>JADJOJ010000012.1 GCA_016713825.1 Candidatus Leptofilum gracile | reverse complement strand
GAGCAATGCCGATATGACAAACCAGCTTAGAAATTTTAAACCGATGCAGTTCTGGGACAAAGGCATGGCCACACTGAGAAACTTTTAACCCTGCTGATTTTGGTTGCCGATTCATCGGCAATTATCGGCACAACATCATTTCTACCACTGTTTCTGCAAAAACCGTTGTGGCCTCCCGCGTAACCAATCATTTACTGCCATTGATTGTGCAAATTGTCGCCTAGGTTTTACTGAAAAGAGATATCCAACAAGCGCCAATCTGATCGTTTGGTTTACGCTTATTTGTTTTGATAAATAAACTTGCAAAATGATGGTGTCTTGCACTGCAGGCCTTATTTTGCTGCCAGTTTTGTGGTTTTGGCGGGAGTTCTCTTGGGCCGCCGCTCGTAACGACCTTGTTAACTGAGTTTTCGATTGGGTTTATTAGGTTGTCGTATTTGGTTTCATTGGAAACGGCCGTAACCCTACCAGCAAGACCCGGTTGGTTCCAGCGTATCGGCAGCGTATCAGCCCGATCATTGTTTATGTGATCACCGTACTCAGCATCGATCAACTCAATGTCGCCCTGCAAACCGCCAAGCAAAATGAGCAAGCCTTAAAATAGCGTTGAAGAACTGCGCCAAACCACCGTCTCCAAAGAGCAGGCCAGAGCGGCAACCCAGGCGGAAATCGGAGTTTTTGCGGCCAACACCAGGCCACGAGCCGCACCCCGCTCAATGGCGTTATTGGCATGACCAGCCTGCTTGTGCAAACGCAATAGATGCCACCGAACAAGCTGAATTTGTGCAAACAATCCGCAGCAGCGGCGATATTTTGCTGACCGTAATCAACGACATTTTGGATTTCTCCCAAAATAGAGGCGAACAAGCTGGAGTTAGAATATCGAGAGGGTGGATTGCTTGATTGCTTTAAGGAAGGGCAATCTTTTTCAACCACAGGCGAGGCAAAAAGATTAAATTCACTTAGCGTAGGCCGCCGATGTGCCCCAGTATCCAAAGTGCGATGAGATACGGCTGCGGCAAATGTTGTGAAATTTAATCAGCAACGCGCTTAAATTTACCCACGAGGATTGTGTCGATGACGGTTACGGCCGTTTTCAAGCCCCCAGCACCGCCTACCTCTTCATCTCCGTGCGAGACAGCGGCATTGGTGAACCGGATGAATGGAACAAGCTGTTCCAACCGTTCAGCAGGCAGACAGCTCCACTTCGCGCCGCCCTTATCACGCTGGGTCTCATCATCAGCAACAACAGTTGAGTAAACAATGGTAGGCGGCATCAGCATCATAAACTGAACCGGGCGAAGGCAGCACCTTTTTGTAGCAGTGCGTACATCAAAACCATCAGCAAATTAAGTCGGTTGGAGCAACTGCCCACGATGCAGCGCCCGTTCTGGCCAACGCCACACCCTTGCGAATTTTGTTTGGCCGAAGATAATGATCAACCAAAAAGTGGCCGTACGCATTCCTGGATCGGTTGGGGTTCCAGGCAGATGTTGTGCAAAATGGGCTGGAGGCGCGAAAGCGGTTGGGCACCTGGCCGTATCACCTCATCCTGATGGATATTCAGATGCCAGACCGGACGGCCTGACGGCAACCTGAAAATTCGGCATGAGCTCCCGCCGAAAACCAACCTTAAAATTATCGCGCTTACGGCCAACGCCCAACCCCAAGAACGCCAACTTATTTAGACTCTGGCATGGATGATTACGTGAACAAACCAATACTGCATTCCTGGAAATCCAGGCATTGCTGGCCCGCCTTTTCCCAGCAGATTTGCCAATACCATTAGATTGGCCGAAAAGCTGCAACCAAAACCAATCTCTGCGGGCAGATAGGTTTTGTCACTCCCTCACACGGCCACTATTCAGATATAGAGATACCCAATCATACATGGAGAAAAAGTGATGAAGCCTGTTTCCTTCCGTCCCCTGAAATGCAAACCTACCCCAGCCCCAAATGCGCCAACGCGCCGCCGACTTTTTAACCTGATGCAGCAGCGGCACAGCACCGGCGACTTCGCCGACAAGCCCGTTCCCCGGACGGCAAATCGCGAAATGCCTGGAAACGGCCGGGCGCCCCAGCGGTGCAACCAGCAGCCGTGCACTTGTTGTTGTTACCGATCCACAAACCAAAACAAAATTCGCTGGCCGCTGAAGAAGAAGAGCGCACTTTTTACGCAGAACGCGCCCTTGAAGAGTGGCTAGAAGCGCTCGCCCCCTGGGCACCGATGCCAACAAAGCCCCCTCGGAAACCAGGCGGCTGCCTTATCGTCATCTTTGCCCAATCGTACGGCCTATCTGATGATGGGGAGCGCGTTAAGCATTACTACGTGCAGAATCTGTTGGGATTGCCACTGGCTTTTGATTGCCGCGCTGCACAACGCCGGGTTGGCTTGCCTCACCCACACCCCAGCCCAGTTCAGGCTTCCTGGGCGAGCTTCTGCAGCGCCCCAAAACGAGCGGGCCTACATCAACCTTGGTTGTTGGCTATCCTGCCGAAGATGCTGAAGTGCCCACCCACGCCCTGGCAAAAGCGGCTGGATCAATTTTGTAACGGTTTTATAGCTTTTGAACCCTAACTGGCAATACGAATTGTAGGGGAAAATAAAGATGACGATTTACGCCGCCGCACTTGTTAAACCCAACTCTGCATAAAGCGCAGCTTCACCACCGAATCATCGAAAGTACAGCCCCACAATTGGCGCATCGCTGGCATTGTAAAAGGTGGTGGCAAATTGCGGCAGCTTTTGTCTGGGCTGGCAGCCCAGCAGCTGGACAATCTTTTTCATCATCGGCCAGCACGGGGCTAATTTCATAAATGGCGTAGGCGATGGTTTGCTGACAATATTGCCGCAAAAAAGTTGTGCAAGGGTAAATGGCCGTCATAAAAATCAGTTTCCCCACAAACAGCGCCTGTGGGATGAGGTTGGTGGCCAGGATAAACGGCCGTTCATCTGCCAAAACAGCCGCATCAAAACCCAAATGGGATCGTTTGGTTCCAGATTTAGCTGAGCCGCCTCTTCCCCGTGGCCCCACGCTGCACCATAGAAATCGCTGGATGGTGGGTTTGTAGCAGATTCGCTGATGAGACGGCCGTAATCCAACAGCCCCAGCGAATTCACCTCCCCACCCGTTGGTTTACATACGTCCCGCACCCTGCCGACGCACAATCAACCCTCATTGCCTAACCGCGTCAGCACCACGTACGAACCGTTGCCCGACTCACGCCAAATTCGGCCGTTAACCCCAGTTCCGTCGGCGGCTTATCACCAGCCTGCCCCGGCGCCGAATACGCTCACGGAACGCTGTTTCCACTTGTTCAATGTTTACTCTCGGTTGGTTCATGTTTCTCATCACGTAGAACAGAATGTGACAATTATCACAAAAAAATATGACAATGTCAGACCTTTACACGGTATCATTACAAATTCTAGCCAAAAACTTTGATTCTCCTTGTCCTGGTGACAAGAATGTGATAAAGTACAAAATTTGTCAGACTAATGTGGTAAATTAGCTTTCCCAACATAATACTGCACAAACTTTAGAATATTAAAAATTTGTCTAAAAACAGTTGCTATACTTCAACAAATTTTTTCAGGTCAAGAGGATACAAATGAAAGATACCATCAGAACCTCAACCAGCGTGTCGCCACCGTAAGAAGGGACATTTGCGCTCTTCCGCGAAGTTGATTGCCATTCCAGCATGGACAGTGACATCGAAGAGGTTGGCAGGCGCATCGGTGAAGAGATGCGCCAGCTCAACTTACGACGAAGTTTACGTGACAAATACGGCTCCATCGTTGGCAAAATTGGCAACGGCCCCAAAATTTTACTCTACGATACCCACATCGACACGGTAGGTATTGACGGCCCTCCTAATGGGAATGGGACCCCTTCTGAAGGCAAAGTAGAAGACGGTATGCTCTACGCCCGTGGCGCACTGGATGAAAAGAACAGCACCCTGGCATGGTTTACGGCCGCCATGGCCGCGACCTCGGCTTGCTGGATGGCTTCACCTGCTACGTTCTTGGCAACATTGAAGAATAGGTGCGATGGCGTTAGGCTGCGCCTTCCATGATTGGGAAGGGTACACCCAGACTTTGTCGTCATTGGCGAACCGACCAACATGAAGGTGTACCGCGGCCACAAAGGGCGCATCGAAATGGAGATCACCGCCAAAGGCAAAAGCGCCCACGCCGCCAGCAACCACATGGGCGATAATGCCGTCTACAAGATGCTGCCCGTCATCGACGCCATTTCCAAAATGGAAAAGATTTGTGCCGCACGATTTTCTAGGGCTTGGCCGGGTCACCGTTACCCGCATTTCAGCGTCAGCCCCAGCACTAACGCCGTGCCAGATGAATCACCATCTTCATTGACCGCCGCGTCACTTTTGGCGAAACGAAAGAGTATTGGCGGGCAAAGCGAAGGCGATTATCCCCGGAAGAACAGAAAAGATTTTGAAATCCGCAAGTTGGTTTACCCCGAACCCAGCACACCGGTGCTGTGTACGCATACGAACAATATTTCCCCGCCTGGCGCTGGAAGAAGCACATCCCTTTGTGCAGGCTGCGTAAAGACGATGAAGGCGCTGTGGGACAGCGATTCGTTTGGCCAGGGCATGTGGGATTTCTCTACCAATGGCAATTACTGGACAGGCAAGCTAGGTATCCCTAAGCATTGGTTTTGGCCCTCAATGAAATTTACGCCCACGCCGTTAATGAGCACGTGCCGCTGAAAGATGGTCAAGCGACCAAGTTTTACGCTTAGCTGCCCGCCATGCTCAAAATAAACTTTAACCCCTATTTTCTTAAGCAACCTTGGGGAGCAATACTTTTTCGAGGACGATTACATGCAAACAAATTTACGCGGCAAAGATATGATCACCACCCAGGAATGGACGAAGAGATCGATACCGTCCTGGATAGCCCTGGAAGCTGAAGCGGAAACGCTCTGAACTAGCCGCACGCCTACTTGCGTGACAAGGTTTTAGCGATGCTCTTTTCTTCTCAGCACCCGCACCCGCTCTAGCTTTGAGGCGGGCATTGCCCAACTGGGCGGTCACGGGCGTTTATCGACAGCACCACGACGCAGATCAGTCATGGCGATACAGCGAAGGAGATTGGGGAGATTTACGGCCGTTACTACGACGGTATCGCCATTCGCCAATGTGACTGGATTTCGGCAACGAATATATCCGCGACGTGGCCGCCGCCTCTCGCGTGCCCATCCTCAACATGCAGTGCGATGTCTACCATCCCTTCCAAATCCTGGCCGACATGCTCACCATCATCGAGAAAAAAGGCGATCCGCGTGGCCTGACGATTAACGTCAGCTACGCCTACGCCAGCAGCTACCAAAAGCCCATCAGCGTACCGCAAAGCCTCATCCTGCTCATGACCCGCTACGGCATGAACGTGCGCCTCACCCATCCGCCGGAATTCAAGCTGATGCCCGACATCGTAGAACAAGCCAAAGAACATGCCCGCCGCCACAAAGGCCTTCGAGATTCTGGACGACTTCAACGCTGGCTTCAAAGATGCTGACGTTATTATGCCAAGAGCTGGGGGGCCATGCTCACCACCACCGACCATGAAGAATCGGCCCGCATCGGCAAGCAGTACACCGACTGGATCACCGACGAACGGCGCATGGACATGGCCAAAGACGACGCCATCTACATGCACTGCCTGCCCGCCGACCGCAACATCGAAAGTAACCGACGGCGTTATCGACGGCCCGCAAAGCGTGGTCCACGACGAAGCCGAAAATCGCCTGCACGTGCAAAAAGCCGTCATGGCGCTGACCATGTCTTAACTATGTAATTCAGTCATTGAGTAATTGGGCATATGTAAGACCAGCCTTACTCAATTACTCAATAAACTTTACCAATTACTTAATATGATTGATTTACAAACCATCAATGCAGAGGCGCTAGCTCGCACCCATCGAGCGCGCCAAAGAACGCAATATAATCGTTCCCACCTTTCGCCAAATGGGGAACCCTCAGCTTATTCCGGACCGTCCGCCGACGGCTGCACAACGTGGGGCTTTGGGACCTGAACCCCCTCAACCTGTTCCGCATCACCTGGCACAACGAGCCACAAGCCCATGGCGGCGATTTTAGCGGTGTCAACTACCTGGAACTGCCCTCTGAACTGACTGGCGTTGACGCCCGCATTGTGCTGGTTGTGGGCAAATGGTTTCCCCACCGGGGCACACAAAGTTGGTGCCGCGTTTGGTTGCCAGTGCGCCCACCCTGGTAACCGGGCAGTTTGACCCCACCACCCAAAAGCGGTCTGGCCCTCCACTGGCAACTACTGCCGCGGCGGCGCTTACGACTCTAACCTGCTGGCTTGCGAATCAATCGCCATTCTGCCCGAAGGATGAGCCGTGAGCGGTTTGAATGGCTGGCCAATGTGGGCTGGCGAGACGATTAAACCCCGGGCACAGAAAGCAACGTGAAAGAGATTTTTGACAAATGTTGGGAACTCAGCCGCTCGGGGCAAGATTTGGTGATTTTTAACCAGTTCGACCAGATGGGCAACTACCTGTGGCACCACGAAGTAACCGGCCCGGCCGTGGAAGAAGTGCTCAAGCAAATTATGGGGCCAAAGACCACTATCGCGGTTTTGTGGTCACCACGGGCCTCAGCTGGCACCATTGCCGCGGGTGATTACCTGAAGCTGTACCCGCACAGCAAGATCGCCGCCAGCGAAGCGCTGCAATGCCCCACCCTGCTGAACAATGGCTTTGGCGCGCACCGCATCGAGGGCATTGGCGACAAGCACGTACCGTGGATCCACAACGTGAAAATACCGACATGGTAATGGCCATCGACGATGAGTCTAGCATGGCGCTGACGCGGCTGTTTAATGAACCGGCTGGCCAGGAATATTTGGTGGAGCAAGGTGTCTCGGCAGAGCTGGTTGAGCAGCTGCCGCTGCTGGGCATTTCTGGCATTGCCAACATGCTGTCGGCCATCAGTGTTGCCAAGTATTATGAATTGACGGGCCAGGGATGTGGTGATGACGGTGGCAACAGATTCAATGGAGATGTACCAGAGCCGCCTGGTGGAACTGCACGAAAGTGAAGGCCAGTTTACGGCTTTAGACGCAGCTGGCGCGTTCCAGCGGCATCTGCTGGGTCAGTCGATTGATTATGTGGAAGAGTTGGGGTATTACGGCCGTAAACGCATCCACAACCTAAAATATTACACCTGGGTAGAACAGCAAGGCAAAACCTACGAAGAAATTCAGGCCCAATGGTACGACGATGATTACTGGAAAGCATTCCCGGCAAGGCAGCTGAAATCGATTCCTAATCGATGAATTCAATGCCAAAACCGGCCTGCTCCAGGCATTATCTTAATGATTTTTGGCCACAGAGGGCACAAAGAGGATAGCCCAATATCCTAAATTTGCGCCCTCTGTGGCAACCAGTATCAAACTTGTCTAGGGTGAGGTTGGGCTTTTTAGTCAGCCTCGCCAAGTTTCAGCGCACCATCACAATATCATAGAATGAACCGGGAGAGCTTGCTGGTAAAACGCGCAAAGTTTATTGAGGAGAACGGCGTTTTACCCCCTATTAGGAGGAGAGAGCGTGCAAAAACAGGTTTGACAGCGTATTTTTCCAGCGTCTGTTTGATGCGCTGCTGCCGTTTGCGGCCGTTTTTGCTGCATTTCTCATTGGCGCAGTGCCGCTGCTGCTACAAGGGTGAATCCACTTAGCGTACCAGGCATTGTTTGTGGGCGCTTTTGGCAACAAAAATGGCCTTTCAGACACGCTGGTAAAAGCAATTCCCCTTATGCTGGTGGGTCTGGGCATTGCCATCGCCTTTCGCGGCGGCGTCATCAACATTGGGGCCGAAGGGCAAATTATTGTCGGTTCCCTGCTTACCACGTTTATCGTGGTGCAGATGGGGGAAAATATTCCTGCTTTTTGGGGCATCGTCATTGGCTTGCTGGCCGGGGCGTTTATGGGGGCTGTGTGGGGGGCGATTCCGGGCTATCTCAAAGCCAAGCTGGGCGTAAATGAAATCCTCAGCACCATCATGATGAACCAGATAGCGATCCAAATTGGCTTTTTTCTGCTGCGCGGCCCCATGATTGATCCAGCCGAATTGGAAGCAGGTACCAATATTCCCACTCCGCCCGCCTGGCGCGGTTGTACGATTTACCCGCTTTACCGATTTAGCGCAATCCCTCGGCCTGACCAAATCTGCCGAAGAGCTTGGCCTTTCTGGCTACACGGCCGAATTATACGGCGTCCTCGTTGAGCCATCCCGGCTGCACACGGGGCTGTTTCTGGCGGTGCTGGCAGCTATTTTGGTATACGTGCTGCTGTGGCGCACCACCATCGGCTACCGCATCCGCTCGGTGGGGCTAAACCCGCACGCTTCCCGCTACGCAGGCATGATGGTCGAGCGCACGATGGTGCTTTCCATGACCCTCAGCGGCATGTTTGCGGGCTTGGCGGGGGCGGTAGAGATTTTGGGTTTGCACCACCGGATGTTTGAGCCAACGGCCGTTTCCGCAGGTTACGGCTTTTCTGGCATTGTCGCGGCCCTGTTTGGCAAGCTGCACCCGCTCGGCATCATTCCCTCCTCGATTTTATTTGGCGGACTCCTGGTAAGGTGGCGACAAAATGCAGCGCGCCGTCCAAATTCCCCAGGTGCTCATCACCGCCATTTTGGGGCTGGTGGTGCTTTTGTGGTGAGTACCGACTACTTTGTGCGCAAGCGCGCCAACCGCCGCGTTTCTGCAGATACATCAACAGACAGCAAAGATGAAGATTCCCAACTCAGCGTGGAGGTGCAGGCATGAACAACGATCTAACCACACTTACCATCCTCGTTGGCATTTTGCACTCCGGCATTCGGCTGGCTACGCCCTACCTCTACGCCGCCATTGGCGAGATGTTCTCCCCAGCGCTCCGGCGTTTTAAACCTGGGCGTAGATGGCATCATGCTGATGGGTGCTTTTTTGGCTTTTACACCGTCTTCAAAACGGGCAGCCTGCTGCTGGGCGTGTCGCCGCCGCCCTTATCGGCGGGCTGATGGGGCTGATTTTATGCGTCGCCAGCATCACCTATCAGGCCGAGCAGGGCATCAGCGGCATCGGCCTGTTCATGTTTGGCCTGGGTGCGTCTAGCCTGCTGTTTAAAACGATGCTGGGCACGGTGGAAGGCATTAAGGGCTTTTTCTGAGCTGCGCTTCTGCGTCGGCAGCTTTTGTTTGGCAGATATCCCCGTCATTGGCGAGATTTTCTTTAACCACAGCCTGATGACCTACGGCGCGTTTGCCCTGGTGCCCCTCGCCTGGTGGGTGCTCAACAAAACCACCTGGGGCCTCAAGGTACGCTCGGTGGGGCAAAATCCAGAGGCGGCCGATTCGTTGGGGGTGAATGTGATCCAGGTACGGTATACGGCCGTTACCCTCGGCGGCGTTCTGGCAGGCATCGCCGGCGCCTCACTCTCCATCTCTCTGCTAGGCATCTTCCAGGAAAACCTCACCAACGGCATGGGCTTCATCGCCGTCGCCCTGGTCTACTTTGGCAGCTGGAAGCCCGTAGGCGTGCTGGCCGGGGCACTCCTCTTCAGCATCGTCAACGCCCTCCAGCTCTGGGTGCAGGTGCTCAACCTCAACATCCCATCCGACGTAGCCGTCATGCTGCCTTACCTGCTCACCATCATCGCCCTGGCCCTGCCCTTCCGCCGCTCATTACAACCCGCCATGCTCACCAAACCATTCACTCGTGGTGAAAATTAAAAATCAGGACACTGGTTAACATAGATAAAACCACAAATCCGTGGAAACCAGTGATAATCAGTGTCCCATTTGAAAACATAGTTTTTAAGGAGAAGGAAATGAAAAAAAGATGGTTTTTACTAAGTTTGATGCTCATCTTCAGCCTGCTGCTGGTTAGCTGTGGTGGTGGCGAAGAAACGGCCGAAACCGAAGAAGCCGCACCTGCCGAAACCGCCGAAACCGAAGAAGTAGCCGCACCTGAGGTAGAAGCGCCAGAAGAAGCCGTCGAAGACGTCGCCGCCGAGGCCAATGTCTCCGACATTGAACAAATTCGCATTGCTGTGGTCATGCCCAGCACCATCACCGACCTCGCCTGGAGCCAGGCAATCTACGATTCCCTGCTGCGCCTGCAAGAAGCAGCCGGTGGCCCAGATGTGATGGAAATTGCCTATACCGAGAACATGTTCAACGTCACCGATGCCGCCGCCGCCCTGCGTGACTACGCCGCCGATGGCTTTAATATCGTCCTGGCGCATGGCACCAGTACGGCACCTCCATGTTCGAAATTGCCCCCGACTTTCCCGAAACCACCTTCGCCTGGGGTACCGCCACCGACACCGGTGCCGCCCAGGGTCTGACCAACGTCTTCGCCTATGAAGCCCGCGCCGAAGAAGGTGGCTACGTCAACGGCGTTCTCGCCGCCAACCTCTCCTCCTCTGGGGTGATTGGTGTGGTAGGCCCGGTAGAAGCTGGCGACGCCAAACTGTACATCGACGGCTTTGTGGCTGGCGCAATTGCCGCCAACCCCAACGCCCAGGTCAACGTCTCCTACACCGGCTCCTTTGGCGATACGGCCCTGGCCGCCGAAGCCGCCAACACCCACATCCAGGCTGGCGCTGACGTGCTGACTGGTTCCGCCCAACAGGTGGTTGGTGCAATTGGTGTAGCCAGCGAGCAAGGCGTGCCGTGGCTGGGCACCCAATCCGACCAAAGCCCCATCGATCCAGACGTGGTGGTAGCTTCTCAACTGTACAACTGGGACGGCGTACTGAGCGACATTATTCGCAAGCACCAGTCTGGCGAATACGGCGGTTTTGCCTATGCGCTCACCCTGGCCAATGGCGGTCTGGTGATGGATTTCGCCGACAGCCTGGACGGTGATGCAGTGGCCGCAGCCATGGTCGCTGCCAATGACATTATCGCCGGAGCCATCGACGTGAACGCCGTCATCGCTGGCGAAGCACCTGCTTCAGCCGCAGCCGATGACTCCGACGCCATGGTTGAATTCCCCGAACTGGAACCCGTGCGTGTAGCCCTGGTGATGCCCTAGCACCACCACCGACCTCGCCTGGAGCCAATCCATCTACGATTCGCTGGTGATTTTGCAAGATTACTACGGCGAAGAGAACTTTGAGATTGCCTTCACCGAGAACATGTTCAACGTGACGGACGCCGCCGCCGCCATTCGTGACTACGCAGCCGACGGTTTTGACCTGGTGCTGGCCCACGGCGCACAGTACGGCACCTCGCTGTTCGAGATTGCCCCGGACTTCCCGGAAACCAGCTTTGCCTGGGGCACCTCCACCAACACCGGTGCCGACGAGGGCGTGAGCAACGTCTTCGCTTACGAACCCCGCGCTGAGCAGGGTGGTTACGTCAGCGGCGTGGTGGCTAGCTACCTCACCGAAGCGGGCATCATTGGCCTGGTTGGGCCGGTGGATGCTGGCGATGCCAAGCTGCATGTGGATGGCTTCCTGGCGGGCGTGCGCGACACGAACCCAGACATCCAGGTGAATGTCTCCTTCACCGGTTCCTTTGGTGACACGGCCTTAGCCGCCGAAGCAGCCAACACCCAAATCGCCGCTGGTGCGGACGTGCTTACCGGCTCTTCGCAGCAGGTAGTGGGCGCAATTGGCGTGGCCAGTGAGCAAGGTGTGCCGTGGCTGGGCATTCAGGCAGACCAAAGCCCGGCGGGTGCAGATGTGGTGGTTGTGACTGTGCTGTACGATTGGGTGCCGACGCTGCTGGACATGCTCACCGCCAATCAGGCGGGCGAGTACGGCGGGCGCGTTTTGCAGCTGACGCTGGAAAACGGCGGCCAAAACGATGATCTACGCCGACAGTTTGCCAACGGAAGCAGTTGAAGCCGGTATGGCGGCGGAACAAGCCATCATCGACGGCTCGATTGAGATCGTGGCTGAACCGCGGAATTAAGTTTTAGTTTTTTTAGACCTGTCAGGTGCCCAGGAGCCAACCGTATATGCGAGGCTTCTTGATGGGCACCTGACAGGTCTCCCTTACCCACCACTATGGACCTTGTGATTCGCAACGGCCGTTCCGAACACGGCCAACCAATTGAACTGGGCATTACTGCGGGGGTGATTACGGCCGTTTCCTCCCCCAACACGCTGCCCCCCGCCGCGCAGGAAATTGACGCGCAGGGCGGCATGATCTCGCCTGCCTTCATCGAATCCCACTTTCATTTGGAAAATGCCCTCCTGTGGGATGGCCTCATCAACCAGAGCGGCACCCTGGAAGAAGCGATTGAAATCTACGCCAAAGTGAAGCACGACCTGACGGTAGAAGATATTGTGGCGCGGGCGGGCATGGTGGTGAAAACGGCCGTAGCCAACGGCACCCTCTGGCTGCGCAGCCACGTAGACATCGACCATATCGCCAGGCTGAGCATTTTGCGCGGCGTGGCGGCGGCGCGAGAAGCGTACCGCGACCTGATCGACATCCAGCTGGTCGCCTTCCCGCAGCTGGGGCTGGCCCAAAATCCCGAAGCGGTGGAGATGATGTGGCAGGCGATGGAAAACGGCTGCGACCTGGTCGGCGGCATGCCGCACGGCGAAAAGAACATGGACGACGCGGCCAAACATATCGACATCGCCTTTGAGATTGCCCAGAAGTACGACGTGGACATCGACATGCACATCGACGAGACCGATGACCCGTACTGGCATTCGCTGGAGCTGCTGGCGGACAAAACAGTCGAAACCGGCTGGCAGGGGCGGGTGACCGCCGGGCACTGCTGTGCCATGTCTGCCTGGGACGACAAAATGGCGGCGCGCATCATCGACAAGGTGAAGGCGGCGGACATCCACATCATCACCAACGCGCCGATTAACAGCATGTTGGAAGGTCGCCATAGTGGCTATCCGAAGCCGCGCGGCATTGCTCGCGTAAAGGAATTGCTGGAAGCGGGCGTCAACGTGGTGTGCGGGCAGGACGATCTGCAAAACATGTTTTACCCGTTTGGTAAAATGGATCCATTGGAAGTGGCGCTCATCACCGCCCACCTGGCCCATTTGGGCGCACCGCACGAAATCGAAGCCGCCTTCAACATGCCCCGCTATCATGCGGCGCGCATGTGGGGGCTGGACAATTACGGCGTGTTCGTCGGGGCGGCGGCAAATTTGGTGATTTTGGAGGCAGAAACGGCCGTTCAAGCCCTGCGCCAACAGCCCGCCAACCGCACTGTGATTAGGAACGGCCGTGTTTTAACGGAAAGAAAAGCAGAGACAATCTGGCATATGAGTAATTAGGTAATTGAGTAATTGGGTAATTGGCAATCCAATTACCTAATTACCTAATTACCCAATCACCTGAGAAAATCTCATGAACGAAAACGGCACAACCAAAAAGACTCTCCCCTCCGGCCTGCCCCGCATCGAATCGTTGGAGATGCGCGGCATTGTGAAGCGCTTCCCCGGCGTGTTGGCTAGCGACCACGTCAATTTCGACGTGAAAGCGGGCGAAATTCATGCCCTGTTGGGCGAAAACGGCGCGGGCAAAAGCACGCTGATGAAGATTCTGTACGGCCTGTACCAGCCAGACGAAGGGCAAATTTTCCTCAATGGCAGCCCCATCACCATTCACTCCCCCACCGACTCCACCAAACACGGCATCGGCATGATCCACCAACATTTTATGCTGGTAGACAACATGACCGTGGCCGAAAACGTGGCCCTGGGCCTGCCCTCGTCGCGCGCGCCACGCCTGGATTTGGACGTGGTGTCGGCCCGGATTCGCGAGCTGGCCAGCAAGTACGGCTTGCAGGTAGACCCCAACACCATCGTGGGCAAGCTGGCGGTGGGGCAGCAGCAGCGGGTGGAAATTGTGAAGGCGCTGTATCGCGGCGCGGCGCTGCTGGTGTTGGATGAGCCAACGGCCGTTCTCACCCCCACAAGAAGTGGACGACTTGTTTGTCATCTTCCGCCAGATGGCTGCAGATGGACACGCCCTCATTTTCATTTCGCACAAGCTGAACGAGATTTTTGCCCTGACCGACCGGGTAACCGTGTTGCGCGACGGCCGTGTTGTCGGGACGCGCCCCACCAAAGATGTGACCAAAAAAGATTTGGCCAACATGATGGTCGGCCGCGAAGTGTTGCTAGAGCGTATTCGTCCCCCGCGCGAAGTGGGTGATGTGCGCTTGAAGTTGGAGAACGTAACGGCCGTAAACGAAGACGGCAAACAGGTCCTCAAAAACGTCTCCTTCGAGGTGCGCAGCGGCGAAATTGTGGGCGTGGCGGGCATCTCCGGCAACGGCCAGCGCTCGTTGGCCCGCTCCATTGCTGGCTTACGCGTGGTCAACGACGGCAAAATTACCCTCGACGGCAAAACAGTCACCCATCTCACGCCGTCGCAAATGTACAAAGTCGGCCTCTCCTACATCCCCGAAGAGCGCATGCACGACGGCGTGGTGAAAGATTTTTCCGTCGCCGAGAACATGATTTTGCAAGATTATATAAGACGGCCGTTCAGCAGAGGCATCTTCCTCGACTTCAAACAGATCGCCAAACACGCCGGGCTGCTCATCAAAAACTTCCGCGTCAAAACCCCCACGCAAGAAACACCGACCAAAAATTTGTCAGGTGGCAACATCCAAAAGCTCATCCTGGCCCGCGAACTGGCCCGGCAGCCCCGGCTGCTCATCGCCGCCCAACCCACGCGCGGCGTGGACATTGGCGCCACCGAATACATCCACAACCAGCTGCTGCAACACCGCAGCGACGGCCTGGCCACCCTGCTCATCTCCGAAGATTTAGACGAAGTGAAGGCCCTATCTGACCGGATTGTGGTACTTTACGGTGGCGAAATTATGGGCATTGTGGACAATGATAAGGTGACCACCGAAGAGCTGGGCCTGATGATGGCTGGGAGCGGCATCAAGCCTAATCCAAGAAGACCAGAAGACCTGTCAGGTGGCCAGCAAGAGCTTCGCAGTTGCGCGCAACGATGTGGCCACCTGACAGGTCTAGAAAGGTCTAGAACAGAATAGTCAGCCAGAAGTGTGGACTAGATAGACTGACGCACTGGCGAGGGCGAGATAGTATTCCCCGACATCTCCTCAGCTGTTAGTCTCGATTGGGGAATCCATGATGCCGATGGTTGTGGTGAAACGGCCGTTGCGCAGTAATTCTATGGAGGTAATACATGAAATTTACACTAAATGGCCAACTAATTGAGTTCAACGGCGACCCAGAAACGCCGCTGCTCACCTACCTGCGCGATGAAGCGGGCATCCTCTCTGCCAAAGATGGCTGCGCCCCGCAAGCCGCCTGCGGTGCCTGCACCGTGCAGCTAGACGACAAAGCCGTGCTCGGCTGCGTCACCAAGATGGAGCGCGTCGAAGGCAAATCGGTCATCACCACCGAAGGGCTGGGCGAATACCGGCAAGAAGTGTTTGCCAACTCGTTTGTCTCCTGCGGCGGCGTGCAGTGCGGCTACTGCATTCCCGGCATCGTCATGCAGTCCAACGCCCTCATCAGCAAGAATCCCGAACCCAGCCGGGACGATATCGAAAAAGCGCTCACCCCCAACCTGTGCCGCTGCACCGGCTACAAAAAGATTGTCGATGCCGTGGAAATGGCCGCCGAGGCGATTCGCAAAGAAGAGGAAGTGAAATTGCCCGCGTCAGATGGCAAAATCGGCACCTTCCAGCCCAAGTACCACGCCGCCGACCTGGTCCTGGGCCAGCACCATTACACCGACGACATCCGCCTGCCCGGCATGAAAGTGGGCGCGCTCAAATTTAGCGACCACCCCCGCGCCACCGTCCTCAAAATCGACACCAGTGCCGCCGCCAAAATGGACGGCGTCATTCGCATCTTCACCGCCCAAGATGTGCCCGGCGACCGCCAAATTGGCCTCATCAAGCAAGATTGGCCGCTGATGATTGCCGAAGGCGAAACCACCCGCTACGTCGGCGACGTGCTGGCCCTGGTCGTGGCCGAAACGGATACCCAGGCCCGCAATGCCGTCGCCGCAATCAACGTGGAGTACGAGGTGCTGGAGCCGCTCACCGACATGCACAAGGCGCTGCTGCCCGACGCGCCGCAGATTCATCCGCAGGGCAACAAGCTGTCGCGCAGCTACACCAGCCGGGGCGACATGGCCGCCGCCGAAGCCAGCTCTGCCTACATCGCCCAGGGCGTTTTTGAGACGCAGATGATTGAGCACGGCTTCATGGAGCCAGAGTGCACGGTGGCCCGGCCGTTAGACGACGGCGTCGAAGTGTTCTCCAGCGGCCAGGGCATCTTCGACGACCGCATCCAGATTGCCAAAATTTTGGGGCTGCCGCTGCAAAAAGTGCGCGTGGTTCTGGTGCCCAACGGCGGCGGTTTTGGCGGTAAAGAAGACCTCACCACGCAGGGCCACGCCGCCCTGGCCGCCTACCTGATGCGGGTGCCCGTCAAAGTCCGCCTCACCCGCGACGAATCGATTGTGATGCACCCGAAGCGCCACCCCATCTGGATGGATTACAAGATTGGCTGCGACGCCAACGGCCAGTTGACCTTTGTAAAAGTGAAGTTTCTGGGCGATACCGGCGCGTACGCCTCCGTCGGCATGAAGGTGCTGGAGCGCTCTGCCGGGCACGCCACCGGCGCGTACAACGTCCCGGTTACCGATGTGGAAGCAGTTGCTGTCTACACGAATAATTTGCCTTGTGGGGCGATGCGCGGCTTTGGCGTGAACCAGAGCGCCTTTGGCCTGGAATCGCTCATCGACGAGCTGTGCGAAAAAGGCGGTTTCGACCGCTGGCAGTTCCGCTACGACAACGCCCTGCAAAACGGCGACATGACGGCCACCGGACAAATTATTGAGGGTGGCGCGGGGGCGCGCGACACGCTGCTGGCGGTAAAGGATGCGTACTACGCTGCCAAATACGCGGGCATCGCCTGCGGCATCAAAAACACCGGCATCGGCAACGGCATGCCGGATGAGTCCAAGGCGCGGGTGCAAATTTTGGCCCCAGACAAGGTGCTGGTAGACCACGGCTGGACTGAAATGGGCCAGGGCGTCAACACCGTGGCGCAGCAGGTGGTTTGCAACGAAACTGGCATTAACCCCGATTTTATTGAGGTGCGAATTGAAACGACCTCCGAGCAGGAAGCGGGCATGACCACCGCCTCGCGGGCCACCTCACTGGTGGGCAATGCGCTCATCGACGCCTGCAAGCAGCTCAAGGAAGACCTGAAGACACACTCGCTCGATGAGCTGGTCGGCCGTTCCTACGAAGGCTTTTTCCGGGTAGATTGGACCACCAAGCCGGGCGCGATGGTGGAGAAGGTGTACACCCACTACTCCTACAGCTATGCCACGCAGCTGGTGACGTTGGACGAAGACGGCCGTATCCAAAAAATCACCGCCGCCCACGACGCGGGTAAAATTTTCAACCCCGTCTTGTTTGAAGGGCAGCTGGAAGGCTCGATCCACATGGGTTTGGGCTATGCCATTAGCGAAGATCTGGTGATGGAAAACGGCCGTCCCAAATCCACCCGCCTGCGCGACTGCGGCATCCTCCGCGCCAAAGAGATGCCCGAAATGGAAATCATCGGCGTGGAAGTGCCCGATCCGTATGGCCCGTACGGGGCCAAAGGCGTGGGCGAAATTGGCCTGGTGCCCACCGCCGGGGCCGTGGCCAACGCCCTGTACCAGTACGACGGCGTGCGCCGCTACAAACTGCCTATGCGAATTCCCAAGCGGGGCCTCACCAAGCGGGTGAACGGTAATCGGTGATCCGTTAACAGAAAACCGATTACCGATTACCGACCACCGATTACCGACCACCGACCACTGATTACCGAAAAAGGAGAATCTCATGTCAAAAGACCGCGTAGCACTGTATTTGCAAGATGCCCACGACATCCGCGAGGGCATTGAACTGGTGAAATATGCTGAAGCCAAAGGGTTCGAGGCCGTGTGGCAGGCGGAAAGCCGCCTGGTGCGCGACGCCATCGTGCCGATGGCTGCCTTTGCCGCCCACACCACCACCCTAAAAATCGCCAGCGGCGTCACCAACAACTGGACGCGCAACATCGGCCTGCTGGCCGCCACCTTCCTGACGCTGGATGACCTGGCCGAAGACCGCATCATTTGCGGCATTGGCGCATGGTGGGATCCACTGGCCAGCAAGGTGGGCATCGATCGCCGCAAGCCGCTCTCGGCCATGCGCGAAACCATCGAAGTGTTGCGCAAGCTGCTCAACATGGAAACGGTGACCCATTTTGGCGAGTTTCATCATGTGGATGGCATTCAGCTGGATGTGGTACACGGCCGTAAAACGCCCCGCAACGTGCCCATGTACATCGGCGCCACCGGCATGAAAATGATGGAAATGACCGGGGAAATTGCCGACGGCGCTTGCCTCAATTACCTGGTGCATCCCAAGTACAACCTGGAAGCGATGGATGCTCTGGAGCGCGGGGCCAAACGGGCGGGCCGCTCTATCGACGACATCGACCGGCCGCAGCTGATGATTTGCTCGGTAGACAACGATCGCAAGAAGGCGCTGGACGGCGCGCGCAAGATGATGACGCAATACCTGGGCCAGCAGCCGCACCTGATGAAGGCCAGCGGCGTCAGCCAGGAACTGCTGGACGAAATCCACCAGGTGCTCACCTGGCCCGCCACCGAAGAAGAGATCGAAAACGCCATGCACCTGGTGCCCGACGACGTGGTGCAGATGTGTACCGCCAGCGGCTCCCCGGAAGAGGTGAAGGCCAAAGTCCGCGAATATATCGACAACGGCTGCACCTGCCCCATCCTCTACCCGCTGGGCGATCCGTATTTGATGATCGACATCTTTGCCAACGGCTATAACTAAGGCCGGTGAACGGTAATCGGTAATCCGTGAACGGTAATCGGTGAAATATTGACCGATTACCGCTTACCGATTACCGCTAACGGGTCCTGTCAACTGGCACACGTTTTCCTTTACGCCGATTTAACTGACGCTGTGGGCGCTTCTGCTATACTGATAGTACTGTGATACTACTGGAGCGTATGGAACCTATGTTTGATTGGCTAAAACGGGTGTTGGGTGGTGGGGAACCACCCACAGAAAACAACCGGCACCCCCTCCCTACAAAACCGCCCGTGCGGGCAGAAACGGCCGTTTCCCCACCCCCACCCACCGTGAGGGAACGGCCGTCCCCAGCGCCGACGTCTGGGCAAACGGCCGCCCACCAATTTTTAGAGAAGCTGCAGGAAAAAATCGGCCGTTTGGCTGATGATTTTGCCAACGGAACCATCAACCGGCAGCAGTTCCAGGAACTGTACACCCACTACCAGCGCGAAATGCGCGCCATCGAAACCCTCATTGAAACCGACCAGGGGCAAAGCGAACTCGGCGACGCTTTTCAGGAAGGCGAAAGCGTGCTGATCCGGCAAAAACATGCGGCGAAAGCTCAGGGCTACGCCATCTACGAAAACAGTTCCGGGATGCCCATCACCACCTTGGGTAAATTCGAAGTAGACCCAGCGCTGTTTGTCCCCATGCTCTCCTCCTTTCGCTCGGCCACGGCTGAAATTTTCGGCGGCGAGCTGCAAGCAACCGCCATCGAAGGGGGCCGCTGGCTTTGCTTTGTGCCAGGGCAGTACACCACGATGATGTCCCTTTTTACGGCCGAACCCGCCAAAAGGCAGCTCGATTTTCTAGAGCAGCTGCATCATCTGTTTGAAAAAGCGAACCGCACGTTGCTGCCCCACCCGCCCGTTGAAGTTAGCCAGCTGGTTTTTCCGCATGAACATTTTTTGGGCAAGTGGAAACGGTAAGCCCACATGAGCCAATCTGCACCGCTGCTGAAAATTGTGGTTGCTGGCGACGGCAACGTAGGCAAAACTTCGCTTATTCGCCAATATTGCGAAGGACGCTTTGAGCAGTCGCGCGTGGCCACCATTGGCGTTGATTTCCAGACAAAAACGGTAGAAATTCAGGGGCGGATCATCAAATTATCCATTTGGGATATGGCGGGGCAGATTCACTTTCAGTCAGTGCGCACTGGTTTGTACCGCGGCAGCCGAACGGCCGCTCTCGTCCACGACGTGACCAACCCGGAATCATTAGCACATTTGCAAGGATGGTACGAAGAGGTGGTTGCCATCGTGCCCAACCAGCGCTTTTTGGTGGTGGGCAACAAGATAGATTTGCAACCCGATTACGACACAACCGCTGCCAAGCAGTTTGCGGCGGCCATCAAAGCGCCCTATCTCACCACCAGTGCCAATACGGGAGTTGGGGTGCAGAAAATGTTCCTCGGTATGGCGTACCTGGCTTTAAAACGCTGAAATCCTCTCATCCATACCATATCTGTCATGGCCACGCAAGCAGTTTATCAGACATATTTTGCCCTCTCCGGGAATAACGAAGCCAGCATCATTCAAAGATGCACTTCGTGCTTACCAGTTATTATCCAAAAGGAGAGTCTCTTGTGCCCAAACCAGGAAGTATCCAACTGATTGCCGTTATTTATCTGGTCGATGGTTTTTAACCATCGGCTGGGGATTTACTATTATTTCGGGCCTGTTTAGCAGCATAATCGGAGTCGTTTGCCTCCCAAACGGTTACGGTCGTGACACAAGCGGCGCATAAATAAAGTAATCGTCGTTGCGAATCGTGACAATCACCTGGTCATATGGCCCCAAGACGGCATTTATAGGGTTAGAAAGCTGAAAAATGATCGTTTTATCTTCGTTAACCACGTCGTTATCAATAATCGTGATCGGGATGTGAACTGTTTCTGTACCAGGGGTGTAGGAGAGCTGCTGGCTGACACCGATATAATCCTGGCTTGGTACGGCCGTATCGCCCACAATCTCCACATGTACCGTTACCGGTAGCACCGCTGAACTACTCAATGGCACGGCTATTGCCACTGCACCGGCGCTTTCGTCCAACTGCACCGTATCGGTGACAAAGCCAACGGCGATCTGGTCATCATCGGCAATAAACAGCTCAAACTTTCCAGCCACCTGTTGATCTGCCTGATAAACTACCCGACCACTGTCAACTGGAACCATGAAATTAACAACATCACGCTCGCCAGAAAGCGGCTGATTCAGACGAATGCTTTGGAAAGAAGCGGAAATCGGCGCACGAAACAGCTCCTGCAGGCCATCCACCGCCTGATCGGCCAGATAGTACACCCACTTGTTATTGGCACTGATAGCGTAGTGCAGAACATCGCCATTATTGGTTAGGAACCCATTGAGCTTCGTGCTGCCAGCTGGAAAATACAAATCTACGCTGTAAAGTTCATCCATAAAAACTGTTTGCTGGTCTGCCAGGTAAACCACCCTCGTGCTGTCTGGGCTAATTTGGAAATCAGACACAGACCCATTTTCCATCAAAGTATCGTTTAGCTTCACGCCAGCAGCGCTTGGTCCAAACAAGGGCACGCTGTAAAGTTCAATCACTCCGGCAGTTTGCTGGGTGGCCCGGTAAACAACCCGGCTGTTGTTTGGACTGATTGCGTATGTTAAAACCTGGCCATTGACCGGGGTGAGCGAGCCATTGAGCTTAATGCGCGACGTTGCGGGTCCGTTAATGGAGACACTGAAAATCTCGAATCGGTCGTTTACAATCTCGTCAGCCCGGTAGACCACTCGCGTGCCATCTGGGCTCAGCTTATAATCCAGCACATCGCCGCCCAGGGTTAATGGGCCGTTTAATTTGGCAGCGCCAGAAGGGAATCTATCCAGGGTTGTAGCGTATAGTTCATACACTTGCTCGTTTTCCTGGTTGGCACGGTACACAACATCACCGTTTGCGTTTAGGACAAACTCCACCACATTACCATTGGTGATAAGCGGATCGTTCAGCTGAACCGCCGCACCGGTGGGCCCGTCTATAGGAATGGCATACAGCTCAAAGGTGTTGTTCACAAACTGATCGGCCAGATAGACCACCATGACCTCATCTGCCACAACCGCCAGCTGGAATTCAATGACGTTACCGCCGTTGGGCAACGGCCCATTTAAAGGAGTAGCTGGGGCGGCCGCATCGAGAGGCACCCCGTACAGATTTACCGTCCCGGTTTGTCCATCGCTGGCCAGGAAAGCAACGGCCGTATTGTCTTCACTCACCTGGAATGCCAACACTTCGCCACCGTCCAGATCGCCATTCAGCTTGATGCTGTCACTGGCCATGCCCGCAATGGGTACCGCATACAGCTCTGGCACATCTGGATCATCCTGGGGTGCGATGTAGACCACGGTTTCTCCATCTGGGGTGATGGTGTATTGGGAAACGGCCGTGTCCGCAGGCAGTAACCCGCTCAGACGAGTGGGCACACCAGCATCTAGCGTCACCCGATACAGCTCAAAAGCATCATTGGTCTGTGCATCAGCACGGTAAACAGCGTGCAGGCCATCGGGACTTATCTGAAAATCCAGCACATCCCGATCGGCAAGCAAAGCACCGCTCAATGGCAAAATAGTTGCCATTATCGTGTGAACACCAAAAATCATAGCACTAAAAACTACTAGCAAAAGCCCTGGCACAGTAATTTTACGAGGCGACTGGTGAAACATCAGGTTGTTCTCCTATTAGGAAACACAAGGCACGGTTATTCAATTGTAAGTTTTTTTCTAAACAGAATGCGGAAAAAGTGAAGAATGGGCACGACTTATTCTAAACTACACAACTTACTGTGTACCGCACCAAAATTACAAAATGCATTACAACGGCCGTTTCTGGCTGCGGGCACACAGCACACACCACAGTGAACATCATTTTGACCTTCACGGACCAGTTTGGTCTGTTCGATTTTCTTACCCTGCTGCTGGATTTGGTGCTGTTGGCGCTGGTGCTGCTTCTACACCAGCGCCGTGGGTTCCACTGGCTGCAATAACCCCCGAAAGAAAGGTCCCTACGAGCTTTGTCGATTTTGCGAGCGACCGCCTTGCGGCCGCCTTCCCGGCGAGCCGCGCCTGTCGCCCGCTCGCCTAGAGTAGTTGCTATTCGATTTGCCGCCATCCTGCCGTGCAGGCCGCTGATTTTGCACGACTGGCAGCGCTTTTTGCGGTTCAAAATCGCCGTAGTCAAAATCTGGCCAATGCCGCCGCTCTAAGCGCAGCTTCAGCACCCGCTCAATGTCGCGCACCATCGCCGCATCTTCGTCCGTGGCGAAGGTGAAGGCATCGCCCTCTTCCGCCGCCCGACCGGTACGGCCGATTCTATGTGTATACGCATCCACGGTATCCGGCATGTCGAAGTTGATCACGTGCGAAATCTCGGCCACGTCGATGCCCCGGGCGGCAATGTCGGTGGCTACCAGGATGTCATACTTGCCGCTGCGGAAGCCGTCAATTGCATTTTGCCGCCGATTTTGCGACATGTTGCCCTGCAATTCTTCGGCTTTGTACCCCTTCTTGGCCAGATCGCGCGCTAAAAAGCGGGCGCGCCGTTTGGTGCGGGTAAAGACAAGTACGCGCCCCGTGGCCATCTCATCCAGCATGGTAAAGAGTAAATTTTTCTTCATATCGCTGGGCACCGGGTATAGCGCGTGGGATACTGTTTTGGCTGGAGCGATTTGCCCAATTTGCACCGTGACCGGGTTATTGAGAATGTTGTCGGACAAATCACGAATATCGTCGGGCATGGTGGCAGAAAAGAAGAGGGTTTGCTGCCGGTTTGGCACCAGTTTGAGAATGCGGCGGATGTCGGGTAAAAAGCCCATATCGCACATGCGATCTGCCTCATCCAGCACCAGCACCTCTACTTTGGCCAGGTCGATATGCTTTTCTCCAGCCAAATCGAGCAAGCGACCGGGGCAGGCGACCACAATTTCTGCGCCGTGGCGCAAGGCATCGATTTGCGCTTTTTTGCCGACGCCGCCATAGACAGTGGTGCTGCGGATTTTGGTGTATTTGCCCAGGTCAACAGCCGTTTGATGAATCTGTTCTGCCAATTCACGGGTAGGTGCAACAATAAGGACCCGCACCTGGCGCAGCGGCCCACGGATGAGACGCTGCAAAATAGGTAACATGAAAGCGGCCGTTTTCCCCGTGCCCGTTTGCGCCAATCCTAATAAATCTGACTCAGCCAATACATGCGGGATGGCTTGTTTTTGAATGGGGGTAGGCTCGGTATAGCCCATATCTTTGATGCCCGCTTCTAAGCGGGAGTCAAGCGAAAATTGCGAAAAACTCACGAAAAAATGCTCCTTGAACGCGCTGAGCTCAAAGTTCTGGGTCTTCAGGATTTCATCGGGCTTGCCGTGAAGCATGATGCACCTCTGGTGACATACCACACTTTACGCCTCGTTGTGTTAACACCCCGCGATTTCCCAAAGAGCCAAAGTTCTCAGTTTGGTGCTTACTTCAATAATGACGCTGTGCCGCGTTACCGGCACAGACACGAACTGCCAGTATAAGCGGATCGCCTTTCCAACGCCACTTTTGCAATGGCGGTTCAACTTTTCACGAAGAACGCAAAGATTAAAGCGTAAAACTTTGCGCTCTTTGTGGCCTTTGCGGTGAAATTTTGTTCAAGGCATGATTGACTACTTCAGTTACTATGGATTTTAGTTCTAAGAGCAGGTTATAATGAGATTGTTGTTCGGTGTTTCCAAAATTACTCAACGACAACTAAACGGGGGTAGTACCACAATGAAAAATCTCAAAGCAATTATGCTGATTGATGACAACAAGGCAGACAATTATTTCCATACCTTGATTCTCAAAGAAGCTGGCTTTTCTGGGAAGATCTTGGTATTTCAATACGCAGAGGAAGCGCTGGCCTACCTGACCAACCCGCAAAATGCTCCTGTCGATTTAATTTTTCTAGACATCAACATGCCGCGTATGGACGGGTTTGAATTTATGCAGCAGTTTGTCGCAGAAAATTTCGACAACCAATCGCAGGTTATCTTGATGATGCTCACAACTTCTTTAAGCCCCATAGACAAAGAGCGGGCCACAGGCTTTCCGCAAATGAAAGGGTTTATCAACAAGCCGCTTACGGCAACCCTGCTTGAAGAAATTGTGCAAGCACATTTTTCCTGACAGCACATTCTGGTACCTGCATTCGCCAACTTGCTGATTATGCGGTAAACATGGGCGCATGACGCAAGAAACGCTGCTCACCATTGGCCAGTTGGGCAAGCTGGCCCAGATGCCGCCATCCACCCTGCGCTACTACGAGAAAGAAGGGCTGTTGCAGCCAAACGGCCGTTCCCCTCTGGCTACCGGCTTTACCAACCCCAAACGGCCGAACGACTCCACCTCATCCAGCGCGCCCAGCGGCTGGGCTTCTCCCTGGCAGACATCCGCACGCTGCTGGCTGGCTGGGACGAGGGCACCATTGGCAGCGACACGCTGAGCGAGCTGGCCGAAAACCGGTTCATCGCCCTGGAAAAGCAGCTCACCGAACTGCTGGTGCTGCGCCACGAGCTGGACCTGTTTTTGCAGGATGTGCAGTCGCGCCAATCGCCGCTGCACCAGGAGCAGATTAGCGAATTGCTGGCGCGACTTTGTTCCCATCCAGCGGCGCAAACGCCAGCCAGCACCCTGCTGGATTGGTTGGGGCATTACGGCGGCTGTGTGTTGAATACGGCCGTTGGTCACCAACTCCTCAACACCCTGCGCGGCCAGCACGTTCACGTCTGGCAAGAAAACGACGCCTACCACATCCTCGTCGTCAGCGACGACCCGGCCATTGGCGATGCCCTGCGCCAGCTCACCCAGCTGGAAGCCAACTGCGCCCTGCACCCCAACGCCGCCCCCGAATTTTTCCACAACGACGACGGCTTCCTCCTCATCGCCAGCGGCGACAGCGCCTTCATTTTGGCACGATTGTTTCTAGCCCTAGAATCTGAAAAGCAAATGGAACGCGGATAAACGCAGATAACGCAGATTTTTTTCTTCTTATCCGCGTCATCCGCGTTAATCTGCGTCCTGTTTTTTTAGTTGGCACGTTCAGGAAAAACTGGCGCTTGACATTCAACCCGACTTTAAGGTGTATTATCCTGAATGTAAGAAGTGGCAGGTGGCAAGTGGATTGCAGACCTGCAACTTGCCGCTTGCGACTTGCCACAAAAATTTTGGAGATTCATTCATGACAAACACCCAACATACCTTTCGCGTCACCGGCATGGATTGCGCCAGCTGTGCGCAGACGGTGGAAAATGGCGTGGCCAGGCTGGATGGCGTGGAGCTGTGCCAGCTAAATTTTACGACAGAAACATTGCGCGTGTCGGGAACGGCCGTTCCCCAAACCATCATCCAGCGCATTCAGGAACTCGGCTACGACGTCGCCTCTCCAAATGAAAAAGTGGAAACGGCCGAACCGCTCAACTTCTGGCAGTTCATGCGCCAGCGACAAGAAACCCGGCTGGCCCTGGTCGGGGCGCTGCTCATTTTGCCCAGCCTGCTCTTCAACGAACTGCTGCCCATGCTCGGCTGGGAACATCCCCTGCTCAACCTGGCTTCCGTAGCGGCGCTGGCGCTGGCGGGCTGGCCCATCGCCCGCAGCGGCTGGCGCTCCCTGCGCATCAACCGCGAACTCACCATCAACGCCCTCATGACGATTGCCGCCGTCGGGGCCCTGTTCATCGGCGCGTACACCGAAGCGGGACTAGTGATGGTGCTGTTTGCCATTGGCGAGGCGCTGGAAGGGTATACGGCCGTTCGCGCCCGCAGCAGCATTCGCAGCCTGATGCGCGTCTCGCCCCAAACCGCCACCGTAATGCGACCCTGTATGGATTGTCAGGAGCATCTCGGCCAAAATGGCTACACGCAAGGGGAATGTCCGTTTTGCGGCATCGAGCCACATAAAGTGCCCGTTGAAGCGGTGAAGTTGGGCGAAACAGTGATTGTGAAGCCGGGAGAAAGGGTGCCGGTAGACGGCCGTATCCTCAGCGGCAGCTCCACCGTAGACCAAGCCACCATCACCGGGGAAAGCGCCCCGATTGCGCGGCAGCCGGGCGACACCGTCTTTGCCAGCAGCATCAACGGCGCGGGCGTGCTGCATCTGGGCGTCACCCATCTGGCCGCCGACAGCACCATCAGCCGCCTCATCAAGCTGGTGGAAGAGGCGCAGGAGCGACGCGCCCCGGCCCAGCGGTTCATCGACCGCTTTGCCCGAATTTACACCCCCGCCGTCGTGATTTTGGCCGCGCTGGTGGCCGTTGTGCCCCCGCTCGTCTGGCAGCAGCCGTTCATCGACCCCGCCACGCCGACCAACGGCTGGCTGTACCGGGCGCTGGCGCTGCTGGTGGTCGCCTGCCCCTGCGCCTTGGTGATTAGCATTCCTGTCAGTCTGGTCAGCGCCCTGAGCAACGCCGCCAAAAATGGCGTCCTCATCAAGGGCGGCGTCTTTTTGGAAGCGCTCAGCCAGGTGAAGCTGGTCGCCTTCGACAAAACGGGCACGCTGACGCAGGGCAAACCAGCCGTCACCCATTTCCAATCGGTGCAGTGCCAGGGGAATAGCTGTGCCGCGTGCGACGATTTGCTGGGGCTGACCCACGCGGTTGAGCAAGCCAGCGAGCATCCGTTGGCCCAGGCGGTGGCCCAGGCCGCTGGGCGGCAAAATGTGCAAAATCGGTATCCGGCGGCGAGCAACGTGCAGGCCCAAATTGGCGCGGGCATTTCCGGCACGGTGAACGGGCAGCAGGTCAAGATTGGCAGCCATCGCGCCTTCAAAGAGCTGCCGCACGAAGCCCACTGCCAGGCCATCTCCGCCGCCGAGGCCGACGGGCTAACCGCCATGCTGGTAACAGCCGATGAGCATTATTTGGGCTACCTGACGGTGGCGGACCAGGTGCGCGGGGATGCGGCAACGGCCGTTTCCCACCTCCACGATCTCCATATCCAAACCGCCATGCTCACCGGCGACAACCCCGCCACGGCGCAAAACATCGCCGCGCAGACGGGCATCGACCGCGTGTTTGCCAATCTGCTGCCGGAGGAGAAGGTGGGCAAAATTGAGGAGTTGTTGGGGGAATACGGCCGTGTGGCCATGATCGGTGACGGCATCAACGACGCCCCCGCCCTGGCCACGGCCACGGTGGGCATTGCGATGGGGGCAGCGGGCACAGACCAGGCGATGGAAACGGCCGACATCGCCCTGATGCACGACGATTTGAGCAAGCTCCCCTTCGCCATTCGCCTCAGCCGGGCCGCAATGCGTACCGTGCGCGTCAACGTCGCCCTGAGCCTGGGCATCAAAGCGGCGTTTTTAGTCGCCGTCCTGTTCGGCTTTGGCACGATGTGGCTGGCCGTCCTGGCCGACATGGGGGCGTCGCTGCTGGTGACGCTGAACGGAATGCGGCTGACAAAGTTTCGGTAGCAATTTTTTTATGCGAACTGATCCAATGCGGTTACAATTTCTGACTTTATGCACCAGGTTCAAGAAAAAGCAGCAGCCTTGTTCAACATTCGCACTGGCGAAGTGCAGCGGATTATGCTTCTCATGCTCTTTGCCGTTTTTGCATTCCTGGCAGACAGCTTTTTTGCGACGGCCGCTTACGCTCTCTTCCTCACCACCTTCAACACGACAGCCATTCCCTTCATCTACGTCGGCATCAGCATCGTTGGCATCATTGCCTCTTTTCTCTATCTGCGCGCCGGGAACCGCTTTGGCCTGATGCCCACGGTGCTCGGCAGTCGGGTTGTTGTGGCGGTAGTTATTGCTCTTATCTGGACGGCCGTTCAATCCAGCTCCGCCACCTGGCTGCTGGCCGCGCTCCCCATCTGGCAAGGTGTTTACCAAAGCCTGGCAAACACCGCGTTTTGGAACATTGCCGGCCGCCTCTTTGATTTGCAGCAGGCAAAACGGCTGTTTGGCCTTATTGGTGCCTCCGCCACCATTGGGTACATGCTGGGCGGCGTCCTGGCACCGCCGTTCATCTCGCTCTGGGGCACAACCAGCCTGCTCGGGCTGGCCATTGGCAGCATGGCGTTATCGGTCATAATCGGCCGTGTCATCGCCATCCGCTATGCGCCGCAGCTGGCGCTGCCTGGGCAAGAGGCCGAGCCCGAACAGTCGAATCCCGCTGTCTCCCCCTCCAGCCGCCCCATCTGGCGCACCCCTTATGTGCTGCAAATCATCGCTGGCTACCTTTTTTTTATGATCGCCTACACCTTCATTGAGCTGCTTTTTTATGCCCGGGCCGAATCGGTCTTTCCCGGTGAAGCGCAGTTGGCCACCTTTCTCGCTCTATTTGGCGCAGGCGTCAGCCTTACCGGCCTGCTGGTAGAAACCCTGGGCACCAGCCGCCTGTTAAGCCGCTTCGGGGTGCCAGGGCTGGTCTTGCTCAGCCCGTTCATACTGTTTTCTCTGGCAATAGCAAATACCGCCCTGGGCCTGCTGGGAACCTCTCTGGTGCTGCTGCTTGTTTTTATCAGCATCGCTTACTTTGCCGGGAGCATTTTGAGTGCGCTTGACTATGTGGCTACGGGGGTGCTCTACCAGCCACTGCCGCTGGCGCAGCGCACCACGGTGCAAACCCTGATGGATGGCGTGGTGGGGCCAGCGGCCACGGGCATTAGCGGGGTGCTGCTGCTGTTGGTATTGCGCTGGGGAGGGCAACAGGCGCTGCTGCCGGTGCTGCTGCCGCTGATGCTGTTGTGGCTGCTGGCAGCGTGGCGCATGTCGCACGCCTATCCACGGCAACTGAAGCAGGCACTGCAAGACCGGGTGCTGCAAGGCAATCACCGGGTTCAGCTCGATGCCATCGCAATCTCGATCCTACAAGCCAGTTTGGCAGATCGCGAACCCGGCCCGGTGATTTATGCGCTGGATGTGTGGCAGCAGCTTCAGCCCGAACAGCTGCCGGCCCGCCTGCCCCCGCTGCTAGACCATCCTTCGCCGGTGGTGCAGTTGGAAGTGCTGGCGCGGATTGAGCGGCTGGGGGTGCGGGCGGCGCTGCCGGCTGTGCGCCAACTGGCAGCGCGGGCCACAGATCCGCCGCTGCGGGGGGCGGCGCTGCGCGTGCTGCTGGCCGTGGGCGGAGCGCCAGAAACGCCGGAGGAGCTCAACGCGCTGCTGGATACGGCCGTTCCCGAAGTGCGTCAGGGAGTGATGATTGGTCTGCTGCGCAGCGGCGAGCTGGAAGGCGTGTTGGCAGCCGGGGATTTGCTCTCGCTGCTGCTGCGCTCGCCCCAGCCCGAGGAGCGTATCTTTGCCGCCCACGTGCTTGGCGAAAGCGGCCTGCAAAGCGTCTTTCGTCCTATTTTGCGCCTGCTCGACGATGAAAGCCCGCACGTACAGCGTGCGGCTCTGCACGCGGCCGGGCAGCTAGACCAACCGCGCCTCTGGCCCCGGGTGATTGCTTGCCTGGAACGGCCGTTGGTACGTGGTGCGGCGGCGGCGGCGCTGGCAAACGGCCGTAAAAATGCGCTGCCCGCGCTGCAAATGGCGCTGTCAGTGGCCCCAGCGCAGGCCAATCCCGCTGTTATGGTGCGACTGGCGCGTACCTGTAGCCGCCTGCGGCTGCCAGAGACAACACCTGGCCTGCTGCCGCTGCTCGATTATCCCGATGACTTTGTGCGCACAGACGCGCTGTTGGCGCTACAAACCGTGGGATACCAGGCCAGCGAAGCAACAGCCGTGGCCCAGATACAGGCAGAGCTGGCGCAGGCAACCTGGCTGCTGGCGGCGCTGGTCGATTTGGCGCAGACGGAAACGGCGCGCGTGGCTGCCGTGCGCACGGCGCTGGCAGAAAGCCTGGGGCGGCTAAGGCTGCGCTTGTTCGCCTGGTTGGCTCTGGGCTATGACCCCGTGGCAGTGGCAAAGGCCCGCGACGTATTGGGGCTAAACCGTTGGTCGGGCGGCGCTGCCGCCTCCGAACAACACGCCTATGCTTTGGAACTGCTGGATTTGATTGTGGATCACAAGCTGTACGCGGGGCTTCTGCCGCTGCTGTCTGATGCCCCGCCAGAAACGCGGCTGGCCCAACTGCTGCCTTTTTTCCCACAGCCGGCATTGCCCCCAGTGGCGCGGCTGGTGGCCATTGCCACTGGCACCCCCGCTTACTTTACCCCCTGGCTGCGCTCTGTAGCCCTTTTTGCCTGGCAGGAGCTGGCCCCAACCACGCCGACACTGCTGCAAAATGCAGCCACAGATTCCCACCCATTGGTACGGGAAACGGCCGTTTGGGGTCTGCACCAATCTGGCCTCACACCAACACCCGAAGGAGAGCTGTTGATGCTGGTAACAATTGAAAAAGTGATGTTTTTGAAGGTTGTGGATTTGTTTAGCGAAACGCCGGATGAAATATTGGTCGAGGTGGCCGAGCGCCTACAGGAAATGGTCATCCCTGCTAACACCACCATCTTTGAGCGCGGCGAGCGGGGCGACAGTTTGTACATCATCATCAGCGGCGGGGTGGAGGTGTTCAGCGATGGGACGATACTGGACCGGCTGGGGCCGAGGCAGCTGTTTGGCGAAATGGCGCTGCTGGATGCTGAACCACGGGCGGCATCGGTGCGCACCGTAGCCGAGACGCGCCTGCTGCGATTGGATCAGGAATCATTTTATGAACTGATGGATGACCGGATCGAGATTGCCTATGGCGTCATTCACGTCATTGTTAAACGGCTGCGCATGAACATGCTGGAAGTCTCCCGGTTGCAAAACCAGCTCACGCTCGTAAGCCCGGCAACGGCCGAAAGCTAATCCCCGCGTCACTACGCAGCTGCATTTCTCTAGCAGGTGATGGACGTACACCTTCAGATATTTTTGCTGCCCCCTTCTTTCTTTCCTCTGTGGCTTCCCGGCTAGATTCTTAGCTCAAAAACAGCCCGCGAATGGACGCAAATAACGCGAGTTTTTCTTTTATCCGCTATTTTCAGCATGCACCCGCGTCTTCACAAATAATCCCCTGATACCTCTTTCGATGTATGACAGTAATCCCCGCTGACTGCTATTGTTTGGTTATCAAATTAACCACCCATTCAACAAAAGGAGTTAGTCATGGAAGTTTTATATGAAGTTTTATCTTGGGGTTCGCCCATCGGCATTTCGTTGTTTATTTTCTTGATGGCCAGTGGTGCAGGCATCTTCATGTGGGGAATTTCTCATCTCCCCAAAAGCGATAAGTAGTCATAGATTCGTAGAGTCGCAGCAGGCTGCGACTCTACGACAACCCCGCCAACCCTACTGGTACTAGATGATGTCTGACAGACGCACTTCCACAACCGATCCAGATGCACCAAGGATTTACCAAATTAGGCTCGAAGGCCACCTGAGCCAACAATGGACGGGCTGGTTTGATGGCCTTGCTATCACGCAAACGGCTGAAGGCGACACCTTGCTCACTGGCCCGGTGATAGACCAGGCCGCGCTGCACGGTGTTTTAAAGAAAGTGCGCGATTTGGGATTAACGCTCATTTCCGTCAACCTACAATAAAAAGAAAAAATGAATTCAAATAATAAGGAAGAAATATATGTCACCTCAGAAAGCAACTTTATCTATCGTAATCGTTTCTATCGTTTTTGCGGCAGCGATGATCATTTCATCGATTTTTTTGGCCGATAAAGCGTATTTGCAAACGGTAATTTTATTACTCATTGCCTTATGGTTCGTTCCATTTGCCTATCTAACTAAAGTGAAGAAGGAGAATCGGAAATGAAAACCAATATTCGTGAAATGTCCCCGTCCGCCTATGCCCGTTTTGCCGGTGTGCTGTATCTAATCATCACCGTCGCCGCTATTTTTGCCCATATGGTCATCCCGGAGCAGTTCATCGTGCCTGGCGACGCGGCGGCCACGGCCGCCAACATCGCCGCCAATGAAACGACGTTCCGCCTGGGCACGGTGGGCAGCGAGCTGATTATTTTGCTGAGCGAGATTGTGCTCGCCGTGGTGCTGTACGTGCTGCTGAAGCCGGTGAACAAAACGCTGTCGTTGGTAGCGGCCGTTTCCCGCCTGGCCATGACCACCATCCACGGCCTGAACCTGCTCAACTACTACTTCGTCTTTCAGCTGCTGAACGGCGGCAGCCTGGCCACCGCCTTCAGCCCAGACCAGGTGAACGCGCTGGTGACGCTGTTCCTCGATGCGCACAGCATCGGCTTCACCATTGGCATCGCCTTCCTGGTGCCCCACGTGCTGATTCTGGGTACCCTGATTGTGCAGTCGGGCTACTTCCCCAAGGTGCTGGGCTACCTGTTCATCGCCGCCGGGGTTGGCTACCTGTTCGACGCTACAGGCCTGCTGCTGGTTTCCAGCTACACCAGCACTCCCGGGGTCATTGCCGCCGTCATCGCCATCGCCGAAATTGCCTTCCCCATCTGGCTGCTGCTGAAAGGCGTGAATATGGACCGCTGGCGGAATCGGCCCCTGGCTCTTGAGACTGCCTAAAAAATTCGGTGAAATAACGATACCTTCTCCAAGACCTGGCAGTAAACGAAGCCGCTGGGTTTTGGAGAATAAGGAAAACCGATTGATAGCTAAACGTTAGGTGATCTTTAGGTAGGGAAACGGCCGTTCCTCTACACTCCTTCTATACACAAATTTCAAATCTATGTGAGCCGCAAAGAAAAAAGGAAACTGGAGAGACCCCATCTCTGCCAAATCCTTTCTGGCCTCATTGCTAAAAATCATGCTAGGAGAAACCCATGAATAAAAAATTACTCTTGAACCTTTTCTTAATTATGCTGCTGCTGATTGGTTGCAGCAGCACCACCCAAGACGAACCACAAGCATCCCCGCCCAATGTCGATACAGAGACAGAGGCGGAAATTGCAGACACCACCACCCAAGACGACCCGCAAGCGCTCCCACAGGCATTCCCGCCCGAGGTTGTGGCCGAGATTCAAGCGGAAATGGATGACCTGACCGCAGGCGCACGCCCGCCCGGCATGGTCGTCTGGATCGACGCACCAGAATACCAGTTCACAGGGGCCAGTGGTTCGGCCAACCTCACCGATGCCACCCCAATGCCGCCAGAAGGCGCGTTCCGCATTGGCAGCATCACCAAAATGTTCACCGCCACGGTGATCATGCAGCTGGCGGAAGACGGCGTGCTCACCCCGGACGATCCGCTGGGGCTGTGGCTGCCAGAAGTCGCCGAACAGCTACCCTACGGCGACCAGATCACCCTGCGCCACCTGCTAACACACACCTCCGGCCTGTTTAACGTCGTCGAACACGAAGCGTACTACGCCGACCTCTTCACAGAGATGGTGGTTGATGAGACCACCGGAAACGTAACGCTGGACTGCGTTGAACGAGACCCTAACGACACGCTCGCCCGTTACGTTTACGGCAAAGAGGCGCAATTTGAGCCGGGGGCACAATGGCGCTACAGCAACACCAACTACACGCTGCTGGGCATGGTCATCGAAGCAGCGGCGCAAATGCCGCTGGCCGAAGCATATCGCACGCACATCTATGAACCCCTGGGCCTGACCTCCACCTTCCTGGATTGCTACGAAGCGCCAGTGGTTGATCTGGTTCACGGCTACACCGCCTCTGGCGACACGATGACCGATGTCACCGAACTGCACGAATCCGTCGGCTGGTCGGCAGGTGGGCTGGTTTCAACCGCCCCAGACCTGATCGCCTTCGCCCGTGGGCTGTTTGGTGGGGCCTTGTTTGACAATCCAGAGTCGCTGGCGGCGATGACAACGCCCGCCCCCGGCAGCACCTACGGCCTGGGCGTCATGCTCCAGCAAGAATACATGGGGCATGCGGGCTATATTGCCGGTTTTCGCTCGGTGCTCAATTATGCGCCGGAGCTGGACACCGTTGTGGTGATGCTCTACAACAGCGATACGGCCGATCCCGAACAAAGCCAGGCCGATATGATGAACCCGGTATTCCCGCTGCTGCCTGCGGCAGAGTAAGAAGTTGGGATCACAAACAAATTTTGCCGTGAAACGTGATACGCTTCTTGTCACACACATCACGTTTCACGCATCATTCCATCAGTACCCCTGAAATCTCAAAGTAAATAAGGAGCAGAAAAGTCATGGAAAAGCTCAATAAGAACCGTATCGTTCGAATACTTAGAATCATTATGCCCATCGTGGGGCTAATCACCATCATCGTAATCCCTCCCTTGGACCTGGTACCGCCATTGCTAGCCCCCTTACCAGATACGGTGCAGGAGCAGGTCGATGACGCGGTTGGCCAGGGGCTGGATGGCATCATCGTTTATGTGGATCAGGCAGGTGAGGACCCGGTGTTTTATGCCGCTGGCTGGAAAAACAAACTCACCCAAGAAGTAGCCGACCCGCACGCATTGTTCAAAATTGGCAGTATCCACAAACTGTATATCGCAACGGCCGTTGCCAAGCTGGTCAACGAGGGAACTCTCTCTTTGGAGGGCACCCTCGCCGATTACTTACCTGAACTTGTGGGCAGAATCGAATATGCTGACCAGATCACCGTGAGAATGCTGGTGCAGCACCGCAGCGGCATTCCGAACTTCACTGACGATAGTGAGTTCGACTGGTTCACGCCGTTGACGGACGAGGAGAAGGCGCTGGAACTGGTTTTAGACGCCCCCGCCGATTTTGAGCCGGACACGGATTACAGCTATTCCAACACCAATTATCTGTTGCTTGGTCGCATCCTGGACAAGGTTTTGGGATACAGCCACCATCAATATGTCTATAATGAAATATTGGCCCCTCTTGGCCTCACGCACACGTTCTTTACGCTCGACGAGGTGGCATTCGATGATGTTGTCAGTGGGTACTGGTATGAATATGACGATGATCTGCGGTTTTTGGAAGGGTCGATGATCGCCACGGCAGAGGATGTGGGCATATTCCTGAGGGCCTTAAATGATGGCTCGTTGCTGAATGACGACGAACAAGCGATTTACACCTCAATTTACGAATATGAGCATGATGGTTGGGTACCTGGCTACCACAGTATGGCACACTATTATGAAGATATTGATACAGTCGTGGTTCAGTTTGTCAGCACAACCGGCGGTGAAACCTGGGGGATGGCAAATATCATTGGCGGAAAGGCTACGGGCATATCGGTTATTATCTATAACCGCATTATCCGAATTTTGCGCCGATAAATGCTGTGCTCCTGGGCACGGGGCGGTGTGACGCTGATTCGCCTGGCCATTGAACTGTAGCTATACTTATTGCATGCAAAACAAACCGATCACAGCCATTGTCCTGGGGGCAGGCATGCGCGGGGCAGACGCCTATGGCCCCTACGCCCTGGCCTATCCTGACCAGCTAAAAATTATCGGCGTAGCCGAGCCAGACCCAGTGCGACGGCAGCGGTTTGCTGCGGCGCACGACATTGTCTTGGCCAACAGCTTTACCACGTGGCAGGCGGTGTTCGACCGCCCCAAATTTGCCGACGTTATCATCAACACCACGCAAGACCAGATGCATTTTGCCTCCACCGTCGCCGCCCTGGAAGCAGGCTACGACGTGCTGCTAGAGAAGCCCATCACCAACACCCTGGCAGAAACAGTGCAGTTGGTGCAGTTGGCAGAGCAAAACGGCCGTCTCCTACAAATTTGCCACGTGCTGCGCTACACCAACTTTTTTGCCACCCTGCACGAGATTGTCACCTCTGGTCGATTGGGTGAAATCATCACTGTGGAACATCGCGAAAACGTGCGCTACACGCACATGGCACACAGCTTTGTGCGCGGCAATTGGGGCAATGCCGCCCAATCTAGCCCCATGATCCTGGCCAAATGCAGCCATGACTTCGACATTCTTTTTTGGAACATGGGGCAGCACGTAACCAACCTGCAATCGTTTGGCTCACTCATCCATTTTCGCCCAGAGAATGCGCCGCCCCACGCCGCCGAACGGTGCACCGCCCCCTGCCCGGTGGCCGACGATTGTCTTTTTGATGCTCGCCGCTACTATTTGGAACCGATCCATCTCAATTGGGCGCGTAAAATTACCAACCAACCCACGCCAGAGGGAATTCAACTGGCACTGGAAAACGGCCGTTACGGCCGTTGCGTCTACCTGTGTGATAACGATGTGGTGGATCATCAAACCGTCAACATGCAGTTTGCCAATGGTGCCAGTGCGGTGCTGTTTATGCACGGTCACTCCTACGAAGAGTCACGCACAATGCGCTATGATGGCTCCCGCGCCACCCTGCGCGGCAAGTTTGACTACGTCAATGGCTGGATCGAAATCCACGACCACCTCACCGACACCGTGGAAAAACTTACCATCCCCGCAGGCGTCAGCGGGCATGGTGGCGGGGATGAAGGGATCATTCGTGGCTTCGTCCAGGCGATGCAAGGGAAACAGCCACCCTTAACCGCAGCGCGCGACTCGCTGGAAAGCCACTTGCTGGCCTTCGCGGCCGAAGAATCCCGCCTGAACGGCACGGTGATCGATATGAACAAATTCCGACAGCAGAGTGAGAGGCTTGTTCCGGCTGCAAATTAGCAGCAGCGATCACCCAAGGCACTCAAGATTCGCTCGGCTGATAACCAGTTTATTTTTCACGCATTACGAATTGCAAGACGGCCGTCTGCCAAATGAAACACCGCATCCGCAAACGCATCCGCCGCCAGATCGTGGGTGGCAATGAGGATGGTCGCCTTTTCCACATCGGCAATCTGCCGAAAGAGCGCCAAAATTTGCTGCCCGGTGGCGCTGTCTAACTCACCAGTTGGTTCATCTGCCAGGATGACCGCCGGGCGCGGTGCGAGGGCGCGGGCGATAGCCACCCGCTGCTGCTGCCCGCCAGAAAGTTCATGAGGCCGGTGATCCATCCATTTGCCCAAGCCAACCAACTGCAAAACCTGTTCCACCCGCTCTTGGCGCTTTGAGCGCGGGGCGTTGGTTAGGCGCAGCATTAAATCGACATTTTCACGAGCAGAATAGGTGGGCAGCAGCGCATGGGATTGAAAGACAAAGCCAATTTGCTGGCGACGGAGCTGCACCAGCCGCTGCTCTGAAAGTTGGGTGATTTCCTGATCGGCGACCCAAATATACCCCCCATTCGGACGATCTAACCCGCCAATACAGTTCAGCAGCGTGGTTTTGCCCGAACCAGAACGGCCGCGCAAGACAACAATCTGCCCCGCCCCAACCGACAAAGAGACAGCCTTTAATGCCTGACGTTCTTGTTGGCCAACACGGTAAATGCGGCTCACGTTTTCTACACGAATGGTTGCTGGCATAGTGCAATCCTAATTCGTGAAGCGTGATGCGTGATGCGTGAGAGAAAAATCACGCATCACGCATCACGCATCACGTTTCAAATCCGCTGGCCGAATGAGCACGCCCCCATCGGTTGCCTCAAGCGTCACCCGGTCGCCGATGCCGGTGGCTTCACGCAGCTCTGGCGGAATTTGTAGGCGTCCGGCGCTGTCTACAACCACGAGTTCATCGTAAAAAGGGGTAGCTTTGGTGAGTGCCTTTTCCACCTCGGCCACGCGCCGGATGGTTTCGCTGCTGGTACGGCCGTCTCGTATCGTCACCACTCGGTCTACAGCGCGGGCAATCTGCGGGTCGTGGGTCACGAGGATGGTGGTGAGATTGTAACGGCCGTTCATTTCTCGCAGCAGCGCCAAAATCTCATGGGCTGTGGTTGAATCCAGTTCACCCGTTGGCTCGTCGCCCAGCAGCAGCGAAAGTTTGTTGGCCAAGGCAACGGCAATTGCTACGCGCTGCTGCTGCCCGCCGGAAAGCTGCGCCAACTTGTGCTGCCGATGCTCCCACAAACCGACCGCTTCCAGCAGTTCATTGGTCCAGGCCCGTTTTTCACGCCAGCCCAGACCCGCGATGGTCATCGGCAAGGCCACATTTTCCTGGGCAGTGAGGTAAGGTACCAGATTGCGGGCTGTTTGCTGCCAGACAAAGCCGACCTCGCGGCGGCGGTAGGTGTCTAGTTCGGCGTTAGGGGCTTTGAGAAGATTACGGCCGTTTACCACTACCTGACCTGCCGACGGCCGATCCAACCCACCCAAAATATTCAGCAGCGTACTTTTGCCCGATCCAGACGCCCCGACAATGCCCAGCAGCTCTCCTCGCTGCACTGTCAGGTCCAATCCTTGCAAAGCCACCACCTCCAACTCGGCGACTTTGTAGATTTTGACGAGGTTTTCGCAATGAATGAATGGTTCCATAATTGGCGTGATGCGTGATACGTGATACGTGATGCGTGATGTTTAGGGTAGTGGGATTTTGTCTAAAAGGTTGGGGAGATTTGCGGGATCGATTTCAGATGTATTGCCATCTACCGTATAAGCTATTTCAGATTCGCGCAGAGTGTTGCCCCTTTGTTGGGGCACCATTGTCAATAAGAGACGAATGATTTGCGTAAGAAGTTGGATACGATGTTGAACAACCGTTTGCCCCAAAATATGCCGAGCATTGAAATACCAGCCACGGCTTTCTCGCGCGGAACCGAGTGCATACTCGTAAAATCGCGCTCTATCCTTGCCCGTGCCGCGTGAATATCCTTCCGAAACATTTGCCCCAACGGAGCCTAATGCTCTATAAAGTTGATCGGAAAGCTTAATTGTGCGCTTGTCCTGCATAAGCTTCGTAACATCATGCCAGCCGATATCTGCCACAAACAACGCCAATCGGTAAGCCTCGGCCTTCCACAAAATATCCCCCGTGATTTCTGGATACATTTCCTTTTCCCACTCTTGGTAATTCATGTTTCCCTCCTGCAAAGAATCGTGATGCGTAAAACGTGATGCGTGATTTTCTCTGTCAAGTCCTAAAATAAATTGACAAAAAAGGGGCAACACGCAATCCCTTATGTAAAGTGAATAGTGGCCGGATAGGCAAATTCAAGGGAGAGGTGTGGCCTGTCGTAATTGTAAAGCCACACCGCCTGCTCAACAGCCAGCCGGACATGTTCCAGATTGACAAACAGGTCATCAAGACCATATTCGCACTTTAAAATACCATTCATCCGTTCAGCCAAGGCATTTTCATAACAATTGCCAACTTCACCCATACTGGGCAGTATCTGGTTGGCGCGGAGGCGGTCAAGATAATCCCAGGAGCCGTACTGGATACCATGGTCAGAGTGATGGACTAAGCCAGCTAAGGAAACGGCCGTATGGGCAATGGCCTGGTTAAGGGCGCGTAAGCAGCCTTCGGCGGCCAAAGAGGTGGAGGCATCCCAACCGACGATGAAGCGGGAGTAGGCATCTGTCAACAACGCCAAGTAGACAAAGCCCCCTTCAGTGGCAATGTAGGTGATGTCTCCAACCCAAGCTTGATGCGGTCGCGTTAGGGTCATGCCCGCCAGGCAGTTGGGGCAGCGCCACAAGCCAGAGCGGGTGGTGCGCCGTCGGCTGAGCCGCGGCTTAACCAACAATCCATGCCGACCCAGCAGCGCAAAAAGGCGTCTCGTCCTCTGGTGATGCCCGCCGCGACCAGGTCAAGGGTCAGTTTATGATGCAACTTACGCACTCCCATTCTGGGATGTTTCTGCCGCTGCTCTCGTACCATTGCCAAGATGCGCTGGTCCTCGGCCGCATGCCATTGCGCCTGTTGCTCGGCTTGGTGATAGGCTTGGCGGCTGATGCCGTACCAAGCCAGGGCGTCTTTGAGGCTCACTTGCTTCTCTTGCCTGACGTGCCGAATAGTGGGTTGCCGAAATTTTTTTGAGGTCAAGTTTGAGTGCGGTGCTGGCCACGGTCAAGGTTGCCTCTAGCATCCGATTCTCCAAGACAGTTTTGGCCAGTGCTGATTCTAGCGCCGCTATTCGTGCTTTCATCTCTTTGACCTCAACTTGGTCTTCAACCGTCTGGATGACCACTTTTTCGGTGCGGAAACCAAAACGGCCGTATTGCTTGACCCATTTCTTGATGGTCGTATGGGTGCCGATGCCGTATTGTTGCGCCAGGCTGGTGGCACTGGCTCCAGCCTCGTACTCCCGCACCACTTGCTGTTTGAAGGCTTGGCTGTATCGTTTGATTGGTTCTTTTTTCATATTCATCTCCGTCTTGAACAATGTGACATGGTTAAGGTCTGGTGTCAACTATATTCAGGACGGGTCACTCACGTTTCACGCATCACGCATCACGCATCACGATCTATTCTCCAACAATAACCTCTCCAACCTCTACACCCTCCAAAATTTCTACGCGGGTGGGGCTTTGGATGCCGAGGCGGACGTCGGCGCGGCGCTGGCCGTTGGCTGCTTCGATGACGACGAAGGTGCGACCCTGAAAAGTGCGAATGGCGGCGGGCGGCAGCCAAAGCACGTTTTCTTTCTCTTCTAAAACCACCAGCACCGTTGCCAGCTCGCCCAGGGCAAGATTGGCAGGCAGGTCGTCAAATTGAATGCGAACGCGGGTGTCGGCGGTGCCACTGCCGGACGCGCCGCCGCTAAAGGCGTAGGGTAGCTGGCGGACTATGCCGCTAAACGGCCGTTCCGGTCTATTGCTCAAAGTAATCGTAGCGGGCTGGTCAATGCTCAACTGGTTCAGCTGGTCGCTGCCCAATTCGGCCGTAATCTCCAAATCTTGGGGCTGGGCCAGGATAACGGCCGTAGCAAAAGCCTCCGCCCGGCTCCCCGCCTGCACATTCAGGGAGAGCACCTCGCCGGCAAAGGGGGCAATCAACTGGGCGTCGGCAATCTGGTTCTCGATTTGCTGCACATCCAGCCGGGCCTGCTCGACGTTCAGTTCCAGCAGCGGGTCAATGCCCCGTTCCAGCTGTTCCAGACGCAGATCGGCCAGGGCCAGCTCTTGCTCCAAGATTTGTCGGGCTACGGCGCTGCTGCTGCCGCCCGCCAGCGCATCGTTATAGCGGGCCTGGGCCACCGCCAGCGCTTCCTGGGCAAATTCTACCCCTTGTTCATACTGTCGGCGCAGCTCTTCCGGTTCCCAGTCGCGATCGCGCGATTTTTGCAGTTCGTATTCGGCCGCTGCCAGCCGCTGCTGGGCGTTTTCCAGCTCAATTTGGGCTGAAACAAAGTTGGCGGAATTGCTGTTCACCTGCCCCTGCTGCAATTGCAGGGCGATTTTTCCCCGATTGATGGCTGCTTCCGCCAGCGCATCCTGCCGTTCTTGTTCCGCCTGAGTGAGGCGAAGTTCGGCCGTTTCCAACGCCACGTTTGCCTGCGCTAATTGGTTCTGCAAATCGGTGATTTCTAGCTGGGCCAGCACATCGCCCGCTGCCACCAGATCACCCCGCTGCACAAAAATCTGGTCCACAAAGCCATCGCTCTTGAAAAAGAGCGCCTGCTCCTGCACCGGCGAAACACGTCCGGTGAATTCCAGCGCGTTCACCACCGTGCCCTGTTCCACCACGTAAACCGGCTTTTCCGGCACGATGGGCGTGGGCAGCGGCGTGGGCGTGGGGATAGATTCGGCCGTTTCTCCCTGACCACAGCCGACCAACCAAAAAACAATCGTTAAAAAAAGAAGTCGTTTCATAAGTCACACTTTGGGCGTGGGGCGTGATGCGTGACGAGTGATGCGTGATTTTTTTCTCACGCATCACGCATCACGCATCACGTTTCACGCATCACGCATCACGTTTCACGCATCACGCATCACGCATCACGTTTCACGCCTCACGCTCACACCGCCTCCCCCAATTTTACCGCTTCAAAAATGCGCAGGCGGGCAATGAGGGCGATGAGGATCAGGACGGCAATGACAAACATGGCGGCAAAGAGGGCGTAGATGGTGCCCAGCTGTTCCCAGGCGATTTGCACGATGAAGGGAGGCGTAACGGCCGTATTCCCCACGGAACCTGTTCCGACCCCAACCTGCAAAAATGGAATAAACAAGCGGCTGGCCCACACGCCCAACCCGGTGCCCAAACCCACCCCGGCGGCAATTAGCAACGCCTGCTCCCCGGCCAGATACGCCGCCATCTGTCCGACGGAGAGCCCGATGGCCCGCAGCATCCCCAACTGAATGGCCCGCTGGTGAAAAGAGACGATAGCGTAGACCAGAAAACCCAGCACGGTGAGCACGGCCGCTGCCAAAAAACCAACCGACAGCAAGCCAAACAGCCCCTGCCGCTCTGGCCGGGTTTGCGCCTGCACGATGCGCTCGCGGGCATCCTGGGCGGTGATGAGGGCAAAGCCAAGCTGGCGCACGCCGCTGACGATTTCGCTGCTAGGCACGGCGGGGTCCGTTTGCAGCCAGACGTTGTACGGGTACGCGCCGCCCAGCGCCTCGTGCAGATGGTCCAGGTTGGCCACAAAAAAGGGGCCGTCTTGCGGGTATTGGGTAGGAAACAGGTCAATCGGGGCGGCAATGGTAAACTCAGCGTCGGCAAAGTCGCCCGCCGCGCCAATGGTCAGCCGCAGCGGATCGCCCACTTGCAGGTTATTGCGGGCCAAAAAGTCGCGGCTGACCAGGATGTGATCCCGCTGCACCGCCAGCCGGTTCATCAAGCCGCCCAGCGCCTCGTTGGCGGCAAAGTCGGGTCGGTAAAAGGCAATCTGGGCAAAATCGAGCCGATCCACGCCCAAAATCTGCCCCGACTGCTGCCGACCGCCGATGCTGGATACGGCCGTATACTCCCCCACTCTCGCCGCCGCCCGCACCCCATCCACCAGCAAATGGTCCGTGACGGGCAAAAAGAGCCAACGCGGTTCGTCACCGCCAGGTTGGACGGTGGCCCCTGGCTGCTGACTATTCTCCTCCACCGCCTGCCCCAGCTCCGCCAGATTCAAATCTGCGCCAACCTGGTAATAAATCTGATCCGCCAGATGGTCATCAAAAGTGACGGCCATCGAGGCGGTGAAGCTGGCCAGGCTGAGGGTGAGCGTTAGCAGGAGCAGCGGGCCAGTGTATTGGGCGGTGGCGCGGGCCAGCTGGCGCAGCGTTAGCAGCAGCGTGGTGCCCGGCAGCTTTTCCGCCAGCCAGGCCAGACCACCCAGCAGCAGCGGGAAAAGGCGCAGAGCCACCAGCGCCAACGAAAAGCAAAAAAGAATCGGCACTAGAAACAGCAGCGGATTGGCAAATGGGTCGCTGCCGCCGCCCAAAAGGCTGATGCTGCCCTGCTGCTCAAGCTGGTACCAGCCGTAAAACGGGGGGATTAGGAGCAGCACGTCGAGAAAGGCGCGCTGCCACAGCGGAGCCAACAACGCTCGTGCCTGCTGCCAGCGCAGGGTGACGATGGTGTGCGCCGCCGCCAGCAGCGCCGGAATGAGCAGGGCCAACAGCGCCAACCCCACGCCGAGCAGGGCGTAAGCCACGGCCGTTCCCGACAACACCGGCGTCAACTCCCCAGAACCGTTGGCAGACAAAATCACCGGATCAAGAAAAGTGCGGGTGCGCCCCATCAGGCGGGCGATTTGCAGCGCCAGCCACAAACCACCCGCCAGCCCCAGTCCGCCCACCAGCAGCCCTTCCAGCAGATAAACGCCCACCACCTGCCCCCGCGTTGCGCCCCGGCTGCGCCAGATGGCAATCTCGCTGGCGCCCCGCGCTACCACCATATTGGCAATGAGGCTAATGAAGTAGAGCAAAATGCCGATGAGCGGGATGGAGAAGATGGTCAGGGTGAGGGTGAGCAGATTGTTTGAACGGCCGTAACTTTGCAGCGCACTCACCGGGGAGACGTCCAGCGTGGTGCCGTCCAGCAGGGCCGTGGCCCGTGCTTCCACGATGCGTACATTTTGCAAAAAGGCGTCCACCGTGGCGGGGCGAATGCGGCCACCGTCGTAAATTTGGTACCAAACGGCCGTACTCACTGCTTCCGGCAGCACGGGAGCCACCTGCTGGGTAAACTGCCCCTCGCTGGTCAACAGCATTTCGGCGAAGGCATCTGGCTCATAAAACCAGAAGGTGTTGGCGGGGTCACGCGGCACCCAGATGCCCACGATGCGTACCGGGAGCTGGATTGTGTCGCCGCCAAAGAGAGTGTATGTTTCGCCCACCTGTAGGCCAAGCTGAACGGCCGTTGCCTCACTAACAATCACCTCAACGGCTGTGGACGCCGCCTCAGCGGGAAACGATCCTTCCACCAAATTAATCTGCGCCGCCAGGTTAGTGACAAAGCCGAGATTGGTCCACAGCAGCGGTTCGTTCTGGTTAAAGCTGGCCTCCGCGCCGGGGAAGAGGCGCAGCCGGGCGGTAGCCACATGCCGCACCACATCGTCGAGGGGCAGATCAATGGTGTTGGCCGCTTGCTCCGTCAGGTAGCTGTTGATCGGCTGGTATGCCGCCCAGCTAATGTCCCCGTTCCAGACGCCCACATAGCGCCAGAGGAAAGCAAACGGTGGGCGGCGCGTGCCCGCTTCGGTCAGTTCGCCTTGCAGCAGCCGGTTTTGCACCGCATCGGCGTACAGCGGAACGGCCGCCAGCAGCCCCACGGCGGCAATCAGACCCGCCAGCAGGCAGGCCATCAGCAGCCGCTGATGCCAGATGCGGCGGGCGGCTAGGGAGAGGAGGGAGAGAACGGCCGTTACAAAGTTCATAATCAGTTGATGCGTGATGCGTGAAACGTGCTTATTCTCACGCCTCACGTTTCACGGGTCAGACGAAGCAGCCACCGTGCAGCAGCAAGACGCGGTCGCCGCCGTGCAGAGTGGGAACCATGCTCTCGCCTTGAACGGTAACAATCATCAGGCTGCGTCGCAGCAGGAACACGGTGAGCGTCAGGATAGCCAGAAAGCGCATCATTCCTCGCCGAGAACAACATAGGGACTAGCCGGAGCTGCACATTCAAAAACGCGCTCTTGTTCATCAGTGGGTTCAAATAATTCGCGCTGTATCACACATTGGCGGTAAGTTTCAAACTCCTCTTGCGTGGCAAGCAAAGCTTCTTCGGCCGTTAAGTTTCCTTCCATTGCACGATCCAGCGCAATAGAGTACCAACGCCTTAGCTGCATCCATTCTGGTGCTATTTCCAGTTGTTGTTGATTCGTTTGCTCTGCGCTTTGCAACATCACACTGGCCGCTGGTCCCGCTCGGAGGCGAAATTCCTCAGATTGGGCCATTGGTCGATAAGCCGGGATGCCAAAACCTGGGTCATGTTCTAGCAAGTAAATTAGCCATTGCCAACACGCCTGGCGCTCCTCTGTCTGAGCCGAAATATAAAGACCTGTCAGTTCTACCGGGAGAACAACCTCAGTATTTGGCGCAACAGGAAATGTCGTATATTTTCTTTCTTCAATAGCTCCTGTAGATGAAGAACCCGGGCCTTCGATCTCACTGCCGCTATCCCACCACATAGCGCCGCGACGGGCGGCAAATAAAATGCCCCTATCAGCCATATTCTCCATACCGCTACCCGGAGAGAGATCATATCCGGTCGTACCATAATTTGGCTTAATCCCATGCGTGTTGCTTAAGGCCACGTACCAGCGCAAAGCATCAGCGACAGTCGGTGAAGTGAAATCGGCCGTTGCTGGCTCAACAGAGCGGTCAAGCAACTCTACGCCAAAGGCGTGGAGGAATATCCAGGCATCAAGAAAATCTGCATGGCTGGGTATATACCCAAACTGCTTTTCGTCACCTTCACCTGTGGTCAGGCGCAATGATGCTTCCAGAAACTCATCCAAAGTCCAACCAGATTGAGGATACGACACGCCCATGGCGTCAAAGAGCGTCGGGTCATAACCGATTAACGGCACTGTAAATTGGTACGGCAAAGCAACCAGGGCTCCATCATAAGAAAAAGCATTTTGGGTCAGCGGGAAAAAATCGTCTGGATTGAACGCAGATTCCAAATTTAGTAACTCATCAAGGGGCAAAACCCTGACAGCCTCCATATTCGATTGTAAAGGACCGTAAACAAAACAGTCTGCTTGCCGCCCACCATAAGCCCGATCCATGCTTCGAAAAGCAGTGCCGGAAAATGCAACCCACTGCGGTGATTCGACCTCAATTTGCAAAGTAGGGTTTTCTTGCTCAAAGGCTCGTGCCAGCGTTTGATGCCGATAAAAATTCGCGCTATCTGTGACAAACAAAATATTGCCTGTTGCCATATCTGACATCGGACTAGCAACGACAGATGTCAAGGGGTCAGCATCTATACTTACGCCTTGCTGCACAGCCGATTCGGCCTGAGTCATTGCCGCAAGCAGGTCCGTTTCTTCTGTTAGCGAGACAACTACGGCCTGGATTAGTGCCTGACGGGTAGGGGCGTAGGGAAATTCAAAGCTGTCATCCAGATAATTCTCGACCAGAGAAGCCACTTCCGACGGGATCCCATCCCAATAATTTGCAGCTTGCCTCACTGATGATCGGGCGGGCATAGCATCTTCATGATATCCCGGTTGCTTAGAGAGAAATTCCAGCAGTCGCCAAGCCTCTTGGGGATGCTGGGTAGCAGGACTGACTGCAAACCCTTGACTAAACAGATTGAGCCGCCGTTCTGCCTGATTAGCTACAATTGGCAGCGGAAGCACCCCCACATCCAAGTTGGTATAGCTGGCAATCTCATTGCTGTTGGCCAGCCACATAGCCACCCGACGCTGATTAATTTGGGATTGTGTTTCACCACTAGCAGTACTCAAATCTTTCGGCATAAAGGCGACGCCGTCTTCACCAAAAAGGTCAAGATAACGTGTCACAGCAGCAATTACGTCACTTTCCGTCAATTGTGAGGAGGGTGGATCAATTGTATAGTCGGTTAATGGTTCACTTAATCCGGCTCCAACCAGGCCAAGTGGATTGAAGCCGTCAGCCCACCCATATTGGGCAGTAACATCACCATAGCGAACGGTAAGCTGTGCTGCCAGACTGACAAACTCTTCCCAGGTCCAATCTGGTGTGGGGTAGGCCAAAGCAGCATTGTCGAACAAAGCTTTGTTATAGGCGACCAAAAATAGATCAAACCCGACTGGTAGGTGGCGGATAGTCCCATCTGCGGCCGTAAGCACACCAGAAGGAAAATCGGCAGCGTCAAAGTCGGCGGCATTGGCAAAGGGAGTCAGATCCAGCGTTAGCGATTGCCAGTCACCGGCAAAGGCTACGTTCGAGGGAAAGATGTCTGAGGATTGTGCCAGTATACGGGCGGGGTCAGGATCATTGCCTATCAGCCGATTCATTCCCTCAACGCGAACGGAAACATTTTCGTTTTCAGCCATGAACAGATCGGCGAAAGCACGGTAGCGGTCAACGTAAGCATCAGGTACAGTCAAGACCAGATTAACGCTGCCTTTGATAAATTCTTCCTCCGGTTGGGAGAAATCGGCCGTTTGCCACCAAACCAAACCGCCAACGATGAGCAGCACGGCGGCCACAGCGACCACATTTTGTAAGCTTAATTTGAAATCCCGCATAATCATTTTTCTCCTCATGCGCTTGGCTAACGCCTGCTGCATCTCACGCCGCTCAGCCCGCGTTAGTCGAACTGGCGCGGGGGCTTCACGCAGCTCCGCCAGCCAGCCCGGCCCCACCTGCACCAACTTCCGGCAATGCTCACAGCCGGTAAGATGGGCCTCGAATGCGGCCGTTTCTTTGGGGGATAAACGGCCGTCTTCATACATCACCAGCCGCGCCTCGATATCGTTGCAGGTAAACGGCCGTTGCCGTCCTCGCCAGTTAAAAATTCGTCCGAACATAGTTACCATCCTGGGAAATGTGACGTGAAACGTGATGCGTGATTTTTTCTCACGCATCACGCATCACGTTTCACGCATCACGTTTCACGCCTCACGTTTCACGCCTCACGCATCACGTTTCACGCCTCACGCCTCACGTTTCACGCCTCACGCATCACGTTTCACGCATCACTCGTCATTCCCGAAGAGCCGCCAAACGGCAGCCCAGCCTCTTGCAGCTTGCGCATCTGCCGCAGCTGCTTGCGCCCCTGACTTAACTGCTCATAAACCGTGCTTGTTGCCAGACCCAGCGCGGCGGCAATTTCATCGCCCGCCATGCCATACCGGTAACGCATCAGAATTGGCAGCCGCAGGCGGTCGTCCAACTGATTCACCAACTGCCACAGCGACTGCCGCTGCATCCGCTCGCTGACAATGTGCGCCGGATTTTGTGCCGCCTGCCCTGGGGCAGACAGCCGCTCCGGGCGCAAACTTTCCAATGATAAAACGCGCCGCACCTTTTGCCGTCGCAGCCGCCCACGACATTCATTGACCAGAATGGCAATCAGCCACGTTTCAAAAGCGGCTTCGGCGCGATACCCTTCAATCTTTTGAAATACGCGCAAAAACGTCTCCTGCACCGCATCTTTGGCCGCTTCCCGCTCACGCAAAATAGACCAGGCCACATCGAACAGGCGATCCTGGTAATGGTCAAACAGGTCGGCAAAGGCGTGTAAATCCCCCTGCTGACTGCGCGTGATTAGCTGGTTGAGGTCATCAGGCATTCGTTTTATCCAGAGAAAGGGGTGTGACGTGACGAGTGATGCGTGATGCGTGAAACGTGATTGTTTTTCACGCATCATTTCGGCCGTTTCAAACGAGCCACACCTGCTTTCTACACAATTAGACACGATAACCAAAAAAAGTTGGGGAAATTGGTATGAACACATCTATTTGACATAATTCACCTTTCAGCCTACCATTTTGCAAATGAAGCGAAGCGTAACTGGCTACGCGAAAATATTGGGTTGAGGTGGGACGTGAAGCGACTATTTTTTCTGGTTTTGATTTTGATCTTGGGTGGGGCAACGGCCGTTTCCTGCGCCCAACAACAGCAGCAGCCACCAAATCCCCTGGTTCAGCTGCCGCCCACCACCACGCGGATTATCCCGCCGCAAAACACGGTGGCGGCGCGTCCCGAGGCAACGGCTGAAATCACGGCTACGGCCACCATCACCCCCACCGCTGTGATAACGATAACGCGAACGGCCGTTCCCTACACCATCCAACCCGGCGACACCCTGGTGAACCTCAGCAATCGCTTTGAAGTTAGCGTCGCCGAAATTGCCGAAACGAACAATTTGAGCAACCCAAACGCAATTACCGCCGGGCAGACGATCTTGATTCCACAGGAAGTAACGGCCGTTCCTCCCACCAACACGCCAGATATTGACGCCACGGCCGAAAGCGACAGCGGCACCCCCACCCCAGACGAGCTGGCTCCCACCGGACGGCTGGAGCTCACCCACCCGCTGACGATGGTGGTGGCGCAAAGCGGCGTCATCACCGTAGAAATCATCGCCGACCCGGAACTGACCGCCATTGGCGAACATGAACCGCACGTGACCGGCGTGGTGCGCATAGACGCCAGCTACGACGATGGTGAACGTGCTTTTTACGAGCAAACGGTTGAGCTGTTCCCCCTCATGGCGGCGGAGCTGAACGCGCCAGCGTTTGAGGTGTTCCCCAGCGGCGGCAACAACGTGCGCCTGCCGCGCGTCATCAGCACAACCCTGCCCGCTGTTTGGACCTGGGACATCATCGCCGCCACGCCGGGCGAGGCGCAGGTGATTACGCTGAATCTGTACAAAGAGCCAGATTCAGCCACCGAACTGCCGATTCTGACACAAAGCATCTCGCGCAATATTGAGGTGGTGGCTAAAAGTCGCTGGAGCCAATTTGTGGATGGATTGGCGGATAACGTACTGCTGCTGCTGGGCACTGGCGGGCCGCTGGGGCTGCTGCTGGCCTACCTCACCTATCGGGCCACAAAGGAAAACCAGCAGCTCAAAGAAAAAGCCGCTCGCACCCAACGCAAGGAAGAAATGGCCGAATCCCCAAATTCATGATCAAAGATTTCGCAGATTGAAAAGATTAAAAATCTGGCAAATCTGCGAAATCTTTGATAAATCCTTTTTTCACAACTGTGGCTGTTTGACGGGCAGGACGATGTGAAACTGACTGCCGGGGAGCAAATCCTCGTCGTGGCCCTCGCTTTCGGCCCAGATACGGCCGTTGTGCGCCTCCACAATCCCCTTGGCAATCGCCAACCCCAACCCAGCCCCGCCCCCCTTAAAGCTGGTTTTGCCCGATGAGTGCAGCATCACCTCGCCGGTTTGGTAGAACTTCTCAAAGATGAGCTCCTGAATTTCCGGGGCAATGCCCACGCCGCTGTCGGTGATGATGATTTCCACTTCGCCTGCGCCGGGTTGGGGATGGAAACGGCCGTCTACCCGCACCGTTCCCCCGTCTGGCGTATATTTAATCGCGTTCATCAAAATCTGGTAAAACACCTTCTGCAACGCTTCCACATCCCCCTCAACTTCGGGCAAATTGACCAGCTCCCCCCGCTGCAAGGTGATGTTGCGCTGGGTCAATGCCTCTTTAAAACGGTTGCCTACCTGCTGCAACAAAAAGGGTAGCCCTACCGGAGCCAGGTACAGCTCCAGCGAACTGCTGTCAATTTTGGCCACGTCCAGCATGCTTTGCACCACCTCTTCCATGCGCAGCGCCCCGCGATTGATCCCTTCGATCCATTTTTTGTGGTAGCTGTTGGCCAAAATCTCAGCGTCATCCAGCAGCATTTGGGCATTGAAGTTGACGATGGTAAGCGGCGTGCGCATCTCGTGCGAGGCGATGGTGATGAAGTCGGTTTTGGTTTTGTCCAGGCGTTCGAGACGGCCGTACGCCTCCTGCAACGCCTGGGTCCGCTCGTCTACTTTTTGCTCCAGCTGCTGGTTAAACTGCTTGATTTCGGCATACAGCTGGGCATTTTCCAGAGCGATGGCCACCTGATCAGCCAAAAGTTGAAAGTTGGGAATCTCGTTGGGCGTAAACTTGCCCAGCTGGTCGCTTTGCAAATCGAGCACGCCCAGCACCTTTTCCCCCATCTTCAGCGGCAGCAAAATTTCGGATTGGGCGTTGGGCGCTTTTTCGTCCACCTGGTAGCGGAAGTCGCGGGTGATGTCGTCGATGCACAACGGCCGTCCGTTGGCCAGCACCCAGCCCACCAACCCCTTCAGCCCGGCGCGCAGCTGCAAACCGTTTTCGGGCACGCCGCTGCCTGCTTCGGCAACGGCCGTTATCCCCAACCGACTCTTGTTCGGCAGAAAAACGCCGACGTAATATGCACCATACTGCTGCGAAATAAGCGTCGCGATCTGGTCTAGCAAGCTGTCTAATTCCAAAATGGAGGTGATGCGCTGCCCCACGGCGTAGCTGGTTTGCTGCTGGGCCGTCCGGGCCACCAGCTCTTTGCGCTGCCGCCGCTCCACAAAGCGAAAAATTTCCGCCTGGCGCAGCGCATGCATGCGCACCCCATACGCCACCAGCCCGGTAAAGGTCGCCACAAAAATCATCACGGCAAAATAGAGCCATTCGGGCTCTTCCGGGTGGAAGCCAAAGATATACACCCAGAATGCCAGGGCGACGGCCTGCATAAAAATGTACCAATGCAGCGAGGTAAACATCACGCCAATGCCGAACATAAACAGCGCCAGGTTGCCGGATTGATTGAGGTCTGGGTTGAAGTAAAAACGGAGCAGCACGGTGGACAAAATGACAATGGCGACAACGGCCGTTGCCCGTTCAGCAAATTTAGCTGGCACAGACCCGCGCAGCAGCACAAAAAAGCCAGCCAGCAAGAAAATGCCGCTGACCACCGCCACGGCCACGATGAGGGCCTGTCCATTTTCGCTAAGTAAAAATTGCTGAATGGCCGCGTACACCAAAAACATAATGCCAAAGCTGCCATAAATAAACGGCAGCCCATCCATCTCGGTTTTGCGCAGCGCTTGTTTGATCTGTTCGTCTGGTATGCCCAACCGGTCCAGATGCACCAGATTGTTGAACCGCCGCCGGAGCAGTTGGGCAAAAGTTGGCTTGGTCATGCACACTTCCTTGCTGAATGGCCAGATTATACCTGAGGTATGCCAGAATTCGCAGTCGCCATTTTGCCCATTTCGTGCTTCAATTAAGGGAAGGAAATTAGAGATTAGAGATTGGAGATTCCCGTCATCTCTAATCTCCCATCTCCAATCTCCCCAAAAAATAACCGCAAGGAGAAACCACTATGTCCTCAATCGCCCACAAGCGTGACGAAATTGAAGCGCAATACAAATGGGATGTTGAATCTATTTTTGCCAGCCCAGATGAATGGGAAACGGCCGTTTCCCAACTCCAAACCCAGCTGCAAGAAATTGCCAAATTCAAAGGCCGCCTCAGCGAAGGCCCCGCCGTCTTGGCCGATTATTTGGCTGCGGCCGACGGGATGGCAACGGCCGTTGGCAAAATTTACGTCTACGCCAGCCTCAACTACAGCGTAGACACCACCAACCAGGACGCCGCCGCCCGCAACGACCGGGGGCGTGGCCTGTTTGGCATGGCGATGGCCACCACCGCCTTCGCCCAGCCAGAAATGCTGGCCATCGGCTTCAAGACGCTGCGCGATTGGCTGACGCAAGACGAGCGGCTGGCTGAATACGGCCACATGCTGGACCGGCTGGAGCAGCAGCAAGCCCACGTCCGCTCCGCCGAGGTAGAGCAGGTGCTGGGGCTGGTGCGCGACGCCTTCGGCACCGCCAGCGCCACCCACGGCATTTTGGCCAATGCCGATTTGCAGTTCGAGCCAGCCGTGGGCAGCGATGGCCAAACCTACGACATCACTCAGGGCACCATCGGCGGCCTGGTAACCCATGCCGACCGGGCCGTGCGCCGCACGGCGTGGACCCATTACGCCGACGCCCATCTCGCCTTCAAAAACACCATGGCCAACGCCCTGGCCGCCGGGGTGAAGCAAGATGTGTTCAGCATGCGGGTGCGCGGCTACAAAAATTCGCTAGAGGCGGCCCTCTCCAGCAACTTCATCCCCACCGAGGTTTTCCACAATCTAATCGACACCTACAAAGCCAATTTGCCCACCTGGCACCGCTACTGGAACATCCGCCGCCGGGCGTTGGGGTACGATACGCTGTATCCGTACGATGTGAAAGCGCCGCTGTCGCTGAACCCGCCAAACGTGCCGTATGAAACGGCCGTAGACTGGATCGCCACCGGCATGCTCCCCCTGGGCCAGGAATACGCCTCCACGCTGCGCAGCGGCGCACTGGAAGAACGCTGGGTGGATGTTTACCCCAACCAGGGCAAGCGAATGGGTGCATTTTCTTCCGGCGTGAAGGGCACCCACCCTTTCATCATGATGAGCTACACCGATGATCTGTTCGGCCTCAGCACCCTGGCGCACGAGTTGGGCCATTCGCTGCACTCCTACCTGACCTGGCAAACGCAGAGCAACCTTACCTACAGTCGGTATGGCCTTTTTGTAGCCGAGGTCGCCTCCAACTTCAACCAGGCGATGGTGCGCGCCCACCTGCTAGAAGCCAACAGCGATCCCGAATTCCAGATTGCCGTCATCGAAGAAGCGATGGCCAACTTCCACCGCTACTTCTTCATCATGCCCACGCTGGCCCGCTTTGAGCTAGAAATCCACGAGCGCGTCGAGCGCGGCCAGGCGCTGAATGCCGACATCCTCAACAACCTGCTGGCCGACCTGTTCAGCGAAGGGTTTGGCGCTGAGGTGGCGGTGGATCGGGAGCGGGTGGGCATCACCTGGGCGCAGTTCCACACGCACATGTACTCCAATTTTTACGTCTACCAGTACGCCACGGGCATTTCCGCGGCCCATTCGCTGTCGCAAGCAATTTTAGCTGGCAACGAAGGGGCAGCAGACAACTTCCTCAGCTTCCTCAAGGCCGGCGGCTCTGTCTTCCCGCTGGACGCGCTGAAGATTGCGGGCGTCGATATGACCTCGCCAGAGCCAGTGGAGACGACGTTTGGCGTGTTGGCCGGGTATGTGGATCGGTTGGAAGCGTTGGTGGGGCAGCGAGGGTAATTGGGTAATTTTGTAATTGAGTAATTGAGGAAACGGCCGTATCCGGGGTGGATACGGCCGTTTGTCCCCAGCCGTTTCCCGGGTACAATAATCCGCCAACAACTCAACATCCACACAAGAGGAAACCCCAATGACAACTGTCCCTATTCAAACGCAGACAAGCACCACCCGGCGTGAGCGGTGGGCCTGGTATCTCTACGATTTTGGCAACTCCGCCTATGCCTCTGTGGTGCTGCTAGCCGTTTACTCTGCTTACTTTCAAGGCAGCATCGTCGGCGGTGCCGAAGGCTCCCGTCTGTGGGGGCTGGCCGTGGGCATCGCCATGCTCGTCGTAGCCATCACCTCCCCCATTCTGGGCACCATTGCCGATTTCTCTGGCTCCAAAAAGAAATTTTTACTTTTTTATACCATCATGGCCTGCGTTTTTACCGCAGGCCTTTTCTTTGCCACGCCAGGTAATGTGGCCATCGGCATGGGCTTTTTTATTCTGGCCGAGATTGGCTACCGCAGCGCCCAGGTGTTTTACAACGCCCTGCTGCCCGAAATTGCGGAACCGCACGAAGTGGGGCGCGTCTCTGGCAACGGCTGGGCCATCGGCACCATTGGCGGCATCCTCTGCCTCGTGCTCATCTTGCCGCTGATTGTGATGATTGAGGGGGATTTGATTATTCGGGCGTCGTTGGTGATTACGGCCGTCTTCTTCGCCGTCTCCGCTGCCCCCATCTTCCTCTGGCTGCCCGAACGCGCCAAAGCCAAACCGCTGCCCGCTGGCGAAAATTACGTCAGCTACGCCTTCAAACAGCTAAGCCAAACCATCAAAACCGCCAGCCAGTTCAAAGAATATCTCAAATTCATGGCCGCCTACCTGATTTTTAACGATGGCGTGATTATGGCCCTTAACTTTGCGGCGATTATTGGGGCCGTTTTGTACGGCATGGACCAGACGCAACTCATCATCTTCGTTATCATCGTGCAGGTGAGCAATGTAGCAGGCGCTTACGCCTTTGGTACCTGGGTAGACAGGCTTGGCGGTAAACGTTCCCTCGCGATCTCCATTATGACAATGATTATTGCCATCATTTGGCTTTACCTGAACCAAACCAGTACCGGGTTTTACCTGGTGGGTATCCTGGCCGGTTTTGCTATGGCGGGCATAGAATCTGTCAGCCGGGCGATGGTGAGCTTTTTTGCGCCACCCGGACGCAGCGGCGAGTTTTATGGCTTTTTTGCCGTCGCCGGACGCTCTTCATCTTTTATTGGCCCCACTATCTATGGCTTAATTGCGGCCGAAGCTGCCTTCTGGTATCAGGCCCAGGGTGAGACGGTAACCACAGCCGAACAGATGGGCCAAAAGCTGGCCATCCTCTCCATTGGCGTCTTTTTACTGCTCGGCCTTATCGTCCTCAGCTTTGTCAACGAGAAAAAAGCGCGTTCATTTTCATAAAGAGAGTGGAGATTAGAGAGTGGAGACTGGAACATTTCCAATCTCCAATCTCCACTCTCCATTTGTCATCAGAAAAAGGTTAATCCCAAGGAGCAGTCATGATCTTCACAAGTCCGTACCCCGATGTTGAAATCCCCAATGTGCCGCTGACCGAGTTTGTGCTAAGCCGCACCCAACTGTTTGGCAACAAACCGGCGCTGATTGATGGGCCAAGCGGCCGTACCATCACCTATGCTCAACTGGGCGGCGCCATCCGGCTGGTGGCGTCTAGCCTGGCCAAACGCGGCTTTGGCAAAGGGGATGTTTTTGCCATTTACAGCCCCAACATTCCCGAATATGCCGTCGCTTTTCACGCGGTTTCGCTGCTGGGGGGCATTGTCACCACGGTGAACCCGCTGTACACGGCCGAGGAATTGGCCCGCCAGCTAAACGATGCCGGGGCCAAATATTTGTTGACTATCTCATTGTTTTTGGAAAATGCGAAAACGGCCGTTTCCCAAACCAACGTCGAGGAGCTGTTCACCTTTGACCCCGTAGACGGGGCCACCCCCTTTGCCACCCTGCTGCAAAGCGACGGTTCCCTGCCTGAAGTTAACATCAACCCCGCCGAAGATTTAGTGGTGCTCCCCTATTCCAGCGGCACCACCGGCTACCCCAAAGGCGTCATGCTCACCCACCGCAACATCGTGGCCAACCTGGTGCAAATGGACGGCATCACCGGCATCGATATCACCAACGAAGACGACATCATCATGGGCATTCTGCCCTTCTTCCACATCTACGGCATGGTGGTCATCATGAACATGAGCCTGTCACGCGGGGCCACCATCGTCACCATGCCCCGGTTCGACATGGTGCAGTTTCTAGAGCTGGTGCAAAAGCACAAAGTCACCCGCGTCAATCTGGTCCCCCCCATCCTGGTCGGCCTCGCCAAGCACCCCATCGTAGACCAGTACGACACCTCTTCTCTCATAGAGCTATTCTCTGGCGCAGCCCCCTTGGGCCAGGCATTGGCCGATGAGGTAAAGGCGCGGCTAAAATGCCGCGTGGTGCAGGGCTACGGCCTTACCGAAACCAGCCCCGTCACCCACGTCTACAACCTCACCCTGACCGAGGGGGACAAGCTTTCTTCAATTGGCCCAGCCGTATCCAACACAGAAGTCATGCTTGTGGACCCCACCAGCGGTAATCCGGTGGGCCACAACGAGCGGGGCGAACTTTGGATTCGCGGGCCGCAGGTGATGAAAGGGTACCTGAACAATCCCGACGCCACGGCCGCCACCATCGATGAAGAGGGCTGGCTGCACACGGGCGATATTGGTTATGTCGATGATGAAGGCTTTTTCTACATCGTCGATCGGCTGAAGGAGCTGATTAAGTACAAAGGGTTCCAGGTAGCCCCGGCCGAACTGGAAGCGCTGCTGCTCAGTCACCCGGCCATTGCCGATGTGGCCGTCATCCCCAGCCCAGATGAAGAGGCGGGCGAAGTGCCCAAAGCGTTTGTGGTGCTCAAGGCCGAAGCCTCAGCGGAGGATATTATGGCCTGGGTCGCCGAGCGCGTCTCGCCACAAAAGAAGGTGCGCCGCATTGAGTTTGTCAGCGAAGTGCCGAAGTCGCTTTCTGGCAAGATTTTGCGCCGCATTTTGGTGGAGCAAGAACGGGCGAAGTTGGGTAATTAGGTAATTAGGTAATTAGGTAATTAGGTAATTAGGTAATTGGGTAGCAAATGACTCAATTACTCAATTACTCAATTACAGTCAAAGGAATCCCATGAATACACTTTTGGAAACGGCACCTGCGTTTGTGCAGATGGCGCACCAGATTGTGTGGGCGAGTGTGGCAACGGTGGATGGAAACGGCCGTCCCCGTTCCCGCATCCTCCACCCTATCTGGCAGTGGGATGGCGAACAGCTGGTGGGGTGGATTGCCACAGGGCCAACGGCCGTTAAACGCGCCCACCTCAAAAACAGCCCTTACGTCTCCGTAAACTACTGGACGCCAACCCACGATACCTGCGTCGCGGAATGCCGCGCCACCTGGGCCTTCGCTGACGAAACCCGCCAAATGGTATGGGATTTGTTCCTCAATGGGCCAAAACCCGTTGGCTACGATCCCAAAATCGTCCCTGCCTGGACCAGCCCCACGGTAGACGCCTTTGCCGCGCTCAAGCTGGAACCGTGGCGGCTGCGCGTTTTCCCTGGCTCCGTTCTCATGGGCCAGGGCGGCGAAGTGCACACCTGGCAAGCAGAATAACACCTTTAGACCGGCAGCTCTTCCCAAATTGCCTCGGCCACCAGGCGCGTCATTTCCACCAGTTGGGCCTCGTTCACAGTGAGTGGCGGCCCCAGCATGATTACATCCCCGTTTTGGCCGTCGGCGCAGCCCTGGGAGTAGTAAACAATCAGCCCTTTGTCAAACGCCCGCTGCCAGATATCCCAGGCCAGATGGCGCGAGGCGGGGAATGGCTCTTTGCTCGCTTTGTCTTGCACCAGCTCAATGCCCCAAAAGAGGCCGCGCCCGCGCACTTCGCCCACGTTGGGGTGATGGCCCAGCGTATCTTGCAGCATCTGGCCCAACTTTTCGCCCAGCACGGCGGCATTCTGCACCAGTTCCTCTTGCTGCATAATGTGCAGCGTGGCTAATGCAGCCGCGCAGCCGACGGGATGATGGCTAAACGTGCCGCCGTGGTTCCAATCCCCCAATTTTTGGCGAATCAGCTCCACATCCTCTGTTTTGGCCGCAATAAAGCCCAGCGGGAAGTAGCCACCGGCCAACCCCTTGGAGGTAACCATGATGTCTGGCTGCACCTGCCAATGGTCGATGCCCCACCATTTGCCGGTGCGCCCCATGCCCACCAGCACTTCGTCAGCAATAAGCAGCACGCCGTATTTGTCGCAAATGCGGCGGACGGCGGGCCAGTAATCATCGGGCGGCACAACCGCGCCCAGGCTGGCTCCGCTGATTGGCTCAGCGATAAAGGCGGCGACGGTTTCTGGCCCGTAGGCCAAGATGGACTCTTCCAGACGCCCGGCTAGTTCTTCGCCGGAACCTTCAAAGCGGTAGGGGTACGGGGGACGAACGTGGGGCATGTTGACCATCATGCCCATGTAAGGGGTGCGCAAGCCAGGACGGCCGCTTACGCCTAAAGCCCCCAGGGTCATCCCGTGATAGCTCAGTGAGCGGCAGGTGATGAGGTCGCGGGTGGCCTGGCCCCGTGCCTGCTGAATTTGCCGGGCCAGCTTGATCGCCCCTTCTACCACCTCGGAACCGCTGCTGAGGTAAAAAAAGCGCGGGTTATCGAGGGGAACCAGCTCGGCCAGCTCATTAGAAAGCTGCTCGGTGGCGTCGTTGGTGAACATGATGGCGTGGACGTAGGCTGCTTTTTGGGCTTGTTCTGTCATGGCGGCCACGATTTCGGAACGGCCGTGTCCCACATTTACCACCAGCGGCCCTCCAGACCCATCGATGTACCGTTTGCCACTTTCGTCGAATAAATAAATGCCCTCCCCATATGAAATCTTGGGGCGGGCATGGCTCATCTTGCGATAAAACACGTGTCCGTGCGGATGTTTGTATGTTGTCATTTTTGGTTGGGAAATGGGGTGAGGTAATTGAGTAATTTGGTAATTGGGCAATTTACTCAATTACTCAATTACCCAATTACCTGATCTCCCACAGTTAATCCACGATGGTTTGGCTTTGTTCTTTCATATATTGCTGGATGTAGTAGAAGCTGCCTGCGGCTTTACCTGTCGAGCCGCTGCCTTTCCAGCCACCGAAGGATTGGTAGCCCGGCCAGGCACCCGTCGTGGCTCCGCTGGAGCGGTTCACGTACAAAACGCCAGCCTGGATGTTATCTAGCCACCATTGCACTTCGCTGTCATCTTCGCTGAAAAATCCGGCCGTCAGGCCATATTCCACGTCGTTGGCCATTTCCATTGCGTTGTTGATGTCGTCGTAAGGCGCAACGGTAACGATGGGCAAGAACATTTCATGCTTCCACAGGTAATGGTCTAGCGGCAAATTATCTACGATGGTGGGGGCCACATAGTAACCGTTCCCCGCATCTTCCAGCACCTGGCCACCAAAAACCACATCCCCACTGGCGTGAAGATCGGCTACAAACTTTTTGTAATCTTCAAAAGCGCCTTTGTTGGCCACTGGCCCCATCCAATTTTCTTTTACGGTGGGGTCGCCCACATTGATTTGGGAGGTAAGGTCAATGAGCTTGGTCATGAATTCGTCCTTCACCTCTTTGGCCACGTAAACGCGGGAGCAAGCGGAGCATTTTTGCCCTTGCAGGCCAAAGGCGGAGCGCATGACGCCCATCGCCGCTTTGTCGATGTCGGCCTTTTTGCTGATGATGGTGGGGTTCTTGCCACCCATCTCGGCGATAACCGGGCGGGGGTAGCGGCCCTGGGCAAAGGTGCGCAGAATCTGCATCCCCACGTCGTAACTGCCGGTGAAGGTGATGCCAGCCACGTCGGGATGGTCTACCAGGACCTGGCCAACGGAACGGCCGCCGCCGGTGACAAAGTTAAAAACGCCAGCGGGAACGCCCGCATCGCGCAAACATTCGGTGATCAGCCAGGCGGTGTACGGGGTGTCGGAAGCGGGCTTGAGGACGACGGTGTTGCCAGCCACCAGCGCGGCTCCGGCCGGGCCACCGGCCAACGCGCCGGGGAAGTTGAAGGGGGAGATGACGGCCCAGACGCCGTACGGCTTGAGGACGCTGCGGTTGTGGTGCTTGTTGCTTTCAGCAAGCAGGGGGCGGTTGAAGTTGTTATTTTGCTCCACGGCATCACAGTTGTAGCGGATGAGATCGGCCGTTTCTTCCACATCACCCAATGCTTCCAGCCGGTTTTTGCCAATTTCCAGGCTCATCACGGCGCCCATGTGGAACAACCGCTCGCTGATGAGGTCGGCGGCCTGGCGCATGATGGCCACGCGTTCTTGCCAGGGACGGCCGCTCCAGGCGGGGAAAGCGGCTTTGGCGGCGGCTACCGCTTCGTTCACATGGTCAGCAGAGCCATATTGGAAATGGCCCATTACCATATCTAGATTGGTTGGGCTGCGCTTTTCAAATGTTTCGTCAGTCAGGCGCTCTTCACCATTGATAAACATGGGGAACGTTTTGCCAAAACCGGCTTTTGCCTCTTCGACTGCTTCTTCAAAATATTGATGCAGCAGCGGATCTGGACTGGCCAAAGTGGAGTAAGTCACTTTAATATGTTTGCGTTCAGACATTAATGCCTCCTAGGGAAATGTGAGTAAATATCTTAAAAACCCAGACAACGTTGACCGTTGGATTTGTTGTTGGGTAATTGAAAGGTCCATTGGGAATGATCGATATTATACCAGGGGATAAACCCCCAGGCTATGCAGTTAAACGGCCGTTTCCAACCCCAGCCCCGGCAAACGCACCACAAAGGCACAGGGCAGCGCCAGCGATTGCCAAAACGACAGCGGTTGCAGGTGGGGGTTGTGCTGGCACAAAAAGAGGGTGAGCACCGTGCCGTGGGTGACGAGGGCCAGGGTGTCTTGGGGGAACGATTTTAGCTGTTGGCGAACGGCCGTTTCTAACCGCGTTCTGGCCTGAACGGCCGTTTCATTGCCAAACACCAGGTCGTTGGGATGGGTGAAGAGTTGGGAGACGGCCGTTGCAAAATCCGCCTTGTTTTCAAAAAAAGGCACGCCGCGCCGGTCGTGCTCTTGCAGGCCGGGGGCGGCGTGGCTGGGCAGCGTCAGCGCCTCGGCCAGGGCAGCGCCGGTGGCCACCGCCTTCGGCTCCTGGCTGGTGATGATGCGGCTGGGCTGGTAGGGGGCTAGTTTGTGGGCAAGTTGGTGGGTGGCGGAACGGCCGTCTGGCGTTAGCGGCCATTGGTGGCTGGGTAGAGTAGGGTCTATGGAAACGGCCGCATGGCGGACGAGGATGAGGTGGGTAGGCATGGTAAGATTGGAGATTGGAGATTAGAGATTGGGGACTCAGCAAATCTCCAATCTCCAATTAACCAATCTCCTGATTCTTTATCCGCCGCCCGTCAGCGCATCCAGCGACCATTGCACATAATACGCATTGTGGTTCACTTCCAGCGCTGCCTGGTAATTGGTAATCGCATCGGTAATTAGCCCCTGAGATTCTAATGCTAGCCCTTTGTACCAGAACGTTTCTTCCACGTTGCGGCCACCCTGGGTGGAGAGCGTGGCATCGGCCAGGGCAATCACATCATCGTTGCGGCCTACTTTCCAGTAAGCCATGTAGGGGCGGAATTGGTACCACAACATGCGTGGGGGTAAGCCTAACTCGCGGGCCTGATCGTACGCCTGCGCCCCACCCTGATAATATTGGGCTTCGCCTGTCTTGACGCCCATTTCAGTCAGCGCCGAACCTAAGTTGAACCAGGCAAACACGTTTTCAGGGTCAGCATCAATTTCGGCCTGGGCGCGGGCGGCAACCATACGCCACATCGCCATCGGCTCAGACAAATCGGGGCCAAGAATCGCCTGCACTTCAGCTTCTTGCGAGGGGAAGTAGACTACGTAGAAAGTGTAGTTGAACTGCTGCCAGTAAAACTCGAACTCTTCATATTCATCGGTACGGCCGCTTCCATCCCAAGGCCCCAGGTAACTATCCTGGCTGTAGAAAACGCCCGCTTCATCATCGTAGCCAAATACGGTCAGGTAATGCCCATACCAGCCATCGGTGGGCAGATCATACCCCTTTTCGATGACCACCGGATAACCTGCGGCGATGAATTCTTTGAGCATTTCCAATGTGCCGCCACTGTGAGCGCTGGCCTTGAACGTGCCGCCGGTATACTCGTTCACGTAGTCGGCAATTTGCCAGGGGCTTACGTTGCGGTCTTCGCTGCTGGGCTTCAGGTAGTCGGCCACTTCTTCTTGGGTAATATCATAGCCCAAAAAGTTGAGCGTTTGGGTTAGATTGGCCGGGCCGCAGTTGTTAAAGGTCTGCCGAATGACGCCCATGCCTTCCAATATGTGGGAAACAGGCAGCGGTTCTGGTGTGGGGGTGTTGGTGGGCGTGGGGATGGGGGTATTGGTAGGCAGCGGCGTGGCGTCAGCCTCTGGTGTGGTTACGGGGGCAGTGGTGGGGGCTTCGGTTGGTTTGCTGGTGGGCGTAGGGGAGGCAACGGCCGTTACCGCAAGCAACGCCTGAATATCCACCTGCGGCTCATCGGCAGAAACGGCCGCTACCGGCAATGCCGTCGCCATTGGGGCCACCTGATCAATGACGCCCTCCACAATGCCGCTCAAAAACGGACTGCGCTCCTGCAATGCCACCCGGTATCGCCCCGGAATGGCCCCCGCCAGCGCAGGCAGCACCAACAGCCCAATAACGAGCAAAATTTGTATACCAGCAACGGTTAAAATGATGTTTTTCGTTCTTTTTCTCATACTCTCTTCCACCTGGGCCCGGGGGTCGGTAATCCGTAAACGGGAATCAGTAAACAGTATTCAGTAAGCAGTATTCAGTTTTTTACTGATCACTGACCCACTGATTACTGACCACTGGTAATTTCCGCAAGCGCCACGGCAGCAAGGTCAAAGTTGGGGTTAAACGTGGCGGCTTTTTCTAGATTTTCTTCGGCTGCGGCCGTATCACCAGTAGCAGCCAGGGCCAAGCCTTTGTAATAAAACGATTCTTCAAAATACGGCCGATCTTTCAACGTCACATCGGCCAGCAAAATCACATCTTCATAACGACCCGCTTCATAATATGCTTCATACGGGCCAAACTGATACCACAACATACGCCAGGGCAAGCCAATCGCCCGTGCCTGATCAAACGCCGTGCTGGCCTTTTCATAATCGCCCGCAGCGTTGTAGCTGGTGCCCAAATTGAACCAGTAAAACGCATTACCAGGGTCAGCGGCAGCATCTGCTTGCGCCTGCGCCAGCGACTTTTGCCACATCACCGCATCATCCACATCTTCGCCCACAATGCGGGCGACCGTTTCCGCCTGCTCTGGGGCAAAGACGGCAATGTAGCTGCGGTTGAACTGGGGCCAATATTCATCTACTTCAGCGTAGGTCAGGTTACGGCCGTTCCTATCCGCATTCTCCAACGGCACATCACTGGTGCCAAACCAGGAATCGTAGACAAAAAATTGCTCGTTGGCATCATCGTAAGCCACCACTAGCAGGTAATGCCCATACCAGCCCAGCCAGGTAAACTCACCCGGTGGGTCAATGCCAATTTCTACAATGACGGGAATGCCGTTGGCCACAAGCTGTTTTAAGGTTTCGATACGGCCGTTTACCCGATACAACGCCTGGTAAGGTGTGCTTTCATTCACATACGCCGCCATCTCATCCGGGCTTACGTTGCGGTCTTCGGGATTTGGCTTGAGCACAGCGGCCGTATCGCTTTGGGTAACAAACAGGTCAAAATAGCTCATGGTCATGGCCATCGTGGCCGGGCCGCAGTTGTTCCAATCCTGAAACTGATGCTGAATGCCTTCCAAACGAAACGCGGCGGGGATGGGAACGGCCGTTGCCGTAGGCACAGGTGATGGCGTAGCCGTGGGCGGCACGGAAGTGGGTTCAGCCGTTGCATCCACACTACCAGACGTCGCCGTTGGCTGGATCACCACAACCTCAACCTGCGGAGCCGCCAAGGGTGTCGGTTCACCCAGCAAGCTGTTGGCATCCAACGGTTGAGCCACCGTAGGCAAAATAGCCACCTCCTGCTGCGGAGAGGCAATCGCCAACAGCGGTTCTGGCAGCCAGCGGGCCGCGTACCGGGGCGGGATAGCCCGCAGCAGCGTGGGCGTGGCCAACAAGCCCAGCCCAAACAAAACTGCCAAACCCACGAAAATTTTTGTCCGTTTACCCATCATTTAATAAGAATTTCCTATGCCTTACAGCGGCGCTTAGTATAGCGAATGCAACTCATCAGCCAAGCATGGGTAACGGCCGTTTACCCAACTCTTAGGAAGAAGTTATCACCGTGGAACATGATCAGCCGCCATAAAAACAGTTGGCACCCCTCCAGACAAGGGAGTCAAATGACATTTATCGCCCGCCAGCGTGGGAATTGTCACTGGTGAGCAGATACCCGACTATGGCATACTGACTTATGAAACTGAAAGAGGAAACGCAGCAATTTACCATTTTCCACTAGAACAAATTTGGAGGCCAACCATGTTTAACCATATTTTGGTTCCCCTGGACGGGTCACATCTGGCCGAAGCGGCTTTACCGCCAGCTCTGGAATTGGCCAGCAAATTCGACAGCGAACTCAGCCTGGTCTGGGTTATCCAGCCCCCCCATCTCATCATGACCGCCGCCAATGGCAGTGTCTACGCCCAGTTACTAACCGAAATGCGTAACCAATCTGAGCAAGATGCCCACAGCTATCTACGCGCCCATCAAGGGTCGCTGCGCCAACAAGGGTTTACCGTACATACCCAGGTCACCGAAGGCGAAAATGTTGCCGATGCTTTGCTTGAGGTTGCTTCTGCATTAGATATTGACACGATTGTGATGAGCACTCACGGGCGCGGCGGATTGAGCCGCTGGGTTTTTGGCAGCGTGGCCGATAAAGTGCTGCGCTACGCCAACGTACCGGTTCTGCTTATCCGCGCCAAAGAAGAAACGGCCGAATCCCAGCGCCACTCCTTTGAAGCCACGGTCTAGTTGACCACGTTTTGACGATTCACAACCCTTCGTCCCGATAGCAAGTGAGCTGTATCGGGCGAAGGGTTTTTTCTTGCACCCGCGCCCGCTCATCCACCTGGCTGCCCACAATCCAGACAGGATGTTCAGCTGTAGCCACAACGGGCCACAACGGCCGTACTCCCCGCGCTACCTTTCGGTTACTCAGCAAAGCAGCAATTTTCTGCGACCGCCCCCCCATGCCCAATGGCTGAAAACGCTCATCGGGATGAAACGGCCGTATCCACAGCGCCGCCCCCTCAGCCACCGCCACAAATGCCCGCCACGGATCATCATTTTGGCAAACATCAGCTAGCGAAACATCATCAAGCCACTCAGCCTGAATGCACCATCCGTCTCCCAGCTCGATCTTGCCAGGAATTGGCAACGGCACAGATTTCTTATCCATCAGCTGCGGCACAGTTCCCAACTGGCCAGGTGCAGCCGAGCCAAAAACCAGTTCATTTGCCGCCACCTGCATTCTCAGGCCACCCGGCAGCAGCGCCTGCGTGCCAGATTTATTGGCCAAAATCAGCGCACGCGCCAGCTCAATCGTGGCAAAACTAATCTCGCTGGCCAATGGCCTAAGCTGCTGCACCACACGCCGCAGCGCCAAACGCTGCCAGGCCGCCCCCTGCGCTATAAATTTTGCGCGATCCAGCGACAGCCAATCCGCACCCTGCGCCTGCAGCAGGTTGGGCCAAATCTGGTCAAATGCAGCTTGCAGTGCCTCGTACTCATCCGCCGTAATGGCGGCTAACTGCTGCAAATGGGTGCGAATTTGGGGATTGTACGTTTGCAGCTGGGGCAGCAGCTCGTGCCGAACGCGGTTGCGGGTAAACTGCACATCTTCATTGCTGGCATCCTGCCGGAATGGCAGGCTGTGCCGGGTGCAGTACGCTTCAATTTCTGCGCGGTCGGTGGTGAGAAACGGCCGTAACAACACCACCCCCTCACTGCCAGGCACCACGCTAACGGCCTGCATCCCCCGCAACCCACCGCTGCCGCTGCCGCGCAGCAGGTGCAGCAGCACCGTCTCCGCCTGGTCATCAGCGTGATGGCCCACCACAACGGCATCTGCGCCTACGGCAACGGCCGTTTCTGCCAAGAAACGGTAGCGTGCCAACCGTCCGGCAGCCTCCAATGACAGGTGGTTTTTCTCAGCGAGCTCAGCAACGGCGACCGTTTCAAGCTTACAGGGAATGTGCCAGGAAGCGGCCGTTTTGGCAACAAAGGCAGCCTCCGCAGCGGCTTCAGAACGCAGCTGGTGGTTGAGATGAGCCACCACCAACCGCTCAGCGCCAACCTGCTGCCACAGCAGGTGCAGCAGCGCCAACGAATCTGCCCCGCCAGAAACGCCCAGCAGCAACTTGGCAGAAGTGAATGGTATGGGAAACGGCCGTACCGCCTGCACAACAGCACGCCACAACCGCCGATCTTCCTTATAAACTGAACCAGCTTTTCCCATGAATTACCCAGATAAACAAAAAATGCCCCAAAAAGGGGCATACAATGTGAGTAGGGCGGGTGGGATTCGAACCCACACGGACTGACGTCCGGCAGATTTTAAGTCTGCTGCGTCTACCATTTCGCCACCGCCCCACACAGCACGCTAATTGTACACTTGAAAAGATGCACAAACAAGCAAAGAATGCTCACCACTGGAATTCAACTGCAACCAGCAGTAATTGATGTGACATAAGTAGGTTTGACTCTGTAATTTGCACCATGTATAATGCTCAAGTCAACGACTTACTAACAAATATGCACCTGCCTGCCAAACATTTTCCAAGAGGCGAACCGTATCATTTAAAACATGGGCATACAGTTAAAAAGTAAGTTTGCAATATTGGTAAATATTCTGCCATCAAAACCAAGCAGGAAAAACGACTATGGCCCTTAAAGGCAACCTGCGCGATTTCTCAACAACACAACTGCTTAACCTCATTAACCTGGCTAGAAAAACAGGCACCCTTTCCATTCAAACCGATTCAGAGAGTGCCCAAATGTCTTTTCGCGAAGGCAAGTTGATCTATGCCTACATGGGCAACAACAATGGCAACCACCTGGCCCAAATACTGCAAAACAGCGGCAAGCTTTCGGCAGAACAGGCGCAGGTAATCCAATCCCATGCCGAGGGAAAAAGTGACAAAGAGATTGGCCATCTACTCGTGACGGCCCGTCGCGTTACTCAAAATGACATCATCCAAAGTGTGCGCCAATATATTTTGGACACGGTGTACAAGTTGTTTACCTGGGGGGAAGGCTTCTTTAGGTTCGATGCCAACAAGCTGCCCGGGAGTGGCTACATTACCATTCCGATTGACCTTGAAAGCGTCATTATGGAAGGGAGCCGCCGCCTGAAGGAGTGGGAAATTCTTCAGGATGAGCTGCCGGACCTGGACGTGGCCCTGCGCTTTACAGATAGGCCAGATGCGCGTTTGCGCAATATCAACCTGACGGTTGAGGAGTGGCGCGTTGTTTCCTTTGTGAATCCTCGCAATTCCATCCGGCAAATTGCCAAAGCAAACAATTTAAGTGATTTTGAAATTCGCCGCATTGTGTACGGCATGTTGCAGGCTGGCCTGGTAGAGTTTGTGAACCAGCCAAAACCAGCAGCGGACAAGAAGGAATCGGCGGCTCGTCCGCAGAAAGGCGCTGCCGAGCCATCCCCAGCGGTGAAACGATCTGTGGTGGTGCGACTCATTGATCGTATTCGTGGCTTGTAGTGGATTACGGCCGTATCACACACGCTTCCCAGGTAACCAATACCGGGGATCAATAAACAACAAATCTCAAACCATCGCTCTAAAGAAGGTAGTACGTTATGCAAGCTGTCAAAATGGTAATCACCGGCCCCTTTTCTGCAGGAAAAACTCAGTTCATTGGGTCTGTTAGTGAAATTGACGTTGTTTCTACAGAACGTAAGATTTCTAGCGTCGCAGAAAAAGTGAAAGAAAGCACCACCGTGGCGATGGATTTCGGCCGTATTACCGTGGGTGACGACCTGGTTCTCTACCTGTTTGGCACACCAGGCCAGCGTCGTTTCGATTTTATGTGGGACATTTTGTCCCAAGGTATGCTGGGCTTTGTCGTAATGGTTGATAGCACAAAGCCAGAAACATTCCGGGAAGCCAAGCGCATTTTGGAAACGTTCGAAAGTTATGCATCTACACCCTTTGTGGTTGCAGCCAATAAACAAGACCAGGAAGACGCCTGGGAACCGGAAGATTTACGCATCATTTTGCGGCTACGACCTGAAGTGAAAATTTTACCCTGTGTGGCCACCGATAAGGAAAGCGTTAAGAATACATTGCTAGAGTTGCTCTATTCAATTCTAGACCAACTCGACCAGGAAAATGGTAATTAGCTGTTTAACGTGACCTTTACACCTCCTTTACCAGCTTTTCACAGTTTATCTTTTGCAAAATGTTACTATTTTTGGTGTGCATATGTCCATGAAATTATGCCGTTAGTGCGCACCAGTTCTTCACAAATTGGCCGCCAGGCAACAGAATTTTTTCCAGACGTCGCATATACAAAATTTATTAACGTCGGTAATGCTTTTGCAGTTTACAATGTGAATCACAACGTTCAGAAAGCAGCAAGTTTCTGATACGGGTTCCTTGGCAAACGGCCGTTACCATCCTTATAACACTTCCGCCTCCAGGCAATCTTTTGGGGTAATTGAGGTAAGCGTGAGTTCTATTGTTACCGAGCAAGGGATTCTTCATTACGAATCAATAGGACGGGGCCAACCCATCATTCTATTACATGGCTGGATCAATTCATGGGACGTTTGGCGCGACATGATGATTAATCTGGCTGGTACCAAAAAATACCGTGTTTATGCCCTGGATTTTTGGGGGTTTGGTGACTCTGCAAAAGGATCCCAAGCACAACAAACGGCCGCTTTCCAGATCGACAGCTATGTGCAAATGGTGCACCAGTTTATGGATGCCCTGGGCATTCAGAGCGCACCCATTTTTGGGCATTCCATGGGTGGCACCGTAGCCCTGCAAATTTCGCTAGAGCACCCAGAGCGGGTAGAAAAAGTAGCCCTGGTTGGCTCGCCCATAATCGGCCGTTCGCTGCACCCATTTTTGCAGCTGGCTGGCTACGGTTCCATTGCCAAGCTCATCTGGCGCTACCCCATCATGCTGCATTCCATCATGCGCATCCTCTTGGCTAAAGATTCCAAAAAAGTGCGCACCATGATCTTCCGCGACGTGCAGCGGACAACCATCGAATCGTTCTTCCGCAGCATTGGTGACCTGCGCGACACCGATTTACGCAACCAACTCCCCACCCTAAACATTCCAACCTTGGGCATTTACGGAGCCAAAGATAAGATAGTTTCTCCAATCAATGCCGATTTACTCAAAAATGGCGTAAAATCAGTTCAGATTCAGGTATTGAACAACTCCCGGCATTTTCCAATGACCGATGAACCCGAGCGCTTTTTAGAAACCGTCAACAGCTTTCTTAACAACAACCCCAATGGCCAGGCAGTGCAGGCATGAACCAGGAAATTATCACCCAGGCAGAATATTACTACCCCAACAAAATGGGGCGCATTGTGCTGGTGGCCATGGAAGAAATTATGGGACATCATGGCGTTAATGCCGTCTTGAATCTGGCCAAGCTTTCCCATCTAGTAAACAAATACCCACCCAACAACCTGCAATTAGGCTTCACTTTTTCCGAATTCAGCGCCATCCAACAAACGTTAGATGATATGTATGGCGAACGTGGCGGTCGCGGTTTGGCCCTGCGGGCTGGCCGCGAAACCTGGAAATATGCGCTCAAAGAGTTCATGCCGGTACTGGGTATCACCGATTTGGCTATGCGCATGCTGCCACTCGGTATTAAAATAAAAATTGGCCTGGATGTTTTTGCCGAAACGTTCAACAAATTTAGCGATCAGCGCGTGCGCTTGGGGGAAGATGCAGAGCATTATTTGTGGATTATTGAGCGCTGCCCTATTTGTTGGCAGCGCACGTCGGAAACGCCCTGCTGCCACCTGGCCATTGGCCTGCTGGAACAGGCGCTGGATTGGGTCAGCCGGGGACGCCGGTTTAAGGTGGAGCAAATCAGCTGCATCGCCACCGGCGACGAGACATGTACAATGGCTATCACCAAGCAACCCATGGTGTGATTTGTTTTTGAGTTGAGCAGTTTTATGCGAAGAATTATTATCAACGAGCTAAGCTACATTGCGCCCTTTAATGAACCGGCGCGCGATCTGCGTGTGCAAAACAAGCCGCTTTGGCTATGGCAGCGCGATCTGCTGGTTAAGCATGCCAATGAAGAACGGGAATACCCCGATTGGGATGTAGCACGCCAACTCGAAACGGAAGAAGTGGAAACTCTGGTGCACCGTGATAATCTTTTTTTTAACCAGCAGTTGATTGATGATTTTATTTCGCGGGCACGAGCAAGCAACCTGCCAGTGCGCCTGGCGTTCGATAAAAACGATCCGGCTATTGTGAAGCATGTACGGCCGTTAACCCACTCCTTTGTGCAAGATGGCGACCTATTGTTAACCGACATCTGGTATCTACCCAAAGGCGTTTCTCAAGCCGCATTTGCCAAACCATTGGTCATCGACACAGAATCTAGAGAACGCGGGTACTACCACATCCCCCCTTACATGGCTACCGAATTTGGCGACCTGGTGTACCAGCTGCCTCGCAAAGTATTTGTGCTTATCGAAAATTGGGTGCATCTTTTTGTGGCAGACATTTTGCTGGGTGTGTTTACCCAGGGAGCAAATGAAGAAGATCATGTGGCCAGCAGTTGGCAGTACAAGTTAAAAATTCTGGCACGTTCACTGCTTGAGCAAAAGCGCGTTTTGTCTAGCTCGGCATTGGTGAAGGTGGGTAAAAATGTGCACATCGACCCAACGGCCGTTATCCACGGCTACACGGTCATTGGCGACAACGTAACCATTGGCGCAGGTGCGGTGATAGACAACTGCATCATTGGCAGCAACGTCACCATTTCACAGGGTTGCCAACTGCTGCTCAGCGTTGTCAGCGACGGCTGCTTTTTGCCCTTCCGAGCCGCCCTCTTCATGACCACCCTGATGGAAAACACGTCCGTGGCCCAAAACAGCTGTTTGCAGCTGTGCGTGGTTGGCCGCGACTCGTTCATTGGGGCAGGCAACACCTTCACCGACTTCAATATTTTAGGGGGGCCGCTAAAAACAATGAACCATGAAGGTGAGTTGGAAGCCACCAATTTGCTCATCCTTGGGGGCTGCATAGGGCACCATTGTCGCATCAGCTCCGGTTCGATTGTTTACGCAGCCCGCACCATTGAGTCCGACGTCGTTTTGCTCGCTTCAGACGAGCGGCAATTTATCACCAAAAACGTCACCTATGAACAAAGCGATCACCATCCCCACAAGGATCGATATCATTACCCCCGGCTTTATCCACGAAAGGGTGAAGCGGGAACTTTTTAGTCAGCGTACTGCCCAGAGGCAGAAAGTAGCAATGTAAGGGACAGAATTACCATTGAACACAAATTCGTCCTAGCTACACTCAACCATATTATGCAGGATAGTTTTGCTTTTATCATTCACCCGCTAGACCCCAAGCGAGATGTCAGTCGCAAATATCCAGCGCTGGGTAAGTTACCTGCGTGGCTTATTGAATTTCTGTCCATTTTTTACCCCCCTGTCCTGGTTTCAGAAATTGAAGGGGTGCGTTCGGTGGCAAACGGCCGTACCCTCCAAGGGTGGTTTGTGGCCTGCCCCCTTACCCCCAACCTGATGCTGCGCCTGCCCACGCCGCTGGTGTACCGCAAAATTGTGCAAACCGGCCGGCTGGCAGAAAAACTAGGGGCACGCATTTTGGGCCTGGGTGCGTTCACTTCTGTCGTGGGGGACGGCGGCATCACCGTTGCCAGCCAGCTTAAAATTCCGGTAACCACCGGTGACAGCTACACCGTTGCCCAGGCCGTACATGCCATACGCGAAGCGGCCGTTTTGCTAGAGCAGCCCCTGGCCCAATCCACGGTCGCCATTGTGGGCGCTACCGGGGCTATCGGCTCTGTGTGTGCCCAACTGTTGGCCCCCGACTGTGGCAAGATGATCTTGATTGGGCGGCGCACGGAAAAGCTGGCTGAGGTGGCAACTGCCGTTCGTCAACAGGGCGGGCAAGAGGTCAGCCTATCTGCCAACATCGACGATCTGGCCCAAGCCCATTTCATCATCACCGTAACCAGCGCCGTAGATGCCATTATTGAACCGCAGCATTTGCGCCGTGGCGCCGTGGTGTGCGACGTATCGCGCCCCCGCGACGTTTCCCGGCAGGTTGCCGAACAACGGCCTGATGTCCTGGTAATTGAAGGCGGCATGGTCGAAGTTCCCGGTCCGGCAGAGTTCAACTTCAACTTCGGGTTTCCACCCAAAATGGCCTATGCCTGCATGGCAGAAACAATGGCACTGGCCCTGGACGGAAATTACGTTTCTTTCACGCTCGGTAAAGACATAAAATTGTCGCAAGTTCAGACAATTGATACAATCGCTCGACGGCACGGATTTAAACTAGGCGGCTTCAGAAGTTTCGAACGCGCCGTAACCAGCACGCAAATTGAATTTGTCAAAGCAGCCTGTGCGCCAGACAAAAAGATTGTTTCTGCCGTTCCGTATATCAACCCAATAAACCACGCTTCCGTGGATTCTGTAAACATCTGATCTGCCAAGGAACAAGCTCATGAGCAACGGCCGTATTTTAATAGTAGAAGACGACTTTGATATCTCAAATATGCTGCGCATCTTCTTTACCGGGCAAGGCTACCATGTAGATGTGGCCGCCCGGGGCAACGATGCCCTGGAGCTTTGCCGCAAAAAGCTGCCAGACCTCATTGTGCTGGACATCATGCTGCCAGACATGAACGGCTATGAAGTGTGCAAAGTCATGCGCACCACCACCCGCACCAGCCACATCCCCATCATCTTCCTCACCCAAAAAGATGAGCGCAGCGACCGCATTGCCGGGCTGGAATTGGGCGCAGATGATTACATCACCAAGCCGTTTGACATTGAAGAGCTAAAACTGCGCGTCCGTACCGCCATCAACACCTACAAGCGGCACAACATGACCGACCCCATCACCGGCCTGCCCAGCAGCCGCCTGATTGAAGACCAACTGCGCAGCCTGATGCGCTCTAGCAACTGGACTTACCTGCAAATTGGCATCGACAACATCGATCCGTTTAGTGATGAATATGGCTTTTTGGCTCGCGATGAAGTGCTTCGCTTCACCACCCTGCTGCTCAATGAAGTGGCAGATGATTTGGGCACGCTCGATGATTTTATTGGGCATGCCACAAGCAACACCTTCGTGTTTGTCACCCACGCCGACAATGTTTCTACGATGGTAGATGAGCTGCGCCAGCAGTTTGATGAAGGCATTCTTTCGCACTACAGCTTCATTGATCGGGAACAAGGCGGCATTGTGCAACCAGATGGCAAGCTGGTACCACTCATGAAGCTGTCGATTGGCGTTGTTTCAGACAAAACACAGCGCTTTTCAGATATTCGTGAAATCACGGAAACGGCCGCAGAAATGCGCCGTCTAGACAGAGATAAACAAGCCCAACAATAATCCATCAAACCAATGGACTGCTCCAAAAAAGGCAGTTCTCACCAATCGTGTAATGTAGCGGAAGTAACGGCTGAGGTTCGACACGCAAAATGGAAAAAGAATTAACCTCGGCTATGATTTGGAGTTTGTTTGACAGCCTTCATGAAGGCATTCTCATAGCTGAGACAGATGGCACGATTTTATATTGCAACGAGGCAGCGGGCGCGCTTTTAAATTTGGCGTCTGATGTTTCTTCGTTGCAGGCAATTGGCCACCTTTTACCCACCTCCAACCGCTGGCAAGATTGCCTGGAACCTCCGTTTAGCACCACCATTATTGCCGGAAACGGCCGTCCCCTTACCCTCAACACCCACCCCATCGATCTAAACAACGGCGGCCTCATCCAGGTGGTGATTTCACCAGAAGCACACCCGGCGACCCAAAATCACGCAGACAATAACCACCTGTTTCAACAGGCCGTTGATCGCAGCCGTGAATTTGAGCTGCTGCTAAACAGCAGCAACGCCTTCTCCAGCACGCTAGACAAAGAAACCATCCTGTCTACCCTGGCCCAGCAGGCGATCGAAGCCAACAAAGCCGCTGGCTGCACCATTTACCAATGGCTGCCCACACACAATGAATTGATGGTGCTTCGCGATCTGCCACCTGCGGGAGAAACGGCCGTTTCCCCCACAGGCACCCGCTTAGCCATCCCAAACTCACCCATCCTGGCCACCGTATTAAAACGGCAGCAAGCCCAAACCGTTCATCTGACAGCAGCAGACACGGGCAACCTTCCCTTGCCCGCCTGGACCTCGGCCAGCATGCGCCTGTGCACCCTCATTCCCCTGGTGCTCACCGGAGAAACCTACGGCTTTGTGCAGCTTTTAAGCGAAAACGGCCGTCTCCCCAACGCCACCCATCACGAACAACAGCTCCTCATCGCCCTGGCCAACCAGGCCGCCTCCGCCCTGGAAATTGCCCTCATCTTCGAAGACACCTACGAACGCGAACGCTTCTACGGCGCAATGGGCAACGTCAGCCTGGCGCTCAACTCCAGCCTGGACCGCGAAACCGTGCTCAACCTCATTTGCAGCGAAGGCCGCCGCATTTTCAATGTCGATGGCGCCTACATCTGGCAGCTCGAAGGCGACCATTTTGTAGGCAGCGCCGCAGCTGGGCATGGCGCTGCAGAATTTTTGGGCACCAGCATCAACAAAAATGATGCCGCCAGCTTTGTCGCCCAACTCGCCCAAACAGGGGAACCCACCTTTGTCAATCGCCTCAGCGACAAAGAAAATGTTGAAATTCGCCTGCCCCAGCCAGAAACCATTCAATCGGTGCTGGGCGTCCCCTTACAGCGCGAAGACGACCTGAACGGCATTTTGGTTTTAGCCGATACCCAACAGGCCAACCGCTTCAGCAACAAAGATGTGAGCTGGGCCACAACCTTCGGCGTGCAGGTAGCCATCGCCCTGCAAAACGCCAACCTGTTTGAAGAACTACGCGCCTTTAACGAAACGTTAGACCACCACGTGGCCGAACGCACCCAGGCCCTCAACGACGAAAGCAATCGTGTCAAGATTTTGCTGCGCATCACCACAGAACTCTCAGCCAGCCTGGATCAAGACCGCGTGCTCAACCAGGCGTTACAGCTGGTGAATGGCGTCGTTCATGCCAATGAAGGGGCCATTTTGCTCATCGACCAGGAATCGGGCGAATTTATCTTCCAGGCGGCCATTGGCGGCGAACGGCCGATTCCCATCGGCGGTATCCCCAGCGGCATGATGCGGCACGAAGGGTTAGCCGGTTGGATGATTGGCAACCGATCGGCCGTTATTTTGCACGACGCCCTCGAAGACCCACGCTGGCAAGAGCGCGAAACCAGCCAGAAACATCGGTCGGTACTCGGTGTGCCGCTGATTTCTAATGAAGCGGAAGAAGTCATTGGCGTCTTGATGATGTTCCACACAGAGCCAAATGCCTTCACCGACCAACAGCTAGACCTGGTAGAGGCCGCCGCCATCCAGGTGACAAACGCCATCAGCAACGCCAGCCTGTACAAACTCATTTTCGAACAGGCCGAGCAGCTCGGCTCTATGCTGCGCACAGAAATCATCCAAAAAGCTAACCTGGAAGCCATTCTAGAAAGTATTGCCGATGGCGTCATTGTGGCCGACAGCCGCAACAAGGTAGACATTGCCAACCTGCCCGCCTGCAACATCTTGGGCATCTCCCGTGACCAGCTTCTGGGCAAATCTATCAATGAACTGCTCGGGTTGTATGGCCATTTTGGTGAATCGTGGCTGCAAACAATCAACGATTGGGCCAACAATGCGGACCGTATTGAGCAGTGGACATTCCTGGCCGACCAGCTGGAAATCGAAGATAAATTTATCAGCGTTCACCTGTCGCCGGTGCTGTCCGACAATCAATTTTATGGCACCGTCTCTATTTTCCGCGACATTACCAAGGAGGTAGAGGTAGACAAGTTGAAGAGTGAATTTGTCTCGACGGTGTCGCATGAACTGCGCACGCCGATGACTTCCATTAAAGGGTATGCCGACCTGATGCTGATGGGAGCCGCCGGGCAAATGACCGAGCCGCAAATTCGCTATTTGCAGGTGATCAAAAACAATGCAGACCGGCTGCACATGCTGGTGAATGATTTACTGGATATTTCGCGCATTGAAACGGGCAAGACGGGGCTGGATTTACGGCCGTTAGACATCCCACAAATCATCGAGCAAGTGGTAGAAGGGCATTTAAACGGCCGTATCCAACACGAAAACCGCACCCTTCAAGTCACTACCGAGATCGCGCCATCGCTGCCGCTGGTAAACGCCGACCAGGCGCGCATCACCCAAATTTTAACAAACCTGCTAGACAATGCCCTGAACTATACGCCGGATAACGGCCGTATCCATATCAATGCCCGCGCCACCCACAGCTTCGTCCACATCAGCGTCACAGACACCGGCATCGGCATTGCCAAAGAAAACCAAGACAAAATCTTCGACCGCTTCTACCGCGCCGAAGATTCAGACGTACAGCGCGTTCCCGGCACCGGCCTGGGGTTGGCCATCGTCCGCAGCCTTATTGAAATGCACGGCGGTCGCCTAAAAGTAGAAAGCGAGCTGGGCAAAGGCAGTACCTTTACCTTTAACATACCGGTCGTTATCGAAGATAGCGACCCAACTTAATGGGGAGCTCACAGTAAGATTGGGCCATTTTCACTGCTGCGGCAGATTGTTTCTTGATCAAAATGATCCAATCCTAAATTGAACTTTCAATAAGCAATTTTTCATGCGGAAGTTGCGCAATTGGAAAGAAAATCATGACAAAAATTTTAATCGCCGAAGATGATCAAGACATACGCGAACTGGTAGTGCTCACCCTCCAGTTTGGTGGGTTCGATGTGACCCCCGTTGAAGATGGCTCTTTGGCCGTAGAAAAAGCAAAAACCGAATCGTTTGACCTGATCTTGATGGATGTGCGTATGCCCCGAATGACCGGCTATGAAGCGTGCCGCCGTCTAAAAGAGATGGACGCCACCAAAGACATTCCCATCATCTTCCTTTCTGCCAAGGGGCAGGAACAAGAAATTCAGACAGGTATCGACGCGGGTGCAGCAGACTACATCCTAAAACCGTTTGCCCCCGACACGCTGGTGAACACTATCAACAAGGTATTGCGCGCAACCAAAGCTGGCTAAACCATGAGCATTACCACCATCGACAGCCAACTGATTCATTATGAGGTGCTAGGCCGCGGCCAGCCGCTGATCTTTATTCACGGCTGGGTCGGTTCCTGGCGCTATTGGTGGCCGTCGATGCAAGCCCTCTCTGCCCATTACCGCACCTTCGCCTTCGACCTATGGGGGTTTGGCGATTCCAGCAAAGCGCCAGACGCCTACTCGTTGAAGGCGTATGTGGAAATGGTGAACCAGTTTATTGATAAGCTGGGCGTGGCCCGCCCAGTGATCCTGGTAGGGCATGGCCTGGGTGCTGCTGTGGCGCTTAGCTATACAGCCCAAAACCCAGACAATGTGGCCAAGGTTGCCACAATTTCGCTGCCAGTGACCGGACAGTTTATCACCAACAAGCTGCAAGGTGCCGACAACGAGTCGATGATCAGCCGTGTTTTGGGCCGAGAAAGCTTTAGCGAGCTAGACAGTGAAATTCGCAAGGTTGATCCAACGGCCGTTGCCAAAACCATCGATGAGATGAGCAATCTTAATTTTATTTCTGATATTACGAATCTGAATCGGCCGCTGCTGCTGGTTTACGGCCGTCAAGATGGCCTCGTCCTTCCCCCCAACGGTGAATACAGCTACCTCCAACAATCAATCAACGACCGCTTTTACGTGGAGCTAGAGCTGTGCCACCACTTCCCCATGCTCCAAGAAAAAGCCAAATTTAACCGGCTCTTGCTCGATTTCATCATCGCCAGCGCCGAGCTCACCGAACTCACCGTCAAAGATTATTGGACGCGGCGAATTCGGTAGGGAGACGGCCGTTTCCGCAATCCCACCCATAGACCATCCACCCACAAACAGGTACAATAAACCAAACTTGCCGCTACCACTTGAGAAAGTCGTCCCAAAAAGGAGTTTCCTATGAGCGATTTCAAATTTGAAGCGTGGCCCACCGAATTCCGCCAAATCAACCAATACTTTGGTCAAAACCCACACAATTACGCCCAATTCGGTCTGCCCGGTCATGAAGGGCTAGACCTCATGGCCCCCACTGGCAGCAAAATTTTTGCCGTCGCCCCAGGTACCGTCAGCTTTGTGTACACCCAACCAACCGGACACAACTACGGCATCCACGTGCGCATCGACCACCAGGATGGCTGGCAAACCATCTACGCCCACATGCAGCGGGCGACCGTCACCCAGGGGCAAGCGGTTAAAGCTGGCGACCAGCTTGGCCTGGCCGACAACACCGGCAACAGCTTTGGCTCCCATTTGCACCTCACCCTCAAGCGCAAAAACAACAACTACACCGCCAACGACGGCACCAAATGGCCGTACAACATCTTCGACCCCACACCGTTTTTACTGCCCCTGCTCGGTTGGCAGCGCCCCGCCGGCCCCTACACCGATGGCTTCGCCTACACCGATGGCATCATCATCGTGGGCGATTTGGCGCAGGTGAACAGCGGCGGCCTCAATTTGCGCGGCAACCCCAGCATTGTGGGCGATTTGATCGACCTGGTACCCGGCGGCACCATTATTATTGTAGCGGGTCCGGCGCGTGGGCAGTACACGCCAGTAAAGGTAGCCACTGCCTCACTGAGCAATCCCCCCACGCCCCCCGCACCCACGCCAGCCCCCCCACCCCCTGTCGCCGAAAATCAGGTGGATGGCTGGGCCTTTACCAGCTACATTACCCGCACGGGCAATCAGGCCGTGGTGGGGCAGTTTGGCATCAATTTGCGGGCGGCCCCAAATCGCACCGCCACCAACATTGGCCTGGTGAAAGGGGGCAGCACCCTTACTGTCACCGGTTCGCAGCAGGGCGAATATACGCCGGTTCGGGCACGCCGGGTTGATTTCTCTGGCCAAGTCAACATCCCAGCCGATGTAACCGCACCGACGCCAGCAGACCCGCCACAGCCAACCCCAGCGCCACAGCCCATCACCCCGCCGGCCGATGCCATTTTAGGCTGGGCCTACACCCAAAATTTAACGATTAACGGCCGTTCCGTCATATCGGGTCGCTTTGGCACCAATTTACGGGCCGCACCGGTGCGCGGGGGGGCAAAATTGGGGCTGTTTGTGGAAGGCGGCACCGGCACCGTGGCCGGGCAAAACAGCGGCGAATACACCCCCATTTACGTTTCGCGCAGCAGCATGCGCAACATGCCCGCCACACTGCCACCCATCACCCAACCCACACCGCTGCCTGGCGAAACGCCCACCAGCCCAGCCCCAACGCCCCAACCAGCCGCCGATACCACCCCCGGCTGGGCTTTTACCGCGGCCATTACCGTTTCAGGCAGCAGCGCCACCGCTGGCCAATACGGCATCAATCTGCGCAGCGCACCCCGGCGGGATGCGGGCAAAGTGGGCTTTGTGCCCGGCAACGCCAGCATGATTGTGACCGGCGCAGCGCAGGGCGAATACACGCCTGTGCGGGTAGACGACAACATTTTGCAAGATAAGATCACCGGCCCAGTAGCCGTCATCGACACCACTTCACCGCCCGAAGGGGCCGTGGACCCTGAACCGCCCGTGCTGGGCAAAGCGGCCATCGGGCTGCACGCGTCGGCCGATCCGGGCATCTCCCAGGCCGAAATTCAAGAATTTGCCGATATGCGGCCAGGGATGATCAAGGTGCTTTCGTTTCATGAGCCAACGGCCGTTCAAAAACTATCCCAGGCCCACCCCAGCGCCCGCTGGGTCGTCCGCGCCTTTCTGGACTTCCGCTCCCCCAACGGCGTGCGCACCATCAGCCCCGGCCAGTTCCTGAATGACACCATCAACGACGTGCGCCGCACGCTCAACATGATCGGCCCCGGCAAAGACGTGGTCATCGAGCTGCACAACGAGCCAAACCTGGTGCCCGAAGGGCTCACCGGGGCGTGGAGCGATGGGGCAACCTTTGCCCAATGGTGGCTGGAGGTGCTGCGCCTGTACAAGCAAGCACTGCCGGGCAGCAAATTTATCTATCCAGGCTTGTCGCCGGGAGCGGCCGTTTCTGGCATCAAGCAAGATCATATCCAGTTTATCGAAGCCAGCCGCGTCGCTGTAGAAGCCGCCGACGGCCTGGGCATCCACACCTACTGGTCCAACGTCTACCCGATGGAGCTAGCGCTCAACGTGCTGGATGATTACATCAGCCGCTTCCGCTACAAACCAATCTGGATTACCGAAGCGAGCAACAACAAAGCTGGCACGCCGGTCTATCGCAAAGCGCAGCAATATTTGGACTTCTGGAAAGAGATTCAAAAACGGCCGACCGTGCAGGGCGTCACCTATTTCGTCGCCTCCGCCAGCGATCCCGCCTTCCAAGAAGAGGTCTGGGTCGGTCACGACATCGGCAAGCGCGTCGGCCGCCGCTAAAACCCAACATGCCGATTTTTCCCGGCATTTATGTCGGGGAAAATCGGCATTTATATGGGGAATCGTTTTTGAAGGATTGAATACATTCATGGAATTTGTCATCATCATTGCCGCCGTAGTGCTTATTGCTGCATTTGTGGCTTACGTGCAGCGTGGGCAGCAAAAAACAAACTGCCCGCAATGCAGCAGCCCGCAGGTGCGCCAATTAGAGCAGCAGCTTAAAGAGATCAGGCAAGATAGCGGCACGATTGGCTATGCTGTCAAGCTGGATGTGAAGCTGATCATGGAAACCAGTTACCGCTGCCAAACTTGCAACCACAGCTGGACTGTGACTGCCCCGGAAAGGTAACATTGAGTGCAGTAATTGGAGCGTGGAGACTTTTATCTCCACTCACCCGCAAACAATTTCATCTTGGTTCCACAACCATTAGGAGATACCCTTGAAATTTGTACGCTATGAAGTGAACGGCCGTTCCCCCCAAATCGGCCTCGTGGTAGACAATGAACTGATTGACCTTTCCGGCGTGGCCCCCTCCATGCAGGCGATCATTACCCTGAGCGATGAAGGCATGGCGATGATTGCCCAACACGCCAACAGCAGCCAGCGCCTCCCGCTAGAAGATGTCAAGCTGCTCGCCCCTCTGCTGCCCCGGCGCAACATCATGTGCCTGGGCAAAAATTACGCCGACCACGCCCGCGAAATGCAAATGGCCAACGCCGAGCCCATCGAGCTGCCCAAATTCCCGGTTGTTTTTACCAAAGCCACCACCAGCGTCTCTGGCCCTTATGATCCCATCCCCTTCGACCCGCTCGTGTCTGAAGATGTTGATTGGGAAGTGGAGCTGGCCGTCATCATCGGGAAAGAGGGCAAAAACATTCCCGCCGAGCAGGCGATGGAATATGTTTTTGGCTACATGGTGCTCAACGACGTCACCGCCCGCGATTTACAGCGACAGGGCAAGCAATTTTTCAAGGGCAAAAGTTTAGATGGCTACTGCCCTACCGGGCCGTGGCTCGTCACCCGTGACGAGCTGCCCAATCCACATGAGCTAGATGTTCGCTGCCTGGTGAATGGCGTGGAAAAGCAGGCCAGCAACACCCGCAACATGATCTTCGACATCCCGTTCACCATCGCTTACCTGTCGCGCGGCATGACGCTGCTGCCGGGCGACATCATCGCCACCGGCACGCCCGACGGCGTAGGCGCGGCCCGCACCCCACCAGAGTTCCTGCGCCCCGGCGACGTGCTGACTTCGATTGTGGAGGGTGTGGGGGAGTTGAGGAATTTGGTAACGGCCGTTTAGCCCCACCCGCACCCGTCATTCTGAGCGCAGCGAAGAATCCCATTCAACCTGATCGGGATTCTTCATTTTGATCAGGCCATTGAGAATGGCAAACTCTTGACCGGAAACACGAACCCAGAATCCTCTGGGTGGCTTCCCCGGCTGCGGTCGGCGTCTCGCCGTACCGCCTACTATCTCTAGTTGAATCTTTGGATTTGAGTCTATGTTTAGGTGGGGAACGGCCGTTTCTCACCAAACAATTGCCGCTCCTTAACAATCTACACAGACAAAGAAAGTGGCACGGTTGCGCATACATGCGCCGACACCGGCCACAGCCCGCAATTTAGAAGACCCGCCCAGAGCCAGAGAGCAGATGGGTTATGAATAACAAACCTGCGGCCAGCGAGGCGAGATGTTTGACACAAAATGATTGTTATTCCTTGTGTCCATCGGTTGCATTATGTACATCTTGAAGGTTACCTAGATATATCGGCAACCCAAACTCTTCTCCTTTTTCCATTCGATGGATGATATTGTTTAGTTTGCTTCCAATAACTCCGTTCAGTTCAATATTTTCCCAAAATGATTCGGGAACTGTTATAATGTTGCCAACAAGCTCATTCTTTTTCACCGTGATCGTGTCAGAAAAATTATAAGAGTTAATGACGTATAAAATCTTATAAAAGATTTTATCTGCAGATTTTTTTTTATTAATTTCAATAAGAAATACATCATTATGGTGCATGATAAACCCCATATCCCCCCAAAGAACTTAAAAAATCATCCATTGTCATTGAATAAGAAGTCCCACTGTAAGGATCTAATATCCTTAGATTACCTAAGGTATTTGTCCCGTTGACCCTGCTGCGGTGCGGTCTTCGGCGAGCGCGAAACCTCGCCCCGGCTGCGGCCCGGCAAAGAAAGTGCCGAGGCGAGACGCCTGCCACAGCAATTCAAGAAGACCCGCCCGCAGCAAGGGGGCTACTTTCCTTCTAGTTATTGATGAACATTTGAACATAGCGTCGAGAGACAGGAAGCATATTTACGATGAACGGACTGATAAAGGTGATCACAATAGTTAGATTTGTGGCTGGCAGGGTAATCAAGCCCGGAAATAAAGTAATGGAACACAATCCAATTATTAATATATTGCTGATAACATTGAGAAGTGCGAAGAAAAAAATGTTTCTTACCCCAATTTTATTTACAACTTGGGTAAAAATAAATAAGAGGGGCAATATCCACAAGGCTAATCTCATTACAAATATAAATAACAAGAATCTTAACTGGAAACCCAAAGCATTACTATTGAAATACCCTTGCCCACTACTAACCAATTCCTCAATAGATATTGCCACAGGTAGCATGATATGCTCGACTAAAATCAAGCAGAGAATCAAAATTAGAACTTGGGTTGTTTTCATAAAATGGCCTTCGCTGTGGCGCAGTCTTCGGCGAGCGCAAAACCTCGCCCCGGCTGCGGCATCGGCGTCGGCGCATGTATGCGCAGCCGCGCCGCCTACTTTTTAAATGTGAACCCTCGAATTTTAGCAGAAGTTTGGTAGCCGTTCCTCACCCGAACTTTTGCCGCATTCCCACAATACAGCCCGGCAAAGAAAGTGGCAAGGCGAGACGCCTGCCACAGCAAGAGAACCCCATTCAACTTGGTTGGGATTCTTCATTGCGCTTCGCTCCATTCAGAATGACAAATGCGAGGCGGTTTTCTCTGCGCCTTCGCGCCTTTGCGTTAAACCCTACTCGTTCTTAATCGCCGAAATGATGTTCACCTGGCTGGCCCGCACCGCCGGATACCACGCCGCCAGCAAAGCCACCAGATACGCCAGGAAGAAACTGTAAATCATCGGCACCCACGGCACCACCGACTCAATCACAAAACCGCCAATCGAGCGCAGCCCGATGATGAACACGTCGGACAGCACCGCGCCAAAGCCCACGCCAAACACCGCGCCGATGAAGCCCATCGTCGTCGCTTCGGCCAAAATCATGCGGCGCACCTGGCGGCGGCTCATGCCCAAACTGCGCAAACCGCCCAGCTCGCGGGTACGCTCCAGCACGTTCATCAGCATCGTGTTAATCACGCCCAGCGCCGCCACTACCAGACCAATCAGCCCCAGCACGTCAAACAGGCTAAACGCTTCACCCGTAATTTCCCGAATCTTGGCCTCAAACGACGCCTTGCCCTCCACCGCCAAATTTTGCCCCCGCCCAATCTGGTTCTCGATGATGTCGGTCACCGCGTCCAGCTCTGCGCCGTCGGCCAGCTTGACGGCAAAGCTGCTCACGTCGTTGACGCCAAAGTAGCGCCGCATGTCGCCCAGCGACCCGGTGACCGACGGCGTTTCGCCCGCGCCAAAATCCATGACGATGGCCACGATCTCAAACGCGCGCCGCCCGCGCCGGGTTTCCAGCGTAATTGAATCGCCCACCGCCAATTCAAACTTATTGGCCACATCCGCCCCGATGTAGACAGCATCTCCCTGGCGCAGCCGGGCCATCAGCCCTGGCAAAGCTGGCCCCTCCTGAATGCGCAAATCGCGCACCGTTTCGTACGTTTCCGGGTCGATGCCCACAAACAGAGAGAATTCATCATCCCCGGCTTCGGTGAGCAGGCGGGAAGAGACGATGCGGGAGGAGGTAACGGCCGTTACCTCCGGCAAAGCCAACAGTCGCGCGGCCAAATCTGGCTGCATCGGCAGCGGCGAGCGTACAAACAGGTCGCCGCCCAGGGCGCTGTCCAGCCATTGCTCGATATCCTGCTCAAAGCTGTTGGTCAGCCCGTTAATCCCCACCACCATGCTGATGCCCACCATCAGCGCCGCCACCGTCAGCGCAGTGCGCCCCCGTGCCCGGTTGATGTTGCTGCTGCCCAGCCGCCCCTCGTTGCCAAAGAGGAAGATGGTAAACGGCCGTATCACCCACTCCAGCACATTGGCCAACACCGGAATACACAACGTCGCCCCCAACAGCAGCACAAAAATAGTGCCGCTGCCAATGTAAAACGCCACCGACTGGCGGAACGGCACGTAATACAACACCAAAATCGCCGCCACCACCGTCAGCGGACCAAACTTGAGGCCCATCGTCAGCCAGCGCCGCTCGTCCACATTGCCCTGCACCCGCAGCGCCTGCAGCGGCGAAATCCGCGCCGCCTGCAGTGCCGGAATCGTCGCCGCCGCCAGCGTGACCACCACGCCCACCAGCACCGAGGTGAGCAAACTTTGCGGCGTGGCGGTCACCTGGTTTACCGTCTGCCCGGCAAAGTTGCCCATCGTCACCACCAGCCCCCGCGCCAACAGCAGGCCAAAGCCCACCCCCAGCACCGAGCCAGCCACGCCCAGCAGCAGCGCCTCCGTCAGCACGATTTTGATCACTTGCCGCTGCGTGGTGCCCACCGCCCGCAGCATGCCAATCTCGCGGGTGCGCTCCACCACCGTCATGGCAAAGGCGTTGTAAATGAGGAAGGAGCCAACGAAGAGGCTCACCACGCTGAAAAAGTTAAGCCCCTGCTGGTAGCTGGCCAGGCTGTCGGTCACCAGTTCGCCGCGCGAGGCGGGCCGCTTCACCTCAAACTCCGGCCCCAGCCGCGCCGCCAGAGACTCGCGGAACGCATCCAGATCTGCCGTGCTGCTGCCAATTTCATCGTCCACGATCAGTTCAATCTGGTCCAGTTCGCCCGCTGCGCCAAACAGCTCTTGCACCACGGAAACGGCCGTAATTCCCAAAACCCCCTCGTTGCTGATGCCTATCTCCTCTTTGGCAATCAGCCCCACCACGCGCAGCGCCACCACCCCGCTGGTTGGCGTGAGGATGGCAAAATCTTCGCCCACCTCGATCCCCTTTTCCTGCGGCGTAATCCTCTACGAGCATCAGGTTGTAGGCGGTTTCGTTGGGGTTTAGCAAACGGCCGTTTACCAAACCATAGGTGTGAATCAGCTCATCCGCCGCCAAATCCCGCCCCATCAGCCAAAAATTGGTGCCCGGCACGATGTTGCCGCCCGCGCCGTACTGCTCCTCCCAGCCATCGGCCTCGTCTGCCGGGATGGTCACCCCCACGATGCCGGGCGCAGCCGCCACTACGCCTGGGTACCGCCGCACGGTGGACAAAATGGATTCGTCGAAGCGTTCGCCGGAAGCGGCCGTTTGCACCACCAAATCACTCTGGCCCGCCGCCTCGTCAAAAAAGCGGTTGATCGAGTTGATGGTGCTGTTGTTGGTGGCGTTTACGGACACCATCGCCGCCACGCCAACCACAATGCCCGCCGCCGTCAGCACGGTGCGCACCCAGCGCGCCCGCAAATTGCGCAGCACCATTAGCCAGGGCAAGCTTAATTGAAAACCAAGTAATTGAAACATGATTTTGGGGTAACTGGAAACTGGAGATTGGAGACTGGATCAATCTCCAGTCTCCAATCTCCAATCTCCTCTTACAATTCCAGCTCCCGCATCACCCGCATGATGCTGCGGATGTCGTCGCTGGCTCCGTTTTTGTCGGCGATAGTGAGGTTTTGGACGATACGGCCGTCTTTCAAAAACACCACCCGGTCTGCATAACTGGCCGCCCGCGGATCGTGCGTCACCATCACAATCGTCTGGTGCAGCATCGCCGCACTCTCCCGCAGCAGCTCCAAAATCGCCGTCCCCGATTTTGAATCCAGATTCCCCGTTGGCTCATCCGCCAGCACAATCTCTGGATCATTCACAAAGGCGCGGGCAATAGCCACCCGCTGCTGCTGCCCCCCACTCATCTGGTCTGGCTTATGGCCGCTGCGCTCCGCTAACCCCACCATCTTCAATAAATTCTCAATCTTTTCCTTGTGCTTTTCAATTTTTTGGCCGTCAATCAGCAAAGGCAAGCCAACATTTTCAGCGGCCGTCAGCGTCGGCACCAAATTGTAAAATTGGAAGATAAAGCCCACCTTGCGCCGCCGCACCACCGTTACCTCATCATCCGTCAGGCGCGTGATGGTGTGCCCCGCCAACGCGATTTCCCCTGAGGTCGGCTCATCCAGCCCACCCAGCAAATGCAGCAGCGTGCTCTTCCCCGACCCAGACGGCCCCATTACGGCCACAAACTCACCCTTTGTCACCACAAACGAGACGCTCTGCAAAGCCGAAACCGTGACTTCGCCCATGTTGTACTGTTTGGTTACATCGATCGCTTCAAGAACCGTCATAAAAACCTCGTTCCGCTTTCGTGATATTTGTCACAACTTTATCTTACCAACAATCAATTGATTGCCAATGAAACGCGCCATTTCTCTCCTGTCACCCAGTCGTCACCCAATTGACAACCCTCGGTCAAACCGCTATAATCCCGTCCCTGGGTATATTGGCTGAGTTTTCTGAATAAGGTCGCTTTACAATTGCACATTCTGTAGAGTGCGTATCGAGTCAAAAAGGATGCAAAAATTGTGACTCATCTGTACGTATTTCGCCAATGGCTTTGCCATTTAGGTGACAAGTTTTGTCACGAATAACGCGTCGTAAACGACAATTTGATAGAGACGATTCTCATCGGCCTATGCCTCACAAACAATTGCGCTTAGGTCGATTTTTTGTTTATAATGGCCGTATCCAAATCCTTTTTTAAAGAGAAGAAACTCGTATGAGCAATGATGAAAAAAATTTCATGGAAGAGCTTTTAGACCAACACGATTACGAAGAGCCACAGGTGGGCGATATTCGTAAAGGCATCATCGTGGCCGTAACTCCTCAGGGGGTTATCATCGATCTGGGCCTAAAGCGTGATGGGCTGGTACCCTCCTCCGACTTGAGCAAACTGGAACCCGATGAACGCGAAGCCTTGAAGATCAATGATGAGGTTTCTGTCTATGTCACCAACACAGACGCCCCAGACAGTTTGTATGTCTCAATTCATCTTGCCCAGCTCAACCAGGACTGGATTGATGCTGAAGCGTTGATGGAAAGTGGCGACATCATGGAAGGGGAAGTGATTGGGTACAACAAGGGTGGGGCGATTATTCCATTCGGCCGTTTGCGCGGGTTTGTGCCTTCTTCACACCTCAGCGAGTTATCGCGTGGGTTAAATGACCGGCAGCGTCAGCAAAAGCTGGCCAAACTACGCGGCGAAAAAGTCCCGGTAAAGGTTATCGAAGTTGATCGTCGCCGCCGTCGCCTGGTCTTCTCACAACGGGATGCCCAAAAAGAGTGGGAAGACAAGCGCAAGAAAGAGCTTCTTAAAGATTTGAAAGAGGGTGACACGCTCTCCGGTCGCGTCAGTGGCCTGCGTGATTTTGGCATCTTTGTCGATTTGGGCGGTGCTGACGGTCTGGTTCATATTTCTGAGCTGGCCTGGTACCGCATTGCTCATCCCCGCGAAGTTGTCAAAGTGGGTGATGAAATTGAAGTTTACGTGCTAAACATCAACAAAGATTCTCAGCGCATTAGCTTAAGCCGCAAGCGCTTGCTGGAAAACCCGTGGTCTACCGTAGAAAAACGGTACACAGAGAACCAGTTAGTGGAAGGTACCATCACGCGCATTGTCGATTACGGCGCTTTTGCAGAGATTGAACCTGGCGTTGAAGGGTTGCTGCACGTTTCGCAGCTGTCTCGCAGCCAGGTAGAAAATGCTGGCGAGGTGGTGAATGAAGGGGAAACCCATCTGCTTCGTATCGTCAGCATCGACTCGGAACGGCAGCGGATTGGCTTGAGCCTGCGGGCGGTGAGCGCCAGCGAACAAATTGAGTGGATGGCCCTGCGTGATGCTGAAGCAGAAGCGGCAACCGAAGCGGCTGATGCTGAAGATGAAATGATGGATGAAGAAACGGCCGTTGCCACCGAAGATGAACCAATAGCTGAAACAGTTGTAGAAGAAGACGCAGCTGACGAATATGAGGATGACGAAGAAGACGAAAGTTAGCAGTTCGCTGTTAACCCTAATGGTTTGTCAGCTCTAAAGTGATCTGGCAAAAGAAGGATTTTTATGGCTAAAGACGAAAAACTAGAAGTAGAAGGAACAGTCATCGAACTGCTCCCCAATACGCAATTTATGGTTGAACTGGATAACGGGCACAAAGTGCTGGCTTATCTTTCTGGCAGAATGCGTAAATATTACATCCGCATTTTGTTGGGCGACCGGGTGCGGGTTGAAATGACCCCATACGACCTGGAACGAGGGCGAATCACCTACCGGTATCATCGCAATAAAGCGCGTTAGCTACTTCATTTTGTCCTAAAACCTGAATGAATTAAAAAAAAGCCCTGGCAATGCCAGGGCTTTTTTAGGCTTGGGGGGTTACGATGAGGCAAACCCAATCACGTACCTGAATTTTCTGGCTGATTCGACCACCTGCCTGCGTAACGGCCGTTTCCACCACCCCCAGCTGCTCCTCGATAATGCCACTCAAAATTAGCTTACCGCCTGGGGCAACATACTCCAGCAAATGATCGTTGTCCAACATGGCGACAATCACATGGGCCAAAATATTAACCACAACAATGTCCCACTGCGACAAAGGAACATCCGTCAGGATGCCCTGGTGCGTTTCGATGCGGTCGATGCCGTTTTGGCTGGCGTTGCTTCGCGTGGTTTCTACCGCCAGCCGATCATTGTCGAAGGCGCGCACGGCCCCTGCCCCTAGCTTTACGGCGGCAATGGCCAAAATGCCGGAGCCTGTACCCACATCCAGCACCGAATTACCGGGCTGCACGGTTTGTTCTAGCGCTTGCAAGCACATCTGCGTGGTAGGGTGCAGCCCGGTGCCAAAAGCCATACCCGGATCAAGTACCAGCACCACATCATCGGGTTGGGCAAAGTCGCCTTCATCGTTACGGCCGTCTTCCACCCAGCTCGGCTGTATCCACACCTTATTGCCTATACGAAACGGATGGTAATGGGCTTTCCAGGCGTTGGCCCAATCTTCGTCTTTAAGCTGCCGGAAAGTTGGCGGGGGAATGGGGTACAAACGCCCCATGTGGTACAAAATTTCCTCAATGCGCTGGCGCAGCTGCGGGGTATCTTCGTCTTCTGGCAAATAGATTTTGACGGTAACGGCCGTTTCCAAAGCATCATGAGCCGGATTCGATTCGTCGCCCAATTGTTCCAGCACCACGCCGTCGTTGTAAGCAAACGGCCGTAGCGCTTCGGCCACTGCCTCGGCCCCTTCCCCATCAGTTAAAACATTCACCTCAAGCCAGTATGAACTGCTCATTCAATTAAAATCCTAGCGCATTGCGCAGTTGGTCCCAGATACCCCGATCCCCACGCGGCACAACTTCCTTGCCAAGCGTACGCGAAAGCTCCTGAAACAGTTCTTTCTGCTCATCGGTTAGCTTGGTAGGCACAGCCACCTGAATGAGCACATGTTGGTCACCCCGCCCCATTGGCGTGCCCCGACCGGACCGATCTAGCCGCGGCACACCCTTGCCCCGCAAGCGGAATACTTTGCCCGGCTGTGTGCCTGCTGGAATATCCAGCGGTTCATCACCATCTAATGTAGGCACCAAAATGCTGTCGCCCAACGCCGCCTGCGCCACGTTGATATGCAAATCCAGATAAATGTCCTCGCCACGCCGCTTGAAAAACTCATGCGGCCGCACATCGATCACCACAAACAGGTTGCCGGGCGGGCCGCCATCCTGGCCAGGGCCACCCTCACCCGTCAGGCGAATTTGGGTGTCGCTGTCAACGCCAGGGGGCACCTTCACTTTGAGCTTACGCACCTCCATCACTTGCTTTTGGCCATTGCAATTGGGGCATAAATCTGGAATCAGTTCGCCTGTACCCTGGCAGGTCGAGCAGGTTGTTACATTCACAAACGAGCCCAAGATCGATTGCTGCACCCGGCGCACTTCACCTGAACCATTACACGTGGTACACGGAATTGGATTGCTGCCTGGTTTTGCCCCACTGCCACGACAGACGGAACACATCTCTGGGCGGCGAATCTCCACCTCTTTATCTGCTCCAAACACGGCTTCTTCAAAAGTAATCGAGAGATCGGCGCGTAAATCGGCACCACGGCGTGGCCCCCGCCGCCGCCGCCGACCGCCGCCAAACCCGGCGTTAAACAGCTCTTCGAAAATATCGCTGATATTGCCAAAACCGCCTTCAAAACCGCTAAAGCCACCCGCGCCATTTTCCACACCGGCATGGCCATAGGTATCGTACATATTGCGCTTTTGCTCATCAGACAGCACTTCGTAGGCACGCTGAATTTCCTTGAACATATCCTCCGCGCCATCATCTTTGTTGACGTCTGGATGGTATTGTCGCGCCAATTTGCGGTACGCTTTTTTGATTTCGTCTTTCGATACACTGCGCCCAACGCCCAGTACGTCGTAAAAATCTCGTTGTGTGGCCATGCCTGTCCTTGTTTACAGCAAAAAATCAAAGATTTCGCAGACGCATCCGGGCAGGATTCATCTGCGAAATCTGTAACCATTCTTCATGCACGGATATTGCTTAGGCGTCGCTAAACTCACCTTCGATCACATCTTCATCGCCAGCAGCATCGCCGCCGGGGTCGCCATTGGCGGAAGCGGAACCAGCGGCATTGGGCTGGCCTTGCTGTTGGTACATGGCAGCACCAGCTTCATTGAGCACGTTTTGCAGGTTGGTAACGGCCGTTTCCAATGCATCCGTACCGCCATTTCCCTGTAAAATTTCCTTCACCGCATCTACCTGGCTCTGGATCGCGGCCTTGGAGGATTCAGGAATCTGCTCCCCATTATCCGCCAGGAACTTCTCCGCAGAATAAACGGCCGAATCCGCCTTATTACGCGCCTCAACCTGCTTACGCCGTTCCTCATCCTCAGCCGCATGCGATTCCGCATCTTGCACCATCTTCTCGATTTCCGTATCAGACAAACCGCTAGACGGAATAATCTGCATCGCTTGCTGCTTGCCGGTTGCTTTATCAGCAGCCGTCACGTTCAAAATACCGTCGGCGTTGATGTCAAACGTCACCTCAATTTGCGGCACACCACGCGGGGCCGGGGGAATGCCATCCAGAATGAACTTGCCCAGGCTCTTGTTATCCGCCGCCATCTGGCGCTCACCTTGCGTCACGTGAATCTCCACCTGCGTCTGGCTGTCGGAAGCGGTTGAGAATACCTGGCTTTTCTTGGTGGGGATTGTGGTATTGCGTTCGATGAGCGGGGTAGCCACGCCACCCAACGTCTCGATGCTCAGAGTCAACGGCGTTACGTCCAGCAGCAGCACATCCTTCACCTCGCCGCCCAGCACACCGGCCTGAATGGCAGCGCCAATACCCACCACCTCGTCAGGGTTCACGCCTTTGTGCGGCTCTTTGCCAAAGAATTTGCGTACCGCTTCCTGAATGGCAGGCACACGGGTCATACCACCCACCAATACAACCTGGGTAATGTCCCCAATGGAAACTCCTGCATCTTTCAGCGCCTGACGGCATGGCTCGATGGAACGCTTTACCAGTTCATCGGTTAGCTGCTCAAATTTAGCCCGCGACAAGGTGAGGTTTAAATGCTTGGGGCCAGTTGAATCGGCCGTGATGTAAGGCAGGTTCAACTCGGTCTGCATGGTTGTAGAGAGTTCGATTTTGGCTTTTTCGGCCGCTTCGCGCAAACGTTGCAGCGCCGGGCGATCTACGCGCAAATCAATCCCCTGATCCATCTTGAACTGTTCGGCAGCCCAATCAATAATTTTCTGGTCAAAGTCATCGCCGCCCAGGAAGGTGTCCCCGTTGGTCGATTTCACCTCAAACACGCCGTCCCCTACTTCCAAAATAGAGATATCAAACGTACCACCACCCAAATCGTAGACGGCAATCAGTTCATCGGCATTACTGCCCAGGCCATATGCCAGAGAAGATGCAGTTGGCTCGTTAACAATGCGCATTACTTCCAGACCGGCAATCTTGCCAGCATCTTTGGTGGCCTGACGTTGGCTGTCATTAAAATAGGCAGGAACCGTGATGACAGCTTGCGTAACCGGCTGGCCCAAATACGCTTCGGCATCGGCTTTAATTTTTTGCAAAATCATGGCAGAAACTTCCGGCGGGGAATATTCGCGGTCGCTCATCACCACGCGCACATCGCCATTTGGCGCTTTGCGCACCTCGTAGGGTGCATATTTAAGCGCCTTCTGCACCACGGGGTCATCAAATTTGCGCCCCATAAATCGCTTAACAGAGAAGACGGTGTTCAGCGGGTTGATGACGGCCTGGCGCTTGGCCACCTGCCCGACAAGGCGTTCCCCCGTCTTGGTGTTCATCGCCACGATGGAGGGGAAGGTACGGCCGCCTTCTGCACTGGAAATCACAACCGGTTCGCCACCTTCCATGACGGCCGCAACAGAGTTTGTAGTTCCTAAATCGATCCCAATTATTTTGCCCATTATTATTATTCCTTGTATTTCACGAAGAAGTTCAACTTTTAGGAAAAGTTGGACTTCTTGCAATTTTACGCAGCTACGACAACGAGAGACGGCCGTATCACACGATCACCAATTTTGTATCCAGTTTGCAGCACCCGGCACACCACCCCACTGTCGTACACATCCGACGGCTCCTGAGTGATGGCTTCATGCCATGTTGGGTCAAATAGTTGGCCAACCGCTTCAATCGCCGTCACGTTGAAATTGTCCAACGTCGCTTGCAATTTGCGCTGCACCAATTGAATGCCTTCGAGCCAGCTGTTATCCTTGATTTCGTCCGGCAAATTTTCCATTGCCCGCTCAAAATCATCTACGATGGGCAGCAGCTTATCAATGACACTGGCCGTTGCGTTGGTGTACGTATCCAGGCGCTGCTTTTCCATCCGCTTACGAGCATTGGCAAACTCTGCCTGGCTGCGCAGCCAGCGATCTTTGTAATCTTCAGCTTCTGCCCGAACGGCAGCTAGCTGTTCTTCTAAGGTTGGGGGAGTAGATGCTTCTGTTTCTGCGGTCTCAGGAGATTCCTGGCCATTCCCCGCAGCTTCCACTTCGGGGACGTTTTCCTGAGTTCCTTCCGCTGTTTTTTCTTCGCTCACTGATCTTTACCTCTTAAACAGAATCTTATCGTTCTGGTGCTTCCAAATAGTAATCGTAAACAAAACTGCTCATGAGATTGGCCACGTACTGCACGGCAGCGACGTTACGGCCGTATGACATCCGCGTCGGGCCAATCACCGCCACGGTACCGCTAAACTGATCGGCTACCCCGTAACGAGACAAAATAATCGAGCAATCTTTTAGCTCTTCCCAACGGCCGTCGCCACCAATCACCACTTGCACCCCGTCTTGCGACGTTTGCGTTTCGGCCAATACGTTGGCCAGCAACGTGCGCTCTTCCAACACGCGCACGGCCTGCCGGGTGGCCGCATCATCCACAATATTCATCAAGCCATCCCGGTAAATATCTGTAATGGTACGGCTGTCGGAACGGCGCAGCACATCCAACGTCAGCTTGGCCACATCCGATTCCAGTTCATCCAGGTGATGCCCCAAACGAACCACAGCTTCATCGTAGCTGGCATCCACCAACAAGGCGTTCATCCTGTCTGCCGCGGCGCTCAGCCGTGCCTGAGAGATCGGCTCCGCCAACGTTAGCATCTGCTGCTTTACCTCACCGCCGTACAGTACCAAAATCATCAGCACCAGCCGCCCCTGCGTGGAAATGAGCTGCAAATGCTTAAACCGGTTAGAACGGGGTCGCGGCGCAGTGACAAAACTAGCCCCCAGTGAAGTGCGGGCCAAAATGGCAGCGGCCAACTGCATCCACTGCTCTAAATCCAGCCTGGCCTGATGAAACTGATGGCGAATCATCTGCTGCTCATGCAGCGGCAAGCGGAACTCGCCCAGCAGCTTCTGAACAAAGTAGCGGTAACCCACTTCAGTAGGAATGCGCCCGGCCGAGGTGTGCAGCTGCACCAAATAACCCATCTCATCCAGCGCCGCCAGTTCGTTGCGCACCGTGGCAGAACTGACATCTAAATCATACTGTTCTACCAACGTTTTGGAACCCACTGGCTGGCCCGTCTCGATGTAATTGCGTACAACCAGGCCCAAAATCTTCTCTTGTCGATCTGTTAGCGTTTCAAACATCTTGTGCCTTGACGGACAATGAGACTAGTGGTGCTGCGCGCAAGCCCTAGTCTCATTTTGGTTTCTGCTATTCGGATTAGCACTCTATGATATTGAGTGCTAAAGGGGTGCTTCAAATATCATAACATGCCCCCAGAGGAGCGTCAAATAAGAACAATGTTAGATCAGCGGGGAGCGTGCTAATCTTGCGAGGTGGCAGAAGAGGTGTCGGACGGCCGTATTTCCTGAAGTAGTTCCGGTAAGGGTTCCTTTCGGCTTTTGCGCTCCACAATCTGCCAGATGGTGCGCAAAATAATCTTAATGTCTAGCAAAATAGACCAGTTTTCCATGTACCACAGATCGTACTTGGTGCGTTCGGCAATGGAGGTGTCGCCGCGCAGCCCATTGACCTGCGCCCAACCCGTCATGCCCCCCTTCTCCTGGTGCCGATCCATGTAGCGCGGCACCGTCTCGCGGAACTGCTCCACGTAATGCGCCTGCTCTGGGCGTGGGCCAACCATACTCATTTCACCAATCAATACGTTAATCAAATTTGGCAGCTCATCCGCCTCAATTTTGCGAATAAAAGTGCCTAACTTTGTTTGGCGTGGATCGTTGTCGGTGGTCCAACCAGGGCCGTCTCGCTCCGCATCGCGCCGCATAGAGCGAAACTTGATCATGCGGAATGGTTTGGCATCTAGCCCCATCCGCTCCTGCACAAAAAAGACCGGGCCGGGGGATTCCAGCTTAATGGCTAGCGCAATTAACAGCATCAGCGGCGAGAGTAAGACCAGCCCGATAGCTGCCCCCACCATATCAATCAGCCGCTTAAACAATAGCAGGTAGCCGCGCAGCGCATAATCCCGCACAGAAAGCAGCGGCAAACCGCCCAATTCATCAATACTGGCCTGCGAAGTAACAAACTGGAACACATCGGGGAAAATTTTGATAGAAACGCGCCCGCGCTCACAGTAAGAAATAACGCGCACTGTCTCCCGGTGCCCTTTTTCTGGCATGGCGATGATTACTTCATCCAGACCCAATGTTTCGATGAGATGGGGCAAATCTTCCGGCGTACCCAACACGGGCACGCCACCAAACTCGCGGCCAAGCTCAAGCCCATTCACAACACCAAGCAGCTCATACCCCAGGTAAGGTGAACGCAAGATGCGCTGGATGACAGCCTGGGCCATATCGCCTGTGCCGACGACGATAACACGGTCTTTGCCCCAGCCGCGATTGCGCAAAGCGGCCCGCAGCAGTTGGTGAGCCATGCGGCCCAACACAAGCAGCACAATGGTCAGCACCCAGGCGTAAATAATCATCGCGCGCGGATAATCGAGGATGAGTCGGTCGTTTTTGAAGATGAAGGTGGAGATAGCCACGGCGACCAGGGTGCCAATGGAAACGGCCGCAAACACATAATAAAATTGGTCAACGCGGGAAACGGCACGGGGGATGTAGTAAAGCCGGTAGAAAAATAAGGCTACGACCACAGAAATAACCTGCACCACAAGCAAACCGGTGTAGGCAGTTAAAGGCACATTTACGGCCAGCGGCTCTGGCCAATCAATGGTCGCCCGAAGTTGGTACGCCAGCACAAAAGAGACTGCCACCAAACAGGCATCTAGAATGACCAATGAGACGGTATAAATCGTGCGAATCCGCTGGGTGGACATGCCCATATTGTATCAAACAGACGAGTGGCAACCAACCGCAGAAGCAACGGCCGTTCGCCGTTCAGCCAGTGTTAAACCTACGTCAATAGAAAGTTAACATTTGATCCTATAATAGATGACAAGGTGACAGGGTGAACAGGTGACAAGGTGACCGTTTTTACCGAAGCTGCTTCATTATTCTGCAAATCCTGGTAGCCAATTCAAACAACTCAAGCTTGGAGCATTTTTATGATTTCTCGTTTAGCCACCAGTTTAACTGCTGCCATTTTAGCTGTATTCGTTTTTGCCGGAGGGTACGTTTTAGGGCAATCACCCGCCGCGCCCGTGCAGGTTTTTGCGGGTACGGCCGTTGCCAACGCCGCCGATGAACAGTTTGAACCGTTCTGGGAGGTCTGGGAACTGATCCACGAACGCTACCTCCGCCAACCCGTTGACGACACCGCCCTCATCGAAGGCGCCATCGACGGCATGCTGGCTACTTTGGGAGACCCGCACACCCGCTACCTCTCGCCAGAAGATCAGCAGTCCGCCCAGGAATCTATGGACGGCGAATTCCAGGGCATTGGTGCCGAAGTCGAAGACGTGGACGGCGCGATTACGGTAGTGACCCCCATTGATGGCTCCCCAGCCCAAGCGGCAGGCATTCAGCCTGGCGACATTTTGCGCGAGGCCGACGGCGTGCCGCTTACGGGCATGGACGTCACCGAAGCGGCTGCCCTGGTGCGCGGCCCCGCAGGCACCACCGTCAGCCTGGTGATTGAGCGGGATGGCGAACTGCTCAACATCGACATTGTGCGAGATGTAATTAAGCTGGCCACCGTGCGCGGCGAGGTGTTGGATGAAGGCATTGCCTACGTGCGCCTGAGCCGCTTTGGCAACAACACCGACGCAGAATTGGCAGATTTACTGCCCACCCTGCTGGCAGAAAACCCCACGGGCCTCATTTTGGACCTGCGCCGCAATCCCGGTGGGGCATTGGACACAACAGTAGAAATTGCTGACCAATTTTTAACCGAAGGTCTGGTTTTGGTGGAACGGTTTGGGGATGGTGAGTTACGGCCGTTCGAAGTAGACGACGACGGCTTAGCCCAGGATATCCCGATGGTGGTGCTCATTGATGAAGGCAGCGCCAGCGCCAGCGAAGTGCTGGCCGGGGCCATTCAGGATCGCGGGCGGGGGGTGATTATTGGCCAAATTTCGTTTGGCAAGGGCACCGTGCAAACGTGGCACACGCTGTCCAACAACGGCGGCGTGCGCGTCACCATCGCCGAATGGCTAACGCCAGAAGAATCCTCCATTGACCAAATTGGCTTGACGCCCGACTACTACATCCCCCTGCCCGAACCAGCAGAAGGCGAAGAGCTGGAAGATACCCAACTGCAAGCCGCCATCGACTTTTTGCAGGGTGAAACGATTATCAGCGTCCCCCCGGAACCAGACCTGCAAGGCGAAACCGAGTAAAGCAGGAAAACCTCTGGGAGGGGTCATGGCCCCTCCCGGAGGTTTAGCAACGAAGGAGTAACTTTTGGCGACAATTCTGATTACCGGCGCGACCGATGGCATTGGCCTGGCGCTGGCACAACAATACAACACAGCGGAAAATCGGCTGGTTTTAGTGGGGCGACGGCCGTTTCCCAGCCTCACTTCTCCGCTTTTCACCGCACAAACCTACTGCCAGGCCGATCTGGCCCAACCAGACGCCGCCGACACCATCGCCAGCTGGCTGGCCGCGCAAGGCATCACCACGCTCGATCTGCTCATCCACAACGCCGGTACCGGCTACTACGGCTCGCTGGCCGAGCAAACGCTCGACCAAATTGACGACCTGCTCACCGTCAATCTGCACAGCCCAATCGCCATCACCCACAAACTGTTTCCGCTGCTGCAAAAGGCGCGAGGGCAGGTCGTTTTTGTGAGTTCGGTGGCAACGGCCGTTCCCAGCCCGGAATACGCCGTTTACGGAGCCAGTAAAATGGCGCTGGAAGGATTCGCCCGCAGCCTGCGCGTGGAGTGGCAGGGGCAGGTGACGGTGCAAACCATCCGCCCTGGCGCTACCCGCACGGGGATGCACCAAAAAATCGGCCTCACCCAAGAAAAAATGAACTGGGAAAAGTTCCCCCCGGCAGAAAAGGTTGCCCGGCAAATCATCTGGGCGATTGAGCGGAAACGGCCGTCTACCACCGTCGGCCTGGGCAATAAACTGCTGCGCTTTGTGGGGCGGAACGGCCGTTCCCTGCTCGATCCCATCCTGCGCAAAAACGCCCCCCAACTCACCCAATCCCATCAGCCAGCCGCCCCCACCTGCCTCATCACCGGGGCCGCCGACGGCATTGGCCGGGCATTGGCGCTGCGCTATGCCCAGGCAGGCTACCGCATCATCGGGCTAGACATTGACGCAGAAAAAGCGGCCCAAACCTGCGCCGAAATTGAAGCGCAGGGTGGCCAGGCGGATTTTGTGCTGGGGGATTTAAGCAGCCGGGCCGGATTGGCCACCATCTTGCCGCAGCTGGCTCCGTTGGCTCCGTTCGGGTGCGTCATTCACAACGCGGGCATCAGCGCCGTGGGGCGCTTTGAGGGGGTGCCGCTGGCCCGGCAGCAGGCAGTGCTGCACCTGAATCTGCACGCGCCGCTCTGGCTCACGGCCGAATTGTTCCGCCAAAACCTGCTCACGCCAGAGGCCAGCTTCGTCTTTTTGTCGTCGCTCTCTTACTTTGCCAGCTATCCGGGGGCGGCGGTGTATGCCGCCAGCAAGGACGGCCTGGCCAACTACGCCCGCAGCCTGCACGCCGCCTGGCGCGGCCACTGCCTCACCGTGTTCCCCGGCCCGGTGCGCACCGCCCACGCCCGCCGCTACAGCCCAGACAACAGCCGCGAAGACGGCCGTATGCCCCCCGAAACGCTCGCCAACGCCATCTTCCACGCCGAACAGGCAGGCAAATCCCGCCTGATTCCTGGCCCAGCCAACAAACTGATGGGGTCGGCAGGCCATCTTTTCCCTGGCCTGCTGGAAGTGGGGATGAAGAAGGTGATTTTGGAGAAGTTGGAGGGGGGGAGGTAATTGGGTATTTGGGTAATTGAGTAATTTTTTATCAGCAGATTACGCAGATTTGCCAGATTTTTAATCTGCGCAATCTTTGATTTTATGCCCCTGCATTACCAAAAACTTCAAGCAGAAATCTAATTACCTAATTTCTCAATTACTTGGCTTTCACGGCCGTTTTCGTCCCGTTCGCCAATGCCAAAATGGATTCTGCGCCGCCGCGTGCATGTTCCCCTTGTGTGCCCAGCATGGCGGCCAGTTCCTGAATACGGCCGTCTCCCGCCAGCGTTTTGATGCGCGTGGTGGTACGGCCGTCGGCCTGCGCCTTGCTCACGTGGAAATGCACGTCGCCGTAGCCCGCCAGCTGGGGCAAATGGGTCACCACGATGACCTGATGGTCGGCAACGGCCGTTAACCCCCACAATTTGCGTCCCACCACATCCCCCACGCGGCCACCAATCCCCTGGTCAATCTCGTCGAAGATGAGGGTGGGCGTTTTGTCCACCTGGGCCAGCGCCGTTTTTAACGCCAACATCAGCCGCGCCGTTTCACCACCGCTGGCGACTTTGGCCATCGGCTTCAGCGGTTCGCCAGGGTTGGTGGAGATGAGGAATTCCGCCTGGTCGATGCCCGTTTTGTCGAAGGCCAACCGTGCGCCGTTCACGTACAGGCCATTGGGCTGCGGCGTCGTCTCGAACTGCACCTCGAATTTGGCCCCATCCATCTGCAAATCGGTGAGCTGGGTGACAACGGCCGTTGCCAACGTCTCTGCCGCCGCTTTGCGTTTTTTAGAGAGCGCCAGCGCCAGTTCGCCACATTTGCGCAGGTAGGTCTCTTCCGTTTTTACCAGTTCCGCAATCCGCTCTTCGCTGTTATCGATCCGCGCCAGGTCTGTTTTGGCCCGATCGCGCATCGCCAAAATGGCGGTAATGCTTTCGCCATATTTGCGCTTGAGCTGGTTGATCAACTCCAGCCGCTCCTCCACAAAATCGAGCCGCTTGGGATTGTATTCCACCTCATCCAGGTAACTTTGCAGCTCAGAGGAGACTTCGCTAAGCTGATAAATGAGCCCTTGCAGTCGCTCCAGTAGCGGCCCTTTTGTCTCATCGTACCGGGTGAGCTGCACCAAAGACCGCTCCACCTGCCCCAGCATGTCGGCCACGGCTTGCGACTCGTCATCCATGCCGGTGAGCAAATTCACCGCTTCAGAGGCAGCCTTCATTAGCTGTTCAGAATTGGCCAGGCGGGTGCGCTCGGCACGCAATTCATCCTCTTCGCCCTCATCCAGGCGAGCGGCTTCAATTTCTTCGATTTGGAAGCGCAGCATGTCGGCGCGTTGGGCCAGCATGCGTTCGTTTTGGCGCAAATCGGCCAGCTCATGCTGAATTTCCATAAGGGCGGTGATCTCTTTGGCCAGGGCGGCCCGTTCCGCCTGCACCCCGGCGTAGGAATCTAGCAGGGGCAAATGGGAGCGGGGTTGCAGCAGCGAAAGATGCTCCCCCTGCCCGTGGATGTCGATGAGCGGTTCGGCCACATCGCGCAGGACAGAGAGGTTGACGGTACGGCCGTTTACCCGACAAATGTTACGGCCGTTCAACCGCAGCTCACGCGAGAGCAGCACTTCATCCCTATGCTCCTCGTCCAGCCCTTCCGCCTCCAAAATGGGGTCGATGACCTTTTGGAGCGCTTCCGATAGGGTGAAAGTGGCTTCTACGTACGCCTCGCCAGCGCCCGCGCGCACGAAGGTGGTGTCGGCACGGCCACCCAGCATCAGCGTCACCGCATCCAGGATGATCGATTTACCGGCACCCGTTTCACCCGTCAGCACGGTGAAGCCGCTGTGGAACTTGAGCCGCAGCTCGTCAATGATGGCAAAATCTCGAATGTACAGTTCTGTTAGCATAGGTTTTTGTGTGCGAGAGACCGGACAGGTTTCCTCAGGAGAATGGCTTTTCCAGATGAAAACCTGTCGGATCTGCAAGTTCTATTTCATGTAAGAAAACAGCGCCCCGCCTGCCACAAACAAGAAAATACCAGGGCCGATGAAGGCAAGCAAGCTGGCAAATCCATTAAAAATCAGGATGGGCAACAGCCAAACGGCCGTTCCCAAAACCAACATCACCACCATCACCTGGGGCAAATAGCGGCCCCGCCGCCGACCAATTGCCTGCTTACTCAGCTGACCAATGATACGCCCGGCAAAACCGCCAATAAATACCATAATAAAGTAAATAAAAAAGCCGCCACCGATGGCAAAACGCGAGACCAGGTAGCCAGTTATCAGGCTGAGCACCAGGCCGATGGCCGGGGCTACCACATAATCCAGCGCAGTGGCGTTGAAGAACACATCCTCTTTTTCGCGGATGCAGTCTGGGCAGCTGTAGCCCACCGGCGTTTTGATGGCGCAACTGCTGCAAATGGGCTTGCCGCAGTTGTAGCAGCGCAGGGAAGTGGGCCGGCTGGGGTGACGATAGCAAACCAGTTCGTACTCGGCTTCGGTGGGGGGAACGGCCGTTTCCCCCACAAGTTCCGGCTCCGGGGCAGCTTCCTCTTCTTCAGGCTCTTCTGGCTCAATGGCCCACGCTGGCACCGGTTCGCCGCGCAGTTCGGCCAGGGCGCGCACCGCAGGCGCAAAATCTGGCTCAAGCGCGGTTGCTTTTTTGTACGCCTCTTTTTGTTCGGCCGGATCGTTTAGCACCTGGCCCAAACCATACCACGCCTCTGCCACATCCGGCGCTTCATCCAGAAGCTGCCGGTAAAGTTGTTCCGCTGCCGCTTTTTTACCCGAATCGGCCACCTTATTGGCCTGCCGCAGCAAAGAACGCACGCGAGGGTCTTGTAATTCCATAAAAATTTATCCCAATTTGCAAAGACGTTGCCGGGCAACGTCTCTACCGTGAATAACCCAGCCGCCCCATGAGCCGCCGGTAAAAATAGCCAGAACTTTCTACGCGCACAAATTGGCAACCTTTTTCTGATTTGGTCACCAGCACCACATCTTCATCTTCCAGCAGAATGCCGTCTGTACCGTCGGGCGTCAGGTACGCCTGATGATCCATATGTACCGTAATCGCAATCTCCGCCTGTTCATGAAAAATAATGGCGCGATCAAAAGTCAGGTGTGGGGCAACGGGCACCACCACAAAGTTAGGCAGCTGGGGCGGCAGCAGCGGCCCGCCCGCCGCCATCGAGTAGGCAGTAGAACCGGTTGGCGTCGCCACGATGAGCGCGTCGGCGGTGTAATGGGTGATGAGGTCATCATCCACGTGCAGCTGAAAGCGTACCACCCGTGCCTGGCGGCCACGCCCTACCACCACGTCGTTCAAAACGGAGAAAGTGTGCAGGATACGGCCGTTTCGCCGAATCCGCGCCTGCAACATCAACCGATTTTCTATCCAGCATTCCCCAACCAGCACCTTGCTCAACTTGTCTGGCCAATCGTCGGGCTGCGCCTCGCTTAAAAAGCCCACCCGCCCCAGATTAATGCCAAAAACAGGCACATCACACACCGACGCGTACCGCGCCGCCCGCAGCAGCGAGCCATCTCCACCCAGCACCACCAGCAGGTCACTGCCGCCCACCATCTCGCGCATGCGCGCTTCATCGTAGGAGGAGCCCTGCCAGGTTGTCAACTGCCGCTCGGTCAGCCAAGCTTCAATGACGTTTGCCAGCGGCTGCGATTCGGCAACCTTGGGGTGGTGGAGAATGCCAATTCGATTCATGGATGGGACACTGGTGACTCTACTAAAAAAACACTGATTTCACAGATTTAAGTAAGGTGCAGGAAGTTTTCGAAAACAATCAATCAAAGATTAAAAAGATTTCGCAGATTTAGAGCGAAAAAGTCTTTGGAATCTGCGAAATCTGCTGATAAAGAATTTTGAAAACTTTTTGTAGCTATTCAGGGGCTTCGGCCGCCTCTCAGTCCCGAAGGGCTGCACTCCAGACCGTGCCGACTAGGTGGCACGGCGAGACGCTGGCCACAGCCAGAAAGGCTGAATAGTTCCTATTTATTTTAAAAAAGCAACCACGTCGTTTAGTTTGATTAGCTGCTGCTCGCCGCCGTCTAACGGCCGTACCACCACCGACTGCTGCTCCAGTTCAGAATCGCCCAAAATGAGCACCGTCTGGATGGCGTGTTTGTTCGCTTCGCGCATCTGGCTTTTCATGCTGCGTCGGTCGCGGGCAAAGGCCAGCCGGGTACCGATGCCCGCCGCCCGCAGTTGGAACGTGAGAAGAACGGCCGCTTCCTTCGTTGCCCCGCCAAAATGAGCCACCAACACCGTCGGCTGCTCCGGCGCAGGCGGTTCAATGCCCGCCTCCTGCATCCCCAGCACAATGCGCTCGATGCCGCTGCCAAAGCCAACGCCCGGCGTGGCGGGGCCGCCAATGTCCTCCGCCAGCCCATCGTACCGACCGCCGCCGCAAACGGCCGCTTGCGCCCCAATGCCCTCAGCCCACACCTCAAACACCGTCTTGGTGTAATAATCAATCCCCCGCACCAGCCGGAAATTGATACTGTAGCTCTGGTCTAGCCCGTCCAGCAGACCGCGCAAATCAGCAAAATGGGTTTCACAATCGTCACACAAATGGTCCACAATGTGCGGCGCGTCGGCCAGCAGCGCATCCATGCCCGGCTCTTTGCTGTCTAGCACCCGCAGCGGATTGCGCTGAATGCGCTCCTTGTCGATGTCCGCCAGCTTATCCAGATGCTTTTCCAGGTAGGCAGTCAGCTTTTCTACGTAGGCCGGTTTGCAGGTGGGGCAGCCGGTGCTGTTAAGTTGGAAGGTCAACCCTTTGTACCCCAAAGCGCGATACAAATTCATGGCCAGCATCATCACTTCCACATCGGCGGCGGGGTCTGTTTCGCCCAAAATTTCGCAGTTGAACTGGCTGTGCTGGCGGTACCGCCCCGCCTGCTGCCGCTCGCGCCGGAAGGCGGGGCCGATGGTGTACAGCTTTACCGGCTGTGGCCAGCTGGACATGCCATTTTGAATGTAGGCCCGCATAAAACCGGCGGTAAACTCGGGCCGCATCGTCAGCGTCACGTCTTCAGACTCTTCCAATGTGTACATCTCTTTCTGCACAAAAAAGTCAGAGGCATTGCCCACGCCCCGCTCGTACAGCTCGGTGTACTCCAAAATGGGCAGATCAATGCGCTGAAAGCCATAAAGACGGGCCAATTCTGTGGCCTGGTTGATGATTAAATCCCAATAGCGCCGATCGTCGGGCAGCACATCCTGCATCCCTTTGGCGCGTTGTATTGTGGTCAAGCGAACCTCCAAACTTTTAACCAGAATGATGGCGGCGGAAACGGCCGTTCTTCTGGCAATATTTTTTGTAACTTTCCAGACCCTAAGGGTTTCCCCCGACTAACGTGTCAGAAAAATTACCAAACCCTTAGGGTCTTTCAGGCAGCAATATTTTTTCACAACGGCGTCTATTATAGCGGCATCAGGCCGATATTGCCCCTCCCTCTCATTAAATTATGGGCCGCGGATGAACGCGGATGACGCGAATAAAAAAATTAGCGTTTATCTGCGTCCCATTTCTTAAAAAAGGCGCACTTCCACCCAATCACCGGCCAGCAAGCCGCCTTTGTTAAGCGGAATTTTGATCAAGCCATCGGCATTGACGAGGGTGTAAATGAGGTTTGATTTGCCAAATACGGGGACGGCAATCAGCCCTTCGGGGCCGTCTGCCAGGCGGGCGGGGATGTAATCTTCACGGCCGCTTTCGCTGGCGATGTTTTGGCTGAGCTGGGCCCATACCAGCCCCCGGCGCGGCATTTGGGCCACGCCCTGCATCCGGTAGATGGCGGGCACGCCGAACATGTCGAACTGCACCATCGCCGAGACAGGGTTGCCGGGCAGCCCCAGCACCGGTTTGCCCCCCACCGCGCCGACGATGGTTGGCTTACCTGGGCGAGTGGCCACGCCATGCAGCAGCACGCCCGGTTCGCCCAGGTTGTCAATCACCTGCACGGTCATGTCGCGCACGCTCACGGAGGAACCAGCAGACATGACGAGCATGTCGGTTTGGGCCAGCAGGTGGGCAGCGGCCGTTTCCAAAGCCGCAAAATTATCGGGGATGATGCCCCCCAGGACGGGCACACCGCCAGCCTGGACCACCAATCCCGCCACCGTGTAGCTGTTGATGTCCCGAATTTGGCCAGGCTGCGCGGTTTTTTCGGGGGCAATCACCTCGTCGCCCGTGGCCAAAATGCCCACGCGGGGGCGGCGCACCACATCCACCGCCATGATCCCCAAAGCGAGCAAGCCGCCCAGGTCTTGCGGCCGCAAAATATGCCCGGCGGGCAAAATTTCGGCATCCAGCTGCACATCTTCGCCCAGTTGCAGCACGTTTTGGCCCACGGCGACAGAACGCAGCACTTCAATCTCAAATGGGAATTGGGGAGGTTGGAGATTGGAGATTGGAGATTGATTACCGATTACCGATAACGGATTACCGGTCACCGTTTGCGTTTGCTCAATTTGCACCACAGCATCGGCCGTTTCCGGAATCATGCCGCCGGTGTGGACGATGGCCGCCTGGCCGGTGCCGAGCTGCACGTTGGCGGGCTGGCCCATCGGCACTTCGCCCACCACCTGCAAAAAGGCGGGCAGGCTTTCGGAAGCGCCAAAGGTGTCGGCGGCGCGGACGGCGTAGCCATCCATCGTGCTGCGGCGGAATTGGGGCAGGGCGTGGGGGGCGGTAACGGCCGTTGCCAGCACCCGGCCATGCGCTTTTTCGGTGGGCAAGTTTTCGGTGGGGAGAACGGCCGTTATGTTTGAAAACAGCAGGTCACGCGCTTCATCTGGGGGAAGGACATTGAAAAATTCAGTCATGGCCCCAAGTTTACCAAATTGGCAGGTGGTGGCTAGTGGCTGGGCTTTGCAGCAGGCATGTTTTTGGACGCGGAAAGTTTTCATCCGCGCTCGACCGCATTCATCCGCGTCTTATTGGCTGACAAGTAAACGCGGGCGAATTTGGTAAAAATTGGCCCACCTCTGGCGGGAAGCCAACGCCGATTGCGGTGCCGAAGGTGAGAACGGCCGTTGCCTGCCCGGGCCGCCGGGTGTTAAAACCCTCGGCTACAAATAATCCCGCTGCTGCGCCATCGTGCCATAGGTGGATGGCCGCGGCTGGGCCGAGGCGCTGGCGCAGGCCATCGCTGAGGAACTGGTGCAAATTGGGGGTGAGCTGCTGCATACGGCCGTAACAACCCACATCTTCCGGGCGCGGCTGGCCATCCAGCAGGTAGCAGGCCAGGCTGAGGGCGACGGTGGGGCTGAGGTTGGGGTGGGCAACGGCCGTTTCCCGCCAGGTTTCCGCCACAAAATCCAGGAGCCAGCGGGCCAATTGGGCAACCTCGGCCAGGTTCTGGTTTGGCTGGAAACTGTTGTCACACGGCGCAGGCAGGTTGGGCAGCTGGTACAGTTCCGCCAGCGATTTGTTTTGGTAATGAGCAATGCCCCGTTTTACGGCCGTTTGCCCAAAGTCAAAAATTAACATGGCGTGCGTGTCCGGTGGTGCCGTTCGTGCCAAACCGATCAGCGGCAGATGACGGCCGTTCGGGGCCAATTCCAGCCGAAAACTGGGGAAGCCGTTTTGCTGGATGAGCTGCCGGGCGAGGGGAACGGCCGTTTGCCCCAAGTTCCCACAAAGCAGCCCACCACCCAGCCAAACCGTCTCGATCTGCTGCCAAAATTGCCAATGGACCGGCTGCCAATCCGGCCGTGCCTGCTGGTTGACGGCGTCGCCCCGCTTGAGGGTGAGCAGGTGGTAAGCCAGGGAACGGCCGTAATCCTCCGCGATTTTTTGGGCGGGGGTGCGAACTTGGGGGGAAACGGCCGTCAAGCAACTATCAAATTTTTCTAGCAAGTTGGGATCATCTGGGGCAAGGTTGAGCGTTGCGGCTGTGCCCTGCACCCGCTGGCGCAGGGCAAAGCTGGAAAGCAAATTGAATGATCGCTGGCCTTTGACCCAATCTGGCAGGTCAATGCCTGGCAAATCCATAATCCACACCTGATTCATGGATGGGCTGACGGGAAACGGCCGTTGCAAAAAAGGATTTTTCATACGGTTCTAGCCACAGATTTCACAGATTCCACAGATTGTTTTTCACACAAAATCTGCGTAATCTGTGGTTCTTTTTAGCGTTATTCACCAACCACGCCAATCGCTTTCATCGCGTCGTGGGTGGTGAGGTGGAAAAATTGCTCGCCTAGATGGTCCACAAAGCCGATATCGCGCAGGCGGTCCAGCACCGGCCCTTTGATGGCCGCCAGGTGCAGCTGCACCCCCGCGTCTTTTAGCTGCCGCGCCAGCGATTCTAGCGTTTCGAGGGCGCTGGCGTCGATGAAATTTACGGCCGTTCCAATCAACACAAAATGATCAATCTCGGGCTGATCGGCAATCACGCCCAACACCGTGTCCTCCAAAAACTTACTGTTGGCAAAATAAAGGCTCTCGTCGATGCGCACCGCCACCACGTTGGGCCAGCATTGCACCTTGTGGCGCAGCACGTTGCGATAAATTTCACTGTCGCCCAGGCGACCCACCACCGCTACGTGCGGCCGACTGCTGCGCCAGATAAACAGCAGCATCGCCACCCCCACCCCCAGCAAAATGCCGTTCTCCACCCCCACGGCCAGCACGGCAAAAAAGGTCACCACAAAAGACGCCGCATCTGCCTTGTTGTACTGCCACACATGCCGAAACGTTTTCACATCCACCAGCCCGGCCACCGCCACCATCACAATCGCCGCCAGCACGGCCTGGGGCAAAAAGTAAAAAATGGGGGTGAGGAAAATCACGGTGAGGGCGATGAGAACGGCCGTAATAATCGAAGCCAATCCACTGTTGGCCCCCGCATCAAAATTAACCACCGAGCGGCTAAATCCGCCCGTCACCGGGAAGCCGCCAGTAAACATCGCCCCCAGATTGGCCGCGCCCAGCGCCAACAGCTCCTGGTTGGCCCCCACCTTTTGCCGCCGCTTGCTGGCCAACGACTTAGCCACGGCGATGCTTTCCATGTAGCCCACAAAGCTGATCACCAACGCCGTGGGCAGCAGCTTCTGCCACACGGCCAAATCCACCAGGGGCAGCGTCAGCGGCGGCAAGCCAGCGGGCACATCCCCCACAATGGCCACGCCCGCCTGTTCGTTCAGCCCCAGCCCCCAGACCAACGCCGTGCCCAGCACCACAATCACCAGCGGGGCCGATTTGGTAATGGGCAGCACCCAGCCCGCCGGAACACGCCAGCGCTTGAGCTGCTGGCCCAAGCCCGCCTTAAAATAAACCAGAATGAGAATGCTGACCCCACCAATGGCCAGGGTGGTGAGATTGGTTTCTTGGAGGTGAACGGCCGTATACCCCACCGTCTCCAAAAATTCCAGACGAGGCGTGGCCAGGCCCAGCAAATGTTTAAGCTGGCTAAAGCCAATCACCAACGCCGCCGCACTGGTGAACCCCGCCAGCACCGGATGGCTTAAAAAGTTCACCAAAAAACCAAGCCGCACCAGGCCCATCACCATTTGAATTGCCCCCACCAGCAGCGCCAGCACAATGGCCAACGCCAGGTAAGCGGCGCTACCCACCTCGGCCAGCGGCGCAATCCCCGTGGCTACCAGCAGCGACACAATAGCCACCGGCCCCACCGCCAGCGCCCGGCTGCTGCCCAGCAAACCATAAATAACGAGCGGCAAAATGCTAGCGTACAGCCCCACCTGGGGCGGCAAACCGGCCAGCAGCGCATACGCCATCCCCTGCGGCACCAGCATCACCGCCACAATAAACCCGGCCAGCACATCCCCCACCAAATGCTCGCGAGGATAATTTTGCAGCCAGTGGCCTGCTGGCAAAAATTTGGCCAGCCAAGGAACTGTTTTTTGGTTTGCCAACGAATGTTTCTGGGAATTAGCCATCATGCCCTCTTTTGCCAGGGTCTTCAGGATGTTTTTGAGGGTGTGATGCGTGAAACGTGAGAACCTTCTGGTTATGCATCACGCGTCACAGCTTGCCCCCCCATGCATTTCTGAAGCGCCTTTTGAATCTGCTCTAAACAAAATGGGGACGCGGACCTTCGCAAAAAACGCGGATAAAAATCTGCGTCAGCGACGAGGTCCACGTCCCCTAATTCGATGCGGACGGCACAAAATCTGCCGCCCTTACCCCTGGTGCCGATTGTTACATGAAGGGCAAGCGGGCGCGCTTCCAGGCGATCATGCCGCCGCCCATGTTGGTAACATCTTCAAACCCTTCGCGGGCCAGCTGCTCACAAGCGGTGCGGCTGCGCGCGCCAGAGCGGCAAACGCAAATGATGGGCGTATCTTTGGGCAGTTCGCTCAGGCGGTGGCGCAAGGTGCCTAGGGGCATCAGGCGCGCCCCTTTGATGTGGCCATCGTGGGCATACTCTTCTGGCTGGCGCACATCCAGCACCAGAACGGGCTGCTTGCTCTTGATTTTTTCTTGCAGTTCATCTGGGGTGATATTTTTTACGGCCGTTCCCCCCATCGCCTGGCCAAATAATGATCTAAACACGATGTCATCCTCTACTTGAATTTGATAATTTTTTCACAATATGCCGTAAGCATACCAGCCGTTTGCAAATGCGCCGTAAAGGGGATGTAAGGATTGTGTAAAGAGCTTTCGCTAGAGATTGGGCCAATTGGGTAACATTCAGCAGGTGAACTCCCGAAAAATTGGCCCAATCTTGGCAGCAGACAACTAGCGTTCAGCCACACCCAGGCGTTCGTCCAGCAGGTGGTCTTTTTCGGCCCACAGATCGCGTACCCAGGCCTGGAACGTCTCGCGGAACGGTTCGTCGTTTTGGTAATCCTGGTTGCGGAATTCGGGGGGAATCGGCCGTTTTTGCACAATCACTTCTATCACTTTCACCTCGCCACGGATAAAAGCCCACGCATCCGGGATTCCCTGCGGGTAAACGATGGTTACGTCTAGCATGGTGTGAACCTGCTCCCCCATTGCCCCCAGCACAAAACCAATGCCCCCCGCCTTGGGCTTAAGCAAATGGCGGTAGGGCGACTGCTGCCGCTGGTGCTTGCCGGGGGTAATGCGGGTGCCCTCCAAAAAGTTCATCACGGAAACTGGCGTGGTTTTGAACCGTTCACACATTTTGCGCGTGGTTTCCAAATCTTTGCCACGCAGTTCTGGGTTGCGGGCGATTTGTTCCCGGGAATACCGCTTCATGAAGGGAAAATCGAGCGCCCACCAGGCCAGCCCAATCACCGGCACCCAGATCAGCTCTTGCTTAAGGAAAAATTTGAGGAAGGGGATTTTCTTGTTGAAAACATGCTGCAACACAAAAATATCTACCCAGGATTGGTGATTGCTGACCACCAGATACCACGCTTCGTTGGTCAAGCCTTCCAGGCCAGAGACGCGCCAATCGGTGCGCTGGGTGAGCCACATCCAGGCGCTGTTGCCGCGTATCCACGCTTCGGCCAGCCAGATGGCAGCTTTGGTGCATTGCTTGCGCCAGGCGGGGATGGGCACCAGCAGCTTGGCCACGGCGGCCAGGTACAAAAGGAGGCACCAAAAAAGGGTATTGATAAAAATGGCAATCGAAGCCACAGCACCAATGATGGGGGCTGGTAGAAAATTCAGCATTGTAATCTGCTCCAAAGAGGGTTCTCATTATCTTTGCACTTTTGATTGTCATTCCCCCACCTTCCTGAGGGCAGGCTCTGCGAATGCGAGAATCCACGCCAGTGAAAAGATGGCTACCCGCCTACGCGGGTATGACACTCCCTCTGGTGGGTTTAAAATCTGCAAAGATAGTGGGTTTTCTTCTTCCGGGTAAAGAGTATCGCAAAACGGCCGTACTTTCCACGTTTTTTGGCCAATTTACCCGTAGAGACGTGCCCCGGCAACGTCTCTACGCCAGCGGTAGGGTAAAGGTAAAGCAGCTGCCCTGATCTGGGCCGCCGGATACGGCCGTTAACTCCCCACCCATCGCCCAAACCAGATGCCGAGAAATGGTTAGCCCGATGCCCGTACCGCCGCTGGTGCGCGAGCGAGATTGGTCTACCCGGTAAAACCGCTCAAAAATGTAGGGCAATGATTCCGGCGGGATGCCGATGCCGTCATCCTGCACGCTAATTTCTACGAAACGGCCGTTTTCCTGCACACTTAACCAGACACGCCCGCCTTCCGGCGTGTAGCGAATCGCATTGCCTACCAGATTGATCAAAATTTGGGCGGCGCGATCGGCGTCCGCCAGCGCCAGCACCGACCGGTTTGATGGGGCGGCTTCCAGCGCGATCTGCTTGCTCTGCGCCTGGATCGCCAGCTGCGCCGCCACCCGCTGCACCAGCTGACCCACATCTATCTTTTGGAAATCCAGCTTGAACTGCCCAGACTCAATGCGCGAGAGATGCTGAATATCATCCACCAGCCGCCCCAGGCGAGCCACTTCTTGCGACATCCAGGCGAACGTTTCTTCGTTGGCCGGGAACAGGCCGTCCATAAGCCCTTCCAGGTAGCCCTTTAGCCCCGTCAGCGGCGTGCGCAGCTCGTGGGCGATGTTGCCCAGCAAGGCCACGCGCTGCTGCTCTACCTCTTCCAGAGTGGCGGTCATCTGGTTGAAGCTGGTCACCAGTTGGGCCATCGCCTCGCCGCTGCTTTGGGGGACGGTAACGCGCTCGTCGAAACGGCCGTCCGCTATCCGCTGACTGCTGTCGGCCACCTGCCGCAGCGGGTTGATAATGGTGCCCCACAGCAAAGCGGATGAAAAAACCCCGGCAATGATCGCCCCCAGGGCGGCAAACAGCACAGAAAATAGCACCGCATTGCGAAACGAAATGATGAGATCGGCTTCGGTTTGCAGCAGGTTGCCGGGAGTTTGCAGCAGCGCTTCTAGAAGCGGCCGTATCACCACCGGGGCCATGTTGATGATAATAATCCGCGTCGCCAGCATCATAATGCTAACACCAACCAGCGCCACCAAAAATTGGGAGCCAACCAGTCGCCAGCGGAGTCGTTTGTACCAGGGCATTTTTCCTCGCAGGATGAAGGGGTGAGAGGGTGAAGGGGTGAAGGGGTGACCAATTTCACCCGTTCACCCCTTCACCCGTTCACCTTGTCATCTTTTCACGTCTACAAACTTATACCCAATCCCCCGCACCGTCTCGATGAGCAGCAGGCCGGTGGCATCTTGCAGCTTGCGGCGCACCTGGCCCACGTACACATCCACGACACGGTCGTTGCCGTAGTAGTCGCTGCCCCAAACCAGGGCCAAAAGCTGGTCACGGGTGAGGACGCGGCCAGCATTTTTGGCCAGCTCCAACAGCACCTGAAATTCGGTGGCGGTAAGGTCCAGCGGCTGCCCGGCGGCGATCGCTTCGTGGCTGTCTGGGTTGATGGCGAGCTGTTGGAAGGTGTAGAGGGTGGTGGGGGAAACGGCCGTTTCCCGTCTTCGCCGTAAAACTGCCTCCACCCGCGCCACCAGTTCGCGCGGGCTAAACGGCTTCGTCAAAAAATCATCCGCACCGATGCGCAGCCCAGCCACCCGGTCCGCCTCTTCCCCCCGCGCCGACAGCATGAGGATGTAGACACTCGACTCCTCGCGCAACCGCGCCGCCACCTCCATGCCGTCCATGCCCGGCAGGTTCAAATCTAGCAGCACCAAATCTGGCTGGAGCAGCCGCGCCTGGGTGAGCGCCTCTGGGCCGTTATCCACAATGGTCACGCCAAAACCGGCGCTTTCCAGATAGGTGCGCACAATGGTTTGGATGCTTAATTCATCTTCTACAACTAAAATTTTGGCAGTTGTTTTCATATTAGGTCCTGGTGCCAGGCACGGAGCGCAGATTTTTTATAAACCAGGCCAGTTCGAGTGCCAGGCACGGGGCGCAGATTTTTTTTGAACCAGGCCAGTCCCAGTGCCAGGCACGGGGCGCAGATTTTTTTTGAACCAGGATCGGTCGCCCCGTGCCTGGCACTTTACTCAACACATTTGTCAATCCCAACATAAATCGCATAATGGAGCGCCTATGAACCTGCTGGCCGCACGCACGAATCAGGTAGAAAATCCGGGCGATCCACGCCTGGTGTTTCGGCTGCTTATTTTGTACCGCTGGCTCAGCCTCATTCCGCCGCTGCTGTTCATCATCTCCGCCGGGCAAAATCAGGAACGATTGGCCATCTTGCTGGCTATCTCGCTGCTGCCCAACCTGCTGATCACCTTTTTTTCCAGCCAGCTTAACCAATGGCTAACCCGCCGCCCCTGGCTGCTGCTGGCCGATTTTTTGCTGGTGGCCGCCTGTTTAGGGCTGTCTGGCGGGGAGCAATCGCCTTATTATTTGTATGCGCTCAGCCCGCTGATTGCTGCTGGATTTTTCTTCCAGCTGCGTGGGGCGATTGTGGCCACCACGCTATTTTTGCCGCTGTATACGGCCGTTCTCCTCAGCCACGTCCAGCTCACCAACACGCCGATCAACTGGCTCACCGTGATTGTGAACGTGACGGGATTTTACCTGATTAGCGGCGCTTTTGGCTATGCGGCCGTTTTACTCCATCAGTTACAACATCTCAGCACCCATCAGCAGCAGGCCAACCAGAACCTGGCCGTGCTGCACAGCTTTACCGCCGCCCTGCACCAATCCGCCGATGTAGAAGCGGTACAAGAAGTGGTGCTGCGAGCCGTTACCACGGAACTGGGCTTTGGCCGGGCGCTCATCGGCCTGGCGGATGAGCAGGGGCAGATGACGGGCTGGCTGCAATGCAGCCGCCAGGCAAACCAGATGGCCCCCGGCACCGTGCCGTACACCGCCACCCTGTCGCTGGCCGATTTTCAGGCTGGGGGGGCGGCAAACCAGCTTGGCCAGCTTTTTGAGATGGCCCACTGCCTGCCCGTACCGCTGCTGTGGGGCATCCAGCCGATTGGCTTGCTGCTGGTGGAAACAGCGCCAGAGGGTGTCGATGCCACCCGGCGGCGCTCGTTGGAGGCGTTGGCCCGGCAAACGGCCGTGGCCATCAGCATGATGCAAACCAGACTGCGACGGGCGAAGGAAACGGCCGTACAGGCCGAACGCGCCCGCATCGCCCTGGAAATGCACGACACCCTCTCGCAATCGCTGTTTGGCATTGTGTTTACCCTGGATGGTGCCGAAAAATTGCTAGACCGCGACCCAACAGCGATTCGTTCTGAGCTGCTGTGGGCCAGAGAAACGGCCGAATCTGCCCGCCAGGAAATTCGCCGCGCCATTCACGATTTGTGGTCAGAAGAAATCACGCCAGAAGCGTTCCAAAGCGATCTGAACCAATACGCGACCGACGTGCTGCAAGCCAACACGCTGGCGTTGCAATTCGACATTCGCGGCAGCTTCGACACGCTCTCGCCGCGCGCCTGCCGCAGCCTGTACCGCATGACGCAAGAATGCCTGACCAACATCGTGCACCACGCAGCAGCCACGGAGGCCAGGGTGTGTGTGGATGTAGAAAACGGCCGTGCCCGCCTCGTCGTGCGTGATAACGGCCGTGGCTTTGAACCAGACATCGCCCTGGCACAGGAGCATGGTCAGGAGCATTTTGGCCTGCGCGGCATGCAAAATCGAGCCTACAGCCTGGGCGGCACCTGCGACATTTTCAGCCAGCCAGAAGCAGGCACCTCCATCGTCATCGACATCCCCACCGCCTGGCCAGGCAACGGAACAGGAAAATGATCCACAGATGACACAAATTTCGCAGAATAGAAGAACAAAAATCTGCGTAATCTGCGAAATCTGTGGCTAAAGTTTACTATGAAGAAGATTCGGATTTTGATTGCAGATGATCATCTGGTGGTGCGGCATGGGCTGAAGCTGGTGCTGCGCCAGGAGCCAGATTTTGAGGTGGTGGCGGAGGCGGAAAACGGCCGTGATGCCATCAGTCTCATCTACGACACCCTGCCAGACGTGGCCCTGCTAGATTGGAAGATGCCAGGGCTGGATGGATTGGAAACGGCCGCACAAATGAAGCGATCCGTCGCCTGGATTCGCACCCTCATCTTGTCTGGTGCACCGGTAGAAGCAGCGGCGCTAGACGCGCTGGAAAACGGCGTCGATGGTTTTGTGCACAAAGACGTCTCGCCCCAAGGGCTGGCCCACGCCATCCGCCAGGTGGCCGCCGGCAAGCGGTACCTCGGCCCAGAGATCACCCAGGCGCTGCTAGAGCGCAGCCGCCGCCCAGAGCCCAACGAACTCCCAGCACCCACGCTTTCTCCCCGCGAACTGGAAATCCTGGGGCTCATGGCCACGGCCGCCACCTACAAAGAGATGGCGTTGCGCCTCAACATCAGCGACGCAACGGTGCACACCTACGTCAAGCGCATCTTCACCAAGCTCAACCAGCCCACCCGCACCCAGGCCGTCATCACCGCCCTGCGCTTCCACCTGATTGACCTGGAAGACCAGCCAGATTCCTGATAATCCTGCGGCTTCTGGCACAAAAAAGAGGATTCATGTTGATAACCGATCTCGCTTATGCCCAAAAACTTGATAGCCAAGACCCTTTGGCCCATTTTCGTAACCAATTTTTCATCGCCGATCCAGATTTAATTTACCTGGATGGCAATTCGCTGGGGCGGCTGCTTAAGCGCAGCCGCGCGGTGGCGCAGGATTTGGTAGACCGGCAGTGGGGCCAACGGCTGATTCGCGGCTGGAACGAAGGCTGGATGGGGCTGCAAAGCGAGATTGGCGGCAAAATTGGCCAGCTCATCGGCGCGGGGGCGGATGAGGTGATTGTGGCCGATTCGACGTCGATCAACTTGTTTAAGCTGGCGTTGGCGGCGGTGAACTTTAACAACGGCCGTTCCAAAATCATCACCGACGATCTGAATTTTCCTTCCGATTTGTACATTTTACAGGGGGTGGCCCGGTTGGCGGAACGGCCGTTGCAGCTGCAAATCATCCCCTCAGACGGCATCCACGGCCCCTCTGAGGCATTGGCCAACGCCATCGACAACGACACCGCCCTGGTCGCCCTCAGCCACACCGTTTTCAAGAGCAGCTACACCTACGACATGGCCCCAATAACCCAGCTGGCCCACAACGCCGGCGCGCTCATGCTGTGGGACATGAGCCATTCCGTCGGCTCCGTACCGGCCGATCTAAACGCCGCCAACGTACCGCTGGCCGTCGGCTGCACCTACAAATACCTCAACGGCGGCCCTGGCTCCCCCGCCTTTTTGTACATCCAGCGGCAGTGGCAAAGCAAGCTTGGCAACCCCATCACCGGCTGGATGGGGCACGAAAACATGTTCGACTTTGCCCTGGATTATGAACGGGATGCCGGGCTGCGCCATTTCCTCACCGGCACGCCGCCGGTGCTGTCTACTGCACTCATCGAACCGGGGGTAGATATACTTTTGGAGGCTGGCATGGCTAGATTGCGAACCAAATCGGTGCAGCAAACCAGCTACCTGCTGGATTTGTGGCGTGCATGGTTGGCTCCGCTCGGCTTCCGGCTCAACTCGCCGGAAGATGCAGCCCAGCGCGGTTCACACATCTCGCTGGGGCATGATGACGGCTGGCGCATCAGCCAGGCACTCATCAACGAGATGCGCGTCATCCCCGACTTCCGCAAACCAGACAACATTCGCCTGGGCATCGCACCCATCTACACAAAATTTACAGAGATCTACGAAGCCATGCACCGGTTGCGCCGGGTTGTAGACGAAAAATTGTACGAACGGTACAGTTTGGCAGAAAATGTGGTGACATGAGTTGGGGGTAGGTGGCTAGTGGCTAGTGGTTGGTGGCTGGTCTTGGCAATAGGCGCGCTGCCGCCAAATTATTTTGGGTCTTTAGGATTTGGCGGGGTTAACCTGTTTTTTGCACCGAATTAGCCCGAATTGACGCGAATTTTCGTGATAATTCGTTGTAAACCCCAGGAAACCCCAAAGGGCCATTTTTTTGAACGGGTTCAACCTGCCGCGGCGCGGCACCACGGCGAATAAAAATTCGCTATTTTCAGGATAGAACAACATGACAACTTTTTTGGCTTTGGTGCTGGTAGCGATTGTGGGCGGCGTGGCGGTGGTGCTGCAAGCCCAATTCATGGGGGTGATGGACCAGCAAATTGGCACGCTTGAGAGCGTGTTTATCACCTACGGCAGCGGCGGGCTGCTGGTGGGGTTGACGATGCTACTGCTGCGCGGCGGCAATCTGGCGGCGTGGCGCGAGGTACCGCCTTACGTCATGATCACCGGCATTTTGGGGCTGATCATCGTCGGCTCGATTGGCTACGTCACGCAGCGGCTGGGGCTGGTGACGGCGTTCACCATTTTGATTACCACGCAGTTTGTATTGGGCGGGGTGATTGATCATTTTGGCTGGTTTGGGGCGGAGATACGGCCGTTAGACCCCACCAAACTGCTCGGCGTCGGCGTTCTTATGCTGGGGGTGTGGCTTATCATCCGCAACTAGCCGGTTGAGTCCGCTCGCCGCTTGCCGTATACTGCACTGTATCCGCTCAAAACCGAGGTTAGAAAGGAGTTTCTTATGGCAACATCCCTACGTATTGCAACCTTTAATTTAGAAAATCTAGACGACAAACCGGGCGAACGGCCGTCTCTTAAGGAGCGAATGGCCGTTTTGCGCCCCCAACTGCTGCGCCTGCGCGCCGACGTCATCTGCTTTCAGGAGGTGCATGGGCAAGAGTTCCCCGGTGAGCCGCGCCAGCTCGATGCGCTGCGGCAGCTGCTGTCTGAAACGCCGTACGAATGGTTTTACACCGCTCACACCAAAACCAGCCGCGACGAGGCGTACGACGTGCGCAATCTGGTGGTGGCCAGCCGCTACCCCATCCGGGATGTGGTGCAAATTAAGCACCAGTACGCGCCCAAGCCCAGCTACCGCGAAGTCACCGCCGATCCGCCAAAAGCGGCCGCGCGGGACATCACCTGGGAGCGCCCCATTTTGTACGTGAAGATTGATCTGGATGCGGGCCGGATGCTGCACCTGTTAAATGTGCATTTGAAGTCGAAACGGCCGTCCAACGTCCAAGGCCAAATGCTGAACACCTACACCTGGCGCACCATGGCTGGCTGGGCCGAAGGCAGCTTCATCTCCGCCATGAAGCGCGTGGGGCAGGCGCTGGAGCTGCGCGTGCTCATCGATGACATTTTTGACCAGCTAGACGTGAGCGGCGAGCCAAAATATATCGTCGCCTGCGGCGATTTTAATGCGGACGTGAACGAGGTGCCGCTACAAGCGATCATGGGGCCGGTGGAGGAGACGGGCAACACGGGACTGATTGAGCGCGTCATGATTCCGTGCGAGCAATCGGTGCCAGAAAGTTCGCGTTTTTCGCTGCTGCACCTGGGCCGCAAAGAGATGCTAGACCACATTTTGGCCTCCCGCCAGCTGCTCACTTACTATCGCGGCACCGAAATTCACAACGAAGTGCTGCACGACGAATCTGGCGCTTTTCGCACCGACGACAAGTTCCCCGAATCGGACCATGCCCCGATTGTGGCTGAGTTTGTGCTGCCGTAAGGATAGAAAGAATTGGGTCATTTGTCATTGAGTAATTGGGGAGGCACGCAGCGATCCAAATTACTCAATGACAAATTACAGCCTCAAAACAGCCTCATAAACCGGATGAAACGGCCGTTTGTCCCTAAAAATAATGACAAGCCCGTACCCATATTCATGACAGCAACCGGACAATTCCACGGTACAATCCCCACCATTACCATTCGCCGCAAAATAAACGCACGTTGGAGAGCGTATGACCGACACGCCCAAGCCCGATCAAACGATTGACCTGACCGGTTTGCGCTGCCCCAATCTGGTAATCGCCATCATCGCTGCCCTGCGCCCCCTGCGCCATCCACAAATTCTCCAGGTGATTGCTACCGATCTGACGGCCCCCTCCAACGTCTCCGCCTGGGCCAGACAAAGCGGCCACACCCTGCTGGAAATGTATGAAGAAGACGGCCGTTTCATCTTCTACCTCCAGCGCGCCCAACACGTATCTGCTGCATCACCATCCTTCAACCAACAAGAGGTTCTATGACCGCAAATCTTGAAGCACCTAACAAGAATTACGGCTTCATCATCGACAATCGTAAATGCATTGGCTGCCACGCCTGCTCCACAGCCTGCAAAAGCGAAAATGAAGTGCCGCTGGGCGTTTACCGCACCTGGGTCAAATACGTGGAAACGGGCGCTTACCCGGACACGCGCCGCCACTTCCAGGTGACGCGCTGCAACCATTGCGCCAACCCGCCCTGCGTGCGCATCTGCCCCACCCAAGCCATGTACCAACGCGCCGACGGCATTGTGGAGTTCGACAGCAGCGTCTGCATCGGCTGCAAGGCGTGTATGCAGGCGTGCCCGTACGACGCCATCTACATTGATCCCAACAGCGGCACGGCGGCCAAATGCCACTACTGCGCCCACCGCACCGACATCGGCCTGGAACCCGCCTGCGTGGTCGTCTGCCCGGAGCACGCCATCATCGCCGGGGATATGAACGACCCGGAGAGCGAAATCAGCCATCTGCTGGCCCGGCAAGATGTGACGGTGCGCAAACCAGAGCAGGGCACCGCGCCCAAGCTGTTCTACATCGAGGGCAACGACGTGCTGATGCACCCCACGGCCACCGAGCGTGCCCCGGAGACGTTTATGTGGGCGGATGTGATTCCGCTGCATGAACGGGTGAACGGGAGTGGGGGTGAACGGGTGAAAAATCACGAATCAATCACCCCTTCACCCGTTCAGCCCTTCACCCACACAAACGGAACCCCCATTCGCAAACCCGGCACGCAGGGGCAGCCGTGGGCGGGGCCGATTCAGTTGGGGAACGGCCGTATGGCAGAGCAAATGGTGCAAGTTGGCTACAACGCCCAACACAAAATCCCCTGGCATTGGCCCGTACCGGCGTATCTGGTGACCAAGGGCATTGGCGCGGGCATCTTCATGGTGCTGGCGCTGGGCTGGGGGCTGGATTGGTTCCGCTTTGATGCGGCCGTTGCCGTGGCGGCCGGGTTCCTCTCCCTGCTCTTTGTCGGCCTCACCACCGCCCTGCTGGTGTACGATTTGGAAAAGCCGGAGCGGTTCCTCTACATTTTGCTGCGGCCGCAGTGGAAAAGCTGGCTGACGCGCGGCGCGGTGCTGCTCATCGGCCTGAGCACAATCACGGGGCTGTGGTGGCTTTTGGAAGTGGGCGGCTTGCTGTTTGATTACGATGCACCCGGCTTCCGTGCCTTTTATCTTTGGCTGGGGCTGCCGTTTGCGGTGGGAACGGCCGTTTACACCGCCTTCCTCTTTGCCCAGGCCGAAGGGCGCGATTTGTGGCAAAGTCCGCTGCTGCCGTTCCACCTCGTCGTGCAGGCGTTCATGATGGGCTCCGGCATGATGCTGCTGCTCGACCTGTTCATGGATTTGCCGCGCGACATGCCCGAAGTGAGCGCCATCATCTTCATCGTGGCCCTGCTGGTCGATTTGTTCATCACCCTGGTGGGCGAATTTTCCATCCCCCACGCCAGCGAAGTGGCGGCCAAAGCGGCGCATGAGATCAGCCACGGCCGTTACAAGAACCATTTCTGGCTGGGCAGCATTGGGCTGGGGCACGTTTTGCCGCTGCTGCTGGTCTGGCTGTTTGTGGAGGTGGCGGTGGTGGGGGCGGTTGCGGCCGTTTTTGCCGCCGTGGGTCTCTACCTTTACGAATACGCCTTTGTCATGGCTCCCCAGGAGATTCCAAACAGCTAATGGACAAATTGCGCTACAAAAAACTCTCAAAAGGCGACGATTCAATGTCAAGCCTATATGTGACTTACCCAGTCACGACCCAGAAAGCCCGGAAAAAAGGGCAAATCTTGGCTGAAAAAGTGCGACAGGAATGCAAAAATTCACAGGGTGAGTTGCTGGAAGATGGAATGAAATTGTTACGAGGACGTTCATGGCAGGTACAGTAAATGAAGAGGACTTGAAAACTCTAACCCAGCTTTTGCGGGAAAGTGACGAGCCTTTGTGGCGTCGAATCCGAGAATTACATTTAAAGAAGAACTTGAAGCCTGAAGAACTCATTCTTGTTGATTGCTTTCCTGATGACGATGAGTTTGAATTTGGGATTGTGTTAACGAAAGAGAAAGAAGTTTTCCAATTTGGGTTCAGTTATTCTGACCGGCCAGTCGGTGAAGGAGAGTTCCTAGAATGGAAAAATATCACCAACACGTGGCAAGCATCTCCATACCGTAAGCTAATCGAGCTGAGCATGAAAATGCTTAAAACTGATGATTAACTTAAAAATTTGTTGGGAAATCAAGGGAGAATTTCAAATGCGGGGATGTGAGACGGCCGTATCATGCGAAAATCCCGCTGGTCAACAGTAAGGATACGAGAAATGTTGAGTCGTTCAGCCATCGCCGTAATGGCACAATCTACAAAATCAAGCCTGCTATCGGCATATTTCTCCATGAGATCAGCAATACGAGAGAAATCAGCCTCAACTGGATATATTAATTTTGGCCTTCCCAGTAACGCAAAACGAACAAACGTGATGAATTTCTCATATCCCACATTACGAATGGTCATATACGCTAATTCCGGCAAGACAGGTGTAGGCAATAAGGGGTCTGGCTCATTATCCATTACCTGTAAACAGCGTTCATGGGCCACTTCATTAGGGGATAGGAGCGCCAGAATAAAGCCTGTATCTAACAAAGCACTCATTTGGATTCTTCATCTAGTGGCGGCTTGTGTGTCCAGCCAGAACGTTTATCAATTTCGGCGGCCAAGATTTCTTCAACTCGCTCAGAAGCTGTGGGATCACTGGAGTTACCGATCCCAATCCAGGGAAAACGCTCATGAACTGGCAGCTTTTCGCCAGCAGGTTTGGGGCGAATTAAGACATCCCCATTTTGGACTTCAAGCTCAAATTCGCGGGCATGTTTCAAATAATCTAGCGGAATCAGTACGCCATCATTTGTTATTTTGATTTGTAAATCGTCCATTAGTGCACCTTTATCTACTAAAAAGTGAAGTGACACCATTATGAGTGAAAATCGTTCAGTAATCAACTTTCTTAGCAACATGCTCAAGGTCGGTGCGCCGCCGGAACGGAAACGGCCGTTACCCACCCAACCTACCAACGTCGCCGGAACCGCCTTGCCGGAATTTAACGAAGCCCCGCCATCCGACGTGCACATGTTGACGGTGAAGCAGCCAGACGGCCGTCTCAGCCAATACCCCCCATCTGAATATTGGGACAACTGGGTGGAGTACGACGGCAAAGCATGGCCGCAAAAAATCGCCCGCCGCTACATGCTCGTGCCCACCATCTGCTTCAACTGCGAAAGCGCCTGCGGCCTGCTGGCCTACGTGGATAAAACCACGCTGGAAATTAAGAAGTTTGAGGGCAACCCCAAACATCCCGGCAGCCGGGGGCGCAACTGCGCCAAAGGCCCCGCCACCCACAACCAGATTTACGACCCCGAACGCATCCTCTACCCGCTCAAGCGCGTCGGCGCACGCGGCGAAGGCAAATGGAAGCGGATCAGCTGGGACGAAGCGGTCAGCGAAATTTCGGCCAAAATGCGCGAGAGCCGCCTGAAGCGCAAAGACGGCATCATGTACCATGTCGGCCGTCCCGGCGAGGATCATTACACCAACCGCGCCATCCAGGCGTGGGGCGTCGATGGCCACAACAGCCATACCAACATCTGCTCCAGCGGCGCGCGGCTCGGCTACTACCTTTGGGGCGCGTTCGACCGGCCCAGCCCCGACCACGCCAACGCCCGCGTCATTTTGCTTATCTCCAGCCACCTGGAAACGGGCCACTACTTCAACCCGCACGCCCAGCGCATCATCGAGGGCAAGATGGACGGGGCCAAGCTGATCACCTTCGACCCGCGCCTGAGCAACACCGCCAGCCTCAGCGATGTCTGGCTGCCCACCTGGCCCGGCAGCGAACAAACCGTGCTGCTCGCGATAGCAAACCACCTCATCCAAAACGACCTGTACGACAAGGAATTTGTGCGGCGCTGGGTGAATTGGGAAGAGACTTTAGAAGCGGTGGTCGGTGGTCGGTTATCGGTAAACAGTAATCAGTTAAAAGACGAAATCACCGAAGCAATAAACCGATTACCGAATACCGATAACGGATTACCTTTTGAACTGTTTGACCGCCTACTGAAAGACCTGTACGCCGAGTTCACCTTTGAGCGGGCGGCGGAGGAGTCGCAGGTGCCGGTGGAGCGGATTGTGGAGACGGCGCGGTTGGTGGGGAATTGCGACGGCCGTTTAGCCACCCACACCTGGCGCAGCGCCTCGATCGGTAACCTGGGCGGCTGGCAAGTGGCGCGCTGTCTGTTTTTCCTCAATGTGCTGACCGGCAGCGTCGGCACGCCCGGCGGTGTGAACGCCAACAGCTGGAGCAAATTTGTGCCCAAGCCGTTCAGCAGCCCGCCCGCGGGCGACACCTGGAACGAGCTGCACCTGCCCCACGAATGGACCTTTGCCCATTACGAAATGAGCTTCCTGCTGCCCCACTTCCTGGAAGAAGGGCGCGGCGACATCGACGTCTACTTCACCCGCGTCTACAACCCAATGTGGATCAATCCCGATGGCTTCATGTGGCTCAAATCGCTGCGCAACGAGGAGCAGATCAAATGCCACGTCGCCCTGACGCCCACCTGGAACGAATCCGCCTGGTTTGCCGATTACATCCTGCCGATGGGCCACGCTGGCGAGCGGCACGATTTGATGAGCCAGGAAACCCACTCCGGCCAATGGCTCGCCTTCCGCCAGCCGGTGCGCCGCGTGGCGATGGAAAAATTGGGCCAAAAAGTGAAGTACACTTGGGAAGCCAATCCCGGCGAGGTGTGGGAAGAAAACGAACTGTGGGTGGAGCTGTCCGTCAACATGGACCCGGACGGCAGCCTGGGCATTCGCCAATATTTTGAAAGCCCCTACCGCCCCGGCGAAGTGATCACCCAGGACGAATACCACCAATGGATTTTCGAGAACAGCGTGCCCGGTTTGCCCGAAGCCGCTGCCGCCGAAGGACTCACCCCCCTCGCCTACATGAAAAAATACGGCGTCTTCGAGGTGAAATCCCACAACTACGTGCCGTACGAAAAAGAGATTGGAGATTGGCAATTAGAGATGGATGCCGCAGGCAATCTCCAATCGCCAATCCCCAATCTCCACATTGACGAGAAAAAACGCATCCACCAGGATGGCAAGGTGGTTGGCGTAGCGGTGGACGGCAAGGCCAAAACAGGCCTGGGCACCCCCAGCCGCAAGCTGGAATTCTTCAGCCCCACCATGCACGATTGGGGCTGGCCGGAAAAAGATTACACCATCCCCTGGCCGCTCAAAAGCCACGTCCACCCAGACAACATCGACCGCAGCAAGGGTGAAATGCTGCTGCTGCCCAACTTCCGCCTGCCCACGCTCATCCACACGCGCAGCGCCAATGCCAAGTGGTTATACGAAATCAGCCACAAAAACCCGGTCTGGATGCATCCCAGCGATGCCCAGCGGCTGGGGGTAGAAACCGGCGACCTCATCCGCGTGGAGACGGAGATTGGCTACTTTGTAGACAAGGTGTGGGTCACCGAGGGCATCAAGCCGGGCGTGGTGGCCATGAGCCATCACCTGGGCCGCTGGCGGCTGCAAGAGGACATGGGCGTGAACCCGGGCATGAGCGCCCTGGCCCGGCTAGAGGAAAACGGCAGCGAGCACAAGCTGAACATCCTCAAGGGCGGCTCCGCCTGGAGCACGTTTGACCCGGACACCGAGCGCATCTGGTGGCAAGATGTGGGCGTACACCAAAATTTGACCCACGCGGTGCATCCAGACCCGCTGAGCGGGGCGCACTGCTGGCTGCAAAAGGCGGTCAACGTGCAAAAAGCGAAGCCGCACGACAAACACGGCGACGTCTGGGTAGACACGACCCGCTCGATGCAGGTGTATGAGGCGTGGAAGGGATTGACGAGATCGGCTATAGACACCAGCCCGGATGGGACGAGACGGCCGTTCTGGCTCAAGCGCCCCCTCAAACCGATCAAGGAAGCGTACAAACTGCCCGAAAAACCGTTCGGACGCGAATAGACTCTATTTTCTGCAAGAACTGAATATCGTTTATTAACTTATTTCCGGCGCGAACCCGGCATGGTTCCGCCTGGAAGGAGGTGACTATGCAAAGCATGCCAATGAATGGTTCTGCGACCTTGCAAGCCAAGCTCAATGAACCGCAAACAGTGGCCGCCCTCACCCGCCTGCTCGACCGGATCGAGTCGCTGGAGCAGACGGTGAACACGCTGGCCGACCTGGTAACCCAAGGCCCCGGCATGGCCGCCATGGTCGGCGACATGGTGGACGAGACGGTGCGCAGCGCCGCCGCGCGGGGGTGGACGTGGAGCAGCGGCTGCAAACCGCGCTCACCCTGGCGGAAAAGCTCACCGCGCCAGCGATGGTGGAAAAGCTGGACCGCCTGCTGGCCCTGGCCGATGAAGCCCCCGGCCTGGCGGCGATGGTGGGCGACATGGTCGATGAGACGGTGCGCTCCGCTGCGGCCAGAGGCGTGGACATCGAAGCCCGCCTGCGCGCCGGGCTGGCCATTGCCGAAAAGCTCACCGCGCCGGAGATGGTGGCCAAACTGGATCAGCTGCTGGCTTTTGCCAACGAGGCACCCGGTTTGGTGGCGATGGTAGGGGATATGGTGGATGAAACGGCCGTCACCCTCGACCTAGAATCCCGCCTGAAAATGGGGCTGCAAATTGCCGAAAAAGCCACCCAACCCGGCAACCTGGCCCAGCTCGACGTTATGTTTGACGTGCTGCTGGAAGCCGAATCTGGCATGCTCAACCCAGAAGCGGTGCGCACCCTGGGCAGCATGGCCCAATCAATGGTTGCCGCCAAGGGCGACCCACGCCCCAAAGTTGGCCTATTTGCCCTGCTGCGCAGCCTGAATGACCCCGACATCCAGAATGCGCTCGGCTTTTTGCTGAACTTTGGCAAGCGATTCGGCCGTAGTGTGTAAACCAAAATGCCACTCTGGCTGTGGCCGGTCTTCAGACCGTGCCACCAGGCGGCGCGGTCTGAAGACCAGCCGCAGCACCATTGAATTTTCTAAAATGGATACCCGCCTTCGCGGGTATGACAATCGAGAAAAAGTTGTTCGTTAGAAAAGAAACCAAGGAGATTCCCACATGAAAAATCATTACCAGGTACTCATCATTGGCGGGGGCACCGCCGGACTCACCGTCGCCTCCAAGCTGGCCCTGCTGCCCAACGCCCCAGACATGGGCCTCATCGAGCCATCCGACAAACATTATTACCAACCACTCTGGACATTGGTTGGCGCTGGCGTTTTTGACCGCGCCGTCACCGAGCGCAACGAACGCGACTACATCCCCGCTGGCGTAGAGTGGATTCAAGACTACGTAGACAGCTTCGACCCGGACAACAACAGCGTCACCACCGCCAGCGGCGATACCATTACCTACGATTATTTGATTGTTACCGCTGGAATCCAGCTTGATTGGGAAGCTATTCCTGGCCTGAAAGAAAGCGTCGGCAAGCCCGGCACGGGCGTGTGCAGCAACTATTCTTGGGAAACAGTTAACTCTACCTGGGAAAATATTAAAAACTTAAAGAGTGGCACGGCCCTCTTTACCCAGCCCAGCACAGGTGTCAAGTGCGCGGGCGCGCCGCAAAAAATCTGCTACCTGGCCGAAGATCATTTCCGCCGCTCTGGCGTGCGCAATAACATCAACGTGAAGTTTGTCTCCGGCACGGGCAGCATTTTTGCCGTGAAGAAGTACGCCGATTCGCTGAACCGGGTCATCGACCGCAAAGGCATCGAAGCCAGCTACAACAGCGAACTGGTGGCCCTGCGCCCGGACAGCAAGGAAGCAGTATTTGAACCGGTTGGCGGCGGCGAGCAAAGCATCATCAAGTACGACATGATTCACGTAACGCCCCGGCAGAGTGCCCCCGATTTCATCAAAAAGAGCAAGCTGGCGGCGGCAACGGGCTGGGTAGAAGTCGATCAGCACACCACGCAGCACGTGCGATACCCCAATGTGTTCTCCTGCGGTGATTCCAGCAGTATGCCCACCTCAAAAACAGGCGCGGCCATCCGCAAACAAGCCCCGGTTTTGGTAGAGAATTTGCTGGCGGCTATGGAAGGACGGCCGTTTCCCGGACACTACGACGGTTACACCTCCTGCCCTCTCGTCACCGGCTACGGCACGCTCATCCTGGCCGAATTCGGCTACGACAAGCAGCCGCAAGAAACGTTCCCCTTCGATCAATCCGAAGAGCGGTACAGCATGTACGCCCTAAAAGCCCACGGCCTGCCCCGCATTTACTGGCACGGCATGCTGCGCGGTCGCGCCTAACGAACGTAATTGGGTAATTGGGTAATTAGGCAATTGAGTAAGCCACAATAATTACTCAATTACCCGATTACTTAATTACCCTCCCCACTTCCTTACCAAATCTTTACACTGCCCTTACCGGCATTTTGCACCCAATTAGTACACTAGTACCCACTTCTACTAGCTGCACTGAACTGAAAGAAATAGGAAAGAGGAAAAGCATATGTGGTTTGAAACCTTAATCCGTGAAGAGACGGGCTGTGCTACCTACATGATTGGTTGTCAGCAAACAGGCGAATGCGCCGTTTTTGACCCACTGTGGGACATTCAGCCTTACCTCGACATGGCCAAAGAGAAGAAGTCGAAAATCCGCTACGTCATTGATTCGCACAGTCATGCCGATCACGTCTCTGGGGCAACGTGGCTGGCGGAAGCCACCGGCGCGGAGCTGATTCTGCCTGAACTGGCCGACATCGCCTACGAAGCGACCCGCGTGAAGCATGGCGACATGATTCGCATGGGCGGCGTGGGGTTGGAGATTGTACACGTGCCCGGCCATCGCCCGGAGCAAATCAACCTGCTCGTCTATGACTTCCCGCGCGGCGACGAGCCGTGGTTCATCCTCACGGCCGATTTTGTGCTCGTCGGTGATGTGGCCCGGCCCGACCTGGCCCAGGCTGGCGACGAAGGCGCGCCGGTTTTGTTCGATGTGGCCATCCCCCGCTTTTTGGGTCTGCCCGACCATGTTGAGGTTTATCCCGGCCACCTGGCCGGGTCTACCTGAGGACGCGTCACAAGTGGCAAGGTTGCCACTACGGTTGGGTACGAACGACGCTTCAACGATTCCCTAAAATTTAAAGATAAAGATCGGTTTGTCCGCTACATGCAGGAAGATCAGCCGCTGAAACCGGCCAACATTTTGAACATTGTGGCCACCAATCAGGGCAAAATTCCGCTGACGAAGGAATACCCCAAAGCGAAGGCCTTGACGGCAGCCCAGGTGAAAGAGATGATGGGCGAGGGGGCGGTGGTGGTAGACGGCCGTTCCTCAGCCACCTTCGGCGCAGGCCACATCCCCAGTTCCATCAACGTGCAGCTCTCTAGCAGTGAGTTTGAGCAGCGCGTCGGCTGGATGACCCCCGATGATGCCCCGCTGATTTTGCTCATGGACAGCAATGAAGAAGCCCAGGAAGCAATCTACAAGATGGCCTTCATTGCCCTGCACCACCGCGTTGCTGGGTTCCTGGATGGCGGTATTGATGCCTGGATGGAAGCAGGCAACCATGCTGAATGTGTGCCGCAGATGGACGTGCATGATTTGCGCCACAAGCTGTCTACCAACGGCCTGCAAGTGCTAGACGTGCGCGACGAGGAAGAGTGGGACGAGGGCCACATCGAAAAAGCCCACCACCTGCCCTACACCCGCATGGTCGAGCAGCTCACCAGTCCAGCCATGCTTGGCACGCTGCCGCTCAGCAAAGATCAGCATGTGGCCGTCACCTGCGCCACTGGTAAGCGTTCCAGCACGGCCATCAGCGTGATGAAGCGGGAAGGGTTCACGCATCTGTACAACATTACGGGCGGCATGGAAGCATGGGAGGCCGCAGGCTTCCCCATGATTGATGGTGAAGGAAAAGCTTGTAATATTTAGCTTTTTCGGTACGTAGAGAAGAAGAGGATTTTGGAGCAGGGAGGTTCAGATTGGCTGATCCTTCCTGCTCCATTGGCATTCAACAAGGTGTGCTGCAATTCCCCCAACAAGGCTTTCGCTGGGCCTTACTTGTGCGGCACACCTGGGTGACATCAACCAATTGAAGAAACCACGAATTTGTGATACCCGGATGATTTGTTCGTTTCTCCAATTCGTTATAGCCCTTGCGCAAACACCTGTACAACCCAGGGTGCCTTCTCCAATTTAGGAAAGACACCCGCAACAACTTGTGAAGGAGAGAATGATGTTAGAATGGCTTCTTGAACCGTGGCCCTGGTATGTGTCTGGTCCCCTGATTGGTCTCACAGTCCCCATTTTGTTGCTGTTAACTGGCCGGAACTTCGGCATCTCTAGCAGTTTGCGTCATCTGGGTGCCGCTTGTTTGCCAAACAACAAGCTGCCGTATTTGAGCAAAAATTACAATTGGCGTGACCACATTGGCAGCCTGATCTTTGTGCTGGGCGTGCTGATTGGCGGCTTTGTGGGCAACTTTTTACTCTCTGCTGAGCCGGGTAACTTTATCCCTTCGTTTTATGCGTCGCCGCTGGGTGTTGTTGGCCTGTTTGTGGGGGGGATTTTGATTGGGTTTGGCACGCGCTACGCCGGTGGCTGCACGTCTGGGCACACCATCATGGGCATTTCTGCGCTGAATGTGTCTAGCGTGGTCGCCACAATTTTCTTTTTTGTTGGCGGGCTCATTTCTACCTGGTTTATTTTGCCGCTGTTTATTCAGTAGGAGGCTGCTCATGACATTCAAAAATAGATTTATGACCTTGCTGGTAGGCATTTATTTCGGGATTGTGTTGATTAAGTCGCAGGTAATCTCCTGGTTCCAAATTAACGACATGTTTCATTTTAAGGATCCGTACATGTACCTGGTGATTTGCTCGGCGATTGGGGTGGGGATGGTTTCGGTTTTCTTGATTCGCCGTTTGGGAGCGCGGACGATTGAAGGTGAGGCAATTCAGATTAAGCAACGGCCGTTTCACCCTGGCAACGTCATTGGTGGCACTATTTTTGGCATGGGCTGGGCCATTACCGGCGCGTGCCCTGGCCCAATCTACGCCCATGTGGGTGCGGGTAATTTTTTAATGATCGTCACCTTCCTCGGTGCCATGACAGGAATGTATTTGTATGCCTTTTTCCAATCCCGGCTCCCCCACACCGAGTGGGTCCGGCTTAAGCCAGGCTCAACTGGCGCGAGCTAGAAGCTACAGCTACCGTTTATTTAGCGAACTATTTTTACAAGGGGTAACGGCCGTTTCCCTACCCTACCTGCAACAAATCCCGGATTTAACGGCCGTTCTCCCCATCCCCTTCAACGCCGACAGCGCCGCCGCCAGCCACCACGAGCTGTTCCAATTCAACCTTTTCCCCTACGAAAGCTTCTTTTTGGGCGACGATGGACTGGTGGGCGGTGAGGTAACGGCCGTTGTCAACCAACATTATGTCCAGCTTGGGTTTCAAACGGCCGTGACCAACAACCAGGCCGATCATCTGGGACACGAGCTGGCCTGCCTGGCCTTTTTGGTAGCCCAAGAGGCCGAGGCGTGGGAGGCTGACCAGCCAGCCGAGGCCAGCGACGGGCAAACCAGGCAGCAGGTTTTCCTGCAAAACCACCTGCTGCGCTGGGCACCCACCTGCCTGCTGGCCATCCAACAGCAAGCCGACCCCTTTTTCGCCAGACTGGCCGAGGTAACGCTGGACCTGCTGCTCGCCCACGCAGACGTATTGGCCGCTGACAGTGCGACGCCGCCCAACTTTCTGCCTCCCGCACCCAACATTCTGGCCCAAGACAAAACGGGCTTTAAGGAGATTGTCCACTTTCTGCTGCTGCCCGCCCTCAGCGGCATTAGCCTCAGCCGGGACAACATTGGCCAGCTGGCGCGCCAGTTTGCGCTGCCGCGCGGCTTTGGCAGCCGGGAGACGATGCTGCTGAATTTGATGAGAACGGCCGTTCAATACGACGCCCTCCCCCCACTCCTCACCGCCCTGCAAGACACCTGCCGCCGCTGGCAAACCAGCTACCAGGCACTCATCGACCAGCACGGGCAAACCGCGCTCTTCATCCAGCCGTGGCAGGCCCGCGCCGCCGCCACCGAGCAGATGGTGATTGAGCTGATGGCGTCGTCGATTGCGGAATGAAATGCAATCAACCTCCCGGAGGTTTCTTCCAAAAGGAACGTTTTGGCGCAAACCTCCGGGAGGTTTTTCATTAATCAAAAATCTCCCGCTCAACCCGCCGCTTGCCCAAAGCCGCAATCAACCAATACCCACCCACAATAATCGCTGGCCCTAAAATGGCGGGCAGCACATTGTTCGTCCAGTCAGACAAATCTGGCAGACCCAGCCACAAGCTCAGCACCACAAACAAGAAAACAATCATGCCCACGTAGGCCAAAATCGCCTGCTTCATCGTGGGCACGGGCATGATGCCGCCCAAAAAGGAGCGGAGGGCAAAATAGCCCACGATCGAGCCCAGCAGCACCCATTGAAAATCCCGCAGTTCGGCGTCTGGCTGGTCAAACACGTACAGGCGCACCAGCAAAACCATGCCCAGGGCAACCTGGGTTAACCCGAGCATCACCGTGGCGCTTTGCCCGGCTACCTGCTGTGAACGTTCATCAATTTTCATTTTAATCCTCCGCGAACCCGGCAATCCAGAACAGCTCATCCAGGCGCTTGCCCAACACGTGGGCCAGCATCAGGCACAGTTTGATTGTCGGGTTGTACTTGTCGCTTTCAATAAGGCCAATCGTCTGCCGGGTGACGCTTACCTGATCCGCTAACTCTTGCTGGGTCAAGTCTGCTTCAATCCGGGCCAGCCGCACCTTATTGCCTATCTGAATATCTCGCATGGCCGCATTGTAAAATATAGTTTGCATAATGTCAATTATATTTTGCATTTTGGGCAGTTTTACGGAGGGGGTGTGGGGAGGATACGGCCGTTTCCCATTTCAAACACCCATTGCACGAATTTACACGAAGCGCTCCCATTCGTTAATTACTCAAATTCGTTGTCGTCTTTTTTAGCCACGGATTGCAATGAAAGCTGTGTCCTTAATTTGGGCAAGGCGCACGAAACATTTGTTCTGCCTTCTCGCTTTTTTATGCTACAATCTCGCCATGACCGTGCAAAATCCTCATGACCGCTTCTTTCGCGAGAGCTTTGGCCGCCCCGACATTGTCCGTAACTACCTGGAAGAATACCTGCCAGCCACTGTGCGCGCCCTGCTCAAATTAGACACCTTGACGCAGCAAGATGGCTCATTTATCGATGAAGCGATGCAGGAACACCAGACCGACCTGCTCTATCAGGTGCAGCTGCACAGTGGCGCAACGGCGACGCTGTACTTTCTATTTGAGCACAAGAGCTACCCCGACCCGCTAGTAGGTTTGCAACTGCTGCGTTACATGGTGCGCTTCTGGGAGCGGCAGGTCAAAGAGAAAGAGCCGCTTACCCCGATCATCCCCCTGGTTATCTACCACGGCGAAAAAGCGTGGCACACCGCAACGGAGTTCCTGGAACTGATGGATGTGCCGGAGGCGTTACGGCCGTTTCTGCCCGATTTCCGCTACCATCTCAGCGACTTCTCTTACTTGTCCGACGAAACCATCCGGGGCGAAATCTGGCTGCGCGTAAGTCTGTCGGTGCTGCGTTCTATCTTCAATCCGCAGCTGCGTCATGAACTGGAACCGTTGATCACCTTGATCTTTGAGCTGCATGGACAGCGCACGGGGCTGGAATATATTCGCACAATCTTGTATTATTTGAGTCGAGCGACAGAACGAGTAAGCCGTGAGGATTTGCAAACGGCATTACTGCGGCAAGGCGCAGAAGGAGAACGGGCGATGATGACGATAGCGCAGGAGTTTATTCAGCAAGGCATCGAACAAGGCATCGAGCAAGGCATCGAACAAGGCATCGAACAAGGCATCGAGCAAGGCATGAGCAAGGATTGCAAGACAGCATCCTGGATTTATTGGCGGTGCGGTTTGGCGATGTGCCGCCAGAAATTGTTCAGTGGGTAACGGCCGTTTCCCAACAAGACACCCTCCGTTCCCTCAACCGCGCCGCTATCCAGGTTGAAAGCCTGAGCGCGTTCAACCGTTTGCGGCCTGCCTGATCGTGATACGGCCGTTTCCCCCAACGAAGAAGGTAGTGGGTGTAGCAGTCCTTGTTGCCCCGCACCTTTGGTTGACTACGGAAACGCTGCCCCTGACTGCCCAATTTCCAGCGCCTGCGTTGAGCAGTTCAACTAAATTAAGCTTGCCGTAGTGTAGCTAAATGGCCCAAAATTCCCAGCGAAAAAAAACCTAAAATTTCTTAGAACGGCTCTCAGACGCATATTCGATGTCTCGATCACTGATATTTGGCTTGATTTTCTGAATTTACTGCTTGGGAGACGCCTCAGAAACAAGTTGCTTTCGCTAACGCTTTTCATTTGGTGACAATCTGAATCAACTCGAATCAGCAACGGCCGTTCCCCACAATCGGCCGTTTGCCAAAAACCAATTATCAAACCCCTGTTTCTTAGCGTATATTAACGCACGAATATGGGAGATACCCAAAATGGCTTACCACGGAAATCGGCCGTATTCGCCTGGCCGTGTGCCGCTCTCGGTATGGATGGCATTGGGAAATAGGCTCCTCAAGAACTGAGAGGAACCCGCCATTACAAATTATTTATGGGAACCAGGGTGAGTTAGCGCGCGCCACACTGAGACAGTTTCTCCAAACCAACGCTACAGCTCAAACCAAAAGTGCCCCTACGCCATTGTACTGGTTCTTCTACAAAGAATGTCCTTACGAAGAAATTGATAACACTTCCGGGTCACTATAGAGCGAACAGGTGGGGAAATCTTTTCAAACTTGTTTGACGTCAAATAACGTAGGGGAAGAGCAAACAAGCTGAGCACCCGCATTCGCTCGTCGTCTCCACAAACCGGGAAACATTTTCAAACAAAAGACCTGTGTTACGGGAATGCATGGCCGTTGCCAACAACAATTTTACTAAAGCGCAGACCTACAGGTGTCCCAGAACCTTTGACGACGTACATATGCCTGCCTAAATTGATATGCGGCCGAATGGCTTTGCCCAATTCAAGCCAACCTGCACGGCAAGCGGAAAATGGCATCTTTCTGGCAGTAAACTGGCACTTCCTCCCACGAGACCATCGTATAATCTTCATAACAGAATGAAAACAGGTTCTTCATTTCCTGTATCAGTTCATACTTTGTCGGATAGCTTTGGGAGGTTCATCATGCGTTCACGTTTATTCGTTTTCCTGTTCGTCCCTTTCTTTTCCTCAGCACAATTCTCGTTATCACTACCGATACCCACGCCGCTGTCCAGCCCCGAACCCGCACGACACCACCGCTAATCTATGGTATTGACGAAGTCCCCAACCAACTGCCATTAACCACCGAAAGGACCAGTTTCCGGCTACAGGAACAATCGGCCTCGTTGTTGTCATGGTCCCGAGTCGCTTATTACGCCTATCGAGAAGGAAATTGGGATATTTATCTGGCCCACGATGATGGCAGCAGTGAGCAGCGATTGACCTATGATTCAGGCACCGACCTGGGTCCGAACCTCGATCGTGGAAGTCAGCGGGTCACCTTTTCCTCAGATCGGGACGGGGACAATGATATCTTTACCATTTATACAAACGGCACCTCCCTAAAACAACTTACCCACAATAGCTACGATGAGTTGAATCCCTGCTGGTCACCCGACGGCTCCAAGATCGTCTTCCAAAGCAATCGAGATGGTCAGTATGAGGTGTATGTAATGGCTGCCTCAGGCCAGAGCCAGCAGCGATTGACCCAGCACCCTGCCTATGATGGCCAGCCTTCCTGGTCCCCTGACGGCAGTAAACTTTTGTTTGTTTCAGATCGCTCAGGAGGATGGCGCATTTGGGTAATGGACGCCGATGGAAAAAATCCCACCCAGCTTTCTCAACAACCCTTAAGCGAAAACCCGATCTGGTCGCCCGATGGTAACCAGATTGCCTATGATGCTGACGGGAATAATGATGGTTGGCTCGAACTGTGGGTCATGAATGCTGATGGCACCAACCAACGCAAGGTTTACGAACCCGGCTATCCTTATGACGCCTGGATGAGCAGTTGGTCTCCTGATGGCAAACGACTGGCCTTCACACGGGCGGAATGGCTGCAATATCAGGGAAACTGGTATTGGGTGGGAGCCCAAACAGCCAGCTTCAACCTGGTGAACAGTGTATTGGTAGATATGCACCCACGCGATCCCGTTGTCAGTCCACACTGGCAGACAACAGACAATACCGAGCCTGTCACTTCGCTTGGGATTCAGCCTGTCTACCAACGAAATGCGGCCACGTTGGCCTGGATTGCCAACGATCCCGGCGGTGCAGGCATTCTACAATATGATGTGCAATATCGTCTTGGGCCTTCTGGTGTCTGGACTGATTGGCGAATGAACGTGACCCCTGGTAGCTCAAATTTACTCAATTTTGCGCCGCTCAGCGGTGAAACCGTTTACTTCCGCACCCGAGCCATCGACCGGGCATTTAACGCGGAATCCTGGCCCGGAGAATCAGGCGACACGTTCACGACCTTCTATGATTGGGCAATCGTCGGCACCGCTTATGACAATCGAGGGACGCCGTTAATCGGAATCTCGGCTGATGATCAGCAGTATGCATTTGATATCCTCGCCTCCAACAATACAGGAGAATTCAGCACCTACTTTTCCGGGCAGCAGACCACCTTCGCTCCGGCATGGTCGGGGATCGGGTACCTAAATTTACCGGCAACCACCTTTCCAGCAGAGAAGGATGTGACACAGGATGTAATCATGCCGCCAGCAGACAATGTTGTAAACAATTGGGGATTTGAAACCGGCAATTTCAGCGGTGCTGATTGGAGCGCCCGCGGTCTACCTACCCCTGTATTGGTAACGACAAATCCGCATACCGGGCAATACGCAGCATTCCTGGGAGAATCTATTGTATTCTCGCCAACGCTAAAAATCCATGGAGACGGCAATAGTTTTACGGGAGGATCCGATATTCGCCTAGATGGCGACGGCCGTCTTCATACCGTCTGGTGGACCGATACAACCCAAACCGGGATCGGATTGGAAATCTTCTATTCATCCCGGCACCTGACGGGACCTGGGACACCCCCCTCATCATTTCAAATGCTCCAGCTGTTATCAGCGCTTTTTCCTGGGACGTCTCTGCCACTGGTCAGGTTGACGTTGCCTGGATTACAGAAGACGGTGCCAATTCAACGCTGTTTTATACCAGGCGCTCTTCTGCTGGCATATGGGCCAACCCCGTGCAAATAGCGAGCCAAACTGATTTTGATACCTATACCGATTTGACAGACCCGCTGATAAAAATCGACAGTAGCAATAAGGCTCATTTAGTTTGGGCGGGAAACAAAACCCGACAATACTACTACAGTCAAGCACCTGCCAATGGTACAATGACCAGTCCGCTGGGTTTCGCTCCACTAGATGGTTTTACTGCTGTTGATATGATTCCCGATGAAACAGGGAAGCTCCATCTCCTCTGGTCAAAAGCAGGAAATGATGTCGCCTATTCCTATCGAGCCGTTAGCGGAAGCTGGTCTGCGCGTGAGATTATTGCTACTGGCGATTATCACTGGTACCAGTATTTTACAGTAACCTCATCCGGGACAGTCCATGTCGTCTGGACGCGGTATGGTGTCCATTTGTATCATCGCATGCGTGATGTAAATGGCCAATGGAGTCCGTTAAAATCGTTAGTGACAAGCAGTAAAATATGGGACAAGGAAGTATCGATCGGGACCACAGATTCAGATGAGGTTTATGTCATTTGGATTGGTCAGTTCCAGCCAGGTTGTGAAACGTTGCATTACGCCATGATCGATGCGAGCAACAATTGGGTCGAGCAGGCCCAAATACCGCTCAGCGAACATAATATCTGCGCGGAACGCACCTGGTGGGGTCAGGGATCCAGTAGCAGTACGCCGTTTGTGATCGTGGCTTCCGATACACGCATCTGTACGTTTGCAATTGGCACCAACAACCTTCGGGAACCACATTGCCTGGATTACGCGGGCAATCTCTATACAACAGACGCACAAGCCAATGGCATGGACACTCTCAATCTTCTCTGGTATACCAACAGCGGCATCTTTTTCAGCGAGATCGCTCCGGCTCAGGCTGCGGGCTCGACCAGCCTTCAACAACAGATCACCATACCTGCGGGTACTTCGCACCCAACGCTCTCATTTCTCTACCGGTTGGAGACGGCAGAACAGGGAGGCAGCATTCTCAAAATCAACACCATATCTGATACTGCCAGCACCACCGTTTATAGCACCACCCAGAGCACTAATGGCTGGACGCACCAATGGCTGGACCTAGGCGACCTTGCAGGTCAGACCATCACGTTGACTCTGGAACTGCAACAGGAGATTGGCACCATCCCCACACAAGCCTTCATCGACGAGGTGACAGTTGGTAATGCCTATCCAGATACTTGGGTGGCGGTAACAGGAGGTGCCAATTACTTGCCTGGCGAGTATGCAATACTGACGATTCCATATGGCAATCGTGGGGGAGTGGATGCAGGCACAGGCATGATCACATTGACTTTGCCTGCAGAAATGCAATTTGTTTACGCAACTCCTGCCCCGTCCGCCACGACACCTACCTATAGCTGGAACATTGCCGCGCTGCCTGCAGGAATTAGTGGCAGCATCTCGGTTGTGGCCCAAATATCATCCAACACGACACTGCTGGACCAGATTTCTCTCACGGCAACATTCGACAGCACTACGACCGAGATCGCCCAGCAGAATAATACCGCTGTGTACACATTTCAGATTGGTAAACCAACATTTCTGCCCTTTGTTATGAAGTAATAGCCGACATAAATTGGAAAAAATCGGCGCAATTGCAAGATTAAATCCACATGCCACATGGCAAAAGAAGCATTTTGTTGGTTCATTCGTTCCATACTTCTTTATCATGTATATGGGGGTTGTTTAACAAACGTGTTATGAGCGGCAGTCTCTCGAGTGAGGTTATGGCGTGAATGATGTTTGTGAAGCAGGCTCTACTCAAGGGGTTGCCACGTATGGTTTATTTGTTACCCCCCCCCCCTTTGGCACGTAACCGCGCCGATGGGGTGATGTCCCTGCTCCGGCGCGGTCTTCGGTTTGCACGAAACCTCACCCGGCTGCGGTCGGCGTCCCGCCGTACCGCCTACTTCGCTAATAAAAATCCTCCAAATTTTAGCATAAGTTTGGTGGCATACGGCCGTTTTCCCCCAAGGAAGAAGGTAGAGGGCAGAAGGCAGAAAACGGCCGTTAACCATCCACAATGCACACGGCCGTTTCCCATTCGTTGATTACTTCCATTCGTTGTCGTCTTTTTTAGCCACGGATTGCACGGATTTACGCGGATTGGTAACGGCCGTTTCCCAATTCAGACACCAATTTCACGAATTTACACGAAGGAAACAGCCGTTTCCCCCCAAGACAGAGGAAAGAAGGCAGAAACGGCCGTTAACCATTCACGATTCACGATTCACAATTCGTACGGCCGTTTCCCATTCGTTAATTACTCAAATTCGTTGTTGCCCACACACCAGGCTAACTACGGACGGGCACGGCCGTTCAAAATCCACCACGCTTCCTCCACAAATAATACTTTCGGCCGTTCCCTGGCATCCCGTTGAATGGCTTGAATGACGGCCGTGTCTTTTACCGCATTGTAAAGTCGGTCCTGGTAAGGATCGATCCAGTCCTGAAACGGCTCGACAACCTCCAATACCTCCTGAACGACTTCGCCAACAACCGCCATCGCAGCCTGCACCTTTTGCGCCACAGAACAGAGGAAAATAAAAAAGCTGGCCGTTAATTGGGTCAGCTTTTATGAATTGCAAGAAATTGATGAAAGAGGGTTACTGAAATTTATGAAGATTTTTTCTTTTTGGGCTTTGGAAGTGGATAAGGAAATGTGTGTAAATACGGCCAGGTACGACCTTCAATATTGCCATAAGGAAAAGAAGCAATATCCCCTGTGCGGATGCCCAGTTCTGGATCATTAGCATCAACCCAAAAGAGCTGCTCCTTTTCTACCCAATAATTTAGATTCCACCAATGCTCACAACCATTCGGTGGCGCAATAAAGGCCAGGCTACACCCGGTTCTACATAATCAACATTAAAGTTTATCACAGAATTGTAAACTTTTTCTGGTAAAGGTGAAAAATAACTCACGAAAAACAAGGTATAGCTTGGTATAAATGATTTTTGCTCAATCCGACAAATTGGCAGGGCATGAATGGTTGCTTTGCTAAATCCATTTTCTAAAAGATGACCTATGGCGTGTGGTTTTCAGGCCCAAGCCTGCCTTTGGCCTCGGCTGGCCAAAACCATTAAAGTGAAAAAAGATTGTACAAGTGCAAAGTGCTGGCAATGGTGAATAACACCACGACCAGAAAATACAGCTTTCCCCATTCCCGTCCGCCATTGTTGGATAGAATATGTATCCAATTTCTCTACATTTCCTTCCATACAATAAGGGCATCTAGCAAATACATATAAGGGTAAATTGTTAAGATAATCAGTGGGATTTCTCAAATCAAGTCTCTTTAACAATTCATCGTACTCATATGTTGACAGGTGAATCTTTTAGCAAGTGAGAATTCATAATTACAGCTTGTTAATTTGTTAGTGAAATGATCTATTACTCTTCAATAGGGCACAAATTTCCCATCTTTTCGTTCAATATTTGAAACCATCAAATCGAGCCATTTATAGGCTTCCTCATCGGAATTTTCATCAAGTACTTGATTTGCACCGTCTCTAACCAAAATTAATGGCTCACCAGGCAGGAAAGCCCTGTTTAATATATCGTTTGATATTTGTGACCACCTGCGAGAATAAAGGGGATCCTGACGAATTTTTTCTTTTGCATCAGCCACACCTTCTTCATAATGGCGATAATTAAAGAATTGACGTAAGAAAATCCAAACTGCCTCAAAAGGAACTAATTTATTCATTGATTATTTCCCCCCTGCTCCGGCGCGGTCTTCGGTTTGCACGAAACCTCACCCGGCTGCGGTCGGCGTCCCGCCGTACCGCCTACTTCGCTAATAAAAATCCTCCAAATTTTAGCATAAGTTTGGTGGCATACGGCCGTTTCTCCCACAAGAATGAAGGTAGAGGGAAGAAGGCAGAAAAGGGTGGCGAAGGTGTGTTGGGGTACGGCCGTTACCAACCACAAAATCACGCGAGAACAAAATGGCAAGTTACAAATTAGTCGAAGTCGAAAATGCTCAGGCGAAATATGATCTTCTCTGTGACAACGAAGTGGCTTTGAAAAATAAGACCTCTGAGGAAATTTATCAATATTTGCACACCGTCATTAAGCCAGGAGACACATATCAAGAGATCCACAAAAGCAAATTTGATTTTCCTGTTTTGAGTTACGAAGAGGTTAGGGAACAAAAACGAAAACAGGAACGGTTTGACATCAACGAATAACCAGTTTGCAAAACTTAATATTCTCTGTGTACCTCCGTGCCCCCTCTGCGCAACTCTGTGTTCCGCTTTTCCTCTGGAGCAATCCCACCAAACAAAGTAAAATCCACCGCATGAACACACAAGCTACTTTTCGCTGTTTCCGGGGCTGCCCCGGCACTTACTCCATTTACGACGTCATCTACACCTGCCCCAGCTGCGGCGGCCTGCTGGAGGTCCACCACGACCTGCAACCCCTGCGCCAGCGCAGCGCCGAGCAGTGGCAAACCCTGCTCGACCAGCGCGCGGGCAGCACCCAATGGCCCTACGGCAGCGGCGTTTGGGCCATGAAAGAGTGGGTCGCCCCCGATCTGGCCGACGATAACGTCGTGAGCATGTTTGAGGGCAACTCCAACCTGTTCTGGGCCGAGCGGCTGGGGCAGCAAATTGGCCTGTCTGACCTCTGGATCAAGCTGTGCGGCAACAGCCACACCGGCAGCTTCAAAGATTTGGGCATGACCGTACTCGTCAGCGTCGTGAAGCAGATGATGACCCTGCCCAACAATCCGGTAAAGGCCGTCGCCTGCGCCAGCACCGGGGACACCAGCGCGGCGCTGGCGGCTTATGCGGCGGCGGCAGGCATCCCGGCCATCGTCTTTTTGCCGCAAAACAAGGTGAGCGCCGCCCAACTCATCCAGCCCATCGCCAATGGGGCGCACGTCCTGGCGCTGGACACCGATTTCGACGGCTGTATGCGCATCGTCAAGGAGCTGACGCAGGACAACAGCATCTACCTGGCCAACTCGATGAACAGCCTGCGCATCGAGGGGCAAAAGACGGTGGGGATCGAAATCGTGCGCCAGTTTGATTGGCAGGTGCCGGACTGGATCATCCTGCCCGTGGGCAACCTGGGCAACATCAGCGCCACCTACAAAGGGCTCAAGCTGCTCTACGAACTGGACATCATCGACAAGATGCCCCGGCTGGTGGCGGCGCAGGCGGCCAAAGCGAATCCGTTCTACCAGAGCTACCTCAATGGCTTCCAGGAAAAAGTTTCACTGGCGGCGCAGGACACGCAGGCGTCGGCCATCCGCATTGGCGACCCGGTGAGCTACGAAAAGGCGGTGCAGGCGATTCAGGCGACCAACGGCATCGTCGAGCAGGCGTCGGAGCATGAGTTGGCCAATGCAGCTGCTCTTGCTGATCGCACCGGGATGTATACCTGTCCGCATACGGCCGTTGCCCTCGCCGCCCTCTTCAAATTAAAAGAGAAAGGCATCATCCACAAAAACGACCGCACCGTCGTCATCAGCACCGCCCACGGCCTGAAATTCACCCAGTTTAAGGTGAAATACCACGAAGGCAGCCTGCCGGAAGCCGAAAGCCAGTTCGCCAACCCGCCCATCAACCTGCCTGCGGATGTGGAACTGGTGAAAGACACGATTGCTCGCCGACTAGAAGCGAGTGAAAAGTGAAAAGTGATAAGTAAAAAGTAGAAGCCACTTATCACTTTTCACTTTTTACTTTTCACTAAAAAAGGACCCCATGACCAAACCATTTGAAATCGGCCTTTACTCCTTTGCCGAACTGACCCCCGACCCCAAAACGGGCCAGATGATCACCCCCGCGCAGCGGCTGGAAGAGCTGCTGGAAACGATCGAACTGGCTGACCAGGTGGGGCTGGATGTCTTTGGCCTGGGCGAACACCATCGCCCCGACTTTGTCTCCTCGGCTCCGGCGGTGATTTTGGCGGCGGCGGCGGCACGCACCAAGCGCATTCGCCTCAGCAGCGCCGTCTCCGTGCTGAGTTCGGATGATCCGGTGCGGGTGTTTCAACAGTTTGCCACGCTGGATTTGTTGTCAAACGGCCGTTCCGAAATCATGGCCGGGCGCGGTTCCTTCATCGAATCATTCCCCCTCTTTGGCTACGATTTGCGCGACTACCACACCCTTTTTGCCGAAAAATTGGAAATGCTGCTAAAAATCCGCTCAGAAGTGGAGCTGGAATGGGCAGGCCAGCACCGCGCTCCGCTCACCGGGCAAGGCGTCTACCCCCGCCCCATCCAGGACCCGCTGCCGGTGTGGATTGCCGTGGGCGGCACGCCAGAATCGGTGGTGCGGGCGGCGGCGCTGGGGCTGCCGCTGGCCCTGGCCATCATTGGCGGCAACCCGGAGCAGTTTGCCGGGCTGGTCAATTTATACAACCGCGCCGTCGCTCAGGCGGGGCACGACCGCTCTAAACTGGCGCTCAGCATCAACTCCCACGGCTTCATTGCCGACGATGCTCAGGAAGCCCGCGACACTGCCTTCCCACCCTTTGCCCAGGTGATGAACAAAATCGGCCGGGAGCGCGGCTGGCCGCCGATGAGCCGCCAGCAGTTCGACGCTTCCTGCACCTTACGCGGGGCCAATTTTGTGGGCAATCCAGATGAGATAATCGAGAAGATTTTGTTTCAGCACGAGCTGTTCAACCACGATCGCTTTTTGCTGCAAATGAGCGTCGGCACCATGCCGCACGACAAGATGATGCACGCGATTGAATTGTTGGGGACCAAAGTGGCACCGGTGGTTCGGGAAGAAATCGGCCGTCGCCGGTAAGGGCGAGGCAGGTGGATAAAATCTTTGCCATTCCCCAAAACCTCATCTCCACCTGCCTCGCCCCTACGGTTATTCTTCCTTCAAATACGGCTGGCCCAATGCCTCCGGTCTTGCCGCCCCCCACCGGGTGCGGAACCGCTTGGTAGACATGAGCAGCAGCACAATCAGCGTAATGGCAAACGGCACCATCCGCCAGATGTAGCGAGACAACACGCCCGGCAGCACCAGTTCCGGGCTGAGCGAAAGCTGCCACATCGTGCCAAATAGCAGCGAACCGCCCAGCAAAATCAGCGGATTCCACATGGAAAAGAAGACCAGCGCCAGGGCAATAAACCCCCAGCCCAGCAAAAAGTTGTAGCTCCACACCGGGTTGTAATCCAGCGCATACACCGCCCCGGCAAACCCCATCAACATCCCGCTTACTGTCACGCACAGATAACGGATTTTGCTTACGCTAATGCCAGACACCTCGGCCACAGACGGATTTTCCCCCACCGACCGAATTTGCAAGCCCAGGCTGGTGCGGTTCAGCACAAACCAAATGATGCCCGCCAAAAGCAGCCCAATGAAGAAAAATGGGGACAACCCAAAAATAGTGGGGATACGCTCCATGCCCAGTGGACCGGTAAACGGGGACCCAATATAGGTGGTCAGGCCAAAGCCTAAAATCCAGATGCCCATACCGCTTACCACCTGGTCGCCGCCCAGGGTGATGGAAAAGAAACCGTGCAGAATGCCCTAAAAGTGCACCAATGGCAATAGCGGCGGCAAAACCCAGCACAAAGCTCCCAGTCGCTTGCGCCGTGATAAAACCAAGCGTCGCGCCAAACAGCATCACGCCCTCGACGCCCACGTTGAGGATGCCGGAGCGTTGGCCAAATAGCTCGCCCGTTCCAGCAATTAGAAAGATTGTTGAGGCATCAAGACTGCGAACCCAAAATTCCCACATCGACATTCTCCAACTTTTTATGTGGAGACTGGAGATTGGAGATTGGAGATTAAATTAGTCTTTAATCTCCAATCTCCAATCTTTAATCTCCTCTCAACCCTAATTTTAATCCGTAGACGAAACGGCTCTTGTTCCAAGGGTGTCCAACTTAACCACGGCGATTTTGTAGCGATAGAAAAATTGGAAAGCGACGAGGGTAATCATCAGCACACCCAACAGGGCATAATCGACGCCAAAGCTCATACCCAACGCGCCCTGCACAAAACGGCCGCCTACCGACAACCCGCCAAACAAAAAGGCCACCGGCACCGCCCCCAGCGGATTGCCCTGCGAAATAAGGCCGCAAATGATGCCGTAAAACGCAATGTCGCCAAAAAAGGCGTAGTTGCGGGCAATTTTGTACACACCCGGAACGGCCGCAAAGTAATGGTATCCAGCCAAACCAGCCAACACGCCACCCAGTACAAACACAATAATCGGCACGCGAAAGCGGCTAATGCCGGCATAGGCAGCTGCATTTGGGTTTTGCCCATACGCCCGAATCTCAAACCCCAGCCGCATCCGAGCAAAGAGGTAATATAAAAACAGGCCTGCAAAAAGTGCAATAAAAATGGTGATGGGCACATCAAACAACAGCGGCATGTGGAAGGCGTCGGGCAGTTCAAAGCTCTCACCTCGCCCGCCCGCATTCATAAAAAATGCCCCCATCTTTAATCATGAAAGAGACAAACCAGTAGGCCATGAAGTTCAGCATCATCGTGACCACAATTTCATTGGTGTTGTATTTCCCCTTCAGGTAGCCTGCAATTGCCCCAATCAACGCCCCGCCAACGGCCGCTCCCAATAAAGCCAACGGCAGCAGCAAAATGGCTGGCGGATGCGCCGCATTGAGCTGATTGACGCCAAAGGCATAAAAGACCGCATAAGCCGTCAATGCCCCCGTGTACAGCTGCCCCGTCATGCCAATATTCCACAGTCCAGCCCGGAAAGGGATGATAAAGGCGTAGGTACAAAGCAGCAGGAATACAAAGCGATTCAGCGTCAGCGGCAAACCAAACTCGTTGAAAAAGGCATAGTCGAAAATTTGCCGGTAGGCATCAACCGGGCTATTGCCCGCCAAAATAAAGATAAAGCCAAACAAAAACAGCGCCGCTAAAATGGCCAAAACCGCGTTCAATAGCGCCTGCCACGGCTTTAACACCGTCCGTTTCACCAATTCCAAGCGATAGCTGCCGACTCTCATGGGTTGTCTCCTACTGCCTCAATATCTGCCATTTCAATGCCCGCCATCATCGCACCCACGGCTTCCCGGTGCGCGGCTTCGACTGGAATAATGCCCATAAGGCGACCTTCGTAAATGGGGGCAATCCAGTCACACAAGGAAAAAATTTCGTCTAAATCTTCAGAGATGAGCAGAACGGCCGCTTTCTTAAACTTCGCCTCATTCAACTTATTCCGCACAAACTCAATCGCCCCAATATCCAACCCCTGCGACGGCAAATCGGCAATGACCAGACGCGGGTTGCGGGAAAGCACCCGCGCCAAAATGAGCTTCTGCAAGTTGCCCCCAGACAAATTTTTCGCCTTCACGTCTGCATTGGGCGTTTTTACCGCATATTCAGAAATCACCTCATCAGTTAACTGGCGAATTTTGTGGTAATCCAGCGTGCCCCGGTGCTGAAACTGCTCGTCGAAGTAATAGTTCATCGTCATGTTTTCCACGAGCGAAAAATCAGCAATCGAGCCCAAATGGTTGCGATCGGCGGGAATGTAACCCAGCCCCGCCTTCCAGCGAGCGTAGCTAGAGGCGTTGGTGATCCCTTTTCCGTCCAGCGTAATCTTGCCCGCTACCACATCGCGCAAGCCAGCCAGACATTCCACCAGCTCCCGCTGCCCGTTGCCAGAAACACCAGCAATGCCAAAAATCTCCCCTTCGCGCATCGAAAAGGAAACCCCTTCCAGAGCCTGCACCCCTTTGTCGCTTTGGGCCACCAGGTTCTCCACCTGAAGGATTGTGTCACCCTTGGGCGCTTTGGCGCGCTGAACGTTAAACAGCACTTCCCGGCCCACCAATTCCGTGGCCAGCGTTTTTCCGTAGCGTGTTTTGTCTCGATGCAAGAAACCATTTTGCCCCGTCGCAAAACCGTAATGCGGTGGCTGATGCGCAGCACGATGGGCAGTTTGTGGGTGATAAAGGGCACAATCGCCACGTTATCTTTGGCCATCGCCTCAATAGAGGTGAGTAATTTTTCTGTTTCGATGGGGGGTTAAAGCGGCCGTTGGCTCATCCATGATCAGCAGTTCAGCCCCACGATAAAGCGCCTTGAGAATTTCTACGATCTGCTTTTCGCCTTCAGACAGCTGCCACACTTTGGCCTTCAGGTCAATTGAAAAGCCAAACTTGTCGCACAGGTCGTGGATTTCGCGAGTGGTGCGCCGGTAATCTAAGATTTTCCCGGCACGCGGGTGCCCCAAAATGATATTTTCGATGACGGTGTGGGCGGGAACCAGTTTGCGATGCTGGTGCACCATGCCGATGCCACGGTCGATGGCGTCGATGGGGGAACTAAATTTCACTTTCTCGCCAGCCAGAAAAATTTCACCTTCGTCTGGTTGGTACTGGCCAAACAAAATTTTCATCAGGGTGGATTTGCCCGCACCATTTTCGCCCAAAATGGCGTGTATTTCGCCGACCTTGATGGCAAAGTCAATATTGTCGTTGGCCACCACGCCGGGGAAGCGCTTGGTGATCCCCCTGGCTTCTAGAACCGTATCGCCGGGTTTTAACTGTTGCAGTAGCACAATAAGCCTTTGTAATTGATAAGCGATGAGGCCCCCAGAATGGGAGCCTCATCATATTCTTAAAAGCAATAACACCGATATCGGATCTCTACTACTCCAAAATCGTCACGCCTTGCAGGTCAAAGTTAAACTCAGAGAGTAGCCATTCGGCCGTGGGTTCCTCACCAGCAGGTTTTACTTCCTCACCAGCCGCTGGAATAGGCAGCCCTTCCAGTTCCAGGCCAGTGCCATTGCTGATAAAGGCGTGCTCGGTGAATGGGTCCCATTCGCCAGCAATCATCTGCTCGCGGCGCTGCTCTACCAGGTCCAAAATCTCCTGCGGAATCAACGGCAGCGCGGCAGGGGCTGATGGCGTCGAGGCCCACCTTGCCATCGTTCATGATGTCTACCGTGGGAATTTCTGTGCCGTCTGCCAACGTAATGGAGCTTTCCATACCCAGGTACAAAACCGTCTCAGGATTTTGTTCGCCAGCCATGAAATCTTGAATCATACTGTCGTACAGAACTTCCCAGCGCGTATCGAAGGACACAGCCACGGTGTTGGTATCGGCCCAACCGTAGAAGCCCACAATGTCCATATCCTTACCCACAAACCAGATGCCCTGCTCCACAGCCACATCCAGCGGTGAACCGGAGTCGGTTTGCTGGGTAATCACGTCCACGTTGTATTCGCTGATCAACGTTTCCGCAATACCGCGCTCTTCCGGTGGCAAGAACCAATCGCCAGCATAACGGACGTAGATATTGATATCTTTGCCCAATATTTCAGCGGCATCCTGCACGCCCAAAACAAAGCCATTGGTGCGGCGAATCACCTGCACAGAGGGGAAGGCCGAAACGATACCGATGTTGCCCGTTTCGGTGAGCGCACCGGCAATGAGGCCTTCCAGGTAAAGGGCCTGGTATTGGCGCGGGAAGAGGCGGATAAAGTTGCGCTCGGTGGCCAGATCGCTGGCAATGATGGAGCCAAAATAGACATCGGGGTATTTTTCGGTGATGTCTTGCAGCGGCAAGCCCATAAATTCGGCATTGCCGATCACGATGTCGGCACCAGCCGAAATCAGCTCTTCACCGTAGGGAACGGTGAGATCTGGGCCAACTTCTTCACGGAATACATAATTCACGTTGTCGTACTTTTCGGCCAAACGTTCGCCTGCACGATCGTGCGCACCAGACCAGGTGGTGCCTTCGATGACGCTAAAATGCAGGATAGCCAGAGTAATGTCATCGCTGGCATCGGCGGCACCATCGCTGGCGTCGGCGTCGGCGGAATCGGTTGACTCTGTGGTGTCTGCGGTATCGCTGGTCTCCTCAGCGTCACCACTATCTGAAGAGGTGCACTGGGTCATCGCCAGAGATAGCACCAGCAGCAGAAGCAGCCAGAGCATACGGGGTAGCCTGCGGTCTTCCTTGGACAAGAATTTGCTGAACATGATCATCCTCCTTCTTCAATTGAACAGTATAAAAAATGGGAGCTACGTTTTTGACAACTTGTTGTTGTGCTTTACGGCCGTTCTCTTCACACTTAGGCGTTTTTACGAAGTTGAGAGATTGTAGGGAATTCGCGAAATATCGTCAACTTATTTTTACACTCTGTCCGCTGGACGATGCCTGGGTTTTTGATGAATGATTACGGCCGTTCCCCACCCCAAACTGGCAGAGAATACGCACAAAGCTATAATCTCCACCTATGATTTCTAACCCAAAACGACATTCCCGCCGCTGGCACACCGGGTTACTCCTGCTGACCTGCTTGCTGCTCCCCCTGCTCAGCCGCAGCCAAAAACCAGCCGAACCCGCCGCCGCTCAGGGGCAAACCCGCCTGGTTCTCGCTTTTTACTACGCCTGGTACAGCCCCAGCAGCTTTGGCCCCGGCCTCACCCCCTTCACCCCAGCCACCACCTACTTTTCCAGCGACAGCGGCACCATCCAACGCCACGTCAACGAGGCAAAATCCGCGGGTATTGATGGCTTTGTGCAAAGCTGGTACGGGCCAGAAACCACCAACAACCAAACCGAACCCAACTTCCAAACATTGCTAAATGTTGCCTCCGCCGTGGGGTTTAAAGCGGCCGTTGATTTTGAAACCGCCAGCCCGTTTTTTGGCAGCAACGACGACCGGATCAACGCCCTGCGCACCCTGCTCAGCACCCACGCCCAGCATCCCGCCTACCTGCGCGTAGACGGCAAGCCAGTCATTTTTTTCTGGGCCAACTGGATTTTGTCGCCAGCCGATTGGGTGGTCATTCGCAACACCGTAGACCCAGACCGCAACAGCATCTGGATTGCTGAAGGCGGCGACACCACCTACCTGGACGCCTTCGACGGCCTGCACCTGTACAACATTGCCTGGTCGGGAAACCCGGCGGGAACGGCCGCTACCTGGGCTGCCAACACCCGCGCCGCCGCCCAAACGTACGGCGGCTACAAATATTGGGTGGCCACCGCCATGCCCGGCTGGGACGCCAGCCTGATTGGCTCTAGCACCGCCCCGCGTGATCGGGCCAACGGCGATTTTTACCGCTCTACCTTCGGTGGCGCGGCGGCCAGCGTCCCAGACATGCTCATCATCACCTCGTTTAACGAATGGGTCGAGGGCAGCCAGATCGAGCCAAGCGTGGAATATGGCAACTTTTATTTGCAGCTGACGGCCGAATTAAGTTCAGCCTACAAAAGTGGCAGCATCGCCGCCCCGCCGCCGCCCACCTTGCCACCGCCACCGCCCACGGCTGATCCCAACGCCACCGCAACAGCCACCTTGCCCCCAGCCGCAACAGTCACACCGGGGCCATCGCCCACGCCCACCCAAACCGCCACGCCGCCGCCCAGCCCGACGCCACTCGCTTCACCCACGGCACAGCCAGACGGCCGTATCCTCTACACCGTTCAATCTGGCGACACCCTCATCAACCTGGCTGCCCAGTACGACGTCTCGCTAGAAAATTTGTACGCCTGGAACAATTTACTCCCCAACAGCCTGCTCTCTGTGGGGCAGACGCTCATCATCGGCTACACCGTGCTGCCCGATGGCTCTACGCCGCTGGCAGGCTTCCCCGACGCCCGCGTCAAGCCAGACGGCACCATTGTGCACATCGTGGGCAGCGGGGATACGCTGCTGCTCATCGCCGCCACCTACGAGCTAACGTTAGAGGAGCTATACGAAATTAGCGGGCTGGCTGAAGGTGCCTTGCTACAACTGGGGCAAGAGCTGGTGGTGGGGCAGCGCCCCCAACCGGCCACCATCGGCGGCTCGTCGGAAGACCCAGAGCTGGGGCTAAGCGTGATTGAAGTGACGGTGATCGCGTCACCCACGGCCGAACCGGAACCAACCGCTACGCCATCCCCCACGCCGACCAACTCACCAGAGCCAACGGCCGTTCCGACCCAACAAATTGCCGCCGTTGCAAGTGAAGCGAGTCTGGTGGAAACGGCCGTACCCACCCCCATTCCCGCCGATCCCATTCAACAAACCAGCAATTTACTCTGGCTGCTCATCGGCGCGGTAGCGGTTTTGCTCGTCGCCAGCGCCATCCTGGTCGTCGTGGCCCGTCGAGGCTAATCTGTCGAGCTCTGGGTAGAGATCAATTTTCCTCAAGAAACCAAAATTTTTGGCCAGGCCCCATTTGTTATAATCCGGGCGATGCGCGACGCAACAAAAACCCTGGACGCCATTTTGGCCTTGCTGCTGCTTACTGTGATGCTGGTGGGGTCACCGTTGTCTAGCTTTGGCTGCCAGACGGTTGCCCCCGACCATTTGCAGATGCCCTGCGAGACGAACTTGGGGGGAACGGCCGTACAATCCAATTTCGTCCAGCCTGTCACAACTGTCCTGACCCTCATCGTCGTGCTAACCGTCATCTGCTGGTTAAATCCCCAACACCGCACCCCTCAGGAACTTTACCTGCTGCCTCCCGCCCCACCGCCTCGTGACGCCCGGTTTTAGCAACTGTTCGCCTAAAAAGTTCACAAAATCTGATAATCTACCCTTCAAGCTGGCGGAAATATTTTCTGCCTCAACAAAAAAACCGGAGAGAAACAAATGAAAAAAGCAACCTTTTTGCTCGCTATGTTATTGTTATTAGCCCTGGGATTTACGGCCGTTGCCTGTGGCAGCAGCACAGATGAAAGCATTACCGTCACCGACCCCTGGGGGCGCACCTCCCCCGCCGCCGCCGAAAACGGCGCGTTTTACATGATGCTCACCAACAACGGCAGCGAAGACGACACGCTGCTCGCTGCCAGCACCGACGCCTGCGGCATGGTGGAGCTACACGAAATGTACGACAAGGGGGAAGGCGTGATGGGGATGCGCCCGGTTGAAGGCGGCTCCATTCCCGTGCCCGCCGGCGGCAGCGCCGAGCTAAAGCCGGGCGGCCTGCACGTCATGTGCATGATGAAACAAGTTGATTTTGAAGCTGGCACCGAAATTCCGCTCACGCTAACGTTTGAAAACGCGGGCGAGCTGGAAGTAACGGCCGAAATCCGCGACAACTAACCGCAATCTACCCAGACCTGACAGGTTTACGAACAACCTACACCAAAAAACTCGTGTGTCCCACTCACGAGCCTTACCAACCAGGTACTCAGTAAACCTGTCAGGTCTCCCAACAACCTGCACCAAAAAACTCGTGCGTCCTACCCACGAACCTTGCCAACCAAATACCTAGCAGACCTGACAGGTTTACGAACAACCTGCACCAAAAAACTCGTGCGTCCTACCCACGAACCTTACCAACTAGATACTCAGAAACCTGTCAGGTCTCCCAACAACCTACACCAAAAAACTCGTGTGTCCCACCCACAAACCTTGCCAACCAGGTACTCAGTAAACCTGTCAGGTCTCCCCCAGCCACCTACTTAATCAACGCCGCATCAATCGCTTCGGCCAAATTGCGGCAGCCCACCAACTCCAACTCCTTCGGCGGATCCACCAGGCGGCGCTGGGCTGTTTTGGGGATGAGACACCGCTTAAAGCCCAGCTTGAGCGCCTCTTTCAACCGCGCTTCTAGCTGACTCACCGCCCGCAGTTCGCCACTCAACCCCACCTCGCCCACAAAGGCCATATCGGCATGAACCGCCTGGTCTTTCACGCTGCTGGCAATGGAAACAGCGATGGCCAGATCGGCGGCGGGTTCATCAATTTGCAAGCCGCCAATCACATTCACAAACACATCTTTGTCGTGCAATTTCATACGGACGCGGCGGGTAAGAACGGCCGTAATCAACAAAAGCCGGTTGTAATCAATCCCATTGGCCGTGCGGCGCGGGTTGGCAAAAGTGGTAGAACTGGCCAGCGCCTGCACCTCCACCAGCAGCGGCCGCGTCCCCTCCATCGTCACGGCAATGGTAGAGCCAGGGGCATTGATTTGCCGCTCCGCCAAAAACGCCTCCGACGGATTGGGCACCTCAACCATGCCCTTTTCTACCATCTCAAACACGCCTACCTCACTGGTGGCCCCAAACCGGTTCTTCACGCTGCGCAGCAGGCGGTAACGGTGGAACGGATCCCCTTCCAAATACAAAACAGTGTCCACAATATGCTCCAGAACGCGCGGCCCGGCGATGGTGCCCTCTTTGGTGACGTGCCCCACCAAAAACACAGCGACGCCCGACGTTTTAGCCAGCTCTTGAAAGCGGCTGGCGCATTCCCGCACCTGGCTTACGCTGCCCGCCGCCGAGGTCAAATCCTCGGCAAAGGTGGTTTGGATACTGTCTACAATCACCAGCGTCGGCTGAAGCTGCTCCACGTGGGTCATAATTGCTTGCAGCTTCGTCTCTGTCACCAAATATAAATCATTGGCGGTGATGCCCAGCCGGTCGGCGCGCATCTTAATTTGGCGGCTGCTCTCTTCGCCGGAGACATAGAGCGTGGTGCCATGTGCGTTGGCGGCCAACGCCGATACGTCTAGCAGCAGCGTGGATTTACCGATTCCCGGATCCCCACCCACGAGCACCAGCGAGCCAGGCACGATGCCGCCCCCCAGCACGCGGCTAAATTCCAACAAGGGCAGCGGCAGCCGCTCAAAACCATCGGCAGTAATTTCGGCCAGGCGCTGGGGCTGGCTGTCGCTTAGCCCGGCGGCACGGCGGTTGCGCTGGCTGGGCGGCGCTTCGGTCACCAGCAGTTCCTCTTCCATTGTGGCGAATTCGCCGCACTTGGGACAGCGCCCCACGTAAGCGGCCGTTACGCGGCCACAGTTGCTGCACACATAGCGGGATCGGGTTTTGGCCATAGTTGTTTCCTCGTGTTCACCAAACCTGACAGGTTTTTTTGCAAAGCAAGTTGCGCCATGAGGAAACCTGCCAGGTTTTTCGGCGCTTAGTGCTTTGTTAGGCAATTTTGTTAGTAAAGTTTTTGGCAAAACCCACAAAGCTTCCACTGCTCTGATTGGTTTTGCCTTGTAAAAGAATTTAGCTAACAGCGCACTTAGTGCTTTGTTAGGCAATTTTGTTAGTAAAGTTTTTGGCAAAACCCACAAAGCTTCCACTGCTCTGATTGGTTTTGCCTTGTAAAAGAATTTAGCTAACAGAGCACTTAGTTTGTGGCGATTTTAACATATGCTATACTTTTTCGCCGTGATTGATTGGCGATCTGTTTGGACGAATGGGCTTTGGATTTTGGGAACGGCCGTACTACTAGGAACGTTCAGCTATGTCTATTGGCTTGGCCAAACCAGCGCACAATCCCGTTCAGACATTTACCAAAAGCCACCCTATGCCCAGCTGTTTTGGATTGGTTTTTTGCTGATTTTGCTGGGACTTATTTTCACATCTGCCCGCTGGTGGGAAACGGCCGTTTGGCTGCTGTTCACCATTTGGGCACTCTTTAACCTAGTTGCCTCACTGCGAAGTGCCAAATGAACCATCTCTTCAAGAAATTATCGCTCACTGCTTTACTGCTGCTGCCGCTGCTCTGTTTACTGCTGCTCGCCCGACCCGTTACCGCCCAAACAGACCCCACCGCCACGCCCGAAGGCGGCTATCCACCCCCAGCCACGCCAGCCCAGCCAGACGAAAGCTACCCCTTGCAGCGGCCTACCATCCTGCCCCCAGAGCAGCAAGAAGGGTACATTCCGCCAACGCTGCCAACCGTGGCCACCAATCCCCCAACCATCGTAGGCGAGAGCGCCCCAGAGGCAACGGCCGTTTCTACCTTACCCATTAGCCAAAGCACCCTGGTGCGCAACCGGCTCATTTTGTGGGCCGGTTTTCTGGTAACCCTGTTCATATTTGGCCTGGCCGTGTACGGGGCGATACTCATGTACACCCGGCCCCGCGACTAATGTTGGCAAACATCTGTGTCTACCCCCACTCCACATAAAACCAAACCAGCCCCCGCCCGTTGGCGCAGGCTGTGGCCCTGGCTCAATGGGGGCATTACGGCCGTTCTGCTCATCGGCGGCATTTATTACCTGGCCCAAACCATTGACTTTGCCGATGTTTTGCAAGCGGTGCGCGCGGCAGACGGCCGTTTCATCACCCTGGGTTTGCTCATTTTTGTCGCCAACGGCAGCTTGAAGGCGTGGCGCTGGCGCGTGCTGCTGGCACCCAACCAGCCAGGGAAGATTCGGTATACGGCCGTTTTCTGGGCCATCTGGCTGGGGCAGTTTGTTAACTCCGTGCTCCCCTTTTTGCGCCTGGGCGAAATTGGCCGAGCCTACGCCATCAACCAACAAATTGGCATCAGCAAAACCCAGGCCGTCAGCACCCTGCTCATCGAAAAAAGTTTGGAGCTCATTTTGCTCGGGCTTACCGTTTTGCTGCTGCTGCCCTTTGCCGTGCTGCCGCCCAACACCGAGCAGGTAGGGCTGCTGCTGGCGGGCGTGGCCACCTTCTTTTTGCTGGCGATGGGGCTGGTAACCTTCCAAACCGAGCGCGTTATTCAGCTGCTGCGCCGGATTTTGGCCCTGTTTCCGGCTAAAATCGCCGCCTGGCTAGAGCTGCGCTTTGTTGCCGGGCTGGCGGGATTGGCCGCCTTGCGCAACCGGCGCAGCGTGCAGGCGATTGGGCTGTCATCCATCCTCATCACCAGCCTGGACATTGCCCTGCCGTACACGCTCTTTTTTGCCTTTGCCCTGCCGCTGAGCCTCAGCGTGGCGGTGCTGATCAACGTGGCGGTAGGGTTGGTGACCACGCCGCCGACGGCACCGGGCGAACTGGGGATTTTTGAAGCGGCCGTTTTTTTTGTCCTCGCCCAGGTGGGACAGACCGAGGTGTTGGGAACGGCCGTTATCATCAGTTACGCCGTGGTGTTTCATTTATGTACGCTGCTGCCCAAGCTGGCGCTGGGCGGATTGGCCGCCGTGCAAACCAACTGGTCCTGGCGGCAAATCGGGTCACACAGGTAATTTTTTTGCCACGGATTTCACGGATTAAGTGGTTGGAAAAAAGTTTTTAAAATTCTTTATCAACAGATTTCGCAGATTTAGGCAGATTTTTTCCTCTAAATCTGCGAAATCTTTTGAATCTTTGATGGATTTTTTTCAAAAACTTTCTGCACGACTTAAATCACCCTAATCCGCGAAATCCGCGGCCAATCTTTATTTCTTATGAACATCTCGATTATTATTCCCGCCCTAAACGCCCGCCAAACGCTGCCCGCCTGCCTGCACGCGTGCCAAAATCAAACGCTGCCTGCGGGCGTCACCACCGAAATTATTTTGGTGGATGATGGCTCCACAGACGGAACCCAGGCGATTGCGGCAACAGCAGGCGTCCAGCTCATCCAACACGCCACGCGGCGCGGCGCGGGGGCGGCCCGCAACAGCGGTCTGGCCGTCGCCACGGGTGAAATTACGCTTTTTACCGATGCCGACTGCGTGCCAGCACCAAACTGGGTGGCAGAAATGATACGGCCGTTTCAAAATCCCACCGTGCAAGGCTGCAAAGGCATCTACGCCACCAATCAGCCAGAACGGGTCGCCCGCTTTGTGCAAATTGAGTACGAAGACAAGTACGATTTGCTGCGCACGCAGCCGGTGATTGATTTTATCGACACCTACTCGGCCGCATACCGAACGGCCGTCTTGCGCCAAACCGGCGGCTTCGATGAGGCGATTCATTACGTGGAAGACCAGGAATTATCGTTTCGGCTGGCGGCGGCGGGGCACAAGATGGTGTTTGTAGAAACGGCCGTTGTCTGGCACCAACACGCCAACAACCTGCGCCGCTACTTCCGCAAAAAAGTGATGATTGGCTACTGGAAGGCGCAAATCATGCGCCGCTACCCGGAGCGCGTAATCAAAGATTCCCACACGCCGCAGGTGCTTAAGCTGCAAATGGGGCTCGTTGCCCTCATTTTGGCCACGCTGGCCATTGGCCTCATTTTCCCGCTGGCGCTTCTGGCCGCCGCATTATTGCTGGGCGCTTTTAAGCTCACCACACTCCCCTTTTTACAAAAAGCGTGGCGCAAAGACCGGGCCGTCTTTTGGGTATCGCCGGGGCTGCTGTTTTGCCGCGCCCTGGCGTTGGGGATTGGCTACGCCTGGGGGCTGGCCCGTCCGCTAGGCAAAGGGTAACCGTGTGGCCAAAGTGTCATCACGCTGGATTGCTGGGGGAACGGCCGTTCTCACCTTCTTGCTCTACTGGCTCACCATGCCCCGCGACCTCACCTGGCAAGCATCCAGCGGCGATGGCGGCGAGCTGATTACGGCGGCAGTGACCCTGGGCGTGCCCCATCCGCCCGGCTACCCCACCTACGTGTTGCTGGGCAAGCTGGTCAGCTTTTTGCCCGTGGAGCCAGTGGCTTACCGTTTTCACCTGTTTTCGGCGCTGTGCGTTGCAGGCGCAGCGGGCTTGCTGACGGCAACCGCCCGCCAATTAGGCCCAGCCGCTTCAGACAACCGCTCGCCGCTGCTGGCCAGCGTGCCGGGGCTGCTGTTTGCTTTTTCGCCGCTGGTGTGGCACCAGGCGGTGGTGGCCGAGGTGTACGGTTTGAATTTGCTGCTGGTGGCGGCGTTTTTGTGGGCGCTGTTGGGGGAACGGCCGTCCCTCCTCACCGGCTTCTTGCTGGGGCTTAGCTTTACCACCCACCTCACATCGCTCTTTCTGGTGCCGCTGGCGCTGCTGCTAACCGCCCGCCAAATGTGGGGTCGATTGGCGACTGGCGCAGCGCTGGGGGCTGTGCCCTACCTGCTGCTGCCGCTGCTGGCCCAATCCGGCAGCCCGGTGGTGTGGAGCGACCCGACAACGCTGGCGGGCTGGTGGTGGCTGGTGAGCGGCAAAATTTACCAGCCCAACCAGTTCGGCCTGCCGCTGGCCCAATTTTGGCCACGACTGCGCAGCTGGCTGCCAGAATTTGGGTTGCAGTTGGGCATTGGGGGCTGGGGGATTTTGGTGTGGTACGGCCGTTCACTTCAGCAAAAAAAGTGGTGGGGATTGGGGGGAACGGCCGTTCTCTACCTCATCTACGCCTTTTTTTACAACACCCAAGATGCCATCGTCCTCACCCTGCCCGCCTGGCTCATTGTAAGCCTTTGCTTAATTCCCCTCATCCCCAGGCTGGGGAGTTGGGGGTTGCTCTTGCCCCCATTGGCTGTTTTGCTACACTTAGGCGGTCAGACTGGTGCAAATATTCACAATATCCGGCTACAAGCAGAAACAATTTTGGAAACAGCGCCTTCGGGCGCCATCTTAATTACATCTGGCGACCCGGACATTTTTACACTGTGGTATTTTCATCACGTGGAAGAGAATCGGGAAGATATTATACTGGTTGATGATCAGCTGTTTGCCTTCGACTGGTATCGAGACAGGCTGCAGCACCTACAGCCAACCTTGCGTGCTTTGGAAGAGGACAACCTATCTCTGTTTAAGACAGTCAACGCAGCGCAACATGCCATTTGCCAGGTGCAGTTGTTGCCAGAGTCAGCGCTTAATTGTTTACAGGACATGGAGTAGTGACAACAAAAACCGATAGCGTCGTACCGAACCGAACAAAATCCACCTTTTGGCCCATCCGTTGGCGGACGGTTTTCTTGCTGTTGGGTCTGGTCTTGCTGCTTTGGCTGGGGATGAAGGCGTGGCGTATTGGCCGGGCGGCCCAATCGCTGCTGGCGCAGCAAACGGCCGTACAAACCCTGCTGGCAAATGGCCTCACCAACATCAACCCGGATGAAGCGGAGGCCATGGTGCGCACCGTGCGCGCCGATTTTGTGGTGCTGCGCGATGAAACGGCGTTCCTGATGCCGCTGCTGCCCCGGCTGGGCTGGCTGCCCACGGTGGGGCCGCTGCTGGTTTCGGCCCCGCAGCTTGTGGAAATGGGGGATGCGGGGACGGAAACGGCCGTCTACGCCATCGAAAGCCTCAAGCCCGTCTTGCTGGTTTTGCAAGCCGAAGGTGCCGGTGACGGCCAGCTGCCCCAGCTTATCACTGCGCTGTCGGATGCCCGGCCTGGTTTGGCCCAAGCGGCCGTTTCGCTGGATCGGGTAGCAGCCGCCCGTGCCCAAATCACCAACGTGGCCGAATTTCCGGCCCAGCTGCAACCGCTGTTTGCCCAGGCCGACGAATGGCTGCCCATTGCCCAAGACAGCCTGACGGTGGTGCAAATTTTGCCAGAGATTATGGGGGTAAACGGCCGTCGCACCTACCTGCTGCTGGCTCAAAACGAGGATGAACTGCGGGCCACCGGCGGTTACATTTCTGGCGTCGGCACGCTCACCCTGGAAAATGGCGATATCCAAAGCCTCAGCTTCCAAAATGCAGACCAGTTCGACGTACAAAATTTAGTCCAAAATTCCGACCTTTACGATTACCCCCCACAGCCGCTTTACGAAATTATGAAGTCGGAATATTTTTTGCTGCGAGACACCAATTATTGGCCCGATTTCCCCTACTCGGCCCAGCAGGCTATGGAACTTTACCAGCGCGTAGAGCCAACGCCAGCCATCGACGGGGTGATTGCCATTGACCAGGAATTCATTCGGCTGCTGGTTGAGGCCACTGGCCCGGTTACGGTGCCAGACACGGGTGAGGTGATCAATGCGCAAAACAGTATCCAGAGCTTCCGCAACTCGTTCAATGCGCAGGAAGGGCAAACGTTTAACGAATGGTACCAAAACCGCAAAGCGTTTCTGACCACTTTTTCGGCGGCTATTTTGGAAAAAGTGCAGGGCAATTTTGGGGCAATTGATCCGATCACGCTGATAAAAAATGTGCATCGGGCGTTTGCCAGCCGTCATTTGCAGCTGTACATGGTGGATGCGCAGGAAACGGCCGTCCTCAACCAGCTTAATTGGGACGGCCGTTTGGAAAACCCAACCGGGCAAGATTTTTTGCTGGTGCTCGATACCAACATGGGGTTTAACAAGACCAACATGCACATACAGCGCACCACCCATTACCAGGTAACGCTCAATGCCGATGGTTCCGGCCAGGCCGGGCTCACCCTGGATTACAACCACACCAACCCACCTGGCGACGATGGCGGCTGTATTCAGGAAATGACTTACGGCAATTTGCCCACCTACCAGGAAATTGCCGACCGCTGCTACTTCAACTTTTTGCGCGTTTACGCCCCACCATCATCCACCCTGATAAACGCTACGGGGCATGCCATTTCTGAAGGGATTTTGCTGGGGGGTGATGCCTGGATGAAACCGCCTGGCACCACCACTGAGTTCACCGATTTCACCACGTTTACCAACTTCTTGCTGGTGCCCCGCGGCGAAATGCTGTCTACCAATTTCACCTATGCCCTGCCAGCCAACATCGTTCAGCAAAGAGACGGCCGTTCCCTTTACCAACTCTGGGTGCGCAAACAGGCGGGTACCAGCAGCCAACCTGTCACGATCCAACTGCTGCTGCCAGAAGGCAGTACAGCCACCGAGATTGCTCTCAATAGCGACGCAACAATTCTTAACGAAGGATCTCAGGTAACCGTTACCCTGAATCTGGAAAAAGATACGCTCTTAATAGTGGCGTTTGAAGATTAAATCTGATGAAAAATAATTACCTTTTGTTTTGTATTGTCTTTCTTCTTGGAACGGTGGCTTTTTTTTACGGGTCTGATCTACCCACAGCTTATAGCGCCAACAGCAGCCAAACCATCCCCACGCGCACACCAACGCCCGCCCCAGCTACCGCCACACCCTCTGGTGGCGGCAACAACAATGGCGGCAACAACCCCACGCCAACCAGCACCGCCGAGGCCAGCAGTGGCCCAACAGCGACCTCTACCTTGCTGCCGGTCAATATTGCGCCTACGCCAGTTGGCGGCTTTTTGCCAACGGCCGTTCCCTGCGGTGCCAGTCCCACCATCCAAACCCTGGGGGCCACCAACGTGCGCAGCGGCCCCGGCCTGGCCTACGACGTTATTGGCGATCTCGTCTTTTTGGAAGTGCGCTACATTGTGGGGCGGGCCGAAACGGCCGAATGGTGGCTCATTCAGTTCAACAACGGCCAGCTGGGCTGGGTGGCCAACGATGTGGTCATCGTTCAGGGCTACACCCCCATCGTGCCCATCGTAGAAGTGCCCCCGCTCAACGGGGTTACCCCCACGCCGGGTGCGCTGTGGAACCCCACACCGCCGCCGTTTTGCACCGTCACCCCCGCCCCCACCAACACAGCAACGGCCGTTCCCACCGAAGCCGCCGCCGAGGTAGCAGAAGCCGCCGCCACCGCCACCCTGCCCCCCACCGAACCGCCGCCAACCGAAATGCGCCCTACCAGCACGCCCATTGTGCAGGCAACGGCCGTTCCCCTAAGCCCCACCATTGCCCCAACCACCGCAGAAACCGATGATTCCGCCAGCAGCGGCGCATTGGGGCTCATTCTCATCGGGGCGGCGCTTATTTTGGGGGTGGGAATTTACGCCTTCGCCAAACTGCGACGCGGTTAACCCCCACCCATGACACGGCAGCGCGCACGCCAATTTTTTGCCTTTGCCGTTTTCATCATTTTAGCCTCGTTAGACAACGCGGCGGCAGGCGTGCTGCCGCCGCTCTACGCCATCATCGCCCGCGATTTGCAGGCAAGCGATGCGGCGTTGGGGGCAGTAACGGCCGTTTACCTGCTCATTGTTGCCGCCGCCGCCATCTTTTGGGGGTACCGGGGCGACCAAACCGCCCGCAAACCGCTGCTGTTTTGGGGCACGCTGGTTTGGGTGGCGGCGATGTATTTGACCACGCTGGCCCAAAATTTCAGCCAATTTTTGATTTTCCAAATGATGACGGCCGTTGGCGTCGGCGGCATCAGTTCACTCGGCTTTAGCGTCGTCAGCGACCTGGTTCCGGCCCGGCGGCGCGGCCTGGCGCTCAGCCTGTGGAGCGTCTCGCAGGGCATTGGCACCTCGCTGGGGGCGCTGCTGGCAGGCACCCTGGGCGCGTTCGACTGGCGCTATCCGTTCTGGATCATCGCCGCCGTCGGCCTGCTGTTTGCCCTGCTCTTCTTGCTCACTCGTGAACCGCTGCGCGGCCAGGCAGAGCCAGAGCTGGCCCCGCTTTTTGCCCAGGGCAAGCGGTACGAGTTCCGCATTCGCCGCGCCGATTTTGCCTACTTTTGGCACCATGCCTCCAACCGCTGGCTGCTACTGCAAAGCTTCTTTTACGCCCTGGCTTACGGCTCCACCCTCTGGATTCCGCGCTGGGCCATTGCCCGGGTGCAGTCAGAAGGGTACAGCCTGGAAACGTCTACTGTGGTCGGCAACCTGATCATTGCTTTGCTGAGTTTGGGGGGCTTTACGGCCGTACTCTCTGGTCACCTGGGCGACTGGTGGCAGCAGCGCAACGGCCGTGGTCGCGTGCAGCTGGCCGCCATCGGCATCCTCGTCTCTGCGCCACTGTACGTCTGGCTTTATTTCATTCCGTTCCGGGGGCTGGCGCTGCCAGAAACGGCCGATTTTTGGGAACTGGCAACGGCCGTTCTGCGCACCTTTGTCACCAACGAGTGGGTCATTTTGGCATTTTTGGTGGCCTTTACGGCCGTTACCTTTCAATCCGCCGATCCGCCCAACTGGGCCGCCATGATCACCGATGTGAACCTGCCCGAACATCGTGGCACCGTTATCGGTCTCAGCCGCATGTGCCGCGCTGTGGGCAATGCGCTCAGCGTCTGGCTGGCTGGTTGGCTGTTTGCCTGGTTAAACGGCCGTCTACCCGAACCAGACAACTACGCCTACGGCCTGGCCCTCTTCCAAATTTTGGTCATCCCCGCCTTCATTTGCTACCTCATGCTGCAAAAATATTTAGCCCACGACAAACAAGCCGCCACCGCCACGCTGGCAGCCCGGGCGCAGACCACCCAAAATTAATCCGGCAATTGCTTGCATCAGAGTAATCGTGTGTTACCATTGCGGCCAAACACAGATATATCTGTGATATATCAACTGTTAGGCTCCGGCTCCTGGCAACCACCTGGCCGCCTACTCAAAGGTGTTTCCCCACCAGCCGGATACCCTAAATAAAGAGGGAAACCGATGCGTCTTGAACACGCTCCCCAACGCTCCCTTAGCGAGCAAGCTTACGAGCTAATTCGGCAAAGAATTGTCACCCTGGTGTTAGCTCCCAGCGCTGTGGTGGATGAAGGCCGGTTACAAGAAGAACTTGGCCTGGGGCGCACCCCAATTCGTGAAGCCCTCAAACGGTTAGAGCTAGAACGGCTCGTCAGCATCATTCCCCGACGCGGTATTTTTGTCACCCCCATCAACCTGACTGACCTGCAACGCCTGTATGAAATGCGCCTGACGCTGGAATGTTTGGCTACGGAACTGGCGGCTCAGCGGGGAACGGCCGTACATTGGCAAGAAATGGCCTGCGTGCTCGATCAGGCAAACACCACCGACAACATCTCCCCAGAACAACTCATCGCCATAGACGACCAATGCCACCGCATCATCTACCGCGCCGCCGATAATCAATTTTTAGAGCAAACCCTCATGGCCCTTTACCCCCTCAGTTTGCGCATGTGGAACGTCGCCCTGGCCAAACTAGGCGACAAAAAAGAGAACGTCGTTAAGTACCAACACATTGTGGAACATGAAGAGATTATGGTTGCCCTAAAAGCTGGCGCAGCCGAAGAAGCCGTCCGCCTGATGCGCCGCCACATCGAAGCGTATCAGCAGTACATCGAAAGTGTCATTCTAGGCAAATCAGCCCAGCTCCATGTTGCCTGATATGCCCACAAGAACCAACAATCTATGAATCCGCACTGGAGGAACCGTCTATGAGCCTCGATAGACGCAAACGGCGAGTTAACCGCCGCGAAAGGCACCAAGCTGATCCCGACACCGCAACGATTGCAAAAATAACCCAACCCATCAACACCCTGCCCCCTTACGAACTAGTTCATGACGAAGGTATCGCCAAAATTCACAGCGCATCCCTGGAAATCCTGTCCGACATCGGCATCGATTTTTACGATGACGAAGCCCAGGCCATCCTCAAACAGCACGGCGTCCGCCTGGAAGGGGACACCGCCTTCTTCGATCGGGAAATGATTGGCGAATACGTAGCCAAAGCGCCCAGCCAGTTCACCCAGCTGGCCCGCAACCCAGAGCGAAACGTCATCATTGGCGGCAAGCATGTCTGTTTTGCCCCGGTTTATGGCCCGCCCTTTGTGGTGAATTTGGACCGCGGGCGGCGCGAAGCCACGCTGGAAGATTTTCGCAACTTTGTGAAGCTCACCTACCAAAGCGAATGGCTGCACCATTCCGGCGGCACCATCGTGGAACCGACCGACGAGCCAACCCACACCCGCCATCTGGACATGGTTTACAGCCACATCAAATACAGCGACAAGCCATTCATGGGCTCTGTCACCTCGGCCAACAACGCCGCCGACAGCGTAAAAATGGCCGAAATTTTGTTTGGTGCCGAGGCGATGGCCAAGCAGCCGGCGCTGCTCTCGCTCATCAACATCAGCAGCCCGCGCCGGTTGGATGACCGGATGCTGGGCGCGCTGAAGGTGTACGCCAAAGCGCGGCAGGCGGTCATCATCACGCCGTTCCTCTTTTCCGGGGCGATGGCTCCGGTGGGCGTGGCGGGCACGCTGGTGCAGCTCAACGCCGAAGCGCTGGCGGGCATCGTGTTTACCCAAATGGTTAATCCGGGGTCGCCAGTAGTGTACGGCGCTTTCCAAACCAACATCGATCTGCAAAGCGGTGCGCCAGTGTTTGGCTCGCCAGAAAGCCAGCTTGCCTTGTATGCGGCCGCACAGCTCGCTCGCAAACACAAACTCCCCTTCCGCAGCGGCGGCATGTTCGCCAGCAGCAAAATCGCCGACGCTCAGGCGGCTTACGAGTCGGTGATGGTGATGCTGCCGACGGTGCAGGCCGGGGTGAACTTTGTGCTGCACGCGGCGGGCTGGCTGGAAGGCGGCCTGGCTGCTGGCTATGAGAAGTTCGTGCTGGACAATGAGCTGCTGGGCATGTTTCACAAATTTATGAAGGGGCTGGACCTGTCCGACGAGGGGATGGCGATGGAATCGCTGCGTACGGTGCCCACCGATGGGCACCATCTGGGCACGCCGCACACCATGGCCCATTTCCGCGGGGCGTTCCATCGTTCCGACTTTTTTGATTACAACTCGTTTGAGCAGTGGCGGGACGAGGGGGGAATAACGGCGACGGAGAAGGCAAACGGCCGTTACAAACAACTCCTCCGCCAATACCAACCCCCCACCCTCGACCCCGCCACCGACGAAGCCCTGCAAGCGTTCATCGCTAAACGCAAAGAAGAGATAAAACCGGAGTATTAACCATCAAAGATTTCGCAGATTAACCAGATAAAAATCTTTTCAATCTGCGAAATCTGTTGATTGCAAAAATTAGAAACGTTGTAACCAACCTCCCGGAGGTTTTGAACCTCCGGGAGGTTAATAGCTAAGGAGCTACAAACATGAGTGATTTACCCAAAAAAGCAAAAATCGTCGTCATCGGCGCGGGGATTGTGGGCAACAGCCTGGTTTACCACCTGGCCAAACACGGCTGGAAGAACATTGTGCTGCTAGACAAAGGGCCCCTGCCCAACCCCGGCGGCTCCACCGGCCACGCCTCCAACTTCATCTTCCCCGTAGACCATTCCAAAGAGATGACCATGATCACCCTGGACAGCGTGCGCCAGTACAAAGAGCTGGGCGTTTTCACCGAAAGCGGCGGCATCGAAGTGGCCCGCACCGACGAGCGCATGGAAGAGCTGCGGCGGCGCATGGCCTCGGCCAAAGCGTGGGGCGTGGAAGCCAAACTCATCACCCCCGATGAGGTTGAAGAGTTGGTGCCCTACCTGGACAAAAGCGTCATCAAGGGCGGCTTTTACACGCCCAGCGTCGGCGTGGTGGATTCGCTGCGGGCGGGCACGCTGATGCGCGAATACGCCCTCGAACAAGGTGCGTTGCAGGTGTTTCCCAACACGGAAATTGAAGATTTGGTTGTTAAAAATGGCAAAATCAAAGCCGTCAAAACCAATCGGGGCACCATCAAAGCCAAATATGTAATGATCGCCACCGGCTGCTGGAGCCCCAAACTGGCAGAAATGGCCGGAGCGACAATCCCGCTCACCCCCGCCGTGCACCAGATGATCAGCGTGGGGCCGCTGGCGCTGTTGGAGCAAACCAGCAGCGAAATTGAATACCCGATCGTGCGCGACATGGATACGTTTTGCTATGAGCGGCAAAACGGCAACGACATGGAAGTGGGCTCCTACGCCCATCGCCCCATTTTGATGGACGCCAAGGAGATTCCTTCCATTGAAGAATCGGCTATGTCGCCCACCGAGCTGCCGTTTACCGAAGATGATTTTGAGCCGCAGCTGGAGCAAGCGCTGGAGCTGATGCCCGAAATTTTGGGCGACGAGAAGGCGGGCATCCGCCACGCCATCAACGGCCTGCTCTCCCTCACCCCAGACGGCGCACCAATCATTGGCGAGACGGTGGAGGTGAAAAATTTGTGGTCGGTGGCGGCGATCTGGATTAAAGAAGCGCCCGGTTTTGCCAAAGCGGCCGTTGAATGGTTCACCCACGGCGCTTCAGAGATTGATATTCACGGGACGGACGTGGCGCGGTTTTATGATTACGGCCGTTCCACCCACCACATCAACGCCCGCACCTCCGAAGCGTTCAACAAAACGTACGGCATCGTCCACCCCCGCGAACAGTACGCCTCCAACCGCAACGTCCGCGTCAGCCCATTCTACATCCGCGAAGTTGAACTGGGGGCCGAATTTTTTGAGACGGCCGGTTGGGAACGACCGCAATGGTACAACAGCAATGCCAAACTGCTGGATGAGTACAAAGATAAAGTGCAGGAACGGCCGCATGAGTGGGACGCCCGCTGGTGGTCACCCATCATCAACGCCGAACATCTGGCCATGCGCGACCACGTGGCGATGGTAGACCTCACCGCCTTCGCCCAATTCGACGTTGAAGGCCCCGGCGTGGTGGCTTACATCGAAAAAATGGCCGTCAACAAGATGGATGTGCCCGTCGGTCAAGGCGTCTACACCCCCATCCTCAACCCACACGGCGGCTTCAAATCTGACCTCACCATCCTGCGCCTGGCCAAAAACAAATACCGCATCATCACCGGCGGCAGCGACGGCGGGCGCGACAAAAAATGGTTCAAAGACAACCTGCCCAAAGATGGCTCCGTCAGCTTTACCGACCTCACCTCCGCCATCTGCACCGTGGGGCTGTGGGGGCCACACGCCCGCGACGTGCTGCAAGCCGTCACCGCCAACAACGTCTCCAACGAGGCATTTCCCTACGGCACCGTGCAAAATCTCATCATCAATGGCCTGCCCGTCACCGCCTTCCGCATTTCCTACGTGGGCGAACTGGGCTGGGAGCTGTCTACCAACATGGAGCACGGCCTCAAGCTGTGGGATACGCTCTGGGCAGCGGGGCAAAAATTTGGCATCGTCCCTGTTGGGATTGGCGTTTACGGCACCACCGGCCGCCTGGAAAAAGGGTATCGCCTAATGGGTCATGAGCTGGAAGGGGAATACACCCCCGTCGAGGCTGGGCTAGATCGGCGGCTGGTGAAAAAGGCCAACTTCATCGGCAAAAAAGCGTACCTGAAAGCGCGGGAAGCAGGGCCAACGGCCGTTTTGTGCACGCTCACGGTGGATGATCACACCTCCGCCAGCGGCATCAAGCGATACATGAACGGCGGCGAGCCAATTGTGACCCCAGACGGGCAGCGGATTGTGGATGGGAAGGGACGGCCGTCTTACGTCACCAGCGCTGGCGCAGGCCCATCCGTCGGTAAGCACCTCCTGCTCGCCTACCTGCCCACCGAGCTGGCCCAAGAAGGCACCCAGCTGGCGGTTGAGTACATGACCGAGCTGTATCCAGTCACCGTGGCGGTGGCTGGCAGTCGGCCGCTGTTTGATCCGGATAATGAGAGAATGAAGGCGTAAGTGCGATGCAGTGCCAGGCACGGGGCGCACGGTTTTGGCCATTCTGCGACCTGCTGCCCCGTGCCTGGCACTTGGAAGGATGAGAAGATGGACATTCTAGTTTGCGTCAAGCGCGTCCCCACCACCGGAGCCAAAATTGTGCTCACGGAGGATGCGCGGGCGATTGAGACGCGCAATTTGGGCTTTACCGTCAGCCCGCACGAAGAGTGCGCGGTGGAAGAGGCGGTGCAGCTTGTGGAAAAACATGGTGGCAACGTGACGGTGCTCACGCTGGGCGGCAGCGAAGCCACCCAGCAGCTTCGGGACGCAATGGCCGTGGGTGCGGACAAAGGCATTCTGCTGGAAACCGACGGCAGCGAATGGGAGCCGATGGCCACCGCCAACGCCATCGTCAATGCCATAAAAACGGCCGAAAACCCCTTCGATTTGCTCCTGTTTGGCAATGAGGCGGCCGACAGCGGCGGCTACCAGGTGGGCATCCGCGTGGCGCATGCGCTGGATTTGCCCTGCGTGACCGGTGTAAAAGCGCTGGAGATTCACGGCGACACCGCCACGGCCAAGCGCGAAGCAGGCGGCGGCTTTGAAATTTACGAACTGCCGCTGCCTGCCGTCGTCACCGTGAAGGAAGGCATCAATCTGCCCCGCTACCCGTCCGTGCCGGGGCGGCTCCGCGCCAAAAAGAAGCCGCTGGCCACCAGCACGCCAGAGAAGATGGGCGGCGGGTTGGAAATGGTCAGGCTGGTCACCCCACCAGAGCAAAGCAAATCTGCCGAGGTGTTGGGGGAAGGAACGGCCGTTGTGCCAAAAATCATTGAGCTATTGCGCGAGCTCAAGTTTGTAGGGTAGCAGCTGCAAAAGGTGCGCAGCTCCCACTGCCCCGGGTCGAGACAATAGCCGAAAAAAGCGTACCAGAACCAGAATCCTGCGGGCCGAAAATGATAAACACCTGGCAAGCAATAGGGCAACCAGATCACACCCTACTTTTTTGACGTTTCTTATTGAACATGCTATGATTTCAACAATATTCAATAAATATCAACAATTATCAACAAAAAAGATCTAAAAGGATCTTTGTCAGGCACATTTCTTGACGAAGATCCAAAACGTTCTGCCCAAATCTCTGTGGAACTTCGTCGTTCTTTGTTTACCTTTGTGTGCCACGTTTAATTTTTCGTGAGGCAACATGATACTAGGAATAATTGAACACGACCGGGGAGCGTTAAATAGCCAATCCTTGGAGATGCTGACGCTGGCGCGGCAGGTGGCGGCGGATGAGGGTGTGGGGGTAACGGCCGTTCTCATCGGCACCATCTCCACCCACCTGGCAGACACCCTCGCCGCTTACGGCGTCAGCCACGCCATCATCGCCAGCCACGATCGGCTAAACGAGTACGCGCCCGAAGCGTGGGCCGAAACCGTCGTCCAAATCGCCAGCGCCAACGCCCCCAAAGCAATCATGGCCACCGGCACCGACCGGGGCAACGAACTACTGGCCCACATCGCCGCCCGGCTCAATTTGCCAATGGCCGCCAACGTCACCCAGGTAACCGTGGGCGACAGCTATGCCATCACTCGCGTGCGCTGGGGCGGCAGCCTGTTTGAAGAAGCCAAACTACACGGCAAAATCAAGTTGCTCACCGTCGCCCCACTGGTGCAGCCAGTGAGCGAATCACCAAGGGGCGGGGTAACGATAGAAACGTTCACCCCCGAACTGGATGACAAAGTTTTCCGCGTGCGCGTTAACAGCCGCGAAGCGCCCGAAGCGGGCAAAATTTCGCTGGCCGAGGCGCGGCTGGTGGTGGGCGGCGGCCGTGGCGTGGGCAGCGCCGACGGCTTCGGCCTGTTGGATGAGCTGGCCGGGCTGCTGGGAGGCGCGGTGGGCGGTTCCCGCGTGGCTACCAACCTGGGCTGGCGGCCCCACGCCGACCAGGTCGGCCAAACCGGCACCCGCATCGCTCCCGATCTGTACATCGCCTGCGGCATCAGCGGGGCGATTCAACATTGGGTCGGCTGCAAAGGCTCCAAGAAAATCCTGGCCATCAACACCGATCCCGAAGCCCCCATGATGACCAAAGCCGACTACGCCGTCATCGGCGACCTGCACAAAGTGCTGCCAGCTTTGATTGCAGAATTGAAAAAGTAGTTAGCACCGTCAGGCTTACGCAGGCAGGCACCTACAACCGGGTTGGCAAATCAATTCTCGCCTTTGCCACAATGACCTGCTCAAATGAATAAATTTCGGCAAAGATTGTGACGATTGATACAATCTCTGTTTTGTGAATCAAGATATCGCTTCAGAAGCAGCTTAACTTTGTAGAATTGTCTGGCTGGGTAGAGCCAACGCCCCTGCGCGCAAACAAATCGCTTTTGGTAGATGAGGTTTTGCTGCGCTTCATACCAAATGACAGGTTTGTATGGCTCTCTAAACGATAACTTTATTTTATGATGTGACTATTCAAGTTATCTGGCAAGCCCCTAAAGGCGAGCAACTTTCAGAGACAAACTCATCGAGTCAAAACCGTTGGGGTCTGCATAGTTACTTTTTGACAAACAGGTGGAAATTGCATTTATGGCGAAGTTTCAGGTGATGTATTGGCATGATATTCCGGTGCAGGTGCGCGCAGGCGGACGGCGTGACCGGGTGAGCATTGAGCTGCCCCAGCGGTTTCAGGTGGCGGTAGATAACGCGGCGATGGCGGCAGAACTGACTGGTACGGATGCGTATCTGGATGGGTTTCGCTGGGGCGAACCGGAAGAGCGCGAGGGCACGCCTGAGGCGGTGGCCAACGCGGTGGCGGCTGAATTGGATACGCAATTTGCCAAGATTGATTGGCGGCAAACCGCATTTAACCTGGGGCTTAAGCCCCAGGCTAGTGAATGATGATGACTGATCGAAGCAACAACGAGCCGCTTGTCATCTTCATGCCGTCGGGGCGGCGGGGGCGGGTGCCTGCGGGCACGCTGGTTTTGGACGCGGCGCGGCAGCTGGGTGTGGAAATTGAAAGCATCTGCGGCGGACGGCTAACCTGCAACAAATGCCGCATCCGCGTGGAAGAAGGGCAGTTTGCCAAGCATGGTATCACCTCGGCAGAGACGCATCTCTCCCCGCCCAGCGAAGAGGAAACGCGCCTGCTGGAAAAGCTGGAAAGTTTGGATTGTCGGCTCTCCTGCAATGCCCACATTGTGGCTGATGCGCTGATTTTTGTACCGGAAGAGAGCCGGGCGCACAAGCAGGTGGTGCGCAAAGCGGCCACGAATCGCGTGATTGCGCTTTTCCCAGCCGTGCGGCAGGTTTTTGTGGAAGTGGATACGGCCGTTCTCGGCGAACATCGTGGCGACTGGGGCCGGTTGCAAGAAGCGCTGGCGGATAAATGGGATTTGCACAATCTGACGATTGATTTGCCCGTGCTGCGCGATCTGCAAGCCAATTTGCGCAGCGGCAAATGGGCCGTAACCGTGACGCTGTGGCAAGACCGGGAAGTGATTGACGTGCAGCCCGGCTACCAGGAAGGGGTTTACGGGCTGGCGGTGGACATCGGCTCCACCACCATTGCCGGCTTTTTGTGTGACCTGCGCACGGGCGAAATTTTAGCCACGGAGTCGATGATGAATCCGCAGGTGACCTATGGCGAAGATTTGATGAGCCGCGTCAGCTATGCGATGATGCACAATGATGGGCTGGAGAAGATGCATACGGCCGTAATCGACGCCCTCAACCGTTTAGCCGCCAGCACCGCCCGCGAAGCTGGCATTCGCCAGCGGCAAATTCAGGAAGCAGTGTTCGTGGGCAACACCACCATGACCCACATTTTGCTGGGCATCAGCCCGGTGGAGCTGGGCGGGGCGCCGTTTGCCCTGGCCAACCGGGACAGCATGGACGTAAAAGCGCGTGAGCTGGGCCTGCGGCTGCACCGCAGCGCCAACGTACACGTGCTGCCCGCCGAAGCAGGCCACGTGGGGGCAGACAACGTCGCCGCGCTCATCGCGGAGGAGCCGTACAGCCAGGAAGCGGTGACGCTGCTGGTGGACGTGGGCACCAATGCCGAAATTGTGCTGGGCAACAAGGAATGGATGCTGAGCGCCTCTAGCCCCACTGGCCCAGCGTTTGAAGGGGCGCAAATCCGGTTTGGCATGCGGGCCGCACCAGGGGCGATTGAGCGGGTGCGCATCGACCCAGAAACGTTAGAAGCGCGCTTCCGGGTGATTGGCGAGGAAACCTGGTCGAACAGTTGGCAAATCGGGCCGCAGTTCCCGGCAGAGGCGCAGCCCCAGCATTTAGCGGCGGGCATTTGCGGATCGGGTATCATTGAGGTGGTGGCTGAGATGTTTTTGGCGGGGATTTTGCTGCCAGACGGCCGTTTCAACCCCAATCTTGGGTCAGAGCGCATCCGCTGGGACGAGAAGCGGGGTGAATATATTTTGGCCACCGCTGAACAGACAACCACGGGCAGCCCCATCGTGGTGACGCAAGACGACGTGCGCGGCATTCAGTTGGCCAAAGCAGCGCTGTACGCCGGGGCCAAGCTGCTGATGAACGAGGCCGGGCTAGAAAGCGTGGATCGCATCGTGCTGGCCGGGGCGTTTGGCAGCTACATCGATCCCAAATATGCGATGCTTTTGGGCCTGATTCCCGACTGTGATTTAGAGAAGGTAACGGCCGTTGGCAACGCTGCTGGCGACGGCGCAAGGATTGCGCTGCTAAACAAGCACAAACGGGCCGAGGCGCAGCGCATTGCGGAGTGGGTGCGGTATGTGGAAACGGCCGTTCACCCCGATTTCCAACACGAATTTGTGGGCGCCATTCATATCCCCCACGCCACAGACGCGTTCCCCCATTTGAACGGGCTGCTGCCGGAAGCCAACCCGGAAATTGAGTTGAATGGAAACGGCCGTCCAGAACGAAGACGCCGCCGTAAAGCTAAAAAACCGGAGAGTGGTGATTAGAGAGCAGAGATGAGGAACTAAACGTCCAAAATCTCCAATCTCTACTCGCCAATCTCATCAACCAAAGAGGACATTGTTATGAGCGAAGATGAAGAGGATATCATCCTCGAAGAACTGGAAATCAATGAGCTGTATGAGCTCATGCATGAAGATTTGTACGATGGGTACGCCGAAGAAATTGAAGAAGAAGTCAACGAGGCCCTCAGTCGAGGCATCGGCCCTTATGAAATTTTGACCAAAGGTTTGGTAGCCGGCATGGACATCGTCGGGGTAGATTTCCGCGATGGCATCCTGTTTGTGCCTGAAGTGCTGATGGCGGCCAAGGCAATGAAGGCGGGGATGGCCATTTTACGGCCGCTTCTGGCCGAAACCGGCGCACCCAAAATGGGCACCATGGTCATTGGCACCGTCAAGGGCGACATCCACGACATCGGCAAAAACCTGGTGGGCATGATGATGGAAGGGGCTGGCTTTGAAGTGATCGACCTGGGCATCAACAACTCAGTAGAAGATTATTTTGCGGCCATCAAAGAACACAACCCAGACATCCTGGGCATGAGCGCCCTGCTCACCACCACCATGCCGTACATGCGTGTGGTCATCAACGCCCTCAAGGAAGAAGGCATCCGCGATAAAATTACGGTGCTGGTCGGCGGCGCACCGCTCAATGAAGCATTTGCCGAAGACATTGAGGCAGACGCCTACTGCCGGGATGCGGCCGTGGCTGTTGAAACCGCCAAAAAGTTCATGACAATTCGTCAAGCCAAAGGGTAACCAAAAGATTGGAGGTTGGAGAGTAGCGATTAAGAAGTCTGGGCTCTTTGGGATTTCCTGGGGTTTGCCCTGATTGACCGACAAAACTTATTTAACCGCAAAGAACGTGGAGAGCGCAAAGAAAAGAGAAATCTTTGCGTCCTTTGCGCCCTCTCCGGTAGAAATCTGAGATTTGTCCGTCAATCAGGGGATTTGCAACGAAACGCGAATTACCACAAAAATTCGCGTTAATTGGGGCTAATTCGGTGCAAAAAACAGGGCAACCCCGCCAAATCTTAAAGCCCCGAAATTTGCCAATCCTACGCTCCAATCTCGATCAAAATAAACCAACAAAATGAAGAGGTAAATCATGGGACTGCTGCGTCGTCTGCAAAACCATCCCGCTTTTTTGGAAAAAGTGTATGGCGCAACGCATACGGCCGTATCCACCCTACAACCCATCATTGAACGATTCGGCTACGAGCGGGCCAACCGCTGGCTTAAAGGCGTAGAAGAATGGGGCAAAAGCGCCATCTTCGACTGCCGCATGTGTGGCCAATGTATCCTCCACTCCACGGGCATGACCTGCCCCATGAGCTGCCCCAAAAATTTGCGCAACGGCCCCTGCGGCGGCGTCCGCGCCAACGGCCATTGCGAAGTAAAGCCAGACATGCGCTGCATTTGGGTGCAAGCATTTGAACGCTCCCGCCAAATGCCCAGCTACGGCGATGAAATTTTGTGGATTCAGCCCCCCGTCAACCGCCAACTCGAAGGCGAATCTGCCTGGATCACCATGCTCACCGGTGTAGACATGGCCACGCCGAAGGGCTGGGTCGGCGTAACGGAAATAACGGTAATCGGTAATTAGTTTTCCAATTACCAATTACCAATTACCGATTACTGAATACGGATTACTGATTACTGAATACTGATTACCGATAACCGATTACCAATAACGGATAGCGGATAACAAATGACAGAATACAAATCCGGCAGCCGCCTTGAACGTGTCCTTCGCTCTGGTCGCTTTGCCGTAACGGCCGAATTAAACCCACCCGACAGCGCCGACCCACAAAAAGTGTACGAAGCCGCCCTGGTGCTATCTGAAGTGTGCGATGGCATCAACGCCACCGACGCCTCCGGGGCGCACTGCCACATGTCCAGCGTGGCCATCTGTGCCCTGCTCACCCGCGCCGGGTACGAACCAATCTTCCAGGTCTCTTGCCGCGACCGGAACCGCATCGCCATCCAGGGCGACCTGCTCGGCGCGGCGGCGATGGGCGTCAAAAACGTGCTCTGCCTCACCGGGGATGATGTGACGGCGGGCGACCAGCCGCAGGCCAAACGCGTGTTCGACTTTGACTCCATCCAACTGCTGCGCACCGCCAAAATTATGCGTGATGAAGGAATGTTTTTAAGCGGCCGTAAACTCACCGAACCGCCACGCCTCTTTTTGGGCGCCGCTTCCAACCCCTTCGTGCAGCCGTTCGACTGGCGACCGCTGCGCCTGGCCAAAAAAATCGAGGCCGGGGCGGATTTTATCCAGTCACAATACTGCTTCGATTTGCCCCGCTTCCAAACGTTTATGCAGCGGGTGCGCGACCTGGGCCTGCACGAGAAGGTGTTCTTTTTGGTGGGCGTTGGGCCGCTGCGTTCAGAAAAAACGGCCGAATTCATGCGCACCAAAGTTCCCGGCGTTCACATCCCAGATGCCGTGGTGGAGCGGCTACGCAAAACGCCCAAAGAGAAAAAGCTGGCCGAAGGCAAACAAATTTGTATTGAAATCATCCAGCAGGTGCGCGAAATTGAAGGCGTCTCTGGGGTACACGTAATGGCTTACCGGCAAGAGGAGCTGGTGGCCGAAATCATTCAAGAAGCTGGCCTACTCCCGCGCCCCATGCAGATGGGGTACGACAGCGGGCATGAGAAGGCACGCATGCGACACAGAAAACACGAAACTGGAAATTAGAGATTGGAGATTGGTTGCGTTTACCCAAAATCTCCAATCTCCAATCTCCCAAAAAGGAAACCATGGAAACCATAATCAGTTCAAAAACAAAAACCGTGATCATTGGGCCAGAACGGCCGTTTACCATCATCGGCGAACGCATTAACCCCACCGGGCGCAAAGCCCTGGCCCGCGAAATGGCTGCCGACAACTACGACCGCGTCATCAGCGACGCCATCGCCCAGGTGCAGGCGGGCGCGCACATGCTAGACGTCAACGCCGGCATTCCCCTGGCCGACGAACCCGCCATCCTGGCCAAAGCGATCAAAATTGTGCAGTCGGTGGTGGACGTGCCGCTCTCTATCGACTCCTCCATCGTCGCCGCGCTAGAAAGCGGCCTGGCGGCCTACGAAGGCAAGCCGCTGGTCAACTCCGTCACCGGCGAGGAGGAGCGGTTGGAAGTGGTGCTGCCGCTCATCAAAAAGTATGGCGCGGCCGTCATCGGCATCTCCAACGACGAAACCGGCATTTCCGAAGACCCCGACGTCCGTTTTGCCGTGGCCAAAAAGATTGTGGAGCGGGCCATGGATTACGGCATTCCCCGCGAAGACGTGCTCATCGACCCGCTGGTCATGCCCATTGGGGCGATGCGCTACGCTGGGCGGCAGGTGTTCAGCATCGTGCATCGCTGCCTGACCGAACTGAAGGTCAACACCTGCTGCGGCGCCAGCAACGTCAGCTTTGGCCTGCCCAACCGCGCCCCGCTCAACGCCCACTTTTTGGCGATGGCCATCTCCCACGGCCTCACCTCGGCCATCACCAACCCGCTGGAGCATGAAATTAAGCAAGGCATTATGGTGGCCGATGTGATGATGGGCAACGACGAAAACTGCACCAGCTGGATCATCGCCAATCGCCCGGCTGGGGAGGAAGGGGAAAGCGGCGCACGGCCACGTCGGGAACGCCGCCGCCGCCGCGCTGAATCGTAAGCCAAAAACCATTAAAACTATTGACATTTGTCACTTGGCGACCTGCCAAAATTTGGCACACTCTGGCCATAAATTTGTCTGACAAATTTTGTCTGATAAATTTACGCATAACCGTGACCCACAAACGCTTTAGCGTCTCATATTTTTAAGGAGTGAAACCACTATGCCCCATAAACTAACGAATTTAAAAACGGCCGTTCCCAGCGACATCGACATCGCCCAGGAGGCCACCCCCCTGCCCATTACCCAAATTGCCAATGAAGTTGGCCTGCTGCCGGAAGAGTTGGTCCCCTACGGCATCGACAAAGCCAAAATCAAGCTCTCCGTGCGGGAGCGCCTGGCCGACCGGCCCAACGGCAAATACATCGACGTCACCGCCATCACCCCCACCCCGCTGGGCGAAGGCAAAACCACCACCACCGTCGGCCTCAGCCAGGCGTTGGGCGCCCATCTGGGCCAGAAAGTGTTCACCTGCATTCGCCAACCCAGCCAGGGGCCAACCTTTGGCATCAAGGGCGGCGCGGCCGGTGGCGGCTACAGCCAGATCATCCCCATGGAAGATTTTAACCTGCACCTGACGGGCGACATCCACGCCATCACCGCCGCCAACAACCTGCTGGCCGCGGCGATTGACGTGCGCATTCACCATGAATCGTATCAAGATGACGGCCGTCTTTTTGAAGCCCTCTTCCCGGAAAACAAAGACGGCAGCCGCAAAATCTCCCCGGTGCAAATCAAGCGGCTCAAAAAATTGGGCATCGACAAAACCGATCCCAACGAGCTGACCGAAGCTGAAATCAGCAAATTTGTCCGGCTGGACATCGACCCGGAAACGATCACCTGGCGGCGCGTGGTAGACACCAACGACCGCTTCCTGCGCGGCATCACCATTGGCCGTGGCCCGCAAGAAAAGTTCGAGCGCGAAACTGGCTACGACATCACCGTGGCCAGCGAAATCATGGCCATTTTGGCCCTCACCACCGATCTGGCTGATATGCGTGAGCGGTTGGGCAGCATGGTCATCGGCCAGAGCAAAGCGGGCGACGCCATCACCGCCGACGACCTCGGCGTGGGCGGCGCGCTGACCGTGCTGATGAAGGACGCCATCATGCCCACCCTGATGCAAACGCTGGAAGGCACCCCGGCGCTGATTCACGCCGGGCCGTTTGCCAACATCGCCCACGGCAACAGCTCCATCGTGGCCGATCAGATTGCCCTCAAGCTGGTTGGGCCAGATGGGTACGTGTTAACGGAATCCGGCTTTGGCGCGGACATCGGCATGGAAAAATTCTTCGACATCAAGTGCCGCTACAGCGGGCTGGTGCCCAACGTGGTGGTGCTGGTGGCCACCATTCGCGCCCTGAAGATGCACGGCGGCGGCCCCAAAGTGGTGGCGGGCAAGCCGCTCGCTCAGGCTTACACGGAAGAAAATCTGGAGCTGCTGGAGAAGGGCTGCGTCAACATGGTGGCTCACATCGAAAACGCGCTGCGTTTTGGCATTCCGGTGGTCGTCGCCGTGAACAAGTTCAAGGACGACACGGACAACGAAATAGCCCTGGTGCGCAAAATCGCCATCGAAGCGGGCGCGGAAGATGCGGTGATGAGCAACCATTGGGCCGAAGGTGGCAAAGGCTCGGTGGAATTGGGCAAGGCGGTGATGGCCGCTTGCGAAAAGCCGAGCAACTTCAAGTTCCTCTATCCGCTGGAAATCTCCATCAAAGAGAAAATCGAGACGATTGCCAAAGAGATTTACGGGGCAGACGGGGTGGAATATTCCGAGAAGGCCGAAGAGCAAATTGCCGACTACAATCGGCTGGGCTTCGACAAATTGCCGATCTGCATGGCGAAAACACACCTCAGCCTGAGCCACGACGCCAACCTGAAGGGTCGCCCGACCGGCTTTACGCTGCCGATTCGGGAGATTCGGGCCAGCGTGGGGGCGGGCTTCCTCTACCCGCTGGTGGGCACGATGAGCACGATGCCGGGGTTGCCGACACGGCCGTCTTTCTACGACGTTGACCTGGATTTGGAAACTGGCAAGGTGGTTGGGTTGTTCTAACAACACCAAGTTTTTAATCAACAGATTGCGCAGATTGACAGATTTTTTCTGAACAATCTGCGCAATTTTTGATCTTTCAGCACACCTTAAAAAGTGGATGGCATCTTCTGAGAAATATGGCGATGCAGCAGCAAGACATTTTTGTAAGCGTTATTGTCTCGCAAATCTGCAAGCAAGAATTTGTGCAGGATGGTTCGATTACATATGCTACCGGGCGGCATGGTTAAAGTGCATTCCAGCAGTATGCTACGGCCGTCTATCACAATTGAATTGATTCGATATAACATACCCGTTTGTAACCAGTACCAAAAACCATCAACTTGCGGTATGTCGTCGAAATTCTTGGCCAAAATAAGCATGTTGCTGCGAAGTTTGATCGGACCCAACTTGAGCATCCTAAAAATGATGATTGCCTTCTCGGTGAAAACCAGCTCTGCATAAAAATCCCGTCTTCGGGAAAAAACATCGTGCTTGTACCGATTAAACATTGCGTTCACCCACATTTCAACCTGCCCAATCGGTGATTTTTGAACCGTAGCGGCCAACATCTTGTCTCGAAGGCGCAAATCTGAAAAGTGGTTGAGCAATACAAGCAATAGGATAATGAAAAAAAGCCACATCTCAATCACATCTTGAATTAAACCCACTACAAAATGGGTGAATAGATTATGAAAAATCGTAGTTGCGACTAGAAAAACATTTTATCCCTTCACGGCACAACCACAAACGCATTGTCCGGCAACGGCCGTTCCCCCGCATCCACCCCCGCCACTCTTTCCCCACTCACCCGGTTGTACACCCCGATACGAATTTGCAGCGGTTCGCTTCTGGGTAATCGCGGCAGGGTGCGCAGGTCGATAACGGCCGCATTCACCGGCCAATCCGCCAGGGGCAACATGCCCAGCCAGGTGTCGCCATCGGCCTGGGCAATCGGGGGCACGCCCGCCTGGCCCAGGTGTACAAAAACGGTGTACTCCGGCGGCAGCGGCGCGGCCGTGGACCAGGTTAAGCGCACCTCCATCTGGTCCGCCCGCGACCGCAGCGCCACTTCTTGCAGGCAAATCGTCTCGTCAAAAACCGCCACGCACTCTTGCGAATTGAGCGCCGCCAAACGGCCGACTGCCTGTAATTGAAAACGGCCGTCTGCCCCATACCGCGTCAAATAAACCGCATCATAATCAACGGCCAGGCGAGCCAGCTCATCCGGCTGGATGATGACGCCGCGCAAATCCACGTCGTACACCTCAGCCTGCCGCATCTGGTCCACCCAGGGCATGCTGTAGCTGGCCGATTCGGCCGTGGCCGTGGTGACCAACGGCAAAAAATCGTCCAGTTCAACCACCACCGGGGCCAGCGTCATGCCCCAGTAGCCCAGCGGGAACGGCGGCCGTTTTGGGGCATAGCGGTCGGGGTAGTTGATAAACAGCAAACGGCCGTTGTTCGATCCAGCCAGCGTGTCAATCGTTGCCTGCAAATGCGCCGTGCCCACGGCGTAGAGCGGCTCAAACTGGCGCAGCAGCAGGCTGCTTTGCAAGGCAATGCCCACCAGCAGCAATCGCCCCAGCCAGGCCAGCCAGGAACGGCCGTTTTGCCCCCACAGCGCACTCACCCACAGCAGCACGATGCCCGGCGCGGCAATGTGCAGCAGCCGGGGAGCCAGGCTCACGTAGCTAAAACGCAGCCCCACGATGGCGGGCAGCAGGCTCATCACCGCCCAGCCCAGCCCGGCCAGCGCCAGCGCCAGGCGCTTTTGCCGCGCCGCCAGCCAGAGCAACCCACACGTCGTGAACACCACGATGGCCAACACAACAACGGCCGTTACCTGGTGATCCGGCGCATACCCATTCAGCCGGGCCAGCAGCGGATAAGCGACACTTTGCAAAAGGAAAACGGCCGTTCTCCCCTCAAAAATCAGCCCGGTAATGCCCTCCTGCCGGGGTGCCTGGGACCAGCCGACCACAAACAGCAGCGCCACCAGCGGGTACAGCAGCGGCCACAGCCAGCCGGTTTGGAATGGATGCCGTAGCCAGGAACGGCCGTGTTGCCACGCCTGCGCCCAACTTTGCCCATCCACTTTTACCACCAGAAGCAGCAAAAACGGCACAAACGCCAGCGCCACGCTGCTTTCTTGCAGCATCATCGCCAAAAAAAACAGCGCCAAGCTGGCCCCATACCAGCCACCGTGCCGCCGCCGGGTGCCCAATAAAAAGAACAGCCAGGCCGCACCCTGAAAAGCCGCCGCCATCGGCTGGTTCGGGGCCGCCCAGGCGGTGGCCTGGTAAGAAAAAGGAAACAGCGCCACCAAAAGCGCAACAAAAATTGCTGGCCATCGTCCCAGCCGCAGCAAGCGCACAATGGCAAAACTCAGCGCCACCTGCAACAAATGCCAGCCAATTTGCAGCCAATGCAGCAAAAACACGTCGAACGTGCCGTTATCACGCAAGAAAAAGCTCACGTAGAGCATCGACCCAGGACGATAATATTGGAATTCAGGAATCGGCAGCAGCAGCTGCCACCAACTGCGCCCCGGCATGTGGCTGTACCAAACCGGATCATCCCACCAAAAGCCAAAATGCAATGCCGACTGATAATGCCGCACAGTCGCCAGCAAAAGCGCCAACAAGGCCAGGCGAATCGCCCAGCGCGCGGAAAAAAAGTGCCGTTTACTCATTCAATAAAATCATAATCTCTGTTGACAAGGGGATGGCGTCACGGCCGTTTTCGGCCAACAGCCGCGTCCCATTTACCGGATCATACAGGCCCACAACCAGATTGGCACGCCCGGCAAACGACGGATCGCGCAGCCGCACCTCATGCACATCAACCAGATATTCACCGGGCAGCCAGCCGGTTGTCGGGCGGCTGCCGTTCACGGGCAAGCCATCATGCTGGCCGATTAAGTTCCCCGCCTCATCCACCAAATGCACAAAAACGGCGTAATTGCTGCTAAACGGCAGATCAGCGGCCCGCCACACCAGGCTTACCGATAGCGCCGCATCGCCAGAAAATTCGGTTTGCGGCAAGCTGTACCCCACCAAAACGGCCGAATCTCCCAAGCTTTGTTCAACAGCCACATCAACAGGCGGTTGGGTAAACTGCCGCGCTGTGGCGGTGATGGTGATGTTGGTAACGGCCGTTGCCTCCTCCCCAACAGCCACCACCAGCTGCGCCAAACCTGCCGCCTCCGCCGGGATGGCCAAAAACCGATGCTCCACCACCACCTCGCCCGCCCGCCACAACTGGGTCGGGTACCGCCCCAGCGCAGGCGCAGCGACCAATTCGACCAACACGTCATCCCCCTGCACCAGCGCCACGCGCGGTTCGATGGCGGGCAGGTCGCCCTGCTCAGAGCGCCACTTCAGCACCACCAGCAGCGACTGCCCCGGCGCAATCTCTTGCCTGTCCACGCCGCTGGCCAGCAAAGTCAGGCCATCGCCAAAAATAGTTGGCGTGGGCGACGGGGGCAGTGCATCGGCCAATTCGTAGGGATTGCCCACGCCAACCGGCGGCGACAGGCTGACCTGGCCCAAAACCACCTGCTGCCCCGCCTGATCCACGCGCTCAACGGGCAAAATGCCCGCTTCCGTTTCCGTGTAAAGCGACAGGTCTACGGTAAACGTAAGCGGCGGTGTGCCCGGCGCAACCGGCAGGCGATGGTAGGTGATCACCGGCTCACCAACCGGCCACGCCAGCGTTGGCCGGTTGAGCGCATCGACCAACGGTTCATTCCACTGCGCCAGGGGAAGGCCATCGCTGTCGGTGAGCCGCAGCGCCACGTTAAAAAGCGGGGCCTGCGTCTCCATTCTTTGCCAGGACAGGGCCAGGGTAACGGCCGTATCCGCCGCCGCCCCCTGCTCCAACCACACCCCCGTCAACTGCAACGGGCCAAATTGCGCCGCCAACGGTGCAAAATCGGGCGGGCCGATGGCCGCCTCCAGCTGGTAAACCGCCACCTGGAGGCCATCAAACGCCAGCCGCTGCTCCAACCAACCGCCCGATTCCAATGCAAAAGGCAGCAGCCCCGCCGAACTGGTAATATCCGCCTCGTCTAACACACGAAACAGGCGGCGCGATTGGGCCGACCATTCAGCCAGGCCGGGCCACAGCGCATCTGGCCGCGCTTGGGCGGGCACCACCACCGGCGTGTCGCCCTTCTGTTCAAATTGGAACGCATAGCCCGCGTATGGCAGCAAAATCAAATCATCAGGTTCGGCCATCTCTTCCACAGCGGCCGCCACGGTACGCAAATCGTCTTTGGCAAAGGCGGGATCGAAGAAATAATGCTGCAACCCCCACCCGCTAAGCGCGATGAAGAGTACGGCCGTTCCCACCCGCAGCCCATTCGCCCAAAATACCGTCAGCGTGCGCCCGCCCAGGCGTGGTGTCAGCAAATAGGCCAGCAGCAAAATGAGCCCATAAGCAAACATGCCGATGTAGCGGGGATGGGAAAATGAGCGGCCAAACCAGAGCAGCAGCCCCAAAAACAGCGGCAACAGCCAAACCGCCAGCAGCCGCAGCCCCCAGCCGCCGGGCCGCTGTAAACTGGTCCACAGCCACAGCAGCGGCAGCAGCACCATCAGCCCAATAGCTGCCAGCTGCACCCGCGCATCGCCAAACACGTTCACCAGCCCGGTGAGCTGAAAGCCCCACACCTGCGGCAGCACAAACGACCACGCAGGCGGCTGCGTCACAAAACCCGTCAGCTGGGCCTCGGCCTGCACAGCCGGCCAGTTGAGCAGCACGCCAACGGCCCACGGCAGGCTGGCCAACCCCACCGCCACCTGCACCTTGAACCAGGGCCAAAACTGGGATTGCCGCCAAAAGTTAACCAGCAGCCAGCCATTTACTACCAGCAATAAAAAGAGCGAATTGTAATGCAGATGCAGCGCCGCCCATTCGGCCAGGCCCAACGCCAGCCAGGTACCTCGTGACGGTTGGGCCAACGCCACGCGCTGGGCCAGCAGCAACACCAGCAGGTAGGTCAGCGGCAAAAAAGCGTAAACGCGCACCTCCTGAGCATACACCACCGAGAGGGCGTATACGGCCGTTAACCCCAGGCCAATTACGGCCGTTTGCCGCCCAAACCACTCCCGCAGCAGCGCATACACCAGCGCCACCTGCAAAAAGCTGGCCAGCACCGAAAAATAACGCGCCGCAAACGGCGTTGTGCCCGTCAGCGCCGCCCAAATTTTGAGCAGAAAAAAGTAGAGCGGCGGGTGAATGTTGGCCGCCCGATTGGCCACAATCTCGGCGAAACTGGCGGTGGCCAGATGCAAACTGATGCCCTCATCCCACCACAAGCTTTGGCCATCCAGCAAAAAAAGGCGCAGCCAGAAGGCGGGCAGCAAAATCAGCAGCAGCAAAATCAGCCAGCGCCGTCGGCTAAAAATAGTGGCTGTGGCCGGTGTCCTTACCGTGCCCCCCGGCTGCTCAACCAGGCTCATTGCGCCACCTCCAGCGGCAGCGGCAGCACAAACTGGTCGCCCAGCGCTGCGCCATCTTCAGCGGTCAGGGGCAGGCGCAGCCCGTTGCCCGGCGCGTACAGTCCCAGCACAATTTGGTAGCGGCCCAGCGGCGCATCCTGCGGCAGTTGGATGGCGTACTGGTCAATGAGCACCTGCCCGGCGGCCCAAGTGTTGCTGGGCAAACCGCCCGGCCACTGGTCACCCTGCACCACAATTTGCCCATCTGGCCCTACCAAATGGACAAAGGTGGAAAAAATTTCGTCTGGCTGATGCGCTACCTGCCAAAAAAGGGTCAACCGAACAGGTTCGCCCGGCGCTGCCGCTGGCGTTTGCAAATCGGCCCCGCGCAAGTTGACCAAATCGCCAAAGCGCAGCCAAATGGGTTGGCCCACATCGTCTGGCAAGCGAAACAGGCGATCTGGCGAAACCACCTCAATTGGGCCTAAGGCGAGGGGGCTGGTGAGGGAACGGCCGTCTCCGCCCAAAACTTCTACCTGCAATTCATACAATCCCGCCGCCAATTCCGCCGGAACGGGCACGCGGTACTTTTCCTGGATCACCTGCTCCGTTTGCCACAAACCGGTGTCGAAGCGGCTAAGCGGCAGCCTGCCCAGCGGTGTCTCGCCTGCCCAAAATTGCAGCTGCAAGCTGGCGGGCAAATCGGCCATCCCCTGCCAAAACAGATCGACGGAAAAATGGCTGGCGGTCAGGACACTCTCTGGCAACTCGTTTTGCCCCAAAAAAGACAATGCGCCAGCCAACAGCGGTTTGGGTGCCGCGCTCAGCGCCAGCGGCCCGGTTTGGAAGAGCGACGGCGGAGCCAAATCCAGTTCCGCCACGGACTGCACGACGCCTGCGAAACGGCCGTCTGCCCCCACCACCGGCAGCAGCGCCCCACTCTCATCTGCAAACAGGGAAAGCTCAACGTGGTAGGTGGCAGGCGGCAGGCCGGGTGGCAAATCGAGCGAATAGCGCCAAATGGGCTGCTCGTCTGGCTGCCAATTTTGCGGGTAAAAGTAAACTTCGTTCAGCAGCGGCATTTCCAGCTGCGACCAGAGCTGATCATTTTCATCCAGCAGGCGCAGTTGGACGTTGAAACGGCCGTCTACCGGCTGCACCCGCTGCCACTGCACGTACACGTCGAGCGCATCATTGTGAACGGCCGTACCCGCCGCCACCAAGCGAATCTGTTCACCAAACTGGCTCGATTGCGGCTGCCAGGCAATTTCCGGCGTGACGGGATTGTCGTTGGCAAAAATCCACGCCTGATCTGCACCATCATAACGAATCACGTGCAACAGCGTTTGATCAAGGCGCAAATGCGCCGCGCCGAAAAAAGAATCTTGATAGCCGCCAACTGTTTCCACCACAAAATCGGATTGTCGCCAGTTGTCGCCGTCGCGCAAAATGGTTTTACCAGGGAAAAATGGGGCAAAGGCGGGGCCAATGCCCGCAACGGCCGTTTTCTCGGTCGCGCCGGGTTGTTCGGCCAACCACTGCGCCGCCGCGCTCACGGCCTCGCCCCAACCCAGCGGCATCACGTAGCGGGCCGTAAACGTGCCGCCCACCAACGGATTGTAGGTGTTGAGCAGGTATGGAACGGCCGTTCCCACATACACCAGCGCCAGCAATGCCCCACCAATCGTGACGGGCCGGGTGAGAGACGGTCGTTTTTGCACCAGCTGGCTCCAGCCCAGCGCCCCCCAAAAAAAGAGCAGCGGCAGCGCAGGCAGCAGGTACCGATCATACTTTCTGGTCGCCAGGGTAAGCACCAGAATGAAAAAGAGGGGCCAGGTGATGGTGAGGAGGGGAAACGGCCGTTGCCACCATTTTCTAGCCCGATTTTGCCAGCCAAACCAGCCCGCCAGCAGCAAACCCAGCAAAATGAGCGGATTCAGCCGGAACAGCAGCGCCACCGGGTAAAACAGCAGCCCCGGGGCCTGGCGCACGCTGCCCAGGAAAAACATGGGCGGCAGCACCTCCTCCGCCTCATGGAAAATGGTGCCGATGATGGTTTGGTAACTGCCAACGGGATTGGTCCACAACGCCGGCAGCAGGGCAAATTGAACCGCCGCCATCGCAACCAGCCAAACCAGCCCCAACGCCACCAATGGCCGCCACTGGCTGCGCCAAAATAAAAGCGCCACGCCAAAAGCCAGCCCCACAAACGGCAGCAGCACCAACCCCACCGACTTGGTGAGCATGGCACACCCGGCGGCGGCTCCGGAAACGGCCGTAAGTAAAAATGGGGCGCGAACAAACGCGGATGAACGCAGATTTGAATATAAATCCGCAGATTTTGCAGATTCAAAAGAATTTTCTTGGCGATTCATGCCGGCTAACTGGGTAAAGGCCACAGCCAAAGCGAGCAGGGCAATGGTGGTGAAGGTGGTCATCAGGCCATCTAGGTGGAGCAAGCCAGAAAGGCCCGCCACAAATGGGTCTAGCGCCAGCAGGCCAGTGGCCACGGCTGCGGGCCAGTCGCCAATTAATTTCCGCCCCAGCCAGAAGATAGCAACCAGCCCCAGACTGTTGGCCACGGCCACAGCCAGGCGACCAGCGCTTAAAAAGGTAGCCAATTGGGGAAATGCGGCCGTATTTTCTGGGGCCAGCCAGGCGAGGTGGGTAATCCATTGGTACGTTATGATGTCAGACGGCCGTAACCAAAGCTGAACTTGAACGCCAAGCGCCGCTAACCAGGTCGTCAACACCCCCGGATGCCCGGTCGTCAGCGTGGCGGCCCACTCCCCCAGCCTAAATGCCTGATGAAAAATCACAGACCGATGAACCCAATTTAGTTCATCAGGCGTAATATAATTACCCAAAGCGACCAGCCGAAACAGCAAGGCCCCCACAAAAAGCAAAAGGGTAAAAAGTATTGGCTGTGAGGAAGAAAACGGCCGTTGCCGCCAAGCAAACAGTCTCATCGGTACAATCATAACGCAAAGCTTGTCAGGTGGATACTTTTTTAAACGGATGAGGTATAGATGGAAAACGGCCGTGTGCCACCCAACCACAATTCCCCCCGACACCATAGGAACATCATTAACAGGAGTAACGTTATATTGCCAGCTACCCTAAACTCAGTATAATCAGTGAAAATGCCCAAGTGGTAAATTGAAAGTGAGGACGAAGAGTTTTGAGTAACAATGTAGCAAATTTAGGAGGGGGCGAACAGAGCCACCCAATGGATTTTCTCCTGGCCGAGGAATTAAACTTACCCAAAATTGGTGAAACACGCCAAGGCTGGGTTATTGAGCACCGTAACAATGCAATCCTGATTGATATCGGTGCCAAGTCAGAAGGCGTCATTTCAGGTCCAGAGCTGCAGAACATGGATGATGACACCCGCGAACTTTTAGCCGTTGGTAATGAAGTGGCTGTTTTTGTAGTCAATACAGAAGACCAATACGGCAATGTGGTTGTCTCTTTCGCCAAAGCGGCCGAAGAATTGGACTGGAATAAAGCAGAAGAGCTTTTAGCTTCGCAAGACGTTTACAAAAGCAAAGTCATTGGCCAGAACAAAGGTGGGCTTTTGGTCAAGTTGGGTCAGCTGCGCGGCTTTATCCCTAACTCACAAATTAGCCGCCGTCGCGGTCAACATGAAGGCCAGAAGAATAACAATGTTATTCAAACCAAAGTCATTGAGGTGGATCGTAAGCGAGGCCGTTTAATCTTATCTGAAAGAGCAGCCGAGAAAGAAGCCCGTCAGGCAAAACGTGCTGAAATTCTCAGCAATCTTGAAGAAGGTCATGTCCTAAAAGGACGCGTTATAAACCTGGCAGATTTTGGTGCCTTTATCGATGTCGGCGGTGTTGAGGGCCTGGTTCACCTCTCTGAACTTAGCTGGAAACGAGTTAACGCACCAGCGGACATTTTAGAGGTTGGCAACGAAGTAGAGGTCTACGTTCTCAATATTGATGAAGAACGTGAACGATTAGCCCTCAGCCTCAAGCGGTTGGAACCAGATCCGTGGACAATCATTGATGAGTACTATCAGGTGGGTCAGCTTCTTGAAGCAACCATTACCAAATTGACAAAATATGGGGCATTTGCCCGCCTGGATGATGACTACGCCCTGGAAGGTTTGATCCATATCTCAGAGTTGTCTGAGAATCACGTGAATCATCCCCGAGATGTAGTACAACCATCACAAACTGTAACCGTCCGCATTATTCGTGTGGACAAAGACCAACGGCAGTTGGGTTTAAGTATTAAACAAGTTGTTTCTGATAAATTCGTTGAAGCAGACCTGGAAAAATTAACAACTATCCAAGATTAGTCGGAAGTGGCGGGGAGCCGCAATTTTTCAAACGGCCGTAACCACTAACCATGGAAAGTTGTTCACCCAATCTGCAATCGCGAATGGCAAGAACCGAGGTGAGCACGGGTGAACTCTAAAAATTGGGAACGTTTTACGCAACGCGCCAGGCGCGTTTTGAGTTTAGCACAAGAAGAAGCTGAACGATTAAATCATAACTATATCGGCAGCGAGCATGTCCTCATTGGCCTGCTCCGCGAAGAAGGCGGTGTTGCGGGACGTGTATTGCGCGAACTTGGCCTCGATGCTGTGCGCGTTCAGGCTATGGTCGAACGACTTTCGGGTGGCCCAGGAACCAGAACCCCTTTCACAAAAATCGAACTCTCCCCGAGTACCAAACGTGTGCTTGAGTTGGCTGTTGAAGAAGCGCGCCGCATGGGGCAGCATTACATCAGCACCGAGCATCTCTTGCTTGGCCTGGCCCGACAAAATGAAGGCCTGGCCATTGATGTGCTGCGCAAATTTGGCATTAGCGCCGAGCAAATTCGGCGACAAACCCGCCGAATGCTGCGTGAAAGCCCTGTTGCCACTAGCGAAAGCAGCAGCACCCCGCCTCGTCGCTCGGCTAAAAAGGAAAAGAGCAAAACGCCAATGGTTGATCAACTGGCTACCGACCTCACCGCCATGGCTGAAGAAAATAAGCTCGACCCCGTCATTGGCCGCAGCACTGAAATCGAGCGCGTTATCCAAATTTTAGCCCGCCGCACAAAAAACAACCCGGCACTAATTGGTGAACCCGGCGTTGGTAAAACCGCCATTATTGAAGGCCTGGCTCAACGGATTATCGACGGCCGTGTACCAGATATCCTGCATAACAAGCGTGTCTTGCAGCTAGATGTGGGCAGTTTGGTAGCTGGCACCATGTATCGCGGCCAGTTTGAAGAGCGCCTTAAGCGCGTTATTGAAGAGCTAAAATCCAGTGACGCTATCTTGTTCATCGACGAGGTGCATATGCTGGTTGGAGCCGGTTCGGCAGGTAGCTCCGTTGATGCTGCTAACATCTTAAAACCGGCGTTAGCCCGCGGCGAACTGCAAACCATCGGCGCAACCACGCTTGAAGAGTACCGCAAGTACATTGAAAGTGATGCCGCTTTGGAACGCCGCTTCCAACCGATTCACGTAGATGAACCATCACCGGAAGAAAGTATCGAAATTTTGCATGGCATCAAAGGTGCCTATGAGAAGCACCACAACCTATTCATCACAGAAGAAGCCATTGAAGCAGCTGTGAATCTTTCTACCCGCTACGTTACGGAGCGCTTCTTACCAGACAAGGCGATCGACTTGATCGATGAAAGCGCCTCACGGGTCCGCATGTACCGTGTGCCACAACCAGCCGACATCCGCGAAGCCTACGACACGCTGCGTGACATTCGCACCGAACGCGCCATTGCTGAAGATGAAGGCCGTGAGGAAGATGTGATGCATTTCAATGAGCGCGAGGAAGAGATTCAGCGGCAGTTGGATCAGCTTCGTGCGGGCAGTGCTGAACGAGAAAAATCGGTCAGCGTGACGGCTGAAGATATTGCTGAAGTGCTCTCTATGTGGACGGGGATTCCCATCTACCAGTTCACCCAAGAAGAATCAGCGCGACTGCTAGAAATGGAAGCCGATTTGCGCAAGCAGATTGTGGGCCAGGGTGAAGCGATTGAAGCGATCGCTAAGGCGGTACGCCGGGCTCGGGCGGGGTTAAAAGATCCACAGCGCCCCATTGGCTCTTTCATTTTCTTAGGGCCAACGGGTGTTGGCAAAACTGAACTTACCAAAGCGTTGGCTAAGTTCTTGTTTGGCAGTGAAGATGCATTGGTGCAGCTGGATATGTCTGAGTTCATGGAGCGGCACAATGTAGCTCGACTGGTCGGGTCACCGCCCGGCTATGTTGGCTATGAAGATGCTGGGCAATTGACAGAAGCTGTGCGGAGACGGCCGTATTCCATCGTCGTCTTTGATGAAATCGAAAAGGCTCACCCAGAAACCTTCAACATTTTGCTGCAAATTATGGAAGAAGGCCATTTGTCCGACGCCAAAGGCCAAAAGATCAACTTCCGTAATACTATCATCATCATGACCTCCAACGTTGGGGCCGACACCATCCGGCGCGGACCGAATTTAGGCTTTGCCTTCCAGCGTGATGGGGCCGTTTTGGAACAAGAACAATACAAAGAAATGCGCAAAACGCTGATGGATGAGCTAAAGCGCAAGTTCCGCCCTGAGTTTATTAACCGGGTAGACAGCATTGTCGTCTTCCGCCAACTAAGCAAAGAAGATATCCGTAAGATTGTGGACATTATTCTGGGCGAAGTAAACGATCGGTTAACTGAACATGAACTCTCTATTGCCGCCAGCGATACGGCGAGAGATTGGCTGGGTGAACACGGCTACGATGCTGAATTTGGCGCACGGCCCCTGCGTCGCCTCATCCAAACCGAGGTTGAAGATCGTCTTTCAGATGCTGTATTGGCTGGACGGTTTACCAATGGAGATGTAGTAACCATCGACGTGGAAGAAGATGCCATTGTTTTGAAGAATGTGGAAGAAACGGCCGTACAGGCAACACCTTCTTAAATTCAAACAAGTTTAAGTTGACGCAAAAAAGCCCTGGCTGCATCGCCAGGGCTTTTTTTTGTTGGTTCAAGGCGCTAGAAATTATTCACAAGGCGGAATGTACAACACCTGCCCGACTTCAATGAGATGGTAGTTATAAATTCGATTTGAATCGGCCAAAAACTTGGTGTCCACCCCATACTGCGAGGCAATTTCGCCCAATGTTTCACCAGCTTGCACAATATGCATTGTCCTTGTACTTACAGGCGAAATGTGCCCGCCAAACCCATCCGGCTCTGGCGTATAGGTGGGGGGCAACGCAGGTGTAGCCGTCACTTCAACACGGGGGGCTTCTTCAGCTTCCGTTTCTTGGGCCACTTCGTTATCTTCAACGGCCGTATTGCTGGGTTGCAATTGGGCACAGGCAACCGTTGCCAGCGAAAGAAGTAAAATGAAAATCAAAAATTTACGCATAATGTCTCCTCATTTACCGGACGGAAGCCACATCCCTCATAACTTCCGCTAGAAAATGCCCCACCAACAAATGGGGTACCACTCAAAAATGCAGATCTGCACAGATTATTATAAACATAATCTTTCGCATTATATCAGAGAGATTCCAATTTTTGAAGAAGCAATAATGAACTTAAGGTAACAGTACCATACTTAAACTGGTGGTAGCTGTCAAAGACCTGCTGGGTAACATAAAATTCTCACAAAGTTTCTGGCCTTATTGCCATTTACGGCCGTTTGTTAGGACGTATGTACTAAGTATCTTCGTGAATTAATCGAGAATAGCCATTGTGTCTAACCTTAAGCCCTCACTATAATTTTGTATGATGATACCTAAAACGATCGGTCGTTACCGAATCAAAGCAGAACTCGGTCGTGGCGGGATGTCAACAGTGTACCTGGCACATGATCCACGCTTTGAGCGTGATGTTGCCATTAAGCTGCTGCCTCTCGAATTACTCCACCAGCCTACCTTCCGTCGTCGTTTTGAACGAGAAGCAAAAGTTGTCGCGTCTTTAGACCACCCGGCTATTGTACCCGTGTATGATTTCGGCGAGGAAGATGGCCAGCCTTTCCTGGTGATGCGCTTCATGACTGGCGGCTCTTTAGCCGAACGACTCAAGCAAGGAGCCATTTCCATTGCTGAATCGGCCCGCATGATGGCTAAACTGGCCCCCGCACTAGATGAAGTGCACATTCATGGCGTTATCCACCGCGACCTGAAGCCAAGCAATATTTTATTTGATCAGCGCAATGAGCCGTACATTTCTGATTTTGGTACGGCGAAGCTGAAATATGCGCACACCAAGCTCACTGACACAGGTGGTGCCGTTGGTACGCCGGCTTACATGAGTCCTGAACAAATTCAGGGAGATGCAGAGCTAGACGGCCGTTCCGATATCTATACGCTGGGCGTCATCCTCTTTGAAATGCTGACGGGCAAACACCCTTACCAAACAAACACGCCCATTGCTGTTGCCGTCAAGCATATGTTTGAACCGGTGCCCAACTTGCAAGAGATGGAGCCAAATCTGCCCACCGCTTGCCAGGAGGTCATTGTGCGAGCAATGGCCAAGCAGAGAGAAAGTCGGTACCGCACGGCCGCTGAATTTGCTGAAGCCCTTCAAGACGTATCGCAAGTGGTGGGGGATAGTCATAAGTTAACGTTGTCTGAAAAAGCACCAGGCCAGCGGTATGCCCTGATTATTGCCAACTACGAATATGACGATCCGACGCTGTCTCAGCTCATCAAGCCAACGGCCAACATTCACACGCTGGCTTATGTGCTGCAAAATCCGGCCGTAGGCGGCTTTGTGGAAGTCAACACGCTCATCAACGAATCCGCCGATGGCGTGCGGCGAGCCATCTCCCAATTTTACGCAGACCGCAACCGCGACGACTTACTGCTGCTCTACTTTATGGGGCATGCAGCCCTGGGCACGCGGGGCCAACTATATTTAACCGTCAAAGATACAGAGCATGAACTGCTGCGCGGCACCGCCATTCCGGCCCGCTTCATCGCAGATGAAATGGATAACAGCATCTCAGAAAAGCAGATTCTGGTGATGGATTGTTATTACAGCGACACGGTTCCCTCAGAGTCTGCGGGAACCGTGGGACGTGATGTTAATACGTCTGACACGTTTGCCCATAATGGCTTTAAGCGGGTGGTGGTGACGGCTAACGACAGCACACAGTACAATTGGGCCAAGGATAGCGTTCAGGGGCAAGCAGAGCCATCGCTGTTTACGGAACATTTTGTGCAGGGGCTGCTCAGCGGCGCGGCTGATTCTGATCATGATGGCAAGATCACGATTGATGATTTGTTTGCCTACGTTCAGCATCAGCTCACCGCCACAGTCTCAGACAAACCATCACAGGTACCGCGCAAATGGGTACCCTATGCCTACCAGGAGGCGTCTGACCTGGTGATTGCCTGTAATCCCAACTACGAACTGGTGCAGGTTATTGAACAAGAGCGTGCGGCGGTTGGGAGCAGGAAAAGTGTTGGGGCAGTGGCCGAAGCGGCTGAACGGCCGTTTCTCCCCCTACTCGCTCAGCTTCCCCAACGGCCAGCGCTGTGGCTGGCCGGGCTAGCCTTGTTGGCCACGGTGTTTGTGGTGCTGCTCGCCGGGCAACCGTGGCGTGTCGATGCAGAATACCTGGCGAACGCATCCAGCACGGCCGTTTTGGCTCAGCAAACGGGCACTGGTACAGCCAGCATCACCAACAATGAAACAGTTCCTGCGTTGGAAATAACGGCCGTTGCCAGCCACACCGCTACCAACCCGCCACCGACACCAACCAACTTGCCCACAGAAACGGCCGTTGCCAGCCCCACCATTTCCCCAACCAACGAACCAACCATGGCAGCCACAGGAATCAGCGCAACGATTACCGCAACCAGATCCACGGCTGCCGAACTGCACCAAGCAACCGCGCTGCTCTCTTCCAGCCTCTATGCTGAGCCAGACAGCAACGCCCAGGAAATCACCTTTATCAGCGTCAATGAAACGGTAACCATTTTGGGGCGCTCGGAGCTTGGGGAATGGCTCTATGTGCAAAATGAAGCGGGCGAAAAAGGATTTGTGTACAGCCCGCGCCTCGATTGGTCGGGTGATTTTGCCGCGCTGCCCATTGTGACGGGAACGGCCGTTTCCCCCCTCAGCTCCCCCAATCCCAACAGCAGCTGCTCTGGAGCCACTTGCCCCACCCTTACCCTAAACCTGTACCCACTGCCTGGTACACGGTGCGAAACCAATGCCAAATTCCGTACCGTATTCATCGAAGGCAGCGGTGGCAATGGCAGCTACACCTACTACTGGAACAACCAGCGCGTTGGCGGGCCTATCGCCGCTGGCTTTGCCTTTGAAGTAAGCAGCAGCGACGATTCGGCCGTTATTGGCACCGGCAAAGTGGTTTCCGGAGATGGGCAAGTGAAGGAAATGGAGCTGTTTGTAGGCAACTTTAGCTGCAACTAGTTGACAGCATCACCCAGGTTTGTTAGACTCCCGCCCCATGTACACAAGCGCAACCCTTACCCTGAAGAAGGCCAAGAAGCAAAACGGAGACATCAACGTCATCCGGTAGTTGGGCTTGCCTGAACTAAATTTTCCAAGCGCCCCACCGATGACGGTGGGGCGTTTTTTTTTGCAAACTATCCAGATTTCAAAAATCTTCACGCCAAACAGATAACGCCAATAAGCAGATTTTTGAAATCTCTCAAGCGACCAATGAATCAACAAATCGACTTCAAGAAGCAGAACAAGAAGAACAAGCCGGAATTTTTCTGGTGAGTCTTGCTTGCTGCAAATTTGTCGCAACAATCGTCTTTTCAGGCGGGCTTACCAGAAATAGGTAAGCCCGCCTTTTTATTTAGCCAGATTGGGCCAATCTTCGAGATTGGCCCAATCTTACAACCACGTGGAGGTTTAAATTATGGAAACTGTAAATTGTGTAGAGTGTGCGGGGGAAGTGGAGATCGCTGAAGATGTGATGGTGGGCGAAATTGTGGAGTGCCCGGAATGTGGTGCCGAACTGGAGGTGGTGAGTACCCACCCAATCACCATCACCCTGGCCCCGGAAGTTGAAGAGGATTGGGGCGAATAATCATGCGCGTTGGCATTTTATTTTCACGAATCCGATTAGAAGAAAAATTGATTGTTCAGGCGCTGGATGCGCGCGGCGTCAATTACGACATGATTGACGTGCGCGAGGCTGTGTTTGACCTGAACGACCCATCTCCCTGGCAGCAGTATGACGTTATTTTGGAACGATGCGTTAGCCATTCGCGGGCGCACGCGGCGCTGCAAATTTTGGGGGCGTGGGGCATTCCCTGCGTCAACAATGCCCAGGTGGCCCAGGTTTGCGGCAGCAAGCTAGAAACATCGCTGGCGCTGGCGGCGGCGGGCGTGCCCATGCCCCAGGTAAAAATTGCCACCACCGAAGAGGCGGCGCTCCAGGCCATTGAGGAAATAGGCTATCCCGTTGTGCTAAAACCGGCCGTGGGGTCCTGGGGGCGGCTGCTGGCCAAGGTGAACGATCGCGAAGCGGCCGAAGCGATTTTGGAGCATAAAAGCACGCTGGGCAGCTACCAACACTCCATCTTTTACATTCAGGAATACATCGCCAAGCCAGATCGGGATATCCGCAGTTTTGTGGTGGGGGATGAGACGATTTGTGCCATCACCCGCCATTCGGCGCACTGGATTACCAACACGGCGCGCGGCGGCTCTGCCGAAAACTGCCCCATCACGCCGGAGCTTGATCGGCTGTCGCGGGCGGCGGCCCTGGCGGTGGGTGGCGGTGTGGTGGCGGTAGATTTATTGGAGGATGGAAACGGCCGTCTCCTCGTCAACGAAGTGAACTATACCATGGAGTTCCGCAACAGCATCGCGCCAACCGGCGTGGATATTCCGGGGCGGATTGTCGATTACCTGCTGCAAGTTGGTGAGGCAGCTGCGGTTTGGCCAGCGGCTACGGCCGTTCCCCATGGAGCGGCAGCATGACGATCAACGTCTCCATTGTGGGCGGATCGGGCTACGTGGGCGGCGAGCTGCTGCGGCTGCTGCTGGGGCATCCTGAGGTAACCGTAAAGCAAATCACCTCACAGCAGCACGCGGGGCGTTTTGTGCATGGCGTGCATCCCAATTTACGCGGGGCGACGCGGCTCAAATTCAGCCCCGTCGAAGCGCTGGAGCCGTGCGATCTGCTTTTTCTGGCGCTGCCCCACGGCCGCGCTGCCGAGCAAATCGACCAGTTCGCCAGCCTGGCCCCGCGCCTCATCGATCTCTCGGCAGATTTTCGGCTGCGTGACCCGGCGGCGTATGAGGAGTGGTACGGCCGTTCCCATCCCGCCCCTGAATGGCTGAACAAATTTGTCTATGGGTTACCAGAACTGCACCGGGATTCGCTGCGCGAAGCAAATTATGTGAGCGGCGTGGGCTGCAACGCAACGGCCGTCAATCTGGCATTGTCGCCGCTGGCCCGTGCCGGGCTCATCCAGCAGGTGGTCATCGAGGTGAAAGTGGGTTCGTCTGAAGGCGGCAACAGCTTTAGCGCCGCCAGCCACCACCCGGAACGGAGCGGCGCGCTGCGCTCGTTTGCGCCCACCGGGCATCGCCACCAAGCAGAAATGTTTCAAGAGTTGGGTGAATTCGAGCTGCACTTTTCGGCAACGGCTGTTGAGCTGGTGCGCGGCATTTTGTGTACCGCCCACGTCTTTTTGAGCCAGGATTTGGCCGAAAAGGATGTGTGGCAGCTTTACCGCGCTGCGTATGGCAGCGAGCCGTTTGTGCGGCTGGTGAATGAGCGCAAAGGCATCTACCGCTATCCAGAGCCAAAAATTTTGGCGGGCAGCAACTTCTGCGACGTGGGTTTTGCCAAAGATGAACGCAGTGGGCGGCTGGTGGTTTTGAGTGCGATTGATAATTTGATGAAGGGGGCGGCGGGAACGGCCGTTCAATCCATGAACCTGATGCTGGGCTACCCCGAAACCACCGCCCTCACCTTCACCGGCCTCCACCCAATTTAGAATCCAACCTCCGGGAGGCATGGAACCTCCCGGAGGTTTTACACAGGAGAAGCGAGATGATTATTGTAAAAGTTGGCGGCGGCGAGGGCATTCATTACGACGCCGTTTGCGACGACATTGCCCAATTGTGGCGCGAGGGGCAGCGGCTGATTTTTGTGCACGGCGGGTCGCAGCGCACCAACCAGGTAGCCGAGGCGCTGGGCTATCCGCCCCAGTTTGTCACCTCCCCGTCCGGCTACACCAGCCGCCTGACGGACCGGGCCACGCTGGAAATTTTCCAGATGGTGTACTGCGGCCAAATCAACAAAACGTTGGTGGAGCGGTTGCAGCGGCGCGGCGTGAACGCGGTGGGCTTGTCGGGGGTAGACGGCCGTATCTGGCAAGGGCCGCGCAAAAAAGTGATTAAGGTGGTGGAAAACGGCCGTACCCGCATCCTGCGCAACAACTTTACCGGCAAAGTCACCCAGGTGAACCGTGATTTTCTACAAACCTTGCTCGACGCAGGCTACCTGCCGGTGCTCACCCCACCCGCCATCAGCTTTGACGGCGAAGCGATGAACGTGGATGGCGATCGGGCCGCAGCGGCCACCGCCGCCGCCTTCCAGGCCGAGGAGCTGCTCATCCTCTCCAACGTGCCCGGCGTTTTGCGCCACTTCCCCGACGCAGCCAGCCTCATCCCCCAACTCACTGCCGACCAAATCGAGCACGTCTCGGAAACGGCTGCCGAAGGGCGCATGCGCATCAAGCTGCTGGGGGCGCAAGAAGCGCTCACCGCAGGCGTGCGCCGCGTGGTGCTGGGGGATGCCCGCGGCGAACAGCCCATCCTGCGCGCCCTCGACGGCCAGGGCACGGTCATCACCCCGGCCCAAATCGAAGATTCAGCATAAACCACAAAACAAAATCCACAGATTCCGCAGATTACACAGATTTTTCTCTGCGTCCTCTGCGTTCTCTGCGGTTAATTTTTTTCAGAGGAGGCTTCATGAGCAATATTTTTCGCCAAGAAGATGAATTTGGCAGCGGCGTTTATGCTAAGCGGGAGATGGCGATTGTGCGGGGGCAGGGTACGACGGTTTGGGATGAAAACGGCCGTTCCTACCTCGATTGCGCCGCTGGCATTGGCGTGGCCAACGTCGGTCATTGCCATCCGCAAGTGGTGGCGGCGATTACCGCCCAGGCCAGCCAGCTCATCACCTGCCAGGAGATGTTCTACAACGATCAGCGCGCCCGGTTCCAGGCCCGATTGGCCGCCGCCCTGCCCGGCGATTTGAACCGCGTTTATCTGTGCAACTCCGGCACAGAAGCGGTGGAAGCGGCCATCAAGTTCGCCCGGCTCAGCACGGGACGGGCCGGCATTGTGGCGGCGATGCGCGGCTTTCATGGCCGCACGCTGGGCGCACTGTCTGCCACACACAGCAAAAAGTATCGCGAACCGTTTGAGCCGCTGGTGAGCCAGTTCAGCCACGTGCCGTTTGGCAGCAGCGAACGGCTCGATGAGGCCATCACCGCGCAAACAGCGGCCGTTTTACTGGAAATTGTGCAGGGCGAAGGGGGCGTGCGGCTGGCCAACGCCAGCTACTTCCACGAAGCGCAGCGGCTGTGTCAGGAGCGCGGGGCGCTGCTCATCATCGACGAGGTGCAGACGGGATACGGCCGTACCGGCCATCTCTTCGCCTGCGAACATTACGACCTGGTGCCCGACCTCATCTGCCTGGGCAAAGCGATGGCGGGCGGGCTGCCAATGGGGGCGGTGGGGATTGGCCCCCGCGTGCAAAATCTGGCCCCTGGGCTGCATGGATCGACTTTTGGCGGCAATCCGTTGGCGTGTGCGGCGGGAACGGCCGTACTCGACATCTTCCAGCAAACCGACCTGGCCAGCCGCGCCGCCACGCTAGGCGACCGGTTCCGCCGCCAAATCGAGGCGCTCAAGCTGCCGCTGGTGCGCGAAGTGCGCGGGTTGGGCCTCATGACCGGCATCGAGCTGCGCCAGCGGGCCATGCCGTTTGTGCAGGCGCTCAGCGAGATGGGCATCATCGCCCTCACGGCAGGCAGCACCGTCATCCGCCTGCTGCCGCCGCTCACCATCACCGCCGAGGAGCTGGACCGGGTGGTGGCGGCGCTGGCGCAGGTGCTGACAAAATCTCCCGTTGTGCCCGGTGCCCCCGCCGAGCTGCCAAGTGGCACGGTCTGGAGACCGGCCACAGCGTCAGAGCAATTGTTCCCGCTTAATACAGATGCCGGTGCGGTAGACTTTTTGCAGCGGCTGGTAGAAATTCGGAGCGAATCTGGGGTGGAAACGGCCGTTGCCCACTACCTCGTCCAGCAAATGACCCAGTCTGGCTTCACCGCCCAGGTTGACGCCGCGGGCAACGCCGTGGGCGAGCGCGGCTGCCCCAACGCCGACGGGCAAATCACCCAAGAAATTGTGCTGCTGGGCCACATGGATACCGTCCCTGGCGACATTCCCGTGCGGCAGGAAGAGGACAAACTGTACGGCCGTGGCAGCGTCGATGCCAAAGGGCCGCTGGCCAGCTTCATCGTCGCCGCTGCCCGCGCCAATCTGCCCCCCGGCACCCGCCTCGTCGTGGTCGGCGCGGTGGAGGAAGAGGCGGCAACCTCCAAAGGGGCGCGTTACGTGGCCAACCAGTTTCAGCCAAACCTATGCATTATTGGCGAGCCCAGCGGTTGGGACGGCATCACCCTGGGCTACAAAGGGCGGCTGCTCATCGACGCTACCTTTGCCCAGCCAATGAGCCACACTGCCGGGGCCGAAACTGGCGCGGCGGAACTGGGGCTGGCCTGGCTCAACAGGGTGATGACGCACATTGAGGAGTTCAACGCCGACAAATCGCGGCTGTTTGATCAGCTATTGCCCTCGGTGCGCCATCTGCACACCAGCAGCAACGGCCTGGAAAATCGGCTGGAGATGAAGCTGGGTATTCGCCTACCGCCCAACTTTGACGTAGCGGAATTTGAAACGTGGCTGCGTAACCAGGCTGGCGCGGCGGGCACGCTGCACACCTACGCCCACGAACCCGCCATCCAAACCCGGCGCAGCAACCGGCTGGCGCAGGCGCTCAACCGGGCCATTCGGCAGGCGGGCGGTGTGCCCAGCTACAAGCTCAAAACCGGCACGTCGGACATGAACGTGGTGGGGCCAATCTGGCGCTGCCCCATCGTGGCCTACGGGCCGGGCGACAGCGCCCTGGACCACACGCCCCACGAGCACATCATCATTGCGGAATATTTGCAGGCAATTGAGGTGTTGGAAACGGTGCTGACAAACCTGTAGCCACGCCTTCTTAGCGCGTTAAAGCGGAAGTTGGTACATGGATGGCTCTGCTGAAAAAACCACAGATTTCACAGATTTCACAGATTTTTCTTCTGGACTTTTTTCAGCTTCGCGCCGTTGCGTGAGGTTTTTCAGAGGACTCAGGAAAGAACACGGATTGACGCGGGCAAAAAAGATCAGCGTTTATCGGCGTTCATCAGCGTCCCATTCTGTTCTTCTACGCCGAGGCGGGTAACGGCCGTTGCCAAACCCACCAGCAGCCAAAACGCCGTCACCGCGTGGTGAAATTCCAAATTAAAGAGGTAATGATCGAAGATACCAGCCGCCAACCCGCCAAGGATGGCCGCGTGCAGCCCCAGCCAGAGCGCATCTAGCTCCTCATTGGCTTTGAGGATTTTGCGGTGGGAGAGGCCGTAAAAAAAGAGGGTGCCAATCACGGCAAAAAAAGCGAGCAGCCCCACCAGGCCCATCAGTTGGGCGATAGTCAGATACACATTGGCCACGCCGAGGTACAGGTCAATGTCCGGCGCTCCGGCAAAACCGACGCCGATGAGGGGGTAGCGCAAAATCAGGGTGATGGCGTCCTGGTATTCGCCAAAGCGCATCTGGGTGGCCAAATCCTGCCCCTGAATGCCCTCCACGAAGCGCTCGATGTAGGTTTGGGCCACGGGCAGCAGCAGCAAGAGCAGCCCACCGCCGAACATGTAGGGAATCAGCCGCCGGTAGCGCAAGATGGCAATGAAGCCTAATCCGGCCGCCAGACCAAACATCGCCCCGCGCGAAAACGTCAGCACCACGCAGAGAAAAATCGAGCCGACAATGCCCCAGGTGAGCCAACGGGGGAACAACGGCCGTTTCGCCACCAGCTGCGGTCCGGCCAAGGCACCAATCATCAACAAAAGCCCGCCCAACACATTCGGGTCTACGGAAGTGCTGATGGCTCGTTCCGACAGTTCGGGGTTTTCTTCGATGTAGCGGATGACCCAGCCGCCTGGGTAGCCAACGCGGGTGAGGAAGTTCAAGATGGTGTTGGTTGTGTCTTCCGGCAAGAGCCAGAAAATGATGCCGAGAACGGCCGCTCCCGCCCCGGCCAGCAGCACCACCTTCACCAATCGCTCCAGCCGCTCCTGCGTGCGGCAGTAATCCACAATGATAAAGACAAAGCCCAAACTGAGCAGCAGTTCGGCAAATTTGCGCAGCAGCGTGGGGGTGAGCGGGCCGTTGCTCAGGCCAAAAATGAAGGCAAAGATGGCCACCAGGATAAACACCAGCAGCGGCAGGGCGATGGGCGCAGTCACCAAATCCCGCTGCGCCCCGGTGACGATGGCCAGCAGCCAGACGCCCACCACCGCCCCCAGGGCCAAATCCAAAAACGTGGGCGTCACGCCAATGTCGATGGGTAAGGTGGCAAACGGCAGCAGGCAAACCACGGCGATGACACCCCAGAAGCCGATCTCGATGTCGCGCAAAACCACAAAGGCGGTGAGGATGGCGATGATAAACGCCGCCCCGGCCAGCGGCCCGCCAAAACCCAGAATGACGCCGCCGAGAACGGCCGTACTACCCAGCAGCAGCCCCAAAGCCCATCTTGATTTGGTGGGATTGATCAGGTCTGGGTTGAGAAACGGCCGTTTTCTACTTTCAGGTTCTTGCGTAGCAGTTGCCATCAATCAATAAATCCTTCTGCCAGCAGCTTTTGGTACGACTGCTCCATCGAGTCAGCCAACTCTGCTTCGATGCCGTAATGCACGGCCAGAGTGAGGGCACAGCGCAGCACATCTTGCACCTCTTTGGCCAGTTTGATTGTATCTGGTTCGCCCAATTTTTGCCGCTTGACGCCGCTGCTCTCAAAATGGTTCACCTGCGCCCCCCCCCCCCCCCCCTCCTCCGCCGCCGGCACCATTGAAGCCTGGGGACCTTCCTTTCACCAGCCGCGCGGACTTTGGCCGCGTTCTTCTCTCGTTCCCACGTGTGCATGCCGTAGAGACGTTGCAATGCAACATCTCTACGGGGCGACGCGCAGCAGGGTTAAGCGCAGAAAGTCGTCGGTGGGACGGCCGTCTGCGGCAATGATTTGCAGCCGATTGAACTGCCCGTCCTCCACCGTGTACAGCCCCAGGATGATGGGATACACCTGACCCGGCGTATCCGGGCTGAGCGGCAGGCTCATCTGCACCGTTTGCAGCTCGCCTGCGGCCCAGGTGGAGGTGGGCTGGCCCACATCCTGGCTGGCCCAGCGGGTGGTGTCGGCGTCTACAACTTGAGCAAAGAGGGTGTAGTCGGTGGTTAACGGCCGTTTCGCCCGCCAGTACAAGGTCAAATCCACCATTTCGCCAGGTGCCACCTGCCGTGGATTCAGCTCAAAACCTACCAGCTCCAGCTGATCCTCAAAGTTCACCAGCGTGGGATTAGGCACGTCGCCGGGTGCCGGTTCCAGCGGCAGCGTCGCCAGAACCACCGAGTCGGCTCCGTCGGTCAGGGGCAAGCGCTCAAACGTGGCAAAATCGTAGAGGCCTACAGTGAGTTGGAGGTTGGCGGGGGCAACGGCCGTTTCCGGAATCGTCAATTGATAATGATTAAAAATCGTCTCGCCTGGCTCCAGCAGCGAGGTCGGTTGTAAACCCTGGTCTAAAAACATGTCCCGCTGGGCAATCGGCACACCAATGACCGGATCGTTCAGGTGGACAAAGACGCTCCAGTTACGTGCCATCGGGGCGAGAACTTCCCATTGCAGCAGCACATCCACCGTGTCGCCGGGTTGGTAGCTGGATTTTTGTTGGGTTACGGCCGTTTGCCCCACCTCAAACCCCACTAGCCGCAGCTTGCCATCAAAATTGGCATTGACAGATTGCTGGTTCAGCCAGGGAGCGGTGATCTGGTTCAGCGCGTACGCAGGACGAATCCAGACCAGCGGAGCCAGCGCCGCCAGCAAAAAGGCAAAACCCGCAATGCCCAAAATCAGCCGCTGGCCGATTTTACGCGGCAGCCAGCCAATCAACCCCGCCACCAGCAGCACGTTTATCGCCGAAATCGCCGTAAACACCAGCCGCCCCTGCGAAGACCAGGTCGTCGTCGCCCACTGAATCAGCCCCACGATGACGGCGGCGACAAACAGCAGGCACACGACGAGCGTAAATTTGGCCAAGACGAAGTTGAGGAGATTGGAGATTAGGGAGTGGAGATTGGAGATTGGAGATTGGAGATTGCGCCGAATCTCCAATCTCCAATCTCCAATCTCCCTGGCCAGATAAATCACAAAACCAACCACGCCCGCAACCACCACGCCATTCAGCACATGGTACAGCCAGAGCGGCATCGGCACGTTGACGCCGCCAAACAGGCCCCAGTAGGAAAGCATGAAGCCCCAGCGCTCGCTCCACAGCTGCGCCAGCGAGGCAGGATGCGCCCGCTCGCCCAGGACAGCGATAAACGCATTCCAGCCCAGAAAATCGCCGTACAGCACAATATTGCGCCAATACCACCAACCCGCGATTAAGATGACAGGGAGAAGGAGGATAAGGAAGGAAACGGCCGTCCACCCCAAATTCCGCAAAATATCCCCCCAAAAACCCTCTCTCTTCTCTGTGTAACTCCGTGCCCCTCCGTGCAACTCTGTGTTCCCCCTCTTCCAATACGCAATAAAAATCGTCCCCAACGCCAGCGGCAGCAGCGCAAACGCCCCCTGCTTCGTCAAAATTGCCAGACCGATGACTGTGCCGATTGTTAGCCACGTAATCGGTAATCGGTAATCCGTAATCCGTTTACCGATGACCGATGACCGATGACCGTTCACCGAATACCGACCACCGACTGCTCGTATCATCAACAAGATCCCCAACGAGGAGAGCGGGATGGCCAGATTGTCATTGTTCACCGCGCCGCTGATGAAGAGGAACATGGGGGTGAAGGCGTTGAGCGCGGCCGCGCCGAGGGCGATTTCGGGCCGGGTGGGGGCCAGTTCCTTGCCGATGAGGTAAGTCAGGTAAACCGTCGCCGCGCCCAGCAGCACGGAAAAGAGGCGGACGAGGCGCACCGCCAGCAGCGTGCCCTGCCAGGGATTCCACTCAGGATTTTTGATGGTGAGGTTGATGTTGCCGTCGGCGGTGAGGATGCCGTTGTCTACGTGGGGGTTTTCCCAGCGGATCGTTTCCATGTCGCTGGCGTCGATCCAGAAGGTGAGCGCCGCGCCGAGGTAGTAATAAAGCGGCGGCTGGCTGGCTTCCTGCTTCCACGGGCCAGCCTGGGCCGGGTCAAATACCTGCACCGGCAGCGGATTGCCGTCGGCCAAATGGCGGATCATGGGGTAATGCCACAGCTCGTCTGAGGCTTCAAAGACGGGGGTCACCAGGGCGTACATCGCGCCCAAGAGCAGAAACAGCCCCAGAATGAGGCGCAGCCAGCGTTGTTCGTTCATAAGGGCCGATTGTACCCATCTGGGGCGGTGCTGCCACCTGCGGAAAGGCTGCGTTTGGGATACGGCCGTTCTTTCAGTAATCAGTATTCAGTAATCAGTTAGGCCGTCTTCTGAGCGTGCCCGTGAACAAACGTATGGTCGCTTCCCAGCAAAGAATGGGTTTTGAGCGGCTCCCAGCCCTGCAAATGTTGCTTGGCCAAATCGGTGAACAGGGCAATCTGCGCCGCGCTGTCGTTGAGGCAGGGAATGTATTGGTACTGCTGGCCTCCCGCTGCCAAAAAGCCGTCGCGGTTTTCTACCGCCATCTCTTCCAGCGTCTCCAGGCAATCCACAGCAAAGCCAGGGCAGATGGTGTCCACACTTTGCAGGCCGTCTTCGGCCCACTGTTCCAGCGTTTTGTCGGTGTACGGCTGGAGCCATTCTTCCGGGCCAAAGCGGGATTGGAAGCAAAGCTGGTATTCGTCCTCGGCCAGCCCCAGATTTTCGGAGACCAATCGGGCCGTTTTTTGGCAAAAGCAGTGGTACGGATCACCCTTCTCGAAGTAGCTTTTGGGGATGCCGTGGAAGGAGTAGAGCAGTTTGGCGGAACGGCCGTTCCCCTCCCAAAAATGGCGAATGCTGTCGGCCAATGCCTGAATGTACTGAGAATTATCATGGTAACCAGTCACGGTGCGCAGTTCAGGCATCCAGCGGTAGCGGCGCAGCTCGTCGAAGACGATGTCGTAGATGGTAGCGGTGGTGGTGGCGGAATATTGCGGAAACAGCGGCAGCACCAGAATGCGCTGCACGTTAGCGGCGCGGAACTCGGCCAATTTTTCAGCGATTGAGGGACGGCCGTACCGCATCGCCAGCGCCACGCGAATGTTGTCCCCCCACGCAGCCTGCAAATTGGCGTGCAGCTTGTCGGCAATGCGTTGCGAGTAAACGAACAGCGGCGATCCGTCCTTGGTCCAAATAGATTCGTACAATTTGGCCGATTTTTTGGGGCGCACGTTAAGGATGATGCCGTTGAGAATCGGTTTCCACAGCCAGGCGGGCCATTCGATGACGCGGGGATCACCGAGGAATTGGCGCAGATACGGCCGTAAACCTTTCGCAGTGGGTGCCTCTGGCGTGCCCAAATTTACCAGCAAAATCCCAGTGCGCTGCGGCTGATCATGATTGTAATCTGTCTGCCCAATGTACTTACCCATTCGTTACCCCATCTCTCGTTTCTATAAAGATTCCGCAGATTGAAAAGTGTGGAAAATCTGGCAAATCTGTGAAATCTTGTCGTGGTCAAGCCCTTCTTAAACAAAATCTTCACCGCAGAGAGAACGTCAAAAGTGCAAAGGTTTCTCAAAAATCTCTCTGTGAATCTCTGTGTCTTCTCTGCGCAACTCTGTGTAACTTGTTTTGATTACCACAAAATCCGTGAAATCTTTGATGAAAAATAAAGCCAGCACCCCATCAGATTTTGCCGCTTTTTGACGTAAAAATCGCCTAGATCAATAATAATTCTATGCAAATCTATACATTTTTGCGGGTAATTCTACTCAGAGGGGGAAGGGGCGTCAATGCAAAAGGGGAACCAAGGAGGAATGTCACAAATCGAACATGAGGGTTGGCCGAATACCTTACTGATTCAAAGACAACAGGATACCAATGGCCCACACAATGTAGAAGGTCAACAGCGCATAAACGCCAGCTTCCAGGCCAAAGCCCATAACCCGGTTCGCCGTGGTAGGCCCTTGCTGCCAGGTTTTGGCCTTTTGTACGCCGCGCGTGACCAAAAAGTAGACAATTCCGGTGACAACCAGAAGGAGCAGGATCAACTGAATGGTCATAAACCAGCCAGCAGCGTTTGGTAGAATGCGGCCGTTTCCGCCGCAATCTTTTCCCAGCTAAACTGATCCGCCAGTTTGGCCGCACCGTGCCCCAATTTTTGCCGCAGGGCGGCGTCGTTGGTGAGGGTTTGTACGGCCGTTCCCAACGCCGCCACATCCCCCATCGGCACCAGGCAGCAATTTTCGCCGGAAACGAGCTGCGGCGTGGGCGCGGTTGGCGCGGTGGTGATAAGCGGACGGCCGTGGGCCAGCGCCGCCATCAGCGTGCCGCGCCGCAGGGAAGCGCCGTCGCGGTAGGGCATCACCAGCAGGTCGGCCGCCTGCAAATGGGCGGAGACGCGCGCATCGCTGAGGAAGCCGGTCCAATGCACTCGATCCGCCACGCCTAGCGCCTCGATTTGCGCTTTCAGCCCGTCCAAAAACGCCTGGTTGTTAGCCCCGTCGCTGGCCCCCGTCTGCCCACCGATGAAGATGAGATGAAAACGGCCGTCCAGCCCCGCCAGCGCCTCAATCAACGTGTCTGCCCCCTTGCTATCGTTCAAAAACCCAAAATAACCCAACACCACGTCCTGGGGCTGAAGCCCCAGGCTATGGCGGATTTCTTCTGTCTCGATGTGGTTGGTGGGGTGCACGGTGATGTTGCTGCCGATGGCAATCTGCGCCAACTGCCTTTCCCTTTGCCCCTTTGCGCCTTTGCGTTGAAAAATCGTTTGCAACGCTTCAAAATCGGCGGGGTTGGTGGCGATGACGCCGTGGGCGGAGTGGGCCAGGAAGTTTACGGCCGTTTGCCGCAATCGCCCCGCCTTGGGAAATAGGTAAGGGACGCGGAGATCGTGGAAGGTAACGGCCGTTTTTACCACATTTTTCAGTCGCCAGGGCAAAAAATTAATCGCCGCACTTTTCATGTTGTACGCCGCAGGCTGGTACTGGATATTCACCACGTCCAGCTCGTGCCGCAGCACAATATCGGCAATGACCGCCAGCGACGGCCAGCGCCAGCGGTTAAGGCGCGGATGCAGCTGGGCAAACCCGATGTCAATCGGCTCCCAAGCAGAAGTGAACGTTCGGGGCGCATCCGGCGGTCGGGCTTCCCAACTTGTGATGATGTGGATGGTGTGCCCCAGATCGTGCAGCGCTTTGGCCAATTCGGCCGTAAACGCCCCCACGCCCCCCTCCATCGGTGGGTATTCACCCGTCACCAGTCCAATTTTTAGCATCTTCAGGGAAAAATTTAATTACCCAATTACTTAATTACAAATCACTGGGTAATTAGGTAATTGGGTAATTGGGTAATTAGAAGAGTTCGTAATGCTCAATGGGATGGCCGCGCCAGCGCAGCAAGGAGAGCGCATAGGTGCGGCGCAGGGAGACAAAATCAGCCTTTTTGTACAGGTCGCCCTTTTTGTCGGGCGGCGGCAGCTTGCCATCTACCACGCTCATCAGCGCTTTATCGCTGAGAGCGTTGAGGCTGAGCAAATCTTCATGAAATGCGGCAGGGACCTTGCTAAGAGAGGGCGGCATGCCGCTGCGGATACATTGCACAATCACTTCTTCTAGCGGCCATTTGCAGGCATCGGCAACCTGTTTGAGTAAATCATAATCCGTATTTGATAATTCCAATGTTATCTTATTTGTCATCCTGTCACCTCGAGAATTTGATTTACAAATTTGGCTCAATAGCCTGCCGGTTTTAATCCGGAGCGAATAACCATCCAGTAAGCTTTAACGCGCTGCCAACGCAACGGCCGTTTATGCCCCACTGCTCCCTTGATGGCCTCCACACTCAATTGCCAACCGTAGCTCGCCAATAAAAACAATCGTAACGTACCTGCCGCAAAACGGCCATGATATTTGCGAAAATAACGCAGTTTGGCCCGATTAAAGTTAATATGCCGGTGGGCCACCGCCTGCTCGCTGCTTTTGCCAGAAAGGTGCGTGACTTGCGCTTGCGGATAGTATACCACTTGCCAGCCCGCTGCGTGAACCCTACGACAGTAATCCAACTCTTCGGAATACATGAAGTACGCTTCATCCAGACCACCTACCTGAGCCACCACTTCCTGCCGGGTCATCAGGCAAGCACCCATCACCCAATGGACAACGGCCGTTTCCCCATCACCCACATCCCGCATGTAATACTCATCCAGCACCGCTTGCGGCGCGTACGGTTGCAGCCAGGTGCTCTCAAAATAAGCAGTACGCAACGTGGGGAAGCGCCGTCGGGACGATTGCACCGTGCCGTCATCGTTGAGCAGCTGCGGCCCCAGCACGCCTACTTGCGGGTTTTCTGCCAGATAAAACACCATTTGGGCCAAAGCGTTCCCATGCACAATGGTATCGGGATTGAGCAGGAGGATGAAACGGCCGTTTGCCCGCGCCAACCCCAAATTATTCCCCTTGGGAAACCCGACATTTTCCTGGCAAGCCACCAGCTCCACCTGGGGGAACTGCGCCGCCACCATCGCCGCGCTGCCATCGGCTGAGGCGCTGTCTACCACAATAATTTGCAGCACCAGCCCCGTCTGCGCCAGCACGGAGCGCAAGCAGTTGGCCAACAGTTCGCGCACGTTCCAGCTAACGATGATGATGGAGAGGTCGGGTTGGGTCATCGGTAATCCGTGAGCGGTCATCCGTAATCAGTTATCGGTGGGCAGTTCGGATTACCGATTACTGTTCACCGATTACCGGAAATAAGCGATGGGCGTTGGCAGTCGTTTGCTGGGCGAAAACGGCCGTACTCACCCCCCGCACCTCTGCCAATCGTTCGGCAACGTAGGCGACATAGGCTGGTTCGTTGCGCTTGCCCCGGTACGGGTGCGGCGTCAGGAACGGGGCGTCGGTTTCTACCAGAATGCGATCGTCGGGCACTTTTTGGGCGATCTCGCGCAGATCGTCTGCTTTTTTGAAGGTGACGGGGCCGGTAAAGCCCAGATAGTAGCCGAGGGTGAGGGCGGATACGGCCGTATCCCACCCCGCCGCAAACGAATGCAAAACCCCCGGATTCTCTCGCCCCACCAGCGGCGATTCCGCCAGCATCTGCATCACATCCGCATCCGCTTCCCGATTGTGAATGATGACCGGAAAATTAAGCTCGGCGGCCAATTCCAGCTGCAAGCCCAACGCCCGCTGCTGTACCGGCTTTGGCGATTTGTCCCAATAATAATCGAGGCCAATCTCGCCAATCGCCACCACTTTGGGGTGTCGCGCCAGGTCACGCAAAACACCAATCCAGCCATCCTGCCACCCCGCCGACGAATTGGGATGCACCCCCACAGCGGCAAAAACGCCCGCGTACTTTTCCGTCAGGGCCAAAACGGTGCGGCAGTTGTCCAGATCCAGCGCGGGCACGATGATTTGCTGCACGCCCGCATCTAGAGCCCGCTGCACCACAGCGTCGCGGTCTTCATCAAACCGGTCAAAATCAAGATGGCAATGGGTGTCAATCAGCAAGTTACTGGCCCCAATTTTCCGGCAGGCGCACGGCGATCACTTCACCCCGCACGCACACCTGGCCATCGGCCAGCAGATCAATGGCTACCACTACTTTGCGCGGCTTAATTTCCTTGATTGTGCCGCGCAGCTCCAGCTCTGGCCCCAACGGCGTGGGGCGCAAATAATCCACCTTCAACGATCCAGTCACAAAGCGAATGACCGGCTCAGAGTCCATTTCCCGATTTTCGGCGCGGGCGGTGGCGGCAGCGGCCGTTCCCGTGCCGTGGCAATCCACCAGCGAGGCCAGCAGGCCGCCGTAAACGTAGCCAGGAATCGCCATATGCTCCGGTCGCGGCACATACCGCGCCACCGATTGCTCACCGTCCCAGTAGCTTTTTATTTGCAAACCCTTTTCGTTTAAACGGCCGCAGCCATAACAATAACTCGTATCTTCCGGGTAAAAATCCTGAAATGCTTTCATCTGATCATTTGTCCACAGATTACACAGATTTCGCAGATTCTCAGACAACGAGAATCTGCAAAATCTGTGGCTCATTAAAATTTTTAGCGGAGTCCGGCGATCTTCATGCCATCTTCTAAAATAGCCTGCACTTTGTCACCGTGGGTGGTTTCGCAGTAAACGCGGATGACCGGCTCTGTGCCGCTAAAGCGCACCAGCAGCCAGCCGCCATCTTCCATGATGAACTGGTGGCCATCAATCGTCACGATCTCTGTCACCTGTAGGCCGCCAATTGTTTCGGGGCGGGCGTTGGCCACGTTTTGCTGAATTTCCGCTTTGCGCTCGGCATCAAAGTAGGTGTCAATTCGGTCATAAAAATGTGCGCCCACTTTGGCAAACAAATCGGCCAGCAGCTCCGATGGCTTTTTGCCCGTTTTCATCATCATGTCTAGCATGAAGAGGCCCGCCAAAATACCATCCCGCTCTGGCACGTGCCCGTGGAAGGCATAGCCACCGCTTTCCTCGCCACCAATCAGGGCATCTACTTCCACCATTTTGGGCGCGATATACTTAAAGCCGACGCCTGTTTCATGCACCGGCACATCGTACAGCTTGCCCAGCTTATTCAGCATTTTGGTGGTGGAGATTGTTTTGACGATGGGGCCACGATCGCCGCGTACTTCCAGGAAGTAGTAGCCCATCAGGCCATAGACGCGCAGCTGGTCCATAAAGTTGCCGTTTTCGTCGCCAAAACCGACCCGGTCGGCGTCGCCGTCGTTGATGATGACCACGTCTGCGCCAACCTCCTTGGCAAAGCTGAGGCCGTGATCGACATTGGGCGGAATGGGCTCGGGGCGGGTCATGTGGGGGTAGATGGGATTGCGCTCGTTGTGAACTTCTTTGACGGTGGTTTTGCCGCCTGCCAGCAGCCGGGGGAACCAGCCTGCGCCATTGCCCCACATGCAATCTACCAGCAGGGTAAAGCCCGCTTCTTTGATGGCTTCGATATCTACCAACCGGTGGAGTTGGGCGATGTAGGCGGGGGCGGCATCGAAAATTTCAACCATGCCGTTATTTTTGGCGGCTTCGAGCCTGGTGGTTTTTACGGCCGTAATTTCCGGAATTGCCGCCTCGATTTTCTTTAAATCTTGCGGGGGGATCGCCCCGCCGTTTACATCGCGCACCTTGAAACCGCAATCCCAGGGCGGGTTGTGGCTGGCGGTGATGTTGATCGCCCCACCCGCCTGCTTGTCCACCACCGCGTAGGAAATGGTGGGGGTTGGTGTGGCCGTGTCCGTCAGCCAGACATGGATGCCGTTGGCGGCCATCACCTCTGCCGCCGCAGCGGCAAAAAATTCCGCCTGGAACCGCTTGTCGTAGCCAATGACAATGCCTTTTTCAGCCAGCCCTTCAGCATGCAAAAAGTTGGCAAAGCCCTGCGTGCAGCGGCGCACGTTGTCGAAGGTGTAATCTTCGGCAATACGGCCGCGCCAGCCATCTGTTCCAAATTTAATTGTGGTCATTTTACTCTCCTGGGTCGTGTGGTTTAGCGCTCGTGAGCAAGTGCAGTATTGGCAAGAGACCTGACAAGTTTCATTAACTTGTCAGGTCTGCAAAAAGGTTCAAGGATCAACCGATTTTTAGCTAAACAGCAACCCGTCCGGCTTCCAGCAGCTTAATATCGGCATCCACCATCATTTTTACCAGCTGCTCAAAGGAAACGGCCGGTTCCCAACCAAGCTTTCTGCCCGCTTTGCTGGGATCCCCCACCAGCAGATCCACTTCCGCCGGACGCATAAATCGCTCATCCTGCACCACATAATCGTGCCAATCCAGGTTCACATGGCCAAAAGCAACCTCCAAAAATTCCTCAACGGAATGGGTTTCGCCTGTGGCAATGACAAAATCATCTGGCTGATCTTGTTGGAGCATCAACCACATCGCCTTCACGTAGTCGCCAGCGTAGCCCCAATCGCGCCGGGCATCCAGGTTGCCCAGGCGAATTTCATGGGTCAGGCCCAGCTTAATTTTGGCCACGTGGTGGGTAATTTTGCGGGTGACAAACTCCAAACCACGCCGGGGGGATTCGTGATTGAACAAGATGCCGGAGGTGGCGTGCATATCGTAGCTTTCGCGGTAGTTGATGGTGATCCAGTGGCCATACACCTTGGCCACGCCGTAGGGGCTGCGCGGGTAGAACGGGGTTGTTTCCCGCTGGGGCACCTCGACCACCTTGCCAAACATTTCGCTAGAGCTGGCCTGGTAGAAGCGAATTTTGGGGTCTACAAAGCGTATGGCATCTAGCAGGCGGGTCACGCCCAGGGCGGTTACGTCGCCAGTGAAGACGGGCTGGTTCCAGCTTGTCTGCACGAAGGATTGGGCGGCCAGGTTGTACACCTCATCTGGGCGGTGTTCTTCCAGCAGGTGGATCATGGAAACCTGGTCGCACAGATCGCCGGGCACAAGGGTTACCTGGTCTTGAATGGGGGAAATGCGATGAAAGTTAATGGTACTGGTACGGCGCACCATGCCGATGACATCGTACCCTTTTTCGAGCAAAAACTCGGCCAGGTATGAACCATCCTGACCTGTGATTCCTGTAATTAATGCTTTGGGCATAACACCTTCCTAAAAGTGGATTTTACAAATTGTGCGGGTGTGAACTGGTAATTGGGTAATGGATAATTACTGAATTATTTTACACACCGCTTGCCTTGCGCGGCGGGGCGATTATAGCCCAGCCACCGGGTTGCGTAAACCAAAAGAGACGATTGCGGTGGGCAATCGTCTCTTTGGCGCAGGGGGGGAATCGGTTTGGGTGTGCGGGTTACCGTTGGGTAAGGGGCAGGAAGGTTTGCGATCCGTTGACCAACAGGTAAAGATTGATGGTGCGCTGGACGCCGTCGCCTGTGACGGTAACTGGGATTGTGTACAGGCTGCCGGTTGTTTGGCCGGGGTTGGTATGGTTGATGGTGATGGTTTTGCTGCCGGGCGGGGTGATTCCGCCTGGGGGGATGGTGACGGTGACGCCGGTGGGAACGCTGTTGGCCTGGAAGGTTACGGCCGTTCCAAACCCCCCAGTGGGCACCACAGAGAGATCAAACTGGGCCGAACCGCCGGGAACGGCCGTTTGCACCACCTGGTCAACCGCCAAAGTAAAGCCATAGGCCGACCCATAGGTAATTGCCAACGTGGGGCGGCGGTTCGGATCAAACGACTCCGATGAATTGAAATATTTACCGCTGTGCAACGCATTGTCTGCCGAGTAAAGCGCCAGCCGCAGCGGCTGGCCGTTGGCATACGCCTCGGCCACCGCTGCGCTCAAATCCCAGCTGATAAACTGACCAGGGGCGTTATCGGCAATGGGGTTGACCCAGGCGCGGGCCACATTCTGCACGGCCAGCGGCGCGTTGTTCCACACCAGCGTGCTCTCGTTCCAATCATCCGCCACCGTAAACACCTGAATTAGCGATGGCTCTGCTTCGGACGGGCGCGAATTGCCAAAATGGTACATGGTGAGATTGGCGGAAACGATTGCCTGCCCGGCGGGCAGGGCATCCAGCGGGAAGGTGACGTAATATTTAGAAAAGCAGGGCCAATCGCCCAAATTCCACTGGTTTTGGATGTTGACCTGCGTCGCGTGGGCGTAGTTGGTGCTGCCCCAATCGGGCCAAAACGGCGGTGGATCGCCGCAGATGCTGCTGCCGCCCACGTGGCCATCGGGCACCGCTGCGCCATCGAGGCCCTCCCGAATGGTGAGCGTACTGCTGCCGCTGACGCCGCCAGGCGGTGTATAGCTGGGCAAACCAAAATGCATCTGTCCCCAGGTGGCCGGGCTGCTGCTGGTTAAGCCTTCTGGCCAGTGGCGATTTTCATGCCCGATGCCGTCCTCGTCGTGCACGGTGAGGCCCAGGCCCCAAACGGTGCCTGCGGCGGGCGGCCCAGACAGCCCCAAACTGCTCCAGGGAATACGGAAATTGATGTTCCATCCTTCATCTCCCTGGCTGTTGTTGGGGCCATTGAGGGTTTGGGTGCCGATGAAGGTTTCGAAGGGAACGGCCGTTTCCCCCCACCCAGCCCCATTGCCCTGATACGCTACATCGTAGCCGCCCCGCACATCAAACAAGGCGCTAAGCTGACCGGTGAAGCGGTAGGCGTTGGCGTCTGGCGTGCTGCCGCTGTTACCGCCCAGATCCAGGTAAAGTGTGGCGGCATCCCAGTTGGGCATCTCGGCCGGGGTGGGCGTGGGGTCGAACTGTAAATATTGGTCGATGATGTGGAACGTCACGTGCAGCTTTTCGCTGTTGTAGATGAGGCGAACGTCTGCATAACTTTGGACGGTCGGCCCCACTTCACCAAACCAGAGGATGGCCCGTTCTGGCACGGGGATGTTGGGTTCAACGGCCGTTGTGTAAGGCACATTCACCCGGCGCACCAGTAAACTGCCAGATGGTTGGGCGTGAACGGCCGTTTCCGCCCCACGCCCCCCCAACAGCAGCGACAGACCAAGAAAAAGAAACAGTAAAAACAGTGTAATATTTTTCACGGGTTTACTTTCACTTTTCACTTGTTAGCGAAATATCAACGGCATAAACATCTCTTCGCCGTTCACCAGCAGGCGCAGTTGCACCGATTTTTGAAGGCCATCTCCAGAGGCGGTGACTGTGGCCACATACCAACGCGCCCCGCTGCCCGTGGCCGTATCATCCAGCGAAATGGTGACGCTGCCTGGCGGGTTAATCGTGGTGCTGGTGGGGCTGGCCACCAGTGTCGCATGATTTTCCGACACCTGGATATTGACCGGGGCGACAAAGCCACCGGTACCCACCACCGATACCACAAATTCCCCGGTGCCACCGGTGTCCACGTGGGCCACACCCGGCGCCACCTTAAGGGAAAAACCGTAGACTTGATTTTCGATAACGGCCGTTAACTTTTGAATATGGAACAAATCGCCAACCGCAAACCCCGGCACGTCCAGGTACGGTGCCAGTTCGTCCCCAGCCTCCTCCAAAATCAATGCCTTAGCCATGAAAATGCTGTGGGCATCATACAGCGGCACAATCGCATTTTCCGCATAACCGCCCGTAAAGAAAGCAACAAACCAGTACGGAGCCACAGCCTCATATTCAGCCAGCGCACTATTCACCTTCGTCAAAGCATTAGCCCGCAAATAATCTGCCAGCTCTGGCACCAGGTACATAAAGTTGCTAGACACATTCAGCGTGCGGCAGTATGGATCTTTATCAACGGTCTCGTAGGCCGTGTCTTTGGTGAAATTGTTGGCCCGCAAGGCCAGCAGCCGGTTTAGCTCATTGGTTACGCTGCTAGATGGCGTTTGCCCGGCCAGCTTTTGCAGTTCCGTATAACCAATGTACCCGGCAATGTACGCATTGTGTATCAGCGGCATATTGAGCAGCAACGTGTCTGAAGGCTGGTTGTTGAACTCTTCCATAAAAGCAGATTGGCTGGCAGAAAGGATGCCGCTGGCTCCGCCAAATTCCTCTGCATACTTCCACAAAGCATACCAACCAAACGGATTACGGCCCCAAGCGCCCTCCCCATTCCAGCCACCACCGTTTTTCAACCCAAAATTCGTGGCTTGTGGGCCACCCATCGCGGCGGCAATTTCGGGCGGCGTTATAAACGTCTCGCGCTGAGCACCGTTGGTCCAGCCAACGCTGTTGTATTGGTATGGGGGGTAATCGGCGAATTCATTTTGCAGGTAAGCCCGCACAGTCTGCTGCAAGCTCGGCGAAAGGTGGGGCAAAGCCCCCAACAATGTGTAGAGCGTCTCGCCAGGATTGCTCCAATAGGTAACCAGGCTGTCACCACAATCATATCGACTATCTAAATCAAACAGCCCATGGCTCATCAGGCCTGGCCGCAGGTGCCCGGCTTCAACAAGCTTGGTCACTTCAGCTTCTAACGCGGCAATGAGCGCCTCTTGGGTGGGGATAACCACATTGGCCGCAGGCGCGGCACGCTTGGTAAATGTTGGCAGCGCACTGCCCCCGCCAGCCGCCGACAAGGCGACAATCGTATTGCTACGCTGAACGTAAACACGGCCGTTATACGGAATCGCCGGTGAAACATCGCCATGAAAGCCATAAACCCCATTCACCGTGCCAAAATTAGAGTATGGTTTGGTGTACTGCTCTGGCCAGGCTGAATAATATAAAGCGTTGTAGCCGGGCAGCACGCTTTCCAAATTGTAGTTGATATATTTCCATTCGCGGCTGCTATCCATGCCCAAACTCGGAAAATCGCTGTTTGGGCGCGAGATGTCTATACCGCCCGTTTCTCGGTCGCAGCAAAGGTTCCAATAAATCATGTTGCCACCACCAGAGGCGGCGTGTGGCTCATCGACGGCGGCCAGATCGCCGCTGATGTTGGTGATATAGGGATTGTTCGGCTGCCAGCCAGAAATGTGCCCAAAGGCAATATATTGATCGGAGATATAGTTATTTTGCTGGTACAGTACGCCATCGTTGGCCACCATTGGCGGGTAGCGAGTGCCGCTGTGCGTACCAGTCCACAAGACGGGGGCAGTGGCTGTTTCTGCGCCATTGTTTTGGTTCAACACAAATACGGTTCGCCGCCACGGTTTCGCCGAAAAATAGTTGTAAATACGGGCGGCGTTGATGGTGGGGGTGCCGGGGGACCAATCGCCAACGGCCGTACTCACAGCACCAATTAAATCCCCAGGCGCAATCCCTTGATCATGATATATGTCTTCTAGCTCTGTGGCAGCCAGCGACCCTCTTCCTGCCCAATTGACGGCATAGGTATACCCATTGCTGCCAGAAAAAATCACCTTGTCTTCATAGATAACTGGCCAGTAAGAAGAAAATCCTGCGCCCGGTAGTTTGGCCGATTTCCAGATCAGGCTGCCGTTGGCGGCGTTGAGGGCGTACGCGTAGCTATCGTTGGAAGCAAAATAAAGCGTGCCGTTGTTGTAAGCGGCCGAAAACAAAACAGGGCCGCCCGTTTGGTAGCTCCAGGCCAATTGGCCCGTGTTGGCCCCAGAAATGGTGATGGCATACATCTTGCCATCCCGGCTGCCTGCGTACAGCTTGTCGCCCACAATCAAGGGGTTTGTTTGAAACCCACCCCCGCCACTAAAGCTCCATAAGCCAGCTCCGGTATTGGCATCGATGGCGTAAATTTTGTTGTCTAGCCCGCCCACATAGGCCACACCGTTGTGAATGGTGGGGGAATTACCCAGCGGCATTTCGGTGGGATACACCCATTTTTCGGCACCGGTGGCGGCATGCAGGGCATAAAGACCGTTAGCTGTGGAGATGTAGAGGGTGTTGTTGGCAGCGATGATTTGCACGTAGGGGGGAATGTAGGCGGCAAAAGGCTTGTACCATTCGGGACGAAGTGAACCGCGTACTTCTTCTGGCGTCCAGGAGGTACGCTGTGGATTGGCCGCCACCATTGGCCATTCGGCCGTTCCGGCAGAGACGGGAGGTACGGCCGTTTCGTCTCGCTGGGTAACCAAAATCAAACCAAATAAACAAGGAAATCCAAACAATAAAAAGATAATACGCTTCTTCACGCTGGCAAGGTTCATGACAATACTCCCGCCGGGCAAAATGCTTGAAGAGAAATCAATCTTCGATTGAACGCTCGTCAACTGCGGCCCGACACAGCTATCTTTCTGCTAAATGTTGCGGTTCTGGGATTGCGCACCTCTCCCTCGGTCTGCTCCGACAGGTACATTTCACCAAAACCAAGGACGCCAAACAATAGTGCTAAAGTCCCAACTCCCCCTTTTGGGGGCTATTTCCAGAGGTACCGTCAGAAGAATCGTAAGAAATTTGGCGTGGGCAATACGCGCGAACGCTCATCTCGTTCTAAGAAACAGATGGGCCAATGGCGCAAAATCGAGCCGGGTTAGGGGTGCAAAACTGTCTGTAAGGTTTGTGGAATTGCCAGAATGTTGGGGGAAAGGTGAAGAATATAGGCGGGGGCTGCTTCTACAAGCTGGCGCAGAACGTGCAAATGGGCCGGAATCATCGCCTTATCCCATTGCTCTACGGCGTGGGGCAGCAGTCGCGCCAGAGCGGCGGGCTTGGGCAGTTGGGTGAGGGCATGCACGGTGCGGTCTTCAATTTGGGGGAAGCAAATGGCGCGGATGGGGGCTTCTTCTAGCCAGACATCGGGCCAGATGGCTTCGGCGGTGGCGCTGATTTTGCGACGGCCGTTTCCCCCACCAACATCTTCCGCCAAATGGGCCATCGACCCAAAATGGGCAAAGGATTCCGGGTACGCTGCCAGAACGCCGGGGTATTGCTGGATACGGCCGTTGCCCACCACCACTGGCGAATCATTAGAAAGCAGCTGCCAGCCTGCGTTGAGCAACGAAAGCCCCGTGGTGGTTTTGCCCGCGCCGATGCCACCTACCAGCAGCACCGCCTGCCCCTCGAACGCGGCGGCAAAGGCGTGCAGCAAAAACTTGCCCCGGCGGCGCAGGTGCGGCGACAGGCTGATGGCGATTAAATCTTCCAAAATGGCGTAGGTTTGGCCAGCGGCGGGCACCACCTGACCGCGCGTCCAGCCCTCGGCCAAATTCAGGTGCAGCTGCCCGTAGCGGGGAAAATGGGCAATCACCTGGTCGCCATCGACAAAGTAGTGCAGCAGGTCGCCCTGCTGAAAATCGGGGGGGCGATGGGGCGGCGCAGGCACGGTGCTGACGGTTTGCAGGGTGATGGTGAGGTGGGGAACGGCCGTACGCACCGCCAACGAGCCAAACGATTCCAGCCAACCTTGCCACAAAGTTGCATCATCCGCATTCCCTTCGATAATTAGATCGTGAAATTGCCACCGCAGTGTGTTCATGGGCAAAAGTATATTGAGTAATTGGGTAATTGGGTAATTGGGAGATTAAGTTGAATAAAGATTCCATCCTGCAACGCGCCGAAAGCGTCACTTTTGAAGTGGTGGCCGACGAGGCGATTTTGATCGACATCAGCACTGGTACCTACTTTTCGCTCAACGAAGTGGGTACTGAGTTTTGGGAAATGCTGGACGGCGAGCAAACGATTGAGCAGCACGCCGCGACCATTGCCGCCAAGTACGAAGTAGAAACCCGCATGGTCGTGGATGATCTGCTAGAACTGGCCAACGAAATGGCCAAAGACAACCTGCTTATCATTCATTAGATTTTGAATCTCTTGGACAAATAGTGGGCTTGACAGGTCCTTTTATCAAAGATTTCGCAGATTTACCAGATTTTTAATCTTTTCAATCTGTAAAATCTTTGAGTGTGAATATTGGCTCGATTTTCATGAACGCTTTCCTCACTCGCCTGCGCCACCTGTGGCTGGGACTGCGACTGCTGCCGGGGTTGCTGGCCAGCACCCAGCAGCGGCAGCTTTTGGCCGAAATGCGCCACCTTTGCCGCGAACTGCCGATTATTCTGAAGCAGCCCATCCCCCAGGCCATGGCTGAGCTGGAAATGATGGGGGAGGAACGGCCGTTTCCCCTCCCCCCTGAAGCCCAAACTCGCCAGTTGGCAGACCTGGCCGCCCTGCTGGATCGCCGTTCGCCGCTGGGGCTGTGCCTGCGGCGCTCCCTGCTGCGCTACCGCTACCTGCATGAGCTAGGTGTGCCGGTCACCGTGCTGTTCGGAGCCAAATTTGCCCCCGGCGCTGCGCCAGATAAGAAGAAGGTGACGGGACATGCGTGGCTGGTTGTGGGGGAACGGCCGTACCACGAAGACGACGCAAATTGGCAAGGCTACACCGTCATGCTGCGCTGGCCACATTCGTAATTCTTTTACCGCAGAGGGCGCGGAGAGCGCGGAGTTTACCGGTTTTTTCTCTGCGATCTCTGCGTTCTCCGCGGTTAAATTTTCTACTGTCGGGGGAGGTAGATGGTTAACGGCCGTATCACCGGCTCGTTCAACGTGGGGGGCGATTGGTCGGATGGCACCGCTGCCACCGCTTCGTAATGCGCCAGCAGCAGCTCTAAAAAGGCTGGCTCCGTCTCAAAAAAGTCGCTTTCGTCAGAAATAATTTGGGCAAACTGCTGCTGCTCGATCAGCGTTACCAAATCTGGCGGCAGCGGGTCGTTGCCGCGCTGGCGGGCGTGCCAGAGCGATTGCAGGTGGGCGTACGGCCGTTTCCCCGCCCGCACCGCCACGCTGGGATGCATCAACAGCCACACCTCACCCGGTTCAGCCGCCACCCGCGCCACCAACGCATCCCCCGCCGCTTCCATTTCGGCCGTGGGCCAAAACTGCTGCGGCAGCCCCGCATTCAGCGGAAACGTCACCAGCCCAAACTGGATGAACATTGCTACCAACCAAACCAGATGCCAATTTTTTCTATCAACAGATTTCGCAGATTGGGCAGATTTTTTAATCTTTTTAATCTGCGAAATCTTTGATAAACATCCCCAGCTCAACCCCGGAACCAGACACAGAAAAGCATAACCAATCAACAGGTTGTTCAAATTACCGCCAACCGTACTGCGCCCGGCGACGGAGATGAATACGGCCGTTCCTCCAAAAATCAGCCACGGGTTATTGGCGATTAGAGATTGGAGACTAGAAACGAATAATCTCCAATCTCCAATCTCCAATCCCCTCACCCGCTGCAATGCCAAAAGAGCAAACAGCCCCATTAAAACCCCCATCCCCGCGCCCAGCTCCCACACAAAAATATTGCGTAATCGCGCCAACTCCAGCGGACTGGCATAGGCAATCGTCACCACGTAATAGCTAAACCAACCGCCACTCGTCCACTGCAAAATCAAAACCGGCACAGCAGCAACAATCACAAAGGGAAGAATGAAAAGAAATAGGACGCGGATGAACGCGGAGGACGCGGATTTGCTTTTTTCCTCTGCGCCCTCCGCGCACTCTGCGGTAAAAAAATAAACCAGCGCCACCGCCGCCAAAAGCAGCCCATTCTGCTTCGTCAAAAAGGCCAACCCCAACAAAACGGCCGCAAAAATAATCCTAATCTCTGTGAAACTCTGTGCCTCCTCCGTGCCCCTCTGTGTTCCGCTTTTCCTCCCATAAACCAATACAGCCAATCCCGCCAAACACAAAAAGGCAAACAACGCATCGACCCGCGCCAGATCGTACCAGCCACCCACCAGCCGGTAGCCGCCCAAAAACAAGCCGCTGCCCACGAAGGCAACAACTTTGCTGCCAGACTCTCGCCAACCGATGGTGAAGATGAGAACGGCCGTTCCCCCCACGCTCAAAAAAGAGATCAACCGCAGCGGCCAAAAGCCAAACCCCGTCAGGCGCATGAGCAATCCACCCAGCCAGGTAAACAGCGGCATGTACACCTGCGGCACAAATTCGGCATTGGGCGGCACAAAAACCGGCAGCCCCTGCGCCACCCGCCACGCCTGCATCACCATCCCCTCCTCCACCAAATCCAGCGCATACGGATAAAACACCCGCGCCAGCCCCAACCGCAGGTAAGCTAAACTGGCTGTCAACGAAATGACGGCCAAAACAACCATGCCCAAATCTGTAAAATCTGCGAAATCTTTGATTTTTTCTCTTATCTGCATACCCACTTTGCCCATAACGGCCGAATTGTATACCATCTGCATCGAAAACCTGGGCCAAATGCTGCAAGCATCAATGCCCAGGCTAAAATGAATGCCCAAGCTAAATTACTAATTACCCAATTACCAATTACCCAATGTGCGGCATAACCGGCATCCTCTCCCCCCAACTCAATCGCGAACGGCTGACACAGGCCAACGACCTGCTCCACCATCGCGGGCCAGACGACGCGGGCATATTTGTGGCCGACGGCATTGGGCTGGCGGCGCGGCGACTCAGCATCATCGATTTGGCGCATGGCCACCAGCCGCTGAGCAACGAAGACGGCACCATCTGGATTGCCTACAACGGCGAGGTGATGAACGCCCCCGCTCTGCGCACCCAGCTAGAAGCCGCCGGACACCAGTTCCGCACCCGCACCGACACCGAAACGATTGTGCACGCCTACGAGGCGTGGGGCACCGATGCCTTCGTGCGGCTGCGCGGCATGTTTGCTTTTGCCCTGTGGGACGGCCGTTCCCAAACCCTCCTCCTCGTCCGCGACCGTTTTGGTATTAAACCGCTGCACTACGCGAAAATTGGTAGCGAACTGGCGTTTGCTTCCGAGATACGGCCGTTGTTCCACCTCCTCCCCACCCTCAGCCGCCGCACCAACAGGCAAGCCCTCACCGATCTGTTCAGCCACGGCTTTGTGCCCACGCCGCAAACGATGTTTGCCGATGTGTACAAACTGCCCGCCGCCCACATGCTCATCGTACAAAATGGGTCTGTGACGATACGGCCGTACTGGACCCTCACCTTCCCCGACCACCCAAACTACCGCCAAATTAGCGAAGCCGACGCCATCGCCGAATTCATGGCCCACCTGCGCAATGCCGTGAGCGCCTGGCGCATGAGCGACGTGCCTGTCGGTTCCCTGCTCAGCGGCGGCATCGACTCCAGCGCCCTGGCCACCCTGCTCACCCAACTCAGCGGCCAGCCGATTCACACCTTCAACATCGCCTTCAGCGCCGCCAGCCACGACGAATCCGCCTACGCCCAGGCGGTGGCCGAGCGCATCGGCAGCCAGCACCACACGCTGCACTTTGGCCCCGAAGCATTCGACCTGCTGCCCCAAATCGTCGCCCAGCTCGAAGAGCCGCAATGCTCCGCCACCAGCCTGCCCATCTACCTGCTCTACCAGGCGTGCCGTGAAGCAGGCTTCAAAGTCATCCTCACCGGCGAAGGGGCGGATGAACTGCTGGGCGGCTACCACTGGTTTGATGGGGATCGGCGGGTACGGCCGTTCCTCACCATCCCCCAACCGCTCCGCCAACTTCTAACCAGACTCCCCCTGCCCGGTTCCGCCGCCGGCCAGCGCGTCCTCGCCCACGCCAGCCGCGACCCGCTGGCCCGTTTCGCCCTCTGGCACCAGGTGACGCCACCTGCCCTTTTGCAGGAACTTTCTAACCGCGGAGGGCGCGGAGGACGCGGAGAAAAAGAAAAAACCTCTGCGCTCTCTGTGCCCTCCGCGGTAAATTCTTACCACCCGCTGAACCAGTTTTTGGCGTTGGAGGCGCAGACGCGGATGGTCGATTTCATCAACTTTGAGGTGGATCGGATGAGCATGGCCAACTCCGTCGAGGCGCGGCCACCGTTTTTGGACCACAAGCTGTGGGAATTTTGCGCCACGCTGCCGCCTGAGCTAAAGCTCAACGGGGCGATGAACAAGGTTTTGCTGCGGCTAGGCATGAAAGAGCTGCTGCCAACGGCCGTTACCAACCGCCCCAAACAAGGACTCGCCACCCCCCACGCCACCTGGTGGCGCAGCCCAAAACTGCCCGCCTGGGCCGAGGAATGCCTGCAACCAGCCTCGCTACGCGAAACGGGCTATTTTAATGGGGAAGTTGTGCAAAAATTGCGGGAGCTGCATCGGAACAGCCGTACCGACCACAGCCGCATCCTCACCGGCATCCTCACCACGCAGTTGTGGCACCAGGAGATGAAGGTAATTGAGTAATTGGTAATTGGGTAATTGGTAATTGGGTAATTATGGATGGTTAACGGCCGTTTTCTGCCTTCTTCATTCTACCTTCTGCCTTGTGTAGAAACGGCCGTTCCCACCCAACCTATGCTAAAATGCAAAATCCAGCAGTACAAAGTACGCGGCGCGGCCAGAGGCCGGGCCGCAACCGGGCGAGGTCCCTCGCCTGCCGAAGACCGCGCCCGAGCTGGGCTGTTATGGTGAGGCAGGAGCGCGCCTTGGCCGGCCACCACAATGAGTTTGAAAGTTTAATTTGTAATGAGCCGTGGATATTTACACTTCGAGTTGGATAGTAATGTTTATGAATCTAAACCTTATAACCACAGTTAAGATTTGTGCAATTGTCGCAGTCCCAATTATGGTTGCCATCATTTGGTTGTTGCCAAAGTTCTTGAATAGCAGACGTTCTATAAAAATGCTGATTGGAGCAATCATCGTTTCAATCTATTCGGTATTAATAGTTAGTATAGTAGACGGTAGCAGTTTACAAATTCAAAACATGAAGTTCGTTGCTACATTTACAGCTCTGGTGTGGGGGGGGGCAGGATTTCTGGTAGGAGCATATTTTGATGTGCGCTCACGAGTTGAACTTGGCACAAAATATTATCAGGAATTCCCACGCTTACGGATGCATGGAGCCGAGTATGGAGTTATTGGAGCTACTATCAGTTTACCGCTGGGCATAGTTACTGGATGGATTGTTATGGTCTATGGAGCTTCGCTGATTGGATTGATTTTGAGCATTACTGTTGGCATCGTTTTGGGGGGGCTTTTGGGTAATGTATTAGCTCGATACTCTCCCGCTGTGGCGAGGTCTTCTTGATTGGCTGGGGTCGGCGTCCCCGCCGCACCTCTTTCCTCGCCAGTTTGAGGCTGGTGTCGCGCAACAGCTTTGCTCGCCCCCCGCTGCGGCGAGGTCTTCTTGATTGGCTGGGGTTGGCGTCCCCGCCGTACCCCTTTCCTCACCAGTTTGGGGCTGGTGTCGCGCAACAGCTTTGCTCGCTTTCCTGACATTTCAGCACAAATTACCCAATTACCCCATGAAAATCCTCACCTACAATCTCGAATTCGGCGGACGCAAGCAGCTAGAAAGCATCCACGCCGTCCTGGCCCACATCAACGCCGACGTCGTTGGCCTCACCGAAGCAGATGACCACGAGGTGGTCAAGATTTTGGCCGAGCGGCTGGAAATGCACCACGCCTGGGGCCACGGCAGCGGCGATCGGCACATCGGCCTGCTCTCGCGTTATCCAATCCAGCAGTGGCAAGTTTACAACCGGCCGCCGCTCACCCAGGCCGCACTGGAGGCAAAACTAGACACGCCCGGCGGGCCGTTCACCGTCTACAACGTCCACTTTTTGCCTTTTTTGCTGCTGCCGTTTGAGATTCGCCGCTGGCAGGCGGTAGGGAAACTGTTGGAAATTATTGCGGAACGGCCGTCCACCCCCCACCTCATCATTGGCGACGTAAACGCGGTCGGCCCCGGCGACCGCGTCTTGCAGCACAAAAACCCGGCCCGTATGCGGCGCGTGATGCTGCTTCAGCTCCGCCTTATCTTCCGACTGGCCATCCCCCGGTTGCTGCGTGCGGGCTACACCGACTGCTTCCGCCACCTGCACCCCCACGCCGACGGCTTCACCTGGTGGACCATCAACCCCACCACCCGCTACGACTACATCTTCGCCGACCCGCAAATGCTGCCCCGCCTGCAAACCTGCCGCGTCGTAGACGACCACCCCGCCATCCGCCACGCCTCCGACCATTTCCCCCTGCTAGCCGAATTTAGCCAATCCGCCCATTGAAAAACATCTGGAAGCTCCGTATACTGTGGCCCAATCTTCTAAAAAAGATTTCAAAAGTCTGACTGACCATTGGAAAATATCCAGAGTATTGCAAGACTTTTGAAATCTATACTACAAACGGCCGTACCCAACCTATGTCTACACCCACTGCAAATCCCCACTCAGCGATGCTCAACACCATGCAAACCCGCCTGCACCAATGGCAGCAAACGGCCGATCGCCGCGCCATTTTCCTCAACTGCTACCTGCTGATGACGGAAAATATGCTAACGGCCGTTCACCAGCAACAGTTTCAGGACAACCCCTGGGTCCACACCCTCACCCACCGCTTTGCCGACTACTACTTCACCGCCCTGGCCGCCTACGAAAGCCAGCAGCCCACGACGCCCCAGGTGTGGCAGCTCACCTTCACCGCCGCGTTGGATGCCCAAACGTACACGCTGCAAAACCTCTTTTTAGGCGTCAACGCCCACATCAACTACGATTTGGTTCTGACGGTTGTGGAACTGTTGGAAGCAGAATGGGCCGCCCTCTCCCCCGCCGAGCGCACCAGGCGCTACCAGGATTTCATCCAGGTCAACGAGATCATCGCCCGCACGGTGGACGCGGTGCAAGACACCGTCGTGGAGGCGTACACGCCCCGGCTGGATTGGCTGGACCGACTCATGGGGCCGGTAGACGAGTGGCTGGTATCGAAAATGATTGGGCAGTGGCGCGAGGAGGTGTGGCAAACGGCCGTCATCCTCCTCAACACCCCCACCCCAGCCCAACGCGAACCGATCCACAAGGAAATGGAAGCCCGCGCCCTTAAAATTGCCCGGATGCTGTTGGCTTTTTAGCTCCCCATTTTGGGTGAATTTGGAGATTGGAGATTAGAGATTGGAGACTGAACAATCTCCAACCTCCTTTTACCGGCTGGCAATGTCTACAAACGCCGTCATACCCCAGCGCAGGGGGAGATCGGCCGTTTCGGCCAGATCAATCGTTACCGTGTAGGCCACATCGCCGCGCGCCAACGTGGGCAGCAGGGCAACGGCCGTTACCACCCCCTCTAATTCCACATCCGGCAGCGCATCCACCCGCACGGTCACAGAGGCACCTTCTTCAACCAAAGCCACGTCCAGCTCCGTCAAATCAATCGTCTCAATTTGCCACGCGCCAAAGTTGGCCAACGTCACCACCGGGAAGCCAGGCGCGGCCAGCTCCCCCACGCTCAACGCCACCGAGACCACCGTGCCGTCAAACGCGGCGCGTAAAAAGGTGCGCTCCAGTGCCAGTTCCGCACTTTCGACGCCAGTTTGGGCCAGGGAAACGGCCGTTTCCGCCACCACCACCCCCGCCGCAGCCTGCACAATCCGCACTTCCGCCTGCTGCACACCCACCTGAGCTTGCTCAACGGCCACCTCCGCCAGACGAATCTGCTCCGGCGTCGCCCCCGCCCGCAGCAAATCCAGCTGCGCCTGGGCGATGGCCAGATTGGCCTGCGCCACGCCAATCTGGGCATTGGCCGCCTGCCGCTGGGCCGGGGTAGCCCCGTTTTGCAGCGCTTCCAAGCCCGCCTGCGCCGCTTGCTGGTTCAGCCGGGCGGCGTCTAGCTGCTGCCGCGTCTGCTCCTCGATGGGGCCAAACAGCGGGCACACCTCGCCATCGGGCGTGTCGAAGCAGCTGTCCAGAATTTCCTGGTACGCCTGCTCCAGCTGCTGCGCCTGCGCCTGCGCCGCCGCAACGGCCGCTTCCGCCGCCAAAATATCGGACGCATCGGCAATGTCCAGCGCCGCATCCCGGCTGCCCACAGCCTGGGTAATGGCTGCCTGGGCGGCGGCAACGCGGCTTTCCGCCGCAGCGATTTGTTCGGGCTGCGCCCCTGCTTCCACGAGAGCTAAATTGGCTTGGGCAACTGCCAGGCGAGATTGGGCGGTGGTGACGGCCGTTTCCGCCAATCCCTGCTCATTTTGTGCCGCTGCCAGGCCAGATTGCGCCGTCGCCAATCGCGCCTGCGCCTGCTGCAAACCCAGCTCCGCCGCTGCCGAATCCAATTGCAGCAGCGCCTCGCCCGCCTGAACCACATCGCCATCCGCCGCCAAAACGGCCGCCACCGTGCCGCCCGCCTGGAAAGCCAGCGCCACCTGCTCTTGCGGCACCACCTGCCCTTCGGCAGAAACAATGTCGGCGGTGGATTGGGCTTGAACGGCCGTACCCGCATTTGCTAAAAGAAAAATGGCAAAAATTGAAAGTGCAATTTTGTTACCTAGAGTTTCACAAATGGTTGGCTGAGAAACCTTATTTTGGGAGAGGCTACAGCGAATCTTAGAAATCAACGAATAAACTCTCCGAGGGAAAAAATTCGTTATTTTCTCTAATTCGTTGTAGCCATTGTGGAATCTCTGTGCCCCTCTGTGTTCCTTCTTAAAATTTCTCAAAATTCTCATCGCTCTCCCCCTCACTGATTCCGCTCAATCGTAATAAACACCGACATGCCCCAACGCAGCGGCAAATCGCTTTCCGGCAACGCCAGCGTCACCACGTACGTCTGGTCGCCGCGCACCTCGGCAGCGAGTTCGGCAATCTCCACCACCCGCCCGCTCAACGACTGGTCGGCGAACGCATCCACCTGCACCCGCGCCACGTCATCCCGGGCAATGGCCACCACATCCGCCTCGATCAAATCGCTGGTTTCCACCTGCCAGCCAGACAAATCGGCCACAATCGCCACTGGCTGCCCCGCCGTCACCGTCTCACCCACGGCCACCAGCACGTCGGCAACGGTGCCGCTAAACGGGGCGGTGAGGCTGCGCTTTTCCAGGGCGAGCTGGGCGGCGTCTACCTGGGTTTGGGCTTCTTGAACGGCCGTTTCTGCCTGCATAACGGCCGTTTCTGCCACATCCACCTGCACCCTCACCTCCGCCAACTGCTGCTGCGCCGCCTCAATTTCCGCCTGAGCCACCGCCAATCGTTCCGCCTGGGTGCCTACCAGCAAGAGCGCCAGATCGGCCTCGGCGGCCAACTGCTCATTTTGGGCCTCCTGCACGCCGCCAGCGGCGGCCACCTGCTCCGCGCTGCTGGCCCCCGCCCGCACCTCGTCCAGCCCCGCCTGCGCCGACTGCAAATTGGCCAGCGCCGCGTTCAGCTGAAGCTGCGCCTGCTCACGGTCCTCGGCGGGGGCAGCTTCGTCCTGCACCACCGGTTCGTACTGGTCACGGGCGGCGAGATAGGCAGCTTGGGCCGCAGCCACGGCCGCTTCCGCCGCACGAATCTGGGCCGAACTGCTGCCCTCCAGCGCCACCCCCTGGCTGCCGATGGCCAGCCCCACGTTGGCTTCCGCCGCGCCCACCAGCGCCTCGTTCAGCGCCAGTTGGGCTTCCGTCGGATCAGCTGCCAGCAGCGCGTAGTTGGCTTCGGCCGCAGCAACCCCTACTTCGGCAGCGGAGACGGCCGTTTCCATCGCCAACACCCCTGCTTCTGCCAACTGCACATTCGCCTGCGCCTGGGCCAGGGCCGCTTCCGCCTGCCGCAGGGCAATCTCCTGCTCAGCGACGTCTAGCGTCAGCAAGGTATCTCCCTTCTGTACCAAATCGCCCGGCTGCACCACCACCGTGGTGACGGTGCCGCTGCCGGTAAAGGTGAGGTTGGCCTGGGCCAGGGGCACAATTTGCCCCTCGGCGGTGATGGTGGTGGGGGATTGATTGGTGGGGGTGGAAACGGCCGTATCCCCCCCATCATCCGTCCCCGGAGCCAAAAATTGCAGGTAGCCCCAATACCCCAGCCCGCTCAAAACCAGAACCATGCCAATTGAAAGTAATATTCGCTTCGTTGTCATCTAAATAAATCACCTAAAAGTGCCAGGCACGGGGCAAACGATCTTGTCCATCCAAAATTTTGCGCCCCGTGCCTGGCACTTGCGTTTCCATTTATTATCCCAACACCTCACCCAAATACAACAAAAAAAGCTGCCACCTGAAAATTCAGGTGGCAGCAAACAGGAGGTAACAAACATGAAACAAGCAAAAAAACAACTTGCCGCAATTATTTAATCAAAGGAAACGGGCATGGTGCGTGTACCGTAATCGCTCGCGTAGCTGCTAAGCACGCGCATGTAGTTGGCCCGTTCAAAGGCAGCGGGTTCGGCACAGTTGATCTGGCTCAGGCTGCCGCGCAGCTGGTCCAGCGATTCATACTCGTTTTCTTCCAGCCACTGCACCACGCCTTCGCGCAGCACTTGCAGCCGGTTCACGCCGTTGCGCAGCAGTTCAGAGGCTACCATTGTCACCGAAGCGCCAGCGGCGAGGCCCTTGAGCACATCTGTGACGTTGTGTACGCCAGAGGTGAGGGCGAGGTCGGCTTGGATACGGCCGTATAAAATCGCAATCCAGCGCAGTGGCAGTCGCAGTTCCATCGAATTGCTCAGCACCAGGTTCGGCACCACCGCCAGATTCTCCAAATCCAGGTCTGGCTGGTAAAAGCGATTGAACAACACCAGGCCATCTGCCCCGCCTTCTACCAGCCGCTTGGCCATGTTGCCCATTGCGCTAAAGTATGGGCTCAGCTTCATCGCCACCGGAATCGAAACCGCCTTTTTCACATGCGCCAACGCATCCAAATAAAGCGCCTCAACTTCGGCACTGCCCTCATCCAAACTGGTGGGCAGGTAATAAATATTCAGCTCCAGAGCATCCGCCCCAGCCTGCTCAATATCCTTGGCATAGCGAATCCACCAGCCATCCGAAACGCCATTCAAACTGGCAATAATCGGAATATTAAGGGACTCTTTCGCCCGGCGAATATGGTTCAAATAAACATCGGGTCCATATTGGTATTCGGGGGCCTCTGGGAAATAGTTCAACGCTTCAGCAAAGCTTTCCGTGCCCTGAAGCAGATGCTCATTGAGCGTGTGAGTCTCATGCAAAATTTGCTCTTCGAAGAGCGAATACAGCACAATGGCGCTGGCACCCGCATCTTCCATTTGCCGCAGCCCGTCCAGCGTACGCGACAACGGCGATGAGGAGGGAACCAACGGGCTGTCCAATTCCAGACCCAGGTAGTTACTCTTTAAATTCATATCATCCTCCAATGAAGATTTTCCACAGATTACACAGATTTTGCAGATGACCTGCGTTTGAACCTGTGCAATCTGCGAAATCTGTGGATTTTTTTCTATTCAGACGAGCCGTTGATACCTGCCAACTGCTTATACGTTGCCCAACGATCCGCCACATCTTTTTTGGCCAGTTCCAACAGCCGTTCAGCTGCTTGAGGATTGCTTTGCTGCAAAATACGGTAGCGACCCTCGCGGTAAATGTAGCTTTCCAGCGATTGCTTCGGTGCCTGACTGTCTAGCGTGAAAGGATTATGCTCGGTTCCGGCCATCTCTGGATTAAACCGGTAAAGTGGCCAATGCCCGCTATTGACGGCCGCTGCCTGCTGCTCCAGGCCAAACTTCATGTCGTAGCCGTGGGCAATGCAGTGGCTGTAAGCAATGATAAGCGACGGCCCATCGTATGCTTCTGCTTCTTGGAAGGCACGGACCGTTTGGGCATCTTTAGCGCCAAACGCAATTTTGGCAACATAGATATTGCCGTAACTGATGGCCAGCAAACCCAAATCTTTCTTGGGCATCGGCTTACCAGCGGCGGCAAACTTGGCCACAGCGCCACGCGGTGTGGCTTTAGACATCTGACCACCGGTGTTGGAATACACTTCGGTATCTAGCACCAGCACGTTTACGTTGCGCCCAGAGGCCAGCACGTGGTCTAAACCGCCAAAGCCAATGTCGTACGCCCAGCCATCGCCACCTACAATCCAAACGCTCTTCTTGACGAGGATATCGGCCATGCTCAGCAGGTTGGCCAGGCGACCCTGGAAGTTACCCACACCAGACTCTTTACCCGAAAGCAAGCTCTTGATGCGCTCTTTTAGCTCTTCCACGCGGGCACGTTGGGCCTGGATGTCGGCGTCGGTCATTTGGTCGGCGTAAAGAATGCTGTCTATTAACACGGTGCCCAGCACATCGCGCATTTCGCGCAGGGTGTTGGTGGCGGCTTCTAGCCGCTGATCCAGCGCCACGCGCATGCCCATGCCAAATTCGGCATTGTCCTCAAATAAGGAGTTGGACCAGGCGGGGCCACGGCCGTCTGCGTTTTGTGACCACGGTGTCGTGGGTAGGTTACCGCCGTAAATGGAGGAGCAGCCGGTTGCGTTGGCAATGAGCGCCCGGTCGCCAAAGAGGCGGCTGAGCAGGCCCAGGTATGGTGTCTCACCACAGCCAGCGCACGCGCCAGAGAACTCAAACAGCGGGTCGAGCAGCTGATTGTATTTCACCTGGTTCAGCGGAATGGTGGTGCGGTCTACCTGCGGTAAATCGAGGAAGAACTCCCAGTTGTCCCGCTCTGGCTCGCGCAGCGGTGCTTGGGGCTGCATGTTGATTGCCTTGAATTTTGGCTGGCGCTTGTTCTTCACCGGGCAAACTTCTACACAAAGGCTACAGCCGGTGCAATCTTCTGGAGCGACCTGGAGGGTGAACGCCTGGCCTTTGAACTCTTTGTACCGGGCTTCGGTGGATTTGAAGGTGGCGGGGGCATCGGCCAGTTCGGCTTTGTCGTACACCTTCATGCGAATGACAGAATGGGGACAGACGAAGGCACATTTGCCACATTGGATGCAAATTTCTGGGTCCCAAACGGGGATTTCGGTGGCGATGTTGCGCTTTTCCCACTTGGTGGTGCCGGTGGGGTAGGTGCCGTCAATTGGCATGGCGCTAACGGGCAGATCATCACCCAACCCTTCGATGATGCGGGCGGTGACGGATTGGATGAATTCTGGGGCGTAATCGGGGACGATAGACGGCCGTTCAAAATCACTTGTTGCAACCTCTGGCACCTTAACCTCATACAGGTGAGCCAGCGTTGCATCTACTGCCTCATTGTTTTGCTGCACAACGGCCTCACCCCGCTTGCCATAGGTTTTCTTGATGGCGGTTTTAATCGCCTCAATTGCCTCGTCTGTGGGTAACACCCCACTGAGCGCAAAGAAACAAGTTTGCATGATGGTGTTGATGCGGCGACCCATCTTTGTTTCTTTGGCCACCTGATACCCATCCACCACATAGAACTTCAGGTTCTTGTCGATGATTGCCTGCTGCGTGCTGTGCGGCATCTTATCCCACACATCTTCTGGCCCATACGGGCTGTTGAGCAGGAAGGTGGCACCGGGGGCAGCCAGCCGCAGCACGTCGTACCGTTCTAAAAAGTTGAACTGGTGTACGCCTACAAAACTGGCGCTTTCAATGAGGTACGGTGCATGAATCGGCTGCTTGCCGAAGCGCAGATGCGAAACCGTCACCGAGCCAGCTTTCTTGGAATCGTACACAAAATATGCCTGGGCATAGTTGGGAGTATCTTCCCCAATAATTTTGATGGAGTTCTTGTTGGCCCCGACGGTGCCGTCTGAGCCGAGACCGTAAAAGACGGCGCGAACAACGTCATCGGATTCGATGTCGAACGTTTTGTCCCAGGTGAGGCTGGTGTGGCTTACATCGTCGTTAATGCCAATGGTGAAATGGTTCTTTGGTTGGGGTTTGGCCAGTTCATCGAAGACCGATTTGACCATGCCGGGGGTGAACTCTTTGGAGGAGAGCCCGTAGCGACCGCCGATGATACGGGGCATGGTGGCGAATGGGGCTTTGCCTTCGGCTACGGATTCAACGATAGCCGACATGATGTCCAGGTACATTGGCTCGCCAGAAGCGCCAGGCTCTTTGGTGCGGTCCAGGGCGGCGATCGCTTTGACGGTGGGCGGCAGCACATTGACAAAAGCGTCGATGGCAAACGGCCGATACAAGCGAACTTTGACCACGCCTACTTTTTCACCCTGGTTGGCAAGGAATTGGGCGGTGGATTCGGCCGTTTCTGCACCGGAACCCATCAGCACAATCACCCGCTCGGCATCCGGAGCGCCTACGTACTCAAACAGCTGGTATTGGCGGCCCGTTAGCTCGGCAAATTTATTCATGGCCGTCTGGACAATGCCAGGGCAGGCAGTGTAGAACGGATTGACGCTTTCCCGCGCCTGGAAGTAGACGTCTGGGTTTTGCGCTGTACCGCGAAGAACAGGACTGTCTGGCGTGAGGCCACGGGCGCGGTGAGCCCGAACCAACTCGTCGTTGATCATGGCGCGCAGCACGTCGTCGCTCAGCGGTTCGATTTTGCTGATTTCGTGGGAGGTGCGGAAGCCATCGAAGAAGTGCAGGAAGGGCACGCGCGCTTCCAGCGTCGCGGCAGAAGTAATCAGGGCGAAGTCGTTGACTTCTTGCACGGAGTTGGCTGCCAGCAGGGCAAAACCAGTGTTGCGGGCTGCCATCACGTCGGAATGGTCGCCAAAAATAGAAAGCCCTTGCGCGGCCAGGGAACGGGCGGCAATGTGGAATACGGTAGCGGTGAGTTCCCCAGCGATTTTGTACATGTTGGGGATCATCAGCAGCAGGCCCTGGGAGGCGGTAAAGGTGGTGGTGAGGGCGCCTGCTTGCAATGCGCCGTGCACGGCACCAGCCGCGCCACCTTCAGCCTGCATTTCTACAACCAGCGGCGTGGAGCCCCAAATATTGGGCTTGCCTTCCGCTGACCATTGGTCGGCCCATTCACCCATTGGCGAAGATGGGGTGATAGGGTAGATGGCAATAACTTCGTTAATTTTGTGGGCAACTTTAGCAGCCGCCTCATTGCCATCGATGGTGATCATCTGTTTCGTCATAGTCGGTTCTCCTTACGTTCTTGGTGAAAACGGAAGCGAATTTACGGTTTCGGGGTAATCTGTAGTGGGAAGATCAGTGACAATCTTTTGGTGCGATTACCGTCCCCAGTATCCTCATTATGGCTATACACCTGTAGTGACAAACGGCCGTTATGAGATAGCAGAATGTCATTAAGGCAAAATTAAAGGAGTGGCTCCGAAAAGCCACTCCTTTAGTTAACATAAGAAAGCCTTATCTGATGTCTTATTTATCGTTCAGCGCTGCATGTGCCGCTGCCAGACGGGCAATCGGTACGCGGAACGGTGAACAGGAAACGTAGTTCAAACCCAGCTTGTGGCAGATAGCGATACTCTTGGGGTCGCCACCGTGCTCACCACAGATACCTACTTCGAGGCCTGGGCGGGCGGAACGGCCGTCTGCCACCGCAATCTCCATCAACCGACCCACACCGTTCGGGTCAATCGTAGCAAACGGATTGTCTTTCAAAATGCCGCGCTGCTGGTACTCCATCAAAAAGCCAGATTCAGCATCGTCACGAGAAATACCAAACGTCGTTTGCGTCAGATCGTTGGTGCCAAAGGAGAAGAACTGAGCGACCTCGGCAATCTCGCCAGCCGTCAGGGCCGCACGCGGAATCTCGATCATCGTGCCAAACTTGTAGGTGATTTCGATGCCTTGCTCTTCCATCACCGCTTTGGCCTCAGCCTCCAGCGCCGACTGCTGCACCTTCAGTTCATTCACGTGAGAAATCAGCGGAATCATCACCTCAGGATGCACATCCACCCCTTCCTTGGCACATCTACAGGCCGCTTCAAAGATAGCCCGCACCTGCATCCGGGTCAGTTCGGGGATGAGGATGCCCAGGCGCACACCACGCGTACCCAGCATCGGGTTCATCTCGCGCAGCGCCTCAACGCGCTCCAGGTAATCTTGCTTGATGCGAATTTCGGCCAGAGCAGCGTCAATCTCGCTGAGGGTGTGGTAATGCTGCGTCCGCACCTTCAGGTCGGCCAAATCTTGCACCAACTCTTCAAACGAGGGCAAGAACTCATGCAGCGGCGGGTCGATCAGGCGGATGATGACCGGCAGGCCATCCATCGCCCGGAAGAGGCCTTCAAAATCACCACGCTGCAACGGCAGCAGCAGATCGAGGGCGTCTTTACGGTCTACAGAATGCTTGGCCATGATCATTTTCTGAACAATGGGCATGCGCTCAGCTTCAAAGAACATGTGCTCCGTACGGCAAAGGCCAATGCCCTGTGCGCCATATTCGCGGGCGCGTTCGGCATCGCGCGGGTAGTCGGCGTTGGCCCACACACCCAGCGTGCGAATTTCATCGGCCCAGCTCAGCAATTTGATGAGGTAAGGATTTCTGATGTCTGGCACCACGGTGGGCAGCTTGCCCAGGTAAACAATGCCTTGCGTGCCGTCCAGCGACAGCCAGTCGCCTTCGTGGATTTCCAGCTCTTCGCCTACGGTCATGCGGCGGCTTACCAGGTCTAGTTCCAGTTCGCTGACGCCAACGACGGCCGGTTTACCAAACTGGCGCGCGACCAATGCGGCGTGGCTGGTGCGCCCACCCTTGCTGGTGAGAATGCCTTGGGCGGCCAACATGCCGTGCACGTCGTCTGGTTTGGTTTCTGGCCGCACCATGATGACCTGTTTGCCTTCTTCTTTGGCCCATTTTTCGGCCGTATCGGCATCGAACGCCACCATACCTACGGCCGCTCCGGGGGATACGTTCAAACCGGTGGCAATTTTGGTTGCTACTTTGATAGCCTCAGAATCCAGCTGCGGGTGGAGGAAAAAGTCTACCTGCTCTGGCTTTACGCGACGTACGGCTTCTTCTTTGGTAATAAGGCCTTCATCAACCAAATCGACAGCAATGCGAACCTCCGCCTGGGCGGTGCGCTTGCCATCGCGGGTTTGCAGCAGCCACAACTTGCCGCGATCAATGGTGAATTCCATATCCTGCATGTTGCGGTAATGTTTTTCCAGCTTTTGGGCAATTTCTTCGAATTGCACATAAATTTCGGGCATTTCTTTCTTAAGATCGCTGATGGGCTGGGTGATGCGGATACCGGCCACCACGTCTTCGCCCTGGGCGTTCATGAGGAAGTCGCCTTCGAGTTCTTTTTCGCCAGTGGAGGCGTTGCGGGACATGGCCACACCGGTGCCAGCATCTGGGGAGATGTTGCCGTAGACCATGGTTTGGATGTTTACGGCCGTTCCCAAATCATGCGCAATCCCGGCCGCGTTCCGGTAAGCAAACGCCCGCTTGCTGTTCCAGGATTTGAACACAGCTTCCGTCGCCCGCTTCATTTGTTCGTACGGATCTTGTGGGAAATCCTCTCTGGTGTACGTTTTGTAAATCTGCTTGAACTGCTCGGTGACCACTTTCCAATCATCGGCGCTCATTTCTGTATCGCTCTTCACGCCAGCAGCCTTGCGCTGAGCTTCAATAACAACCTCAAACACCTCGTCCGGCACTTCCATCACCACGGAACCAAACATCTGGATCAAGCGGCGATAAATGTCGTACACAAAACGCGGCCCGGTGCGCTTAATCATCTCTTCAGCCACCACATCGTTCATGCCGATGTTGAGCACCGTGTCCATCATGCCCGGCATAGAGAATTTAGCGCCAGAACGGCAAGAAACCAGCAGCGGTTTTTGCAGATCGCCAATCTTTTTGCCCATCGCTTTTTCAACTTCCTGCATTGCTTCAAGAACTTGTTCCCACATCCCTTCGGGGAACTGTTCGCCAGCGGCCAGGTATGCATTGCACGCTTCGGTGGAAACGGTTAAACCGGGGGGCACCGGCACACCCAGGCGGGTCATATCGGCCAGGTTGGCCCCTTTGCCGCCCAACAAACCACGGACAGCATCCCAAGAACCGCCCACGTGCTCTTCTGCTTTATTCACTTCACTAAATAGATAAACATATTTTTTCTTTGTCATTTGCCTCTCTCTTTCTGTAGCCATTGCAGTTGTCATGAATCTATTCCTCCAATGGAATATAATTTCGTCTTATTGTGTAAACTTATGCTTCGTCTTAAGTGCGCTTGGGGGAGAATTTATGGGAAGGTGTGCCTCATTTCTCCCCCAATTCAATGGGATGACACAACCTTGACCATTGTAGGAAGCGGGTCCAATACCAGACAGTGACAAAGTACATTGTCACCAATGACAAACATCACCGATCGAATTGCGTGTTTTTTCACAAAATCAACCGGCAGAATGCCCCGTTTTTGAGTTGTTTTTCAGGAAGGCTGACCTAAAATTGAGGATGACATCCAAGTAGACAAACTAAAGGGAGGTGAAAGATGGATCCAATTGGACGCGTTGTTTTGGTACTCATTTTACTGCTCGTGGCAGCAGCGATTATCATCCCGCAAATGCAAAACCGTGGGGAGTAAGAAGTGGGCCAGTGGCAGGTGTGCAAGTAGTAAATTGAATACATTTACTTGCACACTTGCACACTTTATTTATTCCGTGGGCTTGAACTGCGTTTCGTACAGATTGGTATACAGACCGCCACGCGCCAGCAGTTCCTCGTGGGTGCCTTGCTCAACGAGTTGGCCTTTTGCCATCACCAAAATCTTATCTGCTGCCAAAATTGTGGAAAGCCGGTGGGCAATCACCAGGCTGCTGCGCCCTTGCATCACTTTGCCCAACGCTTCTTGAATGAGCGCTTCAGACAGTGAATCCAGGTGGGAGGTGGCTTCGTCCAGCACCAGGATGCTGGGGTCTTTGAGCACCACGCGGGCGATGGCGATGCGCTGGCGCTCGCCGCCGCTGAGGCGGTAGCCGCGTTCGCCCACCACGGTGTCGTAGCCATCGGGCAGGTCGGCGATGAAGTCGTGGATGTTGGCGGCTTTGGCGGCCGCGATCATTTGCGGCTCGGTGGCATCTGGGCGGGCGTAGAGCAGGTTGGCGCGGATGGTGTCGTAAAAGAGGTAGGTTTCTTGGGTGACCATGCCGATGTTGTGGGCCAGGCTGTTGAGGGTGACGTCGCGTAGGTCGTGGGTGTCGATGGTGATACGGCCGTCTGTCGGATCATACAGTCGGGGAATCAGGTAGGTGATGGTGGTCTTGCCCGCGCCGCTGGGGCCAACCAGGGCCACCAGCTCACCCGGCTCGATGGTGAAGCTGACGTTTTGCAGCGCCCAGCGCTGTTCCGGTTCTGGCTCTGTGCCATTTTCGGCGGTATCACCATTTTCTTTGGCTTTGCCGCGCTTGAGCAGTGAAGCGCTGCCCGCTCGGTTAAAGCGGGTGATCTCGCGCAGGCCACCTTTTTCTTCGTCGATGTAGGTAAAGGAGACGTCTTGGAATTGGATACGGCCGTCTACAGTTTCCAACAATTGCGCCGCCGGCTTCTCCTCAATCTCCACCGGAATATCCAGCGCCTCGAACACGCGCTCGAAGCTGACCATGCTTTGGGCAAACTCTACCGGCGCATTGGTCAGCGCCATAAGCGGGCCGTACAGCTGCGACAGGTAGCTGCCAAAGGCGACAATCGTGCCGATGGTGAAGGCCTCTTCCAGCACCAGGTAACCACCAACCCAGTAGACAACGGCCGTTCCCACCGCCCCAATAATGCTCAACATCATAAAAAACCAGCGGCCAATCACCGCCGAGCGCACGCCGATGTCGCGCACTTCGGCCGCATCGTCGGCAAAGCGCTTCATTTCGCGCTCCTGGCGGCCAAACAGCTTCACCAGCAGCGCCCCGCTCACGTTGAGCGTTTCGTTCATCGTGGCGTTCATCTCCGCGCTAATTTCTAACGACTTGCGGCGCAGATCGCGCAAAACCCGCCCCACGCGCCGGGCGGGCAGCACAAACAGGGGCAAGATGGCCAGCCCCAGCAGCGTCAGCCGCCACTCTAGCGTAAGCAAAATTGCCAGCGTGCCCACCAATGAAACGATGTTGGAAATGATGGTCACGATGGTGTCGCTGATGGCCCGTTGGGCACCCACTACGTCGTTGTTCAGGCGGGACATCAATTCGCCGGTGCGGGATTGGGTAAAAAAGCGGAGCGACATGCGCTGCATGTGCTCATACAGCGCCCGGCGCAAATCGTAGATGACACCTTCGCCAATTTGGGAATTGAGGCTGCGCTGAAACACCCCAATGCCGCCATTGACGATGGGAATGGCAACCATGCCAAGGGCCAACCAGGTTAGCAGGCGGTAATCACGGTTAGGAATCGCCTCATCAATAAGCGAACGCACCAGCAGCGGTGACACCAGCGACAGGCTGGTGATGAGTAAGATTGTAAGGAGTAAGAAAACAATTTTTAAGCGATACGGTTGGGCAAAGCGCCAGACACGCAGTAATAATTCCCGCGTGATAACTGGACGCTGCTGCTTTTCGTCGTGGGAAATATAAGCCCACCAGCCGCCACCATGAAAACCCATAAATTCCTCCGGGGGAAATTAGCCACAGAGGGCACAGAGAACTTTCTCTAAAACCTCTGTGTCCTCTGTGGCAAAAATGAAATGAGGGGTAAGTATGGCGGAAAACGGCCGTTTTGCATACTGACCAATCGGGCAGGACGCACCGAACAGGGTTGCAGCTTGGCTCATCCCCAGCGCCGCAAAGCAAGCGCCGCGCCAAACCGACAGGCGGCGGCCACGCCCAACGCCGCTACCAGGCCAATCTGGTCGGCAAAAAATGGCCCGGTGAGTGAGCCAATGAGGATGGCGGCGTTGAGTGCCAGATTGTACCAGGCCAGATGAGACGGCCGTTCCCCTTCCGGAATGCGCTCTAGCATGTAGTTGGCAATCGCCCCGCCCGCCAAAGACCAGGAAAGCCCGCCAATGGCGGAGGTGATGAGAAAGAGGGTGAGGTCTTGGGTAACGGCCGTTAACGCCGGGTACAAACTCATGGTGATCATGCCCCACACAAACACCCCTTTGTGCTGCAATTTTGCCGTTACTCGGGTGAGCTGGGTAGACCCCAGCAGCACGGTGGCGTAAAAGACGGCGTTGCCCAAGCTAATTTCTGCATCGGTCAGGTGCAGTTCGTTCACCCAATACAGCGGGAAGATGGGGATGGCCAGATATTGGGCCAGGTGGAACAAAAAGAGCAGCCCCACAATCGGCCCAAACGGCCCGCTGAGCACGCGGGAGCGCAGCCGGGGGCGCTGCTCGCCTCGCGCCAAAAAGCGCAGACCAACCCCGGCGCGAATGCCGTCCCCCACCTGGCGCATCATGCCGGGGCGGGCGCTGTCGCCCAAACTCTGGCCATTTTGGTAGCCTTGAGGTTGAGACGGCCGTATAAACCACAAATGAAAGCTGCTCATCATTGCCCCCACCAGCCCAATGCCAAACACCACCTGGTAATTCAGCGGAAACGGCAGCCGATCCAACAGCAACCCGCTCACCAGCGAGGAGGTCATGTAGCAAACCGCCAGCAGCCCGTTGCGCCAGCCAGTGACATGGCTGCGCCACTCTGGCGGCACGGTGGCGGCAAACATGGCGTTGAAACCAACAGCCAGCACCGTGCCGGGCAGGCTCATCAGCAGCACCAGCCCAATGAGCCCCCACACCTGAAAAGTGCTGTTGCCAATCACCGGTAAAAAAATGAGTGGCAGGTAAACTAACCGGTGCCCAAACGCGGTCCAAAAGACGGCCCGGCTGAGCGAACGCTTTTGCAGCCACTGCCCGGCAGGCAGCGTGACGGCCAGGTTCACCATAGCGGGTGCAGCGCTAAGCAGCCCCAACTGAAAGCCGCTGGCCCCTTGCCGGGCGGCGAAGATGGACATGAAGGCGATGGCGCTGCCGCTGAGAATGCCAAACCAGGCAATATCCAGATACAAATGAATAAAATTGGTGCGATGTTCGGCGGGTAACGGCCGTTTCGCTCCAGAACGTGTCAAAGCAATCATAAGGTACTCTCAATCATCCGAATTTTTTTGATGCAAAACCGAAAATTATAATCGCTTCGATGGTAAAAACGATAGCACATTGGTGCAAGATTGACTTTTTCTCAGCTTGCGCTCTAATGGGGCAATGGCGACAACGAATTAGCGTAAACAATAAATTTTTCGTCTCGCAATTTTCATTCGTTAATTTCTAAGTAAAGTGCAGAAAGTTTTTGAAAAATAATCATCAAAGATTTCACAGATTTCACAGATTTTTCCCCCTAAATCTGCAAAATCTGCGAAATCTGTTGATAAAGAATTTTGAAAACTTTTTTCCAACCACTTAAAATCCGCTTTAGTCTCCCAGTAAAAAAATTCAAGACTTTGGACTTTGAACTCTGCACTGCGCAACAGACAAAAGAGAAAAGATTCGCCTCTTTGTGAACCTCTGTTTTCCACTTTTAATAGGAAAAAACGATGACCTTCACCACCCTGCTTTTTGATTTAGACGGCACGCTCACCGACCCGAAGGTGGGCATTACAGAATCAATTCGGTACGCGCTGGTTAAGATGGAACGGCCGTATCCCCCCAACGCCTCCCTGGATTGGTGCATCGGCCCGCCGCTGCAAGAATCATTCGCCACCCTGCTGCAAACCGACGACCCGCAGCTTCCCGCAGAAGCGCTGCGCCTGTTCCGCGAGCGGTTCAGCACCATCGGCCTGTTTGAAAACGAGCCTTACCCCGACATCCACAACGTGCTGGGCCAGCTGCAAGCCGCTGGCCTGCGGCTGTTCATTGCCACCTCCAAGCCAGCCGTGTACGCCCGCCGCATTGTGGAACATTTTGATTTGGCTCGATATTTTTTGGCGGTGTATGGCAGTGAGCTGGACGGCCGTTTCACCCACAAAAACGAGCTCCTCAGCCACCTCCTGCAAACCGAAGCCCTCAACCCCGCCCACACCCTCATGATTGGCGACCGCAAGCACGACATCCTGGGAGCCAAAGCCAACAACGTCGCCGCCGCTGGCGTCACCTGGGGTTACGGCTCCCCAGAAGAACTCAGCACAGCCGGAGCAGACACACTCCTCCACCAACCCACCGATCTTTTGCGTTTCCTAAATTTTGCCTGATATCGCCAGCCACCTGGCCAACTTTTCGTTACAATCAGCCACAAACCCATTCAACAATTTCAACGATTTCCCCGAAACTATTCATGTGAAAATAGCTGCCAAAAGGAGTTTCCGGGGAAATACCACAAAGGAGATTATCCATGAAAGTTGCCTATGTTTTTGCCACCTCCGGCCACACCGCCAGCTACAAGCTGGGCAAGATGATCCTGCCCCAGCTAGAAGCAGGCACCCACGGCGTAGACGTCATCGGCATGTTCTTTTTTGACGACAACAACTACATTTTGCGTAAAGGAGACCCCATTGGGGAGCGGCTGGCCAAAGTAGCCGCCGAAAAAGGGATGATGTTGATGATGTGTGACCAATGTGCTCTGGAGCGCGGCCTGGCTGAAGGCGAAGCAGGCAACTGCAAGCCATCCGGCACGGTAGATGGCGTCATGGTTGGCTGCTTCCCCGATTTGTACGGTGCCCTGGCGGGCAACCCGCCGGATCAGGTCATCACCCTCTAATTTCCATGAAGCGAGGGGTGACCAGCCTCTGATGCAAGAAAAAAAGACCCTGGGCGATTAGCTCAGGGTCTTTGCATTTTTATATCCGCTCTCTTGGGGTTACGGGCCGCTAAATGAGGAAACCGGATCGTAGCGGTCGTAGTAATGGTTGGGGTCAGAAGTGTGTACCCAAACCCAGAGGTCGTTGGGGGCACCAGCAGACCAGTTGAACACCCATTCCGCATCGCGGGGGGGCATGTTGACGCAGCCGTGGCTGTGCTTGTAGCCAAACCGATCGTGCCAGAAGGCACCGTGCAGGGCAATGTCGTTATCGAAGAACATGGTGTGGGGCACATCCTCGATGAAGTAGTAGTCGATTTTGCCTTCTGCGCCAGACATTTTGGTTTTGTCGTGGCGGCTCCACACCTGGAACAAGCCTTCGTGGGTGGGCCAACGGTTTAGGCCGCTGGAAACCAGCCCGGCGTACACCATGCGGTCGCCGATGTAGGCGGCGAAGCTTTGCTCGTACAAATCAATCTCGACCCAATATTCATCTGCGCCAACGCCTTCGGGGCGCTGATTGGGGTCGATGAGGCTAACGTAGGTTTGGCGCATCCAGCGCCCGCCGCCGATGTTGTACCAAATCCAGCCATCAGCGTCGGTGACGGCGTCGTATACTTCAAAGAAGGTGTAGCGGGGGAGCTTCACGTTTTCTGGGGCGGGTTCTGCGCCCGGTTCGTTGCTGTACCAGTAATCAACAACCATCCAGCCAAACGGCCGTTCCGGCTGCGACTTAATCTCTACCCCAGTAAACTCCGAGGCATCTACCACGGTTAAATCTGAAGCACGCACGTATTCACCGTAGTTGATAACGTACCAGAGGGTGCCTTCCGCTTCTACCGCGCCTTGAATGGTAGCAAACAGAAAGCCATCGCCCACATTCCGCACAATGCCGCTGCCAGCACTGGGGCCAGCATACACATTGATGTTATCTTGCAGGCGGGCATAGGTTTGGAAAGGCAAGAAGCTGTTGGCAAAAGGCTGCGGCCTGGAAAAGACCGGCTGCGGTGGTTCCGCTTCACACACATGCCCGATCTCATCGGACTGAATGAAGCATTTGGCGGCCGAAACGGTATCGGGCCACAGGGCGAACAAAACAGAAAAAACCAACAGGGGGAGGCTCCAGCGGAAAAAACGTCTCATGTGTTGGTGAATACTCCTTTTAAAAAGTTTCCAAAATTGGGGCCACAGAGATTACAGAGATTTTTGAGGGGTGCGTTTTGTGCCAAATTATCTCGTTTTGCTCAGGTAGCTTCCATATAGTATAGGGGATGGGTGGCGGAATGCATTACGGCCGTTCCCCAAACAACCTACCCCCTAAATAGTATCACGAATCAAAAATGGGACACAAGTCCGAATCTAGCCAACGGGCAAAACTTAAGATTTGTTAAGTTTATCCATCACGGCGCGGCCAGCAAACGGCCGCAGCCACCGCAATACACTTTGCGCCCCTCGCTCACTTCCCTCACCTTGTTGGCCGAGACGGTGGTGCGGCAGCCCAGGCACATGTTTACCCGCAGCCCGGCAACGGCCGTACCGTGCTTTTGTTTCCGCAGCTGGTCATACTCCTGCAAAGTGGCAGCATCAAAGGCAGACGCTTTGGTTTTGCGCGTTTGCATTAGCTTGTGCAGGCTCAGGGCCAGCTCATTTTGCTCGGCCTTCAGGTGAGCGCTTTGTTTTTCCCAGCTGGCAACGGCCGTTGCCAACGCTTCAGCTGCGGCCGTTTTTTCTGTTTGGGCATTCTCAATCGTTACCAACGTCTCCAGCACAGCATCTTCCAGCACCGCCTTGCGCCGCCCCAATGCCTCGATCTCCTGCTGCAAATCAGACAGCTCCTTGGGATTGGTCACTTTGCCAGAATAGAGCTTGTTCTCGGAATTTTTGGCTTTGCTAGAAAGACCGCCCACTTCCAACGTTAAATCCTGGTGCTTGGCCTGCCATTTTTGCAGCTCCGCCCTGGCGGCTTCGTCTCGCTGCCGTGCCGCCAGCAGCGACTGCGGCTCTTTTTGAGCCTTGAGCACATCACCCAAGCGCTTCTTTTTCTCGTCGATTTCTGTATCTAGCTTTTGCAGTTGAAACAGTTGGTGCATATTCATGGTATGTTTTGCCCTAAATTTGTGAGGATTCGCTGCCGGATTGTAGCATAAAGCCCCTTGCCAGCCATCTTGCATATTTCCGGTATAATCGGCGGTTATGTTGGATAAATTCTTAGAAATTGGCGAACGGCCGTACAGTAAAGAAGATGCCGAGTGGGATGAGTTTGTCGCCAACCACCCGCACGGCTCCATTTTGCAAACCACCAACTGGGCCAGGCTCAAAAACCGCTTTGGCTGGAAGTCGCACCGCGTTTGGATGCGCAAAGAAGGCCAGCTGATCGCCGGAGCGCAGGTGCTCTATCGCTCTGCCGCTGCCGGAATGGTGAAGATGGCCTACATCCCCCACGGCCCGCTGGTGAATTGGCACGATGAAGAGCAGGTAACCATCTTGTTCAACCAGATTGACCAGTCGGTGTACGAGCGAGGCGCGAGCATTTTAAAGATGGAACCGCTGCTGTGGCAAACTGAGGAAACAACCGCAAACTGGCAGGCCATCTGCCAGCAGCACAACCTACTGCCCAATAGCGACACCATCCAACCACCCAACACGGTTTTGATCGATTTACGGCCGTCTCCCGACGAAATTCTGGCCAACATGAAGCAAAAAACCCGCTACAACATCCGGCTGGCCGCCAAAAAAGGGGTCACCGTGCGGCAGGGCAGCCTCAAAGATATCCCAGCCTTTAACAAATTGATGCGCCTGACGGGCGAGCGGGACCAGTTTGGCGTACACACCCCCATGTATTACCATGCCGCCTTTGAAATTTTCGAGCCGATGGGCCAGGTGGCCTTATTTTTGGCAGAGTATGAGGAACGGCCGTTAGCGGGCGTGATGGTCTTTGCCTTGGGCAAAACGGCCGCTTACCTCTACGGCGCTTCCAGCAACGAAGAGCGGCAGCGCATGCCCACCTACGCCGTCCAGTGGGCCGCCATGGAATGGGCCAAAGCCCAGGGCTGCCACTACTACGACCTCTGGGGCGTGCCCGATGCGCCAGAAGCAGAGCTGGAAGGCAACTTCTCTGACCGCAGCGACGGCCTGTGGGGCGTCTACCGCTTCAAACGCGGCTTCGGCGGCGACATCCAGCGCACCATCGGCGCAACCGATCGCATCTACAACAAACTCGTCTATAAACTTTACCAATGGCGTAGGGGAAAGAAGTAATTGAGTAATTGAGTAATTAACAATTACCTGATTACCTGATTACCTAATTACTCAATTACTTTTCACTCAATCCCCCAAATCACGATTAAACATGACAACTCAAAAAGAACCCACCTACCGGGCTTCTACCTTTAAGCTGGAAAAATCAAAAACAACCTTTACCCAGGCACTGGCCAAAATGCCCAACGGCCACGCGCTGCAAAGCTGGGCCTGGGCGGCGCAAAAATCCCGCTGGGGCTGGACGCCCCTCCCGCTGACGCTCACCATCGGCGAGAGCAGTTGGGAGCCGCTGGCGGCGGCAATGGTGCTTAAGCGCAAAATTCCGCGCACGCCGTACTGCATTTTATATGTGCCCAAAGGGCCTGCGCTGGATTACAAAGATGGCGCCCTGCGCCGCGTGGTGCTGGCCGAGCTAGAAAAGATCGCCCGACAGGAACGGGCTATCTTCATCAAGATTGACCCGGAGGTGGTAAAAAGCTGGGGGGATGAGGTGGAACGGCCGTCTCCGCTCGGCAGCAAATTCACCCAGGAACTCAAAGACCGGGGCTGGCGCTTTTCTGACGAACAAATTCAGTTTCGCAACACCGTCGAGCTAGACCTGACCCAGTCAGAAGAAACGCTTTTGGCGGCCATGAAGTCCAAAACTCGCTACAACATCCGGCTGGCGGGGCGCAAAGGGATCGTCGTCCGGGCGGGCAACGAGGCCGATTTCCCCATCATGGCCGAGATGTATGCAGAAACGGCCGTCCGCGACGGCTTCGGCATTCGCCCCGCCGCCTACTACCTGGACGCCTGGCAAAGTTTTCATCAGGCAGGCATGGGCCACCTGCTCATTGCCGAATTTGAACGGGACCCGGTAGCGGCCGTTTACCTGGTGAAGTACGGCCAGCGCGTCATTTACATGTACGGCGCATCGACAGACAAAGAGCGGCAGCGCATGCCCAACCACCTGCTGCAATGGGAAGCGATCCGCTGGGCCAAGGCGCAAGGCTGCACCATCTACGACTTCTGGGGCGCGCCCGATGAATTTGGGGAAAGCGACCGCCTGTGGGGCGTCTGGCGCTTCAAAGAAGGCTTCAGCGGGCAAGTGGTACGGCATATTGGCGCGTGGGATTTTGCGGTACGGCCGTTGCTCTACCAACTCTACACCGTCGTCCTACCCAAATACCTCAACTACCTGCGCCGCAAAAAACAAACGGGCGGTTAGCGGTTAGTGCCCGGTGGTCAATCTTGCAGCTAACCACCAACCAAACCAACAACCAACCACCAGCAACCACCAGCCACTATCTACAGGAGACACATCTATCATGACCCGAACAATTGTTATTTTGGAAGGCGATCAAACCGGCCAGGAATTATTGGAAGAAGCGATTCGCGTTTTGGAACCCAGCGTTATTCGCCTGGAGCTAAACTTTTTACGCTTTGATCTGAGCCTGGAAAATCGGCGCGCCACCAAAAACAAAATCGTCTACGAAGCAGGCAAAGCGATCCGGCAGCACCGGCTGGCGCTAAAGGCCGCCACCGTCACCCCAGAGCAGCAAGGCGACGTGGGCAGCCCCAACCGCATTCTGCGCGAAGAGATGGACGCCGAAGTGATTCTGCGCACCGGGCGGCGCATTCCCGGCGTGCGCCCCATCGCTGGTGTATACGCCCCCATCAGCGTGGTGCGCATGGCCCGCGACGATGCCTACGGAGCCAAAGAGTGGCGCGAAGGCGAAGAGGGTTCCCCAGACGAAATTTCTTATCGCACAGAAAAGATTACCCGCCGCGTCTGTCGCGCCGTGGCCGAATACGCCTTCCTGCACGCCCGCAACACCGGGGCCAAAGTATTCGGTGGCCCCAAATTCACCGTCAGCCCGGTGTACGAAGGGATGTTTAAGGAAGAGATGGACGCCACCGCCAAAAAATACCCCAACGTGCGTTACGAACCGCAGCTGATTGACGCCACCTTTGCCCTGCTGCTGGCCACCACAGGCGAGCCGCTGGTCATCCCCAGCCTAAACCGGGATGGCGATTTGCTGTCGGACATGGTGCTGCAAATGTTTGGCTCCATTGCTGGCTCAGAATCGATGGTGATTTCGGTGGATGATAATGGCGAGGTGGATTGCGTCATGGCCGAAGCGCCGCACGGCACCGCCCCTACCCTGCAAGGGCAAAATCGGGCCAATCCGATGGCGATGATTTTGGCCAGCGCCGGGCTGCTCTCCTTCATGCGGGAGCCAGAAGCAAAGCGGGCCAGCCGGGCCATCTACGAATCCACGCTAGAAACAGTGTACGACGGCATCCGCACGGCCGATATTAGCGGCACCGCCAACACCGATGAGTTCACCAACGAAGTGATCCGCCGGGTGCGGGCCAAGCTGGAAGTGTGGTCTGCCTTGTCTTAAAAATGGGATACATAGCGTCCACTGAAAAAACTCATGCAAAGGCGCAAAACCAAAAAAGTCCAGAGAAAAAATCAGTGTGAATCTGTGAAAATCAGTGTCTGATTCAAAAAAAAAAAGCCCCGCTCTTGAAACCGAGCGGGGCTTTTTAATTCATGGTTTGCGTTTAGCTTTTGGCTAACGTTGTTACGGTGGGCAAACCGTTTAGCATCATAATCCCCAGAGGCAGGCCGATGATGGTGGCGCACAGCAGGTAGGCTAGCACAGCCCAGATGAGGCTAAACCACCAGCCAAACAGCACAAAGTAGATCGCCCGGATGAGGAAAGGGGTGTTGGAAGCGGGAAGGAATTGGGAACGGCCGTCTCCCAAATCCGTCACCATCACCCCAGGCCGCGCCTTCAGGGTGAGCACCTGGGGCACCCGGTCTATCATCCACAAGCCCAAAGGCAGGCCGATGATTGAGGCGTTCAGCGCCCAGGCCACCAAAATCCAGATACCCGTCAGCTCCCAGCCAAATACAAAAAACCAGATGACCCGCAGCAAAAACGGGGTTTCCGCATTATTTTCTTTTAGTTTCATTGTGGCCGAATCAGTTGTCATTTTTTGCCTCACAGTTCATTTGGTTCAGCAGAGTTTGCGAACCAACCAATTTTTTACTTACACCAACCAATACGTCTTTTATTTGAGAATGTTGCAAAACGGCTTGGAGGCAAAAGGAAAATAATGAATTGTGAATCGTGAATTTTTAATTGTGAATGACCGAACCCCTCATTCACAATTCACCGTTAATTATTCACCATTCACAATTTCTCAGCCTTTGGGCATGAGGGTGAAGAGGGTCATCTCCGGGGGGCAGAGGAAGCGGACGCGGGGAGCGCTGAGCCCTTCCAGGCCAATGCCCCGGCTGACGTAAAGGGTGGTACGGCCGATTTTATACAGCCCCATCACAAAGCGGCGACCCAGCTGGGAACTGGTAAAAATCGGCCCAATAAACGGCAGCCGTACCTGCCCGCCGTGCGTGTGGCCACAAACGTACAAGTCAATGCCATGCTCGGCCGCTTCGGGCATCAGTTCAGGAGAATGGTAAACCAAAAGTTGGGGAGAATCTTGGGGGGCAGCAGCGGCCAGCCGCGCCAGGCGATCGGCATCAACTGGCAAATCGTGGCTGCAATCCAGGCCCATAACGGTGAGGGAACGGCCGTTGCCCAAATTCACCTGCTGCCAGCCATGGCGCAGCAGCGTCACGTTTGTTAATCCTTCAAAAATTGGGGCCACCGTTTCACGCAAATCGACTGGGGGGCTGCCCAAAGTGGCAAACACGCCGTACGGGGCCGACAGCTGGCTCAACAGCTGGCGCACCTGCCGCAGCGTTTCCGGATCGCGGTTGTAGGAGAGGTTCACGTAATCCCCTGAGATAACGATGACGTCTGGCTTCGCCTCGCGGGCCAGCTCCAGCACACGCGCTTCACGCTGAGTCAACCGCTCCACGTGCAAATCGCTGATGTGCAGCACCGTGATTGGCTCTGTGCCCAGCGGCAGGCGGTCGGTGAAGGTCATAACGGCCGTTAACTTTAGCTTAAACGGCTCAATAAAGTAGCCGCGAATGAAAGCGGCCGTACCTGCCACCTGAAACGCCAGGAACAGCCACAAACTCCAATTGCCACTCAACCAGGAGGCGAGCAGCGCCACCGCCATCGTGGCCGCCAGGCGCGGCATCGCCAGCACAAACAGCTGCGCCTTCCACGGCCCAAACGACACCTTTTGCTGCGGCAAAGTTAGCAGCAGCGCCATGTCTGCCGTCATGAACAGCAGCAGCAGCACGGCTACCCGTTGGGCCATCGGTCCGTCATGGGTGATGAAGCTCCACGCTGCCCCAGCCATTGCGGCCAGCAGCAGCGCCAGGGCCACCACCAGCACCGCCGGCAAACGAGTGGGCAGGTGAAACACCAGCATGATTTTATGCAGCAGCCCTTCTTCCAAAATATTCAGCGTTGGTTCGTCTAATTCATGACTCTCTTCACGCAAAGGTGTATGTTGCATGCTTCGTTTTGGTTTCCTCGACTATGATGAGTGCGTTTGCATGGCGCAAACCAGTGCCTATTTTACTCGATTGCTCCCAGCTGCGAAGATTTCAGTAAATGGCAAAAAGTGCCCGAAGTTGTACAGTTTTGTTACTTTTAGGCAACCTCGCTTTGGTAAACTGCCCAAACAGATTATTCCCTGCCCGCATCAGCCGTCGCTCCTGGGAAGAGGAGCAGCAATGACCGAGAGAATTTTATGCATGTGAACATTGGGACGTTGTTACCCAGGCACGCAATCTATCGCCCACACAAAACGGCCGTTCTCTTCCAAGCCCATTCTCTAACCTTCCGCCAACTAAACGGCCGTGTGAACCGCATCGCCAATGCCCTGGTGCAGCTTGGCCTGCAAAAGGGCGACAAGCTGGCTACCATTTTGCCCAACTGCTTAGAACAGTTAGAGATTTTCTGGGCCGTCGCCAAAATCGGTGTGGTGGTGGTGCCGCTCAGCCCGATGCTGCGCGGCAGCGGCCTCAGCCGCCTGCTCAACGATTCGGACAGCGTCGCCGTGGTCACCACGGCCGATTTTGCTCCAGAGCTAAACAACGTTCGCGGCGATCTGGCCAACATCGCGCCCACTCGCTTCGTTTTGGTTGATGGGGAGTTGGATGGATATGCAAATTATGGGGCGTTAACGGCCGTTGCCGCCGAAACCGAACCGCCATTTACGGCCGTTCACGAGGATGACCCCTACAACATCATCTACAGCAGCGGCACGACGGGCTTGCCCAAAGGGATCGTGCACACCCACGCCATCCGCGCCGCCTACTGCACCAGCTTCGCCACGGCGTACCGCATCACGCCAGAAAGCGTCATTTTGCACACCGGCTCGCTCGTTTTCAACGGTGCGTTTCTCACGCTGATGCCCGCCATGTTCCAGGGCTGTAAATACATTTTGCACCCCTATTTTGACGCTCAAGCGCTCATCGAAACGGTGGCGCAGGAAAAAGTGACGCACCTCATGATGGTGCCTTCGCAAATCATCGCCATGCTGCACGCGCCCAACTTTGATCCGGCCACCATGCAGTCGCTGGAGATGGTTTGTTCCGTCGGTGCACCGCTGCACCTGGAGCACAAAGAGGCGCTGGACCGGCACCTGCCCGGCCGTTTTTACGAGCTGTACGGCCTCACCGAAGGTTTTGTCACCATTCTGGACAAATACGACTTCCCGCAAAAGCCGGGCAGCGTGGGCGCGCCGCCGCCGCTGTTTGAGATGCGCATCGTCAACGAAGTGGGCGAGGCGTGTGCCCCCGGCGAAGTGGGCGAGATTGTGGGGCGCGGCCCCATCACCATGCCCGGCTACTACAAACGCCCCGATCTCACCGCCCACGCCATCCGCGACGGTTGGCTGTTCAGCGGCGATTTGGGTTACGTGGATGAGGATGGGTTCCTTTTTTTAGTCGATCGGCAAAAAGATTTGATCATCTCTGGGGGGGTGAACGTCTACCCGCGCGACATTGAGGAGCTGATTGTGCAGCATCCGGCGGTGCGGGAAACGGCCGTTTTCGGCATCCCACACGACAAATGGGGCGAAACCCCGATGGCCACCGTCATCCTGCACCAACCCGGCGCGATTAGCGAAGACGAGCTGCGCAACTGGGTCAACGAGCGCGTCGAGGCGCGTTACCAAAAAGTGAGCCGCATCGTCATCATGGACGACTTTCCGCGCAGCGTCGCGGGCAAAACGCTCAAGCGCATTATGCGCCAGCCTTTCTGGGAGAGCGGTGAACGGTAATCGGTGAACGGTAATCGGTGAACCGCTTACCGATTACCGATAACGGATTACGGATTACCGATTACGGAATAGAGAAAATGGATAAATTCACCCAAACCAACGGCATCACCCTTCACTACCTGGACCACCCTGGGGACGAGCCAACTCTGATTGTGCTGCACGGCCTGACGGCCAACGCGCACTTTTTTGATGGTCTGGCGGCGAGCAGCCTGCCCAACCGCCTGCTGGCCGTCGATTTGCGCGGGCGCGGCCAGAGCGACAAGCCGGAAGCGGGCTACAGCATGGCCGACCACGCCGCCGACATTTTGGGTTTGATGGACAATTTGGGGCTGGATCAGGCGATTTTGGCCGGACACTCGTTTGGCGGGCTGCTTACCTGTTACCTGGCGGCCAACCATCCAGCGCGCGTCGCTAAATGCATCATCATGGATTCTGGCTATTTGCACCCCAACGTGAAGGAACTCATCAAACCATCATTGGCCCGGCTGGGGCAGCGTATTGCCTCCTGGGAAGCGTACCGGGATGCGGTCAAGAATGCGGCGTACTGGCAGGGGTATTGGGATACGGCCGTAGAAAGTTACTACCAAGCTGATGTACAATGCAACGACGACGGCTCCGTACAGGCCCGTTCTCGCCCCGCCAACATCGCCGAAGCCATCGACAAAGCGCTGGCCGAACCGTGGGCAGCCATCTTTGCCGAGGTACACCAGCCCACCATCATGCTGCACGCGCCCGGCCCGTTTGGCGCACCTGGGGCCATGCCCGTCGTGCCGCCCGCCGAGGCCGAAGCCACCGTCAACGCCCTGCCCAACTGCCGCTACAAAGCCATCCCCGGCAACCACATGACGATGCTGTTTGGCGACAATGTAGCGGTGTTGGCCAAAGAGATAACAACATTTTTAGAAGAAAGTTAAGGCACAGTACGCCGATAAACGTCGATAAACGTCGATTTTCCAAATAAGGAAAATCCGCGTCCTCCGCGTTAATCAGCGTCCAACTATTTTATGGATGCAAGCAACTTACTCAGCAAACGAGCCGAACCAACCCCCGACCGGGTGGCGCTGCGCGAGCTGGCCACCGGGCAGAGCTACACCTTTGCCCAGCTCAACACGCGGGTCAACCGCGCCTGCCACTTTTTGCAGAAGCTGGGCGTGCAAAAGGGGGATGTGGTCTCGCTGCTGGCGCACAACAGCGTCGTCTATGTTGATCTGCTGTACGCCGCTACCAAAATCGGGGCGATTTTTGCACCGCTGAACTGGCGGCTGGTGGCCGACGAGCTGGCCTACATCGTGCAGGATTGCGGCTCGAAGGTACTCATTTGCGGCCCGGAATTTACAGAAACGCTGGCGGCGATGCTGCCCCACATTGCCGTGGACCACCTGGTCAGCGTGGAGGGCGCGGAGCTGGCGGGGGCGCTGGTTTATGAGGATGAGTTGGCGGCGGCGGATAGTGGGGAACCGGAACGGCCGTCTCTCCACCCCGACGACACCGCCTGCATTTTGTACACCTCTGGGACCACCGGGAAGCCAAAGGGGGCGATGATTCCCCACCGCCAGATTGTGTGGAATTCGATCAACACCGTCATCAGCTGGGGATTGACGCAGGATGACATTTCGCCGATTTTTACGCCGATGTTCCACTCTGGCGGGCTGTTTGTGTTTTTGACGCCGCTGTTTTACGTCGGCGGGCGCATTGTGCTGATGCGCCAGTTTGATCCGGTAGACACGCTGCGCCAGGTGGCCGAGGAACAGTGTACCGTGCTGCTGGGCGTGCCCACCATTTTCCAGATGTGGCTCAACACGCCCGCGCTGGCCCAAACCGATTTCAGCGCCATTCGCTGGTTTATCAGCGGCGGCGCGCCCTGCCCGGTGTCGCTCATCGCGGCGTGGCGGCAGGCGACGGGCAAGCCGTTCCGCCAGGGGTACGGCCTCACCGAGGTAGGCACCAACTGCTTCACCATGAACGACGACGACCCGCTAAACAAGCCCGGCACGGTGGGCAAGCCGATTTTTCACAGTGAGATGAAACTGGTGGATGAAGACGGCCGTTCCGTCCCCCCCAACCAGACCGGCGAACTGCTCATCAAAGGGCCGCACGTCACCAGCGGCTACTGGCGCAATCCCGAAGCCACCGCCGAAGCCCTGCGCGACGGCTGGTTCCACACTGGCGACATGGCCCAGATGGACGAAGACGGCTTTTACTTCATCGCCGGGCGGTTTAAGGACATGATCATCAGCGGCGGCGAAAACGTGTACGCCGCCGAGGTGGAAGCAGTGTTTGTCGCCCATGAGGCGGTCGCCGAAGCGGCGCTCATCGGCCAGCCGGATGAGAAGTGGGGCGAGGTGGGCGTGATGGTGGTGGTGAAAGCCAACGGCACAGCCATCACCGAAGCCGAACTGCTGCAGCACTGCCAGGGCAAACTGGCCCGCTACAAAATTCCCAAGCGCGTCATCTTCACCGACGCCCTGCCCTACTCGCCCTACGGCAAGGTGATCAAGGTAGAACTGAAGGAATCATTGCTTTTAGACAATACAGAAACGTGAAACGTGATGCGTGAAGAAAGCCTATCACGTCTCACGTTTCACGCATCACCGAGGGATACTATGGCAACAATAACCGTCAACGGCATCACAATGGCATATGAAATTGAAGGCAGCGGGCCGCCGCTGGTGCTGGTGGCCGGGTTGGGCTACAGCCGCTGGATGTGGCACAAGATGGTGCCCGGATTGGCCAAACAGTTCACCGTGCTCAGCTACGACAACCGGGGCGTGGGCGAAACGGACAAGCCCGCCGGGCCGTACACTGCCCAGCTGCTGGCCGAGGATTTATGCAGCTTGCTGGCGGCGCTGGGGTGGGCGGAAACGGCCGTTTTCGGACACTCAATGGGTGGTTTTATCGCCCAGGCGTTTGCCCTCGCTTACCCGGACAAGCTCAGCAAGCTCATTTTGTCGGCCACTAACTTTGGCGGGCCGCGCCACGTGCCCGTCACGCAGGAAGCGCTGGCCGTGCTGATGGACACCACCACCGACCCGCTCACCCGCCTGCGCAACGGCATTTTGATCAGCTGCGCCACCGGCTTTGGCGAGCGCCATCCCGAAATTGTGGAGGAGTGGTTGGCCTACCGCGCCAGCCATCCCATCGACCCGGCCGGGTACCAGGCGCAGATGGGCATCGGGCTGTCGCTGATGTCGGAAGCGGCCTGTTTTGAGCACAAGCTGGCCGCCATCACCGCGCCGACGCTGCTTTTGTCTGGCGCGGAGGACAAGGTGGTGCCGCCCGCCAACGTGGATTTGCTCAAGGCCGCAATTCCGCAGGCGGAAACGGCCGTTATCGACCAGGCCGGGCACTTTTTCCCATTTGAACAGCCGGAAACGGCCGTGGCTATCGTCACACAGTTTTTAAAAGGCGAATAATCCACAGATTACGCAGATTACACAGATTTTTTTTTTACTCTCTGCACCTTTGCGCCTTTGCGTTATTTTTTTTCAGGAAACATCATGGTTCACTTTGATTGGATTCAGCGGCACGCTGAAAGAACGCCAGACAAAATAGCTATTGCAGATGCCCACAGCGGGCAGCAGTTCAGCTACGCCCAGTTCAATGAGCGGGCCAACCGGCTGGCACACGTTTTTAGGCATCAGCTCGGCCTGCAAACGGGCGATCGCGTCTCCATTTTGGCCCACAACAGCGCCGATTATTACGTCGCCCTGTTTGCCTGCGCCAAAAGCGGCACCATTTTGAACACGCTCAACTGGCGGCTCACCGTGCCCGAACTGGCATACATCCTCAACGACTGCCAGCCCCGCGCCATTTTGGTGGATGAGGCGTTTGGGGAAACGGCCGTCTCCCTCCGTCAATCCGTCCAAATCGAGCATTGGCTCACCGTGGGCGACGAAGCCACGTTGGCCGCAGGCGACCCGGCAGGCGTGCCCGATCCGCGCCTGCGCTACGAAGATACCTGGGCCATTTTGTACACCAGCGGCACCACTGGCCGCCCCAAGGGAGCGCAGGTGACCTACGGCAACTTTTTCTACAACGCCGTGGGCATGGGCCAGGCGATTGATTTATCGTCGCGGGACGTGAATTTGAACGTGCTGCCCTGCTTCCATGCGGGCGGGCTGGGACTGTACGCCGGGCCGATTTTCCACACTGGCGGCACCCTGGTGGTGATGCGCCAGTTCGAGCCAAACCAACTGCTTCAGCTGATCGAGCAGTGGCAGGTGAGCGTGCTGCTGCTGGTGCCCGCCATTTATTTGATGCTGGCGCAAACGGCCGATTTCACCAAATACGATCTCAGCAGCGTGCGCAGTTGGGCCAGCGGCGGCTCCTCGCTCCCCCCCTCGGTGGTACACGACTACGCCAGCCGGGGCATCATCATCCAGCAGGGGTTTGGCATGACAGAAACCGGGCCGACGGTGTTCCTGGTGCCGCAAGAGGATGCCATTCGCAAGGCTGGCTCCGTGGGCAAGCCGGTGCTGCACACCGACGTCTGCATCATGGACCGCGAGGGTAACGTGCTGGGTGCCAACCAGGTGGGCGAGCTGTGCATTCGCGGCGGCAACGTCACCACCGGCTACTGGAACATGCCGGAAGCGACGGCCGAAGCGCTGCGCGGCGGCTGGCTGCACTCCGGCGACGCGGCGATGGTCGATGAAGAAGGGTTTTACACGATTGTCGATCGCTGGAAAGATATGTTTATTTCCGGCGGCGAAAATGTTTACCCGGCCGAGGTGGAAAACGTGATTTATCAGCATCCGGGGGTGGCGGAAACGGCCGTTATCGGCATCCCCGATCCCAAGTGGCAAGAAGTGGGGCTGGCGCTGGTGGTCGTTAAAGAGGGCGCGGCGCTCACCGAGCAGGAAGTGATTGATTTTTGCCAGGGCAAACTGGCCCGCTACAAGATTCCCAAGCAGGTGCGCTTTTTGCAGGAACTGCCGCGCACAGCCGCAGGCAAAGTGCTCAAGCGCGAACTGCGCGAGATGGTAGAGAAGGCGTGAAACGTGATGCGTGAAGCGTGATTGGCCTCCGGTCACGCTTCACGTTTCACGTTTCACGTTTCACGAAAAATGATATGAAACCGGATTTGCAAACACTCATTCAAGAGCAGAAAACGTTCAGCCAGGCGGAGTTTGACGCCTTTGCCCGGCTGAGCGGGGACGACAACCCGATCCATGTCGATCCCGACTTTGCGACGCGGACGCGCTTTGGGCGCACCGTGGCCCACGGGATGCTGCTCTACAGCGTGATTTGCGGCGCGATCAGCCGCCATTTTCCCGGCGCGGTGCAGGTTTCGCAGGAGCTGATGTTCCCCGCGCCCACTTACGCCGACGAGCCGATGACGATTCATCTTGAACTTTTGGCGCAGGATGGGTCACAGCTGCGGCTGTTAACCGAAATGCGCAATCCGGCAGGCGAGGCGACCCTGACCGGCGAGACGGTGATTTTGTTATGAATCAGGCAGACGAACTGATTTTGCTCGATTTTGTGGGGGCAACGGCCGTTGTCACCCTCAACCGGCCCCAGCGGCACAACAGCCTGGTGCCCGCCCTGCTGCGCCAACTGCTGGACGCACTGGCGGAGGTTGCGGCCGACGAGTCGGTGCGGGCGGTGGTGCTGCGGGCCAACGGCCGTTCCTTCTCCACCGGCGGCGATGCATTGGGTTTTGTGCAGCACGCCGACGAGATGGAACCCTACGCCCGTGAGATTGTCGGGCTGCTGAACCAGGTGATTTTGGCGCTGATCGATTTGCCGATGCCGGTGATTACGGCCGTTCACGGCATCGTCACTGGCGGCTCGCTGGGCTTTATTTTGGGGTCAGACATCGTGTTGCTGGCCTCCGAAGCCAGCTTCGCCCCCTTTTACAGCGAGGTTGGCCCCAGCCCGGACGGCGGCTGGGCGGTGCTGCTGCCATTGGTGATTGGGCCGCGCCGGGCGGCGGAAGTTTTGTATTTGAACCAGGCGATTGGGGCGGAAACGGCCGTTGCCTGGGGCCTGGCCAATCGCGTGGTTGCAGCCGACCAAATTCAGGCCGAAGCGCTGGCCATTGCCGAGGCGATTGCTGCCAAAAAGCCGGGCAGCATTGCCCACACCAAACAGCTGCTGCACCTGAACCGGGCCGAAATTGCCGCCCGGCTGGCCACTGAGCTGGATCATTTTGTGCAGCAGATGGTGACCCCGGAAGCGATTGACGGTTTCCGCGACTTTGTGAACCAGCGGCGCAAGGCGGTGGTGGCGTGAACCTAGCCATCGGCCAGGAAGCCCGCACCAGCCGCACCTTTACCGCTGCCGATGTGGCCGCCTACCGGGCGCTGTCCGGCGATGCCGGGCTGGCCTTTGGTGCGGCGGACAATGCCGCCACGGTGCCCGGCCCGCTGCTCAGCGGCCTGTTTTCTAATTTGCTGGGGACGCAGCTGCCCGGACCGGGCACCAACTGGCTGAAGCAGTCGCTGCGCTTTCCGGCAGTGGCCAGGGTGGATGAGGTGGTAACGGCCGTTGTCGAAATCACCCGCCTGCGGCCCGAAAAAGCGCTGGTCAACCTGCGCACAACCTGTGTTACTTTGGCAGGCACCGTCGTCTGTGAAGGCGAGGCGCTTGTTTTGGTAAAAGATAGCTCTTTAGGAACTCAGATGGTGGACAAGTCGTGAAGCGTGAAACGTGAAACGTGACCAGAGAGACCTCACGTTTCACGCTTCACGTTTCACGACAAACCGCATGAAATTCCAAAGACCCAGTTTAAGATTTAACGGCGAGCTGAAAAAGTCTCAATGGAGGTGTTTATGAAATGAGTGACAAACAGGAAGGAAAAACTACACTGATTAAAGAAAGTTTCATCCAAAAACGTAAAATATCTGGAGGAAAGAAAGAAATGAAACGTCGTACACTGTTAACTTTATTGATTATGCTGCTGGGCCTCTCTTTTGTGTTGGCTGCCTGTGATGCCGCCACCGAAGACGCCATCAACGATGCGGCCGAGCAGGTGCAGGACGCCGCTGAAGAGCTGGCCCCGACTGTTCAGGCAGCTGCCGAAGAACTGGCTCCCACCGTTGAAGCAGCAGTTGAAGAGATTGCACCCACGGTAGAAGCGGCCGTTGAAGAAGCCACCGAAGCGGTAGAAGAAGCTGTCGCCACGGAAGAGCCAGCGGCTGAAGAAGTAGTTGTTGAAGAAGAAGCGATGGCTGGCCTGACCTGTGAAGAGCCCATCAAAATTGGTCTCATCACCGACGCCACCGGCGCGTTGGCCATCTACGGCGCACACGTCTTGCGCGGCTTCCCGCTCGGCATGGAATATGCCACCGGCGTTGAAGGCGTTGAGGCCGATGGCTACACCTCTTACATGATGGACGGCTGCGAAATCCAGGTTTACCTGCGCGACGACCAGAGCAATCCAGAAACCACCGCCACCGTTGGCCGTGAACTGATCGAAGTGGAAGGCGTAGACATGCTGGTTGGTACGGTTAGCTCCGGCGCTACCGCGACCCTGCAAGAGCTGGCCCGTGAAAACGACGTCGTGCTCATCGTCGCCCCCGCTGCGGCCAACGACATCACTGGTGTGACCTTCAATGAGTACACCTTCCGCACCAGCCGTAACAACTACCAGGACGCTGTCAACATCTGCGAATACCTCACCACCCAGTACAGCAGCTTCGTGCAGATTGCCCCCGACTACTCCTTTGGTTACGGCGGCGCACAAGCGTTCCGCGATGCCTGTACCCTGTTCGGCGGCGAATTTGTGGTTGATGACATCTTTGCCCCAGCCGACACCACCGACTTCACCCCCTACATGGACCAGGTGTTGGGTGCCGTAGACAGCGGTGCGCAAGCCTTCCTGGTCACCTGGGCTGGCGGCGGGTTTGTGCCGCTCTACCAGGCGTACATCGACTCTGGCGCGGCGGATGAAATTCCGTTGGCCGCTGGCTTTGTGGATAACGTTGTGATGCCTGCCTTCTTCAGCAATGCCATTGGCTCCACCAGCGGCATCCTGTATCACTACACCCTGCCCGACAACGAAATCAACGACTGGCTGGTTGAGCAGACCCAGGCACGCTTCAGCACCTTCCCAGACCTGTTTGATGCCGATGCCGCCAACGCGGCCATCATGGCGGTGACGGCGTTGCAAGCCACTGGTGGAGACACCAGCTCGGCCGCCCTCATCGACGCGATGGAAGGGATGGAGTTTGAAGGGCCGAAGGGCACCATCACCATCCGTGCTGAAGATCACGTAGCCATCCAGGACATGTACATCGTCACCCTGCTGAACGTGACCGATCCAGAATTCAAGTATTACGAACTCGTCGAAACCAACCGCCCAGACGTTCCCTGTCTGCTGCCGGAAGAATTGGCCGATCGCTGTGGCGATTTGCCAGTGGGCAGCCTGAGCGGCGAATAGCGACAGTGACCGGGTGAAGGGGTGACAGGGTGAAGGGGTGACAAAATTATTATTCACCCCTTCACCTGTTCACCCTTTCACCCCTTCAGGAAGAAGAATATGCCAAACGAAATCATTCTAGAAACCCAAAACCTGCGGCGTGAATTTGGGGCGCTGGTGGCGGTGGACAATGTGAGCCTGAAGGTGAAGGCGGGTTCACTGCACTCGATCATTGGGCCGAACGGCGCGGGGAAGACGACGTTTTTCAACTTGCTCAGCGGCAATATTCCGCCCACGGCTGGCCGGGTGCTGCTGCGGGGCAAAGATATAACGAGCTTACCGCTGCACAAAACGGCGCATTTGGGAATCGGCCGTTCTTTCCAGATCACCAACATCTTCCCCACCCTCACGGTGCTGGAAAACATTCGTCTGGCTGCCCAGGCGCTGGGCAAAGACAGCTTCCGCCTGTTCCGCTCTTACCGCGCCTTTCCCAAGTATGAAACACGCGCCTGGGAAGTGATGGAACAGGTAGGATTGGTAAATGAGGCGCTGCTGCCCGCGCGCACCCTGCCGCATGGGGCCCAGCGCAAGCTGGAGCTGGGCATGATTTTGGCCCCAGACCCAGAAATCCTGCTGCTGGATGAACCAACGGCAGGCATGGCCTCGGAGCAGGTGCCGGAGCTGATGGCGCTGATTCAGCGCATTCAGGAGGCGGGGCACAAGACGGTGATGCTGGTAGAGCACAACATGAACGTGGTGATGAGCGTGTCTGACACAATCACGGTGATGCACCACGGCGCGGTGCTGGCTGAGGGCAGTCCGGCCGAAATTTCGGCGAACGAGATGGTACAGACGGCGTATTTGGGTCATTTGTATGAGGATACGGCCGTAACCCCCTAACGTTTCATGGCATTGCCCGTTTTCACGGCATCCGCTGCCTGTAATTTAGTAATTGGGTAATTGAGTAATTATTAACCTGGAATTATAGATGGAAAATCTTCTAGAACTCTCCAACATTCACACCTTCATTGGCCAGTTCCACATTTTGGAAGGTGTGTCGCTGTCGGTGCCGAAGGGCAGCATTATCGCCCTTTTGGGGCGCAATGGTGCGGGCAAAACCACCACCCTGAAATCCATTTTGGGGCTCACCCCGCCCCGCCAAGGCTCTGTGTTGTTTAAGGGCGAGCCCATTCAGGGGCGGCGCAGCTTTGACATTGCCGCCAAGGGCATCGGCTTTGTGCCGGAACATCGCGCCATTTTTCGCGATTTAAGCGTGCTGGAAAATTTGCGCATTGCCGAGCGGCAAAAGGGTGATTTTGAGCGCAAAGAGCAGTTTATCTTTGAACTGTTCCCCGATTTGAAGCGGCTGATCAAGCTGCCAGGCACCAATCTGTCCGGCGGGCAGCAGCAGATGCTGGCCGTGGCCCGCGCCCTGGTGCCAGACAATGAGCTGCTGCTCATCGACGAGCCCAGCGAAGGGCTGGCTCCGGTGATTATTGAGCAGATGATGGCCGCCATCCAGCAGCTTTCGGCGCAGTCTACGGTGCTGCTGGTGGAGCAAAATTTTGTGGTGGCCAGCAAGCTGGCGCAGCAGTACGTGATTATCGAGGAAGGCCAGTCGGTGAAACACGGCCGTATGGCTGACCTGGTGCAGGATAAGGCGACGATTCACCGGTATTTGGGTGCGGCTTAGGAGTGACAGGGTGACAAGGTGACAAGGTAACAAGACAAGGTGAACGGGTGAAGGGGTGAGGGGTTTACCATTAACCATTTGCCATTAACCATTTACCGTTCACCGATTACCGATTACCGATTACCGATTACGGAGCAATCATGGATGTATTAGGGACATTGAAGGCAAACCGGACGCGATTTATTACGCTGGGGGTGTTGGCGTTTTTGTTTTTTACGGCCGTTCAAGGCATGCCCACCGAAGATTGGGTCATCACCATTTTGCGCGGGCTGAGCGTGGGCATGATCACCTTCCTGGTGGCCGCCGGGCTGTCGCTGATTTTGGGCCTGATGGACGTACTGAACCTGGCCCACGGCGAAATGTTTATGGTGGGCGCCTACGTGGGCTGGACGGTATTTGTACGGCCCGACACATTTGTGGACGTGCTGTCGCCGCTGCTGCTGACGGTGGTGGGCTTTGTGCTGCTGCCCGTGTGGCGCGTTTGGATTCAAAAGGTGCCGTTTTTGCTGAAGCAGGCCAAATTTTGGCCCTGGCTGGCGCTGGTTTTGGGCGCTGGCCTGCTGTGGATTGCCTACGCCCGCTTTCCGCTGGCCATCTGGAATCCAGACGTTTACTCTGAAAGCCCCATCACCTACTCCCTGGCGCTGAGCCAGGGCAACCTGCTGCTGGCCACAGTGCCGCCATCGGCGGGCTGGCCATTGGGGCTGCTGGGTACGCTGCTGGGCGGGTCGCTGCTGGGGCTGGCGATTGCTGGCTTTGGCCTGCGGCAGCAGGCGGGCACGATGAGCAACCATATCTCGCGCGGCACGTGGATTACAACGGCCGTTTTGCTGGTACTCGGTCTGGTCACATTTTTCATCAACTCCAACATCACCGACTTTTTGCTGGGCATCAGCACCACGGCCCGCTTTTTTGTGGCGATGGCCGTGGCGACCGGGCTGGGTTTTGTGATTGGTGGATTGATTGAAGTGGCGTTGATACGGCCGTTATACGACCGCCCCATCTACCAGCTAATGATCACCCTGGGGCTGAGCTTCATCGTCATCGAGGTGGTGCGCGCCATTTGGGGGCGGCCCGAATTTACCATGCCCAAGGCGGCGCTGTTCGACGGCAGCGGCGACGGCTGCCCGGCCACCAGCTTTGGCGATTTAATTGCCCACCAATGCTCGACGATTCTTTTGTTTGACGGCCGTATTCGCACCTACAACGAAGTGTTCATCATCCTGGTGGGGCTGGTGGTGCTGGCCCTGGTCTGGCTGATTCTACAGCGCACCCGCATCGGCATGATCATTCGCGCCGGCGTGCAGGACAGCGAAATGGTGGAAGCGCTGGGCATCAACGTGCGCCAGGTGTTCACCTTTGTTTTTGCGATGGGCGTCGCCCTGGCCACGCTGGGCGGCGTGCTGGCCGCCCCCTCCATTGGGCTGTCTACCGACATGGGCACCCGCCTGCTGCTGCTGGCGCTGATTGCCCTGGCCATCGGCGGCCTCACCAGCTTCCCCGGCGCGGCGGCTGGCGCGATTTTGGTGGGGCTTTTGCAGCAGTTCATCATTAAATACGGCCAGATTGGCATCAACCTGCCCTTTTTGGCCGAACCGTTCAAACCATCGCCGCCGCTGGTGCCCGCCTCCACCGTGCTGCTGATGGTGATCATCCTGCTCATCTTGCCGCATGGCCTGTTTGGGCGGAATGAATAACATCAATCGCTTAGATTTCAAAATTTGGTAATTAATTGCTCAATTAGCAAAAATACTCAAGACTTTTGAAATCTTCTTAATTTACCCATCTTGCGGAGAATTTGAATGCAATCAACTCTGGCAAACCGCACAGCTGAAAAAACGAGCCTGGCCGATTGGTGGAAAGCCAACCGAGGTCTGTTGGGCTTGCTCATCCTGCTCATCGCGTTTCCCTTTTTGCTGGCGCTCAGCGAAGGGCAATCCATTGGCGACGTGCTGGCCAACGAGGCGGGCAACGCCAAATTTATGCAGGGCCTGCTGATCGAAGTGTTCATTCTGGCCATTTACGCCCTCAGCTACGATTTGATTTTGGGGGTCACCGGGCTGCTTTCGTTTGGCCACGCCATGTTTTTTGCCGCCGGGGCGTATTTCACCGGCATCGCTTTTAAGAATTTGGGCTGGGGCGCTGGCCAAACGTTGTTGGGGCTGGTGGTGGTGGCCGTGGTGCAGGCGCTGCTGTTTGGCGTGGTGCTGCCCCGCGTCAAGGGGATCACCTTTGCCCTGGTGACGTTGGGATTGGCGTCGGTGTTTCACATCGTGGTGCAATCTACCGAAATGTCGGAGTGGACTGGGGCGGACGTGGGTTTGCAGGGCGTCATTGCCCCGGAATGGCTGAACACAAACACGGCGCGCTTCCAGCTTTACTTGCTGACGCTGCTGGCGACGTTTTTGGTTTACCTGATCTACCGTCGCTTTGTGGATTCGCCCACCGGGCGCGTCTGCATTGCCATCCGCGAAAATGAAGGCCGAGCGCTGATGCTGGGGTACAACACCTTTTTGTTTAAACTGGTGGCATTGGTGGTGGCGTCGTTAACGGCCGTTCTCGCCGGCTTTTTCCACACCATTCATCAACCCATCGTCAGCCCCAACGTCGCCAGCCTGGGCTGGACCGTCTCCGCGCTGCTCATCATTTTGATTGGCGGGGTGGGCACGTTGAGCGGGGCGTTGGTGGGAGCGGCCGTTTTCCGCCTGCTGGAGTTTTTCCTCGACCGCTGGTTTGGCAATGCAGCCAACTTTTTGCTGGGCGCAGTTTATGTAACCATCGTGCTCTTTTTGCCCTACGGCATTGTAGGCACCTGGCGGCTGCGCAGCCTGGACATGGCCAAAGGGCGGGCGCGGCTCATGAAGCTGTTGGGTTTAGGAAAAAAAGAGACTGGAGATTAGAGATTGGAGATTGGTGAACGCCTAATCTCCAATCTCCGGTCTCCAATCTCCACGTCCCCCTTGTGATTTTTGGCACTTGTCCCCACTGGCGGTTGCTTTTACAATGCCCCCATGCCACCCACAACCCCCGCTTCCCGCTTAACCGACAGCCGTCTGGCCAATCTGGCCGCGCGGCAAATTTTTGATGGCTTTGAACGATACGGCCGTCGCTTCCGCGAAATCACCTGCCAGGCCCAACAGCGGTTCGAGGCACAAGATTGGCACGCCCAGCGCGCCGACACCCTGGAACGGCTAAATCTGTACCGCCAAATTGTGGACCGCACAGTAATTATGGTGCAGGAACTGCTGGGCGAACGGCAGCAGAACCAGATGGTGTGGACCAGCATGAAGGCCGTCTACTCTGGCCTGATCGCGGAGCGGGCCGACTGGGAGCTGACCGAAACGTTCTTCAACTCCATCACCCGGCGCATTTTCACCACCGTAGGCGTGGATCCCCAAATTGAGTTTGTAGACCCCGATTACGATTTACCTCCGCTGACCGATCCCAAAGCGCTGTACACGTCGTACTACCCCGGCAAGCTGGAAGAGACGGTGCAGCAAATGCTGCTGGCCTGCAATTTGGCGGTTCCCTTTGCCGATTTTGCCACAGATTGCCACCAAATTAGCCAACGGCTAAGCCACTTTTTGAGCGAAAACCAAACTTCGCTGTACCGCATTGATGTTATCAACACCCTCTTTTACCGGGGCAAGGGGGCGTATTTGATTGGTCGGATTTACACGCCGCGGGGGCTGGTACCGCTGGCGCTGGTGCTGCTGCAAGGCAACAAGGGCATCTTCATCGACGCGGTTTTGCTGGATGCCAACAGCGTGAGCATTTTGTTTAGTTTTGCCCGCTCGTATTTTCATGTGATGGTGGAACGGCCGTCTGACCTCGTCCGCTTCATCCATTCCATTTTGCCCCGCAAGCGCATCGCCGAAATTTACATCTCGCTTGGCTACAACAAGCACGGCAAAACGGAGCTGTACCGCGACCTGCTGAACCACCTGAAGCAATCAGAAACGCAGTTCGAAATTGCCCCTGGCCAGCGGGGCATGGTGATGATTGTGTTCAGCCTACCCGACTTTGACCTGGTGTTCAAGCTGATCAAGGATCGGTTTGCCCCGCCCAAAAAGACCACGCGCCAGGACGTCATCAACAACTACGAGATGGTGTTCCGCCACGACCGGGCCGGGCGGCTGATTGATGCCCAATCGTTTGAGTTTTTGGAGTTTAAGTACGGCCGTTTCACCCCAGACCTGCTCGCTGAACTGCTGGAAGTGGCGGGCAACACCGTACACGTAGAGGGCAACACGGTGGTGGTTAACCACGGGTACGTGGAGCGCCAGGTGCGGCCGTTGGACCTTTTTCTGCAAGAAGTGGATGAAGCGACAGCCAACCGGGTCATCATCGACTACGGCCAGGCAATTAAGGATATGGCGGTGACCAACATTTTTGCCGGGGACATGCTGCTGAAGAATTTTGGTGTGACGCGGCACGAGCGCATTGTGTTTTACGATTATGATGAATTACGGCCGTTAACCGACTGCAACTTCCGCAAATTCCCCCAGGCGATGAGCTATGAAGACGAGCTAGCCGCCGAACCGTGGTTCCACATTGGCGAGCGGGATGTGTTCCCTGAGGAGTTTTTGCACTTCATGGGGCTGCCCGGTCACGTAAAAGAGACGTTCCTGGCGCACCACAGCGATTTGCTAGACATCACTTTTTGGCAAGACACGCAAAAGCGACTGGCAGCGGGGGAGATTATTACGATACGGCCGTATCTCGACGAACACCGCCTGCCCCAACCCTCCGACATGCTTGACAGCTAACCCCCAAAGTGCGACGCGCCTCTCATTCGCCTGGAAAACCCAAACCCCCAACTTCGCGCCAATTGCCTGCAGCCACCCCCCAACCGTGGGGCCGGCCCCCCCCACACCCCCCCTACCACCCACCCAAACCCCCATCACCGAGCCGGAACCACCCAGCAGCGATCTTGAAATTTTCACCAGCGACGACCGCAACAGCCAACTCACCGCCCTCACCCGCGACTGGGGCACCAACTGGGAGCGCCGCCTCATCAGCACCGAAGAGCTGCTCTCCGGCGGGCCACCCCGCGACGGCATCCCCTCCATCGACGATCCGCAATTTGTGGCACCAAGCCAGGCAACCGACTGGCTGGCAGGCAACGAACCGGTCATCTCCGTGGAGATTAACGGCGACGCCCGCGCCTACCCGCTGCAAATCCTCACCTGGCACGAAATTGTCAACGACACCGTCGGCGGCGTGCCGCTCATCGTCACCTTTTGCCCGCTGTGCAACTCCGCCATCGTCTTCGAGCGCACGCTGGACGGCGAGCCGGTGGAGTTTGGCACCTCTGGCCTGCTGCGCAACTCCGACCTGGTGATGTACGACCGCAAAACGGAAACGCTGTGGCAGCAGTTCACCGGGCAAGGGCTGATTGGCGATCTGGCCGGGGCGCAGCTCACCTTCCTACCCTCGGCCATCATCAGCTTCGCTGATTTTCGTGCCGCGTACCCGGATGGCGTGATTTTGTCGCAGGAGACGGGGTTTGGGCGGAATTACGGCCGTAATCCCTACGCCGGTTACGACACCATCGGCAACAATCCCTTCTTGTTCGATGGCGAACTGGACGAACGGCTGCCCGCCGTGGCCCGCGTCGTCACCGTGGCGCTGCCCAACGGCACCGACGTGGCTTACCCGCTGGGCGTGCTCATCGAGCAAGGCGTCATCAACGACGTGCAGGGCGGGCAAAATCTGGCCATCTTCCACGAAGGCGGCACCGCCAGCGCCCTGGGTGCCGCCATCATCGCTGAAGCGGATGATGTGGGGGCAACGGGCGTGTTTGATCCAATGGTAAACGGCCGTTTGCTCACCTTCCGCCAGGAAAACGACACCATCCTGGACAACGAAACCAACAGCACCTGGAACATCGTCGGGCAGGCCATTGCGGGCGAACTGGCCGGGCAGCAGCTCCAGCGCCTCGTGCATGGCGATCATTTTTGGTTCTCCTGGGCGGCATTCCGGCCGGAGACGATCATTTATGCGGGGGGAGAGTAATTGGGTAATTGGTAATTGGTGGCCTACCGACCGAATTTTTGAACAATCAGCAAGAAAATCAAAGATTACGCAGATTTTTAATCTTTTTAATCTGCGTAATCTGCTGATAAAAATCTCTTACCCCTGACTTATCCAGGTCAGGAAAGTACCCAATTACCCCTAAACAAACCATGAGCAAGCGCCAACTGCTTTGAAGTGCGTCTGGAGTGTGGGTAAAATCCCTGCATGAATAAATTGATGCGCTTTGCCACCGGATTTTGCCTCATTGTCCTCACCCTGGCCGTGAGCTGCGGCGCGGAACCGCCAATAACAGAAGAAAGCAGCGAGGTTAACCCGACGGGAACGGCCGTTCCTGAACCCACTACCACCGCCCCACTCCCCCCACCCGCCGTCGCCACCACGCTGCCCACCAGCACCCCCGCCATCAGCGAAGCCCCGCCCGCCGAGAGCAGCTTTGTGCCCTCCCCCATCGACGGTGAAGGCGCGCTGGTGGGGCTAACGATGAGCAGCCAGGTAGGCATTTTGCTGGATGAATACCCGCAGGAACTGCGCGACGAGGTGGCCGCCGCCATCGCCAACCAATCGGACGCCTTTTGGATTGAGCTGGCCCAGCGGCAGGTGGCCCTGACCTACAATCGGCTTCATTTTCGGCCGTTTTTCTACGCCGGCAAAGGGCAGCTGCCCCTGCCACCTCAATCCCTCTGGCACATCGAGCTAAGCGGCGAACCAACCCGGCAAACCATCAACAATCACGAACTCGTTTTGATTGGCTACACCTTCAGCAGCACCTTGCTGAGCGCCCAGGATGAACCCGCCAAAGCAGAACCTGCCCTGGCCGAAGTTGGCGGCGTCTGGGATGAGCCGTTTATTTTGCCGCCGGACCCCACGCAGCTGCTCCAGCGCACTGGCAACGCCTGCCTCAACGAAGGCGGCTTCCCGCCCAACAGCTACGACTCGGAAAATGTAGATATCTTCTATGATTACAGCTGCACGGCAGACAGCGGCGGCGCGGCGGGCTGCCATCGCACCACGCTGCCCACGCTCTCCTGCCTGCAAGCTTTGAATGCGACGGTGGGGACGGTGGAAACGGCCGTTCGCTTCCAACGCCTTGAGTGGAATGAAGACCTCGCCAACCAGGTGCGCCTCGGCGAAGTGGTAGCCCCAGATGCCCCCGATCTGCTGGTGGTGGGGGGCGATTTGGCCAACAATCGCATCACCTACCGCTACTTCCCCAGCAACAGCTGCGCCCTCGCCGAAGGCTGCGTCAACGGCAGCGGCTGGCGGCGTCTGCTCCAGTTCGACGCCACCGCCCACAACCTCGGCGCGGCCGCGCTAGACATCGGCCCCATCGTCGCCGAAAATCCGCTGACCAACATGCTGGAATACAACAGCTGCCACGCCCACTTTCACTTCCAAAATTATGGCGAATTTCAGCTGGGCGTGACCAATCAACCCAGCAAGCAAGCGTTTTGCGTAGAAAGCACCAGCCGCTTCAGCAACAACGAGCTATCGCCGCTGACCCATCCCTACAGCTGCACAGTCCAGGGCATCCAGGCCGGCTGGGTGGATGAGTACGGCGCGGGGCTGGATTGCCAATGGATCGACATCACCGACATCGACATCGAGGGCGAATCTACGGAACTGCCGCTCAGCTTCCGCTTCAACACGGAGCAATTTTTGTGTGAGGGCTACCCGGTGCTGGATGAAGCAGGCCAGCCAGTTTTTGAGCCAAGCGGTCTGCGCAACAGCGATGGCCTACCCATCAGCCGCCCGCAGTGCGAATTTGTGGACAATTGGGACGCGACCAACAGCGGTACAGAAAACGTCACCATTCCAGCAACGGGCAGCTTTGTGACGCAGCCGTGCGCCAGCAGCGAGCAGGGACCGAGGCGAAATTGTGGCTTTACGGCCGTTCCCCTCCCCCCTCTACCCGCAGTTAGCGCCACCCAGGAACCGCCGCTGCGCTGCACCCCCGGCAGCACGGTACAGCTCAGCTGCTCAGTCGAAGGGGACGCAGCCCAGGTGGCCCGCCTCTGCGAGACGAGCGCCGTGCTGGGCGTGGGCACCGCCTGCACCTTCAACGATTCATTGCTCAACCAGGTCATCTCCGGCAGCAGCGTAACGCTCAGCTTCACCTGCCCCTTTGTGCGGGATGAAAACGAGCCGGGCGGCAACTATGCGCTCTACACCGCCCCCCTCTTCACTGGCGACGCCCTGGCCGAACTCACCTGCACGCCGGTGGAATAAATGAACCGCGGAGACGCAGAGGACGCAGAGAAAAAACAAAAAAACTCCGCGCTCTCCGCGTCTCTGCGGTTAAATAAAACAGGAGGAAGTGTGAGATATTTTTTTGCGTGGCTGGGCTCCAAACGGGCGGCCAAGCGGGACGTGGCGGAGCCGGGCTGCTGGCTGGATCGCGCTGCCAACGCCAACTTGCCCGTTCCGGCGGGCGGCATTGTGCTGCACAACTTTTACGAACTGGCGCTGGCAGAAGGCGTCATTGCGGAAGAGGATGGTCTGGTTACGGCCGTTTCCCCCCCCGAGCTGCACCATTTACTGTTCAACCTGGCCCGCTTTCCCCAGCTTGAGGGGCCGCTGGTGATACGGCCGTTGCACCCCACCAGCTTCGGCCCCACCCTGCCCCCCATCCAATTGGACAACCCCACCCAGCTATCCAACTCGTTATGCGAAGGTTGGTCGTCGCAAAACGGCCGTCGCGACCTGCTGCTCATCAGTTTGCCGGAAAATGGGGTGTGGGGAACGGCCGTTTCCCTCCCAGACGCCACCTCAGACCATCTCATCCAGGCAGACAGCACCACACCTCTCCCCCGCCTCACCCGCTGGCAGCGCCCCGACGCCAGCCTACCGCCCCACGCCCAGCGGCTGCAAATGCTGCTGCGCGGCCTGCGCCGCACCTTTGGCGACGAGGGGTGGGAGATTGAGTGGGTGGATAACGGCCGTATCTGCTGGTTGTGGGAACTCAAACCAAATAGAAGTTTTTCTGCCGATCCGCTATAATGTTTTTATGACCGTCCAGGAAGCAGCATCCTACCTGCCGCTCATTCTAGAGCGTCTCAAAAAGATCAATCCAGCCAAGATCATTTTGTTTGGCAGCCAGGCGCAGGGCACAGCCACAGCGGATAGTGATCTGGACCTGCTGGTTGTCACCAACGATGAGACCGTGCCGCAAGACTATCGTGAAAAAGAACAAATTTATCTAAATGTGGCTCGTCTATTGCGGGACATCAAAGGGGACGTTTCGATTGATCTGATCGTACACACTCGCCCTATGCACGATCGATTCATCGAAATGAACAGTCTGTTTGCTAGAGAACTCCAGCAAACAGGGACTATCTTGTATGAAAGCCATAACGCGTGAATGGTTAGCCAGGGCAAAAGAAGATCTGCTAGCGGCAGAAATTTTGCTGGCGCAACCAGAGCTAACCAACATGGTTGCCTTCCACGCCCAGCAGACCGTAGAAAAAACCCTCAAGGCAGTTCTGGAAGAATCTGCGATTGCCACTGTAAGAACCCACAGCTTGACTCGCCTCTACAGCTTGGTCGAACCGCACATCTCCATGCCAGTTAATCAAGATATGCTAGATCGTTTAGAAGCGGTTTATATCCAATCTCGCTATCCAGGCGAGATGGGACTTTTACCGCACGGAAAACCCAGCCAAGACGAAGCCAAACAGTTCTACAGTTTTGCCCAGCAACTATTTCAAGAAATCCAACCTACACTTGAATCATTAGACAACAACACCGCTTAAATAGAGAACCCATGCACAAGAAATTTTCTATCTCTTTGCCGTTCACTATTCTCTTCTTACTTGTCTGGTTTCTAGCGTGGAGCGTTTTAACAGGCAGTTGGCCACTAATTCGTTCTGATGGGGAATGGAAAACGATCACGCATTTAGAATATGGGTTTTCGCTAGATTATCCCACTAAATGGCATGCCAAAACGTATGGGGAACACGGTTTTAAGGGGGAAGATGAAATCAAATTGGCAATCACTCGCTCTTACAGAGATATTTTCGAAATTGGGGTTCATTATCAAGCTATGCCCCAGCCTACTCTGAAAGACGCCATTAACTGGGGAAATTCAAGGATTGATGATTCGATTGCTCGCCTACGTGGTCTTGATAAGCCAGCAAATTATCAATAATTGATAGCAGAAGAAGTTATTATCAACGGCCATACTACTTTCAGGCAAAGATTTGTTCTAGGCGACAACATGTATGAAGATATTTACATCGCTCGAACAAATGACATTATCATTATCACACTTCAAGCAAATGAATCTGATTTTGAGAGCTATCTTGAAGATTTCAATGCGATTGTAGCTAGTTTCCGACCATTGGAATAACTACTTACAGAATTGTGATAGATGTAATGTGACAGTCACTTCAAAAAGTGACTGTCACATCTAAACTAGGACCGTTTGCTGTGGTCTACGGCTTTGAGAATTTTGAGGTTTAGCACAATAAAGCGCCAAAATTGGTACAGCTTGTTGTTCATCCGCTTGCGATCTTTTGCTGTAATTTGCATCTTGTTTTCTTCTGTCATTTTCTCACCCTCTCCTATTTATCCGCAGATTGTCTTTTGGCTGTGGCCGGTCTCCTGACCGTGCCACTTGGCGGCGCGGTCAGGAGACCGGCCGCAGCGCCTACAAAATCCGCGCTAATCCGCGGCCAACGCTTATTCAGGAATCAATTTCCAACCAATACGGCCCTGCAATTTGTGCATAAAGGTTGTGTGGATCATCCGCTTCATCCAGGCCCCGCCCAGCCCCATCTCCATATGCGTCACAAACAGATCACGGCCGTATTCGTTCGGATAACGGCGGAAATCTGGCACAACGGGATAAATCATAATGGTCGCCGCCGAACCATCCCACAATGAATCTCCCATCGAAGCAATGCAGGCCGCCGCCATTTCTGTCATGCGCTCACTGTGGGTCATGCGCCCTTTTTGAATCAGGTCGATGATATTTTTGGCCACAATGCGGCCGATGATGCCCGACACCATGCCGGTGCGCGGTGGCGCGGCGGCGATTTGGGTGCCATTTGGCGTCGTGTGCGGCTCAGAGATGGGGCCTGGCGGCGCAAAGGCAATGCCGGCAGCAAAAATATTGTCGTAGTACGGATTTTGGTACAGTTCCGGCCAGGCCGTGGGGTTCATCTTCAGCCTGTCGTAGGGCAAACCATAGATGGCATCAACAAGTACAAATCCGGCAGCATTCACCAGTCGGTCAGACACATCTTCGCCATCTTTGCCAATGTAGTTCAGGGCGATGCCTTTGAATTGGGGGATGAGCATGGCGAAATCGTACGATGTTTCGCCATAGTTGCCCTCATAATCTTCCCAATAAATGTTGTTTGCATCAACTTTGTGGACCCCTTTTTGCACTTCCCACTGGATGCCATATTCACGGAAAACGGCCGTCATAAACGCTTCGCTGGAAATAATCTCGCCCTGGTACTTGGCATGAACCCCATGAACGCCAAAATCGCCCACGTTTTTCTCGTTGGAAAGCCAGAGCAGTTCCGCTTTGTCGCGCACCCCGCGACGCACCAAATCTTTGTGAATGTTGGTGATGTATTCAAACGCCGCCCCCTGGCACGTGGCCGATGGATGGCCCGTGCCAATGACAAATTTGCGCGTCTCTCCTTGTTTCATCGCTTCGATCTGCTCAAAATACGCATCACGGCTTTTGGCGGCGTGGGGCGCGGTGCAAATTGATTGGGTGTAGTCGTATTTGGGGCCTAACCCTTCGGTCGCTTCGTAGTTCAGTTTGGGGCCTGTGGCGATGAGCAAATAATCGTAAGGCACTTGCAGTCGCTGCCCATTGTCTTCACGTTCTACGGCAACAAATTGGTCATCGGGGTGAACGGCCGTTGCTTTGCCATGAATAAAGTTGACATTTTTCTTCTTGTAAACCGGGGCCAGGGGGAAACGTGTCTGCTCGACAGACATGCGCCCAATGCCAACCCAGACCCACGACGGCACATAATAAAAATATTCGTGCCGGTTAATCACCGTGATTGTGTGTTCTTTACCTAACGCATCGCCCAAATACAAAGCGGCCGTATGCCCAGCAAAGCCTGCGCCAATAATTGCGATTTTTGCCATCAGTTCCTCCTATTCGCTCGCCTTTGTTTTTCGCCAAATGGGAAGTTACCCTTCTTCGTGTGGTTGCTTAGATGCAGCCCGCTTCAAAAGGTAACAACGATGGGTAAAATTGGTGGAGGTTATTGGTTGGTAGGGTCAAAGCGCGCCTTGACCCTGCAAACTGGCAAATTTTCAGGGGACCATAGCAAAATCCACGATGATCGGCAGATGGTCGGAGCCGCCGGGTTGGCCATAGGCGTACCGTTGCACCGCCAGCGCCTCCGAGGCAAACACGTGATCCAGCGAGAGGCGCACCAGCAGCGGGCCAGACCAGGTGGTGAGGCGCCCCAGGCCACGCCGCGTATCCTGCACGCCAGCCGCCTGCTGCAACTGCCGCAGCGCAAACGACCAGGGCACGGCATTAAAATCCCCGGCGACGATCAGCGGCGTCCCTGCCCCTTCGGCCACTCGCTGCACATCCGCCACTTGCAAGGCGTGCAGATTGGCCCAGCGGTTAATGGGCGGCCACGGATGCCCGCCTACCAGCGTCACCGTTTGCCCCGCCACCTCAAACGCCACCTCGATGATGGGGATGCGCGTGCCTTCAAACCGGTACACCTCGCTGGCCGTGATGGGCACCCGGCTAAACAGCGCCACGCCAGAGGTCATCCGGCTGGGTTCGATGAGTTGGTATGGATAATCGGCAAACTGCGCTTCAATTTGGGACTGAATGGCAAAGGAGTATTCCATCAAGTAAATGATGTCGGGGTCAAACGCATCGACTTCGGCGCGGATGGCGTCCAGGTTGTTGTTGCGGTAGTAGATGTTGTACACCATCAGGCGCAGGTCGGTGGGCTGGCTGGCAACGGCCGTTCCCCCCAAAGGCACATACGCCAGCAGCGGAACCAGGTTGAGCAGCAGCCCCAGCCCGGCCAACGCCGCCCCTGTGCGGTGGCCTAAAAAGAGGAAGGTAGCAAAGAGAACGGCCGTTCCCCCCGCCAAATAAGGCACAAACAGCGCCACCACATCCCCCAGCCAATGCACAAAACCCAGCCGCGCCCCCACCGAGAGCAGCAGCAAAAAGCCCGCCAAACCGACCAGAACCTTTGTCAACCGCTTCATCGGGCTATCCTCAATGCAAAATTACCGCTCCCGCAGGCGCGGCTCAAAAATACGCTCCAGAGCAATGCCCACCATGGCAAAGGCAAACCCCGTCAGGAACAGCAGCGCCAGCGGAAAAATAACCAAATGGGACGAATTGGTGTGCACCCCATACGAAAGCGCCGCCACCACCAGCTTGCCCCACGTCGGTAAATGCGGGTCCGTAATCCCCAAAAAGGCCAGCGTCGCTTCCAAAAAAACATAGCTAGGCACCAAAATAATCAGCTTAGGCACCAGCACCGTCACGATGCGCGGCACCATGTAGCGCACCACAATGCGCCAGTTGCTGGCCCCATACACCTGCGCCGCCTGAATGTACGGCTCCGAGCGAATCTGCAAAAACGCGGCCCGGTACGTCTTCACCGCGCTGCCAAATAGCGTCAGCGCCACCGTCACCGCCAAAATGGTGACAATGCTGCGCGAGTACAGCACAAACACCATCAAAGCCACTGGAAAAAAGGGCAGAATCAGGTTCACTTCCGTTAAAAACTGCACAATCCGGTCCACCGTGCCGCCAAACCAGGCCCCCAACGCCGCAATCAACATGCCGCCCACCGAAGTGGCAAAAGCAGCTATCAGGCCGAAGCCCAGGGCAATCGGTGTGCCCCACAGCAGGGCAATCATCAAATCGCGCCGCTGCGAATCAGTACCGGCCAGACCGTACACCTGCCCCATCATCGTCATCGTCACGTCGATGTCGGCCTCTGGCTCAAAATGGAGCGCCTGCACCAGCAGCGTGTACGTGCCAGGCTGCGGTTCGGTGGCCTCCCCTTCTGGCCCCAAAAAGAGCGCCTCTTGCGGGAAATCGGAGCGCAGGCGGCGCTGCAAGCGTTCGTCCCGACTGACGAAGTACGTGTCGCGCAGCTTGGGCTGGAAGCTGGTCAGCTCCCGCTCGCTGCCATCGGGCCAAATCCAGGTAATGGTGAGATGAGGCCCCTTCTCAATAAATTGCGTCTCGATATCTAAAATGATTTCTTGGGGGAAATCACCGTAATCGTACTCAAACGTAAAGGGAATGGCGACGTCGGTCAACTCTTCATTCAGCTGGACTTCTTCTTTAGGCACATCGCCAGCGGCAGAACTCAACACGAGGCTGGGTGGCAGATCACGCACACGAAAAGCGTTAACCCAAGACGGCAGCGCATCACGTGGGTTGCGGTACCAGATTTCACCATCGCCCCGCCAGAGGGTAATGGCTTCCTGGTATGGGATGGTGGTGACGGCATACACAGACACCGCCAACAGCGCCAAAATGATGACAACCCCCAAAATAGCGGAAGGGAACTGCCACAAGCTGCGGGCAATTTGCCCCACGGCGCGGCCCAGTTGCGCCAGGCCGCTGCCCATCTCACGCAGGCTAAACCAGGAGGCAGCGGGGGCGACCTCGGCTATGGGCAACGGGCGCAGCACGCGCTGACGGCGCTGCCAAAAGCGCCAATTCACTTTGTTCGCGGGTCGGCTTTCCGACTGGTCATTGCCCGCACGCACGCGGGGGTCAACCAAAATGTAGGCGACATCCAGAATAAAGACGATGATGGCCAACAGGTAAGCAAACATGGTGACGATGGCGATAATCATGGGGATGTCGTGGGCGTTGAGGGCCTGAACAAACAGACGACCCAAACCTTGCACATTGAAGAATGCTTCCAGGGCGATCATCTCTTGCCAAAGCACGGCCAGCAGCAGGGCAAAGCTGGTTATGAGGGCGGGTAAGGCGGGGCGGATGACGTAGTTGCGGTCGATACGGCCGTTCCGCAACCCCTTCGCCAGCGCCAAATCTACGTAATCTTCATTGCGATACACCTGGAAAAAGCTGCGCCAGACATACGCACTTTGGAAAAACCCAGCCAAAAAAACGGCAATGAACGGAATCATGAGGTTCCGCAGCACCACCATCAGGTAGTTCAACTGAAACTGGAACCCACTGCCCCCCGGCCAGGCATCAATCGCCCCACCAGGCGAAAAGCCAAACACGCGCAGCAAAAAGATGCCCACCAAAATACCAAGCACCCAGGCAGGCGCGGAGGAAATGGGCGAGAGTAAAATGACCAGTCTATCCAATCGCCCACCATGACGGCGGCTGAGCGCCAGAGCAAACCAGACAGCAAAACCAAACAGCAGCACATTAGACAGGCCAAATACCAACAGCGTGCGTGACAAATTTTGCAGAATAACACCCCGCACATCCAGGCCAGCGACATTGATGCCATACGATCTGAACCGCTCAGGAGGCCCCCAGTTCAGCGTGAGCGCATCTCCCAACCAGCGGGCCGTGCGCAGCATGAACGGTTGGTTCAAGCCGCGCGCTTCCTTCATGCTGGCGATCAGCTCTTCGGCGGCGGCCAGGCGTTCCTCTGGGGGCAAATCGCTGTTCCAGCCGCCCATCATCATGAAGCCCACGCTTTCTTCAATGCGCGAGGCGATGATGGTGTCTACGTAGCCACCGTAGTTGGCGATAATAATGGTGAGGTAAACGGCCGTTACCACCGTCACAATCAGCAAAGCCGTACGACGCAGCACGTAAACTGACACATTGCGCCAGGTAGAACTGGGACGAACCTCGGGCAGCGCTGGGGTTGTGGGGTCAGAAAGTTGCTTTGTTGTCATGAATAACCTGTTCTCTTCTGGTTCACTTTGGGTGGCTTGAACCCGTCCGATCTTGTCACTAACTTGCCCCCATTTTGACCGAACGGCCGTAATTGTATCATACTCATTCGGCCGGAAACAGGAAACCGCACACCGCTCAAAAATTCCTCGCGGAGATTTATTGGCGGGTTCTTTTAGCTGTGGTAGACTGGCGTTTCGTGCGTTTTTGTAACAGTGCTGGTGTCAGACAATCTGGCATCACGAAGGAGATTCTCTCAACATGTTTCTGTTACACAATTCCCCCAAAAATCGTGCAGCTGCTCCCTTCTGGGATTACCAAATCTGGTAATCGTCGGTTGGTCTGAGCGAGGGCCGAGGGCCATTCTCGTTATCCGCAATTTTTTGCCTAACAATTGAATAAGTTTTGGTTGCTGGTAAATAGTGGCTGATTGCCAGTCGCTCGTTCATGGTCGTTTGTCGTCTTGAAAAGGGCAAGCCACGAACCACCAACCTGTATCCACGCACCCAAGGAGGAAAAATGGAGTTACCGATCCGTCGCTACGGAGATTTGATGTTTCAATACCTCTACCCCTTGCGACGCAAAGTGTATCTTTTGGCCGGGCTGATTTTTGCCACGCTGGCGCTACAGCTGATAAACCCGCAAATTATCCGGGGGTTTATTGATACGGCCGTATCCAAAACCAACCACCAACCACTCATCTGGGCCGGAGTTGTCTTCCTGCTCACCTCACTGCTGCTGCAATTGGTGGGCGTCGCTGCCACCTACGTGGGCGAAGACGTCGGCTGGCAATCCACCAACCAGCTCCGCGCCGACCTGGCCCGCCACTGCCTGCACCTGGACATGCATTTCCACAACGAGCACACCCCCGGCGAGATGATCGAGCGCATCGACGGCGACGTGGCCAACATCGCCATCTTCTTTGCCCAGTTCATCATCCGCATTGTGGGCAACTTGCTGCTCATTGTAGGCGTGCTCATCGTGCTGCTGTGGGAAGATTGGCGGATTTCATTGGCGCTGGGGATTTTTACGGCCGTTTCCCTCATCGGCCTCAGCAAACTGCGCCAGATCGCCGTACCCGCCTGGAAAGCCGCCCGCGAAGCCAACGCCGACCTGATCGGCTTCATCGAAGAGCAGCTCGGCGGCACCGAAGACATTCGCGCCAGCGGGGCCGTGCCCTACGTCATGCGCCGCCTGGCCATCTTCAGCCGCGCCCGCATGCACCGCGAAATCGAAGGGGCCGACAAAAGCATCATCATCATTTTGTCCTGGATTGCCCTGTTCACGGCAGGACAACTCATTGCCATGCTGTTGGGCTACTCGTTTTACCGCAGCGGCACGCTCACCATCGGCTCCGTCTACCTCATTTTCAGCTACACCGCCGCCATCTTCCAGCCGCTGCGCGAGATTAGCAACCAGATCGAAAACATGCAGCAGGCCGCGGCAGGCATCGACCGGGTCGAGCAGCTTTACCGCGAAACCAGCCGCATCCATGATGACGGTCAAGTGGAGCTGCCCCACGGGCCGCTGGGCGTCACCTTCCAGCAGGTCAACTTTGCCTACCACGACGAGCTGATTTTGCGCGACGTCAGCTTCCGGCTGGCACCGGGCGAGGTGCTGGGGCTGCTGGGCCGCACCGGCAGCGGTAAAACCACCCTCACCCGCCTGCTCTTCCGCCTGTACGAAGTGACGGACGGCGATGTCTGCCTCGGCACGCACAAGATTCAAGCGCTGCCGCTCAGCCACCTGCGGCAAAAAGTAGGCATGGTCACCCAGGAAGTGCAGCTGTTCCGCGCCTCGGTGCGCGACAACCTCACCTTCTTCAACCCCACCATCCCCGACGAACGCATTGTAGCCGTGCTGGCCGATTTGGGGCTGGGCGACTGGTTCGCCACCCTACCCAACGGCCTGGACAGCGAACTCGCTTCCGAAGGGGCCAGTCTCTCCGCTGGCGAAGCGCAGCTGCTGGCCTTTACCCGCGTCTTTTTGCAGGACCCCGGCCTGGTGATTTTGGATGAGGCGTCGTCCCGACTGGACCCGGCCACGGAGCAGCTCATCGAGCGAGCGGTGGACAAGCTGCTGCACAACCGCACCGGCATCATCGTGGCCCACCGGCTCACCACGGTACATCGGGCAGACAAGATTATGGTGTTGGGGAACGGCCGTATCCTCGAACACGACACCTACGCCAACTTAGCCAATGACCCAGATTCCCACTTTGCAGAGCTGCTGCGCACGGGGTTGGAAGAGGTAATTAGGTAATTGAGGTAATTAGGTAATTACCCAATTACCCAATTACAAATCAAGGAGGAACATGACCACACAAAAACACGCCCACATCACCGCGCCCACCTGGAAGTTTGTGCTGGGGCTGATTCGGTTCAGGCCGTGGCCGCACTTGTTTAACCTGCTCTCCATCGTCACCCTCATGCTGGGGCAGCTGGGGCCGCCGCTGGTGATTCGCTACTTCTTCGACCTGCTCACCGACGGTGCCACTGCCGCCTTCAACCTGCCCACCCTGGTGGCCTTGCTGCTGGTGGTGGCCATCGGGCGGATGGGCGGGCGGCGCGGCATGATTAAGATGAATCGGCCGTTTATGCTGCATTCCCATGCCCTGCTGCACAACAACATGCTCGGCCGCATCATGGAGCGACCCGGTGCGCGTTCCTTACCCGAAGCGCCCGGCGAGGCAATCAGCCGCTTCCGGGGCGATGTCTGGGAGCTGCCCTTCTTCGCCCTCTGGATCAATGACGTGGCAGCCAACGGCGTCTTTCTCGTCATCGCCCTGGCGATTATGATGAGCATCAACGCCCAAATTGCCCTCATTGCCCTGCTGCCTCTGCTGCTGGTGGTGCTCGTCACCAACGGGGCCACCGGGCGCATCCAGCAGTACCGGCAGGAGATGCGCAAGCGCAGCGGCATCGTCACCGGCTTCATCGCCGAGACGTTTGGCGCGGTGCAGGCGATCAAGGTTGCTTCTGCTGAAGATCAAGTCATCGACCACTTCGACACGCTCAACGAAAAGCGGCGGCAGGCGGCGCTAAAAGATCGACTGTTCAACGAACTGCTTGGCTCCGTCTTCCAAAATTCGGGCAATCTGGGTACGGCAATTATTCTGCTGCTGGCGGCGCAGAGCTTGCAGGCGGGCACCTTCACCGTTGGCGATTTTTACCTGTTTGTCGCTTACCTGGGCAACACCACCGGCTTTGCCAGCTTCCTCGGCTTTTTGCTGGCCCGCTACCGGCAAGCCACCGTGGCGGTCAGCCGGATGGTGCGGCTGCTGCAAGGGGCCGATCCGCTCAGTCTGGTGCGACACCGCCCGGTGCATTTGGCGGGCGAGCTGCCAGAGGTACCGTTTGTGGCCAAAACAGAGGCAGATCACCTGCACACGCTCTCCGTGCAAAACCTTAGCTACACGCACCCAGATTCCGGGCGGGGCATCGAAAACATCAGCCTGAATCTGCGGCCTGGCTCGTTTACGGTGATTACGGGGCGCATCGGCGCAGGCAAAACGACGCTGCTGCGGGCGCTGCTGGGGCTGCTGCCCCACCAATCGGGCGAGATTTGCTGGAATGGCGAACAGGTCACCCAGCCAGCGGAGTTCTTCGTGCCGCCGCGCACGGCGTACACGGCGCAGGTGCCCCGCCTGTTTAGCGACACGCTGCGGCAAAATCTGCTGCTCGGCCAGCCGGAAGATCGGGTCAACCTCCCCGCCGCCATCGAGGCCGCCATCCTGCACGAGGATGTGGCCCAGCTGGAAAATGGCCTGGACACGACGGTTGGCCCGAAGGGTGTGAAGCTGTCTGGCGGGCAGATTCAGCGCTCGGCCACGGCGCGCATGTTCCTGCGCGAGGCGGCGCTGTACGTGTTTGACGATCTTTCCAGCGCGCTGGACGTGAACACGGAAAAGCAGCTTTGGACGCAGTTGTTTAGTGGAGATCAGAGCTTGGCGATTGGCGATTCTAAGGCTCAATCTCCAGCCGTGCAGCCAGGGGCTGCTCATCTCCAATCTCCCACTTGCCTGGTGGTGTCGCACCGGCGGGCGGTTTTGCGACAAGCGGATCATATTGTGGTGTTGAAAGACGGCCGTATCGAATCCGAAGGCACACTTGAGGAACTACTCACCACCAGCGCCGAAATGCAGCGGCTGTGGGAGGGGGATATTCAGTAAGCGTAAGTAATGAGATTGGACCATTTTGTTCGCTTTGAATGTTGGTGCGCGATTAAAATGGTCCAATCTTTGTTGGCTATTTTTGCGAGGCTGACAGCAGGGCAACAACTTGCTGCATGTTGGCTTTGTAGGTGGCAACGGCCGTTTGCCCCGCCTCAGACAAGCGATAAAGCGTGCGCGGCACCCGGTCCACAAACTCCTTGGTGACGGTGATGTAGCCCACCTCCTCCAGCTTGCTCAGGTGCGACGCCAGGTTGCCCCGCGTCAGCCCCGTTTGCGTCAGCAAGAGCGTGAAATCGGTGCTGTCAACCGCCGCCAGCAGCGCCAAAATCATCAGGCGGGCCGGAGCGTGGATCGCCCGATCGATGTCGGCAATAGGCTGGAGCGCGTCCTGGCCCGTTTCAGCGAAGGTCATTGTCGGCCTCTTTTTGTGCCGGATAGCGACGCATGAAGCTGAGCAGCAGCCCCAAGCCAATGAGCGACAACACGCCACCAGCCACCATCACATAGGTTGGTTCAGCAATTTGCAGCTGAATGCCCGCCAAAATGATGACCACGATGAGCAACGCATCCACCAGCAGACGGTAAACGCCCGTGCGCCAGGCCGTTACCGCCAGCGCGATGGCCGGGAGCGCCCCCAAAACCAGCATGTGGTACTGTCTCAGCCAGGTCGTAAAATCTGGTGGAAGATTGTCCGCCCAGAGGAAAATGACCAATCCGAAGAAGAGCGCAAAGGTGCCCAAGCCCAGAACCAGCCTGTAAATCAGGTTCGTCTTCCGTTTGCTTTCAGACTCAAACTGAACAAACCCCAGGCGCGGAATGGTGATGGCGCTCTTGAGCGGCGCATACAAAAATAGCCCAATCCACGAGAAGACAATCGTTGCCCCCACGTCCATTGCCATGCTAATGCCAAAGCCTAAAATGGTTAACCCCACTGCCAAATCCAGAATGCCATCCCGATGGTAAGACAAGTACAGCTTCCGCTTTAACTGTTCAAAATCGACTGTTTGTGACATTTCCCGAACCCCTTTTGCAAACCAAAGTTTGATTTGCATATTAGTTTGAAAAACAAACAAGTATGAAAAGTATATTAGATCAAAAGAAGGGCGGTGTCAAGACGAGAGTTGTTCCCAATGAACGATTGTCATTCCCGCGCAGGCGGGAATCCATTTGGTTTCAGGCGTGGATACCCGCTTTCGCGGGTATGACAGGGTGGAAATTTTTAGGCTCTTCAACAAATAGTGTGTCTGACAAAAGCATTTATCAAAGATTTCGCAGATTGAATAGATTAAAAATCTACGAAATCTTTGATTTTTACTAGCGATTGAGGGCGGAGCGGTCGGAAATCCAGGGGGCATAGGGGGCGCGAGTGAGTTCGGCCAGGGTGAGCAGCACGTCGTCGTAATTGACGCGCCAGCCGGCAAAATCGCGCCACGCCTGGTCACGATCTGGCTTGAGCGGCACGCCAGCCGCAATCAGCTCGTCGCACACCTGGTCAAACTCGTACCGGCTGATGCTGATCGGCATCTCTGGCGTGGGGTTGGCTTCGTGGGGCAAATGGAAGAAGTCGGCAATTTGGCGCAGGGCTAAAAAGCCGGAGCGGATGCAGAAGGCAGCTTGTGGGTTGAAGGGCACGTCTACGGCAGACAAAATAAACGCCGCCGAATCCATCACGTTGCCTGCGGCCGTAATCCAGGAGCGCTGCGGCTGCGGCGAGCGGAAGAAGACGAGCGGCGAGAGCGAAGTATGGCTCTCCTCCAGTTCAGCAAACCAGGTTTGCCAGCCCATCCAAACGTCGCGCAGCCGCTCTAGCTCGCCGGTGCGGTAGGAGCGAGTCACCATTTCAGCCACGGTGGGGGGCGAACCGGCGCGCGACTCCCAGAGGACAACGGCCGTTTCCCTTCTAGAAAACGCGCTGTACATCGTCGGCAGGTAGGCAATTAGCATCGCTATCAGCACCAGCCCAATCATCGCCTCCGAAAATTCCAGCAGCTTAGACCCCGGCGTGTTTACTGAAGCGTAGCCCAGCGTCAGCAGCGAGGAGCCGCTGAGGTAAAATAGCTCCGGCAGCGGGCGCGGTTCCAGCGCCCAAAAGAGCATGATGTAGCCCAGCAAAATGAGCACCAGCAAAATCATGGGCATCAAAAAGAGGGCCAGCGGCGGGAAAAAGGCCATGATCCGGTCCCGCTCTGCGTAGGTAGCCCGCTTCACCCGCAGCCGAAACCAGAAGCCAATCGCCTGAAACAGAACCCGCGTCAGCCAGACGTTGACCCCGCGCGGCAGGATGAATGTTTTGATGGCGGCAATGAGCGTGCCGCCAATGATGAAGATGCCGATGAGGGAAACGGCCGTACGCAAAACAATCATTCCTGTGCTGTTCATATCCATATTTCAATTATCACAACTTCCCCAACTTGTGTCGATTTCTGTTTGGCAGGCACTACACGCTCCGCTAAAATGTTCTCATCTTCATTTATTCGCAACGAAGATAACGCCACAATTTCGACCACGTCTATTTTTCTTTTCTTTCTCTGTGATCCTCTGTGGCTTCTCTGCGAAACTCTGTGTTCCGCTTATTTTCCGAAGGAGTCCCATGAACTACGAAGATTTCCAGCACATCCTCTTTGAAAAACGCGACCCGCACATCCTCTGGCTGACGCTCAACCGCCCTGAACTGCTCAACGCCGCCGATGCCCGCCTGCACACCGAACTGGTCGAACTGTGGCGCACCATCGACCGCGACCCGGAGGTGCATGTCGCCGTCGTCACCGGGGCAGGCCGCGCTTTCTCCGCCGGGGGCGATTTGAAGCTGGTGGAAAATGCGTACCAAAACCACGATGAGGTGATTCGCATTTTGGATGAGGCCCGGGATTTGGTTTACAACATGCTCCATTGCAGCAAGCCGATTATTTCTGCGATTAACGGAGCGGCCGTTGGCGCGGGTCTGGTTGTGGCGCTGCTGGCGGACATTTCCATTGCCGGGGAAAGCGCCCGGCTGGCCGACGGGCACGTGCGCATGGGCGTGGCTGCTGGGGATCACGCGGCGATCATCTGGCCGCTGCTGTGCGGCATGGCCAAAGCCAAATATTACCTCATGACCAGCGACTTCGTCTCTGGCCCGGAGGCGGAGCGCCTGGGGCTGGTAAGCCTGTGCGTGCCGGATGAAGAGCTGCTGGAGAAAGCGATGTCTGTGGCCACCAACCTGGCCAGCGGCCCGCGCCACGCCATCCGCTTCACCAAACGCACCCTGAACCAGTGGCTGCTTCAAGCTGGCCCCATCTTCGACCATTCCCTGGCGCTGGAAATGCTCGGCTTCTTCTCGGAAGATATGATGGCCGGTGTGGAAGCCCTACGCAACAAAAGACCGCCGCGCTATCCTTCGAGTCAATAAGTTCACCAAATTTTAGGATTTCGATATGCCACACTCTTTTGTAGAAACGGCCGTTACCCTTGCCAATCAAATCGCAGATCAATATGCGGCACTGCCACAAGTTGAAGCTGTTGCCCTGGGTGGGTCTCTGGCAACACAGCAGGCAAGCGCTGGCTCCGATATTGATCTTTATGTCTACTCGCACCAAGAACTACCAGTGGCGTCACGAACAACAATTGCTCAAAACGGGGCCAGCCACAGTGAGGTGAACAACCAATTTTGGGAACCCGGCGACGAATGGATCGATGCCACCACTGGCATTCATGTCGATGTGATGTTTCGCAGCACAAATTGGATTGAATCCCAGCTAGAGCATATTTTGGTAAAGCACCAGGCATCCGTTGGGTATTCCACCTGTTTTTGGCACAATGTTTTGACATCCACCCCGTTGTTTGACCGGACGAATTGGTATGACAATGTGAAGAAAATGGCGCAACGGCCGTATCCGCCCCAACTCCAACAAAATATCATCGCCAAAAATTTCCCCATCCTGCGCAACACACTTTCCTCCTACCTGTACCAAATCAACAGCGCCGTTAGACGAGCAGATACCGTTAGTCTCAATCACCGCGTGGCCGCATTGCTTGCCAGCTACTTCGACATCCTTTTTGCCCTAAATGAGCTGCCACACCCAGGCGAAAAACGCTTACTCCACCTTGCCATCACCCAATGCTTGTTGCTACCAGACAACATGCGGGAACAAGTAAACAATCTCCTAACAGCCTCTACTGAAAATGCTTATGACAGAACCAATGCTTTGGTTGACGGCCTGAAAAAATTGCTGGACGAACAGGGAGCTTAAAGCATTGTTTGGATAGCGTCGCTGACCACGCAATTGTTGTATAATGGCGGCAACCACTATCTACAACCGAGGCAAGACAGATGATTGAACAAACCCTGGAAGTTGACGACAAGTTAGCCGAATTTGAGGCGCGCATTGCCCGTGGCGAGAAAATCGAGCCGGGCGATTGGATGCCGGACGAATACCGCCGCCAGCTCATCCGCATGATTTCACAGCACGCCCACAGCGAAGTGGTGGGCATGCTGCCGGAAGGGGCGTGGATTCCCCACGCGCCCAGCCTGCGCCGCAAAATGGTGCTCATGGCCAAGGTGCAGGACGAGGCGGGCCACGGCCAATACCTCTACCACGCCGCCGAAACGCTGGGCGCCACCCGCGAGGAGCTGCTGGACGCGCTGCACACGGGCAAGGCCAAATACGCCTCCATCTTCAACTACCCCACCCTCACCTGGGCCGATGTGGCCTGGATTGGCTGGCTGGTGGATGGCGCGGCCATCAAAAACCAGACGATGCTGGCCCAGGCGTCTTACGGCCCATACTCGCGGGCGATGGTGCGCATCTGCGCCGAGGAGACGTTCCATTACAAGCAGGGCAAGGAGATGATTGTGCATTACGCCAGCAGCGGCACGCCGGAGCAAAAGGCGATGGTGCAGGACGGCCTGAACCGCTGGTGGCCGCCCACGCTCATGATGTTTGGCCCCCACGACAGCGAATCGACCAATTCAGAAATCCTCATGCGCTGGGGAATCAAAACCAAGAGCAACGACGAACTGCGCCAGGAGTTCATCAACGAAGAGGTGCCGGAAATTCAGGCGCTGGGGCTGGAGATTCCCGACCCTGACCTCCATTTTGATGAGGATTCCGGCAGCTGGATCATCGGCCCGATTGATTGGGACGAATTTTGGCAGGTGGTGCGGGGCAACGGCCCGATGAATGCCGAACGGCTGGCTGCCCGACAAGAAGCACATGAAAACGGCCGTTGGGTCCGTGAAGCCATGGCCGCTCTTTATTACAAATTTGTAACTGATAATTACTCAAAAGTCTCCAAGGCAATTGGTTTATCACCAGAGAGAAATTAGACTTTTGAAATCTACACTGCGTAACATGAGTTTGTAATTGGGTAATTGGGTAATTGAAAATGAGTGACACCCAATGGCCTCGTTACGAGGTGTTTAAGCAAGATAATCCGCAGAAGCCGCATGAGGCGGTTGGTTCTGTTCATGCGCCGGACGCGGAGTTGGCGCTGCAAAACGGGCGGGATGTGTTTGTGAGACGGCCGTCTGCCGTCAGCCTGTGGGTCGTAAAAGCAAGTAACATTTTCACGATGACGCGGGAAGAATTAGAAGCCACTCCTGATTTTTGGCCGAAAGTTAGCAAGGCGGCTGGCACGCCAACCACATTCCACCTCTTCACCAAAACCAGCCAGCGGCGCAGCATGACCTTTGTGCGCCATGCGGGGCAAATCGAAGCCGTGACGCCAGAACTTGCCCTGCGGGATGCGATTGAGAACGGCCGTTTCGACGCCGACAACGTCTGGGTCTGGTGGGTCGTCGCCGACGAATTCATCCACCGCAGCCAAGCTGACGACATCGACAGCCTGTTTGCCCCCGCTGTAGACAAAACGTACCGGCAGCAAAGCCACTACGGCTTCGTCAGCCCACGCCGCCAAAAACACGGCCGTGAAAAATTGGACGCAGATGAACGCAGATAACGCGGATATTTATAGTTCTTCAGGATTTCCAGTGATGAAACGTGAAGCAAGGTGCAACAAGCTGGTTTATCTGTTTCACGGTTCACATCTTTGATAGAACCTCTCTGTTCCACTTCAGAAAGTTCATATGAACCAAGCAATTCAACAAATTCTCACCCAAAAACTGCTGGCGCTGGCCGATGATGAACTGATCCTGGCCCACCGTAACTCCGAGTGGATTGGGCACGCGCCGATTCTGGAAGAAGACATTGCCCTGGCCAACATTGCCCAGGACGAGCTGGGGCACGCCAACCTCTGGTTCGAGCTGCACCAAACGCTCACCGGCGACGATCCCGACGAGCTGGCCTTTTTCCGCGAGGCGGCCCAGTTTCGTAACGTGCAGTTCGTCGAACTGCCGCGCGGCGACTGGGCCTTTACGATGCTGCGCCAATATTTGTTTGATGCGTATGAGCTGCTGCTGCTGGACCAGTTGCAGTACGGCCGTTACCAGCCCCTGGCCCAAGCGTGCGCCAAAGTGCGCAACGAGGAAATTTACCATCTGCGGCACACCAGCAGCTGGATCAAGCGGCTGGGGCTGGGCACCGAAGAATCCAACCGGCGCACCCAGGCGGCGCTGGATGAACTGTGGCCGTATGCCCAGCAGCTCTTTGTGCCGCTGCCCGGCGAATCGATTTTGGTGGATGAAAAAATCGTGCCAAATTTAGGGCGATTGCATGAAAGCTGGTTGGAACGGGTACGGCCGTTCCTCACCGCCGCCCATCTCACCATCCCCAGCAACCAAACGCCCCCCACCAACAATCGCAGCAACCACACCCACCACCTCACCACCCTGCTGGCCGATATGCAGAAAGTGGCTCGACTCAACCGCGAGGCGGTTTGGTAGTTAGGTAATTAGGTAATTGAGTAATTACCCAATTACTCAATTACAAATCACTCCCATGAAAACATTCACCTCCACCCAAATCTGGCAAGCCCTCGAACAGGTCAAAGACCCGGAGATTCCGGTTGTGTCGGTGGTGGAGATGGGCATTGTGCGGGAGGTGCTGGTGGACGGCGACGCCGTGCGGGTGACGATGACGCCCACTTTTTCCGGCTGCCCGGCTTTGGACGTGATGCGACGGGAGATAGAAACGGCCGTTCGCCAACTCGGCATCGAAAATGTGACGGTAGAAACCGTCTTGCATCCCCCCTGGAGCACCGACTGGATTACCGACGAAGCCCGCGAAAAGCTGCGCCAGTTTGGCCTGGCCCCGCCGCAAAAGCACGGCGGCGACCTCATTTCTGTCGCCTTTTTAGACGTGGCCGAATGCCCCCGCTGCGGTTCCAAAAACAGTACCATCAAAAACAGCTTCGGCCCCACCCTCTGCCGCATGATCTACTACTGCCACGACTGCCAGGACGCCTTCGAACAGTTCAAACCGCTGTAAATTGGAGACTGGAGATTGGAGATTAGTCCATATCAATCTCCAGTCTCCAATCTCTAATCTCCATTTCAACTCTCCGCCCGATCGGCAAATGGCTCGACGGTTTGGGTGGTGAGGATGCTGTCTTCGGGCAAGGGTGTGGCGGGGTCGGCGACGGCCGTTTCCCAGCCCAACTTCCCCCCCAACGACAAAATCGCCTTGTCCGCGCTCCAAAACAGGCGCGATGGCCCCAGTTCGTCCAGCAGACCGCCGCGCTGGAGCTGGCTCTCCACCCGCTGGTCCATCGACGTCAGCAGCAGATCGCCGCCGCCTGTGTGCTGCCGGTGCCACAGCTCGCGCAGCACCTCAATGCCCGTGGCGTCCACCAGCGGCACGCCGCGAATCGACAAAATCAGCGTGGCGTCTGGCCCATCCTGCCCCTCCACCATCTCCAACAGGCGGCGCGCGGCGGCAAAAAAGAGTGGCCCGCTCAGGTAGTAGACGCTCACGTTGTGCGGCGTGGCGGTCAGGGCAATACCCAATCGCTCCGCCTCCACCGGGCGGCGCGAGATTTGCAGCTCGCTCATCTGCGCCATAAACACCAGCGTGCTGATGCCAAATCCAATCAAAATCGCCTGGGTCAAATCGAGCAAAACGGTGGCCACCAGGGTGATGGCAAACGCGGCGATGGCGTGTTTGAGCCGCCGCCCAAAGAAAAAGCGGATGGCGTGCCATTCGTTCATGCGCCAGGCCGTGACCAGCAGCACGCCAGCCAGCGCCGCCAGCGGCACCCGGCCAATCAGCCCGCCAAACAGCAGCGCTGCGCCCAGCAAAACCAGCCCGTGAATCACGCTCACCAGGCGCGTGACGCCGCCGCTTTTCACATTGACGCTGGTGCGGGCAATGGCCGCCGTGGCCGGTACGCCGCCAAAAAAGGGAATGATGATGTTGCCGATGCCCTGGGCCACCAGTTCAATATTGGTGAACATGCGCACACCGGTCATGTTGCCCGCCACCGCGCCGCACAGCAAGCTTTCAATCGATCCCAGCGCGGCGATGGACATGGCGGGCACAATCAGATTGCCAAGTTCTTGCCAGGGAACGGCCGTTACCCGCAACCGCTGCTCCAGCAAAATCGTCCGGGGAATCGCCCCAATCGTGGGCACCTCCCAGCCCAGCAGCACGACGAGCAGCGTGGCCAGCACAATGCCCACCAGCGAGCCAGGCACCCGCTTGCCCCAGGTGAAGCGCGGCCAAAGGATCATCGTGGCCATCACAATCAGGGCCACGGCCACGGCTGCCCCGTTGGGCGTGAGGCCGCTTTCGGCGTAGATGGCCAGCTTTTCCAGCACGTTTTCCGCCGCCGGGGTTTTGATGCCCAAAAAGTTGTCAATCTGGCCAAAGGCGATGATGACGGCAATGCCGCTGGTGAAGCCAGAGATGACCGGGCTGGGAATGAGGGCCACCACCCGCCCCAGGCGGAAAATGCCCAGGGCCAAAATCATCACCCCGGCCAGCAGCCCGGCCAGCCAGACGCCTTCCAGCCCGTAGCGCGTCGCCAGCACGATGAGCACGGCGGACATTGCGCCCGTCGGCCCGGAAATCTGGTACGGCGCCCCGCCCATCAAACCGATGATAATGCCGGCGAGAACGGCCGTTACCAATCCCGCCGCCGCATCTGCCCCGGAAGCCACACCAAAGGCCAGCGCCAACGGCAAAGCCACCGCCGCCACCGTCAGCCCGGCCAGCAAATCCTTTTGAAATGTCCCCGCGTTGTAATGGGCAAACTCCCGCCGCCACATGAAAAACCAGTCACGAATCATAAATCACCATTCGCCAGAAAAACCTGACAGGTTTTTCACAAACCATCATTGCCAGCAAGCTCCTGGGGAAACCTGTCAGGTTTAAGAACAGAAAAAAGCGACTCGCCACTGGGCAAGCCGCTCATAATTGACAGCGAAGAACTATAGCAATAAACGAAAAAATGAAAAGAAAATTGTGGCTGGATTTCTTAGCGGAACAGACCATTGCCCGGGTTGAACCAGATACGGTAATCGTCGTCGTAGGCGGCGGTGAGGATGTCGGCACGGCCGTTTCCGTCAAAATCGCCCACTGCCAGACCCGCCCGTTTGGAATAGCGGAACTGCTGACTGCCACGGCTAAAGATGCCGCTGCCGTCGTTCCACCAGATACGCGCCTGGCGCAGTTCGCCGAGCAGCGCGTCGGCATCGCCGTCGCCGTCTAAATCTTGCAGGTAAACGGCCGTTACCGCCCCACCCGCCATTTTTTGCGCCGACTCAACCAGCGTGCCGCCCTCATTCAGCCACAGCGTGGCCCCGTTGGCATGGCCCACCAGCGCATCCAGATCGCCATCGCCGTCTACGTCTGAGAGGGTTACGGCCGTACTGTCCACATTACCCAACCGCTGCCCGGAATCGCTAAAGTTGCCCGCGCCATCGTTCCACAGCACCCGGTCTGCCGCATTGGTATTGCGTCCATTTTGGGAAGCCATGACCGCCGCAAACAAATCAAGATCGCCGTCGCCGTCCAAATCGCCCAGCGCCGCGTCGCGCACCGCCAGGCCGTAAAGCGGATCTGCTGGCGCGGTCAAAACCGACAGCCATCCCAGCTCAGACCAGTCGTTCAGCCACAGCCAGGATTGGTTGGGCGTGTCATCTTGCGAATCGAGGGTGAACACGCGGCCGCAGCAGGCCGCCACCAACGCATCTTCCTGGCCATCGTGGTTTATGTCGCCCACCAAAATTGAGCCGAACTGACCGTTTGGCTCTGGGCCGCTGGTGGTGCCGCCGTTGGCAAAGGTGCCCACTTCGCCGCCTTGCGTCCCGCCCTGGTTCAGCAGCAGCTTCAGGCGCAGGCCGTCAAAAATGAGCAAATCCACGTCGCCATCCTGGTCCACGTCGGACCCATTGGCGGCCCAGCCGGTTTGGTTGAGACGTTGGGGGGTGAAACGGCCGTTCCCCTCATTGAACCACAGCGTCGTCACGCTAAACGCCGTAAACTCTGCCTCCTGACGCACGTTGTTCAAGATGAGGTCGAGATCGCCATCATTGTCTAAATCGGCCACAACGGCCGTTTTATGAAACGTACCTACATTGTCCAGGGAAAAAATGAAAAACGCGAACCCAAGAGGAATGCCCAGCAACAAAAACAAGAGCAGCCCAAAAAGAATTTTGCTGCCAGCCGAAGCCTTTTCTGGCGATTTGCCAATGGTTAAACTACCGGTGCTGTGGGTCATGGGATTCACCTCCAGGGTCATGTTACCCTGGAGAGCTTACTTTGTGGTTTACGGCCGTTGGTTCCCACATCCAGAATGGGCCAATTTGGCAAATTGGCCCATTCTCTATAACGACTCTTCAAATTCCGCAATGGCGGCGCGGCCGACCATTTCCAGGGCCGTGTCGCCCGATGGCGGCTGCATCGCCCCCGCCCGCACGTCGCGGAAGTAGCGCTCCAGCGGCAGCGCCTTGGTGATGCTGCTGCCCCCAGCAATGCGCAGCGCCTGGTCGGTTACCGTGTTGGCCGTCTCCGTCACCATCGTTTTGGCAGCGGCAATGCGGGCCGACATCTTTTTGCGGTCAGCGTCGTCGCCCGTCCACTCAGCCGCCACGTCAAACAGCAGCGACCGGGCCGCTTGCAGGGCGACATCAATCTCGCCAATTTGGCGCTGGATTTTGGGCAGCGTGGCAATCGGTTTGCCCAGGGCCGTGGGCACCCGCTCCAGGGCAAATTGGATGACCCGGTTGCGCGCCGCCATCGCCGCGCCCAGGTAGATGGTAGACATCATCATCGGGAACCAGAGGTTGGGCTTCGCTTTGGCGTCGCCCCGCTCAATCACGTAATTTTGCGGGATGTGGACATCCGTAAAAACCACGTCATGGCTGTCGCTGGCGCGCAGGCTGAGCGAATCGCTCCAGGTGGTGAGCCAGGCGACGCCGGGCATGTTTTGCTCCACCAGCACGACGGCTCCTTCGCCATCTAAATCGACCCGGACGAGCATGTGGGTGAGATGTTTGCCGCCGGTGGACCAGGTTTTACGGCCGTTCACCACCCACCCGTCCCCATTTTTGGCGGGAACGGCCGTTGTGGCGGGCAATCCCCCGCGCGACGGACTGCCCAAAGCCGGTTCGCTGGCGATAGAGTTGAACAAAGCGCCATGGGCCGCCAGCTGGCAAAACTTCTCGTACCAATCGTCGTCCCAGGTGCGCACTTCCTGCTGGTGGCCAAAAATATGTACCTGCATCCCAGCCACGATGGCGGTGGAGGTACTGCCCAGCGCCAGGGCCAGCTGCGCCGCCACGCACTCTCGCAAGCTCAGGCCGTAGCCGCCAAACTCGCGCGGCACGCTAATGCCCAGGTAGCCCGATTGTTTCAGCGCGGCCACGTCCTCAGCTGGCAGCACCCCCTCTTTGTCCGCTTCGTCGGCGCGGGCGGCAAATTGTTCAGCAAGGGAGGTGGCCAGGGAAACGGCCGTAGCCGCATTCTTTTCTTCACGTTTTCCAGAGTCATTTATCATTTGTTCCATAAAAACCATTCTAACCACAATCCACAACCCCCGCCACCAGATACAATAAAGCGGCTCTTTGGGAATTCAGGGGGTTTACAGCCCGTGATGCGTGAAACGTGACCAGAGAGGCATCACGTTTCACGCATCACGTTTCACGCCAGACCTCACGAAATCCTGAAGACCCAATAAAGCCAAAGAGAACACAGATGTTGGTGGTTGGTGGTTGGTGGTTGGTGATTAGCACCAGCCACACTTTCTAGGGAAGCCTCACAAATGTGGCACACCATCACGAAGGAAAATCCACAGATTTCGCAGATTTGCGCAGATTGCGCCCAGATTTAATCCGCGTTCATCCGCGTTCATCTGCGGCCTATTTTCTAAGGAGACTTCATGAGCGTGAGCTCAACACCAAGAATGAAAAATCAACAGATTTCGCAGATTTACTAGATTTAATCCGCGTAATCCGCGGCCTATTTTCAGAGGAGACGACACCGGCTGTCGCCGACCACCATGAATGAAAACCCAACCTCCGGGAGGTTCAGTGCGTAACAGAGGCCATTTTTGAAGCCTCCCGGAGGTTTATTTTCAGAGGAGTTATTATGTCAAGTTTTAGTAAGCGAAAACGGTTAGAAGCGGTTATCAGCGGCGCAGCGCCAGACCGGTTGCCGGTGGCCCTGTGGCGGCATTGGCCGGGGGACGATCAGGACGCGCACGCCCTGGCGGCGGCTCATCTAAAATGGCAGCAAGATTACGATTGGGACGTGCTGAAAGTTGGCCCCGCCAGCAGCTACTCGGTGGTCGATTGGGGTGTGCAGGATCGTTGGGTCGGCCACATCGAAGGGACGCGGGCGTACACCCACCGCCCCATCCAGCAGGCGGCCGATTGGGCCAAGCTCCAGCCGCTGAATCCAAACCAGGGGATGCTGGCCAGGCAGCTGGAGACGCTGCGACTGGTGAAAGACGCCGTTGGCGACACCGTCCCCATACTCGCCACCATCTTTGCCCCGCTCTCCCAGGCCAAACATCTGGCCGACAACGAACCGATGCTCACCCACCTGCGCCGGGAACCAGCGCTGTTCCGCCAGGGGCAAGAAACGATTGTGGAGAGCACCTTGCGCTTCATCGAAGCGGCCAAAAAAATCGGCATCGACGGCATTTTTTACGCCATCCAGCACGCCCGCTATCCGCTGCTGAGCCGGGCGGAGTATGAGGTGTGGGGACGGCCGTTTGACCACCAAATTCTCAACGCCGTGCAAGATTTATGGCTCAACATGGTCCACCTGCACAGCACCGACGTGATGTTTGACCTCGTGGCCGAATACCCCGTGCAGCTGCTAAACTGGCACGATCGGGAAACCGGCATCACGCTCAGCGACGGCTTGCAGCAGTTCAGCGGCGCGGCCAGCGGCGGCATCGACCATTGGACGCTGCACCAGGAAGCACCAGAAAACATGCTGGCTGAGGTTGAAGAGGCAATTGGGCAGGTAAACGGCCGTCGCCTCCTCCTGGGCACCGGCTGCGTGGCCATGACCACCACCCCCCTGCGCAACATCCGCGCCCTGCGCGAATCGGTGGGACGGTAAGCCGTGGTCGGTGAACGGTGGTCGGTGAACGGTGGTCGGTAAACGGTGGTCGGTAAACGGCAAATTTTTCAGATTACCGATTACTGATTACCGATTACCGATTACCAAATGACGGGCAACCGCTGATCTGACAAAGCACAGGCAAAGGGATGACGATTGTTAGGGGCAAAACAGCCTCACCACGCTAAACTGAAACGACCACATTTTCCAACTGATCGAGCGTTCCGCGTTTTAGATTGGACCATTTGTTAAAATGCCCCGCGTTCACAGCGAGAGCGGCAAAATGGTCCAATCTCTGCGCGAATGCTCTACAAGGAGATTTTTATGACTCAGCACAATCGTCAGCGCGTACTCATTATGGGGGCCGCTGGTCGCGATTTCCACGACTTTAACACCGCTCTGCGCCGCAACGAGCAGGTAGAAGTGGTGGCCTTCACCGCCACGCAAATTCCCAACATAGACGGCCGTCGCTATCCACCAGAGCTTGCTGGCCCACTTTACCCTGAGGGCATTCCGATTTACCCAGAAAACCAGCTAGAAGCGCTCATCCAGGAACACCAAATCGACGATGTCTACTTTTCCTACTCCGATGTCTCGCACGAGACGGTGATGCACCTGGCCTCGCGCGTGTTGGCCGCCGGTGCAGGCTTTCGCCTGATGAACCCCCGCCTGACCATGCTCAAATCGACCAAACCCATCGTCTCTATCTGCGCTGTACGCACCGGCTGTGGCAAAAGCCAGACCTCGCGCTACGTATTAGACGTGCTGCAAAAGCAGTTGGGCTACAAAAACGTGGTCGCCGTGCGCCATCCCATGCCATACGGCGATTTGGCAGCCCAGGCAGTACAACGCTTTGCCACCTACGAGGATATGGAGCGCCACGACTGCACCATCGAGGAGCGGGAAGAGTACGAACCGTACGTGGAGCGGGGCGCGGTGATTTATGCCGGGGTTGATTACGAGGCCATCCTGCGTGAAGCAGAAAAAGAGGCCGACATCATCATTTGGGATGGAGGCAACAACGATTTGCCGTTTTACTTGTCTGACCTGCACATTGTGGTGACGGATCCGCACCGGCCTGGGCATGAGCTGCGCTACCATCCTGGCGAGGCGAATGTGCGGCTGGCAACGGCCGTTATTCTAAACAAGGTAGATACGGCCGATTTCCAAAACATCCTCACCGTGCAAGAAAACGTCCGCAGCATCAACCCACACGCCACCATCATCCAGGCCGCCTCCCCCATCTTTGTAGACGATCCGGCCGCGATTCGCGGCAAAAAAGTGCTGGTGGTAGAGGATGGCCCCACCCTCACCCACGGCGAGATGGCCTACGGGGCTGGCGTGGTAGCTGCCAAAAAGTTTGGCGCGGCCCAAATTTTGGATCCACGGCCGTTTGCCGTTCGCTCCATTGCCGCCACCTACCAAAAATACCCGGGCACGGGGGCGGTGCTGCCCGCCATGGGCTACGGCGGTGACCAAATTGCCGACCTGGAAGAGACAATCAATCGTTCCGATGCAGACCTGATCATCATTGCCACGCCGATTGATTTGGGTAAGCTGATCAACATCAAGCTGCCCAGCCAGCGCGTCCGCTACGAATACCAGGGCATTGGCCAACCCGCCCTGGCCGATCTGCTGAAAGAGCGCTTCGGCTAAAAATCACAGACGCGTGTTGCGCCACAAAAACCTCTTTTTGCGCCCCCCCCCGGGCAGGGGTCCCCCCCGGGGGGGGGGGCGCCCCGGGCGCCCCGGGGGCGGGGGCCCCGCCCCGCCCCGGGGCCGCCCCGGCCGCCCCCCCCCCGGGGGGCCCCCCCCCCCCCCCCCCCCCCCCCCTCCCCCCCCCCCCGGGGCCCCCCCCCGCGGGGGCCCCCCCCCCCCCCCCCCGGCCCCGGCCCCCCCGCCCCGGGTGCCCCCGCCCCCCCCCCCCCGCGCCCGCCCCCCCCCCCCCCCCCGGGCGCCCCCGGTGGGCCCGGGGGGGCCCCCCGCGGTCCCGCCCGGCCCCCCGCCCCCGGGCCCCCCCCGCCCCCCCCCCCCCCCCCCCCTGCCCCTTTTGCCCCCGCCCCCGCCCCCGCCGGCCCCCCCCCCCCCCCCCCCCCCCGCCGCCCCCCCCGCCCCGCGCCCGCGCCCGCCGCCGGGGCGGCCGCCCGGGGGCCCCCGCGGGCCCCCCCCGCGGGGGCCGCGGCGGGGGGGCTGCCCCGGGGGGCCCCCGGGGGGGCCGGCCCCCGCCGTGGGCGGCGGGCCGGCCGTGCCGGGGGGCCGGCCCGGCCGGGCCGCGCCCGGCGGCGGCCGCCGCGCCCGCCGGGGTGGGCGGGGGGGCCCCCCCCCCCCCCCCGGGTGGGGGCGCTCCCCCGGGGTCGTCCCCCCCCGGGTCCCCCCCGTTTCCCGCCGGGCCCGCCCCCCGGGGGGCCCCCCGGGGGCGCCGGGGGGGCGGGGGTGCTTGTGCCGGGGGGGGGGGGGGGGGTCCCCGGGTGGCCCCTGCGGGCGCCCTTTCCCCCCCGTTTCCCTTTTCCCCCCCGTCCCCCCCCCCCCGCCGCCCCGCCGCCCGCCCGCGGGCCCCCCGGGGGGGGCCGGGGGCGGGCGCGCCGCCCCTGCCCCCCCCCCCGCCCCCCCCCCCCCCCCCCCCCCCCCCCCCCCCCCCGCCCCCCGGGCCGGCCCCCTCCTCCCCCCCCCCCCCCCCCCCCCCCCCCCCCCCCCCCCCCCCCCCCCCCCCCCCCCCGCCCCGCCCCCCCCCCCCCCCCCCCCCCCCCCCCCCCCCCCCCCCCCCCCGCCCCTCCCCCCCCCGCCCCCCCCCCCCCCCCCCCCCCCCCCCCCTCCCCCCCCCTCCCCCCCTTCCCCCCCCCCCCCCCCCCCCCCCCCCCCCCCCCCCCCCCCCCCCCCCCCCCCCCCCCCGGGGGGGTTGGTTTTTGTTTGTTTTTTTTTTTTTGGTTTTTTTTCCTCTTCTCCCCTTGGTTGTGTTGCCCTCTTTTGGTCCCCCCCGCTTCCCCCCCTCTTTTTTTGTGTTGCCCCCGGCGTTCCCAAACCCCCCCTGTTTTTAACGAACGGTTACTTAGGTTTCTCGTTATACTGGAAAAAATTTCTCGAATGGCAAAACCTCAGAGGTTTGCAAAGAGCGCCGGTAACCTCAACACAAATTTCCAAAAAAACAGACCGGCTTTTGCACCGGTCTGTTTTTTGTTGCTTACGAGCGGCTCACCTGCCTCGACAGCGAAAATGATTGTTTAGGTAGCACTGGGGCAGCGGTTAACCGCTCGGTTTCATCCACTTTTTTTAGCGCGTCACCAGAGGAATAAAAACCGTATACCCGCTGGTTTGCACGGTAATTTCTTGGGTCACCGGTGGCGGGCTGCCAAATTCGGTGCTGCTGACGGTGAGCACGTTTTGCAAAATGGTGCCTGGCGTTAAGCTTTCCGAGACGATGGTGGGCACGGTGATGACGATTTGCTCGCCGGGGCCAATGATGAGGCCGCTGGCCACGAGGGGTGGGTTACTGCCCAATGCACCAGAAACGGCCGTTCCCCGCTCCACTTGCACATTCCCATTTATCAACAACCCATCCGCCAAAAAGAAGTTGATCGCCGCATTGGTCGCCGTAATCGTCTCATTGTTGGTAACCAAAATCTGGAAATTTACCGCATCCCCCGGCAGCGGTTTCAGGTTGTCGGCCTGTTGGCTGGCCGCCAGGCCGCGCGGCACACAGGTAAAGCGCACATCGTCGATGGCGTAACCATCGCCCAGGCCAACGCCCGTGGGATTAAAGGAAAAGTTGTCGTAAAAACCAAACTTAATCTGGAACCGCTCGCTCAGGGCCAGGTTGTTGGCCGCGGCCACAGCTTTGAGGTCAATCTGCCCGGCCTGGAAATCATCGTGGTAACTGCCGGCAAAATCATACGCTTTCACCCAGGCGTCCCCTGGCTGCTGACGCACAAAAACACCATCGTATTCGGCATTGTATTCATCACCCAGGTCATACCAGCTAAAATCGAGGGTCACTTCTGCTTGCCCGGTCAAATCGGCCGTGAGGATAAGCCCCGCTTCAGAGAACGCGCCCCCGGCAATGCTGTCATCCAGAATAGCGCTGTAGCTGCCGCTGTGGGGCAGATCGGGCAATACCTGCACGCGACCTTCGGCAGTAACGGCCGTTTCCCAAGCGGTACTCAAAGTCCCAGATTCAAATCCTTCGTTAAAGTCACAGCCCACCACTTCGGTAATTTTTAAAACGGCCGTTGTCTGCCGCGATTCATCCATATCGGGCGAGCTGGCCGTCACCGTAAACGGCAGGTCACCAGCCGTTGCCGTACTTTTCACCGTAAAGCGCACGGTTCGCTGCAACGATTGGCCAGGAGCCACCGTTTGGCCGGTGTTCCAGGTGATGGTGTTGTTGGCAACGGCCGTATCGCCGCTCAAAGAAGCATTGTCCAGCGTCAGCCCAGCCGGCACAGGTGCTTGCAGCGTCACGCCAGTCGCCGTCACCGCTGTATTGTTGGCCACCGACAACGTAAACGTGACGCTATCCTCCGACAGTAAAAAGCTTTGCGAAGGTGTTACCTCAAGCGCCAGCCCCATCACAAAAGCGTTGAGGGCATCGTTTACGTTAATTCGGGCCATGTCACTCACCGTGCCGCTGCTGCGATTGTCGCTCACCAGCACACCACCCTCCTGAAAAGCAGCCAACACCTCATCCACCGAAGCGCCAGGCATCGCCTGCTTTAGCACCGCCCAGGCCCCCGCCACATGCGGCGTCGCCATAGAGGTGCCAGATTTAACCCCCTGCCCATTGGGCACGGCGGCGTTGATGTAAACGCCCGGAGCCAGCAAATCAATAAACGGCGCGATATTAGAGAAAGACGGAACGTTATCGGCGTTGTCTGTGGCCCCCACGCTAATGGCCGATGAGATACAGCCCGGCACGCTAATTCTGTCACGATAGCCACTGTTGCCAGAGGCGATCACCGTGGCAATACCAGCGGCACGCAAATTATCGATGGCCGCTTTCCGCACATCGCTATCACAAAATGTGCTGTAGGCGCTGCCGCCCAAACTCATGTTGACGCTGGCAATGTTGTAGGTGTTGCGCAGTTCATACACACGCTCCAACCCGGCGATCTGGTCGCTGGTAAAGCTGAGCATGCAGTTGGTTGAATACACACAGGAACTCAAGTTAGTAAACAGCGAAAATACCTGAATCGAGATAATGTTGGCCTCTGGGGCCACGCCCACAATAGTGCCGCCGTTGTCACCAGCGGCAATGCTGGCCACGTGGGTGCCGTGGCTGCAATCCGATTGGGCTTTGCTGTTGGCAGCCCCGGCCGCCGCCGTGCAATCTACCCCGGAGCCAACGGCCGTTGATTGCGGCACACCACCCGGACAAATGGAGGTTGAGCCATACAAACCGTTGGTGGTAGAAAAACACGCCTCAGAAACAATGCGGCTGCCGCCTGTGGTGAAGGCTGGGTGGTCTGTATCTACGCCTGTGTCCAAAATGGCAACCGTTTGGCCTGCTCCCGTGTAGCCACTGGCCCACGCCTGCGGTGCATCAATAACCGGCACGCTGCTGCCGAGCATCGGCGGCACGGGCACATCTTCTTGGATGGCCACAACCTGGGGCAGGCTGGCCAGCGCTTCTAGCGCATTGGCGTCTAATTCCAGCGCCATGTAGGGAATATATTGGAAGGCAGCGACAACCTGGGCATTGGTGTCGGCCAGGGCGTTGACGACGCCCTGCTGCAATCCATCGATGTTCATCTGCTGAATGCGAGCCGCCTGGGCATTGTCCAAATCCCCTTCGGGGCGGAAGGGCAAATCCAGCTGCACAATGACGCGGACGGTGCCAGCTTCTTGCGCTTGGGCGGCCAGTTGGGCCACGCTGGGGGACAGTTGGGGGGTCGCGCTGGCCTGGGTGGGTACGGCCGTTCCACCATACCAAACAAGCAGCAGCAGAACCAACCAAATTAAAATGTTACGAACAAATGAGGGGACTTTGCCAGGGTGATTTTTTGCCAACTTCACAATCATTCTCCACGCAATAGCCAACCAGAGCTGTAGACTCCAGGCAAAGGCGTCGATTATTTTGGGGGTAGTAAAATAGGGAAAGGCTCCCACCCTTCCAGGAAGTGGTATTTAACCAGTTGCTCCCATCTGATAAACGGTGTGCCCGCTTACCAGATATGCCAATCATCATACGCTTTGATGGGTCCTACAGGTATAGCGCATCCGTCATAGCACCCTCGTCCTGTTGACAGCAAGCCAGGTGGGGAAACGGCCGTTCCCCCACCGATTTACCCCATTTCAGAGCCAAAAATTGTTAACAAGCTGACCATACTTTATAATCCACGGTGCAAGCTTCGTTCCAAACCCGCGCAGCAGCTGCGTTTCTGTGTATTTGCTTAGCAAGCCTAAACCAATGCGTGCGCAACAAGGAGAGAATAATCCTATGCTGCCTTCGGTAAATGTAGATGCAATGGTTGTTTTTTTAACAGACCTGCTGAACATCCCCAGCCCCACTGGAGATACAGACCGGGCCATGCAATGGCTAGAAGAGAAGTTCGCCACCACGTTTGCCGATAACCCGCTCACCCAGCGCCGCACGCCCAAAGGGGTGCTGGTTGCCCATTGGCCTGGCCAACAGCAAAACGCCCCACGCGGTCTAACAGCCCATGTGGATACCTTGGGGGCGATGGTACGAGAAATTAAGGAAAACGGCCGTCTTCGGCTTACCCAGTTAGGCGGCTGGAGCTGGACCTCGGTAGAAGGCGAAGGCGTGACCATTTTTGCCAGCAATGGCCAAACCTACCGCGGCACCATCTTACCCACCCACGCCTCTATTCATGCGCACACCGCCAAAGACCGTGGCCTGCCCCGTGATGACACCAACATGGAAGTCCGCATAGACGCCCACACCACCAGCGAAAAAGAAACCGCCGCCCTCGGCATTCGCGTTGGCGACATCATCGCCGTAGACCCCCGCGTAGAAGTCAGCGACAGCGGCTTCATTCGCTCGCGTCATCTGGATGACAAAGCCAGCATTGCCTGCATGTACGGGGCCATGCTCGCCCTGGCTGAAGCCGGCCTGCAACCAGCCCAAGACAGCTACTTCCACATCAGCAATTACGAAGAAGTGGGCCACGGCGCAGCCACTGGCTTCCCCGCCGACCTGGCCGACCTCATTTCCATCGATATGGCCGTTGTAGCCCCCCACCAAACCTCAGATGAGTATTCCGTGACCATTTGTGCCAAAGATTCGGCCGGACCGTACCATATGCAGCTGCGCCGCGAACTGGAGGCATTGGCCGAAGCCAACGGACTGCGCTACGCTACCGACATTTACCCATACTACGGTTCCGATGGCGAAGCGTACTGGCGCGCCGGTGGTGATGTGCGCGTGGGGCTGATTGGTCCTGGCGTAGACGCCTCGCACCATTACGAACGCACCCATCGGGATGCCCTGGAAAACAGCGCCAAACTCATTTTGGCCTATTTGCTTTCCGAATAATTTACCAAACCACCCACGGCGACTTCCTATTCGAAAACATAGGAGAAGACTTTATATGAAGAAATTTTTGCTATTTATCATGCTGCTTTTGTTTACAGGATTGGTTGCCTGTGGCGGCAGCGATGAGCCAGAGACGGCCGATTCCACCCCCACCACCACCGCCGACACGCCAACGGCCGTTTCCACCGACACCCCCCTGCAACAAGAAGCCAACGTAGACAGCATCGAAATCTTGATTCTGGAATCGTTTCCCGTACAGGTAAACGTGCGTGCCCGCGGCGACCTGCCCGATGGCTGTACCAGCATCGACAACGTCACCACAAACCAGCAAGGCACCACCTTCAACATCACCATCACCACCCTGCGCCAAACGGGCGAAATCTGCACCGAAGCGCTGGTTCCATTTGAAGAAACCATCTCCCTCAACGTGTTGGGGCTGCCTGCCGGTACTTATGCCGTCAATGTCAACGGCATCAATGGCTCCTTCACCCTTCAGGTAGACAACGTGGCCCAGGCTGAAGAACCAACTGCCACCGCCACGCCTGCCGACAGCAACATAGGCATCGTCAACGGCAAAGTGTGGCACGATTTGTGTGCCGTGGCCGGGGGTGATGGGGGTGAAGAAACGGCCGTTCCCTCCGAAGGCTGCATCGCTATCCCCGAGGGCGGCTTCCAGGCCAACAGCCTGCTAGACGCGGGCGAACCCGGCATCCCCGGCGTGCTGGTAAGCCTGGGCGAAGGCGAATGCCCCGCCGCCAACAGCGTCGCCACCGCCACCACCGATGAAGACGGCGACTACGTCTTCACCGAACTGCCCGCAGGCACCTACTGCGTCTCCGTAGATGCCCTGGCCGCCGAAAACGAACCCCTGCTGCCCGGCAGTTGGACCTTCCCAGACAACAACGTCAGCAGCACCACCATTACGCTGGCCGATGGTGACCTGGTAACCGGCATCAACTTTGGCTGGGATTACCAGTTCCTGCCCGTACCAGAAGTCGATCTGGCCAACTGCACCAACAGCATCGCCTTCGTGCAAGATATCACCGTCCCCGACGATACCATCTTTGGCCCCGGCGAATCATTTGAAAAAACCTGGCAGCTGCGCAACATTGGCACCTGCCCCTGGACCACCGACTACAGCCTCATCTTCGCCGGTGGCGATGACCTGGGCGGGCCGCTCAGCGTGCCGCTAGAAAGCGCCGTGGTGCCCGGCCAAACCGCAGATGTCACCCTCCCGCTCACCGCCCCAGAAACGCTGGGCACCTACCGTGCCGACTTCCTGATGGCCGATGCCGCAGGCAACCCGTTTGGCGTGGATGGCTTGGCCGACCAGGTCATTTGGGTCCAAATTGTGGTTGGTTTGCCCGAAGCAACGGCCGTTCCAAATTCGGCCGCCATTGGCGGTGTGGTTTGGGAAGATGTCTGCTTCTTCACCACAAGCGGCAATCCGTCAGCGGGCTGCGTAGACATCAGCGCCGATGGCACGGGCTTCTACCGGGGTGATGGCGAGCTCATCAACGAGCCACGGCTGGCGGGCATTACCGTGAAGCTGGCTGCCGGAGCCTGCCCAGCAGACGCCATCGTGCCAGCCAATACGGTGCTGGCTACCACCATCACCGATGACGGCGGTTTGTACCGCTTTGAAGGGCTAGATGCGGGCCTATACTGCGTAGCCATCGAACCATTCAGCTCTGAAAATGTAGACCTGCTCATTCCCGGCGACTGGACCTGGCCAAACTATGGCGTTGGCTTGCAAGGCATTAACCTGGCAGCAGGCGAAGAGCGGCTGGAAGTGGACTTTGGCTGGGAATTTCAGTAATCGATCAATAATTGATGGCGCTGCGCAATAAAAAATTGGGCAGCGCCACTTTTTTTCTTATGCACGCACAGGCGAATTTCCTTTTTGTGGCAGCAACCGATGCCAAGTATCCTGGCAAAGCAGAAAACCAGGATGCGATACTGGCCATCACCGGGCAAACGGGCAATGGCCTGCCCTATGGCCTGTTTGTGGTGGCTGATGGCGTTGGGGGGCTAAAAGATGGTAGCCGCGCCAGCCAGACGGTGGTAAACACGCTGGCCATGCATTTTAATCCCATCTGGCCGGTGATTACGGCCGTTTCCGACCAAACGATCAAACGCCTGCGCCAGCAGCTTAAAAAAGCGATCCTCAAAGCCAACGAGGCCATCCAAGAACTAACCAGCACCGGCAATGACCGTATGGCCAGCACCATCACCTGCGCCATTGTGCTAGACCAGGCGCTGATTGTGGCCAATGCGGGGGACAGCCGCACCTATCGCTTCCGGCAAAAGCAGCTAGAGCAAATTACCCAAGATCATTCGCTGGTTGCCTGGCTGCTGCAACAAGAGCATATCACTGCCGAGCAGGCATTGACGCATCAATACAAAAATGTGCTCACCAATGCGTTGGGGGCCAGCGATCATCCGCAGGTAGATTTGTTTACCCAGCGGCTGTTTCCGGGGGATTGGCTGCTGCTGTGCAGCGATGGTATTTGGGGCACGCTGCCAGATGAGAAGCTGCGCGGGTATTTGGAAACGGCCGTTTCCCCCGAAACCATAGCCCCGCAAATGATGGCCGACGCACAAGACCACAGCGATGATCTCTCTCTCATTTTGGTGCATTTCCCCCTACCCAATGCCCCGTAGGCAATAAACCACACACTATGTTAAACTACCCCTCGCACAAGCTTAGCTCATCCAAAAATCAGTTGAAGCTTGAACCCTTTTGTTTAAGAACCAGGCTTCAGCCGTCGCAAAATGGTTCAACCGCTACCTGATTCTTCTATCGGGACAATATCGTGATTGAGATTCACAACGTTAGTAAAAATTTTTATGGGCTCAAGGCGCTAGACGGCGTTTCGCTGCGGATTGGAAGAGGCGAAGTGGTCGGTTTGCTAGGGCCAAACGGGGCGGGCAAAACCACACTATTTAAGCTCATCGCGGGTTTACTGCACCCAGACAGCGGCAAAATTCGGCCCACAAACGGCCGTTGGCCCACCATTGGCTACAAACCAGACCGCCTGCTGTTCCCCGACCATTTACGCGTAACCGATTACCTGGCCCTGGTGGCTGGCCTCTCTAGCCTGCCCGCAGAAGCCCAAGAGCAGGCAATTTTTGAGGCTCTGGTGCAGGTCGATTTGGTCAGTCAGGCCAACAAACGCATCGGCAACTGCTCTAAAGGAATGCGCCAGCGGCTAGGCTTTGCCCAGGCCATGCTGGGCGACCCACCTCTGCTGCTGCTCGATGAACCGTCGAACGGCCTGGACCCCAACGGGCAGGCTGAGATGCAGGCGTTGGTTAAGAAACTGCACACTGCGGGCAAAACGATCTTGCTCTCTTCGCACCAGTTAGAGGAGGTAACGGCCGTTTGCACCCAGCTCGTCATTCTAAACAACGGGCAGGTGCATTACCAAAACAGCATAGTCGAAGCGCTCACCATTAGCCCACACACGCTCATCCAGGCCGACCGCGACCTGAGCGATATTGCCGCCATCATCCAGGCCCAGCACCCCGATATTCAGGTACAGGGTGCCCAAATCCAGCTGCGCGGGCAGGCAATGGCGCTGCGGCGCGATATCCTAGCCATTTTGCTACAAGCCCAATACGATGTGCTGCACGTGGAGCAAAAACATGTGACCTTGGCCGAAATTTATGCGAGGGCGGTGCAATGATGCAGCGAATTTCACTTCTCACCAAATATTTTTTCCGCACCACCCTGCGCTCGTTAAGCGGTGTTTTTTACCTGCTGCTGACGCTGGCTTACTGGTACCTGTTGTTTAATCCGCAACAGCAAACGCCAGATATAGCTTATTACCAGCTGCTGATTGGTGGCTTTGGGGCAGGGCTGGCTTTTTTGGTAACGCTCAGCGTGGCCGCCCGCGCCAACGATGCCCAGCATTACCCCTTGCTGGTGCGCCTGAAGAGCCGAGGGGAATTTGTAACGGCCGTACTCCTGAGCAGCCTACTCATCACCCTGCTGTTTCAGCTTGTGCTCATGCTCCTGGGGTTGATCAATGGCCCGTCGCTAACGCTGGGAGCGCTGCTAGAAATCCCACCCATCTGGCTGGCTCCCATGCTGCTGATGGCCGTGCTGGCCCTGCACGCCTCCGATTTCATCACCATTGGCTGGTCGCGCATTTACGTTTTTGGCCTGTTGGCCATCTTTCTATTTGGTCAGGGCTTGCAAAATGAGAGCCTGGCCAAGGTCTCAACCAGCCTGAGCCGTTACGCCCTCAACCAAAGCTGGGTAGCGATGAGCAGTAACCTGGAAAATTTCGCCAACACCCTCAACCAAACAGATGGCAACATCATTAGCCGCCTCTTTGGCTTTGTTTTTTGGCCATTCCAGGCGCTGGCCGAGGGCATCACCAATGGCTACTTCACAGCCAACCAATCCCTGGCCCCAGCAATCTTGCTGCTTTATGCCACGGTGTTGTTCTTACTGGCTGTGGATCTGTTTGCAAATAAAGATTTGGCGTTTTCGGAGTAACTGCACCTTCACCGAGAAAAGCTCTCTGCGCAATCGACCTTAGTAACTCGCAGTTGCGGACGGCTATTTTCAGCTCTGTGGCAGGTGATGGGAGAAAATTATGGAATGTTGGCATTGCGAACGACCGGCTCATGCGGCCTGTAAATTTTGCGGCCGTGCGGTTTGCAAAACCCACGCGCAAGAGAAACCATACATCATCCACACCTACCGCACCACGGCTGGCAGCTACAAAGCGTTTGTGGTGGCCGGCGCGGTTTGGTGCGGCGTGTGTGCCCCCCAACAAGACCCTATCCCCCTAAAAGATTTGGACTAACTTTTAATTTTTCCGGAAACGACGCCCATATAGGTGAACGGTACGCGCCGTTTCCGGGAAATGGTTGTTGCTTAACGGATTGTTGGTCGGGCCAGCGCCACGCCCACAATCAGCCCAATAATGACAGCAATTAAAAATAAAATGACCAAAAATGCAAAGGTTACCTGAATCATTGCCAACTCCTTTTACCCAGTACCACTACTTTTCCCTTCCTGCTGTCGCCTTAAGGCAAGTTTAACGCAGCTGGCATAGCCTAACCTGTCAGAAACATTTGTATCAACCCGCTTTTAGCTGATGAATGTGACAGGGCAATGGTTCAGCGAAATTTCTCGCGCAGGGCACGCTCGACCTGGCGTTGGCTGTCGCGGTTGGCCAGGGTTTGGCGTTTGTCGTGCAGCTTTTTACCCCGGGCCAGGGCAAACTCCAGTTTGGCACGGCCGTTTTTCAAATAGAGGCTGGTGGGAACGGCCGTTAACCCCTTCTGCCCCAGCGCATCCAAAATTTTGCTAATCTCCCGCCGATGCAGCAGCAGTTTGCGCGCTCGGGTTGGCTCATGGTTTTGCACATTGCCATGCTCATATTCAGCAATGTGCGCCTCTACCAGCCACAGTTCGCCGTCACGCGGCTGCACATAGCTGCGCGCCAAACTCACTCGGTTGGCTCGCACCGACTTGATTTCCGTGCCCGTCAGCACCAGCCCCGCTTCAAAATACTCTATCAGCTCGTACTCATGACGTGCCCGTTTGTTGGTGGCAACTATTTTTTTGCCAGCAGGTTTTTGTGTCATCTTTCTAACTTATCTCACTATGTTTGCACTTTTGCTTTGCCGGAAAATTTCGCCACGGATGGCTCTACTGAAAAATCGGTGATTTCACCGCAGAGGCGCGCAGCGCGCAGAGATTTTTCTTTGGTAATCTTTAAAACGCTGCGCCCTTTGCGGTTTGTTTTTTCAGTGGACTCACGGATTTTCACAAATTACCCCTGACGACACGCTGAAATTTGTGCGAATTCGTGGCAAAAATATCAATCTGCAAAGATAGTGTTGTCTCCATTATTGACCATTTTGCAGATATTCAATTGCACGCTGCAATTGAATATCCTCTTCGGCATCAAATTCCATTTCCACAATGATATCTGGCGTTACGCCTTCTTTGTCGATGCTGATGTTGCTGGGCGTGTACCAGCGGGCAATCGTTACCCGCATCTCAGAGCCATCTGAAAGCTGGTACACTTGCTGCACAGAGCCCTTGCCAAAAGAGACTTCACCAATGAGCACCGCACGGCCGTTATCCTTAATTGCCCCCGCCACAATTTCGGAGGCGCTGGCGCTGCCGCCATTTACCAATACCACCATCGGCAAACCTTCACCTAAATCGCCCGTATCGGCCCGGAAAACCTGATCCAGGCCAGCGGTGTTGCGCTCGTATAATACCACGCTGTCTGCCAGGAACAGATCAGAAATGCTGATAGATTGGGCCAAAAAGCCGCCTGGATTGTCCCGCAAATCAAATACGACGCTTTCAGCGCCCTGATCCAGTAACGTTTGCAACGCCTCTACCGTTTTTTCGGTGGCGGTCTGGTCGAATGTAGTTAGCTTAATGTAGGCAATGTTGCCTTCCAGCATCTCGGATTCAACCGTGGCAATTTCAAAACGGACACGGGTGATGGTGAAATCCAATAATTCCGGCTCGTCTTCGCGCAAAATTGTGAGTGTGACCTCGGTGCCGCGCGGGCCACGAACCAGCATAATCACTTCATCGAATGAAATGCCGTCCACAGATTCGCCATTTACGGCGACAACAACATCACCGGGCAGCAAACCGGCCAAATCGGCGGGCTGGTCGGGGATGGGGCGCACAATTCGGAACTGTCCCTCTTCCGTCTCTTCTACATACGCGCCAATGCCCTCAACGGAACCGCCAGCATCTTCGCGCAAGCGGGCAGCTACTTCTGGCCGAATGAAGCGGGTGTATTCATCGCCCAGGGTGTCCAGGGAGCCTTCAAGGGCTGAGTACAAAATTTCCTGGTTGTTGGGGATGTCACCGTCGTAACCTTCTTCTACCAGGTTCCAGGCTTCAAAAAACAGGCCAAAATCAATTTCGGCAATCTCTTCCAGGCGCAGGGTAGGCAAGTTGGCAGCGGGGTCGCTAGAATCATCAACGGCCGTTCCGCCCGCACTATCATCGGTTAGGGGAACAGGCTCGCTGGCATCGGAGCCCACCACAACAGGCACCTCTACCTCACGCGTCACCTCTACTTCACGCGTCACTTCTTCTGTCTCGGTTTGGGTCACCACCTCTGGCTCAACCGAGGCGCGCCCAATGTAAAAGCCAGCAACGGCCGTTCCCAAACACAAAAGCAGGCCAGCCACGGCCGCAATAAACAACAGCGTCCGGCGGCTGCCTGTTGATTGGTTGTTTGTTTGATTCTCGTAATTCATCTCTCTGTCCTTACTCGCTCAGCTGGGCCAAACGCTGTAACTCCATTACAGCCTGGTTCAAAACCGCATCGCGGCCATTATCAATATCTTCCTGAGTCACCGTTACCAAAATATCTGGGTTTAACCCTTGCTGATCCAGTTGGTGGCGGTCTGGGGTGTACCAGCGCGAGGCAGTCACATGCACCGAAGAACCATCGCTAAGGTCGTACACCAACTGCACAGACCCCTTGCCAAACGTGGGCGTGCTGCCCACCAACTGCGCCCGGCCCCGGTCTTGCAGCGCCCCGGCCAAAATTTCAGAAGAGCTGGCCGTACCACCATCTACTAAAATGATGAGGGGAATGTCTGGGGCCACCGTCTCTGCCGTTGCTTCGTAAACGCGCTCTTCCTGCCCGCGAGACTGCTGGTACAAAATAGGCCCTTCCGTTAAGAAATGGTCAGCTACTTCCACGGCCGCATCCAGCAAACCACCCCCGTTGCCCCGCAAATCCAAAATGAGCTGGGTGGCACCCTGAGATTGAAGGTCGAGAACGGCCGTTTCTATCTCGTTGGCGCTCTCCCCACTAAACCGGGTTAACTGAATATAGCCCACCTGATCATTCTCGCGCAACAGCCGGTAGCTCACCGACGGAATCAAAATATCACCCCGCTCCACCTCAATATCCACTGGGTCCGTCTCGCCTGGATGAATCACCGTCAGCACCACAATGGTGCCCTTCTCACCCCGTACCAGGTTGGCCACCTCCTCCACCGTCAGCTCTAGGGTAATCGGTTCCCCATCCACAGCCACCAGCTCATCGCCAGACAAAATGCCCGCTGCCGCCGCCGGATTGCCCGGAATCGGCTCTAGCAAAATCGGGCCGCCCTCTTCTGGCCGGGTAACCGTAGCCCCCACACCGCCAAAGGTACCCTGAAGCGTCTGGCGCTCAATCTCTCGCTCAACCGGTTCCACAAAAAAGGTGTACGGATCGCCCAGCAGCGCCACAGAGCCACGAATTGCACCATACGTTAACTCTTTAGAGGTGGGTAACTCACCAATGAAATTGTCCTGCACGTGCCCCCACGCCTCCCAAAATAGGCCAAACTCCTGGGCATCACCTGTGGCTACCGTCACTTCACCCCGGCGCATTTCCACAAAATCATTGGTAAAGTAACCAGCCACAAACGCACTGACAGCCAGTAATAGTAACAACACAGTCGCAAAAATATTCTTTAGACGTTCAGACATAGGCTTTCTCGGCTGGGTTGGTGATAGTAGGTACGCCCCAGACTGACCTTGAATTATGGTTCACTGGCAGCAAATGTAAACAGCAGCTGCTAGAAAATGGGTGTTCACTTAATGAATTCACAGAATCAGCGCCCAAAACGAGCGCTTCAAGCGAGACTGGTCGCATATCGGTTCGGTTGAAAAAGGTGCGGCGTCTATTTGGCTCCTTAGAAAATAAACCTCCGGGAGGCTTCAAAAATGGCCTCTGTTACGCACTGAACCTCCCGGAGGTTGGGTTTTCATTCATGGTGGTCGGCGACAGCCGGTGTCGTCTCCTCTGTAAATGTGGGTCGGATGGGCAATCCGACCTACGATTTTTATTCATGGTGGTGCGCCAGCGCGTGAAGTCTCCCTGCTTTTACATAAGCAAAATTTTAGCACAGGTGATAGGTCTCGCAATCTACTGTATAATCAGCTCTGTCGGATCGCCTTTTGCCGCCAGTTAACCAGGCAGCAAATTGAGCAAAAACGCCGCTTTGCCTCATCGGTCCGCCACAAAAATTATTGTATTGGGAGCAATTGTTCATCTTGAGCACTGTTTATGCGCGTATGAAAAGGAGTTGGCGCTGGTGGAGAACGGCCGTATACCTGGTCTTCGTTCTTCCCCTGCTCAATGTTGGCACCACCGCCCTGCACGCCCAAGATGAACCACCGGGCAACCCGCCAACCCCAGCCGAACGGCTGGCCACAGCCCAAACCATCCTGGAAACCATGTCCCCCGCCGAGCGCGTCGGGCAGCTCTTTCTCGTCACCTTTGAAGGTGATCGCGCCACCCTGGCCAGCGACATCGCCGACCTGATCACCAATTACCACATCGGCGGCGTGGTGCTCTCGGCCGAAAATGACAACATTACCGGCTACGGCGACCCCAACAACATCACCGGCCAAACGGCCGAACTTGTGCGCAGCCTGCAAAGCCTGGCCCTGCGCGGGCTGCCCCTGCCAGAAATCGATGCCACCGAGGTAGAAGAAGGCACCCTGCCCCCCACCCCCGAACCGCCAGACCCGTTTACCCCCATCCCCCTCTTCATCGCCATATCGCACGAGGGCGATAGCTACCCCAACAGCACCATCCTCAGCGGGCTCACCGACATGCCCAGCAATATGGCCGTTGGGGCTACCTGGCGACCAGACCTGGCCCAGCAAGTAGGCGAAGTCGTGGGGGAAGAACTGGCCGGATTGGGCATCAACATGCTGTTTGGCCCTTCGCTGGACGTGGTAGAAACCCCCGATCCGTTCAGCGCCAGCGATTTAGGCGTCCGCTCCTTTGGCGGTGACCCGTACTGGGTGGGCGTGATGGGCAGCGCCTACACCGCCGGGGTGCACCTGGGCAGCAACAACCAGGTGGCCGTCATTCCCAAACATTTCCCCGGCTATGGCGCCAGCGACCGCCCGCTGCATGAAGACGTACCCACCGTGCGCAAATCGCTAGAGCAGCTGCGCCAGATTGAGCTGGCCCCCTTCTTTGCCGTCACCGGCGATGCCACCCGCCCCGAAGCGATCGCCGACGGTCTGCTCACTACGCATATTCGCTACCAGGGCTTTCAGGGCAATATTCGGGCCACCACCAACCCCGTCAGCCTGGACCCCATTGCGCTGTCGGCGCTGATGGCGCAAGAGGAGCTAAGCACCTGGCGGGCTTCTGGTGGGTTGATTGTCTCCGACAAGCTGGGCGTGCGCGCCGTTGAGCGGTTTTATGGGCAAGATCAAGGTTTCCCGCACCGCGTAGTGGCCAAAGATGCTTTTTTGGCAGGAAATGATTTGCTGTATCTGGCTGATTTTGCCCTGGGCGACGCGCCCTACGAAGATCAGCTCATTAACATTATCGACACCATTTTGTGGTTTCAGGATCGCTACACGACGGATGTGGCTTTTCAGCAGCAGGTGAATACGGCCGTTCTGCGCATCCTCCAGCTCAAACTCAAACTTCACAACGACAGCTTCGCCGCCGAAAGCTTGCTGGCCAACAACCCGCTGGCAGATACCGACGCACACAGCGAAGACGGTGCCGCCACCACCATCGATGTGGCCCAATCCAGCCTGACCCTCATCGCCCCAGACCCCGACGAACTGGGCGAACGGCTGGTGCAGCCCCCCACCGCCAGCGAAAACATCCTCATTTTTACCGACATGCGGCAGTTCCAGCAGTGCAGTTTTTGCGAACCTCAGCCGCTGATTGGCCTAACGGCCGTTGAAGAGCGCATGCTGGCCCTATACGGACCACAAGCCAGCGAGCAGCTTCAGCCAGAGCAGATCAGCAGCCACAGCTTTGCCGACTTGCAGGCGTTTATCAACGCGGGCGCGGAACCAGTCATTTACAACACCGTCCCCCTAACGCCCACGCTGGCCCCTGGCAGCACCCCCACACCAGAAGACGGGCCAACGCCTACGCCGCTGCCCACGGCCACGCCGCCACCCGCCTACCTGGTGCAAGAAAATTTACGCACGGCCGATTGGATCATCTTTGCCATGCTAGACCGCAACGGGGCCAATTCGCTGGCGCTAAACAACTTTTTGGCCCAGCGCCCCGATCTGGTGCGGGAGCAGCGGGTGGTGGTATTTGCCTTTAACGCACCTTACTACCTGGATTCCACCGAGATCACCCAGCTGGCGGCCCTGTTTGGCCTGTACAGCCACAATGAAGCGGCGATTGATACGGCCGTACGCGCCCTCTTCCAGGAACTACCCTTTTCGGGCGCATCCCCCGTGACCATCTCTGGCACCAGCTACGATCTCTTCCGGCAAACCCAGCCCGCCGCCGACCAGGTCATCGGTTTAGACGTAACCAACCTGAACAGCGAAGAAGAAGCTTCTGCCGGGGATGAGCCGTTTGCCGTTTCTGTGGGGGATACGCTGCGGCTGCAAACGGGCGTCATCCAAGACAACAACGGTCATCCTGTGCCAGACGGCACGGTGGTGCGCTTCCGCCAGCGAGACCGGGTGGCCGGGACGGAAAGCATCATTGGCGAGGTGCCAACCACCAACGGCATTGCTCAGCTAAATTACGTGCTAGAGGCACGCACCGAAGGGGGCCAATTCCGCATTGTGGCTGAATCTGGCGCAGCCACCATTTCGCAAGAAGCAGATATCAAGGTAGGGGCGACGGAATCTGGCGGCGGGGCACAGGTATCTATTATTGATCCCACGCCGCAGCCAACGCCAACCGTTACGCCCAGCCCCACGGTCACGGTGACGGCCACCACCCCGCCCACAGATTCACCTGAACCAACCAGCACCACAGCCCAGGCGCTGCCCCCGCCAGAGGAACCAGGCATTCGCATTGAGCTTTCAGAGTTTTGGTTATTAACGGCCGTTTCCGCCGGTCTGCTCATTGCCAGTGGGGCGGCCTTCTCGCTGGGGCGGCAGCAAAATGTGGGGCTAGAGCAGCAAATCGGCTGGCCGCTGTGGTCCATTGTTGGTGGCTTACTGGCTTACATCTACTTCAAATTGGGTCTGCCGGGCGCAGCAAATCTGGGGGAAATGCAGATGGGCTGGGGCTTTCTTACCGCGTTTGTGGGGGGGCTGGGCGGGTTAATGGCCTACTGGCTGCGGCAGCGGCTGGGCTAATTCGCCACAGAGAAAAATTTTGCGCACGCGCTCACGATCCGTTCTGCCCGCTGTGACCATTCATTTTCGGCACGGACTCTTCCGCCCGATGCAGCGAAATATCTTCCCAAGAAACCGGATCATCCACCGGTTCCAGGTGGGTGAAAACAGAAACCGGAGCCAGCGCCCGCCGCAAATCCCGCTCGATCGCTTCTAGCAAGGTATGCCCCCGCTGCACCGACCAGGCTCCTGGCACCTGCACATGCACCGAGACAAACCGGTACGCCCCAGATTGACGCGTGCGCAGGGCGTGGTACTGCACTTCGCCGCTGGCATAGCTATCTAGAATGGTGCGCACCTGGGCCAGTTCGGCTGCGGGGAGAGCGGTGTCCATGAGGCCATTAACGGCCGTTTTCACCAACCCCACCCCCGTCCTTACAATGTGCAGCGCCACCAGCAGCGCCAGCACAGGGTCTAGCCATTGCCAGCCCGTCCACCAAACGGCCACTACGCCCACAATCACGCCGCCAGAAGTCCAGACGTCGGTGAGCAGGTGGCGGGCGTTGGCGGTGAGCGTCAGCGAATGGTGCTGCCGACCGACGCGCAGCAGCACCATAGCGGTAAACCCATTGCCCAGCGCCGCCACCACAGAAACCAGCAACCCAATGCCAATTTGCTCCAGGGGTTGGGGCGTCAGCAGCCGCTGAACGGCCGTATACCCAATCGCCAGCGCCGCAAACAAAATAAGGCTACCCTCCATCCCCCCGGCAAAATATTCTGCCTTGCTGTGGCCGTACTCATGCTCCTGATCCGGCGGCTGGGCGGCAATGGTGAGGATGATGAGGGCGAAAACGGCCGTTACCAGATTGACGCCCGACTCCAGCGCATCGGACAGTAAACCGACGGAACCGGTGAGCCAGTACGCCACCGCTTTTAAGCCAATGGTGAAAACGGCCGTAGCAATAGAAAGCCAGGCAAAACGGGTGAGTTGGTGTCGATCGTGCATCGGCACATTGTGGCAGACCTCATGGCAAATTTCTACACCACCGGATCATCTTTCATTTAGTTTAGCCTAAGCGGGGGGGGCGAGATGTGTTTAATACGGCCGTTTAGTCCAACTAACTTGCCACATATCAGGTTGACTGAAAAAGAAAATTAGACATTGATGAGTCCACTGAAAAAACAAACCGCAAAGACGCAAAGGACGCAGCGTTTTAAAGATAACCAGAGAAAAATCTCTGCGATCTCTGCGCCTCTGCGGTGAAATTACCCTTTTTTCAGTAGAGCCATCCGTGTCCAATTCACAAAGTGCTATGTAGCTAGTATTGCGCCCCAAAAGTTCGCATCAGGTTGTTGATGACGGCGCAATACTTAAACAGTCCGGCAACTTGTCATAATAACTTTTATGGATTTCTGCCGGACTGTACTAGTATTGCGCCCCAAAAGTTCGCATCAGGTTATTGATGACGGCGCAACACTTAAACAGTCCGGCAACTTGTCATAATAACTTTTATGGATTTCTGCCGGACTGTACTAGTCCAACTAAAAGAGCCTTGCAAAAATAATCGAACCCTAGACCTGTCATTCTGGCGAAGGCGGGAACCCCCTAAATCTGCAAAATCTGCGAAATCTGTTGATAAAGAATTTTGAAAACTTTTTTCCAACCACTTAAGTAGTCAGCAAAAAGTTTTCGTAAATAAGAATCTGTCAGAATGGGCAATCTCGTTCTGAATAGTCAGTACCTTATCAACCGAATCAATCATCTCATCAATCGTTTTGAACAGGCGATTGGCACACGCTTTCTCTTTCAGGTGCCGCCAATAGCGCTCAATGGGATTTAAGTCCGAACAGTAAGGGGGCAACCAGAAGACTGTCGAACGTGTTTCAAAAAAGGCTAGAAGTGCTTCGGAAGCCTGGCTATGATGGTAAGAGGCATTGTCCATCACGAGCACAACCGGTCGGTCCTGAGGCGCAGTCGCCATCAGAAGTTGGATAAAGCTGGAGAAAGAAGCCGAGTTCTTTTTGGCTACGGGCAGGGTGATGACTTCATCGGTGCGCCAGTTGTAGGCTCCGAAAAGGTGATGCCATTGAGCCGGTCCTGGTGCCGCTACCCGCTTTTGCTGACCGCGCTTCATCCAACACTTTATGAGTACACACAGGAGTCTCAGTGTCGTTTCGTCCACAAAGAAAAGTTCGATCTCGGCGCGTTCAGCTTTTTTTCAGCTCTTCTAGCGTCGCTTCGGCTCTGGCTTTGACGGCTTTGTCTTGCAGGGGGTCAAGGGTGTGCTTAGGGCGACGATAAACATAGTCTTGCTCAGCTAAAATATTGAGGAAGGTGCGTTCCGTAACGCGAATCCCCGTCGCCTGCTCTAGATGAGCCATAAGCCGCTTTGCATCCCAAACGTTAAAGGCATAGCCTAACTCGGTCGGCTCTTTAGCCATCGTCTCCTCTAAGATTTGGCGATACTGCGCATCGGCTGCTTTTGGGCGGCCCGCGCGTAGTTTGTCCGCTAGTCCATCAATGCCCTCTTCCCGCCAACGTTTATGCCAATAGTAAACCTGGCTGGGTTGAATCGCTAGGAGCTTAGCGATCTCAGCGGGCTTTTGGCCAAGATGGAGCAGACGGATCAGGGTAGCCCGATGGCGCACGCGAAGGTCCTCGTGATTTTTGATCGCTTGCTCAATGAGTCCAAGAGATTCGGTTGTTAAGGTGTAATTGATTTTCTTTGGCATCTGTCTATGATGCCTCACTTTCTAAATTCTGAAAACTTTTTGCACTTTACTTAATGGTACATCTGCCGAATATTGGGCACCAGATAGTCGTCAAAAGCCCGAGCCACATCATACTCCGGCTGCCAGCCCCAATCCTGGCGGGCCAGCTTGTCGTTGAGCCCGGCGGGCCAGCTGTCTACAATGCCCTGCCGGTGATGATCCGGCTCAAAGCTGATTTGCGCCTGCGGAAAATGGCGCTGCACCTCCGCCATAAATTCAGCCGCCGACAGGCTAAAGCTGGTCACGTTGTACACCAGGCGGCTGAGCGCACTGCGGGGCGCTTCCCACAATCGCAGCAGCGAGACGATCGCATCTGGCATGGCCATGAAGGGGATGGTGCTATCTTCGCGCACAAAGCAGCGGTATGGCTGGCCCTGGGCCGCCGCGTGCAGCATCTCTGGCCCGTAATCGCTGGTGCCGCCAGAGGGCACGGTGAGGGCGCTAATCAACCCCGGAAAGCGCACGCTGCGGAAATCGATCATAGTGGGAATGGTTTCGGCCAGCTGCTGGTAATTTTGGCTGTAGTAACTGCCTAGCTGCTCGCAGTACAGCTTATTGCAGCCGTACATCGTCGTCGGGTAGTTCCAATCCCATTCACGCACGTAAAAATCGCGGGCCTTGGTGGGCAGATCGGGCAGGCCATAGGCGGCAATGGAGCTGGGGAACATAAAGCGCACCGGCTTGCCCCGCTGCTGCGACTGGTCGGCGGCCAGCTGAAGCAGGTTCAACGTGCCGTTGACGTTGACCTGGTGGGCCAGCTCTGGCGAGAATTCGCTGCGCGTGGAGAGCAGCGCCGCCAGGTGAAAAATGGTGTCTAGCTCATACTCGGTTACCAGCCGGGCAAATAATTTCTGGTCTAAAATATCGCCAATGATGTGGTGGGAACGGCCGTTCAACCGCTCTGGCATCTTTTGCAAATCCAGGGTCAACAAAGTGTATTCCCCGCTCGTGGAGATATATTCCACCAATGCCTGCCCAATTTCACCAGCCGCGCCGGTAATCAAGATTGCCTTTTTACGCATCATTTCTCTCCCTTGAAAATAGGACACAGATAAACGCAGATGAACGCAGATAAAAATCTGTGAAAACCTGTGTTCATCTGTGTCCCTTTTATTTGTGGTGGTGCGCCGCCGTTCATAAAATCTCCTTTAAAATGTTGCCAGCAGGCAGGCAGCGCCCCGGGTGGTTCAGTAGGATGCCGGTATCATATCACGATCTGTGCAACAGTTCCGCCAGATTGACGTAGTGAAAAAGCGTGTAATAATCTGGCCATTGACCTATCGAGGAGACCGGAATGAACCAAGAGCAGCCCATGCCAACTGAGCCCAATAGCCAGGAATCCCCACCCTGGTCGCGCAGCACCAAAGTAATTGTCACGGTCGCCGCCCTGCTGCTGGTTCTCTGGCTCACCTACCGCTTCCAAACCCTCCTTTCCCAGATTGTGATTGCCGCCATTCTGGCGTACATCGTTAACCCCATTGCGGTACTGATCGACAAGCGTACCGGGTTGAAACGAACCACCGGCATTTTGATCGTTTATTTGCTGCTGGCGGTGGCGGCGGTGGGTGGCTTTGTGGCGCTGGGCTTTGCAGCTTTTGAGCAGGTTAGTTCACTCATCGAACAGGTGCCAGAGCTGATTGCCGACACAACGGCCGTTATCGAAGAATTTACCGCCCGCAGCGACCCCTTCACATTTGGCCCCTTCTCATTTACACCCAACAGTATCGACCTGGCCATGGTTCAAGACCAGCTCATTGGCATGGTAGAGCCAGCCGTTAGCCAGGGCGGGCAGCTAGTCACCGATTTTGCCACAGCGACGATTACCACTCTGGGCAACTTGCTGTTCATCTTCATCATCTCCATTTACCTGGCCATTGAAATTCCCCTGCTGGGCGGGCATGTGGCGGGCATGGCCCAACTGCCCGGCTACCGCAAAGATGCGGAACGCATGCTGCGCGAATTCGGCCGTATCTGGAGCGCTTACCTGCGCGGGCAGGTCATTCTGGGCATCATCATCTTTTTTGTGGTGTGGCTGGGGTTGGCGCTGCTGGGTGTACAAAATTCATTGGCGCTGGGCTTGCTGTCTGGTTTGTTAGAGTTTGTCCCGGTGCTTGGCCCCATCATCGGCGCGGGCGCAGCCATTTTGGTGGCCTTCTTCCAGCCAGACACCCTGGCCGGGATGGCCAACTGGCAGTTTGCCGGCATTGTGCTGATTTACATGCTCATTGTGCAGCAGCTAGAAAACAACATCCTGGTGCCGCGCATCGTGGGCGATTCGCTCGATCTGCATCCGCTAATTGTGATGATTAGCGTTTTTATGGGCAGCAGCCTGGCCGGTATTTTGGGCGCGATTTTGGCCGCACCGGTGGTGGCAACCATGAAGCTGCTGGGCATCTATGCCTGGCGCAAAATGTTTGACCAGGAGCCTTTTCCCAAACCAGAAAAAGAGCAGGGTGAATCTGCCCCGGCCAAGTTGCTCAAACGCGGGCAAGCTTTGCTGCCCAAGCGCAAGGCAAAACCGGCCCCCCAACCGCCAAAACAGCAGCAAGACCCGCCAAAACCGGATGCATAGCCTGATCCCAAAAGCAAGAAAAAGTCCTGGCGACAGCTAAAATGCAAGTAAACGGTGTACAATTAGCCGCAAACTTTTTGCCCGTGGCAGTTGGGATCGCCAAGTTATGATGCAAAATGAACTGTTTCAAACGGCCGTAAAAAAAGCCAAAGCCGGTGAGCGAGACCAGGCGCGGGAACTGCTGCTTTCCCTGGTAGAGAACAACCCCCGGCACGAACTCGCCTGGCTCTGGCTCAGCGAACTGGTACCCGAACCAGAAGATAAAATCATCGCCCTGGAAAACGCCCTCACCCTAAACCCAGAGCGCCCCCAAACCAAAACCCGCCTGGCCCAGCTGCGCCAAAAATATCCCCACCTCAACCAACCCACCGCCAACCATTTTTCCCTCAATGGCCATTACCCCAACCCCGAAGCGCTGCTGGTCACCGATGAAGAGCTGCGCTTTGCCGAAATCACGGAGCTGTTTGCTCAGAAGCAGGTGGCAAACGGCCGTCTAGAGTTGGCCGCCTTTTTGCGCCGCTACTCAAACCACGAGGCAGGCTGGTGGCTCATGGTGCAGCACGCCGACTCGCAGGCCAACCTGCTTACCGCCCTGGATCATCTGCTGCGGCTCAACCGGCAGCACCCAGAAGCAATGCGCTACATCGAATCGATCCAGCCCACAAACGAGCAATATTTGCAAATGGCGCGGCTGTATGAACGGCTAGAAGTGTGGGAAACGGCCGTTCGCTACTACAAACGCGCCCTCAAATCCCCCCAGCAATGCCGACCGCCTGCTGGCCAAAAAAGCGGCTGCCCCACGTGGAAGATCAGGTGAAGCTGGCCAATATCAAATTTACCAGCCCCAGCGCCACCGTCTTGCGGCTGGCCAGCGGCCCAACGCTTTTGTACACCATGTTGGTTTTTGTGCAGGCAGGGCTGAATCCACTGCACACCCCACTGCTGCTCTGCCTGGGCAATATCGCCTTTTTGCCGGAATGCTGCTGTTTAGCGGATTGGCCCATGCACCCAACCATCCCTGGCTAGATAAGGTGCGGGAAACGGCCGTGTTCCAAAACCCGCGCACCGTCCGCCTCTTTAGCCTGGCGCTGATTTTGTTGCCCATCCTGCTGCTGCTTTTGCACGCCATCGCCCGCCTACGCGCCTTCAACCTGAACCTGAACGACCTGCTATGATTCCCTTAACAGATTTGCAACCCAACCGGTACACCAGCTTCCCCATCATGACCCTGACGCTCATCGTGGTCAACATGCTCGTGCTAGTCCTGCAATTCTTGCTGCTGGAATTTAACATCGACGGCTACATTGAGCTGATTTACCTGTTTGGCAGCGTGCCGACCTTTGTCATCAGCCAGCAGGCCGCCGGGGCGCTGGCCGCCATCACCTCTACCTTTTTGCACGGCGGGATGTTTCACCTGGTGGGCAACATGCTGGCGCTGTGGGCCTTTGCCCAGCGCGTCGAAGACGCCTGCGGGCCGTGGCGCTTTTTGGCCTTCTACCTCTTCTGCGGCGTTGTCGCCGACATTATCAGCACCATGAGCCGCTCTACCGAAGCGATTCCGGGCATCGGGGCCAGCGGCGCCGTGTACGGCATCATGGCCGCCTACCTCATCTTGTACCCACGCGGCCGCATTAAAATGATGATCTTTTACGGATTTGGCTTTTGGCGCGTCCCCTTCCGCGCCTACTGGGTCATCCTCTTCTTTTTCCTCACAGAAATCCCCAACGCGCTGGGCGTTTTGCTCATCAACGACGTGGAATCCAGCGTGGCCCACTGGGCGCACCTGGGCGGCTTCTTCGCTGGCACGCTCGTCTTCCTCTTCCTGCGCCCAGACGCCTTCCACCGCTTCCGCAACGAACTCCCGCTATAAAAAAATTAGGGTGCAGATTGAACGGATTCTACGGATTTTTTTCCGTGCTATCCGTTAAATCCATCTCCCTTTCGCCTTTCATTTTGCTGGGCGCGGCGGTTGGCTGGAACATTGTGCGCTCAATTTACTCATGAGCCAACCGCCCCGCCCTTACTTATCGCTCGGCAGTTGTGGCATTACGTCCGCGCCTTCGCGCACGGCCAAAATCACCTTGCCCACGTTTTTGTTTTGGGCCACGTAAGCGTGGGCTTCCTGGGCTTGCTCGATGGGGAAAAGCGTGTCGATGATCGGTTTTAGCTCGCCAGAGCGCAGCAGCGGCCAATAACCCGCCTGGAACTGCTCGGTGATCTTCACCTTTTCGGCCGGGGGGCGAGAGCGCAGCGTGGAGCCAACGATGCGCAATCGCTTGCCCAGCAGCAGACCCATGTTCATTTCGCCGTGCGAACCGCCGAGTTGGCCAATGTTGACCAAACGGCCGTATCGCTTCAAAGCCCGCACGTTCCGATCCAGGTAACTCCCACCCACCGGGTCCAAAATTAAGTTCACCCCCCTGGTCCTGGGTTGCCGCCAACACCTTCTCTAGAAAATCTTCCTGCTTGTAGTTGATGGCCAGCTCTGCCCCCAGCTTGCGGCAGGCCAGCAGCTTTTCATCGCTGCCAGCGGTGACAAACACCGTAGCCCCCGCCGCATTGGCCAGCTGGATGGCCGCCGTGCCCACGCCGCTGGCCCCGGCATGGATGAGCACCGTCTCGCCAGAAACCAAATCCCCTTCCAAAAAGAGGTTGACATAAGCAGTGTACCACACTTCGGGAACGGCCGTTCCCATAGCATAAGACCATCTGCGGGGCAGCTTCAGCAGCATCCCGGCGGGCACCGCCACCTGCGCTGCATAACCACCGCCGGGCAGCAGCGCACATACGCGGTCGCCAACCTGCCACTCCGCCACATCCTCGCCCACGGCGACAATCTTGCCCGCCATCTCCAAGCCCAAAATTTCGCTGGCCTCGGCGGGGGGCGCGTAGCCACCCCGTGCCTGCAGCAAATCGGCCCTGTTTACGGCCGTTGCCCACACCTCCACCAACACCTCATCTGGGCCAAATTCCACATCCGGCACCGTCTCCCACACCAAAACCGGACTTTGCCTGTCGCCCTTCACCACAATTGCTTTCATAATCGCGTCGCCTTCCCTTCCAAATCGGATGCCACTCATCAGACATTCAGGTAAACTAGATTTAGTGGCGCGTGGTTAGTTGCAAGTACAAACCAGCCACCAACAAACCAGCCACTTTCTTTGAGGAGATTATCACAAGATGAGTGAACGCGAAACCTACACCGTCCAGGTGGCGGGCATTACCCGCCACCTGCCCCTGTTTGAAGTTGCCCCCGGCGTGCGTATTGCCATTTTTAACATGCTGGGCGATACCATCGTGGTAAAAGCCACGGCTGCGGCCCTGGCCGAACAGCTCAAAAGCACCCCTGCCAACGTGCTGGTGACGGCCGAAGCCAAAGGCATCCCGCTCATTTACGAGATGAGCGCCCTGATGGGCCTGCCCTATATCGTCCTGCGCAAATCGTACAAAAGCTACATGGGCAACGCCCTCAGCGCTGAGACCGTCTCTATCACCACTGGCAAGCCGCAAACGCTGTACATGGATGAAAAAGATACCCGGTTCATCAAAGGCAAAAGGTCATTCTGGTAGACGATGTGATCAGCACCGGCAGCACACTCAAGGGGATGGAAGAACTGGTCACCCAGGCCGGCGGAGAAATTTTGCAAACAGCGGCCGTTTTCACCGAAGGCGACGCCGACTGGAGCCATATTGTGGCTTTGGACAACCTGCCCGTTTTTGCGGAGTAATTGGGTAATTTGTAATTGGTAATTACCCAATTACTCAATTACTAATTACACTCTTCCATGAACAAACCAACGGCCGTTTCCCTCTCCATTTTTCGCTACCTTTTCGCCTCTGTGGCCGAGGAGATGGGCGTGACGCTGGGCCGCGCCGCGTACAGCCCCAACATCAAGGAGCGGCTCGATTTTAGCTGTGCCCTGTTTTTGGGAGACGGCCGTATGCTGGCCCAGGCCGCCCACATTCCCGTGCATCTGGGCGCGATGCCCGCCTCCGTCCAGGCCGCCATCCGCCAATGCGCTCCCTTCGCCCCCGGCGACGTCGTCATCGTCAACGACCCGTACCAGGGCGGCAACCATCTGCCAGACATCACCCTCATCTCCCCCGTCTTTTTCGGTAATCCGTCATCAGTAATCGGTAATCCGTCTGTGCACCGTTTACCGATTACCGACCACCGTTTACCGACCACCGATAACCGTTCCCCCGCCTTCTTCGTCGCCAGCCGCGCCCACCACGCCGACGTCGGCGGCATGTCACCCGGCTCCATGCCCCTCTCCACCGAAATTTTTCAGGAAGGGATCATTATTCCGCCCATCAAACTGGTGGAAGCTGGCAAGCGCAATCAGGCCGTGTGGCAGCTCATTTTGCGCAACGTGCGCACGCCGGAGGAGCGCAACGGCGATTTAGCCGCCCAACTCGCGGCCCACGCCATCGGCGAAAAGCGGCTGGCCGAAATCGTAGATCGGTACAGTTTGGCCGAGGCGCTGGCCCACGCTGACGCGCTCATTGATTATGCGAAAACCCTGACCGAAACGGCCGTTTCCCACATCCCAAACGGCCGTTACACCTTCACCGACTATCTGGACGACGACGGCCAACCCGGCAGCCCGCCCATCCCGATCAAAGTGACGATTACGGTGGAAGGTAGCCAGATGCATGTGGATTTTAGCGGCACCGCCCCTGCCGTGCGCGGCAACCTCAACGCGGTACCCGCCATCGCCCGCTCCGCCGTGGCCTACTGCCTGCGCTGTGCCGCCCTGGCGCTGGTGCAAACCGACCTGCCGATGAATGACGGGGCGTTTGCCCCACTCACCATCACCATCCCGCCTGGCTCGCTGCTAGACCCGCCCCAGCCGCACGCCGTGGCCGCAGGCAACGTAGAAACGTCTCAGCGCATCACCGACGCTGTGTTTGGCGCATTGGCCCAGGCGCTGCCGCAGCTTATCCCCGCTGCCAGCCAGGGCACTATGAACAATCTCACTTTTGGCGGCAAACATCCGGGCACGGAACGGCCGTTTGCCTACTACGAAACAATGGGGGGCGGCGCGGGTGCCGGGCCAACAGCCGACGGCGGCAGCGGCCTGCACGTGCACATGAGCAACACGCTCAACACGCCGGTAGAGGCGCTGGAGTACAGCTTTCCCTTGCGCATCGAGCGGTACAGCCTGCGCCCCAACTCCGGCGGCAACGGGCAACACAGCGGCGGCGATGGGCTGGTGCGCAGCATCCGCTTCCTCACGCCCGTCACCGTCACCGTCACCAGCGAACGGCGGCGGCGCGGGGCGTATGGCTTGCAGGGGGGTGAAGACGGCCGTTCTGGCCGCAACAGCCTCATTCAAGGGGAAAACAGCACCAAGCTGCCGGGCAAATTTACCAGACAGCTAGAGGCAGACGATATTTTGCAGATAGAAACGCCGGGGGGCGGGGGGTGGGGGAAACCTGAGTAACCCTCCCCTAAGAGGGGAGGGGGTAATTGTGCCACCTTTGGGAGAGGGCTGGGGTGACCTCTTTTTCTACGGAGTAACGGTCACAATGTGGCTGGCAACGGCCGTTTGCCCGCTGCTTGTTGTGGCCCGCAGGGTAATGACGTGTTCACCCAGCGCTAAATTGTGCAGGAACAGGGCCGAATCCGCTTCGACCGCTGCCCCATCCACCGACCAGACAAAATCGCTCAGCGCCCCATCTTCGGCGTCGGAGCCGAAGGCATAAAGCGCGGCGGGTGCGCCCGCAGACACAACTTCTGGCCCGCTGATCCAGGCGGTGGGCTGCTTGTCGCTCAGCGGCGTCGCCAAATCTACCTCAAAGCGGGTGGGTGTGCCCTGATCGGCCAGGAGGATTTGGAAACGGCCGTTCCCCCCACCCGGCAAACCTGTCAAATCCACTTCTAAACTGCCGCCCAGCACGTTCAGGCCCACAGTGGTCCAGGTGAGACCATCGTCGGCGGTGTAGCGCACGTTGGCGGGCACGTCGGCAATGCCCCAGCGCACGGTGGCGGTTTCGCTGCGCTGTGCCAGGGTAGCGTTCGCCGCCAGGCTGCTGGTGGAAAGGGTGCGGTTGGCAACGGCCGTTCCCGTCGCCGCCTCCACCAGCCGCAAAGCCGCCACCGGCGCGTCTGGCGCGGGCACCACGCCACGAATGGCACGAGCGGTGACGCCAGGCTCCTCAGCCACCAGCAAATCTACAGGATGGGTGGCGATGATGTTACCAGCAGCATCCAGCAGTTCCACGTGGTAGAGGCTGTTTTGGGGGGAAACGGCCGTTGTCGGCAACATATAAACCGGATCAAGCGCCACGCTGCCATCCGCCGCCACAGAACCGCTAAGCAGCAAACTTTCTGCCTGCGGTGCCCAAACGTAAGCCCCATTGTTCACCTGGTCGGTGTACAGCGCCTTGTAGGTGAAGTCAGACACCCAAACCGGGTCGCAGTAGCTCATCATGTCCACGTAGGCGCCAGGACTGTACAGTTCCAGCGCCCCACCAATGCCATCCAAACCATACTCACCAATGGACGCCCCAGCATGTTTAGGATCCGTAGACCAGATGCCACCTGTAACATTACAGGGTGCATGTTCGCGATCAAAATTATGGCCAATCTCATGCCCAGCCAGTTCCCCCGTTGCCTCCGGACCAAAGCCTGAGGGCAAATTATGAATACCCACCGACACCCGAAGACCTATAAAACCAATACCGGCAATACCGCCAGAACAGTTAAACCAGGTATTTGTACATCCTGAACCAAAATTGATGTAAGCATAATAAACAGTGGACGATGGCGCACCATCCGAATTTTTCAAAGTTCTGGTCTCGCTCAAGAGCCGACTCCATTCAGAGCCGCTGTCGCGCAGATTGCCAGTAAATGAATACGGCATTGACCGCAAAGTAACGTTCATATTGCTTAGGGGATATGCGCGCATGATCCAGTCGGTAATCTGCTGAGTGGTTGGGGCTGGATAAAAACCGTTCCCGCCAGAGGCACCAACCTGATAGTAATCAATCGGCACAATGACCACATTGAGCGCGGGCACAGTGTTAAAAGTAAACGTTTGCATAAACCCACTACCGGTCTGGCCATTCACTTTGGCGGTAATCTGCACCGTGCCGGAAAGCCAGCTGGCGGGCAGCACCACATTAAACGTGCTGTTGAGATTAGCCCGGTTAGAAGCGCCAGAGGCAGTTTGGGTGTTGGAAGTGACCGGGGTCAGCGGGGTGCCGCCACGGGTAGCGGTAAGCGTGACGCTGGCGTTGGGCACATTGCTGCCATCGCCCGTTTCGGTGTAAACACGCACCACCGTAGGCCGGTTGGCCACCAGCGGCACACCGTTGCTGGCATCCTGAACCGATTGGCTGATTTCTAGCCCAGCAATGGTGAGGTTGTACGGCTTGGTTATCATGGGCAAATACGTGAAATTGCTGCCAGCAGGCGCAGCGGCCGACTGCCGGGTATCCACGCTTAATCCCACAATGAGAAGCAGCGCTAAAACAAACAGCGACAGGAGGGAAGTAAGTCTCAATTTCATTTGGGTTCCTTTACATCACACAATTGGGTCAAACAATACGTTAAGCGAAAAACTTGATAAACAATCTCGAAATCATTTTAGCAATTTCAAAATAACTTGTCTCGATTTCCTGGTACTAGTTGAACCACGTTTGGGCAACGGGTGGCCTGCGCTAACAACAAAAAACCCCAGAAACAGGCTCTGCTTTCTAGAGCAATATTTCTGGGGCAATAAAGTTGGCGAAAAAACGAATTTAATCGGCGGCGGCTTTTTCTTTGACGCCTTGTTTTAGGCCGCAAGCGACGCATTCGGTTTCGTGATCGTTTTTCTGCACCACCAGGCCGTTGCAGCTGTTGTTGGGGTCGGGCACTGGTTTGGTCCAGCTGCTGAATTCGCAGTCTGGGTAGCGGGAACAGCCGTAGAAGACGCGACCGCGCTTGGTACGTCGCTCGACCATCTCGCCGCCGTTGGGGCAGGTAACGCCAATTTTGTTCAGCAGCTGCTCGGTGTGGCGGCATTTGGGGAAGTTGGAGCAGCCGATGAAACGGCCGTACCGCCCTTCCCGATACAATAACTCACTGCCACAGTTGGGACAGTCGCGCCCCACAAGTTCCACCTCTGGCTTTAGATCAATTTTGGGAATGGATTCATCCGCCACTTCCAAATTTTCAGAAAACTGGCCATAGAAGCTGCCAATCACCGGCACCCACGCTTCGCCTTCGGCAATCTTGTCCAGCTCGTCTTCCAACCGCGCCGTAAAATCTACCGAGAGAATGTTGGGGAAATATTCCACCAGCAGATCGTTGACAATCTGCCCGGTTTCGGTGGGCTGGAGCCGTTTATCGACCCGGTCTACGTAACCACGCGCCTGAATGGTGGAGATGATAGAGGCGTAGGTACTGGGACGGCCGATGCCATGTTCCTCCATCGCTTTTACCAGGGTTGCTTCGCTGTAGCGGGGCGGTGGCTGGGTAAAATGTTGTTCGGGCAGCAGGCGCAGCAAGTCTAGCAGTTCGCCTTCTTTCAGGTCTGAGGGCACCTGGTTTTGGTCGTCGTCGGGGCGGTCTTCCGGGCGACTCTCTTCATACAGGGCCAGAAAGCCGGGGAAAGTCATCACAGAACCGGTGGCGCGGAAGAGATACGGCCGTTGCCCAGCCACCACCTTCGCCGCACCCGCCATGATGTCTACCGAGACCGTATCGTATCGGGCAGGGGACATCTGGCTGGCCACAAACCGGTCCCAAACAAGCCGGTACAGGCGGTATTGGTCTCGTGACAAATGCTCTTTAATTTGTTTGGGCACCCGCGTCACCGAAGTCGGACGAACCGCCTCGTGCGCTTCCTGCGCCATTTTGGATTTGGTTTTGTATTCCGGCGGTTTTACCGGCACATAATTTGGCCCAAACCGTTTACTAATGTAGCTTCGGGCTTCCGTCTCCGCCTCTTTACTCACCTGGACGCTATCGGTACGCATGTAGGTGATCAAACCAATCGAGCCATCGGCCCCACCCAGGTCAATACCTTCGTACAGCTGCTGGGCAATGCGCATCGTTTTGGTGGTGTTGAAGCCAAGCTGGCGGGATGCTTCTTGCTGCATGGTGCTGGTGGTAAAGGGGGCCGCTGGTCGCCGAGTGCGTTTGCCAATGCGCACTTCGCCAATTTCCCAGACCGCTTTTTCCAGCGCATCCAGGTGGGGCCGCACATCTGCTTCGCTTTGCAGCACGGGGTCTTCACCATTTAATTTGTGCAAACGGGCCTGGAAGAACGGCCGTTCCTTAACATCTCGGTCCTGTTCCCGGCTCAGCTCTGCACCCAGCGTCCAATACTCTTCGGTGACAAACTCACCGATCTCTCGCTCGCGCTCCACCACCAGCCGCACAGCCACAGACTGCACTCGCCCCGCCGATAAACGGCCGCGCACCTTGCGCCACAGCAGCGGGCTTAACTTATACCCCACCAGCCGATCCAAAATGCGCCGCGCTTGCTGCGCGTTCACCCGATCCATATCAATGTCACGGGGTTCCATAAACGCACGTTCAATCGCGGGTTTGGTAATTTCATGGAACACCACACGCTGCGTAATGGCCGGGTCCATTTCCGCCGATTCCAGCACGTGCCAGGCAATGGCTTCACCCTCGCGGTCGGGGTCCGTTGCCAGGTAAATTTCCTTGGCCTTGGCCGCCGCCGCCTTGAGCTCTTTCACCACATCTCGCTTCTCGTTAGGCACCCGATATTCCGGCTCAAAATCATGGTCAATGTCCACACTCAGGCGAGACTTCAGCAGATCGCGCACGTGGCCCACGCTAGATTTTACCGTGTAGCCCCGCCCCAAATAACGCCCAATCGTCTTGGCCTTGGCGGGGGATTCTACCACCACCAGCTTACCACTGCGGCGCGTTTTTGATGGGCTGCTAACCTCTTTCTTCTTGCTAGCGCCGCTGCTGCTGGTGCTGCTTTTCTTCGTCTTTGTCGTCTTTGTCTTTTTCTTCTTTGGCTTTGCCGTGATTTCTGGCTTAGGCAGGTTATCGTGGGCGGGCGTGTAGCCAGCCTTGTAGATGGTTCCCCCGCAATTGGCGCAGGTGCCCCGGGTGCCGGGTGAGCCATTGGCAGCCCACTCCGCTTTGGGGGTTAAAATTTCATGCTTTTCGCGGCAGGTAAAGCAATATCCTATCAATTTCTCTTCATCACTCATAAATATTCTCTATAAAACACAAAACGTAAAACGTAGGTGTACGTTTTACGTTTCATGTGCTAGCAAAACGAAAATCACCAAATCCCAGACCAACAAACCGGATTTGGCGCGTCAATCTGAAAAAGTTAGCTATACGATTCTAAATCGGTGCCTTCCAGGCCATCTACCAGCTTTTTAACTAGCGGGATATTGTCCTTGTGCACTACCAGGATAGCGTCTTCCGTGTTTACCACAATCATTCCTTCAAGGCCAATAACCGTGACCAATTTATCAGATTGGTAGTTGTAAACCAGGCAATCATTAGACGCATCTATAACAACCTGACCTTTGGTAACGTTGGCTTTCAGGTCTGGATTAATGGCTTCCTTGAGGGCATATAGGGTGCCCGGATCGCTCCAACCCATCTCGCCATGCAGCACCAATGCGTCAGACGGATCGATGTGATGCAAAATGGCATCATCAAAGCTCATCACATCCAAATTGGGGTAGACGCGGTGCAAAGTCTCCTGGTAATTTGGGTGCCCAATCGCGTCTTCGATTTCTTTAAGACCAGCCCACATTTGGGGTTGAAGCTGTTGGTACTGTTTGCGCACAAAACCGATTGTGGTTACGAAGTAGCCAGTATTCCACACATGTGTATTTTCGGCAAACATCTGTTGGCATTCAGCCAGCGGGGGCCGGTAGCGCAATGATTGAAAGCCGTAGAAGGAACGGCCGTTCACCGTCCCCTGCACCTCGCCCAAACCAATCCACCCCAGCTGATCGTTGGCAAAACGGGGCGTCTCGCCGATGAAAAGAATTTTGGCTTTTTGGTTGGCAACCAGCTTTTCTGCCCCATCCAATACCCGGCGGAACACGTCCACCTGGTCCATATAATTATCCCCCCACAAAATAGCCACCGGCTCGGTATCCAGCGCTTCATCTGGCGTGGCGTGGGCCAGATGCGCCAACGCCAGCCCCACGGCCGCTGCCAGATCGCGCCGGGTGGGCTCGCCAATAACGTTGGCCGCTGGCAGTTCTGGCAAATGGTCACGGATCATCCCCACGTATGCTTCATTGGTAGAGATGAAGATGTTTGCTGCGCCGTACACATCGGCTACGCGGTCTACAGCCAACCGCAGGGTCGATTTTTCGCCAATAATCGGCTCAAACTGCTTGGGGGATTTTTTGCGGCTGATGGGCCACAAACGGCGGCCAGAGCCACCGGCAAAAATGACAATTTTCATACGGTATCCTCACTTTCAGTTGTGTTGGTTGTGTTGTAAATGGGGCCATCTTCGCGCAGCAGCACGTAGTTCAGGCCGCCCACCTGCTGCACCATGCCCTTCAACTCCATGAGTGTCAGGGTGCTGCTAACGAGGGCACTGGGCAGCCCGGTGGCCCGGCTTAGCTCATCGATGTGCAGCGGTTGGCCAGAAAGCTGGCTGTACAGGGCAATTTCTTCGGCTGTTTCTGGGAGTACCAGCTGTACGGCCGTTCGCTCTGCCACCATGTGCAAATTCAGCTCTTCCAGCACATCCTCAATTTTGGTAACCAGCTTGGCCCCTTCTTGAATCAGTTTATTGGGGCCCTGGCTGGCGGGGCTGTTGATGTTGCCCGGTACGGCAAATATCTCGCGGTTTTGCTCCAGAGCAAAGTTGGTGGTAATGAGCGCCCCGCTGCGGCTGCTTGCCTCAACGATGATAACCCCCAGCGACAAGCCGCTGATAATGCGGTTGCGTGGGGGAAAGTTTTTGGCCTCTGGCTGCACGCCCAGGCCATATTCGCTGATAATAGCCCCCTGCCCTTGCGTAATTTCTTGCGCTAAAGCCCGGTTATCGGCCGGGTAAATACAATCTAGCCCAGAGCCCAGCACAGCCAGCGTACGGCCGCCCAGATCAACGGCCGTTTTATGAGCAATGGCGTCAATCCCCCGGGCCAACCCGCTAACGACGGTGATATTATTCTGCACCAAGCCAGCTACCAGGTCGCGGGTAACCAAACGGCCGTAGGCCGTCAGACGCCGCGTCCCCACCACCGCCACCGCCCAGCGATCCTGCTCCAAAATCTCCCCCTGGTAATAGAGCAGCGGCGGCGGATTAGGGATTTCGCGCAGATAATTGGGGTATTCGGGCATTGCCCAGGTAAGCAGCGAGACTCCCGCCCGCTGCACCTGGGCCAGGGCCGCATCCAAATCCACCGCTTGGCGCGTTTGCAAAAACGTGTTCAGAGCACGCTTATCGAAACCGATTTTTACCAGTTCAAATTCATTGGCTTGCCAGGCATCGCCCAACGAGCCGTAATAATCTAGCAGCGCCTGCACTTTGGCAGGGCCAATGCCTTTGACCAAGTTAAAGCCAAGCCAATATTTTAGATCCGACATAGGGAAAGCTTACCTTTTCCAGGTGGGTTGTCAATGCGAGCCAGGTTGAGAGAAACGGTTCGGTAGTTGGTAATCAGTAATTGAGCGTTGAAAATCTGTAGGGAATAGTCAACCATTTACCGATAACAAATTTCTGATTATAGATTACTCGAATTTCTAAATCTGTAGCGTGAGCATCTGAACATGCCCGCGCGGCTACGATGCTTTTTCACAAAATTGTGTGCTAGATAAGGCCCGGCAGCAAGGTGACCAGGATACGGCCGTTTTCAAAATCAATTTCCTGCACCACATCATCAATATCGGGCAGCAATAATTCGCCACGGTCACCCTGCACCACAAACACATTATTAGCCCCAGTTTCAATGACGCTGATGAGGGTGCCCAACGTTTCGCCATCGGTGGTCAAGACAGTAAGCCCCTGTAGCTGGAACAGATAATATTCGCCATCTTCCAGGGGCAGCGCCTCATCTTCGGGCACCATCAGCCATTCACCCCGCAAGGATTCAGCAGACAATCGATCTGAAATTTCGGTAAACTTCAGCAAGATCATGCCCTGATGCAGCCGCGCCTGCTCCACCGCCATCAGCTGCGGATTGTTGGCCCCGACGTAAACCTGTTCCAGCCAGGTAAAGCGAGCTGGCTCATCGGTATGCGGCTTCACGCGCACCTCACCCCGCACGCCATGCGGTTTGGTAATTTCGCCAATCACAATCATATCAGATGCCTCTACTGAGGCAGAAGCTGGCTTACGTTTTCCCATAATTCATCACTCTAAACGAGAAAAACCTCGCCAAAGCGAGGTCATTTTATTTATCTTACTGGCTTTGACAAAGCGGCAAACAGCGAAACTTAACGATCGCCCGTTTCAACAAGCTCTACGGCAACGCGAATACCCTGCTTGGCAGCAGCCACCTGCGCCATAGTGCGGATGGCGTTAATCACCCGCCCGCTCTTGCCGATGATCCGTCCCATATCTGGGCCAGCAACCGTAATTTCCAGAACTGTTTCGTCGGCGTCTTCAAATGCTTCAACCGAAACTTCGTCTGGCGCTTCAACCAACGATTTGACAACGTACTCTACGAGATCTTTCATACGATTCTCTTAGGCGTTTTCTTCGTTAGCTTCTTCTTCGCCTTCGTCATTGGAAACAGCGTCTTCCACTGCTTCAGCCACCGCTGCAACAGCCTCTTCTACCGTCTCAGCCACGTCAGAGGCAACTTCAGCAACCGTCTCTACCGCTGCTTCAACGACGGATTCATCTTCTGCGTCGTCTTCTTCAGCAGTTTCTTCGGCTTCGGCCACTTCTTCAACCGCAGCGGGGGCGACCACAACCACGCCAGACACTTCTGCGGCCAACATTTCCAGGGATTCCCCGGCGCGCAGGCGGCTCAGGCGGTCGTAGGTGCCTTGCTTGTCTAGCAAACGACGCACGGCGTCGGTGGGTTGGGCACCCACGTTCAGCCAATGCAGGGCGCGGTCTTCTTTAATGGCAAACTCAGCCGGATCGGTCAGCGGGTTGTAATGGCCAATACGCTCAACAATACGGCCGTCTCGCTTCGAATTAATGTCGGCCACCACCACACGATAGCTAGGTTGTCTTTTCTTGCCTCTACGGCTCAAACGAATTTTTAGCATCTATCCTAATCTCCATTTATTGGGGACATATCCCCAGGCTAATTTTTTGATTATAGGCCAAAACCGCCCATACCGCCCATCAAATTGCGTAGGCCACGCCCGCGCCCCTTCGTGAGCTGCTTCATCATCTTTTGCATTTCCTGAAACTGCTTCAACAACGCATTCACATCCTGCACTGTCGTACCAGACCCAGTAGCCACGCGCCGTTTGCGGCTCGCCTTCAGAATCTTCGGGTTGCGCCGCTCTTCTGGCGTCATTGAGTAGATAATCGCTTCGATGCGCTTCAGATCACCCTCAGCGCCGCTCAAATCAACTCCTTTGGCCATCTTGTTCATACCAGGAATCATTTCCAACAGCTGGCCAATTGGCCCCAGGCGCTTAATTTGCTGCATCTGGTTCAAAAAATCTTCCAGATTAAAGTCGCCTTGCAGCATCTTCTTGCCTGCTTTTTCAGCCTCTTCCTGATCCAGATTTTCCTGCGCCCGCTCAATCAGCGTTAGCACATCACCCATGCCCAAAATACGGCTGGCCAGGCGATCTGGGTGGAACTCCTCAATGGCGCTTAGCTTTTCACCGGTACCTAAAAATTTAATCGGCACCCCGGTAACTTCACGCATAGAAATTGCCGCACCACCGCGAGCATCACCATCAATCTTGGTCATGATCAGGCCGGTGATTTGCACAGCGTTGTTAAAGTCGGTGGCTACGCGCACCGCTTCCTGGCCGGTCATGGCGTCGGCCACTAACAGCGTTTCGATGGGATTGACCTTGGCCTTAATGGCCTTGATCTCGTCCATCATCATCTCGTCGATGTTCAGGCGACCAGCGGTATCCAAAATCACCGTTGTGGCGTTGGTGGCCACTGCCTTTTTAACGCCGTTCACACACACCGTCACCGGGTTACCCTGCGGCCCCTCATCATAGACGGGAATGTCTAGCTGGCGGCCCAGGGTTTGCAGCTGGTCGATAGCGGCTGGGCGGTAAACGTCGGCACCAACGAGCAACGGCCGTCTGCCCTGTTTACGTAAATGAAGGGCCAGCTTGCCCGCCATCGTGGTTTTACCGGCACCTTGCAGCCCCACCAGCATAATCACCGCTGGCGATTGCATACCCAGGTTCAATCGCCCCGGTTCACCCAGCGTTTCCACCAGCTCTTCCTGGACGATCTTCACCACCTGCTGACCAGGCGTCAGGCTGCGCATCACCTCCTGCCCCACGGCGCGTTCCCGCACCCTGGCGACCAGGCTCTTCACAACCTTAAAGTTCACGTCTGCTTCCAGCAGCGCCAGGCGCACTTCGCGCATGGCCATATCTACATCTGCTTCAGTGAGCTTGCCCCGCCGCTGTAAGCTGTCAAAAACGCTTTGCAGGCGGTTACCTAATGATTCAAACACAACGATTCCTTCATTTCCAGAGACAAAAATAAACGGGTCAATAATGGTATCAACCCGTTATTTGCTCGTTTCTATTGGTTAAAGTTGTTGCTGTTGGCTGCAAAAAGAGTTTATGTTGCTTTGCCGACGGGCAATTCTAGCCCAGGCGCTGGGTTGCGTCAAGCAGAAGGCGATTTCCGACAACGGCCGAATAAGCGTTAAGGCACTTGCTGGGCAGCGGCAAGCGTGGCTTGCAGCAGCTGGGCCAATTCCCCTACATAAGGCTCTTTTACAATGTTGTGTGTGCCGTAAATAATCTTAATCTCAAGCCCCCCTGCTGCGTACAAGGCCCAGCCTGCGCCCTGGTCAGTCGGGTTAAACTGTTGCGTCTCGCTAGAGCGGAACAACGTTATGCGGCCAGGGTAAGGTTTTGGCTTGTAGTTGTTCAACAAATCGATATGCGCTTGCCATAAAAAAGGCGAAATGAGCGATTGAGGCAGCGTCTCGCCTGAACGTAATCGCCGCCGGACCTGGGCATACAAACGATATTTTTGCCAATCGGTGCGGATAAATTGCAGGCGAAGCCTGGCCCACCGTTTAAAAACGCGCAGCTTGCTCACCAGGCCGTTGGTTGTTTCTTCCTTCTCTTTTTTGGCTTGCAAAAAGTCGGCTTCTTCGCTTGCGGCCATGCGCAGCAAATTTTTGCGGCGGCGGGCAAATTCTGGGTTGTATGTGTCTAGCAGCGCCAACAGCCCGACTTTGTGCCCCTGGGCGTGCAGCTGCTGGGCCATTTCGTAAGCGACCTCGCCGCCCATAGAGAAGCCGCCCAGCAGGTAGGGGCCTTTTGGCTGGATGGTTTGGATTTGCTTCACGTATTCGGCGGCCATTTCTTCCAGGCTGGTGAACGGCCGTTGCTTTCCATCTACCCCACGCGCCTGTAACCCATAAAATGGCTGGTCTTTGCCCAGGTAGCGGGTGAGATCGTACAAGTTCAGCACATTGCCGTAACCGCCATGTACACAGAAAAACGGAATTTTGTGCCCCTTGGGCTGAATAGCAACCAGCGGCGTCCATTCCCCAGCCAATCGGCGACGCGGCAGCGAGGGGGCGCTTTCTGGGCGGCTCCTGGCTGGCACGGCGTAGTCGGTTTGCAGCAGATGAGCACATTGGGCGATGGTCGGCGCTTCAAACAGCGTCGCCAGGGAAAGGTCTACCGCGTATGCCTTTTTGATCCGGGCAAACAAGCGCACGGCAATGAGCGAATGCCCACCCAGCTCGAAAAAGTCATCATGAATGCCGATGGTGGTGATGCCTAGCAGCTCTTCCCAAATTTTGACCAGGGCTTTCTCTAGCTCATTGCGCGGCGCTTCGTAGCTGCTTTGCAACGCTGGGCGAGACAGCTTCAGTCCGCCGTCGTCTGGGTGCTGGCTGCTGTTGGCCTGCTCTACCAGGGCATGCAGATCAAGCGAAGTCACAATCATTTGGGGCGGCACCGGGTTGCTGAGGATGCGCCGCAATGCCTGCACACCTTCGGCCGGGGTGATACCCTCGGTGAGGGCCAGCTGGAGCAAACTCGGTTCGGCCTGGGGGTCTACGGCCGTTTTCCCCACACCCGCTTGCTTATTTTGCCCTTCAAGCAGCGCGTCGCCGCTCACACGCTTGAGCATGAATTCACTAATCTCTACCAGGGAACGGCCGTTTTCATCCAAAATCGTCACGTCAAAAGTGGGCAATTCTTGGGGGTTACGGCCGTTCTGCCCCAAACGCACATGGCTAAAAATGCGCCCGGGCAGCGGGCCAAATAGCTGCACTTTTTTGTACGACAGCGGCACATAAAAATCATCGCTCGCTTCATACCCCGCCACCAGCGGGAGCCCCGCGCTGGTGGCCAGGTCCATCAGCGCCGGATGGAGCGTGAAGCTGTCTAAATCGCCCTGGAACGGCTCTGGCAGTTCCAGCCAGGCCAGCAGTTCATTGGTGCCGTAACACACCTGCCGTAAATTCTTCCAGCGCGGGCCAAATTTGAGATGCGCTTCCTGCTTTGTCTCTTGCGCCATGACGCCGTAGCTCACTTCGCGCAGGTTGCAGCGGGCGGCAATTTCCTGAAGGTTTTGCGAAGGTGGCTGGGGGGAACGGCCGTTCCTCACCTTGCCCCGCACATGCTCCTGCCAGCTCTGCCCAGCCGTCCGACTGGTGACGGTGAAGTCGTACCCGCTGCCACTGCCCACCAACGAGATGCGTACGTCGCAGCTTTCGCCATCGGCCACGGCTAGCGGCGAAAGAAAGAATAAATCTGCAATTTCTACTGAACCATCAGCCACAGCAGCCGAACCAGCGCCGGTCAGCGCCGCCTGGGCCAGTTCCAGGTAGCCCGTTCCGGGGATGAGCGCCTCGCCGCTTTTCAGGCGGTGCTGGTCCAAAATCCAATGGGTGTCGGTACGGTATTGGGTGGCGTACACCTTCTCATCTTCGGTATCGACGATGATTGTTTCTAGCAGCGGATGGGGCACAGCGCTGCCCACCGTGGCCATCTCTGAAGCGAGGCCCAGGCGAACGGCCGTATCCACCGCCATGCCCACCTCCTGCCAGACGCCCCAATTGATGGCGATCGTGAAGGTTGAGGAAGCGGCCGTTTTGCTTTCAGCAAACGCGTTCAAGAAGGCATTGGCCGCCACGTAATCCACCTGCCCAGCCGCCCCAATTTCTGTGCTGGTAGAGGAAAACAGCACAAAAAAGTCCAGCGGCTCGTCGGCCAGGTATTCATCCAGCAGCAGCGCCCCACGCGCTTTGGGAGCCAGCACCCGCCCCGCCTCCTGCGCCGTTTTCAGCTGGATCAGGTTGTCATCCAGCACGCCCGCCGCATGAATGACGCCGTGGATCGCGCCAAAACGATCTTTCGCCAGGGCAACGGCCTGCTTCACCTGCTCCCGGTTGGTCACGTCTGCATCGATGACCAGCACCTCTGCCCCGGCCGCTTCTAGCGCCTGGATTTTCTGGATGCGGCGGCTGGTTTTATCGGTGACGCTGTGGGTTTTGATCCAGCCGGGCCACATCTCGCGCCTGGGCAAAGCAGAACGGCTCAGCAGCACCAACTTCGCCTGCGCCGTCTCGGCCAGATGCTCGGCCATCACCAGGCCAAGGCCGCCCAGGCCGCCGGTGAGGAGGTAGACCCCGCCCGGCTTAATCCGCAAATGATCTGGATTGCTTTCTGTTTGGGGGGCCGATTCGAACTGCTGCTGCCAGCGACGGCCGTTCCGGTAAGCCAACAATCCGTTCTGCGGCTCTGCCAGCAGCTCTGCCTGGATCAGGGTGGCCAGGCCATTGACCTGCTCCCCCGTCAGGCTGGCAGGCAATGCCAGGTCTACCAGCCGGGCCGTAACGCCCGAAAATTCTTGCGGCAGCACCTTGAGCGGCCCTAACAAGGTTGCTTTTTCTGGGCAGGGAACCAGCTCGCTGTGGACGCGTTGGCTGCCGTTGGTAACGGCCGTTATGTCCAACATCCCCACCCCACCCTCTTCGCCCAGCGCCTGCGCCAGGAAAAAGAGGCTGTAAAAACCCAAATCCTGATTCTGGTAAAAAACGCGCATGCGATCTGGATTATCTGGCTGGTTGAGCGTCCACAAATGGGCCACGCGCTGGGGCAGCAGCGAGCGGCTGGCCAGCTCTTCGATCAGCGTGTCGTAATCAATGCGGGCGCGCGGGTTCACCTCATAAGCCAGCTCGCCCCGCTGGCAGAACTGTGCGCCCACGGTGACGGTGACCACCGTATGCCCGGCATGTTGCAGCTGCGCCGCCACTTGCTCGCCCACGCCCAAGGTATCCTTAAACAACAACCAGGTAAGCGGCTCGGCAACGGCCGTTCCCGGTCGTTCAATTAACCGCCAGGTGCGTTTGTAAAACCAGTCTGCCAGATTTGGCATTTTGGCCAGCACCGTTTTGGGACCCTCCGCCCCGCTAAACAGTGTGCTGCCCGGATCAATCCAGTAACGCTGCCGTTCAAATGGGTAAGTGGGCAGCGGCACGCGCTGGCGCACCTCGTCGGCATAAAACGCGGCCCAATCAGGCAAAACGCCTGCTAACCAAAGGCGGCCCAGGCTGGTAAGGCTAAATTGCAGGTCAGACAGTTCTTCTTTACGATGGCGCAGGGAGGAGACGGCCGTATGCAGCTTGCCCTTCGCCGGGTGCATCCGCACCAACGAGCTGAGCGTTTGGCCAGGGCCTACTTCCAGGAAGATGCGGTTGGGCTCTTGCAGCAATGTCGTCAGGCCATCGGCAAAACGAACCGTGTGGCGCAAATGGCGCACCCAGTAGCCGGGCTGGGTGACCTCGTCCGGCTGCGCCCAGCCGCCCGTGAGGTTAGAAATGAAGGGCATGGTGGGCGGGTTGAACTGGATTTTGGCCAGTTCGCGGCCAAATTCGTCCAGGATGGGTTCCAGCATGGGCGAGTGGGCGGCCACGTTGATGCGCACCCGGCGGCACGCCACCTCTTGCGCGGTCAGGGCGGCTTCCAGCTTCTCCAGCGCGGCCACGTCGCCAGACACCACGCACAGCTCCGGGCTGTTGATCACGGCAATAGACAGGCCATCGCTAAGGTAGGGCTGGAGGGCGGCTTCGGACAGCGGCACGCTGAGCATGCCACCCTGGGGCAGGGTTTCAAACAGCTTGCCGCGCAGGGTGACCACAAACAGCGCGTCTTTTAGCGACAACACACCAGCCAGGCAAGCGGCGGCATATTCGCCCAGGCTGTGCCCGGTCATGGCGGCCGGTTCAATGCCCCAGGAGCGCCACAGCTGGGCCAGGGCGTATTCGGTCATGAAGATGGCGGGCAGATTGAGCAACGGCCGTTCCAATTCCGCCGCCGCACTTGCCACATTGTCGTCTGTGGGAAACATGAGTGCGCGGAGGTCGGTGGGGAGATACGGCCGTACCAATTCCAAACAATCATCAATTGCCTCCCGGTAAACGGGCTCCGTTTCATACAGCCCCAACCCCATGTTGGGGTACTGCGCCCCGCCACCAGGGAACATAAACACCACCGACGGCGCACCCTCGCTGGCCAGTTGGCTGATCACCCGCTGGCGATTGCCGCTGGTCAGCACCTCGGCGGCATCGGCTGCACTGCGCACCGCGACAATGCGGCGGTGGGGCATCGGCTGACGGCCGACTTGCAGCGTGTAGGCCACATCGGCCAGCGGCAGATCGGGATTTTGGCGCAGGAAGGTGGCCAGGTTGTGGCTGGCTGCCTCCAGTGCCGTACTGGTTTTGGCCGAAAGCGACAAAAGCTGCCATTCGCGTGATTCGCTCGATGGCTCCAGCTCCGGCGCTTCTTCAACCACGATGTGGGCATTGGTGCCGCCCACCCCCAGCGAACTGATACCGGCGCGGCGCGGCGAATCGCTGCGGGGCCACTCGCGCAGCTCGTGGTTGATGAAAAACGGGCTGTCCGCCAGGTTGAGCATCGGGTTGGGCGCGGTGTAGTTCAGGCTGGCCGGAATTTGCCGATGCCGCAAGGCTTGCACCACTTTGATGAAGGCGGCGACGCCAGCGGCCGTATCCAAATGACCAATGTTGGTTTTCACCGAACCGAGGCCGCAAAACTGCTTCTCGTCCGTGGTCTGGCGAAAGGCCTGGGTTAGCGCGGTCACTTCGATGGGATCGCCAATGCGGGTACCGGTGCCGTGCGCCTCCACGTAATCGATCGTGCTGGCGTCGATATTGGCCAGGGCGATCGCCTCGGCAATGGCCGCCGCCTGGCCGTCCACGCTGGGGGCCAGGTAATTGACCTTGCCGGAGCCGTCGTTGTTCACCGCCGAACCTTTGATAACGGCGTAAATCGTGTCGCCGTCTTCAATCGCATCGGCCAGACGGCGCAGGGTGACCACGCCCACACCGCTGCCAAAAATGGTGCCGTCGGAATCGGCGTCAAAGGAGCGGCAGTGGCCGTCGGAGGAAAGAATTTCACCGTCCTGGTAGATGTAGCCCTGCCGGTGCGGCATCTCGATGGTGACGCCGCCCGCCAGCGCCATGTCGCATTCGCCGCTGAGCAAGCTTTGCGACGCCATGTGGATCGCCACCAGCGACGTGGAGCAGGCCGTTTGCACGTTCACGCTGGGGCCGCGCAGGTTCATCAGGTAAGAGACGCGGGTGGTGAGGAAATCTTTGTCGTTGCCAGTGTGGCGCAGCAGAAAAAAACCGACGGAGGCGACCAGTTCGGGATTGGTGAGCAGGTTGTAGGGCAGGTAGGCATTGTGACCAGAACCGCCAAAGACGCCGATTGCCCCATCGAACCGCTCTGGGTCGTAACCGGCGTGCTCCAGGGCGGTCCAGGCCATCTCTATAAAGTTGCGGTGCTGCGGGTCCATGATGGCGGCGTCACGCGGGCCAAAGCCAAAAAAGGCGGCGTCGAACTTTTCCATGTCGTCCAGCGGCGCGCCGGATTTGACGTAGTGGGGATGGCGCAGCAGGGTTTCGGGCACGCCAGCCGTGCGCAGTTCGTCGTCGGTGTAGTAGGTAACCGATTCAACGCCGTCGCGCAGGTTTTGCCAGTAGGTTGCGATATCCCCGGCACCGGGGAATCGGCCAGCCATGCCAATAACGGCAATTTCTGTGCCATCCAAACTGGCCAAGATGTCCTGATTGCTCATGATGGTCCTAAACCGCTGCTATTTTAGCGGATACGCTGCCGCTGTCGCCGCTGAAGCATTGCCTGACGACGATTGGCTGCACGATCGATGCTTTGGGCAACGGCCGTTTGCGCCTCGTTCGTCTTATCCTCATCATTCAAATAGTCGGCCAGCGCCCGAATGGTCGGAAAACGGAACATGTCGGTAATCGAGATTTCTTTATCGACCACATCCTTCAGCTGGCGATGGGCCTGCACCGTCAGCAGCGAATGGCCGCCCAGGTCGAAGAAGTTGTCGTTGAGGCCCACCTGGGGCACATTGAGCAGCTGCTGCCAGATTTCCGCAATCTTTTGCTCCAGATCGTTGGTGGGAGCGATGTAAGCTGTGTGCGACTCGACCAACACCTGATCTGGTGCGGGCAGCGCCTGGCGATCGGTTTTTTTGTTAGGCGTCAGCGGGAAGCTGGTCATGGGCACGTAGGTGGCGGGCACCATGAACTCCGGCAGATCGGCGCGGAGTGCTTCCTTGAGCGCTGCAGCGTCCAGCTTGTGACCCGGCTGCATGATGACGTAGGCCACCAGCCGCTTATCGCCGGGCGTGTCTTCGCGGGCCGTCACCACCGCCTCACGCACCGCTTCCTGGGCGTTGAGCAGCGCTTCAATTTCGCCCAGCTCGATGCGGTAACCGCGCAGCTTCACCTGGAAGTCGGCCCGGCCGAGGAAGTCGATGGTGCCGTCGGGGCGGTAGCGGGCGAGATCGCCGGTGCGGTACAAGCGTGAAGGGGTGAAGGGGTGAAGGGGTGAAGAGGTGACCTTAGCGCTCACCTTGTCACCTTGTCCCTTTGTCACCTTGTCAAAGGGGTTGGTAACAAATCGTTCGTCGGTGAGTTCTGGGCGGTTGTGGTAGCCGCGCACGACGCCGTCGCCGCCAATGTAGAGATCGCCTGCGACACCGACGGGGACGGGCTGCATGTGGGCGTCCAGGATGTAGATTTGGGTGTTGGCGATGGGGGTGCCGATGGGAACGGCCGTTTCCTCCCCAGTCAGTTCATAAGTCGTTGACCAAATCGTCGTTTCCGTCGGACCGTACATGTTGATGACCCGACCCGGCACAATCTGCTTGAGCTGCTGCCCCAGGGCGGCGGGCAGCGCCTCGCCACCGACCATCACCGTGGGCACGGTGCCCAGAGCGGCCACGGTGCGCTCGTCCAGCAGCAGCATGCTGGCCATACTGGGCGTGCATTGGAAGTGGGTAACGTTGTGCCGCTCAATTTGGGCAGCAATGGAGAAATCGGCGCTGGCCAGTTTTGGCTCGGCCAGATTTTTCAGCTCGTTCAGGCGGTCCAGATGGGCCAGCACCACCGACGACGGTACGCCAAAGTCGATCAGGCAGGCAATGTCGTCCACGTCGATCGCTTTGAGACGGTTGACCATGTGCAGGGCAGAGCGCGGCGTGCCAAACAGGCCGCTGCTCTCAAAGTAGCGCTCGAAGGCGAAGTTGAGCAGCGCGTCCACGTCTTCGGCAGTCAGCTCTTCTTCATCGAACAGCTCGAACGGGCTTTTGCCCGTGGCGGCGGCTTTCTCCTTGAAGGTGGGAAAGTGCCAGGCGGCGGCGCGCACCAGGTTCATGGCGCTGCTGAGGTATTGCTTCATCGGGCCGCGCACAATTTCGCGCACTTCGTCCACATCGTCGCCGATGAAGGTGTGCAGCATGAGGGAGACAATCCCCTTGCCGGGATGGCCCGCCTGCTCGTACGCCTCGCGGTAGACTTTCACTTTTTCGGCCAGCTCGTCCACGCTCTGGCCCAGCAGGTGGGTGAGGATGTGGTAGCCGTTGGCCCCAGCTTCACGGAACGTTTCTGGGTTGCCCGCGGCCGTGACCCAGATGGGCAGCTCTTTTTGGACCGGATGGGGCAGCGTTCTCACTTCCACATCCTTGCCCAGATCATTTTTCATGGTGATGGAACCCCCGCGCCACAGCTCTTTAACCAGTTCGATGTCGCGGAACATGATCTCTTTGCGCTCAGCGTAGTTGCCAGGGCGCAGGACAAAGTCGTTGGGCTGCCAACCGGCGGCGATGGAGAGGCCCACACGGCCGTTTGAGATGTTATCCACCACCGACCACTCCTCCGCCACGCGGATGGGGCTGTGCAGGGGCAGCACGCAGCTGCCGGAGCGAATCTGCACGTTTTCGGTGATGGCGGCGATGGCCGCGCCGGTGACAGACGGGTTGGGGTAGAGGCCGCCAAAGGCGTGGAAGTGGCGTTCGGGCGTCCAAACGGCCGTAAATCCATGCTTGTCGCCAAATTTGGAACCTTCCAGCAGCAGGTGGTATTTGTTGGTGACACCTTCTTCGCTCTCGTCGCTGGAGAAGTAGAAAAGGCTGAAGTCGATGTGACGATCGTTTTGTGGTGGGGCGGGAACGGCCGTTACATCCTCCCGCGTCTTGTCATCAAAAATGATTACCTTGAAGCCGCGCGCCAACGTCCAGAACAGCTCCAGGACGGAGATGTCGAACGAGGTGCTGGTGACGGCCAGCCAGGTACCCGGTGGGTCATGTGGAATGCGGTCGTCCATGCCGACAAAGAAGTTGACGACGTTGCCATGCTGCACCATCACGCCCTTGGGCTTGCCGGTGGAGCCGGAGGTGTAGATGACGTAGGCCAGGTTGTGCGCCGCCACACCGCTAAAGACATTTTCGCCGCTCTGGTCGGCAATTTGCTCCCAATCGGCATCGACGCGCACCACCTGGGCCTGGTGCGGCGGCAGGCTGGCGACGAGGTGCTTTTGGGTCAGCAGCACCGGCGTGGCGGTATCCTCCACCATGAAGGCGAGGCGCTCTTTGGGATAGGTCGGGTCGAGCGGCAAATACGCCCCACCCGCTTTGTGGATGCCCACCAGGGCGACCATCATCTCTACGGAGCGGTCCATGAAGACACCCACAATCGTTTCTGGCCCCACGCCCAGGCGGCGCAGATGGCGGGCCATCTGGTTGGCGCGGTGGTTGAGCTGGCGGTAGGTCAGCTGCTGGTCTTCGTACACCACGGCGACGGCGTGCGGCCGTTCCTCGGCCTGGGCTTCGATGAGCTGGTGGATGGTAACGGCCGTATCGTACGCAACGGCCGTATCGTTCCATTCCACCAACAGTTTCTGAATCTCCGCTTCGCTGAGGAAGGCGGTTTCGGCCAGGGTGCGACGGCCGTTTTGGGCGGCGTTGTGCAGGAAGGTGGCAAACTGGGTTTGCATGGCGGCGATGATGTGGGGGGGGTAAACGGCCGTGTCATACAGCCAGGTGACGCTGCTTTGGTCTGGCGTGAGCAGCAGGGCCAGCTCGGTGCCCGCCAGCGGGGCAAATTCAGCCGCAGCTGGCGCGGATTGAACCAGAACGGGCAGGAGCGCGCCGTTCAGTTTGGGGCGCAGCGCTTCCAGCTCGGGCTGGCGCAGGAAAATGTCGCGGTTGAACGTTTTGCGTTTGCTTTGCAATTCGTCCAGGTCGGCTTGCAGGGCAGCCAACGTGTCGGCGATGGGGGCGCTGCTGTCGGTGGTCACCTGGAACGGCACCTGGGTGGCGAAGTAACTGGCAAACTCGCCCACTTCAGCGGCCAGGGTGTTCAGGCTGAGGGCAATGTCAAAATCAGTGCTGCCGCTGAGGCGGGCCAGGTAGGCGGCAAAGGCGGCGGTGAGCGCGTGAGGCTCGGCAGAAACGCCCACGGGCAAAGTCATCGCGGCTTTGGCGTAATTTTGGCCGATGGTTTGGCTGCTGTGGTCGGCGTAGGGCAGCTCCACAGCGCGAAGCTGGCGCAGGCGGCGCAGCCAGTACCCTTCCTGCCGCACGACGGTGTCGTTGAGGGCGGTCAGGGCGGCGCTGGCGGCCGCATCCAGGCTGGTGAGCTGCTGGTTGACGGTGAATTCGGTGGGGGAAACGGCCGTGCCGTCCAACGTTTGCAGGCCAGAAAGCACAATGGAACCGTCGGCGGTGGCGATAGTGAGCGATTCGTCATCTGCGGCAAGGATGGTGCCGGGAACGGCCGTTGTGGGGCTACCGGTTTGGGCGGAGGTGGGGGTGAGGAGACGGCCGTTTACGTTCAGCTTGGGCAGCGCCAGCGGATTGGCATAACCGCCAAACTGCAGCGCATTGACCAGGGCCACCAGTTTGTCAGCTGGCTGCTGCCAATCCAGCGTGGCGGCAGCGGCGGGACGGTCGTATTTGCCAAAGTAGGTTTGCTCTGCCAGGTTTTGGGCAATTGGCTGAAGGGTGTTGGTCTCAATGCCGGCTACCAGCTCGGCAAACGTGGCAATCGCAGCTTCATACGCTTTCACGTTCAGCGTAAAGGCAGTTTCGCCTGCGGCAATATCAAACAGACGCTGAACAAGAAGGTCGCCTTTGTCAACGCCGCTGCGCATTTCATGCCAGGTCACACCGTGCTGGCTGGCCTGGTGCAGCAGCGCCCAGGAGGTGGCATACAGGCCCGCAAACTTGGGCAGCGGGCCATCGTGAAAATTGATCGCCCCTTTTTGTGGCAACGCCAAAACCGCATCGGGAATGATGGCCAAATTGGTAATACTGAAAAAATAATCAAAAGGTGGCTGCTGGGCCAATCGCTGCCCCAAATCGTGGCCCGCAGCAAAAACCGGCAGGTTTTTCCCTGCTGCCCAGTGGACGATGGCGGGAGCAGTGGCAATCACCCCATGCACCTCATGATTACGCTCCAGTAAAATTTCGGCGCATTGAATCAGCAGCGACTCTTCGCCCATCACATAACAGCTAAAGTTTGTGCTGTGCATACATTTTTACCTTCAATGCCTAATGGCTAACCGGAAACTTCTACAGCTAGCAGTTTATCTTTCCCACAAGTTAACCAAAGAAATCTCACATTCTCTATGCTTTCAGACAAAATTTACAATTGTCCATATTTTCATCACGGTGATTTTGAAAGGTGTCATTTAGAGCAAATGCCAAACAACTGGGAAGGGTGAAAATCAGTGCCATCCGTAAACCCGGTGTAACTGTACACGTGCTTCGGCCGCCTCTCAGCCCGAAGGGCTGCGCTTCTAACCTTGCCGGCTAGGGTAGCACGGCAAAACACCGACCTCAGCCAAAGAGAAGGATTCAATCTAAACCAGTAGGAGTTTTAATGCCAAAATAGCAGCGACAGACGAATTGATATGCTCTAACTTACCAAGTATGTAAAAACCAAAAGGGATTTTGAGCAAGAATGTGGGCGAATTTGGTTTTTACTGGAGCAAGCCACCGAGAAATCATTTTCCGTTTTTCAAAATGCTTTCTATGGTTTACTTGCACGGCAAATCCCCTTCGAATTCTTTCTGTTTGTACCGGAAATTTCTTACGATTGGCCTTTCACGGGCCGCCAGCGGCCGCAGCACAACCGCCAGGAACAGCAACCCTACCTGGCTATTCCCGCTGGATGGCAAAGCGGCTGGACTGGGCTGCCCGATATGTTTTTTTAAGGACGCAGCTGGTTAATTTGGTCGCGTAAAGTCAGGGCCGCGGCTCTGGCGGCCTCGGCAAAATCTTCGCCGCCCGAAGCGTAGATGATGCTGCGGCTGGCGCTGATGACGGGGCCAGCTATTTGGTCTGGGCCGTATTCAACGGCCATTGCCAGGTCGCCACCCTGGGCACCAATGCCCGGAATGAGGAAGTTCGCCTGGGGTGCCAGGCGACGCGCCGTCGCCAGCTCTTCGGGGTAGGTTGCGCCGATGACATACCCTTTGTGGCCGTCGGTGGGCCAGGTTTGGCTTTGGCGGAGCACTTCGGCCGAGAGACCGCTTTCTTGGATGAGGTCTCCCTGAAAATGGGTAGCCGTTTTATTGGAGGTACGGGTGAGGATGTACACGGCTTTGTCTGGCCGATTGCCAATCATGGGCAGCACGGCATCTGACCCAACAAAGGGATTGACGGTGATGGCATCCACCTGCCATTCGTCGAAGAGGCCGTTGCCCCAGGCGGCCTGGGTGTGGCCAATGTCGCCCGTTTTGCAATCTAGAATGATGGGAATGTGGCGGGGAATGTAGGCAATGGTGCGTTCCAGGGCAATGACCCCGGCGGCCCCCCATTGCAAATAAAAGCCCAGGTTTGGTTTGTAAGCGCAGACCAAATCGGCCGTGGCGTCGATGATGGCCCGGTTATAGGGGAGGATTGGCTCGTCCCACTTACGAAAATCGACCCGCAGTCGTTCTAAAGAGGGGTCTAGGCCAATGCAAAGCCAGGAGTTGTTTTGGTCTTGAACAGATTTGAGTTTTTCCAGGTAAGTCATGCCTGAATTTTACCCGGTTTGCCTGTGGCAAGCAGCACCAAATTGGGCAAAGATCAATCTGGGGTTTCTTCGGATTGCGGTGTGTCTGGGTCTTTTAACTGGGGTTGGGGCAGGCTACCCAGGTGCAGCTGGCGCAATCCATCGACGGTTTTGTCGGCAACATCCTCTTTGTCTCGGCTGAGGGCGTAGAGGGCTACGGCCGTTAAGCAGAAGGCTAAAAAAGCCAGGGCAAAGAAGGCGACAATCAGTTCATTTCCACCCATTTTTGTCTCCCTGATAAAGGCTACGGCCGTACTGCCTGGCCAATAATTAATAAACATTCCCGCTAAACGGCCACAGATGATAGCACATATGTTCTAATTACTCAACCATTTTGGGAATTCCTTTGAATCGATCTAAACTTTTGGTGAAAGTATGGGAAATTACGGCCGTTTCCCCCAAAAGTTCTGTTTGTTTCAGTAACATCTTAAGCATTCCCCTGCTATAATGACAACGGTATATTTTTGGCTTATGACAGTAACCAACGACTCCACAACGCCTGACGGCACCCTCATACCAACCGATGAGTCGGCAGCAGAACCGTTTGTAGAAGCAAATGGTCACGGCTTGTTGGACCGGCTGCGCTTTTGGCGGCGCGGGCAAACCTGGCTGGAAATCAGCGGCTATCACGTGGAAGATATTCTTACAGACCAGCCGGTGGCCATTCAGGAAGGGGCCACGCTGGTTGGCAATGTCTTTGCCCCCCGGCTGGTGGTGGCGGGGCTGCTGACGGGTTCGGCCGTTTGCCGCGACCTTCGTGTGGAAAAAAGCGGTCAGGTGCTGGGGGATGTGTTCACGGTGGCCCTGACTGTGCTAAACGGCGGTAACGTCCACGGCTGGATTAGCAGTGTCGATGAGTCTGATTACGCGACGTTGGCCGAAAACGGCCGTCTCCCCGATGATAACGAATTTGCCCGCCATGATAACGGCCATGACCTGCCCGAAGGCCAACTGCTCAACCGAAACGAAGCCCAGGTGGAGGCGCTGCACCATCTACAAACGCAGGCGGCGATTGCCCTGGCGGCTCGGGCCGAGCTGGAGCAAGATTTTCAGCGGCGGCTGACGGAACTGGCGGGGGAATCTACCAGCACCATTGCCAATTTGAAGCAGGAATTAACCGAACTGCGCACGGAGCTTACCACCAAGCAAACCCAGCTAGATGAGGCGCAAGAAGCGCTGCGGCATCGCAAAAGCCAGGTGGAGCGCCAGGCCAACGAACTGGCGATTGCCCGCGACTTGATGACGGAGCAAAATGATGAGCTGGCCAATTTGCGCCAGCAGCACGCCCAGTTGCAACACAACCATGCCCAGCTGCAAACAGAGAAAACGGCCGTTGACGCCGAACTAGAAAAAGCAGTGCGCGAAATCACCGCCCTGCGCGATCGCATCCACAGCCTGGAAGTGGCTCACAAAGCAAGCCTGATGCACACCTCTGAGCAAGAAGAGTCGCTCATGCGCTGGCAAGAGCTGGCCGAAATCACCGAAAAGAAGGTTGAAGAGCTGGAAGCTGAGCTGCAAAAGATGAAGACGCAGGCGGAAGAAAGCAGCAGCGTTTTGGAGATGCAGCGGGATCAGCGCAAAGCGGTGGAAAAAGAGCTAGAAAAGGTGCTGGATGAATTGGCCACTCTGCAAGAAAAAACGGCCGATCCGCTGCGAAAAATCGAGCAGCTGGCGGCGGCCGAAGCGCGCGTAGGCCAGCTAGAGGCTGAATTAGCCGATGCGGAACATGCCCATTTTGAGCGCGTGTTGTGGTACAAAGCGGAGCTGGAAGCCAGCCAGGCGATGGCCGACAGCGCCAAGCAGTCGCTGACGGAACAGTCTGAGCGACTGGTGGAACTGGAAACGGCCGTGCAAACACAACAAGCTGAAATTGCTGAACTGGAAACGGCCGTTGCCCAAACTCAAAGCAGCCTGGAGGCCAAACAGGCAGAGTGGAGCAGCCTGCATGAAAAATTGGTTGAGCAAAACATGGGGTTGCAAACCGTTATTCAGGCGCAAAAGGTTCAGCTAGAAGCCAGCGAAAATGAGCTCAACCGCTACCTGAGCCAGACCAATGCCCAGGGGCAGCACCTGGCCGAAATCCAGGCCCGGCTGGTAGAGCGCGAGCTTCAACTCAAGCAAGCCATTGCCAAACTAAAAGAGGCCCGGGGCATGATTGAGAAGCAAAACCAGGCGATCAAACAAATCCAGCAAAAAGCGGGCGAGCGCATCCAAAAGCTGAAGCAGCAGCTGGCGCAAATGCAATAATTGCCCCATCCAGCAAACCAGGTTCTAGGAGAATAAGTTGTCCCAAATTGAATTTGCCGTCATTGGCGGCAGCGGCCTGTACCAGATGCCAGGCCTCTCCCAGGTTGAAGCGTTGCAGATCGACACCCCCTTTGGCAAACCATCGGATGAGATTGTGGTGGGAACGTTATACGGCCGTCGCGTTGCTTTTTTGCCCCGGCACGGTCGCGGCCACGTGCTAACCCCTAGCGAAGTTCCTTACCGGGCCAATATTTTTGCCCTTAAAACGTTGGGGGTGCGCTATATTACGGCCGTTAGCGCCTGCGGTTCGCTGCGGGAAGCATATGCCCCTGGCCACATCGTTGTGCCAGACCAGCTGTTTGATCATACCCAAAATCGGGTCAGCTCCTTTTTTGGCGGCGGCCTGGTGGCCCACATCAGCCTGGCGCACCCATTTTCGCCAGAGATGAGCCGGATCATTGCCCAAAGCTGCCGCGCTGCTAGCGGCACCGTGCATGAAGGCGGCACGTTTATCACCATAGAAGGGCCGCGCTTTAGCACCAAGGGGGAATCGAACCTGTACCGGCAATGGGGCATGAGCATCATCGGCATGACCACCAGCCCGGAGGCGTTTTTGGCCGCTGAAGCGGAGATAGCGTATGGGGTGATGGCCCACGTGACGGACTACGACGTCTGGCACGAAAGCGAAGCGCCGGTGACGGTGGAGATGGTGGTACGCACCATGCAGCACAATTTGCAGATTGCCCAAAAGGCCATCGGCCATCTGGTGCAAACGATGGCTGCGTGGGCGGGTGATTTTCCGGCTCACCACGGCTTAAAAAATGCCGTCTTCACCGATCCTGGCCGCATCCCCGCGCAGCTGAAGCAGGATTTAGCGCCGCTGGTGGGCAACTACCTGGCTTAACGCTCGCCGCTATTTTATGCGTACTCTTTCACTCCCTTCTTTCCGAATCGATGAGGAACACGGCCGTTCTGAACCGCTCTTGCTCTTGATTGCCGCCCTGTTTGTGTTTAGCAATGCTGTGGCGCTGGGGCTGGCCCGCGACGGCGGTATTAACGGCAGCACGTTGTGGGGGCCGCTTTGCTGGCTGGTGGCGCAGGCAACGGCCGTCTGGCTGCTGCGTAAGTTTTCTCCCACCCACGATCCGTATTTGCTGCCCCTGGTGGGGCTGCTAACGGGCTGGGGCATTGTGCTGCAAGATCGGCTGGCCCCTAATTTTTTGGTGCGGCAGGTGGTGTGGGTGGTTTTGGGGACGGCCGTTCTGGCCAGCATCGCCCTGCTGCCACGCAACTTGCGCTGGCTGCGCCGCTACCGCTACACCTTGCTGCTGCTGGGCATTGGCCTGCTGGTGGGTACGCTGCTGTTTGGCATCAATCCCACCGGGGCCACCGTGGCAGAATATTGGCTGAGGCTGCCGATTCCGTTCCTGAGCCCGGTTTATTTTCAGCCGTCGGAGCTGCTGAAGCTGCTGCTGGTCATCTTCCTGGCCAGCTATTTTGATGAACGAGAAGCGGTGGGGCAGCTGGGGGTAAACGGCCGTTTACCCCACATCTCTTACCTGGCCCCCCTGCTGCTGATGTGGGGGTTTTGCATGGTTTTGCTGGTGTGGCAGCGTGATTTGGGCGCAGCGACCCTCTTTTTTATTGTTTTTTTGAGCTTGCTTTACCTGGCCACGGGCGATTGGCGGGTGGTAGTTGGCGGCGTGGGGCTGCTGCTGCTGGCGGGGATTTTTGCTTACTTTGCCTTCAGCCTGGTCACCCTGCGCATCGACGCCTGGTGGAACCCGTGGCCCGACGCCGACGACCGCGCTTTTCAGATTGTGCAATCGCTGTATGCCGTGGCGGCGGGTGGCATTTGGGGGCAAGGTGTGGGGCAAGGCTTCCCGCAATATATCCCGGTGGTGCACTCCGATTTTGCCTTTGCCGCCATTGCCGAGGAGTGGGGGCTGATTGGCAGCCTGGGCGTGGTGGGGCTTTTTGCCTTGCTGGCGCACCGGGGGATGCGGCTGGCGCTGTTGGCGGAACGGCCGTTTCGCCGCTACCTGGCCGCCGGAATCACCATTTTATTGGCAGCCCAGGCGTTCCTCATTATGGCTGGGGTCACCAAGCTACTGCCGCTTACTGGCGTCACCCTGCCTTTTGTCAGCTACGGCGGCAGTTCCATGCTGATCAGCCACGTCATGGCCGGGCTGCTGCTGTTTCTTTCGACCAAAACCAAACCAATCCATCTGTAATTGAAAATTTGTAACTGGTAATTAGGCAACCACCCAATTACCCAATTACCCAATTACTTTATGAACCATTCCACCCAAACCCAACTCCACAAAATGCAGCGAGCCATCTTACTGGCCTTTTTGGCCGTGGCGCTGTCGCTGGTTTTTTGGGCGGTGGTGCGCAGCGAGGCTATTTTGGCCCGCGACGACAATCCCCGGCTGGTGGAAGCGGAACTGCGCATTCAGCGCGGCCGCATTTTGGACCGCAATGGTACGGTGTTGGCAGAAACGGTCGGCGAGCCAGATGCATTGGTGCGCAGCTACCCGTTCCCCACCATCGGCCCGGCGGTGGGCTACTACAGCTTTCGGCACGGCACAGGGGGCACAGAGGCAAGTTTCGATGCGGTTTTGCGGGGGGAGGATGAGGGGATTACGGCCGTTCTCAACCGCGAGCTGTTCCATACACCACAAATCGGCCGAGACGTGCAGCTAACGTTAGATGCCCAGCTGCAAACCACCGCCGAGGCGCTTTTTGGCGATGCTCAGGGTGGCCTGGTGCTGCTAGAGATCGCTACCGGCAACGTGCTGGCAATGGTGAGCCACCCCGGCTACAACCCCAATTTGCTAGATGAAAATTTTGATCAGCTAGTGGAAGATGAGACGGCCCCCTGCTCAACCGCGCCGTGCAGGGGCAGTATCAGCCGGGTCTGGTGCTGCAACCGTTCATTCTGGCTGCTGCGCTAGACGCCGACCGCATTCAGCTAAACGGCACGGTGCTCAACCCCAACCGCCCGGTACCCGTCAGCGGCGAAATCAAACGGTGCCAAACCACGCCTCCAGAGGCCGCCACCTGGGCCGATGTGCTCAGCCACCGCTGCCCTGGCCCCATGCAAGATTTGGCCGACCGGCTGGGGCTGGCGGGGTTGGACGACATTTTCTTGCGCTTTGGGTTAGCCACGCCGCCCGATCTGCCGCTCAACACGGAACTGCCAGAAATCGTACCGCTCAACGATCCGCTGCAAGCGGGCATTGGCCAGGACACGTTAACGGTTTCTCCTCTGCAAGTGGCGTTGGCGTTGGCGGCTTTGGGGAATGACGGCCGTTTACCGACGCCGAGGTTGGTAACGGCCGTTCAAGATGCAGCAGGCACCCTGCAGCCCCTGCCAGACACAACAACCAGCGACGCTATCACCAGCCGGGCCGCCCGCGATATCCGCCAGCTGCTCACCAGCGATGGCCGAATCCGCTTCTCCATTTCTGCTTTGTCTGGACCAGACAGCCGCAATGGTTGGTATTTGGCGCTCACCCCGGCCGGCCAACCACAGTATGCGATTGTGGTGGTGGTGGAAGAGAGCGAAGATTTAGAGATGGTAGAAAGGATAGGAGTGGGTTTGGAAACGGCCGTTGCCAACCAACAATGAAACAAAAAAAGCCATGACCAAATAATTTGGTCATGGCTCTGAAACCTACATTGACTAAAAACGCCTATCTAACGCTCGTACCAATCATTGTCTCTACGACGACGACTGTCTCCCACATGCATCGCAGTGCCAATAACACCCAAGAAAATCCCCGCCATCGAAGCGCCAAACGCTAAAAAGTTAAGCAAAAAGGTAGACTCTACCCACCGCATCACCATCACAAACGGCAAAACTGCCCCAATCAGGACACAGACAAAACCAATAGCGATCAAACGATTAAACGGCATTCATACCCTCCTCGTCATACAACCAGCAGGCAACCTTATGATGTGGCGTTACTTCAACATTTGGTGGCCGCTTCACATCGCACAAGCCTTCAATAATCTTCGGACAGCGAGGATTAAAACGACAACCCTTAGGCGGGTTCACCAAACTCGGCGGCTCTCCACGAGGCACTTCCCGCATTACCAACGCATTATTCGCATCAGGATCAGAAGAAGCCTCCAACAAAGCAAACGTGTAAGGATGCTTTGGATCCTGCAGCAAATCTTCCATCTTGGCAATCTCAATAACTTCCCCTGCGTACATCACAAAAATATACTCAGAAAAATACCGAACCGTCGAAAGATCATGCGTAATATAAATAACCGACAGATTGTGCTTTTCCTGAAGGTTACGCAGCAACCTCAAAATTTCAACACGAACAGAGGCATCCAGCATAGAGACAGGCTCATCGGCCACCAATAGCTTTGGTTCCATAATCATCGCCCGCGCAATGACCACCCGCTGCTGCTGCCCACCACTTAGCATATGAGGAAACTTTGGCAACACCTCTTCAATAGGCGTTAACTTAACCTCTTCTAAAATCTTGCGAATACGCGCAATTCTTTCTTTTTTATCGCTAACGCCATTGATAACCAATGGCTCCTCTAAAATGCGCTGAACAGTCATAAAAGGAGGTAACGCGCTAAACGGGTCCTGCTGAACGTATCCAATCTTTGCCCGATACAGGCGTAGATCCTCCCCGCTCGTCTCCGTCAAACGTTGGTTATCAAAAATGACATCGCCCTTGGTTGGTCGGTTGAGGCCTAAAATAGTTTTCATTAAACTAGATTTACCACAACCACTTTCACCCACGCAGGCCATGGCTTCGCCTTGCCGTAGGTCAAAATCAACACCATCCACAGCACGTACATAGCCAGCATGGCCAAAACCAAAGCGCTTTAATTCGTACCACACATGCAGATTATCAATTTGTAAAATTGGTTCGTCTTCAGTCTTAGAAACCGACTGTGCCCCATTATCCATTTCGCTCATATTGTTCAATCCTTATTGCCCAAAACCTTTATGCATAAAGCCAGCATTTCACCTCTCGCATATCTTCTTGCACAATTGTCGGCGGTTCTTCATCACATTTTTCAAACCGTGCCGGACAACGATCAGCAAAACGACAGCCAATTGGCGGCTTCAACAAACTAGGCGGTTGGCCCGTAATAAATTCCGGCTCTATTGTCTCTCGCAAACGTGGCACACTGGCCATGAGCTTTTAGAATATGGGTGCAAAGGTTCGGCAAAGAAACTATGTGCATCCCCAACCTCTACAATTTGTCCCGCATACATCACCGCAACGCTGTCGGCCAATTCGCTAGACGTAGCAATATCATGGGTAATTAAAATGAAACTCGTCTCAAGCTCTTGCTTAACGCGTTTCATCAAATTCATGATATTTGCTTGGGTCAGTACGTCCAGCGCTGAAGTTGGTTCATCCAATATGACCAGATCAGGTAAAGTAATTAGCGACATCGCAAGCGCAGCTCTTTGCCGCATTCCACCACTCAGCTCAAAAGCATAACGATGCAGAAAATCAACAGGGACGCCTACATGCTCAAACATTTGCAAAGCGCTTTTCAACGCTTCGTCCTTCGACAATCCCATATGGATCATCGCTGGCTCTGCTACCTGATCCCCAATCCGCATTACGGGGTTTAGCGCATTCATCGCCGCCTGAGGCACCATCGATATTTTCTTCCAGCGCACTTCTCTACGAAAGGTCTCGGTGTTGTACTGCATGATATCCTTACCATTCAGCAAAACCTGGCCATCGTATGTATCAACATTACGAGGAAGCAGACGTAAAATTGCTTTGGCTAAAGAACTTTTACCACAGCCCGACTCACCAATAACAACGGTCGCTTGATTTTTTCTCAACTTAAAATCAACACCATCTACGGCCTGAACAACACCTGCCCTCGCCTTAAAATGTAAGCGCAGGTTTTTTACAACAAGGAGATCATGATTGCTTGCTGATTCCATACAACTAAAGCTCCTGTAATCGAGGATTAAAGATGCGGTCTAGGGCAAAACCTACCATAGCGAACCCGACACCACTCAACATCATTAATGCAGCCGGTTCAATAATCCAGTAGTAGAACCCATTAAACAAAGCGCCCTGATTTCTTGCATCAGAAATCAATTTACCCCAAGTGGGAAGAATAGGATCACCCAGACCCAAAATGGCTAACGATGCCTCAAGAAACACAAACGCAGGAACCAGCGAAACAATACCTGGAATCACTAAGGGCAATAGCCGGGGAATCATATACTGGAAAATTATACGCATATTGCTTGCGCCATAGGCACGTGCGGCATCAATGTAGGCTAACTCTCTGACTTGCAAGAAGGTAGCGCGGTAAGTTTTGATAGAAAGACCAAAAATACTGAAAACAATGACCAAACCGAGCATTAACCAGATACTTCGAGAGTACAACGTTCCGACCATGATCAAAATTGGTAGTAAGGGGATGATGTTATTCACTTCTGTGATGCGCTGGATAACTGCATCCAAAATTCCGCCATACCAAACACCTACGGCCGCGATACACAAAGACGCAATGGTGGTACCCAAAGCAGCAATGAGTCCAAAAGACATGGCAATGGGGGTGCCCCATAGTAGAGCAACGGCTAAGTCACGCCGCCGATGGTCAGTACCGGCAATTCCGTGGACCAAACCATAGCTTACAAAAGTTGTGTCAACCGCCGAATCAGGCTCAAACAACAAAACGGACAATTTCAGCTTGTAAGTGCCTTTTTAGCACTTGCAAACCGTCTTGCGTTGGATCGTCAAACAGGCCTTTTTCTGCGGTTACTTCACTAATACCCGTTTCACGTTCTAGACGCCGCTGCAAGCGACTATCTTGAGCAAAGCGGAATGATGAAGAGGCTGATGGCGAAAATTCCCCAGCGCGTATTTCACGGCCGTCTGGCGTATACCAAAGCATCTCCACATGGGGCTGCTTTTCGTCAAACGTCGCATTAAAGAATACGATCAGCTCCGGAGGAAACTCATCATACTGATAATCGAATTCATAGGTGTAGATTACTTCACGCGTATCGGCAGATAGGTTCTCAAAGGTGGGATTCCCATCCCCTTCTGTGCTTTTAAAGACGATGGTTTCGGGGCGTTGAATATCGCTAAACCAATTTTGCCATACTGGCCAGGCATTGCGGGGATACTCAGCCCAAATGTCTTCACCACCACGCCATAACCGAACGGCTTCGCTGTAGGGAATAATGATGGGCGTGATAAAAGCCATCAGGATCAACAACCCAATGATGATCAACCCAATAATGGCCGAGGGATATTGTCTTAGTTTTTTGAGGTTAATTAAAACTGCATTCATGTTTATTCCCCTTTCTGCCCAACGCGCACGCGCGGATCAACAAGCGCGTAGATAAAGTCCAATAGGAAAACTGTTAATGCAAGTAGGTAGGCATAAACAACAATGTTTGCCAGGATTACAGGCGTGTCGAAGGCTCCAATCGATCTGAAATAAAGCTCACCGATTCCTGGCCAGTTGAACACGGTTTCCAAAATGATAGCGCCTGTCCACAGATTGATCAGGAGAAAGGCAAAGCTTGTGATGATATTGGGCAAAGTCGGCCGTAAGATATATCGTCTTTCGATCATTTTATCGGTCAACCCTTTTGCCTTGGCCATATCAACATAATCCTCACTGGAGAAGATGAGGAAAAAAGTACGCCAAGTGTATGCGTTCAGGAAAATGGCATTAATGACGATTGCCCCAATTGGCAAAACCATGTGTCGCATAAGGCTGAGCGCATAATCCAGGGGGTTTTCAGGGGGTGGGGCATCTACCATGCCACCAAATGGCAGCCAACCCAAAATACTCGCAAAAATGAGAATAAGGAATAGCCCATAAAACCAGCCGGGTGCAGACGAAGTTGGGGCCATGCCCAATATGAATTTATCCCAAAAACTGCCATATCGGCGAGATAAACCTAGACCAACAGAAAGGCTGGCAAAAAAGAGAATTAAGTTGCCGGTACCAAACAGCACCAAGGTAGAAGGCAAACGTTCAAGAATGATGTTTCGAACGAGTCTAGAACCACTATCGCTAATGAGAAACTCAGAAAAACCCAAATTTAGCGTGAGTGCTTCGGTAAGATATCTGAAACTGCGCAAAATGAATGGCTGATCCAGACCAAACCGTTTCTCAGCAAGGGCAATGCGCTCATCTAGAATAGCTGTACGCTCTGCTTCAGGCAGCTGCCGAAACTGCAGATCTGCGTTAAGGGCGAGAACTGTTTGTTCCCGAATGACACCACGACGAATTTCGTCTACATGCCCACCCATGTTGGCAATGATGATGGTGATATACACACCAGCCACGACGGTTAGAAACAACGCAATAAGCTTAAGGCCTGTATAACGAGCAAGTCGCTTAACGGTTTCCGAACGGGCTTTACGGGATGAAGATTCAATGGATTCTACATCCACTTCTACATCAAGATTAAAGGCTTCTTGACTCATAAAGTTACCCTTTCCTTGCTAATTTTTCTTCAAAATTCAGGACAGAAAGAACAGGTTGGAAGCAGTTAAAAAACCACCTCCAACCTGAAAAAGGTCTAAATCGGCATATGCCTATTTAGGTTAGTGCAATGGGCTGCATCTTGTTTAGAAAAGCCCATTGCACTTCAATGAGGTCCAATTAACTTTATGGAGCCGTTACGAACTGGTATTCACCCAGGCTTGGCAGGGCGACCAGGTTAGAAACGACAACTACCTCAATCCGGTTAGAACCTTCTGCCAGAGCTTCGGTGGTTTCTGCGCTGAGGACAACTTCCCAGAGGCCATCTTCAACAACAGTTGCTTCACCAGAATCAACCTGTGCACCCGTTGCGTCGAAGAGCAAGTAGGTAACAGTGCTGATGTCGGCGGCAGGATAAGGACCACCAAAGACGTCAACGAAGACATCGAAGGCAGCTTCTTCACCGATGGTAACGCGGCTTGGGCCGTCTAGCTCAACCACTGCCAGAGCAGGGGAAGAGAAGCCAGCAAAGCGGCTTGCCGAATCTGGATGGGAAGCGTAGCGGGTCAAGATTGCCTGACCTTCAACCGGGAAGACACCGGAGAGGTAGTAGATATTTGTACCCAGGTAATAGTGACCGTAGCGACGAGCAAACTCAGCCAGGTTGGCGTAACGAGCAGCAGCTTCATCGGCGGTGATGTATTGGCCGAGGGTGGCAGCGTACGGGATGAAACCTTCTTCTGTAGCAGCAGCCAGCTCAGTGGCAAATACTTCCAGGGACGGACCAGCGATCATGTTGGTACGTTCGATTTCGTTAGCTTCTGCTTTGTCGGGCGTGAAGGCGAACCCACCATTGGCTTCACCACGAAGCATCAGAGCCATGTTGTGCCAGGCACCGTCAGCATAAGAATAGGTTGGCCACCAGGAAACAACCATGTTTTCAGCATCGAGCTGAGCATTGTTGGCGTAATATTCAATGGTGAGCGGGTCGGTGGAAACGACGCGCGTGCCACGGAAAGCAGAGAGGAATTGGGCCAGGTTTGGCGCCAGGGATTCATCATAGTACGGGCTGTCTGGGTTACCGAGATCAAAGGTGATGATCATGCCCATTACGAAGTCAGCCGGGCTGAGCGGGCTGCCATCGTGCCAGGTGATGGTATCGAACAGGTCAGCCGGGTAGGTGACGGTGCTCTTGAAGACGGCCGTTTGCGTCTCAGTATAAACTTCAGCAGCAGTCAGGAAGGTTTGATTGACAGCATCCCAACCAGCGATGGCGTCATCGGGCACAATGATTTCGGGTGCAAAGCTCAGCGTAATCCAGTCAGAAGACGGGGAAACGCCAGCCGGGAACCCTTCTTGTACCACAACTTCAGCACTCTCGATACGGTTCGGGATGGCAATACCGGTGTTCGGGTCGGTGTACAGACCTTGCTCACCAATAGCGCGTTTCACCATGTTGTCGAAGACCCAGTTAGAACCACCAATCGGGTTCCACGGCTCGGTGAAGACAGAGGGCAGCGCAATGGTCATAGAGCCACCAACTTCGTCAACGAAGCGAACGGTCTTAGCCCAGATACCAGCACCGCTAACACCAGCAGCCAGGTCGGTGGTTACCGACACTTCGTTGCTGAACGGCACCAACGTGGTACGGCTGGTGATCCAAACGCGGGTGGACATTTCAAGCGCCATCGGCAGAATTTCTTCCATCAGAGCTGCGCGTTCGTCCAGATTGGTGTAATCATTGTTGAACAGACGCAGAGACAGTGCATCAAATTCTGGGGTTGGTTCGTAAACCTGCCACGACGGCCACGGCACACCGCGAGCGGTGTAGAAGAAGTCGAACTGATCGGTATCGCTACGAGCGATTGCCGTTTGGCTCCAGGCACCAGTGTAAACGTGCCATTGACATTCGGCCGGGTCAGAGCTGATCCACAGCGGGCTCAGTTCGCCAGAAGTACGCTCAACGCGTTCAACGGTGAAACCCATGGCTTCCAGCTGATTGGCAAAGTAGTTACCAATCTCCAGACGGGTGTCTTCGATACGGATAAGAACGATGAGCGTGATCGGTTCACCAGCAAAGGTCCATTTGCCATCAACCAATTCTGCGCCCAGGCCTTCCATTTCGGCGGTAACAACTGCGTTGGCAGCGTCAAAATCGTAGGCGTATTTTGCTTCGAGAGAACGAATGACAGCAGCATAACGCCCACGGTCAGCACCCGCTTCAGAAATTGGGGTGTATTTCGGTACAGCCAAACCACCATACAGTTCATCAGCAACAAAATCGCGATCGATAGCCCAGTTCATTGCTTCGCGGATCGCACGGTTGTTGAAGGGATTCAGCAGGTTCTCATCGGCACAAGCACCATTGTTAAAGAACATTTCGTCGTACAGACCGTACTGGGTAACGGAGGTAATGTTACCGGCATCGGCGATAGCCTGTACAGCGGCCTGACCGCCTACGTCATCGGCAAACATGTCGATGTCGCCAGCAGCCAAACGGGCGATTGCGGAATCCTGATTCGGTTCTTCAACAAAGATGATCGTGTCTAACCAACCACCAGTGCGGTTTGCTTCTTCTTCGCTGGTGGGGTCAACAACGACCTCTTCGACAACCGTTTCGGTTACAGTTTCGGTGACGACACGGGTGACCTCAACAACGGTCTCCTCAGTTTCACCGGGAACTTCAACAACCTCGGTTTCGGTAACCACGCGGGTTACTTCTACCACTTCGGCTGGTCCTGAACAGGCAACGGCAACCATGCCGGCCACGAACAGGAGCAAAATGAGAGATAAGGTTTTCTTCATAGGTATTCTCCTCGTAAAGATTGTGCCAAACCATTAACAAACGATTTGACATAAAATGAGTAAAAACCAACTGCAATGGCAATTGCCAATGACAATTTAAACAATAGCCAGCCGCATTTGAACTGGTAAATGCCACCCACTATTGTAGTAAACAAGGGTAACGCTCACTTCATGGAAAGTTCCAGAAAATGAGTGGGCAAATTCACAATTATTAAGAAGCAAAAAAAACCACCCTCCAAGCAAGTATGCAAGAGGTGGTTTTCAAGCAATCAAGATTATTGTTGGAGATTGCGTTTATACGCCATATTGAGATTTCTCTTCTTCTCTCTTAACCATGTGAAATGGTGTTAGAATTATACGAATAACAACTGTGGATGTCAAACAAGGGGCATTTAGGGGAACCTGAAGGGATAGCAGGGTGACAAGGGAGCATATCAGACGCTTTTGGCGAAGGTAAAAAAATGAAATTTGCGAAATATCATGGTTTAGGCAACATTTACATCGTTATTGATCCGGCCACTTTTCCCGATCCGCTAACAGAAAACAGCATTCGTACGATATGCCATCCACATTTTGGGGTAGGCTCTGACGGTATTTTGTGGGGGCCATTGCCCAGCAAATTGTGTGACTTTGGCTTGCGCATTTACAACCCAGATGGCAGTGATGCGGAAAAAAGCGGGAATGGTTTGCGAATTTTCGCCCGATATTTGTTGGACAGTGGCCATGTAGGGCACGATCCGTTTACAGTGGAAACTTTGGGTGGGCCAGTTACCTGTACGATTGCCGCAGATAGGCAGACCATTCAGGTGGCTATGGGTCAGGTGCGTTTTAACAGTGAGGCCATCCCTGTAACGGGCCTGGCACGGGAGGTGCTAAATGAAACGATGCGTGTGGGGGATCGCACGTTTCGCTTTTGTGCGGCCACGTTGGGAAATCCGCATTGCGTTGTTTTGCTGGATTCGCCACCAACCGCAGCGTTGGCTCACGCCTATGGGCCTCTCATCGAACATTCACCTTTGTTCCCGCGCCGTACCAACGTGCAGTTTTTATATGTGCGGGATCGGCAGAATATTCAGATTGAGATTTGGGAGCGGGGGCCAGCTATACGATTGCGTCTGGCAGCAGCAGTACGGCGGCAACGGCCGTTGCCCACCGGCTAGGTTTGTGCGATAACATCGTGACGGTTCACATGCCCGGTGGCACGCTGGCCGTCTCGCTGGATGAAAATTTCTATGGCACCCTCATTGGCCCCGTCACCAAAATCTGCGATGGCATTATTGCGCCAGAGCTGTTCGATTTCACCTTACCGCCGAGCGCGAATTAAAAGGCGACTCATGGATTTACACAGACCAAGCGTAAGATTGTGCGCCGAAGGGACGCAGTTAGAGTTTGAAGGGCGGGTTGAAGAAGCGCGGCAGCGATTTGCTGAGGCGTGGAATTGCGCCACAGGGGCATACGAAAAGTGCATCGCCGCCCATTACGTGGGGCATTTGGCCCAAACGCCTGAGGCGCTGCTTTTTTGGCACGGCACGGCGCTGGAACAGGCCTCACAAGCAGATCCGGCTCTGGTAGAGAGCTTTTTGCCTTCGCTTTACGTCAATCTGGGGTATGCGCATGAGCAAAATGGGGATAAGGCGAGCGCAACGCGTTATTACGATCTGGCAGCATCGCTGGGTCTGGTTCATCAAGGAGAGAGCGCATGACGATAAAGCATTTAACGATGGCGGAATTGGAAGCGGGTCTGGATCACATTCGGCAGTCGCCGCGAGATGGGGGGGTGCTGGAGATGATTGTGAGACGGCCGTTCACCGACAAACGCGAACTGCTGCCTGAAGGGGTGTTGGAAACGGCCGTTGGCCTGCTCGGCGACAACTGGCAGGCTCGCGGCAGTAAATCGATGCCCGATGGGACAGCCAATCCAGACGCGCAGCTCACGCTGATGAACAGCCGCGCCGCTGATTTGGTGGCCCAAAGCCGCGACCGCTGGCCCCTGGCCGGCGATCAGCTGTATGTGGATTTTGATCTCAGCGTGGAAAACATCCCCCCAGGCACGCGGCTTGGAATTGGCGAAGCGGTGGTAGAAGTAACCGCCCTGCCCCATACAGGCTGCCAAAAATTTGTGGCCCGTTTTGGCAAAGACGCCATGAAATTTGTCAATTCGCCCCAGGGCAAGCAGCTGCACCTGCGCGGCATCAACACCAAAGTGGTGCAGCCAGGCACGATTCGCCTGGGGGATTCGGTGTCAAAATTGTAGAGACGTTGCAATTGTAGTTTAAGTAAATAATCGCGTAACGCTGTGGCCGGTCTGCTGACCGCGCCACCAGCCGGCACGGTCAGGAGACCGGCCGGAGCACATTACCTGATTTATTTTTTATTCACAAATGCAAGGTCTCTACAGGTGCGGCACTTTTTCCAGCCGCCGAATGCCAGCCTGATTTAGAATCAGGCGCAGATGGCGGTTTTCTTTGTTAATGCCAGGCTGCACCGTTTTGTAGCGAGCAATCAAATTGACATGGTATACCTTATGACAGAGCAGCGGTAGCAGCTCGCCATTTTGAATAAGGTAACGTTCTTGTACCGGTTCTGCCATTTTTTTGAGGAAGTGGCGGATGTCAAAGCGTAAAATATCGTTGACTCCGTTGATTTCTGGAAAGCCAGGCAGCACCTTTTCTGGGTCCTTGATTTGCAGCTCAATCTCCTTGGTGTAGCAGATGATATATTCCCCTCGCCCTTCATTAGAAATATCGGTGATATGATCGCGGTTACGGGCGCGCAGCACAGAGAGCGGCACATCGTCTTCATTTATAAAACGCACTTTTTCGCGCAATGTACCCAGGCGATACTGACGGTCTTGGGTACGAATGGTAATGCGCCGGTCAAACAGGTATTTTTCCAGATGACGCGAAAAAACGATGCGGCTAATTTCTTTAATGCGATCCTTGAACATGTAGCCGATGACCAGGGCCAGAAAAAAGGGCAGGGTAAAGTTGCCAAAGCGCGATTGGAAATAGAAGGCAACGGCCGTTGCAAACACCATCGCCAACCCCGCCGCAAAAGACAATATCAACTGCTCCCAATATTTTCCGTCTGGCTGCACATCTATATTTAGGAATAGAACACTAGAGGCATACTTTTTTAGGATTGAGGCGCGATACAGGTAAGTCTCATTGTTGCCGCCCGTTTCTAAAATAGATTCGTAACCTCGCGTTTTGCGGTATTTGGTTTCCCGGCTGGTCAGCTCGCTCAACGCATGTTTATAATCTTCTCGGTTAGTCTTCTTCAAATATTCATCCACAATTTGGAACATCTCGACGGCACTCTCTTCGAAGAGAATGCTGAGCGATTCATCGGTGAAGAGGAAAGCGGTAAACACGGCGGGCGGCACATGGGGCAGGTTAAAATCGGCCAGCAAGCTGCGGTAGCGCTCGGTAACCCGTGCTGTTTCGGCAATAAATTCATCTACCAGGTTGTGCACCAGATAATGTGTTTTGCCGTGCGGTGTGGCCTGCACTTCGGCTACGCGCCGCTCGATGAGGATGAAATGCTCGCGCAGGGCGCTTTTGAGCATGGCGCTGAGCAGCTTCATTTGGGTGATGAGCTGGTCGTGTACGGCCGTATCCCCCAACCAGCCCGGCTTCTGCACAATCGCCTCAATATTGCGCAGCGGCGATCGCGCCCCATCGGCAAACTCGCGCAGGTTCAGGCTGGGCGTTTTCAGGCGAATGTGGCTTTGCACGTCCTGGTAAAACGTTTGCCGGGGATACGTTTCTGGCGTAATGCCCAGGCTTTGCGGTACAAAAAAGTAGGTGGCAATCTGATAACGGTTTTTTTGGTCGGCGTGCAGTTCATAATCCAGCTTGATCTCAATCTGGTACTGATCGTGATGCTTTACCGACTGCTGAATGGTCTCAAGCATAAGGTGGTTCCTCTAAAATTGGTCAAGTTTGCGTTTTTTCCGTTCATTGAGCCAAGATCTTTGCGGCAGATTTAGCTCAGCGTGATAAACCTCGGCTACGCGACATTTTCCCGGAAACGTTTGAATAGGCAGAGATTCTCTTGCGCAGTTTCCGGGAAAATTTGGGGGCAAAAAGAGATGCGAAAAGATCGCAGGTTGTGGGTTTATCCATCATGGCCTCGATTCGTTGGGAAAAATTGTGGTTAAAATCAGGGAAGTTTGAGCAGCTGGTTGGCGGGCACGGCCGTTTCCTCCCACACACCATCGGCCCACGTCACCCGCACCCGCACTGCCTCGCTAAACTGGCCCAGCCCCAGGTGCAGCCGCGTATCTTCAGACGCCAAATAGCTGCTGCCCACGTGCCATTCGCGCCGCAGGATACGGCCGTCTGCCAATTCCACTTCCACCAGCGCGCCAGGATAAAAGCCGTTGAGCTCAATTTGCAGCCAGTTGCCCGCCGCGCCGCTGTTTTGCAGCAGCGCAGGCACGCCGCCAATCGTGTTGATGGCCACGTCCAGGTCGCCGTCATTGTCGTAGTCGGCCACGGCGCTGCCGCGAGCCAGCAGCGGCCCCACGCCGTCCTCATGGAGGCCGACGGGGCGCGTCCATTCACGGAACTGGCCCGGCTTGCCTTCCTGCTGCATGTTGCCGTAAAAGCGCACCAGCTCGGCGTCGGTGGAAAAATTGGAGATGGGAACACGGCCGTTTACCGTCAGCAAATCCACGTCCCCATCCTGATCGAAGTCGGCAAAGTGGGTGCCCCAGCCGGTCATGTTGCTGCCCAGGCCGCTGATGCCGATGCGGTAGGTGCTGTAGCGGAACACCAGCTCGCCCCGCTCGTCGATCTCGTTGCGGTAGAGGGCGTTCAGTTCTGCTTCCCAGTTGGTGACAAACAGGTCGAAACGGCCGTCGCCATCATAATCGCCACCGGCCACCCCCATGCCGCTGCCAGAGTCGCCAATGTCGGCGCTGAGGCTCAAATCGGCAAAGCGGAATCCGGCGGGGCTGTTGTCGGGAACGGCCGTATACAGCCGGTTCGGCTGGCCATCGTTGGCGATGTACAGTTCAAAACGGCCGTCGTCGTCCAGATCGCTAAAAATCGCCCCCAGCGCCCGCTCTTCACGCGCCAACCCAACTTCGATGGTCACTTCGCGGAAAGTGCCATCGCCGTTGTTGACGTACATCCGGTCCGGCAAGCCGTAATAATCCTGCGGGAACGCGCCGCTGGGGTGGGGAATCTGGTTTTGCAGGCTGATGTACGCCCCCACAAACAGATCGGGCCAGCCGTCGGCGTTGACGTCGGCGACGGCGGCGGCGCTGTTCCACTCCGGTGCGGCCAGGCCAGCGGCCGCCGCGCCTTCGGCAAAGGTGCCGTCCCCCTGGTTCCAGAGCAGCTTGTTGGGGCCGTCGGCCGTCACAAACAGATCGGACCAGCCGTCCAAATTAAAGTCGGCGGCGATGCAGCCGTTGCCGCGCAGCGCCAGATTGGTGCCGGTTTGGGCGGCAACGTCGCTGAACTGCCCATTTTGGTTGCGGAACAGGGCATTGGTTGGCAAACCGCCGTTCGCCTGCCAGTAATCGATCTCATCCTCGGCGTGGCTGTTCACCAGGTACAAATCTTGCCAGCCGTCCTGGTCGTAGTCGATCCAGCACAGCCCCGCGCCCATCATCGCGGCCGGATCGGCAAAGATGGCGGTTTGGAACGCGCCGTGCTGGAAGTTCAGCCCGGCCTGGGCGGCCACATTCGTAAATTGCAGCTGGGTGATGGCGGTAGGATCGGGCGCGGTGTCGGAAACGGCCGTTCCCCCGCCATCCGCCACCCCATCCGGCACGGTCAACCCCGTCGGCACCGGGTCCAAAGGCAGCCCGCTGGGCACCGCTTCGGGGATAAATTCGCGCAAATCAACCGCCGCCGGATCGGTGAGCGCCTGCAAAAAAGCGACCAAATCGGCGATTTCCTGTTCCGTCAGCGGCAAGCCGTTGATCAGTTCGGGGGCGGCGGTGGTGAGCTGGTCTTGGGGATTGTACGGCCGTACGCTGCTGTAAAAGGCGGGCGGCAAAAATTGGCTGGGGTCGTAGCTGTTGGCCATGCCGTGCATGTCCGCATGGTGGGCGATGGCGGTTTGCAGCGTGGGGTACGCCCCGCTGTGGAAGTAAGGCGCGGTCAGCGCCACGTTGCGCAGCGGCGCGGTGCGGAAGGTGAAGCGGTCGCGGGCGTCGAAGGTGACGGCGGCGTGGCCCCAATCGTCCCGCCCTTCTGGCCCGTGCCCCTTGCCCGGCCCCAACTGGGGCACCAGCAGGTTGTGAAACTGCAAATCGGTGAACAGATCGCCCGCGTGGCAGGTGGCGCAGTTAACGGCCGTATTCGCCTCCCCATAAAAAAGCAGCGCCCCGCGCTTCTGCTGTTCGGTCAGCGCCGATGTGTCCCCGGCCAGATAATCATCCCACGGGGCGGCGGTGGTGATAAATTGGCGTTCAAAGGCGGCGATGGCCAGGACAACGGCCGTAATGTCCGGTTCCGGCGTGCCAAACAGCGCGGCGAACTGCTCCGTGTAGCCAGGAATTTCGTACAGACGGCTCATCAAGTCGCGCCGGATTGCTTCGGGCGGCAGGTGGCCCAGCGTCGCCCCGGCCATCTCGTGCAGGCTGGTGACGGGGAACATCGCCTGCACCGCCAGCGCGTCGGTGAGCTGGCGCTGGTTCACCTCATCCTCCAGCGTGGTGACGACGCCGGCGTAGCCATCGACACGGCCGTCCCAAAACTGCACGGGCAGCAGGGCGCTGTTCAAAATGGTGGGCGAGTTGCGCGGCACAAACGCGCCGATGAACGGATTGTTGACGGTGAGATTGGCTTCCTCAGCACCCAAATTGACCGTCTCTACAAATTCCCGCTGCGGCCCCAACCCTTCCCCACCCGTGCCGATGGGCAGCGCCCGGCCGTCGCCCATGGCCAGGGCGGGATGGTGGCAGGTGGCGCAGCTGATGTTCTGATCGCCAGAGAGCACGGGGTCGAAGAAGAGCTGTTGGCCCAATTTCACCAGGGCAGGATCATCTTCAGGGAGAGTGCTGGTGGGATACGGCCGTAATCCCTGCTGCTCAACCACGACACGCAAAATCGCATCCAAATCGTCAAATTCCTGGCGTGTTGTGGCCAAAGCCTCGCTAGTGATCGGAGCCGACAGGCTCTCTGCTTCCGGCTGACCCCAATACAGCTCGATGATGTTGCCCTCAAACACCTGACTGATGAGCAGCGAGCCGTCGGCGCGGGGCAGCACCGAGGTGGGGAAATTGAGCCCGTCCAGCACCAGCTCCAGCTGGCCGTTGGTGGAGACGCGGCTGAGACGGCCGCTGTTGGCCAGGTAGCCGGAACCGCTAAAGCAGGAAGCATCCTGCCGGAAGCGGGCAAATTCCAGCAGCCAGAGGGTGCCATCGGCTCCTTGAGCTACGTCGATGGGCATGTTCAGCCCGTCCACCACAATCCGCTCGTGGCGATCCTCGTCGATGGCGACCAGCTGGCCGCTGTTGGCGGGGTACGGGCAGCCGCCGAAGAGGGTCACAAAATATTCGCGCCCCACCCGCTCGATGCCCGTCGGCACGGGATCGATGCTGCCATTCTCCACTTTGATCGAAGAGAAGCGGTGGAAAAAGCGGGTGGTGCCGTCGGCCGTTTCTTTGGCCACGCCGTTGCCGCTGGCGTCGCTCACCACGGGGAAGCCGTTGGCGTCGAAGGTCATGTCGAACGGGTTGATGAGCTGGACGTTGTTGAGCGGCAGCATCCGTCGGGTCATGTTTTCGGCGGTGAACGGGGTTTCGGGCAGGGCAAAGCTGCCGGAGGCGGGCAAGGCGTACAGTGCGCCGAGGTTGAAGTGGGACGTGTAGAGGGTACGGCCGTCTGGCGACAATTTCACAAAGGGCACCCCGGACAAATCGCCGGAATCGCGCCCGCTGGGCAAGCCGCTAATCAGCCGCCCCACCTGCCCGTCTGGCAAAATCAGCGAGACGCCTGCGGAAAAATCATCATTGCCCGTGCCTTCTTCGGCCACCAAAACAGCGCCGTCGGGCATTTCAGCCATGCCGGCGGGGTTCAGCAGGCCGTTGGCAAATTCGCGGGTGAGTAAGACGGGGTCTGGTTCTGGGGCTGGTTGGCAGGCGGCAAGGAGAAGAAGAAGGAACACAGAGGGACACAGAGCAGGCACAGAGTTACGCAGAGAGGGTTTGCGGCGATGGCTAGCCCCCTCCCTAGCCCTCCCCCAGCGGGGGAGGGGACCTGATCCCCCCTCCCGGCGGGAGGCGGCTAGGGGGAGGGGAAAAGATGCATATTTGCTAAAGCGTTCCCACCAACTTAAAGTTTTCATCAAGGCAAGTTTAACAGGAGATCGGGCCGATCGGAAATGAGGCCGTCTACGCCCCAGGCGATCAGCTGCTGCATGTCGGCGGTTTCGTTGACGGTCCAGGGAATGACGAGCAAGCCTTCGTCGTGCGCTTTGGTGATTAATTCGGCCGTGACGTCCCGCTGGTTGGGCGACCAGATGTTGAATTTGTAGGCCGCGTAGACGTCTAGCTTGGCTTCGCCGCCGGTGGTCAGGGCGGCCAGGCGAATCTCGCTGTCGATGTCGCGGATGGTGCGCAGGGAGCGGTGATCAAAGCTTTGGATGATGACGCGGGAGGTGAGGGAACGGCCGTTCACCACCTCCAAAATCGCCAGCTCAAACGGCCCCGCTGCACCGCCGGTAAAGCCGTCGTCAATGTTTTCCGGGCTATCCGGCTCCCGCTTGGTTTCGATGTTGAACTGCACGGTGGCGGCGTTGTTGCGCTGCGCTTCAGTTTTCAGCGGCGAGTTGGCATATTGCTCGACAAAATCGAACAGTTCGGCCAGGGTGATGATGCGGTAGTCGTGGCCAGCGAGGGGGGTGGAAACGGCCGTTTGCGCCACAAAACGGTCACGCTCCGGGTTCAAATCACAAACGTACGACTGCACCACCGACAATGGCTGCTGGCTGATAAAAATGCGCCGCAGCGGATTACGCGGGTCCGGCGCTTCAGGATCGGCCGGATCGTCTGGTAAGTGGCATTTCGTGTCATCAATGATTGGATCATGCCACACCACCACCTGTCCGTCTTGGGTAAAATGCAAATCCAGCTCCAGCGTCGTCACCCCCAAATCGAGGGCGGTTTCAAAGGCTGGCAGCGTGTTTTCCGGCCGTAAGCCCCGCGCCCCACGGTGCCCCTCGGCATCAAAACCGGGCGGCAAGTTGCCGGTGCCAATAAAAGTTAAAGCTGTCGCGTCAGAAGCCATCATTTCTGGCTGCTCCGTCTGGTTGGCCCCGTTACAGGCTAAGAGTAAAAGTGGCAGCAAGAAAAGAATGAGTGGTTTCAGCTGCCGCCAAAAGTGTCTAAACATTCAAAAACATCCAGTAACCATGCTTGCTTAACACACAAAACCTTACTCGCTGTCGCTCCCGACTTCGCGGGAATAACAGTTGTAGGCGTTACGCACTTCAAGGGCTGTGGCCGATGTCCTCACCGTGCCACCATCGGCTCGGTCAGGAGACCAGCCGGAGCAACTGCGTAAGTCCTAAGTTGTACGTACAGCCGCTAAGAAAAGCCATGACTACAAAAGGGAAAAGGTGGCAGATCGAAATCGATCTGCCACCTTTTTTAAGCTAAAACCGGGAGATTATTCAAAGAAAGAGTTGTAGTCAGACAGTTCCTGGTTGGCTTTGTCGGCAGCGGCGTCCAGGGCTTCCTGGGCCGTCATGCCGTCATCCAGCACAGAGCTGTAAGCCTCTACAATCAGACGACGGATCGCCGGAGACGGTCCCGCACGGCCACCCAGCACGGCGTAGTTCGGGCTGCCGTCATCCAACATGGTTTTGGTGCTGCCCAACTGGTTGATGGCGGTGACAAAGTTCGGGTTCTCATTCCAGAAGGCGGTCAGGTCGGCATTGCCGCTGATGTCGGTGCGTACCGGGAAGTAGCCGGTACCGGTGTGCCAGGTTACCTGCTGCGCTTCGCCAGCCATGAACTTCATGAACTCCCAGGCGGCGGCGTTGGTCGCTTCGTCGCCAGAGTCGATGAGCCACAAAGCAGCGCCACCAATCACCACGCCATTGCGGTCGCCCGCGCTGTCGGCGTAGGGGATGTACATGGTACCAACTTCAAACTCAGCGCCGTCTTGCAAACCACGGGTACCGGCGGTGGAGTCGAACATCATGGCCGCTTCGCCAGCCAGGAAGACGGTGTCGGTGTCGGTCCAGGTGTTGCCCAGGTTGGGGAGTAGCCGTCGGCAATCAGGCCGGTGAGGAAGTCGAAGACATCGACGCCCACGCCTTGATTGAAGGCAACTTCGGTCGCGCGAGCGGTACGGCCGTTATCATTATTGAAGTACAAACCGCCACTGTTGGCCAAAATCTGCTCGAAGTACCAGCCAACCTGGCCCAAAGCGATGCAGTATTCGGTTTCGCCGCTGGCCTGGATGGCGTCACAGGCAGCCAACATTTCACTGAAAGACCAGCTGGTGCCTTCCGCCGGTGGCTCAACGCCAGCCGCAGCTAACATATCCTTGTTGTAGAACAAGATGGGGGTAGAGCTGTTGAAAGCCATCGCCACCATGCCGGTGCCGTCGCCGTAGTAATCGGAAACAGCAGGCACAAAGACGCTGGAGTCGTACCCATCGGCGGCCATCAGTTCATGAGCCGGAACCAGGCGGCCCGTGTCGATCATCGTCTGGGAAGCAAGGTCGAAGTTCTGCACGATGTTCGGTTCGGTGCCAGTCTCAAAGGCGGCCAGCAGGGCGTTGTAGGTGTCATCGTAGGAGCCCTGGTAGGTGGCGTTTACCACAATGCCGTCCTGGCTTTCGTTGAAGCGGGTCACCAGTTCATCTACCACAGCGCCGAGGTCGTCGGCCATGGCGTGCCAGAACTCCAGGGTAACCACCTCAGCGGCAGCTTCTTCAGCCGGCGCTTCAGCTTCTTCGCTGGGAGTGTCTACGGCCGTTTCTTCTGTCGTCGTGTCAGCTGCGGTGTCTTCGGCATCTGCCGGTTCATCGGCCGTGTCGCCGCCGCCACAGGCAGCCAGCACCAACGCCAATGCCAACAACAGCATCCAATATTTAAGCATTTTTCTTGACATAGTTCCTCCGTTTTAATTTAACTTGTGCGCCACAGAATTGTGGCCGCAAAACTTTTCTTCACCAGGCACATCCCGGGTTAGCGCCCAGTGTTAAAAACAAATTTAAGAGGTGCGACGCAGTTTGGAAGTACGTCGCACCTGAACTAACCTTTCAACCCCGTCATCGCAATCCCCTTCACCAACTGCCGGTTGGCAATGAGGAAGAGCAGCAGCGTCGGCAGCATGACAATGACCGCCCCCGCCATCAGCGCCCCCCAGTTGGTGCCGCGCTCCTGGTTGGCCAGGAAAAAGCGGATGCCAATCTGCACCGTGCGCATTTCGGTATCATTGGTGATGATGAGCGGCCACAGATATTGGCTCCAGGCGCTCAAAAATGTAAAGATAGACAACGCGCTGATAGAGCCTTTGCTCAACGGCACCACAATTTGCCACAAAAAGCGGAAGTTGCTCGCTCCGTCAATTTGGGCCGAATCATGCAAATCTTTAGGCAGCGACATAAAAAATTGCCGCAGCAAAAAGACGCCAAAGGCGCTGGCCAAAAATGGCACCGTCAGCCCGAAGTACGTATTGGCCCCCGTCTGGCTACAAAATGCCGCGCCTTCACCAAACAAGGCGCGGCAATTTTCTGGCAGTTCACTTACCATGATGAAGTTGGGGATAAAGGTGAGCTGAAAGGGCACCATCAGGCTGCCCAAAATCAGGTAAAACATCAGATCACGGCCACGGAAATTGAGAAAGGAAAAGGCAAAGGCGGCAAAAATGCTGAACAGCACCTGGAACAGCACAATAATCCCAGATTGAATGAAGCTATTGAGCAAATAACGGCCGAATGGCGTTGCGTTCCAGGCCGTGATGTAGTTATCCCAGGTCCATTCGCGGGGAAACAACGTGTTGGGGTTGGCTGAAATATCTTGCAGCGATTTGAAGCTGGTAAAAATGGCAATAATGATCGGCATCGCCACAATTAAACCGACAGTTATCAGAAAAATCTGCATGACCAGATCGGTTGTAGCAATCTTTCGTCTTGGTTTGGATGAAGAGGCAGGCATTGTCATGAGTAATGGACCCTCCGGCCAAAGCCACGGAACTGAATGATGGACATGATGACGATGAGCAGCGCCAGCAAATACGCCTGGGCCGAGGCATACCCTCTAAATGGCGTGCCAACAAAGGCATCTACATAAATGGCATAAATCATGTTGGTGGTGGCTTGCCCTGGCCCGCCATCGGTAAGAATGTTGATTTCGCCAAAGGTTTGCAAGCTGTTGATGACGTTGATGATGGTCAGGAAAAAAAGCGTGGGGGAAAGCAGTGGCAGGGTGATGTGGCGCACGCGATGCCACAGGTTGGCCCCATCCACCTTGGCGGCTTCATAGTAGGTGGCATCGATGTTTTGCACCCCCGCCAGGGCGATGATGACGTTAAAGCCCAACTGCCGCCAGACAACGGCGAGGGTGACGGCAACCAGCGCCCAATCTTTGGAGGTGAGCCAGTTCACTGGCTCAAAGCCCAGCAGGCCAATCCAATGGTTCATGTAACCGACGGCCGGGTTATACATCCAGCGAAAAATGACGCCGGTGACGGCGCTGCTGATGACGATGGGCACAAAAATGAGCAGGCGGTGCAGCCAGGAGAGGCGCCGCAGCGGATAGGCCAAAGCAATGGCCAGGGCGACGGCGATTACGATACCGGTGGGCACGGTGCCCAGGGTAAATAACAAAGAAACTTTGAGATTGTTGTAATATTCGCCGCCAGAGATAAGCTCATTCCAGAGGCGCTGGTAATTTTCCAGGCCGACGTCAATTACGGCGCCGCCAAACGGGGCGACGCGCGTGAGGCTCATCTGGAAGGAGCTGACGATGGGCCAGTAAACAAAAATGCCCAAAATAATGAGCGTGGGTGCCAAATAGAGATACCCTTCAGCTGTTTTGAGAAACTTTTTCAATGGTTCCTCCTCCTTAAAATTAACGCCAACCGAGTTCAGAACAGAATTGACGATAGCGTGCTTTGAGGGAACGGCCGTCTTTCGGCAAAAAGTAATCCACGTGTGACCCTTCCCGCAAATCGTGCCACCCTTCAGACAGGTTGGCCGCCAGCCAGGCGATGCCCTGCGAGGTAGCCTGCTTCACTTCTGGCCGCACCACCACCCGCTGGGTTAAATTGGCCAGCCGCTGGCACAGACCATCCAAAGCCGACAATCCACCCGTAATGCGAATGCGCTTGACGCTTTGCCCGGTATTGCTCATCGCCTCCAAATTGATGGCTATAAGAAAAAGTATACTTTCCACAATGGCTACCGCTTTTTCTGGCAGCGATGGCTCCACCTGGCCGTTTGGCAAAAAGTAAGGGTTCTGCTCGCTGCGCCAAAATGGTGATCCCAAACCGCCGATGGTGTTGATGAACACGGGCGGCGTTTCTACTGTGCTTAGCCAACTGGCCAGCTGCGGCGTCAGGTCCTCTTCGCCCCACTGATCGGTGGCCCATTTGATGGCTGCGCCGGCCCCATTGACGGTACCTTCCAGCAAATAAGTCACGTGGTCGGCGCTGCTGTTGGCGATGCTGGCCAGCAGGCTGGGGTGCTGCATCAGCTGGGTGTTGGTGGAGAGCAGCACAAATGCGCCGGTGCCTACGTTGACGATGAGGGTGCCATCATCCAGCTTGCCGGGGCCGTGAATGGCGGCGTTTTGGTCACCGTTTACGGCCGTTAACGGAATCCCCGTGCCGCGAATGGTGCCAAAATAAGATTGCGTCGGCTGGCAGTCGGGCAGCAGTTCGCGGGCAATGCCAAATTGCCCCAGCAGTTCGCTGGACCATTCATGCTTTTGCAAATCCATCAGCTGGGTGCGGGAGGCGTTGACGTGGTCCACGATGCAGGGCGTGCCTTCCAGCAAGTTGGCAATGACAAAGGCAGCCAGGGGCCGAAGATGAGCTCTTTGTGGCGCAACGGCCGTTCCAGCTCTGGATAGTTGTCCAACAACCAACGCAGCTTGCTGGCCCCGTAATGCGGGGACAAAAACAGCCCGCTCTTTTTTTTAATGGCCACACTTTTACTGGCCAGAGGCTCCAGATAAGCCGCCGCCCGGCGATCCTGCCAGCTGAGTACGGGCGTCAATGGTTCACCCGTGTGGCGGTTCCAGGCCACGATGCTAGAGCGCTGGCTGGCCAGCCCGGCGCAAACGATGCCCCGCTGCTGCACAATCGGGTCGGCTAAAACTTGCTGCATGACGGTGTGAACGGCCGTGTTAATCTCCACCGCGTCTTGCTCAATTTCGCTGCTGCTCAGCTGGTGCAGCGCCACGGGCCGATCGGCAAAAGCCACGGCATTGCCGGCAAAATCATACGCCGAGGCGCGCACACTCAGCGTGCCCACATCCAGCGCCAAAATCAACTTGTCCGACTGCCGATCTGCCAAAACCGTCATACAAAAATCCAGATGGGTGACTGTTCTCGATTGCCCTTCCTATCGCTATCCTTAGTACCAACTTATCGTTTTGATTGCAAGAAATATCACGGCAATTGCACAAATTTGCAAGAAGCGGCAAAATAGGCTTGTAAATATGTGCAAAATCACCGCTTCAGCGCACAAGACGCAACGCCTTTTCTGTTAATTCTTGACCAGTTTCGCGCCCTTTGCGGTTCAAAAAAGATTGTTTAGTAAGCATGCAAAAATAAGTTAGCACTTTTACAGTTGAATATCATCCAGAGCAAGGACGCGGCTTGATAAGGTAATTCCAGGTTGGACAAATCGGTCGCGGGCACAAATGGAGGGCAGCTCGCTCATCGGCAGTGACCTTTTCTGCTTCTCAAAGATGCGGTCAACGAGAAAAGCCTTCACTTGCAGTCCGGTTTCGGTCACGGTGCCACGGATGCAGTTGAGCATGACTTCCCAAGAACGAAGCGGCTTGCCCGCCCAATTGCGCGAAATCTGGCTGAACAAGCGGTATTCAATCGGGTTCCACTTGGAAGTCCCGGTTGGATAATGGCAAATCATGACCTCAAGGCCAAACTGGTCAGCCAATTGTTCCTGAACCTGTTGTTTCCAGAGCCAGTAACGACAATTGTTGCTGCCCCCGGCATCAGCCAGAATCAACAGTTTGTCTTCGCGGCGAAAGCGCGGGCGGTCAGGGTCAGCCCACCATTGGGCAATGGCATAGGCGGCAAATTCTGGTGTGTCGTAGGAGCTACCAACATAGACGTAACCCTGGTTATGGGTCAGGTCGTAAATGCCATAGGGAACAGCACGGCCAAGGGCATCCTGAGGAAAATCGTGTACATTGACCTGCTGTGGCTGTGGGGACCAACTCCGTCCCTGGTTGAGGAAGTTACCAATGAGTTCTTTCTTCTTGGTATCCACGCTGATAACCGGATAGCCAGCCGCCAAGAAGAACTTCTTGATGCGTCGGATGTAGCGAAATTGCTTGTCTCGGTGAGGATGGGATGGTCCAGTTAGGCTCTTGCGATTGCCATATAAGCCATATTTCAGTTTCTTCCAGCAAGCGCCGTACCGTGTGCGGTCCAATACGAAACCGTCGTCTGGCCAGTTGGCGGGCAATGGTGAGCAGACTGAGCCGTACCCATTTCTGTGAACTCATCGGGTCGCCAGCAACCTCATCGGCGACAACCTCGTTGAGGGCAGTCAAGATTTCCGGCTCTTTTTCAACCGGTTTGCGGCCACCGCCCTCAACACGGACACGGTCATGCGGTCGGTCGGCCAGGTCATGAACCATTTCTCGCCGCCCTTTGCGAATGGTATTGACATTGATGCCGGTCACCACGGACATGTATTCTGTACCGCCATGTCCGATTTTCTCGGCTTCGACGGCCACATACCAGCGACGCTGTTGCTCATCAAGACGGCTCAACAGTAGGTTCATCAAATGATGATGCTGTTTATCTGAATGATATTCGGGTTTTTGACAATTCTCACATTGGCATTGATAGACTACTCTGGTTGCCATCGGTTGCACCTCTCATTTTGAGTTGTGCCCAGAATTGTACAAAACCACCATGTTATTAACGAACGGTTACTTAGTAGGGGCAGACCCTTGTGTCTGCCCACTCTGGGCGCCCCCCTACAAACGATGTCAACCTCCTGAAATTGAAGGGTAAAAAAAGGGTCAACATCAATTAGTGTGCTTTTATGATTCATCATCAAAGATTTCGCAGATTGAAAAGATTAAAAAATCTGATAAATCTGCGAAATCTTTGATAAAAGCCCATGCACACTATTTGGCGAAGAGCCAAAATAAATTATGGATGCCAAACAAGAACAGCTAGAAAATGCCCTGCACGCGGCCCAAATGTATTACTACCAAAACCTGCCCATGAAAACGATTGCCGCTGAGCTGCAAGTTTCTCACTCCACCGTCTCGCGGCTGCTCAGCTGGGCCAGAAGCCAGGGGCTCATCGAAATTCGCATCAACGACATTCGCGGCCGGGCCGATACGCTCGAAGAGTCGATCAAGCTGCACTACAAATTAAGCGATGTACAGATTGTGCCAGTGCCAGAAATTGCCGGGGAGCAGGCGTGGCAAGAGCGGGTGGCCAAAGTGGCCGCCACCACGCTCAATCAGGCCATCGAATCGGGCATGATTTTGGGCGTGGCCTGGGGCGGCACCATCAATCTGGTGGCTGCCAACCTGACGCCAAAATCGCTGGTGGGGGTGCAGGTGGTGCAGCTCAATGGCGGGGAAATCGTCACCAATCCCAGCGTGAACCATGCGGGCTGGCTGGTGTCGCAGTTTGCCAACAATTTTGAAGGCAAGGCGCATCTGTTCCCCGTGCCCACTTTTTTTGATTACCCCGAAACAAAGCAGGCGCTGTGGCGCGAGCGCAGCATCCAGCAGGTGCTGGAGCTGCATCGCCAGGCGGATATTTTGCTCTTCACCATCGGCTCCTCGCAGGGGCAAATGATGAGCGCCACCTACATGGGCAACTATCTACGCGAAAATGACTTTGCCGAGATGGCGCAGGAGGGGGTGGTGGGCGACATCGCCAACATCATGATCCGGCAGGATGGCAGCTACGCGGGGATTCCGCTGAACGAGCGGGCGTGTGGGCCTAATTTGGAGCTGTTTCGCAAGGCGGGGCGATCGATTTGCGTGGTATCTGGCTACAACAAGCTGGCGGGGCTGCGGGCGGCGCTGGCGGGTGGCTACGTCACCGACCTCATTTTGGACGAACCAACCGCGCATAAACTGTTGGCCTCCATCACCTCGTAGAGACGTTGCACTGTAACGTCTTTATGGCCCCGCCGCAGGCAGCAAAACTCCCCAACAGCCCAGCCTTCCGTGCCGTCATCCAGCTGGAAGCTGCCACCAGAGCCGATTATTCGCCTCATCTGCCTCTGGCCCGCCGATGACCAGAACGAGCGTCCCTTCATCCACCACATCAATTTGGGCATTGCTGGTGCTGGGGCCGCCGCGCAGGTTGATGCCAAAGCCATCGGTGTTGGCCACGAGGGCGTAAAACCGACGGTGATTTCTGGGGGGGCAACGGACGTATCCGGCGTCGGGATCGGCGTGAAGGTGGGAATGGGGCTCGGCGTGGGCAGCGGCGATGTGGGCGACGGAATCGGGCTGGGCGGCGCGGTCAGGATGATGAGCGTCGGCTCGACGGAAACAGTTTCCAGCGGCGGGCGGGCCAGCAAGGCGTTTACCAACGCCAGCGCCAGGCCAATGCTGATAACCGTCACCACCAACCCCAAACCAAGCCAGCGCCAGGGGATCGGTTCTTGCGCATCCTGACGGAGGCGACGCGGCCGTTTTTCTGGCGGGTCGCTTTTGGGGTCTCGGGGGTCTGGGGGGATTTGGTATCGGGCCATTTGGGTAATTGGGTAATTGGGTAATTGGGTAATTAATGATGGGCCTTAATTACTGAATCACCGAATTACAACTCATTTCGCTTCTAAAACCAATAAAGTAAGGTCATCAAACGGATCGGCGCTGCCCTGCCAACGGGCCACATCTTTGACCAAATAATCAATAATCTCAGCGGCCGTTTTATTGCCGCAGTTCGCCACCGCAGCCGCCAGCTGCTGGTTGCCGTACCCTTCCTCGGCCTCGTTGACGGCATCGGGTACGCCGTCGCTAAACATCACCAGCCGGTCGCCAGGTTCCAGGTCAATCGTCTCTTCGGTCAGTACCAGGTCGGGCATCATGCCCAGGAAGCGGTCGCCGCCGGGTAAAGCCATCACTTCACGACCAGGGCGCAGGAGGAACGGCCGTTCATGTGCCGCCCGAATGTAGGTCAACCGACCAGATGGCCGGTGCAGCACCCCGTAAAACGCCGTCAGAAAAACCTCATCGTTGTTGGCCACATCAAACATGCCCTTGTGCACCGCCAACGCCACCGCCGCTGGCGAAAGCGAATGCCGCCCCTCTTGCAAAAAGAGGGTGCGGGTGACGGCCATAAACAGGGCCGCATGAAACCCCTTATCCGCCACATCAGCGATGAGAACGCCCACGTGCTCATCATCAATTTCCAGCACGTCGAAAAAGTCCCCGCCTACCTGCCGGGCCGGTTTCAGATAAGACGCAAAGGCATAATCGGGGAATTGGGGCAAATCGTCGCGCAGCAGATTGCGCTGCACCTGGGCCGCCAGCTCCAGCTCGCGTTGCAGCCGTTCTTGCTGCACCAACTGGGCCTGGGCCGCCTTGAGCCGCTCGTAAGCCTGCTCTAGCGCCTCATTTTTCTGCTGCAAATCTTCGATGTACATCTTGTCCAAATTACGGGCGTTGGACAAGATGCGCTGCAAGAGCAAATTAGCCAGAGGCGGGCTGTTCTTGACGAACTTGTCAAACGCTTCCTCTGTCACTTCCAGCACGGTTGTGGGGGTAATGGTGACGCAGTTGGCCGCGCGGGGTGAATCGTCGATGAGACCCATCTCGCCAAAGTAGCCATTTTTGCCCACCATGTTCAGGATGCGCTCCTCGCCGCTGTCTAAAACACGCACAACAGCCACATTTCCCTTCACCACCACATAAAAAACGTGCTCCACCTCACCTTGGTGGCAAAGCGTGGTGTTGGGCGGATATTCCACGCGCTTGGCCACCTGCCGCAGCAGCTGCAACGTTTCTTCATCCAAACCAATTAATGCCTGGCGAATAACGGCCGTTGTCCCTGAATCCATAACAATTTCCTAGAAGAAAGTCAGTGGGGATTGGTAATTGAGTAATTCGTAATTGGGTAATACCGCAATTACAAATCACTTCCCCTTGTTTGCCAAGAAGGCCAAAAACTTTTCCAATGGCCAGCTGTTCACCACCAGCGCGGCCGTAGCCCAGCCGCGCTGCGCGGTGGCAATGCCATAATGGAGAAAATCAAAGTGGTCCACATGATGGGCGTCGCAGTTGATCGCCAGGGTGACACCCAGCTCTACGGCGCGGCGCACATGGCTGTCGCGCAAGTCCAGGCGGGACGGATTGGCGTTGATTTCCAGGATGGTTTGGGTGGCAACGGCCGTTGCCAGCACCGCCTCCATATCCAAATCCGCCCCTGGCCGGTCGGGCAGCAGCCGCCCGGTGGGATGAGCAACCATATCCACATGCGGATTGTGCAGCGCAGTCATGATCCGCTTCATCACCTGCTCACGCGGCTGGTTCAGGCTCACGTGCAGGCTGGCCGTCACAAAATCGAGCCGCGCCAACACCTCATCGTCAAAATCGAGCGTGCCATCGGCCTTAATTTCCATCTCCGTGCCGTGCAAAATGCGGAAATCCGGCCCCATTTCTTCGTTGGCGGCGGCGATCTCTTCGGCTTGCTGCCACAAACGCGCCGGCGTCAGGCCGTTGACAATGCCCAAACCGTGTGAGTGGTCGCTGATGACAATGTACTGCATCCCGCGCGCCTGCGCCGCCTGCGCCATCTGTAGCACGCTCATTTTGCCGTCGGACCAGGTGGTGTGCATGTGCAAATCAGACACAATTTGCTCGATCTGAATCACGTCTGGCAGCTGCCCTTTTTGAGCCGCTTCAATTTCACCCCGATCTTCGCGCAGCGTGGGGAGGATGTAGGGCAGCTTAAGGACCTCGTACAGGTCTTCCTCGCTGGCGCAGAGGATTTCGTCGCCGCCGTCGGTGGGGGTGAAGGCGTGTTCGTTCAGGCTGAGCCCTTGCTTCCAGCGCCAGTTCACGCAGGCGCACATTGTGGTCTTTGCTGCCGGTGAAGTAAGAAAGCAGCGTGCCCCATCGGGCCAAAGGCAGCACGCGCAAATCTACCTGCATCCCATTCAGCAGCACCACGCTGGATTTGGTAGGGCCATGCCCAGACACAGATTCAACGCGCGGCATGTTGACAAAATAATCCATAATCGGCGCAGCGTCATCGGCGGCAACCAGCAGGTCCACATCGCCGATGCTTTCTTTCATGCGACGGAGGGAACCGGCAACGGCCGTTTTCAGCACACCGGGCAGCAGCGCCAACTCCGCCAAAATCTCCTGTGCCAGGGCCACGCTTCGCCAATGGGGGTGCGATCGTCCCCATGCCGGGCCAGCGCCTCGATTGCTTTCACCAGCTTTGCTTCAGATTTAGCCCCTAAGCCTGGCAGATCGCGCAGGTTACCTGCCTGAGCGGCCGTATTCAGCGCCGCCAACGTGGCAATGCCCAGCGTCTCGTACACCTGCTTCACCCGCTTTGGCCCCAGGCCATCTACCTTTAGCATCTCCACCAGCGTGGGCGGAATTTCCTCAGCCAGCTTGTCGTAAAAGGCCAGCTTGCCGGTGGTCAGCATCTCCTCGATTTTCTCAGCCAGCGTCTTGCCAATGCCGGGAATATCGGTTAACTCACCCGCTGCGTACACCTGGTTAATGTCACGCCCTAGCTCCTGAATGGCTTCGCTCGCTTTACGATAGGACAAAACGCGGTGAATAATATCTCCCCGAATGGAGAGCATATCGGCCACGTCGGCAAATATTTTGGCAACCTCACGATTATTCATGAGGCAATTATAGCAGTGGAATGACAGTTCCAAAATTTACTGGCGAGCAATCTCATGTCCCTTAAATGTCACCAAAAATTCCGGCTTAATACGTTGTTTGTCAACTGTCTGAAGCCATGCTACCATAGTTGACTTCACTATTTACCTCTGCATTTAGCTCGCATCGCAGCAACTTTTATTTCAAATTCTCAATTAAGGAGGAGAATATGAAAAGCACCCGTAAGTGGACTATTTTTACCGTTCTGTTCCTCTTGCTCAGCCTGTTCATCGTCGCTTGTGGCGGTGGAACAGCTACGGAAGAGGAACCAGCCGCCGATGATTCAGCTGAGACGACCACAGAAGAAGAAGCAGCCCCAGCTGAAGAAGAAGCTGCCCCCGCCGAAGAAGAGATGGCCTTCGAACCGATGTCTGTAGCCGCAGAAAGTTGTGACTACGGTGGCAAGATCAGCTCGATTGAAGCAACAGGGCAGTATGAAGTTGTCTTTAATCTGTGCAAACCAGACCCGGCTTTCCTGGCTAAAATTGCCTTCACCCCGTTTGGCATTCAGCCGTCTGAATACATTGCCTCCACTGGTGGCAGTGGCGACATCCTGGAAAAACCGATTGGCACTGGCCCGTACATGGTTGATGAATGGGTTCGTGGCGACTCTGTGATTTACCAACGTTTTGATGATTACTGGGGGACCCCAGCGATTGCCCAAACGGCCGTACTCCGCTGGAGTACCGAAGGCGCTGCTCGTTTGCTGGAACTGCAAGCTGGCACCGTAGACATGATCACCAACGTCAGCCCCGACGACTTTGAAGCTGTGGAAGCAGACCCGAACCTGCAACTGCTGCCCAGCGCCAACCCGAACGTGCTCTACCTGGCCATGACCAACACCTTCGAGCCATTTGACAACCAGATGGTGCGTCAGGCCGTTGCCATGGGTATCGACCGCCAGCGCATTGTCGATAACTTCTACCCCGCTGGCTCCACCGTAGCCGATTACTTCACCCCCTGCTCCATTCCCAATGGCTGCGCTGGTGATACCTGGTACGAGTTCGATCCAGAAGCCGCTCGCCAAATGCTGGCCGATGCTGGCTACCCGGATGGCTTTGAAACCGCAATCTACTACCGTGACGTATTCCGTGGCTACCTGCCAGAACCGGGGTTGGTCGCTGTAGAATTCCAAACACAACTGCGCGAGAACCTGGGTATCGAAGCTGAGGTTGTGGTAATGGAATCTGGCGCGTTTATTGATGAATCTTCAAACGGCCGTCTCGATGGTTTCTACCTCCTGGGTTGGGGTGCTGACTACCCGCACGTCACCAACTTCCTGGACTTCCACTTCAGTGCCGAAAATCCCCAGTTTGGCGATCCCCATCCGGAGATTTTCGAAAAACTGCAAGAAGCGTCCACCATTGCTGACCTGGCAGAAGCCGAACCGCTCTACGTAGAAGCCAACAACGCCATCCGCGAACTGGTACCGATGGTTCCGATCGCCCACGGCGCTTCTGCTGATGCCGCTCTGGCCAGCCTGAGCAACGCGTATGTACCGCCATTTGGGGCTACCAGCTTTGCGCTGCTCGATCCCGGCAAAGACACCCTGGTCTACATGCAAAATGCAGAACCGATCAGCCTGTACTGCGCTGACGAAACCGATGGTGAATCATTACGGCCGTGTCAACAAGTTGTAGAAACCCTCTACGACTACAAGACCGACTCTGGTGACACCGTACCTGCCCTGGCCACCAACTGCTCCAGCAACGACGACTCCACCGTATGGACTTGCTCCCTGCGCGAAGGCGTTCTCTTCCACGACGGCTCCAGCTTCGACGCCAATGACGTGGTTGCTTCCTGGGCGGCTGGCATCGATGCTTCCAATCCATACCACGTGGGCAATACCGGTTCCTTCGAGTATTACTCCTACCTGTGGGACGGCTTGATGAATCAGCCAGAAGAATAATCATTGAAAATTGCTGTGCCAGAGAACCAAGAAGGTTCTCTGGCACAGCTGGATGCAAAAATAACGTCACTTTCTTTAACAATATGAAGACACAAACAAACGTTATTTAATTCCAAAAGAGGTGCGGGATGGCTTGTTACAAATGCTGTAAAGGCCATCCCGTCTTTTGTTTCTAAGCAAACCGCCAAACAAATTGAGGTTCCCACTGGTTTGCTAAACAAATTCTTGAGAAAAACTTATGGTTCAATTTGCTGTCCGCCGCATTCTGTTAGCAATACCTGTCCTGTTCATCATTTTGGTAGTCGTTTTTGGGCTGGCTCGCGCCATTCCTGGGGATCCGTGCCGCTCTATTCTCGGTGAAAAGGCAAGCGCCGAAACGTGTGAACGATTTGCCCGTGAATATGGCCTGGACAAGCCAATTTGGGTGCAATTTGGCATTTATATGGGGAATATTGCCAAGGGCGATTTGGGCGACTCGATTCGATTCGGCCGTCCCATTACCCAAATTCTGGTTGAACGCCTGCCCATGACCAACGAGTTGGGCATTTCTGCCATGCTGTTGGCTTTGCTTGTTGGGGTACCGGCAGGCATCATTTCGGCCGTACGCCGAAACTCTATCGTAGACGTGGTCACGATGATTGGGGCCAACATTGGCGTCTCTATTCCTGTATTCTTCCTGGGGCTCTTGCTCATTTACTTTTTGCTGTCGTTCTTAAAGACACCTCTTTTGCCCTGCCGCCGTCGGGGCGGCTGTCGCCTGGTATTGCGCCTGACCCGTTTTATATACTTTGGGAATGGCAGGCCGAAGAAGGAAGTACAAAATATTTATTCTACGAATTTATCTCTAACCATTATGTGTTCAACGCCTTTATCACCGGTGACTGGAAAGTGTTTGGGGATGCGCTGAAGCACCTGGTACTGCCCGCACTGGCGCTAAGCACCATCCCTATGTCCATCATTGCCCGCATGACCCGCTCTAGCATGCTAGAAACTTTGGGGCTGGATTATGTGCGTACTGCCAAAGCAAAAGGGCTACCCAACCACATTGTGATATTGAAGCATGCCTTGCGCAACGCACTGCTGCCGGTAGTAACCATTGCCGGGTTGCAGCTGGCAGGTATTTTAGGTGGCGCGGTTTTAACTGAAACAATTTTTTCGCTGCCGGGGGTTGGCTTAAGTGTTTTTGAAGCAATCACCGCGCGTGATTTCCCCATTATTCAGGGATTTGTCGTAGTGATTGCGTTTATCTACGTCTTTTTAAATCTTGTAGTAGACATTTCTTATGCATTCCTGGATCCTCGCATTCGCCTGGATTAATTCAATAAAACTAGGACGCTCATGACTTCTGTTGCTCAAATTCCAGATGACAATATTGCTGATATTCGTGATTATCGGTCTAACAGCCTGTGGCGCTTAACGCTGCGGCGCATTTTTCGGCAGAGATCGGCCGTTGTTGGGTTAACTATCCTCACAGTTTTGTTTATCATGGCTATCTTTGCCCCGTTTATTGCCCCCCATAGTCCTACAGAAGATTTTATTGGGGAGGAAGGCGTCCGGCGGCGCGACGCGCCGTGCATTCATTTGCTGGGCTGCCCAGAGGAACAACCACAATTCCTGTTGGGGTTAGATGGCAATGCGCGGGATGTTTTTAGCCGCATTTTGTACGGCACACGTGTTTCGCTACGCATTGGCTTTACGGTCATTACGGTAGCGATTTTTAGCGGCACGATTTTGGGATCGGTTGCGGGTTATGCTGGCGGCTGGGTTGATAATTTGATTATGCGAATTATGGACATCGTGCTGGCGTTTCCCTTCTTTTTGCTGGCCATTGCACTGGTGTTTGTTTTAGGACCTAATTTGACCAATGCAATGCTGGCCATTGCTATTGTGAGCATTCCGTCCTATGCCAGGGTTATTCGCTCGACGGTGCTGTCGGTGCGGGAGGCGGATTATGTGGAGGCATCGCGGGCTTTGGGGGCGAGTCATTGGCAGATTTTGTTCGGCCGTATTTTACCAAACGCGCTTCCTCCGCTAATTGTTTTGGGAACGTTGGGTATTGCGACGGCGATTTTGGATACGGCCGCTCTCTCGTTCCTTGGGTTGGGTGCGCAACCCCCTACGCCGGAATGGGGCACCATGCTGGGGTCAGAACGCAACCAAATCTTTAGTGCGCCACACCTTGTTTTTGTGCCTGGCATTGCTATTTCCATTACCGTTTTGGCCTTCAATTTATTAGGCGATGGCCTGCGCGATGCGCTAGACCCACGGCTGGTGAATGCTGGGGCTGATTCAAAATAGCAAAAGGGGGAAGGGAAACGGCCGTTTCCCTTCCCCCTTTTGCCCCCGTTTGTTACCTGCTTGTCAGTAGGACTATTTTCTGATTTTTCCCCTTGAAACCCCCGCTAACATGACATAAATTTTGTTGACTTTACGTAATGTAAAGATATAATGATATTATTATGTCTCCTTACCTCAGGATGGTGCAATGGTTGCCAGACTGGTTTCGCATCTGGATACAAACTCAGGTATTACCAAGTCTTGGCCTACAACCTCAAATAATTGCCACCAGCTTATTAAGAGGCATGCTAGATTCGTTTCTGTTTGTGGCGTTGGCCACTGGGCTCTTGGCCGGAGGTCGCTACTATTTAGAAGGCCAATACGCCTTGCCAAGCCACATTCAAGACACAATCATCAAATGGGCACCCATTGCTGATAATATCGCCAGAGAAGCGGATATTCCGCGTGAAGTCCCGCTCGTGCTATGGTTCAAAGAGAACAGCATGCGGGCAGAAAACCCAGAAAACTGTACGGGTATCATTGGTGCCTATGATTTGGTTCGGTCCGGTCAACGACCCTGTTTTACACCAGGACCAATTTCAGATTTAGCAGTAAGCGAACAATTAGCGATAGCAGCAACCGAATTCAAAATACGCTGTCCGGAAATCACGTATCTAACGCAAGATCCGGAAACAATTAAGCGGTGTTATTTTGCGTACAACGCTGGCAGCGGTGCAGCCTCACGGCTAGATGCCAACAAGTCGGCTTATGTGATGAACAATTATGACGAAAATTACACCAACATGGTTTATTCAGATGTGGAGCTAGGGACGGTGGCAGTAACTTCGCTTGGAGCCTGGCCAGCGCATCTGGCCTTTCAAAGCATAATTGTGGGGCAGATGGATGTGGCGGAACGGCCGTTATCCCTCTCCATCCTCAATATCAGTACCCAGATTTATGATCTGGGCACGCAAGCATGGCATGAGTTCGCTGGTGTCTCTATTTACAGCTCAGAATTAATGGCCATCCCCAACGCCCGCTCCGCCAACGATACAAATTGCCTGGGTGACCCCCACAAACTGGGCCGCTACAGCTTGCGGCCACGCCTTAACCCCGTTTCCGAATCCCCTACCCTAACACAAGATGTGCATGGGTGCAGCTACAGTCTGCCCGGCATCGACATTTCAAGCAGCAATCGTTCGGCCGTTTTGCAAGCACCCATGCCAGGGGAAGTTACAACCTATACCGACCAATGGTATAACAGCACAATTCGTATTGAAAATGATGAATGGATCGTCTGGCTACTGCATCCGCGTTCGTACTTTGTTGAAGAAGGTACCGTAGCGCGAGGCCAGGCAGTTGGTGTAATGGGCGCTGTAGGCTATGCCACAGGCCCGCACGTTCACTACACCATTTACGACAAAGTCAACGAAACCTTTGTCGATCCGCTAACGTTCCTGCCCTAAACCGGTATCAGAACGGTAGCCGTGCAGCGTGGCATGTCAACAATCCTAACACTTTGGCGACCAAAGCAAACTAAGGAGTAGAAGATGGATTTTTTAGAGCTTTTAAAATTTGCCCCCCTGATTCTGGGCTTTGCCTTTATTGCGTTTTTGCTGTTCCGCAAAGATGCCTTTAGCTCTTTTAACCTGGGTAAACTGATCACCTACTTTATTGGGGTGCTCATCACATTTTTTGTGGTAGGCTGGTTTGTAGACTCTTTCGTGTTCTCATGGGCCAACGATCGGCTGCAAAATGCCGACACTTCCGTGGAATTCCAGGAGTTCAAAGACCGCAGTGAACAGATCATTGATAATTCCATCAATGACGGTACCACCTCAACTTCTGTACAGGCACAGCCAACGGCCGTTCAAATCCAAACCATTGTCGTTACCGCCACACCCGTACCCGGCAGCGGTGATCCTGTACTTCGCCCAGAATCTGGCCCCACCCAGTACACCGTGGTCGCTGGCGATACCCTGTTTGGCATTGCCCAAAAGTTCAACACCAACGTCAACGACATCATGGTCGTCAATGGGTTAACGTCGCACACCATCATACCGGGACAAGTATTGAACATTCCCGCACCGTCACAATAACCCACCAATAGGTTAGGTTTATTGATGAGCAATCACCCGCGTAGAGAAACCGGAACTGGCTTTGTTGGGCTGCTTAGCAGCTATTGGCAACGCCTGCCGCAAAACTTCCGCTGGAACATCGAAGATACCTTCCAGCCAGAAGCCCTGGAAGAGCGGCTGCTGCCCAACGAAGAGCCCCAATTAGAAATTCGCCTCGCCTGGTATCGAGACATCATCGGCGGAATTGTTCTGCATAGGTTCAACTACGTTTTGGGCGCTACGCTTTTGCTGGTTGTGGGGTTGCTCATCTATACCCTGTTTTCCGGCGCGTTTCATTGGTATTGGGCCTTTTCACCCTTCGCCGTGCTGGTCGGTCTGGTGATTTATGCCATCATGGAACGTATTGAGTACCGGCAATGGCGGCTGTTAAAAACCAATGCCCGGCTCATCATCTCCATCCCCCAGCCAGGCTCTTTTTCCTGGTGGATAACATTGAGCTAAAAGGGCTGCCGCAAGTTGTAGACACCAACTGGTCCCGTAACCCAATCTGGCGTGTGTTTCAATTCTTTACCGGCGCGCGCGACCTGTACTTGAGCCTGGCTGCGTACCGCTTCGTGGAAGGCACCGCGCGCGTGGGCGACGCCCTCATCATTCCAGATGTGATGCCAGACCAGGTATTTGCCCTCAAGCGGCTCATTTTTTCTGTGCCCGGCGGTGGACCGCAAAAAGCAACCATCACCGGGGTGGTAGATGTACGATTTGCCGAACCACAAAAAGTAATCCCGATAGATGCGCCCGCCGAGGAAGACGAAACGTCTTAGTGCAGCGTTAAGGAACAACGAGAACGATTTTCCCCAAACAACAAAAACGGCTCAGATATCTCTCTGAGCCGTTTTTTTGTTGATTACCTCTGTACAAGCTTATCAGCTTGAGAACAGCTTCTTCTTGAAATAAACAGCTACCGCTTGACCGACTCAATGAACGCCCGCATCTTGTCATCGGTGGTGTTTTCAAAGTAGCAGCCGTGGGCCATGATGTAGCCGGGTGCGTCGCCGAACAGGTCCATCAGGTTGCCGCAGTAAGCGCGCACCTCATCCGTCGTGCCCGTAGCCATCAACGAAGCAGGCACGTTCCCGGCGATGATCTGCTTGTCGCTCAGGATTTCCTTCACCGGCCCCATTTCGGTTTGGTCAAAGTGGCACACCAGCGATTTTTCCGGCATCTCGGCCAGGTTTTGCAGCCGTTTGTTGTAAGAGCCTTCGATGAACAGGTAGCTGGTGATGCCTTCCTCGTACAGGGCCAGCATCACCTGCTTCCAGGTGGGCCAGTAGAACTTCTCGAACTGGGCCTGGGACATGAAGGAGTCGGCCCCTTTGTGCAGCACGTACAGGGCGGCGGGTGCGCCGTTGCGGTCGCTGGCGTTGACCACGGCGTTGATGAGCACCGGCACATACGCTTCGCAGGCGGCCAACAGGTCGTTGGGGCGGCGGTACATATCCGTGAGGATGCCCTTGGTGCCGCGCAGGGTGTCGCCCAGGTAGTCAAACGGGGTTTTGACGATGTTGAAACCCATGCTGGGAAAGCCAGAGGCGGCAATCATCGCGCCAGTTTGCCCAACCGCGCCGAGCATCTTCATCAACTCGTTGCCCGCTTCCATGAGGGTTTGCAGCATCGCCTGGAAGGGCGGCAGGCCAAAGGGCAGGATCATGTCGATGAGGTCCACATTTTCGGAGACGCGGGGGAACTCGGTGAGCATGGCCAGCGGGCCGAGGGCGGGCATGACGCGAGGGATGTACTTTTTGAGCCAGAAGTCGGTGGGGTCGGCGGCGAAGACGCGGTATTCGTCGGCCATCATGTATTCGCCTTCGACGGCCTGGATGGTGAGCTCGTCGGGCAGCTTTTGGCCGCCCCAGATGTAGGTCTGGTAGTTGAGCAGGTCCATGACTTTGCCGGGGTATGGCAGGGGGGATACGGCCGTATCCGGCTGAAACTCATTGTGGAACTCCAGCAGCGGCTCGCGCAGCTTCTCATGGTTGTACACCATGTCCTTGCCATTCATCCCCTTGCGGCGCACCACGTACTCGTTGGCCCCCATAAAACCATCGGCAATGGGACGATCGTGCGGCTCCATGTCGTAAATCTTGCGCAAACGGCCGATTCGCTCTTTGTAGTTGGCTTCCGCTTCCGGGCTCATAAATTCCACCGGCGCATTTTGCCAATTATCCAAGCGCACCTTGCGCCGTTCCATCGGAGACAATTCTTTCCAATTATCAGGTCTCACAAACATGATGACTCAACTCTCCTTTACCCATTCTTTGGCCAGAGCGACGGCGGCCATGGCGTCACGGCCGTAGGCGTCTGCGCCGGTGTAGTCGCGGATTTGTTCATCAATCTGCCCACCGCCAATCATGATCTTCACATTCAGGCCATTTTCGCGCAGGGCGGCCACCGTCTCTTTCATCGGGTCGTAGGCCAACGTCAGGAAGCCGCTGAGCCCCACGATGGTGGCCCCGGTTTCCTGGACGGCCTCGACAAATTTGGCCGCCGGAACGTCCACGCCCAGGTCGGTGACCTCAAAGCCGTTCAGATCGAGCATGAAGACGACGATATCTTTGGCGATGTCGTGAATATCGCCTTCCACCGTGCCCAGGACGATTTTGCCCAGTTTGTCGCTGGCGGCTGCTTCGGCCATGCGCGGTTTAAGGATGTCGGAAACGGCCGTCATCATCTCCCCAGCCAAAATCAATTCCGGGATAAACGCTTCCCCCGTTTCAAAGCGCTGGCCAATGACCTCCATCGCCGCCTTGCATGCGTTCAAGATGTCCAGCGGTGAAGCACCCCCGTCCAACAGTTCATTGGTGATTCTCAGCACATCATCCTCACGCATGTCGGTGATGGCATCTATCAATTCCTGAGACATAGTCCACTCTCCTTCTAAATTTTTCCAGGCTCAAAAGCCACAGTTTAGGTTATCGGTTGATCAAAAACGCCTTTGCGCGAGGCGCGCACGTAGTTCAAACAATGCCTGTCTTTGCCCAGCAGCAGTTCAGCTGCCAAAATAGCCGCTTGAATTTCCCGGTCCAGCGGATCCATGATGGCGCTGTCCAGCCCGGCTCCCATCGCCAGCGTTAAAAACCCACGGTTGATGTAAGACCGCGCCGGCAGCCCAAACGAAATATTGCTCAACCCCATCGTAAAATGGACGTCGGGGTATTTTTCGTGGACGGCGCGAATGGTGTCGCAGGCGATGTTGGCGCTCTGGTTTTCCGTAGCAATGGTCATCACCAGGGGGTCCACGTACACCTTGCCGTCGGGCACACCTGCCGCCCGCGTAGCCGCCAAAATGTTGTCGATGATTTCCATGCGCTTTTCGGTGGTTTTGGGGATTTTTTTGTCGTCCATGGCCAGGGCGATCACCTCGCAGCCATGTTCGGCCACGATAGGCAGAATCTTTTCCAGCCGCTCCGGCTCGCCACTGATGGAGTTAATCATCGGCGTCTTTTTCACGACGGGCAGCACCGTTTGCAGCGCCGCCGGATTGGCGCTGTCCAGGCACAAGGGGGTTTCGACGACGGCCTGAATCGTTTCAATCAACCAGGTCAGGTCAGCCGGTTCCTGCGCCGGGTGGGTGCCCGCATTGACATCCAACCAGTTGGCCCCGGCCTCACTTTGTTTGGCCGCCAACTCCTGAATGTAGGTCTGATCCCGCTCCGCAATCGCCGCCGCGACCCGCTTGCGGGTTCCATTGATCTTTTCACCAATTATTTTCATCAACTGCTCCCTTCTTCAAAGGTGCGACGCACTTTCGCGAGTCGTGGTAGCCGCATCAGCTCTGCTCAAGTGCGTCGCACCTGCTAATTACTCCGGAAACAACATGCCCAGGGCAAACTTACGGCCGAATTTCGGATACGTCGTCAATTCGTTGTAGGTGGTGTGCTGGGCGATCTTTTCGGCGCGCTGGCGGGCGTGACGGGAGATGAGCATCCACTTCGCCCCGATCACGGCCGCATTGCCCACCTGCCGGTACTGCGCCCGGGGCAGCTCCGGGAAAAGCCCCATGGCAATAGCGCTTTGCACGTTCAGGAAGGAGCCAAACGCCCCGGCAATAATCACCTCTTCCACCGCTTCCGGCGGCGTGCCGGTGGCTTCCAGCAAAATTTGCAGCCCGGCGTGGATCGCGCCCTTGGCCAGCTGAATTTCGTTCACATCTTTTTGGGTGATGAGCACATCCCGGCTGCTGCCGCTTTGGGCGGCAGGCACCAGGCAAAATTCGGCACCAAAACGGCCGTTGCCCACCCGCCCATTTTCCTTGTCAAACCGGCCCCGATGGTTGATGAGGCCCGACCGGTACAATTCGGCCGTGGCGTCCACAATGCCAGAGCCGCACAGCCCCACCGCCGGGGCATCGTCAATGGTGGTCAGCTCGACGCCGGTTTCGGTGATGCGAACCTTCTCGATCGCCCCAGACGCCGCCCGCATCCCGTCGCTGATGTGCGCACCTTCAAACGCTGGCCCCGACGCGCAGGACGCCGAGGTGAGAACTGACAAACCTGGCTTGCGAATGGCAATCTCGGTATTGGTCCCAATGTCTACCCCCAGAGATGTTGTGTTCCCCTCATCCAGATCGCAAGCCAGGATCATCGCCACGTGGTCGGCCCCAACAAAACCGCCGATGCAGGGCGGAATGTAAACGTGTGCCCCAGGAGCCATCGTCAGCCCCAGTTCGGCGGCGGGCACGGTGACCGAGGTGCCCACGGCGGCGACGTACGGCGCGGTGGCCAGCTGGCGCACCGGCAGCTGAAGCAGCAGATGGGTCATTGCCGTGTTGCCCACGATGCAGGCGTCTACCACCTGTTCAAAGCTCACCTCTGTCTGGTAAACCAGCTCGTCCAGCAGTTCGTTTAATGTTTCGTGGACTTTGTTGGCCAGTACGCGCCCGCCGTCTGGATTGCGCGAGACGTGGTTCAGGCGGCTGATCACATCTTCGCCGTACCCAATTTGCGGATTGGGTGCCCCGGCCGAGGCCAAATCTTCGCCCGTGGCAAGATCAACCAGGTACGCGGCAATTTTGGTGGTGCCCAGATCGACGGCGAAGCCAAGCGGCCGTTTCTCACCCGCCACCACGCCCACCACTTCCGACCCACGCACGAAGGCGGTCACCTGCCAACGGTTGTCGCGGAAAATGGCGGGGAGGGTGCGGAGAACGGCCGTATCTGCCACCAAACCCCTCAACCCATGCGCCTCAGCCAACGCATCCATCAACCGGGTAAAGTCCGGGCGAATGTCTTCCAGCGTCGGCGGCGTCATCGTGACGGGGTAAGCGTGAATCATCGGATCAGGCGCAATTTCGCGCAGGTTGCTGCCAATTTGCAGCCGCTGCCCGGTAATGAGCGATTCACGCGGCACCTGAATGGTGAGGTCCGAACGGGCAAAGGTGCAGCAGGCCAGGCGCTCCCCCTGCTGCAACTCCAGTTCGCTCAGAATAAATTCCTCATCCAGATTGGGCGGCGTGGTCTGCCCGGCCAGCACCATCACGCGGCATTGGCCACAGTTGCCCTCGCCGCCGCAGGCCGACGCCAAATCCAACCCCGACTCCCGCGCCGCCTCAAACAAGGAGACATCGGGCGAAGCGACGATTCGTTTGCCAATCGGCTGGAACTGAACCTGGAAGGCTTTTTGGTCAGGCATCGCTGTCTTTCCTTTGGGGCAGCGTCTGGGAAAAGACGTTGAGGTTGTTGGTGGTGGTGGCGCTGGTTTTGAAATCGGTGTATTGAATGGTTTGACCAGGTTGGGCCAGCACAAAATCATCGTGCCACGGGCCAAAAATGGTGCGGTAAATCAGGTCGTCGGAGCCTTTGACTTCTTCAAAGCGCAAATCAAACCGCTCCGCCACTTTGCGGGCGTAGTCGCGGTAAAAATCCTGGTTGTCGGTGCCGGTGTCGATGTAGACCAATCGCTTGTAATGGGCCAGCATCACCTTCATGATGCGCTCGGCGCGCGCCTCGCCGTATTTGGCAGCGGTGCGGTTGTATTCGTCCAGCAGCGTGTCGCTGACTTCAATCCACCCTTTGGTGAGGTAATAGGTGCCGGGTTCTTTCTTGTTTTGCGCGGTGTACGCTTCGCGGGAGCCTAAAAAGCAGGCGATGCAGTCATCGACGCGGGGAATAACAACCGTGGCCGTGCGCGTTTGCAGCCCCACCACAGCCATCGAGCAGAGGCCGTAGCCCAAAATAATTGTGTCGTAGCCGTCTGCACAAGCAGCGTCGATCGCTTCTTGCAGGCGGGTTTTTAAGCTGCCGGGCACGAGGTGCAGGCCAAAATCTAGAACTTCATAGGCCAGTTCGGGCGGCATGAGGGGCAGCATCTCTTCGATGACCGTGGCACAGGCAATGACTTTGGTACGGCCGTTTCCCATTCTTCCACCTTGTGCTCCCCCAGTTGTGCAAACGACCCAACACTTATATACTTATATAGGGAAGTTTGCCTACACGGTAATTTATACTTATATAGGGAAGTTGTCAAGAAGCTTTTTCTTATTCCCCAAAAGATCATTTTTGCCTGACAATGCTGCCTTTGTAATGGCCTGTTGACAAGTGAAATGGAAAGTTTGTAATGCCCGACATGATTGACGCTCTCGCCAGACCGGAACAAATTGACCGGGACGCCTACGAACCGGCCTACGCCCAGCTAGCCAACATCCTGCGCCGCCAGATTGCCGAAGGCGCGTTTCGTCCCGGCGACCAGCTGCCGTCTGAGGCGCAGCTGTGCCGCACCTACGGCATCAGCCCGATGACGGTGCGCCGCTCGATTAACCTGCTGTCAGACCAGGGGGTGGTGAGCACGGCCCAGGGCAAGGGCACCTTTGTGAAGCCGCTGGAGTTGGGTACGGCCGTTTTCGACTTACACGAGTTACAGGCATTGTTTCAGGAGGGGGTTGAGACGGCCGTCAGGCTGCTCGAAGTCCGGGTGGTGTCTGCCGATGAGCGCACGGCGCGCAAGCTGGACATCGCCGAAGGAGCCAACACCATCTACATCCGCCGCCTGCTCACCCGCGCCGGGCAGCCCATTTTTTATCACCGCGCCTACCTGGTGTACGATCCCACCCGACCCATCGTCGAGGCGGAAATGGACGTCACCTCGCTGCATGGCCTCTTCTCCAACGCCGTCAACCACTCGCTTAAGCGGGGCGAATTGACCATCGAAGCGACCCTGATGAACGAGGAAGAGGCAAACATTTTGCAGGCCAGGCTGCCAACGGCCGCTTTTTACCTGGAACACCTTTTTTACGATTTTGCGGAACGGCCGCTTAGCTGGGGCTGGTTCGTCTTCCGCAACGATCAGCTGCGTTTTTCCACCCAAATTGGCATTCAAGAAGGCAAAAAAGATGAGTAACTCTTACCCCACTGAATCGGAACGACAAAGCCTCATCGCCCATGTGGCCGATCTGAACGAAAACGATGTGCTGGCTCTGGTAGAAAAATGGATCGCCCAAGGGCATGACCCGCTGGCAATCATCGAAGATTGCCAGGAAGGGCTGCGCCAGGTGGGCGAGCGGTACGAGCGGCAGGAATATTACCTCTCTGGCCTCATCATGGGGGGCGAAATTTTCCGCGAGGTGATGGAGATTGTGCAGCCGATCATCGTGGAGCAGTTCACCGGCAAGGAATCTGGCACCATTTTGCTAGGCACCGTCAAGGGGGACATTCACGACATCGGCAAAAACAATCTGAGCATGCTGCTGACCTGTTACGGCTTTTCCGTACACGATTTAGGCGTCGATGTGCCGCCCGCCGAGTTTTTGCAGCAGGCCGAACAGGTTCGCCCCAACATTATCGGCCTGTCCGGGCTGCTCACCACCTCCTACGACGCGATGAAGGAAACAATCGACCTGATCCGCGCCAGCGAGGATGCGGCGCTGCGGGGCGTGCCCATCATCATCGGCGGCAACCAACTAAACGAGCAGGTGCGCCAGTATGTCGGTGCAGATTACTGGCTCAACGACGCCATGTCTGGCGTGCGGCTCTGCCAGAAGCTGCTGGCAAGTGCGACGCACCTTTGAGGTACGTCGCACTTAGACTGCGGGGAACGTGAGGGTAAAGGTGGTGGCTTGATTCGGGGTGCTGGTGGCGGTGATACGGCCGTTATGCGCCACCACCATCTGCTTCACAATCGCCAATCCCAGGCCGCCGCCCGCGCCACCGCTGTGCGTCCGCGCCCGGTCGCCCCGCCAGAAACGCTCGAAGACAAACGGCAAATCGGCTTCGGGGATGCCTTCGCCCGTGTCGGTGACTTGAATTTGCACGCCGTCATCGACCAACTTGGCGCTGAGGGTGATACGGCCGTCCCCCGGCGTGTGTCTGAGCGCATTCACCACCAGGTTGCTCAGCACCTGGTCCAGTCGGCCCGCGTCGCCCTGGATGTGGGTGTTTGGGGGGAGAACGGCCGTTTCCACCACAATCTCTACATTTTGTGCCTCCGCCTGGCCCGAAAAGCTCGTGGCCACGTCAGCCAGCAAATCGGCCACGTCTACCGGCTCCAGTTTTAGCGGCAGCTGCCCGGCATCGGCCAGGGAAAGCGTGTGCAGATCCTCTACCAATCGGGCCAGCAGCCGCGTTTCGTCCAGCGTGGCCGCAATGTGCTCGGGTGTGGGTTCGTAGACGCCGTCCAGCACGCCCTCCAGGTTGCCCTGGATGATGTGCAGCGGCGTGCGCAGCTCGTGGGCCACGTCGGCGGTGAGGTTGCGCCGCTGCTGGTCGGCCCGCTCCAGCTCGGCGGTCATGTGGTTAAATGAGTGGGCCAGCCGGGTGAACTCGTTGCGCCGGGTAAATTCCGGCACGCGGGCGCTCAGGTCACCTTCGGCCACAGCGTCGGCGGCGTTCATGATGGCTGCCAGGGGCGTCGCCACACGGCGAAAGGTGCGATAAGCCAGCACCACAGCCAGCAGTGGCAAGGCCGCGGCCAGGCCACAGCCGCTAATCCAAACGATAACGGCCGTTCCCATATTCCCTTCCACCAGCCGCGTGATCAACCAGGCCACAATCGTCATGCCGCCCGCAACCAGCATAACCAGCAAGCCAAACAGCGTCAGAAAGCGGAAAAACATGCCACGTCGGCCCCGCCAATGGGCATGCTCTGAAGATCGACGCATGTTCTCTGGCAGCTCCCATCCCTCACGCGCCCAAGGTGGACCACCGCGATAGCGACGCCAGTTTTTGTCGGGCTTCACGTGGACACCTCGTCGTTAAATTTGTAACCGATGCCGTATACCGTCAGGATGTAGAGTGGCTCCGACGGATCTGGCTCCAGCTTGCGCCGCAAATTTTTGACGTGGGCGTCGATGCTGCGCTCGTAGCTGTCTTGCGAGAAGCCGTGCAGCCGGTCCAGCAGCTGCTCGCGGCTCATCGTTTGGCCAGCGTGCTGGGCCAAAATCGCCAGCAGGTTAAACTCGATGCGGGTAAGCTGGAGCGTCTCCCCGGCGCGGCTGGCGCGATGGCCGTTGAGGTCAATCTCGATGTCGCCCACCTGGATAAATTCGGTGGGCACCAGCCCACCCCGCACCCGGCGCAGCACGGCGCGGACGCGGGCCACCAGCTCGCGCGGCGAAAACGGCTTGGTGATGTAATCATCCGCGCCCAGCTCCAGGCCAATGAGCCGGTCGGTTTCGTCGATGCGGGCGGTGAGCATGATGATGGGCACGTCCGATTCGCGGCGCAGCGTGCGGCAAACGTCCAGGCCGTCCAGCTCAGGCAGGTTCAAATCGAGCACCACCATGTCTGGTTTTTCGCTGCGGGCAATGGTGAGGGCAGTACGGCCGTCGCCCGCCGTGAGCACCGTGTAGCCGCTGCGCTCCAGGTAATCGCGCGCCAGCTTTACAATTTTGGGTTCGTCATCAACAACGAGGATGCGTTCGTTCATAAGCAAAGTGTGTCGGAAAAGTACCAATCTGACAAATTACCGGTTGGCAACGCCCTTTATTAAAAGCCATAAACTCAGCCCGAATTCGGCAACGAATCCAAGCGGATAGCTTACGTAGGTAATTGCGCTCAAATTTGGGAGCAGGAAATAGTGAAGAAAAGTCATCAGCCAGGTGACACAATGGATCATCAACAAAATGCCTAAAACTTTGGGAAGAAAACCGGACTTGAAAACCAAATAACCAAGTGGAAAGAGCCAGGCCCCATAAAACAGTTGGGCCACCATTAATCCATTCCTGTGCAAATCGAGAAACAGCATCACAAATGCCTGCAATTGGTTCTCCGAGAACAGCTGTGCATAACCGGCATCATTCAAAAGCAGGTGGCTGGCAATCAAAAAAAGATCGCTGAAACATTGGACTGCGACCCCAACCAGGTTTAATAACAGGAACAGCAACGCAATGTTCTGATTAACTGGTTTGAGCAATCTGTATAAAGCCCAGGCGGCCAAAAGAAATAACAAAGCGGCCAGCAGGTCGCTCATAAAACCTATACGAAATTGCCCCGCTGCAGCCAGAATATTTTGGGCTGTGGTTGCGGCATCTCCCCAAACAATAAGTTGAGAGCGACCAATGAGATCGGCAAAGATGTGGCTGACGATGTAAACGAGATAAAGAACGCCAGCTACCCTTGCCATCTTTTTATCTATAACCATATTCATGACTCGACCTCCCTCTTACAAACGTGTGGTGCATGGATGTATGTGTCTTAGCTTTTTCCACCATATTCATTCCTTATTTTGCAAGACGGCCGTTTACCAGTACGATTCGCCCATGCAAACCAAAGCCATCTTCCTGCTGTTCATTTTGTTCGGGGTAGCGGGGTGTGGAACGGCCGTTGCGCCCGCACTGTCCCCTGCTGATGTTGTGCCAACCCCAACCCACCACGCCGCTGTCGTCGTAACCGTGCGAATCACCCCCACACCTTCGGCAACACCGTTAGTCGCGGCCACAGCGGCGACAGCCGTCACCGCTGCGGCTACGGCTCCGCCGCCCACCGCCACGCCCCATCCCATGGCACCCTACACCATTGCCGGGCTGCGCCAGCGCGACTACCCCGGCGGCGTCATCGAAATCACTTCCTGGATGGCGGATGCGGAATTTTTTGACAAATACGCCATCACCTAGTGCCCTCTGTGCCCCAGGCCGATACCAGCCGGATCGGCATGTGGGGACACAGCATGGGCGGCGGCATTACGACCAAGGTTTTAACGGTGACGGGGGGGGTGAAAGCGGCCGTTTTGCACGCCCCCAACTCCGCCAACGACGCCGACCTGATTGCCCGCTGGGGACCCGGCTGTTTGCCCGACCCGATCGAGATCGTTGCGTGCAACCCCGGCGAAGTGATCCCCGCCAGTTTGCCCGACGAACTGCTCAATGCCTATCTCGCCGCCGCCAGCAGCCCGGAAATGCTGCAACAAATCGCGCCGATCTACCATCTGGACGCTGTTTCTGCCCCGTGCAAATTCACATTGGTCTGGGCGATGGGGCCGAAGCCGAGCAAACCCCGCCCGATTGGGCACCGGCGCTCCATGCCGCGCTGCAAGCTGCGGGCAAAGACAGCACCCTGTTTACTTATCCAGACCAGGGCCATTTTTTTAACGGCCCGGACTGGAATTTGATGATGCGGCGCACGGCCGATTTCTTCGACATCTATCTCAACTAGGAAGTACATAGACCTGACAGGTTTTTCTGGTTGCAATTCGCTTTTGACACAAACCTGTCAGGTCTTTTTTAGACGGTCATCACTGGTTCATCATCGTCGCTGTCGTTCATCCACTTGGGGCTTTTTTCCTTGCCGGGGCCTTCATGCCCATGCCAACGCGGGTGGTGGCCCCATGGACCGTGACCCCACGGCCCACGCCGCCACGGCCCACCGCGATGCCGCCCGTGCCGCCCAAAAATCAGCCGCATAAACAGCATCGCCAGCAGGAAAAAGAAGCCAATCTTGAAGAAGATGGCAAAGATGCCCAGAACACCCAACACACCCCAGCCGAAGAAACGGCCGTGGCCAAATCCATCGTAGTGTGAGGGGGAGGGAACGGCCGTTTCCGCCCCTTCTTCGCCTGATTCGCTGGTTTGCGCGCGTAAGCCCGCAGAATAACCCTCGTAATACGCCGCGCGGGTACGGCCGCCAAACCCACCCAAAGTGCCCATCAACAACAGAATGAGCAGACCAATCCCAAAAATTCTACGAAACATCTGTATCTCCTTTTTTGTTCAGAGGTGCGACGCACTTTGAAAGTGCGTCGCACCTGTTCGCTTTCTAAATTTCAATGCTGGCAGTATGGGCCACAATCTTGAAGAAATTGTGAACAGGTGAAGGAAAGCTGGTGAAGGTGGTAAACTTGTTGGGGCAATTGCAGGTGGCAGATGGCAGGTGACAAATAAAAGCAAATACAATAGCCTGGGGCTTCAGCCCCAGGTCTTAGAATATCCAACCCGGAGGTCTATCATGACAAAAATTCGTTGGGGATTGCTCTCAACAGCCAACATCAATCGGCGGGTGATTCCCGCCATTCGCGAATCGGCGCGCGGGGAGCTGGTAGCGGTGGCCAGCCGCAGCCAGGCAGCGGCCCAGGCATACGCCGACCAGTGGGACATCCCCCAGGCATTTGGCAGCTATGAGGCGATGCTCGCTTCAGACGCGGTGGACGCGGTGTACATTGGCCTGCCCAATCATTTGCATGCGGAATGGTCGATTAAAGCGATGCAGCACGGCAAGCACGTGCTGTGCGAGAAGCCGTTTGCCCTGTCGCTGGCCGAGGTGGATGAGATGACGGCCGTTTCCCAACAAACCAACCGCGTCCTCACCGAAGCGTTTATGTACCGCCACCATCCCCAAACCAAAATTGTGGGGGAAATGGTGAAAAACGGCCGTCTTGGCCGCGTCACCGTCGTCCGGGGGGTGTTTAACTTTGCTTTTAGCACCCGCGACAACATCCGGCTGGTGCCGGAGATGGGCGGTGGCTGTTTGTGGGATGTGGGCGTTTACCCGCTGAGCTTTGCCCAGTACGTCATGGGCGGGCCGCCAGAGCAGGTGTTTGGCACGCAGTGGCTGGGCGAGAGCGGCGTGGATGAACTGTTCTCCGGGCAGATGGTGTACGCCAACGGGGGCATGGCCCAAATCAGCGCCTCGTTTTGCACGCCGTTCCGCACCGAGGTGGAAATCCTCGGCACGGAGGGGCGGCTGGTGCTGAATCGGCCGTTTACCGGCCACAACGATGGCGACCGGAAGCTGATGTTTTACCCGAAAGCGGGCGAGCCGGAAGAAATCGAGGTGCCGGAGGTGGAGCTGTACCTGGGGGAAGTGGAGGATTTGCATACGGCCGTTTTAGACGGCAAGCCACACTATCTCACCCTCGAAGAAACGCGCAACCACATCAAAACCGTCCTGGCGCTGTACGAATCAGCCCGAACCGGCCAGGTCGTAACGCTTTAAAGAGGGGTGAAGTGATACGTGATACGTGAAACGTGATACGTGATACGTGAAGAAAACCTCACGTTTCACGTTTCACGCATCACGCTTCAGAGTACATCTGTTCGCTCACGGTCACCGAGTCGCCGTCGAAAGTGAGGCGGATGTGGTGGTGGAGGGTACGGCCGTTCCGCTCAAAAATTCTCGGTACGCGAGCAGCGTTGATGTAATGGACGCCGTCCTGCACCAAATGCCAGGTACGATGGCCTTCTCGGCTGATATGGTGATGCATGTGCCCCGCCACCACCGCCAGCACCGTTTTGCCCTGCTGCCGGGCAAACTCAATTGCCTCCCGCAAATCGGAATCGCCAAAATCCCCTCATCCGGGTGGAAATCGTTGCCCCAAATCGAATCTCGCCTGCGCCCCAGCCCCGTGGGGCCGTTGTGCGCCAGGAAGATGAGCTTCTGCTGCGGCGTTTGCTCAACTAGCTGGCACAGCCGCGCCGCTGAATCAGCCATCGTGCCAATGCCAAACTGGCGCTGGAGCTGGGGTTGGCAGTGCAAAACGGAGCCGCCCATAGCAAACGGCCGTCCCACCAGTACCGCCACATCGTCAGCCCCCGGCACCGGATGCCCCGAGTAGCCGCCCACCTGCACCGGCCCCAGTGCCCGCTGCCACTGCCGCAGGCGGCGCGGTTGCCCCCAGGCCAGCCAGCGGCACAACCGGGGCCACTGCTTAATTTCGGCCACCAGCTGGGGCAAGGTGAGCGTATCGTGGTTGCCGGGAATGAGGAGCGTGGGCTTTTGCAGCCGGGCCATCTGCGGCGCAACGGCCATTCCTTCCCAATGCCAGCGATTGGACAGATCGCCAGTGCAAAGCAGCAAATCATAGTTGGATTGGTTAAATTGGGTGATGTCGTGCTGGTCAAACTGGCGATGCACGTCGCCGATGAGGGCAATTTGGATGGGTCTGTTCATAGCCCGCAATTATGGCACAGATTTCAGGCAATGGCTGATTTTTGACGCAAAGGGGCAAAGGTAAAAAAGCTTTGCAGCTGCAAAAACTTGGCGTCAAGGTTTTTCTGAACGATTTGCAGGAGTTGGTCGAGTGACGGCCGATCGACCGGGTCTTTGCTGGGATGGGCGAGCAGGAGACGGCCGTTTCCCCCCACCACAAAATCGCCGCCCAGCTGGTGCGTGTCGCCGCGATTGCCCAATGTTTCCCGCCCTTGCAGCTTCGCTCTGGCGTAGTAGAGCAGGCTGCGCGGACTCCAGGCACGCACGGCGGAGCTTTCCAACCCGTAAGCGCGGTAAGACAGCAATTCCTGGTCTACCAAAAAGGGAAAGGGAGATTTTGTCTCTTGCAGCCAGACGTTGGACCAATAGTCGGTGCCAAAGGAGACGGTGGCGATTTGTACGTTGGCAGCTTTGAACTGTTCCTGGTGGGCCACAACCTGGGCCACATGGTCTCTACAGGGCAGTCAGGCCAGGTGGCGCAGAAAGATGAGCAGGGCAGCACGGCCGTTGCCCCAAAATGATGCGAGGGGAACGGCCGTTCCGTCCAGCGTCTTCAGCGTCACATCCGGCGCACGTTGCCCGGGGCGTAGTTTTGACATGAAAAATCCTTTTTGGGCGATTGGAGAGTGGAGATTGGGCAATCTCTAATCTCCACTCTCCACTCTTCTTATCCCAAATGACGCACGGCCCAAACCAGCCGCTGCACCACAGTGACCGCTACCAAAACGGCCATCAGGCTAAACGACCAGACGAGTACGCTGGGGAAAATGATGAAAATTGAGTAAAAGATAATCGTCTCTGTGCCGCCGACGAGCCCGGCAGGCATCACAATCGAGGTGAGGCGGGCGGCGTGTTGGTGCGTGCGCTTCTCCAAAATGGCGGCCAGGTACATCCACGACGCCCCGTTGACGTAAAAGGTGCAGAGGAGAAAGATGAGCGCGTAGGTAACGGCCGTATCCATCCGACCCATCGCCAGCCCCACCGGAACGGCCGCATACACCACGTAATCAATAATAATGTCCAGATAACCGCCAAAGTCACTCTGGCTGTCCGTAATTCGAGCCACTGCACCGTCGAACCCGTCCAAAATGCGGTTGAGCCACCAAAGCAGCACCGCCAGCAGGTACGCTTGCTGCCACGCGGCCAGCGCTGCCCCCACCCCGGCAATCAGCCCCAGCACCGAAAACAGCCAGGGCGGCACCATCTGCACCAACTCGGCCATTGGGTTAAACACGCTGTCCTTCACCATTCTCATTCGATCATCAAACATGCAGTTCTTCCATCGTTTAAATAGGCTCAAGTGCCAGGCACGGGGCGCACGAGCTTGGTCATTAAAGTAGATTCTGCCCCGTGCCTGGCACTTCAGTTGACCCGTTTGTAAAGTAAAAACAGCACCAACAATCCATCCAGCAAATGCTCCAACAGGCGGAAGGTGCGCCCGCCGTGCTGCGGGTCCCAGTAGCTGATGGGCGACTGGAACCGCTTCTGCCAATCGAGCGGGAAGAGCAGCACCGGCCCGTCGTCGGCGTGGGTGAAGATGTCTACGGCCGTATGCAAGCCCGCCCCCAACGCCAACCAGAGCAGCCAGCGCTGCCGCAGCAGCAAGCCCAGCAGCGCCAGGGCAAACAGCGGCAGCGGTGCGTGCAAACTGTTGTGCGCCGCAATCCACCACGGATTGTTGAAGTAAAGATGGTTGTACGTCGGGCTGCACCGCGTTTTGTCCGGCAGATGGGTGCGCACGTAACGCCGATCCACCACGTAGCCCAAACTCAGCAGCGCCAGCGGCAGATCGGGCGCCACGGAACCGGCCAGCAGCGCCGCCCCGTCTTGGTCTGATTGTGGTTTGAGGGCGCGTTGGAGAACGGCCGTTAGCAAAAAATGTGAATACGTCTGCATAAGATATTCAGGACACAGATGAGTCCACTAAAAACAAACCGCAAAGGACGCAAAGGACGCAGCGTTTTAAAGATTACCAGAGAAAAATCTTTGCGATCTCCGCGCCTCTGCGGTGAAATCACCCTTTTTCAGTAGAGCCATCCGTGTAAATCAGTTTCCCTTTTATTTTTGTTTTTGGAACTTTTGCTTGTGCTGGCGGTTGAGATTGGATCGGGCAAACTGCACCTTCTCTTTTGCCCCATACAGCAGCAAATCCCACATCGTCAGGTTGCCAAAAAGTGGGCTTTGTACGCGCCAGAGCGCATAAACCCTTCGCCCGGCTTCAGCAGGCTGAGGCGCAGCTTGTTTTTGGGCAAGTACGTTTTGCCGTCTAGCAAAGCCACAAACGGGTCGGCAATCCAGCTTAAATTGCGGAAGATTTGGTTGATTTGGGCGACGGTGGCGGTAACGGCCGTTTCATCCCGCGGATCCACTTGTTCAATGAGCGTATCCACCTTGTGCGCCACCTCATCAAACTCCGGGTAGCCGCCACCACACAGCTTCAGCGTCACCAACTGGTCGTAATACCCCTGACGATCTTGCCCGGTTTGCAATGTTTGTGCCCGCATCATGTTCAGCTTCACCAGTTCGGTGTACGCGCCCAGCAGCCACATCACGCTGTACACCTGCCACAGCCGATAGTTGCCAAACGAGCGGTAGCTGTTGGCCACCAGCCGGTCGGCAGAGCAAACAAAGTTGTGCGTCACCGTTTGCAAATCGGCAAACGCCTCGGCCGAGTAATCCCCTGTTTTTTCGGCTTTCAACAAATTGTGGGCGACGATGAAAACGGCCGTTAACGTACTATACAGCCCCTTCGAATACAGCGGATCGATAAACCCGGCCGCGTGCCCCAGCAGCGCCCAGCGGTCGCCCACCACCTGGCGGGTGTTGTACTGCAACCGGTCGGCGCGGGTCCAATCACGAACGGCCGTTGCCCCTCAAACTGTTTGGCAATGTTAGGAAACTGGGCAATGAAGCTAAAAAACTCTGCCTCTGGCGACAAATCGGGGCGCGGCGGATGAATGCGCGGGTCTAGCAGCAGCCCCACGCTGCACAGCGGATTGGTCGATTCGGCATGGTTGTCGAACGGAATCACCCAGAGCCAGCCGCCTTCAAACAGGTGGTGCAGCGTGCCTTCGGCCATGGGGAAAGGCAAATCGTAATCCGGCTGGGCGTTGTTGGCGCGAGCGTGGCCGGGCACGTTGATCATGTGAGTAAACATGCCGCGCGAATGGGTTTGCAAATTAAAATCCCGCTCGCCAAACTGCTGCGCCAAAATGGAGCGGTAGCCGCCTGCGTCTACCACGTATTTGGCCGTTACTGGCTCCCCTTTGGCAGGAAAAATAGTCACGTGGTCGTCGTGGAGCTGCACGTCTTGAACGGCCGTATTCTGCCGAACCTGAGCGCCGTAGGAAACGGCCGTGCTCATCATGAAGTAATCTGTGTCTTGCCGGTACAGGTGCAGCTCGTGGCCATGCGGCTCTTTGGGAATGATGGCTTGCAGCGTGTGGGCGGGGTTGTGTGGCTGCCCTTTTTCGTGATGTAAAAAGCCAAAATGGCGCTTGATGCCGTGCGTACTGCCCGCAAACGCCATGAAGTTTTCCGTACTGAAGTAGGCCAGCTCCGGCACGTCGTAAAAATGGGCCAGCGCCCGCATCATTTCCGACGTTTCTAAAATGAGCGATTCGCCAATGGCAAAGCGCGGGTGCGCCTTCGCCTCGAAAATCAGTACCCGCTGCCCGTGCCGGGCCAAAATCGCCCCCAACGCGCTGCCGCTGAGGCCAGAACCAATAATTGCGATGTCGAAATCAGTTTGTGTCATATGCTTTCCTCGGTTATCGGATGTGTCCGGCGTCTTTATTCTTACCTGCGCTGCAAAACAGACCTCTGAAGTTTGCTAAGCCTCAGAGGTCTGGAAACAGCGGTTATGGCTAAATTAACTTTTTATTCGGGCTGGTAAACGGCCGTACGCATATCCCCACAAATTGCGGCAAATCTTCATGCCCCAACTGCTGGCGCACGGCGTGGGCTTCCCCCATGTGGAACCAGTAATGGTAAATGTTGCGCAGCAGCATGGTGCCGGTGGTCTCGCGGGCGGTCGTCTCCCCCTGAACCAGGTAGGCGGTGAGCTGTTCGGCGGTGAGTGTGTCTAGAAATTCATCGGCGGCGGCGGTGATAGCGTGCCAGGTTTGCCACATGTCGGGCAAAGGCGGGGTGGTGGCAGGACGGCCGTATCCCACCAGTTCATACAAATTTGGCCGAATCGTTATCCCTTGGCCCAAATAAACCCAATAAAACTGCTCCTGATTGGCCAAATGACCAATCATCCAGCTAATGCTGTTCATCGGCAGCAGGCGCTTTTGCGCATCGTCGTCGGACAAGCCTTCCAGGCAGCGCAAAAATTCACTGCGGGCAAAACGGAGTTGGGTTACGAGGGGATGAGTCATTTTCAAAGTCCTTGGTGATCGTTTGGAAATCAGGCAATTGAGTAATTAGGTAATTGGGTAACTAAATTACTGAATTACCCAATTACTCAATTACACATTCTAGATAAGGTAAAAACGGCCGTTACCACAAAAATTATAGCACACTCCCTATCGCCCAGTTTGAGGTAAAATCACCCCATCTGGCAAAAAAGGAGCAATGTAAATGGACGCCAATTCCTACAAATACCCACCCGCACACAAGGTCGATGTGGTCGATAATTACCACGGTACGGCCGTTCCTGACCCCTACCGCTGGCTAGAAAATCCCGCAGACCCCGCCGCCATCGCCTGGATGGAAGCCCAAAACGAACTCACCCAAAGCATCATGGCCGAGCTGCCCGTGCACCAGCAGTTCAACCAGCGGCTCACCGCCCTGTGGAACTACCCCAAAAGCAGCGTCCCCCGCCGCAAAGCAGACCATTATTTCGTGCAGAAAAACGACGGCCTGCAAAACCAACCCATCCTGTACAAGCAGGCCAGCCTGGACGCCCCGCTGCAGCAGGTGATTGACCCCAACACCCTCAGCGACGACGGCACCATTGCCCTGATTAACCAGAGCTACAGCAAAGACGGCCGTTTCCTGGCCTACTCCCTCTCCCAAAGCGGTTCCGACTGGCAAACCATCCACATTCGCGATTTAGAAAGCAACGAAGATCGCCCGGAGGTGCTGCGCTGGGCCAAATTCACCAACGCCGCCTGGCTGCCAGACGGCTCCGGCTTTTTCTACGCCCGCTACCCCAGCCCCGACGAAATGCCCGACGCACCGCCCAGCACCCATCAGCAAATCTTCTTCCACAAGCTGGGCACGCCGCAAACTGCCGACCAGATCATCTTTGCCCGACCCGATGCGCCCAATTTAGGCTTTCATCCGCACGTCACCAAAGACGGCCGTTACCTCACCCTGCACGTCTGGGATGGCACCGACCGGCGCAACCGGTTCTACTACCGCCAGCTAGACAGCGAAGAATTCATCTACCTGCTGGATGAAATGGATGCCAGCTACAACTTTTTGGGCAACGACGGTGCCAAATTTTATTTTCAGACGGACAATGGAGCGGGGAACGGCCGTATCATCGCCATCCACCTCACCAACCCAGACCCCGCCAACTGGCAAACCCTCATTCCCGAAGGGGACGACGCCCTCGCCTTCAGCCTCATCGTCAACAACCAGTTCATCCTGGGCACGCTGCACCACGGACAGCACAAGCTGCACCGCTACGCGCTCGATGGCACCCAACTGGGCGAAATCGCCCTGCCCGTCCCCGGCACCATCTTTGATTTGGCCGGTGAGCGCGACCACACCGAACTGTTCATCCAATTCCAATCATTCACCTACCCGCCCACCATCCTGCGCTACGATTTTGCCACTGACGAACTGACCATCCTCGACCAGCCCCAGCTCGATTTTGACCCCGACGCCTACGAAACGACCCAGGTTTTCTACCCCTCCAAAGATGGCATCCAGGTGCCACTGTTCCTCACCCACAAAAAGGGCCTCGCGCTCGATGGGCAAAATCCGACGCTGCTTTACGGCTACGGCGGCTTCAACATCTCCATGACGCCCCTCTTCTCCCCCACCCGGCTGGCCTGGCTGGAGCGCGGTGGCGTCTACGCGCAAGCCTGCCTGCGCGGCGGCACCGAGTACGGCGAGGCGTGGCACCAGGCGGGCATGCTGGCCAACAAGCAAAACGTCTTCGATGATTTTATTGCTGCCGGGGAATGGTTGATCGCCACTGGCTACACGAATAGCAAAAAGCTGGCCATCGAAGGACGGAGCAACGGTGGCCTGCTGGTGGCCGCCTGCATGGTGCAGCGGCCCGATCTGTTTGGCGCGGTACATTGCGGCGTGCCGGTCATCGACATGCTGCGCTACCACAAGTTCAGCGCCGGGCGCTACTGGACGCCCGAATACGGCAATGCCGAAGCCGACCCGGAGCATTTTAAGTTCATGATGGCTTACTCACCGCTGCACAACGTCCAGCCAGATCACACCTACCCGCCCCTGCTCATCACCACCGCCGACACGGATGACCGGGTTGTGCCGATGCACGCCAAAAAGTTTGCGGCCACGTTACAGGCAGCGGATAACGGCCGTAATCCCCTCCTCAGCCGCATGGAAACCCGCGCCGGGCACGGCCTGGGCAAGCCCACCGCCAAACTCATCGAAGAGTCCACCGACGTTTACAGCTTCCTCTGGACCATGCTGAATAAGGGGTAAGATTTTTTGACGCAAAGGGCGCAAAGATTTTGAAGGGGCAAAGAAAAAAGTCCTTTAACCCTTTGCCCCTTTGCGCCTTTGCGTCAAAATTTTTCTCCGCCCCAATTGAACCAACAAAGCGCCGACAACGGCCACGACCAGACCAGTTACCTGACGGCCGTTTAACCGCTCCCCCAAGAAAATCACCGCCAAAATGGGAATCTGCACCGCCATCGTATTGTTGATGATGCTAGACTCCATCGCCGACAGCGTGCGCAGCGAGACGTTCCACAGCGTGAAGGCAAACGCCGTGTTCACCAGCGCCAGCCAGCCAATGATGGCCCAGCTTTGCCAGCTCAACGCTGGCACCCCCTGCGTGGCCATGCCCGCCGCCAGCAAGATTGCCGCCCCTACCCCCATGCTCACGGTGGTGACGGTTAACGGCCGTAACCGCCCCGTCCGGTTAATCGATCGCCCCAAAACGGCCGATCCCGCATTGGCCAGCACCCCGATCACCACCGCCACAAACCCCACCAGCTGCGCCTGCGGAATCTGCACCGGGTAAAAGTAAAGCAATCCGCCACCCAGGGCCACCAACATGCCCAGCCATTGCCAGAGGGACGGCCGTTCGCCCAACAGCCCCAGCCCCAGCAGCGCCACCACCACCGAGGTGAAGCCCAGCATCACGTTCACCGTCACCGCAGGCAAAAAAGTTAGCCCCACAAACTGCGTCCCCTGCGTTACGGCGTAATAAATCACCCCCAGCGCCAGCAGCTGCCGCCAGCCAGCGCGATCCAGCTGCCGCACCTCGGCCACGCCGCCGCCGCGCCAAAAAAAGGGCAGCAAGCAGCAAAAAGCCAGCCCGTAGCGCAGCCCGGCAAACGTCAGCGGGGGAATATCTTGCAAACCAATTTTGATGAGAACCCAGGATGTTGACCAAAGAAATGTGACGAAGAGGGCCTGGAGAACGGCCGTACCGTGCGGGGAACGCTGCCAACCAATCGAACGAAACATGAAATGACCTCCAGAGAATGCGTAAACAGCACAAGCACAACGCAAGTTTGCGCCCATGCCAACCGCACTCCCCAAGGCTTTTAGTCCGTCCAGATGCTGCCGCTTCTTGTCATGCCCGCGCAGGCGGGCATCCATTTCTGCGGTTTATGCGGCGCTCGGACCAGCCAGCTCACGCTGCGGAACCCTAGCCGCCATTGTTGGTTGGTAACATTAATTTTCAGGGCATTGTAGCAAGGGTGGTAAAATCGGCCAATTGAAAAATGGGTCTTTCGGATTTCCTGGGGTTTGCAACGAATTGACGCGAATTATCCCGAAAATTGGCGTAAAGTGCAGAAAGTTTTTGAAAAATAATCGTCAAAGATTTCACAGATTTCACAGATTTTTCCCCCTAAATCTGCAAAATCTGCGAAATCTGTTGATAAAGAATTTTGAAAACTTTTTTCCAACCCTTAATTCGGGCTAATTCGGTGCAAAAAACAGGTTAACCCTGCCAAATCCTAAAGACCCAAAAATTGAGGCTCTTTGGGAATTCAGGGGGTTTACAGCCCGTGATGCGTGAAACGTGAAACGTGACCAGAGAGGCATCACGTTTCACGCATCACGTTTCACGCCAGACCCCACGAAATCCTGAAGACCCAAAATTGATAAAGAGGTGCATATGAAAATTGGACTGGTGTTTCCCCAAACTGAATTTGGTAATGATATCGTCGCCCTGCGCGACTACACGCAAACGGCCGAATCCCTCAACTTCAGCCACATTCTGGCCTACGACCACGTGGTTGGCGCAAACCCCAACCGCCCCGGCGGCTGGAACGGCCCGTACACCTACCAAACCCCGTTCCACGAGGTGTTTTTGCTGTTCAGCTTTATGGCGGCGCTCACCACAAAGCTGGAATTTATCACCGGCATCCTCATTTTGCCGCAGCGGGAGACGGCGCTGGTGGCCAAGCAAGCGGCCAGTTTAGATGTGTTGAGCAACGGCCGTTTCCGCTTAGGCATCGGCGTGGGCTGGAACAAAGTAGAAATGGCAGCGATTGGCTACGACTTCCACACCCGCGGGCGGCGCGTGGAGGAGCAAATTGACGTGCTGCGGCTGCTGTTTACGCAAGAACTGGTCACTTTCAAAGGGGAGTGGCACGATTTGCCCGACGTCGGCCTGAATCCGCTGCCGGTGCAGCGCCCCATTCCCATCTGGCTGGGCGGCCATTCGGATGCCGTGCTGCGCCGCCTGGCGCGCAAGGGGGATGGCTGGCTGCCCGGTTACCGCAGCGCCGAAGCGGCGAAAGAATCGTTGGACAAAATTGAGGCATATTTGGTGGAATACGGCCGTTCCCCCCAACAAATCGGCCTGGAACCCCGGCTGCATTATGGCGATGGCCCAGAAGCGTGGCAACGCTACCTGACCGGCTGGCAGGCCGCTGGCGCGACCCATATTTCATTCAATACCATGGGGGCTGGCTTGAACACACCACAAAAGCACCTCCAAGCCATCGAGGAATTCGCCAAAACAATTGGCCGCTAACTGTTCAGGGAACAGTTCACGCCTCAATCGTTTTTTTTAGAATTGCGTGCGCGCTGCCCGCTTCCCGCAGCACCTCGTTAATGTTGCGCGTCAGCTCGTCCAGGCCCGTTGGTTTTACCAGATACCGGTTCGCCCCCGCACTCAACCCCTCCTGGATCGCTTCCTGGTGGGCCTTACCACTGAGCATAATGATGGGCAAAGCGGCCGTTTGCGCCTCTTCCCGCAGGCGACGACACAGCGTCAGGCCGTCCATGCGCGGCATCATCACATCCAAAATTAAAATGTCGGGTTGGTATTCGGGGATTTTTTCCAGCGCGTCCAGACCATCTTGGGCCATAAACGATTGGTAGCCCATCATCGACAGCATCGTCGCCAACAGCTGCCGTATTTCAAATTCATCGTCCACCACCAGGACTGAGCAATTCATCTTCTGCCTCTCCATTTTGCCAGGAAGACCCCAAAACAGCATGGGGAATAGCGTATTGTGTAGGAATGTGCCAGTTGGGAACTACTCTGGACAGAGCTAGAATAACTTTATCGACTAGTACTTACGGCCTACATTAAGGGAAACGGCCGTATCGCGTTAAAATAAGCCTCACAAAAGTGCAGCAGAACTCCAACTTTTGTGAAAAATTAAAGTAACTTTACAGCCTCCCTGGCTGTGGTCGGCGTCTCGCCGTGCCACCGGGGCGGCGTGCAGCCAAAGCAGATCAAATTCAAAAAGGATTCCTATGGAAATTTTAGGCGGCCCCCTCTTTAGCGTCGCCGGAGCTGGTGAATCGCACGGCCCCGGCATCACAACCATCGTTTTTGGCTGTCCCCCGGCCTCCAACTCAGCCGCAGCCAGATTCAGGCATTTTTAGATCGGCGACGACCCGGCGGCAACCGGCACGGCACCCCCCGCAACGAAAAAGACAAGGTGCTGTTGCTCTCTGGCCTCTACCAGAACGACCACGACGCCCTCACCAGCGGCCCAGAAATTGAAGCAACCGTAGACGGCACCACCTTCACCACCACCGCCTACGAAACCGGCTACACCACTGGCGAACCGATCAGCGCCCTGGTGCTTTCCGCCGCGACCAAATCGCGCCATTACGACCAGTTTGCCGGGCCAACCGGTGCCGTGCGCCCCGGCCACACCGATCTGGTGAAGTACCACAAAGCGCGTGGCCACGTAGACATTCGCGGCGGCGGCCGTTCCAGCTACCGCAGCACCATCTCAGACGTCATCGGCGGGTCGATTGCCCGTCTCTTTTTGCAAGAAACATTCGGCACCGTCATTCTCTCCTCCATTAGCCAGGTAGGGGCGCTTAAGGCACAGCACAGCCTCAGCGATCATTTCACCAGGCTGCTGCGGCAGGGTGGCGCAATTACCACAGCCCAAATCGAAGCCGCCCAGCAGCAGTTGGAAACGGCCGAAATCCACAGCCTGGACGCCGAATTTGCCGCCGCCGCTGGCGACCTCATCAAGCAAACCCGTATCGCTGGCGATTCGATTGGGGCGGCGGTGGAGGTGGTGGCCGTCAAAGTGCCCGCGCTGGCGGGTGACCCACTCTACAACAGCCTCAAGCTGCGGCTGATGGGCAGCCTGGGCGGGCTGCATGCCGCCCAATCGTGTGAAGTGGGGGACGGCTTTCAGGTGGTATCCCGGCGCGGCAGCGAAAACAATGACCCCATCCGGCAAACCGGCTACCAGGGCAACTCGCACGGCGGCCTGCTGGGCGGCGTGACGACGGGGATGCCGCTGGTGTGCCGCGTGGGCTTCAAACCCACGTCCACCATCGTCAAAGCGCAGCAGTCGGTGCAAAAAATTTGGAAGAGATTGAGTTTATGCTGGAAAAAGGGCGGCACGACCCGTGCGTGGGCGTGCGAGCAGGGGTTACGCTGGAATCGCGGCTGGCCATTGAGCTGCTCAATGCCGTCCTCATGCACCAGGCCCGCGCCGTGGACCCTGACCAATTCAAGTTATTCTAATCTACAAAAGTGCCAGACACGGGGCGCAAGCTCTCGGATAGACCAGAGCCGTTTGCCCCGTGCCTGGCACTGGATCTGTTAAAGCCACAAATCGCGCAGGAGTTGGGCTTGCTGTCGCAGTTGGAAGGGGCCGCCGCCTTCGTGGTTGTTGTAGCTGTAGACGGCCATCTCTTTTTCGCCTGCATAATGGTTGTAGGCGGCGTAGACAGTGCTGGGCGGGCAAATATCATCCATCAGGCCCACGGAGAAGAGGGCGCGGGCTTTGGCGCGGGCAGCAAAGTTAACGCCATCGAAGTAAGAAAGCGTTTTGAAAACAGTTTCGATCTGGTCGCGGTGGGCGGCGCAGTAGTGGGTGATCTCGTTATAAGGGTCGGTGTCAACAATTTCGGTGGCGCGGCGGTAATGGCACAAGAAGGGAACGTCTGGCATGGCAACGGCAACGGCCGTATCCAACCCTGCCACCGCCAACGTAATGCCCCCACCCTGGCTGCCGCCCGTAATGGCGATCTTTTCTGGCAACACGGCAGGCTGCCGCCGCATCAGCTCCACCGCCCGCACGGCATCGGCAAACACGCGCCGGTAGTAGTAGGTGTGCGGATCTAAAATACCGTGCGTCATAAACCCAGGCACGTGAGAACCAGTGCCCTGCGGCGCAACGTCTACCGTTTCGCCCGGGTGACCATGCGCCCAACCCTGTCCACGTGTATCCATCACAAAGTAAGCAAATCCCATGCTGGGCCAAACCAGTTTATCTAGCAAAAAGCCGCGCCCGCCACTGTAGCCCAGGTATTGCACCACACAGGGCAGCGGTTCGGCCCGCTGTCGGGGCAGCAGGAACCAGCCTTTCACGGGCTGGCCGCCAAACCCGGCAAAGCTCACGTCGTAAGCGTCGATGGTCTTTAGCCCCTCATCTATCAGGTCAAATTTGGCGTTGAGGGGAAATGCGGCCGTTTCGGCCACGGTTTGCTGCCAAAATTCATCAAAATCGGCTGGTTCCACCCGGGCAGGTAAATAACGTTGCAGTTCTTTAAGTGAAAAATCGAAAAAGGGCATGCACAACTCTCCTTGAGTGACAGTTTTCCATTGTGACTAACGATAGCGGGAACGGCCGTATCTGGCTACAATTTCTCTAAACTCGACACGAATAATAATGAAACGTAATGAAAGCTGGGTTTTTTGAGTTGGGCGGCGGATTGGTGCCGGGGAACGGCCGTTAACCGCCACCCCCATTTTGGCAGCTCACCCGCCCCACCCTCGAAAACTGGCTCAAAATCTAACCAAATCTGCCTAAAATTCCCCATAAAACGGCCGTCTGTAGCCTGATTATCGTAAATTCATTGTCTTTCACTGCACAAAACAAAACTAAATCAGTTACAATGTGGACCATAACAACCTACAATTTCGCTTCAACATTCCTGCAATCTGCTGATTGAAACAAGCGCTCAACCAAACAACAGACCCACCCAATCAGCCTCAAGTTTAGTCATGGCGTTGTGCCTATGTCTCATCAAAACGAGCTTGGTTTGCTCCCCTTACGCACGCTGTACGACCGCTGCCACCGGGAAAGCGAACGCTTCTTCGCCCAACAAGATAACGATCCACGCTTCTGCTACGAGCTGTTCCGGCGCGCATTTGTGCACGGCAACCAGCTTGCCTGGGATTGCTTGTACCAGCAATATCATAAATTGGTGCTTTCCTGGGTCACCCGGCACACGCTCTATCCTGGCCTTGGCGAAGAAGCCGACTATTTCATGAACCGCGCCTTCGAGAAAATGTGGCAAGGCATTCCGGCCGAAAATTTTGAAAAGTTTCCCGATCTAAAATCATTGCTGCGCTATTTACAAATGTGCACCCATGCGGTGATGGTTGATTTTGCCCGCTGGAAAGAACAGGCGCATTTGTGGGATCGGGCCCGGCAACTGGAGCCAGATGACGAACTGTACGATCCATTTGCCACCATCATGGACCCAGACATGCGACCAGAGCGCACGGTGGCCCGACAAGAAATGCAGCAAATTTTATGGCAGCGGCTAAATGATCTGTGCAACAATGAAAATGAGCGCCTGGCCATTCATGGCTACTTTGTGCTAGACCTGAAGCCGCGCCAGATTTATGAACTTTACAGTGGCCACTTTGCCGATGTGCACGATGTGTCGCGCACCAAGGACAACTTTTTGGCGCGGCTTCGTCGCAACGATGAATTTAAGGAGTTTTTGGAGGATGCCTGAAAAATGGTGCGGCGTTCGTTTATAAGGGTAACAGCCACATTTGCAGGCTTAGGCAGAGACTCCATTTGGGGAAATACACGCTCTGGCCACAGCATTGCGCCAATAACAAACAAGCATATCGGGGGCGTAATGATTAGGAGAACCAACTATGGCGCAGTTTGATGACAGTCTCAAGGCAGCTCTCTACCGAATTACCTGTCCGGACAGTGCAGCATTAGGCCATTATCATTTGGGGCTTTTGCCAGACGCGGCAGCCACCCCCATTGCCGAGCATCTGGCGATTTGCCCCCACTGCACCCAAGAGATTGCTCAGCTTGAGGCGTTTTTGGTGGAAACGGCCGTTTCCCACCAACCCTCAATCAGCGAACGGATCAAAGTGTGGATTGCCAAACGGTTACCCACTGGCGGCCAACCCCAGGCCGGTTGGAGCAGCCCAACCTTCGCCGTCCGGGGTGGCGACACCGGCCCCCTCATGTACGAGGCGGGCGACGCCCAACTCTCCCTGGAAGTGCAAGATGACCCAGAGCACCCGGGGCGTAAATCGATTTTGGGTCTGGTATTGGGCATCGACACGGCCAATGTAGCGGCCAGATTGCTGCAAGCAGATAAGGAGGGAACGGCCGTTCCCCTTAGCCCTGGCGGTAATTTTGCCTTTACCAACCTGGCCGTTGGTCCCTACCAGCTCATCATTACCGGCCCAGACATCGAAATTCATCTGCCCGAATTAACAATAGCGTAACCTGTCATGGGGGTACCCCTGTGACGCCGGGCAGGCTTCAAAGAGCGTGCGTAACATCAATTTGGGTCTTTAGGATTTGGCGGGGTTAACCTGTTTTTCGCACCGAATTAGCCTGAATTAACACAAATTTTCGTGATAATTCGGTGCAAACCCCAGGAAATCCCAAAGCGCCATCAATTTGTAAACCGAAAGTGCACCTGGCAACAATGGACGAAAGACGCGCCTCAACAACTGCCGCAGCAGCCAATCCTGCGGCAAAGGACGTACCGGAATGATCGATCATGTGGCAGCGCACCCAATTTTGGCAGCAACGGCCGTTTCCAAAATAACCACGCCCAAACAACTTTTAACCCATCTACTCAACGCCGCCAATCATAACGAGCGGCGCTACCTGCTGGCACAGTTTGCCCCCAACTTCCCCCAGACAAAACGCAACCTCCTCGCCGACCTCCTCAAAAAAGAAGCCGACCGGCTCATGTGGGAAAACATCGATCTCTGCTTTGAATTTGCCGATCTGCTCTCTCAAATGGCCCACCAGTTTGACGCCCCCATGTTCCAGGCGCTCAGCCTACGCGCCCGCGGTAACGGCTACGCCATTGGCCTGCGCGAACACCAAAAAGGGATCGACTGCTACGACGAAGCTGCGGCCATCTACGCTGCCCTGGGCCGCCCCATAGAACAAGCCTGGTCCCAAAATGGCAAACTGTACGCCCTGGCCAACCTCAGCCGGTACGACGAGGCCCTGGCCACCGGAAAGCAAGCCTCCAAAATTCTGGCCGACAACGGTGAGTGGGCCGCCCTGGGCGACATGATGGTGAACCTGGCCATCATCCACGGCCAGCTCAGCCAGGATGTTGAAGCGCTGGCCAAACTGGATCAGGCCAAAACGATTTACCACAAGCTAGGCCACCAGGCAGAAGCCCAACTGCTGCGCGTCGATTTAAACCGGGGCATCCTGCTGCGCAACCTGGGCCGCTTCAACGAATCGATCCAGGCGCTGAAAGCTGCCCAAAAATTCCAGCAGCTCGGGCAATCGATCACCGCCGCCCAGGCGCAGCAAAATCTGGGCATGACCTATTTTGTGATGGGCCGCTACAACGAAGCGCTCACCCTGCTAGACGCCGCCCGCGAAACCTTTTTAAACGATGGCCGTGAAAAACATGCGCTGCTCACCGAACTGCTGATTAGCGAATGCCTGCTCTCGCTGCGCCGCTTTAACGACGTGCTAGCCAAATGCCAAACCGTACGCGACAAATTTGGCGGTCAGCTAGAATCATTGCTTATTTTGGGGCAGGCCATTCTAAACGAAGCCAAAGCCCACGCCGGGCTGGGGCAGTTGGCCCAGGCCCAAACTTCGGTAGATGAAGCGCGAGACATTTTCCAAAAAGATGGCAATCCAACGGCCGTTGCCGATGCAGAACTGCAAACGGCCGTTTTGCTGGCTTACCAGGGGCAGTACCCCCAAGCCGTAGCCAAAGCAACCGCATCCGGCACGATTTTTGCCGCCCACCAGCTGCCCGTTGGCGAAGCCCGCGCCTGCCTGGTCGCCGCCCGCGCCGCCCTGCACCTGCACCAACACGAACAAGCCCAGACCTGGATCGACAAAGCGCTGGCCATCGGCCAGGCCAACCTCCTGCCCGCCATCGCCTACCAGGGCTTTCAGCTAGAGGGCGAACTTAGCCAAAGCCGAGGCCAGTTTCAAACAGCGCTGGCCGCGTACGAAGCGGCCATTGATGAGTTGGAACAGCTATACGGCCGTCTCATGATCGAATTCCGCGCCGATTTTCTGGAAGACAAAGAGCGCATCTATGAAGAAACCGTGCTGCTATGCCTGCACCTCAAGCAGCCCCGCCGCGCCCTGGAGTTTTGCGAACGAGCCAAATCACGCGCGCTGCAAGATTTGCTCAACCTGCGCATCAACCTGAACATCGAAGCCCGCAGCGATAGCGACAAACCGCTGGTAGCCCGGCTGCACACCCTACGCGCCGAGCGAGACCGGCTCTACCGCCGCTGGGAAGTGGACGAAGAGCTGGGCCAGCGCGGCGACACAGCCGATTTACTGGCCGCCCAACAGCGCACAGAAAACAAAATCGTGCGCCTGGAAAATGAAATCACCGACCTGTGGCACAAACTGCTCATCCGCAATGCCGACTACGCCCGCGACGCCTCGCTGTGGCAGGTGCGGGCCGAACCCGCCCAGCCGTATCTGCCAGACGACACTATTTTGCTGGAATTTTTTGCAGCGCGGGGCAAATTTATCCTCTTTTTGATCACCCGCAGCGGCATGGAGGCCATTCAGCTAGAGGTGACGGTGCCCGCCGTGCAGCAAACGCTTCAACTACTCTGGCTCAATTTGCGCTCGGTGCCGCGCAGTTCTGCCCGGCAGCAAGTGCATCTGGCACGCAACGCCCAAACCGTGCTGCAACAACTGTACAACCAGCTACTGCGCCCCGTGGCAGGCCAGTTGGCCAGCTACCAAAAATGGATTGTGGTGCCGCACGGACCGCTTCATTACCTGCCATTTGCCGCCCTGCACAATGGCCAGCAATACCTGGTAGAGACCACAGAAATCAGCATGCTGCCGGGCTCTAGCCTGCTGCGCTTTTGCAACGAGGCACCCAAACACGATGGGCCGCTGGTGGCGGTGGGGCATTCTTACAACGGCCGTCTCCCCCATGCCGTCAGCGAAGCCCAACAGATCGCTGCCCGCTGGTGTGGCCATGCCTACCTGGAAGAAGAGGCAACATTGGCACAGATTGAACCGCTGCTGGCCAACGGCCGTATCCTGCACCTGGCCACCCACGGCGATTTCCGCGCCGACAACCCGCTCTTCTCTGGCCTGGCCCTGGCCGACGGCTGGCTCACCACCATCGACATCTTCAACCTGAAGCTGCGCGCCTCGCTGGTAACCCTCAGCGCCTGCCAAACCGGGCGCAGCGTCATCGGCGGCGGCGATGAGCTGCTGGGGCTGATGCGCGCCTTCTTGGGCGCGGGGGCGGCGTCGCTCATCGCCTCGTTCTGGGCGGTAGAGGACCAAACCACGGCCTGGCTGATGCACCAGCTGTACGAAAAATTGGCGCAGGGCGAAAGCAAAGCGGCGGCCTTGCGGGCGGCACAGCTGCGCTTTTTGCAAGAACCAGAACTAGCCAACACGTTCCATCATCCTTACTTTTGGGCACCCTTCTTTTTGGTTGGCGATGCCGGAAATTTGTAACAGCCAGCCCAAACGCGCCCAAAAGTAACCTGAATAAAGCGGGCGTTACGCAGTTGCTCCGGCCGCCTCTCTGTCCCGAAGGGCGGCTCTCCTGACCGAGCCGGTGGCGGCAGCCGTTTAAGTGCGTAACGCCTATAAAGGAAAAACGGCCGTCTTCTCGTTCATAGATGCAGCAATGGAGACGGCCGTTTACCCTTGGCACCGTCTCAGAAAAAAGCCACGTTGAAGGAGGCAAAGTCTCATGCAAACGCGACCCATCACATTAAACCGTCCCATCCTTGTGCTCATTCTGCTGCTGCTGGCGCTGCTGGTTGCTGCGCTGATCACCTATCGCACCGCGGCCCAAGCCGTGCGAGATGAATATTTCATGGCCCATGAAATTATTCTAACAGGCACCAGCGCCAATCTAGACGCCCTGATTCAGCAGCTGCAAACCAGCGACCCCAACATCGAGCTAACGCTCGACCCCGATCGTTCATTTAGCCTGCAAACATTGGCCCCGCCCGCCCAGCAATCTCTGGGGGCGTCAACCATCGCTTCGGCCGCCTTGCAGGTGGGCAGCGGCAGTTCCGCCTGCGCCCAGCTCAGCAGCGATTTAGAGATTAACCTGTACCAGCTCACCGGCAGCGCCGATGACGTAGAGGCCGTGCTGGCGGCAATCAATCAGGCCAGCGCCGGCAGCAGCGTGCTGGCCGAGGCCAACTGGATCATTGGCGAACCGTGGAGCCCCACGGGCAGCCCCTGGAGCCCAACAGGCAGCCCGTGGAGCCCCACGGGAAGTGCAGACCAAAGCCAACCCACGCCAGCAACCTTGAGCGACTATGAAAACCAATGGGCGTTCACCAATATTGATCTGGCGGCGGCCCAGGCGATCAATACGGCTGGCACGCTGGCCCCCGTGCGCGTGGGCGTTTTCGACACATCTCCCTTGGAAAGTGCCGAGATGATGGCTGAAGCGGTGCAGGAACGGCCGTCTCAAAATGACCTGCGCATCCAAATTGAGCATCCCACATTCATCGCCACGCCCGTGCCCCCCGCCCCCGGCAGTCCGCAAGATATTCAGGTGGCCAACCACGGCTACTTTGGCACCAGCTTCATCCGCGAGCTAACGCCAAACAGTGAAGTAACGCTTATCCGCGTGCTCACCAAAAACAATCGGGGCGACCTGGCAACGTTGAACCAGGCGCTGCTCAGCTTCATGGGCACAGCCAACGCCGACGGCATCAACGCGGTGGCCAACCTGAGCCTGGGCCTACCGCCGCTGGAACCGTTTCGGCCGTTTGCCCCCTGGTTCGATTGGGCCTTCCCGGTTCCGTTTGAACTGCAACGCCAGTTCAACTCGCTGCAAACGGTGGCCCAAATTGGTGAATGTTTGGATGTGGTGCTGGTGGCAGCCGCGGGCAACGATTCGGCCCAGTCGCTGAAAGTGGGCAATTACCCGGCCAACTGGGGCACGGTGCTGGGGGTTACGGCCAGCAACCAGGCCAACGAGCAAGCCTGCTATGCCAACGATGGGGATGTGGCGGCTCCGGGTGGAGACGGCCGTTCCCCAGAAGACCCGGCCACCATGTGTGAACCCAGGCTAAACTTTTGCACCGACGGCAGCTGCACCTACTCGGTTGTTGGCTACGTGCATCCGCAAACGTTAGCACCTGGCACAACAACTCCCACCCACCAGCATTGGGTTGGCACCTCGTTTGCCACGCCCATGGTGAGCGGCCTGGCGGCCCTGCTGCGGCAAATTGACCCCACCCTAAGCGCCAGTGACGTGCGCGAGGCGATTCGCTGCGGCACCCGCAAGCCCACCACGCCGCAGGAGGTGCCGGTGATTCACGTGGGGCAAACGTTGCGCTGTGCCGAAGAATTGAACAATTAACCACGGGCGCGGCTACAATTTGCCCACAGATTGGGGCGCGTTCAGGCGCAGCGCATTTTCGGTATTCTTGCCCTTGCCGGTAGGGCACGTTCAGTAGCGAACGTGCCCTACCGGCTTTCTGCTTGTTGATTATTCCTCTTTTGCAAGGTAAGCTACCAGCCAACGTGTAAAACACGTCGGCGCTTATCTATGATTGATGCAAAAAGTTCCCCCCAACCCTTCCTGACCTGGCTGCTGGTGATTGGCGGCGCGCTGGTGGTGCTGGCCTTTTACCTGGGCTATGTGCTGCTCCACCAAAACGCTGTTGAACCAACCAGTACAGAAGCAACCACGGTGGCCCTCATTGCCACTCAACTGGCAACGTTGCAGCCTACATGGCCCCCGCCTACCCGCGCCGCGACGGCAACCCCTACGCGGGTGCCCCGGCCCAGCTCTTGCGCCATGCTCAAACAGCAGCAGCCGTCGGCGGGGGATGGTGATTACACCATTTATTTGCAGGGGGAAACGGCCGTTCCCCTCTACTGCCACAACATGGCCACCACACCGCAGGAGTACCTGCCCCTCCCGGCCAGCGCCAACGGCGGCAACTACAGCCTGATCAGCTACCCAGAAGGGGCCATTATCACCGTATACAACAAAGTGCGTTTAAACCCCAGTTCGCTCATCGTGGACCCTACCGATACCACCTTTGCCACCATTGCCAGCGATCTGGCTGGTTACAACGCCATCATTGGCGATCAGTTAGCCAGTTACCCGGTTGTCACCTCCAATTTTGCCCAGGCCACCGGCTGCAACCGCAACCAGCCAGATGCGCCGCTGGGGCGAGCCAACATCAACCTGACAGGCACGCCGTTTGTGGTGAGCCCAGAGGTAACGTTTGGCAGTTTTGGCGGCGAGGTAACTGAAGCAAACAACGAGATGAGCGCGGATGGGAAAGTGGTGGATTTGGTGGTGAACGGCCGTTGCGGCATCATCCAGCCCAGCAGCTCACTCCAACTGCTTTACCAGCAACCGTAACTTGAATGTGGAGGTCTTTTATGTGTCGCAGCATTAAACAGCTACGCAATGTTGAAACCCCTGCCACCGCAGAGGAAATAGAAGCGGCGGCGCGGCAGTTTGTACGCAAGGTATCGGGGTATAGACGGCCGTCTCGCACCAATGAAGCCGCCTTCGAACAAGCCATCAGCGAAATCAGCGCCGCCACCGAAAAATTGCTCAATACTTTAGCAAGTTATACGCGTTAGTGGCTGGCGGTTCATGGTTAGCAAAACCCCGACCCCACCAACCACTAACAACTAACAACCAACTGGAGTCTGCCATGCCCACTGGCCCACTCAGAACCATCACCCCCACCATCGACATCTACATCAAGCTAGCCCAATACCCCATTTTGTGCGACCGAATTCGCCTGCGCATGCGCGAAGAGCTTTTCCGGCGCGGCATCATCAGCAAAAACGATTTCGAGCAAGAAGTAAAAGATTTGGCCATCGAATCGCAGCGGCGCGAGGGGCTCAACAACCCCACCGTGCAGGAAGATGAAGCCGCCTGGCAGCGCCGCCTGGAAACCATTCGCGATCTGCATACCGACAACTACTTCGCCAACAACCTGGGCATCACCCTGCTAGAGCAGCTCATCAACGAGGTGCTCAACAACCAGGACAAAGCTCCCAAGGCGATTGAGCTTACCTTCAACCCAGAAATTGCCCCCTGGGCGATGCTGTTTGAACAGGGCGAAATTTACGACGCCCTGCCCCCACCCGAACAAGAAAAAGTGAAGCATCATCTGGAGGAGATCAAGGTGGTGCTGATCAAGCGGCTGCTGAGCGACCAACTGGCGTTTATTCGCGTGGCCAAGCATATTTTTTCCATCAAAGATTTGAACTGGATTTACGAACGGCTCATCGGCGGGGGCAAGATTGGCGGCAAGTCTGGCGGCATGCTGCTGGCCTGGCACATTCTGGAACGGCCGAATCACGACATCGGCCCCGACCTTTCTAACCACGTCACCATTCCCGATACCTACTTCATCGGCTCCGAGATCATCTATGAATTTTTGCTGCAAAACAAGATGGAGCGGTTTGTCAACCAAAAATATTTGTCGGTGGCCGAGATGCGGGTGCAATACCCAGAAATTGTGCAGGGCTGCATGGCGGGCAAAATTCCCAACTACATTGTGGAGCAGCTGCGCGATGTGCTCAATCGGTTAAACGGCCGTCCCTTCGTGGTGCGCTCTTCTAGCCTGCTAGAGGACAACCTGGATTACACCTTTGCCGGCAAATACGCTTCCGTCTTTTGCCCCAACCAGGGCACCCCGCAAGAAAACTTCGAGGCGCTGCTCAACGGGGTGCGCCGGGTCTACGCCAGTATTTTTAACCCCGAAGCCATGCTAGAACGGCAAACCCACGGCCTGATCGATTACGACGAGCGGATGGCGGTAATGATTCAGGCGCTGATTGGGCACCAGTACGGCCGTTACTTCCTGCCCACCATCGTTGGCTCTGGCCTTAGCCAAAATCCGTGGATCGAAGCAGGCGACAGCCGGGCCAAAGATGGCTGCCTGCGGCTGACGCTGGGGCTAGACAAGCGCGTCCAGCGCCCGCTAGAGGATGGCCCCGCCTGTATCATCTCGCTCAACACGCCAGATTACCTCAACGACAGCAAAAAATTTATTCAGCAAACGGTTCGGGTGGTAGACCTGGAAGAAAATGATTTCAAGGTGCTGCCTATTTCAGACATTTTGCGCGCGGATTATCCGTACGGCCGTTTCCTGCTAGACCCCCAAACCCAGCAACTCACCTACGACCACTTCATCAACGATGAAAAATTCATCCGCCTCATGCGCACCGCCCTCAAACGGCTAGAAAAAATCTACAATGTCCCCATCCAGTTTGAGTTTGCCCTAGAAATCATTAATACCCCTGGCGGGCCAGATTACAAACTGTACATCCTGCAATGCCACACCGCCCAGTAGACCAGTAAGCAGTGGGTCTGTTTTCAGTAAGCAGTGGGGCTGTTTTCAGTCACTGACCCACTAATTACCGACCTACTGTTTACTAACCTACTGGTTACCGACCTACTCCTCCGGGTGGCTGCATGCGTGCCGCCAAACACGCCCAGAACGCGCCAGCAGCGCTTCGGCCTCGGCTGGCCCCCAACTGCCAGGCTGGTAAACAGCCATCGGCGGCGCCTCAGCGTTATTTTCCCAGCCGGTGATCACCGGATCCATCAACCCCCAGGCGGCCTCGATGCCGTCGGCGCGGGTGAACAGCGACGCATCGCCGCGCACCGCGTCTAGCAGCAGCCGCTCGTACGCATCTGGCAGGCTGTTTCCCTTAAACGACGAACGGTAATGGAATTCCATATCCACCGGCTGCGTTTTGTGCGAATCGGGCACCTTCGCCTCCAGCTTCAGGTGAATCCCCTCGTCTGGCTGAATGCACAACGACAAAATGTTCGAGGTGAAATCTTCATCCTGAATGTCGTCGAACATGAGGTGGGGCGGCTGCTTGAACTCGATGACGATTTCTGTGTTTTTGTCTTTTAGCCCCTTGCCAGAGCGCAGGTAAAACGGCACCCCCTGCCAACGCCAGTTGTCGATGTACAGCTCCATCGCGGCGTAGGTGGGCGTTGGCGAGTTTTCGGCCACGCCTTCGGCCTGCAAATAGCCATCGTACTGGGCTCGGACGGTTTGGTTGAGGAGTAACGGCCGTATCGCCTGAAACAGTTTCGCCTTTTCGTTCCGCACCGACTCCGCCTTAAACGAAGCCGGGGGCTCCATCGCCACCAGCGACAAAAGCTGCATCAGGTGGTTCTGGAACATGTCGCGCACCACGCCCGCCTGATCGTAATACCCCGCCCGACGGCCCACATCGACATTTTCTGTTACCGTAATTTGCACATTGTCTACGTAGTTGCGGTTCCACACTGGCTCAAAAATGGTGTTGGCAAAGCGAAAGTACAAAATGTTCTGCGCCGTCTCCTTGCCCAGGTAATGATCAATGCGGTAAATCTGGTCCTCGGCAAAGATGGCCTGAATTTCCTTGTTCAGCGCTTTGGCCGAAGCGAGATCATGCCCAAACGGTTTTTCTACCACAATGCGCCGCCAGCCAGCGGACTGCTCCACCATGCCCGCCACACCCAAATTTTCTACGATGGGCACAAAAAAGCTGGGGCTGGTGGCCAGGTAATACAGACGGTCGCCCGCCCCCTGCTCAATCTCATCCAAATGCTTTTTGAGGGCCAGATAATCCTCCTGGGTAGACAAATCCCCTTTGGCATAGGTGATGTTTTGGGCAAAGGGCGTCCATTTTTCAGCGTTGTAGGTGTCAGAAGCCAACTCTTGCATCCCTTCCTGCAACATTTGGCGGAATTGGGCATCGTCCCACGGCCGTCTGGCAAAGCCAACGATGTTGAACGGCTCCGGCAGCCGCCCTTTGCAGTAGGAGTTGAACAGCGCGGGAATCAGCTTGCGCTGCGTCAAATCCCCAGACGCGCCGAAGATGATGAAGGTGGTGGGATTGTTGTTGTTGGACATCCGATTTCCTTTGGAACGTAATTGGGTAATTTGTAATTGAGTTATTAGACGATGCAACCAATTACAAAATTACCCAATTACCCAATTACCGCCTACTCAACGAATAATTGACGCAGCTTCTCGTCAACGGCCGTTCCCAACTCAAAGCGAATCAGCCGACGGTTTTCATCCAGCAGCGCCTGGGCATCCCCCAGCGCCTGCGACTGTTTGAGCAAACCAAAACTCATGCCGCTGGCCGCTTGGCCCGCCTCGTCGGGGATGGCCACATCCGCCACCGGGTCGGAGGTGAACTGGATAAAGAGGCCGTTGCCGCCGTCCCCCTTGTGCAGCTGGCCGGTGGAGTGCAAAAAGCGCGGCCCGTAGCCCACTGTGGTGGCGCACTGGGTTTGCGCCAAAAGCTGGGTGCGCAAATCTTGTAGCAGCGCATCCGTTGCTGGCGTGGGCGGCACGTAGGCATGGATGGAGATGTAATCCCCCGGTTTGGCCTGGGCGATGAACGCTTGCAGGTTGGCGGCGGTGGGTTCGGCGCTGTCTAGCTGGGGCAGTTGGCCCGTTTCCTGGTAGGTGGCCACCATTTTACGCGCCAGCACCTTGGCCGATTCCACGTTTGGTTGGTCAAACGGCTGAATGCCCAGAATGTGCCCGGCAACGGCCGTTGCCAATTCCCAAATAAAGAACTGCCCGCCCACATCGTACAAATCTTGCAAATCAAAACGAATCACTGGCTGACCGGCGGCTTGGAGTTGGGTTACGGCCGTATCCAAACTGTCATCCCCCGCCAGCCGCAAATGCACAAACAGCCGGTCGTCGCCATAAGCGTTTGGTTGATATAGGGGCTCGCCCACCACTGGCAGGATGCCTTTGCCATTTTGCCTGTACTTTCGGCAATGAGCTGCTCCACCCAGTCGCCAAAGCTGGCAAGCTGCGCTGAGGTGAGCAGCGTCACCTTGTCGCGGCCATGTTGGGCCAGCGTGCCCAAAATCGCGCCTAACCGGGCAGCCGTGGGCGTTTGCGTTGCCGCCTGTGCCCGCTCTAGCAGCAGCGCCACATCCACACCCACCAGCGCCGCGGGCAGCAGCCCAAAGAAAGAAATCACCGAGTAACGTCCGCCAATGTTGGGATCATTTTCAAAAATGGCGCGGAAGTTGTATTTGTTGGCCGTTTTCACCAGGCCACTGCCCGGATCGGTGATGGCTACAAACTGCTGGCCAGCTTTGTCTGCGCCTACCAGGTCAGCGACGCGGTTGTAGAAATATTTGAAGAAGGAGAAGGTTTCGACGGTGCCACCCGATTTGGTGGAGACGATGAAGAGGGTGTGGGGCAGATCGGCCGTTTCGGCATAATTTTTAACGGCCGTTGCATCCGTACTGTCCAAAACGCGCAGGAGCAGGCCAGAAACGGCCGTGCCAAACACCCGGGCAAACAGTTCCGGCGCCAGGCTAGAGCCCCCCATGCCCAGCAGCATCACCTCAGTAAAACCAGCCGCCTTCACCTCGGCCACAAATTGATTCAGGCGCTCCACCTCAGAGGCCATTGTCTGGGGAGTGTGCAGCCAGCCCAGCCGGTTTGTAATTTCGGTTGGGTCTGGCTGCCAGACGGTGTAATCGTGCTGCCAGATGCGTTCAACTAGCTTTTTTTTTACCAGCTCTGCCTCGGCCGCCGCTACGGAACTTTGCCTGTCGCCTAAACTGGCAGAAAACCCGTCGGTTTCTGCCAAAATGGCCTGGCGCTTACCGTCGATACTCTCCATCAGCGATTCAAACGCTTTGGCGAAAGAATCGACCCCAGCCACCTGAAGCTGCTCGGTAATTTCGTCCAGGCGAATGCCCAAATTGGCCAGGGCGCCCAGCTGCCCAGCGGCATCTTCCACCCCTCGCTGAGGGTGATGGCCACTGTGCCGTGCTCTTTGAAGGCCACAACCGTTTCTGGCGGCACGGTGTTGACCGTATCTGGCCCGATGAGCGTATCGACGTAGAGCGTGCTTGGGTAGTTGGGATTTTTGGTGCTGGTGCTGGCCCACAACGGCCGTTGCACCCGCGCCCCATTTTCTGCCAAGGCGTGCCAGCGAGCATTGCCAAACACCTGCTGGAAGCGGGCATACGCCACCTTGGCGTTGGCAATGGCAATCTTGCCTTGCAGCTCCGTGTTGCCTTTGGCCTCCAGGGCTTTATCCACGGCCGAATCCACCCGGCTCACAAAAAAGGAAGCGACCGAGCTAATATTGTCGATCGGCTGCCCGGCCGCCAGCCGCTTTTCCAGCCCCGAAATGTACGCATTCATCACATCCTCGTAGCTGCTCAAGGCAAAAATGAGCGTCACGTTGATGTTGATCCCGTCGGCAATCAACGTTTCGATGGCCGGGATACCCTCTGGGGTGGCAGGCACTTTGATCATGATGTTGGGACGGTTCAGCGTGGCAAACAGGCGACGCGCCTCGGCAATGGTGCCTTCGGTGTCGCGGGCCAGCGTGGGGCTTACTTCCAGGCTAATGTAACCATCCACGCCACCCGTCTTGTCGTACACCGGCCGGAACAGATCGGCGGCAGCGCCAATATCTTCCAGGGCCATCGCTTCGTAAATATCGTTGGTGGCTTTGCCGGCCTGGGCCAGTTGGCGGATGGCACCATCGTAATCGCTGCTTTTGGCGATTGCTTTTTCAAAAATAGAGGGGTTGGAAGTCACCCCCACCACGCCGTCGTCAATCAGGGCTTGCATTTCGCCCGATTCCAGCAAGGCGCGGCTGATATTGTCGTACCAGACCGACTGACCCAGTTCAAATAGTTCATGCAGTTTACTCATGATCTCTCCCTTTTTTGCTTATTATTTTGGGTCTTCAGGGTTTCATGGGGCTTGCCGTGGAACGTGACGCATGAAACGGGATCTACCTTTGGTCACGTATCACGTTTCACGCCTCATTGTGGTAAAACCCCGCGAATTCCCAAAGAGCCATTCTTTTCTAGTTGGCAATGTGCAAGGCGCACAGATTGTGGCTAAAAATGTGGGTTCCGTGGGCAAACAGAACGTCGCTTGCATAGTATAACATGCTTCGCTCGCTGCTTGTTTCACATTTTTTCATTTCTTTCTGGTGATTTTTGTCCTTTGTGGCGGATGGGGGTGGGGAACGGCCGTTTGTCAGCAGCGTGCAGCAGTACCAGAGCGATCTACTCTGGCACAATAACAGCCTCTTTTACAAATATTTCCTCGGGAACAACAGCGCAGGCATTGGCCCTAGCCACCAAACCAGTGAACAGCCCTCGTCGCCAAACTGCTGTGAAAGTGTGAATTGTGAATTCTTTTTTGCGAATTGTGAAGCAGTTAACCATTCACAATTCTCAATTCAGGATTCACAATTCATCAAAAGCCCAGGCTCGCCACCCACTCGGCCACGCCAGCGCGCGTCCACAGGTTGTCGTCTACTAGCTTAATCATTTCGTCGGCCAGGTTGTTGTGGCGGCCGGTGGGGCCAACCACCTGGCGTTCGCCGATGTTGTAGCCCACGCGCTGGCTCAGCCGCCAAATCGCCATACTGTAAGAAAAATCGGGGCGTTCGATCGATTGGGGCCAAAGGCACCGGCATAGGCGGCCGCCAGGGCGCAGGTGCGCCACTCTTCACGCTGCTCGTAAGCGTAGTAGCCAAGCTGCACCTTCTCTACAAACGCATTGCGGCACAGCGGATGATACAAGCGGCCGATCTGCAAAAAGTTGGAAAGCGTGTCTGTCTTGACCTTAGATTCTTCAGGATGCTGGGGAATGATGATGGGATTGGGTTTCTGGGGAATCAGGGCGGCCTGCTGCGGCTTCGCCGGAATAATGCCTGTTGGGGTATGAATCGTCAGGTTGGTTTGGGCTGACTTTGGTTTTTCTAAACCCAGCCAGCGGGAAAATATTGTGCGGGTTGTCATGTGTTTGCTCCATAAACAGCAATGTAGGCGGTGTTGCTTGGAACCACCGCCTACATTAAAAATCTTCAAACTTAAAATATCTGTTTCTGCGTCGTTACGCATGTATCTCTACGCGCGACAGACGGTCTGGATTGTAAATTCGTCCTGAATTTAGGCAAATTTTAATGTAACCTCTAACAAATTAGCGCACCTGTTCTAATTTTCCCATCAAAGAAGAGTGAAATTTTCCAAAAAATTTGTTTAGGTCAAGCGGGGTTCAGTTCAGCAAAAAAGCCCGATTTGGCCACAATTTCATCCGCCGGGACGAAGGTCCTCCCCCCCCCCCCCCCCGCCCGCGCCAGGGCCGCCCGGTCCTCCCCCTGGCCGGTTTCCTGGGCTCGTCTCCGTGTCTACCTGACAGGTCGCTGGCTTGTCTTTCAGCTGGTGAAACGCGTGCGGGTCATAAACCTGTCAGGTTTCGCGGGGCGTTCCTCTGACCAGGTTGTTTGTATACCTGACAGGTTTCGCTAGGCGTTGGTCTTTCAGCTAGTTTTGTTCAACCAGGCGTTGGTCTGACCAAGTTGGTCGTAAACCTGTCAGGTTTCGCTAGGCCTGGTCTGACCGGTGTTCTACTGGTTCTGACCAGGTTGTTCGTATACCTGACAGGTTTCACTAGGCGTTGGTCTTTCAGCTAGGTTGTTCAACCGCGTGCACCCCTACCCTGTCTTTCAGCTAGGTTTGTTTAACCAGGCTTTGGTCTGACCAAGTTGGTCGTAAACCTGTCAGGTTTTAGTGCTCATTTTTATCGCAGTAAACGGTAATCGCCACCTGCAAAAAGTCGGGCAAATCGGGATGCATCGCCTCGAAGGTGGCGCGGAAGGCGGGGTCGGTGGCGTAGCCTTGCCCCAGGCCGCGCAGGGTAGCGGAATTCGGTTCGTAAAAGTGGCGGATGTGCTGGTGCCAGCGGGCCACAATCGCCTGAACGTCGTCGCTTTCCGGCGAATTTCCCAGTTGGGCGATCATGTCCAGGTAGATTTGGTTGCCCTCCTGCATGATCCCATTTTGCTGCTCTTTGCTGAGCTGGTTCCAGCGCTGGTTTGAATCTCGCACCAGCTTGGGATCCCAGCGGCGTTCGGCTTCTTCAGCGTACGCCTTTTGTTTGGCTTCATCAAAGCCTGCGAATAAATCTTTGTTGTCCATCTCTAATTTTCCTTCCATGTGCAAAATGGTGTTGTCGATTGTTTGAATGAGCTGGTTGAGCCGGGCGACCTGCTGCTGGAGCGCTTCTTTTTGGGTGTGCAGCGATTGCAGGGCGTCAAAATCGGGCTTGTCTAGCATTTGCCGAATCTCATCCAGGCTAAACTCCAGTTCCTGGTAGAAGCGAATTTGTTGCAGGCGCAGTACGGCCGTTTGGTCATAATACCGGTAGTTGTTGTCGGCAACGGCCGTTGGCTTCAGCAAATCAATCTGGTCGTAATACCGCAGCGTCCGGCGGCTCACGTTGGCCAGGTCGGCTAACTGTTTAATCGTGTACATGCGCCTCTCCAAAACGAATCTGGTAGTATGATAAGGTATGACGTAACGTCAATGTCAAGGGGATTTGGGGAATTGGGGGAAAAGCGATTTTCAAAGTGCCAGGCACAAGGCGGTCAGATTTGCAATGACCCAGGTCGTTCTGCCTTGTGCCTGGCACCTAGCGGGTTTAGTCGGCGATTTGGCAGAAGCGGAGGATGGTGAGGGCGAGGGTTTGGGCGCAAATTTTAAGGTCGGCCAGGGGGACGTGCTCGTCCGGCTGGTGGGCTTTGCGCACGTCGCCGGGGCCAAACATGAGGGTGGGAATACCGCCGACGTTGACCAGCAGCCGCATGTCGGCCCCGTAGGGCATCCCCTGGATTTTGGGAGGTTGGCCGGTGATTTGTTGGTAGGAAACGGCCGTTTCCACCACCACCCGCTCCTCCACCCCAATCTCCGCCGGATCAAACTGCGCCCCCCACCATTCGATGACCGGTGGGTTTTCGCGCAGCCAGGGGTCGTGTTGAACGGCCGTTTGCACCCACGCCTCAAATGCTTGCTTCGCCGCCGCCGGATCTTCGCCAATTTTTACGCCGTAACGACCCTCAAACGTCAGCGTTTCCGCCACGGTGGAGGCCCAAACGCCGCCCTGAATTTTGCCTACGCAAATCGGGTAGGGCACCGGATAATTGGCAAACAGCGGATGCGCCGCGTCGGCGTTGCGGGCTTTTTCCAAAGCGAGAATCGCCTGGTAAACAAGCAAAAACTTCTCCAGCGGATCAACGCCCTCGAAGCGCATCGCGCCGTGGGCGGCTTTGCCGGGGATGGTGATGCGGAAGTTGTAGGCCCCTGCCTGAGCCGGGGCAATCATCAGTTCGGTCGGTTCCATGATGATGGCCGCGTCTGCCTGGGGGCCATGCAAAACGGCCGCTAACGTGCCCGCCCCGCCATCTTCCTCGCCAATCACCGCCTGGACGTGGACGCGCCCCTTCAGCTGCACCCCGGCGTCGATAATCGCTTTAACGGCAAAGAGGCCGCAGCAAAGGCCACCCTTCATGTCCAGGGCGCCCCGGCCATAGACGTTGCCGTCGGCGGGATTGTAGGTGGCGCGCCAGGGTGGATAATGCCAGCGCTCTAGCTCACCCGCGGGCACCACGTCGGTGTGGCCGTTAAGGATAAGCGTGGGGCCGTGCCCCTGGCCGTAGCTGCCCAGCACGCCCAGCCCGGCGCTGCGGGCCACTTCAGCGGTGTAAGCCGGGTGCTGGGTGAGTGTGGCGGAAGTCGATCTCCCAGGTTTCTACGTTGAGGCCGAGGGATTGCATGAGAACGGCCGTTTCTTCCTGCACCGTGCGCTCTTCTGGTGAGCCATCCAAACTGGGAATCTGCACCAGCCGGTCCAGCGCTTGCAACAGGGCATCAAAATCTAGGTTGTCGAGTACGGTTTGTTCGATTGGGTTCATGGAATCTCGTTGAGGGTGCCAGGCACCGGCAAAAATATTTTCTCAAGCAAGGCCGTTCTGCCGGTGCCTGGCACCCGTAGATGCTTTTACAACTCTAATTTGCGCCGCTCGATGAAGTCGCGCAGAGCGTCGTCGGTGGCCGTATCCAATTTGGGCTGCTCGTACTGGCGCAGCAGCTGCTTGTATTTGGTGTTGGCCCGCTGCATCGAATCGATGCTGCCCCTGGCTTCCCACGCTTCGGCCGAATCGTAGTCGAACAGATTGGCCCGGTAAAAGGCGGTGCGGTAATGGCGCATGGTGTGGCTGCTGCCCAGGTGATGCCCACCCGGCGGCACTTCGTTGATGATGGCGTCCAGCGCCCATTCGTCATCGTCCCAGCTTACGTTTTGCAGATAGCGGTAATACATGCCCAGCAGTTCACAATCGAGCACGAATTTTTCGTAGCCTGCCGTCAGCCCGCCTTCTAGCCAGCCCGCCGCGTGCAGGATGAAATTCGGCCGTACCAGCAGCGACGGGTACATCGACATCACGCTCTCGTACGCGCCCTGGGCATCGATGATTTTGGAGCTGGCGTACGCGCCCGCCGCCCGGAAGGGCAAATTGTACATGCGCGCCAGTTGGGCGCTGAGGTACAGCGCCAGCTGGCTCTCTGGCGCGCCAAAGACGGGGGCGCCGCTCTGCAAATCCAGCACTGCCTGGAAGGAGCCGTAAATGCACGGATTGCCCGGATTGACCATCTGTGTAAACACAATGCCCGCCAGCGCTTCCGCATTGAGCTGGGCCACAGTGCCCAAAATCGAAACCGGCCCCATCGCCCCGGAGAGGATGAACGGGGTTACGTCGATGATCTGGTTGTGGCGGGCAAACTCGATGAGCAAGCCCAGCATCCGGTCGTCCAACCGGCGCGGGCTGCTGACGTTGACCACGCCGTGCAAAAAGTGATTCTGCCGCAGCGTTTCTGCGCCGTGCACAATTTCGGCCATTTTCACTGCATCGGCCGAGATGGGGCCGGTGTGGTAAATGCCCATGACGGGTTTATCGCCGTAGGCCAGCAGGGCGTACATCGTTTCCAGGTGGCGGTAGGCGATGGGAATGTCTGACGGCACCACCGTTTCGGCACCGAGGCTGTGCAGGTAGGGGGAAAGCTGGCTGAGCTTGATGAAGTTTTGCAAATCGGCCAGGCTGCCATCGCGGCGGCCCCGATCCATGTCGCGCACAAAGGGCGGGCCTGCCACGGGGGCAAAAACGACGTTGTCGCCGCCAACCACTACATTGTGCTCAGGGTTGCGGCCAGACCAGATGAACTGGGAGGGCGCTTTGGCCAGCCATTCCATCACCTGCGCCCGGTCGAAGTAGGCGATTTGGTCCACCACTTTCACGTGGTTGGCTTCTAAAATCCGCACCGATTCGTCATCGTAGAAAGCGATGCCGCCTTCTTCCAGAATTTGCATCGATTTGTCGTGGAGCAGCTGGATCTGTTCGGTGGTGGCGATTTCGTAGGGGGGCAGGGTCCATTTGGGCTGGGTGATTTTGGCGACTTTTTCGGGATTGGGACCATGCGGGCTGGGACCGCTGCGTTTGCGTTTTCGGGCCATTGGGTTGTCTCCGGGGTAATCGGGTATTAAAAACCTGACAGGTTTACGCAATATTTCCATCAACAAGGCTGATTGCCAGGCAAAGTGAGCTTGCTTTGATGGTGGTGTGGAAACCTGTCAGGTTGGATGGAGTTGGGTTAGGCGGGAACGGCCGTTTCCAAAAACCGATCCATATCCAACTTCATCTGCATTAACGACGGCAGGTGAGCGTACATCATGTGCCCCGCTTCGTAGTAATGCATCGTCACGTTGTCCAGCAGCGTGGAATCAATGTCCAGATGGTTGAAGGTGTACTCCGTGGCCAGGAATGGCGTGGCCATGTCGTAGTAGCCGTTGGCCACATACACCTTCAGGTACGGATTGATGGTCATCGCCTTGCGCAGCGTTTCGGCGACATTGGCAAATTCGTTCATGTGCGGTTCGTAGTTCCAGGGCCACACCTTGCCGGTGAGAATTTCGTAGGGCAGATCGCTCTCAAACTTGAGCTCCTGGCGCACGTAATCGTTGAAGGTGGCGGTGTACGGGCCTTGAATGACGGCGTAGCTGGGGTCGTACTCAAAATGTTCGCCCGCCGCATCCCGATCGATGCCCAAAAAGCGACTGTCCAGCCGACCGACGGTGCGGTGCTGGTCGCGCAGCAGCTCTTTGCAAAAGCGGAAATATTGCACGCGCAGGTTAGAACGCTTTACATAATCCAACGAAACACCGAGGTAGCGAGCCAGCTTCTTCTCGATTTTGACCTTCTCTTTTTCGGGCAGCGCTGCGCCCTGCATGAGGGCCAGGGTGTATTCCGTCAGGGCAAATTGGCGCACTTCGGCGATGGTCTCTTCCAGGCTGGCCTGGAGCTTGGCGTCTAGCTTGTTGTGGTACCAGGCGGTGGCGGCCATGGTGGGCAGGTACAAAATGTAGGGCAAATCGTTGCCCACGGGGAAGCGAATCGTTTGGAAGTTGAGCACGACGGAGATGAGCATGATGCCGTTGAGGTACATGCCGTGCCGCTCTTGCAGGTAGCCAGACAACCCGGCGGCGCGGGTGGTGCCGTAGCTTTCGCCAGCGAGGAATTTGGGGAGGTCCAACGGCCGTATCTTGAACAGTACAGCCGAATAAAATCGCCCACGTACTCAATATCTTTCTTAAACCCATGAAAATCGCGCGGCTTTTCCCCTCCACGGCGCGGCTGTAGCCGGTGCTCACCGGATCGATGAACACCAGATCGGTTTTGTCCAAAATAGAGAATTCGTTTTCGACCAGTTCGTACGGTGGCGGCATCAGGTTGCCCTCTTCATCGGTGACAATGCGGCGGGGGCCGAGTACGCCCAAATGCAGCCAGACGGATGAGGAGCCGGGGCCACCGTTGAAGGAAAAGGTGACGGGGCGTTTTTTCTGCTCTTTAATGCCATCGCGGGTGTAGGCGACAAAGAAAATCTCAGCTTTGGGTTTGTGGCCCTCCGCCTTGCCTTCTTTTTCGGTTTCTTCTTTGAGGACGATGGTGCCGGTGGTGACGGTGTAGTTGATTTTACGGCCGTTTATCATCACCACATGATGCGTTTCTACCAAATTGTCTTTTGGTTCCGGCTTTTCTCTGCCGTTCTCTTTTTTTTCTTCGGTCTTCGACTCGTCAGCCATCTTTCACGCTCCTTGGGATTGGTTGGGGCGGATTATACCATCCCGTTTTGACTTTGCGATTGCTCGCCAGACCAGAGATAATGGAGCAACACGTGGGACAATTATTAAAAATTGTCCCACAGGAGGATGCAAATGCGAATTGCTATTTATTCTGATGTACATGGCAACCTCACTGCCCTGCAAACGGTTCTGGCCGACATCAAAAAGCAGGCCCCTGACCTGGTGGCCTTTGCCGGGGATTTGTGCCTGATGGGGCCGCGTCCGCGCGCCTGCCTGGAGCTGGCCCGCGACGCCACCGACATTTTTGTCTATGGCAATACCGATGAAATGATCCACACCCCGTTGAACATCCCAGATGATGCGCCCGATGGACAGCGGGCGCGGTGGGAATCGTTTAATGAATTGGGCCAATGGACACATGAGCAGCTTGGGCCAGAGCACGTGGCCTGGTTGGAACGGCTGCCGTTTAGCCACCGAATTGGGCCAACGGCCGTTCCCACCGACGATCTGCTCATCACCCACGCCAATCCGCTGGACGTAAACCGGGTGCTGGTGCCTGCGGACGAGTTCCAGCAGGAGGTTTTGGGTGAGGTGAAATGGGCCAATAGTGAGTGGGATTTACGGCCGTTGCTAGAAAGCACCGCCGCCGGGATCATCGCCTTTGGCCACTTGCACGTCCCCAACGTGCGCCGCTGGAACAACATGATTTTGGCCAACATCAGCTCCGTCAACCTGCCCGCCGACGGCGACGAACGGGCCAAATACGGCCTGCTCACCTGGCGCAAGAACGAAGGCTGGACCGTCGAAAAGCGGCTGGTCGCCTACAATACCCATCAGGAGAAAGAAGTTCTCTCCTTCATCAAGCCACCACACCTGGACAACTTGCTGAGCAGCATGATGAAATAGGAATGTAATTGAGTAATTGAGTAATTTGACCCAATTACCCAATTACTTAATTACCCAATTACTACCTTATGAAACCATTCCTCAAATGGGCCGGAAACAAATACAAAATTGTGGACAAGATCAAGGCACTGCTGCCGCCGGGCGAGCGACTGGTGGAGCCATTTGTCGGCTCCGGCGCGCTGTTCCTCAACAGCGATTACCCCCACTACCTGCTCAGCGACGCCAACGCGGACCTGATTACGCTCTACCAACATTTGCAAACCGAAGGCGAAGCGTTCATCAACTACTGCCGCCCCTGTTCAGCCCAGAAAACAACGACAAAGATCGCTACTACGCCCTGCGCGACGAGTTCAACAGCAGCGATGATTCCCGGCGCAAATCGGCCATTTTTTGTACATGAACAAACACGGCTACAACGGGCTGTGTCGTTATAACATGAAAGGTGGCTTTAACGTGCCATTTGGGCGGTACAAACGGCCATACTTCGCTCCAAAAAGAAATGGCTTACTTCCATCAAAAAGCACAAAACGCAACTTTTCAACATGCCGATTTTCACAATGTAATGGAATCTTGCGCTAACGGCGATGTTGTATATTGCGATCCGCCATACGTACCATTATCTCAAACAGCCAATTTTACAGGTTATAGCTCCGGGGGGTTTGGATGGAATGAACAGATATTGCTAGCTAAGATGGCTGGAAATTTAGCCAGACGAGACATTCCAGTTTTGATATCAAATCATGATACTGATTTTGTCCGTGAACTCTATTCAGGCGCGACTCTTCTTAGTTATTTATCAGTGCAAAGATACATCAGTTGTGATGGCGAAAACCGAAACAAAGCACAAGAAGTTTTGGCCTTATTTTCATAATTTCAGGAGTGAAATTTGGAAAAAAAGGTGGCTTAGCAAAGTCAGGAAATACCCTTGAAAGAATGGTCATTGCAACATTTGAAGCAAGGCTTGAGGTTGAAATGATCGAAATGGGTTAAAAGCCTGAAAATTAGGCAATGAACTCCTGCTGCAAAATGTGCCTTATGAAACGATTTACGGTTATAATGGTAATACGGAATTCCTAATAAAATCCGAAGTTTACGACCTTGAAATTCGCATTGAGTGCAAATGGCAGCAATCGTCCGGCAGTGTAGAAGAGAAATTTCCCTACTTGTATCTAAATTGCATTGAAAAGCCAGAATCCACAATTACATCATTGTGAGGAGGTGGCGCAAAACCAGGAGCAGTTGAGGAAGTCAGCCCAAATAGCAGCAAATATTGGAAGAATGACGAACCCAAAAAGAGATCCTTGTTGGATTTACAAGGCTTCATTATTTGGGCAAACAATACTTTCGCTAGAAAATGACACAGCATCCCGACGCGGTGAAGTGGAACGGCCGTTACCAAACCGACGGCCCCTATCGCCAGCAAGGCCACCCCAGCCAGCTGTTACAAGAGTTTGCCCACCTGCTGCCCCAAGACGGCGTGGTGCTGGATGCCGCCGCCGGTGTGGGCGTCAATGCGCTGTTTGTGGCGCAATTGGGCGTTCGGGTGCTGGCGTTGGATATTTCCGAGGTGGGATTGGGTTTGCTGAAGCACAAAGCAGAGGCGCTGGGGGTGGGGGTGGAAACGGCCGTTTTCGACCTCACCACCCCCTACTTTCCCCCCAACTGCGTGGCTGCCATCCTCAACTTTCGCTTTTTAGAACGCGCCGCCTTCCCCGCCTACCGGCAGGCGCTGCGCCCCGGCGGGCTGCTCTTCTTTGAGACCTTTGTGCACAAAGAGGCGGGCGACACGCCCAGCTACTTGCTGGAACCTGGCGAGCTGCACCGCGCCTTTGCCGATTTTGAAATTGTGCATTCGGTGGAAACGGCCGTACGCGGCCAACGTTCTGGCAAATTCCGCGACATCGCCCAACTCATCGCCCGCAAAATTTGAAATAGAACGCTGATTAACGCTGATGACGCTGATTTATTTTTCTTTTATCCGCGTTTTCCGCGTTCATCCGCGTTCAAAATTTCTTAAATCAGGCCCATTTCTTTGGCTTTAAGCGCCGCCTGGGTACGGTCGCGGACGCCCAGCTTGCCCAAAATGTTGGTGACGTGGTTTTTCACCGTCCCTTCGGTTATGTAAAGCTGATTGGCAATTTCCCGATTGCTGGCCCCGGTGGCCAGCACCCCCAAAATTTCCAGCTCCCGTTCAGACAACGGCTCGACGAGGTCTTGCTGCGGAACGGCCGTTTTGGCTGGCTCACTCATGCGCGAAAACTCAGCCACCACCTTGGCCGCCACCGAGGGCTGCAAAAACGATTCCCCCCGCGCCGCCGCCCGAATCGCCTCCACCAGCTTGGCCGAGGGCACATCTTTCAGCAGATAGCCCACCGCGCCCGCCCGCAGCCCGTCAAACACATAATCGTCATCGTCAAAGGTGGTCAGCACAATCACGCGGCTGTTGGGGGCCAGTTCGCTAATCTGCCGGGTGGCGGCCACGCCGTTGAGCACCGGCATCCGCAAATCCATCAGCACCACGTCCGGGGCTAATTTTTCAACCGCTTCGATCGCTTCCTGGCCGTTGCTTGCTTCACCCACCACCTGCAAATCATCATGCACGGTAAGCAGCGTGTGCAGCCCCTCGCGGAACAGCGCCTGATCATCCACCAACAAAATCCGAATCGTCATGGGAACTCCTGCCTTCATATTTCCCCGGAAACTTCACTAACAAACTATCCACAAAAGTGTCGCTTCCGGGGAAATTATTTTGCCGATCATACCACATCCAGCCGGGGAAGAGCTATTTGATAAACAGGCTCAGGGGCGAACGGCCAAAGGCAAAAAGGTGCGGTAAATCTCAGCCCACAGGTGAACAGTGACCGGCACGTTTTGGCTGTTGGCAACGCCGTTGGAGCTGGTTTCAATTTGCAAGCTGCCCGCGTAGCTGCCAACTGACTGCCCGTCGAGGCTGTATGGCAGGGGCACGGCCGTTTCCTCCCCCACAGCCAGCGAACCAGTGAGCGGCCCCGTCCCGTTCAAGTTGAGCGGCGGCATGGTTTGCACAGTCATGGTGTACGCCAGCGGGGCGGCGCCCGTGTTTTTGAGCGTCACAGAAATTGTTTCGTCGATCGGCTGCTGGGTGGGGGTGTAAACGGCCGTAACCGCCCCCGGCACCACAGCCAACTCCCCCACGCCCGCGCCCGCCACCTTGGGCATCGCCGTCAGCGCCGCTTCCGCCGGGCGATTGGCCACCGCGTAGTAGCGCATCTGCTCGCACTGGTCGGTAATCCACGGGGCCACGTTGAAGTTCAGGTTAAAAATGAACATGCCGCTCAGCCACGGATAATTGGTGGTGGCATATTCGTACGCGCCTACCAGGTTATCCGCCTGCTTTGGCTCGCTCACAATTTGCCACGCCCGGCCAGACCAGCTGGGGCTGTTCAGGCAGTTGGCCGGTGGCTCCACAATCCAGCCAAACTCGGTGGCAAAAATTTGCTTATCGCCCAATCCGTTGGCCTGCAAAATAGCGTAGATTTTCTCGACGCCGCGAAAGCAGAAGCCGTTGGCGCAGTTTTGGGTCGGATCGGCCGAAGCGACGTCGGGGGCGGCGTCAAAATCGGCGCTGTAGCCGTAGGGATGGTAGCCAAACACGTCGAAGCAGGGGCCGCCGTTGATCGTTTGCATGGCGTCGAGCATCTCTTGCATGAAGATGCGCTCGTCCTGGAACAGGCCGTTGTGCCCGGCGTGGCCATTCCACGTTTCGGGCACGCGCCCGGTGGGGGCCAGCCCGGCAGAAACCACCACAGCAGCGGGATCGACGGCTTTGATACGGCCGTACGCTTCACACAGCAGCGTGGCATAATCGGCGGCATCGGGCGACACGCCCCAGCCGTAAGACGCATCAAATTCGGTTCGTTGCCGATTTCGTACGCATCGACAAACCCTTTTTGTTGCTGGGCCAGGCTTTGCACGCTGCTGCCAAAGCCGCTCACGCTGCTCAGGTGGCTGGCGTTGGCCTCCACCCGCAGCAGCACCTTCAGCGGCAGCCGACTGCCGGGGCCGCTAAACACCTTGATCCAGTTGAAGCCCATGTCGTTCAGGCGGGGACGTCCCATTCCGCTACATTGGCACCGTAAGCGAAGGGGATACGGCCGTTGCTGGGGTGAAACGCTTGCTTCTGCCAAACGCAAAATTGTGCAGCAGGAGATTAGCAAAATAAAAGACAGGGCAAGAACGAAAAGTCGTCTGCCCTGTCGGAACAGTTTTAGGGGTCTGTTTTAGCGCATTCATGCCCCGATAATAAGCAATGGAGCTCAGTTAAACCATGAGAAATGGGTAAATATTAAACCTACGTGCCAGGGACGGGGCGGTGCTCTCGTAATTACCAAGGTCATTCTGCCCCGTGCCTGGCACTCTCAAAACTTTAATCATCCACCAATTCCAACCACTCATCAAACCCTCGCGGTGCTTGACGGCTGACCAAATAATCCTCAACAAAATGACGGTAACCAGTTGGGGTCGGAAAATGTTGTTGAATGAATGTGCGATCTTGCAAACGGCCAGTTCCTCCGCTCCCCAATCCACTCAAAATAGTTGCTGTACGGCCATTCGTCCAGCGTCTGGACAAAGCCATGCAACACCGGATTGGCGTGAATATAGCGGCATAAATGAAGCAGGTAGAACTCATCGTAAACTGGCTTGGCGCGAGCCCGCCCCTGAAAAATGGTGCCGCTGTGCTGGTATCTCAGATTGTATTTTTTGCTGTAGCTATTAAAAATGCGCTGGGGTAACAAGCTAGCGCGGGTGTATCATCCTGGCGAACGAGAAAATGATAATGATTGGGCAATAAACAGTAAGCAAGAATTTGGAGGCTGAATTTTTAGCCGTATTCCGGCATCAGCGCCAAAACTTCCAAATAATCCTGCGGGCTGATGAAAAATAAGAGACGACTGCGACCGCGATTATAAATGCATAAAGCCACCTTTCGCAATCCGGTCTTGTCATGGATCAATCCTCCGCATTCGATGCGGGTGCCAGGCACACCCCGCAGATCTCCTCAAGCAAACAGTTTGGCGGGTGCCAGCCACACCCCGCACGATCTCCTCATGGCCGGTTTGGCAGGTGCCAGGCACACCCCGCACGATCTCTCATGTCAACAGTTTGGCTTGAGTGCCAGGCACACCCGCACGATCTCCTCATGCCAACAGTTTACGGGGTGTGCCTGGCACTCAGATAACGCCAAACCTCTTCAATACGATAGCTGTATTAATTTTCGTGCGCCAAACACACCCCGCACGATCTCCTTTTGCGGCCCCCCCCCCCCCCCGCCCTTGCCAGGTGCCAGGCACACCCCGCATAATCTCTTCAAGCAAACAGTTTACGGGGTGTGCCTGGCACTCAGATAACGCTTACACCTCTTCAATACGATAGCTGCTATTAATTTTCGTCCCAGAACGGCGGAACATCTGGCTGGCAGAGCAGTAAATCGTTTCAGACAGCTCAATGGCGCGAGCCACCGCTCTCATCCAGATTTTTGCCGCGCACGACGTAGGTGATGGTTATTTCGTATACACTTTGGGGTGCTCGTCTGCCCGTTCGCCAGAAATTTCTACGGAAATTCGTGCACATCCTGGCGCATCTTCCAAAATGGAGATAACGTCCATCGCCGTGCAGCCAGCCACACCCGCCAGCGAAACTCCATCGGACTTTCCGCCGTGCTCCCCGGCGTTGCTGTTCAAATCAAATTCATAGCCAGACCCAGCGTGCCGCGAAACTGCAATTCTTCGCCAGACCAGACAACTTTAGCTGTTTTTTTGTCACTCATTTTTATTCCACCCCGAAGTTAAATTCATTAAATCATCGATCATCGGGGTGGATCCGCTTCGCTGGAGTTCCGGCCCTTATGCAGCAGCAAAGCGCGCGTTGCGCATGAACGGAGACGGGCGTTGTGTACGGCGGCGCGTACGGCCGTTAACTGTGCACAAACGTCTCCTCAACACTCCCGGTCGTCATCAGCATCTTTTGACGCCCCGCACCTGCCCCTCGGTGCGATTGAGGCGGGTTTGGAGTTCTTTTTACGACCTATTTGGAACTTTCATGTGGTCTCCTAAAAGGAACACAGAGTTTCGCAGAGGTGCCACAGAGTTGCGCAGAGATAAAGAAAATCTGCGTAATCTTTGAATCTGTGTATTGGTATAGCAAGCAAACTGCTTGCCTAGCAGCCGTCGCTCAGGCCGAACGGACTGCTCGTCGGGCGCGTAGCATAGCTGGGCGACGCTGCTGCCCCCACCCCAATTGCAATCGCCGACGCCATGTGGCGGCGCGTTTTCGCCGCTGCCAGCCTGGGTCAAATTTGCGGATCGATCGACTGCGACATTCCCAACTTCGTTTCAACACCTGCCCGCATTCCGGCAAAGGCAAAATCATACATTGGCATATTGATTAACTCCTTAAATATACTATGGGGAGTATAGTATTTGGCGTCTAGTTTGTCGAATCCAAACTTAAATTTATAGGAAGAAACGAAGAGACAGAGGAACAAAGAAATATCT
>JADJOJ010000011.1 GCA_016713825.1 Candidatus Leptofilum gracile | reverse complement strand
CACCAACTCTGGAGGAAAATGTTTGCCTACAACGAAAAGCTCAACCCTTTATAACAATCCCTACTTTTTTATTAACCTGCTTATTTTCGCTACTGTTGATTTCGGTCCGACAAACAAACAAAGGTGAAACCGCCCAGCCTCAGTTGGAAAACAGTACGGGCTTATGGTGTAACACAGACGAAGGTTTAATTGCTAATCCCAAAAATTGCGGGAAGATACAGACAGTATTCAGTCAGCTGGAGCAAGATACGAACACAAACGAAGGTTTTGATCTGTTTTATCGTCAATTGCCATTTGGGGAGACTATAAACCTTTCTGACCATGGCACAGACCGAAGGACTTATAACACAATGAAGTGGCTGGTCTGTTCCTACCCCTCCCCGGATAAAAACACGGCGGTCATGTCGGTCGGAATATACCCTAATATGGAATTCTGAATCTTTTTTATCTGGCGCGAGTCTTACCACGACTCTCCTAAATTTTAAGTGTCCCGGATCTGACGTTAGGAAATGTCGCCACAAGCCAGTTGTTCATAGATAGCAATAGTAATGCGTACGTGTTATGGGCAGAAAACAATGAATGGATCTAGCTCAGAAGAATTGTACCTTTGGAATGAGGCACTCGGCACTCGCGCAGGCTCTTTCTCAAGATGCGTTCGGAGGCACTATTCTCTAATTTACAAGCTGTTCTCGCAAATGATACGCTTTTTTATATCTGGTCAGAATATGATGGTTCAGTTGAGCCAGGAGGACCATTTTTTGGATTCAATTTCAAATCTAGCCAAAACCTATCTGGTTGGACAAATCCGGTAAGTTTTCCTAGCGCATTAAAGCTAAATGTAACTCCCAAATATAGCCCACGTTATCTGGTTGGAGCTGTTGATAGTTTCGAGGAAATGTATGTCCGTGCCATTGGGATCTCCTCTGTCTGATGTGTAAACAGAAAGCCTTATTCCCGATACCCAATGATTGTTTGGTTGGATCAATTACAAGCGTTCAAGATGCAAATGGTCATATCCATATTATTTGGGCTATTGAAATTTCATTGGATACGATCGGACTCTATTATTGGGACGTGAGCAGTTCCACTAAGATAACCGTCATACCGAAACAATCCAAGACTCAGATATAAGTTTTCAGCAATATTTCATTTCTTGCTTTATACCTGGGCAAGCGAATGTTCTATGGATTGCTGACTCCATGGTCGCTAATGAGGGAAAGGACCTTATTATTGGAACAGCACTTAACCAAACTGTACAAAACCCTAATGATCTTTGCCTTACCTGAAGGTAGTGGTGTCGATTTAGCTGGAGTTTCCATTCACTGACACAGCAGGGGACTCTGCATGTTTTGTGGTCTGAACAAAACGCTATTATTTAATTCTGGAAAGGATTTATTTTACTGGAATTCAGCCACCCAGGTTACGATCCGTCTATCTGATCCTACGGTAGTTGCTGAAAACAGTTAGGGGCCATCTTCGCATTAGCCTCCAACAATATCGCCACGTCATTTGGGAAGGCCAAGTCGCTGGCAGTACTGATAATGGCTTGTTTTATTGGAATAGTGACACCGCTCAGACACAAGCCCTACCAACTACCTCGCTTGGAAGGCACAAATATTAACAACCATGCACTTGCGGCAGATAACTCAGGTAACATACATATCGCTTGGAGGGTGAGTCAGGCCTTTCCGGTGAAGATAAAACGTCTATTATTGAATGGAAGCGAGAATCCTATCGGATTTGTCAGATACAACTCTAATGGAAGGTTCTTTCAGGTACTCCTTTGTAACAGTAAGTAGCGATGATAAGCTATTTGTAACTTCTGGGTGGAGTCGTTTGATCTTTTCAGCGCATTTGGGCGCAGCAGCAATCTAACAGAATATATTTACCGATATTGGCGAAGTAGGAATATACAATATATGCAGTTGGATGGTTTGAGTTACGGCCAGTTTCCTAGTGTGGAAGGAAATGGCCGTCTCCACAATAGCATCGTAGGCGGCGCAGTGGGGGACACCCGGCCACAGCGAGGGGGCGGTGTGGCTGAAGGCAACGGCCGTATCTCCAAACTTCTGCCAGTGCCAGCTATAATTGTGGTAATTCTGTGCCAGATGTGATTATTGGGGCAACGGCCGTTCACTACAACCTCACCAACACGCCACACTCACATTTGCATAAATCTGACTTTTTGCCGGGTTCACTTTATAACAGGCAGCCGATTCAACAACCAAATCAGTGACAAAAGGAGTGACACCTATGACTGTCAGCACCTCAAATGCAACCTGGGGAAGGCAGCTTAACCGAAGGTACGGGTACGATGGTGGTGGAGACGGCCGTTTCACCGGCCCCTTCACCCGCGCTTCCCGCTTCGCCGACGGGCCAGGAAACCAATCCCGAAGAGCTGATCGGCGCGGCCCACGCGGGGCTACCCGCTGTTCCTCGCCGCCATTCTTTCCGCCGATAAAGCATGTGCCCAACAACGTCAACACCACCGCCAAAGTCCACATTGGCCAGGTAGACGGCACCCACCATTCACACCATCGAACTCCGTGTTGAGGCCGACGTGCCCGGCATTGACGACGCCACCTTCCAGGAGTACGCAGCCAGAGCCAAAGCGGGCTGCCCAGTCTCTAAAGCGTTGGCTGGCGTGAGTAATGTGGCATTAACGGCCGTTCTCCAAAGCTAACCCACCTTCCTCACCCTTATTTCCCCCCGAAACTGCTCTCAACAGAACGTCTCCCCTGACGTTTCCGGGGAAATTATCCTACCCACTCCCACCATAATTCCACCAAAAAGCCACTTTATTGACAGGTTGACCTGGCACAGGTAAAAATATCCTACCAACTCAAATGTGAGCAAGCTATGGAAATCCAACGTGGCCGAGCGCAGTCAGCGCGTGGTGGTGGAAGTAGAAAAAGCAATCATCGGCAAGCGCAACTTGCTGCGGCAAATCATGACGGCCGTTTTGGCAGGCGGCCACGTTTTGCTAGAGGATTATCCGGATTGGGCAAAACGCTGCTGGCCAACAGCTTTGCCACCGCCCTGGGCCTCGCCTTCAAGCGCATCCAGTTCACCCCCGATCTGCTGCCCGGTGACATCACCGGCGGCTATGTCTTCAACCGGGCCAGTGGCGAATTTGAGCTGCGCACTGGCCCCCTCTTTGCCAACATCGTCCTGGCCGACGAGATCAACCGGGCTTCACCCAAAACCCAATCTGCCCTGCTGGAGGCGATGCAGGAGTACCAGGTGACGCTGGAAGGGGAAACGATGCCCCTGCACGGCCGTTTCTGGTCCTGGCCACGCAAACCCCATCGAATACGAAGGCACCTTCCCCTGCCCGAAGCACAGCTCGATCGCTTTTTGATGAAGCTTTCTGTGGGTTACCCCACGCCGGAAGAAGAGCAAGAAATTTTACGGCGGCGGCGGGAGCGGCAGCGGGAAAACGTCCCCTCAAACCAATCACCAACGCCGAGGAGCTGGCCGAAATGCGAGAAGCGGTTGAGCAAGTGTACATCGATCCAGACATCGAAAAGTACATGGTAGCGCTGGCGGGTGCCACCCGCAAAGACAGCCGCATTGCTGTGGGGCCAGCCCCGCGCCTCGCTGGCGTTTATGAAGCTGGCCCGCGCCTGGGCGGTGCTAGACGGCCGTTCCTACGTCATTCCCGACGATGTGAAGCAGTTCATTACCCCCGTGCTGGCCCCACCGGCTCATTTTGCAGCCCGATTTGTGGATGAAGCGCAACGCGGCGCAAGATGTCATCCAAAAAGTGACCAGTTCCGTCCCGTGCCCGTCACCGAGGTGTAACGATGCGGCAGTTTGTGGCGCACCAGCCGTTCCTCCAACGCCTGCTCACCTGGGGCACCATGCTGCTGGTGGTGGTCGCCCTGCTGCTGCTGGCCAACACCCTGCCCCACGCTGAATTCCGGCGCGGCGACGGTCTGTTTGACCTACTCTGACCAGATGCTCGCCCTCTTCACGGAACGCTCTGCCCCTGAACCGCTTATCTTCCCCCGTGGTTTGGAGCCTGATTGCCGCCGGATTTTGGCTGTTCCTGATTTTGGCCATTGGCTATCTCATTTTCACCAAAGACGGCCGTCGCGAACTGCCCGCGCTGGTTAAACTGTTTGCTCGCGGCTTTATCCTGGCTTGGGTGGTGCTGCTGGTGCTGCGGCTAGACAATGCCGCCACCGAGGAAGCGCGGGCAAGAAGAGGCAGAAACCAGCGGCGAACCAGCCGATTTGCCCTTTGACGATTTTGAAACCACCCAACTGGCGGAACGATTAGAAGATTTGGTTCTGAAACTGCCAGAATCGCCATCGGCCCAGGCTACGCTGGTGGTCGTCGGTATCTTTTTTGCTTTTTCACTGCTGCTGGCACTGTGGCGCTGGTGGCAATTCCGGCGGGAGCTGAAGGAGAGATAGCCGAACTGCCGGTGGACGAGCTGCGCCTGCGCGCTCTACAAGCGCTACACGAATTGCGCCAGGGGGAAGCGCCGCTGGCCGACGTGATTCGCCGCTGCTACCGCGAAATGATTCACACGGTCCACGAACAGCGCGGCGTTTACCGCGAACGGCACACCACCCCCCGCGAATTTGAAGAACGGTTGCTCAAAATTGGCTTTCCCCAACCACCGGTACAGCGGCTGACCCGCCTGTTTGAGCAGGTGCGCTACGGCCATGCCAGCGTCGGCGAGCGGGAAAAGCGGCAGGCGATCGACAGCCTGGAGCAAATTGTGGCCGCCTGTGAGCAGCTGGGGCAGCGAGGACGGAGCAATTGATGTGGCAAAATGATGAAAAGGGGGGTGGGGAAACGGCCGTTTCTCACCCCCCGCCCCTTCCTGGCCATCTTGCTGCTGGTCGCCGTCCTGCTCTCCCTCTTCCTGCCAGACTTTTCCGCCAGGTCATCCTCGCCCCCATTTTGTCCCGCGTGGCAACCATCTACGGCATTTATCGCGGCTTTCCCCAAAATGTGATGTGGGGCTTTCTGCTGTTTATCGCCTTTGTAATGGCCCTGTACGTACTGCGCCCCAGCCCCAACCCCAGCGAACCACCCTTCGCCGAAGAAAAAGGAGAAAGCCGCCTGCGCCAATTGGCCCTTGTGACCAACCACGCCCAAACCGGACAGCACGCCCGCTGGGAACTGGCCCGCGAAATGCAATCGCTGACGCTCAGCCTGATGCAGCTGGAAACGGCCGAAACCCCAGAAACGCTGCGCGAACGCATCCAGCTAGGCGATCTGCCCGCCCCGCCAGAAATTGTGCAGCTGCTGGATTTGTGCGCCACGCTGCCCAGCTACCGCAGCTTTTTGGAAGCCCGCGAAGCAGCACCCAACCAGCGCATTGCCCAAATCGACCAGTTCGACCCGCAAACCACCCTAGACGCGCTGCACCGCTGGCGAAAAAGTAATCAGGAGTTGGTGTGATGCCAATCTGCCTACCCTCCCACAAAGTTCCTGAGCGTTGGCACGCCTGCACTAAACCTGCGGGAGGTTTGTGATGCGCGCGATTACGGCCGTTACCATCTCCATTTTCCTGCTCCTGCTGCTGGGCTTTGGCCTGGTAGATGGCGACGTGGTGCTGCTGGCGCTGCCGTTTGTGCTTTACCTGCTGCTCAGCCTGCTGGCCACCCCCGAAGCTGCCAATCTGCAAATTACGCGCAGCCTGTCCCATACCCGCCTGCCCGCTGGGGGCGGAGCTCATCGTCACCCTCACCATCCAAAACAACGGCCCAGCGCTCGGCGAACTGCTGCTCACCGATGCCCTGCCGCCCAACCTCAGCCTGACCGACGGCAGCAACCAGCGGCTGCTGGCCCTGCCGGCAAACGGCAGCCACAGCTTCAGCTACACGGTGCAGGTGCCGCGCGGGCGCTATGCGTTTACGGCGGTAACGGCCGTTGTTCGTGAACCGTTCGATTTGCGCCGCCGCCAGTTCCGTTACGACGTACCGGGCAGTTTTTTTGCCTACCTGGTGCCCCGCGCCAGCAACCTCAAGCAGGTCACCATCCACCCGCGCCGCACCCGCGTGTACGCAGGCATTGTGCCCGCCCGCGTGGGGGGCGAGGGGATGGACTTTTTCGGCGTGCGCGACTACCGGCCCGGCGATTCCCAACGGCAAATCAACTGGCGGGCCGGGGCGCGTCATCCCGGCAGCCTGTTCAGCAACGAATTTGAGCAAGAGCGCGTAGCCGACGTGGGGCTAATTTTAGACGCCCGCACCGCCAGCAACATTCCCTACGGCGACCAATCTTTGCTGGAGTACAGCATCGAGGCGATTACATTGATGGTGGATGCCCTGCTCAATCAGGGCAACCGGGTGGCGCTGCTCATTTATGGCGGGGCGGTGGATTACACGCTGCCGGGCTACGGCAAGCTGCAAAAGGAGCGCATTTTGCAGGCGCTGTCTGGGGCCAAGCTGCAAAGCAGCCACGTTTTTGCCGAACTGCGCTCGCTGCCCACGCGGCTGTTCCCGGCCCAGTCGCAAATTATTTTTGTGAGCCCGCTGCTGCCAGGTGATGCGCCGTTTTTGCGCCGCCTGCGTGCATTTGATTACGAGGTGCTGCTGGTCTCGCCCAACCCGATTGGCTACGAGCGCCGCTTTTTGCCGCCAACGCCAGACATGGCCCTGGCGGCGGAGCTGGCCCAGCTAGAGCGGGAACTGCTGCATAACCAGCTGCTGCAAGCGGGCATTTTTGTACTGGATTGGGAGGTGGAACGGCCGTTTGACGAGATCGCCCGCGCCCACCTGCAAACCACCCGGCTCACCCGCCCGGTGTAAATATTTAGCCACAGATTTCGCAGATTTCACAGATTTTTTTGTTCTTAATCCACAAAATCCGCGAATTTCGCGGCAAAATTTCTTATGATGAACTCTCTGAAACCATTGTTGTTTGCCTTGCTGGCCCTGATTGTGCTGCTGTTGAGTGTGGCGCTGGTGGTGGGCGAACGGCCGTTTGCCATTCCCGCCGTTTTGCTGATTGGTGGGGTGTGGGGTGGATTGCTGTGGCGAAACGGCCGTCAGCCCCCCAGCTGGCCGATGCTCCTGCTGCTGCTGCTCACCGCCCTGGCCAACGTGCCGCTGCCGGGCTTTCCCACGCCGGTGCCCCTGCTGTGGCGCTACCTGGCCGCCATCGGCCTGCTGCTGCTGTGGGATTTGAGCCGCTTCAACCACCGCCTGCAAGACCTTCCAGACGAGGCCGCCGCGCGGCCACTCATTTTGGCCCACCTGCGGCGGCTGGGTGGGCTGGTGGCCCTGGCGCTCATCGCCCTCGCCGTGCAGCAAACCCTTCCCCTCGCCTTCAACTTTGATTTGGCGCTGATCAGCGGCCTGCTGCTCATCTTTGGCCTGAATGCCCTGCTGCGCCGCCTGCAAACGGAGCCCACATGAACATTTGCCTGGCCCAAATCCAGCCCATCACCGGCGACATCGCCCAAAACATCAAACGCCACCAGCAGTTTGTGGACAAAGCGATCGCCCACCACGCCGACCTCATCCTCTTCCCCGAACTGTCGCTAACCGGCTACGAGCCGACGCTGGCCCAGGAATTGGCCCTCGCCCCAGACGATGCCCGGCTGGCGGTGTTCCAGGCCCAGGCGGAGGCGGGCGGCATCACCATTTGCGTGGGCGTGCCGACACGGGGCGAGCCACTGCCGGGGATTAGCCTGCTCATTTTTCGGCCGCAGCAGCCGCGATCGCTGTACACCAAGCAATTTTTACACGCGGATGAGCTGCCTTTTTTCACCGCTGGCCCGGCCACGGTGGGGCGCATCGGCCTACAAAACGAGGCGGCGCTGGCAATTTGCTACGAGATTTCGGTGCCGGAACATGCCCAGGCGGCGGCTAGCAGCGGGGCCAAAATTTATCTGGCCAGCGTGGCGAAGTATGCGCGGGGGATGGGGGAAGCGTACGGCCGTCTCGCCACAATCGCCCAAACGCACCAGATGACAACCTTGCTGGTCAACTGTGTGGGTCTGGCAGATGGGGAGCTGTGTGCGGGGGGAACGGCCGTTTGGCAGCCCAACGGCCAACGGCTGGCCCAGCTAGACGATCGCCGCGAAGGGCTTCTCATCTTTGACACAAAAACAGAGGTGTTTTCGACCCTGACTGGGTAGCATTAAATCGCAGAGAGATATAAAGCTTCGCGTCCGCCGCGTTCTCTGAGGTAAAAAACGCCCGTTACGCCAACACCTTCAGCCGCTCAATATCCGCAATGAGCTCGGCTGGTTTTTCTTCGGAAACAAAGTGGCCTGCATCGGCATAGCGCACCACGATGGCCTCTGGGAACGCCGCCACCCAGGTGTTCAGCTCCTTCTCGCGGAAAGCGATATCCTTCATGCCCCAGGCGATGAGCTTCACCTTGCCCGCCAGCCTGGCCCGCTGCCCCCACAACTCCGCCAACCAGCCCGACGCGCCAATGATTTGCTTGGGGAAGACATAGCTCCCTTTGCGCTGGCCCTCTGGCAGCGCCTGCAAAAGTGGCGATGCACCTCTGGCGTCAGCTTGCGTTTGTCGCCATAAGCCACCTTCACCACCGACCAGGCAAAAAAGTTGTAGCGCCGGATCAGCCAACGGCCGATTGGCCCACCCATAAAGCCGCTAAATGCCCGGTAATACCAATCAGCCTGCACCGACCAGAGCCAGGTGTTGGTGACAATGATGCTTTTGATCTTCTCCGGGTATTTGAGCGCGTAAGACATGCCAATCGGCCCGCCCCAATCATCAAAAATGAGGGTGATGTTGTTCAGGTTCAGCGATTCCAGCAGCCGCTCCAAATTTTCGGCGTGCTGCTGCGGCAGGTAGGTCCACTCCTGGGGCTTGTCGGACAGGCCAAAGCCGATATGGTCTGGGGCGATGCAGCGGTGGTTTTGGGAAAAATGCTTGATCAGCGCCCGGAATTCATACGACCAGGACGGATTGCCGCACCATCACAAATGGGTCGCCCGTGCCTTCGTCCAGGTAGCTCATGGTGCCCATCGGCTGGGCAAAGGTTTTGGGGGTGAATGGATATTCTTTGGTGTTGATCCAACTTGGTTTCATCTAGGCTCCTCTGAAAATAAACCTCCGGGAGGCTTCAAAAATGGCCTCTGTTACGCACTGAACCTCCCGGAGGTTGGGTTTTCATTCATGGTGGTCAACGACAGTTGGTGTCGTCTCCTTCTAAACTGGCAAAGTCTGCCGTTGGTTAGGCCTGGATGGCCAGGGCAGAAAGCTTTTCGTAGTACGGTTGGCATTGGGTGAGCAACGGCCGTAAATCGTCCGGAAATTCCCCTTCTTTACGGCTGTACTGCTGAAAACCAGTCGAGCGATGCACCGCATGGTACCAAAATTGGGCCCAGGACCCATCTTCGGGGCGTGCCCCGGCGGGCCAGCTCAACATCGCTTCATCGAACGGAATGCCGATTTGCGCACATAGCTGGCTCAGCACGCTGCGCGGGTTGAGCAGCGTTTGTTTGGAGTCCAGCACGGGCGGATTTTGGCCAATGCTGCGCAAATAGTCGAGCAGTTCCAGGTGCAGCGCGTAGCCCACGTCGTGCAAGGCAGGCTGCTTTACCTGCTTGGCGTAGCTGGGCAGCATGTCGTACGGATCGCGGGTGAGAATGATGTTCACCGTTTGGCGCATAAACGCCCAATCCAGGTTGTACAAATGGTGGGTCATATGCTTAAAGAAAAGCACGGGGGCGTCTTGGCGGCCTAAAATGAGGTCGCTGACGACCTTTTCGCCGTCATTTTCCATCTCGGCAATGATTTGTTCCGCGCCGGGATGGTAGTCGCGAGCGGCCGTTTTGGAAAGGTAATGGGCGTAGAGCGGTTCGTCGAAAACGGCCGTATCCCCCCGCTGGGCAAAACTGTACATCAACGCCGTGGAAATGTTGCGCGGCCCCACCTACAGGCAGATTCGTGTTGGTTGGGTCATTGTACCTCCTTTGATCGGTAATCCGTAAACGGTGAACGGTAATCGGTAAACTAACTGCCGATTACGGATAACCGATTACCGCCTACTGGCCTCAACAGCCTCATGAATCAATTCTTCGTACAAGCCCTGCAAACGCCGGGTCATCTCGCCGTAGGTGCCTGTGCCGATGATACGGCCGTCTACCTTCGTCACCGGAGTCAGGCCACCAAACGTGCCCGTCACAAACGCCTCGTCCGCCCCGTACACATCGAACAGAGAGAAATTTTTCTGGTGGCAGGGAATGCCATGCCGCTGGCACGCCTCGATCACTTTGCCGCGCGTGATGCCGTTCATGCAATATTGGCCGGTGGAGGTCCACACCTCGCCATTTTCACCATGAAAAAGTTGGTGGCGTTGCAGGTAGCCACAAAACCGTGAATGTCCAGCATCAGCGCTTCATCTGCGCCCGCTTCCAGCGCCTGCACCAGGGCCATCACCTCGTGCAGCTTGCTGTGGCAGTTGAGGCGTGGGTCCAGGTAATCGGGCGAACCGCGCCGGATGGTGCTGGTAAACAGCGTCACCCCCTTTTCGCGGCTGGTCGGGTCCGCCAGCTTGTGCTCGGCAATGATGACCAGATTGGGGCCGCTGATCGTCAGGCGCGGGTCTTGCGACGGCGTCTTTTTGATGCCGCGCGTGAGCATAAAGCGAACGTGCACGTTGTCGTGCATCTCGTTGGCGCGGATCACCTGCCAGAGTATGTCGGTCAGCTCCTGTCGGCTCATGCTCACGTTCATACCAATCGTGGCCGCGCCCTGCCACAGCCGGTCCAGATGCTCATCCAGGAAGACCAGCACGCCCTCGTGCAGGCGCAGCGCTTCCCAAACGCCATCCCCACCAGATAGCCGCTGTCAAAAACGGAAATTTTGGCCTCGTTGCGGGGAAACAGCTCGCCGTTGACGTAGATTTTTACATTTTCGTTGCGTGCATCGTGCGGCATTGTGGGTTCCGTGAATCATTTTCTCTCCTGTAATAATAAACCGCCGGGAGGCTCCGCAGACCACCTCTGTTTCTCGCTGAACCTCCCGGAGGTTAGCTTTAAATTGCTGTTTTTACTTCTTGGGCGACAAAGGCGTTGTATGCCGCCAGAATTTGTTGGCAGATGGGGCCGGGACGGCCGTTTCCCACCACCACATCCCCAATTTGCACCACTGGCAGCAGCGCCCGCGATGAGCCGCTCAGCGCCGCCTCGCTCAGCTGCGAAATCTGGGCCACTGTGATTGGCGCCAGGCTCACCGAAATGCCCAATTCCGCCGCCAAATCGAGGATGATTTTGCGGGTGATGCCCGCCAGCACGCCCTCCCCGGCGGTGTGGAACACGCCGTTTAGCACGCCGTAAAAGTTGGTGCCGGTGCCTTCCAAAATGGCACCCTGTTCACTCAGCAGCAAATATTCGTAAATGTCGCCGCCGGTTTTATAAGCTTGACGGGCCTGGGCGAAATCGGCCGTTTTTGCCAGCGGATTGGCGCGGGCCAGGCCAGGGGCAAAACCTACCTTCACGCCGGTTTCGTAAAGCTGGGGCGGCGGCGGCGTAAAGGGCATCAGCGCGATCAGCAGGCGGCTGTTCGTACCCAGCTGGGTCGCTGGCGCGGCCAAAAAATCGAAGCGCACGCGGGCTTCGGGCAGCGGGTACTGCCTGCACGCTTCGTGCAGGCCACGGCGCAAGCGCGGCTCGTCTAGCGCGTCGGCCCAACCCAGCAGGGCGGCCGAGTCTCGCGTGCGCTGGATGTGGTGCTCCAGGTAGAGAAATTTATTGTGCGCAAAGGTGCGCAAAGCGGAGTAAACGCCCAGTTCCAGGCCAGCGTAAAGCTGGTCGAAGCTGGTGGCGTTGGGGGGGATGGGTAACGGCCGTAAACCGTCCATTTCTACAGCAAAAAGTTGAACTATTGTCATGCCGCCAATTGTAACAGTCGCCCCATTTTTGGCGACAACCAGCGCGGCTGTTGGTGGGCTAGCCGCAGGTTTGTTAAGGGGGTAACGGCCGTTTCCCCTGGATCGTTTTAGGATCGTTTACCTGCTACACTGCCCATAAATTGGGTAGTCCACCTGCCCAATGATGCAAAATTTATGCTATGATTTAGCCTGTTGTTTCATAACATAGCGCCATTTTCTATAAACTTTTTACCAAGTATGGAGGGTACTCAATGACTGAACAAACAAACCTCACCGGCAGCCCACAAACCTCTGGTGGTGGCAATCGCATGCTGATCATCGGCGGACTTGTTGTGCTGGCTGTTTTAATCATTCTTATCATTGGTGCAGTAATTCTCATCCCACGCCTGCTGGGAGCTGATGAAAATGCTATCGCCAGCGTGATGCCACCAGACACCAGCATGTTGATCGAGCTCAACGCGCTCAATCTGGTTAGCGACGACGCCAACCGAGTGGCTCGCGCCTTTGAAGATCTCTTCGACGCCAGCGATGTAGACTTTAACGCCGAAGAACCGGCCAATGCTCTGGAAGATTTAGACGACCAGCTAGAAGAAGCCACCGGCTTCACCATCACCGACGATATTTTGCCCTGGATTGGCCCCAACATGGGCATTGGGGCCATCGAGCTAGATATTGAAGCGATGGACAATGGCGAACTGCCCCAGGTCATTTTTGCCGCCACCATTCGCGACATTGCCGCTGCCGACGTATTCATCGAAGATTTGATTGACGTCATTGAAGATGAAACCAACAACCGGGTTGACGAGGTTGAGCACGGCGGGGCCCTGGTTTTTGAGATCGACAGTGATTTTGAAGATGAGCGGCTGGCATTCGGCCGTTCTTCCGAAATCTTCTTCCTGGCCACCAACATCGACACGCTAGAAGATGCCATCGATGCCCAACAAGGTGAAAACCTGGGCGATATTGAAGCGTATCAGGCGGCCATTGCCGACCTGCCAGGCGACCGGGCATTGACCATCTATTTTAGCGGGGCTGGGCTGGAAGATACGCTCAATTCAGCCGAAGATAGCGGCGGGCTAGAAGGCTTCGACGCGGGCACCATTGAAGACCTGGGGCTGACGGGAGTGGGCATGGCCGCCACCATCGTGGCCGAAGGGATTCGCGTGGACTTTATCGGCAGCTACGAGAGCCTGAGCGACGCCCAGCAAGAGATGCTGGATGCCCAGACAGACCGCATTGAAACGGCCGAATTCCTGCCCGAATCCACTTACCTCTTCCTGGTGGGGCAGCGGCTGGACCTGATGTGGCAAAAACGGCATCGACTCCCTCAGCGGCGTCACCGAAGATGATTTTGATGAAGCGATGGACATGTTCGACGACATGTTTGGCTTCAACCCCAGCGACGACCTGATGCCCCTGCTGAACGGCGAATACAGCCTGGCCGTCGTAGACAGCGACGAAGGACTCATCGCCAACGAGTTGAATGTTGACCTGGGTGCGGTGCTCATGCTGGGCAGCAGCGAAGGTGAAGCGCTGGCCAACCTGGCCCAAGATTTCACCGACGGGCTGGAAGACCAGGACCTGAGCGTCGATGATTCCAGCACCGATGACGTGACCGTCTACGAAGTGGAAGACCCAGGCGGTGAATTAGTGGGTGCCTACGGTGTCAATGAAGATTACCTGATTGCTTCTACCAGCAGCGAAACCATCGAAAGTTTGTTCAATGGCGAAGCCAATCTGGCCGACAGCGACAAATACCAAAACGTGTGGGACGCTTTCCCACGCGGCACCATCCTGGTGATGTTCATTGACCTGGACGGCTTGTTTGCCGCTCTGGAAGATGTGGACCCCACCATGGAAGACGTAGTGGACGTGAATCCGGTGTATGCCTTTGGTATGGGCACCAGTTCCAACCGCAACACCACCCAAACAACCATGATTTTCTTTATTGCGGGTGAATAATTTTCGTAACTATCAGACCCTAAGTGCTCTGTTAGCTAAACTCTTTTACAAGGCAAAACCAATCAGAGCACTGGAAGCTTTGTGGGTTTTGCCAAAAACTTTACTAACAAAATTGCCTAACAAAGCACTAAGGGTTTTCGCTCGACTAATTTGTCTTCAAAAGTTAAAAACCCTTAGGGTCTCGTCAGGCCACCTGAATCGTTACTAATTTTCTAAAATCACCTACAAAACAGCTACAAAGGTTCAAAAAGAGGCTTGCTTTAGGCAGGCCTCTTTTTTTATTATAGGAGCGTCCAGTAGCAGTCAACCCATAGCGTCATGTACCATTCTGAACGGTTTGCATCCCTGCGGGAAAGCTGCTTGTTTATTGAGTGGCTTATTGCCAGTTTTTGCGGAAATCCCTGAGCTCACAATTTAATAGGTTTGGTCCCAGGTGCGTTCACCTGCGTGGGCCTGAACCGACTCGTCGCCAGTTGGCAGAGATTTCCGGCACCCAACCGTGCCTTTGGCACATCAGATGGAGGATACATTGAGAAGGTTCAAGCATGTTTTTTTTATTCTGGTCGCTGTATTTATTTTTTTGGTAAGTACGGCCGTACCCACCCAAGCCATCGCCACAGATTTACTCCTCACCGGCGTGGTAGATGGCCCCCTCACCGGTGGCACCCCCAAAGCAATTGAGCTGTATGTGGTCAACGATATTCCAGACCTCAGCATTTATGGCCTGGGCAGCGCCAACAACGGCGGCGGCAGCGATGGCCAGGAATTTACCTTCCCGGCAGATGCCGCCAGCGCGGGCCAGTTCATCTACCTGGCCACCGAAGCGGTGGAATTTGCCAACTTCTTTGGCTTTGCCCCCGATTACACCAACGGCACCGTCTTCGCCGTCAACGGGGATGATGCCATCGAACTGTTTGAAAACGGCAGCGTCATCGACACCTTCGGCGACATCAACGTGGATGGCACCGCCCAGCCGTGGGATTATCTGGACGGCTGGGCGTATCGCGCTTCCAGCACGGAAGCAGATGGCGCAATTTTCAATCTGGGCAACTGGACCTTCAGCGGAGTGGATGCCCTGGACAACGAAACCAGCAACGCCACGGCCGCCAATCCGTTCCCACTGGGCAGCTTTACGCCGCTGGTGGGGGACGCCGCCCCCGGCATTGCCAGCACCGCGCCCGCCAACGGGGCCAGCGACGTGGCCGTAGACGCCACCATCACCATCAACTTTAGCGAGGACGTGACGGTGAGCGGCAGTTGGTTTGAGATTGCCTGTACGGTGAGCGGGGCGCATACGGCCGTTGCCAGCGGCGGCCCCACCAGCTACACCCTCGATCCCGACACCGACTTTGCCAATGCCGAAAGCTGCACCGTCACCGTATTGGCCAGCCAGATCACCGATAACGACGCCGACGACCCGCCAGACGCCATGACCGCCAACGTCAGCTTTAGCTTCAGCACCGTCAGCCTGAACATCACCAGCGTGGTGCTCAACGAATTCCTGGCCGACCCCGCGCCCGATCTGCCCGGCGATGCCAACGGCGACGGCGTGCGCGATGACGGCGACGACGAATTTATCGAGCTGGTCAATGTCAGCGGGGCCGACCTGGACGTAAGCGGCTGGTCGATCAGCGATGGCGTTGGGGTGCGCCACACCTTCCCCAACGGCTCCATTATTCCGGCGGGCTGTACGGCCGTTATCTTCGGCGGCAACACCCCCACTGGCAGCTTCGGCGGCGCGCTGGTTCAGGTCGCTTCGTCTGGCACGCTGGGCCTCAACAATGGTGGCGACACCCTCATTCTGGATGATGGCGCGGCCAGCAGCCTCACCTACACCTACGGCAGCGAAGGCGGCAACGACCAATCCATCACGCGCGATCCAGACATCACCGGCGGCTATGTACAGCACAGCACCGCTGCAGCCTCTGGCGGCGCGCTCTTCTCGCCCGGCACCCAGCTAGACGGCGCACCGTTCTCCGGCTGTGTTTCTAGTACGGCCGTTTCCATCATGGAAATTCAGGGAGAGGGCCACCTTTCCCCCTACGACGGCCAGGCGGTACAAACGACAGGCATCGTCACCTCGGTGCGCAGCAATGGCTTTAACCTGCAAGACCCGGTCGGCGATGGCAACGACGCCACCTCCGACGCCATCTACGTCTTCACCGGTTCCGCTCCCGGCGTGGCTGTGGGGGATGCGATCACCATCGAGGCCACGGTGGACGAGTTTTATCCCGGCGGCTTTGGCTCGGGCAACCTCTCTACCACAGAGTTGGTAGATGGCACGATTACGGTCACCAGCAGTGGCAATGCGCTGCCGGTAGCGACGGTTTTGGGGAGTAACGGCCGTATCCCCCCCAACAATATCATCGACGACGACTCAACCGGCGACGTCAACAGCACCCCCACCTTCGACCCCGCCAACGACGGCATCGACTTTTACGAAAGCGTGGAAGGGATGCTGGTGCAGGTGAACGATGCCCAAGTGGTCGGCGGCACCGGCTTTGGCGAAATTGTGGTCGTGGGCGACTTAGGCGCCAACGCCACCGGCCTCTCCGCACGGGGAGGCCTGGTCATCGGCCCCAACGACTTTAACCCGGAACGCATCATGATCGACGATGCCCTGGTGGCCGATGAGCCAGACGCCAGCGTGGGCGACACCTTCACCGGCCCCATCGTCGGCGTGATGGATTACAGCTTCGGCAACTACAAAATCTTCAACACAGAACCGCTACCACCCCTCAACAGCAGCTTCACCGCCGAAACCACCGGCCTGGCGGGCAGCGACACCCAACTGACGGTAGCCACCTTCAACGTAGAAAACCTGAGCCCCAACGACAGCCCAGACAAATTCGCCGCCCTGGCCAGCCAAATCGTCAACAATTTGGCCGCACCCACCATCCTTAGCCTGGAGGAAATTCAGGACAACAGCGGTGCCACCAACGACGGCATCACCGACGCCAGCCAGACCTACAGCCTGCTCATCGCCGCCATCCAGGCCGCGGGCGGCCCGCTTTACGAATACCGGGACATCGCCCCGCAAGACCTGACAGACGGCGGCGCACCGGGCGGCAACATCCGCGTCGGCTTCCTCTTCCGGCCCGATTGGGTAACGTTTGTAGACCGCGCCGGGGGTGATGCCGCCACAGCTACCAGCGTCGCTTTGGGCAGCACCGGCGTAGAGCTCAGCGCCAGCCCCGGCCGCATCGATCCGGCCAACGCCGCCTGGCTAGACAGCCGCAAACCGCTGGTCGGGGAGTTCCTCTTTGGCGATGAGAAGATTATTGTCATTGCCAACCATTTCAACTCCAAGGGAGGGGATGATGCGCTCTTTGGCCGAGTGCAGCCGCCCGTGCTCGCTTCCGAAGGGCAGCGCTTGCAGCAGGCTACCGTGGTCAACGGCTTTGTGCAGCAAATTTTGGCGCTGGACCCCGCTGCCAACGTCATTGTGATGGGCGATCTGAACGACTTCCAGTTCTCGGCACCAATCAACACGCTGGAGGGGAGTGAATTGAACAACCTCATCGAAACGCTGCCAGCGACCGAGCAGTACACCTATCAATTTGAGGGGAATCTGCAAGTGCTGGACCACATTCTGGTGAGCGACAATCTGTTCACCAACTTCCTGAGCGGCGTTGACGTGGTGCACGGTAATGCCGAACTGGATACCGATTTGCGGGTGACGGACCATGATCCGGTCGTGGCTCAATTCACCTTTGCCCAGACGTATGTGCAAAACGCCAAAGGTTGCTACGTGGTGGCGCTGGCCGGCAGTCCGTTTGCTAGTGCGGCCACCACAGTGGAGGCTGGCGATGCGGGCTACAACGGGGTGCGCTTCTATGCGACGGTTTGGGGCAAAGCACAGGGTTTCCATTGGCGCACCTGCTACGAAATCCACGGCACGGACAATGGCGAGATTATCATTGGCGGTAAGTCTCATGATGTGATCTTGGGCTATGGCGGCCACGATCTGCTCATTGGCTTGTCTGGCAATGATGTTTTCGTGGGCGGTGCTGGCGCTGATTTCATCAACGGCAATCAGGGGTACGACAAGCTGCTAGATTATGATCGGCGGGCTGATTTCTGCGTCAGTGTCGAGCAGGGTTGCCGCAAATATCATTACCATCACCACCCTCGGCATCACTCACGCCGATAAATTGATTGGCCGCAAACGGCAAACAGCCTGATAAGTGAAGGGAAAACCCTGCCTGCAAATGACGTGGGCAGGGTTTTTCATTGGGAGGTCATGTTGGGGATATGACCTGCCTATGACTTCCGGCACATCATTTCTGGCCTGGGTTTTTCTATACTAACAACATCGATAAGCAAATAAGTTTTTGGACAAAACAATTTGTTCAATTTAGAGATTGGTTAGGAGGTTCATGATGAAAAAGCAGAAGAATGATTTAACGGGTGGTTTGATTTTATTGGCGATTGGTTTGATTGCGCTGGTGGGACAGTTTGTAACAATTTCTGTACCGAAAAGCCTGGATCTGTTCATTGTTCCTGGTTTGGGCGCTTTGTTTTTGGCCTGGGGAATTTTGTCGCGCAAGGCAGGTCTGGTGATTCCAGGCGGCATTTTGAGCGGTGTGGGTTGGGGTGCTTATGCAATTTCTGGCCCGTTTTCCATCTGGCAAGGGGACAATGAGGGCGGGGTTTTCCTCATTTTCCTAGGTCTGGGGTTTGGGCTGATTACGGTGGTAACGGCCGTTTTCACCAAAGAAACGCACTGGTGGGCACTCATCCCTGGCGGGATCATCGCCTTCGTCGGCATTTCCATTTTGTTTGGTGGGGCCTTCATGAGCGTGCTCGCCTTTGCCGGCAAGCTGTGGCCAGTGATTCTCATCCTGCTGGGCATCAGCATTTTGGTAAACGCCAATCGGGAAAAAATGCCCAAAGAGAAGTTTGCTGGCGATAAATAACCATCGTTCAACTGAAAATCGAGCGAGCCGCTGTGGGGTGAACCCCACAGCGGCTTTTTTTGTTTTTAATAACGACAACAAATTTTTCTGGCTCTTTGGGAATTCAGGGGGTTTACAGCCCGTGATGCGTGAAACGTGAAACGTGACCAGAGGGGCATCACGTTTCACGCATCACGTTTCACGCCAGACCCCACGAAATCCTTAAGACCCAAAAAGGTTCAATTTTTTGATGTTTAGGAGGTATACCATGAACACAATGATCCGTTGGAATCCTTTTGGTGAGATGGCCAGAATGCGCAATGAGATTGACCGGCTGTTCGAAGATGCCTTCAACGCACCGGTTGGCAAATGGGAGCGCAACGCTGTGTGGGGCTTCCCACTGGATGTGTCTGAAAATGACGACACGTTTACGGTGAAAGCGGCCGTTCCTGGCATGAATCCTGATGATTTAGAGATCACCATTAGCGACAATGTGCTCACCATCAAGGGTGAAACCCAGGAAGAAGCGGTGCGCGATGACGAAAAAGTGCATCTGCGGGAGCGGCGCTTTGGCAGCTTCATGCGCAGCATCAGCCTGCCCACCCCGGTAGAATCTAACGATGTGCAAGCCAGCATCGACAATGGCGTCTTGACGCTGCAAATTCCCAAGGCAGAAGCGGTAAAACCCAAACGCATTGCCGTAAAAGCCGGTAACGGCACCACTGTGCTAGAGGGCTAAATTCGGCCGTACCACCTAACAAAATGGCAGGCGCTGGATGAAAGTTCAGCGCCTGTTTTGTGTGTGCCAACTGAGTTTTGAACTGTATATGGTTCTCTAACGGCCGTCTTACACAAATCATATGCAAATTCCGCACAATATGAACCAGGTTTTATGTTAAAGAAACCAATCCCAACAACAGAATTGATCGCGAAGAAAAATAGCGAAATTGTATTGAGAGGAGCAACAGCATGAGCAAAATAATTGGTATTGATTTAGGTACAACCAACTCCGTTGTCACCGTGATGGAAGGTGGCGACGCTGTCGTCATTCCATCAGCCGAAGGGGGCAATACCACCCCATCTATCGTCGCTTTTACCAAAAAAGGGGAACGATTGGTCGGCCAAACGGCCAAGCGGCAAGCGGTTGTCAATCCAGACAACACCATCTACTCCGTCAAGCGCTTAATGGGCCGCCGTATTGACGCCGAAGAAACCAAGCGCACCCAAAAAATGGTGCCGTATGAAATCGTCGCCGGGCCACAGCAAGATGCCCGCGTGAAGGTACCTGTGGTGGATAAAACGTACTCCCCGCAGGAAATCTCTGCCTTCATTTTGCAAAAACTCAAGCGAGATGCTGAAGCGTACCTGGGCACCAACATCACCCAGGCCGTCATCACCGTGCCCGCTTACTTTAACGACAGCCAACGCCAGGCAACCAAGGACGCCGGTAAAATTGCCGGTCTAGAAGTGCTGCGCATCATCAACGAGCCGACGGCCGCTGCTCTCGCCTATGGCCTGGACAAGAAAGAAGATCAAACCATCCTGGTATTTGACCTGGGTGGCGGCACCTTCGATGTTTCCGTTCTGGAAGTGGGCGACGGCGTGGTCGAGGTAAAATCGACCCATGGCGACACCCATTTGGGTGGTGACGACTGGGACGAGCGCATTGTGGCCTGGATGATTGACGAGTTCAAAAAAGATCAGGGGATTGACCTGAGCCAGGACCGCCAGGCGTTGCAGCGGCTGCGCGAAGCGGCCGAAAAAGCCAAAATTGAGCTATCGTCCCTGATGCAGACCGAGCTGAATCTGCCCTTCATCACCGCCGACGCCAATGGGCCAAAGCATTTGCAGCTGACGTTGACCCGCGCCAAATTTGAGCAGATCACTGAAGATTTGGTGCAGCGCTGCCGCCAGCCGTTTGAAAAAGCGCTGGCCGACGCGGGAATGGCTGCCCAGGAGCTTCATGAGGTAGTTCTGGTAGGCGGCTCTACCCGGATGCCAATGATTCAGGATTTGGTGCAAAGCCTGACCAACAAAGCGCCGAACAAAAGCGTGAACCCGGATGAGGTTGTGGCGTTGGGTGCGGCGATTCAAGGTGGCGTGCTGGCTGGCGACGTAAAAGACGTGCTGCTGCTAGACGTGACGCCGCTAAGCCTGGGTCTGGAGACGCTGGGTGGCGTGATGACCCCGCTGATTCCGCGCAACACCACCATCCCCACCCGCAAGACCGAAACGTTTAGCACGGCTGAGGATAGCCAAACGGCCGTTGACGTCCACGTCTTGCAAGGTGAGCGACCAATGGCCAAGGACAACAAAACCCTGGGCATGTTCCGCCTGGACGGACTTCCGCCAGCACCGCGCGGTTTGCCGCAAATTGAGGTAACATTCGACATTGATGCCAACGGCATTTTGGACGTGACCGCCAAAGACAAGGCAACCGGCAAGGAGCAGAAGATTCAGATCACCGCTTCAACCAATCTGTCCGAATCTGAAGTGGAAAGCATGGTGAACGCTGCCAAGCAGCACGAAGCGGAAGACGCCAAGCTGCGCGACCTGATTCAGGCGCGGAACCAGGCAGATCAGATGATCTACGCCACGGAAAAGAGCCTGAAGGAGCTGGGTGACAAGGTAAACGCCGGTGAAAAGAGCCGTATTGAAGGGATGATTGCTGAACTGAAAACGGCCGTAACCACCGAAAACACCGCCCAAATAAACACCCTGACCGAGCAGCTCCAGCAAGCCAGCTACGCGCTAAGCCAGCAGCTGTACCAAACACAGGAACAGCCAGGCAGCAACGGCCACAGCAATGGGCACGCTGGCCAGGAAAACCCGGAAGACGTTGTCGAAGGCGAATTTCAAGAAATGTAAAACAGAGATCGGAGATTAGAGATTGGAGATTGCTAATTTTGGCGCTACCAATCTCTAATTTCCAATAACCAATCTCTTGTTTTGGAGGGCCAATGGAGTACAAAGATTATTACAGCATCCTCGGCGTATCTAAAACCGCCAGCCAGGATGAAATCAAAAAAGCATACCGCAAACTGGCCCGCAAGTATCACCCAGACTTAAACAAGGATGATCCGCAGGCGGAACAGCGCTTCAAGGACCTCAACGAGGCCAACGAAGTGCTGTCTGACGCTGAAAAGCGGAAGATGTACGATCAGTTCGGCTCGCAGTGGCAGCAGTACCAGCGGGGTGGCGGCCGTGCCGATGATTTTTGGTCGCAATGGGCAGCGCAAGGCGCTCGGCAGCAGGGACGACAAACTTATGCAACCGGCGGTCCCCAGGGCTTTGGCGACTTTTCGGACTTTTTCGAGACGCTTTTTGGCCAGATGGGGGCACGCGGGGCAGGTGGCCAGCAGGTCAACTTCAACGACCTTTTTGGCCAGCAAGGGCAATCGATCCGGCGCAGCCGCGACGTGGAGCACATGATCGAAATCTCGCTGGCGGAAGCGTTTTATGGCACCAGCCGGACGATTCAGTGGGAAAACGGCCGTTCCATCGAAGCCAAAATTCCGCGCGGGGTCAAAACCGGTTCCCGCGTTCGGCTGAGCGGCCAGGGGCAAGATGGCGGGCACCTTTACCTGAGCATCAAAGTCAGCGCAGACAAGCAATTTGAGCGGGATGAGGATGATTTGAAAACGGCCGTACCCGTCGATCTCTATACCGCTATCCTGGGCGGCCAAATTGACGTTCCCACCATCGACAAAACCGTCAAGCTCACCATCCCTGCCGAAACCGCCAACGGCAAACAGTTCCGCCTGCGCGGTTTGGGCATGCCCACGCTAAAAAACCCAGAGGAACGGGGCAACCTATACGCCACCGTCGCGGTACAGTTGCCCACCAACCTCAGCGACGAAGAAAGAGAACTGTTTGAAAAATTAAGATCACTCCGAGAAACATGAAGAAATGCAAGTGAGTAATTGGGTAATTAGGTAATTAAAAGCCAGCCAATTACTCAATTACTTAATTACCCAATTACTTTTTTCATGTTCGCGGGGGAGGCAAGCATGAGATTAGACAAATTCACCCAAAAAGCCCAGGAAGCTGTTTTGGAGGCCCAAAACCTGGCCCAGGGCTTTAACCATCCGGCCATTGAGCCAGAGCATTTGCTGAGTGCGCTGATTGCGCAGGAAGGCGGCGTCGTGCCGTCCCTGCTCAAGCGCATCGGCACAGATAGCAACATGCTGCAAATCAGTTTGCAGCAAGCGCTGGGGCGACTGCCGCGCGCCACGGGCAGCAGCGTGCAGGTGAGCGTCAGCCGCAATCTAAATGCCGTCGTTGAAGAGGCGCAAAGCATTGCCGACAACATGAAGGACGACTACGTCTCCACCGAGCATTTGCTGATGGCGATGGCCCAGCCCAAGGCGGGCAGCGTGCGCGAGCTTTTGGCGCGGCACGGCATCGATTACAACAGCATCATGCAGGCGTTGGCCGCCGTGCGCGGTTCGCAGCGGGTCACCAGCCAGAACCCGGAAGCGCAGTACGAGGCATTGGTGAAATACGGCCGTAACCTCACCCAAGAAGCGCGCAAAGGCAAGCTCGACCCCGTCATTGGCCGTGATGAAGAAATCCGCCGCGTTATTCAGATTTTGAGCCGCCGCACCAAAAACAACCCCGTGCTCATTGGCGAACCCGGCGTCGGTAAAACCGCCATCGCCGAAGGGCTGGCGCAGCGCATCGTGCGTGGGGACGTGCCGCTGGGGCTGAAAGAGAAGCGACTGGTCGCCCTCGATTTGGGCGCACTGGTGGCCGGGGCCAAATATCGCGGCGAATTTGAAGAGCGGCTCAAAGCTGTCCTCAAAGAAATTCAGGAAGCCGAAGGCGAAATTATTTTGTTCATCGACGAGATGCACACGCTGGTGGGCGCTGGCGCGGCCGAAGGCAGTATGGACGCCAGCAACATGCTCAAGCCGCTGCTGGCCCGGGGCGAACTGCACGCCATCGGTGCCACCACCCTGGACGAATTCCGCAAGTACATCGAAAAAGATGCAGCCCTGGAGCGCCGCTTTCAGCCGGTGTTTGTCGGCGAGCCGAGCGTGGAGGACACCATCTCCATTTTGCGCGGCCTGAAGGAGCGCTACGAGGTGCACCACGGCGTGCGCATCACCGACGGCGCGACGATTGCCGCCGCCACGCTGAGCCATCGCTACATCACCGACCGCTTCCTACCGGACAAAGCGATCGACCTGGTGGACGAAGCCGCCAGCCGCCTACGCATGGAAATCGACAGCAAACCAGCCGAGCTGGACGTGGTTGATCGGGACATCATGCAGTTGGAAATTGAGCGCGAGGCGTTGAAAAAAGAGAAAGACAAGGCCAGCAAAGAACGGCTCAAGAAGCTGGAAGAAGAGCTGGCGAACCTGAAAGAGCAAAGCACGCAGCTGACGGCCCGTTGGCAAGCGGAAAAAGAGGCGATCGAGCGCATCCAGTCGGTTAAAGAAGAAATCGACCAGGTGAACGTGCAGGTTGAGCAGGCGCAGCGGGCGATGGATTACCAGAAGGCGGCGGAATTGCAATACGGCCGTCTCCACGAACTAGAAAAATCGCTCAAGCAAGCCAGCGACAAACTCGCCACCATGCAGCAAGACGGCGCAATGCTCAAAGAGGAAGTCGGCGCGGAAGAAATCGCCCAAATCGTGGCCAAATGGACCGGCATCCCGGTGAGCAAGCTGCTTGAAGGCGAAGTGGAAAAGCTGGTCATGATGGAAGATCGCCTGCACGACCGCGTGGTGGGCCAGGACGAAGCGATCCGCGCCGTAGCGGCCGCCGTGCGCCGCAGCCGGTCTGGCCTGCAAGACCCCAACCGCCCCATCGGCAGCTTCATCTTTCTGGGGCCAACCGGCGTGGGCAAAACCGAGCTGGCCCGCGCCCTGGCGGAGTTCCTGTTTGACGATGAGCGCAGCATGGTGCGCATCGACATGAGCGAGTACCAGGAGCGGCACACTGTCGCCCGGCTCATCGGCGCGCCGCCCGGCTACGTAGGGTACGATGAGGGTGGCCAGTTGACAGAGGCGGTGCGGAGACGGCCGTATTCCGTCATCCTCTTTGATGAAATCGAGAAAGCCCATCCTGAAGTGTTTAACGTCTTTTTGCAGGTGTTGGATGACGGCCGTCTCACCGATGGCCAGGGCCGCACCGTTGATTTCCGCAACACGGTCATCATCATGACCAGCAACATCGGCAGCCAATACATCCTGGACACCAGCGACGAGAAGATCATGGAAGACCGCGTCATGGCCGCCCTGCGCGACCATTTCCGGCCCGAATTTTTGAACCGGGTGGATGAAGTTGTGCTGTTCCATCGCCTCAGCCGAGAAGAACTGCGCGAGATTGCCCAGATTCAGCTCAACCAGATGCGCGATCTGCTGGATCGGCGTGGCATTTCGGTAACGCTCACCCCCGTCGCCACCGATCGCCTCATCGAGGAAGGGTACGATCCGGTGTACGGCGCACGGCCGCTCAAGCGGGTCATCCAGCGGCAAATCATCGATCCGTTGGCGCTCAAGCTCATCCAGGGCGACATCCACGATGGGGATCACGTGTCGGTGGATGTGCAGGATGGGGAGCTGGATTTTGCGGTGGTGGAAACGGCCGTGCCGATTCCTAATTAATCCCATAATCAACAAAATTTCCAAAATGTAAAACGGCTAACACCGCGCGGTGTTAGCCGTTTACGATTCTGGCCCCAGCGTCAGGTTTGCACGGGGATGGCGTATGGTTTCAGACCATTTCCCACGCCCCGGATTGTGTACACTGCAAGCATGGAAATGAAAGTTGATTTGTCCCTGAACCAAATAAATTTGCCCAAGCTGCTGGCATCGGCCAAAGAAAAAGTTTCATCTTTGCTGAATGCTGAAGCATCGGCGCAAAACCAGGCAATGGGATTTGCTGTAGGCACCTTCATCAGCCTGCTGCCCACGCCAGGCTTTAACTTTGCTTTGGCGCTCATGCTGGCCAGCTGGTTCCGGCTGCACAAGGCAACGGTTGTGCTCTCGCTGGCCATCTGGAATGTGTTCGTGACGGCTCCGTTTATGGCATTGAGTTATCGGCTGGGGAGTTGGTTATTCCCTGCACCTGCCACCGCTTCGGTTGCTGAGCAGTGGCAGGCACAGGTGATTTCATTTGTGCAGGGGTTTTTGGTGGGAAATTTGATTGTAGCGGGATTGGTAACGGCCGTTTCCTACACCATCGCGCTTGGCATTTTCTGGCTGCTCCGCAACAAGAAGCAACACCAAACCACTACTTCCGCTTTGTAGCCCCCGTAATCACGAGCAAAATAATCGCGCCAACCACAGCCACCAGGAAACTGCGCCAATCAAAACCAAAGTTAAACGGTTCACCCGTGATGAATTGCATAATCAGGCCGCCTACAAACGCCCCCACCACACCAATGATGATGTTGTAAAAGCAACCAGACCGCTTGCTGCCTGCAACCATGCCAGCCACACCACCAGCCAACGCCCCAAAAATAACCCACGATAAAATACCCATTCTAAACTCTCCTTTATCATTTTCGGCTCCTCCGGAAAAACGCACCGTTTAATTTTTTACGCTTTGCCTGAATTTTCCCGGCGGATTCGTTTGCAAATTAATTGATATTGTAATGCTTTACGTAAGCAAAATTGGTTATGTTTCAACTATAAAACGATTCCCCAAACCTTTCTTGATTTTCTCCTTTTCAAAATAGCGCCTCAATTGAGGCGCTGTTTTGTTTCCCCAGCCCACAGACTTAACCCATGTTGTAAGTGATACAACCTATAATTTTAAAAATAAGGCAGCGCCGCACAACCTCCTCTCCCAAGGTTGTCTGATGCTCAGGATACAGCTTCTTTTTTTGCGGCGCTGCTTTTTTTCACTGTCAGATGTTTCGTAAGAAATTGCCTCTAATGTATGAATTAACTTCTTCACGCTTAATTAAAGCTTATTCTGCTCCAGACGCCGTGCTCCCCGCACGGCGTCTCTCCTTTTAGGCAGGTTTCCCCAAAATTCAGCAAAACAACAGCAAATAGTGATTGAATACGGCCGTTGCAGTTGTCATTCAGAACCGGTGACTTTTGTTACTGCGGTGGTTTGTCTGGGAATTGTACTATGCTAGATGAAGCTGTTCTCCACAGTAGCTAAGACCCTAACCAACGGTACACCGTTTGAGGAGTATTTCCCATGAAAAAAGAGTTGGTACGCAACTGGATGACCCAGGATGTGATCACCGTAAAGCCCCAAACAACGCTGCCTGAAGCCCATCAAATTATGATGGATGAAGAAATCCGCCGCTTACCAGTTGTGGATGACCATAACAACCTGGTCGGCATCGTGACGCTGGGGGATGTACGTGGGGCACAACCTTCCCCGGCTACGTCGCTAAGCATTTGGGAGCTCAACTACCTGCTTTCCAGTCTCACCGTCGAAAAAATTATGACCCCCAAGCCCATGACCATCCATCCAGATGCCACCATCGGCGATGCGGCCCGCACCATGCTGGAGCACCGCGTCAGCGGCATTCCCGTGGTAGACAAAGCGGGCAAACTGGCGGGCATCATCACCGAGTCAGACATCTTTAGCATGGTCGTCGTTCACGAATGGAGCGAGGGCGAAACCGAAGCAGCATGATGCGCCTGTAAGCTGCGCACCCGCAGCTCCTTTTTTCGCAATGCCTTGATCCCGCTAACCGCTGCCTGAGCGGCCGACATGGTCGAGATGAGCAGCACGTTATGCCGAATAGCGGCTGAACGTAGCGCTGCCTGATCTTTATGAGCCTGCGGCCCTAATGGCGTATTGATTATCAACTGAACCGTACCTGAGGAGATGAGCCGGACTGTATTTAAGCCCGGCTCACTCGCTTTTGGTACCATTGTTACTGGCAGGTTGGCCTTTTGCAGCGCAACGGCCGTTCCCTCCGTCGCATACAGTTCAAACCCCATCCTGTGTAAATCCCGCGCAATTTTTAACGCTGGAGATTTGTCAAAATCGTTGACGGTCACCAGCACGGCCCCTTGCAGCGGCAGTGGTGTGCCCACCGCCAGCTGCGATTTGGCAAAAGCGTGGCCAAACTGGGCAGCGTGGCCCATCACCTCCCCCGTGCTGCGCATTTCTGGCCCCAGCCGCGTGTCGGCACCGGGCAATTTATTGAACGGCAGCACCGCCTCCTTCACAAAAAAGCCATCAATCGCCGGTGTCTGGACAAAATTCAGTGCAGCCAGCGTGCAGCCAGCCTGCACCTGCGCGGCAATGCGCGCCACGGGCCAGCCAGTTGCCTTGCTCACAAAAGGCACCGTGCGGCTGGCGCGCGGATTCACTTCGATAACGTAGACAACATCATCTTTGATGGCAAACTGGATGTTCATCAGGCCACGCACCCCCAGCGCCAGCCCCAGCTTCTCTGTGTAATCCTGGATGATGCTCTGGTGATACAGGCTGATTTTGTACGGCGGCAGCACGCAGGCGCTGTCGCCAGAGTGGATGCCCGCTTCCTCGATATGCTGCAAGACGCCCGCCATCACCACGCGCTCACCGTCGGCCACGGCATCTACATCCACCTCAAACGCATCTTCAATGAATTGGTCGATGAGCACCGGGTTGCCAGGGGACACAAGCGCCGCTTCGGCCAAAAACGTTTGCAGCGATTCATCATCGTGGGCAATGGCCATGGCCCGACCACCAAGAACGAAAGACGGCCGTACCAACACCGGATACCCAATCTCATGCACCACTTCCAACGCCTCGTCCAGGGAGTTAGCCAACCCCCAGGCTGGATGATCGATCTCCAGCTTTTCCAGCAATTCCCCAAAACGGCCGCGATCTTCCGCCAAATCGATGCTGTCCGGCGGCGTACCCCAGATGGGCACTCCGGCGGCGGCCAATCCAGCTGTCAGGTTAATGGGCGTCTGGCCGCCAAACTGCACAATCACCCCCTCCGGCTGCTCCAAATCGACGATGTTGAGCACATCTTCCAGCGTGAGCGATTCAAAGTAGAGGCGATCGGCCGTATCGTAGTCGGTGCTGACGGTTTCTGGATTGCAGTTGATCATGATGGTCTCGAACCCCATCTCGCGCAGCGCCCAGCACGCCTGCACGCAGCAGTAGTCGAACTCGATGCCCTGGCCAATGCGGTTCGGCCCGCCGCCCAAAATAATCACTTTGCGGCGGTCGGTGGGATTGGCTTCGCAGTCGGTTTCGTAGGTGGAATAGAGGTAGGGGGTGTGGGCCTCAAACTCGGCGGCGCAGGTATCGACGCGGTAGTAGACGGGGGTGATGCCCAATTCCAGGCGCAGTTGGCGTACGGCCGTTTCCGTCCACCCAATCGCCTTGCCAATCACCGCATCAGCAAACCCATGCCGCTTGGCCCGGCGCAGGAGATTAGAGATTAGAGATTGGAGATTGGCATCATCATTGAATCTCCAATCTCCAATCTCCAATCTCCCCAATTCAGCTTCAATCTCCAAAATCTCCTGCAATTGCGCCACGTACCACGGGTCGATGGCGGTTTCGGCGATGATTTGTTGGGGGGAACGGCCGTTTCCCATCGCCACCGCCATCTCAAACAACCGCTGTGCCGTAGGCACGCTCAACGCCACCTCCGACGACTGCTCCGCCAACGCCCGGCTAAAGCCCGGAACGCCAATATCCAGCCCGCGAATCGCCTTGTTTAGCGCCTCAGTGAAGGTACGGCCGATGGCCATTACCTCGCCCACGCTTTTCATCTGCGGGCCAAGCGTGGCGTCTACGCCAGGGAACTTCTCAAAATTCCAGCGCGGAATTTTGACCACGCAATAATCAATACTCGGCTCAAAGCTGGCGGGCGTGACGCGGGTGATGTCGTTGGGAATCTCGTCCAGCGTGTAACCCACCGCCAGCAGCGCGGCAATTTTGGCGATGGGAAAGCCCGTCGCCTTGCTGGCCAGCGCCGACGAACGCGACACCCGCGGATTCATCTCGATAACAATCACTTCGCCATTTTCGGGATTGACGGCAAACTGCACGTTGCTGCCACCCGTCTCCACCCCCACTTTGCGCATCACCGTTTTGGCCAGGTCGCGCAAATATTGGTACTCCTTGTCCGTCAGCGTTTGCGCCGGGGCGACGGTGATGCTGTCCCCCGTGTGTACGCCCATCGGGTCCACGTTTTCGATGGAGCAGACCACCACAAAGTTGTCCGCCTTGTCGCGCATCACCTCCAGCTCGTACTCCTTCCAACCCAACAGCGACCGCTCAATAAGCACTTCACTGACGGGACTGGCGCGCAGGCCGTGCTCCACCACCTCGGCAAACTGGTCGCGGCTGTACGCCACGCCGCCGCCGCTTCCGCCCAGCGTAAATGAGGCCCGCACCAGCATGGGAAAGCCGATTTCATCCACCACCGCTTCCGCTTCTTCCAACGAATGCACAAAATGGCTCACCGGCACGGGCACGCCCGCTTCAATCATCGCCTGCTTAAACTTGGAGCGGTCTTCGGCCAGGCGGATGGCGCGCAAATCGGCCCCGATGAGCTGGACGCCATGTTTGGCCAGAATGCCCGATTCAGCCATTTCTACCGCCAGGTTCAGCCCGGTCTGGCCGCCCACGGTGGGCAAAATCGCGTCCGGTTGCTCGGCGATGATGATCTTTTCGACGATTTCGGCCGTGAGCGGCTCGATGTAGGTGGCGTCGGCAAATTCGGGGTCGGTCATGATGGTGGCCGGGTTGGAGTTGACCAACAGGACGCGGTACCCTTCGCGGCGCAGCACCTTACACGCCTGCACGCCAGAGTAATCAAATTCACACCCCTGCCCAATCACAATCGGGCCAGAGCCAAGCACTAAAATTGAGTGAATATTCGTGTTTTTGGGCACAGTTTCTCCTAAATTTGGAGATTGGTAAGTGGAGATTGGAGATTAGAAGAAAACACAATCTCCAATCTCCAATCCCGAATCTCCTACATGTCTGCCTGCATAAGCTCAATAAACCGGGCAAAAAGTTCGTCGGAATCGTGGGGGCCGGGCGAGCTTTCCGGGTGGTACTGCACCGAGTATGCTTTGTGCTCCGGGGCGACGAGCCCTTCGCAGCAGTTGTCGTTGAGGTTGAGGTGGGAAACGGTGACGTTATCGGGCAAGGTGCTGGCATCGACGGCAAAGCCGTGGTTGTGGCTGGAAATCTGCACTTCGTTGGTGGCCGTCACCTGTACCGGCTGATTGCCGCCGCGATGGCCAAACTTGAGCTTGTACGTCTCCGCGCCCAACGCCAGCCCCAAAATTTGGTGCCCCAGGCAGATGCCAAAGATGGGTTTCTCGCCCAATAGCTCCCGCACGGCCGCGATGGCGTAGGTACACGCCGCCGGGTCACCGGGGCCGTTGGAGAGGAAAATGCCGTCCGGGTTGAGCGCCATCACCTCTGCGGCCGAAAAGGTGGCAGGCACCACCGTCACCCGGCAGCCCTGCGCCGCCAGCAGCCGCAAAATGTTGCGCTTAATCCCAAAATCATACGCCACCACATGAAACCGCCCACCGCCCACCGCTAACTGTTTACCGATTACCGATGACTGATCACCGCTTCCCGGCTGCCACCAATCCTGCGCCTCAGCCCAATGGTACGGCTCGGCACAGCTTACTTCGCGGGCCAGGTCCAGGCCGTTCATGTCGCGGGCGGCGCGGGCCAGGGCCAAAACTTCTGCGGAGTCAGTGGTGGTGCTGGAGATGGCGGCGCGCATCGCCCCGTGGGTGCGGATGTAGCGCACCAGGGCGCGGGTGTTCACGTCGGTAATGGCCACGATGCCGCGCTCGGCCAGGTAATCGGGCAGCGGCTGGCGGGCGCGCCAGTTGCTGACGATGGGGCTAAGCTGGCGAATGATCAGCCCGGCGGCCCAAACGCGATTGCTTTCGTCGTCTTCCGGGGTGGTGCCAACGTTGCCGATGTGGGGCAGGGTCATGGTGATGAGCTGGGCGTGGTAGGAGGGGTCGGTGAGGATTTCCTGGTAGCCGGTGAGGCTGGTGTTGAAGACGATTTCGCCGCTGGTTTGGCCAATCGCGCCAAAGCCAAAACCGGGCCAGAGGGTGCCATCTTCTAACGCGAGTAAAGCAGGGACAAGCTTTTGTTGCATCGCATCTCCTCAAAAAATAGGGCGCAGATTAACGCTGATAAACGCAGATTAAACTCTTTTGATTGCTGATTGTCTTTTGCGCTTGCAGCGCAGCTGCGTCAAACACTTAAAAGGTCTGACAAATATTTTGGTGCTGCTGCCAAATTTTTTGCCGAATTCAGGCAAAACGAATCTAGTCTAGCAGAGTTTTGGCAAATGGACGCGAAAATTTTGGCCGAATTCGGGGGGGTATTTTCAGCCATTTTGACCTATTGGAAAGAGGCTACAGATTTTTTGGGGCATAATTTGTTGAGCAATCCCAGGCTTTACAAAAGTCCGTACAGGAGCAAGCTACCACAGGGGATTGATCGTTTCAATATTCGCCTGCACTTGGTCAGCCAGGAATAGATTACGCCATCTCTTAATGAATGCTTGCGCATTCGTACGCACCTCGGTCAGCATCTTAGTGATCCATGACATTGCCGGTGGGAGCAACCAGAGATGTGGGCAACCAGCCGAAAACCGATATTGTTGTTCGCGTTGTCGGGATTGTTGTTGTTGCGATCGGCCACGCGTGCGTTTCGTTGATTGTTGTTCCACGCCCCGCCGCGCAGCGCCCGGGAGCCTATTAACCTATCCCCAAATTCACAATCATTTCGCGAGGAGGGATTTTTGCCAACCGCCCAAAAGCCTGCCAATTTCGGCCACCCGTTCGGCCACAAAACGGTACTGATTGGGCTTCAAAAAACCTAAATCCTGGCATAAACGAAGATAAAAACGCAGCTTGGTCAGATCGATATCTGCCTGCTGCAGAGCGCTTTCCTGGTCTGCCCCTTTGTTCATGCCTGCCTCAATTAAGCGTTCCTGAAATTTGAGGGCTGTTTCCTGCACAGCCCTGGCCAGCACAAACCGCTGCTCACGCGGAAATTTGGTTGTGGTGGGAATCAACCAGGTCAATAAATCGTATGTTTTGCTAAAAATAGGTGACTGCTTCACTTTTCCTCCGCCATCCGCAAAATGTAGGGCGATTTTGCAAATCGCCGCCCGATTTACAAAATCGGGCTACGAATTCTTACAACACAACATGCTTTAAGACAGCTCGCCGCAGCCCCCAGGTATCCCCGTAACGAACGTGGTTAATCCAGCCCTGGATCGAAGCATTGAGCTTTTTTGCCTCTATTTCGCCAGCGCGATAAAGGGACAGCTGTTTTTTGAGCTTGCGCTGAAAGTAGATGCCCTTTCGCCGCTTGAGGCGGCGATGGGTGGGGTACACGGTAAAGCCTAAAAATGGGAACCCTTCGGTAACAGGTCTGGGGTGGGCACCGGGGTGAATGGTCAGGCGGAGTTCTGCCATTTTTTTGATGACGGCTTGCTGCCACTGCCACAAAGTTTCTTTTTCCTCGGCAAACAGCAGCAGGTCATCCACGTAACGCACATAGGCGGTGCATTTCAGGTCCCGTTTAACAAAGTGATCGAGCGGATTGAGGTAGCAGTTAGCCCAAAACTGGCTGGTGAGGTTGCCAATGGGCAGCCCGCGTGGACGCGTGACGGCAAACAAATCATCGCCGGGGAAATAGTGCATTTGGTATTGTTCGGCCAAAACACCCACGCCGCTGTCAAGAATGAGGTCGATCAGGCCAAGCAGTTGAGAGTCAGCCAACTTGCGCTGCAGAATCTGGCGCAGGATTTGGTGGTCGATGCTGGGGAAAAATTGGCGAACATCCAGCTGCAGTACATATTTGTAGTTCCGGGCATACTGCTGTGCGCGGTCGATCGCTTTGTGGCTGCCTTTGCCCTGCCGGTTAGCGTAAGAATCAAACACAAAGCTGCGCTCAAAAATTGGCTCAATGATGTTACACAGGGCGTGATGCACCACCCGATCCCGGAAGGGCGCGGCGGAAATGAGCCGACGCTTGGGTTCGTGAATGTAAAAGGAGTGGTACGCACCAGGCTGGTAGGTTTGCGCTTGCAGCTCTTTTTGCAGGCGGATCAGGTTTTCTTCTTGATCGTATTCAAAGGCAGCTACGGGATGGCGGCTGCGCTTGCCCCGGCGGGCTTTGCTGTAGGCCAGATATAGATTTTGCCATTCCCAAACTTTGGCATACAAGTTTTTATATGTTTTCATTTACCACCTGCCCCCAAGGTGGCACGGTTGCGCAAAATGCGCAGACACCGGCCACAGCCAGCGCAGACTGCTGGATACAGGTTTTTATACGTTTTCAAAGACACCTCCTTTTGTATGCGGCTGGGGGGCAAGCCCCCCAGACCCCCCATCCAGAAACCAGAAAAAACAGAAATCAGAAGCCAGAAGAGATGGGGGCAACCAGCCGAAAACCGATAAAGAAGTCCGCGGAGACGGGATTGAGGTTGACGCGATCGGCCACGCGCGTTTCGTTGACTGTAGTTCCACGCCCCGCCGCGCAGCGCCCGGGAGCCAGAATCTGAGCGCAGGTTCTCCATCCATTCCCACACGTTGCCCGCCAGGTCCGCCAGCCGGTACGGTTGGCTCAACCCCAACGGGTACATCGCTACCGGTGTCGTCCCTCCCAGACCAGCCTCATCTACATTAGCCCGGGCCACAATCAGGTCCATATCGGTTGTCGCCGGGCCAGTGGGTACATCCCAGGGGTAGCGCGCTTCGTCGGCCAGGCCACCCGCTACTTTTTCCCACTCTACCTCATGCGGCAGGCGCACGCCGCTTATCTTATGCGCCTGCAAGCTACCTGACAGACCATCATCACCGCTCTTTTGGTAATTGTGCCACAGCCAGGCGGCAAACGCTTGCGCTTCGTACCAGGAAACCCCCACCACCGGAAAGCCACGCCGTTCCTGGCCAAAGCGGGCATCGCGCCAATAGTGCGGTTGGTCAGGCACCGTCTCAAAAGCTCTTCGTCTGCCAGTAGAACGCCACTGCCACGCTTCACTTTGCTCACCGCCCCAAAATGCGGGGTTTTGGTAGCCGTCGTCGTTTACAAAGTGGGCAAAGTGGGCGTTGGTGACCAAATATTTCATCACCAACAGGTCACCACCGTTTTCGGCGCAGCCGGGGCAGCGCACCCAAGCGTTGAGATCGTCCGGCAGCCAGCCCAGCTCGTCCAGCGCCTCGCCCGCCTCAAAGCGGCTGCGCAGCGGCGTTTGCGGCGGGTGGTTAGGACGTTTGCTGTCCGGGTTTACGTCCTGCATGGTTTGGGTTAGGGCGTCCACTATCCACCGCTTGCAGGTAGGGGTCACCGCCCGGGGGCCAATATCGGCCAGGGCACGCCCAGCCAGCACCGCCTGCCGCCCCTGGCTTTCTGGCTCTTGCGGCTCCATCTCCAGCAAATCCTGCAAAAAATCACCGGCATCTTCATCTTTCAGGTCCACTATGCCCAGCTGCCCGGCCGCCAGCAAAATAATTTCGTGCCAGCGCGGGTCTTCCCAGTGGGCCTTCAACATTTCTCGCCGCCGGGCCACCGGCTGGCGGGCGAGCTCCCGTGCTGCCAAATATTCTTCAAAGGTCAAATGGAAAAAGCCAAACTGCCCCAGCCCCCGCTCGGCCAGCAGCCCGGCCTCAAAACGGGCATGGTGCAAAAAGCGGTGGGTAATTTCGGCCGCTTCCGCTTCAAAACCAGCCTCGGTCAAGGTCGCTTGCAGCATCCGCTGCCATTCAGCAAACGTCGCCGTGCCGCCGGGATAATTTTCATGCAGCCAGTAGGCCAGCGGAGCCATAATGCGAATAATCTGTTTACCGCCCAAATCAGACAGCCACTGGTTGGTAACGCCCGTCTGCGCCTGCCGCCACGACTCAATCAGCGTCTGGGCGCAAATTTCGTACAGCTCAATGCGCCGGTTGGGCAGTTTACCCACCGTCTCATGAATCAGGGCCAAAATGGTAAGCAGCAGCGGGTTGGTGGCCAGACGGCGCACGCTGGCGTGCGCCAACACCTTCGGCACCAGGCTTTCGGTGCGCTCCTGGGCACGTTCTTCCGCCAGTTCTGGCGTTATCTGGCTGTCCTGCGCCTGCTCGTAGGCCGTAAACCAGCGCAGCACAAATGCGGTCACTTCATCCGGCGGCTGCAAAGGGCTTAGCTGCACATGGTCAAAGCCCGCCAACACCTCGTCCCAATACCCCTCGATGCGGCTGGTGACGACCACCCGGTTGGTGAAGCCGTCGCTGCACCAGCGGTCGGCAAACTGCTGCACCCGGCCGACCACCTGCCCTTTTAGCGTTTGCCCCGCCACCGGATCACTACCCACTTCATCTAGCCCGTCTAGCAGCACCATACAGCCCCCTTTTTCCAGCGCCCAGCGTAAAAATTGGGGCAGATCAGGGTGTGAAGCGTACGCTTCGGCAATAGTGGTAAACAGGTAGTTATCTAGCGAAAGGGTGGGCTTTTGCGCCAGAGCGCGGGCATAGTCGGCCAGACGAATCATGAGAGGGATGAACGGCATTTCCAACCCCAGCCGGGGAATACCGTAACCCAACGCCAGCATGAGGGCGATAAATTTGAGCGAGATCGTTTTGCCCGCGCCGGGTTCGCCCAAAATGGCCAGCCGCTGGGAGGCAGCCAGGCCGTCGCTGACCCGCTCTTGCAGGCGGCGTTCTTCCAGCTGCTGCCGCTCCTCATCACGCAGTTGAAGCATCAGTTCCTGAGCCTGCTCCCGCTCTTTGGCCCCTTGCAGCTTCAGCAGCCCCAACTCCTGGTAGATGTCTACCAGCGGCAGGCGAATGGCTCGTTTAACCTGGACAATACCGCGAAAATCGTGCAGGCGTAAATCCTGCACCAGCTCCTGGCGGTATTTACGCTCCACCTGGGCGGCCTGAGCCAGACCAAACTTTTCCTGCTGGAGCTTCACGAGCAGCGGTTTGCCCTGGCTGTGAGCCACCAAAATCGTTTCCATCGTCTGTAAGCGGTTCTCGATTCGACCCCAGAGGTCGGTCTGGGCGGCGGCGCGAGCGTAAGCCAGGGGCGGCTGCCACGCTTCGACAGCGTAAAGTTGCTTGTGCAGCGCGGCCAGAAGTTGGGCCAGCTCTTTTTTCTGGTTACGTGGCCAGCCCAAAGCAACGAGCAGCTCTTCGGGTGGCGCAGCATGTGAATCGACAAAGGTTAGGGCAGCACGGGCTAGCTGACGGCGCAAAGTATCGTTTTTGCTGGCTTGGAGCCTGTCCAGACTAAGCTGCTTGGCCCATTTTTCCAGGGAATCGTCATCTTCGGTGGGAGCACCTGCCTCTTTGAGGGCGGCCTTTACCGCGCCGAGCAGGGCTTTGTCTTCTTTGACGGCCGTTTCCTTTTTACCGTAGCGGCCCTGAACCCACTGCTTGAGCCGGTTGGTGGCCGGTTCCAGCGAGGGATCGACTATGCCTTTTTCAACAATTTGTTTGCCAACCTGCTTCAGACCTTCAGCGACTGCGGTGGCCAGAATGAGTGTAATAGGTTCCATAAACACGACCTCCTGTTTGGTGATGCTATTTTAGCACAGGTAAAACGGCTGGGATGAAGATTGCGGATTTGTTTAATTGTGTCACAATCGATCCATGGACGAACGGCCGTTCCCCCACCCCCCATCTAACAAAACCAGTATCACCCTACAGCTGCGCCTGCCGCTGGTGGGCTTTGTTTTGGTGCTGGCCGCCGCTTTTTTGCTGCCCAGCCGGGTGTGGAACACGCTGCTGATCGGCCTGGGCGGGCTGTTTGTGGTGGGCTACATTTGGGTACGGCAGCTGGCGGCGCACCTGCACGGCAGCCGGAAATTGCGCTTTGGCTGGGTGGCCGTGGGCGACCAGCTAGAAGAGCTGTTTGAACTGCGCAACAACAGCGCAATTCCGGCGCTGTGGGTTGAGGTTATCGACTACACGACGATTCCAGGGTACAAAACGGCCGTTGTCCGCAGCATCCCCCCCCAGCAAACCGATCATTGGCGAGAAACGGCCGTTTGCCAGCAGCGTGGCCAATTCTCGCTCGGCCCCTGGGCCATCCGCAGCAGCGACCCATTTGGCCTGTTCCAGCTGACCCATTTTTACAGCCAAACCGAAGAGATCATCATCCACCCGCCCATTCACGGCCAGCTGCCCATTCCCCTGCCAACCGGCAGCAGCAGCGGCCAGGCGCGGCTGCGGCAGCGCAGCTGGCAGGCCACCACCAACGCCGCCACCGTGCGCGATTACCAGCACGGCGACCCGCTGCGCTGGATTCATTGGCCCATTTCGGCCCATCGCAACAGCCTGATGGTGCGCGAATTTGACCAGGACGCCACCGGCGACATCTGGATTTTGCTGGATTGTGAGGCGGCGGTGCAGCTGGGCAGCGGCGCCCAGGGCACGATTGAGCAGGCGGTTTTGCTGGCTGCCTCGCTGGCGGCGCGGGCGGTGCGGCAAAATCGGGCGGTAGGGCTGGCGGGATACGGCCGTTCCCCCCAAATCGTCCACACTGGCCGGGGCGAAGGGCAGCAGTGGCGCATCCTGCGGGCGCTGGCCCTGCTGGATGCCGAAGGCCGCACCAACCTCCAGACGGCGCTGTTCGATTTGGGGCGCGTTGCCCGGCGAGGAACGGCCGTTATCCTCATCACCCCCAGTGCCCAGCCCAACTGGCTGCCAGAGCTGGTGCGGTTGGCTCAGCGCGGCGTAGAAAGCAACGTAGTACTGCTAGACCGACCAAGTTTTGGTGGCGCAGAAAGTAGTGTGGGGTTGGGAACGGCCGTACGTCAATTGGGCTTCCCCTGCCAGCGCATCCGCCAGGGCGAGGTGGGAACACCGCTAGAAACCCAACAAAAGCGCGGCTTTTGGGAGTTCCGCGTCAGCGGCACGGGCAAAGTGGTCACCGTTAAATCTCCTACGCCACCATAAACCCCCACCATTTTCAGTTTTCCCCCCCGGAAGATGGGCAAACGCCGCCACGACCTCTCGCCCCTGGGTAAATATTGGGGCAAAATAGAGCCATGAACAAACAAGTAACCGTCACCATTCCTGCCACCTCTGCCAACCTTGGCCCCGGTTTCGATTGCCTGGGGCTGGCCCTGGCTTTATACAATCGGGTCACCTTTACGGCCGTTGCCACCCCCAGCCTCACCATCGAAGCGACCGGCCTGGACGCCGAAAAAGTGCCCACCGATGAAACCAACCTGGTTTACCAGATGGCCAACTGCCTGTTTGAACGTTTAGGCAAACGGCCGTCTGGCCTGCACATTCAGCAAGAAAACCAAATCCCTGTTGGCAGCGGATTGGGCAGCAGCTCAACGGCCGTACTTGCCGGGCTGCTTGGGGCCAACGCCCTCATGGACAGCCCCTTCACCCAGGCCCAACTGCTAGACATGGCCACCGCCGAAGAAGGCCACCCAGACAACGTCGCCCCCGCCCTACTCGGCGGCCTCGTCCTCGGCGTCATGCACGATGAGCAGGTACATATCGAACCCTTGCCCATCGCCGCCCAACAAATCATCATCGTTACCCCAAACTTCCAACTGCTCACCAAAGATGCCCGTGCCGTCCTCCCCACCCAAATCAGCCGTCAAGATGCCATCTTCAACGCCAGCCGCCTGCCACTGCTCATCCGCGCCCTGGAAACGGCCGATTACCCCACCCTCGCCCTGGCCATGCAAGACCGCCTGCACCAACCATACCGCCTGCCGCTCATCCCCGGCATGGCCGACGCCTTCAGCGCCGCCAGCGCCGCCGGAGCCGCCGGCGTGGCCCTTAGCGGCGCTGGCCCCAGCCTTATCGCCTTTGCCGCAGACAAACATGAGGAAATAGTGGGGGTGGTAACGGCCGTTTTCCAACAACACAACCTCACCAGCCACAGCTGGGTACTGCCCATAGACACCATCGGTGCCCAAATTAATATACTCGCCAGCTAAGCCACAATTTGATAAACTAAACAGTTGTTGACATAGCAACCAATTCAAACAAAAATATGAGGCACGAACAACAAACCAGGCAAACATTTAACCGACGCAAAGCAAAAACCATTTGCCCCTTTGCCTGAAATCCTCAGGTAACTTGTTCGTAGGCCTACAAAATTCGACACCAAGACAAACCCATTGGGTTTTGTATAAGTGAAATCAAGCACTCGCTGGCTTGTTACGAAACACACATAAACAACCTTTTTCCCAACTGTTGGTAAAAACAGGCCCACTCCCACACTTTGGGGCCTTGTTTTGATGAATGGTCGCCGGTAGATAGCCACCTTTTGCTAAAAAAACGGCTAACCGCCAGCCACTAACCACCAACAAACGAACATCTACCAAGGCTTACTAAGGAGATTTGAATGGACAAAGAGACATTGCTCGATTGGTACCATCAAATGGTGCTCATTCGTCGCTTTGAAGAACGCAGCGACGAACTGTACCAATTGGAAGGTAAAATCAAAGGCTTCCTCCACCTTTATATCGGTCAAGAAGCCGTCGCCGTGGGCACCATCGCCGCCCGCAAAAAAGGCGACCATATCATCACCGCCTACCGCGATCACGGCCACGCCCTCGCCGTAGGCATTCCCGCCAGCCAGGTCATGGCCGAATTAATGGGCAAAGCCACCGGTGCCGTTGGCGGGCGCGGTGGTTCCATGCACCTCGCCAGCAAAGAGCGCACCTTCTGGGGTGGCTACGGCATCGTCGGGGCCCATATTTCCCTGGGCACCGGCATGGCATTGGCCGAAAAATACAAAGGCACAGACAACGTTTGCCTTTGCTACTTTGGCGATGGGGCCACCAACATCGGCTACTTCCACGAATCGCTCAACATGGCGGCCGTTTGGGACCTCCCCATCGTCTTTATTTGCGAAAACAACAAATACGGCATGGGCACCTCTATCGAAAAAGCATCCGCCGCCCACAAAATGATCGACAAAGCCAAAGCGTACAAAATTCCCGGCAAACAAGTTGACGGCATGGACATCTTTGCCGTCTACGAAGCCACCGAAAAAGCAATCGACGCCTGCCGCAAAGGCAAAGGCCCCCAGTTCCTGGAAATGATGACCTACCGCTACGAAGGCCACAGCATCGGTGACCGCACCCGCTACCGTCCCGAAGGCGAGCTGGACAAATGGCGCGATGAAAAAGACCCCATCGCCACCTTGCAAAATCACCTGCTCCAAGAACACAAAGTCAAAGAAGCCGATCTGGTCGCCATCGATAAAAAAGTGATCAAAGAAGTAGATGAAGCCGTCGAATTTTCCGATGATTCCCCCCTGCCCGCCCTGGACACCCTCTTTGACCACATCTACCCCAGCAATGCGGAGGCAAACTAAACATGGCCCGTTTAACATTACGAGAAGCAATTACCGAAGCACTGCGCGAAGAGATGCGCCGCGACGAAAATGTATTCATCATGGGTGAAGAAGTGGGTGCCTGGGGTGGCACCTACGCCGTCACTAAAGGCTTTCTGGAAGAGTTTGGCGAGAATCGCGTCCGCGACACACCCATCTCTGAAATGGCCATTGCCGGGGCCGCCACCGGTGCCGCCATGGCTGGCACCCGCCCCATTGCCGAATTTATGACCATCAACTTTGCCTTTGTGGCGTTCGACGCCATTGTCAACCATGCTGCCAAGGTAAGTTACATGTTCAACGGGCAGTTCGACTGCCCAATCGTTTTTCGCGCTCCCGGCGGCGGCGGCAAGCAGCTGGGCGCTACCCACAGCCACACCCCAGATGTCATCTTTGCCCATTTTCCTGGCCTCAAGGTCGTCTGCCCCGCCACCCCCTACGATGCCAAAGGGCTGCTCAAATCCGCCATTCGCGACAACGGCCCGGTGCTGTTCATCGAGCCGGTAGCGCTTTACACATCACCCAAAGTGCGCGACGAAGTGCCAGAAGAAGAGTTCACCGTCCCCCTTGGCGTCTCCGACGTCAAGCGCGAAGGGTCTGATGTGACGATCATCACCTACGGCGAAGGGTTGCATGTTTCGCTAGATGCGGCCAAAGCGCTGGCCAAAGAAGGCATCGAAGCCGAGATCATTGATCTGCGCAGCCTACAGCCATTGGATATGGGGCCAGTTATCGAATCGTTCAAAAAGACGTTTAAGGCAGTGGTGGTAGAATTTGGTCACCAAACCTACGGCATCGGCGCAGAAATTGCCGCCCGCCTGCAAGACGAGGCGTTTGATTACATCGACGCCCCCATTAAGCGTGTGGCCCAGTACGATGTGCCGGCTCCCTACTCTGGCGAGCTAGAGCGGGCCGCTTTGCCCAATGCCGATCGGGTGATTGCCGCTGTGAAGGAGATTTTATAATGGCTGAATTTATCAAAATGCCCACGCTGGGCTTCGATATGGAAGAAGGCACGATGGGCACCTGGCTCAAGCAGGTGGGTGACTCGGTACAAAAAGGGGATGTGCTGGCCGAAATCGAATCAGACAAGGTGACGCAGGAGCTAACGGCACGTGCCGAGGGCACCCTGCTGGCCCAATTGGTCAACACGGGCGATCTGGTTCCGGTGGGTGACAATTTGGGCATCATTGGTGCAGAAGGCGAGGATATTTCTGGCATGGTGGGGAACGGTGGCGGCAGCAGCAAAAGCGCCGCTGCGCCGGAACCGGCCGAAGCCCAAGCGGAAGCTGCCCCCGCCGAAGCGGCCAAAGCTGCGCCTGCCCCGGCTGGCGAGCTAAATGCGGAATTCCCAGATGGCGTAAAGGCCACACCGGTGGCGCGCCGCATGGCAGAAGAGCACGCCGTTGACTTGTCTCGCGTGGGGGGCAGTGGCCCGGGTGGGCGCGTGCGCAAAGTGGATGTGGAAGCGTACCTGGAGAATCCACCAGCGGCAGCACCAGTAGCCGCTGCGGCAGCACCAGCGCAAGCCGCGCCGCAGCCAGCCATGGCCTCTGTGCCCACTCCAGCGACGGCTACCGAAAAACCGCTCACGCGAATGCGTCAGGCGATTGCCCGGCGCATGACGGAAAGCAAAACGACGGTGCCGCATTTTTATGTGACCACGGAGATTGATATGGCGGCGGCGCTCAACCTACGCAAGCAAATTAACAATGCCTTGCCTGCGGAGCAGAAGGTGTCTGTCAACGATTTGGTGGTGAAGGCGACGGCGCTGGCGTTGCGGCAGTACCCGAATATCAACGCCAGCTTTGGCGGCGACAAGATTATTTTGCACAACGAGATTAATGTGGGAACGGCCGTTGCCGTCGAAGGCGGCTTGCTGACCATTGTGCAAAAAGGCAGTGATGGCTCCAGCATCTCCAAAATTGCCCAGGATCATAAAGAGATGATTGCCCGCGCCCGTGACGGAAAAGTAAAGCCAGAAGATGTGGAAGGGGCGACCTTCACGGTAAGCAACCTGGGCGCATTTGAAGTGGACCATTTTGTGGCCATCATCAATCCGCCCCATGCAGCCATTCTGGCTGTGGGCTCAGCCAAACAAGTGCCAGTGGTTGTCAATGGTGAACTCACAATTGGAACCCGTATGAAGGCTACCCTTTCCGCAGATCACCGGGTAACAGACGGGGCAGAAGCGGCTCAATATATGCAAACGCTTAAAGGCATTTTGGAAGATCCGTTGCGCCTGTTAATTTAGTACCTATCCGAAGATTGGCCTCAGCGTAGGCAGAGATTTTTGAGGTTGGCCACAACGCTCTACCTGCTCTTTTTTCCCTGTGGCTGTTTTGGATAGCGTGTTCATTTAACTAGCAAAGCCCCTGAGTAAAACAGCTGCCCGCCGCTGGTATTTGTTTTTATTTCAGGGGCTTTTTATTTGGGTAGAAAGCCTGAAAGGTTTTGCATTTACATTTGTGTCAATTCTGCTTTTCAACCTATCATCCGGCGAAAATCTGCTATACTATCGGCGGCAGATTCACATAAGATGATCTTTTATAATAGTCAGGACGCGGCACACGAACCAGATCTTTAAATTTTTGTTGCGTCCCAGCCAGAGGAGTACACATGGCCACCATTCTTGTTATTGATGATGATGAACTGGTTTCCCGTACCTTGCAGCGTGCTTTGAAACTGTATGGTTACCACGTTATGGTATCAAACAGCGGCACAGAAGGGTTGCAGTTGGCACGTCGTCATCAACCGGACCTGTTCATATTGGATATTATGATGCCTGGAGCAGATGGCTACCAGGTGTGTCGGCAGATTCGGGGAGATCCGTTGCTGCAAGATTTGCCTGTACTCTTTTTAACTGCCAAAGCCAAAGATGAAGACAAGATCGAAGGTTTTCGTGCGGGGGCAGATGATTATTTGAGTAAGCCTTTTAATATGGAAGAGCTTCAGCTGCGGGTTCGGGCAATTTTACGCCGGGTTGTACCTAAAAATGTAAAAGAAGAAAAACCAGCGGAGGTAATTGCCGGGCAGGTTGTGTTGGACTGCCGCAGCTTTAAGGTGACAACGCCTAACGGCACAGCTTTGTTAACGAATGTGCAATTTGATCTGCTATATCATTTGATGAGCAATGCCGATCAGGTGTTTAACAGCCAGCAGCTGCTGCAAGATGTTTGGGATTACCCACGCGATACGGGCAGCCCGGAGCTGGTGCGAGCCCATATCAAAAATCTGCGCGAGAAAATTGAGCCAGTACCCAGCGATCCCAAGTATATTCGCACCATTCAAGGGCACGGGTACACCTTTACGTCGAATCCAGACCAGTAGTGCGAGAAATGAGGTAAGCAGTGTCGGAACAAAATGGGGTGAAAACGGCCGTTACCATCCCCACGCAAATGCAAAAGCAGTCTCATATCCTGATCGTCGATGACGAACCGGAAATTGCGGAGTCCCTGGCTGATTTCTTAATGAAAAAAGCCAACTTCCTGGTTTCGGCCGTGCCCGACGGGCAGGAGGCGATTGACTTTTTGCAGGCGACCGTGGCGGATGAGACCACCGAAATCGACCTCGTTTTGCTCGACATGCGCATGCCCAACCTCTCTGGTCTAGACGTACTCAACTGGATTCGTGACCACGAAACGCTGCGCTACACGCGCGTGGTGCTGCTGACGGCCGCTGCGGGCAGCAGCGAAAAAGTAGAAGCGCTCACCGCCGGGGCCGATGATTACATCACCAAACCATACCGGCCCCAAGAATTGCTGGCGCGGGTTAACACCATTTTGCGCACGCAGCAGCTAGAAAAACAGCTGCAGCGGCAAAGCCAGCAGCTTGCCTCGCTCAACCGCATCGGCCAAACAGTGGCAGCTACGCTGGAGTTCAACGAAGTATTGGCAGAAGCTGTGAAGGGTGTAGATCAACTGCTGGGTGTGGAGCTGGCCGGGGTGCTGATGGTAGAGGGTGGGATGCAATTGCGGTACCAAAATTTGCACGGGCGCGGCGGCCCACTGCCGGTAACGGCCGTTCCCACCATCCCCGTTGGCAGCGGCATTTTTGGCAGTGCGTTTCAGGAGCAAACGGCCGTAGTGCTAAATAATCCGCAGGAAGACGGCCGTTTCCAACCCGAAATCGACGCCCCGCCCAACTTCCACGTCACCACCCTCATCGCCGCCCCACTCGTGGTGCGCGGCCGTCCCGTTGGCCTCATCAACGCCTTCAACAAAACCGACGACCAGTTCACCGACGTCGATCTCGACCTCTTCGCCTCACTCGCCAGCTCCATCAGCGAAGCCATCGAAAACGCCTGGCTCTTCACCCGCATCCGCCAACGCCAGCAAGAAATGCTAGAAAGCCGCAACACCCTCCAGGCACTCATCGACGGCATCCCCCACCCCATCTACACCATCAATGACGACTGGCTCCTGGTGGGCATCAACAAAAGCAAAGCCGACGAACTGGATACCGTCCCCGAACACCTGGTCAACAAAATTTGTTACCAAACCTTCTTCAAGCGCAGCCAACCCTGCGATCATTGCCTGGCCGCCAAAACCCTGGCCCACAAACAGGCTCAACGCTGGACCATTAACTGGAAAGGGGAAGACCATCTCCCCCGCGAATGGGATGTCAACGCCTACCCCATCCCCAGCAAACAAGCCAGCTCCGCCCGCGCCGTCATCCTCTGGCAAGACAGAACCGAGGAGCGCCGCCTGGAAAGTTCACTCCTGCAAGCAGGCAAACTCGCCGCCATCGGCCAACTCGCCGCTGGCGTTGCCCACGAAATAAACAACCCACTTACCGCCATTAACGCCAATGCCGAAATGCTCAAAATGTTCATCCCCCCAGAAGATGACAATTTTGAAGCAGTTGATCTCATTGCCCGCGCCGGAGACCGCGCCACCAAAGTGGTACGCGGCCTGCTAGATTTTGCCCGGCAAGAGCATTACACCCTTACCGAAGGTGATGTCAACCATTCTATTCGGCAAACCCTGGACCTGGTACGGTATCAGCTCAACACAGCCGATGCCGAAGTCATCCAATACATGGCCGATGACCTCCCCCCCATTGTCGCCAGTTGGGAACACCTCAAAAGTGTCTGGCTCAACCTCATCGTCAATGCCCGGGATGCTGTCCACCAAATGCCACGTCATCGTCAAATCGCCATCACCACCCGGCTAGATGGCGAAAAAGACCATGTGCAAATCATCGTCCAGGACAACGGCAAAGGGATGTCTCAGGCCGAACTGGCCCACATCTTCGAGCCTTTTTACACCACAAAAGACCCTGGCAAGGGAACCGGGCTGGGGCTAGCCACCACCCACCGCATCATCGAACAACACGGCGGTGAAATTAACGTGGTTAGCGCCAGAGATGAAGGCACCACCTTCATCATCCGGCTTCCAGTTAATGGAAATGGCAATTCAAAAGCATGAATGAACAATCCTTAGATCAAATAACAATTAGCGATTTACTTCGCCTGGCTCTACCGCTAAACACCACCGCCATGGGTGGCGCAGAACAAGCCCGCCGTACCGTTGAGTGGGTTGTCTTACTCACCAGTTGGGATGGTGTAGAAGACCAGGTGCAGCTAAATGATCTGGTTATCGTCCCACCTAACTTGCAAGCCAAAATCAACGAAGCCGCATTAAAACAAAAGCTGGCGCTGCTGGCCGAAATCAATGTGGCAGGGCTGCTGCTTTTCCACCCCGTTTCCGACGAAGTGGGTGAACAGGCGAACAAGCTCAACACCCATTTGCTCGTCTTGCCAGAAAACAGCTCGGTGCGAGAGATCAACCGCGCTGTGGCGGCCCTGCTGGTTGATCGGCAGTCGGCTACTAGCGAGCGCGGCATGCAGCTCTACCGCACCCTGTCAGAAATGTCCCGCGAAGATCAGGGACTGAATGCCATGACCGATCTCATTGCCAAACTTACGGGCAAAATTGTGGTGGTGCAAGACAAGCGCATGGAAATTCAGGCTATCGCCATTCCGCAAAACAATGAAATTGCCCTGGAACCTTTACGGGAAATGCTGCAACAACGAGATGAGCTACCGCCTGTGCTGCGCAACCGCAAAGCCGCGGCCCATGCGCGCCAAAGTCATTGGCAGCAGTTCCTCCCCATCGAAAATGTGGGGCGTTTGGTTAGCCCTATCATTTCTGGCGACCGGGCACGGGGGTATCTTTCGGTTATTGGCCCGGCCGACCAGCTAGATTTGCTAGACAAACTGGCTGTAGAACACGGCGCAGCTGCCTGCGCCCTGGAGATGGCCAAAGCCAAAGCGATTAGCGAGGCCAAAAAGGCGCTGCGGGGCAACTTTTTGGAAGGGCTGCTGGCAGGCACAATGCCGCGCAAAGAAATTGAACGGCTGGAAGGTCGCCTGGACCACAATACAAACCAGCCGCATGCTGTCATTGCCCTGAAGTGGGCGGACCAGCCTGCCTATTCGTTACGACGTCTGGAAACAACGGTGCACTGGGTATTGAATAATCACAGCCGCTCGGCACTGGTGCATGTGTATGGCGACAAGCACGTTTGTGTGTTCCAGCAGCTAAAGCATGCGGAAGATATGGAAACAGCTCATGAGCTGGGTCGTCGTATTGAAGAACAAGTCAAAACAGAGTACCCAGATGGCGTTTTGGTAGCAGGCATGAGCGGCCCCGCGCCAACGTTGGCTGAATGGCCAGAGGTGTATGATGAGGCGCTGCAAGCAATGCAGCTGGCGGAACGGCTGCAAATAAAGCATGTGGTGCAGTTTAGCAGTTTGGGCGTGTACCAGTTGTTGGTGCAGTTGGAAGAAAATCCCACGGTGCGCAATTTTACAGAGCAAGTGATTGGGCCATTGGTGGCGTATGATGAGCAGCACAACAGCAGCCTGGTGAAAACAATGGATGCTTATTTTGAACATCATGGCAATATTAGCCAAACGGCCGAATCCCTCTTCATTCACCGCAACACCTTGCTTTACCGGCTGGAGCGCATTCAGGAACTGACGGGGCACGACCTGAACCAGTCGAACATGCGGTTGGCGCTGCATTTGTCGTTGAAGTTGTGGCAGTTACGGCCGTAATTTCCGTAAGCAGTATTCAGCAAGCAGTGGTCAGTACGGCCGTTCCCCAGAGGTAGCCGGGCAAACTGTACAAATTTTACAAACGGACCCGCGACGATTTTAGCCATAATAACCGTAGAAATGACACAATCAATCCCGTATACTCCTAGAGACTTGTGCTGAAATGCGCGGTTCAGTGGGAAATAGTGGGAATCAAGGCGGAAAGCGTTTAGGCGCTTTCCGCCTTGGTGTTTCCAGGCAAAATTTCCCCTGCCAAACACCCATCATCCCTTTTTGTGCAAAATGGCACAAATAAACGCCTCGTTATTTTGTGAAAAATGCCCGTAGAGCCCACCCAGGTAATTTTGTATACTCCTAGAGACTTGTGCTGAAATGCGCGGTTCAGTGGGAAATAGTGGGAATCAAGGCGGAAAATGTTTAGGCATTTTCCGCCTTGGTGTTTATACGGCCCGTAAAACTTGCGAACCGGCTTCAGTTCGGTATAATCCGCCACTGTTGCAAGGCCAAACTGTACAAATTGCACAAGAAGCACCCTATTTCTTTTGGCGATTTGTCATTGGCGGAACAAGCCATAGCGAGTACACTCCTGATATATTACAAATCAGCGAAAAATAATATGTTTGCACTCTTTCACATCATTATCAGCCTTATCCTTCTTAGCCTGGTCCTTATTATTGTCGTTAATAAGGAATCAATGTCTGTTGGGTAAGGAGTAAGAGTGAAAACTCTATTTGGATAACACCAAGCCGCCCAGCAGGGCGGCTTTTTTTTTGGAATTTTCAAGGTTGGTTGTCGGCATGAACAGTTCAAATCAGCACAAACAGATGCAAACTTATGGGGAAACGGCCGTTTCCACCACAACCTCCTGCCGCCAGCAATCCAACCCGCCCACCAGCGCGTCTACCCAGGCAGCAAACAGGCATCATCTGTTTGCTGCCTTTTTATTTGGCAAACACAATAAGAGGATTTGTTAAAAGAGAGTTGGGCCACAAACCACTCAGCTCCCAAGGAGAAGATTTTATGAGCGAAATGAAAACCGGCGGACAAATCATTTGGGAAAGCCTCATGCACGAAGGCGTCGAAGTCGTGTTTGGGCTGCCCGGTGGTGCCATCCTCCCCACCTACGACGACCTGGCCAAATATGAATATCCAATTCACCATGTCCTGGTGACCCACGAGCAAGGCGCTTCACACATGGCCGATGGCTACGCCCGCGCTACTGGCAAAGTAGGCGTCTGCATTGCCACCTCCGGCCCTGGTGCCACCAACCTGATCACCGGCCTGGCCACCGCCTACATGGATTCCACCCCCATCGTGGCCATCACCGGGCAGGTGCCTACCTCCCTGCTGGGGCGCGATGGCTTCCAGGAGGCAGATGTGCAAGGGGTGAGCCTGCCTGTGACCAAACACAACTACCTCATTACCGACATCAAAGATTTGCCCGACGCCATCAAAGAGGCATTTTACATTGCCCGCACCGGCCGCCCTGGCCCGGTTTTAGTTGATGTGTGCAAGGATGTGCAGCAGGCGTCCATGCCCTTCAAATATCCCGAAACGGTCAATTTGCCGGGTTACAACCCCAACATCAATGCGCCGGAAGAAGCGGCCGTTTCCCGCGCCGCTCGCCTCATTAACGAAGCCAAAAAGCCAGTCATCGTAGCCGGACAAGGCGTCTCTATTGCCAAAGCCGAAGCCGAACTGCGCCAGCTGGCCGAAAAAGCCAACATCCCCGTGGCGACCAGCCTGCTGGGCATTGGCACCTTCCCGGCCACCCACCCACTTTCCATTAGCTGGGGCGGTATGCACGGTGAAGCGTACTGCAACTATGCCCTGCAAGAGTGCGACGTCCTCTTCGCCATCGGCGCTCGCCTGGACGACCGGCTCACCGGGGCGTTCGATACCTTTGCCCCCAACGCCAAAATCATCCATGTAGACCTGGACCCGGCGGAAATGGGCAAAAACATCACCATCGACACCCCCGTCATTGGCGATGCCCTGCTCACCCTGCGCAACCTGCTGCCCCAGATCGAACCAAACGAGCATCCCACCTGGCTGGAGCAAATTGCCGAGTGGAAAGCCGACACCAGCGACCGGGATATTTTGGCCCAGGAAACAGACGAGCTGATCGCCCCCTACGTGATGCGCGCCCTGTGGCATTCTACGGGCGAAGGCAATGCCACCGTGGTTTCAGATGTAGGCCAACACCAGATGTGGGAAGCCCAATATTACCATCACACCAAACGGCGCAGCTTGCTCACCTCTGGTGGCTTAGGCACGATGGGGTACGCACTGCCCGCCGCCATCGGGGCCCAGATGGGGTTGCCAGACGAAGAGATTTGGGTCGTTGCCGGGGACGGTGGCTTCCAAATGACCATGATCGAACTATCCACAGTGGTGCAAGAAAAGCTGCCGATCAAAATTGCGATCATCAACAACGGCTACCTGGGCATGGTGCGCCAGTGGCAAGATGTGTTCTACAACAAGCGTCATGCCGGTACGCCCCTGTTCAACCCCGATTTTGTAAAAATTGCCGAAGCATACGGCATCCCCGCCCGCGCAGTTACCAGCAAAGAGGAAGCAGCTGAGGCCATCAAGGAAGCTCAGGCATACGATGGCCCGTTCTTGCTGGACTTCCAGGTGGAAGAATTTACCAATGTTTACCCAATGGTCACGCCGGGCAAGAGCAATGCCGATATGATTCGCCGCCCCAACAGCATGACCCCGCAAGGAGAGTAAGATGAGCGAGCCACAATTGAAACGACACACCATTAACGCCTGGATGGAAGACAAACCGGGCGTCCTGAACCGGGTGGCTGGCCTGTTCCGCCGCCGCAACTTTAACATTGAAAGCCTGGCTGTGGGCCACAGCGAGACGCCGGGCATCAGCCGCATGACCTTTGTGGCTTATGGTACCGACCGCGACATGCGCCAGGTGACCACCCAGCTAGACAAGCTGATCAATGTGACCCACATTGAGGATGTGACCCACCTGCCCGCCGTTAAGCGCGAACTGGCGCTGATCAAGGTGAAGGCCAACAACCAGACGCGGGCCGAGGTGATGCAGCTGGTAGACATTTACCGGGCCAGCATTGTGGATGTGGATATGGAATCGCTCATCATCCAAATTGTGGGCAAGGAAGATCAGGTGGATTCGCTGATCAAGCTGCTGCAAAGCTTTGGCATTGAAGAGATGGTGCGCACGGGCCGGGTGGCCATGGTGCGTGGTTTACAAGAACGGGAAATGGGAGGGACGGATACGGCCGTTCCTACCCACCAAAACGGACATCATTAATTACTCAATTACTCAATTACCCAATTACCAGGCAATAATTAAGTAATTGGGCGATTGAGTAACTGATCAAACAAGGGAGATAGGAATTTTGGCTAACATTTATTACGACAAAGACGCAGACCTGACTCTGCTCGATGGCAAAAAAATTGCGGTGCTCGGCTACGGCAGCCAGGGGCACGCCCACTCGCTCAACTTGCGGGACTCCGGTGCCGACGTGCGCGTGGGGCTGTACGCAGGCAGCCCCTCCTGGGCCAAAGCAGAAGCCGATGGGTTGAAAGTGATGGAAACGGCCGCTGCCTGTGCCGAAGCCGATGTCATCATGGTGCTAACGCCAGATACGAAGCAAGCCGCCATCTACAAAGAAGCGATCGCCCCCAACCTGACGGCAGGCAAAACGCTGATGTTTGGCCACGGCTTCAACATTCGCTTTGGCCAAATTGTGCCGCCCAAAGATGTGGACGTCAGCATGATCGCCCCCAAATCGCCCGGCCACCGCGTGCGCGAGGTGTATGTGGAAGGCGTAGGCACCCCTGGCCTGCTGGCCGTGGAGCAAGACGCCAGCGGCAACGCCAAAGCATTTGCCCTGGCCTACGCCAAAGGCATCGGCTGCACCCGCGCCGGGGTGATTGAAACCACCTTTGCCGAAGAAACCGAGACGGACCTGTTTGGCGAGCAAGCGGTGCTGTGCGGTGGCGTGTCTGCCCTGGTGGAAGCCGGGTTTAACACGCTGGTGGAAGCGGGTTACCAGCCGGAAATCGCTTACTTTGAATGCCTGCACGAGCTGAAGCTGATTGTGGACCTGTTTTACCAGGGCGGCCTGAGCTACATGCGCTACAGCGTCAGCGACACGGCCGAACATGGCGACTACACTGGCGGCCCCAAAATCATCACCGACGAGACGCGCCAGGCGATGAAAGAGATGCTGCAAGACATTCGCAGCGGCTCTTATGCTGAACAGTGGATTGATGAAAATGTAAACGGCCGTCCCTGGTTCAACGATCGCCGCAAAGCAGCCCGCAGCAGCCAAATTGAGCAGGTCGGCAAAGAACTGCGCAAGATGATGCCGTTTTTGAAAGCAGTCGAAATAGAATGACAAGGTGAGCGGGTGAGCGGGTGAAGGGGTGAACGGGTGAAAAAATCACCCCTTCACCCCTTCACCCCTTCACCTCTTCACAAACATGGAGTGTTTACAATGGACGACGATGGTGTCGAGATTCAGGAAACAGTGGTTATTTTTGATACAACGCTGCGCGATGGCGAACAATCGCCTGGCGCAACGCTGAACGTAGACGAGAAACTGGAAATTGCCCGGCAGCTTTCCCGCCTGGGCGTAGACATTTGTGAAGCGGGCTTCCCCATCGCCTCGCCCGGCGACTTTGACGCCGTGCGGCGCATCGCCGAGGAAGTGGGGCCGCTTACCGAAGGGCGCAAAAGCGGCCAACCGATGGTGATCGCCGGGTTGGCTCGCGCCAACAAGCAAGACATCCAGCGCGCCTACGACGCCGTGAAGGTGGCCCCCCGCCACCGCATCCACACCTTCCTGGCCACCAGCGACATCCATCTGGAACACAAGCTGAAAATGGACCGCGAAGAGTGCGTGGAACAGGTGATCGAAGCGGTGACCTTTGCCCGCAGCCTGTGCAACGATGTGGAGTTCTCGCCGGAAGATGCGGGTCGCTCTGACCCGGACTTTTTGGTGCAGGTGCTAACCGAAGCGATTAAAGCGGGGGCAACCACCTTGAACATCCCAGATACGGTGGGGTACGTGACGCCAGAGGAATACGGCCGACTCATTCAATACCTCATCGCCAACACCCCCGGTTCCGACAAAGTCGTCTGGTCCACCCACTGCCACAACGACCTGGGGCTGGCCACAGCCAACACCCTGGCCGGCGTCAAAGGCGGCGCACGACAGGTGGAAGTGACCATCAACGGCATTGGCGAACGGGCGGGCAACACCTCGCTGGAAGAAGTGGCGATGGCTATTCAAACCCGGCCCAACTTCTTCAACTTCACCACCAACATCGACACCACCCACATCACCCGCACCAGCCGCATGGTGAGCGCCTACACCGGCATGGTCGTCCAGCCCAACAAAGCGATTGTGGGCGCCAACGCCTTTGCCCACGAAGCGGGCATTCACCAGGACGGCATGCTGAAAAACCAGCTCACCTACGAAATTATGCGACCAGAGACGGTAGGGCTGCACGCCTCCACCCTGGTGCTGGGCAAACATTCCGGCCGTCACGCCTTCCGCGTGCGTTTGGAAGATTTGGGTTACGGCGATCTGGACAAAGAAGAGCTGGATCAAGCGTTCCAGCGCTTCAAGCGGCTGGCTGACAAGAAAAAAGTGGTCACCGACGCCGACATCGAAGCGATTATTGCTGACGAAATTTACCAGCCGCCAGAAATCTGGAAGCTGAACCACATTCAGGTGTCGTGCGGCGACCACAGCATCCCCACCGTGTCCGTCAGCCTGACTGGGCCGGACGGCACCACCTTCATGGACGCCGCCCTGGGCACCGGGCCGGTGGATGCCGCCTACCAGGCGATCAACCGCATTATTGGCGAATCGCCCACGCTGATGGAGTTTTCTATCAACGCGGTGACGGAAGGGTTAGATGCCCAGGCGGAAGCGACAATTCGCATCCAGCCGGACAATGGCGTAGGCAAATACGCCCTCAATCCGCAGACCAGCCAGCATTATGCGCGCACCTTCAGCGGCCACGGGGCCAGCACCGACATCGTGGTGGCCAGCGCCCGCGCTTACCTGAGCGCGCTGAACAAGATGCTGGCGGCGAGCAGTGAGACATCCAGCCGAGTGGAACAGGTGGCTGTAGCAGGAGATTAGAGATTGGAGATTGGGGATTAGGCAGCAGATGTGCGGGATTCTAACCAGCGAGCTAACGAAGTTTGACTTTCACCACTTCGTCGGCCGGCCAGCAACCCTTCAACACCAATGTGTTCATCCAGGTCTGGCCACTCGATGGCGTACCCATCGCCCAACAGTTGCCAATTATTGCGTTCGGTAGGTGTGGCATGAGACAAACGAGGATACCAGGAGAGCGGAACCAAGAGGAAACGGCCGTCACTCAAAGCGAGGCTTAATTTGTCATCTGTAAAAGAAACATCAGTAACCTGTGGATCAGCTTCAAGAACCAAAGTATTCATGCCATGCCTCCAACAAAACAGGCTCATGTTTAATAACAAGCCGCACAATATCACGCAATTCATGTTCCTTGAAGCCTCGGTTTTTTGCCAGCGAAATTGGTGATAACCAAAACTTCACGATATTTCTGTCTCGCTTAACATGGATATGGGCTGGCTCGCCTTGATCCGAACTAAAAAAGACAAAGAAATAAGGCCCATCCTGCAATACTGTCGGCATAGGCTTTGATTATAACATAATTGATTGGAGATTTTTATGACTCAACCCAAGACCATCATCGACAAGATTTGGGACAGCCATGTGGTGATTGACGAGCCGGGCAGCCCGGCGGTGCTGTACATTGATCTGCACCTGATCCATGAGGTGACCTCGCCGCAGGCGTTTACGGGCTTGCGCGAACGGGGGTTGACGGTGAAACGGCCGTCTCAAACCATCGCCACCATGGACCACAGCATCCCCACCACCCCGATCGGCATGCCCATCCAGGACGCCATCGCCGCCAAGCAGATTGCCACGCTGGAAGAAAACTGCCGCGAATTTGGCATCCAGTTGTTTGGCATGGACAGCCCCAACCGGGGCATCGTACACGTCATCGGGCCGGAGCTGGGGCTGACTCAGCCGGGCATGACGATTGTGTGCGGCGACAGCCACACCGCCACCCACGGCGCGTTTGGCGCGTTGGCTTTTGGCATCGGCACCAGCGAGGTGGAGCACGTGCTGGCCACCCAATGCCTGCTGCAAACCAAGCCGAAGACGTATGCGGTGAATGTCAGCGGCCGTCTGCCCGAAGGGTGCGCCTCCAAAGACATTATCCTGGCGCTGCTGGCCAAAATTGGCGTGGGCGGCGGCACGGGGCACGTGTTTGAGTATCGCGGCGAAGCGATTCGCGCCCTGACGATGGAGCAGCGCATGACCATCTGCAACATGAGCATCGAAGGCGGCGCGCGCGCCGGCCTCATCGCCCCAGACGACACCACGTTTGCCTACATCAAGGGCAAAAAACATGCGCCGACCGGTGCCGCCTGGGATGAGGCAGTCGCTTATTGGCGCAGTCTGGCCTCTGACGAAGGGGCGGTTTACGACAAAGAGATCGACATCGACGCCAGCGCCCTGGAACCGATGATCACCTACGGCACCAATCCGGGGCTGGGCATGAAGATCACCGAGATGATTCCCGACCCGATGGCCATCGGCAACATCAGCGAGCGGCAGACGGTGGAAAAAGCGCTGGCCTACATGGGGCTGCAAGCAGGCAAACCGCTGCTGGGCCAGCCGGTGGACGTGGTGTTCATCGGCAGCTGCACCAATTCGCGCATTTCCGATTTGCGCGAGGCGGCGGCGATTTTTAACGGCCGTTCCGTCGCCGAAAACGTGCGCGTCATGGTCGTACCGGGGTCGCAGGATGTGAAAAAGCAGGCCGAAGCCGAAGGATTGGACCAAATCTTCAAAAATGCCGGGGCGGAGTGGCGCGAAGCGGGCTGCTCGATGTGTATCGCCATGAACGGCGATCAGCTCCAGCCAGGGCGGTATGCTGTGAGCACCAGCAACCGTAATTTTGAAGGCCGCCAGGGCAAGGGCGGACGCACCTTCCTCGCCAGCCCGCTGACGGCGGCGGCAACGGCCGTTACCGGCCGCGTCACCGACGTGCGAGAACTACAGTAATTGGTAATCCGTGAACAGTAATCGGTAAACGGTTTACCGACCACCGATTACCGATAACCGAACAAAAGGAGAAGAAAAATGGAACACCCAACCTATCAACTAAACGTTCGCTATGCTGTAGAGTTTATAAAACAGTTGCTGCCACATGTCGATGCAGCGACGTCGCTGGTGCTGGTTGGGGATCTCTCCCAATGCCGCTTTGGCAAGCTGGATGGCGTGGTGCGCGAAGCAATCGAGGTGGAAAACCCGGTGTTCAGCGAAAGCCACGGCCGTCTTAGCATCCCGTTGAGCGGATTGAATAAGTATGAGCTGAAAAAGAATCTGCTGCACCGCGTGGGCCTGCGCCAGCTCATCACCGAGGTGCAGATGGAACGATACGGCCGTTTGCTCCTGCACGCCCCCCACAAATTCAGCGATCCGGCCCAGCTCAGCGACTGGTTCCGCCCCCACTTTGTGCAGGAACTGGCCAATGAGGGCATTGTAACCCTGACGGAAGCAACCGTTCAGCAGGTGAGTTTGGTAAGGGAACGGCCGTTTCGCTTTCAGTTTGCTTATCAATAACGATTACCCAAGGTGCGACGCACTTTAAAAGTGCGTCGCACCTAAAAAGAGAAGATTATGCAACCATTCACAACCTTAACCAGCCACATGGTGGCCATTCCCACGGAAAATATCGACACGGACCAGATCATTCCGGCGATGTTTTTGAAGACGATTAGCAAAAAAGGGTTGGGCAAAAATTTGTTCCACCATTGGCGCTACAACGAAGACGGCTCGCCCCGGGCGGATTTTCCGCTGAACCAGCCAACCGCGCCGGGCGCACAAATTTTGCTGGCGGGCGATAACTTCGGCTGCGGCTCCAGCCGGGAGCACGCCCCCTGGTCGCTGATGGATTTTGGCTTTACGGCCGTTATCTCCACCAGCTTTGCCGACATCTTCCGCAACAACTCGCTCAAAACGGCCTGCTGCCCATCATCGTCGATGACGAGACCCACGAGCAGCTGATGAGCCTGGTGGCCGAAGACCCGCACACGGAAGTGAGCGTGGATTTAGCCAGCCAGACGGTTGTTTTGCCAGACGGCCGTTCCGTCCAGTTCCCCATCGACAATTTCAGCAAAACCTGCCTGCTCGAAGGGCTGGACCAACTCGGTTACTTACTTAAGCAGGCCGATGCCGTTGCCGAATTTGAAGCAGCGCATCCGGCCCGCGTCAATACCAGTGAACGGTAATCGGTAATCGGTGAACCGATTACGGATTACGGATTACCGATTACGGACAACGGATTACCGAAAAGGTGACACCATGACCAAAATCTACCTCTACGACACCACTTTGCGCGACGGCACCCAGCGCGAAGGGATTTCCCTCTCACTCGACGACAAGCTCAAAATCACCCAAAAGCTCGATGAATTTGGCATCGACTACATCGAAGGCGGCTGGCCGGGGTCCAACCCCAAGGACGTGGAATATTTCCGCCGCGTCGGCTCGCTGGACCTGAAACACGCCAAGGTGTGCGCCTTTGGCAGCACCCGCCGCAAAGGAATCACGCCCGCAGAAGACGCCAACCTGAAGCTGCTCATCGAGGCCAACACGCCGGTCATTACCCTGGTGGGCAAAACGTGGGATTTGCACGTGCGCGACGTGCTGGAAGTGAGCATGGAAGAAAATCTGGCGATGATTGGCGAGAGCGTGGCGTACTGCAAAGCGCACGACAAAGAGGTGATTTACGACGCGGAGCATTTCTTCGACGGCTACAAGGCGAACCCGGAATACGCCATCGCCACCCTGAAGGCCGCCGCCGTGAACGGGGCGGACAGCGTGGTGTTGTGTGACACCAACGGCGGTTCCCTGCCCTGGGAGATTGAGGAGATTATGGTGGAGGTGAAAACGGCCGTTGGCCCCAAAACCCAAATCGGCATTCACACCCACGACGACGGTGAGTGCGGCGTGGCCAACTCGCTGGCCGGGGTGCGCGCCGGTGCCGTACAGGTGCAAGGCACCATCAACGGCTACGGCGAGCGCGTCGCCAACGCCAATTTATGCAGCGTGATCCCCGATTTGCAGCTCAAAATGGGGTACGACTGCGTGCCGCCAGAAAAATTGGCTGGCCTCACCGAGCTTTCCCGCTACGTCGCCGAAGTCGCCAACCTGGATTTGGACGACCACCAACCGTTTGTGGGGACCAGCGCCTTTGCCCACAAGGGCGGCATCCACGTCGCCGCCATGCTCAAAAACCCGCTCAGCTACCAGCACATCGAGCCGGAATTGGTGGGGAACCAGCAGCGCAGCGTCGTTTCGGAGCTGTCTGGACGGGGCAATCTGGTAGACAAAGCCAAACAGTTTGGTCTCAACACCGAAAGCCTCGATTTACGCAAAGCGTTGGAGCAAATCAAAGTGCTGGAGTCGCAGGGCTTTACCTTTGAAGGGGCGGAAGCGTCCGTAGAGCTGATGCTGCGCCGCACCCACCCCGCCTACGTGCCGCCGTTTGAGGTGATTGATTACTCCGTGAACGTCAGCCAGCGGCGCGGGCGCGGCCTCAATGCCGAAGCGATCGTCAAAGTGCGGGTTGGCCCCAAGCGCATGCACACCGTCGCCGAAGGCAATGGCCCGGTCAACGCGCTGGACGCGGCGCTGCGCAAGGCACTGGTAGATGTGTACCCGCAGCTGAGCAGCATCAAGCTGGTGGATTACAAAGTGCGCATTCTGGATGGCGAAAACGCCACCGCCGCCACCACCCGCGTGCTGATTGACACGCGCCAGGGCAACAAAAGCTGGAGCACCGTCGGGGCCAGCGCCAACATTATCGAAGCGAGTTGGCAGGCGTTGGCGGACAGTATGGAATATGCGTTGTTGGGTAATTGAGTAATTGGTAATTGGGTAATTTTGTAGCCGCAGATTCTTTCTGCGCCGTACTTTACGCGGAAAGAATCTGTGGCTACTCTGCAAAATTATGCCCCCTGCTCTGGCGAGGTTTTCAGAAGCGCAAAACCTCGCCGCCTACTTTACAAAACTGTTCCTCAAATTTTTAGCATGGTTTTATAGACAACGGCCGTTTCCCACCCAAACCGCTCCAATAATCCCACAATTCACTCTGGCAAAGAAAGTGGTGAGGCACTGCATATATGCACCTGCGTCTGCCCCAGCCCGTGATTTAGAAGACCTCGCCTCAGCAAGGAATTCGTAAAAATTTGTTAACTGTTTTGAACATGCAATGTTCCTGATCTACCGCCTCCGCCCAGTCTCCTTATCATTTAGAAATACGCGCCTGAAAAACACGAGCAACATTGGGCACAAGTTCAGTTGACACGATCTCTAAGCCAGTAATCGTTGCCCAATACAGCGAGCCATCGGCTGTACAGAGAAACGAGGTGTCATTTATCCATCCAGCAAACACGCCGGGCAACCTCTGTTCTAACTGCTCGCCTACGCTAAAGTCGTAAACGCCAAACTTCTGGTTAAAAGGGTCACTTCCTGCCCAAAAGATCACGCGCTCCCCTGCTGGATTCCATGGAGTTAAGCCAGTAAAGCGTGTGTTTGCGTCAAAAAATGGATTCCAGCCCATAAATCCAGAGTTTCCCTCAAACAGCAGACTTTCTGTACCGCTGCTTACATCCAGAATCATTTGTTTGGCAGGAATGTAACCGAATGGTTCTGTCGCGGGGTCGGCTGGGATAGAGTAGGCCACCTTTTCTGCACCATAAGCAGCCGCTGTATACGGTTCGCGCACAAACATCCTGTTAATTTGAGACACGACCTCAATCTCTCCGCTCTCGATAGACAAACGGTAAACAAGGGATGTTTCATCTATATCTTCCATCCACCAATCTTGAGGATTGATCACTGTCACTATCTGCGTAGAATCTGGTGACCAGGATAAAATTGGAAAGTAAGAAGCTGAGGTATAAGTACCGATAGGCTCAAACATAAGCAATTCGTTGCTCACCCCGGAAACAAGATCATAAACAGTAATTGCCGTTGTCCCGGCAATGGCGATTTTGCTGCCATCTGGGGCTAAGACAGGATAGCCAGGGTGCGTAGACTCAATCAGTTAGCTGACACCAGTGTCACAATCCACCAGGATAGTTCCATACGCACCTGTGCCATGAAATACTGTACCCATGATCTTGCTGTTGTACCCAAGCGATGCTAGCCAAAGTATGCTATGCGGTGCCTCATATTCGTAAGGGATTGCGGCCACAAGCTCTGACGGTAGCGGTACTTGTCGTGCCGCCTGTGTACGCGCATCCAGACACCACACCTCATGCTCACGCACATAGGCAATGTTATCAGAGTCGCCAACAAAAACGGCCGAAAAAACACCCGCCGTGTTCGCCATCTGGTTTAGCGTACCATCCTGCCAGATAGCCAAGCTGTCATCTTGGGTGGCGACGAGTAGTTGCAAGCCTTCACTATCAGTTGCAGGTGACAGTGGCGTTGGTTGAGGCGTTTCCGTCGGTGAGGACAACGTTACCGTCGGCACGGCGGTTGACTCAACCTCGGCTATCACTTCATTGGTAGCTATCGAAACTATCTCTGGCTCACTAGGGGTGATTTCCACTGTGGACTGAGCCTCGTCACTATTCACTGGCTCCGTTGTTGGGTCAGTGCCCGGCACGCCCGGAGTGCAAGCTGGCAAGATAAACAAGCTTACAAATATAAGTCTCGGTAGACTTCTAAAGAACTTTTGATTTCTCATGTCTTTGTTTTCAACCTGGACAAGTCCCTGGAACGACAAATCGAAAAATTACTGTTGACCCTACTGAAAGTGACGCTGGATAATACGTCATCATTGTACCCCCTGCTATGGCGAGGTCTTCGGCCAGCGAAAACCTCGCCCGGCTGCGGCTCGGCGTCCCGCCGCGCCGCCTACTTTACAAAATTGTCCCTAAAATTTTTAGCATGACTTTACAGGCAACGGCCGTTTCCCACCCAAACAGTTCCCTCAATCCCACAATTCACCCTGGCAAAAAAAGTGGCGAGGCGGCACGCCTGCCACAGCCCGAGAGGAAGCTAAGAAGATGGCTCTTGTCGCCAATGGGGGAAAAGGTAGAGGCCCAACAGGCCAGCGCCCAGACCAACTGAAAGCGTCACAAACGTGAATGCTTCAATGAAGCTAAAAGCAAATAGAAGGCCCAAAGCTAGAACAACAAAGGCGACCAATACAGCCGATTTTTGTAGTGGCAGTCTGGTCATAGTAAAAGTTACTACCATGAGAACAACGGCCGTTAATATCGGATTCAGCATCTGCCGATCCATCCAACCGGCTGCCATCGCGGGCACGGCCAGCAGCACATAAAAGGCAACTAAAGCCACAGCCCAAGCCAATTTTTGCTTCATTCCAGCGAGCCAAACAAAACCAACTATCAGAGGAATTGCCAAAGCATCTAAATAGTTACCACGCAGCCAGACAAAACCAGCATAGCCAACCAAACCCATCGCGATAAAGGCAACGGGCGGCACCCATTTTGGACCTTGATAACTGTTATTTCCACCGTTTTGTGTTTGCATATCCTCTCTCCAAGGTAATTAATTCATTCGGTGTGTTTGGATGCTCTGACGACGTGAAGTGAACTTTTTGCGATGTTGGGAACACAAAATTTATACACATTTATGGGATAATTTGTCAAGTTATGTTGGCGAATGATGGTACAATACGCGCATGACAAACCCGAATCAATCACCCGCAAAAACCAGCTTGCATGAGCAAATTGAGCAGATAACTGTATTGCTAAACAGCCTGCGTCCGCGCCTGGTGGAAGCCGAGGCGGAACTGTCGGATCGGCTGGCGGCGATTAGTGCGTTTGAGTTCAAGCTGCGCTCGCGCATTGCCAAACTGACGGACAAGCTGGACAAGCTGGATGCCGAAATTCAGGAGCTGAAGCGGCAGATGCGCTGGCTGGGTGAAGGGTGGCAAACCGACCCGGAAAATGAAGCGGCGGCGTGGGCTTCTGGCAAAAGCGCCTCAGAATCAGGCGAGTATCGCTACCACACCGCACCGAAAGCGCCGCGCCAGGCGCTGGCTGAGGAAGAGAAGGTATCGCTGAAACAGCTTTACCGCCAACTGGCCCGCCGCTTTCATCCCGACATGGCAGTGGATGAGGCGGACCGCGACTACCGCACGCAGATGATGTGGGCGATTAACGCGGCGTACGCGGCGGGTGATTTGGAGAAGCTGGAGCAGCTGCTTTTGGAACCAGACGCGCCGCACACCATTGCCATCCAATCGGACCAAGAACAGCTAGATTTGCTGACCCGCGAGCTAACGCGGGTACAAAACCGGCTGGAAGAGATTGCCGAGGAGATGGTCCGGCTGGACAAACACCAAAGCGCGGTGATGATGCGCCGTCAGGCAAAGGGGGCGCGCGCCGGGCGGGATTGGTTTGGCGAGCTGGAGATACAGCTGCGCGACGACATTGCCAAACGGCAGATTGAGCGGGACGTGTTGGAGGAGCAGTTGGCCAGCTTGGAAGATGAGTTTGGAGAGGATACGGCCGTTCCCCCCGATGATTTCGCCGATTTAGTGTTTGACGTCACCCTGGACGGCAATTTTGACGACCCCGACATCTCCGCTGAATTCGACCGCTACATCGACCGCCGCCGCAGCAAGAACTATTTTGAAGAAGATTTCGACGACGACTACGATTTTGATTAGTCGGTGAACGGTAATCAGTAATCGGTAAACGGTAACCCGAACCGATAACGGATTACCGATTACCGATAACGGATCACGGATTACCGAACATGCACCCATCTGCCCAAAAAGTTGCCGATGCCGCCCAAAAACTGGGGTTGGCAATTGAAATTAAAGAGTTTGACCAAACCACTCGCTCCGCCCAGGAAGCGGCCGACGCGATTGGCTGCGACGTGGCCCAGATTGTGAAGAGTCTTTGCTTCACGGTGAACGACGCGCCGATTATGGCGCTGGTTTCGGGGGCCAACCAGCTGGACGAGCGCAAGCTGGCGGCGCTGTGCGGCGTGGGCCGCAAGCAAGTGCAGCGGGCCAGCGCCGACGCGGTGAAGGCGGCCACGGGCTTTAGCATTGGCGGGGTGCCGCCCTTTGGCCATCTCACCCCCATGACCATTTTTGTGGACGAAGATTTGCGCCAGTTTGGGACGGTGTGGGCGGCAGCAGGCACGCCGTTTGCGGTGTTTGCCATCGGGCCGGAAGAATTGGTGAGAGGGTGTGGGGGAACGGCCGTTTCCCTCAAAAAAGAGTAGCCCAGCAAACATGGCCAAACGGATCACCTTTGCCGCACTCATCCTGCTCTCGCTGCTTGGCCTGTGGGCAGGCATTCAATATTACCGCCGCAATCTGGAAACGTTACAAAGCAGCGGCCTTGATGGCGCACTGTTTATCTTCCTGATTATCCTGGGCATTTCGGTATTGCTGATACCAATTCATTTACGCATGACCTGGGAAAAGTGGAGCGCCTGGGGGCTGCTACGGGAATATGGGCTCCGATTTGGTTTCCTGATTGGCGGGCTGCTTGCCATTGTTCTCGTCTTTTTGCTGATTGGCCTCATCATCAGCCTACCCGCGCGGGTTGGGCATGACTATTTGGTTCTACCGTGGCTCACCGTGCTGGTGCCGCTGGTGATGGTGATTATTGATTTGGCCCAGCAAAACATCAAGCGGACGGCGCGGAACTTTGTGGCGGGGTTTGGCCTGTATGCGTTTCGCATTTATGGCCTGCTGCTCATTCAGTTTGTGACGATTCCCATCGCCTTTGTGCTGTTTCCGGCTGGCTTTTTTTTGCAGCTGCTGAGCCTGGGCGATTTGGTAGCGCGTTGGGGATTTGGGGTGTTTGTGGGGGAACGGCCGTTGCTCTGCGAATGGCTCAATTTGCTGGATGGCTGCACGCCGGGGCTGGTTTCATTGCACGTGGGGCACCTCATCCTCGCCCTGCTGGCCGCCAAATTTGGCCCACAATTATTCAACAAGGCCGCTGATTGGTACAAAATAGGCCTGGAATCGTTACAAAACTTGTTGGAAACCAACTAGAGATTTTCTGCCGTAATTCTGCCAAGTATGATAAGATGATGCAGAAATTGCACACTATTTGGGAGATTTCATCTTCATGTTAGCGCAAAACATTTTTATTCCCGAAGAGGCCATTAAAGCTTTTTGCCAGCGCCACAAGATAACGACGCTTGCTTTTTTTGGTTCCATTTTAGGCCCAGATTTCAAGCCTGAAAGTGACGTCGATGTTTTGGTGGAATTTGAACCTGGCTATATTCCCGGATTTGACTTTTTTGCCATGCAAGATGAACTAACCGAAATCATTGGTCGTCCGGTTGAACTGCACACCCCTAACTTTCTCAGCCCACATTTTCGCGAAAACGTCATTAAAGAAGCGCAGGTTCTATATGACGCCGCGTGAACGCACTCGCCTGCTCCACATGCTTGAGGCAGCAGAAAAAGCCGTCGCTTTTTCTAAAGGCCGGTCTCGCCGGGACATTTATGCCAATGAGGAATTTTCCCTGGCAGTGGTTCGACTACTAGAAATCATTGGAGAAGCTGCAAAATCCATTTCAGAAGAAACGCGAGAGCAGCACCCCGAAATACCCTGGCGTGCGATTGCTGGTACCAGAGACCGACTAATCCATGCTTATTTTTCGGTTGATTTGGATATTGTCTGGGCAATCGTCCGCAATGACTTACCATCACTTGTGCAAAACCTCAAAAAAATGTTGGATTAAAGAGTAGAATCCCACCTATTTCTCAAAATCTAATAACCCTATTTTTATCCTAAAGGAAGAATCATGGAAGCAAAAATTACATTACTTCCCGGCGACGGGATTGGGCCAGAAGTTGTGGCTGAGGCAGAGAAGGTGCTAACGGCCATCGGCAGCAAATTTGGCCACACCTTCACCACCCAAACCGGGCTGGCAGGTGGCATCGCCATCGACGAGACGGGCAATCCGCTGCCGGAAGAGACGCTGGGCATGTGCCTGGAGGGCAGCGCGGTGCTGCTGGGGGCCGTTGGCGGGCCAAAATGGAGCGATCCGACGGCCAGCGTGCGGCCCGAGCAAGGTCTGCTGAGGCTGCGTAAATCGCTGGGCGCGTTTGCCAACATCCGCCCCGTGCGCGTCTTCCCCGCTCTGGCGGAAGCCAGCCCGCTGAAGGCCGACCGGGTGGAGAATGTGGACATCGTTTTTGTGCGCGAGCTGACGGGCGGCATCTACTTTGGCACGCCGCAGGGGCGCGAAATGGTGGCCGAAGGACGCAGCGGCCACGACACGATGCGCTACAACGAGATGGAAATCAAGCGCGTGTTGCGGGTGGCGTTTACCCTGGCGGAACAGCGCAAAGCGGCCGGGGGTCGGGGCAAGGTCACCTCGGTGGACAAGGCGAACGTGCTGGCGTCGTCCCGCGTCTGGCGCGAGGTGGCGCATGAAGTCGCGGCAGACTATCCGCACATCGCGTACGAAGATGTGTTGGTGGACGCGATGGCGATGTACCTCATCAACCGCCCCAGCGATTTTGACGTGGTGGTGACGGGCAACATGTTTGGCGATATTTTGTCGGACGAGGCGTCGATGATCACCGGCTCGCTGGGGATGCTGCCGTCGGCGTCGCTGGGCGAGGCGGGCTCGGTGGGGCTGTACGAACCGATTCACGGCTCCGCGCCGGACATTGCGGGGCAGGGCATTGCCAATCCGCTGGCCACCATTTTGAGCCTGGCAATGATGCTGCGCTCCAGTTTGGGATTGGAAGAAGAGGCGGGGGCGGTGGAAACGGCCGTTTCCCACGTCCTCGCCGCCGGTCACCGCACCGCCGATATTGCCAAACCGGGCGAAACCAGGGTTGGTACGCAGGCGATGGGCGACCTCGTGGTGGCAAACCTATAATTTCAACGCAAAGGACGCAAAGAGAAGAAAGGGGCAAAGGCTTTTTTTCTTAAATCTCCTTTTGCCCCTTTGCACCTTTGCGTCAAAAATCTGGTAATTCATGGCAAAGCGTAAAAAAACAGCAGAAAGTCCAATTGGTAAGTATATTTTGTGGGCGGCAGCGGCCGTTTTTGTCGGCTCGATTTTGTGGTCGATGTGGGCCGAGACGCTGCTGCCGCTAATCCGCGCCGGGGATATGCGGGCGGTCTGGCTGCACGTGGTGGGGCTGCCGTTGATTTTGGGGGGAACGGCCGTCTTCGTCTACGGTGGCATCATCTTTGTGCGGGACACGTTCCGGGCGTTTGGCGACGAAACGCTGCTGCAAAATTACGCAGCGATTAAAGCCAAACAGGCCAGCGGGCAGCTGCGCTGGCAAAACGCCAAAATCCTGTTCCGCGCCTGGGTGCCCGGTCTGCGCTGGCTGGGCCTGGGCTTTCTGCTCATCGCGGCGGGCGGGTTTTTGATCAACTTATGAATGGGACGCAGACCACCCTGATTTCCCTGGTCTTCAAATCCTAGGAGTTACGCACTTGGAACATTTTTCGACACAAATGGCACGAATTTCACAAATAACTTCGAAAAAATTCGTGTGGATTCGTGTAATTCGTGTCAACTGCGTAAGTCCTAAATCCATTAAATCCGGAAGATCAGGGTGATCAGCGTCCTATTAAACGGTAACCAAGGAAAACGAGTTGACTAAACAAAGTTTGAACCCTGAGACATTGTTCAACAGCTTGCAGTACGGCTTCTCGCAAATTGTGGTGGCGGAAGGCACGCGCACGGTGCATTTTTCTGGGCAAGTGGCCTGGGACGAACATGAAAACGTCGTGGGCGAGAATGATTTGCGGGCGCAGGTGTGGCAAAGTTTGAAGAATGTGGAGACGGCCGTAACCACCACCGGCGCCACCCTCAACGACATCGTTACCCTGCGCATCTACATCGTGCAAAGCTGGATGGACAAAACGGCCCCGGTGAGCGAGGGATTGAAGGAATTTTTTCCGAAAAACCCACCGGCGACCACCTGGATTGGCGTGTATGGTTTGGCTAGGCCTGAATTTTTGATTGAGATTGAGGGAACGGCCGTTTTTTGAAAGGATGGCAACGGTGCACTTTGAAATCATAGGCGACATTCAAGAAATCGAGACAATCGCCGTTGGTAGTTCAATTCGGGAGCTAGCTCAGTTACAGGAACGCTTTGGACAGGGCCGTTGGCGCAAGCTGAAAGGAAGCGCCACAGTGCAATTATTTGATGGTACAATACGCTTGGCTGAAATTCATTGGTACGAAGCGCACGGCATCGGCAAGCGTCGCTTAAAAATTAAGCGGTTTTTGGATTAATCTTATGAACAAACAACCTGAAAAACTCCAATTTGCAATTTGTGTAGCAAATGAAACCTACGAAGACGATCTGAAACTGCGTATGGTTTATCGTGTTTTGCCAGATGAAGCCGCTGCCAGCAGCAACTACGTGCGCATCGTGGATGAGACAGGTGAAGATTATCTCTATCCTGCCGCTTATTTTGTGATGATTGATGTTCCCCAAGATGCCGAATCTGCCCTGCTGCGCGTGGCTTGAGGTCGGTTACCTTTCTCTCGATATAACGTTCTTGTAAGACATGTTAAAGTGTGAGAAAGCAAGAGGATAAAGGCAAGCTGATGTTGCAAACAATTGGAATCTTTCAGGAATCAGGCAAGCGAAATAAGAGATGGTACCGCGCCATAAAAGGACAGCAGCAAGCCGAAGGTAAAACACCGGGGCAGGCGCTAGACTCCCTGGAAAAATTGATGACCTCTGAGCAAAAAGACGCCAGCTCCCTGATTATTTTGCAACGTTTTCAACCCGACACGCTTTTCTTGCAGTCGCAAATTGACAAGCTGCAAACACTGATGAGCCAGTTCCAAGATTCCATCCAATCTGATGACGCTTTTACGCCTGAAGAAAGAGCGGAATTAGAGGAACTGATCGAGGCGGAATGGATTGCAGCTATTGCTCGTGGCGCTACTGTTTTGGCACAAACCAATCAAACCGAAACAGAGTAAGCGAAAAAGCGCCTGATGAATCCGTATTACCCGCTCGTTGCCGAACGTGCCGCGCACCGATGTGAATATTATCATGCACCTGAATTGATTTTCAACGTGCCATTTGAAGTTGACCACATTATTCCGATTAGCAAAGGTGGCAGTGACGACCCATCAAATCTGGCCCTCTCCTGTCGAGCGTGTAACCTGCGAAAATCGAATCTGGTAACGGCCGTTGACCCCACCACCGAAAAATCCACCCCACTTTTTAATCCACGTCAGAATGAATGGTTAGATCATTTTCAACCTCAACATGAATCACCTTTTCGCTTAATCGGCAAAACAGAAATCGGCCGGGCGACCATTGAACAACTACGTATGAATGCGCCGCTACAATTAGTGGCCCGTTCACAATGGATCATGCTGGGCATTTTTCCATAGAGAAGGGCTTAGCTTTTTGGATTGAGATTGAGGGAACGGCCGTTTTTTGAAAAAGCGGAACACAGAGGGGCACAGAGAAGCACGGAGATTCACAGAGAAGTATGAGGATTAATGACTTCAAAAATCATTGGCGCTGCCATCGAAGTGCATCGGCAGTTGGGACCTGGATTACTTGAATCTGCTTATGAAACTTGCCTTGCCTATGAATTGACAAACCTTAGCCTTAGTGTTGAACAGCAAAAACCATTGCCTATCGTTTACAAAGAAATCCATCTGGATCATGGCTATCGAATTGATCTCCTTGTGAATAATCTGGTTATCGTAGAATTGAAAGCGATTGAGCAAATCACACCAGTTCATGAAGCACAAATACTTTCTTATCTCAGATTTTCAGGCTGCAAAGTTGGCCTGTTAATCAACTTCAATGTCAAATTACTCAAAGATGGCGGCATCCGACGTTTCATGCTCTAGAAATCCCTCCCCGATCTCTCTGTGAAACTCTGTGCCTCCTCTGTGCATCTCTGTGTAACAAAAAGGAAACCACACAAATGACCCAACTAAACAAATACAGTTCAAGAATAACGCAGCCAAAGGCGCAGGGGGCGTCGCAGGCGATGTTGTACGCCACCGGCTTGCAGCCCGCCGACATGGACAAGGCGCAGGTGGGCATTGCCAGCGTCTGGTACGAGGGCAACTCGTGCAACATGCACCTGCTGGACCTGGCCGCCAAAGTCAAAGAAGGCGTCGCCACGGCCGATCTGGTGGGGATGCGCTTTAACACCATCGGCGTCAGCGACGGCATCAGCATGGGCACCGACGGCATGAGCTTTCGCTGCAATCCCGCGACCTCATCGCCGACTCCATCGAGACGATCATGGGGGCGCAGTGGTACGACGGCCTGATTGCCCTGCCCGGCTGCGACAAAAACATGCCCGGCTGCCTCATGGCGATGGGGCGGCTGAACCGGCCCGCCATCATGGTGTACGGCGGCACGATTCAGGCGGGCTGCACCGCCAAACACGCCAAGCTGGACATCGTTTCGGCGTTCCAGAGCTACGGCGAATATCTGGCGGGCAGCATCAGCGACGAAGAGCGCGAGGATATTGTGCGCCACGCCTGCCCCGGCGCGGGCGCGTGCGGCGGCATGTACACCGCCAACACCATGGCCTCCGCCATCGAAGCGCTGGGCATGAGCCTGCCCTACTCCGCCTCCTACCCCGCCGTCTCTGAGGAGAAGGCCAACGAGTGCGTCGAAGCAGGCCGCGCCATCCGCACCTTGCTGGAACGCGACATCAAGCCGCGCGACATCATGACCCGCGCGGCGTTTGAAAATGCGATGGTGGTCACGATGGCCCTGGGCGGCTCAACCAATGCCGTGCTGCATCTCATCGCCATGGCCCGCGCTGTGGACGTGGAGCTGACGATTGACGACTTCCAGACGGTAAGCGACCGGGTGCCGTTTTTGGCGGATTTAAAGCCAAGCGGCCGTTTCGTGATGGAAGATTTGCACGCAGTGGGCGGTACGCCGGCCGTGATGAAGTATCTACACGAAAATGGCCTCATCAACGGCAGCTGCCTGACGGTGACGGGCAAAACCGTCGCCGAAAATTTGGCCGAACTGCCGGGACTGGCTGAGGGGCAGGAAGTGCTGCGGCCGCTGGACAACCCGATCAAAGAAAGTGGCCACATCCAAATTTTGCGCGGCAACCTGGCACCAGACGGTGCGGTGGCTAAAATCACGGGCAAAGAAGGGCTGGTCTTCAGCGGCACCGCCCGCGTTTACGATTCGGAAGAAGAAATGCTGGCAGGATTGGAACGTGGCGAAATTCAGAAGGGGGACGTGATTGTCATTCGTTTTGAAGGCCCCAAAGGTGGCCCCGGTATGCCAGAGATGCTGACGCCGACGAGCGCCATCATGGGGGCTGGTTTGGGTAAGGATGTAGCGTTGATGACCGACGGCCGTTTCTCCGGCGGCAGTCATGGCTTCATTGTGGGGCACATCACCCCAGAGGCGCAGGATGGCGGCCCCATCGCCCTGGTGCAAACGGGCGACAAGGTGACGATTGATGCCGTCAACCGGGTGATCAACATGGACGTGAGCGATGAGGAAATCGGCCGTCGCCGCGCCGCCTGGACTGCGCCCGCTTATAAAGCCACGCGGGGGACACTGTACAAGTACATCAAGAATGTGAAGTCGGCTTCTGAGGGGTGTGTGACGGATGAATGATTGAGATAAAAAAGACGGCCGTTACCCACCCAGGTAACGGCCGTTCAGATTCTCATACCCGTTGCTTAGGGTTCGTTCACAAATAACTTTCGGTAAGGAACGAACCCCAAGGCTTGACCGTTTACCGAAACTCAAAAGTTAAATCGGTCAAGCCCTTAGTGGCTGCTTTCATCTACCGAAAGGCCGCTGGGAACGGCCGTTGGCACCAAATACGCCACCTTCTCCGCCATGCCCGGATCGGTGAGCGCCTCCAAAAAGGCGATAAGCTGCTGAACCTCGCGCGACGAGAGATTGCGGGTGGGGGCCAACTGCGGATCCACCGTTTGCAGCAGTTCATCCAGCAGGGCGGGATCATTTTGGAAGGTACCGCGTAAATCTGGGGGGAGGTGAACGGCCGTATCATACTCTCGCAGGCTCTTTTCTGGATCCAAATGATGTTCAATGACCGCCTCTAGCGTGCTAAACGCGCCATTGTGCAGCCAGGGGCCGCTAATCGCCACGTTGTGCAGCGGCGGGGTGCGAAAGGCAAACTTGTCGGCCAGATCGCCCGTCTCGCGGAAACGGCCGAAATCCAGCGGCGCTTCGTCCCCCTTGCCCGGCCCCACCTGGGGCACCGCCAAATTGTGATGCAGTTGGTCGGTGAACAGCGGCCCGCTGTGGCAGCCGCTGCAGCCCGCCTCGCCAAAAAAGAGCAGCGCCCCCGCCTTCGCCTCGTCTGGCAGCGCCGCCAAATCTCCCTCCAAATATTGGTACCACGGCGTGTGGTAGAAGGTGTACGCCTCAATTTCAAAAGCGGCGATGGCGTTGGCCGCGTGGGCAAATTCCAGCTCTGGCAGGGGCACATCCGGGTAGGCAGCGGCAAACAACGCCTGGTAGCCGGGAATGGCCAACAGTCGGTTTAGCAGCGCCTGCCAGATGGCGGGCAGATCGTCGGCCGCAATCAGGGCCAGTTCGTTGGGTTGGCCAAACACGTCCAGATCGCCAGCCGCGCCGCGCATTTCGTCGGCAGAGGTAACGGGGAACATCGCCTGGGCAGCCAGGAGGGTGGTGATGGTGGCGGGCAGTTTGTCTCCGGCAGGGGTTTGGAAACGGCCGTCTGCCCCCAACATCACCCGGCTATCCCAAAACATGGTGTGCCACTCGGCTGCGCCCCGGTTGAACAGTTCGGGAGCGTTGCGGGGGATGAAGGAACGGCCGTACCCAATCTGGCGCGTTTGCCCCAGCCCCACGCCGCCCGTGCCAATAGAAACGGGCAAATCATCGCCGCTGTGTTCCTGGGGATGGTGGCAAGTGGCGCAGGCGATGTCCCGGTTGCCACTGAGGATTTTGTCGAAGTAGAGCGCCTGCCCCAGCGCCACCAGCGCAGGCGCCTGCACTGGGCCGGGGTCCAGGCGAGTAAGCGCCTGGGCCTGGATGACGGTTTGCAGTTCTGCATCCAGGTCGGGGGCAGATTGGCAGGCCGCGGCGCTTAAAATGAAAACAATACCCCAAACAACAGTCAGGCTAACTCCCCACCGCAATTGTAACCAGTTAGCCATTTGATTTTCCTTTACGAAAGTTGGTGAGAGAACGGCCGTTCCCCCAGAGAGAAGAAGAGGGGGCGAGGGAACGGCCGTATCTCCAATACACAAACCGGCTGAAAGATTAACGCTTCAACTCAAAGGTCATCCGCTGCGCCGTGCCGACGCTGGGATTCCAACCCAAGAACTCTTGAACCTGCTGCCCGCGCACCAGCCTAAAATCACCCGTGCCGCCAGTCACTGCGCGCTCGAATTCCAGATTGTAGTCTGCCAGCTCAAACCCGTCGGTGGTGATGATGTTGGCCGTGGGATTGTCGCCAAAAGCAAACGTCTGGGTGGTGTTGATGATTCGGCCAGAGGTGGTGGAAGCCGCATCGGCAACGTGCCAGCCCCGGCAGGTCCAAATGCCAATCACCTTGTCTGGGAACTCCGGCGAACCGTCGGGATTGACGCCGTTGCAGTTGTTGTCGCTGTCGCAGGTCAACGTCCCTTCAGGATAGAGATACCCCTCGGTGATAAACTCGTTGCCGTACAGGGGCATCCCATCCGCATCCAGCGGATCCGAATCCGGGGTAAAGCGGGTGCCATTTTCGGCCACCTCAACGGTGAAGGAGCGGGCGCGCTGCCACCGCTTCCAGCCATGGTCAAAACCACCACGGTCGCCACCTGAGGCCGCAACCAGGCCGACACCGGCCACCAGAAAACCAACCAGCAACACAAGAGCAACTTTTACAGAACGCTTCATAGGTTTTCCTCCTTATGGAAGCACAAAAAATGAATGGATTGAGAGAGGGTGTGATGTGAGTGCGATGAAAAGCGAGTTGGTGCCACTGTAATGGGTTTGAACGGCCGTTTCAAGCCTTCAAAAGCAGTTGTATCGCTTTTGTATCGCCTGCTGGGCAAAAAAATCGGGCAGACCCTTCAATAGAGCCTGCCCGATACATTCATTTCACTTTGTTTAACCCATTACCTATTCAGGCGGCAAGAAATCATAGACTAGTTGCGTATGAGCATTCAAACCGAACTCACCGACCGAAGGGCCATGCGTCAGGCCATCGCTGTGGTAAGCAAGAGCAAACTCGTAAATAATTTCATCTGTGCTGATAGGAAAAGCATCCATCTCTAACTGGAAGGTAGCATAACCATTTTCATCGACGATGACCGTATTTTCAGAACCATCCAGCGCACCGCAAGCCAGTTCCTCCAACACTGCAAATTCCGGCGCAATTTGTAGTGTCACGCACCAGAGTGTGTAGACGCCATTGGGAATAAGATGGTTGAAAGTCAAATCTACTTGGGCACGACTACCAACCAAAGTGTAAGTACCATATCCTTCAGCAGCATTCCACTCACTCAGAGTAACTCCTAGAGGCTGACCTTTGGGGAATGGACCTAAGTCAAAGGGGGCTTCCAATGTGTCAGGAACTGGTTCGGCAGCACTGAAGAGGGGTTCGTCAAGAATTGCTGGGTCTAGATTGAGAGACCGAATGACAGTATCTGGACCATTGGAAAAATACACATGCTGAACTGGCAGGGACATAGCGACAACATTTGCCACTTCCACGGCAATGAACTCCATCTCCGTCACCAGGTCGGGACCAGCGACGGGCGCGGCACTGGTGGCGTAAGGCGTCCAGGTAGGTTGGATTTGGGCAACGGCAGTCGCTGGTTCTGAGCAAGTCGGCAAACTGTCGCTAATTCCGTAAAACGCCCGTTCTTCATTGGTAAACTCGCGGTTCAAATGGCTACAGGCGAAGACGATAACATCCTCTAATGTGGTTCGCCAAGCATAGGACGCCTGGCTATCAGCCGTATATACTTGCTGGCCATCGGCAGAAAAACCAACATAGAACACAGGTGATATATGTCCAGCATATTGGTGAATTTCTTTGCCCGACGCCACATCCCACAACCGAGCCGTTTGATCTTCGCTGCCGGTAATGATGAAGTTACCTTCTGGCGAAAACGCCGCCCGCAGCACTAAATCCGTATGGCCGATAAAGGTCTGCACGGCCTCGCCCGTGGCCACGTTCCAAATTCGCGCTGTGTTGTCCTCACTGCCAGTAACAATAGAACGGCCGTCTGCCGCATATGCAACAGCATGAACCGAACCTGAATGGCCGGTAAATTGGGTCAACACTTGCCCACTACTAACGTCCCATAATCGAGCTATTCCATCCTCGCCACCTGTAAGCATGGTTGTCCCGTCTGGAGAGAAAGCGACGCTCCAAACTTCTCCTTCATGGTCGGTTAACGATTCTAATTCATGACCTGTTTCAGTCTCCAATAGTCGTGCTGTTCCATCTTTACTGGCGGTTAAGATGAAACGGTTATCTAAAGAAAAAGTAACGGCCGTTACTGCCTTATTATAGCCCGAAAATCGCCAAATCTCCTCGCCAGTTTGACCGTCCCAAAGCTTAACTACACCAACATCATCGCCGCTGATAATTAGCTGGTTATTAGGTGAAAAAGAAAAAGCAGTAACTGGAAAATCGCCAGTTTCTATTTTTAAAACGGTGTTCTGTGTCTGGTTGTTGACGGTTTCAAGGACACCGCTCAGGCGACCTACCAGAGTAAACTGACCATCAGTCGAAAGGGTAGTGGCTACCTGTTCCTGCAAATGGTCTATCGAAAAATCGACAAGTTGACGAGGTTCATGTTCGGTATGGATGTCCCATAACTTGATCGTACGATCACCGCTGGATGTAGCAATCATTTGACTGTTGGGGGAAAAGGCAACATTGACAAAATCGGTATGACCGCCAAACCGTTCCAACTCCTGACCGCTAGCAACATCCCATACCCGTGCCGTTTTATCGTAGCTGCCGGTGACAACAAATTGACCATCTGGCGAAAAGAAGCCGTTAAAAATAGCATCGGAATGGCCAACAAAGCGGCGTAGTTCATTGCCCGATGCCACATCCCAAATCCGTGCCGTACCATCTTGCCCGGTGGTAAGAACATATTGGCTGTTCGGTGAAAAGGAGGCCCATCCAACCCAGCCAACATGACCAGTCAGGAGGCGCAATTCTTCGCCGGAATGCGCATCCCACAATCTAACTTGACCTCTAATAGGAGATGTAATGATGTAATTCCCATCCGGGGAAAGTTTTGCTATCAAACCAGTATCGGTTTCATCTGTGTCAAATTCAAATATGATGTCGCCCGAAGGTACCGCCCGGATCTCTACTTTTCCAGGAACCGAAATTAACATCTGCTTGCCATCCGAAGAAAAATCAATTCCAGAGCCAAGGCCATGCCCAGGAAATTGGTTAATTTCTTGCCCGGTTTGAATATCCCACAGGCGAATAGTACGGTCAGATGAAGTGGTGAGCAGGAAACGGCCGTCCGGCGAAAAATCAACCAGGAGGGTAGTCGCTTGATGGCCAGTAAACTGCTTAATCTCTTGGCCTGACTGAATATCCCACAGGCGAACAGTACCATCGCTGCTGGCAGAAACAATTTGCCGTCCATCGGGCGAGAAATCAACGTACTGAACATCATCTGTATGGCCGACGAAAACCTGTCTGGGGAAGCCGATAGCCAGCGCCGCTTGCAATGCCTGATCCGCTTCCGGTGAGTAACCAAGTTGCAAGCTGCGCATGGCCAGCAAGGAGGACAGGTCACCGCCTTCGCCGCGATCGAGCGCGTTTTGCGCCTGTAATGCCAGGCGACTCCGCTCCGACTCGATCAGGTTGGTTTGGGCTTCATTGCCATTACGCACGGCCAACCAAGCTGCCATTACTGCAATTAGGAGGATAACGGCCAGGCCAGCGACTAAAAATCGCAGTCGTTGGGCAGAACGCGACTGCTCTTCAGCCCGTTGTGTTTGCTCCTGGGCCAACTGCTGGGCCGTTTCCAACTCGCGCTGGCGGCGGGCTTCCTCCGCCGCGTGGCGCTCATCACGTGCTGTGATGCTGGTTTGCAAATAATGCTGCTCATCCACCGTGAGCGCCACCGTGGTGGCTTCAGCCCACGCTTCAAAGCTGGTCAGGCGGCTGCCGCGCAGCAGGTAGCTGCCGTCCTGCCCGTTGTCGTGCCACTGCTGCGCCGCCTGGGCCAGCAGCCGCTGCCGCCGCACATCCTCCCGGCTTTCCCGCAGCCAGCTGCGCAGGCGAGGCCACTCACGCAGCAGCGCCTCGTGGGCCACCTCCACCGTTGGCCCACGCGTAATCGAATCATGGTCAAAGGTCAGCAGGCGACGCTTGCCGTATTCGGTAATCGGTGTTCGGTAATCGGTGTTCGGTTCACTGTTTACTGATAACTGATCGCTGTTTACTGTTAAATCTTCCAGTTCGGCCAGCGGCACGCGGCGGCGGGTATCTTCTACGCCTTCGCCCAGCGTCACCAGGCGCAAAAAGATCTGGCGGGTGGCTGCCTGCTCGGCTGGGGAGAGCTGGTTAAAGATTTCATCGGCGCGGCTGGCCAATGCGCCCGTCACGCCGCCCGTTTCGCGGTAATGGGCCAGGGTGATCACCTGCTCCTGCCGCTTGTCGAACAGTTCGGTGAGGGCATATTGCAGCAAGGGCAGCATCCCTGGCTGGCTGCCCACATCTTGCATGATGGTGGCCACCAGTTCTGGCGCCAAACTCATGCCCAAATTTTCCACTGGCTTGGTGATGGCGCGGGTCAGTTCATCGGGGGTGAGGGGCAAAATCAGGGCCAGGCGCTGCTGGAGCAGTTCGCCAAAGTCCACGTATTGCAACGGCCGATCTGTAAAATCGGCACGCATGGTGAGGATGATGCGTAAACGGGAGCGAGGGTCAAGAACGGCCGTTACCAACCCCTGCAAAAACTGCTCCCGCACCCCCTCCTCAGTCACCAAGGTGAACAGCTCCTCAAACTGGTCAATTAGCAGAACCAGCTCGGTGGCGTCGTCATTGGGCAGGCAGCGCTGCACTGCCCGCAACAAACCGCGCGGCCCCTCCTGAAGCTGGGTCAGCAAGCTGTCTGGCGGATTAACGGCAATGCGCAGCAGCGCCGCCTCCAGCTCTTCCCACGGCTGGTCGCCCGGCGTCATGTCCACAATGAACCAATCGTCGGAACCGGGCAGGCCGCCCCGGCGCAGCGCAGGCAGCAACCCCGCCTTCACCAAGGACGATTTGCCGCTGCCGCTGGGGCCAACCACGGCCACAAACCGCTCCAGATCGCTGCCATCAGACAGCTTACCAAGCAACTCCTGCACCAGCGTTTCGCGGCCAAAAAAGTTGTCGGCGTCCGATTCCGTGAATGCCTGCAAACCCTGGTAAGGATTTTCCAGCGCGGCAATTTCTTGCTGCGTCAACGGCAGCAGCGCCGCGTCATTGTCGGCCAGAACCATGTCTAATTCCAGCACAGAGGGAGCCAACACCACCTCTAGACGTGTCAATAAAGCGTGCATGTCGGGGAAGCGGTCGGCGGGGTCCTTGGCCGTGGCCCGGCTGATCAGCTCCTCCAAAGCGGGAGGCAGGCTGGGGTTGAGCATGGTCAGCGAAGGCACTGGCTCATTCAAATGCTGCTGCAAATAGGCCAGGGGGGTGGGGCCAGGGAACGCTTTGCGGCCCGTCAGCATTTCAAAGAGCAGCAGGCCAAAGCAGTAGATGTCGCTAGACGGCCGTATCGGCTCATTTTGAATCTGCTCCGGCGAAATATACGCCGGCGAGCCAATGAGCGCCCCATTTTCCGTGAGATTGGCATCCCCCACCAAATCCAAACTCTTGGCAATGCCAAAATCGCCCAAATACGCATTTTGCGTCTCGTCCAGCAGCACGTTGGCTGGTTTAATGTCCCGATGGATCACATGGGCGGCATGGGCCACCGCCAACGCCGCCCCCACCTGCATCCCCATGCGACGAAACACGTCCAGCGGCAGCGGCCCTTGCATCAAAAGCTTGTCCAGACTCCCCGCCCGCAGCAGCCGCATGATCAGGTACGCCGCGTTTGGCTCCCGCCAATAATCGTACAGGGGCACGATGTGGGGATGTTCCAACCGGGCCACCAGATGCGCCTCCGCCTCGAAGCGACGAATGAAGGTGGGATGGTTGGCGTAGCGGGGCAAAATAATCTTCACCGCCACATCCCGCTGCACCGATGGCTGCACCGCCCGATAAACCACGCCAAAGCCGCCAGACCCAATCAGCTCGCCCAATTGAAACCCTTTCACAGCCCGGCCACTTAAATCTTCCAGGCCAATTTCGGCGGCAGAGGGGGTGGGGGTAGGAATGGGTGCTGGTTTGCTTTCCTGCCGGGCCAGGCGAATGAAGGACAGCTGCTCGGCCTCTGGAATATTCAAGGCCAGGGCCAACAATTCTGCCAGTTGGACAGACGGCCGTAAACTATCCCCCTCCAGCTTGCGCACCGTAATTGGGGCGCAGCCCGCCCGCCGCGCCAATTCCGCCTGCGTTAAGCCAAGCAAAGACCGCCGCTCCCGCAAAATCTCCCCAAAAGTTGGTGTTTGAGTCATCGGTTTTCCCTCGTGATTTGATTCTGTTTCGTTGCTGGAATTTTGGACACAGTGAGAAACTGGATACGTGTTTCCTTATTCTACAATAACTAAAACTTATAATAAACAAAATAGTTGCTTATTTAAGATTTGTATCGCTTTTGTATCGCTAAAATGTGGCGGTAAGATTAATTTTTCACGCAATGGATAACCGCTTTTGTCAACACGCTTTATAATCCAGGCAAAACAATTCGCGAAGGAAACAGCGCCAACGGCCGTTGCCCACCATGAAATAAAAACCGTAAGTCGGATTGCCAATCCGACCCACATTCACGAAGGAATCTTCATGAGCGCAAGCTCAACACCATGATTGAAAATCGTAGGTCGGATTGCCAATCCGACCCACATTTACGAAGGAGCAACTGATGAAAAGAGTTTGGACTTTATTACTGTTACTGTGCGCGACGGCCGTTTTCCTCACCGCCTGTACCAATAACCAGGCAGCCGAAGCGGTGGTGCCTACCGAACCACCCCGCCCCACAGCAAATGTCACCGCAACAGAAACCGTGGCCACCGGTAGCCTCAGCCAGATTGGCCAGACGGGGCAGCCCCAGCTGCTCAACGCCTACGCCAGCTGGTGATCCACCTGACGCGCGAATGCGCCTATCGTGGATAGGCTAGAACGTGAATTTGGGGACGAGATTGAATTTATTGTGCTGAATGTAGACCTGGCCGAAGCCCGCCGCTACATGGACACCTACGCCATCCGCACCCGCTCGACCTACGTGCTGCTCAACGGCGCAGGCGAAGAAGTGAAGCGCTGGAGCGGCCCGCTAGACGGCGACCAGGTGGCGGCTGAACTCGCCCAGTTTTTGTCAGATTTGGAATAGTTTTGGGGGACGGCCGTTCCGCCAAAATCGCCTATTCACCTCCTGAACATGGTATACTGTTGACCACCACACGGAGGAAACAGTATGCCAGTTCAGTCGGTCAGGTTGCAGAAGGGAAATTCATTCGAAGAGTTGGTATTTGCCCAGGTCGGCGCAGCCCTGAACAACGACCGCGAATCCTACACCCTCGCTTCCGCCTTTTACCTGGATGGCGGCCGTCAGTACGACGGCTTGCTCATCAGCCCCAAGGCAGTTTTTACCCTGGAAATGAAAAATGTGGGTGGCTCGGTGCAAATGGGCCTTAACACGCCCCTGGAATTTTTTGATAAAGACGGCCGTCTCATCGACGCCTTCCAAAATCGCCACGAATCTGCCCTGGACCAGGCCGATTTGCAATGGAAAAAACTGAGCGATTATTTCAAGGAAAAATACGGCACGGATTCGATTTTTGTCCAGTCTGTCCTGGTGTTCCCCGATGGCACCCGGCTGGATGTGCCCCAGGTGAACAGAGATTTTTCCAACTACCACGCCAACGTTTTGTTCGCCACCGTCAGCGAACTGCCCAGGCTGGTGCAGCAGTTCCGCCCGCCCTACCCGCTCTCGCTAGACCCCAAGGCCCAAGATATCCTCGTCAGGGGGTTGCGGGATGGCGTAGACAAGCTCGCCGCGTTAGAAAAAGCGCATATTGCCAACCTGATGCCGCCCAAACGGCCGTCTTCCCCCCCACCCAAACCATCCCCCACACCCACACCCACACCCTTGCGCAGCAGCTACGACATCGCCAGCCAACGCCCCAACCGGCAGCCAACGCCTCGCCGCTACGAACCAGAAACCCCCATCACCATCCCCCCACCGCCAGACCCGCCCCAGCGCCGCGAATGGCCGTCCTGGCTCTGGCTGCCGCTCGGCTTTGTGGCGGTTTATTTTTTGCTGGGATTGATAACCAGCGCCCCCGTTGCCCTGGTTGGAGCCGCCTTGTTTACCTTTTTGTTGTGGATCGGCCGTCGCAAGCTGGCTTCGCTCACCGCCATCGCCCTCTTTGGCGGCATTTTACTTTTTAACAGCATCAACTTCGCCAACATCATCAGCACAGCCATAGAGACCCTCCAAACGGTTCCAGAAGCCGCTAACCCCACGCCGTCCCCCTTCGAAGTGCGCGCTTCAGACGAAGCCGTTCAGCCAGCGAATCAGCAAAAAGAAGGGGCAGAACTTTCGGGGGAAACGGCCGTTCCCCCCACCCCACGCCTGCGCGTCATCGGCAACTCAAACGTCCGCTCCGAACCAGACATGGAAGGCAGCGTAATTGGCACAGCCGAAGCCGATACCGTGTTTGTGATCCTGGACCAAACGGCCGATTTTAGCTGGTACAAAATTCGCCTGGGCAACGGCACCGAAGGCTGGATTGGCTCCACCCGCATTGAAAGATTAAGTCCGTGATCTTTACGAATTTAACCCACGAGGCCGAAATGCATCGTCTAGTTTGTCACGCAGGCTGAAAATGAGCGGCCAGCTTTCAGCGTTGTGGGGAATTAGTTTCAACACGGTGCGAGGATCCCCGCCATATCGTCTTTGAACATGTTTCAATGAGATTTCTACCCCATCTCTCTCCAGCAAGAAACGGTCAGCACCGCTTTTTCGGTAGGGAATTCCCTTCTCAGCCAGCACGTTTTGCACCACAAGAATAGAGTCGTTCAGAGAAGCCTGATACACCTTCACCAACGACTTATTTTGGGCGCTGGTCTTATCAAAGATCAAAAAAAAGACGATCAAAAAGATAACGATGCCAAGCATAAAGTTTAGCCGCAAAAATCTGACGGCGATGAAAGCGGCACCTGCACCAGCGGCCAAAGCCAGCAAAATCAAATTAAATTCCCGGTTTTGCCAATCATTGTTCATGGTTATCCTCCTGGCAATATGTACGCAAAACGATAAACCTCGTCGCACAGTTTCTTGTAAACGGCCGTACTTTCGCTATACTGCAAGCAAATTATTCATTCGTTCTTTTGTAAAGAACAAGGAGCAAAATAAGCAACTCTATGATCCATCCGGCAACTGAATTACGCTACATCAGCCCTTCCATTGGCTTTGGCGTTTTTGCCACCACCAACATTCCTCAAGGCACCATCGTTTATGTGCAGGACGCGCTGGAAATTGTCCTCCCCGCCGACCATCCCCTGCTCACCGCCGACATCTACCAACCCATCCTGGACAAATACAGCACCGTCGAAAAAGATGGCTCGCGCCTGCTCAGCTGGGACATTGCCCGCTACGTCAACCACAGCTGCCACAGCAACGCCCTCAGCACCGGCTATGGCTTTGAGATCGCCGTGCGCGACATCCTGCCCGGCGAAGAGATCACCGACGATTACGGTCAGTTCAACCTGCCCTACGACATGCCCTGTGCCTGTGGTCATCCCAACTGCCGCGGCAGCGTACGGCCGTCTGACTTCACCGCCCTCGTTCACCAATGGGACGCCAATCTCAACGCCGCCCTGGCAAACCTGATCAGCCGAGAGCAGCCATTGTGGCGCTTTTTGGATGAGGCCACGCAAACGGCCGTTACCCAAGACCTGGCAACTGGCCAATTTCGCTCCGTCCAGACCCTACACAATCCGGCACCCCAGCTAACCTAGCGCCCCCTACCAGTGCGACGCACGCCCAGCAACATACCCATCCCCCCGTGCGTCGCACCCGATGACCCTACGGTCATCTATCATCTATGTACCGATTACGGCCGTTCCAATTCTCCGTCAGGCACCTTTTCCAACAGCTACCCCGCATCACCACCGTGCTGGCCCTGCTGCTTTGCCTGCTGCTGCTGCACCAAAAAATAAACTCCCTCACGCTGCACCAGGCCCCCGGCGCGGGCAGCCGCCCGGCCCGCTCTGCCACCTACTGGGTCACCTGCCCCAACGACCGCCCCCACGTGCAGCGCCTCATCACGCCCCTACCAGACGCCCGCTACTACTACAGCGACGAGTACGGCTGGTTCGACAGCAGCCATTTTGATGCCGGAAACCCCGCCAAACTCATTGAAGATGTTGAAACGGCCGTATCCCACAGCGGTGGCACCATCACCATCACCCAATCCGTCCGCGGCGGCCTCACCGGCCACACCGCCACCTACCGCGTCTCCGGCTACCTGCCACAAGAACAAGCCATCGCCGCCGCCCTCGGCATCTACATGGATTGGAGCCTGCGCTTTGAAGCGTGGCAAGGCGGCCTGCCGCGCGGCCTTTTTGGTCCCCTCACCCCCTTCGCCATCGAAGATTTGCCCACCCAATACCTCGGCTTCGTCGAAGACGCCCAACAGCTAAACCGGGCCGAGCTGTTCACCTGCTACCTGGATGAAGTAGAAACGGCCGATTCCCCACCCCACCTCTGGATCACCGAACCAGAACAGGGTGACCCCATCCCCGAAATCGAACGCCTCACCAATGAAACCTTCGAGCCCCTGGTCCCCACCGAAACAGGCTGGCAGCATGTAGAATGGCCAGAAGCGCTGCAAATGGACGCCCTCCCCAGCAGCAGCCTCACCTGGATGTTTACAGGCGAAGATACCTGGTACCTCAACCAGGAAATCGGTTCAGACGAATAAAAGTTGGGAAATGTGATACGTGAGGCGTGAAACGTAACCAAAATTCACGGTTCATACCTCACGCCTCACGCCTCAAAACTACCCACTCCGCCCACCCCCACCACATTTGCAAACTGTCTGCCACACTTCTCCACAACTTCTCCAGATTTGCCCGGTAAGCTGTTCATCGTACGAAATTTACAAGACCTGACAGGTTTACGACGCTGCTTCTCATTCCAGAAACTTTGCCCAACAAAGAATCTGTTCAAGCAGCTAACTCAGTAAACCTGTCAGGTTTACCACGGGCCTGCCGGGTCTGCGACGCCGTCCCCTTTGCCCAACAGTGTGTCCTTAACCTGTCGGTTTAACAAGACCGACAGGTTTCGACGCCCTTCTCATCCAGAAACTTGCCCAACAAAGCTCGCGCTACCTCAGTAAACCTGTCCAGGTTATAACGACCCCGGGTTTACGACGCTGCTTCTCATTCCAGAAACTTTGCCCAACAAAGAATCTGGTCAAGCAGCCAACTCAGTAAACCTGTCAGGTCTCGACGAGGAGCATGATGAACACAAAAAGATGGCTAACCCTCGGCACAGCCTGCACCCTGCTGGCCCTGCTGCTGCTGAGCTGCACCACCAACAACGCCAGCGAAGAAGCCGGAATAGAAACGGCCGTTGCCACCATCGGCGATCTATCCGCCAGCGCCACCGCCAGCGGGCAGCTTTTGCCCCAGCACGAAGCGGTTCTCACCGCCAGCGCCACCGCCCGCGTTACTGATGTGGCCGTGCGGCAGGGGGATGTTGTGCAGCCCGGCGACCTGCTGGTGCAGCTAGACCCCACCGACCTGCAATTTGACCTGGCCAACGCCGAACAATCCCTCGCCCTGGCCCAGGCCCGGCTAGACGACCTGCTGGCCCCCGCCACCGCCGCCGACATCGCCAGCGCCGAAGCCGCCCTGGCCAGCGCCCAAACCCAGCTAGATGACCTGCTGGCTGGCCCCAGCGACACGGAAATCGCCCTCAGCGAAGCGGCAATTGCCTCCGCCCAGGCCCAGCTCAATTCCTCCGTCGCTGACCTGAACAGCAGCCAGAGCAGCATCAGCCAAAGCCAGATTTTGGCCGCCGAAGCTAACCTGCTGGCGGCCCAACAGCAGCTAGACCGCGCCGTTGAACTCAACGAAGAGAACCCAACCGAAGCCAACCACCAGTCGCGGCTGCAAGCCGAGCAGGCCGTGGCCAGCGCCCAGGCGCAGCTGGACGCCCTGCTGGCTGGCCCCAGCGTCAGCGCCGCACAGAGCAGCGTCGCCGCCGCCAGCGCCCGCGTAGACGGCAGCCAGATCGATCTGGACAGCACGCTCAGCGGCGCTTCGGCCGCCGAAATTGCCAATGCCGAAGCGGCCGTGGCTCAACAAGAAGCCAATCTGGCCACCCTGCTAGACGGCCCCACCGCCGCCGAGATTCGCGCCGCCGAAGCGGAAGTGACGCAGGCGGAACTAAATCTGGCTGATGCGCAGGAAGCGCTGGCGGATGCGGCGATTGTGGCTCCGTTTGCGGGGGTGGTAACGGCCGTTTACGTCACAGCCGGTGAAATTGCCAGCGGACCGGTGGTAGAGCTGGTAGACAGCCGCAGTTTGGAAGTGGTCCTCAGCGTGGATGAGGTGGACATCGGCAGCTTTGCCCTCGGCCAGCCCGCCATCGTCACCCTGGAAGCGTGGCCAGAGCGGGAGTTCGACAGCGAAATCGTGGCCATCGCCCCCAGCGCCAGCGACGCCAGCAGCGCCCTCGTCACCTACGAGGTCTACCTGGCCTACCAGGCGGATGATTTGCCCGCGCTCATCGGCCTGACGGCCAACGCCAACCTGATCACCGCCCAGCGCGAAGACGTGCTGCTGGTGCCCAACGCCGCCATCACCCCCAACCGCGCCGCAGGCAAATTTTACGTCGATGTGCAGCAAGCGGACGGCAGCTTCCGCCAAGTCGAGGTGTCGATTGGTTTGCGCGATGGCGAAAACACGCAAATCACCGCTGGCCTGGCCGAAGGGGACGTTCTGCGCCTGGTCACCAGCCAGCCGACCGAAGAATTTGATGGCCCAGGGCCGTTTGGTGGATAAAAAATTCCCTCCCCCTAGCCCCCTCCCAAGGGGAGGGGGAATCCGGTTCCCTCTCCCTGCGGGGGAGGGCTAGGGAGGGGGTTAAAGGAACACGCTCATGAAAAAATTACTACAAAACAAATGGAGTTGGATTGGAATTGGTGGGCTATTGCTGGCGCTGGCGTTGTTGGCCCTGGTTCAGGGACAGCGCAGCGCCGCCGCCCAGGAGCCGCAAACGGGCGACATCGTCACCGCGTTTGTGGGGGATTTGTCGGCCAGCGCCACGGCCAGCGGCAACATCGAAGCCGGGCAGCTGGCACAGCTGGCCCCGCTGCGCGGCGGCACCGTGGCCGAAATTTACGTGGCCGTGGGCGATTCAGTAGCAGAGGGCGAACCACTTTTGCAGCTGGAAACGGCCGTTCTCCAACGTGACGTCGCCAATGCCGAACAAGCCGTGGTCATCCAGGAAACCAATCTGGCCACGCTGCAAGAACCAGCCACCGCCGCCGATCTGGCCGCCGCTGAGGCCAACGTCGCCAGCGCCCAGGCCAATCTGGCCGACCTGCTAGACGGCCCCGACGCCAACGCCATCGCCGCCGCCGAAGCGGACGTGCGCGCCGCCCAGGCGGACCTCAACGCCGCCTACGCCCGCCTGTCTGACCTGAACGACGCGGCCACGGCCGACGAAATCGCCGCCGCCCAAATTGAGCTAAACCTGGCCCAAACGGCCGCTACCCAGGCCGCCGAGCAGCACAGCACCATTTTGGTGACGGAGCCGGAAGGGTTCATCACCCAGGAGACGCTGGACACGATGGAGCTTTCGGCGCGAACGGCCGCTTTGCAAGCCAACGCCGAACTGCAAGCCGCTCAGGAAACGCTGGACGAACTGCGCAACGGTGACCCGAACTCGATTGCCGCCGCGCAAGCGTCGGTGAGTTTGGCCAGCGCCTCGCTAAAAACGGCCGAACTGCGCCTGCAGCAGGTGCAAGAAGGGGCGTCCACCGTGCAAATTGCCCAGGCGGAAGCGTCGCTGGCCGCCGCCGAAGCCACGCTGGACCGGCTGGTGCGCGGCGCGACCGACGAGCAGATTGCCATCGCCCAGGCGCAGCTGACCCAGGCGCAAACCAACCTGGCCCGCGCCGCGCAAAATCTGGCTAACGCCACGCTGACCGCGCCGTTTGACGGGGTGGTAACGGCCGTTCACGTCAGCATCGGTGAGCAGGCCAGCGGCGTGGTGGTGGAGATGTTCAATCCGGCCAGCCTGGAGCTGGTGCTGGACGTAGACGAAGTGGACATCAGCAACATCATTTTGGACCAGCAGGCGGTGATTACGCTGGAAACGTGGCCGGAGGAGCCGATTGAAGCCACGGTGGTCTCGATTGCGCCGCGCAATACGGCCGTACCGGGCAGCGGCCTCGTCACCTACGCCGTCTACCTGGCGCTGGGCGACACCGATCTGCCCATCCGCGTGGGCATGACGGCCAACGCCGACCTGATCACGGCGCAGCGCAGCGACGTGCTGCTGGTGCCCAACCGAGCCATCACGCCAGACCGGGCGGCGGGCAAATATTTTGTCACCCGCGCCGATGGCCAGGTGGTGGAAGTGACCATCGGCCTGCGCGACGGGGAGAATACGCAAATTACCAGCGGGTTAGCGGCTGGGGATGAATTGGTGGTGGAAACGGCCGTACCCGTTGACGAAATCTTGCCGCCCGGCCCAGGTGGTGGCGGCCCGTTTGGTGGAAATTAAGAAAAGAAAGAATCAAAGATTTCGCAGATTTTCCAGATTTAATCTTTTCAATCTGCGAAATCTGTTGATAAAAATCAGGATAGCAAAATGATCAAACTAACCAACGTTACCAAAACATACCAGATGGGCGAGATGATGGTACACGCCCTGCGCGGGGTGGATTTGACCATCAACGAAGGTGAATTTGTGGCCATCATGGGGCCATCTGGTTCGGGCAAGAGCACGCTGATGAACGTGATCGGCTGCCTGGACATTCCCTCTGGCGGCAGCTACACGCTGGACGGCCTCGACGTGAGCCAGATGAGTGACGACGCGCAGGCGAAGGTGCGCAATCAGCGGATTGGCTTTGTTTTCCAACAGTTCAACCTGCTGCCGCGCACCACGGCGGAAAAACAGGTGGCGCTGCCGTTGATGTATGGGGGATACGGCCGTACCGACCGTCTCACCCGCGCCCAGGAAGCCCTCGCCTCCGTGGGATTGGGCGACCGCACCCACCACAAACCCGATGAGCTGTCTGGCGGGCAGCAGCAGCGCGTGGCCATCGCCCGCGCCCTGGCCACCAACCCCAGCATCATCCTGGCCGACGAACCGACTGGCGCGCTGGACACCCAATCGGGTGAAGAAATTCTGAACATTTTCAAAGCGCTGCACGGCCAGGGCATGACCATCGTGATGATCACCCACGACCCTGAAGTGGCCGAACACGCCCAGCGCACCATCTGGATTCGGGATGGGGTGATTGTGTAGACCTGACAGGTTTACGAACGATCTTCGCCATTTAATTATTGGCTCAAGCATACTATCTCAATCAAATAGTAGCTTCCTAAACCTGTCAGGTCTTAATCGAATCGAGGAAAAAATGAATCTTTTAGAAAGTTTTTTAACCGCCATCGACAGCCTGATGGCCAACAAAATGCGCTCAATTTTAACCATGCTGGGCGTGATTATCGGCGTAGCCGCCGTCATTGCCCTGCTGGCCATCGGCAACGGCGTCACCGCCTCCGTCACCGATGAAATTCAAAGCATCGGCTCTAACCTGCTCACCATCACCACCGACATGGACAACAGCGACGGCCTGCCCGCGCTGAGCCTGGAAGATGTGGACGCGCTGGCAGACCCGCTGCGCGCCCCGGCCCTGGCCCAGGTGGCGGCCAATGTGTCTGGCCAGCAAGAGGTGGTCTACGCGGGCGACTCTACCGCTTACACCGTCAACGGCATCACGGCCAACTACCTGGCTATCAACAATCTGGCCGACTTTTCGGCCGGGGATGGGCTAACGGAGAACGATGTGGCGACAAACGGCCGTGTTGCCATCTTAGGCTCTACTGTCGTGGCAGAGCTGTTTGGTGGCGAGTACCCCGTGGGCAAATCGGTCAAAATCAACGGCGTCAGCTACGAAGTGGTGGGCGTGCTGGCCGAACAGGGGCAAACCATCGGAGCCAGCCCGGATGAGACGGTCTACATTCCCATCTCCACAGCGCAGAGCCGCCTTTTCCCCACCCGCACCCGCAGCGGTGCCAAAGCGGTCAACAGCATCTCCGCCGAAGTGGTGAGCGAGGCGTTAACCGACGACGCCATCACCCAGGTGACCGACGTGCTGCGCGAGGAGCACCGCATCACCTACGCCGGTGAAGACGATTTCTCCATCCTCAGCCAGACCGATTTGCTGGCCACCTTCGACGCGGTGTCGGCCACGCTGACGGCGTTTCTCGGCTCCATTGCCGGCATTTCGCTGCTGGTGGGTGGCATCGGCATCATGAACATCATGCTGGTGAGCGTGACGGAGCGAACCCGCGAGATTGGCATTCGCAAGGCGGTGGGGGCGCTGCGGCGAGACATTTTGATCCAGTTTTTGCTGGAATCGCTGCTATTGAGCCTGCTGGGCGGCGCATTGGGCATCGGCCTGGGCGTGGCCATCGCCTTGCTAACCGGCCCGGCGCTGGACATTGACCCGGTGGTGGAAACGGCCACAGTGCTGCTGGCCACCGGATTTGCTGCAGGCGTGGGTCTGGTTTTTGGCATCTATCCGGCCTGGCGCGCGGCGGGGCTGCGGCCGATTGAGGCATTGCGGTATGAGTGATATAGTTTTCAGGTGCTTTGGTGTTCAGGTGTTCAAGCGATTCAGTGAACACCTGATACTTGAGCACTTGAAAACTGATTCACAGGTAGACAATGTTAAAACAACAAATTCTGGTAGTTGACGACGACAAAGAGATTGCCCGGCTGCTGCGGGGGTATCTGGAGAAGGCGGGGTTTGGCGTGTTGGTGGCGCATGATGGGGGTACGGCCGTTCACACCCTGCGCCGCGACAAGCCAGACCTGCTCCTGCTCGATTTGATGCTGCCAGACATGGACGGCTACGACATCACCCGGCTGGTGCGCAATGACGCGGCGCTGGCCCCAATGCCCATCATCATGATCACGGCGCGGGTGGAGGACAGCGACAAAATTGTGGGGCTGGAGCTGGGCGCAGATGATTACGTGACCAAACCGTTTAATCCGGCCGAGGTGGTGGCCCGCGTGCGCGCCCAGCTGCGGGCCAAAAGCAGGTTGACGGGGAGTGATGACGGGTTGGAAACGGCCGTTTTCCAAATCGCTGGTTTGCAATTGGACACAGGCCGCCGGGAGGTCAAGGTCAACGGCCAGGCGGTCGAGCTCACCCCGTCCGAATTTAGCCTGCTGCAAACGATGCTGGAAAATCCCGGCTTTGTCTTCACCCGCAGCGAGCTGATTGAGCGCGGCCTGGGGCAAGCGTACATCGGCATGGACCGCACGCTGGACAGTCACATCAAAAATCTGCGGCGCAAAATCGAGCCAGACCCCAAAAATCCCACCTTTATTCAAACCGTCTACGGCATTGGCTACCGCCTGAGCGAGGCAAAATGAACCGCTTACGAACCCGCTTTATCGCCGCCTTCATTGGCGTTATTTTGCTGGTGGTGCTGATTCCGCTCACCTTTTCACTGCTGCTGCGCTCGCTGGACATTGCCCAGCAGCCGCCCGAAATTTCGGCCGTATTGGCATCACTACCCCCCGAGCAGGCAGCGATGCTAGAAACGTTTGCTCGTCAATATTTCCCGCGCCAGATTGCCGGATTTATCATTTTTGGCGGCCTATTTGGCGTCATTGCCGGGGTTTTGTTGGCGCGATCGTTTGTACGGCCGTTAGACAAACTCGCTGAATCTGCCCGCCAATTTGGCCCGCGCAACCTGAGCCATCGCGCCAAAGTTGAGGGAACCGAAGAAATTCAAGCTGTGGCCCAATCGTTTAACGAGATGGCCGAGCGGCTGGAAGAGGCGGAAACGCTGCGGCGCAACCTGCTGGCCGACGTGGCCCACGAGCTGCGCACCCCCGTCACCGTCATCCAGGGCAATTTACGCGCCATTTTGGATGATGTGTATCCGCTGGAAAAAGAAGAGGTGGCCCGCCTGTACGAGCAAACCCGCCTGCTCACCCGCGTCATCGACGACTTGCGCGAGCTGGCCCAGGCGGAGGCGTCGCAGCTGTCGCTGAATATGACGGAGGTGGATGTGGCAAGACTGGTGAAGGAAACGGCCGTTTCCTTTCAACCCATCGCCCAAAATCAGCAAATCGAACTGCACGCGGAACTGCTGGGCCACATTCCCACCATCCAGGCAGACGCCGCCCGACTGCGCCAAAGCGTACACAATCTGGTAGACAACGCCCTGCGCCACACCCCCGCCGGGGGGCACATTTTGCTGCAAGTGGAGCAGATGGGCAGCGCCCTGCAAATTCGGGTGAAGGACAGCGGCGAGGGGATGACGCCGCAGCAGCTCAACCGCGTCTTCGACCGCTTTTACCGTGCCGATCCGTCGCGCAGCCGGGAGAGTGGTGGCTCGGGCCTGGGGCTGGCCATCGTGCGGGCGATTGTGAAGGCACATGGGGGGGAGGTTACGGCCGTTTCCCCAGGCCCCAACCAGGGCAGCATCTTCAGCCTCACCCTTCCCCTCAGATAAGACGCCGCTAAATCTTTTCCACAATAAGCCACTTCTGTGTGCGTTCCTTTACCAGTCAAGCATATAATTACCGGTTTGCTTCCCAAACGTAAACCCATTACCAGGCAGGTAAGGATGGACAAAAAAGTTGGAGATTCTCTCTACCCTTATTGATTTTATTTTGCACATTGATACCCATTTACATACGCTAACCCAAACGTATGCCAACTGGACGTATCTCATTCTGTTTGGCGTCATCTTCGTAGAAACGGGCCTGGTTGTGATGCCTTTTCTGCCCGGCGACTCACTGCTTTTTGCCGCTGGCTCCCTGGCAGCTTTAGGGTCGCTCAACTTAATCTGGCTGCTCCTTTTGTTAAGTGCGGCCGCCATCCTGGGCGATACAGTTAATTATTGGATAGGGCACCAGATTGGGATGCGAGCTTTTAACGGCAACATCCGTTGGCTTAACCCAGCCCACCTGAAACGCACGGAACTATTTTTTGCCAAACATGGCGGCAAAGCGATCATTCTGGCGCGTTTTGTGCCGATTGTGCGCACATTCGCCCCATTTGTGGCGGGTATTGGCTCCATGACATATGCTGTGTTTCTCTTGTTTAACGTGATTGGGGGAGTCACCTGGGTGATATTATTTGTGATGCTTGGCTATCTTTTTGGTGGGCTGCCCATCGTACAAGATAATTTCCATCTGGTGCTTCCCGCCATCATCTTGCTGTCGCTTTTGCCAATTGTTTATGAGGCAGTCCAAGCGCGGCGCAAAAACGTCATCTCAAAGGAAGTGAATGGTGCATAAATCGTGGCACACCGTGGCAGCAGCTGAACTGCCGCAAATCCTAAACGTAACTATTGAAACCGGGCTAAGCGAGGCAGACGCCGCCGCCAAACAGGCGCAATTTGGCCCCAACGAACTAACCGAAAGCGGGGGCGCTTCCCCCGTGCGGCTGCTGGTGGCCCAATTCACCAACACGATGGTGCTGATCTTGATTGCAGCGGCCGTTGTGTCTGGATTTTTAGGCAAGGTGACAGAAACGGCCGCAATTGCCGCCATCGTCATCTTGTTTGCCCTGCTGGGCTTCTTTCAGGAATACCGGGCAGAGCAGGCGATGGCCGCCCTGAAGCGGCTGGCCGTGCCGTTGGTGCGGGTGCGGCGCGGGGGCGAACTGCGCGAACTGTCTGCCAAAGAGCTGGTGCCGGGGGATGTGGTGCTGCTGGAAGCGGGCAACGCCATCCCCGCCGACCTGCGCCTGGTGGAATGTGTGAACTTGCGCATTCAGGAAGCGGCGCTCACGGGCGAGTCGGAGCCAGTGGAAAAGCATACAGAGGCGCTGCCGCGTGAAGATGTGGCCCTGGGCGACCGACGCAACATGGCGTACATGGGCACGGTGGTGACCTATGGTCGCGGTACGGCCGTTGTCGCCAACATCGGCATGGAAACAGAGCTGGGCAAGATCGCCACCCTGCTGCAAACCGTCGAAGCGGGGCTGACGCCGTTGCAGCAGCGGCTAGACCAGGTGGGCAAGCAGTTGGCCGTCGGCGGCGTCATCGTCGCCGCCCTGGTGATGGTGATTGGCCTGCTGCGTGGCGGCGCGCTGGAAGAGATGTTTTTAACGGCCGTTTCCGTCGCCGTCGCCGTGGTGCCAGAAGGGTTGCCCGCCGTGGTCACCGTGACGCTGGCCCTGGGCGCCCAACGGATGCTGCGCCGCCGTGCCCTCATCCGCAAGCTGCCCGCCGTAGAAACGCTAGGCTCCGTCACCACCATCTGCTCCGACAAAACCGGCACCCTCACCGAAAACCGGATGACAGTGACCATTATCGACGTGGCGGGCCACTTTTTAGAGCTGCAAGGCACCGCCAAACATCCGGCCACCTCGCTGCAACTGCCAGACCCCTCGCCGGATTTCCTGGCCAGCCAGCCGCCGGAAATTGGGCTGGCGCTGGCCGCTGGCGCGTTGTGCAACGATGCCTCGCTGCGGCCAGACCCGGCCACGGGCCGTTTTAGCGCCCTGGGCGATCCCACCGAAGGGGCGCTGCTGGTGGCCGCCTCGCAGGTGCATTTGCGCAAAAGCGAGCTAGAAACGGTGGTGCCCCGCGTGGCGGAACTGCCCTTCGACGCCGACCGCAAGCGGATGACCACCGTCCACCGCCTGCCGGAGGATTTGACGCAGCTGCCGCTGGCGCTGCGGGCGCTGGCCGAGGCGCCCACGCCGTACGTTTCTTTCACCAAAGGGGCGGTGGATGGCTTGCTGCCGCTCTGCCCGCAAATTTGGCTGAATGGAACGGCCGTTCCCCTCGACGCCACCTGGATTGCCCGCATTGAAGCCGCCAACGAGGAGATGGCCCAAAACGGGATGCGCGTGCTGGGGCTGGCCTTGCATTGGCAGCCAGATGCCCAGCCGGAAGAAAACAATCTCATCTTCATTGGCCTGAGTGGCATGATTGACCCGCCAAGACCTGAGGTGAAAACGGCCGTTGCCACCTGCAAATCCGCCGGCATCCGCCCCATCATGATCACCGGCGACCATCCGCTGACGGCCCGCTTCATCGCCCACGACCTGGGCATCACCGACAACCTGCGCGTCAAAACCGGCCAGGATTTAAGCCGCATGACGCCCGAAGAGCTGGGCGAGGTGGTCAAAGAAGTGTCTGTCTACGCCCGCGTGACGCCGGAGCACAAGCTGCGCATTGTGGAAGCGCTGCAAAATCAGGGGCAGGTGGTGGCCATGACGGGCGACGGCGTGAACGATTCACCCGCGCTGCGCAAGGCCGACATCGGCATTGCCATGGGCATCACCGGCACCGATGTCTCCAAAGAAGCGTCGGAAATGGTGCTGCTGGATGACAATTTTGCCACCATCGTCTCTTCCGTGGAGGAAGGGCGGGCCATTTACGACAACATTCGCCGCTTTGTGAAGTTCTCGATTGCGGGCAACGTGGGCAAGGTGCTGGTGATGCTGCTGGCTCCGTTTGTGGGCATCAACGTGGCCCTGCTGCCGCTGCAACTGCTCTGGCTAAACCTGCTCACCGACGGGCTGCTGGGGTTGGGCCTCGGCGTAGAACCGGCCGAACCAAACACGATGCAACGCCCGCCGCGCAGCCCGCAAGAAAGTTTGTTCAGCGGCGGGCTAACCCGGCACGTCATCTGGGTGGGGCTGGTGATCGGTTTGGTGGCGCTGGGATTGGGTGTGGTTTACCACGCGCCGGACAACCCGGCCAACACGCGCTGGCAAACGATGATCTTTACCGCGCTGGCCTTCATGCAGATGGGGCAGGCGCTGGCGTCTCGCTCGACGACGGCTTCGCTGGCGTCGTTGGGGCTGCGGACGAATCCGGTGCTGCTGGGATTGGTGGCGGTAACGGCCGTTCTCCAGCTCATCGTCATCTACACCCCCGCGCTGGATCAATTCTTCCAGGTAACCCCGCTGAGCGCCGGGGAACTGCTGCTGTGTGTGGGCCTGGGCGTGGGCGTACTGCTGCTGATTGAGCTAGAGAAGGTGTGGCTGCGTCGTCAGGAGAAATAATGGCTCTTTCTACTAAAAATGTTCTGCTTTTTTTAGCTGGGCTGGCGGGTCTGGCACTGTTGGCCTGGCTGCTGATCACGTTGCAGCCGCTGCTGGTGGCGCTGACGATTTCGGCGCTGCTGGCGTATTTGCTCAACCCGGTGGTGATAAAGCTAACCCAGAAGCTGAGGGGGAAACGGCCGTTGGCCGCCACGCTCATTTACCTGCTGGTGCTGGCCGTTTTTGCCGGGCTGTTTGTGCTGCTAGGGGCCATCACGCTGGACCTGTGGCCGCGCATTCAGCAGGAATTAAGCGATGCTTTGGCCGTGATGCAGGGGTGGTTGGTACGGCCGTTTCCCATCTTTGGCTTTCAGATCGACCCCACCACCATCGTTGAAAGTTTAAACACCGCCTGGAGCAACGCCCTCTCCACCCTCACCCTGGGCGACGCAAGCGTTTTGTCTGGCCTGACGCAAAATTTGCTGTGGACATTGGTGGTCTTGGTGAGCTTTTTCTACTTCCTGAAGGATGGGCCACGCGTTCAACTTTGGCTGCTAGACCATCTCCCGCTGGAATTTCGACCCGATGCCCGCCAGCTGCTTGGCGAGATTGATGCCGTCTGGAGCGTCTTTTTGCGGGTGCAGCTGTTCATTTTTGCGGTGCTGGCGGTGCTCATCGCCAGCAGCACCACGCTGATCATCTGGCTCTTTCGGCAGGGCTGGCTGCCGCTGTCGCCCATTGGTTTGGCGCTGCTGCTGGTGGGGGTTTATGCCGCCATCCAGCAGGTAGACAACCTCTGGCTGCGCCCGCAGCTCATGGGGCAGGCGCTGAAGCTGCATCCGGGCATCGTTTTTGTGAGCCTCATTGCCGCTCTGGCGCTAAGCGGCTTGCTGGGGGCGCTGCTGGTGGTGCCGCTGTTGGCTACCGTGAAAGTGATCAGCCGCTACGTTTTCACCCGGCTTGGCTGGCGTTCCCCGGAGGCCAACTTGCCCCCGCCAGAACCGGAAACTGCGCCAGAGGAACCACCGGTGCCAGCTGCCCCCCATCCAGAACCGCAGGCATGTGAGCCTGAGGCTGAAATTTTTAGCAGCTAAGTGCCAGGCACAGGGCGCACAATCCAGGCAAGAAAAAGCCTAATGCCCTGTGCCTGGCACTTTCGAACAGCCCACAAGCGCCTGCGCAGCTCCTTAAAATTAGCAGCGAAGTGCCAGGCACAGGGCGCACGATCCAGGCAAGAAAAAGCCTAATGCCCTTAGTGCCAGGCACAGGGCGCACAATCCAGGCAAGAAAAAGCCTAATGCCCTGTGCCTGGCACTTTTGATCGTTTTCCCTGAAGACAGCAGTGGCTGTCTTTAACCACCATCCATGAAACCTGTACACGAAGCGGTTGCCGCGCGGCACCTTTTTTATCAGGGAAATTAGCGTCCTATTGACGAGGAGGTTTGTGTTCGATGATGCGAATTTTGTATGTGTCGGCCAGCGGGCAGGTGCAAAACCTGACGGAAATGCCGCCAGCGTGGCGCAGGGAAAGTAAAGATGGCTTATTGTGGATAGATTTGCATGAGTCGAAGAGCAATCCTGATGTGGAACAGTTTCTTAGCCAGCAGTTTGGCTTTCATCCGTTGGCGATTGATGATGCGCTGAATGAGACGCATTTGCCCAAGGTGGACGATTGGGAGAGCTATCTGTACATCGCTTTGCAGGATTTAGGCTACGATTCTGACACAGCCACTATGAAAATGTCGGAGTTGGACCTGTTTTTGGGGGCGCATTATTTGGTGACGTATCATTTTGGGGACGTAACGGCCGTTGATCGCGTCTGGCAGCTTTGTTTGCGAAACGGCCGTTGGCTGCAAAACGGGGCCGATCATCTGGTGTATCGGTTGATTGACGAGATAGTGAATAATTATACGGCCGTACTGGAGCAGCTAGAAAGCCAGATTATGCTCCTGGAAAACCAGATTTTCACCCAGCCTTCATCCCATTTGCTGGAAAACATGACCCACTACAAGCGCACCATCCAAAAAATTCGCCAGGTGCTGGCCCCCCAACGCGAAGTGGTCAACAAGCTGGCGCGGGACGTCTTTTTGGTCATCAGCGAGAAAGACCAGATCTATTTTCGGGATGTGTACGACCATATGGTGCGGCTGACCAACGACAGCGACAGCGTGCGCGACCTGCTAACCGGCAACATGGAGCTGTACCTTTCCGTCGTCAACAACCGAATGAACGACATCATGAAAACCCTCACCATCATCACCACCCTGTTCATGCCCCTCACGTTTATCACCGGCTTTTTTGGCATGAACTTTTTTCAGGCGGTGCTGCCCTCCCAGGTGTGGACTGGATCGGGCATTTTGATTTTGGTGCTGGCCGTGATGACCCTGCTGCCGCTGGGCATGTTCTACTGGATGCGCCGCCGCGCCTGGATGTGATTCTGGGCATAAACCTCCGGGAGGCTTCAAAAATACCTTCAATTTGCGCTAAACCTCCCGGACCTTGGCACAAACTATAGCCACAAACCTTGCTTTTGTAACGTTTGCACCAGCATCTCGCTGACGCGCTGGTGCAGCTCCTTGGAATATTTAAATTCCGACGTGTAAAAATCGGTCACTTTGGTAATGCCAGCTTCCGCCAGCGCCTCGCGCAGTTCCTCGTTGGCATTGTACCGCGCCCAGGCGCTTTCCTCCCGCGCCGCGTGTGCGGCCTTGATCTCCGCATCCGGCAAAATCTGATATTGCTCCTGATGCACCAGCAGTTCCAGCGGCAGGCGATCGCGCAGCGGCGGGTCTTCGGCCGGATGACCCAACACGATGCTGGTCACCGGGAAAACCCCCTTGGGTAGCCCCAAAATCTCGATGATGTCGTCGGCCGACCACCAGGTGGTGCCCATGTAGCAAATGCCCAACCCTTGCGATTCGGCCGCCAGGCAGATTGTCTGCGCCGCAATGACGGCATCCACCGCGCCGGTCAGAAAGCCCAAAAAATCATCAAAGCTTTGCTTGGATTCATTCACCCGAATCCATTCCCGCATGCGGAACACATCCGAGCAAAACGTCAGCACGAGAGGGGCTTGCAGAACCATCGGCTGTTCGTAATGGGCCTCGTACAGCTTCTGCTTTTTGGCTTCGTCTCGGGTAACAATAACCGACCAAGTTTGCATATTGCCAGAGCTGGAGCTGCGCAAACCAGTCATGAGCAGCTCATTCAGCAATTCATCGTCTACATTCTCGCTGGTGTAGGCGCGGATCGAGCGGTGGGAGTTTGCTAAATTAAACATCGGTCATTACATCCTGTCATTGTGCAGAAGAGATTTCAAAAGTCTCCAAGGCAATTCGTTTATCACCAGAGGGAAGTAAGACTTTTGAAATCTACACTGCGTAACATCGGTTATTAGGTAATCAGATCAGTGGGCAAATGGTCTAGCCGGTTCAAATAAACCAATTCTACCCGCTCGTCGTGGAACTCCAGGCGGGAGATTGAGGTGTTATTGGCGTGCAGCCAAATGCGATTTTGGCCTTCGTTGTTGTCCATGGTGGCATAACCAAACAAGGTGCGCAGCACCGCCACAAAAAAACCACCATGCGTTACGATGGCCACGCGATCATTGGGTTCATGACGTGCTTGCAGCTCATCCAAAAATGTTTTGGCGCGTATCATCCCTTGTTCGCGGGTTTCATACGGCCGTTCCCCCCACCAACCCATCTCGCCCAAACCCTCTGGCAGTGCCAGGTACGGATGATGCTGCGCAAAATAGGCCCGATTGGGTCCCGGCAGGCCAACGCGCTCCTTCGTCTCCTCGTTGCGCTCAAAAATGCCGCCCGTTTCGTGGATTGTTTCCCAGGCCACCAGCGGCAACGGCACCTGCTTGGCAATAGCCCAGCCCGTGGCCACTGCCCGCACCATCAAGCTGCTGTACAGGTGGGTAAAGTTGAACCCCAGGCGATTGTGCGGATCGTTGTCGGGATCGGCCTGCGACCAACCGCTGGCAATATGCTGCCCCAAGCGGTGCGCCTGCTGCTGGCCAACTTCTGTGAGGAGTGGGTCTGGCGAACGGCCGTTGCTGCTGCCCGTCCGCACCCATAAATCATTATTTTCCGATTGTGCGTGTCTGATCATATAAAGTTGCATAGCCAAATTGTAAAAGCCGTACCCACTCCCGGCAAGACGAAAAAACGGTACTTGACAGCGAATGATACGATAGATAGAATCTCTATCATGCCATCTCAATACGATCAAGAAATTGAAATTCAGGTGCTAAATGCCGCGCGCGAACTGGTGGAGGAAACGGCCGTTCCCTTCACCATGGACCAGCTTGCCGCCAAAGCTGGCATTTCCCGCGCCACCCTCTACCGCCAGCTTGGCGGCAAAAAAGCCATCCTCAAGCGCCTGGCCGACGAACACGGCCTGGACGAACTCAACCAGCCAGACATCCCCAGCCGCATCTTGCAAGCCGCCCGCACCCTGTTTGCCCAGCAAGGGCTGATGGCCCCCACCATGGAGCAAATCGCCGCCGAGGCCAACGTGGGCGTGGCCACCGTTTACCGCCATTTTGGCGACAGAACGGGGCTGCTGCGCCGCTTTTTTCAAGCGTACGAACCCCACCTGCCCGTCACCGAGGCAGAAATGAGCGGCGACTTGGCCACGAATTTAACCAAACTGGTAGCCGCGCTCATCCAATTCATTCTTGAAAATCAAGACATCATTCAGCACAGCTTTAGCAATGCGCTGGAATGGCGGGATGAGATGATTGGGTTACGGCCGTTTCACCAAAGAAGCCTCAGCCGCGTCGCCACTTTTTTGCAAAGCCAAATGGATGCCGGTAAGCTGCGCCCCATCGAGCCGCAAAAAGCCGCCGCCGCCCTGCTAGGCATGATTTTGTCGTTCAGCCTGGTCATCCCAATTTATTACAAAACAGCCAACCCAGAGCCGCAAGAAACGGCCGTTTTCATCACCAACCTCTTCCTAGACGGCCTCAAACAACCATAATATTTCCCCGGAAACTTTGAGTTTCCGGGGAAATAGAGGAACCCATGAAAACCACCCCCTACACCCGCCCCTTCAGCCAAATTTCTGCCGCCGATTTGCCACTTGTGGGTGGCAAAGGAGCCAACCTGGGCGAGATGACCCAGGCCAGCTTCCCCGTGCCGCCCGGCTTCTGCATCACCACCCGCGCCTTCCGCGACTTTGTGGCCACCTGCCCCCAAATGCCCACCTTCTACGCCGCTTTAGACGCCATCCCGCCTGAAGATTTATTGGCTACACGCAAAATTGGCGCACAAATTCGCCAAACGCTGCATGAGACGGCCATACCAGAGGCGATTGGAACGGCCGTTTCCCACACCCTCCACCAGTTCAACCCCCAAGCCGCCTACGCCGTCCGCTCCAGCGCCACCGCCGAAGATTTGCCCAACGCCTCCTTTGCCGGGCAGCAAGACACCTACCTCAACCTGCGCGGCGAAGCCGCCATTTTAGACGCCGTGCGCCGCTGCTGGGCGTCGCTGTTCACCGACCGGGCCATCCTCTACCGCCAGCAAAACGGCTTTGCCCACGCAGAGGTAGCGCTCTCCGTGGTGGTGCAGCAGATGGTGCTGCCCCAGGTGTCTGGCATCCTGTTCACCGCCGACCCGGTGAGCCAGCACCGGCACATCTGCTCGATTGACGCCAGCTACGGCCTGGGCGAAGCGCTGGTGGCTGGCCTGGTTTCGGCCGATTTGTACCGGGTAGATGCCCGCACCAATCAGCTCATCGAAATAAAAATTGGGGACAAAAAAGTGGCGATACGGCCGTTGCCCCACGGCGGCACCCAGCAAGAAACCCTCAGCAACGACCAGCGCACCGCCCAGGTGCTCACGCCCCAACAAGCCATCGCCCTGGCCCAGCTCGGCAAGCGAATCGAAGCCCATTACGGCCAGCCGCAAGATATCGAATGGGCCATTGCCGACGGCCAGATTTACCTGCTGCAAACCCGCCCCATCACCACCCTGTTCCCGCAGCCCACCCCACCCCCGCCAGACAACGCCCTGCACCTTTACGTCAGCCTCAGCCACGCCCAGGTGATGCTGGACCCCATCAAAAAGATGGGCCTCGACATGTGGCGGCTCATGTTCCCCACCGGCAAAGGTGCCGGGGCAGCCAGCCGCAGCCAAAGCGTCACCGCTGCCGGGGGGCGCATGTACATGGACGTCACTCCGCTGCTCAACCTGCGGCTGGGGCGCAAAGCGGTGCCCACATTTCTGGTCATGGCCGATGAGATGATGGCCGTCGGCAGCAAAGAAGCGATCGAGCGGCCCGAATTTCGGCAGCGATTGGCTCATTTGCGCCCCCAAACCAGCCTGCGGGACGTTTTTTTCTACCTCGGCCCCATCTTCAAAACCACCCTCAGCTTCCTCATCCGGCGCAATCCGCCAGCCACCCGCCAAGCCCTGGCCGAGCAGATGGACGAGCTGGTAGCCGCCAGCCAGCGGCGCATTTTGGCCCAGCCAGCCGGAGCCGCCCGCCTGCAACAAATGGAGCAAGAGATTGGCCGCGCCTTCACCCACCTGCTGCCCGATTTTCCGGCGCTGGTGGCCAGCGGCATTGCCTCCCAACGGCTGCTGCCCCGGCTGGTCGGCCGCCGCGCCCACCCGGATGATTTAACGGCCGTTGCCCGCGGCCTCACCGGCAATGTCACCACCGAAATGGACCTGGCCGTCGGCGATTTGGCCGATCTGGTGCGGCAGTCGCCCGAGCTGGTGGCCCACTTCCAAAACAATCCTCCCGCCGAGGCGTTGGCCAGCGCCGCCAGCGTGCCCGGCAGCGCCCCGTTTTTGGCAGGCTGGGCCGATTTTTTGGCCCGCTACGGCATGCGCGGCCCGTCGGAGATTGATATTTCGCGCCCCCGCTGGCGCGAAGACCCCACCTCGCTGCTGCAATTTGTGATTGGCAACTTGCAGCACAAAGCGCCGGGCAGCCATCGCGCCCATCACCGGGAAATGGCCGCCGCTGGCGAAGCGGCTGGCGAACGGCTCATTGCCGCCGCCGGGCGAGGGTTGCTGGGCTTTGTGCGCCGCCCGCTGGCCCGCCGCCTGGTGCAAACGGTGCGCGGCTACACGCCGGGGCGGGAACATCCCAAATTTTTCATCATCAAGCTGCTGGGCATGGTGAAGCTGATTTTGCAGGATGAGGCGGAGACGTTGGTGGGGAACGGCCGTATCCACCACCCCGACGACATCTGGCACCTGAGTTTAGCCGAGCTGATCCAGTTCGCCGCCCAGCCAGAGCTGGAAATGCGCCCCCTCATCGCCCAGCGCCGGGCCGAATTTGCCCGCTTTGGCAAGCTCAACCCGCCCCGCCTGCTCACCAGCGATGGCGAAATTGTGCACGCCACCATCCACCGAGACGGATTGCCAGACGGGGCGCTGGTGGGCAGCGCCGCCTCCAGCGGCATTATCGAAGGCGTGGCCAAGGTGGTGCTGGACCCCACCCAGGATGTGCTGGCCAAGGGGGAAATCCTCATCGCCCCGTTCACCGATCCGGGCTGGACGCCGCTGTTCATCAACGCCGCTGCCCTGGTAATGGAGGTGGGCGGGCTGATGACCCACGGCTCCGTGGTGGCCCGCGAATACGGCATTCCCGCCGTCGTCGGCGTGGCGGGCGCGACGCAGCAGATCAAAACGGGGCAGCGGGTGCGGGTGAACGGGGATGCGGGGTTTGTGGAGGTTTTAGAAGAGAACCTCCGGGAGGTTTAGCGCGAGGTTAAAGCAAAACGGCCGTTTCCACTACGAACTGGAAACGGCCGTTTGCCTGTATGGGGGGTATGGCTAGGTTAGTTCTTCTTCAACAAATCGCGAATTTCCGCCAGCAGCTCTTCAGCCGATGGCCCTTTGGGGGCAGCCGGTTTGGGCTCCTCTTTCTTTTTCATATTGTTGGCCGAGCGCACAATCATAAAAATGACAAAAGCGATAATCAAGAAATTGATGATGGCTTGAATGAAATTGCCGTAGGTGATGCTGGCATCGCCCACTTCAATCGCCAATGTCGTGAAATCTGTGCCGCCCAAAATCACGCCAATCAGCGGCATGATGATGTCGTTGACCAGCGAGGTCACAATCGCGCCAAACGCCCCGCCCATGATGACGGCCACCGCCAGATCCAACACATTCCCTTTGGCAATAAATGCCTGAAACTCTTTCAACATGTTACTTTTCCTCCGCTTAATCAATAAAATTGACGCACTTTTGGGCGTCCACAAGGTTAGAACCCCCATATTTTACGCAAGTCACAAATTTTATGAACCGTTTATGAGATTGGATGAACGGCAATCGCCTCGAACCAGCCACCGCCCCAGGCATCCTCTCGCCAATGGCCCGTAAGGCGATAAGGCAGCCACGATTTAACTTTTGCCTGGCTCTTGTCTGATTTGGGCAGCTGCGCAATTTCAAAGCTGTCGCCGTCGCCAAAGTAGAAGCCGCGCCCGCCCGTCCAGCCGGGCAAACGAACCCCGGCAATGCTCACTTTTTGGTTGCGCTGGCCGGGCAAATCGCGCAGCGGCAGATCGCTGCCAGTTTGATTTTGCACCACCGCCAGCGGATTGGCAGAAACGGGCCAGCCAAGAACGGCCGTTTCCCACCCCAACCGTTCGGCTAAATCATCAAAAACCGGGGGCTGAAGCCCCAGACTAAAGTTAAAGCCCATTTGGTGGGCGCTGCCGGCACGGGCGATGTCGGCTGCTTCGGCCAGCAGCGCGGTGCGGCTCTGGCCCAGGCCATCCAGCCCGCCACACTGGATCAGGTGGGTGATCTCTTTCTTTTGCAACTCCACTCGGCTCAGCAGGTCGCGGAGGGATTGGAACGGCCGTATCCCCCGCTCCGCCACAATCGCCCGCACCGCCGAGCGGCGCAAATCGCGCACCTGGCCCAATCCCATCCAGAGAATTGGAGATTGGAGATTGGAGACTGGAGACTGAAAAATCTCCAATCCCCAATCTCCAATCTCTTTTGTCGTCAGCGTAAATTTGCGCCCGCTAAAATTCACATGCGGTGGCCGCACCCCAATACCCAGCCGCTGCGCCTCAGCGATGTAGATGGCCGGATGGTGAAAGCCGCCATAATCCCGCAGCCGGGCGCACAAAAACTGCGCCGGGTAATGCGCCTTCAGGTACGCCGAACGGTAGCTCACGTCCGCGTACGCCGTGGCGTGCCCCTGGTTGAAGCCGTAGCCCGCGAAGGCCATCACCTGCTCCCACAGCGTTTCCGCCTGCTCCGGCGTAAAGCCGCTTTGCGCCTGGCAGCCGCCGACAAACCGCTTTTGCATCGTGGCCATCTCCTCTGCCTGGAACTTGCTCATGCCCCGCCGCAGATGGTCCGCTTCGGCCCAGCTCAGGTGGGCAATCTCGGTGGCGACGCGCAAAACTTGCTCCTGGAACAGCATCACCCCCTGCGTGCTGCCCAAAATCGGAGCCAGCGCGGGATGCAAAAAGCGCACCTGCTCCTCGCCCCGGTAGCGGCGCACGAACGCCTGGGCCATGCCGCCCGTGGCCGGGCCGGGCTTGAAGAAGGCGTTGGCCACCGCCAAATCGCGCAAACTGGTGGCCTTGAGCTGCCGCAGCGTGCGCCGCGCCCCGGAAGATTCGCATTGGAAGACGCCGATGGTTTGGCCGGTTTGCAGGGAAACGGCCGTTTCCGCATCATCCAGCGGTATCTTCAGCAAATCAAACTTTGGGTCCAGCGTGGTGCGAATTGCTTCGGCCGAGTCCGCCAGCACCGTCAGCGCCCGAATCCCCAGCAGATCAATCTTGGGCAGGCCAATTTTCTCCACGTCGCGATGGTCGTACTGGGTGATGAGGAACCCCTTAGGCGCAAGCTGCACCGGCGCGTAATCGGTCATCGGCCCCGGCGAAATGACGATGCCGCCGGGGTGAATGCTCAGATGGTGTGGCTGCCCAATCAGGGCAAAGGCGTCGGCCAGCACGGTGTGCTGCGTCACGTCCTCGACCTCATTCAGCAAATCTGCCAGCGTTTTCTCGCTGCGGCGGCGCGGGTCGGGGTGCCAGCCACGAGGCAGCAGCGCCGTCAGCGCCTTGATTTCGGTTTCGGGCAGGCCATGCGCTTTGGCCGTCTCGCGCACGGCCGATTTGGGCTGCATGGTGCTGATGGTGGCCACCAGGGCGACCCGGTCTTCGCCGTACTTTTGCCGCACGTAATGCAGCACCTCGTCGCGGCGGCGGCTGCAAAAATCGAGGTCAATGTCGGGCAGATTGGCGCGGGCGGGGTTGAGGAAGCGCTCAAACAGCAGCTCGTTGGCGATGGGGTCCACCTGGGTGATGCCCAGGCAGTAGGCCACCAGCGAGTTGGCCACGCTGCCGCGCGTGTTGACGGGAACGGCCGTTTCGCGGGCAAAGCGGGTAATGTCGGCCACCAGCAAAAAAAGCGGGGCAAAGCCGTGCCGATTGATGGAGGCGAGTTCTTTTTCCAGGCGGTCGGTGATGGGTGTTTGGGGAGAGTGACCGTATTTTTCCCGCATTCCCGCCTGTGCCGCCTCCGCCAGCGCGTCCTCAACAGGTTGTTCTGCTGGCAAATCTAATTTGGGCCAGATAGGACGGCCGTCTGGCAGCGCCGGTTTGCATTTGGCTACGATCTGGCCCACCGTGGCTACAGCTTCGGGCAAATCGGCAAATCGCTCGGCCACCGTGGCCGCCGAAAGCCAATGCAGCTCCGCCTCCGGCGCACCGCCGCCGGGCAAATGTTCCGCAGCCACCTCGGCGATGTGGCAGTTCTGGTCAATCGCCGCCAGCAGGCGCAGGCGGGGGGCTTCGTCTGGCGCCAGGCAAAAAACGGGCTGGAGCGCCGCCGCCTGCAAGCCAAATCGGGCCGCCACGCCGCTGGCTTGCTGCGCCAGCGCCACGTCAGCAGGCTGCTGAATCGTCACGCCCAGGTAGCCATCTTCCTCAAACAGCCCGGCCAGGCGGGAGGCGTACCGCGCCGCCAGTTTAGGCCGCCCGGCAGCCACCAATCGGGCCAGCCAGCCGGTTTTGCCGCTGTCGATGGCGATGAGGTGGGGAGTAAACGGCCGTAACGCATCCCACGCCAACCCCTGCTGCAAAATCTGCTCCCGCTGCCCGCTCCCCTGCACCAGCGACGAGAGGCCGCACAGCGAGCGGTAGCCCACGGCATCTTTGGCCAGCAGCACCAGCTCCCCCCAGCCGGGGCCGGGCAGATTCACCGCCTCTGGCAGCGTCAGGCGCACGGTCAGGCCCAAAATCGGCTGGATGTTGGCGGCGAGGCAGGCGCGGTTGAAGGCAACTGCCCCGTACAGCGCCGCCCCGTCGGTGAGCGCCAGGGCAGGCATCTGCTCGGCAGCGGCGCGGGCGACGAGCTGTTCCACGGTGGCAGTTGCGCCCAACAGGGTATAATGGGAATGGAGGCGTAGATGGGTGAAGGTTTCGTTCATGCGTTTTGGATCATATGTTCGAGAGCGGTTATTGGCAAGGGCTTTTTCCCTCCCCCTAACCCCCTCCCGATGGGAGGGGGGATCAGGCCAGGGAGAGGGCCAGAATAAGGAAGTTAGATGATTTCTCAGGCGTTGGCGGTGCAGTTGAAGGAAGCGGGGTTGGTGTGGCACACCTCGATACATGATTTTTTTGCCATTCCAGAGCGGGATATGGACGGCCGTATCTTCGTTCTCTCCGACATGATGGTAACGATGGAACTGCTGCGCGGCTGGCCTGCGGTGATGTTCCACGGCACGTCTGAGTGGGCGATGGATTATTTGCTAACCCACGAAGCGGTCTGGCTGCCGACGGAAAGCCAGCTGCGGGAAAAGTTGGAAGAGGAGTTGGGGGTGAGAAACGGCCGTTTCCACCAGCTGCGACGGCAAGATGAGAATTACGTTTGTGAAATTTCGTTGAATGGGGCAAATTTGCAATTTACGGCCGTTGACCCCAACGAAGCGTACGGCCAGGCCCTGCTAACACTCCTCAAAAAATGGGGCGCTGATTAGGATAAACTAAATGCAAATGTCATTCCCGCGAATGCGGGAATCCATGATCGGCACAAGAGACGACTCCAACCGTCGTTGACCACCATGAATGAAAAGGACTCTTTGGGATTTCCTGGGGTTAGCAACGAATTAGCCTGACCCCGCCAAATCCTAAAGACCCATGAAAATCAGCAAATTTCGCAGATTGAAAAGATTAAAAATCTGCAAAATCTTTGATTTTTAATCTTGCTAGCACACTAATTGATGTTGACCCATAAAACAAACTTTAATCGAGCCACGCTTGAGGAAATTGCAAACAAGGTATAATTGGTGTTATGGAAGGAAATGATCGGTTTGGCTTTATCTCCTCGCTAATTTTGGGTGTGCTATTGGTAGCCATTGGGCTGCTGGCGATGGAGTACGTGGTCAACAGTTGGTGGCCCATCGACATCAACCGGCTAGACCTGGTTCGCGCCGCCACCGAAGGCCGCGCCGACGCTGCCTCGCTGCTGGAGGCGGCCAATTTTGAGATTATTCTGGTCTTTTTGGCGACGGTGTTAACGGCCGTTACCGGCCTCGCTTTGCCCATCTCTTACCTGCTCAACCGCCGCTTCACCGCCTACACAGATCGCCGCTTTGGCCACATTGAATCCTCCCGGCTGATGGTGGCCCTGCGCCAGGCAATGTCCGTTGGCGTTTGGGTAGCGTTTTGCCTCTGGCTGCAAATGAACCGGGCGTTTGGTCTGGCAGTGGCCTTGTTGGTAGCGGCAGTCTTGATTTTATTTGAACTTTTAATGCAAATTCGCAGCCGCACCGCGCAAGCGAATTTGCAGTAACCAGTATTCAGTGAGTCAGTAATCAGTACATAGTTTAACTGAACACTGATTACTGATTACTGTTTACGGAACACTTCAGAGCAAAACAGTGACAGAAGAAAACACCCAAAAACTACTCCGTGAACTCCCCAGCGTAGACCGTTTGTTGAATACATCACTGGCGGTGGATATGATGCTGGCATACGGCCGTTCCCTCACCGTAGAAAGCCTACGCCAAAGCATCGAGGCCGCCCGCAGCGCCATTCTTAGCGGCAAGGCCAGCTATGCACCCATGAACGCCGTCCTGGTAGACGAAGCCCGGCTCTGGCTGGAAAGCTACCTGGCCCCCACCCTGCAACCGGTTATCAACGGCACGGGCGTGATTGTGCACACCAACCTGGGCCGCGCCCCGCTCAGCGCCGCCGCCCAAACCGCCATCGAGGACGCCGCCAAAGGGTACAGCACGCTGGAATATGATTTGCCCAGCGGCCAGCGTGGCTCCCGCACCGTGCATGCCGAGCAGCTGCTCACCCGCATTACGGGGGCAGAAGCTGGGCTGGTGGTGAACAATAATGCAGCGGCCGTTTTGCTCATGCTCACCGCGCTCTGCCAGGGCAAAGAAGTGATCATCAGCCGGGGGCAGCTGGTAGAAATTGGTGGTGGCTTCCGCATTCCAGACGTGATGGCCCAGTCTGGGGCAAAGTTAGTGGAAGTGGGCACCACCAACCGCACCCATCTGCGCGATTACCAAAATGCGATTACCGAAAATACGGCCGCCATCCTGGTCGCCCATCATTCCAACTACAAAATCATCGGCTTCAGCAGCGAACCGACGCTGGCGGAACTGGCCGAACTGGCCCACGAGCACAATTTACCGCTGCTGTACGACCAGGGCAGCGGGGCGCTGCTAGACAGCAGCCCCTACGGCCTGGAACCGGAACCAACCGTGCTGGACGGGCTGACCGCCGGGGCCGACGTGGTTGCCTTCAGCGGCGACAAGCTGCTGGGCGGGCCGCAGGCGGGCATTTTGGTGGGGGGGCAGGCGCTGGTGGCCCGGCTCAAAAAACACCCGCTGGCCCGCGCCGTGCGCGCCGACAAGCTCTGCCTGGCAGGGCTCTCCGCCACGCTGACGCATTATCTCACGGAAAATGCGCTAGAAGAGATTCCCGTCTGGCGCATGATTGCCCGCCCGCTGGAGCAAATCGGCCCAGAGGCAGATACCTGGGCAGCGCGATTGCAGGAACAGGGCATTCGGGCAGAGGTGGTAGACGGCCGTTCCACCGTCGGCGGCGGCAGTTTGCCCGGCACCAGCCTGCCCAGCCGCGTTATTGCCATCCACCACAGCAACCCAGACGAACTGGCAGCCCGCCTGCGCCAGCAAAAAGTGCCGGTGATTGGGCGCATTCAGGACGGCCGTTTCCTCATCGATCCCCGCACCATCTTGCCGCAACAGGTTGAAATCTTACTGCAATCATTGGTAAACTGTGCAGTGGCATAGTACTTTTATATACGCGCCTTTCATAAGCTTTTATAATAATATCTATAAACGAAACCTGACAAGCGGGGCTGGAAATAGTGATACACTTTCAATCACCAGTTTGTCATTTAACGAAGAGTCGGCAAATAGTATGACTACCAAAAACCAGCACAGCCGTATCCTGGCCATCGAAACATCGTGTGATGAAACATCTGCGGCCGTTGTGGAAGACGGCCGTACCATCCTCAGCAACGTCATTGCCAGCCAGATAGATTTGCACGCCCAATTTGGCGGCGTCTTCCCGGAAGTGGCTTCTCGCCGCCACATTGAGGTAATTCATGCCGTGGTGCAGCAAGCGCTGGAAGAAGCCCACATGGGTCTGGATGATATCGACTGCATCGCCGTCACGCGGGGGCCGGGTTTGGTGGGGTCTCTGCTGGTGGGGGTCAACATGGCCAAGGGGCTGGCGCTGGCGCGCAACAAGCCATTTTTGGGCATCAACCACATCGAAGGGCACATTTATTCGCTCTGGCTCACCGAGCAAGTCGAGGAAATTGCGTTCCCCCTCCTGACGCTGGTAGTCAGCGGCGGCCACACCGAGCTGTACCTGATGACCGGGCATGGCCAATACCAACATCTGGGCGGCACGCTGGATGATGCCGCCGGTGAAGCGTTTGATAAAGTGGGGCGGCTGTTGGGGCTACCCTTCCCAGGCGGGCCAGCCATTGATAAATTGGCGGCAACGGGCAATGCAGCGGCCTACAAATTTCCGCGTGCGGTGATGGAAGATGGCTATAACTTTAGCTTTAGTGGGTTAAAAACGGCCGTTTCCCGCCAGATTAAACATTTCGACAAAAACAAGCTGCCGGTGGCCGATTTGGCCGCCAGCTTCCAAACGGCCGTCATCGATGCCCTGGTTACCAAAACCGCCCGCGCCGCTGAAGCGCATGGGGTAACGGCCGTTCATCTAACAGGTGGCGTCTCGGCTAACCGGGAGCTGCGGCAAACAATGAAAGCCCAGCTTCCCCTGCCCGTACGGTACCCTCCTCCTATACTCTGTACAGATAATGCAGCTATGATAGGTGCCGCAGCCCACTGGCAGTTTATAAACGGCCGTCGAGACACTTTAAACATAGATGTTATCCCCAGCCTTCAATTGGTTTGATGAACAGAGATGAGAAAATAAACAAAGCTACCAGAAACGGCCGTGACAAACCTACCTAGCCCGTATTGTTACACACTTTACACGGTCAAAATCAGCAAGCTGTAAACTAGATTGTAGTTATTTAGCTAAGTATCGTGGTATTATGTTTCCAATGGATCACTCTATTCAAGATGCAGAATACGCCCCGGAACTGAGAGACAGCGACCGACTGCATACCCTCTATGTCGTTAACGACATGCTCAAACAGGTAGAAGCAGACGGCCTCAATATCAATCTAATCCTCCCCCGGGTACTCAATTTGTCTGTACAACAGCTCGAAGCACACGAAGGCAGCATCCTTGTAGTCAACGAAGCGCTCAAGGTGGAGTATGCCTGGTCAACGGCCGAAAATACCCAGCCTGGGCAAGCCGAAGAGTTTCTGGACACCATTATGGACAACGGGGTTGCTGGTTGGGTGATCCGCAACCACGAACCACTTATCATTCACGATACGCAAAACCATGAACGCTGGCTGCCGCGTCCGGGGCACAGCACCAGTCATGAAGCATGGTCTGTTATTTGCACCCCCTTCTCCGTGCGCAATCGCATCATTGGCGCAATCACCATCCACAAGCCTGGCAAAAATCAGTTTGACGACAGTGATTTAAACCTGCTAACCGCTATTTCTAACCAGGCAGCCAGCAGTATCGAAAATGCCCGGCTTTATGAAGCTTCGCAACGCCAACTAAAAATCTCTGCCTTGCTGAATGAGGCAAGCCGAGTCATCAATTCTTCGCTAGACATTAACGAAATCATGCAATCGTTGCTGGCACAGATGAACGACTTTTTGAATGCCGAAGCTATTTCGATTGCGTTAGTTGATGCCCAAACCAATGAACTGGTCTACCAGGTAGCTGAGGGCATTGGGGCCAAAGAAATTGTGGGGCTGCGGCTGCCCAGTAATCAAGGGCTTTCTGGTTGGGTAATGCAACATTCGGAGCCAGCGCTGGTTGCCGATACCCGGCTAGACCCACGCTTCCATCATTTGGGGGATGAACGAACCGGGTATGCCACGCTGGCCATGATTTGTGCGCCAATGATCTTCAAGGGTGATGTACTGGGCACCATTCAGGCAATCAACCCCAGCGATGGCACGTTTACCGAGGAAGATCTGGATGTGTTGGTAAACCTGGCGAATATCGCCAGCACGGCGATTGCCAATGCCCAACAGTATGCCAGAACGGTGGCGGCGGAGTCGCGCTACATTAGCCTGTTCCAGGACACCGTCGATCCGATTATTTTGACTGATATGCGGGGCCGGATTGTAGAAGCAAATCGGCGGGCGTCTGATATGTTGGGCTACAGCCGGGCCGAGCTGCTGCATATGTCTATTCAGGATTTGCATCCGGATACGGCCGTACTCCCCAAAGCCAAAAAAATCCGCTCCGACAAAGTGTTGATGTTCCAAAGCAAAGTGCGCGCCAAAAATGCTGCCCCCATTCCTATGGAAGTGTACACCAAGCGCACCCTGCACGGTGACGACCAACTGCTGCAATGGATTCACCATGACATTACCGAACAGGTAGAACTGGAAAAAATGCGGGAAGATTTAACCGCCATGCTCTTTCATGACCTGCAAAGCCCGCTGGGCAATGTTATTTCTAGTCTGGAACTGCTGGCTTACGAAATCCCACCTGAATCAGCCAATTCGCCGCTGTATGCCATGCTGGATATCGCCCGCCGCAGCAGCCGTCGCCTGGAAACGCTCATTCGCTCGCTGCTAGATATCAATCGATTGGAAGCTGGTCAACCTATCACAGAACAAGTTCGGGTCAATATTAACTATTTGGTGGAGGAAGTGATTGAAATTGAACGGCCGAATTTTGAGCAACGGCGCGTTCATTTTGCCAACCATCTGCCAGATAACTTGCCGCAACTGTATGTGGAAGAAGATATGATTCGGCGCGTTTTGGTGAATCTAATCAACAACGCCCTCAAATACAGTTCTGAAGATCAAACCATTACCCTCACTGGCCAGGTGCAAGCAGAACAAGAGCGGCTGCTTATTTCTGTGTGCGACCAGGGCAAGGGCATTCCCAAACAGTATCGTGAATCCATTTTTGAAAAATTTGAGCGTATTCAATCTAAAGATAGCCATGCCAAAGGATTGGGGCTGGGGCTGGCATTTTGTCGGTTGGCGGTAGAGGCGCACAACGGCCGTATCTGGGTCGATGATGCACCCTCTGGCGGGGCCCGTTTTAGCTTTACCTTACCCCTGGCGCAAGAATAATTACCCCTGGTTTGCTCCGGCAAACGGCCGTTCCCCACAGCTTTTTTTAACTACATAGATGCACCAGCGCATTATTCTGGTATTATTGTCCGCATACACAAAGGGGCAGAAACCAAATAAAGCGGAAAGATAGCAACCACGCTGCCCTGTTTGCTGGCGAGAGGATTTCACTTTTTATTGCCTCACCAGCCCAATGCATTCTTCCCACCTGGTGGAAATTGTGGCATGACAAGCAAAAGGCTCTACTACCAAAACGCGTACACCACGCACTTTGAAGCGAACATTATAGAACGGGTAAGGAACAACAACGGGCAAACGGCCGTTGTCCTGGATCAAACCTACTTCTACCCCACTTCCGGCGGGCAACCCTTCGATACCGGCACAATCAACAATATCCCCGTAACCGACGTCACCATCCGCGAAAAAGATGAAGCACTCCTCCATTGGCTAGATACCACCAGCCTGTGGGATGACAAAATCGCCGGGCAACTCAACTGGCCCCGCCGCTTCGACCACATGCAGCAGCATACTGGCCAGCACATCCTTTCCCAGGCCTTCATTCAAATTGCCCAGGCAGAAACGATAGGCTTTCACCTGAGCGACAACAGCCTCACCATAGACCTGAACACCAGCCAGCTTAGCCCCAGCCAGGTAGAAGCAGCCGAGTTTCTGGCAAACCAGATCATCTGGCAAAATCGCCCCATTCACATTCGCAGCGTCACGTTGGAACAAGCCCAAAAATTAGCGCTGCGCAAGCTGCCCCCGGTACGCCAGGGCACGCTGCGCCTCATCGAAATTGAAAAGTTCGACCTGACAGCCTGCGGCGGCACCCACGTGAGCCAAACCGGAGCCGTGGGCATCATCAAAATTGTGAAGCTAGAGCGACAAAATAACCAGCTGCGCGTAGAGTTTGCCTGCGGCCAACGAGCATTGCACGATTACCGACTTAAAAACAGCCTCGTCAACCAGCTAACGGCCGAATTAACCACCGGTACAGACGATCTTCTCCCCAGCGTGCTGCGCACCAGAGAAGAGCTAAAAGACGCCCGGCGACGGCTGAAAAAGCAGCAGGAACAGCTGCTTTATTTTGAAGCAGACACGTTGTTAAAAAAGGGCAAGATGGTGGGAAATACGGCCGTTATCACCCGCGTCTTCACCACCGAAGAGATTGACCCAGGGCAGCTGCGCGTGCTGGGCAGCCACCTCAGCCAAAGCGGGCAGGTGATAGCCTTGCTTGGGCTGGCTGGCCAAAAATCCCAACTGCTCTTTTGCCGCTCCCAAGATGCCCCAGGCGAAATGAACCAGCTTATTAAATCTGCCCTGCAAGTTTTAGGGTCGGCCGCAGGGGGTGGGTCCGCCATGATGGCCCAGGGCGGTGGTCCCGGCACCGACAAAGAACGGGTGCAACAAGCCATAGACAAGGCAGAACGGCTGCTGCTAGGCCAAATTCGCTAAAGAATGACAGGAAACCTATGCTAGAAATTGCAGAAAATGTTTTTATAGAAACAGAATACGACGGCGTAAACGTGGGCGCCGTGCGCACCCGGCGTGGCATCATCGCCATCGACGTGCCCTCCTACCCGCGCCAGGCCCGCGATTGGGCCATGCGCCTGCATGCGCTCTCGCCGCGCTCGGTGCAGTACACCATTCTCACCGATTCTCACGGGGACCGCATTTTGAATGCGCGCTGGCTCAATGCCCCCGTCATCACCCACGAAAGCACGGCCGATCGCCTGCGCAGCTACGATAAGCGATACCCACAAACGCTGCTCGAAAGCCTGGCCAGCCGCAACCCAGAACTAGGCCGCGAGCTCAGCCAAAGCCCGGTTGAGCACCCCAGCCTGAGCTTTACCAAACTGATGCAGCTGTGGAAAGGGGGGCAAGAAATCCAGCTATTTGCCACTTCTGGCCCCACGGCAGGCAGCATCGGCGTTTACCTGCCCGAAAGCGGCGTCATGTTCACGGGCGATTGCGTGGTGGCAGACATGCCCCCACTACTCGCTGAGGCAGATACGGCCGTTTGGCTGCAAACCCTCCAACAAATGCAAACCTGGCCCGACCCCGTGCGCCACATCGTGCCCGGTCGCGGCAAACAAGGCGGCATGGAACTGGTAACGGCCGTTGCCCACTACATCCAAACCATGCGCCAACGCTTGCAAACCCATCTGGCCGACCAGCGCCCTCGCGAAGAGATCCAAAATTTCCTGTTCGACATCTTATCCCAATACCCCACCCCCCCATTACCCGCCGAGTGGCTCAAAAAACAGGTAAAACTTAGTTTGGATCATGTTTACGATGAGATACAATTAGCCAGCAGCAATTGACCGCTCCGTTAATTGCTGGCCAAACCGAATAGTTTGTGTGTACCTACAGGATGAGACGTTATGAGAAATCAGAAATACGCCGCCAAGCAAGCCCTTCAGCTTGTACCGTTTTTCAACAACTTGCAGGATGAGGAAGCCAAAAATCTGTCTAAACGGCTGGTTTTGCGGCGCTTTGGTCCCGACCAGGTCATTTTTCACCACGGCGATCCCGGCGGACTGCTGTACATCATCACCAAAGGCAAAGTGAAAATCACCCATTCCACCCTAGACGGGCAGGAAGCAATGCTGGCAATTTTTGGCGCAGGCGATTTTTTCGGCGAGCTCGCCCTGCTCGATGATTCGCCCCGCTCCGCCACCGCCGAAGCGCTGGAAGAAACGGAAACACTTACCCTGCACCGTGAAGAGTTCATTCGCTACATTGGCGACAACCCCGATTTTGCCCTGCACGTGCTGCACACCCTGGCCCAACACATCCGGCGGCTCAACAACCAGATTAGCGACATCTTTTTCCTGGATTTGCCCGCCCGGCTGGCTCGCCAGCTGCTGCAATTGGCCGCCCAACACGGCATCAAAACAGATGATGGCATTCGTATCGACCTTTCGTTAACTCAAACTGATCTGGCAGAAATGACGGGGGCTACCCGCGTAAGCATCAACAAAGCGCTGGGGCGCTTCCGGCGTGCAGGCTGGGTGAAGATCGGCGGGCGCAAATTCACCATTTTGGATGAAGACGCCCTGCAAAACTTGATTCAAATTTCAGGCGGATCGATTTAGTTGGCGGTTTTTTTGCCAAATTTGCTCATCCTCAAGAGTTTTGTTACGATCCCATTGGTATCGTTTAACAATTTGTGTGCATAAGACCGGTGATCATTGGGTCCCTGGCGGCGAAAGCTGTCGAACCGCGTCAGGTCCGGAAGGAAGCAGCGCTAAGGCATCACTTTCGGGTGCCCAGGACCACCTGGTGGTCATCGGTCTTATGCACACAAAGACAGCATTTTGACTTGAAGATTAGAGATTGGAGATTCACGTAAAGATAATCTCCAATCTCTTTTTTTATTCCTTTTTGTGATGAGAAATTTTCTCACACAGTTGTCATTCCCGTGAAAACGGGAATCCACCACCGATTTGATATGGATTCCCGCCTGCGCGGGATTAACAGGCAAAAAATAAGGTTTTTCTGGAGCAATGCATTTACTGAATAGCGGTAAAAAAATTGTGGCCGTCATTGTTTTTCTGCTGGCACTGGGGGGCGTGGTGGCCGCCGGGTATGCTGCCACCCAGGAAACGTACACGGTTTACGTAGATGAACTGCCGCCACACACCGTTACGGGACGCTACGCCACTGTGGCTGAGGTGCTTGCTGCTGCCAATCTAGAAACGCGCCCTGAAGATTTGGTGGTGCCAGATGTGGCCGACACGGCCGTTCCTGCCACCGCCATCCAAATCATCCGCGCCCAAGCCGTCACCGTGCGCTCAGAAGCAGGCACCCAAACGTACTGGACCCGCCAACCCACCATCGGCCCGTTTTTGGCAGAGTTTGGCCTGCTGCCCCAGCGCACCGACCAGATCGCCGCCGATGGCCAGCCCGTCTCCTTTGCCATGCTAGACCAGACCCCCCTGCCCCAAACGTTGGAAATCGGCCGTTTTGTCACCATCACCATTCTCAACGGCAGCGACCAGCAAACGGTGCGCACCGCCACCCAAACCGTCGGCGCGGCGCTGGCCGAGGCGGGCATTGCCGTGTACGCCACCGACGGCGTAGAGCCGCCGCTGGGGGCGTGGCTGCAACCCAACATGTTTATCCAGGTACAGCGCTCCGTCCCGCTGACGATTATGGTAGACGGCCGTATCACCCAAATTCGCAGCCATCATACCAGCGTGCTAGACGTGCTCGCCGAAGCGGGCATCGGGCTGGTGGGGTACGATTACACCATCCCCGGCCCAGACACGCCGCTAAAAGCCAACGACACCGTCCAGGTAATCCGCGTCACAGAAGATTTTCGCCTGGAAGACCAGCCCATTCCGTACCAAACCCTATGGCAAGCATCCGATCAGCTAGATTTGGACACAACGGCCGTTGTCAGCCTGGGCCAACCCGGCATTATGCGGCAGCGAGTACGCCTGCGCTATGAAAACGGCATCGAAGTCAGCCAAACGGTAGACGGGGAATGGGTCGCCTTGCAGCCCGTCAACCAGGTCATCGGCTACGGCACCAAAATCAACATTCGCACCGTAGACACGCCACAAGGACCGCTGGAATATTGGCGCGTGGTGCGCATGCGGGTCACCTCGTATACTGCCGCCAGCTCCGGCAAAACGCCAGAGCATCCGCAATATGGCATCACCGCCAGCGGACGGCCCGCAGGCACCGGCGTGGTGGCCATCGACCGCAACGTGGTGCCCTTCCGCTCCAACGTGTACGTGCCCGGCTATGGCGTAGGCTTTGCCGGCGACACCGGCGGCGGCGTGCGCGGCCGCTGGATCGACCTGGGCTACGACGAAGATGCGTACGTCAGCTGGTCTGGCTATGTGGATGTGTACTACCTCACCCCCATACCCGCACCAGACGATATTAACTATTTGCTACCAACCAATCTGCCCTAAGAAGTAATTGAGTAATTAGGTAATTGAGTAATTGGATTGCTTAATTACCCAATTACTTAATTACCCAATTACCAAAAATGCACCCAAAACAGCTCCTCACTCAATACCAAATCGAACCCAAAAAGAGCCTGGGGCAAAATTTTTTGTTCGATGAAAACGTGCTGGCGCGCATTGTGGCGGCGGCCGCAGTAACCCCGTTTGAACCAGTGCTAGAAATTGGCCCTGGGCTGGGCAGCCTGACGCGGGTGTTGGCAAAAACGGCCGCTTCCGTAACGGCCGTTGAGCTAGACCAGCGCTTCCTGCCCATTTTGGCCCATGAACTGGCCTACTTTGACAACGTGCGCCTTATTCACGGCGATATTTTAGAGCAAAATCTGGATGCGCTGTTTGCACAACCGTACAAAGTTGTCGCCAACGTGCCGTATTACATCACCGGGGCCATCTTGCGCCATCTGCTTTCGGCCCAGCAAAAGCCCACCACCGTCGTGATGACGGTGCAAAAAGAGGTGGCCGAGCGAGTAACGGCCGTTCCCCCCAACATGAGCCTGCTGGCCGTCAGCACCCAGCTGTACGCCGTGCCCGAACTGATCAGCAATATCAAAGCCGGCGCTTTCTGGCCCCGCCCCGATGTAGATTCGGCCGTCCTGCGCCTGACGCTCTTCCCAGAACCCCTGCTGCCCTTTGCCGAAGAAAAAAAATTCTTCGCCCTGGTAAAAGCCGGTTTTAGCCAAAAACGGAAACAGTTGAAAAACAATTTGCGACAATTAGGGTATAATCAGGACGAAGTAACGGCCGTATTGCAAGCCGCAGGTGTAGACGGCCGTCGCCGGGCCGAAACAGTAACCCTAGATGAATGGCTTGCCATTCACCGACAGCGCTAATTTATGACACAACTATCCGACAAGCTGACCAACTTCATCCAGCAGATGCCCAAGGCCGAGCTGCACATCCATCTCGAAGGCGCTATCCAGCCTAAAACCGTGCTGGAACTGGCCAGAAGGCACAACAAGGTAAACACCCTGCCCAGCGATACCGAAGAAGGTCTGCGCAAATGGTTCAAATTTGTTGACTTCCCCCACTTTGTAGAAATCTACCTCACCATCCAGGATTTAATCCGCACTGCCGATGATTTTGCCCTGATTGTGTATGAAAACGGGGCCGACATGGCCGCGCAAAACATCCGCTACCGCGAGCTTACTGTCACCCCCTACACCCACACCCATTACCAAAACAAGGGGCTAGATTTTGCCGAACTGTTCCGGGGGTTAGAGAACGGCCGTATCCAGGCCAAAGAAGCATTCGGCGTCGAGATGCGCTGGGTGTTCGACATTGCCCGCAACTTCACCGACAACCCCGACGGCAGTTACGACCCCACCGCCGCTGAAAAAACCCTCGCTTACGCCCTGGAAGGCAAAGAAAAAGGAAGCGTGGTTGGATTTGGCCTGGGCGGCTACGAAGTAGGCTACCCGCCAGAACGCTTCGCCCACGCCTTTGAAAAAGCCAAAGCCGCCGGGCTGCTCAGCGTACCCCACGCCGGAGAAACCGCTGGGCCAGAAAGCATTTGGGGCAGCCTCAACGCGCTAAAAGCAGACCGCATTGGCCACGGCGTACGGGCAATCGAAGACCCCGGCCTGCTGGCCACCCTAAAAGTGCAGCAAATTCCGCTGGAGATCAACATCACCAGCAACATCTGCCTCAACGTTTTCCCCAACCTGGCTGCACATCCCATCCGCCAACTGGACGATCGCGGCTTATTTATCACCATCAACACCGACGATCCGCCCCAGTTCAACACCAACCTGGTGCAAGAATACACCCTCCTCGCCCGCGAATTCGGCTACGATGCTGCCGGATTGGCCCGCCTGGCCCGCAACGCCTTCCTGGCCGCAGGCGTAGAACCTGGCGTAAAAGAACACCTGCTGCACGAATTTGATGCGTGGGTGCGGGCGCATCGGTAAAAACCAACGCTTAACCCAAAAATTGGCGTAACTATTCAGGTGTCCCGACGAGACCCAAAGGGTTTTTGACAAATTAGTCGAGTGAAAACTCTTAGGGTCTGTATAGTTACAAATTGGCAGGGAAGGGCCACGGATTGAACTGAACACAATCTGCGGCTCACAACTGCGCCACCACCTGCTGCACAATGGCCACCGCCCTGGCCAGGCCATCTTCCTGCTGAAGCTGCTGGCCCAGGTCGGCGGCGCGCTGGCGCATTTGGGGGTTGGTTACGGCCGTTTCAATCGCCGCCGCCAACCGACCCACCGTAAGCTGCTGCCGCGGCACCGGCTGCGGGCCTACGCCTAAATGGGCTATCCGGTTCCCCCAAAACGGCTGATCGGCAAAAAAGGGCACAATGATCGACGGCACGCCCGCCCGCAGCCCGGCGGCGGTGGTGCCCGCACCGCCGTGGTGCACCACCGCCGCCATGCGTGCAAACAGCCAATCGTGCGGCGCAGCCTCTAGCATGAAGATGCTGTCGGGCAGTTCGGCCGCCTGCAACCCACCCCAACCAGACATCAACACGGCGCGCTGCCCCGTTTGGGCCAACGCCGCTGTAACCAGAGCGGCCGTTTCTTCCGGTTTACGGTTGGTCATGCTGCCAAAGCCCACATAAACGGGCGGCGGGCCTGCCGCCAAAAAATCAACCAGCGCAGGCGGTGGCGACCAATTTGTTTCGGCCGCCAAAAACCAGTAGCCTGTTACCCTGGCCTCACGGGGCCAATCGGCTGGCGGCGCAACAATTGCCGGACTAAACCCATACAAAATGGGCAGCCCCCGCGTTTGGGCAGAAGCATACGGCCCAAAAAAGCGGGCTTTGGGCACCCCCAGCACCTGCTGCCGCACCAAGTTATCGGCCTTGCGCGCCCCCTGCCACATAATTTGCCGGACGGCATGGTGAGAAAGACGGTTGAGCCAGGTGGGAACAGGGCGCGGCAGCAGCACTCCGGCAAAGTCACGCGTGGGTGAAAATGGAGCCACATACGCTTGCAGCAGCGGCAGCCTCAGCTTTTCCGCCAGCGACAGCCCAATGAACAGCCCCCCAATGCCCGCAATGAGCAAATCGGCCCCGGCGCAGGCAGCCAGGCCATCCTCAGCCCATTCCAAAGATGCTTTTTGGGCCGCTTGGGCGGTTTTGGCAGAGATGGCCAAAAAGTTGCCCTTCTCCAGAAGTGCCCGCATCTCTTCACTTTCGGCGACGGCCTGCACATTGCCGCGAGCAATCCAAAATTGCAGGCCGTGGGCCGTAACAATTGTTTCAAACGCATCGTGGGTCATAAGGCGCACTTCGTGACCAGCGGCATGCAGCCCTCTGCCTAGCGCCACGTACGGCTGCACGTCGCCCCGGCTACCCAAAGCAATGATGACAATTCGCATGATGTTCTCCCCGCAAAACTACCCGCCGCCCTCAGGGAGGCGGGTAAACTCGTACAGCTCGGCAAAAATGCTGCCATCGAAGGTGATGGTGAAATCCATCTTGTCTGCAAAAAAGGCAACCGTGGCTGCCCCGTTAAATTCGTCGTAACCAGACAAAACCAGCGAGGTTTCGGCAACAAACAGATAGCTCATTTCGATCGTTTCGGGGCTTTCAACATCTTCAATGAGCAAACGGCCGTCTTCTTGAAAGTCGAAAATTTTATGGCCGAAACGGCCGTCATTCACTTCCCAACGCCCGATGATGTAGGCAGACTCTGCCGACACCACTTCCTGTTCTGGCTGGGTGGGGTCTGGCGCATCGCTGCCACGGCCGCAGCCCACGGCCACAAAAAGCAGCAACCACAAAAACAAACTCAAATTAAAACGAAATAATTTTCTCATCGATATCCTTCTATGATTCTGGGCTTACTCGCTGGCAGATGGGGCCAGGCGGCGCAGCCAGACGCGGCTGCTGTGGAAAGTAGATTGCCCGGCCATGTCGCCCAACGCATCCGAGGTGAGCCAGTTGACGGTACGGCCGTTGCCCATCTTCCCCCACCGCCCCTTCGGCGAGGCCACCACGCCGCGCCGCACCCCGTCGGTCACTCTGGCCTGGAGATCGCACCAGCCACGGCCGTTTTCCAACCGCACCCAATCGCCCGTCTGAACGTTGTGCCGGGCCGCATCGTCGGGATGGATTTCCACAAATGGCTCCCCTTCCCGCGCCAGCAAATCGGCCTGGCTGGCAAAGGTGCTGGTGACAAAATGGTGCGCCGCAGCGGAGATGAGGGTAAAGGCTTCATTGGCGGGGAAACGGCCGTTCAACTGTTCCCCATCCTGCCCGCCAGAATCAAAATCAGCCTGCCAGCCGGGCAGTGGGTCCAGCCCCATCGCGGCCATCGTTGGTGAATACAGTTCAACTTTGCCGCTGGGGGTGGGGAAACGGCCGTCGGCAAAGGGCACGGCTGGCGCAATGGCCAGCGGCAGCGTGTTTTCCTGCTTCAGCCGCGCCAGGGTGATGCCCGCCAGCGCCGGATTTTTGGCAGCGGTGGCCGTCAGCACCTCGTCCAGCACCTCGTCGGCGGATTGGTGCAGCCACGGCTCGCTAAAGCCCATCTCGGTGGCCAGCCGCTGCATCACCTCCCAGTTGCTCTTGCACTCGCCGAGCGGCGGGATGGCGGGCTGATTGTATGTGAGGTAGGTGTGGCCGTACGCTTTGTGCAGGTCGGTTTGCTCTAGCTGGCTGGTGGCGGGCAGGACGATGTCGGCCAGAACGGCCGTATCCGTCATAAACAGCTCGTGCACCACGGTGAACAAATCCTCCCGCCGCAGGCCCTCAGCCACGCGCCCGGCGTTGGGGGCAATCGCCGCCGGGTTCGAGCCGTAGACAAACAGCGACTGGATCGGCGGATCGCTCACCTCGCCCAGCAGAGCAGCACCCAGCCGGTTCATGTTCACGCTGCGCCCCGGCGGCGGGCAGTGAGACGCTTTGCCTACAGCCTCACCATCCCACTGCAAATAACCGCTGGTGCTGTAGGCCAAACCGCCACCAAGACGGCCGTACTGCCCCGTCAGCGCGGGCAAGGCACAAATGGCCCGGACGGTTTGCCCGCCGGTAAAGTTGCGCTGCAAGCCATCGGCAATTTTGATGAGGGCGGGGCTATTTTCGGCGTAAAGCTGGGCCAGGCGGGCAAGGTCGTCTTCGGGCAGGCCGGTGATTTGCGCGACGCGCGCGAGCGGATAATCGGCCAATCGGGCTTGCAGTTCGGGCCAGCCGACGGTGTGCTGCGCCAGCCAGGCCGCGTCGTGCCAGTTGTTCTGCACGATGTGCTGTGCCAGGCCGAGGGCCAATGCGCCATCGCTGCCGGGCTTGGGCGCGAGGTGCCAATCGGCCAATTTGGCGGTGCGGGTGCGGCGCGGATCGATGACGACGACCTGGGTGCCGTTTTTGCGCGCCTGGAGCAGGTGGGGCATGAAGTGGGGCGCGGTGCTGACGGGGTTGTGCCCCCAGATGATGACCAGTTGGCTGTGCTGCACGTCGGCGTACGGCTGGCTGCGGCGGCTGCCCAGCGTGGCCTCGACGGCAAATTCGGCCGCCGCGCCACAAATGGTGCGCTCTAGCTGGCTGGCTCCGAGTTTGTTCCAGAAACGGCCGTTCACCACCCCCATTTGCAGCAAACCGAGCGTGCCGCTGTAGCTGTAGGGCAAAATCGCCTCCGCGCCATGCTCGGCGATAATGGCGCGCCAGCGGCTGCCAATCTCGCCGATGGCTTCGTCCCAGCTAATGCGCTGCCATTGCCCGCTGCCCTTCGGCCCCACGCGCCGCAGCGGGTGGGTGAGGCGGTCTGGATGGGTGACGTGGTCGAGATACGGCCGTACCTTGGCACACAGCCAGCCTTGGGTGATGGGGTGGTCGGGGTCGCCGTAGAAGTTAACGGGACGGCCGTTTTCCACTTCCGTCACAAAGCCACAGGTATCGGGGCAATCATGCGGGCACACCCCGCGCACGGTTTGAATCGTCATGGTTCACCTCTTTTGCTTGCTGCCAAATCTGCCCCGATTTTACCACCGCATAAAAAAGTGACGGCTCATGAGAAAGGGCTGCACCATAACCCGTTGACTGATTACTGAACATTGCGCTTGCTACATATCCCTTTCTGAATTGGACACTGATTTACACAGATTAACACTGTTTTTTAGCTTTTATCTGTGAAAATCTGTGTCTACTTTTCTTTTTTCAGTCAAACTGATAGGCGGCAAGAACACTGTTTACTAATTTCAGGGACGGGGAAAGGTATGCTGATGGATAATTGTCTGGTCTGGCAGCAGGTGGACGAAGTTGAAGCCGGGTAGGTAATCGGGGTCTTCACGCACGATGGTGTCGTTGGGCCAGGCAAAAAATTGGGAGAAGAGGCTGGGAACGGCCGTATACACAATCCCGTCCCGCACCGTCTGCATAGATTGGTGGATGTGCCCATAAAAAACGCCGCGCAGCCGGTTCCGGGCCGGCAGCAATGCTTTGTGCAACTGCTCGCCGTTAATCACCAACATGTACGCATCCATCCAGATCGAGTTCATGGGCAGCACCGGAAAGTGGAGAAAAACGCTCAATGGCGGGCCAGCCATGGTTGCTTCTGTTCGCAGCATATCCAACTGCGCCTCCGGTAGCACCCCATGCGGATCAATCTCGTCTGGCCCCCGCGCATCCAGCACCAAAAAGCGGTACCCCTTCACCTCAAAAGCATAAGAAAGCACGTCCAGGTTGGTTGATAGCGGCTGTCGCGGCCCCATAGGCAAATAGCGCTGAATATCTCGCGCGCGGTCGTGGTTGCCGGTGGCAAAGTAAATGGGCACGTTCAACCGACCAAAAATCTCGGCTGCCCGCTCATATGAACGCACATCCGGCTCTGTCACCACATCCCCCGTGTGCATCACAAAATCAGGCGCAATGGGGAGGCAGTTGATGATTTCCACGGCGCGTTCGGCACACGGTTGGGATTGATGACCATGACGGCTGTAAACGGCCGTAGGCCCAATGTGCGAATCGCTAATATGAACAAAATAGGCAGCTTCAGTCGGTTTTTGCATAGAATTCAAAAGAAAAAACGGCGCTGAGTGTACCAATCGTACACACCAGCGCCGCCTGCGTCAATGTCGAGATGTCAGCTGTTCCCCTACGTGATCATTGGCCAGCAAGCAACACCGAACCAATATCCGCCACCAATTTTGAAACAGTCCCATCCATCAAGCTAAAGAAGCCAGAGGGCGCTACCCCAATCCAAATAATAAACAGCATGAAAGACAACATAATGGCCAGCTCGCCGCTGTTCAAATCGCGCAGCTTCTCATTGGCCGGATTGTCCAGCGGCCCCATGAACACCCGTTGGAACATCCACAGCAGGTAAACGGCCGCTAAAATCACGCCCGTCGTGGCAAAAGCAGTGAAAATCCACGGACTGGCCCCTAGCGACTCTGCCCCCATCGAACCCAGCAAAATGGTAAACTCGCCCACAAAGCCGTTCAACCCAGGCAAACCCATGCTAGACAGCGTCACAATCAGCGTCAACGCGCTAAACACCGGCATCGCCTTCCACACACCGCCGTACTCTTTAATTTCACGCGTGTGGCGCTGCTCGTACAGCACACCCACAATAAAGAACAACGCGCCAGAGCTAATACCGTGGTTTACGCCCTGCAAAATCGCGCCCTGAATGCCCTGGTTGTTCAGCGAGAAAATACCCAGCATCACAAACCCCAAATGGCTGATACTGGAGTAAGCCACCAGCTTCTTCACATCCTTCTGGGCAAACGACACGATCGCGCCGTAAATGATGCCGATAATGGCCAGCACCGCAATCGCGGGCGCAAATTCCACCGACGCTTCCGGGAACAGCGGCAGGTTAAACCGAATAAAACCGTACGTACCCATCTTCAGCAGCACACCCGCCAGAATGACAGAACCAGCCGTGGGCGCTTCCGTATGCGCATCAGGCAGCCAGGAGTGGAAGGGGAAAATCGGCACTTTGATGGCAAAGGCGATGGCAAAGCCGAGGAACAGCCAATTCTGCACGTCGGCAAACGCCGCCCGCCCAGAAATCAAATCTGGCAGCGAGAACGTGTCGTTGGTGATTCCCATGTACAAAATGCCTAGCAGCATCAGCAACGAGCCAGCCATCGTGTACAGGAAGAATTTGATGGCCGCGTACACCCGGTTTTTGCCGCCCCAAATGCCAATCAGGAAATACATCGGCACCAGGGTGAACTCCCAGAAGATGTAGAACAGGAACAAATCCTGCGCCAGGAAGACGCCCAGCATACCCACTTCCAGCAGCAGCATGAAAATGTAATATTGCCGAACCTGGCTGCTAATCGCATTCCAGGAAGAGGGGATGGCCAGCATCATGATGAAGGTGGTCAACAGCACCATCAAAATGCTGATGCCATCAATCCCCATGTGGTACTCAATGCCCCACGCCTCAATCCATTCAAAGCGATCGATCAGTTGCAAACCAGCAACGCCCGTCTCAAACTGACCCAGAACCACCAGCGACATACCAAAGGTAGCAATTGCTGTGCTGATGGCCACCCATTTCAGCGCGTTATCAGACGCTTTGCGCATGATCAGCAAGGCAACAACGCCAATCAGCGGGAAAAATGTTAGAAGTGATAAAATGCCCATTCTTTCTCCAAAAACCTAGTTGGTTTCCTTTTCCGTGTCATTCCCGCACAGGCGGGAATCCATTTCTATGCCTGTTTCGGATGCCCATTTTTGCGGGCCTGACAATCAAAAGTATCCTTATTAAAAAATGACGGGCCACAAGAAGTAAGCCAAAAGAGCCACCGTACCCAACAAAATGCTTAAGGCGTAGGTACGAGCGTAACCAGTCTGAGACATCCGCAAGCCGCCAGACAACCAGCGGGTTAACTGCCCGGCACCGTTCACCAGGCCATCGACGCCCTGTCGGTCCAAAACATCGGAGGCGAAGTTGGCAAAGCCCACAAACGTGTCGCGGATGATGCGTTCATGCACAAAGTTGTGCCATAAATCCCAATCAATTTTGTAGCCGAGGAAGTCGGCCAGTCGGTTGAAGAGGGGGATGATCCCTTTCATGTACAGGGTGTCAAACGGCAGCACGGCCATCCACCAGATGGGGGTGCTTTGCAGCGGGTCGCGCTCATCGGCCGTTTGCCAGCGGTTGCGGTAAACCAGGAAGACGGCGGCCAACAGCGCCACCACAGCCAGGATGGTGGAAATGATGGCCACATCAAACTGAATCCAGGTTGGGGTGTGCGGCATGTGCACAATGCCTTCTTCCGATAGCTCGAATGAAGCAATTGAATGCTCTAACCAATGTTCCAGGGCGAGGTTGATGCCGTAATCATGCGCCTCGGAGGCAGCTTTGTAAGCAGATTCGCTGAAGAAGGGGAAGTTGAGCAGGCCACCCAGCACAGCCAAAGCAGCCAAAACCATTAACGGCCGTGTCATCAAAGGTGAGCTCTCTTCCGCATGCTCGGCCGCGGCATGGCGCGGTTTGCCAAAGAAGGTCATCTTCAGCTGGCGGCCCATGTAAAAAGCAGTGCAGAACGCGGCAACCGTTAGCATCCAGTACACAACGGTGAAAATCCACCCAGGATTGGTGCCAGCATGGGCCAAAATTTCATCTTTGGACCAGAAGCCGGCCAGGGGCACAATGCCTGCCAACGCCAGGGAGCCAATCATGTAGACGGCAAACGTCGTTGGCATTTTGTGGCGCAAGCCGCCCATCGTGCGCATATCCTGCGGGTCAAAGGTGTCGTGCTCATCGTGGTGGCCGTGTGAGAGGTGATGGTGCCCATGCTCCATGCCGTGAATGACGGAGCCGGAGCCGAGGAAGAGCAGCGCCTTGAAGAAGGCGTGGGTAATGAGGTGGAACATACCGGCCACGTACGCGCCCATGCCTACGGCCGCAATCATAAAGCCCAGCTGGCTAACCGTGGAGTAGGCCAGCACTTTTTTGATGTCGAACTGGGTAAAAGCGATGAGACCGGCAAATACGGCCGTTGCCGCCCCCGTCAACGCCACCAAATCAGGCGAAGAGATATTGATACCCGGAATCACAACTTCACTGGCACGCACGATCTCAAACAGCACATTGCTGCGCACAATCAGGTAAATACCAGAGGTCACCATCGTGGCGGCGTGGATGAGGGCCGAAACCGGCGTCGGGCCAGCCATCGCGTCTGGCAGCCAGACGTACAGCGGAATCTGTGCCGATTTACCGGCCGCCCCCGCCAAAAACAGGGCAGTGATGGCCGTCAGCACGCCACCCAGCGTGGCTTCAAAGGCACCAAAATGTACCATGTGGCCGCTTTCAAACATCTCCACGGCGCTGTCGAACACCGGCTGGAACTCCAGGGATTTGAAGGTCCAGAAGGTGAGGGTCATCGCCAAAATCATGGCCAGGTCGCCGACGCGGTTGGCCACAAATGCTTTGCGGGCGGCGTTGGCGTTCATCGTCTCGCCTTTTTCGTTCACCCGGTCGAACCAGAAGCCAATCAGCAGGAAGGAGCACAAACCGACACCTTCCCAGCCCACAAACAGCATCAGGTAGTTGTTGCCCGACACCAAAATGAGCATGAAGAACAGGAACAGGTTCAGGTAGGTGAAGAAGCGGGAGAAGTTGGGGTCGCCGTGCATGTAGCCGATGGCGTAAATGTGAATGAGCGAACCCACGCCCGTTACCACCAGCATCATCGTCACGGAAAGCGTATCAATTTGCATGGCCCACGGCACATAAAAATCGCCCACGTGAATCCAGTCGAACAAAACGACGGTTTCGGCGTGAAATTCATGTGCGCCCAGGCCAAAGAACATGGCTACGGCAATGGCGAAGGCGCTGAGCGCCATGAGGCTGCCAAACCAGCCAGACCATTTTTCACCGGTTTGCCGGTTGTATTCCACAAAGCGCCGACCAACCAGACCGTTGAACAAAACGCCAATGAGTGGAAAAACCAGAAGTAGAGGAGCTAATCCGAAAATTCCCATAAATTGCTAATTACCTAATTACCTAATTACTTAATTACATGGTAATTGAGTAATTGAGTAATTGAGTAATTTCCTCCTATTAGTCGTCCATCAACCTTTCATTAAGTTGATTTCGTCGATATTGATGCTCTTCTTGCTGCGGAAAATAGTGACGATCAGCGCCAGCCCCACAGCAACTTCGGCGGCGGCTACGGTGATGACAAAGAAGACCAACACCTGCCCGTCCAGGTCGCCAAGATGACGGGCAAAGGCCACAAAAGCGAGGTTGGCGGCGTTGAGCATCATTTCGATTGACATGAAAACAATAATAGCATTGCGGCGGGTTAAAACGCCGAGTGCACCGAGCGAGAATAAAATAGCGCTTAGGCCAATGTACCAGTCAATGGTGAGTTCCATAATTTTAGGCCTCTTTTTTCTTCCGGCGGGTGAATACGGCAACACCGATGATGGCGGCGAGCAGCAGAATACCGGTGACTTCAAAGGGGAGGACGTATGCTTCAAACAAGCGTAAACCTAAAGCGACGGGGCTGGCATCGATTACGGCCGTTTCCCCCCCACCTGTACCGCCATTAAATATCACAACGCCAAAACCCACTACCAACAGCGCCACCAACACAAACGCCACCGCCCGATGATACCGCTCAGTGCCATGAACACCGCTAATACCCTGTAACTGTTCTGCACCCAAAAGCATGATCACAAACAAAAAAAGCACCATGATCGCCCCGGCATACACCGTAATTTGCACCATCGCAATAAAAGGCGCATTCAAAACAACATACAGCACAGCAATCGCCGTGAAATTGAGCACCAGCCACAATGCGCTATGCACCGCATTTTTGCTGAGCAACATCATGACGGCCGCCGAAACCGACACCAGCGCCATCAAGATGAATACAATAAAAACAGATCCACTTCCCATTCCAGTCGCCTTTCCTTCTCCCCGTAACGCTTACCGAGGATCCTCCATATCGGGGATGGGTTTATCGAACGTGCCCGGCTCTACCGCTTGTGGCGTCGGGTTGCCATTGACCGGCACATCCACAATCAGCATTTCTTTTGTGTAAATGGCGCTTGCCCGGTCGTAAAAGCTCAGCTCGTACTTGTTTTCCAGCACAATCGCTTGCGTCGGGCAGGCATCTTCACAGTAGCCGCAAAAAATGCAGCGCAGCATGTTGATTTCATACGTGCTGGCGTATCGTTCGCCAGGCGAAAACCGCTGCTCATCCGTATTTTCAGACGCTTCCACAAAAATCGCGTCCGCCGGGCAAGCCGCCGCGCACAGCGAGCAGCCAATGCACCGTTCCAAACCATTGTCATACCGCTTTAGCTCATGCCGCCCCTTGAATCGGGTACGTGGCGGCCGTTTAATGTCGGGATATTGAATCGTCACCGGGTCGCGAAACATATGCTTCAGCGTTGTCGCCATCCCTTTTATGAGTTCACCAATCATAGCTTTCTCCAAAAACCGCTAACCGACACCCAAAAGTTTCAGCAGCGAATCAAATACACCTTCTTCTTGCAGCACAATAAAAACGGCCACGATGATAAAGTTGAACACAGAAATCGGCAGCAGCCGCTTCCAGCCCAAGCCCATCAGCTGATCGTAACGGAAGCGAGGGAATGAGGCACGAATCCAAATCATCATGAACAGGAAGAAAATAATCTTCAAAATCATGTAAAGGAAGCCCAAACCGGGCAGCTGATCCACAAATGGCCCACGATAACCGCCAAAAAAGAGCACAACAATAATCGCGCTGAAGATAATCATCTTCATATATTCAGCCATAAAGAACATGCCAAAGCGCATCCCGCTGTACTCCACGTTGAAGCCAGCAGACAGCTCCTGTTCCGCTTCTAGCAGGTCAAACGGTGCCCGCTGCAATTCTGCCATCATGCCGATGAAAAAGACGATGGCGGCCAGCGGCTGCCGAAAGACAAACCAACCATTGGCCTGCGCGGCCACAATGTCGCCCAGGTTCATTGAATCGGCCAGCATGATAGGAATGAGCACCGTCAAACCCAACGCCAGTTCATAGCTAATCATCTGTGCCGAAGCACGAATGCCACCAAGAATTGCGTATTTGCTATTTGACGCCCAACCAGCCAAAACCACCCCATACACACTAATCGAGGTGATCGCCAACAAAAAGAGCACGGCCACGTTCAAACCGGGAGCGATGGCAAAATAAGGGGTAAATTCCGCCCCAAAAATGGTGATTTCGCCCGCCCAGGGAATTACCGCCAGCAAAATAATGGCCGGCATCACGGTAATCATCGGGGCCAGGGTGTAGGTGATGCGATCCACCTTGCCCGGCGTCATATCTTCTTTGAAGAACAGCTTTACAGCATCGGCCGCAGGCTGCAAAAAACCGGCCAGCAGCTTGCGCTCTGGGCCACCGCCACGGCGGGGCAGCGGAATGTAACCCGCTCGGTTGGGGCCAACACGGTGCTGCAAGCGAGCCAACACCTTACGCTCTAGCAGCGTGGTGTAGGCAAACCCGGTAATGATGGCAAATGAGACGATGAACCCCACAATCAAGGCTCGCAGCGCTATTTGTCCTGGTGTCATACGTTTCCTCTTACGAAGTAATTGGTAATTAGATAATTAAGTAATTGGGTCTTTTAATTTCGTAATTACTCAGTTACCCCATTACTTTTAGTTCTGTCAAACCTGCCTGGTAGGGCACGCCGCGCAGCAGGGCTACGCCTTCTGGCGTGTCTTCACTAAGGCGTACGGCCGTTTCCACCCCACGCCCAGCCACCTCAACCATCACCTTCTCACCCTGCGCCAGCTGCAACTTAGCCGCATCCGCCGCCTGAATGATCAAGGTGGGCTGCGCCATACGCGCTTGCAGCAGTTCCGTGTGGTTGATGAGCGTGCCTGGGGTGAAGAGTGCGGCCGTTCTGACCACAACCACCTTGCCCGGCAGCTCACTATCGACATCCGCCACTTCAAAATGGTCCACAGCGCCAGATTCGGCCGCGGCCGGCCACTGCATGCCCAGGCCCACCCGGTTTTCGTAGGCGTTGCCACCGTAGTACAGATCATCACCGCCCACGTCTGGCCATTGCTTTTCTACTCTGGCCAGGGCGCGGTAATCCATGCCCTTGTACTGCGGCACCGCTTTGGCCAGGTCGCGGAAAACAAGGCTGGCCGCAAAAGCGGGCTTCTCTAACCCCACGCGCTCGCCGATCTGGGCCAAAATCTGCCAATCGGGGCGGGCTTCACCCACTGGCTGGATGGCAGGATAGTACCGCTGCACCCGGCGCTCGCCGCTGGTGAAGGTACCTTCGCGCTCTGCCCAGCTTTGGGCAGGCAGCACGACATCGGCTTGAGCGGCCGTTTCCGTCAAAAACAGCTCTTGCACCACCAAAAAGTCTAGCTGGCCCCGGCCAGCCATCAACCCATCACCAATGGGATCAGCCGCCAGTAGGAACAGCGCTTTTAATGCGCCGGTTTGGGCCGCAGCATAAACCTCATTGGCGCGCATGCCGGGCTTGGCCGCTGGCTTGTAGCCCGGCTCCAGTGCGGGATGGATGCCCATATCCCAGGCACCCTGCGTGTTGTTATGCGGCCACACCGGAATGAGACCATTATTCGGCCGTCCAGCGTACGCTTCTTCATTTTTAATTAGCAGCAAATTGGCCAACAGCCTGGCCACTGCATCCGTTTCAGCATAAGTGAGCCCTTCCGCACCGTAAAAAGCAACCACATTGTTGGCCTGCATAATCACGTCGGCAGCGGCTTTGATGGGGCTGTTGTCGGCATCGGCGGCGGCTACTTTGGCGTCGTTCACCAGTTGGCGCAGGGTGGCGATCGCCTGCCCTGGCTGGTAATGGATGACGTTGCGGGAGCATTCGTCCAGCCGCGTGGGCCGCAGGTTCAAAATCACCAGTTCCGCGCCACGCTGGGCCGCTTGCTTCACGCGCAGCCACCAGACCGGCACCTCTTCATGCAGATCGCTGGCGATTACCACAATGGCATCCCCCTGCCCCAAATTGAGCAGGTTGCTACCCTGGCTGATGCCCACTTTGGCCACCACATCGCCGCCAGCCAGCCGTCGGTTGGCCAGATCAATATTGTGGCTCTTCAACCCCTGGCGGAACAGCTTTTGGAAGAGGAACATATCTTCGTTGCTAACGCGATCGCCGCTGAGTCCGGCAACGGCCGTTCCACTCTGCTGCAACTTCCCGGCCACGGCATCCAGCGCCTCGCCCCATTCCACCTCAACCAGTTGGCCATTTTTGCGCATCAAGGGCTTCTTCAGGCGATCCGGCGCATCGGCAAAATGGTGTACAAAGCGGTCTCTGTCTGAAATCCAAATCTCGTTCACCGGCTCATTCTGCCGGGGCATGATCCGCTTAATCACAGAACGGCCGCCAGATTTTGCCTCGCGCCGCGTACTAAACGTCATGTTCGCGCCAGACGGGCAGTGTGGGGAAAGGGTTGCCACCGGGGTTAGTTCCCAGGGCCGTGCGCCAAAGCGAAAATCGGCCGTGGTGAGTGCGCCCACCGGGCAAATATCTGTCGTGTTACCGCTCCAGTAGGAGTCAAAGCCAGGGTCAGACATCGTCACGATTTCCAGACTACGCCCCCGGTTGTGGAAGCGGATCACCGGGTCATCCACAATTTCTTCCTGGAAGCGCACGCAACGGCCGCATTGAATGCACCGTTCCCGATCCAGGTAAATGAGCTCACCCAGCGGTACGTGCTTGTCTAACTTCATCTTCAAGCTGTAATCCATCCGGCTGGTGCCCTTGCCGTGCTCCATCGTCAGGTTTTGCAGCGGGCATTCGCCCCCTTTGTCGCAGATGGGGCAATCTAGCGGGTGGCTGGTAAGCAAAAATTCAATCACATCTTCGCGGGCTTTGGTCACCACTTCGGTAGTCGTCCGCACCACCATCCCTTCGCTCACCTGCACGGTACAGGCCGTTTGCAACCCGCGAAAGCTCACCTGGGGCGTGCCATCATCGTTCAGCACAGGTTCACCGCTGTTGCGGTCGCGCACCGGCAGGCCAATTTCTACCAGGCACATGCGGCACATGCCCACCGGGGCCATTTTGGGATGGTAACAGAAAACCGGAATCGGATTTTCAATCATTTTTGCGGCGTCCACCACCAGCGTACCGTTGGGCACACTCAGTTCTACGCCGTCAATCGTCAAGTTAACCTGATCACTCATACGTTTCCTCTTCTAGAGGGTTTTTGAAAAAATTAGTCGGTGGGGGTGGGAACGGCCGTTTTCGCCGCAACCTTCTTCTGCCCACCCTGTACCTTCGCCTTGTACTCATCAAAAAAGTGGCGAATCGTGCTTAAAACCGGATTCACCGCAAACTCACCCAGGGCACACAACGTCTTACCCTTAATCTGCGTCGCCACGCTTTGCAACACTTCCAAATCCTGCTCCGTGCCATGCCCTTCATAAATCCGGTGCAGCAAACGCTCCATCCAGAACGTCCCCTCACGACACGGCGTACATTTACCGCACGATTCATGCTTAAAGAAATGCACCATCTTCAACGCCGCCCACACCATATCGGTCGTCTCATCCATCACCACCACCGAGGCAGAACCCACCGTGGAACCATATGGTGTCAACCCTTCATACGTGATGGGCGCTTTCAGGGCATCCTCTTTTACCACCGGCCCAGAACCACCGCTAGGCAGCAGCGCCTTAAACTTTTTGCCGCCACGAATACCCCCGCCGTAATTTTCGCCATACACCAGTTCATGGAACGTCATGCCCATTTCAACTTCGTAATTACCCGGATTATTCACATGGCCGCTTAGGCAAACGATCTTCGGCCCAGGGCTTTGCGCTGTACCGATCGATTTGTACCAATCGGCCCCATTGGTAATGATGGGCGGCACATTGGCCAACGTTTCCGTATTGTTCACCACAGTAGGCTTCTTGTACAAACCCTCAATCGCCGGGAACGGCGGCTTAGACCACGGCTGGCCCAAATCACCCTGCAACGATGAGAGCAGCGCCGTTTCCTCTCCACAAATATACGCCCCAGCGCCATAATATCCGTACATCCGGCAGCTAAAATCGGTGCCAAAAATGTTGTCACCCAAAATACCGGCGTCGTAACACGCTTTCAGCGCCTCTTCAAAATGTTGGCCAATTCCCATAAACTCGCCGCGCATGTAGTTGTAAATTTGCTTCGCGCCGATGGCATACGCCGCAATCATCGCCCCTTCAATCACCTGATGGGGATTCTTTTCTAGCAGTTCGCGGTCTTTAAACGTGCCCATCTCCGACTCATCGGAGTTCACCACGATATATTTTTCGCCAGGAGCCTTGGGAATAAAGCTCCACTTGAGGCCCGTGGGAAAACCAGCCCCACCGCGCCCCCGCAAACCAGACGCCTTGACGATGTCAATCACTTCACCCGGCTGGTACTCGTTCAGCACCTTCTGCAACGCCTCGTAGCCGCCGTTGGCCCGGTAGACTTCCAGCTTGTGCATATTTTCAATGTCTCGGTGACGCAATAAAATGTGAGCCATTCTCTAACCCCGTTCAGTTTAAAAGTTCGACGTTTGCAGTTGCCAAAAAGGCCTATGACAAAAGTTGAACTTCTTATGTGACAAATCACTTCGCAAACGCAGAAATTTGCTCCACGATGGATGGTTCTGCTTTTTCGGCCGCTGCTTCAGCCCGCAGCCGAGAAATTAACGCATCAAACTTCGCTTCGTCCAGATGCTCCTCAAATTTCAGATTGCATTGCAGCATTGGTGCCCGGTCACAGGCCGCCAGGCACATCACCGTTTTCAAGGTAAACAACCCATCATTGGTCGTGCCATCCACCGGAATATCCAGCTTGCGTGAAGCCATCTGCACAAATTCATCCGCCCCGCGCAAGGCACAGGCCAGGTCATTGCAAACTTCCAACACAAACTTGCCCACCGGCTCTTCATAATACAAGGTATAAAACCCCGCCAGCGACAAAACGTGCGTCGGGTCCAGGTCCAAAATTTGGGCCACTTCCTGCATCGCTTCCCGGCTGGTAAAGCCGTACGCTTCTTGCGCCAAATGCATCAGTGGTAAAACGGCCGATTTCTTATGCGGAAACCGGGCCAAAATTCCCTTTATCTCTTCGGGATACTTTTCTTGAAGCAACATAGTTATCTATCCATCAGACCACAGAAAATTCTGAGATTACCAAAGAAAAAATCTGCGTAATCTGTAGCTTTTCAATAAATTTACCGATCGATTTCGCCCAAAACAATATCAACCGAGCCAATAATCGAAACCAGATCCGCCACAAACAGCCCCTTCGCCATAAATGGCAGCGAAGCCACATGCACATACGACGGCGTACGGAAATGCACCCGCGCCGGTTTTGGCCCGCCATCACCGCGCAAATAACAGGCAAACTCCCCACGCGGCGACTCAATGCTCTGGTAAACATAGCCTACCGGCGCACTAAACCCTTCTGTCCACAACTTAAAGTGGTGAATCACCGCTTCCATGCTGTGCCCTAATTCCGAGCGCGGTGGCGGTACAATTTTGCGGTCATCAATATTCACCGGCCCTTTCGGCAGCCGATCCATTGCTTGCTGAATAATGCGCATACTTTGCCACATCTCCGCAATGCGGCAGCGGTAACGGGCGTACACATCCCCATCCGTTTCCACCGGTACATCAAAATCGTACGTTTCATAGCCACCGTATGGCTGCGCCTTGCGAATGTCCCAATTTACGCCAGAACCGCGCAAGCTTGGCCCCGTCAGGCCCCAATCCATCGCCTGTTCGGCCGTAACCACGCCAATCCCCTTGGTGCGATCCAGGAAAATCGGGTTGTTCTTGAGCAGCGCTTCGTAATCAGCAATTTTCGCCGGAAAAAAGTCGAGGAACTGACGTACGGCCGGTTCAAACTCTTCTGGTAAGTCACGCCACAGCCCGCCAGGGCGGAAGTAGCTCACCATCATCCGCTGGCCCGCCACCATCTCAAACAGGTCCAAAATGTACTCCCGCTCGCGGAAGCAGTAGAGGAAGACAGACATTGCCGCCAAATCCAGCGCGTGCGTACCCAACCACACCAAGTGGCTGGAAATGCGCGCCAATTCAGCCAAAATCACCCGAATAACCTGGGCGCGTGGCGTGGCTTCCACACCTAGCAGCTTCTCAACCGCCAGAATGTAGCCCAAATTGTTGGACATTGGCGACAGGTAATCCATGCGATCTGTCATCACCAACGCTTTGGTGAATGTCTTGGATTCCATGCTTTTTTCGACACCGGTGTGCAAAAAGCCAATATCTGGGGCCAAATTAACAACCGTTTCGCCATCTAGCTCTACAAGAAGGCGCAGTACGCCATGCGTACTGGGATGCTGCGGCCCCATGCTAAGAAGCATATGCTCTTCGGCATTTTCAATTTCCATACCGGTGCCTACTTTGGCCCGGAGTTCTTCAACAGTTAGCTCTTGAATGGTGTCGCCACCAGAGGGAATGGTCATAATCAGCCTCTTTGTTGCCTGATTCTACTCGTTATTCTTTGGCGTAGGGCTTCTTGGCATCAACTTCTTGCCAGTTGAAGGAGAACTGAACTTCTTCATAACCCAGCGGATAATCTTTGCGCAGCGGATGCCCCTGCCAATCTTCTGGCAGGAAGAGGCGGCGCAGGTTGGTGTTCCCCTTGAAGCGAATACCCATCAAATCCCACACTTCCATCTCTAGCCAGGAGGCAATTGCCCAGACAGAGCTGATCGTCTCCGGCCCTTCTTCTGGGTCTTCTACCCAGGTGCGCAGCCGCAGACGATGGTTCTTGTCGTAGGAATACAGGTGGTAATTGACGGCAAACCGGGGGAATTCTGGCAAAAAGTCATCGGCGCAAATGTCCGATAAAAACTTATAGCTCAGATCGGGATCGCTTTTTAACAGTTGGCAAATGCCTTTGACATATTTTTTGTTGATGTAGAGGGTTTGCTCACCGCGAAAATCATTCGTCTCTTCGATGGCGTCCGGGAAAGCAGCTTTAATCTTCTCAACAACCCGTTGATCTGCATTCATGCGTTTTCTTCTCCAGAGTCTAATCTCTGACTTTTAAGCGTGATCCGTGAGTTTTTCGCTACGAATTTTCTCGTGCAGGGTCATGAAACCGTCGATCAACGCTTCTGGGCGTGGCGGGCAGCCGGCCACATAGACATCTACCGGTACAATTTCATCAACGCCTTGCACAATGGCGTAGTTATTAAAAATGCCGCCACAAGAGGCGCAGTCGCCCATGGCAATGACCCATTTGGGTTCTGGCATTTGGTCGTACAAGCGGCGCACCACTGGGGCCATCTTGCGCGATACGCGGCCAGCCACAATCATCAGGTCTGATTGGCGTGGGGAGGGACGGTTGAGTTCCATCCCAAAGCGGGAAGCATCGAAGTGGGATGCTTGTGAGGACATCATTTCAATGGCGCAGCAAGCAAGGCCAAATAGCATGGGCCACATGGCGTTGGTGCGCCCCCAATTCACAAGGTCTTCTAAACGCAGGGTGATAACACCCATATCTCCAAGTTTTTGTTCTATTCCCATTCCAGAATTCCTTTCTTCCATACCCAGATGTCACCTAAGATGAAGAGCACCATAAAGATGCCCATCACGGCCAGGCCATAAAGCCCTAGCTTGCGGAAGGTGACGGCCCAGGGAACGAGAAGAATAATATCAACATCAAATAGAATGAAAAGAACCGCGATGCGGTAAAATTTTACGGGTAAACGTCGCTGTGCTTCACCAATGGCCACGATGCCGGATTCGTAGGGAATCATTTTGCTACGGGCGTTCTCTTTGGGTTTGGGGCCAAGATTGAGGGATAGCACTGGAAGCAACACCGCAAAAAAGAGGGCAATGCCGATGAGGACAGCGATGGGGAGGTATTCAATTAAGACAGGATTATTTTCCATAAGGTATGCTACTCATGCCTGGGTGATTTGGTATCACTATTCACTTGATTTTATTGGCTGAAAATCTTCGTAGCGATATGTTTTTCTTCCCGATTGATCTCTGTGCATTCTATCACAAGCAATATGGGGCGGCAACAAGGGTCAGACCGTTAGCGAGTGAGCGGCAGGCGGTTTTAGGCCCCGTTTTGGGCTCATTTTTATTAAGTAAAAAGCCCAACGGCCGTTTCCACAACCGTTGGGCTTCTATGGCACAATCAAGAGGCTGCCTAGCTCAAATAATCGCGCAGCGCCTTGCTGCGGCTGGGATGACGCAGCTTACGCAGCGCCTTCGCCTCTATCTGGCGGATGCGCTCACGGGTGACGCCAAAGCTGCGCCCCACCTCTTCCAACGTGTGATCTTTGCCGTCGTTGAGGCCAAAACGCATCTCTAACACCTCGCGCTCGCGCTCACTGAGAAAGCCCAGCACGTTGCGAATTTGCTCGCGCAGCAGCTCTTTGGAAGCGGCGTCTACCGGCTCTTGGGCACTTTCGTCGGGGATAAAATCGCCATATTCGGTGGAATCTTCGTTGCCCACCGGGGATTCCAGCGACATTGGGTCCATTGAAATCCGCTTGATGTCCCGAATTTTCGAGACCGCCTGCTTCCATTTGCGGTTGAGCACCGGGTCAATCTGCTCATCAGCCTGGATTGCCTGTTTGATCGTCTCTGACTCTTCGGGCGTGAGGTAATCCAGCTCCAGTGCCAGTTCTTCATCGCTGGGTTCGTGGCCCAGTTTTTGCACCAGGTCACGCTGGAGCTTGACGATTTTGTTGATCGTTTCAAACATGTGCACGGGAATGCGGATGGTGCGGGCCTGGTCGGCGATGGCCCGGCTAACGGCCTGGCGAATCCACCAGGTGGCGTAGGTGCTAAACTTGTACCCTTTGGTGTGGTCAAATTTTTCCACAGCGCGGAGCAACCCAACGTTGCCTTCCTGAACGAGGTCCAGCAGGTGAATACCGCGCCCCATATACCGCTTGGCCACGCTCACTACCAGGCGCAGGTTGGCCCCGGTGAGATTAACCTTGGCTTCCTCGGCCAGTTCGTAAATCATGAACTCGTTGTACCTGAGGCCCACCATATCTTCAGACAGCCATTCGCGGAAGGTTTTGGGGGTGGGGAATTTACCTTCGGCTTTGTAGGTAGCATAGACGCGGCGAGAAATATCCAGGGGCAGCAGGTAAACGGCCGTTAACATATGAAAACAGCTTTGCGCCAGATCCGTCCAGGTATCATCCTGGCCCCAGTTGCCATTGTTGAGGTATTGGCGCAGGTAGGATTCTTCATCCCGGGTGCGCCAGCCGCGACGCAAATCACGCGCTTCGTCGATGAAGGCCAGCACATTGATGCCATCTACCTCTAGCACCTTGCGCGACTCTTCTACCACCTGCCAGTTTTCCAGCAAGTTGGTGTAGTTGGCAATCATCGCCCGAAAATCCACCTCTTCTTCTGAATCGACAGCGTCTTGACTGGCGTCGCTGTTGAGCCGATCTAGCACGGTGGCGGCGGTAAGCTGGGTAGAGAGCCAGATTTCCTGATCGGCCGTGAGTAGGGGCACTTGCCCAATTTCCTTGAGGTAGGTGTGTACCGGATCATCTTCAACCGTGCCGGTGAGGTAGGCGGTGCCGCCCTCTTTGTCGTCATCTTCGTCTGGGTCTAGCAGCAGACGGGACGGTTCGCTAAAATCATCCAGCGTTTCGCCACTATCAGAAACGATGCGAATATTCAGCTTTTGCAGGCGTGCGTACAGTCGTTCTGCCTGTTCTTCATCAGCCGAGGCCAGCAGCGCCTGCACGTCGGCTTCGTTTATCTCGCGTGAGCGACGTGCCTGTTTGACCAACGCTTCAATATCTATGGTTTCTTCTTCGTTTTCTTCTTCTTCGTCTTCGACATTTTCTTCGAAGTCGTTATCGAGTTCAGATAAATCCATCGTGTATTTTCCTAAACAAAGTATGGGATTCCCAAGGAGTTACAGCAATTTTTTGCTTGAATCGGACAAATTGTACGGCAAAGTTAAGGGCGTCAGTAACGGCCGTTCAACGCATCTTCAGCCCGGCGGCGGCTGGTGGCAGACATGGAATCTCTGGCTTTATTGAGCTGAAAGACAGCCAGGGGCAGCTCGCGGAGCTGCTGATTGTAGATTGCCAAAGCTTCTGTGTCGCCCTCGATTTGTGCCTCATGAAGTAGATGTTTCACCTCACTCAACAACTGTCTCACCCTGGCCAGACGCCAATCCAGCACAGACAAAACAAGTGTATCAGAGATTCGCTCAAGCTCAGTTTCTGGTGAGTGGGGTAATGTTAGCAAGAACTTCAACCGATTTTGAAGCGTCTGATCTAGACTATCCCACAATTCGTCCATCGTGACAACCGCTGAAGCGGCGAGTAAATGGTACATTTGTCGCATAATTGCGCGATCTTCCATCATACCAAAATCATCGTCTGCCACCTGTTTTTGGCCACAGTCGAGCAATTTTTGGTTCACCCGCAAAACCACCTGCGGCTGGCGCGCGACATGATGCACAAAGTCGGCCTGGCGCATGTCGGTGGCAATGGAGCTGACGGTGCTAAGCCCTTTTTTGGGCACGGTGGCCCACCCAGCATGCGTGGGTTGACCGGGTGGTTTATGGGCGGGAACGGCCGTTTCTTCACGTCTCACATTGCGCTGGGGTGTCGCTGGTAAGCGAATTTGCCGCAAAGCTCGCTCATCAATACGCAGGGTGCGGGCCAACAGCTGCCAGTAATGGTCCCGCTCAATCGGGTCCTGAATATCTTTGATCAAAGGCAGAACTTGTTGGGCAACGGCCGTTTTCGCCTTGGCATCGTTCATATCCAAATCGGCCGTCGCCACCGAAATCACATACGCCACCACCGGCTTTGCCTGCGCTACCAATTTCGGCCACTCCTCCGGGTTTTCCTGGATGATGTTGTCTGGGTCCTTGCCTTCCGGCATGGTGATAACCCGAATGTCGGCCTGGAGCCGCCCCTCGTGGTGCACCAACCCGTGCGCATCAAACTTCACCTCCACGTCCCGATCCAGCGTCTCGCGCGCCACCTGCAAGCTGCGCAGCGTCGCCTTGGCCCCGGCCGCGTCGGCGTCTAGCGCCAGAATGAACTGCTTGGTATACCGCTTCAGCATGCGCAGCTGCTCTTCCGTCAGCGCCGTACCCATCTGGGCCACCACGTTGCGGAAACCCGCCTGCCACGCCTGCATCACGTCCATGTACCCTTCCACAATCACCGCCTGCCGCGCCTCGCGGATGGCCCGCTTGGCGCTGTCCAATCCGTACAGCAGGTTGCTTTTGTCAAACAGATCCGTCTGGGGCGAATTGAGGTATTTGGGGATACCCTCTTTTTCCAATGTGCGCGCGCCAAAACCGACGATACGGCCGTCTACATCCCGAATCGGTATCATCAACCGATTGCGAAAGCGATCGTATTTGGTGCCCTTGTCTGGATTCTCCGTCAGCAGGCCCGCCGCCAGCAGCTCCTGGTCACTATACCCCTGCATGTTGAAATGCGAACGACAGGCATCCCAGGAATCCAGAGCGAACCCAATGGCAAAATGCTCAATTGTTTCCTCGTTCAGGCTGCGGCGTGCCACGTACTGCCGCGCTATTTCCGCCTGCGGTGCATATAAAAAGAGCTGGTGGAAATAGTCAGACGCCGCTTGCAGCAGGCCAGCCTGCTTGTTGTACGCCCTTTGCACTTCCTGGTTGACCGGTCTTTCCTCTTCCAGCGTCACCCCAGCCCGCTGCGCCAAATTTTGCAGCGCTTCCTTAAACTCCCAACCTTCCTTCTTCATCACAAAGGAGAACAAGTCGCCCCCTTCAGCGCAAGCGCCAAAGCAGCGCCACGTCTGGGTTTCGGGGAAGACAAAAAAGGAGGGAGTGCGGGTGTTTTGGTGAAAGGGGCAAAAGCCAGCGTAATTCCGCCCTGAGCGACGCAATGAAACGGTCTCAGAGATGAGATCAACGATATCGAGACGGCTTTTAATTTCTTCGGTAACAGTCATATGGTCAAGGACAAATGCGTATCGGACAACGGCGCTACTGACCCCAAGCTACCTGCCAAAGCAGTATCGGGTACAAAGCGAAACCAGACAATCATGCAGGTACTTCGGTTCAGCAAATTATACCGTAGACCTTACGAATGTTCTAAAAGTCCGGGCACAAACTTACACGTTGTTCACATCCAAAAAAGAAATCCGATTTCTAAACGAAATCGGATTCCTCTTCAACATATCAACTTACTCGACCAAATCAGCTACTCGCCACTGCCGCGTTCCGATGAAGGCACACCGCCTAAACGGGGCAGCCAATCACCGTTTTCCGCCCGGTTTTTGGCTTCGCGCATCGTTTCGGGTATTAGTTGGGCCATCAGCAGCATGGCCAGCGCCGAATTTTGGTCGCCGCCCCGCTGGTTCACAATCACCGGGCGGGGCGCTTTGCGCAATAGCTCTTCGGCTACGTCTAGCCGCTTTACGGCCAGTTCGTATTGCAGCACGGCCTGATTATCTTTATAAGATTGCCCCAGCCGGTGCAGGGCTCGCGCCTCATTCTCAGCAGATTTCAGTTCGGCACGACCCTCCGCTTCAATTTCCAGCCGGATTTTTTCAGCTTCAGCTTCGCGCTGTTGCAGCATTTGGGCCACGCTTTCCCGCGCTTTGTTGATCGCTTCCTGAACAGCAATGCGCTTCTCGTCGCGTTCCTTTTTGGCTCGCTCAATTTCTAACAGCAGCGTATCCTGACGTCGCTTGCGAATCAGTTCCCACTCTTTTTCGTAGGCCACTAGCTCTTTGGCCACACGCTCGCGGGTAGAGAGGTTTTGCTGGTACTGATTGGGCAGCTGCACATCGGGGATATTGGCCCCGGTTATTTTGACGCCGTAACGGCTCATTTGCCGGTTGAGCTGTTCGCGCATGTCGTCTACGTTGCTGCCGCGCAGGTCGTAGGCGTTGGCAGTTTCTACACGGCGGCTGCGGTTGCGAATGGCATCTTGCACGGCGCTGCTGAGCACCATGTCGTAGTTGCTGGCCCCGATGTGGCGCACAAACAGCACGGGGTCGATAATGCGGAACTTGAGGAAGAACTCAATCGATTTGAGCGGCACATTTTCCTGGGTAGGACAGGCCAAAACGGGGGCCGTGTAGGGAATTTCTGTAGAGGTATCGACAATAAATTCCACCTTTTCCCAGGGCCACCACAACAAGCGGCGACCGGGCTTTAAGGTTTCTTCGATTTTGCCCCAGCGAGAAAGCACACCCATTGTGCCTTGCTCAATTTCCACAATGGCGCTGCGCCACCAGGCAAATGCGCCAATCAGGCCAAACAAGGCCAGGCTGACAAGGCCCAGGCCAATGCCTGCTGCGGTGAAGCCAAAAAGCAGCAAATTGGCCACAAAGGAGTAAAACCCGAGTGAAAACCAAACCAGGTATCCCATGCGTCGGCGGTCTTTCGGGATAACCACGGGCACCAGGGAGCCCCCATCGCCAGAGCGAAGCAAGCGTTGAATATTATCCCAAGTGCCGACAACTTCTTTAATACGTGAAAAACTACCTGTAATTGCCATTAGCTTTCTCCTTCGCCAGCATCAGCCGCTTCTAAAACGGCCGTTGGCGGCAGCACAGCTTCTGCACCTTTGGCTATGGTTGGGTCAATATCGGCCATAGACAACATACTTTCATCCTGCCCGACTAAACTGTTCAGCTTGGGGGTGCGTTCTTTGATGCGAGCCATAATTTCGCTGGCGCGCGCTCGGATAGCATTGATTTCTTCTTTGGTGTACAGCGGTTTGTCTTGAATGCCCATCATCTGGCGGGCGACCTCCATGAAATCGATTTTGTTTTGCTCCGAGTCACCGAGGTTGACAATTTGGGGGAGTTTGTCGGCAACGGCCGTAATCTTGTCCAACACCTCCCGCTTGTAGCGATACTCCAAAATTTCCGGGTAGTACGCACTGTTGACCGTGCGAATATCCAGCGCCTGCGCTTCCAGCAAAGCCGCATTCGCCTGCGCCTCGCTGCGCGCTTCAATAAGCAGCTGCCGGGCGTATGCATTCGCCTGGTTGATCGCCTTCTCGTGCGCCGTGTCGATCTGCGCCTGCGAAGTGGCAATCTCTGCCCGAATTTCTGAAAGCGTTTGCCGCAAAGACGCCAATTCCTTATTCAAATCACCTTCATCCTGGCTCTTGCGCAGCTCCAGCTCGTACTGGTAGGTGTACGCCTCTTTGGCCACCTTTACCACTTCGGCCGCCGCCAGGTCCATGCGGTACTCCTGGCTAGATGGCTCGGCGTGGGTGATGTTGGCATTCACAAAGCGCACCGCCGGCAAAAACTGCCGATTGAGCGTTTCCAACATCGCCTGCGTGCTCTCGCCAATCAGATCGTAAATTTCTTCCGCTTTTTGCTCGTAGATGAGGGCGCGGGTTACCTCGCTGATGGCGTTGTGCAGCTTTTCTGAAAAGCCATTGACACCACCCAGGGTAAAAATGAACTCCACCGGATTTTCAATGCGGAACTGAAGAAACAAATCGACCGATGCATTGACACGGCCAGAGGTGGGAGCCTCGCGGATGGGGGCATTGTACGGGTACTCTTTGGTGGTGTTGACGATGTAGCTCACCTTGCGCCGCGGATGAAAGCCCAAAAATTTACGTCCCGGACCAACGGTTTCTTCTAGTTTGCCAAATTTGGTGATGAGCGCCTGGCTGCCGTCTGGCACCATAACAATGCGGGCACGAGCCACATTGAGCACGGCAAACAGCAGCACCAGCAAAAAGTAGTGCGGTCCAAAAAAGGCGGTGGCGATGCCAGAGCCAAACAGGCTGTCGATTGCCCCGCCAAACAGCTGCCCCGCCAAACCCAAAAAGAAAAAGAGCAGGGGCGTTGTCAGGGCCAGAAAATAAGAGCCAGAGCGTTTAGGAATGACCACCGGGGAAATGACGTTGGTCACATCTTTGCGTAAATCTTTTTCGTCTTTGCTGAAGCTGCGGTTAAGCACTTCGGCCGCTTCTTCCAGCGTTGTTGCCATTTGCGAGATTTGAGTGACCGCAGACTCCCCACCCTGGCGGGCAGAGATAAAGTCTCTGGCGTCAATCTGGAACTGCTCAAACGCGTCAGATTGAACAAATTCAGTCACGCCACGGACAATTCTTTGTACGTTGGCCATTGTTGTCCTCCTTCAATGCGTAAATTAAGTGGGAAGATTCATCAAAACAAAAAATGAGTTTACGGGTGTCATACTCGCTTTGGCCAGCATCCATCTATTCATGAGAGTGGATTCCCGCTTTTGCGGAAATGACAGAATCGTGTCAGGTTGTTTTTGAATCACCCTAAAAATTGACCTCAAAGAGCGATAAATTTTACCATTTAACGCTCTCTGGTTTCAATTCTTGTATTTACCGTAGCGGGAACAGGGTTCAACGTCAACGCAGGTTGGGCTTCTTTTTTGGACATAATGGTCTACGCTCATTTTGGCCAAAAGTTGCAGAGTGGGGCTCGTCTGGTTGCCATTCTCACACAGGCGGGAATTGATTTTTTTAACCAATGGTGGCTTCTTATTTTCACGGGCCTACCCCACGAAGGCGAGGAATGAGAGATGGGGATCGAGGGTTTAACGGCCGTAAAATTCCAACAGCGCCAACACCCCGGCTAAGTTCATCTCCCAATCCGTGCTGCTGTGGGTTTTTAGCTCCACTGTGAAGGAGGGGATGTTTTGGGTGGCCAGCCAATCGCTGGCATCGCCGGTGACGGGGTAGGCGGTGAACTGGTTGTTGACGGCGTAGCCAGAGGCGCGGCCGTACAGTTCGGCAACCTCTGCTGAGGGCTGGAACAGGCCGTCGCAGCTGCCCACAAAAATGGCGTCTGCTTTGCTGTGCCAAAACACCACGGCCGCTGGGTTTTCACGCAAGAAGAAGGTGCGCAATGCGGCCGTTTCTGGTTCAGAAAAAGGTACCCGGCCGCCGCTCACCACCGTTTCGCCCCATAAACCTTCTGGCTGCCAGTCGCAGGCCCAGTTGCGGTTGAGGTCTACCTGGTTGCCATTGAGCCGCCCTGGCCGGGTATCGCCAGTCACGTTGGCGGGGGTGAAACGGCCGTCTACGCCCGTTACCGCAAACTGGCCATCTGGGTTGGCGCTGGGGATGATGTAGAGCGAAATGTTGGCCGGAATTTGGTCTGGATTGGCCAAAAAGTAATCGATCATTTCATACGCCAGAACGATGGTGTTCCATTCGTAACCGCCGTGGATGCCACCCACCAGCACCAGCGTCTGGCTGCCAAAGCCAAAACGGTAGCTTTCCAGGGGACGGCCGTTTACTGAACTGCCAATCGTTTGGGCGACACCATAGGCGGCAAAGGTGGCCGTGGCTTCTGGCAGCGGCGTGGCGTCGGCCAGAACGGGGGTGGCTGTGGGCACGAGGGTGGGGGTGGGAACGGCCGTTTGCGTGGCAGGCAGCGGTTCCAAAACGATGGTGGGCACCAGGGTAGGCAGTGCGCCATCGGCTGAAAGCGGAACGGCCGTTGGCGGCAACCCGGGCGAAACGGCCGCTGGGGCCGAAACACAGCCCGCCAAAAACAGCCCCATCAACAAAACCAAAAATAACCCTTTGCAAAACGAGCTTGCCAACGTTACTGCCCTACCTCTTCATTGGCGTAAAAAGCCATTACCGCCTCAATGGCGGCCAAATTTTCTGCAAAATCAGTGGCCGTGTAATCGGTCACCAACACAGAGATGGCGGGAATGCCCTGGCTGTCTAGCCAGTTGGTGGCGTCGCCGAACACCTGCGTGTTTACCAGTTCCTCAAAATCGCCAATGCGGTAACCGGCAGCCCCGCCGTAAATGTCGGCCAGCGGTTGCGAGACAGAATTGCCCTCAACGCATTCACCTGGCGATACCAACCCTTCTACCGAACGCGCCTGCCAGAAGATAACGGCCGTACTCTCCTGCGCCACAATAAAATTAGACAAGCTGCGCACTTCTGGCTCAGAAAAGGGAGCCGAACCACCTAGCCCCTCCACCGCTTCCTCACTGCCCCAAGGCGGGTTGGCCAGCCAGCGACAATCCCAGTTGCGGTTCAGATCCACCCCATTGGCGTTTAGGCGACCCGCCAACTGCCCTGGCGCACGTGGGCTGTCTGGGTTGGCGTTGGGGATGATGAGCAGGGTAATTTCTGGGGGAATGTTGGCCAGATTTTCGGTGTAGTGGGCCACCACCTGGTTGGCCAACTCCACCGAACCAGGGGCAAACCCGGCGTGCAGCCCGCCAATAAAAACGAGCGTTTGGGGGCCGCTGCCCAATCGCACCACCTCTAGCGGCGTGCCGCTGACGGATTGGCCAAAGGTAGACACTACCGGGGCAACCAGCGCTACCGTTTGTGTGGGGGTGGGTTGTGCGGTGGGCGTGGGTGGGGAGGTGGCCGTGGTGTTGAATGGCGCTGTTGGCAGGTTGGCAACGGCCGTTTCCACCACAATTTGGGTGGGCAGCACCAGCTCGATCCGCTGGGCGGTAGGGGTGGGGTCTGGCTGGTTGAGGAAATTGGCCCCCACCGCGACGGCGGCCACAAACAGTACGCCCAAAAAAAGCCAGTAATACCAGCGAAACGGCCGTTTCTGCCCCACAACCTTTGCGTTTTTGCCCGCATTGGGGTTGGGTTCTGGTTCCGCCACCACCGGGGGCGTTGCCAGCGCCACCGTGGGCGTCTCCTCCGGTTCGATGGGGGGTTGAGCGCGGGCAGGCGTGGGCTCCTCTTGCAGGGAGGGCAGCGCCAGGCCGTACAATGTTTGGGAGATCGCTTCGGTTAGCTCGGCGGCGGTGGCAAAGCGTTCATCTCGCTCTTTGGCCAGCACGCGCTGCATCACCGGTTCAAACGCTTCTGGCAGGTCTGGCTTCAGGGCGCGAATAGAGGGGGTGGGGGTGAGCACGTGGGCCATCATCTGCTTAATGGGGGTTTCGGCGCGGTACGGTTTGCGGCCGGTGAGCATCTCGAAGAGGATAATGCCCAGGGTGTAGATGTCGGAACGGCCGTCCAACGATTTTTCCCCGTGGATCTGCTCTGGGCTCATGTAGGCGGGCGTGCCAATGACACCGCTGCCGGTAAGGCTAACCGTGCCGCCATGGGCCAGCTTTACAATGCCAAAATCGGTGAGAAAAGCGTTGTTGTACTGGTCGAACAAAATGTTGCCCGGCTTCAGATCGCGGTGGATGACGCCTTGCTGATGCGCATGGTCCAACGCCCCCGCCAACCGCTGAATGATGGGAACGGCCGCTTCCAACGAAAACGGCCTGGCAATAATTCGATCCGCCAGCGTGCCGCCCGGCATGTAGCGCATCACCAAAAAAGGCTGGCCGTCTGATTCCCCATAGTCGTACACGGGCACAATGGCGGGATGTTCCAGCGTGGCAATAATGCGGGCTTCGCGCTCAAAACGGCCGCGAAACGTGGGATCATCCCGCAGAGCATGGGACATCACCTTGAGCGCCACCTTGCGGCCAAAGCGCGGATCGTGGGCCAGGTAGACGGTGGCCATGCCGCCCCGCCCCAGTTCGGATTCGATTTCGTAACGGCCGTACTTTTTCCGAGTCAACGCTTTACTCATCGTCGCTATGGTTCGTCTGCCGCTCATCCCCACACAGGCGGGTAGCCATTTTTTGAAAATGGCGGCTTCCCGTTTTCACAAGAATGACAGCTGATTGGCAAAGTTGGTTTTGCAGCACTTTTTATAGGACACAATTCAGAAAACATTATGAAGGAAACGCGGAAAAAAGCAATCCAAAACCTGAATATAAAGAAAAAGGCTGTAGCCATCTGGGGCCACAGCCTTCCTCTTGCAAGCCAGCTAAGGGGGTCGAACCCTTGACCTACGCATTACGAATGCGTCGCTCTGCCAACTGAGCTAAGCTGGCGATGCGAGAGGAATTATAACAATCTCATCACTGCTTGACAAACAACAGTTCCGGCTTATAGTTTGCCTGTTCAACCTGGTTTGCCCGGGTTGCCACACGCATAATTTTGCCAAAAGCCATTACCTTAGCGAGGAAATTCCATGGACGAGGAAGTCACTTTTTTACAAAAGATCAAAGCCACAGTCGATACGCTTGGGGCCGACAAGGTCAATATTTCTGGTGAAGATTTACACGGCGAGGATTTGTCGAAGTTTGAACTGAGCAAAGCCAACCTCAGCCGCGTCAACCTGCACAAAGCCAACCTGACGGGGATTAATCTTGCCGAAGCGACGCTGGAATGGACCAATATGGAAGAGGCCACGCTAACCGATGCCAATCTCTCGAAAGCGAAGCTGTACAGCGCCAATTTGCGCCATGCCACGCTGGAAAATTGCAATTTAAGTGAAGCGTACCTGGGCAAAGTGAACCTGCGCGGGGCCAACCTGAAAAATGCAGATTTGAGCAAAGTTAAACTCCATTACGCCGATTTGCGGGGAGCCAATCTGGAAGGCGTGAAGATGAAAGGGATTGATCTGCGCTGGTCACGCTATAACCACGAGACCGTATGGCCCACGGAGAACTTCAACCCCTCGCTGGCAGGAGCTATTTTGTATGAACGGGAATAGCAAATGGGGGGGAAACGGCCGTTTCCAATACCAAAACAACCAACTCCAGTGCGAAAACATCCCCCTCGCCGCTTTAGCTGAGGAATTTGGCACCCCGCTCTACATCTACAGCCGGGCAGCGATTGTGGAAAATGCCCACGCTTTTTTGGCGCAGGCCCCAGCGAGGGCGCTGGTGTGCTACGCCGTCAAGGCCAACGGCAACCCCGCCATCCTGCGCCTGCTGGCCGATGCAGGCCTGGGTGCCGACGTGACCAGCGGCGGCGAGCTGTTCCTGGCGCTGCACGCCGGGTTTGCGCCGGAAAAAATCATCTACTCCGGCGTAGGCAAGCTGCCCCACGAAATTAACGCCGCCCTGGATGCCCACATTCGCTCCCTGCACGTGGAGTCTGGCATGGAGCTGGCGCTAATTGGGGAAATCGCCAGCCAGCGGCAGCAAGTTGTGCCCATCGGCGTACGGGTCAACCCAGACATTCACGTAGAGACACATCCCTACATCAGCACGGGTGCCAAGCAGCATAAATTTGGGGTTTCGCCGGAAACGGCCGTAACCCTCATCCACACCGCTGCCCAACACCCCTGGCTAAAACCAGTCGGTATCGCTGCCCACCTCGGCTCGCAAATTCAGGAGACGGCCCCCTTCATCGCCTCCGCCGACTTTTTAATCGGGCTGGCCGATGAGCTGACCTCCAGCGGCATTCAGCTGGAGTATGTGGACGTGGGTGGCGGTTTGGGGGTGCAATATGCTAACGACAAGTGGGAAGTGCAAAGTGAAAAAATCCAAAACTGGGTAGAGGTGGTGTCCGAACCAGTGCAAAAGGCCGGTTATGGCTTGATCATGGAACCAGGACGCTCCATCATTGCGGCGGCGGGCGTGCTGCTCACTCAGGTTGTCTACACGAAGCCGCAGGATGCCAAGCAGTTTGCCATCGTGGATGCTGGCATGAATGATTTGCTGCGCCCCACGCTGTACAGTGCGCACCATGAGATTCTCGAAGTGCGCCGCACCTCAGAGGTGCATCCCACTTTAAGGTACGATATTGTGGGGCCGATTTGTGAAACGGGGGATTTTTTGGCGAAGGAACGGCCGTTCCCCTTCCTCTCTCCTGGCGATTTACTGGCCGTATTCCATGCCGGGGCCTATGGCTTTGCTATGAGCAGCAACTACAACGGCCGTCTCCGCCCCGCCGAGGTTTTGGTAGATGACGCCACCCCCCACCTCATCCGCCAGCGCCAAACCTATGACCACCTATTAGCAGGTACCAAATGATGTGGGACTATTTTGGCATCATGCTTGGATCTGGCATAGGAGCCGTGGTTTTTGGCTACTCTGCATTCTATTCTTGGTTTCGCGCTAACCAATTTAGAGAAATGATAGCCAAACGATCGAAGAAATACAGTGGTATGCCACTTTATCATTTTTCTCAGCGATGGGTGCAATCAAAAAGCTATTTCTGGTTTGTAAGAATTCAATCCTTTATCTTTTTTACTCTCTGTGCTGGACTATTTTTGATGGGCATTATAGGCCCACTCTTCTCTATAGCCACTTCGCCAAAATAAATGTAGCTAGCTGACACTGGCATTTTGAAAACGAACGCGCTCAGCCCTGATTTTTTTTCTTTAATCCGCGTCATCCGCGTTCATCCGCGTCCTAGTCTACTCTGGTAAGCACAAATCTTCTAGCTGCTGCAACGTGAAGTGGGCCAGGCTGCGGGCCACCAGCTGCGCCCCGGCAAAATTTTTGCCAAAGGTGTAGTCGTTGTAGATAACGGCCGTTGGAATCCCCACCCGCTTGGCCGCCGCAAACCCTTCTTGCGAATCCTCAATCACCAGCGTTTCGTCCAGCGAGGTGCCCAATGCCGCCAAACATTTGCTGTACAGCGGCGACTCTGGCGCAGTTTTGGGGCCGCTCTCCTTGCCCAAAATCGGGTCCAGGTGCGGGTAAATGTGCGGCAGATGGTTAGACAGCAGCGCATTCACCTGCGCCTCGTAGGACATCGACACCACCGCCAGCCGAATTTCCCGCGCCAGCGCCTCTTCCATAATCTCCACCACCCCGTCGCGCAGGGGCAAATCGGGCAAATATTTTTCGATGTAGAACTTTTTCTTGAGGGCGACGAGTTGGGATACGGCCGTATCCAACTCCACCTCCCCCATCTCCGGCCGCCACGCCGCCAACGAGTTGCGCATCCGCACCGCATTGCCCGCCATCCACTGCATCTCCTTAAACTCTTCCCACGTCCAGTGGATGGGGTACCCCAACGTGGCAAACGCCTCGTTGCACGCCGGTAAATGCCCCTTGTGCTCCGTGTTGGCAATTGTGCCATCTACATCAAAAATCAACGCTTTTAATTTCATAAACAAGTCACCTGTTTTTTGCGGGCCTTCCAGAAATCAGGATGCGTGAAGCGTGACCAAGAACATCACGCATCACGCATCACATCCCAAAGTCCGTGTGGCCCAAAAATCAAACCGTCGATTCGCCCGCCAAAACCGCTTCGCGGAAAGCCGCCACATTTTCGGCGATGGGCCGCTTGTCGTTGAAGACAGCGCTGCCCGCCACCAGCACGTTGGCCCCGGCGGCATAAATCTCGGCGGCGTTGTGTGGTTTGATGCCGCCGTCTACCTCCAAATCGGCCGTCGAGCCGATGGCATCCAGCATCTGGCGCAGCCGCCGGATTTTGTCGGTGCTGGCCGGGATGTAGCTCTGCCCGCCAAACCCCGGATTCACCGACATGATCAGCACCAGCTCTACATCTGGCAAAATCTCTTCCAGCGTCACCAGCGGCGTGGCTGGGTTCAGCGTGACGCCCGCCTTGGCCCCCTGCTCGTGGATCGATTGGATGGTGCGGTGCAGGTGCGGGCACGTCTCCACATGCACGGTGATGATGTCTGCCCCGGCCTGAGCGAAGTCAGCGATGTATTTATCGGGGTTTTCAATCATCAGGTGCACATCTAAAACCGCACCCAGTTCAGTGGCTAACGGCCGTAACGCCTTTACCACCAAGGGGCCGATGGTGATGTTGGGGACGAAACGGCCGTCCATCACATCCACATGAATGTAACGCGCACCCGCCGTCACCGCCTGCCGCACCTGCTCACCCAACCGGGCAAAATCCGCCGAAAGAATACTGGGAGCCAGAATATAGTCGTTCATCAGCCTTGCATCTCATCAATCGTCAGGCCAGCCGTCACCATGTGGTAAGCAATCAAATGCTGCGTCAACGCCAGCGGCAAGCTGCGCCGCGCCTCCAAACCCAGCTGGTACTGCCCCAACATCGCCTCATTCAGATGGCAATCTTCCGGCATGTGCTGCTGAATCACCTCAATCAGATCATGCGCCTTCTCTTCAGCCAGATTGCCCGCAATTTCCATAAAATCGGCCGGAGTGCCCTCGTAACGCCCCAGGTTCAGGCGCAGCGCCGGGCTTGTGCCATTGCTGCCGTGGTGCAGCACATCCGTCAAATCCGGGTGCGGCACGGTTGGTTTTAGCACCACCTGTGCGTTCAAATGTCCGCCCGTCTCCTGCATGTTGGTTTCTGGCGGATAAAACCGCACAATCATGTCGGCCGCCCGCTTTTGCGGATGAATGTACTTGGGCGACAAATCCTTGCGCTTTTCCAGCGAATCCAGCACCTGCTCTTTGGTGTAGCCCCGCTTGGCCGTGTCGCGCTGGATTTTCCAGGCGTAGCGCAGCTCTTCCGGCGGGTCCAGGTACACCTTCACGTCAAAGTTCAGCCGCATCCGCTGCGTGTGGAACGGCAGCAGCCCCTCGATGATCATATATTTTTTCGGCTTTACATAAACCGGCGGATCAAAATCGCCTGTTTTGTGATTGTAAATCGGCATCAAAATCGGTTTGCCCTCGCGCAGCAGCCGAAAATGCTGCTCCATGATGTCGATATGATTGCCCTCTGGCGCAATGGCGCTAACGCCCAGCTCTTTGCGCATCTGGCGGTTGTATTTGTGATAATGGTCACAGCAAATAGCCGTAACCTGATCCTCACCCAAGGCTTGCACGATACCCTTGCTCAAGGTCGTTTTGCCTGCGGCACTGTCACCTGCGATACCAATCATCACCACTCTGCGGTGCATGATCTCCTCCTTCGTAAATGTGGGTCGGATTGACAATCCGACCCACGGTCTTCATTTTTACCGATTACTGGCTCAGGCCTGCACTTCAAACTTGATATCTTCCCACAAAGACATCGCATCGCGCAGTTCCGGGGAATTTTTGGCCGCTTCGGCCAGGGTGGAGCCGGAGGCGATTGCTTCGGTGGCCACGCGGTTGGCGGTGGCCCCGGCCCGGCTGCCCTTGGGATGGCCATGCGTACCGCCACCAAACAGCCAGAACGCGTCGTTGCCCGTCAGCCGATGCAAATCGGGGATATGATGCACGTGAATGCCGCCAGAGGCAACTGGCCAGACGTCTTTGAGCCCAGCAAAATCCTGGTCAAAGTAGATGCCGCGCTCTTTGTTGGCGGGCGTAACGCGGTTGCGCAGCAGGCTGATGATGCCTTCGGTTTCCTTCCAGGAGCCTTCTAGCTTGCCCACCACGGTGCCGGTGTGTACGTGGTCGCCGCCGGTGAGGCGCAGCCATTTGGCCACGACGCGCATGTGGATGCCGTGGCTTTGCTGGCGGGTAAAGACGGCGTGCATGGCGCGGTGGCAGTGCACGATCATGTCCAGTTCGCGGGCGTGGGCAAACACGTCGGCAGAGGCGGCAAAGCCAGCGGTGATGAAGTCGAACATGCACATGTCGGCGCCACGTTCTTTGATGAAGTCCATCCGCTTGAGGCTTTCCAGGGTAGAGCCGGCGGTGACGTTGTGCCAGTGGCCTTTGTATTCGCCGGTTTCAATGATCGCTTCTTCAACGGCGTCTTGCGCGTACCGGAAGCGATCGCGCCAGCGGCTGAACGGCTGGCTGTTCATGTTTTCGTCGTCTTTGGTGGTGTCCAGGCCACCCACCAGGCATTCGTAGATGATGGTGGAGTACGCTTTGGGGGAGAGCCCCAGCTTGGGTTTAACGGTGCCGCCGAGCAACGGCCGTTCCCACTTATCTGACCACACCCGTTCATCATAAATCCCCACGTGCGGCCCAGGGAACGTTTTGACCAGCGCCACAGGAATGCGCATATCCTCCAGCCGCAGTGCAGAAACCGCCTTCATGCCAAACACATTGCCCACAATGGAGGACATGATGTTGACGACGCTGTTCTCTTCAAACAGGTCCATCGGGTAGGCGATGTAGGCAATATCATCCTGAATGTCGTAAACGCGGGCTTTGAAGAACTCCAGATCGGTAAGCTGGTTGGACCAGACTTCGGTCCAGGTGCCGGTGGAAGATTCAGCCGCCACAGCAGATGCTGCTTCAATCATATCTGTTGGGGGCTTGGGATCGATGCGGAAAGCGCAAAGCAGATCGGTCTCTTTGGGTTCGTAGTCGGGGTCATAGTAGCCGCTGGCATAGGTGCGCACACCGGCAATGTATTTGTCGCTCAAGTCGGCCGATGGGGGCTGCTGACTTTTACTGGGGGCAAGCATTTCACTCATGGTCATCACTCCTTCTGATTCCTACGGCCGTTTACGCTTACAGCGGCCTCTCCGTTTGTGATAAATGGAACAATTGAATTGTAGCAGGTGGGGCAACGGCCGTTCAGGGGCAAATGGGTAGACTTCTTGAACTCAATCAGGTGGGCACCCCCTACCCAATCGGGTAGTTGGGAAAGCAAAAGGATGCGGACAAGCGCAGATGAACGCGGAGCAAAAGAAAAATCCGCGTCATCCGCGTTAATCCGCGTCCTATTAATTTTGGAATTTGGTTAGGGAGACGGCCGTTCCAAATACCAGCGCGTGGCTTCCGTGCGGTTAGAAACGTTGAGGGTTTGGTAAATATTTTGCAGATGAAATTTGACGGTATTCACGCTAACATGCAGCTTTTTGGCAATCTGGGCGTTGGTGTGGCCAGCGGCCAGCAGCTCCAGCACCTCCATCTCCCGCTCAGACAAGGTAATGGTGGGCGTGGGCGCCGGAGCCTGGTGCAGCCAGCGGCGCGCTGCCGCCGGGAAAACCAGCTGCCCCGCCATCACCTGGCGCACCGCCTGCACCGCCTGCTCCGGCGGATCCGTTTTGAGCAGCAGGCCATCTGCCCCAGAGCGCAGCACAGATTGCATCGTCTGGCCATCGGTGTACGCCGTGAGGATAAGCACGCGCGTTTGCGGGCAAAGCTGCCGAATTTGCGCCAGGCAACCCAACCCATCCAGGTACTCCATCTGCAAATCGGTGATGACCACATCCGGGTGAAAGCGGCTGACGGCATCCAGCAGCCGCTCGCCGTCGCTAGCAGTGGCCAGCACGTGAATATCCTCTTCTGCAGAAAAGAGGCTGCGCAACCCTTCCAAAACGAGGGCGTGGTTATCGGCCAAAATAACGGAAGTTGGGGTTGTTTCACTCATGGATCGGTATTTTTACCTGGATGCGGGTACCTTGACCCGGTTTGCTGTCTAGTTCAAACGTGCCGCCAATTAGATCGACCCGATCGCGCATGCCGCGCAAGCCGATGTGCTCTTCTCGCTCGGTGGCCTGCGGACCGCGCAGCGGCGGTGGCCGGAAGCCGATGCCGTCATCTTGCACCGTGAGCACCACCGAGTGGGGGGCGATGTGCAGCTGCACCTGCTGCTGTGTAGCCTGGGCGTGGCGGTAAGCGTTGGAGAGGGCTTCCTGGCAGATGCGGTAAAGGGTGATTTTGCTGGGCAGCGGCAGCTGAAGCACGGTCTGATTGCCCGTTACGCGAAAATCAATGACAACGCCCGTGGTCAGCTCGTGGTGCATAAACAGGCCATGCAGCATTTCTACCAAATCCTGACTGGCAAAATCGGGTGGGCGAAAAGTGCCCAAAAATTGGCGAATTTCGGCCAGCGATGCTTCTAGCAGGCGGGATACGCGCTGAAAGGTGAGCTGGTACTCCTCGTTGGGGATGGCTTCGTCCCGGTTGAGGCGGGTTTGCAGGCCGCGCAGTTGAGATTGGGCAGCAAATAGCTGCTGCACGGGGCCATCGTGCAGGTCTAAGATAATGCGTTTGAGCTCTTCTTCGGTAACGGCCAGAATGCGACTGGCGGCCAGCTGCTCCTCTCCCGTACCTCCTGTAACCTTCTCCATGTGGGGATGATAATCCTCTGGCCGTGCCTGTGTCAACTAAATTGGCGGTTCGGTTTAGCTGTTGCAACAAATGAGGCGTGAGGCGTGAAACGTGACCGGAGAAAGCTCACGCATCACGTTTCACGGAAAATTCCACCTGCCAAATCGTGGCCTTACATTTCCATGAGGCGCCGGGTACGGCGGGTGAGCTGGGGTTGGGCAACGGCCGTTTGCAACTTCCCTGGTTCTGGTTCCAAATAGCCACCGCGCACGGTACCGCCTAGCACCATCCCGGCTGCCACCAGCACCAAATTTTTGATGATGTACTGCCCTTCCATGGTGAGCGCATGGGGAAATTGGGTCCAGACCGCTTCTGGCAGCACAAACAGGGGCAGCATGGTGCCTGGCATTTGCAGGAACAGCAGCAGCAGCGTCAGCCGCATCGCCTTGCCAAAAATCAGCCCCAGGCCGATGGCCATTTCCCAGACGGCCAGCAGGGGGATGAACCAGTCGGGGTTGACAAAGAAGGTGGTGTTGCGCACCAGCTCTTCGGCCGGGCTGAGGCCAGGCAGCAGCTTGAGCGCCCCAAACCAGAGGAAGACGATGCCCAGGCTAACGCGCATGAGCGGCAGGCCATATTGGGCCATCAGGTGGGTGATTTGGCGGTCGATGGTGTTGAATTGTTGATCGAAGCGGGTTTTCAGGTTGTTCATCATCACAGGGCACCTCCAGTTTTTATTGGTCACAGATTTCACTGATTACACAAATTTTTGCTTGTGCGAGTTGATATGTGAAAATTGTAACAAACGAATGTCATCTGGTTTACCGCAGAATGGGTGGTCATCACCTACCCGATTGGATAGTTTGTGGGCGGTCACACCGCCGCGTGGGTGGCAAAAAAGCGCCTTTGGGCCAACCAAGCAGCGATGGATTTCCGTTTTCACGGGCAGGGCAGGTAGATTAAAATGGGGCAAACGATAGTGGGAGATTTTTGATGACAATATTTGGGATTGAAAACGGCCGTTTCCACCTCAACAACCAACCCTTCCGCATCCTGTCCGGGGCGATGCATTACTTTCGCATCCGCCCGGAGCAGTGGGCCGACCGGCTGCACAAGCTGCGCCTGATGGGGCTGAACACCGTGGAGACTTACGTCGCCTGGAATTTGCATGAGCCGCAGCCGGGCGAGTTCCATTTTGAGGGCGATTTGGATTTGGTGGCGTACATTGAGCAGGCGGCGGCGCTGGGGCTGCACGTCATTGTGCGGCCGGGGCCGTACATTTGCGCCGAGTGGGAGCTGGGCGGCCTGCCCGCCTGGCTGCTGCGCGACCCGGCGATGAAGCTGCGCTGCACCTACCCCGGCTACCTCGACGCCGTCGATCGCTTCTTCGCCAACCTGCTGCCCCGGCTGGCACCCTTGCAAATCACAAACGGCGGCCCCATCATTGCCATGCAGATTGAAAATGAGTACGGCAGCTACGGCAACGAGCAGGCGTATTTGCGCCATCTCGAAACGGCTATGCGCAAAAACGGCATCAACTGCCTGCTGTTCACCTCCGACGGGCACGGCGGCGAAGCGCTGCGCACGGGCACGCTGCCGCACATTTACAAGACGGTCAATTTTGGCAGCAACGCGGCCACGGCGTTTGCCCGGCTGCACGCCATCCAGCCAGATGCGCCGCTGATGTGCATGGAGTTTTGGAACGGCTGGTTTGACCATTGGGGGGAGAAGCACCACACGCGGGATGTGGCGGAGGCAACGGCCGTTCTCACCGAAATGCTGGCGGCTGAGGCGTCCGTGAACTTTTATATGTTCCACGGCGGGAGTAATTTTGGCTTTATGAACGGGGCGAATTGCGGGCGGAACGGCCGTTACGAACCCACTCTCACCAGCTACGATTACGACGCCCCGCTGAGCGAAGCGGGCGACATCACCCCCAAATTTTTGGCCTACCGGGAAACAATCGCCCAATTTGCCCCAGTGCCGGATGAACCGCTGCCGCCGCCCAGCCGCAAAGCCGCCTACGGCGCGGTGCAGCTGCCCGAAGCCGTCAGCCTGTGGGACGCGCTGCCGCAGCTCAGCCAACCCATCCACCGCCCCACCCCGGAACCGATGGAGATGCTGGGGCAAAACTACGGCTTCATTTTGTACCGCACCCGGCTCGATGGCCCGTTCAGCGCGGCGCTGTCGCTGGAAAAGGTACACGACCGGGCACACGTTTTTGCCGACGGGGCGCTGCTGGGCATTTTGGAGCGAGAAAATCCGGGGCAACGTTTGCCGCTGGCGGTGCCCGCCGACGGCCTGACGCTGGACATTTTGGTGGAAAATATGGGGCGGGTGAATTACGGCCCCAATCTGCACGACCGCAAGGGGATCACCGAGGCGGTGCTGCTGGATGAGCAGCTGCACTTTGGCTGGGAGATTTTCTGCCTGCCGCTGGACGATTTGGCGGGGCTGCCCTTTTCAAACACGATACAACCTAGCGCCCCGGCATTTTATCGCGGCACGTTTATGGTTGAGGAACCACTGGACACGTTTTTAGCGCTGCCGGGCTGGGGCAAGGGGAACTGCTGGGTCAACGGCTTCAATCTGGGCCGCTACTGGCGGCGCGGCCCGCAGCAAACGCTGTACGTGCCTGCTCCGCTGCTGCGGCGTGGCCAAAATGAGGTGGTGGTTTTTGAGGTGGATGGGGTGGCGGAACGGCCGTCTATCCAGTTCGTCGCTCAGCCTGTTTTGGATGCGGTGAACGGTAATCAGTAATCGGTGGTCGGTAAAACCGTTCACCGTTCACCGATTACCGATAACGGATTACCGATTACCGGCCAGCGCCGGGTCCGACTGCCGCAAATAATCCCAGGTGTAGATGCCGGTGTCGTGGCCATCGCTCCAGAAGAATTGCAGGGCATACGCGCCAACGGCCTGGAGATTGTTGACGGTGACGCCATTATCGGGCGCGTCGCGCACCAGGGCGGGGTCGGCGGGGCCGCCCATGTTGTCGTGGCCGCCCTTGCAGGAGACGCAGGGGCAGGCGGCGCGCAGGCCGGCAAAGGGGTAGACGCTGTCGCGCCCATCGTCCCAGCTAATTTTCAACACACGTTCATTTCTATCGGCTTTAACGCCGGTGGGTCTAATTGCCATTGGTTTTCACTCGTTGGTTTAAAGATTTATTGAAACGTGATGCGTGAAACGTGAGGAAAACGCAATCACGTTTCACGCATCACGCATCACGTTTTACACGCTACTCCACAACCACAATTTTGATGGGGATTTTAGGCTTTAGTTCGTAAAGGTCAAGGCGGCGGTCGCGCAACGGCCGTACGCTGCCAATCTCGCGCATTTGGGCCAGGGTGGTGAGGTCGAGGTCGGCGATAACGGCCGTTTCCACATTCGGATCGGCCAGGCCAGCGGTTGCTTCTGGCGGAAAGGCAAAATCGCTGGGGGTAAAAACGGCCGATTGGCTGTAGTTGAGCAGATACCAGGGCGTGGTGGGCAAATTGCCCGCATTCCCGGCTAGCACCACGTAGATGTAATTTTCCACCGCCCGCGCCTGGCTGCTGAAGCGCACCCGGTAATACGCCTTGCGCTCATCGGTGCTGAACGGCACAAAGATGACCTCGGCTCCGGCCAGGGTGAGCAGGCGAGCCAGTTCAGGGAACTCGATGTCGTAGCACACCTGGATGGCGATGCGGCCCAGGGGTGTCTCGAAGATTTTTAGCGCTTCGCCCGGCTGGATGTCCCAAAAATCCCGTTCGTAGGGGGTGACGTGCAGTTTGTCCTGGGTATACACATTGCCCGACGGGCTGAACAGGTGAGCCACGTTGTACAGCTTGCCGTCGCGCTCGGTGGGAATGGTGCCGCCGATGATGTAGATGCGGTACTGCATCGCCAAATTTTTGAACAGAGCGACGTACTGCTCGTGGTAACCAGCCAGTTGGTGAGCGGCCGTTTTGGGGTCCAACTCTTTAGACATGAGGGTAAACAGCTGCACGGTGAACAGTTCCGGCATCAGCAAAAAGTGGCAGTGGTAAGTATCAGCCGACATGGCAAAAAAGGTCACCTGCTGCTCAAATTCATCCCAACTTTGGATGGTTCGCATTAAATATTGGGCGGCACACACGCGAATGGTGCGCACGGGGCGTTTAAGTGGCGCGGCGGCAATCTTGCGCCGTTCCGGTTTGTACTGCGGGTTGGGCATTTCTAGCCAAGTGGCATAGTTTAGGCTGCGTTCATCATCTACAAAGTCCATGAGCACCCGCTTGACCTGGTAGCCTGCATCCAGGTGGGCTTTGAGGGCAGAATCCCACATTTCGCCAGCCACCACCTTTTCTACGTACGCTTCGGCCGTCATTTTGCCACTGACCCGATGGTAGTCGGGGATACGGCCGTACGCCACCACGCGCCGCAAATTGTACTTGCGCACCAGCTGCTGCCGCTTCTGGTACAGCCGCTTGGAAACGCCGCGCCGCCGGAAATCGGGGTGCACGGCGATATCTGCCCCGTAGAGCGTGTCGCCGCTGTAGGTGTGGGTGGTAAAGGTGCCCTGGCCGGTGATTTCTTCGTAGGTGTAGCCCTGCTCGTCGTTGTCGTCTAGCTGCACGATGATGGTTGTGGCGTAGCCCACCACTTTCCCGGCTATCTCGGCCAGGAACTGCCCTTCGGGGAAGGCCGAAAATTGGTAGCTGTAGGCGCGACGGCCGTATAAATCATCGCCATCGTACAAATCGCCATACACTGCCTTGTGGCAAGCCACAATCTGGGGAATATCCGTTTCTTGCCATTGTCGAATAATTATTTTTCCTTTTTGTTTTGAACTCATTCACACGCTTCTTATGGTTAGCCTTGGAACCCGTAACTGTTACTGTGGCCCCAAGTTATCGATCTTTGTTAAATAAATGACGCAGCATACGCTGATTATCCCGACGCCGCAGCGCCATAATGAAAAGAATTGGCGCAATCGCTACCAGGCCAAACCCTAAAATTGTGCCTGCCAATAGCAAAATGTAATAAACGGTATCTGACCCAGCCGGTGTCCAGTCGAAATCGGCAAACAGTTGGGTCAGGTCTAACCAAAACGAAGGCAAAACCAAGAGCGTCAAAATGAAAGTGACGCCCGCAAACCCAATAGACAAGAGGGTTGCCTTGTCGTTGCTTTTTTCCGACAAATCAGCAATGTACAGCTCGTCTACGTGGTCAGCAACACCGTTGATGCTCTCAATGTTTCGGTCAATGTGCTCCAAAATGCGGGGCACGTCTAGCAAAGCAAACAGCCGCTCCGCTTTTTGCACGGCATACTCGGCACGGCTCCAAAACGGTGGATGGCTGATACTTTGGGCCAGCGCCGCGATACGCCGCAGGTGGGCGGCACGCGCCATCTGTTCCTCAAACCCATTTTCCATTTTGATGTCACCGCTGAACATCCCAACCCGCATTTTGCCAATGGTATCGGCAATCTGAGCCAGCAAGCGGTAAGAATCGCTTTCGATGAGCTGCACCAGCACGCGCACTTCCAGCACAAACTCAATCATTCGCTCAACAGCTTCCCAATAGCGTGCGTACTGCACCTTCAGCGTAGCGCTGGGTACAGTGGATACAGCCATCTCGTAATTGCGCCACTTTTTGGAAGGCATAATGAGCGCCGTGCGGGCGGTGAACAAGCACAATTCATCGCTCCAGGAGGCCAAATTTGTCTCTTGGTTCTCAAACAAGGCATCGGCATAGCTCCAGCGGGGCGAAGGGAAGTAGCCGTTGGCATCCAGCTCCTCGTCTGGCTTGTCCGGGTCACGCAAAACAGTGCCTTCCAGCAGGCTCACCACAGCGTTGCGCAGCCGGTTGGATTGGCGAATGCTGTTCAACGAAGCAGACACTTTGGCACCGGTGTTGGCTTGGCCTTGCTTGGTGCCATTAATCACACCTGGCTCAGCCAGCAGCTCGTCAAAATGGTAAATGATGTAGGAGTCGTGCAGGGGCAGGGAGCGTTTGGGGGTACACGGCCGTAATTCGATTGCGCCTTCTTCGTGAGGGATGGTGAAACGGCCGTCTGCCACAAAATAGTTAATCGCCTCCACAGCCAGCTTCCACTGCACCGGGTAATACAACGTTTCACTCGCCTCAGGATTGTCCACATCAGCGCCCAGCCACGCCAGCAGTTCCTTCACCGACCGCTCCTTAACAGCCAGCTTTTCTGGCTCTTCTTCGTACCGCTCTCGGTTGTGCTTCAGCCAACGCACCGCGCTGGGCACGTCTAGCGGTTCTTGCAGCTTGATGGCATCCTTGGCCAAATCAATAATCGAGCGCGGCGACTGCTGGTAATGGTAAACCAGCCGGATGATAAAAAAACCGGTCATCGTGGGGCGAATGGAAATCTCCCACCGATCCCAGGCCCGCTTAAACAACGTCTTGAACTGAAAATTACTTTCCAGGCCTGGTGAAAACGTTACTTTCGCTTTATCCAGCGCATAGGTTGGGGAAGAATGCCGTTTCAGCAGCAGCGAGCGAAAAACACCTGTGGCAAAACCTACATCTTCCACCAACATGTCGGACCCGTTGAGCGGACTAAACCGGGCTGACTGAGGCAAGCTGCTGGGCCAGTCGTGCTGTAAGGTATCGGCAAATTTTTGCGAACCACGCACCGTCTCAAAACGCTTTTGGGCCGCTTCAGCCACAAAACGCTTCATATTCAGCACCAGCACCACGCTGGTATATCCTTTGGCGGCAATTCTATGGGGCATGTGTGATACTCCTTTGGCTAATTCAATCTTGGAGTATACAGAATAGGACTACACGACACAAACCACCTGACAACTGCCCAACAAGGGCACAACCCAAAGGTAACAACAAAATAGCCTGGGGCTGAAGCCCCAGGCTATTTTGTTGTTATAACGACGCCAGCCGCTCGGAAAGCTCTGCCTGGCTGGCTTGCAGGTCGGCCAGCTTGTCACGCTCTTTTTGCACGACGGCTTCGGGCGCTTTTTGAGCAAACGGGCTGTTGAGCAAACCGCTGATCCGCTTGATTTGCTGCTCCAGGTCGGCCAGCTCCTTGCTGAGGCGCTCGCGCTCTTTGTCCAGGTCTACCATGCCCGCCAGCGGCAGGTAGGCGGTAATTTCGCCCAGGGAGAGGGTGATGGACTGGTCGGGGGCAACGGCCGTTTCCGCCACCACCAACTCTGCCTCACTCAGCCGCGCCAGAGCGGCCAGGATTGGTTTCTGCGAATTGATGAAGGCTGTTTTGTCGCCGGTGGCCAGAACGGCCGTAATCCACTTGCCCGGCTCTACCCCATTTTCCGCCCGCGCGGCCCGGATGGCCCGCACCAGCTCGCGCAGTCGCTCAAAATCGGCCGTGGCGGCGGGGTACTTCTGGCCCACTGCTGGCCAATCGGCGATGATGAGCGCCTCGGCCCAACCTTCAGCCGGGGCGATGCCCAGTTCGGCGGCGGCAAATGCTTGTTTGAGCTGCTGCCACGTCTCTTCCGTGACGTAGGGGATGTAGGGATGGAGCAGGCGCAGGCAGTTGTCTAGCACCTGCCGCAGCACGGATAAGGTTGTCCAGGCGCGTGGGCCGCCGTCGCGAAGCTGCACTTTGGCCAGCTCCACGTACCAGTCGGCAAAATCGCCCCAGAGGAAGTCGTACACCTGCCGCCCCGCCTCGCCAAAGTTGTAGCCGTCCAGCAGGCGATCGGCCGTTTCCGTCACGTCGCTGAGCCGGGTGAGAATCCATTGGTCGGCGGCGGTGTAATCCGGTGAACTGGTCGCGTCTGCCTTCGTCGCCTTGTCCAGATTGGCGGTGATGAAGCGGGCGGTGTTCCAGATTTTGTTGGCGAAGTTGCGGTTGCTCTCCACTTTGGACAGCGCCAGGTTCAAATCGTTGCCGGGGGTGCCGCTGGTGAGCAGGGTGAAACGCAGGGCGTCGGTGCCCAGTTCGCCCATCACTTCCAGCGGGTCGGTGACGTTGCCGTAGGATTTGGACATTTTACGGCCGTGTTCATCCCGCACCAGCCCGTGCAAATAAACCGTGTGGAACGGTATGTCGTTGGTGAACAGCAAACCAGACATCACCATGCGCGCCACCCAGAAAAACAAAATGTCGTACCCCGTTTCCATCACGTCGGTGGGGTAAAAGCGCTGCAAATCGGGCGTGTTTTCCGGCCAGCCCAGGGTGGAGAAGGGCCACAGGCCGCTGCTGAACCAGGTGTCCAGCACGTCCGGGTCCTGGGTGAGAGTGATGTTGTCGCCATATTTTTCTTGGGCCTGAGCCAGCGCTTCGGCTTCGCTGTGGGCCACAATCACCTTTTCCGGATCGTCATTCACGTACCAGGCGGGGATGCGGTGGCCCCACCAAAGCTGGCGGCTGATGCACCACGGCTTGATATTTTCCAGCCAGTTGTCCCACACCTTCACAAAGCGCTCCGGCACGATGCGCACGCGGCCGCGATGTACGGCGTCCAGCCCCATTTTGGCGGCCGGTTCCACGTTGACAAACCATTGGCGAGACACCAGCGGCTCGATCACCTCGCCGCCGCGCTGGCTGCGCGGCACGTTGAGCGTATGCGGCTTTGCCTCGATGGTCATTCCGGCGGCTTGCATATCGGCCCACAGCTTTTTGCGGGCTTCAAACCGCTCCAGCCCGGCGTAATCGCCTGCATTGTCGTTCAGCGTGGCGTCTTTGTTCATGATGTTGAGGATCGCCAGGCCGTGCCGCTGGCCAATCTCAAAGTCGTTGGGGTCGTGGCCGGGGGTGATTTTGAGCGCACCGGTGCCGAAGCTCATGTCCACGTACGCATCGGCGATGATGGGGATTTCGCGGTTGAGCATGGGCACGAGGGCGGTTTTGCCCACAAAGTCGGTGTAGCGCGCGTCGTCGGGGTGGACGGCAACGGCCGTATCCCCCAAAATCGTCTCCGGGCGCGTGGTGGCAACAGGCAGGAAGCCGCCGCCCTTCACGGGATAGTTGAAGTGGTACATGAAGCCTTGTTCTTCGCTGTACTCAACTTCGAGGTCGGAAACGGCCGTTTGCAGCCCCGGCGACCAGTTCACCAAATATTCCGCCCGGTAAATCAGCCCCATGCGGTAGAGCCGCACAAACGCCTCCTTCACCGCTTCCGACAGGCCATCGTCCAGCGTAAACCGCTCACGGTCCCAATCGCAAGAGGCACCGAGGCGGCGCAGCTGGTTGGTGATGTGGCCGCCGTACTTTTGCTTCCAGGCCCAGGTGCGCTCCAAAAACGCCTCGCGGCCAATCTCCTGGCGGGAACTGCCTTCGCTGCGCAGCAATTTCTCCACCTGGAGCTGCGTGGCGATGCCCGCGTGGTCGGTGCCGGGCACCCACAGGGCGGCGCGCCCCTGCATCCGCGCCCGGCGAATCATGAGGTCTTCCAGGGCGACAAACATGGCGTGCCCCATGTGCAGTTCACCGGTTACGTTGGGCGGCGGGATGGAAATGACGAATGGCTTGGCATCGGCAGGGCGGGCTTCGGGCTTGAACCAGCCATTTTCTTGCCACCATTGGTAGAGGCGCTCTTCGGTGCTGCTAAAATCGTATGCTTTGGGCATGTCGGTCATAGGTGTTTCCTTCCACTTTTCTATGGCAACAACGAATTGGAGTAAATAACGAATTTTTTTAGCGAGAAGTATTCGTTGGTTACTCAAATTCGTTGTCGTCACCGGTTTTAAAAATAAAAAGCTCTCATCCTGTATTCAAGGACGAGAGCTTGGAATCTCACGCGGTACCACCTTGGTTCCGTTTTGTCGGTAATCGGTGGTCGGTAAGCGGTAATCGGTAAAAACTGATTACGGATTACCGTTTACGGATTACCGGAAACGGCACTCAATTAAGCGTTAACGGGCTTTCCCGGTTCCGGTTACTCACACTTTCACCGAAACAACTCCTGGGCGACTTGGGAAACGGCCGTGTCCACCAAAGCTCACACCAACAACCGCTCTGGCTCTCTCGTGGGGGCGTTTCTTACTACTCCCATTCATCATCTTTTTGTTTTTAACTGAGAGGAAGTATAGCAAAACGATTGTGGACGGACAATTTTTTTATCAGTCGGTGCAGGTAGGCAAGTGGAGAACGTACCAGGCTCCGTAGATTAGGAGCGCGAGGGCAGCGAACTTGGGCCAGCCCAACGGCACAAAAAACAAAACCGATGAACCGCCAACCAGCACTATCATCGAGACGGCAATCCATTTGACGCGCAGCGGAATGCAGCGGTTGGCTTCCCAATTTTTGATGGTGGGGCCAAATTGCTCACTTTCTAGCAGCCAGTTGTACGTTTTGGGGGAGGATTTGGCAAAGCAGCCTGCAGAAAGCAGCACCAGCGGGGTGGTGGGGAGCAAGGGGAGGATAATGCCGAGAACGGCCGTTCCCAAAAAAAATATGCCTAAAACAAACCACAGCTTCATACCGCCAAGGTTACACAGATTTGCATAGATTTGCAAAGGTTTCTAGTAGATTTTTGTCACAAAAACTGGGTGAGGATCGTCGTGGTGAAGAAACGTGAACGTGAAAAATCACGTTTCACGTTTCACGCATCATTCTTTTGAAACAAAAAGGTAACCAGTCGCGGCGGCTTGCCTTCATCGGCCGCGTGCCACCATTCGTTCAGCGCGGCCAGCGTCAGGCCGTTGGCCGCTGCGGCCGTTAGAAAATCGGAGATGTGGTGGACGAAGGCGGGAATGAAGATGGTTTGCTCATTTTGGGTAAAGCGGGCCTGGCTGCCGAGGTACTGCTTAAACGGATGCAGCTCACAAATGAACAGCCGCCCACCCGGCTTCAGGGCGCGGCTGGCCTGCCCGATCACAAAATCCAAATCTTCGATGTGCTCCAAAATGAGGTTGCAGGTGACCAAATCAAAAGCAGCGGTGGGCGTAGGCCACGGTTGCGTGATGTCGGCCACCTGGAAGGTAACGTGGGGCGCAGTGATTTTGGCCTTGGCCTGGGCAATCATACCGGGGGAGAAGTCAACGGCCGTTACCGCCTCCCCAACTCCCGCCAGCAGCGACGTATTTTTGCCCGTGCCGCAGCCAATTTCCAAAATAGCGGCAAATTGCTGTTCGGCCAGCGTTTGCACCATCACGGTACTGTCTAAATCGCGCGTTGGGTTGTGGTCGGTGTCGTAGCTGGCCGACCACAACTCATACGCTTGTTGCACATCCACGCGAGGCTATTGCTCCACGATTTCGATGCGCTCGATAATGTCGGCTGGGGTGTCGGAGCCGGGATCGCGCAGGGTGATGGCGCTGAGCACGTCGTCCCCTTCGATGAGCTCACCAAAGATGGTGTGCAGGCCGTTCAGCCACGGGGTCTCTACAAAGGTGATGAAGAATTGGCTGCCGTTGGTACCGGGGCCAGCGTTGGCCATCGCCAACAGGCCGCGCCGATCGAAGGTGAGGTTGTCGTCGAATTCGTCTTGGAACTGGTAGCCGGGGCCACCTGCACCGGTGCCGCTGGGGTCGCCACCCTGCGCCATGAAATCTTCCAAAACGCGGTGGAAGCTGGTGCCATCGTAAAAGCCCTGGTTGGCCAGGAAGACGAAGTTGTTGACGGTGATGGGCGCTTCGTCATCAAACAGGCGCAGGCGCATTTCGCCTTTGTTGGTGGTGATGATCGCTTCGTAGGTTTTGCCGGTGTCGATGGTCATTTCTGGTGCGGCGTTGTAGAAGTTGTTGCGTTCGGTGGGGGGTAGAGCGGCTAACGGCCGTTCCCCCTCCAAAACCGTCGCCGCCGTAGAATCAGCCGCTGGCTCTGCTGCCGGTTCTGGCCACAGTTGCCAGGCAATCAGCGCAATGATCAACACGGCCACCACGCCGCCAATGATGGTATAAAGCCGTTTTTGAGCTGCCTTTTGCTGGGCCACTGCTGCCCGTCGGTCGGCAAGCGACGGGGTTTTGCGAGGATGTTTAGACATGAATTTGCTTCTCCTGTTTCAATATTTTCTAGCTTTACCAGACCTGTCAGGTTTTTTTGACCATACGATAGCCCGCAAATGGCGGAAACCTGACAGGTCTAAGATTATCCACTTGATTCCCCTGCCGACAAGACCGCCCATTGGCAATCTTCAAAGGTGTGGGGGATCAGGTATTGGTAATCATGCGCCGGGGCGCGGAGTAAAAGAAAATTATCGGTTACTTGTAAATACCATTGGCCGTCATCTGTGCGGGCCAGGGCGGCAATGCTCTCAAATGAAAGCTCTGTTTGGCCATTTTCGGGATTGATGAAATGCCAGGTTACGTCTGATCGATTAAAGCCATAATCGCCGTGAAGGATGACACGGCCGTTTACCCCAAAGCCCACAATCCCGCTAAAAACATCCTGCCGGAGCAGCGTCACCTGCTCCACACCTGCCAAATCGTCGGTGAGGCTCAGTTTGAACAGGTAGCTGGGCGTGTTGGGGCCGTACTCGTTGGCGGCAGACTGATGGCGCAGCTGCAACAAAAGCTCCTGAGGGTTGGCTGGATTGGCCACCGCCTGCGTGGGAACCAGACCATCTGGTCGCTCGGCGACTGGTATTTCAGCAAGCAGTTCCACCTGGCTGAGCAGGTAACGGGGCTGGTTTTGGCTGATTACGGCCGTTACCAACTCCCACCCCTCTTTACCCAGCTGCACAAAACCATAGACGGTATCATTGAGCCAAAACGGTTCCCCGCCCTGCCCCACTAGCTGCCGCTCCTCACCATCTGGCGTCATCAAATACAAAGATTGCAAAAGTGAAAAAGGAACATCCGAGCCAATGTTGATCTGTTCGCCGATGGGCCCTTCGGCCAAAAAATGGGCTTTGTCCCGCGAAAAGAGCGGGGAACCCGGCAGCGGCACGGCTGGGCAATCTGCCTCCTGGCAGCCGGTCAGCAACAAACGCATGTTGGGTTCGCCACCGGTGAATTCGTAGCGGACCAGGTATTCGCCCGTATCCTCTACCAGGCGATAATTTAGCCATTGCTCCTCTTGCCCAACATAGCGAACCTGTTCCAAAAGCACCACTTCCTCGTCGGTGGCCAGCGAAATCTGCCACTCGATTCCATCTTCGCCAAAGCTGTATTCGGAAATAATGAACCGTTCACCATCTCGGCTGGAGATGTAGGCGTTGGCAAATTGGCCGGGGAAGCGCTCGGTCCACGTTTTTTGGGCCAAATCGTAGGTATAAACGTGGCTGGTGAGTCCTTCTGTGAAGCTTTGGCAAACGAGGGTGATGTCGCCATTGGGCAAGGGGAGGGGCGGCGCGGCCTGCTGGCCGGTGATGATCTGGTCGTTGATGTAGGCGAGGAAGCGGTTTTCTAGCCCGAAAACATTGTCGCTGCCCTGCAACACGTCTACCAGCCAGCCGTCGTAGCTGTTGCGGTCCATCAGGCGCATCATTTGGGTGGGGGAAACGGCCGTTTCCTCACCCGCTAAAAATTCCACCAACATGTACACCTGCTGCCAGATCGGGTCTGGCTCTTCAATCACCCACACCTGGAGGAACTGCGGTGGCGCTTCCTCCCAACGGCGCGTCCAGTGACGGGCCACATCGCCATCGAAGCCAAAATCGAGCGTGTGGCGGTACATGGCGGGCGTCAGCGGCCACGGCTGCAAGCCCAGCTGGTCTAGCTGGTAATCGCGCAGCGCCCGGAAAAAGAGCTGGTGACGGCAGCAGTCGTAGTTGATTTGGTGGGCCAGAACGGCCGTAACCAGCTGCACCCCATACGCCCGATACAACGCCTGGTAACTCGCCTCATCCGTGGGCAAACCGACCAGCGTCGGCGTGGGCAGCTCCAGGCGCAGCCCCGCTGTCAGCAGCGTTTCGATATCGTCGAGCGCCAGCCAAAGCGCCGGATCGTCCCCCAGGCGCAAATTGAGGCGGAAATCGGCGGCGCAGTTCAAATCGGCCAGGTCGCGGCACAGTTGCCCCAGCAAGGCGTCCAGATCAGCGCCCAGCCGTTCAGCTATCGCTTCGTCTCGCTGCGGGTAAGCCAGGGCCAGGTTGTCACCCGTCCAGGTGGTCCAGTCGCCCCAAAAATCGTCCAGCGGCGGCGCGTACAGCCAACGACTACTGCCTTGCCGGTAAACGGCCGTGTGCTGCAACACCACCGTTTCTGTCGCCAGCGCCCCGGTTTGGATGGCATACGTTTGCGGGTAAAGCAGCGCCGCGCCTTGCAAATCGGGGTCCAGCGTAAAGGTGACCGCTTCTGCCGTTAGCCGCTCGGCCGATGGCTCATGCTGCCAGCCGAGCATGGGGCGGTTGAGCAGCAGCCCCTCGTTGAACAGCGTTTTTTGCACATCGCTCCAGTCGGGGTTGCGGCCAGATAAATTGGCGCGGAAGAGGGATTCGTCTTGGGAGACGGCCGTTTGCAGCACAAAATTATGCGTCGCCAGCAGCTCTGTCTCGATGGTAGCCGTCGTTTCGGCCACGCGCTGGTTAATTTGCCAGCGCACCAAAAGCCAAACGCCCAGCAAACCCAGCAGCGACAGCAGCAAAAAGCGCCAGCGCCGTCGCAGGAAGGATTGTTGGGGAACGGCCGTTTCGGCCGTTTCACCTGCCTCTGGCCACCCCTCATCTTCGTCTGTACGCCACTCGAAAGACATGTTTACCCTTTTTAATGGTGAATTGTGAATTGAGAATCGTGAATTGTGAATGATGCGACCCGTTAACAATTAACCGTTAATTATTCACCATTCACAATTCCCATCCTATCCACCCAGGCCGCATTTGTACAGCCCAGATCTGCAAAATTGAGCAACCTTTCATCCACGACTCGATGCCACAGACGCAGGTAGCCATTTTCTGGCATCACCAGCCAGTCGCCGTCGGGTGACCAACTGGCATAGAAGTGGCGGGGCAAGGCGGCCCCCCCTGCCAGGCGGTTTACGCTGAGGCTGGGATTGTCTGCCCCCAGGGCCAACAGCACCTGCACCGTTTCTTCCAGTTGGGAAAAGGCGATGAGGAGGGAACGGCCGTCTGGGGCAAACCGGTAGCCTAGCAACGTCGATCCCTGCAATTCGTCCAAACGCACATAGTTGGTCACAATTTCGCTGGCCCAATCAAACCAGATTAAATGCTGGCTGCGGGTTGCATCTCTGGCCAAAATGAAGAGGATGCGGGGATTGTTGGGCAGCGGCTGGGCAAATTCCAGCGTCAACTCGTTGGGCGCCGCGTCATCGGGCAGCAAATCGGGCAACGAGAGGCTGGTCAGCAGTGAGCGCGAACGGCTCAGGCCAACATCGGTGACCATCAATTGCTGCAGCCCATTCTGAAAATCGGTCAGGTAGCCAAATTCATTTTCGTCCAGCCAAAATACCGAGGCCCCAAAACCGGGTGAATGGATGGTTGGCGTTGTCGGCCCTTCGCGCAGCAGCATCAGGCCATTTTCCAGCCCCTCCGCCCACCACGGCTCAATCACCGACAGGCTAATCAGCTGCTCCCCGGACGGTGACCAGGTGGGGTAACCGCCCACGGGAATCGCCTCACACGCTGCGCCTTGCTGACAGGCGGCCCAATCGGTCAGGGCAAAAAAGTTGCCGTTGGCGTAATCACGCAAAACGGTCCAGAGGAGGTAACGGCCGTTCCCCACCACCACCGTCGGCACAGCCAGCGGCGGGCGAGAAGTCACCCCCACCACCGCCGACCAATCCACCTCCACCCGGCTCATGCCGTTGAGCAGCAGGTACGTTTCTGGCTGGCTGGTTGGGCTTTCCCGCGCCACGACTGCCACCCCCGCCCCATCCGGCAAGCCGGTAAAAAATAGCGCTTCATCTGCGGGAATCGGCACCTGCAAGGCGGGGGCCGCCAGCGTCTGATCAAAATAGTAAATACCCTGTTCCGCGCGTAATGGATTTTGGCAAAGCAGCAGCAAACCATCGGTCGGCAGTGGCAGCACCGTGGGCAACGCCTGCCAGCTGGCCACGTACTGCCGAAAGGCATCATTGAGCAGCGCCTCGGTCCACGGTGGGCCGAACTGGTCCGTGAGCCAGCCTGATAATGTGCCGGTTGAAACGGCCGTTAACGAGCGCATCATCTGGCTGGGGGAAAGGCCAACCGTCTGCCGCAGCCAATGCACCACCACGTACGGCCCCGGCGTTTGGGCAAAATCGGTAGGGATTTCAGGGGACGGCGCTTGCCACGATTGGGCAACCAGGGGCAAAGAAAAATCGTTGGGCAAGGAAACGGTACCCTCGAACGGCCAGCCCATTACCCCCAAATCGGCCAGCTGCGCCGTCAGCGCCGCCTGGTAAAAAGGCACGTTTTGGCAGCAATCCCAGCCAATCAAATCATTCACGGCCACGGCCAACATTTGCGCGGCATACCCTCTAAAAAAAGCGATGTAGCCGTTGGCCTCCTGCGGCAAGCCGACCAGCGTCGGCGCAGGCAGCACAATCCCCTCTTCCCCTGCCCACACCGCACCAATCTCCCCCAGATCGCGGGTGAAGGCGTCTAAAAATGTGGCCGGCACCAAACTGTCTGGCGCGGTAGAAAACGTAATTTGAACCTGTGCTTCCGATGGACATTCGTAGCCGGGCGTGCTGCACAATTGCACCAGCTTGGCCTCCAAATCGGCCGCCAATCGCTGCACAATGGCCGCATCACGGGCGGGATAGGTTGCGGTGAGCAACTGTCCAGCCAGAGTTTGCGTTTCACCCCAAAATTCCGGCTCCGGCGGCGCATACAGCCAGCGGTCTGTGCCCAGGCGGTACACATCGGTGCGGGCCAGCTGCACCGTTTGGGTCACGCCATTGTCAATGTGCCAGGTGTAATCTTGCAGCGTGGTCAATTCCACAGAGGTGAAATCTAGCGAGAAGGTTTGGCTGAGAACGGCCGTTTCCCCCACCCCCGGCACCCATTCCAGCCCAAACCCGGAGCGGTCGAACACCATGCCCGTCTGCAACAGCGACCGCTGCGCCGCCACCCATTCTGGCTCCCGGCCAGAGAGCAAGCTGTTGAACAAATTTTCGTCCTGGTTCTGCACCGCTCGCTGCCAGACGTCGTAACTGGCCAGCAGTTCCGCTTCCGTTTCCTCGGTGGCGGTGTCAATGCGCTGGTTGAGCTGGCGGTAGATGAGGAAAACGGCCGTACCCGCCAAAATGACCACCAGCAACAAAACCCACGGCCAGCGCCTTCGCGGCCTGGGCGATTCTGGTGGGGAAGGTGTCTCTTCCCACTCGTATTCTTCATCCGTCTGCCACTCAAAAGACATAGATTCACCAGCAAAGATTTAGCCAACGAGGAGTAAGCATCCTCAGATGCGAACGGCCGTAGCAAACCAGTTCCGCATCTGAGGATGCTCCACTCCTCCTCATTTATTTGGAAAGGACGGCCGTATACACCCCCTGCACCTTCGCCACCATCTGCGCCAGGGTAAATTCCCGCCGCGCCCGATCTTGCCCCGCCTGCCCCATCTTCTGGCACCGTTCCGGCTGCGTCGCCAATTCCGCGATGGCGGCGGCCAGGGCAGCGGGCTGCTGCGGCGGCACCACCCGCCCCGTCACCCCATCCTGAACCACAAACGAGGTGCCTGTGCCCAGCTCCGTCGTCAGGCAAGGCAGGCCAGCGGCCATCGCCTCTTGCAGCACCTTGCCAAACGCTTCGGCGCGGCTGTTGGCGGGCAGCACAAACAGATCGCCGCTGGCGTAAAATTTGGGCAGCTCGTCATCGCTCAGGTGCCCCACAAACTGGATTTTTCCCTGCACGCCCAGGCTTTGGCTGAGCTGCTCCCAGTCGGCCCGCAATGGCCCGTCGCCGCCAAACAGCAGCCGCACGGGCAAATCGGCAGGCAGCTGCGCCAGCGCCCGGATCAGATCGTCGCCGCCTTTGTAGTAGCGATGGCGACCCATGAAGAGGAGGGTGAAACGGCCGTCTTCCGCAAACAGCGGCTCCGCACCAGCAAATCGCTCAAAATCCACTGCGAAGGGCACGATGCTGCATTTGGGGGACAACGGCCGTAAATAAGGCGAGCTTTGCACGTAATTCGGACTGGCCACCAAAATCCCTGCCGCATCCCGCAGCGCCCGGCGCAGCAGCGGATTGTACAGGCGCAAAATCGCCTGCTGCTTCACCACGTCGCTGTGGTAGGTGATGACATACGGCCGTTTCCGCCGCAAAAACCATTGGCTCAACTCACCCACCGGGTACGGAAAGTGCAGATGGGTCACATCGGGGCGCAGCTTGGAGAGCAAAAAGGGCAGCGTCAGGCTCAACGGCGTCGAGGCCACCGTGGCCAGCCGCCCGGCCCGGATCACCTGCACCCCGTTGATGGTTTCGCGAGACGGCCGTTCCCCCGGATTGGTCACCAGCACCGTCACCTCATGGCCCAGCGCCGCCTCTGCCTCCGCCAAATCCTTGATGTGGTTCTCAATCCCCCCCACCACCGGCCAATAATCTTTGTAAACATGAACAATTGATAACATGTGGGCATTATACCGCGATCCGTAATCGGTAATCAGTTATCCGTAATCGGTCATCTGATCACCGTTCACCGATTACCGCTCACCGTTCACCGTTCACCGTACGCGAAGCGGTCGCGCAGCGACATTACCGACAAATTGGCAGGCCCAACGCGAAAAGATACAATCCGCGCATGAATCGCGCCCGCCATCTGTTACGCTCCTCCGTTTTGGTCATCCTCTTTTTGGGATTGGGCAAGGTGACGGGACTCATCCGCCTGCGTCTGGTCGCCGCCGCTTTTGGCACCTCGCCAGATTACGACGCCTTCACCGCCGCCAACCAGCTGCCGGAGCTCTTTTTTGTGCTGATTGCTGGCGGTTCGCTGGCGGCGGCGTTTATCCCCGTCTACTCCAACTACCTCACCAACGAATCCCGCCAGAAAGCCGTCGCCCTGGGCAATACCATCCTCACGCTGGTCATTTTGCTGCTGGGGGTGGTTTCGGCCGTTGGTGCAATCATCGCCCCCTGGCTCACCCGCGTGGTGCTGGTGCCCGATTTCACGCCAGAACTCCAACAGCTCACCGCCGACATCATGCGCATCATCCTCATCCAGACCACCATTTTTGGCATCAGCGGCGTGCTCAGCAGCATGTTGAACGCTCACCAGCATTTTGCCTTGCCTGCGCTGGCCCCGCTGGCGCTGGACATCGGCTATGTGGTGGGGCTGTACCTGTTTGTGCCCGCATTGGGCGTAACCGGGCTGGCCTGGGGCACGGTGGTGGGCGGCGTGCTGCACATTCTCATTCAGGTGCCTGCGCTCATCAAATACCGCATTGGCTATCGCCCCTCCCTGCGCTGGCAGCTCAGCGGCGTGGGCGAGATTGTGCGGCTGATGGGGCCGCGCATCGTCACGCTGGGCACGGTGCAGCTGGCCGACCTGTTCATCATTCGGCTCACCTCTGGCCTGCCGGAGGGCAGCACTTCTGGCTATTTTTACGGCTACGCGCTGATGCAGCTGCCGGAAACATTGTTCGGCACGGCCATTGCCCTGGTCATTTTTCCTACGCTGGCGGAGCTGTTTAATTCTGGGCAAGTGAAGGAGATGCGGGAAACGGCCGTAAACGCCCTCAGCATCATCTGGACCCTCACCATTCCCGCCGCCGCCCTCATGGTGCTGCTGGGCGAACCAGCCATCGCCTTTTTGCTAGAGGGCGAGCTGTTCGATGCCGCTTCTACCCGGCTGGTGTACAGCGTCTTGCTCGCCTTTAGCGTGCGCCTGGTTACCGAAGCCACGCTGGAGATTGTGGCCCGGCTCTTTTACGCCCAGCACAACACCCGTACCCCCATGTTTGCCTACCTGGGCTGGCTGGTGGTGAACGTGGCGCTGGCCTATGCGCTGGTAGACAGCCTGGGCGTGGTGGGGCTGGCGCTGGCCAGCACGGTGGCCTTCACGCTGCTGTCGGCGGCGCTATTTTGGCTCAACAAGCTAGAGATTCGGCCACTTTTGCCAGCGGTGGGGCGGGCGGTGGTGGGAACGGCCGTACTGAGCGGGGTAATTTTGGGGATACGGCCGTTCATCAATTCCACCCTGCCATTTCTGCTCGTCGCCGGCAGCGTCGGCACCCTCAGCTACGTTGCCCTCAATCTACTGCTCGGTGGCAAAGAACTGCCCACCTTGCTCCGCCTGCTGCGCAAGCAACCCGCCTGATTTTCACCCCTCCCACAACCGCTGCAACCACCACATCAGCCGCCATTTGGGGGGCTTTTCCCTATCTCTCGCCAATCCAAACTAAACAACTGAACACACGTTCATAAACAAAGATTCAATCTTGACACAATAGAACGTTCGTGCTAAACTCTACATCGTTACACCCCAACTTATTAGCATTCTAAGCAACAATCAATGTGGCAATTTCCTCCCAGCAGTGCGCTGGGTCTCTTTTGGCTGGATTGTTAACAACAAGGAGCATTTTTCTCATGGCAAAAAAAGCAACAAACGGCGATGGTCGCGACAGCACCCTGGAAAAGACCCTCGATGCCCTCACCAAACGGTTCGGTGAAGGCACCATCATGCGCTTGGGCGAAGCGCACAACATGCAAGTAGAAACCATCCCCACCGGCTCACTATCCCTCGACATCGCCTTGGGCGTTGGCGGCCTACCCCGTGGCCGCGTTATTGAAATTTATGGACCAGAATCCTCTGGTAAAACCACCCTCTGCCAGCACGTCATTGCCGAATCCCAAAAACGGGGCGGTATCTGTGCCTTTGTCGATATGGAGCACGCCCTCGATCCACAATACGCCGCCAAAATTGGCGTTAACATCGACGATCTGTATGTCTCCCAGCCAGATACTGGTGAGCAAGCCCTGGAAATTGCCGAAGCGCTCATCCGCTCCGGGACAATGGATGTTGTTGTCGTAGACTCCGTGGCTGCCTTAGTACCCCGTGCCGAAATTGAAGGCGAAATGGGCGACTCCCATGTTGGGTTGCAAGCCCGGCTCATGTCGCAAGCGTTGCGCAAACTGTCCGGCGTCATCAAACAAACCAACACCATCGTCATCTTCACCAACCAGCTGCGCTCCAAGATTGGCGTTATGTTCGGCAACCCAGAAACGACCAGCGGTGGCAACGCGCTCAAATTTTACGCTTCGGTACGTTTAGACATTCGCCGGGTTCAGGCAATTAAAGCTGGCAACGATGTCGTCGGTAACCGAACCCGCGTAAAGGTGAAGAAAAACAAGGTGGCTGCTCCCTTCACCGAATGCGAATTTGATATCATGTACAATGAAGGAATCTCGTTGACGGGTGATGTGATTGATCTTGCGGTGGAATACAGCATTGTAGACAAGCGTGGCGCATACTTCCGCTACGGCGAAACCTTACTGGGGCAAGGGCGCGAAAACGCCAAAGTGTTCCTGGCTGAGAACCCAGAAGTTTTAGATGAACTGGAATTCCTCATCCGGCGCGAAGCTGGCCTGCCCACAACGGAGTTCGAAGGCAGCGCGGTCCAAAATGGGGCAGTTGCTGAAGATGCCGTGTTTTAAATTTCGGGTCGATTGATGCTTTCGATCAGCTAAATATCGGTAAAAAAGCTCTGGTGACTTGGTACATCAGGGCTTTTTACTTCCTATCTTCTCTTTTTGACATGACATAGAGGCTTGCTATAATTGGCAAAGACTCATTTTTGGGCATAACTCTACAAAATTTGCTGTGTTTTGTCCCCAACGACCTACGAAAATTTAACATTAATAAACGCAGGATCGGCAATTTGTCTTTCATTGCGTAGGAGAATCTTGTCATGAGTGAAGAAACCACTGAAACAATGGAGTCCGCTGCTCCAGAGGTCACACCAACCAGCATCAACGATCTCAAACCAAAAATGCAACTGAAAGGTACCGTCAACCGGTTGGAGTTATACGGGGCCTTTATTGACCTGGGTATTGGCACAAACGCGCTCATTCACATTTCCCAGCTGGGTAAAGAACATGTCAATCGCGTAGCCGATGTGCTGAACGTTGGGGATGAAGTGTCTGTTTGGATAGACAAAGTAGACCAGCAGCGTGAGCAAATCATGGTAACCATGATCGCACCGCTAGAGGTTGAATGGAACGAGCTGGACAAAGGCCAGGTTCATGCTGGTACCGTGAAACGGCTGGAAAATTTTGGTGCATTTGTGGACATTGGGGCGGAGCGTGAAGGTCTGGTTCACATCAGCGAGCTGAGCCACAACTATGTCAAGCATCCATCCGAAGTGCTGACGGTTGGGGATGAAGTTCAGGTGCAGGTATTGGGCTTTAGCAAGCGCAAGCGGCGTATTGACTTGAGCATCAAGAATTTGCTAGAAAAACCAGAAACGGCCGTTAGTGAAGCCACCCCCACAGAAGTGTACGAATACGAAGAAGAGATCGACGAGGATATGCCCACGGCAATGGAGTTTGCTTTACGCCAGGCAATGGGTGAAGAGATGCCAATGCGCAGCCGAAAGCAAGCTGGTAAAAAGCGTCGTAAGAGTCCCCGAAATCGTGACCAACAAGAGGACATCCTCAGCCGCACGCTTCAAGTGCAGCACAATGGTTAACAAAACAAAAGCCCCGGTAATCGGGGCTTTTTTTTCTGATCAGAATTGAGTAAAGTGCAAACTTGCCACATATCAGTTAAAAGCGCGTTTCAGGCCAATCCAGCATCCAGGCAGTCAGTTGACCCCCTTTCGGCACAAAGGTTACCCCTTCGGGCACAATCAGCAAGGCATTGGCTTTGACCAACGAGGTCATGATATGTGACCCCTGGTCTCCTGTAACCTGCGCCTGATACGTGCCTCCCTCTGGCGTAACGATGGCACGGATGTAGCTTTCACGGCCATCTGAATGAATCTCGTTCTGCACGGTAACGGGGAGGGTGGGTCTGTCTAGCTGGGTGTGGCCCGCCATTTTGCGAATGGCGGCCCGAGCAAAGCGCTCGAATGAAACCATGGCAGAAACCGGGTTGCCGGGCAGGCCCAGGTAGGGGATGCCGTGGTAAGTGCCGTAAGCCAACGGTTTACCAGGACGCATGCGCACGCGCCAGAAACCAACATTTCCCTCGGCTTCCAGCACCGCTTTTACTACATCATAAGCCCCCACGGAAACGCCCGCGGAGCTGATGAAGAGGTCTACGTTAGCATCTAGACCGACCTTAAGCTTTTGGCGTACGGCCGTTTCCGTATCCTCCGCAATGCCTAGCTGCACAGGAATGGCCCCGAGCGCCAGGATTTGGGCGGCCTGGGTATAACCGTTGCTGTTGCGAATTTTGCCAGGCCGCAGCGGTTGATCGACTTCGAGCAATTCGTCGCCTGTGGCTAAAATAGCAACTCTGGGCCGCCGAATGACGGAAACATAGCTAATGCCCAAAGAAGCCAGCACCCCTACCTCTTGCGGCCGTAAAATATGGCCTTTTTCTAAAATGGTTTGCCCAGACTCGATATCTTCACCGGGGTGACGAATGTAGTCGCCGGGCTGAACAGGCCGGTGTACCTGAATTTGCTCAGGCAACGGCCGTTCCCGATTGCGCCACGCTTCGTCCGTATCTTCCACAGGCACAACGGCGTTGGCACCAGGGGGCACGGGGGCACCAGTCATGATGCGTACGGCCGTTCCGCGTTGCACCACCACGTCTTGCACAGCCCCAGCCGCCACATCGCCAACCACCCGCAATATCGCCGGGTTTTCCTGGCTTGCCGCAGCCAGGTCGGCTGCGATGAGCGCGTAGCCATCCATGGATGAGTTGGCAAAGGGGGGCAAGCTGTCTTGGGCCACCACATCCTGGGCCAGCACGCGGCCCAATGCCTCCAGCAAGGGCACTTGCTCGGCAGACACCACAGAAACACCAGCCAGAACGGCCGTTAAGGCTTCTTGTACGGTTAAATATTCTGCTTCACTCATGGGGAATTCCAAAAATAATGGTTGGTTATGGTGTGGTTGAGGCTAAACGGCCGTCCAGTTCCAACACCTCAGCAGCCTCTTGCATGGCGGTCAGCACATTTTGAATGTGGTCCCACAATTCCAGACCACCGGCAAACGATTCTTGGCTAAAATCGGCCGTCACCTCAGTAACATGATCCCGATCAACACCAGCGGCAAAGCGCCGATCTTTCCACTTTTTGCGGATGGATGAGAGGGTGACTTCGGCGATGTTCTTAGACGGCCGTACCAACGTGACAGCAATAACAAGCCCCGTAATCTCATCACAGGCCAGCAAAGCAAAATCAATCGGTTTTTCACGATGAACGCCAGTGCCCTCGGTGTAATGAGACAAAATCACCCGGATCGTCTCCTCATCCCAACCACGCGCACGCAAAATTTTGGACCCTTCCGTTGGGTGCCGATCCAGGTCTGGATGAATCTCCCAATCAAAATCATGCAGCAAACCAACGGTTTCCCAGTAAGCCACGTCTGCACCTAATTGATTGGCATACCAGCCCATAGCCACGCTAACTGCCAACATATGCCGCCGTAACCCTTCGTCCTGCACAAACTCACAAACCAGCGCCCAAGCGGCCTCCCGATCAAGCATCGTCGCCATCCTCTTCGTTTTCTTCTACGGCATGGCCCCGTTTGGCGCCACAATCACAGCCGCCACCTTCATGTTTAGAGCAGCCAGCCTCAGCCTTCTTTTTCAGCGCTTCAAGCTCTTCCAGCGGTTCCAACTCATGCCGAAAAACCTCAAAATATTCGCCCTCAACCTGCACCAGCACAGAATCGCGCAGCACACGCACATCGCGCACTTTGCCTTCGCCGTGGGGGGTGCCAACGCGCTTGCCCGGCTTGGGCAATGTTTTGCGTGCCTCCACGTACTGTTCGTACTCATACACCAGGCAGCAGCGTAAACGGCCGCACATCCCCGTAATCTCCTGCGGGCTAAGCGAAATGCCCTGTGCCTTGGCCATGCGGATCGAAATCGGGCTGAACTCGGTTAAGAATGTGGAACAGCAGCGTGGCGCACCACAAGCACCGTACCCGCCCATGATTTTGGCCACATCGCGTGGCCCAATCAGGCGCATCTCCACTTTGGTATGGAACTGCTTGCTTAAAATCTGCTGCAAACGGTTTATGTCTAGCTTTTTGTTTTCCGTGGTGTAATGGAAGGTTAGCCAGGAACCATCGAAGCTGTACTCTGCCTTCACAAACTTGGCATCCCGAATATTGAGCGAGGCGGCCTTTTCCCGGCAGCTGATGAGTGCATCTAGCTCTTTGGTTTCCCACACTTGCTTCATAACCATGTCGCGCGGGTTTGCTTTGCGCTCGATGGGGCGCATCCCGCGCTGGTTATGGGCCTCATCTGGGGCAATAAAACTAATTACCTGACCCAGCTGCCGCCCCCGTTTCGTTTCAACAATTACATAATCACCCGGCACAACATCTTCATGCTGCCGACCCAGTTTAAAATGATAAAGCTTTCCCAGTTTTTGGAAGCGCACTCCCACAACCGAGGTACGTTCTGCTGCAACAAATGACATCGATTAACTCCGCAAAAAGTAGTATTCTTCCAATACTTCGCAGTAACGCCGCCAGCGCAACCAGCAGCGAAATATTTGATAAGATTTGCTTATGTTATCATAAGACGGCCGTTTCTTACCAATATCTCAACAAAAAAGCCAGCCCCGGTCTGGAGCTGGCTCTCATCGTCCAGTCAGTAACTCGTTTACCCAATCAGTTCAATCGGAATAAAGTTGGTGGATTTTTGCAGCGTCAGCACACTGATCCGCGCCGCCACTTTTTGGGCAATCTCCCCAATCGCCCTGGCTGCCGGAGAATCTGGGAAAGCCACCACAATCGGCTGGCCATTGTCACCACCCACGCGCACGTTGGCATCCATCGGCACGGTGCCCAGGAATTCAGACTCGTAATCGGCCGCCAACTTCGCGCCCGCGCCCGTACCAAAAAATTCGCCGCTCATATTTTCTACCACGCCTAAAATCGGCACGTCTAGCTTTTCGAACATCTTCAAGCCGCGCAGCGCATCGGAAGCCGCCACCTGCATGGGCTGCGTTACCACAACGGTGCCAGACAACGGCAGCACCTGGGCCAGCGTCAGCTGCGCATCGCTGGTGCCTGGGGGCAAGTCGATGATAAGGTAATCCAGTTCCCCCCACTCCACATCGCTGAGCAGTTGGGTAATGGCGCTGTGCAGCATTGGCCCACGCCAGATTAGGGGCTGGTCTGGCTTTACCAAAAAGGCCATAGAAATGAATTTGACGCCGTAATTTTCGGCAGGCACCATTTTACGATTGCGCGGCGGTGGCATTTGGTTGACGCCCATCATCATCGGCACGTTTGGCCCTAGAATGTCTGCGTCTAGCAAGCCGACGCTGGCCCCGCTTTTGGCCAGGGCGATGGCTAAATTGACGGCGAGGGTGGATTTACCCACGCCCCCCTTGCCGCTGGAAACAGCAATGGTGTTACGGAAGGATTGGCCGAGCTGATCTTTTATGCGCCGATCGGCGGGCACGTTGGCATCCCAATTAATGGTAATCTGGCCGATACCAGGCACGCTGGCCAAGGCCGCGCGGGAATCGGCTTCCATTTTGCCCTTGAGGGGGCAGGCGGGCGTGGTGAGCATGATGGTAAAGCTGACATCGCTGCCCTGAATTTGCAGGTTGCGGATCATGTTGAGTGAAACGAGGTCCCGATGCAATTCTGGTTCGATCACGTTGGCCAGGGCGGCCATTACGGCCGTTTCTGTCACCCCACCCGCTGCTTGATCTTTACGCTTAAACATAGTTGCTCCTTAAACAGAGATTGCGTACTCCACCGGCAATTTGATGAAATACGCAATGCTCGTAACAATCAAAATTTGGTTTACAGATTCGCGTTAGTAATATTCACCGCGATAGAAAAGCTGCTTCGTGTTTTCTTCCGTCATCTTAGGCGCGGTAGATGGATCCGCATCCCGACCATTCGCCTTTTTCCATGCTTTCAGCTCGTCAACATGGTCACGGATGGCTGCCTCAGCAGCAGCTTTTTTCGGAGCAATTTCACGCCAATAGCTGAGCGGTTTGCTCAACCGCTCTTTATCATGAATGTGGGCCGTGGTGCGGTCATAGCTGGCCAGCTCGTAATCATGGTCCAGCTTGATGGCATCGAACGGGCAGAACTCCATGCAAAAGCCACAGTTCATGCAAATATCAATGTCGATGTAAAACTGATTGGGTTCTGGTTTCGGACGGCCGTTTGGCTGCACACCCCGCTCAATCCAGATGCATTGGGGCGGGCACACCTTGGCGCAAATACCGCAAGAGGTACACCAATCCTTGCCCCACTTCTGCCCGGGCGGCGGATCATCTGTTACCAAAAAGGGCACAAAGCGAAACCGCTCTGGCACTGACAGCTTTTCTTCTGGGTAGAAAACCGTTTTTACCCCTTTACCCTTCAAACCCTGCCGCACCTTAAGCGCCTCATCGTTGTAATAACGGCCACCGCGCGCAGCCCAAAAAATATCATCCAGGTAGGAATCCACAAAATGCTTCATGGTGATTGCCATCCCTTTCAAAATACCAAGTCCGTACATAGCTTCTCCTTACAGGAACACAGTTTTTTGCAGCTTAACCTGCAAACGCTGTGATTACGTTCTTAACGGTCTACTTCACCCAAAACGATGTCGATACTACCCAAGATGGCCACAATATCGGCTACCTTATGCCCTTCACACATTTTGCCCAGGGGGGTCAGGTTGATGAAGGATGGGGCGCGCACGTGGTACCGGTCCGGGTTCGATTCGCGGCGGCGGGTGGTGACGTAATAGCCCAGCTCACCTTTGGGATTTTCAACACGGCCGTATGACTCCCCAGCATTGGGCATACGAATCGCATACTGCGGCTTGCCATCCACAATCGGCGCACCTTTGGTCGCCTTAATGTGCGGCAGCACCTGCTCCAAAATACGCAAGCTTTGGCGCATTTCGTCCATCCGAATTAAATATCGGTCGTAAATATCGCCGTTATAGCGTACCGGAATGTCAAAATCCAGGCTCTCGTAGTAAGAATAGGGTTCCGCCCGGCGCACATCGTACTGCGCGCCGCTGGCACGCAGAACAGGGCCAGCGGTGCTGTAAGCAATGGCATCTTCGCGAGACAAAATTCCCACGCCAATGCTGCGCGCCCGCACAATTTCGTTATTCGTCATCAGCCCATCCCCCTGATCCAAAACGGCGGGAATGTGCTCGTAAATCAACTCTTCCAGGAAGCTAATCGTTTCCTGCTCACGCACGTAGTCGGGCAAATCATAAGCCACGCCACCAAAGCGCATGTAGTTGCACATCATGCGAGAACCGGCAGCCTCTTCAAAAAAGTCCAAAATAAGCTCGCGTTCCAAATAGAAGTAGAGCATTGGCGTTTGCAGCGCGCCCAGGTCATTGAGCAAAAAGCCCAAAGCCCACATATGGTTACAAATGCGGGTCAATTCCACCATGAGAATGCGAATCCACTCAGCCCGCTCAGGAACTGTTGAACCCAACAATTTTTCCACGGCCAACACGTAGCCGTGGTTGTTGCTCATGGAGCTTAGATAATCCAGGCGATCTGTGTAGGGAAGGTTTTGGATGAAGGTGTTCCGTTCGCCAATTTTTTCGTGGTTGCGGTGCAGGTAACCCATAACCGGCTTCAGATCTATCACCGTTTCACCATCTAGCGTCACCACCATGCGGAACACGCCGTGGGTGGAGGGGTGCTGCGGCCCCATGTTGACGGTGAGCTTATCGGTTTTCATGCCAGATTGTTGGTCACGGGTATAAGTAATGCCGGTGTACATCTCGGTTTCTACGTCGTACTCATCGCCAGTGGGTAACCACCCTTCTGGGTACCGCACGTTTTTGCCGTAGACAGTTTTTTCTTCGGCGCGGAACACTTCGCCACCGGGCCAACGACTGCCAAACGGTTTGTGATCTTCTTCGTAGAAAACCTCTTTCCAATCTTTACGCAGGGGATGACCAGCGAAACCATCCCAGGTAAGGATGCGGCGCAGGTCGTGGTGGCCATCAAAATGGATGCCCAACAAATCCCACGCTTCACGTTCTTGGAAGTCGGCACCGGGCCAAATGGGGGTGAGGGAAGGCAGTACGGGATTGTCACGATCAACTTGCACGTGCAAAACCAGGCCGCTGCCGCCCTGGTCGATGCTGTAGGTGTGGTAGACCACTTCCATTTTGTTGTCGTTAATCTGGTCTACGCCGGTGACACTGCTGAGGTAGTCGAAGCCAATATCGTCGCGCAGAGCGGTGGCAACTTCAACCAGCTTATCGGCAGAAACCATCAGGCCGGTGTAGCCGTCGCGGGTGTCATCGGTAACGGCATCGGGAAAGCGTTCTTTGAGCAGGGCTGCGGCGCGTTCTACGGGGTTTTGGTTTACGGCCGTTCCATCATCTTGCGGTTGGTCATCGAGAATCATTTCGCTCATGGGAAATCCTTCTAAACTGTTGGTGGCCTGGGTTATACGGCCGTTTCTGCTTCAGCAGTTTCTTTTGCTTTTAGCGCTTCGGCTTTGATCAGGTTCAGCTGGCGCAGATCCACCAAATCGGGGCCTAATACCGGTACGGGCACCAGGTCTGTGGTTGGATCGCTTTTGCGATACCAGGGCACGGTAGCAATCGATTGCTGATCAATTTTCTCTTGCAGAGCAATGAGCCCGTTGATGAGCGCCTGAGGAGTTGGCGGGCAGCCGGGCACGTAAACGTCTACCGGGATGAACTTGTCGATGCCATCCACCACGTTGTACCCTTCTTTAAAAGGACCACCGCCAGAAGCGCACGCCCCCATGCTCAGCACGTAGCGCGGTTCGGGCATCTGGTTGTACAGGCGCACGATGGTGGGCACCATTTTCTTGGTAACGGTGCCTGAAACAATCATCAGGTCTGACTGGCGCGGCGTAGCGCGGAATACTTCCATGCCAAAGCGGGCCAGGTCGTACCGGCTGGCAGCGGTGCAGATCATTTCGATGGCGCAGCAGGCCAGGCCAAAAACCATTGGCCAGACGGAGTTACGTCGGCCCCAGTTGTAGACGGGGTCTAGCAGCTTGGCGATGTTGGTGATAACGACGTTGTTGCCGAGTTCATCAGGCACAACAATATCAGGGGATCCAGCGGCTGAATTTTCAGCTGTCATAGATTGGTTGCCTCCTCGTACCAGACGGTTTGAATATCCAGCAAAATGCGCTCGGTTACCATAGCGGGGTCATCGTCGAAGCCGGGCAGCGATTCGACAAGCTCGGCCAGTTCTTGCAAACCAACATCCTCAGGATTACGCTCTGGATAATGGGTCATAAGCGCCACAGTAATGGCATAAGTTGATTCCCAATACAGCTGAAGCGGTTGTTGCGTCACCGAGTGGTTACCTGTCTGGCGATTTTGCTCACCCTACGGCCGTCTTAACAATTTTTGGGAACGGCCGTTTACAGGGAAATTTTCTGTTTTAAAGTAAAAACAAAATTGGTGTTTGTTTTTTGCCAACTTTTATCTTTATTTTACCAAGTTTAAGTATATTACAATGTCATTTTTGGGGCGAGTTTATTTATGACATTTTTCACAATTAGTGTATCTTTGGCCGGGTAAGTTGTCAAAAATCATGCTGCAAATTCACCTCATTTCTCCCTATCATGGCGGCAGCCACAAAGCGTGGGCTGAAGGCTGGCAAAAAAGCAGCCAACACGCCATCACCCTGCTCACGTTACCAGACCGTTTTTGGAAGTGGCGCATGCATGGCGGGGCCATTACGCTGGCTCGCCGCTTTTTGGCACAAAATGCCCAACCAGACCTGCTTTTGGCCACCGATATGCTGGATTTGACCACGTTTTTGGCCCTCACTCGGGCGCAAACGGCGCATATCCCCACGGCCGTTTACATGCATGAAAACCAGCTCACTTACCCATTGCCCCAAAACGGCCGTACCGGCCCCATGCGCCGCCAGTTGGGCGAGCGGGATCAACATTATGCTTTCATTAATATTGCCTCGATGCTGGCTGCCGATCGCGTCTTTTTTAATTCGCATTACCACCTCAGCAGCTTTTTTGCCGCCCTGCCCCACTTTTTGAAACGTTTCCCTGAGTACAACGAGCTAAACGCCATCGACAAGCTGCACCACAAAAGCGCAGTGCTGCCGGTGGGGGTAGATTTTGGCCGCCTGGGCCGCGAGGGCAAGGGCAAAACCCCCAACCGCGTCCCCCTCATTTTGTGGAACCAGCGCTGGGAGTACGACAAAAATCCGGAAGCGTTTTTTGCGGCGCTGTATGCCGCAGCCGAGGCGGGGCACCAGTTTGAGGTAGCGCTTTGTGGGCAGCAGTATGGCAAACGGCCGTCTAGCTTCAACAAAGCGATTCAACGGCTAGGAGACCGCATTGTGCACCTGGGGCACGCCGATCTGCCCACCTACCGCCGCCTGCTGTGGCAGGCCGACATCACCCTTTCTAGCGCCCACCACGAATTTTTTGGCATCAGCATTTTAGAGGCAATTCATTGCCACACCTTTCCGCTGCTGCCCAACCGGCTGAGCTACCCAGACCTGCTACCACCTGCTTACCACGCCACCTGCCTGTATGAAACAGAAGCGGATCTGGCACAAAAATTAGCCTGGGCCCTGACCCATCGGGAAGCGGTGCGGCAAATTGGAATGGCGGTGGGAACGGCCGTTTCCCACTTTTCCTGGCAGCACACCACCCCTTTGTATGATGAAGCGCTGCAAAAACTGTACCAATCCTCCTTGCCACACACCAGTGCAAAATCTTAAAATCGGTTTGGCACGCCGCTCGGTTTGGGGTATCGTTTTCAGGAACAACCAAGCAGACAAAGTCGCCAATCAACATTTAAATACAGGCAAAACCTCTGGGAGAAAATAGTTCATGAGCAAACAGGCAAAAAAGATTGGTCTCATCATTGGGCAAGAGTGGGAATGGCCTGAAGCGTTTATGAAAGCCGTCAACGAAAGCGACGAAGACGTCACGGCCGAATTGGTTAAACTCGGTGGCACCCTGATGGACGAGCCGTGCGACTACGCTGTCATCATCGACCGCATTTCCCACGAAATTCCCTATTACCGTGCTTACCTCAAATATGCGGCCATTCAAGGGGCTTACATAATCAACAACACCTTCACAACCTCTGCCGACAGTAAATTCTCTGGCACGGTTTTGGTCAACAAGCTGGGCCTAAAAACCCCCCGCACCGTGGTGCTGCCCAACAAACAAGTAGAGTACGACGTCACCCCCAGCACCTTTCGCAACCTGAAATACCCCATGGATTGGCAAGCGATCATCGACTACGTCGGCGTGCCCGCCATCTTCAAAGACAACAAAGCCACTGGCCGACGCGGTGTAACCCGGGTGCACAATGTGGATGAGCTCATCCAGCAGTATGACGAAAGCAGCACCCGCACCAAAATTTTGCAGCAAATTATCGAATCGGATCAGCACGTACACAGCTTTGTGGTTGGACAAGAGAACGTGCTCTCCCTCAATTATTCGGTGAAACACGGCCGTTACCAACAAAACATCCTGGACAACAACAGCTCCCTGGGGCAACAGCTGGCCCACGACGCCTGCCGCATCACCCAGGCATATCAGTACGACATCAACATGGTGGAATTTGTCATCAAAGATGAGGTTGCCTACGTTATCAACGGCACCTACCCCACCCCCGACATCGATTTGACCCTGATGACTGAAACCCAGTTCCAATGGTTTGTTAGCGAAATCGCGACTCTGGCTATAGAACGGGCCAAACGGCCGTTACCGCAAACCGGCGTATTCAACCAGCAGTAACAAAAGCAAAATGCAGTTGCCCCAAACCGACCCAAGCGTGTTATAATCTCGCCTAACTAGTTGATGCGTCAACTATTGTTTGCCACCGCAACTAGTTAGGCAATCTGTATCTTTTTTTTGACCTTAACCAAAAAAGCCGCCACCATGTAAATGGACAGAAGCATCTAAAGATTTTCACCACATCATGAACCTGGATGCCATTTACGTAAAAGGAAAGTAAACATGATGCATTTGAATGATAAAGTTCCAGAAAAAATCGGCCGTCTGCCAGAACTCGCCTACAACCTCTGGTGGAGTTGGACCCCCGAAGCCCGCGGCCTCTTCCGCCGCCTCGACTACCCCCTCTGGCGCAAAACCCTGCACAACCCCGTGCAAATGCTCCAAGAAATTAGCCCCTCTCAACTCCAAAAAGCCGCCCAAGACGCCATATTTGTTAGGCAATACAACAAAGTCATGATCCAGTTCGATGAAACCATGCAAAGCCAAAACACATGGTTCCATCAAACCTATCCAGAACTGGGTCACAAAACCATCGCCTACTTCTCATTTGAGTTCGGCTTGCACAGCTCCCTGCCCATCTACTCTGGTGGCCTGGGCATCCTCTCCGGCGATCACGCCAAAGAGGCCAGCGACCTCGGCCTGCCCTTTGTCGGCGTAGGCTTTATGTACCCGCAGGGGTACTTCCGCCAGCGCCTCCCCTCACACGGCTGGCAAGAAGCCGTCTACCACCAGCTAGATATCAGCCAGGCCCCCGTCCGCACCGTTTTAGATGAAAATGGGCACGAAATGCGCATCTCCGTGAACCTGGGTGGGCGTCCGGTGCACGCCCGCATCTGGCACGTTCGGGTTGGGCGCAACCCCCTCTTCCTGCTAGATACAGACGTAGACGAAAACGAACCGTGGGACCGTGAACTGTCGGCCCGGCTTTACTCTGGCAATACCGAAACACGCATTCGCCAGGAAATTATGCTGGGCATCGGCGGCGTGCGCGCCCTACGCGCCTTGGGCATCAACCCCTCCGTCTGGCATATGAACGAAGGGCACTCCGCCTTCCTCATCCTGGAATGCATCCGGGAACTCGTGTCTCAGGGCAAAAGCTTCGATGAAGCATCCAGCATTGTTAGCAAACGCTCCGTCTTCACCACCCACACCCCCGTACCCGCCGGGCACGACGCCTTCGGCTTCCAGCTTGTAGAACAATATTTCAACGGGTATTGGGATGAACTGGGTATCAGCCGCGAACATTTTCTTGGCCTGGGCGGGCACGAAGAAGAGTGGGGCATGGCGTTTAACATGACTGTACTGGCCCTGCGGCTTTCTGGGTTGTCTAATGGCGTAAGCCGGCTGCATGGCGAAGTATCCCGCGAAATGTGGCAAGAAGTTTGGCCCGACAAACCGGCAAACGAAGTGCCGATTAGCTCCATCACCAATGGCGTGCATGTTTCTACCTGGATTGCTGGTGAAATGCACAATGTTTTCGACAAATACCTCGGCCCCAGCTGGCTAGAGCAACAAGATAACGAGGCGATCTGGCAGCGCCTGGCTGAAGCGCCGGATGATGAATTGTGGCAGGTGCATCTGGACCTGAAGCGCAAGTTGATGAGCTATCTGCGCGAGCGGGTGCGCCGCCGGTGGGTAAATGGCAGCAATGACCCGACACAGGTCCTTACCAGCGGCACCCTGCTAGACCCAGAAGCGTTGACGATCGGTTTTGCCCGGCGCTTTGCTACCTACAAACGGGCCACGCTCATCTTCCGCGATCTGGAGCGGCTTCAGCGCATGCTGTTGGATACGCACCGCCCGGTACAGATTGTGTTTGCCGGTAAGGCGCACCCTGCCGATGAACCTGGCAAATCGCTCATCCAGCACATTTACAATCTGGCCAAACACAACCAGCTAGGCGGCCGTATTGCCTTTATTGAAGATTACGACATGCACATGGCGCGTTACCTGACCCAGGGTGTAGACGTGTGGCTAAACAACCCGCGCCGCCCGCGTGAAGCCAGCGGCACCAGCGGCATGAAAGCGGCCATCAATGGCATCCCGAACCTGAGTATTTTAGATGGTTGGTGGGTTGAAGGGTATAATGGGGCCAATGGCTGGGCCATTGGGGACGAGCGTGAGTTTGATAACCATGAAGCCCAGGATAGTTTTGATGCGAACTTTATCTACCAGCTGCTAGAGGATGAGATTGTGCCGCTTTATTACGATCGTGATCGGGACGGTACGCCGCGTGGCTGGGTGGAAATTATGCGTGCCAGCATTCGCTCGAATGCGCCTATGTTTGGGACGCGGCGCATGATTAAAGAGTACACAAATGAGCTGTACGTGAAGGCGATGTTGGCGAGTGAAACCACGCCTGTATAAAAAAGTATGAATCGTTGGTTAAAGCGGCTGGGGTATGCCGTTGTGATTGTTTTTTGGCTCATGATTATGGCTTTCCCGACGTTTGCCTTTTTTTTGGCGACGCGGGGAGAGGTGCAGTTTGGCGATGATCCACGCAGCCATATGCGCTTTTTCATGGTGCAAGAAGAGGAATCCAGCGGCATTGGGATTGAGTGGATACGTGAGGCGCGCCGGGTGGAGAATTGCAGCCGGACCAATCTTTTTTACATTTTGTGGGAGGGAAACGGCCGTAACCAAAACACCTCTTTCTGCCAATGTTACGACCCACTCACCGATGCCCCACTACCAGTTGAGGAGAGTAGCTGTACACCATGAGTAACGTTGCCTTAAAGTGGACGGGACAGGGCAGCAAGATGTTCATTGGCCGGGATTCTTTTGGCCATGTCGTCATGTCTGGCTCCTGGCCCAAGGATGATGATGAGAGCTGGCAGGAGTGGAAGGCGGTAAAGCCATCTGACCTGCTCATGTTGAGCCTGGCTTCCTGCTCGGCTTACGATGTGGTGATGATTCTGGGCCGCCAGCGCCAGCAGTTGACCAACCTGTACGTGCAGGTGAACGGCCAGCAGGCGTCTGACCCGCCTTACCAGTTCACCGAAATCCACCAACATTACACGGTGGAAGGGGTTGATCTGGACCCAGACAAGGTGGCCCGCGCCATTGCCCTTTCCGAAGAAAAGTATTGTTCGGTGGCCGCTACCATTCGCGGCGTGGCCACATTGAGCCACAGCTTTGAAATTGTAAAAGCCGCAGAATAATTACCAGGATCGCTTTTAGGCGGTTCTTTGCTGGGCGCTTGTTAAGTTCCCCATGCTGTGGCGTGGGGAACTTTTGCGTTTAGCAGCGCTGGTGAATGGTCAATATCAAGAGGAGTTACGCACTTAAAGGGCTGTGGCCGGTGTCCCCACCGTGCCACCACTGGCTCGGCCAGTCTCCTGACCAGAGCAACTGCGTAAGTCCTAATCAATTCACATAAGATGCCCTAAAAAGCGCAGTTGTGTTACAATGAAAGCTGACTTTGATGAATGATGCCTGGCGGCAATTTTGGACAAAGCAAGAAACATGAATTCAGCGCCCAACGATCCCCAATCTTATTATCCGGCCTCTGGCGGCGTAGAGAGATGGCCACCAGTAGAGCAGGCTGATCCGTTTGTGCCAACGGCCGTTCAACTGCAACGCGCCCAGGCCTTAAAACGCTTTAACCGGTTGGCCGTCTACCTGCCACTGGGCTTGATCACCACAGCGGCATTCGGCTTTTTCATCTACCTGCTCATCATCGCCATTTGGCCGCCGCAGGCAGATACGCGCCTCTTTCTTTCTGGCGTGGCCGACATTATTTTCATCCTGTTCATGCTGCCGGTGGCGTTCATCTTTGGCCTGCTGCTGGTGGGCATTTTTGGCGGGCTGATCTATTGGCGGAAGTCGCGCAAAAGTGAGGGGGAACCCTCTTTGCAAAACAAGTACGGCCGTTTCCGCCTGCTCCTCTGGAAGTTAGACCAAAAACTCAGCGGCCTCTACCGGCAGATCGATCAGCTGATGCCCAAACTGGTAACCCCTGTCATCAAATTCAACGCCACCATGACCTACATCAACACCCGGCTGGCCCGCCTGAGCGGCCGTTCCCATACCGATCGCCAGTAAGACCCAACCCAAAACAAAACCAGATTTGTCTTTACGCGGAGTAGAACAAACTATGAATCAAGAAAATCTAGATACCAACTGGAAAACAAAACTGTTAATTATCGGTGCTGCCGGTGGCGCCCTCATTGGCGCAGGCACCGCCTATTTGCTGGCCCGTTCTGCCGAAAGCAACCGGGGCGGCCCCCCAGAAATCTCCACCAAAGATTTGCTCAGCACCGGCATCGCCATCATTGGCGTTATTCGCGGTATTGCCTCTTTGGGCGACGGCAAATAGGAGCCAAACGGTAACCCAAACCAGCGGTTGGTTCGCAACCCACTTTTACGCATGAACAGTTCGCACAAGCTCAACGATGGCACGTTTCAGGACGGTTCGCTGTTGGTGGCGGAAGAAAATGGCCCCAGCAACGGCCGTTCCCTCACCCAGGCCAACTTCCCCACAACGCTGCCCATCTTGCCCCTGCGCGGACTGGTAGTTTACCCGCATACGGCCGTTCCCCTCAACGTGGGCCAGCCCCGCTCCATCCGCCTGCTAGAAAACACCGACCCGCAAACCGGCCTCATCGGCCTCTGCGCCAGCCACAACCGCGACCGCGCCCTGCCCGGCCCCGAAGAAATTTACCGGATTGGCACCATCGCCGCCGTGCACCGCCAGCTGCGCCGCCAAGATGGCACCGTCCGCATGCTGGTCAACGGCCTCAACCGCTTCCGCATCAAAACCTTCGTCACCACAGAACCATTCCTGGTTGCCGAAATAGAACCGCTGCCAGAAGACATCCGCAGCACCACCCAAACCGAAGCAATGGCCCGCAATCTGGTAGACATGTTCATGCGCCTGGCTGAATTTGTGCCCAGCATCCCCGGTGATTTACTCGCCTCCAGCCTCAACCTGGAACAGCCCCTCCAGCTCGTCTACACCATCGCCACTTACCTACAGCTGGAACTCAGCGACGCCCAAAAGTTCCTGGAATTCAACAGCATAGCAGAAAAACTCGGCTGGCTGGTGCGGCACATCGGCAAAGAAACGCAAATCATGGAGATGGGGCAGCGCATCCGCTCTGAAGCGTTTGGGCAGATGGAGCAGGCGCAGCGCGAATATTTTCTGCGCGAGCAGCTAAAAGCGATTCAGCGCGAGCTGGGCGAAGCCGACGAGCGCGAGGTAGAAGCCCAAACCTTCCGCAGCAAAATTGACGAAGCCAACATGCCCGCCGAAGCCCGGCAGGAAGCCGAACGGGAACTAAGCCGCCTGACCCGGCTGCCGGTGGCGGCCGCCGAGTACGGTGTGGTGCGCACCTACCTGGAATGGCTGGTCAATCTGCCCTGGACCCAAACCAGTACCGACAACCTCGATTTGCAGCACGCGCGGGCCGTGCTGGATGAAGACCACCACGGGCTGGATGAGGTAAAAGAGCGCATTGTGGAATTTTTGGCGGTGCGGCGGCTGCGCGAAGGGCGCATGGTGGATACGGCCGTATCCAGCTACCGTCCCGATCGTCTCGGAGCCATCCTCTGCTTTGTGGGGCCGCCCGGCGTCGGCAAAACCTCATTAGGCCGCTCCATTGCCCGGGCGATGGGGCGCAAATTTGCCCGCATCTCCCTGGGCGGCATGCGCGACGAAGCCGAAATTCGCGGACACCGCCGCACCTACATCGCCGCACTGCCAGGGCGTATCATGCAAATGCTGCGCCGCACCCAAAGCAAAAATCCCGTCATCATTCTAGACGAGATCGACAAGCTAGGGGCCGATTTTCGCGGCGATCCCGCCTCTGCCCTGCTAGAAGTGCTAGACCCAGAGCAGAACCGCACCTTCCGCGATCATTATTTGGACGTGCCTTTTGACCTCTCTGAAGTGATGTTCATCACCACAGCCAACACGCTGGATGCCATCCCCGTCGCCCTGCAAGACCGCATGGAAGTTATCCGCCTGGCAGGCTACATGGAATCAGAAAAGGTGGCCATTGCAGCCCAATACCTGCTGCCCCGGCAAATTCACGAAAACGGGCTGCTGCCAGATGAGATTGGGGTGGAAACGGCCGTTCTCCAGCAAATCATCCGCGATTACACCCGCGAAGCAGGCGTGCGCGAGCTAGAACGGCAAATTGGAAGAGTGTGCCGCAAAGTGGCAACGGCCGTTGCCCAACAGCCAGATTTTGCCGCCACCCACCCCCAAACCATCACCGCAAACCAGCTGCCAAACCTGCTCGGCCCCGCCCGCTACCAGCCAGACACAGCCCAGCGCACCCGCACCCCCGGCGTCGCCACCGGCCTCGCCTGGACCAGCACCGGCGGCCACATTTTGTTTATTGAAGCCGCCAAAATGCCCGGCCAAAAAGGGCTCACCATCACTGGCCAGCTGGGCGAAGTGATGCAAGAATCTGCCCAGGCCGCCCTCACCTACGTGCGGGCCAAAGCCGAACAAATAGGCGTCGCCCCCAATTTTTTCGACAAACACGACATTCACATTCATATTCCCGCCGGGGCCATTCCCAAAGATGGCCCCTCTGCTGGCATCACCATCGCCACGGCACTCGCCTCATTGCTCACCGAATGCGCCGTCTGCGAAGATACCGGCATGACGGGAGAAATCACCTTACGCGGCCAAATTATGCCCGTAGGCGGACTCAAGGAAAAAGTGCTGGCAGCCCATCGCGCTGGCCTTAAAAAAGTGATCCTCCCCCAGCAAAACGAGCCCGATTTGGCTGAATTACCCCCTGAAATCAAAGAGACGCTAACCTTCATTTTGGCACACACGATGGATGATGTGCTCCAGGCAGCGCTCTGTACGGACTAAGAACAATATGACTCAAATTATTGTTGTCGATGACGACAACACCAACTCAAGTTTAATAAAAATGCTGCTGGAGCTAGACGGCTTCAGCGTAGAAGCATGCGAAGACCAGGACAAAGCAGAAGCAGCGGCCACAGCCCAAACCCAGGCGTTTGTCATCGATTGCCATCTGGCACGGGGACGCAGCGGACTGGATTTGCTGCGGGCCATTCGCGCTGGGGAGACAAACGCGGCAATGGAAACGGCCGTCATCATCACCTCAGGCGATTACCGACGCGAAGAAGAATCTATGAGCGCCGGAGCCAACCTCTTTTTGCTTAAACCCTATCCCCCTAACGACCTATCCGAAGCCATTAGCAACCTGCTCAATCAAGGAGGTGGCCAATGAGCAACAGCCGTTCCCGACGCCGCAAACCACGCGGCAAATCACCCAGTACATCCCCAACCTCTCGCCAATGGCGGCGAATGGACCTGCACCTGCACACCCCCGGCTCCAGCGATTATCAGGAAAATAACGTCAGCTACCTGGACATTCTGCGCCAGGCCGAAATTCGTGGCCTGGATATCATCGCCTTCACCGACCACAACACCGCAGCCGGTTTTGCCGCCATGCGCAAAGAAGTGGAAAGGCTGCTCTGGCTAGAAGAGCTGAACCGCCTGGACCCAGAAGAAAAGCGACGGCTAGACGAATACCGCCGACTGCTCGATAAAATTTTGGTCCTGCCCGGTTTTGAATTTACCGCCACCTTTGGCTTTCACATCCTGGGCATTTTTCCCCAAGATACGCCCATCAGCTTTTTAGAGCATCTGCTGCTAACCCTGCGCGTGCCGCTGGAATCGCTGCGCAAAGGCAGCGCCACCGTGGGGGCCACCGCCGACGTGCTCACCGCCTACCGGGTCATCAACGATGCCGGGGGCATTGTCATTGCCGCCCACGCCAACTCTAGCAACGGTGTGGCCATGCGCGGGCTGGATTTTGGCGGCCAAACGCGCATTGCCTACACGCAAGACCCCAACCTGCACGTACTGGAAGTAACCGATCTAGAAAAGCGCGGCCCCTACACCACCCGCCGCTTCTTCGATGGTTCCAAGCCAGAATACCCCCGCGCCATGCGCTGCATTCAAGGCTCCGACGCCCACCGCCTGATGCGCGAATCGGCCAATGCCAAATCGTTGGGCATTGGCGACCGTGTCACCGAGATTTTGCTGCGCGAAGCTTCATTCGAAGCGCTGGCAGAGGTGCTGAAAGGGAACGATTTGTCGTTGACACGGCCGTATCGCGGCCCAGCCAATCCCATAGACTTTGTGCAGCTAGCCAGGGAAGAAGGGGAATCAATTGTTCAATCCTTTCATGCCTCCATTGCCCAACGGGGCGGCTACCAAAACAATGTGCTGCGCGACGTGTGCGCCATGGCCAATGGCAATGGCGGCACCATCTACATCGGCGTTTCCGCCAACCCCAAAGAAACACCCGTGGGCGTGCGCGACCACAGCGGGGTCATCGACCGCCTGCAAGCCATCATCAGCAACAAGGTGACGCCAGAACCCGTGGTGCACATCGACAACCTGCCGTCGCAGGGCAAGCAAATTGTGCGCATCACCGTGCAGCCCGGCCCAGAAAAACCATACGCCATCGACGACAACCAGTTCTACATTCGCGACGACACCGAAACGAGCCTGGCTGTACGAGATGAAATCGTTCGTTTGGTTACTGCCAGCCCAGAAGCGACGCTATCTGAAGAGGTGCTCCCCCCGCTGCCGCCAATTGGGCAGCTGCCGCCCCAAATTACACCAACTCCCACCAAAGTAGTGGAAACACCGCGTACCGGCGTGGAAATTGTCGAAAGCGAAAAGCGGGAAGGTACCTACTACCATACGGTACGCGATTTACGCAACGGCAACCTGATCAAAAACGTGACGCGATCGTCGGCCCGCAAGCTGTGGCATTACGCCATCACCAAGGTGGAAGATGACAAGCCAAAACCCGCCAAAATTGATTGGCAAGGGAACATTGCTGTGCTAGACGTGCGCAAAAAGAATGACAATATCTGGTACGACCTGGCTATGCGTGAAGGCGACACCATCCATTATTTTTACGGCGTTACCGACAGCGGCCTGAACGACAACTGGCTGGCACTCATCGAAAAGGCGCAGTAGCCCATGCAGGTTGGCATTCTTACTGTTTCTGATCGCGGCGCGCGGGGTGAATATGAAGACCGCAGCGGCCCCCTCCTGGCCGAAATGGTGCAAAACAGCACACCGTGGGTGGTGAGCCAGCAAGCCATCGTGCCCGATGAACTGGCGGCCATTGCCCAAACCCTCATCGACTGGTGCGAGGCTGGCCTGAACCTGATCCTCACCAGCGGCGGCACGGGCTTTGCCCCGCGCGACGTAACGCCAGAAGCCACCAAAGCGGTCATCGAGCGCGAAGCGCCGGGCATTGCCGAAGCGCTGCGGGCCGAAAGCCTGAAAATCACCCGCCACGCCATGCTGTCGCGGGCGGTGGCGGGCATTCGGGGACGCACGCTCATCATTAACCTGCCGGGCAGCCCCAAGGCGGTGCGGGAAAACATGGACGTGCTGCTGCCCATTCTGCCCCACGCGCTGGAATTGCTCACCGACACGCCAGGCAGCGAAAGCCATCATCGGCAAGTTTAGGAGATTGGAGATTGGAGACTAAAAAATCTCCAGTCTCCAATCTCTAATTCTCCAATTCTCCAATTTCTATGCACACTATTACTGCTCAACTCATTCTGAAACGTGGTCGGGAAAAATCGGTACTGAACCGGCATCCGTGGTTGTTTTCTGGGGCGATTGAGCGGGTGGAGGGGGAGCCGCAGCCGGGGGATTTGGTGCAGGTTTTAGACGGCAACGGCCGTTTCCTCTCCACCGGCTACTACAATCCCCACTCCCAAATTCGGGTGCGCCTGCTCAGTTGGGACGTGGAAGAGCAGATTGATGCGGGGTTTTGGAACGGCCGTCTCCAGCAAGCCCAGCGCCACCGCCAGATGCTCAACCTGGAACCAGCCACCACCGCCTACCGCCTGGTCAACGCCGAAGCCGATGGCCTGCCCGGCCTCATCGTAGACAAGTACGGCGATTTTTTGGTAATGCAGTCGCTGACGGCGGGCATTGAGGCCCAAAAAGAGGCGCTTTTGCCGCTGCTCAACGCCATCTGGCAGCCCAAAGGGATCGTGGAGCGGTCCGACGCCGACGTGCGCGCCAAAGAAAATTTGCCCATCATCAACCGCGTCGCCAGCGGGGAAGCCCCGCCAGAAACGGTGGTCATCCAGGAAAATGGCATCCAGTTTGGCGTCAATTTGCTGGGTGGGCACAAGAGTGGCTTTTATCTGGATCAGCGGGAGAACCGAACGGCCGTTACCCTCCCCCACCAGATCGCCAATAAAAGCATGCTCAACGTCTTTGCCTACACCGGCGGTTTTGGCCTGTACGCCATTGCCAACGGGGCCGCCCAGGTCACGCACATAGACAGCTCCTACGATGCCCTGGTTTTAGCGGAGCAAAATGTGGCGCGGAATGGTTGGAAACGGCCGCAAGACGAATACATTGCCGGCGACGCCTTCGACGTGCTGCGCCACTACCGCGACACCAACCAAACCTTCGACGTGATTGTGCTGGACCCGCCCAAATTTGCCCACAGCCAGCGAGACGTGGAGCGGGCCACGCGCGGCTACAAAGATTTGAACTGGCTGGCGCTGCGGCTGCTGCCGCCTGGCGGCCTGCTGGCCACCTTCTCCTGCTCCGGCCTCATCAGCGCCGATCTGTTCCAGAAAGTGCTGTTTGGTGCGGCCGTAGATGCCGGGCGGCAGGTGCAAATCAGCCAGACGCTCACCCAGGGACCAGACCATCCGGTGCTGCTCACCTTCCCTGAATCGGCCTATTTGAAGGGCTTTTTGTGCCGGGTTTGGTAGAAACGGCCGTTTCTCCCCCCACCTCCTTCCCTTTCATCCCCCTCGAAAATAAAAATCGGAACACAGAGAAATCTGTGAAATCTGTGGATTTTCATTCATCATGGTGTGCCGCCATCGCGGCGATGACAATCAACGATTGCCAAAATAATGCCGTTTGACATTGAGAACGCCACTGATTAAAATATAAAGCCTAACTATACAGTTGCGCGATATATAGTCAGGCCATATATCGCCCAGGAGAAAAAGTAGTGGCAGAAACTGCTCAGAAACCAGACAGCCATCTCCCCCTGACGCCCACCGTCTTTCACATCCTGCTGGCCCTGGCCGATGAAGATCGGCACGGGTATGGCATCATCCAGGAAGTCAAGCTGCGCACGCAAGACAAGGTGCACCTGATGGCGGGCACGCTGTACGGAGCGATCAAGCGCCTGCTAGAGCGCGGCCTCATTACGGAAACAGACGAGCGCCCTGATCCGGAGCTGGATGATGAACGGCGGCGCTATTACCGGCTGACGGACTTCGGCCAGCGGGTGCTGGCGGCCGAGGTGGCCCGGCTGGAAGAGCAGATTCAGCAGGCACGTAACAAGCAGCTGTTGCCAAACAGCACTCCGGCACAGGTGGCAGTGAGCTTTTAATGCAGCGGAATATCCAGGTGCAATCGACGCTGCTCACGTTTTTGAGCCGCTGTTACGGGCTGCTGCTCTACGCGTATCCGCCGCATTTCCGGCGGGCGTATGGGGCGGGGATGGCGCAGGTGTTTCGCGATGAAACGCGCTTTTTGTTGCAAGAGGGGCATACGGCCGTTCTCCTCCAATTTCTTTTTCAAACCACATTCGACCTAACGAAAACCGTGCTGGTTGAACATCTTGAAGAACTTTTTAATATCAGGCTAGAAGGTGGAACCATGTCTTACCACGAAACTATCGGTGAACTTTCTGAAAATCCAGAAGCATTAGAAGGGCTTTACCACGATGCCCTCAAAGCCGGGAACAAAAAGGCGTTCCAGCAGGCTATTGACGACCATTACCAAAACGCGCCCAGCAATCTGCTGTTGGCCAGCTGGTTTCATCGGCTGCACTATGCCGCCAGGCAGGCCAAACAGGTGATCATCGAATGGCGCTGGGTGCTGCCGCTGGCCCTGCTCAACGGCCTGCTGTTCTGGTGGTTTTCCGATAATGAACGGTATGTGATGCAAATTGTGGGTGGCCCCAGCGCCCCGCGCGATACCGTGCCGGTGATTTTTCTTTTAGCGGCACCGTTCACGGCGCTGTTCATTTTGGTTTATTTTAAGCGGATGGCGAAGAAAAATTGGCTGATTACGGCCGTTGCCGCCACCCTGCCCCTCATTGCCGCCATCTATGTTTATTTCACCTATTCACAGATGGGGATACGGCCGTTTCAAGACCAATACCTCATCCTGATGGTCATCCATTTGCCGGTTCTGGCCTGGGTTAGCGTGGCGCTGTTTTTCCTGGCCAACCACCGCGACCCCAACAGCCGCCTGCGTTTTCTGCTTAAATCAGTGGAAGTGATTGTGGTGGGCGGCATTCTTGCCGGGGTTTTGGCCGCTTTTTTTGGCATCACCATCGGTCTGTTTAACGCCCTCAATGTTGAATTTTCAGAGGATTTGCTGCGCTTTCTTTTTGGGGGTGGGCTGGGGCTGATTTTGGTGATCGCCCCAACGATTATTTATAACCCCACCCTACCGCCCGACGAGCAACCCTTTTTCCAGGGCTTTTACCAGCTCATTTCGGCCGTCATGCAGGTGCTGCTCCCCTTAACGTTTTTGGTTCTCATCATCTACATCGGCTTCATCCCGGCCAACTTCCGCGCCCCGTTCGACAATCGCGAGGTGCTCATCACCTACAACGTGATGCTGTTTGCCGTGGTGGGGCTGCTGGTCAGCGCGACCATTTTGCGCCCGGCCGAAAGCTCAGCCGAGCGGGATCGCTGGCTGCGTCGCCTGATCATTGGCGTAACGATTTTGACCCTGGTGGTCAGCCTCTATGCGCTGTCGGCCATCATTTTCCGCACAATCAACGACCGCCTGACGCCCAATCGGCTGGCGTTTATTGGCTGGAACGTGATCAACATTGGTCTGCTGGCGCTGCTGCTCATTTTGCAATGGCGGGCCAAAGCGGGCCAATGGCTGGCGGGGCTGTACCAGGCATTTAGTGCGGGAACGGCCGTTTACGCCATCTGGACCGTGGTTTTAATTTTGGCCCTACCCTGGCTGTTTGGCGTCGATCAGGCAAACGTAGCCAACCTGCCCGTAAACATCCAAAAAATGATTTATGAAGAGCCAGGCCCGGTGCTCATGAAATGCTTTAACAGCCCGCACATCTACCTGCTAGACGGCGGCGAAAAGCGCTGGATTGCCGATATTGAAACGTTTAATGAGCGCGGCTACGTGTGGGGTGATGTCAATTTTGTTCCCTGTGAAGATTTGCGCAGCGTGCCGGATGGGATACCCATTCCCGCCGATGCTGGGTCACCCCCCCAGCCTTAGGATGCGTTTACAAATAACTTTTGCAACTATACAGGTGCTGCGGCCGGTCTCCAGACCGTGCCGCAAGGTTTGCCCGTTTACCAAAACCCAAAGTTAAAAACGGGCAAACCCTTAGTAAATAGCCCGCAACAGCTACCTGTTATAAAGATAACCCACTTCTTTTCCAGGTACATCGTTCAATAATTAGGGCTCTTTGGGATTTCCTGGGGTTAGCAACGAGGCCTGAGCCATCGAAGAACGGCCTTCGACAGGCTCAGGCCTCGTTTCGCAAATGAAAAAACCCCGTTAACCCAAGACTAAAGATGAGAAAAAGCAGGAATCGGCCGCAAAAGCGCAGCCAGGCTCATCATCAACGGAGGCCCTGAAGATGCAGTGCCATGGCACACCGCCACATTAACGATACCGCATTCAGGGCAGGTAGCTACGTGAGGTGTGCCACCCAACTGCCAACCACGGAAATTGTCCCAACCCATCTCTTCTAACTGATCCAAAGGCAGCGACAGCAAAAAGCTTGTGGGCGATCTCACTGGTTGGCTGCACCACCAGACATCGCACGGTTCACAGCGCCACAGGGCGGCTTCATCTTGTTTCAAAATTTTCATTTTTAATTTCCTATACATATCATAACGTACGCATTTTACGGGTTGTGGACGGCGTCTGGCCATACCACCTGTCTGGCGCGATCAGGAGACCGACCAAAGCAACTGCGTAAACCCTGTTGATAAAACAGATGCTGCAAATAAATAGATGGGTGCCTGATAACCAGACGCCCATCCACTGTTAGCTGCCAACGGCAGATTAATAGTGCAATCTGAGTGTTTCACCCGGCTTTATTCTGTTCTGATCCTTTATGCCATTTTGGGCCACAATGAGGTTGACAAAACGGCCGATCTCCACCGTATCCTGCGGATCCTTCAGCTTAAACTCCTTTCGGACAATCGCCATCAAGCCATCGCCACGTTTAACCGTATAGGTCCACATCTTTGTTGCCCCAGGGCCGCTCTGGCCCAGCTGCTGCCACTTGTCGTCGAAAGCACGCCACACCTCACCTTCTGTATTCAGACACCAGACCAGGTCCTGCAGGCCAACGGCCAGAACCGCTGCCTTGCCCATCTGCTTGCGGTGCCAGCTGGTTCCCCAAAGAGGCAGCCCCACCCCATCACCAGGCCGAACGTGGCGAAAAACCGCGCCATCTGCGCCGCCATACCAGGCGTAGCCTTCCGGGTTGACGGCAATAGATTTGGCGTCTGCCCGGCCGCTGTGCGTAGGAATCTGGCTCCACGTGCCATTTTGGCCAAACCAGATTTCGTGCTCTTTGTTGATGCAATAGACACTGGTTGCGTCGATAGCTGCAATCACCTCAGCTTTACCCACTTTGTCATGCACCCAAAACCCAACGCCTGCACCATAGCCGGGCCGAGCCGTGCGGAAGAGGGTGCCGTCCGTCTGGGCATACCAGACGCTGCCATCGTTACCAACAGAAATCGTCTGGGCGTCGGCGCGACCGCTGTGGGTGGCAACTTTCGTCCAGGTGCCGCCTTTGTCCAGGCTTTCGGCATTGGTTAAATGCCAGATTTCGTGAGCTTTGTTGACACACCAGGCGTTGGCCCAGTCAACAGCGGCAATGACTTCTGCTTTGCCGCTTTTGTCTGGCACCCAGCCCACAGCCCCGGCGTCACCGTACAGGCGGTGAATGGTTCCATCTGCTTTACCGACAGCCCAAACGCTGCCATCTTTCCCGACTGAAATGTGCTTGAATTTTTGTTCTGTCATGAGATATTGCTCCTTGTAGTCGCTTTAGGGTTGACTTTGAACTTGTCTTTTTCAGGCCAGAATTAGCGCACGTCCCACGTAAAGCCGCCGCCCACCTGCACGTTGAACAGGTCGTTAATGAGATTGTCACTGCAATCACGCGCCATGAAATCATATTGTCCAGTTGGGAAGCTCAACGATACCTGGCCACCGGGGAGAATAGTTTCTGTTGGCCCCAGGCGGTCATTGGTCCACGGATCGCTAGACAAATCAATAAACAGGAAGCAAATCTCGATGCCGCTGTTGTTCTGAACGGTGAGGATGACCGAGAGAACGATGGGCGGCTGGGTTACTGTGGGCGTAGGGGTAGGCGGCATTGTGGCGGTCGCCGTGGCCGTCGGTGTCGGGGTGGCGCTTGAGGTTGTGCCCGTTGGTGTGGGCGAAGCGCCTCTGGTTGAGGTGGCTGTGGTGGTGGGGGTAACGGCCGTTGTTGCCGTAGGCGGTACCGCAGTGGCCGGTGGCGGCGCAGGAATCGTAACCGCCACGGCTACCTTCACCATGTCCACCTCGGCTACAGCGGTTGTCACCGTGTTAGAAATCCAGCCCTTCACGCCGCCGGGCAGCTCAATCAAAAACCAACTGCCCGTCTGATTTTTCGCGGCGACCACCACCACTGCATCCTGCCGCAGCGTGGTGATGGGCGGGTAGTTGATGCCGGGGCCACTGCGCACGTTTACCGAACTGGCCGTCACCCGCAGTTGCGGCGTCCCCCCAGCCAAATTCGGGTCAACCACGGGTTGGCTAACGGGAATATTGGCGTTTGGGTCGGCCAGGTCACCCTCAGGGGGTGCTTCCACTGGCGCTTCGACGCTGGGTTCCAGCGCCGCCGCCTGGGCCGCAACGGTTTGCTCGACTTGTAACCCCACCGCGTCACGGGCGGCAATCGTTTGCGCTACGGCATCCTCTACCGGTATTTCGGTGGCGGGGAGCACTTCTGGCGTGGCCCCGCAAGCCATCATTAGCCCCAGCAGCAAAAAAAGAGCGCTCATTTTCATCATGGGTAAAAAGTTATTAGACATATCTATTTCCTGAAATGGGTATGGGTTTGTTAAAAAGGTGTGTTGCTACAGACCCTAACGGGTTTTGAAATCGACGCATTTGTCTCCGACTCATCGCTTTATTTCATGGCTTGCTTCCTTTTGGGTCATCTTCTTTGTCGTTGCCCTGGCGGCTGTGGGTGGCAACGGCCGTTAACCTGGCCGCCACAAATGTTGTTAACTGTTCATAGTCACTGAATCTATACTTCTGAGATTCCGCCGATACCTCGTGCAGTTCAAACCGCCAGGGGGCTGGCTCATCGGCCGTTGTCGGCGGCAAAAGCCAGCAGCGAACCAGAAAAGATTGGTAAATGTGCTTTACTTGTTTCGTCATATTTTTTTCCAAGTGGGCCACTTTTGGGAGGACTGTTACCAGCATACCTACCAGGCGCTTCTCAAACGCTTCACCGCAAACGCCAATGCGCTTCTAGAGGGAAAATGGCATATAATTCAGCCAGGTTTGGGTGGGGGGACATCTCTTTGGAGAGCAAATGCTTGAAATATCTTTACTGGGCGAAATCAAGGTTCGTTTGGACGATGCGCCCGACACCGCCTTTCGCAGCCCAAAAGAGACAGCTTTGTTGGCTTACCTGGCGCATACCGGGCAAACGCATAACCGTGAAGCGCTGGCCGACTTGCTGTGGGAGGCGCGTTCAACCAAGCAGTCGCTCTCTAATTTACGCACCGTCTTAACCCGGCTGCGCCAAAAGGTGGGTGATCATCTCATCGTTACCTCCACCACGGTGGCTGTGACCCGTGCTGTCCATGAGCAGCTAGATACCGTGCGCTTTCAGGCGCTGTTGGCAGGGGCCGGCAAAGAACGAACAACAACGGCCGTTCACCTCCTCATGCAGGGAATGCAGCTGTACACTGGCGAATTTATGAGCGGCTTCTCTTTGCTAGATACCCACCGCTTCAATGATTGGCTGGTGGTAGAGCAAGAAAGATTGCGCCAGACGGCCATGCGCGGCTACCGCCTGTTGGCCAGTTGGCAAGAAGGTCAGGGCACGTTTGCCGCCGGGGTTATAACCGCCCAGCAATGGGTCAGTTGGGATCCGCTAGACGAAACAGCCCAGCAGCAGCTGATGCGCTTGTTGGCTTATGACGGCCGTATCTCCGAAGCCTTAAACGTCTACGAAAAATGCCGCCACCTTCTCCAGACAGAGCTGGGCATTACGCCAGCGCCAGCCACCATCGCCCTGTACCAAACCATTCAGGCTGGCTCCCTGCCGCCGCCAAACATCACCCCCGCTCCACTGCACAATTTGCCACGTGCGCTTACGCCGCTGTACGGCCGTAAACATGAAATCGAAAAACTCACCCACCTCCTCAATGATCCCACCTATCCACTCGTCTCCATCACCGGCGTTGGCGGCATTGGCAAAACCAGCCTGGCCCTGGCCACGGGACGGCAGTTGGCCCAAAAACAGCATCCTTTTCAGGCAGGCATCTGGTTCGTTTCCCTGGAAGATATCGAAAATAACACCGTGGCCGAAGTCAAAGATAGGGTTGCTGCCTTGGTGGGGCAGGCAATGGGCTTATATTTTCACGGCGAAAGCGATCTCTGGTCTCAGCTATTGGGGCAGTTGGCCCCCAAAAGCGTACTGCTCATTCTAGATAACCTTGAACAGTTTTTAACCACCGCCTCCGACCTCATTATGGAGCTGCTGGAAGCCGGTGAAAATATTCATTTGCTGGTCACATCTCGCACCACCCTGGCTTTGGCCCCCGCCGTTACGTTGCCCCTAACCGGCCTGGCAACGCCCACGCAAGCTACCGCCGACGCGCTGCAAAATGAAAGTGTACGCTTGTTTGCCGAACGAGCTGCCCGAACCCCGACATCTTTCCATCCGGAAAAACATCTGGCAGAGGTGGTCGCCATTTGTCAGTTTGTCGAGGGCATGCCATTGGCCATTGAGTTGGCGGCCGCTTCGTTGGGCTGGCTGATGATAGATGAAATAATGCCAGCATTAACTGACAACCTGCACCTGCTGGGCCACACCCAGCAGGACCTGCCCCCGCGCCAACGCACCCTCCAGGCCGTCTTCGACACAACCTGGCAGCTGCTCGACCCCCGTGAACAAATTTTGCTGGCCCAAATTTCTATTTTTCGCGGCGGCTTTACGCGGCAGGCGGCCACAGCCGTGTTAAAAGATGCCCTGTCCGGGCTGGCCAATTTGCAGCATCATGCCCTCCTGCGCCGGGATGAAACAGGGCGCTTCAAATTGCACCCGCTCATCCGCCAATTTGCGGTTAAGCAACGCGCCAACCTGGCCCAGGCAGCCGCCTTATTCCAGGCAAGCCACAACAGCCACAGCCATTACTACCTTCAGCTAGTAGGCCAACAGGCAGCCTTTTTTCAGCGGGGCGCGCCTGGTAAGTTGTTGGCAATGCTCCAGCTGGAACAAGACAATATCCGCACCGCCTGGGTGCGCGCCGTCGAACAGGCAGCCTGGCATGATATTGAAGAAAATTTAGAAGGTGTACAGCAATATTATTTTCGCAGCAGCCTGTTTCGTGAGGGGGGTGAACTCATTTCTCTGGCGTTGGCGGCAAGGGGAGTGGGGGAAACGGCCGTTCCTCCCCCCCATCTCGTCCCCAGTTTGTACCAGGCCAGAGCCGCCCTGTTAGAACCAATTAGCCAATACGAAGCCACGTTGGCCGCCATCCAGGCGGCCCTCAATCATGAAAACGTGAGCAATCGCACAAAAATCAAAACCCACCTGGTTTGGGGATTGGTGCTCGATGGCCAAGGCGAATACCAGGGCTCTTTAGCACAATACCAAAAGGCTGAAGCGCTGCTGCACAACACAGATGAGTGGTTGTTGTGGGCCAGAAGCAAACAGGGGATTGGCTGGTCGCTGATTCAAATTGGGCAAACAGAAGCTGCCAGCGAACCATTGGAACAAGCTTTGGAATTTTCCCGACGGGCCGATGACAAATTTGGGCAAATGATGACCCTCACCTTTTTAGGTGTGCAAGCCCGGCGGCGCAACAAGCTTACCGTTAGCGAACAATATTATGAGCAAGCGCTGCAAATGGCCCGAATTGTGGGCGACCGGCTGGCAGAGGGTAAGCTGTTGGCCAATTTGGGCATTGTCGCTTCTATGCATTTTGCCCTGAGCCAGGGACTCAGGTTTGCCCAACAAGCCTTGTCCATTTTTGAACAACTCAACGTGCCCAGAAATCGAGAAATTACTGGTGGCGATTTAGGGGTCTTCTATGCCAAGTTGGGCGATTACCAACAGGCCCGGCAGCTTTTAGAGCAGGCGCTGGCGCTGGCCCGCCAAATTGGAGACAGGTATGGGGAAGCGTGGGGCTTGAACTGGCTCAGCAGCGTGGCGCTAGCCCAAGGTGATGCCGCGAATGCCCTGCAGCTGGCCAAAACAGCCATTTCTGTGGCGAGCGATATCGACATTCAAGCGCTGACGTTTGGCGGCGTCACCAAAATGGGGGATGCGTTATTGGCGCAAGGGGCTTTTGCGGAAGCGGCCGTTTACTATCACAAAGCGTACACGTTTTACCAGGCAGCCAACCAAATGGCCGAAGCCGCATTGACGCTTTCTGCTTTAGGCGATATTGCCCTGCGGCAGCAGCAGCCGGATCGCGCCATGATCCATATCGAGACCATTCTCGCCATGCTGGCCGCCACCCCAGAGATAACTCAGGGGATCAATTTATGCATTTATTGGGTTTGCTACCTGGTGCTAAAAGCGCAAAACGACCCACGTGCGGCGGCAACGTTGGCGGCGGGGCAAGCCCTTCTTATGAGCCGTGCCGACCACATTGATGATATGGCGGCACGCCAAACGTTTCTGTCCAAAATTGTTACCCACCGGCAAATTTTAGACGCAAGCGCCGCTATTTCTTAACAAAGGGTTGACTGTGCGGTAACGCAACAAAATATGGCTCTTTGGGCTTTGCTGGGGTTTGCCACGAATTGACGCGAATGATCCGAAAATTCGCGTTAATACGGGCTAATTCGGTACCCAAAACAGGGTGAGCCCGCCAAATCCTGAAGACCCAAAAACATTCGACCCGCCTTACAAATCTGGCAGGTGGATGCCTTGGGCAGCGGCGAGTTCACGGGCCCGTTGGCTCAGGCGGTCACTCTGGCTCTCGTTGCCGATGGCGGCTTCGTGGGCGGCCCAGGCCCACAGCGTGCGCACCTGGTCACGCGCAGAGGCAACGCCCCCCCCGTTCACGGTGGAAAAGAGGCGCAAACTTTCGGCAAAGCAGTCGGAGGCGTCGTAGGTGATGGTGTCGATTTGTAACGGCCGTATCTCCCCCGCCCCCTGCGCCAACACCCGCGCCAACCCAAACCAGGCAAAACCCAACGCCGAATCGCTCTCCTGCATGGCCGCCTTGCGGTGCGCCCGGTTAGCAAAACGCAGCGCCAAATCCAGCTGCCCCTGCCCCAAATGCGCCAACGCCTGGTACACATACACCCGCGAACTATCGTACCAGCCCGCCATCTTGCCAAAATCTTCCAGCAAGCGCGTCACCCGGCGCACAGCCCGCTCCGCCGCCTCAAAATTACCCAGGTCCACCAGCGCCGCCGCCAAATTGGTGCGTACTTTCATAATCTCCAGCTGGTTGTCCAGGCCGCTCACAATGGTCAACGCCTTGCGGTAAAACGGAATCGCCTGGGCCGATTGCCCACGCAGACGAGAGGTTTCGCCCAACAAATTGAGCGTTTGCCCAATGGCCAGCTGATCGTCCAATTCACGGTACACCTTCATCGCCGCCAGCAGCCAATGCACGGCTCTGTCAAACCGGCCCAACCGCGTGTTCACCTCGCCCAGGGCTCGATTGGCCAGCGCCAGGGCCGGACGATCGCCCAACCGCTCTAACAGCGCCGACTGCGCCTTTAGCTGGGCCAGATATTGCTCCACCGGACGGTAACGGCCGATTCTGATATGCTCCTCACACGCCTGCTGCAAACAACGGGTGAGCAGGTCCGGCTCGTCGAGCTGCTGGCTGGTTTCCAAGGCGCGATGGGTGGCCAACAGCGCCATCTCCACGTCCCCCTGATGCAGCAGCGCCATACTTTTGTGCAGCAGCGCCTGTACCCAGGTGGATTCTGCATTGACCAGCCAGGAAACGCGCTCCGCCTGCAACGCACTTTCTAGCATAGAGACGTAATCTGCCTGATAGAGCTGCACCTCGGCCAGGCCGTTCCAGGCACGCGCCTGAAGCAGCAAATCGCCATCTTCTTCAGCCGTAAAGCGCATCGTCATATACGTCTGGGCCGCTTCTACCAGCCGGGCCTGCCGCATCAACAGCACGCCCAACTCTTCCTGCAAACGCAGCTGCCAGATGGCATAGTGGGACATATCGGTCAGCAGCGAGAGGGAACGGCAAAAATAATGCGTCGCCATCTGCATGTTAAAGATGTCTTGGGCGCGCTGGGCGGCCATCTCATACAGTTCGGCGGCGGTGGCTTTTTCTTCGGCCAGTTCGTAATGCTCGGCAATGGTGCCTGCATATTCGGAGATGCGCTCACCGCTCTGCTGGGCCAGCCAATCGGCCACCTGCTTGTGGTAGACGGGGCGCGCCCGCAGCAGTACCGATTCGTAGGTGACCTGGTGCAGGATGGCGTGTTTGAACAGGTACGCCCGGGTGCCAGCAAAGCCAGAAGATTGCCGCTGGAAGATCATTTCGCGCTTTTCCAGCGCTTGCAGGGCGGTGCGCGTCTGGTTGACGTTCAATGGTTCGTCGGCGGTGACGTTCATTTGGGTAACGGCCGTATCCCAAAAAACGCGCCCCACCACCGCCGCCCGCTGCAAAGTCACCCGCTCCATGTGCGTCAGCCGGTCCAGGCGGCCCTGCAGCACCGAGGTGATGTTCGGCGGCACGCGTACTTCGGTGAGCTGGTTGCGCCGCAGCTGCCATTTCTCTTCCCCGGCAATAATCACGCCGTCTTCGATAAGAACTTTGATCAGTTCTTCCACGTAAAAAGGGTTTCCCTCGGCCCGCTGCAGCAGTAGATCAGACAAATCGGAGGGGATTTCGGGCAGCTTTTGCAAGATTTCCAGCACCAGCTGCTGGCTTTCTTCTGGGGAGAGGGAGTCGAGATGAATTTGGGTGCCGGGCAACGGCCGTTCCCGCCGAGAAAGCGATTGGGGGTCCAACGGCCGGGTTACCCCGATGATCTGTAACGGCACCTGTTGGCAATGGTCTGCCAAATAGCGCACCAGGTCCAGGGAAGCCTCATCTGCCCAGTGCAAATCTTCTAGGAAAAGGAGAACGGCCGTATTCTTTTCTGCCACCACCTGGAACAACTGCGCCACATACTCATACGCCGCCTGACGCAGCTGCGGCGCTTCCCCCGTCTGCCCCAGCGACTGCACCTTCATCGACAAATCCAGGCCAATCAGTTGCCCAATCACATTCGCCTGCGGCCGAATCTCATCCCGCACCTTCCCCATAAACTGGCTCATCCCCTCCACCAGCTTTTCCTCCGCCACCGTCGGCGGATCGTTATCCTGAATGCCAAAATAGGTCGCCAACATATCCCGAATAAGGCCATACGGCAGCTGGCTAATCTGCTGGTAGGTACGCCCCTTAAACACCGGCACTTCATAAGGCAGGGCGCGCAGCCAGTTGCTAAATTCATGAATCAAGCGAGATTTCCCCACGCCCGCATCACCCGTAATGATAACCACCTGCCCCTCACGATTGTTAATCGCCCGCTCAAACATCGCTTGCAGCAGATGCAGCTCACCGTCGCGCCCCACCATGCGCGTTTCCACCCCCTCCACCCCCCGGCCAGAAGCGTAAAACAGGCGCGGCTTAATGCCCAGCACCAAATAAACCTGAATCGGTTCAGACCGTCCACGAATGGTAACCAGCCCCAACGGCTCCACATTGAACCGATCATGCACCAGCATGTAAGTATCGTGGGCAATGAGAATGCCACCCGGCGGCGCGTTTTTCTCCAGGCGGCTGGCCACATTCACCGCGTCGCCAATAACGGTATACTCCTCACTGTTGCCCACCCGCCCCAGCATAACCGGGCCAGTATTAATGCCTATGCGAATTTGCAAGGCGCGCAGGTGGGCCATTTTGGTATCAGAGAGGGCCTGATCTTTATTATTTATCTGCTCGGTAATGAAATCACTGAGGGCGGCTCGCATTTGCAGCGCGGCACGGATGGCCCGCTCGGCGTCATCTTCCTGCACAACTGGCACCCCAAAAAGGCCCATCACCGCCTCGCCCATGTGCTTGTCGATGGTGCCATCCTGGTTGATGATGGCGCTGTCTAGCCGACGCCACAGGCCGTTCATGACGTCTAGCATGTTGGTGTTGGGCAGGGAATCGGCCACTTCGGCAATGCCGGTAATGGTGGCAAAAAGGATGCTTACTTGCTTGCGCTGGGCTGTTTTGGCATTGAGGTGATTTTGGGAGGGATCATCTATTTCGGCAAGCTTTTCTTGCAGAGCGGCGATGGTGGTATCCACAACGCCGTCTCCCAACAAAGAACGCTTCTCATCTAGAGAAGCGATGGCTTGTTGTAATTGTTCCTGCTCACTCATCAATACAGCTCAGTTCATTGTGTGGCTTCTTGCGAATGCCTCATTATTGGGCCACAACGGCCGTTTCAAACTGCCGGGCTAGTTGGTCGGCCTCCTGGACTAACGCCTGGGCCTGCTCATGATTATCCCGCAGCCGTTCATAATTTGCCCAATGGCGCAAAGTTAGCAGCAGCTCATCGGCAGTGGCCAGGCCCATGTCGCTTAGCAGCCGGTGACTGCGCAAGAAACATTCGGCGGCGGTGACCGCTGTTTGCTGCACGGTAGTTTGGCGCGTTTTGGTGGGCTCGATGGCCAATACCATGCCCAGCACCCGCCAGGCCACGGCCGTAATCCGCTTTGCCTCGCGCCCCAACTGCTGTTTACGCACCGAGTGGGCCATCTCCACGGCCGTTTCTGCCTGGGCCAGCGCCTCATCCAGCAAATGATCCTCCAGGAAGAGCTGCGCCAAACCCGCAACGGCCGTACTGGTGGCCAACGGCCGTTCCAACATCCGCGCCAGCCGCAGCGTTTGTTCCCACCAATTGTACGCCAACTGCAAATGCGCCTCCTTCTGTGCCAAATCCTGCGCCGACTGGGGCGCGGCCACCGCCTGCAACAAGTGCAGCTGGCCCAAACAGCAAGAGACCTGCATCCGCAGCACATCGTTATCGCTTTTGTCTGCCTGGGTAAGCGCCTGCTGCAAATACGTGGCGCTCTGTTCATGCTGCCCCTGCTGCATGGCAATCATTCCCAGGTGGCGCAGCGCCAGCACGGTGCCGTACACATCCCCCAGGTCGCGGGCGTAATGCAGGCAAGTGGTGTAGTTGTTAACGGCCGTCTTCCAATCGTGCTGGTCGCGGGCAATATGCCCCAGCTGGGCCAGCATCAACGCTTCCCAAATGCGGTCATCTAGCTCACGAAAGCGCTGTCGGGCCGCTTCGGTGGTGTTGCGCGCCCGCTCAAAATGGCCCGATTCACGAGCAATATGCCCCAACAGCGCCTGCATGTACGCTCTGGCGCGCGGCGCGGCATCTTCCTTTAGATTATTGTACAGCGTTTTGCCAATTTGCACGGCCGTATATTGATCACCCACCAATACCAGCACCCAGCCAATGGCCGCCTGGGTAATGAGCTGCCAATCGGCCAGTTTGGCCAACGTGGCCACCTCATCGGCCTGCTCGGCGGCTTGCAACGCCTGCGCCAAATCGTCTTGCAAGAAGTGGCACAAGAAAAGCCCCAAATAAGCCCGCACCACGGCTGGCATATCGTCGATTGCTTGGGCGGCGGTGGCCATCGCCAGATAGGCGTCGGTGGCGTCTTCAAATTGGGCCAACCAGCGCAGCATTTCCCCCAATCCTTCATTGAGCAATACGCGCTGAACGGCCGTTTCTTGAGAAACGGGCAGCAAATTGAGCGATTGGCAGTAATGCAACACGGCCGTTTCCGGAGCATGATCCAGCCGCGCCTGTTCGGCCGCACGGCCGTACCAGACCGCCCCCTGGCTAAATTTCTCTGCCTGCTCCAGATGATACGCCACCATGCTGGCCAGCTGGGCAGCCTGGGCGTTGTCGTGGGTGACAAACCAGGCCGCAATGCGCGCATGGGCCGTTTGCCGATCGCGCAGCATGAGCGAGTTATACGCCGCCGTTTGCAAATCATCATTGCTAAAGGCGTACTCTTGCGTGCCAGAAAATGCGGAATTTTTGCGTCGGTAGATCCAACCCAAATTAACCAAATCACCCAGAACGGCCGTTAAGCTGTCCCAAGTCAGGGGCGCCTCATCTTCAGCACTAAGCTGAAGCAGCGCCATATCCCAGAAAAACGGGCCCATCACCGCCGCCCGCTGGGCCACCAGCCGCGTCATTTTGGGCATGTTTTCCAGCTGGCTGCCAATGAGGCGGGGCAGCGTAAGCGTGGTGGGCAAATCGGCCAGATTGGCCATGCGCACATACCAGCGGCTGCCAGAGTTGTCGATCACCCCAACCTGAATCAGCACCTTCACCAGCTCAGCCAGATGATGCGGATTGCCCCCTGCCCCGTTGACGATCATATCGCTCACGCGCAGTGGCACCTGGTCTGCCTGCTGCATCAGTTCAGACAGCAAATGGCGGCTGTCTATGAGCGACAGCGGCTTGAGGTCAAGATGATGATATGTTTGCTGGTTATGATCTTCCGCCACGCGCCAGGACGGCCGTTTCTCCAACAGTTCTGGCCGCGCCAGGCAAACAATCATCAGCGGCAGCTGGTGGCATTCAGCAATGAGGTATTCTAGCAAATCAAAGGACCATTCATCGGCCCAATGAATATCTTCCAAAAAAAGCACGGCGGCATCATTTTGCTGGCAAACGGCCGTAAAATACGCCACCAAATCCTCAAACGCATACTCCCGCAGCAGGCGCGGGTCCATCAAGCTTTCCCCCAACAGCGGGCTGTCTGAAAAATCAAAGCCCAGCAGATGGCCAATGTAATGGGCCTGGGTCAACGTTTGCGTCTCGGTCCCTTGCAGCTGGGCCAGCAAGCCACGCGCCAGCTTTTCGCGGGCCACGGTGGCGCTGTTGCGGCGGTGAATTTCAAACTGGTTCACAAACAGATCGCGAATAAGGCCATACGGCCGTTGCCGCACGCTCCGATCAGCCCCACCCTTGTACACCATCACCTGGTCCGGCCACAAACCCAGCAGCCGCTCAAACTCATACAGCAGCCGGGTTTTTCCCAGCCCCGCCTTGCCCACAATCGTCACCACCTGCACCTGGGCCGACTCGATCGTCCCTTGCAGCACATCCTGCAAACGGCCGATCTCCTCCGTGCGGCCCACCATGCGCGTCTCTAAAAAGCTGGTGCCCCGGTTCCCCCGCTGAAACGCCTGCGGCTTCTCTCGCACAATAACGTACGCCCGCCCGGTGCTCACCTTGCCGTTCAGCGCCAGCCCATCCTGAACCTCTGCCTCAAAAAAGGGATGAATTTGCCCATACACCTGCTGGCTCACCAGCACGCCCCCCACCGGAGCCTGCTGCTCCAGCTGATGGGCCAGCGTCACCGTGTCGCCCAAAATGGTGTATTCGCCGCTGCTGCCCAAAGAGCCCAGCAGCACCGGCCCAAAATGCACCCCGATGCGCATACGCAGCGCCTGGTTCTGCGGCAGCGAGCTTACCATCTGCCGCAGCGGGCCATCGTTGAACAGGGCCAGCTCCATCTGCATGTCTAGCGCCGCCTGCACCGCCCGCTCCCGATCATCTTCACGGGGCACCGGCAGACCAAAAAAAGCAATGACCGCATCCCCCACATGTTTATCAATCCGCCCGCCCCAGGAATCGATCACCCCATCCAGCTTTTGCCAGACCGCGTTGATCATGTCACGCACCTCTTCCGCATCCAGCAGTTCAGACAGGGTGGTAAAGCCAGACATATCGGCAATGAGCACAGCCCCCTCGGCCTGCTGAGGCGTAGGCAGGGGTTCTACCAGCCCCGCCAGCTTGGCGCGCAGCGTGCTAAGCGCGATATTGGCGACGTCGGGACTCAACGCATTGCGCTGAGCTTCCAACGTAACAATAGCCTGTTCAATTTCTTGACGGTTCAACACACAAAGACCTGATTAGAAAAATGTCTGTAAGTTATGCGAAAAGTGAGTCTTTCCCACTCGCTATTATAGAAAACGCGTTGGCCGATAGCGAAACTACATTGGCAGGCGTATTGTAACATTGATTGCAGTTGTTGTCTGTTGTCTGTCAGACGGCCGTTCTGATGCCCACAAGCAAAGCTGGTTCAACTTTCACGCAAGGTCGCCAAGAAACGTGTCTTACCTGGTGACTTTGCCCAAACAATTTTGGGTCTTTAGGATTTGGCGGGGTGAATCTGTTTTTTGCACCGAATTAGCCCGAATTAACGCGAATTTTCGTGATAATTTGCGTCAATTCGTTGCAAACCCCAGGAAATCCCAAAAGTCCACAATTTTATGAACCCCTTGGTTCACGGCAACTTGCATAGTTTACCAGATATCACTATACTGCGCGCCGCCCAATCCATCCAAAAATCAGGGCTTTTCAGCAGTCACCTTTAAGAAGCGAAAGGACGCAAACAACCGCTGAAAAACGCGGATTATTTGTTTCTTGCCACGTCACCCGCGTTGATCCGCGTCCCATTTTTTGCCTATGAGACTCAAAAAACTCGTCCTCCAAGGATACAAAACATTCGCCAGCAAAACCGAATTTGTCTTCGATGAAGGCATCACCGCCATCGTCGGGCCAAACGGCAGCGGCAAGAGCAACATCGCCGACGCCGTGCGCTGGGTGCTGGGGGAGCAAAGCTACAGCACCCTGCGCGGCAAGCGCACCACCGACATGATTTTTGCGGGCAGCCAAAGCCGCCCCCGCGCCGGCATGGCCCAGGCGATTCTGACGCTAGACAACAGCGACGGCTGGCTGCCGATTGATTACAGCGAAGTGGAAATCGGCCGTCGCGCCCACCGCTCTGGCGAAAACGAATATATCCTCAACGGCCAAAAAGTGCGCCTGAAGGACATCACAGACCTGCTGGCCACCAGCGGCCTGGCCGAACGCACCTACACCATCATCGGGCAGGGGCTGGTGGACCAGGCGCTGTCTTTGCGCGCCGAAGAGCGGCGGGCGCTGTTTGAAGAAGCGGCGGGCATCAACCATTACAAATCCCGCCGCGCCGAAACGCTGCGCCGTTTGCAAGAAACCCAGCGCAACCTCCAGCGCGTCCACGACATTTTGGCCGAAATCCGGCCTCGCCTCGCTTCCTTAAAACGGCAGGCCACCCGCGCCCAAAATTACGAACAAATTTCGGTCGATCTGCAAAATTTATTGCGGATTTGGTACGGCTACCGCTGGGAAGTGGCTAAAAAAGAGATTCGACGAGCGCGGGAAACGGCCGTTTCCGCCGAAAAACTCTGGCAAACCAGTCGCCAAAAATTGCGCGTCCAGCAAGAAAACGGCGACGACCTGCGCCGCCGCATTCACCGCCTGCAGCAGCAGGTGAGCGAGACGCAAAACAAGCGGGACGACCTGCGCGACCAGCTGGAAACTGCCCGGCGACAGGTGGCCATCATGCAGGAGCGGCGGGAATCGATCCAGCGCCGATTGGCGGAAGTAGAGGCCGAGCTGCCGCCCATCAGCCAGCAGCGGGAAGCGGCCGCCAGCGAACTGGCCGCCGCCACCGAAGAACTCGCCGCCGCCCAGGCCAGCCTGAACCAGGCGCGCGAGCAGCTGCAAACGTTCAACGCCACCTTCCAAACGCAGCAGGCGACGATTAACAAATGGCAAACCGAGCTGCAAAACACCACCCAGGCGCAGCGCAGCACGCAAAATCGGGTGGCCCAGCTGCAAGGGCAGCTCAACCAGCTGCGTGAGCAACTGCAAGAACAGTCGGCCAACCAGCCCAGCGCGGGCGAGGGCGAAAGCGTGAAAGTGCAGGCCGAGGTGGCGAAGCTAACGGCCGTTTTCAGCACCGCCCAGCAAAAAGTAGACGAACAGCGCCAAAAGCGCAGCGAAACCCAAACTCAGCGCCAGGAACTGATTCAAGAACTCAAAAATTTGCGCCGCGATTTGCGCGACCAGGAGCAGCAGCTGAGCCGCCAGCAAAAAGAGCTGGCCCGGCTGGAAGCCCAAACCGAGATGCTGAACCAGATGCGCCAGAAGGAAACGGCAGTTCCCGACACCGTCAAAGTTTTAGGCAATCTGGCCGCCATTCTCACCATCCCCGCCCCGCACCAGCAAGCGATCGAAGCCGCGCTGCAAACCCGCCTGGGCACCCTGCTGCTGCCCGACGAAGCCGCCCTCTGGCAGCTCATCGCCCAGCGCGACCCAGACGCCGCCCTGGCCGTCGCCGTAGCGGACAATTTACAACCCGCCGCGCCGCCGGAAATCAATGAGACGGGCGCGATTGGCTGGGCCGATTCGGTGGTGAAATACGATAAACAGTTTGCGCCGCTGGTGCAGCTTTTACTGGGTCGGGTTTTGTTGGTGGATGGGGCGAAAACGGCCGTTGCCCTCGCAAAAAATCTGCCCACCGGCTTTGTTGCCACCGCCCCAGACGGCACCGTCGCCCACGCGGGCGGCCTGATCGAGCTGGTCGGCCAATCGGCGCAGGACAGTTTGCTGGCCCGCGAAGCGGCGTGGCGCGAGGCGCAGCAAAAGCTGGCGGCGAAGAAAGAAGAGGTGGCGGGGGTGGAAACGGCCGTCTCCGAGCAGCAGTCCCTCATTCAAGCCAAGCAAGAAGCCGCCGATGAGCTGAACAACGAAGAGCAGCGGCTGAGCCGCCTGATGAACGAGGCCAGCCAGCGCGTCAGCCAGGCGCAGCGGGATTTGGACCGGCAAAAGCAGCAGCAAACTTTCATCGAGCGGCAGCAGCAGGCGCAGGCGGAAGCCACCGCCCGCCTGCAAACGCGCATCGAAACGTTGGCGGCCAACGCTGCAAAAGATGAGGCGGAACTGGTACGGCTGGAAACGGCCGTCACACACGCCCAGGCGCAGCTAGACAGCCTGCCGGTAGCCGAAGCACAGCAGCAGCGAGAAAGCCTGCGGCAAAATATTGGCGCAGAACAGACGATTGTAGACGGCCGTCGCGCCGTGGTGGACAGCCGCCGGGCGACGCTCAATCAGTTTGAGCAGCAGCTCAACCGCCTGAAGGAGCGGCAGGCCACCTTGCTGGCGCAGCAGGCGGAGATGGCGCAGAGCCAGGATGAGCAAGACCGCATCCGGCTGCAAGACCAGATGAGCGAACTGGAGGAGCAGCTAACGCCGATGAAAGCACGGCTCATTGAGCTGCAAGAGGAGTTGGGGGATGTGGAGGAGGCAACGGCCGTTTCCCAAAAAGAAGCCCACGACCACGAAACGATCTACACCCAGGCCAAAATCGCCTACAGCCAGCAGCAAAGCGCCATCGAAGGGCTGCAAGAGCGCATCAAAACCGACCTCGGCATTGTCGCCCTGCATTACGATGAGGACCAGACCGGCCCCACGCCGCTGCCCATCGTCGGCGTGCAGGCCCTGCCCAAAGTCACCGAGCTGCCCGACGACATCGAAGAGACGATCCACAACTACCGCGGGCAGATGCAGCGCATGGGGGCGATCAACCCCGACGCCCCCGAAGAGTACCAGGAAACCCAGGACCGCCACGACTTCCTCACCGAGCAGCTGGACGATCTCAACGAAACCGAAGTGCGGCTGCGCAAAGTGATCGACGAGCTGGACGAACTGACCAGCCGCGCCTTTGCCGAGACGGTGGACAAGGTAAACGCCGTCTTTGGCCAGACGTTTACCCAGCTCTTCGGCGGCGGTGCGGGCCGCCTGGTGCTCACCGACCCCGACGACCTGACGATCAGCGGCGTGGACATCATCGCCCGGCTGCCCAACCGGCGCGAGCAGGGGCTGGGCTTGCTCTCCGGCGGCGAGCGGTCGCTGACGGCCGCCGCGCTCATCTTCTCGCTGCTCAAAGTTTCCCCCACCCCGTTTTGCATCATGGATGAGGTGGATGCGGCCCTGGACGAAGCCAACATCAACCGCTTCCGCGAGCAGCTGCGCGAGCTGGCGCTGGGCACGCAGTTCATCGTCATTACCCACAACCGGGGCACGGTGCAGGCGGCGCAAACCATCTACGGCATCAGCATGGGCTCCGACAGCGCCAGCCAGGCCATCTCCATCAAGCCAGAGGAGTACATCAAGCAGCCAGAGTTGTTGTGATGGGGTGAAGGGGTGACAAGGTGAGGGGGTGAACGTGTTTGAAGAGTATAGTGTTGTTCGAGTGTAGAACTAAAGACAGCAAATCGGCCGTTTGATGGCTCTGAAACCGTTAAAGAATCGCCAAAAGTTGGCGACACTGGCACAATTGTTCACATTACCACCAACTCAAAAGAAACCATCTACATCGTTGAAAAGACTAACTCTTTAGGCCAAACCATATGGCTTGCTGACTTTCTTCAAGATGAAATCGAATTGCTGAATAAGTAGGTAAGCTTTAAAATTTATTCCAAAACAGCTTTACATGCTGAACTGACTTCAAAATTATGTGGCGTATCTCAAAATTTTATTTAGGTTTTGCCGAATGACTAACCTCAACCCAAAGTGTATTCTTGTTCCTGGATCGAACCGTTACAAGTCCAAGGTAGTGCGCTCAATTCGATTTGAAGAACCGGATCTAATTGTGGAAATACAAGGTCCTGGGTTCAGCTTTGCTCGCTTGAAATTTCATAACGTCGTAGGTTTTCGTGTCCTTGACGAACGCGAACTAGCTGAGTTTTGGAACACTTACAGTGAACCAAACGGTTGGCTTTGGGAAGTAACCGATGGAGGTTGGATGACACTTGAGCGCAATCGTGTGGGTTTCAACTCAATGGAAATGCACTTACGAGAATTTCTCATCGTTGATAATTACTGTGTTAATGTCTTATGCAAAAATCCTCCAGAACTCAAAGACTTAGGTACCGATCCCTCTGCGACTAACAATTAAACTTATCTGGCTTCGGAACGGCGTCGAAGTATGTTTAGCATAGTCGTGCCGCTTGTTTTTTCTCCCGCAAAATCAGCTTGCCTCAAGTGCCAGGCACAGGGCAGCAGCTTCTTCAATTACCAGGTTCGTTCGCCCTGTGCCTGGCACTTCTATTGAAAACTCCTCTTGCCAGCCTTCCATTTACCGTTTACACTTCATTTAGCTAAAATGTTTAGCTAATCGAGGTGAAATATGTTGGCAAAAATTGTCAGCGCTACGGATGCTAAAAATCGCTTCGGCGGTGTCCTGCGTGAAGTCAATCAAACGGATGAACCGATTGTGGTGGAGCGAGACGGTAAGCCCGTAGCGGTTATCCTGAGCATGGCTGCTTATGAACGACTGCTGCCCAAGGAACGGCCGTTAACCCTCAAAGAATCCCCGGCAACCTACGCGTTTGGCCTGTGGGCCAATCGGAATGATATTGATGAGGAATGGTTGGCAAACGGCCGTTCCCGCTGGGAAAGCAGCTGGCGCGATGAGTGAACTCACCTACCTCTTCGACACCAACGCCCTCATCGACATCTACCGTGGCCGCCAGCGTATCAAACCCACCTTCGACGAACTAATCGCGGGAGACATTCGCGGCTGCATCTCCGTCATCACCGAAGCAGAGTTATGGCGCGGTCTGCGCCCTGGCGAACTGGATACGCACAACGCCCTCATCGAGCAGTTCACCATGCTTCCACTCAACTCCGACGTGGCCCGGCTGGCTGGCAGCTGGATGGCCCAATTTGACAACGCCGGGCTCGGCTGGATGGACGCCTTCATTGCCGCGTCTGCCAAACTAACAAACATGCCCCTCCTCACGCGTGACAATCGCTTAGCCTCACTTCTGGAAAAAGAACTTACCTTTGTGGTTTATGACTAAATCAGCTCCCTCAAGTGCCAGGCACAGGGCAGCAGCTTCTTCAATTACCAGGTTTGTTCGTCCCATGCCTGGCACTTCTGCTAAAGTTAGTCGGTCCGTTAAGCCATAGTTCCCAAAAATGAGCAGTTTTACAGCCAACTATAATTCTTCAAGAAAATCAGGTATGATAATCCCCAAGTTCGTTGATAAAGAGGATGCAAGATGACAAAAAACCGCATTTCCATTTCGCCTGATATTTGTAACGGCCGTCCAGTCATCACCGGAACGCGCATTACCGTCCAAACTATCCTGGAATTCCTGGGCGCCGGCGACACAATTGAGGATGTTTTGGAAGAATACCCCACGCTAACAGCAGAAGATGTTTACGCCTGCATTCAACATGCATCAAAATTAATGGCAAATCGTTACGAGGTTAAAGAATTGGCGTGAAAGGCTTTCTCTTTGATGAAAACTTACCTATCAACATTCAATTCTTGCCCTCGCTGCCACTTGAGCATGTTACAGATTTAGGCAAAAGTCCAACTGACACAGAAATTTGGGAATATGCACAGGCAAATGATTTGGTCATCGTCACCAAAGATGCCGATTTTTCGGATCGCATTATAGTTTCCAGCCCACCACCCAGGGTTATTCATCTTCGCTTCGGCAACATGCGCAAAAATGATTTTCATGCCTTTCTCAAAAGCGTTTGGCCCCAGATCGAGCAGCTAATCCAAACTCACAAATTGGTAAACGTATATCGGCACAGTATTGAAAGCATCGAATAAATCTTCTAACACACCAACTGCTGCTTATAAGCCTGCACCGTAGCGTCTTGCTCACCCAGCAGGGCAAACAGACCCAGCATTACCTGGCGGGCACGGCCGTTTCCCCCAGCATTCATCTCCATCAACAACCCATACATCGCCCCGGCGTATTCCCGCTTTTGGATCATGTTGGCAATATTGACGTTGGGGCCGGTTAAACGGCCGTCTCCCACATCCACCAAAAATTGAGCCAACGGCCGTAACGGGTCCGCCTCGCCTGTATCGCCCCTGCTCTAGTGAGGTCTTCGGCTACCAAGTAAGTTTGGCTGGCTGAGGCACCGCGGCTGCGCATGTATGCGCAACCGCGCCGCTTGTTTTTTCTCCCACACAATCAGCTTGCCCCAACTGCCAGGCACAGGGCAGCAGCAAGGGAAAACGGTGGGCCAACAGATGAGCAACTGGTATGAACGTTGCAGAAGGAATAAAATTGGCCAGACTTCGTAAAAAGTATCGACAACGGAATGGAAGTTCCTCAAAAAGGTGATTTAGTGAATTTCTCGCGACTGCTGACACTGGTTTTCGTGGTTGGGGTTTGGGCTACGGTCGTTTTTGTTGCCTACGATGTGTTTTGGGGACCAGGCCGCATCGACCTGGCGGGCAAGAGCCTGGCCGACATCATCAACAGCGGCCTGATCGTACCGCTGCTGGCAATCGCGATAGCCCTGATTTTTGCCGTGGTTGGCATGATCCCCTTCGTGCGGCAGGCGCTGCCTGATGAGATCAAAGGGGGCGTGGTGGCCACCGCCACCATCGTAGAGCTTTGGGACACGGGAGTCACCTGGAACAAAAATCCGCAGGTTGGTTTTTTGCTGGAGGTTTACCCCGCAGCCGGCGCACCATTCCAGGCCAGGACCAAACAGGTGATTTCGCGGCTGGACGTGGGGCATATCGGGCCAGGGGGACAGGTTCAAGTCAAATACGACCCGCAAAAGCCGCAGCGTCTTAAAATTCTCCAGTTCGGTGGGCACACACCCGGTGGGCACACACCCGGTGGGCACACTCCCGGTGGGCACACTCCCGGTGGGCACGTTCCCACCGGAAACCAGAGCGCCGCCCGCCTCACCGAGCTGAGCGAGCTGTTGGCCCAGGGGCTGATCACCGAGGACGAATTCAACCAGAAACGGCAAGAGATTTTGCGCAACCTGTAAGGCCAGATGCCCCCATGCTCAGCCTAAGCTTGAGCAAAGGAAAAAATTCCACGTGCCCCAGGTGCCTGTTACGGCCGTTGCAGATAATCCATCCGGTTTACCCACCCACCTCACATAACCGCTAACTGCTGCTTGTACGCCTTCACCGTGGCATCCTGGTCGCCCAGCAGGGCAAACAAGCCCAACATCACCGGGCGGGCACGGCCGTTTCGACCTTGCTCAGTGCCAGCATTTCCACCCCCATTCATCTCCATCAGCAACCCATACATCGCCCCGGCGTACTCCCGCTTTTGGATCATGTTGGCAATATTGACGTTGGGGCCGGTTAAACGGCCGTCTCCCACATCCACCAAAAATTGAGCCAACGGCCGTAACTGGTCCGCCTCGCCTGTATCGCTGGTGGGCAGATGGCGCAGCGCCTCACGGCCGTTGCCCTGGCGCAGCAGCTCTTTGGCTTTTTGCAGGCGCGCTTGTTGGGTGGAGGGTACGACCGTCTGCGGCTTCGGCTGGGCGGGCGCGGCGTTGGGCATTTGCGCCAGCACCCGCTGCAAAAATTGGCGCACGTTTGGCTCCGGCTGCGCCCCCACAAACTCATCTACTACGCGACCGTTGACAAACGCCTTCACCGCCGGAATGCCGCGCACGTTAAACTGCATGGCTAACTGCTGGTTTTGGTCACTGTTGATTTTGGCCAGGCGGAAACGGCCGTTGTGCTCCGTCGCCAATCGTTCCAAAATTGGCCCCAACATGCGGCACGGCCCACACCACGGTGCCCAAAAATCCACAATCACCGGCCGCTGGTGCGACTGCTGAATCACTTCTGCCTGAAAATTGGCCTGATTGACATCTAAAATAGTTGCGCTCATCTGATTTTCCTCAATTTTTTCACCGCAGAGGCGCGGAGGGCGCAGAGAAAGAAAAACTTTGCGTTCTCTGCGTCTTTGCGGTTTGCTTTTTAAGTTTAAATTTGGTTTGTAAACGGCCGTAGTGTACCCGCCAAACATAAACATTAGGTCAAAATCTCCAAACCAACACCGTTACAAACAACAAAACCATTCACCATTTACCATTTACAATTAACCATTACAAATGGTTTACACCCCCTTCTTGTGCCCTTAACCACCATTTCCTATAATTCCATCATGAGTTTTGAACCAGGGTCCATTGTCGGCAGTTACCGCATAGAAGAAAAGCTAGGCCAGGGCGGTATGGCCACCGTCTACAAGGCGTACCACGAGCGGCTGGACCGCTACCGCGCCATCAAAGTGCTGCATGCCGTCTTCAAGGACGACGACAGCTTCCTGCGCCGCTTCACCCGCGAGGCGCAGGTGGTGGCCCGGCTGGAACATCCCAACATCGTCCCCGTCTACGATTTTGCCGAGCACGAAGGCTACCCGTACCTCGTCATGCGCTTTGTGCAGGGGGAAACGCTCAAAGAGCGGCTAAGCCAGGGCACGCTTGCCACTCAAGAGATGATCCGCATTGCCAGCCGCGTGGCCGACGGGCTGGATTACGCCCACAAGCAAGGCGTGCTGCACCGGGACGTCAAGCCGTCGAACATTTTGCTCACCTCCGGCGGCGGCGTGTTTATTGCCGATTTTGGCCTGGCGCGCATTACCCAATCGGGCGAATCCACGATGTCGCAGGATATGATCATGGGCACGCCGCAATACATTTCACCAGAACAGGCCAAGGGCAATGTGGATTTGGACGGCCGTACCGATATCTACTCCTTCGGCATTGTGCTGTATGAGATGGTCACCGGGCGCGTCCCCTTCGCTTCCGACACGGGTTACTCCGTCATCCACTCCCAAATTTTCGACCCGCCGCCGCTGCCCAGCAGCCTCAACGACAAAATCAGCCCAGCGCTGGAGCTGGTGCTGCTGAAAGTGCTCAGCAAAGAGCCAGCCGAGCGGTACGCTACCGCTGGCGAATTTGTAACCGCCTTCAAAGACGCGCTGCAAGACGCACCCAGCAAAATCGGCCCGGCGGGTGCCCCCGTTTTGCCCGCCGACACCGAAAAGAAAACGCAGCCCTTGGCTACGCTTGCCCTGAGCGGAGCCGAAGCGGCCGTTCTGAGCGGAACCGAAGGGGCCGCGCCCCTGCCCAACCTGGACAACGCCCCCAGCAATGTCACCCCCCAGCCCGCGCCCGTTGGGAAACCGAAACGGCCGTTTCTCCTCGTCGGTATCGGCATCATTTTGGGCATGATCATCCTGGCCAGCCTCATCTTTGTGGTCCTGCGCAACCGGGAAATTCCCCGCGAGGCAAGCAGCCCGCCCGGCGAAATTGTTGACGAGCCAGAGCTGGTCCCCGCAGAAATACCCGAAAATGACCCGGCCAACGTTGAACTGCCCGTCGTGGTGCGCCCGGTTGAAGAATTGGAGCCGCTCTACGCCGAAAACCCAGAAAACAATGTCATCGCCGCCGAGCTGGCCGCCGCCTACCTGCGCGACAGCCGCGACGAAGATGCCCGCACCGTCATGCGCGAAGTGGTGCAGCGCACCCGCGTGCCGCTGGGCCTCAACGTGCTGGCCAACCGGCTGCTGGAGCAACAACAGTACGAACTGGCCATCGTGGTGCTAGAAGAAGGGCTGAACCGCTTCCGGCAGGATTTTGAAATCCAGCAAAGCTTGATGATGGCCTACCTGCTCAACGACACCTCCGGTCGCCGGGTGGAGGAGTACATCGTCCTGCTGCGCCAAGATGACCACCACCCCACCACCATCGCCATTGGTGAAGCGTACGTGCTGTTTGACAACGGCCGTACCCGCCTGGCCCTCCCCCTGCTAGAAGCACCCACCGCCATGGACGACGGCCGTTTTGCCGCTGACCTCCTCTTTGTAAAGGCCCAACTTTTGCAAGAATTGGACCGCACCGATGAAGCCCTGGCCACGCTGGAAGAAGCGTTTCAGCACGAGCCGCCCGTCTGGCTGGCTACCCGAATCGAGCAAAACATCGTAGAATTACGGCCGTAAAAAAAGAATCTTAATCGGCAGATTGACGCAATTTGGGCACCGATTTACCAGAATTAAATCTGCGTTCATCCGCGTTTATCCGCGTCCCATTTACAAGGAGAGTCATGCGTACCCCAATTATTGCTGGAAACTGGAAAATGAATAAAACGGCCGCTGAAGCCGTTGAGTTTGTTCGTGAAATTCGTAACGGCCTCAGCCAGATCAAAGGCGTAGACAAAGTAGTCTGTCCCCCGTTCCTCGCCCTGCCCGGCGTGGCCGAAGCGCTGCAAGCCACCGACATCGGCGTTGGCGCGCAAAACATGCACTTTGCCGAAAGCGGTGCCTACACTGGCGAATGCGCCCCCAACATGCTCACCCCGTTCTGCAGCTACGTCATCATCGGCCACTCTGAGCGGCGCGAATATTTCAACGAAACCGACGAAGGCGTGAACAAAAAAGCCAAAGCCGCCCTGGCCCACGGTCTCATCCCGATCATCTGCGTCGGTGAAACGCTGGCCCAGAACGAAGCGGGCGAGACGCAAGCATTTGTCAGCGGGCAGGTGCGGGCCGCGCTGGCTGGCCTGACGGCCGAACAGGTCGCTGGGCTCGTCATCGCCTACGAACCGATTTGGGCGATCGGCACCGGCAAATCCGCCAGCGCCGCCCAGGCGGGCAGCATCATCGGCCTCAGCGTGCGCGGCCCCATCGCCGAGATGTTTGGCGAAGAAACGGCCCAAAAAGTGCGCATTCAATACGGCGGCAGCGCCAATGAAAACAACATCGCCGACTACATGGCCCAGCCAGACATCGACGGCGCACTCGTCGGCGGCGCCAGCCTCAAAGCGAGCTTCGTGGATCTGGTGAAAAACGCCGTTTAATAACCCGTGAGTCCACTGAAAAAACAAACCACAAAGACGCAAAGGACGCAGCGTTTTAAAGATTACCAGAGAAAATCTTTGCGGTCTCCGCGCCTCTGCGGTGAAATCACCCTTTTTTCAGTAGAGCCACCCGTGGCCACGGATTCTTTCTGGGTTTTTTCAACGCGAAAAGAATCTGCGGCTGTAAACTGTCATGGCCGCGCAGGCGGGCATCCATGTTTTATGGCAAGAAGATGGGTACCCGCTTTCGCGAGTATGACAGACACGAAATGGTTCATTTTGGCACAGCCAGGGAAATTATGAGCAGCACCATCATCTCCTTCTTTTGGGTCGCATTTGCCCTCATCATCCTGCTGCTCATGCAGCGCTGGATTCATACCCACCTGCATGGCATCTCGCTGCTGCTGATGGGCAAGCCAGAGCGGGCAGTGATTTTGTACGCCATCGTCCTGCTGCCGGGCGTCTTTTTGCATGAGCTCAGCCATTGGCTGGCGGCCACTTTTTTAGGCGTGCGCACCGGCGGCTTCTCTATCATCCCCAAAATGCAGCCGGATGGCACGGTGCAGCTGGGCTACGTGGAATATTTCAAAGGTCGCACGCTCGGCCCCATCCGCGAGAGCTTGATTGGGGGTGCGCCGTTGATTATGGGAACGGCCGTCATCCTCCTCATTGGTTTCCGCGTCTTTAGCGTCACCCAGCTCACCGCCGCCTTCCAATCGGGCGAGCTAGAAGCGCTGATCGCCGCGCTAACCCAGGTATACCAAACCCCCGACTTTCTGCTCTGGCTCTACCTGCTCTTCGCCATCGCCAACGGCATGATGCCCAGCCGCTCCGACCGCCGCGCCTGGCCCGCCTTTTTGCTGACGATGCTGGTGGCGGGCCTGGTTTTGTCCCTGTTGGGCTGGACCGGCGTCATTATTGATAATCTGGCCGGACCCGCTGCCACCGTTTTTGGCTACCTGGGGCTGGCGCTCTCTATGGCGATTGGGGTGAATCTCCTCTTCATGGCCCTCATCGCTGGGATCGAAGGTTTGGTTGGCCGCGCCAAGGGTGTTTCGGTGGTGTACGGCCAATCCGATTCCGCCTAAATTCTCGCCACAAGCAAATGATTTCTGTACTCATAACCGCCTACCGCGAAGCCGCTACCCTTGGCCCCGCCCTGGATGCTTTTTTGGCCCAACTGCCGCCTGAAAGTGAGATTCTGGTGGTGTGCCCGGATGCGGAGACAACGGCCGTTGTTCACCAATACGCCGCCCAATTCCCCCAAATCCGCCATGTGCCAGAGCCAGCGCGACGCGGCAAGCCCGCTGCGCTGAACCTCGGCTTGCAGGTGGCGCAGGGGGAGATCGTGATTTTTAGCGATGGGGATGTGCGGATTGGCAACCTGGCGATTGCGCCCCTGCTGGCCCCGTTTGCGGCTGAAAAAGTGGGGGCGGTGACGGGACGGCCGTTTTCCCACAGCCCCCGCAACACCAAATTTGGTTACTGGTCTCACCTGCTGGTGGAAGGAGCCCACCAAACCCGGCTAGCCCGCGATGCCGCAGGCAGCTTCTTGCTCTGCTCCGGCTATCTCTTTGCCGCCCGCCGCAGCCTCATCCCCCCCATCCCGGAAGATGCCCTGGCCGAAGACGCCGTCATCTCCCACCGCATTGCCGAGCAGGGATTCACCATTCGGTACGCGCCGGAAGCGGCCGTTTATGTAAAGTACCCCACCACCTACGCCGACTGGCTGCGGCAAAAGGTACGCTCCGCTGGTGGCTACGCGCAAGACACTGTGCGCAATTCCCCCTACTCCATGCGCTCCGCCAAACTTGAAGCGCAGCAAGGCAGCAGCCTCGCCCTCAAATTTGCCCGCTCCCCCCGCGAGCTGGGGTGGACGCTGCTGCTCTTTGCGGCGCGGCTGCATTTGTGGGGGCTGGTGTTTTGGCGGGTAAGGGTGATGAAACGGCCGTTAACCACCCTCTGGCAGCGCGTCGAAAGCACCAAATAGTTTGTAGACCTCTGAGGTTTGCTTGTAGTTTAAGTAAATAATCGCGTAACGCTGTGGCCGGTCTCCTGACCGCGCCACCAGCCGGCACGGTCAGGAGACCGGCCGAAGCACATTACCTGATTTATTTTTTTATTCACAACTAAACCTCAGAGGTATTTGGATATTTTTATGTTAACTTCAAAATTGCCCGATCTCATCCAAACCAAAGCTGACGCCGATGAGTTTTCCGGCGTCGTGGCCCTGTGGCAGGCGGACGAGCCAATTTATCAGCAAGCGTTTGGCCTGGCGCACCGCGGCTTTGGCATTGCCAACACGCTGGACACCCGCTTCCGGCTGGCGTCGATTGGCAAGATGTTTACGGCCGTTGCCACCCTCCAGCTCATCGCCCAACATAAATTCACGCTCGACACCCCCATCCACAACCTGCTGGCCCTCAGCCAGACCAGTATCCCCGCAAACGTCACCATTTTTCACCTGCTCACCATGAGTTCCGGCATCGCCGACTGGTTTGAGGAGAGCGCAACCTGGGAGGCGGATTGGGCTGCGCTTTGCCGCGAACAGCCGCTTTACCTGCTGCGCCAAAACGCCGATTATCTGCCGCTGTTCAGCCAGAAAGCGCCCAACTTTGGCGCGGGCGAGCGGTACCAGTACAACAACGCAGGCTACATTTTGCTGGGGCTGGCCATCGAAGCGGCGACGGGACTGGATTATTTTGAGGCGATTCGCCAGCACGTTTTTGCCCCGGCGGGCATGGCTGGCGCAGATTTTATTGCCCTGGACGCCATCGCCCCCAATCTGGCAGAAGGGTACGTGGCCGAAAACGGCGGCTGGCGCAAGAATGTGTACAGCACCACCTCCTCGGCGGCGGCGGATGGCGGGGCGGTGGCCTCGGCGGTGGATTTGCAGCGGTTTAGTGTGGGGTTACGGAACGGCCGTTTCCTCTCCCCACATCTCACCCAGGCCATGCTCACCCCCAAAATTTTGCAAGACAGCGAACCGATGCGCGGCTACTTTTGGCATTATGGCTTCGGCAACGAGTTTGTCTTCAGCCAGCAAAACCAGCTGCTGCGCTGGGGCCACACCGGCGAGGAAGATGGCGCAAGCTGCCGCCTCTACCATTACCCCGACCAGGCGCTGGACGTGGTGATCCTGGGCAACCAAAGCTGGTGCGCCGGTGCCCTCGGCTGGCAAATCCACGATCTGATTTTGGCGCAAAAATGAGCACAGCAAATTGGAGAAAGAAGTGAATTTTTTCTGGCACTATTCATTCGTTAATTTCTCAGATTCGCTGTAGCCTCTCCAACCACAACAAACTAAAAATCCGCGTTCATCCGCGTCCCAAAATGGAGAAAAGCATGGCACGATCCCAGCTGCACCAACAGGTAGACACCCTGCCAGAGATGGTAGAAACGATGATTGATGGGTTGATTACGGCCGTTCGTCACACCCTCACCCCAGCCCTCAGCCAAAAAATCAGCCGCGTCTTCAGTACCGGCTGCGGCGACAGCTACTTTGCCCCGCTCAACGCCGAGCTGGCCTTTGAACAGCTGGCTGGTCTGCCCTGCGAACCGCTGACGGCGCTGCAGTTTGCCCGCTACGCTGTCGGCTTTTTGCCAGAGACGGGACGGGGCAGTAACCTGGTGCTGGCGGTGTCCGTCAGCGGCGGGGTGAGCCGCACGGTGGAGGCGATGGCCCTGGCCAAACAGGCGGGCGCTACGGCCGTTGCCCTCACCGGCAATCCCACCGGCCCACTGGGGCAAGCGGCAGAATTTGTGGTGGAAACGGCCGTTCCACCCCTCCCCGCCGAACTGCAAGGCCTGATTGTGCCCGGCACGCGCAGCTACGTCGCTTCGCAGCTGGCGCTCTACCTGTGCGCCATTCAGCTGGGCGAAAATCGCGGCCATCTCAGCAAAGCCGCAGCCAACAAACTGCGCCGCGAGCTGGCCCACACGGCCGATCGCATGGCCCAAACCATCGCCCTCAGCGACAAAGCGACCCGGCAAGCCGCCGAGGCGTGGCACGACGCCGACCAGTTTGTCTTTTGCGGCAGCGGACCAAACTACGGCACGGCGCTGTTTAGTGCGGCCAAAGTTTTGGAGGCAAGTGGGGATACGGCCGTTGCCCAAGACACCGAAGAATGGGCCCATCTGCAATACTTTGGGCGGCAGGTGGCCACGCCCACCGTGTTCATCGGTGCGGGCGGCTGGGATGAGGGGCGGGCGCTGGAACTGGTGACGGCGGCCAAAGCGATCGGGCGTCGGGTGGCGGCGATTGCGCCGCAGGGCAGCGCCCTGGCCAATCATCCAGAGCTGGATTTTGCCTGGGAAACGCCAGCCCTGAGCCAAGCCGAAGGGCCGCCCACCCGCGAATGTTTCTCGCCGCTGCTCACCTGCCTGCCGGGCACCCTGTTTGCCGCCACCCGCGCCCAGCTGCTCGGCGAACCGTACTTTCGCGGCTTCGGCGGCGGCCGCAGCGTGGAAGGCGGCGGCGGCATCTCCCGCATCCGCAGCAGCGAACAAATCACCGAAGTCAGGCGATAATTACTCAATTACACATCGTAATTGGGTAATTGGGTAATTGAGTAATTTCGGCAAACCGCTCAGTAGGCATCCCGCACGAGGGCGCTGCGCGCCCCGTGCGGGGAGAAAGATTGGGTTTTTTCAGTTTTGGGGTCATTTTGACCCCCAACTGAAAACCCCCCACGCCGGCGCTGCCCTATAGGCGGAGCGGAACACTCACAATTGAGATAATTATGTTTGTCACTGCGGGCGGCATGCGAATTGATTATTTGATCACCCACGACGGCGAGGCGCGGGTGGAGATGGTGGGCGGCAACGGGCTGTACGCGGCGGTGGGGGCAGCGCTGTGGCAGGAGCCAGTCAGCCTGTGGGCACGGATTGGCAGCAACTACCCGCAACCGTGGCTGGAGCCGCTCACCGGACACCAAATCGGCATCGACGGGCTGGTACGGCTGGAGACGCCGCAGGATCACCGCACTTTTTTTGCCTATTTGCCAGACGGCCGTCGCGATGACACCAATCCCGCCGCCCACTTTGCCCGCATCGGCCAGCCGCTGCCCGCCGCCCTGCGCGACTACGCCCATTCCACCCCCGGCCAGGACGACCCGCACAATTACGAACCGCTGGCCCTGCGCCCGGCAGATTGGCCGGAGAGATGGCGTGACGTGCAGGCCGTTCACCTCTCCCCCAGCGCTTTAGCCACCCACCTTCACGTACCGCCCCGGCTGCGGCAGGCGGGCATCCCGCAAATCACCCTCGACCCCGGCGAGCGGTACATGGTGCCCGAACGCACCGCCTACATCCAGCAAATCTTGCCGCAGATTAACGTCTTTTTGCCCAGCGCGATGGAGATTCGCTCACTGTTTGGCGATGGCGTGGATTTAGGCGAGGCGGCGCTGACGCTCACAAAGTGGGGAGCACAGTGGGTGGTGGTAAAAAATGGCGCGGCGGGGGTGTTGTTGGTGAACGGCCGTACCCAAACCATCACCCCCTTCCCCGCCTTTCACCACGCCCACGACCCACGCCTGGTGGACGTGACCGGCGCGGGCGACAGCTTTTGCGGCGGCTTCATGGTGGGGCTGGCCCGCACCAGCGACCCGGCCCAAGCTGTGCCCTACGGCCTCGTCGCCGCCTCGCTGGTCATTGAAGGGTACGGCGCACTTTACGCCCTCAGCCGCAAAGAGGAAGCCCACACTCGTCTAGCACTGCTAAAAAATTAACCGCAAAGAGCGCGGAGGACGCAAAGTTTTTTTTCTTTCTCTGCGCTCTCTGCGGTAAAAAAAGCGGTAGGCGAACCTTATGCCAGATGCGATTTTATGAAGGTGTGTACGTCTTGGAGGGTACGGCCGTATGGCACCACCAAATCCGCGGGCGGCGCTTCCCCATCGAGCGACAGCCAAAAGGTTTGTAGCCCCGCACGGTGCGCGGGCAAAATGTCGGCTTCCCAATCGTTGCCCACCATGAGCGCTTCTTCTGGCGCACAGCCAATTTTGGCCAGGATTTCGCTGTAGTAGGCGGTCTGCGGCTTGGCGGCGTGCATATTTTCGTAGCCAGTCACCAGGGCAAAATCGTATTCGTCCAGCGGCAGCCCGGCCCAATCCAGCCGCGCCTCGATGGCGATGAGGGGAAAAAGCGGATTGGTGGCCACCACCACCTTCAGGTTGTGATCCAGGCAAAATTGCACGAGTTGGGGGGCAAACGGCCGTTTCTCCGTCCGGCTACGCAATTGCAAAAACTGGTTGCGGTAAAACTGCTCAAAAAATGCCTCCAGCTCCGCAGAATCCAGCCCGGTGCGCTGTTCAAACGTTTGCCAGAAAACGTCCCGATTGCTCAACGCCGGGTCCACGTTGCGGATCATCGCCTCGGTGCTGGCCAGTAACTCCGGCAAAAACTGGTCACGCGGCAAATATTTTTCAGCAAACCGGCCCAGCAAATCAAAATAACCGGGCAAAAAACGGTCCATGTCGTTGCCCAGCAGGGTATCATCTAAATCAAAAAGGATGGCTTTTAGCATGAAGAACTTCTTTTGGTGGCGAGGACGGCCGTTCTGGCGCCCCTCTGGTTTGGGTAGAACGGAAGCTATTTTATCACATCCGCGCCAGGTAATGGCGCAATGCGTCAAGCCGCTTTTGCGTCTCCCGCTTCAGCAGCACGTTCATCACCGGTTCCAACAGCGGCGCCAGCAGCCGGGGCCGCGCCCGAAAAAAGTAGATGTAGGTGACGCGGGAACGATTTCCCCCCAGTGATTCATGGCGGATGGTGGCGGCAAACGCTTCAAAAAACAGTGGCTGGTTGGTAAGGGAAACGGCCGCTGCCACGCCCGGCTCAAAACGAATGTATTCGGTTTCCAGCGGCAAAAACAGCCCGCGCCAAGTGCCAACGCACAAAGAGCGCACCCCCAGCCCCGCTTCGGCAGCCCCGTCCAGCAACACTGCCTTGCTCAGCAGCGTGTCCCACGCCAGGCGACGGTCGTAATCGTGCATGAGGTTGAAAACGGCCGTACAATCTGCCGCCACCTCCACCGACACCGACTCCCTAGGCATCGCCCGCCTCCCGCTCCGCATTGGCCCGGATGCCGCGCAGCAAGTAGCGCTGGAACACATTCAGCACCAATCGCACGGGCAAAGCCAAACAGTAGCCCCAAAAGCCGCGCAGCTGATACGTGCTGGCCAAAAAAAGCTGCACACCTTCGCCCTGCGGCACAATGCGGTAAGAACCAGACTTCATCTGGAATGGCCCATCAGCCAAATCTAGCAAATAGCCCACGCGGAAATTGGGACTGGCCTGAAAAGTAAATTCGTACTGGGTGTGCGGCTGCCAGGTGGTGATGGTCTGGGTGAAGGTACGGCCGTTTGCAAAAAAAGCCACGCGCCTGCCCCCAACGCCTGCCCTGGTAATTTCCGCCCGCAGCGGCTTGGGGATGTCCAGCAGCGCCAGATAAGCTGGATGCTCAAACGAGGCGATATCCACCTCTGTGGCGTGCTGCCAAACCAGTTCGGCGGGGGCGCGAACGGCCGTTTCGCTTTCAATTTGGTGCTGCTTCAACCACATTTTTTTATCCAATGCCACCGTTCAGATAGCGATGCGCACCTTCACCCAGGCACCCATCAACAGCGCCAGCACGCTGATCCCACCAATAATCGCCATTATCGCCCCTTCCCCCACCAGCGGCACAATTTGGGCCACAATCGCTGGGCCAAACGCGCCGCCCAGCAGCGTGCCCGCCATGATGTACGGCGTGCTGCCGCCTGCGCCAGAAACCGCATTGGCCCAATTGAAACAGTTGGGAAAGTAAACGGCAATGCTGCTGCCCAGCAGCACCACCGCTACCGGAGCCAGGCTGGTGATGTTGGCCACCAGCAGCAGGGAACCAGTCAGCACCAGACTGCCAAGCACAATTTGGTGCGGCTTCAGGCGCAAACTCAGCGGAATGGCGGCCAATCGGCCAAAGGTGAACAGCAGGAAAAAGAGGGAGGTGGCCGTTGTTGCCTGCTCCAGCGAAACGCCGACAGCAATCAGGTAGGTGGTGGCGTAGCCCACGGTGCTGGCTTCCACCGCCACGCCCAGCCCCAGCAGCAGCATAAACGCCAGCACCACACCCCGCTTTTTCTGGGTAGGCAGCTGAAGATTATCAGCCACGGGCAAACGATCATCCATCAGCAGGCCGAAGGGGAGCAGAACGGCCGTAATCCCCGCCAACACAAAAAATGGCCCCGTCCACCTGTCAAAATCCAGCAAAAACAGCAGCGGGCTCAAGATCGCCCCGATGCCAAAAATGGCGTTCAGCAAATTGACCATGGCGGGGCTGCGACGGCCGTATCCCACCGCAAACAGCCCGTTGATGCTGCCCACCAACGCCCCAAAAGCAATACCAATCACCAGGCCGCCCGCCAGCGTCAGCGGCCAGCTAAACGCCGCACCAACCAGCAGCGCCCCCAGCCCCAGCAGCGCAAAAGAAGCGCCCACCCGCCAGCGCGCCACTGCCAGTCGGGCCAGCGGCACCGCGCTCAACACCCCCAGCACCGCCCCGGCATTGTGGACACTCACCATCAGCCCAGCCGCGCCGGGCTGCAAGTTAAACGTTTGCGTCAGGCCAGGCAGCGCCGGGCCATACATCGCCTGCGACGCGCCCACCAGCACAAAACTAAGCAGCCCCGTCGCCGTGGTCAGCGGCGACAGCCGCCGTGTCGTCAACATTGAGTTTTCCATCACCAACAAAATAACAGCCACCGCAAAGGGTGGCTGCTTTCCTTTTTGATTTTTGATTGAAAAGTTGTAACCAGGTGCGACGCACTTTTGAAGTGCGTCGCACCTTTCGCTCAAAATTTTACTGGAATTCCATCGGTTCTGGTTTGTTGGCCAGAACGGTTTCGATTTTCGCCATCACATCGTCGGTGAGCTGGGGCACCAGGTCCAGCGCCTTCATGTTTTCTTCCACCTGCGCCACTTTGGACGCGCCGGTGATGACCGTGCTGACGTTGGGGTTCTTGAGGCACCAGGCAATGGCCAGGCGGGGCATCGTTGTGCCCAGCTCTTCGGCAATCGGCACCAGATCGCGCACGGATTGCAGCCGCTTTTGCCCTTCTTCGCTCTCAAACATCGCCTTCAACCATTCGTAGCCAGGCAAATTGACGCGGGAATCTGCGGGGATGCCGTTGTTGTACTTGCCAGTGAGCAGGCCAGAAGCCAGCGGCGACCAGATGGTGGTGCCCAGGCCGATTTTGTCGTAGAGACGGCCGTATTCCACCTCAAACCGATAGCGATGGAACATGTGGTACTGCGGCTGCTCCATCGTCGGCGGGATCAGGTTGTACTGCCGCGCCACAGAATGAGCCTCCATCAGCTGCTGCGCCGACCATTCAGAGGTGCCCCAATAAAACACCTTGCCCTGCTCGATCAGCGTGTTCATGCTGCGCACTACTTCTTCCATCGGCACTTCCGGGTCGGGACGATGGCAGAAGTAGAGGTCCAGGTACTCCACCTGCAACCGCGCCATCGCCTGGTGACACGCCTCGATGATGTGCTTGCGGCTCAAGCCGCGCTGGTTGGGGCCGGGATTGGCAATCGCCCCGCCGTACACCTTGCTAGAGACGATGTAGCTGTCCCGTCGCCAGCCCATCCGCTTAAACACCTCGCCCATGATCTCTTCCGATTTACCATGCGCGTAAACCTCGGCGTTATCAAAAAGTTAACGCCCGCATCGTAAGCGGACTTCATCATGTCGGCGGCTAAATCCACATCGGCCTGGGTGCTAAATGTCACCCACGAGCCAAACGATAATGCACTGACCTTCAGGCCAGATTTTCCTAAACTGCGATATTCCATGCTTTAGCTCCTAATCTGGTAGGCCAATTTTCAAAAATCGACCAACGTAAACATTTCTCCTGAGTTTACCGGACGTGGCCAAAAAAATCATCACGAATGCAGTGCATTTCCCCGGAAACGGTTGGGTGGGGGGGCATCCTTGTAAGCAGTTTCCGGGGAAATCAAAGATTGACGGCCGTTTCCCCCCCAGGTAAAATCGCCCCAACAGTTTGCCCCGCATCAACCGTGCGGGGCTTTTTTTGTCGGAAGAATCGCCAACCCAGACCTTAAAGACCTGACAGGTTTTGCAAGTGCAAGTAGCCTCAATGACAATAAACTTGTCAGGTCTAACGCGCAAACAATCATGTTACAAAAACTCAACGTGCCCATCAAACCGTACTGGGATTTGTTGGCCAACTACCTGAAACCGCAAAAAAAGACGGTGCTCTGGCTGGCGCTGCTGCTGGCTGTCAGCATCGGTTTGCAGCTCGCCAACCCGCAGATCGTGAAATATTTTATCGACGTGGCCAGTGAACCTGTGGCCAACGGCACGGCCGCTTTCCAGCAAGGTCTCAACAATCTTTTGGGAGCCGCCGCCCTGTTCATGGGCGTGGCCATTGTGCGGCAGGTGATTGCGCTAACGGCCGTTTACGTCGGTGAAAACGTCGCCTGGACCGCCACCAACGCGCTCCGCGCCGATCTCGCCCTCCACTGCCTGCGGCTGGATATGGCGTTCCACAAGCAGCACAAGCCGGGCGAACTGATCGAGCGCGTCGATGGCGACGTGAACAAGCTGGCCAACTTCTTCTCGCAGCTGTTTATCCAGCTCACCAGCAACGTGCTGCTGCTGGTGGGGGTCATTGTGCTGCTCTGGCTGGTGGATTGGCGGGTGGGGGTGTCGATTACGGCCGTTTCCCTCCTCGGCGTACTGGCGCTCAACTATTTGCGCACCCTCACCGTGCCCCGCTGGGAGGCGCTGCGCCAGACCGAAGCGGAGCTCTTTGGCTTCCTCGAAGAGTGGCTCACCGGCATGGAAACAATCCGCACCGCTGGCGGCGAGCCGTACGTGCTGCAAAAAATGCTCCGCCTGGGGCGCGAACGGTGGCAGCGGATGCGCAGCGCCATCAAAGTCAACGTCTTCGTCTGGAATTTGCCGCTGGGCGTTTTTACCCTGGCCTACATCGCCGCCCACATTTTTGGCACCACCCTTTTTCGCGAGGGCACGCTGAGCATCGGCGGCATTTACCTCATTTTTTACTACATCGATGTCATCAAAGAGCCACTGTGGAGCATCAATCGGCAGATTGAAGATTTGCAAAAGGCCGCTGCCAGCATCCGCCGCATCATGCTGCTGCAAGCGGAGCAGCCCACCATGCACGATGGCCCCGGCGTGGGCGTGGCCGCAGGCCCACTGGCCGTTACCTTCGACCACGTCTCCTTTTTCTACGCCGACGACCCGGACACGCTGATTTTGCAAGACCTCAATTTTAGCCTCGCGCCCGGCACGGTGCTGGGGCTGCTGGGGCGCACCGGCAGCGGCAAATCCACTCTCACCAAGCTGCTCTTCCGCTTTTACGACCCCACCGACGGCGCAATTTTGCTGGGCACAGATGGCCATCGGTTCGATTTGCGCCACGCCAAACAAGCTGAACTGCGCCGCCACATCGGGCTGGTGACGCAGGAGGTGCAGCTGTTCCACGCCAGCGTGCGGGACAATCTAACCTTGTTCGACCCCACCATCAGCGACGCCCAAATTTTGGCCGTCCTCGACGATCTGGGGCTGATGCCGTGGCTGGACAGCCTGCCCAGCGGCCTCGATTCGCCACTGCAAGCGGACGCCAGCCTGAGCGCCGGGGAAGCGCAATTGCTAGCCTTCGTCCGCGTCTTTTTGGCCGATCCGGGGCTGGTGATCATGGATGAGGCGTCGTCCCGGCTGGACCCGGTGACCGAGCTGAAGATCGAGCGGGCGATTGACAAGCTGCTGGCCAACCGCACGGGCATCATCGTGGCCCACCGGCTGGCCACCGTACAGCGGGCCGACGAGATACTGATTTTGGGGAACGGCCGTATTGTGGAATACGGCCGTCGCACCCACCTCGCCGCCGACCCAGCCTCCCAGTTCGCCCAACTGCTGGTGACGGGATTGGAGGAGGCAATTACCTAATTACCCAATTACCCAATTACCCAATTACAGGCAGTAATTAAGTGATTGGAAAAAAGTTTTCAAAATTCTTTATCAACAGATTTCGCAGATTAGACAGATTTTTTCCTCTAAATCTGCGAAATCTGTGAAATCTTTGATGATTATTTTTCAAAAACTTTCTGCACTTTACTTAGTAATTGGTAATTGAGTAATTTTCCCACTATGAACACACTCTCTTACTACTGGCGGCTCATCCGCTTCACGCCCAACTATTACGCCGCCGACATCATCACCATTTCGATTCACTTTGCCGCCACCACCGCGCTGGGGCTGATTTTGCGCGCCTTTTTCAATGGCCTCACCGGGGAAGCCAGCTTTGCCCTGCCGCTGTGGCCCATCGTCGGGCTGCAACTGGCATACGCCTTTGTCGCCGCCACCTCGCAGATGGCGGCGGGCTGGTCGTTTATTAACTTTCAGTACATCTCGTTCGACCTGCTCATCACCAACATGCTGGGCCGCATTTTGCAGCTGCCCGGTTCCCGCCCACTGCCGCAAAATGAAGACGGCACCAGCATGTCCACTGGCCAGGCAATCAGCACCTTCCGCGACGATACCGATCAGCTGCTCATGGCCATCGTCGCCGTGGACGACGTGATTGGCCTGCTCATCAGCGCGGGCATTTCCGTGACGATTATGCTGCAAATCAGCGTGCCGGTGACCCTGGGGACGTTTGTGCCGCTGCTGATTGTGGTGGGCATTGCCCAACGCCTGGGCGAGCGGGCCAAGCGGTATCGCAAAGCGAGCCGGGAAGCGACCAGCCAGGTGACGGGCATGATTGCCGACATGTTCAACAGCACCCAGGCGCTCAAAGTGGCCAATGCCGAAGAGCGAGTCATCGACCGCTTTCGCGAAATCAACGAGCAGCGCAAGCAAACGATGGTGCGCGACAAGCTGCTCACCCAGCTGGTCGATGCCCTCAGCACAGGCACGATCGAACTGGGCATGGGGCTGATTTTGCTGCTGGCGGCGCGGCAAATGTATTTGGGCAGCTTTACGCTGGGGGATTTTGCTCTGTTTGCGGCGTACATCTGGCCCGTCACCCAGCTCTTCCGCATTTTTAGCCGAATGATTACCAACTACAAGCAAGCGGGCGTCTCCACGCAGCGCATGGAGACGATGATGCAGGGTGCGCCGGTCGGCGCTGTCGTCGCCCCGCGCGAACTGCACCTGGATGGCAATTTGCCGCCGCTGCCATACACGCCAAAATCATCTGAGCACAAGCTAGAAAGCCTGGCCGTCAACAATCTCACCTTCACCTACCCCGGCAGCGAAAACGGCGTCCACAACATCAACCTGTCGCTGAAAGCGGGGCAGTTTGTGGTGATCACCGGGCGCATCGGCGCGGGCAAAACGACGCTGCTGAAGCTGCTGCTGGGGTTGTTGCCTTTGGACGAGGGGGAGATTGTGTGGAACGGCCGTCCCGTCCCCAATCCCGCCGCTTTCATGGTGCCCCCTCGCGTGGCCACCACCATGCAAATCCCCCGACTGTTCAGCGAAAGCATTCGAGACAACATGCTGCTGGGCCTGCCGGAGAGTGAAGTGGATGTGCTGGGGGCGGTGAAAACGGCCGTCTTCGAGCAAGATTTGGCGCAAATGGAGGATGGTCTGGACACCGTCGTCGGGCCGCGCGGCCAGCGATTGTCTGGCGGGCAGGCGCAGCGCGTGGCCGCCGCCCGCATGTTTGTGCGCCAGCCGGAGCTGCTGGTATTTGACGATTTGTCGAGTGCGCTGGATGTGGAGACGGAGAAGGTTTTGTGGGAAAGATTGTTTGATGGAGATTGGAGATCGGAGATTGGAGATGACGACCCGCAATCTCCAATCTCCAATCTCCAATCTCCCACCTGCCTCGTTGTGAGCCACCGCCGTACCGCTTTGCGGCAGGCGGATCATGTGGTGGTGTTGAAAGACGGCCGTATCGCCGACGAAGGCACCCTGGAAGAGCTGCTGAGCCGCTGTGAAGAAATGCAGCAGCTGTGGCAGATGGATACGGCCGTAAATGAAGACAAAACAACCAATTAGCCATCAGCTTCCCCAAAGTTCAAACATCTGCTAAACTGGAAACATTATGAGCGTTCAAGTTACTTTATCTTTACCCAACAACTTGTTTGAGCACGCCAGGGATTTAGGCAATGCCACCAAGCGAGATACGGCCGAAGTGCTGGCTGATGCTCTGGCAATGATGTGGCCAACCTTGCCTGAGTCGCCTACAGCAAATCTACCTGCCCTGGCTACACTTTCCGATGAAGATGTCCTGGCATTGGCCGATATGAAAATGGACGAAACGCAAAATAATCGCCTGAGTGAGCTGCAAAGCAAAGGGAAACAAGCTTCCCTGACCGAAGTTGAGCGATTTGAACTACTCTCCCTGCTCCAAATTTACCAACTCGGCCAACTACGCAAATCGGAAGCCCTTGCCGAAGCCGTTCGGCGTGGTTTGCGTAAACCCCTCGCCTCATGAGCCTGTCGGAAGAAACCCGCGATTTTGTGAGACAACGAGCCGGAAATCGGTGTGAATATTGCCAAAGTCACCAAGCGTATACAATGGGACGCTTGCAGATTGACCACGTCTGGCCGCGCGCTGAAGGTGGTTCTAGCGATTCAGACAATTTATGCCTTGCTTGTGAGTTGTGTAATCAATACAAGTGGGCTAAAACAACTGGCATCGATCCACAAAGCGACCAAGCAATTGAATTATTCAATCCGCGCCAACAGCAGTGGACAGACCACTTTGTCTGGAGCACCGACGGCGTTTTGATTCACGGCCTGACGCCTTGCGGACGAGCCACCGTTGAAGCGCTGCGTCTAAACAATCCCCTGGCCGTCACTGTCCGGCGCAATTGGGTCATTGCAGGCTGGCATCCACCCACTCACAACTAAAACGAAAAGGCCGACGAAGGCACGCTAGAAGAGCTGTTGGGTCGTTGTGAAGAAATGCAGCAGCTATGGCAGATGGATACGGCCGTTAGTGAGTAACCCCCAAGCAACACAGCTACTTATTCCGCGGGCGTCGTCACCTGAAATGTTGCTAAAAAGTCCAGAAAATCTGCATTCGTAAATTCAATTGTCTGCCTATCTTGAACGTAGAAATTTGTAAACAGAATGACGTAGAAAGTTTGAAAAGTTTGAAAATCAAGAAAATCATCAGGAAAGTAAAGGATGAGCTGTCCTTCGGAAATAAACGGTTTGCCAACTTTTTCTTCATCGTAAATTTGGCGGTAAGTCATGATGTAAAAGTCATATTCACCAACAGTTATTGTGCTTGTTACAACATCAACCAGTTCAAATTCTCCTTGCAAACTAGCCATCCACATTGAACCTTCTTCAATTCGCCTGTAATCATCTGCTACAAATTCAACGGAAAGGGGCTCATCTCTTGGCAAAACGTAGTTGTAACCAACGTCTATCGCGATTGCCTGGTCTTCCACCTGCCATACAAATGCAATCTCAGGAGGCGAGTCATTCTCCTCAACCCATCCCTCGCCTGTAGGTTTCTCAACTGTAAAAGATACGTTTTGTCCTGCAGCCTCATGGTATGCTTGTCGCAGCACATCACCCACAAAGATCTGATCGTCAGTCTCTTTAAATTCAGAGGCTACAGCAATTTCCAGTTCAGTGACAGCTAGATCATATTCTTCAAACGTCAAGTGAATCAATCCTCGAATGAAATAAGGTTCCCCCCGATTTTCATCTATCGTCTGGGCCAAGTCTGCATTTTCGTGGGAGAGATCATATTCTTCCTGCACAAAATAGACGAGACCAAGACCAATATAGGCATCAATTGCCTGGGGATCAATTTCAGCGGCCTGCTGATAATCAGCAATAGCTAACTCATACGCTTTCTGATCCAAATAGCTCTCACCACGACCCAGAAGTGCAGCAATAAATGTGGGATCGTATATGAGCGCATTGGTATATTCGGTAACGGCCGTTTCATATTCGCCATCATGATAATTTGTTTCAGCCAACTCAAAATGCTCCTGGGCCAGTTCTAAATAATTTTCAGGGGTGGCCGTTAGCTGCGGTGTAGGCGTCGGTGGCACGGGCGTGTTGGTTGGCACAATCGTCGCGGTTGGGGGGATGGAGGTTTGGGTGGGAACGGCCGTTTCCGTTGCCGGAATGGGTGTGGAAGTGGCAAACACGGTTGTCTCCGCCACGTCCAACACGTCCTTACCACTGGCACAGCCACCCGCCCACAACAGCACGAGCAAAACGCAAATTGGAATCAAAAATACACGAGTTTTCATGCACCACTCTCCTTATATCCAGTCCCTTCATGAAAACAGCATACTGTTTCCCGAAAGAAATTTCGCCGCAAAAACTACCAGTTTTGGAAGGTAAACCCTCAGTCTAATATTGCTTCATCATTGCACCAGCGGCGGTATCTCGTTGGCCCACGGTTTGGCCCGTTCCAGTTGGGCCGCCAGCCGCAGCAGCGTTGCCTCATCGGCAAAACGGCCGATAAACTGCATACCGATCGGTAAACCATCGGCCGATCCGCCCAATGGCACGGACATAGCGGGCTGGCCAGTGGCGTTGAACAGCGGCGTGGAGGGCGTAAAGCGGAACGAATCGACAGCGGCCGTATCCAGCATCTTGAGCGCCTTCAGCACGCTGCCCGCCCGCAAACGGCCGATTACCTGCAAAGCCATCGCCTCGGCCCCGCTGGGCAGCATCGTGCCAGATTTTGCCGGAGGCTGCGCTAGCGTAGGGGTCAGCAGCACATCATAATTGGCAAAAAATTGGTGAATTTTGTAGGCAGTGCGCTGCATGGTGCGCATCGCCTGCACAAAATCCCCGGCGGTAATTTGCCCACCCATCAAACCCAAGGCCCAGGTTGCCTTTTCAAAATAATCGGGGGAAGGTTTTTGGCCCAGGGCACGCCCTGCTTCATCAATGTCGGCCCGGATTTCACCAGACAACATGGTCATCGTCGCCTTGGCGTATGCCTTGCCGTCTATTTGGGGTGCCGCTTCTACCAGTTCATGCCCCAACTCACGGCACAGGGCGACGGTTTCTGCCAGCACTTTCAGGCAGGCGTCGTCCATCCTATCGCCCATGAATGGCTCTACGGTGTAGGCAATGCGCAGCCTGCCCGGATCGCGGCCCACTTCTTGCAGAAACGGCCGTTCCCCCATCCGAATCGCATCAGGATAATGGGGGTCAGAAACGGCCGTGGCATCCAGTATGGCTGCACTGTCCCGTACCGAACGGGTAAGCACATGCTCACAGACAAAGCCTTGCCACGCCTCATAATCGGTGCTGCGCGGGTTGCGGCGGCGCGTCGGCTTTAGCCCAAACAGCCCGCAGCAGGAGGCCGGAATGCGGATCGAACCCAGCCCGTCCCCGCCGTGCGCCAGCGGCACCATACGGCTGGCCACGGCTGCGGCTGAGCCACCGCTGGACCCACCCGCCGTGCGGCTCAAATCCCATGGGTTGTTGGTCGTGCCAAACAGTTCGGGTTCGGTTACCCCGGTAATGCCAAATTCCGGCGTGTTGGTTTTACCCAGTACGATCAAGCCCGCCGCTTTGAATCGCTGCACCATCGGGCCATCTTCTTTGGACACATAATTTTTGAAAAATCGACTGCCGTTGCGCAGCGGTGTGCCGCCATATTCGGCCAGTAAATCTTTTAACAGGAAGGGAACACCAGCAAAGGGGGCGTTGGGATTGGGTACGGCCGTTTCTGCCGCCACCCGCCTAGCCTCCTCATACATCTTGTGAATGACCGCATTAATTTGCGGGTTCCGCGCTTCAATCCGCTCAATCGCCGCTTCAACCAGCTCCAATGGCGTAACATCCCCATTGCGAACCAGTTCTGCCAAACCCAGCCCATCATACTGTTCATATTCAGGAAAGGTAGTCATGATTTTTCTCCTTAGAATAAACCTCCGGGAGGCTTCAAAAATGGCCTCTGTTACGCACTGAACCTCCCGGAGGTTGGGTTTTCATTCATGGTGTTCAACGACAGTTGGTGTCGTCTCCTTAGAAAATAGGCCGCGGATGAACGCGGATGAACGCGGATATAAATCTGGGCGCAATGTGCGCAAATCTGCGAAATCTGTTGATTTTTCTGGGACTTCAGGATTCACGCTGGCTTAGCCACGGGGGCCAAACGGGCTCGGGTAAACAGCCAGGGGGCGCCAAAGCTAATCCAGAACCCCATTAAAGCGTAGCGCAGAAAGCGAAGCTGCACGTAAAGCGATTCCCCTTCTTCTGGGAAAACAACGCTCAAACCCAGGTAAATGGCCAGCAGCACGATGATGCCCACAACGTAACGGGCCGCCCGCTGCCACCAGGCACCTGTCGCCTCAAAATGGACAAAGCGATGGCTTAGTGATAGCCCAACGCCTAAGCCGAGGAGAACGGCCGTTGCCGCAATCGTATCGGGCACCGGATGAAGCCACAGCAAAACCAATGGCAAAACAACCGCCAACAGCAGCTGCATTTCCAGCTGCAAAGAAGCCAACCATTTTTCAATGGGTAACGTCAACACCAGGTAGGCAAGCACTACAACCAGGCCAAGCCCCCATCCTGCCAGCACTTGTGTTGGAAAGTGGAAACCCAACACCAACCGCGAGAAACCAATCAGCCCAACCAGCACCACAGCCACCGCCCAAAACCAACCTTTTTTCATCCAGGCAGCCAGGGCAAACCAGACGGTTGCCGAAAATTGGGAATGGCCGCTGGGCATGCCATACCCTTCGCCATACATGTACTCCGCCGCCGGATCCACCTGCGCGATCTCTGGCACCAGTTCATACGGCCGTGGCTGGGCAATCAAATCTTTCACGTCCGTGTTTAGGACGACGGACAAAAGATACAAAACCGCCACGCGCGCGCCCAACGCTCTGTCCACACACCAAAACAGCAGCGGGAAGAGCAAAATATAAAATTCTTGATTCCCCACAAAAGTGAAAAATTGAGCCAGATCAACCCCGGCTGCGCCGACACCATCTTGGAGAACCCGCATAAATTCGATTCCCCACTCAAATACGGGATTCATGTTTTCCTCCTTGGCAATGTTTTTACACATCGCCCCATCGCCTTTTCCGCACAACTTGGCCACAGCATAGCCCGATGGGGTGCCTTTCTATGCCAAAACAGTGCCAGACTTGTGCCAACTGGCAATAAAATTGTAGAATGGGCCTACAGGGGCGTTGTTTTACTATTCGGCCAATGCGTACTCTTTGGGGAGGTGGAAATGCAGTCAAAAACGGCTCAACTCGAAACCACCAATATCTTCACTATCGAAACCATCACGGACGCCCTGAAAACTCTCAAAAACAAAGCTTTCCCCATTTTAGGCAATCATCCATTAAGCCATCTTCACCTGGTTCGTGCCCGTCACCAAACGACATCCAATAGTGCCGATCAGGCCAGTTTAGGATTGACGCTGCACACCATTTTGCTGGAAGCAGTAGACAGCCTGAAGCCCAAGCCAAACACCAGCAAGGAGGCAGTGCCGGACGGCAGCGATAAGTCATCGGTTTATTACACGATATTGCGCGAGCGATTTATTAACGGGCTGGGCATTGGTTATGTGGCGCAGGTTCTCAACCTGTCGCGGCGGCAATATTTTCGCGAACAAAATCAGGCGATTGCCCAACTTGGCGCTGTTTTGCGGGAGTGGGAGTATGAGGCTCAACGCCTATGGGCCATTTCTGAGCCAACGCCATCACTGAGCTGGTCTGAACTCAAACAGGCAGCAGCAAAGGTGTCGCACCCGTTTTGGGAGTCGGTTCAGGGCAAATACGATCCGCAGCTTTATCTCCAGCGGCAACGATTATTCGACCATTTTCAAAATTTCTTGCAAGGTGAGAAAGGCGTTTTGGTCATTACCGGCAATTCCGGTTCGGGCAAGAGCTGTTTTTTGGCATCTTTGCGCGACGCGTTTGCCGCAGACGACATTGTGTTGTTGGTGATGCTCAATGCGGTTGGCTTGAGCGTGGAACATGAATTAACCGCAACGCTTGCTAAAAACATCGCCTATTTTTTAGATGAGGATTTTGCTAGCCAAACAGACTTCTTCACCAGCATGAATAAGCTGATTGGGCAGGGTGGCAGGAAGGTGGTGGTTGTTTTTGATGCGATTAATGAGCATGTCGAGGGCAGCAGGCTCCTGTACCGCATTGACCAAATGGCAAGCTCGCACCAATATCCCTGGTTGAAGCTGGTTGTTTCTTCTCGGAGTGAGGCGTGGCAGGTTTTGAAACGGCCGTTAACCCTTTCCGAATCCCGTTACTATCAGGAAAACAGTGCGACGGAAAAACTATGGTATCAAGCTTCCACAGTGGGGGTACGCCTCACTCGTTTCCAGCATCAAGACGTCGCCTCTGTTTACGAAAACTACCGCCGGGTCTACGCTCTGCAAACAGCCTACAGCGATCTCAGGTTCTCCCTCAGAAATGCGCTGCGCGATCCCCTGCTGCTGCGGCTCGTTTCGGAAACATATGCGCACGCTCCCATGCCGCAGCACATCCACGTGATCGACATTTTCCCCGCGTTCGTCAGGGCGCTCATTGCCAGCCAGCGGCTGGAAGAGGAAGACATCATCTTTCTAGAGCAGGAGCTTATGCCCTTGATGATGTCTGACGAGGCTTACACCAACAAAGTTAGCGAAGCCCAAACGCGCGTAGCCAGCACCAGTTCAGGAGAACCGCTGTGGAAATTTATTATTGCCCATCAACCCACCGGCTGGGGGCTGCATTCCGATGATTCATTTACCCGCCTGGTCGATGCCGGCATTTTGAAGCACGTTGACGAGATTGTTGCCTTTCGCTATGAGCGTTTTTACGACTATTTTGGCGGTCGGCATCTATTTGCACAGCTACCTTCAGACGTTGTTGCCCGGGCAGCTGCCTACGAAGCATTGGCCGAAGAGGCGTATAACAAACCGTTCCTCTCTGGACCCGTCATTCACGCTTTAGAGATGGAGCTGGCGGCGGAAAACATCCCGCTCATTATGCAGTTGGCTTATGTGGAATCCCCCCAAATCAGAGACAAATTGATAGCGGCTCTCACAGAGTACGGGCTGGATAACCAGGAAAAGATGAGAGTACTTTTGCACCAGCTTTGGCGGGCGGGGCAATCGCCCAAAGGCAGTTTGTTACGCGCAGGTGCATGGCTGTGGGATACGTTTCGCCACGATGCGGTTTCGGCGGCTTGTTCTGCCAGCGACTACATTGTCATTACCGTGGCCGCGCGGCTGCAATTTCAGGACTTGCTAGAAACGATGCTGGCCGATTGGTCTCCGGCCGTGCGGGCGGTGGCCATCCGGCAGTCGTTTATTTTGTGGCGGCGGGATAAAGAGGCGGGCTTTGCGCTGTTAAGCAACCTGGCCAATCGGCTGCTGCATGGCTGGCAGCTGCCGCGCCCACACATTTTAGAGTCGTTGATTGGCTTGTCTTTGATGTTTTTGTTTGATGCTTACACGGACCCTGAGTGGGTTCACCGGTTGCGCGCTTTGTGGCGCACGTTGCTTGAGCGATTGTTGTTTATCAAACCGAGCCAATTGGGTAAACGGCCGCAATACCTGAAGAATTTGTTGCGAACGGCCGTCTTAAAAACAGTCATCGGGTTTGCCGCCAAAACCACCCAGGAGACGCCAGATGACTCCGTGCTGGACCTGCCGGAGCTGAGGCTGTTTTTCAAAAATGATGCGGAACGCAGCCAGCGACGGGAGACGGCCCGCAGGCTCTGCAAGTTTATGGATGTGGAAAATACGGCCGTTGCCGACCTCTATCAATTTAGCCTGGACTTAATTAGCGAGCGTGACCTGTTCATCGCCATTCTGGCCCAAACAGCCTGGCGGCGGCATGTTCTGGCCCATCTGGCTGAAGCGATTCCCCTCGTCGTCAACCTTTTCAACAAAGCAATTGAAGTGGAACCAGCAGGGCCATTTAGCCATGTCGTGCCCACCTTTGCTATCCCACTAGATGATAGATTTGCTACAGACGCCGGACGAGAGGCGCTGAGCACCATCTACGCCACCATCAATCACCGCACACAAGGCCAGTGGCAAAATAAACAGCGCACACAACGCTGGCCGGGCCTCACCTTTTTCTGCATGGCCCAAAGCGGCAAAACCAGAGATGTCCCGCTTTGCCCAGAAGTAACCCAAATTGTCCAAGAAATAATTGCCAAACGAGACATCGCCTACATCAACTGGGTGATTGGCGAAGAATTACGCAATGCGCTGGTGGAGCTAGGCTACTATCAATTCGGCTTTGCCATCTTAAAAATGATTGTTCAAGAACCGGAGCTTGTTCACGAAGCAACGACGAAGCGAGCCATTATTGATTTACTTTCGCGCGTTTATGTGTACGAACCAGAGTTAGTCGAAAACTTCCTGGAGGTTAACCAGCTGGTGAACGATATGGACCGAGCCGTCAAAACCAACATTCCCACCGAAACCGTTGGCGATTTGGTAAACTACCGGGCAGCGATGTTTTGGTTTGAGGTGCTGGTGAACCCAGATAATCCCAAAATGTTAAGGGCTCTCATTTCGGTTTTTGATCAATTAGGTGAATGCAATCGTTTTGAAACCTGGTTAACCATTCTCTTCCAATTCATCGTGAACGAAATATATGGTGAACCGGTTTTTGCCTGATGGGTCTGTGGTCCGAGAGGTGTGAGAGGGGGAAACGGCCGTTACCGAGTAAGCAAGTTTCCAGGTGGCAAGTTACAGGTAAAAAAAGCCACCAACTGTCATTACTTCGACAGGCTCAGCACAAGCTTGAGCGCAGCGAAAAATTTCTCTAAAACAAACTTCCCCAATATTCAAACATCTGCTAAACTGGAGCCATTATGAGCGTTCAAGTGACTCTTTCTTTACCCAACAACTTGTTTGAACACGCCAGAGATTTAGGCAACGCGACCAAGCGAGATACGGCCGAAGTGCTGGCCGATGCCCTGGAAATGATGTGGCCTACCTTGCCAGACTCGCCTGCTTCTACTCTGACGGACATCTCATCTCTTTCTGATGATGACATTTTAGCCCTGGCAGACATGAAAATGGACGAAACGCAAAACAGCCGCCTGGGTGAACTGCAAACAAAAGGGAAACAAGCCACCCTTGCCGAGGTCGAACGGTTTGAACTGCTCTCGCTGCTGCAAATTTACCAACTTGGCCAACTGCGCAAATCTGGAAGCCCTGGCCGAAGCCGTTCGGCGTGGCTTGCGTGCCCCTCTCATCATGAGCCTGTCGCAAGACACCCGCGAATTTGTTAGACAACGAGCCGAAAATCGGTGTGAATATTGCCAAAGCCACCAGAATTACACGATGGGGCGTTTGCAGATTGACCATGTTTGGCCGCTGGCCGAAGGCGGCTCCGACGAATCCGATAATCTATGCCTGGCCTGTGAACTGTGCAACCAATACAAATGGGCCAAAACTACTGGCATCGATCCACAAAGCAGCGAGGCGATTGAATTGTTCAATCCACGTCAGCAGCGGTGGTCCGACCATTTTGTCTGGAGCACCGACGGCGTATTAATTCATGGGTTGACGCCTTGCGGACGGGCCACCGTTGAAGCGCTGCGCCTCAATAATCCCCTGGCCGTCACAGTACGACGCAATTGGGTCATCGCTGGCTGGCATCCCCCTTCTCACAACTAACTTTACACAAAACGGGAAGCAGGCGGGGACGGCCGTATCGCCGACGAAGGCACGCTGGAAGAACTGTTGGGGCGTTGTGAGGAAATGCAGCAGCTGTGGCAGATGGGGCCATCTTCAGATAATAGCAATTCAATAGATTAGCTAATATTTACAATTGTCATTTTGAGCACAGCGAAAAATCCCGCCCAATTACACATGAAGTCAGTTTCTCTTTGCCGAGAGCCTATGCGCGTTGCCTCAATAGAAAATGTTACCGAACGGGTAGTCGTTGCCTCAAAAAGCATGTTACTTTCCCAACCGCACTAATTGCTTAACTTTCTCGTCAATGTTGCGGCGACATTGGGCCGGATTGGTCTGCCGATAAATCGTTTGCCACCGGTCACTATTCTCAACCGAAAGCAGCTTCATGTCCAATACGCGCTGCAAGGGGGTCTGAGGCGTATCGTATGTCTTGACTACCTTGGCCCCGGTACGCTTCTTGCTCACCAGTTTGAAGGTGGGCTGAAACAGATTAGTAAAGAGATGGAGCTCTTCATAGATTTCACCCAGCAATTGGTGAGCGGCTTGGGACTCATACCGCTGATAGCCAATGGTGCGCCGCACGATGGACCAATTCTTCTGCTCGACAAAGCACTGGTCGTTTTTCTTGTACGGTCGACAGCGGGTGAAGGTGATGCGGTTTGTCTGGCAGTACTTGAGCATCAGCTCGTTGATAAAGACGGTGTCATTGTCTGAATCAATGCCCAAAAGTGGAAAAGGTAAACGTTGTTGTAGCTGTTCCAGTGCCGCAGACACAGCGATTTGAGAGCGGTGCTGTAAGCTAAAACACTCCGTCCAGCCAGTGGACACATCGGTGGCAGTGAAGGAGCAGAGAAACTGTCCGGCTGTACTTTCACCACAGTGAGCCACCAAGTCTATCTCTACAAACCCGGCTTGGGCCTCATCCCAGTCAGCAAAGGTGCGTACCGGAATTTGATGTTTGAGCAGACTCCCAGGCTTGGTCGTACTTTGTCCCCGCCGCTGGCTGATCTTAAACGGCCGTAACAATCGGTCAATGGTGGCCGGGCTAACCGCCAAGACCCGTGCCTTGGTTTCCTTATCCAGCTTGAGTTCCTGATGTCGTTCCAGGGAAGCGACCATGTCGGCCAAGATAGGCTGGAGCCGCTTGCCGCAGATGCCGCCACAGATGCGCCAGATTTTGGTCAGGGCACTCACCACACTGCCTGAATACGTTTTTTTGCGACCGCGACGTTCTCGGCGGGGCTGGTTTTGTTGTCGTAGACGACGAATCGCTGCCTTACGGTGCAGGCCGGTTACAGCGACAAACTCATCCAAAATCCTTGTTTTCTCGTTACGGTCTGCTTTGAGGTATCTCGGTTGCAGACGCTGGACTAACTCTCGTTTACTGTGTTGACTCATTTTCGCATCCATCATGGTTGCGAAGGTAACACTATTTATGATTCAACGACCCTTTCTTGGGTAACATTATTTTTGAGGCAATTCGCTATGTTGTTGCAAGATGCGTGGGATGCTTCACTTCGTTCAGCATGACAAACGAAATTATCGTCTTGATTTGAAAGATTCTTTCACATTTTTCAGTTTTCTTATCCATTTCTTTAGAAGCTTTTTTAAAGCTTTCACATCTGAAATGCCGAAAAAGGATAAAATCGCTACGATACTTGCTATTCCACCTAGAACTGCAAACATTTCTGTCATTTTAAAACTCTCTCGCTTATTACTCCGAGAAAACAAAAAAGCGCCATCCCGAAGTTGGGACCGCGCTGTGCAATGGCAGAGGGCAGTTTTCTTATAATTTTGTGTTGCGCTTAAAAAGCGGAAGACAATCGGAATTATATCCAGAGTCTAACGATATTCCAGTATTTCAGATCGTATTAGGCAAGAGTTTGACATGCATGAACTTGTTTTTTGGCTAACGGCCGTTCTCGCCCTCACCATCATCCTCATCATCAGCGAAGCCAAACGGCGACGGGCAGAACTTCTCGCCACTGTTGAGGTGGTCACCCTGCCTGATTTTGCTTCGCAGGTGCTGGGCAACAGCCGAGAAATTACCATCTTTTGCCGCCAGGGTACGCCCAAGAAACAAATCGCCGCTACCCCATCCTCTACGTCAACGACGGGCAGGACCAGGAAGCGCTGCAAATTCGGGAGACGCTGGCGAAATTGTTCCAGCGGCGGCAAATGCCACCCATCATCGTGGTGGCCGTACCCACCAATCCGCACCGGTTGCAGGAGTACGGTACGGCAGTTTGCCCGAACGCCCAAAATTTAGGCACGAAGGCGGGCGAATACGGCCGTTTCCTCACCACCGAACTCATGCCCGCCATTGAGCAGCAGTTCCGCACCAGCCCCCACCCGGCCAACGTGGGCATTTTGGGCGTCTCACTAGGGGGGCTTTCTGCCTTCGACATCGCCTGGAACCAGCCCGAGCTGTTTGGCGTGGTGGGAGTGATGTCTGGCTCCTTCTGGTGGCGCGCCGCCGAAGACGAGACCAAAATGCCGCCCAACCAGCTAATTGCCCATGCCCTGGTGCGGCAAACCCCAGAAAAACCGAAACTGCGCCTCTGGTTTGAAGCCGCCACCCAAGACGAAGCCAGCGACCGGGACGGCAACGGCATCATCGATGCCATTCAAGACACGCTGGAACTGATTGCAGAACTCAAAGTGCTGGGTTTTACTCGGGATGAGGTCGTTTACGTCGAGGCTCCCGGCGGACGGCACAATTACGACACGTGGGCCCAGCTTTTCCCCCACTTTTTGCGCTGGGCCTTTAGTTAATTTTTTGTAACTATACAGCTGTGGCCAGCGTCTCGCCGACCACAGCCCTTTAAGTGCGTAACTCCTAACTGACCCATTTTGGAGATTGAAGACGACCCAATCTCCAATCTCCAATCTACAACCAGGCAGCAAAGTCCCTAATAAACCGCCTACTGCAAACCAGCCACAATCGCATCCACATTGGCGCGGAACATGCCAATGTAGCTGTCTGCGCCACTCCCTTCCGGGCCAATTGCCCCGGTGTACAGCTTCAACACCTGCACCTCATCACAGCCAGACAGCTCTCCCGCCACCGTCTGGGCCAGGGCATCGTCTAGCGTGGTTTCAGTGAAAAGCGTGCAAACGGCGTGCTCCTGCATCACCGCAATCAAATCAGTGAGATCGCTGGCCGATGGTTCCGCCACGCTGCTCAGGCTGGGAATGACGGTACCCAGCACGGTAAAACCATAATCCTGAGCAAAGTAGCCAAACGAATCATGGTTCGTTACCAGGAAGCGATTATTTGCCGGAATGGCTGCTAACTGCGCTTCGGCATACGCTTCTAGCGCCTCAAGTTCCTCTACGTAGGCGGCGGCATTGGCGGCAAAAATTTCCGCATTGGCCGGATCGAGGTCGCTCAGAACATGCGCCACGTTTTCTGCCCATTGCTCCACATTGTGAACGGCAAACCAGACATGCGGATCAGCGCCGCTGTGTTCATGCGCCTCACCTTCATCGTGCACCTCGTCTTCATGCTCACCCTCGGCAAAGGCAAGGGGGGCGATGTTGGCAGAAATGGGCGCAACCAGAGCGTCTTCACCAATGTTGGCCAGGTCGTCTACCAACCCTTCCTCCAAATCCCAACCGTTGACAAAAATGACGTGGGCGTCGGCAACGGCCGTTAATTCCCGCGCCGAAGGTTCAAAACTGTGGGGGTCCTGCCCTGGCCCCATCAAAATTGTCAGGCTGATCCCCGCCCCACCCACTTGCGCCACTACATCGCCAATGATGCTGGTGGTAGCCACCACGCGCAGCGGTTCGCCATTTAGCGCCGCCGCCGCCAGCTCCGGCAGCAGCAGCATTTCGGCTTCGGCATCATGAGCGTGTTCTTCTTCACCCTCGTGATCATGGTCATCTTCACCTTCGTGTTCATCTGTGGCGGCAACGGCCGTATCCGCTTCAGCCGGTTCTGCCTCATCCGAACTGCCAGCACAGCCAACAGCAACCAGCCCCCAAACAATCATGGCAATCAGCAGCCAATACCGCCAACGGTTATGTGTCGTTTTCATTCTTCTCGCTCCTTAATGATATTTAATACCAATGATATTTTATATCAAATATAGCCACAGTTTTGTAGATGTCAAGCGAAATTTGTATGAGAAGTGGGTGGTTTTGGGGTGGGGAAGAATCCTCACCCCAGCCCTCTCCCTTGCGGGAAAGGGCCGGGATGAGGGTGGATTTTACGCTTTACGCAGCTGCAACGTCACGTCCTGGTCGCCGATGGCGACAGTTTGGCTGTACAGTGCGTCGCTCAGCGGGGTGGATTGCAAGGTGACGGTGAGCGTTTCTTGCTGCACAAACTCGGCAAAGTTGGTCAGCGCGGCGGCAACGTCGCCAGATGCGCCCTGGTGGCTCAGCACGATGCGGTCGGAGATTTCCAGACCAGCGTCTTTGCGCATGTTGTTGACCTGGCGCACCACGTCACGGGCGTAGCCTTCTTGCACCAGGGCGGGCGTCAGTTCCGTGTCTACTGCGACCGTGACGCCTTTGTCGGAGGCAACGGCCGTTCCCCCCCGCGATTCCGTCTGCACCAACACATCCTCATCGCCCAGGCGCACCGTTTCACCCGCCACTTCGATGGTGAGCGCTTCGCCCGCTTGCAAAGTGCGCGCCGCTGCGGCCGGATCGAGGGCCAGCAGCGCCTGCCGCACCTGCGGGAAGTTCTGACCAAACTTCGGCCCCAGCACGCGGTTGTTGGGCATCAGCTTATAGTTCACCAGCTCGCCCACCTCCGAGACCACCTCAACTTCCTTCACGTTGATCTCTTCGGCCAGCACGTCGGCCAGCTCTTGCAGGTCGTCTTGCGCCTGCTGGCTGCCCACGTTGATGCGCGCCTTGGCCAGCGGCTGGCGCAGCTTGATATCTTCTGAGCTGCGGGCCGAACGGCCGAGGCTGGCGGCGGTGATGGCCAGACCCATCTTGTCCAGCAGGCGACGGTCCAGCGAGGCGGCGTCGGCCTCCGGGTAGAGGGTGTGGTGTACGCTCAGCGGCGCGTTTTCGTCCACGCGGCGCACCAGGTTTTGGTACATCACCTCTGTGGTGAACGGGATAAACGGGGCCAGCAGGCGGATAAATTTGACCATCACCTGGTAGAGCGTGCGGTAAGCGGCCGTTTTGTCGGCGTCGGTTTCGCTTTTCCAGAAGCGGCGGCGGCTGCGGCGCACGTACCAGTTGCTCAGGTCGTCCAGCAGCGCTTCGAGCGTTTGGGTCGCTTTTTCGGCGTCGTATTTATCGAGGGAGGTGCGGACGGAAACGGCCGTTTCATCCACCCGCTCCTTGATCCACGCATCCAGCTGGGCATTGGCCGCGTTGGGCGACGGCGTGCTGTCCAAGAAGTCCTGCACCGACGGCGTCCAGCCGTCCAGATTGGCGTACGACACCAGGAACGAGTAGACGTTCCACAGCGGGATGAGGAAGCGGCGGCGCGTCTCATCACCCACATGGAAACCAAAGCGCAAATTCTGCTCCGGCTTGCAGCTGGCGTACAGCCAGCGCATCGTGTCTGCGCCCATCTCGTCGGCCGCCTGGTTAAATTCAATGGAGTTGCCCCACGATTTGTGCATCTCACGGCCGTCTTCGGCCAGCAGCGTGGAGTAGCCAAACAGGTTCAGGAACGGCGGCTCGTCACCCAGCACGGTGCTTTGCGCCAGCAGGCTGTAGAACCAGTTGCGGAACTGGCCGGGGAACGATTCGCTGATCCAGTCGGCCGGGTACCATTTTTCCCAATAGTCGGGATGATGCCGGTAGCCCAGCGTGCTGAACGCCACGATGCCCGCGTCTAGCCACGGATTGCCCACGTCCTTGATGCGGCTGATCTTGCCGCCGCACTCAGGGCAGGCAAGCTTCACCGCGTCGATAAACGGCCGATGCGGCGTATGCCCCTCAAACGTTTCCCAGCCTTCGACGGCCCGCTCGTGCAGCTCATCCTCGTCGCCCACCACGGTGAAATGGCTGCATTCCTCGCATTCCCAGATGGGCAGCGCCAGCCCCCAATACCGCTTTTTGGAGATCATCCAGTCGTGCATGTTGCGCAGCCAATCCATCTCCCGGTCGTAGCCAAAGCCGGGATACCAGTTGATTTTGTCCACGCGGTCCATGATCTGGTAGCGCAGGCTGCGCGCTTTTTCTTCGGCCGTCACCTCTTCGCGCGGCTTGTCGTACAGTTTGCCCATGCTGATGAACCATTCATCCACCAGCCGGTAGACCAGCTCCGTACCGCAGCGCCAGCAGTGCGGGTAGCGGTGGGCGTACCGCTGCTTGCGGTAATACACATCTTTCTCGCGCAAATTCTCAAAGATGGCCTCGGCCACCTCTTGCGAATGCTGCCCGGTGAGCCAATCGAACCCGGCTACGTAAACACCGTTTTCGTCCAGCGGGGCGATGATCGGCAAATCGTTTTCCTTGCTTAGCTGGAAGTCCTCGGCACCACAGCCGGGGGCGATGTGCACGATGCCCGTCCCTTCCGCCGCGCCCACTTCTTTCCAGGGGATGACGCGATGGGTGTAAGTGGCGTCAAGAAACGCTTTCTGAGCCGCAGGCAGCTCATCAAACGGCCCACGATAGGCCCAGCCGAGCAAATCCTCCCCCTTCAACTTGCCCACCACCTCATACTTGCCGATGAGGCTGTTTTTGACGGCTTCTTCGGCCAGGTAGTAGGTCCAGCCGTCTTCGTGCTGCACTTTGACGTAGGTCAGTTCCGGGCCAACGGCCGCGGCGACGTTGCTCGTCAGCGTCCAGGGCGTGGTCGTCCACACCAGCAATGCTTCGCTGTCCGAGACCTCAGAGGTTTGGGAAACCTCTGAGGTCTTGCTCACGATGGGAAACTTCACAAACACCGATTCATGCGTCACTTCGAAGTAGCCATCGGTGACAATTTCGTGCTGGCTGATGCCGGTGCCGCAGCGGGCGCACCAGGGCATCACGTCGCGCCCTTTGTAGAGCCAGCCGTTGTCGCGGCAGGTCTTGAGGAAGCGCCAGATCATGTAGTTGTTTTCGTTGCTGAAGGTGAAGTAGGAGCCACCGACATCCACCAGCCCCAACATGCCAACCACCTGCTCCACGGTGCCGGTGATCGGTCCCTTCGGGCCTTGGATGGTGACTTCTTGCTGCGGATCTTCCTTCATCATACCGCTGAGGCGGCGCAGTTCGTCCGGGCTGTTCCAATCCATCCAGTAACCCAGGCGCACGGATTGTTCGGTTTGAACGGCCGCATAGTTCAGCACCCGCGCCTTGCACAGCTTAACGAAGTTCTCCAGGCCAAACGCTTCGATGTCGCGCTTGGTTTTGAAGCCCAGCTCTTTTTCCACCTCCACTTCGACCCACAGCCCCTGGCAGTCGAAGCCGTTTTGCCAGCGCAGGTTTTTGCCCTGCATGGCGTGGTAGCGTTGGTACAGATCTTTGTAGGTGCGGCCCCAGGCGTGGTGCACGCCCATCGGGTTATTGGCGGTGATGGGGCCGTCGATGAAGCTGAACCGCTTGCTGCTTTTGGCGCGCAGGCGGCGCAGCTCGTTGAAGGCATCGGTTTCTTGCCAAAATTTCAGGATTTCTTGTTCTTGTTCCACAAAGTTTGCTTTGTTGGAAACGTCTTTGAAAGACATGGGGTTTACTCCAAATGGTTAATGGTTAATTTTTAATGGTAAATGGTTAATGGGTTGCCCGACGACGGTGCTGCAGAAATGGGGTAGGAAACGGCCGTGTCGGGGCCAATAATTCGTTTATTTCGATAGGCTGTCCAGTTCATTATCTCATCCCTCAGTAAAATAGTCTGAGTCCAATCGTTTCATTTCATACGTGGCAAATGGCGTTACGCCAATGTTGTAATCGATCATCAGTTGAGCCAGCATGTTGCCATCAATCAGAACGATTTTCGAATCGATAAATGAAACGTACTGCTTTGCGCCATCCGAAAAGTTTGCGGTCGTAAGGAAGATTCCCTTCCGCGCTCTTTGCCCTTGCAGCGCTCCAGCAAATTTTTGAATTTCCGGTCGGCTGACCGTGTTTTCCCATCGCTTCGCCTGAATGTAAACAATATCCAGGCCCAAACGATCTTCCTTGATAATGCCGTCAATGCCGCCATCGCCGCTGCCACCAATGGCTTCGCCAGCATCTTTTCGCGTTCCACCATATCCCATCTGAACGAGCAAATCGATGACCAGTCTCTCGAAAAATGCAGGCGAACACTCTTTGATTGTGGTCAAAATCTCTTTTGCCAACTCTTGCCTGACGCGTTGGTAGGCAGACTCGATCGCTTCTTCTGGTGTTTGTGAGGCGTCGGTTTCGTCTGAAACGGCCGTTTTGACATCCTGGTTTGATGGTTTGATAAATTCAACGTAGTCTGGAAACTGCTTCAGAAATGCCATGTTGATGACATCTGGCTTCCGCGCCAAAACTTGCTGACCCAGACTCGTGATTTCAAAGTAGCCACGCCGAGTCGAGTTTAACAATCCGGCTTTGGCAAGATGAGTGCGTGACCAACCAACCCGATTATCAAACGTGGCTTGACGTCCGCTCGGCAAAAGCTCTTTGCGTTCCTCTTTGGTCAATTGGAAATAATTGGCCAAATAATCTATGGCTTCACGCAAGGAGTGTTCTTTGCCATCACTGGCAAACTGAACAAGTGGCAGCATAATTGTTTGAAAGTCGGGAATTGCCATCGTTTTCCTTTTAGTACCAGATGTACCGTGTTTCGGTCGCCGAAAGCTGTTTGACATCGGCAAAGTCGAACCGCTGCATGGCGACGGGCCAGTCGTTTTGGTCGCGGGTGACGATGCGTTGGTTGCCGTCCCAGCGCACCATCGTGGGCACGGTGTCCAGCGTTTTGCCCGCAACCTCCATTGGTTTGGTGTCGGTAATCAAAAAATGTACGTCTACCGAGACTTGCTGCATGGCCAATGTGTCCTCGCCGCCGATTTTGCCGTTGAGGGTAACGGCCGTATTCCCCGTCACCTTTTTCGCCTGCAACGCCAGCCCCAGCCCAATCGCTGAGGGAAACCAGAAAATTGTCCCCGGTTCGATTTCGAGGTCTTCGTGGTGGGTACGGCCGTTTACCGCCCGCGTCCCCGTAACATTTGTCTCAGAAAAAAGCAGCGTGCCTTCAATTTGCAGTCCGCTGCCCCAAAAGCGGTACGCCAACCGCTCCGACGTGCCATCGACCCGCCGCACCAAATGGTACAAATACGAATGCCCCGAAGCCGCCTCCCGCGCATCCAGATCAACGCGCAGCACCTCGTACCCCTCGGTCGCCTGGGTCAGCCGCCAATGCTCCACGGCACCCGTCGGCACGCCATCCAGCTCGTAGCGCATCAGCCCCGCGCCGATTGGCTTTTCGTAATCCTGCTCCTTGACGATAAATCTCATTTTGCACCTATGACAACAACGAATTGGAGTAATCAACGAATAAAAATTCGTTATTTACTTAAATTCGTTGTTGCCACCTTTGATCAATCCAGCTCCACGTAAATGCGCTTGTTGATTTTGCCCTTGCTTTTGTAATCCGTAATGCGCATGGGGCCGACTTCCCTCGTATTGGCCACATGCGTCCCGCCGTCGGCCTGCAAATCTAGTCCAACCAGCTCCACGGTGCGTATTTCGTTGATGCCTTCGGGCAGCAAGTTAATCTTGGTGCGAATCAGATCAGGGATCTGGAACGCTTCTTCGCGCGGCAAAATTTGTACGCGGGTTGGCCGGGCAGCATCGACCTCTTTGTTTACGGCCGTTTCAATCTCCGCCACCAACTCCTGCCGCATCGTCTCAAACTCAAAATCCATGCGCCCCTTCAGCGGATCCATGTTGCCCCCGGTCACCGACGCGCCGTAATCACGCCAGACCACGCCGCAGAGGATGTGCATCGCTGTGTGAGTGCGCATCAATTGGTAGCGGCGCTCCCAATTGAGCTGGCCGGTTACGGCCGTTCCCACCCCAGGCAGCACACCTTCTACAAAATGAACCACCGCGCCGCCAACCTTCTTCACCTTGGTCACAGTCCAACTCTGGCCGCCTGCCGTCAGCGTGCCTTCGTCGTTGGGCTGGCCGCCGCCGCCGGGGTAAAACGCGGTTTTGTCCAAGATGATGCCGTTGTCGTCGGTAACGGCCGTTACCATCGCGTCAAAACTCTGCACATAGGCATCCGTCGTATACAAAAGTTCCGTCATTGTGACCTCCGGGCAATAAAAAACGCCTTCATCCCATCATTGGGACGAAGGCGCATTGTCTCCGCGGTACCACCCAAGTTCCCAGCACATGAAGTGCCAGACACTCAATCAGCCACCTGAGAATGGCTGCACGCCCGATAACGTGGGCTGAATCCGTCTGAGCCTACTTGTTTCGGTAATCGGTTATCCGTAATCCGTAATCGGTTTAACTTTTTACCGATTACCGTTCACCGCTTACCGACCACTGGTCGTTCAGTCAGAAGCTCCGGAGGGATTTTCGCCTGCCTACCTGGACCTGACTCACACCAACTCAGGTTCGCTCAACCAGCCTACCAGGCTACTCGTCTCCATCAACGCTTGTTGCTGTTTTTAAGTGGGGGAGATTATGCCAAAACGGCCGTTGCCTGTCAAACGTCCCAGCAATAAGACCATACTCCCCCTTACTCAAAGCATATGGATCAATACAATGGTTTCGATTAAAGTACCCCCACTTCACTTGGCACCAGTACAGTTATACAAATTGTAGATAGTGCAAATGGGTTATTTCGAAGCCTAAATAATATGTAGACAACCCTACTTGCTTGTGATACCCTTTAGTAAGTCAAAAGTTAATAAAAACATCTCTTTGTTAACTTAAAGTAATCTGTAACAATCCTAACAAGCATTTGTTGATTTGAGGAAATACGTAATGGCAGACGAACCCAAAAAAGTAGTTTGCATTGAAGACGAACTAGAAATGATTGAGCTTGTAAAGCTCATTTTGGGCCGCAACAAATTTGACGTCACCGGTGCAGTGGGTGGGCATGAAGGCCTGTCCAAAATTAGCGAGATTCAACCAGACCTCGTTTTGCTCGATCTGATGATGCCAGAAATGGATGGGTGGGAAGTATACCAAAAAATGAAAGCGTCCGAGGAAATGCGGGATATCCCAGTCATCGTTGTTACCGCCAAGGCCCAAAGCATTGACCGCGTTCTGGGTTTACACATTGCCCGCGTAGATGATTACATCACCAAGCCTTTTGGCCCTCAAGAACTGCTAGATAGCGTCGAGCGCGTCATTAACAGCAAACAAACCCAACAAGAAATTAGCTCCTAAACACAACCTTCAAACGCACCTAATCAAGGCTCATCTGCAAGGCGGATGAGCCTTTTTATTTCACATATTTACGCAAACTATATATCGTTCTCAAGCAATTTTTGATATACTCCTCCACATTCAGCCAAAATTTGAATATTTTTCAACCAACTATGGGGTAATTAGCACAAGAAATAGAGATTCATGCGCTGTCATTTTGGCTGATTGCCTGAGTAAAAGCCACTATAATAAGACTCAGCAGAATCTTGGTTTCCTGGCTTTTACACAAACAAAGGGGCAAATTTGCAAATACGATTTTGGGGCGTGCGCGGCACAATACCTACACCAGGGCCAGAAACCATTCGGGTTGGTGGTAATACATCCTGTGTTGAACTACGAACCTCCGACGAGCAGCTCATTATCATAGATGCCGGATCTGGCATTCGACGTTTGGGGAAGGAGTTGGTCAAAAACAATCCAGATCGTATCATCGGCAACATCCTCATCAGCCACACCCACTGGGATCACATTCAGGGTTTTCCCTTTTTTGCCCCAATTTTTGGCCGAAATAACCGCTTCGTCTTAATTGGCAAACGGCGCGTTGGCAAACAGCTAGAAGAAACCATGGCCGGGCAATTCATTGAACCCTACCTGCCCTTCGCTTACAAATCCTTACCGGCTGACCTCATTGTCAAAGAGATTCAAGATGGTGAAACCATCATCATTGGCGACAACACCCGCGTAACGGCCACAGACCTGAACCATCCTGGAGGCTGTCTTGGCTTTCGCATCGAAAGCAACGGCGTTGTTTTTGTGTATTGCAGCGATGTAACCCATTATGATGATGGCTTCGATCCCAACCTGCTTCGCCTCGCTGAAGGAGCCGACCTGCTCGTCCATGACTCCCACTTTGCCACGATTGAAGAACGCACAAAATTTAATGAGTATGGGCACAGCGCCTGGCAAGAGGCTGTCCAGGCAGCAATTGAAGCCAGGGTGAAATGCCTGGCACTCTTCCACTACTCTCCAGATCTCTCTGACGATGAGTTGGACGATATTTTGATACAGGCTCGCACACGGTTTCCCCGAACCATTCTGGCGCGTGAGGGATTAACCATTTCGCTTCCTTTAGAGGAATTGCCAGATTAGTCGCTTTTCATTTAGTACCTGTCCAATTTATTTGCCACAGGCTTGTACTGAGCGAAGTTGAAGTAGTTTCCAAAGAGCTTCGTGCTCTGTTAGCTAAATTCTTTTACAAGGCAAAACCAATCAGAGCAGTGGAAGCTTTGTGGGTTTTGCCAAAAACTTTACTAACAAAATTGCCTAACAAAGCAGTTAGCGGCAAAGGTTTACTTCTCAGATTTCACTTTTTCTCTGTGGCTTTTTCGGATAGATTCTTAAGCTGTAGGCCATCCCAATTTGACCATACATGCAAAAGCAGAATCGCCTGTTCTTCTCAACTTGAACGAACGACTTCTTTGCTGGAAAGTAAGAATAGTTTACAATAAATGGGTGACCAAAACAGGCTGCAATCATCCACGTAAAGAACTCAATTTTGGTTAGCACATAGGTATTCATTTTGGCAAGACAATTCACATCCGTACCTGGAGATAGCATTCACCAATCGGTGCTCATTGTTGATGATGAACCGATGGCACGTACCCTGCTGCGCCTGATGCTTGTTCGGGCTGGGTTTCACGTCTCGGAAGCAGAAGATGGGTTTGATGCCCTGGATAAGGTGCGCAAGAGTCAGCCAGATGTGGTTCTGCTGGATGTGATGATGCCGGGAATGGATGGGTTTGCTGTTTGTGAGAAATTGCGCAGCGAGCCAGCAACGGCCGATTTACCCATCATCATGCTCAGTGCCAAAACAGACCTGGATAGCATCAACAAAGGGCTGCGGGCTGGGGCAACCGTCTACCTCACCAAGCCGATCTCCCCAGAAGAATTAACCCAGCACGTCAAAGATGCCCTCATTCAATTTGATGAAGATATTTAGCTCGTTTGCAGGTTGCATTTGCGTTGCCGTTTCGCTCTGTTTGTGATAAAAATTACAGATAGGTTCTTGTGAATCATTTTAGAACGCCAAAACATTTTGGAGGCTAGTTTAAGATGTTGGTTAAACGATTATTAGTAGTGGTCATCTCTCTTGCTATTGGGTTTGGTTTGACGGTTGCGGCCGTTTATGCGCCGTTCATTGCCGACACGACATTGGAAGAATATGGCATTTACTACACATTTTTCACAACTGTGGCTTTTGCTTGTGCATTAGCCATCTGGCTAGATAAGTTTATGGGCACAGAAATGCTGCCGAAGTGATTTTGCTGCTTCATTTGTGCAGGAAGCTCTCACTGATTTGATATTTGCAATTTACAAGGTCTCCCTGAACTGGAGGCCTTTTTGTTTTCTCACTGTTTTGTAACCGGCCGTTCCTTAGCCCCCCTCTTTGTTTAACGGCCGTTTACCCATGAACCCAAAAGGATTTCACTATGTCAGCAAAAGTTATTGATGGTAAACAAGTGGCCGCCCGCGTTCGCGATGAAATCGCCGCTGCCGTGGCCGAAATGAAAGAAAAACACAACTACACACCCGGTTTAGCCACCGTCCTCGTCGGCGAAGACCCCGCCTCTGCCACGTACGTGCGCAGCAAACAGCGCATGTGTGAACGGCTAGGCATCCGCTCCATTGGGCATAAGCTGCCCGCCGATGCCAGCCAGGAAGAAGTGGTAGCCCTGGTCGCCAAGCTCAACGCCGACCCGGAAGTGAACGGCATTTTGGTGCAGCTCCCCATGCCCAAACATATCAACGAAGAAGCGGTGCTCAACACCATTGACCTGGAAAAAGATGTAGATGGGTTCCACCCGGTAAATATCGGCCGCCTGGCCATGAAGGGGCGCGACCCGCTGTTTATTCCCTGCACGCCTGCGGGCTGCATGGAACTGCTGGCAGATGCTGGCGTGCCAACCAAAGGGGCCGAAGCGGTCATCGTGGGGCGGTCTAACATTGTGGGGCTGCCAATGGCGATGCTGCTGCAAAAAGCGGACGCCACCGTCACCATTTGCCACAGCCGCACCCGAGATTTAACCGAGCACCTCAAGCGGGCCGACATCGTGGTGGCGGCCATTGGCTGGGCCGAAATGATCAAGGGCGAGATGCTCAAGCCCGGCTGTGCCGTGATTGATGTGGGCATTAATCGTGTGGATGACGACACCAACGAACGTGGCTACAAGTTGGTGGGGGATGTGGAATATGACAGTGCGGCCGAGGTGGCGGGAGCCATCACCCCCGTGCCCGGCGGCGTAGGCCCAATGACCATCGTCATGCTGATGAAAAATACGCTGCGCGCTGCGGAAATTGCGCTGGCGAAGCAGTAATCAGTTTTCAGTAAATCAGTAGGTCAGTGCACTGGGTACTGACCTACTGAATACTGACTTACTGACCACCGGCCTCTGCCAAATCCTCCGGGGCGTTGATGTTGGCAAAGGAACGGCCGTTCCCATCAAACCGCTCAATCTCCTCCCGCTCCACAAACCGCACCGCCACCTGACCAAAAAATCCGGTAATTTTTAATCGCTTTTCCTTCAGCTTGGCCTCGATGGGGGCCAGGCACGCTTTGCTGTAGATGGCGTGCAGCGGCTCTGGATATTTTTCCCAGCGCGGCACAATCACATCGGCCGTTTCTCGCAGGGTGATCATATGTTCCAGCAGCGGGCGGTTGAGCCAGGGCATATCGCAGGCCACGACGAGGGTGTGGGGGTGGGTGGCGGCGTGAACGGCCGTAAAAATCCCGCCCAACGACCCATGATCCGGGTACACGTCCGACACCATCGGCAACTTGAGATGGGCGTAGTCGGCGGGCTTGTTGGTGATAAGCAGCATCTCATCCCCCAAGCCGGCTACGGCGTCGATGACCACTTCAATCATCGGGCGCCCTTCAAACAGCACAAACGATTTGTCTGTGCCCATGCGGCTGCTTTGCCCCCCGGCCATGATGGCGACGGTTAAATTATTTGCCATGATTTACCTTTTTTTTCACCTGCCGCACCCCTACGGTTTACCGATTACGGTTTACGATTACGGTTTACCGATTACGGTTTACCGATTACGGTTTACCGCTACGCCTCATCCAACATGAACCGGTAGAAAACCTGATTGCTCAGGAACCACCCTTTTTGCGTGAGGTGGAGACGGCCGTTCTCCACCCCCACCAGCCCCCAATCCACCAGCTGATCCAGCGTGCCGTTATAAATTTCCGCCACCGATTGGCCAAATTGCGCCTGAAATGCAGCCAAATCCAGCCCCTCGTTGAGCAGGCGCAGCTGGGTCATCATCGTGTCTGAAATGGCTTCGGTGCGGTTGACGGGGTGGCTGGCGGCAACGGCCGTTGACAGCGGATACCCTGGCGCAGACGATTCTTGCAAGCGGCGCAGGTAAACGCGCGGCTGCTTCACAATTTGGTAACGCACCCCGGCGGCGTGGCCGTGCGCCCCCGCGCCCAGCCCCAAATACGCCCCGTTGCGCCAGTAGGTAAGGTTGTGTTCACATTCCCGGCCCGGTTTGGCCCAGTTGGAGATTTCGTAATGGTCGTAGCCGTGCTCCGCCAGGAGGGTGCAAGCCAGTTCGTACTGGTCGGCGGCGAGGTCGGGGTCTGGGGGTTGGATACGGCCGTTCAGCAACCAACGCTGCATCGGCGTACCCGGTTCAATTGTCAGGCAGTAAAGGCTCAGATGGGTGGGGTCTAAATCCAGCACGGTGCGCACGCTTTGCGCCCAACTGGCCAACGTTTGCCCCGGCACGCCGTAAATCAGGTCTAGATTGAAGTTGTCCAGGCCTACCTGCCGCGCCATCTGCACCGCCTCGACCACCGTGGCAAAATCATGCTCACGCTCCAGCAGCGCCAGTTCAGACGGGACCACGCTCTGCACGCCGAAGCTGAGCCGGTTGATGCCTGTTTGGGAAACGGCCGTTAGATACTCTAAATCCACCGTGCCCGGATTCGCCTCCATCGTCACTTCCGCATCAGGGGCTAGGGCAAAATGGGTGCGCACCCCGTCCAAAATGCGCCCCAGCGCCGCAGGCGACATCAAAGAGGGTGTACCGCCGCCAAAAAAGATGGTGTGCACCGGTCGCCGCGCATCCCCCGCCACCTGGGCCATCTCTGCCACCAACGCATCGGCGTACACCTCCCGCAAATCCAGCAAGCTGGTGTACGTATTAAAATCGCAGTACGCGCAGCGATGTTTGCAGAAGGGAATATGGAGGTAGAGGCTAAGGCTGGTTTCGATCATTTAACTTGTTTGTCTCTCAATTTTTGGAGATTGGAGATTGGAGACTAGTATTGCGCCCCAAAAGTTCGCATCAGGTTATTGATGACGGCGCAATACTTAAACAGTCCGGCAACTTGTCATAATAACATTTTATGGATTTCTGCCGGACTGTACTAGAGATTAGAGATTAACAATCTCCAGTCTCCAATCTCCCTCACCGCCGCTTGTCTATGCAGTCAGCATACCGTATCATATCCCCAATGACAACTGGAGAAATAGCTGTACCATTCACCCCTTGCTGAAGGAAAACCTATGAACGCACAGCGCCCCAAACTGAATGCCGAACGAATGGCTCGCCTGGTTGAGATCAGCCGGGTGCTCAACGCCACCACCAATCTAGACCATCTCCTCTCCCGCATCATCACCGAAGCCGCCGACCTGATTCAAGCCGAAGCTGCCTCCATTTTGCTGCTAGACCCCAAAACGCAGCAGCTCCATTTCAAAGCGTCGTCCAACAAAGTCTCCCCTGAGATGTTCAACATGGCGGTGCCGCTAGATGATTCCATCGCCGGGGCCATCCTGACGGCAAACAAGCCGATGTACATTCAGGACGTCTCCAAAGATCCGCGCTGGAACCAGGATGTTTCGGATGCGCTGGCTTTTGTCACGCGCTCCATTTTGGGCGTGCCCATGCACAACGTGGCCCAAGAGCCAGTTGGCGTGCTGGAGGCGCTCAACAAAAAGGGAGGCGGTGATTTTTCGGTACAGGATTTTGAGACGCTCTCCATTTTGGCCGATATTGCAGGTGTGGCGGTGGAGCAGGCCCGGCTGTTCAACGAATTGCAGCAGGCCAATGCAGAGCTGAACGAATTGGATCAGCTCAAGACCGATTTCATCGCCATCGCTTCGCACGAACTGCGCACGCCGCTGTCGGTGATTTTGGGCTACGTCTCCTTTTTGCGAGACGAGGCCGGGCCAGAAATGACGGCGCAGTTCGACAATGTGTTGCAAGCGGCCGTTCACCTGCGCACCCTCATTCAAGATATGCTCAACCTGCGCTACGTGGATGCGGGCACAGCGGCGCTGACCCGTAAAAAGGTAGATTTGGTGGGGTTGGTGCAAACGATGGACCTGGAGCGGGATGAAACGGCCGTTGCCAAAAACCAAACCGTCCACGTCACCTTGCCAGACGATGAGCTGCTCGTCCTCATCGACCAGGACATGATGGAAGTGATTATCGGCAACCTGCTCAACAACGCCGTCAAATTTACGCCCAAGGGCGGGCAAATCGTCGTCAAAGTAGAGCGGCACGGGCGCGAAGCGTGGTTCCGCATCAAAGACAGCGGCATCGGCATTCCGGAAGACCAGCTTGAGCGCATCTTCAAGCGATTCTACCAGGTAGAATCCCCCCTGCGCCGCCAGCATGAAGGCATGGGGCTCGGTTTGTCCATTGCCAAAGAGCTGGTAGAGCTGCACGGCGGCCGTATCTGGGCCGAAAGCAGCAACCAAAACGGCAGCGAATTTATCATCGCCCTGCGCCTGGAACTGCCACCAACCGGACTGCTATGACGCTATCCTATTCCAATGCTTACTATGGCGCTTTGCCCAAAAAACGGATGGGCGCAGGCTGTCTGTTCTTTAACGAAAGAAACGAGGTTCTCCTGGTAAAGCCAAACTACAAGCCAGGTTGGGAAATTCCCGGTGGCGTGGTGGAAGAGAACGAATCGCCCAAACAATGCTGCCAGCGCGAAGTTTTTGAAGAACTTGGCCTGGATCGAGCCATCGGGCGGCTGCTGGCGCTTGATTACAACAGCCCAAATGACCCCAAAACAGAGTCCCTGATGTTCATTTTTGACGGCGGGGTGCTGGATGACTCAGCGATTGCCGCCATTCAGTTGCCAGCCAATGAACTCAGCGAATTTGCCTTTTTCCATCGAAACCAGCTTCCCGGAACAATGACAGCTCCATTAAAAGCGCGTGTCTTGGCCGCCTGGCAGCAGTATGATCACGGTCAGACCATTTATTTGGAGAATCAGCAATGCATATGATTTCTTTAAACAGACGACTGACCCAAAAACATAGCAAAGTCACCTGGGTGGCTCTCTGTTTGCTTTTTTGCTTAGGGTTTACCTTTGCTTGGGCGCAGCTGGCCAAAGCCCAGAGCAGCGAAGTGGTGGTGCTGGAATTTGACGGCCCGGTGACGCCCGTTATGCACACCTACTTTGAGCGCGGGTTAGCTCAAGCGGTGGCCGATGAAGCCGACGCCGTGCTCATCATCCTGGACACACCGGGTGGGGCGCTAGACACCACCATCGAGCTGGTTCAGCTTTTCCGCGCATCGGAGGTGCCCATCATCATGTACATTGGGCCAAAGGGGGCGCAGGCCGCCTCAGCAGGCAGCATCATCACCGCCGCCGCTCACGCGGCTGGCATGGCACCCGAAACGGTCATCGGTGCCGCCTCCCCCATCAATTCCGACGGTTCGGACATCAACGAAACAGCGTACCGCAAAGTTGTGGAAGACACGAAGGCGATGATGCGCGGCCTGACGGAGCGGCGCGGTCCCGAAGCGGTGGCCCTGGCCGAAGCGATGATTGAGGAGGCCCGCGCCGTCAGCGCCCAGGAGGCATTGGACGCAGGCTTTATTGACGCCATTGCCGATTCGCCGGAAGCGCTGTTGGCGCAGTTGAACGGCCGTTCCGTCCTCGTCAACGGCGAAGAGATGATTCTAAACACAGCCTCTAGCAGCCAAAGCGCCATCCCCCTCACCTTCATCGAAAACTTACTGCTGGCCCTCACCAATCCCGTGCTCGTCTCCATTCTCATGGCCATCGGCGTGCAGGCGATCATCATCGAAATTTCTAATCCCGGCGGCTGGGTGGCCGGTTTCATCGGCGTGCTGTTTTTGGGCATTGGCCTGTTTGGCCTGGGACAACTGCCCGTCAACTGGCTGGGCATGGGGCTGATCCTGCTCGCTTTTGTGCTGCTGGCGCTAGAAACTACCACCCCCACCAACGGAGCCCTGGCCGTCACCGGCACCATTACCCTGATTGGCGGATTGCTGGTGCTGTTCAACTCTGGCACGCCAGAATTTGTGCGGCTTTCCATTCCCGCCGCCATTGCCATTGCCGTCTTTACCGCCGGATTTTTCTTGGCTATTGTTACTTTTGCCGTGCGCGCCCAGCGCAAGCAGCCAATCACCGGGCAGCAGGGCATGATGGGCCAAATCGGCACCGCCCGCGACAGCTTTGATGCCGACGGCCGTTTCTACCGAGGCACCATCATGGTCAAAGGTGAAATTTGGCAAGCCACCGCCAGCCAACCCATCCAGTTTGGCGACGAAGTGCGGGTGCGCCAGATGCAGGGGATGAAAGTTGAAGTTGAACCAGTGGCCGACACGGCCGTTCTGGAGGCCACCACCCCATGACCGAATTCATCCTTCGCCAGCACGACGTGGAAAAAGCGGTGCAGGCCAGCCGCCAGGGTGACAAGATTGAAATTGAGCTGGATGGCAAAACGGCCGTTTTCCACCTCATCGCCCAAACAACAGACGGCATCCTGCTGGAACGCACCTTGCCCAGCGGCGCACGCCAACAATGGCGGCTGGTGGGCAGCAAAGATGGGACAAAAAGGATGGTGTGGCTGAACGGCCGTACCCACCAATACGAGCGCGTTTTGCCCCGAGGCGGCGGCACAGCCAGCCAGGATGTCTCCCTCGCCGCCACCATCCCCGCCGTCGTCGCCGACATTCTCGTTAGCGTCGGCGACCAGGTAGCAGATGGCGACAAGCTCATCCTGCTGGAATCCATGAAGATGATCATTCCCATCCAGGCCCCCTACAGCGGCACCGTCACCGCCCTCCACTGCGCCAAAGGGGATTCCGTGCAGGCCGGCGTTCCCCTGATAGAATTGGACGAGGCAGACTAAAAATCAATCCACAGATTACGCAGATTTCGCAGATTAAAACCAAAAAATCTGTGTAATCTGTGAAATCTGTGGCTAACTCTTTTAGAAGGAACCGACTAAATGAACCAAAACCGTCTCGACAAACTCACCCACCAAATCCTGGCCCACGGTGTGGACGGCATTGCCCTGGTGCCTGGCCCCAACATGGCCTACCTCAGCGGCATCCACAGCCACGTCAGCGAACGGCCGATTGTCCTCATCTACCCCGCCGACGACGAACCAGCCATCATCATCCCCGGCCTGGAGGCGATGAAAGCCCGCGCCGCAGGCATCCCAGAAAATCGCATCTTCGCCTGGAGCGATGACGAAGGGTACACCAGCGCCTTCCAGCAGGCATGCGCCATGCTGGAGCTGTCTGACTATTTGCTGGGCGTAGAGGCGCTGCACATGCGCGTGCTGGAGCTGGAACTGCTCAAGCGGTACGCCCCTGGCCTCTCCACCACCCACGCCGAACCCATCCTGATGGCCCTCCGCGCCGTGAAAGATGCCGAAGAACTCGCCACCATGCAGCGAGCCATCGCCATTGCCGAGCGGGCCATGGAGCGGCTCATCCCCCAAATTGAGATTGGCATGACAGAAAAGCAGGTGGCGGCGCTGCTCACCCAGCTGCAACTGGAAGAAGGGGCAGACGCCATCGCCTTTGGCCCCATCGTTTCTACGGGTCCCAACGCGGCTTCCCCCCATGCCGTGCCCACGGAACGGCCGTTGCAAGAAGGCGATCTCCTCGTCATCGACTGGGGCTGTCTGGTAGATGGCTACCCATCAGACATTACCCGTACCTTTGCCGTAGGCAATATCGATGCCGAGCTGCGCCACATTTACGAGACGGTGAAGCTGGCCAACCAGCAAGGCGTGGCGGTTTCCCGCCCCGGGGCCACCGGGCAAGACGTGGATCGCGCCGCCCGCCAGGTGATTGAAGACGCAGGCTATGGTGAATATTTCTTCCACCGCACCGGCCACGGCCTGGGCGTAGAAGGGCACGAACCCCCCTACATGATGGAAGCCAACACCGAACCGCTCATCCCCGGCAACGTCTTCACCGTCGAGCCAGGCATCTACATTGCGGGCCGTGCCGGTGTGCGCATTGAAGACGATGTGGTCATCACCGCCGACGGCCACCGCAGCCTGACGACGATGACCCGCGAGCTGATCACGGTTGGGTAAAATCGGTAATCGGTTTTCGGTATTCGGTAAGCAGTGGTGGCGCATCTGGCAAATTGGGCTGGTCGTGGTGTGGATTACGGCCGTTTCCGCCTGCCAAACCCCCGTCACCCCCACACCCACCAGCCAACCGCCCGCCCTCAACACCCCAGAAGCGGTCAGCCAGATCACGCCATCCGCAGCAGCGTACCCGCTGCCGACCCGGCTAACCGCCACCGAACCGTACCCCGCCAGCAGCCCCACGGCCGAACTGATTTTTACGCCGCCCGCCGCCGCCACGCTCGCAGGCGAAGGCAGCGAGGTTTTCCTGCCCCTGGTAAATGGCGACGAGGCGGTCACCACGACACCACTGCCGCCCACCAGCACCAGCATCCCCAGCCCCACCCCCATACCGACGGTGGATTTTACGGCCGTTCGCGCCGAACTTGCCGCCCAGGGATTGGCCCTGGTTCCCATTAAAATTGGGTTCCACACCGGCATCGGCGGCAACAGCGAAGGTCTAGAAGATTGGATGCGCGCCCTGGATGCGGCAGGCATCCCCTTCTTCCTCAAAAGCGTAGACAACGCCCAACCCATCTTCATTGCCCAGGAAATTATGCGGCAGAGCGGCGTGCCCCACGTGCTGGTCTACCGCAAAGCCGCCCAGGGCGGTTCCAGCTACGATTGGAACGTGCCCAACTACAGCCTGCCGCCAGAGCAAGCCGCCGAAATCCATTGGCAAATGCACCGCGACGCCTTCCCGCCTGAACTGGACCCCAGCCTGGTCTGGCTGGAAACAATCAACGAGGTAGACAAAAACGTGGCGGAATGGTTGGGGCAGTTTGCGCTAAAAACGGCCGAACTCGCCCTCAACGATGGCTTCCGCTGGGCCGCCTTTGGCTGGGCCTCTGGCGAACCGGAACCCACCGATTGGCAAACGCCCAGCATGGTTGCCTTTTTGCAGCTGGCAGGCAACAACCCAGACCGGTTAGCCATCGCCCTGCACGAATACAGCTACCTGGTAGACGACATCGGCCACGAATATCCGTACAAGCTAGGCCGCTTCCAGGCGCTGTTCCAGGTGGTAGATGCGCTGGGCATCCCCCGCCCCACCGTGCTCATCACCGAATGGGGCTGGACGTACGAGGATGTGCCCGACCCAGAACAGGCGCTGCGGGATATTGCCTGGGCGGCGCAGCTGTACGCGCCGTACCCAGAGGTGAAGGGGGCGGCTATCTGGTTTTTGGGCGGCCAGTTTGGCGAGATTGCCAACGAGGCGCAAACGCTCATCGCCCCGGTGACGCAGCTAAGCTTGCAAACCTACTTCAGCGCCCCGCAGCCGCCTGCCCAGGCCCCCATCGAACCAGAGCGGTACGCGCCATGATGAAAACCACCCCCTCCCTAACCCTCCCCAGGCAGGGAAGGCAATCTGGTTCCCCCTCCCTTCAGGCGGGGGCTAGGGGGAGGGGAAAACACGCAAACCAGAATGGTAACCATAAATTTCAAGGCAAAAAATTAGATGGGCAGTTGGACACGCGCTATTTTACACATTGACATGGATGCATTTTATGTCAACGTACACATTTTGGAACATCCCGACGATGCGGAACGGCCGTTAGCCATCGGTGGCCAGCCAAATCAACGGGGGGTCGTCGCCTCCGCCAGCTACGAAGCACGCAAATTGGGCATCCGCTCCGCCATGCCGATGAGTACGGCCGTTCGCCTTTGCCCCAACCTCACCATCGCCCCCGCCAACTGGCCCCGCATCCGCGACTGCTCCCGCCAGGTGATGGAAATCTTGGACGGCTACGGCCCTGTGGAGCAGATGAGCGTAGACGAAGCGTATGTGGATTTGTCTGACTGGGACAATCCCGCAGAAAAAGCGGCCGAAATCAAGGCGGCGGTGAAGGCGCAAACCCGCTTGCCCTGCTCCGTGGGGCTGGCCAGCAGCAAGCTCGTCGCCAAAGTCGCCTCCGACCACGACAAGCCAGAGGGGTTCACCGTGGTGCCCCCGGGCACGGAAGCCGCCTTTTTGGCCCCGCTGCCCACCCGCGCCATTCACGGCATTGGCCCGCGCACGGCCGAAAAATTAGCCAACCTCAACATCCACACCTGCGAGCAGCTGGCTCTGGCCGATTTGGGGCTGCTGCAAGGGGCGTTTGGCAGCCTGGGGGTGGAATTGAAGGAAAGAGCGCGGGGGGTAGACGGCCGTTCCGTGCAATCAGAGCGCGGCCTGGCCAAAAGCATCAGCCAGGAGTGGACCTTTAGCCAGGACGTGGACGACCCAGATCGACTACGCCAGCAGCTGCAAAAGATGTGTGCGCAGGTGGCCCAATCGCTGCAAAAACGCCAGCTGCTGGCCCACACCGTCACCGTCAAATTCCGCTGGGCAGACTTTACCACCTTTACCCGCCAGCGTTCGCTAGAGGTGGGCATTGACGATGCCGCCACAATTTATGCCATTGCCGAAACGATTTGGGCAGAAAATTGGCCCCCCGGCCAAAAAATGCGCCTGCTGGGCGTGGGCGTCAGCAAAATCGAAGCCCCCCAGGTACGCCAGCTCGGCTTCAACTTCCTCGATTAGCGTCAAAAAACAACCACAGATTTTGCAGATTCCGCAGATTTTTTCTCCCACCTTCGGGCTGCGAAGCGGCCGGAGCAACTACAAAAATCCTGATGAATAAATCCCTGCCAATTGACATATACGCTAAAATCTGTGTAAAATAGCCATAAAAATAGCCATAAAGGAGTGTTGAAATGGCAACAACTTATTCAATTGCCGAAGCCCGCAACCAATTTGCTGCCTTGGTTCGAGATGCAGAAGAAAGTAAACAACCTGTGCAGGTAACGCGGCACGGCCAACCGGTGGCTGTTATTCTCTCGGCTGAGGAATACGGCCGTTTGCTGGCAAATCAACCCTCGCGTAACTTTTGGGCCGCTTACCAGGAATGGCGGCAAAACTGGTCAACTTCCGAGCTTGACATAAATCCTGATGAAATTTGGGGCGACGTGCGCGACCGCACCCCCGCGCCAGAAAGTGATCCATGGCAATAAAATATCTCCTGGACACCAATATTCTTTCTGAACCTGTGCGGAAATTACCCAACCCCAACGTTGTGGAGCGCCTGCAACAAGCAGAAGATACGGTTGCCATTGCGTCCACAACCTGGCACGAACTGCTGTTTGGCACACTTAGATTGGCTGAATCACGCCGACGCACAGCGCTTGAGCAATATCTGTTTCACACCATCCGCGCACAAATTCCAATATTGCCTTATGATGCCCAGGCTGCAACCTGGTTTGCCCAGGAACGTGTCCGCCTGTCACAAAAAGGGCTGCCACCCGCTTACCCTGATGGGCAAATTGCAGCCGTCGCAGTGGCCAACGAGCTCATTCTTGTGACACGCAACGTAGCAGATTTTGCAAATTTCTCTGATTTGAAAGTGGAAAACTGGTTTGAATGAGTCTAATCGGCGCTGGCGATTTGTACGTCGGTGCGGCTGATGAGGCGGCCCATTTCGCGGGCAAACCCCAACACATCAATGCGGCTGAGGATGAATACGGCCGTTCCCAACCCCACCCCCGCCAGTAAAAAGATCAGCCCGTAGCTCAGCCCCTCGCCCAAATTGAGGCTGAGCAAAAACAGATCGCGCAAAGCCCCCCCGGCAAAAGTGCCCAACCCTTTGAACACCACCACAGAGATGGTCCACAGCCCCAAATACGCCCCCGCTTCCTTGTCGGAAGACATGACAGCCATCAGGCTGAGGCCGCCAAAGGTGTACACGCCAAACCCCGCGCCAAAAATAAGCAGCGAAATTTCGATGAGGTGAACTTGCTGGAAAACGGCCGTTCCCCCCAACAGCACCATCCCCAGCGCCATCGTCAGCAGGCCGCCGCTTGTGATCCGTTTTTGCTGTTCAGGCGGCCGTTTGCGCCACAGGTATGCCCCGCCCACCAGCGTCAGCACCGTCGCCGCCTGCCAGTAGCTGTTGAACCGCGTCGTTCGCGCCAGCGGCAGATCGAACAGCTCTGCGCCAAATGGCTCTAAAATAACATCCTGCGCCCAGGCAGAGAAGGTGGCCAGCGACAGAAAGAGGAAAAAGCGGCGGGTGCGCTTGTCTTGCCAGATGCGCCGAATTGTCACCAGCAGGCTGCCTTCCTGGCTTTGCTGGGTCACGGCGGCCAGCTCTTGCTCTAGGGTAATGCCCTTTTGCCGCCGAATGGATTGCTCGACGCCCCAAATGGAAAAGAGCCAAAAGAAGCCGCCAATCACCATCGTGGTAATCACCATTTCCCAAAAAATAAGCGGATCGTACTCCTGAAGCCAAAAGCTGAAGGTAATGCCCACGATGGCAAAAAAGATGATGAGCACCGTTTCGGCGGTGCTGATGGCCAGCCCCTGGCGCTCTTTTGGCGCAGAATCGCGCACCAGCGCCAGGTACGGGCTGCCAGAGATGAGCGTGCCGATGCCGTACAGCAGCGAGGAGAAGACGGCCAACACCCAGCCTAGCAAATCAAAATTGTTCCCCAACTCATGCACGGCGGCAAAGCGCATCAGGCTCCAGCCCAGCAGCGGCAAGGAGAGCACCATCAGCCCCCGCCCCAGCCAGATGTAGGAAGTGCGCCTCAGGCCGAGAAACGGCCGTGTATCCGACCGGTACCCCGCCCACAAACTCAACGGCGAAAGCAGGTAGCGCAGGGCAATCAGCAAACTCACCGGCGCGGCCGGAATGCCAAACTGGGAGATCATCATCCGGTTCCAAATGCTGGTAACGATGATATCCCCCATCGCCGACCCAATCTGAAAACTGCTCAGGCGCAGCAGACGCCAAATGCTAAACGAGAGCTGGTTTTGCTCAGAGTTCATTGCTCAGTTCCTCGTGTGCCGCCACCAAAGCGAGCAAAACCTCGTTGGTAATGGTGATGATTTTGTGGTGGATCTGCCCCCACTGCACCGGCCCCTGCGTGCCCATCGTTTCGGCCATGTCGTACACCGTCTGTGACAAAAATTCGCGAAAATAAAGGTAGGCGCGGGTGGTTTCTGCCAGCGACAGGCCGCTTTCACGCCCCAGCCGCTCGTACTGCTGGCCGATGGTTCGGGCCTCGGCGCGGGCGGCGGGCAGCGGCGTGGCCTGGGTGAGGTATTGTTGAAACAGGTGGATGAGCTGGTGGCCAATCTGGCGCAGCTGCTGCCGGGCGGCATCGTTCAGACGCTGGTACCACACTTCGTCGTTGAGAGCGCCATCGGTGAGTTCCAGGCGAGCGCGGCCGACCATGTTTTGCACCACCAGCTGCACGCCGCTGCTTTGGCTGCGATCGCTGGTTTCCAGACGCGCTTCCACATCGGCCCGGCGAAAGCGGCGATGGCCGCCGGGGGTGCGCTGCATCGCCAGTTCGCCCTTGTCGCCCCAGGCGCGTACAGTGGCAGGATGAACGCCGAGAAGTTCGGCGGCTTCGCTCAAGTTGATCCAATCGGGTTCCATGCCAAAAACTATAGCAAACTAAACATTTCTGGCAAGAAATCTACAGATTTATACAGCTTTTGTACCTATACAGCCAGAGAGGCTGTATACGTAATCGCTATAGGTTTTTAACGCACTTTCTGTGGTTTGTTTAAGAAATCGGGAGGGAAATGTCGAAGGTGGTGCCGTGGCCGGGTTTGCTGTCTACGTAAATGGAGCCACCCAGGCCGTGGATAAAGTCGCGGGTCCAGAAGAGGCCAAAGCCCATGCCGCTGCCTTCTTTGGTGCTCCAGCCCATCTCAAAAATGTGGGGCAAATCTTCGGAGCGAATGCCTACGCCGCTATCGCGGATGAGGATTTGCAGCCGGTTGGGCGCTTGCAGGCGGCTGGCGACGTGCAGCGAGCCGGGCTGGTTTTGCGCGAGGACGGCTTCGTACCCATTTTTGATGATGACGCGCACGGCTTCGGTGAGCATGTCTGGGGCGGTGTGAATGGGGGGCAGGTCGTTGGCCAGGTTCAGGCTGAGGGTCAGCGGCTGGTTATTGGGCATGGTGAGGGGGTATTCGGTGTCGGCTACGGCCGTTTCCCCCCGCCGCCATTCAGAAAACTGCTCCCGCACCGCCCGAATCAGGCAATCGTTCACCTGCACCACTTTGTCTGGCGTGTGGTGCCACGGCTCGTGCAAATTGTCTAGCAAGCGAAGCGATTTATCAATGCGCTCGATCATCCGGGCGTTGGTGGCAGCCATTTCCTGCTTCTGACTAGCGGAGAACGTTTCCAGGTTTTGCAGCATTTGCAGGTAGGTGCTGATGATGCTGAGATCATTGCCCAGGCCGTGCACCGCCGCCGTGCTGCTGAAGGCCATCCGGCCAAAGAGGGCGGCAATTTGGCGCTGCTCTTCTGCTTCGCGGTAGAGGCGGGCGTTGCGGATGCCAGCGGCCGCCTGCTGGCCAAAGGTGGTAAGCAGGGTGGTTTCCCAGGCGGTGAAATGATCGCGCCGGGAGGCAACAAACAGGTTGCCTACCACTTCATCCTCAATAAAAAAGGGCACGGCGATGACCTGACGGATGCCGAGCATGCGTTGGGCAAAATCGGCCAGGGGTTTGTTGATGAACGGCCGTAACAAATCATGCAGATGGTCGGAGGTGAGGAATTTTTGGGGACGGCCGTCTATGCCTTTCACCGCCCGCACGCTGAGGTTGTTTTTATAGCGGGGCTGGTCTAGGTAAACCACCGATTTGGGGCTGAGCAAGGACATGCCTGCTTTCTTTTCCAGGTGGGCCAAAATTTGGGGCGTATCGTCCAGGGCGTAGGCGCGCACCGGCAGGGCGCTGCCGTTTTCCAGCGTGGCCACCATGGCCCCTTCGTAGCCTAGCTCTTGCACCACGGCATCGACCACGGTTTGCAGCACGCGGGTTTCGTCGGTCATGCGGGCTTGCAGGCCGAGGATGACGCGCTCTAGCGCTTCCATGGCCGTGAGCCGGTAGTTGTTTTGGATGGCGGCGGCGGCGAGATTGCCAAACGCTTCTAAAAATTCGGCGTCCCGGTTGGTGAAGCTATCTTGGGTCAGGGCCATGATTGCCCCAACCACTTCTTTTTGCACCACCAGCGGCACGGCAATGACCTGATGGATGTTGAGTTCGCGCTGGATTTCGTCGGCGGTGGCCCGGTCGGTTAACGGCCGTAACAAATCATACAGCCGTTCAGAGAGTAGATGTTGGTGACCGGGTTCAGCCGAGAAGCTGGCGTTGACGCCGTTGACGGCGCTGACGCCCAGGTTGTAGCGGTGGCGGGCGTTGTTGAGGTACATCAATGCCTGACCGGGTTCGAGATTGACATGGCTTTGGGCAAACACTTGTTGCAAACGGCCGTTTGGCACCGTAAACGCCGAAGCCCGCACATACAGCCCCATATCGTTTTCTAGCGTGGTGGCCAGCGCGCCCAAACAGCCCAGGCGGTTCACCACATCATCCACAATTTGTTGCAAAACGGTTTGGAGCCGGGGTGAGACGCGGGCATGATGCTTACGGTTGAGATGTATCACAAATGTCCTTTCTCTTCTCGCAGGTCACACAACTGAATGCGAGGGTGGTTTTTTTAACAAGGATATTGTAACGATTCCTGCGCAACTAGCTGTTAAAAAGAAGCAAAAAGCGGGCAACTAGGAAGGATTTCCTAACTGCCCGCCGGGCTTGTTAGACGTTTCGTGAGAAAACGGTAATCCGTAGTCGGTAATCGGTGAACGGTGACCCGTACCGATTACTGTTCACCGATTACGGTTTACCAACCTTACGGCCGTTCCAAAATATGGGTCACAATCGTCGCGCCGCTGCCGCCGATGTTTTGCGTCATGGCGATTTTGGCGTCGGGGAGTTGGGCTGCACCGGCGTCGCCGCGCAGTTGCAGCGTCGCTTCGGCCAGTTGGTACAGCCCGGTTGCGCCCACGGGATGCCCGCGTGCCTTTAACCCGCCCATGGTGCAGATGGGAATACGGCCGTCTGGGAAAATCGCCCCTTCCTGCGCCAGCCGCACCCCCTGCCCCCGCTCGGCAAAACCGGTGGCCTCCAGCGACAGGGCGGCCATCACGCTAAACGCATCGTGCAGCTCAAACAGATCGATGGCCGAAGGCACCACACCCGCCTGGGCATACGCCCGCTGCGCCGACAGCTCCGCCGCCTTCAGCCAGAGCAAATCGTGCCGGTCATGCACTGCCAGCGTGTCGGTGGCAGAGGCAGAGCCAGCGATGCGCACGGCCTGCGGCGCTTTGGCGGCAGGCACCAGCAGCAGCGCCGCCGCGCCATCGCCAATGGGCGAGGCATCGAACAGGCTGATGGGATCGGCCACGATGCGCCCTTTGTCGTAAATGCGCTGGCTGATCGGTTCGCGGAACATGGCGTTGGGGTTTTTGGCCCCGTTGCTGTGGGCGTTGAGGGCAAACGGGGCAAAATCGCTCCGCTGGTAGCCGTATTCATGCATGTAGCGCCGCATGATGAGGGCGTTTAGCCCCACAAAGGTGACGCCGTGAATGATTTCGTAGTCGGCGTCGGCGGCGGTGGTGAGGGCGGCGGTGGTTTCTGTAAATGGCGTCTCGGTCATTTTTTCTACGCCAATGACGAGCACGGCGTCCAGTTCGCCGCTGGCGACGGCCAGCAAGCCCTGGCGCATGGCGGAACCCGCAGAGCCGCAGGCAGCTTCCATTTTTACGGCTTCTGCGCCGTGCTGGTTCAGGTGGTCGGCCACCAGGGCGCCCAGCTGCATTTGTTGGTTGAGCAGGCCGCTGGTCATGTTGCCGACGTAGATGGCATCGACGCGATCGACGCCCGCATCTTGCAGGGCGGCCCGGCCTGCCGTCACGGCCAGCTGCCGGATGGATTGGTCCCACTGCTCGCGAACGGCCGTTTGCCCCACGCCTAAGATTGCTACTTCACGCATACAATTCTCCAGTAACTAAGTAATTGAGTAATTACCCATCAAGAGCAAATAAAAAGCTGGACTCCATTAAGAATCCAGCTTCGAGTATCGTCCCATTTTGCCGTCAGAAACTATCAACCGAGCCAAAATGGCTCTCAAATGGTGTCAATTCAGCTTAATGTATGGAGACTACAAAAGTCTTTGCTGAATTTTAGCCAATTACCAGTCTGAGGAAGACTTTTGTAGTCTTGGTTTGCGCAGCATGAATTAATTCACATCAATGGTTAAGGTCCAGTTGAAGCGGTCGGGGATACGGCCGTACTGAATCCCAGTCAGCTCATCGTACAAATGTTTAGAAACTGGCCCCGGCTGGTTATCATTGATGAGGTACTCCTGATCCTGGAAGCCAAACTTGCCCACTGGCGCAATGACCGCCGCCGTGCCGCAGCCAAACACCTCGGTGATTTTGCCACTTTGCACATCGGCCAGCATCTGGTGCACGTCCACCGGCTCTTCAGACACGTCGTAGCCCAGATCGCGCCCCAGCTCCAGCACCGATTTGCGGGTGATGCCGGGCAAAATGGAGCCAGTGAGCGGTGGCGTCACGATTTTCTGGCCTTCGTAAACAAAGCAGATATTCATCGCGCCCACTTCTTCCACGTAGCGGCCTTCGATGGCGTCTAGCCAGAGCACCTGGGAGTATCCTTTTTTCTTGGCGTCTTCGCTCACGAAGAGGCTGGCGGCGTAGTTGCCGCCCGTTTTGGCATCCCCCACGCCGCCCCGCACCGCCCGGCGGTACTTATCGGAAATGTAAACGGGGACGGGATTGAACCCTTCTTTGAAGTAGGCACCTACGGGGCCAACGATGACAAAGTGCAGGTAGCTGCTGCTGGCGTGTACGCCCAGCGCCGGGTCGGTGGCGATCATGGTGGGGCGAATGTAGAGGCTGGCTCCGTCTACGTTGGGCACCCAATCATGCTCCAGCTCGATGAGCTTGACGATGGCGCTGAGATGTTCTTCTTCATCCACCACAGCCATGGACATGCGGCGGGCGGAGTTGTTGAACCGTTTCATATTTTCCCACGGCCGAAAAAGATTAATGTTCCCATCGGCGCGGCGGTACGCTTTGGTGCCTTCGAATATTTCCTGAGCGTAGTGAAAAACGGCCGTAGACGGCGGCAGGCTAAAATTCTCGTAAGGGCCAATTTTGGCGTCGTGCCAGCCTCGTTCTGGGCTGTACTTTTGGCTAAACATCCGGTTGGAGAATTTATTGCCAAAACCAAAATCATCGGTTGGGGGTGTTTTAAGCGTGGTCGGGTCCAGTTCAACAACTTCAAGTTCCATCATAATCTCCTGATTGAAAGTGGCTGGTGGTTGGTGGGTAGTTTGGCCAGCCAAGTAATAATTCCTGCAAGGATTTTACTTGGATTTGGCAGATGATCCACTCGCCCAACCAATCCGACTCTCGTCACTTTTCTGGGCAACGCCAAGGCGCGAAGGAAAAAAGAAACTTATTTACACCCTGGCATACGGCGTCATTATTATGGGTCTTCAGGATTTCGTGGGGTTTAGCGTGAAACGTGATGCGTGAAACGTGATACCGCTCCGGTCACGTATCACGTTTCACGCATCACGGGTTGTACCCCCCCTGAATTCCCAAAGAGCCATTATTATTTGGCTGTGTCGGTGCCGTAAAGGTGGCTGAGCCGCTGTTTGTACTCTTCGTAGTCGGTGAGCTGGCGGGCGTAGCTGGTGTGCATGAGGGGGGAGGAGATGAGAAAATCGGCCGTGGTGCGGTTGGTGGCTACGGGAATGTTCCAAACGGTGGCCAACCGCAGCAGCGCCTTCACGTCTGGGTCGTGGGGCTGGGCTTGCAGCGGGTCCCAAAAAAAGATGAGGGTGTCAATTTCGCCCTCGGCAATCTTGGCCCCAATTTGCTGGTCGCCGCCTAGCGGGCCGCTCATCAGCTTGTCTATTTGCAGGCCGAGTTCTGTTTCCAGCAGCCAGCCGGTGGTGCCAGAGGCGTACAATTTGTGCTGCCGCAGCACAACCAGGTTGTATTTGGCCCAGGCGAGCAGATCATCTTTTTTATGGTCGTGGGCCACGAGGGCAATCTTTTTGCGTGGCTGCATGAGAACTTCTTGGTGTGCCATTTTTCTCTCCTGAAAACCTCCCGGAGGTTTTGTGGTGAATGCTCATTTATGGCTTCAACCTCCGGAAGGTTGGCGCGCTAAATGATTCTGGTGCCGCGCCGTACGGTAACGGCCGATCCGTCGGCCAAAAAGGCGGAGGCGGGTGTGGTTTGCAAAGCGGGGGCGAAGGTGGGGCCGTAGAGCGAAGCGACGTCGCAGTTGAACTGGTAACTTTGGGCCTGCCAGACGTTCCACGGGGGATGCTCGACCTGGTATTCCACGGTGCCGCCGTCTCGCTGGCGGGCGTAGCCCCAGTAATGTTCGGTGATGAATTCAGCCTGGGAGCCGGGTTGCAGCGGTTGGGGCTGGCCGTTGGCCTTTATTTGTACCGAATGCCAGCTGTTTTGCCACCGCCATTGGTAGGATACGGCCGTTTCCCCCGCCCCAGCTGCAATCTGATGCCGCATGGGCAGCGAGACGTAATTTTCATTGTACACCAGCCGGGCGGTGGTGGCGATGGCCCAGCGCGGCACCAGCTCTTTGATGAAAACGACGCCGCGCCGCCACCCTTCTGGCCCCTGGCGACGCACATAAAAGCGCAGGTTTAGCTCTTCAAAGTTGATGTGGCCGGGGATGGGCAGCCCCAACATGCGGGTGTTGCGGAACATGAAACCCACAATGCTGACAAACGTTTGGTCTTGCCAGCTGTCTAGCTCGGTGCCCTGGGGGAGAAACGGCCGTAACAAATCTGGCTCAATATGGTAATTAAGCATCACCAGGTAACGCCATTCGGCCGTTAAAAAAGAACGTGTGGGCTTCATACCCGCTCCTCCACCTCATTCACGAATGTTTCTGGTTGGTAAATAGGAAAAAACACAGAAAAAACCGTCCCTTCATCCAGCTGGCTCATTACCGAAATCTGCCCTTTGTGCAGCTCTACAATTTCCTTCACAATGGCCAGCCCCAGCCCTGTGCCGGGAATATTGGACTGGCCGGTACGCTGCCCCCGGTAAAACCGATCAAACAGATGCGGCAGTTCCTGCGGATCGATGCCCATACCATTATCGGCAACGCGCAGGCAAAGCTGATTTTGCTCTGAAACAAAGGTTTCTACAATAATTTCACCTTGCTTCTCATTGTAATGAATGCCGTTGGTCACCAGGTTGGTGATAAGCTGCACCAACTGGGTTTTGTTGCCTAGCAGCAGCGGTAAATTGGGCTGCAACGCTCGCGTCAACGTAATGCCAAAGGCATCGGCGCGTGCCTGATGCCCCAACAAAACTTCGTCGATGATGGGATTGAGGGCAACTGGGCTAAACTGCTGGCTTTTGGGGTCCATTTCTAGCTGCGACAAACCGAGGGTAGCCTCGACGAGGCTGGCCAGGCGGTTGACCTGCTGCTGCAAAATGCCGATGTAGTGGGCTTGCTTTTGGGGATTGCCATTTTCTAGCAGGTTGATGTAAATGCTTAAATTGGCGACAGGGGTACGCAACTCATGCGATACATCGGCAATAAATTTGGTTTTGAGCTTATCCAGCTCTTGCAGCCGCTCATTGGCCATTTCCAGGTCGAAGGTGCGGTTGGTGACGCGGGCTTCCAACGTTTGCATGAGCTGGATGCGCTGCAAGCCATTGGCCACAATGTCGCACATCGCTTTTAGGGAGCGGATTTCATCATCGGCAAATTGGTGTTGGGTGGCCAGGCCCAGATGAATAACGCCCAAAATGCGATCTTCGCTGATGAGGGGTAGGGCGATGGTGGCGCGCACCGACTGAATTTCGTCGGGATCGTCCGATCTATCGGCATACAAGGGGTCCTGGTGAATATCCATGCTGGTATAAAGCTGGCCGGTTTGGGCCACATGCCCGGTAATGCCTTCTCCCAGGGCAAAAGCGATGCCTTTGGGGTAAAAGTGTGGGGGGAAACTGGCCTGAGAGACAACGGCCGTTTCTGCCTCGTTGAGCAAAAAACCAACCCCCACCCTGGCCGACAAAACTTGTGCCATCGCTTGCAGTACCGATTGCAAAATATTGGGCACCGTATCGGATGAGCGCAGCGCGGCAGAAACCGAGCTGAGCGCTTCCAGCTCGGTCACCCGGCGCTGAATTTCGGTGAAAAGCTGGGCATGCTTGAGGGCTAATGTTGCCTGATTGGCAAACGCGATCAGGCCATGTTCATGTTGCGCTTTGTAAAAATCTGGCTCAACTTTGTCTACCATTAAAAAGGCAACGAGTTCATCACCAAAAATAATGGGCACACCCATCCACGATTTAATATGCCCACCATAGGACCAATATTCTGACTGGTCCGTATTGGAAATGCGCAACGGCCGTTTCGTTTTGTACATTTTTTGCAATGTCGGTAAGGCTGCAATTTTTAATGTATCCACCCCCAGCAAATAGGGCGCACTCTGCTTCGTTTCAAAATTACCAAAATCACGCTTCCGCACAATCACGGCGGCATTCCCGCGAATGAGCGCAAAATTGGCGGTGTCGTACGGCACCACGCGGGCAATCTCTTCCAAAATTCGGTCCAGCACCTGCTCAAAATCCAGGGTGCCAATGAGCGCCTGCCCGGCTTCTTGCAGCGCTTCTAGCAACACGCGCTGCTCCCGTTCGGTAGACAAAAGCTGGTTTTTTGAGATGGCCAGGGTGAGCTGCTGGGCAATTTGCTCACCCCACTTTACCTCTTCAGGCGAAAACTGCCGTGGCTCCTTAAACCCGATCAGCAGGGCACCAACCGCCTCGTCGTTTGTCTCCATGGGCAGGGCCAGCAGCCCCCGAGTTGGGATGCTGCGGGCCACGCGCTGGCTGACATGGGGTGATTGATAGATATCTTCAATGGGCAGTGCTTTTCCCATTGAATACACCTTTCTGGAAAGCGTAAAATCTTGGGGGCCGCGAGGGATGGTCAGGTAGGCTTCGGTGCCTTCACCGTAGGCCACGGCAGCAAGGGGTTCCTGGTTCACCTTGTCCCAAAGCGAAATGTAGCAATGGTCTGCCTCAAACAGACCCACCAGGCGGCTGGCCAGCGTGTGCAGGTACTCATCAAAGTTGGAGGTGCTAATGGCGGCCTGGGTAATCTCGTTTAGCAAGCTTTGGTTGTAGGCGTAATGCTCAATCGCCTTATGGGCTTCGGTGATGTATGCCTGAGTCCGCCGTTCCAGGGTCATATCTTCGACAGTGCAGGAACAGCCCCAAAACTGCTGCTTTTTGTCATAAACGGGGCGGATGTTGAGGGAGAGCCATGTTTTGTCGATGCCGTCTTGGGTACGGCCGTTTTGCAACACAATTTCTTGCTGATACACATTATTGGGCCTTGCTTGAACGGCCGTTTGCAACTGCCGCAGCTCCTCCCGATTTTCTACCTGGGCCAACAGGCGGTCCAACAAACCGGGCACGGTTAACGTTTCTGTGTCTTCAGACAGTTGAATGGGCAGCAGTTCGATGGCAAACGCATTGGCATCTAACAATCGCAGCTGCTCATCAAACACCAGCAGCCCAATCGTAACCGTGTCTACGACTTGTTTCATGGCCAAAGCCATTGGCGAAAAGACGCGGTACCGCTGCATGACCCAGGCGGCCCCAACGGCGGCAAACACGGGCGTTAACATGTTGCGCAAAGCAAAGGAAATATCGAGCCAGGGCAAATACAAAACCACCACAGAAAGGGTGAAAAGGAACAAAACACGGGCGGCATGGCGTTGCCGGTTGGGCAGCATGCGGCTAAAGGCAAAAATGGAAATTGGCAGCACCAGAAGGCTGTTGAGCAAGGTGACATACACCGTAAAGAAGAGGGAACCCAAACGGCCGTTCAGCACCTGACGTATCGAGATAAACCCCTGGGTGTACAGGTCAAGATCAGGCACAATCAGCAGGGGAACGGCCGTTACCAACGCCAACAAATGCACGACCAGCGGCAGTGCGGCCAGCAGCAAAAGTGGCCCCCAGGCCAGTCGGGTCAGCCGATGCTGGGGGATAAACACAGCAAACACCAGCAGCCAAAGCAGCGGGCTAGAGGCCATCGTTGCCAAAGCGTGAACCTGCATCGCGGCAAACACGCTGGCAATATCCTCAGAGATACTGGCCACAAAAACGCTAAAGCTGCTAGCCGACAAGATCAGCATGTAAACCGCAAACAGCCGGTTACTCCGCAGCTTGGGCTGCAACATAAAAATATACATCATCAACATTAGCTCGAAACTAATGATGAAAAATGCTGAAAAGTAGAGTTGGGTTTGTATGGTCATAAATTGACAATAAAAAATTTCTGTAACGCGTGGTGCATTATCAGAATAGGCGTTACGCACTTAAAGGGCGGTGGCCGCGCAGAGCAGCCCTTCGGGACTGAGAGGCGGCCGGAGCAACTGCGTAACTCCTAGAAAACATTCCGATTATAGCATTGCCTACACTTTATTCTTGTTTACTTTCGGTTAAAGTTAATTGGGGGTGTAGTCAATTGGTTGGATTGCAAGCCATTGGCCACACCTGATTCTCTTGCCGCAAAGCCGGGCTTTGCCTATGATGGATACCATGTACCCAATTTTGACACGGCTCGGCCCATTTTTTATTTACAGCTACACGGCCGTTTTCGCCCTCGGTCTTCTGCTTAGCTGGGGTATCACCCAATGGCAAGCCAAAAACCAGGCGCTGCCCCGCTGGCCAGATGCGGCGCTGATGACGCTTTTTGCCGGCTGGCTGGGGGCACGGCTGGGATTTGTGTGGCTCAATTGGGGCTATTTTGCGGAACGGCCGTCTGCACTCCTCCAACTTTGGCAAGGCGGCCTTACCGCTTACGGCGGGCTGGTGGGTGGCTTGATTGGTTTGGGCGTGTGGTGCTGGTGGGGAAAACGGCCGTTTCATCCCTACGCCGCCCGCTTCTCCCCCGCCCTGCTGCTGCTCATCAGCACCGGCTGGGCCGCTTGCTGGTTCGAAGGCTGCGCCTACGGCGCTGAAACGACGCTCGGCCCCTTCGCCGCCAACCTGCCAGACACCTTCGGCGTCTTCGCTGTGCGCTATCAAACCCAACTCCTCGGCCTCGCCCTCAACTTGCTTCTGCTCTTACTACTTGCATCCTTGCCCACTCGCAAACTTGCACACTTCCCCCTCACCCTCATCGCCGCCAACCTCATCCACTTTGGCCTTACCTTCCTGCGCGGCGACGCCGCCCCCCTGCTGCTGGGCTGGCGGCTAGATAGCTGGCTGGCGCTGCTTTTCGCCATTGGGGGTACGATGCTGTTACAATACCAAAAGAGTGATCGAGTCTTCAAGTGAGCAAGTTTTCGAATCTTCATTTAAAAACCTGAACACCGGAAAACTTGAACACCTAAACATTAAAACCAGCCACCAGCAAACTATTTCTATGAAACTAAAAGTCGGACTAGCCCAAATCACTCCCAAACTCGGCGACCTGGAAGCCAACCTGGAACGCCACCTGCAAGCGATCGAAGAAGCGGCCGAGAGCGGCGTGGAGCTGCTCATCTTTCCCGAACTGTCGCTCACTGGCTACCGCCTGCGCGACCTCGCCTTCAGCGTCGCCATTCAGCCCACCTACAAAAACCCGATCTTTGCCAAGCTGCTAGACGCCAGCCGCGACATGGACCTGGTGGTGGGTTTTGTCGAATCCGACACGCGCCAGAAATTTTTCATCTCCGCCGCTTACCTGTCCGGCGGCGAGGTGGTGCACCTGCACCGCAAAGTGTACCTGCCCACCTACGGCATGTTCGACGAAGGGCGCTACTTCGCCTGGGGTGACCATCTGCGCGCCTTCAACACCCGCTTTGGCCGCGTGGGCATGCTCATCTGCGAAGATTTCTGGCACGTCAGCGCCGCCTACACCCTCTGGCTAGATGGGGCCGATGTGCTCATCCTCACCTCGGCGTCGCCGGGGCGCGGGCTGGCCACCGAGCAAAAAATTGGCAGCGCCAAATGGGTAGAGCATATCAACCAGGCGTATGCCAGCATGTTTACCAACTTTATCCTGCACACCAACCGCACCGGCTTTGAAGATGGCGTGACGTTTTACGGCGGCTCCACCATCTTCAACCCCGAAGGCCACCTGCTAAACCAGGGGCCGTACTACGAAGAGGCGCTGGTCACCGCCAAACTAGACCTCAACGAAATCCGCCGCGCCCGCATCCGCCTGCCCCTGCTCCGCGACGAGCGCGTGGGGCTTACCCGGCGGGAATTGAGCCGCATTTTAAAAGACAAATGACAGGGTAATTGAGTAATTAGTAATTGGGTAATTTTGAACAATTGCCAATTACACAATTACCAATTACACAATTACAGAATATTATGAACGAATCAACTCCCAACCCAACCGAATACGAAACAAGCGACGACCACCGCTCTGGCTTTGTGGCGGTGATTGGCCGGCCCAACGTGGGCAAAAGCACGCTCATCAACGGGCTGCTGCAAGAAAAGATCAATATCGTCTCGCCCAAGCCGCAAACGACGCGCAGCCGCCAGTTGGGCATCCTCACCACGGCCGATTTCCAAATCGTTTTCATGGACACGCCCGGGCTGATGCAGCCGCGCCACAAGCTGGACGAATTTATGGTGGAAACGGCCGTTGAATCCCTCAACGAAGCGGACGTGGTGCTGTGGCTGGTGGACGGCAGCGAACCGATCGGCCCCGGCGACCAGGCCATCGCCGAGATGGTGGCTCAGGTGGAGGAGACGGTTGCCGTCATCCTGGCCATCAACAAAAGCGACATCACCGCGCCAGAAAACGTGATGCCCCATACCGAGGCGTACCGCGAACTGGCCCCCGACGCTGCCTGGATTTTCTTTTCGGCGCAAACGGGAAACGGCCGTTCCGAACTCCTCAACCTCATTGTGCAAGCCCTGCCCCACGGCCCACGCTACTACCCCGCCGATCAGGTTACCGATATCTACGTGCGCGATATGGCCGCCGAATTCATCCGCGAACAGGTGATGCTGCAGCTGCGCGATGAGATTCCGTACGGGGTCGCCGTACAGGTAGACCAGTTTAAAGAGCGCGACAACGGCGTCACCTACATCGGGGCCAACATTTTTGTAGAGCGCGACAACCACAAAGCGATTGTCATCGGGGCCAAAGGGAGCCAGCTGCGCCAAATTGGGGCCGCCGCCCGCAAAGAGCTAGAAACTTTGGTGGAAGGCAAAGTGTTCCTGGAGCTGTGGGTGAAGGTAGAGCCAAAATGGCGGCACAACGAAAAAGCACTCAAACGCCTCGGCTACACCAAACCAGAATAAAAAGCTCCCGAAATATTCCGGGTCTTCAGGATTTCGTGAGGTTTAGCGTGATGCGTGAAACGTGATACCCCTCTTGTCACGTTTCACGTTTCACGCATCATGGACTGTAAATCCCCTGAATCCCCCAAGAGCCAATATTCCCTCTTTCATTCCCACCAGGTCGTGCCATACTCCCGCAGGCGGGTATCCAGTTTGCTTGCAAGCGTAGATACCCGCCTGCGGGGAGCCTTCCCCCACAAAGGCGCGGGAATGACAAGCAAACGTTCAACGTCTCCTTACAGATTTGTTACACACCTTTATTTTGCCTTGCCTGTAAGACAGCCTAAAGCTAGCATCGTCAAAGTACTTACAATATCTTTGCACTTTTGATTGTCATTCCCGCGCAGGCGGGATTCCACGCCAGTGAAAAGATGACACTACCTCTGGTGAGTTTAAAAGTGGTCGCTATTCTGTTGTGCAAATTTTCACGTAAACAAGCGAGGTTAATTTGTGAAGAAGAGAAATTTGATTTTGCTTTGGCTAACGGCCGTTCTCATCCTACTCGCCGCCTGCCAACCAACCGAACAAGAAGACACCATCAACTTGCCCGCTGAATCCCCCGCGCCCGGTGTGGAACCCCCACCCGGCTTTGCCGACTGGGACGCCGTCCTGCAAGCGGCGCAGGGACAAACCGTCAACTTTTACATGTGGGGCGGCAGCGATTTGATCAACGGCTGGGTCACCGGCTACGTTGCCGATGCCGTGCAGGAACGATATGGCGTCACCCTCAACATGGTGCCCGTCGCCGATGGGCCTGAATACGTCAACAAAGTGCTGGGCGAACAGCAAGCTGGCCGCGACGAAGACGGCTCCGTCGATCTGGTGTGGGTCAACGGTGAAAATTACCGCACCATGCGCCAGGCAGAGCTGCTGTACGGCCCGTTCTCTGAATATTTACCCAATTCTATTTATGTCAATTGGAACGATCCCAGCGTGGCCAACGATTTTGGCCTGAGCGTAGACGGCTACGAAGCCCCCTACGGCAAAGCCCAGTTCGTGATGATCTACGACAGCGCCAAGATAGAAAATCCGCCCACCACCGTGGACGAGCTGCTGGCCTGGATTCAGGCCAATCCGGGGCTGTTCACCTACCCTGCCCCGCCTGACTTCACCGGCAGCGCCTTCGTGCGCCACATCTGCTACCACGCCGTTGGCGGCTACGAAAACCTGCTGGGCGAATTTGACCAGGCGTTGTTCGACGCGCAGCTGCCCGCCTGCTGGGACGTGCTGAACCAGATCGAACCGTTCCTGTGGCGCGAGGGGCAAACTTACCCGGAAAGCCACACCCGCCACCAGGAGCTGTTTGCCAACGGCGAGGTCTATTTTGACATGGCGTACAACCCGGCCGAAGCATCCAGTTTGGTGGAAAACGGCCGTTACCCTGAAACCACCCGCACCTTTGTTTTTGACGAAGGCACCATCGCCAACACCCATTACGTCGCCATTCCCTACAACTCGCCCAACAAAGCTGCCGCGATGGTGGTGGCCAACTTCCTGCTCTCGCCCGAAGCGCAGCTGAGCAAAGCACAGCCAGAAAATTGGGGCGACCTGCCCGTACTGGACCCGGCTCTGCTCGGTGCAGAAGATCAGGCGGCGTTTAACGCCATCCCGCGCGGCGTGGCCACCCTCTCCACCGAAGAGCTGGCGGCCAACCGGCTGCCGGAGCTGCAAGCGCCCTGGCTCACGGCAATTGAACAAGCGTGGGAAACGGCCGTTTTGCAGCCGTAGCCTAATTTGTAGAGACGTTGCATGGCAACGTCTCTACCCACACCATGCCCACCCGCCTCCGACCCTACCTGCTGCTGGCCCCCACCCTGGCCGTCATCCTGCTGCTGTTTGGCGGTGGGGTGCTGCTGGCGCTCATGCAAAGCGTCGGCTACCTGCCGTTTTTGGGCCGCACCGAAATCACGCTGGACGCTTACCGCGCCATCTTGCAGCAGGCCGCTTTCAGCCAATCATTTTTCCTGACGCTGTGGGTGGCGTTGGCGAGTACGGCCGTTTCCACCCTCCTGGCCCTGGTTTGTGCGCTGGCTTTGAGACGGCCGTTTCGCGGCCACCGCCTCATTACCTTTATCTTTCAGCTCAACATCCCCATCCCCCACCTGGTGGGCGCGGTGGGGATTCTCTTTTTGTTCTCCCAAAGTGGTTTTTTGGCCCGATTAGCCAATCTGGCCGGGCTAATCAGCCAACCGGCCGATTTTCCGGCCATTGTGTTCGATCCGTGGGCCATCGGCATTATTTTGGAATATGTGTGGAAAACCACCTGCTTTACCGGGCTGATTTTGCTGGCGACTTTGCAGGGTGTGGGCAACGATTTGGAAACGGCCGCACAAAATCTGGGGGCCAACCGCTGGCAACGGTTCCGCTACGTCACCTTGCCGCTGCTGACCCCCAGCATGGTGTCCGCTTCGGTGCTGGTGTTTGCCTTCACCTTTGGCGCGTTCGAGGTGCCGCTGGTGCTGGGGCAGCGCTTCCCGTCCATGCTGCCGGTCCTCGCCTACCGCAGCTACGTGGACATAGACCTCAACGCCCGGCCCGAAGCGATGGCGATGAACGTCATCATCACCCTGCTCATCGGGGTGCTCATCTTTTTGTCTACATGCGCATCACGGACAAAACGCTGCGCGGTGAACGGTGAACGGTAATCGGTAATCGGTAAACCGATTACGGATTACCGATTACGGATTACCGATTACGGATTACGGATTACGGATTACGGATTACGAACAAAATGACGCGAATCAAACAAACCCTCCAGCCCCGCACCCTCATCCTCGCCGCCATTGTGGTGGGGGTGCTGCTGCCGTTTGTGCCGCTGCTGCTCTGGTCGGTGAGCTTTCGCTGGCTCTACCCCAGCGTGCTGCCGGAATCGCTCAGCTTGCGGGCGTGGCAATACGTTTTCTCGCCCCGTGCGGAGGTGCTGTCGGCGTTGGGCTACAGCACGCTGGTGGCGCTGTTGGTGACGGCGCTCTCAATTTTGATTGGGCTGCCTGCGGGTCGCGCGTTGGGTTTGTACAAATTTCGGGGGAAAACGGCCGTTCGCTTTCTCATCCTCGCCCCCACCATCGTGCCCACCCTGGCAGCGGCGATGGGCATCCACGTCCTGTTCATCCGCTACGGCCTGGTGGACAACGTGCTGGGCGTGGTGCTGGTGCATCTCATTCCGGTGCTGCCGTACGTGGTGCTCATTCTCAGCGGCGTGTTTGCCAACTACAATCCCGATTTTGAAGCCCAGGCCCAAACGCTGGGCGCATCGGCGTGGCAGCGATTCCGCCACGTCACCCTGCCCACCATCTTCCCGGCGCTGATGGTGGCCGGACTATTTGCCTTCATCATCAGTTGGAGCCAATATATTCTCACGCTGCTCATCGGCGGCGGCCAGGTGGTGACGCTGCCGGTGCTGCTCTTTTCATTCGTCAGCTCCGGCGACAACGCCATCACCGCCGCGCTGAGTCTGGTATTTATTGCCCCCGCGCTGCTCTTTTTGCTGGCGACGGCTCGCTATCTGTCTGGCAACCAGGCATCATTGGGCGGATTTGGTAAGCTTTAGTCCAATACCGACGACACTCATGGTTAGCGAATAAGAAAAATCAAAGATTACGCAGATTTAGCGGATTTTTAATCTTTTTAATCTGCGCAATCTGTTGAGAAAAATGCCTCTTATGACAAAAGTTGAACTGCAACAACTCAGCAAACAATTCGGAGAAGTTACGGCCGTTTCCCACGTCTCCCTCACCGCCCCAGACGGCCGAATCACCGCGCTGCTGGGGCCGTCTGGCTGCGGCAAAACAACGATTCTCAAGACAATTGCCGGATTGCTGACACCCAGCAGTGGGGATGTGCTGTTTAACGGCCGTTCCATCCTGCCCATCCCCGCCGAAAAGCGGAACGCCGTCATGGTGTTCCAAAACCACCTGCTCTTTCCTTACCTCAGCGTCGGCGAAAATGTGGGCTTTGGCCTGAAGATGCGCGGCGTGGAGGCTGCCGTTATCCGCCAAAAAGTGGAGGAGCATTTGGCCATGGTGCAGCTCCCCGGCCTGGCCAATCGCCGCCCCAATGAGCTATCTGGGGGGCAGCAGCAGCGGGTGGCGCTGGCCCGCGCCCTCATCGTGGAACCGACGGTGCTGCTGCTGGACGAACCGCTCTCCAACCTGGACGCCCACCTGCGCGAAGAGATGCGCCAGCTCATCCGCTCGCTCCAGCGCGCGCTGAACATGACGACAATCGTGGTAACCCACGACCAGGAGGAGGCGGTGCTGCTGGCCGACCAAATCGGGCTGATGTTTGACGGCAAGCTGGCGCAGGTTGGCCCCCCGTCTGATTTTTACGAACGGCCGTCTACCCGTCAGGTTGCCTCATTTTTTGGGGCAACCAACTTTTTGGTGGGGGAAAAGCGGGGGAATGTGGTGGAAACGGCCGTTGGCTCCCTGCAAATCGCCCCCAACCCCATAGCCGATGGCCCCGTCCAGCTCACCATCCGCCCGGAACACGTGCAGTTGGTGCCGGCAGACGGCCGTTTACCCAACCAGCTCTGCGCCACCGTGCAGGAAGCGATCTACGCAGGCACGCACACCCGCCTGCGCCTCATCCTGGGCAGCGACACAGCGCTCACCCTGCTCACCTCACCTTCGGCGGCAAAAACGGTGGGGGTGGGAACGGCCGTTCACCTTCACCTTCCCCCCGACCATCTTTGGCCACTTCCTTAGAAATTTTACGCAAAGCCGCATTCGTCCGCGCTAGTCCGAGTCAAATTTCCGATGGAGATAACATGAGCGCAGGCTCAACACCATTCGTGAAAATCAACAGATTTCGCAAATTTACCAGATTTTCTCTGGTAATCTTTAAAACTCTGCGTCCTTTGCGTCTTTGCGGTTTGTTTTTCAGTGGACTCATTTATGAGCACAAATCTAGAAATTAGTCCTAAAAGTGTGACCTTTTTTGTCACATGGGTTTCCATAGATGTGCAAATCACGGTTGATCAAATCGGAACATCCGTGCTAATATTGCCGGGGATTGGCCACATGGACGTGTTTGCTGAGCCAATTTTCCGGGCGCACAAAGAAATGTTTTGTTTGCTACAGGAGAATGGAGATGACAACACATCCAGAAGAGCAGGCAGTAAGCCGTCGAAACTTTATCAAAGCTGCCATGGTAACGGCCGTTGCCGCCTCTGCCACCGGCGCAGGGGCAGCCATCTACAACCAAAACCAGAACGCCGCCACCGTCATCACCTCAGCCCCCAACGCCGCACCGATTGTGCGTACGGCCGTTCCCCCCATCTCCCCCACCGACCCGGATTTGTTCACCCGATTGGCCGCCGCCCAGGCGGAAAATGTGCGCCTGCAAGCCGCCCTGGAAGCCGCCCAACGCCAGCTAAGCAACCTGCAAAGCAACAACCAGACGGCCGTCTCCGACAGCGAAGCGCTCACCGTGCAGTTGGGCCAGGCCAACGAGCAAATCGGCGTTCTGGCGGGCCTCATTGCGCTGTATGATCAGTTTGCTTCGGTGGATGTGGAAACGGCCGTGTCCGAAGGGTTCAGTAACTTCACCGGCGAGGTGGAAGAGATGCTGGCCGAGATGCCCACCCTCTCCGAGAGCATCCAGATGGGGCGGCAGGCGTTGCAAAATTTTGAATCGCAGGTGCCGGTTTTGGATAACGGCCGTCTCTGGCTCATTGATCACCTGGCCAAAATTGAAACCTACTTTGCTTCCGTGGAGCGGCTTTTGTCTGAGGCGGTGGAGCGCGTCGGCCCCTTCCTGCAAATGCTCACCGACTGGTTTGAAAGTGTGAAGAGATGGCTCCCCTTTGGCATTGGGCAAACGGCCGCAGCCATCATGCAGTCAATCACGACACTCATCATGGAGACGCCCAACACGCTCAGCGGCTTAAACACCAACGTCATGCAGCCGCTCGACGTCTGGCTCAACCGGGACCAAAACAACGAGACCGCGCTCAACCGCACGCTCATCACCCCCCTCCGCGACGATCTGATGCCCAAAGCAGACAACACCGTCAGCAAAGTGCAGCAAATGGACACAACTTACAAAACCGTGTTGAAAGAGCCGGTGGAAACGGCCGTTTCCAGCCAGCGCGCCATTCGGGGGTTGATTGTGGCTTACCGGGAGCGGCACGGTATTCAGTAATCAGTGGGTCAGTAATCGGTAATCAGTGAAAAGAGGAATGGGACGCAGATTTGCCTGATTACCCTGATCAAAAAAATCAGGCAAATCAGGCAAATCTGCGTGCTGTTCATTTATTAGGTGGGAGCCGTATCCAGGGGTGGCGCAACAGCCAAAAAGTCGTGAGCGAAGCGCTGGCTGTAGTCGTGGATGAGCTGCTCAATTCGCTCGTGCTGCGGCGAGGCGACGATGAGCCCGGCGTGCTGCTGTTTGTAGACGCGGTACATAATTTCCGGCTCCGTGTAGCCAGACAAATCGGGCCATTCCTGCCGCGCCAGGCAAATCATCACCCCAGCGTATTCCCCTTTGTCTTCGGGGATTTGGTACGCTTCCTGGCGCAAAGCGGCCGTTTCCAACCTTGCCCACTCTGCCCACAAATTAACCCCGCTGGATGCCTCAACCAACTGCTCGATGTTTGCCCCGCCCACGCGAGCGGCCGTTTCCAAAAAGTAAAATTCGCCGTCCTGCCCCTTGATAAACTCCGTGTGCGCCACGCCCCGCTCCATGCCCAGCGCCAAAATCAGCTTGTTGTGCAGCTTGATCAGCGCCTTCGTTTCCTTCTCTTGTCGCGGCATTGTGCGCGTCACAAAAACGCCGCCATCATGGGCCACATCCAGCGGCGGTTGCAAATATTGGTGCGCTGTGGCAAAAACCACCTTGCCCTGCCACACAATTGCATCCACGTGGTACACCGGCCCCGCCACAAACTGCTCCAGCAAAAAGTAAGATTGAAAATCGCCCAGCTCATCCAGCTTGCGCCACAGCATTTCTGAATGGTCCATCCGCTTGATGCCCATCGCCCCCGCCTCGGCGCGCGGCTTGAGCAGCCAGGGGGGCGGCACCCGGCCCATAAAGTCGCGCAGGTGGTCGTAGTTGAAAACGGCCGTAAATTCCGGCACCTTAAACCCTTCCTGCCGCGCCTTCACCCGCATCGCCAGCTTGTCACGAAAATGACGGCTCACCGTCTCCCCCATATTCGGCAGCCGAAAATGCTCCCGCAGCGCCGCCACCGTCAGCACATCATAATCATCCAGCGGCACAATCTGGTCAACCACCCTTCCCCGCATGAAGTACGCTACCGCATAAATAATGTCTGGCTGCGTGGCCAGCTGCGGCATATAAAACACATCGTCGATGCTGTCCCACGGCCACGGCTCGTTGTGCAGCTTCTCTCGCGTTACCAACACAACGCGGCAGCCCGACTGTTTGGCCGCCACCAGAAACGTGGTTCCCTTAAAATAGCTGGCCAGGCACATAATTGTCACTGGCTTCGTTCCAAAATTCTGTTCAGACATGCACAAATCCCTCACCTACAAAATCAATAAAACAATGGTCACAATGGCGGCAATCGTCAGCACCAAAAAGCTAATGATCAGGAGGATAACGAGCCAGTCGGTGTCTTGTCGGTTGGCGGGTTGGTAGCTGGTGGGGGTGGTAGGAACGGCCGTATCCATCAACCGATCCACATGCCCGGCCTCCTCAGGCTGGGCCACAGGGTCCGGCACCACCTGGTACGGCGCCAACAGCTCTGGCGTCAGCTCCAAATCTTCTTCACTATCCATCGCAGCCGACAGCATAGACAACAGCCCTGCGTCTAACGCCACTTCATGTTTGGGGGAAACGGCCGTATCCACATCCCCCACCTCGGCTTCCAGCGAGGTCGCCGCCTCAGGCAGGCTCGTTTGCACTTCTGGTGGAGCCAGCTTCTTCACCCACAGTGGCATTTCCGTAGATTTAGCCATCGGGGCCACCGCCGCACGCGCCTTCACCGCCGCCAATGCCGCCAGCAACCCTTCATTTTCCACCAAAAACTCCCGCGAATGCTCACCCGCCGTCAGCAATGGTTCCGGCATCACCAATTCTACGTCTCGCGCCAGCAAATAATATTGCAGCCGTTCGGCATCAAACATCAAATGGCCGCTGGCCCGCACCTCATCCCCCTCACGCAGCTTAATCTCCTCAACAGCCTGGCAATTTAGACGATGATGATCTTCTATCAACAAAAAGCGGCGACCACCTACCTGGCTGACTCTACCTACCACAAACACCAATCCCAACGGTAATTCAGGTGGCAACTTTGCGGCTAAACGGCCGTTCAAACGACTCACCGAAATATCCATACCTAACTCCAAAACCTTCCAGGGTCACTCATCCTGCCCCCTATTATAAACGAACTACAACACAAAATTTCAAATTGCCCCGCACCACCACCCCCCAATTACCCCAAAATAAAACTTTTTGGGAGCAAAACATTTGACGAAAAAAACACAAATGTTATACTTACGCGCCTGTGGTTGCTTAAAACGCAACAGCGGTGGCTTGCCTATAACTCTTCTTAAAAACTTAATACAAGAGATACGTGCCGACGTAGCTCAATTGGCAGAGCAATGCTCTTGTAAAGCATAGGTTATGGGTTCAAGTCCCATCGTCGGCTTGAGCAAAAACTCCAGCTTAACACCAACATAACCATGGGTCAGTGTCCCGAGTGGCAAAGGGGGCGGACTGTAAATCCGCTGGCGATAGCCTTCGTAGGTTCGAGTCCTACCTGGCCCACCTTCCCGTATTCAGTATCCAGTTGACCGTGTTCAGTAAAAACCTCAAAATTTTGCGCTGATTACCGAATACCGCCTTACTGATTACTGTTTACCGAGATGCCCACGTAGCTCAGGGGTAGAGCACATTCTTGGTAAGAATGAGGTCATGGGTTCAAATCCCATCGTGGGCTCTCCACCCCGCCATCTTGCGTATTGTCAGCAGGATGGCGGGGTATTGTTGTGATAATGGCAAGCGGCACAACTTTCCCCGCAGAAAAGCTTGCCCACGAGAATCTAAAGTTAGCAAATTTAGATCATAAATAAGGAACAAGGGTTCATTAACGATGGCTAAAGAAAAATTTGTGCGCGAAAAACCACATGTGAACATTGGGACAATTGGTCACGTAGATCACGGCAAAACCACCCTGACGGCAGCAATCACCAAAACGCTGTCCCTCAAAGGGTTTGCCGACTTCTCTGCCTTTGACCAGATCGACAACGCTCCCGAAGAAAAAGCTCGCGGGATCACGATCGCCATCTCCCATGTTGAATATGAAACCGAAAACCGGCACTACGCCCACGTAGACTGCCCGGGGCACCGAGACTACATCAAAAACATGATCACGGGGGCAGCCCAGATGGACGGCGCTATTTTGGTAGTATCCGCACCGGATGGCCCAATGCCCCAAACCCGTGAGCACGTCTTGCTGGCCCGCCAGGTAGAAGTACCCGCCATCGTCATCTTCCTCAACAAAGTGGACATGATGGATGACGAAGAGCTGCTGGAGCTGGTAGAGCTGGAGCTGCGTGAGCTGCTAGACATCTACGAATTTCCTGGGGATGAAACCCCAATCGTGCGCGGCAGTGCCCTGCAAGCGCTGGAAAGCGAAAGCAATGATGTAAACGCGCCTGAATATGCCCCGATTTTGGAGCTGATGCGCGTGGTAGATGAATACATCCCCACGCCAGAGCGTCAGACCGACAAACCGTTCATGATGTCTGTAGAAGACGTTTTCTCCATCAAGGGTCGTGGCACAGTGGTGACAGGTCGAGTAGACCGGGGAACGCTGACGCCAAACACCGAAGTAGAGATTGTTGGCCTGGCCGAAAAGACGCGCAAAGTGATTGTGACCTCGATGGAAATGTTCCACAAGATTCTGGACAAAGTGGAAGCAGGCGACAACGCAGGTTTGCTGCTGCGGGGTATTGCTCGTGAAGAAATCGAGCGTGGGCAAGTGTTGGCCAAGCCAGGCAGCATCACGCCGCACACGGAGTTCATGAGCGAGGTGTACGTACTGCGCAAGGATGAAGGTGGACGGCACAAGGCATTCTTCCCTGGGTATCGGCCGCAGTTCTACATCCACACGCTGGACGTAACGGGCGAGATTGCGCTGCCAGACGGGGTAGAGATGGTGATGCCTGGTGACAACGTAAACCTGCAAGTGACGTTGAGCAAGCCGGTAGCGTTGGAAGAAGGCGGCCGTTTTGCCATTCGTGAAGGTGGTCTGACCGTTGGCTCTGGTGTTATTACTAAAATCCTGAAGTAATAATTTTGTGTATAATAGGACATGTGGGTATACTCGCATGTCCTAATTAACCTTAGGGGGTTAGCTCAATTGGCAGAGCGACGGTCTCCAAAACCGTAGGCTGCGGGTTCGATTCCTGCACCCCCTGCTCTTTTTCAAGACCTCCAGAGGCCCACGCGGGTCTCTGGAGGTAGTTGTGTAAAAAGCAGCTAACTAATGCTGACTTCTGAACAGAAGGAATAAAAGACGGTGACAGAAAAAACAGCCAATCAACCAAATCCAGTTACACGGTACTGGAAAGAAACCCGTGGTGAGCTGCGAAAGGTTACCTGGCCCACACGTGACGAATCACAACGTTTGACGTTAATTGTGATTGGTGTAACGATTGCATTTGCCCTGTTTTTATGGGTATTTGATCTACTCTTCTCAAATGTTATTCAGTTACTCATTGAGCAACTCATCGGACTGTAGTAGGTAGCTGAGCATCATCATTACTGAAGGTAGCAAGCGAGATTTTTAAAAATGAGTAACGAAGTCGAAGATAAGGAAGTAACAAAAGAGACATCTGGAGCTACCTCTTTGTCTACTGGTAGTGAAGCGAGCGGTTACATCCCAGAGGATGGTCGTTCATGGTATGTGGTTCATTGCTATTCTGGTTATGAAAACAAGGTGCGCCACAGTATTGAACAGCGCATCGAAACCATGGGTATGCAAGCCAAAATCTTTGATGTCGTGATTCCTACCGAAGAAGAGATTGAAATCAAAGATGGCAAGCGACGCACTGTCGAGCGTCGTGTTTTCCCTGGCTACATTTTGGTCCAGATGCTATTGGATGAAGATTCCTGGTATGTGGTTCGCAATACGCCGGGAGTGACCGGGTTTGTGGGCATGGGCAATGAGCCAACGCCATTGCGCCCGGAAGAAGTTGCCAAAATCATGAACCGCATGGAAGCGGAAGCGCCCAAGGTGAAGTTCGACTTTCAAATTGGCGAAAAGGTTCGTATTGGCACCGGCCCGTTTGCCGATTTCATCGGTTCTGTGTCGGAAATTGATGCTGATCGCGCGAAAGTTCGCGTAATGGTTTCTTTCTTTGGGCGTGAAACACCGGTTGAACTCGATTTTCTACACGTCGAAAAAGTATAATAGTCCTTTAACGAAGGTGGCTTGATTCTATTTACAGATGATGGTTGCCTTCGTATTTTGTTGTTTGACTTTTGGAGGAGCCTGAGTACAGGCGCTTGGACTCCATGGAGGTAATATGGCTAAAAAGATCAAAGCAATTGTAAAGATTCAAATCCAGGGTGGTAAGGCCAATCCAGCCCCGCCGGTTGGTACGGCTTTAGGTCCGCATGGTATCAACTTGATGCAGTTTTGTAAGGAATACAATGCCAAAACTGCTGGGCAAGTTGGGCAGGTTATCCCTGTTGAGGTGACGGTTTTTCAGGATGGTAGCTTTAACTTCATTCTGAAGACGCCGCCAGCAACGGATCTGCTAAAGAAAGCAGCTGGCATCAAAGGTGGGTCCTCCGTGCCGAATCGTGACAAGGCGGGTTCGGTGACGACGGCACAGCTGCGTGAGATTGCTGAAGTAAAAATGAAGGATTTAAATGCCCGTGATATGGATGCGGCTATGAAGATTATTGCTGGTACCGCTCGCAGCATGGGTATTACGGTTACTGACTAATAAAAGGTGGGAGAACCTAAACAGGTTCGTTAAAACCACAAGGAGTTATTATGCCAAAACGAGGACGTAAATATTTAGAAGCAGCAGCCAAAGTGGATCGAGACACACTATATACGCGTGCTGAGGCTGTGAAGTTGATTAAGGAAACGGCCGTTACCAAATTTGACCCCACCGTAGAAGTACACATGCGGCTAGGCGTAGACCCGCGTCATGCTGACCAGCAGGTCCGTGAAGTGGTCAACCTGCCTCATGGCCTGGGTAAAACCGTGCGCGTGCTTGTCTTTGCTGAGGGTGAAGATGCTCGCCTGGCTGAAGAAGCTGGGGCAGACTACATCGCTGACGATGAACTGATCAAGAAAATTCAGGATGGCTGGACCGATTTTGATGTGGCAATTGCGGTACCAAGCATGATGGGTAAAGTCGGCCGTTTGGGCCGTGTGTTAGGTCCGCGTGGCTTAATGCCCAACCCCCGTGCTGGCACCGTTGCCCCAGGTGCAGACCTGCCCCGCCTCATCGAAGAGTCCAAAGCTGGACGTGTGGAATTCCGCGTTGACAGAACGGCCAATATTCATGCGCCTATTGGGAAAGCCAGCTTTAACGAAGAACAACTGCTGGACAATCTCAATCACCTGATCGATACCGTAAAACGTGCCCGTCCGGCGGCAGTAAAAGGTGCCTATATTCACCGCATTGTGCTGGCCAACACCATGGGACCTGGTATTCGCCTTGACACAAACGAAGCTTTGTCGTAAAAATAGCGGCTGATTAAAAACAAAATCAAACCTGCACTGTTCTACCGTAGACAGTTGGTTACGATTCAATCGTATTAAAAATTGCCAGCCGAGGTGGGGACACGCAAACAAGTTCCAAACAAAATGCAGCCAGCTTATGGTTGGCCTGCTCCCTTGTTTTGATATTGACTGCAAAATCCTCATGCTCACTGGCATGAGGATTTTTTTGTTCCAAATTCACTGAAAGGAGGTGAATTAGTTTGGCAATTACAAAAGCACGTAAAGAAAAGCTATTAGAGCAATATGATGAGCTTATCAAAAATAGCCGCGCCATCTTCTTGGCTGAATACAGCGGGATGAATGTTAAGCAAATGAATGCGCTGCGTGACAAAGTGTATGAAGCCAATGGCGCTTTTCACGTCACTAAAAATACTTTGTTTAAAATTGCGCTGGAAAAATCAGACAAATCGTTGCCCGATGATTTTCTGGCTGGGCAATTGGCAACTGGTTTTGCTCTGGCTGAAGCCCCATCACTGGCAAAGGCGTTGGTCGATTTTGCCAAAATTGATGACAAGGTGACATTGCGCGGCGGTTTTCTGGGCAATGAGTTTATGACCGCAGAGCAGGTTGAAGCCCTGGCAAAATTACCTAGCCTGGACGAATTGCGCGCTCAAATTATTGGGATGATCGATGGGCCAGCACGGAATGTGGCTTCAATATTGGCCAGTGGCGTGCGCCAGGTTGTGAATGTGATTGATGCATACGCAAAAAGTGAAGAAACGGCAGCAGAGGCAGCTTAATGCTGGTTTTGTTGTCAACCTGTTTAATAAAAATTACCAAAAATTAATTTTCGGAGGATATTGAAAGTGGCCGATTTAGAAAAAATTGTTGACGAACTGAGCAGCTTGACCCTGTTGGAAGCTGCTGAGTTGACCAAAATGCTGGAAGAAAAATGGGGCGTTAGCGCTGCTGCACCGATGGCTATGGCTATGCCTGGCATGATGATGGGTGGGGCTGAAGCCGTAGAAGAAGAAGAAAAAACTGAGTTCGACGTGGTTCTGAAAGACGTTGGCCCGAAGAAAATCAACGTTATTAAAGAAGTTCGCGCGCTCACCGCTCTGGGCCTGAAGGAAGCTAAGGAAGTTGTAGATAACCTGGGCACCATCATGGAAGCCGTGAGTAAAGAAGCTGCCGAAGAAGCCAAAGCCAAACTGGAAGAGGCTGGCGCTGTTGTCGAATTGAAGTAATCTTGCTTTTTGAGCATAAAAAAGGCTAGCACCTGTTTGGGTCTAGCCTTTTTTTATTTATGCATGATGATTGAATTAATTCTTGCTTCACAATCCCCGCGCCGCCGGGAGCTTTTGCAGCTGCTGGGATTACCGTTCCGCATCCTGGTTGCTAATGCTGATGAAGACAGCATCACCCATCCAGACCCAGCCGCCAACGTGATCCAAACAGCCCAGCTCAAGGCCAATGTAATTGCCCAACAGCTGACGGGTACCCACGTTGCCCCCGGCACGGTGGTGTTGGCTGCTGACACCACCGTTGCCTTTGGGCAGGAGATGCTAAACAAACCGGCAGACGAAACGGCCGCTTACCACATGCTCACCAAACTACGCGACACCCAACACGAGGTGCATACCGGCTTTGTTTTGCTAGACCTGGCTACCGGGCGCGAATGGCAGGGAGTGAGTACGGCCGTTGTCACCATGCGCCCCTATTCCGATGCCGAAATTGATGCCTACATCGCTTCTGGCGACCCGTTTGACAAAGCAGGTGGGTACGCCATTCAGCATCCACAGTTTAAACCGGTGATCCATTTGCAGGGTTGCTACTGCAACGTGATGGGCCTGCCCGTGTGTGACCTGATTGTGGCTCTGCGCCAATTTTTAGGGATTCCGTTGCAGGATGTGGATTTTACGGCCGTTACCCACGCCCATTTTCACTACCCCTGCCCTACCCTGCCTACCCTTACAGCCGAAACGCCTAAATAGAGTCTCGAAATTTTGCGCAAGCCATGCTACAATGTTTACATCATTTTGTACTGTTATGTAAATGGGGCCGCAGTGGCCCATGAGGATGGTGGTAGATGGACGTCAAGCTCAAAGAGGCAATTGCCGCAGTACGTGCCGGTGACCGGGCAACAGCCCAACAACAGTTAACAACGCTCCTGGAGGAAAATCCAAAAGAAGCCCAAGGCTGGTATTTGCTTAGTTTATTGGTAGATTCTCCACAAAAGCAGGCCGCTTACCTCAGTAAAACGCTGGCCCTCGATCCCAATCATTCCAAAGCCCACATGCAGCTGGCTACGTTGCAGGGAGCGAACAGAATGGCCCCAACGTCTACCATCAACACAGAGATGGGTATGGATATGGATGCGTCTGTAGACTTTCTGGATCAGGCAGACGATGACTCGCTGCCAGACTGGTTGCAAGGAGAGCAGTTTGAGCGGAAAGAAAAACCGGCAGAACAATCAGAAGAAACGGCCGTTCCCAACGAAACCTTGCCCGACTGGCTTAAAGAACCGGTACTGCTGGCCGATGAGAAACTCGCAATTGAAGAAAGCCCTACTATGGTAGGCCCAACCGCCCAATCAGACGACAAAGTGGATCAAACAGTCAGCACGCTCCGGCAGAAATCCACTGAAAAGACAACCCAATCTCCAGCCAAAAAAATCGCCAGCCCCAAAGCCCAAAAAGCTGCCAGCAAAAATGCCACTGGCCTCAACATTGCCCTGGGCGTCCTTGTTTTGTTAGCAATTGTTGTGATGGTTTTGCTGGCGTATTTGATCTTCAGTTAAGCAAACCACAGAAAGTTTCCCCAAAACTATCGTAGCCATTTAGGTGCTGCGGTCAGCGTCTCGCCGGACACAGCCAGAGAGGCTGTATAGTTACAAACTATCAAACAAAATTCAAAAGATTTCGCAGATTGATTCCTCTACATCTGCGAAATCTTTTTTTTACCTCAATCATTTTGCCCTGGAATAGGCTGCAACGGATTGATTGTGGCATCGTCTAGCGGTGGCTCCGGATTACTGCAATAAATAAAGGCGCTCCGACTGCCACTGTGGTAATAATAATCTGTGCCATTTGCCCGAAGAATGAGCTGCTGACCAGACACCAACGCCTGGGTATACAGCACACCCGGTTCCGGGCAACCAAGGCTGCCGTCACGCCAGGTCACATCCAGAAGCGAAACCATTTCAATTTCAGCCACAGGCGCGCCCACCCGCTGACTTAAATTATCCATTGCCAGCGCGACTAAATCATCCCCAGGGCTAGGCTGACCAGGGGCGGGCTGCACGACTGGCGTTTCATTCATAGGCACTGGCGTCACATTATTCAAATCGACAGTGACTGGCTCAGACACCTGTTTACTTTCATCGGTTGGCGTGGGGTCGGGCTCAGAAATCGGTTCGGTTTCAGGGGTTTCGGCTTCGGTCATGGGGGCCTCCTCGGGCATGGCATTTTCGGGCGGAACGGCCGTTGCCTCCGGCTCTTCTGTGGGGGTTACGGCCGTACAGCCAATCAGTAAAAACAGTACCAGACTTAAACAGATTTTTGTTGCTTTCATCATACTCTCCTCATTGGGCGACTTCCGCCAAGTAAGCAGAAATCGTTTTGTCACTATACCTCTGTAACGTGCCAGAAGGCAAAAGAGTTCCTTCTTTTCGCCCCGCCGCCCAACTTCGGTAAAATAGCCGCCATGCGGAAACCATTGTGGCGACCCCTCAGCTACCAACAACGCCTGCGCTTGCTGCTGCTGCCCTACCTGAGCGGGATTCTGCTGCTGGTGGCGCTGCCTGCCCTGCTCTCCTTTGGCCTGGCCTTCTTCCGCTACGACGCCCTCTCCCCACCCACCTGGCTGGGCACGCTCAATTTCCTGTTTGTTACCACCGATGAGCTTTTTCTGCTCAGCGTGCAAAACTCGTTGGCGCTGGTAATTTTGCCCGTGCCGCTGCGGGTAATGGGGGCGTTTTTGCTGGCGATCTTGTTACGGCGGAACGGCCGTTTCCTGGGCTGGTTTCGGGCATCAATCTACCTGCCCAGCGTGCTGCCCACCGCCGCCTACGCCCTCGCCTGGCTGTGGATCCTCAACCCCCTCTACGGCCCCATGAACCTGCTGCTGCAAGCGATCGGCATCGCCCCGCCCGCCTGGTTTGCCGACACCCAATGGGCCAAACCCGGCCTACTGCTGCTCTCACTCTGGCAAATTGGCGAAGGCTTCCTCGTTTGCCTGGCCGCCCTGCAAGACATTCCCAGCACCGTAGAAGATGCCGCCCTGGTTGATGGGGCCAACCGCGTGCAGCGCTTTTTCTACCTCACCCTGCCGCTCATGGCCCCCATTTTGCTGCTGCTCACCTTCCGCGACGCCATCCTCACCCTGCAAGAATCATTCACCACCATCTTTTTGCTAACCGGTGGCGGCCCGTACTACGCCACCTACACCCTGCCCATGCTCATTTACGAGCAAGGGTTTGGCCTGCTGCTGTTTGGCGCAGCCAGCGCCGCGCTGTGGGTGCTGTACGCCCTCACCGGGCTGATTGTGCTGGCGCTCTACCTCATCGCCCGGCAGTGGCAAATTGGCACCACGGAGGAAACGTTTGTTCTCTAAATTGGGGAAAATGGAGATTAGAGATTGGCGATTTTGGGCGCGGTTGGCGGTTACGGCCGTTTTTCTACTGCCGCTGCTCTGGTTACTCACCGCCGCCCTGCACCCCGTGGGACGGCCGTTGCCCACCACCCTCTCCCTCTCGCTAGACTTCACCCTAGACAACTTCCGCCGCGTCTGGCAGCTGGTGCCGCTGGGGCGATTCATGCTCAACTCCCTGCTCGTGGTGATTTTGGCCGTGCCCATCACCCTCGTCGTTAGCAGCTGGGCTGGGTTTGGCATGGCCCAACTGCCCAAAGCCAGCCAGCGCCGCTGGATTGTCCTCTCCCTGGCCGTGCTGATGGTGCCCGGCGTGGCGCTGTGGGCTTCCCGCTTCTTCCTCTACACCCGGCTGGGCCTGTACGACACCATTCTGGCCCTCATCGCCCCCGCCTTCATGGGCAGCAGCCCCTTTTTTGTGCTAATGTTCTACCGCGCCTTCCGCCGCATCCCCGTGGCCATTTACGAAGCCGCAAGATTAGAGGGGGCGGGCGTGCTGGCCAGCTGGTGGCAAATTGGCCTGCCCATTGCCCGGCCAACGGCCGTTGGCGTGGCTTTGCTCACCTTTGTGCTGTACTGGGGCGATTTTGTCTCGCCGCTGCTCTACCTGCGCTCGCAGAGCCGCTACACCCTGCCAGTCGCCCTCCAGCTTTTGCAGCAGCTCACCGCCAGCGATTGGCCCCTGCTCATGGCGGGGGTCCTGCTAGCGACGATCATTCCGGTGGGGCTGTTTTTGCTGCTGCAACCTTACTTTGCCCGCTTAGGCGGTTGAACGTGAACAACGAATAAAAGTAAACAACGAATTTTCTTGTCAATCGTTGTTTACTCCAATTCATTGTTGTCCTGGAAAAAACGATGAAAGCACACAATAACAACAAGTGGTTTTTTCGCAGCCCGATTTGGGCGGCAACGGCCGTTTCCCTTCTCACCCTCATCCTCCTCCTCAACTGGCGCACGCCCAACAAAGTGTACCAGGCCAACACCGTGCTGGCGGGCGATGCCGCCTGCATCGGCACCACCACCTACGCCGTCATTGGCGATTTTGGCAACGCCGGCCAGCCAGAAGCCGATGTGGCCGCCCTGGTAAACAGCTGGAACGTCGATTACGTGATCACCACCGGCGACAACAACTACCCCAACGGCGAAGCCAGCACAATCGACGCCAACATTGGCCAATATTACCAGCAGTACATTGGCAATTACACCGGCAGTTACGGCCCCGGCGCGGCCCAAAACCGCTTCTTCCCCGTACCCGGCAACCATGATTGGAACACCGGCACGCTGCAACCATACCTCGATTACTTCAGCCTGCCTGGCAACGAGCGGTACTACGAGATTGAACTCGGCCCGGTACATCTGTTTGCCCTGGACAGCGACCCGCACGAGCCAGACGGCCGTTCCGCCACCTCTACCCAGGCCACCTGGCTGCAAGCCCAGCTCAGCGCCAGCACCGCTCCCTGGAAGCTGATCAGCCTGCACCATCCCCCCTACTCCTCCTCCAGCGTGCACGGCTCTGACCCGACGATGCAGTGGCCCTTTGGGGTTTGGGGAGCAACGGCCGTACTCGCCGGGCACGATCACACCTACGAACGCATCCACCAGGGCGGCATCCCCTACTTTGTCAACGGGCTGGGTGGCCGCAGCATCTACAGCCTGGGCAACCCTGTGCCTGGCTCCGCCGTGCGCTATAATTTGGACTACGGTGCAATGCGGCTAGAAGCGGCCCCCACCTGCCTCACCTTCAGCTTCTACAGCCGCACCGGCAGCCTCATAGACAGCCTCACGCTGTACAAAGGCGACCATTTTAGCAACCAGCTTTATCTGCCCCTGGCCACCCGGTAGATGGCAAAAGCGAGCAAACAAATGCATCATCCCTTCTACCCCCGATTGCTCTGGCGACTGCTGACGACCAGCCTGGCCCTGCTGCTGCTCCTAAGCTGCTCACCGTCGCCAGACACCATCAGCTTTATGGTTTCTGGCGATCCGGCGGAGCGGCAAGCCTACCTGGATTTGGTCGCCGCGTTTCAAAAGGCCCACCCAGAAATCCTGGTCGAAGTCACCCACATCCCGTCCGCCAGTACCTACCGCGACCGGCTCTCGACTGAATTTGCCGCCGGTTCCCCGCCAGACGTAACGCTGATGAACTACCGGCGCTACGGCGCATTTGCCGCCAACGGGCTGCTAGAGCCGCTTGGCCCTTACCTGGCCGCCAGCGATCTGATCCAGCCCGACGATTTTTACCCCGCCACCATCGACGCCTTCACCTGGGATGGGGTGATCACCTGCATTCCGCAAAATATTTCTAGCCTGGTGGTGTATTACAACCAGGATATGTTCGACGCGGCGGGCGTAGCTTACCCGGCGGATGATTGGACGTGGGCTGATTTTGTGAAAACGGCCGTTTCCCTCACCCAAGATTTTGACAACGACGGCACCATCGACCAGTACGGCCTGGGGGTAGACCCGTCGCTGTACCGGCTGGCCCCCTTTGTCTGGCAAAATGGCGGCGTGATTGTGAACAGCGAGGAATTCCCCGCCCGGCTCACCCTCACCCGCCCGCCTTCGCAGGCGGCGCTGCAATGGTTTGTGGATTTGCGCCAGGTGCACGGCGTGGTGCCGGGCCGCATAGAAGCAGCCGCCCAGGACAACGAAAGCCGCTTTGTGGGCGGCAGCACGGCGATGTTCCTGGACAGCCGTCGGGCCACCCCCACCTTCCGCGAGATCGAGGGGTTTGTTTGGGATGTGGCCCCGCTGCCGCGCAACCAGGCGGTGGCCAGCGTGCTGCACAGCGACGCCTACTGCCTCTCTAGCACCACCCAAAACAAAGAGGCCGCCTGGACGTTTATCGAGTTTGCCAATTCGGTTGCGGGGCAGACGATTATTGCCGGAAGCGGCCGTACCGTGCCCTCCCTCATCGCCGTGGCCGAATCGGACGCCTTTTTGGACCCCGGCAAGCTGCCCGCCCGCAGCTACGTCTGGCTAGACACGGCAACCACGCTGCGGCTGGTACCCATCATCAGCACCTGGGAAGAGATTGAAAGCACGGCCAACGAAGAGATCGAGCGCGCTTTTTACGGCGATATTTCCGTTGAAGAAGCCGCCCTGCTCATCGACAGCCGCACCGAAGAATATTTCTTGTTAGGCATCAGCCGGTAATTTTTGGCCACAGAAGGCACCGAGAATATCGAGGGAAACCTCTGAGGTTTGAATCAAATCACCAAAATCATGATTCTGGAAAAACCTCAGAGGTTTGGGCAAACTTCTGTGTGGCCGGTAAAATTCCCTACGATTCACCTCTGGAACGGAAGTCCGGCTTGATTCTTTTTAGACGAGTGGGGTATAGTTTTGCGCATGAGCAATTTGGACCAAATTACCGCTGTTCTCCGCACCGACACCGGCCAGGTTCGTGGCCACAACGAAGATTTTGTCTCCCATTGGGAACCCAGCAATCCAGAAGAAGAAGCCCGACACGGCTGGCTGTACATTGTGGCCGACGGTGTGGGCGGTGCAGACGCGGGTGAAGTCGCCAGCGAACTGACCAGTGGCCACACCATCGAGCATTACCTGGGCCACGCGGACGAACCGAATTGGGGGCAGCGGCTGATTAATGCCATGCAAGCAGCCAATACGGAGCTGCGGCAATATGTGCTGGAGCGCAACGACAACAGCCGCATGGCCACCACGATGGTGGCGGCCGTTTTGCAAGAAAATCACGCGTACATCGGCAATGTGGGGGACAGTCGGGGCTATTTGTGGCGGAACGGCCGTATCCAGCAAATTACCAAAGATCAAAGCCTGGTGGCCAAGCTGGTCGAAGAAGGGGCCATCACCGAAGAAGAAGCCCACTTCCATCCCCGGCGCAACGTCATCCTCTACAGCCTTGGCTCCGAGCGCTCGCCGCAGATTGATTTGTATGAGCAAGATTTAGAGCCAGGCGACATGCTGCTGCTCTGTTCCGATGGGTTAACGCGCCACGTGCTAGATGAAGAGATCGCCCTGGTGCTGAAAGAAAACGAACCGGAAAAAGCGACCAATATTTTGATCAACCGGGCCAATGAGCGCGGCGGCGAAGACAATATTTCGGTGGCAATTATTCGGTATGCGGGGGCAACGGCCGTTTCCCCCCAAAAATCCACCGATACCCGCAGCACCCCCCTGGTGCCACCCCAAACACAAGCCGGAAGCCAGACAACCGCCAACCGCTCCGCCCTTTGGCTGTACACCCTCACGCTGGGTCTCATTCAAGCAATGTTAATATTTCTGGTTTGGTTTCTACTCCGTGTATAATATCTTCGTTGTATTCGTAAGCACCTATTTTTTGCCTCACGTTTACGCAATTTAATCCAACCACAATTTGTACTTTTCAACTGGAAACGGCCGTTCAACACGACTGGTTTGGTACGGCCGTTTGCCCAAAATACACATCCGCAGATGACGCAGATTAAACAAAAAAATGTGCGAAATCTGTCTGATCTGCGGAAAATAACTTAACATAACCGAGTAACCAGTTGGTTACTCGTCACTTTCGGAGGTTTTATGAAGACAAAATTGCGCATCGTCCCCCTGGGCGGCTGCGGGGAGATTGGCAAAAACATGACCGCCATCGAGTACGAAGACGAAATCGTCATCATCGATGCGGGCATTATGTTCCCCCAAAACGATATGCTGGGGGTGGACGCCATCATTCCCGATTACCAATACCTGATGGACAAGCTCGACAAAGTCGTAGCCGTCCTCATCACCCACGGACATGAAGACCACGTGGGCGCCCTGCCTCACGTCATGCGCGATATCGACGCCCCCATTTACGCCACGCCGCTCACCATCGGCCTGATCGATGTGAAAATGCGGCGGGCTGGCCTGAAAAAAGAGATCGCGCTCATCACCTTTGAAGCGGGCGACACCTTCACCGTAGGCCAACATTTCACCATCGAGCCGTTCCACGTAGCCCACAGCATCCCCGACTGTGTAGGCTTTGGCATCACCACCCCCGCCGGGCTGGTGGTGCACACCGGCGACTACAAGTTCGACCACACCCCTGCCGACGGCTGGCCACCCGATTTTGCCAAGCTGGCCGAATTTTCACAGCGGGGCGTGCTCTGCCTGCTGGCCGACAGCACCAACGCCGACCGGCCCGGCTGGACCAAATCAGAAAAAGTGATCGAGGTGGCGTTCGACAAAATGTTTAGCGACGCACCCGGGCGCATCATCGTGGCCAGCTTTGCCTCGCTCATTTCGCGCATTCAGCTGGTGGCCGATACGGCAGAGAAGTACGGCCGTTACCTGGCCATCACCGGTCGCTCCATGCGCGATAACACCAAAATGGCCATGGACCTGGGCTACCTCAAAATTGACGAAGCCACCCTCATCGACATCAGCGACATCTCCAATCTGCCCGCACACCGGGTGGTTATCATGGCCACCGGATCGCAGGGCGAGCCATCGGCCGTCATGGGGCGGCTGGCGCGGGGCAACCACAACCGCCTGCAAATCGAAGAAGGCGACACCGTGGTGCTTTCTGCCCACACCATCCCCGGCAACGAAGAGCTGGTGCACCGCACCATCAACCAGCTGTTCCGGCGCGGTGCCAATGTGCTATACGAAAACGTCGCCAATGTGCACGTCTCCGGCCACGCCAGCCAGGAAGAGATGAAGCTGATGATCAACCTGGTGCGCCCCAAATATCTGCTGCCGGTGCATGGGGAACTGCGCCACCTGAAGCAGCACGCTGTCATGGCTCAGGAACTGGGCATTCCCGCCGAAAACATTGCCGTCGTTGAAAACGGCACGCCCATCGACCTGTACGAAGCGTCATTGGAAGTGCAGCCCCGGATGCGCGGTGGCTACATTTTTGTGGATGGCGACAGCGTGGGCGAAATCGATTGGCCGGTGCTGCGCGATCGGGAAAAGCTGGCCCAGAGCGGCCTCTTTTTTGTGGTGGTTAGCCTGGACCACATGGGTAAGATGATTGGCCAGCCAGAAATTATCTCGCGCGGCTTCATTGACCGGCGGGATGAAAATGGGCTGATTGACGACGCCAAAGAGACGATTGAGCGCGTGGTGAAGCAGTTCGACGGCCAGGGCAAGGGGCTAAACAAGAAGATCGAAGATGCGCTCGGCCGCTTCCTCTACGCCGAAACCGGCCGCCGCCCCATCGTAGAAGTTGTCATCAAATAGGAATTTCACCGCAGAGAGCGCGGAGGTCGCGGGGTTTTTCACTTAAATCTCTGCGCTCTCCGCGACCTCTGCGGTAAAAATTAGATGAAGTCGGGGGTTGGGGTTTCGTCTAGCAGGCTAAAATTGAAGGCAGCGAGCGTGGGTGGAACCTGCCACCAGGTGACCCGCGCGGCGCTTAACGGCCGTTTCAAATCCGACGGCCGTTTTATTTTCACAGGCTCCGTTACGCTGGCATCTGGCAGCAAAATGGCGTGCACGGGGGTGCCGTCGGTCAGCGGCGTTTCACGGGTGGGGTACGCCGTGCAGGGCAGCCTGGCAAACAGTTCCAGCTCTCGCACAAAGCGCTGCACCGCGTTGCCCTGCCCGTCGAAGCCAAAAATCTCGGCGCGGGGGAATTGGTTGCCATTTTCTTTTACCCATTGGTAAACGGCCGTTCCCCGCACCTCCCCGCCCCAATCATCAATCAAAAAGCTGGGGAACAGCGGCGCTTCTGTGCCCATGATCACAAAGGCAAAACGCAAAAAGAGCAGATCATCTGCGTCTGCATCTGGTTTGGGATTGGTGAGGAAGAGGGCCGTACGGCCGTTCCGCTTTGCCCCGTTCTCCCCCAACAATCGACCACTTACCCGTTGCGCCACTGCTTTTGCCATCGAAAACTTCCTCTCAACTGCCTGGCACGGGGCGGTTCCTCTGTATATGCACACAATCCAGCGCCCCGTGCCTGGCACTGACAAACTCTTTATCCTAATTTTTAGACCATACCAAAACGGCCGTAAACCGACAAGATCACCGAATTGCAGTTGTCAGTTTACCCACCCTTGCTATCATACTCCACAAACCATTCTGCCACAGGCACAATACTCAAAATGGAGGAGTGGGCATACTCAGATGCCCGGTCCGCATCTGAGGATGCGAACTCCTCATCTGATGCTGTGGCCACTCAGGAGAAGAACCGTGATTGAAGAAACCATCGCCCGCGCCAAAGCGCTGCGCCGCAACGACGAACTAGACGCCAGCCAGGAGCTGCTGCTCGATCTGCTGGCAGAACATCCCAACGACCCGCTGGTGCTCTACGAAGTTGGCGGCTCCTACGACGTGCTGGGCGAAGAAAAAGAAGCGATTCCGTATTACCAAAAAGCAATTAAAGCCGGGCTAGACGGCGAAGATTTGCAGGAATGCCTCGTTTGCCTGGGCAGCAGCCACCGCAACGTGGGCAACTTCGACGACGCCGTCGAAACGCTGGAAAAAGCGGTCAAACAGTTCCCCGATGACAACAGCGGCAAAGTGTTCCTCGCCCTGGCCTATTACAGCGACGGCCGTGAAGATGAAGCCGTGCGCCTGCTGCTGGAGCTGCTGCTAGAAACGACCAGCGACGAAAACATCCTGGACTACGCCGACCCGCTGGATTATTACAAAGACAACCTCGACGAAGTCTGGGACGATTAGAAACCCAACCTCCGGGAGGTTCAGCCCGTCACAGAGGCCATTTTTCAAGCCTCCCGGAAGTTTATTTGCAGAGAAAGCATCCTCACAAACCGTTCGCATCTGAGGATGCTCACTCCGCCGCAAAAATAGGATATACCCATGAAAGCTGTTGTATTTTACGAACATGGATTGCTGGAAAATGTGCAGTACACCGAGGTGCCAGAACCAGAAATTGGGCCAGATGAGGTGCTGATTGCCAACAAAGCGGCCGCACTAAACCGGCTCGATTTGTGGGTACTGGCGGGCTGGCCTGGCCTAAACCTGAAGCTGCCCCACATCATGGGCAGCGATGGCGCGGGCGTGGTGGCCAGAATCGGCAGCCGCGTCACCGGCTTCAGCGAAGGTGACCGAGTGGCCATCAACCCCAGCCTGGGCAGCGATGCCGACTATTTTGGGCGGCGCGGCCTGGACAACATGAGCGACAATTTTGCCATTTTGGGCGAGCATGTGGATGGCTTTTTTGCGGAGTATACGGCCGTTCCCGCCCGCAACCTGCTCAAAATGCCCGACCACGCCAAATTTGAAGACGCCGCCGCCGCTTCGCTGGTGTACGTCACGGCGTGGCATTCCCTCATCACCCGGGGTGGCTTGCAGGCAGGTGAATCGGTGCTCATCGTCGGTGCAGGCGGCGGCGTCAACACCGCCGCCATCCAGATTGCCAGGCTGGCCGGGGCAGGCCGCATCTACGTCGTCGGCTCCACAGATGAAAAGCTGGCCCTGGCCGAATCGCTCGGCGCAGATGTACTCATCAACCGCAGCAAAGAGGATTGGGGCAAAGCGATCTTCAAAGCCACCAACCGGCGCGGCGTGGACATTGTGGTAGACAACGTGGGCGCGGCCACCTTCCACGGCTCGCTGCGCGCCCTCAAAAAAGGGGGGCGGCTGCTCACCGTGGGCAACACCAGCGGCCCCAAGTTCGAGATCGACAACCGGCTCATTTTTGGCAAGCACCTCAGCATCATTGGCAGCACCATGGGCAGTTCGGCCGATTACGAAACGGTGATGAATCTGATTTTTAACGGCCGTCTCCAACCCGTCATCGACACCATTTACCCCCTCAGCGAAGGGCTCACCGCCCTGCACCGCCTTGAAGAAGGGGATGTGACGGGCAAGCTGGTGCTGCAAATTTAACTTTTTTTGCAAATAAACCTCCGGGAGGTTCCTGAAACGGCCTTCGTTTTGTGCTAAACCTCCCGGAGGTTGGCTTTCACACTATGCGACTATTTGAAATTCTTCTCCTCATTGCTCTCCTTATTCCGCTGCTGTGGCTGTTGGTTAGCCGCAAACGGCCGCATTGGCTGCTCATCTTCCCCGGGCTGGCCACACTTTTCGCAGCGCTGCACCTTGCTTTTGAGGGGTATCGTTGGCAAATGATTCCGGCGTATGGGTTAACGGCCGTCTTCTTCCTGCTGGCCCTGCGCTGGCGCGATGGCAAATTCCAAGCGCCGCGCCTGGCCTGGCTGGGCGGCCTGCTGGCGCTGCTGCTCTGGCTGGTGGCCCTGGCGCTGCCGGTGGCCATGCCCGTGCCCACCCTGCCCGAACCCACAGGCCCGTACGCCGTAGGCACCTTCACCACCTTCCTGGTGGATGAAAGTCGGCCAGAAAATTACACCACAGCGCCCAACGACAACCGCGAACTGGTGGCCCAGGTTTGGTATCCCGCCGCCAACCGAGACGGCCAACCCGCCGATTATCTGCCCGATTTAGAAATCGCTGGCCCGGTCATTGCCGAGCAGTTTGGCCTGCCCTCCTTTTTGGTAAGCCACGTGAACCTGACGGAGCTGGACATTTGGCAAGATGTGCCCGCTGCGGATGACGGCGCACCGTTCCCGGTGATTGTCTTTTCGCATGGGTTATCTGGCATTCGCATGCAAAACACAACGATGGTGCGCGAACTGGTGAGCCACGGCTACGTGGTCATCGCCCCAGAGCACAGCTATGCCAACGCGATTACGATTTTCCCAGACGGCCGTATCTTCATCTACGATCCGGCCCGCATTTTCCCCAGCGGGCAGTCCAACGCCACCGAAGCGAAGCCGCTGGTGCAAACCTGGGCCAACGACATCGGCTTTTTGCTAGACACGATGGCGGGATGGAACAATGAGGCGGGGCACGTGCTGAACGGCCGTCTCAACCTCAACCAGGTGGGCGTATTTGGCCACTCCACCGGCGGCGGGGCGACGGTGCAGTTTTGCCTGCAAGATGCCCGCTGCAAAGCTGGCGTAGGGCTAGACAGCTGGCTGCTGCCCGTCAATGATTCGGTGATGGACGCCGGGCCAGACCAGCCGTTTATGTTCATCAGCACGCCCAGCTGGCTGGGGCCAGAAAACCAGGCGCGCGGCCAGGCGATCTTCAACAACCTGGCAGCCGACGGCTATGAACTCACCCTGGACGGCACGCAGCATTACGACTTTACCGACCTGGTGCTGCTCTCGCCGCTAACGCCGCAGCTGGGGCTGTCTGGCAGCATCGACAGCGCCTACGGCCTCACCATCCAAACCCAATATTTGCTCGCCTTTTTTGACCAATATGTGCGGGAACGGCCGTCTGCCAGCCTCAATGAACCCTCCCCATACCCGGAACTCAGCATCGAACACAACCTGAAATAACCGGGGTGAATTCGTGAAGGCTGAGGGAATTTTGGTCAATCTGCCATCATTCTGGCTGACGGCAGGTACTATATCGTTTATAATGAGCGCGGTATGTCAGAAGCGACCCTTATCCTGCTGATTCAACTCTTCTTTTGGGGCATTGCCCTGTTTGCTCTGGGCAGCCTGCTCCGCTTTCGGGACAGTGCACGGTTAGACATTGCCCTGGTAATGCTTTCGGTGGCCATTGCCCTGACTCCCCCTGATTGGTACAACAATTTTTCGCTGCTCCAGCTGACGCCATCTACATTGGCTTTGGTAGCCCACCCATACCTGCTGCTGCGGCTGGTGCAACATTTTTGGAAAGTACGGCCGTACGTCAAACAGCTGGCCATTGGCGGGATGGTGCTTTCTGGCCTCATTCTCACCCTGGCCACAGGCACCAACATCTTCCTGATACTCGTGCTGGCCTACTTCATCGGCATCGAAGGGTATGCCGTTATCGCCTTCATTCGCGCGGCACGGGTGAGCAGCGGCGTGGCCCGTTGGCGGCTGCGATTGGTGGCGCTGGGCATTCTCACCCTGCTGCTGGCCATCGTCACCTTTGTCCCCTTCCGCCAGGTTTTTGCCAGCAATACCGCCCTCGGCTTTATCTCCATCAGCCTGACGCTCATTGCCGGGGCCGCTTTTTACCTGGGGTTTGCCCCACCCCGCTGGCTGCGCAAATATTGGCAGCTAAGTGAGTTGAGCCAATTCTTGCACAATGTGCCCGCCCAATATGCCGACATGGAGCTAGACCGGGTGGTTGGCTACCTTTGCCTGGCCGCGCACCGCAGTGTAGATAGCATTACGGCCGTTGCCGCCATGCTCGATCCAGAAACCGAACAGCTCATCATCACCCCCCCACCCGGCTACCCGGCTTTGGACGTGCAGATACCAGCCAGGGCCGACCGGCTGGGGCGGGTTTGGCTGGAGCGCGGCCCCTACTTTGCCACCGCGCCCGGCGACCTGGGCCAGATTGGCATGCAGCTCAATCTGGCGCTGGGGGCCAATGGCATCCTCACCATTCCCATCACCTCGCCGCTGCAAACCTACGGCCTGCTGCTGCTCTTCTGCCGCCAAAAGCCGCTGTTTGTCGATGACGATCTGGACTTGCTCTCGCTGCTCACGGCGCAGACGGCACGCACGCTGAGCTACAGCCACCTGCTGGTGAGCGAGCGTAAAGCGCGCAACCTGGCCGAAATTTTGGCCCACATTGCCGCCCGGCTCAGCGCCAATATTGAGCTAGAGCAGACGGTGACGGTGGTGTGTGAAGAAACGTTGCGGGCGATTGGGGGTGCATTTACGGCCGTTTACACCCTGAACGCCCACGATCAACTATGCCATTTCTGGCACAGCGCAGGGCAGCTAGACCCGTACATCCAACCAGATGTCCCGCTGACCCCGCCCGCGGGCACCCCATTTTCAGCCCAAATGCAGCCACAGTTGCTAACCCCCGCAGCCTCGGACCCCAATTGGGCCGCCTTACCGCTGCGTACAGCCGGGCAGATGCGCTCGCTGGGGTATGCCCCGCTGGTGTACCAGGGGCAGCTCATTGGCTTGCTGGTTACCGGCACCAGCAGCGAAGGCGAACCGCTGGATGATGACGACCTGGCCTTGCTGCAAGCGATTGCCAACCAGGCGGCGATGGCTGTACAGAACGGCCGTCTTTACCGCGAAGTGCAGCTGGCCAACGATGAACTGGAAGACCGCGTGGCCCGGCGCACCGCCGATTTACAGGCCCGCAACGAAGAGCTAGACGCCTTTGCCCACACCGTGGCCCACGACCTCAAAATGCCCATCAGCCATATGGTGGGGCTGGCCGAGACGCTGTCTGGCAGATTTGAATCGCTGCCTGCGGCCGACCGGCAGCGCTACCTGGAAATTATCCAGCAAAGCGGCCACAAAATGGCCAACATCATCGACGCGCTGCTGCTGCTAGCAGGCGTGCGCGAAATGGAAGTGCCCATCGCCCCCCTAGACATGAAGCTGATTGTGGAAGAAGCGCGCCAACGGCTGGCCCACCTGAACCGGCAGCATGGCGTTAGCGTAACAGTGCCAGATGAATGGCCGTTGGCCACGGGATATGCGCCCTGGGTGGAAGAGATTTGGGTGAATTACATGAGCAACGGCATCAAGTACGGGGGACATCCGCCGAAATTGACGTTGGGAGCCACACCACTGGCCAGCGGCACGATCAAATTCTGGATTCAAGACAACGGCATTGGCATTGCGCCAGAGGAACGGGGGCAGCTGTTTGTGCCCTTCACGCAGCTTAACCTGCGCCAGGACAGCGGCTACGGGCTGGGGCTTTCCATTGTGCAGCGCATTGGAGAGCGTTTGGGCGGCGAAGTTGGCGCAGAAAGCATTCCCAATGAAGGAGGGCTGTTCTGGTTTACACTGCCTGCCGCCCCAACGGCCGTTGGGGAACGGCCGTAACCCACACCTCTTTTACGGACATTGCACAAAGCCCTGTGCCCACAGGCAAGAGCCACACGCTGGCGCTTCGTTCCAAAAACAGTCCGTCTCGTTATTCTCCAACAACTCACACCCCCCACACGCCGTGCAGGGCGCAAAGGCAAATCGCTGCACGCGATCCCGGTACGCTTCGTAGGCAGGGGTTTGCCATAAGGTTTGCAGCGATTGTTGGTGAATATCGCCTAAAATGTGGGCAAATGATTCCCGCCGGTAGCCGCGAATGTAGCCGATGTGGTGATACAGGAGCGGCGGACAGGGGGCAATACGGCCGTCCCACCCCACCGCCATCGCCCCTTGCTCAATGAAGGTACACACATCATTCATCTCCCCTAAATTGTTGCCCGCAAAAGAGACGTTGTAACCACTGTTAAACGCCTCCATCAGCGGCCCAGCCGTCATCTCATTAAAATCCATCTTGGGCAAGCTCAGGCGACGCAGCCAGGAAGAAGGCAGGTAGGTAATGTTGCGCATGGACCGCTTGTAGAGGATTTCCTCCTCCATTTCGGCCGAATGCGGCAGCAGATTGCTTACGGAAAAATGTTTAGCGCCTACGCTTTTGCCAATCCGCAGCACTTCTGGCAAATCAGCGATGTTGCGCTGCATGGCCACAAAGGCGATGCCAATTTCTGGCGTGGGGCGGTGCGCCGGGCGGCGCAGGCGGCGGAAGCGGCGCAAATTTTCCAGCACGCGGGGCAGTTCAGCCCCCAGGCGCACGTCGGCGTAGCTTTCGGGCGAGGAGCCGTCGATGGAGACCCAGAGCAAATCCAGGCCCGCCTCGATGAGCTGTTTGGCGCGGCGCTCGGTGAGGAGGGTGCCGTTGGTAATCATCTCAGCCCGGAAACCTAGCGCTTTGACGGCGGCAATCATATCGGCCGTTTGGGGATGCAGCAGCGGCTCGCCAATGCCGCCAAACATCACCGTCACGGGCGGCGTCAGCTCGGCCAGGCTGGCTTCGATGGCGGCAAACGTTTTGGCCGACATTTTGCCCAGGGTGACGTCCCAATTTTGGCGCATACAGGTGCGACAGTCGATGTTGCAGCGGTTGGTTGGCTCGATGTAGATTTTGGCCAGATGGGTAACGGGGCGATGGAGCTTGAGGCCGTTGGCAGTCATTTCCAGCCGCAGGCGGGTGCCGGGTTCAATGCCAAATTGGGTCATTACATCGGGGGGAAGATCTAAATGGCCGTCTTCGTCTACATTGGCCCAGAGGGGTTCAAAGGTATTCATGGGTCGCTCCTTGAAATGGGACGCGAATTAACGCGGATGAACGCGGATTAAATTTAGTAAACCTGCTGATTTTTCATTCGTATCTTCAGCAGATGGGTGGATGCTCTGAGGATTTAGTTTGGGGGATACGGCCGTTCCTCACCAGTGACCATTGCCAAAGATGCGAACGCTAAATGTCACACTTCTTGCAAAACGGCCGTCTTCTCCCCCACCACCCGCTGCAATTCCGCCACCGTGAGCTGCATCAGCGCGTGAATGTCGCCGCCGCCGCCGTAGATGGGGCCGGTAAGTTGGAGAACGGCCGTTTCCACCACCGTTTCAATGGGCTGCTTGTAGCCAAACGGCGGCACCGACCCCGCCACGTAGCCTGTGTGGGCCAGCACCTGTTCCGCGCTGGCAATCTTCACCCGCCGTCGCGACACGCCCAGAAAGTCGGCCAGCGCCTTGCGGTCCAGCCGGGCCAGGCCGCTGGCAATCACCATCACCGGCTGGCCATCGGCCAGGAACAGCACCGACTTGATAATTTGCTCCGGCGCGACGTTGAGAGAAACGGCCGCATCCGCCACCGTCGGCGTGTCTACCTCCAGATGCAAAATTTGGGCGGCAAGGCCCTGTTCATCAATAAATTTCTGCAAATCTATTGCGTGCAAAGAATCCATCGCCAAATCTTACTCAATGATTGAGCACTGCAACTGTCATCACGGTTGAAATGATTGTGGTAACGACAATGGGCAAGAATATGCTGATTACAAATCGCTTTGTGATTTCTTTTTCTCGTTTGTACCGAATATTTGAGAATACAACTCCAATAAACACCCCGCAAATAAAGATTACCTGCCCGGCCCCCCCCAAGATAGAACAGTGCAAACGCCAAAAAACTGAAAAACAAAGATCCCATAAATGAGAATCCAGCCGTAGCCACAAATTCAACTATGAGTGAAAATTTGTTCGATTTCTTCATTGGCAAATCTTGAAATTCAATTGAAAGAATCAGTGGTCCTTTTCCAGATCTATTTTGTTCAGCTACCCGAACGGCAAAAAGAAGTAGCAGAATCTTATACAGTTACCAAAAATGTACGTTCTCTAGGAATCCGCTTCTACTGTACAAGCCAAGGCTAATGTCAAACGTTCTGAGAAGGACAAATAATATAGTGGGAATGTTGACAATAGAGATTATCCACAAAACAGTAGAATAAGAAGCAGACACTTTGAGGCTGTAAAGGAATAGGGAAAAAGCAAAGCTTTCAACGATTACAATCAAAATCATTGAAATGATAACAGCAAATATTTTGATAAAAAAGAGCGGAGCTGTGACGGAAACAGTTTCTCGTAAAGCGGGAAAATTGTTCCCTACAATTTCCCCCCCCGAGCCAAAATAATAACACAAAACAAAATTTTAATTTTCCAACCATAGCCCACCCCCCCCCCCCCACCCCAAAATCGCACCTGAACAGATAACCCACAATCCCACTGAGAGGCGTATGACCCAAGTAATTAGCCACATCCACACAAATAGTTCTGAGTACAAAACCAATTTTGCCCACAACAAACAGTTGGCCGACCAGCTGCATGAACGGCAAAAGGCGGCGGCGGGGGAACGGCCGTCTCGCACCATCGAGCGCCATCTTTCACGGGGCAAACTGCTGGTGCGCGACCGCATCGACGCCATTTTGGACGAGGGTAGCCCGTTTTTGGAGCTGTCCCCCCTGGCGGCGTGGGAGATGTACGACGGTGAAGCGCCCAGCGCGGGCATCGTCACCGGCGTGGGGCGGGTGGCCGGGCTGGAATGCATGATCATCGCCAACGACCCGACGGTGAAGGGCGGCACCTACTTCCCCGAAACGGTGAAAAAGCATCTGCGCGCCCAAACCATCGCCGAGCAAAACGCGCTGCCCACCATTTACCTGGTCGATTCCGGCGGCGCGTTTTTGCACCTGCAAGCCGACGTCTTCCCCGACCGGGAGCATTTTGGCCGCATTTTCTACAACATTGCCCGGATGTCAGGTAAAGGGATTATTCAAATTGCGGCCGTTGTCGGCTCGTGTACCGCCGGCGGGGCGTACATCCCGGCGATGTGCGACGAGACAATCATCGTGCGCGAGAACGGCACCATCTTTTTGGCCGGGCCGCCGCTGGTAAAGGCGGCCACGGGCGAGGAAGTGACCGCCGAAGAGCTGGGCGGGGCCGACGTACACACCCGCCTCAGCGGGGTGGCCGACCATTTTGCCGACACCGAAGAGGAAGCGCTGGCCAAGGTGCGCGAGATTGTGAGCCATCTCAACCAGCGCAAAAACGTGCCCGTGGTGCTGCAAACGCCAGAAGAGCCGCTGTACGACCCGGCGGAACTGTACGGCGTGGTCCCCGCCGACAGCCGCCAGGCGTACGACGTGCGCGAAATCATCGCCCGGCTGGTGGATGGCTCCCGCCTGAGCGAGTTCAAGGCGCGCTACGGCCCGACGATTGTGTGCGGCTTTGCCCACCTTTTGGGCATCCCGGTGGGCATCGTGGCCAACAACGGCCTGCTCTTTAGCGAATCGGCCCTAAAGGCGACGCACTTCATCCAGCTGTGCGGCCAGCGGGGCACGCCGCTGCTCTTTTTGCAAAACATCGCGGGCTTCATGGTGGGCAAGGAATATGAAAATGGCGGCATCGCCAAGGACGGGGCGAAGATGGTGATGGCCGTGAGCAACGTCAATGTGCCCTGCATCACCCTGCTGCACGGCGTCAGCCACGGCGCGGGCAACTACGGCATGATGGGCCGCGCCTACGACCCGCGCTTTTTGTTCACCTGGCCCAACGGCCGCATCAGCGTCATGAGCGGCGAGGCGGCGGCGGGCGTGCTGTGGGACGTGGGCCAGGCGCGGGCGCTGCGCCAGTTTGAGAATCCTACGCCGGAGCAGATTGCCGCCACGGAAGCGAGCTTCAAGCAGCCCATCCTGGACCAGTACGCCCACGAAAGCGACCCGTATTTTGCCACCGCCCGCCTGTGGGACGACGGCATCCTCGACCCGGCCCAAACGCGCATGGCGCTGGGGTTGGCCTTTTCGGCTACTTTGAATGCGGGGTTGGGAGACGGCCGTTACGGCACATTCCGCATGTAAATTTCAAAACATTTAGGCGAATGGCCATCCTAAAGGTAGTTGCTATGAAAATACGACGTTCTAAATATACATTTGATATTTCTGAAGACGATATTCTATCGATTCGCCAAGCGTTAAAGAATTGGGGCAAGTCTGAGGGCATAATAAATGCTTTTAATGAGCTAAAGTTGCAGGAGTATTACGAAGCATGGGAGACTTTCGTAAACACTGATTGGGACAACTGGGATGTATCAGAATACGATCATGACATTGGTTGCCGGTACTTCATACAAATTGTTATTGAGAATTCATCAACTAAAACAAAGAAATTTCTGGAAGAAATGATCAAGCCCATCGATAATGTTTTCAAAATGAATATGCGCCCTGTTTTAAGAAACAACTATTGTAACCGTTCAGTTGTAGGTTAAGCATGTCGATAGAAAGAGAGCTAAGGAGCAGGCAACAAAGATGGCGGGGCTATGCCCGAAACCAAGGCCTGGCAAGCATCCGTCAGGAAATCCAGGACATCGCGCTGCTGGCGACGCAAAGAAATAACCACGGTCAGGATACGCTCAACAAAACGGCTGCCGGTCTCGCTTTGGCTGCCAAAACTACGCTTGCGCCAGAGGACGCCGCGGCGCAAGGCTTGCTCGGCGGCATTGTTGGTCGGTTCAATGCCCTCCTGATCAACAAAGGTCCACAAGGCAGTTTTGTGCTTGAGCATGTTGCGGCAAGTGGCCTGGGTTTGCCGATGCTCGACCAGGAGCGTACTCAACTGCAACAGGCTCTCCACTTCGCGCCGAACAGGCCCCATTGCTTCTTGGAACGCCTGACGGGTCAAGGTGCCATCGCGGACCCGATGCCACAAGGAAAAGAACAGCTTGACCTGGGCCAGCAACAGACGACCGACAAGAGCCGAATTGCCACCGCGGTCAACCAAAGCCTGGAAATCGCGACGCAAGTGAGACCAGCAGAGTTGGCGTTGCTGGTCAGGGAGAGCATTGTAAGCACTGGCCCGGTCGGAACCGACGATGCCGGCATAGTCCGCACCAAGCAGGCCGGTGAGCTCCTGCCGCCCGCGGCTGGGGCGCAAGAGAAAGACGGCCACCTCAGGCGTACTGCCCACCCACAGCCAACCCGATTGATTGGCTTCTTTCCAGCCCGTTTCATCGACGTTAACCGCTGGCTGCTGCTGCACAAAGGTTTGCGCGGCCTCTACGGGTTGGGCCAGCGCCTGGCTGAGGCGTTGCTCTTGTGCCGGAATCGTGCCCAAGCCCACCTCCACGCGAAACAAGGTGGCCAACAGCTCCTGAGTATCCCGTCGGCTGACGCCGAACCGGCCGCTCAAGTAGCCGGTGACCGCTTGCAAGCGCGGCCCAAGGCAGCCTGTTGGCATCTCGGCTGGCCAGTGGCCGCGTGTCGGCTCACCACAAGCCTGGCAGCGCAGGCAGTGGACTTGATATTCGACCACTTCCGGCTCGATGCGCGGCAACTCGGTCACCTGGTGACGACTGGGCTCGGGGTCTTCACCCAGCAACAGTGTGCCACAAGCCCCACAGGAGATGGGGCGGCTGACCACAAATCGACTTACCTGGTCAGGTGGTTTCAGACGCCTTCCCTTGCCCTGGTGTCCGGCTGACCACCTCGCTGCCGTTGTCCTTTGACCTTGGGTGGCTTTCGTTTCACCGAAGGAGGATCGCTTGAAGGTGGCTTGGATGAATTTTGCGAGTTCTTATTCACTTGCTCACGCAGCTGCGCCCCGCTTGTTGCAGCTGATCGACAGTTGTCAGCAATCCGACCACCAACTGCTGCACCGATTTCGGTGTTGCTTGCCAGTCGGCCACAGTTATGCCAGCAGGTGGTTGCTTCTCGTCCATTCTATTTAGTATGCTTGATTTTTGCTTTTAGGCTATGACTCTTTTTTGCAGTTGACAGCGTTCCGCTCACAACTGAACGGTTACCAACTATTTTAGAAATATGGCTCCTAATGTTTTCGCAGAAGAAAAATATTTTTGGGAAGAAAATTCATTGCATCCCTATCACTTAGAATTTTGAACTCTAGGTGGCGCGGTGAGGACACCGGCCACAGCGAGAGGCACTAGGGTTAGTGTTTTTTGATGAGGGTGAATGGTAGGTGGGATACTTTGCAATTACTCGCCTGTGGGACGATGGCATCCTGGACCTGGCCCAGACACGAATGGCGCTGGGGTTGGCGTTTTTGGCAACGTTGAATGCTGGGTTGGGAAACGGCCGTTTCGGCACCTTCCGCATGTAAAACAAATTGTTAATGAGGCATTTGTGCAATGGATACTTTATTGCGTTATGGAATTTCTGGTTATTGGTGGGAAAATGGTGAAATTCGCCCAACTGTAGTCGATTTCAGCAAGTTTGAAACAATATGCCACGATGTAATGGGTCAGTATAGTGGGAAAGTGCTAGAAATCCGGAACGTGAAGAAAATAGGTACAGGCAACTACCATTTAGCGTATCTTAAGCAACAGTATGTCTCAGACCAAGCCATTGTTTTGTTCTTAAATATCCACTATCCGTTTATCGCTGTTAAGACAACTCCCCTAGATGAGACAAGCAACGATATTTTTGGACCCTCAAATAGCTGGCAAAAGGTAACACAAGTAATCAAACAATCAGATGTTATTTTTCGATTCAGGCTTATTTACAGATTTCTTGAACCAGTAGAACTTAAAGAGCCTTTAACATTCAGTCACAACAACACGGACAAACAACTTCAACTATTAAATAGGCATGAAATGCCGCAAAAAGAAGTCGAGATGATACACAAATGGCAGAGGATAAGTTCTATTCCGCTAACCGTAGGTGATGTCATATTCAATTGGTGGGACTAACAAAAACAGGGATGGCATTGGGTTTAGCGTTTTTGATGAAAGTGAATTGTGGGCGGGAAACTTTGCAACTGCTCGCCTGTGGGACGACGGTATCCTCGACCCGGCCCAGACAAGAATGGCGTTGGGTTTGGCGTTTTTGGCTACTTTGAATGTGGGGTGGGGAAACGGCCGTTTCGGCACCTTCCGCATGTAAGTACACTTTGCCGCAACGAATTGAAGTTGTGTCGTTAACGAGGACTAGATTAAAGAAAGGTTTTGGCAAAAATGAAGTATGAAGTTTATGCAAACGAAAAATGTATTGGTGAATCCACCCTTACCAAAAATGATGATGGCATGGGAGTATACATTGGTCGTTTTGCACCGGCGTCATCTTATGATGAAGTGCGTTCGGTCTTCTTGTTGTACACAAAATCTGCTGTAATCAGAGAAAAGACAGGCCAGGATGACAAGCAGCTGTTACACCAATTTTTCATTGAAAGAGATAAATTGAATTTATCCTTGCGGCAAAAGAACGGTGTAATAATTCCAACTTCTTGGATACTGATTCTTGATTTCCAAGACGAAATACCGGAAGATGAATTAGAAATTCATGTCCAGGTTACCGAGCCTGATTTGCTGAAGACGCCTCGGCACGCGAGGTGATCTTCTTCTAGATTTTTGGAAGAGTGACGGCTACATCCAGGTTCCGATGCAAACGTGGATGGCGCTGGGTTTGGCGTTTTTGACGACGTTGAATGCTGGGCGGGGCCACCAACAATCGTAGGGGCGAGGCAATCGGCCACGATCTTGGCCCAGCAAATCACCTTCGCTCCGATTGCCTCGCCCGCACCACCGCAATTGAGGGCGAGGCGGTGGCGAGACGCGTTGATTCGTTCCCTCACACATTTTTCGCCACCGCCTCGCCCCTACCATCATATTTTTCGCGCCGACGGGACGCAAAGCAGCCAGGTGATACTCCAACGGTTTCCGTTGGCACGAGAGAAAGGTGGGATGGGAAACGGCCGTTCCCCCACCATCGGCCCGTATTATTTTAGCTTTCAGGAGGTTGGCATGAAACGTTTAACGATGGCAATCGTGGTAATTTTAGGTTTGGTGGTAATCTCCCCGATTGCCTACCAAACCATCGGTTTTTTTGTCCGCTGTGTCAATGACGCGTGCACCGTCGAGGCTTCAACGTCCCTTCTGGCTATTGGCCTGGGCGCTTTGTTTTTTCTGGCAATACACCTGGTTCCCAGGCAGCCTTTTCAAAACACGGCCAATTTAGTGCCCTTTTCTCGTCTGGCAGGTGCATTCATCCTGGACCTCTATATTTTCTTCGTCAGCTTCAGCGCGCTGAGAATGCTGCTGCCACTCATCGCAGAATCTTTTTATACGGGATCGTTTCAATGGGAATTTACGCGCAATTTCATAAGGCCCACCGACACAATCATTAACCTTGTGGGGAGCCTCTTATTTTTGGCGCTTTTTCTGTATTTGCGCTACCGAACCAACCAGCGACAAAGGCCCACGGTGGGGCAATATCTTATGGGCTATGCTGCGGCAGATGGTCGGAGCCGGTTGTTTGAGTATCGTTAAGATAAATTGGCGCTGGCCAAATGCGGCTGGGGTTCGCTTTGGAATAGAGGTGAAGTTTGGGTGGGAAAACGGCCGTTTCCCACAAAATCAAACCATCAAACGTAGGGGCTCGGCAATCGGGTACAATAAACGCATGAAACGTAACTATGTCTGGTTTATTTTTCTTTCGCTGATCTGGCCGCTGGTGCAGATACTTATTTTTGGTTTGCGCTTTCAACGCTTGCCAGACAACATCTGGGAAAGCTTCTATTTTTTGCCGATGGGCATATTTTCCGCCGCGTTCCTCCTGTTTATGCTGGGCAAAACGGCCGTTCGCACCACCCGCGTCTCAACCATTGTGGGCTACCTGGTGGCCTGCCCGATTGCCCTTGTCGGCGGGCTAGGCGGTGGGCTGGTTTTATCGCCCCTGCTGGGGGTCACGTTGTTTGGCGCGGTTCCGTTGATGGTGGGAACGGCCGTTGGCTATGGTATGGGCAAATTGGTAAGCAATTCAGGGAATGTGCCAAGGTAAAATGACATGATCAAAACATTTGAAGAAGCCCGGTATTTAATCCGCGATCTGCAAATTTGCACCATTTTTGAGAGTGAAAAAAGCGGCCTGCCCTCGCTGTGGGAACATATCGATTTGCCAGAAAAGCAGGAAGGTGAACAAGGGTGGAGTGAGAAGGTTACGGCCGTTTGGGATTGGAAAAATCGCCTGCCCGCCACCTTCCCCGATGAGATTTTCTACGGCAAAGTCAAGGGCGGCTTTGCCGTGCTGATGACGATGGAGTACCTGCGCCACACCCACTTCCCCGCCGCCTACAAACCGGTCAGCCAGCTTAATGTGCTGGCGGGCCACATTTTTGAGATGATTCGCAATGAGCCGTGGGAAACCACCGACCTGCGCCGGGAAATCATCGACGCGCACGGCTGCTCCAAAAGCCAGTTTGATACCGCGCTCAAAAATCTGCAAATTTCGCTCAACGTCGTGCGCTCCAACGACCCCGCCATCGAGCGGGACACCTGGCACCCATTTCAGGAGCTGTATCCAGAGATTTGGGCGCGGCACGTTGCGGAGGAGTAACTATGGTGACGTCCCCAGACCAGGCAGCAGGCAGGCATTCACCAAGCGAGAGCAGAATCAGCCTGCCGCTCAAGCGGTTTTTACTCATCGAGCATTGCCCGGAAGCGTGGCAAGGGCTGGATTTGTACCTGTTTCGGGACGAGAACGTGGTTTTTTATGTTGGGCAGTCGCAGTTGGCCTTTGCCCGCGTCTGGGAACATCTGCTGGGCGGCTTTAAGGGGCATTCGATTACGGGGCGCTTTATCTGGGTGAATTGGCCCAAATCGATGAACTTCACCATCGAGCTGCTGAGTGCGCAAGACGGGCAATTTAGCCATCTGCACCATGATTTGAATACGGCCGAGCAGTGGCTCATCCGGCAGCACGCGCCTTGTTTTAACGTGGTGCATAATGGGGCGGCAACGGCCGTTCCCCCCACCTACCTGCCCGCCAACGCCCCATTCCGCCGCCGCGCCAGCCTGCGCAAACTCATCTTTGAAGCCGAACGCGCCGTGAAGGCGGAAGACAATTTAAAATGGTAATATCCAATTTATTAACTCCACAACTGGAAGCAGACATTATCGCACTGGCGCAAAGCCTGGTTCGAATCAAAAGCTTGCCAGGGCAAGAAGCAGAAGCGATTAAATTTGCTGAGCAAAAAATGATCGCGCTGGGCTACGATGAGGTTCTCATAGATTCAATGGGCAACGTGCTGGGCCGCCTTGGCGCTGGCCCAAAATCGATTCTGCTGGATGCCCACCTGGATACCGTGGCCGTGAACGACGCGGCCGAATGGGCGATTCCCCCGTTTAGCGGTGAGGTGCGGAACGGCCGTCTGCACGGACGCGGCTCGGTCGATATGAAATCGGCGGCAGCGGCGGCTATTTACGCAGGCATCGTGGCCAAAAAGAGCGGGCTGGCCGAAGGAAAAACCGTCTACGTCTCCTGCACCGTCATGGAAGAAGATTGCGACGGCGAAAATTTGAAGCATCTCTTCCAAGAGCTGAACCTGAGGCCAGATTATGTGCTGATTTGCGAGCCATCGAACAACCAGATTATGCTGGGGCACAAGGGGAAAGCGCAAATCGCCATCACCACCCACGGCGTGTCGGCGCACGGGGCCGCGCCAGAAAAAGGGCGCAACGCCATTTATGAAATGGCGGAGATTATCCAGCGGGTGGAAAGGATGAATGAGGAGTTGGTGGTGAGGAACGGCCGTAAAGCCACCCTCGTCATCTCCCAAATTAGCAGCGCCAGCGCCTCGCTCAACGCCGTGCCCACCGCCTGCGAAGTGTACCTGGACCGCCGCATGATCCCCGGCGAAACCGAAGAAACGATCCGGCGAGAGATGGCGCAGCTCATCGCAGGCAAAAACGCCAGCTGGGCCATCGGCGTATTGCACAAAACCAGCTGGACGGGGCAAGCAGTGCGCTACGAACCGTTCCATCCGGCCTGGCAAATCGCGCGTGATCATCCGCTGACCCAGGCGTGTGTGGCCGCCTACCGCCAAACCTTTGGCGCAGAACCGGCCAACTTTGGCTTTTGGGATTTCAGCACCAACGCGGTTACGCCCGTCAGCCTGGGCATCCCCACCATCGGCTTTGGGCCGGGCGATTACCGCCAGGCCCACATGCGCGACGAAAGCTGCCCGGTGCAGCAAATTGTGGACGCCTGCCGCTTTTACATCCACAGCATCCATAGCCTGTAAAGAGTTGGGGTCTTTTCGACCAAAGGTCAGCCTGACTGAGTTTTTTATCAAAGATTTCGCAGATTATAAGGATTAAAAGTCTGGTAACTCTGCGAACGCTTTGAGCATGAGTCAGGTCAGATAGCCTATTGATTGGTGGCTTTCATGTGGTCGTAGGATTGTTTGATGAGCTGGCGCAGGACGGTTTCATCCACGTCGGCCAGCTTGTTGATGTAAAGGCACGCTTTGCCAATTTTGTGTTTGCCCAGCTGGCTCAGCAGTTCGTCGTATGCGTCAAAGCCGGGCAAAATGTACACCGTCATGCTTTGCTTGCGCGGTGAAAAAGCGACCAGCGGCATATCCCCCTCGCGCCCGCTTTCGTATTGGTAATGGTAGCTGCCAAAACCAACGATGCTGCCCCAGAGAACGGCCGTTTCCCCCGTAATCTCCTCCATCATCTGCAACAAGGTAAAACCATCCGCCCGCCGCGTATCGTGCGCCACACTATTTAGAAAATCTGTCACATTCTCATCCGTTGGTTGGGTCTTGTTTTCAGCCATTTTGGGTTTCTCCTTTAACAACGATTTCGCTAATTATCCAGGCAAAAAGGAACACTTGTTCTATTTTTGCATACAACCTTAAGGTTGTCAATTTTACGCCAAATTGCCAGGTGCCTGCCGGATTTCATGGGGTTTGCCGTGAAACGCAATGCCGGACACATCATGCAGCTCTGGGCACATACCGCGCATCATGCATCATGGGCATCCCCCCCCCGCAAATTCCCAAAGAAACGATGCAATTTGCAATCGTGTGTCAAATATTCTTGACACAATGTAAAAAACAAATTACTATATGTATGTTCTAACTTACCAAACGTAAAACAGAGCAAACATGCCGGGCAAAGTTTTTGCGGCAAGAATTCAACTGTACAAAAGAGGGCAACATGTCTTTTCAAGAAAAAAACATCACCGTTACTTTGGTGAACTTCACGCTCATTTTGGCCTACTTCCTCATCCGGGTGTTGCAAATGGCCGCTACAGAAACATTCACCGAACCAAACGTTTTCCGCCTTTGGGTCATCATCATCGTGGCGGCCGTTGTGGTTACCATTGCCGCCACCATTCTCACCCAGATCGTCTCCGCCATTATCGAGGTAATCCAAACCGGCGATAAGGAGCCAGAAATTGAAGACATCGCCGACGAGCGGGACAAGCTCATCGACCTGCGCGGCACAAGCATTACCTACACCGTCTATTCGCTGGGCGTCCTGGTAGCGATGCTCACCTTCGCCTTCGGGCAGCCGCCGCTGATCATGTTTTCGCTGCTCATCTTCTTTGGCGTGTTGGCCCAAATTGTGGGAGATATTTCCAGACTGCTGCTCTACCGGAGGGGGTTCTAACATGGCCGACACCGCAATCAGCAACAATATTCGCAAGCTGCGCTTTTTTCATAATGAGATGACGCAAAAAGAGTTGGCCAAAAAAGTGGGCGTCACCCGTCAAACCATCATCGCCATCGAAAAAGGGCATTACCCACCCTCTTTGGAACTGGCGTTTCGCATTGCCCACGTTTTTGAATCGCCGCTGGAAGAAGTTTTTAGTTACGATCCCAAAAAGGATCAATTTTGATTGACGCATATTCCCAATAAATTTTAAAGGAGAACAAAATGAATAAGTTACAAAAAGCGGGCGGCGCGGCCGCTCTGGTTAACGCTGCCGCCTACATTATCGGCTTGAGCATCGCTTTTACCTACCTGGCACCTTATTTGGAAGTGGCCCCTGAGCAATATTTGGCGTTTATGATGGACAATCAGGCGCTGCTGTATGCATGGCATCTGCTGATCTATCTGGTGGCTGGGGTGTTTATGGTGCCGCTGGTGTTGGGGCTACATGAACGGCTGAAGGATAGCGCCCCGGCGCTGGCGCAGGTTACGGCCGTTTTCGGCATCATCTGGACGGTCACCGTTATTGGCAGCGGGCTGCTGCTGCTACACAACCAGCGCGTCATCGTGGCTTTGTACGCCCAGGACCCAGCCCAAGCGACCACCGTCTGGCTGGCGCTTTCGGCAATCGCCGACGGGCTGGGGGGCGCCATTGAGCTGCCGGGCGGCATCTGGGTGCTGCTGTTGAGCCTGGCGGGCTGGCAAACCGGCCGGTTACCCAAAGGTTTAAACGTTCTGGGCTGCCTGGTTGGGGCGTCTGGCGTGGTTACGGCCGTTCCCCCCCTCCACGATTTTGGCATCGCCTTTGGCCTCGGCTCCATCATCTGGTTCATCTGGGTAGGCATCTTTCTGCTGCGCCACACAGAACCACACCTCGCAGACCAATCTAAAACGCTCGGTAGTCGGCCAATTTTAACCAACTAAACTTTCTACCAGGCAGTTGCATAGCTTTCTCATCGGGGCACCGTTCGAGAGAACGGCCGTCTCATCTATAACGCTGCCTGTACAACACAAAATTCAGGAAACAAACCATGAAAACAAGTAAAAAAACCTCAACCTGGCAAGCGTGGCGCGTGCCGCTGGGGCTGGTTTTACTGAGTGCCGTGCCGGTGATTGCCGGGGCCACTCGCCTAACCCAACTAGCTGGCGGCACCGAAGTGACGTCCGAAAATGCCCGCTTTTTTGCCGCCCCGCTGCCAGTGATGCTGCACATTATTGGCGCCACGCTCTATTCGCTGCTGGGCGCGTTTCAGTTCAGCGCCAGCTTCCGCCATTGGCGACCCCGCTGGCACCGCTGGCTGGGCCGATCGGTTTTGGTGCCAGCAGGCGTAGCGGCGGCGCTGTCTGGCTTGTGGATGGCTCGGTTTTACCCCTGGCCAGCGGGAGATGGCGTTATTCTGTACTGGCTACGGCTCTTTTTTGGCACGGCGATGCTGCTGTTTATTGTCCGGGGCGCATTGGCGGCGCGGCAGCGGGCGTTTGCTGCACACGGCGCGTGGATGATCCGCGATTACGCCATCGGCCTGGGGGCGGGCACGCAGGTGTTCACCCACCTCCCCTGGCTGTTGCTCGGCAACGGCGGCGCGCCGGATGAACTTTCGCGGGCGGTGATGATGGGGGCTGGCTGGCTGATCAATGTGGTTGTGGCGGAGTGGGTGATTTGGCAACGGCCGTCTCGCCAAACACGCGCTACTGCCATATACCCCACCAATCCAGCTAGCTGAAGGAAAGCACAATCGTTGGTAAAATGGCGCGATGAGTAAATTACGTATTCCACACATTTTTTGTTTGGGGCTGGCAACGGCCGTTCTCACCCTCACCCTCATCACCGCCTGCACCAGCCCTAGCCAGCCAACACCAGTGGCAGTTGTTGAAACAGCAGCGCCCACGGCAACGGCCGTTCCCGCCTGCGAACCGTTCGCCGAAACGGCCGTTGCCCCACCCGCCACCGTGCCCAGCTACAGCTACCGGGTGCTCAACCGCTACCCCCACGACCCCACCGCCTTCACCCAGGGGCTGCTTTTTGTAGACGGCGTGCTGTACGAAAGCACAGGGCGCTACCCCTCCACCCTGCGGCGCGTCGCTTTGGCCAGCGGCCAGCCAGAGCAGCTGATCAACCTGGATGAGCCATATTTTGGCGAAGGGCTGGTGCTGTGGCAAGACAAACTCATCCAGCTCACCTGGCAAAACCGCGTCGCTTTTGTGTACGACAAAGAGAGCTTTGCGCTGCTGAACACCTGGGAATACGAAACGGAAGGCTGGGGCATCACCCACAACGGCCGTTGCCTCATCATGAGCGACGGCAGCGCCACCCTCTACTTCCGCCACCCAGAAACCTTCGCCGAGGTGGGGCGCATCACGGTGCAAGATGCCAACGGCCCGGTACCCATGCTCAACGAACTGGAATACATCAATGGAGAAGTATGGGCCAACATCTGGCAAACAGACCGCATCGTGCGCATTGATCCAGCCACGGGACAAGTGGTGGGCAGCATAGACTTCACTGGGCTGCTAGACCCGGCCACGCTTACCCAACCAGCCAATGTGCTCAATGGCATTGCGTATGATGCGGAAAACGGCCGTCTCTTCATCACCGGCAAGTTATGGCCCACCCTGTTTGAAATTGAACTTGTTCCGGCAGAAGGGAATTAATGGTGAATGGTGAATGGTGAATGGTGTGACCCGGCTGATTATCGCACCAACTCTGCCATCCCGTGAGAAGCCAACGGCAGCAGCACGTGGAAGGTGGTGCCGGGGCAGGTATCTTCATTGTGGCCTTGGCTTTCTAGCCAGATTTTGCCGCCGTGTGCCTCAACAATCCCTCGTGTGATGGCCAGCCCCAGGCCCGGCCCGCCCCCCTTAAATTTTGTCTTGGCTGAAGAATGCAGCGACACCTCCCCCGTCTGGTAAAACTTAGAAAACACCAGTTCGTGCATTTCTGGGTCCACCCCAATGCCGTTGTCGCGCACCCGAATTTCTACCTTGTCGGCCTGGGTGCGGTGGCCATTGGCATGATGCAAAATGCCAGATACATGAATCGTCCCGCCGTCTGGCGTGTATTTGATGGCATTGATCAGGAGATTGTAAAACACCTTTTCCAGCGCTTCTGGGTCCGCTTCCAGGGGGGGCAGCTGGTCGATGTTGGCCACAACCAGGGTCAGGCTTCGCTCTCTCAGCGCAACGGCAAATAGATCTGCCAGCCGGTTGAACAGGCGCGACAGGGAGAACATTTTGGGATACAACTGCAACGCCTGATTATCAATCTTGGCAACTTCCAACATGCTGCCAATCACTTCTTCTAGCCGCATCGCGCCAGATTGAATGCCCTCGGCCAGCATTTCAATTTGTTCATCTTGCTTCACGCTGTTTTGCTGGAACAGCATCTGGCTGTAGCCGCGCAAAATGGTTAACGGGGTGCGCAGTTCATGCGAAGCAATCGCAATAAAGTCGGTTTTGGCCCGGTCTAGCTGCTCTAGCTGGGCATACGCTTCTTGAATGGCCTGGGTGCGTTGGGCGACCTCATATTCCAACTGCTGTGAAAAACGGGTCGTTTTGTCGAAGCGGCGGGCGTTTTCCAGGGCTACGGCCGCTTGGGCGGCAAAGGTGGTGGCCAAATCAATAGATTCATGAGTAAAGGGGGTGGTTGTTTCGCGGGTCAGCGAGAGCATGCCCACCACTTCCTGGCCGTGGATGAGCGGCACGCCCAACCAGGCACGGGCCAGGGGCAGGGCATCAATTTGCTGCCAATCTGGCCATTGCAGCACATCGGGGATGAACAACGGCCGTTTCGTTTCATAAATCTCACGGAAAATGCTTTCATTCTCTAACGAAATGGCAATCTGGCTGGGCTGGGCAGCAGAGGGGAACCCACGCGCCGCCACCAGGTTTAGCTGCTCACCCTGGCGCACAAACACCGAACCACGGTCATACGCCACCAGTTCGGCCAGCTGGCCCAGGATCAGCTCCAGCACCTCGTTCCACTCCAACGTGCCGGTGAGTGCCCGCCCCATCTTGTGCATGGTCTCCGCCAGGCTGCGGGCGGTACGCTCACTCTGGTATAAATGGGCATTGTCGATGGCAATGGCCGCCTGATCTGCCAGAGATTGCAAAAAGGGGACATCATCCGGGTTAAAAGCGGCCGCCTGGCTGCTTTGCAGGCTCAATACCCCAATCAAACGGCGGCCTGCCCGCAAAGGCAAATCCAGCTCAGAGCGGGTTTGCGAGACAAGATCGTGGGGGATGTAGCGGCTGTCTTGCAACACATCATTCACCAGCAGGTGACGGCCGTTTCCCGCCACCCAGCCAATCAACCCTTCACGCCCAACCCGAATGCGCATCTGAGGCCGCTGCTTTTGCCCCGGCACATTACCGCCCACCCCTACCCGCCGCACCAGGTACCCCTCCATCTGCGAATCAAGCAAATAGACAGCCACATAATAAAGGTTGTATTGGGCCTTGATCAGCTCGGCAACGGTTTGTAGCAGCGCATCCAAATCCAGAATCGAGGTGATGTATTGCCCCAGCGACATGCTGGTTTCCATCTGCTTGGCCCGACGCTGAAGCTGTTCACGCCGCTGGCTATCTTCCCAGCGCAACAGCTCATACCGCACTACCGATTGGCGACGCACGTAAAACACCACCATTGAAAGCCCCACGCTCAAAATTAGCAAAATGCCATGATAAATAAGCGAAGCGGTGACATCCCAACCGGAAACCACAAGCAGCCAGCCGCCCAATGTGCCAATCAAAACCAGGCTGATCCAGCGCATAGAAAGCAAATAGGCGCTCATGCCAATGAGCAAAAACATGATCATGCCAGTTTGCCGAGGCTCTAAAGAGAGGTGAAGATGCACAAAAATGTTGCCAATGGAGACGGTGGCAATGACAACGCCAAGTGGCTGGGCCCATCTGGTGGGGATGCTGCGGATGCGGAGCCAGGCGTAGAGGCCCAACAAGATGATGGCCGTTCCCGTTACCAGCGAGACAATAATTTCTTTGATGCCTGGTGCCAGGAAAATGGCATAAGAGGCTGCCAGGAAGAAGTGAAACAGGCTTAATCCCAGGGTAACGGGCGGCAAATTGTTTAGCGCAACGGCATCAAAGGCCCTTGTCAAAGAGGGGTATGAGCTATCGGCGCGTGAATTGTCGGGCGTCGCCCGGGTGTTGGTTGCTGCATCGGATTCAATGAGTAAGGCTTCCATTTTTGCCATAGGGTCTCAAGCGGGAATTCTCTTGCCTCGAAATGGGTAAAGCGTATGATTGCACACTTAACAACATGCTTACCATTGGCTAAATAATCGACGATATTTGCTCATGAGGAGTGAAAATTGTGTGAAAAATTGGCCCACATACCCCAGGAGATGCCAATGACCCATTTGCCCATTCAGCTGAACGCGGTGGAGATACGGCCGTTCCACCCCACAGACGCCCTCCAACAACACGCCATTGTCAGCCACCCGCAGGTGGCGGAGATGCTGCTGCAGCTGCCCAGCATGGAGCTGGCCGACGCCAAAGCGTGGGCCACAAAAGAGGTGCCAGGGCGGCATCGCCTGGTGGCGGTGCAAAACGGCCGTCTGCTCGGAGCCATTCACATGACCCAAAACATGCGGGCCAGGCTGCACCACAGCGGCCGTTTGGGCATGATGGTGCACCCAGACGCACAGGGCCAGGGCGTGGGCAGCCAGCTCATGGCCGCCGCCCTGGATTTGGCCGACAACTGGCTCAACCTCAGCCGCGTCGAGCTGGAGGTGTACACCCACAACCAGCCCGCCATTCATCTGTACCAAAAGTTTGGCTTTGAGCAGGAAGGGATGCGGCGCAAGGTGGCTTTTGGAGACGGCCGTTTCTTCGATGATTACGTGATGGCCCGACTGCACGGCAATTTCCCCGGCCCAGCCCAGCCCGCCGCGCCACCCGCCCCACCCCCGCTGGCCGATTTTTCGCCGCAGGATGTGATCATCCGCCCGCCGCTCATTGGCGACGTGGACGATTTGCACGCCTGCTTCCGCCATCCGCTGGTCGCCCGCACCACGCTGCAAATGCCCAGCCAGGAGCTCAGCCTGACGCAGTCGCGGCTGGAGACGGTGAACAAGCTGTTGCATCGCTTTGTGGCGGTGGTGAACGGCCGTACCGTCGGTATGATCACCCTGTACCAATCTGATATGCCGCGCACCAGCCACACCGCCGGGCTGGGCATGATGGTGCATCCCGCCTACTGGGGCAAGGGCATCGGCAGCAGGCTCATGGCCGCTGTTATTGATCTGGCCGACACCTGGCTCAACGTGCAGCGCATCGAGCTGGAGGTGAACACAGACAACCCTGCCGGGGTGCGCCTCTACCACAAATTTGGCTTTGAAATTGAGGGGACGAAACGGCGGCACGCTTTTGGAGATGGCCGTTTGGCGGACAGTCACTTCATGGCGCGGATTCGGTTAGCCAGTAATCGGTAATCAGTTATCGGTTAACCGATTACCCCGGCTGCGGCCCGGCCAGAGGCCGGGCCGCCTACTTTGTCATTTGGAACTGCTGAATATTAGCACAAGTTGGTTGGGAAACGGCCGTTCCCTCCCCAAGTAAAAAAGCAAAAGGAAGCAGGTGGGATACGGCCGTTCCCCAGCTAAACCATCTCTATTTCGCAACCTCAATAACTGGACAAGAAAGTGGCACGGTAAGGACACCGGCCACAGCCCGCGATTTAGAAGACCCGCCCACAGCACGGGAGGGTCTGTTGTAAATGGGGGAAGCTATCAATTGGCTGCAAATCTTTGGCTGGTTTCCTGACGTTACTTACGATCTCATCTTTCGCACTTTATGGTTCGGGCACGGTAAGCCGTATTCGGTAATCAGTTATCGGTTGTCCGATTACCGTTCACCGATTACCGTTCACCGATTACCGATTACCGATTACAAAATCAGACCCAGCCCCAGCAGCAAGTTAAACGCCAGGGCAGAAAGGACCATCTGCTTGAGCAAGGGGTTGAGCTTGAGGGGGGAGAAGGTGTTTTGTACGGCCGTTCCATTCCTTACCAACAGCGGCACCGCCAACAGGTACAAAAACGCCCAATAGCTGGTGAAGGTGAGCAAAACGTAGAGGGTGGCTAGGAATACGGCCGTTCCCAACAAAATCCAATGATAAACCCGCGCACGCTTTGGCCCCAGCCGCACCGGGATGGAAAATTTGCCCGCCAACCGGTCCGACTGAATGTCGCGGATGTTGTTGACGTTGAGCACGGCCACCGCCAGCAAGCCACAGCTGGTGGCAGGCAGGAGCAGCGTCCAGTTGAGCCATTGAGCCATCAAAAAGTACGGCCCCAGCACCCCCACCCAGCCAAAAAAGATGAGCACAAACAGATCGCCCCAGCCCGCGTAGCCGTACGGCTTGCTGCCCGCCGTGTAGTTCACCGCTGCCCAGATGGACGCACCGCCCAGCAGCACAAAAATGAGCAGCCACACCAGCCCATCCGCCCCAAACGCCAGCCAAATCAGCGCCAGGCCGCTCACCGCCGACAGCGCCGCAAACAAAACCATCGCCCGGCGCATCGTCGCCGCCGTAATCTGGCCCGACTGTACGGCCCGCTGCGGCCCTTCGCGCTGCACGTGGTCGGCTCCGTGGACGGAGTCACCGTAATCGTTGGCTAAGTTGGAGAGGATTTGCAGGAAAACGGCCGTTACCAAACAAAGCGTCGTAATCGGCCAGCTGTAGGCAGCATCGGCGGCGGCCAAAAAGCTGCCCAGGGCAATGCAGGACAGCGCCAACGGCAGCGTGCGCGGGCGGGCGGCATCCAGCCACGCCTTTTTGAGGGAAGATGAAGGTTGTGTTGAATCGGTCATGAGGGAAGATTATAGCAAACGGTTCCGTAGGGGCGAGGCGGTGGCGAATGATCTATGCCAAAGCAATTCACCTCGGCACACCCCCTAGCAACCAATCCGTCAGGAGTTACGCAGTTGACACGAATCACACGAATCCACACGAATTTTTCGAGATTATTTGTGAAATTCGTGCTATTCGTGTCGAAAAATGTTCCAAGTGCATACCTCCTATCCGTATAAAGTAATCTCACGCGAAGGCGCAAAGAAAATAAACTTTGCGCCTTCGCGTGAACGTGAAACAGAAAATCCAGCCCGCCCACTCGCCCACCCACCCACTCACATGGTAAACTTGGGCAGGAGCAGCAACCTGGAAACAAACATGCACAATCTGGTTCCGCAATTCATCCTTGAGCAGTTTGAACAAAGCCAACAACGGGGGACGTTTACGGCCGTTGGCCTCTTCATCGACGTCTCTGGCTTTACCCAGCTCATGGAAACCCTCATGCAGCACGGCCAGCACGGCTCCGAAGTGATGGCCTCGGTGATGTTGGGCATTTTGAACCGCTGGTGCGCAGCGTGTTTGAGCAGGGCGGCTTCATCAGCAACTTTGCCGGGGATGCGTTCACCGCCTTCTTCCCAATCGACCAATTTGGCTCCGCAGCCCAGGCCGCCCGGCAGGCGCTCACCGCCGCCTGGCAAGCGCAAGACCATTTGCGCCGCCATCCCACCAGCCACACCCCCTACGGCGATTTCCAGATGACGGCCAAATTGGGGCTGGCGCTGGGAGAAGCCAGCTGGGGCATCATCAGCAATGCGGCGCAGGAGCGGGCGGCGTTTTATTTTCGGGGAACGGCCGTTGAAGATTGCGCCCTCGCCCAACAAGCCGCCCAGCCGGGTGAGATTGTGCTCACCGCCCCCCTGGTCGCCGCTTTGGCCGATGAGCTGAGTTTGGCCCCGCGTGATTCGTTTTGGGTGCTAAACGGCCGTCCCCACCAGCTCACCCCCGCCCGACCGTTCACCCCGCCCACGCCCAACCTGCCGCTGCTCGGCCACTTTTTCCCCCAAACGCTCATCGCCCAGCAGCTGCAAGGCGAATTCCGCCAAATCGTCAACGTCTTCATCAGCCTGCCAGAAATGCACGACGAAGCCGGGCTGGAACCGTTCATGCAGACCGTGTTTGCCCTGCAAGGCCAGTTTGGCAGCGTCACCAGTCGGCTCGATTTTGGCGACAAGGGCTGCACGCTGCTGCTCTTCTGGGGCGCGCCCATCGCCCACGAAACCGACATCGAGCGGGCGCTGAGCTTTTTGCTGGCGCTGCGTCAGCAAAGCGCAATGCCCATTCGGGCGGGCGTCACTTACCGGGTGGCCCACGCGGGCTTTATCGGCTCGCCGCTGCACGAGGAGTTCACCTGCTACGGCAGCGGCGTCAACCTGGCCGCCCGCTTCATGACCAGCGCCCCGCCGGGCGACATCTGGCTGGACGGGCCAATTTTTCAACGCGCCCAAACCCAGTTCGAGATGCAGCTCGTCGGGCAGCTGCCGTTCAAAGGCTTTGCCGCAGCGCAGCCCGTTTACCGGCTGTTGGGTCGCTTGGAAACGGCCGTTCCCATCTTCACCGGGCAAACGCTGGGGCGGCAGGCAGAGCTGGCCCAGCTGCATGCGTTTATCGCGCCGTTGCGGAACGGCCGTCCCGCCGGGGCCATGCGCATCGAAGGCGAAGCCGGCATCGGCAAAAGCCGCCTGCTGCACACCTTCTTCCAGCAGCTCACTGCCGACTTTGGGCCGCACCAAATTTTCCTCTGTCAAACCGACCAAATTTTGCGCCAGTCGCTCAACCCGCTGCGCTACTGGCTGCACCGCTACTTCAACCAATCGTCCCACCACAGCGAGGCCGAGAACAAAGATCAGTTTGATGAGAAACTGTTTGACCTCATTTCCCGGACCAGGTCGGAAAAATTGGCCAACGAACTGGCCCGCACCCGCTCCTTTTTGGGCGCACTGGTCGATTTGCACTGGCCTCGCTCGCTCTACGCCCAGCTGGAGCCGCAGGGCCGCTTTGAAAACAGCCTCACCGCCCTCACCACCCTGCTCCAGGCAGAAAGTTTGCAGCAGCCCACCCTGCTGGTCATCGAAGATGTGCATTGGCTGGATGATGATTCGCGCCAATTTTTGCAGCAGCTGTGGCTGTCGGTAACGGCCGTTCCCGACACCCACTACCCCCTGGCCATCCTCGCCACCAGCCGCCCAGAGCAGCAAAGCGAAGCCGAACCCGGCAGCATCCCCTGGCAAACTATCCAACTGGGGCAGCTCACCCCGCCAGAACTAAACCAGCTGGCCGCCGACCTGCTGGGCGGACCCATCGCCCCCAGCCTGCAAACATTGCTCACCGCCCGTGGCGAAGGCAATCCGTTCTTTACGGAGCAGATTGTGCGCTACCTGGAAGAGCAGCATTTGCTGCGGCAAACGGCGGAGGGGTGGATGGTAACGGCCGTTCAGCCAACCGTCCTCCCCCGCGATGTCCACGCCCTGCTGGTGGCCCGCCTGGACCGATTGACGGCCAAAGTGAAAAACGGGGTGCAGCATGCGGCCGTTTTGGGCCGAGAATTTGAAGTCCGGCTGCTTGCGCTGATGCTGCAAGATGAGCCAGCCTTCGACACCATTTTGCGCGACGCCGAGCAAGCCACCATTTGGGCCGCCATCACCGAGCTGCGCTACCTGTTCCGGCACGCCCTGGTGCGCGACGCGGCGTACAAGATGCAGCTGCGCGCCCGGCGGCAGGCGCTGCACACGCTGGCCGTTGCCGCCCTGGAAACGCTCTACGCCCACGACCAGACGCCCCACTTTGGCCAGCTGGCTTACCACGCCGAGCAGGCCAACCTCACCGAGAAGGCCCGCCACTACCTGCACCTGGCCGGGGACACCGCCCGCGAAGCGTACCAAAATAACGAGGCGCTCAGTCATTACGGCCGTTCCCCGCCCCTCACCCCGCCAGAAGACAGCCAAACCCGCTACCAACTGCTGCTGGCCCAGGAAAAAATCTACCATTGGCAAGGCAAGCGCAGCGAACAGGCCGCCCTGGTGCAGCAGCTAACCGAACTGGCCCAGCAAAGCCAGGACAAAGCCAAACAGGCCGAGGTTTATCTGGTACAGGCCCGCTACGCCGAAGAAATTGGCGACTACCCCGGCGAAATTACTGCCGCCCAAAAATGCCTGGCCCTGGCCGAAGCCATCGGCCACCAAAAGTTTATTGCCAATGCGTACTCCTTTTGGGGCACCGCCTTGCATTGGCAGGGTGACGCCAACGAGGCAGAACAAAAAATCAATCAGGCGCTGTCCCTCTACCGCCAACTCGGGGAACAAGGGCCAGAGGCGGATGCGCTTTTAATCTTGGCGAAATTGCCTTAAAACGTGGCGATTACGCCAGCAGCAGCCAGTTAAAACAACAGGTTCTAAAAATGGCGCAAGAGCTGAACGATCGCCACCGGGAAGCCTTTACCATCAACAGTTTGGGGATTTTAGCGGGCCACCAAAATGAGTATGGCCTGGCGCAAGAGCTGTTAGAAAATGCCCTTACGCTTTACCAGGATATTGGGAACCGGCGGGGCATTGGTGTTGTCCTTAATAATTTGGGAACCATTGCCCACATGCTTGGACAATACGATCGAGCGGAAAATTATTATCAACGTTCGTTGGCATTACGTCGAGAAACGGGGGAGCGGCAGCGTGAAATTATTAATCTTAACAACCTTGGTGAAGTGTACGCCAAACAAACCCGCTTTGCCGAAGCGAAACCATTTTTTGAACAATGTCTGCACATGGCTGAAGCGCTTGGTTTGCGTTTTATAGAGGCCTATACACGCCCCGTCTACGCGGAAACGCTGATCGCGCTCAATGATTTGGCGCTGGCAGAACAAAATTTGCGCCTGGCTCTGCGCTTGCGTTACGAGTTAAACCAAGAAACGCACCACTTACTGCCGCCACACCTGGGGTTGGCTCACATTGCGCACCTAAAAGGCAGCCATGACGAGGCGCAGGCTGGGCTGGAACTCGTCATGGCTGAATTTTCTGAGCAGGTGCTCGATGGGTTGGGGGATCCCTTTGGGTTTTACTGGCTGTGTCATACGCTGCTAGATTTTTACCGGCACCCACTGGCAGAACAGGTTCTGGAAAAAGCGTATCAACAGCTGCAAAATCAGGCGAACAACATTCCAGATTTACAAAGCCGCGACTCATTTTTAAACAACGTGCCTGAAAACCGTCTAATTCTCGAAAAATATGCGCAGCTTGCCTCCAATAATTAAGAGTTACCGCCTCCTTTTGTAGAGCCACTGGTACCGGTACCAGTACCGGTTGTGGTTGCCCCGCCGTCAGACAAGGGGCCTTCGCTGGACCAGCCGTGTGAGCGGAGAAGCTGCATCCATTCGGCCGTTTTTATTTCCTCACGCTTCTTATGGGTAACTGAGGTAACATGCTCCCAAAACGAGATGTCCGGGCTGCTTTCCAATATGGCATCTTCGTCCTCATCGGTCGCAACGCCATCCAAAAAAGGAATTTACCAGGTCGAAGTCATCATCTGGCATTTCATAGCTTTGGAATTCTGTAAACAGCAAGCTTACATCGTTTGAGTTTTCCATGCCGATGTACTCTTTTTCTTCGGGCAGAATATCTGTCAGGGTGTTCAGGATGATGGTGATCAGCGGGGCCAAATCATCCAGAATTGTTTGGCCCAGCTTTGGCTTGGTCTGGTCAATGAGGGGTAGCTGGCTTTTAGGGGATGCTTTTTGATCCAGGATCGCCAATTGTCGTCTAGCTGTTTGCATTCGTTGTCATACATAACGGTGCCATTTTCATCGGTGAGCTGGCGCAGGATTTGTGTTTGGATAAACGGCCGTATCTCCGGTATCGGATGCTTGTCTGTGTCTTCCCGAAAATGGTCGGACATATCATCATCCAGCATATCCTGAAAATCCAGTGCGATAACCGGCCCAGCCAACACCAGCGCATACGCATCGGAAAAAATCTCTTCTAGCCAATGCAAACGCCAATCATCGGATTTCATCCCTGCCTCATCTGCCTTTTTCAGCAAATGTTCACGCATCGTCAATTTTGATTCGGGATGGGTGCCATTCCAATAAAGATGGTGCCCAATTTCATGCGGAATGGCCAAATAGTTGCGCGACGGGTTGATGCCAGAGTGCAAGGCGGAATAAGGGATGCTGATCAGCAAGGTATGTGAATACGGCACCAGGCGAGCACGGATAGATTGGGCGAGATAAGTGATGATGCGCGTTTCTTCTGGTAAATAGCCAGCGTCTATGGCCAATCCCATTGCCAGTTGGGCTAACTGATCCGCCATGGATAAGGTGCATCCCTGCAACATCGCCTGCCCATTCTCCTGGCGACGACGTTGGTTGATAGCGTGCTGGATAACACTCAGATCAAAGGATGCCTGATCGACGAGGGTACGCATAACGGTTCGTGGCGGAACCTCTGGCGATATGGGGAGGTTCTTATTGGTGTAGAACCCTTCCATGAAAAAGTCAAACCCTTCGTCGGCAAAGGTAGAGAGCGCTGCAAGCAAATCCACACAGTAAACAAGCTGAAGGGTTTCCTTTACCAATTGATAAAAATCTCGTCTCTGGAAATCGCGTAACGCTTCTGGTACGGTCTGGGGGCGCTGCGCTGCGGCCTTTTGCAAAAAATCACCTGGTGTCTCTGCACCCAATAAAACCTGAACGGCCGTAAACGGGTCATCTGCGGCCTCAGGGTCATCTTGCGCCCCAAAAACACGAGCAATATCCACGATGTGCGATTCAAGCACCGGGAGCATCACATCGGCCGTTTCCGCAGCGGCAGTTAGCAATGAATCCATTCTTGCTTGCCAATCCTGGGAATTATCCATCAACATCATATATCTCCTTTTTCACCTTTGAGGAACGTTTGGGGAACAATGCCACACCGTTGTGACAGCAACGTGACACATTGTAACACCGTTTCCTGGCTAAACAGACCTTAATAGACCCTGCACAAAACGGCCGTTTTGTGCTATTTTCAGGGGTGGAATTAGTAGACTGACCAGTCGGTTCAATGCAAGACTTCAAAAGTCTTACAACCAACCTGGCTAACACAAAAATATATAAGACTTTTGAAGTCTAACTGCGCAACGAGAAAAAAAATGAACGACCCCATCCCCAAACGAGACCCCGACCAAACCCGCACCCGCATTCTGGATGCGGCGCTGACTGTTTTTGCCCGCAAGGGATATTACAACACCAAAATGGATGAAATCGTAGACGAGTCGCAAACCTCCAAAGGCTCGATCTACTTCCACTTTCCCAACAAGGAGCGGCTCTTTTTGGCGCTGGTAGACCAGTTTGCCGATTTGCTAGAGCGGCGCGTGACAGAAGCGATTCAGCAAGAAGAAGTGGGCATCAACCGGGTGCGCGTGGCGCTGGAAACCTGCCTGACCACCTTCGGCAAATACCGCCGCCCGGCCAAGCTGCTGCTGGTGCAGGCCGTCGGCCTGGGCACCACGTTCGAGAATAAGCGCAACGAGGTCAACGACCGCTTTGCCGACCTGATTGCCATCTACCTGCAAGAAGCGATCGACGTGGGAGACATTGCGCCGACGGATGTTGAACTGGTCTCATACGCCTGGATGGGGGCGATTTATGGCGTGATTATTCGCTGGGTATACACCGGTGAGCCGGAACCGGAGCGGATTATGGATTCTTTGCTGCCGGTTTTGCTAAGGAGTGTGGGGTTTGAAAAAGAAGAGATTGGAGATTAGAAAACCTGTCCTGAGCGGGCCGAAGGATTGGCGATTAGGGGAAGACGAGCAATCTCCAATCTCCAATCTCCAGTCTCCCCAAAACGGCCGTCTCCTCTCCGTCTCCATCCCTGCCCCTGGGGTGGAAACGGCCGTCTTCCTGCAACACGCCCTCGGCCAGCCGCGCTTTTTTTGGGGCGAGGCCAACGGCGGGCTGACGCTGGCTGGCTTTGGCATCGCCGCCGATCTATTTGCCTGGGGGCAGGGCCGCTTTGAGCAAATCCAAGCGCAGGCGCAGGCGCTGTTTGCCGAGGCGGTGATTGATAGCGGCGGGGGTGCGGAACGGCCGTTGCCCGGCCCCCGTCTTTTCGGCGGCTTCGCCTTCATCGACGACTTCACGCCCGACAACACCTGGTCGATCCATTACCCAGCCCAATTCATCCTGCCCCATTACCAACTCGCCCAGCAAGATGGCCAAAGCTGGCTCACGCTCAACGCCATCCTGCCCCCAGACGAAGCGCCGGAGAGTTTGCTGCCGGAACTGCGGTGGCGTTGGCGGCGCGGTTGGAACTTTTTTTGACGCAAAGGAGCAAAGGGGTAAAAGGGAGCAAAGAAAAAGCTAAGGCGCAGCAGATCGACTATCCCATGAGCTATGAAGAGTGGGAAAAGATGATCCGGCAGGCTACGCAAACAATGCAAAATGGCCCGCTGAACAAGGCGGTGCTGTCCCGCGTGTGCGAGATACGGTATGGGCAAAAGGTGGATGTGGATGGCGCGTTGGCTTACCTGAATGCCACCTACCCGGACTGTTATCGCTTTTTGTTTGAGCCACGGCCGTTTCATGCCTTTTACGGCGCGACGCCAGAGCTGATTGTGGGGGTGAACGGCCGTTCCCTGCACACAATGGGTCTGGCAGGCTCAATCGGTCGCGGCAAAACCCCGGCCGAAGATGACGCCCTGGCCCAGGAACTGCTCAACTCCACCAAAAACCAGCACGAACACGCCCTCGTCGTCCAATCCATTCGGCGGCGGCTGGCACCTTTAACCAGTGAACTGACCATCCCGGACGAGCCCGGCATCCTCCAACTGGGCTACATCCAGCATCTATTCACCCCGATTCAGGCCACGCTCAAGCAGGCCGATGGCGTGCTGCCGATTCTGCAAACCCTGCACCCCACCCCGGCACTGGGCGGGCAGCCGCGCGAACTGGCCATACCACTCATCAGCCAGGCGGAACCGGTGCCGCGCGGCTGGTACGGCGCACCCGTTGGCTGGCTGGACCACCACCTCGACGGCGCATTTGGCGTCGCCATCCGCTCCGCCATCACCCAGGACCGCCGCGTCTGGCTCTACGCCGGCGCGGGCATCGTCGCCGACTCCGATCCGCAAGCCGAGTGGGACGAGACGGCGTTGAAGTTCCGGCCGATGCTAAATGCGTTGGGAATGGTTAATGGTTAATGGTAAATTGTTAATGGTTAAAGTCGTGTCGTGTAAGGAGGTTTTACGATGGCGAGAGGACAAGATATTGAGGATAGGTTGATTGCGTTTGCGGTGCGGATTGTGACGCTTTGCGACAATTTGCCCAGTTCACGGACGGGGAATCATTTCGCGGGGCAGTTGCTGCGCAGCGGCACCGCGCCTGCCGCCCATTATGCCGAAGCCAGAAACGCAGAAAGCAACCGAGATTTTATTCACAAAATGAAGCTAGGGTTGAAAGAAATGAACGAGTCCAGAATTTGGCTGCGCATTTTGATGGAAGCCAACATCATGCCTGCGGTCCGGCTTCAGGAACTACACCAGGAGTGCGAACAACTGTGCCGCATTTTCGGTGCCAGCATCGCCACCGCCAAAGCAAAACGAGCCACAATAAATGACAAATAACCATTTACCATTAACAATTAACCACTTACCATTCCAAAATCCCAACTTGCGGGACGCGGCAATATTTGTGGACGGTTTGGCCGCCGCCGGGCTGGACGCCGTAGTCATTTCGCCAGGATCGCGATCGACGCCGTTGACGCTAGCGTTTGAGGCGCATCCGGGGATTGAGACATTTTTGCACATTGATGAACGCGGCGCAGGGTTTTATGCGCTGGGGATGGCGTTGGCCAGCGACAAGCCGGTGGCGCTGGTCTGTACGTCAGGAACGGCCGTTTCCAACTACTTCCCCGCCATCGTCGAAGCCCACATGAGCCAGGTACCCCTGCTCATCCTCACCGGCGACCGCCCCCACGAGCTGCGCCACAGCGGGGCCAACCAAACCATCGACCAGGTGAAGATTTTTGGCGATCAGGTGCTCTGGTCAGTCGATATGCCCATCCCCCAAGCAGATGCGCCCGACGTTGCCCTGCGACACGTGCAAACAACGGCCGTTCGCGCCTACACCACCGCCAATGGACTGCGCAAAGGGCCGGTGCATGTCAATTTTCCCTTCCGCAAACCGCTGGAACCGGTAATCGGTGAACAGTATTCGGTAATCAGTAATCCGTTCACAATTCACAATTCACAATTCACAATTAATTATTCCTCTGGCAGTCTCGCACCCACAGATGAGCAGATGGAGTGGCTAACGGCCGTTCTCACCCAACACCCCCACGGACTCATCATCTGCGGCCCGCGCTGCCCCGGCGGGGCGTTCCCGGCAGCGGTAACCGCCCTGGCCCGGCAAACCGGCTACCCGCTTCTGGCAGATCCGCTTTCGGGCGTGCGATTTTTAACGCAGAGGGGCGGAGGACGAAAAATTGAAGCAAAGAAAAATCTGTGAAATCTGCGAAATCTGTTGATGAAATAATCATCAGCGGCTACGAAACATTTTTGCAGCAAAACCTTGATTGGCCAGAACCAGAAGTGATTGTGCGGTTTGGGCAGGTGCCGACCAGCAAATGGCTCAACGGCTACCTGGACAAAATCAGCCCGGCGTTCCGGCTGCACATCCGCGAAAATGGCGTCTGGGCCGACGACAGCCAGCGCACCACCCACTTTTGGCAGCTGAACGAAACGGCCGTTTGCCAAACCCTCGCCACCCGCCTGCAAAACCACCAGCCCGACCCCGCCTGGCCGCAAACCATCCACGCCACCGAGAAAGCCACCTGGCACACGCTGCAAGCCCAGCTCCGCCAGCACTGGTTCGACGGCACCGCCATCGCCACCCTGCTAGAAATGTTGCCCGAAGACGCCAATCTGCTCATCGGCAACAGCCTGCCCGTGCGCCATTTGGACCAATACGGCCGTTCCCAACCCAAAACCCTCCACATCTTCGGCAACCGGGGCGCGTCCGGCATCGACGGCAACATCGCCACCGGGCTGGGAGTCGCTCAAGCGACACGTCGCCCCACCTTCATCGTCGTGGGGGACGTGACCGCCCTGCACGATTTGAACAGCCTGCTGCTGGCCCAGCACACGCCCCACGCCACCCTCATCGTCATCAACAACAACGGCGGCGGCATCTTCCGGCGGCTGCCCATCAGCCAGCACGAGCCCCCCTTCACCGACCGCTTTTTGACGCCACACGGCCGTTCCTTCGCCCACGCCGCCGCCATGTTTGGGCTGGATTATCTTCGCGCCGAAAATCGAGAACAGTTTGAGCAGGCAGTAATCACGGCCGTTGCCCCCCCCACCCCCCACCTCATCGAACTGCTCACCAACGGAGAAACCGACGAACAAATCCGCCGCCAAATCAACAACGAATTTAAGTAATCAACGAATTGGACCGAACAGAAAAATTCGTTAGTTACTCAAATTCGTTGTTGTCACAGAAAAGCAACATTAAAAACCAACGACAAGCCAACCAACAAACCCAATCCGCTGGTAAAATCAAGGCAAAAATCAGGGGAGAGTCTGCCAGACTCACCAAAGGAAGTTAAAAAATGACCCAATCAACCCCACCACTCACCTCCGGCGCGCTGCCCATTTTGGGCCACGCCGTCGAGTTTCAACGCAAACGCGCCGCGCTCATGCAGCGCGGCTTTGCCGAGCACGGCCCCATCTTCGGCCTCAAGCTGGCCAACCAAAACGTCGCCGTCGTCATTGGCCCGGAGCACCAAAAGCAATTTTTTATGGAGACAGACGGCCGTCTCAGCATCCAGGAGCCGTACAAATTCCTGCAAGCGATGTTTGGCGAAGCGTTGTTCCTGGCCCCGCACGATAAATATTTGGAGCAACGGCCGTTGGTCCAGGAACTGTTCAAGCGAGACAAAATGCTGCTCTACGTAGACATCATGCAAGAAGTGGTGCAGGAATGGCTGGATGGCCTGGGCGACAGCGGCGAAATTGAAATCACCGAAGAGATCGGCACCCTGGTGCAAAAAGTCGCCGGAGATTGCTTCCTGGGGCGCGAAGTCAACCAGGCCGTTGGCCGCGAATTTTGGGACCTGTACACCGACGTCGGCAAAGCGCTCGATCCGCTGCTGCCGCCCAACCTGCCCCTGCCCAAATTCCGCAAGCGCGACAAAGCCAAAGCCCGCATGACCGAAATTTTAGGCCCGATCATCGCCGAGCGGCGCAAAAATCCAGACAAATACAGCGATTTCCTGCAAGACATCATCAACAAAGCGGGCGAGGATGATAAGCCAGTGGATGAAGAAATGGTGCGCAACCTGCTGATGGCCCTCATGTTTGCCGGGCACGAAACCACCGCCGGACAAGCCGCCTGGACGCTCATCTTCCTGTTGCAACACCCGGATTATTTGCAAAAAGTGATGGCCGAAATTGAGGCCGTGGCCCCCGCTGGCGAGCACATCACCCCCAAACGGATGGTGCAGCTAGACCATATCGCCTGGGCCGTGCGTGAGGTGGAACGATTACGGCCGTCTGCCGATATGCTCATGCGCGTTGTGAAGGAAGATATCGAATTTGGCGACTACACCATCCCCGCTGGCTGGCTGGTGCAGGTGGCCCAGGAAATCGGCCACAAGCTGCCAGACCAGTTCGCCCAACCAGAGCAGTTCGACCCGCTGCGCTACGCCCCCGACCGCGCTGAGGACAAGCAGCACCGTTTTGGCCTGTTCGGCTTTGGCGGTGGCACCCACAAATGCACCGGCATGAACTTCGCCAACAACGAGATGATCATCATCGCCGCCCTCATGCTGCGCCAGTTTGAGCTGGAACTGGTAACCCAACACACCGAAATTTTGCGCGGCCTGGGTGCCAACCGGCCTACGCCCACTGTCGTGCGGTATCGTCGGAAAACGGCCGTAAACCAGGAGATTGGAGATCAGAAATTAGAGATGGACCCAATCTCCACTCTCTAATCTCCAATCTCCAAAAAACCATGCACGATTGGCTCACCAGCCGGGCACAGGCCACGCCACACAAACTGGCGCTGATCATCGGCGAAGAGCGCTGGACTTACAGCGAACTGCACCAGATGGTCAACGCCACCTGCGCCCGGCTGCAAGCGGCAGGCGTCCAGCCCGGCGAATTCGTCGCCGTGCTGCTGCCCAACGGCCTGCCTTTCGTCTGCCTGGTCCACGCCCTGGCCCGCCTCGGGGCCGTCCTCGTTCCGCTCAACACCCGCCTCACCCCCGCCGAACTGCGCTGGCAAATCGAACACGTCGCGGCAAAATGGCTGATTACGGATGAGGGGCTTGCTCAAGATGCCGCTGAATGGTTAATGGTTAATTGTAAATTGTTAATGGTTAAGGGAACGTGGTTCGAGCCAACAACATTAACCATTAACCATTTACCATTTAATATTAACCATTATCAGTCCCTCGTTTTCACCTCCGGCACCTCCGGCCAGCCCAAGGGGGTGCTGCTCACCTTCGGCAACCATTTTTGGAGCGCCACCGCCTCAGCCTACCGCCTGGGGCTGGACCCCAACGACCTCTGGCTGAGCGTGCTGCCGCTGTACCACGTGGGCGGGCTGGCGGTAATTTTCCGGAGCTGTTTGTATGGAACGGCCGTTTCCCTCCACACTAAATTTGACCTACCCACCATCAACCACGACCTCGACAGCAACCCGATCACCCTCATCTCCGTGGTGCCCACCATGCTGCACCGCCTGCTACAAACCCGCACCCACTGGCCCGCACATCTCCGCCTCATCCTCCTCGGCGGCGCCGCCGCCCCGCCAGAGCTGGTGCAGCAAGCCAATGCCCTACCCCGTGAGCCAGTCATCAGTCAACAGTCATCAGTAACCAGTGACAAACCATTAACCATTAACAATTCACCATTAACCATTAACCATTTGCCACCTCTGGTGGCAACAACCTACGGCCTCACCGAAGCCGCCTCCCAGGTGGCCACCCTGCTGCCCACCGACGCCGCCCGCAAGCCCGGCAGTGTGGGCAAGCCGCTCATGTTTACCAGCGTCAAAATTGTGGGGGAAGATGGGGTGGAACGGCCGTCTCCCGAAATCGGCGAAATTGTGGTGACGGGGCCAACGGTGATGGCTGGCTACTATCAAAAGGAGAGTAGAGATTGGAGATTAGAGATTAGGTCAACCGATTCAATCTCCAATCTCCAATCTCCACCATCCCCACCGGCGACCTCGGCTACCTCGACGCCGACGGCGACCTCTTCCTGGTGCAGCGGCGCAGCGATTTGATTGTGTCCGGCGGCGAAAACGTCTACCCGGCCGAGGTGGAAGCGGTGCTGCGTCAGCATCCCCAGGTGGTGGAAGCGTGCGTGGTCGGCATTCCCGACGCCGAATGGGGCCAGCGCGTCGTGGCCATGGTGCAAATCACGCCCAAAGCCACCGTCTCCGCCGCAGACCTCATCACCTTTTGCCGCGATCATCTGGCTGGCTACAAACTCCCCCGCCAGATTGAGTTGGTGGATGAGTTACCGCTGACCGCTTCGGGGAAAATCGGCCGTAAACAAGTCGCCGATGTGCTGCAAAACAAGCTTACCGATGGTTGACACGCCTGCACCAAAAGCGTAAAATCCAGAATATGAGAACTCAGATTTCAGGAATACGGTGAAACCATGTCAATTTTGTTACAAATTCGCAGCAACGGCCAAATCACGTTGCCCGCCTCGGTGCGGCGTCAGGCTAACCTAAAAGAAGGCGATACGCTAGAACTAACCATCCGTGAAGATGGCACGCTCTTTTTATCGCCCAAAATCGCCATCGATCGGGCACAGGCCTATTTTTGGAGCAGCCGCTGGCAGGAAGGCGAAAAGGAAGCGCAGGAGGATATTGAAAACGGCCGTACCACCCGTTTTGACAACATCGACGACGCGCTGGACTTTCTAGATGAACCCACCGAATAATGGTCTGGCAACCTCATGGCGCTTATTTTCACCCACCGCTTCAAAAAAGCATATCAACGACTACCGCAAACAATCCAAAACAAAGTTAAAAAAGCAATCCGCCTGCTTGTAGAAAATCCAGGCCATCCATCTTTGCGCATAAAACGCATCCAGGGCACTGACCGCATTTTTGAGGGTCGGGTTGATCTAAAATACCGTTTTTCGTTTGAATACGACAACGATGACATCCTGTTGCGCAATGTAGACAACCACGACGAATGTCTCAAAAACCCATGATATAAGGATTCAGTATCCGTATGCTAAAATAGCATTCAGTCACAAACCATTCTCTGCGCCTTCGCGCCTTTGCGTTAAAATCTCCCAAAAGGAACAGCCCATGAAAATTGCATCCGTTGAAACCTTCGTCGTTGGCGTGCCGCCGCCCCACTTTGGCGGACGCTACTGGATTTTCCTCAAGCTCGTCACCGATGGCGGCGTGGTTGGCTACGGCGAGGTCTACTCCGTCCCCTTCCACCCGCACGTCGTCGCCAAAATGATCGAAGATGTGTGCCAGCGGCATGTCATCGGCGCAGACCCATTCCAGATTGAGCGGCTGTGGCGCATCATCTACTCCAGTGGCTACACGCAACGACCCGACACCTCCATTTTGGGCATCCTCAGCGGCATCGAGATGGCCTGCTGGGACATCATCGGCAAAGAGGTGAACAAGCCCGCCTACGCCCTGCTGGGCGGCCAGGTGCATGAAAAATTGCGCGCTTACACCTACATCTACCCCCAGCCAGAGGACAAAACAGATGTGTACCGGGATGCGGAATTGGCAGCCAAACGGGCTTTGGAATATGTGGCGATGGGATTTACGGCCGTAAAATTCGACCCCGTCAGCTATTACTCCGCCTTCGACCCGCGCCAGCTCTCGCTAGAAGCGCTGGACCACGCCGAAAATTTCGTCAAAACCCTACGCGAAGCCGTCGGCAGCCGCGCCGACCTGCTCTTTGGCACCCACGGCCAGATGACCCCCAGCGCCGCCATCCGCCTGGCCAAGCGGCTAGAAAAATACGATCCGCTCTGGCTGGAAGAGCCCACTCCGCCCGACAATCCCATCGAGATGGCCGAAGTGGCCCGCGCTACCAGCATCCCCATCGCCACCGGGGAGCGGCTGGCCACCAAGTACGAATTTGCCCAGCTGCTGCACCACCGCTCCGCCGCCATCTGGCAGATGGCCCTGGGTCGTGTCGGTGGGCTGCTGGAAGGCAAAAAGATCGCCAGCATGGCCGAGGCGCATTACATCCAGATTGCCCCGCACCTTTACTGCGGCCCCATCGCCGCCGCCGCCGACATCCAGCTAAGCACCTGCACGCCCAACTTCCTCATCCAGGAAAGCATCCTCACCTGGGGCGATTTTCACGCCAAGGTGCTAAAATCGCCGCTGCAATGGCAAGATGGCTACATCATCCCCCCCACCGCACCCGGCCTGGGCGTAGAGCTGGATGAGGCCGTCGTAAAAAATTACCCATACGAAGGTGACAAGCTCCATCTGGAAATGGTCGAGAAGCCAGTTTTTTAAGCAAAGCAGTGCAGCCAAGTGCCAGGCACAGGGCAACGTGCACCTGGCAAGAAAAGACCCACTGCCCTGTGCCTGGCACTTTTGGTACATTTTTCTTGTGATTTAGTTATTTATGAGGAAGATAGCAAAACGAGATGAACAAAGAAAGTCGAAGCAATACCGTGTTAATCGTGGCTCTGGTGGCGGCAGGCTGCCTGCTGCTGCTGTGCGTGGCGATGCTCCTGGTGATTTTCATGTTTGGCATTTCCCCTTTTACCGTTGAAGAAACACCGGTTGAAACCACAACGCTCACTGAAGCTCAGCTGGCGCAGTGCCGCGAGGTGATGGCCATTCTGCCAGATGTAGAACTTGAGGGGGAATATTATTTGTACAGACCCGGCTTCTTGGATGATTCGCTGGAATGCCATTTGCTAGCGCGGTCGGATAGTTTGGAAGATCTGTTTGATACGGCCGTTATCAACCCCAACCTCACCACCGACCAGGAAATCGCCCCCGGCCGCCACCTCCGTCTCGAAATCGAGCGTATCGAGCAAGGTGTGTACCGCATCAATGGCTACTGGTACCAAACCTGACCGTACCGGCCGCCACCGCAAAAGCAGCCGCGCCGTTTTACAGCTGCGGAAAGCGCAGCACAACCCCAAACATAAACAGGGTGCTAAAAGCCAGCACCCACTGCCCCCGGTTAGAATCATCGCCACGCAAGGCAGTGAAGTAGATGAAGGGGAGAAAAATCATCACAAACGCCCCATACAGAATGTGTACTTCCGGTCGAGAGAGGGCAGCCAAACGGCCGTTAATCCACAAAATCACCCCTATCACACTTTGCACCCACAACAGCCCCTGACCAATAGCCACCGCCCCCAAATAGCTGCCATCCACTGGCAACACACGAATTGCCCGCACCAAACCCCACAGGCCAAGCGCCAAAAAAAACATCCAGGACATATTCGACAGCCCTTCATGCAAAATCACAACGAATCCCATCACATACCCCTTATAAAGTTTTCAGTATCCAGAAGTCAGTATTCAGTATTCAGTAAATACCAACTGAGTGCAATCGTTACTGATTACTGCTCACTGCTCACTGCTCACTGATTACCGCTCACTGATTACCGCTCACTGATTACCGCTCACTGATTACCGCTCACTGATTACCGAAAACTGACGTCGCCACCATAAACCTCTTCCATCAAACTTCACAATTGGTTACAATCGCACCCTATGAACAACTCGGCGACTGACCCCACAGAACCTTTTGCCAACCCTGCCGCATATGAGCAGGCGTTGGATTATCTCTATAGTTTTATCAACTTTGAGGCCAAAAAGCAGGACCGGTACATGGCCAGCAAGCTGGACCACACCCGGCCGCACCGCCTGCTAGAAGCGCTGGGCACGCCCTACACCCAATTCCCCAGCATTCACATCGCCGGAACCAAAGGCAAAGGCTCCACCGCCGCCATTTGCGCCTACACGCTGCGCGCCGCAGGTTACACCGTCGGCCTCTACACCTCACCCCACCTGCAAGATTTTCGCGAACGAATTCGTATTTTAACACCAGATGATGGAGACGGCCGTATTTCCCGCCGCCAATTCATCCAACAAATCAACAAAATCCGCGCCCTCGAAAACCAATTCCCCGACATCACCTGGTTCGAAATCCTCACCGCCATCGCCTTCCTGCACTTTGCCGACGTCGGCGTAGACGTCGCCGTGGTTGAAGTCGGCCTCGGCGGACGACTGGACGCCACCAACGTCATCACCCCGCTGGTCTCCGTCATCACCCGGCTCAGCCTGGACCACACCGAGCTGCTGGGCAACACCCTCAGCCAGATCGCCTACGAAAAGGGCGGCATCATCAAGCCCGGCATCCCCGTCGTCACCGCGCCGCAGGAGCCAGACGCCCTGGCCAAGCTGCAAGAAATCAGCCAGGAACGCGGCTGCGCCCTCACCGTTGTGGGGCAAGATTGGCTGTACGCAGGCAACGATGCCAACCAGCCCAGCCAGCAAACCCTCACCATCAGCCACAGCGCCGCGCCAGCGCTGATTCCGTCTGGCAGCCAGTTCGCCCTGCCGCTGGGCGGTGAGCACCAGCTAGAAAACGGCACCGTCGCCCTGGCCACTTTGCAGCATGTGCAAAATCAGTTCCCCCGGCTCACCCTGCCGGTACTGCAAGCCGGATTCGCCAGCGTGCGCTGGCCCGGCCGGCTCGATCTCATCCACCCCGGCGACGACGCCACGCCCGCCCTGCTGGTGGACTGCGCCCACAACCCAGACGCCATCCGCAAGCTGCGCGACGCGCTGCACCACAGCTTCAGCTACAACCGGCTCTGGCTCATCTTCGGTGCGCCCGCCGACAAAGACGTGCCCCACATGCTGGCCGATCTGCTGCCGCTGGCCCACCACACCGCCATGACCACCGCCAGCCATCCCCGCAGCGCCACGCCAGAAGAGTTGGCCGCAATGGGTAAGGAATTGGGGTTTGAGGTTACGGCCGTTCCCAACATGCACACCGCCCTCACCACCACCTGGCAGCAAGCCCAACCCGGCGACCTCATCTGCGTCACCGGCTCCATCGTCGTCGTCGGCGATTTGCTAAATCAATGGGAAAGTCTACAATCCCAACTGTTGAATCAAGCGCAACAGAGATTGGAGATTGGAGATTAGAGATCAAATCTCCAGTCTCCAATCTCCAATCTCTTTTTACCTTTCACTGGAAAACAACTATGTCCCTAGACGAAGAATTCGGCTTCGGCCAATACCCAGATTTACTCGACGCCATGCCTGGCCTGGAAGATGACCTCTTCCCCCAACGAGCCGAAACGGCCGATGAAAATGGCCACATCGAGCTCGCCTTTTTGCCCCTGCGCGACATCGTCCTCTTCCCGCAGATGGTGATGCCCCTCTTTGTAGGCCGCGAGCGCTCCCTGGCCGCCGTCAAAGCCGCCATCGCCAACGATGAAAACATGGTCGTCGCCGCCCAACGAGACAGCGACATGCCAGACCCCACCGCCAGCGACATCTTCAGCCTGGGCACCGAAATCACCATTGGCAAAGCGCTCAAAATGCCAGACAACAGCACCAGCGTCCTGGCCCAGGGCCGCCGTCGCGTGGAAATCGTCGAGTTTACCCAGTGGGAACCGTACATTCGCGTAAAGGCCAAAGTGATCTACGAACCGCTGGATTGGGACCGCAACACCGAAGCGCTCATGCGCGCCGTCCTCACCCTGTTTGAAAAGACCGTCATGCTCAACCGCAACATGCCGGAAGACGCCTACACCTTCGCCATCAACATCGACGAACCCGGCTGGCTGGCCGATTTTGTCGCCTCCACGCTCAACATTCCCATCGAGATGCGCCAGGATGTGCTGGAAACGTTTGACCCCAGCGAACGGCTGCAAAAAGTGAGCATGCTGCTGGCCAAAGAGCTAGAAGTGCTGGAACTGGAAGACCAGATTCATTCGCGCGTGCAGCAAGAGATGGATCGCTCTCAGCGCGAACATTTTTTACGCGAGCAGATGCGCGTCATACAGGGCGAGCTGGGCGAAGGCGACCTGTTCAGCCAGGAAATCACCGAAGTTCGCGAGATGGCCGCCGCCAAGCCGCTGCCCGACGACGTGCGGGCCAAAATCGACAAAGAGATTGCCCGGCTGGGGGCGATGCCGCCGATGTCGCCCGAAGTGGGCATCATTCGCACCTACATCGATTGGGTTCTCTCCTTGCCCTGGCTAGAAACGTCTGAAGACAACCTGGATGTGGCCCACGCCGCCGAAGTGCTGGACAACGACCATTACGGCCTGGAAAAAGTAAAAGATCGCATTCTGGAATTTATTGCCGTCAAAAAAATCGCCTCAGACAAAATGCGCAGCCCGATTTTATGCTTTGTGGGGCCACCCGGAACCGGCAAAACGTCAATCGGCCGTTCCATTGCCAACGCGCTGGGGCGGGAATTTGTGCGCATCAGCCTGGGCGGCGTGCGCGACGAGGCCGAAATACGCGGCCATCGCCGCACCTACATTGGGGCCTTGCCTGGCCGCATCATCCAGGCGATGAAGCGGGCCGGAACGCGTAATCCGCTCTTCATGCTGGACGAGATCGACAAGCTGGGCAACGACTTCCGCGGCGACCCGTCGGCCGCCCTGCTGGAGGTGCTAGACCCGGAGCAAAATTACAGCTTCGCCGACCATTACCTGGATTTGGATTACGATCTGTCGCAAATTTTGTTTGTCACCACGGCAAATTATTTAGACACCATTCCCCCGGCGCTGCAAGACCGGATGGAGATTATTGAATTTTCTGGCTACCTGGAAGAAGAAAAATTAGAGATTTGCCGCCAATTTTTGGTGAACCAGCAGCTAGAGGCGCACGGTTTGGCCGGGCTAGACCTGGCATTTACGGATGACGGTCTGCAAACGGTGGTGCGCGAGTACACCCAGGAAGCTGGGGTGCGCAATTTGGAGCGCGAAGTGGCCAATGTGTGCCGTAAAATTGCCCGGGATGTGGCGGAGGAACGGCCGTATCCCACCCAAATCGACGGCCAAACGGTGGAAGATTTACTCGGCCCGCCCCGCTTTAGCCAGGAAATGCTGCAAGACGAAGACCAGGTAGGCATTGCCACCGGCGCGGCCTGGACCGCCGCCGGGGGCGACATCCTGTTCATCGAGGTGAACCTGATGCCCGGCAAAGGCAACCTCACCCTCACCGGCCAGCTGGGCGACGTGATGCAAGAAAGCGCCCGCGCCGCCCTCACCTACACCCGCAGCCAGGCCGAAGCGCTGGGCATCGACAGCGAGCGGTTTGAGAAAACCGACATCCACATCCATCTGCCCGAAGGGGCCGTGCCCAAAGATGGCCCGTCGGCGGGCGTCACGCTGACCTCGGCGCTCATCTCTGCCTTTACCAATCGCCCCATCCACCGGGACGTGAGCATGACGGGCGAAATTACGCTGCGTGGTCGGGTTTTGCCTGTGGGCGGCATCCGCGAAAAGGCGCTGGCAGCGCGGCGGGCGGGCATTAAAAAGTTCATTTTGCCCAAGAAAAACGAGCGGGATTTGGAAAACATCCCGGAAAAGCTGCGCGAAGATTTGGAGTTTGTGCTGGTGGAAAAGGTGAGCCAGGTGGTTGAGGCGGCGTTGCATCCGGTGCGGCCGCAGGTTGTGAAACGGCCGTCTCGCCCCCCCCTGTCCAAGATTCCGCCAGCAGGTGCGCCGCCTGCTTAATTCGGTAATCGGTAAACGGTAATCAGTTCACCGTTCACCGTTCACGGAATGTGCGGCCACCGGTACAAAGCGGTAGGTCTGGCTGGCGGCATCCACGCTAAACCAGGGGTGATAGCGCGACTGGAGTATCTCTGCAGGATAGATGAGCTGTTTTTTATGGGTGCTTTCCAGGATGTAGGAACGGCCGTTTTCCTCAAAAGCCACCCACGCATGTGCCCCCTCCCCAACATCGCCCCACTCAAGACGGCCCACCACAAATTCGGCCGGGATGTTGAGCTCGCGCAGCTTGCGCCAGGCCCACAGGGCATGGTCTTCACAATCACCTTTGCGGCGCGTTTCAAACTCGCCAGGATGCTGCCAGACGTCGCGCTGGTTAAACAGCTCTATATCGCGCACGTAGTCACATGTTTGCAACCATTGGCAAATGTCATCCAGCGATTGCACCGTGACGCGGCTTTCACCATTGAGGTAATGGGTAAACGGCCGTCGCGACCCCGCCCCAAACGCAGTGTGATGCACCTGCTCCGCTTCCTTCTCGTAACCGAGGTTTAGCTGGTAATGGTGCACCATCATTTCTAACAATTCTGGTATGGGGATGGGCATTTCTTGCTGGCTGATGCGGTGGGAACGGCCGTCTGCCAGCGTAAGCGCCAGCACCTGCGTTGTTTGCGGGGAGCGGTTACTTTTGAAGGTCAACAAGCGCAAAGAGGCCAGCGCCGCCACCGGAATTTCCTGCTGGTGAAGCGGAAAGCGAATCACAATCTTGTCTGGCAGCAGCGTCAGCCGCCAGGTAAAATAAAAGCTGAGGTAGATAAACAAGCCACTCACAAGCAGCGGCCACAGGCCAAAGAAGATCATCAACGCAGCTTCCAAACCAGCTTCATCAAAAGCGCTCCAGATGATGCCCGCCCCCACAATGGCACACAGCAAGCTGATGCCCAAACTGAAGAGGAAGGCGCGGAAACGGCCGTTAAATGTCTGTGGCAATGGTTTGGGATCGTATCGGTTACGCGTCATAGCAGGACTAATCATAACCCAATCTCTTACGAACCAAATAGCAAACCGTTTCTCATGCGCAGTTTAACTCGCGTTTATTCTTTTTTTACAACTTTGTGCCACAATCAAGCCCGTATAAAAATCGTTACACTACCCAGCCCATGAGCTTTGGAGGATTTATCCATGAAAAGAACACCCCGTCTGCTAACATTACTCGCCCTGTTCGGCCTGCTGCTGGCCGCCTGCGGCAACGCGACCACCGCCCCTGCTGCTGAGAATGAGGCTACGGCCGTTATCACCGAAACCACAGAAACAACCGAAAACGACGGCATCGTCAACACCGCCGCCCAAACCAGCGCCGCCGTAGACGAAACCGCCCAAGACGTCGCTACAGACATCGTCACCACCCAAACCTACATCGACCTGTACAACCAGCTCAACAACTCCGTCGTCAACATCCAGGTCTTGGCCGAAGGCACCGGCCTCGATCTCAGCCAATTTCAAATCATTCCCGACCCAGACGACCCAGACGGTGACCCCATTGAAATCCCCGATGATTTTCACCAGGAACTGGAACAGATTCCCCAGCAGGGTCAAGGCTCTGGTTTTGTCTACGACAAAGAAGGCCACATCATCACCAATAACCACGTCGTAGCCAACGCCATCCGCGTCACCGTCATCTTCTCAGACGATACCGAAGCCGAAGCCGAAGTCATCGGAACCGATCCCGGCTCCGACCTCGCCGTCATCAAAGTGGATGTGGACCCAGACCGCCTGCAACCCGTCACCATCGGCAACTCCGATGAGCTGCAAGTGGGGCAGCTTGTGGCCGCCATCGGCAATCCCTTCGGCCTGGCTGGCTCCATGACCACCGGCATCATCTCCGGCCTTGGCCGCTCGCTGCCCAGCGAGGCCACAGCGCCCGGCGGTGGCTCCTTCACCATCCCAGAAATCATCCAAACAGACACCGCCATCAACCCCGGTAACTCCGGTGGCCCCCTGCTCAACCTGAGCGGCGAAGTGATTGGCGTCAACACCGCCATCCAAACCAACGGCCTCGCGCTTGGCAGCACGCCCAGCTTTGGCGGCATCAGCTATGTCGTCCCGTCCAACATCGTCACCCAGGTGGTGCCCCAGCTCATCGAAAATGGCGAAATCGCCTACCCCTGGCTGGGCATTTCTGGCACCACGCTGGATGACGACCTGGCCCGCGCCATGAACCTACCCGTTGAGCAAAATGGCGTCCTCGTCTACCTGGTGCTGGAAGACAGCCCAGCCGAAGCCGCTGGCCTGCAAGGCAGCAATGAACAAATTCAGATTAACGGCCTCAATGCCATCATTGGTGGCGACATCATCACCAAAATGAACGATGAAACCATCAACGATTTTGATGATTTGCTCACCTACATCGTCCGCCAAACCAGCGTCGGCCAAACCGTTACCCTGGAAATTATCCGGGACGGCGAGCCGCAAACCGTAGAGGTAACGCTGCAAGCGCGGCCGTAACGAATAGTTTGCAAGGTTGCAGGTTGCAAGTTGCAAGTGACAAGCGCACCTGCAACTTGCAACCTGCCACTTTTTACTTTTTACTATTCACTTTTCACTCCCCACACTCTGTCACAATCAAACGCTTGGTGCTAAAATGAGTTTAAGAAACCACACAACGAGGTTTAAACTGTGATTATTGATGTAAACGAAGAAACATTCATTGAGGATGTGTTGGAGCAGTCGGAAGAGCTGCCGGTGATTGTGGATTTTTGGGCGCCCTGGTGTGGCCCTTGCCGCATGCTCAGCCCCATTCTGGAGCGATTGGCCGCAGACCCTACTTTGAATTTTGTATTGGCGAAGGTAAACGTAGACAACAACCCAAATTTATCCATGCAGTACCGCGTGCAGAGCATTCCGGCCGTGTTGGCTTTTGTGGATGGCGATGTGGCGGACGAGTTCATCGGCGTGCAGTCAGAGGCGAAAATTCGCGAATTTATTCAGCAGCTTATCCCCAGCGAGCTGGATGAAGCGCTAGACGATGCCGAAAGCTTGCTGGCCACGCGCCACTGGGCCAAAGCGGAGCAAATGCTGCGCGATCTGCTCGAAGAACATACCTACCGGCCAGACGTGGCCCTGAACCTGGCCAAAGCGCTGCTGGCGCAGGGTGAAGGGTGCGAAGCTCGCGACTTTTTGAAAACCGTGAAAGATGGTCAGGAATTGATTGAGGCGGAAAAATTGCTGCCGCTGGCCAACTATCTGTGCCTCATTGCAGAGGATTTGACGGATGAAGCTGAACTACCGGCGCTGGAAGTTCAGTATCGGCAAGGGGCGCGGCTGATTAGCCGGGGCAACCTGGAAGCGGCGATGGATGGCCTGCTGGATGTCCTGCGGCAGAACAAGCGTTACGGGCAGGCGCGGCAGGTGATGCTGGCGCTGTTTGCCCTGCTGGGCGACGATGACGATCTGACCCAGACGTACCGCACCGAGTTGGCTACGGTGTTGTTTTAATGTTGTCACGTAGAGACGTTGCAAGGCAACGTCTCTACCCATAAATGACGCCCGACGAGTGTCGGGCGTTTTGTTTTTTATGATTGTTTCGTCGAAGGTTACGGCCGTTTTCCACCAAAAACCCCTGCTCCATTACCTGGCGGGCCGCTTTACCTACCAAACAGCAGAAACCTGGCAGGCACGCATTGAAGCGGGGGAGGTGAGCTGCAACGGCCGTTCCGCCACCCCCAACCAAATCGTCCGCCAGGGAGACGTGATCGCCTGCGACCTGCCCGAACCGCCCCTGCCCGATGTGAACCTGGATTATGAGATTGTTTACGAAGATACGTGGCTGCTGGCGGTGAACAAGCCGGGCAATTTAAAGGTGCATGGACACGGCCGTTTCATCCAGGCCAACCTCGTTTACCAGCTGCGCCACAGCCACACGCCCCCCTACCCCGAAGCGACGCTCATCAATCGGCTAGACCGGGACACCTCTGGCATTGTGCTGCTGGCGCGAGACGCCGACACGCTGCGCGCCGTGCAGGGGCAGTTTGCCGAGCGCACCGTGCAAAAAACGTACCTGGCCGTCGTCCACGGCCTCCCCGACTGGCAAACTCGCGAGGTTGACCTGCCCATTGGCCGCCTGCCCAGCGCCGAGGGGGTTTATCGTTACGGGATGACAGAAGATGGCAAACCGGCGCAGACGTTGGTGGAATTGGTGACGGCATTCCCCCAAAATCACGCCCTCGTCCGCCTGACGCCCAAGACGGGGCGCACCCACCAACTGCGCGTCCATCTGGCCGCGCTGGGGCATCCCATCGTCGGCGACAGGCTGTACACGCTGAGTGATGCCGATTACCTGGCCTGGTGCGCGGAAAAACCGAGCGACAACGCGCACCTAACCCGCCACGCCCTGCACTGCGCCGAAACAACGATCTGGCATCCGCATGAGGAACGGCCGTTTACCTTCCACGCCCCCCTCGCCCCAGACATCCACACCTTTTTGCAAACCCTTGACCCCAATTTTGAAATGATGTAGAAAGCGCGACGCGGTATAAGTCACGCATCAAACTTCACGCATCAAAAAATCCGAAAGACCCAAAAACTTGGCGTCCTGTGCGGTGAATCAAAATAATTGGAGAAGCTATGAGTAAACATCTCGTCATCGTCGCCGGCAACATTGGCGCAGGCAAAACCTCGCTCACCGAGCGCATCGGCGACCGTCTAGGCTGGCGTACCGCCTACGAATCCGTCATCGACAACCCGTACCTGGCCGACTTTTACGCCGACATGCGCCAATGGTCGTTCCATTTGCAAGTGTTCTACATCGGCCACCGCGCCGAACAATATTTGCAGCTGGCCCGCAGCCCAGAATCCGCTATTGCCGACCGCAGCATCTTTGAAGATGCCTACATCTTCGCCCGCGCCCTGCACCATATGGGCAACCTCAGCGAGCGAGATTACCACGCCTACCGCCGCGCCTTCGACCTGGTGGTCAGCGGCTTACCCAAGCCAGATTTGCTGCTCTACCTCAAAGCGCCAGTGCCGGTGCTGGTGAATCGCATCAAGCAGCGAGGCCGGGCCATCGAAAGCGGCATCACCGCCGACTACCTCAGCCTGCTAGACTCGTTCTACGACGACTGGCTGCGCTCGTTTGACGTCTGCCCGGTGCTGGTGATCCCCAGCCAGGATTTAGATTTTGTAAATAAACCGCAGCACCTGGACATCGTCGTCCAGCGCATTCAGGATAAGCTGGCAGGGCAGGAAAATGTGGTTTTCCCGGATTAGCGTTACGCGATGAAAACCTCTGAGGTTTCTGGTTACATTGGGAAATGCTATTTAAATGGCAAAATCTCAGAGGTTTGCCCCAGAGCGAGTGTGTAACATGAGTGGGTAATTAGGTAATTGGGTAATTGGTAATTTGCTTCTCAATTACCAAATTACTCAATTACTCAATTACAATCGGAGACCAACATGCTACAAAACGACAAGGTTCGCCTGCGGGCCATTGGGCGGGATGATTTGCCCGCGCTGGCCCGGTTTAACAACGATCGAGACGTGGAGCTGGCAGGCGGCGGCGATCCGCCGTGGCCCCAGGCGCTAGAGCGGCTAACGGCCGAATACGAAGCCAAATGGAGCCAGGGCGGGCGGGATGGCAACGAAGGCAGCGTGGAATTTGCCATTGAGGGCAACGGCCAGTTCATCGGCATTTGTGCCCTGTTCAACGTCAACCAGACGGCGCGCACCTGCGAGTTGGGTATCTCTATTGGGGACAAGACGGCGTGGGGGCAGGGATACGGCCGTTCCACTCTCACCCTCCTCCTCCAATACGCCTTCACCTACCTCAACATGCACAAAGTGTGGTTGCAGGTACACGGCAGCAACCAACGCGCCATCCGCGCTTACCTGGCCTGCGGCTTTGTGGAAGAGGGACGGCAGCGGCAACAGGTGTGGAGCAACGGCCGTTACGACGATCTGGTACAGATGGGCATTTTACGCAGCGACTGGCTCCAGCAGCAGCCGTAACAGCCCGCTTTACCAATCTCATAAACCCATGCTATACTCTCTGCGAAATTATGGTGTCCTGATGCGAGCCAGCAGTGCGCAAGGCAAGCAAAGCTGTAGGTACCCTGCACCCAACATGGGGATGGCTGTGGCAAACGGCCGTTTTCATGCATCCACCGCCCGACGCCCCCCGTCGGCGACACACCTCAGCATGTTGTTTGGAGGTTGAAATGAGTACAGAAATTCGCGGCACTGCCCACTTTATACAGCAAGAAAATATCCGTTTACAAAAAGAAAACGAGCGTTTACAGCAAGAAGTCATTCGGCTGCGGCTCATCTTGCGCAACCTGGGCAACCTCAACCAGATGGCCCTTGCCATCCAGCCAGATACCGACATTCTCGGTTTGCTTGATCAAATCTTGCAGGCAGCCCTGGACAGCATCCAGGCAGAAGATGGCTCGCTGATGTTGGTTGACGAAGAAACTGGGGAGCTCTCTTTTGTGGTGGTACACGGGGCGGTGCGCACCCAATTGGTAGGCCACCGTATTCCTTTGGGCGCGGGCATTGCCGGGTGGGTGGCCCAAAAAGCCGAAGCCGCCATTGTGCCCAATGTGCAAACCGATCCCCGCTTCTCCTCTGGCGTAGACCAGGCTTTTCACTTCAAAACACGGTCACTGGTCTGTGTGCCCATCAGCTACACAGGCCGCGTGTTGGGTGTCATTCAGGCGCTAAACAAGAGCAATCGCAAGGAGTTCACCAGCGCCGACTTGATGATGCTCAACGTGGTGGCCCAGCTGGCCGCGGCGGCCATTGCCCGCGCCGAAAGCGTGCTGCTGGGCGAAGAGTAGCCAGCAGCGTCACTCGGCCAGCACCTGGCAGCCCACCAAGGATGGATGGTCCAACACACGAGCATTGCCGGGCACCCGACGAACCGCCCACAAAACGGCCGTATCCCCCCCGGCCGCCAGCAGCATCAACGTCGCCCACATGACCAGCAGCGGCTGCTGCATGGCCACGCCCACCAAACCAGGCACCACCCCCAAAACCAACCCCGGCAGCGCCACCGAAATGCGGTATGCCGTCGTTGGCAGCGGGTCGCGGCAGTGGGCATAGGGGGCAAACCCCTGCCAGCTAAACCCAAACTTGATGCGCCGCAACGGTACGCCGCCCACCTGCCAAAAGCCCAGTGCGTGCAGCAGTTCATGCACCACCACACTCACCGCCAGCACCAAAACCAACGTGCTGATACCCCCAAAAGAGGTGTCTAGAAACGCCGCAAAGGGCCACACGCGCCAGACAGCCCAATACGGCAGCCAAAAAAGCAAAAAGGCCAGCGGCACCATCAAAAAAGCCATCAGGTTGGCCCAGGTCATCGGCACAGTCGCTTCGTAAACAATTTCTCGTTCAGGTTCTCTCTCATCCGGCATGGTTTAATCTTCCTCTGGCCATGAAATGGGGGATGGGTCCTGACGGGCCAGCGCGTCGTTAAAAAAGGTTACCAATCTGTGATTGTATTCATCCTGGCGAGCCTGCCAGCCGTGCCCATGTCTGGCTTCGGGAATTTGCCAGAAAACGGCCGTTTCCCCCTTTTCCGACAACGTTTGCAGCATCTTCGCCTCGCCACCCTCACCCGCCGCAATCAGCAGCAAAGGGCGGCTGCCCAAACGCGCCACCGCGCTGGCATTAGACGGCAACGCCACCTGCCGGGCAACCCGCACAGTAAAGTACATATACAGCTGCTGCTGCCAATAGCCAAACTGCCCCAGCCGTGAACTCGGTGGCGGCACATCGGCCAAAACGGCCGGGCTGGTTCCCTCACCCACCACCGCACGAATGGCCACCGTTTGCGCAGCGGCATGCAGCGCAAACAGCCCACCCACCGATATCCCCATCACCCCAATACCGCCCGGCTGCACATCGGGCCGTTTACTCAGGTAAGCCACAGCCGCCAACAAATCATCCACGCCAGATTGGCCCCGGGCAAAGCGCCGCCCCCCGCTGCCACCATGCGCCCGCAAATCGTACATCAGAATGCCGTACCCGGCTTGCAGCAGCGCCTCCGCCTGGTGGATCACTGCCAGCCGGTTGCCACTGTGGCCATGCAGCAAAATAACGGCCGCTTTGTTACGCGATGGCATATACCAACCCGCCAGCTTTACCCCATCTTGACTGGTCAAAACCACCTCTTCATAGGTCACGCCCAAATTGGTCGGCGTAAAATACGCAATTTTCATGCGTGGCGGCCGGACAAACAAATACGCAGCATAATACGGCCGAAACACCGTGTAAAATGCCAGCAAGAGTATAAAAAACAGCAGCTCAACAGGGAGATTTTCGCTCACATAAACATTCTAACCCAATCCGCAGCAAATGACCGATCTCCAAATCATCAATCCTCAGCTTCGTTGACGGCAGCGTTGATGCGCTGTATGATACCCTCAGGTTGGCACGTTTGAGCCAGCCCTTAACAATCTACCAGCACGAACACAGGTGCGCCCCCGCCCGGATGCGCGGCGCACATGGCAACTGCCCTGTAGGGGAAGCCCGGTGACCTGTTTATCAATAATAAACAGGGAGTCCGGCACTGTCCCGCAACGGTAAAAGAATGGTTAATAGTGAATGATAAATGGTTAATAATTAACCATTTACAGTTAACCATTCTCAAGTCCGAATACCTGCCTGTTTTCTTGCTCGTAACCTTCGTGGACAAAGGTAAGCGAGTCACTATGTATTTTTGCAATAGCAACATCGACAGCTCACCCTTTGGTGAGCTTTTTTGTTGTCCCCCAAATCATCAAAACAGAATAACGATGATTCTGGCAGCTTGCTTTGCCCATGAGGCTTTTTTACGTCTGTCAGAAGGAGACAACAAATGAAGCATATTTACCCCCTCACCATTTTAACTTTGCTGGCCGTTTTGCTGCTGGCAGCCTGCGGTGGCGCAGACAGCACAGAACCAGCCCCTGAACCGGTAGCGGATGCGCCCGTCGCTGAAGAAATTGCGCCAACGGCCGTTCCCCCCACCGAAGCCGCGCCAGCCCCCACCAGCAACCTCACCGACGGCTGCGTAGACAATTACGATGAAACCGTAGACTACTTTCCTGTGAAAACGGCCGTATCCCACGCCGATGGCTTCACCATTGAATACTTCAACAACTATAAAGTCATCACCGTAGCCGCCCCCTGGCTGGGCGCAGCAGATTCCGCCACCTACGTGCTGGTACAGTGCGGAACCCCCAATCCCCCCGGCTTCGACGAGGCAATCAGGATCGACGTGCCCGTCAGCAGCATCGTCTCCATGTCCACCACCTACCTGCCCCACCTGGACCAATTTGGCCTGCTAGACAGCCTCGTCGGCGTCGATTTTGCCAGCTACGCCTACAACCCCACCGTGCAAGAAATGTACGCAGCGGGTGAACTGGTAGAGCTGGGCAGCGGCGCCACGGTAAACGTAGAAGCCGCCCTGGCGCTGGAGCCAGACGTCATCATGACCTCCGCCAGCGGCTCCGCCGACTACGACACACATCCCAAGCTGCAAGAAGTGGGGCTGACGGTCATGCTCAACGCCGACTACCTGGACGTGACGCCGCTGGGGCGAGCCGAATGGGGCAAGTTCATCGCCGTGCTGTTCAACCAGGAAGCCCAGGCCAACACCTGGTTCGATGGCGTCGTGGCCGAGTATGAAGCGCTAACCGCGCTAACCGCCAACGTCGCCGAGCGCCCAACCGTCTTCGCCAACACCCCATTTGAGGGCACCTGGTACATGCCCGGCGGGCAAAGCTACACCGCCCTGCTGCTGGGCACGGCCGGAGCCGACTACCTCTGGGGGGAGGATGAATCTACCAGCACCCTGTTCCTCGATTTTGAGTCGGTGTTTGAGCAAGCGGCCAGCGGCGATTACTGGATTAACCTGGGATTTCTCTCAACTTTGGCAGATTTGGAAGCCAGCGATGAGCGGTTTGCCGATTTTGCCGCCTTCCAAAATGGCGCGGTTTACAACTACGACCTGCGCACCAACGAATTTGGCGGCAACGATTTCTTTGAAAGCGCCGCCGCCAACCCACACTGGGTGCTGGCCGATTTGATCAAAATTTTCCATCCAGAGCTGGTGCCGGACCATGAGTTTGTGTACTACCGGTTGGTGGAGTAGTTTTGCTGTAGGGAGCGGGTCTTAGACCCGCCCCTACCCCAATGATATGCGACACGAAACGAGCGAAAGGGCAACGGCCGTATCCAACCCAAACCGGCAGCGCGGGGGCCTCATCCTGCTGCTGCTGGCCTTGCTGGGCATCTTTTTGCTGAGCCTGTTTGTGGGTTCGGTGCGCATTCCGCTGGGTGACATTTTGCAGGTTTTGCTGGGCGGCACGGCCGAACGGGAAACCTGGACCACGATTGTGCTCAAAGTGCGGCTGCCTAAGGCGGTTACGGCCGTTCTCGCCGGATCGGCCCTCAGCGTAAGCGGGCTGCAAATGCAAACGATGTTCCGCAACCCGCTGGCCGGGCCATTTGTGCTGGGCATCAACTCCGGGGCCAGCCTGGGCGTGGCCCTGGTGGTGCTGGCCGTAGGCACCGGCAGCACCCTGCTGGCCGGGCTGGGGCTGCTCAGCGATTTTGGCATTGTGGTCGCCGCCAGTTTGGGCGCGGGATTGGTGCTCTTTTTGGTGCTGGCCGTCGCCCGCCGTGTGGAGACGATGACCCTGCTCATCTTGGGGCTGATGTTTGGCTACGCCACCAGCGCCCTGGTGAGCGTCCTGCTCTACTTCAGCATCGCCGAGCGGATTCAGGCGTACATCGCCTGGACGTTTGGCAGCTTTGGCGGCGTCACCTGGCGACAAATGCAGGTGATGGCTCCGGCGGTGCTGCTGGGGCTGGCCATCGCCTGGCTGTCGGCCAAGCCGCTAAACGCGCTGCTGCTGGGCGAAACGTATGCCCAAAGCCTGGGTCTGTCGGTGCGGCGGGCGCGCATTGGCGTGCTGGTAAGCGCCTCGCTGATGGCCGGGGCCATTACGGCGTTTTGCGGGCCGATTGGCTTTGTGGGCGTGGCGGTGCCCCATCTGTGCCGCAGCTTGTTTGGCACGTCCAACCACCGACTGCTCATTCCGGCGTCGATTTTGCTGGGCGGCATTGTGGCCCTGGTGGCGGATTTGCTGGCGCAGCTGCCGGGCAGCCAGATCACCCTGCCGCTCAACGCCGTCACCGCGCTCATTGGCGCACCTGTGGTCACCTGGGTCATTTTGCGGCAGCGCAACCTGCGCTCGTCCTTTGCCGGATAAAAACGCTTCAAGTGCCAGGCGCAGGGCGAACGGCCCTGGCCATTGAAGTAGCTTCTGCCCTGTGCCTGGCACTTAAGAAAACGGTAGTCATTATTGAGGAAAATTATGTCTGGATCAATTTTGCATACGGAAAATTTGGCGATTGGGTATCCAAACCGGAAGGCAGCTCCCGTGGTGGTGGCCGAAAACATCGGGGTGGGGTTGCAGCCGGGAGAGCTGGTTTGCCTGTTGGGGCCAAACGGGGCGGGCAAGAGCACGTTGATGCGCACGCTGGCGGGAATGCAGGGGCCGCTGAACGGCCGTATCCTCCTCAACAATCAGCCCCTCAGCAGCCTGACGGCCCGCCACCTGGCCCGCCACCTCAGCGTGGTGCTCACAGAGCCAATCAACGCGGGGATGCTCACCGGCTGGGATTTGGTGGCTTTGGGGCGGCATCCGTACACCAACTGGTCGGGCAAATTAACGGCGGTGGATGAAACGGCCGTTCATCAAGCCATCGCCGCCGTGGGAGCCACCCCGCTGGCCCAGCGCCACATCCACACCCTCAGCGATGGCGAACGGCAAAAAATCATGATCGCCCGCGCCCTGGCCCAGGAACCCAAGGTGATGTTGCTAGACGAACCAACGGCGTTCCTGGATTTGCCGCGCCGGGTAGAAATCATGCACATTTTGCGCCAGCTGGCCCGCGAGTCGCAGCGGGCCATCCTGCTCTCCACCCACGATCTCGATTTGGCGCTGCGCAATGCAGACAAGATTTGGCTGATGCCCAAGGGCGGGCAGTTGCAGGTGGGCACGCCGGAAGAATTGGTGCTAAACGGCAGCTTTGAAGCGGCGTTTCAGGCAGATGGGGTGCAGTTCGACCCACACACTGGCTCGTTCAAAATAGCGACGCAATCGGCCGGGCAGGTGGATTTGGTGGGGGACGGCCTTTCGGCGTTGTGGACAAAGCGGGCGCTGGAGCGCGTGGGCTTTGCCGTGCATGAGGGTGCCAATGGCTCTACTGTGCGGGTTCAGGTGTTGGCAGAGGTGGGGAACGGCCGTACCCAATGGCAACTCATCAAGCCCCAGCAAACGGTAACGCACCGCACCCTCTCTGATCTGGTTGATGACTTGACTAATTGAGGTGGGCAAACCAATCCAGCAGTGGAGCCGCCCGTTTGTCCATCACAGATTTCACCACTTTTTGGTACGCATTCAGGTAGGCATGCAGCGACAGTTCAGACAACCGCTCGTGGTTGTTTAGCAGCAACCCCTTCACCCATTCCAAATTCGAGCTAATCATCGTCAGGTCGCCTAAGCGCAGCGCCGCCTCAATGTTGTCGCCAAATTCATGGTTGATGTTGTTGAGCAGCGTTACAGGCATCTCCGACAGCTCTTGCAGGTGGTGCAGTCTGGCCTCGATGGCCGACCGTTCGGCCACAAACTGTTGGTAGGCGTCTTCATACGATTTGGGCGCTTTCTTAGCTTTGCTCAATGGCGGATTGGCCTGGAGCAATTTTTCTACAACCTGGGGTGCCTGGTCTAACGATTTGCCCAAAAAGTGGCCGGGCATCGCATCTGCCACCTGGGGAATATGGTTAAAAACGGTACCCCCAAAGGCGAGCGGCACGTTCATATCATGCAATTTTTGGGCCATGGGCAGCATGTTGCCAGCGGCAGCCAACGTTTGGGCGGGCATGATCACCAGGAGTGGCTTAATTTGTTCTACAGAAGCTTCCATGCGGTCTAGCGGCACATTGGCCCCCAGGTAGACCACATCCCACCCCTGGCGGCGCAGCATAAGGCTGATCATGAGGGGGGAGAAGGTGTGTAGTTCATGGGGGGGGCAAGCGACGATAATACGGCCGTTCCGCGTAGGAGCTGGCAGTGCCGCCAACAATGCCTCTAGCTGGCGCAGCGCCAGGGCTGAAGCAAAATGCTCTTGCTGCACCGTTACCCGGCCTTCATACCAGCCTTCACCAATTTCGGTCAGCCCCTGCTGAAGCACCTTGTAGCAAACTGTCTCTAGCGGAAAGAGGGCAAAAGCGCGCGCCAACAGATGCTGCGCCTGGTATTCATCAAAATTCAAGCAAGCTTCAATCCACGCCTGCCGCAGGTCATCTACCCGCTCACCATCAATATGAGAAAATGTTGGCTCGCTGGCAACAATTTCAGAGGCAAACAGTGGGTTACTGCCCTCCAGCTCCAACTGCTGCCACAACTCCACAGCATGACTGATGCTCATGCCTTCATCTTGCCGGGCAACCAGCCATTTAAGCATATCAATTTCGTATTGCGAATAGAGGCGATGGCCGCCAGAGGTGCGTTTGGGGTTGGGTACCCCATACCGTCGCTCCCAGGCGCGAAGAGTATCTGGCTTTAGACCGGTCTCATGAACAACAACTTTCATATTGAATGTGGGAATTTGATTAGATGGGGACATAATGAATCCTGAACATGGTGAGCAAAAAGTAAGGTTCAGCCGAAAAATCTCTAAGTTTGGTTAGGTATATTAGCACAAATGTTTAGTTTTTGTCCACATTTCCCCGCATTTCAAACTCATGGTCCGCCTGCGGTTTTACTGCTTTCGTTTCCGCCCAAGCAAGATACAATGGCTCTTTGGAATTTCCTGGGGTTTGCAACGAATTGACGGGAATTATCACGAAAATTCGCGTTAATACGGGCTAATTCGGGGCAAAAAACAGGTTGCGCCCGCCAAATCCTAAAGACTCGATACAATTACAGCATGATTACGGTCACCGTCGGCACGATTTTAGCCAAAAACATCACCGATACCTTAGGCCATTTAATTTACGTGGTGCGAGATGAGCAGCTGATCTTTTACGTGGGCCAATCGCGGCGAGATGTGCTCACTCGCTTTGGCGAACATTTGCAAAAGCCGAGCCGATTGGGCCAGCTGATTGGGCTCAATGCTCCGGCTTCACACGAGTGGGCGGTCGATTTTTATGCATTGGCAGATTGTGCGGTGTTTGTGCGGCAGAAGTCGCTGTTTGCGCTGCAAGCGTGGCAGCATTTTGACATGGACATGGCAGAACAGGCAATGATTCAAGCGATGCGCCCGGTGCTAAATTTGGATTTTAATGAGAAGCCGACGCCGCTGCCGCTTCGCTACCGGGGGCATGCGGCGCTAAGCCTGGCCAAAGCGGAAACGGCCGTTTCCGCTTTGCTCAGTACGGCCGTTCCCTCCACCACTTCCCCCCAGGACCGCATCTGGCTCAACCGGATGAGCCTGCAAGGTTGGGAGTTCGATCAAACCAGCGGCCGCTCCCTTTGGCGGCACCCCAGCGGCAAAACCCTTACGGAAGCGGAAATGGCCAAGTACCGGCAAGCGGGGAAGCTACCGAATAGTTAATGGTTCATGGCCAATGACCAATGGTTAACGCAATTCCATTAACCATTAACCATTTACAATTCACCATTCACCATTTTTACCGGCCGTCCAAAGAAACCAACCCCCGCTGGGCCGCCACCGTCACCGCCTCGGTGCGGTTGCCCACGTTGAGCTTGCTTAAAATGGCGCTCACGTGGAACTTCACCGTGCGCTCGCTGATGACCAGCTTGGCGGCAATCTCCTTGTTTTGCAGCCCCTGAGCCAGCGCGTGCAGCACCTCCAGCTCACGCGGGGTGAGCTGCGCCAGCAGCGGTTCTGGCGGCTGGGCCACCCGCTGCATCAGCTTGTGGGCCACAATGGGCTGCAACAGCGAACCGCCCTCGTGCACCACGCGGATGGCGTTGAACAGCTCGTGGCGCGGTGCGCCTTTGAGCAAATAGCCTTGAGCGCCAGCTTGAACGGCCGTTACTATCCGCTCATCTGTGTCAAACGCCGTAAACATGATCACCCGCTCAGCTGGGTTGGCAGCACGCAGCTGACGCAGCGTTTCCACGCCGTCCATGCCCGGCATTTCAATGTCCAGCAGCACCACGTCTGGTTTGGTTTCGGCGACTTGATTGATGGTGGAACGGCCGTTGCCCGCCTGCCCCACCACTGCAAAATCTGGCTGCGTACTCAAAATCGCCACCAACCCATCCCGCACCACCGGATGATCATCCGCCAAAAAGATACGGATCATCTCACCCATAGCGATCTTCACTTTGCAGGCTGCGCGGCGTTAGCAGCACCTTGTCCACTCGCCGCCAATCCATATCCATCACCTCAAAGCCAAAGCCATCCCAAACAAACGCATCCCCCGCCTGCGGAATCCGCCCCAGGTGAAACATCACAAAGCCACCCAGCGTCTGGTAATAATTTTTGTCCTCTTCCGGCATATCATCGATGTTGAACAGCATCTTAAAATCATCAATCAACATCTTGCCATCCACCAGCCAGGAGCCATCTTCTCGCTTGGTTGCCGTGGGGTCGGCCGGATCATGAAACTCCGGCACATCCCCCACAATTGTTTCCAGCAAATCGTTGAACGTCAGCAAGCCCTCCACGCCGCCATGCTCATCCAGCACAAAGGCAATTTGCGTTTTGGCCTCTTTGAAACGCTCCAAAAGCTCCAGCACCGGCAGCCCTTCTGGCACAAACAGCGCCGGTTTGATCGCCGCTTCCAAATCCAGCGGCTGGTCAGACAAACATTGGGCCAGCAAATCTTTTACAAACACAATGCCCAAAATATTGTCCGCATCTTCCCGCGTGACGGGAAAACGGGAATGGCCGCTCTGGATGATTTTTTGACGATTGACTTCCAGCGGATCGTCCAGATCAAGCCACACCATGTCGATCCGGTCGGTCATCAGCGCATTGACGCGCTGCTCGCTCAGGCGCAGCACCTGCTCCATCATTTCTTCGTTGGCCGGGTTAAGCACGCCGCTTTCTGCGCTCTGCTGCACCAAAATCTGCAATTCCTCAACGGTGACGGGCGGTTCTTTGGTGGGTTCAATGCGCAAAAGGCGCAAAACCAGCCGGGTAGAGAGGCTGAGCAAACTGACCAACGGCGAAGTGATTTTGGACAAAACAGACATCGGTTGGGCCATGAGGCTGGCGATATGCTCTGGGTTGTTCAGGCCAATCTGCTTGGGCACCAGCTCGCCAATGACCAGCGAGAGGTAGGTGATGACAACCACCACAATGCCCAGGCTCACGCTGTCGCTGTAGGGGCCGATCAGCGGCAGCGGGGCCAGCAGCGGGGCGAGCTGCCCGGCAATACTTTGGCCGCCAAACACACCTGCCAAAATCCCGATGAGGGTAATGCCAATTTGCACCGTAGAAAGGAAGTCATCGGAGTCGTTGGCCAGCTGCAAGGCCAGCTTGGCCCCACGCCTGCCTTCGTTTGCTTGCTGCTGCAAGCGCGCCTTGCGTGCCGAGACCACAGAAATTTCTGCCATGGCGAAGATGCCGTTGGCAATAATGAGAAGCAAGACAATTAACATTGTGTTTTACGTATTCTCCTGAAAGCGGAACTCAGAGCTTTGCAGGTTACCAGAGCGGTTAGGCTCTTTTGCGGCAAAGCCAGGTCCAAAATGATATGGCTCTTGGGAATTTCATGGGGGTTTGCGTGAAACGGGCTGCCGGGTGCCTGGCTGGTTACGTTTTACGCATCACGGCGTTTAAATTCCCTGAGTTCCTACAAAAGCCTATTAAATTTGTCAAAGTGGAATTTGAGCTTCGAGTTTGGTGCCCTGGCCGGGCGTGCTTTCGATGTGAAAACGGCCGTTCAGCAACTTCACCCGCTCATTCAATCCTACCAGCCCAAACCGGCTGCCAGAAACATCATCCAAATCAAAGCCGCGCCCGTCATCTACCACGATCAGGGTGACGGCTCTGGGCGTTGCCACCAATTTTACCGTGATTTGGCTGGCTTGGGCGTGCTGGCTGGCATTGTTAATCGCTTCCTGAGCTATGCGGTAGAGGCCACTCTCTACGCGGGGCGGCAGCGGCTGGTTGCCCCCCGTCACCAACAGGTCGATGGGCAGGGGCGCTTCTTCTGCCAGCAGCACCAGCGCCTCTACCAGGGTACGCCCGGCCAGCGGCGCAGCCCGCAAATCTAGCACGGAGCGGCGGGCTTCTTCCAGATTGGCTCTGGTGAGCGCCAGCGCCTGCTGCACCATTTGGCGAATGCGCGCGGGGTCGGCCTCGGCTTCTAGCAAGGCATCGGCGGATTCTAGTTGGAGGGAAACGGCCGTTAACCCCTGCGCCAGCGTATCATGAATCTCCCGCGCCAGCCGGTTCCGCTCCTCCACCGCCCCCACCTGGGCGCTGCGCTCAAACAGGCGGGCCCGCTCCACCGCAATACCCAACATGTCGCCGATGGTGTACAAAAGCTGCAAATCATCCGGGGAAAGCTGCCGCCAGTCGGCACTGGCCACGTTGAGCACGCCCAGCTTTTTGCCGTGCGCATACAGCGGAATGCTGGCATGGTAGCGCAGCCCGTCGGTGCCGTCTACCAGATTTTTCAGGCGGCTGCACGTCACCACATTCACGTTGGCTGCCCCCGCCAGATCACCGTCGCGGTAGGTGTCCAGGCAGTAACAGCTGCCTTCCATTTTGTGGGGATGATGGGCCAGCGCAGGCGGCAAATTTTGGGCGGCAGCCAGGTACGACTGGTTGCCATCCTCGCGCAGCAGCCAGACCCAGCCCGTTTGCAGATCGAGCAGGTCGGCCACCTGGGCCAGGATGGCGCGCAGCGTCTGCTCCAAATCGACGGAGCGGTTGAGCGCCTGGGCCATGCTGTTGATGATGGAGAGTTCGGCGTTGCGCCGCCGCAGCCTCTCATCATTTTCGTCTAGGGACATAGCTGTATTTAACTGTGAAAGGAGTTGGTTGGCAAGTGTTCAGCTTTTCAGATGCCCAAGTGAACACCTGAACATTGAACACTTGAAAACTTACCCACGTGCTATACAATCCTCCCTCATGTTATTGGCACTGGATATTGGCAACACAAATATTACGTTGGGGGTGTGGAACGGCCGTTCCTGGGAACGTCATTGGCGGCTGCTCACCAACCCGGCGCAAACGGCAGATGAGTACGGCATTCTTTTGAAAATGATGCTGGATGATGCGGGCTTGTTAACGGCCGTAAACCAGGCCATTATGGCCAGCGTGGTGCCCGCCCTCAGCCGCACCTTCGCCCAAATTTGCCAGCAGCAGCTCCAGGTGCCCCTGCTCAACGTGACCTCAGAAACGCCAATGGGCCTCACCATTTTGGCCGACGTCCCCTCGGCAGTGGGGGCCGACCGGCTGGTAAACGCCGTGGCCGCCTTTGAACTGTTCCAGGCCCCCTGCATCGTCATCGACATGGGCACGGCCACCAAGTTTGATCTGGTCTCTGCCCGGCAGGAATTTTTGGGCGGGGTGATTGCCCCCGGCCTGGGGCTGGCCGCCGAGGCGCTGGCCAGCCGCGCCGCCAAGCTGAGCCAGGTGGCCCTGGAAGCGCCGCCGCAAACGATTGGCAAAAACACGATACACGCCATGCAGTCTGGTCTGGTATTTGGCTACCTGTCGCTCATCGAAGGGTTGGTGGCCCGGCTCAAGGCAGAGCATCCCGACCGCTTCCAAAAGATTCACACGCTGGGCACGGGGGGCATGATTGATCTGATGGCGCCGCATACGGCCGTTATCGACCATATCGACCCGTGGCTGACGTTGACCGGGCTGCGCGTTATTTATGATCGGGTGACAAGGTGATGGGTAACAAGGTGACCAAGTTTTCAAGTTTTCAGGTGGCAAGTAGGCAAGTGGCAAGCGGCATTTTACTGATTACCGTTTACTGCTTACTGCTTACCGCTTGCGGCCTGGCCAACCCGCCCCGCCTGGCCACGGCCACGGCGCAAGCTGCCTTCACCCCCACGCCCAGCCCAGAACCACTCATTTTGACAGTGGCTACGCCAACGGCCGTTCCCGGCACCACCCCCAACGCCCAACCCGCCCAGGCCGATCCAAACCCATCCATCACTGTGTGGGTGAATGAAACATCGGGCGCGCACGAGGCGATGCTGGATGAAATGGCCGCCAATTTTTCAGCAGAATACAACGTGGATGTAGAAATGGTGCTGGTGTCGCCGCAGATATTGCCGGAATTGGTGAATACGGCCGTACTCTCCAACACCCTGCCCGACATCATCCTGCACCCCCTGGAATACAGCGTCGGCTGGGCCGAACGCGGCGTGTTCGACACCGCCGCCAACGCCGAAGCGCTGGCCCAGCTTGGCCCAGACACCTTCAACCCCGATGCCCTGGCGCTGGTGCAAACCCGCGCGGGCCAACCCGCCGCCCTGCCCAACAGCGGCTTCCACCAGCTCATCATCTACCGCACCGACTGGTTTGAACAGCGCAACCTGGCCGTGCCCAACAGCTTCGCCGCCCTCGCCGCCGCCGCCCAGGCCATTACCGACCGAGACAACCTTATTTCTGGCTTTGTGGTGCCCACGGAATCCAATCTGGTGACAACGCAGCAAATTTTTGAGCAGATGGCCCTGGCCACCGGCTGCCAACTGGTGGACGAGGCAGGCGAACTCAAGCTGCTGGAGCCAGCGTGCAGCGAGGCGCTCAACTTTTATTACACCCTCATCAACCAAAACAGCCCCATCGGCGTACAAACAGACACCAGCACCCGCAACGCGTACCTGGCGGGGCGCACCGGCCTCATCATGGGGCCGCCCAGCCTGCTGCCCCAGCTGGCCGGTTTAGACCCGGCCGCCCTGCCCCGCTGCCCAGAATGTGCCGCCGCGCCAGATTTTTTGGCCCAAAACAGCGGCTTTGTCACCGACCTTAACGGGGCAGAGTTTGGCAATATGAGCTTGTTGGGGATTACGACGGGGGCGGAGAGGGAAACGGCCGTTCTCTTCACCACCTACTGGTTCAACCAAGGGTACGATCAATGGCTCTCCGTCGATCCCGAGCGCAAAGTGCCCATGCGCCTGGGCACCCAAGCTGCTCCGCGCCAATTTATCGACGGCTGGGGCAGCCAGCCACTGGCAGGCAGCAGCCAAACGCTAGAATCACTTTACGGCGCAGAGGTGGTGGCCACCCTGCGCGACGGCATCGCCACCACCGGGCGCTGGGGCTTACCGCAAGGGCAAGGCGAATTGATGACCACCCTGTACGAAGAGCTTACCCTCTCCATCGTTTTGCAAGAAATGTTGAGTGGCTATTTTTCCACCGACACCTCTATAATAGAGGCGTATAATCGCACGATTGAGTTGATTCCAAATTATGCATTTCCAAATTTAACTGAAGAATAGTGATTGGGGATTAGAGATTGGAGATTAAAATTAATCCCCAGTCTCTAATCTCCAATCTCCCAATTTAAATTCCAAACCGTTTATCATGACTTCCACCTTACCCTACACAGAAGAACCCTTTGGCATTCTGACTGACGACAATTTATATCTGGACTGTGTGCTGGTAAAGCCAACTGGCCTGGCAGATGAAGAGCTGCGCGCCATTCGCGTTTGGATTCCCAAATATCCGCTCACCAAATCGAGCGTGGTCACCTGCGCCCGGCAAGAGGTACGCTCCCACGGAACCAGGCGCAAAGTAGCGCACCTGGTCTTCGATTTACGCGGCACCGGGGACAGCGAAGGGTCGATGGGAGACCTTGATTTTGGGCAAGATTTACACGCCGTAACCGAATGGGCCAGGGAGCGGTTCGGCCAGATCAATCTTGGCTTTTTGGGGACGCCAGATTCAGAAAACGGCCGTGTCCACCTCTGGCCTCTCCGCGCTGGGTCCGTGATGGAAAGTTACCATTACTCCGCCACCGGCAGCTTGCTGCCCCCCACCGTGCTTTACCTGGCCACCTACGGCAGCTTTAGCCGCACAGATGACGCCATCTGCACCCGGCTGGCGGCGGCTGGCTACCACGTCTACGGGCTAGACCCCCTGCGCTACCTGCTGCACGCCAGCGCCAACCACCGCCTGAAGCCAGATGACCTGGCCGCCGACCTGCAAATTCTCATCCAAATGCTGCCCAGCAAACCAATTATCATTGGGCAGCCACTGGCGGCGGGGCTGGCCCTGATGTGGGCCAGCCTGGTTACCAAAGTAACTGGCGTGATTGCTATTGGGCGGGCCCAGGCCGGGCTCTCGCCCAGCCACATCTTCCACAACAACAATCCGTACACCTACCTGCTGCACCGCCACGTGGCCGATATTGCGCCCCGGCCGTTGGCGCTGGTGCAGCTTCAGGGCAATCCCCTGGGGGGTGATGAAGATGAGCTGGCCACGCTGATGCAAAGCAGCAAAATGCCGAACCGTCTGGAACAGGTAAGCAGTTTATCGATGGAGCTTTTGTTAGAGCTATTGACCTGGGTGCAACGGCCGTAAAAAAACTCGGCGCACTGTTAAAAAAGTTCTACACCTCACCGACCAAAAGTAAAACTACCAGAAACTTATTACGCTCCCCCGCCTAAAAGGAACCCCACCCCATGCGACCACGACTGCGCGATCTCGGCATTAGCCTCGGCCAGTTCCCTACCGGCCCATTAAACACCATCACCGACATACCCGGCGTGAAGGTGGGTCACTGCACCGTTATCCACGATAAGCCCCGCATTGCCCGCACCGGCGTCACCATGATCTTGCCGCGCGGCGGCGATATCTGGCACAACTACGCCTTTGCCGGTTACCACAGCTTCAACGGCAACGGCGAAATGACCGGCATCCCCTGGTTGAAAGAGTCTGGCATGCTGGGGTCGCCCATTGGGTTGACCAACACCCACCAGGTAGGCGTGGTGCGCGATGCCCTGGTAGAGCGCTCTGTGCGGCTGGGCTACACGCACAGCTTTTTGCTGCCAGTGGTGGCCGAAACATACGACGGCTGGCTCAACGACATCAACGCCTTCCACCTGACCAAAGAGCACGCCTTTGCCGCCCTAGACGCCGCCCAAAGCGGCCCGGTGGCCGAAGGCAATGTCGGTGGCGGCACGGGCATGATTTGCCACGATTTCAAAGGGGGAATTGGCACCTCGTCGCGGGTGGTGACAATGGTAGACGGCCGTTACACCATCGGCGTTTTGGTACAGGCCAACTACGGCGACCGGGCCTTGCTGCGGGTAGATGGCGTGCCCATCGGCCAGCTCATCCCCGATGCGCACACCCCCGTGCCCTTCAAAAAGCTGCCCGGCCCCTCCAGCTCCATCATCATCATTGTGGGCACCGATGCGCCGCTGCTGCCCAACCAGTGCAACCGGCTGGCGCAGCGGGCTACCGTGGGGCTGGCCCGCGTAGGCGGCACCGGCTACAACGGCAGCGGCGACATTTTCCTGGCGTTTTCCACCGGTAATCATTTGCTAGCCCAGGGCAGCAAATTTCTGCGCGATATTCAAATGGTGCCCAACCGGCAAATGGATGAGCTGTTCAACGCCACGGCCGAAGCGGTAGAAGAAGCCATCCTCAATGCCCTGTGCGCGGCCGAAACGATGGTGGGCTTCCACGGCCATACGGTGCACGCCCTGCCGGTAGACCGGTTGCAAGAAATTATGACGGCATACGGCCGGGCGCGGGCAGAGGCAGGGGGGAGTGAGAAGTAAAGAAGGAAGAAGGAAGAGGGAAGAAGGAAGAGGGAAGAGGGAAGAGGGAAGAAGGAAGAAGGAAGAAGGAAGAGGGAAGAGGGAAGAAGGGGGAAGGGGGAAGGGGGGGGGGGATTGCCTCATTTGGGAGCGTTTGGCAGTTTGGGGGATTGCTCTTATCATCTTTTGTTATGGGATTTTTAGAGACGATACCCCTTTGGTGGCGGCGCGACCGCTGGCCGCTGCTGCTTTTCCTCGTGGCCACGCTGTTGATGACCTACCCCCTTGCGCTGCGGCTGGACGGCACGTGGTTGGCCAGCTTCGACACCGACAGTTATGTAAAGTTGTGGGACATCTGGTGGATGCGCCGTGTGCTGACCAGCGGGCAGACGGCATACTACACGCGGGAGCTGTTTTATCCAGGCGGATTGGACCTGTCGTTTCACAGCATTAGCTGGACGGTAACGGGGTATGCGCTGCTGCTGGAAACGTTTTTGCCTACGCTGGCGGCGTATAATGTGACGATTTTAACGGCCGTTTTCACCACTGGCTATGCTGCTTACCTGCTGCTGCTCGATTTGCAGGCCACCCGGCTGGGTGCCTGGCTGGCCGGGGCGATCTACACCTTTGCCCCCTACCACCTGACGCACACGGGTGGCCACCCCGACCTGACTCACCTGGCACCGATTCCGATTGCGGTGCTCTTTTTTTTGCGGACATACCAACGGCCGTTTTCCCCAAAAATATGGCGGTATGGACTGGTTACGGCCGTATCTATCGCCATCTCAGCCTACACCAGCCTGTACATTTTCGATTTTTTGGTGTTGACGCTGCTGGTTTTGTTTTTGTTTGTCGCTTTGCCGGATGGGCGGTGGCGGAACGGCCGTTTTTGGCAAGTTACCCTCTGGTTGGGGTTTGTTACCGCCATTTTGCTGCTGCCCCGCCTCTGGCCCATTTTGCAAAACAGCCAGGCGCTATCCACCGCCATCGAGCAAAAATATAGTGCCACCACCGGCCAAACCGACTTGCGCGCCCTCTTCGTCCCCTCCCGCTTCAACCCCCTCTTCGCCGACTGGGTTGCCCCCGTGGTAAGGCAATTTGAAATGAACCGAAAATGGCCCGCTTACGTTGGTTTGGTACCCGTCTTGCTCGCTTTTGTCTCGCTGATCACCGCTTTGCGCCGCCAGCAGCAGCGCGCCTTGCGCTTCACCTGGGCACTCATGGGAACGATGTTTTTGCTTCTGGCGCTTGGCCCCGTGCTGCGAATGAACGGCGTAGTTTACGAGCAGATCCGGCTGCCGGCCGCCTTTTTGGTCAATTTCCCCCCGGTGCGGGCAGTGGGCCGCCCCGACTTTTTTATGCTGGGGCTGCTGCTGGCGCTGGCCGTGCTGGCCGGGTTGGGCGCAAGCGACATGCAGCGCCACCTGCAAAAAATTCGTCCCGCCTTGGTACGGCCGTTGGGCATTGGCCTGTGCCTGCTGCTGCTGTTTGAATTCTGGAACGGGCCATTTCCGATGGAACCGCACCAAATCTCCCCCTTTCACCAGATGCTGGCGGCGCAGACAGACACATTTGCCCTTATCGACTTGCCAATGGGGCGGCAGGCTTCCAAGCTGTATGTGTGGCGGCAAACGGAGCACCACAAACCAATCGTAGAAGGGCTGAGTGCGCGCACGCCACCGGAGGCGTACAGCACCATTGAAGCCAATCCGCTGCTGAGCCGCTGGCGGCACACCACGCCGCTGGATTGTGAAACGCTGGGGGCCGCCGGGTATGAAACGGCCGTTGCCCAGCTCATCCAGAACAATTTCCGCTACATCATTCTACACAAGACCGGGTCTGGCGTACCTGAACTCACCACTGAAGCCGCCTATTTTACGGCCGTTCCCATCTACGATGATGCCCAAATAACCGTCTTCGACATCACCACCCTGGCCGCAGCAAACCCTTGCCCAGCCAATTAGAAAACAGGCTCTTTGGGATTTCCTGGAGTTAGCAACGAATTAACGTAAATTATCACGAAAATTCGCGCTAATTCGTTGCAAAAATTAGCCTGACCCCGCCAAATCCTCAAGACCCACACTGTTTTTCACAGATGATAGCCAAAATCAGGGTCGAGAACCTCCGGGAGGGTTCAGCCATGATCGAGGTTGCTTACAAAGCCTCCCGGAGGTTGGCTAGTAGGGCAACAGCACGCTATTGCCCACCTACAAAAATCTGCGTTTATCCGCGTTCATCTGCATCCCATTGACGAATCCAATCGGCCACAATGTTTGCCAGTTCCGGCGCGGTGAGCAGGTTGATGTGGCCAGTGTCGGGCAGCAGGACGTAGCTGCCAGAAGCGGTGTATTGGCTCATCGTCGGCTCGTACTGCGTGGCGATGAACGCTTCGTCCTCCAGGCCCGCCACCAGCAGGAAGGGTTGGGTGAGGGCGGTGAGATCACGGCCGTATTTCCCCCGTGGCGCAAAGGATGTGTTCAGCCGATGGCTGTACGCCGTCGTGGCGCTGTCGCCCAGCGGGCCGTCCAGCACGCTTTGGGGCATGGCAAACTGAATCACCGTCAGCCCGTCAAACCAGTGGATGCCCAGATTGTTAAGCATCGTCAGCCCGGCAATGCGGCGCGAATTGGGCTGCGCCCAGCCGCCGGAGTTGGCTCGCGTGGTGGGCGCGTTGTACTTCAGGAACGGGGCCAGCAGCAGGTACCCGTCGGCCAACTCGCCATACGCGCCGCCCGCAAAGCGAATCGCCAACCCACCCCCAGAGGAATGCCCACCGATGATGATTCGTGCGTCGGGGAACTGCGCTTCGAGGATGGCAATCAGGTCGGCTAAATCATCCTCAAGCTGGCCGATGGTGGCCACGTCGCCGCGCATTGCCGGATTGAAACCGTGCCCGCGCAAATCTGGCGTGACGACGGTGGCTGCTCCGACCTCACTCAAGGCCTTTGCCAGCGGATAAAACTGCATCGAGTGCCAGCCAGAGCCGTGCAGCAAAATCAGAACGATGTCGGTTTTGCTGCTTTCGTAGAGGCGGTAGCTGAGTTCAGCACCATCGCGGGCGGTGTACGGTTGCAGCTCGGGCATCTCGTCGTAATCCGCCTCGGTGAGCGCCTCGAACGCGATGGGTTCGTTGGCGCTGACGATGTTGCTGGGGCGGTCGGTGAGGATGAGAACGGCCGTTACCGCCAAATAAATCGCCAACGAGATGAGTAAAAATTTGCCAACTTGTTTCATGATTTTTTTCGCGCCCCCGGTTGGTCCAATCTTCGAAGTTGGACCAACCCCCCCCCCCCCCCCCCCCCCCCCCCCCCCCCCCCCCCCCCCCCCCCCCCCCCCTCCCCCCCCCCCCCCCCCCCCCCCCCCCCCCCCCCCCCCCCCCCCCCCCCCCCCCCCCCCCCCCCCCCCCCCCCCCCCCCCCCCCCCCCCCCCCCCCCCCCCCCCCCCCCCCCCCCCCCCCCCCCCCCCCCCCCCCCCCCCCCCCCCCCCCCCCCCCCCCCCCGCCCCCCCCCCCCCCCCCCCCCCCCCCCCCCCCCCCCCCCCCCCCCCCCCCCCCCCCCCGGGCGGCCCCCCCCCCCCCCCCCCCCCCCCCCCCCCCCCCCCCCCCCCCCCCCCCCCCCCCCCCCCCCCCCCCCCCCCCCCCCCCCCCCCCCCCCCCCGGCGCCCCCCCCCCCCCCCCCCCCCCCGCCCCCCCCCCCCCCCCGCCCCCCTCCCCCCCTTTTTTTCCCCCTTTTTTTTTTTTTTTTTTTTTTCTTTTTTCCCCTCCCCCCCCCTCTTCCTTTAAAAGGGAGGGGGCGCCGCCGCGCGGCGCGCGCCCTTTTTTTTTTTTTTTTTCCCCGCGTTGTCTGTCTTTACCCGCCCTCTTTTTTGCCGGTTTACTGTTCTCTAATTCGTAGCCACGCTTCAACAATCGCCATCGCCGCGTCGCTTTCTACGATGCTGTTGTGGTTTTCGCCGTTGATGACGTGGACTTCGCCGTGGCTGTGGGCGGTAACGGCCGTTTCAAATTCCCCCGCCACAAACGCTTCATCATTGCTGCCAACCACCACGAGCATGGGGGCGTCAACGGCCGTTAACGCACCCGCATAGTTCGTGGGCGAGGTGTTCACCGTCGCGCCAAAGCTGTAGACGTGGGTCACGTCGTCCGTCAGGTTGAAAAAGAGCGTGTCCAGATGGTTCAGCCCGGTGATGCCCACGTTGTTGAGCATGATCAGCCCAATCAGCCGGGGCACGTTGAGCTGGGAGTAGGCGGCGGCCGCTTCGGCGGCGGCTGGATTGTCCGGGTCGGGCTGGGGCATGGTGGGCGCGTCGCTGCCCAGGTGCGGGGCAAACATCAGGTAGGCGTCCACCGCCGGGCGCTCTTTGAGCTGAGCGTAGCGCAGGGCAATGCCGCCGCCCATCGAGTGACCGGCTAGAATGAAACGGCCGTTTGGCTTCTCCGCCCGAATCGCCGCCACCACATCCGCCACGTCAGTTTCGTACTGGCCGATGTAATCCACGTCGCCCGGGGTGCCGCCGGACTGTCCGTGACCGCGCAAATCGAGGGCAATCACCTCCGCCCCGCTAATCTCGCGCAGCATCTGGGCGCTGCCGTTGAAGGCCGCGCTGTCCGAAGTGACGCCGTGCAGCAGCAGAATCGTGTCGTCGGAATCGGCCGGGAAGCGGCGGGCGAACAAAGTTTCGCCGTCCCGCATGGTGTACGCCTGCGGGGTGAACTCGGCGGCGGCGTGTGCGGCCACCGGGAACGGGTCCACGGCGAAGGCTGGCTCAGCGGGCCAAAAGGTGAGGATGAGGGCTGCGCCGAAGTAGATGATGCTGGAAACGGCCGTAGAAATCAGGGCAATGCGCCAGAACTTTTTCATGAGGTGTTTCTCCTTCTTGTTTTGACGAGGTGTAGAGACGTAGCATGCTACGTCTCTACACCTCGTCAAAACGTGGGTTTACCGCCGCGCGTAAAAAAGCAGCGAGGCGTATTTCACCATTTCCGCCAGGGCGAAGCCCAGGATGGCCAGGTTGGCCGTGCAAAATGGGGTCAATTCTTCCAGGAACACGGAGCCGATGGCGGCAAAAATACCGAAGGTCAGCACGCCGTACGCATTCCGCTTGGCCTTCAGGGCGGCCACTTTTTCGTGCTCGGTGGCGGCTGCGGCTACGCCGGAGCCAAAGACCAGCACAATTTGCAGCACAATCTGGGCCAGGATAATCAGGGTAATCGTGTTCAAAACCAGGCTGCCAAAACCCGCCGGGATGATGTCGTTGGCCAGGGCGATGGGGCGCATCGGCCACATGTTGGCAAAGTAGTAGGCGGTGGCACTGCCGGTGATAATCAGGGAAAGCGCGGTGCTTTTTTGCTGGAAAGAAATGTGGCTCAGATCATTTTTGGGTTGATTTAACGCTTGTTGTTTCATGATTTTTCTCCTTGTGTGAGATTGGAGATTAGAGATTGGAGATTGGTCAATCTCTAATCTCCAATCTCTGATCTCCTATTCAAATGCAGGTTTCATTACTTCTGTGGCTAAAGCTGGCTGCCGCAGCATCGCCACACCCAACCAGGCAAACCAGACGATCTGGGTCAGGCCAAAGAGGCTGGCGCTGACTTCGGCGGCGGCGGGCACCACGCTGATGACCCCGGCAGCGCCCACGACGTAGCCCAGATAGTGCAGGGCGCGGCCAAAGTTACCGCTGCGCAGGCCAGCCACGCTCAGCAAAATGACCCAGATGCCGCCCACCACTTCCACACCGCCGCCCAGGCCGGTAAAGATGGACTCAATCGCCAGCCAGACCGTGGCCGCTTGTTCAGGATTGCTGGCTTGCAGGCCAGCCACCGTCTCCATGCCGACGTTGTAGATCATGCCGCTGGCAATCACCAGCACGGCCCAGATGATGCCGAAGGCGGTGGCGGTACGGGCCAGGGCGGAGCGTTGGCCGTCTAACCGTTCGTGCAGCGCCAGGGAGAGCACCACCAGCGTGGCCCCCCAGGCGACGTACACAATCAGGTGCAGCGCCGTCAGCAGCCCCTGGTTTTCCACAATCGCCGCCACTTTTTCCAGCGGGTCGGCGATGCCGCCCACGTTCACCACGGCGATAAAGCCAACAAAGCCAATGATGTAGGCCAATGCTTCGTACAAGGCAGCCGCGCCGCCCCACTTCTGTAACTTGCTCATGTTTCCATCTCCTTTCTGATTGATGATAAAAAATTGTGTAGCCGCAGATTCCAATCCGCGTTTTGGTGCGCTAAGAAAGCGCGGCTACGGGTTTACGGGATTGACTGAAATGAGCGTCAGGCCCAGGTTGTTGATCTTTTTCAAGATGCCGTGCAGGGCTGCCTGGTCGCGGATGGGGCCGGTGAGGCGGGTACGGCCGTCTACCGTATGCGTCAGCGTAAAATCCTCAAACCACTCCTGCCAGCGGTCATCCAAATGACCTTCGATTTCAATTTCGTACTGGCTCTGCTTGCCTGTGCTGTCGTTCATCATGCGGCAAGCATACGGCAAGCGGCCGCGCAAATCCCCACAGCAAACTGTGGTTGTGGGTGGGTAAAAACTGTAGGTTTAGGGGGAGAAAAACTGTAGATGGTAAGGAAAATGGGACGCGGATGAACGCCGATAACGCAGATTAAAAAGAAAAATCTGCGTTCATCCGCGTTTATCCGCGTCCAAAAATTTCAATCTGGCTCAGCACGTCGGCGATGAGGTCGGGTAACGGCCGTTCCGCCCACCCCGCTTCAACCGCCACACCCACCTGCGCCAGCAGATCGGTGGCTTCTTGCACGTACTGGCGCTCGGTGGCCGGGTGGCTGGCGATAAATTGCAGGAGGGGAACGGCCGTTGCCATTTCCCCCACCTCCAGCAGCAGCGCCGCCACCCCGGTGAGCACATCCAGCAGCGCGGGCAGCGTTTCTGCGGCAAAGCCCGCCTGCACCGCCCGCCGCAAAATGTGCCAGGCGCGCGCCCGCTCCCCGGCGGCAAACAGCGCCAGCGCCTCAATCTTCTCGATGCGAATCCGCTGCACCGTGTCGCCCATTTCGGCAGCGATGGCCAGCCCGGCGGCACATTCGTCAATCGCCGCCTGCCACGCCCCCTGCCGGTAATGCACCTCCGCCAGATTTTGGTGTACCACCAGGCGCACCGGCTGGTAGGCCATCTCCGTTACCAGCGGCAGGCAGGCGGCAAACTGTGCCCGCGCCGCGTCCAGATCGCCCAGCGCCAGATGGTTGGCCCCCAGATTGTTCAAAATGTGGGCCAGGCCGCGCTGGTCGCCCAGCGCTTCGGCCAGGGGACGCGCCTCGTTGAGCTGGGCGATGGCCTGGGCGTACTCGCCGCGCCGCATGAAGAGGCTGCTCAGGTTCACCAGCGGCTTCAGCAGCCCCGGATCGCCCAGCTGACGGTAGAGATCGGCGCAGTCGTGCAGCAGGGGCACGGCCGTTTCAAACGCCCCGCTCTGAATGTGCAACGTCCCCAGCAAATTGAGCGAAAAGGCCAGCGCCTCATCCTCCCCACGCCCACGCAAGGCGGCGACGCTGCGCTCGGCGGCATCCCGCGCGCCCGATAAATCCCCCGTGCGGAAGAGGAACATGGCGTAGCGCCCCAGCAGCGTGCCCCAGACGACCGGCGCGGCGTGCGGTACGGCCGTTTCCGCCAAGCCATCCACCGCCTGCGCAAACAGCACCCGCCCCTCGGCAAACTGGTTGGTGACAGCGTACAGCCGGGCCAGCCCGTGCGCCGCCTCGGCCAGCAGCGCCGTTGCCTGCTGCGCGATAGCAAACTGCCACATGGCGCGAATGTTGTCCAGCTCGGCCAGCAGTTCTTGCGGCTGGGCGGGCAGATGGCCGCTGCTGTGGGCGTGCAGCTGCTGGCTAAAGTGGCGAGCGTGCTGCGCGTACGCGGCCTCCGGTTCGTCTAGTCGGGCCAGGGCAAACTGGCGGATGAGGGCGTGCAGGGCAAAACGGCCGTCGGCCCCATGCAGCAGCGATTTGGCCAGCAGCGTGCGCAAAATGGGGGCGGGCACATCGAGAGCGGCGGCGGAAACGGCCGTAAATCCCCCACGAAACAGTGCCAATCGGGCCAGCGCCACCTGCTCCGCCGGGGCCAGCTGCCGCCAGGAATGGTCGAACAGGGCGCGCAGGCTGCGGTGGCGCGGCGGCATGTCGGCAAAATCGACGGCTAACTCGGCAGCGGCCGTTTCCACCTGCTGCGCCAGCGCGGCGCAGTCGATCAAATCCAGCTGGGCGGCGGCCAGCTCTATGCCCAGCGGCGACCCTTGCAGCAGGCGGCACAGCGCGGCGACGTGCGGCCGCCACGCCGCCAGCTCAAACTGGGGCTGCACCCGGCGGGCCAGTTGGGCAAACAGGTCGATGGCGGGAGAAACGGCCGTCTCCACTTCATCCAGCGGCAGGCCAGCCAGCGGCAGCAGCCAGGCGGTGCGCAGTCGGGGCGCTTCACGGGAGGTGAGCACGATTTTCAGCTCTGGGGCGGCGGCCAGCAGCGCCTGGGCCAGATCGGTAACGGCCGTTAGCAGATGTTCGGCGTCGTCCAAAACCAGCAGCAGTTCGCGGCTGGCCAGCGTTTGGGCCAAAAAGTGGCGGGGCGCAGCGCCGGGCGGGATGGCGAGATCGAGGGCTTCGGCAACGGCCGTATCCAGCAGCGCGTCAGAAGCGAGATCGGCCAATCGCACAAAACAGACGCCATCCAAAAAGCGGCGCTGCTGCTGCGCCGCCAACGCCAGCGCCAGGCTGGTCTTGCCGATGCCGCCCATGCCGGTGATGACCACCAGGCGGCAGGCGGGATCGGCCAGCTGGGCGGTGAGCTGGGCCAGTTCGGCCTCGCGGCCCACCATCGGCGGGGCGGTGGGCAGGGGGCGGGCAGGCGGCCGCTGCCGCAGGGCGACGATCCGTTGGTAGAGCGCTTCCGTTTCCGGCATCGGATCGACGTCCAGCTCGGCGGCGAGCATGTCGCGGCACTGCTGGTACTGGCGCAGGGCGGCGCTGCTGTCGCCGCTGCGGGCCAGCAGGCGCATCAGCTGGCGGTGGATCGCTTCACGCCACGGCTCAATCTCCAGCAGGCGGCGGCTGTAGCCGATGGCGTCGTCGAGCTGCCCGGCGCGTTGGCAGTGGCCGATCAGTTGCTCCAGCGCGGTGAGCGCTTGCAGCCGCAGTCGCTCCCGCTCTTGCAGGAGCCACAGCTCAAATTCGGGGGCGTCGCCCAGGGTAAGCCCGGCCAGCAGATCGCCCCGGTAGAGGGTGACGGCGGCGGCCAGGCTGTCTGGGTCGCCCTGCTGGATGAGGTGGCGGAATTGCTGTACGTCGAGGGTGAACGGCCGTTCCGAATCAAACCAGACCAGCTTGCGCGAGGTTTGCAGGGTGTTGGGCAGGCGCTTGTTGATGTTGTAAACGGCCGTACGCAGGCTGGTTTGGGCGTTTTCGGCGGGAGAGTCGCCCCAAAGCAGCGCTTCCAGCTGGGGTCGGGCGTAAGCATCGCCGGTGATGGCCAGGTAGGCCAGCAGGGCCAGCCACTTTTCGGCGGCAAAATCGAGCGTGGGCGCGTCCCCCAGCTGCACGCGGGGCTGGCCGAGGAGGGTGAGGTGGAGAGTCATTTGAATGGTTAATTGTAAATGGTTAATGGTTGCGATTACCGTTTCACGGTGTGTTGACGGAAGCCAGTTAGACTGCGTAATTGTGTCCGTTTAAAACGGGCTGCCTGTTACAAACGGGCAAAAGTATAGCACAAAGGGTGGTGGTGGATGGTGAACCGATTGTCATATACGGCCGTTTTCCTGCTGCGTTGTTGGGTGGAACCAGACAGTTCTACCGAGGTGCCGACCTGGCGGTTTCGGCTGGAAAACCCGCATACGGGCGAGGCGCACAGCTTCACCAGCCTGACGGCGCTGAACACGTTTTTAGCAACTTATATTTCAGGTGGTCACGGGGTTGATGATGCGTGATGCGTGATGCGTGATGCGTGATGCGTGATGCGTGATGCGTGATGCGTGATGCGTGATCGAAAGTCATCACGTTTCACGCATCACGTTTCACGCTCATTCCCGAAGAACCTACCTTATTCAGTCACACACAATTTCAAGGAGACACAGTGATGAAACGAATTTTAATGTTACCCCTGATTTTCTTAGCCCTGACGCTGGCGGCATGTAGCAATCCGGTGGAGCAGATGCAAGAGGCGGTTTCGCAGGAGATTTCGGAAGCGATTGTGGAGCAGGCCACGGGCGCGGAAAATGTGGAGTTTGACGCCGAGGACGGCGAAATCTCATTTAGCGTCGAGGGTGAGGACGGCGCCCAGGTGGACGTGTCGGTTGAGGAAAACAGCGATATCGAGGCGATTACCGGCATGGGCTTCACCATTCCGCTGCCCGACGGGCTGGTGAACGGGGCGGTGCAGCGCATCGACAACGACGGCGAAGAGATGATGGTCAACGCCACCTTCGAAGCGCCAGAGTTGACCACGGCCGAACTGTACCAGGCGCTGCACGAGGCGCTAACCAGCCAGGGATTCACCTATTTTGACCCGACCAACAGCGGCAAAACCCAGCCAGACGCCGGGCAAATACAGATGATCGTGGCGTACCAGCACCCGGACGGCTACCAGTTCACGATAATGGGCGACAACACGGGGATTTTGCTGGGGCTGGTGCGGCAGGAAAGCGGCGCGGCGCTGGAAGCGGCGGATAACGGGGCGACTGCACCCGACATCCCCACCGTTTTGGATGGCAGCATGACGCTGGACAAAAGCAGCTACCAGGCGGGTGAGGCGATTGTGGTGACGCTGGAGATCAACACGCCGCTGGCGGACAATGCGTGGGTGGGCGTCATCCCGGCAGACACGCCGCACGGGCTGGAGGTGGACGGCGACAACACGTACATCTCGTACGACTGGCTTTATAATTTGGCAGACGGCCGTATCACCCTCACGGCCCCCAACGAACCGGGCAGCTACACGGTGCGCCTCTACAACACCGATGACCAGGGCGTGGAAGTGGCGACCGAAGATTTTACGGTAACGGAATAATTTTTGGGGCTCTTTGGGAATTCAGGGGGTTTACAGCCCGTGATGCGTGAAACGTGAAACGTGACCAGAGAGGCATCACGTTTCACGCATCACGTTTCACGCCAGACCCCACGAAATCCTGAAGACCCATTTTTGGTTGGTGGGAAACGGCCGTTTGCGGGAGTGAACGGCCGTTTTTTTATTTCACACAGCTCTTGACAGCCTGATCAGTTAGTAGTATTGTCTAGATACTATGCACAGATAGTATTGAATCTGGAGTATGAAAATGGCAAATTATACGGAACGGGTACAAACGGTATTAACCAAAGAGCAGTATGATCAGTTAATGGAGCTGGCCGAATACGAGCAAAAGCCGTTGAGCGTCATGATTCGCGAAGCGGTTGTAGAACGGTATTTGGTGCAGATAGACGCCCAAAAACGGCAGCAGGCATTGGCAAACTTACTGGCGCTAGAGGCGCCCGTGGCCGATTGGCCCCAAATGGAAGCAGAAATTGAACAGGGGGCACTGGATGAGTGAGGCCCCTTACTTTTTGGACGTCAATGTGCCGATGTATGCCGCGGGAAAAGCGCATGCTTACAAAGAATCATGTGTATCTGTGCTGACGGAGATTGCCAACGGCCGTTTAAATGCCGTCATCAGCAGCGAAATCATTCAGGAAATCTTGTATCGTTACGGGGCTTTGGGCCAGGCACAGGTGGGCGTGCAAATGGCGCAAAATCTAATGGATTTGGTGCCTACCGTGCTGCCGGTGACGGTTGAGGATATGCAAACGGCCGTTTCCCTCTTTACCCAGTATGCGCCCCACGGCGTCAAGGCACGAGACGTGGTGCACGCAGCCGTCATGCACACCCACCAGCTCACCTACATCATCTCCACCGACAAGCATTTTGACCAATTTGAGGGCATCACCCGCGTTGATCCACAAGATATTTTTGCCAGTCGTTAATAGATTTGCGTTGACGGTTACGGCCGTTCCTCCCCCCACCTACACCAGCCCCAACTCCCGCGCTTTGGCGATGGCCAGGGCGCGTTTGCTGACGCCCAGCTTGCTGTAGATGTTTTTGTTGTGGTACAGCACCGTGTTCAGGCTAATAAACAGCTTCTCGGCAATCTCTTTGTTTTTCAATCCGGCGGCGATGAGCGCCAAAATCTCCAGCTCGCGCTCGCTGAGGGGATCGACGAGGGGCTGGTCTGGCGGGGCGGCTTCCGGTTGGGCCACGGCCTGGGCATAGGCCAGCGAAGCCCCGGCGGCCAGCAGGCGGGCCGTTTCCAGCTCGGCCGGGCTTGGGTTGGGCTGGCTCACCACCGCCTGCAAAAAGGCGATTTGTTGGGGCAGGTCGGGGTTTTTGAGGGAGACGGCCGTTCCAGCCAGCTCAGGGCGGGCCGTTCCCGCCACATCAGCCAGCGCCAACGCCGCCCCCTCCACATTGCCCGCCGCCTGCTCCACCAGCGCCAGCAGCATCTGGCCGCGAATGAGCCCGCTGACCTCGTTGGCAAAGCGGCAGTAAGCGTCTACCTGGGCAATCTCCTGCCGCGCGGCGGCTAAATCCCCGGCCAAAAAGGCCAGGTGGGCCAGCCCCAAATGCACGTAGGTGAGCAGCGGACTTTGCCCCAGCCCCTGCCCGGTGGCAAAGGTGAGCGTTTCTTGCCAAACGGCCGTTGCCCCCCCCACTTCCCCCCGCAGCAGATGCGCCAAGCCCAAATAGCCGCCCGCCAAAAATGCCGTGTTCATGTTTTGGCTTTGCCGGGCCAGGACGGCCGTTTCTGCCAACAATTCAACCGCCACCGCCAGATCGCCATCGGCGGCCATGAGCTGCACCACGCCCAGCTGCGCCAGCGCCGTGCAGCGGGCCACGGCCCGGTCTGGCGGGATCAGTTCCAGGGCCAGCGTGGCTTCCGCCTGCATCACCGGCAAATCCTCAAAGGCGCGGGCGTTGTTGGCCCGGATGATCGCCGTGATGGCCCGGACATCGGGCGCACCGTGCGCGGCCGTTTCTGCCGCCTGCAAATACGGTTCGACGGTATCCTTCTGCCCCTGGTTCACCAGCACCCAGGCGTAATCCAGGCAAAGGCGGGGCTGCTGCACCAGCCGGTCGTGGGGGAACGCCTCGTACCAGCGGCGCAGCCGGTTGAGCTTGCCCTGGAAGAGGTATTTCAGACCGTTTTGGGCCAGCAGGGGAACGGCCGTTTCCCAGGCCGCCGCCCCAATGGCATACTCGATGGCATCTTCCACCAACCCATTTTCGGCACACCAAACGGCCGCTTTTTGGCGCACGGTTTGGGCGGTGGCGGCGGGCACTTTTTGGCGCAGCAGGTCGGCAAAAAGATGGTGGTAGCGGTACCAGCGCCGTTCGTCGTCCAAGGAGATGAGGAAGGTGTTGGTGGCTTCTAGCTGTTCTAGAATTTGTTGGGCGGGGAGATGGGGGATTGGAGATTGGAGATTGGTTAGGACGGCATCGCACAGGTGGGCGTGGAGGCGGTGGAGAACGGCCGTTTGCAGCAAAAACGCCTGCACCTCGGGCGATACCTGAGCCAGCACCTCGTCTGTCAGGTAATCCATGATGAAGCGATGGCTGCCGGTGAAGCTTTGCACAAAGCCGTCCAGGTCGCCGCCCCGGTTTTGCATGGAGAGAGCTGCCATCTGCAGCCCGGCAATCCAGCCCTCGGTGCGATTTTCCAGCGCGGCGATCTGCGCTGGCTGCAAGGTGAGCCCCATCGTTTGCTGCAAAAATTGGGCGGCTTCGGCCTCGGTAAAGCGCAAATCGTCGGCGCGCAGCTCGATGAGCTGGCCGCGCGCCCGCAGCCGAGAGATGGGGAAGCCGGGGTCGCTGCGGCTGGTGAGCGCCAGCGTCATCTGCGGCGGCATCAAATCCAGCAGGGCGGCCAGCGCCCCGTCCACCTCGGCGGAGTCGAGGGCGTGGTAATCGTCGAGAATGAGCAGGAAGGGCACGGGCACCGGCACCAGATCGTTGACCAGCGCTTTGAGCAGCGTTTTGGCGGGGATGGTCTGGTTGGTTTGCAGCAGTTGGTCGAGGCTGGTTTGGCTGTGGGGCAACGGCCGTATCGCCGCCGCCAGATAGCGAAAAAATTGCTGCGGATCGCTGTCGTCTTCATCCAGCGACAGCCAGCAGACGGGCAGATCGTTTAGCTGGCGCAGCCAGTGGGTCACCAGGGTGGTTTTGCCGTAGCCCGCCGGGGCAGAGATGAGCACCAGCCTGGTTTGCGGGTTCAGCGCCAGCCGGGCCAGCAGGCGGGGCCGTTGCACCCAATCGGGCCGGGTGGGGGGTTGGTACAGCTTGGTTTGCAGGAGTGAATCAAACACGGGGTCGAATTATAGGCCAAAAGTGGTGGGGTGGGTAACGGCCGTTTGGCGCTGGCCAGGCTTATGGGGTGGCAGCCGCCTCACCCAACGCCCGGCTCAAAATTGCCGCCAACTGATTGAGCGAAAACGGTTTTTTCAAAAATTCTTGCACACCCTGGTTGATCATCTGCTGCACCTGGTTGTTTTCGGCATAGCCAGTCATGAAGATCGTTTTTAGGTCGGGGAATTGAGCGCTAAGCCGCTGTGCCAGTTCCGGCCCACTCAGATGAGGCATCACCACGTCTGTTAGCAACAGGTCAACCGTGCCGGGGTACTCAAGGGCCAATTTTTGGGCCAGACGGCCGTCTTCTGCCGCCAGCACCGTATAGCCCCACTCTTGCAACGTTTCTTGGAGCATATCACGCAAAAACGCTTCATCTTCCACCAGCAGAATTGTCTCATCGCCATAAGGAATATCGAAGGGCTTGGCCATATCGGCTGCATTTTCGGCGGGAGCATCGCTGGTTGGCAAATGAATTTTGAAGGTCGTGCCCACACCCGGCTCACTGTGCACCGTAATCGCGCCGTTGCTCTGTTTGACAATGCCATGCACGGTAGCCAGGCCCAGCCCTGTGCCTTTGCCCACCTCTTTGGTGGTGAAAAACGGCTCAAAGATGAGCTTCATGGTTGCGTCATCCATACCAATGCCTGTGTCTGTTAAGGATAACGTCACGTACTGGCCTGGCCTGACATCGAGCTGGACAACGGCCGTTTGGCCATCAATCATGGCATTTTCGGTTTGAAGGGTGAGCCTGCCGCCGCGCGGCATGGCGTCGCGGGCATTGATGATCAAATTCATGATCACCTGCTCGATTTGCACCGGATCGGCCAGAATGGCAAGCAAATCTGGCTGCAACAGGGTCGTGAGAATGATATCTTCGCCAATGATGCGCTCTAGCATTTTTTGCAAATCCGCAATCAAATGATTCAAGTCCAGGGACACGGGATGCAAAACCTGCTGGCGGCTAAAGGCCAACAGCTGCCGGGTGAGGCTGGTGGCGTGTTGGGTGGCCTGCCCTATTTTGTCCAGGCGCAATCGCTGCTGGCTGGTAGCCATCTCGTCAGCCAGCAGCAAGTCGCTGTACAGCTGAATAACGGCCAGCTGGTTATTAAAATCATGGGCTACACCACCGGCCAGGCGGCCTACGCTTTCCATTTTTTGGGCCTGGCGCAGCTGCGCCGTCAATTCAGCTTGCCGGGCTTCACTTTGCCTTTGTTCGGTAATATCTTGCACGTAGCCAAAAAGCACCTGGCCGTTTTCCATTAAATGGGCCTTGGCGATTACATCATGCAAACGGCCGTCTGGCAAACAAACCTGAAACTCATGCGCAGGTGATGGCTCGCCCGCAACTGCGGCCTGGGCCACTAATTTAAGGGCGGCCAAATCGCCAGCATCCACCCGATTCGCCAAAACTTCACGCAGATCGCCATCCACCGCTTGCGGCCAATCGTTCTCCCCAAACATTTGCCGAATTTCGTTGGAAATAATCAATGTATTGGTGGTTAGGTCGTACTTCCAGCTGCCGATTCTGGCCAACCCTTCGGCCTCACGAAGCATTTCTTGCAGCTCACGCATTTTGTTTTCAGCCAGCCGCCGCTGCGTAATATCCCGTACCAAAGACAATATAGCCACCCGCTGGCCGTTCTCTAAAATAAATCCAATTCGTGACTCGACCCAGGCAGTTTGCCCATCACCCAGATATACTTCTGCTTCAAAAGGCTCGGGGTGATCGGGGGCATTGCGGAATATTTTTTTGTATTGGGCATCGGCAGCTGCTCTATCGGCCTGGGCAAAGATAACCGAAAATGATTGATTGAGGGTCTCTTCAGGGGTTCGTTTGTAGAGTGAAAAATAGGCGGGATTGGCGGCCAACAAAATCCCGTTGGCATCTGAGAGGGCCATGGCGTCTACGGCCGTTTCCCAGACCGCCCGAAACTGCGCCTCGCTAAGGCGCAAGGCATGCTCGGCTTCCTGCTGGGTCGCCAGCATCTGCGTCAAATCTTCATTTTGCTGCGCCAACCGGGCCGTTTGCTGCATAACCGTACCTTGCAGCTTGCGATTAAACGTAGCAACCGACCCGCCCGCCCCCAGGGCTATCACCAACAAGCTGGCCAAAACGCCAATGGCCCAGCCACTCCGCCCCGGCGTTTGGTCGCTGGCTGGATCATACACAAAACCAGCCAGCGAAAAGTCGGCTGGCATAAACCCCAGCTTGGTGTAGATATCGGCAATGTGCTGCCAGCGACCAGGGTTGATATGGCCAATACGCACCAGGTCTGGCAAGATTAACGCCTCCATCGCTTCTGCTTCAAACAGCAACTGCTCCCGGCTTTTGTGCGACCCATACTCCGCCAGGATCAGATCAACCAGTTCTTCCTGGTGGGCCATGGCATATTCCCAGCCGCGCAGGCTGGCGGCTATAAACTGCGCCACCTGCTCTGGGTTTTCGCGGATTTGAGCCTCGCTGGTGTACAACACATCGCCATAAAAATCGATGCCGTACCGTTTGGGGTCCATGTAGGTAAACGCACGCCCTGTTTGGGCCAAAAGGAGCGGTTCATTGGTCATGTACACGCCAAAACCATCAGCCTCATCGTCGAAGAGATAATCCGGGTAATGGGTGGGCAGCATCAAGTTGTTCCGCTGCAGGGCAACGCCTTCGTTGAGGAGCATAGCTTGTAATTCGGCCGTACGGGGCGTTTGGGAGAGGTACAGGTTGAGATCGCTCACCTGCTGTGGCGTGCTGACGTTCAGGTCCTCACGCACAGCCAGGGCGGCGGGTGAATGCTGAAAAATAGCCGCCAGCACCACAACGGGCTTGCCGCTGGCCCGCTCTAAAAGCAAGTCTGAATTGGTAATGCCATATTGAGCCCGACCAGACAACACTTCAGCCACCGTCTGCGGAATTTCGCCGGGGTCCCCTTCCACCAAAGTCACGTCAAAACCGGCTTCCCGGTAGTAGCCTTGTTCAATGGCAGCATAATAACCAGCAAACTGAAACTGATGAAACCATTTTAACTGGAGGGTAACGGGAATTAAACCATTATTTGCCGTTTGGGAGGAAGAAGTTGTGCAAGCGAAAAACAACAAGATGGCCAGGAGAGGGAAAATCTGTTTACCAAATGCATGCGGCTTCATCGTTAACCTTGGTGTGGCTCATTTAAACTGAGGATACTATACAAGGTTTTACCAGCGTTGTCATCAGACAGTAAGCGCTATTGGTCTTGCCAAAGTATCAAGTGGCTGCTCTGGTGAAGGTGGAAACGGCCGTTTCCATTTATTCACATTGGGCGAGTAAAAGGCCATGCGCGGCAAGCCGCCACCCACAGCCAAAGAGGCTGTATGGTTGCGTAAGGTTTTTTGAAAGCTGAAATATTTATGATTTTTTTTTACAGAGGCTCAGATCGCCAGTGGGCATCCTGTATCGACACAAAGCATTTTCTCAGGTTATTTTCTAAGCAAACCACACAAGTTATTTTAGAACTAAGAACGATTTCTCTGTAGTTTGCTAAAGTAAAAACCAATTTCGCACTCATGATGTATCTGTTGGTGTGCCCAAAAAGAGAGAGAAGTTGGAGGTAGTCCTAGATGACAACATCTTCGAATATGCCAAACACACTTTTGGCTGTTAATAAAAAAAGTGCGTTACCCCAAATACCTGTTGCGGGTGTGCAAACCACAAACGAAGACCGCTTCAATGATGCAAAAAGCGTTACGTTCACCCAAAATTTTGGGGGAAAGTTTTTCGCATTTGCCAAACAGTTAGAAGCGGAAGAGCAACTGATTTTTTGGGCTGCCTTCAAACTGCTAATTTTTCGCCTGACACTCCAGAATCAAATATTTATTGATATTGTGACCCAGCAGCACCCGATGGGCCATTGGCTACAGGAGCCGCAGCACACCACCCAACTGCACACCACCATTGCGGAACAAATGCAGTTCACAACGCTCTTGCAAACGGTTCGTTCAGCTTACCAAAACATCGCTACCGCACCCAAAATTACCTCTCAAGAAACAGGGGAAAGCTCTGCCACTTTCTATTACACCTTTCCCACCGACGTAAAAGAACCCACCGCCACCCATGCAAATGCCGCCTTGCCGGATGCAGCGAGCCTACAGGTTTGTTTTAGATACACAGGGGAGACGATTTGTTTAACAATTGCCTATAACGCCCTGTTATATGAAGCCTCATTCATTCAGGAGCTTTTGCGGCAGTACCAACTATTGCTGGAGCAAATTATTGCTCATCCAGGTCACAACATTTTGCAATACTCGCTTTTAACGGAGGAAGCCAGGAAACGATTGCCTGATCCGGCTCAGCCGCTCATTAAGCAGTGGAGCCAATCCATACCAGATTTCATTACCGAGCAAGCGCTGAACAGGCCGGAGGCAACGGCCGTTGTCGATGGCCAAACGCAATGGTCTTATGCTGATTTAGAAACGTTGTCTAACCGAATTGCCAATTATTTGGTAAGTGTGGGGCTGCAAGAAAGGGATGTTGTGGCGGTTTATGCTTCGCGGGAAGCGTCGATGGTGGCGAGCATTTTGGGCATCTTGAAGGCTGGGGCGGCGTTTATGATCCTGGACCCGGGGTACCCATACGGCCGTTTGCTCAAGCAGCTCACCATCGGCCAGCCCAAAGCATTTTTGCACATTGAAGGGGCCGGCACGCTGCCAGCCGAATTAGAGCAATTTCTAAACAGCCAGGCGCTTCATTATTTGAAGGTGCCCAATCTCCTCGCTGCCTTACCAGAACCGCTCGCCCAGGTGCCCACGACCCACCCAGCGGTCACCATCTCACCCGCGCATTTGGCCTACATCGCCTTCACCTCCGGCTCCACTGGCGAACCCAAAGGCATTTTAGGCACCCACCTGCCGCTGGCCCATTTTTTCCCCTGGCACATCCAACAGTTTGGCCTGCAACGTTCAGACAATTTCAGCATGCTTTCCGGCCTCTCGCATGATCCCATTCTGCGGGATATGTTTACCCCCCTCTGCCTGGGGGCCACCTTGTTTATTCCCAGGCAAAGCAGCTTGTTTGATTCTGAACAGCTTTTTAACTGGCTAAAAACCCACAAAATCAGCGTGATGCACCTCACCCCCAGCCTCAGCCAGGTAATCACCACCCGCGCCCTGACCGATCATCAAACATTGCCTGATATGCGGTACGCTTTTTTTGGTGGTGAAAAGCTAGAGCACAAAATTGTAGAAAACTTTTTAAACGTGGCTACCCGGACAACTTGCGTCAACTTTTATGGGGCCACAGAAACACCTCAGGCCATGGCCTACCACATTGTAAAGCCACAAACGAGCCTTAAAAAACGCCAACGTATCCCGTTGGGGCAAGGCATTGCCAATGTCCAACTGTTGGTGCTGAACCAAAACAAGCAGTTGGCAGGCATCAATGAGCTGGGGGAAATCTATATTCGCACACCTTACCTGTCTGAGGGCTATTTGGGCGATCCGGCGCTGACGCAGCAAAAGTTTTTAATAAACCCGTTCACCCAGTTGCCGGAAGATAGGCTGTATAAAACTGGCGACATGGGCCGGTATCGGGCAGATGGCTTAATCAATTTTTTCAACCGAAAAGACCATCAGGTAAATATCCGAGGGTTTAGAATTGAATTGGGCGAGATCCGGCATACGCTGGAAAGCCACCCGGCCATCTATGATTGCCATATTGACGTTAAAGAAACGGCCGAAAGCAAGCAAATTGTGGCTTTTTACCGTGCGGCACAACCGATCAGCCTGGCCACGCTCAAAACACATCTAAAATCGCAGCTGCCTTACTACATGGTTCCCACCGCTTACATTTTTGTGAAGGAATATCCGCGAACGCCCAATGGCAAGATTGATACACGCCGCTTGCTGACATTTGTAGACAAACAAGCGGGAGACAAGAGCCATTTTGTGCCGCCACAAACGGCCCGTGAAAAGCAGATTGCCGAAATGTGGCAAAACCTGCTGAACGTAAAACAGGTGGGGCTGCACGATGACTTTTTTGATTTGGGCGGCCATTCTATTTTGGCGATCGAGATGCTCATCCAGGTTCGGGAAGCGTTTGGGGTAGAAATATCGCCCAATGAGCTGTTTCAGAAGGGAACCATTGCCCAGATTTGCGATTTGATTGAGGCGCTAAAGACGGGAACGGCCGTTGCCAACCCCCGCACCTTCAAAAGTTTAATCAGCGTCCACGCCACCACCGAAGCCAGCCAACCCAACCTCTTTTGCGTGCACGGCGGCGGCGGCAACATCCTGTTTATGCAAGAGTGGAAAAAACATATGCCCGAGCTAAAGCTGAACCTGTACGGCTTTCAGGCACGCGGCATCGACGGCATTGCCCGACCCCACAGTTCCATTGAAGAAATGGCCCATGACTACCTCCACGAAATGCGAGAATACCAGCCAGCTGGCCCATACTTTATTGCTGGCTATTCCGGCGGCGGCTCGATTGCCTTAGAGATGGCCGCCATTTTGCGGCAGCACGGCGAAGAGGTGCCCGTTGTTCTTTTGCTAGACAGCTACCATCCCGATGTGCAAAATCGCCGCTTGACGCCAGCAGAACATTTGCGCAATGCGCTAGAATACCCGCTGCACTTTGTTTACCAACGCATTGCCCGGCAGTTTGAGCGGGTGCAGCACGTTTTACGGCAGCGTGCACTCAGGGAAATTCTGGAAAACAAGCGCCACATCCCCTTAGAACTGCGCGACCTGTACGTGAGTTCGCATCTTTCTGCGCTGCGCCGCAAGCACAGCCTTGGCGCGTACGACGGTTCTGTCATTTTGTACCGAGCGACCAAAGTGTGGCAGGTGTATGACCATATCGGGCGAGACCTGGGTTGGGGCAGCACCTTGAATAATCTAAAAATTGTTGATGTGGAAGGCGATCATGACGATCTCATCCGCGAACCCAACGTGCGGGATTTGCTGTTACAGGTTAGCAAAGCAATCAGGCAGCACCGTAAATAATCAACAAACCAAACCCCATTCAACTGAGACGATGAAAGCATATATAAAAGAAAAGATTAAACAGACAGCCCACACATTTTTAAAAAACAGAACACCTCCCCGACAAGACTTACCGGTGGAACATTGGAACATTCGCTATGATGGCGGGGAATTAACGTTGTACGGCCGTTCCCTACAAACCCTCGCCGAAGAATATGGCACCCCCCTGCACATCGTTGACCTCAAAAAGCTGGCTGACAACTACCATGATTTCAGCACCCCCCAATCCAGGTCTGGCCTCAACTGCGAACTGTTCCTCTCCTACAAAACCAATCCCGTCCCCGGCACCCTCACCTACCTGCACCAGTTTGGCGCAGGCGCAGAAGTCATTTCAGAATACGAGCTCAACCTCGCCTTCAAATTGGGGGTTCCCGCCCAAAAAATTATTTACAACGGCCCGGCCAAATCAGATGCCTCAATCAAACAAGCCATTGCTGAAGGCATTTTGATGCTCAACATCAATCACCGCGAAGAGATTGACCGGGTAAGAACCATCGCCGCCGCGCTGGGCAAAAAAGTCAACGTCGGGCTGCGCGTCAACAGTGCCGATACCTGGGCGGGCCAGTTTGGGGTTTCCATGAGCGGCGGCGAAGCGCTGGCTGTTTTCCAGGAATTGCTGGCAGTCCCAGAATTTAACGTGGTGGGCGTGCATTGCCATCGCGGCGTGCTCATTCACAGCGCTGATGAAGCCAGAAGCCACGTCCAAAATGTGCTCAATTTTTGCCAAGACCTGAAGCAATCGCTCAATTTTGTGCCGCAAATCATCGATTTTGGCGGCAGCCTGAGCGTGCCCACCACCCGGCATTTTTCAGATCAGGATATGCGGCTGGCCAGAACCTTTTTAATTGAGCCAACCCAACCAGATGCCAACCAGGCGTTGACGCCACGGGCTTATGCCGCCATCGTTACCCAGGCCGCAGAAGATTGGTTTGCCCAGCACAACGTGCCCCCAGCCAAAATTGTAATCGAGCCAGGCCGCGCCATGACGGGCAACACGCAGCTTTTGCTAACTTCGGTCGTCTCTTTGCGGCCGATGGAAAAGTTCTGTTATGCCATTATGGATGCCGGGGTGAACATTGCTGAAATTATGCAAAGCGAATTCCATCAGGTTTTTCCAGTGCAAAAATCGGCCCAGCCCCGCGAAACGTACCGGGTAGTGGGGCCGCTGTGTCACCTGGGCGATACGCTGCTGTATGCCTGGAACCTGCCCAAGCTGGCAATGGGGGATAAGCTGGCGATTATGGATTCCGGCGCTTATTTTATTCCGCAGAGCAACTCGTTCTCTTTTTTGCGTCCGGCGATTGTGGCGCTGAATGAAGACGGTGAAGACAGGTTGATCCGGCACCGCGAGCGGATGTCGGACATGCTGGCGCGAGATGTGGTTGCGCTGCCGGATTTGGAACTGGCGTAAGGCAACGGCTGAAATCTGCCTTTTTTGCGCAATTTCCTTAGAAAATAAACCTCCGGGAGGCTTCAAAAATGGCCTCTGTTACGCACTGAACCTCCCGGAGGTTGGGTTTTCATTCATGGTGGTCGGCGACAGTTGGTGTCGTCTCCTCTGTGAATTTTCCTCTATGAGTTTGAGCACTCGCCTCAATTTTAACGGTAGAGAACGGTTAAATGGGGGGAAGCAAACCCAGAGCACGCCCTTTGGCGACGGCCTGGGTGCGGTTTTTAACGCCAAGTTTAGAGAAAATGTTGCGGGCGTGCACCTTGACGGTGTGCAGCGAAAGGTAAAGCCGGTTGGCCACTTCCTGGTTGGTCAACCCTTCGGCGATGAGCTGGAGCACTTCCAATTCCCGGTCACTGAGGGGATCGAGCAGCTCAGCATCAGCGGCGGAGGTCTGGGAAGCGGGCGTGGATGGGGCATCTGTGGCGGTGAAGGCGGCCAGCAGTTGGTTTACATACGCAGGGTAGATGCCACGCGACAGGGCTTCGTAGAGCAGGCGGGCCAGCGCTGGCCCTTCATCCACAAAGGGACGGATGAGGCCGCCGGGCTGGGCCAGGGTGAGCGCTTCTTGCAGGTGGGTTACGGCCGTTTCCCCCTGCCCCACTTCCGCCACAGCCAACGCCTGCTGCAGCAGCACCGGCAACCGATCCTCAGGCGCCACCCGGCGCACCGAGGCCAGCACCTCTAGCGCCGCCGCCGGATTGCCCTGCGCCAAATGCAGCCGCGCCCAGCTCAGAGGCAGATCGTGATTTTCGGCCAATTGGGCTGCGGCGGTAAAATCCCCCTGGTGCAGGTAGGTTTGCAGGCGAACGGCCGTTATCTCCCCAACCCAATGGTCAAAATGATGCTGCTGCACAAACTGCTCCGCCTCAACCAACAGCGCCAAAGCCGCTGAGGCATCCCCCTGAGCCAGCTTAACGCGAGCCAACAGCAAGCCACAAGCCGCGGGCGTATCTACATTTTCCAACTGCCGCGCCAGCGCCAGCCCCTGCTGCCCATACTGCTCTGCACGCGCCAACTCATTCCATTGGTAATGGATGCGGCCCAGCCCCACACACGCTTCGCACGCCGCAGGCCACGGCGGGTCACCCATCAGCTGCAAAATGTGCTGGAAGGTTTCGGCAGCTTGCTGGAGCTGGTTTTCGGCTTCCTGAATCTGCCCCATGCACGTCGTTGCCGCTATTTCTGTCATGATGTTGCCAGATTTCTGGCTCTGGGTGATGGTTTCGGCATACGCCTCAAGAGCCGCTGCCCAATTGCCCTGCACCTGATAAGCATAGCCCAGCGTCCAGGTGGCGGTGGTGCGCATCGGTGCGTTATGGGGGTGCAGCCATTCTAAAGCCAGGCGAGATTGGGTGATGATTTTATCAACCTCGTTTTTCACAACGCCTAACATGGCCCGATTGGCCGCAATTTGGCCCAGCAGATCGGCCGTTTTGTCATCTGGCGTCACAGCTTGCAGCGCCGTTTCTGCGGCCTGCAAAATTTCTTCGATGTTGCCGTGCAGGCGACCAGTGAGGGTGAGCACAGAGGCGTACGTCACCCACAAAGCGGGCCTGGCGCGATATTCAGCATCTGGCAGCGATTCCAACCAGCGCCGCACCGGGGTCGCCTCGCCGCGAAAATAAAGGGGTAACCCATCGCCCTCAACCAGACGGGCCGCCAGGGCAACATCATTGGCGGCAGCGGCATGGCGAAATGCTTCTAGCAGCAGGTTGTTGGCTTCAAACCAACGGCTGGCCCGCTGATGCAGTTGGGCCAGATGGGCTTCATCCTGGGCGGTTTGCAGCCGCTGGCGCAGCAAATCGGCAAAAAGGTGGTGGTAACGGTACCAGCGGCGCTCGCCGTCTAGCGGCACCAAAAACAGATTGGCCCGCGCCAGATGCGCCAGCACATCGTGGCTGCTAATTGCCGAATCGGCCAGAACCGCATCGCAAAGGGGGGCACAGAAGCGGTCGAGTACGGCCGTTTCCCGCAAAAAAATCTGCACGTGCGCTGGCTGCTGCTGCAACGCCTCTGCCACCAGGTAGTCCAGCACAAAATGGTGCCCGCCACCAAACGATTCGATGACGCTGGCCACATCCTGATTTTGCAAAGCCAATGCGCTCAGCTGCAAGCCAGCCACCCAGCCCTCGGTGCGCTGCTCCAGGGCGGTAATCGCCTCGGCGGGCAGGGTTAGCCCCATCGTTTGCCGGAAGAAGGCAGCGGCCTCGTCGGGGGTAAAGCGCAAATCGGCAGCGCGCAGTTCGGTGAGCTGACTGCGCACGCGCAGCCGGGGCAGCGGCAGGTTGGGGTCTTCGCGGGTGGTGATGACCAGGTGCAGCTGCGGCGGCTGGTGGGCCAGCAAAAAGGTGAGCGCGGCGTCAATTTCTGGCGAATCTACCAGGTGGTAATCGTCTAAAACAAGGATGAACGGGTCGGGAACGGCCGTTACATCCTGCACAAAGGCGGCCATCAACGCTTTGGCGGGCATGGCTTGCTGGGCTTGCAGCAGTTGGGGCAAATTGGTTTGGGCGTGGGGTAACGGCCGTATCGCCGCCGCCAAATAGCGGAAAAATTGGGAAGGATCGCCATCATCCTCATCCAGCGAGAGCCAGCAAATGGGGATGCCATCTAGCTGCCGCAGCCAGGCGGTGACCAGCGTGGTTTTGCCATAGCCCGCCGGGGCCGAGATGAGGCTGAGCCGGGTAAGCGGGCTGCGCGCCAGCCTGTCTAGCAGGCGGGGCCGGGCCACCCAATCGGGCCGAGCGGGGGGCAGGTACAGCTTGGTTTGCAGCAAGGTTTCAAACACGAGGGGATTATAAGGCAAAAGTGATGGGGTACCACACCCTCGTTCACCTGGCGCATCGCTTCGCCAGAAAACAGCCCGTTTGGGCCGCCGTGGTGCAGAATGGGTGGTGCACAAAATGGGCCACGCGGTAAGATCATTGGGCAAAATGAACAAACTGCAAGCAAGGAGAACGGATCACGATGGAAAATGAGGAACAGTACATGCGGCAGGCGATTGGGCTGGCGCAGCAAGCAGTGGCCAATGGGGATCATCCGTTTGGGGCGCTGTTGGTGCGGCGGGGGGTGGTGGTATTAACGGCCGTAAACAGTGTCCACACCGACCACGACATCACCCGCCACGCGGAGCTGAACCTGGTGAGCCAGGCAGCGCGGCAGTTTTCGCCACAATTTTTGGCCGAATGCACCCTGGTCACCAGCACGGAACCGTGCGCCATGTGTGCGGGGGCCATTTACTGGTCGGGCATCAGCCACATCATTTTTGGCTGCTCGGCGGCCGCACTCGGGGCAATTGCTGGCGGCGATTTTTTGATTCCCTGCGCGGAGATTTTTGCCAGAGGCAGCCGCCCGGTGACGGTGCTTGGGCCTATGTTGGAGGAGGTAGGAACGGCCGTTCATCAACAATATTGGCCACACCTCAGGTAACCGCCAATGGCTCAAATCAGGTGCAGCGTCTGCGCCTCGGCCACCGCCTGCACGCGGCAATGCACATTAAGCTTTTCGTAAATGTTGGCCAGGTGCGTCTTCACTGTACCCGGAGAAATGCACAGCTGCGCCCCAATCTCCCGGTTAGACAACCCATCCCGCACCAGCTGCAACACCTCTTGCTCCCGCTCCGTCACCGAACCGGCCGTGGTTAGCAGCTTTAGCTGCGCCTCTGGCAGCAAGGTGGGCGCAGCTTCGTTGTGCCCCAGCAGTTGCAACACATCGCCCAAAAAATCCTGGTAGTCTGGGGGCAGGTTTTCACTTTGCAGCAGCAGCGCCAGCAGCGGTACCAGCGCGGCGCCATACGTAAGGAATGGTTGTATCAGCCGCTCTGGCGCAGATAACCGCACAGCTTCCAACACCACCTGCCGCGCCTGGTAAATTTTGTGCTGCTTAAACAGGGCCTGCCCCAGCAGCAGCCGGGCGCCCAACGATGGCTCATTGGGGAAACCAAAGGGGTATTGATCTACAAAATCGGTCATGAGGGATTCGGCCGTATTCGCCTGCCCCTGAGCCAGAAAAATCTCAGCCCATACCAGATGCGACAACGCATGGCTCTCTTCCCCGCCCACCTCATGCAACAGCTGCTCCGCCTCGGCAAATTTACCTTGCCGCACACAAAACGCCGCTTCATACGCCGCCAAATCCTGGTCTCGCCACGCGCCAGAAGGGCGCTGCGCCTGCAACACCCGCGCCGATTGAATGGTTGATTGAGCCCCACCATGATTGCCCCCAGCCGCTTGAATGCACGCCCGGATAACGGCGATGTTCACCGGCATGTTAGAGCTGGTAGGGTTGGGGTCTACAGCTTGAGCCCGCTGCAAAAATTGCCGCGCATGCTCCAGTTCATTGCGCGCCAGGTAAATACGGCTTAACGTACCCAACACAATGCTGGCTGGCTCTGGCAGTTTGCCCCGCTGGGCCAGCGCGTGCTGCAGCACCTGGTAAACAATCTTCTCGCTTTGCCTTAGGCAACCATGCAGCAACGCACGGTTTGCCAGGTCTGCCCCAGCAATGAGCACCACAAACAAATTGCCTTTTACACGTGCCTGATCATACACCTCTTGCAGGCGCTTCCCGACGGCCGCAGTTTGTGGTTTGTAGCTGGCCTCCGTGATCAGCAGGGCATCCAAAAGCTGCCAGCGTGAATCCTTCTCCCCTGCCGGGGAAAGCGTCATATCCCCAGACTGTTTGCGCTGCCGAATGGTGCGAATCTCGGCCAGCACTTCAATTTCATCCTGGGTCATTTGCTCATCTGGCTTGCCCACCAGGTTGGTCTCCAGGCGCTGCAAAAATCGTTCCACTTCCACCATTGGCAGGGCCAGCTTGGCCAGTCGCAGGTAAACAAACAGCAAGGTTTTGTGATGCTGAAAAATAGATTCGGGCAGTTGTTGAATCCAGCGCAGCAAGCGAGAATCTTCACCGTATTCGGCCAGTTCGTGCAGCACTTCTTCTTCAATTAAGGAAGCAGCTTCTTCCCAATCTTGAATTGCCAACAGATGGCGTACGGCGTCGGCGGAGGCGTTTTGGGTGCGATACCAGGCGGCGGCCCGGCGATGCAAATCTGGCACATCGGCGGGATACCGCCGCTGCAATTGGTCGCTAAGCATTTCGGCAAACAGGTCGTGGTAATGGTACCAGGTTTGTCCTTCTGCCCGGGCAATGAACAGATTTTCGCCCCACAGCAGGTCCAGCATGTGCGCACCATCGGTACGGCCGGTTACGGCATCACACAAACCGCCGGTCAACTGTTTTAAGACGGAGGTTTTGAGCAAAAATTCCTGCACCGCGGCAGTCTGCTGGTGCAAAACGCTCTCTAAAAAGTATTCACGCAGGAAGATATGAGCCCCGTTGAAGTTGTCTAGAAAATATTGGCGATCCTGGTGTTTGTTCAGGGCGAGCACAGCCAGCATGAGGCCAGCCACCCAACCGCCGGTGCGTTTTACCAAAATTTCCATATCGCCATAGGCGAGCGGTTTTTCAGAGACGCGCTGCTGCAAAAAGTCGATGCCTTCTTCCAGGGTAAAGCGCAGCTCATCCATTTCCAGTTCAGTTACCAGCCCGCGGGCCCGCAGGTAGCCCAGGGCCAGCGGGGGGCGGGTGCGGCCAGAAATGATAAGCTGCAACATGGCGGGCAGTTGCTCTAGCCAGGCCTGGATAGAGCTGTGAATGTCGCCATGCTGAATGTGGTGGTAATCATCCAGAATGAGGCTGATGCTGCCTGTTTGCACGTTTGTGTTGACGAGTTCGTTGGTGAGCCGGGCAACAATTTCGGCGGGGGTAATGGCAGATGAAGGGCGCAGGAGGGGCAGCAGGTTTTTGCCAAATCCGGGAATAACGGCTTGCAGGGCGGCCACCACGGCGGCCCAGAAACGCAAAAGGGAATTGTCTTCGGCATCGAGCGCTACCCAGGCGACGGAGCGGTTGTCCATCTCTTGCTGCCAGGCGTTGAGGAGGGTGCTTTTGCCAAAGCCGCCGGGGGCGCAAATGAGGATGACCGGGGTGTTGAGTCTCTGGTTGAGTCTGGGGCGGGTGATGAGGTTGAGGGGCAGGATGGGGGGGCGGAATTTGGTAAGGACGGGGAGGGTGCGTTTGCTTTCTGGGGTGGGGATACGGCCGTTCCCGCCCTCAGTCAGCAGCGTCAGTTCGGTTAACATCGTTTTGCCCGCCAGTTCTGCTGCGGCTTGTTCTAACCGCACAAAGGTTAGCTCCTCAGATTTGCCCAGGTAAGTTTTGTGCAGTTTGCCATCTCGCCGCCGGTAACCGTACCAATAATCGCTGCCCTTGCGGGTTTCGCGTCTGGCCGAAAAATGGCCGGTAGACCCTTTGAATTTAAACTGTTTGTTCACCCACAGCCAGCGGTTCCATTGGGGCGTATCGAGCGGAATGGGGGGAGGAACGGCCGTATCCTGCCCCGCTAACCACAATATTGCATCTTGAACAACTGCCTTTTTTGCTCGACCCATCTACACCACTCCCACAACTTGCAGGTAAACCCGGTATAGTTACACAAAATAACCATATTTCGGCCAAAAGTTACCCAACCCAGCGCCATTGTACCTATTTTGGGTAACTTTTGCGAGAATTTCATATGCCATTTTGGTCTTTTTTGCCCATTTTACCCATTCCCCACTTGGTCAAATCATCCAAAAACTTTATATACAAATCGTTGCAATTTCAGTATTTTAGTAATAGAGAGTTGACTGGTACCAGGCTTTTATCACAAAAAAAGATTGTTGTTTTACATTCCTAGAATGCTGTATTTTTGTGCAAAATACGGCAAATATTGTTCCTTAGAGAGGAGAGAACAACCATGAAAAACAAAAACCGTATATTTTTTATTTTGCTTGGCTTGCTGCTTGCCCTTAGCCTTGTGCTAGGTGCCTGTAGCGCCTCAACGCCGACCGAAGAAGATACCCCGGCAGAGGAAGCCGACGCCCCAGCCGCTGAAGAAGAAGCCGCTGCTCCCGCTGAAGAAGCTGCCCCAGCCGAAGAAGCCGCACCCGCTGAAGAAGCTGCTCCCGCTGAAGAAGCTGCCCCAGCCGAAGAAGCCGCACCCGCTGAAGAAGCCGCCGCTGCTGACCCCAACGCACTGCCCCGCAACGAAACCTTGTACTTCAATGGTCAACAATGGGGTTCTGTTGTTGGTTGGAACCCCTATTCCAGCAGCAACAACAACGCAATGGCAATCTCCCAACAAGACAATGCCCGCGTTCTCATGTTCGAAACCCCGTACCTGTACAACATGCTAGACGGTGGCGTCTATCCGCTGTTGGCCGCTGGCCCCTATGAATGGAACGCTGACCGCACCGAAATCACCTTTAGCCTGAACCCAGCTGCCCATTGGAGCGATGGCACCCCGGTAACCGCCGAAGATATGGCCTACACCTGGGACACGCACCAAAAATACAGCACCCCCACAGGGGCTGGCAACGTAGATTACATTGCCGACATCGTTGCTGTGGATGACCTGACCGTAACAGTGCAGGCTGCCCTAAATGATGCAGGTGCCGCTGTAAATCCGCTCATCGTAGAAGCTTACCTGACCAACAACTACATCATCCAAAAAGCCTGGACCCAAACGCTAGAAGCCCGTGTTGGCGAAGATGCCACCGCCTTTATGGCTGACCCGGCAGAAGATGTTGTTTTCTCTGGCCCTTACTCCAAATACTTTGCCGACGACTCCAAAGTTGTACTCGTTCGTGACGACAACTACTGGGGTCAAGATGCCTCCATGTGGGGTAAGCTGCCTGTACCCAAATACCTGGCCCACACCATCTTCAAAGACAATGCCGCTGGTACCACCGCACTGCAAGCCGGTGAAGTTGATGTAAGCCAGCAGTTCAACTCCAACGTTCAAGACCTGTGGCTGCAAGATGGTTTGCCCATCTCCACCTACCTGCCCGACGCCCCCTACGGCATCGGTGCCAGCTTGCCCACCGCTTTCTTCAATCTGCAATCCCCAGGTTTAGACCAGGTTGCCGTGCGTAAAGCCATCGCCATGGCTGTCGATTACCCGACGATTATTTCCAACGCCATGACCAACCAATCTGCTACCTTCGACCAGGTTCCGCGTTCCTTGATGAACCCGACCCCCGGCGAACAAGCTCTGTACGACCAAGGCACCGTTGCTGACCTGCAATGGGTTGGTAACGACATCGAAGGGGCCAAAGCGATGCTCGATGAGGCTGGCATTGTAGATAGCGACGGCGACGGCTGGCGTGAATTCAACGGCGAAAAACTGAGCTACGTAGCCACCTGCCCCAACGGTTGGTCTGACTGGCAAGCCGCCATCGAAGTTGTGGCTGCTGCCGGTGCTGAAATTGGCATCGAAATCACCACTAACTACCCCGAATGGTCCGTTTACCAGACGGTTGTTACCAAATCCGACGCCCCCCTGCCCGAAGGGTACGACATCTTCATGATGTGGAGCGATGGTGCTGGCCCGACGCAACCGTGGAGCCGTATCCGCCACCTGCTGAGCTCTGAGTTCAACGGCCTGGCCAGCAACTGGAACGGTAACTGGGGTCAATACGCCAATGCTGAGGTTGACGAATTGATTAACGCCATCCCTGGCGAGACCGATTCTGCTGCTTTGGAAACAATGTACACCCGCCTGGTAGAAATCTACCTGACCGACGTACCTTCCTTCACGCTGATGTACCGCCCGCAAAACTTCCACACGGTGAATGAGTCTGTTTGGACAAACTTCCCGTACGACGGCGATGGCACCACTCCCCCGGTGCCGCCGCTGAACCTGATGGACGGTTGGAGTGTTGCCGGTTTGTACAATTTGGAACTGGTTAATCCGTAAACTGTAATCTGATGAAAAAACAGCCATGTCTCAGCAATGGGGCATGGCTGTTTTTTTAAGGGGTGGCAGTCCTCTTGTGTCTGGTTATTCAGGCACCCTCTGTTGTGTCTCTTTCCCACCCTAATTGCTGCCGGACTGCCAGTTTGTTTGTTTTGTGCCTGTCTTGAGAAGAGGAGAAGCTGCATTGAAAGGATATCGCAACTATTTTCTAAATAAGCTGCTCTGGTTCCTGGTTACGCTGGTAGCCGCGTTTATTTTGAACTTTATTTTGCCCCGCCTGATGCCAGGTGACCCGGTCGCCGCAATTGTGTCTCGGCTGGCGCAGGGGATGAGCAACACTTCGGGTGTGCAAGCGATCTACGAGCAGTATGCTGAGCAGTTTGGCACCAACAAGCCAATGCTGGAGCAGTTTGTGCTTTATATGCGCAATGTGTTTCAGGGTGACTTTGGTTTTTCCTTCAGTCAGTACCCCAGAACGGTTGCCGATGTGATCAGTTCGTCTATTTGGTGGACGGTGGGCTTGCAGTTCCCGGCAATTATTATTGGTTGGTTAATTGGCAATACGCTGGGGGCATTGGCGGCTTACCGGCGGGGAACGTTTGACAAGGTTTTGATGCCAATTAGCATTTTTGTGAGCAATTTACCGGCGTTTGGCATGGCTGTCATTATGCTGGTAATTTTTGCGGTAACGCTTAGATGGTTCCCGACTTCTGGCGGTTATGGATTTGATTTGATTCCAAATTTTAGCTGGAAGTTTATTTGGTCTGTGTTTATTCATTACCAGCTGCCGTTTTGGTCTATTGTGCTGATTACGATTGGCGGGCAGGCAATTGGTATGCGGTCGATGTCGATCTACGAGCTAAATGCAGATTATGTAAAGTATAGCCGCTTACTGGGCATCAAAGATCGCAAGATTGTGGGGTATGTTTTCCGCAATGCGATGCTGCCGCAGATTACGGGTTTGGCGCTGTCTATTGGGACAATGGTGGGCGGTGCGCTGGTGGCGGAGATTATTTTTAGCTACCCGGGGTTGGGGTCTACGATTTTAACGGCCGTTCTCGGCCAAGATTATCCGCTTATTTCCGCAACCACCTTGATCATTACCCTTATGGTGCTGTTGGCCAACTTTTTGCTGGAGATCGCCTATGGCTTTTTAGATCCCCGCATTAAGGCAGCGCAGGCAGATTAAGGGAGGATGCTGAAATGAAATACACCATTCAACAAATTTTTCAATCTGGCAAGTTTATCACCGGCTTCAGCATCTTCATGACAATTTTGCTCATTGTCATTATTTACCCGCTGGTTATTCCAGACCCCCCGCTGAAGATTATTGCTCAGGGTACTTTTTTTGAGCCGGGCATTTACGTCAATGTGTACGACAGCATCAATACCCCCTTTTACACCCTCAACCTGGACGAGGCGGCGGATCGGCGTATTGCCAACCGGTTGGGCGATGAAGATCGCCAGGCCATCAAGGAATGGCTGGTGGGCAACGGCATGCCCGAAGCCGAGATTGACCCGGCCAATACGGAGCAGCTGCTGGACCAATGGTTCAACAATTTTGACCCCACAGTACGGCTCCCTGGCATGACCAATGCCGACCGCAACTATTACATCCGGCTTAACAACAATATCCAGGGTTTACTGAACACCTCTGGGGCAGTTATTGCCGAGTTGGATGAGGAAACGGCCGTTCTCACCGAAAAAGCCACCGTCCCCCAATCCGCTTATGTCAATGTAAACGATGTGCCCAACGTGCGCGTGCTCCCCCTGGGCACCGATAACTTTGGTCGCGATGTGTTAACAGAACTGGTGCGGGCCACCGGCGTTTCGCTGCAAATCGGTTTGGTCGCCGGCAGCATCGCTACCCTCATCGGCTTGGTTTTGGGCCTGGTTTCTGGCTACATCGGCGGCTTCGTCGATGACACCATCATGTTCGTCACCAACCTGTTTACGGTTATCCCCAGCTTTGTGCTGCTCATTCTCATCTCGTTCAGCATCAGCCAAGAGCAGCGCGGAGCCACCACCATTGCTGTGGTCATCGGCTTCACCTCCTGGGTTTGGACCGCCAGAGCGGTGCGCTCACAGGTCATCTCCTTGCGCAATCGGGATCATGTCAATTTGTCCAAGCTGTCTGGTCATTCCATTACCCACATCATTGTGCGCGACATCCTTCCGTACATTGCTTCTTACGTCGTAATGGCCCTGATTTTGCAAATTTCTTCTGGCATCCTGGCCGAGGCGGGCTTGTCTATCTTGGGCTTAGGCCCCAAGACAACAGATGTCCCCACCCTGGGCCTGATGATGAACTGGGCGATGATCTACCAGGCACATATCCTGGGTAAATGGTGGGCTTATTTCCCTATCATTATCACCATCGCACTGATTGCATTTTCAATGAACCTGATGAATACCGGCCTCGATCAGGTATTCAATCCAGCCCTGAGAGACTAGGTGATTACTATGGGAAAAGCAATGTTAGAAGTACGAGAATTGACCACCAAATATATCACCCGGTTTAAGGAGGATATTTATGCGGTGGATCATGTTTCATTGAAGATTGAAGAAGGTCGCTCGCTGGGCATCGCGGGGGAGTCTGGCTGTGGTAAATCTACGCTGGCCCTGAGCCTGATGGGCTACTACTTCCCGCCCCTGCACTACACCAGCGGCGACATCATTATCGACGGCACAAACATCTCTGGCATGAAGGCAGACGATGTGCGCAAATCCATTTTAGGGCGCGAAATTGCCTACATCCCCCAAGCCGCCTTAAATGCCCTCAATCCAACCCAAAAAATCATCCGCTTTATTGAGGATGTGGTAAAAGCCCACGACCCAACCGTGACCAAGGATGAGATTTATGAGATGGCCAGAGGGTTGTTTGAATCTCTCGGCTTGCCCGCTGAGGTGCTGCAAAAATATCCGGTTGAGCTGTCTGGCGGCATGAAGCAGCGCACGGTCATTGCCATTTCCGTCATTCTGCGGCCACAGGTGCTCATTGCCGATGAGCCATCTTCGGCGCTAGACGTGACCTCGCAGAAGATGGTGATCAAAATGCTGCGCAACCTGATGGACAATGGGTACGTGAAGGCGATGATCTTCATCACCCATGAACTGCCGCTGCTTTACAACGTCACCGATGACATCATGGTGATGTATGCCGGGCAGATTGTGGAAAAGGCACCGGCACATGAAGCGGTGTTCGACCCGCTGCACCCTTACTCCAAGGGGCTAATGGGCTCTATCATTGTGCCAGAAGAGGGGCTGCGCGATGTGAAGCTGGCCGCCATTCCGGGCACGCCGCCCAATCTAAAAAACCCGCCCAAGGGGTGCCGCTTTGCCGCTCGCTGCAAATATGTGCGTCCTGAATGTCGGGTGCAATCTATACAGCTGCGCGAGTTGGAAAACGGCCGTTCCTACCGCTGTGTCATTGGTGAAGATGAATTACGGGAATTGTATGCAAGGGAGGCTGAATAACATGGCTGATCAACGAAAATCCTGCTTAACCGGCAAAGGCGTAACCAAAGAGTTTGGATTCGGCCGTACCAAAACCGTCGCCGTCGATAACGTCGATTTCGATTTCAAAGAAGGCGAAGTCATCTCCATCGTTGGCGAATCGGGCAGTGGCAAAACCACCCTGGCCAAAATGCTGCTGGGGCTTATCAGCGTCACCAAAGGTGATATCTACTTCCAGGGTGAACCACGCGACATCAGCTCCCAACGCAAAAGAAGAACGTACTGGACGCAAATTCAGGCCATCTTCCAGGACCCCTTTGCCTCTTACAACATCTTCAACAAGATTGACTCGGTGCTGCTAGACTGCATTAAGATGCGCGGCGGTGCCCGCCTGCCCTACGAGCAAAAAGTAGAGATGATGACCGAAGCGTGCAGCTTTGTAAACCTCAAGTTTGCCGAGCTAACCAATAAATACCCCTTCGAGCTTTCTGGGGGGCAGCAGCAGCGCCTGATGATTGCCCGCATCTTTCTGCTAAAACCCAAAGTGTTGATTGCCGACGAGCCAACCTCCATGATCGACGCCTGCTCCCGGGCCACCATCCTAGACATGCTCATGAGCCTGCGCAATGAGGTAGGCATGACGCCCATTTTTATCACCCACGACATTGGCCTGGCGTATTACGTGTCAGACACCGTCTACATCATGGAAAAGGGCAAATTCGTAGAAAGCGGTTCAGCAGATGATGTCATTCTTCGGCCACAGCAGCCGTACACCAAGCGGCTGATTAACGATGTGCCTAAAATCTATGAGGAATGGGACCTTTCAACCGTGTAACGATGCCTGCTCATTTTGGCCAGGCAAACCAACTATTGGGGTATCCGCCAGAGGCCCGTTTACTCATCATCAATGCTGATGATTTTGGCATGTGCCATGCGGTGAATACGGCAATCATCCAGGCGTGGCAAAATGGCATCTTACAATCGGCGACCTTAATGATTCCGTGCCCCTGGGCAGGTCATGCGATGCGCTTCCTGGTTGAACACCCTGAGATTGCCTTTGGTGTGCATCTAACCGCTATCTCGGACTGGGCAGATTACCGCTGGGGGCCAATCGTGCCACGGGAAAAAGTACCAACGCTTGTGAACGAGGCAGGGACCTTTTACAACTTTGAACAAATGTCTGTTTTTCTGGCTCAACTCAATTTAGCAGAGCTGGAACTAGAATTTCGGGCGCAGATCGAGCGGGTTTTGGCAGCAGGGCTACAGCCAACCCATTTGGATTGGCATTCGCTGCGGTTAACCGGCGGCGACGCTGTTTCAGAGTTAATGTTCGGTCTAGCTCAAGAATATGGTTTGGCATTGCGGGTGAGAGGACAATCCTGGATCAACACGGTACAAAGCCACGGTCTCCCCACCAACGATCATGACTTTTTAGATAGTTACCTGCTCGATCCGACCACAAAATCGGCCCGATTTGTTGAACTTTTGCAAATGCTGCCCCCAGGCCTAAGCGAATGGGCCATTCACCCTGGGCTAGACAATGCCGAACTTCAGGCTATAGATCCTGGCGGCAGCCACAACCGCCAGGGCGATTTCGACTTTTTAACATCTGCACAAGCCCAAACTGCGATCGCTGAAGAAGGCATTATCCTTCTCAACTATCGGGCTCTGCAAAACGTTTGGAGAAAACAATAAACGCTAAGGACAACCACCATGAACATTCAATCCATAATCGAACAAATGACGCTCGAAGAAAAAGCCGCCCTCTGCACCGGGGCCAGCGCCTGGACCACCACCCCCATCGAACGCCTGGGCGTCCCCGAAATGATCGTCTCCGACGGACCGCACGGCGTACGCCGCGTGCCCAACGTGCACGAAGTGGCCGCCACCAGCTTCCCCGCCACCTGCTTCCCCACCGCCTCTTGCCTGGCCTCCACCTGGGATACAGCCCTCATTTACCAGATGGGTGAAGCGCTGGCCGAAGAATGCATCGCTCTCAACGTAGATGTGCTGCTAGGCCCCGGAGCCAACATGAAGCGCTCCCCGCTGGGCGGCCGCAACTTTGAATATTTCTCCGAAGACCCCTACCTGGCAGGCGAGATGGCCGCCAGCATGATCAACGGCGTGCAAAGCAAGGGCGTGGGCACCTCGCTCAAGCATTTCACCGCCAACAACCAGGAGTTCCAGCGCTTCAGCATCAGCGCCGAGGTGGATGAGCGCACCCTGCGCGAAATTTACCTGCCCGCCTTCGAGAAAGCGGTTAAGCAAGCCCAACCGTGGACGGTGATGTGTGCCTACAACAAGGTCAACGGCACCTTCGCCTCGCAGCATGATTATCTGCTCAACCAAATCTTGAAGGACGAATGGGGCTTTGAAGGGCTGGTGGTGTCTGACTGGGGCGCAGTGCGCGACCGGGTGGCGGCCTTGAAAGGTGGCCTGGATTGGGAAATGCCGGGGCCGCAGGAGCGCCGCGTGAAAGAGGTGGTGGCCGCTGTAACGTCTGGCAATTTAGACGAAGCGGTGCTGAATGAATCGGTGCGCCGCATTTTGCGCATTGTGTTCATGGCGGCCGAAACGCCCAAAGCGGGCACGTTTGATGTGGATGCGCACCATGCGCTGGCCCAACATATCGCCTCTGAGGGGATGATTTTGCTCAAGAACAACGGCCTGCTGCCTCTGAAAGATCAGCAGCAGATTGCGGTAATCGGCCGTTCTGCTGAACATGCTCATTTCCAGGGGGGCGGCAGTTCGCACATCAACCCCACCAAGGTGGCCATGCCGTTCAATGAGCTGAAAGCGCGGGCCGAAGAAGCCGAATTCACCTACGCTGCCGGGTATCCCACGGATAATTCCTTCCGCCAGGATATGATCGACGAGGCCGTGACGCTGGCCCAAACGGCCGATGTGGCCCTGCTTTACATCGCCCTGCCTTCCTTCAAGGAGTCAGAAGGGTATGACCGGAAGGATTTGGACCTGACCAGCCAGCAAATTGCCCTGATCAAAGCGGTTTCGGCCGTGCAGCTGAATACGGTGGTGGTGCTCAACAACGGTGCGCCGGTGGTGATGCGTGACTGGGTTCATGACGTTGCGGCCGTTCTGGAAGGCTGGATGATGGGCCAGGCAGGCGGCGCTGCCATTGCCGACGTGCTGTATGGCAAGGTGAACCCCAGCGGCAAGCTGGCCGAGACGTTCCCCGCCAGGCTGGCCGACACGCCCGCCCACCTGAACTGGCCCGGCGGTGCAGGCGAGGTGCGCTACGGCGAAGGGCTGTTCATCGGCTACCGCTACTACGATGCCAAGCAAATGCCGGTGCAGTTCCCGTTTGGCTATGGGCTGAGCTACACCAGCTTTGCCTACAGCAACCCGCAGGTATCGGCCACCCATTTCAAGGATGTAGCTGGGGTAACGGTGTCTGTGGATGTGACCAATACGGGCGGGATGGCAGGCAAAGAGATTGTGCAGGTGTATGTGCATGATCATGTGGCGGGGTTGGTACGGCCGTTCAAAGAACTCAAAGGGTTTGCCAAAGTCGCCCTGGAACCAGGTGAAACCAAAACCGTGACCATCCACCTGGATTTCCGCGCCTTTGCCTACTACCATCCCGAATACAAACAGTGGATCACCGAAGATGGCCAGTTCAACCTGCTCATCGGTTCCTCAGCCGCCGACATTCGCCAAACGATAACGGTGACGCTGGAATCTACCCTGAACCTGCCCTGCATTTTAGACATGGAATCCACCATCCGCGAATGGATGGCCGACCCGCGCGGCCAGGCCATCTTTGGCCCGTTTTATGCCCAAATGGAGGCCGAGGCCCGCAAAGCGTTTGGCGGCGATGACAATGAGCGGTACGGCACAGAAGGCGCAATTGGCATGGACATCATGGAAATGTTTAGCGATATGCCCCTGGTGAGCGTGCTGATGTTCCAAAAAGATGCCCTGCCCATGCACCCAGAAGATTTGGTCGCAGGTTTGCTGCAACAGGTTCACGCAGCCTAAATTTAGGTCTTTAGAAATTTAAGAGGCTGACAACCAGGGCGTGATGCGTGATGCGTAACCAAAAGCATCACGCATCACGCAAAAGTGGCTGCCAACCTCATCAAATTGCCAAAAGTCATAAGGACATACAAGGATGAACGTTCAATCTTTAGCTGGGGAATGGCGTTTTCGCCAGGCCGGATCGCAGGAATGGCTGCCAGCCATCGTGCCCGGCGGCGTACATACAGATTTACTCGCCCTGGGGCAGATTCCAGACCCGTTTGTGGGCGACAACGAGAAAAAAGTGCAGTGGGTGGCCGAAGCAGATTGGGAATACCGCTACCAGTTCGCTGCCGCATCAGCCATCTTGAGCCAATCTCACATCTGGCTGGTGTGTGATGGGCTGGATACGTTGGCAACGGTGACGCTGAATGGCAAGCTGTTGGGCGAAACCAACAACATGTTCCGCCAATACCGCTGGGATGTTCAAGATATCCTCCAGGCAAATGAGAATGAACTGCTCATCACCTTCGCCTCGCCGGTGCAGTACATCACCGAGAAGCAGGCGGAACGGCCGTTACCCGGCGTCTCCCAAGCCATTCCCGGCAGCCCTTATTTACGCAAAGCCCCCTGCCAGTTTGGCTGGGATTGGGGGCCGCAGCTGCCGCCCATTGGCATTTGGAAAGAGATTCGGCTAGAAGCCAAGGCCGGGCCGCGCCTGGCAGATGTACACCTGCGGCAAAACCACGCCGATGGCCAGGTCACCGTCTCCGCCGCCCTCACCCTGACCGGGCCAATGGCCGAAGGTCTAACAGCAACATTGCAGATTGTTGCCCCACATGGCGAAGAATTTGTGGTGGAAACGGCCGTTACCCCCCAAATTCACAATTCACAGCTCACCATTCACAATCCACACTTATGGTGGCCCAACGGCTACGGTAAACAGCCCCTTTATCAAGTTCTGGTCACGTTACGACAAGGTGAGACCACCATTCTGGACCAGCGCAGCTACCAGCTTGGCCTGCGCACCATCCAGCTGCGCCAAGACCCCGACGAGTGGGGCCGCTCCTTCGAATTTGTCGTCAACGGCGTGCCCATCTTTGCCAAAGGGGCCAACTGGATTCCCGCCGACTCCTTCCCCACCCGCATCAGCGACGACTACCTGGAAGCCCTCATTCGCGGCGCAGCCAAAACCCACCAAAACATGCTGCGCGTCTGGGGCGGCGGCTTTTTTGAAGAAGAACGGTTCTATGACCTGTGCGACAAATACGGCATTTTGGTCTGGCAAGATTACATCTTCTCGTGCAGCGTTTACCCGCTAGACAACCCAGACTTTTTAGAAAACGTGCGCCTGGAAGTAGACGAAAACGTGCGCCGCCTGCGCCACCGGGCCAGCCTGGCGCTGTGGTGCGGCAACAACGAGATGGAATGGGGCTGGGCCGACTGGGGCTGGACCCGCCCCGATCTGGCCGACATGAAAGCCGCCTACGACCAATTCTTCCACCACACGCTGGCCGACTGGAGCACCACCATCGACCCAGACACCCCGTACTGGCCCAGCTCCCCCTCATCCGACACGCCATTTGAAAACCCAAATGGCCAAATTCAGGGAGATGCCCATTACTGGGAGGTGTGGCACGGCCGTAAACCGTTCACCGCTTACCGCAACCAGTTCCCCCGCTTCATGAGCGAATTTGGCTTCCAGGCGCTGCCGCCCCTGGCCACCATAAAAACCTTCGCCGACGAAATAGATTGGAACATGACCTCTTACATCATGGAGCGCCACCAAAAGAACGACAGCGGCAACAGCCTGATGGTAGGCCAGATGCTGGATACCTTCCGCCTGCCCAAAGATTTTGATTCGCTGGTGTACCTGAGCATGGTGCTGCAAGCAGAAGGCATTCGCTATGGCGTGGAGCATTGGCGGCGCGCCCGTGAGCGCGTGGCGGGCACGCTGTACTGGCAGCTCAACGACTGCTGGCCGGTGGCTTCCTGGTCTAGCCTGGATTATTTTGGCCGCTGGAAGGCGCTGCATTACGCCGCCCGCCGCTTTTACGCCCCGCTGCTGCTTTCTGTTGAGGATGCGCCGCCCCAGCAAAACATCTACATCACCAGCGATTTGCTGGAGGCGTGGCAAGGTGACCTGCACTGGTACCTGGAAACGCTGGCGGGCGAACAACTCGCTTCGGGGACAATCCCTGTAGCGGCCGCGCCGCTGGCCACAACCCCGCTGGCCGATTTCGATTTTGCAGATGAGGTAACGGATGCGAATCGGCGTGATCTGGTGTTTGTGGCGCAGCTGTGGCAAGATGAAAAATTTGTGTCGCAGCAAACCGCTTACTTTGCGCCCACCAAGCATTTGCAGCTGACCAATCCTGACCTTACGGCCGTTTGCCAGCAAAACAACAACCAGCTGCATATCGCCATCAACGGCCGTTCCCTGGCCCGGCTGGTTGAGCTTTCCTTTGCAGGGGCTGATGTCATCTTTAGCGATAATTACTTTGACCTGCCAAACGGCCGTACGGCAAACATCACCTGCCAACTGCCCACCGGCTGGACTCTAGCGCAGGCCCAAGCCGCCCTGCGCATCCGTTCTATTTATGACTCTTTTGCCACAGGATGATCTGGAATGTTTGAGCGCCGTCTCTGCTTCTCAGAACTCCTGTAACAAACCGAAAAAGGAGTTCATCATGTCTGATGTTCAAGCAATCGTGGCCCAAATGAGCCTGGAAGAAAAAGCAGCCTTGTGCACCGGTGTTAACGCCTGGGCAACCACACCCATTCCCAGACTCAACCTGCCAGAACTGTTCATGTCCGACGGCCCACACGGCATTCGCCGCGTGCCCGATGGCCATCTGAACACCAAAAGCTTACCGGCCACCTGCTTCCCCACCGCCTCTAGCCTGGCGGCCACCTGGGATGTTGTGCTGCTGAACAGGCTGGGGCAGGCATTGGCAGAAGAAGCCATTGCCCTAAAAACAAACCTGATTTTAGGCCCCGGCGTCAACATGAAGCGGTCGCCGCTGTGTGGCCGCAATTTTGAATACTTTTCCGAAGACCCCCATCTGGCTGGGGAGCTGGCCGCCAGCCTGATCGACGGCATTCAAAGCAGGGGCGTGGGCACCGCGCTAAAGCATTTTGCCGCCAACAATCAGGAGTTCGAGCGATTCTCCATCAATGCCCAAGTAGACGAGCGGACCTTGCGCGAAATTTACCTGGCGGCATTTGAAACGGCCGTTACCAAAGCCAAACCGTGGAGCGTCATGTGCGCCTACAACAAAATCAACGGCACCTACGCCTCCGAACATTACCAGCTGCTCACCAAAATCCTCAAAGAAGAGTGGGGCTTTGCCGGCTTTGTCGTCTCCGACTGGGGTGCCGTACACGATAGAACAGCCTCGCTGCAAGCCGGCCTGGACCTGGAAATGCCCGGCCCCAAGCAAACCCACATCAACGCCATCATCGAAGCAGTGCGAGATGGTCGGCTACAGCAGCAAACGCTAGACGAAGCCGTCCGCCGCATTGTGGGCGTGGCGCTTTTGGCCCGGCAAACACCCAAAAGCGGCTGCTTCGACGCCGCCGCCCACCACGCCCTGGCCCGTCAGGTTGCCGCCGAAGGCATGGTGCTGCTGAAAAACAACGGCCTGCTGCCGCTGCAAAATCCGCAGCAGCTTGCCGTCATTGGCCGGGCCGCCCAGCAGCCCCACTTCCAGGGGGGCGGCAGCTCTCACATCAACCCAACCCAGGTCGATCTGCCCTTTGTCGAGCTGCAAAAAGTAGCCCCCTGGGCCGAACTGCGCTTTGCCCCTGGCTACCCAGACGACGACTGCTTTGAACCAGCCCTGATCGCTGAAGCGGTGACCATCGCCCAAACGGCCGATGTGGCCCTGCTCTACATTGCCCTGCCCACCTTCAAAGAGTCGGAAGGGTACGACCGGCACGATCTGGATTTGACCGAGCAGCAGGTGGCTTTGATTCAGGCCGTAACGGCCGTTCAACCCAACACCGTCGTCATCCTCAACAACGGCGCACCGGTAGTCATGCGAGATTGGCTAGACGGCACCGCCGCCGTGCTAGAAGCGTGGCTCATGGGCCAGGCAGGTGGCGGGGCCATTGCCGACATCCTGTTTGGCCGGGTTAACCCATCTGGCAAGCTGGCCGAAACCTTCCCCCTTAAACTGTCTGACACCCCAGCCCACCTCAACTTCCCCGGGGAAAATGGCGTGGTGCGCTACGGCGAAGGGCTGTTCATCGGCTACCGCTACTACGACACCAAAGAGGTGCCCGTACAGTTCCCCTTTGGCCACGGCCTCAGCTACACCACCTTCACCTACAGCAACGCGCAGCTCTCGGCCACCAGCTTCAGCGACATGACCGACGTTACCGTATCGGTAGATATTACCAACACGGGCACCCTGGCTGGTAAAGAAGTGGTACAGGTGTATGTGCATGATCAGGAAGCGCGATTGATACGGCCGTTCAAAGAGCTCAAAGGGTTTGCCAAAATCTTGCTGCAACCCGGTGAAACCCAAACCGTCACCATCCCGCTCAACTTTCGCGCCTTCGCTTACTACGACCCCGCCTACCATCAATGGATCACCGAAGATGGCCAGTTCGACATCCTGATTGGGGCCTCCGCCACCGACATCCGCTGCACCCTCACGGCAACCGTACACTCCACTCTGCAACTGCCCACCATCTTGCACAACGAATCCACCATTCGCGCCTGGTTCGATGATCCCATCGGCAAACCCATTCTGGAGCCGATGTTTAATGAGCTAACCAAACAGGGTGGCCTGTTTGGCAACGATGCCACCGCAGACACGGCCATCGGCATCGACATGCTCAGCTTTCTGATGGATTTACCATTACGGAGCTTCCTTCATTACCGGGAAGAATCCCTGACGCAACCCGCCGATGATGTGGCCAACATGCTGCTAGAGCAAGTACACGGAGCCACCAGCTAAAACAATTACCAACCCAACGACAGGAGCACACCTATGCCCATGCCCTGGCATGACGCCGACGTTACCATAGAAAACGACACCTTTCATTACCTGCGCACCGGGGACGGACAAAAACCACCGTTACTGCTGCTGCACGGCTTTTCCGACAACGGCCGTTGCTGGCAACGCCTGGCCCAAGACCTGCAAGCCACCCACGATGTGATCATGCCCGACTCCCGCGGACACGGCCGTTCCCCCCGCATCCAACCCAGCACCCCCCTGGACAACGCCGCCGACGCCGCCGCCATCATCAACGCCCTTGGCCTGGAAAAACCCATTGTGGCAGGCCACTCCATGGGCGGCCTCACCGCCACCGAACTGGGTGCCCGCTACCCCAACCTGGCACGCGCCCTCATCCTGGAAGACCCCGCCTGGATAGACCCCCCAGCCACACCCGAGCCGCCACAAGAAAACCCTTTCTACGCCTGGCTCAAACAAATGGATGCCCTGCCGCTGCCCGAACTGATCGCCTTTGGCCAGGCCAGCAACCCCACCTGGCCCGAAGATGAATTCCCCGCCTGGGCCACTGCCAAGCAGCAGCTAGACAAAACCATCCTTGGCGCCCTGCACATGGGCAAACCGTGGCGCGATTTTGTGGCCGCCCTCACCATCCCCACCCTGCTCATCACAGCCGAACCAGAGCAAGGGGCCATCATCACGCCCGCGCTGGCCGAAGAAGCAGCTACGCGCTGTGCCCATTTACAGGTTGCCCACGTGCCCAATGCCGGGCACAACATCCGCCGTGAAAATTACCCGGTCTATCTACAAGCCATAACCGCCTTCCTGGCTACCATTCATTGATACCACATGACAAAAAACGAAAAACTTCGCAATACCATCGGGTATTACCTGCTTTTTATCAGCCTGGGGTTTAGCCTGGGCATTACCGGCCCGGCCCTGCCCTCGCTGGCCGAGCAAACCGGCAGCACGCTAGGAGCCATCGGCGCTATCTTTCTGGTCGGTGCGTTGGGGGGCATGTTGGGGACGGCATTAAGCGGCCGTATTTTCGACCGAATCAAGCGCGGCCACCAAATACTGGGGCTGGCCCAACTCCTCAGCGCCGCCCTGCTGGCCATCATCCCCCTGGCAGGCAGCCTGCCCCTGCTGCTCGTCATCTTCTTCATCAACGGCCTGCCCGGCGGCATCATCAACACCGGAGCCAACACCCTGCTCATGTGGACCCACGGCAAAAAAGCAGGCCCCTACGTCAACGGCCTGCATTTTGCCTTCGGCCTGGGAGCCTTCCTGGCCCCCACCGTCTTTGCCCAGGTACTCAAGCTGGGCGGCGGCTACCAGCAATCGTACTGGGCCCTGGCCAGCCTGGCCGTACCCGTGGGGCTGTTCCTGCTCTTCCTGCCCCGCAGCCCAGAACTCAGCGACCAGCAAGAAGAAAACAGCCAACCCCAGCAAAACCTGCGTAAACTGCTGCCCACCATCCTCATCGCTATGCTCTTCCTCTTCTTCTACGTTGGCTCCGAGATTACCTTTGGCAACTGGATTTACACCTACGCCCTCACCCTAAACCTGGCCGACGCCACCCGCGCCGCCTACCTCACCTCTGGCTTCTGGCTCTCGTTCACCATCGGCCGGGCCATCTCCATTGCCGTGGCCACACGCTACCCGCCAGAGCAAATCCTGACGGTTGCCTTCCTGGGCGGATTGAGCGCCTTGGCTCTGGCCATTTTGGCCCCAGGGTCACTCACCATGCTGTGGGCCGCCACCCTGCTGGTGGGCTTCTTCATGGCCCCCATCTGGGCCACCGGCTACAACCTGGCCGGGCAATCGATCACGCTCACGGCCACCATGAGCAGCATCATCATTTTGGGCGACAGTTTGGGCGGCGTGGTGCTGCCCTGGCTCACCGGGCAAGCGATTGAACGGTTTGGGGCGCGCACCATGCCCTGGCTGGTGTTCTTTAGCCTGGCCATCAACGGCCTCATTTTTGTGATCATGATGGTGCAGCGCCGCAAGGTACCGCACGTGGCGCTGGCCAGAAAGTAGCCTTATTTTGCAAACTTCACTGGTGTCATACCCGCGCAGGCGGGTAGCCATTTTGTGTGCTGGCCTGGATTCCCGCTTACGCGGAAGTGACAGATTAGCAAACAAGCGATTAAAGATAAAGAAAGGGATTAGATGGAAACAAAAATCAACACACTACTAGAACAACTCACGCTCGCTGAAAAAGCATCGCTGCTGGCCGGGGCCAACATGTGGTACTCCGTGCCCATAGAGCGCGTGGGCATCCCCTCTATGCAGGTAAGCGACGGCCCCAACGGCGTACGCGGCGACGACGACATTATCGGCGACACCTCGGTCTGCTTCCCGGTGGGGGTGGCGATGGGCGCTACCTGGAACCCGGCGCTGATTGAGCAGGTGGGCGCATCTTTGGCGGCCGAAGTGCGCCGCAAAGGAGCCCACGTGCTGCTGGCCCCCACGGTAAACATTCACCGCACGCCGATTGCCGGGCGCAATTTTGAATGTTTTGCTGAAGATCCGTACCTCAACGGCATGATTGCTTCGGCGTATATCAACGGGCTGCAAAAGCAAGGGGTATCGGCCTGCATCAAGCATTTTGTGGCCAATGACCAGGAGTTTGAGCGGTTTTCGATGAGTTCAGAGGTGGCAGAACGGCCGTTGCACGAAATCTACCTGGAACCGTTCCGCATTGCCCTGGAAAAAGCCAACCCGTGGACCCTCATGAGCGCCTACAACCGCATTAACGGCGCATTCGCCAGCGAAAACGAGGCCACCCTGCGCGACATCCTCAAAGGGCTGTGGGGTTACGACGGCCTGGTGATGTCCGACTGGTACGGCACGTACACAGAGAACGTACCTGCGGGCGGATTAGATTTGGAAATGCCCGGCCCCGCCCGCTGGATGGACCCGCAAAAGGTGGTCGCCGCCGTAGCAGCGGGCACCCTGGACGAAGCGGTGGTAGACGACAAAGTGCGCCGCCTGCTGCGTACCCTGGGCCGCGTGGGGCTGCTGGGCGAAGCGCCGCCCCCCGCCGCTGCCCCAGACGCCAATCTGCCCCGCGCCGTGGCTGCCGAGGCGATTGTGCTGCTCAAAAACGAAGGCAATCTGCTGCCGCTGAACCCAGACAAGGCACAAACCATCGCCGTGATTGGTGAAAACGCGTATTGGCCGCAAATTATGGGCGGCGGCAGCTCGCAGGTGAATCCGCACCGGGCCGTCTCGCCGCTGGCGGGCATTCAGGCGCGGGTGGGGCAAGACACGGCCGTTTCTTACCAAATTGGCACCCTCATCCACAAAATGCCCCAGCTGTGGAACATGGATTGGTTCACCGCCGCCGACGGCCAATCGCGCGGCCTGACGCTCTCTTACTTCCACAACATGGACCTCTCTGGCGAACCGGGCCACACCTACGTCATCAACAAAAGCGAGTTGAGCTGGTTTGGCACCGTGAACCCATTTATAGACCCCACCAACTTCTCGCTGCGGCTGGAAGGCAGCATCACCGCGCCTGCGGCTGGCGCGTACCAGTTCCACCTGTGGAGCATTGGCCACGCCCGCATGTGGGTAGATGGCCAGCTGGTGATTGAGCATGGCGTTGGGGAAACATCGGACCGGCAAACGGCCGTTTCCCTGCAACTTTCACCCGACAAGCCCGCCTCGGTGCGCGTGGAGTACATCACCGACCCAGGCGCTCGCTGGCGCACCCTGCGGCTGGGCTGCATCCCGCCCCTGCCAGAAGACCCCATGCAAGCGGCCGTCGATGCCGCCGCCGCCGCCGATGTGGCCGTGATTGTGGCTGGCCTCACCCGCGAATGGGAAAGCGAAGGGTTTGATCGGGTAGACATGAAGCTGCCGGGGCGGCAAGATGAGCTGATCGCCCGCGTGGCGGCGGCGAATCCGAACACCATCGTGGTGCTCAACGTAGGATCGCCGGTGGAGATGCCGTGGCTGGAGGGGGTAACGGCCGTTCTGCACCAATGGTACGGTGGCCAAGATGCCGGGCACGCCCTGGCCGACGTGCTCTTTGGCGATGTCAACCCGTCGGCCAAGCTGCCCACCACCTTCCCCAAGCGGCTGCAAGACAACCCCGCCTTCATCAACTACCCTGGCGAAAACGGCCAGGTGCAGTACGGCGAGGGCATCTTTGTGGGCTACCGCTTCTACGACAAAACGGAGCTGGCCCCGCTGTTCCCCTTTGGGCACGGCCTTTCTTACACCCGTTTTGCCTACGACAATTTACAGATCAACGGCGACGCCTTTGGGCCGGGCAGCGAGATTGCGGTGAGCCTGGACGTTACCAACACGGGCGACCGGGCCGGGCAGGAAGTGGTGCAGCTGTACCTGGGGGATGAGGAAGCCAAGGTGGTACGGCCGTTGCAAGAGCTAAAAGCGTTTGCCAAAGTGGCCCTGGAACCGGGCGAAACCCAAACGGTGACGCTGACGCTAAATCAACAATCGCTGGCGTTTTTTGATACGGCCGTTCACGATTGGACAACCGAGCCAGGCCGCTTCACCGTGCGGCTGGGCAGCTCCTCCCGCGACATTCGCCTGTCTGGTGCCTTTAGCTGGGTGGATGAAACGGCCGTAGCCGCCAACGACGATTCGCAGCAGCTCTCCACCGTCGCCACCTGATCGCTTCATCGTAACCAAAAGTAACAATACAGGCCCTAAGCTGATTGACCGACAAAACTTATTTAACCGCAAAGAACGCAGAGAGCGCAGAGAAAAATGAAGGAGAAATCTCTGCGTCCTTTGCGCCCTCTGCGGTAGAAATCTGAGATTTGTCAGTCAATCAGGGCCCTAAGGGTTTTTGACTCGACTAATTTATCGCAAGCGAGGCCAAACCCTTAAGTAAAGTGCAGAAAGTTTTTGAAAAATAATCATCAAAGATTTCACAGATTTTTCCACCTAAATCTGCAAAATCTGCGAAATCTGTTGATAAAAAAATTTTCCAACCACTTAGGGTCTTCAAGGTCCAATCTAAAATCAGGCATCATCGTGCTTCAGCAGCACGTTGATGGAGCGGGCCGTCGCCAGTTTGGCCCCGTCGTGCCGCAGCACCTCCGCCACAAAAATGAGCTCACGGCCGTTTTGCGCTTCAAAAGCGGCCGTGACCGTAATCTCCATAATCCTGGCAGAAATAGGACGCAGGTAGCTCACCGTCATCGTTTTGGTGACGTTGGGGGCGGCCACCATAAAGCTCAGCGGCCCGATGGCGTTGTCGATAGCCGCCGCAATCATGCCGCCCTGCATGTAGCCCATCGGGTTTTGGTACCGCGCCTGCACCGGAAAGCGCACCGTGAGGGTTTTGGCGCTGAGGTCCATATCTATAAATTCGCCTTGCATGTCGGCAAAAATGGGGGGCGGCAGCTGGAGCTGGCCGCTGGCCATCAGTTGGCCCATGCGCTCGATAAATTCCGGGGGAAATGAGGAAAAATCCATAGGGTGTCCTGTCTGATTGGTGGTCTAAAAAATTGCGTTGTGGATTATAGGCCAAAGGGGGTGATGAGGAAACGGCCGTTCCCCCCCACCGCACACACCGCCCCCGCGCCACCGGTGGCCGCGGCCCGCCAAATTTCTTCCGCCCAGACCTACGGCATTTGCGCATGTTGTGGCATAATTCACGATTAAATTCAATAGAAGGAAATTTGTGATTATGCACCTCTACATGATCCGCCACGGTCAAAGTTATGTTAACTTACACGACTGGAAAGGCGGCAACTCCGATGAAGGATTGACCAATTTGGGGCTGGCCCAGGCCGACGCATTGGGCAAATGGCTGCCCCGCGAAATTAGAAAAATCGACGTGCTGTACGCCAGCACCATGAAACGCGCCCAGGAAACGGCCGCTCCCATCGCCGCCACCTACAACATCCCCATCATCAGCGATGACCGGCTGCGCGAAATTGGCAACAACCGGCTAGACCACACCCCCTGGCCCAGCGATGATTTGCCAGAGTACGGCTCTTTTTGGGGCAGCGAACGGCCGTTTTCCACCATCACCCCAGACCGCCCCGACGGTGAATCGATGATGCACTTTCGGGTACGAATCGGCCGTTTCATCGAAGAAATGCTGGAAAAACATCGTGAGCAAACCGTGGTGGCCGTTTGTCACGGCGGGGTGATTGAGCTGGCCTTTGACCATATGTTCAACGTTGGCCCCTGGCGGCGCTGCGAGGTGTGGAGCAAAAACACCGGCATCACCCATTTTGAATTCGTAGAGCATCCATCGCGTGAAACGTGGCGGCTGTATTACCAAAGCCGCGTAGAGCACCTGGTAGATGTGCAGCTGCACACCGATGGCCGTGGCCCAGAAAGCCCCCGCGAGGACGTATGACCCCCACCCTTATTGCCACGGCAGACCCAGCTTTTGCCCCCGCCGCCCTGGCGGAGCTGCAAAAAGCGGGCGGGCAAATCGTCGCCGAACTGGAGTCTGGCATTTGGACGGTGCAAACGCCGGGCGATTTTTTTGCCCTGGCGGAGCTGTGGCGGCAAAATCCGCCCATCTTTGTGCGGCACATTTGCCCGGTGCAAACCATCGTGGCGCTGGCCGATGGGGCAGAGAAGGTGGTGGAAACGGCCGTTACCACCTTCACCCACCTGCTAGAACCAGACTGGCCCTTTTCTGTGCAAACCCGCGTGCTGGGCGATCTAAAAATCAAGCCATTCGACATCAACAAACCGCTCTCCCAAAAATTATCAGAAGCCTCCGGCGCACCGCTGGATGTGCGCCAGCCGTTCCAAATTTTGTCGGTTGTGTTGGCGGCTGATTCCGCTTACATTGGCCTGTCGCTGGCCGCGAACAATTTGTCTGACTGGGCCGGGGGCGTGCGCCGCTTTGCCCGTGAAAAAGAGCAAATCAGCCGGGCGGAGTTCAAGCTGCTGGAAGCGCTGGAACGCTTCAAAATCGAGCTGCCGCCGCGCGGCCGGGCGCTCGATTTGGGGGCGGCCCCCGGCGGCTGGACGCGGGTGTTGCGGCAGAAGGAGCAGTACGTAACGGCCGTTGATCCCGCCTGGCTGCATCCCACCCTGCAAACCGACAAAGGGGTGCGCCACCTGCGCCTCACCGCTGAAGAATATCTGGCAGACTACCCCGACACCTACGACGTGATTGTCAACGACATGCGGCTGGATGCCCGGGATTCGGCGCGGTTGATGGGGGAATACGGCCGTTACCTTTACCCCCACGGCCTGGCCATCATCACCCTCAAGCTGCCAGAAAAACGGTACGATTCGGCCCTGGACCACGCCCTCAACATTCTGCGGCAAAAATTCACCATCGCGGGCGCACGCCAGCTCTTCCACAACCGCAGCGAAGTAACGGTTTATCTTACGCCAAAATCTGGCTGATTTTATACGAAGAGACAAAGGGACGGAGGAACAAAGCATTTTTTTATCCTTTGTTCCTTCCTTTCTTCGTTCCTTCGTATCCTTTATCACTTCCCAGGCTCAACCAACCTGATGTGCAGCGTGCGACTGTGGCCGGAACGGCCGTCTTCATCCCCACCAATCCCTTGCACCATCAACTCATACCCGGTAGCCGTCAGGCGCACCTTCTGGTAGCGGTCCAGCACCTCATAAGTGGCAGACGGGTCTAGCCCACGCAGCGGCACCATGCGGCGGAACTGCCCCAGCTTGTGACTGTGCACCACCGCCGAGTACACCGCCTCGCTCCCATCCGGCAGCACGTACAAAAGCGTCGAGGCATCCGCCTCTTCCAGCCGCTCCAGCCGGTACAGATTGCCCCCCTGCACAATGTGGCGAATCCGCTTGTAAAAGGCAATGTAGGACGCGTACTCCTTCAGCTCCGCCTCGTCCAGCCCGTTCAGGCTGGCCCCGATGCCCAACGCGCCGCGCATCGCCACGTCGAAGCGGGTGCTCAGTTCGTGGAAGCGGCCGGTTTGGTGATTTTTCTCGTGTGTCACCCACGCTTCCATCACCCGCGCCGGGTACGCCAGGCTGAACCCCTCCTGGATGCGCAGGCGGTCCAGCGCGTCGGTGTTGTCGCTGGTCCATACCTGGTCGGTGCGCCCCAAAATGCCCAGGTCGATGCGCCCACCGCCGCCGGAGCAGCTTTCAATCGTCAGGTGCGGATATTTGGCCCGCAGCCGGTCGATAATGCCGTACACGCCCGCCACGTGCGCCTGCCAGATCGCCTTACCCACCACCGAGCCGGGTTCGCTCACGTTCCGGTTCATGTCCCACTTGATGAAGGCGATGTTGTACTGCGCCAGCAAGCTGTCCAGGGCGTTAAAAATATATTCAACAACCTCCTCACGGCCAAAATCCAGGATGAGCTGACAGCGGGCTTCGGTACGCGGCCGTCCGGGAAAATGCAGCACCCACTCTGGATGCGCCCGGTACAAATCGGAATCTGGATTGACCATTTCTGGCTCCACCCACAGGCCAAAATCCATCCCCAGCCGGTTCACCTCAGCGATGAGCGGTTCCAGGCCATTGGGGAACACGTCCGGACTGACCGTCCAGTCGCCCAGCCCGGCCACGTCGAAGCGGCGACCGCCAAACCAGCCATCATCCAGGCAAAACAGCTCCACACCGATGGCCGCCGCCTTTTGCGCCAGCTCAATCTGGTTCTGCTCGGTGATGCCAAAGTAAGTCGCTTCCCAGGAGTTGTAGAGAATTGGCCTGTACCCAGCTGCGGCCGGTCTCCCCTCTGCTGTGGCCGGTCTCCTGACCGTGCCACCCTCTGCTGTGGCCGGTCTTCTGACCGTGCTACCCTCTGCTGTGGCCGGTCTCCTGACCGTGCCACCCTCTGCTGTGGCCGGTCTCCTGACCGTGCCACCTACCTTTTCTTGCGGCTCCGGTGGCGCGGCGGGGACGCCGGCCACAGCGACGGGCAAGATGCGCTCCCGCGTAAAAGCGTGCAGCCGACGGCTGGCTCCACCCCACCCTTCTTCACACACGCCGCAAACCATCGCGGGGGTTTTGTGCTGCGCCCCCGCCGCCAGCGTCAGGCCAAAATCGGCGGGATGGTAGCCGCCGTGCACGCGCACGTCGGTGCCGTGCAGCTGCTCAAAGCTGAGCTGCCAGCTGCCGCTGTAGGCCAGCGCGCCAAAGTAAACCGTGCCCTGCGCCTCCCACGCCTGCCCCGGCCGATTCAGCAGAAAAAACGGGTTGGCGGCGTGCCCCGTCTGCACGCTGCGGTGCTCGATGACCCGCCGACCAAGCGGCAGCCGCTCCCGCTGCGTCTGGAACTCCTGCGCCCACGCCCCGGAGACGCTGGTGAGTTCAGTGGTGCCGTTGGGCAGGTGCAGCGCCGCAAAAAAGAGCTGCTCAATCTCGATGGGTGCGTCGCCGCTGTTCTCTAATTCCAGCCAGCGCTCGATGATGTCTTGCGCGGGGGTGAGGCGGTAGCAAAGGGTGGTGGTCAGCGGCTGCACCGGATCGGCCAGCGTGAGGCGCAAGGTTTGGCGCGGTTGGCTGATGGCCGTGGGCAAGCCGTGCATGGGGGCAAAACCCGGCTGCGCGTCCGTCACAATTTCGTGCGCAACGTAGCGCAGGCGCACATCGCGGATGGGTTGGTGGGGGGCGTCGCCATCGGGCAGCGGGTTGGGCAGGGTGGCGAAGCTGGCTTTGAGCGTCACTTCGTGGGTGGTGGTGTCGCCAAAAGTGAGCAGTTCGTCCCGGCGGGTTTGAAACTCGAAGGAGGCGTGGTCGGAAAGCGTGGGGCGCAGTTTACCGGAAAGCGCCCCTTCCTCCCCCACCGGACGCGGCCCCCAGGCCAAATGCACCAGCCGCCCCTGGCTGTCTACCTGCACGGCGTAGACGCTGCTGTGCAAAATCAGGTTAAAGGTACGGGTTTCGGGATTAAAGTGAATCATGAGCAGTTCCTTGACTGAAAAGTTTGCCTAATGCTACCAAATTCCGTTCTGCATTGCCTGAAATTCGTAGGCTTGTTCTGTAGCGATTGACCAGAATTTGGCCACCTGTATACTACGCCTCTTTGGATTGCTCTCAAGGAAGCGTATGGATCAGAATAGTCTCGACCAGCGACAAAAGCGATATTATCTACTGAGCTCAGCGCTGGCCCAGCTGGATAACGCGCATTTGCAAGGGCCAACAACTACCAGCGAAGGCCAGGCTGGCTGGGGCACAACCCAGAGCCTGAAGGTGGCAGGTTTGCCAATCTTTGTTAAGCGCATCCCGGTAACAGAGCTTGAGTATGCGCAGATGTTTTCCACCCAAAACGTCTATGACCTGCCTGCTTTTTACCAATATGGCTTAGGCTCGGTGGGATTTGGCGTTTTTCGCGAACTGGTGGCGCACATCAAGAGTACCAACTGGGTTTTGGCTGGGGAAATCGAGAACTTTCCTTTGCTGTACCATTATCGAATTGTGCCGTTTACGGGGGAATCGCCAGCCGTTGATATGGCCTACCATCAACGCTACGTCACCTACTGGGGCGATAATGCCAACGTGGGACGTTATCTGCTGGACCGGGCTAAAGCGCCTTATGAACTAATTTTGTACCTGGAGCACATTCCCCACGTCGTTGCCACCTGGGTGCGCACCCACCCATCTCTCGTTCCCACGGTGATGGCCGACACGCAAGCAGCGCTTACTTTTTTAAGCGCTCACGGCATTATCCATTTCGACTCTCATTTTTTCAACCTGCTGACGGATGGCCAGCGGGTTTATCTGACAGACTTTGGTCTGGCGCTGGATCAGCAGTTTAACCTTTCACCCGCTGAGATGCAGTTTTACAAACAGCATACCGCGTACGACTACGGCAATCTGCTGTGGGGTTTGGGCACCCACATTTACGGCCTATACCTTGAACTGCCAGAAGCCGGGCAACAGTGCCTCAGAGACATTTTTGACATTGCCGACGGTCTCACATTGGAAGAGTTGCTGCCCCTGTTGTTGGCTCACATTGGCGAAATCGCGAAGCACAAGCTCATCTCACTAGAGGAAAATTATGTGGCCAGTGTTATCCAGTACCTTCCCGTTATTACGTTCATGCATGATTTTTATGTGGCCATGCGGCGCAATGATCAGAAGGATACGCCTTTTAACCAAACCAGGCTCCAGCAGCTGCTAGAAGAGACTGGTTTTGAATAGAAGAAAGATTACCAGAGAAAAATCTCTGCGCTCTCCGCGCCTCTGCGGTGAAATCACCTTTTTTCAGTAGCGCCATAGATACGCATGAATGAGCAGAACGAAACGGCCGTATTCCTCCACCCCACCTACTCCTGGAAACGCGCCAGCCTGGAGCTGGTAGACGTGCAGCCGCTGCACGGCGGCGTGCGGGTGCTGCTGCCCAGCTGGACCGCCGCCGAGGCATACGTGAGCCAGTTCGCCCCCGGTGGGGCCGAAACCAAATACCGCGTCCCCCTCAAATGGACAGAAAATGAAAAAGAGCAGCTCCTCCAGCTGTGCGTGGACCACAATTTCCTCACCATCCAGCCAGAAATGCGCCTGGGCCTCCCCGACGAGGCGCGCCCCAGCCTGACGCTGCAAAACCACAAGCGAGAAAAACAGACCGTGGCCAAATGGGCTGGCGTAAAAGATGATCGCTTTGACGCCATTTACCAGGCGATGCTGGCATTGGCTGCCCGCGCCAAAGAGGCCAGACCGTTTCCCCAACGGTTCGCTCCCTGGCAAAAAGCCACCACGGTTGGCGGCCTCGTGTTGGGGGTGCTGCTGCTGGGGTTGGTGGGGTATGGGCTGGCACGGCCGTTTGTCACCGCGCTCTGGCCAGAGCGGTTTGGGCTGCTGCTGGTGCTGCTGCTGCATCTGATCGCTTTTTTGCTGGCGAGCATGGCCGGGCTGGCCTGGCGGGAACGGCGCAAGCCGCGCTGGGACCGGGCGTACACCCATTTTTGGACGGTGGCGGGGGTGAACCTGTGTTTGTTTTTGGCGGGTGTGGGGGCGTGGGGATTGGCGGAAACGGCCGTTGCCATTTGGCGCGATGGTCCTGCTTTAAGCCCAACCAGCGAGCAGATGTGGTATGCTGTGCTGGGGTACGCGGGGGTGTTTACGGCCGTTCTCTTCCTTGCTCTGGCCGGGCCGCTGATGCCCCGACTGCTCAACCTGATTGATGAACGATTTTAGGCCAACAAAGCAACGGTTGACCTTCATTTTTCCACCGGAGGCTGGTACTGTTTAACCAAGACCAGAACCTTTTTGCCAGATGAATACGCACGAAATTTTATATAGCACCATTTTACTAGTCGCTGCGCTTGTATCATTAGGAGTGGCGCAGCTGGTATGGCAGCGCCGCCAGGCCCCAGGAGGTGTGGCGCTCACCCTCTTCATGCTGGGCCTGGCCTGGTGGAGCGGCACCTACGCCCTGTTTTGGACCCCGCTGCCCCCCTCTGACCTTTTCTGGCTTAATGCCACCTATGTGGGCGTTGTCTCAGTCATGCCCACATTTTTTGTGTTTGTGCTGCAATTCACCAACCGGCAGCAATGGCTCAGCCGCCCCCTGTTTGCCCTGTTGGGGGGCATGGGGCTGCTCACGCTTTTGCTGCTGTGGACCGATCCGTGGCACGGCCTCTTTTTTGCCGGGCTGCGCAGCGAAACAGACAGCGTCATTTTTGCTGGCGGTCCCTGGTTTTGGACGTTCATCATTTACGCCTACAGCCTGAATTTGCTGGCGGTGCTGCTGCTGGTAAAAGAGTGGCGGGCCAGCCAACGGTTTTATCGGCAGCAGTTGGGCCTGCTGCTGCTGGCAGGGCTCATCCCCTGGTTGGCCAACATTTTTAGCCTGCTCAATTTGAATCCGCTGCCGGGGTTAGATTTAACGCCGCTGGCTTTTACGCTGACGGGGATTTTAACGGCCGTTACCCTCCATCGTTACCAATTTTTAGACGTACTGCCCATTGCCCGCGACAAAGTGGTGGAACAGATGCGCGATGGCATTCTGGTGCTGGATGCCCAAAACCGCATTGTGGATTTTAACCGCACCTTTACTCAGCTGGTTATGCTGCACCGGCAAGATTGCATTGGCCACATGGTATCTACCATTTGGCCCAGTTGGGCGCAGCTAAACCAGGAACTCACCGAGGCGCAAGAGCTGTTCCTACCAGGAAATCCCCCCACCTTCTTAAACGTTCGCCTGATTCCCTTAACGGGCAATCAGCAACAAACTCAAGGCAAACTGGTCATGGTGCGCGACATCTCCAAGCGCAAACAGATGGAATCCGAACGGGAAGCGCTAATCAAAACGTTGCAAACCACGCTGGCTCAGGTAAAGACGCTGCATGGCTTGCTGCCCATCTGCGCCAACTGCAAAAAAATTCGGGATGATGATGGCTATTGGCAAGATGTAGCCGTCTACGTGCGCAATCACACAGACGCCGAATTTAGCCACAGCATTTGCCCCGATTGTTTGGTAGAGTTGTATCCACAAATTTATCGGAAATAAGCAGTTTTGCAGGAGACCTGAATGTATCGACGTGATTACATCATGCGGCAAATTGAGTTTATGGTGGAGGTGTTGCAGCGTCTGGGTGGGCTGGTGGATGAACGGCGCTATCCGGCCGCCATGACGGTGATTGACGAGTCGCTGGAGCAGCTGTTTGGGCTAAATGGCACGCTGGTGACCCGGCTGTTTGGCCGGGAGCCGCTGAGCCAGCTCACTTTTGGCGAGGAGGCAGATCTAAGCCAGGCCAAGCTCATCGCCGCTGCCGCGCTGCTGCAAGAAGCGGGCGACATCCAGGCCGAGCAGGGTGCCGAGGAGGCGAGCTTTACCTCGTATGCCAGTGCGCTGGAACTGCTGTTGGCGGCGCTGCTTAGCGACGATGGGTCCCCCCTGCCAGAGTACGCCCCGGATGTTGCGGAATTAACGGCCGTTCTCGCCCCCTTCCACCTGCCCCGCCACCTCAACCAGCTGCTGCTGCGCTTTTACCACCAGCAGCGCCAGTACGACGAGGCAGAAAATGTGTTGTTTGAGATGCTTGAGGCGGAACCGGCAGAGGCTTCGATTCTTGAGCAGGGTATCACGTTTTACCGGCTCATTTTGGCAGAGAGTGACCTGACGCTGGAGATGGGCAATCTGCCGCGAGAGGAGGCGGAGGCCAGCCTGGCTGAACTGCTGGCCCTCCGCCGCGATGCTCTTTAAACCAAGCGGGACTTGATGAACGATGGCCGGGGAAACGGCCGTCCGAACACCAGCCTGAACAATTTAACCACAACCTCCACCAGTTCAACGATGATCACAATCGCCAAAATCATTTTAATACCGTTGGTAAAAGCAGAGACGGTTGAAATCGCTTCCAGGTTAAAAATGCGAACCGTCACGTACAGCCCAAAGCTCAAAGTAGCCAGCTCCAGCCAACGCGTTACCTGGTTCCAGCGACCTTGAATGAGAACGGCCGTTTTCAGCAGCACATCCACCAGCAAAGAGGCCGACAGCCACGGAATTTGTTGCAGAAATTCAGCCGTCATCAGCTGCGCATACCAGGGCAGTTCCCCATCCAGCTGCGCCCCGCCAAACCAGTTGGGGAACAGGTTCAGCCAGGAAAGTACAAGCAAGCTAACGATCAAACCCACCACCAGCTCGCCCCGATCAATCCGATTCGGGTCCTTAACCGGCGGCAGCGCAAACGGATCCCACGTTTTTTCTTGCTCCGGCAGATTGATCTCATCCCCTGCACTTCGTTCAATGATGGCAAAAATCAGCGTCACAATGCCTGCATTCAAAATGGCCGATTGGCCAAATGAAAAGATAAAGTTGAGCGATTTGTCTACAAAATCGGCCCCGGCACTTTGCCACAGCACAAAGCCCAGCCCCACCAGGTGCAGCACCCCAATCACCGTCACCGTAATGGTGACCACCACTTTGTAGGTGGGGAACAGCTTCGGCCCAATCAGCGATTCGGCAGGACGATACTGGGCGGCCATTTTTTCTGGGGAGCCAAATTCTTGCAGAAGAACGGCCGTTTCCTTCACAGAAGGTTCCCCCCCCGCCCGCTCCTCCAGTGCATCCAGCAGCAAAGAGCGCAGCTCCATTTCAATATCTGCCCGCATTTTTCGGGGTAAATTTTCGCCAACTTCGTTGACATACCGGTCAATCATTTCAGTAGAATTCATTTGTAGTCTCCACAAGGGGCGATGCACTTTGGCAGTGCGTCGCCCCGGCTCATTTCGATTTCAAGCCCAGCAGCTGGTCCATCACCACGCCCAGCGCCTGCCATTCCTGCACCAGATTGGCGTAAACGGTTTCGCCTTCCTGGCTCATTTTGTAGTAGCGGCGCGGGCGGGTGTCATCCACCACCTGCCAGTCACTTTCCAGCAGCCCCTGACCTTCCAGGCGGCGCAGCAGCGGGTAAAGCGTGCCTTCGTTGATCTCCATGCCTCGCTCATCCAGCGACTGCTTGAGCGAGTAGCCGTACTGCTCGTCTTGCAGCTGGCTGAGCACGGCCAACATCAACACGCCGCGCCGCAGTTCCAGTAATAATTTGTCGTAAAGCGCTTCTTTTTCACTGTTTGTTGCCATGCGGCGCATTATACTGTATGGCATACAGTATTGTCAATACTCAAGTATTTCGGATTTGGTTGGGGGCAAAAAAAATAGATGGGGAAACGGCCGTTTCCCCATCTATCTCGCAAAAAGTCAACAAGGGATCAATGTGGCTGGGTGCCCTTTGTGTCGCTGGCAACCGAGCCACGCTTTTTTACCCGCTGCTCCACCATTTCATCAATCGAATCGGCCAGCATTTCGGCAAATGGTTTGTTTTTTGCCGTCAAAATCAGCAGGGTCACTTTGGTAACGGGCTTCACATTCATATCATTAGACAACCAATAAGGCTGCACGGTCATGCTCAGATTATGCCCAGGAAACTCATAAAAATAGGCATCTTCTTCGGATTTTCGGTAAAAACGGATAAATTTGTTCTTAAACACGGTGCGAAAATCCCGCTCCAGTTCCTCGTAATCAAATTTCAAAACACGCACCATCGTATTGGCATAACGATTTTTGAGGATGAAGGCCAACGAAACCCTCATGACGAGAAAAACAAGAATGAAAGTAACACTGGCCGTTTCTAACCCAAACCCCAGCGACCATAACAGAATTAACAGCAAAACGGAGATGACCGCTGAGGTAGCCCAGACAATTTTTTGGAAATGAATGTGCTGTTTTTGCCAACGAGAAGCGTCCATCTTGAATCTTCCTTCTGCTATCGTGCATTTGCGCACACAAACTATTGAACTTTACTAGCGTTGTTCCTGATTAAAGAGATGAAGAATCTCTGCGCTCTCCGCGCCTCTGCGGTGAAATCACCCTTTTTTCAGTAGAGCCATCTGTGTCCCATTTCTTCCTAAATTTTATTGAGGAACAAGTCTACTGTACAAAATCCTCAGAACCCGGCATGATGACTTTGATCATTACTCCAGCCCCCAATTGTAACTTCTGCGCTTTCCCCCGATTATCTACCTGCACCTGTTGGCTTTCAACTGTATTTGCATCCTGGCTTGAATTGCTTATGATCAGGGGCAGAAATTAAACTACCATTGGTGCCTGGCACGGGTCAGTACTCCATTGACCAATGCCAGGCACCTTGACAGTTACCGCAAGGAACAAACCATGACCAAAATTGTTGACCCCGCCCCAGCGGCGAATGAAAACGACAGCCCCAGCGATTTTTTACGCACGATGATTGCTGAGGATGTGGCGAACGGCCGTTTCAACGGCAAAGTCCACACCCGCTTCCCCCCCGAACCCAACGGCTACCTGCACATCGGCCACGCCAACGCCATCCACACCGACTTCAAAATCGCCGCCGAGTTTGGCGGCAAATGCAACCTGCGCTTCGACGACACCAATCCCACCAAAGAAGAAACCGAATACGTCGAAGGCATCATGCACGACATCCGCTGGCTGGGCTACGACTGGGAAGACCGCCTCTACTACGCCTCCGACTATTTCGACCAGCTGTACGACTGGGCCGTTCAACTGATCAAAGAAGGCAAAGCGTACGTAGACGATTTGAGCCAGGAAGAGATGCGCCAATATCGCGGCACGCTCACCGAGCCGGGCCAAAACAGCCCCTACCGCGACCGCAGCGTGGCAGAAAACCTGGACCTGTTCGAGCGCATGAAAAACGGTGAATTCGAGGAAGGCTCCCGCGTGCTGCGGGCCAAAATCGACATGAGTTCGCCCATCATCAACATGCGCGACCCCGTCATGTACCGCATCCTCAAAGCTCCCCACTGGCGCACGGGCGACAAATGGAACATCTACCCCATGTACGACTGGGCCCACGGCCAATCCGATGCGCTAGAAGGCGTCACCCACTCCTTCTGTTCGCTGGAATACGTCAACCACCGGCCGCTGTACGACTGGTTTTTGGACCAAATTGATATTGCCCACCATCCGCAGCAGATTGAATTTGGGCGGCTAAACGTGAGCCACACCATCACCAGCAAGCGCAAGCTGATTCGGCTGGTGCAGGAAGGGCATGTGCATGGCTGGGATGACCCGCGCATGCCGACGATTGCCGGAATGCGCCGCCGAGGCTACCCACCGGCCGCCATTCGCAACTTCCAGGATATGGTGGGCATGGCCCGCTACAACCGCACCGTAGACATGGCGATGCTGGAAGCGGCCGTTCGCGACGAACTCAATGCCCATGCCCCCCGAGCGATGGCTGTGTTACGGCCGTTGCGCGTCATCGTCACCAACTACCCAGAAGACAAGGTGGAATGGTTCGACATCCCCGTTTACCCGCAGGACAAAGAGAACATCACCACCCGGCAGGTGCCGTTTAGCCGCGAGCTGTTCATCGAGCAGGATGATTACATGCCCAACGCCCCCAGCAAATTTTTCCGCCTCACCGAAGGGCGCGAAGTGCGCTTCTTGGGCGCGTACCTGCTCACCTGCACCGAAGCGATCAAAGATGAAGCGGGCAACGTGGTAGCCCTGCACTGCACGTATGATCCAGAAACCAGCGGGGGGAATGTGCCAGACGGCCGTAAAGTCAAAGGCACCATCCACTGGGTCAGCGCCCAACACGCCCTCAACGCCGAATTGCGCCAGTACGACGTGCTGTTCAGCCGCCCCGAACCTGAAGAGGTAGACGAAGAAGGCCAGGAGTTCACCGACAACCTGAACCCGCACTCGCTGGAAGTGTTGGACAACGCCAAGCTAGAGCCCAGCCTGGCCTTTGCCGAAGTTGGCCAAAGCTACCAATTTATGCGCCAGGGCTACTACGCCAAAGACCCAGACAGCACCAACGACCACCCCGTCTTCAACCTCACCGTCGCCCTGCGCGACTCCTGGGCCAAAGTGAAATAAACAACTCCCCATTTCCCCGGAAACTTTGAGTTTCCGGGGAAATCCAAACGTTTTGCCACGCCGTTTTTTCTATTACCATCAACGGCCGTTCCCCACATCAAACCCATTGACACGCGCATACACGGGCATATAATTGGGCATATACTTGGATAACGGAGGCTGGAAAATGGCTCAAATAACCCTCTACCTAGATGAAAATTTGGAAAAGCGACTGCGGGCGGCCGCCCAGGCAGCGAATCTTTCCCAAAGTCGCTGGGTGGCCAACCTGATAGCCGAAAAGCTGAACGATGAATGGCCCGCAGCCGTCGCAGCCCTGGCTGGCGCGTGGCCCGATCTGCCAGAAGCAGAATCGCTCCGGGCCGAGTTGGGACAAGACGCCGCACGGGAGCCAATTGACTAATGTATGTGCTAGACACCAACACCCTGATCTACTTTTTTAAGGGCATGGGCCATGTGCCCAAAAACCTGCTGGCCCATTCGCCAAAAGAGATTGGCATTCCCACGGTGGTGCTGTACGAGCTGGAAGTCGGTCTGGCTAAGTCGGCCAAGCCAGAAAAGCGGCGGCAGCAGTTGGCCGAGATGTTAGCCGTGATGATACTTTTGCCTTTTGGCGAGGTGGAGGCGCGACACGCTGCCCAAATTCGGGCCACGCTAGAGCAAGCAGGGCAACCAATTGGCCCCTACGATTTGCTGATCGCTGGCACAGCATGGGCCCACAACCACACGCTTGTAACGCACAATGTGAAGGAGTTTAGCCGCGTAGCCGGTTTGCAGCTTGAGGATTGGTACTGATACACGCTCCTTATTCCGCGTATAATACCAATTTGAATCCATTTTGCCGGAAACTTCGAGTTTCCGGCAAAATCCAGAATGAGGTAATTTTGTGAACGACTATTTAGTTCGTGCCCTGGCCCGCGAGGCGGGGGTGCGTGTGATTGTATCAAGTAACACCAACCTGGCGCTGGAAGCGGCCGACCGGCACGGAGCCTTCCCCACCGCCACCATTGCCCTGGCCCACGCCCTCACCGGCGCGGCGCTGATGGGGGCGATGCTCAAGGTGCGCCAGCGCATCGCCATCAAGTTTGAAGGCAGCGGCCCGCTGCAAAAAATATTGGTGGAGTCGGATAGCAACGGCCGTATCCGAGGCTACGTCACCAACCCGATGATCGACCTGCCCAGCCTGGAGCGCGAGCAGATTGCCGCCGCGCTGGGCGACACTGGCCTGCTCACCATCGTGCGCGATGTGCTGCTGCCGGAGCTGGTAGAAAGCACCGTGCCCCTGGGCAGCGGCGACATCGCCGCCGAGCTCACCTTCTTCCTCAACCAGTCAGAGCAAATCCCTTCGCTCATCGACATCAGCCACAACGTAGACGACGAGGGCACCCTGCAAGCCGTCGGCGGCCTGCTCATTCAGGCGATGCCGCCGTACGAATCCAACATCGTCAACCAGCTGCGCAACAATATCCAGGAGCTGCCCCCCATGGCCGATTTGCTGCACAGCGGCAAAACGCCGCAAGCGGTTTTGGACCTGGTGTTTGGTGAGATGCCGTACAAACTGTTGGAGGAACGGCCGTTGCACTTTGAATGTGGCTGCAGCCGCTCCCGCAGCGAACAAGCCCTCATCTCCCTGGGCGCAACCGAAATCCAGCACATCATCGACACCGAAGGTGAAACCGTGGTCAACTGCCACTTTTGCCACGAGCAATATCTCTTCAGCCGCGAGGAATTGGAGTCGCTGCTGGATAATTTCTAGTTTTCAGATTGGACCAATCTTGAAGATTGGTCCAATCCCGGCATAAACAAACCGCCAACCGCATGAGCAACCAGACAGAAATCACCTCCCGCACCAGCGACGCCATCACCGAGCAGATTGAATCTAACGAACGGTTCACCGGCCTCAGCGTGAATGTGGTTGTCATTGTCCTTTCCGTGGTGGCCCTGATGCCGCTGCTGCTTTCCAGCCAGTTTTGGGCGCTGCCGGGTTGGCACATTGGCCTGGTGCTGCTGCTCTGGATCGTCTACGTGGTCAACGGCACCGGCGGCATGATGCTGCACGAACGGTACATCGATCGCTGGTTTGCTTTGTATCTTTACTTTGGCATCCAGCTCATCATGACCGCCGGGCTTTTGTTCTTGACGCGGGATTTGGGCGGGGCCATCTGGATTATGATTCTGCCCGTAGCGGCGCAGAGTCTGGCGTATTCGTGGGGATTTACGGCCGTTATCTCCCTTATCCTGCTGGGCCTCATCTGGCTGGCTTATCTCAACAATCAACCGTTTCAAGAAACCATTCTCGATCTGCTCTCCATCGGTGTGTCGATGCTGTTCACCCTCATCTTCACCAGCATTGCCCTGCGTGAAAGCGCCGCCCGCAGCGAAGTGCAGCGGCTGGCCACCGACCTGCGCCAAGCCAACCACCGGCTGGCCGAATACGCCGCCCAAATAGAAGAATTAGCCACCATGCGCGAGCGCAACCGCGTCGCCCGCGAAATCCACGACAATTTGGGGCATTACCTCACCGTGGTGAACGTGCAAATCGAAGCGGCCAAAACAATCATGCAGCAAAACCCGCAAAAAGCGCAGGACGCCCTGGGCAAAGCCCAAAATCTGACGCAAGAAGGGTTGGCCGCCGTGCGCCACTCCGTCAGCGCCCTGCGCGAATCGCCGCTGGCCAACCAGACGCTGGCCGAAGCGCTGGCCCAACTCACCGCCGAAGTGCGCGAAACCGGGCTGGTGGCCGAACTCACCATCAGCGGTGAAGCGGCCGAGCGTGACCCCAAGGTAGAACTAACGCTGTACCGCGCCGTGCAGGAAGGGCTGACCAACGTGCGCAAACACGCCCGCGCCTCGCGGGTAGACATCACCCTGAGCTATCGTCCTCAAGAAACGGTGCTCACCCTGCAAGACAACGGCATCGGCACAGATCTGGCGCAAAAAAGCAGCAGCAGTTTTGGTTTGGTGGGCATTGAAGAGCGGGTAAATTTGCTAAACGGCCGTATGCACATCACCACCGCCCCCCAGCAAGGCTTCCAATTCACCATCACCCTCCCCAAAAACTAACCCCTTAAACCTGTCATGCTCGCCTGCGCGTGCATCCACAATTTAGGCGGCAAGTGGATTGCCGCTTTCCCGGGAATGAGAATCAGGTGGGTCTGCGGGCGGAGCGGCTTTGGTCCTCCAGACCGATGTGGCCAACGGGCACTTCCCTTAAACTGGTGACAGTTATTGGTTGCTGGTGGCTAGTAGCCGGTAGTACGAGCCACTAACCACCAGCCACTTAAGGGAGACTTCGCATGAACAACATCATTTTACAGACCGATGATCTGAGCAAAAATTTTGGGGCGGTAACGGCCGTTCAAGCCATCAACCTGCGCGTGCAGCAGGGGGAAGTGTTTGGTTTCCTCGGTCCCAACGGCGCGGGCAAGACGACCACCATCGGCATGGTGCTGGGGCTGATTCATCCCAGCGCCGGGCGCATTACCCTGTTTGGCCAGCCGGTGACACCCCACCACAACGGGGCGCTGAAGCAGGTTGGCTCGCTGGTGGGTGCGCCGTCGCTGCTGCCCTACCTGACGGCGCAGCAAAATTTGCAGCTGGTGGCCAAACTGCATGACGGGGTGGAGAACGGCCGTATCCAAGAAATCCTCGAACTGGTGGGCCTCACCAACGCCGCTGAGCGCAAGGTGCAGGGCTTTTCCACCGGCATGAAGCAGCGGCTGGGGCTGGGCGCGGCGCTGCTGCACCGGCCCGCGCTCATCATCCTGGATGAGCCAACCAACGGGCTGGACCCGGCGGGAATGCGCGAAGTGCGCACCCTCATCCGCCAGCTGGCCGACGACGGCATTACCGTTTTCCTCAGCAGCCATCTGCTGCACGAGGTGGAGCAAGTGTGCGACCGCATCGCCGTCATTCGCCAGGGCAAAATTGTGGCCCAGGGCGCGGTAGACGAGCTGCTAAACCAAAGCGGCCAATCGGTGCGGCTGAAGGTGCGCAATCCGGCCCAAGCGGGCGAACTGCTGGCCCAGCTGCCCGCCGCCGACGTTGTAACCAACGGCGCGTACGTGCAGGTGAGCGGGGTGGAGAGTGAAACGGCCGTAGCCCACCTCACCCAAAACGGCGTCATCCCCAGCGAAGTCACCGTGCAAAAGTCGGATTTGGAAAGTTTGTTTTTGGAATTAACGAAGTAATGCGCAGTTGTTTAGGCGTTTGTGTGATTGAGCATTTCGTGAACCGTGAAACGTGATGCGTGAAAAAATCACGCTTCACGGTTCACGCAAGGAGAACCTCATGTTTTGGCAAATGGTATCTGTTGAACAAAAGAAATTAACCAACCGCAAAATTTTGTGGATTGAACTGGCGCTTGCGGCGGCAACGGCCGTTTTCATCCCCCTCATGCTTTACCTGGCCAGCCAATCCACCAGCAGCAATGTGGTTATCAACGGTCCGGTGGAGGATATGATCGCCTGGCCGCTGGCGCTGCGCCTGGGCATTGATCTGCTCTCTGGTAGCGGGCTGGGCGGGCTGCTCATTGTTATTTTGGTGGGCACGCTGACGGCGCAAGAGTACGGCTGGCGCACCATGCAGCTCTGGCTAAGCAACGGCATCTCTCGCCCCGTGCTGATGTTGGCCAAGTTTACGGCCGTCCTCCTCCCTGCGCTCTTGTTTGTATTGGCCGCCTTCGTGGCTGGCGCAATCAGCACCGGCCTCATCACCCAAAGTTTGCAGGGCAGCCTGCCAGCTGCCGAGGTGGCCTGGGGGCAGGCGCTGCTGAGCGTGCTGCGCACGGCGTACACCCTGCTGCCCTACGCCGCGCTCACCTTCCTGCTGGCCGTTGTCAGCCGCTCTACCGTGGTGGCTGTGGGGGGTGGCCTGGCCTACACCCTGCTCATTGAAGGGGTGCTGATGCAGCTGTTGGGCTTTGTGGGCGGCATCTGGGCCGACATTGCCCAATACCTGCCCGCCGGGCTCAGCAACAGCCTGGCCACGCTCAATCGGGTAACGGCCGTTGCCAACCCCACAGTCCCGGCAGATGGTTTGAGTGCAGGAACGGCCGTCTTGGGCATCGCTCTTTACACCATTTTGTTTGTCGGATTAGCGGTTTTCGCCTTCCGGCGGCAGGATTTGGGCGGATAAATTTAATGTAGAGACGTTGCAATGCAGCGTCTCTACAATTTTTGTATACTTCAACCATGAACAACTTTTGGGGCCGATTTCGCACATTGCAATGGAAGCTCACCCTCTCTTACACCTGGGTGACGACGGCGGTGATTACGGCCGTATTCCTCATCATCTTCCTCTTCACCGCCTCACTCGTTGGCTTGCTCATCCCCGACATGGCCTCGGCATTTCAGCCGATTTTGCGCCCGGTCAAGCCACAGATTGCCCAATTTTTAACGCAGCAGCCGCCCGATCTGGTCGGCCTGCGCGCCTGGCTAGACAGCGCCCAGCAGGGCAACGAGTTCCAGGTGTCGTCAGAAAACGACAGCAGCCGGGTACGCTTCACCGACGTGACGTTTGCCGCCGTCGTGGCCCCCACGGGGCAGCTGCTGGCCCTGGAACCAGGCGACAACCTCACCCAGCCCGTCGAGACGCTGCTTTTTGCCGAGGCGCTGCCCGCTTACGAACGGGCTTTGCAGGGCGATGGCGATCCGGAACGGTTAACGGCCGTTCACACCGAAACCAACGACATTTTTGTCGCCGTCCCCGTGCTGGATGATGCGGATGAACTGCTCGGCGTCTTCCTGCTGGTGATGGATTTGCCCACGACCGAAACCGATTTGCTGACCGCCAACACCATCTTGGGGCTTTTGCCCCTGCTGCTGATCATCGTGGTGGTGGCCGGTTTCACCGGCACCATCTTTGGCTTTATCGCCTCGCGGGGCTTTAGCCGCCGCCTGCGCCGCCTGACAGAAACGGCCGAATCGTGGAGCCAGGGCGACTTCACCGCCTACGTACAAGACGAATCCGGCGACGAAATTGGCCAGCTGGCGCGACGGCTCAACCAGATGGCCGAGCAGCTGCAAAACCTCATCCACACCCGCTCTGAACTGGCCACGCTGGAAGAGCGCAACCGCCTCGCCCGCGATCTGCACGATTCCGTGAAGCAGCAGGTGTTTGCCACCGCCATGCAGCTGGGCGCGGCCCAAACAATGCTAGACAGCGATCCGGCCAGCGCCAAAACCCACCTGCAAGAGGCGGAACAGCTGGCCCGCCAGGCGCAGCAGGAGCTCACCGGCCTCATTCAGGAGCTGCGTCCGGCGGCGCTGGAGGGCAAGGGGCTGGTGGAGGCGCTGCGCGGCTACACCGACGATTGGTCTCGCCGCACGGCGATTGCGGTTGAGGTGAAGGTGGCGGGGGAACGGCCGTTGCCTCTCCAGGTTGAGCAGCCGCTGTTCCGCGTGGCGCAAGAGGCGCTGGCCAATGTCGCCCGGCACAGCGGGGGCAGCCGCGTCACCGTGCACCTGGCGTGGCAAGCTGAGGCGGTTACGATGACAATCCGCGATGACGGCCACGGTTTTGACACGCAGGCGACGGCATACGGCATGGGCTTAAAAAGTATGCAAGAACGGTTGGCAGGGGTGAACGGCCGTCTCACCATCCACAGCACCCCCGGCCAGGGCACCCAGCTGACGGCCACCCTGCCGCTGGAGAAACTTTAACCGCAAAGCACGCCAAGGCCGCAAAGTTTTTTTCTTTGCCCGCTTCGCGGCCCGGGCGGTTCAAAAACAGGAAGTTGGGATGAGTGAAAAAATTACGGTTTTGCTGGTAGACGATCACAAAATGGTGCGGCAGGGCGTGCGTGCTTTTTTGCAGGCCCAGGCAGACATCGAGGTGGTGGCAGAGGCCGATTCGGGGGAAACGGCCGTAACCCTCGCCGCCCACCACGCCCCAGACGTGGTGCTGATGGATTTGGTGATGCCCGGCATGGATGGCGTGACGGCCACCCGGCTGGTCAAAGCACAAAGCCCGCGCACCCAAATCATCATGCTCACCTCCTACCACCAGGACGAGCACATCTTCCCCGCCATCCGCGCCGGGGCGCTATCCTACCTGCTCAAAGATATCGAACCAGCGGCCCTGGCCGAGGCGGTGCGCCAGGCCGCCCAGGGGGAAGCGGTGCTGCATCCACGCGTCGCCGCCCGCGTGGTGCAAGAGCTGCACGGCTCCCGCCAGGAAAGCGTCAACGTCTTCACCGAGCTGAGTGAGCGAGAGCTGGAAGTGCTGCGCCTCATTGCCGATGGGGCCAACAACAGCAGCATCGCCGAGCAGCTGGTCATCAGCGAAAAGACGGTGAAGAGCCACGTCAGCAACATCCTGAGTAAGCTGCACCTGGCCGATCGCACGCAAGCGGCCGTTTTGGCCTGGCGCGAGGGCATTGTGCGCCGCAACACGCCCTGAGTTCTGACAAACATCACCCTCTCCATATGCCAATTGAGACTACTTACCCTGGCCTACATCGGGTACGATCCTCTGTGGTCGTCGCTTGCCAATATTGAGGCCGTACGGCCGTTTACCATACTAACCTATCCAAGGAGTCAATTATGTCTGATACAGACACCCAACTTACCGGCGTTGACCTGCTGCACAACCCCCTACTCAACCACGGCACCGCTTTTACCGAAGAAGAAAGAGACGCTTACAAATTGCGCGGCCTGCTCCCCCCCCGCATCTTCACCCAAGCACGTCAAGTCCAGCGGTCGCTGGAAAATCTCCGCAAAAAGCGGAACGATCTGGAGAAATATATCTACCTCATTGGCCTGGAAGACCGCAACGAAACCTTGTTCTATCGCCTGGTAATGGACAACCTGGAAGAAACGATGCCCCTCATCTACACCCCCACCGTGGGGCAAGCCTGCCAGGAGTACGCCCACATTTTCCGCCGCCCGCGGGGCCTCTACATTTCTGCCGAAGATAGAGGGCGCATTGCCAACGTGGTCGCCAACTGGCCCCACGACGACGTGGAAGTAATTGTCGTCACCGACGGCGAGCGCATTCTGGGCCTGGGCGATTTGGGCGTCAATGGGATGGGTATCCCCGTGGGCAAACTGTCGCTCTACACCGCCTGCGCCGGCATTCACCCCGCCAAAACGCTGCCAATTACTCTGGATGTGGGCACCGAAAATGAAAAGCTGCTGGCCGACCCGCTCTACATTGGCCTGCCCCAGCGGCGGCTGCGCGGCCCAGAGTACGATGCGTTTGTAGATGAATTCATGACGGCCGTTACCGAACGGTATCCCAACGTCATGGTGCAGTTTGAAGATTTTGCCAACCTCAACGCTTTCCGCCTGCTGCACAAATACCGCAACGCCTACTGCACCTTCAACGACGACATTCAAGGCACAGCCGCCGTCACCCTGGCGGGCGTCTACTCTGCCCTGCGGCTGACCGGTGGCAAACTAGCTGAGCAAAAGCTGCTCTTCCTGGGCGCGGGCGAAGCAGGCATCGGCATTGCCGATCTCATCGTCTCGGCCATGATGGATGAGGGGCTGAGCGAAACCGAAGCCCGGCAGCGCTGCTGGTTTGTCGATTCACGCGGCCTGGTAGAAAGCAGCCGCACCAATCTGGCAGAACACAAGCTGCACTACGCCCACGACTTTGCCCCGCAAACCGATTTCCTGGCCGCCGTCAACGCTTTGCAGCCCACGGGCATCATTGGCGTTTCTGGTATGGGGCAAATGTTTACCCAACCGATTGTGGAGGCGATGGCCAAGTTCAACAAACGGCCGATCATCTTTGCCCTCTCCAACCCCACCTCCAACTCTGAATGCACCGCCGAGCAAGCGTACACCTGGTCTGAAGGACGGGCCATTTTTGCCAGCGGCAGCCCATTCGACCCGGTAACGTACAACGGCCAGACTTTTGTACCTGGCCAGGGCAACAACTCTTACATCTTCCCAGGCGTGGGGTTGGGCGTGGTGGCCGTAAAGGCGCGGCACGTGCCAGACGAGATGTTCATGGCGGCAGCCCGCACGCTGGCCCAGTTGGTTACCGAAGAGGATTTGGCGAAGGGGCGCATTTACCCGTCGCTCAAGCGGATTCGCGAGGTGTCGGGGGCGATTGGAACGGCCGTTGCTGACGTAGCCTACGCCCAAAACCTGGCCCGCGTGGCCCGGCCCGACGATTTACCCGCCTACATAAAGGCGCAGATGTTCCAACCAGTTTATGAGTAAAGGGAGCGCCTAGCGACTTCCCGTAAGCGCCGCCGGGGCAGACAAAACTTCGCGCACTGTTTGAATGAGTTCATCCACCGTGATCGGCTTGCACAAATAGCGATTTGCCCCGGCGGCCAACCCCTCCTGCACAGCCCGGTACTGCGTCTTGCCACTGAGCATCACAATGGGCAAACTGGCAAACTCGGCGCTGGCGCGCAGCTGCTTGCAAAGACTCACCCCATCCAAATAGGGCATCATCACATCCAGAATCATCAAATCGGGGGTTCGTTCAGCCAACCGGTCTAGCGCATCCAAACCATCTTCAGCTTCTACAACCTCATAGCCACCGATCTCTAGCATATGGCGCAATAGCTCACGCAAATTGGGTTCGTCATCAACTAGCAAGATTGAGTTCTTCACGTTGTTCTCCTCTGTAAATGTGGGTCGGATTGGCAATCCGATCTACGATTTTCATTCATGGTGTTGAGCTTGCGCTCATGTCGTGTCCTATCAATTCTGCTGATTTTCATTCATGGTGGTCGGCGACAGCCGGTGTCGTCTCCTTGAAAAATAAAAAACAGAACACAGAGTTACACAGAGAAATCTGAGCAATCTGGTAAATCTGCTGATTTTTCATTCATGGTGTTGAGCTTGAGCTCATGCAGTCTCCTCTGCAAAGCGTAAATTGGGGAGATAGCTTATTCTGCGCAGTATTAAAGCATGAGGCAGCGGCTCTTGGCAGTAGGAAAATATAGCCAGAAAGTCCTAATCCTACAGTAAAATGATGCGGCAGGCGATGACAACGACCACGGCAACCCAGCCGGTGCGCTGAGAAATGGTAAGCAGGCGGCGGCTGGCCCAGATAACTGAGGGGGAATTTTGAAAACGATTTTGCTGCTGAGCATCATTGGCCCATACCCACAGCAGCATCAGCCCGGCGGGCAGCAGCACAAACATGATCAAGGGAAGCATAAGCCAGAGGGGGAGAACGGCCGTTATCCCCGGACGCCACCAGGCCAAACCCACAATCGCCGTTAGATGGGCCAGTTGGTCCAAAACAAACCCTGGCCATTGCGGTTCGCTGGGAAAGCGCACCTTCACCCAGTCGGTGACAAAATGGGCCACGCCCAGCGCCAGCAGCAGGTCTAGCTGTTGGGCAGGCTGCCGCAGCAGCAGGGCAGCCATGGCCACATGGATAAGCACATGCAGCGCCAGACCCGCATTGCTGGTTACCTTCAGGCGAAAAATACGGTTCGTTTGGAGGGGAAAATCGGCTAACAAATGGGCTAACAATAAAATAAAAAAAGTTGACATTGAATCCAATACCATCTGCCAGGGAGACCGCAGCGGCACGATGGAAAGATGGGAAGAAGCAGAGAAAGCGGGTTGCCTGGCAGGACATAATTTAATTTTCAACTAGCGATGCCAGGGCATCACAACAAATTAGCAGGTTTGGGTAAGATTGGCTGCATACGGCCGTACGCCAGCAGTATGAAGCAGTTAACAACCCAACATAAAAGACCCGCCAATGACCAAAAAAGTCACTGCCGGGTCTTTGTTTTCACGTGGGCTTCACCACCGTGCTGCGTAACAGGTGACAAAAGCAAATCACTTTTCACGTATCACGCAGCAAACAAAACGGTGTCAATTTTTTACAACCTACAAATTTAGGCAATGGCCGGGGTTTGGTGCAAAAAGGTGTCGTCTGTAAGCTGCTGCAAAACAAAGGCCGCCACATCCGCCCGCGAAACCTGCCCGCCGCCAATGGTTGGGTCCAGGCCAAAGGCGTACTCGCCGGTAGCCGGGCCGTTGGTCAGACCGCCGGGACGCACAATGATCCAGTCCAAGCCGCTTTCACGCACAAACTGCTCCTGCCGTTCCTTATCCTCGTACGCTTTGCGCAGCACGGTTTTCATGAGCATCTTGAAGGAGAGTGAGACGCGGTCACGGGTATCCCCCACACCCAAAGCCGTAACCACCACCAAACGCTTAATCTCTTGCTTTTTCATGCCCTCAATGATGTTTTGCGTGCCGTCCGACACCACAAAATCGGGATTGTTGGCGGTGTTGCCCAAAGAGCAGCAAACTGCTTCTGAGCCTGCCAGCGCTTCTTCCACTTTTTCCTGGTTGAGCACATCGCCAATGACCAAATACAGCTTGTCATGTTTAACGCTGAGTCTGGTGGAATCGCGCACCAGGACGGTGACTTCATGTCCGGCTTCTAGCGCCTGCACCACAATTTCTTTACCGGTACCACCCGTGGCACCAAAAACTGCTAATTTCATAACTATTTGCCTCGCTTTATCGTTCTTCCCGCTACGCCACAATTATCAACAAAACTGAGTTTTTCGCTATCTATCAGGTTAGGCCTGATTGACTGACAAATCTTATTTAACATAAAGAAGGTGCTCCTCTTTTTGAGATAAACTTGTGATTCACCAAAAACACAAACTCAAAAAAAGGTAGCACCATGACTAATCATAACACGCTCTTTACCAATATCATGACATTTATCCGCGATGGTCAGCTCAAGTTTCATGACCTGCGTATTGCCCAAACCTTTATTTGGGCCGTTGTGGGCGTCATCCAGAGTGAACAGCCTCACTTTAGCCACTGGCTGCCCTTTCGCAAGGGAAAGGCCAAGGCGGCCAGCAAAGCACGGCAGTTCTCGCGCTGGATACACAACGAAAAGATACGCCCGATGCCCATTTACCAGCGGTTCATCCAGCACCTTTTACGAGATTGGTGTGACCACACAGCCTATCTGGCGTTGGATACAACTCAACTGTGGAAGCGGTTTGTCATTGTGCGCCTGGCCCTGGTCTACTGCGGTCGAGCTATTCCACTAGGCTGGGTTGTTTGTGCCGGTGGCAGCGCCACGGTTGCTGTAGCTTGCTACCAGCGGATGCTGGCTCAAGTGGCCGCCCAGATACCCACGACAACCAAAGTGATCTTGTTGGCCGACAGGGGCTTTGGCCACATTGAGCTGCTGAAAGTGGCGACCAATTGGGCTGGCATTTCCGCATTCGTCTCAAAAGTGACACCTGGGTTTTTCTGGCGAATGGCCAGCGCCGTCAGATACGAGCCCTGATGCCACCCGTGGGCAAAGGTTGCTGCTATACGCATGTTTGGTTGACCAAACAGAAATATGGACCGCTCCACTTGGCCGTTGCTCATGTTATCACGCCCAATGGCAGCGAGAAGTGGGCGATTGTCAGCGATGAACCAGTTGGCCGCCACACCTTTGACGAGTATGGGTTGCGCTTCAACATTGAAGAAAACTTTCTGGACGACAAATCGGCTGGCTTCAATCTGGAAGATAGCCGCTTGCAGGATTCAATGGCTATCTCTCGACTGTGTCTCGTATTGGCCACAGCTACAGTTTACCTGGTTTCTACAGGTGTGGCGGTCGCTACACTCGGGTTTCGTCCCCTGGTAAATACCCATTGGCGACGGGGCTTGAGCTACTTGCAAATCGGCTGGCGCTGGTGCAAACATGCGCTAGCCAACCGTAAATGGCTCCAATCCTTTCTTTGGTTGCCGCCGAATCCTGACCCAGAACCGGCCATTGCTTCGTGGAAACAGTTTTACAGGCCGATGTTTGAGCTGCACTCTCTAGAGTGGTTATGATATTGTCAAGGTGCTTTTTTGTTAATTCTGTCAGTCAATCAGCAGGTTAGGCTGATTTCGGTTTGCGTAACGGCCGTTTCAAAAACCAATAGGCCGGAATCAGCACCACCAAAGATAGCACCATGCCCAACCAGTACGGATAATGCGGATCGCGAGCAAAGATCACGCCACCCAGCGCCGTGCTAAAAATCGTCGCCAGGCTCACGGTAGATTGGTACAGCCCCAACACCCCACCACGCACCTCATCCGGCACCGTGCGGGTAGACAATGATTGCAGCGGTGGCATCATCAACCCCATGCCAATCGGGAAAAAGATGGAGCCAGGAATGCCAAACCAGGGCCCCACGGCAATCGCCAGAAAAAACATGCCAATTCCCCGCAGCACACTGCCAACAATCACCAAATTCACCTCGCCAAAGCGGGGCAGCACCCGCCGAATGAGCAGCGTTTGGGTCAAAAATTGGGAAAGTCCCACCGTGCCCAGCAAAATGCCAATACCCAGATCCACAATGCGATCGCTGTAATCGGCAAACAAAACCGCGTCGCCAAACAGGGCAAAGGTGGCTTGCAGCAAACCCAGGGCAAACTGGCCAATGAACGCAATCAGCAAGATAGCCAGCAGCGGCGCGTTGTTCATTACTTCGCCGGGGGCAATGCCGCCACGCCGCGCCTGCCGATTTTTCATCCGCTGCTCCGGGGTGAGCGTTTCACTCAGGGTTCGCCAGGTCAAAACAACGGTGAGGGCAGCGGCCACAGCGGCCATAAAGAAGGGGATGCGTGGGCCAAAAGCGGCAGAAAGCGAACCCCCCAACGCTGGCCCAAAGACAAACCCCAGGCCAAACGCGGCAAAAATATACCCGAGTGATTCGGTACGCTTTTCCGGTGGCGTAATATCGGTGATGTATGCCTGGGCAACAATAATGTTGCCGCCAGTGATGCCATCCAAAATGCGGGCGATGAACAGAATCGCGACGTTGGGCGCGGCCCCAATCATGATGAAGCTGAGCACGGTACCAATTTGGCTGATGATGAGGACGGGGATACGGCCGTATTTATCCGACAGCCGCCCAATGGTGGGGCCAGCCAAAAATTGAGCGGCAAAAAATGAGGACAGCAGCAAAGCATTGTACTCCGGCCGAATCTGAAACTGGCGCTGCGCATACAGCAGCAAAATGGGCAGGGCCATGGCCGCCCCAAGCATCTGCACAAACACAATCAGTAAAATAGTCAGCAAACGTCTATCAATTTTTCTAAGATTCATGGGTAAATGGACCGCTTGTTTTCCAGGCAGCCGCTCCTCGTAAGATATTTTGTGGTGCAGTTAGCTATCGGGCGTATGGTTGGCAGATGTGGGTGGGGGCGCGTCTGTCACCACCAAACTTTCTTGCAGGCGGGCAATGTGCAGCTGCTCCAATTGCTGCTCATACTGGGCACCAATCTGGGCAAAGTAGCCAGACAAATCGCGCCAGGCCGTGGCCATTTGGGAGCGCGTGCGGGCCATCATTTCATCTTCCTGCTTGCGGCGCAGCCAGCGCCAGCTAGAGCGCAAAATGTGGCGCACATTGCCGATGACTTCTTGCGCCAGCTGCGTCAGTGGGCTGGTGGTGACGCTTTCCAGCACCTGATGCAGCGCCTGCGCCGCCAGCGCTGCGTTTTCCTGATGGTCTAAATCGCCGCGCTCTACCATTTTGTTGAGCAGGTAAGCCCGGTGCCAGTAGTAGCTCAGCTTGTCGGTCGCTTCCTTCACGGTGAGGAAGTAGAGAATGGTGCGGTAGGTACGCTTGAGCAGCAGCCAGACCAGCTCTAGCGGCCAGAGCAGGCAGCCCAGGCAGCTAAAGTTGCTGCGGTTAAGCTGGCGCACGGTGTCTGGAGAGAGGGTACGGCCGTTTCGCCGGGCAATCGCCTGCGGCATGCGCCGCTTAAAAATCCACTCAAACAGCACGTCCACCAGCGGAATGGGAATCAGGATCGCCAAACCCGCCAGCGTGGCATCGACGTAAATCGCCCATTCAAATTTGTCGTCGCGGATGGTTGTCTCGTCTGTCATGGTTTGGCTAAGTTTAGCTGAAAAGGACCAATTGTAATTAGGTAATTGGGTAATTAGTAACTCATGTTACGCAGTGTAGATTTCAAAAGTCTAATTTCTCTCTGGTGATAAACCAATTGCCTTGGAGACTTTTGAAATCTTTTCCAGAGTGAGTGCGTAACATCAGTTAGTAATTGGGGAACTGCCTGATCACCTAATTACTCAATTACTCTCTTCTCGGCCAGGCTGGGTCTAAAAAGGTCTGGATTTCAATCAAATACCCATTCGGATCGCGGATAAAGCATTGGTAGATGTTGAACTTCTCGTTCAGCGTGGGCGGCTTTCGATGGCCACCCCCTGCCCCACCAGAAAATCGTGCCAGCCATCCACGTCTGGCGTGACGAGGGTGAGCATGATGTGGTTGGTGTGGGGCGGCGCGTCCATGTGCTGCCCCAGCGTCTGGCAAAAGCCCAGGAAGGCATCGCCACTGCTGCGGTAAATGCGGCAGCTGCCCTGGTCCAGAACCAGTTTTAAGCCGAGAGTTTTTCGTAGAAAACGGCCGTTTCTGCCAAATCCCGCGCGTGTAGAAACGTTACTTGCTGCTCAATCAGTGGTCTGCTTCTCATATAATGGCTATACGAATATTTTTTAGGGTGAAATAATGCTGGGCAAATATAACTGATAGTGCAGCATTGTCCACCGTTCATCGGTTAACCATGATGAAAAGTTCACGTTTCCTGCCACGGCATCACCGCTGCCGAAACCAGAGGCAGAGGGGCCTGAAGCATCTCCCCACCAATTCTCTGTTGCATCCACCGTCTCGCTGCTTAAATTACGCAACCCGGCGCTGCCATTGCCGCTTATGGCCGATTTGGTCACGAGAACATTTGACACGCCGCCTGCCTCAACCAAAATCCCATCCGTGCCATTATTAGTAAAATGGCTGCGAACGGCCGTTACCACGCCCCCGCTCACCCGCAATCCAGCCATTTGAGACTGAGTCAAGGTAACATTTTCTAACTGGGCATCCCCCGTGCCATTCATTGTGAGACTGTGCGTACCGTAGCGTACAACAGTGTTCTGCAAATCCAATTCACCATTGACCGCCATACCAAGCCAGGTACCAGCGCCGCTATCGCTGCCAGATGTAACAGTGACGGGTTTTGACAAAGTGCCGAGGGTAACGAGACGGCCGTTCACCACCAAAGTCTCCGCGCCATCTCCAAAGCGTAATGCTACACCTGACTCTACCGTCAGCGTGACGCCCTCAGGCACCACAAATTCAGCAGGCGGCGTTTGCGGCGTGTTGGCATCGGCAAATTCATACCATTCAAGTCCTGGCTGTGCTGTCAGAGTTACATCTGCCACAATCGCATCTTGCCCGTTGGAAGTATCGACCAAAACACGGTTGAAAGTATTGTTTTGGAAGGTCACATTGGTCATTTGCAGCCGATGCAACGCAGGTGGCTCCACAATAATCGGATAATCGCCTACATTATCCAGCACCACATCCTGCAAAATCACAGGCGCATCAGACTGGCCACCAATGCCCAGACCCAACGGGTTGCCATCCCGAATAATGGTATGAACCAGCAAGGCAGACCCCATTTGCCCCACGACCACGTAATTAACTGGAAAATTGCCACCCCCGGGCCGATCATCAAAAATAACCGGAGCCAGCTCTGTCCCGTTCGCTTCCAGATGACCCTCCACGATAATGCTGCTGTCTGACATGAAGACGGTGCCAGCGGCCAGCGTCAATGTTATACCGGACGGGATGTTAAGTAATGGGGTGGAGCCATTGCCCAAATCTTCGTATGCTTCCAGACCAGGTTGTGGGGTAAGCAGCACATTTCCGGCCAAATCCAGCTTGTCCGTAAAATCAACGCTTCGGTTAATGCCCACCCGATCGGGCACATTATTGCTAAAGGTGACGTTGTTCATTTTTAACCGGTGGAGTGCGTCCGTATCTACCACAATTGGGTACTCAAGATTTTCTTCTAAAACGCTGTTTTCCAGGTACACATCACCCCACTGCTCCCAGAAATAAACAATGGCGTGTACGCATAGTGCATGGTGACATTGGCAAAATTGGCCGAGCCAGAAACGGTAATGCCAGACCGATTATTGGCGGGTGAGTCGTTATTTGAAGTAAACAAGATAGGATCAACGGTCGTTCCCACCGCTTCCAAATGCCCCTGCACATCCAAGTATTGTCCCATGTCCAGTGTCATGATGGTCACACCCGCTTCCACAGTCAGGGTGACGCCAGCTTCCACCGTCACGGTTTCGGTGATGACATAGGGGCTGTTGGCAGCCGTCCAAGTTGTGTCAGTAGCAATGGAGCCGCCGACATCAATTAGCTGTGGTTTGGCCTGAACACGGCCGTTTACGGCATAGCCCAAACCCAACAGCAAGAAAACGGGTAGTAACAACGTTAGAAAAATCGCAGCACGTTTCATTTAGACCCCCAAACAAGGCAAAATTGAACCAATAAACGAGACCCATTCATTTTAACGGATGCCCACTGCTGTTTCAAGCTACAACTTTGCAGTATCATTCGAGTCATGAACCAAGAGGCTAACCTGTCATTTCAAATACGGCCGTTTCACCCCCAAGATCAACACGCCGTTGAGCAGCTCATTCTGGCCGGTCTGGCCGATCATTGGGGCACGCTTGATCTTTCCTTAAATCCGGATCTGAACGACATTGCCAGCAGTTATGACGGAGAAACCTTTTTGGTTGCTTTACAAGGGGAAATAATTGTCGGTTGTGGGGCTTTAATTGAAGAAGTGGGGCAAGGGGGCCGTATCGTCCGCATGTCTGTCAAAAAGGAAAATCGTCGGCAGGGGATTGGTCAGCTCATTTTGGCACATCTGGAAACGGCCGCTCACCAACGCCACTTCCACACAATTGTCCTGGAAACCACCCAAACCTGGGCCGATGTCGTCGCCTTTTACCTGGCCAACGGCTACCAAATCACCCACCACCAAAACGGCGACACCCATTTTCAAAAAACCACAAATTGACAAGGGTACCCCTTCACCTGGTCACCGCCTCATCTTAATCCCCAGCATACCAAAACGCCTGCACCCGTTCATTATCCGCATTCCGCCGTGACCAGGTGTAAAAACTCACCCAACCAAACGAGAATAACACACCCATGCCGGCAAATAGCAGCGCTGTCTGGTTCAAACCCCACGCTGGCGCATCCTGAAACAGCCCCGCCAGCAGCGTAGAAACCGACTGCGTCAGCGTCAGCATGGCAAACTCAAAGGCAAACACCCGCCCCGGTATCGATCTGGCACCACAATTTGCAACAAAACGGCCGAAAATACCCACATGGTACCGCTGCCCACCGTCCGCACCAGCGTCGCCAACAAAAAACAAACCAAACGTCGGCGCAGCCGCCAGCCCCCAAATCCCCACCGCCACCAAAGCCATACCGATGGTCGCCCCCAAAATCAAACGCGGCGGACGGCTGCCCAAAGCCCGGCGCATAAACAGTGGGCCCAATCCAGTGCCTAAACCACTCACCACATAAATAATGCCCAGCGACGCCGTGCCACCATCTTCAATGCGCAGCGCCTGCGCCAAAGGGAATATCGTCAGGGGGAAAACATTGTCTGCAAAGCTAATCTCCAGCACGTTCACCGCGCCCCAGACCAACGAACCAGTTGCTTTAATCAAGCTGAGAATGAGGAGATACGGCCGTCCCCACAAATAGCGAAACCCATCCACAAAATCCAGCCAGCCACCCTGGCTTTCCTCACCCGGCACCGCCACAACAGCCTTCAAAACAATCCGACTAATAAACCACGCGGAAAGCAAAAAGTGAGAGCATCTAACACAAACGCGGTTTCTGCACCAAAAACGGCCGCAACAATCCCCCCTAGCAGCGCCCCCAGCGCCAACATCGTGCTCCAGGTAAAACTGTCCAACGCATTGGCAGTCACCAGTTCCCGACGCTCCACCACCATCGCCACTACTGCAGAACGCGCCGGTGTAAACAATGCGCTCAAAGCAAACTGAGCCACCGTTAGCAAATAAAACAGCCAAACCTGGCCTGTCACCCCACAATCAAAAAGCCCAATACAATAACCGCCCGCAAAACATCAGAAATAACCATTAAATGTCGGCGGTTATACCGATCAGCCAAAACACCAGCCAACGGACTAAACATAAACAAAGGCAAAAATCGAGCCAAAAAAAGGTAGCTAATCGCTACCCCAGAATTACTCATCTCAGTTATCAGTTCAGCTGCCGCAATTAAATTAAACCAATCCCCCAACTGAGAAACAACATTACCAAGCCACAAATTGCGGTAATTAGCGTTATTCCTCAAGAGAGAAATATATTCTTGCATCAAAACACCTGTTTAGTGGGCACAAAAAAGAAGAAGAACGAGAGGAAAAATAAAAAGGCCTCTTGGCAATGACCTACTCTCCCAGAGAGTCGCCCCCCAAGTACCATCAGCGCTAGCGAGCTTAACTTCCGGGTTCGGGATGGGACCGGGTGTACCTTCGCTGCTCAAATCACCAAGAGACCTTCTTACAAACAAATAAGAATGTCTTTGCACTAAATAATAATCTAATAATTACAAATTGCACAACGTCAGAAAACCGAATTCTCCGTATCAAGTGGAACGTAAGCCCTCGACCATTAGTACGGCTTAGCTAAATACATTACTGCACTTACACATGCCGCCTATCAAGCTAGTAGTCTCCTAGCGGTCTTACTCCAAAACGGATGAGGATCTAATCTTGAGGCGAGCTTCCCGCTTAGATGCTTTCAGCGGTTATCCCTGCCAGACGTAGCTACCCAGCAATGCCGTTGGCACGACAACTGGCACACTAGAGGTCTGTCCACCCCGGTCCTCTCGTACTAGGGGCAGCTCCTCTCAAATCCCTTACGCCCACAGCGGATAGAGACCGACCTGTCTCACGACGGTCTGAACCCAGCTCACGTACCGCTTTAATGGGCGAACAGCCCAACCCTTGGGACCTTATCCAGCCCCAGGATGCGATGAGCCGACATCGAGGTGCCGAGCCTGGTCGTCGATGTGAACTCTTGGACCAGACTAGCCTGTTATCCCCGGAGTAGCTTTTATCCGGTAAGCCACGACCCTTCCACTCGGAATCGTGGGATCACTAAGCCCGACTTTCGTCCCTGCGCGACTCGTATGTCTTGCAGTCAAGCTCGCTTGTGCCTTTACACTCTACGGCTGGTTTCCATTCAGCCTGAGCGAACCTTTGGGCGCCTCTGTTACTCTTTCGGAGGAGACCGCCCCAGTCAAACTACCCACTGGCACTGTTCCCACACCGGGTAACGGTTGCAGGTTAGAGCCAAAACTTAGCCAGGGTGGTATTTCAACGGTGGCTCCACCGAGACTAGCGTCCCAGCTTCAAAGCCTCCCACCTATCCTACACAAACTAAGCCCTAACTCAATGCCAAGCTGTAAAGCTTCACGGGGTCTTTTTGTCCAGCTGCGGGTAACGCGCATCTTTACACGTACTTCAATGTTCGCCGAGTCCTTCGTTGAGACAGTGCTTCTCTCATTACGCCATTCGTGCGGGTCGGAACTTACCCGACAAGGAATTTCGCTACCTTAGGACCGTTATAGTTACGGCCGCCGTTCACTGGGGCTTCGGTTCAAAGCTTCGCTTACGCTAACCTCTCCCCTTAACCTTCCAGCACTGGGCAGGCGTCAGCCCCTATACATCGTCTTTCGACTTAGCAGAGACCTGTGTTTTTGTTAAACAGTTGAAGAAGCCATTTCTCTGCGGCCCCCACCAGCTTCGCTTAATTGCTAACCAGCAGAGGCCCCCCTTCTCCCGAAGTTACGGGGGGAATTTTGCCGAATTCCTTAACGAAGGTTCTCTCGATCCCTTTGGTATACTCTACCCACCTACCAGTGTCGGTTTGCGGTACGGTCACTTAAATATCAACGTTTAGAAGATTTTCTTGGCAGCTTGGCTCAATCACTTCTGGCTCTATAGGCACCGCCATCACGCTTCAGATTCAGGGTACGGATTTTCCTATGCCCATCATTATCCTAGACGTTTAGCACCCCAATCCAATAAGGGGCTGACCTACAAACTGCGTCCCTCCATCACTCCAAATAAGTGGTTCCGGAATATTAACCGGATATCCATCACCTACGCCTTTCGGCCTCGGCTAAGGACCGACTAACCCGACGCGGATTAACCTTCCGTCGGAAACCTTAGGTTTACGGGAACATGTTTCTCACATGTTTTACGCTACTCATGCCAGCATTCTCACTTCTGTAAGCCGCAGATATCCTTTCGGTTACCATTGTATCTCTTACAGAACGCTCTCCTACCATCAGCAATTCAAAGAACTGCCAATCCGTGGCTTCGGTACTATGCTTTTTAGCCCCGTTACATTTTCCGCGCAAAAGCGTTTGACCAGTGAGCTATTACGCACTCTTTAAGGGTGGCTGCTTCTAAGCCAACCTCCTGGCTGTCTAAACACTCTCATCGTTTCCCACTTAGCATAGATTTGAGGACCTTAGCCGTCGGTCTGGGTTGTTTCCCTCTCGACTATGAAACTCATCTCACATAGTCCGACTGCCGCGTTATGGAGTACAGGTATTCGGAGTTTGG
>JADJOJ010000010.1 GCA_016713825.1 Candidatus Leptofilum gracile | reverse complement strand
GTTTGGCCAATGGGTAGGTGAAATTTTGTCGGCAGAAAACGGCCGTCTCCTCTACGTGCCCCCGGTTTTGCCCACGGCTTTGTGTGCTCAGCGAAACGGCCGATCTGCTCTATAAAACAACCGCCTACTACCACCCTGCAAGCGATCGCGGCATCATCTGGAACGATCCGCAAGTTAACATCGCCTGGCCCATCACCGAGCCGCTCCTGTCCATAAAAGATGCGCAACTACCCCCCGCTAGCGGAGGCAGATTTTAATTTTGTCTATGAGTCTGGGGGAATTAGTCGAGTTCAACCAATATGGAAGCCGCTACATTACGGCCGATCACCTTGGTTTTCTCATCAATCAGCAGCGTGAGGGCCTTCGAAAGGGGCAACTTGGACGGAAACGGCCGTACCCGGCACCAGCCCCATCTCCGCCAAATAACGCAGCAGTTCACTATTGGCATCATCAATAATGCGGCGTACCCACACAGTTTGCCCGGCAGGCACCGTTGAAAGCAGCTCCACATCCACCAGCGCCATGCTGCCATCCTTGGCCGGAATTGGATCCCCATGCGGATCAAACTCAGGATGATTCAGCGCCGCCGCAATGCGCTCTTCCAGCTTTTCACTAATCACATGCTCCAAAATATCTGCCTGCTCATGCACCTCATCCCAAGAAAAGCCCAGCGCCTCCATTAAATAAAGCTCAATCAAACGATGATGGCGAATTACTTCCAGCGCCAACTTTTCACCCGCAAGCGTCAGCGTCACCCCGTAATGCTTTTCATAGTTAACCATCTTCAAATTGGCCAGCCGCTTAATCATGCTGGTGGCCGAGGCAGGCTTCACCTCGCGCGCCTCAGCAATGCGCGACGTAGACACTGGCGATTCAGCCTGAGCCAGCATATAAATGGTCTTCAAATAATCTTCGATCGCCTGATGGTTCAAATTGTCGCGCTGGTGCGACGTTCCTTCAGGCAATAATTCAATTTCTGGCATAATACATCCAATTAAGTTGTAAAATAAGAATTGAAGGCAATCTAACACAGGCAAATCAGGCTGTCAAGATAAGGCCAAATTGGTAATGACCGAACCTATCTGGCTGTTTTTTTAACATTTGGGCATTATACGAAAAAGCACCCCAAAAGCAGCACTGAGATACCAAAAACAATATTCGCAAAAGTAAAAAATTTTCATAGCTAATACACAAAATAACATTTTATGGTCGCTTTTCAGGCATAGTTTTTGCCAAAGGGCATGCAAAATATGGGAAAATGCTCTCAAATAAGCTGGTTTTACCCCATATATATGGGATAACATCCTCACCCTCTCCTATATCTTGGCTGTTGCCGCAGTTGTCAAGATAAGAACCTTAAAAAAAACAAATTTTAAGGTTTTGCCAGTCTAAAAATCTGCAAGCTTTTAAGGCAAATCAGGCAAATTTCCATTGCATCAGGCACCTCGTTCTGTTAGAATGACTATGCCGTTGCACAATAATCTGCATAGCAAAGCTGACGTGAAATTGAGGCCAAGAGGGGCTATCAATTTTCTTTTTGTCCCCAACTGAAAACGGAGCCAACATCAGTTACGTTGTCCAACACTGATGTTTATGGGGCAAAATCAAACAGTTAGCGGCGATCTTTTGGGTAGAGGGACTTCTAAATCACCCACCAACTGTGTCTAGCGGCCAATTATCTTTGATGATGCAATTGATCGATTGACTGCGGTGTACGGCCGTTTCTTTCTACGCGCCTGCCAGTCGGAACAATTGCTTTCGTTCATTTCCGTAATGGTGCAAGATATGATTCCTGAAAATGCGTGGAAAGCAACCCTGGGTGAATTGGAACTTCAAATGACCAAAGCCACCTTCAACACCTGGTTGAAGGACACCTGCCTGCTGCGCCACAAAGACAACCTTTACGTTGTTGGTGTGCGCAACGCCTATGCCAAAGATTGGTTAGAAAACAGACTCCGCGACACCATTTTGCGTACCCTGGCGGCCATTGTCAGTGGGCCAGTAGATATTCAGTTTATGGTCTGGACGGATGAAATGCCCCTGGAAACTGTCTTAGAAGAGGAGACTGAGGCGCTAGAACCGGTCGCGCTCAATGGCAATGGTGTACAGAAAACGGCCGTACTCAAACCCAGCAAAATGCCCAACAACAACAGCAACAGCAATGGCCTCATCCGCCGCTTCACCTTTAGCAATTTTGTGGTTGGCCCCAGCAATCGGCTGGCGCACGCCGCCGCCCTCTCCGTCGCGGAACACCCCGGCCAAACCTACAACCCCTCTTCATCTACGGCGGCGTAGGGCTGGGCAAAACCCACCTGCTGCACGCCATCGGCCACAAATGCCAGCAAGAAGGACTCACCGTCTGCTATATCCCCTCAGAAACCTTCACCAACGACCTCGTGCTCTCCATCCGCAACAAGCAAATGGATCAGTTCCGCGAGCGCTACCGCACCCCCGATGTGCTGCTCATCGATGACATCCAGTTCATCGCCGGCAAAAAAGCACCCAGGAAGAGCTGTTCCACACCTTCAACGAACTGCATAGCCAGGGCAAACAGGTCGTCATCTCCAGCGACCGTGCGCCAAAAGCGATGGCCACCCTGGAAGAGCGCCTGCAATCCCGCTTTGAGTGGGGCCTTATGGCCGATATCCAGATGCCCGACATTGAAACCCGCAAAGCGATTTTGCAAACCAAAGCCGAAGCCAATGGCCTGGCCGTGCCGGATGAACTGATGGATTTCATCGCCCAGCAAGTGCGCCACAGCATTCGGGAATTGGAAGGGGCGTTCAACAAGGTGATGGCCTACGCCCATCTTTCTGGCGGCAAGGTGAACATGGACCTGGTAAATATGGCCCTGGCCGACTTAATGCACCGCCCAGACAAGCTCACGGTGGAACACGTTTTTGAGGCTGTTTGCAAATATTACAACGTCTCTAATGACGATCTGGTTGGCGCTAGCCGCAAAAAGACCATTGCCTATCCCCGCCAAATGGCAATGTACCTGGCCCGCACAGAGACCAATGCATCCTTGCCGCAAATTGGCGAGAAGCTGGGCAATCGGGATCACACCACGGTGCTTTATGGCTACGAGAAAATCGCCACCCTCATTGATGCCGATTCCACCATCCGCCGGGATTGCATGGAGATCAAATCTTCCATGTACGGCTCTTCGGTTTCCTAATCCCCACCTATTCGCGAGACCTGTCTGGGCTAGATGAGAAAAACCAGACAGGTCTCCTGGTAAATCTTTTCCCACCTTTTATTCGATCGTAAAATTCTGCCCAAGCAATTGTAAATTTCGCTGGTTTGATCCAGCACCACATTTTAGGGAGTTGCCATGAGTACACCACTTGGATTTGACGTTTATCTGAACAGTTCTTACGAGGAGGCAATTACGGCCGTTACCGAAGAACTCAAAAAAGAAGGGTTCGGCGTTTTAACCGAAATTGACGTGAAGGCGACGCTGAAAAAGAAGCTGGATGTGGATTTTCGGCCTTACAAAATTTTGGGTGCCTGCAACCCCACCCTGGCCCACAAGGCGTTGAGCCTGGTGCCACAAGTGGGCCTGATGCTGCCCTGCAACGTCACGGTCGCGCAAGAGGAAGACGGCCGTATCCTCGTCAGCATCATCAACCCCAAGCAAATGCTTGGCGTGGTAGACAATCCAGGCCTGGAAGCCGTCGCCTGTGACGCAGAAGAAAAGCTCAAGCGCGTCGCAGCAGCCCTGTCGTAATCAGTAAATGGCAATTCAGTAGGTCACTCTTTTTTACTGACCTACTGAATACTGACCACTAAATCATGATCATCCGCCACGACCACTTCCCCTCCGCACATATTCCGGCCCGGCACGTTCACGTCTGGCTGCCAGAGAATTACGCGCAGCAGCCCAAAACACGCTTCAGCGTGCTGTACATGCACGATGGACAAAATCTGTTTGATCCGGCCACGGCGATGGCAGGAGAAACGTGGGGTGTAGCGGAAGCGTTACAGGCGCTGATGGCAGCAGGCCACGTGCGTCCTACGTTCATTGTGGGTATTTTTAACCATCGTGACCGCTGGGCGGAATATTTGCCAGAACGGCCGTTATCCCACCCCGCTGCCCCCCAACTGCAACAAAAATTCAGCGCCGCCTTCACCGCCCCCGTTCGCTCAGACGCCTACCTGCGCTTTTTGGTTGAAGAACTCAAACCGTTCATTGATGAAACCTACCGCACAAAGCCAACTCGCGAGGAAACGTTCATCATGGGGTCCAGCATGGGTGGGCTCATTTCGCCTATACGCAGTATGTGAGTATCCGCAGATGTTTGGGGGTGCGGGCTGCCTGTCTACCCATTGGCCAGCGGTTGAAGGGATTATTTTGCCTTATCTAGAGAATAGGCTGCCCCCGCCCGGCCAGCACAAGCTGTACTTCGATTACGGCACAGAAACGCTAGACGCCCTCTACGAACCGCTGCAAAAACCGGTCGATGCGCTGCTGGCTGGCAAAGGGTACCAGCAACATCAGCATTGCCTGACGCAAAAATTTGAGGGGGCAGAACACAACGAACCCGCCTGGCGCGCCCGCATCCACATCCCCCTCACTTTTTTACTTAAAAATTAGCTAGCCACAGAGAACAGAGAGTCTTGAGATTATTCTCTTTTGCCTCTGTGCCCTCTGTGGCAAAATCTTATGCCCGTTCGATGCTGAGCTTCTTTTTGCGGACGCGGTAATTGCCAGTTTTGGCCAGCACCTGGTCGGCAAACTGCTGCGGCACATCGACCAGCGTTCGGTCGTCCTGAATGTGAATTGCGCCGATGGTGGAGCCGGGAATATCGGCGTGGAAGGCGATGGTGCCCACCACATCATTCACGCGCAGGCCGTCCATCTTGCCTGCGCTGAGGGCCAGGCGCACCATGCCACGCTCGTGCGAGCGATCATTTTGGCCGTTGTCTGGCCGCCTTTTGTTTTTGGGAGAACGGCCGTTTCCATTCTCAAACCGATCGCGTTTACCCCGGCGCATGGGCTCTGTCGAAACTTCGCTCATCCGGGCAATGGGGCGCTGCTTTTCTTCGGCACGGGCCAATTTTAGGGCCACGGCAGCAATCTCGATGGGATCATGCCCGGCTTCAGCCAGTTCGGTCACCAGCTCCCGCTCGCGGGCGCAGCGACCCCGGTTTAACCAGACGGCCATCTTCTCCATCAGCTCAGATTCGCGCCGATTTTGAATATCCTCAACGGTTGGCAGTTCGGCCAGCGTCACTTTTTGCTTGGTGTACTGCTCGATTTTGCGCAAGCGCCACTGCTCTTTAGGTGTAACCAGCGTCAGGGCAATGCCCGTCCGCCCGGCGCGCCCCGTCCGCCCCACGCGATGCACGTAAATTTCCGAATCCTGCGGCAGGTCAAAGTTGAACACGTGCGAAATATCGTCGATGTCCAGACCGCGGGCAGCCACGTCGGTAGCCACCAGCACTTTGATCTGGCTGTTGCGGAAGCGGTTGAGCACCTGCTCGCGCGCCTGCTGGCTGAGATCGCCATTCAGCGCCTCGGCGGGGAAGCCGCGCACGGTGAGTTCGTTGGCTAATTCGGCCGTACCCAACCGCGTTTTGGCAAAAATCAGAGCGCTGGTGATCGGCTCCACTTCAAACAGACGGGTCAGCGCGGCCAGCTTGTCTTGCTCGTTCACCAGGTAAGCCCGCTGCTCAATGGCCGCGACGGTGCGCTGGGAACGCTCGATGCTGATTGCCTCGGGCTGGTTCATATATTTTCAGCCAGTTGGCGAATTTGGCGGGGCAGCGTGGCGGAAAAGAGTGCAGTTTGCCGCTCGGCGGGCGTCGCTTGCAAAATTGCTTCAATATCATCAATGAAGCCCATGCTGAGCATCTCGTCGGCTTCGTCTAGCACCACCGTTTGCACCTGGCTCAAATCCAGCTTGTTGCTTTTGAGCAAATCGAGCAAGCGACCAGGTGTGCCAACGACGACATCGACGCCTCGGCGCAGGGTCCCAATTTGTGGGCCATACGCCGTGCCGCCATACACTGCCAGCACGGAGACATTGCGGAGACGGCCGTATACTTCCATCGCCTCGGCCACCTGCAAACCAAGCTCACGGGTGGGCGCCAAAACCAACGCCTGCACGTGGCCAAGCCCGGGGGTGATGTTGTGAAGTATGGGGAGGGCGAAAGCGGCCGTTTTACCGGTACCCGTCTGCGCCTGGCCTAAAATATCCTTGCCAGACAGCATCATGGGAATGACGCCTTCTTGAATGGGGTTGGGGTGGTGTAACCGCGCTCGGTTACAGCCTGCACCAGCTGCGGATGCAGGTTTAAATCATTAAATTCGGTTGTCATGACATGCTCCTGGGAGAAAGGAACACAGAGTTTCACGGAGAAGGCACAGAGCTACACAGAGATCAAAATCTTTTTAATCTGCGTAATCTGTTAATTAAAACTTCCCACCAAAATCGGTGTCAGTTCCCCAATTTGATTTGGTTCTGAGTCGTCCACTGTGCGGCGGGGACCTTGCGGTTCACCAGCCAAAATCCTGCCCACAGCTTGCTCGTACCCAGTTTCCCAATTCGGAGCGTGTCTGTGGCAAAAAAAGAACCCAGCTATGTTGTGCCGGGCTACCACCTGGAATTTTCAAAACATCTTGTTGATAAGCTACTGGACGCAATCCAGCGGGTGGAAGTCTACCACGAATGCCAAAATGCACGAATTTTGCTTTTTGCAATCATTCCAGGCCAGGTAGGGGCTCTCACCGCAGCAAACGGCCGTCTCACCGATTGCCTCGCCCTGGTTACAGGCTAAAATGTCCCTGGAGGTAATCATGTTCTCATTAAAAACCGAACGCCTGCTGCTGCGGGATTTTCAGCCAGATGATTTTGACGCTTTTTTTGCCACAACCAACGATCCAGAGTACCAGCAATTTTATGCGGAAGAGGAGATGACACGGCCGTTTTGGCAGCAAATCTTCACCCACATCCTGGAAGGCACGGCCGAACTCCCCCGCGACAGCTACCAGCTGGCCATCTGCCTGCCCGATGGCACGCTCATCGGCACCTGCGGCGTGCGGCTGGAGGATGCGGCAAACCGGCAAGCGTCGTTTGGCTGTGCGATTGCACGGCCGTTTTGGGGCCACGGCTACGCCACAGAAGCCAGTCACGCCCTGTTCGACTTTGCCTTTAGCCAGCTGAACATCCACCGCATTTACGCCGACACCAAAGCCAAAAACGGCCGTGCCCGCGCCCTGGCGGAGCATCTGGGCATGCAGCTAGAAGGCATCTTGCGCCAAACGCAATTTTTTCGAGGGGTGTGGTGGGATACGGCCGTTTACGCCATCCTCAAAACCGAGTGGGACACGAGAAAATAGGACGCAGATAAACGCAGATTTTCAATATTCCGCGTTCATCCGCGCTCGTCCGCGTCCCCACAAATTTGCACAAATATCGCGCTTCTGGATAATAGATTCATCCTTGTACGCTTAGCGAGCACAGATGAGGTTAGCCAATGACAGACTGAGTTTTCCCCAACGTTCTTCCTGATTTTTGAACTCTCCCGCACGCGGGACATCGCTGGCTGGCATTTTGCCGGTCGGCATTGGGTAAACTCATGTTAACGGCACACAATCTTAGCAAAGCCTACGGGCTTTCCCCTATTCTGGAAAAAATCACATTCTCCATCAACGCTGGCGAGCGCGTCGGGCTGATTGGCCCCAACGGCTGCGGCAAAAGCACGCTCATGCGCCTACTCACCGGGCAGGAACGGCCAGACAGCGGCAGCATCATGCTCAATCCACCCAATTTGCGCATCGGCTACCTGGCCCAGGGCTTTTTACTCGATGAGGATCAAACGCTGGGCGAGCTGCTGCACCAAACCGTCGGCGACCCGGCTGAATTGGAAGCGGAGCTGGGCGAACTGGCTTTGGCGCTGGCAGAAAATCCCGAGCAAGAAGCCGTTCATCTGGCGTATGATGCGGTGTTGGAAAAATTGGCGCGGGCGGATTACGGCCGTATCCAACCCCTCCTTGCCACCTTCCAACTGGACCACCTCAGCCCCGATCTGCCCGTGCGCAGCCTCAGCGGCGGCCAAAAAACCCGCCTCGCCCTCGTCCTCATCCTGCTGGACGAACCCCAGCTGCTCCTGCTGGACGAGCCCACCAACCATCTGGACATCGGCATGTTGGAATGGCTGGAAGCGTGGCTGCGCGGCTTCAGCGGCGGCGTCCTCATCGTCTCCCACGACCGCGCCTTTCTGGACCAGACCGTCACCCGCATCCTCGATCTCAATCCCCACACCCACACCATCCGCGACTACCCCGGCAGCTACACCGACTACCTGCGCCAATACCTCAGCGAGCAGGAAAAACATCTGGCCACCTGGAAAGACCAGGTGTACGAAATTCGCCGCATGAAGCAAGACATCCAGCGCACTTTCGAGCAGGCTCGGGGTGTGGAGCGCAGCACCACGCCGCGCCAGCCCAACGTGCGCCGCCTGGCTAAAAAAGTGGCCAACAAAGCCAAATCCCGCGAAAAAAAGCTGGACCGCTTTCTAGAATCCGACGAGCGCGTGGACAAACCGCTGCGCAGCTGGCAAATGAAGCTGGATTTGGACGAAGCCCCCCACCTGGGCAAAGATGTGCTCTTTCTGGAAGAGTTGGCCGTCGGCTACCCTGACCACGCGCCGCTGCTGACGCAGATCAACCTGCAAGCCCAGGCAGGCGAGCGCATCATCCTGACCGGGGAGAACGGCAGCGGCAAAACCACCCTGCTGCGCACCATCGCCGGGCAGCTGAAGCCAATGGCCGGGCGCGTGCGGCTGGGACAAAGCGTCCAGCTTGGCTATATGTCCCAGGAACAGGAACTGCTCGACCCCGACGACACGCCGCTCAGCACCATCCAGGCCGTCGCCCCGCTCAACGAGACAGACGCGCGCGCCTTTTTGCACTACTTTTTGTTCACGGGGGATGATTCGCTGCGGCCCAACGGCCAGCTTAGCTATGGCGAACGGACGCGGCTAGAGCTGGCCCGATTGGTCGCCTCTGGCTGCAACTTTTTGCTGCTGGACGAACCGACCAACCACCTGGACATCCCCTCCCGCACCATGTTTGAGGAAGCGCTCAGCCAGTTCGAAGGCACCATCCTGGCCGTCGTCCACGACCGCTACTTTATTGAGCAGTTCGCCACCAAGCTCTGGCTGGTTGAGGGCCATCAACTGGAATTAATTTACAAGTAAGAGACGTTGCAATGCAACGTCTCTACGCAATGCAACGTCTCCACGCAATGTAACGTCTCCACGCAATGCAACGTCTCTACATGAACAAACCGGAATCATTCTCGCGATCTTTTTCCCAATTGGCTGGATTCTCCAGAATATAGTTTCTGATCGCGTTCAATTCGCGTTCATTGCGAATAATGCGGTCGTAAAATCTACTTTGCCAGCCAAAATCTTCAAGGCCGTTTTGGGTACACCAGTAAGAAACGGCCGATTTATAAGACCGAATCATCGCCGATAAAGAGCCAGCCTTTGGGGAAATAGCCGACATTTGGGGATCGGTTGTTGTAGAGACGTTGCAATGCAACGTCTCTACAGATTGTTCAATTGCAATAATGCCGTGAGCATGGTTAGGCATAATCTGGTGTGTGTCGATGGTGCAGATGGCTTTCGTGTGTTCAGGAATTGCCAAAAAATAGTGGTGGGCAATGAGACCAACGGCCGTATACACCATTTCCCCATTCACAACCTCTCCGAAAAAATGCTGGCGCTGGAACGTGCAAATCGTAACGAAATAGTAGCCGACGTTTTGGTAATCGTAATTCGGCCGTCTGGCCGATTCAATGCGGTATTTGTTTTTGAATTTTGACATTTTCCCTCCCAAAATGCCGTTGTGTAGAGACGTTGCAATGCAACGTCTCTACCAGGGTTTGCGCCAAACGGCCGTTCCCACCAAAACCACCCCCAGCAGCGACAAAATCCCCCCAACCGCATAGCTGCGCGGCTGGTAGCGCCATTCGATGGTGTGCTCTCCGGCCGGGACGCAGGTGGCGCGTACGGCCGTATACGCCACCGCCCATTCCTGCGCCACCCCATCCACAAACACCCGCCAGCCCGGATACGCCGTCTCGCTCAACACCAGCAGCGCAGGCGCGGGGCTGTTCGTTTGAATTTGCCAGTAGCCATTTGCTTTTTCGGTGACAACGGCCGTTCCCGCCTCACCACCCGCCAACGTACAATCCGGCTCTTCCTCCAAAATCGCCGTCGTCACCGGGTCAAAATCGGGCTGGTGAACACGAGCGGTGGCCGCAGCGGCATCCGGGATGATTTCGGCCTGCGTCACCAGGCGAGCCAGCGGCAGCGTGCGGCCCCGCTGATAAACCCAGACGCGATCCGTGTTGCCCAGCAGGGTTAACGGCCGTTCCCCCTCTTCCACCCCTTGCAGCGGATTCGTGGCCACCACATAGCCCGCGCCCAAAATGTCGTACGCCGTCGAGCGCGGGTCCGGCACCGACGAGGCGAAGGCGATGTTGGCCCCAACCTCCAGCGCGTTGTAGCCAAAGACGGAGCCCAGCCCCACCTGCGCCGCGCCGTTCTGCTCAAAAATGGAGATACCCCAGGGCAGCACCCGCAGCTCCGTCTCGCCGATGATTTGCTTGGCATCGCTCCAGAGGGGATCAACGGCCGTACTCCCCACCCTCACCAGCTTAAAGCCAAAAATCCACAGATCCGCCACCAACAACAGCGCCAATCCCCCCAGCCAATACTTTTTCCGCGCCCCATCCAGTTCCGCAAAATACCGCACCAGCAACCAACCACCAGCCACTACCCCCACTAACGCAATTCCCCACCCACCCAGCTGATGCCACAAACGGCCGCTTGTCTCCGTGGGATGTTGGGCAGCAAAAACGGCCCCGGTGGCGGCGAGTGAGGTGAGGCTGGCAACGGCCGTTCCCCCCACCAGCCAGCGCATAAATCCAGCCTGTTTCCCCCCCCCATCCATTCTTTCCCACTGCGCCACCGCCTCGCCCAGCAGCGCAGGCAGGGCAAAAACCAGCAAAAACGCCGCCCGCCCCGGCGCACGGGCCAGGCGGAACGGCGGCAGCAAATCGTAAAAGATGCCGTAGAGGAAGCCGTAACTGCCCAGCGCCAGCAAAAAGCCCAGCACCGCCAGCGCCAAATAAAAGTAGCTCAACTTCGACGGCTTGCGCAGCGCCAGGGCCAGGCCCAGCAGCGGCAGCAGACCGACGTAGTAGGTCAGCTCATCGAAGGCGGGCACGCTCCAGTAACCGGCCCGCGTCGGCTCGCCAAAATATTCCGGCAGCAGCCAGGTGATGATGTGCGACGGCGGCAGCGAGTACGCCGTGGCAAACTCAAAGCTCGGTTCGGCAGCGCGGGAAGAGACGGTGGAAAATTCGGCCAGCGGCACCAGCTGCACCCCGGCCAGCAAAAAGCCCAGCACCGTCATAATCGCCATCTGGCGGATGACGAGCCAGCGATTGGGCGTCGTCAACAGCAGGTAAACGGCGAACAGCCCCCAGGCCAACCCGATGTACAGCAGCGAGGTGGTGTGCCCGGCCAAAATCGCCAAGCCCAACGGCACGCCCCCAATCATTGCCGACCAGATAGTCTTCCGCTGCACGCTCCAGGCGGTTGCTAAAAGTAGCCAGGGCAGCCAGACATCCGTGGCGATGAGGCCGATGTGCCCCGCCCAAATCCGGGCGGAGAGGAAGCCGCTGAAGGCGAAGGCCAGCGCTGCCAGCCACGCTCCGGCCGTGCTGCCGCTGAGCTGCCGCACTAGGAAAAACATCCCCAGCCCGGCCACCACCAGATGCACCAGCACGTGCCAGCTCAGGCCAAAGCGCACCGGCAGTAGGAGCAGCGGCCAGTTGAGCGGGTAAAACAGGGCCACTTGGGGATTGCTCAGGAAGGGATAGCCGCTAAAGCTGTTGGCATCCCACAAGGGGAGATGACCGGAGAGGACGGCCGTTCGCGCAAATTCCCACCACGGCACAAACAAGCTGCGCGCATCCAGCCCCGCCAGCGCCAACCCCTCCGCCGGGAACAGCACCCGGTGCAAAAACAGCGCCGCCAGCAGGGCGAACAGAATGGTGAGTGAAAGCGTGGGTTTGCTGCGAAAGAAGTTTGTCATAGGTTGTAAGTTGCAGGTGGCAGGTGGCAAGTAATTGCCAAATTACCAATTACCCAATTACTAAATTACTCCTCAACCACCGTCAGCGTAAACAAAGTCGCCTTGTCATCAATCTGGCTGCCGCTGGCGTCCAGCAAGGGCAAGCGCCAGCCTTCGGCCTGCACCCACAATCCGGCGGTGAGGGCGTATTCGCCTGGGGGCAAATCGGGCGGCAGTTGCAGCACGTGCACGTCCCGCACGTATTTGTCCAGCGGCCAGCGGCGGGTGGGAAAGTCGCCCGGATTTAAATGGTCCGATTGGGCCGCCAGCGCACCATCGGGCCGCAGCAGGTGGACAAAACTTTGGAAGTTGATGGCCATCGCCGTCTGCGCCTGCCAGTAGAGCGTGACGGTTACCTGGTCGCCCGGCACGGCCGTTTCTGCCGACACATCAGTGCCAATCAGCACAATCTGCCCACCAAAGTCGTCGGAGCGCTGAGTTTGGGCCGGTTCAGCCACGTAATCGGCGGAGTTCAGGTGCAAAATGCCCAGCGGATTCAGGAGGAGGAGGGTAACGGCCGTTACCACACCCGCCGCGCCTAAAACCGGCCAATCTGCTTTGGATAAGGAGATTGGAGATTGGAGATTAGAGATTGGCAATCTCCTATCTCCAATCTCCAATCTCTTCCGCCACAGAAATCCACCGCCAATGAGGGTGAACAGGAGGGAAACGGCCGTTATCGCCCAGGCAAGCTGCCGGGCCAGCGTGTCGCGAAACTGCACATCAACCAGATGCTCACCAGCAGGCACCGGCACCACGATAAACCCTTCCGGGCGGCCCAGCTCTGGCTCGACCAGTTCGCCATCGACCCGGACCTGCCAGCCAGGGAACTGGAGTATGAAAAGACGCAACAGAAATTTCTCTGGGGCCTGGACAGTGTAGCGAAAATGGAGCGGCTTGAGCTCTTCGCTGATCACCTCGGCGTTGGCGGGCAAACTAAGCCGGTTCACCCGATCCAGGGGCTGATCGACCAGGAAGCCATACACCAGGTCGCCGTTGCGCGAGGGCACTGTATCGACGGTGGCCGGCACGTAATCGGCTGTGCTGGTGGTGCCCAGCCAGCGGCCAGAATGCTCGATGAGCGACATGCGGAAGGTGAAAACGTCGCCAAAATCGGGCCAGGGGGCGGGTTGGGTCAGCGGCAGGGCGGTGAGCAGGCAAAAGGTGACGGTTACGGCCGTTCCCCACCCCCGCAGCTTTGGCCATCGCGCCAACACCGCTTCAAGCCCCGCCCCAGCCAAAATCGCCAGCAGGGCCACCGTGCCCCCCATCAGCCGCCAGGGAAACTGGAAGAAGGGCAAAATGGGGGTCGCTTCCCACAAAAAGGTGGATGCGGGCAGCTGCATAAAAATGAGCAGCGCCGCCGCCAGGGCAAAAAAGAGCACCTGCCCGGCATCTTTTACGCGGCGCAGCAGCAGCAACATCAGGCCAGCGCCGCCCAACATCCACTGCGCCAGCCCCAAATTAAAGCGAAAAACCGGCTCCGTCGCCCCCCAATCGAGCCGCAGGGTGGGGGCCAGCAGCTCGCCCCAGCTCAAAAAGTGGGTGCGAAAGTCGTAATTGTCCCCCGCGCCTATGAGGGTGTTCAGGTTGACGGCGTTGCGCTCTAGCAACACGGGCAGCCAGAAAAATGCGGCCGTTCCCAACCCCAGCCCCAGCGCCCCCCACAGCCAGCGCCAGCCGGGGGAACCGGCCCGGCGCGTAACCGTTTGCCACACCACCCAGCCGCTCAGCAGGCCAAAAAGAGCAGGGCCATCAGGTTGTGGCTCAAAATAACGGCGGCGATGAGCAGAACGGCTGTTACCCATCGCCCCCAGGTTGGCTGCCGCCGCAGCCGGTCTAGCGCCCAGAGCGCCAGCGGAAACACCCCCAGGCTAAATGATTCGGCCAGCGCACCGCGAGCAATCGGATCCACATACTGCACATACGGCGCGTAGACGTACACCGCCGCCGCCAGATAGCCAGACGGCCGTCCCCAGTTATCGCGTACAAAGCCATACATGCCAAAGCCTGCGCCCAGCAACCCCAGCACAAACACCGCCTTCACCCCTGCCACCGCATCCAGGCCAGGCAGCAGCTCAAAAATCAGGCCGACGTAGTAGGTCAACGGGGCATAATAATTGAAGATGGGGTAGCCGTAGCCGTGGTAAAAGTTGGGCGCCCAACGCGGATAAAATTCCCCACCCCGCACCAGCGTGCTCAGCTCCACCAGCCGGAAAATGTGCAGCTCGGCGTCGGTCTCCTGCGGCAGGCTGGCGCGGCCAATAAACGGCCACAGCGCCAGCAAGCAGATTGCCAGCACAACCAAATAGCCGGGGTCAAGGCGTAGGAGGGTTTGCTTGAGTCGTTTCATGAAAAACAGGAGATTGGAGATTGGAGATTATCCCAATCGCCAATCTCTAATCTCCAATCTCCATCATGGCGTAAACGATGTGGGATTGGCGGCGGCGAACGGCCGTTGGCAAAAAATGCTCCAGCCGGGCGTAATAGCCCAAGCCCCACATGGCGATCGCTTCAAACGTGCCGCTGGTGGCCTGTTCCCGCTGATCTTCTGTGCGGGTGATACCGGGCGGAAAGGGCGGCATGTCGATGTAGCCCGTTTTAGCCTGTGGGCCGACTAGCTGCTGCATCTCACTCAGCGTCACGCCCGCCAGGCCGCTGATGTTGGTGTGGGCCATGTTGTCGCCGTTGGGGGCAAACAGGGCGGCGCGGCGGGCCAGGCGGCGCACGTGCCGCAGGTAGTCGGGCCGGTCGCTGGCATCTAGCCGCTGCAATCCTTCGGACCCCAGGCACAAGTCAAACTCTGGCGCAATTTCGCGCAGGTCGGCCAGATGGTGCACGGGGATGAGCTGGGGAGAAACGGCCGTTAACCACCCCACCTTTTGCGCCGCCGCCAGAGAATGTTGCAGCTTTGCAGGGCAGACGGCCGTTCATCCACCACCGTAACCGCCGCGCCCAGTTCCTGCGCCAGCTGCAAAAAGTCCAGGCTGCTGCCGTATTTTTCCGGCAAGCCAGCAATCAGCACCCGCAAAGGTTTGGGCTGACTTTTCAGCCAGCGGGCCAGCACCAGCCGCTTGGCAAAATATTCATACGCCGTGCCCACGCCCTCGCCTTCCGCCAGAGCGGGCACGTAAAGTTCTTTAATCGAAAGTGATTTCAGCATAATGTTTGTTGTTAGCGGTTGGTGACTAGTGGCTAGTCAACCTCTCAATCTGTGAGTTGCCAACTTGCCACTCGCAAACTCGCATACTTTTAATTGCAATTTAACAGCCAGCCAAAAATCACACCAATCCATTTTCCCGATACCAGGCCACCGTTTCCGCTACGCCCCGTGCCAGGTCGAATTGGGGGGTGTAACCCAGCTCGTTGTGCGCTTTTTGCCAGGAAAAACAACGGTCCTCGCTAAAAAAGGCGACGCCGGTGCGGCTGAGCGGCGGCTGTTTTTTGAGCAACCCCAGGCCAATTTCCAACGCCGCCGCGCCCAGCCAGGCCAGCCAGCGCGGCAGATTGAGCTTGGGCGGCGGCACGCCGAGCGCGGCGGCAATCGTCTGCCCCAGTTCACGGAAGGTGACCGGTTGGGGGCCGGTGATGTGGTAGATGTGGCCAGGACGGCCGTTCCGCAAAGCCAACAGCACCCCCGCCACCGCGTCGTCAATGTAGGTGGGATGGCAGGTGTACTGGCCGCCGTCGATGGTGAAGAAACGGCCGTTGCGCACCGCCCGGAACAAGCCCAACACGTGCAAATCGGTCGGCCCGTAAATAAATTCTGGCCGGGCAATGATGACGGGCAAACCCGCTTTGGCGTGTACCTGGGCCACCATCTCCGCCGCCGCCTTGCTGCGCTCGTACGGATTGCTGGGGGCCAGCGGCGCGGTTTCGTCGGCGGGTGGGCCGCTGACCGGGCCTAGCACGCCCGGACTGCTGACGTACAAAATGCGCCCCACGCCTGCCTGCTGCGCCTCGGTGAGCACGTTGTTGGTGCCCTGCTCGTGCAGCTTGTAGTAGGCGCTTTCCGGTACGCCCGCCTGCCCCAGCATCCCGGCGGCGTGGATGAGCCAATCGGCCCCGGCAAACAAGCCGCGCAGGCTGGCGGAATCGGTGACGTCGGCGGAGGCCCAGGTGAGGTTGGGGTGTTGCAAAGTGGGAGGGGGGGAAGACGCCTGCACTGAGCGGTGCCGAAGTGGCCGTTTCACCCCCAGCACAGCCTGCCCCTCAGCCAGCAACGCCCGCACCAGCGCCCCACCCACAAATCCTGTCGCGCCCGTAACAACTATTTTCATAGGGATTTTTCACCGCAGAGAGCGCAGAGAACACAGAGTTTTTTCTCTAAATCCTCGGTGATCTCTGTGGCCAAAAAATTTTCAATCATCATTTTTTTGATAGGTCATCACGGGGCGATACACGCAGCGGCAGTTTCGACCTTTGCTGCATTCCGGCAGCGGCAAATGCGGCGCTTCATCTGGGTGGTAGACGGCAGCCGCAGGCAGGGCCTGGCACGCTTCACAGCCATCTTCATCCACCACAATGGCCACCCCCGCGATGGAGCCTTTGGCTTTCATCCCCAGCCGGTACTGTGCCAGCGTCTTTTCGGCATAGTCGGCCGGTTTTTCCATATCCTTGTGAAATTTATTCAGCCAATCAAACGACATCAGAAACCCTCTAATCGTAGCCGCGCTTTCTTAGCGCGTTGAGTTGGGGCGTTCGCATCTGAGGATGCTCACTCCTCACTTTTCAACGCGGAAGCGCAGAGAAAAATCTGCGTCATCCGCGTTTATCCGCGTCCCATTAACTCCTTACCTGAATCGAATCCGGCGTGATTACCTTGGCCGCTACCCGGCTGGCCGTGGGCACGTCCATGAGCATGTTGGTGTAGCTGGCGTTGGCCAACGGGCAGTGGCACTCTTTTTCGTAAATCGAGCGGCGCACTTCTTTAATCTTCTCGCCAAACCAGATTTCCTTGAAATCGTAGTTGTGCTCGCGCAGGTTACCCAGATCGTCGGCGCGCACGCAGCAGGGCCAGACGGTGCCATCGGCGTAAATTTGGGCGCTGGCCCAGCCCGCGTAGCAGCCAATCACCTGGTCTTGTTCGTCCAAAATGCGCTTCACCAGCTGGTAATACTCCACCCGGAACGCCTCGGTAATTCTGGAGACGCCTTTGTACCGCTTGCTGTTGACGTAGGCGATGAGCTTGTCAATCGCCTCGGCATACTGTTCTGGACTGGGCGTGATGGGCAGGCCTACCGTGTCTAGCTCCACGCGCGGCTCGGCAATCTCGGTGATGAACTGGTCGGCGCGGGAATTTTCGGCATAGGTGATGAGCTCGTCCAGATGCCCCACGCTGAAGACAGAAACGACGGAGTGAATGCCCACGGCCAGGTTGGGGAACTCGTCGCGCAGCGCCAGGTATTGTTCCAGCCGCTCCTCAAACTTCTCAAAGTTGCCCGCCACGCCGCGAATGAAGTCGTGCTTTTCACCCACGCCATCCAGCGACAGGTTGATGATGAGCTGCGAATCGGTGCAATATTCCAGAATCTCACGCACCCGCTCCGGGCCGCTTTTGAGGATGCCGTTGGTGGGGATGTTGATGATGCCCGGCTGGCAATGTTTGTAGGCCAGCTTGGCCAGCTCCACCACGTGCGGGTACATGAGCGGTTCACCGCCGCTGATGGTGAACCAGTAGGGCGCTTTGCCCAGGGAGGCGAGCACCTTGTCCCACTCGTCCAGGTTAAGCTCGTTTTCCCGCTTCATCCAGATGTTGCAGGTGAGGCAGCGGGAGTTGCACTTGGGCGAGGGCGAGAGGGTAATGTTGAGCGGCAGCATTTTGGGCCAGCCAAAGCGCCGATACGTTTTGAATAAGGGGATGCGTGTGAGCACGCCTAACATTGATTTCATAAAGTTTTTTGAAGGCTTTGGATTTCATGAAACGTGATGCGTGAGAAAATCACGTTTCACGCATCACGTTTCACGCCTCTAACCTATCCGAAAGCCATTAAGATTCTTTCGTTGGTGAGAGTTCTTTGGTGGTGGTAGCGATCTCCCAAACGGTATGGTCTTTGCGGTTTTTGAAGTCGCGTTTGCCCAGGAAACGGCCGTACACCTCCAACCCAATCACCGCCGCCGTCCAGATGAGCTGCCTGGGCCGCCAATCGATATTTTTCAGCAGCAGGGCCACAATATTGCCGCCAGACATGGTGCTGACTTTGTAGCCAAGCACGCTGGCCAGCTCCAGATGCCCCGCATAAATCCGCCGCCGCTGGCGTAAAAAGTCGGCGACGTTTTCCGGCCCTTTGTTGTAAACGATGGCGTCGGGGCAGTACTGCACTTTGTAGCCCTGGCCGCGCACAATCGGTTCCACGCTGGCTTCGTCAACGGCCGTATGGTACGGAATCCGGGTAAACAAGCGGCGAAACCCAACCATCTCGCCCCCCTTAAACCCACCAGACATGTTGAGAGCGTGGTGTAATTTCCATTGTAAATGCACGGCAAAACCCATAAACGTTTCTGGGTCGTTTACCGGCACGGGATGGCAGCCAGTCATGCCCACTTCTGGATCGGCAAAGGGGGCGACGAGGTGCTCAACGGCCGTTGCCTCCGGCTGCAAATCGGCGCTGCACAAAATCATCACGTCGTTGGCGGCCTCGCGGATAAACAGGTTCATCGCCGACGCTTTGCCCTCGCGCCGGGGTTGGGACAGAAGGCGAATACGGCCGTCGCGCCCCATAAATTTTTGCACGATCGCTTCTGTTTGGTCGGTACAGCCGCTGGCCACCACGATAATTTCTTGCACAGCCACTGTTTCCAGGCGCTGCTCAAGAATGTGCTCCAGCAGGTTCCCAATATTAGCCGCTTCGTTATAAGCGGTAATGCCAATTGAACAATCGATCACAAAGCTTAATCCTGATTAGGGTACAGACAAGAGCCCAAGTATACCGGGTGTCAGACGTGGGAACCAACATCCACGCGCCGCGTCAGCTACGATTGGCCTGCGTTGGACGCAGCAGAAGCAAGGCTCCGGCCAGGTTAGCCGTCAAACCAGAAGCGAGCAGAACCCAGGCAATGGTCAGCAAGGTGTGGTGGAGCAGCAGCACGGCCGTTATTTGGGCCACCGCAATGATTGCCAGCACGAAGACAAACGGCCGTCTCCCCAACGATAACGCATAGTTCAGCCAGATGTTCACCCCGGCAAACAGCGTCGTGGCCAAACCGATCCAGCCCAGCAGCAGGCCAGGGTTGGCATACTGCCCCCGAAAAACGAGCGCCACAATCCAGCCGGGGAACAAGAAAAACAGGGCCGTCAGGATCAATCCCGGCAGCAGCGTGGCGGCCAGGGCCAGCAGCAGCATGGGCCGGGCATCCTGGCCCAGCGCCTGGCGCTGTGTCGCCTTGGGGAACAGCACCATGCCCAGGGCAACCGGCACAAACAGGTTGATCCGGGCCAAAACGTTGACCGGGGTGTATTGGGCAGCGGCCGTTTCGGCAAACAGCCGGTTCACCAGGATGGCGTCGCTGTAAACCAGCACGGCAAACGCCAGTAAACCGACCAGGGTGATGGCTGAATAGCTAAAGCTGATCTTGGGCGATTCCAGGACGGGCTGTTCACGCAAGTAATGACGCAGCAGCCACAAAGCCAGCAGCAGCGCCAGGCCGCTGGCCAAAGGCAACGCCAGGACCGCACCAACCAGCTCTAATCCAGCCCAGATGAGAACGGCCGTTAGCCCAAACCGCAGCACCGCCTGCAACACCACCACACTGCCCAGCCCCAAAAAATTCTGCGTGCCTTGCAGCGTGCCATCAGTCACCGGGCGCACAAAAAAGAAGAGCAGCGCCAGCCCGGCAGCCACCACCGCCGCCGTTGAATTGGCGTTGATCAGCCGATTGGTAAGCGGGGCAGCCAGGCCAAACAGCAGCGCCACCAGCAGCCCCCAGCGCCAGGCCCAGCGCCAGCGGCCGCGCACAAACTGACCAATCCGCGTTTGGGCCTCGGCCTGCACCGCCAGCTCTGCGGTGTAATAGGCCACCACGTTGCGAATGACCCAGGTGACCTGCTCGGCAATCTTCAGCAGGTTCATGACCGCTAAAAAAGCAATCGCCGCCGGGTCGGAGAGCAGCACACCCGCCACCACCAGCACCAGGTAATCAAAGCCGCCAGCCAGCACAGTCGCGGCGGTCATGATGACGCCGTCACGGGTGTCTGGGGAGCGCAGCAAAGAGCGGAGCCGCAAGATCATGGCATCTCCAGCAATGGCAGCAGCGCCTGGCCATTGGCATCGATGGTGCCATCGGGATTTTGCACGGGCAGGCGGGCCAGCGTCACCGGGTCATACATCCCCACAGCAAGCTGGCTGAGCGCCTCAGCCGACGGCCAGACAAACTGGTGCCTGTCGGCAACAGTGACCCCGGCGGGCCAGTTAACCAGCGGGTAACTGTTCTGCACCGGCTGGCCATCGCTTTGGGCCGCCAGTTCACCCGCCCCGTTCAGCGCATGAACAAACACGGTGGCGTTGGCCGACAACGGCCGTTCCCCCCGCCAGTACAACGTCACCGTCACCACATCTTGCGGCTGGGGCGCGGCCGGTTCCACGGAATAACCCAGCAAAACAATGTCATCGCCTAAACGATGGCCAGCGGCAACGGCCGTTTCTGGCAGATCACTTAGCAGCCAATCATGGCTGGCCAACAGCTGCGGCATCAGCCAAAGGCCGTCTGGCGTGCCAGATACGGGCTGCGCAACCAGGCGCAAAATGCCGCCCTGGCCCTGCCACGGCGCAAGGTCAATTTCTAACCAGCGGGGTGCATCACCAGCGGCAACGGCCGTTTCGCTTACCCGTTCCCCGTTAAATTCGACGGCCATCAAGAGCGACCCCTCGCCCCCTGCTTGCAGGCCGGTTTGCAAACGGCCGTTCAGCGGCAGCGTCACCGGATATTCCAGGGCAGAGTCGGCGGGCACGCGAATGGCTGGATAGTCGCCCAGTTCTGTCGTGACAAAACGCTTTTCGGGCAGCCGTTCGGCGGTCCACAAAATGGCGGTTAAATCATTGACTACGCGCAAATTCTGGCGATTGGCTGGTGGGGCAGCGGCCGTAACCGCCGCCAACGATTCATTTGGTTGAAAAATGGGCAGATAAACCCGGCCCGCGCCAAGCTGCCAGCCCAACCCGCCCAGCAGCAAGCCAGCCAGCAGCCAGCCACCACCCGGCCGGAGCCGCCCCGCCAGCAGCCAGACAAACAGCGCCACGGTTAACAACCCGGTCAGCGCCAACAGCGCGGCAAAGGTTTGGCCTTTGAAAAGCGTTGGTTTGTACTGGCGCAGCCGCTCTCGGAAAAGGTCTGGCAGCAATTGTTCACCGAGCGCATCGAAAACGGCCGTTCCCGTCACGTAGCTGCGCAGCTCCAGGTTACCTGGTCGGGCATATTCGTTCAGCAAAAAACGGCCGCCCAACCGGTCACCGCCCACCGCGCGGGTGATCGCCGGATTGCCCTGCGTGGCCTCCGGCGCGGCCAGGGTGACCTGGAAAGTGCGCCCTTCCGCCGCCTGAATCGTGGGGAAGGTGAAACGCACGTAGCCACCGTCTGGGTTGGCCGCATCAAGCTGGCCTTCGTAACGCGGGCCGCTTTCGTCAGACAGGGTCACGGTGATGGAACCCGCTTGTGAAGCCCGCAGCCAGAGCTCAACGGCCGTTAAGTGATTGGCCCCGCTCACAAACGTTTGGCTAACGGTGTTTGGCCCGTAAAAAGCCACCGGGAACGGCTCCGGCACACCGGGCACTTCCTGCGCCTGGGTCCAGGGGCGCGGAAAAAGATAATGGGCATCATAAAACATCGGCACCTGCACCTGCGCTGCTGCTGCCGTGCTGCGCCAATGGCCAAAAACCAACAGCAGCATGAAGAGCAGGGCAAGAACGGCCGTAACGCGCCAGGGAGAGTGGAGATTGGAGATTGGAGATTGACGTTTCAACCTTTCACTCGCTCACAAATAGTACCGGGGCAAAATGTAGCCCAGCAGCGAAACAAAATTAAACAGCACCATACCCACACGCAGGGACCAATGGGCGGCAGGCTGCCATCGTTTTGGCAGCCAAAAAAGCAGCCCCAGGACAAAGAAGGTAAGCATGGGCACCACCGTGCCCAGCCAGTACCGCCCCTGCAAGCCACGCCCGTTGCCATATTCCCACCAAAACGTCAAATCGTACAGTTGCAGCAGCAGCACGGGCACCAACAGCGTCAGCGCCAGGAAGAGCCAGACGCCGAGCGGGGCCATACGCTGCCCCGCTTGCCATTGGGGAAAGGACGGCCGTTTCCGCCACCCTCGCCCCAATTTCCAGACCAACCCGGCAATGGCCAGCCCGGTTAAAACGCGCAGCAAATGGTACACCCACGGCGGCAGCGGCGTATCTACCCAGCCAAAATGAGCCCACCAGGTCACAAACAAACCACCCCAAACCGATTGATAAAAATCGATCATGTGGGGCCAAAATTGGTAATCGTAAAATGGATTTTGGATGATGCGGTGCCCCTCTACCACCGGATTGAAGTAGAACAAATCCTGGTTGAGCCGCCAGCTGCGGGCCATCCACCAGGCGGCGGGCGGCAAAATGATGCCGTTCATCACCACCGCCGCCCAAAAGACCTGCCGCCGCGCCCCCTTGCGCCGCCACCAGTCGTACACCACCACCAGGGCCACCAGCGGCACAAAGCCGTTAATGGTGGGCTTGATGAGAAAGGCAGCGGCAAAGGTGAGGCCAATGAAAACGGCCGTTTTCCCCATCCAACCCATCCCGCAATACCCGCAAACAAAAGTAGATGAGCAGCCCGTACAGCACAAAAAAGAAGCCATCGACGGAAATAACGGCCGTCATCTGCGTCAGCTGCGGATGAAAGGTGACCAGGATGGGAATGGTCAACCGCATCGCCTGGTTGTTGGGGAAAAGCAGCCGGGCAATAAGGTAGGCCACCAGCACGATGGGGCTGCTCAGCAGCACGGCAAAGAGGCGCTGCACCTGCATGCGCACCAGCAAATTTTGGTCGTAGCCCACCAGCCGGTAGGGAACGGCCGCCAGCAGGTAATAGAGCGGCGTGGCGTGCATCAGCTTGGCGGTGATTTGGGTTTCGGTGCTGGTGCGGCTGGTGCGCGGCAAAGCGTCGAACTCCGCTTCGCGCAGGCCCACCGGCTGGCTGCTCCAGCCCTGGCGCTGCTCCGGGTTGTAGTCCAGCCGCCCCACGTCGGCCAGTTCGCGCGAAAGAGCCACTTCATCTGGCAGCCAAATGTCGGCTTCGTCGGGGAGACGGCCGTTTTCGCCAATAAACTGAATCATCGCGTAATGGTCATCTTCGTCCGGCCCCTGCCACAGCGGGAAGGCCAGGCTCCACAGCGCCCCCTTCACCAACATGATGGCCAGCAGTAGGCCAATGAGCCACCGTTCCTGCCGGACCGTGCGGGACTCAGCCATCTTTCACCGCCACGTAAAAACAGTGGGCCGACTGTTGGCGAAACGCTTTCACCAAAAGCTGCTCGACGGCTACAAACAGCGGCGTGATTTTTTCCATCAGCGCAAAATGATCCGGCAAAATTTCCCACAGCCAGAAGAGCACGCTGTACTGTTCGGCCGTTTCCACCCGCAAACCGTGCCGCCCCAGCCGCGCTTTCAGCTCCGCAAAGTAAAACGGGGCGTTGATCTCGTCGCCCAGCCACTTGGGGTACAGCCGCCGCCCCCAGCGAATGATAGGGTTGTCTTCGGCCGTTTCCACCAAAAAGAGCACGCCGCCGGGCTTCAGGCAGCGGTATACCTCGTCCAGCGCCTGGGTCACGTCGCCAATGTGGTGCAGCACGTGCTGAATGTAGATGATGTCGAACGTTTCATGGGCAAAGGGCAGCTGCAAGCCAGAGGCAATGGCCACCGGGCCGTGGTGGGCGGCCAATTCTACCCGCTCTGGCACCACGTCGATGCCGTAGGGGGAACGGCCGTACTGCCGAAACCGACTCATGTTCCACCCAGCTGCACAGCCCAAATCCAAAATCATCGGAGCTGGCATGGATAAAAATATCTTTTTCTCGACGGCAAAATAGGGCAGAACTTTGTAGCGGCTCGCTGACCAATTTTCCCCAAACGTAACGGGCTTACGGTAATCCATGGAGGTTATTGAGGGATCGTAAAACGTGATGCGTGAAACGTGATTCTCTCACGCATCACGTTTCACGCATCATTCTTGAAGTTCACCGACAACGGCTTGTGCAGCTCTGTCTTGCCGCGATGGGTGGGCTTAAACAGATCAAACTGCCAGATTTTGAGCCGATGCAGCAAGTAGCGCCAGGCCACCCACAACGTTTTCAGCCCGTAAATGGTGCTGGCCGTAAAGCTGATGGAGGACGCCTCATTAAAATATTTGGTACTCACCGGCACTTCGGCAAACCGAAAACCAAAATGCTTCGCCTGAAAAATCATCTCCGTGTCGAAGGCAAAATCGTTGGAGTTGCGCAAAAAAGGGACCGTTTCCAGCAGGTTGCGGCTGTACGCGCGGTAGCCGGTATGGCACTCCGACAGGTTCGTGCCCATGACCAGATTTTCGGCTCCGGTCAGGAAACGGTTGGCCAGGTATTTGTAACGGGGCATGCCGCCGGCCAAAGCCCCTCGCGGTGGCAAAAAGCGTGAGCCTAGCACAAACTCTCCCTTGCCTTCCCGAATGGCGGCAATCATGTCGGGGATAATTTTGGGGTCGTACTGGCCATCGGGATGCAGCATGATGACGATATCGGCGTTGAGGCGCAGGGCTTCCATGTAGCATGTTTTCTGGTTGGCCCCATACCCGGCGTTGTGCGGGTGGATAATCAAATCAAGATCGAGTTCTTGGGCGATAACGGCCGTATTATCAATACTGCCATCGTCCACCAAAATGACCTGGTCCACACAATCCGCCGGAATACTGCGATACGTTTCTTCCAGGGTTTCCGCCGCATTGTACGCTGGCATCACCACCACCACATTTTTCTTTTCTGTCATAAAACGTGCTCCACTGAAAAAGGGTGATCTTTGCCCGTGAGCCAACCACAACGCGGCTCAACTGGCACCACTTTTCAGTTTTTCACAAAAATTCTCAATTCTCTTTCAGCATCAGCGCCAGTTCCGCAGAAGCGGTAACCCGTTCTGGCAGCCCGTGCGGGGGCCACTTGTTCTGTTTGCCCAAGGACCAGCCAGTGCAAGTGCGCAGCGCCTGGGTGATGAGAGCCTGCTCTTTCTGGGCCAACGGTATTTTATTGGCAACTTCTAGCTGCTCCAAAAGCAATTTATACGGGGGAAAGCCCTCAACCGCCTGCTGGCGCTGGATCACAAACTGGATCAGTTTTGCGGCAGGAACGGCCGTCATTCCCCCACTCCCCTCAACCAGCAAAACCACCTCTTTCAGATCGGCCGAATCGGCCAGCCGCACGTTTGGCTGCACCGCCTGGATGGGCCACTTGGGCGGCAGCCAGAGCCGCTGCCACAAAATGTTCAATGTAGCTACCGGCCAGCCGCGCTGGCTCAGCTGAAGGCCAATCCGGCGGCCCACGCGCCAGTACAGCAAATTTTGCAGCCACAGGGAGCCGCTCTTACCCGAACCGGTGCTGGATGATTGGCGCAGCAAGGAGGATGTGACGGTGATGGGTTTGGGGTAGCTGTAAAGACGGCCGTTTCCCCCCAAAATAGCAAAATCATCGGACATGAACGCATATTCCGCCTGCTGCGTCGCCTGCAAAACCGCTTCGGTCTTGCCTTCATCCCCTTCGGGCACAATGAGCGTGGCCACATTTTTTTGGGCCACCGACGCGCCATAAACCAAAACATAGCCCCGCTGCACCAGCGCCCAGCGCAGCACCGGCTCCACCACACTTTTGTATAAAGCAAACGGAGCAGCACCCAACAGCGGCGAAATCACAATCTCGCTAAAATTATCGCCCGGCAGCACCACCATGCCAAACCCAAACCGGCTAAACCGCTCGTTGTACAAAATCGCGCCCGGCTGCGGCGTGGGCGTGCCAAAGCGGTCCACGCGAATTTGAATGTCCACGTGTGGCAGCGGTTCCGCCACATGAAAATAAGCCAGCTCCGGCAGCGGCGTTTGCGACTCGATGCGCAAAATGCCGTGCAGGTTGTAGCGGTAAATGCCCGGCTGCCACATCGTCATGCCGCGCCGCGAAAAAACCCACTGCTCAGAAATGGTGTAGCGCGCCACGCTCTCCACCAAAACCGCCAGCAAAATGGCCGCAACCGGCGACCAATTCCAGGCCGAAACCAGCAAAATCAGCAGAGGAAGGCGCACCAGCAGCAGAGAAAACTGGTTGGTGATCCAAAAGCGGCGCAGGCTGGGCCAGCCCGGCACGGGATGCCCCCCACCCAAAACCCATTTCTCCGTCAAAAAAAAGCGCAGCAAAAGGACAAGCTGCGCCCCGATAAACGCCGTGGCCCAGTACGGCAGGTCAACCCACTGCTGACCCAGGGTAAAAACGGCCGTATCCACCACCAAACTCAACAGCGCCACCAGCACCAACCGGGGGAACGACTGGTTGGCCGTCAGCCGCAGCCGCAGCAGGTGGCGGAAAAAGTTCATCCCTTCCTGGAAATCCGCCTTGCTTTCCCCCTGGTGGCGGCTGGCAAAATCGAAGAAGATTTCCGAAACGCGCAGGCCGGGGCAGCGAATCAAAATTTCCAGCAAAATTTTGAAGCCGTTGGGGCGGAGTACGGCCGTATCCACCGCCGCCCGCCGCACCAAAAACAGCCCCGTCAAGGGGTCAGAAACGTTGCGCAGCAAGCGCGGGAACCAGGCCCGCGCCAGCAAAGTGAGCAGCTGCGAGGTCATCGCCCGCTTGCGGCTTAATCCCAGCGGCCCAAAGAAATCACATTTGCGGCTGCCCACCACAATGTCGGCCCGCGCCTCAATGGCCCGCGCCAGCAGCGCTGGCACCAGTTCCGGCGGATGCTGCAAATCGGCATCCATAACGCACAGCCAGGTGCCCTGGGCTGCGCCAAACCCTTCCACCACGGCCCCGCTTAGCCCATTGCGCCGCTCCGGTGGCCGGGCAATCAGCTGCACAGTAAATGGGAAGTCGGCGGCCGCTTTTGTAACGGCCGTTGGTGTGTCGTCCGTGCTGTCGTCCACAAACAGCACCTCCACAGTATGCGGGTCAACTTCGGCCGACAGCGCCGCCGACAATCGCCTAAGCAAGGGCACAATATTCTTCGACTCGTTGCGGGTGGGAATGACAAGGGAGACCAGAATTTGCTCCTGGGGAACGGCCGTTTTCTGCTGCGTTTCCTTGTCTAAGCGTGGCATACCAATCTTCCTTATCGAATCGAAAGGTATCTTATCTCGCTTTAAACAGGGCGTCCAACGGCCGTTGGCTATTCACCAATTTCGATTGTCTGGAGCAGCACCCGATCGGTGGCGGTGCCAGCTACTGCCAGAGGGAGGCGTGCGCCGTCATCGGTGTGATAGAGGCCAAGCTGTAGGGCGTAGCTGCCTGCCGCCAAATCAGCAGGCAGCGGAATCGTGTGCAGCTGGGCGAAGGCATCCCCCGGCTGCAACCCTTGCCAGGTCACGTCTAGCCCATCATGCTGGCTGATGAGCTGGCCGTTCACGTCCAGCAAATGCACAAAAATCTTTACCTCGTCCTGAGGCGGCTGCTGCACTTCCCAAAAGCCTAGCAGTTCCACCGCCACCTCTGTGACGGCAATCTGGTAGCCAGAAAGGGCAAACGTCTCTGCAAAAATGGGTCTATCGGGCAAAAGCTGCCGTTGTTCAGCCCAATCAGCCGCCCCTACCACAGCTTCCGGTGACCAGCCAAAATCGGCCGTAACCGGTGGCCGATTGAGCGCGTCGGCCAAAAATGCGTCGTCCCACAGGTACAAACCATACCGCCAAATTTGCCCATCCAGCTCTTGCACACCGGCAAGCGCCGGGCCAGAGGCAGGATATAAGGATTTGAGCAGGGGGTTTTGCGGCAGGTGGCCATCGCCAACGGCCGTCCACACCCCATTGCTGCCCCCAGCGGGCCAAAGCAAACTGGTGCGAGCGTCAAACCAGCGCGGCCGTACATCGTTGGACTGAAAGGCAGCCGCATAATCGCCGGGGGCAATCATCGCCGGGCCGATGCCCGACAGAGCCAGGCCAACCGCCGGGCCAGTGGCCGGCACGTCGTACACAAACAGCGAATACCCAATGCGGTCGGCTGGCTCCCGTTCCTGAAACCAGGCAAATCGATCGGTATTTTTCAGGTAAACACCTTGCAGCTGGGTGGCGCTCAAGACGTAGGTTCCGGCGGCGGGCATGGGGGGATAAAACGGATCGGTCAGAGGTTCTTCGCGGCCGTGGGGCCAGATGGGCATGGGACGGCCGTTTTCAATGCCATAAACCGCCAGCGGCACGCTGCCCAACCAGGCCACCTGGTACGGCTCTGGCAAATCAGTGCGCTCATAGGCCGCCAGGGCAGCCACATCCTGCCCCCAATCCAGGTTTGAATCCACCGCCACGCGCCAGCCATTGCCTGGACCACCTGCGACCTGGTTAAAATACGCCAGATAGTTAGGATGGAGCCACGCGCTTTCTATTACCACCCAAAGCAGCGCCAAGCCAAGCACCCAGCGCCCACGCACCCTAAGCGCTGGCCCAATTCCGCCAAGCAGCACAAACAGCAGGGGCAAAATGGGCAGCAAATAGCGGTAGCCAATGTTGACCCGGCTGATCAGGCTGGCAGCCGCGATGCCGCCCACCAGCAGCCAAACCCACACCTGCTGCCAGTCCCACGGCCAGCGGCGGACAAACAAAAACAAGCCCACGCCCACCAGCAGCAGCACAGGCAGCGGCGTTTTGACGACAAACAGCACCGGGAAGTAATACCACCAGCCGCCAACGTTTGCCTGCCCCAGCAAAAACGAGGAATGCCCTTCCAGCTGGTGGGTTTGCTGCAAGGAAAAATCCATCTGCAAAGCGGCCCAGTCGAAGCGGTAAACCAGCAGAAAGACCAGAAGCCCCAGCAGCAGCCAACCCGCCAGCTCCAGAAAGGCGCGTGCCCACCCAGGCCGCTTTGGCCCAGGGCGTTTTGGGCCAACCCATTGCCGCCAGGCAACGGCCAGAACCAGGGCGGGCACCAAAACGATGCCTGAAAACTTGCTGGCAAAGGCCAACCCTACCGCCACCCCCACCAGGATGTAGCGCCGCCAGCCGGGCAGCTGGCCTGCGTCTTGTTTGGTCCAGTAGCGCCATACCGCGTAGGCAGCCAGGGTCAGGAAAACGGCCGTTCCCAAATCGGTCGTTGCCAGGGATGCATTGGCCAGCACGTTGGGATCAAAGGTGTACAAAATGAGGGTTAGCAGGCCAGCTTCACGGCCAAACCATTGGCCCGCCCAGCGCAGCAGCAGCGCCCCCAGCAGCAGCGCCAGCCAGATGACAGCCAATCGCCCCACCAGCACCATTTGCAGCCCATTGTCGTTGGCTTGCCAAAAAAACTGCTGGCTGATCTTCAACCAATCCTGAAAAACAGGCCCGCTCATCTCTGGCGGCAGCACCGGATGAAACGCCAGGCGCAGCGGCAGGCCAATGAGGGCATTCACCAGAGGGGGATTTTGCACCACGCTCAGCAGCGGCCACTGCCGCCAAAACGCCAGCCCTTGCAGCACATGCAGCGGCTCATCAAACGTGGCCGCGAGGGAAACGGCCGTTCCTACCAATCGCCACCAAAAAAGCAGCAGCAGGCAAACGGCCGTCAGGCGGAAAATTTGTCTTCTCATAGACGATGAATTTCATGTACCGCAAACACAAGTGGTGCAAGCGGGTGGCGCAGTAATGTCATAAGGCGAGATTATATCAGAAAGGTGGCGGACGTTTTGACAACATATAGGACATAGATAAACTTAGCGACTTTGTGTGGGCATTCCCCAACAAAAATTTATTCACCTTAAAAGGAACTCTTTTTGTGACAAAAATAGCCTCTTTTGCGAGTCGTTCAAAAAAAACGCTGTTAACGGTTTTCATCCTGACTGTTCCCCTGTTACTATTTACAACGTTGTCGGCATTGAGTCGAACAAATATTATTCAAGCTCAACCTAGCGGCTCGACCAATACATTCCTTTACCTACCCTTAGTTTCTAAACCAGTAGTGTACTTTGCTCCGGAATTTATCGGCAGTGTCACGTTGCCCGGTGCCTTGTGCCCGCAGGAAGTGGGCGTCAATCCAATAACCGGCATTGCCTATGTAACCAACCACGATAGCAACAACGTTTCGCTTCTTAAAGACGGTGCTTTAATTGGCACAGTCACAACAGGCGAATGGCCCACTTTGGTCAGTTCATCGCCAGTGGATAACAGGAGCTTTGTGACCAACCTGCACGGCGGGGTTTCATATTTCGAGGGCGACCAATTGAAGGCCACCATCATGCCCGCCCCGGCAACCCCTGGTGGGTATGGTGAACCTTATGCCGCTGCGTACAATCCGGTTAACGGATACACCTACATCATTCACATTGGTGGCGGCGGTGTCGTACAGGTCGTCAACGGCACACAGACCATTGCCAATATTCCACTTTTGCAGGGCTGGATTCTGGACGTCAAAGTAGATCTCAAGACTGGCCTGGTTTATGTAGCCAACTGGGAGCGAGGATTGTTGTTTGTGATCCAAGGCACCAGCGTCATCAACACTCTCCCCATTGGTTGGGGGCCAGACAAATTAGCCGTGGATGAGACACACCGCTACATTTATGCGGCCCACACTTCCCCCAACTCTCAATATCCCCACAATATTTCTGTCACCAACCTGGATACAAACCAGGTTACCGCAATTAGCACGGCCAATGCGTCGCGGCGCGTGGCTGTAGATCGCTTAAGCGGCCTGGCTTACGTCACAAATCCTGATGCAGATACCGTATCGATTTTGCAAGGGCCAAGCCTGCTGCGCAACCTGCCCACCGGTAATAGCCCCTGGGGTGTTGCCGTTCATGAAGCGTCTGGATATGCCTTTGTGACCAACAAACTCAGCAACTCTGTCACTGTTTTACGCCATGGGGAATTTGTTTCCACACTGCCCGTGGGTGACAACCCGATTGGCGTAGCAGTAGATGTCCTATCCAATTACGTCTATGTGGTGAATGAGACGTCGTATGACTACTGCAACAGTCTGAATCAATGTTATAAAGTATGCCAGCAGCCGGCTAGCGTGTCGGTTTATCAGATACCGACAAATGAGTAACGCGCGGTATTTTTTTCTAGCTGGTTACTTTATTTGAACGAGGTTTAACAGGATACGATCTGTAGGCTGAACGGCCGTTGCCACCTCCAGGCGACGGCCGTTTGACACTTCATACACACCAATTTGTAATCCATACAAGCCAGCCTCCAACTCAGGCGGCAGTGGTATGGTGTGCAGTTGGGCAAACTCATCCCCCGCTGTCAACGCGTCAGGCTGCACGTCTAACCCATCGTGCTGGGCCACCACATTCCCGGCTTCATCCAACAGGTGAATGAAAATTTTGAGTGAGCCTTCCGGGGCAGCCACGACTCGCCAATAGCTCAACAGATCCAGTTCTTCGCTGGCTAAATCCAGCTCTACCCCCAGCAGCTGTAACTGGCTGCCAAAGCTGGGCGCACCAGCAAATAGCTGGCGCTCCGCCCAATCACTGCTGCCCAAAGTCGGCTCCGGCGTCCAGCCAAAATCCGTTAACACGGAAGCAGCGGGATCAGACAACCGGGCTTGCATAGGCGATTGCTCCCAACGAAAGAGGCTATATCCATCACCGGGCTGCTCTTCCGGCGGGTAAAAGCTTTGCAAGCCCTGGTTCTCTGGCCGGGTGTCGCTGCTGAGTGCGGCCCAGACAACTGCGGCACCACTGCCTGGCCAGAGGAAACTGGTACGGCCGTCGTAAGCGGTCACGCGCACCTGGTTTCCCTGCTGAAATGGGCCATCCGCCAGCTCGGCCAACGCCACGCCAGACAAAGCCACACTCTGCGGCGGCCCGTCGGCTGGTACGTCATAGACAAAAATGGAATAACCAATCTTCTCATCCGGCGGCCGCGCTCGAAACCAGTCCAGGCCGTCCGGCTGGGGCAAGAATACCCCCTGTAAATGGCTGGCACTAATGGCATAAAGGCCGGGCAACGGCCGTTCCGGGTAAAAACCTTCCCCCACCGTCCACACACCGCCCGGCTGCTCCACCAACATGGGGCGTGCCGTAAGGCCATACACCCCCGGTGGCGTAATAGTCACCAAAAGCGTATGGACCTCCGCTGCGCCGCTGGCCGCCGCATAAGCCGCTAATCCCTGCACGTCCTGCCCCCAATCCAGATTAGAGTCTACCGCCACGCGCCAGCCGTTGTCTGGGCCACCGGCCAAAATGTTGAAATAAGCCAGGTAGTGAGGGTGAATAGCCAACGAGGGCACGGCCGCCAGCAGGAGCAACCCTGCCAGGAGCGCCCAGCGCGACCTCATAGCAACAACTCCGGAGAAACTGTTGACCAATACCCCGATAAATACAAACAAAAAGGGCAACGCCGGCAACAGGTAGCGATAGCCAATATTGACCCTGGTAAGCAACGCCGCACCAAACAGCCCGGCAGCCAACAGCAGCTGCCAAATTGTCGTCCAGTGATAGTTTCTCTGCCAGAACCAGTACAACAATGTCCAGAGCACCAGCCCCAACGTGGCCAACGGCGTCTTTACCAAAAATATAACTGGAAAGTAATACCACCATCCGGCATCACTCACTTCACCCAACAAAAAACCAGGATGCCCAGTTAGCTGGTGCTGCTGCTGCCATAGAAAATCGTGCGCTAGCATCGCCCAATCCAACCGGTAAACGAGCAGGAAAACGGCCGTACCAATTACTCCCCAACCAGCGATCACCATCAGCTCGCGCCACCAACCAGAGCGCAGCGTACCGAGCTGCCAACTACGATAGAAAGCCGCCAACACCAGCGCCGGAAAAACTATCAGCGTGGAAAATTTTGTTGCCAAAGCCAGCCCAACTGTAATGCCAGCTAAGAGATACGGCCGTCGTCCCGGTCGTCGCCAATAATGCCATACGGCATAGGCTGCCCAAAAGAGAAAGAAGGCCGTGCCCAGGTCCAAGGTCGCCAGACCGCTGTGGGCCAGAACGTTGGGATCAAAGGAAAACAAAAACAGTGCCGTACCCGCCGCCCCCCAACCGGACCACAACTGCCTGCTCCAACGCCAGATCAGCGCGGCCAATAACAGCGCCAAAACCATTATCCCCAGCCGGGCAGCCCAAATCACGGTAAGCCCATGCGCATTCACCTGCCACATAAACACTTGGCTGGCATATACCGGATCGCCATGGCTGATCACCTCCGGGGGAATTTCGAGACTGGGTTGGGCCAGTAAATTGGCCGTCAAGCCAATGACTGCATTAACAAGCGGCGGATTGTTGGTGATGTTATGCAGCATCGCTGCTGGCGGCACGCGCCAGTAAGCTACACCGTGATAAGTATGCAGTACCTCGTCCATCGTCGGCGAGTTGGCCCCCGCCATGGCCAACAACCGCCACCAAAACAGTAGCAGCAAGGGGACAAACAAAGTCCATTCCCATTTTTTCTCTATATTCAAAAAAAGACGATCTCGTTCCTGTCTCATTCAGGCAATTGTAAAACAGCCCCTGATAATTGGCGACCCTATGCTTTTTGATAAAATCACTAAATGTCATCTCGTGAACATTCCATTCTCCATCGTCGCCTGGCAGTTGTACTTATTCTACTAATTGCCTCTTTTTTCCGATTTCACCAACTCGACACATTACCACCGGCTCTCTTTCATGACGAAGCAGTGAATGGCTTGGATGCACTGAATGTACTGCGAACCGGCCATATTCCCATCTTTTTTGCCAACAATAACGGTCGTGAACCCCTCCTCATCTATCTGCAAACCCTCGGTCTGGCGATGTGGGGCCACCAAGCTTTGAGTTTGCGCCTGGTTTCGGCCTTCATTGGCCTGTTCACCGTTGCCCAGGTCACAACCTTGACCCAAATATTCTGGCCGCACCGTTCTTACCGCCTGGCTTTGCTTGTCAGCCTGATTCTGGCCGTTTCCTATTGGCACGTTCACTACAGTCGTATGGGTTTTCGTGCCATTTTAATGCTGCCGCTACTGAATGCGACACTCTGGGCTTTTTGGCGAGGATGGCAAAGTAGACAGTGGCGGTATTTTGTATTCAGCGGTCTAGCATTTGGTCTGACACTCTACACATATCTACCAGCGCGACTCATTCCGCTAATCATCGCTGGATGGATGGTGTGGATTTTGGCTGTAAATTGGCGACAGCTTGACGGCCATACCCAGTTGAAACAGCTTTTTAAGGGCAGCATGATCATGGCGTTGGTAAGTCTGATGGTGTTTGCCCCCCTTGGCTTTTATTTTGCCAATCACGCCGCCGACTTCAGTGCGCATACGCAACAAGTATCAATATTATCGCTCAGTGCAGAATCGGGGCGCTCACTACTGCTCGTTTTATGGGATCACATCTGGCAAACTGCTCGTCTGTTCACAGACCAAGGACATCCGCTACCTGTGTTGAATCTGCCTACGCGCCCAATTTTAGATGGGGTCTCACAGGCAGGTCTGGCGGTGGGATTAATGCTGGCGTTGTGGCGCTGGCGACAACCGGTGTATCCATTTTTGTTGATGTGGTTGGGAATCATGCTCCTTCCCACGATATTGTCCGACGAATCGGGACATCCACTGCGAGCAATTGGAGCCTTGATGCCAGTGATAATCCTGACGGCCGTTGGCCTAGCCGCTTTGGCCGATTGGGTAGGAAAGCAGTGGCGACAACCACATCTGGCCTGGGCCTCGGTAGCAACGGCCGTTCTGTTGTTCAGCGGCATAACCACCTACCGCAACTATTTTCTCATATGGGGCCAAATGCCAGAGACCATCAAGGCGTTTCACACGGCTTACGAACAAATCGGCCAGCAGCTTCCCCAGCTAGATAGGCCCGCCTTCCTGACTACCGATGTCTTCGAATACCCGACGACTCAGTTTGCCTTACAGGCAGCTAGCGATGGAGCCGTACGCCAGGAAAACTTAATAGATCCACATGAAACGGCCGTTTCCCTTTCGCCCGCTTATCTTTGCCATTTACAGCCAGACATGCTTCTTTGGCAAGAGGGAACTGCCCATCCTATATCATCAGACCAAGGAGACGTGGCCAGTTGGCTGCAAGCTGAAGTGCCGGAGGTGCCCCTGCTTGATGCGCAGGGGCGTGTCATTGGCTGGCAAAAAAGGATAAACGTGGGACGGGCTGTGGATACGGCCGTCTGGCCCCATTTGATCAGCGCTAACTTCAATAACCAATGGTGCCTGCTCGCCTTCGATCTGCAACCGGCACACAGCCACCAGCCCGGCGAGGCGATGCAGCTTATTCTTTACTGGCAGCGCCTGAGCCAGACCGTCACCGATTATCGCCTGGAAATCGGCCTGGAAAACAGCCTGGGTGAAAAGTGGACGGTGACGACAACACCCCAGGTGACCAGCCTGCCTGATTTTGGCGCAGGCAGCTACCAGGCGTATTCGTTTACCTTGCCAGAAACGGCCGTTTTGCCCGGTAAATTTCGCTTTCTCCTGAACCTGCTTGATCCGGTCACCAACGAATCCATTCCCCTGATGGACAAATTCAATCTGCCTTACACCGCTCCCGCTATGACTGCGTATGCCACTGTCGGGCAGCCGCTAATCGATTGGAATACAACCACCCAGCCCTTAACGTTCACTTTTGGTGAGCCGCCCCTTTTTCAGCTGGTCGGGGTAATGCCAGATGTAGAAGCAGCCACCTTGACGCTGTACTGGCAAAGTCTCCGTCCAGCCGACAAAAACTACACAGTGTTTGTCCACCTGCTAGATGAACAGGGTGTATTAGTCGGCCAGCATGATGGGGAACCGGGGAACGGCCGTTTGCCCACCAGCATGTGGCTGCCTGGCGAATTTCTGGCCGATTCCCATCCACTCACCCTGCCCAGCAGCGGCCAATACACCCTGGCTGTTGGCGTCTACGACTGGCAAACCGGTCAGCGACTGCCCGTCACCAACGCATTCGGGGAGCGATTGACCGACGATCAAGCAATGATCATTCCCTGAGGTTCTGTCATATTCCTAAACTGCGGCGCGAAGGCTTAAATGGCCACGCTAAAGCGATCAAACAAAGCAACAGGCCCAATCCGCTCAGACCTGCGCCGATCATAAAATCTGGTGGGCGAAAAGTATAGCGGATTTCATGGGTACCGGCTGGTACGTATACGGCCCGCATGATGGAATTGGCCCGGTATACGGCCGTTTCCTTTCCATCCACGGCTGCCCGCCAACCCGGATAAGCCATGTCGGCCAGCACAACAAATCCAGGTGCGGCCATCTCGGCTCGCAATACAACCTGGTTCAACCCATATTCCGTAATAGTCACCTCTGAATCCTCATTCTCGGCTGCGGCCAACGTTGGAGGAGCAGGTTGACCTTCCAGTTCCAACAACACCCGCTGGGTGACGGCACCCGGCTGTGTCGCCAAAGCAGCCAATGCCGCCGCTTCATCGGCCACAATCACTGCTTCATTCACAATAAAGGCGCGGGGCATGTATCCCTCGTTTAAATAGACCCGCGTCTTTTTGTCTTCGTATACCAGGGCCGGGCGCGGCAGGTAGTAAGCTGTAAACGCCGGACGCCCGGATCCATCTGCGCCGCCCAACACCTGCCCATCTGGCCCGGAAAAAGCAACTTCCGCTAAAAATTCGCGCCCCCATTCTGAGGGGAAAGCTGAAAAGTAGAAGGCGGTCGCGCCGTCGGTAGCTATCTCGGCCACGGCCACTTCGGCGTGGGCCAACTCCTGTACGCCATCGGCCGACAAGATACGCACCGTCACCACACCGACATCACCTTCCGCACGTCGCAGCGGCACATCGAGGCGAAAAAAACCTGCTTCAGGCAAGGTCAGCGGAATGCGAATGGGCAGCGGCTGCCAGCTTGTTGCAGTCTCCTGCACCGCGCCAACGGCTGGTTCGCTGCTCCATAGGTCACTCACGGTAGGAATATATTTTACGTTGAGAGCCGCCAGCAATGGTGAAGTAATCCCCTTGAGTGGCAGCAAAAAACGGCCGTGTCGGATCACACTCTCCCCTTCGGCCACCTCCAAATAATTCACTAACCGGCGCGGCAGGCCCGGCTCATAGCCGCTCAGGTTGGGCAGCCGAGGCATCAGAGCCGTATTAGGCGGGTAAACGACGCCCTCAGCCAACGTCACCAGCCGGAACAATTCCGGATCCTGCTGGAAAAAGGATTCAATAGGCTGCGCTGGATAAAAATTGGTCATGGGGCTGGCGGTGTTATAGCCATAACCAAAGGCAAACAAATCAAAAACGGTGAGCAGTAGCGCCAACCCGCCCAACAGCCCGGGCGCAGCCCGCCGCCGCCATAATCCGAACCATCCTACGCTGGCCACCAGCAAAAACAAAAACAAGGCGAGATAGGGCCACAAAAAGTCCCACTGCGCCGCTGCGCCAACGCGAAAATACCAGCCATACCCCACGACAAAAAGCAGGAACAGGCCGCCAATGCCCCACGCCAGTCGCCAGAGGAAATGCCTGTCCTGATCGGAGCTGAGACGGCCGTTTTCCTCCTTCTCTCTCGCCAACAAAGCATCCAACGCCAGCGCTGCCAGCACCGCCACGCAAACCGGAACCATAAACGCCGCCCGACTGGGCGACAGACCGCGAAACTGGGGCACAATATACAGCAAGCCATACAACGGTGTGCCCAACGCCCACAATAACGACAGCCCCCCCCAACCGACGAAGAAGCGAGTCACGCTATCACGCCGCAGCGCGATGGCCAGACACGCCAAAAACAATGCCATCACACTCGGATAAAAGGCTGTTTCAACGTCGTTACTAAAGGTCGGCCCCCACCAATTCCCGGCCACCGAATTGCCGAAGAAGTTGGGCAGCAGCAAAACAACCGCCCTATCCAGCAACCCGTAAGACAAAGCGTCGGCAAAGGTATTTGGCGACCGGTGAGATTGACTGAGAAAGTGAAACGCAGGAAACGTTTGAACGGCCGTTATCATGCCGCCTAATCCCAACACCACCCCTAGCAGCAAGGATGACCGCACGGGATGGATAACGGCCGTTCTGCGCCTTATCCATCCCCACCAATCGCTCATCCCCCCTGAGCGCCAGAATAAATAGACCGCCAACAGCAGCGCATTGTAAAGCGTCCAATTCCAATGGCCGCCCAACCAGGGTACGGCAAAAGCCAGCGCCAGCCCCACGCCGCTGCGTAACAGCCGGTTCGTCTGCCGGGGCGCTTGCCGCCAGTGGTCGCTCAAAATATCGGCCAGGTGCAGTTGCAGGGGCAGCCAGATAATGGCTGCGTGCACCACCTGCCATTCCAGCCAGACCACCATGTGGCCGTTGAACAAGAAAATCACCACGCCCAACAGCACAGCCCACCGAGACCGTACCCACCGGCGCAAATAAAGCGCCATGAACAGCCCGCCCAGCAGCATCTGCCCAACGATGGTCAGGTTGACGGCCGTTCCTACCGGCAACAAATAGTAGAGCAGTGAAAATGGATAAAACACACCCGCCTGGGTATTATAAGTGAAGGGATAACCGGCCATCACATACGGATTCCACAGAGGAAACTGCCCGGCACGAATCGTCTCGGCCATAAAAACCTTCACCGGGATGACGTAATCCACCACGTCAGCCAATAAAAAGTTATGGACGTCCACCGGTTGATTGGGCTCCTGCCAGGGCGGCCAACCCTGTGTTACAATGTCCAGGGGTAGCAGGACGTAACCCGGCCGCAGCCCTTCCCACAGCAGCGCCCCTACCAAGACCAGCGTTACGATACCGACGATCACTAGATCAAACTGGCGGTTGTTTCTATGCAATTTCATGGATTTTGCTCTAACGGCAGGGTAACGGCCGTTTCTCCTGCCCCATCACCCACCAACGCCAACCTCTCCAGCGTTTCAAAACGGTACAAACCCACAGCAATGTTGACCGGAATCTCCTCCTGTGGCCAGGTCAGCGTCACTTCATCCACCACTACCTCCTCCACATCCCAAATCGAGGTGGGATAGCGCCCACCCTGCGGCTGCCCATCATGCTGGGCCACAAGCGTTCCATCCCTTCCAACCAGATGGATAAAGATGGTGTAATCCACCGGCAACGGCCGTAAAGCCTGCCAATAAGTCGTCAACCGTAGCTGCCCATTCTCTACCTGCATGTCATAGCCAAGCAGCCTGATCTGATCAGCGAAGTTAACGCCAACTTCATAGGTTGGGGTCGGCACATCCGTCTGCGCTGCCGCAACTTTAAGCCGAGCCAAGTCAATCATTTGACTATCAACCTGATATGCCAACCGAGCAGCAGTTGGCAGCGTGCCTATCGGCACCGTGAGCGGCAATGTATCTAAAATCGTGAGCCCAGGCAGCGAAGACGACCGCCAATCAGCGGCATCCAGCACAGAGCCATCCCAATTCAACAATACAATCTGCCCGCGCGCAGTTGGCCCGTCTTGAGGATAACCGGCCAGTGAAGCCGTGAAAGATTCGCCTGGCCTCACCTCTAACGGAAGATCGACAGCTTCCATAAAAAAGCCATCGGCCGCCACCTGGCAAACCCGGTGCCAGTTGGCAGGCGGCATGTAAACAAGAGGGCGAATAAATGATTCTCTTAGCTGGAGCAGGCTGGCAAGCGTCAGGGCAAACAGGCCAAACACAGGCAACAGAGCCATCAGATTCTGCAGCCAACCAGCACCACGTCCCCGAGTTTTCCGCGCTAAAAACATCGTTAAGCGCCACCAACCCAAGGCCAGCAGGGCGGCAATAGGCCCGACGGCCGCATAAGCCAGCCGCCCCTGGTAACCGGACCAGTTGATCGTCTGAATGTAGCGCAGCAGAGAAGCATAAATGGCTGCTGCGGCCAGAATGTTGAACAGAACGGCCGTAACTGAAACTGGAGAATTGGCGATTAGAGATTGGAAATTGGGACGCCGCCAATCTTCAATCGCCAATCTCCAATCCCTAATCACTAAAACCAGCCCCGCCACCGCCACCAGCACCATCACCGCCAGCAGGATATACACCCATCCCGCCGCCTGAATCTTCAACCAGCCAAACCAGGCCCAGTACGATTGGAAATGAATCACAACAAACTCGCGCAAATCTACCAATGTCAGCGGCGAAACCCGCAGCACCTCCGCTCCTTTGGCCTGTAAGTGTACGTCCCAGGCCAACGGATCGCCATAGAGTTGAGCTGTGCGAAAATACCACCACCCGGCAATTAGGCAGGGCAACCCAACAACAACCGCCCCGTTTTGTAGAGCCTTTCTTCGACGGCCGTTCCCAGCACTCAGCCAGGCAGCAAACAGCGGCAAAGGCCAAAAGGCCAGCAAAGCAAATTTCGTCAGCAGTGCCAGCCCCATCAACACGCCCAGAACAATAAAGCGGCGCATCGTGGGCTGCGCCGCAGCCTGTATCGAGAAGTAGACCAGTGCCACACCGAGAACAGCCGTTAACACATCATTGTTCACGCTAGCCATCATGAACACAAATTGCGGATTAAACGCCAAAAACGCTGCCGCTAACAAACCAACCCGCTCATCGCCGGGAACCATTTGCCGCCCCAACCGGTAGGCCAGCCAGACGGTGATAAGGCCCAGCAACACCGACACCAGCCGAGCTACCCGGAACGCCAGGTAATCGCTAGAAAACAGATTCTGTTCCGCCGGTTGGTGCAGATAAAAATGCGCCCGGCCGCCATCATGCGGATCAAACGTGAAACAAGCGTTTAGTGGAAAATCAGCCGAAGCAGTCATAGGAAACGGCGCAGTAACAGCCGCATTGAGCAGGTAAAACAACGGAGGCTGGTTAGCTTCCATCGTTACGTTGTCAGCCGCGACGGGATGCATCACGGGAAAGGTGCGGTTTTCTAGCAGGTATCGCACGTAGAGGAAATGGTCAATCTCGTCCGGGGATTCTCCCAACGGCACAATCAAACTCATTACCATCGCCAACACAGTGTAACTAAGCAAAATCAAAGGCAGAGCAAATCTTCTCACGGTCGTTTCCTTCCTGATCCTTTCACCATAAACACCACTAAACCAATCAGCGCCAACCCGCTGCCAATCGCCCCCAACCAAAAAGGCAGCGGCCGATAGCGAAAAATAATTTCATGGCTCCCCGCTGGCACATAGACAGCGCGAACGACGGTGTTGGCCCGGTAGACAGCCGTAGCCTGCCCACCTACAGTTGCCTGCCAACCCGCATCATACGCATCCGCCAACACCACAAAGCCGGGAGCCGCCATTTCTGCCTGAACCACCAGTTCGTTTAGCCCGGCCTGAGTAATGGCCGCTGCGCCCGTCACCTCCCCCCCGTTTGCCGTGGGCGGCGGTTCCGGCTGACCCTCCAGTTCCAGCACAACCAGCTGATCCAGTTCGTCCGCATGGTTTTGCACGGCGGCCAGCGCCGCCTCTGGCGATTCAGCAATCTGCGCCGCAGGCACCACAAACGCCCGGCCCAGGTTGCCCTCGTTGCGGAACACGCGGGTTTTGCCCGCCAGGTGAACCAGGTCCGGCTGCGCCTTCACATAGCTGGCAAAGGCCCACCCGCCAACGGCCGTACTGCCCACCTGCACCTCACCGCTGCCCGCAAACGAAAGTTTTGCCAAAAAAGTGTCGCCCCACTCAGAAGGAAAGGGAGCAAAGAAAAAGGAAGCCCAGCCGTCATCGTTCAGATCGGTGGTGAGCAGCGTATGATTGGCCAATTCCTGGCCGCCATCGGCGGTGAACAGGCGCAAAGTGAGGCTGCCCTCGGCTGAGCCGCCCAACTGCATGGGCACATCTATCTGGAACAATCCACCGCGGCCGATGGGCAACGGCCGTTCCCATTCCCCCGTTAACACCTGCCAGGTAGCAACGGCCGTATCGCCCCCACCTGCCACTGCCTCATCCTGCCACATCTCCTGTGTCGTTACGATGTGGCTCACCCCCAAAGTATCAAACAGCGGCGACTTTACCGCCTGCAAGGGCAGCAGCACCCGGCCAAAACGGATCACCTCACCCCCCTCGGCCAGGCGCAAATAAGCCACCAATCGCTGCCAGATGCCCGGCCCATAGCCGCTGAGGCCAGGCACAAAATCGAGCATGGCCGTGTTGGGCCGGTACGCCACCCCCTCAGCCAGGCTAACAATGCGGGGCGTTTCGGGCAGGGAGTGGAGAAATTCGGCCGTTTCTGTGGGTGTAAACAGCTCAGAAACAGGAGAAAGCGTATTGTAATCATGCCCGGCCCACCACAAATCGCCCAGCAGCAAGATGAGCACCAGCCCGCCAAACAGATTCCTCGGCAGCCAGCGACGCTGCCGCGCCAGCAAAAGCAGGGCACTGAGCAGCAGCAAAACGAGGAAGGTGAGCAACGGCCGTTGCCAAAATTCCCAGGCCACCTGCCCCCGGTACCAAAGGAGATACCCCACCGCCATTGCGGCCAACAGCCCCACGCCGCCGCCCAGCCACCACGCCCGCTGGCGCTCGGCAGATGGCGCTAGGAGGCAATCCAAGCCAATCGCCGCCAAAACGGCCGTTGCCACCACAAACAAAATAACGGCCCGACTAGGCAGCAGGCCGTTAAAAACGGGCAGCACGTACAGCAGTCCATAAGCGGGTGTCCCTAGAGACCACAACAGCCCCAGCCCACCCCACGCCAGCCAAAAACGGGTCACGCCCCGCCGTCGCCCTAAAGCAGCCGCCGCCGCCACCAACAGCAGCGACACAATGCCCACATACAGCGCCGTCTCGTTGTAATTGTCAAAACCCCACCAACTGCCCGCCAGCGGCGTGCCAAAAAAGTCGGGCATGACGAGGGCAACCAGGCGGTTCAGCAGGCCATACTGCTGCGATTCGGCCCAGGTGAGCGGTTGACGGTGGCTCTGCCGCAAAAAGTCGAACGCGGGTAAAACCTGCACCAGCGAAAGACCTATGCCCAAAGCAAGCGGCAGCAACACCGCACGCAGGCCCCGGCGCGGCGACCGGCGAATCAGCGGCCACAAACGCCACAACAGGTAAAGAACGGCCGTCATGCTCACATACAGCGCCCAGTTCCAATGCCCACCCAGCCAGGGCATAGCAAAAGCCACAGCAAAAAGGCAAATGGAGAGCGGTGACTGGGAACTTGGGATTGGCGATTGGAGATTGGAGATTGGTTGAACATTGACCATTAACCATTGATCATTAACCATTGACCATTGCCTCTCCACCGCCCACAGCGCCAGCGGCAGCCAGATAATCGCCGCGTGAACCACCTGCCACTCCAGCCAGACCACCATCAGGCCGTTGCCCACAAACACAATGGCCCCCAACACCGCCGCCAGCCGCCGCAGCCTGATCTGCCGTAAATACAAAAACATAAACGTGGCGCCCAGGCCCATTTGCAAAAAGATGGTCAGATCAACCGCCGTGGCGCTGTCTAAAATGTAATACAGCACAGAAAGTGGATAAAACAAACCGGCTTGCGTGTCGTAAATGGCCGGGTAGCCGCCAAAAAGCTGGTCGCTCCACAAAGGCAGCTCCCCCAGCCGCACCTGGGCCGCCGTCCACACCTTCACCGGGTAAATATAAAAAACGGCATCCTCCAGCAGCGGATTATGCACATCAACCAATTCGTTTGGCTCCTGCCAGGGGGGTATAACCTGGTTCACAATGTCCAAAGGCAGCAAAACCCAGTTGGGCAGCAGCGCTTTGCTCAACAGCAAGGCCAGCAGCAGCCAAAGAAAACAAACCGTTAAGCCATCACGTTGGCGCTCTGAAATAAATGGCAGGGAGGCAAAAGCAGGCAAAGATTTCCTCATACGGGGGGTATTGTACCCAAAACCCCCGTGGCCTCATATTGCCAACCCCACCCCCATCGGCTAATATCCCGCCTCAATGGCACGTAACCGCAACTTCCTCATCTTTCTGCTCGCATTTACCGTGCTCCTGGTCGCCCTGATATTTACCGACGCCTGGCCAGGGCTGCGCGGCCCGGCTCCTGACACCGCTGAATGGCACTGGATTTATCGGTTACGGCCGTTTTCCCGCTGGTGGTTACCGTTACTTGTCGCCGCGGGCATGGTTGGGCTGACGGCCTGGTGGCTGCAAACCCGGCGTTTGCTGTTGGGGCTGGCGGTGCTAGTAGTCGGCAATCTGCTGCTGCAAGGGGCTCTGGTTTACGCCGAAAAACCGGCCGTGCTGACGGAACTCATCGAGCGCACCCTGGCCGATGAAACCAACGGCTACTTCCGCCTGGCCGCCGAGACAAACGACCTCAACAGCTTGCTGCGCAATTACCCCAGCCTGATGCCCACCTTCCCCTCCGAGCATACTCGCACCCATCCACCAGGCCTCATTCTCGCCAACTGGCTGGTCATCCAGGTATTCGCACGCTGGCCAGACCTCTCCCAAACCATCGCCGAGCATATCTGGCCGCTGCGCTGCACCGATCTCTGGCTGCTCGACGGGCCACCCGCCATCGCAGCAGCCCTGGCGGTCGTCACCTTGCTCACTGTGCTGGCCGGGGCGCTCACCGTCATTCCCACCTACGGCCTGGCTCGCCGCCTGCTGCCCGAACAATCGGCGCGATTAGCAACGGCCTTTGTGGCCACACTGCCCTCACTCATCATTTTTACCCCCACGCCGGTGCAGGTTGATGTGCTGCTGGTGACAACGGCCTTATGGTGTCTACACGAAGGCACCCACCGCAAAACCAATGGCTGGTTTTTTGCTTATCTCAGCGGCTTGCTGATTTCGGTTACCACGTTTAGCAGCCTGGGCAATGGCGCGCTGGCACTGTTGTTTACCGGGTTTGTGGCCTGGCAGTGGTGGGAAAAACGGCGGGAACGGCCGTTTCTCCATCTCTTCACCCAGCTTGCCTGGCTCGGACTGGGCAGCGCAACCGTCTGGCTGGTGTATTGGGCCGGCTGGGGCGTCCCCCCGTGGGCCGTGGTTCAGGAAGGGCTGGCCCAGCATTACGAGCTGGTTACGCTGCACCGGCGCTATGAATGGTGGCTGGTTTACAACCTGCTAGACGCACTAATTTTTGCTGGGCCAGCCATCATTTTGGGCTTTCTGCTCTTGTTCCGCAAGCCGCAGAATTTGCTGCGCCATCCGCTGGCCGCGCTGATTGTGCCCCTGGCGCTGCTGCTGCTGTTGCTCAATTTTTCTGGCTCGGCGCGGGGGGAAGTCGGCCGTTTGTGGCTGTTTCTGATGCCTTTTTTGGCCATCGGCAGCGCCGCGTTTTTGGGCAAGCTGTCGGGGGTCCCCCGTGCCTCTGCGCCGCTGCTGGCGGTGGTGGCCCAATTGTTGGTTGTTGTGGCCGTGGGGCTGGCCTGGCGGCCCATTGAAGCGATCATTGTGGTGGCCGAACCGCCGCCCCTGCCCGCCAATCCCATCCCCGAAAATGAGGCAAACAGCGTCTTTTTGGCTGCTACTGAACCGCTGTTAACTTTACGCGGCTACGATCTGGCCCAAACGGCCGAATCGCTCGACGTGACGCTGTACTGGCAAGCTGAACAAACGGCCGTTCGCCCCTACACCGTCTTTACCCATCTGCTCAATGCCCAGGGGGAGCTGGTAGCCCAACAAGACAACTGGCCGGTAAACGGCCGTTGGCCCCCCACCTGCTGGCAAAACAGCGACCTCATCCCCGATCCGTACCAGCTGTCGCTGGCCGGATTGGCTCCCGGCAGCTACACGCTCACCGTCGGCTGGTACGATGCCCGCGACAACACCCGCCTGCCCCTGGCCACTGGCGAAGATGCGCTGCGGCTGGTGACTCTTGAGAAATGAGAGACTGGGGATTGGAGATTGGGACTTTTCAGTTCACCAGTCGCCAATCTCTAATCTCCAATCTCCCACTCTACCACAACCGGTTCAGCCAGCCGTTCCAACGTGGCCCCATCGTATAAACCAATAGCCAAAGCGTGAACGGCCGTTCCCTCTGGCACGGCAAACTGGTGGAGCTGCACAAAAACGTCACCCGGCTGCCAGGTGGCGGGGTCCACACCCAAACCATCCCATTGGCCTACCAACTGTCCCGACTCGTCCAACGCGTGCACGAAAATTTTTAACGGCCGTTCGGTAGATTGCGTCACCTGCCAACCGGTGATGAGGGAAAGCTCATAGGGCAATTGGCCATGCTGCCCCGCCTGGTAGCCAAGGAAGACGGCCGTTTCCCCCATCGCCACCGTCTGACCATCAAGAACTAGCGGAGCGGCAATTGGCCGCAGCAGTTGCTGACGGCCGTCATCTGCTGTAAAGATTTCGGCCGTCTGCACCAATGGCTGGAGCAACGGGTTTAGCGACGCATCGGCCGTAACCGCCCACCACCCGCCAGAGGCAGGCCAGATCAAGCTGGTACGGCCGTCGAACCAGCGCACCCGCACATCGTTGCTTTGCAAAGCAGCCGCCAGTTCCGGGGCCAGCTCCGCCGGGCGCAGACCGCTAAAGGCCACGTTAACCGGCTCGCCCCGCGCCGCCACTTCGTAAACAAAAATGCTGCCGCCGATTTGCGCCACCGGCTTCTGATCGCGAAACCAGGCAAAGGTGTCGCTGGCTTCGCCCAACACCAGCCCCTGCAAATTGGTCACGCTGATGGCATAAAAACCAGGGGCCGGATCGTGTGGATTGAAGGTCTGGCGGGCCGGTGGAATTTGCTCCGGGCCGGGTTCCCAGGTGGGCAGCGCGGTAAAGTTGAGGCCGTAAGCGCTGGGATGCGCGGTGCCGAAATAGCTCAGGTAGAGCGGCACGCTTCGCGCGGTTTGCCATTTGGCCAGGGCGGGCAAATCTTGCCCCCAATCCAGGTTGCTGTCAGACAGCAGCTGCCAACGGTTTTCTGGTGAGCCAGCGGCCCAATTGAAGTAAGGTATGTAGTTGGGCCAGGCGGAAAGGGCAATGAAGAAGAGCCAAAGAGAAAGGATGAGATGAACGGGTGAACGGGTGAACGGGCGAAGGGGTGACAGGTTAACAGAAACAAACAGGTAAAGGAAGGGCAAAATGGGCAGCAGGTGGCGGTAGCCAATGTTCAGTGGGGTGAAGAGGCTGATCAGGAAATAAACGGCCGTTGGCGCTGCCAACACCCATTGATCCAAACTAGCCAACGCCGTAATGCGCCATCGGGCTGAAAATAAGAGCCCACCTAGCACAACAACCAGCAGCAGCAAAACCGGCAGCGATGTTTTCAGCAGGAAGGTGACAGGAAAGTAATACCACCAACCAGTCTCGGCATATTGGCCCAACAGGTAAGCGCCGTGCGGACGGCTAAAATAATCCAGCTGCCAGGCGAAGTCATCCCAGTAAGCGGCGGCGGGAAACGGCCGTATCTGGAAACCATACACGCCCCACACCACCAGCAATCCCAAAATGCCAGCCGCCGTCAAAAACAGAAGCGGCTGCCAGGAACGCCGCCGGACCGCCAGCCCTAAACCCAGCAGCCCCAAGATCGGCCCCAGCGCCGCTGCGCTGAACTTGGTCGCCGCCGCGCCACCCAGGCCAATGCCAACCAGCAGCAAGGGCAGCCGCCAACGGTTGGCAGACGATGGCTGGATCGCCCAGCGCCAAAAGCCATACACCGCCAACAGCATAAAAAAGGTCACCGCGATGTCGCTGGTAATCAGACCACCGTGCGCCAAAAAGTTGGGATCAAAGGCAAACAGGGCCAGAGCCAGGAAAGCGGCCGTTTTGTTTTTGAGTTCGCGCCCCCAGCGGTAAAGCAGCGCCCCCAGCAGCAGGGTCAGCCACAAGGTGGGCAGCCGCCCCAAAAAGATGAGGCGCAGCGGATTTTCGTTGAGCTGCCACAAAAACTGGTTGCTGGCGATCTCCCATTCCCCGGACTGCCAGGCCGCGGAATCGGTGGGCAGGTACAGGGTGGGTTCGGTTAGCAGAGGCAAGGCATTCAGGCTGCTGGCCAGTAGGGGATGGCCCCACAAAAAATGGGTGGCCCCGGTTTTGACGTAGGCAATGCCGCGAAAGAGGTGCCCTTGCTCGTCTACCGTCATGCTTTTTTGGCTGACGCTGGTAAGGCTGAAAGCAAAAAGGAGCAGCAGCAGGAGCACGGCCGTTCCCCGCCCCGCCATCACTCGCTGCCAATCAAACACGCTAGTTCTCAATCTCAACACTCGTCAGAACAACGGCATTGTCCACCGCAGGCCCACCACTGATGGGCAGACGGCCGTTTTCATCCGTGTACAGTCCGACCCGCAGCTCATACGCCCCGACAGGCAAATCCGGCGGCAAAGCAATCTGGTACGGATCGCGCACCAAATCGCCCGGCTGCCACAAATCGGTGGGGGCCAGGCCATTCACCGGCGGTCGGTCAACCTGGGCGACGATGTTGCCCGCACCATCCAGCAAATGAATGAACGCTTTGTAACTGGCGGAAACGGCCGTTACGCTCTCCCAATAAACCGTCAGACCTAGCTGACTATCAGCGACCTGCGCATCAAACCCACGCAGTCGAATCCCATCACCCAACATCACCGAGGTTGTCACCTGCGGCTCAATGACCCGTCGATAAGGCCATGTCATCTCATACACCACCACCTCTTGCCCCCCAATGATGGTTTGTGTGTTGGTCGAAAAGCGCTGAATGGGCCGGGCGATTTGCGGATCGCCCACCAGCAGAGGGTGCCAGCCGGGGAAGATGGCCAGGTAACGCACATCGCTGGCGGCCAGCAAGCGCATAGCGGCCACATCCTGGCCAATCACCGGCCACACTTCCGGTGAGACCAGGCCGTTTAAGTCTACAATCGGCCGTGGCCCCAAAAACATAACAGCGCCAATATCGTCAATCCCAATCGTTTCGTCGGCCGGAATATGTGCCGCCAGCCATCCACCCAGCGCCACATCAATTTCCTGAATTTCGCGGGTGTTGTAGCCCAGCATCTCGGCCCAGGCCGGCACGCGCCACGCCCCAGCCAGCAAAAACAGCACCCCAACCACAGCCCCAATCGGCCGGGGCAAGCGGGGCATCTTTTGCACCAGCCACCACAAACCAACCGCGCCCACAATCAGTTGGAACGGCAACAGCGGCAGGGTGTACCGGCCATGATGCCAGACAAACGGCACAATAACCGGGATGATCAACAACAGCCCCAGCAGCCAGGCGGCCGTAATTCGGCTGCGCCGCCACAAAAAAACCAGGCCAAAGGGCAGCAGCAGCAGCGAAGCCAGGTTATCGCGCCAATGGTAGCCCCACGTTTCACGGAGTGTACGCCAACTGTACAGGGTGGTGGTGCGCGATTTGGCATAAAACGTGTTGGGCAAAGGTTTTCCAGTCACCGACAGGCTGAACAGCGCGTAGGGGAGCTGAATCAGGCCATAAATCGCCACGGCAAGGATGATGGCGCGCCAGGTAGCGATGGGCTGGTTGGGGCGATATTGCCATCTTGTGGAAAAAACGGCATCCAGCATCACCAGGGCGAACAGCACATGCCCTTCCGGCCTGGCCTGGCTGGCTAAACCGAGGAGTACGGCCGTTCCCACCCCCAACCCGCGCCGCTGATAAAGCCACACCGCCCCCAGCGTCAGCGACGTAAACAACGTCACCTCCATGGCGGACAGGCCAGCCCAGAGCAGCCGCCCAGTGAGGGCCACACCAGCCGCCGCCAGCAGCGCCACTTCCCAGCGCTGTGTCAGCTCCAGCGTAAACCCATAAGTTAGCCAGATGGTCAAAAGGAAAAACAACGCACTCAGCACCAACGAGGGAACCAGGAAATCAGTGGTGAACAAACCCACACCCGCCAGCAGCAGCGTCCAGGCGGGCGAAGTAGAGCCAGCCGTGGGCACGCCGGGGGCATAGGTAAAACCGTCACCCTGGCTCAAATTCCGGGCATACTGGTAATGAATCCAGGCATCATCCAGCGGCACGCCCAGCTGGCCACCCGTCATGCTTAAAGAAACCTGGAGATAATAGCCAAGGAGCAAAGCTGCTAAAAGCAGCACCAGCCAGATGCCCCAGCGAGACCCCCAATTGGGCACCAGGACCGCAGATGATTTACCGTGCATTGTTTGATCGTATCGTTACTGTCTGTAAATTGCGTGGTTTGGATGCGCCGTAAACACCCGAGGCCACAAAGCTGAAAATTCTAGCAGGAAACAATGGGATGCCCAAATGGCCTATAGCCGGAAACAACGTCTCTTTGGGACCGAAGCAGGGGCGTTTACGGCCGTTCATCAAGCGTAGTGAGTACGGCCGTATCCCCCAAGTTCACCAACGTCGCCAGATCATAAAACCCGGTCTGCACTGTGTAGGGACCGGGCGGCATTTCCTCCGGCAGCGTCACGGTAAACGTATCAACAACCAGTTCGCCAGGCAGCCAGTCTGAGGTCGGGTACCCGGCAGGCTGCCGATCTGCCTGGGCCAGCATTTGGCTTTGGCCATCCAGCACATGCACAAACGCGGTAAATGAGTGCGCCATCTCCGCTTCAGCCTGCCAAACCAGAGTCACCAACAGGTGATTTTCTTCCCAGTGCGCCGCATACCCCACCAGCTGGATTTGGCCCGCGAAAGGCGTGCGGGCGTGGCTGCTCAACCACAGCAGCGACGGCTTGCGCCGCGCTGTTGGGTACGGTCATCACCCAGGCATCGGGGCGTGATTGGTCAATTTCGGCCTGCGGAAACAAGCTAGTTAACCGCTGCCAGTTGGCCTCGTTTGCCGGGCGCACCAGGTAAACGGCCGTTTCCCCCGGCCTGCCCACCGGCACCAACGCCCCCGTCCCTGAGTACGATTGCAGCCCCTCAGGATCGGCCAGCGCAAAATAAATCGTGGCCATCTCCTCCTGCGTGGGCGAAAGGTACAGCACCGTTCCCTCCGGCTGCGCCGCCGCAAACTGGCCCAATTCCCATTCTGGCAGGTAAAAATCGGCCGTCAGCTGGGGATGGCTGGCGTAGCGGACGAAGTAGTCGCGAAGGGTGAAGCTCAGGCTGCCGATAAGTAGTAACAAGTAAAAAGAAAAGTGGAAAACTTTAGGTGGCTGCCCGCCATTAACCATTAACCTTTTACCATTTACCATTAACCATTCGCCCAGCCACACCGCCCCCACCGCCGCCACAATCGCCACCGGCCCGGCTGCCCCAGTCATGCGACCAAAGTGGGGCGCGTCGCCGCTCATGATGGTGGGCAGCAGCATCACCAGCAGCCAGAGCAGCAAAAAGATGGTGCGCGGGTTCAGCTTGTGGCGCAGGGTGTCTACCAGCCCCAGGGTGAAGAAGATGGCCTGGAGGGGATCGAGATACGGCCGTCCCGGCAAATTATGGCGCAAATGGGTCTCCCCCTGCCAGTACAGACCGCGCACCACCCGGCCCACATTCAGCAGCCAGGTCAGCAGCGGGCGATCTTCCACCGTGCCCAGCCCCCGATTGGCCACGTAGGCAATACGAAAGACAAAAAAGTACGGGTAGCGCCAGAAAAAATATAAGAGCGGCAGCGCCGTCACCAACGATACCACCGCCATTCCCCCCACATTCAGCAAATTTCGGCGCAGGCTGGCCCAATCGCGCCACGCCCAAAACAGCACAAACAGCCCAAAAAGCAGCGGAAACAGTCGCGCCGCCGCGTAAATGTAAATGCCCAGGCCGAGGAAAAAGCCAGCGAGTAAAAATGAACGGGTGATGGCGTTTTTTGAACGCGGGTGAACAGGTGATGGGGTGATCTGACTCAAGTTGTAGCCGCGCCAAAAGAAGAGGACGGTGAGCATTTCCACCGGTACAAACAGCATCGCCCGCAGGCCGAAGCGGCTAAAGTGGATGGCAGGCACCAAAATTGCCAGGAAAAATGCAGCAAGCAGCGGTGCGTGAGATTGGAGATTGGCGATTGGCGATTGATCGACTTTGGCTGTGGCCGGTCTCCTGACCGTGCCACCCGGTTGGTTTAGCAACGCTTTGGCCGCAAAATAAGTGAGCAGCACCGCCAGCACGCCAGACAGGGCAGGCACCAGGCGAATGGCCAACGGCGTCGGACCCAACAGCCAGATGGAGAGGGCCATCAGGTAAATGTGCAGCGGCTCACGGCCGTAATTGCCCTCAAAAAAGATCGGCCAGCGGGTGGGCTCTGGCGGATTCTCGCCGTGGGCTTCCTGGGCGTACAGCTCCCACCCTTCATAAAATTGGGGGAACGTTTTGCCCTGCACTAGCGAGAGCGCATCCAGCCCGTTGTACGCTTCATCATGGTACAGGCCGGGTGGCAGCGCCTCTAACTGCCATAACCGCAGGAAAGCGGCCAACAGCACAATCAGCAGCAGCACGGCACGCTCGCGGCTCATGGTTCCACCTCAATCGTACCCACTGCTACAAAATCTGTGCCCGCAGCCGTTTGCCAGCGAACGGCCGTTTCCGGATCATACAGGCCAACATGAAGCTGGTAGCGCCCCACAGGTAACGGGGCTGGCAGCAGCAAGTCATGCTGCTGCCGCAGCCTATCACCCGCACGCCACCCTTCCCAGGCAGCATCCAACCCATCCCACTGACTGACAATCTGGCCGGAGGCATCCAGCAAATGAACGTAAATTTTTAAGGGCACGGGGCCTGTTTCGTTACGCCAGCGGGTCGTCAGCCGAATGGCATCTGATTGCTGGCTCAATTCAGTGCCACCCAGGAACTCAATTTTGTTGTCGGCGAGCCTGAAGCTTTGGGAAACGGCCGTTTCCCCCCCTTCATTTTGCAGCTGATAAATTGCGTACCGGGCGTTGTGGCCGACAAGTTCAGCTTCAACATCCCAACCTGGCCCAAAATCAGACCCCACAACCAGCCAAAACGCATCAGCGCCGGGCTGCAAAAAAGCAGCCTGATCATACAACCAGTGAGGCACGATCTGATTGGTCTGAAAAAGGGCAAAATCTTCCGGCTCGATTTCATCCAGCTGCACGCCAGCCAGCACCACGTCAGTCGGCTCGCCGCGTGGTGTCACCTCGTAAATGAAAATGCTGTAGCCAATTTTGTCCAGCGTTTCTTTGTCGCGGAACCAGGCAAACTGGTCGTGATTGGCAAAGTGCACACCTTGCAGATTGGTGGCGCTGATGGCGTAGATGCCAGGGGCGGGATCATGGGGGTAAAACGGCCGTGCCTGCGGGTTCATCAACCGGGGCGGGAAGCTGTCTAGCCCAATAAAGTTGATGCCATAATATTCAGGCCGCCCTTCACCAAAATAGCTCAGCCACACCTGATCGACGCCGTTTTCATCCAGCCAATCCTTCAAGCCGCCTAAATCCTGGCCCCAATCAATGTTGCTGTCCACCAGGTAGCGCCAACCGCCATCCGGCCCTCCGGCCAGGGCGTTAAAAAACGCCAGGTAGTGGGGCGCAAGCCAGACGGTGCTGCCCCCCAACCAGACCAGCAGCCCCACAACCGCCAGCTGGCCAGGCCGCTGCTGCTGCGGCAAATCGTCGGCCAACCAGGCCAGCGCCGCCGCAATGAAGACGGCAAAAAACGGCAGCACCGGCAGCAAGTGGCGGTAGCCCAGGTTGATGTCGGTGGTCAGGGCGATGCCAAAGTAGCCCAGGGGAGGAATCAGCAGCGCCGCCAGCGTCAGCCAGCGCCCGGCCAGCTTTCGCCGCGCTGCCAGCCAAATGAGGCTGGCAACGGCCGTTATCAGCAAAATCAACGTCGGCAGCGGCGTCTTAAGCAAAAAGGCCACCGGGAAGTAATGCCACCAGCCGCTGTCTGAATAACTGCCCGCCAAAAATGCGGGGGTGCTTTTTTGCAGCCGCCCGCCAATGTCCAACAGCTGCTCCAAATGGTGCGACAGCGGCAGGGTAAGGCCAGACAGCTGCGGCAGCGTGGGCAAATTGTCTGGCAGCGTACCAATCTGGAAGCCATAGGCGGCCCACAGCGTTAAAAATGCTGCCAGCGGGTATGCCACCAGCAGCATCACCAGCGGCGACTGTCGGCTAAACAACAAAGAAAACTCTCGGCGCGCGCCGCGTTTTCTGCGGTAAAAATGCCAGTTGGCAATAAAAAGCAGCAGCACCAGCGCAAAAAGCGGCACAAACAAGCCCGCCGTGAACTTGGTATTTTGCAGCAGGCCAAAGCCCACCCCTGCCCACACCGCGCGTGACCAGGACGGCCGTTGCCCAAAGCGCCACAGCAAAAACCCGGCCAAAAAAGCAAAGGTTGCCAGGCCAAAATCGGTGGTAGCGAGACGGCCGTTGGCCAATAAATTTGGGTCCAATCCTATCAGAACCATCGCCACAAAAGCGGCAAACTGGCTGCGCGTTAGCGCAAACGCCCACCGCCCCACAACCGCAATTAAAAACAAACCCAGCCAAACTGTCGGCAGCCGAGCCAGAAACATCACCTGGCTCACATCATTGCCAATTTCCCACAAAAACAGCTCAGAGGGTCGGTGAAAATTGATCAATTCCCAAGAAGGATCGGCCACCGGCAGTTGAACCGATTCATCCTCCACCAGCAGAGACGCATTTAGCGCATTGAGGCCAAGCGGGTGCCCCACGCGCATCTGCCTGTTTTCACCACGCAGGTAACCCAAACCACGCGTAATAAACCCTTGTTCATCAAAAGTAGGGGACAATTGGGCAAGATTTGCCACACTTAAGCCAAAAAACAACAAAAACAAGGCAGGCCCAGCCCAAATCCTCCACCTAACCAGTCGAAGCACCTGTTCCCTCTTCCCGCAAATAACAAAACCTCGGAAGGAAACAAAATCCCTCCGAGGTTTCAAAAAATCTCAAAACTCTAATTGGCTAACTAATTGTCCAGCGGAGTTACCCGGAAATACTCATAGCGCCAGGTCGAATTACTGTACTCATCGGTCGAAGCAAACACGCCAAAGTACGGATCATTTATCCAACGCGTATCGTTATAGGTATACCGCAAGCTACCATTCAGGAAAAACTTAATGCCCGATGCACGCACCTCAATGCGATAGTTGTTCCAATCATTTGCATTGGGGTGGAACGGCAGCGCAGGCGGCACATCACCCAAACGTTTTAACGGGCTACCGCCACAGTTGGGGCAGTAAACAAGCGTGTCAACACGTTCCCACAACAAGGTCAAATCTGTGCTAGAAGACCAGATCAAATTTGTGTTGTAAAAATGGTTGAAACAATTGGTATGTGCATACACGCCGTTCAAAGAACTCCAGTCTGGGCAGGGTGCGCCGGTCCAATCACCACCAAATACCACACCATGAGACACAAGGTTACCCAGGTTCGCTGGCTGCGAGCGGAACTCGATCACGTACGGCGGTTCGGGTGCAGGCATCATCGGGCTGGCAATCGCCCAGTCCCAGGAATCTTCAACACGAATGATTAACCAGTCGTTGTTTTCATACCAGGAGTCTACTTTTTCAATAAAGGTCAAACGGCGTAAACCTTCTTTCAAACTTGAGCCAGACCAATCTGTCTGGTTACTCTTAAAATCATCGTAGTATGCACCGGCAACCGTTACGGTAGATGACCAGGGGCTAGATTGCCCACTCCCTACAGCCCGCACGCGATAGTGATAAACGTTGTTAGCCGATGGTTGAATTGAGTCAATCACCTGGCTGAAAACGCTGCTGCCTACCGTGAAGTTTGTCACACCTGTCGTAAACGTCGGGTCCTGGGATTGCTGTAGTTCGTACCCCGTCACGCCAGATGCGCTATTATGCACCCAGTTTAGCTGCCAATCATTGGCACTGTTAGGCCGTGTTGCCGACAAGGTGGGTGCCGTAAGTGCCTTGAAAATCAACGGCAGATAGGTCACTTCTGAGCCGGCAGTTGTTGTAAGCACGATAGAAGCAGTAACCAACGCATCAGCCTGGGACGTTGCCGTAACGGTTGCAGTGTTCGAATCACTCGTCGCCGCACCGCCGGGGATAGTAATACCCACGCTAATTGGGGTGGAATTACCGCTGTTCACTGATACCGTTGTATCGGACAGCGAAGATGCCCAGGCCGAAGAAATGGTAATATCATAAGCGTCATTTTCTGTGCCAGTGTTGGACAGCGTTAACGTGTATGTAACCACCGCGCCAGGACTACCCACAAGCACCTGGTTGCCACTCCAGGCCGCAGCCAAAGAAGCAATACTCTGACTCTCATCAGGGGTCACCTGACCGGCTGCCTGCCCTGGGATTTCCTCTGGCATAACGTCGCCAGCGATAATATGGGCATCAATGTAAGCCTGAATTTTCTCTTCTGTGGTCAACGTGGGCGTGATAACAGGCCCTTGAGCAAAAGCTCGCTCCGTCCCCCCCGATTTGGACATAGCCAGAGCCTGAATCATTAGTGACAAACCGACGATCGCAAAAATAAACGTCAGTAACACCTTGAAATGCCCTTTGGCTGTATCCGGTTTTTTCTTATTAAGCTCCATTTTTCCTCCAGGATCCAACAATTATTAAGAAGCAAATATACCCAGGGGTTTATTTTTCGTCAATGTTGATACCTGCCCCTAAAACGACGATTTCCATACTCTGGCCAACAGGTTTTAGCCGAACTTGATCATGCAGCGTATACAATCCGGCGTACAATTGAAGCGACCCAGACATATTATTTAAATCAATCACATGGTGTTGAATTACGCGATCGCCAATTTGCAACTCGGCAGAAGCCGCATCAAAACCATCATGTTGAGCGACTAAATGACCCCCTTCATCCACCAGATGGATAAACGCTCTCAGATCAGGCGGCAAGGGTGCATCCACCCGCCACAAAGTGATCAAATGCAGAATTTTTTCAGATTCCAGGGGGTAGAGCGTGTACCCTTCCAGGGTAATGAGGTTGTCGAATGAGACCTCGGGGTTTAAGCGTGTCCCCGAAAACAACGGCCGTTCCGGCAGCGCATAAACGGCAAACGAAGGTTCTGCCTCACTACGGAACAATGGTTCCTGAGAAAGACCGGCCGATGCCAATAAAGTGGGATGAATGGGAGCAAATTCGGGCACGTAGAGACGGCCGTTCCCCCCCACAGGCCACACCACCGCCCCCGCCACCGCTGGTCCCGTCTGCACCCAGCGCGCCTGTGGATTATTGCCCAGGTTAAAAATCAGGGAATCCCGATCAATCGGCTCAAAAAAAGCGTCGGCCACCACCAGGTTTTCTGCCGGATTTTCCCGCCAGTGCCGGGCAATATCCAGCAGCACCGTCTGGTAATGGTTCAGCCGGGTCGTTTCGGCCTGGGGCCAGCGCACAAAGCCATCGTTCACCGTACGGTAGACGTTGACGGCCAACAGCGCCACCAGCACCACCGCCAGCAGCGGCCGTTCCAATCCCCGAAACAGTTTTTTATTCACCAGGAATTGGTAAACGGCCGTCCCCCCCACCCCCAGCAATACGTACACCACCGGCAGCGCCCCCACCAGCCGCACCGTACTGGGCGACTGCGGCGTCACCGCACTGGGAAGCAGTGTCACCCCCAGCCAGATGAGCACCAAGGCAAACTTCGGCTGCCGCCAGCGCCACAGGGCTACCAGCAAGCCGCCGTAAAAGAAAACGGCCGTTCCCCAATCAAACAACGGCCGTTCGGGCAGCGTGTAGGTCCAGCGCGGATCGCCCGTAAAGCTAAAAACCCCCAGCGTGTTCACCACGCTCTCTAAAATTGGCCCCGCATCCCCATCTTGCAGCGCTTCCAGCGGCCCGGCCAGCTGGTCCACCCGCTGCTGCAACGTGGGGTCTGCCCGCAGCGTCAAAAACAGCGGCAGCGCCACCACCAGCGCCACGCCCAACACAATCACCGCCCCCCTCACCTCCTTTCCCCCTTTTTCCCCTTTGCCCCTTCGCGTCAAAAATGAATAAAAAGCCAACAAGGCAGGAATGGCAAAAACCACCCGCGCCCCCGTGTAGCTGTACACACTCAATCCCAAAAACAGGCCAGCCAGATACGGCCGTTTCGGCCAAAACCAGGCAAACAGCACCAACAGCACCGGCTCCAAAATCGGCCGGATGCCCACCCGGCTAAACACAATCGGCCACCAGCTAATGGCCAGACCGAGGCCAGCGAGAACGGCCGTTCCCGAACCAAATTCCCGCCTGGCCCAGCGCAGCGTCAGCGCCACCAGCAGCAGCCCCAGCGTCACCGCCGGGAGCCGCGCCGCCAACACATTTTCCCCCAGCGCCAGGTAAAACGGGATGCCAAAGTAATGGTACAGCGGCTCGTGGCCAAAACCCTGGCGAAAGAAAAAGGCGTGGTTCCCCGCCAAAATATACGCCGGCATCCCCGCATCCAGCACCTCATCCTGGGCCAGGCCAGGCGGCACGTCGCTGAGCAGCCAGAGGCGAAAAAAGGCTGCCAGCAGCAGCGTCAGCGTCGCCGCCACCAAAAACCAGTGCTGCCGCCTCATCGGTTTCCCACCATGAGTTGCCCCACCCAAATACGGTCTGCCACACCAGCACCGCCGCTGAAAAGCGGCAAACGTTGGCCCGTGTCTGGGCGATAAAGCCCCAGCTGCAATTGATACACGCCTGGCGGCGCAGTTGGATCAAGCGGCACGGTGTGTACCTGGGCAAACCGGTCCCCCGGCTGCAAACCAGCCATACGCACGTCCAGCCAATCCTGCTGCCCCCAAATATCCACCCCGTCGCTGGTGAGATGGACAAACGCCACCAGCGGCGTCGGGTCGGCCACGTCCACCCGCCAGTACGTCACAAAGCGCACCGCCTCGCCCACGACCTCTGGCTGGGAGGCGGCCAGCAGGTGCAGCCGGTTGTCAAAATTGATGGGCAGCTGCGGCGCGGGCAGGTGGACAAAATCGGGGGGCCAGGCGACGGCCGTTTCCCCCACCACCGCCGCCAAACGCGCCTCAAACTGGGCCGCATCCTGCAGCAAAAAGCTTCGGTAATCCGCAAAAACTTGCTCCGATTCACCAGCATCAGCCACAAACAATTGTTGCAATTCAGGATCGACCTGCTGCGGCCCCAGCGGCGCTTCGGGGAAGTAGTAGGTGGCGGGGAAGGTGTCGGCGGGCCAGACCCACGCCCCCGCCGGGTTAAACCAGCGCACGGCCGTACTATCCCCCGGCGTCGCCAAATCAAAAGCGACCGCGTTCCACGGCTGCCAATAGCTGACGTACGGCCCGCCCACCAGCACCGCGCCGTCTGGGGAATTGGTTTGCACGGCATCGGCAACGGCCGTAATCCCCCCCTGGTACAGCTCCTTCACCTCCGGCTGCTGGTTCCAACTCTGGAAGAAGGCCAGGCCAGCCAATACCCCCGGCACAATGAACAGCAGGGCAATCAGTGCCGTCCCCAATCGAGGCCGACGCTCTTCCACCACCATCCAGTGCCACATGTGGGCCACGCCCAACCCCAGAAAAATGGTGGCCACCGGCTGGGCCACAATGCTGTGCGTTACGCTGGCCGCTGGTGGGGCTATCATCGACGGGCCAGTGCCGCCAAAAAACCAGAGCAGCAGCAGGGCAAACTGGGGCTGACGCCAGCGCCGCGCCACCCAGAGCAGCCCGCCCAGGAAAAAGAAAACGGTTAAGACGTCGAAGATGGGACGGCCGTATTCGTTGTACAACCAATCCTGCTCCCCCTGAATCACGTACATGCCCAGCGCCCGCACCGTCAAATCCAGCACCGGCAGCGGATTGCCCTGGCGCAGGGCGACAATCGCCTGGTTCAGCAGCTCCAGCCGCTGCTCGCCCACGGGGATGGCGGCAATCGCCTGCCACAGCGGCCAGATGAGCAGCGCCGCCACCACCGCCAGCACCACAAACCGCGGCCAGCGGGTTTTGAATTGCTGCCAGTGGAAAACGGCCGTAAACAGCACAAAGCCCACAAAAATGGCGGGCAGCACCCGCCCCGCCAGGTAGGTGTACACCCCCGCCGCCAAAAACAGCCCCGCCAATGCGCCATCCACCAGACCGAACCATTTTTCGGTGGACGGCCGTTCCCAGCTGCGCCACAAAAAGTAAATCATCAGCGTGGCAAACGCCGTCACCGCGCCGACGCGCAGCCCGACCCGGCTGTACAAAATCGCCCAAAAGGAGACGGCGAGAAAGGCGGTCGTCAGCAGCCCCACGCGGCGGCCCAGGAGCTTTTGGGCCACCAGCCAGGTGGCCGCCAGCTCAATCATGCCCAGCACCACCGACGGCAGCCGCAAGCTCCAGTCCGATTCGCCCAGCAGCGCCAGACTGCCCGCCTGCAAATAATGGTACAGCGGCTCATGCCCCCACGATTCGGCGAAGTAAAGCGGCCGTTCCCCCGCCAGCACTCGCCCCGCCATCAAATAATTTTGCAGCTCATCGTAACGCAAACCGGGCGGCGCCTCGTCCAAAACCACCACCCGCAGCCCAAACGCCAACAGCAGCAGCCCCGCCAGAAGCAGCTTCTCGTTCAGTTTGGATTTTGCGATTTGCTGCATCGATTCCAAAAACTCCACGCTAAAAATCAAAGATTGCGCAGATTACGCAGATAAAATCTTATAAATCTGCGCAATCTGCTGATAAAAAAATTGGGCTTCTAGTTTGTTTAAATCGGCAATTGCGTAATTTGAGACGCCAATTACCAATTACTCAATCACGTACACATAAATCGACCCAATCCGCACATCCGCCTCCCGCTGGCGGAACCAGGTGTACACATGCTTCTCAACCCGGTGCGATTCCCACAGGCTGCTGGCGCTGATGGCGTACAGCCCCGGCCCCGGTGCCTGCGGATCGAACGGCGGATTATCCCACAGGCTCAAAAATTCGGCCCGTGGGAAGCCAGGCAGCGGCTCGTAGACCAGGCCGTAATAGGCCGGATCGGCAATGCCAAACCAGCCCAGGTTGATGGTTTCGACGTCGTTTTCCGCCATCCACGCCTGCAAGCGCAGCAAATCCTGGCCCCAATCGTTGCTGCTGTCGGCCAAAATCGACGCGCCGTTGGCGGAACCGCCCGCTGCCAGATTGAAATAGCTCAGGTAGTGGGGATGGATGAGCAGCGTGGGCAGCAAGATACCGCCTGCCAAAACTAATGCGATTACTCGGCTGTGGCCGGTGTCCCCACCGCGCCACTTTCGCTCAGTGCGAGGCAGCTTACTGCCTAAGAATGTCGGCAGCCCGCTCACCGCCACGATGATCAGCGGCACAATCGGCAGCAAATGCCGGTAGCCAATGTTGATGCCGCTGACGACGCTGACGCCAAAGTAAAGCAGCGCAGGGATGAGAAGGTAGAGGAGTTTGGGGCGTGAGGACGGCCGTTTCCACCCCCACACAATCACCCCCACCAAACCAAACAGCAAAACCAGCGGCGTCTTCACCAAAAAAGCGACCGGGAAAAAGAGCCAAAATCCTTCCAGCGACGTTTCACCCAGCAAAAACGCCGCCCGCCCGCCCCGGCTCACGTTCACAATCTGGTCCAGTCCCGCCCAAAACGTGGGCATCGGCCCGCTAAACCGGTTCAACCCCGCCAGCACCTCCGACGGAAAGCGAAACGCCCCCCACTCAAAACCAAAAATCGCCCACACCACCCCCACCGAAAGCGCCCCCGCACTCACCAACTGCAAAAATCGCCGCCACCTCTCTGTGCCCCTCTGTGCCTCCTCTGTGCAACTCTGTGTTCCTTCTTCAAAAATTGGCAAAAATGCGAGAACCAGCAAAATTGGCACAAACGCCAGCATGGAAAGCTTGCTGCCAAACGCCAACCCCAGCCCCACGCCCGCCGCCAGCCAGCGCCGCCAATTCCAGCCCGGTGCGGTCCACATGCGCCACACCAGCAGCAGCGCCAGCGTCATGAACAATGTGCCGCCCAAATCGGTGGTGATGAGACGGCCGTTCCCCAACACATTCGGCTCAAACAGCAGCAGCACAAACGCTAAGTAGGCAGACGGCCGTCCCCAAAACAGCCGGGCAAAATGGAACCCCACCAGCGCCAGCCCTAACGTGAGAAAAACCATCGGCAGCCGCCCCAGGAAAATCATGCGCGTCACGTCCTGGTTGACCCGCCAGACAAACTGGTCGGCAAAGTTGTACCAGTAGATGTCCGGCGGCTGCATCTCCGTCCAGCTGGGATGGTCGAACGGATACACCAAATCGGGCAGCAGCAGCAGGGGCAGGCCGCTCAGGCTGTTGACCAGCGGGGGATGCTCCAGGCTCAGGCGCGGATCGGCCGTATGCACAAACGCCGCCCCCCGCGCCAGATGATTTTGCTCATCCATCGTTGGACTGTCTTGCACCAGGCTATTTAGCGCCAAAAAGAAAAAAAGCCAAACAGCCAGCACAACCAGCCCCAAATGTGCCAACTTTCCATCCAAAATTCCCATAGCGGCTGATTATAAGAGATGGCAGCAGCGCGGCAAAACAGATAGAATTTCATAATAGTCGCTAGTCGCTGGTGGCAAGCGGTTACTGGTCACAATTTCTTAGACTAGCCAGCACCCACCAGCCACTATAATGAGGAGTTACAAAATGTCTGAACTGAAGTTAAGCGTTCCGTATCGCTCCCAATGGGACAGCGATGCCAAAGATCATTCTGGCGATTGTGGCCCAACCTGCGTGGCGATGCTGCTCAACGGCAAGCGCGTGGCCATCACCCCGGATGAACTGTACACCTACATCGGGGCCCGCCCCAAATTCACCTACATTCCCGACCTTAAAAACGCTGCCTGGGGGGCAGGCCAGCTCAACCTCACCTACAAAGCGTACGCCAACCGGCAGCAAGCCTTGCAAGAACTGCGCCAAAACATCGACTCAGGCCACGCTTTTATCGCCCTGGCCAAATACGAGCCGTGGATCAAGCTCACCGGCAACCAGTTTAAATATGGCCACTTTCTGCTGGTGGTGGGCTACGACGACGATTATATTTTTGTGCACGATCCGCTGTTTGGCCTGTGGGCCAAACGTGAGAAGGGAGAATATTTCCGCTTCACCCACAAACAATTTTTAGATGGCTGGGGCGGCTTTGCCCCCACCGAAAATCAAAATTTCGGCTGCCTGATTCCCGACTACAGCTATCCTTGGGTGCTGGTTGCCCCACCAGAGCCAGAGCCAGCGCCGCAACCAGAGCCAGAACCAGAACCGGCACTGACGGAGGCCGAACAAGCGGCCCAAAATGCGCTCAACGCCATCGCGGTAGATGGGGACCTGCGCCGCCGCATTTTGTCGCTGGCGGCGTATGAGGGTGTGGCTGAACCAAATTTAGGGGATGGGGAAACGGCCGTTTACTGGCTCAACCATCTCGGCGATTGGGGCAAGCAAATTGAGCTGCACACCGTGGTACACGGCAACACCTACAGCGGGCTTTCTCGCCGCTTCTATGGCGATTCGCTGCGCTGGCGGGCTATCCAGGTGTACAACAACAAACCAGACACCCAGCTCTACGTCGGCCAGCGGTTAGAAATCCCCCTGCCCGCCGCCGCCCAAGAAGCGGTCGCTGGCCCCCGCACCGCCGCCATCGCCTATCCCAAAGTCAACGCCCCCCGGCCGCAGCCGATCTAATCTTTTCAGTGAACAGTAATCGGTGAACAGTAATCGGTGAACAGTAATCGGTGAACAGTAATCGGTGAACAGTAATCAGTAATTTCACTGATTACTGATTACTGAATACCGACCACTGAACCGACCACTACCGACTACTGAATACCGACCACCAACATCTATGCGGAAACACCTCGGCACCATCCTCAAAATTGGCATCACCCTGCTGGCGCTGCTGTACGTCTCCACCCAGGTGAACTTTGCCGACATCGGCCAGCGGCTGCTGCAAGCGCAGTGGGGCTGGGTGTTGCTGGGCTTTTTGTTGGTGAATGCCAGCCTGGTGGTGCGGGCATACCGTTGGCTGCTGCTGCTGCACGGGGTCGGCTCGCCCATCAAGTTCAGTCGGCTGGTGTCGCTTTATTTTGCCGCCAACTTTTTCAACTCCGTGCTGCCCTCCGGCTTTAGCGGGGATGTGATTCGGGCTGTGGAAGCGGCGCAGGATGTGCCGGCGCAAACGGCCGCTGGCACGGTCATCGTCGATCGGGCCACGGGGCTGCTGGCGCTGTTTATGATTGGGCTGGCGGCGCTGCCGTTCCGGCCGGACAATTTTCCACAAGATTTGTTTTGGCAGACAACGGCCGTTTGCCTCATCGGCCTCATTGGTGGGTTTGCGGTGCTAGAGGGGCGGCTGGTGCACTTTTTTGGCCGCTGGGTGCCGTCACGCTTGCAACCGGCCTGGGCAAAGGTGGCGGGGGTGATTACGGCCGTTCAAGCGTGTGGCTGGACGGCCGTTTGGCAAGCAATGGGCATCTCCATCATCTTTAACCTGATGCAAATTGGCTGGTTTGCCGCCGCCGGGCTGGCGCTGGGCTACCAGGTGCCGTTCACCCATTACTTCCTGGTCATCCCCTTCCTGTCGCTGGCCATTTTGCTGCCCTCCGTCGGCGGGCTGGGCATCCGTGAAGGCTTGGCCCCGCTGCTCTTCGCCAGCGCCGGGCTCAGCGACACGCAAGCCGTAGCCCTCACCCTGCTCGTCTTCGCCATCGAGCGGCTCTCCGGCTTCCTCGGTGCACCCATTTACATCATCGACACCCTGCGCCGCAGCCGCCAAAAGCAACAAGAAGTCCAGCAAGAAAACTAAGTACAGGTTCATGCCGCAAAACAGACGCAGACAAAATCCGCGTCATCTGCGTTCATCCGCGTCCCATTCAATTTACGAATTCGCCTGAGGATGCTCCCGCAGCGGTTTGGGCCAGCGGGTGAGGTTGAGGGCGTGGCGCACGTCCACGGCGTGCTCCCGCTCGTGCAGCGGCCAGATGGTGAGCCAGCGGTACAGGTTGATGGGCGGCCCCCACGGCGCGGTAAATTCTGCCGCCAGCGCCTCATCAGATAATGCGTCCAGGCCAGATAGAAGCGTCTGGTAAGACGCCTCGTACGCTTCCCAGATGGTTGGCCACGGCGTCTCGGCCCGTTGGGCTGCCTGGTCCAAATTCCACTGCTCAAAATCGGCAATGGGTGGCAAATTGGGCGTTTCACCGGCCAGCGCCTGCGCCACGGCCACGCCGCCCACATCAGCCCATGCAGTCACGTGCCCCACCAAATCCTTCATCGTCCAGACGCCGCACACGGGACGACTGCCCCACTCCGACTCGGGCAGCAGCGGCAGCAGGGTCACAAACTCCTGGCGGCAGGTGCGCAGCAGGGCGCGCAGCACCGCTTTTGGCCCAATGTGACGCTTGGCCTCACGCGGCTGCGCCTCGCGCCATGCCTGAATCTGCTGGGCGTGCGCCATGTCGTGCTGGTAGCGCCACCTGGCCCAAACGCGCAAGTGAGTGCGCCAACCCCACGGCAGCCGAATCTGGTTTTGCAATTGGGCATCGCTGAGCCGGTTCAGCAGCTGCTTCAAACCGCTGCGCTCTTTTTGCAGCATGGCGAGCACTTGCTCTAGCGGGATCGTCTTGTTGTCGGCCAGCAGTTTGGCGTTGAAGGCGTCCATGTCGGCATCGTCGCCAATTTCCATGATTTCGTGGATACGGCCGTCTGCCACCAGCTGCATCCGGTTTGTGTGAAAGCCATCCCAAAAGGCGATGTGCGCCAGCAAATCCTTGATCGTCCAGCCCGGCTCCGGCTCCGCGCTGGTGAGCTGTGCCTCGGACAAGCCCAGCAGCATGGTGAACAACGTGGCCCGCTCCGCCGCCAATCGGGCCAAAAAGTGAAGCCGCCATTGGGCGATGGTGGCTTCAATTTGGGCAATGTGGGCCTGTTCGTGGCTTAAAAGTTCGTTGAGGACGCGAACGGCCGTCCAGCCATCGGCAAATTCCTGATTCCGCTCATCGGCGTCCAGCTCGCCCAGGCGAGCCAATACCGTCTCGCGAGATTGGGCTAAAAAGCGCATCAGCGTCACTTCGCTGGGGGCCGCAATGTAGGTGCCCAGGCGCGAAACAAACGCGCATTCGCTGCTGCCCAGGTGCAGCAAAATTTCGTGGATGTTCCACTGGCTGTCGTTGGGCTTCCAGCTGCGCATGGTGTGGGAAAGCGGCCGTATTAGCGCCAGCAATGTTTCCCGCTGTGTGGCCAATTGCGCCACCCGTTCATCAAATTTCTCTTGCGTTAAGGATTCTTTTTTTGCCATTGTATGCTCCTGTGGCCGGACTTATCTAAGCATACGTGGAAACAGGCAACTTGGCAATTTGGCGTATTTTCCCGGAAATTCCTTGTAGTTTAAGAAAATAATCGCGTAACGCTGTGGCCGGTCTCCTGACCGCGCCACCAGCCGGCACGGTCAGGAGACCGGCCGGAGCACATTACCTCATTTATTTTTTAATTCACAACAAGTTCCCGGGAAAATGAAAAGAAGGCTACTCTGGGACAATGCGCCAGAGGTTGAAGCATTCGTCGTCGAACCCCTTGAGCTGGGTCTCAAACGATTTTGTTTGTAAGGGTGCGGAGCCATCTTTGATGAACGCCTGCACTTCGGGGTCGGAGTAAACAAAGTCGGAGAGGATGAGATCGTTGCCCTGGGAGAATTTTTCCAGGCGGGCGGCGATGTTGATGTTGGTGCCAAAGTAGTCGAGCCGCTCGTTGAGGGTGACGGCAATGGAAGGGCCAGCATGTACGGCCGCTTTGAGCTGCAACGGCCGTTCCCCATCCCTCGGATTGGCCAGGATCGCCTGCGCTTTCACCATCGCCCGCACCGCCGAAATCGGGCGGCGGAAGACGGCCATCACCGCGTCGCCAATTGTTTTGACGATGGCTCCCTCTTCCTCGGCGATGGCGTCGTGCAGCACGTCGAAATGGTTGCGCACCAGGCCAAAGGCGGGCGCATCGCCAATTTCGCGGTAAAGGCGGGTGGAGTCGCGCAAATCGGTGAACAGCACCGTCAGGCTGCCCACGGAGAACTGCTCGCCTGGCTGGAGCGCTTCCCCGGTGAACAGATCGCGAAACCGCTGCAAAGAAATGACCTCGGCGGCGGTGATGGCCTGATCGCTCCAGGCCATCTCTTCTAAAATAAACAGTTGGGGAACGGCCGTTGCGTTGTGCAGTTCCAGGCGCGTGTGGGAAACGGCCGTTCGGGTCTCCGGCTCCCAACCAGCGGCACCCAGCGAGAGTTCCAGGCTGTCAGCGCCCTGTTCCGCTACCAAAATTTGTTGGCTGCCAGATAACCCCATCGTGCGAGCCCGGTAGCGGCCCAGCTTGAGGTTGGGCTGCACCGTACGTGCCTCGCGCGGCAGCAGCAGCTGCTGCACGGCAATGTGGGGCGTCTGGTGCGGCCCAGCGACGCAATATTCGGTGCGCTCCACCGGGCGAATGGTGGGATTGGGGGCAAAGGTCAGCTCGATGGCGTGCTCGTCGTCTGCCTTAAAATCGATCTGGCAGGTGGTGCAGTGGCCGCTGGTAGACAGATCCGACAGATGGTTGTGCACCCGGTCGGCCGCGCCGCGACACATCGGGCACAGCAGCTCCCACTGGAAATCGAGCAGCCCCACGCGGGTAGCGGCGAGGGCCAGTTCCAGCACGGTGCGGCGCGGTGCGCCCCATTGGTCGGCCAGGGCATACGGCCGTAAATGGGCCAACACCAAATCATCCGCTTCCTTAATTTCCCGCACCAGCCGATCCAGCAGATGCGGCGCCACACCCTGGGCCACCAACTGCTCGATCATGCTGTTCAGGCGACCTTCGGCACCGGGAACCAGGCGATGCGGCCGTTTCAGCAGCAGCGGTGGGGCATCCAGGGCAGCCACCGCGTCATATTTCCGCACCGCCGCGCCAAACCGCTGGGGGGCAATAATCCCCAACGCAATGGGGGCCGCCAGCCAACCAAGAAGGTTGCGTGGTTTAACCCAGGTTTCATACACCAGGGTGGATCCGCCCGCGGGCTGGGGCGAAATAGTGGCCAGCACTTCCATTGTGCGCAGCGGGCCATTTTCGTAGCGGCGCAGCACGCCGTAGCGGTACGGGGCCACCCATTCAAAGGGTTCTTCTACCCAGGTAATGGGCAGCGGCAGGCGAAAACGCAGGCGACGGCGGCCAGCGCCGCCATCTTGCGAGCGCAGGGGCAGTTCATCCACGGGGAAAATGCCGGTGTCTCGGTTCACGCGGTTGGTGTTGGCAAAAAAGGGCCAGAATGCTTCAGGGGTTGCTTTCAGCGGCCATTCCCAGCGATAGTAGAGACGGCCGTTCTTGTCTGTAGGTTCACTCATCATTTTTAGTATACCGATAAAGTTGTCCGCAGTCCGTGAAGAGTTCAATTAAATTCGGGCGGCTGCTTGCACCGGTTTGATGCCGCCAGCGAAGGGAAGATTACGGGGAACGGCCGTTTCTTCACCATTTCGTAACAATTTTGGCTCTTCGGGAATTCAGTGGGTTAACAGCCCGTGAAACGCAAAACCCCACGAAATCCGAAAGACCCAAAAAAGTGGGCAAAGTTCCCCGCCCGTTGAAGCCTCCAGAAATGTGGCCTATACTTGATTGTGATGAAAAGAGCAATGACGGCCGTTCCCCAACCCCCATACCAGCCAGAACAGCTCGCTACCGATTTGGAAGCGGCGCGGCAGCAGCTGGTGGCTGCCGAAGCCAAACTGGCGCAGGAGCAAGCCGCGGTCAACGCCTTCCGCATGCAGTGCCGCCTGAAGCTGGGCGACCTCATCGAAGAGACGCTGGCGCTGCGGGCCGAGCGGGAAAGCTGCCTGACGCAGCTCAAGCTGCACCAGCAAGGCATTGAACTGGCCAACGATGGCGATCCATTTGCGGTTGAGGGGGAAACGGCCGTTCCCGAAACCGTCGAATTTGACGAGATTGCCCTGCCCGAACTGGCCACGCCGCAGCAGGAAAAAGAAGCCGCCAGGCGGCTCTACCGTGAGCTGGCCCGCCGCTTTCATCCAGACCTGGCCGCAGGCAGCGCCGAACGGGCCTACATGACGGCGATGATGTCTGCCGTGAATGTGGCCTACGAGCAGCAAGATATGGCGGCGCTACACAATTTGGCAGGGGAGCTGGATGGAACGGCCGTTGCCGAACTGGCCAGCATCCAAAATCCACACATTCGTAAGCAGCGGGAACAGCTGCTGAAAATTCAGCGGCGGCAGCGCAAGGTGCAGCAGCAGTACCGCGCCCTGCGGCAAGACAACGTGGCCAGGCTGTGGCGCAAAGCCCAGCAGCTAGAAGCAGAAGGCAAAAGCTGGTGGGAAGCGGTCAAGCGGGATTTACAGCGCATCATCCAGCGCACCCGCGTCGATTTGCTTGATTTGCAAGGGCAGCTGGCCCAATTTACAACCAATGAATAGCGGCTGGTGGTTGGAGGCTGGTTGCGCATGCACCTAACCAGCCACCAACTACCAGCCACGATCAAACCAAAACGGAGGAAACATGAGCTTTGGCATCACCAAAACCATTCCAGCCATGCGCGGTCAGGCAGAGGTCGATTGTTTGTACGACGGCAGCCTGGAGGAGTTTGAATTCCACATGGCGGGCAAACCATCCAAACTGAACGTCGGCGATTACGTCTACACCATTTTTAACGACGCGCTGGTGGGCCGCTGCCAAATCAAGGAACTGATTGGCGGGGCCATCAACCCCGATTCTGGCAAGCCGCGCACGCTGGTGATGGTGGCCTGTCCCGGCGAGCGGCTAGAAATGCCCATCCCCCGCCAGGGGCACCGGGGCACCCGCTACTACGACGGGGCCGACTGGCCTACAAAATAAATTCGCACGCCAACTCGTCATTCCCGCTTTCGCCGGAATGACAGGTGTAAACAAAACAAGAAGTAACAATACAGGTGCTTTGGTCGATCTCCAGATGGTGCCGACTAGGTGGGACGGCGAGACGCCGGCCACAGCCAGAGAAACTGCATAATTACAAAAAGGAAGAAAAATGGCTCAAGTAGAACTCAATGCCCCAGCGCCCGACTTTACGCTGGCAGATTACAAAGGAAATGAAGTTTCGCTTTCCCAGTTTAAGGGGAAGCAGCACGTGCTGCTGGTGTTTAACCGGGGCTTTATGTGACCATTTTGCCAAAAGCATATGGCGCAGTTGCGTCAAGATTATGATGAGTTTGTAGAGCGAGAAACGGCCGTCCTCGTCCTCGGCCCAGAAAATCAGCAAAAGTTTGCCAGCTACTTTGGCGAACACAACCTGCCGTTCACCGGCCTGCCCGATCCCCAGCACAGCGTGCTAAAGCTGTATGGCCAACAGATCAAAATCTTCAAATTTGGCCGGATGCCCGCCCAGGTGCTGGTAGACAAGGCTGGCGTTGCCCGCTATATCCATTACGGGCACAACATGCAAGACATCCCCAGCAACACCGAAATGCTTGATCTGATCGATTCCCTCGACGATTAAACAGGACGGCCGTTTCTCCACAATTTAGTGAGAAACGGCCGTTCCCCCACCTGCTCAAACCACCTCCTCACTCTTCTTGCCCCCAAAAAAACTCACAAATTCCAGCAAAAAGCCAAAAGAACATCTTGACGTCTAAAACGTTTTAGATTACATTAGTAATCATAACTAAAACGTTTTAGAAATAGTTGTGTAGTTTCACTGTTTACCAGCTACCTACATCTTAACTGCATATCAGCATTGACTGTTCCCATCAGGAGCTAATCATGCCCGTTACCTTGAAAGATATTTCACAACGTGTTGGAAAATCGGTTCCCACGGTGTCACGTGCGCTGGCCGGGTTTGAAGATATTAGCCCCCAAACCCGCGAACTGGTGCAACGGGTGGCCGCAGAGATGGGCTACGAGCCCAATATCACCGCCCGCAATCTGCAAAAACAGCGCACCGATACCCTGGCCCTCATCCTGCCATCGGCCAACACGCTGCGCTTTTCTGACCCCTTCTTTAGTGAATTTCTTTCTGGCATTGTTGAGTATATTGCCCAATTTGGCTACGACCTGAATATTTCCACAACCGATTCTGAAGATGAACTAGAAACCTATTTAAGACATTTGCGCAGTCGGCGCTTCGATGGCTTTATTGTGGTGCGAACCAAATTGCAAGATGCCCGCATCGATCTTTTAAGAGAGCATGGGGTGCCTTTTGTGGCCTTTGGCCAAACCGAAGCGAACAATGATTTTCATCTTGTGGATGAAGACGGCCGTTACGGTGTCAGGCAAGTTGTTGACCACCTTGTTGAACTTGGCCACACCCGGCTCGCCTGCATCGCCGAGCCAACCAATCTCACAAAATCTCACCACCGGGTGCAGGGCTTCATTGATGGGCTAACCGCCCACAACCTCCCCGTTGACCCCAACCTCATCATCGAAACCAATTTCCGGCAGCGCTCCGGTAGGCAAGCGGCAAAATTGCTGCTAGAGCTGCCAGAACCGCCAACCGCTCTGGTAGCCTGCAACGACCTGCTGGCCCTGGGTGCGATGGGTGCCGTGCAGGACCACGGCCTAACCGTTGGCAAAGATATTAGCATTACGGGTTTCGACGACATTCTTTTATCGGAATACGCCCATCCACCTCTAACCACAGTCCACCAACCCGCCTCCGACATGGGGTCGAAAGTTGCCGAAATGCTCCTCAACCTGATTGACGGAAAGCCAAACGAAGAGAAGCAAGTCATCATAAAACCCTCACTCATTATTCGACAATCGACCAGTGCACCAAGCAAAGGAGGTGAAGCTCCGTAAAAAATTAACACCAACTATTTATCCACAAAACCTGAACTGAAAATTCCTTTGTTTAAGGAGGAGAAAATGAAATACCTCAGAATACTCTCTTTATTGCTTGTCTTGGCATTTTTGGTCGCTGCCTGTGGCGGCGATGATGCTGAAACCCCAACAGATGAAACGGATACAACTACAGAAAGTACAGACACGGTCACAGAAACGGACACGCCAGCCGATGAACCAGCCGCCGAACCGGCCGATGAGCCGGCCGATGAGGCGATGGGCAATGCCACATTTGTGTCAACGCAGTTTAGCCCTGTAGAGGAAGCCGAAAAGTTCCGCGCCATCTTAGCTGAAGGCGGCTACGACTTTTCTGCCAGCGAAGAAGGTCCACTGATTGACCAAATTTTGGCGGGCAGCGGCTCTGTAGATGTGGTTGGCGCGCTGCACGGCACCTTCCCGCCCCTGGCGCGTGAAGATGCGCTGCTGAACATGGCCGACCTGGCAGATGACCTCTCAGCCGATCGCGATTTGGCTCAGGCGTACATCGACACCGGCTTGCTGGGCAGCGAAGATTTTCTGTACTACATCCCCTGGATGCAGGCGACTTACATCATGGCGGCCCACACCGATGCGCTGCAATATCTGCCCGACGGGGCTGATGTAAACGCGCTGACCTGGGAGCAGTTTGGCGAATGGTGCCAAAACATTCTTACCGAGACGGGCAACCAGGGCTGCGGTTTGCCCCATGCCGGTTTGTTCCATCGCTTCCTGGAAGGGTACTTGTTCCCCTCGTTTACCGGCGGCATGGTTAGCAATTTCCGCAGCACCGAAGCGATGGAGATGATGATCTGGGCCCGCGACACCCTATGGCCGACCATCAATCCGCAATCGATCAATTACGAGTTCATGCAAGAGCCGCTGCTATCTGGCGAAGTGATGGTGGCGTTTGACCACACAGCGCGCCTGATCGAAGCGTTTAATGCTGAACCGGACAACTTCATCGCCTTCCCGGCTCCGGCTGGCCCGAAGGGGCGTGGCTTCATGCCGGTTATTGTGGGGCTGGGGATTCCGGCTGACGCGCCAAACCCAGAAGCTGGCGCTGAAATGATTGAGTTCCTGACCCGGCCTGATGTACAAGCGGCCGTTCTGCGTGACCTTGGCTTTTTCCCGGTTGTAGACGGGGTGGATACCACTGACCTGCCGGTTGGTGTGGAAATTGAAGCGGGCGCCGTGGCGGCCCAGGCAACATCTCCTGATGCGCTGCCTGCGCTGTTGCCAGTTGGTTTGGGCGATCGCGGTGGTGAAATCAACCAAATCTTCCGCAATGCGTTCGACCGCATTGTTTTGGATGGTGAAGATGTGACGGCCGTTCTCGATCAAGAAGGCAGCAATCTGCAAGCGTTGATGAACGAAACCGGCGCACCTTGCTGGGCACCAGACCCGTTGGGTGATGGCCCGTGCCAGGTAAATGAAGTGGGCGAAGCATCTGCTGCGGCGCAGCCAACTGGTGGGGAAACGGCCGTTGCCAGCGATCTCACCTTCATCTCTACCCAGTTTAGCCCCGTCGAAGAGCAAGAGCGCTTCCGCGCTATTCTGGCCGAGGGCGGCTACAACTTCAGCGCCAGCGAGGAAGGCCCCCTGATCGACCAGATTTTGGCAGGCAGTGGCTCCATCGATCTGGTTGGCGCATTGCACGGCACCTTCCCGCCGCTGGCGCGTGAAGATGCCATGATGAACATGATTGACGTGGCTGAGGATTTGCTAGACAGCCGTGATTTGGCACCCGCTTTTATTGATGCCGGTTTGCTAGGCACCGATGATTTCCTCTACTATGTCCCCTGGATGCAGGCCACCTACATCATGGCGGCCAACGTTGAAGCGCTGCCGTACCTGCCCGAAGGCGCCGATGTAAACGCACTCACCTGGGAACAGTTTGGCCAATGGTGCCAGAACATTCTGGATGACACGGGCGAGCAAAAATGCGGTCTGCCCCATGCCGGTCTGTTCCACCGCTTCCTGGAAGGGTACCTGTTCCCCTCGTTCACGGGTGGCATGGTAACCGAATTCCGCAGTGAGGCAGCCGCAGAGATGATGGCCTGGGCGCGCGACTCCCTATGGCCAACCCTGAACCCGCAATCGATCAACTACGAGTTCATGCAAGAACCGTTGCTCTCTGGTGAAGTTTGGGTGGCGTTTGACCACACCGCCCGCCTGATTGAAGCGTTTAATGCCGAACCAGATAACTTCATCGCGTTCCCGGCACCGGCTGGCCCTGAGGGGCGTGGCTTTATGCCCGTGATTGTGGGGCTGGGTATTCCAGCCGACGCGCCAGACCCAGACGGCGCAGCGGAGCTGATTGAGTACCTGACCCGGCCTGATGTGCAAGCGGCCGTTCTTAACGACCTCGGTTTCTTCCCAGTGGTAGATGGGGTTGATACCTCCAACTTGCCCGTTGGTGTAGAAATTGAAGCAGGCGCGGTAAATGCGCAGGCAACCGCCCCCGACGCTTTGCCCGCCCTGCTGCCAGTCGGCTTGGGCGAACGTGGTGGTGAGATTAACCAAATCTTCCGCAACGCATTCGACCGCATCGTTTTGGATGGTGAGGATATTGCCACCGTTCTGCAAGAAGAAGGTGAAAACCTGCAAGCGCTAATGAACGAAACTGGCGCACCTTGCTGGGCACCTGATCCTGCCAGCGACGGCCCCTGCCAGGTTAATGAGTAATTGATCCGTTAAAAAAAGTGGGAGGTGCCCGAATGGCATCTCCCACTTTCTTTCTTTATGAAGAGCCATAAAAACTTCCGTTTGATACGTGCACCGCATTTTCCTGCACAAAGGCGACTTTTATGCAAAAGAAAAAGCGCAATCTAGCCCCGTATTGGTTGATATTGCCGTCGCTGCTTTATCTGGCCCTGTTTTTTGCCTACCCAATGGCGCGCGGCCTGGCCCTCTCTGTTTGGGATGATGAAGCGGTTTTGCCGCTGCGGACCGAAGCCGATTTAGCAAGTGCCGAAGTAGGGCGCATGCACCAGGGAACCCAGGTGGAAATTTTGGGGCAGCAAGGCAATTTGCTGGCAGATACGCTGGGGGATGAGACAAACTTGCTGACGGAGCTGTGGTTTAACGTCTCTGGGCAAGATGTAGATGGCGCAGAGGTTTCAGGCTGGGTGCCAGAAACCCGCATTCGGGTGCGGGAGGAAGCAGATGACGGCACACCGCTGCAAGGAACTGTGCGCCGACGGCTGGGGAGCAATGCCGACCCGCTGACGACTGTTTTTGCGGAGCCGAATGAAAACAGCGCGGAAATGGGCAAGCTAGAAGCTTCTGCTGAGGTGCAAATTACAGCGGTGGCGACGCTTGAAGTTTGGTACCAGGTGCGCGGCGAGGAAGCGGGCCAAACGATTGAGGGTTGGGCACCTTCCCGGTTTATTCAGGTGTTTGGTGATGAGGTAAACGGCCGTATCGACCGCGGCACAGCAGGTGAATTTACCTGGGGCTTCTTTGAGCGCATGTTTAACGATCGCTTCTTTGGCCCGGCTGTTCGCACCACCCTGCTGCTGATGGTGCTTATCATTCCCACGCAGTTTGTTTTGGCCATCATCATGGCTTTGGTGATTCAGGCCCGCCTCAAGTTTAACTCCATTTTCTTGTACATCTTTGCTATTCCGCTGGGCGTGTCTGACCTGGCAGTGGGTATTCTGTTCTTCTCCATTTTTACCCAAAATGGCCTGTTCAACAGCGTCTTGCAAGGGCTGGGGTTGATTGATGCAGCACGGCCGTATTTAACGGCCGATACGCGCGGCTGGATCATCGCCGCCATCTGGCTGGCCGAAGTTTGGCGCGCAACCTCCATCGTAATGGTCATCGTCGTGTCTGGCTTGCAAGCCATCTCAGACGAGGTGCTGGAAGCAGCAGAGCTGTTTGGGGCAGGCTTGTGGCAGCGCTTACGGTACATTATTTTGCCGCTGCTGAAACCCAGCTTGCAGGTGGCCCTGATCTTACGCACAATTTTGGCGCTGCAAGTGTTTGCCGTGGTCATTGCCCTCAGCGGTGGCGATGTGGTGACTGTGCTGGCTAATGAAACGTACCGACAATACTTTGAATTCCGCAATGCCAACGTGGCCTCTGCCTACGCCCTTTTCATTTTGGTCATTTCCATGGTTAGCGCCGTGTTTTATCTGCGTGCCGTGCGCACGCAGCAGGAGATAGCCTCATGAGCCAATCAGGAATAGAAACGGCCGTTTCCCCCGACGTTCTGGCCATTCAACAAAAACATTTAAGGCGGCAAAAATTAAACCGAGCCTCCACCTATGTGATTGCCATCCTCATTTCCCTGTGGATTTTGATCCCCATCTTTTTCATCTTTTCAATGGCCTTCACCACCCAGGAAGCGGTTCGCGCCTACCCCAAAAGCATCTTGCCCTTCATTCCCTTCTCGCTAGACACCATGCGCTTTTTCCTGAATTCTGAAGGAATCGTGCCTGGGTTGATAAACAGCGTCATCGTAGCGGTCATTACCCTGCTGCTATCCACCATCATCGCGGCACCTGCCGGGTATGCCATCTCTCGCTACATCTTCCCTGGGCGCAACTTCTTCCGGCTTTCCATTCTGGCCGTACGCGCCTTTCCCATCGTGGTGCTATCCATTCCCCTGGCAGTGCTCTTCATCCAAGCAGGCATTTTCGACAGCATCTACAGCCTGGCCCTGATGCACACAGCCCTGGCTTTACCCACCACCATTCTGGTCATTGGCAGTGTCTTTGCCAGCATCCCCTACGAACTAGAAGAGGCGGCGATGGTTTTTGGCTGCACGCCCTGGCAAGCGTTCCGGCATGTGGTGCTGCCGCTGGTGCTGCCGGGCATTGCGGCTTCGGCCGTTTTTACCTTTGTCCTCTCCTGGAATGAAGTCTTTGCCGCCAGCATCCTAACCTTGCAAAACCGCACCTTGCCCGCGCAAATCCTGTTTTCACTCTCCAACTCATCGGAAGCATACCAATTTGCCGGGGGCTTCTTCATGCTTATTCCCGCGCTGATCTTTATGTTTTTCATCCGCCGCTACCTGTTCAACATGTGGGGACAAGTAACCAAATAATTTCACCAAACCATGACGTGGCGCGGCTTCGCAACAGACCGACGCCCCAGGAAGAATGAGAAATGGCCGAAATACGAATTGAAAACGCAACAAAACGATTCGGAGATTTTGTTGCCGTAGACAAAGCAAATTTAGTAATTGCCGATAAAGAGTTTGTGGTGCTGTTAGGCCCCAGCGGCTGCGGTAAAACCACCTTGCTGCGCGCCGTAGCAGGCCTGGGCATGGCCGATGAAGGGCGCATCACCATTGGCGGGCGAGACGTCACGTACCTGCCCCCGCGCGAGCGAAAAATTGCGATGGTGTTCCAAAGCTACGCGATTTTCCCGCACATGAAAGTTCGGGATAACATTGCCTTTGGCCTAAAAATGGCCAGCGTAGACCCGCGTGAGATTGATAAGCGCGTCAACAATGCCGCCGGGCTGATGCATATTGAAAAACTGCTCGACCGCTACCCCAGCAACATGAGCGGTGGCCAGCGGCAGCGCGTGGCCGTGGCCAGAGCCATCGCCATGCAGTCAGAAGTGCTGCTGATGGATGAGCCTTTAAGCAACCTGGATGCGCTGCTGCGCCTGGAAATGCGGGCCGAACTGAAGCAGCTTCTGGCGGGAATTGGGGCGACCACCATTTACGTCACCCACGACCAGATTGAGGCGCTAAGCATGGGCGACCGCATCGCCGTCATGAAAGATGGCCTCATTCAGCAGGTCGATCATCCCACGGTTGTGTATGATTTGCCTTCAAATCTATTCGTGGGTAGCTTTATTGGCAACCCACCGATGAACTTCATGCGGGGTCAGGTTCAGCAAAATGGTGCGTTGAAGGTGAAAATTGGCGATTTTGAGTTAGAACCGGCCGAACGAATGAAGCCTCTGCTTAAAAAGTATGATGGGCAGCAGGTCATTCTGGGCATTCGCGCCGAAAATATGGAAACGCTGAATCATCCAGTGGCTGACGGGGTTAAAGTACAGGTACGCGTAGTAGAACCATTGGGTTCGCAAAACTTGCTAACGGTGAAGATTGGCGAAGATATTATTAAAGTTAGCACCCATCCTACATTCAACGTAGCGCCCAACAATGATGTTTGGCTGCGCTTCCCAGCAGACAAAATTCGCTGGATCGATCGTGACAGCGAACAAGTTCTGTACCCATAATGGTTGTCTATGACAAATGTGCACATTATTAACCACACCCACTGGGACCGGGAATGGTTCCTGACGTCTGTTTACACCAGTCGCTGGATCCCCGGGCTTATTGACAAGCTGACCAAGTTATCTGAAGAGAATCCAGAATTTCGCTATCTATTTGATGGGCAGACATTGGTTATTGAGGATTTGCTGGCGGTAGCGCCGGCGTATGAGCCGCGCGTGGCGTCGCTAATTGGTAACCAGCGGCTGCAAATTGGCCCGTACTACTGCCAGCCAGATTGGCAGCTTACTGGGGGTGAACTGCTGATTCGTAATTTGGTTTACGGCCGTTCCGACCTCGATCGCTTTGGCGGTGAAATGAAAACAGGCTGGCTGGTAGACACCTTTGGCCACATTAGCCAGGCACCCCAAATTCACCAGCTTTTTGGGCTGGAGGCCGTGTTTGTCTGGCGAGGCGTGCCCAAACTTGAACCATACTTCCAGTGGCAAGGCGCAGACGGCAGTCAGCTGCTGGCCGTTGATCTGTTTGGCGGGTACCGGAACCTGTACGGCATCACCCACGCCCCAGAAGTGGCTGTGGAGCGGTTGGCGCAAGAGGTGGGTAAGTTACGGCCGTTTTACCCCACCCCAGACATCCCCCTGTTTGATGGCTACGACCTGGAAGATGACCCCGAAGACCCCCTCACCTTTTTGCGCCAGCAGGAGGATCTGCCGGAAAACCTGCATTTGCAGGAAGTGACGCCAACCAACTTTATACACATCATTGCCGAGAAAAACCTCCCCCTACCCACCATCGCGGGGGAACTGAACTCTGGCAAGTATGGCGCCACCTTCCCTGGCGTTTACTCCGCCCGCACCTACCTCAAGGTGATGGCCCGCGACTGCCAGCAGCTGCTGTTTCAGGTGGCGGAACCGTTGGCGGCCATGGCCCGGCTGTACGGCCGTTCCTACCCAACCGCCAAATTTGAGCAATGGGGCCGATTGCTGCTGCAAAATGCCGTGCATGATTGCATCTGCGGCGTCAGCATAGACCAGGTGCATGAAAAAATGGTGTACAGCTACCGTCAAACATTCACCGAACTCCGTAACGAGGTGCAAGAATCGCTGGCCGCATTGCTGGCTAATTTTGCCCCCGGTGATTACGCTGTGAGCAGTCACCCGCTGGCCCAGCCGGGCTGGCAAAAAGTGGAAAACGAGCTGGTTTGGGCTGAACCCAATGGTGTGGGTGCGTGGCCCATTACAAAGCGAGCTGCAATTGAATCCGTTCAGAAACCTATAGAGAATTTCACCTGGGAAAATGACCATTTCACCGTTTCCGTCACCTCAGACGGGCTGGTGCAGGTGGGCAAACAGACGTACGGCCGTTTCCTGGTGTGGCAAGAGTTGGGCGACACCTACTCAACTGAACTGGGGGCGCGGCTGGGCGAATTACGGCCGTTATCCCCCATCACCCTCGCCGAAACTTCCAATCATCATGCCGTGCTCACCTTTGACGCCGGGTGGCACAATGACGCGGTGGAAATCCGCGCCAAAATCAGTTTGCAACTGGATGAGTCCCAGCTGATTCGCTGGGAGATTGACCTGGATTCACGCGGCAGCAACGTGCGCATCGACCTGGCGTTTGAAACTGGCCAGCCGGGCGACCTCTTTGCCGGAATGCCGTTCGATGTGGTGCCCCGCGCCGCCGCCGACACCGATTTGCTACCCCGCCAGCTCCCCGACAATCTGGCCAAAGTGCTGCTCGGCCAGCGAGAGCTGGGCAGCGTAAACGATTTTCCGTTCCATGATTTTGTGGCCATCGGCCATGAGCAGGCGTGTACGGCCGTTCTGGCCAAAGGCATCCACAGCTACACCGCCAGCGAGGCTGGCACCATCGCCCTCACGCTGCGGCGGTCGGTGGAATGGCTCACCAAAGGCGGGTTGCGCGACCGGGAAGGGGATGCCGGGCCATTTTTCTACGTGCCAGACGGCCGTTGCGAACGCACCATCCATCATGAGGTAGCCGTGGCCCTGGGCGACTTTGCCCCAGACTCCATGAGATTGCAACAGCTAAACGCCACCTACCAAAACCCGCCGCTCATCGTGCGTAGCGAAGGAAACGGCAGCCAAACAGCGTGGTCGCTGCTGGCAGAAACGGTTCCCCTGAGCGCCCTGACGGTGCAAAACGGCAAGCTGCTGGCGCGCCTGTACAACCCAACCGCCACCGCCCAGCCATTACAAACGCAATACGCCCAAACCGATGTTTGGGGTGAAGATAATGGCGCAGCCACGGCCGTTCCTGCCAAAAAAATCATCACCGTCCAACTGCCTCACCGCCTGCCCGCTCTCAGCAAAGCCCAAACCAACATCATCTGGCGCAACCAGCCCGCCTGGCGCGTGGGAAACAATGAAGGCCGGCCTGATACGGCCGTTCTAGACGAGCTTCAAACCAAAATCAAGCAGCTAGAGGCACACATTGCCGCTGCTCAAAACGAACTGGCCAACAGTGCTGGCCAAGAAAAATTGCGCTGGCAGCACCGCATCTACATTTTGGACCGGGAGCGGCTCGAATTCAGCCTGTCTCACCTGCTCAACAGCCGCAAACTCGCCGCTAAAGGCGACCAGGATTACGCCTATCTGTACGAGCCGGATGCTGAAATTACGGCCGTTGGCATTGCCCTAAACCGGCTGCGCATCAAACGACGAATTTTCGATTATGTCGTTACCGTTCTTTAACCCTGCCACTGCGGCCCAATAACGTTATGAACCAGGAAATCCTTGCGCATCTAACTTTTCTTTACGGAGCAGAAACGGCCGTTCAGCTGCTGCCAAAACTGGCGGAGATGATTGCCACCGTGCGCCCACAGCTGCCCCCGCAGGCAGCCAGCGAACGCAGGTTTAATGAAGCCGACACCGTGCTCATCACCTACGGCGACCAGGTGCAGGCCCCCGGCGAAGCCCCGCTGCAAACGTTGGCCAAATTTTGCAATGAGAAGCTAAACGGCCGTATCCAAACCATCCACCTGCTCCCCTTCTACCCCTACTCCAGCGACGACGGCTTCTCCGTAATTGATTACCAAGCGGTAGACCCCAAGCTGGGCAGTTGGCACGATGTGGCCGACGTCGGCCAAAAATTCCAGCTGATGTTCGACGCCGTCATCAACCACATTTCGGCCAAGAGCGACTGGTTTCAGGGCTATTTGCAGGGCAACCCCACCTATGATGATTTTTTTGTGGCGGTAGACCCAGACGCAGATTTGTCCGCCGTTTTCCGCCCCCGCGCCCTGCCTCTGCTGACCCCGTTTGAAACCGCAGCCGGCACGCGCCATCTGTGGACCACCTTCAGCGACGACCAGATCGATTTGAACTATGCGAACCCGGCCGTGCTGCTGGCCGTGCTGGAAACCCTGCTCTTTTACGTTGCCAAAGGGGCCAATTACCTCCGGCTAGACGCCATCGGCTTTATGTGGAAGGAGATTGGCACCCGCTGCCTGAACCTGCCCCAAACCCACCGCCTCATCCAGCTGATGCGCGCCGTTTTGGATGAGGTAGCTCCCCAGGTGGTGCTCATCACCGAAACGAACATTCCTCATAAAGAGAATATTGCTTATTTTGGCAACGGCCGTAACGAAGCCCAAATGGTGTACAACTTCTCCCTGCCGCCGCTGCTGCTGCACACCTTCCACACCGGCAACGCCCAGCAGCTGTCCGATTGGGCCAACACGCTGGCCCTCCCCTCGGACCGCGTGACGTTTTTCAACTTTTGCGCCTCGCACGACGGCATCGGCGTCACGCCCGCACGCGGCATTTTGAGCAATGGGCAGATTGACGCCATGGCCGAGCGGGTGCGCCAGCTGGGCGGCTACGTCTCTTACAAAGCCAACGGCGACGGCACCCAAGCCGCTTACGAGCTGAACATCAACTTTCTCAACGCCCTGGGCATGCCCGGCGCTGCCGAAACCGATGAGCTGGTCGCTCGCCGCTTTTTGGCGTCGCAGGCCATTATGCTGGCGCTGCGCGGCGTGCCGGGGATTTATTTTCACAGCTTGTTTGGCTCCCAAAATTGGCCAGAGGGCGTGCGGCAAACGGGGCGCAACCGCAGCATCAACCGGCAAAAGCTCCAGCGGGATGTGTTGGAAAATGAGCTGCAAGATGGCCTGCGCCAGCTCGTTTTCTCCGGCTACAGCCACCTGCTAAAGCTGCGCACATCAGAAAAAGCGTTCCATCCCACTGGCGAGCAAAAAATCCTCAACCTGCACCCGGCGGTGTTTGCCATTTTGCGCAGTCACGGCGGCGAGGCGCTGCTCTGCCTGCAAAATGTGGCGGGGCGCAGCGTGCAGATTGAACTGCCATTAACCGGGCAAGATTTGGTGACGGGAACGGCCGTTCCCCCCCACCTCACCCTTGCCCCTTACCAAATCGTCTGGATCAAACCATGAACATTGGCGTCATCTCTACCCGACTGGCAGGCACCGACGGCGTCTCGCTGGAATCGGCCAAAATTGTGGCAATTGCCGAGCAGTTTGGCCACGAAATTTTCTACTGCGCAGGCGAACTCGATCCTGCACTAAAAGAGCGTGGTTTGGAAGATCGGCGGCTTCATTTTGCCGATGATCTGGCCAAAGATTTACACGATCGCACCTTTGTGCAGAGGGAAGCGGCGGCAACTTTGCTCCCCGACATCCACAAACGAGCGGCGGAACTGAAACGGCCGCTTCACCAATTCCTCACCCAGAACCAAATCGAGTACGTCATCATCCAAAACGCCTTTGCCATTCCCATGCAGCTGCCCCTGGCCCAGGCCCTCACCGAGCTGATGGCGGAGCACAAGCTGCCCGGCCTGGCCCACAACCACGATTTTTACTGGGAGCGGCCCCGTTTCCTGAACAGCCAGATCGAACCCTTTTTGGACCAGTTTTTCCCGCCCAATTTGCCCGGCTTGGCCCACGCCACCATCAACTCACTGGCCCAAACGGCGCTCCAGCAGCGGCGCGGGCTAGACAGCCTGGTCATCCCCAACGTGTTCGATTTTCACACGCCGCCGCCCGGCATCGACGCCTTCAACGCCGATTTTCGGCAGGCCATCGGGCTACAGCCAGACGATTGGCTCATTTTGCAGCCCACCCGCGTCATCCCGCGCAAAGGGATCGAGCTGTCCATCGAGCTGCTGCACCAGCTAAACGATCCGCGTGCCAAGCTGGTCATCACCCACAAAGCAGGCGACGAGGGATTAGAGTATCTACACGAACTTCAGGTGCTGGCCCAAGCCAAAAATGTGGGGTTTATTTACGCAGGGGAGGTGGTTGATGATCAGCGACGCGAGGACGGCGACCAGAAAATTTATTCGCTGTGGGACGCCTACCCGCACGCCGATTTGGTCACCTACCCCAGCTTCATCGAGGGGTTTGGCAACGCGCTCATCGAGACGGTTTACTTCAAGCTGCCTGCGGTGGTGAACCGGTACCCGGTCTACGCGGCGGACATTGGGCCGTTGGGGTTCCAGTTTGCCGAAATTGATTGGGAAATCATGCCAGAGACGGTGGAAACGGTGCGCGGCTGGTTGGAGAGGCCGGAAACGGCCGTTCCGGCCACAACCCACAACTACGAACTCGGCAAAAAATATTTCTCCCACCAAACGCTCGCCAACCTGCTGGCATCGCACTTCCCGCAACCTTGACCCACCTATCCACCTGTCTTTGTCATTTCGAGGTCCTCCGAGAAATCCCACCCAACATCGCCCGTTACCGGCTTGCAAACCTTGGCAGCGATTTTCTCGTGCTAACCCGCAAACTTCAGGCCGAAGAACGGCCGTAACCACCGCACCCGCTTCAGCACCAGTTCATACAGCAGCAAACTGCCGCCCAAGGTGCCCGCCAGCAGCAACAACAGCTTCAACTCTGCCGGAAGCGCCAGCGGTAAAATGAGCAGCGCCAGCCAAAATTGAATGGGTAAATGGAGAATGTAGACGGGGTAAACGGCCGTATTCCAATAAACCAGCTGCGGCGACGCCCGATTCAAATTATTCGCCCCAAACCCCAAAATCGCCAGCATCCACAGCATCGATTCCAGGGCGATGAACCCATTCGGCACCCCCACCAGTTGATACGCCGAAAAGCGCCAGACGTAACCGGAAAAAGCCAGCAGCAGCGCCACGCCGCGCAGCTTGATAACCCGCTGCCAAAATTCATCCTTGAGCGAAATAAACAGGAACCCAATGAAAAAACAGACCAGACCCAGCCAAAAGCCGTGCGCCGTGTCGGCATACGTCACGTACTCCACCGGGTTAACCAGCAGCGCCTCCACAATCAGCGGCAGGGCAAACAAAAAGATGCCGCCCGGCAGCTGCACCAGACGAGTAAAAAAGCGCAGCAGGGGATTATTCGGCCGTTTTTTCATCCACATCAGCAGGGGCAGCAGAAGCAGCACGTAAGCAAAAATATTGCCCAAAAACCAAAGGTGTGCCGTGCCGGGCAAATAGACAGGCTCAATGCCGTAAAAAATCATCGACCCATACGCCACAATCGGGGCAATGGCAAAGTAGCCAAACAGAAACGGCAGCAAAATCCGAACGGTGCGATCCAGCAGCAGCTGCTTCCAGGTGCGCCGCCGCATGGCAAACGCCACCCCCATGCCCGAAACAACAAACAAAATCGGAATCCGCCACACGTTGATCATCGCCATCCAAATCCACAGGCTGTCCAGCGTTGGTTCATTTTGGGGGAAGCCAATGGTGTACCCCCAGGATTGAAAGCTGATGACGACGTGGTAAAGGATGAGCAGCCCCAGCGCCAGCGTGCGCAGCCAATCAATATCATAGCGGCGCTGGCTGGTGACGGCAGTTTGCTCAACCACCGGGCTTTTTTCGCTCATGATCTCATTGCTCATAGGTGATTCCTCTAAAAACAATCAACAGATTACACAGATTTCGCAGATTAAAAATAAATCTCGTAAATCTGCGAAATCTGTTGATTTTTAATCATAGTGGTCTTGTCAATTATTTGGCGGTGAGGAGCTCTTCTTCGATGTTGTGTACTTCCAGGCCCGCGAAACGGCCGTTTCCCACAAAAATCGGCTCATCTCTCCCACCAACCAGGCGAGACAGCCGCACCGTGGCCGTCGCCGTCAGCGATTCGGCCACCCGCTTGCCCATGTCCACCGTAGATGGCCCCGCCAAAATCCCCGTCTCGCCCCGGCTGGCAATAATCTCCAGGCGGTGAATCCCCCCGGCCGTTTTGCCCGTCAGCACCCAATGAATTTGCTCGCCCGCCACCGAAAGGCTTTCTGTCTTGGCCCCGGTGTAGGTGGCAAAGCGGTACAGCCTGCCCCCGTGCCACAGCCCCACAATGAAGCCCCGGAAGCGGGTAAATTGCCAGGGAATCATGGCGATCGAAGCGGTGAGGCTGGTGCCAGGGCTGTGCTCAAAATGGTTGGTTTGCAGCCAAATCCAGGCCGAGGGGAACGATTGCCCCCAATCTTTCTCGATGTAGCCCCGCCCGCCGTGAAAGTCTAGCAGGTCGCCGTTTACCCGCATCGTGCCATAAATCGCATGGTCAAAGCTGAGGACGCCGTGGTAGCACTCCATCGTCGGCACCCAGGCGTACCAGCCCATAATGCCCGGCGAGCCGACCGTGACCGGCCACGGCTGCCCGCCGCCAAACTGCAAATCTGCCTCGATCTTTTGATCCGGCTGATCAATCAGCAGGCTCATTGCGTTTTGCGTAAAGCGGCTGGCCCCGATGTGCACCTCGAAGCGGTCATCTGCCGCCCAAAATTGGCTGAGCGGGTAGCGGTGGTAAAACGCTTCCTTGGTTGTACCATTCAAAACCTGGATAAAAGCGTGGGGGTCTTCGCTAAGAAACACGCCAGGGATGATGGCGTATTTGTGCTGCGTGGTGGCATCGATCAGCTTGAAATACCAGCCTTCGAAGAACGGCCGTTTCTTGCCAAACCCATGATACCAGGCCGGATTCAGGACATTTTTCCAGAACGGCCTCATCGGTCTGGCGTGACCGAGCGCACGTTGTTCAGGGCATTCACTTCCAAAATCCAGCGGCTGCCGGTTTCAAACTGGCTGTATTCGTTAAAATCGTCGGGGCGGTAGGTGTAGGAACGGCCGTCTGCATTAAAATAAACCTCATACGCCTCCGTCTCCGCGCCAAACCGCTGGTCCTGCGCCAGGGTGGGATTCGGCCATTCCGGCGCAAAATCGTCCCCCGTCAGCGTCACCAAATCAAAATCACGCCATTGCAGCTCGGTGTAGGTACACAGCTCGTCGTAGATTTCATAGACGCAATCCTGCACCACCTCGCCCACGCCCGTGCCCGTATCTACCGTGTACGGCGTGCCGCACACCTCTTGCGCCCCCGGTGCCGGATTTTGCTGCGTACGTCGCAGCGCCTGGCGGCAAGAAAGGATTTCCGCGTCATCTGGCAATTCATCGCGCCATTCCTGCGCCTCCACCGGCACCAGCGCCTCAATTAGCACCGAATATTCCCAGGAAACCCCCTGCACCTCGCCCACCACCTCCTCCGTGCGGCTGCTGAGAATGATGATGGCAATACAGGCAATCGCCACCAGACCTAAAATGCCAAACAGCACGTACCGGGCCGTTTTAGACATGCCAGCCGCCCGTTTTGCCTGCGGCTGGGGCGCTTTTTCCGGGCGATTTTGTTTGGGCAGGGCTGCGCCACAATGGACGCAATGCAGCGCCGTGCCGGCGTTCATCGCGCCGCAAAAGCTGCACGCCACGTCGGGCACCGCGCTTTTTTGGTGTGCGCCCACCATCTGCCCCGCCTCCCGCGCCTTGGCGTCGCTGAGATCGGCCAGGCATTGGCTGCACTGATCGGCCGTGGCTGGATTGCGCGTACCGCAGAAGGGGCAATGCACGTCTGGGCCAGCTTTGGCCTGGGCAATCAGCTTTTCATCTTGGATTAACGCTTCTTGGGCCACTTGCTCAAACTGCACGTCATCTGGCTGGGCCGCACCGCAGCTGCGGCACATCTTGTCTACGCCCTTGTTGCGGGTGCCGCAAGACGGGCATTCCCACTCCAGATGAACATAGCCGACGGTTTTTTTGGTCATTACACGCTCCCGTGTCGTATGCTGCGTTTGCTTCGTGTGCTGCTTCGGCACTGTTTCAAACGCATCTCACATTTGTCATTCCGGTAAAACGGGAATCCATCACCTGTCACGGATGGATTCCCGCCTGCGCGGGAATGACAGGCAAAAAGATCAAAAAGATGAAAAAGATGAAAAGATTGTAGCGCAGGGGCGGGGTTGATTCAATTTTTATTTTGGGGAGATGGGCGGAAAGCACGAACGCCTCCAAGGCTTTTGTATTCTCCATTGCTGCTGGTTGTCATACCCGCGTAGGCGAGTGTTCCTAAGCCAGATTACTGGACGCGTTCTAAAAAGTTCACCATGATCTGAACAAAGTTGCCCGGCTTCTCAAAGTGGAAGCCGTGGCCCGAATCAACCTTTACAAACTCAACGTCTGGAATGAGTGTACGCGCTTGTTCGGCATCTTTGTCGTCCATCGCTGCCATCAAAATGCCTGCTTCATTGTAGTTCCAGTTGGTATGGATGAGCACTGCGGGTACATAGATATGGCGCAACGCGTCGGCCTGGTCAAACCCATCGTTCCAAGAGCCATCATAAAATGATACGCCAAACTGCGGATCGTAGGTTTGCAGCCCGCGCCACAGTTCGTTCATGACGGGGGGCATGTAGAACAGTTTGACTGGCTCATGGGGATGTTTGGCGCGGTAGGTGAGCACGCTTTGGGTCAGCCGGGGCTGAAGTTCCTTAAAAAGGGTATAAAATTTACCGTGCCGAACCTGGTAGGTAACAAAATCTGTCTCGCCACTCTGCACGAAGCTGTAGGCCGTGGTGGCCAGATCGACGTAATTCCAGGTTTTTTCGGCCCGTGGCAGGGTTGTGGTGAACAGGGGCGGGTCTTCCAAGACAACGCCGCGAACGGTATCTGGCGCGTTGGCGGCCAGCCACAACGCCAGCAGCCCACCAGACGAGTGTCCGGAGACAACGGCCGTTTCCCCAATCACCTCGCGGATAAACTGAGCCAGGTCGTTGCCCAAGGCAGCGGCGGCATATTTTTCAGGCACGCGGGCGGAACGGCCGTGACCATAACAATCCAGCGCAAAAACGTGGTAATGGTCGGCGAGAGCAGGCAGCACCCGGGCGTAGTTTTGCCAGTCTACCGCCTGACCATGAACCAGCAAGAGCGGCAGCCCATTAGCCGGGCCTTCAGCATAGTGAATGTTACTGCCGTTAATGGTGACCTGCTTCTCGGCAAATCCGGCCCGCCAAACGGCCGACATGTTTCGCTTGAAGTAGGTCATCGTGTGGAAAATAAAGCCGCCAACGCTTAGGGCAGTCAGCGCCATTGCCCCTCCCAGAAACCAAACGGCCGTACGCATCATATTTTTCACCGCAGCTCCCTTTCCCAGATGGAGGCTACTCTTCGGGCGGCTCGGGGATGCCCATGCCTCGAAGCACAGTCTCTGTAAATTCGGCAAACAGGTCCTGGCGTACAATTGCGATGCCTCGTTGAACATCTGCAAGTAACAGCAACGTATCACCTGGCTCAATGTTGAACATCTCCCGGGCGACCTTGGGGATAACAATCTGTCCTTTTTCTCCCACACGCACCGTACCGGCAAATTTCCCTTCAGGCACTTCCATAATCCCTCACCGTATAATTTGTTAAACCAGTATAACTAGTATAACTTTTCCTACTCACGAAATCAATGGACAAAAAACAGATTGCTCCACCTACCACGCCGCCAACTCTTTTTGGGCCACAATCTTGCTCACCTTCACCCGCACCAGCAGCTCACCGGGGACGCTGTTGCGCTTACCGAACGCTTCGGCCTGGTCTGCCCCCATGTAGCGGGCACCGATGCGGGTGGCCCACTTCAGGCTCTCAGCCGGATCATCGTCGGTGATTTCGACGGTGCCTTCCAACATCACAAAGGCGTAGGGGGCCACTTCTTCATCGACGGTGAGGGCGATACGGCCGTCTCTTACCAAATTCTGCCCCTTCACCGATTCATGCCAGGTGTTGAACAGCAAATCATCTCCGTCCAGTACAAACCAGATGGGGGCGACATGGGGACGGCCGTCTGCCCGCACCGTGGCTAATTTGCCCGTGCGCGTACCCGCTGCCAGGAACGCATAGGCCTCTTCTTTGCTCATTTTTTTCATAAAACACCTCTTACTTTGGGAGATTGGAGACTGGAGATTGGTAAAATCGTCAATCTCCAATCTCTAATCTCCAAAAAATATTTAGGCCAGTAACCACCAACTGCTTAAAGCTGGTTCAAAACCCGCTTCAAATCATCAATCAAATCCTGGGCGTTTTCAATGCCCACGGAGACGCGCACCAGGCCGGGGTCTACCGCCAGCGGCGAATCGGCGACGGAGGCGTGGGTCATTGGCGCGGGTAGCTCGATGAGCGACTCAACGCCGCCGAGCGATTCTGCCAGGGTGAAGAGCTGCGTGTCGCGGGCTACCCGGCGGGCGGCGGCTTCACCGCCGTGCAAAATGAAGGAGATCATGCCGCCCGGCCCTTTCATCTGCCGCTGGGCCAGTTCGTACTGCGGGTGGCTGTCCAGGCCAGGGTAGATCACCTCGGCCACGGCGGGATGATCGGCCAGGAATTGGGCCACCAGGGTGGCGTTGCGGCAATGCTGGGCCATGCGGATGGCCAGCGTTTTGATGCCGCGCAGGGTGAGGAAGCAATCCAGCGGCCCTGGCACCGCGCCGATGGCGTTTTGCAGGAATTTGAGCTGGTTGTAGACGGCCGTATCGTTCAGCACAATCGCCCCGCCCACCACATCGGAATGGCCGCCGATATATTTTGTGGTGCTGTGAACCACAAAATCGGCCCCCAGCGCCAGCGGGTTTTGCAGCGCTGGTGAAGCGAAGGTGTTGTCTACACCCAGCCACGCCCCGGCGGCGTGGGCAATCTGGCTCATGGCGGCGATATCGGTCAGGCGGAGCATGGGGTTGGTGGGGGTTTCTAACCAGACCAGTTTGGTGTTGGGCTGCATGGCGGCGGCAACGGCCGTTTCAGCCGTCGTATCGGCAAAGGTAAACTCGATGCCATAGCCAGACAGCACTTTGTCGAACAGGCGGAAGGTGCCGCCGTACACATCATTACCAGACAGCACATGCTCACCCGGCTTGATAAGCCGCAAAATGGTGTCGATGGCGGCCATACCAGAGGCAAACGCCAGGGCATAGTGACCCCCTTCCAGGGCGGCCAACGCTCCGTGCAGCGCCGTGCGGGTGGGGTTATCGGTGCGGGAATATTCGTACCCTTTGTGCTGGGCCACATCCGCCTGGGCATAGGTTGAGGTCTGGTAGATGGGGGTCATCACCGCGCCGGTTTGTGGGTCTGGCTCTACACCGGCGTGAACCGCCAGCGTTTCCAGGTGGAAGTTGGGGGATTGGGTCATGGGGTCTCCTTTGTAACTGCCTGGGGATTAGAGATTGGAGATTTGCACTCTCTAATCGCTTATCCCCAATACAGGAAATAAACTTTAAACATTGATTTGCTAAAGCGGCCGTAGCTTACGCGCCACCGGGCAAATTGGGTGACAGGGTTCGATTGTATCAACATCTGGTAGAATATTGGCAGCGCTTTTCCCAATTAGAGGCAAAACGGGATGTGAGGAAACGGCCGTTCTCACTACGGTCTCATCCTTTTAAGCCCAAAATGTGGGAAAATACGGAATGAATGTATACCCGATCGGTGTTTTTTTTATGATAAGTAAAAAGTGATCAGTGAAAAGTGGCTACTGCTTTTTACATTTCATTCGCTTTACAAAACTCACCTGATCACAAAAAGTAACAGGACGGATAAAATGAGTCGAGATAACTGGGACATCCCAGAAGTGTTCCGGCGAGCGATGGAAGAAGCTGGCTGGGAAAGTAACAAAGGCGAAGGGGACCAGGGCGGCGAAGGGGGCGGCCCCCGCCCACCCTTCCCCAGCCGCCCGCAAGGGCCTCGCCGCAACAACCGCAACCTATGGATCCTCGCCATTCTGTTTTTGCTGTTCATCAGCATCAACTGGATTGTTGGCATTTACACCGACTGGCTCTGGTTTAACGAGCTGAACTACCAAAACGTCTGGCTCACTGGTTACGGTTACCAATTTTTTAGCTTCGTGGCCTTCTTTGTCGTGGCCTTCCTCATTTTGTGGGGCAACTGGGCTTTGGCGCGCCGCCGGGCGATCAAGGATACGCCGCCGTACAACCCGCGCTTTTTGCAAATTGGGGCAGTCAAATGGATTTTGCTGGTGGGGGCGCTCTTTTTGTCGTTTGGCTTTGCCAGCTCCATTGCCGTGCGCTGGGATGAATTTTTGCTGTTCCTCAACCGGGTACCGTTTGGCACCAGCGATCCCATCTTCAACCGGGATGTGAGCTTCTACTTGTTTGAGCTGCCGGTCTACGAGGCGCTGCAGCAGTGGCTGGTGTCGCTGCTGATGCTAACCATGCTGGGCACACTGGCCATCTACGCCGTGAACAACGCGATTGAGATTCAGAAGGGCAAGTGGCGGCCGTGGGAATCGGCCGTTTTGCGGCAGCATGTGGCGCTGTTAGCAGGGGTCATTCTGCTGCTGTGGGCCAGCGGCAATGTGTTTGAAGTTTTTGGCCTCAACTACTCTGGTCGGGGCGTGGTGTTTGGGGCCAGCTACACCGACATCAACGCATCGCTGTATGCGCTGTATGGGCAGATTGCGTTCATGGTGTTGGCGGCGCTGGTGATGTTTGTGAACATTTTCCGGCTGAGTTTACGGCCGTTGCTCGTAGCGGGTGGCCTGTGGTTGCTCACCACCGTTTTGGTGGGTGGCGTTTACCCCGCCCTGCTGCAACGGTATGAAGTGGAACCCAACGAACTGGTGCGCGAAACGCCGTACATCCAGTACAACATCGATTTCACCCGCCTGGGCTTTAATCTAGACAAGATTGAAACCCGCGAATTTGAGCAGGTTGACCCACTCAACCAGGCGGATATTGCCGCCAACAGCGACGTACTAAACAACATTCGCCTGTGGGATTATCGGCCGCTTCAGCTCACCTACACGCAGCTTCAGGCGTTACGGCCGTATTATGTCTTTGGCGAGATTGATATTGACCGGTACAACATTGATGGCGAAATCACCCAGGTGATGTTGGCCACCCGCGAACTGGACAAAACCAGACTCCCCTCCCTTTCCTGGGTCAACGAAAAGCTAGAATTCACCCACGGTTACGGCATCGTTATGAACCCCGTAGATCGCTTTACGGCCGACGGCCAGCCAGAATTCTTTATCAAAAATCTGCCGCCAGAAAGCAATATCCCGCTGCAAGTCACCCGCCCAGAAATTTATTACGGCGAATATTCCAACGACGAAGTGTTCGTAGGCAGCGACCGGGACGAATTTAGCTACCCCAGCGGCAACGAAAACGTCTACTCCAGCTATGAAGGCACCGGGGGCGTACCGCTAGACACGTTCCTCAAGCGTCTGGCCTTCGCCATCAAACTTGGCGACACCAACGTGCTGCTCAGCGATGAAATCAACACCCAAACCCGCATCCAGATCCATCGCCAAATTCAGGACCGCGTGCGCATGATCACGCCATTCCTGGAGCTAGACAGCGATCCGTACATTGTGCTAACCGAAGAGGGCAATCTGATGTGGATTCAGGATGCGTTTACCTACAGTAGACTTTTCCCCTACGCCACGCCAGATGCCACCACTGGCATCAACTACATCCGCAACGCCGTCAAAATTACCATTGATGCCTACAACGGGACTGTCAACTACTACATCGTCGATGAAGCTGATCCGATCATCCAATCGTACAGCAATGCCTTCCCTGGCCTGTTTAAGCCATTCAGCGAAATGCCAGAAAATTTGCAAAGCCATCTGCGCTATCCGGAAGATTTGTTCAACATTCAAACGCAGCAATATTTGCGTTACCACATGACCGACGTGCGTGTCTTCTTCAACCAGGAAGATGTGTGGCAAATTCCGCAAGAAGTGTTTGAAGGCGCTCAGCAGCCGATGGAGGCGTACTACGTCATCATGCCGCTGCCGGGCGAAACAAAAAGCGAATATTTGCTCATTCAGCCATTCAACCCCACTGGCAAAGACAACATGATCGCCTGGATGGCGGTGCGCAACGATCCGGAAAATTACGGCGAACTGGTGGTGTACGAGCTGCCCAAGCAGGAATTGGTCTTTGGGCCGCTGCAAGTGGAAAGCCGGATCGATCAGGAGCCAGACATCTCGCAGCAGTTTTCGCTGTGGGATCAGGGTGGTTCCAACGTCATCCGGGGCAACCTGCTGGTGATTCCGCTCAACAACAGCTTTTTGTATGTGGAGCCAATTTACCTGCGGGCAGACACCAGCGCCCTGCCGGAGCTGAAGCGGGTCATCGTGGCTACAGATACGCGTATCGCGATGGGCACCTCGCTCAATGGGGCGTTGTCGGCGCTGCTGCTAGAAACGCCGGGTGATATTGTGGTGGAGGAGGTTGAGGGTGGAGAAACGGCCGTTTCCCCCAGCACCACCCCCATCGACACAGCCCCCCTCGATGCCAACGTGGAAGAGCTCATCGCTGCGGCCAATGCCCATTTTGAAGCCGCCCAAACCGCCCAGCAAAACGGCGACTGGGCCACCTACGGCGCAGAACTGGCCGCATTGGAAGAAACACTCAACCGCCTTGTAGAACTAACAGGAACAACACCGTAAAAAGCAAAAAAGAAGGTAGAAGGTAGAAGGCAGACGTTATCTTCCCCCCTTCTACCTTCTACCTTCTACCTTCTGCCTTCTTACTTCTGCCTTCTTACTTCTTACTTCTACCTTTTCCCCACAAAATGAGTAAACGCGCTATTCTACTCGATGCCCTGACCAGCATGCCCAAAGATTTGGCGTTTATGCTGCGACGGGCAGATGAGGCGATTGTTCATCATCGCCCCACGCCGGATCAATGGGCCATTGCCGACGTGCTGCACCATCTGGCGACGGTTGAACCGCTTTATCTGGCTCGGCTACAGCGAATTGTGCATGAGGAACGGCCGTTTCTCCCCTACATTCACCCGGCCACCGACCCCAATCCCACCACCACGCCACTGGCCGACTTGCTAACGGCCGTTACCCGCACCCGCCAGGAAACCTTAACCTATCTTGAAGCGCTCAAACCAGGGCAATGGCAGCGAACGGCCGTTCACCAAACCCTCGGCCCCACCAGCCTGCGCTTCATGGTTCAGCTTCTTGTGGAGCACGACACCGAGCATTTGAACCAGCTCGCCCAGATTCAGCAAAAAACCCGAAACAATTTTTGACATTGCTGCCAAAAACGGTAAGCTACCATCTTGAAAATTTTATGGGTCTTCAGGATTTCGTGAAGTTCGGCGTGAAACGTGATGCGTAAAACGTGATACCGCTCTGGTCACGTTTCACGTTTCACGCATCACGGGCTGTAAACCCCCTGAATTCCCAAAGAGCCATTTTTATTGCCGAGTAACGGCATTTAGGAAACAACATGACCACATTAGAACAATTACTGGCAACTCACGACTACCTCATCGCCGACGGTGGCATGGGCACCATGCTCATGGCTGCCGGGCTAGAACAAGGCGATCCGCCCGAAATGTGGAACGTGCTGCACCCAGACCGCATCCGCGCCGTGCATCGCGGTTACGTTGAAGCAGGGGCCCAAATCATCCTCACCAACTCCTTTGGCGGCACCAGCTTCCGCCTAAAGCTGCACAAGTTGCAAGACCGCGCCTTTGAGCTGAACAAAGCTGCCGCTGAACTGGCCCGCGCCGAAGCAGACGCAGCCGATCATCCCGTGGTTGTAGGCGGGTCGCTCGGCCCAACTGGCGAAATTATGGAACCGGTTGGCGCAATGAAATATGCAGACGCGGTGGCCGCCTTTGCCGAGCAGGCCGCCGGGCTGGCCGCCGGTGGTGCCGACGTGCTCTGGATCGAAACGATGAGCGATATCAGCGAAGTGCGGGCCGCTGTGGAAGGGTGCCGCGAATCCACAAATTTGCCCGTGGTAGCCACCATGACGTTTGACACAAACGGCCGTACCATGATGGGCGTCACCCCCGTGCAAGCGTTCACCGAGCTGAGCGCCATGAACCTCATCGCCCTCGGCGGCAACTGCGGCAATGGCCCAGAAGAGATCGAAGGCGTCATTCAAGCCATGTACGCCGCCAACCAGGAATTTCCCTTTGTCGCCAAATCAAACGCCGGCATTCCCGAATATCTGCACGGCCATCTGCACTACAACGGCACGCCAGAAGTAATGGCCGAGTACGCCGTAAAAGTGCGCAACTACGGCGCACGCATCATTGGCGCGTGCTGCGGCAGTAGCCCGGCCCATGTTGCTGCCATGCGCAACGCCCTGGCAAACGCCCCCATTGAGCACCAGCTGGTGGAAACGGCCGTACCCAATCCCCCACCCAGCCGCAGCCGGGAACGCCGCCGCCGAGGCTAACCCATGTGCGCATGAAAACCGCCATCATCTTCTGCGGCGCATTGGCCCGCGAAATTTTAGACATCGTGCAAAAGCACGGCTGGGATGCCGAGGTATTTGGCATTTCGGCGCTAGATCACATGTTCCCAGAGCGCATCGCCCCAGACGTGGAAAAGCGATACCTGGAAATCCGCGACCGGTTCGACCGGGTGCTGATTGGCTTTGGCGACTGCGGCTCGCAGGGCGCGGTAGATGTGCTGGCGGCCAAATACAATCTGGAACGCATCGACGGCCCACACTGCTACGAAATGTACGGCGGCACCACCTTCCAGGAATTGATGGATGAGGAGCCAGGCACCTTCTTCCTGACCGATTTTTTGGTGCGCGGCTTCAAGGGCACCATTTTGAAGGGGCTGGGGCTGGACCGCTTTCCGCAGCTAAAAGAGGAATATTTCCGCAACTACAAGCGCATCGTCTACCTGGCCCAAAACCCAGACCCAGAGCTCATCGCCCAGGCGCAGGTGGCGGCCGATTATCTGGAGCTGCCGCTGGAACTACACACCACCGGCTACGGCCTGCTGGAAGAGCGCCTGGTGGCCATGATGAACCGGGATCAGCCGGTATAAACATCCCGCCTGTGCCGTACCCGAACAATCGTTACAGTTTGTTCCGCATCATCAATTTGGTAAACAATTCGATAATCACCTACGCGCACACGCCAGCCTTCAAGCTTTCCTTGCAATTTGCGTGCCCCTGGAGGGCGAGGCTCTTCGCGCAGAGCCAAAATCTTCTGATTCAGACGGAGAAAAAGGGGCTTTGGCAATCGTTTCAGATCACGTTCAGCCGAATTCTTGATTTTGAGGATAAACATTTTGTGGCACTGTCAGGCGAGCTAATCTGAATCTTCGGCTTCCATTTCAGCCAAAAACGCTTCGTAATTACGTTCAGTCTCCGTTTCTGCCACCTCCAGGCTAACCAAATCTGATAACTCCTCAAGCTGAGCCAGCAGATTTTCGTATGCTTCATAATCAACCAAAACGGCCGCAGGACGGCCGTGTTGGGTAATGTAAATCGCATCCCCCCCATCCCGAAGTGTCTGGATGATATGACTCGTTTGGCGACGCAGATCGCTAATTGGCATTATTTTTGTACTCATTTTAGCACCCTTTTTTGTGTTATCTATGGTACATTATAAAGGCAAACTGAAGGAAATCCAGATGAAATCAGAATTAACATTGTGCCTGGCGGGCGGCGTGAGCCTGGCGAAACCATTTTACAAACGCTGCAAAGGGAGTTATTGGAAGAAACGGGGTGGTCGGTGGGGGAAACGGCCGTTATCGGCACCTACCATTTTCAGCACCTCACCCCCAAGCCGCCGGATTACAAATATCCCTACCCCCACTTCTTCTGGCCCATTTTTGTGGCCCAGGCAAGCCAATTCCACCCAGAGGCCATCCAACCAGAAAAATATGCGGTTAGCAGCCAATTTGAATTGATTGAGGAGCTGTCTACCTGGGATTTAAACGATGGCCAGCTTGAACTGCTGAAAGCGGCCCTGAGTGCAGCCAGTTGACCGTAAGTCAATTTTCAAAAATTGCCCCAACCCCAAAACAGTTATTTAGGATTTTTGGCAAACCCCCGCGGCTCGTAAACCACACGCCAAATATCGCCTGGTTCAAATTCGGTTGTTTCATCGATGAGGGTTACCACCTCGCCCGATGGCGCAGCCACAAAGGCGAGGCGCACGTGATACGCACCCGGCGCAATGTTGTGTTCGGCCACGAAGGGGTCGGCGGTGCGGCTGGCGTAGGCGGCCAAGTCGTAGGTTTGTTCGGTTAAAATTTCGCCGTCCAGCTCTAAGCGCAGGGTGAACGGCCGTTCCGGCTCCGCCAACACCAGATGGTCATACGCGGCCACCGGGTTGTCTACCATGGTGCGGATGACGGCCGTATTTAACACCTGCCGCGAGCTAAATGGCAGATCGGTCAAGAATACCTGGGCCAGCAGCACCACCACCATCATCACAAATAAGATGACCAGGCTGCGTGGCGAAATATCGGAAAACATGCGCCGCGCCGACATGAAATCGGGTTTGCTGGCGGGGGAATCCGCTACGGGGAGCGGCCGGTTGAGCGCTGTCGAGAAATCATCGGGGGCCACCCAGGCAGCGGTGATGGGCGCGTTGGCCCGATCCCGCTTCAGGCGCGGCACGCGCTGCCGCGTGATTCGCTTTTCGGCCCACAGGTTGCCTTCCCGGTTGCGGCAATCATCTGGCGGGCAGCCGATGATCTGCACATCGTGTGCCCCAGCATCCAGGGCGCGAAGCATCATGTCTGGCGGCAAGGTGCCCACGCAGGGCACGGTGATGATTTCAACGGCCGTATCGGCCACCATCACCGGGGAATTTTGGGCTAAAAACGGCCGTGCGCCCTGCGCCGCGTGCCGGTCGCAGGTAAACACCACGCGGATTGGCTGCTCCGGCGCTTTGGCCTTAGCCATCGTCAGGCGCATCGCCACCGCATCCCACAGCAGCTCTGGCAGGGAATCCCCCAACGACACCGCCACACCGTCACACGAGCCTACGCAAATGCCGCAGGAGACGCACAGCTTGGGGTCAGCAATGGCGATAAATTTATGCGGCTTGTCGTCGTGCCGCTCTACCATCTCAATCGCTCCGTACGGGCAATCCAGGGCGCATTTGGTGCAGCCAGTGCAGCGGTCCATCACAATGTTGACCACGGGCAAGCCAATCGATTTTGCCCCGGTGGCTTCAGCGACGGCGCGATCTTTGGTAAGCCAGGGGAGAAGGGTGGCAACGGCCGTAATCAGCAGCAAGCCGCCCCACAGCCAGGGAGCGACACCCCCCCCTTCTGCAGGTAAATAAAAGAGGAACAGCGGGTCGAGGGTGATGCTGGCAGGCAAGCGCACACTGTTGGCTGCTGGCAAATTACGCAGAGGGAAGACAATGGCCACCAAAACAAGCACCAACATGGTGCCGATGACCAAATAGATATCCGGCAGCCATTTGGCGCGGCTAAGGCGACGAATGTGCAGATAGAAAAAGTAAGCCACCACCAAAAAAAGGACCACATGAAGGGTCAACAAAATCAGCATGATGGGCCAGGTTTCGCCGCTAAATTCCGCTTTGGTCAGCCATAGCACAAAGCGGTCGGCCCAAGGGGTGAAGCTGCGCAAAAAGCGTACAAAGCCGTCGGTGATTAGCTGCGCGCGGGCATCAACCACTAACCAATACCCCGTCACGCCAGCAAACCAGATGATGATGGTCAGGACGATGCCCGTCACCCAGGCCAGCCAGCGCTGCCCGCGAAAGCGCTCCATAAACAGCGTCCGGTAAGCGTGCAGCAGCGTGGTTACCACCAGCGCCCCAGAGGCATAGCGATGCACGGCGCGCATGGTGCGGGTAAAAACCTGGTCGTTCATGCGCAGCACAGCCAGATATGATTCTTCATAACCGTATTTGTAGAAGAGGAAGATGTAAAAGCCGGTGAGGCCCACCACCAGGGTGAGCAGCACGGCGATGGTGCCTGTGTGGTAGAAGGGGTTGAGTTGGGGTGTGCCGGTGAGTTTATTAAACGGCCGTTCCAGCCACAGCGTCAATCGTTCTAGCCAAACAGCCCAGGAGGCCGGTTTGCGCTGCCAACTTGCCAGCAAATTACCAGAGCCTGTATTGTGAGAAACGGCCGTCCACGTCACGTCATGTTCATGATCATCGTGGTCGTCGGCCTCGTCATCCCCCACCATCGGGGGCAACGTCTCCGGTAACGTCTGACAATCTTCCTCCAAAACAGCACCCGGCAGCAGTTCTAACTCTTCTTTTTTTCTAAATCGTGACATGGGCTTTGTGGCAGTTGGCTGAATAGGCGATCGATGGACGCCTGCCCCCGGAAGGGAAAATTAAAAGGTGGTGACCATGGAGTAAAATCTGGCCACCACCTTCAGGTAACAAATCGCTTACTTCAGCGTAAGCATAAACGCAACCAAATCGTTAATCTGCGAATTGGTCAACTCTTCACCAAAATTCTGGTACATTACATCCGGCGTGTAGCCTTCTGCAATATGCGCATTGGGTTCTACAATAGACTGCCGCAAATAATCCTCAGCAGACATACCCTCAATAGCTGTTTCAGCGCGGGCACCAACATCAGACTGCGACGGGCCAACAATAACCACACCGGGCTCCAAAGAGTGGCAGGTAATACAGCCAGGCGCACTAGCAGCACCAATGATAGACTCATTAAAGAGACGCTCGCCATTAGCAGCATCACCAACGGCACCAGAATCGCTGCCGCTTTCAGCAGCTTCCTCGTCCCCACCACCACAGGCGGCGAGACCAAAAGCAAACAGCAAAGCCAATAAAATCGTTAACGTTAATTTCCGCATTTATGCGACCTCCATTTTGTGTTGAACATTAAATCGGTTAGTGCCAGGCTGGATTACCAGGCACTAACGCCAACATTACCACAAAGCATTAAAGCCTGGCGATGTCAAATTGAGATTTGATATTAGATTTACCAATAGGGGACCATAAGAAACGAGAATGAGAACAACAGTCGCCACAACCCACGGACGCCATGTATCCAGCCATGCCGGTGCCGGATGCGGATCCAGCGGTTCAGCTACTGGCATTTCAATCTCTTCTGTTAACGTCTTCTTCGAGAAGACCGTACCCAACATATTGGTGTAGAACAGCAAACCACTCACGCCCAAGATGATACCTCCCAATGCCGCCTCGATCAACAAAGGCTGCCAATCAGAAGAGGCGTAGGGCGCAACACCCAGCATGGTACGACGCGGCGACCCAAAGTTCAGGCCCAAAATGTGCAGCCCATTAGACATCAACAGCATACCAGCAAACCAGGTCCAGGCTTGCCAGAGCGCCACTTTATTGCTAAAGAGCGGTTTGTTAGCCAATTTGGGAACCAGCCAGTAAGCAATTCCAAAGAACGTGAGGGTTACGCCAGAGCCAACCGTCAGGTGGAAATGGCCGGGGATCCACATCGTGTTGTGAATCACCAAATTCAGGTTGTAAGAAGCGTTGGTCAAACCGCCAATACCACCGAAGGCAAACAAAATCATGGCCAGGTTTTGCGCGGTAAAGGATGGGTTGTCCCATGGCAGTGCCCGAATCCAACCGAGCAGCCCTGTGCCGCCACGGGCACGTCCTCCAATCTCCATTGAAGCAATGATATTGAAGGCGGTTAGCAAGCTGGGAATAAATAGGGAGTAGGTCAGGACAGCGTGGACAATCTTCCAACCGGCTGGCACGCTGGGGTCCAGGTATTGATGATGCAGACCCACAGGAATAGACAGCAGTAAGAAGAGCCAAAAGACTAATCTGGCCAACGGTTCACTAAACAGCTTTCCCCCAACTTGCTTGGGCACCATGCCGTACCAGGAAACATAGGCAGGCAGCAACCAGAAGTAAACAATGGGATGGCCCGTAAACCAGAAGAAAGTACGCGCCAACTGAGGATCAATGCCATCTACCCAACCCAAAGACCAGGGGATGATGAGCCAAAGCATCTCGGTGGCAATACCCAGGGTAGCAATTTGCCACATGGCCATTGTAATGTTGGAGGCCAGGGCGATGAAAGGCGTCTGGACACCGGGGTTTTCTTTGCGCCAGGCGTAGTAGGTGAGGAACATACCCCAACCGCCTACCCAGGAGCCAACGACCACAAGCGTGAGCCCCATGTAGTAAAACGGAGATGCTTGGAGTGGGGGATAGAATGTGAACAGAACGGTGGCTGTATTTAGCAATACAGGCACGGCGGCCATCACTAAACCGATGACCATAATATAAAAACTAGCCCAGTTCAACTTTGGATGCGTCAGGTCACGCTCTAAACTATTGACTGTGGCAAAGGTAAGAAAGCCTACAATAAAGAAGGTGGTCCACACCAGAGCATTGAGTACACCATGAATGGTCAACCCCTGGTAATAGCTGTTAAGACCAACATTTTGCAAGGCGGGGTATACGTTAATCCCGACATGCTCTAATTTTTGCAGGGGGCCCATAGCGCCCCCAATAAACAGGGCTACCATACCAACGCCGAGGTACCAGCCCGTTAATTTTTTCACACTTGCATACATTAATTTTTACCTCCACAAGCTGGCGAGCAAGACAACAACCAGCACGAGCGCAAGATAGAGATTTGAAAAGTGGAATAGGGCGAATGCCGGTGCTTTTTCCGCTGGGGCAAGGAGCAGGGCAATGGTGCGAATGATGAGTACGGCCGTTGCCAACCCAATCGGCACCAGATAAAACCAATCAATGGCGGGCCAGAAGCCCAGCGCCAACCCTGCTGTTGCGGTGAGTACCGTGTGAACGGCCGTCCAACGCGCCGCAATCATCGGGGCTACACGTGCCGGCAGCATCGGATAATCTGCCTTGATGTAGTCCGAACGATATGCCAACGCCAATGCCCAAAAATGAACCGGTGTCCAGACAAAAACCAAAGCCGCCAAAATCCAGACACCCAATGCAGACCAGGCCCCAACCGCCGCCCCACCGCTAATAACGGCGCAGCTACCCGCTGCCCCGCCAATAACAATGTTGAGCGTCGTGCGTGGCTTAAGCCAGACGGTATACACACCCACGTAAATTACAGCACCAAGAAATACCCAAAAAGCCAAAGCTAAGTTAAATGCGGCTGCCAACGCGGTCGCTCCTAAAACCATGCCCACTCCCAGCAGCAAAACCAGATGAGGATTTTCGATCTGGCCCGTTGCCAACGGTCTGGCGGCGGTGCGATTCATCTTAGAATCCCGATCTCGCTCCAGATATTGGTTGATGCCAGAAGCCCCTGCTGCCGACAGAATGCCGGTAATGGCCAGCAGCACCCAAGACCAGGCAGAAGCGCGCCCGGTGATCATGGTGCCAAGCCCGGCCCCACCAAAAGCAGATAGCAGCAGCAAGGAAACAATGCGCAGTTTAAAGAGGACGACGACCGTTCGCCAGAGTGAAACAGAGGGTCGTCTTACCGGTTGGACAATTTCATTTACCGCATCCATAACTATGGCTCCACTATGAGCTGACCATACATTGTATGATGACCAACACCACAATATTCATGGCAGACAAAATTGTATGTGCCAGCCTCGTCAAAAGTAGCCGTTAACTTCGCCACTTCACCTGGCAGCACCATCATATTGACATTGGTGCCATCCAACCGAAAACCATGTTGAACATCTTTACTGGTTACCATAAACGTAACGGTAGAGCCAACTGGTACCCGAATTTCACGCGGTTGGAAGTTCCAAGCCTGGGCAAGTATATACACTTCATACTTGTTCGGAGCCAGTTCTCGTACACGTTCTTCCACTGGGTCACCCCAGGGGGATTGGCCAGGTGTTGCTACAAGCTTAGGGTCGAGGCGCTCAACAGGGGCGGGCACCTGAAAACCAAAAGCAAAACTGCTCACCAGAACGGCCGTTCCAAATATCAGCAGCAAAATTGTCGTGCCAATAATGAAATTGCGCTCACGAGGATCTACATGAATCATCCTATGGTCCCTCCTCGTGCCAGCATCGTCAGATAAGCACTTCCCCATAAAGCAATAATGAGGATGACGTACAAAATGACGAGTGCCACAGTACCTTGCGGTGCTTTGTACTTCTTATCCTTTTCCATCCAAAACCTCCTTCAAAATTTGGTGAGCACAGACCAGTGCTCACCCATAAGTTATTGCTGCTCCTGCAGTAAGTTCGCCAGCTACTACAAAAGTCAGTTTGAACCGTAAAATCAACTGCCACTTATTCCCGTACCAAATATTTCAGGTCCGCTGCCATCTCTTCACCCGTAACGCCAAATGGGTAAATAAGCCTCAGCTTGCCCTCTTTATCCAGTACAGCAACAGTCGCTGTGTGATCAATTAAGTAGCCAGATGCTTCGCTGCCTTCATGCCGCTCAAAAAAGATGCCCATCGGGGCCGTTACGGCAATCAAATCTTCCGGCGTGCCAGTTAAACCAATAAACGACTCATCAAAGTGGGCCAGATACGCTTGCAAAATCTCTGGGGTATCCCGTTCTGGGTCCACCGTGATCATGATAACCTGCACATCTTCAGCCCGATTACCCAACGCTTCCATCGCGTCGCGCAGTTCTACCATGGTTGCCGGGCATACATCGGGGCAAAAAGTGTAGCCAAAATAGAGCATCACCACCTTGTCCCGAAAATCGACCAGGCTAACGGGCTGTTCATCCAGGCCTGTAAGGGTGAAGTTGGTCACGGGCAGATTGGATTGAATCTCCATGCCATGCCATTCTGTGGGGCCAAACAACGGCCGTATCGCCAAAAAAAGCGCGCCTAAACCAACGCCAATGCCCAAACCAAGCAGCGCCAGCCGGAAAATTTGGTTTTTCCAAAAGGGTACCTTCGTGTCTTCACTGTTTGCTGCTTCAGTTGCGCCACTCATGTTTTATCACCTATCGCGGATAACAAGAGAAGAGGTGAGCCGCCTCATAAGCAAAGCGGTAAATCCCCTCACTGTGATCGACCTCAGCCGCCAACAGCCCGAAATCTCGCATAATAATGTCGATGTCAGGCTCTTCGGTGCGATATTCCGCCCGAATCACCCCACTGCCGTCCACCAGAAAAAACGCCGGATCTAGCTTGAAACGGCCGTCTTCCCGCACATCGTAAAACACACCAAATCCCCCACCAATCACTGATTTCAGCTGCTTTGCCCCGCCTGTAGCCCAATGCCAAACAGAACCATCTGCCCCAAGCTCCGTGCTGTAGGCAGCCATCTGGGCCGCATCGTCTCGGTCAGGGTCAATTGAAAAAGTGACCAATTTAAGCGGCACCGAGGCATCCACCGTCAACAATCGAGACTGCACCTCAGCCATTACCTGGCTGGTGGCCACACAAGGGTCCGTACAGTTGGTGTAAGTAAAGTTGTAAAGGACAATCTGGCCACGCAAATCTTCACTGGTAAACCGTTCCCCATTTTGATCAGACAAATAAAATCCAGGGGCCAGGGTGATGCGCGGCAAAACTGTAATGGGGCGTGCCGTCGAAAACCAGATGACGCCAGCGGCCATCAAACCGAATAAACCAAAAAAGAGCCGCCAAATCAGCATGCCAGACGATTTATAAGGGGTTCCCGCTTTGGTAACGGTGGCTGCCATGCCTAACGATGCTCCTTCGGTACAGCCGAGCCATTCACCTTTGGGGCGTAAATGTAGGGGAAGTCAACCAAAGCGGTACGCGGATTTTTCTGCAACCGCCTGGCCTCTAATACCAAATCGGCCAAAACGGAATTGCGCAATTCTGCCACAACCATCATCTGCAACCGGCCCCACACTTCATGCCCAGGGCAAAAGCGATCTCGGTTGCATTCCTGCGGTCGAGTCAGGCAAATATTTAAGCAAACCGGCCCCTCAATCGCTTCAACAACATCAAGCAGGTTGATTTGGTTACTTGGCTTTTGCAACGCCAGCCCCCCAGAAGGACCTGTTTGGGTAAGAATGAGCCCGGCCCGTACCAGATCGGCCGTAATCTTGTGAAGGAAGGCTTTAGGAACGGCCGTTCGCGAAGAAACACGCCGCGCCGACAGGTATGCACCCTCAGGCTGCATCCCTAGCTCAATCATGATTCGTACGGCGTAATCAACACGTCGGCTAATCTGAAACATAGATATTGTTGACCTAAAAACTCCACATTTTGATTGGCCTGATTTTACCGAGCCACTTTTCAACCCATAGTGACATATGTCATAAGCTTTTTGTGACAATTGCCATCCAGAAACAGTACATCCGCTTCTATAAGCGGTTCTGCAAACTATTTGTCGTGTTTGAACAGATTTTGTACTGGTTATAAACGGCCGTTACCCACAACTTTGCCACTTTTGCCTACCCTGTGAAAAATCTCACAGCGCCAACACCCCATCCCATTTATGGTATAGGTAGATTACCCAACCGGCCCACTGTCAACCCTGAAACAGACAAGCCGCCCAATATCCATAAAATTCATATTACAGGAGGCCAATCATGGTCATCGCTATGTTTCTTGCCCACCTCGTCGGAGATTATATTTTTCAGTGGAACAGCCTGGCAGCTTGGAAAAGCCGTGCTCTTTCTGGAGTGATTGTTCATTGCCTGGTTGTTTTGGGCGTTACCTGGCTATTCATTCTGCCCTTCGACCCCAATTGGTGGCCCTGGGTGCTGGCCATCGGTATCGCCCACTTTCTGATCGACGCTATCCAGCTGCGTGTCAAGCTGCCCATCCCAGAATTGGCCCGCTTTAGCCTGGACCAGGCCGCTCACTTTTTGGTCATAACCTTGGCGCTGGCCGGTGGAGGCTACCTGGATGTAGCTGCGCTGCTACAAAACGGCCTGGCACTGCTGCAAAGCGATCTGCTGCTCATCTACCTGCTGGGCTACGCCTTTGTTACCATGCCCGCCTGGGTACTGGTGAAATTCACGGCCTATGGCCTGGTGCAGGGCACCGCCCCGCAGTTTGGTGACGCCAGCAAATATCTGGGCATTATGGAGCGGCTGCTCATGACCACCTTTGTTGCCATTGGGCAATACCTGCTTATCCCGCTAGTCATACTGCCCCGGCTGCTCATGGAGTGGCCCCAGGTAGCCAACGACGAACGCGCACCGGTCTATCTGGCTGAACTGCTGGCCAGCGTAACCCTGGCCGTTTTAGTGGGCATTTTATTCCGGCTTGCATAATGAACCGGCCACAGAGGATGCTCCTCTGTGGCCCTTAACACTCTTTTCGGGAGGTACGGAAATGAGCTTGCAAACAATTTATCAGCCAGTACTGTCTTTCCGGAGGGGAAAACACACAATGAGCATGATTCGATTTTTACAGGAGATCCCCCTGTTTCACGAGCTGACGACAGAGCAACTGCAATCAATCAGCCAGGATGTGCAGCCGCGCAAGTTTGCTCAGGGGGAAATAATCTTCCGTGAGGGGGATCCGGGGCAAGTTCTGTACCTGGTGCAGTCGGGGCAGGTGCGCATCTACGTCAATGGGCTAGATGGCAGCGAGACATCGGTGATTTTGTTTGGGCGTCCGGGGGATATGTTTGGCGAATTGGCGGTAATTGACGGCTTGCCGCGCTCGGCAACGGCCGTTGCCCTAGACAAAACATTACTCTACACCATCAGCCGCGAGAGCTTTCGCCTGCACATGCAGCGCTTGCCCCAACTGGCGCTCAACTTCATGAAGGAGTTAACCCATCGGGTACGCTACAACACGCGGCAGATGGACAGCCTGGCCTCGCTGCCCGTGTCGCAGCGGCTGGCCCGCAAACTGTTGGAGCTGGCGCAGGATTACGGCCGTATCGAAGCCGACAACGTGATCATCGACATGACCCTAACCCAGGCCAACCTGGCCAGCCTCATCGGGGCCACGCGAGAAAGCACGAACAAGATCATGCGCGATTTTCGGGAACGGTGCTTGATTTGGTTTGAATACGGCCGTATCACCATCCTAGACGCCGACGCCCTGCGGGCCGAAGTGACCGCATAAAAAAATAGGTAATTGAGTAATGAGCTAATTTGCAAAAATTACTCAATTACCCATTACTCAACTACGCCATTGCCAGCTCAGCTATCAAGACCATACCGCTGAGCGGCTTCATCCAAAATACGGTTCACCAACGCCTCGTAAGACCAGCCCCCCGCCTTTGCCTCAATACACAAATCGGAATAATCCGGGTTCAAACCCGGCAGCGGATTTATCTCCAAAATATATGGCTTGTTGTTATCGTGGGCATCCAGGCGAAAATCTACCCGAGCCACATCCAGGCAACCCGTCACCCGAAACGTGGCCGCCGTTAGCCAGTTCAAATCTTCCAGCTGTTCGGCCGTAAGCGGAGCCGGGCACAAATAATGAAACTCATGCGCCAATTCCGTTTTGATACGGCTGGTGTACACCCCCGCCTCCTCTTCCGGATAGCGGCTCATATCCACCTCCAACGGTGGCAAAAAGTGCAGCCCACGAGATAAGCGCGGCGCTTCTTCATCTTCCGGCAGCCGCCAGGCAACCGGCGTTGTTAAATTCCCCACCACCCCAACCGTAATTTCCCGGCCATCAATGAACTGCTCCGCCAGCACGGGCTGGTCATACCGCTCAAACAGGCGGCGCAATTGGGTGCGCAGCTGCCCTTCATCTTGCACAATAGATTCGCTGCTCACGCCCATGCCCGTCCCTTCCCGGCTAGGCTTCACAAAAATGGGAAACCGCATCTGTGGATCCAGCGGCTCATTTATCCGTTCAAACACCTGAAAAGCTGGTGTCGGCAAATCATGGTAAGTCAATATTCGCTTGGTCATTGGTTTATCCAACGTTAGCGCCAGCGTAAGCACCTGCGATCCGGTATAAGGCAAACGCAGCATTTCTAAAATCGCGGGCACGTGCGATTCACGAGAATCCCCCACATGCCCTTCGCAAATATTAAAGCAGATATCAGGTTGCAGCTTTTTTAGCTCGTTCACCAGACGTGTATCACCTTCGACAAACGTCACATCATGCCCGCGGCTGCGCAATGCAGCCATAATCGACTCAATAGTGGCTTCGCTGTCTAAATCGTCCCAATGGTCAGCCGCTATACCGGGCCAATGGGGTGCATTCTTTTTGAGATTTGCCAATAACGCAACGCGCATTCTTTTAATTTTTCCTCTCTAATTTTGAAAATATATCCATTATAAAACCCCATTCTCCGCTGCTGGCAGAAAATGGGGTTAGCCAAATGTTTCATTAGTTTTGTCAACAGTATAAAGCAAAAAAACAGGAGTGTCTATACAATTGAATTTGCTTTTCTAAGACAAAAACCAAACAAGGAATAAACCCTGCATGAGAGATAAAACTTTATTAGGTGGACTCATTGTGATGGGGGTTGGTGTGGTACTCATTGGGGTGGTTTGGGCGCTATTTCTTCAGCCAGCCCGCACGCCAACAGAACCGTTAGCCGCCATCCCCATAACGCTGGAAGGGGATGCCACCAACTACACTCTGTTCGAAATTAACAGTGCGGAATCAGAGGTGACTTTTTCCCTGGATGAGGTTCTACGGGGATTGCCGACAACCGTAATGGGTACCAGCCGCCAGGTTGCAGGGCAAATTGCTGTTGATTTCGAGAATCCGTCTGCCAGTCAACTGGGGCCAATTTTGATCAATGCGCGCACGCTCGCTACGGATAATGAGTTTCGTAACAAGGCAATTCACAGCTTCATTTTAGACAGTGAATCATTTGAGCACATTACCTTTACACCCACAGATGTGATAGGCTTGCCTGAACAATTTGTGGCAAATGAGCCCAACGTGGTTCAAATTGTGGGGGATCTCACCATACGCGAGATTACAAAGCCAGTACTTTTTGAAGGGACGGTAACGGCAAACGGCCGTACGCAACTCACCGCCTCCGCAACGGCCCTAATTGATCGCGCCGCCTTCGACCTGCAAATCCCCGATGCACCAGGCGTTGCCAACGTCAGTGAGCAAGTCTCATTAACCATTCACATTGTGGCACAGCCTGCAAATTAGGCAGGAAAACGGGCGAAAAAGTGCCAAAAAGTGCCAAATAGTAGAAAAGTACGGCAAAAAGTGCGGATTTGGGCGTGACAATTGAGAAAAAATGATATAAACTATTAGCAAGCTTGATCAGTTTAGGCCTGAGGAAAGAACTCCTCCCCCAAACTGGCACGAGAGAAACGCGACTGGAACAAACTTGATTGAGCCTACAGTTATGCCGTCGGCGAAAGCCACCCTCCTCCTCAGGTCTTTGGCACAAACTGGAACGCTCGATGCACACCCCTCCTGGTGCATGAGCAAACAACAAGACCGCTCTCTTCTCACGAAGGGAGCGGTTTTTTTTTGCGTGCAGCCGCCGGATTAATTTTCCCCTCATGCTGGCGTGTTGACTTTTTATCATATTTTTGATAAAAATAACCTTGTCGAGCAGCACCCTTAAAGCATTGCCACAAACCTGGAAAACCATCCAGTTTATTTTCAACTTACGTGACGCCCTTCCTTTGGAAAGCGTGCGTGGCTTGAGTTATTAAATTAGCTTATCAAGATTAGTTACAAATGTAGGCCGGCATTCGTACCCAAAGATTCCGGGAATGAATGTCGGTCCTTTTATTTTGGGCAGGGTCTTTGCCGGTATGGGGCGAAACCCTGCCTAGACAATTAATCTGTCACTTCTTCATATTAGGAATTATTCATGGAAGACCTGACACTATTGTTGCCTTTTGTTTTTATTTTTTCAGCCGCTCTCGTGGCTGTGGTTGTGGGTTCAACAAGCTGGTTACAATCGGCAAACGGCCGTTCCCCCCTCACCACCCTCGCCTGGCTTCTGGCCCTGGCACCGCTGGCCTCATTTGTGCTGCTGGCCCAAAAAATTGGCCTCATCAACGAGGGTGAAAAGCTTAAAGCAAGCCTCACCTGGCTGCCCAGTCTCAACATCAGCTTTAGCTTTTACCTGGATGGGTTGAGCTTGCTGTTTGCGCTGTTGGTCACCGGCATTGGCACCCTCATCATTATCTACGCTGGGTACTACTTCCAAAAAGAGCCTTCTGCGTGGCGCTTTCTGAGCTATCTCTTTTTGTTTATGGGCTCTATGCTGGGCCTGGTGATGGCGGGTGACGTCATTGTGCTGTTCCTGTTTTGGGAAGGAACCAGCATCACTTCCTTTTTACTGGTTGCCTACAAATACAAATATCCTGAAGCGCGGCAAGGTGCCTTTAAGGCGCTGTTCATTACCGGCGGCGGCGGCATTGCCCTGCTGTTTGGCTTGCTGATTGTGGCGGGGGTGAGCGGCGAAACGAGCCTATCTGCCATTTTGGGCAGCGGCGACCTGCTGCGCGAAAGTGCGCTGTATCCGCTGATGCTGGGTTTGCTGGCGCTGGCGGCGCTCACCAAAAGTGCGCAGTGGCCGTTCCACTTCTGGCTGCCGCAGGCGATGAGCGCCCCTACCCCGGCCAGCGCTTACCTGCATTCCGCCACGATGGTGAAGGCAGGCATTTACCTGATGGCCCGCCTGAATCCGGTGCTGGGGGAGACAGAGCTGTGGTTCTGGCTGTTTAGCATCGTTGGGCTCATTACGATGGTGTTGGGGGCGTACCTGGGCTTAAAGCAGAATGATTTGAAGGCGCTGCTGGCGTACTCCACCATTAGCCAGTTGGGCGTGCTGATGATGCTGATTGGGCAGGATACGGATATTGCCTTTAAGGCGCTGGTGGTGGGGGTGCTGGCCCATGCGCTGTACAAGAGTGCGCTTTTCCTGGTGGCCGGCACGGTGGACCACGAGAGCGGCACGCGTGATTTGCGCCAGCTGGGTGGTTTGCGGGCAAAAATGCCAATTACGGCCGTTCTCGCTGTCGTCGCTGGGTTATCTATGGCTGGTTTGCCGCCGTTGTTTGGTTTTTTGGCCAAGGAGACGTTGCTGGCAACGGCCGTTCACCCATCCCTGCCCAACTTTTTTAGCTGGGTGCTGGCTGCCGGTTCTGTGACGGCAGGCGCATTGATGTTGGCGCAGGCAGGCGTGCTGGTGTTTGGCACCTTCTGGGGCCAACCGGGTGAAGCGGCCACCAAAGCAGATGAGGCCCCCAAGCTCATGCTGCTGGCACCGGCCATCCCGGCCCTGCTTTCTCTGGCCATTGGCATTTTACCAGAGCCAGAATTTTTGGCGGCGCTGCTGGCCAAGGGTGCGGAAGCTGCTTTCGGCGACAAGGTAAAAGTGTCGCTGGCGCTGTGGACGGGACTGAACGTGCCGCTGCTGCTTTCCATTGTGGCGATTTCGCTGGGCAGTACGTTGTTTTATTTCCGGCATCCCGTCCGGGCCTGGCAAACGAATTTTGCGGCGCAGCTAGACCTGAACCGCGCGTTTGCGGCCACGCTGCGGGGCATTGATTGGGCTTCTGACCAGGTGACGCGATTGCAAAACGGCCGTCTCCGCCGCTACCTTTCCTTCATTATTGTGGGCATGGTGGGGTTGGTGCTGCTGTTTACCCAGGGCCAGTTCGGCCAGCTGCTGCAAACGATGCAAAACGATGTGCAGTTCACCTGGACCGGCAGCCAGGACTTTTTGCGCCTGGTAGCCATTTTGGTGACGGTGGGAGCCGCCATTGCCAGCGTGCTGCTGAAGCGAGATTTTGCCGCCATCGTGGCCTTGGGCGCTTCTGGCCTGAGCATTGCCGTGCTGATGGTGCTGGAACCAGCCCCCGATGTGGCGCTGGTGCAGGTGGTGGTAGACATTTTGTCGGTGGTGATTTTGGTGTTGGCGCTGCGGCTGCTGCCGCGCAAAGAGCGGCAAAATGCGCTGTCGCTCAATATGACTGGCGGGCAGGCTGATCGCATTCGCAATATTTTTATCGCTGCCTCCAGCGGGTTGGTTGTCACTGTCATCACCCTGTTTGCCCTCACGTCGCGGCCGCGCGAGAGCGTGGTAACGCCATTTTTCATTGAAAATGCCAAGCCGCTGACATCGGCCAAAGATGTTGTGGGAGCCATCATTGTCGATTTTCGGGCGCTGGACACGATGATTGAGATTGCGGTGTTCAGCATGGCGGGATTGGGCATGTTTACGCTGCTGCGGCAGGCAACGCAGGCGCTGGGGGATAAGGTGGGCGAGAAACGGCCGTCTTCAGCTAAAAAGTTGACCTCGTTTGGCATCTACGGTTTACGCACCTCCGTCTTTGTACAGGCGTTGGCTCGCCTCTCGCTGCCGCTGGCCATTGTGTTAGCCGCCACGCACATGATGTACGGCCACGACCAGCCAGGCGACGGCTTCACCGCCGGGGTCATCATCAGCCTGGCGATAGGGTTTGCTTACGTGGTGTTTGGCTACGAAGAGACCCGCGCCCGCTATAAATGGCTGAGTGCCCCGCTGATTGCTTCTGGCATGTTTGTGCTGCTGCTGGTGGGCACCTCTGGTTGGCTGATCAACGGCACGTTTCTATCGCCGGTGGATTATGGTGCGATGCTCAATTTGTCGCTGCCAACCGGGTTTTATCTGAGCAGCGCCTTCTTGTTTGAGGTGGCCATCTGCCTGAGCGTTTTGGGCAGCGTCTTTTTCATGCTCAACACCCTGGGCCATCCCGAAGGCCTGGGACAAAACGAAACAAAGTAGGACGCAGATTGCCCCAATCTCCCTGATTTTTTCGATCAGGGCATCTGCGTTGCATTTATTGAGGAAATTTTTGATGGAACTTTTAACCGCATTGGCAATTGGCTCGTTGTTTGCTGTAGGTATTTACCAAATGCTGCGGCGCAACGTCATTCGCTCGGCCATTGGCCTGATTATTTTATCGAGTGCGATTAACTTGTTTTTGCTCAGCACGGGTGCGTATTTGGGCACCGACCCCGCTTACGATGGGGCAGCGAACCCCAGCGACGGTCTACCCCAGGCGCTTATTCTGACGGCGATTGTGATCAGCATGGGTGGTTTGGCGTTTGTGCTGTCGCTGCTGGGGGTTATTTCGGCGCGGTATGAGACGAGCAACATGGATGAAATTGAAAGGCTAACGCGATGAATCATCTTGTTTTACTCCCGATTTTAATTCCCTTTTTGGGGGCGGTGATTGCCCTGTTTTTGATGCGGGCGCCGCGCTGGCAGGGTGTGTGGACGTTGGGGGTGTTGGGAACGGCCGTAACCGCCACCAGCTATCTTTTGTGGACCGTGCAGCAAACTGGCGAACCCGTTGTGTATTACGGCGGCGGCTGGATGGCCCCGTTTGGCATCGCCATTGTGGGCGATTTGCTGGGCGGGCTGCTGGCCCTGATGAGCCAGGTGGTGCTGCTGCTGGGCACCGTCTACGCCCTGGGCGCAAAAGATAAAAATGTACGCTACCCTGGCTTTTATCCGCTGTTTCTGATGCTTACCACCGGCCTGACAGGCGCATTTTTAACGGGCGATCTGTTCAATCTGTTTGTCTTCACCGAGCTTCTGGTTATTTCTGGCACGGTGCTGACGGCGATTTCCGATGACAAATATGGGGCGGAGGCGGCGTACAAATATTTCTACATCAGCTTGTTGGCGGCGGCCTTTTTGCTGCTGGCTAACGGTACGCTGTACGTGAGTTACGGCACGCTCAACCTGGCTGACCTGGCGGAGCGCATTGCCCAAAACCCGGATGCGCCGCTGCTCACCACCAGTATCGCCCTGCTGATGGCCACGTTTATGATTAAGAGCGCGGTGTTTCCCTTCCACTTTTGGCAGCCCGATTTTCATACGGCAGCGCCAACGGCCGTTTCTGCCATGCTCTCGTCGGTGGTGGTAAAGCTGGGTGTGTACGGTTTTCTGCGCATGACCACCCTGCTGTTTGTCGAGCAGGCGGCGCTCATTCAGACGCTGCTCATCGTTTTGGGCGTCATCGGTATCTTTTTTGGCGGGCTGTCGGCCATTGGCACGCACAACGTCAAGCGGATGCTGGCCTACTCCACGCTGGCCCAGATTGGCTTCATTTTGGTGGGCATCGGCTGGGGCACGCCGCTCTCGATTGCGGCGGCCCTGGTGTTTACCGTCAACCACAGCCTGATCAAAGCGGCGATGCTGATGTTGGCCGGTTTTATGGCCAGCCGCGCTTCGGTAAAGTCGGCGGCGTTTGCCGTGGTGACGGGGCTGGGTAAACAACTTCCAGTAGCGGGCGTGCTCTTTTTTGTGGGGGCGCTGGCCCTGGCGGGCATTCCGCCAACGAGTGGGTTTATCAGCAAGATGCTGCTGTTCAACAGCGGCGTTGAGGCGACACAAATTGTGGTGGTTGGGCTGATGGCGGTGGGTAGCCTGGCCACGCTCATTTACACCATGCGCGCGTTCCAGCGCATTTGGTGGGAGCCGCAGGTGGATGCAACAATTAAACTCAAACCGGCTGGCGACAAGCTGATCGCCCCGGCGCTGCTGATTGGGCTGGTGCTGCTGCTGGGCATTTGGGCCGAGCCGCTCATCCAGCTAACAGACGCGACGACGGTGTGGTTGGGACGGCCGGATTTGTATATTACGGCCGTTTTAGGTGGGGGTTAGTTTGTTAGTGGCTAGTCAGTTCTACCAGCCACCAACCACCATCTACTAATTTTTGGAGTAAATGATGCACTATTTAACGTTTATGATTCCGGTTTGGCTGCTGTACCTGCTGCTGACGGGGAATTGGGCTTTGAACAACATTCTTACGGGATTGGTGTTGGCGGGGTTGGTTGCTTTACTGGTGCGTCCGGTGAAACGGCCGTTTGCCTGGAAGCGCCTACCCGATGCGTTACTCGCCTCCGTGATCTACCTGGTGCGGCTGCTGTGGGATTTGCTCATCAGCGGGCTGCAAGTGGCCCGCATTGTGCTGTCGCCATCCCTGCCCATTAAGCCGGGTATTGTGGCCATCCCCGCCAAGTGTGAATCGGACTGGGGTGTGGCCCTGAGCGCCCACGCCATCACCCTGACGCCTGGGGAAATGGTGGTGGAAATCGACGACGACGGCGTGATGTACACCCACATGCTGGACGCCAGCAACCCGGATGAACAGGTGGAAGCGGCGCAAACCATCCGACGCAATCTGTTGAGCCGCATTTTTGTGTAATTGGCCTGACTTGGCCTGTGTGGGCATCCATTTGGCCTGACGGCTACAGTTTACACAGATTTTTCTCTGCGTCGTCCGCAGCTAAATTATTTTCGAAGGGAAAAGAAACATGGAACAACTGCTACAAACCATTTTGCAAGGCGCACTCATTATTCACACGGTGCTGCTGGTATTTGTAGTTTACAAGGTGTGGCGCGGCAAAGAAATTATGGAGCGCCTGGTTGGGGCTGATATTGTGGCCACGCTAACCATTGGCATTCTCGTTCTAACGGCGCTTATTCAGGGTAACGGCATCTACGTGGATGTGGCGTTGGGGCTGGCGGCGCTGGGTTTTGTCAGCACCATCGCCCTGGCCAAATATGCTGCCGACGAGCAAATGTTTTAGGGGGAAAAATGGAAACCTTTATACAAGTTGGGGTGATTACGGCCGTTCTCATCGGCACCTTCTTTTCTTTTGTGGGCGTCCTCGGCTACTTCCGCCTGCCCGATGTGTATACCAAACTGCATGCTTCCGGCAAGGTTGGCGTGTTCGGTGTGGTGCTGCTGCTTGTTGCCACCATCATCACCTCCCTAAACAATTTCAGCGCCGGACGCGGACTCATTCTTATTTTGCTTCTACTCATTACTGGCCCGGTTACGTCCCACGCCATCAGCTCCGCCGCCTACCGGCTGGGCATCCGCATGGCAAAATCTGTGCGTGACGACCTGGCCGAAAAAACACGTTAATTTGGAGGACCTATCCATTGGAAACATTTCTCGACATTCTCATCATCGTTGTTTGTATCGTTGCTTTGTGGCAGGGAGCCGAACTGGTGGTCAATGCCGCCACGCGCATCGCCCGCAAAATCGGCATGTCTGATCTGGTTATCGGTCTCACCGTCGTAGCCATTGGCACCTCTGCCCCTGAGTTTGCCGTTACCGTTGTCGCTGCCCTGGAAGGCCAGTCCGATATTTCTGTAGGCAACGTGGTCGGTTCCAATATTTTCAATTTGGGCTTCATTTTGGGTGGTCTGGCCTTGCTGAAAGGAATCACCACCACCAAAACGATGGTCTACCGGGATGGCGGCATGCTCATTGGCACCACCATTCTGCTTATCATCTTCATGTTCGATCTGACGCTCAACCGGTTTGAAAGCGCCACGCTGCTCATCATTTTAGTGGTGTACATCGGTTACTTGATCTATCGCCGTTCAGAAAGCGAAGAGCACATTCCCGAAGGCGAATTCAACTGGCTGGATGCCCCCAAATTCATCGCGGGTATCGCCATTATCGTGACAGCGGGCCATTACTTTGTGGAATCTGCCTCTGATTTGGCACGGTTGATTGGCCTGTCTGAATGGGTCATTGGCGTGACAATTGTGGCCGTAGGCACCTCCGCCCCGGAAATTGCCACCTCGCTGGTGGCGCTTTTGCGCGGGCAGTCTGGCATGTCGGCTGGGAACCTGGTGGGCAGCGACTTGTTCAACTTGCTGGGCGTGTTGGGGCTGGCTGGCTTGCTAAACCCGATGACGGTTAATCCGGCGGCACAAAGCAGCATCTTTTTGCTGGGTGGGATGGTCGTTTTGGTGGTGGTGATGATGCGCACTGGCTGGCGCATGTCCCGTTGGGAAGGCGGGCTGCTGATTGTGATCACAATCGGCCGTTGGGTGCTGGACTTTATGCGATGATCGGCGGCCAACATGACGCTTGATCATATTTTGGTGCTGGGCATCCTGACAGCGGCTGTCGCCCTTTTCATTAGCGACCGGCTGCGCGTGGACCTGGTTGCCCTGCTGGTGCTTCTGGCGCTCATCCTCACTGGCTTGTTAACGCCAGAAGCCGCTTTTGCCGGTTTTGCCAGCCCAGCGGTAATTACCGTCTGGGCTGTTTTTATCATCAGCGGGGCGATGTTTCACAGTGGGGTGGCTGATTTGCTGGCGCAGCAGATGCTGCGTTTGGCGGGCAACAGCCCCACGCGCCTGCTGGTGGTCATTATGGTGACGGCGGGCATCATGTCTGCCTTTATGAACAATATTGGCGCGGTGGCCATTTTGCTGCCCGCTGTGGTAGCAATAGGCCGCAATCAACAGATCGCCCCTTCCAAATTGCTGATGCCGCTGGCGTTTGCGGCGCTGCTGGGGGGCAACATGACCCTCATCGGCACACCACCTAACATTTTGGCGGCCACCATTCTGCAAGATTACGGCGGGGTTGAGCCATTCCAATTTTTTGACTTTTTACCGATGGGGCTGATTGTGCTGGCGGCAGGGGTGCTGTACATGCTGCTGGTGGGGCGGCATCTGCTGCCAGAGCGGCAAAGCGGGGATGAGTTGGTGGATGCGTATCCGGTACGGCCGTATGTCACCGAAGTGCGCGTCAGCGAAAGCTCCCCACTGGTGGGGCAAACCGTGCGCCAATCTCGCTTTGGCGAGCAGTTCGACCTGAACATCTTACGCATCCGGCACCTGGCCGGAGAGATGGATGCCCCCATTACCGACCGACTGCTCAAAGCAGGGGATGTGCTGCTGATTGAGGGTGTTGTTGAGAAAATTTTGGCGGTTTGCCGCAGCCAGGGGTTGCAGCCGGTGAAAGAGTGGCAGTCGCAAGCGTGGCATCCTGGCGTAGAGACGGAAGGGATGCAGCTGATTGAGCTTACCTTGTCGCCACAATCCAAATTAACGGGGCAAACGTTGAAGCAGATGGGGTTTCGGGCCAGGTTTGGCCTGTCGGTGCTGGCCATCCGGCACAGTGGCAAATCCATTATGGAGCATCTGGGGGACGTGCCGATTGAGTTTGGCGATGCGCTGCTGGTGCAGGGGACGCCCAACAAGTTTGGCCTGCTGCGCACCAATCCAGACTTTCTCATTTTGGATACACCGCAAATTGAGCTGAGACGGACGGGGAAAGCGGCCGTTTCCCTCATCATTCTCTTCGCCGTCCTGCTAACCGCCACCTTTGGCTGGCTGAGCATCAGCACCACAATGGTGCTGGGGGCCGTGCTGATGATCCTGGCAGGTGTGCTGACGATGGATGAGGCGTACCGAGCCATTGATTGGCAGTCGGTGTTTTTGATTGCGGGGATGCTGCCGCTGGGCATCGCCATGGAAGAGACCGGCACGGCGCGGCTGCTGGCAGACCAACTGGTGAGCTTGATTGGTGGTTGGGGGCCGTTGGCAGTGCTGGCGGGAGTTTTCCTGCTGACGGCGTTGATGACAGAGGTGATTTCTAATGCGGCAGCGGCCGTTCTGATGGTACCGATAGCGATTGATGCCGCATTTGGGCTGGGCGCTGCCCCAGAACCGTTTGTGATGGCCACCGTCCTGGCCGCTTCCACCTCATTTTTAATGCCGGTGGGGCATCAGGTAAACGTCATCATCTACGGCCCCGGCGGCTACCGCTTTTCCGACTATGCTCGTGTGGGCATCTGGCTCAACCTGATCATTCTGGGGCTGGTGGTAACAATTTTGCCGTTGTTTTGGCCATTTTAGCGCATCTAAAGTGCCAGGCACGGGGCAGAACGGCCTTGGTATCTAGAGGTTTTACGCCCCGTGCCTGGCACTTTCCCCCCCCCCCCCCCCCCCCCCCCCCCCCCCCCCCCCCCCCCCCCCCCCCCCCCCCCCCCCCCCCCCCCCCCCCCCCCCCCCCCCCCCCCCCCCCCCCCCCCCCCCCCCCCCCCCCCCCCCCCCCCCCCCCCCCCCCCCCCCCCCCCCCCCCCCCCCCCCCCCCCCAGCGTTGGTTAATTAAACAGCTGGCCAATCCAGGTGAAGACGCCCAGCAGGTTGGCCGCCGAGACGGCCACGACGGCGATGAGCAGCCAGCGGACAAAGTTGGCCCCACGCTCCACCGCCATGCGGGCAGCGGCCCAGGCTCCCAGCGAGTTGCCTACGGCCAAAAGCAGCCCAATCCCCCAATCTACCTGATCGTTCAGCATAAAAACGACGAGCGCCGAAATGGTAAAAGCGAGAATGATGAGCACCTTGACGGCGTTGGCCCGCACCAGATCGTAGCCGATGCCCAGTACCAGCCCGGCCAGCAGGAAGATGCCGACGCCTGCCTGCAAAAAGCCGCCGTACATGCCGATGAAGAAGAAGATGACGAGCTGGAGGAGGGACGGCCGTTCCCCCATCTTCTCCAGTTCACCCTGCAACCAGCGCTTCGGCCGCAGCAAAATGACCACCAGCATCACCACCATCAGCACGCCAATCGCCTGCCGCATGCGCGCCTCGTCCAAATCCACCGCAATTTGCGCCCCAATGACCGAGCCAACAATAGCGGGAGCCGACAAAATGAGCCCGCCGCGTAAATCCAGCACCTTTTGCCGCTGAAAACTGCTCACCGAAACGATGTTTTGGAACAACACGCCCACCCGGTTGGTGCCATTGGCCACCGTGGCCGGAATGCCCATAAAAATAAGCAGCGGCAGCGTGATGAGCGATCCGCTGCCCGCCAACGTGTTGATAAAACCTGCGCCAAACCCGGCGGCCAGCACCGCCAGATAGATGTACCATGCCATGCGTTCACTCCCGTGTTCGGTAATCAGTAATCGGTGGTCGGTAGTCGGTGATCATTACTGTTTACTGATTACCGTTTACCGTTCACTGATTATAAACGGTCTGACAAATGTGGCGATGGATTGAGACGGCCGTATTCGTCCATTTGGCATAATCATGATAAAAATCACGCAGAATGAAGCACAATGTCAGGAGGTGTGTGAGGCATGTACGATTTGGTGATTAAGGGGGGGATGGTGGTAACCAGCGCTTCCCCATTCCCGGCAGACATCGGCATCAACGGCGAAACGATTGCCGCCATCGGGCAAAATCTGGACGGGCGGCAGGTGCTAGACGCCACCGGCAAGCTCGTCACCCCCGGCGCGGTGGACATGCACGTGCATCTGCAAATGCCCATCGGCCAATTTACCTCTACCGACACCTTTTACAGCGGCACCCGCGCCGCCGCCTTTGGCGGCACCACCACCATCGTCGATTTTGTGGAAACCCAGCCGGACGAAACAATGGCCGAAGCCATCGCCGCCCGCCGCGCCCTGGCTGATCCCAACGTGGTGATCGACTACGGTCTGCACATGACCATCGGCCCTGGCGACATGGCCAGGCTGGACCAGGTGCCAGAGGCGTTTGCCGCAGGCTGCACCAGCTTCAAGCTGTACATGGCCTACGGGCTGCGCTTGCGGGATGATGAATTGTTGAAGGCGTTAACGGCCGTTCGCAACGTCAGCGGCATCCCCGTGGTTCACGCCGAAAATTGGGACGTCATCACCGAGCTGATCCGGCAAAATTTGGCCGCAGGGCGCACCAGCCCGCACTGGCACCCGCGCAGCCGCCCCGCCCTGCTGGAAGCGGAAGCGACCGGGCGCGTGATTGACATTGCCAGCTTTGTCGGCGTGCCGCTGCACATCTTCCACGTCTCCTGCGGCGAGACGGTGGCCCGCATCGCCCAGGCGCGGCAGCAAGGGCTACCCGTCACCGGCGAAACGTGCCCGCAATATTTGTGCCTCACCTGGGACGCCTACGACGCGCCCGGCGTGGACGGCACGCTGCCCGTCTGCTCGCCGCCCATTCGCGACCGTACCGCGCAAACCGCCCTGTGGCAGGCACTCAGCCGCAACGATCTGCAAATCGTCACCACCGACCACTGCCCGTTCACCTATGAAGAAAAAGCGACCGGGCTAAACAATTACAGCCAGATTCCCGGCGGTGTGCCCTCGATTGAGATGCGCTTTGCCGCGCTTTATTCGCAGGGAGTGCGTCAGGGCTGGCTCAGCCTGTCGCAATGGGTGGCGCAGTGCTGCACCAATCCGGCCAAATTGATGGGTTTAGCCAAAAAAGGAGAAATCACCGTGGGTTATGACGCCGATCTGGTGATTTTTGATCCGGACGCGACCAAAACGCTCACGCCGGAAACGCTGCATGAGACGGCGGGCTGGACACCCTACGCGGGCCTCACGCTGCAAGGTTGGCCGCAAACTACGCTCAGCCGGGGCAAAATTGTGGTTCAGGATGGGGAGTTTGTGGGGGGGATGGGAAACGGCCGTTTCCTCCACCGCACCCAAGCCAATTTATAATTCCTACTTTGAGCAGTCGTATTAACTCTGTTATACTGCCAATAGAGAGTTTGATGGTGATTAACGATGGGAATTTCACAAGAAAAATTAAACCGCATAACCGAAATCGCCAAATCGTATGGCGTCACGCGGCTCATTTTGTTTGGCAGCGCGGCTACCAACTCCGCCCAAGCCAGAGACATTGATTTAGCCTGCGACGGCGTTTCCGGCTGGGATTTTTATAAGCTGGGCGCAAAATTGGAAGAAGAGTTAGAAACGCCCTTAGACCTCATTTCTCTCACCCCACCCAATCGCTTCACCAAGTTGATCGAAAAACAAGGGATTGTGCTGCTGTGAACCCTGTTGAGCGGCTTCGCGAAGAAATTTCGATAGAACTTGAAGCAATCACCCAAGTTGTGCATGAATTGGTTGCCCTCAACCAAGATTTAGGTAAACAACCACCAACAATTCGTGAAAAAACTGCGGCTGCGGCTTTTTTGGCCCAATTTTACAACGGGATTGAAAACATTCTAAAACGCATTTGTGTCTTTTATGAAGTGCCCTTGCCAGACGGCAACAACTGGCATGTGGTCCTTTTTAAGATGTTCAGCTCGCCTTCGCAGTTACCACTTCCCACACTATTTGACGACAAATTGGCCGAAACATTGGCTCCCTACAGACGATTTCGGCACGTTGTGTTTCACAGCTACGGTTTCCAGCTTGAATGGAACAAAATGGTACACGGTATTGAAGAGATTACCCCTGTCTTTACACGATTTAAAGAAATGATCAACCAGTTCATAACCTCCATTGATCAGAGATCCTAATAACGAAATTCAACCTGTACACTTCATCACCATTGACACAATAGAAGTTAATTCTAGGGCTGTGAAAGGTTTGTAGATGAGCTTATCTCCATTACTCAAAAAAATTTTTAGCCGACTTTCCCATTCTAATGAAGCCTCTGGTGTTATTTTCGGCAATGTAACAATCACCCTTATGTTTTTTAAGCGTGGCTCTTTTTTCACGAAAGAATAAAAGCTCCACCAATCATCCATATCAGGAATAAACGCATCTAGAATCAGTAAATGAAATGTTTGGTTCTTCAAAAAGCCCTTTGCTTTTTGACTGTTTTCTGCGTAGGTTAGGTGAAAATCATTGGACGAGAGAATTTTAGAGATTAATTGGTACCACTCTTCAGTATCATCAATTATAAGTGTCTTTATCATTCCAAGTGTCCTCTTTGAGAATATTAATACACTAACTAAACTGATTACTGACCCACTGAATACCGATTACTGTTTACCGCTCACGGCCACTGCCAGGTGCGCAACTGCCACTCCCGCCCCTCAGCGATGACGGCCCCGGCGTAGCCGGTGGCAGGGTTGAGGTTTTCCAGCCGCCAGCGTGCGGCCGTTTCCCGACTACCTTTCACTTGCAGCAGTTCAGCCGGTTCGCCCGGCTTCAGCGTCACGTCAAACGAGTCCAGCGGGCAAGAGAGCCCTTCGCCAATCACTTTGATGAACGCCTCTTTGCGGGTCCAGCAGTTGAAGAAGGCCTGAGGTTTTTGTGGGGTGGGAACGGCCGTAAATACCGCCACCTCATTTTTGGAGAAAAACCGCTCCGCAATTTGTTCGCCGTCGTCTAGCGGTTTAATCTTCTCAATATCTACCCCCACTGCGCGATTCAGGGCAAAGGCCAGCAGCGCCACCCCGTATGAATGCGAAATGTTAAAGCGCACCCCCGATGCCGCCTGCGCTGGAGCCAAATCTGGCTTGCCGTGATCGCCATAGACAAATTCAACCTGCGTGGCAGGCAGCTGCAAATAATGCCCCAACAGCTGGCGCAGCAGCCCACGAGCCACAATGTAATGCTCCCGGTCATGGTCAAAGTAAAAGCGGCCGGCCCGCGCCCGCTCCTCTGCCGACAAAAAAAACCAGAACTGATTGAGCTGCGCCTGTGGCCGCTCTTGCGCAGCCACCCACACATGCAGTTCCTCCGGGTGCAAAGGAGGAATGGTTGGCGGCGCTGGCCAGGTTGAATGAAATACGGTCATATCGCTCCTCATACAAATTGACGACATTATAACCTCCCCCGTCCCCCTGTCACCCTTTCACCTTGTCACCTTGTCACCCTATCACCTTGCCACTAAACTTCCCGCATGAACCTACCCTTACGCGGCACATTGGCCGGTTTGCTGGCAACGGCCGTTCTCCTCATCCTCCTCATTGCAGCGGGCGTGTTTGACCCCAAACCGGTTGGTCAGCTGCAAACCAGCCTGCCTCAAACCAGCCTACGCATCATAGAACCGGGGCAAACCATTGTCTGGCTAGATGAATTATTGCCTGCTGGGGCGTTTTCGGTGCGAGGAACGGCCGTTCTCCAATCTGGCAATCCAGACAGCGGCGTGGGGTTGGCCCTCGGCAGCCAGGCAGATGCCTTCGTCGTAGCCGTGTCGCCGTTGGGGACCGTGCTGGTGCAGCAAAGGGATGAGGTGCTGCTGAGCTGGCAACCGTGGCCCCACGTTCGGCTGGATGACGCGCCCAACGAAATCTGGATTGATCTGCGTGGCAATGCTCTTACCGTGCGGCTCAATCGGGAGCTGCTGTGGCAGGGCGAATATCTACTGGCTACGCGAAGAATTGGCTTATTTGGCGAAGGGTTTGGTGGGGAAACGGCCGTTTACACCTTCTTGAGCCTGGAACAGTTCTCCCCCTAAACAACAAAAAAGTGGCAGAGCCGCGAAGCCCTGCCACTTTTAGATTTATTTCACATCCACCAGCTCTACATCAAAGATGAGCGTGGCGTTGGGGGGGATAACTCCGCCAGCCCCCCGCGAACCGTAGCCCAGATCAGGGGGGATTATCAAAGTGGCTTTGCCACCAACCTTCATCAGGCTAATCCCTTCATCCCAACCAGGAATGACCTGCCCCATACCCAGCAAAAACTCAATTGGCTGACCACGCTTAAAGGAATTGTCGAACTCCTTACCATTCTCTAGCTGGCCTTTGTAATGCACAGAAACGCGCTGCCCACGCTTGGGAGCCTGGCCGGTGCCAGCCTCGGTTTCAATGTATTTCAAACCACTATCCGTTTTCATTATTCCTCCGTTTCGGCTTTTTCCAGCCCCATAATTTCTACTTCAAAAATCAGGTTGCCTTCAGTGGGGGCATTCGCTGCCTGTTCCCCATAAGCGAGCTCCGGCGTCAGAACAAACTGGGCCACACTCAAATTATCCAACAGCAGCAGCGCCTCATCCCAACCAGCGCCTGCCTGCTCTAAACCAACAATAATGGGCACTGGCTGGCCAAAATCGTAGGAAGATTCCAGCTGCGTGCCATCTTCTTGCCACAGCTTATAGTGCAGCGTTACGGTATCACCCGCTTCAATGGGTTCGCCGGTGCCTTCGGTAATGACATACAGCTTGAGCCCGCTGTCGGTGACAATGTAGTCAGATTCATCAACAGACACGGGGGGCGGTGCGGGCGTGGGTGTGGGCGGGGGCGGCTCAATGGACAACAGTTCCATTTCAAAAATGAGGGTGGCATTAGGGGGAATTGTCCCATTGGGGGAGCCTTCTTCACCCAGGCCCAACTCTGGCGGCAGCACCATTTGCACCACATCGCCAACCTGCATCAACAGCGCCATTTCGTCCCAACCGGGGACAATTTGCCCGTCACCCACAATAAACTGAATTGGGGTACCTACGCGGGAGTTAGAGAACATAGAACCATCTTCGAACCAGCCGGTAAAATGGACAGTAGCAACTTCACCCGGTTCTGGGGTGTCGCCGTCACCCTCTTGCAGGAAGATGTATTGCAACCCGCTGTCGGTAACGGTGTAATCTGCGGGGTCAACGCTTGTGGGGGGGGCGCTTGTGGGCGTTGGTGCGGGCGTCGGCACGGCCTCGATGGCGACCAGCTCAACATCAAAGTAGAGGGTGGAGTTACCCGGAATCGGGCCGTAATCGTTGGGGCCATACGCCAAATCTGGGGGAATGATTAGCTGGGCCTTGCCACCTTCGCGCATGAGGGCGATGCCTTCATCCCAACCGGCGATGACCTGGCCTTGACCCAAAACAAAGGAAAACGGGTCGCCGCCAACTGAGCTGTCGAATTCGGTGCCGTCTTCCAGGGTGCCGGTGTAATGGACGGTCACCAGATCGCCGGGCTGGGCCTGTGTGCCGGTGCCGGCTTCAACTTCAACATATTCCAGGCCAGAAGCGGTAACGCGAGAGCCACTTTCTTCGCTGGTGGTCTCGCTGGGTTGGGTTTCGTTGGTGTTGTCGTCGTTGGTTTGTGGCGTTGCGGGGCCACAGGCGGCCAACAGCAAGCCAAATAAGATGGCCCAAAGCAGGAGGGTGCTCCATTTTTGGGCAGGTGCAGATTGTTTATTCACTAGGTTCTCCTTATGGTTCTATCGATCCATCACAAATGATTTCTTCACAAAAAGGCCGGAACAGCAAACGGCCGTTCCGGCAGCAATTGATATTTTTCAATTGGAAACAGGGGATTGTATCACGAACTGTTGAGATCAAAATTGATCAAGACAATTTTCACCTGTCTCTCAGGCGAGGGCGAATGGTTTCCAGAGAGAATTGATCGGGATGCCGACCGCGAACGTCGGAATAGAATATTTTCATCTGGTCAAGAACGGCCGTTTCCCCCACAACAGGCCAAATTGGGTGGCCAATGCGAATCATTTTGCAGCCAAAATCTAGCGCCACCGGCACAATGGGCACGTTGGCAACCTGGGCGATGTAAAAGAAGCCCATGCGCCAATGCGGCACCAGGCGGCGCGTGCCTTCAGGGGAAAGGCCAAGTAAAAATTGCTGACGGGTTTGGAACTGAACGGCCGTTTCCCCCACCACACCATGCGCCGCCCGACGATCCACCGCCACGCCGCCCATCCACAGCAGCAGCGGCTTCAGCGGACCGTTGACAAACGTGTGCTTCCCCAGCCAATACACCCGCACATTCAAGGCAAACAGCGCCACCATCGCCAGCGGGAAATCCCAGTTAGAGGTGTGCGGGGCGCCAATGAGCACCATCTTGGGCAAATTGGGCACCGTGCCAGTAAAGCGCCAGCCCAACAGCCGCAAAATCCCCCGGCCCAGCCAGCGCATAAAGCGGTTGCCCCAACGCGGAATCTGGTCGCCCAAATCTGGCGCGTTCAGCGGGTCTGCCTTTAGCGAAGGGTTGCTCATCTTTTTTTACTGCAGAGAGCGCGGAAAATTTTTAGGGGAAACTCCGCGTTCACACGGGCCTCTGCGGTGAATCTCATTTAAAAATGCGTCTGGTTTTTACCGCGAATGCCTTTGTAGCGGGCTTGCAGCAGCGGCAAATCGGTTTCTACATCACCCGTGGGGATGAATGGTTCGGTGATAGTGAGGGTTTTACGGCCGTAATCCACCAATATCGGCACGATCGGGATATTTGCCCCATGCGCAATGTGGTAAAAACCAGTGCGCCAACGGTCTACCTTGCTGCGTGTGCCCTCTGGGGCAATCGCCAGCACAATCTTAGCCCGCTGCTGAATAGTCATTACCGTCTGCCCCACCATTCCATTGGCCGCCTTGCGATCTACCGAGATGCCACCCAACCAATCCCACAGGTAGGAAAATGGCTTAACAAAAAATTCCTTCTTGGCCATCCAGTTTAAGCGAACCCCCATATAAAACATCAGGTTCATCGCCAGCGGGAAATCCCAATTGGTGGTATGGGGGGCACCAATAATTATCATTTTGGGCAGATTGGGCAGCGCACCGGCCACCTTCCAACCCGTTAATTTGAAAAAGAACGCCGCCATCGCCTGGGAAAAGCGATTGCCACGTTTGGGAAGTTGATCTGTTTGATTTGTCATTTATTTTTGAGATTGGAGGCCAGCGATCTGACGGAAATTGGCCCTATGAATCTCCAATCTCCAATCTCCTAGCCTCTGGTTTTTAATCTTTGAGCTCCAACCAGTTATACCCCGTGCTGGCCTCCACTTTCAAGGGGACATCCAGCCTAAATGCGCCAGACATGGTGCCAACCACAAGTTCGCGCACATCTTCCAGCTCGTTTTCGGGCAGTTCCACCAACAGTTCATCGTGCACTTGCAGCAGCATCTTGGCTTCGTAGTTGGCCAGCTTCTTGTGCAGGTTCAGCATAGCAATTTTTACGATGTCGGCCGCCGTGCCCTGGATGGGGTGGTTGATTGCTTCTCGCTCGGCCCGCAGGCGGGCTTGCGTGTTGCTGCCGCTTTGGGGCAGTTTAAAAACGGGGAAGTAGCGCCGCCGCCCTAGCAAGGTTTCCACGTAGCCATCTTCATGCGCTTTCTTTTTGGTTTCATCCAGGTAGGTTTGGATGCCGGGAAAGCGAGCGAAGTAATCTTTGATGTAGTTTTCGGCTTCGGCCAGGGTGAGTTCAGAATCGCGGGCCAGGCGGAAAGCGCCCATGCCATAGATGAGGCCAAAGTTGACCGCTTTGGCAAAGCGGCGCTGGTTGTAGGTAACGTTGGCCAGATCAATGCCGTAAACGGCCGCTGCCGTGGTGCGATGAATATCTTGATCCTGCCGGAACGCTTCCAGCAGGGCGGCGTCTTGGCTGACGTGGGCCAAAATGCGCAGTTCCACCTGCGAATAGTCGGCTGCCAGGAAGATGTGCCCTGGTTTGGCCACAAACCCTCGACGAATTTGCTGCCCTACTTCGCTGCGGATGGGGATGTTTTGCAGGTTGGGGTTGCTGCTGGCAATGCGCCCGGTAATGGCACCGGTCTGGTTGAAGCTGGTGTGGATACGGCCGTCTGCCGCATTCACCAGCTCCGGCAAGGCATCGACATAGGTGCTTTTTAGTTTGCCCAACTCACGGTATTCCAAAATGGCGGTAATTAGGCCTGTTTTTTTCTCCTGGTCTGTCTCTTTTAAGCTTTCTAGCACGTTGGCGGCGGTGGAGTAGTAGCCGCTGCTCGTTTTCTTGAGCCCTTCCACCGGGTAACCCAACTTTTTGAACAGGATATCGCTCATCTGCTGGGTGGAATTAATGTTGAACGGTTCCCCGGCGATGTCGTGGATTTGGGCTTCTAGCTGGCGTAAACGGCCGTCTAGCTCCTGCGACATCTGTGCAAAAAAGTCTAAATCAACCCCCACGCCCTCCTGCTCCATCGCCGACAGCACCGGAATCAACGGCATCTCCAAATCGAGAATTTTTTCCAGGCTCTTCTCTTTGATCTCTTGTTTCAACGGGGGCACCAGCCGCAACGTCATGTCCGCATCGGCCGCACCGTAAGGCGCGGCTTCTTCGATGGGCACCTCGGCAAACGTTTTTTGCGCCTTCCCCTTGCCAATGAGCGACTCGATTTCCGTCATCTCTACGCCCAGGCGGTGGCGGGCCAAATCTTTCAGCCCTTTGTGCTTGGTCGCCGGGTCGGTGAGCCATTCAGCAATCATCGTGTCGAAGGTGATGGGTGAGACGCGCAGCCCGTACCGATCTAAAATCGTAAAATCGTACTTGGCGTTGTGGGCTACCTTGCCGATTGTGGCGTTGGTTAGGGCAGGGCGCAGGGCGTCTAGCACGGTTGGCAGCGGTAACTGCCCTTTGGCCAATTCCGGCTCCCCGGCAAACAGCGACATCTGCCCGCTGCTGCTCTGCGCCTGGTTGGCCAGATGCCCCACGGGGATGTAATACCCCACCGGCGGTTTCACCGCAAGGCAGATTCCGACTAATTCGGCCGTTGTTTTGTCTAGCCCGGTTGTTTCTACATCAAAGGAGATCAGTTTGGCGGCGTTGAGTTTTTCCACCAGATCCGCCAGCTGCGCCTCGGTTTGCACAATTACCGTTTCAGTAGGTTCGCTTTGTGATTCTGGCTCATCAATGTCGGCCCGCTCGCCTAGCCCCTCTACCAGCGCGTTAGACAGGGAGCGGAATTCCAGCTCACGAAAGATGTCCAGCACATCGTTGGGGTCAAAATCAACCGCTATACAGGCGTCCAAATCCAGGGTGATGGGAGCATCGGTAACGATGCGGGCCAATTTTTGGCTGAGGTAGGCGCTTTCTTTGCCCTCGGCGATCTTATTACCCATTGCGCCTTTGATCTGGTCTATGTTCTCATAGATGGCGTCCAGGGTCTCGTATTCATTGAGGAGTTTAGCGGCCGTTTTTGCCCCAATCCCCTTCACACCCGGAATATTGTCACTGGTATCGCCAACCAGCGCTTTGTAATCCACCACCTGGTCTGGGCGCACGCCAAACGCGCCCACCACCCCTTGCTCATCGAAGATTTCTGGGGGACGGCTGCCGCGTGCGGGCAGTTCTACTCGGGTATTCTCATCCACCAGCTGCAACAAATCCCGATCTCCGGTGATGATGTGTACCGGCACGCCCAGCGGCCTGGCCTGGCGGGCTACCGTGCCCAACACATCGTCCGCCTCAAATCCTTCCAGCTCTAAAATGGGAATGTTGAGCGTTTTAATCACTTCCTTGATGCGTTCGATTTGCAGGCGCAATTCGTCCGGCATCTTTTCGCGGGTGCCTTTGTATTCGGCAAACAGGTCATCACGAAAGGTGCGCCCCAGATCAAAGCTAACGGCAAAATATTTGGGCGGGTTCTCGGCCAAAATCCAATCGAGCACGGTGCGAATGAAGCCGAAGGTGGCGTTGGTGGGTTCGCCACTTTTGGTGGTGAATGCTTCTAGAGGCAGGGCAAAAAACATACGGTAGGCCAAAGCGTGGCCATCAATGAGAACAAGCTGGTTTTTCGACATGAAAATCCTTTTGAACCATAAATTTGACGGGTGAATTTCAAAAGTTTTGGACCTTATCTGGTTTGAAAAAATGGTAGGGAAACTTTTGAAATTTTGCCAGATTGTATCACGAAACGGATGTTCTACCATTCTTGGATCGTTTAATGATCGCTAAAAATTTAGAATGCGCCCATTAACATTGGCAAGGAGGTTACAATGCAAAACAAACGTATACTGATGATTGGTGGTGGTATTTTTGGGTTGGCAGCGCTGTGCTGCGTGGGGGTCATCATTTTTGGCTATGTCTACAATGAAGGGGACGAACTGCGCAGCGAAACGCGCAACCTGGCGGCGCTAAAAGTGGCTTGTGACGGGGAGGTAGTGGGGGAAACGGCCGCTTTCAATCCCAACACACCCGGCACCCACTCCGCTGCTATTGTGCAGCACGTGGGCGGTAGCGAATACATCTTTGTCTCCACCGCCTGGCCATACCATCCCGCCTCGCTAGAGGAAGCGGAGTTAGTGGTCTGCCTGGAAAATACCGAAGAGGTGGTTACAGAAACGTGCGAATACACCTTGGAAGAGGGCGCTGGTGAGGCGACCATCACCCGCATTTCGCTGGTAGCCGATTATCGGCTGGTGGCCGCCCAAACGGCCGAAATTGTGGCCGAAGGCACAGTGAAGGCGCTCCCTCGGGAATGCATGGCGCAAGAAACATTCGCCGATAATGCCAGCTTCAACCTGCGCGGCGATTTTGGCGAGGCGCTAGAACCGCTGCTGGTAGAATTTTTGGAGACACCATAAAAAGTAAGCGGGGAGAACAAATGAGGGGCACCATCACGCATGAAAACCGCTTGTCGGATGGATAATCCCACCCACGTTTACACAGAAGACAACACCGGCTGTCGCCGACCACCTCGAATGAAATTTTGTAGTCGTCAATGGTTTCTTGAACAAAATTTCACCGCAAAGCACGCGAATAACGCAAAGAATTACAGATAAAAACCTGGCGTTCGTTGCGTGCTTTGCGGTTCAGCCAATTCTTGACCATTACAAGATTTCGCAGATTTCTTTTAATCCCTCTGTGTCACTCTATGCTTCTCCGTGTAACTCTGTATGCCACTTTTTATCACTAACTTTGCAGATTTTAAACCCACCAGAGGGAGTATCATACCCGCGTAGGCGGGTAGCCATCTTTTCACTGGAGTGGATTCCTGGATTCCCGCATTCGCGGAGCCTGCCCTCACGAAGGTGGGGGAATGACAATCAAAAGTGGAAAGAGTGTGTTTTTATTTTCAAAGGGCAAAAAAAAGGGGCACGGATTTTGTTTGATCCGTGCCCCGATGTTTATTTGCTGCTAATTATTTTTTGTCTCGTGGCCAGGGGCCCAGGATGACGGTGTCTACGGCATGGATAGCGCCGTTGCTGGCGTTGATGTCGGCAATGATCACTTTGGCATCATCGTTGACATAGATGTTGCCGTCGAAGAATTTCAGCCCGGCAATTTGCCCGTTCATCATCGTGACATCACCCAACAGGGTCAGCGCTTTGTCGGAGAACACTTCGCCGTTGATGACGTGGTAGAGCAGGATGTCGGTCAGTTCTGCTTTGGTGAAGGTGGAGGCGATGTTATCGGCGTTGAGACCGAGTTTGGCGAAAGCTGCATCGGTGGGGGCGAAAACGGTCCATTCACCACCAGAGAGGGTGCCAGCCAGGTCAGCGGCTACAACAGCGGCAACCAGCGTGGTGAAACGGCCGTCATTTACCGCAATATCTACAATCGTGCCCGGACCAGTAGAAGCGGTCATCGCCATGTCGCTGCTGGGGGCTGCTTCACGCGGCCAGGGGCCCAGGATAACCGTGTCTACGGCGTGGATGATACCGTTGGACGCATCAATGTCGGCAATGATCACTTTGGCATCATCGTTGACGTAAATGTCCCCCTCGTAGAACTTGAGGCCAGCGGCGGCACCATTCATCATGGTGACGTCACCCAATGCTGTCAGCGCCTTCTCAGACGAAATTTCGCCGTTGATGACGTGATAGAGCAGGATGTCGGTCAGTTCTGCTTTGGTGAAGGTGGTGGCAATGTTATCAGCATTGAGGCCAAGTTTGGCAAAGGCAGCATCGGTGGGGGCAAAGACGGTCCATTCGCCGCCAGAAAGGGTGTCGGCCAGGTCGGCAGCCACGACGGCGGCGACAAGGGTGGTGAAACGGCCGTCACCAACGGCAATTTCCACAATCGTCTGCTTGCCATCGGCAGCGACGGCTGGAACGAGGACACCAAAAAGCAAGGCAATGGCCAGAACAATTTTCAGAACATTATTTTTCATTTTGTATTTTCTCCTTTTTTTGATTACAAAAGTTGGGCCAGTATGACAAGAATTACGATTGCCCACGGAGCCTGTCCGTATTCCGTCCATATTTCTTAAGTTCTGCTCATATTTTGTCCAGAATTGGTATGGGGGCAGAAACGGCCGTTTCCCCCGCCCACCTAGCCAATCAACAAAATCCCAAGTAATATCCGCCCAACATGACCAGACATGGAAATTAGCAGCGTGGCGTATGCCTGCGTTTAAGATTCGCCCAGGGTGCCCACAGGTGTTAATTCGCGTTCATCCGCGTTAATCCGCGGCCCATTCATGAAGGAGAAATTTTGATGACAGACAAAAAGGTTGAAATTGCGGCAAAGCTCAATGATTCGCGGCGACAGTTGATGGCGTTTTTTGAGGGATTGGATGAAGCGGGGTGGGAAACGGCCGTTTACCACGAAGAAACCAGCTGGTCTATCACCGACATCTTGCGCCACCTGGTTGATTCTGAAAATGGCATGACCAGCATGATGATGCAATGGTTGCAGGGCAATGACCCTGTCCCCCCCGATTTTGATCTGGAACGATGGAACAATCGCGCCATTCGCAAAACGGCCGAAAAAACCCCCGCCCAGCTGCTAGACACCATGCGCCAAAACCGCATCAATCTACTCAGCTTTATCGACACGCTAAAAAATGAAGATTGGGAGAGGCAAGGACGCCACGGCAGCCTGCGCATCATGAGCATCGAGCAGGTTTGCCACCTTATTGCCCATCATGAATTGGATCATCTTCAGGTAATGCAAGCAGCTGTGGGGAAAAATTAGCCCATAAAAAATGAGATGCCCCACAAGCAGGCGCTCATGGGGCATCTCTCGGGGGGGAGCCAGGTACAGTGTAACAAATTCCAAATGGAACGCAACAATGTGAAATTTAGTACAGACTCATTTGGATCAAAAAAAGAGGACACCAGCCGGTGCCCTCTTGATTTTTGCTGCTGTTTCAGGATTTAGACGGAGTATTTTACGGCCGTATCATCCGCATACTCACTGTTCAATCGGTGGTAGGCAAACACGCCCTGAATTCCCCGGAAGAAGAAATAGGCAAAAACGGCCGCAATTGGAATCCCCAAAAAGACCCCATAAAAAATCCAGACATAAATTTTGCCCACCACGTAATATACAAAAAGCGTTACCGCACTGGCCCGATGTTTTTTGTACACGCCATAAGTGAGCGCCAGCATCAAAACAAGATCCACCCAGTTCCACCAATCAACCTGGCCCATTGAGCCCCCGCTGGCATACACCAGCGTCAACATGACGGTGATCAAAATAGAAACCAATGACATCTTCCAGGCGATTCGAATAGATGCGTTTGCTTGCTCAAGATCCACTTTTTTTTGCCTCCTACCTGTAAATATTGGCTTTTGGGTTGTTGCCCCACAAGTATCGCCAGCGCCTAATTTTGCCATAGTGACAATATTCATACCGCCAGGGTGCTGATTGTCATGTAATGTGGAGTGAATTGGGTAACAATTATGAATTTGGCCACGAACAACCCTTGCCGACGTTTGTTCGTGGCCAGTTTTTGCCACTTAATGGGCTTATGGGTGTGCCTATTGAATGGTCGTTGGGATCAGCTTCTCCCAGTCGCTGCGCTCTGGCAACAGATGCCAAACATTGTTGTCTAGCGCCTTGAGGTACGTGTGGTTGTATTTGTAGTAGGAGGTGCGCTGAACGGCCGTATCCCCCCCCACTTCAGGCGCCACCGCCCAACCCAAACGATCCCGCACCTGCGGCTGTTCACGCCACACCAGGCCAAAACCCCGCTGCGGCTGGTAGAATCCCGCTGGCGGCACAATTGAAGGATCTTCAACCGGATCGCCAACCTGCCACAAATCTTCATACGCATTCCAGCCGTCGGTGTACACCGTGTCGTCAAACAGCACGTAGATGCGATCTTCAGCCCCCACCCAAATCATCACCCCATGCTCAAACCGCTGCTCCGCCGAGGCAGAAAGCAAGGCCGCCTCCTGGGGGCAAACATCGGGCGCAGGGCTAAAGAACCAGGTAAACGGGCAGGTGAGCGGCAGCATTAAGGAAGCAGAGGTGTAGGGAAAAGCGTCATTGTTGGCAAACAAGGCAAAATTTTCCGCATTCCGGCTGCTGGCGCTGATGGTGTAACTCATGGAACCGGTGGGGGCCACGTTCCAAAATGAGCCAAACACACCCCCAAACAGGTGGTACAATGTAACGGTCGTGGCGTGGTTGGTTTGCCAACTTAGGGTAATGGTCTCGCCGGGGTCGGCAATGGGCACGTTGACGGTAAATTGAACAATTTGTGGGGGCAAGGCTGGTTTAGACACCAATGGCAGGTAAATAAAACTATCTTCATGGGGTACGGCCGTTTCTGCCCACACAATACTGCTAAAAACGGCCGTTGCCAGGGCAAAACTGACCAGTAAAATACCAATACGCTTAAACATGAGATGCCTCCTATCCTAGCGGAAGACACGCATCTTTTTCAAAAAAACAACAACGGTGCGTCTGCTCCAAACAATACATCGATCATAAAAAGATGGTAATAGAAAGCACCTCATTGCACAAGTGACAAACAGTTAGCTTCTTGCATAATCAAACGCCACCTCTATGGCGAAAGGAAATTTGACAGGAACCATTCCTATAATCCGCCTGGTTTACACACAGATTCAACCACCAAACAAAACACCCAAACAAACCCAACCAGGACCCAACAACACCTTTAACCATTCACCCTGAGAGAAAATTTTATGGCAAAAAAAACAAGCGGAACGTACGTAATCGGACACATTAATCCAGATACCGACTCGATTGCCTCAGCAATGGGGTACGCCTGGCTGCTGCAAAACCAAACCGAAGAAGAAGTCATCGCCGCCAGAGCCGGCACCCTAAACCCCCAAACCGCCTGGGTGCTCGATCGGCTCAAGCTAGACCCACCCGTCTTACTGCCCGACGCCTCGCCCCGCTTTGAACACGTGGCCCACCGCTTCAACACCACCACCCCAGACCGCCCCCTGCGCGATGTGTGGGCCGTAGCCAACCGCACCGGCGGCATCGCCCCCGTTGTCCACGAAGACGGTACCCCATTCGGATTGGTAACCGTGCTGAGTCTGTTCCGCTTTTTGCGCGAGTCCGTAGGCGCACACCCCCGGCGCGAAGAAATGCGCATTGCCGAAATCATGGACCGCCCCTGTTCCGAAGCGTGCGACACCGATGTGCCCCGCTTTACCGCCAGCAGCCGCATCCGCGATGTACTGCCCCGCATTTTGCATGAAGAACGCACCGAATTCTGGGTGATCGATGAAGAAGGGCATTACCAGGGCGTCTGCCGCCAGCGTGACGCCCTCAATCCCCCACGCTACCGGCTCATCCTGGTCGATCACAATGAAATCGGCCAGGCGCTGGGAGCGCTAGACGACGCCGATCTCATTGAGGTACTGGACCACCACCGGCTAGACAATGCACCGACGCGCACCCCCATTCGCTTTACCATCGATGTGGTGGGCAGCACCTGCACCCTGGTCAGTGAACGAATCAACGAGGCAGGGCTCAGCGCGCCGCCAGCCCTGGCTGGCCTGCTGCTAGCTGGCATTGTGTCCGACACACTCATTCTCAACTCGCCCACCACCACCGCCCGTGACCGCGAAGCCGCCGAGCGCCTGCTGCGCTGGGCCAAAGTGGGTGAATCGCCGCTGGCCGGAGAAACGGTGCAATCGTTTGGCGAGCAGGTGCTGCAAGCGGGTGCCGGTCTTGCCTCGCGCACGCCAGACGAAATTGTAAATACCGACTTTAAGCAGTACGAAGCCGCCGGGCTGAAGTTTGGCATTTCGCAGGTGGAAGTAACCAACCGCAGCCAGCTTTCTGAATATATGAGCGCCCTGGGCGATGCCCTGATGAAGCAACGCGACATGCATGGCTTGAATTTTGCTGTACTGATGGTGACAGATGTGGTGCGACGCGGCAGCCGCCTGCTGATCACCAACGATATTCCGGCGCTTGAGGGGATGCCTTATCCCAAACGGGAAGACGGCACGCTCAACGCCGACGGTGTGGTGTCGCGGAAAATGCAGCTGCTGCCAACAATTTTGGGTGCGTTAGAAGGTTAGCTCCCCTCCTCCCCCAGACAACTGAATTTAGGCGTGGGTTATTTGCTCGGGGCTGGTTGGGCCAACGTTTCCAACAGTTCCCGAGCAATTTCGATCACGTTAATGGGGGCGGTCATCATGCGTTCGAAACGGCCGTCTACAATCACCGTTGGGTCCGCTTGAATCACCGCCTGCCGCAGGCCAGTTAGCTTAGATTTCATCTTTTCGTTTTCCAGTTGGGCAATATCAACCATCTTTTTCTCCTCTGAAAATAGGACACGGATTGGACAGATTACACGGATAAGAAGTTTAGGAATCCGTAAAATCCGTTGCATCCGTGTCCTATCAATTCTGTTGATTTTCATTCATGGTGGTCAACGACAGTTGGTGTCGTTGCCTTCGTAAATGTGGGTCGGATTGGCAATCCGACCTACGATTTTCATTCAGGGTGTTGAGCCTGGGCTCATGTCGTCTTCTCTGAAAATAGGCCGCAGATTACACGGATTAAATCTGGGCGCGATCTGCGCAAATCTGCGAAATCTGTGGATTTTCATTAGTGGAGTGCGCCTTCAGCGATGGGCAAGGCAGTGGTAATGGCCAGCAGGTCGTCGGTGGCGTCGGCTGAACCATTCCAGAGCCATTCTTCTAGCAGCGGCATGGCATGAAAGGCCGTCAAATCCAGCGCCAGCGGCGTTACGGAAGCAAACCCGGCGAAAATTGCGCCCACATCCGTGCCTTCGTGGGGCACGCCAGTGGGGCGATCGCCGCCAATCCAGTAATAATCGTTGCCGCGTGGATCGGTGCGTTTGTCTAATCGGTCGCGGTAGACACGAAGCCCTTGCCGGGTCAGGCGAATCCCTTTGAATTCTTCAGCAGGCACGTGGGGTATGTTGACGTTGAGGAAAGTGCCCTGTGGCAGGTCGTTGGCCAAAACGGTGCGCACGACATCGGCGGCAACCCGCACGGCCAGGCTGTAATCCAGCTCAAACGAGGAGGTGGAACGGCCGTCTAACGACAACGCCACGCCCGGAACCCCCCAGATGATGCCTTCCATAACGGCCGTTACCGTACCCGAATACGTCACATCGTGCCCCAGGTTAGCCGCCGTGTTTACCCCAGAAACCACCAGATCGACCTTTTCTTTTAGCAACCCCATCAACGCCAATGCCACACAGTCAGACGGGGCTCCGTCGCTGGTGAGCGCCTCGCTGCCGTCGCCCAACTTCACGCGACGCACGCGCAGCGGTCGGTTCAACGTTTTCACGTGGCCACCACCCGACCAATCATGATCCGGTGCCACAACGCTTACTTTGCCAAACTGGCGCATCGCCTGGGCCAAGGCCAACAATCCCGGGGCGGTAACGCCATCATCATTTGTCACTAAAATATGCATTCTTTTCCTTTTCCCTCAGTAACGATACCGCCTCTCTGTGCGTGGCTCGGTCTGCAAATTGGCCACAGCATTTGGCTGCATCGTTACTTCCTCGTATTTTTTTAACCAGCATACCAGTTGGGGGTTAAGTTGGAATCAACAGCGAGTTAAGAGGGGAATAAGGCTTTGTTAAGGGCTGTTTAACGGCAAGTGCGGCTTGACAGCCTCCAGCAGATACACGAAACTTGCGCCATGCGTGCAGATCGTTTGATTTCATTATTGATGTTGTTGCAGACAAACGGCCGTATGACCGCCGACGATCTAGCCGAAAGGCTGGAAGTCTCTACCCGCACCATTTACCGGGATTTGGATGCCCTGAGCGGCGCAGGCGTGCCGGTGTATGCTGAACGCGGCCCCAACGGCGGCTGCATGCTGATGGAAAGCTACCGCACCAACCTCACCGGTCTCAATGAAAAAGAGGTGCAGGCGCTGTTCATGTTTACCGTGCCGGGGCTGCTGGCCGATTTGGGCGCAGACAAAGCGTCTGAGGCGGCGATGCTGAAGCTGATGGCCTCGCTGCCTGCACCGTTCCAACAGGATGCCACTTTTGTGCAGGCGCGGCTGCACCTGGACCCCGCAGCCTGGTTCCAACCGGAAGAGGAAGTGCCGTTTTTGCCGCTGGTGCAAACGGCCGTTTGGCAAAACAAACGGCTGCGGCTCAACTACCGAAGAGGGGACGGCCAATGGGTCAAACGACTCATCGACCCATACGGATTGGTGGCCAAAACCAGCGTTTGGTACGTGGTGGGGGGAATGTACGGGGGCAAAATTCAGGTGTACCGCGTTTCACGCATCATGGCTGCCGAGTTAACCGGCAGCAGCTTTGAGCGCCCCGCCCAGTTCAATTTGGCCAACTATTGGCAACAGTGGCGCGATCGCTTTGAAGCAGAGCAAAATCGGGTGACAGTGCAGCTGCGTGTGGCACCCACCAGCGGCCCACTGTTGGCGCTCACCTTTGGCGAGGGGATCGTGCCCGCCCTCCAGGTTGCCCCGCTAGACAGCACAGGCTGCGCCACGCTCTCCCTCTCCTTCGATTCCCTGGCAAGCGCTTGCCGCCAGCTGTTGGGCCTGGGAACGGCCGTTGAAGTGATCGCCCCAGCCGAATTACGCCAACAGCTCTACGAAACCGCCCGCCAAACCATGCACCAATACCAGCCCGCATAAGCCCGTTACCACCAGCTTGCTTGTGTAACCTTCATCATTTTCCTATTACATTTTTGTGAGCTGCCTGGCAGGGCAAACGGCCGTTTCCCCCTTACACTCCCTTTTGCAGTTTCTCTCATAACCAACTCAACAGCACCCCCGGCGTATTAACGCTGCATTTGCGGTTGGGTAGTACCCTGGTACTAGATGTATTGGACCCATCACCAGAAGCCAACGTAACGTTTGGAAAGGAAAAAATAAAATGGACCCCATCTGGCAAAATCGTATGGACGCCCTGACGGCCCAGCTAGACGCCACGGCCAGCCAACTGGCCAACAGCCCCAGCCCCAGTAATGATGCCCTGCTGGCCCTCACCCAAAGTTTGCAAACCTTTGGCCCCGATCAATTTCATTTCTTCATGAAAGGCTTTACCACAAACCAACTGCTGCCCGCCATGAAGCTGCCCGCCGAGCACGTGCTGCGCGCCACGCTGGATCAAATCGCCTTTGACCTGACGCTTATCCGGCGTATTTACCAACAGCGCCAAGAAACCGGCGGGCAAGCCACGCTCACCCAGGCAGACAAGCTGGCCCAGGCGGGATTAGACGTTGCCGTGCAGGCAGGCTTGCTGCCCCAAACAGCCGTCCTCACCTACTTCAACAAATCGGCCAACATTCGCATCATCCCTTACGCCCCATTGGCCCTGGTTGGATTGCCCTACACAGCCACCCATGCCGATCTTGATTTTCTGGCCATTCCGCACGAAGTGGGGCATTACGTTTACCATCACGCCCCTGGTTTAGCCGCCCATCTGCACGCCCACATTCCGCTCTACCCAGAGTGGGCCAATCATTGGTTGGAGGAGATTTTTGCGGATGTGTACGGCACGCTGGTGGCAGGGCCAGTGGCGGGGTTGAGCCTGCAATCGCTGCTGCGTGACAATGCCCAAGCGCAATTTGTGGCAGATGATGGGGAGCATCCGGTGGATGCGGTACGGCCGTATATTCACTCAACCGTGCTGCGCCAGCTAAACAACAGCAAAGCCGCCGACGCCCTGGATGCCGCCTGGGAAGCAGAACTGGCCCGGCGGCATTGGCCAACCCAATTTTTGCCCCACAACAGCCACAGCCCCGCCGATCTGGCCCAGGCCCGCACGCTGTTGGAGCAAACGGCCGTTTCCCTGCTCACCTACCTGCAAACCAATCGGCTGCTTAGCCAGCCCAAGCCCTGGTCTACCGATCACCAGGATTTGGCCAAACTCCAGGCAAACTTCACCACCTGGCTAACCCAGCCGCTAAAAGTGGATCATTATTTGCTAACGGCCGTTGGCCCTGAAATAGGCGTCGCAACAAATGGCGGGCCAGCGCAAAACTTACGCGCCAAAGGCAGCACCCAAACCTGGCGCGACTGGTTCAAAGCCCAGGCCCGGCAAAACCCAACCGTACCGCTGCCTTACCAGGCGTGGCGCCCCATCTTCACCAGCGGGCATTGGCCCGTAAAAGGGCCAGAGGGGAATTCTGACGGCGGCATCTAGGATTACACGGTAGGTTGCAGACGGCCGTTTATCTTGTCGATAACGGGCTGCTTGCCCAGCTTCACGGCCAGTTCAAGCGCTTCTTGCCAATATTGAACGGCCGTCTGCAATTCGCCCAACTCTTTTTGATAATCACCCAAATGAACCAGGCAGTACGTCACGTGGAGTTCATCTTTGAGGCGCGTGAATTCACGCAAGCAGCCGTTAAACAAAGGAATCGCCTCGGCAAACTTGCCCTCACTCCGCTTGATAAGGCCGTGCAAAAAAAGCAGATCATTCATGGAGCGCCGGTCCCCCATTTGCGCCAGATTATCGTAACTTTGGTTGGCCATTGTTTTGGCCTCCTCCAATCGCCCCAACAGCCGGGCCGCCGAGGCCACGCCCCGCTGAGCCATAGCCAGCTCGCCCAAATCAGGCAGCGTCTCCGCCAGCGCCAGCGACTCGGTGGCATATTGGTAAGCCATCTCGCGCTGGTTCAAGCCAATCATAATAAACACCAGCAGGCGCAAGGTGCGGCAGCGGCCCAGTTCATCGCGCCGGGCGGCTTGCCCAGCCAACGCCTGCTCGGCAAAGGTGAGCGCTTTGGCATCATCCAGTTCGCGGTGCCAGAGGCGTGCATAGCGATACTGAGTGGCGGCGACGCCAGCGGCATCCCCCTGCGCCTGGCGTAAAGCCAAAACGCGATCCAGCCGCCTTTCTGCCTCGGTTGGCAGCGTCTGGTCGATGTCTAGCCGGGCCAGGGCAAATTCTGCATCGGCAATGCCAATTCCGTCTTCCAGTTCATCGTACAAATCTAGCGCTTTTTGCAGCCATTGCCGTGCTTCTGCCTGATCGCCCTGTTCCAGGCAAGCCTGACCCCACCAGAGCCAGTTGCGGGCCAGCCGGGAATCATCTTCCAGGTGGATGGCCGCTTGAAAGGCGCGCTCAAACGCCTGACGGGCCTGTTCAAAACGGGCGCGGGTAAACCAGGCGTCTTTGAGTACGGCCGTAAAATTCAGCACGGTTTCCCACTGTTGGGCGCGTTGGGCAAAATGAACGGCCGTATCCAAATTGCCCCACTCCAGCTGAAGCCGGGCGTAATGGGTGGCGTGCTCGGCGGCAAAGTCGGCAAAATAAGCGATGTACCGCGCCTGGGGAACGGCCGTATCTGCCAGCTTTTCCAGGGCAAAACTGGCAAGCAGGCTGTGCTGCCGGTACCGCTGCCCCCCTTCATCCTGCAACAAAGAAAGCTGCGCCAGCGTTTGCAACCGATCTTCAAATTGGTACACCTGCTCCTGAGAATTTAGCGAGACGTTGGCCAGGGCAGCAATGGCCGCCAACGAAAAAGAACGGCCGTCGAACAGCCCCATCAGGCAAAAAATTTCGCGGTACCCTTCTTCCAAATGCGTCCAGCTGAGGGCAAACGTTTCCCGCAGCCGTTCCGCATCTTCCGTGAGGTTGAGCGGGGCAATGCGTTCCCCCAACATGGCAGCAAAACCAGCCAAAGAGCGGTAGGGCCGGTACGCCAGGTAGCTGCCGGCAATGTTGATGGCCAGCGGATGGTTGCCCACCAGCTGGCAAATCTCGTCCAGGGCATCTGGCTCGGCAATGGCCCGATCATCTTGAACGTGGTGCAACAGCAGGCGACGGCCGTTTTCCAGGGCTAATTGGGCCAGGGGCACCGCCTGGGCGTCCACGCTGCGCACGACCCGCTCGGCCCGGCTGGTGAGGAGCACCGCACATTGGCCTTCATCTGGCAGCAGACGGCGAATGCTGGCCCCGGTGCGCACGCCATCGAAGATGAGCAACGCTTGTTTGCTGGCCAGCAGCTGGCGCAGCCAGCTCAACCGCTCATCGCCAGAGCGCTGCTGGCTGAGATCATAACCGTAGGCGGCGGCCCACTGGATGGCAATGTCTTCGGGTTGGGCTTCTACCAGGTTGGCCCACAAAACGCCGTCGGGGAAATACGGCCGTAACTTGTGCGCCAGGTGCAGCGCCAATGTGGTTTTACCGATGCCGCCCATCCCCACAATGGCGACGCGGGGTGCCTGCCTGGTTTCGGTGAGCAGCTGTTCTAGCCGGGTAATGGATTGGGTACGCCCCACAAAATACGGCCGTTGCCCCGCAGCCAAAAAGGGTGGGGCATCGGCCTCTGGGGTGCCACCCAGTGGCGGCAAGATCACTTTTTCTAGCTCGGCGGTGTTTTTGTGCTGCCGGATTTCTAGCAGCAGCTCTTCAGTTTCGGGGGATGGCTCGTCATCGACATGTTTTTTGAGCGCTTCGCGGCATCGTTCGTACTGGATGATGGCAGCGGCTTTCTGCCCGGTGTGGGCCAAAAACCACATCAGGTAGCGGTGAGCTGCTTCGCGCCAGGGCATCAGGGCCAGGGCACGCCGGGCGTACTGCATGCCAATTTCATAATCGGCCGTTTCCTGCATCGAAGCGTGAATGATTGTCTCCAGGGCTTCCCACACCGTATCTTCATACTGCTGGCGCAAGACGATGATGTCGTCATCGAAGGCGGTGATGTCTGGCAAAGAAAATTCGGCCAGAAAACCGCCTTTGTAAAGGGAAACCGCTTTTTTCAGGGTGGCAATATCGGGAGCTACCTGACGGCGGCTGTTGGCGATCAATATCTCAAATGTTTGCACATCAAACCAGTGGGGGGCGTTTTGGTTGAAGCCTACATGGGTGCGGGAAATATGCAAAAACGGCTCCAGGCCAACGGAGCGGAGACGGTTGAGGGCAACCCGCAAACTGGCAAAGGGGTCTTGGGAATCGGGCCAAAAAATGTTGGCGATCTTATCGCGCCGATGCAAACGGCCGTTCAGCACCAGGTAACCTAGCAGCGCACGGGGCTTATCGGGCAGATCATTTGTGAAGTTTTTTTGGGTACGGCCGTCTCCCCAGGCCAGATCGTAGCCACCCAGCATGGTTATTCGCAGTTCTTCCTGACTCATTCCAGCATTTTCTCACTAAGACACACAAATGGCCTGGCGGCATTTACGGTACATTAACGGTCCCTGGCTACAATGCAAGCTGCGTATCCCCAGTATTAATGATTATTTGGCTCTGTAAAGCCAGAAAAATTATAAAACAGGTGAGGGAGTACGCAACAAATTGCTAGTATCGCTTGCCCACTGTTGGGAAATCATGGCAATTCAGCATTGCAACGACGCACCAGGAGAGAAACGTATTGGTTTAGGCTATGGTTGAACCAACGGTAAGCAAGCTTCACTAGGTAAGCGCCGGTTATTACAAGGTATCTTTGCCAAAAGCGCGAACCTGGCAGTTTAATCGGCGTTTTATACACTGGCTATCTCCCTTTTTATGGAGAAGAAGGGAGCAGCCGGGGAAAGCCAGGAGGGGCACTATATGTGAAAACGGCCGTTGCCAGTCACGGCCGTTTTCCTTTTTTGGGGGCCATTACTCTTTTAATTCTGCCAACGACCAGCCCGGAAAGCCGAGATACGGCCGTAAATCTTCATCTCGCAGCACCGCCCGCACGCTGTCTGCCAAACTAATCTTCCCTTGCAGCACCGCTTCCTGGTAACGGGTGGCCCAGCGGTAAACCAATCCCCCTGCCCGACGCAGTTCCACCAGCATCAGCTGGGCCATCGGCCCGCCCTCAGCCAAAAAGCCAGACGCCTGATAATCAGACTCCACACGAGCAAAGTCGTACGGCAGGCGCACAATTTCGGGCGTCCACCCGGTTGTGGGCTGCCAGGTGAAACGGCCGTAGCTCAACGCCCGGCTGCCATCAAAGGATGCCCCCACTGAGCCAATATTTACCACCGTCGTCTCATCAATCTGGCGAATGAGCGGGCGATGGGTGTGCCCCGTCACAAACAGGGCTGGCGCAGGGGCAATTTGCTCCCGCAGTTCGTCGTCTGTGGTTTGCGGGTACACGCCATCCCGATTGTCGCGCATCGAACCGTGTACCACACGCAGCTCGCTGCCATCTGGGGCATAAACAGATTGCTGCTCTGGCAAACTGGCAATCAGGGGCACGTAGTCGGCCACCTGCTCGTAGGCGTAATGGGCAAATTGACGCACTTCGTAATCTGGCCCGGCTTTAGCCCCATTGGCAGCGGCGCATTCCAGCACATAATCTTCGTGGTTGCCTTTTACCAGCTGCCAGCCGCAGCGGGCCTGACGGGTGAGCACCCATTCCAAACTGGCCCGCGACAGCGGCCCACGATTCACAATGTCACCATCCACAATCACCTGATCGGGCTGCCATTTTTCAATATCGGCCGTGACTGTTTCCAGTGCCGGCATGTTTCCATGAATATCTGAGATAACTGCTATTTTCACGATGCTTTCCTAATTTTTGATAAGAGCCTAAGTCTAGCAAGAACGGCCGTATTGCTCAAACTCCTGACAAAAGGTGTCATGAACTGCTGTTAAAGTGAAAAGCAAAAACGGAGACGTAAGATGCCCAACTTCCAGCTTGAATCCCATTACCAACCCACTGGCGACCAGCCGCAAGCGATTGCCGGTTTGGTGGCTGGCCTGCAAGATGGCCTGCGCCAGCAGCTTTTGCTGGGGGCCACCGGCACCGGCAAAACGTTCGCCATCGCCAACGTCATCCAGCAAACGCAGCGCCCCACCCTGATTTTGGCCCACAACAAGACGTTGGCGGCCCAACTGTACAGCGAATTTTGCCACTTCTTCCCCCACAACGCGGTGAGCTACTTTGTGAGCTACTACGACTACTACCAGCCCGAAGCGTACATTCCTCGCACCGACACCTACATCGAAAAAACGACCGAAATCAACGAGGAGATTGAGCGGATGCGGCTGGCGGCCACGCAGTCGTTGGCTACGCGGCGGGACGTGATCGTGATCGCCAGCGTCAGCGCCATCTACGGCCTGGGCGACCCGGTGAAGTACGACCAGGCGCGGGTGCCCTTTGCGGTGGGCGAGGTGAAGCAGCGGCAAAAAACGTTGCGGCAGCTGATCGCCATTCAGTACGAGCGGAATGAGATGGATTTCAAGATTGGCAGCTTTCGGGTGCGGGGGGATGTGCTGGAGATACGGCCGTCTTACACCCAATCCGCCTACCGCCTCACCTTCTGGGGGGACGAGGTAGAGCAAATCACCGAAATTGACCCGCTGACAGGCGAACTGCTGGCCGAGCTAAACAGCCTCACCATCCACCCCGCCCGCCACTTCATCCCCCCCGCCGATGAGATGGAAGACGCGATTGCCCGCATCGAGGCGGAGCTGGAAATGCGGCTAGAGCAGCTGGGGGCGGAAAATAATTTGCTGGCCCAGCAGCGGCTGGAGCAGCGCACCCGGTACGACATCGAAATGCTGCGCGAGCTGGGCTACTGCCAGGGCATCGAAAATTACGGCATCCACTTTACGCCCAACCGACTGCCCGGCAGCCCGCCCTGGACGCTGCTGGATTACTTCCCAGACGATTACCTGCTGGTCGTGGATGAAAGCCACATGACCCTGCCCCAAATTCGCGCCATGTACAACGGCGACCGGCAGCGCAAGCAAACGCTGGTGGAACATGGTTTTCGCCTGCCCAGCGCCCTGGACAATCGCCCGCTGACCTTTGCCGAGTGGGAAGAACGGGCTTACCAGGTGGTTTTCACCTCCGCCACGCCAGGGCCATATGAACTGGAGCGCAGTGAACAAACGGTGGAACAAATCATCCGCCCCACCGGCCTGCTGGACCCAGAAATTGAAATACGGCCGATTCGCGGCCAGGTAGACGATCTGCTGTTTGAGCTGCGGCAGCGGGTGGTGCGGGGCGAACGCGCCCTCATCACCACCCTCACCAAGCGCATGGCCGAAGATTTGTCTGAGTACCTACGCGAAATGGAGATGAAGGTGCATTATCTGCACAGCGAAGTGGACACATTCGAGCGGGTGGAAATTTTGCAAGATTTGCGGGCGGGCGTGTACGATGCGGTGGTGGGCATCAACCTGCTGCGCGAAGGACTGGATTTGCCGGAAGTGTCGCTGGTGGCCATTCTGGATGCGGACAAGGAAGGGTTTTTGCGCTCCGACCGGGCGCTGATCCAGACGATTGGGCGCGCCGCCCGCCACCAAGCCGGGCAGGTGATCATGTACGCCAACCGGGTGACCGATTCGATGCAGCGGGCCATCGACGAGACGAACCGGCGGCGGGCCAAACAAGCGGCGTACAACGCCGAGCACGGCATCGTGCCGCAGACGATTGTGAAGCAGTTGGATAACTTATTGAAGGCAAGGGATGTGGAAACGGCCGTCTCCGAACCCATCCCCTTCTACCACACCGACAACATCCTGGTGCAGCTGGATGAACTGGAGCTGGCGATGAAAACGGCCGCAACCAACCTGGAATTTGAAAAAGCCGCTCGCCTGCGCGACCAAATCGTGGCGCTTAAGAATCAGTTGGAACCAGCCTAGTATTGCGCCCCAAAAGTTCGCATCAGGTTATTGATGACGGCGCAATACTTAAACAGTCCGGCAACTTGTCATAATAACATTTTATGGATTTCTGCCGGACTGTACTAGCCAAATGCCAAATTCACAGATAAAATTAGCACATTTGTTCAATACGGTGGGTTTTCAACTCGCTCAGAAGTTCAACTTTTGGCAAAAGTTGAACTTCTCTGGCTGTGGAGGTGAACGATGGATTTTGCAGCGTGTCAGGAACAGCTTCGGCAAAATGGGGACCTCATTCGGCAACTTGTGGCCGACATGACTGAGGCGCAGGCCAAAATCAAGCCCGCCCCCGGCGATTGGTCGGTGCTGGAGGTGGTGAATCATCTGTACGACGAAGAGCGGGAAGATTTTCGGCAGCGGCTAGATTACATTTTGCACCGCCCGGGTGAACCGTGGCCACCCATCGACCCGCAAGGCTGGATCACGTCCCGCAAGTACAATGAGCGCGATCTGTCTAGCTCCTTGCAAAACTTTCTGGATGAGCGGCAGAAGTCGCTGGCCTGGCTGGCCACACTGGACGACCCCGACCTGGACAAAACGGAAACGCATCCGATCATGGGCGACTTTTACGCGGGCGATATGCTGGGATCGTGGGTGCTGCACGATATTTTGCACCTGCGCCAGCTGATCGAGCTGAAATATTTATTGTTGGGGGATGTGGTACGGCCGTATGACCCAAGCTACGCCGGAGAATGGTAGAAAGCATGTAATTGGTAATTGAGTAATTATGTCAATTACCAATTACCCAATTACCCAATTACTTTCCTATGAGCGAAAACGAAAACAAACTATTCAAAGATTACTTCGATACAACATTAGCCCAACGGCTGGCGAAGATGATTACGGCCGTTCACCCCCCTTTCCCCGCCGACGCCTTTGTGAACCAGATTGCGCCACAGCTAGACGGGCTAGAGATGAAGCAGCGCACCACCGTCTTTGTGCAGGCGCTTCGTGATCATTTGCCCGCCGGGTTTGCCAACGCCTGGGTGGTGCTAGAAGCCGCGCTTGGTGCTGAACTAACCGACGATGGCGGCATGTTCAACGACGGCTGGCATTATTGGCCGATTGCCCACTTCATTGAAACGTTTGGGCTGGAAGATTTTGACGTGGGCGTGCGGGCGATGTACGAAATAACCAAACGCCACACGGCCGAATTTGCTATACGGCCGTTCCTCATCCACCACCAGGAGCAAATGCTGGCCATCCTGCACACCTGGGCCGCAGATGAAAACCCGCACGTGCGCCGCCTGGTCAGCGAGGGCACCCGCCCCCGCCTGCCCTGGGCCGGTCGCCTGCACGCCTTCATCGAAGAGCCCAGCCTGACGCTGGCGCTGCTGGAAAAGCTCAAGGACGATCCGTCTGAGTACGTGCGGCGCTCCGTGGGCAACCACCTGAATGACATCGCCAAAGACCATCCGCAGCTGGTGGTGCAGACGTGTGGCCGCTGGTGGCGCGACGGCTCGCCAGAGCGGCGCTGGATTGTGCAGCGTGCCCTGCGCACCCTGGTAAAAGATGGCGATCTGGGGGCGCTGACGTTGCTGGGCTACGGCCCGCCTCAGGTAGACCTGCTCGATTTCAGCGTGGAGCCGGACCCGCTGCCTTTGGGTGGCAAGCTCAACCTGCGCTTCATGCTGCAAAACAGCACCAACGCGGAGCAGCATTTAATGATCGATTTTGTGATTCATTTTGTGAAGGCGAATGGGCAGACGAGTGGCAAGGTGTTTAAGTTGAAAACGGCCGTTCTCCCCCCCAACCAAACGCTCACCATCGAAAAAAGCCATCCGATCCGCCCCATCACCACCCGCAGCTACTACCCCGGCACCCATCTGGTGGAAATTCAGGTCAACGGCCAGCGCCTTGGCGAACGCAGCTTTGAATTGCTCGTTTAATCAATGGGACATCATGACACATGGGGATAAATCCCCAGGCTAGATAAATACCCAGGCTAATTTGAACGACACGGATTTTGACTGAATTCTCTCTGTGCAACTCTGGATGTTTTCTGCGAAACTCTGTGTGCCGCATTTTCTCAAAAAGGAGAAACCGTGAAAATAAAAACAAATGATTTAGAAACAGAAGCGCATCTGGCGCTGCCTGCCAGTGGCAAAGGCCCTGGCGTGCTGGTGCTGCATCCGTGGTGGGGGTTGAATGCAGACATCACAAACGTGGCCGACCGGTTGGCGGAAGCGGGTTTTGTGGCGCTGGCGCCGGATTTGTACAACGGCCGTATCGCCACCACCATCGAAAAAGCAGGCGAATATGCCGACGCCCTGGACGAAGAAGCGAGCAGGGCGATGGTTGAGGCTGCGGCCAAGGCGTTGCAAACTCATGAAGCGTGCCTGCCGAGGCCGATTGGGGTCATCGGCTTTTCGCTGGGGGCGATGTTTGCCACTTGGCTGGCCCATGCCCAACCAGCGCAGGTGCGCGCGGTGGTGCTGTTTTATGGCCTCGGCTGGCCAGACCATACCAACACCCAGGCCAGCTACCTGGGCCATTTTGCGGAAAACGACCCATACGAAGATGATGATTATCGGGATTCATTTGAGCAGAAGTTGAAAGAAAACGGCCGTCCCACCACCTTCCACATCTACCCCAACACCGGCCACTGGTTCTTTGAGCCGTCCCGCCCCGATGCCTACGAGGGGGCCGCAGCCGCGCTGGCCTGGCAGCGAACGCTGCACTTTTTGCAGCAAACAGTTGCCTGACGCTAGAGCAGTGGCACGGTAAAGGTGAGGGTGGTGCCTTTTTGCGGCCCACTGACAATTTCAAAGGTTGCGCCGTACAGTTGGGCCAGCCGTTTGATAATGGCCAGCCCTAGCCCGGAGCCTTGCTGCTCATGCTTTTTGCGGTCGAACTGCATATAGCCGCCAATTTTGGCAACCTGCTCGGGCGGAAAGCCAACCCCCAAATCGGCCACAGAAAGCTGATAGCGTAGGGCCTGCGGGTCATCATCCATGCGCCAGCCGTTGATTTGTACGGCCGTTCCCGGCGGCGAAAATTTGAAGGCGTTGTCTATCAATTCAAAAATTATTTTGGCCCAATCTCGGGGGTCTATTTTTAGGCTGGCAGGTTCGGCCATCACGTGCAGGTCATTGATGCGATCATATTGCATTGCCAGATTCGCGCTGATTTCTCGCATGAGCCCGCTGGCTTCCACTTTACATTCTTCTGTGCATTCTTCGTTCACTGGTTGGCTGTTGCGGAACTCGATCTCAATAAAATATTGGTAATTTTCTACCAGGCGCAGCAGTCGGTTGCCGGCGTCCAAGGTTAACTGCCCCATCTCTTGCAGGTCGGCCACCGTTAAACCGTCTGGGCTGTGGGCCAAAATTTCGCCGAGGCCCAAAATGCCGGTTAGGGGTGTACGCAGTTCGTGCGGCAGCGTACGCAAAATTGTTTGCCGCAGTTCATCCAAAGCTTGGTCTACCTGCTGGCGGTTCACCGATAGGCGCTCCAGGCGGGAGTGGATGGCATTTAGTAATTCGTCGCGGGTAAAGGGTTTGGTTAAATAATCATCTGCGCCCATTTCCATGCCGTGGCGCAGCTCCCGCCGGTCGGCCAGGGCAGTGAGGAAGATGAAGGGGATAACGGCCGTTTCTGGCCGGGTCCGCATCTCTTGCAAAACCTGGTAGCCATCCAGTTCTGGCATCATCACGTCAGAGATGATGATGTCTGGCAGCTGCTGAATGGCGAGCGCAATCCCAGTACGGCCGTTGCCAGCCTGAAAAACGGTGAAATCTTCAAATTGCAGCCAATCCACAACGGCTTCTCGCAGCTCAATTTCATCTTCAATTACCAAAATTTTGGTCATGTTCAGCTTCCTTTCTCAACGGCAAATGAACGCGGAAGGTGGATCCAGCGCCCAACTCACTTAGAACAGTCATATGCCCACCGTGCAGCTTCACCAGCCGCCGGGCAATTGGCAAACCCAACCCGGTTCCAGAGATAGTGCCCACGTTGGTCGCCCGATGAAACGGCTCAAACAAGATTTCCCGGTCTGCCTGGGGGATACCAATACCGTGATCGCGTACGGTGAGAACGGCCGTATCTTCTTCCATTTCCAGCGCCACAAAAACATCCTTGCCATTTGGCGAATATTTCAACGCATTAGACAGCAAATTTGCAATCACCTGCCGCATCATCCGCTCATCCAACGAATACCAAACTGGTGTGGGGCACAACACCTCATAATGAATCTGCTGTTTGTTATCTGGAATTTCCGCAACCTCACGAATCACCATCTGGCACAATTTATCCAGGTCTACCTGCGTGGGGTTAAACTCGGTGCGGCCCGATTCAATGCGCGACAGCTGGAGCACATCATCTGTCATATCTCGCAAGAAAAAGATTTGCTGCCGAATATTGTTTAGCCGCTGCGCCAGCTGCTCGTCAGAAAGTTTGCTCCGATAGGCCAACAATGTTTCCACCGTTGCCAAAATAATCGCCAGCGGATTACGAAATTCATGCGAAGCCATAGAAACAAAGCGGGACTTTAGCTCGCCCAGCTCCTTTTCTCTTTGCAAGGCGTGGCGCAGCACCTGCTCTAGCTGCTTTTCCTGGGTGACATCCAAACCCACCCCAATCAGACCAGCCACCCCCTGCTGGTTTTTATGGCGCTGCACAATGCCATACGATTTTATATGGCGCACTTCACCATGCTGCGGATGGCTTCTGAATTCAATTTCTAGCTCCTGGGCGTTGTCTAGCATCTGGTTAATTTGGGCAAGTACCAGTGGATGATCATCGGGATGCACGACCTCTTTCCATCCGTCAGTGGAAATATGGCTCTCATCACCAGGCAGGCTAAAAAGCTCACGCATGCGCTCGTCCACGTAAATCGCTCTTTCTTCTGGTTTCCATTCCCAAATGCCAATATTGCCAGACCGCAACGCCAGTTCCAGGCGACGGGTGAGATCGCGCAGGGCTCTTTCTGCTTCAACCTGGTCGGTAATATCCAACAAAGTGCCATCGATACGGGTTGTGCGGCCGGTATCATCCACCAACGGTTCGCTGCGCACCAAACAGTGGCGCACGCTGCCATCGGGGCGCAAAATGCGCATTTCTAGCTCATAGGGAACGCCACTTTTAACGGCCTGGCGCACGGTTTGGGTATAGTTTGGCAGGTCATCGGGGTGAATGGCGTGCATAAACAGTTCGTAGCTGGGCATTGGGCCATCTGGGTTCAAGCCAAACACGGTGAACATCTCGTCGGAGCCATGCACGGCGTTTGTGGCCAGGTCGAGTTCCCAGTAGCCCAGCTTGGCAATACGTTGGGCTTTGCGCAGGCGCATCTCGTTTTGTTTTAGGCGGGCTTCGGCTTGTTTTACGGCCGTTTCATTCAACCGCCTCATCTCCGCATTTACCAACAGCTCGGCCAGCAGCTGCAACAACGTCACATCTTCTTTGGTCCAATGCTGCAAGCTGTTGACTGCATCAAACCCCACACAGCCAAAACAGGTGTCGCCATCCAACAGCGGCAAAGTGATGAGCGTTTGAATCCCTTGCGGGGCTAAAATCTCACGCAGTGGCCCATCTGGCAAAGCCAACACATTTGGCACATGAATCGGCCGCCCCGCCGTGTGGGCCTCTACCCAATCCGGGAAAAGCGACATGGGCACCTGCTGTAAATTCTCGATTTCTGGGATGATGCCGGGGGCGCACCATTCATGGGTGTTGTTCATTAGCCCGGTGTCCCAATTGTAAGCCAGCAGGTAGGCGCGATCGGCGTTGTTGAACTGGGCCACCCGCCCCAGAGCGTCATTGATGGCTTCGTCTAGCTGGCGCAGCGGCACGTTGATAAAGTCGAGCGCCAGGTCCATGAGCAATTGCAGCAGCCTGGTTTGCTGCAACAAATCGGCCTCTACTTGCTTGCTGCGGCTGATATCTGTGTGGATGCCGATGGCGCGGAGGGGACGGCCGTTTTCATCCCGCTCAATCACCTGCCCCCGATCCAAAATCCATTTGTAAGTACCATCCTGGCACAACATCCGGTGCTCGTTCTCAAACATCACCGTCTCACCGGCCAGGTGAGCCTGAATAACAGCCAGACTGCTGTCTAAATCGTCTGGATGTACCCGATCTTTCCACTCATGCAAACCATCTCCGATTTCGGCCGTCTCATACCCAAGCATCGATTTCCACTGCTGCGAATAAAACACTTTGTCGGACAGAATGTCCCAATCCCACAAGCCATCGCCGCTGCCCTCCAGGGCAAACTGCCATCGCTTTTCACTTTGGTACAGTTCGTGGGTATGCCGGTCTAGCTCTTTTTGCAAAAAAACGGTTCGATGCGTGTGTACCAGGGCCAGGGCGGCCTGGCGCGCAATTGCGTGCAGCAAGGCAACATCGGTGGCGGTGTAAAAATTGGGTTTGCTGTGATCTACCGTCAGGATACCCAAGACAACATCGTGCGTTTCAATGGGAACAGCAATGCTAGCGCGGATCCATTCGGTCCCTGGGATGGGCAACCATTCCGGCAATTGGTGGGCATCTTCAATGAGGTAGGGGGTGCTGTTGTAATACAGCTCATGAAAGCGGGGTTGGGTAAGGGGGATGACATGTTTTTTGATTTCTTCCTGGATTTCCAGCGAGAAACCACGACAGTAGGTCATGCGCACGTCTGTCCCTTCTAAAAGCAAGATGGTGGCGGCTTCAAAGGGCACGATGTCAACGGCCGTTTCCAAAATATTCTGCAAAACAATATCTTCATCCAACGAGGCTGTCAGGGTGGCCAGGCCACTTTGCAACGCATTCGCCAGGCGGCGCTGCTGCTGGGCGGCGTTCTCGGCCTCAATTTGGGCAGTAATATCCTCAAACGTGCAAAACACCTGGCTTGGCTGCTCCGTACCAGGCCGGAACTGCGGCACGGCGTTGATACGCAGCCAGGTAACCGCCCCAACTTGCGGCGGAAACACGCCCATAATCGTATTTTGCACCGGCTGCCGCAGGCGCAAAGCCACCAGCGAGGGATGCCCCTCAGGTGGAAATGGCGAACCATCGCGCTGAATGGCGCGCCAGCTTATATCTGCCAACGATTGCCCGTGCAACTGAGCCTGCGACAAACCCAAAATTCGCTCTGCTGCCGGATTTGCCTGGGTAATACGGCCGTCGGCATCCTGATTAATTACCCCCAGCGGCATACTTTTGAAGAGCGTTTGATAAAACGTCTCATCAGAGGATGGCCCCATTTGTTGTTTGTGACTCGTCATGATTTTATGGCTTGCTGTTGCGTTTGAATTAATCCAAAACAGCTACAAGAGGGAAATCCGAGCGCTTCCAGTTGCCCTCAAACTTCCCTATGTGCTGCGTTGCTAAAATTCAGGTTATTGTTCAGCCAGGTTGAAAATTTGCCACAACTACCTGTGCTGGTCCTGGCACATTTGGCAACATGGCTCCCACCAACATTGACAAACCAGCAACTGCAAAATGATTATAGCCGGGCGACAAAGCGCGTCCGATAGTACGGTGTATCTAAGTAAACGGCCGTTGGCTGACCAGACTATTTTGCGACAAACACGGTTATTTAGGAACGGCTTTTTGCAGGAAGTTGAGGGTAACGGCCGTAATGCCATCCAGCTCATCTTCCAGCAAAATAACGTGGCCAGACTGCTCCCACCAATGCTGTTCCGCCACTTCAGACGTGACCCCCTGCAAAATAATCTCCCCCACATCTTCCGACACGGTTTTGTCGTTGCGCCCCTGCATCACCAGCACCGGCTGGCGAATTTGGGGCAGCTGACGGCGCACTTCCAAACCCAAGCGCACCAGCTCCATCACCGCCCGCAGTGGATTGACCCGGTAGCCTTGCCAATGTTCGTTGCTGCCCACGTTGTCTTTGGGCAGCGAGTTAACCAGCGGGGCGGCCACGTACAGCCGCACCATGTTGTGCGTGGGAATGGCCAGCTTGATGGCGGGTGCGTAACAAAGCACTCCCGCAATCTCCGGGTGCTGCGCCGCCAGGTAGAGCGCCAGCGCCCCGCCGGTCGATTCTCCGCCCACAAATACATGGTCGCACACCGTGGCCAGGTACTGATATGCCTTCTCGGCCATCCAGGCCCAATCGTGCCAGGTGGTTTCGTTCAGGTCGTCGGGATGGGTGCCGTGGCCGGGCAGCAGCGGTGCAGAGATGGTGTAGCCCGCCGCGTGCAGCTTTTCGGCCAGCAGGCGCACTTCGGCGGTGGTGGCCGTGAGGCCGTGCAGCAGCAGCACGCCCACTTCGTTGCCCTGCCAGAAGAAGGTGTCGCCCGCCAGATGCGGGTTGTGAATAGGGCCATCTTGCCCCAGGTAGATTTGGACAACGTTCAGGTTTTCTTCCGGCTTGGGCGGTTCAAAAATGGGAATAAATCGATCCAGCTCGGCAATGGGGATGGCGTGCGCGCCGGGTGGGCGCTCGGCGTTCCGTTTTTCCAGCCGCTGGCGCAGCACCACGGGTGGGATGTTGAGGTAGTAGAGGGTGTAATCGGCTCCCAGTTCGGTGATGCGGCCAATCCATTTTTGGCGGCGCTCTTGGCTCCACAGGCTCCAGTCGAGGATGACATCGGTGCCTTGTTGTAGAAGGGGAACGGCCGTATCCCAAAAAAGCTCCTTCAACTTGTCCGCCATCTCGCCATATTCGGCGTCAAAAATGGTGGCGTCGGTTAGATTGATCATCCACTCATCCAGCGAAAAGCGAATTGCTTTGTGATTTTGCTCTAACTCTTTGGCAAACGTTGTTTTGCCCGACGTGGGTAAGCCACAAAACAGATGAACGGTTGCGTCTAATTTTTCCTGCGCCATAATGCCAATCCTTGGTAAAAATGTAGCGACAACGAATTAAAGTAAGCAACGAATTTTTCTCATGGGTAAAATTCGTTGCTTACTTTAATTCGTTGTTGTCTTTGTAAGGCTGCAAGGTATAAACCAGGAAATTTTAATTGTCAACAGGGTGGGGAAATTTATACGAAGGCACGAAGGGAGGAAGAAACAAAGGGAAGATTTTTTCCTTCGTGCCTCTGTTTCTTCGTTCCTTCGTCATAAAAAAGGGGCTCTTTGGGAATTCAGGGGGTTTACAGCCCGTGATGCGTGAAACGTGAAACGTGACCAGAGAGGCATCACATTTCACGCATCACGTTTCACGCCAGACCCCACGAAATCCTGAAGACCCAAAAAAGGACACAACGATGGAAAAAGTAAATCTGGCGCAAAAGTTAACGCTGTTCAACGACCATTGGCACCCGCGCATTGTGGGTGAGCTGAACGATTCCCATGTGAAGCTGGTGAAGGTGCAAGGTGAGTTTGTCTGGCACCATCATGAGCATGAGGACGAGCTGTTTCTTGTGCTGAAAGGCCGTCTCCAAATGCAGTTCCGCGACCGTGACGTCTGGCTGGAGGCGGGCGAGTTCATCATCGTACCGCGCGGGGTGGAACACCGCCCGGTCGCCCCGGAAGAAGTGCATTTGCTGCTTCTGGAGCCAAAGTCCACGCTAAACACCGGCAACGTGATGGATGAGAAAACGGCCGTTGCCGAATGGATTTAACCACCTTAAGTGCCAGGCACGGGCTGAACGATCCTTCTCCTTCGGCACCTTTTCGCCCGTGCCTGGCACTACTAGCCTACTTCGGCTCCCAGGTTTGAGCACCGTTGCGTAAATTGTCCAACTGCTGCCAGTGACGAGTGATGGCGATACGGCCGTTTTCCGTCAACGACACCAATGTATTCGGCTTCTTGCCAATAAACTGCTTCACAATATCCACTAACCCCGCCTCTTCCAGCTTGGAAAGGTGGCTGGATAAATTTCCCTTGGACAACCCCGTCAAACGACCCAAAAAGAGAAAGTCAGCGCTGGCACAGGCTGATAAAGCAGTCAGGATAGCCAACCGGGCCGGTTCATGAATCAGCTTATCCAGCGAGGCAATTTCTTCAAACAGCTCTGTCATACTGCCTCCTGCTGTGACCCCAAGACGCTACGCAGCCAAAGATGGTCAATCAGCCCCACAAACACTTGAACCAGGCCAAAAACGAGCAAGAAGTAGACGCCCATTGGTGCAAAAAATTTCGTTTGTAACGGTCGCTCCAAAACAAGCGGCAGCAATCCCAAACCTACTAACGCCAAACCGCCCACTGCATAATGTAGGCGCAGCAGCGGCCAGGCCAGTTTCAACGGTACTAAAAGCCAAATGCCTAACATCACCGCCATAAAACTAATGGGTAACGCCAGCCAAGAATCAAGCAATAAGCCAGCAGCGAACAACAGTAACGGCCACAAGCCGCTAATTCTTTGCTCAATGCTCTTGGGAAACTGCCTTACCTGACCATAGGTGCGCGCATAATATTGATCAATTCCCCAGTGCATCACCCCCATGACCCCAATCAAAATCAAGTAAGGAGCCGGACGCCCTTGCTGCAAAGGCTCAAATTGGAAGACTTCAGCCATAAATAGCACCAAAAAATACAGCCCAAACGGTAGCTGGCGTAAGCCTTGCAATGCCTCATAATTTTTCGTCACATACTTTATTTGTGTCATGCTTTTCATAGCTAATACCCCTAAACTGGCTTGGCAGTCAATATTTTTCAAGCTCTCGCTTTTTCTCGAAGGGAAAGCCGGTTTGTAACGCAAACTTATTTTAAGCATAAACCAAAACCCGTCTTTGTCAAGAACCAGTTTGCGTCGCAAACCGCATCCCAACACTTACACATCCCTATTTTTCCTGACAAAAGGTGTCAGGATTACCCCCTACACTGCAAATGTTTAAGGTTGGGCGGTAGCGGCCGTTTCCTGGTCATGCTACAATTGCGCCACCTACCGTAGAACAGATGTCCTAAGCGACTTGCCCCAAGAAAGGAGCGTTACGCATGGCAATACAGCCAGAACCAACATTGATCGAATTCGTCCGGTACAATCAATGGGCCAATCAGCAGCTGCTGGCCATCTGCCTCAAACTCGATGAGAGCCTGCTTACAGCTGACATTCAAGGCGCTGCGGGTTCCATTCTGGTAACGTTCCGGCATCTACTGCGGGCCGAAGCCAGCTTTCTCAAGCGGATCCACGGCACTGGGCCACAGCCCAGCTTTAAATGGGAAGATGAACCCACCCTGGCACAAATGGCATCTTTTGCGGCTGAAGTGAGTGAGGCATTTTTAAGCACGATACAGCACGTTCCCCCTACCCAGAACGTGCATGAAGAGGCACCCGGCTGGACGTTTGACTACCACGCACGCCTCGTCTTCATGTCCCTGGCTTATCACGGCATTGCCCACCGAACCGACATCACCACATTCCTCAACAGCCAAGGTGTGACCCTGCCCGAGCTTGATGTGTGGGGGTATCAACAAACGTACCCAGACCGCTTTCAAGCGAAACTGACAAAAGTGGCGGAGCATTAACAAATGCGCCACAAAAAATTGTAAAGGATTTTCATTTTATGGAACCCCAAAACATCGTTGTGCGCGGTGCGCAGCAGCATAATTTGAAACATATCGACGTGACCATCCCTCGCAACAAGCTGGTGGTGCTCACCGGCGTCAGCGGCAGCGGCAAATCGTCATTGGCCTTCGACACCATTTACGCCGAGGGACAGCGGCGGTACGTGGAGAGCCTGTCATCCTACGCCCGGCAGTTTTTGGGGCAGATGGAAAAGCCCAAAATCGATGCCATCACCGGGCTGAGTCCAGCCATCGCCATTGAGCAGAAGGCGGTAAGCAAAAATCCGCGCTCCACGGTGGGCACCGTCACCGAGGTGATGGATTATTTGCGCGTGCTCTTTGCCCGCGTCGGCATCCCGCACTGCCCGGATTGTGGAACGGCCGTTACCCCCCAAACCCCTGAACAAATCGCCCAACAGCTGGCCGCCCTGCCCCCCGGCACCCGCTTTCAGCTGCTGGCTCCCCTGGCGCGCAACCGCAAAGGCACCCACGCCGACGCCCTCCAGCAGGCCCGGCAGGATGGCTTCATCCGCGCCCGGGTCAACGGCGAACTGATCGATCTCTCCGGCAAGCTGCCTAACCTGAGCAAAAAACACAAGCACAACATCGAGCTCATCATCGACCGGCTGGCCGTGCCGGAAGAAGATGACGGCAGCTTCATGGTGCGACTGGTCGATTCCGTAGAGACGACGCTGCGCGTGGGTGAAGGGCTGCTGCAAGCCGACCTGGGCGAGGAGACGATCACCCTCAGCGAGCACAACGCCTGCACCACCTGCGGCTTCAGCTTCCCGGAGCTGTCGCCGCAGCTGTTCAGCTTCAACTCGCCGCTGGGCATGTGCCCAGACTGCAACGGCATCGGTACGCAAATGCAGGTGGACCCGGCGCTCATCATCGAAGACGAAACGCTGTCGATCATGGACGGGGCGCTGCGCTGGTACGGCAACGTGCGCAAGAAGAAAAACAAGTGGACCACCTCCCAGCTCAAAGCGATCGCCGAACATTTCAATATCGATCTGAACACGCCGTGGCAAGAATTGCCGGAGTCGTTCCGGCACAAGCTGTTTTACGGCGCGGGCGAGGAGCTGATTCACTTCAAATATTCCAGCGAAACGGAAGATGCGTCGTGGTCGGGGGAATCGAAACGGCCGCTTCGCGGCATCATCCACCACGTCAACCGCCTCTTCCACCAAACTGGCTCCGAACAAACCCGCCGCTGGTACGCCAGCTTCATGAACCAGCTGCCCTGCCACACCTGCAACGGCACCCGCCTGCGCCCCGAAGCCCGCGCCGTCACCGTCGGCGGCAAATCGCTGGACGAGGTAGGCCAGCTGGCGATTGATGAGGCGTTTGCCTGGGTGGTTGGTCTCGGTAAGCAGTCATCGGTAAACGGTGAACGGTTTACGGTGAACGGGAACGGCAGCAAGAACGGACAATCTCCAATCTCCAATCTCGAATCTCTCAATGAAGAACAGTTCGAAATCGCCGAAGAAGTCCTCAAAGAAATCCGCGACCGGCTGCAATTTATGCTAAATGTGGGGCTGCATTACCTGACGCTGGACCGCTCTGCACCAAGTTTGTCTGGCGGCGAGGGGCAGCGCATCCGCCTGGCCAGCCAGATTGGCTGCGGGCTGGTGGGCGTGCTGTACATCCTCGATGAGCCGTCGATTGGGCTGCACGCCCGCGACAACCGCGCCCTGCTGGACACCCTGCACCAGCTGCGCGACATGGGCAACACCGTCCTGGTGGTGGAGCACGACGAAGAAACGATGATCGAGTCCGACTGGCTGATTGATTTGGGGCCGGGCGCGGGCGTGAAGGGTGGCGAGATTATCGCCGCAGGCACGCCGGAGTTTGTCAAAGCACATCCTGAGTCGTTGACCGGCAAATATTTGTCGGGCACACTGCGGATTGAAGCGCCAAACGGCCGTTCCCGCCGCACCCCCAACATTGGCCAACTCGAACTGATCGGAGCCAGCCTGCACAACCTCAAGCAGGTGACCGCCACCTTCCCCCTGGGCACCATGATTTGCGTGACGGGCGTCAGCGGCAGCGGCAAGAGCAGCCTCATCGCCGAGACGCTGCATCCAGCGCTGGCGCGGGCGTTGCACCAGGCGCAATCCACCCCCGGCCCGCACAAGGCGATCCATGGCCTGGAGCATTTGGACAAGGTGATCAACATCACCCAGGACCCGATTGGCCGCACGCCGCGCTCCAACCCGGCCACCTACGTGAAGCTGTTCGACGAGATTCGCAGCGTGTTTGCCCAAACCAACGAGGCGAAGGCACGCGGTTACAAATCGGGGCGGTTCAGCTTTAACGTGAAGGGGGGGCGGTGCGAGGCGTGTGCGGGATACGGCCGTCGCAAAGTAGAAATGCACTTCTTGTCCGACGTCTGGGTGCTGTGCCGTGAATGCAACGGCCAACGCTTTAACCGCGAAACGCTGGCGGTGAAGTACAAGGGCAAAAACATCGCCGACGTGCTGGACATGGACGTGCAGGAGGCGCTGGATTTCTTCGCCAACCACCCCAAAATCAGCCGCATTCTGCAAACGCTGCACGATGTGGGGCTGGATTACGTGAAGCTGGGGCAAAGCGCCCTCACCCTCAGCGGTGGCGAGGCGCAGCGCATCAAGCTGTCGAAAGAGCTGAGCCGCGTGGCCACCGGGCGCACCGTCTACATTTTGGACGAACCGACCACCGGCCTGCACTTTGCCGACGTGCAAAAGCTGCTGGACGTGCTGCACCGGCTGGTGGATGCGGGCAACACGGTCATTGTGATTGAGCACAACATGGACGTGATAAAAACGGCCGATTGGCTCATCGATCTCGGCCCGGAAGGCGGCGACGGCGGCGGGCAAATCATCGCCCAGGGCACGCCAGAGCAGGTGGCCCAGGTGGGTGAAAGCTACACCGGCCAGTTTTTGCGCGAGATGTTGGGGCTTGGGCAGATTGCCACGGCAGGTTGAACTTGTATAATGTCATTCATATTCAAATCAATTCAACAAGAAGAGGTTGACCATGAAATCTTTGAGTGCAAAAGAAGCCCAAATGAACTTAGAAATGCTCATTGCCAACATTGTTGATGATGTTGAACCGACAATCGTGCATGCAGAAAGTGGGCAAAGTGTCGTCATGCTCTCGCTTGACGAATATAACGCCTGGCAGGAAACACTCTACTTGCTGTCAACCCCCGCCAATGCAGACGCGCTACGCAGTTCGATTGCCGAGGACAAAGCGGGCTATCGAACAGAAAACGAGCTGATCGATTGATGAAAATCACCTTTACGCCCACTGCCTGGAACGACTATCTTTGGTTTCAGGAAAACGACCGTAAACTGCTAAAAAGAATCAATCTCCTCATCAAAGAAAGCAGTCGAACCCCCTTTGAAGGTACAGGCAAACCGGAACGTCTAAAAGCGGACTTAACAGGCTATTGGTCCCGCCGGATCAATTCCGAACATCGCCTGGTTTATCGAGCGACAGATGACGAACTAATTATCGTTGCTTGCCGATTCCATTACAGCAAATAAAACGTTTAACTAAAAATATTATGTAGATGGAGCGGTTGGCAAAAAGCGACACCAGCCAAACCTTGCGTGAGTTCTTGGTAGAAAAAATTTGGCGCAAGCAATAAGGACGAAACAGTAATGACCTGGGAAAAAATTATCTGGAACCAATTTGGGGCAGCGATTGACATGCTGGACAACGCCATTGAGGCTTGCCCGGATGCGCTGTGGCAAGCGCGGCTGTTTGCTGATGAACCCGCTGAATTTGCGGAGTTTTGGTATGTGGCTTACCACTGCCTCTTCTGGCTGGATTTTTATCTGTCGGAAACGGCCGAAAATTTCACCCCACCCGCTCCGTTTACCCTGTCTGAGTTTGAGTCGGGTGAACTGCCGGAGCGGGTGTACAGTAAGGCAGAGTTGAGAGCGTATTTGAAGTACGGCCGTTCCAAATGCCAAACCACGCTGCAAAATTTAACAGACCCAACAACGCCGCAGCGCGTCCGCCCCAACTGGCGCATCCACAGCGTCGCCGAACTGCACCTCTACAACCTGCGCCACGTGCAGGAACATGCCGCCCAACTGAGCCTGTTCCTCGGCCAAAACGTCGGCACTGCCCCCGGTTGGGTAGGCAAAGCAAAAGAGGATTGATAAACGATGCCCAATGTAGACAAACGCGGCATTCTCGATGATGAAATTTTCACCTACCAGGCAGGTAAGGATCAAAAAGTCTTTATTTTTTGGCATGGCAAGCAGGTCAAAATCCTGAATGGCAAACCTGCTGAAAAATTTTTAGCAAAAATTGCGGGGCTGGAACACAAAGAAGCGCAGTTGGTGATGGCCAAAGCCACTGGTAATTTCAAGCGCGGCAATGAGCGCCCGGCAAAACAATAGGCCAAACTGCGCCAACTGGAGAAGAACATGAAGGCAACTGGCACATTTGAAGTAAACTTACAACCATTAAATTCTTATGCCACAGGCAGTGAGGGCATCTCGCTAGGGCGCATGTCGATTGACAAGACATTCCACGGCGACCTGGAGGCTAAAAGCCTGGGTGAAATGCTCACCGCTTTAACGGCCGTTCAAGGCTCCGCCGGATATGTCGCCATTGAACAAGTCAGCGGCGTGTTGCATGGCAAAAAAGGGACGTTTGTGCTGCAACATTTTGGCATCTCAGAGCCAGAAGGGCAGCGCCTGACGCTGGAAGTGGTGCCCGATTCCGGCACGGGCAAGCTGGCTGGCCTCACCGGCCAAATGGCCATTCTCATTGAGGATGGCCAGCATTATTACGAATTTGAATATGCGCTAGAATAAATTTCCCGCAAAACCGGCACCTGAAAACAACACTATCTTTGCACTTTTTAGGTTCACCAGAGAAAACGAGCCGCAAAGCCGCAAAGAACGCAGAGATTTTCTCTGCTATTTGTCCCTCTGCGCTCTCCGCGTCTCCGCGGTGAAATTAATTTCTGCAAACATAGAGAACAACAAAAGGAAACCCAATGAGCTCACAAAATGAGTGGAACCAAAAAATCATCGAAGAATTTCGAGCCAACGAGGGCAAAGTGGGCGGTGTGTTTGCCAATACACCGCTGCTGCTCCTGCACACAACCGGGGCCAAAAGCGGCCAAAAGCGCATCAATCCGCTGGCTTACCTGGAAGATGGCGCTCGCTACGTCATTGTGGCCTCCAAAGGCGGCGCACCGACCCATCCGGATTGGTATTACAACGTCATGGCGCATCCCGAGGTCGAGGTAGAAGTGGGTACCAAACGGTTTTCGGCGCAGGCCGCTGCCGCGGAAGAGCCAGAACGTTCGGAGCTGTATGAAAAAATGGTGGCCAAAAATCCGGGCTTTGACGAATACCGACGCAAAACGTCCCGCACCATTCCCGTCATTGTGTTAACGCTCGCAGCCTAGAGACGGCCGTTCCCCCCCATGAACCTATCCGCGATTCCCCAGCTGCGCTTGCGCTGCCAGCACCTTTCGTCGGCCCCGTTTCAGGAACCGATCGAGGTGGTGCGCTGGTTAACGGCCGTTCAGTCCCAGGATTACTACGGCGCAAAATGGGCGCTGGCGCTGCGGCTGAAAAATGCCGTTGACGCCGAACTGGATGCCCTCTTCAACTCCGGTGCCATCCTGCGCACCCACGTGCTGCGCCCCACCTGGCACTTTGTCGCCCCAGAAGACATCCGCTGGCTGCTCCAGCTCACCGGACCACGCGTCCTGGCCATCAATGCCTCAATGCATCGCCAGCTGGAGCTGGATGCGGCCACACTTCAGCGCAGCCTGGACGTGGTGGCCCAGGCGCTGCAGGGCGGGCAACATCTGACGCGTGCCGAGCTGGGCGAAGCGTTGCAGGAGGCCAATATCGCGGGCACGTCTGGCCAGCGCCTGACCTACGTGGTGATGCACGCCGAGCAGCACGGCGTCATTTGCAGCGGCCCGCGGCGCGGCAAGCAGTTTACCTACGCCCTGCTGGACGAATGGGTGCCGCCCGCGCCGGAACGGTCGCGTGAGGAGGCGCTGGCCGAGCTGGCCCGCCGCTACTTCTTGAGCCACGGCCCGGCCACCGTGTATGATTTGGCCAACTGGTCCGGGCTGACGGTGACCGACGGCCGTACCGGCCTCAGCCTGGTAAAACATGAGTTGGACCAGGCCGAAATCGACGGCCAGACCTACTGGTTTGCCCCCGATCCGCCGCCGGAAATCGACCAACCACCGCGTGCCTATATCCTCTCGGTGTTTGATGAATACACCATTGGCTACAAAGACCGCCGCGCCGTCACCACCGCTGCCGCAAGCGCCCGGCTAGGCAACCTGGGCAACGCCCTCACTTACCTGCTGGTATTGGATGGCCAGGTGGTGGGCAGCAGCCGCCGTACCCTGCAAAAAGAGCGGGATGGGGATGAATCCTTAGAATTGGTGTCCGGCTCGTTGGAGGGCTGCCTGATGTTCACAATCGACGTTACACTCCTGCAACAAGCATACGAGCTGCTCAGCCAGCACCAGCGGGTTTACTGGGTTGTGGGCGGCGCTGGGTCGGGCAAGACGACCGTCTGCCGGGCGCTGGCCAGCAGCTACGGGCTGACGCTTTACGATATGGACGCGCACATTTACGGGACGTATCACGGCCGTTTCTCCCCCACACGCCATCCCATCAACAGCCAGTGGGCCGCCGCCGCCAACGGGCTGGCCTGGCTGCTGGCGCTGAGCTGGGAAGAATTTGCCGCGTTTAACCAGGCGGCTGTTCCGGAATACCTCGATTTGCTGGCGGAAGATTTAGCCAAGCTGCCACCGGATGGCAGGTTGTTGATTGATGGGGGAATTTTTAATACGGCCGTTGCCACCCAAGCCTTCCCCGCCAGCCAGATGGTCTGTTTGTCCCGTCCAGGCGTCACAAGTGAGAAGATTTGGCAAGAGACCCCAGAACGGTTAGAAATGAAAGCGATGTTTGCCCAATTTCCTGAACCCGAGAAAATGTGGCAGAAATTTCTGGAATTTGACGCCAAGATCAACCAAACCATTTTGCATGAAAGCCAGATTGCCCAAATTCCGGTTTGCCCACGAACCGAGAATGATTCCGTAGAAATGCTCGCCCAGCGAGTGGCAAACGCTTTAAGAATTGCAGAGGCAATAAGCCCCCCCCCATTACAGCAACGGGTGACCGATTTAGGCTACAAAAGAAAGCAGACACCATTTATCAAAACTGAATAACGTCAAGGAGTGAACCCATGAGCGATCCCAACGAAAGAAATAGACAAATTATTGAAGAATTCCGCGCCAACGATGGCGTGGTAGGCGGCTTTTTCACCAATCGGCCGCTGCTGCTGCTGCACACCACCGGAGCCAAAAGCGGCCAGCCCCGCCTAAACCCGCTCGTCACCATGCCAGACGGCGACCGGTACATCATCATCGCCTCCAAAGGGGGGGCACCCAGCCATCCAGACTGGTACTACAACCTGCTGGCCAATCCCCATGTCAGCATCGAAGTCGGCACTGAACAGTTTGATGTGACCGCAACCGTAGCGGAGGAACCAGAGCGCAGCCAACTGTACGCCAAAATAGCTGCCCAGCATAATTTCTTTGCCGACTATGCACAAAAAGTCACCACCCGCACAATTCCAGTCATCATCTTGACCCGCAAATAAAAGTCGCCATGTTGGCACCTTGGCTTACCCAGAAAATTTCACCGCATAAGCACAGAGACCACAGAGAATTTTTTTATGTCAATTAAAACCCCCATTTAGCCACCGACCAAAAATCATCGGCGATGTGTACACCAGCACGGAACTGATGGATACACTCACCATTTTGTGCGACGCGTTCGGCTCCCGCTTTGGCGGCACGCCTGGCGAAAAGCAAGCCGCCGACTTCCTCAAGGCCAAACTGGAGGCGTACGGCCTGCAAAACGTCCACCTGGAGGAAATTCATTACGAAGGGTGGCGGCGCGGCACCGTCTCGCTAGAAATTTTAGAGCCGATTCAGCGCACCCTCCCTTGCATCTCGCTGCCCCACTCCCCGCCTGCCAATCTGGAAGCGGAACTGGTAGATTTGGACGAAGGCGCACCCGACGATTTTGACGCACGCGCCGACGAGATCGCAGGCAAAATTGTGCTGGCCACCAGTGAAGTCAATCCCAGAGGGGTCAAACGCTGGATTCATCGGAATGAGAAGTACGGCCGTTCCCTCCTCGCTGGTGCAGCTGGTTTTATCTTTGTCAACCATTACCCCGGCTACGGCCCGGCCACCGGCGGCATTGGCGAAGATGGCGCGGGGCTGATTCTGGGGATTTCGTTGGCGTTGGAAGACGGCCGTTTCCTGCAACGACTCCTGGCTAAACACGGCACCGTCAAACTCCGCCTCACCAGCAGCGACGTGATCGAGCCAATGGTCTCCTGGAACGTCATCGGCGATTTGCCCGGCACCGGCCAATCGGATCAAATTGTGATGCTGGGCAGCCATTACGACGGCCACGACATCTCGCAAGGCGCAGGCGACCCCGCCTCTGGCACGGTGGCGGTGCTGGAAGCGGCCCGCGTGCTGGCCCAATACGCCCCCGACCTGCCCTGCACCATCCGCTTTGCCCTCTGGGGCGTGGAAGAGATCGGTCTCATCGGCTCCACCCAGTACGCCGAAAAACATGCCGACCTGCTAGACAACATCCGCTTTTACCTCAACATGGATTCGGCCGGCGTCATCGAGCACAAAGATATTGAGCTAAACAAGTGGGAAAATCTGGCCCCCATTTTTGCAGGATGGCGGGATGAAATGGCCCGCGACTTCCGCGTGGGGCAGTCGATCAATGCCCACTCAGACCATTACCCATTTTTGATGGCGGGCGTGCCCACCGGCGGCATCAACCAGGTGCGGCGCAAAGCGTTTGGCGGGCGCGGCTACGGCCACACGGCGTACGATACGCTGGACAAGGTGGAAGAGCGGGGGGTTGCGGGAAGCGGCCGTTTTCGCCGCCCGCCTTGCCCTCAGAATTGCCCATCACCCAGCCTGGCCCGCCCAACGCCGCAGCCCTGAAGCCGTGGCCGCACTGCTAGACAATCCCGACAATCGCGAAGAAACCGAAATCTTCAACCGCATCCGCGCCTTTTATGCGGAAAAGCGTTCATCAAAGTAGCTCCTTCAGGTGCCAGGCACGGGGCGCAACTATTTGGTCATTTAGGATCGCTCGCCCCGTGCCTGGCACCCCGACCCAACAACTAACCATTAACCATTTACAATTAACCATTAACTATTCTGAAAGATTTTCCTCTCTCACGCGTTATACAGGCAGAAAAGGTGGCAAGTTGCAGGTAGCAAGTTGCAGGTTCAGCACATGCAACCTGCGACTTCTCACCTGCAACTCTAAAAACCGAGGTTTTTATGCTTGATAACGAAAAATGGCTCGTCGAACAGGCCCGGCAAAACCCGGCGGCGTTTGGGGCGCTGTATGACCATTACGTGGACCGCATTTTTGCCTACACGGCCCGGCTCATGCAGGATGAAGCGGCGGCGCAAGACGTAACGGCCGTTACCTTCGAAAAAGCGCTCAAACAGATTCGGCAGTACCAATGGCAGGCGCACGGCATTGGCCCCTGGCTCTACCGCATCGCCCGCAATGAAGCGATGTCGAAGCTGCGGCGGCAGAAGTGGCTCTCCCCCAAAAGCTGGTTTGGGGCTACCGAAATGCGGGTGACGGAAACGGCCGTACAATCCCGCCAGACCCGCCAAACCATCCACCACGCCCTGGCCCGCCTGCGCCCCCAAGACCGCGACATCATCGTCCTGCGCTACCTGGAAGAGCTGCCCAGCGACGAAGTCGCCGAAATTCTGGCCTGTTCCACGAGCAACGTCTACGTGCGGCTGCACCGCGCCCTGGATCGGCTGCGCGCCGAGCTGGAAAGCGAGCAACCAGTGTCCACAAAAGAGTTCATGAACGTGGCACCGTCAAATGAATGAAAATCCGCAGATTTTCTCTTTTGTCTCTGTGCAACTCTGTGTCATCTCTGTGCAGCTCTGTGTTCCGCTTTTTAATTGAGAGAGGTAAATCCCCATGAACAATAACCAAGATTTTGACCAATTTGATGATCTGATTGATGAATTGCAGCAGTCTGACGAACGGCCGTATCCCCCCCGCGCTTTCAAACAAAACCTGCGCGCCGATTTGCTGAACCAGTACGACCAACCCCGTTTTTCCCTGGCAAATTTGGGGCGATTGGTGGGAACGGCCGTAGCCTTCACCGTTCTAGCCCTCGTCGTTTACTTTAGCTGGGCCAGCCTCAGCCAACAGCCCGCCGCCATCAGCGCCCACATGGGCACCGTAGACGTGCCTGGCCGCGACGAATTCATCGTGTACGATCAGCTCAGGCTGGAATTTCCCATGTGGGTTGAGCTTGATGCCGGTTGGGCCGAGATGACGGCCGAATCGTGGCAGTCGCTCGACGGCACCTTCTTCCGTGGTGAAGTGGTAGACGCTAACGATAAGCAGCGCGTTTTTGTGCAGGGGGATGGCCAATTCCTCTGGCGCGGCACCTACGACGCCAGCGTCGAGCAGATGGAAACCATTTCGCTGCACTACTTCGACGTCTACCATGCCCTGGCCCAGGCCGAAGGCTGGGCGGGCACCCGCACCACACCGCCCTTCTACGATGATGCTGGCTGGGACGGCCTGGTTCAGTCTGTTTTGCGCCTGGATTGGCAGTGCAGCGGCAGCGCCTGCGTCGAAAAATACCTCATCGAGCCGCCGCTGGGCGTAAACAGCCAGGGCGGCATGGACGAACCGTACGGTTTTGCGATTTCAGAAATTGGTGATGAGACGACGGGGAACGGCCGTTCCCTCACCACCTATCGCATCGACTATTCCCCTAACCAAGACGGCGTGCCGGACAGCAAATACCGGCTGGTGAAGCTGGACAGCGCCACCCACACCGTCGTTGAAGTTGCCGATTACGACGGCGACACCCTGCTGCGCCGCCTGGAGCGTGTGAGCCACCAGCTCATGACCAGCGCCGATTTGCCGGAGGACCAATTCACCCAGCTGCCCGCCGAAATGGGCGTCTCCTTTGTGCTGCCCGAAGGTCGGGTCACAACGGAAACGCCACTGCTCGCCGAACCGAATGGCGCAGCAGAAGCCGCCCTGGCCGAAGGCACCCCGGTCACGCTCAGCGGCCTGATGAACAATCAGCTATCTGTGGTACAAAACGGCATCACCTGGCAGTATGTTACCGTGGACGGTGGGGGCCAGGGTTGGGTAGATGAAGCCAGTTTGCAGTGGCCGCTTACCAGCGATGGCCAGTTGGTTGATCTGGATACGAGTGGGCTGCCAACGGCCGTTCCCGTCCCCACCCAGCTCACCATCCTGCACACCTACCAGACCGAGCTGGAAGCCATCTTGCCCCTCATGCCTGATGAAGAATTGCCCCGGCTCGAACAAATGCTGGCCAACATAAAAACCGAGATTGCCCGGCTGGAATATCTTGACAGCTTTGATTCTCTGGGGCGAGATGATATCGAGGTCGTTTCCTCGGGGCTGGATCAGCTAACGTTTGACTTTGACGGGGAACTAACCCTGACGGCCTTTAACATCGAAGAAGGTATGAATGAGTTAACCTTAACACTGGATTGGCTCGTGCAGGAACGGCCGTCTGCCGACTATCAGCTCTTCTTCCACTTGCGCAAGGGCCAAGACACTGTTGTGGCTCAAATTGATCAGCCACTGAAAGATGGCAACCGCCCCACCACAGCCTGGACAGCAGGTGAGCAAATTCGCACCACGCTCACCCTTAATCTACCCAACGCGCTAATTGACGACCGATACGATTTGATTGTTGGTCTCTACGACGCAGCCAGCGGCGCGCGCCTACCAGTTACCGTGGATAATTCCCGGCAAAGCGCTGATGGCGGAACGGCAGTTTGGCTTACGGATTGGTTCGTAGAGCATAAGGAGTCTCATTTTATCGCAGTAGTTAGTGGCACTGATAGCAATGGCTTAACGCTTCGCAGCGAACCTACTGGGCAAGAAATTGGTATTCTTGAAGAAGGTAGCGCCGTCATCTTAAACGATGATCCAATATTGGAAAGTGATGGACTGTTCTGGCAATCTGTGTCCACACCAATTGGCAAAGGATGGGTGGTCGTTGATTATCTGGATTACCCTGAAGGATACACACCGACAGAAACCTTGTCTCCAGAAAACGACGTCTGGCTCATTTCCGCCACCCAACACGCCCGCAGTTCGGTTGATGCCACTGTCACGCTGGAAATCACCGTCGGCTACCGGTTTGAATCGGATGAAGAAGTGACACTCAAACCCCTGTATGCCAATCCCAACTGGGAATCGGCCAACGGCGGGCGCATCCCAATGGACGGCTTGAGCGAGGCCATCACCCTGACGGAAAAATCTGGCACACACACCATCACCTTTAGCGAAAGCCCGGCCGTCATGCGCCAGATTGTGGGCACAGACCAGCCCGTGTTGGTAATGCAGTTGGGGTATTTGAGCGAGGATGAAAACGGCCGTCGTGAACTCAACATCCTGGCCATGCCTACCCTCACTGGTTTTGTAATTGATTTGATAAGAACTGAGGAAATGCAATATTTTGCCGTAGATTCAACAGCCATTATCAGCGGTACAGATGGCAACGGTTTAACATTGCGTAATAACCCTGACGGGCAAATGCTAGGCATTCTTGAAGAAGGAGCCCTTGTTTTTCTGCTTAATGAACCTCTCCAAGAGAGTCAAGGTTTGTTTTGGCAATTGGTACAAACGCCAGATGGACAAACGGGCTGGGTCGCAGCTGATTTTTTGGACTATCCTGTGGGATACACGCCAAATCAACTTTGGATAACCAAAGCCATCCAGCTCCCCCGCTCCAGTTCCGATGAGGCTATTACCCTGGAAGTTACAGTGGAATACATGTTGGTAACCGCCGAGGAAGCTGTTTTGAGTCTCAGCTTTATTCATCCAGAATGGGGAAAAACATCGCTAGAGGGCTACCGCTACCCAAACTTCAATGCTTTGGGGGATAAATATCCTGTGCAGGCTGGGACAGGTTCTGTCACCATCACGGCAACCATCGAACCTACAACAATCACGTCCGCCATTAACTCAAATGAATTTGAGCTAATGACACGGCTTTGGGCAACGAATGAAGACAGTCAACCAACTCCTGATCTTATTCTCATGGGATTTGACAATGGTATGACTTTCAACGTGCAGTCAGTTGACGAAATCACCTACCCGTAGCCGCGGATTCTTTCCGCGCTCCGTAGAGACGTTGCAATGCAACGTCTCTACATTTTGCAATGCAACGTCTCTACGACATAAAATACCCCTTTTAACCACCAAAAAGGGGTATTTTTATGCCTGATGTCACCATTTTACGGCCAACTTTTAGCCTTGATGAAGCCGTTCAACTCGCCCACACCCAGTACAACCTCACCGCCACCGCCCGTGAACTGCCCAGCGAGCGCGACCAAAACTTCCACCTCACCGCCACCGACGGCAACCAATACATCCTCAAAATCGCCGGACGCACCGAATCGTTAGAAACCCTGGAACTGGAAAACGCCCTCATCAACCACCTCCATCGCCAATCGCCAATCTCCAATCTCCTCCCCCAACTCATCCCAACAAAAACCCAGGAACCTATCGCCCACGTCACCGACTTCCCCGTCCGGCTCATCACCCACCTGCCCGGCACGCTTCTGGCCCACACCAAACCGCACAGCCCGGCGCTGCTGCACAGCCTGGGCCACACCCTCGGCCAGCTAGACGCCGCCCTGGCCAACTTTGATCATCCCGCCGCCCATCGCGAACTGAAGTGGGACCTCAACCGCGCCGACTTCATCACCAACTACCTGGAATTTATTCCCGAAGAGCCGCAGCGTGATTTGGTGCGCGGCTTCCTCGACCAGTTCGTGCAGCACACCCAGCCCCGGCTGGCCCACTTGCGCCACAGCGTCATCCACAACGACGCCAACGATTACAACATCCTCACCGCCAACCAGCAGATCAGCGGCATCTTCGACTTTGGCGACGCGCTGCACACCGCCACGATTAGCGAATTGGCCATCGCCGCCGCCTACGCCATCCTGCACAAGCCCGACCCGCTGGCCGCGGCCGCCCACCTCGTGCGCGGCTACCACGCCGCCCACCCCCTCACCGATGAAGAGGTGTCGCTGCTCTTCTCGCTCATCGCCATGCGCCTCTGCGTCAGCGTCACGATGAGCGCTTACCAGGCCACCCAGGAACCGGACAACGACTACCTGCAAATCTCGGCCGCGCCCGCCTGGACAACTTTAGAAATCCTCGCCCAAACCAGCCCGCTGCTGGCCGAAGCCACCTTCCGCCACGCCTGCGGCTGGGAACCCGTGGCAAAATCCACCCTGGTTGTAAATTGGCTACGCGAAAACAGTGGCCGATTCGCCAATGTACTAAACGCGGATTGGCAGAAAACCCAACCAGTCGTTTTCGATCTCAGCCCCGGTAGCCTGCTTCTTGGCCAACTCACCGACCCGGATGACACCCATGCGTTCACCAACCTGCTTTTTAGCCAATTGGCCCAAACAAAATTCGGCAAACCAAAAATCGGCATCGGCCGCTACGATGAGCCGCGCCGCATTTACACGGCCGACAGCTTCCGCATCCCCGGCAACGACCGGGACGAGTGGCGCACCATTCACATCGGGCTGGATTTGTTTGCGGCGGCAGGTACGGCCGTTCACGCCCCCCTCCCCGCCACCATCCACAGCTTCGCCAACAACACCGACCGCCTCGACTACGGCCCCGTCATCGTCCTCCAGCACGATGTGAGCGAAGACCTAACTTTTTACACCCTCTACGGCCACCTCAGCGAGTCATTGCTCGACGGCCTCACCATCGGCCAACCGATCGCCCAAGGCCAAAAATTCGCCGAAATCGGCCCTTACCCCACCAACGGCGACTGGCCCCCCCACCTCCACTTACAAATCCTGGTCGATCTCCTGTCACCCGGTCACCTTGTCACCTTGTCACCCCTTCACCCCTTCACCCCTTCACCCTTTCAGGCCACCGACTTCCCCGGCGTCGCCGCCCCCAGCCAGCGCGCCATCTGGCGCAGCCTCTGCCCCGACCCGAACGTGCTGGTTAGAATTCCCAGCTACCATTTTCCCCCGCCAACCCGCAGTAAGGAAGAGATTTTGGCGCTGCGGCAAAAACATCTGGGGCCATCGTTGAGCATTTCTTACCAAAAACCGCTGCACATCGTGCGTGGCCAGGGGCAATATTTGTACGACGAGAACAACCAGCCGTACCTGGACGCAGTGAACAACGTGCCGCACGTGGGGCACAATCATCCCCAGGTGGTGAAGGCGGCGCAGTTGCAAACGGCCGTTCTCAACACCAACACCCGCTACCTGCACGACAACCTCGTCGAATACGCCGCCCGGCTGACCGCCACGCTGCCGGAGCCGCTCTCGGTTTGTTATTTCGTGTGCAGCGGCAGCGAAGCCAACGAACTGGCCCTACGGCTGGCCCGCACCCACACCGGCCAGCGGGATTTGCTGGTGTTGGATGGCGCATATCATGGCAATACGGCCGCGCTCATCGACATCAGCTCCTACAAATTTGACGGCCCCGGCGGGGCGGGCAAGCCGGAGCATGTTCACGTTTTGCCAATGCCGGATCCGTATCGGGGGTTGTATCGGGGGAGTGATGGGGGAAACGGCCGTCGCTACGCCCAACACGCCCAGGAAATCATCGAAGCCCTGCAAGCGCAGGGCAAAGGGATCGCCGGGTTTATCGGCGAGCCGCTGCTGGGCTGCGGCGGCCAAATTGTGCTGCCGGACGGCTACTTCCAGGCGCTGTTCCCGCTCGTTCGGGCAGCGGGCGGCGTCTGCATTGCGGATGAGGTGCAGGTGGGCTTTGGGCGCGTCGGCAGCCACATGTGGGCCTTCGAGACGCAGGGCGTCGTACCGGACATCGTAACGCTGGGCAAGCCGATTGGCAACGGCCATCCGCTGGCCGCCGTGGTCACCACGCCAGAGATTGCCGCCTCGTTTGCCAACGGCATGGAATATTTCAATACGTTTGGCGGCAATCCGGTTTCTTGTGCGATTGGAACGGCCGTTTTGGACGTGCTGGAACAGGAAAACTTACAAGAAAACGCTCACGTGGTGGGCAATCGGCTGCTGACGGGCTGCGCGATCTACAAACCCAATTCCCGCTCATCGGCGACGTGCGCGGGCTGGGGCTGTACCTCGGTGCGGAGCTGGTGCGCGACCGGCAAACGCTGGCACCCGCCGTCGAGGAAGCATCGTACATCGCCAACCGGATGCGCGACAAGGGCATCCTCATCAGCACCGACGGGCCGCTGCACAACGTGCTAAAGATCAAGCCGCCGCTCGTTTTTACGGCCGAAAACGCCGATTTTTTGGTGAAAACGTTGGGGGAAATTCTTGAAGAAATGGTTAATGGTTAATTGTAAATGGTAAATGGTTAACGGTTAGACTTTACCATTTACAATTTTCTATTAACCATTAACCATTAATTATTTTTTGGGCATAACGAGCCACAAAATAAAATACGGAATGGCCGACGCGCCGCCGGGCAGCAGCAGGATGAAGAAGAGGAGCCGGAACCAGAAAACGTTGATGCCGGTCCAGGCGGCCAGGCCACCGCAAACGCCTAAGAAGATGCCATTTTGTCGCCGTAGACGATTATCTTTTACTGTCATTTTTCAATACCTCCACAAGTTACAGATGGTCATAAACACCACCTGACAGTTCATTTGTTATTCTGTCCCTTTCTACGCAGGCGGTGGGGAATTGGTTGCAAGTTAGGCAATCACGGAACCCCGACTCGAATATTTTTTGATGCAAAGAACGCAAAGGTTTTTAGGGGCAAAGTTGTCTCTTTTTATCTTTTGCCCCTTTGCGTCAATGTATTTTAGAAAATGATGCTAAAGGTCGTAGTAGTTGGCCAGGAGGCGGGTGAAAAGTTTGTCGGGGAGAAACGGCCGTATCCCCACAAAAGCCCGCTGCGACCACGCCCCCACCCGGTAGCGCAGCCGGGGCGACCTGGCCAAAATAATCCGGTGCAGCAGCTCAGCCACCAGATGCGGATCGGCCCCGTTGTTTTCTTCGGCGACGTACCGTTGCAGGGCCGTGGCGAAACGGCTGCCGTACGTCTGGCTGTTCTGCGCTGCTTCCACCACGCTGCGGCTGGCGGTGAAGCGGGTACGAAAGTCGCCCGGCTGGATGACCACCACCTGTATGTTGAACGGTTCCAATTCCAGCCGCATGGCCTCGCTCAACCCTTCCAGGGCAAATTTGCTGGCGCTGTACAGCCCCTGAAACGGCAGCCCGATGGTGCCTGCCAGCGAGCTGATGTTGACGATACGGCCGTTTCCCTGCTTTCTCATCACCGGAATCACCTGCTGGCACAGCCGCATCGCCCCAAAAAAGTTTACTTCGAACTGGCGGCGGGCCTCTTCGATGCTGGTTTCCTCGATGGAACCGGCAATGCCCATACCCGCGTTGTTAACGAGGACATCAATGCGGGGCGCTTTTTTGAGAACGGCCGTCACCGCCTGCGCCACCGACACATCATTCGTCACGTCCAGGGCAATCGGTTGCACCCCGGCGGGCATCTCCGCTGGCTGGCGGCTGGTGCCAAACAGCGTGAATCCTTTCCCAACCAAATGGGCCGCACACGCCCGCCCCAACCCCGACGACGCCCCCGTTATCAAAACCACTTTTTTCTCTGGCATTTGGCAATCTCCCCAAAATGGGTCACGGATTTGACGGATGACACGGATAACGCCATATCGAAATCCGTATTATCCGTGTCCCATTCAAACATTGTGCAGGTTGTTGGCATAGATGCGGTTAACGTACCAATCCACCTCCGCCCGCAGGCCATCGGCGAGCTGAGTATGAGGATTATACCCCAACAGTTCCCGCGCCTTGCCGATGTTGGCGCAAGTGTGCAGCTGGTCGCCGGGGCGCTTGGGGCGAATGTCCAGCTTCGCCTTTTTACCCATGATTTGCTCAATAATCGCAATGCCCTCACCGGTGGTCATCTCCACATCGCTGCCCATGTTGATGATTTCGCCAATCAGTTTTTCTGGTTGATCCAACACCGAGACAAACCCTTCGATGATGTCGCCCACGAAGGTGTAGCTGCGCGAATGCGTTTCGCTGCCTTCAAACAGGGGGAACGGCGTGTCCGTGAGGATGCTGCGAATGAGTTTGGGGTACAGTTTTTCTGGCCGTTCGCGCGGGCCATACACCGAAAAGATGCGCAGCGAGCAGGCGGGGAACCGTTTTTCCCGGTGCAAAGCCAGCGCCAGCTGCTCGGCGGCGAGTTTGGTGACACCGTAGTAGGATGTTGGTTTTGGGGGTTCTGTTTCAGGGTCGTAGGCGTGACGGCCGTATACCGAAGAAGTCGCCACATTCACAAAAAGGCGCAGCGATGGCTGCCGCTGGCACGCCGTCAACAAATTATCCACCGCCACAATGTTGTTGCGCACATAATCCGCCAGCGGCGTGCTGGCGGAAATGCCCGGCTGCCCTGCCAAATGAAACACAAACTCCACCCCAGCCAGCGCCGAGGCCAGATCATCGGTGGCTAAATCCAGGCGATGCAGCGTCACCCCGGCGGCGGCAATATCTTCCGCGTTGGCCTGTTTCAGTTCAGGGGCGTAATAGTTGGTGAAGCTGTCTATGCCCACAACTTCATGACCCTGTTTGGCCAACGTCTCTGCTAAATGGGAGCCAATAAACCCGGCAGCTCCCGTAACGGCAATTTTCATGCAATCCTCCTCTGAAAATAAACCTCCGGGAGGCTTCAAAAATGGCCTCTGTTACGCACTGAACCTCCCGGAGGTTGGGTTTTCATTCATGGTGGTCAACGACAGTTGGTGTCGTCTCCTTAGAAAATGGGACGCGGATGTACGCGGATTTACGCGGATTAAAATCTGTGGAAATCTGTGTTAATCTGTGTCCTTTTCATTCATTGTGTTGAGCCTGCGCTCATGAAGTCTCCTTAGGAAATAAACCTCCGGGAGGCTTCAAAAATGGCCTCTGTTACGCACTGAACCTCCCGGAGGTTGGGTTTTCATCTGAAAATAGGACACAGATGAACGCAAATAAAAATCTGTGAAAACCTGTGTTCATCTGTGTCCCTTTTATTTGTGTTGGTGTGCCGCCATTCATGAAAGCTCCTGTGAATATAGGCCGCAGGTGAACGCAGACGCTCGTGGCCAAGTTTACGCCGTTCTGCCAACGCACCAAACAACAAACGGTAAACGATTCGCCTACTGCCGCTGAAAAATAGCTGTTGTTAATCGGCTTTACACAGCTTATACTGCCGACAGATTTTTAAGGCAACGGCCGTATCGCTTTACCCAAGAACATTCAAAATTGGAGGAAATTATGTCCCAGAGTTATCACGCTACCTACCAAAAATGGCAAAAGGATCCGCTCGGTTTTTGGGCGGAAGCGGCAGAAGCGATTGATTGGTACAAAAAGTGGGACACCCTTTTGGATGCGTCTGAAGCGCCCATTTACCGCTGGTTCAACGGGGCAGAAGTGAACAGTTGTTACAATGCGCTAGATCGGCACGTTGGGAACGGCCGTTCCCAACAGCTCGCCCTCATCTACGACAGCCCCGTCACCAACACCATCCAAAAATTTACCTACGCCGAATTGCTAGACCAGGTCGCCCGCTTTGCCGGGGTTTTGCAGCAGCACGGCGCAGCCAAAGGAGACCGCGTCGTCATCTACCTGCCGATGGTGCCCGAAGCCGTCATCGCCATGCTCGCCTGCGCCCGCATTGGGGCCATTCACTCCGTGGTGTTTGGCGGCTTTGCCGCCAAAGAGCTGGCCACCCGCATCGACGACGCCAAACCCAAACTCATCGTCAGCGCCTCCTGCGGCATTGAAGTAAACCGCGTCATCCCGTACAAACCGCTGCTGGATGAAGCTATCGATCTGGCCACGCACAAGCCCCAAACCTGCGTCATTTTGCAACGACCGCAAGCCCCAGCCAGCCTGGTGGAAGGGCGCGACGTGGATTGGCAAGCCGCCATGCAGCAGGCCAAACCGGCCGACTGTGTCCCCGTCGCCGCCACCGACCCGCTCTACATTTTGTACACCTCCGGCACCACCGGCATGCCCAAAGGCGTCGTGCGCGACAACGGCGGCCATCTGGTCGCCCTCCATTGGAGCATGAAATATGTCTACGGCGTACAGCCCGGCGATGTGTACTGGGCCGCTTCCGACGTGGGCTGGGTGGTGGGCCACTCCTACATTGTTTACGCGCCGCTGTTTTACGGCTGCACCACCATTTTGTACGAAGGCAAGCCGGTGGGCACCCCCGACCCCGGTGCCTTTTGGCGCGTCATTTCTGAGCACAAAGTGAACGTACTGTTTACCGCCCCCACCGCCTTCCGGGCCATCAAGCGAGACGATCCAGACGCCTCCTACCTGGAACCGTACGATCTCAGCCATTTCCGCACGCTGTTCCTGGCTGGCGAACGGTGCGATCCGGCCACGCTGCAATGGGCCGAAGAAAAGCTGAAGGTGCCGGTGATTGATCATTGGTGGCAAACGGAAACCGGCTGGCCAATTTGCGCCAATTTGCTGGGATTGGAGCAGCTGCCCATCAAGCCCGGCTCCGCCACGGTACCCGTGCCCGGCTACGACGTGCGCATTTTAGACGTGTACGAAGAGGAAGCAGACGCGGGCGAGATTGGCAGTATCGTCATCAAGCTGCCGCTGCCGCCCGGCTGCCTGCCCACGCTGTGGCACAACGACGAAGGGTACAAGCAAACCTACCTGAGCAACTTCCCCGGCTACTACAGCACGGCCGATGCCGGTTTCAAGGATGAAGATGGCTATTTGTGGATCATGAGCCGCACGGATGACATCATCAACGTGGCGGGGCACCGCCTGTCTACCGGGGCGATGGAGGAGGTGCTGGCTGCCCATCCAGACGTAGCCGAATGTGCCGTCATTGGCGTGGCGGATGCGCTGAAGGGGGAAATTCCGCTGGGGACGGTGGTGTTGAAGGCAGGTGTCAATCGGCCGCACGATGCAATTATCAAAGAGTTGGTGCAGATGGTGCGGGAGAGGATTGGGCCGGTTGCCTCTTTCAAAATTGCCGCAGTGGTGGAGCGGTTGCCCAAAACGCGATCTGGCAAGGTGCTGCGGGGCACCATGAAGAAAATCGCCGATGGCGAAGCATACCGCGTTCCGGCCACCATTGACAATCCAGCCATTTTGGCAGAGATCGCGGCAGATTTGGCTGAGCTGGGGTATCCGCATCAAAAGAATGAATAGCCGCTGCAAAAGTGAAAGCGATTATAAGGACAAAACGCTGATAAAGGAAAATCAACATGCGCAAAAACTCTGACTCTATGGGCTGCGGAGCTACTGTTTTGTTCACGATTGTGTTTTTTGCCGTCGGGATTGGTCTCTCCATTTGGGGCTGGTCTGTACTGCAAAATGCGCGGGTTAGCGAAAGCTGGCCGACGACCGATGGCGAAATTCTTTCGTCTAGCGTGCGGGTGGACCGCGATGAGGATGGCACATCTTATTTTGGCGATGTGACCTTTCGCTATTTGGTGGATGATTTTTCCTACACGTCAGATAACGTAAGTTTTGGTCAGTACGGTGGCGATCGAGACCATGCGGAAGCGATTGTGGCCCGTTACCCGGCGGGCAGCGGGGTAACCGTGCATTATGATCCGGCTGATCCGGAAACGGCCGTTCTCGAACCCGGCGTTACCTGGAGCAGCTACATGCTGTTGGCGATGGGCGCACTGTTTACCTGCATCCCCCTCATTGTGCTGCCGCTGATGCTGCGCTCCCGTTTTACCTAATCATCCCCTTCGAGATACATTTTCAGGGCGACGGCATGGTTGTGCCGCACATCTTTGGCGGTGTAGAGCAGCGTGATTTTGCTGCTGGTGGCCTTTTGGAACATCTCAGTTACTGCCTGTGGATTTTCGTCCAGTTCCGCAAAATATTGATCTAAAAAATCGTCCCAGCGGGCCGGGTCATGGTTGAACCATTTGCGCAGGCGGGGGGATGGAGCCACGTCGCCCAGCCAAAGGCCCACTTGGGCGGTCTCCTCGCTGAGGTCGCTGGGCCAGTGGCGGTCTACCAGCACGCGAAAACCGTCGTCGGGGCTGGGTGCGTCGGTAATGCGTTTGAGTTGTAGGGTGATTTCGTCGTATTTCATAATTTTATTGGGAGATTGGGGAGTAGAGATTGGAGATTGAAAGCTCCCCAATCTCCAATCTCCAGTCTCCTATAACTTTTTAGAAAGAAACCTGAGCTAACTGTGCAGCCAGCGCCTCTGGTGAATTGACCGGCTGCTGGCAAACAAAGCGGCGGCAGACGTAGGCGGTGGCTTTGTCATCCAGCCGCTGGCGTTCGGTGAGCAGCGGGATGCTGCTGCTGGGGCTGCCTGCGGCCACCACCAGATTGGGCCGGAAGGCGGCAAAGGTGGTGGCGATAAGCGCCTCGGTGTCTGGGGCGTCCGGGTCACCGATAATGGCCACTTCTTGCGGCTGGCTGGTGATGAAAACGGCCGCTCCCAACCAATGGGCAAACGCATTTGGATACTGCACCATCGCGCCGTAGAGGGAGGATACGGCCGTTTCCGCCAATTCCCAATAGTTTTCATTCCCCAAATATAAGCTCAGCTTCAGCAACACCTGCGCCGCCATCGCGTTGGCGCTGGGCACAGCGTTGTCTTGCAAATCTTTGGGGCGGTGGATGAGCGCTTCGTGGTCGTCGGAGGTGTCGAAGAAGCCGCCGTGGTCGGCGTCGGAGAAGTGGGTGCGCATCGCTTCGGCCAGCTCGTGGGCCCAGTGGAACCAGCGTTCGTCGAAGGTGGTTTGGTAGAGCGCCAGCAGGCCGTCGGCCAGGTAGGCGTAATCTTCCAGGTAGCCGTTGTACTTGGCAGCGCCGCTGCCCGCTTTCCAGGTGCGCAGCAGACGGCCGTTCTCCGTGCGCATGGTTTGGTGCAGGAATTGGGCGTTGCGAACGGCCGTATCCGTGTAATCTGGCCGGTTGAGCACCCGCCCCGCCTCGGCAAAGGCGGCCAGCATCAGGCCGTTCCAGGCAGTTAGCACCTTGTCGTCCAGCCCAGGCCAGATGCGCTGGGCGCGCACGTCGTACAGCTTTTGTTTGGCCGCCGCCAGCCGTTCCGCCGCTTGTTCTTCGCTCATTTTGCTGGCCCAGGCCACCTCATCCAGCTCTTTTTGGATGTTGAGAATGTTGGTGCCTTCCCAGTTGCCCCGCTCGGTGACGCCGTAGCGCAGCTTGAACAGGTCGGCATCTTCGCCCAGATGCCCCTCAATTTCGGCGGCCGACCAGGTGTAAAATTTGCCTTCCTCCCCTTCGCTGTCGGCGTCGTAGCTGCTGTAAAAGCCACCGTCTTCGTGGCACAGTTCAGCGAGCACAAAATCGAGCGTTTCTTCAACGATGCGGCGGTAGAGCGGTTCCTGCGTTACCTGGTAGGCGTGCAGATAAGCGCGGGCCAGCAAGGCGTTGTCGTACAGCATCTTCTCGAAGTGGGGCACCAGCCAGTTGACGTCTGTGGCGTAGCGGGCAAAGCCGCCGCCGAGCTGGTCGTACATGCCGCCGTAGGCCATCTTTTTGAGGGTGGTTTCGGCCATGTGCAGGGCGCGGCTGTCTTGGTGCAGCACAAAGCTTTGCAGCAAATAGGCCAGGGTCATGGACGGGGGAAATTTGGGTGCGCCGCCAAAGCCGCCGCGCTCGTGGTCAAAGGTTTGGGTCAACAGTTCGGTGGCTTTGCCAAACATGCTGGGGGTGAGCACATCTTCCTGGCCGGTGAGTACGGCCGTTCGCTGCAAATGCTTCGTAATGTCCCCTGAACTTTGAATGATTTCGCTGCGCTTGGTTTCCCAGGCGTTCACAATCCCCTGCATCAGCTGGATGAAGCTGGGCATGCCGTAGCGTGGCGCGGGTGGGAAGTAGGTGCCGCCGTAAAACGGCCGTCCCTCTGGCGTCAGGAACACAGTCATCGGCCAGCCGCCCTGCCCGGTGAGGGCCACCACAGCCTGCATGTAAATGGCGTCCAGGTCGGGGCGCTCTTCCCGATCTACCTTGATGTTGACAAAGTGACGGTTCATAAAATCGGCCGTGGCTGGGTCTTCAAACGATTCGTGGGCCATGACGTGGCACCAATGGCACGCCGCGTAGCCAATGCTGAGCAAAATCGGTTTGTCTTCCTGGCGGGCGCGGTGCAGCGCTTCTTCGCTCCAAGGATACCAATCGACGGGGTTTTCCACGTGTTGCAACAGGTAGGGGCTGGTTTCTTGCGCTAATTTATTTGGCATAAAAAATTCCTTTAAACAGGTGCCTGGCACTGGTCAAACGCATTGGCAAGTCCAAATGATGCGACCAGTGCCAGGCACCTGAAATTAGTTGGCTTTTTTGACAATTAACCATTTACCATTAACAATTAACCATTCAAAACATTCTTTGGATGATACAACAAGACGTGATGACACGAAACAAGCTTTATCCACGACTCGCCTTTAGCGGCCTCATTCTCATAACGCTTTTAATCTTTTACCCGCCGTTTGACTGGGCGTTTGTGGGCGATGATTATGTGCAGTTTGATTACATCAAGCAGGCGATGGCCAACCATTGGGCCTATTTTGCCCTGCTCAATCCGTACGAAATTGGCTGGTATTATCGCCCTTTGCAGCTGATCTGGTTTGGCCTGTTGGAGATGGTTTTTCACTTCGAGCCGAGCGGTTACTACTGGGTGGCGCTGCTGTTTCATGCGCTAACGGTGGCGGCGGCTTACCGGGTGGCACGACAGCTAAAAATGGGTTGGGTAACGGCCGTTCTCATCGCCGCCCTCTTTGCCATTCACAGCCATTGGGTGGATGTGGTGACCTGGCTGAGCGCCATCGCCATTGTGCAGGCGGCGCTGTTTTCGCTGTTGGCAGTGAGCGCCTGGTTGAGCTATTTGAAACGGCCGTCTAACCGCCAAATTTTCCTCACCCTGCTTTTTACCCTGCTCACATTTTTGTCACATGAAGAAGCGGTTTTGCTGCCGCCGTTCCTGTTTTTGCTACTTCTGGCCAGGAGATTGGCGATTGGAGATTGGCGATTGCGTCGAATCTCCAATCGCCAATCTCCAATCTCCAAAAAAGAGCTGCTTCTTTTTCTGGGTCTCGCCCTCTTCACCGTCGCCTACATCGCCCTCATGTTCACCCGGCCCAACCTCACGGTGGACATCAGCGGCCGGGAAACGACGGATTGGCTGGCTTATTTTACCTGGCCGGAATTTGCTGAATTTGTCATTGTGACGCTGTTTCGCTTCACCTTTCTCAACAGCTTACTTAGCCTGAGCGGAACGGCCGCTTCTGCCTTCGTCATTGTGGTTTTGGGGCTGGTGGGGGTGTGGTTTTGGCGGGGCAACGGGGTGGTGCGGCTGGGGCTGGCCTGGCTGCTGCTGCACCTGAGCTTCATCTACCTGGCGCTGTGGACGCAGCTGCCGCTGCTGTACGCCGGGCGGCACATCTACCAGGGTGGCCTGGGGCTGGTGCTGGCCATTGGGGCCACGTTTGAACTGCTTTTGGCGTTTAATTTTTCACCGCAGCGGGCGCGAAGAGCGCGGAAGAATAGAGAAAAAGCTCAGCGAACGATGCAATCTCAGCGGTTGGTTTTGGGGATGCTGGTGTTGGTGGTAACGGCCGTTTCCCTGCACCACTTTAACCGCATCCGCCTCACCCAACAGCAATGGTTGGCGGACGTAATTGAAGAGGCGGAGGCCCGGGTGCAGCTGGCCAATTTGTACCCCACCATCAGCCCAGAGAACCATTTTTTTGCTATCCGCTTTCCCATCGCGCCGCAGTTTACCCGCACGGTGGTGCAGCTTTGGTACGACACGCCGCTAGAACGGCCCGGCGGCGATTTGCCCCAGCTGCGCACGGCCGATCCGGTGACGCGCGAATTTGTGGTGCTGGATTACGACAACGGGCAAATTTACAGCCTGATGCCAGAGCTGCAACAGCACGACGAGACAATTTTCCTCTGGGCACAGCCAACGCAGCAGGTGTGGCTGGATGAATTCGACACAGAGATTATCAATCCCAACCCAGCAGCGGAACTGCCCATCGTGACGGCCGAAAACGGCCGTTCTCTCTCGCTCAAGCTCATGCCAGCAAACGGCCGTTGGCTCTCTAACAAAGTGCAGCTAGAAATCCCGCAAAACAGCGTGCTAGAAACGGCCGTGCTGCCCCAACCCGGCGTGCAGTACCGCCTGCGCCTGCTCACCAGCAGCGGCGACGAACAGCTCCTGTTTGAATATGCCGGGGGCGAAGAATCACTTCAATGGCAGCCAGTTTCAGTGCCGCTGACGGCATTTGCCGGCAGCACCGTCACCCTGCGGTTTGAAGTGATGGGGGAAAATCTACCAACAACCAGCGCCGCCTACTGGGCCAACCCCCGTTTGGGAATTGATTATTGAGTCATAGGGTAATTGGGTAATTGCCTCATTCACCATTTACCATTCACCATTCACCATTTACCATTCACCATTTACCATTCACCATTCACCATTTACCATCCCCTGCCGCAGCGATTTTACAAACTGAACGGCCGCTGCCACCTTATCCTCCGCCGCATTCACCGCGTTGATCAGGGCACTGCCGACGATAACGCCATCGGCAATCTGCCCCACTTCGGCAGCCTGAGTGGGGTTGCTAATGCCAAAACCAACGGCAAGGGGAACGGCCGTTTCTGCCCGCACCCGGTTGACAAAGCCCGCCAAATCGGTCTGCACCTGGGTGCGCGCCCCCGTCACCCCCGTCACGCTCACCAGATAGATGAACCCCCGCGCCTTTGCGGTAACCAGCTCAATCCGCCTGGAATTGCTGGTAGGTGCCAAAAAAGGAATAAGCGACAGGCCCGCATCCGCCACTTTTGCCTCGAATTCAGTCGCCTCTTCAGGCGGCAAATCGGGCACGATGAAGCCGTCCACACCCGCCGCCACCGCATCGCGCACGTAATTTTCTTCACCGTAAGCCAGAATTGGGTTAACATAACCCATCAGCATCACCGGCGTCTGCACGCCGCGCCGCCGCAGTTCGCGCACCATTTCCAGGCAGCCCGCGGTGGTGGTGCCCTTTTCCAGCGATACCTGGGTGCTGTGCTGCACGGTGGGGCCGTCGGCCAACGGGTCGCTGAACGGCACGCCCAGCTCCAGCAAATCGCTGTACGGAGCAATCGCCTCGATGATGTCTAGCGAGGTGGCGGCATCGGGGTAGCCCAGGGTGAAGTAAGGCATAAGCGCGGCCGTTTGTGTTTGCTGGGCCTGGGCAAAAGCGGCCGTAATACGATCTGTTCCAGTCTGGGTCATTGTTCACTTCCTGCTTTAAGTTTCCCTGGAAACGACTGCGCATCTCCAGAGCCTTCATTTTGCTTGTTATCAATGAGTATATAACGGGTACCAGTCAGCGGCGAGTGGCCAATCAGATTCCTCCCTCGCCAGGGATATATCCCCCCGGTTATAGCCATTCAGATCCACTGGCGAGCCCCAAGGATTTGGCACATTTTGAGATAAATGATTCCAGTTGAAAACCCTTAGGGTCTGCATGGTTTCCCCCGGTTTAAGAAATTCCCATTGACGCCGCAAGCATTCAAGGTTACAAAAGAAAAAATGGAAACAAAAATTTTGGTCGTAGAAGACGACAATACCCTGTTGGAAATGTTGGAATACAACCTGAAGCGTCAGGGGTATCGGGTTGTGACGGCCAAAGACGGCCGTTCCGGACTCACCTTTGCCCGCCAAGAAAAACCAGACCTGATCGTGTTGGACGTCATGCTGCCCGGCATCGATGGCTTTGAAGTGTGCCGCATTTTGCGCAAGGAGTTCAGCTTCCCCATCCTCATGCTCACCGCCCGCACCGAAGAAGTAGACAAAATTGTGGGGCTAGAAATGGGCGCAGATGATTACCTCACCAAACCGTTTAGCATGCGAGAGCTCATGGCCCGCGTCAAAGCGCTGCTGCGCCGTGTGGACCTCATCCGCGAAGCGCTCCACAGCCAATCGGCCGGCGGCCTGGCCGATAACCTGGAAGAATCCCTCCCCCTGTTGGCTTTTGAAAACCTGGAAATCGACCAAAACCGGCGCGAGGTGCGCCTAAACAAACTGCCGCTGCGCCTCAAGCCGAAGGAGTTTGACCTCATCTTGTTCCTGGCGCGGCACCAGGGCATCGCCCTTTCCCGCGATCTCATTTTGGAGCGCGTCTGGGGTTGGACCTACGACGGCAACAGCCGCACGGTAGATGTGCACGTCCGCTGGCTGCGCGAAAAAATCGAGGAAGACCCCGGCAACGCCCGCCGCATTCTCACCGTGCGCGGCATTGGCTACCGCTTTGACGGTTAACTGCCAGTAGCCAGTAGCCAGTAATCAGTAATCAGTGAACCAGTCATCAGTCATCAGTTAATGCTGATTACCGACCCACTGATTACCGACCCACTGATTACTGACCCACTGATTACCGACCCACTGATTACCAACCCACTGATTACTAAAAATGTTCCCCCAAATTCGTTGGCGCATCGCAATTTCATACTTCATTTTGGTCACGTTGGTGATGGCTGGTTTGGCGGCGTACCTGTCTAGACCTGGCTGTTTGGGAGATGCGGGATGTGTGCGGCAGGCGGTTTCATTTACGGCCGTTCTCCTCCTCATCTTCTCGGCCATCATTGCTTTCCCCGTGGCGGCCCGCACCACCCGGCCCGTGCGCCAGCTTACCCAAATTATGCGGCGCATCACCGCTGGCGAATGGGAAGCCCGCATGCTGCCCCCTCACCCGCGACGAAATGGGCGAGCTCATTTTGACCTTCAACAACATGATCGACCAGCTGCGGCTGACGCATCTGGCTCTGCTAGAAGAGAATGGCCAGTTCAATACCGTGCTCAACTACATGGTAGACGGCGTGCTCATCACAGATGAAGATGGGCACGTGCGGCTGATCAACCCGGCCGCCAGCAAGCTGTTTTCCCTCAGCGAAAAATCGGCACTCACGCGCTCTTTTGCCGAAGTGGTGCGCCACCACCAGCTCATCGACCTGTGGCAGCAGTGCCAAAATGAGGCGCAAGAGGTCACCGCCGCTGTAGAAGTTGGGCGCGATCTGTTCTTGCAGGCGATCATCACCCCGTCGATGTGCTGACGCAAATGGTGGAGGAACTGCTGGAGCTGTCGCGCATAGAATCGGGCCAGGTGCCGCTGCGGTTGAAGGCAACGGCCGTTGCCGACCTGCTGCTGCAACCGCTCGACCGGCTCAGACCCCAGGCCGAACGGGCCCAAATCGAACTCATTCTCGATTTACCCGCCGCGCTGCCCCTGGTGCTGGCTGATCCAGATCGGATTTATCAGGTTGTCTCTAACCTGCTGTACAACGCCATCAAATTTACGCCAGAAGGGGGAAAAATCACCCTGCAAGCCAGTTACGAGCAGGCCGAAGATGAGGTGGTGGTGGCAGTACACGACACGGGGGTGGGCATTCCGCAAGAGGATTTAGGCCGCATTTTTGAACGATTTTACAAATCGGACCGAGCGCGCACGCGCAGCCGAGGCGGTACCGGGTTGGGGCTGGCTATTTCACGGCATATTGTGCAGGCGCATAACGGCCGTATCTGGGTCAAAAGCAAAGAACACAAAGGCAGCAGCTTTTACTTTTCCCTGCCACCGGCTACCCTTGACGCCCCGTAATATAAAGCTCCGTCAACTTCTCTTTGGGATTCGTAAACAGTTCCGAAGTCTCGCCAAACTCCACCAGCTTACCCAACCAGAAAAAACCAGTCCAATCTGAAGCCCTGGCCGCCTGCTGCATATTGTGGGTCACAATCACAATGGTGTACTCATTGGCCAGCTGGCGCATCAAATCTTCCACGTTCAGGGTAGCCACCGGGTCCAACGCCGAGCATGGCTCATCCATCAAAATAACTTCCGGGCGCACGGCAATAGTGCGGGCAATGCACAACCGCTGCTGTTGACCCGGATTAAGCTGCTGGGCCGCACCGTACAAATTGTCTTTCACCTCATCCCACAGCATCACTTCGCGCAAACTTTCTTCTACCAGTTCGTCCAGGTTGCGGGTTTTGGTCATGCCCAGCACGCGCGGCCCAAACGCCACGTTGTCGTAGATGGATTGGGGGAACGGATTGGGCTTCTGAAACACCATGCCCACCCGCTGACGCAGATCCACCACATCCACGTCTGGCGCGTAAATGTCATGATTATCCAGCAGCATTTCACCCGCCACCCGCGTTCCGGCAATGGTATCATTCATCCGGTTGATAGAACGCAGAAAGGTAGATTTGCCACAGCCAGACGGGCCAATCAGGGCCGTAATCTGGTTTTCTTTAACGGGCAAATTGAGCTTGTCCAGGGCCTGGAAGCTGCCGTAAAAAAAGCTAAAATCGTTCACCAGTAGCTTATCGCGCATGATCGGCTCCATATTTTGCTGATGGCCAGTGGGCCAAACGGCCGTTACCCAAAACGGCCCGTCACATAATCCTCAGTCCGCTTATCCTGCGGATAAACAAAAATTTGGGACTCATCCCCCACCTCGATGACCTCCCCATCCAACACAAACGCCACCCGGTCGGCCACCCGCGACGCCTGCTGCACGCTGTGCGGCACCATGACAATCGTGTATTGCTGCTTCAGTTCAAACAAAGATTCTTCCACCATCGACGTAGAAATTGGGTCCAGCCCAGAGGTGGGGTTGTCTAGCAAAATCACCTCTGGCTCTAGCGCCAGACTGCGCGCCAGGCACAATCGCTGCTTCTGCCCGCCAGAAAGGGCAAACGCAGAATCGCCCAGCCGGTCCTTCACCTCATTCCACAGCGCCGCCTGCCGCAAAGAACGCTCAACACGCTCATCCAGCAGCGACGGCGTGCGCAGGCCCGCCATTTTTAGGCCGTAGGTCAAATTTTCGTAGATGGAGCCAGGCAGCGGCGTCGGAATGGCAAACACCATACTGACTCGCCGCCGCAGGGCAAACACGTCCATCTCTGGCGCAAAAACATCCTGCCCATCAAATAAAATTGTGCCTCTCCGCTGGCAGCCATCCACCAAATCAGACAAGCGGTTCATCAGGCGCAGCAAGGTGCTTTTACCGCTGCGCGAAGGCCCCATCAGCACAAAAAGCTCACGCGGCCTGATGTCTAAATGGATGTTTTTTAGCGCCTGGGTGCCGTCTGCATAGGTAAACGAGAGGTTTTGGATGGAAAGTTTTGCACTCATAAGGGCCTACCACTCCCGCCGCCGCCGCATGATGGTGCGAAAAACCGTCGCCACCAGCGTCAATGACAACACAATCAACAGCAAGACCAATGCCGTGCCGTACTGAATTTGCAAAGGCATACCAGGCACCTGGGTAGAAATCACAAACAGGTGGTACGGCAGCGCCATCGTCTGGTCAAAAACAGAGGTGGGCAGCTCTGGCAGGTAAAAGGCGGCCACGGTAAACAAAATCGGGGCGGTTTCGCCCGCGGCGCGGCTTAGCCCCAAAATGATACCGGTGATGATGCCGGGCAGCGCGTGCGGCAATACCTGATGCCGGATTGTTTGCCAGCGGGTGGCCCCCAAACTCAGGCTCACCGTACGAAAATCGGCCGGGACAGAGCGAATCGCTTCTTCGGCGGTGCTGATGAGCACGGGCAGGGTCATAAGCCCCAGCGTCAGCGAGCCAGCCAGGATGGAGGTGCCAAAGTTGAGAAACAGCACAAACGCGCCCAGGCCAAACAGGCCGTAAACGATGGAGGGATACCAGCCAGATTAACAATGGCCAGGCGAATGGTGCGGGTGAGGCGGTTGTCGCTGGCGTATTCGGCCAGGTAGATGGCGGCCCCAATGCCAAGCGGAATGGCGGCAACGGCCGTTCCCAGCGTTAAAAAGATCGTGCCCAAAATGGCGGGCAGTAGGCCGCCTTCTGTCATGCCGTTGCGCGGCGGCTGGCTTAAAAATTCCCAGCTGATGGCCCCAATGCCGTTGTACACCAAAAAGCCAATCACAAAAATGATGGGCAAAATAACAATCAGAGCGATGAGGGTGATAACGGCCGTTGCCACTTTTTGCGACTGTTGGCGGCTCATTGGCGGGCCCTCCGGCGACTGCCGCTGCCCACCAGCCAGGAAGCCAGCGAGTTAATGGCAAACGTTATGAGAAACAAAACAATCCCCAACATAAACAGCACGTGGTAATGCGTGCTGCCCTGCGCCACCTCGCCCATCTCCGCAGCGATGGTCGCCGTCAGCGTACGCGCTGGCTGGAAGAAAATTCCGGCGTTTAGCGCGGGCAAGTTGGCGGCATTGCCCGTTACCAGCATCACCGCCATCGTTTCGCCAATGGCCCGGCCAATGCCCAGCATGATGGCAATAACAATGCCGCTGCGGGCAGCGGGCAGCACCACCCGCCAAATGGTTTGCCACTTCGTTGCGCCCAGGGCCAGCGCCCCATCGCGGTACTCTTTGGGCACCACGTACAGCGCATCTTCGGTGATGCTGATGATGGTGGGCAAAGACATGTACGCCAAAATGAGGGAACCAGAGAAGGCAGTCAGTCCGGTGGGGGCCCCCAGGCTTTGGATGAGGGGGGCCAGCGATACCCAACCCAAAAAGCCCAGCACAATAGAGGGAATACCCGCCAACACTTCGATGATCGGCTTGAGAAGTTCACGCTGCCAGGTTGGGGCAATTTCACCGAGGTAAACGGCCGTTACCAACCCCAGCGGCACCGCAATCAACACCGCCCCCACCGTCACCAAAAAAGAACCCGCCAACAGTGGCAAAATCCCGTACAAATCTTCAATGGGGTACCAACGGCGCGAAAATAAATCGGCCCAGGCAACCTCCCCTAAAGTTGGCAACCCCTCGCGCAGCAAAAAGAAGAAAATCAGCCCCATAATCACCACAGCCGAAACGCCAGAAAGCCAGATCAAACCCTCAATGACTTTTTCACGCCAACTCGGCAACGGCGCTTTGGGCGGGGCAGGCACATTTGTTGTCAAATCAAATCCTCCAATCCAACTGATGCAAAACGCTATTCGCCACCCGTCAGCGGCACAAACCCAAGCTGTGCCACAATCTCCTGACCCACAGGCGACACTATCCAGCTGAGATAATCGGCAATAATGCCTTCCGGTTCACCAGCGGTGTACATGAACAGGTTGCGCGACAAGGGGTATTCACCAGATGAAGCGGTAGCGACTGTGGGTGCCACAAACGGTTCGTCCACCGTGCGCGCCACCGAAATAATTTTTTCATGCGCCGGGTCTACGTACCCCAAGCCATCGTAGCCAATGGCATTGGGGTTCCGGCGCAGTTCGCTGGTAATCCCTACCGAAGAAGGCATCAGCAGAGTTTGTGGCGCAAAAATATCGCTATTTTCTGAACTTCCCAGGCGCACCACCTCCTCCAGAAAGTAGACGTGGGTGCCAGAATTTGTCTCGCGAGACAGCAACACAATCGGGGCATCCAATCCCCCCACTTCTTGCCAATTGGTAATGCGCCCGGTGTACATGTCGGCCAACTGGACGATGGTTAGCTCACTCACGGGATTGTCTGGATGCACAATCACGGCCAGGGCATCGATGGCTACCACGTGCTCAATCGGATCGATCCCGTTGGCTTGGGCATCTTCAATTTCGCTCTCTTTCATGGCGCGGGAAGCATTGGCAATATCCACGGTGCCGTTGATGAGGGCGGCAATGCCGGTGCCGGAACCGCCCCCCGTCACGGCAACCGTCACCTCTGGGGCTACGGTTTGGTACGCTTCGGCCCAGGCCAGGGCAATATTTACCAGAGTATCTGACCCTTTATTTTGAATGGCCAGGCTGGCCCCAGCCACAGCGCCCCCCGCGTCACTTTCTGGCGGACGACAGCTGGCCAGCAGAGCAGGAACAAGCAGCCAAAGGGCGGCAAGCAATAACAGATAACGGCCGTTTCGCCACGGCGTTAACCCAGCAAAATAATTGTTTTTCATAAGGTATGGCGGACTTTTTCCTCTATAGTCGGAACAGATTTTACTTGGCTGGCGGGGCTGTCACAACCAAACTTTGTTAACAGATTGTTAACAACAGCCGTTTTAGGGGGTTTTGTTAAACGGCCGTTTACAAAACCATAGCCAATCATTAACCAAAAACGCCCTGATTCTTAACAACTGCCCGCTAAACTCCATTCACAATTAGCCTTTAAAAGCAAACTAAATCTGAGCGCGGCCAACCTGGCCTGCGCTTTATTTTTTTGCTTACGACATGAATCAGGAGAAGAAAAATGAGAATCAAACTTTTAGTAATTTTGGCAATCTTTGCCTTACTTCTGGCAGCCTGCGGTGGCAGCGCTGAAACCACCGAGCCAGAAGTCATCACCGAAACCGTACAGGTCGAGGTCACCCGCGTGGTCACCGAAACCGAAACGGTTACTGAAACCGTAACCGAAACCGTTACCGAAACGGTGGTAGAAACGGTAGAAGTGCTCGGTCTCCCTGCGGTTGATGTACTCGCCGTTAGTGGCGACATCGTGACGGCAGGCAGTTCCACCGTCTTCCCCGTCACCGAACGCATGGCCGAACGCTTCCAGCAAGAAGGCTACAGCGGCAACATCACCGTAGACTCCATCGGCTCTGGTGCCGGTTTGGAACGCTTCTGTGTCGCGGGCGAAACCGACATCGCCAACGCCAGCCGCCCCATCAACGAATCCGAAGTCGAATCCTGCCAGGCCATCGGCCGGGAGCCTCTTGAGTTCCGTGTAGGCACCGACGCCCTGGCTGTAGTGGTTAACCCCGCCAACGACTTTGCCACCAACATGACCGTCGAACAGCTCGCCCTGGCTTTCTCCACGGCAGAAACCTGGGCCGACATCGATGCTTCCTGGCCAGCTGAGCCCATCCTCCGCTTCAGCCCCGGCACCGACTCCGGCACCTTCGACTACTTCGTAGAAGAAATCTTCGACGAAAACGAAGAGCCGATTCTCTCCGCAGCCAACCTCCAGCTCTCTGAAGATGACAACGTGCTGGCTCAAGGTGTCATCGGCAACCAGTATGCCATTGGCTACTTTGGTTACGCTTACTACCAGGAGAATCGTGATGCCCTGTCGATTCTCTCCATTGAAGGCGTCGAAGCGTCAGCAGAAAATGTAGAAAATGGCTCCTATGCCCTGGCCCGCCCCCTGTTCATCTACTCCGATGCCACCATCATGGCCGAAAAACCGCAGGTGGCTGAGTTCATCAACTTCTACCTCACTTTTGTGAACGAAGAAATTGTGGACATTGGTTACTTCCCCGCCAGTACGGCCGCTTTGAACCAGGCCAAACAAAACTGGATTTCCGGCGTACGTGGTGGCGTGGCTTCCAGCGACAGCGGCACCGGTGTTAACCTCCCCGCAGTTGATGTACTCGCCGTTAGCGGTGACATCGTGACGGCAGGCAGTTCCACCGTCTTCCCCGTCACCGAACGCATGGCCGAACGCTTCCAGCAAGAAGGCTACAGCGGCAACATCACCGTAGACTCCATCGGCTCTGGTGCCGGTTTGGAACGCTTCTGTGTCGCGGGCGAAACCGACATCGCTAACGCCAGCCGTCCTATCAAAGAGTCTGAAATCGAATCTTGCCGGGCTATTGGTCGTGAACCCATTGAGTTTCGTGTCGGCACCGACGCCCTGGCTGTGGTCATCAACCCCGCCAATGACTTTGCCACCGACATGACCGTCGAGCAGCTCGCCCTGGCTTTCTCTACGGCTGAAACCTGGGCAGACATTGACCCCTCCTGGCCAGCCGAACCCATCCTCCGTTTCAGCCCTGGCACCGACTCTGGCACCTTCGATTACTTCGTAGAAGTTATCTTTGAAGAAAACGAAGAGCCGATTCTCTCAGCGGCCAACCTCCAGCTCTCTGAGGATGACAACGTGCTGGCTCAAGGCGTCATCGGCAATCAATATGCCATTGGCTACTTCGGTTACGCCTATTACCAGGAAAACCGGGATGCCCTGGGCATCCTCTCCATCGAAGGTGTAGAAGCTTCGGCCGAAAATGTAGACAACAATTCCTACCCGTTGGCACGGCCGTTGTTCATCTACTCCGATGCCACCATCATGGCCGAAAAACCGCAGGTGGCGGAGTTCATCAACTTCTACCTCACTTTTGTGAACGAAGAAATTGTGGACATTGGTTACTTCCCCGCCAGTAATGATGCTCTCAATCAGGCAAAACTGAACTGGTTGAACGCCAACAATTAGTGCTTTACTGGTAACAAGTAACCTTCTAGTGTAGACCTGATCAAGATGAGGAGACTGCATTGCCAGCTCCTCATCTTGGCTTTCTCCTGATAGGTGGTAAACAGGCTGCAAAAGATGAGGAAGGAGCAAAAATGGCAACAAAAAACCCCGCCACACCTTTGATGGGGGCAGAAACGAACATGAACGATTTAACAAAACGGCCGCGCATCGGTGAGAGTTTTATCCAGGGATTCCTTTTTCTTTGTGGAATCTTGTCAATCTTCACTACGCTGGGCATTGTTTACATTTTAACAACTGAATCCCTCGCTTTTTTTACCCGTCAACAGTGGGAAAACACCAATAAACCGATCGTGGCGGACATTACCCCAGAAGAAACAGTTCTTGTGGTTGGAGACGCTGGTGCCTCACTAATTGAGGAAGACATTGTTCGCCTGGGTGAAGAAGTGATGGTTGTGCAAAGCATTGCCGAAAACACCATAACAGTGCTTCGCGGACAGCAAGACACAATTGCCGTAAGCCACACAGCCGGTCTACAGCTCTTCCGATCCAATACAGTTACGCTTTCGGAGACAATTACCACCACCAAATGGATTCCCCAGCTAGGTTTGTTTGGCATTTGGCCGCTTCTGTTGGCGACGTTGATGACCAGCTTGATTGCCATGTTGGTTGCACTGCCACTTGGCCTGGCTTCAGCCATTTACCTGAGTGAATACGCCTCGGAAAAGGTTCGCAGTATGCTGAAACCCATCCTGGAAGTGTTGGCTGGTATTCCGACGGTTGTATTTGGCTATTTTGCGCTCACTTTCATGACACCGCTGCTGCGTTCTATTTTTGGTGAAGGCAGGGTGGAAATTTTCAATACCGCATCAGCCGGGATTGTTGTCGGCATTCTGATTATCCCTTTGGTGAGTTCAATGAGTGAAGATGCGCTCCATGCCGTGCCCAGGGCGTTACGGGAAGCAGCTTATGGCTTGGGTGCTACCAAGCTGGAAACGTCGCTTAAAATTGTGCTGCCTGCGGCGTTGTCTGGCATTACGGCCGCTTTCGTTGTCGCTATTTCACGGGCTATTGGGGAAACGATGGTTGTTGCGATTGCCGCAGGCGCTGGTCCCAAAAACTTTGAACTGGGCAAAGATTCTATCACTGGCTTTGTGCTGAATCCCTTTCTGGCTGCGGAAACGATGACGGGGCACATTGTGCGGATCAGCGGCGGCGATATTAGCTACGACTCCATTGATTACAACAGCCTCTTTTCTATCGGCTTGCTGCTCTTTTCCATGACGCTGGTGCTCAATATTGCAGCACGCTACTTTGTCTCTCGCTACCGTGAGGTGTACGAATAATGGATAATATGCAACCGATACCTAACCAATCCGAAACAACGCCATTCCCTGAAGGGGAGGCGCTTAAAAACCAAATCCAGTGGCGTCATCGCCAGGGGCTGGCCTGGCGCTTACTGTTTATTGCAGCATTGCTAATTGCCATTTCGTCCCTGATAGCGCTGCTTTACAATATTCTTAATGACTCATTTGGCTATGTTGTGGTCATCAATAAAGTAGACCCCCAGCGGTTGGCGCTGGATGTCGTGGAAGAACAAATTCTTAATACCGCCAATACCGTTTCCAGCGAAGATGATTTTGAGCTGGCCAACGGCATTGCTAACGATTCCAACGGCATTGGGTTTTTTGGCATTGCTTATTACCAGGAAAACAACGAGACGTTGAAGCTGCTGGCCGTAGATGGGGTAATGCCCAATGCCGAAACGGCTGCTTCTGGCGAGTATCCGTTCACACGGCCGTTATACCTCTACACCGCCGATGCTGTCTTGCAAAACAACCAGGCAGCCAACATCTTCCTTAACTACCTGCTCAACAATGTCAACAGCGAAATTGAGACGGTAGGCTACTTCCCGGCAACCAGTGCAGCCTATGCCGCTGCCCAACAACGCTGGCTCTCGGCCAACCCGGGGCTGGGTCTACAATCAGGTCAGTGGGTGTCCATTGAGCCAGACGGGATGGCCGGAACTATTCGTGTGGTGGGCAGTTCCACCGTTTTCCCGCTGACGCAGCACATGCTGGAGCAGTACCAGGAAGCCGGTTTTGCGGGCAATTTTGGCAACGAAAGTGTGGGCAGCAGCGCCGGGCTGGCAGCTTTCTGCAGCGGGCAGGCCGATTTTGCCGCCTCCAGCCGCCCTATTCAGTCTGGGGAAATTGAAGCGTGTCGCAATAACGGCCGTTTCCCCCTCGAATTCCAAATTGGCACCGATGCCCTGGCAATTGTGGTCAACAACCAAAACAGCGCCCTCAACGAGGTCTCCACCGAGCAGCTTCAGCAAATCTTTACCACAGCCACCACCTGGAACGAGGTTAACGAGGCGTGGCCCGCGCAAGCGATTCAGCGCTACATTCCCGGAGCCGACAGCGGCACGTTGGACTTTTTCGCCGAAGCCGTCTACCAAACGTCTCTAGCTTCCCTTCCAAAAGATGATTTGGTGCGCCTGCTGGCCACCAACATTTCCACCGGGCGTGGTCGGGCGCTGGAGCGAGAACAGCGTTTTTACGAGAGCGCCCTGGTTTTTGAGGATCCAGCAACCTGGAATGAGGTGTGTGCCGCCCCGGCAGGGGAACGGCCGTCTGGCTGTATCGCCGAACCACGCACCCAGGAAGAAGTTTATGACCTGTTGCTGGCTGAAGTGATCCAGCCAGACGTGGTCAAGGTATACAACCTGCAAAATTCCTTGCTAAATCGGACTGCCATCGCCACTGAAGCCGCCGCGCTTTATCCCAACGGTGAGATCACTTTCCGTTCCTGGCTTTCGGCTGATTTTATTACGGACCCACAATCCAGTACGCCAGAATTTGCCGGGGTGCGTACCGCTATCTTTGGCTCGCTTTGGGTTATCTTTATCACCATTCTGTTTTCTTTCCCCATTGGCGTGGGTGCCGCCATTTACCTGGAAGAGTATGCCGCCGACAATCGGCTCAACCGCATCTTGCAGACCAACATCAACAACCTGGCCGGTGTACCGTCGATCATTTATGGCATGCTAGGATTGGCCATCTTTGTGCGGGTGTTGGAACAGTTGACCAGCGGAGCGATTTTTGGCGCGGTTGAGTCCACGGCATCGGCCAACGGCCGTACCATCATTTCTGCCGGTCTTACCCTGGGCCTCCTTATCCTCCCCCTCATTATCATCAATGCCCAGGAAGCCCTGCGCGCTGTACCCAACTCTTTGCGACAGGCCGGATTGGCCTTGGGCGCGACGCAATGGCAAACCATCTGGTATCATGTCTTGCCCAGCGCCCTGCCGGGTATCCTCACCGGTACCATCCTGGCCGTTTCCCGCGCCATTGGCGAAACAGCGCCTTTGGTTGTTGTTGGCGCTTCGACCTTTATCACGGTCGATCCCAGCGGGCCGTTCTCAAAGTTCACCACCCTGCCCATCCAGATTTATCAGTGGACCTCACGACCGCAGGCTGAATTCCGCAATATTGCCGCTGCTGCGATCATTGTGCTGCTAGCCATGCTGCTCTCGCTCAATGCTTCCGCCATCATCCTGCGCAATCGTTATTCAACAAGGAGCATTTAATGAAACCGAACACATCTTTCAGCAACGGCTCTGTTGCCGTTGAGGCCAAAGAAATGCAGGTCTACTACGGGTCATTTCGTGCCGTAAAAGACATTGCCTTGAAAATTCCTACCAAGCACATTACCGCACTGATTGGCCCTTCTGGCTGCGGGAAGAGCACCGTCTTACGCTCCTTTAACCGCATGAATGACCTGGTAGCCAGTGCCCGTGTTGAAGGCCAAATTTTGTACCACGGATCGAATATCTATGATACCCATGTTGACCCGGTCGAAATTCGCCGCCGTATTGGCATGGTCTTTCAAAAACCAAATCCCTTTTCCAAAACGATTTATGAAAATGTTGCCTGGGGGGCAAGAATTAACGGCTTCAAAGGAAATATGGACCAGTTGGTTGAAGAATCGCTGCGTCAGGCTGCCCTTTGGGATGAAGTAAAAGACAAACTCAGCCAAAGTGGTTACTCGCTTTCGGGCGGGCAGCAGCAGCGGTTGTGCATCGCCCGCACCATTGCCGTAAAGCCAGAGATTATTCTCATGGACGAACCCACGTCCGCCCTGGACCCTGTAGCCACCTTACGCATCGAAGAGCTCATCCAGGAACTTAAAAAACAGTATACGATCATTATCGTCACGCACAACATGCAGCAAGCCGCCCGTGCTTCTGACTACACTGCTTTCTTTAATATGGATGGTGACAGAGCCGGGTATCTGGTGGAGTTTGATAATACCAATGAACTGTTCACCAATCCCAAAAATGAACTGACAGAACAATATATTACTGGGCGCTTTGGCTAATTTCGGTAATCGGTGAACGGTTATCGGTAATCAGTGAATTGAACAATTACGGATCACCGACCACCGATTACGGGACACCGGCACAAGGGGAATAAAACATGTTAAGAGAAACCTACACAAAAGAGTTGCGCCACTTGCAGGACGAAATTCTGCGGATGGGCAGTGAAGTGGAAGAAAATTTGTTAAAGGCCGTTGAAGCGCTCACCAAACGGGACCTGGCTTTGTCAGAAAAGCTGGTTCAGGCGGACAAATGGTTCAACCAGCGGCGCATCGACATTGGCACAGAAGCGTTTAGCATCATTGCCACGCAGCAGCCGATGGCCAGCGACATGCGCCTGATTGCTGCCTCGCTGGAAATTGCGGGTGAACTGGAGCGCATTCATGACTATGTGAAAGGGATTGGGAATATCAGCCTGATGATTGGTGAAACGGCCGTTCCCGACCCCCTCACCTCCCACATGCCGGAAATGGCCGAAAAGACCCGCTTCATGCTGCATCGCGCCCTGGACGCATTTACGGAGCGCAACGCCCAGCTTGCTTTTGAAACGATCAAGGGGGACGACGCCGTAGACAAGCTGTACAACAAAACTTACCGGGCCGTGATGACCTACATGGCCGCCAATGCCGATGCCTTTGAACTGGCCCAACGGCTGGAATGGGCCGCCCATAACCTGGAACGCGCGGCCGACCGGGTCACCAACATTTGCGAATGGGTGATTTACCTGGCCACCGGGGAGTACAAGCAGGGCAAAGAGCTGCTGAAATCGTTCGAAAATAAGTAAACGGCCGTTTTCGTAAACAATTGCTGAGTCTTCCATCTATATCGGGTCATGTCGTTGACGTGGCCCGATATTTGTTTATATTTCTGGCATGGCACAGGTTAAAGAAAAGCATTCGCCAGAAGTAGAGAAGGTGGGGAGGGAAACGGCCGTATCCAACCCTGCCCGTAACTTTGGCCGCATTTTAGGCGCAATTGTCATCCTGCTGCTGCTCATTGGCATCTTCCCCAATCTTATCCCCAGCGGACTCAACGAAAAATTCCAAACCTTTGTCACCATCTTTTTGGGTATTTTTATAGAAGCCGTGCCCTTTTTGCTGGCCGGGTCGCTCGTTTCTGGGCTGATCGAGGTGTTTGTAGACAAAGCGTCGCTGGCCCGCTACGTGCCAAAACGTGCCGTTCCGGCGGCGTTTGTTGGCTCATTGCTGGGGTTTGCCTTTCCGGTGTGTGAATGCGGCGTGGTGCCCGTGACGCGGCGGCTTTACCAAAAAGGGCTGCCTGTTTCCGTGGGGATCGCTTTTTTGCTCAGCGCCCCGGTGATTAACCCGGTGGTGCTGGTAAGCACCTACGTGGCGTTTGGTTGGGGGCCAGTGCTGATCGGCCGTTTTGTTTTTAGCATTCTCATTGCGTTCACGGTGGGCCTCATCTTCCAGTTTGCCCCGCCCGATGAGATTGTGCTGCCGCAAACGGACGAGGGGCATGAGCATGATCATTTTGCAATGGGGGCTGGGAACGGCCGTTCCCAACGTTTCTGGCAGGCGTTCACCATCGCCGGAGATGATTTCATCGACATGGTGCGCTACCTCATCATCGGCTCCATACTGGCCGCCACCATGCAAACCTTTGTGCCCCAATCCACCCTGATCAGCTTCGGCAGCGGCCCTGTCACCTCCGTGGTAGCCATGATGGTGCTGGCCTTTGTGCTCTCCATCTGCTCCACGGTTGATGCTTTCCTGGCACTTTCGTTCGTAAATAGCTTTACCACCGGTTCCATCCTCAGCTTTTTGGTCTTTGGCCCGATGGTAGACATTAAGAGCGCCCTCATGTTCCTGGGCGTCTTCCGGCGGCGCGTGGTGCTGTACCTCATCCTGCTGCCGCTGCTGCTGACAATGTTGATTACGGTATTTATCAATTTGAATTTGGGCTGGTAATGGAATGACTACAACGAATTAAAGCAAGGAACGAATAAAAAAACCAGAAAAAATTCGTTAGTTACTAAAATTCGTTGTAGCCCCTTTTGAAACTATGAAACAAACCGTCAAAGTTATCTTACTCATCGCCTTAGGCATTTTCTTGCTCAGCCGCCTGCTGAACGGCACGCTGAGCTATTACATTCATCCGCGCTTTAACGTGCTGACGTTGCTAACGGCCGTTGGCCTCACCGCCCTCGGACTCGTCTACGCCATCCAGCAAAGAAAACAAGCGGCCCACAACCGTGCTCATGAACATGACCATGACCATGCGCACGAGCACATTCACAGCCACGATGTTTCCTGGGCAGGGCTGCTGCTGCTGGCCATCCCCGTGGTGTTGGGACTGCTGGTAGAACCGCGCCCGCTCGGCGCTTCGGCGCTGCAAAATCGGGAAATCAACATCGGCAACGACGTGTCGCTGGTGTCTGCCAATGCGCCAGAAGGCAGCGAACTGAGCGTGATTGCCAACGCGGGTGAGCGCAACATTCTGGATTGGCTCTACCTGTTCCAGCGCAGCGCCGAACCAACCGCGTTTGACGGCGAAGAGGCCCACGTGGTTGGCTTTGTTTACCAGGATGACCGCTTTGCCGACACCCAGTTCATGGTGAGCCGCTTCACCGTCAGCTGCTGCGTGGCCGATGCCGCGCCGATTGGCTTGATTGTGGAATGGCCGGATACGGCCGTTCTCACCCCAGACAGTTGGGTCGAAGTCACTGGCACCATCCAGGCCCGCACCTTTAACGGCGTGCAGATGCCCGTGCTGGTAGCCAACAGCGTCTCGCCTACGGAAACGCCCAGCCAGCCGTACCTATACCAATAAGAATGTAATTCAGTAATTAGGCAATTAGGTAATTGGGTAATTTACTCAATTACCTAATTACTCAATTACTCAATTACCCAATTACTTCCCATGTCACTCACTCGCTTCGACCGCATCGTTATTTCTGTACTCACCGTGCTGGCTTTGCTGATTACGGCCGTTATCCTCTACGGCGATCAGCTAGCCCTGGAAGTGGTAGACATCGTGCCCGCGCCCGAAGCCGACCAGATTTCCACCCGCGCTACCATTCAGGTAACGTTGAGTGAAGCGCTGGTAGACGTGCCAGAAACGGCCGTTACCCTCGATCCGCCCATCCCTGGCACCGTTTCCATCCAGGGCACCCAGCTCATTTTCCGCCCCGACGTGCCCCTGGCGGCCAACAGCAGCTACCGCGTTACCGTCGCCGCCAACATTGTGGGCGAAAATGGCCACCAGCTCGAAGAGCCGCTCAGCTGGCAGTTCCAAACCGGCCAGCCGCGCATCCTCTACATCAGCTGGGACGATGAAGCTGCCGACCAGCTGTACCTGGCCAATGTGGACGGCGACACCGTCACCACCACCCCCCTCACCCAAACCGATGCCGACGTGCTGGACTTTGCCATCAAGCCAGACGGCAGCCAGATCGCCTACGCCATCCTGCGCGAGGGCGGCGCGGCCGATTTGTGGCTCATCGACAGCGACGGCAGCAACAATCGCCAGCTGCTCGCCTGCCCAGATGCGGCTTGTTCCCAGGCCCAATGGCTGCCAGACGGCCGTCGCCTCATCTACGAACGGCGCAACATCCCCACACCCGGTGCGCCCCCCGGCAACCCGCGCCTCTGGTGGCTGGATGTGACCAGCGGCGAAACTGTGCCGCTCTTCCAAAACAGCCAGATGCTGGGCCTGTACCCCCGCATCTCCACCAATGGGCAATGGCTCAGCTTCGTCTCCCCCATCGACCAGGGCATCCAGCTGTACAATCTGGAAGATGGCACCGGGATGCTCATTCCCAACCAGATGGGCTCGCCCGCCGTCTGGCGACCGCAAAGCGACCGCCTGCTCATCACCAACATCAACACCAGCAGCACCAACTGGAGCGTGGAGCTAACCAGCGTCGATCTGGCCAGCGAAGGGGTGACCGTGCTCAGCCAACCCATGCCAGGCGAAGACAGCGTAGACGACAGCGCCCCCGCCTGGTCGCCAGATGGTGAATGGATTGCCTACGGCCGTAAACTGCCGCGCACGCCAATGGGCCGCCAAATCTGGGTCATGCGGGCCGACGGCTCAGAAGCGCTGGCCATCACCAACGATCCGCAAATTCATCATGGCGAGATCGCCTGGTCGCCAGACGGCCGTTTCCTCCTCTACCAACAATATAATTTAGAAGAGCTGTACGCCAAACCGACCGTCTGGCTGGTGGAGATTGCCACCGGGCAGCGCACCGAAATTGCCTCGCCGGGCACGCTGCCTGCCTGGCTGCCTTAAGTCACCCACACAAACGTATGCCTACCCAAACCCAACCAGACCCCAAACCCAAACTGGCCCGCTGGAAAAGCGGGCTGCTTTTACTGATGCTGGTCTCTTTCCTGGGCACGTCATACGCTTTTTTGCAAGGGGGGGCTCTCAACCCCCAGGCCAACTTGCCGCCCATCCTTTTCCTGACTGAAGATGAAGCCGGGCGGCTGCAACTTTTTATGGCAGAAGGGCCAGATTGGCAGCCGACCCAACTCACCCAGGCCCAGGCCGAGGTAACCAGTTATGCACCGTCGCCAAACGGCCGTCAGATCGCCTTTTCCGTCAACTATCCCATTGGCAGCAGCCAAATCCACCTGCTAGATATGGCCAATGGCAAGGCTGGCCCCGCCGAAATTTCGCTCATTTGCGACAATGCCGAATCCAGCCAACCCGTCTGGCACCCAGACGGCCGTCGCCTGCTGTACGAACGGCGCGAACCACCCAACTACAACCGCCCCCAACTGTGGTGGCTGGATACGGAAACGGGCGAAACGCGCCTGCTGCTAGAAGATGAAAACGGGGTCAGCAGCAGCGCCCGCTTTTCCCCAGATGGCAGCTGGGTCGCCTTTGCCGGCTCGCCCGATGAAGGAATGCGGCTGTACAACTTTGTAGACGGCCGTTCCCTCGTCATGGCCAGCGATGTAGGCACACCTGCCACCTGGCATCCGCTGGGCAACCAGCTCCTCTACCAAAACACACGCGCCGTCATCTTCCACGGTGAAGACAACAACAACCATGATGAACACAGCCACGATTTTGCAACGGCCGTTAGCCTCTACCTCAGCACCATAAACGCCACAACCACAGACACCACCTTCCGCCTGCTCAGCGAAGATGGCGTCTTCAACGACGGCAACGCCGCCTGGTCGCCCGATGGCGAATGGATTGCCTTTGGCCGCCGCCTGGCAGGCACCAACACCGGCCGCCAGCTCTGGCTCATGCGCCCAGACGGCTCCGAAGCCCGCCCCCTCACGGAAGACATTTCACTTCATTTTGGCCCCCCAAGCTGGTCGCCAGACGGCCGTTTCCTTCTCTTCCAGCAGTTCAACAGCAACACCCCAGACCAGCCCCCCACCATCTGGCTGCTAGAAATCGCCAGCGGCACCTTCACCCAAATAACCAACCACGGCCTCCTCCCTACCTTCCTAACCCCCTCCCCATAACCCCTCACCTTGTCACCTTGTCACCTTGTCACCTTGTCCCCCCTCACCTTGTCACCCTCCCTCCCAATCGTTAACCAAACGTTTACACCAATTTAGTTCACCCTTAACAAAGCTGAAGTATCCTAAGGACAAGTACACACTTATGGTTGTTCCACCCCCCGGAACAAGCAACGGCAACTTTCCTCCTTTTCTCCTCTATGGTTAAGTTTGCACACGAATTGGGAGTGGGTTGCGGCCCCACTCCCTTTTCACTTTTTATGCATTGTCGTTTCCCCAATGTCAGGTATAAATTAAGGCAGTACGCAGGCCCACAAGGTTTGCAATTGATTTTGTAATGGTATTTGAGACCAAACCGATTGGCTCTCTTGAGAGAACAATGCACACTTTCTACTACCCAGATCATGTGCGACACGATCCAGCCAGGCTGCACCGGCCAGACGACGAGCATTGGAACCGGTATTACGCGGAGGTAGCCCAACGCGGCCAAATCATCCACGATGCCCTCCAGGTTGCTAACCTTGGCCCAATTTCCATCCCAGGGGATTTTGGCCATTCGCCCATTCAGGATGTGCACGCCCACCAACTGCTCACGCTGCTGCAAAATGCCCACGACCAGATGAAGCTAGAAACAGGCCGCGACGTGGCCATTCCAGAAACATTTGGCTTGCGGCCCCGTTCCCATCGCCAACTCTACTCCATTTTTGGCCAGCTGGGGGTGTACTGCTTCGACACCTCCTCCCCCATTTTTGCCCATACCTGGAATGCGGCGTATTGGAGTGCGCAAACGGCCGTATCCGCTGCCGCCCTCATTGCTGCCAACCCAGCCGAAACCGTATACGCCCTTTGCCGCCCCCCTGGCCACCACGCCAGCGCCGAGCAGTTTGGCGGATTCTGCTACCTCAATAACGTAGCCATCGCCGCCAACTGGCTGGTGCAGCAAGGCCAGCGCGTTGCCATTTTGGACATAGATTACCACCACGGCAACGGCACCCAAGAGATTTTTTACGGCCGTTCCGACGTCCTCTTCATCTCCATTCACGCCGACCCCCGCTATGAATACCCCTACTACTGGGGCTTCGCCGACGAATATGGTTTTGGTTCCGGCTATGGCTTTAACCACAATTACCCCCTGCCCCCAGGCACCCAGGCAGAAACATACCTGCACACGCTGGCCAAAGCCCTGGTGCACATTCACGCCTTCGTGCCAGATACCCTCATCCTGTCCCTCGGTGTAGACAGCGGCGAAGGAGACCCCACCGGCACCTTCCTGCTCAACACCCCAGACTTTGCCCAAATCGGGCAGCAAATTGGCCAACTCCACCTGCCCACCATCGTCGTGCAAGAAGGCGGCTACCGGCTAGACACCCTCGGCCAGCACGTCATCGCCTTCCTAAATGGCCTGCTGCAAAAATAAAGAGTGCCAACCCATCGTAAGACAAATCGCGCTTAACCTGATTTACAATAAACATCGGTAGTTTTAGCGCACATTTTACAGTCAGCAGTGGGCGGCTCGTTTAAAATGTGGAAGCGATTGGCTGAATATGCCATAATCAAATAGGCAGATATTGCAGAAAAAGTTGTAAAAAATCGTTTAATACACCATGAGCTCAATAGGACCAAGCTGGATCGGCCGTACCATTGGTGGTCGGTACGAGATTGAATCAATTCTAGGACGTGGCGGCATGTCTTCGGTTTACCGTGCCAACGATCCAAATTTACGGCGCAAAGTAGCCGTCAAAATCATTCACCAACATCTCACCGACAACAAAGAGTTTATTGAGCGATTTGAACAAGAAGCGGCCGTTATCGCCCAGCTGCGTCACCCCAACATCGTCCAGGTACACGACTTCAACCATGAAGGAGAAATCTACTTCATGGTGATGGAGTATGTCCCTGGCGACACCTTAGGCAAACGGCTAGAAGCGCTCAAAGGTGCAGGCATGCGGCTGCCCCTCAACGACACCATTCGCATTCTCACCACCATCTGCGATGCCGTTGATTACGCCCACCAGCGCCGCATGATCCACCGCGACCTGAAACCCGCCAACGTGATGCTCAACCTGCTCAACGAGCCGGTGCTGATGGATTTTGGCATTGCCAAAATTGTGGGTGGGCGCTCACACACCGCTACCGGTGCCGCTATGGGCACGGCCGCTTACATGTCGCCAGAGCAAGTGCGCGGGGAACATGCCGACCACCGCTCAGACATCTACTCGCTAGGCATTATGATGTATGAAATGCTCAGTGGCGAAACCCCGTACCACGGCGATTCCACCTACCAGATCATGCTCAAGCATATCAACGAACCGCTGCCAGACATCCAGCTAGTTGAAACAAACACGCCCAACTCGCTGGTAAATATTCTGGAGCGGTCCCTGTCAAAAAATCCCGATCACCGCTTTCAAACCGCCAAAGAGATGGCCGCTGCGCTGAGCACGGCCGCTTTGCAAATGCCCAGCCCCACCGACACCCTGGCCGCCCGCCACCTGGACCGGCTGATGGTGATGTGGCAGCACGCCCGCGACCTGTACGACGAACGAGAGTTTGCCCGCTGCCTGGACAAGCTAGACGAGCTGCACCGGGCAGATCCAGATTACCAGGAGCAAAAATCCAAGCAGCTGCGCCAACAAGCTATCGATCAACTTGTCGAGCGGGCCAACCGCACCCTGGTAACTGGCGAATTTTCTGAGAGTTTAACGGCCGTAAAAGCCCTGCGCGAACGTGATATTCACCATCCTGAGCTAGACAGCCTGGAAGCCCAAGCCCGCACTGGGCTAGACACGGTGGCCCAGCAAACCCGGCTCAATCAGCTGTACGAAGAAGCGCTCACCCATCTGGACAAACGGGAATACCAATCGGCCCTGGCCAAATGGGAAACGATTGAGCAGCGGCGGGGCAAGCTGGCATTTATCGACCGGCTGGCGGTGCAAAAGCGGGCTTACGAAGGCATTTGTGCCAGCTTGTACAGCCAGGCCATTGCGGCCCTGGCCCAGAAAAATCCAGCACAGGCACTGGCCTTTTGGGCACAAATTACCGCCACCGACAGCAACTTCCCAGACACGCAAAATGTGGTGGCTTCGGCCGAAGCCCTGTTGCAGGCCAAAAACCGCCAACAGTGGCGTGCCCCACTGGTTGTTACCGTTGGGCTGTTTGTGCTGGTGCTGCTGGTGTTTGGTGCCATGCAGCTTTTTGGCAACGAAACTGATAATGTAGAAACGGCCGTTTCCCCCACCGCCATTCCCGCCATTGCCGCCAACACAGAAACGCCCACCGCCACAACCGCCCCCACCGAAACGGCCACCACGTTACCCACCGCCACAACCGCGCCAACAGAAACGGCCGTACCCACCACCACAGCCCAACTTACCCCCAGCACAACGCCCCTGCCAGAAAACAGAGCCATCGCCACCGAAAATGCCTCCCTCTTTGCCCAGGCCGATGCCGCCAGCCGCGAGCTGGCTATTGTGCGCGCCGAAGATATCGTGACGGTAATCGGCCGGTCAGACAACAACAACTGGCTGTACGTGCAAGACGCAAACGGCAATCGGGGCTTCATATTTCACGATTTACTGACCTGGCAAGGGGAAATTGCCAACCTGCCCGTGCGTGTGGGCAGCCCAAGCACAACAGGAGCAACGGCCGTCCCCACCACCAACGGCACGCTCAGCCTGGATATCTACCAGCTCGACGGCACCGAACAGTGCGGCCAGGGCAGTTCCTGGACACAGCAAGTGTATATGCGTGCTCAAGGCGTTACTGGAACGTTTGAATATTATTGGGAAGGCGAACTGGTGGGAACGGCCGTTAATGATAACATCACTTTTGAAATCAACAGCAGCGGCGGCGCAATCGTTGGCACAGGCCGTGTCGTAAGCAACGGCATGGCAGCAAGCCAGCAAATATTTGTCCCCCCGCCGCCATGCACCGAAGATTAAACACCAACATTGTTCAGCCTGGAGACCGTTTTTAGGCTCAACAAAACCTTAGCCTCCATCAAGCAGCTTACCGGTGGGCGCTGAGCAATATCCTGAAAACAACTTGGAGAATCAAAATGAGCGATTTGCAACCAACCTGGGTCGGACGCACCATCGGCGGTCGCTACATAATCGACTCGCTGCTGGGGCGTGGCGGCATGTCTTCCGTTTACAAAGCCACAGATCCCAACTTGCAGCGCACCGTTGCCATTAAAATCATTCACCCGCACCTGTCTGAGCATCCCGAATTTGTCAAGCGATTTGAGCAAGAAGCCGCCGCCGTAGCCCGCTTACGCCATCCCAACATCATGCTGGTGCACGACTTCAACCACGAAGGCGGCATCTACTACATCGTTTTTGAATACATTGCCGGTACACCACTAGACAAGCGGCTGAAAGACCTCAAAGACGCCGGGCTGCGCCTGCCCCTATCTGAAACGCTGCAAATTATGGTGCCGTTATGCGAAGCTGTAGCCTATGCCCATGAGCGCAAGATGGTGCACCGCGATCTAAAGCCCTCAAATATCATCATCAACTTGCTGGGGCAGCCGATTTTGCTGGACTTTGGCATTGCCAAACTGGTGGGCGGCGGGCATGTACACACCGCTACCGGAGCTACCATTGGAACGGCCGCTTACATGGCCCCAGAGCAGGTAGTGGGCGATGAGGTAGACCATCGCGCCGACATCTACTCGCTGGGTGTGATGCTGTACGAAATGGCCTGCGGTCGCCCACCCTACGAAGGCCAATCGGCCCTAACGGTCATGATGAAACACGTCAACGAGCCGCTGCCAGACATCCGCCTGTTCAACAGCAACCTGCCAGAAATGTTCAACGCCGTGTTAGAAAAAGCGCTCGCCAAAGATCCCAAAGCACGCTTTGGTTCTGCCGTAGAAATGGCCATGGCCCTGCGCGATGTGGGTCGGCAGCTCATAGCCGCCGTTTCTGATGAGGCCATTTACACCACGCCCACCCAAATGAGAGAGCCCGCACAGCAAACGGCCGTTCCCCCCACCACACCGGCCCCTAAACCAGATGAAGCACCCACCAATCTGTCCAAAACCGAGGTGCTCAAACCAGAACCAATCACCGAACCCGTGGCCAAACCCGCCTCCAAACCAGCCAAAGAAACATCCGGGCGGAACTGGCTGCCCATTGCGCTGGGCGGGCTGGCGCTGCTGGCCATCATCGCCGCAGCAATCTTTCTGTTGCCACGCCTGCTGGCCCCAGACCTGCCCCCCTCGGTTGGAATGGTGCAAATTCCCGGCGGCAGCTACACCGTCGGGGCCGACCTCAGCGGCAGCCAGTACAGCGATCCGCAGCAAGTTGAGCTAGAAGCGTACTGGATCGACCGGTTTGAAGTGAGCAATGGTGAGTACGCCGCCTTCCTAGCCGATACCGAGACCGAACCCCCATCCAGCTGGCCCAACGGCGCACCCCCCACAGGCCAAAATGGGCATCCAGTGCGCGGAATTACCTGGGAAAATGCCGACGATTACTGCGGCTGGCTCAACAAACGCCTACCCACCGAAGCGGAATGGGAAGTGGCCGCTCGCGGTCGCCAGGGCCTGCTTTACCCTTGGGGGGATGAATTAACCAGCGTCAACTTGCCGCAAGATGGCACCTACGCCAGCGGCAGCTTGCCGACCAATCGCAGCAGCTTCGGTGTCTTCGACATGGCAGGCAACGTCTGGGAATGGGTTGACGAACCCTACACAGAGATACCGGATAATCAAGCGGTAGCCCGCGGTGGCGCTTTTGATTTCCTCAAAGATATGGCGTATCGGCTGCAAGGCGACCCCAATTTACCCACGATGATCGCCTCTACCGGGGTGCGCTGCGCCGCCACGGAGGTGGAGGTAGTAACAGACGAAGCCATTTTGCTCACAGACGAATTCACCAATCCAGAAAGTGGCTGGCCAGACCTAAAAGAAGACAATGCCTGGCGCGGTTATCACCCGCCAGACTACTATCATGTGGAGGCTACCGGGGAAAATCAGGTGGCAACGGCCGTTTTTGGCACAGATGCGGCCAATGTCAGCCTGGAAGCGCAGGTGTTTGTAGATATTCTGGTGAGCGAAGATGGCAACTACCGGTACGGGCTGCTGCTGCGCCAGGCCAGCGACAAACAGTTTTATGCCTTCACGATCGCGCCACGAACCGGCGAATGGGCAGCGCTTAAAGCCACAGCCGATGGCCTGGAGACGTTGGCCAGCGGCCCCATCGAAGGGCTGACCGGGGGCAGCACCGTACCGGTACAGGGCGGCTCAGCCGAAGCGGCCGATACCTTGCGGGTTGATGCCAGTGGGAATACGCTGAGCTTTTTTGTAAACGGCCGTATCGTCACCACCATTTCCGACAGCAGCTACAGCAGCGGCGACTTTGGTTTCTACGTAGAAAACTTTGCAGAAACCCGAACCCACGTTCATTACGATGCCCTCACCGTTCTTCAGCTAGGTGAAAGCCTGGCCCAAGAGGGTGGCGCAGTCGTCGCCAGCGAACCCACCGCCGCCGGAGAAACCAGTATCGAACTGACCCCAGAACCCACCCCCACTACCGCCACCGAACCCACCGAAGCGCTGACGGCCACAGCTGAGCCAGCCCCGACGGCTGAACCATCCCCCACGCCTGCGCCCACCGCAGCGGCCGCACCGGAAGGAATGCTGCTCATCCCCAGCGGCAGCTTTTTGATGGGCTCAGAAACAGGCGAGCCGAACGAGCGACCCGAACATTCGGTGACCCTGGCCAGCTACTTTATTGACCAGTTTGAAGTGAGCAACGCGCAATACCGTGAATGTGTCGATGACGGCGGCTGCACCCAGGCCAATCTGCGCAACTCCTTCCGGCGGGCAGGTTACCGGGATGATCCCCTCTTTGCCAATTATCCAGTGATTGGCGTTACCTGGGCACAGGCAAATGCATACTGCGAATGGGCGGGCAAACGTCTGCCCAGCGAAGCGGAATGGGAATTCGCCGCCAGCGGCCCAGACAACTTCACCTGGCCCTGGGGCAACACGTTCGATGCCACCCTTTCCGCCGCCAGTTCGCTAGATACAGAACCGGTCAATGATTTTCCCAATGGGGCAAGCCCGTTTGGCGTGTTCAACATGGCAGGCAACGTCAATGAATGGGTGTTGGACCGGTTTGATGCTAACTTCTACACCAATTCACCGCTGGAAAACCCGGTGAACCTGGATTCTGGCAGTAGCCAGATTTACCGGGGCGGCAGCTTCGACAATACCAATGGCGCGTTTTTTACTACCAGCCGCCGCTTTGTGGTTTCTGGCAACACGTTTGACGTTGATATTGGCTTCCGCTGTGTGCAGGATGCACCCTAAAAGCTAACCTTTCGCATTTTCCCGGAAACGGCTCAACTGATCGGACTGGTGTGAGCCGTTTCCGGGAAAATCATCACGCCTCTCCCTCATTCTTGCCGACTTTACGGCCGTTCCGCTCCTCCTCCCACATCTTTTCCAACGTGCCCACCCGCCGAGCCATATCCTGCACAATGAGCAAGGTTTGCCCCACCACTTGCTCTGTCGTCATATCGCCCCGCGTCCACCGCTTGATCACCTCATCCAACGTGTAACTTCCCATCTGGCACTTCCTCCACTGTTTTTGCCACGAGCGCACAGAGAATTAAGAGAGTTCATCTTTGCGCCACGCGCCCTGCTGCGTTTTTACCGCTAAAAAAATGGTGGGTAACGGCCGTTCCATCCAGCAGCGTCGAGGTGAGCAAACCCCACTGCCGAAATCGTCGCCATAGTAGCGCAGCCCTCTTCCCAGGGTTCACAAGCAGCCAAAACCCCCGGCCAGGATCGCCGCCAACGTTGAGCTTTTTGGTTAAAACTGTTTGGTTGGAATGGTTGACTGTGTGATACGGCCGTTACCGCACCATTACTGACATTCTACACGGTATCGCATACCTTGTCAACAGTCAATTTGAGGATTGCCCTACTGCCTTGCCCACTTTCGCGGGAATGCAACCAGTGACTGGCTACGGCCGTTCTGCCCCCACCTCGTACGCAAAGCCAGCTCGCTCCGCCACCAGCCCCAAATGCTTAGACGACGCCCGGCTGGGCGCATACGCCCCCGTTTCCCACTCGCTCACCGTTTGCTGGCGCACGCCCAACTCATCGGCCATCTCCCCCTGCGAAAGCCCCATGTGCTGCCGCAGCGCTTTGATCATGCCGCTGTTCCACAATACCGTATCGCCCGATTTTTCCACCACATAAGTGAGCTGCGCTTTATTAAAATGAACCGTTTCCGCTTCCAAATCAACCGACTTCACATGGTAGCCCGCATCCATCCAGGCAGCGGCCTGCACCGCCCCCTTGCTGCGGTTGCTCCACCAACCCACCCGGCTGCGCGCGCTGCCCGGCAACCCCACACCCAGCAGCGCCTCAACCTGGCCAAAGCCCAAAATAACCGGCTCGCCAGCGGCCTGTTGAAGATGTAAAAAAAGTGGGTAATATTTGCTGCCAGCTTTCATGGGTGCCATTATACCAAAAGTAGGCAATCTGTTGACAGTGACGAATTTCGAATTAAAATCGCCCAACATCTACGAGGATCGTAAAATGGATCGATTAGATTACGAAATTTTGGCGCTTTTACAACAAGACGGCCGTCGTTCGTTTACCGAAATTGGCAAAGCGGTGGGCTACAGCGAAGGAACCATTCGCAAACGCGTATCGCGCCTGGTAGAAGATGGCATCATCCGCATTATTGGCCTGGTCGATCCACATCTCGTTGGGTTTGATGCCCCCGCCATCATCCAAGTTTCGGTTGCCCCACCCCACCTGGAAGAAGCCGCACAAGCTATTGCCAATTTCCCAGAAGTCAGCTATTTGCTGATGGTTTCTGGTGAATTCGACCTGATTATTGAGGTTCGCTGCCAAAATCGGGAACATCTGGCCTCATTTATTCGGGACGGTTTACAAAGAGTTCCTGGCGTGCAGCGAACCGTTTCATCCCTGGTTTTGCACACCTACAAACTGGCGGAACCCAGCATCCTCGACTTTTGGGACGAGGAAGCGGCCCCCGCAGCTTAATTTTACGCTGGCCCGGCTGGCTGGGAAGACCAACCGGGCCAACACTTTTGGAGAAGAAGCATTGTCTATTAGTGTTAAGCTCGATCACGTTACAAAACAGTTCGGGGAGTTTACGGCCGTTCACGACATGGTTCTAGAAATTGCCGACGGGGAATTCTTTTCCATGCTTGGCCCCAGCGGCTGCGGCAAAACCACCACCCTGCGCATGATTGCCGGTTTTGAGCAGCCCACCAGCGGTGAGCTATACATCATGGGGCAGCCCGTGGCTGGCATTCCTGCCTACCGCCGCCCGGTGAACACCGTTTTCCAAAATTACGCCCTCTTTCCCCACATGACCGTCGCCCAAAATGTGGCCTTTGGCCTGGAAATGGCCAAAGTGCCCAAGGCAGAAATTGAAAAGCGCGTCAAAGAGGCGCTGGAACAGGTGCAGATGAGCCCGATGAGCCAGCGCAAACCGACACAGCTTTCTGGCGGGCAGCAGCAGCGCGTGGCGTTGGCCCGCGCCCTGGTGAACCGGCCCAAAGTGCTGCTGCTAGACGAGCCGCTGGGCGCACTGGACCTGAAGCTGCGCAAAGCGATGCAGCTGGAGCTCAAGCAAATCCAGCAAGAAGTCGGCATCACCTTCATCTACGTCACCCACGACCAGGAAGAGGCGATGACCATGTCTAACCGCATCGCCGTCATGAGCAACGGCCTGGTGCAGCAAATTGGGGCCCCTCGCGCAATTTACGAACATCCGCAAAGTCGCTTTGTGGCTGACTTTATTGGCGAAACCAACTTTTTGGAAGGCAATGTTACCGAGATGAACGGTGTGGTGAAGATGGCGGTTGGCAACGATTATTTAATCGGCCGTACCGATTTGCCGTTAACCATCGGGCAAAAAGCGTATCTGGCCATCCGCCCGGAAAAGATCAACATTTATCCGCAGGGCAAGGTCACCGTGCGCGATGTAGAGCTAGACGCCGAACAAATTGCCGACGTTTTTGGCGGGCGCGTGCCCTCTGGCCCGTTCGACATTAAACAGGTGCTGAAGCAAGAACATGAAAGCATGTACGTGAACGGCAAGGTGGAAGAGGCGATTTACATCGGCACAGATACCCGCTACCGGGTCAGAATTTTGGGCAACCAGCAGCTGATTGTGCGGGTGCAAAACTTTGGCGACCGGTACGACACCACGTTTGAAGTGGGCGATGAGGTGCTGCTGCATTGGCCAGCCGAAAACGCCCGGGTTTTAACGGAGTAGCAAATGAGCACACTTTCTATTCCTCCAACACAGACGATGGAAGCGGGGCCCAACCTGATGAAGCGGCTGGCGGCTTATTTGGGATGGTTGGGAACGGCCGTTTGGCTCTTCCTCTTCGTCCGCTGGATTACTTTTAGCAATTTTGATTGGGACCCCTTCACCCTGGAGCTGACGCTGGCTGAGCTGCCCTCGATTGTGGCCTACCTGCTTTACGGCGGTATGGCGGCGCTAGACGGGGTAATCGCCTGGCTGCTGTACAAAGAGGCGCGGTTGGGCAACCAGCTGGGGCTGGTGCGGGGCGTGCTGGGCATTGCGGCGGCTATTGCCTACTTCTTTACCGTGGGCGATTTTTACGCCGCCATCTTTTTGCTGGCGGCCAGCGGCATGCTGGTGCTGCTCATCTGGCAGCAAACCGGCTGGGTGATCAACTATCCCGCCGCCTTCTGGCTGATCATCTTTTTTGTAATGCCCAACCTGATTGTATTGGCCGTCAGCCTGGGCGAGCGCTCCCTGCGGGGCACGGTGGTGTACCCGGAATTTAGCTTCGGCAACATCCTGGCCTACTTTGATGATTACGGCCGTTTCTTTTCCACCATCAACGGCCAATATCTCTACCTGCGCATTTTGGGCCGCTCCGTCTGGCTCGCTTTCCTCAACACCACCATCTGCCTGCTGTTTGGCTACCCGTTTGCCTACTGGATTGCCCGCCAGCAGCAAAAATACCGCAACATCCTCGTCTTTTTGGTGATGATTCCCTTCTGGACCAACTTTTTGGTGCGCACCTACGCCTGGATGCTCATCCTGCGCGATTCTGGCCTCATCAACAATTTCTGGACAATTACCCTGCACGATTTAGCAGTAAACCTGTCTGGCAGCAGCCAATTTTTTGCCTGGCTGGCCGGCATCACCGAAAACACCTTGCCGCTGCTGTTTAATCAATCGGCCGTTTTTTTGGGACTGTTCTACGGCTTCTTTCCCTTTGTAGTGCTGCCGCTGTACAGCAACCTGGAAAAGCTGGATTGGTCCTTGCTGGAAGCCGCCTCTGACCTTGGGGCCAACAACTGGTTCAGCACCACGCGCATCCTGCTGCCGCTGACCATGCCCGGCATTGTGGCCGCCGCCATCATCGTCTTCATCCCCTCGCTAGGCGCGTACGTCACGCCCGATTTGCTGGGCGGCGGCAAAGTCTCCTTGCTGGGCAACCTGCTGCAGCAGCAGTTCATGACCGCCCGCGACTGGCCCTTCGGCAGCGCCATCGGCTTTATCATGATGGCCCTGATGCTGCTGGCCGTGATGATTTATTTCCGCGTCGGCGGACGGGAGCAATAACCATGAGCGCCACCACCTTTCCAGCTCAACCGATGAAACAAAAAGTGCCATACGGCCGTCGCCTGCAAGCGGCCTTCAACAAACGGGCCCTGCTCTGGCTGGCGGTTGGTCTGTTCCTCTTTTTGTACATCCCCATCATCATTTTGATCATTTACTCGTTCAACGAGAGCCGCCAGATTGGCATCTGGACTGGGTTTAGCTGGCGCTGGTACGGCGAACTCCTGCGGGATCAGGCGGTGTTGGATGCCCTCAAACTCAGTTTGTGGGTGGCCACCTGGTCTACCCTCATCAGCACTTTTTTGGGCACGCTAACGGCCCTGGCCATGGAGCGGCATCGCTTTTGGGGCAAAATCACCTACGACGCCATCTTGTACCTGCCCATCATCATTCCAGATATTGTGATGGCGCTTTCTACGCTGCTCTTTTTTGTGGTGCTGGGCGTGGCGCTGAGCAAATACACCATCCTCATTGCCCACGTGGCGTTCAACATCTCCTTTGTGGCCATTGTGGTGCGCGCCCGGCTGGCAGACATGAGCAGCACGCTGGAAGAGGCCGCCTCTGATTTGGGGGCCAACGAATGGCAAACCTTCCGCCGGGTGACGCTGCCCCTGCTGATGCCGGGCATCGTGTCCGGGGCGCTGCTGGCGTTCACCTTGTCCCTGGACGATTTTGTGATCACCTTTTTTGTGGCCGGGCCGGGTTCAACCACCCTGCCGGTGCGGGTGTATTCGATGATTCGCTTTGGCCTGACGCCAGAGGTCAATGCGGTTTCGACGTTGATGTTTTTGGGTTCAACGCTGCTCGTTATCATTTCATTGGTGCTACAGCGGCGCTAGATTTTGGTGTGTGGGCAACGGCCGTTCCCCAATTAAATGCGGCCGTTTCCACCTTAGTTATTACAGGAGAAAGAGAATGAAGAAACCACTTTTTAGCTTACTGCTTATTTTGCTTCTGGCTGCCTGTGGCGGCGGCCCCGGTGGCGGCCCCACAGCCGACACCGAAGAAAGCACCGACGCCAACGGCGAAACCCAGCTGGCAGAAGAGTTAAGCGTTTACAACTGGTCAGATTACATCGACGAAGAAATGATCACCCGGTACGAAGAGACGTACGGCGTAGACATCATCTACGACACGTTTGCTTCTAACGAAGATTTGCTGGCCAAGCTCCAGGCCGGGGCCGAAGGGTACGACGTCATCTTCCCCTCCGACTACATGGTTTCGATCATGATTGACCTGGGGTTGCTGGCGAAGATTGACACGGCCGATGTGCCCAATTTTGCCAATATCGACCCCCAATTTGTAGGCGCTCCGTTTGATCCCAACAATGAATATTGCGTCCCTTACCAGTGGGGCACCACGGGCATCGGCTACCAGGCCAGCAACGAATTCTTCCAAGAAAACCCGCCAGACAGCTGGGCCTACGTGTTTGAGCCAGAAATGCTAGAACAGTACGCCGACGGCGGCATTAACGTGCTGAATGACCCGCGCGAACTGCCCGGCTCGGCCCTCATCTACCTGGGCTACGATCCCAACACCACCAACCCAGGCGAGCTGAACGAAGCCCGCGACCTAATTTTGGCCGCCAAGCCGTACTGGAAAACGTTCAACAGTGAGGATTACGACAACACCCTGCTGATTCCCGGCGAAGTTACGCTAACGCAAGGTTGGAGCGGCGACGTGGCCAACGCCTACTGGAACACCTACGATGACGAAACCGAAGATGGCAACTGGTATTACAGCATTCCGCAGGAGGGCGCGGTGAAGTGGCTAGACAACATCTGCATCACCGCCACCTCAGAACGGTACGAGACTGCGCTGCACTTCATGAACTACATGCTGGATGCGGAAGTGGCTGCGGCGGTAACCAACTTTACCTACTATGCCAGCCCCAACCTGGCCGCCCAGGAATTCATTCTGGACGAAATTTTAGCGGATGAGAGCATCTTCCCACCGCAAGAGGTGCAAGACAAGCTGGTCTGGCTGACGGAAGTTGGCGAGGAAGCCTCTTTCTTGTACGACGAGCTGTGGACGGCCGTAAAATCATCCCAATAGTTTTTGAATAAAAAGTGAAGGCTCTTTAGGAAAAGATCGTAATGCGTGAAACGTGACCAGAGGTTCAATCACGTTTCACGCATCACGTTTCACTTCTCCCAGGTTTCCCACACAGCAAAGGAACGTCCCGATGCGCATGTATATCAATGGCGCGTTTACGTCTGGAAACACCAGTGACGAGATCACGGTCATCAATCCAGCAACCGAAGAAATTTTAGACACCGTGCCGATGGGAACGGCCGTTGACATCCAAACGGCCGTTGCCGCCGCCCAAACCGCCTTCCCCACCTGGAAGCGCACCCCCGCCTGGGAACGCGCCGGGCTGCTGCATGAAGCCGCCCGCAAAATGCAGGCCCACGCCGAGGAGTTGGCCCACCTGCTCACCGTCGAAGAAGGCAAGCCGCTGGAAGAAAACGAGGAAGAGGTTTTCTGGACCTACGACACCTTCAACTACTACGCGGAACTGGGACGACACGAACGCGGCCGTTTTTTGCCGCCCGGCGATCCCGACCAGCTCAACTTTGTCATCAAAGAGCCGTACGGCGTGGTGGGCTGCATCATTCCCTGGAACTTCCCCCTGCTGCTGCTGGCCTGGAAGCTGGCCCCGGCCTTGGCGGCGGGCAATACGGCCGTTATCAAACCATCCGAATTCACCCCCCTTTCCACGCTGAAGCTGATGGAAATCGCCTTCGACCATTTCCCGCCGGGCGTGGTGAACGTGGTGACCGGCGCGGGGGAAACGGGCGAGGCCCTGGTGCGCCATCCCGACGTGCCGCTGATCGCCTTCACCGGCTCCGTGGCCACCGGGCAGCGCATTGCCAGCCTCGCCGCCCCGATGATGAAGAAGCTGCACCTGGAGCTGGGCGGCAAAGATCCGCTGGTGATTGGCCCAGATGTGGCGCTGGATTTTGCCGTCAAAGCCACCGCCTACGCCGGGCTGATCAATGCGGGACAAGGTGTGTACCAGCGCGGAGCGGATTTATGTGCCTGAGGGGATGTACGGCCGTTTCGCCGAAGAGCTGGCGGAATTTGTCGGTAATCTGCGGCTGGGCAATGGGCTGGACCCGGTCACCGACATCGGGCCGATGCTGCGGCCGCACTTTCGCGAGAAGGTGGAAGGGCAGCTGGCCGAGGCGGTTAGTGCTGGCGCGAAGGTGTTGGTGGGGGGGAAACGGCCGTCGCACCTCCCAAGCGGCTTCTTTTTGGAACCGGCCGTCATCGTCAACGTGGATCACTCGATGCGCCTGCTGCGCGAGGAGACGTTTGGCCCCACCCTGCCCCTCATGCCCTACCGCGATTTTGACGAAGCGATCGCCCTGGCCAACGACACCACGATGGGCCTCGGTGCCACCCTGCTCAGCCACGACGCCAAACTGGTGAAGCGCTTCTTTGAGGACGTGAAGGCAGGCACCATCTGGATTAACGATCCGCTGACCGACAACTTTGCCGGGCCGTTTGGCGGCATGAAGATGACCGGCGGCGGCCGCGAGCTGGGCCAGGAAGGGCTCGACGAATTTTACGAAGTGAAACACGTCCATTGGGATGTGGAAGGCAAAATCAAAGATTACTGGTTCCCCTACGGAAAGAAAAACGGGGATTGAAGGGGTTGGAAAGTGGATTGATGCGTGATGCGTGAAACGTGAGAAATTCATCACGCATCACGTATCACGCATCACGTATCACGTTTCACAACCCCACATGCCCCAAGGTGCCATCATGCAGTCGTCTGATCTAATCATCCACAACGCCCACGTCTTTACCGCCAACGACACACAGCCCGAAGCTGAGGCGGTGGTGGTGCGCGGCAACAAAATAGCGTTTGTGGGCAGCAATTCGGAGGCGCTGGCCTCTCGTGGCGCACAGACGCGGGTGGTGGATGGGTACGGCCGTTCCCTCCTCCCCGGCTTCATCGACACCCACTTTCACCTGGCCTGGGGCGCACAAAAGCTGGACGGCGTACAGCTGGCTGGCGTGGCCACGATGGCGGAACTGGCAACGGCCGTTCACACCTGGCTGGCCCAAAATCCAGACGCCGCATGGGTCGCCGGGTACGGCCTCTCCTACGGCCTGCCCACCCCAGACGAACCGCTCACCCGGCATCACCTGGACCAAATTGTGCCGGATCGGCCGTTTGTGCTGTACACCTACGACGTACACAGCCTCTTCGCCAACAGCGCCGCCCTGGCCCAGGCGCAAATCACCCACGGCGCACCCCACCCGCTGGCCAACGGCGAGGTGGTCGTTGGGGCCGATGGGCTGGCCACGGGCGAGCTTTACGAAGAAGACGCCACCCGCCTCATCCGCCGCGTTATGCCAGAGCCGGACGAAGCGGCCACGCTGCGCCTGATCCAAAAAGGGCTGGCGCTGGCCGCGGCCCACGGTATCACCTCCGTACACAACATGGACGGTGACCTGGCGCAGGGCAAGCTGTACGCCGCGCTAGAAGAGCAGAACGCGCTCACGCTGCGCCTTTCGCTGCCCTACTGGGTGAAGCCAAAGACGCCATTGGCCGAAATGCAGCGGCAAACCAGCCAGATGCGCCAATCATTTAGCAGCGACAAATTGCGCGCGGGCGGGGTGAAATTTTTCATGGATGGCGTGTACGAGAGCTATACGGCCGTTACCCTAGACGGCTATCCCGACCAGCCCCACAACTTTGGCGAACCGATTTGGGACGCCGCCACCTTTGCCAAATTTGCCACCGCCGCCGACGCCCTGGGGCTGCAAATGGCGGTGCACGCCTGCGGCAACGGGGCGGTACGCCGGGTTTTGGATGGGTACGAGGCGGCGCAACGGGTAAACGGACGTCGTGATTCCCGCCACCGCGTCGAACATATCGAAATGGTGCATCCGGCCGATCTGCCCCGCTTTGCCCAGCTGGGCGTCATCGCCGCCATGCAGCCGCTGCACGCCCCAGACAGCGCCACCAGCGGCGACGTCTGGCCGCAGCGCATTGCGCCGGAAAACTGGCAGCACGCCTTCGCCTGGCAAACAGTGCGCCAGGCCGGGGCCACCCTGGTGTTTGGCAGCGATTGGCCGGTGGTGTCGCTGAACCCGCTGCTGGGCATTGCCGCCGCCGTGAACCGCCAGCCGTGGCAGCCCAACGACCCGCAGCAGGCCCAAACCATCGCCGACGCCATTCGCAGCTATACCCGCGACGCCGCCTACGCCGAGTTCCAGGAAACAAGCAAAGGGCAGCTCCAACCCGGCTTTCTGGCCGATCTGGTGCTGCTTTCTGACAATATTTTTGCCATCCCGCCGCAGGAAATTGGCCAGTTGGCCGTTGACCTGACGGTGTGTGATGGCTGTGTGGTTTACGAAAAGGAGGGGGCGTGAAACGTGAAGCGTGAGGCGTGAAAAGTGGGACTCTACTTTTTACTGTTCACTGTTCACTGTTCACTCTAAAAAAATGAGTGAAAAAATTCTCGTAATTGGCGCAGGAATGGCAGGCATCATGGCGGCGCGCACGCTGCATGACGCGGGCTACGACGTCACCGTGCTGGAGGCGCGGGAGCGACTGGGCGGGCGCACGCACACAGACAGCAGCCTGGGCAATTCGGTCGATTTGGGCGCGGCCTGGATTCACGGCCCGGACGGCAATCCGCTGACGCCGCTGGCGGAGCAGCTGGGCGTGGGGATGGGGCAGACGGACTTTGTGAACCGGTCGGGTACGGCCGTTCAAGCCTACAGCCCCAGCGGCACCTCACTCAACACGGCCGAATTCGCCAAAGGCCAATGGCTGGCCGAAGCGGCCGTGGCCCTGAGCGACGCCTCCATCCTCTACCAGCCGCCCGGCAGCGAAGCGCGCAGCCTAAAGGAGTGGGTAGAGCACGGCCTGCCCCAGCCAGAAACGATGACACCCGACGAGCAGGCGGGCTTCCGCTACTGGGCTATCATCCGCGCCGAGTACAACGACAACGCCGACTGGGAGCTGATCGATTGGGCGCTGGGCGGCCGGTACGTGAAGCTGCCCGGCGGCGATTTGCTGCTGCACGGCGGCGGCTACAAGGCGCTGATTGATTATTTGGCGGCAGGGTTGGATGTTAGGGTGGGAACGGCCGTAACCCACATCACCACCACGCCCGGCCAGGTACACGTCCAGACCAATCGCGGCGAATTCAGCGCCAGCCGGGTGGTGATCGCCCTGCCGCTGGGCGTGCTTAAATCGGGCCAGATTCAGTTTGAGCCGCCGCTGCCCGCCGCCAAGCAGCAAGCGATACAGCGCATCGGCTTTGGCAACTACGAAAAGCTGGCCCTGCGCTTTGATCAATTTTACTGGCCCCGGCAGACCCAGCTTTTTAGCTGCGTGGGCGAAGCCGATACTGATCTGTTCAACGCCTGGCTCAACCTGGGCTATTACAGCGGCACGCCGCTCATTTCCGTCTCCCACGCCGGGCGGCGGGCGCGGGAAATTAACCGCTGGAGCGACGACCGGCTGCTCGCCGAGGCGTTGGCCGTCATGAGTCGGCTGTTTGGCGACGAATTTGGGCCGATTCCCGTGCCGCAGGCGTACGTGCGCACCAACTGGCAAAACGATCCCTTGGCTAACGGCAGCTACTCGTTCGACCAGGTCGGCCAGCAGCCCGACGACCGCCAAACCGTGGCCCAACCCATCAACCAGCAGCTATTTTTCGCGGGCGAAGCGACCCATCCCCACTTTTACGCCACCGTGCACGGCGCGTACGAGACGGGGGTGCGGGCCGCGCGCGAAGTCGCGCGAGCGATTCTTGATAAGTAAGTAACTATTCAAGTCCCCCTCCCTAACCCTCCCCCGGCGGGGGAGGGAATCTAGTTCCCCCTCCCTTCGGGAGGGGGCTAGGGGGAGGGGAAAAGGAAACACACATGTCCACAACCAACCACCTCTCCCCCGTCTGGACGCACCTGACCGAGATGCAGCCGGTGCGGGCGGAGCGCATCTTTCTTTATGATGCTGACGGCAACCAGTACATCGATTTCACCTCCGGCATTGGCGTGATGAACACCGGGCACAGCCACCCGCGCATCGTGCAGGCGATTCAGGCACAGGCAGAGCAGCTCATCTTTGGCCAGATGAACATTGTGATGACGCCCGCCGCCATCGAACTGGCCAACGCCCTGAACGAGGTGACGCCACCAACCATCGACAACTTTTTCTTCTCCAACAGCGGGGCGGAAGCGGTAGAGGGCGCGGTGAAACTGGCGCGGCAAACGACGGGGCGGCGCAACATCGTCGTCTTCCAGGGCAGTTTCCACGGCCGTACCGCCCAAACGATGGCGATGACCACCTCCAAGTACGTCTACCGCTACAACTACCAGCCGCTGCCCGGCGGCATCGTCACCGCGCCGTTCCCGTACAGCTACTACTTCGGCTGGGACGAAGAGGAGACGACGGAATGGTGCCTGAAGCAGCTCCATTTGCTGCTCAAAAGCCAGACCGCGCCGGATGAAACGGCCGCAATCATCATCGAACCGGTGTTGGGTGAAGGCGGCTACGTGCCCGCCCCGCCCGCATTTATGCAGGAGCTGCGCCAGCTGTGCAGCCAGCACGGCATTTTGCTGATTGTGGACGAGGTGCAGAGTGGATTCGGCCGTACCGGCAAATTTTTCGGCTTCGACCACGCCGGCATCGTGCCGGACATCATCGTCATGGCCAAGGGGCTGGGCAGCGGCATGCCCATCTCGGCCATCGGGGCCAGCGAGGCGCTGATGCGGCAGTGGAAGCCGGGCACCCACGGCGGCACCTACGGCGGCGGCAATGCCCTGGCGCTGGTGGCGGCCAAAACCACCATCGACGTCATCCGCGAGGAAAAGCTGGTGGAAAACGCCGCCGCCCGCGGCCAGCAGCTCATCGCCGATTTGCGCCGCTTGCAGGCCAAACATCCGGTCATCGGCGATGTGCGCGGCCTGGGCTTGATGGTGGGCGTGGAGTTCACCCAGCCCAACGGCGAACCGGATGCGGACCGAGCAACTTTAGTTGCAAATGCCTGCAAAGCCCGCAACCTGCTCCTGCTCACCTGCGGCAGCTACGGCAACGTCATCCGCTGGATTCCGCCTTTGGTGGTGACGGCGGCGGAGATGGATACGGCCGTACATATTTTTACAGAGGCACTTGAAGAATGTCGGTAATCGGTGAACGGTAATCGGTAATCGGTTAGATCACCGGGGGCTGAAGCCCCCGGCTAGTAGATGGAAGCCCCGTTGGGGCTGGAAACAGCCTCGTAGAGGCTTTCATAAATAGCCCGGTCATTTATGGCCGGGTGTTCCGGTCTTTATGGCCGGGCGGTCAGAAACAGGAACAAAAATGGTCAAAACAACTCCCTTCTATCCCCGCCTCGCCGCGCTGAGCGAAACAATGCTGTGGAAGCATTGGTCTGGCTACGCGGCGGCGCAAAATTATCAATTTTCAACCCTGTTTGAATATTTCGCCATCCGCAGCGGCGTGGCAGTGTTCGACACCTCGCCGCTGTTTAAATACCGCATTCAGGGGCCAGACGCCGAGAGCTTTTTGGCAGGTGTGCTGGCGCGGGATATCCGCAGCTGCCCGCCGGGGCAGGCGCAGTACACCATCTGGTGCGACAGCGACGGCTACATGCTGGAGGATGGCGTGGTCTTGCGGCTGAGCGACGACGAGTTCCTGCTCACCGCCGCCGAGCCAAATTTGCTTTATTTTTCTAACTTAATCGGCCGTCGCCGGGTGGAAATTAGCGACATTTCCAAGGAGTACGGCATTTTGGCGGTGCAGGGACCACATTCGCGCACCGTGTTGGCGCAGTTGACCAAAACGGCCGCCGACCTGCCCTACTTCCACGTCACCCAAACCAAAGTTGCCAAGAAATCGGTTATTTTGTCCCGCACGGGCTACACTGGCGACCTGGGCTACGAACTGTGGATCAAGGCCGATGACGCGCTGGCGGTCTGGGATGCGCTGATGGCGGCGGGTACGGGCTACAACATCATGCCGATGGGGCTGTGGGCGTTGAAGATGGCCCGCATCGAGGCGGGGCTGCTGCTGCTGGATGTCGATTTTGCCTCGGCCAAACACGCCTGGGTCGATGGGCAGCGGGAGACGCCGCTGGAGCTGGGGTTTGACTGGATGTTTCGCAAGTTGGGGGGTGAGGAACGGCCGTTTATCGGCCGCACCGCCATCGAAAACGAAATCAAAAACAAAACCTCCCGCTGGAAAACGGTAGGCCTCATGCTCGATTGGCAGCATTACGACCAGACGTACGAAAATCTCGGCCTCATCCCGCCCAAGGACACGACGCCCATCGAAGAAGCGCACTCGCTCTACGACGCGGAGCGCAACTACCTGGGCTACGCCACCAGCCTGATGTACTCCTCGCTGCTCAAGCGGCACATCGCCATCGGCAAGGTACCGCCGCACCTCAGCACACCCGGCAGCGAAGCGTACATCGAGCTGATGATTGTGCATCGACCCCAATACGTCCGGGCCAACGTGGTGCGGCTGCCGTTTTATGATCCGCCGCATAAAAAACGGTGATGGTTCGAAGACCTGGGGCTGAAGCCCCAGGCTAATTGGTGGGGCAATAAAATTGCCCGGTGTGGATTCACATGAACATTTTAGCCCGGCCATTTATGGCCGGGACTTTCGGAAAGGTAAGCAAATGTCTGAAAAATACGACGCAATTGTAATCGGGGGTGGGCACAACGGGCTGGTGAACGGCGCGTACCTGGCCAGGGCGGGTCTGAAAACGGTGGTGCTGGAGAAGCGCCACCTCGTTGGCGGGGCGGCTATCACCGAGGAGCTGAAGCCCGGCTTCAAATTCACCACCTTCTCCTACGCGCTGAGCCTGCTGCGGCCGGACATCATTCAGGAGCTGGAGCTGGTGAAACACGGCCTGATGGTGCTGCCGATGCCCAACAACTTCACCCCCGCCGAAAACGGCGACTACCTGTTTCTGGGGGCCGACAGCCAGCAAAATTACCACGAAATCGCCCGCCATTCGGCCAAGGATGCGGAGGCGTACAAAGATTACTGGCACGACATCAAGCAGGTGGTGCAGGCAGTGAAACCGCTGGTGGACAGCATCCCACCCGACATCACCAGCAGCGAACCAGAAGAGTTGGCTCGATTGGCATCTGTGGGCGCACATCTGGGGCGGCAAAACCCGAAGGTGCTGCACCTGCTCACCCGGCTGCTCACCGGCAGCGCCGCCGACCTGCTGGACGACTATTTCGAAACCGACGTCATCAAGGCGGCGTTTTGCTCTAGCGGGCTGATTGGCACCAAGGTGGGGCCGCGCTCGCAGGGGTCGGGGCTGGTGCTGCTGTTCCACAAGCTGGGCTATTTTGACGGCAGCATTGGCGATTGGGGTTTCCACAAGGGGGGCAACGGCGGCTTTACCCAGGCGGTGGCCCGCGCCGCGCAGGCGTTTGGCTGCGAAATTCGGCTGAACGCAGGCGTGAGCGAGGTCATCACCAAAAACGGTGAGGCGATTGGCGTGGCGCTGCAAAACGGCGACGAGCTGTACGGCGACACGATCATCAGCGCCTTGGACCCGCGCCGCACCTTCTTGCAGCTCGTCGAGCCACGCGATTTGCCCACCGACCTGGTGGAAACGATTGAGAAGTTCAAATTCCAGGGGGTGTCGTCCAAGGTGAATTTTGCCCTGGACGGCCTACCGGAGTATCCGACGCTGCCCGGCCGCACCGATATTTTCCGGGGCTTCATGAACATCGGCCCGACGGTGGATTACATCGAGCGGGCGTTTGATGATGCGAAATATGGCTGGTATAGCAAGAGACCTTACATTGACTGCGCCATCCAATCCACCATTGACCCCGACATGTCCCCGCCGGGAAAACATATCATGTCCTGCTTTGTGCAGTACACGCCGTACAAGCTCAAAGGCGGCGATTGGGACACGGAGCGGGAAAATCTGGGCGACACGGTGCAGGCCACACTCACCGAGTTCTTCCCCAACTTCAGCGACCTGGTGCTGCACCGCGAGGTGGTGACGCCGCTGGACATCGAGCGCACCGTGGGGCTGAGCGAGGGCAACATCTTCGCCGGGGAGTTCATGGGGCCGCAAATGTACTTTTTCCGCCCCGCACCGGGCTGGAACCAGTACCGCACGCCGATCAAAGGGTACTACCAATGCGGCTCCGGCACGCACCCTGGCGGCTGCGTCATGGGCGCGCCGGGCAAGCTGGCGGCAACGCAGATTTGGGGGATTTGAAGAAGTAGGCGAGTGGCAAGTTTGCAAGTTGCAAGTGATAAGTAAAAAGTGAAAAGTCATGATTCGGATGAAGGATGTTGAGCCGCTAACGCTGGAAAAAATTCCTGAGATTTGGGAGGCATACAAAGAGGAAAATTTCGGTATTCCTCAAGATCCACGCGAGGAATGGATCGAGAAACTTTACAATGCTCCTGAAACTGATTATTCAGTTCCATTTGAAGAAAGAGAAGATGATATCCGCCTAGGAAGCACAATTGTCTTCGATAATTTGGTAGCGTGGTTTGTACTTGAACTCGTCCAAAACTCAAATATGCAACGGCTAAATGAGCTGTTCGATTGGTTTGAAGAATTAGCCAGTGACGAGAATACAAAAATCAAGACAAATATCCTCGGGGTTACCATTTGTGAATCATTTGTCTCAAATCATCGAGCATATTTTCCTGAGCTATTTCCGTTTATTAAGGAACGGCCGAATTTCTTCAATGAATTAAAAGATGCATCCAAACGGTTTAGATTGAATGAAGAAGTAAAAACTCTTTTGGACAGTGTATGAAAAACACAACAATCGCCCTCATTCAAACAAGCTGGCCGGGCAGCCGGGCCGAGATGATCAAGACGTACCGGGAGCTGGTGGCGGAAGCGGCCGTTCGCGGAGCCGAGATCGTTTGCCTGCAAGAGTTTTCCCTGTCGCCCTACTTTGCCAGCGTGAAGGATGACGCCAACACCGCCTGGGCCGAACCAGTGCGCGGCGGCAAGAGTGATGCCGTCTTTGGCGAGCTGGCGCGGCAAAACGGGGTGTTCCTGCTGGGCAGCATCTTTGAAAGAGCGGAAGACGGTATTTATTGGGACACAGCCACCGTCCATAATCCCGCCGGGGAGCTGGCGGGCTTGACGCGCAAAGTACACATTCCCCAGGGCGCGGGCTACTACGAGGATTATTACTACGGCGGCTATGATCAGTTTCCGGTGCATGAGGTGGCGGGGGTAAAAACGGCCGTTCCCACCTGCTACGATCAATGGTTCCCCGAACTGTCCCGCATCTATGCCCTCAACGGCGCGGAGTTCATCTTTTACCCCACCGCCATCGGCTCGGAACCAGACGCGCCGGAGATCGATACGGCCGAATCGTGGCAAACGGTCATGCGTGGGCAGGCGATTGCCAACGGCGTCTTCATCGCCGCCGCCAACCGCGTGGGGCAGGAAGGCGTCACCTTCTACGGCAGCAGCTTCATCTGCGACCCGATGGGCCGCATCCTGGCCCAGGCCAGCCGGGACCAGACGGAGGTGATTGTGGCGGTGTTGGATACGGCCGTGTTCGACCAATGGCGCACCCTCTTCCCCCTCTTACACCAGCGCCGCCCGGAGGTGTATGGGCGGTTAATAACAAAAGACAACAACGAATTGGAGTAAACAACGAATTTTTTTCTGGCTCTTCCCATTCGTTAATTACTCAAATTCGTTGTAGCCATATAAAACGGAGACCTTATGAAAAAATCAACCGAACTCATCACCAAGCAAAAGAAACACCTCTGGCCCAACCAGATTCTCTACTACGCCGACCCCCTGCCGCTAGATCGCGGCGACGGCATGTACGTCTGGGACGTGGACGGCAACAAATATCTAGACTTCTTCGCCGGGATTCTCACGACCAGCGTAGGGCACAACAACGGCCGTGTGCGCCAGCGCATCAACGAGCAGCTAGACAAACTGATCCACAGCTCCACCCTCTACCCCAACCAGGCGCACATCGAGTACGCCGAGATGCTGGCCCAGATTACGCCAGAAGGATTGGACACCTTCTACTTTGGGGCCAGCGGGACGGATGCGGATGAAACGGCCGTTCTCATGGCTCAGGTCCACACCGGCAACACCGAAATCATCGCCCTGCGCCACGGCTACAGTGGTAAATCGCAATTGGCGATGACCCTCACGGGGCAAGGGGCGTGGCGGATGGGACCGGTGCACATCGGTTACGTGCGCCATGCCATGACGCCTTACACCTACCGCGCTCTCGGCGGGCTGGACGAAAAAAGCTTTGTGCAGGCCTGCCTGGACGATCTGCAAGACGTCATCAAAACGATGACCTCCGGCAAGATTGCCGCGCTCATCATGGAGCCGATTCAGGGCGTCGGCGGCTTCATCACCTTGCCGCCGGAATACATGGAAGGGGCGGCCGACATTGCCCGCGCCCACGGTGGCCTGGTGATTATTGATGAGGTGCAGACGGGATTCGGCCGTACCGGGACGCACTGGTGGGGCCATCAGCACAGCGCCGTGAAGCCAGACATCATGACGATGGCCAAGGGGATCGCCAACGGGATGCCGCTTTCGGCCGTGGCCACCGCGCCAGAGATTGCCCAGAGCGCCGTCGGCGCGGGGCTGACGATCAGCACCTTTGGCGGCAATCCAATCGCCTGCGCGGCGGCAATTGGCACGCTGGAAGAGATGATGGAGAGCTATACCCCCGCCCGCAGCGCCGCCATCGGCCAGCTGCTGGAGGATGGCCTGCACGCGCTGGCCAAAAAATATCCGCTCATCGGCGAGGTGCGCGGCCGCGGGCTGATGCAGGGCGTGGAGCTGGTGAGCGACCGGCAAAGCAAGGCAGCCGCGCCGCAGCACGCCAACGCCGTCATGGAAGCTGCCCGTAAAACGGGCTTGCTCATCGGCAAGGGCGGCATGTTGGGCAATTCGCTGCGCATCGCCCCACCGCTCATGGCCGCCCAGGAGCACGTCGAAGAGGCGCTGGAGAAGTTGGATTTAGCGTTTGCACATGTTCAGGAATCGGTTTAATTGTTAAGCCTCGCCCCCTCCCTAGCCCTCCCCCAAAGGGGGAGGGAATCTGGTCCCCCCTCCCTTCGGGAGGGGGTTAGGGGGAGGGAAAAGATGACCAAAGTTGCTAATTTTTAAGGAGAGTTGGGGAAGCAAAACCCCACACAAAATAACATGGGAACAATCAATTTAGTAACTCAAATCCCCGGTCCAAAAAGTCAGGCGATTGTGGCGCGGCGGGAAGCGGCGCTGGCGCGTGGCGGGGCGAAGCTGACCCAGATTGCGGTGGAGCGGGCGGTGGGTACGGCCGTTCACGACGTCGATGGCAACACCCTGCTGGATTTCGCGGGCGGCATCGGCATGCTGGCCGTGGGGCACTGCCCGCCGACGGTCGTCGCTGCTTTGCAGCAGCAGGCGGAAAATCTGGTGCACGTCTGCTCCATCGTCGCCAGCTACGAGCCGCTGGTGGAGGTGGCCGAGCTGCTCAACCAGGTCACCCCAGGCGACCATGCCAAGAAGACGATGCTGGCCAACAGCGGGGCCGAGGCGGTGGAAGCGGCCGTTAAAATGGCGCGAGCCTACACCGGGCGGGAAGCGATCATCGTCTTTGAGGGGGCGTATCACGGCCGTACCAACCTGACGATGGCCATGACCTCCAAATACGGCCTGTTCAAAAAAGGATTCGGCCCCTTCGCCCCCGAAATTTACCGCATCCCCTTCCCCAACCTCTATCGCCGCCCGGAGGAGATGAGCGAGGAAAGCTTTGTCGAGTGGTCCTGCTGGCAGCTGGAAAACGCCCTCATCGCCCAGGTGGACCCCAGCGCCGTGGCGGCCATCGTCATCGAGCCGGTGCAGGGCGAAGGCGGCTTTTTGGCCACGCCGCCCCGCTTTTTGGAGCGGATTCGCCAGCTGTGTACCCAGCACGGCATCGTCATGATCGCCGATGAGATTCAGTGTGGTTTTGGCCGGACGGGCAAGCTGTTTGCCTGCGAGCATTACGGCATCGTGCCCGATCTCATCACCACGGGCAAATCGCTGGGCGCGGGCATGCCGATTGCGGCGGTCACCGGCCGGGCGGAAATTGTCGATGCGCCGCATCCGGGTGGGCTGGGTGGCACCTACAGCGGCAATCCGCTGGCCTGCGTGGCGGCCATCGAGGCGATCAAGCTGATTAGCGACCCCGCCTTTTTGGCCCGTGCCAACGAAGTTGGGCAGCAGCTGCGCGGCCACTTGCAGCAAATCCAGGCGGCGCATCCCCACATCGTTGGCGATGTGCGCGGGCTGGGGCCGATGCTGGCGATGGAGATTGTGAAAGACGCTGCCAGCAAGGTGCCGGACATGGACACCACGGCCAAAATCACGGCGGGCACGCTGGCGCGCGGCCTCATCACCATTCGCGCCGGGCTGTACAGCAACTGCATCCGCCTGCTGCCCCCGCTGACGGTAACGGACGCGGAGATTGAGGAGGGGATGGGGATTTTGCGTGTGGCGGTGGATGAGGTAGCGTGAAACGTGATGCGTGAAACGTGATGCGTGAAACGTGATGCGTGAAACGTGATGCGTGAAACGTGATTTTCTCACGCATCACGCATCAAAAAAATCATGAACGAGAAAACGGAGCAGCGACTGCAAACTGAGCGCAACATCTGGCTGGCGACGAATCGGGCGGACGGCCGTCCGCATTTGGTGCCGGTTTGGTTTGTGTGGTGGCACGGCCGTTTCTACCTCGGCATCCAATCCGGCAGCGTGAAGGCGCACAACCTGGCGCGTAACCCGAAGGCGTCGCTGGCGCTGGAGGATGGGGTGCGCGTGGTGATTTGTGAGGGAACGGCCGTCACCGTCCCGCCGCCCATCGATCCAGCCCTCAACCAACTGTTCCAGGCCAAATACAGCTGGAACTTTGCCACCGACGACGAATACGATTTGCTTATCCAGATTACGCCGAACAAATGGCTAACCTGGACAGGAGGCGATGCGGAGGGCGAGATGGGAAAGTAAGAAGGAAGAATTATGAAGGAAGAAGGAAGAAGCAGCATTTCTTCCTTCTTCCCTCTGCCTTCTGCCTTTCAACTGCCCTCCCTGCATGACGCAGAAAAACCCACTTCCCACGACCCCCATAGACGACGGCTTCCGCATGCCGGGCGAATTTGAGCCGCATGCGGGCTGCTGGATGTTGTGGCCGGAACGGCCCGATACCTGGCGTGAAAACGGCCGTCCCGCGCAAGCTGCCTTCATCGAGGTGGCCAGCGCCATCGCCCGCTTTGAGCCCGTCTGGATGGGCGTCTCGGCGGCCTCGTATGCGACTGCCCGCGCCCAACTCCCATCCTCCGTAGAACTGATTACGCTGGCGTACAACGACGCCTGGATGCGCGACAACGGCCCCACCTTTGTGGTCAACGACGCGGGTGAGGTACGCGGCATCGACTGGGACTTTAACGCCTGGGGCGGCCTGTACCCCGATTGGAAAGCGGATGATCGGTTGGCCAGTCAGGTGCTGGGGCTGTTGGGAGTCGGCCGTTACAAAGCCCATCTCGTCATGGAAGGCGGCGCGATTGACGTGGATGGCCAGGGCACACTCATCGTCACCGAGCAATCGCTGCTGGACCCGCAGCGCAACCCCGGCCGCAGCCGCGACGAGGTGGAGGCGGTGCTGCGCCGCTGCCTCAACGTGCAAAAAGTGATCTGGATTGCCGAAGGGGTACACGCCGATGAAACCAACGGCCACATCGACAACCTTTGCTGCTTTGTTCGCCCCGGCGTGGTCGCCCTCACCTGGACCGACGACACCGACGACCCGCAGTACCCCATCTCGCTGGCGGCGTTTGAGCAGTTGAGTCGGGAAGTGGATGCGTGGGAACGGCCGTTGCAAGTCGTCAAAATTCACCAGCCCACCCCCATGACCATTTCAGCCGCAGAAGCCGCTGGGATTGTGTCCCTGCCCGGCAGCTATCCGCGACCGCCTGCGCAGCGGTTGGCGGGCAGCTACATCAACTATTACGTCGCCAACGGCGGCGTCATCGTGCCGCAATTTAACGATCGGTTCGATACGGCCGCGCTCGAAACGATCCAAATTTTATTTCCCGATCGCAAAGTGATTGGCGTCTACGCCCGCGAAATTTTGCTGGGCGGCGGCAACATCCATTGCATCACCCAACAACAACCCTCAGGAGGAAGTAAAAAGTAATAAGTGATGCGTGATGCGTGATGCGTGATCAATTTCTCACGCATCACGCATCATACCTCACGGACCGCTTTTCACTTAACAAAAGTGAACCAAATCACCTACAAACCAATCGAAGAAAGACACGCCAGAGAAGTTGCCCGATTACTTAGAACCTGCTTCCCGCAAATGCCGCCGGGGGACCAGTACACCGCCAAAGAGCTGCGCGAGCTGGCCCAGATTTTCCCGGAAGGCACCGTGATCGCCCTGGATGGCGACACGGTGGTGGGGATGGGCACCGGCATTTTTACCAATCTGAACCTGGAGAATCTGCCGCCCACCGAGGATGACCTTTTGTACACGCTAGACGGCCGTAATTTGCACGATTGGAACGGCCGTTACTACTTCGGCAGCGACATGGCCGTGCATCCCGATTATCGTGGGCGGGGCATTGGCCGCGCCATTTACGACCGACGCAAAGCGGTGATTCAAAAGTATAACAAGGCAGGGTTTGTGGCAGCGGCCGTTTTGCCCGGCTACGGCCAGCACGAAGCCACGCTAGACATCCACAGCTACCTGGCCAAAGTCGTCGCTGGCGAGCTGTACGATCCCACGCTCTCCATGCAAATTCGCAACGGCTTCCAGCTCATCCGGCCCATCAAAGATTTTTTCGTCTACCCTCGCTCTAGCAACTGGTGTGCGCTTATCATCTGGCCCAACCCGGATTACCAAGTATCGTAATGAGAACCATTTTTGACGCAAAGAACGCAAAGGATTTAAGGGGCAAAGAAGATTGGAATGTTTGCTGATTGCACTGCCTTCTTCAAACCTTTTGCCTCTTTGCACCTTTGCGTCAAAATTTATCACGAACTTGAGAGAACCTGATGAATGAAACAATCGAAATCACCACCATCCGCCCCGAATTTGCCCCGGCGCTGGCCGACTTACAGCGGGCTTGCTTCCCCACCCTGGGCGAGCAGGAGTTGATGAAGGAAAAACATTTCCTCAAACATTGTGAGATTTTTCCTGAGGGTGAATTTGTGGTGCTGGTAAACGGCCGTGTCGTCGCCCTCGGTTCCGGCTTCTTTTACAGCTTCGACTTCGACGACCCGCGCCACACCTTCCACGAAATCATCGCGGGCGGCTACTACACCAATCACGAACCGGATGGCGACTACTACTACGGTGCCGACATCAGCGTGCATCCCGATTTTCGCGGCCGGGGCATTGGCCGCCTGCTCTACAACGCCCGCAAGGAACTGGTCATCCAAACCAATCGCAAAGGCATCGTCGCCGGTGGCGTTTTGCCCGGCTATCCTAAGTATCGCGGCCAGCTCACTATCCCAGAATACGTAGACAAAGTTGTCGCAGGCAACCTATTCGATCCCACCCTCACCATGCAGCTGCGCAACGGCTTCCAGGTGAAAGGATTACTCAAAAATTACATCGACGACAGCAACTCCGACAACTGGGCCGCGCTCATCGTTTGGCAAAATCCGCACTATGTGGCAAAACTCCCGTAAGATCATGTATCTAAACATCACACGAATAGGACGCAGATTCCCCTGATTTTCCTGATCAGGACGAGCAGGAAAATCAGCGTTCTATTTTTTAAGGAAATCACATGACTAAAAAAATTCGCGTCTTAAAAGCCAATGGCAGCCCGTATGAAGTGGGGGTTGAACACGGCCGTTCCTACCGAAACGACATCCGACGCTACACCGAAGAGCGCGTCCAGCTCGTTTGCGACGGCCTCTGGAGCGGCGGCCCCCTGCCCCGTGAAGAAGTGCTGTCCATCGCCGAAATGTGCCTGCCCCACCACCAAACGTACGCCCCCGACCTGTACCAGGAACTGCACGGCCTCGCCGACGCGACCGGCCTTTCCCCGGCCGAACTACTCATCGTCGGCGGCTTCACCGATTTTGTAGACACCGTTTACAGCCTCTCTATCCCGCGAAGCGCCCGCCTGCCCGTAGACGACTGCACCGCCTTCATCGTGCCCGATGGCGCGGCCGACGGCGCAGGCTTCTTCGGCCAAACCTGGGACATGCACGACACCGCCACCGAATTTGTCATCCTGCTAGACGTGCAGCCAGACGACGCACCGCGCAGCCTCGTTTTCACCACCACCGGCTGCCTGGGCCAAATTGGCATGAACGCCCACGGCATCTGCGTCGGCATCAACAACCTGCTGGGGGCCGATGGGCAAATTGGCGTCACCTGGCCGTTTGTGGTGCGCAAAATACTCCAGCAAGACAACATCGACGACGCCCTGGCCTGCATCACCGAGGCCAAACTGGCCGGTGCCCACAACTACCTGCTGTTCGACAAAACAGGCCGCGGCTACAACGTTGAAGCGATGTCCAGCCATCACGTCGTCACCCCGCTGGCAGGCGAACCGCTGATTCATACCAACCATTGCCTGCTGCCCAGCACGAACAAGTTTGCCCAAACGCGCCCGCCGTCGGCACAAGCCAGTTCAGAGGCAAGATTGGAGAAAGCGGGGGAACTGTTGGGTGGGGAACGGCCGTTAACCATCCACCACCTCATCGCCCTCACCCGCGACCCACAAGCCATCTGCGTCCGCGCCCAACCACCGTTCCACGTAGAATCCTGCGGCGCAGCTATCATGCAGCCCAAAACCGGCACCTTCTGGGCCGTCTGGGGCCTCCCCAGCGAAAACGAATACGAACAGTTTGATTTGAAGTAATCCTCAAGGTGCCTGGCACGGGTCAGAACAACCCACAATTACCAGGATCGTTTGACCCGTGCCAGGCACCAATAACCAGCGCATTAAGGAAAAAATGATGGCAGAGTGGAGCATTCCCCAGCTACAAGAAATGATGAGCAGCGGCACAATGACCGCCAAACAGATCGTCCAGTTTTACCTGGAACGCATCCAGCAAATCGACCAAAGCGGCCCCAGCCTCAACAGTGTCCTCGCCGTTAACCCAGACGCCCTGGCCATCGCCGAGGCGCTGGACGCCGAGCGGCAAGCCAGCGGCCCGCGTGGGCCGCTGCACGGCATCCCCATCCTCCTCAAAGACAACATCGAATCCACCGACCCGCTGCCCACCACCGCCGGGTCCGTCGCCCTGGCCCAAAACTTCGCCACCCAAGACAGCTTCGTCGCCGCCCAACTGCGCGCCGCCGGAGCCATCATCCTGGGCAAAACCAACCTCAGCGAATGGGCCAACTTCCGCTCCTCGCGCTCCAGCAGCGGCTGGAGCAGCGCCGGTGGCCAGGTGCGCAACCCGTACGCGCTAGACCGCAATCCGTGCGGCAGCAGTTCCGGTTCCGGCGTAGCCGCAGCCGCCAACCTGTGCGCCGCCGCCATCGGCACCGAGACAGACGGCTCGATAGTCTGCCCCGCCCACGCCAACGGCATTGTGGGGGTTAAACCAACCGTGGGGCTGGTTGGCCGTTCCGGCATCGTCCCCATCTCCCACAGCCAGGACACCGCTGGGCCGATGGCTCGAACCGTCTGGGACGCCGCTATCCTGCTGGGCGCTCTCGTTGGCATTGATCCACGCGACGCTGCCACGGCCGCCAGTGCAGACCATAACCACGCTGACTACACGCAGTTCCTGGGCAAAGATGGTCTAAACGGAGCCAGAATCGGCGTTTCGCGCAACTTTTTTGGCCACAACCCCTACGTAGATGCCGTCATCGAGCAGGCTATCCAGGCAATGCGCCGGGCTGGGGCCACCATCATCGATCCAGCCAACATTGAAACCAAAGGGGAGTTCGGCGACTCTGAATTTGAGGTGCTGCTGTACGAATTCAAACACGACTTGAATGCGTACCTGGCCAACACGCCAGACACCGTGCCACACCGCTCCCTGGCCGACCTGATTGCATTTAACGAAGCGCACAAAGATGTCGTGATGCCGTACTTTGGCCAGGAACTGTTTGAATCGGCCCAAGCCAAAGGGGCGCTGAGTGACGCGGCCTACCGGGAAGCGCTGGCCCAAAATCATCGCTTGAGCCGTGACGAAGGGATAGATGCCACGCTCAAGATACATCAACTCGACGCCATCATCGCTCCCACAGGTGGCCCCGCCTGGCCCACCGATTGGGTAAACGGGGATCATTACGGCGGGGCCAGCTCTTCGCCAACGGCCGTTGCAGGCTACCCCAATGTAACCGTGCCTGCCGGGTACGTGTTTGGCTTGCCGGTAGGCATCTCATTCATCGGCGGGGCGTGGCAAGAGCCAACGCTGCTGCGCCTGGCCTATGCCTTCGAGCAGACAACAAAGCACCGCCAGCCACCAGAATTTTTGCCCACCATAAAGTTTATCTAACCTCTAAAACGCTCATGCCCGCCTTCGCGGGCATCTTTTTTTCTTAATTTGTCAATGCTAGCCCATCTCAACGCACCACCTCCAACGTGAACATCTGGCAGCATTTCCCTAACTTGGGGAGCCAACCTTCACCACTATCTTTGCCCTTTTGATTGTCATCCCCCCACCTTCGTGAGGGCAGGCTCCGCGAATGCGGGAATCCACGCCAGTGAAAAGAGGGCTACCCGCCTACGCGGGTATGACACTATCTCTGGTGGGTTTAAAATCTGCAAAGATTGTAATGGTCAAGAATTGGTTGAACCGCAAAGCACGCGAAGAATGCAAAGTATTAAAGATAAAAACTTTGCGCTCTTTGCGTCCTTGGCGGTGAAATTTTGTTCAAGGAACGATTGACTACTACAAAAATCTGCAAAGATAGTGCTTCACCTGCCTCTGCGCGTTTTCACAAAATTAGATATTCATTTGCAACCGAACATGCAATGGCCCCCTTAATCGGGGATGTAAGCTGGCAATAGAATATTGTAATGCACGGAGCACACTATAATCCCAATAAGATTGATTTATCACTACTCAAGTTTTCTGTGCAGCCCAAAAGGCTTGCAACTTTTGACGACAAATTAGTCGAGCGAAAATCCTTCGGATCTGTATAGTTATACTGATTTAACCTTTAGCGTAAGACCAAACTACTGACTTTTACTAATTATAAATTGCACCTAATTGTAATTGTCCACTTTAATGAGCCATGAATATTAAACCGAATCAACCTCAACCCAAGCGTCTCTTAGCAATTACCGGCGTATTTACAATTGTTTTTCTACTGCTCTCTTTGGTCATTCCTGTATTTTCAGCCCCAAGTGTATTTGATTGGGACACGATCAGCTGGTCCTCTAGCGCAACCAGCCAAACCTTTACAGGCATTGGGTCACCGGCAACTGACTTTGCGTTTTCAGCTTCTGGGGACATATCCCAATTTACCGCTTCTTCTCCAGAAATCAATCAAAACATCACTGGTGGCACTTCCGAAAATACGCTGTTTATTTCTGTTGATTTCCTCAACACGACCCAATCTATCACTTTTACCACTGATATTTCGCCCACATCGGCCACTGGTGTATCTTTCATAATCATGGATATCGATAGGGCCGATGATGTTATCGTTGGTCCTCCATATACGAATGTAGAAGAAGTCGAAGTCTTGGGTTATGACTTTTTGGGTAACTCGGTATTGCCCACGTTGACAGCAACAAATCCCGCATGCGTAGATATTGTTGATAATGTAGCGACAGGCACATGCACTGATGGTAATAATGGATTGGATGATGGCAATGTAACCGTGACGTTCAACTCGGCTATTAAACAGGTAACTATCAATTTTCGAGAAGGCCCCGATGTGCAAGCAGATCCAACCGATCACGGTATTGGCATTCATGATATTAGTTTCACACCAGCCACGTTTCTGTCTTTGAACACAGCTGGAAATGGAGTGGTTGCCTCTGATCCTGCTACAACCACCTTTGAACCTGGCGAAGCTGTGACTTTTACAGCCACGGCCGATCCTGGCTGGACGTTCGCTGGCTGGAGTGGTGATTTGAGTGGCAGCACCAACCCGGTAACCGTTACAATGAACAGCGACAAGGTTGTTACGAGCACATTTACTCAGGATCAATATACGGTCACGATCACGCCCCCCGCAGGCGGAGCGATTGATAAGGAGCCGGATCAATCCACGTACATTTATGGGGATGTTATTACCTTTACGGCAACTGCCAATCCCGGTTGGACGTTTGCCAATTGGAGTGGCGATCTATCCGGCAGCGCGAACCCCACGACGCTTTCAGTTAGTGGCAACCATACTGTTGGCGCAAACTTCTCCCCAATTCCCTACACATTGCTTACCAATAGTGAAGGTAACGGAACCATTACCCAAGACCCCGACTTGCCAACGTATACATACGGACAGGTTGTAACCGTTACCGCTGTACCCGATCCTGGTTGGACTTTTGCAGGCTGGAGTGGCGATTTGAGTGGCAGCCAAAATCCAACATCCATTGGTATTGATAGCAGCAAAGCAATTACGGCTACCTTCACCCAAAATCAATACACAGTTACGATAAATCCTTCTACTGGTGGGTCTGTTGATAAAGAACCGGTTAAGGCTACATATGTTTATGGGGAAGTGATTACGTTTACAGCAACAGCGGACCTCAACTGGGCTTTTGTGAATTGGAGTGGCGATCTATCCGGCAGCGTTAATCCAACCACGCTGACGGTTACAGGCAATCATACGGTTAGCGCCGACTTTGCCTTAAATTATTTTGCCTTATCAGCAAACACAATTGGGGATGGAACGATTAGCAAAAACCCTGATCAGGCAGTTTTTACGCATGGGGAAATTGTAACAGTAACCGCTACGGCCGATCCTGGTTGGACGTTTGCAGGCTGGAGCGGCGATTTGAGCGGCAACACCAATCCGACAACGATTACCATGGACAGCACCAAAAGTATCACGGCCACGTTTACGCAAAATCAGTATACGTTTACGATTGTTCCCCCGACAGATGGCACCATCAGCATTATGCCGGAAAAAACCAGTTACGTGTATGGTGATGTTATTACAGTAACAGCTACGGCCGATTCCGGCTGGACTTTTATCAACTGGACAGGCGATCTGTCTGGCAACGAAAATCCAATCACCCTTGAGGTTACCGGCAACCATACAGTTGGGGCTATTTTTAAGGTTAATCTCTTTCTGCCCTTTGTTGTACGCGAGTAAGGCCACGCTTAAAGGCACAATGATAAATTTGTAAAGTGGCTTTTTTGGGCTATAATCTCGGATGGCTTGGAGGTACGACGACATCGGCACGGCGGCTTACAGGCTAATTCAAGTTTTTGGAGGTTCAACCTTATGCCATTAGATGGTACAGAAAAAGCCGAATTAATTACCGATTTTGCTCGAAGTGAAGGCGACACCGGCTCTGCCGAAGTGCAAATTGCGATTTTTGATCGTCGCATTAAGCAGTTGCAGGAGCACCTGCGGCTGCACAAGCACGACGAAAGCTCGCGCCGGGGTCTGCTGAAACTGGTTGGCAAGCGTCGTCGCTTGCTGGCTTACTTGCGCAAACGGCATCCAGAACGGTACCGCGAGATTTTGGGCCGTCTGGGTCTGCGTCGTTAATTAGAGAGGTAACAAACAAAGGGGTGACACGGATGTCACCCCTTTGTCTATTTTTGGCGTGGCTCTGGCAGTTTAGGAATTGGGTATTGTTACATACGGTAATTTTCCGGTGTATGTGCCAATCCCCAGTCCCTAATCCATCCACTCCAACGAAAACGAACGAAAAAGCGTTTCGTCATAGCCCGCATTGCTGCCTCGAACGCTGGTAGGTTGTGAAATACAATCTGTCCGGCAGTTTGTGCTTCATGGCATTCGCTTCTTTCTCAATCAACTTATGGAGAGTTTCTAATGAGTACTGAACAATATTTTACCGCTCGTATTGGCAATGAAGAGATTACAATTGCCACGGGTAAACTGGCGGGTCAGGCTGGCGGTGCGGTCACCATTCGTGTGGGCGACTGTATGCTGCTGTCTACCGCAACGATGTCTAAATCTGTGCGCGAAGGGCTGGATTTCTTCCCCCTGAGCGTGGATTATGAAGAGAAGATGTATGCTGGCGGCCGTATTCCGGGTGGCTACTTCAAGCGTGAAGGGCGGGCCACGACGGATGCGGTTTTGGTGTCACGGCTGACGGATCGTCCGTTACGGCCGTTATTCCCCAAAGGCATGCGCAACGAAGTTCAAATTATCACCACCACGCTCTCCGCCGATGGCGTACACCACCTGGATATCATGGCCGTGAATGGGGCCAGCGCCGCCCTGCACATTTCCGACGTGCCGTGGGCAGGCCCCATTGGCGCTGTACGCGTGGGCTTGATCAATGGCGAATTTGTGGCCAACCCCACCTTACAAGAGATGGCCCAGAGCAAGCTCGATCTGCGCCTGGCCGGCACCAAAGATGCCATCATTATGGTGGAAGCTGGGGCCGATGAAGTAACCGAAGAAGTTCTGGTAGAAGCGCTGGAATTTGGCCACAATGCAATGCAGCCGTTTATTGAAATGCTAAATGAAATGCAAGCAGCAGTTGGCAAAGAAAAGAGCGGGATTGTGGTCAGCGCCGTGGATGAAGAGCTGGCAACGGCCGTAAAAGCCAAAATCGGCAACCGCATCACCGAAATCGTGGCTACCACCACCGACCGGCACGAACGCAATGACGAAATGGGCGAACTGCGCGAAGAAATCGTCAACGACTTCTTTGAGTTAGACGAAACAACCAACCTCAGCGAAGTGCGCGAGGTAATCACCAGCGTGCAGAAAAAAGCCGTGCGCGACCGCATTTTGTACGAAGGCATTCGCCCAGACGGCCGTAATTACACCACCGTACGGCCGCTTTCCTCCGAAATTGGCATCGTCCCCCGCACCCACGGCTCCGGCCTGTTCAAGCGCGGTGAAACCCAGGTGCTTTCCCTGGCCACGCTCGGCACCCCCCGCGAAGCCCAAAAAATTGAAGGTCTCACCAGCGACGAAACCCGCCGCTATATGCACCATTACAACTTCCCCCCCTTCTCCACCGGCGAAACCTGGTTCCTGCGCGGCCCCAAACGGCGCGAAATTGGGCACGGCGCACTGGCCGAAACCGCCCTGCGCCCCATGATCCCCAACGAAGATGAGTTCCCCTACACCATTCGCGTGGTGTCTGAAGTCCTCTCCTCCAACGGCAGCACCAGCCAGGCCAGCGTCTGTGCCTCTACCCTGGCGCTGATGGATTGCGGTGTGCCGATCAAGCGCCCCGTTGCCGGTGTGGCGATGGGCCTGGTAACCGACGGCGAAAAATTCGCCGTTCTCACCGACATCCAGGGCATGGAAGACCACCTGGGCGACATGGACTTCAAAGTTGCTGGCACCAGCGAAGGCATCACCGCCCTGCAAATGGACATCAAAATTGCGGGCATCACCAAAGAGCTGATGGCCCAGGCTTTGCAGCAAGCCAAAGCAGGGCGGCTGCACATTCTGGCCAACATGCTAGAAACCATCGCCGAACCCCGCGCCCAGCTGAATGCCAACGCCCCCCGCATGCTTAGCATCAAGATTGACCCAGAAAAAATTGGGGCAGTCATTGGCAAGGGCGGCTCTACCATTCGCAGCCTGGAAGAAACTTTTGAAGTCTCCATCGACATCCAGGAAGATGGCACCATCTTTGTGGCAGGCACCAACGGCCCCAAAGCCGAAATGGCTGTCAAACAGATCGATGGGATGACCAAGTCGCCTGAACCAGGCACCATTTACCCCGGCAAAGTTGTGCGGATTACCGACTTTGGCGCGTTTATCGAATTCTTGCCCGGCATTGATGGTCTGGTGCATATCTCCCAAATCTCAGCTGACCACGTGAAGAGTGTAGAAGATGCGCTGCAATTGGGTGATGAGGTAATGGTGATGGTGACCGACGTCACCCCAGACGGCAAGGTGCGTCTATCGCGCAAGGCAGTTTTGGAAGGCTTTACGCTAGAAGAAGCCCGCGAAGATGACAAACCCAAACGCCCCAGCAGCGGCGGCGGTGGCAACCGTGGTGGTGGCCGAGATAACCGCGGCGGCGGACGGGATAACCGTGGTGGTGGCCGTGGGGGTCGTCGTTAAGAGCCCGATGGGTTTCAAGTAACTGTTATAAAAGCCCAGGCCAAAGCTGCCTGGGCTTTTTATGTTCAACTTTTAACCGAGGAAAAAACATTGGATAAACGTTATTCCCAATGACAGGTTTTTCCCGGTAAAATAGTAAAGTCAGGGTGTGTCCTACCCTAATTTGTCCTGAAAACATTTTGTATAGGAATTGGTGCCGACCATGAAACGTACGGTTCGCTCAAACTCTCCCCCCTGGAGTGACAACAACAAACGTCTCGTCCTCATGATCTTGTTTATCTTGCTGTCGTTAGCGCTTTATCGCTTTCGCTTGCTGCTGCTGCCCTTGATTATGGCCATGATTGTGGCCTACCTCATCGAACCGTTGGTAACGCAGATTACCAGGCGCACGCCGCTCAGCCGCAACCTGTCTATTGGCCTGATTTACCTGCTGCTGGTAGCCGGGCTGGTATCCATTCCGGTTAGCACCATCAATCCTATCGTGACTCAGGTAAACAACTTCATCCATCGGACGCCGCAGTACATTCGCGATATTGGTGAATTTTTCCAGGAACCGATTGTGCTGCTAGACGATATTGTGATTCCGGTAGATCAGCTGTCGCTGGACCAGCTTTTTGCTTCGTTGAGCAGCAATCTGGTTGAGGTGGTGCAAACGTTGGGCGGGCAAACGATCAGCATTTTTGGCAGTCTGGCTACCGCCACCATTTCAACAGTGGGCTGGACGATCATGGTGCTATTTTTGTCGTTTTATCTGGTGAAGGATCATGAAACGCTGTTCGAGTCGATCATTAAATTGGCCCCCAAATCGTACCACAGCGATTTGTACCAGCTAACCGAGGGGATCAGCATCACCTGGAACTCGTTTTTGCGGGGGCAGCTGGTGCTGTGCATGGTAGTAGGCATCATTGTGTTTATTGTGGCGCTCATCATTGGGCTGCCCAATGCGATGACGCTGGCGCTGATTGCGGGCTTCATGGAGCTGATTCCAACGTTTGGGCCGATTTTAGCGGCCGTTCCTGCAGTACTCATCGCGGCCATTCAGGCAGAGTCTAGCTGGTTGGGCAATCTGATGTCGCCGTTTTGGTTTGCGGTGCTGGTGATGGGTATTTACACCTTTATTTACCAGTTTGAGAATTATTATCTGGTACCGCGCATCATTGGGCACCACCTGAAGCTGCATCCGTTGGCGGTGATCTTGGGGGTTTTAGGCGGGGCTAGCGTAGCCGGTATTTTGGGCGTGTTGCTGGCAGCGCCGGTACTGGCCAGCATCCGGCTTATTTGGATGTACATTTATTGCAAGCTGACAGATCAGGATCCGTTTTCAGATGAGTTTATGCCTTTTACGAAGGTAAAAACGCCGAGTACGGCCGTTCCTCCCCCCACCATCCCCCAAAACCAGGACAACCCAGACAACACCGCCCCCGCAAATTAAGACGCTAATGAACGCAGATCTTTTTTATCTGCGTCATTGGCGTTAATCTGCATCCCACTCTTTAATTGGTACATTTGCGCTGCTCTGTATAAAATTGGGGTCATCTTGAGTTAGAAACGGCCAACAGGCCAAAAAAAAAACAAAAAACCCCCACCCCCCCCGGGCCCCAAAAAAAAAAAAAAAAAAAAAAAAAAAACCCCCCCGGCAAAAACCCCCCCCCCCAGGGGCCCCCCCGGACACACAAAAAAAAACAAAAAAAAAGCCCCCCCCCCTGTTTTCCAAGGCCCCCTTTTTAAATAAACGCCGTGCCAATCTTCACAAAAAAGGATATTTAATCAGCCATGAGTAAAGATGAAAATATGGAAGTCGATATGGTTGCCGAAAGCGAAAACTTCGCTGTCTGGCGCAGCCCGGATGATGAGGGGTTTATCTATCACGTGGAGCTAGGCAGCATCACCCTGCACCTGGCCTCTGACGAATGGGAAGAGTTTTTGGAGCTGATGAGCGACGCGAATGACAAGCCGTAGTGACGAGAACGGCCGTTCCCCCCAAACCGAACCTATCCCCACCTACACCCTCATGATGCGGGACTTTGCCGAGCATGACCGCCCCCGCGAGCGGCTGCTGAAAGTGGGGGAACGAGCCGTCTCCACCGCCGAACTGCTGGCCATTATTTTGCGCGTGGGCGTGCCGGGCGAAAACGTGCTGCGGCTGGCGGAGCGATTGCTCAATACCTTCAAGGATTTGTCGGGATTGGCGCGGGCTTCGATTACGGAACTCATGGAGGTGAAGGGCGTTGGTCCGGCCAAGGCGGTGGAGATTAAGGCGGCGTTGGAAATCGGCCGTCGGCTGCTGACTACCGCGCCAGAAGAGAAGCCGCGCATCACCTCCCCCGCCGATGCCGCCAATTTGCTCATGTCGGAAATGAGCTTTTTGGAGAAGGAGCATCTGCGGCTGATTTTGCTGGACACGCGCAACCGGGTGCTGGCCACGCCCACCATCTACATCGGCAGCCTGAACACCTCCGTCATTCGCCTGGGCGAGCTGTTCCGGGCAGCGATTAAGGAAAATGCGGCCGCGTTCATCGTGGCCCACAACCATCCCTCCGGCGACCCCTCCCCCTCCCCCGAAGATGTGGCCGTGACGCGGCAGCTGGTGCAAGCAGGTGCGCTGCTCAACATCGACGTGCTGGACCACATCGTCATTGGGCACAACCGGTTTGTTTCGATGAAGGAGCGGGGGTTGGGGTTTTCATAAATTCGCAAATATAGGTGCGACGCACTTTGAAAGTGCGTCGCACCTTTTAAGATACTATGGCAAGACAAGAACTGTTGACAAACGGCCGTATCGGCAAACCATTTCATCCGTATCGTGACAATAAAAATTTGATTACCGCCGCCGGCTGGGCACCCTGGTGGCTGGACGCCGCCGCAGGCGCACCGGACTGGAAAAATCGCACCCCCGTTTTTAGCGCCTACACGCTGGACGACAGCCTGACGCAGCAGCTGAGCACCCCCTGGGGCACGCACGAGGCGGGCCTGTGGCAGCAACTCCCCTCCGTGGCGGGCAACCAGTACGAGCTGAGCGTGGAAGGGCAGGCGTGGTCGAGCGAGGACGCCTCGCCCGGCAGCCAGCTGGAAGCGAGCGATGTGAACTTGCAGGTGGGCATCGACCCGACGGGCGGCCTGGACCCGACCAGCCCGCTGATTGTGTGGAGTGACGTTTCTCAACCGTTGAGCCATTGGGAAACAGTGCGCGTCCAGGCAGAAGCGGAAGCGTCGATCATCACTATTTTTGTGAAGTCGGCGCCCAATTTGCCCAAGCGGATGCAGTCAGTGTTTTGGCGGAATGCGTATTTGCGCCCCATCGGGCGGCACAAGCGCGGGGTGAATATTGTGGGGCTTGGGGATACGCACATTGCCCTGGAGCCAGAACAGCCGAAGCCGGGGGAACCGATTACGGCCGTAATCTCCTCCAGCCGCGAGCACAAATATGTGGAGCTGATCGTGAATCGCCCCGATGACACGCTGGGCAAAGTGGCGTCTAAAGGCAAAACGCTGGACGGCGACCGCACGCTGTGGCGCTACGAGTTCAACACGGACATGGATGGCCTGTACGACATTCGTTTTGTGGGGGATTTTGGGGCGCGACTGCTGGCGCTGCGCCTGCTGCAAGTGGCGCGAAATGTGCAGCTGGTGCCCAGCGATTCGGCGCGGCTGAGCTACCGGCGGGTCTACGTGCTGCTGCCACCGACAGCCAGCCAGAAGTGGGTGTTGGCGGCAGCGAGAGGGGGGTATGACGGCCGTTTCACCATCGGCTTCTCGGCAGATGACGCGGGCATTGGCAATCTGGAGAACCGGCACGTTCTGGCCGTAAACCCCCATCATTGGCCCGAAGTGCTGACGGCGAGCTGGTTCCAGCAGCATTATCCGGGGGTGAAATTTACGGCCGTTGTTGCCAACCAGCCTGAAGATTTGGAGGCATGGCTCAAAAACTGGACGGGGCTGGATTAACCCCGTCGGGGGGGAACCCCCACGGGCGCACGCGGCCCCAAAACGCCCCGGGGGCTCCCTCCCCCCCGTGGAACAGCTTTCCCAAGTGCCAGGCACTGGGCAGAAGGTTCTTCATTTACCAAGGTCGTGTGCCCAGTGCCTGGCACTTCTAGCGTTAGTCAGCCGCCAGCAGCGCCACATCCACCACTTCTACCTCAAAATTGTGCCCCGATGAGACCAGAATGAGGCTCTCGATGAAGCGGGGCGGGACGCGGCCCTGGCGGGAAATCTCGGCACCTAAATCAATGTCGTAGAAATATTCCTGGCCGAGCGGCACCTTCTCGTGCACGTCTTGAATCATCGCGCAGGGGATGCAGCCGTCGGGCTGCACACCGGGGATGGGGTCGCCGACGGCGTAGAAGCCGTGCTGCCAGGTGTTGGAGAAACCGCTGCCGTCCACGTAATTGACCCGCAAAAAGAGCGGACATTCACTCCCGGCAATACCGCACACTTCCAGCGACTGGTTGATGATGCGGAAGGTGACCAGCAGGCGCAGCGACTCCACCTCGGCGACGTCCTGGTTGACGGATTGGCGCACCAGCACATCGGCATGCCCCACGCCCTCGCGGCTGATGTTGAGGCGCGGCTCCTCGCCTGCATCCAGCACGCGCACCTGCCCGGCGGGCTGGTCGGCCCGCTCCACATTCCAGGGGAAGATGGTCCAGCGGCTCAGCTCCTGGCTAAAATCGCCGTTCACCAGCAGGTTGCGCTCCGTTTCCAGCGGCCCGACGGGGGCCGAGCCAGTGGGCACGACGGCGCGCTGGTTTTCGGCCAGGGTGAGGCTATTTTCGCTATTTACGGCCGTTACCACCACCCGCCCCGACTGCACCGTCACCTGCGTCTCATCATTGTTGACGAGGATGGTGTACTGCCCCGGCGTCTGGATGGTGATGTCGCTTTGCGGGCTGGCGATGAGGATTTGAGACGGCCGTTCCCCAAAATCGGGTACGGTGAGGCGGATACGGCCGTTGTCCAGCCGCACACTCAGGCTGTTCTCCTTGTCACTCACGCCAAAGCGCGGCGTCGCCGCCTCCAGCAAGGTCAGGTCAGTGCTGCTGTACACCTGCAAGCGGGCCAGCAGTTCCTCCACGTTGGGCGGATTCACGGCAATCAGCGCCGAGGCGGTGTCGCCCGTCAGCACTCGCTGGCCAGGGGCGATGACCACGCCACCCTCCCCCGCCAGCAGCGCCGTACGGTCGCCGGTGCTGTTGTCGATGCCCACCGTGCCCTGGTTGGCCTGCACAAAAATCACCAGCGACTCAGTGAGATTTTGCAGCAGCGCATTGGCCGTGATGGGCACAGCAATGGTAAAAATCATGCAAACGGCGAAGCTGCTCAGCAGCACCACCCAGGCCAATCGTTGACGCTCTACCCTACTTTTTTCTTCAACCATAACATCTCTGTGAAACTCTGAATCTTGTTCTAAATTTGGACAGTGAAAAACGAACCGCAAAGACGCAAAGGGCGCAGAGTTTCTAAGAATAGAGAGAAAACCTCTGCGTTCTCCGCGCCTCTGCGGTGAAATCATTCATTTTTGAAATCTTAGCCCAGGTAGTTAACCGAGAATCTACTAAATTCGCCCGTGGCCTCGGCCCATGTTTCCTCGACGTGCTGGACGCGGGCGGCGGGGGAGCCTTCGTGCAAAAAGGCGACGAGCTGGCGCAGGCTGGCTTCATCCCCCTCGGCCACTACTTTAACTGTGCCGTCGCGCTGATTGGCCACCCAGCCCGTCACGCCCAGCCGGTTGGCGGCGCGGTGGGTGTGGTAGCGAAAGGAAACTCCTTGCACGTAGCCGTGGACGATTGCTGTTACCTGTTTTTGCTGCGCTAAGTCGGACATTTTTCTCCTCAGGCGAATTATACCCAAGGGTGGCGGGGAAAAGTAGGTGGGGGGAACGGCCGTAGGGCAATAACCTCAAAACGACCAACTTGCGCGACAATGAAGCACATGTGCGCAGAAATTTGACGGATTATTGACTTTCTTTAAGGGTTGCCCTTTAATCATTATCTAAACTTATGTTAAAATTTATGAATCAAGATTTTGTGGCAAGTAATACAGCCTGACACCGACCACAAACAATAGAGTATTTCGCTAGATTAAGAAAACACTAGGCAAGGGGGTTAAGTTCGGCTATTGCATTCAACAGCATGATAATGCCCCTTGAGCTAATTTAACAAGCGAGCAGATAATAATAAAAATGAATCAACTAACATCACTCATATGAATCGAGAAAAACTTCACACCCTTATTGACCAAAGTTTTAACATTGATGATCTAAAGACTCTTTGCTTTAACCTCCACATTGACTATGATTCCATATTAGGGGAAGGTAAAAAGGCAAAAATACGAGAATTAATTTTAGAGTTTGAACGCATTAATAAGACTAATGAGTTAGTCACAAAGTGTCAGGAAATGCGACCAAATATCAGCTGGCATAGTTCTAGAGAATTCACTCAACCAATCCAGGTCAAAACAGAAGCCAGAGAATCACAAAATATACAAAATATTTTGACTTCTAAAGGAATAAATGATTCTCAAAAGAGGCTTTGGATAATAATCTTGGCAGCCTCTCCGATTATTGGTTTAGTGGGCGTATTTTACGCATTCACACCTGTTATCTTTCTCATACTTATGATTTCTTTGCAAGTAATTATAGGCTTCAAATCAAAAGCGTTATCTGAAATTTATGTTTTCGCTCCGGCAAGCGCGATAATTGCAGTAGGTTCCATGAGCTTATTTGGTGTAACGACTTCATTGGATGTTGGAGAGATTCAACTTGCAGAAGTAATTGCTAGTATTATCCTTTTTACAATTAGTGGGATTATCTTAGGCGCTATAATCCTTAGATTAAGAAGATGGTTTGGGAATCCTCCTGATCAAATCTGACCTTCTTTATCGCTTTGGCACAATTAAATTCGTGAGAATTCTGGATTTACCTCTAACTAATTTCTGGCAAAAGCAGAAAATCTCAAGTGAGCTCAAAAAAAATCTGTGTAATCTACAAAATCTATGTCAATCAGAGAGCTTTCCATGTTCACTTCTAGATCAGGCCGAAGAAGGCTTCGTCAGTGCGTGAAGAAGATTACCAGGGAGGCCGGGGCCTTCGTAGACGAGGCTGGTGTAGAGCTGCACCAGGCTGGCACCGGTGTCTAGCTTGGCCTGCACGTCGGCCGCCGTTCTTATCCCCCCCACACCAATGATGGGCAAACGGCCGTTCGTCACCCCCCAAATATGCTTAATCATCTCCGTGCTTTTTTCCCGCAGCGGCAGCCCACTCAAGCCTCCCGCCTCCCGCTGGTTGGGCGAGCGTAGCCCGTCGCGGCCAATGGTGGTGTTGGTGGCAATGATGGCGTCGATCTGGTGGTCTTGAACGGCCGTTAAAATCTCATCCAACTCCCCCAGCGACAAATCCGGGGCAATTTTGATGAATAACGGCCGTTTCCCCACACCATGCCCCGCCGCCAACCTCTCATTCTCCGCCGCCAGCGCCCCCAGCAGCTGACCCAGATAATCCCCCCCTTGCAGCTCCCGCAGCCCCGGCGTGTTGGGCGAGCTGATGTTCACCGCCAAATAATCGGCAAATGGATAAACCGCCTGCATCACGGCGATGTAGTCTGCGCTAGCTGACGCTAGCGGGGTCTCTTTTTGCTTGCCCAGGCTCACGCCCAGGATGTAGTCGTGGGGTTTTGCCGCCAATTTTTGCAGCCGAGGCAGCGCCGCCTGCACGCCGCCGTTAGGGAAGCCCATCCGGTTGATGATCGCCCCATCCTCCGGCAGGCGGAAGATGCGCGGGCGCGGGTTGCCCGCCTGCGGGCGGGGCGTCAGCGTGCCTACCTCGATGTGGCCAAAGCCAAGCGCGGCCAAACCGGGCACCACGCGCACGTCTTTATCGAAGCCGGCGGCCATGCCCAGCACGTTGGGGAAGGTGAGTCCGGCGAATTGAACGGGGTTTTGGGGGAGGGGGCCAGCGATTTTTTTTAGGAACGGCCGTCCCACCCCACCCTGCGCCAGTTCCAGCAAACGCAACGTCCGGTCATGCACCGTTTCTGCATCCATGCGCCGCAGCAGCGGAAACACAAACCGCGAATAAAAATTAGCCAAAAACAAACCTCTTTAGCAAAAAAGATGCGACGCACTTTTGAAGTGCGTCGCATCTGAAAACTAATCGTCGTTGAGCGAAAGAACCGCCATGAATGCTTCCTGCGGCACTTCCACCGTGCCAATCATCTTCATGCGCTTCTTGCCCTTCTTTTGCTTTTCCAGCAGCTTGCGCTTGCGGGTGATGTCGCCGCCGTAACATTTGGCCAGCACATCCTTGCGCATCGCCTTCACCGTAGCCCGGCTGATGACGCGCTTGCCCGTAGCCGCCTGAATCGGCACCTCAAACATCTGGCGCGGAATTTTATTCTTTAGCGCTGTCACCAGCTTTTGCCCGCGATGGTACGCCATATCCCGATGCACAATCATCGCCAGGGCGTCTACCGGCGCTTTGTTCACCAGCACTTCCAGCTTCACCAAATCGGAAGCACGATAACCGGCCGTTTCGTAATCCATCGAGGCATAGCCGCGGGTGCCGCTTTTCAGCTTGTCGTAAAAATCAATGATGATTTCCGCCAGCGGAATGTCAAACTTCAGCACCACGCGCCCCGGGGCAGGATATTCTTGCCCCACAAACTCGCCGCGCCGCTTGATGACCAAATCCATCACCACCCCATAATATTCATCTGGAGTAAAGATTTGCACGTGCATCCACGGCTCACGAATTTCCTCAAAGTTGCCGTCATCTGGCAGATCAGCCGGGCTGTCAATGACGATTTCCTCACCGGTGTGGGCCATTTTCACTTCATAGCGCACGCTGGGGGCCGTAGCGATCAAATCCAGATCGTACTCGCGCTCCAGCCGCTCTTGAATGATTTCCATGTGGAACAGCCCCAAAAAGCCGCAGCGAAAGCCAAAATTGAGCGCGTCAGACGTTTCTTGCTCAAAAACGAGGGCGGCGTCGTTAAGTTGCAGCCGCTCTAACGCTTCTTTCAAAAGCGAGTAATCTTCACCTTCGGTGGGGTAAAATCCGGCAAAAACCATGGGCTTGACGGCTTGGTAACCGGGCAATGGCTTTTTGGCGGGATATTCACGCAGGGTGATGGTGTCGCCGACGCGGCATTCACGCACCGTTTTTAGGCCGGTGGCAATGTAGCCCACCTCACCAGCAGAGAGGGTATCCACGGGCTTCATGGCTGGGGCAAACACGCCGATTTCGATCGGTTCGGCCGTGACCTCGTTGGACATCATCTGCACCCATTGCCGCTTGTTGAGTTTGCCTTCAAACACGCGCACGTAGGCGATGACGCCTTTGTAAGAGTCGTAATGGGAATCAAAAACCAGGGCGCGCAGCGGGGCTTCGTAATCGATGGTTGGCGGCGGTACGCGCTTCACGATCGCTTCCAGCACTGCGCCAATGTTTTGGCCTGTTTTGGCGCTAATCGGAATCACATCTTCAGCGGGTAGGCCGATAATATTTTCGACTTCTTCGGCTACATCTTCGGGCATAGCGGCGGGCAGATCAATTTTATTGACCACCGGGATAATTTCCAGGTCGGCATCTAGCGCCAGGTAAAGGTTGGCCAGGGTTTGGGCCTCGATGCCCTGGGTGGCGTCTACCACCAGCAGGGCACCTTCGCAGCCCAGCAGGGCGCGGCTCACTTCATACCCAAAATCGACATGGCCGGGGGTGTCGATGAGGTTCATGATGTATTCTTCACCATCTTTGGCGGTGTACTTCATGCGTACGGCCGAAGCTTTAATGGTGACGCCTTTTTCCCGCTCCAGGTCCATGCTGTCGAGCACTTGCTCCTGCATTTCCCGCTCGGTGATGGTGCCGGTTTCTTGCAGCAGGCGGTCGGCTAAGGTTGATTTCCCATGATCAATATGGGCGATAATGCAAAAATTGCGAATGTTGCTTTGTGTCATGGGTGTAAGTATATCAAAATGGCGCGTTTGCGGTAGAATGAGCGGGAAATAATCCGCTGACCAGTGCCAGGCACGGGGCGAACCACCTGACGCCAACAAAAGATTCTGCCCCGTGCCTGGCACTTTAGAAGCAATTGAGGTGTTTGATGAGTCCACAGGATGAAACGGCCGATCCCCTACAACCACACAGCCATGACCCCAATCCAGCTCCGCCCAGTGAGGATTCGAGTTTTAAGTTGGTGGGGGTAGACGGCCGTTCCCAAACCATCACCGTGCACGATTTGCAGCAGCTGCCTAAAGTATCGGTTACCGATTGTTACATCGTTAGCACCGGGCACGGCACGTCCGGGCCATTTACCTTTTCTGGTGTCACCCTGCTGGATTTTGCCATACGTTTTTGTGGAGAAGCGTGGGAACAGTTGGAGGTGGTCAGCGCCGATGGCTTTGGCAACCGGGTGTTTGCCCATGAGCTGCACCAGCCAGACCCGGCTGGCCCTATGCTGCTGGCGTACGAGATGGATGGCGAGCCGTTGACTCGTGAGCAGGGTTTGGTGCGGATGATAGTGCCGAGCGAGCGAGATGATGCGCTGCGACAAGTAAAGTGGGTGGGAGCAGTTAGCGTGGTTGGGGGTGGGAAGATACGGCCGTAAAAAAAAGCCCCCGGGCAAACGCTCCAGGGGCTCCTCATATTTACGTTAGCGAACACAGTTAACTATGAAGCATAGACAAGCCTTTCGGTCAAAGAGAGCACAAAATCTTCCAACCTTTGGTCTCCTCTATGCATGAGCGTCACCCGATCTGAACAAACCTGTTCCACATCTTCTGCCAGGTGCTTGTTGCTGCCAGTAACGGCAACACGACCTCGCCCACTGTTAAATTCCAGCAGCAGCGACTTCACGCGCGCATCATGTCGTAACGCCTCACCATTTCTTCCACCAGAAGGCAGAATCAACCAACAATCTTCACCAGACGGATCAAATGGTTTGTCGGCCAGGGCATAATCAGCTTTTAGGCCAACTCCCTGACGACTGTAAACCAACTTATCAAACAAGCTCACACTTTTAATAGACAGCCCAGCTTGACGAAAATTATGCAAGAAGTAGATTACTTCTAACTCGTCAAAGCCATCACCTATCAAAATGTAACTTTGCGATCGTTTTTTACGGCCGTTACGGTAAGGTAAAGACATCTTGCTCCTCGTGTTGCCAACAACTCACAAGGTCGTGGCTACTTTGAAATGAATCTATGCGTAAGATTTACCAACAAACTAATTTACGCGCCGCCGCCAGTGCACACACCACCACTGCCCACACAATACCGCAAGGTAGATGCCCCAGCGATCTCAAGCCCACCCATTTGGGAAACGATCGACAAAGCCACAATAGACAGCAATGCAAGCACCACTACCAACAAAATTACAAAAGCCACCTTATTATTATTGATCACAGCATTCATGGAAACCTCCTCCACAAGACAAGAGTTTTTTAGTTGATAAAATGCATCACCTTTGGGTAGTTAAAGATTTTTGCCAAAAGCGAATGTGAGTAAACAATACACGTTTGCAAGTACAACAACCTACAAATTAGCTTCAATATGACTTCAACCCCCCTGCAAAAACCGTGGCAATGGGTGTAAGATACTGTAAATATCCATCAACCAATTAAGTGCGGGGGTTCAAAACCGCTCTTCCAAGGAAGTAAGTGAGGGATGCTGTGATAAATTCTGATGATGTTTTAACCGCATTACGCCTGTGGCACGGAGGAGACACAACCCATTGGCCTATGTCCACACTCCGTTTAGGGCTGTCACTCTCCCCAACAGAAGATGATTACAGCACTTTGGCAGAAACCGGGAAAGCGGCAAATAACCGAGCCGTGCTCAGTTTTGGGTTAGACCAACTGCAAAAAGCATCACCAGAAGCTGAGGAACTCTTAAGAGAGCGTTTTGAAAATAGACGAGATGTACTGACAGTCGCCAATCGTCTGAATATCTCCGAATCGACCCTTTACTATCGCCAGCGACAAGCGATTTCTCATCTCACAGAAATCTTGAATCAACAGGAAAATCTCGTCAGCGCTGAATGGCGCAACAAAATGGAATCTCGGTTGAGCATTCCTTCCTATGAGGCTCTGGTTGGCATTGAAGAAGCTGAAGATGCGTTGAAAAATGCGTTGCATCTAGAAAACGAACAATTCATTGTTTCGATTGATGGTATTGGCGGCTTAGGCAAAACCGCATTGGCAGATTATTTGTCACGACAAATGATCCAAACCACAAGATTTGATGAAATTGCCTGGGTAACTGCCAAGCATACGCACCTTTCAATGCTAGGCCGTTTACAAATCGAAAGCGGCCGTCCTGCATTGACGCTGCCATTATTAATTGAGCGGCTTTGCACCCAGTTTGGCTTAAATGAAAACCCGAACCTAACCCATCTACAACGGCAGCGTCTGCTTTACAGGTTTATCAAGGAACGTCGCTGTTTAATCGTCATAGACAATCTGGAAACGGTGGCAGATTATCAGACTTTGATTCCTGAACTTAAAAAGTGGCAAAATCCATCTAAATTTTTGCTCACGTCCCGAATTCGGCTCCTGTCGGAACCCGGCATTTTTTCGTATTCGCACAAAGAGCTGAATCAACAGTCAGCGTTAAAGTTGGTACGCCAGGAAGCCAAACGGGGCGGTTTCAAAGATTTGACCAATGCACCAGATGAAGAAATAGTTAAAATTTACGATATTGTTGGGGGCAATCCGTTGGCTTTGAAGTTGATCATTGGGCAGCTGCGCTTTTATTCTTTGGCCAATGTACTAGAACGCTTTGCCGCCAAACAGCCAACTGAAACCAATGAAGGGATTTTTGAATATATTTTTCGAGAAATTTGGGAATCGCTTGATAATCAAAGCAAAACAGTGTTAGTTAGCTTGACTCAGGCCGGAGAATCTGGTTTTACGCTGGATCATTTGGTAGCGGTCTCTGAATTGTCAGAAACGGCCGTTTACAACAGCCTCACAGGCTTAATTGTTTCATCATTGGTAGACATTACTGGCACCTTATTGGAAAGACGTTATCGACTACATCGTCTTACAGAAATTTTTCTCATTCGTATGATCGAGGGGGAATGATGACGACATCAGTCGGCATTACAGATCAGGCAAAATGGCGCACCGTCCTCGCGCAACAAAAAATTGCGAATGCTCAACGCTGGCTCAAAATATTAGAAGCCAGCCAAGAACCTGCGAAGTTAGTGCAAGAAGATTACGATAATTTTCTAAGGGCATTAGAAACAACCTTACAAAAAACAAAAACGTTTGAGATCGCTTATCAACTTTACCAATTACTTTATCCAATTGTATTTGGATATGCTGATTGGGATCGGTGGCTCGTGTATTCACGTCAGGCACTTCACACCAGCCAACTTCTTAACATGCAGGATCGTGAAGCTTTTCTATTAGAAAAAACTGGAGATATTCTCTATCATAAAGGTGATTTAGAAGAGTCAGAGGAAAGCTACCTAAAAGCAAGTCAAATCTATGACAAAACAGGAAATCCAACATACTACTATCGCACATTAGCGATGCTAGCTACCCTAAAAGATGTTCAGGGAGAGGCAGAAGAAGGTATTCAACTGTGCCAAAAAGCAAAAATGTTAGCTGAAATATCTGGCGATCAATTGGCAATAGCACATGCAAACTTAAATCTCTCAAATATCTACAGGAGAACTAGAAATTGGGAAAAAGCACATCAAGCAGCTCAGAAAGCGTTTGAACTTTATCAAAGTTTGAATTTATCCACTTTCCTTACAAAAGCATCAATTACTTTAATTTTAACTTGGGCAGAAACTGGTGAATGGGACAAAATTGGCCAACTTTCAAACGATTTGATTCTCTTCCTGAATGCCTCAGGTGATGTGCATAATTTGAGCCAGCTTAAAAACAATCTAGGCATTCTTGCCTTTGGGCAAGGGAATTACCAAATGGCGGAAGCCGCCTGGCAAGAGGCGTTGCAATTGCTCTCTCAAATTCAGGAGCCAACGGAACTGGCAGGTATCTACAATAATTTGGGAATGGTCTATACAAGGCTGGAAGAGTGGGAAACGGCCGAATCCATGCTCCTTAAATCAATCACAGCTTATCGACGCTTTGGAGATATTTTTAACTGGGCCAACTCCCTGGATAATCTGGCAGATTTGCATGAAGCGCGCGGCCAAACGGCCGAATTTACACACACTTTGCAGGAAGCTGTAGCTGGTTTGCAGGCGCTTAAAGAGACGCCCCACGCTAGCGAATTGCTTGATTACATGCAAAAAAGGCTCAAAAATACGCCTTAATCCTCTCTTCTCCCCCTCATTTACAATCGTATTTGCAGCTACTTTGCAGGTGTTTTGCAGTCAATTTAAGTGCCGTCTCTGGCTGGTATGCTACCATGTTCGTGGCATAAGCCCATGCGCATTAGTAATGTCTGCAATCAATTGTTATGTAAAGTAACTATGTCGTCAAATTCATCGCCTCCAAAACCGCATACCCACCAGCTAGAAACGATTGGGTTTTTGGCTACCGGAATTGCACATGATTTCAGCAATTTACTTACCAGTATTGTAGGGCAAACTTCCATGGCATTGGCCACGCTTCCCCAGGACAACGTAGCGGCACGGTCTCATATTGAAAAAGCGATGCAAGCTGCCGAATTTGCTGCAGAACTTACCCGCCAACTGCTCACCTACGCCAATTCTGAAGAAGCCCCGGATGAACTCATTGATCTGAATCAACTGACAAATGACACGGTTGGCCTATTGAACACAACGTTATTAAAAGGCCTCTCTTTAAAGCTTGATTTGGCCAACAATCTGCCGCCCATTGAAGCAAAACGCGCCCACATTCAGCAAATTATCATGAATTTAATCATCAATGCAGCCGAATCTATTGAAAATGGTCAAGGGATCGTTTTGCTGCGGACGGGGCTAGAAATTTTGAAAGAGCATGACACCCGCTACAATTTTGTAAACGGCCGTTCCCCCTTCCCAGGTTCCTACATCTACTTGCAAATTACAGACACCGGCTGCGGCATAAGCCACCAACAAATGCAAAAAGTGTTCTCCCCCTTTTTCACCACAAAACCCGCCGGGCGCGGGCTAGGTCTTTCTACCATCTTGGATATTGTCGAGTTGTATCAAGGGGGAATTACTGTTGAAAGTCAATTGAGGCTAGGAACAACCTTTTGCATCTTTTTACCCCTGCCCACCCACCTGGGCCTGATGCCCAACATGGGCACGCTTCACTAATTTTCAGATAGCAGTTCCTCTACGGCCGTTTCCCCCAGCCTATCCGCCACCCCCGGTTGCAACCACACCAGGAACTCCACATTGCCATCCGTCCCCGTTACCGACGAGGTGATCAAACCTTGTACCCCCCAATCATTCTGGCGAAACCAGCCCCATAAATCCAGCAAAACGGCGCGGTGTACGGCCGTATCCTTCACAATGCCACCTCGCCCCACCTGTTTAGGCCCCGCCTCAAACTGCGGCTTAATCAACGCCACAATGCTGGCCCCCGGTGCCAGCCACCGCTTCACGGCTGGCAAAATCAGGCGCAGCGAGATAAACGAAACATCAATCACCACACAATTCACCGGCTCAGCCAGGCTGTCCACGTAGCGCGCGTTGGTGCGCTCTAACACCACTACCCGCTCATCCTGGCGCAAGGACCAATCGAGCTGGCCATACCCCACGTCGATGGCGTACACACGCGCTGCGCCATTTTGCAACAGCACATCGGTGAAGCCCCCCGTGCAAGCGCCCACGTCCGCACAAATCGCCCCCACAACATCCACAGCAAACTGCTCCAGCGCGCCAGCCAGCTTGAAGCCACCGCGCCCCACATACGGCAGTTGGGCTTTTAGCTCGATGGCCGATTCTGGCGAAACGGCCGTTCCCGGCTTATCTACCATCGTCCCATCCACCAACACCTCGCCCGCCAAAATGACGCCCTGCGCCTTCGACCGCGTCGGCACCAGCCCCCGCGCCACCAGCAACTTGTCTAAACGTTCCTTCTTTTTTGCCAAAACCGCCTAAATCCTCAAAAACTGTGTGCCCTCTGTGGCAAAATCTAAAGACGCCGCACCCAATCGGCCAAAATATCCGCCAGCGACTGCGCCAGCCCAATTTGGGGCCGCCAGCCTGTTTGCGCTTCCAATTTGGCGTAGCTGCCATACAGGCACGGTGTATCCGACGGCCGCATTCGCTCTGGGTCTTGCTTCACGTCCACCTCAATTTCAGCCAGCTCTATCAGCTTTTGCAAAATTGTGGCAATCTTCACCGGTTTCCCCGAGCAGATGAGGTACGCTTGGCCAGGTTGGCCCTGCTCGGCCAACAGTTCGTATGCCCGCACCACATCGCGCACATCGGTGAAGTCGCGCATCGCTTCCAGGTTGCCCACCATCATCTGGTTACGCCGCTGCCCCACGCGCATGCCAGCCAGCTGGCTGGCAAAATCAGGCACCACAAAGCCCAGCGATTGGTGAGGGCCGATGTGGTTGAACGGCCGTGCTTCTACCACCGGCAGCCCATATCGCTCCCAAAACAGGGGCACCAACAGGCCAGCAGTCCATTTGCTTACCCCATACGGATGGTGCGGCGCAGGCAGCGTCTGCTCCGTGATCGGCAGCATATCGGGCCGAATTTCGCCATAAATTTCGGCGCTGGTTACGATGAGCGTACGCGGACGGCCGTATTTCACCACCGCCTGCAGCAAATTGGCCGTCCCCACGCTGTTTACCGCCAGCGTCAGCCCCGGCTTTTGCCAGGAAAGCGCCGGGTAAGCCTGCCCCGCCAAATGGTACACGCGGTCTGGTTTGGCTTCGGCAACGGCCGTTTCTAAAGAGTCTGGGTCCAGCAAATTACCAGGAATCAACCGCACCTTCTCATGCTGAAGCAGCGGCTGATGGCTCGTCTCTGCATGCACCAGCGAATAAATCTCGTGCCCCGCTGCCACCAGTTTTTCCACCAAATGGGAACCCGCAAACCCGGTCGCTCCGGTAATAAAAATACGCATAAGCACCCTCAAGCTTAGGAAAATCGTTTTAGTTGAAGATCAACAGCTAATTTTTGCAGCTGAAGACCCCCATTCGGCCAGCAACAGCCAACCCGCCACATTATACCTGCCTCGCCGCCAGCGGCTAAACCAAGATTGGACCAATCTATTTACAACCTGCCCGGCAAACGTATTGCCCACACCCCCTCTGGCAAAGTATAATGTGCCTCATGAATCCGGCCCTCAAACGCATCGCCCAAACGCTGGCCACCGATCTTGGTTCCCAGTTGGACGCCCTCTTTTTATTTGGCAGCCAGACCACGCCCCAGGTGGCAACGGCCGTTTCCAACACCAACCTGCTGCTCATCACCAACCCAGGTGCCCCCATTCAAGCCATTCGCCAAAGCTTTTTCCCGCTGTGGCAAGCGCACAACAGCTTGCTCAAGCGAGGGCCAATTGTTGCCACGCGCCAATCGCTTCAGCGACACCTCCAACTAAACCCACACCTGGCGCTCCATTTATTACAGCATGGTGAACAGCTGGCGGGCAATCCCGCCCCCACCGATCTTTTTCGCACCCGCGTCAACCCATACGAGGTGTACGCCCATCTGGCCCACGACCTCATGCTCGCCTCTGCCGCACTAGATGAAGACAGTTCGCCAGAGGCCAAACAGCAGCTAAACCGGCTGTTCCGGCAAATTAGCAACCAACCAGCCGAGGGGAAAACGGCCGTTGCCCAATTCAACACCGTGCAGCAGGCCTTAACGGCCGTACTCAACAAACTGCCCGCCGCCCAGGTGTGGCACGGAGCCGCCCAAACCGGGCCAGCCTCTCCCACCATCCCCGGCTTGCAGGCGATCTATACCGAAAACAAACGCAACATCTTTGTCTTCAACCAGCTGAAGCCCCGGCAAATTAGCCAGATCAACTGGCAAGCCCTGGCCCACCACCTCCCCGAATCCGACGCCTCGCTGCACATCACCACCGTCGCCCAGCTCTGCCTGATTGCCCTCTACGACCAGGCGCTCGACCTGCGCTTCAACAAATACCAACACAAATGGGGCATCCACTTTCTGGGGAAGCTCACCCCGTCGCGCCAGCAAATTTTGCGCCAGGCTGCCCGCGTGCCCTCCCAAATTCTGCTAGATGGCCTGCCCCACAGCTACCTCACCGCCGCCAACACCAATGACGAAACCCTGCACAAACTGATCCACGACTTCCAAAATCGGATGCTCAACATTCAGCTAGAAAACGAGCTCCTTTTCCGGTTGGGCCTCATCCCCGCCAAATTTGTGCCGCCAGAACCCCTGCCAGAGCGGGACCTGCCCGCCGTCGAGCGCCTGGACGCCATCTTCCAACATCTGGCCTGGTGGGCTGACTTTTATCAGAACGCCCTGCAAGCCCAAACGTGAAACGGCCGTTTCCCAACCTCCACTTCCACAACGGCAGCCGCCTCCTGCTACTCATCACCCTCATCTGGCTCATCCAGCCCGCCCCGCTGCTCATCGTGCCCGGCCCAACCCAAACCGTGCACACCAGCCGCCCCATCGTCGGCGTGCACACCCGCCTCACCGATGAGGTGGAAGAGTGGAAAATTCAGCGCAGCCTGGAGATGGTGCGCCAGATGGGCGCTCCCTGGATTGTGGAGCTGTTCCCCTGGGCCTACTACCACGCCGCCGATGGCGGCATCGCCTGGGACCACCCAGACATGGTCATCGAGCACGCCCACGCGCAAGGATTGCAAGTCATTGCCCGCATTGGCCTCACCCCCGGCTGGGCCAGGCCACCAGATACCCCCCTCAACTACCTGGACGCCACCGCCTACGACGATTTTGCCGAGTTTGCCGCCCGCTTTGCCGAACGGTACCAGGGCAAGTTGGCGGCCATCATCGTGGGCAATGAACCCAATTTGAGTTTTGAATGGGGGTATCGGGAGGGAACGGCCGTTGACTACACCAATCTGCTCAAAACCGTCTACCCTGCCGTCAAAGCCGCCAATCCAGACGTGCTGGTGCTGGGCGGCGCCCTCGCCCCCACCCTGGAACCCGCCGGTTCCCCCTGGGGCCTCAACGATCTCGAATACCTGGACCAGATGTACGTCGCTGGTGCTGCCGACTACTTCGACGGGCTGGCCGTCCACACCTACGGCCTCACCTTCCCCGCCCTGGCCGAACCCGCGCCAGACATCCTCAACTTCCGTCGCGTCGAGCTGGTGCGCGAGGTCATGCTACGCCACAACGACGCCGACACCCAAATTTACATCACCGAATTTGGCTGGAACGATCACCCCCGCTGGACGATGGCCGTCCGCCCTGGCCAGCGCATCCAAAACACGCTCGACGCCTTCACCTACGCCGAAGAAAATTGGCCCTACGTGGAGATGATCGCCATCTGGGCCTTCCGCTTTCCCGCGCCCACCAAAAGCTACATGGACAACTTCACCCTGGTCACCCCCGAATTTGTGACCAAGCCGATCTACACTGAGTTGCAGGAGTTCACAGGAAATGAGTAAGTTTGGTAGCAAGTTGCAGGTTGCAGGTTGCAAGTCTCCCTGGCTGAAGGACACTTGCCAATTGCCACATGCCACTTGCACCCCCCGCCGGATCGGATTCGGATCGCTCAGTAACTATGCTAAAAGCAGCTTGTGGTTCATCGCCATTTTGGGCATGATGGTGTGGCTAACCAGCTGCACAACCGCTGACGACAGCTGGGAACGGGTGCAAGCCGCAGGCGTCCTGCGCGTGGGGCTGGACCCCACCTACCCACCCTTCGAGGTGGACGACGGCAGCGGGGTGTACGGCCTGGATGTGGATTTGGCCCAAGCCATCGCCGCCGACCTGGGCGTAGACGTGCAGTTTGTCTACTTTGGCTACGACGGCCTGTACGACGCCCTGGCGACAGAACAGGTGGATGTGCTTATCTCCGCCCTGGTCATCATGGTAGAGCGGACGCGGGATTTTAGCTACAGCGAGCCGTACTTTAATGCGGGCGAAATTTTGATTGTCCCGGCAGACAACAGCATCATCGAAACAATGGCGGATTTGAGCGGAAAGACGGTGGCGGTGGAATTGGGCAGTTTAGGCCACGTGGAGGCCACCGAGTGGGCCAAGCGCGTGGTGGATTTGGCGATTGTGACATTTCCGACGGCAGATGAGGCGATAACGGCCGTTCAGCAAAACGATGCTGATGCTGCCCTGGTTGATGCGGTAAACGGCCGTCTCTACCTACGCAACCACGACGACCTCAAACGCCTACCCGAAAGCGTCACTGTAGAACCTTTTGCCCTGGTCGTGCGTAGTGAAGACGAGCAGTTACTCGACGTGCTCAACCAAAGCCTGGCCACCCTACAACAGTCCGGCCAGCTAGACCAAATCGAAGCCAACTGGCTAGGGCCATAATTTTTGCAAACTAAAATTTGAGCCTTGATTTTAATATCGCCGCATGATAATATCGCCGCATGATAAAGTCTTTTTCGTCCGCTGAAACTGAAAAAATATTCGAGGGGAAAGTTTCAAAAAAACTACCCCAAGATATTCAAAGAACAGCACGACGTAAGCTGCTTTTTTTACAAGATGCAGAAGATTTGCGAGATTTGCTAGCTCCTCCCGGAAACAGGCTTGAAAAACTGCGTGGTGACCGTGAGGGTCAATACAGCATTCGGATCAACAACCAATGGCGAATTTGCTTCCGATGGGAAAATGATTCTGCCCTTGACGTAGAAATTGTGGATTACCACAAATAAGGACGGCCGAAAATGGAAGAGAGATTACCACCTGTTCATCCCGGTGAAGTGCTTTTAGAAGATTTTATGAAGCCAATGGAGCTAACTCAATATCGTGTGGCAAAAGATATTGGCGTGACAGCCATGCGCATCAGCCAAATTGTGAATGGCAAGCGTGCCGTCACAGCGGATACCGCCATGCGCCTGGCACGATATTTCGGTACAAGCCCAGATGTGTGGCTGCGGCTTCAGGCTCGCTACGATCTTGAGGTTGCCCAAATTGAATACGGCGATCGGATTGAGCAAGAGGTCAAAGTGCTGGACAAAGGCCAATATGGATCATTTGCTCAGGCTGGCTAAAATGACTTCAACAAACTCTTACAATCTGTCATTCCCGCGCAGGCGGGAATCCAGGCGTATGTTGAAAATGGATACCCGCTTTCGCGGGCATGACACCTGATAACCAAACGAATTACGAAGGGTCAAATGCGAAAAATCTACAGGTCTTTACCTAAAAAGAGTTTTCTAACAGCAAGTTTGTTCTTACTTGCTGTAATGCTGGTGGCATTGTTGTCGCCCAGCTCGGCGGCGGCGCAGACGAAGTCGTTTTACTGGGAGCGGTTTGATGTGGAGATGACGCTGCTGGAAAATGGCGACATGGTGATCGAAGAGACGCAGGTGCTTAACTTCTCCGGAGAGCCATTTACCTTTGGCTACGGCACCATCCTCACCGGCAGCGCGGGCAACAACGACAACATCACCGACATCCAGCTGCGCGAAGGAGACCTGGTTTACCAGGAGTCCAGCAGCAACGCCCCCGGCACGTTTGAGGTTAGCCACTCCAGCAATGAGGTGCGCATCGATTGGTACTTTGAGCCAGCGCTGGGCCAGCGCACCTACACCTTTAGCTACGTGGTGCAGGGCGGCGTCATCGTCGGCACCCTGGATGAGGGCAGCGGCGACCAGATTTTCTGGAAAGCGATCCCATCGGACCATCCGGGGCGCATCCAGAACAGCACGATCACCATTCGCCTGCCGGAAGGGGTGGAACCGCAGCGGTACATTGACGATGGGACGTATTTGGTAGAAGGGTTGGCAGCGGGCAATTCTAATTTGGTGGAGACGGGGGTGAGCGAAAACGGCCGTATCATCACCTACACCATGCTCGAACCCCTCATGCCCGGGCAAGCGTTAGAAGTACGCGTCCAGTTCCCCCACGGCATCCTGGATATCCCCACACCCAGCTGGCAAGCGCGCCAGCAAAACGCAGATGTGTACGGGCTGATCGGCCTGGCGCTGTCTGGCCTGCTCTTCGTGGGTGGGCCGCTGACGGTGCTGGGCTTCTGGTACACGCGGGGCCGCGACCCGGAAACAGGCCTCATCGTGCCAGAATATTTGCCGGAGCCGCCCTCCAATTTGCGCCCGGCGGTGGTGGGCACGCTGGTGGATGAGAAAGCCGACATGCGCGACATCATCTCCACCCTGGTCGATTTGGCCCAGCGCGGCTACATCAGCATCAGCGAAAACAAGGCGAAAAACCACGTGTTTACCCTGGTGAATGATGACAAGACCGGTTTACGGCCGTATGAAACCCAATTCATCCGCGACGTGTTTGGCAACAAAACCGAACGCAAGCTGTCGGAACTGCGCTACAAATTCGCCAACAAGCTGCCCAAGCTGCGCAACATGCTCTACGACGAACTCCTACACGAAGGCTTCGTAGATCGCTCCCCGGACAAAGTGCGCACCACTTATGCCGTCATTGCGGCGGGACTTTTTGTGGTGGCGGCGGTGGCCTTCATCGGGCTGGTGGCCGTGCTGCCCGAAGAGGCGGCCTATGTGGGCTGCTGCGCCTCGATGGCGCTGGGCCTGACCGCCCTGCTCGTGGGCGTCGTCGGGCGGCACATGCCCACAAAAACCAACAAAGGGGCCGAAGAAAAAGCAAAGTGGGACGCCTTCAAAAAATATCTACAAAATATTGAAGCGTACGAAGATATGGCGCAGGCGGGCGCATTGTTTGAAAAATATTTACCCTATGCCACAGCGTTTGGGCTGGATCGCAGCTGGATTCGCAAGTTTTCTAGCGTGCCGCACACGCCCATTCCGCGCTGGTATGTACCTTACGGCTATGGCCATTATCATGGTGGATACGGCCGTCCCACAACCAGCAGCAGCGGCAGCGGCAGCACCCCCTCCTTGCCCAGCCTGGATTCGGCCGCGTCTGGCATGGCCGGTGGGCTGGAATCGATGTCCAACGGGCTGACGCGGATGCTCAACAGCACGGCAACCACCATGCGCAGCACCCCACCCAGCTCCAGCGGCGGCAGCTCTGGCGGGTTTAGCGGTGGCTTCAGCGGCGGCAGCTCCGGCGGTGGCGGCAGTAGAGGTTTTGGATAAAAAGGAGATTGGAGATGAGAGACTGGAGATTGAAAGCGATAAGATTTCTAATCTCCGATCTCCAATCTCCATTAAAAACTATGGGCAAAACAGTTGGACTTATTCTCATCGCTGGCGGCACCCTCGTCGGCATCGTTATTGTGGTTCTCATGAGCGTGTATCGCGGCGAAGGGCGGCTAACCCCCGGCGGCATGGCGTTGGGCATTACGCTGGGCTTTTTGGTGTTGGTGCTGCCGCAGCTGGGCTTTGGTGCGTTTCTTTTTTGGAAAGGGGGGCAGGATACGGCCGTTGCCAACCGCGCCCAACAGCAGCGCCAAATGCTCGATATGGTGAAAACCCGCGGCCAAATCGCCATCAGCGACCTGGTAATTGAGCTAGGCAGCAACCGCGACACGGTGCAGAAAGATTTGTACCAACTCGTGGGCATGGGGCTGTTTTCCGGCTATGTAAACTGGGATGAAGGTATGCTATACTCTCGTCAGGCAACTGAGCTGCATGACCTGAACAAATGCGAACATTGTGGTGGCGAGTTGGAACTGGCTGGGAAGGGCGTTATTCGCTGTCCCTTCTGCGGTACAGAATATTTTTTGGAATCGTAATGATTTAATGACTTAGGGCATTTTGGATTTTGTGGATTTGGGCGTGATGCGTGAAACGCGATTTGCCATCCGTCACGCATCACCTATCACGCATCAAACGTGTTCCATCCACAAATTTTCAGAACCCCAACTCAACAAGAGAGGCTTCCCAATATGAAAGAACAAATTTCCGACTTATTTAATAAAATCCAGGGCGAATCCACCGGTCTGGGCAATTTGTTGAGCAAAATTCCTGGCCTGGATGGGTACATGGAACGCAGCCGCCGCCGCGAGGCAGACCAGCTGCTGCGTAAAACGATTGCCGACCGGCTAGAAGGCAGCCGCTTGCAGTTGGGCGGCGTCAGCGAAGAGCTGAGCCGCGACATCATCAAGGCAATTGACCATGCCGAGCCAATGGGCCGGGTAGACACGCGCCTGATGGGCCTCATCGGCAAGGTGAAAGATGCGCCGCAAGGGTACGCTGGCTTCTTCGATGCCATCAAGGTAAAAGAAGAAGATTTGGCCCGCATTTACGCCTTCGATGAAAACATGCTGAACTTTGCGGAACAGATTGGGGCAGAAACGGCCGTACTCGCCGCCGCAGTTGATGAAGATGGCGACATCGCCGGGGCGATCCGCGAACTGGATAACACCGTCAAGGAAGCCAACACCACCTTCGATGGCCGCGACGAAGTGATCAAAGGCATCGGCGAACCCGCCGCCAGCGACGATTTGAAAAGCGACTTTTAATTTGTAATTGGAGACTGGAGATTAGAGATTGGAGATGAAAAAGATTCCAATCTCCAATCTCTAATCTCCGTTTTTAAGGAGATTGACTCATGGCAAAAGTGTTTGATCGCGTAGCAATTGATTCCTGGCTTCGGGACGAAGTTGTGCGGAAGTTCCCACCCGGGGGCCTGGGGGATATTAAATTAGGCTCACCGCTGATTGTGAATCCGGGGGAAACGGCCGTATTCGTTCGCTCTGGTGAAGCAATGGGCACCTTCGAACCCGGCACGCATGTGCTCACCACCGCCAACGTCCCCTTCCTGATGGATTGGGTAGAAAAAGGGCTATTTGGTGGCAAAAACGTCTTCACCGCCGACGTTTACTTTGTAAAAACCACCGACCTGACGATGAAATGGGGCACCACCCAACCCATCATCATCGAGCACCTCAACCGCCCACCGGGGGCCAGCGCCATCGTCGGCAACGGCACCTACGTGGTGCGCGTGAAAGAGCCGTGGCGCTTCCTCAACGCCATGGATGCCTTCCGCGAAAGCGTGCGCCAACCCCAGCTCAAAGACCGCCTGGACCCCAAACTGGCGATCATGATGCAAGACAAGATGAGCGAACTGGCCATCGCCAAAAATCTTGGCCCGGCCCAGCTGCAATCCTTCTCGCAAGACCTCAACGAGCTGCTCATCGGCTTGCTGCAAGCAGAATTTGACGCCCTGGGCATGGTTTTGGTGGACTTTAACATTCGCATGGGGCTGCATCCCAAATCGTTGGAAGTGGTTACCAACATGGGCTACGGCACCAGCTACACCCAGAAGCAACAGGCTGACGCCTTTGTGGCCGCAGCCAACAACCCCTCAGGAGGCGGCATGGGCGAAATTGGTTTTGGCGCGATGGGCATGGCTGCCATGCAAAATATGCAAAACCAGCAGCAACAGGCGCAGCAACCCCAGGCCCAACCAGCGCAGGCCGCGCCGGCGGCTGGAGCCGGCAGTATGCCCGATGTGCTAACCCCGCAACAGGCTGCCGAAATTTTGCAGGTTTCTTATGAGGATATCCTTGCCGCCATCGAGGCTGGTGATTTGAAGGCCCGCAAGATCGGTAACGCCTACCGCATCAGCAAGGCCAACATGGAAGAGTTCCTGGCTGGTTAGAATAGACCAGACCTGACAGGTTTACGAACTAACTTTTTGGCAAAGTAACTTTGCTATACAAAGATGCTTGCTCGTGAAGTAGCGTAGAAAACCTGTCAGGTCTTTTCTTTTTCACCTCTCTACACAACAATCCGCAAGAAGAGAATTTCCCCAAACAGATTGCCCCGATCATCTCGCATTTGCCAATCGCCAAAGTAGGTGCCGCGCCGGGTGGGTGCGGTTTGCTGGATGGCGATTTCCACCTCTTGCCCGGGGGCGCAGGCGGGCAGCGGGATGCTGCGCTGGGTGGTCATCGCCGTGCCCTTGATGAACACCAGCCGGAAGCCATCGCCCCACGGCCGTTTCCCCACATTCTTCACCCGCCACGTCTTCACAAACGATTGCCCCGCCGTCATCCTTGTATCGTCGGGGATGGTCACGTCGGCCACGTAGATGCCAGCGCTGGGGCGCTCGTCCACGCTGATGATGCGGGTAAACACCATCTCGCCGAAAAAGTGGTCGCGGTCGTCCTGCATGCGCCAATCGCTAAAGTAGACGCCGGGCTGGGACGGCACGGTGAACTCGATGGAGATATTTGTTTCTGCGCCGGGGGGTGTGGGGGGTAACGGCCGTTCCACCTTCTCCGTCATTGCCGTGCCATCGACAAAAACCAGCGTGTACCCTTCCCCCCAGGCCACGTTGCCCGTGTTTTTCATGCGCCACGTCTTCACAAACATAGAATCCGCCTGGAGGCGCGTGTCGTCGGGAATGGTGACATCGGCCACAAATTGGGCGTTGGGCAGCGGCGCGGGTGTTGGCGGTGGTGGTGGCGGCGCTGGTTCCGGTTCGGGGGGCGTCGGTTCGGGTTCCGGTTCTGGCTCTGGTGGGGTGGGCACAGGGTCGGGCGATGGGGGTGGGGGCGGCACGGGTTCCGGCTCTGGGTCTGGCTCCGGCACGATAGGCTGAGGGGTGCCGCCAATATCGGGCACGTTGATTGCCCCGCTGCCTGCTGGCACGGTAAAGCGGTGGCGCAGGGTAAAGTCAGTCACTGGTTTGATGAGCTTTTGCGCCTTGTTGGCAATATCACCAAACCCCCCGCCCAAATACCAGATGGCCGCGCCCTGAATTTCTGGGAATTTGGCGTACAGTTCGCCCACTTTTTGCATATCTTTCAGGGCGCGTTCGGGCACGGGCACGTTGTCTAGCGTCCAGCCCCATTCGGTGATGTGCACGGTGGGGCGAGCGATGTTGTGTTTGTCGCACACCTGGAAGAGGTATTGAAAACGGCCGATTTTAAACGGAAATTCGTGAAAAAGATCGGTCACAATGTAGCTGTACTCATGCAGGGCCACGGCGGCTTGATTCGGCCGTTCGGCGCACAGCTTGAGGTATTTGAGCATGCCGGGCGTCTCCCAGCCGCCTGGTTCCGGTTCACCGCCCGCCCAGGCAAACAGCGACACCTTGTACCCATCCCGCTGGGCCAGATTGGCGATGCGCACGGCAAAACGGCCCAGCCAATCGCACAAATGGCGGTCTACCTCGTTGATCACCTCCAGCCAGACCCGCTCTTTGTCGAACTCGGGCGGCAGCTTGGCCACTGTTTTGCGCCAATGTTTTTCTGCGCCGCCTTCAGGATCATTAATGTACTTGGGGTCTTTGTAGGGGGGCGTGTCGTACTTGTAATTGTCGTCTGGGCCGTGCCTGTCGCTGAGGCGAAAGATGAGCACGTGCGGCACATTAGACTTTTTCATGATTTCCTGCGCCTCAAAAATCGGGCCGTAATGGTCTACCGATTTGAGCACCATGGGAATTTTGGCGGCGTCCAGCGCGCGCATGTAATCACCGATGCCGGTGGGGTTGCCACCTGGCCCGGTGTGAAAACCAATCTTGCTGGGGACTTTTTGCATGGGGACTCCTTTGGCCATTTCGGGTGCAGGGGCAGGTTGGGGCGTAGACGGCCGTTCCGCCACCCCATCATCACCAAACCAATCCGCTATTCGCTTCAGCAATGCCCGAATGATTGAGAACATGAGTTAAAAGAGAATATACCCCTGACCAGAGGGTTGTCAATAATTATTTATAGCCTGGGGCTTAAGCCCCAGGCTATAAATAATCCGGCTACAAAAGCGCTTCTTGCCACAAATCCAGCACGGCCGTTTCTTCCACCCCGTCCTGCTGCAACATCCAGCCCAAAAAGGTGCCGCAATCGTAGCAAAATTGTTCGCTGTCGGTCTGGTTGATCTGGGATGGCCGTTCCCACACCACGTCCACCGCATCTTTCGGGGCAAAAACCAGAATCGCATCGTGCAGCAGCGCCTTCATGCCAGAAATATGCACCGAAATCGGGTTTTCTGAATAAACCGCGTACCGGTTCACCAGAGCAAAGCCCGCCTGGCGCAGCGCCAGCGTCAGCGCCGCCCACCCTTTGGGGTTCCAATGGTGAAAGGTGAAGATGAAACGGCCGTTCCCATCATCCTTCAACACCCGCCGACATTCCGCAAAAATGCCAGACATCAACTCCGCATAGCGGCTTTCGCTGTCCAGCTGGTGCGGATCCACGGCCGATTCTTGCGTGTCGTAAGCCCAGTTGGCTGCCTGGGGCAGCAAATGGCGCAGCCAGACGCGGAAAAACGCCGCCAAATCGCTGTACTGCACGCTGTCAAAATACGGCGGATCGGTCACAATAAAATCCACGCTGCCATCCGGCAAGTCCAGCGCCGTAGACGACCCTTGCAGCAGCAAAAATGTTGAATCTCGCTCCGCCGTCATCTGACCGACGTCATTCACTTCAATACCGCCATCTTCCTCACCCAAAATTTCTACAAACGGTATCTTACTGCGTACTGACAACTGATTACCGATTACTGATAACTGCTTACCGACCACCCGCTCCCGTGGCTTTTGCGCCCAGAGACGGCCGTTCCTCACCCGCGACTGGAACAACTTTTGCAGCGTCCCAGACGCCTTGCGCGGGTACACCGGGTTGTTTTCCAGCGCCGTGTACGGGAACGAGTAGGCGTGGTGGGAAAAGGTATGCCGGATCGCCCCAGCCCGCCGCTTGTTTTTGCCCTTGTAGCCACACAGCATCGAATTAAATTCCAGCGAGGTGGAAACCAGCAGTCCCAAATTGAGCCGGATTTCCGGGGCAAACCGGGGCAGTAGCTGGATGGCATGATGCAGGTACAGCAGTTGGCGGCTGGAGAACAGGTCCAAATAATTCTCAATCTCACGCGGGGTAAGCTGGCGCGATTTGCGCCCCACTTCGATAGCAAAATCGGCTGGGTGGAAGGGCAGCGTGGGGCGCAGTTCATCCGCCTGGGCCAGCAGCGCCAAATCGTGGGCATCGGGAGCTTTAAAGCGCAGCCCTTTCTGGCGGGGGCAGCGCAGCACCAGCGCCAGCGGCACGTACCGCTGGTAATGGGGAATCGAATAATCGTCTTCAAATTCGGCGGGCTGCCCGGCGAACGTTTTGGCTCCTTTTTCCAGCAGCGGCGGCTTGTCGCTAGAACCGTGGCAAGGGCAAACGGCCGTATCCACCAAAACCGCATGGCAATGGGAACACAGCTGAATCGTCGAGCCGTCACTCTCCACCCGCAACACCAGCGAATCCACCATGATGACCGAACGGCCGTTGCACTTTCTTTGAACCCCGTAGAGCGTGTAATTTACGGCCGTTTCCACACCACTCTCTGGGCATTTGGTCTGGAAAAACGGCGCGATTTCTTTGCGCAGCGCCGTGTAAAACTGCTTGTACGCCCGCTCCAAATCCACCATGCTCACTGGCGTCAGCGTGGCCCGCGCTTGCAGCACCGGAATCGGCTCCAGGTCGGCCCCAATGACGTGCGCACCCAGCCGGATCGCCTCGTGCAGCGTGGTGCCGCCCCCCATCATCGGGTCCAGGATGATTTTGCCCGCCAGCCCGCCCGGCGCGTAATAATCCCGCTGCGCTTCAGCTTCCACAAGCTGCTTCAAAATCAGGCGAAACGTGCTGCCGCAGCGCCGCGCCCACCATTTGTGCAAATAGCTGTTGGGGCGGTAATGATGCTTGTTATACGCTTCCAGTTGGGCAATCTGGTTGGCAAAATCGGTGTCAAATTCGGTGTCGAGTGGTATCTTCATGTGCGGCTATTTTATGCCGCGTGGCGCGCCTGTGCCATAGAATCTTGATGAGGAGTAAGTTTTGACAAATCCCCCAATACCAGGCAACACAAACAATGCGAAACCCGATATTTCCGTGAACCGACTCATTTTAATTGGGTTGATTACCCGTTTGGTGACGGATACGGCCGTTCAACTCTTTTTCCCCTTTCTGCCCGTTATTGCCAATGGCTTGGGCACCACAACCGTGGTGGCGGGTCGTCTGGTGAGCCTGCGCAGTTTGATGGGCCTGTTTTCCCCGGCCTTTGGCGCAGTGGCCGACCAGCGCGGGTATCGGTTTGTTATGCGGCTGGGCCTGCTGTTGGGCGCAATTGGCTACCTGATTTTGGGCCTAAGCACCAACCTGTGGCTGGCTGCGGCAGGGATGGTCCTTGCTGGATTGGGCTCCTTTGCCTTTGTGCCCACGCTGCAAGCGTATCTCAGCCTGCGGTTGCCGTTTCACCAGCGGGCGCGGGGGCTGGGCACGCTGGAATATGCCTGGGCGCTGGCGGGCATTGTGGGTTTATACCTTGCCGGGCTGCTTATCGAGGCAACCAGTTGGCGCGTGCCCCTGTTTATTTTGGGTGGCTTTTTTCTGATTGCTGCGGTGGGATACGGCCGTTTACCCGCCACCCCTCCCGCAACACCCCCAAACAAAACGGACAAAACCGCCTTTTCCTGGGCAACCGTGCGCCGCTTTTTTGAGTTGGGCGCCAACCGTCGTTCCGCCTGGGTGGTCCTCATCGTTTCTGGCATGAACATGATGGCCGCCATGATTGTCTTTCTAAATTATGGCACCTGGCTGGTGCGTGAATACAGCCTCAGCGCTTCCGGCTTGGGCACGGTGGCCCTCATCTTGGGCGTGGCCGATCTAACGGGCAGCGTGCTGGTAAGTTTTGTCGGGGACAGGCTGGGCCTGCGCCGCAGCGTTCTGGGCGGTATTTTTATAACGGTCATCGGCTACGGGCTGCTGCCGCTGTTCAACCAAAGCCTGGTTTTGGCAGTCTTGGGGCTGATTGTGGCCCGTTTTGCCTTTGAGTTTACCGTGGTGGGGTTGATTGCCCTGGTGAGCGAGCAAGCCCCGGCCTATCGCGGCAAGATAATGACGATGGCCGCAGCGGCCGTCTTGCTGGGGTCTAGCATTGCTGGTTTGCTTGGCCCCCCAGTTTATGAGCAATTTGGCGTGGTCGGCCTGGGATATTTGGCCGCTGGGCTGATGATCTTGAGCTTTATTTTGCTATATTTTTGGGTGCGGGAACGCGCCTGAGCTGCACAAGTTAACAAAAGGAAGGAAACATGAGCCAACCAAAACGTGTAATACGGCCGTTACAAACCGAATCCGAGTGGGATGCCTACACCACCATCTCCATCAACGCCTACCCCGGCATCCGGGCCACCGACGAAGCCGCCCGCCGCCGCTTCAAAGAGCGCGGCCAGGAGATGAACACGGACCCGATTATCAATGTGTACGGCCTGTTTGAAGCAGGCGAAATGCGCGGCAGCATGCGGCTGTACGACTTCACCATGCGGCTGCACGGCACCGATCTGCTGGTGGGCGGCCTGGGCGGTGTCGGCGTCGATTTGCTGCACAAAAAAGAGCGCATCGCCTACGACATGGTGCAATGGTTCCAGCAGCATTACCAGCAAAAAGGGGCAGCCATGACCGTGCTTTACCCGTTCCGGCCCGATTTTTACAAGCAGATGGGGTATGGATACGGCCGTAAACTCAATCAATACCGCATCCCCCCCGCCAGCCTGCCCAACGGCCCCCGCCAAAACGTCACCTTCCTGGACGCCTCGCACCAGCAAGCGTTCAATGATTGCTACGAGCGCGTCCGCCAGGCCAGCAACGGGCTGATGATCCAGCCCGAAAGCACGGTCCAGGCACTGTTTGGCCCGGCCAGCACCCTAAAAAAAGTGGGCTACTGGGCCGACGGGCAGTTGCAAGGCTACCTGCTGTTCAGCTTTGAACCAGTGCCCAACGGCAACTTTTTGCGCAATAACATCATCATTCGCACGCTGCTGTACGAGAACAGCGCGGCACTGCGCGGCCTGCTCGCCTTTTTGCAGGCGCAGGCAGACCAGATCGAAGCGGTGGTGCTGAACACGCAGGATGAAGATTTTCATCTGCTGCTGCAAGACCCACGCAACGGCAGCCACAACCTGATGCCCGGCATCTACCACGAGAGCAACGTGCAGGGCTTGGGCATGATGTACCGCGTCATCGACGTGCCCCGCCTGTTTGACCTGCTGGCCGGGCACAATTTTGGCGGGCAAACGATCACGGTGCAGGTGAATTTGCGGGACAGCTTTTGGCCGGAATGTGCTAGTGCGTGGGTGCTCACTGCGGAAAATGGCAATGTGGCCCTAACTCCCAACGCCACCCCAGACGTAGCAATTGGGCTCGACGTGGCCGAATTTAGCTCGCTCATCATCGGTGCAACCACCTTCCGGCAGCTGCTGGCCTACGGCCTGGCGGATATTTCCGACCCCGCCTACGCCGACGTGGTACACGCACTGTTTGATACACCCAACAAACCAATCTGCCACACCGCGTTTTAACGACCGGCAGGCGCAGTGTGGCGGGTGGAATTATCAAAGATTTCGCAGATTACGCAGATTTTTAATTCGTTCAATCTGTGCAATCTGTTGATAAAATATTTTTTGGCAGTCCATTCAAGGAGAGAAGCATGGATTTCAAAGATAAAATCGCCATCGTCACCGGTGGCGCGTCCGGGATGGGCGCGGCGACGGCGCGGGAATTGGCGGCAGCTGGGGCGAAGGTAATTATCGTAGACCGGAATGCGGCGTTGGCAACGGCCGTTGCCCAGGAAATTGGGGTGGAAACGGCCGTTGGCGACGTAAGCGATCCCGATTTTTGCCAGCAGGTGGTGGATGAGGTGGTGGGGCGGAACGGCCGTCTCGACATCCTCGTCAACGCGGCGGGCATCATCGTTCGCGCCGACGCGCTGGGCACCAGCAACGCGCAGTGGCAGCAGGTGATGAACGTCAACGTCAGCGGCATCTTTTACCTCAGCCGAGCCGCCGTGGCGGTGATGAAACGGCAAGGCAAAGGGGTCATCGTCAATTTTGGCTCGATTTGGGGCGGCGTGGGGGCTGCAGGCGTGGTCGCCTACTGCGCTTCCAAAGGGGCGGTGCATCAGCTCACCCGCGCGATGGCCCTGGACCACGTCAAGGACGGCATTCGCATCAACGCCGTCTGCCCCGGCGAGGTGAACACCCCCATGCTTGCCTCCGAGCGCAGCGAACCGGTGACGGAAGAGATTTTGCAGCGCATCGCCAGCAGTGTGCCGATGGAGCGGCTGGCCGAGCCGGTGGAAATCGCCCGCGTCGTCCTCTTCCTCGCCTCCGATGACGCCAGCTACATGACTGGCGCAATGGTCAACGTGGATGCGGGCTATACGGCTCGATAGGTTTTTGACGCAAAGGCGCAAAGAAGCAAAGGGTGGAAAGAAGAAAGAGAATGCCCTTTGCCTCTTGAAAATCTTTGCGTCAAAATTTTCAGCAGAAGGAAAATAAGATGGAATACAGACGATTAGGGCGGAGTGGGGTGAAGATTGCGCCACTTTGCCTGGGAACCGACAATTTTGCCAATCCCACGCCGGAGGATGAGGCGAAGGCGATGCTCAACCGGGCGCTGGAGGCGGGTATCAACCTCATCGACACGAGCAACAGCTACGCGCAGGGGGAAAGTGAGCGGATTATTGGGCGGGCGTTAAAGGAAAACGGCCGTCGCCACAACGTCCTCATTGCCACCAAAGTGCATTACCCAACCGGGCCGGGAGTGAATGAGAGGGGGAACGGCCGTCTCCACATCATCCAAGCGTGCGAAGATTCCCTGCGGCGGCTGCAAACCGACCACATCGACCTGTACCAGCTGCACCGCCCCGACTTTGAAGTGCCCATCGAAGAGACGCTGGCGGCGCTGACCGACTTGGTGCGGGCGGGCAAGGTGCGCTACATCGGCAGCTCCACCGCCCCGGCGTGGAAGGTGATGGAAGCGATCATGGTCAGCAAGCTGCGTGGCTACGTCCGCTTTGTGTCGGAGCAGCCGCCCTACAATTTGCTGGACCGCCGCATCGAAAATGAACTGCTGCCCATGGCCCAGGCGCACGGGCTGGGCATATTGCCCTGGTCGCCGCTGGCGATGGGCATTCTGGCGGGGCGGTACAGCGACGCGGCCAACTATCCCCAAAAGTCGCGGGCCGAGCTGCGCGGCGGCATCTACGCCGAGCGGGTGACGGCGCGGGGCATTGAGGTGGGCAACGAATTTGTGAAGTTGGCGCAGGAAGTGGGCATTTCGGCGGCGCAGTTGGCCGTTTTGTGGGTGAAGGATCAGCCGGGCGTGACCGCGCCGCTCATCGGCCCGCGCACTTTAGAGCAGCTGGATCATTTCTTGCCAGTACTGGAAATGTCGCTCACGGACGAAGTGCGGGCGGCGTGTGATGCGCTGGTGCCGCCCGGCAGCGCGGCGGCCAATTTCCACAACTCCGCCCCGTGGATGAAGATGAAGCTGCGGGAGTAATTAGTAATTGAGTAATTGGGTAATTGAGTAATTGGTAATTGGATCGCAAATTACCCAATTACCAATTACCCAATTACAAAAGTTCTTACTTCACAATAGAAACGAGTTTGCGGATGCCCTGCTCCTGGAGCCAGAGGCGGGTGCGCGAGCGTTCGTTGGTGTGGGGGATGCGGGCCACGGGCAAGCGGGTCATGTCGATATTTTGAATACGGCCGTGTGTCTCATTCACCACCGGCAGCAGACGGCGCGCTTCTAGCCCCAGCTCTGGTGCGTCGCGCAAAAATGTCTCGCACAGCTTGTTGGCCACCGGCTGGCCAGATGTCACCACAAACACAATGTCCGACTGGCGCATCGCCATGCGGGTAATCTCGTTTAGATGCGAGCCCAAATCGAGCAGCACCTGATACCCGGCATCTACCAGCTTATCTAGCAAAATTTCCAGCTTGCGCACCATATCTTTGGAACCGCTGCCTACAAATGATGCTGGGGCGGGAACCACCAGCAAATCGGCGCGATGTCGCTGGGTAAACTGGTGAATAAAAGGCACCGAAAGCTGCTCTGTGGGCGCTTTGAGCAAATCCAAAATGCTGCGCTGCGTGTGCAGGTTGAGCATTTGGGCCACCCCGCCAATGGGCAAATTCAGGTCAATCAGCACCACGGGACGGCTCTCGTGCATGATAATTGCTTCGCTAAGCTGGATGGCCAGGGTAGTGGTGCCCACCCCGCCTTTGGGGCTAAACAACGACACCACTCGCCCAGACGTGTGGGTTAGCAAACCTGTTTTGACACGTTCGGTTCGTTTGAGTACGGCCGAAATATGGGCCAGCAGCTCATCGGCCAGGAATGGCTTGGTTAAATAATCATCTGCGCCAACGGCAAATGCTTTGGTTTTGTACTCTTTGGCTTCACTGGCGGTGAGGAAGATGACGGGAATTTGCGAGGTTTCGGGCGTGTTTTTGATTTGCTGGCACACCTCAAACCCGTCCATGCCAGGCATCATGACGTCGAGCACCACGAGGTCTGGTTTGTGTTGAGAAACGGCCGTTAACCCATCCTGTCCATCTTTCGCCAACGTTACCTGAAACCCTTGCCGCTTGAGCTGATGTTCAATCAGGTAGCGCATGGGAAATTCGTCATCAATGATTAAGATATTTTTTCCTGTCATTCTATTTTAACCTGCACAATACAGTCCAAACGCCCGCTCTGGTTGCGATGAGTGGTAGAAAGCAGGGGCATAGATGGGTTCGGTTTGTCAATCAATTTATACAAAAGAGGGCGTAGCTACTGCTGCTCAAGCCCATTTTTTATTGGGAAATGGCTCCTTAATTACCTGTTTAGAAGGTAAAGCAGGATCGTTACAATAAATATTACATGATCGGTATGACCTTGATCCTAGTATTGCGCCCCAAAAGTTCGCATCAGGTTATTGATGACGGCGCAATACTTAAACAGTCCGGCAACTTGTCATAATAACATTTTATGGATTTCTGCCGTGCCGGCCCCCCCCCCCCCGGCCCCCCCGGGTTTTGGGGGGGGGGCCAATCCCCAAACAGCCCGGCAACTTGTCATAATAACATTTTATGGATTTCGGACTGTACTAGTACCCTCCCTGTAAGATTCAATGTAACTCAGGCTTCTTAAAATGAGGCTATTCTGAAAAATGCCGAAAGCCAAACCGCAAAATCGCTTTGGCGCAGGAGAAATATCTTGAATCCATCTGTATTAGTTGTTGACGATGAACCGATGACCCGTAATTTACTGCGGCTGATGCTGGAACGTGATGGGTATCGCATTCTGGAAGCCGCAGATGGCCTACAAGCGCTGGATGTAGTGGCTCAGGAGAAACCAGATGTGCTAATTCTGGATGTGATGATGCCCAATATGGATGGCGTCACGGTGTGCGAACGGCTGCGCGCTGAAGCAGAAACGGCCGCTCTCCCCATCATCCTGCTCAGTGCCCGCACCAGCCAGGATGCCATCCGCACCGGCATGGCCGCCGGGGCCAACAAATATTTGGGGAAGCCAGTGGGTCGTGATGAATTGATTCGCACCGTGCGCGAGGTTCTGGCAGCCGTTCCGCAAACCACTGATTAATTCCCCTGACTCCCCCCACTTTTAACCAGAAACCACCTGTTTGGCAGCGTTTAGCTGCGCCTGCAATGCTTCTGGGGCGGTCCCCCCGGTAGCGCTGCGACTGCTAAGCGAACTGGGAATGTTGAAAACGGCCGTTGCCCCCTCCCCGAACAACTCGCTCACCGTCTTCAAATCGGTCAGCGTCAGCGCCGTCAGCGGCACGCCCCGATTTTCAGCCAGCTGCACCACTTCCCCCACCAGATGATGCGCCCGCCGGAACGGTACGCCCTGCTTCACCAAATAATCGGCCAGATCGGTGGACAGCAGGCTTGGCTCTAGCTGTTGGGCCATGCGCTCTGGCCGCAGCGTCAGCGTGCGCAGCAGCCCGGCCATAATCGGCAGCGTGTGGCTGAGCGTGTCGAACGCATCAAACACCGGCTCTTTGTCTTCCTGCAAATCTTTGTCGTAGCTAGAGGGCAGCCCTTTGAGCGTGGTGAGCAGCCCGACGAGATTGCCCAGAATACGGCCGCTTTTCCCCCGTGTCAGTTCCAATGTATCCGGATTTTTCTTTTGCGGCATCAGGCTGGAGCCGGTGCTGTACCCATCATCCAGCCGCACAAAGCCAAATTCGCTGCTGCTAAACAGCACCAGCTGCTCCGACAGGCGGCTGAGGTGCAGGCCAATCATCGTGGCCATGTACAAAAAGTCGGCGGCAAAATCCCGATCAGAGACGCCGTCCAGGCTGTTCTGGCTAATGGCGACAAAGCCAAGTGCATCCGCCAGCGCCTGCCGGTCTACCGGGAACGCCGTCCCGGCCAGCGCCCCAGAGCCGAGAGGGAGTACGGCCGTTCGCTGCCGCACCTGCCCCAACCGTTCCTGATCCCGCGTGAGTGGCCAAAAGTGGGACAAAATCCAATGCCCCCAGGTGACGGGCTGGGCGTGTTGCAGATGGGTGTAGCCTGGCATGGGCAAATTCAGGTTGGCTTCCGCGCTTTCGATGAGGGCTTGTTGCAAGTCGGTAAGCCAGGCAGCAACCTGGTCGCACGCCCCCAGCAGCCACAGCCGGAAGTCGGTGGCAACCTGGTCGTTGCGGCTGCGGCCGGTGTGCAGCTTGCCGCCCACAGCTCCCACAATCTCGGTCAGGCGGCGCTCAACGGCCGTATGAATATCCTCATCGGTGGGATCGAACTGGAAACGGCCGTTGGCCAACTCCTCTTCCACCTCACCTAAACCCGCAATGATCGTGTCCGCCTCTGGCTGCGTCAGCACGCCTGCGCCCACCAGCCCCTGCGCCCACGCCTTGCTGCCCGCAATATCTTGCTCCGCCAACCGCATATCAAAGCGCAGGCTGGCGTTAAATTCGTGTACCAATGCGTCCGTGCCCTTGGCAAAACGGCCGCCCCATAATTTGCTCATCGTCTCTTCCTTTTTTCGTGAGTGGCTGGTGGTTGGTGGCTAGTTTGATGGTTCACCAGCCACTAAAATCTAGCAACCAGCCACTACCAACCAATCTTATCCGTTTTGTAACTTTTTGCCTGCGGCTGGATATTATAAGCAGCAACCGCCGGAGGTTTTGCCAAAAGTTGATTTCAAGCAATAAACCTCCGGGAGGTTAATTAATCAATGAACCAAACCACCTTTCACGATTTGTACGTGCGCTACGCGCCAGACGTGTACCGCTTTGCCCTTTGGCTGTCGGGCAATCCCGCTGAGGCCGACGACATCACCTCAGAAACGTTTGTGCGCGCCTGGGCCGGACGCAGCAAAATCCGCACGGAAACGGTAAAAGCGTATCTGTTTACCATCGCGCGCAACCTTTTTTTGCAGCAGCAGCGCCAGCAAAAGCGGCAGGTGGGTTTGGAGCAGGCGGCAGAAATTGCGGCAAGCCAACGGACATCTGAAGCGGTTGAGCAGCGGCAAGATTGGGAAGAAATGGTGCAGCTGCTGCAAAACTTGCCCGAAAGCGACCGGGCGGCGTTGATTTTACGCGCCCAATACGAGATGCCCTATGCCGAAATTGCCCGCGTGTTGAACATTTCATTATCGGCGGCGAAGATAAAAGTGCATCGGGCCAGGTTGAAGGTAACGGCCGTTCGCACCACCGAGGAGGTAACCAACCAATGAAAATTACCCGTGACGTGATTATAGATTTATTACCGCTGTATTTAGCCGACGAGGTCAGCGAAGACACACGCACCCTCGTCGAGCAATTTTTAGCCAATGATCCCGCTCTGGCGAAACTTGTCGAGCAATCTAATATTCAACAATGGGATGATGTCCCTGTGCCCCTAAACAAGGAGAATGAAATGAAATCTTTTGAGAAAACCAAGCAGCTTCTTGTGCAACAAAGAGTGTTGATGGGATTTGCCATCTTTTCCACATTGATGATTGTGGCCGTGCGCGGCGGCGAGGCAGGCATCCGCTGGCTTTGGCACGATTTACCCCAGGTAGGTTGGCTGTTGATGTTTGTTTCGGTTGTCTTTTGGGCAGCATACTTCAATATCACCGCTGCACTTAAAAAATAACGGCCGTTAACCAAACTATGCTAGAATAGCACCGTTAAAATGAGCGTTCTTGTTGAGTCTATCTTTCCACCAACGGCAAACCGCTCGCAGGAAGAAAGGAAGCCAAACGATGGATAAACTGATTACGATAGTCGGAATCGTTGCCTTGCTGGTCATTTTTGTGCTGCCGTTCCTGCCGTTTGGCACGCGCCCTCGCTGCCCGGAGTGTGGCAGCCGCAAAATTGGGATCAACAAAACAACAACCGGTTTTCGTTCTAGCTAGCGATTATGGCGGTGAAGGGGGAAGCCACTCCGCCATACAAATGCAGTACGATGTCAAATATTGTTGCAACGATTGCCAGGCGCAATGGCAGAAATCCGAGACAGAAACTGGCTGATTTTTTGATTGACGATTCAGGAGAAAATGATATACTCCCTCTTCTAGCCTGGGGCTTCCAAGTCCACAGGCTTTTTGCTGAATATTTACCACAAGAAATAAACTCCCTCGTCTTTGAGGAAATTACAAACCGAGGTTTAGAAACATGTCTACTGATAGATTGGCTATCGACGCCGAACCGCGCGCGGTTGTTGGCAAAAAAGTGAAGCAGTTACGCCGTGAGGGAATGATTCCCGCAGTGATTTACGGGATCAACGATCCGTTAACCATTCAATTGGAAAACAAGATGTTGCGCCGCGTTTTGCGCCGGGCTGGTACCACCAACCTGATCAACATTTCCATTGGCACGGATACCCGCACGGTGTTGGCGCGTGAAATTCAACAGCACCTGACTCGTGGCGATTTGATCCATGTGGACTTTCAGGAAGTTGACCTGAAGGTGAAGATCACGGCTGAGGTGGCGCTGGTGTTGGTGGGTCGCTCGCCGATGATGGAAGATGGGCAAGGTTCCGACGTTTTGTCGCTGTCCAGTGTGGAAATCGAAGCGTTGCCCGATGACCTGATTGCTGAGATTGAGGTAGACGTGAGCCAGATGACGTCTGCTGACGAGCCGCTCTATGTGGGTGACTTGTCTGTGCCAAAGGGTGTCGAGATTTTGACGGACCCGGAAACGGCCGTTGCCCGCTTTGAATACAACCGTCTCGAAGTTGAAGGTGACGAAGAAAGCGAATACGAAATGACCGCCGACTCCGTAGAAATCATCGAGAAAGGGAAAGGCGACGAGGACGACGATTAATCCGATCGCTTCGCTGTCATTGTAAAATTCAAGGGTTGGCCCAGCGCCAACCCTTTTTTTGTTCCTGGCAAGAAGCAGATTCGCCCCGCATTTGCCGCCACGATACAATTTATGCATGAAGAAGTGGCAGGAACGTCTTTGCTTGGGTCTCATTTTGCTGGTAGCGGCCGTTTTCCGTTTTACCGGCATCAATTGGGACGATTACCACCATTACCACCCCGACGAACGGTACATCACCTGGGTGGCCACCACCATCGAGTGGCCAGTCGATTGGCAGACCGCTTTTTCCCCAACTGAATCCAGCTTTAATCCATTTTATTGGCCGCCAGACGCCGCCAGCGACGGCATTGAGGTGCCGCAAGACCAGCCGCGCGATTTTGCTTACGGGCATGTGCCGCTTTACCTGGGCGTGCTGGCCACGCGGCTGGCCGAGCGCCTTGGCCCCGGCCTTGCCCCACTTTTCCCCGAAGATTGGCTGTTTACCCGCGATATTTTGAACCAGGGAGGGTTGATTGAGTTTCGGCATTTAACGGCCGTTTCCCGACTCCTCACCGCCTTAATTGATCTGGGTACCGTTTGGCTGGTTTTTTTGTTGGGGCGGCAGCTTTTTTCGCCGCAGGTGGGGCTGCTGGCCGCCGCCTTTTTGGCCGTCAACGTCATGCACATCCAGCTGGCCCACTTTTTCATTTCTGACCCGTACCAAACCTTCTTTACCGTCGCCGCCCTTTTGTTTTTGATCAAAGCAGTTGGCCACAGAGAAAACAGAGAACACAGAGAGGAAAGAGAAAAAACGGATAACCGTTCACCGCTTACTGATTACCGAAAACTGACCACCGTTTACTGGCTTCTGGCTTCCATCTGCATTGGCCTGGCCGTTGGCTCTAAGTTTTCGGCAATTTTGCTGGTGTTTCCGCTAATGTTGGCGGCGAGGTTTATGAGCAGGCGCTGGGATTTTTGGTTGGGAACGGCCGTATTCACCGCCACCCTCACCTTTTTCCTCACCAACCCCTTCGCCATGCTCGATTTTAGCTGCGAGGTGATCACCCCACCGATGCAAATTGGGCCAATTTCCGTGCCTGCGCTGGATTGGGGATCGTGTTATTTAGAAAACATCGCCACGCAAAACAGCATGGTGCAGGGCGAAGGCAATATTCCCTTCACCCGCCAGTACAGCGGCACGCTGCCCTACCTCTACTTCATCGAGATGCAGCTGCGCTGGGGCATGGGCTGGCCGTTGGGGCTGCTGGCGTTTGCAGCGTCTGGCTGGGCGATTTGGCGGGAAATCAAGCGATTGGAGATTGGCAGCCTGCGGCTGCGAGATTGGAGATTGGAGACTAGAAATCTCCAATCTCCAATCTCCAATCTCCTTTTACTTGCCTGGGCCATACCGCTGTTTTTTACCACCGGCGGCTTCTTTGTGAAGTTCATGCGCTATTGGCAGCCGCTGATGCCGTTTTTGCTGCTGTGGGCGGCGGCGTGGTTGTTTAGCTGGCAGAAGAAATGGTTGAAATTGGGGGTGGGAACGGCCGTTCTCCTCACCACCACCCTCTACGCCCTCAGCTTTGTGGGCATTTACCAGCAGCCGCACCCTTGGGTAGCTGCCTCTGAGTGGCTTTTCCGCAATGCAGAACCGGGCGCACTGACCCTGAGCGAGCAGTGGGATGATTCCCTGCCCAGCTCGATGGCTGTAGACGGGGAAATTCGCCGCCGCTCCGAATTTCCCAATGCCGAACTGACCTGGCTCACCGGCACCGGCAGCAATGATGACGCGGAAAAGTTGGCTGAAAATGTGGCGCTTCTGGCCGAAGCCGAATACGTGACGATTGTGTCGAACCGGGTTTATGGCACGGTGCCCCGCCTGCCGGAGCTGTATCCGATTTCCAGCCAATACCACGACCTGCTATTTTCTGGCGCGTTGGGGTACGAGCCAGTTTACGTCGTTGGACGCTACCCCACGCTGTTTGGCTGGCAGCTGCGGCCAGACACGTTTGGCTGGCCCAATTTGACCCCGCCGCCGCTGGTTGACGCTTATCTGGAATCACGGCCGGGTTTGAATTGGGGTCGGGCGGATGAAAGTTTTATTGTGTACGACCAGCCCCTGACCATTATTTTTGAAAATGTGGAGCGGAAAACGGCCGTTGAGCTGCAAGCCCTCTTCACTATTCCCTAATCCAAACCACCTGCGCCAATCCCGCCATCCCGCTATAATCGAAACCAACTCAAAAAAGGGAAGAAGGTAGGAAGCGAGAAAACCCCTCTACGCCTCCGCACCTTTGCGTTAACTATTTGTGACGAATCGAAAATATCTGTTTTTCACAGTGTTTGTAGCCGGCATGTGTACCCTGGCGCTGGAATTTACCACCAGCCGGATGCTGCAAACCGTTTATGGCACCTCCAACATCGTTTGGGCCAATGTTATTGGCCTGGTGCTGTTTTTTTTAACGATCGGCTACTTTATTGGCGGGCGGTTAGCGGATAAACGGCCGTATCCCCAAACCTTCTACACCCTCGTGACCTGGGCCGGGTTCAGCGGCGTCTTTTTCCTCTTGCTCACAAGCGTATTGCTGAAAACGGCCGCTTCGGCCATGGCCGCCGTGAACGTGGGGGCGATTGCCAGTTCGCTGGTAGGCGTCATCTTCGCCCTGGCCGTGCCCATTACCCTGCTGGGCTGCATCTCCCCCTTTGCCATCCGGCTGGCAGTGCAAAATGTAGAAGAGGCGGGGCGGATAAGCGGCCGTATTTACGCCATCTCCACCTGGGGCAGCCTGTTGGGCACCTACCTGCCTGTGCTGCTGGTCATCCCCCTGGCCGGTTCCCGGCTGACGGCGCTGCTGTTTGGCGGGATTTTGCTGCTGGTGGGGCTGGGCGGGCTGTGGCTAACGCACTCCCGCAGCCGCATTGCCGCCCTGCTGCTGCCCATCGTGCTGCTGCCCGTGGCCCTGGCCTGGACCTCTGGCGGCATCAAAGCATACGACGGGCAAATTTTCGAGACCGAGTCGGCTTACAACTACATCCAGGTGGTGCGGCAAGGGGAGTGCAACTACCTGCTGCTGAACGAAGGGCAGGCGTACCATTCGTTTTACTGCGACGGCGGCGCGGTACCGCGCGTGTCGGTGTGGAGCATCATGCTGGCCGCGCCGTATTTTAATGCCGCGCCCGTGGAAATCAATCGGGTGGCCGTGATTGGTTTGGCCGCGGGCACCATCCCCAAGCAGTACACCCGCGTTTTTGGCCCGATTCCTATCGACGGCATTGAGCTGGACGGCGAGATTGTGCAGGCGGGGATCGATTATTTTGCCCTGACGGACCCGAATATTAATTTGATTGTGGGAGACGGCCGTTACCAGCTCAACCAGCTCGATCATCAGTACGACGTCATCACCATCGACGCCTACAAAGTGCCCTACATCCCCTGGCACCTCACCACGCAGGAATTTTTTGAGGAAGTGCGCGCCCACCTGACGGAAACGGGCGTGGTGGCGATGAACGTAGGCCGCGCCCCAGAAGATCGCAGCCTGATTGAGGCGATGACGGCGACGCTGCAAACCGTTTACCCCACCGTCCACGCCATCGACGTGCCCGGTTCGCTGAACACAATTTTGGTGGCCACGATGCAGCCGACCACCTCGGCCAATTTGCAGCAAAATTTGGCGCAGTTGGGTGAATCGGTTGATCCTTTGTTAAGGGCGGCGGTGGAAACGGCCGTAACCAACCAGGTTCCCGCCACCGCCAGCGACATCATCTTCACCGACGAACGCGCCCCCGTGGAAACAATCATCGACAGCCTGGTGCTGCGCTATTTGCTGCAAGAAGGTGTGGGGGGATTGCCCGGTGTGCAGTAATCGGTAATCGGTAGGTCAGTAATCAGTAATCGGTGAACGGTGAACGGTGAACGGTGAACGTAATTTAGCCTGGGGATTCAGCCCCCGGTACAAGGAAGAGAAAGTTGAAAAACAAAACAACCATGAACATCATCAAATGGATCATCATCATCGCCATGCCCCTTTTCCTGGGGTTGGGCATGATTCGCGCCGTGATCGCCTGGGATTACCCCAGCTTTGAATACCAGCGCATTCCGCCCGACCAATACGGCTTCACCCCAGAAGAGCGGCTGTTTTACGCCCACGCCACGCTGGATTATTTGCAGCGCCCAGAGCCATCGGCCGAGGTGATTTACCTGCTGGAAGATCTGCGCTTGCCTAATTCTGACGATCCGCTGTACAACGAGGACGAGATCAGCCACATGGTAGACGTGAAGGATTTGACGGACGCGATTCGCACTATTTGGTGGATTTCGGCCGTACTTGTCGTCGCGGGCCTGGGTTATTTGCTCAGCCAACCAGCCTTGCGCCCGGTGGGCATCCGGGCCATTTACCAGGGCGGCTGGGCCACCGTCATCATCTTGGCGGCGATTGCCCTGTTTATCGGCGTGGGCTGGAGCACCTTCTTTGTGCAGTTCCACGAGCTGCTCTTCCCCCCCGGCACCTGGACGTTCCGCTACAGCGACTCGCTCATTCGCCTTTTCCCAGAGCAATTCTGGTTTGACATTGGCGTGATTATGAGCGGTGGGGCGCTGCTGCTCGGCATTTTGGTCACGGGGATTGGGTATTGGTTGGTAAGAAAAAGTAATTGAGTAATTGGGTAATTAAGTAATTACCCAATTACCAATTACCCAATTACATTGGAAAATAGTATGAAATACGTCGTCATTACCGGCGCTTCATCAGGCATTGGCTACGATGCGGCGCGGTATCTCATCGAGCGGGGCTACCATGTGTTTGGCAGCGTGCGCAAGCAGGCAGATGCAGACCGGGTACAGGCTGCGTTGGGGGAGCAGTTCACCCCGCTGTTGTTTGATGTGACGGATGAGGGTGGGGTGGAAACGGCCGTAACCCAAGTCACCCAAAAAATAGGCAACAACGGCCTGGCCGGGCTGGTCAACAACGCCGGTATCGCCGTCGCCGGGCCACTGATGCACCTGCCCATGTCCGAATTTCGGCGGCAAATAGAAGTGAATTTGTACGGCCAGCTAGACGTGACCCAAAAATTTTTGCCGCTGCTAGGAGCCGTGCCCAATGCCCCCCATCCACCCGGCCGCATCGTCAATATCAGCTCCGTCAGCGGCAAGGTGGTGTACCCGTTCATGGGGCCGTATGCCGCCTCCAAGCACGCCCTGGAAGCCATCTCCGATGCCCTGCGGCGCGAACTGCTCATCTTTGGCATCGACGTCATCGTCATCGGCCCCGGCTCTGTGCAGACGCCCATCTGGGAAAAAGCGCAAGATTTAGACACCGAGCCATACCAAGAGACGCCGTACAAAGGGATGATGGAGGGGATGAAGAAACTGTTCATCAGCCAGGGCGAATCGGGCATTCCGGTGGAGAAGGTGAGCGAAGTGATTTACGAAGCGCTAACCAAAGAGAGGCCCAAAACCCGCTACGCCATCGCCCGCAAGTGGCTCACCAACTGGCTGCTGCCCCGCTACCTGCCCGCCCGCCTGTTCGACACCATCATCGCCAAACGGCTGGGCATCACCAGGTAACCGCAGATTTTATCGGAAAGACCTCAGAAGTTTGACAAACCTCGGAGGTCTTCTGGTTTTATGGTTCGGGCGTGGGGGTTGGCGTTGGGGGTGGGGGATCGATGACAAATTCCACAAAGGTGGTGCGGTACTGCTGCACCACAATTTCTTGTGTCACGCGCACGTCCCCAATTTGCACCACCACTTTGTAACCGCCGCCACCCACGTCATCAATCACAAAATTTTCGTTCCACAGCGGATCGCTGTTGATGTTGCCGAGGGCGTAGGTGGTGGTAGTGTGGCCGATATTCGTGCCATCCACGGAGGAGAGGGTAACGGTCACTTCGTCTAGCAGTTCGCCTGCAGGGTTCACAACCCGGCCAGCGACGGTGCCTTTTTCTGGGAAGGGGTAAAGCCAGAGGCGCGGGTTGCGGGTGCTGCTGTAGCTATTTTCCCCCACGCGCACCTCAAAATGCAGATGCGCCCCATCGGCCACGCCCGTTGCGCCAGAGAGGGCGATGATCTGCTGCATGAAGACGTGCTGACCTTCTTGCACCAGCGGCTGGCTAAGATGGCCGTACAGGGTGTAGACCGGCTGGCCATCTAGCCGGGCATCATGCTCAATGATGACGACATTGCCGTAGAAATTTGTCTCGGCGGCGACGGCCTGGGTGTCATCTGCGCCCGCAAAAACAACCGTGCCGTCGGCCACCGCCAGCACTTCGGTGCCAGCGGGGACGTAGAATTCGACGCCGTGGTGCGGGCGCAGGGTGCCGCCACGCGTGCTGCCGTAGGGGTATACTTTGTCGGTCCAGTTGGTTTCGCCTTCGCGGATGGGGCGCCAGAACCAGTAATGTTCGTCTGGCGAGGTGTAGCGCAGGTGGGGCGGGGTGGCGGTGGGGGGGGGGGTGGCGGTGCCTGGGGGAGCGTGGGGAGCGCTACGGCCGTTTCCCCACCCACATTCTCTGCCACTACCGGTGCCTCATCTGGCTTGCTCAAAGAAAAGGAAGGCATCTCGGCCGCAGGCGGCGGCTCGCTGTACTCAATCACCGGCTGGGCCAGCGCTGGCTGCAAGGTGGGCGTAGGGGCCAGCGCCGCCGCCGCCTCTGGCACAGGGGCAGACGCTGGTGCAACCTGGCAGCCAGCAAGCAAAAGCAGCAAAACGGCCGTTGCCCCATAAAGATTGGAGATTGGAGATGGGAGATTAAAGCTTTTCCAATCTCCAATCTCCAGTCTCCTTATTTTCCGCAAAAACCTCATGTAAAGCCCCCCCGCTGGGCCGCCACCGCCTTGATCCGCTGGACAAGAGCGGCCGTTTCCTGCGTAAGGTTGGCAGTCTCCGTTTGCCAGCGGGCCACCAGCTGCTTGTTTTTCACCGAGGTGGCGTTGATTTTGACGTTGAGAACGGCCGTTTCCACCGCCGCCTGGGCCAACAACACCCCCGCCGTCGCATCGGTGACGGCGTTGATGTTGCCAATCTGAGCCACCTCACCCGCCAGTTGGGCGGCACGGTAGCTCATCTGGGCCACCTTCAGCGGCACCTCCGCCGCGCCAATGGTCGCCTGCTGAATTTGCGATTCGCGCACCGCCTCAGACACATCCTGGTTGCGAAAAGCGGCCATGACGGCATCAAAAGCGGCGGCATCTTCGGTGATGGCCTGGGTAAGCTGCTCACGCAGGCTGGTGGCTTCGGCCAAAACGGCCGCTGCCTGCGCTTCTACCTCTGCATACTTTTTGCGATTGACGGTGAGCCCAGCCACCATCTGCGCCAGACCCGCAGCCAGCGCCCCGGCCAGGGCGGCCACCGACCCACCGCCTGGCGTGGGCTCTTTGGCCGCTACCGCATCCAAAAAAGCGTACGGCGTGGGGTCTTCCTCTGGCTGCGTTTCTTGCAGGCGATATTCCAACACCTGCTCTTCCATGTGCAGATCATCCAGCTGTAAATAATATTTGGCGCTGTCCATCAACGCTTTTTGGGGAATCATGCCCACCAGTTCCGCCTTGGTGATCATCAGGCCGTAATGGGCGGCTTCGCGCCGCACCATCTCTTGCACCTGGGCGATGGGGGTTTTCTCGAAGTGGGTCAGGTTCATGCTCACCTGGGCCTGGCCATCGACCAAAAAGCCTTTGGCCTGCACGTAGCGCAGACCGCCGCTGCTAAAGCGAATGGCGCGGGCAATTTTGTCGGCGGTTTCTACGTTGTGGCTGTTGAGGAACAGGTTGTAGGCGATGAGAAACGGCCGTACCCCAATCACCGTCGCCCCCCAAGTTTTGGCCTGGGCTGGCCCAAAATCGGGCTGGCGGGCCGGATTTGTCTCGACCTCGCTTTTCCACAGCTCGTACTGCCCCTTGCGAATGTCCGACAGCTTTTCCCGCTCTGGCGTGGTGGCCGCATTGCCGTACAGATACACCGCAATGCCCAGCTCGTCGCCCACGCGCTGGCCCAGCCGGTTGGCCAGCGCCACGCACTCTTCAATACTCACGCCACGGATGGGAATGAAGGGGCACACGTCGGTGGCCCCGATGCGGGGATGTTCGCCGGTGTGATGGTCCAGATCGATCAGTTCGGCCGCTTTGCCAATGGCTCGAAAGGCGGCTTCTTCCACATCGGCCGGGCTGCCGACGAAGGTGACGACGGTGCGGTTGTGGTCAGGGTCGGCGCTGACATCCAGCACGTTAATGCCGCGGACGGAGCGGATGGCGTCGGCGATGGCGGTGTAGACGGCCGTATTGCGACCTTCACTAAAATTGGGAACACATTCAACAAGCTGCTGCATGGTCAAAAATCTCCTTGTGGTACAGGCGAGACGTTGTTCAGGAAAAATGGGTGCTGGGGCTTGCCAACTGCCGCGCCCCTACGGTACAAAACATGCTTTTTTATCATGAACGGGGCTGACAGGCCAATGATTATTTGCGGCGCAGGCTAGATTTGACCTGCCGCCACCGTTTTTTAACGGGGTTCACATCTTCGGCGTCGATGGGGGAACGGCCGTACCGCGCTGCCAAAAAGGCATCCGTCAGGGCATCTACATCTTCCTCGGCGTCGGGCCACTGCTGCTTCAAATCCTCAGCAAACTCCAGCGGCGTTTCAGCCTGCTGGCGGGGCACCCCTTTGTCGGAGGCGCGCTTGACGGTGGAAAGGTAAAAATAGCGGATTTGCTCGCGGGGCGAGAGCGCATTGAGGCGAATAAAGCGCCAGGGGGGCTTGTTCTCCTCGCTTTCTTTTGGCTGGCGCTGGAGGCGCGTGCGCACCGCCTGCTGCCAATCTTGCACCTGGCTGCCTGCCTCGCGCCAGGCCAGCCGCAGCCAATGCCGGAATCGCTGCCAAAATGTTTGGAGAACGGCCGTATTCACCTTCACCCCCCGCTCGCGCAAGAAAAAGCTAATCGCCATCACGCTCATCACAATCGCCACCGCCCAAAAGAGCGAACTGGTAATCAGCCCTGTGTCAATCGCCGAGGGTGGAATGGCTGACGGGATGGCAGTTGGGGAAGGTGTGGGCATGGGCGGAAGGGTCGGCTGCAAGAGCGGTTCGGCCGTTTCCGGCGCAGGATCACCCATGAACAAGGAAAGCAGCAGCGCCAGAAGCGTAGAAAAGAAACCGACAATAAAGGTCGCAACGGCCGCCAACGCCTGAATCATTGCCCCCAAAATATTGCTAATGGCAAAGGTGGAACCGATGGGCAAAAAGGCGGCCAGCAGGGCAATACCGCCCAGCAGCCAAAGCGTGTACCGATGCCAGCTTTTTTCCACGTGCCCCGTGCGCGTCACGCCATTGATCAGCCAGCGGGCGTTCATCGCCGCCAGCTGCGCCTGGCTCAACAAACTAAAGCCAGCCAAAAAATAGATGATTAAAAAAAGCAAGAGTTCCGACCGAAGCCCCTGCCGGGCCAGAGCCAGCGAACTGCCCCGGTACACATCCACCACGTCAAAATTGCACATCGCCGTTACCAGCGCCAAAATGAGCGCCCCGCCAACCCACTGCCGGAAAAACGAATAAACAATCGCCCCGCGATTGGTGCGCACCGGCTTGTCGCTGGCGCTGCGCTGCTTGGGCGGCATGGCGTAGTAATACACTTCCGCCTGGTCGATGGACAGGTTATTAAAGGTAGCGCCCAGAGAAATTGCCCGTTCCCAGCCAAACAGCGTCAACAGTCCGCTAAAAATAAACGCCCCATCAAACAAAAAAAGATGCGGCAGACGCAGCATATCGGGAATGTCGGCCAGGGTGGGCCAGTTGCCTACGACGGTCCAGGTGAACAAGCGCAGCAGCAGCGCCAGCAGCAGCAGTTCGGCGGCGCGGTAGGCGGTGTGGTTGAGCAGGCGGCGCTCTGGCTGCTGCAACCAGAGGGTGGTGTAACAACCTTCCAGCGTGGCAAACAAGAAAAAGAGGCTAAACGGCAGCCAGCTCGTATCTTCTGTGATGATTTCGGCGAGGACGAGCACGGCCGAAGTCAGTGCGGTGATGAGCAGGCTGATGAGCAGCGGCTGGATGATGGTGCGGGACCATTTGTTGGTGATGAAGGCCAGCCGGGGATCATCAATGGAAAGGAACGGCTCCACGGGGCTATCTGGCGTTTTTTCGACGGCTTTCAGGCTCATGGGGCGGCTCCTGCGTACGGCCGTTTCCATCTATCCAAATCGCGCGGACGCGCCACGTTGTACGCGGCAAAGCCCAGCCGCCGAGCACGCTCGCGCACCAGGCCAAACTCGGCATCTGGCTCTACGGTGATAAGGATGGGATTGAACCCGGTACGCACCAGCCGGTGCAGGCTCTGGCACACCGCCTCGCTGCCGTTGGCGGTGATGGCCAAAATGGTGACGCCCCAGTTCAGGTGCAGGCAGGCGGTGCTGGCCCACTCCGTAAACGTCACGGTTTCTTCCGCCTCGATGCGGGCCAAGCGCTCCAAAATTTTGATGAGGTGGGGACGGCCGTTTCGCGGTGGAATGGCGGCAGACATGAACGCTTCTGGCCGGGTTTGGATTTCGGCGTGGCTGGGGCGCAGCAGCCGCCCGGTGACCTCATCGAAGCCTTGCTGCTGGCTGGCCAATGGGTCGATACCGTTGCTGATCAGCCCCACGCCCTGCCGCTGGTTCACCAGGTGGGCTGCCAGCGACGCCGCCACCTCGATCGCCCATTCGGCCACATCTTGCCGGTTGCCAAAGGTGTAGTCGGGGGTGTGCAGGTTGAGGAGTACGGCCGTTTCCAACGAAATAGCGGGCTGGAACGTCTTCACCATCAAATTGCGCGTGTCTCCGCTGCTGGCGCTGTGGGCACTCGCCTTCCAATTAATTTGTCGCATACTGTCGCCAGAGCGAAAGTCGCGGATGCCCATCGGGCGGGCGGGGTCTTCAAACAGGCGCTGGTGGCTGGCAATGGTGCCAAACGGCAGGCGAGAGGGCAGCCCCAGCTGCGTCAGCGGGGTGATGCGCGGGTAGACGGTGAGGTAATCGGCGGGCAAAAAGCCAATCTGCTCTGGGTAAATGCCAAACAGGTCGCCCGTAGCCAGGCGCAGCGGGCCAAGCTGGTAGTACCCCCGCCGCCGGGCGATGACGGAATAGTGGAATTCGGCCGTTTCGCCCCGGTTGAGGGCGACCACCTGGTGCAGCGGTTCGCCATGTTTTAGCTGGATGGCCACGCTTTCTTGCAGTTGAACCCAGGGGATGGGAAGACGGCCGTTGTTGCTCAGCTCAATCGTGACGGGAACCACCTCGCCCCAAAACGCTTGCCGGTCGTACAGGCGGCGGCTTTTCAGGTTCTTCATGGCGCGAGGCATCAGCCAGCGCCCCCAGGCATAAATCCCTACGCTCACGTAAATGACGTAGAAAATAAAGTCTACCCGCAAAAAAAAGGCGAGCGCCAACAGGATGAGGATTAAGGCGGAGAAGTTTCCCATTTTTTTGGGAGATTGGAGACTGGAGATTAGAGATTTGGGGCTGCCCAATCTCCAATCTCTAATCTCCAATCTCTACTTATTCAAGTTCGCCAATGTCCAGCGGCGTGGCGGCCATAATTTCTTTGAGAATGCCAACCTGGGTGTGGCCGCGCAGGGCGCTTTCTGGGTGGATGAGGCAGCGGTGGGAGAGGATGACGGGGGCCAGCTTTTTCACATCGTCGGGCAGGGTGAAGTCGCGCCCCTGAACGGCCGCATACGCCTGAATGCCCCGGTAGAGGGCGTGGCTGCCGCGCGGGCTGGCCCCCAAAATGAGGTCTTTGTGCCGCCGCGTGGCAAACGCCAGCCGCACGATGTAGTCGCGCACGGTGTCATCCACGTGCACGTCCCACACCTGGCGGGCCAGTTTGGGCAGTTCGCGGCCATCCACCACCTGCTGCAAGCTGTCGATGGGGTGGGAGCGGCCCAGGTTGAGCAGCATCTGGCTTTCGCTGGCTTCATCCAGGTAGCCCAGGCTCAGCTTCATGAAGAAACGGTCTAGCTGCGCCTCTGGCAGCGGGAAGGTGCCTTCGTACTCGACTGGATTTTGGGTGGCGAGGACAAAAAACGGCCGTTCCAACCGATGCGTCACCCCATCCACCGTCACCTGCCGCTCACCCATCGCCTCCAGCAGCGCCGACTGCGTGCGCGGCGTGGCCCGGTTAATCTCATCTGCCAGCAAAATATTGCTAAAGACGGGGCCGGGCACAAAGGTAAAGCCCTGCTTCTGCTGGTCGAAAATAGAAACGCCGGTGACGTCGTTGGGCAGCAGGTCGGGGGTGCATTGCAGCCGCTTGAACTGGATGCCCAGGCTGGCGGCAAAAGCGCGGGCCAGCATCGTCTTCCCCACGCCGGGCACATCTTCCAGCAGCGTATGCCCTTCGCACAGCAAGGAGACAACAAGCAGTTCAAGATTCGGCCGTTTGCCGATGATTACTTTTTCAACATTATCAATTAACGTTTGGGCAAAGCTCTGGATTTCGTTCATTGAGGGTATTGTCCCTCACACCAGGGAGTTTGCAAGTTTAGGTAGAGAAAACCTCCCGGAGGTTGCGTCCAATAGTCGCCCTAAAGGCCAAACCTCTGGGAGGTTTGTTCAGCGAGGGGAATGTAGATTTCTGTGCGCAGGTTTTCTGGTTTGGTGCGGCGGGGGTCGCGGTTGAGATAGCGCTCAAAGGTGGGCACGTCGCGCAGGCGCTCGCCGCTGTGCGTCAGCCATTGACCAAAAATCAGAGTGTACGTTTCGGTAAACTGCTCGTAGGGGCCTTTGTGCAAAAAGCGCATACCGCCCCCCGGCAATCGTTTGCAGGCCAAATTCGCCCTGCGGCTCGATGGCTTGATCCAGCGTCAGGCAGGCGTCGTAGCGCAGTTTGTCCGGGTCGGTAATGTCTGGGCTGTCGTGGGAAATACCGATCAGGCGCGTGTTTTGGGTGAGGAGCTTGTGGCGGTAGGCAAAGGGCAGCAGCGTGGCAAATGCGGCGGCCGATGCCTGGCTGTATGGGCCGGTTTTGCGCACAAACAAAACGGTCTGCGGCGCTAAATTTACAATTTTGGGGGTCATTTTAATGGGTTCCTGGGCGCGAGATTGTTGGAAGACGGCCGTATCCAACAAATGATTCTCTGCCCGATATGCTGATGGCGACTGACCAAACTGCTGCCGAAACGCTTTGCCAAAGTTGGTGGGCGTCTCGTAGCCTGCATCCAGAGCAATCTCTGTGATGGGGTCAAACGTCTGGCGCAGCCGGTTGGCCGCCCGCTCCAGCCGCAGGCGGCGCACAAAGGCGCTCAAGCTTTCACCCGTGAATGCCGTAAACAACCGATGGAAATGGTACGGTGAAAACGCCGCCACTTCGGCCACTTCAGCCAGGCTGGGCGGCGCGTCTAGCCGCGCCTGAATGTACAGCATCACCCGCATGATGCTTCCCTGGTAGTCGGTTTTGGTTTCGGGCCGTTGGGTCATAAACGCCTTTAGATTAGACCATTTTGGGTCTTCAGGATTTCGTGGGGTCTGGCGTGAAACGTGATGCGTGAAACGTGATGCCTCTCTGGTCACGTTTCACGTTTCACGTTTCACGGGCTGTAAACCCCCTGAATTCCCAAAGAGCCACCATTTTTACAGTCGCTAACAGGTAAAGGCAGAACAAAATGGTCCAATCTTGACTAACCAGCCACCGCTTCTGGCACCAAAAACGGCTGGCGAATCACCGTTTTTAGCCGCTCTGGGGCGGTGCGGCGGGGGTCGCCGAGGTAAATTTCGTGATGCTTGCCGCTGAGTTCGCCACCCAGTTCGTGGACGTGTTGGTGCAGCCGCTGGATGGTGGGGCCTTCGTCGGCATAAGGACCGGTGTAGAGGAGTTGTACGGCCGTTCCCTCCACAAACTGCTCCAATTGTAACCGGTCAATCGCCTGCAACCCTTTCTTCTTCTTCGCTTGCGCCTTCGCCTCGGCAATCATGGCGGCGGTGATAAATTCTGGCTGCATAATCATCATCTGCCACAGCCAGGCCTCTTTATCGTCCAGGGAAAACTGGCTCATATCTGGCACCCACCACAGCCCTTCCAGCGGCATCACCCCATAATCAATTTCCATATCGCCTTTCTTCACCATAAACTTAACAGTGTAGGCCACTGAATACAGCGCTTCAACCGCCTCTTGGTACGCCGGAGAGTTGTTGGGATTGCCCTGCCCGGTGATGGTGAGGAAGTTCATTGGCGGCACATCGACCACGCTTATCTTTTGGCCAGATGGTTTGTACAGATATTTCAGTTCTCGTTTGAAATCTAGTTTTTTCATGGTTGCTCCTTGTAACCTCCCGGAGGTTTTGAACCTCCGGGAGGTTGGCTGATGAAAGCATAGCATAGGAAACGGCCGTTCCACTATTCCAAACTTGCGCATTGTGCCTAAACAACAGCCCCGGCGTCAAACCTCTTTCCACGGGGCCTCACTTTTCGCTATAATGCAGAATGTAACTCCTCCCAAACGAAAATTGCCTTATTTGTTTATCAATTATATGGGAGGAACTGCATGGGCGAACTGTTTAACGCCATTCTGGAACGTCTGCAAACTTTATTTGACCCAGAAACGTTGGGCACACAACTGGTCGATTTTCTCATCAATCTGATTGTTGCCGCCATTACCTTTGCTGCTTTTTACCTGACCTGGGTCATCGTGCGGCGGCTGCTAAAGCGGTTCTTGCCTAAATCACGATTCGACACCACATCGCAAGCCTTCATCACCACCATTTTGCAATACAGCATTTTGCTGCTGGGGTTGGTGAATGCGCTGTCGGTGATGGGTGTAGACACGGCCGGATTGCTGGCATCGCTGGGCATTGTGGGCATCACCATTGGCTTTGCCGCCCGTGATGCCTTTTCCAATCTCATCTCTGGCATTCTCATTTTTCTGGATCGGCCGTTTGTGATTGGGGATTTGGTAGAGGTGGGGGAAAATTACGGCCGTGTGGACCAAATCACCCTCCGCTCTACCCGCATCATCACCGGCGACGGCAAAATGTTGGCCGTGCCCAATGCCGAAATCATCAACAAAACGGTGACCTCTTACACCAACTTTCCGCACCTGCGCCTGGATGTAGAAGTGACCGTAGGCGTCAATGAAAATATCGACCAGGTGCGCCAAATCTTATTCAAAGTGATCCAGGGGGATGCCGACTTTCTGCCAGACCCACCCGCGCGGGTGGTGATTACGCAGCTGAATGATTACAATTTAGCCTTAGAACTACAAGCCTGGATTAAGGATGAACGCATTCACATCGAAAAACGATTTGAACTGCGCGAAAAAATCTTTAAAACCTTGACTGAACAGCAAATTGATATGCCATTTGAAACAATACAGCTAACGCCCCTCACCCTCAACGTGGCACAAGGGCAACTACCGGAGAAAACAAATGAGTGATTCTGAAAAACATCCTGTTATTGGCTGGGAGAGGGAAACGGCCGTTCCCAACAACCACCAATTCAACCGCTACCTGCACGCCAAAAACGGCCACCTCCACCTGGACGGCCTGGACCTGGCCCAATTTTTCTTAAAGGAAGCCCCCCAAGGCTTCACCAAAACCATGCCCAGCCCCCTGAAATCGTCTATCTGCCGCTGATCACGCAGCAAATTCATAAAATGCAGCAGGTCTTCGCCGACGCCAGCGCCGAGTTGCGCTACGAAGGCCAGTTCCATTACACCTACGCCTCCAAAGCCAACGCCGCCGAAGAAGTGATCCGCACCACCCTCAGCGCAGGTGCCCACCACGAGATGTCCTCCACCGTAGACGTAGATATCGCCAAAATCATGATCCAGCGCGGCCTGCTCACCCCCGACCGCATGGTGGTGTGCAACGGCTTCAAAGGCCCCGGCTCCCAATACGCCGCCAACATTTTACAGCTTCGCCTGCTACACGAAAATATCGTCCCCGTCATCGAAGATTTGCCTGAGATTTCCCCCCTGCTCAGCTCTGGACAAACGTTTAACGTGGGGCTGCGCCAAAAAAGCTACGGCCCCAACGGAACCCAGGCCGAGATGGACAAAGCCAACTCCCGCTTCGGCCTAAACACCGAAGATATCTGGAAAGCGGCCGATTACATCGCCGCCGCCCCCAACCTGACGCTGAAAATGTACCATTACATGGTCGGTAGCCAGCTCACCGACATCCCCGCCTTCATCAGCTGGCTCAAACCAGGCATCGAGCTGTTTGCCCGGCTGCGGCAGCGCTACCCCAGCCTGAGCATCTTCAACTTTGGCGGCGGCATGCCCGTGGCCATGACGTTGGACTTCAACTTTGATTACCATGAATTTGCCCGCCAGCTGCTCACCGCCCTGCAAGAGGCGTGCCGCCGTTACAACGTGCCCGTACCAGATGTGATGGGTGAATTCGGCCGTTACACCACCTCCGAACACGGGGCGCACCTGTTCAAAATCATCGCCGCCAAAGACAATGGCTCCAAACTGCCCTGGTACATTATTGATGGCTCGATCATGAGCTCCTTCCCGGACAGCTGGGCGCTGTCTGAGCATTTTATTGTGCTGCCGCTAACCCACCTGGACAAACCGTTCCAGCAGGTGCAGCTGGGCGGCATCACCTGCGACAGCGACGACGTCTACCCGCCCAAACCCAGCAAATCACCACTTTACCTGCCTGTGGAGACCGACGATCTGTACATCGGCTTCTTTAGCATTGGCGCGTACCAGGAGATGCTGGGCGGGGTGAAGGGCAGCAAGCATTGTGTCTTGCCAGAAGCGTATGAGCTGATTATTGAGAAGGATGAAGACGGCCGTTTCCAATTCCAAATCCTTCACGGCCAACACCCAGATGACGTCTTGCGCAACCTCGGCTACACCGTCTAAACCAATGCAACCAAACGACCAAATAGCCGTAAATACAGGTGTAATCGCCCAAAAAATGCAAACCAATCCCCAGATACAAGGGAATAACCATTAACCATTTACAATTTACCATTAACCATTTTTGTATCTTTTTCCGAGGAAAAGCACATGAAACTAGATCGCACCCGCATCATCTTTATCGCCATTATCGGCCTGGCCGCGCTGGTCATCTGCGGCGTGGCCGCCTACAGCATCATCGGCAACCTTACCGACAATGACCAACCTGATGTTGCTGATGTTTCCGACAACGTCAACAGCAACAATGGTTCCACCGTCAGCAACGTCGATCTCGACTCGCCAGACCCGATCTGGGGGCCAAATTATGACGCCGCCGATGGTCTGCCCACCTACATTTGCGGTGCCGACGCCTTTGGCAGCTACTTCACGCTCCAGCAAATGCAAATGAGCGGCAAGGATATTGAGCACGGCTTCCATCTGGGCATCATCCCCTTCTTCCTCACCGACGAGTACGACATCACCGAAGGGCAGCGCACCGCCCTGCTGGATTCCGGCCAGTGGAGCTGCCTGCTCACCACCCTGGACTCCGTCGCCCTCTCCAGCCCCGGCGTCATCACCGCCATCGTGGATGAAAGCGCCGGTGCCGACCAGCTGTGGGGCCGCGACATCGACACCATCAACGATTTGCAAGGCAAGCGCATCGCCTTTGCCAGCGACTCTGTGGGTGAATATTTTGTTTACTACGCCCTCAGCATTGCCCAGCTCAGCCCCCGCTCCCAGGTGACCCTGGTGCCCCAAGACAGCGTGGAGTCGGCCATCGAGGTGTTCAACAATGGCCAGGCAGACGTGGTTTCTGCTTGGGAACCGAACATTTACGATGCTGAACAGAGCGGCGGCGTGAAGCTGCTCAGTTCTGAAGAGCTGCGCATCGTCATCGACGTGATTGTGACCTCGCGCCAATCGATCCAAACCAACGCCGACCTGGTGCAAAATTTCCACAATGCCTGGTTCGATACGCTCAAGGCGCAGGTAGAAGATTTTGAAACGGCCGCTTCCCAAATCGCCGCCTGGGGCAACAACGACTGGAGCTTTGTCTACCCCGAAACCGCCACCGACGACTTCACCGCCTGGCTAGAGAGCGTGGCCCAGGCCGACCTGGGCGACAACGCCTTCGTCATGCGCGACACCCGCCCCATCATCTCCCGGCTGGAGATTGCCCGCCGCGTCTGGGCCGCTTCCGACGTCGGTATTCCCAATGACAACGTGGAAGATTTGGTCAACGCCGGCTTCGTGTTGCGCGCCGCCGATCAGGCCAGCTTGCAGCCCAACGGCAAACCCGTCAACGACACCTTCTCCATCTCCGCCCAGGTTGATTTGTCTGGCGTCTCCACCGATGCCGCCGCCACACTGGCCGTGCTGCCCTGCCGCACCTTCGCCTTCTTGCCAGAAAGCACCGAGCTGACGCTGGAATCACGCCGTATTTTGGATGACTGCGTGGTGCCCACCATGTCCCAATCGATCGGCCTGTTCCTGCGCGTGCGCGGCTCCTCCGCCTGGCCCGCCAACGACCCGCCCTACACCGAAGATGAAATTCTGGAAGTGGCCGAGGGTCGGGCGCAAAGCGTGGTCGATTACCTGGTCTCCCAGGGCATTGACCCGGCTCGCTTTATTGTGGAAGCTGTGCTGCCGCCCGATGAGCGACGCGGCACGGATGATCCCAATCTGCAAGCGCAAGACCGGTACGTGGAACTAACGCTGGTAACGGCTGGACGTTAAATACATGGGGCTGAAGCCCCAGGCTAAAGCGACAACAATGCCATAATAAATAGCCTGGGGGTGAACCCCCAGGCCTTCGAGGATTGTATGAACCGACAAAACTTTCGCGGGTTTCCCCTGCTTTTTATCCTGCTAACCTTGCCGATGCTGGCTTGCAGCGTGTTTGGCATTGGTGGCGATGAGGACATTCCCAGCAACGCCGTGGTGCTGAATGTGATGGCCAATACGACGGTTGCTCCCTGGTTGGAAACGGCCGTTACCACCTTCAACGCCTCCGAAACCGAAACCAGTGGGGGCGACCCTATCTTTGTCCAGCTCATCCCCGTGGAATCTGGCGAAGCGATTGCCGCCCTACAAGCCACGCCCAGCGTCGCCCTCTGGCTGCCCGAAGAAGCGGTCTGGACCGACGTGCTGGCTGAAGACGGCGACAACAGCTTTCAAAGCGACTGCGTCAGCGTGGCCCAAAGCCCGCTGGTGATTGGCATGTGGCGCGAAGTGGCCGAGGCGCTCGGCTGGCCTGGCTTGCCGCTGGGCTGGCTAGACATCGGCAGTCTGGCGGCTGATCCGGCCGCCTGGGATTATTACAGCGGCGGCACGCTGGGCGACTCGTTTAAGCTGGGGCACACTCATCCCGGCCTGTCTGGCTCCGGAGCCAGCACTTTGCTGGCCATCGTCCAGGCGGCTGAGTCGAAGACGGACGCGGTGAGCGTGGGCGACATTGGCCAGCCGATTGTGCAGGCCAGCGTGGGCGCGTTTGAAGGCGGCGTTACCTGGTTCAGCAGCAGCACCCAATCGTTGGCCACCACCATGGCCGAGCGCGGTGTGGATTACCTGACGGCGGGCATCATGTACGAAGCCAACGTCGCCCAGCTGGGCGGCAGCGACATCGTGGCCATTTACCCGCTGGAAGGCACTTTTGTGGCTGATTTCCCGGCCTGTGTGCGGGATTCGGCAACGAGTGGTGAGAAGGAAACGGCCGTTCTCTTCCGTGACTTTTTGCTCAGCGATGCAGGGCAGCAGCTAGCCGCAGACAATGGCTTGCGGCCGGTGGCATCCGCCATCACCCTGCCCGCCACCGAGGCCATCGACCCCACCCAACCAACCATCATTTTTGACGCACCGTCGGTGAACACCATTTTTGCCGTGCAGGAACTGTGGCAAGAGGCACGCAAAGATGTGAACCTGGTGATGCTGCTAGACACCTCTGGCAGTATGCGCGGCTCAAAAATGAGTACCATGCAGGCCGCTGCCATCCAGTTTGTTAGCCAGATGGGGGACGACGACTACATCTCCGTCATCGCCTTCAGCACCGAACCAGAGCTGATCATCCGCCATGTGCAGGTGGGCGAAAGCCGCGAAAAAGTCATCAACGCCATCAACCAGCTGCAAGCCATCGGCGACACGACGCTGTTCGACGCCATCGGCGACGGCGCAGCGCTGCTGACGGAAACTAGCCTGCCTTCTACTGCCAACGCGATGGTGGTGCTCACCGACGGCCAGGATACGCGCAGCTACCGCTTCAATTCCGCCACAGCAATGCAGGAAGCAACGGCCAACAACGCCACCGTCTTCACCATCGCCTACGGTGGCGACGCCGACGAGCAAACGCTGGAGCAGCTGGCGATCCAGGCCAACGGCAACTTCTTCGTCGGTGACGAAGCGTCCATTGCCGCCATTTACGAAGAGATGTCCGCCGCCTTTGGTGGCAGCGTCGGCGTGGGGCGTTAATGTCGCCACAACCCCTGTTTAATGTGGGCCACGTGCCCGTCTTTGGCGACGCCATCCTGGCCCCAATGGCTGGCTATTCGGACGTGCCGTACCGGGCGCTGTGCCGCGCCTACGGCTCCGCCATGCATTACACCGAATTTGTCCCCGTGGAGGCGCTGCTGGGCAAGCGCGTCCATGAGCGGTTTCGCCAGCGGCTGGACACCCAGCCGGGCGAACATCCGATGGTGTTCCAGATTTTTGGCAACAACGCCCAGATGCTGCTGGACGCCGCCCTGCGCATCCAGGAGTGGGGGCCAGACATCATCGACGTGAACATGGGCTGCGCCACGCGCAAGGTGAGCGGGCGCGGCGCAGGCGTGGGCATGATGCCCCAGCCCGCGCTCATCGAAGAAACGTTTAAGCTGCTCAGCCAGCACCTGGAAGTGCCGGTCACCGGCAAAATCCGGCTGGGTTGGGACGCCACGCAGGAGAACTTTTTGGAAATCGGCCGTATTTTGGCACAAAACGGTGCGGCGCTGATTGCGCTACACGGCCGTACCAAGGTGCAAAAGTACGGCGGCAACGCCAACTGGGACGCCATCGCCGCGCTGAAGCAGGCGGTGAGCGTGCCGGTGATTGGCAATGGGGATGTGCAAACGCCGGAGGACATCGAGCGGATGAAGGCCCACACCGGCTGCGACGCGGTGATGATTGGCCGGGCGGCCATCGGCAACCCGTGGATTTTTGCCCGCCAACGCCGCGAGGAGCTGGCGATTGGCGACATTATCAAAGCGGTGCACCTGCACGCCCGCGAAATGGTAGCCTACTACGGCGAAGCCCCCGGCCTGCGCCAGTTCCGCAAGCATTTGAAGCGGTATTTTGAGGACATCCCTGGTCTTGATCTGGATTCGTTGTTGAGTACGGAATCTTTTGTGGAATTTGAGGAGGGGTTGGAGGGAGTGGGAACGGCCGTTCCCGCTCAAACCCCGCTCAAAAATCTACAACCTGCCGCTGTGTAAAAACAAGGAACACAGAGTTTCATGGAGGTGACACAGAGCCACACAGAGGAAATTCTCTGTGAAACTCTGCGGTTTCTCTGTGTATCTCTGTGTTCCTTCCTAAATACGGCCGTCCATCGTCGCAAAATACCCCGTCATCTCCACGTAACCCAAGGCCGACATTGGCTGCCCCGCCAGCGTGCCACTAAATTGGGACGCCCCTTCCCAGTAAACGGTAGACACATTGAGCTCCTGGTTGGGCATTAACGGCCGTCCTTCCAGCAGTAAATCCAGCGATTCAATCTCAATTCGCCAGCCCGCCGGGTACGTTGCCCCGCTTGTGGGGCTCGTCCATTCGTCCAGCACGTCCAGCGACCAATCCTCACGCGTCAGGTGGGTCACCGTGCCGTCGGCGGCGATGAAGCTGCCGCTGGAGTACGGTTCCAGCGTGCCATCTTCCCGCCGAATCTGGAAAAACATCAGTGAACTGCCGTTGTCAAACTGCATCGAGAACCAATCCCAGCCAATCGCCCCCTCGCTGAGGGCACTAGTGCTGTACTCGTGGTCCTTCCAGCTCAGCCCGGTCACCGCAATCGTTTCGTCGCCAATGCGCACCGTGCCGCTGGTCGCCTGCCGCACCTGCGAGTAGTAGTACGACGCGTTGCCCGGCTCCGGCCCTTTGGTGCTCAGGCCACCGTCGCCATGCAGGATGGGCGGCAGCGTTTGCGTCAGGATCAGGTCCAGCGCCACGTCACCGCCATCGGCCAGCAGGCGCACCTCGCCGGAGGGCATCTCCGCCACCGACCAATCCTCCAGCCAGACGCGGTACGGTGCCGCCTGTGCCCCCGCCAGCCCGGCCGCGCCCCGGCTAAACCGCTCGTGCGGGTAAAACGCTTCGTTGGCCACGTCGCTGACGGTGAAGTGGGCCAGGTAGACCTGGTTGCTGCGCCAGTCGGAGGCCGTATCTTCAACCGCCTCCGGCGTCAGCGCCCGGCGGAAAATGGTGAACTGGTAGCCAAATTGACGGCCGTTTTCCCCCTCCAAATTCCCCGTGTAATACCACCACTCCGTCTGGTACGCGTCGTGCGCCCCCAAATCGCGGGGGAACTCGATGTTGTTCGGCTCGGTAGCGCGGGCAAAGCCAGAGGTGTCTTCTGCCACTTGGAGAAAGGTGGCTTCAGCAACGGCCGTTTCCGACCCCGCCCCAAAGTTCCACCACATCAACCCGCCAGCCACCAGCAGGGCAAAAATGATTAAAATGATGCTCAATCGTTTCATTTTTTAGCCACAGATTACACAGATTTCGCAGATTAAATACCAGAAAAAATCTGTGTAATCTGCGAAATCTGTGGATAGTTTTTTATTCAGATCGTACGGCCGTTGCCACCACCATCTTGCCCACGCGCAGCGCCGGATACAGCCCGGCCAGCAGCGCCGCGCCCAGAGCCACCAGGAACGCATTGATGAACTGGCTCGGCTCCAGCTGCATTTGCAGCGTCCAGCCAAACGAGCGCAGATTGATGACGTAAATCAAAATGTAGGCCAACACAAAACCCGTCGGCAGCGCCAGCAGGCCCGCCGTGCTGCCCATCAGCCCCGTTTCCAGCAGGGTGAGCTGCCACAATTGGCGCACCGTCATGCCCGTGGCGCGCAGCACGCCAAACTCGCGCGCCCGCTCCAGCTGCAAGCTCATCAACGCACTCAGCACGCCGATGAACGCCACCACCACTGCCAGCAGGCGCAAAGCGGCCGTAATGGCAAAGGTGCGGTCAAAAATCACAAGTGCATTTTCACGCAAGCTTTGGTTGGAGGAGATTTGCACGTCGGAACGGCCGTTAAATGCCACCTGCAGCGCCGCCACCACCGGCTCAATCGGCTGCCCCGGCTCCAAAAAGAGGGCCATCGTGCTGAAGCTGTCGTCCTGCCACAGGTCGTCGTACAGGGCGCGGCCGATGTGGACGCTGCCCTGCTGCGAGGCGTAATCGTAATACACCGCCAGCACCGGCAGCGTGCGCGGCCCGGCAGGCGTGTCGATGGTGATTGGCTCTGGCGGCAGGCTCATGTTTGCGTTGCGGTAGAGCGGCTCGGTGATCATCACCCCTTCGCCCGCCAAAAATTGGTCCCAAATCGTGTCCAGATCGGCCGACTGCCACAAATATTGCCGCTGCCCCTGCGACACGTCGCCGCTGTCGGCGTGCAGATTGACGCGGCGGTTCAATTCGGGCAAAGCGACTTCAATTTGGCGCGTAGTTACGGCTTCAGCCACGCCGGGGAAGTTAACGGCCGTTGCCACCACATCGCCCGGCAGCGTCCCACTCGTCTCGCTGGCCGTCAGGCGGGGCGGCGAGAGGTAAACGTCGGCCTGCAGCGTGTCGCTGAGCCACAGCGTCACCGTCTGGCGGAAGGAGCCAATCATGATGGAAACGCCGACGATGACCGACACCGCCACCATCAGCGCAGCAATCGCCACGGAGGTGCGGCTGAGCGAGCGCACGATGTCGCGCGGGGCCATCCGCCCCAGCACGCCCAGCAGCCTGGACCCCACCGGAGTGAGCCAGCGCATGAGAAACACGGTAAGCGGCGGCGTCAGCAGGGCAAAACCAAACAGCACGGCAAACAGTCCGGCAAAGGCAACGACCAGTGAATTGGTGCGCAGCCAGAGCAGCAGCGTGCCAATCGCGCTCAGCGCCAGCCAGGCGACCACCAGCCAGGGCAGCAGCCGCTGGGCGTTACTCTCGATGGTGGAGCGGCGCAGCGTGCTTTGCGGCGCGGTTTTCATCGCTTCGCGGGCAGGCACGGCGGCGGCCAGCAGCGCCGCAGCCACGCCAATCAGCAGCCCGCGCAGCAGCGACAGCGGCGGAATGGCCACATCCTGCACGTTGACCACAAAGTACAAATCGTTGATGGTTTGGGTGACCAATCGCACCATGCCCTGGCCCAAAACCACGCCCAGCCCTACACCCAGCAGCGATCCAATCAACCCCAAAACGGCCGCTTCCCCCACAATCAGGCCAAACAGCTGCCCGCCGGTCACGCCCAAACAGCGCAAAATGCCAAACAACGGCCGTCGCTGCACCACGCTAAAGCTCACCGTGTTGTAGATGAGGAACATGCCCACCACCAGCGCCAGCAGACTCAGCGCCGTCAAATTCAGCTCGAAGGCGGCGGTCATTTGCTGCACCGCATTGCTCCGGGCGGAGGCCGTTTCCAAGCGGACGCCCTCGGGTAAAAATTGCTCAATGCCGGCCAGATCGGCGTCGTTGTTGACGATGAGATCGATGTAGGAGAGACGGCCGTTTAGCCCCAAAAGCGGCTGCGCGTTGGCAATATCGGTGAACAGGACGCTGCTCAGGGCGTTGGCGGTCACCTCGTCCCCCGGTTGCAGCAACCCAACGATGCGGAACGGCACCCGCTGCCCCGCGTAATCCAGCGTGATCGTGTCGCCCAATTCAACGCCCGTGGCGGCAGCCAGACCTTCGGTGAGCAGCAGCGTGTTCGGCTCCGCCAAAAAGGCGACCAAATCGCCGATGTCGTCCCCGCCATTGCCAAAATAGCTGCGGAACGGCGGCTCGGCGAACAGGTCCATGCCAATCAGCCGCAGCGGCTGCTCGCCCAGCTCCGGCGACTGCACGTATCCCTCAATCACCGGCGCGGCGGGCGAAAAGCCCAGCTCCGTGCGCAATTCGGTGTAGACCGCCTCATCCAGGCCGGTGGAATCGGCCACCAGCCGGTGGGTTGTTTGCCCGGTGACGGCGCTGGTGGACAGCTCAAAAGCGCGGCTGGCGGAGCCGCTGGCCAGGTCGATCGAGACCATCATGGCCACGCCGATGGCTACGCCCAGCACAAAGAGAATGTATTGAAACGGCCGTCGCCGCATCCGCCGCCAAGCGGCCCGCCACAGGGGTCTGTTATGAACAGTAACTGTATTCATTGGTTTAGTTGTAAGAGATTGGAGATTGGAGATTGGAGACTGGTCCAATCTCTAATCTCCAATCTCCCGCCTCCGCCGTCGTCAGCAGCTGCCCATCATGCACGCGGAACACCCGGTCGGCAAAGGGCACCACTTCCGGGCTGTGGGTGGCCATGATCAGCGTCTTGTTTTGCTTCCGGGTTAAATCTAGCAGCAGCTTCAGCACCCGCTCCCCCGTCTCTTCATCCAGGTTGCCGGTTGGTTCGTCGGCCAGCACCAGCATCGGGTCATGCACCAGGGCGCGGGCAATGGCCACCCGCTGCTGCTCCCCGCCGGAGAGCTTGTCGGGGAAGGTGTCGCGCCGGTCGGCCAGCCCCACCTGTTCCAATAAATTCAGGGCGGATTTGGTGGCGGAACGGCCGTTCCCCGCCAATTCCATTGGTAAAGTCACATTTTCCAACACGGTCAACGTCGGAATGAGATTGAAAAATTGGAACACAAAACCGATATGGTCGCGCCGAAACAAGGTGCGCGCCCGCTCTTTCATCGCCGTAATCGAATTTCCCGCGACCAAAATTTCGCCCGAAGTGGGCGACTCGATGCCGCTAATCAGGTTGAGCAGCGTGCTTTTGCCACTGCCGCTTTTGCCCAGCAGCACAGCAAATTCTCCCTGATAAAAATCACCATTTACGTCAGCCAAAACCTGCCGCCGCTGATTGCCTTCCGTAAATTCTTTACAAAGCTGGTGTAAATGCACTACAGTTTGTTTGTTGGCCATGATGCCTTACCTTTTCAAATATCTGGATTTTGCCCAGGTTTTATCCTGTTTATAAGTAAAATATGAACAAACAAAGGGTAAAATATTGACAAAACATTAACAAAAAGGATACAATGACCCCATTGATTCGTCAAGAGTAAGAACCCTGTTTACTCATCTTTCCCTACGAAATGAACTGGTTTTCATTCTTGATCGTACATTTTTGTTAGAATGAGGCAGAAGCCCTTTCCCGCCGCACCTGAAAAACCGGCGCTGTGATGAGCAGGTCAAACAGGTAAGGAAACGGCCGTAAAGCACATCTCATAAAAAGTAAAGCCGCAAGACTAACCGCCCTCTTTTTTGCAACCGCCCTTTCCCACCGAAAGACCAAAAGATGGCCAAGCTCTCTTTACTGACATACCTTCAACAACCGCAACCAAGCGCACCCTTAACCCAACTGCCGTATTCGGCATAGCCGCGCACACTGGTTTCAGCAACACGCTGTCATTGCAGTCGGCAGCTTTGAGGAGAACAACATGTTAGACACAGTCAAAGAACTCAACGGATTTCACAAACACGATCACACCAATGGTCATGCCAACGGGCACAGCAACGGCAAAGTGGCCCACAACGACGGCAAAACCAACAAATCTGAAGAAAAAGTGGCGATAGAAACGGCCGTACGCACCATCCTCACCAACGTTGGCGAAGACCCCGACCGCGAAGGGCTGCTTGGCACCCCAGACCGCATCGCCCGCATGTACGATGAAATACTGGCAGGCTACACCACCGATCCCGTCAAATTGGTTAATGGTGCCCTGTTTGATGTGGAATACGATGACCCCGTCATCGTCAAAGAGATTGAATATTTCAGCATGTGTGAACACCATATGCTCCCCTTCTTTGGCCGGGCCCACATCGCCTACATTCCGTCAGACAAGGTGATTGGCCTCTCCAAAATTCCGCGCATCGTCGAGATGTTTGCCCGCCGCCTGCAAGTGCAAGAGCGCATGACCCGCCAAATCGCCGAAATGATCGACGAAGTGCTGCAGCCGCAGGGCGTTGCCGTCGTTATCGAAGGCTCCCACATGTGCTCGATGATGCGCGGCGTCAAAAAAGAGCATCCGCGCATGATGACCAGCTACATGCTCGGCAAATACCGCGAAGACAAAGACCTGCGCCGCGAATTTATGGACCAACTGCGCAAGTAACTGCCTCTTCCCATCCCAAACCTTGCAGAGCAGCATTCCCAACCGAATGCTGCTCTTTTTTTTGCCAGTAGCCAACCATCAAAAAATTTATTATAATATGTGAAAAATATCACAATTCAGATTGCAAAAGTTGAGACACTCCGCAACAACTAAATTGCAAAGAAAACTTTTGAAATCTTTTTCAACAACTTGCTGCTTTTGAAAACCCGAACAAAAGCAAAAGGCAGAAAAAAATGAATACGCAACAGCCTCGCGTCATTATCGTCGGGGCGGGTTTTGGTGGCTTGTTTGCCGCCCGCGCCCTGGCCAATAAACCGGTTGATGTCTTACTGATCGACCGGAACAATTTTCACACGTTTACCCCCCTGCTCTACCAGGTGGCCACCTGCGCCCTGGACCCCTCGGAAATTGCGTACCCGGTGCGCACCATTTTTCGCAAGGAGCGCAACATTCGCACGCTGTTGGGCAGCGTCACCGCCATTGACTACGCGAACAAAACCATCCATGTGCGGGTGGGTGAGCAGACCTTGCAAGAAGCGTACGATTACCTGATTTTGGCGACGGGCAGCGTGCCCACCTACTTTGGTCAGGACGTTTTCCGGGAAAACGCGCTGGAACTGCGCACGCTGAGCGATGCGGTGAATCTGCGCAACCACATTTTGTCCCTGTTTGAGCAGGCCACCTGGGTGGAAGATGAAGCGGTGCGTGAAGCGATGACCACCATTGTGGTGGTGGGCGGCGGTCCGACCGGGCTGGAAACGGCGGGAGCCATCTACGAGCTGTACAACCACGTGCTCAACCGCGAATTTTTGCACCGCAACCTGAGCACGCGGGTCATTTTGGTGGAGATGCAGCCATTTTTACTGGCCCCCTACCCGGACAAATTGCGCCAGGCGGCGCTGGAGCAGCTGCGCTCGCTGGGGGTGGAGGTGCAGCTGGGCAGCGCGGTGCAAGAGGTGGCGGAAGATCACGTCACATTGGCCGATGGCAGGCGCATCGAGACGCACACGCTGGTTTGGGCGGCGGGCGTCAAGGGGTCGCCATTGGCAGAGATGCTGGCCGTGCCGCTGCAACGGGGCGGACGGCTGCCCATCTTGCCCACCACCGAAGTGGCAGGGCGGCCGGGCGTGTACGCCGTGGGCGACATGACTTACCTGGAGGATGCGGTGGGCCAGCCGTACCCGATGGTGATTCCGGTGGCGCAGCAGCAAGGTGAGCTGGCGGCCAAGAATATTTTGGCGGAGCTGGGTGAGGGTGAGAAACGGCCGTTCCGCTACAACGATCGCGGCAGTATGGCCACCATCGGCCGCCGCCGCGCCGTAGCCTGGATTTACAACAAGATTCAGCTGCGCGGCTACATCGCCTGGCTGGCCTGGCTGGCGCTGCATTTGGTGACGCTGCTGGGCTTCCGCAACCGGCTCAACGTCTTTGTGAACTGGGTGTGGAACTACTTCACCTATGACCGCTCGGTGCGGATTATTTTGGAGCAAGGGGGGGGAAGTGAGAAGTGAGAAGTTGTCGGGTTTAACCTCCCGGAGGGTCTGTCTGAAAAGTTAGATTAGACAAAAGCCTCCGGGAGGTTTTTTGCTAAATCGAGAAGACGGTGCGGGCGACGTTTTTCATTTCGGTAATGTTGTCCGCCACGGATTTTTCCCCGCCAAAAATGGCGCTGCCGGCGACTAGTGAAGTTGCGCCAGCGGCAACAACCTCCGCCGTGTTTTTGGCGCTGATGCCGCCATCTACCTGAAGCCAGGCGTTGCTGCGCCGCTCGGTGAGCATCTGGCGCAGGCGGCGAATCTTGGGCGTGCTTTGCGGGATGTAGCTCTGCCCGCCAAAGCCGGGATTCACCGACATGATGAGTACCAGGTCCACGTCCGGCAGGATTTCTTCTACGGCCGTTAACGAGGTCGCCGGGTTCAAAGCCACACCCGCCAGTAAGCCCAACTCCTTGATCGCCTGCACAGTGCGGTGCAGATGGTGCGTTGCCTCCACATGCACCGTCAGCCGTGCCGCGCCAGCCTGGGCAAACTGTTCCAGATAGCGGTCTGGCTCCTCAATCATGAGGTGCACGTCCAGGGGAATGTTGGCGGCATCGGCCAACGGCCGTATCGCTTGCGGAATCATGGGGCCAAAAGAGATGTTGGGGACGAAACGGCCGTCCATGATGTCCACGTGCAGCCAATCCGCCCCACCTTCAATCGCTTCCGAAACCTGCTCACCCAGGCGAGTAAAATCGGCCGCCAGGATTGACGGCGCAATTTTTACCGGTAAGTGCGGCATTTGTCGGGCCAAAACGGTTACCCTAACAGCGACAGCGCCGCATCCACCATCGCCTCTGCCGTGATGCCCAAATTCTGGTAAATGGCCTTGTAGGGGGCCGATGCGCCGTACCGGTCCAGGCCAATCGCTTTGCCACCCAAGCCCAGGTACCGTTCCCAACCCAGCGTCACGCCCGCCTCGATGGAGACGCGGGCGGTGATGGCTTTGGGCAGCACCGATTCCTGGTATGCCGCATCCTGCGCCGCGAAGATCTCCCAGCTGGGCATGGAGACAACGCGAGCCGAGACACCCTTCTCGGCCAATTTTGCCTGCGCTTCCAAGGCCAATTGCACCTCGGAGCCAGTGGCCAGCAGCAGCACCTGCGGGTTGTCGGCGTCGCTTAGGACGTAGGCACCTCTGGCTGCGCCGGAGGCAGCAGCGTATTGGCTGCGGTCCAGGGTGGGCACGCCTTGCCGGGTGAGGATGAGCGATGTGGGGCCGGTTTTGTGCTCCAGGGCCACGCGCCAGGCAACGGCCGTTTCTGCCGCATCAGCCGGGCGAATCACGGTCATGTTGGGCATGGCGCGTAGGGACATGACGTGTTCGATCGGCTGGTGGGTCGGGCCGTCGGTGCCCAGGCCGATGCTGTCGTGGGTGAAGACGTAGATGACGGGCAGGCCCATCAGCGCCGCCAGCCGCACGGAGCCGCGCATGTAGTCGGAGAAGACGAGGAAGGTGCCGCCATACGGCCGTACGCCCCCATGCAGCGCCATCCCGTTCAACATGCCGCCCATGGCGTGTTCGCGCACGCCAAAATAGATGTAGCGGCCGCTGAAATCATCTTTGGTAAAGCCGGTTTCGCCTTTGATGTCGGTGTTGTTGGAACCGGTGAGATCGGCCGAACCGCCCAGGAGGTAGGGGACGTGTGGGGCGATGGCGTTCAGCGTCTGCCCGGAGGCGGCGCGGGTGGCCAGGCTCTTCCCTGCCTCAAAGGTGGGCAGGATGTCATCCCAGTTGGTGGGCAAATCGCCGTTGAGGAACTGCTGGAAGCGGGCGGCATCTTCGGGGTAAGTGGCGAGGTAGCTTTCCCAAATCGTTTCCCATTCAGATTGGAAACGGCCGTCCATCTGCAAAAAGTCCCGCGCGGCATCGGGAATGTAGAAAAGTGGCTCCGTGGGCCAATCCAGCGCCTGTTTGGTGAGCACCACTTCGGCATCTCCCAGGGCGGAACCGTGTACGCCGGAGGTGTCTTGCTTGTTGGGGCTGCCATAGCCGATGTGGGTACGGCAGGCGATGATAGACGGCCGTTCCCCATCCGCCTTGGCCGTTTCGAGTGCCGCCATTACGGCCAGCGGATCGTGCCCATCCACTTTTTGGGTGTGCCAGCCGTACGCCGCAAAGCGGGCCATCGTATCTTCGGTGAAGGCCAGGTCGGTTTTGCCGTCGATGGTGATGCGGTTGTCGTCGTAGAGCACAATCAGCTTGCCCAGACCCAGGTGCCCGGCCAGCGACGCCGCTTCTTGCGACACACCTTCCATCAGGTCGCCATCTCCGGCGATGACGTAGGTGTGGTGATTGACAATATCGTGGTCTGGCTTGTTGAAGCGGGCTGCCAGCCAGCGCTCGGCCAGCGCCATGCCGACGGCGTTGGTGATGCCCTGCCCCAGCGGGCCAGTGGTGGTTTCCACACCGACCGTGTGGCCGTATTCGGGATGGCCGGGGGTTTTGCTGTCCCACTGGCGGAAGTTTTTCAGCTCTTCCAGTGGCAAATCGTAGCCGCTGAGGTGCAGCAGGCTGTAGATGAGCATCGAGCCATGCCCGGCGGACAAGACAAAGCGGTCGCGGTCGGGCCAGTGGGGGTCTTGCGGATTGTGGCGCAGGAATTGGGTCCAGAGGACGACGGCAATATCGGCCGTACCCATCGGCATGCCGGGGTGGCCTTCGCCCGCTTTTTGGACGGCATCCATCGTCAAACCCCGAATTGTGTTGGCCGCCTGACGGTGTAAATCTAAATTGTAGTTACTCATTTTCTTCTCCTGTTTTTAAGGAGATTAGAGATTAGAGATTGGAGAATTGCAGTCTCCAATCTCCAATCTCTAATCTCCAGTCTCCAATCTCTTTGATTTAACGCGGAGCCATGCGGATGGCTCCGTCCAGGCGAATGACTTCGCCGTTGAGCATTTCGTTTTCGATGATATGCTGGGCCAATTGAGCATACTCATCCGGGCGGCCCAGGCGGGAGGGGAAAGGCACCTGCTCGCCCAGCGATTGTCGTGCTTTTTCAGGCAGGCCCGCCAGCATGGGCGTCTCGAAGATGCCGGGGGCGATGGTCATGACGCGAATACCGCTGCGGGCCAGATCGCGGGCGATGGGCAGGGTCATGCCCACCACGCCCCCCTTGGAGGCGGAATAGGCGGCCTGGCCCATCTGGCCGTCATAGGCGGCGACGGAGGCGGTGTTGATGATGACGCCGCGCTCGCCCGCTTCGTTCGGTTCGGCGGTGGCCATGACGGCCGCTGCCAGGCGAATGACGTTGAAGGTGCCGATGAGGTTAACCTGAATCACTTTGCTGAAGGCGTCGAGGTCGTGGGGGGAGCCGTCGCGGCCCAGCACTTTGCTGGCGATGGCGATACCGGCGCAGTTGATGGCCCCGTGCAGTGCGCCGAAGGTGGAAACGGCCGTCTCCACCGCCCCTTGCACATCTTCTGGGGAAGCAACGTTGGTTTTGACAAATTTGGCGTTGTGGCCCAGTTCAGCCGCCAGCGCCTCGCCCGCCTCGCTGTTGAGATCGGCAATGATCACGTTGCCACCTGCGTCGGCGAGCCGCCGGGCGGTTGCGGCACCCAAGCCGGAGCTACCGCCGGTTACAATGAAAGTGGATCCCTGTATTTTCATGAATTTTCACCTCGGCTGAACATATCAACCCGATCCTGACGGTTGCCAATTGGACACGGGTTGGTGGGTTTGTGGGTTGGCAATCGGCTAAATTGTAACAAGCGGGTACGGCCGTTCGCAACAGCAATCTGGATAGGTTGTGACTACCTGATGGGGTTGGTGTCCAAGATGTGCTTTAGCAACCGTGTGCCTTGGGTGGCACCCCGATTTAGGGTTTGATAACCAGCATGAAAATTGCCCAACTTCCAGACGGAACGGCCGTGGCGGCGTCAGAAAATGCTCCCCTTGAGGCGATTTGCCCGCATTGTGGCGGTGTATTACTATTGCGCCAGCGACGCACGATGACCAAGTCGGTAGTCGCTTTTTTCTGGCGACACGCCGATAACCAGAACCTGCACTGCCAGGCGCGCCAGCGAACTGGCGGTGAACGGTAATTGGGTAATTGGGTAACAGTAACATCTAAACTGATTACGGATTACTGACCACTGATTACGAATTACGGAAAAGGAGGCTGCAATGTGTGGACGGTTTGCCTTAATGACGCCAACGGAGCAGTTGGCGCTGCTGTTTGGTGTGCCGGAAACGGCCGTATCGACCTTACCCCCCTCGGTTCCGCGCTACAACATTGCCCCCACGCAGCCGGTTGCGGCCATTCGCCTGGATACGCACGGGGAGCGAGCGTTTACCTTTTTTCATTGGGGGCTAATTCCTTCCTGGGCCAAAGACCCCACGATTGGCTCGCGCATGATCAATGCGCGGTCGGAAACGGTGACGGAAAAGCCATCGTTCCGCACGGCGTTTAAGCGGCGGCGCTGCCTGATTCCGGCGGATGGTTTTTACGAGTGGCAAAAGCTGGGCAGCGGCAAACAGCCGATGTTTATTCGTCCGGCAGAGGGTGAGGAACGGCCGTTTGCCCTGGCTGGCTTGTGGGAGTTCTGGAGCGATCCCGACGGAGGCACGATTCAATCTTGCACCATTCTCACCACCACGCCCAACGAGCTGATGGCCCCAATCCACAACCGGATGCCGGTGATCGTCGAGCCAGAAGATTTTGATTTGTGGCTGAACCCGGAGCCGGACCCAGAGCAGGGACTGCATTTGTTACGGCCGTATCCCGCCGACAAAATGGCCGCCTACCCGGTGAGCACCGTCGTCAATAACCCGCGCAACGATGTGCCAGACTGTATTGTACCCATTGCCTAACATGTCATTGAGTCATTGGGTCATTTAGCAATTAGTTACTCAATGACCCAATGACCCAATGAGTCAGATATGCCCAAACAACCTGCCCTCTTTCTAGACCGTGACGGTGTTTTTATTGAAAACAGGGCCAACTATGTGTGCAGCTGGGGCGATGTGGAATTTTTCCCTCAGGCGCTGGCAGCGTTGGCGCGGATTCGGGAGATTCCGTACAAGATTATTGTGGTGACAAACCAGTCGGCGGTGGGGCGGGGGATACTTTCGTGGGAAACGGCCGTCTCGCTCAATGATCGCATTTTGGAGGCAGTAAGAGAGGGGAACGGCCGTATCGACGCCAGCTACCTCTGCCCCGCCAAACCGGGCACCAACGATCCGTGCCGCAAGCCGCGCCCTGGCATGCTGCTGCAGGCCGCTCAGGAACACAACCTCGATCTCAGCCAATCCTACATGATTGGCGACGCCCTCACCGATGTGCAGGCCGGGCAAGCCGCGGGCGTCCGGCAAGCCATCTTGCTGCTTACCGGGCGAGGAGCAGCCCAGGCGCAAATGCCCCAGGCACAACACCTGCCCCCTTTTGCCACCTTTGCCACCTTATCTGCTGCGCTGCAACAGCTTTTCCCGCACGCATAAAAAAAGCCCGATCGCTTTCACAGCGGATCGGGCTTCTAACGCATCGGTATTGCCTACTGGTTTAGGATTGCACCGCTTCTTGACCACGCAAGAACCGTTTACGCAGCTTGCTCTTGGCATCGTCCGCACCATCCGGTTCGTCACCGTAGGTGTAAGGGTCTCGATAGTAATAATAAATTTTGTAGCCGTCGCTGCCGGCTTTGAGGGAATTCAGCACAACCCCGGCCAGATTGGCGTTCACATCGGCCAGGCGAGCTACCACTTGCTTAAACTCACCTTTGCGGCTCTTGTTGGCGCGTACAACCACCAGCGTTGTGCCAGCCAGGGCGCTTAAAACGGCCGCATCCGTCACCGACAGCATGGGGGGGCTATCAATAATGACAAAATCAAACTGTTTATCCAGTACGCTAAGCAGATGGCGCATTTTGCTAGAGCCCAACAATTCTGAAGGATTCGGCGGAATAGGCCCGCACGTCATCACCTGCAACCCTTCCACCTGGGTGGGCTGGACGGTATCATCAACCAGGTTCCGCACCTCGATGTCTGAATCATCCACATTCAGCTTCAGCAGCAAGCTGGTTACCCCACGCTTGTTAGACAAGCCAAAGAGGGTGTGTTGAGACGGCCGTCTTAAATCCCCGTCTATAAGCAGCACATGGTTACCCGCCTGGGCCAAAACCACCGCCAAATTCCCCGCCGTGGTGCTTTTACCTTCAGCCGGTACGCCACTGGTTAGCAGCAAAATCGAATTTTTCTTGTCTACAATGGAAAATTGGATGGCCGTTCGCAGCACGCGGTACGCTTCGGCCGTAGGCGACCTGGGTTCGGAAATAGCAATCAACTTACTGTCGTCCTCAGACTCAATTTGGGCAATCCCGGCCAAAGTAGGCACCTTGCCCAGCTTGGTAACCTGTTCCGGCGTTTTGATCGTGTCGTCCAAATATTCCAGCAAATAGGCCGCCGAAGCAGACAAGACAAACCCAATACCGGCGGCCGTAATAACAGAAATCAGGCTGCTCGTGTACACCAGCGTCCCTTCCGTGGCCGGGTCAATAATTTGCAGGGAATTGGTGGCACCCTCTTGAGTTAACGACAGCAATTCCGTGTAGCGCTGCGTTAAGTTTTGCAGATTGCTTTCCAGCGTTGCCAAATCATCGGTAGCCAAAGCAATATCACGGGCGCTAATTAGCTCACCAAGATCCTCTTCCTTGGTGGCAATCTGCAGCTGCGTATCCAAAATCTTTGCCTGGTAATCTGCCAACAAACTAGCCACAAATTCAGCGTCTGCATTGTCTTGGCCAGCAGGGGTGCGCAAAGAAAGCTGGCGAGCCAGTTCAGCCGCCACGGCCATGGCGCGCATCGGGTCTGTATCGGTCACCGTAATATCGACAAAATTGGTCTCGTTCACCTGGCTAATGTCAATATCTGCTGGCAAAAATTCTAGCCCCAATGCTTTGGCAGCATCGCGCCTAAAACCGGGTTGATTGGCAATCTCAACATAGGCAGTAGCCAATTGGCTTGTGGTATACAGGTCGTTGGAGCTTACATCCGATGTTTGCAAATAGTTACCAATCGCCAGGCGAGTGTAAGAACGGTACATATCCACCTGCTGCTGAGCAGCCAAAAAGCTAGCCACGGCAGCGACAACCGTTGTAAGGGCGATCATCCACCACCAGGTTCTTAACGGAGCCAAATATTCTTTAATATCAATTTCCATTGCGCAACCCTACTCCAGAATAAATTTCACATTACCGCTACAAGTATAACCCAACAAAATTCGTACCGATATTTTAAACAAATAAAAGCAATACAGGGACAATCCCTGTATTGCCTGGTCAAAGTTTTTCACGATGATTGCTAAGCGGTGTTGACGTCAAGCAAATAAATTGGTTGGTACTGCTTCAGGCTTGAAGCTGTAAGGGTCTCATTGCTTGCACCTTTTCCCTTAGGGCGGTTGTTAGCAGATGAGCGAGTACCAAATGTAAATCTTCTACCTGTTCGATATTGTCGCTGGGCACATGCATGTGAATGTCTACCATCGGCCCTAGCTTGCCAGAGGAAAAGCCGGTTAGCCCAATCGTTGTGTTTTGGCCCGTTTCGTTGGCGAACTGAATGGCACGCAGCACGTTTTCAGAGTTGCCGCTGGCTGAGATGCCAATGACGACGTCACCTGGGCGTAAAAAGTTGGCCATTTGTTTAACAAAAACATTTTCGTATCCTTCGTCGTTGGCGTAGGCGGCAAAGATGGCCATGTTGTCGGTTAAGCCGATCAGGCGGAAAGGTGGCAGCCAATCGGCGCGGGTATTTTTGTTGAGATCACAGGCGAAGTGGGTGGCGGTTGAAGCGCTGCCGCCGTTGCCCATAACAAAAACCTGCTTTCCGTGTAAGCGGGCAGTGTGTAGGGTGGATACGGCCGTTTCTATCGCCACTTCATCCAATAAATCTATGGTATTTTTTAAATCTGCAAAATATTTTTGTACAACGCTCATTATAAACCCCCATTCTTACTATGAAACAAACGATCCAATACAGTAAACGATTCAGCGATGGTAATCAAAAATCACCTTGCTGCCATCTTGCCCCAACGCAAAAGGGTATTCCTGATACCCTTTCAGGGCGTCGCGCACCGATTCATGATAGCCCGTGGGCACATACAGCAGCAAAAAGCCGCCACCACCAGCCCCAGAAATCTTGCCCCCAATAGCCCCCGCCTGACGCGCCTTCTCATACATGTCATCCAGGGCACTGTTACTAATTTGGCTGGCCAACTGCTTTTTTAGCAGCCAGCTTTCATGTAAAAGCGTGCCAACGGCGTCAATGTTCTCATTTTGGATTTCATTGCATGCGGTATAGGCGATCTGCTTTATCTCTTGCAGAATAGAAATTTTGTCCCGAATATTGCTCTTTTGCTCTTCAAGAATGGTGTCGGCTTTGCGGGTAACGCCGGTAAAGAAGAGCAGTAAATTATCGCTCAGGCGGCGCATGGTGCGTTCACTTAGCTCAATCCGGCGAGTTTGCACTTCACCGCTGGTAAAAAACTCTATAAAGCGCAGGCCACCGTAGGCGGCAATGTATTGATCTTGAATTCCAATGGGTTTGCCCAGCACTTCTCGCTCGATATGGCAGGCTTCTTGAGCCAGTCGCTCGGTGAGCACCAGCTCTTTTTTGTAGGCATACATGGCGTGCAGCGCGCCCACGGTAACGGTGCTAGAGGAGCCCAAACCAGAGCCCTGGTCTGGAATATCGCCCATGGTGGTAATTTCTACGGCCTTCTCGATGCCCGTCAGTCGTAATGCTTCGCGAATCAATTCATGCTTAATTTCAGCCACATTGTCGATCATTTCTGTGCGGGTGTAGCCAATGCGCAGCTTGTCGTCGAACCGTTTTTTAATGGTTACAAAAATGTATTTGTCGATGGCTGAAGAGAGAACACAGCCACCGTGTTCTAAAAAGTAAGTGGGAAAATCGGTACCACCGCCAAACAGGCTAACGCGCAATGGGGTTTGAATGATAATCATGTTTTTTGCTCTCCAACTTTGTTATTGCTGCGAGCTTGCTGGGTGTAAGTTTTTGCGGGCTGTTGCGGCAATGGCTTCAGCATAAACTGTCTCTAAACGGGCAGCCACATTGGGCCAGTGATGGTGTTGCTCTACGTAGATACGGCCGTTCCGCCCCAACCTATCCTGCAACTGTGGATCAGCCAAAATGGCCAAAATGGCCTGTGCGTAGGCGGTGGGCGAATCTGCCACCAACAAATCGCGCCCTGGCTCTATGGCAAGAGCGGAAACCGCATGGGGCGTTGTGACCACTGGGGTACCACAGCTCATCGCCTCTAAAATTTTGTTTTGAATACCTGCCCCATACGTAATGGGCGCTACAGCGGCTGTGGCTTGCTGCAAATAAGGGGGCAAGGCATCTACCGTACCCGTCACAATGACGTTGGGATTTTCTGCCAATGCCTGGATGTCACGACCAGGGTCTTTGCCCACCACCAGCAATTGCACCTCTGGGCGCTGCTGCCAAACCAGGGGCATAATATTCTGGGCCAGGTGCAGCACCATACTCATGTTGGCATGGTAGCTCATCTTACCAGTGACAATAAGCGTATGAGGATGGCGAGATACGGCCGTATCCAGCTTGAAATAATCCAAATTCACCCCGTTAGGAATTACCGAAATGGGTGCAGGCACCTCCGGTCGCAGCGATTGCAGTGCATCTTTGTCTAAACGAGAGGTCACCAAAATATGGTCGAATTTATCCAGCAGCATTCCCTCATACCGTTCAGTACGGCCCAGTTCAAAGCGGCTGCGCCAGCGGCCAACCAAGCTTTTGCTTTGCGTCGCCGCCTGCCTAAACAAATGGGTAATGCAATCTACACTGTCCCAAACAACGGGCACATTGGTATGTTTTTTCAAATAAAGCGCATACCTGGCTCCACGTAAATGCTCAACATGAATAACATCGAAGGGAGAATGGGCGGTAAATCGGGAGACCAGCTTAGCGTCCCAGGAAAATGACGTTTGCAGCGGGGCCCCGGAAAGCAAAGCAGGCAAGCAGTTGACGACCGATTTCCAGGCAGGTAACGAAACCGCAGTTACCTCATGAACAATTTCACGCAAAGCCGCCAAATCTTGCCGGTCTTCGTCACTTGTCCACACTGTCAACACCGTCACCCGATTGCCACGATCAGTCAACGCCCGAATGAGGTTATAGGGTCTGGTACGCACTAAATTTGGCACATAAGGTACAACAAATAGAATATCCATAAGCATTAACCAGTGCCAACTTGTCAGACCAGCGGTTACTGAGGGCGTGACCGTTTTTAACTTTTGCGTTTCGGCAAACGGTTAAGCCTTGGGGGACGTTTTCTGAACAAAAGTTATCGGTGCATGAACCCTTACGTATCCCCCGTTTTTACTCAATCTGCATGTTGGTGCTGAACTCATCGTAGCGAACCCATCTTACCAACCGGCTTACACCAGATAGTTCTAGCAGGGCATACGGCTTAGTAAGCGGCCTACCATAACTTCCCTTTTTAGGTGGCCGCTTACGGCTAAACCATCCGCACAATTCCGTTAGCTTATTTGCGGACGGTCATTTACCGCTGCACCTTCTCTACCAGCGTAAGCAACGCTAGCCCCGCATACAAAATCAGTATCGCGTCGATGGGAATTCGGTAGCGAATGAGTGTCCAGGTGAGCAGGTGAAGCGCGGTGTAAAACAGCATAAACAACAGCAGCAACGCCTGGGGCGTCTTCAGCCATTCTGGCCACGATGTGGCTCCCTGGCGCAAACTGAGTACCAATCCAGCCAGCATAAATGGCAAAAACAGCCCAAAGCTGCCCACCCGCGAGATGTTGGAAATGGTGCTGGAATCTGCCGATGGCCAAAAGACAAAATAAGAGGGAATGCGGCTCAAGGAGAGCTGCAAATAACGGCCGAAATCATCAAAAACATACCCCACCCCCAATGAAAGCAGTTCAGACTCCAGCTCAGCCTCATTCAGCCCCTGGGTCAACAGTTCTGGGGGAATCATTTCAATGTATTCACCATTCCCCAAAATGGGGATAAATTGGGTGCCATAGCGGGGATGGTTGCCCCAGAAGAAGGCGTAGCCGGAATTGGTGTTTAACAGCACAAAACGGCCGAATGCCTGACTATTCCGCAGCGTAAAAGGGGCTACCATAACCCCAATGATGATGAGGGGCAGCAGCAGCCGCCACGGCCTGGGGCGGGCTGCCCACCACAGCCACAGCAGTAAAAAGGGCACAAAGAGCAAAAACAGCTGCCGCAGCAGCACGGTTGCCCCCAGCGCAAGGCCCAACAGCAGCCAATCTGCCCAGCGGGTACTGTTGGTTTGGCGAATGCGAAAGGCCAAAAGGAATGACGCCATAATGGTGGAAATGTAAAAGCTTTCTGTGATGAGGGCCGCGGCGTAGTAGAAGAGGTAGACGTAAACGGCCGTAATTCCCGCCGCCATTAGCCCAATCTTCTCTGCCTGCTGCTGCCCACGCTGGGCAAACAGCTGCAGCGCCAGCTGGTAAACCAGCCAGGGCATGGCCACGCCTACAATGATAGCCTGCAAGACCCGCGCCAGCAGCGGTGCCTCGCCGAAGATGGCATAAACGGCGGCCAAATAGAGGGTGTACAAAAATGACCAGTGGGCTGTGGGCGCATTGGCGGCCGTGGCTGGCCACCACTGCTCCCCAAACGAAAAGCCATGTCCATCTAGCAGGCGCAGGGCCAAGGTGTGGTACGAAACCTCATCAAAAATGCCGGGGAGGGCTTCGATGGTGTTGCCAATGTACAGGGCCGCCCCCACGCGCAGCAACACCGCCAGCACAATGATCCAGGTTAATGTCCGTCGCGGGTTTTCCCACAAGCGATTCAGCATGGCGGCGCTCCTTCAATGACCTCAGGCAATAAATTGATCACAACGACCGGTTAACAATATATCGATGATACGCTGCCCGGTACGGCCGTCTCCATATGGGTTCATGGCCTGGGACATTGCCGTATAGACCTGCACGTCGTTTAACAATTGATTCACGGCAGCCACAATCTGCTCGGTGTCTGTGCCCACAATGCGGGCGACACCGGCATCGGTCGCTTCTGGTCTCTCTGTGGTTTCCCGCAAAACCAAAACGGGGACGCCTAAACTGGGAGCCTCTTCTTGAATGCCGCCGGAATCGGTTAAAATCAGCTTGCTGCACTTCATTAAATTCACCAACATGGCGTAATCGACCGGGGGAACGAGGGTTATTCCTGGCACGTCTTGCAGCAGTTCATGGACGGGGTTCCACACATTCGGATTGCGATGAACGGGGTAAACAATGTGGATGTCTGGCCGGGCTTGCACAAGCTGTTGCAAAGCAGCGCAAATTTGCCGTATGGGTTCCCCGTGGTTTTCGCGGCGATGGGCGGTGACTAACACAAGTTGTCGGTTTTGCGGGCTTTCGGGTTCGATAATCCAATCTAATGCGTGCTGTTTTAGCCAATGAAGGCTGTTGGTGGGTAACGGCCGTTCCGCAATTTGTACCAGCGCATCAATCACTGAATTCCCCGTTACAAAAATTTTATCCGCCGAAATACCCTCTCGCAGCAAATTGGCGCGCGAGCTAGCCGTTGGCGCAAAATGCAAATCGCTCACATGATCGGCAATCACCCGGTTCATCTCTTCGGGAAAAGGATTGTCGCGATCGTAGGTGCGCAGGCCTGCCTCCACATGGCCCACACGAACCCGACGATAATGCGCGGCAATGGCTGCCGCCATCACCGTCGTCGTATCCCCCTGCACCAACATCCAATCTGGCCGCAAATCATCTAGCACTGGTTCCAGGGCCATCAACACCCGCGCCGCTACCTGCGTGGGTGTTTGATTTGGGCGCATCACATCTAAATCCACATCAGGCTTAATATCAAAGAGTTCAAAAACCTGATCCAACATTTCTCTATGCTGTCCCGTAGAACAAACAAACACTTCTGTATGTTGATTGCGCTGAAGCAACTGAATCAGTGGCGCCATTTTAATCGCTTCAGGTCGCGTACCTACGATGACTAATATCCGCAAGGCATTCATTGTGAGCCTCCATGTGCTGTGCGTACCCAAACAACATCCTTCTTACCAAAACGCGAACTGACGGCTAACCAGGTACGCCAAACCACAAAAAGCGGCCCAGACAGCATGACGATGTAAGCCTTCAACGGGGCTTTTTCTAAGGCCAGGCCAATAAGCGGGTAAATAAATAGAGCGAAGGCGATCACCCCCCAAGCGGTAACCATCGGCCAACTGATGCCATTTTCAACGAATACGTTGATGATAATTTGAACAAGTAAAAACAACATCGTCAGCATGGTCAGCGTAGAAAAAGAGGGGAAGTAGGCTTGTAATGCGCCGTCTAACAAGGCGGAATCTTTTCTTTTAAGGCCTTCTTGCCACAACGAGCGGGCAAATTGCTGGCTGGCATCGTGCGTGCCGCGCAGCCAACGCGCCCGTTGGGCCCGGGCCTGAGCCCAGGTAAGGGCGGCTTCGCCTCGGCCAATGGCAGCAGGTTCGTACCGAATACGAATGCCATCTAGCAACAGCCGCTGTCGCAGCTGGTAATCTTCAGTTAAGCCCGCACCCCAACCGGCCCGACGCAATATGTCGGCACGGAAGCAAATTGAATCTCCCATATGTTTTGCAGACCAACCCAAAGAATCGCGACCCAAATTTTGAAAGCGATTATCCACCAGGAACATGGCCCATGTCAGTGCCGGAAACCAGCCAGCATCGGGGTTGCTGATAATATGTTGCCCTTGGATGACTGGGTCACCTTGAGCCAAACGAGCATCCATGATACGCAGGAATTGAGCATCAACGCGGGTATCAGCATCAAAAATAATGACTGCATCGCATGTGTCATCGGCGAGAACGCGTTGAAACAACCAGGTTAACGCAGCCCCTTTGCCTGTTCTAGGCCCTTCATTCCGTTCATGCACAATGGCCCCTGCTTCACGGGCGGCAACGGCCGTTCCATCCGCACAATGGTCCGCAACAATATGCACCGTAAACAAATTGGCAGGATAATCCAAATTGCGTAACCGCTGCACAGTTGCGCCAATGACCGCTTCCTCGTCATGAGCAGGCAACGTGATCACAAAACGGGTTGTGGGCTGCGACCTCACCAGCACGTCTGCCGCTCCACGAACTGAAGCAATCGCCTGTAAATAAAGATACCCAAAGGGAATCATGGCGAATAGAAAAAAAACAAAAGAAAGAATGGTCATACTGACTCCGTAAGCTATTTGCGGCTGCTGGTTCTAACCAACAGCAATCCGGCTATTACATACTTGGAAGAGCCGTCAACAAACATTTATAATTTTGGGCCAATACCCTGTTTTTTTCTCGCTTAGACGGCCAGCGCCACCAGGCAATTGGGAGCAAAGACAACCGAGCCAACGCGGCTAAGGCCAAAATTAGTTTGTATGCGATGCCTGCGATACGGCCGTAATTTTTACGAAAATATATCAGCTTGCCCCGATACAACTGCAAAAACATCTCTTGGGCAACCTGCCTCGTACTCTGTTCCCCATAATGAACTACCTCCGAGCCAGGCTCCCAATACAGCTGCCAACCTGCCCGATTTATCTGAAAACATAAGTCCACTTCTTCAGAATACATAAAGTAACGCTCATCTAAATACCCCACCGTCTCCAACACCATCCGCCGCAACATTAAAGATGCCCCCTTAATAGCCTCCACCCGGCGCGGCACATCTGTTCGCCACAACGCCATCCGGTATTCGCTATACGCATATAAACCATCCAGATGAAATAACCGCCATAATTCCCGCAATAAGGTAGGAAACGGATGACATGAAACTTGCAGCGAACCATCCATATTTAACAATCGAGAACCCACCGCACCCGCATCCACATTGGCATTCATAAAGTCAATCAAACGCTGCAACGCATTCGCTTTCACTTCGGTATCAGAATTAAGCAACAAAATAAATTCGCCAACACAACGCGCAATCGCCAAATTGTTACCGCCAGCAAAACCCAGGTTTTCCTCGCTAACAATCAAATTTACCTGCGGAAACTTGCGTTGTACCATTGATACAGTATCGTCACTCGAATGATTATCTACCACCCAAACTTCAAACTGGTCATGAGGCGGAAACAGATAAACAGAAGCCAAACACGCTTCTAGCATGGCACTGGTGTTCCAACTAACAATCACAATCGACAATTTCATAGACGGATAGCCTCATGCACCGGCCCACACGACCGAGCAACTAATCCAATGGCACATTCCTGGCCAACATCTGTTCAATCGCCACCAAACCACCCAAAAACAGCCAGGCAAAAATACTGCCGCGCATCCCATAAACGCCCACGTTATAAACAAATGGCAAAACCCAATCACCCAACACGCCAGCAAACAAACTACCAGCCAGGCCTCCCAACGCCCCAAATATAAATGCCTGCGTAAATCCACCGTGCGGCACCTGAGTCCGCAACCGCAGCCCCAGCCGGGCCACCATAAAGAAAAACCAAAAATAACAAACAAGGCCCAGAATGCCCGTTTGCGCAAAAATATCCACATAATTGTTATGCGAATTAAACCGCACATACCAACCCAAAATTGGGTACAAAACCGTGTAATTCCGGTAATTCCCCGGCCCCAACCCTAAAATTGGGTTCACCGAAGCAATTTCAGCCACAATTTTCCACGCCTCTAGCCGAGTGATGGTGCTATATTCATTATCACCAATCACCACCGCATTGAAGATTTGCTGAAACATCACAATTAGGGTCGCCCCGCCAACCATACTCATGGGTACCGCAAATCGGGGCCGCGCTACCCAAATTGTCACAGCCAACGCCACCAACACCGGCGCCCAGCCAGATGTCCACACCCGCGTTTGCCACAACCCTACATACAGCCGAAGCAAGGTCAAAACAAACAGGGCAACTCGCCAAGGCAGCGCCAGCTTGCGGTTAAATACCGCCTGGCTAAACATCATTACCACCAGCCAGACCCACAACAAGCTAGACCCCATCATGTTATAGTTGTATAGGCTCCACAGGTAATATTGCGAACGGGGCAAAATGTTCGTACTCAAAATTACCGCCGGGGCTACGCAAATAAAAAACAGATACGTCATCCATTTCAGCCACTTTAGCTCGCGAATTTGGTGAGCTACCAAAATAAAAGCGGCAAAAGAAAGTAAAAATATTGAAACCCCAGCGATTTGGGCATCGAAGGGCACCTGGGTTACAGAAAACCAGGGCAGCTGCCCCACAATGAAAGAAAGCACAACAACGGCCGAAAACAGCAGCAAAGGTGGGATCGTAGGCGAAGTAACCAGCAGGATCTCCCGCCGAATCGCCACCATATCTACAATCCACCAACCCAATAATACAATCAATATCGCGGCCACAATGCCCAATGGCGGCACCTGAAAAGGCACCGCCACAGCCCCCAAAACCAACAAGATCAGCCCGATCTGCGGCCAACGAATAAGCCCCACGCCTCCGACAATAGCAAGGGGCAGGCCGAGCACAGCCGCCAATATCATTGTGCTGGGCTGAAGATATGCAATACCGGCCGAGAGCAGCAAAACGCCAGTAATGACAACAACTCTTACAATTGTGCGAATTTGCTCAGTCGTGAGGAGATTTTGCAAGTTACTGGTCATATCACTTCCCTTGCCCCCCGCTGCATGTCCTGAAGCCCCCGACGATAGCCACGACGCATATAACTTCCCCGAATCCACAAATATAGCTTTTCTGTTAGGGCGGGCGCGTTAAAAAAGTTCTCTAATACCTGGGCGCTTTTTTCCATTGCCCAAACAACAGCAGCAGCAGAGGCAACGCGCCGCATCAGTTTGCGCAAAATGAGCTTTGGTGAATCTTCCGCCCAGCAAATTGGCCCTTTGTCTTGCAGCATGGGGATGTACTGTGGCAAACCGGGGTGTTGCTGAAACAAAAACACGGCCCGATACGCGGTTTCTTCCATGCGGCGGCTGGCAGCGGCCGTATTTTGCACCGCAAAATCTTGATCCAAACAACGTGCCTTCACCGCTCGGTAAAAGGAAAACCCTTGCTGGTAAGCCCGGTAGGCAAAATCTACATCGCACCAAATATCCGACCCAGCAAAAGGCAGCCCCTGCATCTCCCCAATCCGAAAATAATCTTCACGGCGCAACGACATATTGTTGCTGCACAGGTCAGTAAAAGGAACAGGCAGAAGGGTTTGGTCACCGGGACTAGTTTGGGCTTGCGTGGTGCCAATCACAATCCGGTTGGTGTGATGCTGGTGTCCTTTATGCAGTTCAGCGATGTAACCAGGCTCTACCAGGATGTCATCATCTATAAAAATGAGCAGATCGGCCTGGCTGTGCCGCGCACCGCTGTTACGTGCCGTGGCGTCGCCCTGATTCTCTTGCCAAATGTACCGTAATGAAAATGGGAACGTGTGCTGAACGATTGCTCCGGTGCCGTCGGTCGAGCCATCGTCTACCACAATCACTTCAAAACCATCCGGCGGCCCTGTTTGCCGGCTGAGAGCCAGCAAACAGGCCATTAGGGCAGCTGTTCGATTGTAGGTGGGAATAATCACACTGATAGACAATTCATCATTCATAGCTATTTTCAGGCGATAATGGGCAAATTCTGCAAAAAAGCTTCTATTTCATCCCACATACGCTCCATATTAAAATGCGTCATGATTGCTTGCTGACCAGATGCGGCCAATTGGGTTGCGAATGCTGGTTCCTGAAGTATACGCTTTAGTTGGGTGGCCAGGTCGGCGGCGTTGCCTGCTTCAAAAACCAGCCCCGTTTCTTCATGGATTAGCAGTTCGCCACTTCCCCCCGTAGTTGTACCTATCACCAGCAGGCCCATACCCATTGCTTCTTGTCCGGCGCAGGCCAATGGCTCGGCATACTCGGAGGCTAAAATGAAAATGTTGTGCTGGGCCAAAATTGGCGGCATTTGGTGATGCGGCACACGTTCGGCAAATGTTACGATACTTTCGAGCCCGTTTTCTACTACCCGGTTGCGTAACGCCTTGGTGTAATCTGCTGGGCCAGTGCCCAAAATTGTTAAATGAAACCGTTGGGCCAGGCCTTGCGCCCGCAAGTGCACAAAGGCTTCAACCACTGTGTGTACGCCTTTCTCTGGATCAACACGGCCAGCGATTAGGCAATGAATGGGAGATTTTTGGTCTGTGAATGAACTGCTGCCCGGCTGCAAGAACGTGCCCAGATCGATGCCGTTGTGAATAACGGCCGAATTCTCCGGAATCAGTCCCTGCCCGGCGAGTCGCTGGCGCACGTAGTTGCTCACACAGGCGCTGTTTTGGTACCGCAGCGGCACCGGTTTGCCTTCGCGGGTTAATATGTTTAAGGCCACCGGGGACAACATCCGTTTGATCAGCCCCACCGGAAAGCCAACGGCGGGGGCCTGCCAATAAAGCAGATATTCGTCTGCCAGTTCGGGCATGTAGTTGGCAAAGTAGTAGGCCATGGCGATGCCGGGCAGGTTTTCGGCCGTTTGCAGCATAACGCGAGACAGGCCAATGCAGTGCCAGGCAAAAATGATGTCTGGCTGAAATTGGGCCACCACCTGCTTCAGGTGGCTCACCGACTGCTGCTCTTTGGCCCGACGGCCGAAAAAGAATTGCTTAAAGGCCGATTCACCGCTGTGCCAATCGGGGTCGATGGGTAATAAGCGATAAACAGGATACGGCCGTTCCCACTCAGCCCCATGCCGATAATGGCTCGTTAGCACCGCCACCTCATGCCCACGGGCGGCCATACCATCAGCCACCTCTTCACAAAGCTGCATATAGCCCCAATCATACTGGCAGGGTGGATAATAATTCGTCAGAAATAAAATTCTCATTGGTTTTTCACCACGCAAATCAATCCGTGCCGCCCTTATTCAACGTACCCCAAACCGCGCAGACGCGCGATAATCTCAGCGTCCAGGTCTGGCTCGGCAACCATAGCAGCAGGCGACGTATCACGCATGCGCTGAAGCTGCGCCTGCACATACCCGTGCATGTGGGCCACTACTTCAGGCTGCTGCGCTGCCAGATTGTTGGTTTCATTGGGGTCTACGACCAGATCGTACAGCTCAATCTCTTCTGGCTTCTCTCTGTCCCAAATGTATTTGAATCGAGCCGAACGAACGGCAATCTTATGGACATCATCCCGCCACCGTTCGCTTAGAGCGACTTCTGCGTTGTACCCTGCTGGGTTACCCTGCCACAGCGGACTCAGGCTCGTGCCCAACATTCCGTCTGGCGGGGTGCAGTTGGCCAGCTCCAGCACCGTAGGCATGATGTCTAGCGTGCTCACCTGTTGTTCAACCACCTGCCCAGCCACGCCCGGCACGTGGATGATAAGGGGCACATTCAAAATTTCATCGTACAAATTGATCTCCACATGCCCCCAATGCTTCCTTTCCAGAAACTCTTCGCCATGATCAGAGACAAGGATGATCACGCTGTTTTCCGCCAGGCCGCTGTTTGCCAGGTGCGCCAACAGTTTGCCAATTTGGGCATCGCAGTAAGCCACCGCTTGCTCATACAAATTTACATAACGCGCTTTCTGCGCGGCCGAGACGGGCAAGCCGTACCAATTAACTTCATGCAAATGGGCCAAATCTTGCCAGGCTGCGGCAATCTCATTTGGTTGGGTTAATGTTTCTTCCAAATGGTACGGCCAATGCACGTCCATGTAATGCAGCCAGGCAAAAAATGGCTCGCCTTGATGCGCTTCTAGCCATTGAATAGCCACCTCATTGAGTTCGGCAGCTGTGGGATATACTTTTGGCGGTCGCCAGTTTTGGCCAAACAGTTGGGCAAGGCGATGAACCCAGGGGGTGCGCAGCAGCGGTTGCCCCCCTTTAAGGCCAAACAGGAAGGGTGCTTTTTCTGTAGGCAGCAAATCCACAAAATGCTTGATGTGGTGGTGGTAGCCATAGGTTTTGCTAAGCAGGGGGCTGGTGGAGAAGGCGGCCGTTTGGTACCCGTTCTCTACCAGGGATTTGATGGGAGACGGCCGTTCCGTAGACAAAGGCCCCAAACACCCCCCGTACATGCTGGCATAGGTAGACGTAAGGATGCCGGGGAAAGCCGCTTGCGTCCAGGAGCCAGCCGTAATTGCCTGCCTAAAGCGCACGCTTTGGGCGGCAAAACGGTCAATATTTGGCGTAATCGGCCGCTGATACCCGGCATAACCCAGCATATCGGCCCGTAACGTATCCACTGTTAGTAAAATAATGTTTGGCCTGTTCATAAAAGCGTCCTAAGTTGTTTAATCCACTCCCATGTTTTAGCCAATCCTTCTTGCATTGGCACTTGCGGCTGCCAGCCCAGCTGGGTTTGCGCCAGGGACGTATCTAAAACCACCCGAGGCGCATCAAAATTGCGGGCGAGCTGATATTGCACCACGGCCGTTTCCCCCGTCACCGCCTCGGCCAACTGCACCAGCCGGTTCAAAGTCACCTCTTCTGCCCCACCAATATTAAACACACGGGCTTCACCCAACTGAACCTCAGCCGCCAGCAGCAGCGCATCCACCAAATCCGCAATATAAAAATAATCTCGCGACACATCCCCATTGCCCCAAATGGTGAGCGGCAGCCGGTGCGCCACCCGGTACAAAAAGACAGCCACTGCCCCCTGCTTGCTCAACGGGTGCTGCCCAGGGCCATACGGCACAGACGGCCGTAACACCGCATAATCCAGCCCGCGCAAATGGCGAAACATGTGCAAATATTTCTCCACCGCCAGCTTGCTCACCCCGTACGCATTCACCGGGTTGTGGGGATGGTTCTCAGCGATGGGAATGGTTTGGGTACGGCCGTATACCGTTCCCCCCGACGACGTAAACACCAACCGCCCTACCCCAGCCGCCAAACACGCCTCAATCAGGCGCACGGTCGGCAGCAAATTGGCCTGCACATCCGCCGCCGGATCTCGGTTGGCCACCTCATGAATCGCCGTCGTCGTCCACAGCAGATGAAACACCACATCTTGCCCGGCCACCGCCTCCGCCAGCTGCGTCTCTTGCGTTAGATCGCCGCGCAAAAATTGCACCACCGCAGGCCGTTGGCTGTAGCGCGGCTGCTCATACTTGTGCAGGATGGTTACCTGCCAGCCCGCCGCCACCAGTCGCTGCACCAAATGCGCCCCAATAAAGCCATTACCGCCCACCACCAATGCTCGCCTCACGCCACACCTGCCTGAGACGGCAAAAACGCCGTCATCTTTGCCACAATCGTCTGGGCGTAGGATTCAATGCTGGGCAAATTGCCGCCCGCTTGCAGCCGGGCAACCAGGTCGGGCTGGTCAATGAGCCGCTGCATCGCCTGCCGCAGCGCCGCCACATCTTCGCGAGGGTAGAGCAAGCCGTTGCGCTCGTGGGTGACAATGCCGCTGACGCCGCCAATATCACTGCCCAGCACAGGCGTTTTGGATTGCAGCGCGTCGAGTAAAATCAGCGGGCTATTTTCATGCCAGGTGGAAGGCAGCAAGAAAATGTCGGCCTCGGCAAAGGCGCGCGCCAGCTCCGTCGGTGGAATGAGCCCGGCAAAATGAATGCGCGGATTGGCCGACATCATTTGCTCCAGGCTGGCAAAGTAGGCATCATGCCCATCGGCGGCTCCAAAAACTGTCAGCGTGGCACCGTTGGGGTTGGGCAAGCTGTTAAACGCAGTCAGGGCCAGGTGCAGCCCTTTGTATGGCTGGAATCGTCCCAAAAACATAAAGCGCAGATGGTCTGATTTGATTTTGGGGGTGGTGGCCAGGGGGGAATTTGCTTCTACGCCAAAGGGCAAAAAGTGCACTTGTTCGGGCGAGAAGCCATTTTCCAGAAACGTTTTTTCGGTGAAGTGGGTAGGCACTAAAACGAGATCGATTTGCTGGCGCAACGGCCGTATTCGGTCCAACCGTTTTTTCATAATGGCAGCATGGTTCAAAAACGGCCGTGTCATCCCCAACGGATGCGGCAAACGGTAGCCTTGCTCGGCCCAGTTCACCACCGTCGCTTCTGGCAGCTTTCCCATCACCGCCCCCATCAAACGGCCCAATGGCCGGTGCGAAATAAAACAAGAGGCACAGGTCTGGATCGATTCGCCTACCTCGCACGTTTGGCGGTTCCCCTGCATAAACGTACCCCAACGGCAAACCGGAATAAAGTCGGTAGCCACATGAGCCACCGGAATATGTAACGCTTTGGCCGCTTCCACCACGGCCAACGTCAGCATATAAAAATTGAGGACAATCACAAAATCTGGCGTTTCTTGGGCCAAAATTTGCCGGGTAACCCGCCCCATTTCCGGGTTGTACACGGTGTCTAGCGTCTCTTTGGGCAGGGCGTTAAAGTTGAAGATGATGCGGTGAACGGCCGTACCATCCACATGCTGATCCGGCACAACCGCAATATCCGCCCCCTCTCCAGAAGCATCAAACGCCAGGTAAATTACCTCGTGCCCCAGGCGCTGCAACCCCCTACCCAGGCGGTCTGTGTATACATCTACACCACCGATCAGCGGCGGCTTCAACTTATGCGTAAGTAAGGCAATTTTCATTCGTCTCCCACTTTTCGGCTGGTTACGCCTGCCGCATCCGGTAAAAACGAAAGCCCAAAACACCCCCAACAAGCAAAAGCGCCGGTAACACGCCTAACCATACCCCCCAACCCACATTGGTGGGGTCTTCAGGTGTCGCCAAATCTGTACCGGCAAAAGGAGGTGGGGTTGGCGTTAAAGCCACCCCCGGCAGCGGCGTGGCCGTGACTTCTGGCATGGGGGTGGGCGTGGGCAGGGGCAATGGATCGATAGACGGCGCATCGTCCAACGTGCGCCACATCACATACAGCGGCCCATTCGCCTCATCAGAAAAAGTAACCACCAAAATATTGCCGTTCACCACGCTGCTGCGCAGCCGATGCGCATGGTAACGTCCCTGTCGCCCCGCCGCATCGGATTCGGCAATTAAGTAAGCAATTTGCGGCGCAGACCAACCCGCTTCCGGCTGAGCAGGGTTCAGATAAGCATGGTAGATTGCCTGCGGCCAACGAATCTGCCCCAAAAAGTGTACGCGCCCTAAACTATCCACCGACAAACCATCACCAATGGCCTGCCCTTGCAAATCGCCCAGGATGCGCTTTGTGCCGCTCCAGGTAACGCCACGGTCCAACGAATAGCGGGACTCGCGCTGCGTACCGCTATTACCTGCATAAACAACATGTACCGCATCCCCAGCCAAAACTAAACCAGGCTCAGGCAATTGCAGTTCGTCTTCGCTTTCATCTGCCTCATCAATAGTAACGGGTGTCGCCCAATTTTCGCCCCCGTCCAAGGAATGGACGTAACGAATCCATGTGCCGTAGGTGCTGCCCAGCCCTGTGGCAACATAAAACCAGGTGGTGTGCAATCCATTTTTATGATCAATCTGAAAATTCAGCGCACTGGGTGTAGCCGACGGCGGAATGTCTGGGTCTAGCCAACGAGTGGTGAGCCAGGTGTCGCCAGCATCTTCTGACCGGGTGTAATAAATTCCCGGCTCAGTTCCGTAAATGTTGGCAAGCATCAGGTGCAAAATGTTGTTTCCATCTACCCGCAGCTTTAATTGTGATGCGGGCGCGTCTAGCGTGGTTGGCCGTTCCCAAGCGCTGGCCGATCGGGCTGCCAGGGCCGGGGCATTGGTGTAATAAACTGGCCCCAGGTTTTGCCCTGACCACACCAGATGCAGGGTGCCATCTGAGCCCAAAGCGGGCGAGAAGGCGACGATGGTGCCATTGGGGGCAGTCGCTACCAGATCGTTTGGTTGGGTCCAGGCAATTCCGTCGAAGGTGGCATATTGCAGGGTTGTAATTTCATCCTCGGGGTTAAGTTCTGTCCAGAAAACGTGAACAAAGCCGTGCGGATCGGCGATCATCTCTGTGGCGCTGGTATTGTTGATACCAGGGCTGGATAGCAATCTGGGAACAGACCAGAGAAATGATTCATCTTGGGCCTGGGTGCGGGGAACGGCCGTTCCCCACACCAGGCCCAGCAACAGCAAAACTAAAATTGGCTTCCTCATGACACGTCCCATTTACTTAATAAAAAGTTCAGCCGCCCGAACCCAATCCACATACAAATACAGGGTGCTGCCCGCTAACAGCAGCGCCAACAGCAAGCCGCGTTGGGCGGCTTTGGGCACCTGCTGTAACCCCAATGCCGCCGCCAAAGCGACAGCCGGGAAAGAGGGTAAAAAGTAGCGGTGGTCGGGTAAGGTGAGGGTGAGGGGTAGCCACACACTAAGCATCCATAACAAGAGTACCCAATCTACCTTACGACGCCGATTGAGCAAAAAAACAACCCCCAAGGTAATGATGGGTAAATTATAAACGCCCAGGCCAGATGGCAAGCGGTTGGTCATTGTTTCAAAAAGCACCTGACGGCCGTATTCAGTTGTGAGCACCAAACCGGCATACTCCAAAACGGTTGCCAATTGCCCCTGGAGCACATTCAGGCGGCTGGCAAGCAACAGCCAGCCAACCAAAAATAGAAACCCAATTAGCGCCAGCCCGCCTAAATACCGCAACGCTTGCTTAAACGAGCCATACACCATGAAAATGCCAAATACCAGGGGCAAAACAAAGACCATTGTGTATTTTGACAGCAGCCCCAGGCCAATGACCAGGCCAACCAAAAGCAGCCGCCCCAGCGACGGCCGTTCTGCCAGGCGCAGGGTAAACCACACCGTCAGCGTAAAAAAGAAGGTGAGCGGCACTTCTACCATCATTGCGGCGCTAAGACGGAGCATGAGCGGGAAGGTGAACAGCAGCAGCGCCCCCAGCAGCGCCGTCTCCTGGTCGAACAAGCGACGGCCAATGCGGTAGGTGAGCCAGCCAGTGCCCAGGGCAAATACGGCCGTAATCAACCGCCCGATCAGCTGTGACACCCCCACCAAACGCATAACCAGACCAAACATAATGGGCACCAGCGGTGGGTGCTGGTTCCCTAGCCAGGGGCGAATGGCGTAATTTTCAAAAAGCGTGCCAATGCCTTTTTCAGCCACCGCTTTGGCGGCATAAAAATTACCCACCTCATCAAACGGCCAAACCCGCTGCTGGGCGGCAAAAACCAGCAGCAACCCTGCCAGCAGCAAACCAAACAGCAGCAAAACGCGCCACGCGCTGCGTTCCTTCTCAAAGGAGAGCCAGGCAAAATAACGGTCGGGCAGCCAAATGAGGGCCGCGCCCACCACGCCTGTGCCCACCAGCAAAGGCGGCAGTTTGTAGGTGGCCTCGGTCGCCCCAGTAAACCAGATGGCGGCCAGCCAACCCAGCTCTAGCAAGGTCATCACCAGCAGCACGCTGCGGGCAGATAACCAGGCAGCCTTGAGGGGAAACGGCCGTTCTCGCTTCGCTTCAGGCGTGGCAGGGGCAAGCTTGGGCATCGTCATGGCTGCTGCCTCAATGCGGCTTCATACACCCGCTCCAGGCGTTCAATCTGGCGAGCCCAGGCATGTTCCCTGGCTGCCTCTTGGCGGGCATTGTCCCCCAGGCGGCGGCGTTCTGGCGCATTTTGCAGCAGCTGCAAACACGCCTGTGCCAGGTCGGCCACATCGCCCGGCGGCACCAGCAACCCATTTTCACCATCACGGATCACATGCTTGATCTGCCCGGCACTGGAAGCCACAATCGCTTTGCCAGCCGCCATGTATTCATACAGCTTCAGCGGCGAAAACCACATCTCTTGCGGCAGCTGCGGGTAGGGAACGGTTACCACATCGGCCATAGCCAGGTAATGCGGAATGCGATCATGGGGCAAAAAGCCGGTGACGATAACATATTTTTCCAGGTCCAGGCGACGAATGTGATCAGCCACAAACGTGCGCGCCGGGCCATCACCCACCAGCACCAGGCGGGCTTCTGGCAGCACGGGAACGATGAGGGCCATGGCGGCCAACAGCTTGTCCAGGCCATGCCACAGTTGAAAACCGCCCACAAACATGATGATTGGCGCGTCGCCCAGCCCCAATTCGGCCCGCACCTGGCTTGTGTCCACTGGCTGTTGAAAATGGTCCAGGTTGACGCCGTTGGGAATCACGGTGATTTTTTCGGCCGAAACGCCCCAATTTTGCACCAGGTTTTCTTTGGTAGGCTCAGACACGGTGACGATTTGATCTGCCAGCTGGTAGCTTTTGCGGGCAGCCCACTGCGCGGCGCGACGGCGCACGCCGGTGAGGGGTGTGCCCATCACATCGGCCTCTAGCAGCAGGTCTGCATCGACTGTGAGGACGTAGGGGGTGCCGGTTTGCTGGCAGGCATAGGCGGCCCCTACGCTAAGCAGTCCGGCGTATTCATGGCAAATTTGGTAGTTGGGCAGTTCATGCACACACGCTTCGTAAAAGCGGCGAGAGTCGAAACCGGCCAGGTAGGGTAGTTTTAGGGTGCGGCTGAGCCGCCGCAGCCCACCTTCCAGGCGTTGATACGGCCGTTTCCCACTCCACCCCAACCTGACCGGCCGCTGCTGGTGCAAATCGGCCAAATTGGGGTAAGCGACAACCTCGCGCCCTTGTAAATTGAGCAGCTCTACCGTGTGCCCGCGCTGTTCCAACCCATGTACCGTTTGGCGGATGAGGATCATTTGCCCAAATTCGGCCGTCAGGTCCACTCCCGCATTTTGCAGCACGTAAGCAACGCGCAAGTCCGTTTGGGTAGAAACGGCCGTGTCTACCCCAAGTTTAGCCGTTAACAGATTCATCACTCCCTTGAAAATAGGCCGCGGATTACGCGGATGAACGCGGATTAAATCTGTGGAAACCTGTGCGTCCACTGAAAAAACAAACCGCAAAAACGCAAAGGACGCAGAGTTTTAAAGATAACCAGAGAAAAATCTCCGCGATCTCCGCGCCTCTGCGGTGAAATCACCCTTTTTTCAGTAGCGCCATCTGTGTTCATCTGGGTCCCTTTTATTTGTGGTAGTGTGCCGCCGTTCATGAAATCTCCTGCATAAATGTGGGTCGGATTGGCAATCCGACCCACGGGTTTCATTCGTGGTGGTGCGCCAACTCATGAAATTTGCAAAGGTGTTTCAACGATTGAGGGAACGGCCGTTTACCCCGCCAGATCAGCCACAGCAGCCCGTTGTTGCACTTCAGCAGCCGCCACCCTGGGTACAAACACGCCGCTGCTCTCTTCATGCCCCAGGCTAATGCCAGCTACCTGCAACCAACGAGAAGCGCCCCAGGCCAGAGCCACGCCGTCAATCGGCCCCAGCAGCGACGATTCAATGGTATAGCCGCCGGTTGCCAGCTGGAGTTGGTCTAGCGTCAGGGAAATAAAACCGTCACCTTCCAGAGCATCTAGCTTGAGGCCATAATCGGCCGTGCGGATCATGGCAGCGGTGGTTCCATCTGCCCGGTTGATGCGCAGCACCAAATTCGGATTGGCTATCAGCTTTTGCGTCGAATAATGCACCCGAATTTCAACCGGGTCATTGTAGTTAAACGCTTCAGTAGAGCCGCTTTGCAAATTGTGCATTTCAATTTCGCGAATCATCACCTCTTCTGAATGGCCATCACTGCGCCCCAACATAGCCGAGGCGGGCACTTTACTTTGCCCAATTTGCTGCTCGATAAGCCAATTTTCGTATTTATTAAGCACCTCATCCACCGGGCCTTGCTGCTGTACCTGCCCATGAAGCAGAAAAACGGCCTGGTCACAAACGCTGCGCACCAAATACAAATTGTGAGCCACAAAAACGATGGTCGTTCCCAATGCCTGCAACTCGTCAATACGTCCGGCGCATTTTTGGCGGAACTGGGCATCGCCCACGGCCAACACCTCATCCACCAGCAGCACATCTGGCTCTACATGGGCCGCCACGGAAAAACCGAGGCGCACGTACATGCCAGAAGAGTACCGCTTAACGGGGGTGTCTATAAAGCGCTCAATGCCAGAAAAATCAACAATCTGGTCAAACCGTTTGTCGATCTCTTCCCGCTTCATGCCGAGAATGGTGCCGTTGAGGTAAACGTTTTCCCGACCCGTCAGGTCTGGGTGAAAACCGGCCCCCAGCTCAATTAAGGCAGAGATACGGCCGTTAATATGCACCTTACCTGAAGTAGGAAACGTAATGCGCGAAAGCAGCTTCAGCGAAGTCGTTTTGCCAGACCCATTCGGCCCTACCAAACCCAACGCCGAACCAGGCTCCACATTAAAACTCACCTCTTTCAAGGCCCACAAAATCTGGTCTTCCGGCAGTTTGCTATTATTGGTGAAGGTTTTTTTAAGCAGCCGCTTTAGGCTGGTTTGCCCGGTTCCCAGTTCATACCGTTTTGATACATTTTCAAACTTGACAGCAGGTTTCATCCATGCCTCCTACAAAGAGTTGCACGCGCTCGGCAGCAAAGGGCGGGTTTAAATGAGGTCGTTAAACAGAACTTCCAGGCGCTTAAAGATGATGTACGCCGCGAAAAACAGAATGATGGAAACGGCCGCTGCAATGCCCAAATCGGTCAAATTCGGCGGCATCCCGCGCAAAATCACGTTGCGATACGATTCCACAATCCCCACCATCGGGTTCAGGGCATAAATTGTGCGCAGCTGCGGTATATTTTCTTCAACCAACGAAAGCGGATAAATAACCGGCGTCGCATACATCCAAAGCTGCAACCCCAGCGGCACCACAAAACGTACGTCACGGAAAAAAACAGTCAACGCGGAACCCAACAGCATCACGCCCAGCATCAAGAAAATTTGAATCACCAACAGAAGCGGAATCCACAACAAATGCACCGTCACAGGAACCTGATAATAAATCATCAAAAGCACAAAAATGGTCGAAGAAATGAGAAAATCAAACAAGGCCGCGCCAATAATGCCCAAGGGCAACACCTCTCGCGGGAAGTATGTCTTGGTGACCAAATTCATGTTGTTGATGAGGGAATTGACGCCAAAACTAATGGAGGTATGAAACAACGTCCACGGCAGCAGTGCCGTGTAAGAAAATATCGGGTAAGGCAGATCTGTTTCAATCCGGGCAATTCTAGAAAATACAAAAGTTAGGATTACCATTTGAGCCAGGGGCTGCAATATTGCCCAGGCAGCGCCCAACATAGATTGTTTGTAGCGGACACGAATCTCGCGAAAGGTCCACATGCCTATCAATTCTCGAAAATGGTACAAAGTCTGAATGTGTGCAATCATCCTATACATCCCTCAGGTATGATTTTATTGGTCTTTTGTCGTTGAGCGCAGTTACCATAGAAATTTTCCTTCATTGATCTGAAAGGGAACATGGATGGTACTGTGATGTAAGTGTCGGCTTTACCAGCCAAAGTAACGCCGACACAAGAATTGTTCTCATTCATCGCTGGCTGGTTGCTTTGTTGGTCGAATGTTGGGGTTTTAATCAAATGCAAAAATGGAACAACTGTCATTTTTGCACCTCGGCTCCACCGTCTTTTATCATTCAAATATACTTTCTAGCTTGTTCGTGAAATAGTGCCTGGGAAGGATGTGTGCGCGTTGTGGTTAAGGTTCCATTGCCCGCTCGGGGTCAAATTTTATACTACGTTTATTCGCTTAAGATGTACCTTTCTTGGCACCTTTGGTTATCTTGAGCGAATGGTGCGCCAGCCGAGGGCAAAAATAGTCGCAACCAACACCAGGGAAACGGCGACCCCCACAACAATACCCCCTGAACCACCCGACAGGGGTGGGATATCTTGCACCGGCGAAAGTGTGGCTGTGGGGGTTGGTGAGGTTTGGGGCACGGCCGTATTTGTGGGCAACAATTCTGGCGTTGACGTTAAGGTCGGCAGGGGAACTGGCGTCATGGCAACCTCTGGCGCCGCCCATTGACGGTCGGTGTAGATCATGGTGTCGCTTGCAACGCCCTCTTCAGACAGAAGAAGTGTGCCGTACATCGCGGCAATCTGGCCATTGGGGGCCGCCACGGCAGAGACCGCATCGGCATTTACGGCCGTTTCCTGCAAAAACTGCCGATCCCCTTCCAACCATCGGTCTGTGCGCCACACCCATTCCTGAAGCACCAGCTGCCCACCCGTACCTTCGGCCAGCTGCAAAATGAGTGGGTTGCCAGCCTGATCCGCAATGAGTGTGGTAGGGCCTGGCACAAAAGCGGGATTCACCACCCGCCCGGCACTGCTCCAGGTAAGCCCGCCATCCTCAGAAAATTGATGCCAGATAACGGGCCGATTGTCTAAAAGCCCCATCCAAATACGATGAACCAGCCGCTCGCGCACACCCAAAATCGTGCTGCTCAGCAGCGGCTCTTGCGTCACTATCTCCGGTTCCGTCCAGGTTGCCCCATTATCTTCTGAGCGGGCGTAAGCCAGAGCCACCGACTGGGTTTCTGGCAGCTGGGTCCAGCGCGTCCACAGCAGGTGCAGCGTCCCATCGGCTGTCCGCGTCAGGCTGGTAGGCCCAACCAGGGCCCAATCGGCCGTTTCCCCATCAAACACCCGCACAGGCTCAGACCAACTATCGCCAGAATCTGTGGAACGTGTCAGGTAAATGCCCCGCGCCTCGTTGAGCGGAATGGTGTAGGCGACAAAAATGCCGCTGCCACCATCAGCAACCAGGCTGGGCCAGGTAGCGGCATCACGCGGGGCGGGTAGCAGCAGCGGGTCGATCCATTCCGACACCGATGCGGCGCGATCGGCCAGGGCGCGGCTAAAGTAAATGCCGTGGGGCTGATTGCCAGCCCAGGCCACAAACAGGCTGCCAGCCCTGTCTGCCGCCACGGCCGGGAAATCGGCCTGGCTGCCCAGGGGCGAACGGAGGATCGGTCTGGGTGCCGACCAAATGCCAGCATCCTGGCGCGCGTAGAAGATTTCGCTGCCCGGCCCGCTCAGCGGGTTGGCGATGCGCCCGGTGGCTACCGGATTTTCTGACTGGCTCCAAAAAACATGCAGATGATCATCACCGCCAACCACCAAATGGGGCTGCAACATTTGCACGCTGGTTGTAGCCACGGGCAGTGGCTGACGCCAGATGGGCGTTGGGGCAAAGCGAGACGACCAGTTTTCTATACCACCCAACGGGCGAGAAATGAGCCAGATATCTTCATCGTTGCTGGTGCCACAGCCAAAAACCAGCAGGCGGTCTTCTGGGGTAACGGCCGTCTGGTAACAACCAAACGTCACGGTTCGGAAGGTAATGGGGTTGGTAAACTGGGCCAGCGGCGTTTGCAAAGCAGGCTGGCTCCAGAGATCGCCATCTTGGGCCTGCAAATACACATTGCCGGCAAACTGGATCATGAGGAAAAGCAAACCGTTGGCCCCTTCAATGAAACGGCCGTCTGCCGGACAGTCGGCCCCGTTGGCAAAAACCAGCTGCGCTGGCTGCCAGGTCGCCCCGCCATCAGCCGATTGCTGCACATATTGGGCACATTGGCCCTCTTCATGGCTGGCCCGCCAGGTGAGGTTAACCTGGCTGCCAGCCACATGCAATTTAATTTGAGACGGCCCCACAGCCTCCAGCGGGTCTTCTGCACGGCGCTGGTCAACGCTCTGTGGCGCTTCCCAACTGGCCCCGTTATCCACCGAACGCATGATGAACACCGTATCCAGGTCTTGGTTATCCCAGGCCACAAACAGGGTTTGCGCCTCAGAAACCACAAAGTGCAGGTTGGCTTCCTCGGCGGCAATCGTTTGATAATAGTCGGAGGTGTAAATGTTTACCGGTTCGGACCAACTCAGGCCACCATCATCGGAAAAGCGGTGAACCAGGCCCGGGGTCACCACCCCGTTGCCAAAGGTGAGCAGGTAGATGAGGTGTAAACGGCCGTTTGCCCCCTCCACAATCTGGTATTGCAGCGCATTCGTGCCCACCAAGCTGGGTGTGCTCCAGCCAGCCACCCCCGCCGTCACGTTGGCCACAGCCGCCTGGCTGTAAAAAAGCTGGTTATCTGCATCGACCCAAAGGCCATGCACCCGATCTTGTGAATCAATTGAAATAGCCGGGGTAAAAAAAGCCACCAGGCTGCCGTCGCCGATTGCGGCAAAGGGGGGTGTGCTAAACGGAAATCGTGGCGAAGCCGATTCAGACCACGTGTCCCCATCCCCAAAAGCATACTCAATGCCCACAAATTGGTCACGCCAGAAGAGATGGTAAGTGCCGCTGCTGTCTTGGGCAACGGTTGGCGTCGTAGAGCCACCGCTGCGCGAAATATTGATCGGTTCGCGCCACACATCAGCTTCTTCGGTTTGCGCTAAAACCGTCAAACCACTCACAATGAGCAGTAACAAGACAGCAACAAACAAGAGTAAGCGATGGGTAAACGGGGTCGATTTCTTTATCATCATCAATTCGTTTTGTGGGGCAGAGACCAGGTGAGGAGCAAAGCAGAGGTTGAGTTTCCTGATGCTGCAATGGTAAATAACAGTACAGTCCAAACAAGAAACGCGCTGCGCCTACGTAAAGCGCAGCGCGTAAGTCAGTTGATACAAGCTGTTTTGTTAAGCTGAATAAGGCAGAATTGCCATCCTTCGCTTACAGTACAAGCCCATTCTTAAAAATCACCTAACTGGTTACCGCTGGATCAAAAACAGACCAGCTTTTTTAGAACAGCGTGTAAATAAACGGTGCCAGGCCAGAAGCAGAACCAAAAATCACAATCAGCCCAATCACCAGCAAGGCGGCAACCATCGGAATAAGCCACCATCGCTTGTTGGCACCCAAAAAGTGCAGCAGTTCACCCACCACACGAAAATTTGATGACATGCTTCGGAAAAATTTTTTCATACCTTCCTCTCTTACAACATTTCCTCTTTCTTTCAAGCCGCCCGACCGACGTTGCGCTTTTTATCGGGCAAAGCCGAAAGCCAGCTTCCACAACTGTCAATCCTTGGCGAAGGTTGTCTCTGGCTTTTTGATATTGCTATCTTTATTTTGGCTCTTGCGGATGATGAACCCGTCCATATAGAGTGTGTCGATATCGCTTTGGGTAAAGGTGTTCAGGGCATTGGCGGGCGTGGTGACGATTGGTTCGCCGCGCAGGTTGAAACTGGTGTTAAGCAGCACCGGCACGCCGGTCGCCTGGCCAAACAGCTCGATGGCGCGATAGTAGAGCGGGTTCCATTCGCGGCGTACAGTTTGAATACGGCCGCTTCCCTCATGATCCACCGCCTGAATTTTGTCACCCTGCCCCGGCTTGGTGCGGCAGACCGCCAGCATGTAACGGTATGGGTATCTCTTTTGGTGATCGTCTAAATCTTCCCAAAACTCCGGGGCACGCTCTTCCAGCACCACCGGGGCAAAGGGGCGAAACGGTTCGCGGAATTTAATCCGCTCGTTGACGATGCCCTTCATTTCCGCGCGGCGCGGGTCGGCCAGAATGGAGCGGTTGCCCAGGGCGCGGGGTCCCCACTCAAAGCGGCCCTGGTACAGGCCAATGACCCGCTTGGCCAGCATATCTTCCACCATCTGCTCCGCCACTTTGTCGGTATCTTCGATATATTCGTAGCGATAGCCAAACGCTTCAATGGCGGCTTTGGCCTGGTCGTGGCTGTACGCTTTGCCCCAGTACGCGGATTCCATAAAGAATTTGCGCGGCTGGCCGAGCAACACGTGGTAGGCGTACAGGGCTGCGCCCAGCGCCCCCCCGGCATCCCCGGCGGCAGGCTGAATGTAAACGCTCTCAAAGGGGCCTTCGCGCATGATACGGCCGTTTGCCACTGAATTCAGCGCCACACCACCGGCAATGCACAAATTCTTCAACCCCGTTTGCTGGTAAGCATAGGACGCCATCTTTAGCATGGCATCTTCCGTGACGCGCTGAATGCTGGCGGCAATGTCGGCGTAATATTGGTTTTGTTCGGCCGTCTTCTGGTCCCATTGGGGATGATCCTTCAGCGGATGCGTGGTGGGCGTAAAAAAGTCAGAATCGTGTACGCGCGGTTGGCCAAACAGATCGATGAATTTGTTGCTAAAGGTGCGCTGGGTGGATTTGTGGAAGGAAAAGTAATCCATGTTCAGGCGGAAGCTGGCATCATCGGCAATTTTGAACACCTTGTACACATCTTCCAGGCGAGTGGGGTTGCCGTAGGGGGCCATGCCCATCACCTTGTACTCGCCATTGTTCACGCGGAAGCCCAAAAAGGCGGTAAAGGCAGAATATAGCAGCCCCAGCGAATGGGGGAATTTCATCTCCTGAAACAGATCGATGCTGTTGCTGGTTTGGCTGCCGGGTGTGCCAGCGGGGGTTTGCTGCCAAACGGCCGTTCCCTTGCCCAAGGTCGTTGTCGTCCATTCCCCCACCCCATCGACGGTGAGAACGGCCGCTTCCTCATACGGCGAACAAAAGAAAGCGCTGGCCGCATGGCTCAGATGATGCTCCACAAACAGCAGCTTCTCGTCGGGAATGTCTAGCTTGGTGAGCAGTTCCCCCTTAATCCACAGCTTTTCGTTAAACCAGGCCACCATCGATTCCCGAAAAACCGGGTACGACTGCGGGAACGATTGCAGCGTGGTCATCAAAATCCGCTCAAATTTCAGCAGCGGCTTTTCATAGAACACCACGTAATCTAGCTCCTGCGCCGTGATGCCCGCCTGTTCCAAACAAAAAGCAATCGCCTGGGTGGGATAGCCATAATCATGCTTTTTACGAGAAAACCGTTCTTCTTCAGCCGCAGCAACCAACATGCCATCCTGCAAAATGGCCGCCGCTGAATCATGGTAGTAGCAAGAGACACCTAAAATAAACATTACCAAAGCCTACGTGCATCTTCCACGGTTAAATCGCGCGTTTTGCGTTCCAGCCAGGATGGCGTTAGCACTTTCATATCTAGCTGGTCGCTGAACAAGGTCACAATTAAACCGAATGGCATAAAAATGGTGAAGTAAAAAACGGTAAGCACCACCCGTGCCACAAAATCGCCCACCAAAAGACCGAACCGCTTCCAGGCGGCCCAGAATTTGCTTAAAGCTTCTTTCATCTTTCTTCCCTTTACCTCTTGTTTTCGTCACTGTAATGACCCTAAGGGTTTTGTCTCGACGAACTAAATAGTTACTTGTTTTCTAAGATAGCCACCATGTTTGTGGCATGGCTGGCCAAGTCAGGTCGTGCTTGTTCTTGCCACCAACTAGTATATACCGTCATTTCAACTTTTGCCTCAGGGATCGTGGCCAACAACGCCGCGCCCGGCTCATAGGCACCCTGCCAAACATAACTATACCCCAACGATTTGACAAGGCCTCGAAATTCAGGGGTCACGGCATGGGCGGCTTGTAGATGGGCAACGGCCGTATCATAATCTTGCGCCAGCATCGCCAGCAGCCCCAACCGATGGTGCGCCGTGCGGTTGGCCGGGTTTAGGGCCAGCGCCTGCTCAAACTGCGCCACTGCTGGCTCATATCGACCCAGGTTGCCACCTGTGTTCCAGCGATTAGTCGGCCAGCCCACCAGCTCTACCCGCGCCAAAGACAACGCCCCAAGGTTGGCGTGCCACTGCGCCAACACCGTCTGCCGAAAACCCAAAAAGAAGACGAGCAGGAAAACGGCCGTGGCCACCAGCCCAATCGCCCCACGCCGCCAATGCCCCGCCACGGGAGCCACGGCCTGCCGCTGCTGCCGCGTTACCACCACCACCACCGCTGGCGCAAAAAAGAGCAGCGGTGTCGCCTGTGCGCCAAAAAATGCATCGTCCGTCAAACCCTGCAAGCAGAGCACCAGCAGGCTTACAAAAGCAGCCCACTGAAACAGCCCAATCTGGCGCAGCCAAAGCGGAGTTTCCTCCAGGCAGTGCCGCTGCTCACCCTGAACAACCGTCACCTGCGCCACGCCAACTGGCGCATGTCTGCTGGCCCAGGCATGTCGCAGCAGTTGCCAGAAACTGCCTGCCAACAGCCCCAGCAGCGCCACAAAACCCAAAAAACCCAGCTCCAGCCAGACATCCATATACAGATTGCTATACGCAACGTAATAGTTAGGCACCACCCGCACATATTCTGCATACAGCGCCGGAAACGTTGCCAGGCCGCTGCCCGTCAGCGCAAAATCTTGAATGAGGAAGAAGGTTTGCCGGGCCAAATTCCAGCGGGCCAGTTCATCTGCCCGCAGCCAGGCTGTGCTCAACAAATAGCCTGCTGGCAGCAAAACAAGCAGCAGCAAAACGGCAAAAAGCGGCTTTTGCCGCGCTGGGTTTTGCTGGCTTACCCGCTGGCTCACACGCCAAAACAGCCAGCAGCTCAACCCCAAAGCCAGCGCCAGCCACGCCCCCACAGCGCTGGTAAACAGCAGCCCGCCCGCCATGATTACCAGGCAAGCAGCGGTGCCCTGCACCCAGCGGAATTGTTGGCTACGCCAGGCAAACACGGCAAAGGCCAGGGTAAACGGCAGCAGCAGGGCAATCATGCCGCCCAGGGCATTGGGATGCACCGAGGGAAGGAAGGGGAGAAACGGCCGTATCCCCAGCCACGCTTCCCCCAACCGGTTGAGCACCCCCAGGTCGGCGGGCCACTGCCGCCAATTGTTGGTCATGACAAAGTAAAACGCCAACAACACCCCCAGCGGCCCGGTAGCCCCGGCCAGCAAATAGAGGTCCCGCCGGGGTAAAGAAACAATGGCCCAATAAACCGCCAATGCCCCCACCAACACCCAAAACTTGCCCACGGCCTGGGCAAAATTGTAAGCAGTGAAGGTGGCGAGAACGGCCGTACCTCCAAATAAAACCAACCATCCATCAAACCGCGAACGCCGGAAGGGCAATTGCCCCGCCGCCAGCCTCAGCAGCCACGGCAGCAGCACCAGCAGCAGCAAGGGCCAGCCCCAGCGCCCCGCCGTGCCATACCAAAGCAAAGCAGCCGTTGCAGCTGCCCCCAAATTCACAACAGGGAACCACCGATTATTTACAAATTTCAGCATGCGATTTACAGCACTACAGGTTCGTTTTTGGCGTGCGCCCCCATGAAAATCCTTTTTTTAGCACACAACCGCCCAAAAGGACAGCGCCAGAAAGAAGCCAGGTTTGAGGAAAACCGTAGCAAAAAAAGTGGCTCCTCGCTTCAGCCGGGCGGCTGGGCCAGGAGCCACTCCGTTTCAACTAATCCCGGTTGGTCTGCCAGCTCAAGGTCTGTAACCCAACGCTCAAAGCAGATTTCACCGTCGAAATATCCGAGGCCACCATCTTCAGGTAGGTCATGATGGGGCCGGGGCGCAGCGCCCATTCGCGGAAGGCGCGGCGCTGCCAGTAGAGCAGCCGTTCAGCCGACAAGCCTTCATAATCCAGCACGGTGCCCTTGTCCATATCCACCTGCTCCCAACGGGTGCCAGGCCGGAACCAGCCATTCTTCACCACTTCAAAGAAAAACGGCGTGCCCGGATACGGGGCGGCCACGTGGAACAGAGCAATATCCAGCGGCAAACCTTTGGAAAAATCAATCGTCTGGCGAATGGTTTCTTCTGTTTCACCGGGCAAGCCAATGATAAAGTAACCCCAGTTCTTGATGCCTGCGTTACGGGCCCATTGCAGGGAACGTGCGGCTTTGTCTGGATAAGCACCCTTGCGGGCATGGCGCAAAATCTGCTCACTGCCGCTTTCAATACCCCAGGAGATGAGCCAGTTGCCCGCTTTGCCCATCATGGTAAGCATCTCTTCATCCACGTAATCGACGCGGCTGTTGCAGGTCCATTTCAGGTTGATCTTTTCGTCGATCATCCGCTGGCACAGTTCCATCACCTGGTCACGGTTCACGGTGAACAGGTCGGCATACATGTGGATGTTGTTGAGGCCCATATTTTTGAGCTTCCACAGCTCTTGCATGATGTTTTCTGCAGAGCGCAGCCGGACGGAGAATTGGTAACTGACGTGTTTAATGCAGTAGGTGCAGCCTGCGGGGCAGCCCCGGCTGGTCACAATAAAGGTAAATGGCCCTTTGATGAGGGGCATGCGGTATTTTTGCCAGGGCAGCAGTTCGTGCATGGGCAGGGGCATGTCGTCCAGGTTGGGAATAAACGGCCGTGTCAAATTCACCACGATCTCTTCCCCCTTGCGCCACACCAGACCCTTAATTTTGTGCATATCCACCGTACCATCTTCATTGATGGCTGGCGCATACATCGGATCGTGCTTGTCGAACATATTCTTGATGGTGTCGGGCCGCTGCGCCACCTTGCCCTCCAGCAAATCCATCAGGTCGCGGATGGTCAGATCCGGCTCACCCAGCAAAATATAGTCCAGGGCAGGATACGGCCGCATTGTTTCCCGTGGAATAGGCGTAACATGCGTACCAAAAGCGATGGTTTGGGCTCCACGCGCCTTGGCCAAAAAGCAGCCGTACATATCGTTTTCCAGCGTGGGGGCGGTCACCTGGGTCATGTAATATTTTGGCTTCAGCTCATCCAGCTTTTTAGCAAAGGCTGGCCAGCTCATGCGCTCGGCATTGGCGTCGATTACCGCCACGGAATGCTCCGGGTAAAGCATGGCGGCCATCTGCGCCAGAGAGACCTGGGGCCACACCATGTTTTCACGGGTGCGGCGGCCCACCCGGTGCTGCGTACGAATCCACAAACCGCCATCCGGCGTGGGCGGATTCACCAGCACAATATCGACCGCATGGGCGCCTCGCCCATCTTCTAACAAACCTTGCCGCACAATGTCGTCGGCATCGGGGAAGTTGGCCATACGCAGTTTGGGCACGCGGCGCGTGCCCAGGTTTTCACGCAAGGGGTCATCCTTGCGATCAGGTTTATCTTCAACTTGTACATCATCGAGCTTAACTTGACTCATTGCAAATCTCCTCGCTATGCCCGCTATTTTTTCTAAGGCTTAACATTGAAAAACGATTTTTCGTCACTATACAGATGGCAAAACAAGATGCCAGCCACAGCCAGAGAGGCTGTTTGGCTACCTAGGCGTAACCTTGTAAATCTCGCTGGGCCAAAATCTCGCGCTGGCTTAACTCTTCTAAAACACGCAGCAGCACCCAATAAATGACGAGCTGCATGCCTACTAGTGTAGACATGGCGCTGCCCAACAGGTAGAGCCAAACGCGCTGAATCGGCCAATCCTGGGTAATTGCTAATGATAAACTGCCCACGCCCAGCACAATGCCGAATAAAATGCCCAAAATGCCGATCCAGCCAAACTGGTGATTGAGGGGTGTTTTAAACACGGGCTTGCGGAACAAACCCTGGCGAATCGGCCGTTTGTGGAAAATGGAAACGAGGTAGTTGAAGGTGACGCCCAGGGCAAAAATGCTGATACCGCCAACGGAGGTGATGAGAGCGGTGAATACGGCCGTTACCCCCCAGGCATCCAGCGTCGTGGTATTACCCAAACGAGCAATGACCAGGCCCGCCAGCACAACGGCAGCAATGATGACACCCACCATACCAATAAGGCCCAAAATGCGCACCGGGTTGTAGGTTAGAGCCGTCCAAATCATGGATTCCAGGAATAAACGGCCGTCGTGCACCACACTCAACTTAGACCGACCCAACCGTTCACTGTAAGGAATCGGAATCTCGGTCATTTTAATCTGCTCGTGCAGCGCACGGGTGCTCATCACCGGGGTTAAATTCAGGCCATCCGGCAGCGGATAAATTTTTTGCAGCACCTCTCGCTTAAAAACACGCATGCCGCTGGCGCTGTCCGTAATGCGCTGACGGCCCAAAACGCTGAGCAAATTGGCAAAAAAGAAATTGCCAACCCGGCGAGTAATGGGCATCTGGCTGTCGGCCCCGGCCATGCGCGAGCCGACCACAATTTCAGACCCGTTCAACGCTTCAACACACAGTTTAGGGAAGTATTCTGGGGGGTAGGTGCCATCCGCATCTAAAAAGCCGATCAGTTCACCCTTTGCCTGGCTAAAGCCGGTTTTTAAAGCCCCGCCGTACCCTTTGTTCTTGGGGTGCTGGATCAAAGTAACGCCTTGAATGCTACCCGCAATCTCAACGGTCTTATCTTTAGAACCATCATCCACAACAAGCAGTTCTAAATCGTCAACGCCAACCTCGCGCAAAGCGTCACGCACGGCCAAGACACGGTGCGCAATTTCGGCAATGCCATCTTCTTCATTATAAGCGGGAATCACAACAGAAAGTGTGGTCATAGTTTGTTACGCCAGTTCGTTTTTGCAGGTACTTCCTACAATTTTTATATAAGCTACACTATAAGGAGCTAAACTTAAGCTCAACCTGTAGGCAGCTGGAACCCTAATAATAAATCGTTTTATCAGGCAGCGGGGTTTGGCCATCAATGGTTTTGACGATTTTGGCGGGCACACCCGCCACCACGGAATGCGGCGGCACGTCTTTGGTGACAACCGCGCCAGCCGCCACTACAGAGCCTCTACCAACGCGCACGCCATCGGTAATGACGGCTCCGGCACCCAGCCAACAATCATCTTCAATAACAATGCCTTCTGCGGTAATGCCCTGATGGATAAACGGCCGTTCCGGGTCATTAAAAATATGGTTCACCGCAATAATCTGGGTAAACGGCGATGTGTACACCCGGTCACCGATGGTAACACCCCCCTGGCCACGAATAATGCTGTACTCCCCAATCAGGCTGTCTCGCCCAATCTTGATGCCGGCATGGGGCAAACCACGAAAATTGTAAACGTGCAGCACCGCTCCATGCATTACAATCGACGCTTCGCCAATTTCAATGCCCGCAGGGCACGCATGCAAATAGCTGCCCTGATCCAGATAAACACCATTCTTAAGGGTGATATGGTTGGCAAATCGAAGCCGTACATTGTTTTCAATGGCCGCCATACCCTCCATGTTCAAAATCAGCCGATAAAGAAAACCGCGCAAACCAATACCCACCAGCGTCGGCACCCAACCCACCGTAAAAAATAGCAGTTGTTCCACCACATAACGCCCCAAACCGGTGGCCTGGCGGCTTAAATAAAGCTGTAACCCTTCAACAATTTTCGACACGTAAATACCTTACTCTTGGCGCTGATAAAAATATGGTAAGAAATTGGGTAAAAGGTAGTCAAAGGAAAATTTACCAGCTGACAGGCATCCCCTGGGCGCTTTGTTAGGCAAATGTGTAAGTAACGCTTTTGGCAACACCTACAAAGCTTCCACTGCTCTGATTGGTTTCGCTTTGTAAAAGAATTTAGTGAACAGAGCACTGAGGATTATATTTGATTCATAATAACCAAATGGGCAGCATTGAAAATTGAGTGTGGTTGGGTTAAAAGGCAACGGCTAGACCTGGGGGTGCTTGGTAGACGCTACATTCCGAATCTTGGCAGATGTTTACCCACATTCAATTATGGCTTTTGTTAATCATCCACTTTAAGGAGTATGGCTGAAATAGCTTACAAAAGAGCTTACTCCGCCCCTGGCGAAGGGACCGTCCTACGCCTTGAATAACCGGGAACATAGTTCCACAAAGCTGTTTGACAGATTCCCGCAGCCCTATTAAAATTACCCCAATCATTTAACTTTTTTTAAATGTTCAGTAAAAATAAACTTGGATAGGCAGATGGAATCTGAAATACAACTCGCTCAAGAATTTTTGGTTGATGATTTAGAAGTACTAAAAGTGATCGCCCACACCACCCGGCTAGATATTTTGCAATCGCTCAAGCGGCCTAAAACCGTGAAGGAAATTGCCAAACTGCTCAAGCTGCCGGCAACCAAGCTGTATTACCACGTAAACCTGATGGAAAAACATGGTCTGATTCAGGTGGTGGAAACCAATATTGTGTCTGGAATTTTAGAGAAGAAATATCAGGTTGTGGCCCACAATTACCGCATCGACAACCGCTTACTGACAGACCAGCCAGCCGCCAGCCAGGAGCTGGAACAGATGCTAAACACCATTTTCGACGTTACCCGCACCGAAATTCGGCGAACGGTACAGCAGACGGAACAAAATCCATTTGCAGATGATAAGCACATTGGGATTTTATGGCGGGCATCGCTTCGGCTTACGCCAGAGCAACATGCGGAATTTTACGGCCGTCTCCAAACCCTCTTGCAAGAAATGGGCCAATACAACCCCCAAAACTCCGCCGAAAACGAGACGCTCTACGGGTTAACGCTTGCCTATTACCCCATTCACGCCCAAGATGAGGCACTATCTTGAACCAGATTTCCCAAGAACGATTGGCCCTGGCGCGTGAAAACACGGCCGTTTTCCAGCAAAATCCCCACATCAAAGCAATCCTCATCACCGGTTCCGTAGCCAAAGGCGTCGCCGACGACAACTCCGACCTCGACATCATCATGTATTACGATGAGCTGCCCGGCGAAGCGGCGTTTGAAACCTACCGGCAGGCGGCCCTAGACTCCGGCGGCGGCTTTTACGGCGGCAACGCCCAGGACGGCTGGGCGCTGTTTCAATACATCGACGGTATTCGCCACGACTTTGCCCACGCCAGGCTAGAAGAAGCCGAAAACATGGTAACGCAATTTCTGGCCGAGCCAACGCTGGAAGAAAACAACCTGTTCATCGCCCTGGATGGCATTCTCACCGGCCTGCCGCTAAAGGGGGCCGACATTACCGACGGCTGGAAGGCGAAGCTGGCCAATTACCCGCCAAAGTTGAGCGATATGCTGGTGCAAAAACATCTCCGCTTTCGGCCGCATTGGGTGCTGCAAAAGATGGGCGTCGAGCGCAACGAAGTAATTTTTCTGCAAGAGGAGCTGCTGCACGCCGTGCAAAACATCTTTGGCGTGCTGTGCGGGCTGAATCAGCTCTACCATCCCGGCAAAATCAAGGGGCTAGATTACACCGTGGCCAAAATGAAGATCGCACCGCCAGACGTGGCTCGTCGGCTGCCGGCATTGTTTGAAGTGGATAGGCAAACGGCCGTTTCCCACCTAAAAACCCTCATCGAAGAAACGATCAGCCTGGTGGAAACCCACCTGCCCCACATCGACACCGCCCCCACCCGGAAACTATTCACCATGCAGCTGCGTAAGTAAAAGGCAATAAAATCAACAGATTTCGCAGATTGGCGCAGATTGCGCACAGATTTTAATCCGCGGTCATCCGCGGCCTGTTTTTAGAGGAGACGACATGAGCGCAAGCTCAACGCCATGAATGAAAACCCAACCTCCGAATGAAAACCCAACCTCCGGGAGGTTCAGTGCGTAACAGAGGCCATTTTTGAAGCCTCCCGGAGGTTTATTTTCAGAGGAGAAAATTATGAAACGAATCGAATCTTTTTTGTCCGCGCGGCTCTTTTTGGTGCCCCAGCTGGTGGGCGACCGCATCTATTTTGTGAGCAATTTAAACGGCCGTAACAACCTCTACGCCATGGATCACGGCGGCAGCGTGCCCGAACCCCTGCTGCCGCCCGACATCGCCCTGCAAAACCCGCACCTGATGGACGGCCGTTCCTTCATCGTCTTCCCCAAACTCAACAAAATCCTCGTCATGCTAGACCAGGACGGCGACGAAAACTACCTGCCCATGATGATCCCCCAAGACGGCGGCTACCCCGAACCCCTCTTTGCCGAGCAGCTCGCCAACCACCGCGTCGCCGCCATTGAGCCAGATTTGGAACGCAACAACCTGCTGCTCGTGGCCCAATCCCGCACCGAATCCATCTTCCGCTCTTACCTGGCCAACCTGGAAACTGGCGAACTGACCAAACTCAATGAAAGCCGCTTTGGCGGCACGCCCGACGGCAGCAACGCCGACAAAACCAAATTCATCCTCAGCGAAGGGTACGGCGCAGGCGATGGCGTCTTGTTCCGCTACAACCTGGGCGACGAAAAGCCAACCACCCTGCTGGGCACGCCAATGGCCGAACGCGACCCGCAAAATCCGCCCAAAACGTACAACGTCGGCGGCGGCCACTTCATCCGCAACGAAACAGGCCTGCTGGTGGGCACCTCCGAATATGAAGACACCTACGGCCTCGCCTACCTGCCGCTGGATGATCCCCAAGCGTTGCAGCAGGTGCCCATCCACGGCATCCAGCACGCGGGCGTGGGCGAACTGGAAGAAGGTCGCCACCTCACCGGCAGCAAATACCTCATCATCTACAACATCGACGGCAGCTCCTGGGCTTACGAGGCCGAACTAGATGAAGCCAACCTGACCATGCAGCTCACCCATCTGCTGTGCGGCCAGGGCAAACTGGCTGGCGGCGTGTTGGAATCGATCCAGTACAACAAGGGGCAAGATGCGTACGTGCTGTCGTTTTCAACGGCCGTTTCCCCCACCCAACTCTACACCATCAGCGGCCCCAACCGGGATGATTTGCAGCAGCACACCCGCGAACGCATCCTCGGCCTGCCGCAAGAATGGCTCTCCCCTGGCGAAGATTATCCCTTCACCAGCCACGACGGCCTGCGCATCTCTGCCCGGCTTTACCTGCCCGCCCCCGCCCTCGGCTTTACCGGCCCTCGCCCGCTCATCTACTACATTCACGGCGGCCCGCAAAGCCAGGAACGGCCCGATTTTGCCTGGTTCTCCATGCCCTTCATCCAGTTTCTTACGCTGAACGGCTTTGCCGTCTTTGTGCCCAACGTGCGCGGCAGCACCGGCTACGGCTTCGCCTACATGAAGCGCGTCGTCCGCGATTGGGGTGGCCAGGATCGGCTGGATCACGTCCATGCCATGACCGAAATTTTGCCCAAAGATGCTCGCATTGATACCAGCCGCGCAGGCGTATGCGGCCGTTCCTACGGCGGCTACATGACCCTCACCCTGGCCAGCCGCCACCCGGAGCTGTGGTCCGCCGCCATCGACATGTTTGGCCCGTACGACCTCACCACCTTCGCCAGCCGCGTGCCGGAAACGTGGAAACCGTTCATCAAAATGCTCGTTGGCGACCCAGAAACCGAGCAGGATTTTCTAAAAGAACGCTCCCCGCGCACCTACATCGAGCAGATCACCGCGCCGATGCTGGTGGTGCAAGGCAAAAACGACCCTCGCGTCATCGAGCAGGAATCACGCGAGCTGGTCGAGCATCTGCAAGAAATCGGCAAAGAAGTCGATTACCTCATGTTCCCCGACGAAGGGCACGATGTGCTGAAGTATGAAAACCGGGTCAAGGTATACACCACCATGACCGACTTTTTTGTCAAACACCTGAGCGCCTAACAAAAAAAGCGCCAGCCCACCCAGTGGACTGGCGCTTTTTATCTCCAATCTCCAATCTCCCTCTACCGTCTCCAGGCCAACCACTTTTCAAACAAATTGGCCACAAACGGAGTCAGGCGCGTGCGGTTCCAGGAATCGGCCGTTTTCTTAATCGCCTCTGCCTGGGTGGGGTACGGATGAATCGTCTGCGACAGCAGGCTCAACCCCTGGCCCGCCATCATCGCCGTCGTGATTTCGCTAATCATCTCCCCCGCATGCCGACTCACAATCGTCGCCCCCAAAATTTTGTCGCTGCCTTTTTTGACGTAAATCTTCACAAACCCATCATCGCCGTCAGCCCGGCCCCGGTCGGTCTCCTGAATTTTGTGGCTAAAGGTGTCCACGACCATGCCCTGCGCCTCGGCTTCGTAGTCGAACAGCCCCACGTGGGCAATTTCTGGGTCTGTGTACACCGTCCAGGGAATAATTAAATCGCTGTACTTTTTGCGGCCAAAAAAGAAGGCGTTTTGCAGCACCATCCGCGCCGTGGCGTCGGCAGTGTGGGTAAACATCGCCGGGATGGCCACATCGCCTGCGCCGAACACGTCGGGATTGGTGGTTTGCAGCCGGTCGTTTACGTCCAGCCCCTTCTTGCTGTATTTTATTTGCGCGGCTTCTAAACCCAGGCCAGCCACATTCGGTTGGCGACCTGCGGCTAATAAAATCTCATCAAAAGCCAGGGTGTGGGCATCGCCATCGTACTCAAAATGGATGATTTTCTCGTCGCCCACTTTTTCAATCTTGCCAGTTTTGCTCTCTAAAAAGAACTGCACGCCGTCGGCCTCTAGGGCCGTGCGCACCAGGGCAATGCCTTCCGGATCGCGCAGCCCGCCGATGGTGGGGGCCAGGTCGAACACGCTCACCTGGCTGCCAAAGCGGGCAAACGCCTGGGCCATCTCTGCTCCAATTGGCCCGGCCCCGATGATGGCCAGGCGGCGGGGCAGTTTGGTTAGCTCAAAGACGCCCTCGTTGGTGATGTAGCCGGTCTCGGCCAGGCCGGGGATGGGAATGGCGGCGGCACGGGAGCCGGTGGCGATGACTGCTTTGCTAAACTGGATAATACGGCCGTCTACCGCAAAGCTATTTTTCCCCGTAAACTGACCATCCCCCAGGTACAAATCAATCCCCAGGTCGCGGAAACGTGTCGCCGCGTCGTGGTAGCTAATCTCGGAACGAATCTGGCGCATCCGCTGCATGACGGCCGGAAAATCCACCGTCACCGCGTCGCCCACGTGCACGCCCAGTTCGGCCGCCCGGCGAATGTCGCCCACCGCTTTGGCAGAGCGCAGCACCGTTTTGGAGGGCACGCAGCCCGCGTTCAGGCAGTCGCCGCCCAGCAAATGCTTTTCTACGAGGGCGACTTTGGCCCCCAGGCCACGCGCCCCTACCGCAGCCACCAATCCAGCCGATCCGCCACCGATGACCAGGAGATTGTAACGGCCGTTTGGCATCGGGTTCTGCCAATCGGGCGGGTGGGCATTCTTCACTAAAACTTCGTTGTATTCATCAAAAGGGGGAACCTTGATTTCTGTAACCATCTGTTTACTCCTAAAAAGTGGGGCGATTTTGTAAAATTGCCCTACGCGGCAGCTTCGCGGCGTTTAATGAAGCGAGAAAGGCCAATGCTAACCAGAATGAGCACCACAGAGAGGGCGAGCGTCACGGGATTGACGTTCACATCTCCAGAAACCAGCTCAGCCAGCGTGCCAAAGGAGCCGCCCAACAGCACAAAAGAGATGGTGCCGGGGATGGAGCCAATGGCGGTGGCCAGGATGAACGGCTGCCAGCGTATCTTCAAAAAGCCCGCGGCATAATTCACCAAATCGTACGGCAAAAAGAGCAGCCGCATGATGAGCACCGTCTCGAAGCTGTTTTGGCGCATCCGTTGGGTATATTTTTGGATGACGGTTGTCTCTTCTTCACTGTCCAGCACGCCCTGGCCAAAGTAGCGGCCCACCGTGTACGCCACCAGCGCAGAAGCGTTGCTGCCGAGTATCGTCCACAAAATACCAATCGGCCCAAAAAGGAAGCCACCGAGCAGGGTCAGAATGGTGGCGGGGAAGAAGAGCAACGGCCGTAACGCATAAATCACCATGTAAAAAAGTGGCCCCAGCAGGCTGGCCGTCAAAAAATCCACAATCAGCTCCAGGCTGTCGCCCAGGGTCAGATTATTGGCGTTGGCGTAAAGGTAGTACCCCCCCACCAAAGCACCCCAAAAAAACAAGGCCAGCAGCTTGGTGCCATGTTTTTGTAAAAAACTGTTGCGTTCTGCTGCCATTGCCTTCGTTTCTCCTAAAATGTTTTCGCTCATAAATGGGTCGTCTCCTTATGTCAGCGATTAAGTATCCATGACAGAGACCGGGTGACCATATAAAATCTTACAAAGCAAAGATTACGAAACTCTAACAGAACGCAGCGGCGTAAACGCCCCTGCTATCGATGAAAAGCCCAAAAGGGCTGGTTTTCAAGCCCGAATGGGCTTTCACACCTAGCCGGACGGCTTCAGCCTCCGGCGGTGAAGAGGCATGCAATTTCCCGACTAGCAAGAAAAACCACACAACCTGGAGAAACTAAAAAATGACTATAGAGAATGGGAACGGCCGTTCCCGCACCTACACCTGGCAAGACCCCACCCCCACCGCCAACGCTGCTCGCCAAAAAAGCGGCGCAGAGCTGTTCGCCGCCATGATCAACGGCAGCCTGCCCGCGCCACCCATTGCCGATACGCTCGGTTTTTCGTTGACAGAAGTGGGGGAAGGAACGGCCGTCTTCGAAATCGACTGCTCCGAATTTCACTACAATCCAATCGGCACCGTACACGGCGGGGTGATTGCCACCCTGCTGGACTCCGCCATGAGCTGCGCCGTGCACACCCTGCTGCCCGCAGGCAGCGGCTACACCACCGTGGAGATGAAGGTCAACTTCGTCCGCCCCATTCTGGCCAACACCGGCCCGCTGCGCTGCCTCGGCAGCGTCATCCACGGTGGGCGGCGCATCGCCACCGCCGAAGGCCAGCTCGTCGATGCCCACGGCAAGCTCTACGCCCACGGCACCACGACGTGCTTAATTTTTTCGGTTTAGGGGAATTTTATGATGCGTGAAGCGTGAAACGTGAAGAAGACGCCCGTCAAAGGACCCCACCCCCAGCCCCCCCCGCGCTTAACGGGGGGGGGGAAAAAGAAAAAGAAAAAAAAAAACCAAAAAACCAACCCCCCCAAAGCCCCGAGGGGGAGGGGGGGGGGGGGGGGGGGGGGGGGGGCCCGGCCCCGCCCCCCCACCCAGCCCCCCCCCCCAGGCGCCCGACCAAGAGGGGCGGGAAGGGGCAGGGGCCCGGAGGGGGGGGCCCCGGGGGGGGGGAGGGGGAGGGGGGGACAGAGGGGGGGGGGGGCGAGGGGGGGGGCAAGAAAGGGGGGGCGGGAAAGGGGGCCGGGGAAACGGGGGGGGAGGAGGGGGAGGGGGGGGGGGGGGCGAGGCGGGCGCCCGCGGCCCGCCCCCCCCCCCCCACCCAACCACCCAACACCCCCCCCCCAACCGCGGGGCGGGGGGGGGGGGGGGGGGGGGGGGGCGCCGGGGGGGCCGGGGCGGGCGGGGCCCGCCCGCCCCCCCCCCCGCCGGGGGGCGGGGGGGGCGGGGGGGGGCGGGGGGGGGGCGGGCCCCGGCGGGGGAGGGGGGGGGGGGGGGGGGCCCAGGGGGGGGGGGGGGGGGGGGGGCATCACAACCGACCCCCCCCCGGCGCGGGGGGGGGGGGCCGGGGGGGGGGGGGGGCCCCCTCGGGGGGGGGGGGGGGGGGGGGGGGGGGGGGGGGGGGGCGCGCCCCCGGCGGCGCCCCCCCCCCCCCCTGGGGCGGGGGGGCCGCCCCCCCCCCGCGGGGGGGGCCCCCACGGGGCCGCGCCAGCCCGGGGGGGGGCCCCCCCCCCGGCCCCCCCGGGGGGGGGGTCGTCTGGGCGGGGGGCGCGGGGCCCCCCCCCCCCCCGCCGGCCCGGGGGGGGGGCGCCCCCCCCCCCCGCCGGGGGGGGGCCGCCCCGCCCCCCGCCCCCCGCCCCTCCCGCCGGCGGCCCTGGCCCGGCCGGCCCCCCCCCCCCCCCGGGGGGGCCGGGGGGGCGCGGCTGGGGCCTCCCCGCCCGCCCCCGCCCCCCCCAGAGGCCGGGGGGGGGGGGGGGGGGGGTTTGGAAAGGAAATGGCCGGGGGGGGGGGGGGGGTTTTGAAAGTGGTGGAGGGGGGGGGGGGGGTGGGGGGGGGGGGTTGCCTTTCGGGAACGTGGGCGGGGGGGGGGGGGGGGGGGGGGGGGGGGGGGCCAACAAAACCGGCGGCCCCCCCCCCCCCTTGAGTTTTCCCCCCCGCCCACTCCCCTCCCTAAAGGGGGGGGGGGGGGCCCCCCTTTTTAAATTTTTTTTGGGGCTGGCCAAAAAACTCACGTTTCACGTTTCACGCATCAAAAAGTTCAGCCCAAATTTGCTGGGAAATTTGGGGAATGGCGGACTGTACGGCCGTACTCAACCCCATCTCCCACGCAATCGTCTCCGGCTGGACGCCATACACAATAATTTCCGGCGGCAAAATGTCTAGCGCCGCGCCCAGGGCCACCGCTTCGGCAAAACCAGCATCGTGCAGCGTGCCCTCCATCTGCGCCTGCTGCACCAAGGATGCCTCGGCCAGCGAAAAACGCCGCCAGCTGCCTGGGCGCTCCCCCAGGTTGGCGGCGTCAATCACGATCACTTTGTCATACCCCTGCATGGTCAGCGCAGTTTCCAGGCCGGGCGTGCCGCCATCGAGGAAGGTGATGTGGGGGGGGTAGGGAACGGCCGTTTCCCGCAAACCCGCCAACACCGCACACCCCACCCCATCATCCCCCCGCAGAGGATTTCCCAAAGCCAAAACCAATATCTTCATCAACCTATCTTGGGTCACCATCAGTTAGCGTGCTCTCATGGTGCATCATCAAAGATTTCGCAGATTGCAAGGATTAAAAATCTGGTAAATCTGCGTAATTTTTGATAACAATCTTTGTCAAACACCCTATTTGTCGAAAGCCCACATTTTTTCGACGCAAAGAGCGCAAAGAAGCAGATGGCGCAAAGGAGGTTTTCTTTTCCATCGTTGCCCCTTCACGCCTTTGCGTCAAAGTTTCATAACCTGCTATTCGAACTTCACATCCAGCAAGTGCGTCGAGCAAGAAATGCACGGATCATAAGCCCGCACCAGCATCTCCAGCGAATGGGTAATCTGCTGCTGCGTGCGGTCTAGCAAAGTAGGCACCAGCGCCTTCATGTCCAGCTCAATATTTGCCAAATTTTGCCCCGTCGGAATCACGCAGTTGGCCCCCACAATCTGACCATCCTCAATGACGTAATGATGGAACAGCGTGCCGCGCGGCACTTCGCACGCGCCCACGCCCTCGCCGGATTCGCGGCTGGGCAAGGCCGGCTCTTCCCAGGCAATCTCCCGCGCCAGCAGCGCATCAATCAGCTGAATCGCTTCCTCCACGCAGTGGGCAATTTCCACCACCTGCGCCACGGTAATCAGGTACGGATTGGTCGCCTTCGGCTTCAGTCCCAGCCCGGCGGCCACTTCTTTAGCCACCGGATGCAGCAAATCGTGGTTCACGTTGAACCGGGCCAGCGCCCCCACCATGTACGATTCCCGCTGGTTCTGCGCATGTTTCGCCGACGAATGCGGCACCAAATATTCGTTGGTTATCGATTGGTACGCTGAGGCAGGCCAGACGCCGCCATCCGTGCTCACAATATCGCCATCAATAAAGCCATACACGCCATCATCGCGGCGCAGGGCAATGTATTCGGTCTCCCGTTCAAATTGGGGCAGCTTGAGCGTTTGGAAGAGATCGGCCGTAGCCGCCACATCGTCTCGCGCCGCGGCAAACCGATCGCGCAGCTCGTACAGCTGGTTGGCCGTAGGGAAATGGGTAAAGCCGCCCACCGTCATCGCAATGGGATGCGTGTGCCGCCCGGCAATCGCCTGGCACAAATCCCCGGCCAGCTTCTTCATCCGCAGCGCCCGCAGCACCACGTCCGGTGCCGTGTTGGCCAGCGGAATCACGCTCGGCACGCCCAAAAAGTCGGGGGCGACGAGCATGTAGGCGTGCAGCACGTGGCTGTCCAAAATCTCGCCCAAAAAGTTAAGGCGGCGCAGCAGCTTCGTCTGCTCGCTCGGTTCCACGCCCAGCGCCGCTTCCGTTGCCCGCAGCGAGGCCGTGGCGTGCCCCACCGCACAAATCCCGCAAATCCGCGAGGTGATGTGCGACGCATTCTGGTACGGCTTGCCGCGCAGCATCGCCTCAAAAAAGCGCGGCGTCTCCACAATTTGCAGATCGCACTGCTTCAGCTCGCCGTTCACCACATCGACCACAATGTTGCCGTGCCCTTCCACCCGCGTCAGGTGATGCACGTTTACTTTTACGTTAGCCATGAACCAGCTCCTTTTCCAGCAGCGTCTGGTTGGTTAAAAAGAGACTCAACTTCTCGTCGATCTCTGCCTGGCTCAGCCCATGCTGGGCCAGCACCTCCTGGAACGATTCCATGTTGGGCGCAGAGACCAGCCCCCGGCACCCTTCGCAGCCGTAACCATACGCCGGGCAGATGGCGTTGCAGCCCGCCCGGGTAATCGGCCCCAGGCACACCTGCCCCCGCTCGTAAACGCAGATGTTTTCGTGCAGCTTGCACTCGATGCACATCGGGTAGTCGGGCAGCTTGGGCTGGCGGCCTTGCAGCAAAACGGTGACTACGCGCACAAACTCGTCCCGGTCAATGGGGCAGCCGGGAATCACGGCATCTACCTGGATCACCTGGTCGATGGCCCGCGCCGGGTAGGTGTCGTACCATTCGGCCTTGTCGCCGTAGACGTATTGGCGCACGTCCAGCAGCGGCTGGCGGTTGCGGATGGCGTTGATGCCTCCCAGATGGGCGCAGGCACCGAGGGCGATGACGTAAACGGCCGTTTCCCGAATCTTCCGCAACCGTTCCTCATCACCCGGCCGCGTACACGACCCCTCAATAAAGGCAATCTGGTAATCCTCGCTGCGCGCGCTGGACGCCTCGCGAAATTCCACAATGTTTACCACTTTTAGCAGCTCAGGGTGCGTTTGCAGCGCGTCCAACACGGTGAGCTGGCACCCTTCACAGCTGGTAAAGTCGAAAAAAGCAACCCGTGGGAGTTCATTCACTGTGCCGCTCATAACGCTTCCTCCAGGTTCTTAATTTCCGTGTAAGACAACGACGGCCCATCCAGGCAGGCATAAATGTGGTTGATCTGGCAGTGACCGCACTTGCCCACGCCGCACTTCATGTGCCGCTCAAAACTGAGCCAGATGTCGTGCTCGGCCACGCCCAGCCGGATCAAATCGTCGATGATGAACTGGTACATCACCGGCGGGCCACAGACGATGGCCACCGTGTTGTGCGGATTCAAATGCACCTGGTTCAGCAGGCTGTTGACAAAGCCCACGTGCCCGCGCCACTTCTCGTCGCCCCGGTCAACCGTACTGAACATTTCCACGTCGTCCATCCAGTTGAAGGCGTTCACTTCGTCACGGAACAGCATCTCTTGGGGCGAACGCGCCCCGTACAAAATGACCAGGCGGTTGTACTTTTCGCGGTGGTCAATCGCTTCATAAATCACCGAGCGCAGCGGGGCCAGCCCCAAACCACCGGCAATAAAAACCACGTCTTTGCCCCGGAACCGCTCCATCGGGAAGCCGCGCCCAAACGGGCCGCGAATGCCCAGCGTGTCGCCCACGTTCAGCGCGTGCATTTTGCTGGTCAGGTCGCCCACGTTGCGCACGCACAGCTCAAACAGCCCGTTGCTGCGGCTGGGCGAGGAGCAAATGCTGATCGGCGCTTCACCCACGCCAAAGAGCGACACCTGCACAAACTGCCCCGGATCGTGATCCAGGGTGAGGCCATAGGGCAGCTCAATCGTGTATAGTTTTTCCAGCTCAGTGAGGGTGCGTACGGCCGTTATTCTCGCAGGCACCGGCATGTAAATCGACGGCGACTCCCGCACTTCTCGCAGTAACGTCTTCATAACTCAACTCCATTTCCGGAACGTCCGATTCAATCTGTTCCGCATGTTGTTCTTGGTAAAGGGCGTTCAGCACCTTGATGGGCGTGATATTGACCAAGCAGGTAGACCCACACCGACCACACCCCACGCAGCCCAACAAACCGTAGGCGTCGTGCATGTACTTGCCCTTGCGCATAAAGCGATGCCGCTGCCGCGCCATGCGCGCCTCGCGGAAGTTGTGGCCGCCCGCCACCAGGGCAAACGTCGTTGCCTGGCAAGAATCCCAGGTGCGCGTACGCTGCCCTTCCGTTTGCGTCAGGTCCGCCTCATCTTCCATGTTGAAGCAGACGCAGGTGGGGCAGACCTGGGTACACATGCCGCACACCAGGCAGTCATCGCCCACATCTTGCCAGAGTGGGCTGCTGTATCCGTCACGCAGCAGTTCTTTTAGCTCTGTCACCTCAAAATCGAGCCGCTTCTCAAACGCCTCCATCTTCTTGGCAATCACCCGGTCGTAAATGGGCTGCCAATCGGCCGTAAACGGTTCGGCCAGCGTGTCGGCCAGCAGCGATTCGCCCTTGGGCGTGTTGACATGAACCACGTACATCTGCCCTACATCCGTCAGGTGCAAATCGGCCGCTTCTGGCAGATGGGAGGTGCCCATGTCGTGGCAGTAGGCGTGCTCCGTACAGGGGGCCATGCACTCGATGCTAATTAGATAGATATCTTCCCGCCGGGCGCGGTAATGCTGGTCGGCAAACCCCTGGCTGAAAATCTGGTCGAACAGCCGGGTGGCCTGCACATCGCAGGTGTGAATGCCAAAAATGACGGTTGGTTCCGTCTCGATGACCGCCTGGATGTGGCTGCCGTCCAGGTGGTAGCGCAGCAATGTTTCTTGTGGGGGGAATAGATATTTTTTGGGCGGCATGCAGGTTGTGGGGTAATCCAGCGCCATCTCAACGGCCGTTTCAATCTCTGCAAACACAAACTGGCCATTCTTGGGGCGCGGCCCCACCACCCGAAACCGCCGCCGCAACCGTTGAACCCACTCGTTCAAGGCGGTTTTAGGAATCGTTTTCAGGTTGCTCATGCAAAACTCTCTCTTGTGTGTAGAACAATGAACAAAATTAACGGTTAAAGTGGTAAGTGACGATTGCTACAATACGCCCAATTGTGCAATATTTCACAATCTATGGATATTGTGTAATATTTCACAAACAGCGTCTACTGAACTTGTTCCAAAAAAGTGATGAGTATTGTCATGGCAAAAATTTGGCGTTTGGGCTATGGAGAATGGCTATTCGGCCGTTTGCAAAATGTGGATCGACTCCAGGGCCAGACGGCGTAAACTATCCTCTGGTTCCAGGCTGAGGAGATGTTGGTAGTCGGCGATGGCGGCGGAATAGTTGCCCAGCTGCGTGTAGGCGGCGGCCCGATACACGTAAATGGAGGGGAAGGTGGTTGGGTGCAGATCTACCACGCGATTGAAGTCGGCAACGGCCGTTTCATACGCCCCCAACGCCATGAACGCCTCCCCCCGTCCCCAATACGCCTGGGCAAACTGATCGTCCAGGGCAATGGCCTGGTCAAATTCGGGGATCGCTGCCGCAAATTGGCCATCTTCCAGGTACGCAACTCCCTGCTGGTAGGCATCTACCGCCCGCCCAGGAAACAGCTGCCGCCACCCCAACCCCAACAGCAGCCCCACCACCACAATCAGCGTCCAGCGCACAAACCCACGGGCCGAAGCGGCAAAAAACGGCCGTTTTTGGGTCAATACTGGCTGCAATTCCAGGGGCAGCTGGGCCGCTGGAGCCACGTCGCCTGCCGCCGCTAGAATGTCGTCCAGCAGGCGCAGTTCAAACGGCACGGAGCCTAAATCGACGGATTGTTGCAGCAGGCGTTTGCTTTGCAGAGCGGCCGTTTTGGCCAGGGCGGGTTTGCCTTCTAACAAGAGCAGCTGCGCCCGCACGCGCAGCAAAATCTGCTCAACTTCCAGGGCCAGTGCATTGTACTGCTCTGGCTTGATCAGCTTGAGCCAGGCCTGCGCCTGGGGTAAATCGTGCCCATACCGGGCGGCAAAATAAGCGGCGCTGGCAAAAATAATGGGCGATCGTTGGGTGGGCGGTTGGGTTTGCAGCAAGGCGAGCGTTTTATCTAAAAAATCGGCGGCTTCGGCTACGTCTGCCCGGTCTAGCGCCTGCAAGTGGGCCACGTAATGTCCTACCAGCGCCTCGCTGCTGCCGGGCGGGGCTGCCAGGGTAGCGGCCACAAAATCGGCGTCCATTGCGGCAGGCGGCACGCCGCGCAGCGACGCCTCTACCAGGTTGGTCAGCGCCAGCTGGCGGATGAGGGCGGGGCCACCGCGCGACAGCTGCCAGAAGCGGGCGGCGTCGGTGTAAATGTTGCCAATTTTTTGGGGAACGGCCGTTGCTGGCAGCAGCATCACCGCCGAGAGCAGAAGCCAGAGCAAGGCCAGGCCATAGCCGTAGGGGATTTCCTGGTTGCGCAGGGCCACATTTGTGCCCAGCAGCAGCAGCAGCTGAAGCAGCGTGGCCAGTGGGCCACCGGCCACCAGCACCATGCGTCGCCAGCGAAAATCACCAAACCGGGCGGGGACCATCAGCGCCCGCCCTTGCCACTGCACCACGTTGGTGTGGATCAGGCTAAGGCGCAGGCCGCCTGCCTCGCGGGCGATGCGCAGCGGGCCAAAGGTAACCAATACAAAGCGGAAACCCACCAGCCAGCCAGCCAGCAAATGCCCCAGTTCGTGCCAGGTAACAGAAGCGAACAAGGTCAGGGGAAACAAGAGGAAGGTGCTGAGGATGAGAACGGCCGTTGACGGCACAAAAAAATCGGGGCGGGGGGCGCGTAAAACCAGCGGCAGCAGCAGCACCATGCTGCCAATCATGATAATGCTGCCACCCAGCCGCTGCCACTGCTGCGACTTTTTTTGTTGGGGTGTGGGTATCTCCCCAAACTGTTCTGGCACTGTTTGCAACCTCATAGCGCAGAAGTATAGCCAGCCAAACTATCGTACACAATACGTATTGCCACAGTAGAACATGCGTGCTACACTTTTCTTGTTGACACTGGCCATATTAACGTAAGGAGCATCTCATGAGCGAACCTAGAGTTGGGATTTATTTGAGTGTGGAATTTGATTGGCCACGGCCGTTTTCCCAGGAGCACGCCCAAAACGCCCGCAAGCTGCACGATGAGCTACAAGACAAGGATTGGATCAAGGAAGTGGTGGCAGCCAGCGGCGGCATTGGCGAAGGGCCGGCCTCTATCTGGATTTTGTGGCTGCGCAATTATGCCGCCCTGGATCGCCTGTTTCATGCAGAAGATGATCCGGTAAGCCAGGCGTACAACGCCTTTTTTAGCGCCATGCCCGTCGTAAAAGACAAAATTCGGGAGCAGGTAGATTTTGGCTAAAAGGGCCAGCTTCGGCCCCCAAAAAGAGGAGTTGCCAGATGGATATTGATTTGGAACTAGACGCTTGCCTCAGCCGGACAACGATCGATGCGGCGGCGGCGGGGCTGCATTTGCTGGAGTTCATTACGGGGCTGAGCCAGGGTGTTACCTGGTCTTTGCACCGGGGGCGGATTGATTTTACGGCGGAACGGCCGTTTTGTACCCTGCGCCCGGCCAAAACCCACATTACTTGCCAGGTTCCTGGTATGGGAACGGCCGTACGCCTCACCAGCCCTTACGACGTAGACAGCACCCTGCAAAACCAAATCCGGCAAGCGTACCAACACGCCCAACGGCATTAAAAAAAGCCTGGCTGTGTGCCAGGCTTTTTGCGTTTACCAATTTGCGTTTACCAAACAGGTTTATTGGGCGAGTTGGCGAACGGCCGTAAGCGCCGCCTCATAATCTGGATGCTGGGCAATTTCCGGCACATACTCCACATACCGAAGCATATCATCTGCATCCACCACAAAAATGGAGCGCTGTTCCCAGCGCTGCTCCAAAATGTGCGTACCATACGCATCGCCGAAGTTCATATCTTTATGGTCAGACAACGTTTGCACCCGCTCTACCCCGGCGGCACCACACCACTGCCTTTGCGAAGGTGGAAAATCCACGCTTACTGTCAAAATGACCACATTGTCACCCAGGCTGGCCGCTTCCTCGTTAAAACGGCGCGTTTGCGCATCGCAAATGCCGGTATACAGGGAAGGCACCACGGAAATTAATCGCACCTTGCCTGCACTATCGGCCAGTGTAACAGGGCTAAAATCATTGGCGGCTAGTGTAAAGTTTGGTGCTTTGTCGCCCACCTTCAACTGCGCCCCTCTCACGGTCTGCGGGTTACCTTTCAGGGTAACACCACCAAATCGATCCATTGTCATCAAGACTCCTTTCTTTGATTGGTTGTTTGTGGAATTAATTTAGTTTGGTAACGATACAGCCTCTTTGGCTGTGGCCGGCACGGCCTGAAGAGCAGCCCTTCGGAAGCGAGAGGCGGCCGGAGCACCTGAATAGTTACGTTTTTTTATTTTTATTGGCAATTTTTAAGTGAGCAGAGACGTATCCCCTTCATACGGTTCCACATCGGTTGCTTCTGGCCCTTTGCGCGTCTCTTCCACATCGTACAAAATCCATTGGCCTTCTTGGATATTGCCTGGGTCTTCGCTGGTGTTGGATTTGTGGAAGAATATCTCTTCACCGCCCCCGCGCATAATAAAGCCGTACCCTTTCTGGCTGTTATACCATTTCATCCGGCCGATATATTTGCCCGTCATGGGGTCAATCTGAATGGTGTCTGGCATGGGATATTCTTCTCCATTACCAGATGAATCAGAAGTTGAGGCATCATTTTCCTGGTATGATCTTGGCGCTGGGGCCTTAGCCGGCTTTGACTCTAGCGCTGCCAATGAGGCTGGCTCGATGGGCAACCCTGCCCGTTCCAATTCTCGCTGCATCTCTACAGTAAAAACAAATTGGTTGCCGTCTTCATCTGTCGCCCATTGATCCTTGTAATTCATTGTGAAAATCTCCGTTGGCCTTGTTGCTGCTCATTCAGATTTACTAACTTTTTGCTAAGTGATTGGTAAATAGTTTTCAAAACTCTTTGTCAACAGATTTCGCAGATTTCGCAGATTTTTTCCTCTAAATCTGCGAAATCTTTTAAATCTTTGATTGATCGTCTTTCAAAAACTTTCTGCACTTTACTTAAGCGGTTATAAATTCTATTCAGAATCCAGTTTCAGAACACTATTTTGGCAGCTTGTCTAAAAATTCTCCAATCTTCATTATAGTATAAATTTTATTTTTTTCTTTTTTTGCCACCATTTGGCGAATCGATAAGTGAAAGCTGTTGAGGAACGGCCGTTTCCACTTCTTCCTCAATCTCTGGCCGACTGACCAGCCGCAGCGCCCCGGTAATGCGGTTGCGCTCCCCTACCGTCATCACCGCGCGCGGCTTGATAGACCGCCCGCCAAGGTAGGTTTCTTTCAGCTTTAGCTTTTTGGTGGAGCCAATGCCAGTGGTGATGAGAATTTGCGTGTTCTCATCGCCAATGACGGCGGCCACCACCTCGGCGGCGTCACTGGGCAGGTTCATGTTGCGCACGCCCTGGCCATGCCGCCCCTGCGTGGGGTATTCGCTCATCGCCGTTGCTTTGGCCAGGCCGTTGTCTGTAATGCTCCACAAATAACCCTCTGGCTCCACCACAGACATGGCAATCACGCCATCCGCTTCGTTGGCCAGCTTAATGCCGAACACGCCACCCGCTGGCAGGCCAGACGGCCGTACCTCATCCTCGCTAAACCGAATTGCCTGCCCGGCAGCCGTGGCCAACATCACTTCCTGCTCGCCGTTGGTCAGCTCTGCCCAGCCCAGCGCATCATCGTCTGGCACGTTCATCACCACAAACGGGGATGAGGTAATGCCCGGCAAATCTTCCACGCGAATCCGCTTCACCACGCCCGCCAGGGTGGTGAGGAACACATAACCATTGGCATTTACGGGCAGCACCTGCGCCGCCGCCAGATGATCGCGCCGGGTCAACCCGGTCAAATCGGCCCAATGGGTGCCTTTGCCCATTTCTGTTGCCTGGGGCAATTGGTAAACGGGGAGAGAGACGGAACGGCCGTCTGCCGCAAACAAATACAAAATATCCTGCGTGTTGGCTTCCAGCAAGGCAAACGGCTGCTCCGCTGGCTTCAGCGGAATCCGCACCATCTCCGGCGACGTCGTCCGCGCCAGCGTCCCCTTCTCGCCAATCAGCACCCACACCTGCTCATCCGGCAGCAAATCCGTAGCCGAAAGCACCGTCTTGGCATCACCACTGTCAATAATCTGCGTCCGGCGTACATCCTGGTACTTCTCCTTCACCGCCAGCAGCTCTTCTTTAATCAGCTCACGCATCAGCTCCGGTTTCGAGAGCAGCTTTTCCAAATATTTGATCTGGTTCAGCAGTTCCTTGTGCTCATCCTGAATCTTTTTCCGCTCCAACGCCGCCAGCCGCCGCAGCTGCATATCCAAAATTGCCTGCGCCTGCACATCCGTCAGCTTAAACTGCTTGATCAGATTCGCCTTCGCCGTCTCTACCGTACGCGACCGACGAATGAGGTCGATCACCTCATCCAAATTATCTAAGGCGATGAGCAACCCTTCCAAAATGTGGGCCCGATTGCGCGCCTTCTCCAAATCATACTCAGAGCGCAGCCGCACGATCTCCTGGCGATGGTCCAAATAAACCCGCAGCGCCTGCTTTAGCGTCAGCACACGCGGTTCGCCATTCACCAACGCCAGCAGCGAGATACTAAACGTGCTCTGCATCGGCGTCAGCCGGAACAGGTCGGCCAGCACGTCCTCTGGCTCCACGTTGCGCGTCGTTTCCAAAATGATGCGCATGCCGTTCCGGTCCGATTCATCGCGCAGGTCGGTGAGGCCTTCAATCTTGCCATCCCGATGTAAATCGGCAATGCGCCCCAGCAGGTTGGTTTTGTTGGCCTGGTAAGGTAGCTCCGTAATGACAATGCGCGATTTGTTACGCCCCATCTCCTCCACATGCGCCTTGGCCCGTACCGTAATGCGGCCACGCCCAGTGGCGTAGGCGCTGGCAATAGCATCTGTCTCTACCCCGCCCTTCTCGCGGTAGCGGAAGACCAGGCCGCCAGTTGGAAAATCTGGCCCCTTAATGAACCCCATCAAATCTTGCAAAGAAATATCGTTCAGCCGGTTCCAATGATCCAGCATGTAGGTGAGTGCATCTACAACCTCACCTAAATTGTGGGGTGGAATGCTGGTGGCCATCCCCACCGCAATACCAGTCGCACCGTTAACCAACAAATTAGGGATTGTTGCTGGCAAAACAGAAGGTTCAGACAAAGAATCATCAAAGTTGGCCGTGAAATCAACCGTCTCTTTGCCGATGTCGTCCAACATATCGAAGCCCATGTTGGAGAGACGGGCTTCGGTATAGCGCATGGCGGCGGCGGCATCCCCGTCGATGGAGCCAAAGTTGCCCTGACCATCCACCAGGGTGTAGCGCATGGAAAAATCCTGGGCCAGACGCACCATGGCGTCGTAAACGGCCTGGTCGCTGTGGGGGTGGTATTTACCAAGCACTTCACCCACCACGCGGGCAGATTTTTTGTAAGAGGTATTCGGCCGTAGGCCCATATCGTACATGGCGTACAGGATGCGCCGCTGCACTGGCTTTAGGCCATCTCGCGCATCTGGCAGCGCCCGCGACACAATCACGCTCATGGCATAGCTCAGGTACGATTCGCGCACCTCAGAATCAATGTTTACTTGTTTTACCAGACCAATTTCCATGTCGTTTCCATTTTCGAAAAAGACCTGTCAGGTTTTTTAGGTTGATGCGTCTTGATCCATTAGCGTCAAAACCTGACAGGTCTAAAATATCGTTTTTGAAATATTTGTTCTAATTTTGCTGGCTAAATATAGGCAATTTACCCTTGCGTGTCAAACAAAAAGGGCGCTTGTGGCAGCGCCCCTTTTACCAAAGTTATTTTCCTGCGTTCCGGCTATTCGTCAAGATTTTCGATGTAAATGTCGCCGTCTTCCACTTTTAGCTGGTAGGTAGGGATGGGGGCAGTAGCAGGCAAGGCCAGTACAGCCCCGGTGCGTACATCAAAACAAGCGCCGTGGCGAGGGCATTCAATCGAATGCCCATTCAGGGGGCCATCTTCCAGCGGACCATCGTCATGGGAGCATAAATCGGCGATGCAATAAAATTCGCCAGCCACATTCACAATGATGACGCTTTCATAATCAAAATCGTGGAACATTCTTTTGCCCGGTGGAATATCTTCTACGCGGGCAACTTTCACAAATTCAGTCACCAATGATTCCTTTTAAACAGTTTCTTGTTTCCGGTCTACCATCTACACATTTATGGAATATGTTGGGTAGCTTTTCAGGTGCTCCGGCAGGTTTCCAGACCGTGCTGGCCAGGTGGCACGGCGAGACGCCGGCCACAGCCAGAGGTGCTGTATCGTTACTGCGGGTTATCAAATTTTCGCATTTCTTCTGGGTCTGGCATGCCGTAGGCACCGGCTTTGAGCACTTTTAGGGAGAGCAGGGCGCACTTGACGCGGGCCATGCTGAGCTTGACACCAATGAGTTCCAGCAGTTCATCTTTGTCAAAGCTGCGCACTTCCTCTAAGGTTTTGCCTTTGATTTCTTCGGTGAGCAGGGAGGCAGCGGCCTGGCTGATAGCGCAGCCTTCGCCGCTCCAGGCGACGTCGGCGACGCGCTGGTTTTCATCTAGCTTCACGTCGATGCGGATGACATCGCCGCAGAGGGGGTTGTCTTCTTCGTATGACCAATCGGCCGTTTCCAAATGACCCCGGTTGAGCGGATGCTCGTACAGATCGATGATTTGTTCGCGGTAGATACTTTCGTCCATAATTTTGAGATTGGAGACCGGAAATTGTTCCAGACTCTTCTAAAGATTACCTTAATACAGGGCTTCGCTACAACCGGAAAATTTTCTTGGCCCGGTTGAGGCTTATTACCAGCTTGTCTACTTCTTCGGTGGTGGTGTGGATGTAGAAGCTGGCGCGGGCGGTTGAATTGATGCCAGAAAGCTGGTGCAGCGGCATGGCGCAATGGTGCCCGGCACGGATGGCGATGCCGTCTTTGTCTAGCAGTTCGGCGATGTCGTGCGGGTGCAGGCCTTGGATGGTGAAGGCGGCTACCCCACCCCGCTGAGCGGCGGATGGCCCCAGGATTTGCAGGTTGTCTACCTCGCTGAGCGCTTCCAGGGCGTAGTTGGTGATGTATTGCTCGTAGGCGTGTACGTTTTCCATGCCTAAGTGGGTGAGGTAATCGACCGCAGCGCCTAACCCGATCCCTGCGGCAATAGCCGGTGTACCGGCTTCAAATTTATGGGGTAAATCGGCCCAGGTGGAGCCTTCTAGCGTTACGCGGCGAATCATGTCTCCGCCGCCCATGAAGGGGGGCATTGCTTCCAAAATGTGCCGCTTGCCGTACAAAATGCCGATGCCGGTTGGTCCGCACATTTTGTGGCCGGAAAAGGCCAGGAAGTCGCAATTCCATGCCTGCACATCGACCGGCATGTGGGGTACGGCCTGGGCGGCGTCCACCATTGCCAGGGCACCCACTTGGTGAGCGGCTTCGATGAGCTGTTTGACGGGATTGACGGTGCCGAAGACGTTGGAAACGGCCGTAAAACTAAACAATCTCGTCTTTTCCGTCAGAAGCTGCGGCAGCTGCGCCAAATCCAGCCTGCCGTCGGGTAAAAATGGCAGGTGCCGCAGCACCGCACCCGTCTGCTCCGCCAAAATTTGCCAGGGCACAATGTTGGCGTGATGCTCCATCGCCGTGATCAACATTTCGTCGCCGGGCTGCAAATTGGCTCGCCCCCAGCTGTAGGCCACCAGATTAAACGCCTCGGTGGCGTTGCGCACGTAAATCACCTCGGCCGCATCGGCGGCGTTGATGAAGCGGGCAATGCGCTCACGTGCGCCCTCGTAAGCATTCGTGGCCTCTTCGCTGAGGCGGTGAATGCCACGGTGCACGTTGGCGTTGGTATGGCGGTAGTAATGATTCATCGCCTCGATGACGGGCAGGGGCTTTTGCGAAGAAGCGGCGCTGTCCAGATATACCAGCGGCACCCCCGGATAAGCTTCATCTTGCAAGATGGGAAAATCAGCGCGAATTTTGTTGACGTCTAGCATAGGGTGGATTGTAATGCGGAAAAACTGATGTGCAACTATCGATCGTCACACCATAAAAAACAGTTCGTCACTCTGTAATTAAGTAATTGAGTAATTCAGGCAGTCAATTACCCAATTACTCAATTACCTGATTACAAATCAATAAGGTAACGGATCACCGATTACCGATAATCGCTTACCGGCCCTTCGACGGATTTTCAATGGGCACGCCCACGAGGTTGCCCCATTCGGTCCAGGAGCCATCGTAGTTGCGCACGTTGGGGTAGCCCAACAGGTAGGTGAGCACAAACCAGGTGTGCGAACTGCGCTCGCCGATGCGGCAGTAGGCGACCACGCTGTTATCGGGCGAGAGCCCTTGCTCGTTTTCGTAGATGTCGCGCAGTTCTACGGCCGTTTTAAACGTGCCATCCTCAGCCACAGCCCGGCTCCACGGTACATTTTTGGCCCCGCGAATATGCCCACCACGCAGCGCCCCTTCTTGCGGGGAGCCTGGCATGTGCAGCAGTTCCCCGCTGAACTCCTGCGGACTGCGCACGTCTACCAGTGGCTGGCTGGCCTGCACGTGGGCTAACACCTGGTCGCGGAACGCCCGAATCTTGTAATCGGCACGGGCGGCCGGTTTGTAATCGGTTTTAGGGAAGGCGGGTTTTTCTTTGGTCAGTTCACGCCCTTCATCGATCCACTTTTTGCGGCCGCCATCCATCACCCGGCAGTCGGCATGGCCGAATAGTTTGAACACCCAAAAAGCGTAGGTGGCCCACCAATTGTTTTTATCGCCGTAAAACACCACGGTCGTGTCGTTAGAAATGCCGCTGCGAGACATTAATTCAGCAAATGCCGCTTCATCTAGATAATCGCGGCGGATAGCATCGTTCAGGTCTGCTACCCAATCAATATGAACCGCATTTTTGATGTGGCCAGTGCTGTAGAGCAGGACGTCTTCATTTGATTCCACCAGCCGAATTTTGCCGGTTTTGTCTAAATTTTCGGCCACCCACTCAGTTGTTACGAGCACATCGCCATGTACATAGCCTTTATCACTCATTTGTTTCACTCCTGTTTCTTTTCTGATTTATTGTTTTTAGGAAAGAAAAACGGTGGCGCTGCCACCCAACCTGTTGTGTAGGCGAGAGGCAAGGCCACCGTTTGCCAAGATCAAATTCTATGGACAATCGGTCAGGTCATCCCTCTCGCCTGGTACACAAGCACCAGCAGCCATTGAATCGATCGTGGAGCTGTATCATTTGTTTAACCAATCTTTTCGACGATGCGGTCGAAGATGCGGTTACGGACGCCTTCGAAGGGAATGCGGCGCATGAGTGGGTCGAAGAAGCCTTGAACAGACATTTCTACGGCCGTTTTCCGCGGAATCCCACGACTCATCAAGTAAAACAACTCATCTGGGTCCAGCTGACCAATGGCCGAAGCATGGGTACAGGCTACATCGTCGGCCTCAATCTCCAGACCAGGAATAGAATCCGCACGGGCGGTTTTGTCTAGCATCAGGTTCCGGTTTGCCTGGAAGCCATCAATCTTTTGCGAACCGGGCAGCGCCTTGATCATGCCCTGCCATACCGTGCGAGATTGCTCGCGCAGGGCACCCTTGTAGAGCAGGTCGCTGACGGTGTTGCCCGCGTTGTGGTTTTGCTGCGTGTCCAGGTCCAGGTGCTGACGGCCGTTCGTGAAGAAAATCCCCGACATGCGCCCCCAAGCCCCGGGCCGATCCAGCTCCAGCGTTTGGAACGCTTTGGTCAGGCGAGTGCCCATCATGCTGGTGACCCAGTCTAGTTTGCCATCGCGGCCCACGCGGCCCCGTTCGTGGTTGAACTGCCACATGTTCTGGCCAAAATCTTGCAAGCCAGCGTAAATCAGGTTGGCGTTGTCGCCCACCAGCAGCTCGATGGCACCGTTGTGCAGGCCAGCCGCCTCTTCACCGGAAGCATACTCATCCATGAAGATCGCCTCGGACCCTTCGTCTAGCACCACCAGGGTGTGAGTGAACGTTTTGCCGTTCACCGACCAGAGCACGCTGTGCAGCGGTGCGGCGGCTTTGACGTTTTTAGGCACGTAAAGGAAGGTACCGCCGCGCCAAAAAGCGCCATGCATGGCGGCAAACTTGCCTTCGGTCACCTGCACCCCTTCCGTCATGAAATATTTTTGCACGAGTTCGGGATGGTTGGAAACGGCCGTGTGCATATCACAAAAGATCACGCCCTGTTCTTTTAAGGCATCGCTCAGCTCGTACTGGCGCGTCACGCCGTCGATCTGAAGCAGACTGCCCCCTACCTCTTCACCCGTCAACTCCTTCCCCAAAAAGTCAGGAATCTCCCAGCTGGTAGCGGCATCCCCATTAATTGAAGGCCCAATCTCATCCGGCTTGAAGCGGCGAATATTGGTGCGTCGCCACGCCTCATTGCTCGTAGTGGGCATGGGGGTATTCTCATAAATTTCAAACGCCTTCAGGCGGAACGCCAACATCCATTCCGGCTCATTCAGCGTTGCGGACAATTTTTTAACTGAGTCTTGTGTAAATGCTGTCATCATTTTTCTAATGGTTAATGGTTAACTGCAAACGGTAAATGGTTAACCATTAAAAATTAACCATTTACCATTAACCATTCTTACCCGATCGATCCTTCCATTTGCAGCTGAATCAGACGATTCATCTCAATGGCGTATTCCATCGGCAGTTCTTTTACCAGCGGCTCAATGAAGCCGTTCACAATCATAGAGGTGGCGGTTTCTTCGTCGATACCGCGGCTCATCAGGTAGAACAGCTGCTCCTCACCCACCTTGCTCACCGATGCTTCGTGGCCGATGTTCACATCTTCCTCTTCAATCTCGATGTAGGGATAGGTGTCGGAACGGCTGGCTTCGTCTAGCAGCAGGGCATCGCACACCACGTTGGATTTGCAATGGTAGGCACCCTTGTTAACCTTGAGCAAGCCCCGGTAAGAAGCCCGGCCGCCATCTTTGCTAATCGATTTAGAGATGATGCGGCTGGTGGTGTTGGGCGCGGCGTGCACAACCTTGCCGCCAGCGTCCTGGTGCTGCCCTTTGCCAGCAAAGGCGATAGACAGAATTTCGCCGTGAGCGCCTTCGCCAGTCATGTAAACGGCTGGGTACTTCATGGTTACTTTGGAACCCAGATTGCCGTCTACCCATTCCATCGTCGCTTTTTCTTCAGCGATGGCTCGTTTGGTAACCAGATTGTAGACGTTGTTCGACCAGTTCTGGATGGTGGTGTAGCGACAGCGGCCACCTTTCTTCACGATGATTTCCACCACAGCAGAGTGCAGCGAATCTTCAGAGTAGATGGGGGCGGTACAGCCTTCGACGTAATGTACGTATGCGCCTTCATCGATGATGATGAGGGTGCGCTCGAACTGGCCTACGTTTTTGGCGTTGATGCGGAAGTAGGCCTGGAGGGGCATTTCTACATGCACCCCCGGGGGGACATAGATGAAAGAGCCGCCGGACCATACGGCCGTATTCAGCGCCGCAAACTTGTTATCATTGTAGGGAATAATCGTGGCGAAATATTCTTTCACCAGCTCTGGATATTGGGCCAGCCCGTCATCCATCCCCAAGAAAACCACACCTTTATCTTCCAGCTCTTTCTTAATGTTGTGGTACACCACCTCAGATTCATACTGGGCCGCCACGCCGGAAAGGAACTTTTGCTCCGCTTCCGGAATCCCCAGCTTGTTGAAGGTGTCTTTGATATAGCTGGGCACGTCCTCCCAGGTATCACCCTGGCGCTCAGACGGCTTGATGTAGTAGTAAATTTCCTCAAAGTTAATCCCGCTCAGGTCGGAACCCCAATCGGGCATGGGGCGGTCCAAAAAGTGCTGGTACGACTTCAGACGAATGTCTAGCATCCATTCTGGCTCGCCCTTGCGAGCAGACATAGCGCGGATAACCGCTTCGTTCAGCCCTTTTTCGGCCTTGAAAAAGTAATCTTCTGTATCAGAGAAGCCATATTTAGTGGCGTAATCCTGATTAACCAGACCAACAATTTCTTCTTCGCTCAATTCTGTTTCTGGAACATCAATCATGTTTTCGGCCATTTTAAGCCTCCTCTAACTCGCCGTGCTTTTCGCGCAGCCAGTCGTAACCTTTCTCTTCCAATTTCAGGGCCAAATCAGGACCGCCGCTTTCGACGATACGGCCGTTCATCATAATATGCACATAATCTGGCTTGATGTAGTTCAAAATGCGCTGGTAATGGGTAATAACCAAAGCGCCCATATTAAACTCTTCACGCAGCCGGTTGGCCCCTTCAGATACCACCCGCAGCGCATCAATATCCAACCCAGAGTCCGTCTCATCCATAATGGCAATCTTCGGCTCAACAGTCGCCATCTGCAAAATCTCAACGCGCTTTTTCTCGCCACCAGAAAAGCCTTCATTCAGGTAACGACCCGCAAACTTGTGGTCAATCCCCAGCATATCCATCTTTTCCTTTAAAAAGCGACGGAATTGGGGAATAGAAATACCTTTGTCTTCTGGGTCCTCAGCCTGACGGCGGGAGTTGATAGTTTGGCGCAGGAACTTGGCCAGCGTCACCCCCGGCACCGAGGCCGGATATTGAAAAGCGAGAAAAAGCCCAGCGCGGGAGCGCTCGTCGGCTTCCATTTCAAACAAATCTTCGCCGCCAAAGATTACCTGGCCAGCGGTTGCTTCATACGCAGGATGCCCCGCCAACGTGTAAGCCAGCGTGCTTTTGCCAGAGCCGTTTGGCCCCATCAGGGCATGCACTTCACCCTGCTTTACCAATAAATCAATCCCTTTCAAAATAGGCTGATCGCCTATGTTCACATGCAAATTTTTAATTTCCAAGGCGGTTGTCATGGTTGTAATCTGTCTCCTGTCGAGTTTTTCTGTGCAATCTAGGTTTTGCCCATATTCTGGGCCAGATTATAGCATAGCCCCCTGTGAGCGTCAATAATTATCATAAATATAATAAAAATAGTGAGAATTGACAATCTAAAGCGGTATTGCTATACTTTTTTCAATATTCTTGGCTGCAATCCAGGAAAAAAGCAAGCTAAACAGCTCGAAAAGCCTGTCTATATTCTGCAAAATTTTAAATAAGTTTAGGTAGGTCGTTGGAGTCTTCGTAAATGATGCTAACGGCCGTTTACACACAAAAAAGTGAGAACTCTTTTGAACTTTCTCACTTTCTATTTAAGTAGCACAGTAATGAAAATTGCTGTTTACAGGGTAAAGGATTCTATCGTGAAATCGGTTACTAGCAAGGGTAAACAGAGTACACGAGATCTCATACTTCATGCGCTCAAATCGTCTGCGCAAAGCAATATTGAGTCGTTGGCTGATGCGGCTGATGTTTCGCCGATTACCGTTCGCCACCACCTCAATTCTTTGCAAGCAGAAGGGCTCATTGAAGTAGAAAGCGTTCGGCGTAAGGTGGGACGGCCGTATTACGTCTACAGCCTCACCGAAAAGGGAAATGAACTGTTTCCCCAAAAATATTTTAGCCTTACCAACCGCCTGCTGGAAGAGCTAAAAGATCGCCTGCCACCAGAAACCGTTAATGAAATCTTCATCAGCCTCGTCGAACGCATGATGGAGGAACGGTCTGGTGAGTTTGAAGGGCTCTCATTCGAGGGTCGGTTAAATTATGTGGTAAACTTGCTGGCAACAGAAGGCTTCCTGGCCCGCTGGGAAAAAACAGAAGACGGCCGTTACCAAATTATTGAATACAGCTGCCCCTACATCTCCATGGGCCAGCAGCACACAGAAGTATGCACGCTGGATAAACAGCTGATGATCAATGTGTTGGGAACGGCCGTAGAGCAGCATAGCTGCATGTTGCAAGGGGATGACTGCTGCCAGTTTACACTGCCGCTACGCCCGTCAGACATACCTGTAAATTCGTAATTGAGCAACCGGGTAATTACCCATCTACAGAGGAAATTATGATCGCCAATAAAGAAGAAGAACTGATTGAATCCATGCGCAGCGTCATCGACCCCGAAATTGGGCTGAATGTGGTAGAGCTTGGTCTCGTGCGCAACCTGGAAATCGAAGAAGAGACCGACGCCGCCAAAATCACTATGATCCTCACCACCCCGTTTTGCCCCTACGGCCCGCAAATCATCGAGCAGGTGCGCATGGTGGGCAACCAGGTCATGCAAGGGGGCGTCACCGTAGAAATTGGCACCGAGTTATGGGACCCCTCCATGATGGAAGAAGGTGCCGGGGGCGACTGGGGCTTGTTCTAAGCCAGACAGTTCATCCGTAAACAAGCAGTCAGCGGTCAGCCGAATGGCCAACGGCCGCTGACTTTTTTGTTTCAGCCACCGCCACTTTTTTACACGAGACAACAATGGCGTCTAGCCGACTCAAAACCATTATTCAACGCTGGAGCCGCCAGCGACTTCCCCAGCTAGACGGCCGTCTCTACCTCCCACCCCTGCAACACACCGTCACCATCCGCCGCGACCGCTGGGGCATTCCCCACATTCACGCCCAAACCCGCCATGATTTGCTCCTGACCCAAGGCTTTGTCCACGCCCAGGACCGCTTGTGGCAAATGGAGCTGAACCGCCGCGCCGCCACCGGCACGCTTTCGGCTGTTTTTGGCCCCCTCACCCTGGAAACCGACCGCCTCAGCCGCACCTTTGGCTTTGCCCGCCTGGCCAAGGCCACCCTGCCCGCGCTAAACCCCCAGGCCCATGCCGATCTGGCCGCCTACACCGCAGGCGTCAATGCCTGCCTGCAAAGCCTGCCCCTGCTGCCCATCGAGTTTGCCGTGGTGCAGCACCGCCCCCAGCCCTGGCAGCTCACCGATTCGCTGGCCTATGCCCACCTGCAAATGTGGGCGCTCACCCACGGGGCCATTGGTGAACTGGTAAAAGCGCAAATCTTGCAGCAGGTAGACCCCGCCACAGCCCCCGACCTGCTGATGACCTACCCCAACAATCACCCCGCCACCCTGCCCGACGGCCTTGAGGAAAATGCTCAATGGATCGACACCTGGCGCGGTACGGCCGTTCCCTGGCAAAATCCGTTCCACGGCAAAGGCAACCTGGATGGCGCTGGGCGTGGCTCCAACGGCTGGGTGATTGCCCCCCAGCGCAGCCAAAGCGGCGCCGCCATCCTGTGCAACGATATGCACCTGCCCGTTGGCACCCCATCCATCTGGCACTTCCAACATCTGCACAGCGACGACGGCCTTCACGTGGCGGGCTTTACCCAGCCCGGCCTGCCCTATGTCATGGTGGGCCACAACGGCCAGATCGCCTGGGGCGCCACCCTGGCCTACACCGACTGCGAAGACCTCTTCATCGAAAAGCTGCATCCCGAAGACCCCAGCCGCTACCAGTTCGGCAACGAGTGGCGGCCAACGGCCCAAATTGCAGAAAAGATTGAAATCCGCTTCCAAAAGCCCCACACAGAAACGGTGCAAATCACCCACCACGGCCCAATCATCACCCCGTTGCTAGAAAACTGCCCCCAAACCCTGGCCTACAGCTCCACCGCCCTGCGCGCCGCAGCCACCATCGACGGCTTTGGCTGGCTAAATACGGCCGTAAACTGGAATGAATTTGTAACGGCCGTTTCCCGCATCCACGCCCCTTCCCTCAACCTGCTCTACGCCGACCGCCAAGGCAACATCGGCCATTGGGTCACCGGCCAGGTACCCATCCGCGCCGCCGGGGATGGCAGCCTGCCCCTGCCCGGCTGGGATGGCCAGCACGAATGGATTGGCCTGGTGCCTGTAGACAAGATGCCCCACGCCCTCAACCCCAAAGCCGGGCTCATCATCTCGGCCAACCACCAGCTGCTGCCCCCAGAAAAAAGCCCCCACAACCTGGGCCAGATGTGGCGCAACGGCTACCGCGCCGAGCGCATCCGCCAGCTGCTGCACAGCCAACCCCACCACAGCCTGGCCGACTGCCGCCGCTACCAGCTAGACCAGCTCAGCCTGCCCGGCGTGCAGCTGCGCAACCTGCTGCACCCTCTGCAAACAGACGATCCCCAAGCCCAAATCGCCCTTGGCCTGCTGCAAAATTGGGATGGCTACCTGCACGCCAACAGCGCCGGTGGGGCCGTCTTCGCGGTGTTGGTAGAGCAGCTCACCAACGCCCTGCTGCCAGAAAAAGTGCCGCCTGCCCTGCTGCCTCAGTTACTGGGGCAAGGTCTTAGCCCCAACCTGCATCCGGTGAACGAGTTTCAGGGATATTGGCTGGTGAATTTGCTGCGCATTTTGAGCACAGCCCCAAACGGCTGGTTCAAATCATTGGCAAAGCGAGACACCTTGCTCATTCGCTGCCTGGGGGAGAGTACGGCCGTTCTCCAACAAACCCTGGGCGAAAATCCGGCAACCTGGCAGTGGGGTCGCCTGCACACCGTCACCTTCCAACACGCGCTGGGCCAGCTCGACGCCTTTGAGCGTATTTTCAGCGTCGGGCCGCTGCCCTTGGCGGGGGATGGCAACACGGTGGCCCAGGCGGGCACACGCCCCGGTAGCTTCACCTGCGATGGCGTGGCCGTCTCCTCCCGCCTGCTTATCGACATGAGCGCCATCGAACAGGCAGAAGCCATGCTGGCACCCGGCCAGTCTGGCCATCTGGGCAGCCCCCACTACAACGACCTGGCTCCCCTGTGGCAGCGCGGCGAAAATTTCCCCATTCTTTGGCACCCAGAAGCGATCTTGGCAGCCACGCAGCACACCCTTACCCTTACCCGCCGCCCATGAGGAAGGTCACGTGCCAATCGTGACAATCATCAGATGAACCTGCGTATCTGGCTGTTACAATTCGTTTGTAACTTTATTCACAAAGTTACTCGGGGCTCCTCTTTCTTTTCTGAGGCAAACGGCGCGACGAAGGTCGCGTCGTTTGTTTTTAGAATCCTGACGCAGCCAAAAGGTTGAAAGCACAATGAGGAAATGATTGGGCCGCCTTATTTTTGGGACTGGCTTGTGCTAGAATGCCGCTGCTTTTCAGCAAATCAGAACAGAGTCAAGGGACCTGCAATGTCCGGCAAACCAGGCAGAAAAATCAACCGTAAACGTTTTTTATACTCAATCACACCTTTGGTGTTGATGCTGGTAGCGCTTGTGGTGTTGAATGTGGTTACCCCCCGAACCGCACCTCCACCGGCCAGCGGAGGCTCGCATACGGCCGTTCCGCCCCAACCTATTGCCAATGCCAGCCCGCCCACGCGCGGCCCTATTTTACAGGCCACCATCTTGCCCAGCCCCACACCCACCATCACCCCCCTGCCCAATCCGCCTGCAGAAGCTGCCATCACCCTGTTTGGGCCACCCACAGAAAGCCGTTTGCCGGTAGACGGCCGTATCACCTTCTACTGGGCTTATTCAGAACTGCTGCTGCCAGGGCAAGCGATGGTGCTCACCTTGCATCAGAATGACATGGTTGTGGCTGCCAGCAGCCTGACTGAGCCAAATTTTGGCAGCGGTTACCAGATTTCGCTGGATTTAGCGGAAATGGCCGAGGAGGGAACGGCCGTTTGGCAAGTGCAGCTACAGTGGCAAAATACGGCCGTCCCCCTCTTGCAAAGCGAACAGCGCAGCCTGGTTTTGCTGCCCGGCTAACGCACCCTGGCTTTAACCGAAAGTTAGAATGTGTATAATGAGGAACTGAACTCCCCACGTAAATTAAGCCTGGCACGTTATCCAGTAAGTCGGGCTCGCCTGAAAAATTTTACCTATGGCATCTACACGTAATCGCAAAGAAAATGAGACCCAAATTGGCCCTTATACGCTAGATGGCCTGCTGGTAGAACAGGCGTACAGCGCTATTTACCTGGCCCACCATGCCCAAAACAACCAACGGCTGTTTTTGGTTACCCTTCAACCTGAAGCTGTAAAAACCGGTGACCTGGCAGACCGTTTCCAGCGGCGAGCGAAAACAGTAGCCCAGCTCAAGCATCCAATGCTGCTGCCTCTGCAAGATTTTGGGGTGGATGGGAAACGGCCGTATGCCGTCATGCCGTACCGCGCTGGCCAATTTCTTGCAGAAAAGCTAGCCGAAACCACCGCCATCCCCACAGAAAAAAGCGAAATCATTGCCAACCTGGAACTGGTTAAAAAGCTAGCCACCGGGTTAGCCATCACCCATCCGGCAGGCCTGATCCACCACGATCTACGCCCAGAAAACATCTACCTGGATGAAGAAGGCCAGCCGTATCTGCTTGATCTGGTCGTGCCGCCTGCGCCCTTGCTGGCCACTAACCAGATGGACGCTGGCCAACCAACCGAGCTAGATTACCAATCACCGGAACAGTTGGCGGGCAAGGCGCTATCTGGACGCAGCAATATTTTCTCGTTGGGGGTGCTGCTTTACCGCCTGCTGGCCGGGCACAAACCGGCGCTGCCAATCTCTGAATGGAACATTTTTGAGCAGAAGGGCATACCGCGAGAGATTCCCCTGGCAGAGGTGCGCCTCGACTTGACCAGCGAAACCTACAAGCTGGTACGCGACAGCATCTGGCAACAGGAGTGGAGCCGGTTTGAAACCGTAGAGGCGTTCATCTGGGTCTTGGACCTGGCCGCTCTGGCCGAATCTGCCCCGCCCCCGCCATCGCTCGCTGCCTGGCGGCAGAGGCAAATCCTAAAGTACGGCATTCTCGTGGCGGCCTTGCTGCTGGTTGGGCTGTTGGTACTGTTGTTCTGGCCCAATCCGGCTGAACAAGAAACAATAATTAGCGCCACAGAGGCCGCGACCACGCTACCCGCCACAACAGTGCTTGATGCGGTCGCGGCCACGGCGTCTCCCACATTACCTGTAGCTGCACCTTTCACAGCAACGGCCGTTCCCCCTACAGAAAGCGTAGCAACGGCCGTTCCCCCCACAGCCACCATGCCCCCCACCGCCACCCAGGTGGCCACCAGCCCTCCGTTGCCGACAGCCACAGCCAGCCAACAACCGTCGCCCACCAGCTGTGTACCCTCTCCCCCGCCAGGCTGGGTGCGCTACAGCATCCAGGCCGATGATTCGCTCTCGGCATTGGGCCAGGCCACCAATACCACCGTGGAGCAAATCATGCAGGTCAACTGCCTGGATTCAATCTTGCTGAGCATCGGTCAGCAAATCTGGCTGCGTACGACGCCCTAATGGTACAGCTGTTCAGAATTGCTTTTTGTGCAAAACTCCCCCCTGTAAAACAGCCGATCCACACACAAGCCCCAGAGGGTGTGCCACCCCAAAATTAAACATTAATGTAACTATTTTCGTAAGAAAGATTGAAACTTTTATTGCCTATTATTGTTAAACTGAGTGTACTTATGTTTATTGTGGGAGCAGAATGCCTGTTGTGAGTATTAACCAACGGACAGATTTTTAGGAAGAGCGTGACCCACGGTTCACCAGCGTCACTTATATCACAATACCGCAACCATCAGTGAGCAGTAAGGCAGTTGTAACTTAACGGCCCGGTTGTTTTCGGCAACCTTTTACTTACCGTAAATGCAAACCGTAAGCTATAATCACTAATCTGCGTTTGCATAATGTTAGCCAAATTTTAGGAACGGATGGACACCCAGAAAGACCAGGCAAAGTCGTCCAGCTTATTTGATCAACTAATCGATCAATATAAATTAGAAGCGCACATCAACCAGACGCCCGTTACCGATCTTTATCGGGCATTTGATGTTGATGAAAATCGCCCTGTCGCGATAGAAGTTTTGCTGCCTATTTTTAATAACAAAAAACAGTTTGTTGACCAGTTCATCGAAAAGATGAACAAAGTGTCGCAGATCAAACATCCCAACATTGCCCAGGTTTACCAAATTGGGGTTACGCCAAACAACCGCCCTTACGTGGCGCGCGATCTGGTTGAGGGCATTACGCTGCGCGAGCGTTTACAGCAGCTGTCGCAGCAAACGACGCCAGCCAACAGTATTTACGCCCTTAAGATTATCCGGCAGTTGGCTGAAGCTTTGGAACTGGCCGAACGGTTGGACCTGTACCATTACTACCTTTCCCCAGACAACATTCAACTAAAACAAGATGGCACGGTGGTGCTGGTTGATTTAGGCATTCCGGCTTTGGAAAACGGAACGGCCGTAAAAGCCGAAATCGCCCCCAATTCCCCTTATATTGCACCAGAAGTCCAGCAGGGCAAGCCGGTAGACAGCCGCAGCCAGGTTTATTCTCTGGGCGTCATCCTTTATGAAATCCTTGTGGGTAAGCTGCCACAAGAGCCCAACTCTGCCTGGCAATTTTTATCTCAGCTGGTTCGTCCCAAAAATACAGCGTTAGAACAGGCAAGGCCGGATCTGGCCCGACAAACCTATGAGCTCATCGACAAGAGCTTAAGGAGGCAGCCGTGGGGACGGCACACCAACATCAAGGAATTCTTAGAAGCGATCAACGAAGCGTTGCAAAACGAACGTATGCTGGTGCAAACCAGAGGTGAAAAAGAAGTTCTTAGCCCGCCACCACCACGCCGTTCTCGCCTGATTTTTGTATTGCTGCCGCTGCTGGCCTTGGTGCTTGTGGGTGGGGGCGCGTTCATTTGGTCGATTACTCAAACGCCCACCAATGATGAACCGACCAGCCAGCCAGTTGCCATCGACAACAGCACCGTTAGCACGCAAGCGCCTACACCAACCCTGGTGACCGCTTCTGGCACCATACCGATACCCACGACAGATACGGCCGTTTCCGCCTATCCTATTACCACCAATGAACCCGACTTGAGCGCCAACCCAATTTCGCTGCTGGCTCCGGCAAACTTTGCTGAATTCGACGCGGGAGACGTGGGTGAGTTTCGCTGGAGCTGGAGCGGCTCCCTGGAACCCAATCAGCAATTTTCGGTGTATTTGATTTCGGGGAACGGCCGTTCCTTGCTAGGTAGTGTCACTGCCCCGGCGGATGCCGGGACCTACTCCCTGCAAACCGCGCTGCCAGATAGTGGCAGCAATGCTTTAGCGCAATGGAATATTGTGTTGGAGGATTTAATCACCAACCGGGATGTGGTTGCCAGCGACAACCGGAACATCGTCATTCAAACCTCACTCACAACAGCCACCTTCACCCCAGCGCCCACTGAAACAGCCACAGCCACCTTCACCCCATCCTCCACCCCAATTCCACAGGTAGAAATTATTGTCAGTTCGGCCAGCCTGCGCCAGGGGCCAGATGTGGTGTATCCCATTTTGCGCTATCTATTTGAGGGCGATATTGTCGGCGTCATTGGCCAGGAAGGGGCCGAGGGCAACTGGTACAACGTGGTGCTGGCAGACGGCAGCCGGGGGTGGGTGACAGCCGAAGCGTGTCGTTGGGTAGAGGAAGCCAGCAGCAACAATGTGCCGATTGCGGCAACCATTCCGGTGCGGCCTACCAACACGCCAACGCCCACGCCCACCAACACGCCCACGCCAACTTTCACACCAACACCAGTGCCCAGCGGAGGCAATCCACAGCCAACATCGCCACCCCCAACCTTTACCCCGCCACCCCCACCAGGAGGCTAGTGGCGTGGAATTAGGTTATTTGTTGCCTGGCAACGAATAACAAGAAGTATCGACTGAGTTTCGGTATGCGGAGAAAACGTGTCCTAATCATTTTATCTGTGCTCTTTGCGGCAACTATTTCTGTCGCCTGGCTCAGCAGCGTTTTGGCCGACGCTTCATTGACGTTTAACGAGGGGTTAACCGTGAGTGAAGCTGATAGCGGCATCATTACCAGCAGTCTGCTTCAAGCAGATGATCCAGATTTAACCGGGGAAACGCTAACCTACACGCTGATCACAACGCCTACAAATGGCTTTTTGGCGCTCAATAGCGTGACGCTTACCCCCACGGCCGAATTCACCCAGGCCGACATCGACAGCAACTTACTGGTGTACACCCACGACGACAGCGAAACGTCTGGCGATAGCTTCGACTTTACGGTGAAAACAATCACCAGCACCATTGCTCAGACAACTTTTCTGATCACCGTCACCCCAGACTTTGATCAACAGCCGGTGGTATTAGACCAGTTTTTTGAACTGCCAGAAAATAGCGCGGCAAGTACGCCCGTAGGGGCGGTTGCAGCTTCAGATGCCGATGCGGGAGACAGCCTCGCCTACACCATTCTGAATGGCAACACGGGCAACCCGTTTATTTTAGACAGCAGTGGGGCTATCACCGTAAACAATGCCGCACCGCTCGACTTTGAGACCAACCCCAGCCTGACCTTTACCGTGCAGGTGCAAGATTTGGGAACGTTGACGGATACGGCCGTTATCACCGTCAACCTGACCAACCAAAACGAACCACCCATCATCACCGGCACAACCTTTTCCCTGCCAGAAAACGCGAGCATTGGCGCAGCCGTTGGCAGCGCCAGCGCCACAGACCCTGATGCTAGCGACAGTGTGGCTTACAGCATTGTAGGGGGCAACTTGGGGAATGCGTTTGCCATCGGCAGCAGCAGCGGGGCGATCACCGTTAACAGCGCCACACCGCTGGATTTTGAGACGAATCCCACGCTTACCCTGACCGTGCAGGCAGCAGATTTGGGGGCCTTAACGAGTACGGCCGTTTTCACCGTCAACCTGAGCGATGCCAACGATGCCCCTGTGCTCGCAACGGCAGGCCCATTTTCCCTTGCCGAAAACAGCGTCGGCGGAACGGCCGTTGGCACAATCAGCGCGACAGACCAGGATTTGGGCGCAGGTGATTTGCTCACCTACACCATTGCCTCTGGCAACAGTGGCAACGCCTTTGCCATTGGCAGCAGCAGCGGGCAAATTACCGTGGCCACCAGCAGTGCCCTGGATTACGAAACCACCCCCAGCTTCAACCTCACCATCCGCGTCACCGACAGCGCCGGCGCTACCGACACCGAGGTTGTAGTGGTGAACCTGACCAATGTAAACGAGCCGCCTACCACCAGCCCAGCAACCTACACCCCCAACGAAAATTTGGGCAATGGGGTGGAGGTAGGCGATGTGCCCGCCAGCGATCCGGAAGGAGCGTCGCTCACCTACAACATCATTGCGGGCAACACCAACAACCCATTTGCAGTGACCACGGCAGGCAAAATTGTTGTCAATAACACCAATCTGCTTGATTTTGAAACAACGCCCGCCTTCACGCTGACCATTGCCGTAAATGATGGGGCAAACCCCGCCGTCAATGCCACGGTCAACATCAACCTGAAAGATGTCAATGAAACGCCAACCGTGAACAACGCCACCTTTGCCATCGCCGAAAACAGCAGCAACGCAACGGCCGTTGGCACCCTTAACTTTAGCGATCCAGACGCCGCCGACGCGGGCAATCTCACCTTTGGCATTTTGTCTGGCAACACCGGCGGCGCATTTGCCATCAACAACAACGGCCAGCTGAGCGTGGCCAACAGCGCTGCACTAGATTACGAAACCACCCCCAGCTTCACGCTCAGCGTCATCGTCACAGACACGGGCAATTTAGAAAATACGGCCAACGTCACGGTTAACCTCAATAACCTGTTTGACGAAAACCCCAACGTGAGCAATGCCACCTTCTTCGTTCAGGAAGGCGCAGCGGATGGCATTTTGGTTGGCACCGTATCTGCTACCGATCCAGAATTGATCAATGGCGATCAGTTAACCTACGCCATTATCGGCGGGAATACAGGAACTGTTTTTGCCATTAATAGCAGCAACGGCCGTATCACCGTGCCAGACACCAGCAAACTCAATGCCGACAGCATGCCCTCCTTCAACCTTACCGTGCGCGTTATGGACCGGGGCGGCCAATCAGACACAGCCACCATTACCATCAACGTCTCGCCCCTGCCCATCAGCTACGTCTATCTACCGTTGATGCTCAACAACTACCCGCCGGTAGAACCCAACAACAATTGCGGCCAGGCGTACGGTATAAGCCCCGGCGTCAGTCACCAATTCACCGCCGATGACGAGGAAGATTGGTACGTCATCACCCTGAACAGCACCAGAAACATCTCTGTTGTGCTGTCCAGCTTTGAGCCAAGCGAAGGGCAGTTGGTAGTTTACGGTGGCATTTGCGGCGGTAGCTTAACGCTGATACAAAACAATGGCTCCCCCTCCTCCACCAAAACGATCAACGTCACGCTCGGAGCCGGGACCTATTACGTTCGCGTGTTCAGCAAACCGATCACCAATACCACCTATAACTTACAGGTGAACTTCAACTAAACACAGCTTGTTAGCGCAACTAAAAAGGCTCTGCCCAAATTATATTGTGGGCAGAGCCTTTTTCATTTTTCCCGGTGTTTCTTGCTTACAAACGCTGGCTTACAAATTCAAAATGTGGCGGGCAATGACCAGCCGCTGAATTTCGCTGGTGCCTTCGCCGATGGTCATCAGGCGGGTATCGCGGTAAATGCGCTCCACCTCGAATTCGCTGCTGTAGCCGTAACCGCCGTGAATTTGGATGGCGTTGCGGCACACGCGCTCGCTCACTTCGGTGGCAAACAGCTTGGCCATCGCCGCTTCCTTGGTGTACTTTTTGCCTGCGCCTTTGAGGGAAGCAGCCCAGTAAACCATCAGCCGGGCGGCTTGCAGCTCGGTGGCGGCGTCGGCCAACATCCACTGCACGGCCTGGTGCTGGGCAATGGGCTGGCCGAATGTTTCGCGCTGGTGGGCGTAGTTGATGGCGGCTTCATAAGCTGCCTGCCCCAAACCGACGGCCAACGCGCCAATGCCCACGCGGCCACTGTCTAGCGTGGCCAGGGTTTGCTGCAAGCCTCGTCCTTCGCTGCCCAACAAATTTTCTAGCGGCACGCGCACCTCTTCAAACGAGACGGCGTGCGTGGGAGAGCCTTTTAGCCCCATCTTCTTTTCGGCGGGGCCGATGGTGATGCCGGGGGTATCGGACGGGACGATGATGTGGCTGAGGGAACGGCTGCCGCCTGCGGGATCGGTGCGCACCAGCAAGACCATCACGTCTGAAATGGAGGCGTTGGTCATCCACATTTTGGCCCCGTCGATGATCCAGGAGTCACCTTCTTTTACGGCCGTTGTCCGCACCCCACCCTGCAAATCAGACCCCGCCCCCGGCTCCGTGAGCGAGAGACAGCCCAACTTGCCTTGGCCGCTGGCCAGCGGCGGCAGCCATTGTTGCTTTTGCGCCTCGCTGCCGTACTTCACAATCGGCCCTAGCGCCAGCCCGTTGTGCGCCGACACGGCCAGCGCCGTCGAGCCGCAGCCCCAGCCCAGCTCCTCAATGGCAATGGCCGCGCTGACGGCATCCACCGCCGCCCCGCCAAATTCCTCTGGCACTTCCAGCCCCAGCAACCCGATTGGCCCCATTTTTTTAACGGCCGTCCAGTTAAATTCGCCCTTCTCGTCTGTTTCGCGGGCCATTGGCTTCAGCTCTTTGGCCACAAAATCATGCACAATGTGCTGAAACTCACGCTGTTCTTCATTCAGTTCAAAGTTCATGGCTTACTCCAGTTTTCGGTTCGGTAAAATAGTGTGGGTTCAAATTCATATTTCCCCAGAAAATTCTCGTAATGGCGTGTTGGCCCAGAACATTTTCCGGGGAAATAGAGACGCTAAATGCCTGCGGTTGAGAGGGTCAGCAGCAGCAGTTGCCCCATGCCAGCGGGCAGGTAGGTGCTGTCCATATACTCATCCAGCCGGTGCGCATTGCCCGATTCTGTGAGGCCGATGCAAACGGCCGTATACCCCAAACTCAGCGGAATATTGGCATCTGTACTGCTGGCGATGTAGTTGATCTTTTGGCAGCCCACATGGTGCAGCGCCGCCGCCGCCTGCCGCACCAGCGGCGCATTGCGGGCCAATTGCCCGGCCGGGCGACTGCCAATCTGGGTAAACTCCACCAGCACGTTAGATTGCGACCGCCACTGGGCCACCAGCGCTTCCACCTCGGCCACCAAAATTGCCAGATGATCGGGCGACTCGGAGCGCAAATCGAGCAGCAATTTGGCCGATTGGGCAATGCTGTTGATCGAGGTGCCGCCTTCGATGACGCCGACATTGTAGGTGGTTTTGGGGCGAGCGGGCACTTTGAAGCGGTCAATGGCAGCGATGAATTTGCCCAACTCATGAATGGCGCTGCGCTGGCCAAAGTTGCCCCAGGAATGCCCGCCAGCGGTGTGAAAGCGCACCTCGTAGCGGCGCACGCCAATTGCCTGGTGAGAAATCTGGCCATACAGGCCGCCCTCTACCACCAGATAGGTTGGCGCCGCGCCAAACCGTTCCACCACAGCCCGCATGCCGCGCAAATCGCCCAGCCCTTCTTCGCCCACGTTGGCCACAAACCAGATGTCGGCGAACGGCCGTATCTCCCCCCACCGCAGCGCTTCTACCAGAGCAATCAGCCCGGCCACGCCCGTAGAGTTATCGCCAATGCCAGGCCCGTAGGTCAGCCGCCCCTCCTGCCGGATGGTGAGATCCGTTTCTGCACCAAAAACGGTGTCGCTGTGGGCAGAGATGACGACGGGGGCGTGGGTTTGGGGCTGGCTGCCGGGGAAACGGCCGTACACATTGTGCAGCTCATCCTGCGCCACATCCTGCAAACCCAGCTCGGCAAAGCGCTGTTCCAGGTAAGCGGCACGGGCCGCCTCGGCAAAGGTGGGGGCCGGAATTTGCTGGATGGCTACCGCCTGGGCCACGATGTCGGCCACCAGATCCGGGAATTGGGCCAGGGCTGCCTGGACACGGCCGTTTTGGGCAATCGTTTCGATGGGTATCATGTGGTGCAACCTAATTGTGTGATGGGTGGAGAAAATGTCAGTGGTCGGTGGTCAGTGGTCAGTGGTCAGTGGTCGGTATTCAGTGGTCAGTATTCAGTTACTGATTACCGATGACTGTTTACTGATGACTGATTACTGATTACTGACTCAAGTCAACGGCCGTATCAACAACAGCCCAAGCAAGCTTAAAATCAAACCGACGTGCAGCAGGATATTGCGATCCACAAACCAATTGCCGGGAAAAAGCTGCAAAATCAAATTGAGAATGATCAATCCCAGCCCCACCAACGGCAGCAGGCCAGGGTATTTGCTAAAGAACTCACTAAGCTTGTCTAGAAACTCATTCATCGGCTACTTGCTGTCCCTTCATATAAGGTTCAAAATAGGGAATCAGGCGCTTGGGCAAACGGCCGTACACAATCACCCCTTCGCCCGTATGCTCCTCGCCATCCACCTGACCCCGCGCATACATCATCGAGAGCAAATCCCCCCGTTTATACGGCAGCAGCACCGTCAGCGGCTGCAAATAGCGCACCATCGCCGCATCGATCGCCACCAAAAGGTCTGGGATGCCCTCGCCAGAAACGGCCGAAACCGGCACCACCGGGTACGGCAGATCAAACATCTCGCGCGGATTTGCCCCCTGCGGCAGCCGGTCGATCTTGTTTAGCGCCACCACCGTCGGCAAATGATCCACTTCCAGCTCCGCCAGCGTATCCTCTACCGACTCCAACTGCGCCGCCGCGTTGGGGTGCGTGGCATCTACCACATGCAGCAGCAAATCCGCCTCGGTAATCTCTTCCAGCGTGGCGCGGAATGCAGCCACAATGTTGGTCGGCAATTTTTGGATGAAGCCCACCGTGTCGGTGAAGAGCAGCTCGCGCCCGCCGGGCATATCCACCTTGCGCGTGGTGGGGTCCAGCGTGGCAAACAGCATGTCGGCCGACAGCACATTGGCGTCGCTCAGCTTGTTCAGCAGGGTCGATTTGCCCGCATTGGTGTACCCTACGATTGCCACCACTTGCAGCTCGGTCTGCTGCCGCTTGGCGCGGTGCCGTTCACGGTGCGCCCGCACATTCTCCAACTGGTCTTTGATGTAGGAGATGCGCCGCCCAATTTCCCGGCGGTCGGTTTCTAGCTGGGTTTCACCAGGGCCGCGCAAACCCACACCACCGCCCATGCCGCCAACGCGGCCACCGGCCTGCCGGGCCAGATGGGTCCACATGCGGGTCAGGCGGGGCACGCGGTACTCAAGCTGGGCCAGCTCTACTTGCAGCTTCCCTTCGCGGGTTTGGGCGTGCTGGGCAAAAATGTCCAAAATGAGGGCGGTGCGATCGATCACCTTCACCTCTTCGCCAAATACTTTTTCCAGCTCGCGCTGGTGGCGGGGCGTCAGCTCATCGTCAAACAGCACCACGCCCGCTTTTAGCTCCTCGATGAGGATTTTGACCTCCTCTACCTTGCCAGAGCCGATATAGGTGGCGCTGTCGGGCCGGTCGAAGCGCTGGATGGTTTGCCCCACCACTTTTAGGCCAGCCGTATCGGCCAGCCGTTGCAGCTCCAGCAAACTATCTTCGACGGGCAGTAACGGCCGTCCTTGTTTTAATTCTGCCCCCACCAAAAAAGCGCGTTCTTTGGGCTGGGCGGTTTCGTAAAATTTTTGGGAAATAGGTGCCTCCGAGAGCGGAGATTGAAGAGTGGAGAGTGGAAATTTTGCCAATCTCTACTCTCTAATCGCCAATCTTCCAGAAAAAATTTAACTCAAGCTAATCGAGCAAACCCACCACCTGTAAACTGCGCGGGTGCTCGACAGTGTACTCATACCGCACGGTTTGTTCTGCGCCGCTGGGCAAAGTGAGCTGCCATTCTAACAGGTTTAGGTCGGTTTGTTCAGCGGGCTGCGGCCGTACATCATCCAATTTTACCTTGATTTGCTCATGGCGCGAAACCGGGATGTGATCCTTGACAACAACCTGAACGGCCGTTCCCAACAAATTCTTCACCGCAATGGTGTAGCCATACCGCAGCTGCCGCTGATCGCGCAGCAGCTTCTTGTCCACATCTCGCCGAGCCAGCTTGCGCTCTACGGTGAGGCGGTCTTCCACGCCCAGCAGCAGTTCCAGCTCGTCGCCCTGCGCCGTGAACTTGATCGGCGTCTGCCCGATGTACGCTTCGCCCACAAACAGGCTGGCAGCGCCTGGCAGCAGCGGGCCAGCTTCGGTGTAAACCACCGTCGCCCGCCGGAACGCCGTATCGCTGTATTTGGGGATGGTGAGGTAATCCAGCTTTGGCTCCAGCCGCATTTGCTGGAGGGTGGTTTTGTGGGGCGAGCCGTCGTTGGGGATGTCTGTCTGGCCGGGCGCTTTGAAGGTAACGGCCGTTCCCTCAGATTCAACCGTCGCCGTCACCGTTTCTGCCATGAACGGATCCGCTTCTGGTTCTGGCGCGGCGGCGGCATCGGCCACCATCATCTCCATCTTGGCCGCCATCGGCGCAGCGGCGCGCACCATTTGGCGCGGCTGGGGCGGCTGAAATTCACGAATGAACCAGGGATGAATCTCTGGCAGCTTTTGGTTCAGCGCGGGGCGGGCCGTGGAGACGGCCAAATTGACCTGCTGCCACGCCTGGCCGGTGCGCTGGATAATTTGGGCCAGGTAGTTGATTTCCAGGCTGGTACGGCCGTTTTCTGCCACCAAACGAATATCGTACAGCGGCTGCCAGCCCGCCTGGGTCACCACGTAGCTAATTTCAGGTTGGAAACGGCCGTCGGCCAGCACCTCTACTTCAATTTGGGCCTGATATTGCTGGGGTGGCCGGGTCGTCTTGATTTGCTTCAGCTCTTGCTGCAATTTTTGCAGCCGGCGCAGCAATGTTTTTTGTTCCTGGTCCAGTTGGCGAACGGCCGTACGCATCGCCCCATCCTGTTCCTGCAAAAAAGCGATCACCTGCTGCTGCTCGGCCACCGTCGTTTTACCGCGCGAGAGACCTTTGGCAAATTCGGCCGTTGCCTGGCGAATTCCATCCAGATACACCCCATGCGCCTGCCAACCCGCCTTCTGATCCTCCAACGCCCGCATGGCATCCTGCACCGCTTCAATTTGTGCTTCCAGCTCCCGCACCGCTTCCTGTGGCGCTTCCTCAAAAAATTGGCGCGTCACCTCCACGCCCAACAGCCGCACCTGCGCCGATCCACTGCCCTGCACCCGCACTGAATCGGTGTCCAGCGTCAGCGGCAAATTTGGCACCAGCAAGCGATGCCGCCCAGCCGTCAGCTCGCATTCCCCCACAGCCAAAACGCGCGCCCGGTCTGGGTAAACTGTCACATCCTTCACGACAATCTCAACAGAAACATCCATCTTTTCACCTTTAGTAACAAATTGGGACACCTATTCAGACCCCTCAGGCTTGACCAGTTTCAACTTTTGAGTTTCGGTAAACGGTCTAGCTTTGGGGTTCATTTTTTGAACAAAAGTTATAGGTGAATGAACCCTTAAGCCTGAATCTCTGGTGGATTTAGCCAGATTGGCAATTCGATGTGGAAAGTGCTGCCAGGGCAAGCCTCTTCGTCATAGCCAGGGCTTTCGGCCCAGACACGCCCACCGTGTGCTTCCACAATGCCCCGGGCGATGGGCAGCCCCAGGCCAGGCCCACCCCCCTTGAACTTGGTTTTGCTAGAGGAATGCAAACTGGCGTCTGCAATGCTGCCAAACTTCTCAAAAATCGATTCCAGATTTTCCGGATCTATGCCAATGCCCGTATCCATAATCTGAATATCCACAAACCCGGCCAAATCTTCCGTCACTTCATCTTGCCGCACCAGGCTGCCAGTGACAACCACCTCACCGCCATCTGGCGTGTACTTTAGCCCGTTCATCAGAATTTTGGTAAGCGCTTTTTTCAGCTTTTCCGGGTCGCCATAGGTGGTACTATCGAATTCAAAAGGTACAATTTTTAGCTCAACCCGGCGTGTCATGTAATACCGATCGACGCTGTCGGCGACCAGCAGCGCCGTTTTTTCCAGGTTGATTTCCTGGTATTTCAGCTCCACCGTACGCAAATCTAGCAGCGACACATCCAGCATGTCGCCAATAATTTCGTGCATGCGGCGGAAGCCATTGCCCAACCCTTCCAGATAAATATGCAGCTGCGGGTCGTTTTGCGTTTCGGCTTTGATGATGTTGGTATACCCTTCCAAAATGGTAAGCGGGGTTTTGAGCTCGTGGGCGGCAACGGCAATGAACTTGGTTTTGCTTTCCTTAAACTTTTCTTGCTGGCTGCGCAGTTGGGTCATGTGGTTCAGTAATTCAGAACGCTGCATATCGGAAGCCAGCTGGGTTGCTTCAATGATGGCGTAGATGAGCACATCGTCAATCAGCCGCCAGGCGGCAAGCGCCTGCTCGGCGGGGAACTGCACCACCAGGTTACGGCCGATTTGCTCTTTCAACACCCGCAGCAGCACCATCCAATCATACGCCGCTGGGGCATCATGGCCAATGGCCGTCAGCGCCCACGACTGCACAGAAGCCAGTTGTAATTCCGGCAAAGAGCCTACGCTGTTCAGCAAAACGGAAAGGAACTCGATTAGATCGTCTTCATCAACCAGCAAATTTGGCACCCGGTTCAGGGTGACGGCGCACAGCATAGCCGATTGTTGGCGCAGCCAGAGCTTGAGGTTTTCAGTCAACTGGCCTCCCCTGACAAAACAGTCACGTCCTCCGCCAAATTGCCCTCGGCAATGGTTCGGTCGTAGGGAAGCTTGTTGTTGCGGGCAAAGCGTCGCATAGAGGTGAGGGCGCGTTCGCTGTACCAACGGTAGCGGTCTGCCTTGGGCAGTTGATGCTGGGGCTGATCAAACAGGCCGAAGTTGGCCTTCATTGGTTGAAAATCTTTCATGCTGGCGTGGGTGACGTAATGGCACAGGGCACCCAGCATGGTGTTGGTGGGGAAGATGACAGGCAGCTTGCCCTGGAGCAGCCGGGCGGCGTTGAGGCCTGCTACCAAGCCGGTGGCGGCGTTGCCCATGTACCCTTCTACGCCGGTAATTTGCCCGGCAAAAAAAAGGTCGGCGCGACCGCGGTATTGCAGGGTGGGTTGCAGCAGGTGCGGGGCGTTGATGTAGGTGTTGCGGTGCATCATGCCGTAACGCAAAAATTCGGCGTTTTCCAGGCCAGGGATGAGGCGCAAGACGCGCTTCTGCTCGCCCCACTTCAGGTTGGTCTGGAAGCCCACAATGTTGTAGAGGGAGCCGATGAGGTTATCCTGGCGGAGCTGGACGACGGCATACGGCCGTTTCCCATTCCGGGGATCAATCAACCCCACCGGGCGCATCGGGCCAAAGGCCAGCGCCTTGCGCCCCCGCTGGGCCATCACCTCTACGGGCATGCAGCCTTCAAAAAAGTGGGGGTCTTCCTGCTCAAACTGCTTCAGGGTGATTGTTTCTGCGGCCAGCAGCGCGTCGCAAAAACGATCGTACTCCTCTTTGGTCATGGGGCAGTTGATGTAATCCCCTTCTTCCTGGCCATCGTCGTAACGGGATTGGCGGAAGGCGATGCTGAAGTCGATGGAGTCGTAATCTACAATGGGGGAAACGGCATCGTAAAAGTAGAGGTATTCCTGGCCGGTGAGCTGGCTAATGCTGGCGGTAAGCGCCGAGGAGGTAAGCGGGCCGCTGGCGATGATGGTGGGGCCTTGCGGAACGGCCGTTACTTCCTCACGAATCAGATCAATGTTGGGATGGGCTTCAATTTTGGCGGTGACCAGCTCGGCAAATTTGTCGCGGTCTACAGCCAGGGAAGTTCCGGCGGGAACGGCCGTTTGCGCCGCGCAAGCCAAAATCATCGAACCCAGGCCGCGCAGTTCTGCCTTGAGCAGGCCAGGCGCTTTGTGCGGCAGCATGGAGCCGAGAGAATTACTGCAAACCAGTTCGGCAAGGTGATTGGTAACGTGGGCGGGCGTTGGCCGCTGTGGGCGCATTTCATACAGTTTTACCTGAATGCCCTGTTCGGCTAGTTGCCACGCTGCTTCCGTTCCCGCTAACCCACCACCAATAACCACAAGAGATTGGCTCATAGGGCTAATTGTATCACATCCAACCAATGCACACCTCGAATTTTTGTAAAATTTTGTTGCAGAAGTCTATCCTTTGCTAAACGAAAAAACGCGGCTGGCGCAAAGTTTTTATTATTTGCACCTGCCGCGTTCTCAGCAGTTAAAGAAAAGGAAACGCCTATGCCGGGTAATGGAGCGATCCGGTTAATATGGTGCCATCGGGGATGAAGATTTGGGCGTTGGTTTCGTTGCGCAGGTGCACATCGCCTATGCACTTAACATCTTTACCAAAGCGAAACTCACCTTCAATGACCAGGCTTTTGTTTTCCGCCAATGAGGGGACGCCTTGGGGAAACCGGGCGTCGAGATCGCTGACGTATTTGTAGAAACGGCCGTCTAGCTTAATGTTGAACTTTTGCATCTTGCGCTGGCCGCTGGGCACAATGCGAAAGTCGTCGGTGAGCGTGTAGGCGTCGGAGCGCACGGCCAGCAGGTCATCGGTGGTTTTAACGGGGGCAAAGCGGCTGCGCGGCACACGGATAGCTTGGGCCCCGCTAAACACCGCAATGGCCGACCCCATCGCCGTTTCCAGCTGGTAAACCGGTGTGGAGTTCGGGTTACGGGGATCCACCGTTTTGCTGTTGCGGATCATGGGCAGGCCGAGCCGGTTGTCGTGGGCGCGCATTTGCCGGTAGAGCGTGGGCAGGTGGAACCAGAGGTTGTTGGTGTTGAAATATTTGTGACGATTGATGTCTTGGAAAGCGGCCGTATCTTCTGGCGGACATTGGGCTGATTCGCGCAGGATCAGTTGGCTGTCTTGCCGCTGGGCCAGGTGCCCCCCTTTCTTGTCCATTTCGGTCCGGTCAGCCACTTCCATCATGAACGGCACTTCGTTATCTACAAAATAACCCAGAATTGCTAAATCAACCACAGCGCCCAGGTTATCTGCATTGGAAACGAAGGCATATTCGTACCCTTTTTCTAGCAGGGCTTCGAGTGTGCCGCTGGTCATCAACGCTGCATAGATATCACCGTGACCGGGCGGGCACCATTCCAGTTCGGGGTTTTCGGGCCACTCAACTGGGGCAAAATTGTCCTGGCGAATTTTGGGCTCTTTGTGCTGCAAAAAGCTGTGGGGCAGATCGTGGTTGAGGTCTGGGTATTTTTCCAGCAAATCTAGCGAATCATCCTCGGTGGAAAAGCTGTTCATCAGCAGCAGGGGCACATTGGCCAGCTGCGCCTGCCGGGCGATGATGTCTAAAAAGCTAAGGCCATCTTTGATGGGCAGCAATGATTTTGCTTTTTCCAGGCCCATGCTGGTGCCCAGGCCGCCGTTGAGTTTGATAACGGCCGTTTTCGCCAATGAATGCTTGCCAATGGTAGCCAATCTGTCGGGAAACTGCTCGGCGTCTGGCAACTCAGCCACCGGGGCAATCTCGGCTTCTGGGATGTAGCCCGTCTTGCCAGTGACCAGCTGCTCGTAATAAAAAGCAAAGGTATCGATAAAAATCTCGGGCAATACTTCTGCCTTCATGCGGCTCCGAAACGGCGTAAAAATATGCGTCATACTGTCCATGGGTTCGCTTTCCTTGTCGTAGTAAAAATACAGTCTCTTGTGGATAAAGGATTGAGCGAAGTAACGGTTTAGCAGAATAGTGACCCTGCAAGAATAGGCTTTAGGAACGGCCGTTCATTTCGCGCAATTTTTCAATCAGATTACGGGCATCCTGATCGTTTGGATTGGCCTGTACCGCTCGCTGAAACCAGCTGATCGCCAACGCATACTCACGACGATCCCGGTAGATCAAACCAATATTGTAGGCGACGTTTGGGGCAATTGGGTCGATGGCCAACGCTTGCTTAAATGCCGCAATCGCCTGCAATTGCTCTTCGTCACGCGCCAAAATCGGATTACCCAAATAAGCAGCACCAAGATTTGTCCAAACCATTGCGTTGGGCGGTGCCTGCTCGCGAAGCTGCTCCAATATTTTCACAGCTTGCTTAAACTTCTTCGTCAGAATGTATGCCCCACTCAAATTGAGCGCGGCATCAAAATGGTCGGGGTTCAACGCATATGCCTTTTGCAAAATATCAGCCGCATCATTTGCCTTACCCCGATGCAGCAACTCACTGCCCCGACGAAACAATGCCTCAAACTTTAAAGCTTTATTTTCATCTTTAAAATTACTCTTCATTTCTTTACACAACCTTTCTAAAGGATATCCTTACAGTTCAGCGTCTTGGCCCCAAAGTACCACTTTTTGCCAGACCAATGTGCCAAACTGATTTGTAACACGTTATGATACCAGTTCTTCCTCAACAACCGAACCTACTCATCAATGAGTCCATTGAAAAAACAAACCGCAAAGACATAAAGGACGCAGAGTATTAAAAATTACCAGAGAAAGATCCCTACGCTCTCCGCGCCTCTGCGGTGAAATCACCCTTTTTTCAGTAGCGCCATCCATTCATAAAAATTAGAGGGACGGCCGTTACCCCCCAGCCCGTACAAACTCAACCTAAATTTACCATATAACACAATTCATTCGTGTAGCACAAATAACCTACCCAAAACAAGATCATTATGTTGATTTATATTTGATCTTATGAAAAGTAATTGTTATAATGCCCCTAGTTTAACTTACATAATCTTAAATTAAGTTGTCCGATATCTTTTCATCTGGCACTTTCTGGCTCAGCACGAAAACAAATCTTTAGAGTGGCTCCTCCCTCGGTAGACAAGCGTATTTACTGCATACTTTTGATGCGCTTGTTGCTACACGAATTTAGTCCCTCAATAAAGACCCTGGGCATAGCAAGGAGTGTGAGGCGATGGAAGAACAGCTGCTCGCCTTCCTGAATTTCCTTCAACAAGAGTACAATTATTCCAGCAACACGATCGCTGCCTACAAAAATGACCTGGGTCAATTTGTATCATACCTGCAAGATCATAATTTAAATAGTGCAGGCAGCTGGAAAAATATTGGTCCGGAAAAAATCAATGATTACGTTGATTTTATGAAGGACCAGCCTTACGCTTCTTCCTCGGTGGCACGCAAGGTAGCAGCTGTAAAGTCGTTTTTCAACTATTTGTATTCTAATCACCTTATCCAAGAAAATCCCACTACGGATATTGATTCTCCTAAGGTTAAGAAACGTCTACCCAAAACACTCTCTTCTGAGGAGGTAGAACGGTTATTGCAGGCACCCTCCACCAAAAAATCGCCCAAAAATCTACGGGATATGGCTTTGCTAAACATGCTTTATTCCACGGGCATGCGGGTGACAGAAGTTGTCTCTTTGCAGCTGGAAGATGTCGATATTCAAAACAATGTGCTTTACTGCCCGGGCAAAGATGACCAGGTGCGCGAACTGCCATTCGATCAATACACGAAGGTGATTCTAGAAAACTACATGGAAGAAGGACGGCCGTTCCTCGTAAAAGATAAAGATGAAACTGCCATGTTCCTCAACCACCGTGGGCAGCAGCTTACCCGGCAGGGCTTGTGGCTCATCATCAAAGCATATGCAAAAGAAGCCGATTTAAGCGTCGCCGTTACCCCCCACACCTTGCGCCACAGCTTTGCCGCCCACAAACTCAACAGCGGCTCTGATCTGCAGGAAGTGCAAAAGTTGCTTGGCCACGCCAACATTTCAACCACGCAAATCTATACGCAGCTGGAAGAAAACGAAACGGCCGAATAAGCCATCACCGTCTTCACAACAAAATCTTACGCCACGGCAACCTTGTCGTGGTCTATTATTTTTAGGGGAAAACATGACCACCACGGAAACCGCTAAACAGGTAGAAACGGCCGTTCAAGCCATCCGCCAACGAACCACCTACCTACCCACCGTTGGCCTGGTACTTGGCTCTGGCCTCAGCGAGCTGGCCAACAGCATCCAAAACCCAGAGATCATTGCCTATGAAGAAATTCCAGGCTGGCCGCAATCCACCGTCGTTGGGCACAGCGGCCGTTTAGTCATTGGCACGTTGGAAGGCAAAACAGTGCTGGTGCAGCAAGGTCGGGCCCATTTTTACGAAGGGTACGACATGGATCAGATCACCCTACCCGTGCGGGTGATGAACGCCCTGGGCATAAAAACGCTCATCGTTACCAACGCGGCAGGTGGCATCAACGCCAGCTTTAGCCCGGGCGACCTGATGCTCATCACCGACCACATCAACTTTTTAGGCATGGCTGGGTTGAATCCGCTGCGCGGCCCCAACGATGACCGCATTGGCCCCCGCTTTATGGACATGATTGGCACGTATGATTTGGGGCTAAGAACGCTGGCAAAGGAAACGGCCGTAACCAACAACTTCACCCTGCAAGAAGGTACCTATGCCTACGTGGCCGGCCCCAGCTTTGAAACCCCCGCCGAACTGCGCTTCCTGCGCACTGTCGGGGCAGACGCCGTGGGCATGTCTACCGTGCCTACCGTTGTGGTCGCCCGCCACGCCGGCATGAAAATCATGGGCGTTTCCTCCATCACCAACATGGCCGTGCCAGATCCCAAACCTGGTACCGTGCTAGATCATGAAGAAGTATTAGAAACTGGCAAGCAAATCATTCCTAAACTCACCACCTTGCTGCGCGGCGTGCTGCAACAGCTCTAATTCCACGATACAATTGCCAACAGGTAAAAAGCCTGCAAATACGTTAAAATCAGGCGGCGCACAAAATTGTGCGCCACCTGTTTGTTTGTCACACTTGCGAAGCCATCATGAATCAATTTTACCTCTTCATTCTACGCAACGACGTCTGGATTTATATTGTCTCGGCGCTGGGCTTATTTTGGTACATTAGCCAATTTTTTCGGGCACAGCGGCAGCTGCGCGTGGCCGTTTTTAACCTGGAGCGCGAAACCAACACACAACTTCGCAACACGGCGCTCATGGCGATCCTGCTTTTGGCGGGCATCATCGGCGGGGTGTATTATGTCAACGACCAGGTTGCTCCCACGCTGCCAGAAACGCTGTTCCGTGACCCAACGCCCACGCCAGACATTTTCCGCACGCCGCTTTCATCGCCCACGCCGCTGCTGACGCGCCAACCAACCTCTACGCCGCCGCTGGTGCCCACCATCACCCTGGCCAGCAACCCTGGCGAACCAGCCCCAAACCCGGAAGAGGAAGCAACGCCAGAGGAAACGGCAACGGCCGTTGGCACCCCGCTGCCTCCCCCTACCCCTTCCGTCGGCTGTACCGTGCAGCTAAACATCAGCGATCCGCGCAATGGCTCCGTGGTGGCTGGCACCATCACCTTCAACGGCACGGCCGATTTTGAGAACTTTGGCTACTACACCCTGGAAGCCAACGGCCCGCAAACTGGTGGCCAATGGGCTTCGTTACTGGGGCGCAACATTGAGCAGAGCGTTCAAGATGGCTTTCTGGGCAGCGTTAACCTGAGCCAGTGGCAATCTGGGCCGTACCTCATTCGCCTCTCTGCGGCCGATCAGGCGCAAAACATCATCGCCCAATGCGTCATCCAACTAACCTTGCAGCAATAATGGAACTATTCGGTTTCTAACTGCTCGTAAAAGCAAAGTTGGGTATTGCCGTAAATCCGGTTGTCGTACAGGGAGAGGTTTTGCAAGGTGAGGGGGGCGTACTCTTTGGGGTCGATTTGCACCACAACGATGCCCGCAGAAGTTAGCCAGGCAGACGGCCGTTCATCCAGCACCGCCATTACTTTTTGCCACAAACCCAAATATTGCGGGGGAGCGATGTAGATGAGATGGAAACGGCCGTTGTCCCCTTGCCGCACGCCACTCCGATTCAAATAATCAAACGCATCCGCCTGCACCACCTGGGCGCTGTTGTGCAAACGTGTTGTCTTCAGGTTGGCCTGAATCGTCTGAATCGCCGGGCGCACTTTGTCGATGAACACCACCTCAGCCGCCCCCCGGCTGAGCGCTTCAATCCCCACCTGCCCCGTTCCGGCAAACAGGTCTAGCCACACCTCGCCATCCACCTTGCCCAAAATGTTGAACAAGCTCTCTTTGACGCGATCCATGATAGGACGGGTGGAATCCCCCGGCACCCGCTTCAATCGGCTTCCCCTGGCGCTCCCGCTAATGACACGCATTTTTCAGTGGACAGTGAGTCAGTAATCAGTAGTCAGTTGATTATCACTAATTACTGATTACTGATTACTGCTTCCCTGATTACCGTCGTTCGGCGACGATCTTGGCAATATCGTCTGGATTATCGGCTACACGAACACCGGCAGCGCGCAACGCTTCAACTTTGCTTTCGGCCGTGCCGCTCTTGCCTTCAACAATAGCCCCGGCATGGCCCATCCGCTTGCCAGGCGGTGCCGTGCGGCCCGCAATGAACGAGGTCACCGGCTTGGTTACGTGCTGGGCAATGTACGCCGCTGCCTGCTCTTCGGCATTGCCGCCAATTTCGCCAATCATCACAATTTGCTCCGTGGCTGGGTCCTCTTCAAACAAGGCCAGCACGTCGATGAAGTTGGTTCCGGCAATGGGGTCGCCGCCAATGCCCACGCAGGTGGATTGGCCGATGCCCAGCTTGGTGAGGGCGTCGATCACCTCGTAGGTGAGCGTACCGCTTTTGGATACCACGCCCACGTTACCCGGTATGGCAATGGAGCCAGGAATGATCCCAACTTTGGCCTCGCCAGGGGTTAGCAAGCCGGGGCAGTTTGGCCCAATCAGGCGCACGCTAAGCGTGTCCAGGTAGGCGCGGCAAGCGATCATATCTAGCACGGGGATATGCTCGGTCAGGCAAACAACCAGGTCTACGCCCGCATCGGCGGCTTCGTAGATGGCATCTACAGCAAAGCGGGCGGGCACAAAAATGAGCGCGGCGTTGGCATCGGTCGCCACGACGGCTTCCTTGACGGTATCAAAAATTGGCACCTTTTTATTGTCGGTGCTAAACCATTGGCCCCCTTTACCAGGGGTAACGCCCGCGACAACGTTGGTGCCGTACTCAATCATCTGAGTAGAATGAAAGGTCCCTTCCCGCCCTGTGATTCCTTGAACGACAAGACGCGTATTTTTATTGACGAGAATGCTCATTACATGGCTCCCTTTGCAGCGGCAACCGCTTTTTGGGCTGCGTCGGAGAGGGTAACGGCCGTTTCCATTTCTGAATCCGCCAAAATTGCCATCCCTTCCGCAGCATTTGTTCCTGCCAGGCGCACCACCATCGGCACGTCTGTTTGCACTTGCGCCAGCGCTTCAATAATGCCCTTGGCCACCTCATCACCCCGGGTGATACCGCCAAAGATATTGATCAGCACGGCCTTGACGCTTTTGTCTGACAAGATAAGACGCAGGGCCGTTGCCACCTGCTCGGCCTTGGCCCCGCCGCCGATGTCTAAAAAGTTTGCCGGGGCGCAGTTGTATGCCTCGCCAAACTTCTTAACCACGTCCATGGTAGCCATTGCCAAACCGGCCCCGTTCACCATGCAGCCAATGTTGCCATCTAGCTGGATGAAGTTAATGCCATTGAGGCGGGCTTCTTTTTCTGCGGCCGTTTCTTCATCCACATCCCGCATTTCGGCCAGCTTGGGCTGGCGATACAACCCATTGTCGTCGATCGACATCTTGCCATCGAGGGCCATTAGTTTGCCGGTGCCGGTAATCACCAGCGGGTTTATTTCAGTCAAAGAAGCATCGTTGGCTTTAAAGCAAGAATACAAGCCGGCCACAATTTTGTGGAAATCTCGCCACAGCTCACGGGGCAAATCCATCGCTGAAGCCAGGTAAGTGGTCTGGTAACCCCGAACGCCCAAAGCTGGCTCAATGTATACCCGGAAAATCTTCTCAGGGCTGCGCTCGTTTACTTCTTCAATGTCCATGCCACCTTCGGCAGAGGCCATCACCATGGGGCGGCGCTTGGCCCGGTCGATGAGCACGGCCAGGTAAATTTCCTGGTCAATACCGCCAGGAGATTGTTGATCTATGAGCACTTTGTTGACCTGAAAGCCTTTAATGCTCATGCCCAAGATTTGGCTGGCTACCGCTTCGGCTTCATCGGCGTTGTTCGCCAGCTTAATGCCGCCAGCTTTGCCGCGCCCGCCAATGAGCACCTGGGATTTAACAACCACTTTGCCACCTAATTCCCTGGCAATTTCTCGCGCCTCGGCTGGTGTTGAGGCGACATCACCGTTGGGAATCGGCACGCCATGTTCGGCAAACAGTCGTTTTGCTTGATATTCGTGCAGATTCACGTATTCACTCCTTTAGTGGGGGATTTCCATCATTTGCAATATTGGATGGATGGGTCGGTTTGGATTGTGTCTAAAAAGTTTTTTTTTGTTCACAGTTGGTCTTGAAAAGAGCGAGAAAATTATAACACGCCACTCCTTCAAGGGCGAAAACGGTAGACCATAAGTCCCGTTGACCCTGCTTCTCTCAGGCAATCATAATGCAAGGATTATGATGATTCTTACCCCCCCAATGCCGCTGGACAACGAACTGCTGCTCATTACCCAGCCTGCCCTGCGTGAACAGATGCTTCAGGCACGACTGGTGGATGAGTTCAGTGCGCGTTCGGTGATTCAACGTGACGAGAAGGTGTATTTTTCGCTGCGGGAGATTGCCGACCCGGCGCAGCGTGAGGCAATTAATTGGGCCATTTTACGGTTGCAGATGGGGGCAAAAATTCCGCCTCAGGATTTGCCTGAACCGTTAAAGTCGGTATTAACGGCCGTTTCCACCCCTCCTTCCCCCCTCATTGCCGCCCTCATCTGGGGATCGCTCTTTGGCGTGGTGGGCGGGGTGATGGTGATGGCGCTGGTGGGGCTGGTCATCACCGTGCTAAATGTACCAACTGAATCCAATGTCGGTATCATGGCAACGGCCGTTGCCTTTGTGCTATCCGGAACCATCATCGGCCTGGGCACAACCGTCTACTTTTGGCGCAAACTCACCAAACGCAAAAAGTAACCAGCCAATCCTACTCGTTCAACGCTTGTAAAAATGCCCAAATAGCGTCCGCCGCCAAATCATTGCCCGCCTGGTTCCAGTGCGGATCCCCGTAATGGTACAACTCCCCCTTTTGAATACTCTGTTCCCAAAAAATGGGTGACAGGTTCAAAAAGTGAATGCCCGCCTCGGTGGTGAACGTTTCCATCAAACGCTCCTGCGCCTGAGTGGTTTCGCCAAACTTGTCGTAGCTCAAATAGTTGGGTTCCCACTGCAAATAGCCAGAATCCCCCCCGCTAAGCGTCACCGTAACCGTGCGCTCCAGCACGTTGTTCACATCTTCTGGGTCCCAAATGCGCGACCAAAGCACATGTTCCTTGCTGGGAATATAAACCACAACCAGTTGGGCACCCTGGGCCGCCACTGCTTCGTTGAGGGTGATGAGGGTGGATTTTACGGCCGTAAACTCATCAGAAGCCGCCAATGTCTCATAATCTGCACTCAACGGCAGCAAATGCACATCTTTGAACACCGTCTCAATCAGCCCCGCCTCTGTGCTGGCCACCACCGGATAGCGGTAGTCGGGGGTGGCTTCCGGCTCTGGCGGAAACAGCTTTTGCCAAAAGTAGGCCACAAAATGGGGCGTAAGCAGCCGCCGGTAAAAGGAGACATCCTGCATATCATATTCGCGCCAATCCAACCCGCTGTCGCGCCGCTCCAGATATTGCTGGGTGTTGATGATGTCGTTGCCCTCAAAAAACATCAGCAGCACATATTCCGGGTTCTTATCCAGCCCAAACTGCCGGATCGCTTCCGCCTCGTTGAGCGTGCTCCAGCTGGGAGCGCCCAGCGCCAAAATCTCCTCACCCGCGTACTGCTCCAGCCGTTCAATCCAGGTGGTGGGCGCGGTGCGAATCGTGAAAGAGTCCCCGGCGATCACTATGTTGTACTGATCTTGCCAGACGGCCGGTTCGTTGGGAAAACCGTGGTCATCGGTCGCAAAGCGGTATTCAAAAGAGTCGTCCCGGTCGCTAGGCACCGTGCTGTCATCGGAATTGGCCAGGTAGGGATTGGCGGGGTTCCATAATCCTTCTAGCGTAAAGTTGGGCGTGTAGCGGTAGCCAATGCGCACTGGCTTGTCGTACTCAAAATAAGGCTGGCAAATGTAGGTGCCAATGATCGGGTCAGCAGCGCACACCTCGATGGGAATGAGCTGGTAAAACAGCCGGAAAACAATTTCGATAACCAACACCAGGGTCACCAGGGTAACGAGCACAGGGCCGATGATGTTTACGGCCGTTTTCCACCCCGCTTTTTTCGCCATCACTGTTTCAGAAGTTGCCGACTCGGTCATAAGCTGTAACTTTTCCGTTGACGCATCGCTTCAAAGGCGACGATGGCAGCCGACGCCACCACGCCCAACGATTGCTGAAAATTGGTCTGCTGGTACGGTATCTGCAAAATCAGGTCTGCCTGGGCCAAAAAGGAGCGGGTGATGCCCCGTTTTTCGCCGCCCAGCAGCAAAAAGAGCGGCTCGGTGAGGTTCGCCTCGTAGAGGGGGACGGCATTTTGATTGCTGGTGGCGGCAATTCGCAAACCCAGCTGGCGGTAGGTGTCGGCGGCCTGCTCGGCCGTTTCGGCAATGGCGATGGGCATCTGCTCAGACACACCAGCCGAGGCGCGGGCCACAATGCCGGCGGCGGTAAACCAGTTGCGAGGCCGCACCACGACCCCGGCGGCCCCCGCCGCATACAACGAACGCAGCGCCTGGCCAAAGTTATACGGATCTTCAATGCCATCTAGCATGACAATGAACGGCCGTTCCACCCCATCTACCAGCGCCTCCAGCGCAACAAACTGCCGAGGGCCAGCTTGCGCCACCACCCCACCATGCGTATTGCCCGTCACCCGCCCGGCAATAAATGCCTCATCTACCAGCTGTAGCGGCACCCGTGCCTGGCGGGCCAGCTGCTGCAACCGGGCCAGGCGACGCTCCCAGCGACGGCCGTTTCCGGTTTGCACATACACAGCCAACACAGACCGACAACCGCCCAACAGCGCCGCTTCTACCGAAATTGAGCCTTCTAACCAGATTGTTTCCGCATCCATACCCATGATTTTGCCCAAACTGCCAATTAACGCAAATAAGGGCAGGTCGATGACCTGCCCTCAATAAAAGAATGCAAATTGCAAAAAGATTGAGCCCTTAACCGAACTGAATGAACCCTAACCGCCGCTTGGCACGGTAGGCGTAGCGGTTGGCGGTGCCGTGAAGAGCGGATCCAACACCGGGTTCGTTGGTGTACGGCCCCGATCGTACTCTGTCAGGGTAAGGTTGCCCGTTAGCTGCTCATTGATAAATTCGGCCAAATCTTCCAGCTGCAACGTTTGGTATTCAGTTGCAGACAACGGCCGTACTTCTCGCCCAGACACCTGGATAAGGTAATACTGGGTGGTTGTGGCATCTATCGCCCGAGTGATCACCTCACTAGACGCCCCCACCGGCAAGCCAAAGGCCGCCTCGGCAACTTCCAGCCCGTAGTTTGTGGTAACCGCATCCTCGGTTCGCCACAGCACTTCGGTGGCAATAGCCGTGGTGAGCGAGTCAGCATCGGGCACCAGGCTGCGCACCTCGTTCCATACCGCCAGGTAATCGCCGTCGGCAATCATGGCGGCGGCTTCATTGGCCTCTTCTTCTGTGTCGAACTGCAACACAAAGAAGCTGGCATGCTCGGCCTCATCAGACAGTTCATGCTCGACAGCCAGCTGTTCCAGCAATCGCTCCCGGTACATTTGCGACCGAACGATTTCACGGTACTGCGCTTCAGACACGCCCAGGTCGCCAAATTGGGTCATAAAATCGCTAAACTCTTGCTGGAACGCATCGGCGGAAACGGCCGTTGCCGTCGGCGCTGGCGTGTTGGTTGGGCCTAGCGTAGCGGTGGGAAATGGGGTGTTGGTAGGAACGATGTCGGTGATAACGGCCGTTGGCAGCGGCGTAATAGAAGGCGTCGGCTCTACCGTTGCCGTAGCGGTGGGGAATGGCGTCGGCAGCCCGCCATCAAAAAAGTTAAACGTCGCCCCAATTTCGGCTTCCACCTCTGCATCCGTTACCGTAATGCCCCGGGCCTCCGCCGCCTGGCGGATCACAACCTCATCGATCATCTGGTTCAGGGCGGCCTGGCCCAGCTGCTCAGCGAGCAGCAGTTCATTGATGGTTTGGCCAGCAAACTGCTGCACAATGCCCACGTTGCCCTGGAACGCTTCTAGCTGATTTTCCAGCAAAATGATGCGCTGTGCCCGTTCAAAACGAACCCGATCTTGCCAATCACTCAGCGAAATCTCTTCGCTATTTACAATGGCCACGGCCTGATTGGGGGCAATAATGAGTTCATTAATAATTGCTGCCAGGAAGACAACCAGCAGCAGCCCACCCACAATGGCCACACCCAGGCGAATCTGGCGGGTTTGTTGGGCTTGTTTACGCGCCAACAGCACCTCTTTACGCGATTGGCGCTGCTCATCGACGGTTAATTTGTCTTGTTTTTTTGCCATGATTTATCTATTGCTCCAACGATCCGGTACTCACCACAAAAATCCTCCCAGAAACAAAAAGCGTTTCCAGGAGGATAAGGTTTACCGTATCATCGTGATTTTGAATGGAGAGTGATTATTCGTCTGCAAAAGGCAGCAAGGCAATGTGCCGGGCGCGTTTAACAGCCACAGCCAGGGCACGTTGGTGCTTGGCACAAGTCCCAGTTTGCCGACGCGGGCGGATACGGCCGTACTCATTCACATACCGGCTCAGCATCTCGTGCTGCTTGTAATCAATCACTTTCACACCATCTGCACAAAAGTTGCAAGACCGTTTTCTTTTAGGTCCACGTGTTTTAGAACGCATTTTTTTATCCTCTCAAAAAGTCCAGGGAATCCCCGGCAAAAGCCAAAATGGTTAAATGCTATTTTCTGCCATGGCAATTAGCTCATGGGCAATGACTTCTGTGCGAAAATGCTTCTGGCCGTTGCTATCATCCCAACTGCGGGTTTGCAAACGCCCTTCCACATACACTTGCTGACCATGCCCCAGCCGCTTACTGCTGATCTCGGCCAGATTGCCCCAGGCCACCACATTAAACCATTCCGTTTCTTCATGCCTGGCCCCATCTGAAGATGTCCAGGTGCGAGAAGTTGCCACGCTGAATGAGGCGACTGGCCGACCATTGGGCGTCTCGCGCACTTCTGGCTCACCATCGACCCAACCAATAATCATGACTTTATTCAGCCCCTTGTTCATGACACACTCCCAACAATGGGGGATTTACCCTTTGTTCACTTGTAAAATTTCAGTCATTGTCGGTTAATTGCGCACATCCGTTGCACAAAAGTTAAACAATCAACCAGCAATAGCCTTATTTGCGATTTTTGGTAACTAGGCAGACCCTAAGCCAGGGAAGCTGAATAGTTACGATTTTTGTTTATTGCTCTTTGCGTACAATCATGTAGCGCAAAATGCTGTCGGTGTACTGCATATTGCGCTCGATGTCGTTCAGACGTTCTGGGTCTAGCTTGGCATCGAACAAAATGTAGTAACCTTCTGAATGCTTGCGAATGGGATAAGCCAACCGGCGCTGGCCCCAGACGTTTTGTACAGGCTTGTCGGCCTCTTCATCGCTGTGGGTCAACCAACCGGAAACGCGCCCTACCAACGTAGAACGGGCCTCATCATCTAAACTGGTCTGAAAAATAACGGTAACTTCGTACTCTCGCACGTTGCTAACCTCCTTTCCTTGGAATTACTCTGGCGAGCTTTGCCCCTAAATCACGTTCAGAAGCGGAAAGCAGCAGATATTAAATTTTGCTGTGCAACGGTGGAGAATAATAACAAACCTGCGGTTTTTTGCAAACCAGCAAGTAAGCTTGCTGCGATCATCATTAATTGGGTCTTTAGGATTTGGCGGGGGCAGGCTAATTTTTGCAACGAATTAACGCGAATTATCACGAATTTTCGTGATAATTCGTTGCTAACCCCAGGAAATCCCAAAGAGCCCATTAATTTGCCCCTTCAGTTTGCCAGAACGGCCGTAATCCCCCAAAATACCGGCAACTAAATTACGTACGCAAAATTACGTGCGCAAAAACAGCTATGTCTACCTTCCAACTCGCACCCTTTGTACCCAGCAACTGGCTGGCTGGCGGCCACACGCAAACCATTTTCGGCCGATTGGCTCGCCGCAAGGCTGGCATCATCTTCCACCGTCGCCGCTTAAATACACCAGATGGCGATTTTATTGACATTGATTTCCCCGAGGTGGCGGGCTATCTGCTGCCCAATGACGCGCCGCTGGTGCTGCTGCTGCACGGGCTAGAGGGCAACGCCCGGCGCGGCTACGCCTGTGAAACGTACCGCCAGCTGGCCCAGCTAGGCGTGCGCAGCGTGGGCATCAACTACCGCTCGTGCAGCGGCGAGATAAACCGCACCGCCCGCTTTTACCACTCCGGGGCTACCGATGACGTGGCGCTGGTGCTAGAGACTCTGGCCAATTGGTTCCCCACCAGCAGGCGGGGGCTGATTGGCTTCTCGTTAGGAGCAAACCTGACGCTGAAATTTGTGGGGGAACGGGGCGCAGGGGCGAGAGATTGGGTGGAAACGGCCGTTGCCATCTCCCCACCCTTCGACATGAAAAGCAGCTCTGCCTTACTTGAACAAGGGCTTTCCCGCTTTTACACGCGTCACTTTTTGAAATCCCTACACCAAAAAGTACGGGCAAAGGCCGATTTGCTCGCTTCAGAAGTGGACCTGAACAAGGTGCTGGCAGCCAAAACATTCCGCGAATTTGATCATTGGGGCACTGCGCCGCTGGGCGGCTTTCTGAGCGCAGATGATTATTACGAAAAGTGCAGCACCGCCCAATTTTTGCCCCACATCCAGGTGCCCACGCTCATCCTGCGTGCCCTGGATGATCCGCTCTTTGCGCCAGACGATGTGCCGTATGAAACAATCGCCGCCAACCCATGCCTCACCGCAGGCATTACCGCGCAAGGTGGTCATCTGGGTTTCATAGAAGGGCAACCCGGCCGCCTCAACTGCTGGGCCGAGCAAGAAGCGGCGCGGTTTTTGGCGGCAAATTTGAAGGAATCGTGACGCGTGAAACGTGAAGAAAAATCCCGTTTCACGCACCGATCAATTTCTCAAGAACCTGTCTACAGCCTCAACCGCATCACCAATTCACCGCCATCCTCTTCGCCCGTGTATTCAAAGCCCAGCCTTTCGTAAAAGGGTCCTGGATTGCCGGGCACCTCTTTGACATGGCTCACTTTTAGCTCAGTGGCATGGGGACGGGTTTTAACGTAGTCGATAAGATGGGCGATCGCTTTACGGCCGTATCCCATCCCCTGAAATTCCTCCGCCACCATCAACCGCCACAAAAAGTAAACCGGCTCCTCCGGATCATCAAACAGCATGATGAACCCCACCGGCGTTTCATCCGCATAAATGCCCCGAAACCACGCCTTCGGCTCAAAATGCGCCTGCGCAATGGAAACGGCGTTGTTGGCCACCATAGTTTGCTGCGGCTCGGCCACCTTCATTTTTAGAAACGGCCGTAACGTCTCCTTCGTAATCTCCCGCAAAGAAACCACCGCATCCCGCCCCAGCCTCACTTTCTCTTCAGACATATCCAAATCCTCCAATCATCTCGTCACCTTGTCACCTTGTCACCCCGTCACCTTGTCGTCACCTTTAACTCCTCTTTTACACCCATCACCCCCACGCTCTGTTATGCTATAATTCATTACCTTACATAAGAAAGCCTGTCAGGCAGGCAACCGATTTTTACCCTAACCATGACGTTGTTACCACAAATCATCCAGCTGCTAACTGAATCGCCCGGCAACATCGTTTACCATCTAGTGACGCTGTTTGCCCTGCAAACCGTGCTGGGGATTGCCTTTAGCCAATGGCGACGCGACAAGCAGGATCGTACGGCCGTCCGCACCGCCCTCGCCGCCGCCCTGCTCATTGCTGGCCGCCTCATTATACTCATCGCCAGCCTGGTGATCATCAACAACAACGTCTCTGCCATCGTCATTTTGCCGCCGCTGGAGCAAACAATTAACACGGTAACGGCCGTATTCCTCCTCTGGGCCTTCATACCCGCACCGCAAAATGTGCCCCGCCTGGGCCAAATCCTGCTGCTGTTGGCTTTGCTGGTCGTGGGCATCATGGGGCTTTCCTTTGCCCAAGCCTGGGCCGCCCAGGTGGCCGACGCCCCCGTACCCAACCAGCTGCCCTACAACGGCACCACCCAGGCCACCATCTGGGGGCTGGTGCAGATTGGGCTATTGGCGGCAGGGCTGATGGTTACTTTGGTAAACGGCCGTCTTCGCCTCACCATGCGCCCCTTCATTTTAAGCCTGCTGCTGCTAACCCACCTGGCCCACTTCTGGAACTATCCCGAACTCATCCCGTCTGGCACCGACATTCCCTACTGGATTCGCCTCGGCTACCTGGCCGCTCTGCCGCTGTGGGCCATCATGACCTACCGCGAATCGCTGGCCCCACTCGTCGCCTTGCAGCTCAATACCCTGCCCGCTCATGAGCAGCTCAACCGCTCGCTGGCCCTGGCCGCCACCGTTATTGAATCAGACAACACCCGCAGCCGCCTGCAAACCGCCGCCCAAATGGTCGCCCGCATTAGCGACGCCGCCTTCGTGGGCATTGCCCTGCGCCCCGACGAAGCGCCAGACAGCCTGCGCATCATCAGCAATTTGCCCCAGCCACAAACCAACGCCCCCCGCACCTGGCAAATTCACCTGTCCGATTGGCAGCCATTGGCCGAGCTGATGCAGTCTGGCCAAGGCCGCCACCTGCCCCTCACCGGCTCCCGCTCGCGGCAAGTGTACGCCCTGTACGAAGCGCTGGGCATCGGCGCGTTGGGCGGGCTGCTGGTAGAACCGTTGCAGCACCAAAATGAAACGATTGGCCTGCTCATTTTGGCCTTGCCAGACGGCCGTATCCAATGGCCCACTTCCCAACAGCAAATCATGCCCGGATTGGCCCAATTTATCACCCAGGCCGTGCGCAACAGCCAAACCCAGCCGCCCCCACCGCCCGTAGCCGCCGCAGAACTCCCCGAACCACCCCTGCCCAGCGAAATCGACCCCAACCTAAGCGGCCGTCTCATTGCCCTGGAAGAAGAGCGAGAACGGCTGGTGCAAAATCTAGAGATCGCCAACAACCGGCTGCTGCAAGCCGAAACCCGCGCCGCCACCGCCAGCCGCCGCGCCCAGGATTTAGCCGCCACCCTGGAAGAGATCGAAACGCTCAGCCGCGACGAAAAAATCAAAGCGCTCGAAGAAGAAAACGCCACCCTGCGCGAATCCCTCAGCGAAGCCGAAGAAGCGATGGCCCTCGCCTCCGCAGGCGAAGGCGGCCTCAGCACCGAATGGGTCATGCTCACCATCACCCGCTACTCTGGCCAGCTAGAAGAAGCCCAGGCGCGGATTTCTCGCCTGGAAAGCGAGCTGGCCAAGCGCGATCGCGGCACCGCCGATGAAATGCTCATCTCCCTCATTCAGGAACTGCGCACCCCCATGACCTCCATCGGCGGGTTTACCGACCTGATGCTAGGCGAAACGCTGGGGATTTTGGGCGTCAAGCAGCGCGACTTTTTGCAGCGCATTCAGGCCAACACCGAACGAATGGGCAGTTTACTAGAGCAAATTTTGCAGCTCACCGTTGCCACCGAACCACAGGCCACCGCAGAAGAAGAGCTGGTCAACGTGCGCGAGGTGCTAGAAACGGCCGTAAACGGCGTCGTCAGCCATCTGCGCGACAAAAACCTACAGCTAGACCTGGACATCGACCAGGATTTGCCCGCCCTACCCGTCAGTCGCAGCGCCCTGCACCAAATTTTTAGCAATTTACTCAGCAACGCTTGTTTGGCCTCGGGCAAAAACGGCCGTATCATCGCCACCGCCCACGCCCAATCCATCCCCGACCGCAACATCAACGCCCACGAAATGATCCGCTTCCTGCAAATCAACATCAGCGACAGCGGCAGCGGCATCCGCCAGGAAGATTTGCCCCGCGTCTTCAACCCCCACTACGAAGCAGAACGGCCGCTCATCGGCGGCCTGGGCGACACCGGAGCCGGTCTCTCCATGGCCTACGAACTCACCAACACCCACGGCGGCCGCCTTTGGGTAGAAAGCGACCCCGGCAGCGGCAGCACCTTCTCGCTGCTCTTCCCCATCGCCCCAGAACCGCTGGCCGCCCCAGACAGGCCCAGCAACGGCAGCCAAAGCAACGCATGAGCCAGCAAACGCTTCCCACCGGCAGTTGGCGCACCCATCTGCTCATCACCGGCGGCGTGCTCTTCACCCTCGTCCTGGCCCTGCTCCTGGCCGATTTGGACGGCCTCCAACGGCAAATTTTGCCGTCGCCCATTGCCATCGCCATCAGCAACCTGAACGCCACGCCCACCAGCACCCCCCTGCCCGCCATTCCCCTGGCCAGCGGCACCCCCACCCAACCCGGTGCCGCATTCGAACCAGACAGCAACGGCATTCTGCCCAGCTGCGCCACCACCCCGCCAGATTGGGTAGCCACACCCATCGCTGCTGGCGAATCGCTGCTGGCTCTCTCCATTCGCTTCGGCATCTCTGCCGAGCGAATCCGGCTGGCCAACTGCTTGCCCAACGATAGCCTGGTAAATGTAGCCGTGCTGTACCTGCCCAACCCGGCCACCACGCCCATCGCGACCCCCATTTGCAGCCGTCCACCCAGCAATTGGGTAGCCACCACCGTCTTGCCCGGCCAGACGCTGTTCCGGCTGTCCCAAATTTTCAACGTCTCCATGAACCAGATCGTCCAGGCCAACTGCCTGACGTCTATCACCCTGTACGCGGGTCAGCCAATTTTCCTGCCAGGGCCAAACGTCCAGCCCGCCCCAGCTACCGCCACGCCATCGGCCACAGCAACCAGCACAGCGACGGCAACCAGCACGGCAACCAGCACCAGCACCCCCAGCCAGACGCCCACCAGCACCGTGCCGCCGCTGCCCACGGCCTCGGCCACACCAACCAACACCGCCACTGCCACCGCCACGGGCACACCAACGGCATCACCCACCGCCAGCCAGACGCCCACCGCCAGCGTAACGCCAACCGCCAGCAGCACGCCCACGGCCTCGGCCACCAGCACGCCATCCACCACACCCACGGCCAGCAGCACGCCTACACCTAGCAGCACGCCCACACCTAGCAACACGCCCACGCCCACAGACACGGCCACACCCCCCGCCACAGCCCCCCCCACCGAAACGGCCACGAACACACCCACCGCCACGCCTTAGGAGGTTTTTGCATGGAGTTACGCACGCTACCCGCCCAAATCAGCGACTTGTTTAGCCTGGATGAGCTGCGTGGCCTTTGTTTTGAGTTGGGCATTGAGTTTGAAAATTTGCGTGGGGAAACGCGGGAGGCGAAGGCGCTGGCCCTGGTAGAATTTTGCCAGCGGCGGCGATTGGTGAATCAGCTTTTAGAGATTTGTGCGCGGGAACGGCCGTCTCACCCCTGGCACCCCGCCCAATTCAGCCCACACCCCAACGACATCCGCCAAAAATACCTGGCCCACCTGCGCAGCCGCTACCAATATTTAGACTTTCGCGGCATGGGGCAGGCCAGCCAGCAGCCCATCCAACTGCCGCTAGACGCGCTGTTTGTGCCGCTGAACGGCCGTATCACCCGCACCCTCCCCAGCGACAGCAGCCAGCCGCCCCCCAGCCAACCCCTGCTCACCCTGCTGCAAAAAAATGATGGCCTCATCCTCCTCGGCGGCCCCGGCAGCGGCAAAACCACCTGGCTCAAATATTTGGCCCACCAGCTGGCCAGCGGCCACGGCCCGCAGCTTGGGCTGGGCAACCGCTTGCCGCTGGTGCTCTCCCTCTCCGCCTACGCCACCGCCCTGGAATCTGGCGACTTGCCGCTGAGCCAATTTTTGGCAGATTTCTACCACCTGCTCGGCTTCGATGAACCGCTCGACGGCCTGTTCCAGACCGCCCTGGCCGACGGCAGCGCCCTGCTGCTGCTAGACGGCCTGGACGAAATTACCAATCCCGCCCAGCGCCATCTGGTCAGCAGCCGCCTGCTAGACCTGTTCACCATTCAGCGGCAAAACGGCAACAAATTTGTCATCACCAGCCGGGCGGCCACCTACCAGGCCACGCCCATGCTGGCCGATGGCTTGCTGGAATGCAGCGTGGTGCCGCTGGACCGGAGGCAAATCGAGCAGTTTGTGCGGCAGTGGACGGCCGTTCTCACCCAACAAAACAACGAAGAATTGGCCATTACCCAACAAAATCGCCTGCTCAGCCTGCTGGCCCAAAATCGCGCCGTGCAGGAGCTAGCCGCCATCCCGCTGCTGTGCACCATTTTGCTGCTGCTTCAACGGCAGGGCACCATTTTGCCCCAAAAGCGCGTCGCCCTGTACGATGTCTACCTGCACACCCTGCTGCACCATTGGCAAACCGCCCGCAGCCTGAATCGGCCGTTAGACAGCCCGTTTACCCCAGAGCAACTGCTGCAACTTTTGGCTCCGCTGGCGCTGTGGATGCACCAAACCAGTCCCCAACGCAGCCTGGTGCCCACCGGGGCGCTGCGACGGCAGCTCATCGGGCTGCTGGCGGCGCAAAACGATCCGGCCCCGGAGGCCAACGCCGCCGCCCTGCTGCAAGCGCTGCAAACGGTCACCGGGCTGCTGATTGCCCCCACGCCAGACAGCCTTGGCTTTTTGCACCTCACTTTTCAGGAATACGCCGCCGCCCTGGCCCTGGCCAATTTGGCCGAGGCAGCAGACGTGGCCCCGCTGCTGGCCGCCATCCAGGCCCGATTGGCGGATACGGGCTGGCACGAGGTGATTTTGCTGACGCTGGGCATTTTGGCCCAGGTGCAGTTCCGCCCGGACGTGGCCAACCAAATCGTGGCCCAACTGCTGGCCGGGGCAAGTCCGGCGGAAGCGGGGGAAACGGTGCTGCTTTTGGGGGAAACGGCCGTTCTCCTCCAAACTGAATTAGCCACCGAATTACAAACAGAAATCCCCCACGCCCTCGTCCACACCGCCACCAGCATCGCCGTGCCCGCCAGCCAGCGGGTGCAGGCTGGCCAGCTGCTGGGGCAGCTTGGCGATCCGCGCCCCGGCGTGCTGGCGCTGGGCGAGATGCCGTTTTGCTACGTGCCCGGCGGCTCGTTCTGGCTGGGCCGCACCGACGAGGCCGCGCAGTACAATGGCTTGCCCGATCCGTACTGGATCAGCCAGTTCCCGGTGACGCAGGCGCAGTTTGCCGAATTTGTGAGCGCAGGTGGCTACGGCATGGCGGAGCTGTGGCCAGAAGCCGCCGCCGTCAACCGCTGGCGGCCCGGCGAGGTGCAGGATTGGGCGCAGCGTGGTTGGCGGTCGGGGCCGTTTGAATACGGCCGTCCCTTCAACCTGCCCAACCATCCCGTCGTGGGCATCACCTGGTTCGAGGCGCTGGCGTTTACCCGCTGGCTCAGCCACCAGTGGCCAGCCGCTGGCCTTTTGCCCGACGGCTGGCAGGTGCAGCTGCCCAGCGAGGTCGCCTGGGAGAAGGCGGCGCGGGGCGGCGGGCAGATTCCGCAGCGGCCCATCGTGCTGCCAGTGGCCCAGGCGATGGCTAATCCGCTACCCAACGTACCCCTGACGGAAAATCCAGCTCCGCAACGGCCGTATCCCGCCCAAACCAGCCTCACCCCGCAAACCGCGAATGTGAACGAAACGGCCGTGGCCACCAGCAGCGCCGTCGGCTGCTTTCCCCAGCCATCGCCCGTGGGCTGCCAGGAGATGTGCGGCAACGTGTGGGAATGGACGGGGAGCCGTTTTCGGCCGTATCCGTATGACCCAGCCGACGGCCGCGAAGCGCCGGACGTGAAGCTGTACGAAGAGATGGTGTTGCGCGGCGGCGCGTACTGGAGCGACACGCAAGCAGCCAACGCCACCTTCCGCGCCCGCCGCAGCCCCAACGACCAAAACAGCAGCTACGGCTTCCGCCTCTGCCTCGTCCAAACAAGTTACCCATCTTAAATTGGACACAGATAAACAAACCGCAAAGACGCAAAGGACGCAGCGTTTTAAAGATAAACAGAGAAAAATCTCTGCGCTCTCCGCGCCTCTGCGGTGAAATCACCCTTTTGTCAGTAGAGCCATCCGTGTCCTATTCAAAATACGGGTTGCCGGGCGCGTGGAAGTTGCCTATAACCTAACGCATGGAAAATAAAACCCCTGGATTAATCGTGCTGCTTGGCTCTGGCGAAACGATGCCGAGCAGCGGTAAAACGCATGAATTTGTGGCGAAACGGTTGCCAGAAAACGGCCGTATCGCCATCCTGGAAACGCCCGCCGGTTTTGAACCCAACGCTGCAATGGTGGCAGGAAAAATCAAAACATTCCTGGAAAAGCGTCTGCAAAATTATGGGCTGACCATCCAACAGGTGCCTGCCCGCAAAAAAGGCACCGAATTCAGCCCGGACAACCCGGAAATCCTGGAGCCGATTTACAGTGCAGATGAAATTTTACTGGGACCAGGCAGCCCCACCTACTGCGCCCGCCAGCTGCAAGACAGCCTGGCGTTGGCGATCATCAAGGCCCGGCAGCGGCTGGGGGCGACGCTGTTTTTGTCCAGTTCGGCCGTTTTGGCCTTTAGCGCCCAAACGATGCCGGTGTACGAAATTTACAAGGTGGGCGAGGATTTGCACTGGAAAACCGGCCTGAATTTCACCGGCGACTACGGCCTGCCCCTCATCGTCATCCCCCACTGGAACAACAGCGACGGCGGCAGCGAGCTAGACACCAGCCATTGCTACCTGGGCACGGAGCGGTTCGAACGGCTGCGGCAAATGCTGGCACCTGGCTATAAAATCGTGGGCATCGACGAGCATACCTCGCTGATTTTGGATTTTGCCGCAGGCCAATGCCACGTGAAGGGAAATGGCGGCGTCACGCTGCTGGACGGTGACGAGGAGCAGTTTTTCGACCATCGCACCAGCTTCCCCCTGGAACGTTTGGGCAACTTGCAGCTGCCGCCTGCGGGGGAAGGGATTGCGGCCGAGGTTTGGCAAACGGCCGTTCAGCGCCAGCAAGAAAAACAAACCCCCGATGCCAGCAAAGCGCCGTCGGACAAGGCAGAGGCGCTGCTGGCGGCCCGCACCGAAGCGCGCGCCGCCAAAGAGTGGGCCAAAGCCGACGCCCTACGCGACGAGCTAGAAGCGCTCGGCTGGCAGGTCCACGACACGCCAGACGGGCCGTATTTGGAGCCGCTGTAAGATCAAGCATTTCAGATTTCAAAAGTCTTAGCGAAAGCAAGTCGTTGGCAAAAAATCGCAAGACTTTTGAAATCTTTTCGCAGTAACCGAGGCAAATTATGGAACCAGTTGAGCGATTTGTGGATGTGGGGTTGAAGTTGCAGGTGCGGGAGTGGAATCGTGGTGGGGGGGAACGGCCGTTTCTGCTCATTCACGGCCTCTCCAGCAACGCCCGCACCTGGGACGGTGTGGCTACAGTTCTGGCGAAAAACGGGCATCCGGTAACGGCCGTAAACCAGCGCGGCCACGGCCAAAGCGACAAGCCAGACGACGGCTACGACTTTGCCACCGTCACTGCCGACTTGCACCGGCTGATTGACGCACTCGGCTGGGAAAAGCCAGTGCTGGCCGGGCAAAGCTGGGGCGGCAATGTGGTGCTGGAATTTGGCGCACGCTATCCCGGCGTCGCCAGCCACCTGGTTTTTGTAGACGGCGGCTTTTTGAAGCTGTACCGGATGGGAGCGTGGGAGCACGTGGCCAAAATGCTGCGTCCGCCCCTGCTAACCGGCACGCCCCGCACGGAGATGAAAACGCGCATGGTCACCTTCCAACCAGAATGGAGCGAGGCGGGCGTAGAGGCCACCCTGCACAATTTTGAAACCTTGCCCGATGGCACGATACGGCCGTGGCTCAGCCTGGAGCGCCACATGAAAATCCTGCGGGCGCTGTACGATCAGCAGCCAGAGGCGCTCTACCCCCAAATTCAGGAGCCCGTGCTCATCTGCCCTGCCGATGATGGCAGCGATTGGGCGCAGCGCAAGCACGACGAGGTAGCCATCGCCAACGCGGCCATCCAGAACGCCCGTGTGCATTGGTTCAGGCAAACAGCCCACGACATCCACGTGCATAAGCCAGCGCAGTTAGCCCAGGCGATGCTCGATTTTATTGGTTAGCCGCAGAGGCAACTATTCAATTGATGATAAATGGTGGTTGTGGCTCTCGCTGGAAGTGTGGTGTGGCAACTTCCAGCCGTTCCCCCGCATCCTGGCGATGACGGAGACTACTAAAAGTTGATCACACGGGCTATACGGCGAAAGCCGCAACTCTCAGATTGATCAATCGTGAGAAACGTAGTGGGTGACGTGACCGGTTCTTTAACCAGTTGACTGAATCGTCCGGTGTGGGGAACGGCCGTTTGCCCCTCCATCCACGTTTCGCCCTGAATACCCAAAGGGTGCCAGGTGGTGCATTTCTGCATCTTACGGTTCATGATGAACCTCCTTTCAAAATGTGTGCTGAATATAAATTTCATAGCTTGTTGTTGCGCGAAACTGAATGCGCCAGCCACCGATTTTTCAATGGCGGCACACAAGAAGGTTAACGAAACTTTCTGACGGAAAGTGTCGTCCACGGCGCAATTTTAGGTGAAAATGTTGTGAAGAACCTGACAATGGAAGAACAGGTTGGCGATGTGGGAGGTGCAGATGTAACGGCCGTTTCCCAGTTTATGGCTGTGAAGGGAAACGGCCGTTTGTAATAACTCTATCGGATGATCATGGGTAGGAAAACAAAATCATTACATGATTCTTCACAAACGCGCACAGAATAAGAGCCAGTCCAGGAGGTTGATTGAGCAACCTTCACCAAAAATATATATTCACCGGGAGTTGTAAACGTATATTCGATGGTTGCCGTACCCGTTGTGGAATTGCCGTAGCGATTATTGGTTAGTTCAGTACCAGATGGATTATAAAGCCATAACCCAGTGGCTCGCCCAGTGGCTTGAATGCCATAGGTTTGTATGACATATGTTTTTCCCGCTTCGGCCGTGAAACGGTAAAAATCATAGTCGGTGCCACTGGAGACTAAGTTTTGGTTATTAAATAATTGGTGAGCCTGACCGTTAGCAGCTCCTGTCTGTAGATGATAGGCAAGGGCCATCACGTCATTCGGTTCATAATCGTTGGACGAATTCCAGGCTGCGCCTGGCTCATTAAACTTAGGGAGGATACGGAGAGAATACGTTCCCGTCCAATTGAAAGATTGGTCATCTTTGACAAGGATAAAGTAAGTACCCGTTGTCGAAAATGTGTATACGATACGAGCATTGGCATTGCCCGTACCATATTGTCCATAACGGTCATTTGTGATTTCTGCACCACTGCTGTCATACAGCCAAAGACCAGTGGCATTAGCTCCTGTCCCTTGAATATTGTAAGTTTCGATGACATAGGTGCGGCCAGCTTCTGCGGTGAACCAATAGTACTCATAATCCGAATGGTTCGTAACGTAGTTCTGATGATTAAATAACTGGTGTGTTTGAGCATTGCTTAGCCCCACACCAATTTGGTTTGCTAACGCCAAGACATCATTCGGTTCATTGTCATTAGTTGGGTTCCATGCTGCCCCAGGCTCGTTATACTTTGGCAAGATGCGCAATGAATATGTACCCGTCCAATTGAAGGATAGGTCATCTTTAACCAGGATGTAATAGGTACCGCTGGTTAAAAAAGTGTGCTGAAGACGAGCATTGGCATTGCCTGTTCCATACTGCCCATAGCGATCGTTTGTGATTTCTGCGCCGCTGCTGTCATACAACCAAAGACCAGTGGCATTAGCTCCTGTCCCTTGAATGTTGTAAGTTTCGATGACATAAGTGCGACCAGCTTCTGCGGTGAACCAATAGTAGTCATAATCCGAATTGTTCGTAACGTAGTTCTGATGATTAAATAACTGGTGTGTTTGGGCATTGCTTAACCCCACGCCAATTTGGTTCGCTAGCTCACGGACGTCATTTGGCTCATTGTCGTTAACCGAGCTCCACTCTGCCCCAGGCTCGTCATGCTTTGGCAAGATGCGCAAAGAATATGTACCCGTCCAATTGAAGGATAGGTCATCTCTAACAAGGATGTAATAGGTACCACTGGTTAAAAAAGTGTGCTGAATACGGGCATTGGCATTGCCTGTACCATATTGTCCATAGCGATCATTTGTGATTTCTGCCTGGCTACCATCATACAAGTATAGTCCAGTAGCGCTCCCTGCTCCCTGGATGTTGTAGGTTTCAATGACGTAGGTACGACCAGCTTCTGCGGTAAATATATAATAATCATAGTCGTCTGTGGTCAAGGTTGCCCCAACTTCGGCATTGGAAAGACCTACGTTTATGGGATCTGCAGTGGCAAACGAGTCGTTTGGTTCGGATTCGGCCCGAACCGCTTGCACACCAAAGATTATAAATAAAGCCATCAACAATAAATTTGTGAAGAAGCCGATCTGTTTTTTTATGGTCACATTCACTTTTTCTATCCTCCAACTTAAATTATCGGGTTTTATTTTACGGCCGTTGCCCACTATCCCTCATGCGGGGAAACGGCCGTTTGCTACCACATAAATCTCAGGGGCTGGTTACGCGCACACAGCGGAAACCAACATTGTCATTGGTGATTGATATTAATTTTCTTTGAAAAAGGCCGCGGAGAACGCGGATTAAATCTGTGGAAATCTGTGTTACTCTGTGTCCTTTTCATTCATGGTATTGAGCCTGCGCTCATGTCGCCTCCTTCAAAAAAAACGGAACACAGAGTTACACAGCGAGATTAAGAGAAATCTGATCAATCTTCGAAATCTGCTGATTTTCATTCATCGTAGTCGGCGACAGCCGGTGTCGTCTCCTTAAAAAATAGACTTATCATTATTGTCGTTATGGTTCAAACTCAATAAGAATATCATCAATGAAACCTTGAATAGTTCCTCCAGCGCTTCCACCAGCCAAAAACTTCATAAAACTAGGATTAGTACATGAAATACCAGGAATTGTGGACGTGATGTCTTTTTCATCAATAATGATTTCTACATTACCGTCAAGAAATTGTAGTTTGATCTGATGCTGTATATGAGGGGGCAACACGATATCGCCATCGAATTCAACATAATCGCCCGTCTCATCATTGATAATAAGTCTGGCGTCTTGATCAAAAAATATATCTAACTGTCCCCCCAAGCAGTCTGCTTCGAAACCGATGACTGCAAACTGCTCTGTAGACGGTGGCGTTGTACTAAGCAGGAATTGGATAGAGGTGATATGTCGGCCATTTTTGTAAACTTCCTTAAACTCTATAAAGCTAGAATTCCAGGTTTCATCGAGTGGGGCTGTGAAATCAAACGCAAGGCGACCATCTTCAATATTGAATCCTTGGGCATTATTACTCACCCATAATGCTGACAATTCAGACGCGTCAAATGCTTCCAAGTATGAGGTTGAGATAGGGACAGACGTGTCAATGACGTTTTCATTATCTTTTTCTTCAGGGTCTGCAACAGGGGATACAGTGGGTATTAACACGGGGGGATTTTCAGGGGTACCTGTGATTAAAAGAATGACACCAATTAAGACTAATGACATTCCTGAAATCCAAGCCCCTTTACTTCTTTCTATATGGATGTATTGTTTAATTGTAACAACACCTAGACCCGCCAAAATCAAACTAGCCCCGACAAGGATCAAGACTCCTCCTAACAAAGCGACTAATGATGTTGGTGCTGAGAGTGACATTAATTGTTGCTCCTGCTTTGAAATTATGATTTCAAACTTTTGGATTAGTATTAACAAAACATAGCATAGACACGGCCGTTATCTGCTTTTTTCACAGGCAAGTGATAACGGCCGTTTACCCATCATTTAAGGCAGTGCAACCAGCGACAGGTCATCAAAATAACCGTCACTGTCATAGCCGCCATATTTCACGCTAATCAGCCGAATCCGAATCCAGCGCGTGCCTGGAGGAGGGGTTAAGGTATCGGCAATTTCAAACCAGCGATCGGTGACAAATATCTCATCGGTGGCGGCAGAATCGAGCGGATCAAAGGCACCGTCTTCAAAATATTCCACCACAATTTGGGCTGCATCTACAGGCACAGCAAACTGCAAAGGATACGAACGCACAAACGCGGCAAAGGCAAACTGCTGCTCCCCCTCGTCGATGGCGTCTGCAAAACCGATGACGTTTACATCCTGGTAAAGTTCTGCCACAAAACCAGCTTCGCCTGCATCAAAATAAGCCACACCTTCATAAACCGGCACTTCCGCATTTTGCCCCCAATTACTGCCTGCGGCTTCTATCCAAAACGGAATCTCGCCATTTTCCATTGGCAGTTCATTGCCCGGATTTTGCACAAGATTGATGTTGTATTCAAAGATGGGCATATTGGCCAGGGAGGCGTTGACATCTTGAATGCCAGCCTCATCCTCCAGGCGTTCATAGATAGCCAGTGCCTCTTCATAGCTGGCAATGGCCTCTTCATATTGGCCCAAATCTTTGTAGACTATCCCTTTGTTTTCCCAGGCAAGAGCCACGTTATCGTATTGTTGAATATCCCCGTACCGTTCAATGGCTCTATCCAGATTGTCCAGGGCCTCTTCGTACTGTTCTAAGTTGTATTGGGCAACGGCCGTATTCAAATAGTTTTCCGCTTCCAACTCCGTATTCCCAATGCGCCGCACAATCTCTTGCGATTGAGCAAACATCTCAAGCGCATCTTCATATCGTTCTAGCTCATTGTATGTGTACCCAAGCGCACTAAACGCAGAGGCAATGCTATTTTCATTGTCCGTCTCTTGAAGGAGGGTTAACGCCTCTTGCATCGTCTCCAATGCCACTTCGGGCTCCCCCATAAGCAGTTGCGCCAGCCCCACCAACCCTAAGTTATGTGCTTCCAGGGAAGCGTCTTCAATTTCCTGGCTTATTTCAATGGCTTCATTAAAAGAGTTTATGGCTTTGGGGAAATCTTCTTGCTCCAGAAAAACATTTCCAATTTGGGTATTTACCATCGCCTCCCCTTCACCATCCTCAATTTCCTGGAATTTAGCCAAAGATTGCTCCGCAACATCTAGCGCTTGCGAATATTGCCCCAACTGGGTGTACACCATAACAATACCAATCATGGTATTGCCCTCTCCCTCAATATCTCCATTGTCTACATACATACTTAATGCTTTTTGTAAATTTTCTAGCGCAGGTTCGGTCAAACCCTGTTCTACATAGGTGAAGCCAATGTTGTAAAGGGCTTCTGGCTCTTTTTCGTCGTCATTTAAATCTTCGGCAATGTCTAACGCTTGCTGGTAATACCCCAGCGCCGTCTGATATGCGCCTTCGTCGTAAGCATCATCCCCTTTTTCGGTTAATTCTTCATACTCTTCTTCGGGTGTAGGCGTTGGTTCGTCTGCATCATCGTCGTCATCGTCTTCACTGCTGGCAGCAGGCTCTGAGTTACCAGAATCGGCCGTTTCTCCCCACAACCCATGAACAGCATCAGGCTGGCCAACAGCAGCAACAAGAAAAATATTCGCAACCATTCCATTTGTTTTGTCAACATTGTTTTGCTCCTATGAACTATCGTGTTTTTTGTTTAGCTGCTTTGCAGGTAAGAAATGTGCAAGGCGTGACAACATCCAGCGTGGACTCCGTTGGAGTTTAATGAAAATGACGTGCGCATTTGGTGCGGCCAAGTACGGATGTGGTGCAATTTTGTGCCAATGTCGGGTAAAATATAGGCGTGTAGCACAAACACCAACCTGACAACCCATCCACAACAGGCAAAGATTTATGCAGTTTGAAGATTTACAAACGGCCGTTCCCAAAGCCCTCCGCACCTGGAGTAACCTCACCGACACAGCAGACGATCCCCTGGCCCAACTGCTCATCGTCCAACAGGTACAAACCAATGCCTCAGGCAGCGCTTCGGCTACCTACCAGGTTTTGCGCAGCGGCATTCAACAACTGCAAGAGCAAGACCCCGTCGGTGCCCAAATTCTCACCGACCGGTTTGTAGATGACCAAACCATCCTCATGACGGCCCGCAAGCTCAACCTCAGCGAAGACCAGGTGAAACGCCGCCAGCGCGACGCCATCCGCAACCTGACACAACTTTTATGGGATCAGGAAACGGCCGTTCGCCAAAATCGCCTCCACACCCTGCAAGCCAAACTGCCCCCACCCACCTACACCAACCTTTTTGGCAGCCAAAGCCACGTAGACCAACTCCTCGGCTACCTCACCCGGCCCCATGCGCCCGGCGTCATCGCCATTGTGGGGATTGGCGGCATTGGCAAAACCGCCCTGGCCGACCAGGTTGTACGCGCAATCCTGCCCCGATATATCTTCCAGGATATTTTTTGGCTGCGTGTGAGCCCAGACGACACCAACGGGGCACTGCCCCCAGAGGCAATTCTGGAAAAAATCATCAACGACCTGGCCGAACACCTGTGCCCCCAGACCACCATATCGAGCAACGGCCGTATCGCCTGCCTACGGCAAACACTCAAAAACCGCCCCACCCTTATTGTCATCGATAACCTCGAATCTGAAGCCGACACCACCCTCCTACTCGACGCCCTCAACGATTGGGCCATTCCCAGCAAATTTCTGCTCACCACCCGCGTGCGCCTGCCCGCTGCCAGCGCCGCCTACAGCCTGGTATTAGACGAACTGCCGCAGGCAACCGCCGCCGACCTCATTTATGCCCAGGCCCAAAACCTAAACCTCACCGACCTGGCGCAAGCCCCCGACGCCCTCATTCACCAAATTTACGCCGTTACCGGCGGCAACCCGCTGGCATTAAAGCTGGTCGTGGGCTTAACGGCCGTTCTCCCCCTCCAGCAAATCCTCACCGACCTCACAGCCGCTCAAATTAGCGAAATCGGCCAGCTCTACCGCCACGTTTATTGGCAAGCGTGGCAAAGCCTCAGCCCCGCCGGGCAAACCCTGTTAGAAATGATGCCCCTGGCCGCAGGTGTGGGCGTAAAGCCAGCGCAAATGCAAGCGATGAGCAGCCTCACCGAACAGCAGTTGTGGCCCGCCATCACCGAACTGGTCAACCGCTCGCTGCTGGAAGTGCGCGGCACAACCTGGGAACGGCGCTACGGCATTCACCGCCTCACCGAATCTTTTTTGCGCACCGAAATTATTCACTGGCCAGAGTCACCGTAAATGGTGAACGGTGAATCCGTGAACGGTAATCCGTGAGCAGCGCTCCGGTGACCGACAACCGACCCGATGACCGACAACCGATGACCGATACCCCCCAACCCCCACCCAGCCCCCGTTTTGTGCGTGGGCTGCTGGTAACCTTAGATTATTGGCAGCAGCAAACGGCCGTTCTCAACGACGCCACCAGCCGCAGCCTGAACCCAGACTTCCCCAACGTGGTGCGGGCTGTAGAGATGGGGCTGGCGCTGCCGGAAACCTGGCAAAAAACGGCCGTTCTCATCCTGCAATGCTTCTTTTGGGTAGAAGGCACCGGGCACGTGCCCCAATGGCAGCCATTGGTGGAAAAATGCCTGGCTGCCATGCCCACGCCTGACAATCGGCTGCAATTCCGACTGCTGAAACAGCTGGGCCAGTTTCAGCGCATCCAGTGGGATTTGGCAACGGCCGTTGCCACCTTTCAGCAAGCAGGCACCCTCGCCCACACCCTGCAAGACGCCCACGCCAGCGCCGAAATCCACATGAACCTGTGCCAAACGTACCAACGCCAGCACCGCTACACCCAAGCCCAAACCGAGGGCGAAAAAGCGCTGGACCTCTTTGCCGAATCACAGCCTCGCCTCCAGGCAACCGTTCATCAAACCCTGGGCCAAATCGCCAGAGACCAGGGGCAGTATGCCGTGGCCGAAAGCCACTTCCAGCAGGCATTGGCGCTGTTCCAGGCTGGGGCAACAGTCACCATCACCGACATCACCCGCACCATGAATGCCCTGGCCTGGACCTACCAAGACCAAAACAAGTTTGAACAGGCACAGCAAATGTACGAAGAAGCGGGTAGCTTATTGGCCCAAACCGACAAAGAGGAAGACAAAATCAGGATAGCTATCAATTTGGGCAGCCTGCTCTACAGCTTGCAAACCTACAACCAGGCCGAAGTCGCCTTTCGCCAGGCAGACGAGATGCTGCGCAACCAGCCTGGCCTCACCGAACTAAAAGCGCACAACGCCAACAATCTGGGCTGTGTCTTGCGCCAACAGCAGGCGTGGGAAGCCTCTCTCCGGTATCATCACGAGAGCATTCAGCTTTTTCGGCTGCTAGGCAATTTGTTGCCCCTGGCCAACGCCATTGGCAATTTGGGCAAAACTTATCTGGCGCAAGGTGTATACCCAGCTGCCCTGACCCATTTGGCTGAAGCCCGGCAGTTGGCGGCCCAATTCCCAGACAACGCCTGGGCCAACAGCCAGGTAGCCGAGTACACTGCCAACATAGCGCAACTTCATCAAGTAGAGGGGCTGCCAGCCTAAGGCCGACAGCCCCAGAAAGTTACTTAACCACCGCAGCTTTGCCCAATCGACCCTGAACAATCACCGGTAACGGTTGGTGGAGTAACTGGCAAAACCAGGCCAATGGCCAGAACGGCCGTTACCAACAAAATATTAATTTGGGCAGACAATTGTTTATACATCACGACTCTCCTATACAGGTGGCGACTCGTTGAGAATGGCGCGCCGTGCAGAAGAAGGACCCCTGCACCCCATGAGATGCCCAAGAGTCGTGGTTTATAATTGCCATCATCATATAAAAATGGCGAGGTAAAATCTGGTACCAAACCGCGCCATTTTGCACAAAGAGGTGAACAGATGGGTTGTACAAACAATGCGTGATGAATTGATGGATGTGCTCGGCCGTTTTACACAGCGGCTCCATTACTCGGCGGGGCAGGTGGCGGCGCTATCTGGTGTACCGCGCCGTACGGTAATGAACTGGCTCAGCGGCCGTGTGCGCCAACCGCACAATTGGCGACGGTTGGTGCAGGTTGCCGCCGCTTTACGCCTGAATGAAATGGAAACCAGTGAATTGCTGCAATCGGCCGGACACGCTTCTGTCGCCCGGCTGCGCCGTGAAGCAACGGCCGTTTCCGACCAACACCTGCTCGCTCCCTGGCCAATCGCAGCCGACGCCCCATTCCAACCCATCTCCGATTTGCCCTATTTTGTGGGCCGCGAAGATCTGCTGACCCAACTACAAGCAGCAGTGCAAAACGGCCGTTCCATCACCCTAACCAGCCTGCACGGAATGGGTGGCGTGGGCAAAACTGCTTTGGCCGTGCATCTGGCCTATCAATTGCGCCCAGCCTTTCCCGATGGGGTTCTTTGGGCACGGCTAGACACGTCTGACACAATGACAATTCTTGCCTCATTTGCCGCCGCCTATGGCCAGGATGTAAGCATGCACCACGATGTGGAAATGCGTGCGGGCGCAGTGCGCACCCTGCTAACCAATAAACGAGCCTTGATTGTGCTGGATAATGCCCAAACCAGTGCCCAGGTGCGGCCGCTGCTACCAGCATCCACAGGGAAAACGGCCGTTATCCTGACCACCCGGCACGATCTGGCAGTTAGTGATGAGATGCAGCGCTACGCTGTAGAAACGTTTTCAGCTGATGGGGTTGAATCGCTGGCTGTTTTTAACCATTTTTTGGGTGAACCAACTGTCAATCGTTGGCGCAATGAATTGCAGGAAATTGCCATCATTTTGGGGCAACTTCCCCTGGCCGTGGCCATTGCTGCCGGTCGTTTGGCTGCTCACATGACAGTTCCAGACTACCTGGCGCAACTGCGAGAGGCAGATAACCGGTTGGATTCACTCATCCGCGAAGACCGCAGCATTCGCCTCTCGTTTGATCTGAGCTACCGGCTACTTTCACCGCAATTGCAGCCATTTTTTGCCAGCCTGGGTGCTTTTGGCGGGGATGATTTTCGGTGGAAGCCGCCGCTTACGTGGCCGGCACAGCCGAAACAGACGCCCTCCGTTTCCTCAATGAACTCATCCAGTTGTCTCTGGTACAACCTGGGCGGGCAGAGCGCTACTCATTACATCCCTTACTGCGCGATTTTGCCCGGGAAAAGCAGCCCGGCACACAAGTCAGCCAGCGGATGGTTGATTGGTTTGTAAAATTCGCGGCAAAGTACACGGCAGATTATGCTGAGGTGGGGGGTGAGTTAAGCAATTTAAGGTTTGCATTGGCTACAGCCCAGGATATGCAGTTGAACCACTCTTTTATCAACGGCGTGTTAGATGTCTTCCCGACCTGGCGTATTCGGGGGGATATGGCAACGGCCGTTCCTTACCTGAAAACCGCCTTCACAATGGCCCAAACCATAGGCAATCGCGGGTATCAAGCCCGTCTCCTTAGCTTTTTAGGCATCACGGCCTGGGTGTCTGGCAAGCCGCAAGAATCAGAAGCGTATCACCAGCAAGGCTTAACATTGGCTTACGCCGTTGAGGATGCAAACCTGATCGCAAAATTTTTGATTGATTTGGGCAGCGTGGCGGGAGGGTATTACGGTGACTACAATCAAGCCAAAACGTATTTACTAGAAGCCGCAACCTATATGCAGCAGGCAACCCATCCCGAACACGGTGCATCGCTGTTCCTGACTCTAGGCAACGTGGCTTATGAACAAGGGGATTGGCGAGAAGCAGAACAGTATTGGCATGAAGGATTGGAGCATGATGACCGATACGGCCGTACCAACTCAGCCAGCATTAGCTTAAGGCGAAATCTAGGCGTGCTGGCCATGGTCCAGGGCCGGTTCGATACGGCCAACACCCACCTAAACAAAACCCTGGCGCTGGCCCGCCACCTAAACGCCGCTGAAACAATCAGCTCTACGCTTTCAATTTTGGGCCAGGTGGCGACAGAACAGGCAGACTACACCCGCGCCCAGGCGTTGCTAGAGGAGGCATTGTTCGTCGCTCGGGAAATCAACGCCCCAGAATCTATTGCTCAAGCTTTGATCAACCTTGGTCAATGCGCAGCCAACAGCGGCGCCACATCTGTGGCCGCCAACCATTTCCAGGAAGCCCTTACCGTTACGCAAGATGCCGATTTAACCTGGTTAGCGGCCACCGGGCATATTTACCGGGGGGAAATGCACCTGAAAACAGGAGAGACGCTTGCCGCGCGGCAAGATTTTACAACAGCCTTAGAAACGGCCGTTGCCTTAGAGGCACCCGAACAAAAAGCAGCAGCGCTGTTTGGCTTGGCACGAACTTCTTTCCCCGATGACCGGGGGCAAGCCATTCGCTACGCGCAAGAAAGCGTCGCTATTTTTGATGAATTAGGTCACTTTAGTGCAGCCAGCGTCCACCAATGGCTAAACGACAACGCCCAAACCGTTACGGGTTAATGCGCCGGGCGAAGCTGGCAGGCACGGTAGCGAGCACACTCACCCGACCCTGCCTTCCCCGGCAGGGGTGCGGTCAGCGCGTAACAATACCTGGCCTCGGTCGGCGTCCCGCCATACCCCCCGTTGCAGAAGCGTGAACCCTGGATTTTTACACCGCTCCCCATTTCAGATAAACTTTGTAACTATTCAGGTGCTCCGGCAGCTCTCCTGACCGTGCCGGCTAGGTGGCACGGCGAGACGCCGGCCACAGCCAGAGAGGTTGTATAGTTACCAAACTTTTACCATTAAATTTGAGGGTAAAACAAAAACAGATGACAAAAAGACAGTTAGGTTTGATTTTTATTGTGCTGGGCGTGCTGGGTGTGCTGGGGTTGTTTGGCATTGATTTGATAGGCGCGGGGCAGTTTAGCGGCATTGGGCCAGCGCAGCGGCTGGGGCTGCTGGCGGCTGGGGCAGTGATCATTCTGGGGCTAACGCTGCTGCCGCTGGGGGATAAACCGGCATGAGCAGTCCGGCCATCGAGCAAACAGAAAAAAATGCAGTGGGATGGGAAACGGCCGTATCCACTCTCCCCAAACTCCTCATCGGCCTGGCCTTGCTGGCCTTCGTGGGCTACTTTGTCGTCTACAACATGTACGCCATCGCCCTGTTCCAGTTCCCCTTTGATTACGACCAGGGCGAAGGGTTTGAGCTGATGGACACGGTGATGTTCAGCCAGGGCGAATGGCCGTACCGGGACAACGACAGCTATCCATTTTACTCCTCTAACTACCCGCCGCTGTTCCACGTGGTCATTGTGCCGCTGGTGTGGGCCTTTGGCCCGCAATATTGGACGGGGCGGCTGGTTTCTTACCTGGGCACGCTGATCACGGCGGCGGCCATCGGCTACGCGGTGCAAAAAGCGGGCAAACGATGGTGGCTCTCGGCCCTGGCGGGGCTGGCGTTTTTGGCCTCCAACTACGTGTACCACGTGGGGCCGCTGTTCCGCCAGCACATGTTTATGGTGATGTTTGAGACGGTGGCGGTGGTGTATCTGGCCCACACCATTGAGCGGGAGGAGGCGAACGGCCGTTTCTCCCCCAAGCGCCTTCTCGTCGTCATGCTGCTGCTTTTAGCGGCTGGTTACACGAAGCAATTGGCCTATGCCACGGTAGCGGCCGTTTTCATCTTCCTCTTATTGCGGCAGCCCAAGCGGGCCATCACCTGGGCCATCCCGTTTGCCGCCGTCACCGGGCTTGTTTTCCTCTGGATCAACGTGGCCACCGATGGCTATTGGTTCCTCAACACGGTCACAGCCAACATCAACCCGTTTGTGCCCGGTCAGGCAGAGGGGCTGTTCCGCCAATGGTTCCGGCTGCACATCGTTCTCACAATCGTGGCGGGCCTTTTTGCCATCTACCAGCTCTATTTTGAACGCTTGTCGATCTACTCAATCTGGTTTGTGGTGGCGGTGCTCAACAGCGTTACCGCAGGCAAATGGGGTGCAGGCGAAAGCTACTTCGCCACCGCCATCGCCGCCAGCTGCATCCTCACCGGCCTCGCCTTCAACCGCCTGCTCACCTGGGCAAAAAACAAACCCCTAACCATTAACCATTTACAATTAAACATTAACCATTTGGCCGTCATGACGGCCGTTCCCCTGCTCTTCCTCTTCCAGGCCCGCCAACTATTCCACATGCCCACCCACACCCCCACCCTGGCAGCCATCGCCAACGCCATGGGCTACCCCAGCGAGGTGATGATTGCCCCCCAAACCTCCTGCTCAGCCCCGCGTGACCCGGAACCGATTCCGTACGTGGATTCGGCGGGGGTGTCGCTGCTGGGCCGCCTGCCCACGGCGGCCGATACGGCGGCGGGGATTGAGATTACGGAGCATATTTTGCGGGGGGAAACGGCCGCTTTCAGCGAAGATGCCGGGTTCAACTTCCGCGCCGGGCGGGAGGTTGTCACCAATCCCACCCAGCTGCTGAACCTGTACAACAACAACCAGGTCGATCTCACCGAAATGTTGGCAATGCTCAACAACCAGGCGTTCGACACCGTTGTATTGCGCGCCCAGTTCTACCCACCGCCCGTCCTGGACGCCATCGGCCAGCAGTACGAAACCACCGATCTGGTGCAGATGAATGGGTTTGTCTACTGCATCATGCGGCCGAGATAAAGGTGGCAGGTGGCAAGTTGCAGGCGGCAAGTAACTTGCCACGGGCAACTTCTCACTTCTTACTTCTTACTTTTCAATGTTTACTCGTTTGGAGATGAGAGATCGGCCGTGCGCGCCCCAGTAACCTTGCCCAAATCGGCCGGGGACAGCTTAATTTGGGTCCCCCGCTCACCGGCGCTGATAAAGATGTGCGGTTGGGCCAGCGCCAGCTCATCCAGGTAGATGGCGAACCCCTTGTTCAACAGCGCCAATGGCGAAATACCGCCCACCTGCAAACCGGTCAACTGCTCGGCCTGCTGGTGGGTGGCCATCTTGACCTTTTTAACGTTTAGCAGTTTGGCCACCTTCTTCAGGTCCAGCTGGCGATTGGCCGGCAGGATGGCCAGCAATGGCTTGCTGCGCGGGCCATCCTGTGGAGCCACAACGAGTGTTTTGAACACCTGCTCTGGCGGTACGCCCAGCATCACCGCTATCATTTCAGCATCTCGCTCGCTGGCGTCGTAATGAATTGCGTCATAAGGAACTTTTTTGCCTTCGAGCAAGCGCATGGCTAACGTTTTATGGGTGGTCATTGCAATCCTTCCTGCAAAATATAATAATCCCTTATACCAAAATTCAATCAAATACAAAATTTATGGTGTTAAATTGGGACTCTTTACTTAAAATAGACAGAGAAACTGTTAAAAAATTGCCTATAATGGCTTGTCAGGAGAAAGTCTTAATGAGCATTACAACCCCAGAATGGGTTAAGGACGCCGTATTCTACCAAATCTTTCCGGATCGGTTTGCCAAGAGCGGCCGTTTCGGCAAAAATGGCTACCTACCCAAACCAAAAAACTTACAACCTTGGGGGGCTGTCCCTACTTATCATGGGTTTCAGGGTGGCGATCTGCTTGGCGTGATTGAAAAGCTGCCTTACTTGCAGGCATTGGGCATCACGGCCATCTACCTCAACCCTGTATTTGCTTCCGCTTCAAATCACCGTTACCACACCCATGATTATTACCACATCGATCCCATTTTGGGCGGCAACCAGGCTTTGCAAGAACTGTTAGATGCGGCACACAAGCTAAACATCCGCATCATTTTAGATGGCGTGTTTAACCATGCCAGCCGTGGCTTTTTCCAGTTTAATCACCTGATGGAATGTGGCCAGGAATCACCCTACACCGACTGGTTCCACGTACACCATTGGCCCATCAACGCTTTTTCTGAAGGGCAGCCGCCCAATTATGATGCCTGGTGGGGCATCGCCTCTTTGCCCAAATTCAACACCAACAACGCCGCCGTGCGCGAGTTTTTATGGCAGGTAGGCACCTACTGGCTCAAACAAGGCATCGATGGCTGGCGGCTGGATGTGCCCAACGAGATTGATGATGATGAGTTTTGGCGGGAATTCCGGCGGCGCTGCAAAAATATTAACCCCGATGCTTACATTGTGGGCGAATTGTGGGGCGAAGCACACCGCTGGCTGCAAGGCGACCAGTTCGACGGGCAAATGAACTATCTGTTTTCCCGGGCAACATTGGGCTTCTTCTCGGGCCACAATATGGACCAAACAGACACGGTGCGCACGGGCTATGGCTATATTCAGCCGCTTAACGCCACGCAGTTTGCTACGGAGCTGGATCGCGTTTTTAACAAGCTGTACGATCCAGAAATTGTTCTCTCGCAAATGAACATGCTTGGCAGCCACGACGTGCCGCGCACCTTAACGGTGGCCCGCCACGACAAGACGGCTTTGCGCCTGATGTTTTTGTGCCAGATGACATCGCCGGGCGTGCCCAATATTTATTACGGGGATGAGATTGGCATGTCTGGGGGGCACGATCCGTACTGCCGGGGCGCTTTCCCCTGGCACGACGAGGGCAGCTGGGACACAACGCTGCTGGAAGATTTGAAGCAATACATCCGGCTGCGGCAAGAAACGCCGGCGCTGCGGCGGGGCAATTTCCGGATTATGTATGCCAATGAATGTGTGGTGGTGTATTTGCGGCAGTTTCGTGAACAAACGGCCGTTATCGCCTTCAACATGGGCCAGCAAGATGAACTGATCATTGCGCCGCCCGGCTTTGCTTACCATCTAGAAGAAAAGCTAAATCCAAATGGGGTACCGTTTAAGGCCCACAGCACCATTACTTTGCCGCCAAGAAACGGCCGTGTGTGGGTTAGCAAAGATTTATAGGACCATAGACAGTAAATTGGCATCACTTTTTTCGTATCCTTAACGGCACTATTATTTGTAAATCGCTATTATATGAACATATCGGTATGTTCTACATGGACTATTTTTGTTAACCCGAAAAGTAAGCCAGCTCAGCTTTACTTTATCGTCAGGGTAACCAAATCCTTAAATTTACCTCAGGAAGAGTACCATGAAGCATACAGACCGGTATCTCACAAAAAGGTAGACACCATATGAGTAATGTCCAATTGAAATCCCCTGTTGATCCTAAAGATGCCTACGTTCTGGTGGTTGAAGACAATGTCTCTAACTTCGTGCTCATCGCCCGACTTTTGGCTTTTATGGGCGTACAAAAATGCGAATGGAAAACCACCGGCTGGGGCGTCGTGGATTTTGCCAACACGATGTCGCGGGTAGACCTCATTTTGATGGATTTACGCCTGCCGCACGAAGATGGCTACGAAGCGCTCAAACAGATCCGTACCGATGCCCATCTTCAGAACACCCTGGTGGTTGTGGTAACCGCTCATGGCAGCAGTGCAGAAATGCAAAAAGCCCGTGAAGCCGGGTTTGATGGCTTTTTGTCCAAACCGCTGGATGCTGATCGCTTCCCGGAACAAATCAAACAAATTCTGAACGGGGAGCCGGTATGGGACCTGGGAATTTAGCCCCTCATGCTTGCCTCATTGAACCTTCTTAAAATTAACACCGACGATGTAGAAACCCAACGCAAAGGGGCCTTGTTGCAAGGTCTGGTCATTGTGCTGATTGGGCTTAGCGTTGTTCGGGCTATTTTTGAGCTGGTCAAGCCCTCGCAAGTCTCTCCACAAATTGCTGTTTTTCAAGCCATTACATCATTGCTTTTTGGGCTGGTTTGCCTGGGCATTATTCGCACGGGTCGCATTCGGTTTGCAGCCCACTTCTTCTTTGTTGTTCTTAATCTCATCTTTTTTGTGCTGCTGGTTACCACCACTCGAAATTTGTTTTTTCCGTATCTCATGCTTATTTCGGTGGTGGCCATTGCCACACTAGACTCTGTACGGGCCTCGGTGCTGTACAGTGCGCTGACGCTAGCATCTGTTTCTTCGTTTTTCCTTTTGTCGAACATGTTTCCGCTGCTCTCGGTGGTGGAATTTCTGGTGACCTGTTTGGGCATTAGCATTGTTTCTTGGGCAACGGCCGAATATCTGCAAAACGCCCTGCGAAATTCCAAACTGCTGGCCGGGGAGCTGCTCAGCCAAAACAACCTGCAAGAAAGACGCGCCCACCAGCTGCAATTTAGTGCCGAAATTGCGGAAAAGGGAAGCAGTTCGCTTGATTTAGATCAGCTGCTCAGGGAAACGGCCGTTCTCCTCAAATCTCAGTTCAACTTTTACCACGTCTCCATCTTCCTGGCCGATACCACCAAAAAAACGCTGCACCTGCGCCAAGTAGCCACCGACGTTCACATCGACCTGGTTGATCTGCAATACCAACTGCCCATCGATAACCATTCCATTGTGGGGTGGGCAGCCCTGCACCGCGAAGCCCGCATCGTGGACGACGTAAAAGACGACCCGGCTTACAAGGAAGAACCCTTTCTGCCCAACACCCGAACCGAGCTGGCGCTGCCGCTGGTGGCGCGGGGTGAACTGCTCGGCGTTTTAGACGTGCAAAGCGATCAGCCAGGCAATTTTGCCCGCGAAGACAGCACAATCCTGCAAATTATCGCAAACCAGATTGCCATTAACCTGGATAACGCCCGCCTGTTTGCCCAAACCCAATCCCGACTAAACGAAACGCGCATTTTGTATGAGTACAACTCCTTACTCTCCAGCACGCTGGATGTGGGTGAACTGCATCGGCGGGCGGCACGCGCCCTCACCACCTGGCTGCAAGCGTCGCGCTGCACCATTTTTGCCTGGAACACCGAAGCAAATTCGGTGACAGCTCAGGTTGATTTTGTTTATGACATCACCAATCGGGCTATCGACCAATTTATGTTGGACCTGCCCACCTATGATTTGGCCGAACGCCGTGGCGTTAAAAAAGCAATGGTTGCGGGCCAACCCAAGGTATGGCGCTTGGATGATGAGCAGCTGGATGAAGCGGAACGGCTCTGGCTAGAAGCGCATGAGCTTAACAGTTATCTGGACGTGCCTTTGGTGCAAGGGGGTACCGCTTTGGGGCTGTTGCGCCTTTCCCGCAGGCAGGCACAGGGCGATTTTTCAGACCACGAGATTCAGCTGGCGCAGGCAATGGCTAATGAAACGGCCGTTTCCCTGGCCAACGCCACCCTCACCTCCGAAAGTCAGGCCCGCGTAGCCCAACTTAGCTCCTTGAACCGGCTCAGCCAGGCACTGTCTGAAGCGCCCAATTTACAGCAAGTGTACAAAGCCACCCGGCGAGAAATTCTTTCGCTGGTAGAAGCCACCGGCCTGGCCATCTTTTTACTGGCAGATGACCACCAACATCTCAAATGGCTCTACCTGTATGACTACGGTGAAGAAATCGACCTTTCGGAAATACCGCCAATAACCGTAAAAACAGGCTTTAGCGGCCACGTGGTGCGCACCCGCACCACCCTGCACATTCAAGCCACCCCAGAAAACCGAGCCAACTTCAACTCCTTCCAGGTCGGCAACACCGACGATTTTCACGAATATTGGCTGGGCATTCCCCTCGTTGTAACCAACCGGCTTATTGGCGTGCTCTCCCTGCAAAACCTGGAACCATTCAGCGACCGCGACATTGAGCTGCTCACCACCATTGCCGGGGCCATGTCCATTGCCATCAACAACCTGCTCCAGCTAGAGGCTGTGCAAAATGCCCTCACTGTGCAGTCTGAACAGCGCCTGCAAATGCAAACGGCCGCAGAAGTGGCCGCCGCCACCACCAGCATTCTTGAGCTAGATAATTTAATGCAGCAAGCCGTAGACCTGATCAAAAATCGGTTTGAGTTGTATTACGTTGGCCTCTTTTTGGTGGAGGATGATTTTGCGGTTCTTAAAGCCGGGACGGGCACAGCCGGTACCGCCCAGCTGGCTGCCCAGCGCCGTTTGCAGGTTGGCGGGCAGTCGCTCATTGGCGGGGCCACCAAAGATGGCCAACCACGTATTACCCACGATGTAACCACAGACCCGGAATGGCTGCCCAATCCGCATTTGCCCAATACCCGCTCCGAGTTGGCGCTGCCGCTGCGCGTGCGCGGCGAAACCATTGGGGCCTTAACTGTGCAAACCGACCTGCCCGGCTTATTTTCTGATGACTTGATCGGCTCGCTGCAAATTATGGGGGATCAGCTGGCGGTGGCCATCCAAAATGCCCAGCTGTTGGCCCACACCGAGGCGCGTGCCCAGCGGCAGGCTTACCTCAACGAAATCAGCGCCCAGCTGCACCAATCGGCTGATGTAGAGGCGATTGTAGGTATCGGGTTAAAAGCATTGGCAAAGCAGCTGCCGGGAACGGCCGTTGCCCTTCAGCTTGGTAGACAGGCAGAAAAATCATGACCGATTCAAACACAAGCCAGCAAAACCTTAAATCCAACAGCGCCATCTTTTTAGACACCTCCGTGCCCAACCTGGCGCGCATTTTCGACTACATGGTGGGGGGCACAACCCATTTTGAAATCGATCGGCTGGCCGCCGAAGAGATGCTCAAGATTATCCCCTCGCTGCGCAAATGGGTGCGGCTGCGGCGGGCCTTTATTCAGGAAGCAGCCCAAATTTTGTACAGCGAAGGGTTCACCCAATTCCTGGATTTGGCTTCTGGCATGCCTTCTGATGACCATTTGCATGCGTTTGCCCCAGGCTGCCGCATTGTGTACAGCGACATTAACCCAGTAGCCGTGAGTTACGGCCGTTCCCTCTTCGAAGAACACGAAGATATCGCCTACATTCGCGGAAACGGCCGTGAACCAGAATCCCTCATTCGCGACCCAGAAGTGCTCAAGCTCATTCGCCCAGATGAACCGTTGGCCATTGGGCTAAACAGCATCCAGCTCTTTTTAGCAGAACCACAGGTGAGCCATCTAGCCAAAACCTTGTTCGACTGGGCCCCCGTGGGTTCCAAACTGTTTTTAGTTTTGCAAACACATGGCGAACTAGAAATGCCAGAAGGCTATTTTCAGTTTCTGGATATGTGCAAACAGGCACAGCTGCCCATCGAGCTAAACACACTTACCGATTCCGTAGAAATGTTGCAACCGTGGCATCCCAGCCTGGTAGAACCCATCACCCGATTTTTAGGCCTGCCCGACGATTTTATTACCGAAGCAGACAAAGAAGGCATCGGCATGGCCTTTTATGCCGCCTTTTTGCTAAAACAATAAATACCAGAGCCGGACGCAAGGACAGTCATGCAAGAGCAAAACCAGGTAAACACCCAACCGAACCCAGGTATTGACGCAGCCGCTTTAGAAGCGGCCCTCAATAATGCGTTCGTGCGGCACGCGATCGACAATCGCGGGGTGCTCACCTCTCCCCGGCGTGGGCGGCAAGTGGCGGCTCAACTGGTGGCTGTGGTGCAGCAATACCTGGCTTTCGAGGCCAATGAAGCAGATATTACGGCCGTTGCCACCCAGCTAGCCGAACAAGGCATGGCCATGATCACCGGCACCCAAATGATGCGCGCCCTCTATCGCACGCTTCAGCCCGAACTAGCCACAGCCGATTCCCGCCGCCTGGGCGATTTCCAGATATTGTTTCTGGAAAAATTAGCCAATGCCCGCGAGATCGTGCAGCAGCGCTTTCAAGAAACCTCCCAAACTGCCTTGCAGCGCGCCCTACATGCCCAACTAGAGCGCCAGATTTCGCTGCACGATGCCCAAAAAGAACGCAATGCCAACCTGAACCAGATTTTGCAGCTCAATGCCCGCCTCAGCCAAACCAGCGACGAAGCCAGCCTGCTGCGCGAAGCCGTCATCGGTATCTGCCAGGCATTAGACATTACCCACGTGACCCTGTATGAAGCGCTAGAGCAACTCCAAGACACCTGGCGCGTCATCACCACAACCGCCCCCTTCCTGACACAAGGTGACCACGCCCCCCAGGAAACGGCCGATCTGCTAGACACCGCCCTCACCAAAGAAGGTGAATCTGTGCGCGTATTCCAGACAGAATCGGGCCAGGATGGCATCGTCGTGGGCATCATTTTGCGGGTAGGGTCGCAGCTGCTGGGGGCCTTCGTGGCCAACCAAGACAATCTGGATACCGAAACGTATGAAGAGTACCTTATTCTGATTCGTACCTTTGCCCAAAACCTGGCTGCCCTCTGGAATAATTTGTACTTGCTCAACGAGACCCAACAGCGCGCCCACGAGCTAGAAATTTTGCACGGCCGTTATCTAGACAGCATCTGGAATACCCCAGAAGCCATCCTACAAGCCCGCGCCAATGAAAACAGCTTCACCATCGTCCGCGACGAACCCACCGCCGCCCTGCCAGAAAGTGACAGCGATACGGCCGTCTTACCCCTTCAGCTCGGCGACAACCAGTTTGGCCAGGTGCTCATTCCCGGTCTAGAAACGCTGCCCGATGAAGAGCGTGACTTTGTGCAAGACCTCATCCGCGAGATGGGCAGCGCCCTCAACAACGCCCAATTTGTGCAAACCACCCGCGCCTACTCCAACCAGCTGCGCGTCGCGTCTGAAGTCTCCCGCGCCGCCACCACCATTCTGGATCGTGCCCAGCTCATTGCCGAAGTGGTAGAGCTCATTCGCGCCAGCTTCAACCTGTACTACGTCGGGCTCTTTTTGGTGGATGGGGCCACCAATACGGCCGTTCTGCGAGCCGGCACCGGTGAAGCAGGCAAGCTGCAAATAGCGCTCAACCACAGTCAGGAAATTGGCGGCAGTTCCATGATTGGCACCGCCATTGCCACCGGCCAAACCCTCGTCGAACAAAACGTGCAGCTCGCCGAAACCTTCAAACCCAACCCACTGCTGCCAGAAACCCGCGCAGAACTCGCCCTGCCGCTCAAAGCCGGGCAAAAAATTATCGGGGCCTTAACCGTGCAAAGCACCCAGCAAGGCGCATTTGCCAGCGAAACCATCACCGTGCTGCAAAGCCTGGCCGATCAGCTGGCCATCGCCATCGAAAACGCCAACCTGTTTGCCCAAACCGAACAAAACCTGGTGGAATCCAATCGCCTTTACACCGCCAGCCGCCGCATTGGCCAGGCCACCAACGCCTACGAAATCTACAAAACATTGGTCGATTTTGCCCAAACCGCTACCAATGCCGATGTGGTGCAAATTATCATCGCCGACCCCAAAGCGCCAGACCATCTCATCACCCCAGTTTACTGGAGCAGCGACGACATCCCAGTAGATCCCGCGCATCGCTTCCCGCGGAACAAATACAGCTTCAGCGATCGTCTAACCAACACAGACATCCTCATCCTGGCCGATGTGCAAAACAACCAAAATATCGACACCTTTACCCAACGGCTATTCACCCAAAACCAGCGGCACGCTGCGGCCCTGATTCCCATCTACATTGATGAGGAATGGCTGGGCACGCTGGCCCTGGCGCACAAAACGCCCAACGCCTTTGCCAACGCCAGCCTGCAACCGCTGCGCACCCTGGCCGACCAGGCCGCCACCATTCTGGCTAACCAGCGTCTGCTGCGCCAAACAGACCTGCTCTACCGCATTGGCCGCGCCCTAAACCAGGCCATCACCCGAGACGATGCCCTGGACATTACCGTGCGCGAACTGCAAGCGTACACCGGTGCCTACCAATGCCGCTTTGTGCTGTACGAGCGGGGTGCAGGCAGCGGCAAGCTGCTGGCCAGCTCCAACGCCAAGGCGTTCGACAAACCCTACCATTTGCCACTGCTAGGCGATACGGTCTTCGAGCGGCTTAGTCGGGAGCAAAAGCCGATGAAGCTGTCGCCCAACATAAGCAAGGTGCCCAAAGAAGCCATTCAGCAGCACGTCACGCAGTTTGGGGCGGATGCCTCGCTGCTCATTCCAGCAGCCAGCCAGCAAGAGCTGCTGGGGTATTTAGCCATTGATGCGCTAGGGGGTGAACGGCCGTTCACCCCCGCCAACCTGCAATTTGCCCAAACCATCGTAGACCACCTCACCACCCAGCTAGAAAATATCAAGCTGCTGGATGAAGCGCTGCATCGCGCCCAGGAACTCATCACCCTCAACCAGGTACAATCCAACATCTCCCGCGTGCTAGACCTTTCGCTGCTGGCCCAAACAATTTATGGCGAAGTCGGCCGTTTGTTAGACAACACCGTCTTTCACCTGGGCCTTTACAACCAAAGCCAAAACCGGTACGAACCAATTTTCACCATTGTCGGAGGCGAAATTGTCGAGCTAGCGCCACGGAACATCGTACCAAACGACCCCATTTACACCTTCCTCCACGGCGACACACCACCCCAACTGTTTGATGCCCATGCCCCCCTGGTGCAAGCGTTGCCCCTCACAGCCACCAAGCGGCAGCCGCAATCCACCGTGTGGGTCAAGCTCCAGCAAGAAAAACAGGCCATTGGCCTGATCAGCGTGCAATCTTACCAACCACACGCCTACGACGAAAGCGACGTGCAGCTGCTGCGCAGTGTGGCCACCCAAACCAGCCTGGCCATCGGCAATGCCCAGCTCTTCCAGCAAACCCAACAGCAAAACGAAGAGCTGCGCGCCTTGGATGAGCTTAAAACCCAGTTCCTGGCCAACATGTCTCATGAACTGCGCACACCGCTCAACTCCATCATCGGCTTTTCCCGCGTTATCCTCAAAGGCATCGATGGCCCCATCACACCTGCCCAAGAAGAGGATTTGCAATCCATTTACACCAATGGGCAGCACCTGCTCATGCTCATCAACGAAATTTTAGACATGGCCAAAATTGAAGCAGGCAAAATGGCGCTCAATTTTGAAACAATTTCCCTGCACCAGGCCATCAACCCCGCCCGAGACACAATGCGCAGCCTGATTACCGATCCGATTACCTTTGTGTGGGATGTGCCTGAAGATTTACCGCCGATCGAAGCCGACCCCATCCGCCTGCGCCAAATCGTTTTAAACTTGTTATCTAACGCCGCCAAATTCACAGATGAGGGTGAAATTGTGCTGCGTGCCCGTGCCGACAATGACCAGATACACCTGGTTGTGCAAGACACGGGCATCGGTATTGCCCCAGATGATTACGATAAGCTCTTTACGCCCTTTGCCCAGGCCGACAGCTCTACCACACGCACGGCCAGCGGCACGGGGTTGGGCCTACCCATTACCAAATGGCTTATCGAAATGCACCAGGGCAGCATCTATTTTTCTAGTCAACTCAATGAGGGCACAACATTTCATGTATTGTTACCGGTTGTGCAAAACAAGGAACAACCGACGGAAATACCCCTCGAACCGTCAATCATCGACCTGGTAAGCTAAAAGAGTTTGTGTTGTAACGGTAGCAGTTTGCGCCACGCCCGCTGCCCGGCATTGTGAATGTTCTGGCGGCGGGCCACTTAGCCAAAATGGTCGGGGAGATTTCTGCTATGGATATTAAGATTGTTTGTCGCGCCTGTAAGGCAAAGTTTGATTTTGAACGGCCGTTACCCGCCTGCCCCATCTGCCAAAACGGCTGGCTAGACGCCGAATACGAACTGACCCACCCCCAGCAAAACGGCCACCTGGCCCAACGCGGCCAGGAATGGCTGCAAAAACTAGACCGCCGCCCCGCCAGCCTGTGGCGCTACCGCGAACTCCTCCCCCTGCACCACGATGAAAACATCGTCACCCTGGGCGAAGGGTGGACCCCGCTGCTAAAAGCCCACAACCTGGGGCTCATGCTGGGCCATCCCAACATCTACATCAAAGACGAGCGACAAGGGCCAACTGGCTCCTTCAAAGACCGCCAGGCGGCCATTGCCATCAGCGCCATGAAGGAAGCCGGCATCAAAGAAGCGGTGGTTGCCTCCACGGGCAACGTGGCCATTGCCTACTCTGCCTACAGCGCCCGCGCAGGCATCAAGCTGTGGGTGTTTGTCACCAGCTCTGTGCCAGCAGACAAAATGCGCGAGGTGGCGCTGTACGGCTCTGAAGTGATCAAGGTTGCGGGCACGTATGACGAAGCCAAGCGCGTGGCCGAAGAATTTGCCGCCAGCAAGAACCTCTTTTTAGACCGGGGTATCAAGGGCATTGCCGCCAAAGAAGCGATGAAAACGTTGGCTTTTGAGGTGGCCGAGCAGCTAGGCAGCATCGAAGCGGGGCAAAACCCGTTTATGCTCAATGGCAGCCAGCACCCCTGGAAAGCGCCAGACTGGTATTTGCAGGCGGTCAGCGGGGGCCTGGGGCCGGTTGGCGTGATGAAAGGGTTTGCCGAGTTGAAGCGGCTGGGGCTGATTGCCAAGCTGCCCAAAGTGGCCTGCTTCCAATCCAGCGGCTGTGCCCCAATGGCCAACTCTTTTCACAAAGGATTGGCCGTGGCCGAAAATGTGAAGGAGCCACGCACCGACATCACCACGCTGGCCACGGGTGCACCGGGCGAAGCATACCAGGTGCTGCGCGAGCTGATTTTGCAGCATGGCGGCACCATCGACGCCATCACCGATGTGGCCGCTTTTAACGCGCTGCACCTGGTGGCCAAGATGGATGGGCTTTCGGTGGAACCAGCAACGGCCGTTGCCTTTGCTGGCCTCTTTAAACTGATTCGCGAAGGCACCATTTTGCCCCATGAAACGGTGGTGCTCAACTGTTCTGGCCATACCTTCCCCGTGGAAAAACATATCATTGGCGAGCATTACACCCGCGACATGACCCTGCCAGACACGGGCGAACTGGCCCGCGCCAATCGCAGCCGCGAAGAAGGCTTGCTCACCGCCCTGGAAGAGCTAGACAGCCGCGTGCAGCGTATTGTCATCGTGGAAGACAATCTAGACGCCGCCCGGCTCATCCGCCGCATTTTGCAAGCGCAGGGTGACTTTCTCATCGACGAAGCGCACGATGGCCAAACTGGCCTGCGGCTCATTCAAGAAACGCGCCCCAATCTGGTGATTCTGGACCTGATGATGCCAGAACTGGACGGCTTTGGCGTGGTAGAAGCGATGAAGGCAGACCCCACCCTTAAAGAAACGCCCATCATCGTCATCACCGCCAAAGAGCTAACGGAAGATGAAAAAGATCGGCTGGATGGCCAGATTAAAGCGCTGTTGCAAAAGGGCTCGTTTATGGATTCTGACCTCCTGAACGATATTCAAAAAGCGCTGCCCTGACCCCCATTTTTGTACTCCAACTAACCATAAAAGAAGGGTGAATTACGGCCGTAATCCACCCTTCTTCCGCGCCTGCCAGTACAAACGACTTATTCTATCCGCTTGTCCTAATTCCGATAAAGTACCACAATGTGAATTGCAAAAAAGTTCCTTTCTATGGCACAATTGCGGAACGCTTCGGAACCGAATGGTGCGATTAAAGTTTATGGATAACACAGCTTCCTTACCTGCAAAAATCTTATACATTGAAGATGATCCAGCTAGCCGCCGTCTGGTTCAGCGCGTTTTAGACAGCAAAGGGTTCCAGGTCGTTGTCGCCGCCGATGGGCTAGAAGGCATCTCCATGGCCCGGCAGCACCATCCCAACCTCATTTTGATGGACATCAACCTGCCCAGCATGGACGGCCGTGAGATCACCACCCGCCTGCGCAGCCTCCCCAACTTCTCCGATACCCCCATTGTGGCCCTGACCGCCAACCACAGCGCGGGCAGCCGCGAGCTGGCTTTGGCAGCGGGCTGCACCGGGTTTATGACCAAACCAATCGACGTGACCAGCTTCCCCAAGCAGGTGCATGAATATTTACAGGGTCGGTCTGACCCACTTTCTGAACATGAAAAAAACGAGCACCTGCAGCGGCATGCCCAAAACCTGGTAGAGCGCCTGGAAAACAAAATTCACGAGCTAGAAAGCGCCAACAAGCGGCTTCGCGAGCTAGACCGCCTCAAGAGCGACTTCATTATCATGGTTTCCCATGAGCTGCGCACGCCGCTAACGCTCATCAGCGGCTATGCCCATTTGCTCGATGAGCAAGTGAAGAAGTCTGAAGACAACTTGCCCGCCGAAATGGTCTTTGGCGTGGCTGAAGGGTTGAACCTGGGTGTTACCCGCATGCGCGATGTGGTGAATGAAATTATCAAAGTGGCTCGCATTGCCTCGGGAACGCTAGATTTGGCGCTGGGGCCGGTTCGCCTTTCTGAAGTGGTTTTAGATGTATACGAAGAGTACCGTGAAGTTGTGGCCAAGCGGCGCTTGAATGTACAAATTGGCGATCTAACCAAATTGCCGCTGGTGCAGGGTGATGGCGAGCAGCTGAAATCTGCCATTTATCATATTTTTAGCAACGCGATAAAATACACGCCAGATGGTGGCAGCATTTTTGTTGTTGGCCGGGCCGTAGGGGACACTGTTGACTTAATTATTCAAGATACCGGCATTGGCATTCCAGACAGCGAGCATCGCCGCATTTTTGACCAGTTTTACACGCTTGGTTCCATTGAACACCACTCCACAAGCAAGTTTGCATTTCAGGGAGGTGGCCTGGGATTGGGGCTGGCTATTGTGAAGGGGATTGTTGAGGCGCATAACGGCCGTGTTTGGGTTGAAAGCGAGCGTCGCGATGTTGAACAGTTCCCCGGAAGTACGTTCCATATTTTGCTGCCGCTAGAGCAAATCGATCGGTCCGCTAAACTTTAACCAACGTTCCCACTCATCAATATCCTTGCCAATCTCATCATTGTTACCATAATTGAGGGTCAGTGCCTTTTTATTTGGTTGTCGTTTGGTTCGTATCGCATGGAGAAACATGGCAACGCCTCCACCCAAAAGCCCAGCAGTTCGTAAGCGCCCTATTTCAGACACAGAGTCGCGTCAGGAAACGGCCGTTTCCCACCAGCAGCAATGGCATCTCGGCCTTCTTTGGGGCGTGCTTTCCCCCATCTTTCTGGGCATTGTGCCCATATTGGCCAAAGTGGCTTACGCCGCCGGTGTCAATGTGCTCACCGTTGTCGCCTTTCGCACCATTATTGCCGCCCTTTTCTTGTGGGCGGGCATGCTCCTCTTCAAACGAAACCTCATCCGCAGCTCAATGCCAGCCGTCTTAAGCAGCATGATTGCCGGGGCAATCAACGGTTTAGGCTCCATTTTCTTCTACACCAGCCTCACCCGCATCGACGCCTCGCTGGGGCAGCTGGTGAACATTAGCTACCTGGTATTTGTCACCGTCTTTTTGCGGCTGGCTGGTCAATCCATCTCGCTGCTTACCCTGCTCCGCACGGCGCTCACCATTGGGGCCATTTACCTGCTGACGCTGGGCGGCGCTGGCCCGGCCGACTGGCTGGGCGTGGGCATGATGCTGTTTGCGGCGATCACCTACGCCATCCAATTGGTGCTCAGTCAGCGCATTATGATGGACATCCCCGCTCCCACCATGGCGCTGTACGCCATCACGGCAATGGCTGCCGTGGTCACGGTGGCCTGGTTCTTTGCCCCGGTTGATTTACGGTTGGTGAGCACAGCTGGCTGGGAAGCGATTGGCCTGATGGCCCTGGTGACGGCGCTGTCGCGGCTGACGCTGTTCCTGGGGGTCAAGGCAATGGGCAGCATTCAAACCGCGCTGCTGGGTGTGTTGGAAGTGGTGGTGACGGTGGCAATTGCGGCCGTTTTCCTGGGTGAACGGTTGACGCTGTTGCAGTGGGTAGGAGCGGCCGTTTTGCTCACAAGCATCTTCCTGGTGCGCTTTGAAAAAGGGGTGCCTCGCTTCATCGACTGGTGGCAGTTCCTCTGGCGGCGCTATCTGCCCAAAAAGTAGGGGCGGCCACGTAAGATTCCTTCTCCAGATCGCATCATAAGTAGCAGCATTTCGGTTTGGCCGGGCACCCTCTTTGTGAGCAATTGCTGAGGATGTCACAAACGCGCGCGTGGTCACCGGCTCGTTCCAAGTTATAATGCAAACAAATGCGGAAGAGGGTTCAACCTACTCACCAATGCCAATAAAAAAATTATATCCGTGCAGTACAATCCCGTTCTGTACACCTGTCATCATGAATAAAAAGGAATTTTCGCGCAAGAATGATTACTGAACTAATTAACGGCAGTGATGCGTTTACTGTGCTGGCCGACGAATGGGATAATTTGGCCCAGCACGGCATCACCGATACACCTTTCCAGACCCTGGCTTACCAAAAAGCGTGGTGGACCCATTTGCATCCGGCAAACGGCCGTCTCCACACCATCACCGTCCGCAGCGAGCAAAAAGAGCTATTGGCCATTGCTTGCCTGTACAACCTGGATGGCGCACTCTACTTCAACGGCTGCGTCGAAGAAACCGACTACCTGGACCTGATCACCACGGCCGAATACGCCGAAACCGCCTGGCAAGCGGTTCTGGACTGCCTGTGTAGCCCCAGCTTTCCTGAATGGCAAAGCATTGATTTATGCAATGTCCCAGAAGCCTCCCCAACGCGTTCTATCCTCTCCCAGGAAGCGCAGCGGAGAGGCTTTTTGTTTCGTGAAAGCGTTAACGAGGTATGCCCGGTGATCGCGCTGGCGGACACGTTTGAGGGCTACCTGGACAGCATCGACAGCAAGCAGCGCCGCGAAATCCAGCGCAAGCTGCGCCGCGCCGAAGGGGCCGATGCGGCCATGGTGGTGGTGGGGCCAGACGATGATGTGGATACGGCCGTTTCCGACTTCCTCGACCTCCTCCAAAAAAGCACCTTTGAAAAACGAGACTGGCTCAATGACGGCCGTCGCGCCGTCTTTTACGACGCCGCCCGCGCCGCTCAAAAAGCAGGCACGCTCAATTTGCTCTTTATTGAAGTGCGCGGCAAAAAAGCCGCCGGGCTGTTCAACTTCGACTACAAAGACCGCATCTGGGTCTACAATTCCGGTTTAGACCCGGCCCTGTTTGGCGCCCTCAGCCTGGGGGTGGTGATTACAGCCAAAGCGATTGAGTATGCGGTGGAAAACGGCCGTACCACCTTCGACTTCCTGCGCGGCAACGAAACCTACAAATACCGCTTCGGCGCTCAAGACACAACCATCTACCGCCTTCACCTGGAACCAGCTTCATAAAAAACTTTTGGAGATTTCTGAGCAACTATTGATTAATCGGAAACAAAATTCGCCTGCTCACCATCCACAAAGATCAGGAAAATCAGCGTTCTATTTCCAAAGGAACAAAACATGACCCAAGCAGCCACACCCAAAATCAAGCGCATCGCCATGCTCAGCGTCCACACCTGCCCGCTGGCCATGCTCGGCGGCAAAAAAACCGGCGGCATGAACGTCTACGTGCGCGACTTTAGCCGCGAACTCAGCCGCCAGGGCATCCTCGTCGATGTCTTCACCCGCTCCCAAGATGATTGCGCCCCCCGCATCGTCCACGACCTGGGCCATGGTGGCCGCGTCATCCACATCGTCGCTGGCCCAGAAAAACCAATCCCCGTGGATCAGGTTGGCGATTACCTGGACGAATTCACCGCTGGCGTGCTCGCCTTTGCCGCCAGCGAAAACATCCAGTACGACCTCATCCACAGCCATTACTGGCTCTCTGGCCTGGTGGCCGACAAGCTGCGCGACGCCTGGCAGGTGCCCATCGTCCACATGTTCCACACCCTGGGCCACATGAAAAACCAGATCGCCCAAAGCGACAGCCAGCGCGCCTCAGACGGCCGTTTGGCCGGCGAATACCAGATGATGGCTCTGGCCGACAAACTCATCGCCGCCACCCCCGCCGAAGAAGCACAGCTCATCGAACTGTACAACGCCGACCCCGCCAAGATCGCCATCATCCCCCCCGGCGTGGATCTGGAACGATTCCAACCCATCCCCAAAGATGAGGCCAAAAAGCGCGTCGGCATCCCCTGCGGCGACACCAACATCCTGTTTGCCGGGCGTATCGAGCCGCTCAAGGGCATCGACACGATGCTGCGGGCGATGGCCCTCATCCAGCAGCGCCGCCCAGAAGTGCTGCACAATGCCTGCATGGCCATCATCGGCGGCGACCCGTGGGCCGACGATCTGGACGAAGAAATGGCCCGCCTGCAACAGCTGCGCCACGATTTGGATATTCACGATCTGGTCACCTTCTTAGGAGCCAAAGATCAGGATTTGCTGCCCAATTACTACGCCGCCGCCGAAATGGTCGTTATGCCGTCGCACTACGAAAGCTTTGGCATGGTGGCCCTGGAAGCGATGGCGATGGGCACCCCCGTTATCGCCTCAGAAGTGGGTGGATTGGCGCACCTGGTAAAACACGGCGTCACCGGCTACCACGTACCCAGCCGCGACCCGGAAGCGCTGGCAGCACGCATCTACGAGCTGCTGGCCAACAAGGAGTGCCGCCAGCTGCTGGGCCAACAAGCCCGTGACTACGCCCGGCAGTACGCCTGGCCCAACATCGTAGACCGGATGATGGCGGTTTATGAGGAAGTTGTGGCGGGGGAGTTGGTAGCTTAAAACAATATAATCAAAGATTACGCAGATTAAAAGATTAAATCTGATAAATCTGCGTAATCTGTTGATAAAAACCTTTGCTAGCTGCCTGGCTCAATCACCTGAAGGCCGCCCATATACGGCCGTAACACCTCTGGCACCACAATCGACCCATCCGCCTGCTGATTGTTCTCCATGATGGCGATCATGACGCGGGGCAGCGCCAGGCCGCTGGCGTTAAGCGTGTGCGGGTATTGCAGCTTGCCGCCTTCCGTGGGCCGGTACTTGATGTTCGAGCGCCGCGCCTGGAAATCCTCCGCATTGCTGATCGAGCTCACCTCCAGCCATTCGCCGCAGCCTGCGGCCCACACCTCAATGTCATACGTCTTGGCCATCGAAAAGCCAACATCTCCCGTCGCCAAATCGACAAAGCGGTAGCGGAAGCCCAGCAGGTCGCAGATGTCCTGAGCGTACTGCTTCATATCTTCCAGCACTTCGTAGCTTTTGTCTGGATGGACAAACTGGTACATCTCCACCTTATCAAACTGGTGGCCGCGCTTGATGCCGCGCACGTCCTTGCCCGCGCTCATCTTTTCGCGTCGCCAGCAGGGGGTGTAGGCCACGTACTTCAGCGGCAGCTCCGCCTCATCCAAAATTTCGTCGCGGTGCAGGCTGGTGAGGGCAATTTCGGCCGTACCCAGCCACATCAAATCCTCTTCCGCATCGCGGTAAATGTTGTCGAAAAATTTGGGCAGTTGGCCCGCGCCTTCAAAAATTTGCGAACGCACCATGAACGGCGGGTAAATCTCGGTAAAGCCGTGCTTTTCCAGATGGGTGTTGAGCATGAACTGGATGAGCGCCCGCTGCAAGCGCGCCCCAGCGCCGCGCAACACATAAAAACGGCTGCCGCTCAGCTTCACCCCCCGCTCAAAATCGATGATGTTGAGGTCGGTGCCCAAATCCCAGTGCGGCTTCGGTTCAAAATCGAACTGCGGCTCCGGCGCACCCTGCGGTTCGTGGAAAATGTTGTGCGCTTCGTCTGGCCCGACGGGCACGCTTTCGTGGGTCAGGTTGGGCACCCACAGCAGGTTCTCGTTCAGCCGCGTTTCTACTTCGCGCAGTTCCTCGTCATAGATGGCAATTTGCTCGCCGATTTTGCGCGGGGCGTCTTTGGCTTCTTCAGCCTGGGCGGCCAACGCTTCGACCTCGGCTTTGAGGGCATCGGCGGCAGGCCCGGCGGCGGTGCGCTTTAGCTCCGCTTCCTTTTTCTTGAGAGCGCCCATGAGCTGCCCAATCTCTTTGGACGTGCTGTTGCGCTGCTGGCGCAGGGCTTCCACCTCCTGCAAAATCTCCCGGCGACGGCCGTCATCGGCCAAAATCTGGTCAATGGGAGCTTCCGCATTGCGCTTGGCAATTTGCGCCTTCACCCACTCTGGTTTTTCACGAATCAAGTTAATGTCTAGCATGTTTACCTCCTCTGAAAATAAACCTCCGGGAGGCTTCAAAAATGGCCTCTGTTACGCACTGAACCTCCCGGAGGTTGGGTTTTCATTCATGGTGGTCAACGACAGTTGGTGTCGTCTCCTTAGAAAATAGGCCGCGGATGAACGCGGATGAACGCGGATTAAATCTTGTTAATCTGCGAAATCTGCTGATTTTCATTCATGGTGGTCAACGACAGTTGGTGTCGTCTCCTCCAAAAATGTAGGGCGATTTGGTAAATCGCCGCCCGATTTACCAAATCAGGCTACAGCACAATAAAAAGCCCCCTCGTCTGATTATCCAGGACGAGGGGGCCCGTGGTGCCACCTGGGTTTACCGGTGAACGGTTATCGGTGAGCGGTAAACGGTTTTTTACCGATTACCAAACGACCGATTACTGATTACCGATCTCAAAAAGCTGTAACGGGCTGACCCGGCTTGCCTTGTTTCGGCAGCGACTCTAGAGTGGATTTCCGGCTGGCCAACCGTTCGCTTGCACCGTCCGCGAACTCTCTGGGGATTGATACGGCCGTACTTGTCTCTGTCATCGTCGGTGTGTATCTTGTTGCTGGGCATTATAGCTGGGGGGGAAACGGCCGTCAACTTTATAAAAACAGACACGAATCACACGAAGGTCACGAATTTTTCCTTCATTCGTTTCATTCGTGTGATTCGTGTTCAAAGAAATAGTATTCATGGAAGTCGGCAACGGCCGTATACCCAATCTTCTCGTAAATGTGATTAGATACCGGATTGCCCAAATCAGTAAAAAGCGTGCAAAACTGGTAGCCGTCGTCGAGCAGCTGCTGGCTGAGCGTGGCGACGCAGGCGGTGGCGTAGCCGCGTCCGCGCAGTTCGGCGGGGGTGTAAACCAGCGAGACGGAAATGCCGTGCCGCGTGGGTCGCGCTTTGGCCGCCATCGTCACCGGCTCACCCGACTCGTTTTCCCACAAAAACAGATCGCCGTTCTGCATTTTGCCCCGCGCCAAAAGCTCCGCCGATTCGGAATCATCCTGAATGTTGGCGTCTACGTGGAATCCCTGAATCCATTCCACGACGCGCTCAAAATCGTCGGCGGCGGCGAGGCGCAGCTGGCCGGGCGGCAGTTTTAGGGGCTGCACCTGCCGCAGTTCAAAGACGCGCTGCCTCATGCCGGGTTGGGGAGGACGGCCGTTCTCCCCCTCCCACATCTCCGCCCACGCATCCGCCATAGTGGCTGGCCCCAACACACCCGGCACCGTCCAACGGCCGTCTTGCAGCGCCGCCCGCACTGCCTGAACCACCGGCTGGCACGTCGCCAAATGGCTGTACAAAATCAGTTTGCGCGGCGGCGTCATCACCGCTGCCCCAACCAGTTCGCCGCCGTCTTCCACCACCGCCAAAAACGGCCGATTCCGCCGCCGGGGCGCACTTTGGCTCAGGCGAAACGCCAGCCCAATCATCAAGCCGTTCAACACTTCCTGCGCTTCCAGATAATCCAGCGCCGCGTCCAAAAAATCATTCGGTGTCTTAAATATTTTGACCTTCATCTTGATTTCCTGCCATCTGACGATTGGGTAGGGGTAGACCCCCGTGTCTACCCAAACCAGGGCAGGCACGGGGGCCTGCCCCTACATTTTTCGATTACGCCCGCGTATCATTCACAAATTGGCGTTCGTACAATTCCCGGTACAACCCCGCCTGCATCAGCAGCGCTTCGTGGCTGCCCTGTTCCACGATACGGCCGTCCCTCACCACACAAATCACATCCGCCCGACGAATCGTGCTGAGCCGGTGGGCAATCACAATCGCCGTGCGTCCATCCAGCAAGCGCTCCAGCGCCTCCTGAATAAGCGCCTCGGTGAGCGTATCCACGTTGGCCGTCGCCTCGTCCAGAATGAGCAGGCGCGGATCAGCCAGCACGGCGCGGGCGATGCAGATGAGCTGCCGCTGCCCCAGCGAAATGTTTACCCCACCCTCCAAAATCTGCGTCTCGTAGCCATCGGGCAGGGCGGCGATAAAGTCGTGGGCGTTGGCCAGTTTGGCGGCTTGAGTAACGGCCGTTTCCAACGCCGCCTCATTGCCAAAACGAATATTGTCACCAATCGTGCCGGAAAAGAGGAACGGGTCCTGCGACACAATGCCCGTCTGCGCCCGTAACGACTGCTGCTGCACCGATTGCACGTCAATCCCGTCGATGAGCACCTGCCCCTCGGTGGCGTCGTAAAAGCGGGCAATCAGGTTGGCGATGGAGCTTTTGCCCGCGCCGGTTGGCCCCACCAGGGCCACCGTCTGCCCGGCGGCGATGCGCAGGTTGATGTCGTGCAGCACTTCCGGCGTTTCTGGCCGGTAGCGGAAAGAGACGTCCTTCAGCTCGACCTCACCGCGCACGCGGGGCATCTCGCTGGCGTCCGGCGCGTCGGCTACGGATGGCTCGGTGTCGATCAGGCGAATCACCTGCTCCCCACCAGCCATCGCCGACTGCATCGTCGTGTACAGCTGGCTCAGCTCCTGAACCGGCTGGAAAAAGCGGGTGACGTACGCCAAAAAAGCGACCAGCACACCCAGCGTCACCTCACCCTGGCTCACCGCCACGCCGCCAAACCAGAGCACAACGGCCGTTGCCAGCATCCCCATAAACTCAATCGACGGCAAAAAAACAAAGGAGAGCGACATCGCGTCCACGTGCGCCTCCCGGTTTGACTCGTTGATGGCGTCAAAGCGGGCCTGGGCCACCTCTTCCTGGGCAAACGCCTGGATGACGCGCATCCCGGCAATGCCCTCCGCCAAATCGCCCACCACGGCGGCCACGCTGGAGCGCGTGCGCCGGAACGCCACCTTGGCCCGGCGCGAGAACAGCACCGTCACCAGCACCATCAGCGGCAGCACGGTGAAGGTGATCAGCGCCAATCGCGGACTCATCGACAGCATGACGATGATGATGCCGATCAGCACCAGCAAATCACCGATCAGCGTCACCAGCCCCTGCGACAGCAAATCGTTGATCACCGCCACGTCGTTCATCACCCGCGAGACGGTGACGCCGACGATGTGGGTGTCGTGGTACGCCAGCGGCAGCGCCTGGAGGTGTCGGAACATATGCTCGCGCAAATTGGCCAGCACCCGCTGCCCTACCCAACCCAACAAATAGCGCTGCCCGGCCGAGGCGACATACAGCAGCACAAACGACCCGGCAATGTAGCTGGCTACGCGAATCAGGCCGTCGGTATCCCCCTGGGCAATCGTTTCGTCGATGGCGATCTTCATCAGGTAGGGCACCAGCAGCGTGGTTCCGGTGGCCAGCAGCATCAAAACGATGGCGATGAGCATGTAACGGCCGTATGGCTTCAAATACGCCAGCATCCGCACCACCACCCGCTGGTTAAACAGCTGGCCATCTTTTTCCTGGCCAAAGCTGTGCAAGGCCCCGCGCGGCCCCATGTTGGGGCTTGTTGATCCAATTGAAAAACTCATAGAAAACCTTTGTTTTATCTGTTCAGGTGTTCAAGTATTTATGTGTTTAGGTGTTTAAGTGTTCAAAAAAGCTACTTGGTTACTTGTTCACTTGAAAACCTGAAAACTCAATCACTTAATCACTTCTCGTTCCTGCGGCCGTAACTGCTTGTTATATATCTCCTGGTAATGGCTCGATTGGGCCAGCAGTTCCTCATGCGTGCCGCGAGCCACGATCTGCCCTTTTTCCAGCACCAGAATCAGGTCGGCGCGGCGCACGGTGCTCAGGCGGTGGGCGATGACGAAGGTGGTACGGCCGTTCATCAAATTGCCCAGCGCCGTCTGAATCAACCGCTCCGTTTGTGTATCTACGCTGGCCGTGGCGTCGTCCAAAATGAGGATGGCCGGATTGGCCAGCAGAGCCCGGGCAATGGCGATGCGTTGCTTCTGCCCGCCAGAAAGCGTCACCCCCCGCTCGCCCACGTGCGTCTCGTACCCGTCCGGCAGCTGGCTGATGAAGTCGTGCGCCTGGGCCGCTTGGGCGGCGGCGATAATCTCCTCGTCGCTGGCGTCCGGATGGCTAAAGGCGATGTTTTCGCCGATGGTGGCGGCAAACAGCGTCGTCTCTTGCAGCACAATGCCCATCTGGCTGCGCAAGGAGGCCAGCTTGATCTGGCGCAAATCGTGGCCATCCACCAGCACCCGCCCGCCGGTCGGGTCATAAAAGCGCGGCAGCAAATTCATGATGGTGGATTTGCCGGAACCGGTCGCCCCCAGCAGAGCAACTACCTGCCCCGGCGCGGCGGCAAAACTGATGTTTTGCAGCACCCGATGCCGCTTCAGGTAGCCAAAGGAGACATCATCAAACTGCACCTGGCCCTTGATTTTGGGCAGAGCAACGGCGTCTGGCGCGTCTTTCACGTCGGGAATCTGGTCGAGGATTTCGAAGATGCGCTCGCCGGAGGCGGAAGCCATGATGATGGCGGGCAGCACCAGCCCGATGCGGCGCACTGGCGTGGTGAGCTGGCCCAGGTAGGTGGTGAAGGCCACCAATTCGCCCAAGGTCAGCGCCTCTTGCGTTACCAGCCAGCCGCCGTAGCCAATCACGGCCACGGTGCCCAGGTTGGCAATCAAATCCATCATAGGAATGTTAATCGCTTGCAGGCGGGACGAGAGCGCCGAGAGAGAAAACCAGCGTTCGTTTTGGGTGAGGAAACGGCCGATTTCCGCATCCTCCTGGGCAAACGCCTTCACCACCCGCGCCCCGCGCAAATTTTGCTCCAGCGTGGTGGTGAGCACCGCCAGCTGGTCCTGAATCGCTAACGACAGCGGGCGAAAGCGGCGGCCAAAGCTGAGCGAGCGCCACAGCAGCAGCGGCAGGGTGAGCATCACCAGCAGCGCCAGGTTGGGGCTCATGGTGAAGAGGACAACGGCCGTTGTCACCAGCAAAAACGCGCCGTCGATGATGCGAAACGCCGCCCGCCCGGTGAGGAAGCGAATGCGCTCCACATCCTGAATAGCGCGGGAGAGCAGCTGGCCCGTCTCGGTACGGTCGTGGTAGGAGAAGGGCAGCACGGTGAGCTTGTTCTGGATGGCGTTGCGCAGGTCGTAGGCCACGGTTTGCGAGGCCACCTCGGTCCAGCGCCCCTGGAAGTAGGTGAAGATGCCTTTGATGAACGTCAGCCCCAGCAGCGCCAGCACCGACCAGCCCAAAAAGCCAATCTCCTGCTGGCGAATGCCCCGGTCGATGATGAGCCGGATAAATTGGGGGATGATGAGGCTGAGTACCCCAATGACGACCATGGTGAAGTAGGTGCCAATGACGAGGGAGCGATACGGCCGTAAATAGCCAAACGCCCGCCACAAAATGCGCCAGGTGTCCCGGTTGCCCCGTTCCACCACCGGCACTTCGGGCGGTTCTAAAGTTGTGTTGATTGATGTCATAAAGGGGAACGTATCACGAAAAAAAGTTTTGGCAAGAATACCTAAATTGCTGCTTGCGCCGCCTCCAACTGCGAGAGAAATGCCAAAGCCTGTGTTTCCGTTGGTGATTGCAAAACATTGTTGGCCGCAAACGCTTCGGCGTGGGGGTAGCTGGATTGCTGGATGCGAACGGCCGCTTCAGTAAGGTCGTATTGTGTGTGTCTGAATGTAACTTCGCTATCAAGCAACAACCAATACGCCCCCGTGTCTCCAAACGGCATCCCCACGCTGCCCGCATTCAGCACGCGCTTGTTTCCTATTTTGCGGTCAAACTGCATATGCGTGTGTCCGCAAATCACAACCGATTCAGAAACAGGTGCAAATAGGGGGTGGAGCTTTTCTTCTGGCGTCAGTTTTGTAAAAACAGTGATGTCGCTGTGGGGCGTGGCGTGGCAAAACAAAACATGGCCCCAGCCAGTCACAAGCAAACGAACCGTCTGCCCCCAACTGGCGACAAACTGTTTGTTTTCTGGGCTCAAAACCTCGGCTACCCACCGCGCTTCCTCGTTAGCCCGCTCAGAAAGGCCGCCGGGCGGTTCCCCAGCCAAATGGCGCAGCAGCTCAGACTCTGCATTGCCGCGAATGAACTGTGTGGGGATGTCCAGGCTTTGCAAAAGCTGCAAGGATTCATTGGGCAGCGGGCCAGCAACGACATCTCCACCCACCACAATACAATCGACTGACTCTTTCACAATTTCGCTCAAAACTGCTTCTAAGGCTGGCAAATTTCCGTGAATATCGTAAACGGCCGCAATTCGCATCTACTCAATCCTCCTTTTCCATTAATCGCTGCACGATGGGATGCCCCGTTTTCAGCTGAAGCAAATCCCACAAATTACCGTACAAATCGGCAAAAACGGCGACGGTGCCGTACTCCGCTTCCTTCGGTTCACGAATGAACTGGATACCTTTGGCCTGCATCGCTTCGTAATCACGCCAAAAGTCGTCGGTGTGCAGGAAGAGGAACACGCGCCCGCCGGTCTGGTTGCCAATGAATGGCTCTTGCTCCGGTTTGGAGGCGCGGGCCAGCAGCAGCATGGTGCCGCCGCCGCCGGGCGGGGCCACCACCACCCAGCGCTTGTCCTGCTCCGGCTGGTAGCTGTCTTCGATGAGGCTGAAGTTGAGCTTTTCGGTGTAAAAAGCAATTGCCTCATCATACTCCCGCACGACGAGGGCAATGTGGATAATGGCTTGGTTCATAATCGGTTTACTCCCTGGCGTTTCCTCTCAGAATTCAGGCACGGTGTCACTATTTATTGTATACTTTCACCATCGTGCTCAGGCAACTATGCGGGGCAATGATTATCTAGAAAAGTGATGAATCAGGCACCAATCATCCATGCGAAAAAGCATTTCACAGCCGGAACGTGAGCTGGTTGTACGCCAGTTTTGCGACACAGAATATAGCATCATTAAATAATTTTGCTCGAATGGAATGGCAAGATGTGACGAAAAAAAAGCAGCGCAAACTTCCGGATAAAGAGCCAGAAAAACCAAACGCCCAATCTGATCAACAGCCAGATAATATCCCCGCCGGCCAAATAGAAAAGGTTCGGTTTCCCATCGTTGGTTTAGGCGCATCGGCGGGTGGGTTGGCTGCTTTTGCCGATTTTTTCAAAGCGATGCCCAATAATTTTGACCCTGGCATGGCTTTTATTTTGGTACAGCACCTGGCCCGCGACTACAAAAGCATCCTGCGCGAACTCATTCAAGAATACACCAGTATGCCGGTTTTTGAAGTGGAAGATGGATTGCGGGTTCAACCAAACACAGTTTACATTATTCCCCCAAATCGGGACCTGGCTCTTTTTGATGGCAAATTGCATTTGCTCGATCCCATCAAAGAAGCTGGCGGCTGGTTACCCATCAATTTTTTCTTCCGCTCGCTGGCTCAAGATCAACGAGAACGGGCAATTGGCATTGTGCTGTCTGGCACTGGCAGCGATGGCACCTTAGGCATTCGGGCCATAAAAGGGGAAGGCGGCCTGGTCATTGCCCAAACACCTGAATCTACTGAATACGACGGCATGCCCCGGAGCGCCATCGCGACCAAACTGGTTGATTTTGTGCTGCCGCCAGCCCAAATGCCCGCCCAACTTTTGGCTTACACATCACGGATTTTTGGCAGACAGCGATTACCGAAGGTCGCGGCTCCGGCGACTGTGGAAGATTCTTTGAATAAGGTATTCATCCTGCTGCGGGCGGCCAATGGCAATGATTTTTCGCAGTACAAACGAAGCACCATAATTCGCCGCATTGAGCGACGCATGGCTTTGCAACATATTGACCAGATCGATGAATATGTTCGCTTTTTGCAGCAGTCACCGAAGGAAATTCAGGCGCTGTTTCAGGATGTGCTTATTGGGGTAACAAGCTTTTTTCGGGACCATGACGCTTTTGCCGCGTTGGAATCGCAAGCAATCCCTCGCATTTTTGCCAACAAGGCGTCTGGGGATCCTATTCGCATTTGGGTTCCAGGCTGCTCCACCGGCGAGGAGGCGTACTCTATTGCTATTCTTCTACAAGAAAAGATGGAGGCGCTAAGGCAGCATTTTAAGGTGCAGCTGTTTGCAACAGATATTGATCCAGAGGCGATTGGGCAGGCGCGGCAGGGGATTTTCCCGGCCAGCATTAAGGCCGATGTTTCGGCTGAACGGTTGGGGCGCTTCTTTAGCAAAACGCCAGATGGTGCAGGGTATCAAATTCAGAAGAACATCCGGGACATGCTCATCTTTTCTGAGCAAAATTTGATTCAAGACCCGCCTTTCTCGCGGCTTGATTTAATAAGCTGCCGCAACTTGCTTATTTATTTGAATGCATCGTTGCAGAAAAAGTTGATTCCGCTTTTTCATTATGCGCTTGCGCCGGGTGGGCTGTTGTTTTTGGGAAATTCAGAAACGATTGGCGAGTTTTTATCGCTTTTTGATGTGCTGGATCGCAAATGGAAGTTATTTATACGGAAGGATGCGGGTGTGGCAACGGCCGTTTCTAACCTCAGTTACTTTACACCGGAAAGGACAAAAGCAATGGCCACCCCCTCCTCATCAGCAAAACTGCCTGTAGACCCACACCTACCCCTGCGGGAATTAACTGAGCAGGCACTGCTACAAGCGTATGCGCCCGTGAGCGTATTGGTCAATTCGTTGGGCGAAATTTTGTATATTCATGGCCGTACCGGCAAATATTTAGAGCCATCGCCTGGGGAAGCGGGGATGAACATTGTGGCAATGGCGCGGGAAGGGCTGCGCCGCCCGCTCACCATCTATTTGCAACGAGCGGTCTCCCACGGTGAGGTTGTGCATCATGCAGGCATTCGGGTAAAAAACAATGGTGATTCAACTGAAGTTGCTTTGACGATACGGCCGTTATCCCCCCACAAAACAAATACCAACCCGCGAGGAGCTAACCTTTACCTGGTCACCTTGATTGAACAGCTTGCACCGATGACGACTCCGGTGGATGAAACGGCCGTTGCCCCATCCGCTGAAATTACCACAGAGGCAGCGGCCCGCATTGCCGAACTAGAGCAAGCCCTGCACGCAAAAGAAGAATACCTGCAATCCACCCAGGAAGAGATGAACACGGCCAATGAGGAGCTAAAATCGACCAACGAAGAGCTGCAATCGGTCAACGAAGAGCTGCAATCAACCAATGAAGAGCTAGAAACCTCCAAAGAAGAGTTGCAATCGGTAAATGAAGAGTTGGCCACCGTCAATGCCGAACTCCAACAAAAAGTAGCCGATTTATCGCGCACCAATAATGATATGAACAATCTGCTGGCAGGTACCGGCATTGGCACCATCTTTGTGGATTTAGACCTTCAGATTATGCGCTTCACGCCAACCGTCACCAAGCTCATCAACCTGATTAAAACCGACATCGGGCGACCGGTACACCACATCATGTCCAATTTAGTGGCGTACGATCAGTTGGCGCGTGATATTCAGCAGGTGCTAGACACATTGGTGGGCAAAGAAGTAGAAGTGCAGACAACATCGGGTGAATGGTTCGTGTTGAGCATTCGCCCCTACCGTACCCTGGACAATGTGATTGAAGGCGCAGTGATCACCTTTGTTGATATAACCCGCCTGAAACATGCTGAATCTTTAGAACAGCTCGTTGCTGTTGTGCGAGATGCCAACGATGCCATTATTGTCCACGATTTACAAGGGAATATTACCGCCTGGAACCCGGCCGCCGAAAAAATTTATGGCTGGACGGCAGCTGAGGCGCTTAGGCTCAATGAGCGGGATCGCATCGCCGCAGATGATCAGGAATCTGCCCTGGCGGAATTGGCTACCCTGCTTTCTCTTGGCAAAACAGAATCGTATAAAACGAAGCGGCTTACAAAAGACGGCCGTTCCCTCAACATTTGGCTCACAACCTCGCTCCTGAGCAATGAAGCCGGCATCCCTTATGCCATCGTCACCACCGAAAAAGTACTTGACGGTGCATGACAATAACAGTAAGCTGTTAAAAGCTCGTAAAAATTAAGCCTTCCAGCAAAACCGCAAGGGTTTGGTCGATGGCCTAATTTGTCTGAAGGAGCATTCGTATGTGCCATCAAGATTCCAGTGACCACCCACTCCCAGACCCAGAATCTGCGGCAAAAAGCTTGCGCCAACGTGCTGAAGAATTAACGCAAGAAATCGCCTCCCCATCGCTGTTTGAAATCGCGACGTCATCACCCGAAGAATTTGCAAAAGTGCTGTATGAGCTGCAAGTTCATCAGATTGAATTGGAGTTGCAAAACGAAGAGCTGCGCCAAACGCAGTTGAATCTTGAGGAATCGCGCGGGCGCTATTTTGAGCTGTATGATTTGGCCCCAGTTGGCTACTTAACCCTCAACCTGGCCGGAATCATTGAAGAAGCCAACCTGACAGCTGCCGAAATGTTGGGGGTGACGCGTGCTGAATTGGTGAAACGGCCGTTCTCCCACTTCATCTGCCCCCCCGACCAAGATACCTTTTACCTGCAAAACAAGCAGCTTTTGGAAAAAGGCGAAGCCCCACTGATTGATTTACGCCTGAAAAGCGCCAATGGCCCTCCCATTTGGGCCAACCTCAAAAGAACATTGGTTGCCAACCAGCAAAGCACGCGACTCATCATCAACGACATCACCGAACGAAAAATGGCTGAAGAAGCGTTGCAAGCCAGCTACAAACGCCTCGAAGCAACGTTGGCCGACCTAAAATCAGCACAGGATCAGCTGATACGCCAGGAAAAATTAGCCGCCGTTGGACAGTTGGCCGCAGGCATTGCCCACGACTTCAACAACATCCTTGCCATCATCATGCTAGAAGCTGAGCTCTGCCAAAGGCAAATCAACAAAAGCAGTGATTATCGGCTGGCTAAATTACAGACTATTATCGAACAGACAAATATTGCAGCCGCCCTCATTCAACAAATATTAGATTTTAGCCGCCGGTCGGTCATTCAACCTAAAGAAATTGAATTAGCCGCTTTTCTCCAAGAACATATCGATCTCCTACAACACACCCTTCAAGAAAATATTCAGATCACGCTCAACCTCAAAAATCATTCTGGCACGCTTTTTGCCGACAAGAATCAACTGCGCCAACTAATTATCAACCTGGCAATGAACGCCCGCGATGCAATGCCCAAAGGGGGGCAGCTCACCTTTACCATTGAAAAACGTCACCCAGGCACACCGCTACCTTTCCCTGAAATGCCCGCTGAGGATTGGGTTCAAATCAGCGTCACCGACACCGGAGAAGGCATCAGCGCTGAGATTTTACCCCGCATTTTTGAACCTTATTTTACAACCAAGGCCCCAGGCAAAGGCACAGGGCTGGGGTTGGCCCAGGTTCAAGGCATTGTTAAACAGAGTAATGGTTTCATCACGGTTGAATCCGCCGTCGGGAAGGGCACAACTTTCATCATTTATTTTCCGGCAATGACAACGAAACCCAAGGCAGAAAGCTTACCGCTATCGGCTAAAGGCTGGCAGCTGCCGGTAGGCCATGGCGAGCTGGTACTGGTGGTCGAAGACAACCTGCTGCTAAGAGAAGCGTTAACCAGCACGTTGGAAGCGCTCAATTACAAAATAATTACGGCCGTAAACGGCATCGAAGCGCTAGAAATTTTGAAAATGAAGCAAGATGAAGTGGCTGTTATCGTAAGCGACTTGACAATGCCCAGAATGGGAGGAGAGGCCTTATTTTCAGCGCTGCGCCAGCAAGGTGTGACGATCCCCATAATCTTCATGAGCGGCAACCCGGCGGAAGTTGAGTTTGCCCAGGAATTAATCAAAACTGGAATGTCTGGCTTCTTAAAAAAGCCACTTGATTTCAAAGAAATGGCATCCATTCTGGCGAGAGCTACCCAGAAACACGGCAAACATCAAGCATAAGTAGGTTTAAAAACATCCCGTTTTTACCCCACGCTAGGCTTGGTTCGCTGTACACCAGCCAGAGCAAAACGGTACGTGGTAAAGTACAAAATCCCCATCAACACCGCTTCCAGGCCAGAACCAAACACCCGCCGCACCGCTTCGCTGGGGTACCCCTCCCCAATAAACACGAGGATGACGATGAGCGTGAGCCAGGGCCACTGCTTTTGCCGCCACCAGCTGATGCCCATTACCCCCACCAGCCCAATGCTGACGATGCTCACAATCGGCGGGCCGCTGACGTTGCGCGCCACGTAGCGCACCACGCCGTCCATCAGCTCTGGCTCCAGCGCCACAGGCACCAGCCGGGTGAAAATGCCCGCAATCATGACGAGAATGGAGAGGAGAACGGCCGTTCCCCTTCCCCACCGCCATTTTGTCCATCCCGCCCCCGTCAGCCGCGCCTGGTCATACGCTGCCAAAATCATCCAGGGCAGCACCAACTGGTGCAAAATGAAGCGCGGCCAGCTCAGCGCCAGCAGCAAATCACCTTCGCCCAACCACGTGCCCAACGCCAAAATCAGATTGTCGTAAAACAGGCCAAAGGAGATGGCCACCAGCAGCGCCGTGCTGAGTGTGTGATGGCGTCGCCAGATTTTTACGCCCCAGAGCAGGAGGAGGAGGTGAACGGCCGTATAAACCGCATACAACAAAATCGACATCGGTGCCTCTTATCTCGTTGAGTTTTCCAGAAACGTAGCACGAATCCACATTTCCGCAAATGCAGCTTTGATGAGTAAAACAGCCCTGTTTTTCCCGCAAGATAACCCAGAAGTCCAAAAAAATATCCCAAGTTCACCAAGCTGCGTACAATGATCTTTGCACGGACAAATCTGTCCGTGCAGGAGCAGAAAAGTAAAGTTAAGTGTAACAAAGGAGTTTGTATGAAAAAGCGTTCTGTGTGGATAATCGTTTTATTGGCCCTCTTTTTGATTCCCATCTTCTCCCTGGCCGCCCAGCCCACCGCCAACCTCATCATTTACGACGATGCCCTGGCTGCAAACTGGCAGGATTGGTCCTGGGGAACGGCCGTTTCCTTCAACACCAGCACCCCCGTCCACACCGGCAGCGACGCCATGAGCGTCACCCACACCGCCGCTTGGACCGGGCTGTCGCTGCAAAGCAGCACCGCCTACAGCACAACCGATTACGACGCCGTCAGCTTCTGGATTCATGGCGGCACAACGGGCGGCCATCAGCTCAGCCTCCAGCTGCGCGATGGCTCGCAGGCAATTGTCGAAACGGCCGTGGCCGTCACCACCACCGCCAACATCTGAAGCCAGGTCGAGGTTGCCCTGAGCGCTCTGGGCCTGTCTAACGGCACCGTGACCGGCATCGTGCTGCAAGAAGGCTCGGGTTCGGCTCAGCCAGTTTATTACCTGGACGACGTTCAGCTGGTGGAGGCCGACGGCAGCGGTGAGTCGGTCCCGCCGGGCACCGGTCCCACCCTGACCATCGACACCACCACCGTTTCCCATACCATCAGCCCGGACATTTACGGCATCAACTTTGCCGATAACACGCTGGCGGCCGAAATCGGTTTACCGGTGAACCGCTGGGGTGGCAACGCCACCACGCGCTACAATTGGAAAATCGATGTCTCCAACCGGGCCAGCGACTGGTTTTTCATGAACGTGCCGGATGGGGATAACGATCTCACCGTCACCGGCCTAGATGAGTTTGTGCTGGCCAACAACAGCAGCGGCACCCGCTCCATTGTCACCCTGCCGATGATTGGCTGGACACCCAAGCGCCGCCTGACCAACGATCGCGACTGCGGCTTCCCTCAGTCCATTTACCCCAACCAGCAGGCGTTTGATGGGAATTGGGAATGCGGCAACGGCCGTTTCCCCAACGGCACCCCCATCACCGGCAACGATCCCACCCTGACCAGCACCGCCATCGATGAAAGTTGGGTCAACGAGTGGGTCACCCATCTCGTCGGCGAATTTGGCACAGCGGCCAACGGTGGCGTCCCCTACTACGCCCTGGACAACGAGCCAATGCTCTGGAACAGTACCCACCGCGACGTCTACCCCAATCCGCTCACCTACGACGAGCTGCTGGCGCGCACCATCGACTACGCTGAAGCGATCAAACAGGCAGACCCCACCGCCAGCACGCTCGGCCCCGTTCTGTGGGGCTGGACCGCCTACTTCTACTCCGCCGCCGACGTGGCCTCCAGCGACACATTCTGGCTCAATCCCCCGGATCGGTTGGCGCACGGCAACATGCCTCTGGTGGAGTGGTATCTCCAGCAGTTGGCCGCCTACGAACAAACCAACGGCACGCGCCTGCTGGATTACCTGGACCTGCACTTTTACCCGCAGCAAAGCGGCGTGGCTCTCACATCGGCTGGCGGCGATGCCACCCAGGCGCTGCGGCTGCGCTCCACCCGCGCCCTGTGGGACCCCACCTACGTGGACGAGAGCTGGATCAACGAACCGGTTGAACTGATTCCCCGGATGCAGGATTGGATAGACACCTACTACCCCGGCACCAAAATCGCCATCACCGAATACAACTGGGGCGGTTTGGAACACATCAACGGAGCATTGGCCCAGGCCGATGTGCTGGGCATCTTTGGCCAGCAGCAGGTGGACCTGGCAACCCTCTGGGCACCCCCGGCCAACACCGCCCCCGGCGCCTTTGCCTTCCGCATGTACCTCAACTACGACGGCAGCGGTGCCGACTTTGGCAACCTCAGCCTGCCCGCCAGCAGCAGCAACGTGGAGCAGCTGTCCGTCTTTGCCGCGCGGCGCAGCAGCGACCTGGCCCTGACCATCATGGTGGTGAACAAAAGCGGCGGGCCGCTCACCAGCACCATCGCGCTGGACGGCTTTGCGGGCGGCACGGCCGAAGTGTACCGGTACGCCAGCAGCAATCTCAGCCAGATTACGCAGCAGCCCAATCTAGTTGTGCCCGCTGGTGGCTTCAGCGCCACCTTCCCGGCCGATTCCATTACGCTTTTTGAAGTGACAAGTGGGGATGTGCTCCAATCGTTTTTGCCGTTTGTTAATAAGTGAAAGGCACGCTGGAACCTCATATGATTGAATTGGCAGCTTCCGCAGCCTCAGATGCGGCCTGACACTTTTTGCCCTTTTCTACCCGCAAAAAAAGACGCCAGCTTTCTCGTAAAGCTGGCGTCTTTTTTAAGCAACGGCTTGGGGAAAGGTTACGGCCGTGTGATCATTGGCAGGAAGATGGTGAATCCACCGACTTTAACGGAACCGCCAAAGGTGATGATTTCCAGTTGCAGCGCCGAGGTGGTAAAGTCGCGGCCAACCAGGTCGTTTAGCTCTACTGCGCCAATGGTGAGGCTGCCCGTATCGCCCGGGGCAAGGCCTGGCTTGAGCTGCACTTCGATATTCAAGATATCGCCGCTGCCCGAAACGGCCGTATTCGCAATCATCGCAATTTGAGCCAACCCTGTGCCATTGTCATTCATCTCGACCAGGAAGTTCTTGGCCAGCGCCACGCCGTTCACCGCCACGATGCGTTCCACCACCGCCGGATCGTAGACGATGGCAAACTGGCCCCCCGCCCAATCAGCGAGATTTTCGGCATGGAGTTGGATCGAAGCGGTTTGCCCAGCTTCGGCCGTGACATCGCCCAGAGAGAGGGTGACCGGGGCGGCGGGCGTAAGGACGCGCGACCCCGTTTGATGCAGCTGTGGCCATTCCCCATGGACCGCATAGTAGAAAATCATGGTGGCGTCGGCAACATCGATACGGCCGTTCCCATTGATATCCCCGGCATTCAGCTGCTCGGACGAGGGGATGATCTTCTTCACCACAATCTGCAGGGCAATGTAGGCGTCCACCGTTTCCACCACCCCGTTACCATTCAAATCGCCCAGGGCAAAGCCGTCTTCTACGGTGAACAGACCATCGGTCAGGATGAGCGAGATGGGGGTAATCAAGTTATCGGGCGTATAGATGGTTGAGCCGCCAACGCCATAAATGAACTCTTTCAAATTCAGATCGCTGGTGGCCAGCGGCGTACCGATCACCTGGAAGTGCAGCCAGAAGAGCGACCCTTCGCCAAACAACGCGGGCGGCACCAGGCTAAATGTGCCGATCTTAACCCGGCGTATGCTGCCAGAAACCGCTTCATCCTCAAAGGACCAGATGTAACCGGCCGTCAGCGGCGTGCTGGAAACGGATTGGAAGGTTAGCACCGAGCTGTCGTATTCCATCCAGATGTCTGCCGCCGCAATCCTCAACCCCTGGGCATTGCTGATGTTCACCGGCACAACGGCCGTTGTGCCCGGCGCGGCCATCACATCCGGTACCCACAAGGTCGTACCGCCAAAAACCGTACACTGGACGGCCGATTCCGCCAGCTGCCGCTCCTGGTCGTCGAAGGCGGCGACAAAGTAGCAGTAGCTCTGCCCCGGAACCAGCTCCGGCGAATCGTCAAAGTAATGGTGGGCTGTGGTGCGATCAATCTCCACCCAGTTTTGCGTGCCTTCTGCGGTGCGGAAGATGGCATATCCGGCCAGATCGGGATCGGCCACAATGCTCCAGTTTAGGGCAACGGCCGTATACCCCGATTCCACCGACAAATCAATGAGCACCTCCGGCAACACATGCAGCGTCACGGGCACAAACTGGGGCGAGTTGGCTGCGCTGGCGCTGGAAACAGTGATTTGCCCGGTGTACACGCCAACCGGCAGGCCGTTCCAGCTGGCCGATACCACCACGCTGCCCGGCGCCGTGCCGGATAGCTGCCCCAGCGAGAGCCAGCTCAATCCTTCACTCAGCTGCCAGTTCAGGCTGCCCGTGCCTACGTTTGTAATCGTCAACAGCTGCGTTTCGGGGGATTCATTCCCGGCGTTTACAGTGAACGACAGCGAATCCGGGGCCAGGCCAATTAACGGCGTAACCAGCTCGGTAATCACAACCTGCGTCGTGGCGACCTGGTGGTTGGTGCTGTTGGTGGCCGTCACGGTGGCCGTGTACGTGCCCATAGCGGGATAGACATGGTTTACCGTCGTGCCTGAGCCTAACGTGCCGTCTCCCAGGTTCCAGGCGTACGTTACGTTTGTGCCGTGGGCAACAGTTGCCGTCAGCTGAGTGCTTTTGGTTTCCTGGGTGGGGCCATTGTTGGCCGCCACCAGTCCGCTAACCGGGTAATCGATGATGGCAACGGCCGTTGTTGTCGAAATCGTCTCTGCTTCGTTGCTGGCCGTCAAAACCGCCTCAAATTCGCCCAGCGCAGAATAGTTGTGCGACACATCTTTGCCCGACTGGCTGGCGCCATCGCCAAACTGCCAGGTGTAGTTGATGTTCCCGGCGCCAAAAGCCAGCGTCGAGGTGAGGGTTGTGGCATTCCCCAGCCAGGTGGGGCTGTTGTTGAAAGCTTCCAGACCCAGCATCGTCTCGCTTTCAAACAAAACATTGAAATCCGCATCATACAGAATAAAGCGAGGCAGGCCGTAGAAGTTGATAATTGCCAGCAAACCTTCGTCCACGGCATAGAGCTGGATGGCCTCGCCGGGCGTTGTACTCACCGCTTCCAGGCCGTAGGTTGGACCCCAGCGCTGCACCTGGATGTCCACCCCAATGTCTTGCAAGGTGTACAGCGTACTGCTAATCCACGCCGCATCTTTGATGGTGTTGGGCAAGCTGGTTGAATAAACCAGGGAGATGGCATCATACATCCGCCCTGAACCCAGGATTACCTTGGAGCCATCTGGGGCAACGTTGATGGGATAGACGATGCCATCGCTGCTGTGATAGGGCGAATCCAGCTTGGTGCCAATCGTGCCATCTGGGGCAATGTTTTCCCACAGCAAATCATTGGGCGAGACACCTTCGCGAAAGAAGTACATTTTGCGGTTCGCCTCGCTCCAAAAATATTCGTTTGATCGGTAATTCCAATCAACGGCCGAAATTTGGGTGCCATCCGGATGAAACGTGTAATGAGATTCCCAAGAGCCAGAAGCGTCCACCGCAAACACATACTCACCGGCGGTGGCCAGACCCAGTGGCCCACCGGGCAAATTGGCAAACGGCACTTCCGCAAAAGAGTCATCCAGTTTAATTTGGGTCATCTCTCCCGAAGCATACGCCAGGTAGATGCGGTTGGTCACTGGTGAGTAAGCCATGTAGGTGGGCGCGGCCGCCAGGGGAATGGTTTCCAGGTAGCTGCGCGTGGCCACCGACCAGCGGAAAATGCTCAACTGGGACTTGCTGAGAATGTAGATGATTTCATCATTGCCCAGGGCAACAGAATTGGCCACGTATTTTAAGCCGTTGGGGTCAACGGCTTCCCCCGGCACATCGGGCGAGAGCAGGGCCACATCGATGGCCGTTACGGCCACCCCCCGCGTCTCTTCAAAGTAGAAGCTCAAAATGGTGTCGCCTTCGACATAAATTTTGGCTGGGGTGTGGTCCGTGGGCGTGTAGCTGCCAGTTTGCAACAGGGTATTGCTGAAGGCAATCAGGGTGCCGCCGCGCCGCACGATGGGTAAATCGCCGTAAAAGCCAATGTCGTTTACTGCGCCAGCCAGGCTGTTGCTGTAGCTGAGGTCGGATGTGTTATAGACAATGCCCGCCGTATCCACCACACGGCCGTCGCCAGGAAATAAAAATGTGCCGGTTGCGTTGGGGTAACTGCCGTGGTACGGGCTGTCGATGGCGCTGGCGCCCAGAGTGCCATCGCTGTTCACCGCCACGTAAATGATGTCTGACGGGCTAATGCCAGAGGTGCGGCCAAAGATTTTACCCAGTTCGGCCGAGTATGACGGGCCGTTCAAAGAGTCGTAAGTGTAGGAGGCGGAATCCACAAACAAGCCGGATTCTTTTTCCAACGTGGCCAGCCGTCCGCTGCTGCCGGAGGAGTAATTGATGATCAGGTACAGCGAATTGGTAAAGAGGTCGCGTACGGCCGTACTGGTGTTGTGTAAGTGCAGCTGGCCCGTCCCATCGAGATTAAAGCGGTACACCGCCTGGCCAAACGCCACAAAAATGTGCGATTCATCTACCACCACGGCGGTGGGTGCCTCAAGCAAGGCATCAAAGGTGATGGGATCCAGCCAGAGTTCGTTGGTGACGTCGTAACGCTCCAACTTGATCGGATCGTTAAACAAGAAGTAAATCACGCCATTGTGACGAACCGTATCAATCCACATGGTGGCCGTCGGGGCTTGGGGCACCGCCGAACTGTTTTTGGCCGATACGATAATGAAATGAAACAAGGAAAGGGAAAGGGTGAGCGCAACGGTAAGCAGCAAAGTGCGGTAATGCTTCATCAACGACTCCTTTTGGAAAACGGGCAAACGAGACTTAGAAAGTGCCAAAATCGTACCCGATTTTGCTTTCTGGTTGCCTTTCCTTACCGTTACCCGTTCAAATTTAGCCGCTGGGAAATTTACCCGAGACGATGGTTGAAAAACGGCCGTAACTTGCTATAAACAGCGCATGAATTATTGTCTGCTCGAATCTGCCTTCCTTCACCCCAACCCCAGCCGCAGCCCGCTGCTGTTTTTGCACGGCTTCCCCGATTCGCCAAAGATGTGGGCGGCGTATGTGCAGGCGGCAAAAGAAGGGGCAAAGTGGAGCAACGGCCGTTCCCTCTACACCCTCGCCTTCCCCAACCGGCAAACCCGCCCCGCCCCCATCCCCTCCTGGCAGGAACTGCACCGGGGCGTGCTGGCAGACGAAGTGGCCGAAGCCATCGCCCTGCTGGCCACAGAAAGCCCCACAGGCAAAATCATCCCCATCGGCCACGATTTGGGCGCGACGCACTTCTGGCAGTACGTGCGTCAACGCGACGGCCAGGTCCCTTTCGAGAAGCTGGTCGCCCTGTCGGTGGGCTCTTCCTTTCGCTACGACATTTGGGAACACGGCCTGAACGCCTTCACCTGGCTGTACCAAGTTCTCTTCAGCCTGCCGCATGCATTTCGGCTGCCCGCGCTGCAAAAGCTGCTGGCTTACCTGCTGGTCAACGTCGCTGGCTACCGCGCCGGGCGCACCGCAGACGTGTGGCGCGACACGTACCACTATTGGGACGGCTGGCTGTGGCCGCTGCGGCTGCCGTTTTACCTGCTGGGCGCAGCCTACCAGCCCGCCTTCCTCAACTTTGACTTCCCCGTGCTGTACATGCGCGCCAAAATCGACCGCATTGCCACCACCCGCGCCTTTGAAACGGCCGTACAGACGCGCCCAAACTGCCAATACATCTTGCTAGACGGCGTCAGCCACTGGTTCCCCGAGCAGCATCCCCAGCTTGTCCTGGCCGAACTGGCTACATTTCTATGTGATTGATTGAATTTAGGAAGTTTGTGAAGGCTTTTAGCCACAACCGAAAGCGATCAAACGGCCGATTCTTCAAGCCAATTTTTAATGATTGCCACAATTTCCTCAAAAAGCTGCCAAGAGGAAAATCTGGATGGGTCAAGATTTCGATTTTGGTGCCCGATGCCGTTTCTGTCACCAGAAAAGCATCATTGGTTTTCTGATCCGCCGCCATTTATTTTGCCTAAATATTTGGTGGGATGATACGGCCGTTTACCCTCTCACCACAATCGCCGAACGGAGCCAGTCAGCAAAAGCGGCACGGTCCATCTTCCCTGAAGCAATTTGTAAGAAAATCTCTTCTTGTTCGTCTACTGGCTTGTCCAATTCAAACCCATTAAGAATCAAAAAGATTTCAACAGCCGCGTGGCCTGTTCGTTTATTGCCATCAACAAATGGATGATTCTGGATAATTGAAAACCCAAGCGCAGCAGCTTTTTCTGCCAAAGTTGGATAAAGCTCTTGCCCATCAAACGTCATGCGCGGTTGCGCCAACGCAGACTCTAATCCACCAATGGCGCGAATCCCCGCCGAACCGCCAGACTGCGCCAGGATTCTCTTATGCAGCGTGAGCAATTCGTTGAGCGTAAGAAACCGCACTATGCGGCCAACCGTTTATAGAGTTCTTTGTTTTTTTCCAAGACATATTCAAGCGCATCTTGGAAATCTTCCTCAGGAGAGGCAACCAACTCTTCCACACTGGCACGCACCAAATCTTCCGGCGCAACATTGTGCCGTTTGGCTAAATCTTCCAATTTCCCCATCAAATCATCTGATAGTGCAACAGTTATTGATGTCATAGCCAATCCTCTTGGTTAGCAAACAGCTCATGGACATATTTGCACATTCTAACAAATTTATCGACGGTTTGTCTTGTCTCTCAGGCAAGCCATCATTCGTCGCGTTCGCGCAGGTCTACTTGGAAGATTACAAAAGTCTTGGAGACTTTTGTAATCTTGGGCATTCGCTGGCTACCCCTCGTCGCGTTCGCGGAGGTGGGGGAAGAGCAGCACCTCGCGGATGGTGGCTTTGTCGGCCATGAGCATCACCAGGCGGTCCACACCCACGCCAAAACCGCCGTTGGGCGGCATGCCGTAGCGCATCGCCCGCAGATAATCTTCGTCGATGGGGTTTAGCTCGTCGTCGCCTTTGGCAAACAGCTTTTGCAAATCTTCAAAGCGCTGCTGCTGGTCCAGCGGATCGTTTAGCTCGGTGAAGGCGTTGCCCATCTCCATGCCCGCGATGAAAAATTCAAACCGCTCCACATGCTTAGGGTCGCCTGGAATCGCTTTGGCCAGCGGCGAAATGTCGCGTGGGTAGGTGGTGATAATGGTCGGCTGGATCAGATTTGGCTCCACGTGGTCGCCAAACAAGCCGTCAATTAGCTTGCCCCAACTCGCCCCAATGGGGGCGTGCCCCCCTGCCTCGCGGATGGCGTTGGCCAGGCTGGGCGCGTCGGGATGTTCCATGTAGTCGATTTCGGCAAACTGTTTGATGGCGTCGCGCATCGTCAGGCGCGGCCAGGTGCCGCCCAGGTTAATCGTCTCGCCCTGGTAGCTGATTTCGCTTTTGCCCCAGACGTGCTGGGCGACGTACTTCACCATGCCTTCGGTGAAATCCATCACGTTGTGGTAATCCCAGTAGGCGGCGTAAAACTCCAGCATGGTAAATTCGGGATTGTGTTTGAAGCTGACGCCCTCGTTGCGGAAGTCGCGCCCAATTTCGTAGACGCGCTCGATGCCGCCCACCAGCAGGCGTTTGAGGTACAGCTCGAAGGAGATGCGCAGGTACAGCTCTTGCTTGAGCTGATTGTGGTGGGTGGTAAACGGCCGTGCCGCCGCCCCACCATACAAAGGTTGCAAAACCGGGGTTTCCACCTCTAAAAAGTCGTGATCTTCAAAATAACGGCGCAGCGCCGAAATCACTTTGGCGCGGATTTTGAACACCTCGCGCACGTCGGGGTTCACCGCCAGGTCGGCGTAGCGCTGGCGATAGCGCTCTTCCACATCGCTGAAGGCGTTGTGGCGCACAAGTTCGCCGTCCACCTCCTGCTCCTTCACCACCGGCAGCGGGCTGACGGCTTTGGCCAGCAGCTTCCATTCCGTAACACGGACGCTCACTTCGCCGGTGCGGGTGCGGAAGAGCACGCCAGTGGCCTGGACAAAGTCGCCCAAATCAAGCAGCTTGCGGAAGATTTGGTGGGCTTCTTCCCCCACATCATCACGGCGGACGAAGAGTTGGATACGGCCGTATCCATCCTCAATGTGCGTAAACACCGTCTTACCCATGTCGCGGCTGCTCATGATTCGGCCAGTCAGCGTGGCTTTGATCTCCGGGGCCTCTGCCCCATGTTCAGCTTCAGCAGCCTCAAAGGCGGCGATGGCGTCTGCACTGGTGTGCGTGCGCTCTACGCGCAGCGGGTACGGCTCCACACCAGCCTGGCGCAGCTCAGCTAATTTTTCCAGACGTTTTTGTTCCAGCGGTGTTGGTTCCCAAGACATGCCCTTCTCCTATGAAAGTAAAAGCGAAACACAGAGTTGCACGGAGAATGCCCAGAGGTTCACAGAGAAAGGAAAATCTGCGCAATCTGCGTAATCTGTGGATTTTAATGAGTCAAAAAAAAGCCCGTGTTATCCACGGGCCTCTAAAATCAAAATGGTGCCGGGTAACGCCTGGGGCAGTTACCCAATCTTAACGACGCGAAATTCGATAACCCCGTTTGGTGCGTTGACACGCACCACTTCCCCAACTTTCTTACCCAGCAGGGCCACGCCGAGCGGGCTTTCATTGGAGATACGCCCAGCAGCAGGGTCCGCTTCGGCAGCGCCTACCAAATGGTAGCGCTCATCGTCGTCAAACCCCTCTTCAGAGACGGTCACCCAATCGCCCACGCGCACAGAATCGTGCGGGCCGCCTTGGTCGTCGATTATCTTGTAATTTTTCAGGATGTCTTCCAACTCCTGAATACGCCCCTCCAAAAAGGCCTGCTCGTTGCGGGCAGCTTCCAGCTCGGCGTTTTCTACGAAGTCGTCATCCTGCCCATCCTGAAAGGCGCGATGCAGCCGATCGGCTACTTTTTCACGACCTTCCGTACGCAATTGTTCCAATTCATTTGTTAACTTGTGCAAACCTTCTTGTGTCAGCAGATGAGGCTTCATCAATGTCATTGTATACCCCTCGAACGAATCTACAGATTCGAAAATTTTTATTATTTACATTAAGCAGTCATTTGCAAAAAAACCTGGCAAATTTTTGTTGCGGCGCCCTAAGACGGCAAAAACCGCTGTAAACAGCGGTAAGGACTGCGATATGGTCGTCAGGCGGAAAATTATATCAAAAAAGGTCCTATTGTAAAGAGGCAAATCAACCAGATTGTACGGCCGTTAAACTGGCCAATACCGCCTGCTCACCCACATCCCCCGCCACAAACAAATCTCCCACGTCGCGCAGCAAGATAAAGCGGAGCTTGCCGGCCGCCTTTTTCTTGTCGGTGAACATGGCCTGGTAAAGGGCGGCTGGGGCAAATTCAGATGGAATGCGCGTGGGCAGCCCCTGCGCCTGCAAAACGGCCTCAATGCGCCCTTGCAGCGCCAGGTCGCAATATGCCAGCCGGGCAGACAGGTTGGCCGCGGCCACCAGCCCCAGCGCCACCCCCTCGCCATGCCGCACGCGGTAGCCGCTCACCTGCTCGATGGCGTGGCCAAAGGTGTGCCCCAGGTTTAGCGTGGCCCGGCGGCCTTTCTCGAATGGGTCTTCCTGGACGACATCGCGCTTTACCTCGATGGCTGTAGCGACTAGAGATTGGAGATTGGAGATTGGAGATTGGTTGGTTAATCTCCAGTCTCCAGTCTCTAATCTCCCAAACAGGTCAGGGTTGCTGATGAGGCCATGCTTTACCACTTCGGCCATGCCTGCGGCGAACTCCTCTGGGGGCAAGGTTTGCAGAGTGGTGATGTCGGCGAGAACGGCCGTTGGCTGTTTGAACGCCCCCACCAAATTTTTACCCTGCGGCAGGTCTACCCCTGTTTTGCCGCCGACGCTGGCATCGACCATCGCCAGCAAGCTGGTGGGGCACTGCACAAAATCGACGCCGCGCAGGTAGGTTGCCGCCACAAAACCGGCGATGTCGCCCACCACCCCACCGCCCAAAGCCACAATCGTGGCCTGGCGGTCCAGGCCCGCTGCCAAAAGCTGGTCGTAGATGGTATGCACGGTGGCCAACGTTTTGTGCTGCTCCCCGGCGGGAATGGTGATGGTGCAGGCGACCGCCCCCAGCCGGGGGGCGTGCAGTGGCCCCACGTGGCTGTCGGTGATGAGGGCAATCGGCCCACGAATTTGGGCCAGGTCGGCTAAATTGGGCAGCAGGTCGGCCCCAACCAGCACATCGTATTGGCCAGAGGGGTGGGTGACGGGGAGGCGAGTTGGTTCCAATTTTACAGTTGCTCCTTGAGGATAGTGGTTAGTTGTCGTGGCGGGTAAAAAAACGAGCCACCAAAACTAACCAGTAAAACTAACCAGTAAAACAATTTCATCGGCAACCTGAGCGGCCGTTTTGCCTTCGGTGTTAATTTGGGGGAAATGGCCGTACCCTTCGCGGCGCATTTCCAGCAGCAGGGCGATGCGTTCGGCGGGATTGGGCACGTTGAGCAACGGCCGTTCCGCATCATCTTTGATGCGGTTCAGGATGGTTTGGGGAGCGGCCGTCAGGCAAAACACCTGCCCAGAAGCGGCCAGCAGCTCGGCATTGTCCTCATCCAGCATCAGCCGCCCGCCGGTGGCGATGACCAGCCCCTGCTGCTGGGCCAGCTCCCGCGCCACGGTACGCTCCCAGTGGCGGAACGTTGCTTCGCCGTCTTCGGCAAAGATGGTGGCAATGGAACGGCCGTCTCGCTGCACAATCAGGGCGTCGGTGTCTAGAAACGGCCGTTGCAGCCGCTGCGCCAGCAACCTACCCACACTGCTTTTGCCCGTGCCCATAAAACCAGTGAGGATGATGTTGGGAATCGCCATCTACTTACTCCAACTGCCAGGCGCACCCCCGTTTTTTGCATCTTGGCAAAACGGTACGGGGTGCGGGCTCTTTTCGGATTTCGTGGGGTTTTGCGTGAAACGTGATTCACCTCTGGTCACGCCTCACGTTTCACGGGCTGTCAACCTCTGAATTCCCGAAGGGCCTTTCATCGTAAATAAAAAGCCGCTCACGAAGAGCGGACTTTTATGGGCAGTGACCCTGGAAGGACTCGAACCTTCAACCTGCTGATTAAGAGTCAGTTGCTCTGCCATTGAGCTACAGGGCCATAAGGCGGACGGGATTATACAAAATTTTGGCGCAAAATCAACTATGGTTCCTGCAAAAATTCGGTAGAAAGCCAACCGGTACGGCCGTCTACAAACACCTCTTGCCAGATAAACCCATCGGCCGTTACGGGGGAGCCCAACAAAACAACAACGGTGTCTACGGGTAAGACCGTCAGCACGGGCGCGTTCAGGCGAGGTTCTAGCCGCAAATTGGTGCCAAAGGGGTAGGTGATTACGGCCGTTTTTGGCGTCGCGGTTGGTGTCGATGTAGGCGTAAACGTGGCGGTGGCCGTGGGCGTGGCCGTGGCCGTTTCTGTCGGCAGCACCGTTGCGGTAGCCGTCGCAGTGGGTTGCGGCGATGGCGTCATGGTGGGCGTCGCCGTTTCCGTGGGCGTGGGGCCAGGCGTGAAGGTGAGTGTGGGCGTGGGTGTGGGCGTCAGGGTCGGCGGCACTTGCGGATCAAGCTCCGTCACTTCAATCACCGTCAGCGTCAAAGCCACCTGCTCCAAAATACCATCATCCTTCAGCGTCGCCCCGATGGCCGTCTGCAACGCCTCCACCTGGCGATGGGACAAGGGCGAAGTAGAACGCGCCGTGATGTCTAAATTGAGCAAATCCCCCTCAAACATAATCTCCGGCGCTTGAAACAGCGAAGCGCCCGCCACCTCGGCTAACTTATCCTCCACCACCTCATTGATACGCGTAATGCGCGCCTGCTCTTGAGCCAGTTGGTAAGTAAAACCGACAATCAGCGCCGTCACCACCCCCAGCGAGATGAGCGCCACCCGGCCGCTGCGCGCCTGCACCGCCCGGCGCGACTTTTGGTTCACGGTGGGCCGAAAGCCCAAAACCAGGAACATCAACGCCGTAGCCGAACTAATCGAGACAAAGTTGGCCGTAAACAACAGCATCGCCCCTAGCGCATGATCATAGCGCCCAGCGGTGAGCGAAATGCCCACGGTGGCCAGGGGTGGCACCAGGGCGGCGGCGATGGCCACCCCCGGCAGCGCCCCGGCCGCGTCTGACCGGGCCAGGGCGTAGCCACCCGCCAAACCTGAAAAAAGAGCAATCGCCAAATCAATGAGCGTGGGTTGGGTGCGGGCCAACAGCTCCGGCGTGGCGGGGTCGTTCAGGCTAAGCAGACCCGACAGCGCGCCAAAGCCAATTGCCAGCAGCATGCCGCGAATCACCGCACCCAACGACAGCCGCAAAAAGCGGGCGTCGCCCAAAACCACCGCCATGCCGGTGCCCACCATCGGCGACATGAGCGGGGCAACCAGCATGGCACCAATCACCACCGCCGGGCTGCTAATGATCAGCCCCAGGGCGGCAATGATGGTGGAGAGGGAGATGAGCATGTAAAAGTCGAGGTCGGGGCGGGCGCTGCGCCGGATGCGGGTGTAGGCATCAATCCGATCTTTGATGTCCATGCGGGGCAGATATTGGCGCAAATTCCAGGCGGCGTTGTCCCACCAGTTGCCCAGGCGGCTGCGCGGCTGGCGCACAATGACCACCGGTTTTTTGCTCTGGCGCACCACGGCGGCGGGGATGTCGCCAAACAAAATTTTGTCGATGGAGCTTTCCTGGCTGGCCCCAATCATCACCATGTCGCAATCCTCTTTGGCCAGATCGGTGATGCCCTGGATGACGGAGGAGGCAGTGATGACTTTGGTTTCGATGCGGTCGTTGGCGTCTACAAACTGCATCAGGTGCCGCAGGCGAGCGTGCCCCAGGGCTTCCTGGTTTTGCAGGTAGGATTGGGCGATGTAAACGGCCGTTACCTTCACCTTATTTGTCAGCGGCAGCAAAAAAGTGAGGGCGTGGGCGGTGTTGGGGCCACCGGCTGTGGGGATGACGATATGGTGCAGCTCGTTCCGAGGCGAAACGGCCGCTTGCCCCACCACTTTGGCCTTGTCCCCCCGAATGGCGGCCACCGCGCAAGAAATGCGGTTTAGATTGAAAGCAACAGGGCCATCCAGATGAGCTACCAACAAATCGATTGCCGCACCGTTCACAAATCTGGCCAGCGCTTTATCAAAATTAGGCGCGGTCATGGTTAAAACGGTAATGTCGGTTGCCTCTGGGTCTAAGGCCTTGATTGTTTGTGTCTGCGCTTGGGCAGCTTTTAGGCCAGCCGGGTTCAGGTCTGGCAGGTAGATGCCGGCGATAAGCTGGCCCCCGTTGGCGCGGGCCAACGCCAGGGCAAGCTGCCAGGCACGGCCCAATAGTTCATCGGGGGGCAAAATTACCAGGGCACGCCATAATTTCTCTTCGGGAAGCTGGCCATCGATTAGCTGCATGGGGCGTAAGTATAGCAAACGGCCGTTTGTTTTAGAAAAAACTCGCCCAGCAAATTGAGACCCCCCCCATTGCAGATTGACTTTTTTGCCACAAATGCGTCTGCTGAAAAAAGTTAATTCGCCGCAGCGGCGCGAAGAACGCGCAGGTTATCCGCTGGTACTCTTAAAACGGTGCGCCCTTGCGGCTCGTTTTTTTAGTAGGCTCACGAATTAAGCGGGCTGTCTAATGGCCCATTTTGGCGCTTTGGGATTGCCTGGGGTTTGCAACGAATGAACGCGAATTATCACAAAAATTCGCGTTCATTCGGGCTAATTCGGTGCCAAAAACAGGTTGACCGCGCCAAAGCCTAAAGACCCCCAATTTTTTATGTTATAATGAACGCATCAGTTTTGAGGAGGCGACACCGGCTGTCGCCGACCACCATGAATGAAAATCAGCAGATTTGCGCAGATTGCGCCCAGATTTAATCCGCGTTCATCCGCGTTCATCCGCGGCCTATTTATTTATGAAGGAGCAAAAAGATGAAACGGTTTGAGCTAGAAGAAGAAGAACGCAAAGTATTGCAAACATTGGCCAAGCGAGGGGCAATGAGCCCCAGTGAAGTCGCTGCCGAAACGTGGACCTTGCCCGGCAAAACGTTGACGGTACTGCGCGAATTATCAAGCGCAGGCTTTGTTTTACTGCGTGACGACACCAACAGCCCAGACGGCATGCTGGTGGCCATCACCAGCCAGGCTCGTGGTTACCTGAACGGCAGCCTGGCCTGATATTACAAACCCTCACAACCGGAATTCCCCAATGGCTGTCACTCCCCCAGATGAGATGATGTTTGGTCGCCGCACCAAAATTACGCGCGGCATGAAAATTGGGGCGGCGCTATCCCTCTTGCTTTTGGCCGCTCTTATTACCATTATTGTTTTTCCCATTACCGCAACCACACCCGCCTGGGTAGAACCGCTGCAAACCAATGTGTACGGCTTTATGGCCCGCATTTCGCCCTACATTTTGGTGGGCTTGCTTGGCTCCACTGTGGCCATTGCCGAATTGGTTTCTACCTTCCAAACCTACCCGCGAGAGGCGCTGCGCACCCGCTGGGCCTGGATTTTGATTGCGGTCAACGTGGTGGCGGCGATGATCGCCCTGGTGGTGGTGCGCGTCACGATGACGGAAATGAACCCCAGCCTGCAAATTTTGAGCGTGGGGGTGGGCTTCCAGGCAATCATCCGTACCCGGTTTGTGCTGGCCAAACGCATCGGTGGCGATGGCGAAGAGGGGGAAGTGGCGCTGAACCTGGGCTGGCTGTACGACCAGTTCCAGAACCTGGCCCGGACGCAGATTGATCTGGAGTTGATGAATAATCGGCGAACGGCCGTTACCCGCCTCCTCGATTACTACCCCTCCATGGCCGAACTGTACGACATCGCCTGGTACACCATCACCGCCCGCGCCACCCTCACCCGCGAACAAGAAGATCAGCGCAAAGCCGATCTCGAAAAGCTGCTAGACCCCAAAGCGCCAGAAAACTTCGCCAAATCCAGCATCGCCCTCATGATTTTAGAAAATGGCGGGCAGGCGTATGTGGAACTGCTGCTCACCCAGGCAATGCAAAACCTGAGCCCCGAAGCGATGGCTATGGGTAAACCCAGCAGCGCCGACAAGCTCCTCTGGGAGCTGATAGAAAATTACAGCCTGCCAGAAATGGTGACCCTGGCAGAAAAGTTGTGCACCTCTGACAAAGCCGTCACCTACGTGCGCGACGCCGCCCAGCCCGATCCCCAAGCCAACACCGCCAACCAAAAAGCAACCATCGCCCATTTTTTGGTGCAGCAAATTGGCCTGGAGCCTTTGCAGAAAGCGTTGGCAGAACGGGGGCGGGAATAAGGGGTGGCAGGTGGCAAATAAGTTGCGCCTGTTAGACGACGAAACCCTCTGAGCTTTCTCATTTCACTGGAAAACGCATCTTCCATAGCATTTTGTTGTCTGGCAGGGGGGGCTTTGCTACAGTTGCCGCATGGGTAACTTACGACTTTTTCTATTGGTGAGCGTGGTGGTTTTGGCGGCCTGTGGCGGCGCGGCTGAGGTGGTGCCGGTGCAGGATGGCGTATCGCCCATTCAGATTACACGGATGAGTGGGGATACGGCCGTTGGCCATCCGCGCATTGTGTTTGGCCTGTTTGATGGCCCCGACCCGGTAGCCGATGCCCAAAGCGTAACGCTGAGCGTGGCTCCGGTAGGGGACGCAGACGCCGAACCGGTATGGCAAGGCCCCGCCGAAAATTTTAGCGATTACGAGATTCCGTACTGGGTGGCGTACCCCAATCTGCCCAGCGCGGGCTTTTGGGGGGTGACGGCGACCGTGGTGTTGGGGAACGGCCGTTCCGTCACCAGCCAGTTCACCATCGAAGCCAAAGCCGAGAGCGAGGGGGTAGCCATAGGCGAACCCGCCCCGCTAAGCCAAAACCGCACCCTGGCCACGGAGCCAGACATCAACAAGCTTAGCTCTGGCCTGAACCCGGACCCCGCTTTTTACCAGCTCACCGTGGCCGAGGCGGTGGCCAGCGGCAAGCCGACGGTGGTGGGCTTTATCACCCCTGGCCTGTGCGAGACGCGCTGGTGCGCCCCGGTGCTCAACAGCGTCGCCACCGTGCGCGACCAGGTGGGGACGCGGCCAACTTTATCCACATCGAGGTGTATGGTGATTTTCAGGCGCTGACCTACGTGCCAGAAATGGCCGAGTGGGGGCTGCAAACGGAGCCGTATCTGTTTGTTTTAGACAAATCGGGGCGGGTGACGGCCAGCTTGGCGGGGCCGGTGTCGCCGCGCGAGCTGGCACAGGCGCTGGATGAGGTGCTGCCATGAGGCGATTGTGGTTGGTTGGGCTCATTTTGCTGGGAACGGCCGTCTTTATCCCCCAGGTTTTGGCCCATGCGGAGCTGGTTTCGGCCGTGCCGGAGCCGGGCAACACGGTGGCGGAACTTACCGAGCTGCGGCTGACGTTTAGCGAGCCAATCGGCCCCAACGGGCAGATTCAGCTGCACCAAAATTTCATCGACGCGGCGGAACTGGCACCGGTGGTGGCGAATGAGCGTGAGCTGGTAACGGCCGTTCCCCCCTGCCCAATGGCGTCTACACGGTGCAATGGTCGGTGCTCAGCGCCGATGGGCACCCAGTGAGCGGCAGCTACAGCATTGGCATAGACAGCAGCCTGGCAAAAACGGAGACGCCGGGAATCTTTCCCTGGGTGGCGGGGGCTATTTTGCTGGTTGTGGGGATGGGAACGGCCGTCTGGCTGCGCCGCAAACAGACGCGCTGATTTTTGGGCCACAGAGGGTGCAGAGGAAAAAAGATTTCATGAGTTGGCACACCACCACGAATGAAAACCGTGGGTCGGATTGGCAATCCGACCCACATTTACACAGGCGAAGCCGGTAAAATCTCTCTGCTCTCTGTGGCAAAATTTAAAACAGATCGTCCAGGGAAACTTGCGTCTGGCAGACGGGGCAGATGAACCAGCCTTGCTCCCATTCGGGGTCGTCTAGCTCAATGTCACTGTCGCAGTTGGGGCAGATGACAATATCTTCCTGATCTGGGGGGGCTTCTACGTCTAGCAATGCCCGTGCTTCGGCCAGAAATTGCTCTGGCACGCGCACGTAGGCGGTGCCCAAAGGCCCATTCAAAAGCAAATGACTGCCCAATGCTTTCTTGCACAGCCTGGGCAGGAATGTCAGCAGCAATGAGCCGCTGGGCTAACATTTCAGCCACGGTGATACCATTTGTTTCTGTAACGGTGGTCCAGGTGATCTCTTCCATTTTACACCTCTTTTTGGGACGTACTCGAACAGTCAATAAGGTAGTGATAGTTAGGACTTACGCAGTTGACACGAATCCACACGAATTTTTCGAGATTATTTGTGAAATTTGTGCCATTCGTGTCGAAAAATGTTCCAAGTGCGTAACTCCTAATAGTATAGAATTTTTGGGAAACGGCCGTCAATCAAGTCAGAAATCTGACAGGTTTACGAACTTGTCATAAAATTGCCTCTTCTTCATCAAGCAGAAATTCTTCTTGATTGAAACAGTTCAAAAACCTGTCGGGTTTGACCGAGAAAAGGGTATCAACTATGCAATTCCTCGTAACCGGATTTGAACCATTTGGCCAAAGCAGCATCAATCCCTCGGAGCAGGTGGTGCAGCGCTTGGCTACCATGCAGTTTGACGATTTTACGGTGGCAACGGCCGTTCTGCCCGTCCACCGCCGCAAGGGGCCAGAGATGTTGCGAACGGCCGTTAGACAAACCCAGCCCCACGCCATCATCTGCCTGGGCGAGGCGGGCGGGCGGCAGGCGATCTCCATCGAGCGGGTGGCGGTGAATTTGCTGGATTACGGCATCGCCGACAATGAGGGGGCGCTGGTGCAGGATGAGCCCATCGAACCGGATGGGCCAGCGGCGTACTTCACCACGCTGCCGGTGCGCCAGCTGATGCAGGCGGTGCGGGCGGTGGGCATTCCGGCGGAGCTTTCGCTAACGGCGGGCGCTTATTTGTGCAACCAGGTAACGTATGAACTGCTCCACTTTTGGCCCAGCAGCAGCTAAACATTCCGGCGGGCTTTGTGCATTTGCCCTTTTTGCCGCAGCAGGCGGCGGCCCTGCCCCGCAATTACCCCAGCATGGCTTTGGAGACGATGAGTACGGCCGTTTCCACCCTGCTGCACACCCTCCACGGCCAGCGAATAAGTGGAGATTAGAGATTGGAGATTAGAGATTGGAGATTGGAGATTTAACCTGTCTCCAATCTCCATCACTTCGTTCAGAATGGCAATGGCGGGTTTAGCGCAGGGCCAGGTCGGCAATCATGGTGAGGAAAACGGTGCTTTCTAGCCGATTGTATTCGCCCGACGGCGCTTCGGCCCAGGCGACGATATCTTGCCCGTCTTCCACCCGCGCCATCAAAAAGCCCCACACCGTGCCCGCATCCGGGTCGTCGTAGCTAAAATCTACCCGCAGCCAGAGCAAGCCCCCCAGCGGAAATTCGTACGGATCGCCATCTAGCTGAAAGTTTTCGACCCCGTCACTGGCGTCGCGGACGAGGGTGTTGACCACGCCGAGGGTGTCCAGCGCCGTCGGCTCCGTGCGCAGGGCGACGAAGGTGGTGGCGCCCGCGCCGAACCATTCCCAGCTGCCCACCTGCTGGTAGGCAAAGCTGGCGGGTTGGGCCACGGTGAAGCCGTCCAGGGTGGCAATCGGCCAGCGACCGGGCTGGAGGCCGATGCCCACGTCCCGGTAGGCCCAACTGTCGGCGAGGGTTTGCACCACCGCCTGGGTGGTCTGCTCGTCGCTGGCCAGGCCGTCCACATCCACCACAAAGCCGGTGCCGTTGTGGACAAAGGTGAGGAAGATGCCGGTGCGTTCCCCTTCGCTGGGCTTGTTGTAGCCGTATGCCGTGCGCAGGGCGGGCTGCCCGGCCACCAGCACCTCATTCTCAAACAAAATATCGACCGCGCCAAACTGATCCAGCGTTTGCGTTTTGAGGGTTTGGGGGGTGATGGCGTCGCCAAGATTGGGGTAAATGGTCACCTGGAACTGGGTGCTGCCCTGCCGCTGGCTGCTGTAGAGCAGGGTGTCTTCATAGCGGGGGCGGAACCACGCTTCGGGGTACAAAAATTGGAAGCCCAAATACGGGTCCAGGTACGCTTCGTAGCCGGGGGTGAGGGCGCTGTTGTCTACGTTGATTTCGATGAAGGAAACGGCCGTTTCCCCCCCAACATTCTCCGCCTGAAAGCCAAAAAAGTGACGGCCGTTTGGCAGCGCCCGCCATTCAAAATAAAGATCGCGGTTGTCATCAAAGTAGAGGCTCGTGCCCGGTTCGCGCACAAATTCGCCGTCGGCGTAGTAGAGCGTGTAGAGCTGGAACTCGTCGCCGGGCTGGGGCAGCAGTTCGGCGGGCGCGTCGGTGGCGTCGGACTGCACCGTCCAGACGCGGGTGAGGCTGGCGCTGCGGTGGTCGAAGACCAGGTTGGCGTCTACGTAATTGTCGCCGTCGGCGCGGCGATAACGCCCCTGGACGGTGAACAGGGTGCTGCCCGGCTCGGTGGGCCACATCACCACAAACTCCCCGTTGTCGAAGCTGTCATACAGGTAGGTCACTTCCGTCTCCCAGACGTAAAAGTCGTCGTGTACGCCGTCGCGCCACTCGATAATCTCGCTGCCGTCGGGCAGGAAGGTGGGTTCCGGGTTGAGGTGGTCATACTCCAGCAGCAGCTGACGGCCGTCTTCCAAGTACCGTCCGGCAATCAGCGCCACGTTCTCCACGTCCCGGCCAATCACCTGAAAGTTGATGAAGGCGGGGTTTTGCAGCCCGGCGACGGGGGCTTGCGCCGCGCTCAGGTTCACGGCGGGCGGGGGCAGTTCCGCCTGGCCGACGGCGTGGTAGGTTTGCAGGAAGGCGTCCCAGGCGGCGAGTTGGGTGGTGGCGCTGTAGCTGGGGTTGTAGAAACGGCCGTTCCGGGGAAAGTAAATCGCCACGCCCTGGCTCGTCTTCAGCCCCGCGCCGGTGCCGTTGGCGATGACAGCATTGTTGACGGCGCTCATGACGGCGTTGGCGGCGGTGACGACGGCATCATCCGGGCTGCGCTGGGCCAGAATCGAAGCGAAGTGGTGCAGATCAATCGCGGCGTACTCTTCGAAGCTGTCCGGGTAGACGCGGGCGAAGGTGGCGGCGCCGCTGCGGGCATCGCCCACGGCGCTGGCGACGAAGGCGGGCTCGACGCTGAGGGCGTTGGCCAGCTGCTCGACGGCCAGGGTGAGGCCGCCGAGCTGGCTTAAATCGACGGCCGACATGGTGACAAAATCGTCGGGCTGTACGGCCGTATAAAAGTTGAGGAATTCGTTGACCATGGTGGTGGCCAGGGAACGGCCGTCCACGGCGGGAGTGGCGTAGAGGGTGCGCAGCAGCGCTTCGTAATCCCAGCCCTGGCGGGGGTAAGCTCTTCTGAACCGACGGCGTAGCGGGTGAACGGCCGTACCGCCTGAAACACGTCCATCTGCCCCATCAGGCAGGCGTCGAAGCCGATGACGTCCAGCGCGGGCAGACCCGCCTCGGCCAGACCCATCTGCAACGCGCCCTGCAAATCGGGCAGGCTGATATGATCGCCGTTGTCGAAGGTGGGCGCGTCGCCGTCGTAGGCGATGCCGTTCCAGCCTGCGCCGTGGTCCCACAGGATGAGGGCGTAGCGGTTGGCCGGGAAGCTCTGGATGCCCCAGCTGATGAAGTCGGCCAGCACCTGCGGATCGCCCATGTTTTGCTCGCCCAGGCTTTGCAGCGGCTCCGAGTTGAGCAGGCTGCGGTCGGCGTCGGGCAGGATGCGGTAGCGGCGCGTGTCGGACCAGTCGCCGTCCAGATTGCTTTCGCCCAGCGCCCGGTCAACCTGCACGATGACGTTAACCTGTTCACTGCTGCCCGCCGCTTCCATCTCGTTCAGGTCCAGCAGCCCGGGCAGCTCCAAGTTGTTGTCCGCGTCCATGTAGACGAGAATCGTCCAGTCGTCCAGGGTGGCGTCGTAGGTGGCGGTGGGCAGCGGGGCGCTGGTAGGCGGCGGCGTGGGGCTGGGCAACGCGGGAGTAGGCGGGTTGGGGATGGATTGGGAAGTGGGAAGCGGGAACCACAGGTGTAGGCAGCGGCGTCGCCTGCCCAAACCCATCACACCCAAGCAAAAACAGGGAAAAACCAAGCAAGACGACCATTAAACGCATTCGCAAAACACACATGCTTGCAATTATCCACATTCTGCTAGCATTCGGAAACGATTCAGATTTTGCAGAAATAACCTGTTTGAAGTTGCGACTATTTTTTGTATACTGCTTGTGCGCGTTTTTATACACTCAATTTCACGGAACCATATGAATCACAGAAAAGATTATTCAGCAAGTCCACAAAGAACAATACCACCTGCAAAAGCTATTATTTTCATCCAACGTCAGATAGATAAAGGCTACGAGCTTTTGGCCTCCCGCCCTCTTACCCAAGCCTCCCATAATGCGTGGAAAAATACAACTAGAGAGATTTTAATCAAGGCGTTTGGTTCTCAATCAGAAAATATTGATACCGTCTTGTTAAGAAAACAGTCTGGATCTGTTCCCATGAATGCTGGCGATGGGTGGTGGGAAAATTATCGAGTTAAGCAGTTAAATGAACAACTTGAACTACTTGAAAGCACTAAAGAACAGTTACAAATAGAACTGGAATTAGAAACTGAGCTTTTAGATAATGAAATTTTTGAAAATATCAACTCAATCCCTATAAATTTGAGGTTACTAAAAGAACTGATTGCAGACCATTTCAACAACGAAGATTTGAGAGGACTGTGTTTTAAGTTAGCAGTTAAGTATGAGGACCTGGGCGAGTCAATCCAGAATTCATCAAAGTCTCGCTCACTTATTGAGCATATGCAACAGCATGGTCGATTGGGAGAATTATTAATTGCCGTTGTAAAAGAACGGCCGCGGGTGGATTGGAGCAAGTGTGTGTGAGCACTATTGGAATTTATGTCCCCTTGCTCTGGGAAGGTCTTCACGGCGTGCTGCACAGGCTTCCCGACTCGCCGCTTAACGCGCCGGAATGGTTTGGCGGGTTCAGCAGCAACTGTTTGGATGAAGAAAAGCCAGTTCCTAAAACTCGCACCAAAGTTTATCAAAAACGTTAAGTCAACTAAAAATCATTGAAAAACGATAATAATATCAAGGAGTTAAAGATGTTACTTAAGATTGGGTCAACCGGTCAAGAAGTATATGAGCTTCAAGTAGCTTTAAATATTGAGGCTGATGGTATTTTCGGACCATTAACCGAAAAGGCTGTAAAAAAGTTTCAAGAAGACAACAGTCTCGTAATAGATGGTATTGTAGGAGCAGAAACATTTGCGGTAATTTATGAGAGTTTTGCATCAACAGATCGTTCAGAACGAGTTTACTCCCCCTATGAAGGCTTAATAGTCAATAAATATTTCCTACCCAGAGACCAGTATATCGACTCACAAACTCCTAAAGAATATTTATTTCTACATCATACTGCTGGTTCATATGAACCTTATAGAACAATTGATATTTGGGCAAATGATAATCGTGGGAAAATAGCAACAGAGTTTGTTATAGGTGGTCGATCTTTGAAAGGAGACAATGACAGATTTGATGGAGAACTTGTTCAATGCATTCCTCAAGGAGGGTATGGTTGGCATCTAGGTTTTCATGGTTCAAGACATATGCACACATTCTGTTGCGGTGGAGCTTTGCAATATCGGCTACGCAAGAAATGGAATTAGCTACGTTCATGTTCCGATTGTGCCAGAGCAAATTGTTAGACTACCAGCACCTTTTAGGGGATATTCTGAATATCATGCCTATTCTGATAAGCAGCTTGAAACACTCAAGCTATTTATTTTGTGGATAGCAGAACGGATTCAATCGATATTCGATCAGGACTTATCACTGAAATACAGAACAAAGGGATCAAAGCGTTTGAATTTAATGAGGACGCATATAATGGAAAAATCAAAGGGATGTGGTCTCATTCAAATGTACATGAAGAAAAATCAGATTTATCACCTCAACCCAATTTAATTGACATGTTACTCAGTCTTTAAGTAAATTATTTCGACTAGAAATTCAATCGTTCAATCACCTCGCTCTGAGCAGGTCTTCACCGGGAGCTGTGACAGGCGTCCCGCCTCGCCGCTTAATTGGCTGGTATGGTTTGGCGGGTTTGGCGGCAACTGTTTGGGTGCAAACCGGTTCTAGCTTACGCAAAAATTCAGCAAAACAATGTCGATGGAGCGGTGGGACGCCGTCCACAGCTGAAAGTGGTTTCATCACGCTCGCTGAAGACCAAGCCCCAGCAGGGGTATTCGGTCAGCATGGCGGCGGTCTGTTGTTACCTTGTTGAGCTGCCCATAATAGTAGGGAACAGGTCAACTTAGCTTTAATTCTCAAGCAGGAAGAAAATGATGGACAAACAATCTTTATTGATTGAAGAATACAAAGGGTGTGATGAAAAAGTTAGCCGTCTTGATAGCCTCATTTGGCAAACAGCTTCAGTTTTTTTTCAATTGCTTAGCCGGATTTGGATACTATGGCATATCTACAAATCATACGCCCGATCAGTTTGTGGTTCTTCTCGTAGTTGGAATAGGCTCGACAACTTTATTGCTAACTTGGTATTTGTTAGCTCGTGCCTGGTATGGTTATCAAGCTCTTGCATTTTATCGAATGCGAGAAATTGAAACTGAATTAGACTTGTGGCACTATCGTTACGCCAAGCACATGCGACAATCAAAAGAGGAACGAAGTCGTATCCTTTCAAGAGAAAAAAACAAATCTCTTAAGGAACGGTTTGAAAGGCTTGATGAACAAATGGAAGAAATTCCAAAGATAGGTTTGAAGGCTACGATTAGAGTATTAACAAGCTTGTTCGTTCTCGGTTGGCTAGCACTGCTTGTTCGTGAAGCCGTGCTAACCTTTTAGCGAGAGAAAAGTGTCTCTTTTGTAATTGGTCCATTTTTTGTGCATAGAAAACCCACTATCCTCGGAAAATTACCCCTTGTCGCCTGAGTGGCGTACGGTCGTTGTAGACACGGCCGTATTTCCCCCGTTCTATCCTGTGAAAGAAAGATGTTTGGGTGGAAACGGCCGTTGCCAGCAAAAACCAATTGTGGCTAAAGTGTGTGGGTGGGGAACGGCCGTTACTCAACTCACCTGGCTATTTTCAATCCCTCAAAAATACCCCTTGATGCCTGAATGGCGAACGGCCGTTGCAGACACGGCCGTATTTCCCCCAACAATTTATCGTCTGGTTTGGTTTGGTGATGGGAAACGGCCGTTGCTCAACCCACCTAGCTATTATCTCCAAAAACACCCCTTGTCGCCTGAGTGGCAAACGGCCGTTGTAGACACGGCCGTATTTCCCCCGTTCTACCCTGTGAAAGAAAGTTAAGTTGGGTGGGAAACGGCCGTTTGTATTGACCAAACGTAGTGATGTAATTACAATGTGTCAACATTTTTTAGTTTGGAGGTTTGGCCGTGACAACATTGGTAAAGACGCGCATTGTAAAAATTGGCAACTCGCAAGGGATTCGCATTCCCAAGCTGCTGCTAGACCAGTCGCAGCTGGGTGATGAGGTGGAGCTTGAGGTAGAGCAAGGCAAAATCATCATCCGGGCCAGCCAGCCCGCCCGCGCCGGTTGGGAGGAACGGTTTCAACAAATGGCCGCCGAGAAAGATGATCAGCTGCTTGATGACGACTTAAAAACCACCTGGGATGAGGAAGAGTGGGAATGGTAGTCAAGCGTTTCGATGTTTTTCTGATCAATCTGGACCCAACCATTGGCAGTGAAATCCAAAAAACGCGCCCCTGCCTGATTGTTTCCCCGGATGAAATGAATCGAAACATCCGCACGGTGATCATCGCACCAATGACCACCAAAGGCCGGATGTACCCCACCAGAGTTGCCTGTACTTTCCAGGGTAAAGATGGTAAAATTGTGATAGATCAAATTCGCACGATTGATAAAATACGCCTGGTGCGCAAACTTGGCCAGCTTGATGAAGAAACCTGCCTCGAAGTGCTGGAAACATTGGCCCAACTGTTCAGCGAATAGCGTCTTGTCCCCTGAAATTCCCGCAAAAATTACCTCTTGCTGGCTGAATGGGAAACGGCCGTTACCAACACGGCCGTATTTCCCCCCAACATTTTACCGTCTGTTTTGGTTTGGTGGTGGGAAACGGCCGTTGCTCTACCCACATGGCTATTCTCAATCCCTCAAAATACCCCTTGTTGCCTGAGTGGCGTACGGCCGTTCTAGACACGGCCGTATTTCCCCCCAACATTTTGCCGTCTGGTTGGTTTGGTGGTGGAAAACGGCCGTTGCGAGGAAGAACTGGTTGTGGCTAAAGTGTGAGGGTGGGGAACGGCCGTATTTCCCCATTATTTCCTTTGTCTGACAGTTTTCTTTATAATGGGTGTCAATTGTTGTGAGTCGTTTGACGAACTTCGTTTTTGATGGCGGTTAAGTGAGGTGCCTGATGATAGATTTTGAACAAACTTTGCTACAGGAAGTCGCAGCGCTGCCTAAGAGTCGCTATGCAGACGTGTTGGCTTTTGTTCGTTACTTAAAGTTGAGCATCCCCAGCGAAGAGCTGCAACTGGAACAGCGGCTCGACGACGTGCTGGAAGCTATTCGTACCCGCTCCGAAACGCAAAACATCACGCCAGATGATATTGATGCCGAAATTCGCGCTGTGAGAGATTCCTATGCGCGTGGTGCTTGATACCAATGTCTTTGTTTCGGCCATCTTGGGCGGAAAGTTGGGCGTCATCCTTGATGAGTGGCGTGCCGATCAATTTACTTTGCTGGTGAGCGAAGCCATCGTACGTGAATATTTAGACGTTATTCACCGCCCCAAATTTAAGTTTTCTCTGGCTGAAACTGCTACCATTACCGAATATTTGCTGAAAACGGCCGAATTTGTCACCCCTATGGAAAAAATCAATGTAGTTGAGGCCGATCCAAGCGACAATAAATTCTTGGAAACGGCCGTTGCCGGAAAAGCCATCTACGTGGTTAGTGGCGATCATCACCTCTTGCAGTTAGAAACCTTCCGCGAAATAAAAATCATCAAAGCCCACGAGTTTATCGCACTTTTGCAGACATCATAATCAAATACCTGTCGCCTGAGTGGCAAACGGCCGTTGCAGACACGGCCGTATTTCCCCCAACAATTTATCGTCTGGTTTGGTGGGAAACGGCCGACGGCAGCTGGTTGGGGGCAAAATGGCTGCTACTCAGCTGATGCGCGACTCAGGATGACAAAGCAGGTGGCACAGCGGGAAGCCGTTTAATATTTCATTTGGCGGTCGCACTCATGAAATCGCACCCGAAGACCGCAATGCACACGTGGCATCATAGGCGGTGGCTGGTGTAATATGGTGGCTAGAATCTGTATGGGCCGATGTTGCTTTGGCTAACCTGCAAGCATCCCTTGCTGATGGGCCACCATCCTCAATCAAATGACGCCCAACACAGCGTAAACCCGACGCGGCGATGACCGTAACGGAGCAGTTTGTATAAGATGAGGCAACCAACCGCCAGCAAGCGCGGGTGCTGGGGGGAAACACGCTGGACGGAGTGGAAACGGCCGTCCGGGAGGTAAAGATGGCGCGTAGCTTAACAGCTTTCTTCATCATAATTGCTGTCCTGACCACCGGCCAGATTCCGGCGTTTGTCATCGCGGCAATCGATTCGACTATCCCGGCGCGTTTCGCCGGGCAATTCCTCTGCCCAGATGACACAACGCCGCGTTCGGTGTATGTGCGTTCCATGGGCGGTCCATCCGGCCCTCAGCTGCAATGCCTGGATGCGGCCGGTCGCGTGGTGGCGGAGTCGATGGCCGAATTCTGGCTGCTCTGGTCGGCACCATTTGCGCTGCTGCACCTGCTGGTGGCGGGTGTCATCTGGCTAAACGCCCGCCAACGCCACGATACTCGCGCCCGCGAACGGGGTCGCCGTGGGTGACGCGGTCAGCCCCTTCGCTGAGCGCGGCGGCTGTGCGCGTGGCCATTACCTACAACGGCGTGCTCACCAATGATCTGCAGCTGTGGGGCTACCCGGTTACGGGTCGGGTGAGTAATGGCAACGGCCGTCGCGAGGAAGAACCGGCTGTAGAAGAAGCGTGATGTTGTGATACGGGACGCGGATAAACGCCGATGACGCAGATAAAATAAAATGGCTCTTTAGGAACTCAGGGGGTTGACAAGCCGTGATGCGTGAAACGTAACCAGAGAGGCATCACGTTTTACGCATCACGTTTCACGCCAAACCCCACGAAATCCCAAAGACCCAATAAAATCAGCGTTTATCTGCGTTCATCAGCGTCCTGTTCATTTTAGAAGTTGGACCCCAGAAAATTGTTGGGATACGGCCGTTCCCTCGCTTGGGGTGTGGTCTTCTCGACGGCTGTGGTCGGCGTCCTCGCCGTACCGTCTTCTGCACCAGTTTGGCATGGATGGAGCGTACGGCCGTTGCCGACACGGCCATACTTCCCCCCAACATTTTGCCGTCTGGTTTGGTGGTGGGAAACGGCCGTTGCCCCACCATCCATTGCCCAACCCCTCCCCGATCCGCTATCGGAGCGCGAACTTGACGTGCTCAAGCTGCTCACAACCCATCTCACCGGCCCGGAAATTGCCCGCGAGCTGATGATCTCCCTGAACACGATGCGCACGCACACGAAAAATATTTACTCAAAGTTGGGGGTGAATAGTCGGCGAACGGCCGTTTCCCGCGCCGAAGAACTCAACTTACTCTAAATGAACTTATACCCTATAATGGCCCCATGTCCGGCGACTTGTTACAAACGAAATTGTATCTGCCTCGGTTATGGCCGTCTTTCGTCCCTCGCTCGCACCTCATTGAAAAACTCAACGGGGGAGTGCACCGTAAACTGACCCTTATCTCCGCTCCGGCAGGTTTTGGCAAAACGACGTTGGTCACAGCGTGGATTGAGCAAAATCAGAAGGCAGAAATCAGAAGGCAGAAGGATAAAACAGAAGAAACTTCCTTTCATCCTTCATCTTTCAATCTTCATCCTTCTAAGGTTGCCTGGCTCTCACTAGACGAACGGGATAGTGAACTCGCCCGATTTCTGACCTACTTCATTGCAGCGTTGCAAACACATACACCATCGCTGGGGAAAAAAGCGTTGGCGATGTTGGCATTACCCACCCCGCCCCCAACTGAAGATATTCTGATGACCCTGCTCAACGAAATTGCGGCTATCCCCCAAGAATTCGCTCTCGTCCTGGACGATTACCACGTTATCAATGCGCCACCTGTTGCGCAAGCACTCACTTTTCTGCTGGAACACCTGCCCCCACAGATGCACCTGGTCATCACCACCCGTGCCGATCCGCCACTGCCGCTGTCCCGCCTGCGGGCGCGTGGCGAGATAACTGAGATTCGGGCGCAGGATTTGATGTTCTCTCTAGAAGAAACGGCCGTTTTCCTCAACGAGCGCCACCAACTCAATCTGCCAGCCACCGATTTGCTTACCTTAACTGACCGTACCGAAGGCTGGATCGCCGGTTTGCAACTGGCCGCGCTCTCCCTGCAACAGCTATCCGCAAGCAGCCGCCACCAGTTTATTATCGACTTTGCCGGAGAGGATCGGTACATCCTCGACTACCTACTCAGCGAAGTATTGCAGCAGCAATCTGCCGACCGTCAGACATTTTTACTGCGCACCTCTCTCCTTGAAGAGCTAAACGCCGATCTGTGTGCGGCCGTTACCGGTTATCCCCGCGCCGACATGCAGGTGATGCTGCAAACGCTGGAGCAGGAAAATGTGTTCCTGATACCATTGGACAATCGACGGGAAACCTATCGCTATCATCATCTTTTTGCTGATTTATTACGCAGCCGGTTAACCCAACAGCTGCCGGAAACGGCCACCGTTGTCCACCAGCGAGCCAGCGACTGGTTTGCCGCCCATGATAGGCTGGATGCAGCCATTACACACAGCCTGGCCGCCGGAAACCCGGAACAGGCAGCAAATCTGCTTGCCTCGGCAGCGCTGCTGCGCCATGCGACGCCCAGCCAAATTTTGGGCTGGCTGAGCCAACTGCCTGAAGCCGTAGTAGCCAGCCAACCCCAATTGGCAATCAGGCAGTTGTGGGTGCTGCTGGAATCCGGACAGTTAAACGAAGTTGAGGCGCGTCTGCTTGTTCTGGGGCAAACGGCCGTTGCCGATCCTGACCTGGCACAGGAGCTGTTGGTGATTCAGATTCATCTGGCTCGCCATCAGCAAAACAGTGCACAGGCGATTGCGCTTTCGCAAGAACTGTTGGCGCAGCTGCCCACACCGCCAACGCCAAGCACGCTGCCGCGCCAACTGGCGGCAGTTTTTGGTCTGGCTGAAGCCTACCGGCTGGCCGGGGAGTTGGACCTGGCGCAGGTGCAGTACGAGGAAGCGGCACGCCTGAGTGAGCTGGCTGGCAGCCCGACCTATGTTTTGCGGGCGCAGTTGGGTGCGGCGCAGGTGCAGATCGAACAAGGAAGATGGGAAACGGCCGTTCCCATCCTGCAAAAAATCAGCAGCATCGGCGACGACTATCCCCAGGAAGCAGCCCTGGCTCAGTCGCTGCTGGCACAGGCGCCCACCATGCCAGAAACGATTCCCGACACCTTGTAGGAACCGCTTACGAATCGTGAACTGGACGTACTGCGCTGGCTGGACAGTGAGTTGACGATGGCTGAAATCGGGGCGCAGCTCTTCATCTCCGCCAATACCGTGAAGACGCATCTCAAGCGCATTTACGCCAAGCTGGATGCTCGCGGGCGGTACGAAGCTGTTGCCATTGCCAAAGAAAACGACCTGCTGTAAGAAAATTAATCTACTCGAAACAGTGCCTTTTACTTGCCCCTAAAGGCTACCACATCCACCCACCTTTCAGATTTACCCAAAACTGAATCACCCGCTCCGTTCACCCAAAGGGTGACGCGCAGTCACCCGCCCCTTGGCTATCATGCTGTCATCACAGACAAGGAGACAGTTATGAACAGCCGAACAACGATTCTGACTGAAGACAAGTTACAGCAAACGCTGCATTTGCCGGACGGCCGTTTACTAAGCTATGCCGAATATGGCGATCCAACCGGCAGTCCGCTCTTTTTCTTCCACGGCGGCAATGATTCCCGCCTGGAAGCGGCGATTTTAGATGAAACGGCTCAGAAGCTAGGGGTGCGCATCATCGCACCGGATAGACCCGGATACGGCCGTTCCACCTTTCAACCGCAGCGCACTTTCCTCGACTGGCCTAAGGACGTTGCCCAACTGGCGGATGCGCTTGGTATCGTCCAGTTTGCCGTGGCTGGTCATTCCGGTGGTGGCCCCCATGCCGCAGCCGTTGCCTATGCCCTGCCCGAGCGCTTAACAAGTGTGATGCTTATTAGCAGTGCGGCGCCACCTGGCAGCAGCAATACAGGCATGCACCCCTTGTTTCGCATGGTGAACTTCTTCATGGGCCATTCCAGCAAATTACATCACCGCCTCACCCAACAAACGGCCGATCAGGTCCGCTATACGCCTGACAAATTTTTCGCTCAATGGGGGATGATGTCTAAGGCAGACGGCCGTTTATTCCAAAGTTCTCCGGCGGTTCGGGAGATGATCGCCACTGAAATGCAGGAAGCATTGCATCAGGGCATCGACGCCATTTTGCAAGAGCACCCGCTGTATAAACGGCCGTGGGGCTTTGACCTGGAAGCGATCACGCTGCCGGTTCACGTCTGGCATGGGCTGGCCGACCCACAAGCCGCGCCGGCCTGGAGCAGCTACCTCGCTGCCCACATCCCGCAGGCATTGCCCCATTTTGTGCCGGACGAAGGCCATTTTTCAATCCTGGCTAACTGTCAGGCCGACATTCTAGCGCTGGCAATGAACGACGGGCGGGCATCATGAGCCGCCTGCGACTCCATCAACCGGCCCGTTATCGGGTGGTGGTCGGCGCACATGTTGGCGGTGGCGAAACGGCCATCTGGCCGGAGACCTTCACGTGTGAATACGGCCGTTCTGCGGCAGGCGACCCCATCACCACAGTAGAGGGCACCCTTCCCGACCAGGCAGCGCTGCACGGCATCCTGGTTCAGATTCGGGATTGGGGCTTGCCAATCCATCAGGTGCAATGGTTGGGAGATGGCTCACCATCCAATTAGTTACAAGAAAATGAGGGTGTAAAAGATGGTGCGTAACTTGACTTTAAAACAAAAAAGAAACGTGCAACGTACCAAGAAAACAAAGGAGAATGAACAATGGGTAGTTTTGTAACAGAGTTAAAGATTGAGGCGCCAGTGGCCGAGGTTTGGCGGGCATTGGCGGCGATTGGGGATATTTACCGCTGGAATCCGGGGGTGCGAGCTTCACATACGACTTCGGCTATGGTGGAAGGGGTAGGGGCGACGCGCTATTGTGATTTGGGGGGGAAAAATTATTTAGATGAAGAGGTGGTGACCTGGCAACCGGATGAGGCGTTGACGATGCGGATTACGGGGACAAATTTGCCTTTTGAAACGGCCGATATTCGTTTCACGTTGCGCCCAGAGGGAGAGAATACTGTTGTAACTGTGTCGCCCATTTACAAATTGAAGTTTGGGGTGATGGGGAAGCTGTTGGATCGAGCGGCGGTGCGGAAGTCGTATGAGGCGGGGATGGTAGGGTTGTTAGCGGGGTTGAAAAGGTTTATTGAAGAAGGCGCGGAGCAGGTACAAGGAGATTCACATGTTACAAAAAGTTTATAGGTTTATTGCACGTTATCAACTCCCCCTTTTCTTGGGGTTGGCATTGGCATTTAGTGCTGGCATTGCTGCGGCAGCAGCGGCAGCTGGCAATGAAGACATCGCAATTTTGACTGTTTTTACGCCATCGCTGCTGGCGATTGTGTTAACGGCCGTTCTCTCCGGCAGGGTCGGTTTGTCTGATCTGCTGGTGAAACGGTTTTGGGGCCACTCCCGCTGGATCTGGGTAGCGATAAGCGTCGGCCTGGTTCCGATAACGGCGTTTCTGGCCATTCTGATCGCCTCATTTTGGGGCGGCCCGGCACCTGCGCTGCGAACAACGCAACTGCTACCTCAGATCATCGTCATCATCCTCATCTCGGTAGGGGAAGAGTTTGGCTGGCGCGGCTATGCCTTGCCCCGACTGCAGCAACGTTATTCGCCGTTGATCGCCAGCCTCATTTTGGGCGTTTTCTGGGCGGTGTGGCATATTCCAGGCTACCTGATTGGGGTGGGTGTGCCGTTAGCAATGCCGTTAATCGTCTTTTTTCTTTGGGTCATCCTGATGACTATTTTGATGACCTGGGTTTACAATCATACGCAAAGCGTTTTGTTGGCAATTATCATGCATTCAGCGGCCAATGGCGCATTCAACTATCTACCTTTGTTGCCGGAATTCACGGGGCAGTTGGAGCCGTTTTTGCTGCTTCTCGGGCTGTTGGGGTTGGTGGTAACGGCCGTTGTCTTCGGTGATAGTAAGCACATCGGCTTTTTCACTGGGATTCGCACCCGCACATTGGTAGGAGAGCATGACGCATGACAAAATGGTCTGCGCCTGATGTGGACGATGCGCACGCACACGAAAAATATTGACGCGAAGCTGGGGGTGAATAGTCGCGGCGAACGGCCGTTCACCGCACCGAAGAGCTGAATCTGGTCTAAACAGGATCAATCCGCTGTGGAGTGGGCGGAGGGGCTGTCCGCTTGTATCCAGGACACAAAACCAAAGAAGATGGGCACCAATAGCAGCAACGCCAGCGACCCAAGCAGCACAATCGGCTGCACAGTGGAAAATCCCAGAGCCAGTACAGCGATTCCCACAATCAGCATCGCAACCATGCCACTGCGGTACGAACCAGGGTCAGCCTCCGCATCGCGCAGCGTGCGAATCAGGAGGGCAATGCCGAACAACGCCAGGGCTACCGAACCGACAAGCAGCCAGCGGGCTGGGGGCGGCAGCGGTTCCCCGGCATGTTCAATCGCATTCAAAACGGCCGCGCCGCTTAACGCGATGCCTGCTGTCAAGGGCAGATGGGCATACAGCCATACCATCACTGCCCGGTAGCTGGGATGGCGGTGGGACACAAAGTCAAAGTAGAGCCACCACAACCCCACCGCTACCAGCATGCCCGCCCCAGCGATGATGCCAATCTCCAGGGTCAGGACCGGCAGTCCGGCCACGCCCTGCACCACACCCACGATGACTTCGCCCAATACAATAATGGTAAACAAACCAAAACGCTCAACGATTGAATCAGTCGGAGCCAGACTCAAATCAATCTGGGCCTGCACCTCTGGATTGTTTGCCCCCCGACTAAAGGTGAGAAAGGGCAGGAGCAGGGCGATCAGAACGCCAATGATCCACATGACAAGACGGGCAGTCGGCGACACAAACGCTGAGGCAAAGAACAACACTGTATTGAGCAAGAATGCGGCCGTATAAGGCCCTGACAGCGGCCTGTGCTGTTCATCGTAGACGCCGGTGCGCCACCAGAGATAGGCTAAGATCAACTGAAAGGCGGCGTAGGAGATGGCAAAGCCAACGGCCGTTTCCCCAAACGCATCGTGAGCAAAGACAGCCATCGCCGCCACCGTAAACATCTGTAGAAAGGTGAAAATCCGCGTGCGGATATCGTCGTTGCCATGCACCTCGTGATAGCTGGTGCCATTTAACCACGCCCACCAAACAATGAAGAAAAGAAAGGCAAATTGAGCCAGGTGTCGGCCATCTATGTGGGAAGCAACCGAGTGGGTTAATTCGGCAATAATCACCACATAGACCAAATCATAAAAAAGCTCCAAAAATGTCACCTGACGGTGTTGGGGTCGATCCGCCAGGTAGCGCGGCACCTGCCACCAATGCCGATAGCTGCGTCGAATCAATTTTAGTCGGCTTTCTTTCATAACTGTTCATCATCCCTTATTGCGTACGGCCTCCGGGGTTTGCCCGGTCCAGGCCCGAAACGCTCTGTAGAAAGAGTTGGGTTCCTCATAACCCAACAGAAAAGCAATCTCCGCACTGGAATAGTCAGAAGACGCCAGATAATGGCGGGCAAGCTCTTCACGCAAATCGTCCAGCACGCTTTGAAACGTAGTGCCATCTTTTTGCAGACGGCGATGGAGGGTGCGGGTACTCATCGCCAATTTTTGCGCCACATCGGCCATGGAGTATTGGCCACTGGCCAGAATCTCCATCAGGCAGGCACGAACCCGCTCAGGGAACGACGATTGCTGCGTCAAATCCTGCAGCCGCTTGGTCAGTTCAGGCTCGAAAATGGACCACATTGCCTGATTGGCCGTCAGAAATGGTTTTTTGGCATCCTCGGCAGAAAAAGCCAGCCCGTTGCAGTCGCTGCGGGTTAGCTGCGTGCCAAAAAATTGCTCGTACGCAGCCACCTCAGGCACATCCAGTGTCACATAAACTGCCAGCGGCTTGATCCGTTCCCGAGTGGCCAGGCGAGCCATGTGCACCCAAAACGTCAGCTCAAACAGAATCAGAATGGTCGGCAGGGCGTCAGCCTGGGGCAGTTCGGCAATGGCAACGTGCGTGGTTTGCTTGCTCTGCTCGATGTTCATACACAAGGGGCCAACGAGGGGTTTATAGTGGGCAAGCCGATCGAGTGCCGTGTTCAGGTTATCGCTGCTCAGGGCCGCAAACAGGGGCGGGCTAAACATTTCGGCCGTTATGGTTTGTGTCAGGCGCAGCGGAAAGGTTGGTTCTTCACGGGTCACGTGGGCCAAGGCGTGCCAGAAGCGCAAATAATCGTCGGCCGAAACGGTCGGCGCTTTGCGGGAAAACAAGTCGAGCGGCAGCTGGGCGTGGCGCAGCACATCCTGAGTGGGAATACCCAGGTCTTGGAAGAGCAAGCGCCACCCTTTTTCCAATGTGTATCTTGTTTTCTTGAGTTCCGTCATCAGACCCCCAGGGCTTTTCAGTAAATCAAAATCAAGCAAAAAAGGACGCGGACTAGCGCGGATGAACGCGGACTATGACCTTTTTATCTGCGTTTTCCGCGTTCATCCGCGTCCCATTCAGCAGACACTGCCCATCCTGTGATTTTATGATCCTTTGGTCGGGTCACCAGAACTCCAGGCAACGCCGTCGCCTCTGTCCATCTCCGCAATCGCCGCCATATCCTCGTCATCAATCGCAAATGAGAACAAATCGATATTCTGCCGAATTCGCGCCACGTTCGCGCTTTTGGGCAAAACCGCATACCCGTTCTGGACACCCCAGCGGAGCAGCAGTTGCGCCTCAGTAACGCCATACTTCTGGGCCATGGCCTTAAATGGCGACGCGGCGCTCGCGCCATCAGCCTTCATGCTTTCAGTCTTCGCACTCGCCTGGCCCGCCACCGCCCGCCACGTCGAAAGCGGCACAAGACTGCTGTAGGCGGTAATGGCCATATTGTTTTCCGCGAGGTAGGCAACCAAATCCGGCTTTTGCGACCAGGGGTGCAGCTCTATTTGATTCACATCCGGTAATGGGAGGTCAGCAGCCTTGATCTCTTCGATATGGACTTCCCGAAAATTACTGACGCCAATAGCCTGCACTTTGCCTTGTTGTTGCAGTTCAAGCAGCGCTTGCCATTGTTCCAGGCGCTGCGCATCGCCGAAGGGCGCATGGATCAGATAGAGATCAACATAATCAAGCTGGAGCTTGGCCAAACTGCTGTTCAAGGCCGCGATTGTGGCCTCATACGTTTTCGGGGGTTGACCCCAGGCTTCATTGCCCGGCCAAAGTTTGGTCGTTACGAACAGGCTGTCTCTGGATAGCCCCAATTCTTTAAGCCCCGATTGGATACCTTGACCCACGCCATTTTCATTGCCATACGCTTCGGCCGTATCGATGTGCCGGTACCCGGAAAGGATGGCTTGATGGACAAGTTCTGCTGCATTTTCATTCTCAATGAGGTAGGTGCCAAAGCCAACCATTGGCATTTTTACCTGATTATTTAAAGTGAGATATTTTTGTTCGGTTTGCATGTTGTTCCTTATCGTGCCGTGTTAATAATGCTTGAATGATCACATCATAAACCAAATCTGCGCAGGTTCATCATCATATCTTGCCAAATTTATATCACATCTTGCCAGGGTTTGATGATGTTGGGGGGAATAGGGGGGGCGAACGGCCGTTTCCCTCACTCAAGAACGCCACTTACTCTAAATGAACTTATTGGCCGCATGTCCGGCAACTGGTTCCAAACGACATTGTATCTGCCCCAGTATCCTGGAGAGTTTATTCGAGAAGTCTATTTAGACGAGCTAGAGGTTAGTTCGCGCACCGTCGCCGCCAAGTTAAAGGTTTCGCCCTCTACGTTTAACCGTCTGCTAAACGGCAAAAGCAGCATCTCGCCAGAAATGGCGATGCGCCTCTCCAAAACATTGGGCAGATCGCCGGAAAGCTGGTTAGCCATGCAAAACAGTTACGACCTGTGGCAGTTGCAAAAGCGCCGCACGTTTGATGAGGTTGAGCGGCTAGATTTTGTAACCCAATAGCTTCTAACAAATGCAAAAGACCCCCAACGTAACCCTCTCCCCTTCCCCGTAAAACAGGACGCTGATTCCCCTGATTGGCCTGATGAAAAATGATGTCGCACGGCGACCGCTTCGTGTACGGGAAGATCAGGTAACTCTACGGTCTATCGTTTATGGGGTGAGGAAACGGCCGTTCCACCCCCTCAATCCCCCCAAAACACCCCCTGTCGCCCAACTGACGCCCGGCTGTCGTAGACACGGGCCTGTTTTCCCCGCTATACTGGGCCAGATTCAACAACGAATTTGATTAACAAACGAATGGTTTCCGTTCATTCACCAAATTCGTTGTTTACTTACATTCGTTGTTGTCTTTGTCAAAAGAAAAAGGAACGAACCTATGAAAATCGATTCAACCCTGGTGAAAAAATTACGTACGGCCGAAAACCTCTCTCAAGAGCAGCTAAGCGAAAAGTCCGGCCTGAGCCTGCGCACCATTCAGCGGCTGGAAAGCGGCGGCAACGCCTCCATCGAAAGCGTGCGGGCGCTGGCGGCGGCGTTTGGCGTTGACCCCACCGAACTGATGAGCAACGAAAGCGAAGAAGCCCAAACGCCACAAGACGCGGTGCTAACCGGATTGCGCGAGTTTGGTAACTTCACTGGCACGGCGACGCGCTATGAATTTTGGTGGTTTTTGGCGTTTGTGGTGGTGGTAACGGCCGTTGCCACCCTCCTGCACGAACGCGCCGCCCAAATCGCCGGGGTCATCCTGCTGCTGCCCTTGCTGGCTGCCAGCAACCGGCGGCTCAACGACGCCGGGCAAAGCCCGTGGTGGCAGCTGTTTTGGTTCGTACCCATTGGCCAAATTGTCATCCTCATTGTGCTGGCCCAGCCCACAGCCGAACAGCCGGACCCCACAGTTAACTGGCAAATTAGAAACACCGTAAACACAAAGGAGATTGGAGATTGGGTTAATCTCCAATCTCCAATCTCCAGTCTCCCCCCATCCCCCCCTGCGGTATAATCCCGCCCCATGAAAAGAACCAACAACTCCAACATCTACTCCCTGCGCTGGCTGGTTTGGCTGGCGCTGCTGTTGGCGGCATGCGATCTGCTGCCGCCCCCGACTGCCAGCGACGGCGTGCTGGCCCCGGATGCCCCCCAACTGCTGGATGCGCCCAGCGAAACGGCCGTTGTCACCGAAGTGATCGACGGGGATACGATTAATGTGCTGCTGAACGGCCGTTCCAGCCGCGTCCGCTACATCGGCATAGACACCCCAGAGCGAGACGAAGCGTGCTTTGCCGACGCCACCGCCGCCAATACCGCCTGGGTGGAAGGGCAAACCGTCCGCCTGGTGCAAGACGTCAGCAACACCGACCGGTTCGACCGGCTGCTGCGCTACGTCTACGTGGACGACGTACTCGTCAATGCGGAACTCGTCGCGGGCGGCTGGGCCGAATCCAAGCGGTACCCCCCCGACGACGAACTGTTTAACTACCTGGAAGATTTAGAGGACAGCGCCGCCGAGCAGCAGCTTGGCTGCCATCCGGCAGGCGTGTTTGACGGTGATCGGTGATCAGTGGTCGCGGGTCGGTAGATTACCGATTACCGATTACCGATTACTGCTTACTGCTTACTGAATACTATGTCTCTATTTTCCAAAGTTGGGGGGAAACGGCCGTATACTTGCCCCAGATTCGACTCGCCAAGAGACCTGACAGGTTTGTTCACGATGCAAGTTACGTCATGAGAAAACCTGTCAGGTCTGGATAATCCGGAGAAAAGTATGCCAATTTTGCAAGATTACACACAGTTTAACGGCCGTCATTGGGAAACGGGCACCATCGCCAACTTTCTGGCCTACACCGGAGCCAAAGCGCCGCACACAGGCAACCCTTACAGCGAAGCCTTGCTCATGGGCATCAGCGGCGGCGTGGTGATGGGTTACTTCTCCTTTGCCTACGACGGTTACGATCCGATTTGCCGCCTGCTCACCCGCAACACCTTCGACCCGCTAGACACGATGCTGGCTCGCCTGGGCGTGGTGCAGCACCGTCGCCACACCACCAATCCACAAAAAGCGGTCACCAACCTCATCGACACGCTGGAAAATGGCGAACCGGCCATCGTTTGGGCCGACCATTTCAGCCTGCCGTACAGCGCCATGCCGTACGACGACGGCATGTGGGGCATGTTCCCCGTGCTGGTATACGGCTACGACGAAGCCACCGATACCGTCTACCTGGCCGACCGCGCCCCCATTCCGCTCACCATCAGCACGCAGGCGCTGCACGTCGCCCGCGCCCGCGTCAAAAAAGATAAGTTTCGCATTCTCACCCTGGAGCCGCCCCTGCCGGAAAAGCTGCCCAGCGCCGTGCAGGCAGGCATTTGGGATTGCCTCAGGCTGTACACTGAAAAACCGCCTAAAGGGTCCAAAAACAGTTTCGGCCTGGCGGCGTACCAACATTGGATCAAGCTGCTGACCCAGCCCAAAGCCCGCCTCAGCTGGGCGCGCGAATTCCCCGCCGGGCGCAAAATGTTGGCCGGGCTGATGGGCGTGTTCGACAGCATCAACTGTTTTGGCAACGTAGGGTACGCCGAGCGAGACGTTTTTGCTGATTTTCTGGACGAGGCGAGTGTCATCCTAAACAAACCAGCGCTAAACGAGGTCGCCACTCAGTTCCGGCAAAGCGGGGCGGCGTGGGATGCGTTGGGAACGGCCGTTCTCCCCGACGAGGTTCCTATGCTGGGCCAAATGCGCCACATTTTGCTACAGCAGCGGGATTTGCTGCACAGCCAGGGCAGCGCCGCCATCGCCCAAATCGGCCAGCTCAAGCAAGTAGAAAAAGCGATCCTAAAACAGTCTGAAACGGCATTCCCGCTAAATGAGCAAGAAGTTATCGCTTTTCGGGCAAATATGGCGGCCCATTTGGAAAAAATTCAGGGGATTGAAGCAACGGCCGTAACCAACCTGAAAGCCGTCATGGCCTGACACATCTCAAAATTGCGGAGCAGGCGCAGCTATCAATTCATACAGCAGCGGCAGCCGCACTTCAAAGGTCGTGCCCTGCCCTGCCCCAGCGCTGTGCAGCTGCACGTTGCCCTGCATCAGCTTGGTGACTGCCTGCACAATAAAAAGCCCCAGGCCCAGGCCGCGCCGCTCATCCACGTTGCTGGCCCGGTAGAACAGGTCAAAAATGCGCTCCTGCTCCTGGTGCGGCACGCCAATCCCGGCATCGCGCACCTCAATAAAGAGCTGTAAACCATCCAGCCAAAAGTGCACGTGCACAGCCTGCTCTTTTTCTGAATATTTCAGGCCGTTGGAAATAAGGTTGGCCAAAATCTGTTCCAGCAAGGTAAGGTCTGTTTGAATAGGGGTCATGACCTGGGGGGGGAAGTGAAACTGCACCCGTTTGGAGCCGGTCACTTCACGCCGCAGCCGGTGGACCAGCTGTTGGCACAGGTCGGCAAAGGGGTAGGTTTGGTAAGACGGCCGTATCATCGCCCGCTGCGCCTTGTCTACCATTGTTACATCTTTCAGCAAATCATTCAGGTAAAAGATAGATTCGCGAATGCGCAGATGGGCCGCTTCCCGGCGCTCTTCTGGCAGCCGCTCGTAATAATGCTGCAACAGTTCTGAAGAGCTGTTGATCACCGAAAGCGGCGTGCGAAACTCATGCGAGACCACGGTGATAATGCGCGACTGCATCTCGCTTAGCTGCGTTTCAGATTGCAGCGCCAGGGCTAATTTTTCAGCCATATGCTGCTCACGGGACAGGGATTCTTCCAGGGCGCTGGTGCGGAAGGCGACCGCTTCTTCTAATTCTTCATTTTGCAGGCGGTAAACGGCCGTTTCCGCCTGAGCCTGCTCGGTAATGCGCACATGGTTCAACGCATTGCGCAAATTTTGGTGCCACACATACACAATCAAGGGAAAAACCGAAGCCATGATCATCAACGCCACAAATCGGTAAATTGGCTCCTCAAAATACGGCATTCCTTGAATCGGATCTTTTAGATCCAGCCACGTCAGGTAACCACCCAACCCCCAATTTAAAAGCGTCATGGCCATGCTGGCCACGGTACCGTTTACAAAACCGGCCAGAATCGGGGTAATGGTGATGAGGGCCCAAAACGGGGTACTGGCCAGGCCATCTGGGCTGCGCACCGCGGCCAGGGCAAATGTTAGCCAAAAAGCAGCCGCCAGCAGATACCCCGCCAGCCGCACCCGCCCCCGATTCAGCACAAACTTCACGGCAAAGAGCCCCATCAACAAAACGAGGGAGATATACAAATATTGTTTGGCATTACGGGAATTGGCAATCAACGGCCAGAGCAGCAGCGTGGCTACCAAAAAAATGACGCCCCACTCAAAAAGCAAATTGATCAGGGAAGCCTGACGCAGCGCTTCATCATCCAATACATCCGGAGCGTCTAACCAGGAACGTACACGTTGAAAGTTGATCATTTTTGAGTGCCGACGTAAAAGAACGGGCTTGTACGTCTTTATTTAAGGCGCTTGCCTTCTAGATTGGCGTGCATCTCTAAATAACGCAGCCATGCTCCCAGGGAAATATCGCCATATTGATTATGCGTCACCTTTGTTAGCTGGTTCACCTGATTGTTGTCCAGCTCCTCGGCCAGGGCGACTGTTTTACGGCGCACAATGCGGAATTCGGTTTTTAGCTGCTCCCAACTGCGGTTTTTGGAGGGGCGATAATCATCATACTCATCTGCCTTAAACGGCTCGCCCAAGCCCACACGCAGGCGGCTCTGCCCCCATTGCTCAATGCCAATGATGTGGCTGAGCAGCTGCCGGTTAGGTGGATTGTCGGGAATTTTTTCCAACTTTTTGCTGATTGCCTCACCGCTGGCCGTTAACTTTTCAGCCCAGGCTGACATGGTCCACTTTTTGCCGGGACGTTCCAATAAAAATGCGGTAAACAACTTTTGTAACACAAGTACCTTCTCCAAATGGCGTCGAGGCGCGGCCTTGCCAAGCGCGCTGTTATGGTTCCCATTGGTAATGCACCAGGGCGCTCACGTAATAGTCGCCTTGCCACAGTTCTAGCCCCACCACCCAGGTGCCCCAGTTTAACCCGGCATATTCTTCGGTGCCGGGGCGGTAGTAGGCGTAGTAGTTTAGTGGGGCGTAGACATCTGGCAGCACCACAAAGCCGGGGGTACCGCCGTGCAAAATCTCGTTGCAGGCGGTTTGGGTAGCGCCCAGAAAATCGTTTTGCAGGCGGGGCAGCAGCACCTGGGCGGGCGTGCCCAGGATGGGTTCGCCGCTGCCTGCGGCATTGCCCCAGTTGTAGCTGGTGGGGTCGCTGAGCAGGTTTTGGTTGTCCAGGCGGGTTTCGGCTTCGTGCCAAAGCAGGCGCACGCGCAGGCCGCGCTCTGGGTGGATGAGCTGGGCCAGGAGGGCATCGTCCTGGTTGGCCACGGCCGTTTCCAACCGATCTAGCAGGTTCAGAACGGCCGTATTCCCACAAAAAGCCGCGTCTGCCAGAGTGCCGGTTAAAAAGCGGCTGTTCACCCAACCTGCCAAATTGCCCCGCTGCACCGGCACCCAGGTAGAGCCAGAAACCAGCTGCCCGCTGCCGGTAATCTGCACGTCGCTGGCGTCTGGCGGAATGCTGCCCACAATGCCAAATGCGACGCCGGGGCCAGAGCGCACGTTGAGCACGTCGTTGGGTGCCACGTAGATGACGGCAAAATCGGCGGCGCTGCTGGCGAGCGTGGCGGTGGGAGGCGGGGTGGTGCTGGGGGGAACGGCCGTTGCCACGTCAGTGGGCAGTTGCTCCGGCTGGCTGGCAGAGGGGGTGCTGGTGGGATTCGGTGTCGAGGTGATGATTGTTGGCAGGTCTGGTGGAAATTCGGTGGCGGAAACGGCCGTGGGGACGGCCCGGGTGGGCACAGGCGTTGGCAGCGCGTCGGCCGAGCTGCAAGCCGTTAACAGCACAACGCCAACCACTCCCCAAAACCGTGTTAACTTCCGCAAAAAATCCATACCCAATCCTTAAAAATTGGACACAGATTCGACGGATTTTGCGGATTTCTCTGCTTTTTTTTATCCGTTTGATCCGTTAAATCCGTGTCCTATCATAAGTTAAATGTTGAACTTGATGTTAATGACATCGCCGTCTTGCACGATGTAGGTTTTACCTTCCTGGCGCAGCTTGCCAGCGGTGCGCGCCTGCGGCAGGCCACCCAGGGCAACCAGATCGTCGTAGGCTGCCGTCTCGGCACGGATGAACCCTTTGGCCAGGTCGGTGTGGATGGCGGCGGCGGCGTCTACGGCCGTTGCTTCGCGCTTGATCGTCCAGGCCCGCACTTCGTCTTCACCCACGGTAAAAATGATTGCAGCCCCATCAAATCATAGCTCAGGCCAATCACCTTATCCAGGCTAAGTTCCGTCACGCCGTACTCTTCCATAAACATTTCCAGCGATTCGGTGTCCCCGGCGGCGCTGAGCTGCGCCAGCTCCATCTCTAGCTTGCCGCGCAGGTTGGTGACCACCGTCTGCGGATGATCGTAATTCAGATTCACCTCTGCCTGATCATCGCCAATGTTGATGATGACGACGGTGGGTTTGAGGGTGAGCAGGCCGTAGCCGCGCAGCATTTTTTCTTGCTCATCGGTGAGGTGAAGGGTGCGCAACGGCCGTTCCTCGCTCAGCGTTTCATTCAACTGTTGGAACAGCTCCAGCTCAGCCTGGGCTGCGGCCTTGTTTTTGGTCGCCCCCTTGCGCAAGCCATCCTCAATTTTTTCCATGCGCCGCTCTACCACGCCAAGATCGTTGAGCAAAAATTCGGTGTCCAAGATTTCCAGATCGCGGACGGCGTCTACGCTGCCATCGGGGTGTGGCACCAGGTCAGACGCGAAGGCGCGCACCACGTGCACAAAGCCATCCAGCCCGGAGAGATGGTTGAGCAGTTCGCCGCTCATGCCGCCCCCCTCGTTGGCCCCTTTTTTGATGCCCGCCACGTCGGTGTAGGTGATCTTGGCGAAGGTGGTTTTTTTGGGATTAAACATTTTGGTGAGCACATCCACACGCGGATCGTAGACATCGACAACGGCCGTTAACACATCAAAACGGCCGCCCATGCTTTGGCCCGTGGGTGCATCCCCCTTGGTGAGGGCATTAAAAATGGTGGTTTTGCCGCTGCTGGGCAGCCCAATAATTCCTAGTTTCATAATCTTTCCTAAGTGACCGTCCGCAAATAAGTTAACGGAATTGTGCGGACAGTTTAGCAGTAAGCAGTGAAATTGTGGCTGTTTTTATCAACCGATCAGGCAGATTGATAAGATTTTTTATCTGGTCAATCTGCGAAATCTTTCATTATTTTCAACTAATTTTCGACGCGCTTTAATGACCAATCATCAATAAAAAAGCCGTTGCTGGCCAGGCCGTAGCGACCGCGCATGCCCACACCAATGCGCACCGTCTGGTCATTGTTGATGGTGAAGGTGTGCTCAAACACGCCCCAGGTGCCAAACCCTGCGCCAAACGTCAGCCAGCCGGTGCCGCCGCTGGGCGAAATAAAGCGCACCTCGCCCGCATTGGGGTCGCCCGCGTACTGTTTGCCCCCTTCGTAGCTGGCCACCAGATCGGGGTAGACGTAAACGGTAAAGACGTAAGTGCCGGCAGGCAGCGCAATATCTTGCAGCAAGCGCATGCTAATCGGGCCATTGCCCTTAAACGCTTTAATGGTGTATTCGCCCTCGCGAATGAAAAGGCCGCGCTCATTTTCTGGCAGTTGGTAGTAAGGCAACACACGCGTTTCTGGCGGGAACCAGACGTCCCACGGCTGGCTGCCAAAGCCAGTTGGGCCAGAGTCGTACTCCATAATCCAGCCATTGGGCAGCTGGAATTCGGGTGCGCCGTTCAGATTATACCAGCCACCTTCAAAGGAGCCGTTGACCAGCAGGTTCCCACTAAACAGAGGTGCGGCGGGAACGGCCGTTGGCGGCGGCGGTTGGGTGTTCACGGGGGCAGCGGTGGTGGGGGCGGTGGTAGGAACGGCCGTTGGCTCTGCCGTCGGTTCTTCGGTGGGTATTTCGGTGACGGCGGCTGTTTCGGTGGGAACGGCCGTTGGCACGGGCGTGCTGGTGGCCGGGGGTTCCAGGGTGGGCGGCGGTGGCAGCGTTTGGGTGGGTACGGGCGTGGCGCTGGGTAGTTCAGCCACTTCTGCTACCGCATCATTGGCAGGTTGGGCCGCGACGGTGAGGGAAACGGCCGTGTCCACCGTCGCCTGCACATCCACCGCTTCCGTCTCCTCTGACCCATTCTGGCAGGCTGCCAATACAGGCAACAGCAACAGCAGCAGCAGCCACCATCGCCATGAAAAAACAGTTCGTCTCAAATTCACGCAAATCCTCCAGTTCAGCAAATCACAGAAAATTCTTTGAAAAACGAGGGGGATTTCTCTGTGATTTGCTCAAGTAAAAACCAATTTTGCGCCCATTCTAATTCAAAATCCCTTTTGGTTTTTACATCATCCCTTTCCCATTATGAAAGAATAATGGGTAACAACCTGCCCTGCCGGGCTTAGCTACCCATCTGCGTAACAATATTTTCAATCTGAATGAACTGTGCGAATTGTATGCAGGTGAGATTGAATTAGCAAATGCGCCCTACCCAGCCAGATTAAACAACTCAATCACCACCAACACCAACCCAGAGCAAACCAAACCGGTCAAAAAGCATTGGTAAGCCAGCCGCACAAAGCGATATTTTTGGTAGCCCAAATACACGCCCAACTCATACACCTCCCGAATTTGCGCCTCGTACACCTGGTGCGGTGAATGCATCATCTCATCCATAATTTGGGCGTATGCTTCATACTCCAAGTTCATGAAGCTGCCAAAAAACAAAATGTTGCAATCCAGCTTTTCCAAGTTGGGCTTAAAATCAAAATTCAGCTTGGGCATCACCGCATACGCCGCACAAAAAATGGTCAGAATGCAAAACAAAATCAGCACCACCACCGGCCAACGCAGCAGCGGATCGCTTAAATAGCCAATGGAAAAGGTGGTCACCACGGCCGACAGCGTCAGCATGATGTTGGCCTTTACATCGGCCATCGCGCTTAGCTGCACATGATGCATTCGCGTCTGGCGCATCAGGTGGTCCAGGTGGGTTGCTGGCTCAATTGGGGTCATACAGTCCTCCAGATTTACAGTTTCTTGGGCGAAAATTCCCGATATTGTAAACTTAGTTACCAAACAACGATAGAGGGAGGATCCAACATATGACCCACCAACAATTTCTCACGACCAGCCAGGGCTTGCAACGCCACACGCCACCCATGCGCCTATACGAAAAGGCCAAGCGGCTGGGCATCTGGAACCCCAGCGACATTGATCTGGCACAAGACAAGGCAGATTGGCAGCGGCTGGCACCTCAGGAGCAAGATTTGCTGCTGCGCCTGACCGCCATGTTCCAGGCTGGCGAAGAAGCTGTTACGCTCGATTTACTGCCGCTGATCATGACCATTGCCCAGGAAGGCCGGTTAGAAGAAGAGATGTTCCTTACCACCTTCCTCTTTGAAGAGGCGAAGCACACCGACTTTTTCAGCCGCTTCCTGGCCGAAGTGGTGCAGGCAGCGCCAGACCTAAGCCATTACCACACCGAAAATTACCACACCGTTTTTTACCAGGCGCTGCCCCAAACGCTGCAAGCGTTGCAGCAAGATCGCTCCCCGGCGGCCCAAATTCGCGCCTCTGTTACCTACAACATGATTGTGGAAGGGGTGCTGGCGGAAACTGGCTACCACGCCTACTTCACCGTGATGCAGCAAAATAACATCCTGCCTGGCGTGCGCGACGGCATTCGCCTGCTGCAACAGGACGAATCGCGCCACATCGCCTACGGCATCTTCCTGCTCTCCCGCCTCGTCGCTGCTGATGATAGCTTGTGGGACGTGCTGGAAGAGACGATGAACGAACTGCTGCCCCCCGCCCTGGGCGTCGTCGGCGACGCTTTTGCCGCCTACGAGGTGATGCCTTTTGGCCTGGAAGAGTCTGTTTTTACGGATTATGCGCTAAACCAGTTCCAGAAGCGGGTCGAGCGGCTGGAAAAAGCACGTGGGGCCTCGCTGGAAGAAATTTACCGCGTCACCCAGCGGGCCATTGATGAGAATGACAGCTAAGTTTCGGTAATCGGTGCTCAGTTGGTCAGTTATCAGTGGGTCAGTTATCGAGCCGGACGGAGTGACGATTTTGACCAACAGTGGGAGCGGAACGGCCGTTACCAAAAGTTTACACAAAAGGCCACGCACCGTTCATTTAGCGACCAAACTGCCGCATCACCTGCACCACCGCAGCCGCAGGCAGACCGTGGCGCGTGTTGCCATCTCGCCCCACCACCGTGTGCGCCATCAGCAGGCTGTTGTAGATCGCTTCTTCCACCGCCTCAATCACCGCCAGCGAGAGTAAGCTCATGATTGGTTGTTCGTAAACGGCCGTTCCCCCCTCCACCCCCACACTTTCCGGCCGATCCGGCACCCGGTTGGCCGTGCTGAACGCAATCACAAAGTCGCCGCTGCCGCCGTGGCAGGTGCTGCCCGTCCGCGCCAGGCCAAACGCCGCGCGCTGGCACAATCGCCCCAGCTGCCGCACGTCCAGCGGCGCATCCGTGGCCAAAATAATCATAATCGAGCCATCCTCCACCCGCTGGCTGGGCGGCGGCTGCAAATGCAGGCCGACGGGCACACCCGCCATCGTCAGCTCTTCCGGGCGACCAAAATTGCTTTGCACCAGCGCCCCGATGGTGTAGCTGCCAGCCTGCTCCGGCAGCACCCGGCTGGCCGTGCCGATGCCGCCTTTCCAACCATAGCAGCTTGTGCCCGCTCCCGCGCCTACCACGCCTTCAACCACCGGCCCGGTGGAGGCAGCCGCCAGCGCCGCTCGCACCTCCGCCAAACCGATGGGGCGGGCCTGCATGTCGCTCAAAAAGCCGTCGCTCGTCTCGCCCACGACTGGATTGACGCTGGCGTACCCTTGCCGACCCGTGGCGGCAAAGCCCAGCCCAATGTGCGGATTTTGCTCGATGGCGATCGTCATCAGCGCGTCGGCGACGCGGGGCACATTTAGGGTGCTGGTGAGGGCAATCGGCGTTTCAATATTGCCCAGCTCGCGCACCTGCTCGAAGCCCGCCACCTTGCCAAAGCCGTTGATGGTGTGAACGGCCGTAACCACCTTCTCCTCATACAAATTCCCCTGATGCGGCAAAATCAGCGTCACCCCGGTGCGGAAGGGGCCGCTGCCCGTCCACGCGCCCTCCCCCTCAATGAGCGTAAAATGCCCCACCGCCACGCCCGCCACGTCGGTGATGCCGTTGTGGGGGCCGGTGGGCAGTTGGCTCTGGTAAATGTTTAGATCGCGTATTCTAGGCATGGGGATTCTCCTCAAAACCTCCCGGAGGCTTCATTCATGATGTTAATCTCGTCTGCAACCTCCGGGAGGTTGTTAGCTAGGCGAGTGGCTTCAGCTTCGCTGGATTGGCTTCGCGAATGAGAGCGCGGGCGAGGATGCGGGTGGGGTCGATGAGGGGCAGTCCGGCGGCGGTGGGTTTGGTGAAGGCGAGGGGCAGCTCGGTGCAGCCGAGGATGATGGCTTCGGCTCCGGCGGTTTTGACGGTTTCGATACCTTCTTGCAAATTGGCCTGTGCCTGCTCGGTCGCGACGCCACACGCTTTGATGCCGTAATTTGGATCGTAGATGGCGGGGTGGATTTTTTCGGTTTGCAGGGGGAGTGGGGGGGGAACGGCCGTAAATCCCAACGCACTCAAAACGTCCACATACACCCTTGCTTTGTACGTCCCCGTGGTAGACAACACGCCAATTTTCTTAACTTCAGGCAGATTTTCGCACAAAAAACGGCCGACTTCTTCAATCATATGCAGCAACGTTACGTCACAGTGGGCCGCCACCAATTCGGCGCGAATCTGGTTGAAGATGCGTGGCGCGTGGGCGGTATTGCAGGGGATGCCGACGACGTCTGCGCCCATTTGGGCCAATTTCATCACCTGTGTGGCCAAGGCACCCGCCGGGTTCTCGGCCACCTGCCCTAGCAAATATTCGGTGCGGTCTACAATGGTGGCGGGTTGGGACCAGTTGAGGACGGTAAGGTGGTCTTGATCGCGGGAAACGGCCGTTTCCGCCGCAATCTTGCCCAACAAATCAATCCCCGCAAACGGCCCTACGCCGCCCACCACGCCAATCCACTTTTCACGCATTTACATCCGCCCCAGCACCCGCAGCGCTCGGTCTGGATAATCTGAAATCAGCCCGTCTACCCCCATGTCCAGCAGGCGCTGCATGTCGGCTGGCTCGTTCACCGTCCAGACGTGTACCGCCATCTTGTTGCGGTGCGCCGCCCGCACCGAGCGCGGCGTCACCAGCCGGTAGCCGCTGTCCTCGTCCACTTCCGGGATTTGCAACACGCTGCCCTGCCCCCAGTACAGCCAATCGAGCCGCAGCTTGCCCAGCACAAACCAGCGCAGCGTCTCCGCGTGGGAGGCGGTGCGGGCCACCTCCGGGCAGGCGCGGCGAAACTCGGCCACGCTTTTGTTGCTGAATGAGCCGACGCAGAGCCGGTGGGCCACGTTGTGCTGGCGGATCAGGTTGGCAAAATCGGGCACCAAACTGGGCGTCTCCTGCTTCATGTCGATGTTGATCCACAGGTTGGGGAAGGCTTCAAACAGTTCTGCCAGCGTGGGAATGACGATGCCCTGCCCGCGAAAAGGAAAGGTTTGCCCGCCGTCGGGGGTGAAGCGGTAGCCGGCGTCCAGCTGTTGCAATTCGGCGAGGGTGTGGTCTTGGATACGGCCGTTCCCGTTCGTCGTCCGGTCCACGGTGTCATCGTGGCAAACCACAATCACCCCATCTTTGGTCTGGTGAATGTCGATCTCCAACCCGTCAATCGGCAGCGCCGCCGCCTTGCGAAAAGCGACCATCGTGTTCTCTGGCAAAATCCCCCGCCAGCCACGATGCGCCAGCACCACCGGGCCACCCTGGGAAGCGAATGGTTTATTGGGTAAGCGCATGAGAATGATTAATTGTTAATGGTAAATGGTTAATGGTTATTTTTTTCACCTTGTCACCTTGTCACCTTGTCACCTTGTCACCCCTTCACCTTGTCACCCGTTCACCTTGTCACTTCTAAAAGCAAATCCGGCCGATCCGTAATGATGCCATCCACCCCCAACCCAATCAACCGCTCCATTTCGACGAGGTCGTTGATGGTCCAGGCGTGGACCTGGATGTTGTGGCTGTGGGCCACGCGGACGAAGCGCTCGGTGATGACATCTACTTCGCCAATGACGGGCAGCGAGGAAGTGAGCGGCACCTGGAACGCCGTGCCGGGGGCCTGGAACAATGCGCCTAGGTAAGCGACGTTCAGGCCAAAAAAGAGCTGAATTTCCGGTTCCACCATCGAGGTGATGACGTCGGGGCACACTTCACGGAACTCCTCCACGGTGGCCTGGTGGAAGGTGGCGACGAGGAGTTTGTCTTGCATGTTGTAGTCGTGGATGAGGGTGCAGAACGGCCGTACCATACTCGGCGTTTCCTGCTTGATTTCAATGTTCATCCGCATGTCGGGGTAGCGCTGGAACAGCTCTTCCAGCGTCGGCGCCTGGATGCCCTGGCCGCGATACGGATAGGTCGCGCCGTCGTCATCGGTCCAGTAATGGCCTGCATCCAACTCGCGAATTTCGGCAAAACTCATCTCTTTGATGGCACCGCTGCCGTCGGTGGTGCGGTCTAGGTCGTCGCCGCATGACAATCACGCCATCTTTGGTTTGGTGAATGTCCATCTCCAGCACGTCCACGCCCAGCCCCACCGCGTGGTCAAAAGCCGCCAACGTATTGCTGGGGCGCAGCCATTCGCCGCCCTGGTGGGCAATGACCATGACGCCATCCTGCTGGGTAAAAAATGGATGCTCCGGCACCGGCTGTGCCCGCCAAGCCAGCGCCCCCCCCCCGCCCCTTTTTCGTTTTTCAGGGAAGGGGGGGGGGGTTTTTTCCCCCCCCCCCTCGGCTTCTTTTCGGCCTTGGGGGGCCGCGGGAAAACAAGTTTTTTTTCCTGTCCTTGTTCACAATTAACTGACGAATCCTTGCCAACCATTCTTTCAAAGCAATCCCGCAATTTTCGGCTTTTCATCTAACTTCTCCATTCAAATTGTGTCAAAAAGCGGCTGGATTGTACCAAGAAGGTGTTTGTGGGGCATGGGAGTGAGGTGAAACGGCCGTTCCCCATTCGTTCCATACTCAAATTCGTTGTTGTCATCTAAAGCAGGTAATCAATCCCCAATGCAAAACACAAGGCGCGTTCAACTCCATCCATCTTGTCTGGCGAGAGAATCGTTAACAAACCACCCACATTTGCCTTGGGCACCGTTTGCAAATTGTCCAAATTAACGGCCGATTCCGTCAAAACGCCATCTTTAGCAGGAGTTAATACAACTTCAGTGGGAATGTTGCGGATGGTAGAAGTCAACGGTGCAATCGTGACCCCAGTCAGCACTTCCAATGCTGAATCGCGGGTCAACACCAGCACCGGACGGCGTTTGTCCGGCGGGCGAAAGGTGTACCAGCGAATTTCGCCTCGCTTCACGGCGCATCCTCCCAAAGTTGCTCATCCTGCCAGATGTCAAACTCATCTGGCGCAACCGGGTGCCGCTCGTAACCAGCAATTTGCTGCCGCTCCAGGTCGGCGATTTGGCGCGCCCGCAGCGCCTGCTGCAACGCCTCGCGCAAAAAGGCGGAGCGGCTGGTGCTTAAATCGCGTACGGCCGTATCCACCGCCTCTAACAACGCTTCATCAATTGTCATCTGAATCGTTTTCATAGCTTCACCTATTCTAATGTGGAATCCAATCCACATTGTAAAACACATTGGTTAGCGGTTCAAGCGAAATTTCATCTTCCTTAAAGACAAAAACGGAACACAGAGCTGCACAGAGAAGTCACAGAGTTACGCAGAGAAAGCAGGAACAATCTGGTAAATCTGCGAAATCTGTTGATTGAAAATTTTTATGGCTTTGGGCACATGCACATGCGATCTTCCCTGAAAAGATAAGGCGGGGGCGAAACGGCCGTTGCGATCAAAATCCCATGCAGTATAATCCCCAAGTCAGTAATCGGTAAACAGTAATCAGTAAACCGTTCACCGATTACGGATGACCGAATACCGAAACTTGGAGATAAAAATGGCACGTCGAGCAGTCTTTCCCTTCACAGCAATCGTCGGACAGGAACGTATGAAACGGGCGTTGATCCTCAACGCCGTCAGCCCCCAAATTGGTGGCGTCCTCATCCGGGGCGAGCGCGGTACCGCTAAATCCACCGCCTCCCGCGCCCTGGCCGCCCTCCTGCCGGACATCGAAACCGTGGCCGACTGCCGCTTTGGCTGCGACCCCAACCGCCCCAGCCAATGGTGCGATGAGTGCCGCGTGCGCCACGCCGACGGCCTGCTGGAAGTCACCATGCGCCGCACCCCCTTTGTCGATTTGCCCGTCAGCGCCACCGAAGACCGCGTCGTCGGCACCCTGGACATCGAAAAAGCGATCCAGAAAGGCGAAAAACATTTTGAATCCGGCGTCCTGGCTGCCGCCAACCGGGGCCTGCTCTACGTCGATGAAGTGAACCTGCTGGACGATCACGTCGTGGACCTGCTGCTGGATTCGGCGGCGATGGGCGTGAACGTGGTCGAGCGAGAAGGCATCAGCTTCACCCACCCCGCCAAATTTATCCTCGTCGGCACGATGAACCCGGAAGAGGGCGATCTGCGCCCGCAGCTGCTGGATCGCTTCGCCTTCTCCGTGCAAATTTCCGGCCTCAGCAACGCCCACCAGCGCGTCTCCATTATGGAACGCCGCTTGAGTTTTGAAGTGAATCCCGACGCTTTCCGCGACGAATGGGAAGCATCGGAAAAGCAGCTGGCGGACCAGATTTGCGACGCCCGCGAGATGGTGGATCGCGTGAAATACACCCGCCGCGACCTGCACTCCATCGCCGGGCTAACCAATGCCATGAACGTCGATGGCCACCGCGCCGACCTGGTGATTTTGCGCGGGGCGCAGGCGCACGCCGCCTTCCACGGCCGTGCCCAAATCACAGATGAGGACATCATTTTGGCGGCTGAACTGGCGCTGCCGCATCGGATTAAGGGACGGCCGTTCCAAGACACCGCTCTCTCCGCCGCCGATTTGGAAGATCGGCTGGAAGATGTGCAGTCTGAAATGGGCATGGGCGACCCCACCGACGACCCGATGGACGACAACGTAGACCAGGAAAACGTAAAAAAAAAGCGTTAGATTCAGATGAAGCCAGTGACGGGGCCGAAACCAGCCAGCAGGCTGAGGCCGGCCCCCAAACGGTGCCCCAATCCGCCCAGGACGGGCAATGGTGGGAAGGCGGCCAGAAAATCCAGTCTAAGCAAGAGTTCACCGCCCGCCGCCTGGACACCCAGCTAGACAAACTGACCCGCAAATCGGCTGGACGCCGCTCCCAAACCAAGACCGAACGCAAACGCGGCCGTTACATTCAGGCCCGCGTCCCCAAAGGCAAAGTCACCGACCTCGCCTTCGATGCCACTTTCCGCGCCGCCGCCCCCTTCCAAAAAGAGCGCGACACCTCCGAAATGGCCCTCTCCCTCAAAAAGAGCGACCTGCGCGAAAAAGTACGCGTGCGCCGGGCCGCCAACCTCATCCTCTTTGCCGTGGATGCCAGCTGGAGCATGGCCGTTGCCGAGCGGATGGAAGCGACCAAAGGGGCGATCATGTCGCTGCTGACGGATGCTTACCAGCGCCGCGACCGCGTGGGGCTGATTGTGTTCAACAAAAATGATTCCAATCTGGTGCTGCCCCCAACCAACTCCGTGCAGCTGGCCAAACAAGCGCTGGCCGACATCGCCGTGGGCGGCAAAACGCCGCTCTCCGCCGGGCTGATGATGTCTTACGACGTGTTCCGCCAGGAAGCGTACACCCACCCGGACGTAATGCCGATGCTGATTTTGCTCACCGACGGCGCGGGCAACGTAAGCCTGAGCGACATGCCGCCGCAGGCGGAAGCCCACCGCATCGCCGAACTGATCAAGGAGATGGGCGTGCGCTCCGTGGTGATCAACATGGAACACGCTGCCTTCGATCAGGGCTTAGCCAAGCTGCTGGCCGAAAAGCTGGACGCCCCCTGCCACACCCTGGAAGATTTACGGGCGGACACGCTGTACCAGACGGTTTTGGGGGAGTTGGATAGTAAGAAGTGAGCGGTAATCGGTTATCCGTTATCGGTAACCGATTACCGACCACCGTTCACCGATTACCGTTCACCGATTACCGTTCACCGATTACCGTTCACCGTTCACCGATTACCGTTCACCGACTACCGGCAGCGAGATGGTAAACACCGCCCCACTGCCGCTGGGGGAAAGCACGCTGACGCGCCCGTGATGCAGTTCCACAATTTGTTTGACGATGGCCAGGCCGAGGCCGGAGCCACCGCTGTGGCGGCTGCGGGATTTGTCGCCGCGCCAAAAGCGGTCAAAAACGTTGGGTAAATCGTCGGGGGGAATGCCGGGGCCGCTGTCGATGACGGAGAGGTGGATGGTGGTTTGTTCACGAACGGCCGTTACCCTCACCCGTCCCCCCTCTGGCGTATGCCGAATCCCATTGGCCACCAAATTGGTCAACGCCTGCTGAATCCGATCCGCATCTGCCTGCACAAAGAGCGGCTGGGCGGGGGCATCGTCTACCAATTTTACGCCGCTGCTTTCCGCCAGCGGGGCCAACCGGGCCACCACGGTGGCCGTCAGTTCGCGCACATCCACCTGTTGCAGCGAGAAGGAGAGCTGGCCGGAGTCCGCCAGGGAAAGCAGGCGCAAATCGTCGATGAGGCGGGAGAGGCGATGGACTTCGTCGTTGAGCTCTTGCAGCTCGGTGGGGTTGGGCTCCAGCAGGCCGTCGAGCATTGCTTCCAGGTTGGCCTGCATGACGGTGAGCGGCGTGCGCAGTTCGTGGGCCACGTCGGCCACCATTTGCCGCCGCAGCTGCTCCTGCTCCGAGATTTTGCTGGCCATCTGGTTGAACGCTTCGGCCACCTTGCCCAGCTCATCCTGCGAGCGCACGGGGACGCGCACGTGGCCCTCGCCAGCGGCCAACGCCTGCGAAGCGCGGCGCATCTGGCTGAGGGGGCGGGTAATCTGCCAGAAAATAATCGTGCCCAGCACCAAAGACACCAGACCGGCGGCGATTACGGCCGTTTCCGCTGCACGCTGAAGATCGGGGAGAAAGGACAAACCCAGCGCCTCCGACGGAGAAGGGGCTAAAACTTCTAGCAGCGGCAAGGTTATCACTTCTTCGGTAACGGCCGTTTCCTCATCAGTCACAACCAAATTGTCCGGAGAAACCACCACCGTTTCGGGAGGCTGCCCCACAATCTCTGGCGGTTCAAAATCAATGTTCGGAAAGTCGGGAAACTCAGGCGGAACTGGCGTGGCGGGTCGAGGCAGCGTACGCCGGACAATGATTTGATCGTTTTGTATGATAATTTCCGCATCTTCCAACGCTTGGGGGTCTTCTACCAGCGTGGGCAAAATGGCCCGAATCGTCTCGTTGCGCTGATCAATGTAATTGCTAAACGCACGGGCGGTGATATTGCCCACCACGTTGGTAAGAACAAACAGCATAAGGATAATGACGACGGCAAATGCCCCCATCAGCCGGAACCAGAGGCTGCGCGTCATCCAGCGGAAGCGGCTCCAGGCGCGGCGCAGCAGTCGGAAAACCCAACTGAGCAGCCGCCAAACAAAGCGAAACGGCCGTCTCAACCGGCCGAACCGCTGCGTCTCTTCCTTCAGGATGATCAGCTCGTCCCCCACCCGAATTTGCTTGGGCGACACGCGCTTGCCCCGCCGCCATTGGGTGGCACGGTTGATCCAGTAAGACGGCCGTAACCTGCGCAAAAATTTACCCATCGGGTAGCAGCACCTCGTCCAGCCGGTAGCCGACGCCGTAAATGGTGTGGATGATGGGCTGGTCGCCCACGGCTTCCTTCAGCTTGCGCCGCACGTTTTTGATGTGCTGGTCAATGGCTCGCTCGAACTCCTCGTGAGCCACGCCCTGAACCGCTTCCAACAATTGCGCCCGGCTAAGCACCTGCCCCTTGTGGCGCAGCAGCGTGGCCATCAGCTCAAATTCGGTCTGGGTCAAATCGAGCAGTTGGCCAGCGATCCAGACGCGGTATGCGGCCAAATCGAGCTGGAGCGCCCCGGCTTGCAGCAGATTTTCGCTGGCCAGGCTGCCCTGGGTGCGGCGCAGCACGGCACGCACGCGGGCCACCACCTCGCGGGGCGAAAATGGCTTGCTGATGTAATCGTCGGCCCCCAGCTCCAGGCCAATCAGCCGGTCCATCTCTTCGGTGCGGGCGGTGAGCATGATGATGGGCACGTTGCCCAGGCGGCGCAGGTTGCGGCACACGTCAATCCCATCCTGCCCGGGCAAATTGAGATCGAGCAGGACGAGAGACGGCCGTTCCTGCCGAAAAGCGGGGATGGCGTCGGTGCCGGTGTGAACGGCCGTAACCGCAAACCCCGCCTGCTCCAAATAAAGCCGCAGGGTACGCACAATTCGTACTTCGTCTTCTACAATTAAAATCTTGTCGCTCATGGTTGGGGAATTTTAACACAAGGGGGGACGGAGATTGGAGATTAGAGATTTACCAATCTCCAGTCTCCAATCTCTAATCTCCCTACTGCAACGATTCAGGAGATTTTTCTTTAATGATTTGTCGCCGTCCGCGGATGACCATGAGCAACCCCAGCCCAATCAGGCCAAACGACGCCAAAATAGTGCCCCCAGCGTTCACCACGTCAAAAAAGGAGGGGCCACCGCGCTCAATGTAAATGGTGGTGGGCACATCTGGAATCGGTGGGATTTCGGGAATGGCGGGAATCTCGGGGATTTCCGGGATCGGGGGAATGGTGGGAATGGGCGGAATTGTGGGGATGGGGGGGATTTCTACCTCGATTCGTTCCGTCATTTGACGAACGGGCTCAATGGGAAACACCATCGGCTCATCATATAAAAAACGAGCCTCATGAAATCCCCTGTCGTAGCCAATGCCAAGGCCAATAGCCAGGCCCAAACCCATCAGCATAAAAAGGCTACCCAACTTCAATAATCGCTTAAACCAACGCTTAAATCCTGCTTTCATTTCGCTACCTCCAAAATCGTTTGGCATTTGTAACGACTGTCCTTGTCATTCCCGCGAATGCGGGAATCTACTTTCCTGCGCAAGAAAATGGATACCCGCCTGCGCGGGTATAACATTTAGCGAGATTTAGCCGTTACGCAGATTCAGGAGAAGCGTAGCAAGCAAATGTGTAGGGAATGTGTAAACTCTTTTTAGAGGTCATGTAGGTTTAGCGGAAGCCGCGGCTGCCACCACCCCCGCTGCGGCGCGAGCTGGAGCTGTGCGAGCGGCTGCTGCTGGAGCGACTGCCACCAAAGCTGCTGCGCCCACCCCGGTAACCACCCCGCCCGCCGCCAGAAGACGGCCGTACCGGCTTAAACGTCTGGGCTTTGCGCATGATGTCGTTCATCATGCGGTCGGTGGATTGGTCGCCGTCCCAATCTAGCTTCACGCTTTGCCCGGCGGCGTTGAGCACGATGTCTGGGGTGTCGGTGGGTTTGCTGCCAACGGCCGTATTCAACACGTCCGCCAACCGATCACTGCTGCGCTCCAGCCCGCCCGCCAACGAATCCGACAATTTTTCCAGCGGCGGCCGGGTATCCCCAGCACCGGTGGTGGGCAAGGGTGTGGCAGAGGTGAGCGTGCCGGCGACCGGGCGCGGCGGCTGCGGCTGCCAGGAGCCACGCCGCCAGCGCCGCTGCCACTGCTCCAGCCAGGTGCGCCGCTGCACCGGCGGCAGAGAAGTGCCATCGCCCAGCCAGGTAGGCATTTTGCCGCCCAGCGCTTCAATTTGGGCCAGCAGCCGCTCATCCACCCCCAGCGCCACGGCGTAGGCAAAGTAGTTGTCTAAAATTTCCTGGGCTTCCGCCAGATTGCCAAACTGCTGGATTTCACTCAGGTACAGCTTAAACCCCTGCCACTTTTGCGCCTCTTTTTGGGCCTGCTCCGTCAATGGGCGGCCGGGTCGGTCTATGCGTAAGTTGAAAAACAGCCAAAGCATCATGCCCCCCACCATAAAAAACGGAAAGGGCACGTCCCAGCGCGTATCCAGATTATTGATGAAGATATAGGCCAGCGCCGCAAAAATGGCAATCATGGTGATGAAGTTGACGGCATTGCTGTTTTTACCCAGGCCACTTTTACGGCCGTAAAAATGCTCCACCATCTCCTCGCCCATTGTTTTGGTAAGCTGGGGCAGCTCGCCGGGCAGGGTGAGCAGCAGGGTGGGCAGCGGCACGCTCTGGCCTTCTGGCAGGTGGGGCAGCAGGTGGTTGAACAGCTGGGCCAAAAAGCTGGAAATCGTCACTTGTTCCCCGGCGGGGGTGAGGAGTTTGCTGTCTTTGGGGAGCGGCTGTTGGCGAACGGCCGTAATCGCCAGCGGCTCGCCCATTTTTAGGCGCAGCAAGCCCAAATCGGCCAGGTGCAGCACAGAGGCCAGAATGCCCCGCGATGTCATTTTGCCCTCGACCAGGTAATTGACCACACCCGGCGGCAGGTCTGAGGGCGGCTCGGTGCGGTAGTTGCCCCGCGCCTCGCGCAGGCGGCGGCTGCCCTGCAAATACCAGTAGGTAAGCCCGCCCAAAAGCGCCAGCACGCCCACCAAAGTCGCTACCACCAGCCGAATGAGCGTATTGCGCGCTTGCTGCTCCTGGAAAGCGATCCCGTCGGCCACCGCCGCGTCGATTTTATCTTGCCAGGCGGGCACGGCGGCGTCCAGGGCGTTGGGCGGCAGGGTGAGCGCAATTTGCCAGGGGGTGTTGGGCATGATTCTTTCCAGGTTCGTCAGCAAAATTGCCCCATCGGCGGTGCGGGAGACGTCCAGGTTGGGGCCGTCGAAGCTGGCATCTTCCAGACCCAGGCCGCTGGGCAGCAGCCAGGTAATTTGCACGTTTTGGACGGGGACGTCGGTGTTGGAAACGGCCGTCCAGTTCAAAAATTGCTCAGCGTCGCTGGGCAAAACTGCGCCCTCGACGATGTACTCAATGGTAAACTGGCTGCTCTCGCCCGCCACCAGCGGCGGCACAAACCAGCGGAGATTTACCGCGCCGGCGGCTTCTTCGTTAATTTGCACCTCGTCGGAAACGGCGCTGTAGCTGGCCCACCAGCTAAATGGTTCTTTCGTTTCAACGGTATAACAATCGACACAAATGCTGTCTGGTTCCGCCGCCGTTAGCGCCAAATCGCCTTCGCGCACGGCCACAATGTCGATGCCGTCGGTGAAGAGCAGGCTGAACTGGCGGAATCCTTCGTACAAAATGCCCGCCTGCACGCTGACCTGCTGGGTTTCCACCACGCGCAGGGTGCCATCGGGCAGCATCTCAATTTGCATCTCGATCTGGTCGATGCTGTATTCCAGGGCGGCGCTGTCTTCGTCGATTTGCCATTGTTGGGGAACGGCCGTTACCAGCCCCACCGGAAAATCCAGCAAAATCTGGAAGCGCGTGCCGTCGGCAATCTCGCCCAGCGCCTGGTAGATGACGGTGGTGCTGGCCGCTTCTTCCACAACTTTCACGTCAAATTCGGGGCCGAAGGCATCGGTGGCCAGGGCAGTGGCGGGCACGGCGGCGGGCAGCGTCACCGATACCCGGCTTTGCGGCACGGGGATGCCGCTGCGGTCGGCGGGCACGGCGCGCCATTCCAGCCGGGTGGCTTCCGGGTAGACCCACAGGCCGCCCTGCACGGTGTATTCCAGCACAAAGACGAGCGTGTCGCCGGGGCTGGTGGGGGCAAATTGCCAATCCACAAACAGGCTGTCCCCTTCGCGCGATTGGGTGAAGGTTTGGGCCGCGCCGCTGCCGGGCAGGTAGAGCGTTTGCTGCTCCAGCGTGGGGCCGCCGGTGACTTTTACATTTTCGATGCCGTTGGTGTAGGCGAGGGGAATTTCGGCAAAGCCCTGGGTAAATTCGCCGTCAAAGCGGATTTGCTGGATTTCTTGCACGGTAAAACGGCCGTCTGCCAGTACGGTAATGTTGACGTCGTAACGTTGGTATTGAACGGCCGTTTGGGCCATAGCCGAACCAACAAACAAAATGAGCCAGGCAAAAATTGTGAGAAGCGCAAGGAGTCGTTTCATAACAAACCTCCGGGAGGTTCCAAAATATGACCTCTGTTAGGCACGAAACCTCCCGGAGGTTAGTTTTCACTTTCATTTCAGATGTGGGTAGCATACCATGAGGGCGATCCTAAAGCGATCCATTGTTTTCGTGGGGTGGGCATGGGGCGGGCGTAGAGAAGAACGGCCGTTCATCCGTTACGCTATTTTTGTTACGCAAAGGTAACAGCGAATTTGAGTAAACAACGAATTTGAGTAAACAACGAATAAGAAATTTCGTTAATGACTTCCATTCGTTGTCGCCATTAAACATTTATTTTGGTGGCAACAACGAATTTGAGTCAACAACGAATAAGAAATTTCGTTAATGATTTCATTCGTTGTCGCCATTAAACATTTATTTTGGAGAACTTGTATGCACCTAAAACAACGCACCATTGCTCTTTTTTTTCTGCTCGTGCTGGGTGGGCTAGGGGCCTGCACCGGCGAAATTTTGACGGAATCCACGCCCATCCCGCCGCCGCCCAATGCGGACAATGATGAAGGAACGGATGCGGCGGTTGACGCCACCGCCTTGCCCTCGCCACTGCCGCTGTTGGAGGAGGAGGAAACGGCCGTTCAGCCCACCCCCACCCTGGTTCCCACAGAAACCGCTACGATTGAAGCTGTAGCAACGGCCGTTACCAATCCGCCCGTCCAGGTAATCCGCAGCCAGCCGCTGCCCGCCAGCAGCCGAGACGTGCTTTTCATTGCCGATGGCTCGTTTAAGCAGTGGAACCACGCCACCGGGCAAATTGAAACTATCGTGGCCGGAACCAACACCGCCAATCCCAACCCGGAGATTCCCGGCGATCTCGTTCCTGGCAGCATCGCCGCCTACACCATGAATGGGGACGGCAAACGGGCCGTCGTGGCGCGCGTGCTCAGCCGCGCCAATGCGCCAGAGGTGCAAAATGCCCAGACGGAATACACCTACGAACTGCTGTTTGTAGACATGATCAGCCGCGAAGTGTGGACCCTGGTACCGCAGGTAGACAATCTGTTTGGCTTTGATCTGTCGCCCAATGCCCAGCAGTTGGCCTTCATTGGTTCTGGTCTGGATGGCATTCCCGACGCCACCGACATCGATTCGCCAGCCAACAACTTGTACATCATGGAAACTGGCGGCGGCAACCCGGCCAATCTGCGCCAGGTACACAGCTGCCAAACCTACTGCCGCAACCCCAAATGGCACATCGAAAATAATCTGTTGGCTTTTGGGGATGATGAAGCGCTGTGGCTGTACAACATCGCCGCTGCTGAGCCGGAATTGCTGTTCGAAAACGATCCATTCACCCGAGACATGACGAACGTGGGTGAGGTGTCGGTGTATTGGCCAAAGGCGTGGGCCAGCAACGGCCGTAACCTGATGTTGTGGCACGGCCGTTGGGAAGGGGCTTCTAACGCCATTTTGGATGTGCCGACAGGGACGTTGGTAGAAGTGCCCAACACCTTCGTCTACGCCGACGTCTTTCCCACCCAGGTTAGCTGGATGCCAGACGACCGGGTGCTCATTTGGCGCACCGCATACGATGAAGAAACATTCACCCCACTGGTTGAACTGTGGCGTTTTGATTTGGGTAGTGGGGCGATGGTTCTGGACGAGTCGGCGCAGCTTGGTAAGGCAGAGATGGGTGTGATCGGCGGCAGCAGTTTGGAGAACGGCCGTTTCGCCTTTGCCCTGGACGCCTCACCTGTAGCAGAGGCAAGCGCCAGCCAAAACCAGATTGGCACTTACCAACTCACCTCGCTGGCAGAAACGGCGGAGCGGGTCAACAGCCTGCCACCCGGCGACGGCACGTACCGGCAAAATACCGTGCTGTGGTCAACTGACGGCAGCGGGGCGCTGCTGGTGCAAAGCGGCCAACCCAACCAGCCGAAGCTGTTTTATGCACCCACGGATGGCGAATTTTTGTATGAGGTAACGGCCGTTTTCGGCCAAAATCCACACAGCTTTAAGTGGCAGCCAGAGATTGTTGTGCCCTGATTTGAGGGGATAAATGGTGTAGAGGAAACGGCCGTTTCAGGGGGAAACGGCCGTTTTTTTCATTAACGGCCCCTTTCGCTCTGTCTAGTGAGATTGGGCTATAGTTTCCTTGAAATGAATCCCATATCATAATAAATCACAGATAACGATTCTTCCATCGTGCAAAACTGTGGCAAGACAAATAGTCCATTTTCAAAACGTGGGAACACACAAGGAAACCATAGAAGGTTCGTCAAATCAAATACCGAAGAGCGGTTTTCTGTGGTTTGCCTGATTGACCGACAAAACTTATTTAACCGCAAAGAACGCAGAGAGCGCAGAGAAAAATGAAGGAGAAATCTCTGCGTCCTTTGCGCCCTCTGCGGTAGAAATCTGAGATTTGTCAGTCAATCAGGTGGTTTGCTCAAGTAAAAGCGGGAAAAGGGCTATGATCATTTTAAGGACTTTCCCGCTTTTACATAAGTGGTTTGTTCTTTTGGCGGAGCAAGATGCTAAAAGCGATTCAAAGTTTTTTCAGTAAACCACACTTCTCGGACCCAGACAAAACGCGTGTGGCCCAGCTCATTTGGGTCATGAACATTGTTATTTTGGCAGGTTCAGGGCTGATATTGGCGTTGTTTGTCTTCTTCGTTCCCGAAGAATGGCTGCTAAGCCTGGTAACGTTCATTGTCATTGCTGGTTTCAGCCTTTTTTCCTTGTATTTGCTCAAAAAGAATTACATCCGGCTAACCAGTTATCTAATCATTGCCAACATGTATCAAGCAATGATGATTAACGCCTCGTTTTACGGTGGGTCTCAGGGCATAAACGGCGCCGCCTTTATTTTGCTGCTAATCGTTGCCGGGTTGCTGTTGGGACCCAAAGCTCTGAAACAAATACTGCTGCTCAGTTTGGCCAGCATCATTCTGCTCTATTTCTTTGAGATTGGGGGCATTTTAGAAAATGAGTGGCTGCCTCCCATTCGTATCACAGATTTGACCATGGTCATTTTTACAGTGGGCGTGGCGGGTTCGCTGCTGTACTTGGCCGTGGACAGCATAGAAAAGGGATATTCTTTGCTAAACCAAACCTTGCAAACGTTGCGGCGCACCACTGTTTCTAAAACCTATGTGGACAACATCATCGCCTCGATGGAGGATATGCTCATTGTCATTACCCCAGACACCCGCATTGAAAAAGTCAATGAGGCGGTGAGCCGCGTGCTGGGGTATGCCGAAAGCGGACTATTGGGGCAGCCAGTGCACATGTTGCTCACCCCTGCCGAGCGCAGCCGGTGGCAGCTGCCTTCCTCTCTGGATTCGCCCGCTTTTAACCTGCGCAGTCAGGAAATAAAACTGCTGGCGAAGAGCGGGCGAGAGATTTATGCGGCCGTTTCCACCACCATCATGCCCGTATCCGTAAACGATGATCAACCCCGTATCGTCGGCGTGGCCCACGACATTACCCAGCGTAAACAGGTGGAAATTGAACTAGAAAATGCCAAAACGGCCGCAGAAGAAGCCGCCCGCGTCAAATCAGAGTTTTTGGCCGTTATGAGCCATGAAATTCGCACCCCGCTCAACGCCGTCCTGGGCATGACTGAATTGATGCTAGACACCCCCTTAACGCCTGAACAGCAAGATTACGCCAACACCACCCTGGCCAGCGGCACTGGCTTGCTGGCCATCATCAACGATATTCTAGACTTTTCCAAAATTGATTCCGGCATGTTAGAGCTGGAAGAACAAACGTTTATTTTGCGGGAATGTGTTGAAGAAGCGATCGATCTGGTTGCGGCCGAGGCGACGGCCAAAGGGCTTTACATCAACACCTTTATTGAACCGGATGTGCCTATCTTTATCCAAAGTGACATGACACGCCTGCGCCAGATTTTGTTGAATTTACTCAATAACGGGGTCAAATTCACCCCGCAGGGAGAGATAAATCTCTGGGTAGGCAGCCAGAAAAACGACGCAGGACATTTATTGCACTTTATGGTGCGAGACACGGGCATGGGTATTCCCGCCAACAAGCTTGGCCGGCTGTTCGAAGCGTTCCGTCAGGTTGATTCTTCCACCACGCGGGAGTTTGGCGGCACGGGGTTGGGTTTGGCCATTAGCAAACGGCTGGCGCATCTGCTTGGGGGAGACATTTGGGTGGAGAGCGATAGTGGCCAGGGCAGCATCTTCCAGTTCACAATTCAATCCGGTCCCCTACCCACCGAACTTACCCAGACAGACACGGCCGTTTCCCCCTTAAACGGCCGTCGCATTCTGGCCGTCTTACCCAACCAGACCAGCTGCCTGGTGCTGTGCCAGCAGCTGCGCACCTGGGGCGCAGCGGTGACTTGCACCGGTTCCGCCCAGGCCTTTGAAACGGTGTTAGGCACCCAGCCCATTTTTGATTTGCTAATCGTGGATGCTGCCCTGCTGTCACCAGACAACATTTCGATATTACAAGCCATCAGGCAGGCAAACGCTGACCACCAAACTATTTTTATGACCACCCTGGGCCAAAAGCACACCGTTTCCCACTATTTTGCGCCCTGCCGCTGCATCAACCGGCCCTATCGTTTAGGGCAGCTTCTGGAGCAGCTCGAAATGATGTTGGCGAAAAGTGGGGAGAACGGCCGTTTACCACCCCCCCATGCCCCATCCACATTCAACCGGTTGCTGGGTGCCAACCACCCACTGCGCATTCTGCTGGCAGAAGATAATCTGATCAACCAAAAAGTAGCGCTGCGCATGTTGGAACGTCTGGGTTATACGGCCGATCTGGCCCTCAATGGTCAGGAAGCCGTAACCGCCTTGTTAGAACGGCCGTACGACCTCGTCCTCATGGATATCCAAATGCCAGAAATGGATGGCATTCAGGCAACGCGGCACATTCGGCAGACGCTTCAGGCTAACCAGCAACCGCGCATCGTGGCGGTCACGGCCAACGCGCTGGTGGGTGATCGGGAAAAATGCCTGGCCAACGGCATGGATGATTACATTAGCAAACCAATTAATGTGGAAACCCTCATCCGTGTTTTGCAGCTAACCCCTTCCCTGTCTTAACCATCATTACAGTTTTAAGCGTCCTCTTCAGCTTCGTTGGCGCTTTCCTTGGCTTCTGCGACCGCTTTGGCCCGTTTTTCAGCTTCTTCAGCCGCCAAATATTCCGCTTCCGTCATAAAACGGCCGCCTGTAATCTCGTGGCTGGTCATCTGGAAATTGCTGTCTAGCTGCACCACCGTTTGCATACGCCGGAAGCAGCGGCTGTCTACGATCGTTTTGTGCCACTCGTAGCCGCCGTCCGCGTTTTGCAGATCGTGCTGCTTGTCGGCCCGCACCCGCACGCGGCTGCCGCAGTTGGCACACTCCACGTAAAAATAGACGCCCTGCGTATCCACATACTTTTTCGGCTCGCCCCCGCCAAATAGCTTCTTCAAAAATCCCATCAGGTTTGCTCCTCTAACAATAAACCTCCGGGAGGTTTTAGAAATACTCGCTGTTTTGCGCCCAACCTCCCGGAGGTTGGTTTTCATGCCACCCTGTTCATTATACCCAACTTTCTTCACACAACTGCCCCTTCACCAGACCCTTCAGACATGCTAAACTTACTTTATGTCCACCGAAGAATTTTGGCAGGCGCTCGAAGAGGCCACCAACCCCACCGCCTACAAGCCACAGCGCAACCCGCGCATTGTGGTCTCGCGGCTGCAATCCCGCACGGAGACGTACTACGTCATTAAAGAGCCGGAAACAAAATCGTACCTGCGGCTGGGGGAGGAGGATTACGCGCTGTGGTGGCAGATGAACGGCCGTAAATCCATCAAAGACCTGCTCTTCTACAGCCTACGCCGCTACAAAACCTTGCCTATCGGCCACCTGACGGCGCTGATTGGGGAGTTGAAAGACGGCCGTTTCCTGCAAGACCCCAACGTCAAACTGTACGATCAAATCGAAGCCGCCCTGGCCGCCCGCGCCCCCGCCAGCCGCGGCCAAAAGCTGCTCAACAGCTTCCTCTACACCGAGGTCGCCACCTCTGGCCTGGACGACTTTTTTACCCCGCTCTACCGGCGGCTCAAGCCGCTTTTTTGGCCGCTGGCCCAAACCTTGCTCTTCATTTTGGTGCTGCTCGGCGGCTTTTTGTTTGGCCTCAACTACTTTTTGGGCGATTACAACATCACCGGCAGCGGCCTGGGCGTGCTGACGCTCATCGTGGCCAACATTCTCGTCATTGGCCTGCACGAACTGGCCCACGGGCTCGTCACCAAGCACGTGGGGCGGGAGCTGGATCGGGGCGGCTTTTTGCTCTACTGGGGGCTGCCCGCCTTCTTCGTAGACACCCGCGACACCTGGCTATCGCCCAGCCTGGACCGGATCAAGGTTTCCTGGGCCGGGCCGTACTCCGGGCTGATGCTGGGCGGCTTGATTGGGGTGATCATTACGGCCGTTACCGCCTACGACAGCGCCCTGCAACAATCCCTCCTCGTCACCTTCCTGTTCCAGATTGGCTTTTTGGCCTACCTCACCGTCATCGTCAACCTGAACCCGCTGCTAGAGCTAGATGGCTACTTCATGCTGATGGATTGGCTGGAAATGCCCGGCCTGCGCCACCGCGCCTTCCACTTTTTGCGCCACGAAGCGTGGCCCCGACTGAAAGAAGCCGGTTCCCCCACCAAATTTTGGCACGATCTCAACCGCGCCGAGCGCATCTTTTTGTTTTTTGGCGTCCTGGCGCTCATCTACTCCGCCTTTGCCCTCTGGCTGGCGCTCACCTTTTGGCAAGGGTACGTCAGCGACTTTTTTGTGAATTTGTGGACCAGCGGGACGTGGTGGGGCAAATTGGTGGTGGGGGCGATTACGGCCGTTTTCATCCTGCCCGCCCTCTACTACCTGGGACTGTACGGCTGGAGCCAAATCCGCGCCGGGCTGGAATGGCTCTCCCGCCGCCAGCTGCTGGCCCGCACCGACGTGCTCGCCCTGCTGCTCGGCCTGCCCATCATTTTGGGCACGCCTCTGCTCTACTTTTTGCTCAACCGGCTCAATCCGGTGCAAACCAGCCTGTGGCAAGGCATCTTCGTCTGGCTGCTGCACCTGGGCACGGCGGCGGCGCTGATTGGCGTGGCGCGGCAGCTGCCTGGGTCGCGCTTTCAATGGGCATTGTGGGCGTTAACGGCCGTTCCCCTCACCCTCGCCCTCGCCTGGATCAGCCCCAGTAGCTTTGGCCGCGATCTGGCCCTCATCGCCACGGCAGGCGCGATTTTTGCCGCAGGCATCGTCGCCTGGTTCACCATCAACCCCGGCTTCCTGGCCGCCAGCGACCGGCTGCTGATGGCGCTGGTGGTGCTGCTGGGGCTTGGCACCTACACGGGGATGACTTACTTTTGGGGGAATGAGGTTTTGGCGGGAAACGGCCGTTGGCTGGCCACCGCCATCATCTGCTTAGGCACCACCCTGGGGCTGGCGCTGATGGCCCCCCTGCTGATCAACTTTGCCCGCTCCCGCTTTGCCCTCCCCTGGGCGCTGATCAGCCTGGCCAGCCTCATCACCCCCTGGTTGCAGCTTTACCCCCAACTCGACTTCACCCTCATCACCGTCTGGCTGTACGCCGCCCTGCTCTACCTGCTGCTGGGCACCCTGGCCCAATTCAGCCGCGCCGAGGTCGCCGAAAGCAGCGAACCCGGCATCTTCAGCGAACGGCAGCGGCTGATTGACAGCTTCAATCAGTTCATGTTCGCCCTCTTCACCAGCTACGAAACAATTTTTGGCCAGCGGCGGCTGGCGGCCATCCAAACGCAGATGGCTGCCCTGGGCGCGCTGGATGCCGACGCCACCATTCTAGAACTGAGCCAGCACGCCCAACGCGCCCTCCTCCTGGCCGTAGACCGCCTGGACGATTTGGCGGGCACCCCGTTCACCCGCAAAGCCGGGCAAGCCGCCTACGACAGCCTCGACTGGCTCGATGCCGAAACGCTGGCCCGCCACGTCCTCGCCGAAACCAACTGGGGCACACAGCTGGCCCAGGGCTTCATCAAAGTCCGCGACCGGCGCAGCGAGCTCATCCGCCAGGCGGAAATTTTTGCCGGATTTGATCAGGAAGGGATCGACGAGCTGCTCCAGGTGCTGCGCCGCTGGCGAGCCCGTGCCAAGCAAACCATCGCCAATGCCGGACGGGAAGCGCTCCACTTTTACCTCATCGAAGAGGGCGAAGTGGGCATGTTCCACGACGGCGTGCAGGTGGCCACATTGGCCGTGGGCGGCTATTTTGGCACCGCCGCGCTGGCGGGCAGCGGCCATTATCAATTCACCTACCGCGCCCTCACCCCGGTTACGGCTCTGATAATTGACCGGGACAACTTCAACCCGCTGCTGCGCGCCGACACCACGCTGGCCCAACAGGTCAGCTCCGGGGCACAAGAACGGGGCCTGCTGCGGCAGATGCCCCTCTTCAGCAGCCTCAGCCCGCAGGAGCTGGCCTCGGTGGATGCCCGCCTCCAGCCGCGCCACGTCAGCGCTGGGGAGCAGTTTGTGCAGCAGGGCCAGCCGCGCAGCCATTTATTCATCGTCGCTGAGGGGGAAGTGGAGGTGTTTGTGACGGAAGACGGTACCGAGCGGGTGATTGGCAAGCTGGGGCCAGGCGAGCATTTTGGCGAATATGCCCTCTTTGCCGACACGCCGTACCATGCCAGCGTCCGTGCTGTTGGCGACACGCGCTTGCTGCTGCTAGACGAACCCACCTTCGACGATCTCGTGGCCACCTGCGAGCGCATGACCCATTACGTGGAGCAAATCGGAAGCGGCCGTCTCATCGCCACCCGCCGCCGCGCCACCCCCACTGCGCTGATTTCGTAGGTTGCCATCGATTGTTACTATTCAGCCACCTTAAGACTTAACCGTTTTTAACTTTTGAGTTTTGGTAATCGGTCAAGCCTTGGGGGTCGTTTTCTAAACAAAAGTTATTTGTGAATGAACCCATGATTTTTTTAGAAGAACTTCTGTGGTGAGCTGAACAAATACCATTTATTACTCAGAATAGCTAGCGTAAAATTACCGGTAAGAATATTTGAAACGGGCTCGTGTTGATTGTGACTGACCAATTATCAATGCCGTGTGTGAGTTGATTTGTGCCTGGGCTGCTATTTGTCATAACATAACCAAAAGTGATAGATGCCCCATTAGTCGAAAAATCCGGGTGTACATTGTTTGGGGCTAATCCCGGAGCAGAAGTGTCAAAATCTTCTTCAGTAAGTGCATCAAGCGTAAAAGATTGCCACGTTGAATTGCCAAACGCCTGCCCCCGACCAGCGAAATACAAAACTCCATTTTGTTTCAATAACAAAAACCATCCCGTTGAGCCAGAATCAGGATGTAAAAGGTCACTTGCAAAATCAATTGATGTAATTGCGCCAGAATCACTAGGGGTATAAACAGCAAAAGAGTTTAATCCTCCTGTATAAATTCGATCTCCGTTTACAACAGTGTGTGTCGTTTCCCTGTAAGCATTTGGGTTACCACCATTATTTTGAGTAGAACTACCATCAAATGAGGAGGTGCCAGGACCAACTCCAGATACTAAAGGATCATCTGTAACGCCGCTAACATCAGTCCACCCAGTGTTAAACGCCCCATCGACGAAAGTAACCACATTGATACCATTAACCACGTCCAAAGATTGTCCGGTCTGTGTACCACTGGGCGATGCCTGGGAAAATACTTGGCTTATAATTAGAGCAAGCATTGTAATTGAGATTAAAATACCGGTTGAACTTTTACTTTTAAACATAGTTGGCACTCCTAATTTGATAGTGGCACAATAACTTAAGTGGTGGATGATTGCCTTGATAAGACCCTGAAACACAGCAAAATATGCTGCAACTTATCCAAGAACAATATTTAAAAAACATTTATGAAAATAGGGGAAATTTTGAGTTTTGCATTATAAGCTAAAAACCTAATATTTCCACGAGCAATTACAATTTGCAATTCTGAGTAGGCGGCTTTCAGCTTGATAAAATATTTAAAAGCTGCAAACTATTATCGACTTCTAAATGAGAGCAAACAATATGGCCAGAGACGGCCGTTCCCCACCACCCCACTTTTCACTTCTCACTTTTAACTCTCCCCACTTCCCCTTGCCATCCCCACCGCTTACCCGTAAAATCAGCCCACAATAAATTACCATTCCGTCGGTCAATTTGTTAGGATTTAAAAATTAATCAGGCAAGATGTCATTTCGAGGTCCTCCGAGAAATCTTTCTACTTAGGCAAGCATTTAAGATTCCTCACTCCGAAGACAGCCTGCCCTGAGGTATCGAAGGGTTCGGAATGACAATTCGTTACTTGGTTTAGTTCTTAAATGCGAAAAATCGACTGACTGCTTAAGGAAACTTTTATGGACGCAGACGTAACCAAACGCGCCACCCAAAAAAAGGCGCTGGAAAATATCAGAAATGGCCTGGCTACCAAAGTCCGCATTATGACCAACCGGGACTGCTGCCCCGCCTGCCGCGCCGCCGAGGGCGCATACGAATTCGACGAAGCCCCAGAACTGCCGCTGGAAGGTTGTTCCCACCCAGACGGCTGCCGCTGTTCCTATGCCCCCGTCCTGGACATGTTTGGCCCGTAAAGAATAGTAATCAAAGATTTCGCAGATTTACCAGATTTAATCTTTTTAATCTGCGAAATCTTTGATTTTTTCTACCCTTCCCACCCGATGCCCACTCGCCTCAAACCGTTCCTCATTCTCTGCCTGCTCTTCCTGGCCGCCTGTGGCGGGGGGGCAGAGCCAGCCGTGCCACAACCGACGCTGAGCCCGCAGGCGCAGCAGGGCAAGCAAGTCTTCACCCGCGACTGTGGCGCTTGCCACAGCACCTCCCCAGACACAATCATCGTTGGCCCCTCGCTGGCGGGCATTGCCAGCCGCGCCGAAACGCGCGTTGAAGGGCAAGACGCCTACACCTACATGCTCACTTCCGTCATGCAGCCCGACGCCTACCTGGTTGAAGGGTACGAAAACCTGATGCCCGGCAACCTGAGCAAAGACCTCACTGGCGAAGATCTGGATGCGGTCATCGCTTATCTGCAAACGCTCAAATAATCCACCTGGGGATTCATCCCCAGGCTAAAGCAAATTACCCTATCGCCCCGTTACCCGGTTAAACAATTTCTGGTTGTGCATAGCTGGTTGCTGGTACAATTCGCCAACAACTAGCAAACTAAACCTATCAACTTAAACTATCAACTGAAGAGGAGAATCCCATGTCCACTGTTCTAAAATGGATTGCCCGCATTGTTGGCGTCCTAATTGGCCTGCTTTTGGTCATCTTTTTAGTCGTATCCGCCATTCCAGCCCTGGCCGACCCCGACGTGGGGGACGATCACGGCGCGGGGGCCAGCAGCGTCCAGCCATCGTACACCGGTTTGCAGCGTGAGTTTCCGGCTTTGAACGAAACGGCCGTAAATCCCACCACCGACGCCAAAGCCGAACTCGGCTATCTGCTCTTCTTCGACCCCGTTTTGTCCGAAAACAACGACATCGCCTGCGCCACCTGCCACCAGCCCGATTTGGGCTTTAGCGACGGACTGCCGTTGGCCGTTGGCCCGGGCGGCACAGAGCTCACCCGCAACACGCCCGGCTTGTGGAATGTTGGCTATGCGCAGAATTTGTTCTGGGACGGCCGTCTCGATTCCCTCGAAGCCCAATCCGAAGTCCCCCTCACCCATCCAGACGAGATGGGCGTCTCCGACACCGCCGCCCTGGTGGCCGAAGTTGCCGCCATCGGCGAGTACGAAACGCTGTTCAATGCCGCCTTCGACGACGGCGTAACGCTGGCCAATATCGAAAACGCGCTGGCGGCGTTCCAGCGCACCCTCATCAGCAACAACAGCCCGTTCGATCAGTACGCGGCGGGCAATGTGGACGCGCTGACGCCCAGCCAGCGGCGCGGCCTGGCGCTGTTCCGCTCTGGCGCGACGCGCTGCTTTGAGTGCCACACCGCCCCCACCTTCGCCAGCGACGGCTTCCGCGTCGTCGGCGTGCCCAGCGACGATCCGGGACGCGCCGCCATCGCCGAAGATGGCTCTGAAGGGGCGTTCAAGGTGCCGTCGCTGCGCAACATCGCCCTGACCGCACCGTACATGCACAACGGCTCCATGGAAACCCTGGAAGAAGTGGTCGATTTTTACGCCGACGGCGGTGGCCGCCTGCACGGCCAGGAAAATGTGGACGTGTTTGTGCAGGGGTTTGAGCTGACCGACCAGGAGCGATTGGACCTGGTGGCGTTCCTGTACGCGCTGACGGATGAGAGTGGGTTACCTGCGGTGCCAACGGCCGTTCCCTCCAACCTCCCCGTCATCCAACCCACCGACAACCCGGCCCGCGCCGAAGTGGCGGCGCACAACGTGGGTGGCAGCACCGGCATTGATTTGGGCGACCGCGAACCGATGACGATTGTGGTGGCAGAGGGAGAGAGTGTGCAAACGGCCGTAGACCGCGCCCGCCCCGGTGACGTCATCGAAGTGCCCTACGGCATCTACCACGAGCGCGTCGTCATCGACATCAACGACATCACCCTGCGCGGCATCCCCAACGCAGCGGGCGAATGGCCCATTTTTGACGGCGAAGGCAAGCTGACCGAAGCGGTCATCGCCTCTGGCAACAACTTCACCGTCAGCCACCTGGACGTGCGCAACTACACCGACAACGGCGTTCTGGTGGAGGGCGTCACCGGCGTGCATTTCCACGACATCTATGCCGAAAACGTAGGCACCTACGGCGTCTACCCCGTGCGCAGCACCAACGTGCTGATTGAGCGCGTCGAAGTCACCGGCGTGGATGATGCGGGCGTGTACGCGGGCCAGTGTGAAAATGTGATTGTGCGGGACAGCGTGGTGTACGGCAACGTGCTGGGCATCGAGCTGGAAAACACCATCAACGGCGAAATCTACAACAACCACGCCTACGACAACACCGTCGGCATCTTCGTGGTGCTGCTGCCCCAGCTCACCTCCAAAATCTCGGCCAACACCCTCGTCTACGACAACCTGGTGGAAGACAACAACCACGAGAACTTTGCCCCGCCCGGGGCCATCGCCGGGATTGCTCCCTCTGGCGTGGGCATCCTGCTGCTGGCCACCGACAATGCCGAGGTGTACAACAACGAAATCCGCAACAACAAAACCACCGGCGTGGCCGTTTTCAGCCTCACCAGCACCGGTGCGTTTGACATCAATGAAATTGACGTCGGGCCGCTGCCGGAAGGCAACTGGGTACGCGACAACATCTACGACAACAATGGCTACGACGCGGATCCGTTTGTGCGCGATTTGGGCATCCCCACGGCCGATATTCTCTGGGACGGCACGGGGATGAACAACCGGTTCAACGAAGAAAGTGCCTCGTCGTTTCCGCCGCTGGTGCCGGGCGATGGCTGGCCCAACTTTGTCCGGCGCGGCTACACAAACATTCTTGGCTTTTTGGTGAGCCAACTCCTGTAAACAGTTAAACTCAGGTGCGACGCACTTTAAAAGTGCGTCGCACCTGGCGCAAAAATGCAGCTTGACGCACCAAAAAAGGCATGGTAGACTGTCCGCCGTAGCAAAAACTATTAACGAAACCTTTAAGGAGGTACCCACAAGATGGCAAAAGTGAAAAGTAACATCTTCAGAAACGTAATCGTACGTTGTGTGGGTACACCTGCTCACTGCTAAGAATCCAAACCAACTTTTCTGGATAAACTTGCGGCCACGGGTGACCAACCTGTGGCTTTTTTGTTGCCTCTACGCAGCAATTTCTGCCACCATCACACAACGCTGATCGGTGGCTTTTTGTTTCTCTCTCACAAACTCCCTCAGCAAACAAAAGCCACATTCCCTGTCTAAAACAACTTGGGATGTTCGCCGGATCATTCTAAAACCGGCCAAATTTAATCTAATGGACAAGTTTGAAGCTTTTGAACAGTTTGAAGCATATCAATTTGATGACAACAGTCGGGAGGCCCGGCGCAATCGGCCCGGCCCCAAAAAGAAGAAAGATCGCCGCACCCAAAAGATCGTGCACGACATTCAAGAAATGGACGACGGCATCGAAAATTGGGTGCCCAGCTACGCCAAAGCACTCGATCCACGCCACCACGAGCGGCAGTGGGTGATCGAATCGGTTGGCCCGTTTTACCGCGACCAGATGGTGACGGACGTGACCCGGCTGGTGAAAGGCGGCAAGGAAGCGAACGTGTACGCCTGCACCGCCCACCCAGCCACGGGGCTAGACCTTTTGGCGGCCAAGCTGTACCGGCCGCGCATGCTGCGCCATCTGAAAAATGATGCCATCTACAAAGCCGGGCGCACGCTGCGCGACGCCGAGGGCAAGCAGCTTAAAGGTCGGCGCGAAAAGCTGGCGATGCGTAAAAAAACCAGCTTTGGCAAGGAAGTAGACATTCAATGGTGGATTGGCAACGAGTACCGCACCCAGACTCAGCTTTTTGAGGCGGGGGCCAACGTGCCCAAACCCATCGGCCACCAGGGCAACACCATCCTGATGCAGTACATTGGCAACGAATTCGGCCCGGCGCCCACGCTGAGCGAGGTGCGCCTGCCGCAGGCTGAAGCGACGGCGCTTTTTGAGCGCATTATGCAAAACGTGGCGCTAATGCTGGACAATCATCTGGTGCATGGCGACCTGTCGGCGTACAACATTTTGTACTGGGAGGGCGACATCTGCCTGATTGATTTCCCGCAAATGGTGGAAGCGCGACACAATCCGCACGCTTACGAACTGTTGGAGCGGGACATCACGCGGGTGTGTGACTACTTTGCCAGTTTGGGCCTTGAGCGCAATCCGGTGGCGCTAACACGCGATTTGTGGGATCCATACATGGGGCCGGGAGGGTAGCGAATGACGAAATGGCAATTGATGACGCGCTATTTACGGCCGTTTACCCCCCGTCTCTCTGCTTTATTCACCCTGCTGGCCGTGAGCATTGCCTTGCAGCTGTACGGCCCCCAGGTGGTTCGTGACTTTTTGGATGCGGCAGAGGGGGGAACGGCCGTTCGTCACCTCGTTTTGCTGGGGCTGCTCTTTTTGGCCATTACCGTGGTGCAAAAAAGCGTGGAGCTGGTCACCACCTACCTCAGCGAAGATTTGGGCTGGGCCGCTACCAACAATCTACGCGCCGACCTGGCCGCCCACACCATGCAGCTAGACATGGGCTTCCACAAGCTGCAAACCCCCGGCGAACTGATTGAACGCATCGATGGCGACGTGAGCAATCTGGCCGAATTCTTCTCACAGCTGCTGGTGCGGGTGCTGGGCAATGCGGTGCTGATCATTGGCATTCTGGCGCTGCTGTTCCGCGAGGAGTGGCGCATTGGGCTGGTGGGGCTGGCCTACGGCCTGCTGACGCTGGGCCTGCTGCAACTCATCCGCAAACCGACGGTGAACGTGTGGCGCGACGTGAGCAAAGGGTACGCCAGGCTACACGGTTACGTGGAGGAGCGCATCGGCGGCACGGAGGATATTCGGGCCAATGGTGGCGAGCCGTACTTGTTCTACAAGCTGTATCCGCTGCTGGCCGACGTGGCCAAAGGCCGGGTGCGGGCAGAACTGATTGGCGGCTACTCGTTTAGCAGCAATTACATGCTGTATGTGCTGGCCATTGTGGCCACGCTGGCGCTGGCAGGCACCTTTTTTCTGCGCGGGCAGATCAGTATCGGCACGCTGTTTTTGCTGGTGGCCTATGTGCGGCTGATGGAGTCGCCGATCAAGTACATCCGGCGGCAAATCAACGACATGCAAAAAGCGGTGGCCAGCATTGGCCGGATCAACGAGTTTTTGCAGCTGGAGCCGGAGGTGAAGGAAGCTGTGAGCGCGAAATTGCCGGGGGGCGCAACGGCCGTTTCCTTTCAAAATGTCTCTTTTGCCTACAAGGATCGGTTATCGGTAAACGGTAATCCGTTATCGGTAAACGCTGATCCGACCACCGATTACCGATCACCGATTACGGATAACGGTTCACCAAACGTGCTGCACGACGTAACGTTTGAGTTGGAAGCGGGCAAAACCCTCGGCCTGCTGGGGCGCACGGGCAGCGGCAAGACAACCATCACCCGGCTGCTGTTCCGGCTGTACGATGTGGATGCGGGCAGCATCACCCTGGGCGGCGTTGATTTGCGGCAGGTGAGCCTGGCGGACGTGCGGCAGCACATCGGGCTGGTGACGCAGGAGGTGCAGCTGTTTGCCGCCACCGTGCGCGACAATCTGACGCTGTTCCGCCGCTACGATCCCACCAAGCCACCCATCCCTGACGCGGAGATTGAGGCGGCGCTGCACACGCTGGGGCTGGGCGATTGGCTGGCCAGCCTGCCCAATGGCCTGGACACCGAGCTGAAATCAGGCGGGCAAGGCTTGTCTGCCGGGCAGGCGCAGCTGCTGGCCTTTACGCGGGTCTTCTTGCGCAATCCGCAGCTGGTGATTCTGGATGAGGCGTCGTCCCGGCTGGACCCGGCGACGGAGCAGTTGTTGGAGCGGGCGATTGATACGCTGCTAAACGGCCGTACCGCCATCATCATTGCCCACCGCCTGCGCACCGTGCAGCGGGCCGACGATATTTTGATTTTGGAGAACGGCCGTATTCAAGAACACGGCCCTCGACTAGAACTATTACAAGACCCCAACTCCCGCTTTGCCCACCTGCTGCAAACCGGGTTGGAGGAAATGTTGGTGTGAGATTGGAGATTAGCAGCCTGCGGCCGCGAGATTGGAGATTGGAAAATGCCTAATCTCCAATCTCCAATCTCTACTCTCCCTAAAAAAGATTATGAATAAAACAAACCAACTCCCAATCAAAACCGGCACCTGGTCGCTCATTCGCTATCGGCCGTGGCATTTTGCGCTGAGCGTGGCGATGGCACTGTATGCGTTTGGCATGCGGCTGGTGCCAGGCTGGCTGGAAAAAAGTTACTTTGATCAGGTGGCAACGCAGGCGGGCGCGGCAACAGGCGCAGCTTACCTGCCAAACGCCCTCTGGACGCTGCTGCTGCTCATCATCGGTGTGGAATTGAGCCGGATGGTGGCCGACATTGTGGGCAACTGGAGTGCGGCCAAGGTGCGCCAGGCTGGGCAGTCGCTGATGCGGATCAACATGCTGCAAAACATTTTGCGCAAGCCGGGGGCGGAACCGCTGCCAGTGCCCACCGGGGATGTGATCAACCGGATGGACGACGATCTGGCCGACTTTGCCGACTTCCCCACCTGGATTCCTGAAGTGGCGGGGCACGCGGCGTTTGCCGTTTTTGCCCTGATCATCTTGTTCAGAATTGCACCGGGGATTACGGCCGTTGCCATTCTCCCCCTCATCGCCGTCTTCTTCCTCACCCGCTGGGCGTGGAGCCGCTTTCTCAGCTACGTGCGGCTCAGCCGCGTCAGCGACAGCCGCGTGACTGCCTTTTTGGGCGAAACGTTTGGCGCCATCCAGGTGATGAAGGTGGCCGATGCCGAAGCGGGCGCGATTGGCTACCTGCGCGAGCTAAGCGAGGCGCGGCGCGTGGCCAACGTGCGCTTTGGCCTGTTTTGGGCCATCTTCCGCTCAGTCACCGACAACATGGGGGATGTGGCCGTGGCGCTGATGGTGGTGATGGCTGGCTTTTCTATCCAGCAGGGCAGCTTTAGCGTGGGCGATTTTGTGCTGTTCACCAGCTATCTCTTCCTCGCCTCCCAGTTCCCCTCGCAAATCGGCAGCTATCTGTCCGAGATTGCCCAGCAGCGGGTGGTGTTGGATCGTCTGCAAGAGATTACGCCCAGCGCTCCGCCAGAAAGCATGGTTGCCCACGTGCCCATCTACGAAGATGCGCCAGCGCCCGCCGTGCAGCAGCCAGTGAAGGCGGCGGAAGATCGGTTGGCGATGTTGGCGGTTGAGGGGTTATGTTTTGAATTTGGTGAACGGTTATCGGTAAACGGTAATCGGTCATCAGAAAACCACACACCGCTTACCGATAACGGTTTACCAATCACCGATAACTGGTCGCTAGAGGACATCACCTTCACCGTGCCGCGCGGCAGTTTTACGGTGATTACGGGCAAGATTGGCTCGGGCAAGACGACGCTGCTGCGGGTTTTGCTGGGGCTGCTACCGGCCAGCGGGGGTGAGGTGCGGTGGAACGGCCGTCTCGTCCACAACCCCGCCAGCTTCTTCACCCCGCCGCGCACGGCGTACACGCCGCAGGTGCCCCGCCTGTTCAGCGAGCCACTGCGCGACAATATTCTGCTGGGGCTGCCGGATGATCAGCTGGAGTGGGCTTTGGCAACGGCCGTACTCCAACCCGACATCGCCCAGCTGGAAGCCGGGCTGGACACCGTGGTGGGGCCGCGCGGCGTGCGGTTGTCTGGCGGTCAGGTGCAGCGCGCCGCCACCGCCCGCATGCTGGTGCGCGATGCGGAACTGCTGGTTTTTGATGATCTCTCCAGCGCGCTGGATGTGGAGACAGAAGCGCAGCTGTGGGAAGGAATTTTTGGAGATTGGAGATTGGACCCTTCGGCTTCTCTCAGGGCAAGGATTGGAGATTTTGATGCGCAATCTCCAATCTCGCAGCCGCAGGCTGCCAATCGCCAATCGCCTACTTGTTTGGTTGTAAGCCACCGCCGGGCTGTTTTGCAGCGGGCGGATCAAATTTTGGTGTTGGAAAACGGCCGTCTCGCGGCCCAGGGCAGGCTGGATGAATTATTGCAGACGTCGGCGGAAATGCGCCGGTTGTGGCAGGGAGAGATGGTCTGAGTGAGCAGTTACGACATGTTGGCTGAACGGCCGCTGCGGCAGCAAAACGGCCGTGGCAAATTCAATTTTTTGAATGCCCGGACCCGAAAGTTTTTGTCCTATTACAAGCCTTACCAACGCTTGTTTTGGGCCGACATGGCCTGTGCGTTTGTTGTGTCGGTGACAACGCTGCTCATTCCGCTGTGCGCCAGCTTCATCACCAAAAACGTCCTGGGCGACAGTGGGGCAAACACGCTTACCCAAATCTACGGCATGGGTGCGATCATGCTGGGGCTGATCCTCGTTTATACGCTGAGCAACATGTTTGTCGCCTACCAGGGGCACATGATGGGTGCCCTGATGGAACACGACATGCGCCGCGAGTTGTTTGACCATTACCAAAAGCTGTCGTTTGCTTTTTACGATGAGCAAAAAGTGGGCCAGCTCATGACCCGGCTCACCAACGATTCGTTTGATCTGGCCGAGCTGTTTCACCACGGACCAGAAGACATCGTGATCTCACTGTTGAACTTTATCGGTGCCTTTGCCATCTTGATTACCATCAACGCCAGGTTGGCCCTGACGGTGTTCCTCTTTTTGCCGATCATGGCCGTCTATGCCTTCTACTTCAACAAAAAAATGAAGACGGCGCTGCGCCGCAGCCACGACCGCATCGGCGATATCAACAGCCAGGTTGAAGACACGCTGGCGGGTATCCGAGTAGTGAAATCGTTTACCAATGAGGCGGTAGAAGCAGAGAAGTTTGCTCGGGAAAACGGCCGTTTCCTGGACAGCCGCCGCGACACCTACCGCAGCGAAACCTACTTTTTTGAAGGATTGATGGCCTTTACCCAGCTCATGACCGTGGCGGTCATTGTGTTTGGCGGTATTAGCATCGTCAAAAGTTCGCTGGATTTGCCGGACTTAATTACGTTTTTGTTATGCGTGGGCATCCTGATTGAGCCGATCCGCCGCTACGGTAACTTCACCCGGCTCTACCAGGAAGGCATGGCTGGCTTTGCGCGCTTCATGGAAGTTTTGGAAGTTGAGCCAGATATTCAGGATGCGGCCAATGCCGTTGACGCAGCCCAGGTTCAGGGCAATGTGACCTTTAAAAACGTCAGCTTCAGATACCGGGATGATTCTGGTTATATCTTTCACAATCTTTGCCTGGACATTAAAGTCGGCGAATTTGTGGCTCTGGTGGGCTCTTCAGGCATTGGCAAAACCACTCTGTGTTCGCTTATTGCCCGTTTTTATGAGGTTAATGAAGGCGAACTGCTGCTGGACGGAACCAACATCAAGCACATTCGCCTGGATTCGCTGCGCCGCAGCATTGGGCTGGTGCAGCAAGATGTGTATCTGTTTGCCGGTACGGTGGCGGATAATATTCGCTACGGCCAGATGGACGCCAGCGAGGCAGAAATTGTGGCTGCGGCTAAAAAGGCAAACGCCCATGCCTTCATCATGGCGCTGCCCGATGGCTACAACACCGACATTGGGCAGCGTGGCGTCAAGCTGTCTGGCGGCCAAAAGCAGCGGCTGAGCATCGCCCGCGTCTTTTTGAAAAATCCGCCCGTTCTTATTTTTGATGAAGCCACCAGCGCCCTGGATAACGAAAGCGAAAGAGCGATCCAGGCGTCATTGGAACAGTTGGCTAATAATCGCACCACCATCGTTATTGCGCACCGCCTGTCAACGGTGCGGAGTGCACAGCGCATTGTGGTCCTAACCGAGGAAGGGATTGATGAACAAGGTACGCATGAAGAATTAATGGTCCGGGGCGGCACGTACGCCAGTTTGTACAACATGCAGTTAAGTCTGTAACCGGTTAGTTAAAGGAACAAGAAATATTATGTCTACTAACAAACTTATGGAACTGGAAATTGAAGTGGCAGAAAAGCCTGCCGTGCCTGGCCTGCGTTTTCGTCGCTTTCAGGGCGAGAATGATTATCCGCTGATGGTGGCGGTGGTAGAAGGTTGTCGTAAAGCGGATAAAACGGAATGGGCGAACACGGTGGAAGAAACGGCCGTAGATTACGCCCACCTCACCAACTGCAATCCGCATACCGACATGATTTTCCCAGAGGTGAATGGGAAAGTGGTGGGATACGGCCGTTGCTGGTGGAAAAACATGGTAGATGGCAGCATCGCCTACTACTTCTTTGCCCACCTGCTGCCCGAATGGCGCGGCACCGGCATCCGCCTGGCGATGGTGCGCCACCTCAAGCAGCGCCTGCGCCAAATCGCCGCCGATCATCCGGCCGAAAAAGAGAAAAACTTTATCAACTGGAGCATGGAAGTTGAGACCGACTGGACCAACCTGCTGCTGGCTGAAGGGCATGAGATTGTGCGTTACGGCCTGGACATGGTACGGCCGAATCTACACAACATCCCCCACTGCCCGCTGCCCCAAGGGCTGGAACTCCGCTGCGGCACGGATGCCGAATCGCGGCAAATCTGGGAAGCGGCCCGAGAAGCGTTTCGCGATCATTGGGGTATGTCTGAATGGGGTGAAGAAAGCTTCACCGGCTGGAGCGCCTACCCCACTTACCAACCTCACCTGTGGCAAATTGCCTGGGCAGGGGATGAGGTGGTGGGTGGTGTGCTAAACTTTATCGATGAAAAGGAAAATGAGGAGAACGGCCGTCTGCGCGGCTACACCGATCCCATTTTTGTGCGGCGACCCTGGCGCAAGCAAGGTGTGGCCAAAGCGCTCATCGCCCGCAGTTTGGCGGTGCTCAAAGAAGCGGGCATGACTGAAGCGGCGCTCGGCGTCGATGCAGAAAATCTGACCGGCGCGCTGCATCTTTACCGCAAAATGGGCTTTGAAGAGGTCAAACGCGGCATGACCTTCCGCAAAGCACTATAATCCGTAGATTGGCGCAGATTTTTTTGAATCTCTCTGTGAATCTCTGTGTCTTCTCTGCGTAACTCTGTGTTCCGCTTTTAAAGAGGAGAAAACTTTGGCAGTTAACAGCAAAGGCAAACGCAAGGTAAATGTGAAAGGACGGCCGTTCATCTGGTACGTCGAGGGCAAGGATGAGCATATTCCCGAAGAAGGCGGCTTTGTAGACCACACGCCAGAGCGCATTGTGCACATCATCGCCACCAACAAGAAGTTCATCGTCCATTACCGCATCCCCAAAGAAGGAGATGCTTACGCCACCCTGCGGGTAGAGGGGGAGCAGTTTCCGCGCCAGCCCGGGGCCAAAGAGGTGCAGGTGCCCCGCTGGAAGCACGACAGCAAACCATACCCCACCAACGACTTTGTGCGCCACCTCATCGGCTGGTGCCTGTCTGAAGAAAAATAGGACGCGGATGAACGCGGATAAACGCTGATTTTTGTTTTTAATCCGCGTCATCCGCGTTCATCCGCGTCCCATAAAAAATAATATCTGTAGCCGTGCTTTCTTAGCGCGTTTTACCAGCGCGGAAAGAATCCGCGGCTACGAAGTGAAAACTATGAGCAAAAAGAGAAAAGAGATTCGCCAGCAGCAGCGCAAGACGTGGGATTCTGAAAAAGGGCGGCGTAAAAAGCTGCGCCACAACACCGCCGCCAACCAGGAAAAACACCGCATCGATTGGCAGCCGCTGGTGCCCGATGAAGAAGGCGAAGTTGCCGACCAGCGCATCATGCCGCTGGATGAGCGGGATCGGCGGGAGGCGGTGACAGAACAGGCAACGGCCGTTCTGCAAACCGACCTCAACGATGAACAATGGCAAGCGATGGCCAACGAAACGCCGTTCCAACTGGGCACGGTGGTGGAAGTGAGCCGCGGCCTCTGCCGGGCCGCGGTGAACGGCGACACCATCGTCTGCGACGTGCGCGGGACGCTGATTGCCGAAGGTACGGGCTACACCAACATTTTGGCGGTGGGCGACCGGGTGCTGGTGCAGCCGCTCAGCGAAGCGCGCGGCCTGGTGGAGGGCGTGCTGCCCCGCCGCAGCGGTCTGGCCCGCGCCGACAGCTTCGACACCCACCTGAAGCAGATTTTGGCCGCCAATGTGGACCAGCTGCTGGTGGTCGCCGCCTGGCTGGAGCCAAAATTGTGGCTGCAAATGGTGGATGAATATTTGATTGGTGCCCAGCGCAATGGGTTGAAAACGGCCGTTTGCCTCAACAAAATCGATCTAGCCAAAGGCCAGGGCGAAGTGGAAGCGCTGGTGGCTCCCTACCACAAACTGAACATCCCCGTCTTCCTGACGGCGGCGGCCGAGGGAGTGGGCATCCAGCCGGTGCGCGACTTTTTGCGCGGGCAGGCGACGGTGCTGGCGGGCTTGTCTGGCGTGGGCAAATCGACGCTGCTAAACGGGGTGCAGCCTGGCTTGCAGCTGCGCACCAGCGCCGTGAGCAACATGAAAAGCCGCGAAGGGCGGCACACCACCACCCAGGCGATCATGATTCCGCTAGAGATGGGCGGCAGCGTGGTAGACACGCCCGGCATCAAAGATATGGGGCTGCACGGCCTGCACCCGGATGATCTCATCATTTACTACCCGGAACTGGCAGATGTGGTGGGCTTTTGCCGCTTTGGCGACTGCACCCACGTGCATGAGCCGGGCTGCGTGGTTAAAGAGGCGGTGGAGAACGGCCGTATCGCCCAATGGCGCTACGATAATTATGTCAACCTGTACGACATGCTCGTTGAGGCCGCATAAAGAATTTGGACGCGGGGGAACGAGGAGAAGTATGAACCGAGAACAGATTTTAGCCCTTTACGATGAGCAAGAGCGCAAAAACAGCGAACATCCCTCCTACCGGCGGGAGGTGGCCGATGGCGTGGTGCGCAGCATCAGCAAAAATCCGTCGCGGCTGAGCTTTATCATCTACAGCCAGCTAACGGCCGAAACGGCCGATGCCGCCATCCAGGCTCAGCTCGACTACTTTGCCGCCAGCGGCAGCCTGGGCTTCGAATGGAAAACCTACGCCCACGACACCCCCGCCGACCTGGGGCAGCGCCTCACCGCCCACGGCCTGGAAGGTGAGGAAGAAGAAGCGCTGCTGGTGATGGATTTGCACAACTGCCCACAGGTTTTTTTGCAACCGGTCACTGCCGACGTGCGCCGGGCCACCAATCGCGCCCAGTTTGAGCAGATTGCCCAGCTGCAAGCGCAAGTTTGGGGCGGCGATTATGGCTGGCTGGTGACGCAGCTAGAAGAAAATCTGGCGCTTCAGCCGGATTTCTGGTCGATTTACATTGCTTATGTCAACAACGAGCCTGCCTGCGCCGCCTGGACCTCGTTCCCCAAGGGAAGCCAGTTTGCCGGGCTGTGGGGCGGATCAACGCTGGATCAGTACCGAAAGATGGGGTTGTATACGGCCGTTGTCGCCATCCGCGCCCAAGAAGCGTTGCAGCGCGGTTACCGCTTTCTGATGGTAGATGCCAGCGACATGAGCCGCCCCATCTTGCAAAAACGGGGCTTCCAGTTTATGACCCACACCACGCCGTACACCTGGAAAAACCCGCTCTGTTCAACCAGCTAGTATTGGGGTTGCTGAACCAATGAGTTCCCCAATCGCGGAACTTACTTTTGCATTTGCCACATATCAGTTTGACTAAAAAGAAAATTGGACACGGATATCTCTACTGATAAACATTGATGAGTCCACTGAAAAAACAAACCGCAAAGCCGCAAAGGACGCAAAGTTTTAAAGATAACCAGAGAAAAATCACCGCGATCTCCGCGCCGCTGCGGTGAAATCACCCTTTTTTTCAGTAGAGCCATTGATTTTCACAGATATTAGCCCAAACCAATGTTAATCTGTGTCCAATTTAGAAAGTGATATGTAACTAGTACAGTCCGGCAGAAATCCATAAAATGTTATTATGACAAGTTGCCGGACTGTTTAAGTATTGCGCCGTCATCAATAACCTGATGCGAACTTTTGGGGCGCAATACTAGACTTTTGCAAACCTCCTCCAGTTTATTACAATGTCCTGGTGAAAAATGAAAGCAAACCAAACAACCATCTGCCCGCTCTGCGTGTTTTTGGCGGATCGCTGGCCATCATTGGGCTAATTTTTGCGGCAGCCTGGCTGGTAAACCGGCAAGAAACCAGCCGATTCCTCAATGGCACCCTTGTGGAGGGCACCATCGAGCGCATTCACGAAGGCGATCCGCCAATTGTGGTGGTCTCTTTTGTGGACGGAGACGGCCGTTCCCAAACCTGGAACCTGGAAAACATGACCCAATCAATCCGGAGCAGTTTAAATGTGGGGGACAAAGTTGTCGCCGTGCAAATGCTGGATTCTCCGTCGCGCATCAGGCTGCTGGCGCAGGTAGAAAATCGCCCCAGCGACAGTGGTGGCCTGGTAGCAACGGCCGTTTTTCTGCTGCCGGGTCTGTTTTTAGCATTGCAAAAACGGCCGTATGGCAGCCTGGAAAATCAACAAAGGATGAAAACCCGGCAGCGTCATCTGGTCGGAGGCAGCCTCTTTTTGTTTACCGGGTTCATCCTGCTCATTGGCTTTTACGCAACAATTAATGACCCCAACTTCCCCTGGTTGGTAAAACTATTGTTCGGCGCATTTTGTTTGCTCACCGGCGGCTTTTTGAGCCTAAACGGGTTGCGCGCCTTGTTGCAAGCGTGGCACAGCCGGTAAAGCAGCTGCCGCATGGCTCAATCAAATATTAAAGGCAGCTTAACAATTGCTCAATAATCTTTGGGTATGCTTAAAGCATAGGATGTATAAATTTTAGAGGACAACAAGCATGGCGCGAACAGTTTTGGTAGTCGATGATTCAGAGAGCTTGCGCACGATGGTAAAAACCTATCTGGCGCAGGAAGGGTTTCGGGTGGTAACGGCCGTAAACGGCCGTGAAGCCCTCTTTGTGGCCCGCGATGAAAAGCCAGACCTCATCTTGCTAGACATCATGATGCCGGAACTGGGCGGCTACGACTTCATGCGCATTTACGGCAAAGAAGCCGACACCCCCATCATTTTACTCACCGCCCGCCTGGAGGAAAATGACAAGGTGCTGGGGCTGGAACTGGGCGCAGACGACTACATCACCAAACCATTCAGCCCCCGCGAACTCACCGCCCGCGTGCGCGCCGTGCTGCGCCGCAGCGAAAAACAGACCGCCGAGCCAGACATTCTGCGCGCCGGAAACATTGAGCTGAACCAGGGCAACCGCACCGTTAGCGTGGCCGGCGAGCTGGTTGAACTCACTGCCTTCGAATTCGATTTACTGGCGCTGCTGATGATCAGCCCAGGGCGCGTTTACTCTCGCCTGGATTTGCTGCAAAAGCTGCAAGGCGTCGCCTTTGAAGGGTACGAACGCAATATCGACGTCCACATTCGCCACCTGCGGGTCAAAATCGAGCCCGATTCGGCCAATCCACAATATATTCAAACGGTTTACGGCATCGGCTACCGCTTTACCGAAGCGTAGAGACCCTAAAGGTTTAGCCCTTTCGGGGAAACATTAGTCGAGGTAAAACCCTTAAGGGCCTACAATATGAAAACCACCATGCGCTCCCTCTCTTTTAAGCTTACCATCGCCTTCATGGTGGTGAGCGTTGTGGGCACCGTGCTGGTGGCCGTTTTGGTGAACTGGCAAACGCGTCGCCAGTTTGGCAACCTGGTCCAAACGCTGTATCAGAATGAGCTGGACGATTTAGGCGATCAGCTGGCCAACTATTACGTGCAAACGGGCAGCTGGCGGGGTGTAGAGCGATTTGTTTACACCGAACAGCCAGACGCTGACCCACACGACAAACATGACCGCTGGATACCTGCCACGCTGGTAGACGGCAATCAGCAGTTCATTTTTGGCGACCGGCGCTATTCACCGGGGGAACAACTGCCAGCTGAGCTGGTAGCCAACGGGCTGCCCATTGAGGTGGAGGGGGAGACGGTGGGGTGGTTGGTGCTGGCTTCGGTGGGAGACGGCCGTTCCGATTTCTCCGGCTCACCCGAAGCTGACTTTTTAGCCAACCTGAACCGCACCACCCTGGTGATTGCCGCCAGCGCGGGCGTGCTGGCCCTGCTGTTTGGCATCGTGCTGGCCCGCACCATTTCCCACCCCGTCAGCGAGCTAAAAAGCGCCACGCAGCGGGTGGCCCAGGGCGAATTGGGGCACCAGGTGTCCGTTCGCTCCTCCGATGAAATTGGCCAGCTCACCGCCTCGTTCAACCAGATGAGCGCCGATCTGGCCCAGGCCAACCAGCTGCGCCGCCAGATGACCGCCGACATTGCCCACGATTTGCGCACGCCGCTGAGCGTTTTGCAAGGCTACACCGAAGCGCTGGATGATGGCAAACTGCCCGGAAATTCAGAAATTTACCAATCGATGCATCGGCAGGTGAAGCATTTGAACCGGCTGGTAGAAGATTTGCGCACGCTGTCGCTGGCCGATGCCGGCCAGCTGTCGCTGCATCCACAGCCAGTGGCCCCGCGCGACTTGCTAGAGCATACGGCGCTCATCTACGCCCAGCAGGCCGAAAAGCAGCAGGTTACATTGAAGCTTGAAATTCCCGAAGGTCTGCCCCAAATCAAGGTGGATTTGGACCGGCTGGTGCAGGTGCTGGGCAACCTGATCAGCAATGCGCTGCGCCACACGCCCGCCGGGGGTCACCTCCGCCTGGCCGCCCAAAGCAGCCAGCAGCAGCTCATCTTGCAAGTGCAAGACACGGGCGCAGGCATCGCCCCAGAAGATTTGCCGCACGTGTTTGATCGCTTCTACCGGGGGGACAAATCTCGCTCGCAAAATGGCGAATCTGGGTTGGGGTTGGCTATTGCTCGCTCGATTGTGCAGGCGCATAACGGCCGTATCACCGCCACCAGCACCCCTGGCCAGGGCACCACCTTCACCATCAGCCTGCCCACCCTCTAAATTCCTCCTCAAAATAAACCTCCGGGAGGCTTCAAAAATGGCCTCTGTTACGCACTGAACCTCCCGGAGGTTGGGTTTTTCGGGGGGGGGGGGGGGGGGGGGGTCTCCCCCTCTTTAAGGGGGGGGCGGGTGGCAACCGACCTTCATTCATGGTGTTGAGCCTGCGCTTATGAAGTCTCCTTAAAAAATGGGACGCGGATGAACGCGGATTAAATCTTGTTAATCTGCGAAATCTGTGTTCATCTGTGAGTCCACTGAAAAAACAAACCGCAAAGCCGTAAAGGAGGCAGCGTTTTAAAAATTACCAGAGAAAAATCTCTGCGCTCTCCGCGCCGCTGCGGTGAAATCACCCTTTTTTCAGTAGCGCCATCTGTGTCCCTTTCATTCTTGCACGAGCCAAATACCACCTGGTGTTTGGCTCTTTTCTACCTCTCGGTGAACCTCTGTAGCTCCTCTGTGTAACTTGTTTTTCTCGTCTCGTAAAAGCGTTTCTCCCTCCATAAACTCTCAATCAATTGTCAAACAGTCCTTAACTTTTGCTCAACATCGCTGCCTTAAAATAAGTGCAATTCACAAACAGGAACAATACCTCCCGGCGAAGGAGGAATAAACAAAAGAGAGGTTCTCATGAAAACGAACAAGAAGTTTAGCGTTACAAAACAAAATTTATGGGTTGATTTACTCATTGCTGGGGGTTTTTTGCTGGCGGCACAGCCTCATCTGACGGGCATGGCCATCCACGAATGGCTGAGCCTGGGGTTGGGCGTGGGCTTTCTGACGCACATTTTGCTGCATTGGCGCTGGGTGTTTGAGACGACGCGGCGCTTGTTTGGCAAGTTGGCGGGCCAGGCTCGGGTGAACTACGTGCTAAACCTGGCGCTGCTGGTGGCGTTTACGCTCATCATTTTTAGCGGCCTCATGATCTCTGAGGAGGTTTTGCCGCTGCTGGGGTTGCAGGGTGTACATGGCGGCGTCTGGAAATCGCTGCACACGCTGGCGGCCGAGGCGGTGGTCTGGCTGGTGGGTCTGCACATTGCCCTGCACTGGAAATGGATTGTAACAAACAGCAAGAAGTATCTGTTTGGCTGGTTGCCCAAGCGGCGGCAAGCGGCTGTAAAACCTTCTGAAGCGGCCGTTTAATCAAGTTACTGCGACATTATCTGGATTCCCGCCTGCACGGGAATGACACATAAACATTTGAGGTGAATCATGAATACAAACAAGAAACAACGCAAGGCAAGTTTTTGGCTGGTTTTAGTGGGATTGCTTTTGCTGGTTGGTTTGGTGAGCGGTGGGGTTTACCTGCTGGATGACCAGGGGTTGATCAGTTTGGGTGGTGAGATGGCTGGGGAACGGCCGTCTCTACCTGAAATGTCTACCACCGCCGATGGCGACACATTCCTACCGCCCACACGCGACCACGACGAGGCGGGCGGCTTTAGCGGCGCGGGTCTCCTGGGCCTTCTGAAGACGGTGGTGCAGCTGGGCATTGTGGTGGTGGCGCTCACCGGGTTTCAACGGGTGTATGCCCGGCTGGCAAACCGGTGGGGCCGGGCACCAGCCATCTAAACCATGACAAAGGGAGGGAAACGGCCGTAACTTTTGCCCATACGGCCGTTCCCCCACCCTCAACCAGCTTTCAAACAGTTCTTAACAACAGCTCAACATGCCATTGCTAAATTACCTGCATTCGAATTTTCGCTACAGAGAACACAGAGAGAACAGAACGCTTTTTCCTCTGTAACCTCTGTGGCCAAATAATGGAGATTTCCGATGTTTACCATGATTGCTCACCCACAACCGAAGATGCTGCCAAGGGGGAACAGTGTGGGAAATACGGCCGTTTCCACCGCCCACAAACTCCTGCAGCAGTACGCCCCCATCAGCCTCAGCGAAATGGCCGACGTATCGCTGCAAAATCGCACCGACACCAAATACGCCATGCACACCAGCACCCTGCTGGCCGCGTTGAGCCAACTGCAAACCGAGTACCGCGTATTGGCCGTAAACGGCACGCGGTTGAACCATTACCAGACGCTTTACTTCGATACGGCCGATTTTGACCTGTACCAGCGGCACCACGCCGGTGCCCTGAACCGGTACAAAGTGCGCTCGCGGGTGTATCTGGAATCTGAACTGGCCTATTTTGAGGTAAAGCACAAAACCAACAAAAAGCGCACCGTCAAAAGCCGCCTGCAAACGGATGATTTTATGACGAAGATTAATGGGGAAACGGCCGTTTTCCTGCAAAACCATTACCCGTACGAACCCGGCGCCCTGCTGCCGGTGCTGGGCAACAGCTTCACCCGCATCACCCTGGTGAGCCGCCACCGCCCAGAGCGGCTCACGCTAGACTTCGACCTCACTTTTCACCGGGGCACGCAGCAGCTGGCGCTGCCCAGCCTGGCCATCGCCGAGGTAAAGCGCGAAGGCTACACGCAAAATTCAGACTTTGTGCAGCAAATGCACGCCCAGCGCGTGCAGCCCACCTCGTTTAGCAAATATTGTCTGGGGGTGACCTATTTGTACCCGCAGCTAAAACAAAACAACTTCAAACCGCTGCATCTTCTGGTGCAAAAATTGACGGGAGAACAATCTCATGCTCAGTACCACTAATTTACTCATCGGTTTTATTTTTAATCTGCTCGTTGCCGTGGTTATCGTCCGATTCATCTACTTTCCGGCGAAGCAAAACAAGAATTATGTGTTCACGTTTTTGGCATTTAATACGGCTATCTACTTTGTGATGAGCGTACTCACCAGCTCAGAAATCAGCGTCGGCGTTGGGTTTGGCTTGTTTGGCCTCTTCTCGCTGCTGCGCTACCGCACCGAAACAATGCCCACGCGAGAGATGACCTACCTGTTCATCATCATCGCCCTGCCGGTGCTGAACTCGATTCTAATTGGCAATGCGGAATGGCTGTCGTTGCTTTTGGCGAATACGGCCGTTATCATCACGCTCTTCATCTTGGAACGGGAGTGGGGCTTTCAATACGAACTGTCGCAAACCGTCACCTACGAGCGGATCGAGCTCATCAAGCCAGAAAACCACGACCTGCTGCTGGCCGACCTGCGCCATCGCACCGGCCTGCCCGTGAAGCGATTGGAGGTAGGGCAAATCAACTTCCTGCGCGACTCTGCCGAAATCAAAATCTACTACGATGAACCGGCCACAGGTGGCACTGCCCTTAATTGGATCGATAAAGAGTTGGAGAAGGTGGTGGGGGAAAACGGCCGTAAAACCAAACCGTTCTAAAAGATTGACAACAACTCAGGTTGCCTGGCCACACCCAACCCCAAACGACGGCCGCACTGCTTCAACGCATGTGCTAATCAAACAACAAAAAGAGACCGATGCTGACCACCGCAACCGGCCCAACCGTGCCAACCAGCAAAATAAACAGGTCCAGGAAATGCAAAAAAGCACGATGCCCAAATGACCCGCCGCTGACGTCCCACGTGCCCGGCCCTGAGCCACCGATCCAGCGCCAATCTCTGATATCTTCACGCACAGTCACGCCCAACTGCGCCCCCAACCAGACCGCCAACCAGGGGCGAACCAGGCGGAAAAAAAGATCAACGTATTGGATATACCCGGCGATAACGCCAATGGCCACAAACCCCAGCAGCGCTTCTGTAATGGTTGGCGTACCCGGCGCATTCTGGCGCAAATTCCAGGCCATGATGACAGCGTAAGGCACCGCAAAAATGACGAAGGCCAGCAAGCCCACCGGCAAATTCCACAGCCGATACCGGTCTTCAGCCGATTGCCAGGTAACGGCCGTTTCCCAACCCACCTCTCCCAGCGCAAAAAGCGCCATTACAGTCAGCACCGTTTCTTCATCTAACCTTTTGGGGATGGCAAAATGGAAATCGGCCTGTTCATCCTGCCAAACCAAACGAAAACCTTTGTCGCGTCGCCCTTGCGCCATAACCATCTGGCCATCCCCCTGGCACACCACCCGCAATCTTTGCTGCGGCCCCCTGGCTTGCAGCGCTTGGGCTATCGTTTGCTCAGTCACCGGCGACGGAACTTTTTGTCCATTTATCGTAAGCTCCATAGCATCGTTCCACCTCTTTCACACCAAAGATTTTGCCCATAAAATGAAGCAGGCTATAGCCTAAAGTAAGATGGCCCCGTAAGTCAATGACAAAAATTGACAGCCGCCCTGACCCTGTTGCAAACGATTCTGACAGATTGGTCCAATTTTCGAAAATTGGACCAATCTGGTCGGTAGCTTAATTCAAATTCTCAAAGATGCCTGCAGCGCCCATGCCGCCACCGATGCACATCGTCACCATGCCAAACTGATTGCCGCGCCGCTTCATCTCGTTGATGATTTGCACCGTCAGCTTGGCCCCGGTGCAGCCCAGCGGATGCCCCAAAGCAATCGCGCCACCGTTCACGTTGGTGATCTCCTCGTTCAGCCCCAGCTCACGAATGACGGCCACGGCCTGCGCCGCAAACGCTTCGTTCAGCTCAATCAGATCGATGTCGCTCAACGCCATGCCGGTGCGCTTGAGCAGGCGCGGTACGGCCGAAATCGGCCCCACGCCCATGATTTCCGGGCGCACCCCACCCACGTTGAAGCCGACAAACCGCGCCAGCGGCTTCAGCCCCAACGCTTCCGCTTTGCGGCGCTCCATCACCAAAACGGCCGCTGCCCCATCGCTCAACGGCGAGGCGTTGCCAGCGGTGACGCTGCCGCCCTGCTTAAACACCGGGCGCAGCTTGGCCAGCCCTTCCAGCGTCGTCTCCGGGCGAATGTGCTCATCCCGGTCAAACATGATCGTCTGCCGCTCCGGGCCATTTGGCCCAGCGGTGACCTCTTCAATTTCGACCGGCAAAATTTCACCCTTAAACAGCTCTTTTTCGTAGGCGGCCATCGCCCGCTGGTGGCTGCGCACCGCAAACTCGTCCTGCGCCTGGCGGCTCACCTCAAACTCGTCGGCGACCCGTTCGGCCGTCAGGCCCATGCCCATGTACACTTCTGGCGCGTTTTCCACCATGTACGGGTTGGGGTTCACCCGGAAACCGGTCATCGGCACCAGGCTCATCGTCTCCGCGCCCCCGGCAATAATCGCATCGGCCCCGTTGGCGATGATGCGCTCGGCGGCCAGGGCGATGGTTTGCAGGCCGCTGGAGCAGAAGCGGTTGACCGTCATGCCCGGCACGTCCACCGGCAGCCCGGCGCGCAGGGCGATGGTGCGGGCAAAGTTCAGCCCTTGCGCCCCTTCCGGCATGGCGCAGCCCATAATCAGATCGTCAATTTCGTGCGGGTCCAGCCCTTCGGCCTGCCGCATCACCTCAGCCACCACCGCCGCCGCCATCTCATCAGACCGCCAGTTGCGGGTGGTGCCTCGTTTACCTTTGCCAACGGCCGTACGACTGGCCGCTACAATGACTGCTTCTCGTGTCATAATTTGTCTCCTTTCAGGAGTAATTTGGTAATTGGGTAATTAAGTAATTTATTCACTTGCCGCCAAATCCGTTAAATCGAACCAGAAAGTAATCAAAGATTTCGCAGATTTCGCAGATAAATAAAATCTTTTAAATCTGCGAAATCTGTTGATAAATCATTGCTGCTTTAGTTCCTTTGGTTAAAGCAATTACCCAATTACTCAATTACTTAATTACGTAATGGTTTACCAGTCGTCAGCATGTGCGTCATCCGCTCGCGGGTTTTCTCTTCGCCCAGCAGCGAGAGGAACGCTTCCCGCTCCAAATCGAGGATGTACCACGGGTCCACCCAGGTGCCGGTGCTCAGGTCGCCGCCGGTGAGCACGTGGGCCAGCTTACCGCTGATCAGCGCGTCGTGCTCGCTGGCAAAGTTGCCCCAGACAAAGCCCTGCACGCCCAGCTTCAGCGCATACAGCGCATCCCGGCCAGCGGCGTAGATTTTCTCTACTTCCGGCGGCGGTGCGCCGATGGCCGCCAGCTGCAAAGCGCGGGCTTTGGCCTGGGCCAGCCGGTGATCGGCGTTCATCACAATCATGTCGCTGTCGCGCAGATAGCCCAGCGTTTTGGCTTGCCAGGCAGATTCGCCCACCTTGGCGGTGGCAATCTGGGTAAACACGTCTTGCAGCACGGGCAGCACGTCGGCGTTGTCGGTTTTCATGACGGGGTTGATTCTGCGCCGCAGCAGCTCTTTACAGCCGCCACCCGCCGGAATCAGGCCGACGCCCACTTCCACCAGACCCATGTAAGTTTCATGCGCCGCGACGCTTTCCCAACCAGCAATCGCCATCTCCACGCCGCCACCGAGGGCCATGCCGCGAACGGCCGTTACCACCGGTTTCGGCGCGTGCTGCAAATTAAAGGTCAAGGATTGCAGGCCGCGAATCATCTCGTTCAGTTGGTCCCACATGCCGCTGGCGGCGGCCACGCCTACGGCGAATAAGTTAGCGCCTACACAGAAGTTGTCCGCGTCGTTGCCAATCACCAGCGCGTCAAAATCGCTGTCCAGCCGGGCCAACGCTTCGTGCCCCAGGGCAATGATCTGGTCGTCGATGGCGTTCATCTTGGCGTGGAACTCAAACAGCAGCACGCCGTCGCCCATGTCCAGCAAACTGGCGCTGTCGTTGCGGGCGATCTCCTTGCTGGCCTCATGCAGCCCAAGGACGGTGATGTTCTTTTGGTCGAGGGGAACGGGGCTGTATTCTTTGGTTTGGAAATCGTAGAAACGGCCGTCTTTATAAAAACTACTATGCCCAGCCGCAACCATCTCCTTCACCCAATCCGCCACTGCCAAACCGGCCGCTTCCATCTTGTCGATGGTGTCGGCCACGCCCAGCATGTCCCAAATCTCAAACGGGCCTGCTTCGTGGGCAAAACCCCAGCGGTTGGCGTTGTCCACATCCACAATGGAGTGAGCAATCTCTGGGGTGACGTAGGCGGCGTAGGCCAGCATGTAGTACGTCGTGTCGCGCACAAAATTGGCGGCGCGGTCGTCAAATGCCAGCAGCTGGCGCAGCCGCTGGCCCAAATCTTCAACCTTGCGCACCGCGCCTACGGAGTCAAAACGCACGCTGGGCGCATTGGCATATTCCAGCGTCTCCGGGTCAATCGTATGAAATTCGCGATTGCCACCGACGCGGACCTGCTTGTAAAAACCCTGGCCGCTCTTGTTGCCCAGCCATTTGTTAGCCGCCAGCTTCTCGTTCAGCGCCGTGCTCTTGGGGCCTTTCAAAATTTCGCGGTACGGGTCGTGGGGGATGGCTGGGTAGAGGTTGTTGTTGACGTGCATCATCACGTCCAGCCCCACCAGATCGGTCAGGCGGAAGGTGGCGGTTTTGGGATGGCCCACCAGCGGCCCAGTGAGGGCGTCCACCTCGGCGATGGTGTACCCATTTTCCAGGGCGTACTCCGCCAAATAGGAACCCACAATGGCGATGAAGCGGTTGGCGATGAAATTGGGCGTGTCTTTGCACACCACCACCCCTTTGCCCAACACGTCGCTGCCAAACTGCACCATAAAATCCACCACGGCCGGATCGGTGTCGGGCGTGGGAATCACTTCCAGCAGCTTGAGGTAGCGCGGCGGGTTGAAGAAGTGGGTGCCTAAGAAGTGGGCTTTGAATTCGGGGGAACGGCCGTCTGCAATCTCATTAATCGGAATGCCCGACGTGTTGCTGCTGATAATGCTGCCCGGCTTGCGCACCGCCTCGATGCGCGCCATCAACGCCTGCTTCGGTGCCAACTGCTCGATGATCACTTCCACAATCCAGTCACAGTCGGCCAGCAGGTCAAAATCATCTTCCAAATTGCCCAGGGTGATGAGGTCACCCCGGTCGGCGCGGGCCAGGTTGGCCGGGCGGGCCTTGGCCATGCGGTCGTACAAACTTTGCACGATGCGGTTGCGCGCCTTGGGATTGTTCTTCTCGGCTTCGCTCAGGTTGGGCGGAACCATGTCTAGCAGCACCACCGGAATGCCGATGTTGGCCAGATGTGCCGCAATGCCACCTCCCATCGTTCCGGCCCCGATTACGGCCGCTTTTCGAATCGAATATGTCATGTGTCAACTTCTCCTAATCTCTGGCGAAAACCCCCCCAAACCCCACCCCCCCCCCCCCCCCCCCCCCCCAACAAAACAACACCACCCACCCTCCACCCCCCCCCCCCAAACCACCCCACCCCAAAAACCAAACCAAAACAAAACCACAACCCCCCCCCCCCCCCCCCAACCCCCCCCCCCCCCCCCCCCCCCCCCCCCCCCCCCCCCAAAAAAATTTTTTCCCCCCCCCCCCCCCCTGCCGCCCCCCCCCCCCCCCCCCCCCCCCCCCCCCCTCCACCCCCCCCCCCCCCCCCCCCCCACCCCCCCCCCCCCCCCCCCCCCCCCCCCCCCCCCCCCCCCCCCCCCCCCCCCCCCCCCCCCCCCCCCCCCCCCCCCCCCCCCCCCCCCCCCCCCCCCCCCCCCCCCCCCCCCCCCCCCCCCCCCCCCCCAAAACCCCCCCCCCCCCCCCCCCCCCCCCCCCCCCCCCCCCCCCCCCCCCCCCCCCCCCCCCCACCCCCCCCCCCCCCCCCCCCTCCCTCCCCCCCCCGTTTCACCTTCCCCCCCCCCCCCTTAAAGGCGTTTTTTGAATAATCAGTGGCACAAGTGTACCACCACCGGTCCGCCGGGCCATATTAGTCTTTAAAAAATTAAGCCCGGCATCAACCGGGGCTGAAGCCCCCGGCTAAAACCACCGATTACCGTTTACCGACTACTTCAACTCCCGCCGCGAATAGCCCAAAATCGACCGGGCAATAATCAGCTGGTTGATCTGCTTCGTGCCTTCGTAGATGTCGTTGATTTTGGCGTCACGCATCCACTTTTCGGCCAGCCATTCGCGCGAGTAGCCCATCGGGCCAAGCAGCTCGACGCCCTTCTGGGTGATCCAGGTGACGGCCTCACCGGCGCGGAATTTGCACATGCTGGCCGCCAGCCGGTTGCTCTCGCCGTGGGCCATCATGCCAACGGCGCGCAGGGTGAGCAGCCAGGCACCTTTGTGCCGCACTTCCATTTCCATCAGGTCGCGCTCGATGGCGGTGAGCTCGTGGCGCGGCTTGGTGTAATCCAGCACGATACCTTCTTCGGCCAGCTTCTCACGAGTGAACTCCAGAGCGGCACGGGCAATGCCCACGGCGCTGGCGGCCACCGCCGGGCGCGAGGCGTCGAACGTTTTCATCGCCCCCTTGAACCCCTTGTTGGCCGCAGGCTGCTGCGGGTCCAGCGTGCCGAGCATGTTGCCAAACGGCAGCCGCACGTTGTCGAAGTGCAGGGCGACGGTGTCGCTGGCGCGGATGCCCAGCTTGTGCTCCTGCTTGGCAATGGAAACGCCCGGCGTGTGCCCTTCTACCACAAACGATTTGATACCAGCGCGGCCCGCGTTGGGATCAATGGTGGCCCAGACCACGCACAGCCCGTCGGAATCTTCCAACGCCAGCTTGCCGTTGGTGATGAAGATCTTCTCGCCGTTGAGGATCCATTCGTTGGTGTCGGGGTCGAGAACGGCCGTTGTCCGCATCGAACTGTTGTCAGAACCCGCCCCCGGTTCGGTGATGGCCATCGCCCCCCACTTGGGATCGCCCTCGGTGAACTTTTTGAGGAAGCGCAGCTGCTGCTCCGGCGTGCCCGCCGCCTGCACGGCCGATCCGCCCAGCATCGGGTGCGGCAGGCAGAGGTACTGTCCGGCGTCGCCCCAGCTCATCTGCTCCACCATCATGATGAAGCCCAAAATGGAAAAATCAGGCCCTTTGGGGGCGGCATGGCCGTTGGTACCGTTGGTACCGTTGGTGCCGTTGCCACCCAGCCGCTTTTCAATGCTTCGCAGCGACGATTTCATCATCTGCTGGGCAAAGGGCCAGGTCATATTCACAAATGCGTCCGGCCGTTCGTGTTCATGCTCATCCAGCTCCCGCGAATACGGCCGCATCGCCTGCTCAGCCACCATCTTGGTCATCTGGCTCTGGTTTACAATCGATTCAGGAATTTCGAAACTAATCATTTTTTCTACTCCGTTTTTTACGAAGTAATTAAGTAATTTGGTAATTAGGTAATTCTGAAAAACAATCAAAGATTTCGCAGATTAAAAAGATTAAAAATCTGGTAAATCTGCGTAATCTGCTGATAAAAATCTCTCAAATTACACAGTCACTTATTACTCAATTACACAATCGCCAGTCCATCAAATGAGGCAAAACCACGGGCATTGCGCAGCCAGAGCTCTACCGGATATTCGCGGATGTAGCCGTAGCCGCCCAGCACCTGGAGCGCCCGGTCGGCCACCAGCACCACGATGTCGTCCACGCGCTGCTTCATCAGCGCTGCGTCGCGGGTGATGTCGTGGCCCTGGTCCATTTGCCAGGCCGCTTCCCACACCAGCAGGCGGGCTTCGTCGATGTCGGTAGCCATATCGGCCAGCATGAAGGCGATGCTTTGCTTGTGGGCAATCGGCTCGCCAAACTGCACGCGCTGCTTGGCGTAATCGAGGGCGTATTCGTAGCCCGCGCGGGCCACGCCGACGGCCGCTGCACCCAGGGCAATCCGGCTGTGGTTCAAAATCAGGCCAAAGTTGATGCCCTCTTCGCCGCCCAGCTTGTTTGCGGCCGGAACGCGGCAGTCAGCCAGGGTGACCATAAACGTGGGCAACCCTTTGATGCCCATCAGCTTGGCCTTCTTGTCGATGGACAAACCGGCGGCATCAGCAGGCACGAAAAATGCCTGGGTCTGGCCATCTTCGTTGGCGTAGACCAGGATGAGTTCGGCCGTTTCGGCCAGGGGCACGGCCGTTTTCGACCCATTCAGCACGTATTCATCGTTTTCGCGAACGGCCGTTGTCTTCAACTTGTACGGGTCAAACTTCACCACGGGTTCGGTGAGCGCAGCGGTCATGGCGGGCATCACCTCATCGCAAAATTGGGGCAGGGTCGCCTCTTTTTGCGCCTCGGTGCCGCACAACATCACCGGCACGGCCACTAAATTGGGCACCATCACGTTCAGGGCGATGGCCAGGTCGCCCCAGGCCAGCTCTTCGCTGGCCAGCACGCCCGTCAGCGCCGTGTACTCGCCAAAACCGCCGTACGCTTCTGGCAGCCCGGTGGGCAAAATGCCCAGCTCCCAGCCAGCCTGGACGACTTCGGGGGGAATACGGCCGTCTTCCTCCGCATCCCGAAACACCTTGCGCATCCGCTCGTTGGCGTAACGGGCAATGGCATCGGTTAGCATCTTCTGTTCTTCATCTAAGCGAAAATCTAACATGTTTTATGCTCCCTTTTGGGGGAGATTGGAGATTGGTTGATTGGAGATTGCTCGTCTTCATGGCGACCCTTCTCCAATCTCCAATCTCTAATCTCCAATCTCTTTGCTTCTAATAATGGCGTCTGTCATTTTTGCCAGCCGCACAATTGGTTTCACATCATGCACCCGCACAATGTCGGCCCCACGGGCGATGCCGATGGCCACGGTGGCGGCCGTGCCTTCCAGCCGCTCCTCCGGCGGCAAATCGAGCGTGTAGCCAATAAACGATTTGCGCGAACTGCCTAACAAGATGGGAAATCCCATCGTTTTGAACTGATCGAGTTGGTTCACAAGCTGCAAATTTTGGGCAACGGTTTTGCCAAATCCCACACCTGGATCAAGAATAATATTGCTTTCTGACACGCCTGCTTTTATGGCAATTTCAACGCTCTCACCCAGCTCTTTTTTGATGTCCTCAATGAGATCATCGTAAGCCACGCCGACGTAACGGCCGCCGAGCCGTTCTTCCTGGGCGACGTCTTTCGGTTTGCTGCGATTGTGCATCAGCACGACGGGGCAGTTGGCCTGGGCGGCCACCTGGGCCAGGCGGGCATCCATGCGCAAGCCCCACACGTCGTTGATCCAGTTGGCCCCGGCTGCCAGAGCGGCTTCGGCCACGTTGGCGCGGTAAGTGTCTACAGAGATGGGCAGGGAAATTGCGTTCCGCACCGCCTCAATCACCGGAATCACGCGGGCCAGCTCCTCCGCCTCGCTAACGGGCGTGCTGCCGGGGCGCGTGCTCTCCCCGCCGATGTCGATGATGTCTGCGCCGTCGGCGGCAAACTGCTGCGCTTGGGCCACGGCGGCGGCGATCTGGTCGTCGCGCTGCCAAATGCCATCGCCGGAAAAGCTGTCTGGCGTGACGTTTAAAATGCCCATGACGTATGTTTTTGTGCCCCAATCGAACATTGTTTCACCAGTCCGGGGGCTGAAGCCCCAGGCTAAAATTACCCAATTACCAATTACCCAATTACCTAATTCCGCAACCCATTCAAATAAATATCCGTCACATCCGCCCCCAGCTTTTCGGGGGAGCCGGTACCGATGGAGACGCCTAGCTCGAACAGGGCGGCGAAGCCCATGATGGTGGCGCTCATCATGCGGGCGGCGATGGCGGGGTCCACCGGACGCATAACGCCAGAGTCGATGAGCGCGGTCAGCCGCTGCTCGGTGGCGGCGATGATGCGGTGCAGCGCTTCCTGCACGTAATATTCGTGTACGTCGGCGTTCAGGCGGGATTCGTAGAGAAAAAGCATGAACAGGCGGCGCTCCTGCCCCCGGCGGAAGCGGTTGGCCATGAGCTGGGCCAGCATGTCTTCAAACGTTTCCCCCTGCACCGAGGCAATGTCGGCAGCCACCTCGTCGGCATACGCTTTGGCCACGCCGATGAGCAGTTCCCGCTTGGTGGCGAAGTAGTTGAACAGCGTGCCCTCGGAGACGTCGGCCACTTCGGCAATCTCTTTGGTGGTCGCCTTTTCATACCCTTTGTGGCTAAAGACGTGGGCAGCGGCTTCCAAAAGCTGTGCCTTGCGGGCAGCGATGCGGCGTTCGCGGCGGGTGGTGGTTTCGGTTTCTAGCATAAGTTTTTCTTTTTGAGTCGTCACTCAAAAAATGAGCGGTGACTTATTTTTCGGCGAAAAAATTTTAGTTGGCTGGTTGCAGGGTGATGGTGTGCGGATACGGCCGTATCCCCTCATCCGCCACACGCGCAGCCAAATCTGCCATCGTCTCACCCAGCACCGGATGCACAAAATCGGGCGCAATGTCAGCCAGGGGACGCAGCACAAAGGCGCGTTCCGCCAGTCGCGGATGCGGGATGGTCATGTTTTCGGTTTCTACTAGCTGGTTGGCGTAAAAAAGAATGTCGATGTCGATGAGGCGCGGCCCCCACCGTTTGGCGGGCTGGCGGCCCAGTTCAACTTCCAGATTTTTGACGAAAGTGAGCAGTTCGGTCGGTGGCAAATCAGTCTCGGCGGCCAGGCATAGATTCAAAAAGTCGGGCTGGTCGGTGACGCCCCAGGGTGGGGTTTGGTAGAGGGGGGAAACGGCCGTAATCACCAACTTTTCAGCCAGTCCATCAAGCGCTGCCTGCAAATTGGCGGTGCGGTCACCCAAATTTGTGCCCAATCCTAAATAAATCGTTTGCATCTGCTTTATTGTTAATCCAGTTTGGTCAAAGTAACCAAAATGCTGCCCTGCGTCATATGGCAAACTTTATAACACAGCGCGTCATCAATGTCAAACAGTTTCTTGGGTTTTGCTATAACAAAAACTAATGATGGGTGTGGGGAACAAGATTCAGAATAGAACACTGATTTTCCTGATTACCAAGATCAGGAGTGTCAGGAAAATCAGCGTTCTATTTCTACTCAATCTGTGTCCAATCACAAAATCTGCGTACAATGTTGGTATGAAACGTTGGCTTGCTTTTTCATGTTTGCTGGTTTTGTGGTTTAGCTTGATGACGCAGCGCGTTGTGGCGCAAGCCACGCTGCTGGTGCAGCCGGGCGACAGCTGGGCGGCGCTGGCCGTCCGTTTTCAGGTGGACGAGACCGCGCTGCATGAATTGAATCCGCAGATGAACCCGCAGCGCCAGCCCGCGATTGGCACGGAACTGGTTTTGCCGGAAACGGCCGTTCCCCAAACTGGCATCTTTCGGCGACCGTGGGGGAATTTGTGGGCAACGGCCGTTGCCCACAACAGCTCCCCCTGGGCCATCGCCCTGCGCAACGGCGCACCAAATCCCTACCGCCCCGCGCTCTACCAGCCCATTTTTATCCCCGCCGCCGAGGGGACACCCCGCGAACTGCCCGCCGGGTTTGCCACACTGGAGGTATCGCAGTTGGTGGGCGTGCCGGGGCAGGCGATTGGGCTGCGGGGGGAGATGGAAAGTGTGGGGGTGGTAACGGCCGTTCTCGGCAACAACGAGATGGACGTGTTCAACAACGAGCGCTACCTGGTGGGGCTGACCGGCACCGGGGCCTTTTTTGGCACGCAGCAGCCGGAGCTGAGCATCCAGGTGGGTGATGCCCCACCCTGGCGACAGCCGTGGCAGTTCCACGACCCCACCAGTTGGGAATACCAGCAGCTCACGCTCACGGGAACGGCCGCACAGATTGACCAGGAATCCATTGCCGAGGAGCGGGCCCGCCTGTTTGAAATTTGGGAGCAAAACAGCGGTCCGGCGCAGTGGGATGCGCCGTTTCAAGTGCCGATCAACAGCTTTTTGGAAATCAGCTCCACGTTTGGGGCGCGGCGTTCTTACAACGGCGGCCCCTACCGCACCTACCACGAGGGCGTCGATTTTGCGGCGTACGGCGGCACGCCGGTGCTGGCCCCAGCCGCAGGCACCGTTGTGGTGGCCGAATTTTTGTACGTGCGGGGCGGGGCGGTGATTATTGACCACGGGCTGGGGATTTACAGCGGCTATTACCATCTGTCCAGCATTGCCGTTGCGCCGGGGAATCTGGTGACGCCGGGCCAAATTGTGGGCGAAGTGGGCACGACGGGGCTATCTACGGGCAACCACCTGCACTGGGATTTGCTGGTAGACGCCATCTGGATTGACGCCCAGGCGTGGCTGGAGCAGGGGATGGATTGCTGGATTTTGGATGGGTTAAAACGGCCGTGTGAATAATCAAATCACCTAGCAACGGATCATTCTTTTGCCATTGTGAATGGAGCGGAGCGCAATGAAGAATCGCATTCAACTCAGTTGGAAGGCTTCACTAATATTTGTAATAGTTTGGTTCTTATTAGCTTCAATTGCCTTAGGTTACTGGCCTCTAATTCGCGACGAAGAAGAAATCGCGACGATTACGCATGACCTGTATGGATTTTCCATTAACTACCCTACAAAATGGAAAATCAGTCAGTATGGCGAGAATGGTTATAGAGGAAATGATGATCTGAAATTGCAGATATCAAAGAATACCCTAAACACTTTTAGAATATATATTTTCCAAATGAATGTGCCTGAAGCAACGCTAGAGGATGTTCACTCATGGCAAATGGAATCGATAACGAGGCTTAATCCAGAGGAATTTGAATACGGTTCAATATCTCTAGATGAAGATGAGTTGAGCGGTTATCCAATTTTGAGGCACATCTATGTTGTGAACGATACCAAGCATGAAGCTGTCTATATTGCACGCTCTCACGACATGTTTAGCATTGAATTGCAAGCCCCAATGGGTGAATTTGACAATTATCTGGAGGAATTTGAAGCCATTGTTGCCAGCTTTCGACCTTTAGAATAGCTCGGCTGTGGCTCAAACTCTGACTGCGCCGCTTACTTTGTCCTGCCAGATTTTTGCATAAGTTGGATGGGAACAATTTTCGCTCACCCATAATGCATCCCGGCCAAGAAAGCGAAGCGCAATGAAGAATCCCGTTCAACTTGGTTGGGATACTTCACTGCGTTCAGCATGACAAGTAAAATTGGTGAGATAAGCGGCGGAGGTTTGGGAGGGAAACGGCCGTTCACCCCCTCACCCCCTCACCCCTTCACCTTGTCACCCCGTCACCTACTCATCTTCATCATCGTCGCCAAACAGATCTTCAAGGAAATCAATCACGGCGTCGTTGAAGATGTCTGGCTGCTCCAGGTTGGGCAGGTGGCCCGCGTCGGGGATGACGACCAGTTCCGCATTGGGGATCGCCTTGTACATGGCGTCCGCCTCGGAAACAGGGATCAGCTGGTCATCCGCGCCGTGGAGGATGAGGACGGGGACCTGAATGTCGCCGAGCGTGGGGGTGGAATCCACGCGGTCGCGCATGGCGGCCAACGCACCCACCACACCGTTGAGCGAGGCGCCGCTCATCACGTCTTCGACGAACTCTACCAGTTCTTCGTCGTCTTCGTAGCTGCTGGGGGCCAACATTTTGGGCAGCATTTGGGCGGAAACGGCCGTTGCCCCCTCATTTTTAGCCAGCTCAGCCGCCTTATCCCGACCCGCCTTGCCCTCTGGCGAATCGGCTCCGGCACGGGTGGCGGCCAAAATCAGCCCAGCCACAAGCTCCGGGTAGCGGCGGTAAAGCTCCAGAGCGATGTAGCCCCCCATCGAGAGGCCACACACCACAAACGGCGTCACCACATTCAGATGATCCAACAAATCGGCGCAATCATCCGCCAATTGGGCGATGGTGTACGGCCCCGGCACGCTGTCCGACTGGCCGTGGCCGCGCAAATCCGGGGCAATGACGCGCACAAATTCGGCCAAATCATCCAGCTGCGGCTCCCACATCTGGCTGCTCAAGGGAAAGCCGTGGATTAACAACAATGTTGGCCGATCACAGGAATCCTGAAAGGCCATCACAAAATCTTCGTCGTGTTCTTCACTCATCTTTTTTCTCCAGTTTATTAGTGGTTTGTTGTTAAGTAAAGTGCAGAAAGTTTTTGAAAAATAATCATCAAAGATTTCACAGATTTAGAGGAAAAAATCTGTCTAATCTGCGAAATCTGTTGATAAAGAATTTTGAAAACTTTTTTCCAATCACTTAGTTTTGGTGGCTAGTGGCTGGTAGCTAAACTAGCCACTAGCCACCACCCCTCATTTCATGTTTCCATGCCTTCAAACAGCTCGCCGATGGAGCGGCGCTGGTAGTTTTGGCGAATCGCTTCGGCAAAGACGTTGCCGACGGAAAGCACGGTGAGGTTGGGTGGACGGCGTTCAAGCGGCCGTTCCACCGTATCTGTGGTAATCACCTCTTTAATCTGCGGAATAGATTTGATGCGCTCGACGGCTGGCCCCAGGAACAGGCCGTGGGTACAAATGAGCGAAATCTCCTCGATGCCGCTTTCTACCAGCACCTCGCTCAGCTCCACCACCGAACCAGCGGTGGCAATCTCGTCGTCGTACACGTAGGCGTGTTTGAACCCCTTCACCTGCCGCCCAATCAGGCCGCCAATCTTCACCTCGGTGTCGGAGATGCGCGTTTTGTCGGCGGAGGCGATGGGCAGGCCCAGCCCATCGGCAAAGCGGGCTGCGGGCTTGGCGCGGCCCATGTCTGGAGCAACAACAACATCACGATCGGGGTCTAACGGCCGTTGCCGAATAAACTGCTCTAGCGTCATCCGCGCCGTCAGCGGGTCGGCGGGAATGCTAAAAAAGCCATGTACCTGCGGCGAGTGCAGCGTCATCGTCATCACATGCGTCGCCCCGGCGGTGCTCAACAAATCAGCAATCAGCCGCGCCGTAATGGAGATGCGCGGCGCATCTTTTTTGTCGGAGCGGGCATAAGAAAAGTAGGGAATAATGGCATGAATCTCTTTGGCCGCCGCGCTTTTGGCAATGTCCAACATCATCAGCAGCTCCACCAGGTGATCGCTCACCGGCGTCGTCAGCGATTGCACAATGTAGACGATACGGCCGCGCACGCTGGCACCCAGCTGCACAAACAGGTTGTCGTTACTAAATCGGCCAAACTTTGTATCATCCAGGGGAATGCCCAAATGCTCGCCAATCTTTTTGGCCAGGGGAATATTGGAACTGCCGCTAAACAGCCGCACGTCATTGGGATCTAAATTATTCTCCATCTCTCCTCCTTCATAGATGTAGGTCGGATTGGCAATCCGACTTCTTGGAAAATAGGCCGCGGATTATGCGGATTCACGCGGATTAAAATCTGTGCGCAATCTGCGCCAATCTGCATGCGCATGCATGCGCCAATCAGCTAATTTTTCATTCATGGTGGTGCGCCAACCCATGAAATTTCCTTCGTCAATGTGGGTCGGATTGGCAATCCGACCTACGGGTTTCATTCAGGGTGTTAACGGAAGGTGACGGATTGCAAGAGCGCCCGGCTCAATTTCAATTTGTAAGCCGCCGCCGGAATTTCAATCGCGCCGAAGTGGCGCAGATGCTCAGTCATGAATTGGGTATCTAGCAGGCTAAATTTGCGTTCATTGAGATGGGCTACCAAAAAAGCCAGCGCCACCTTGCTGCTGTCCCGCTCCCGGCTGAACATGCTTTCCCCAGCAAAAAAACCGCCGATGGCCACACCGTACAAACCGCCAACCAGTTCGCCATCCCGCCACGCTTCCACACTGTGGGCAAAGCCCAGCCGGTGCAGCCGCGTGTACGCTTGGATGAGGTCTTCGCTAATCCAGGTCTCTTCACGACCAACTCCTGGAGCCGCACACGCTTCCATTACGGCCGTAAATGCCCCATCTAGGCGAATGTCAAAGATCTGCTGCTGAATGGTGCGGCGGAGGGAACGGGAAACATGGAAACGATCCAGTGGAATGATAGCTCTGGGGTCGGGATCGTACCAGTAGATACGGCCGTCTTCATGCGCCATCGGGAAAACGCCCTGGCAGTACGCCGAAAGCAACGTTTGTGGTGAAAGAAAGCTGTCCACTACCTAAATGCCACAGTAGGCTCCTGGGCGCACTGGCTTTCCCACCACTGCCGAATCCGGCCGCCAATCGGCCGTCCCACATAAGCCTCAATTTGATACACAACATCCCACAATCGGGCAAAATCCACGCCCGTGCCCAGCCCCATTTTGTACGCCAAAAAGACCAAATCCTCCGTAGCCAGGTTGCCTGCCGCGCCGGGGGCAAACGGACAGCCGCCCAGGCCGCCCACGCTGCTGTCAAAAATACGCACACCCGCTTGCAGCGCCGTGGTGGCGTTGGCCAGCCCCATCGCCTGCGTATCGTGCAGGTGGACGGCCAGCTTGGGCATCGCCAGCCGCCGCCCCAGGTTTTCCATCAGGTGGCCTACGTCTAGCGGGTTGGCATGGCCGATGGTGTCAGCAATCGCCAGCTCGTCTGGCTCTAGCTGCCACAGCCGCTCGGCCAGGGCGATGGTGCGGAAGGGCGGCGTGTTGCCCTCGAAAGGGCACACCCAGGCGGTCATTACGTAAATGCGCGTCCAGATGCCGTTGCGGCGGGCCTGGGCCATCAGGTCGCGGGTAATCTCGTAGGCGCGTTCGGAGGACATGCGCGTGTTCTTCTGGCTAAACGTTTCGCTCACGGACACACCAAAGGCCATCGCCCGGCAGCCTGCGGCCAGCGCCCGGTCGTAGCCCCGCTGGTTAAAGACGAGGCCAATGAAATCGGTTTGGGGATGGTGGGAACGGCCGTACGCCATCACCTCATCCGCATCCGCCATCTGCGGCACCGCCTGGGGGTGCACAAAACTGGTCAGCTCGATGTGCTGCAAGCCAGCGGCCACCAATCCATCTACCAGTGCCTTCTTTTGGGTTGTGTTAATCAGATTGGCTTCGTTTTGTAAACCATCACGCGGGCCAACCTCATAAATCTTCAGGGATTCTGACATGGCTACCTATACCGTTGACTTGTGCAGGCTGGTGTGGGGGAACAACCTGCGGGAACCTATCCGTTTAAAAAGAGAAATGGGACACGGATACTACGGATTCAACGAATTCTGCTTGTTATCCGTATCATCCGTCACATCTGTGCCCGATTCCTAAACGTGATGTGTGAAGCCATTCTACCATACAACGGTTTTGAATTTTCGCGCAGCCAAAGTGCGGGGTAAGTAGATTAGTACCGACCCACCGAGGGATCCACGATGGCGGCGTAGGCGTCGATGCCGCCATCCAGGTTGAGGACATTGGCCCAGCCTTGCTGCAGCAGCCAGGCCGTTACCTGGGCGCTGCGGTTGCCGTGATGGCACATCACCACGATTTCGGCGTTTTTATCGGCCGTTACGTCGTCGGGCAGGGCATCGGGACCTTGCTGGGCCAATTCGCTGAGTGGGGCCAGCAAGGCACGGCCGCCTAAATTTGCGTAAGTTAATTCAAGCGGTTCGCGTACATCCAGCAGGATGAATTTATCGCCATTTTTCAGTTTTACAGCCAGTTCCTGTGCGGAAAGGCCGGGGACTCCGTAGGGGTTCATGATTGTTCCTTTTTAAGTGTGCAGGTGTGCAGGTGTGCGAGTTTGCGAGTGGTAGCCACCCGCTATTGGAACACTCGCCTACTGGCCCACTTGCATACTCGCCTACTCGTTACTTTTAACCGCGCCAGGCAGCCAGGGCCAGACAGCCCCAACCGGCAATGAAAGCGACGCCGCCGATGGGGGTGATGGCTCCCAGCCAGCTTTGGCGGGTGAAAACCAGCAGGTACAAACTGCCAGAAAAGATGATGACGCCCGCCAGCAGCAGGTAACCGCCCCAGGTGGTGAGGCTTACCGGGTATTTATCGGCCAGCCAGGCGGCGATAAAGAGGCCGAGGGCGTGATAAATGTGGTAGCGTACGGCCGTTTCATACGTCCCGGCCAAATTGGGAAATCGTTCAAAATAGCTGCTCAGCCCGTGCGCCCCAAACGCCCCGGCACCCACACCCAGCATCATCAAAACTGAGCCGATAATAACAAAAATCTTACTCATTTCCTTTTTCCTCGTAAATTTCCGTTTTCCAGCGCATGGTGGGTGGCTCTTCGATGGCCGGGCCTTCGCCCTGCGCCAGCCGGTCCAGCCAGCTCAGCGGATCTTCCGGCGCGGCCGCTTCGATGGCGATGTAGGCCCCGTAGGTGGCTTCCAAATGCGGCCGTTCTCGCACCATTTCTTGCACGAGTTCGGGGAGACGGCCGTTTCGCTCCATCGTACCAATGAGCAAAGCCGCTTTGTCCCGCTGCGATTTGCCCCGCAGCTGGTCATAAGCCAGCCCCAACCGGCGGCACAACGCCTGAAACTCTTCTAAATTAAAAACCGTTAGTATATCTTCTCGTAGCTGTACGCGATCCATTCTTTTTCCGTTATCGGTAATCGGTTATCCGTTATCGGTCAAGAAACAGACCACCAATTACCGTTTACTGATTACCGTTTACCGATCACCGTTAAGACTCCTGGCCACATGATGCACCAGCCGTTCGGCAACGGCCGTTTTGCTTTGCAGCGGTATCTCTTCCACCACACCCGCCGAACTGAGCAGCAGCACCTTATTCGTGTCCACCTCAAAACCTGCACCCTGGTCCATCACATCGTTCACGGCGATAAAGTTGAGCCCTTTGCGGAGCAGTTTGTCACGGCCGTATTCAAACGCATTGTGCGTTTCGGCGGCAAAGCCCAGCACCATGCGGGGGAAGCCAGATTTGTCGCGCCGGGTTTTAACGGCGCTTAAAATATCCAGCGTCACTTCCAGGCCAATCGCCAACCCCCACTGCTCATCTGTCTTCTTAATTTTTTTGTCCGACTGGGTGTTGGGCCGAAAATCGGCCACGGCCGCCACCATAAACAGCGCATCGGCATCCTTGCAAGCTTCCAGCACCGCGTCCCCCATCTCCTCGGTCGTTTGCACAGAAACGGCCGTTGCCCCAAACGGAATCGGTTCAGAAACAGGGCCATGCACCACCGTCACATCCGCACCCGCGTCCAGCGCCACCTGGGCCACCGCCAGCCCCTGCTTGCCCGTCGAGCGGTTGCTGATGAAGCGCACCGGGTCCAGCGGCTCCCGCGTGGGGCCGGTAGAAACCACCACCTTGCGCCCCGCCAGTGGGCCACCTGCCGCCAGCGCCTGCCGCACAAAGCCCAGCAAATCGGCTGGCTCCACCATCCGCCCCAGGCCAGAGAGGCCAGACGCCATGCGCCCCTCGGCGGGGCCAGCCATCTGGATGCCGCGCTGGCGCAGCGTGGCGACGTTGGCCTGCGTGGCGGGATGCTGGTACATGCCGCCGTCCATCGCCGGAGCGATGAGGATGGGGCAGCGAGCGGCCAGTGCCGTCACCGTCAGCAGGTTGTCGGCCAAACCGTGCGCCAGCTTGGCAATGGTGTGTGCCGTGGCGGGGGCAATGACAAACAGATCGGCATTCTCGCCCAGCCCCACGTGCCGCACGTGGTCATCCAGGCTCCACATATCGGTGAAAGACGGCCGTCCCGTCACCGAGCGAAACGTCAGCGGCGTCACAAACTGCTGCGCACCTTCACTCAAAATCACATCCACCACAGCGCCCGCCTGCGTCAATTTAGACGCCAGATCAACCGCTTTGTAACAGGCAATCGAGCCAGTTACACCTAACAAAATGTGTTTTCCATCTAACAAACTAATTTTGCTCATGAATCTAGTTTAACCAGAAACCCCAAAACGCAAAATTGTACCTCATGTGAAAGCAGGTAAGCTTTTGCAGTTTTATGCGAAGAAAATCACAGCCGCACAGAAATTTTCAGCAGTCTAAAACCGTTCATCATGAGTTTTGTTTATGAATAAGCATTACTTTTTGCCATAATATCCAGGTAATTTTTGTTATAATGGCACCGACATATCTGGCAACCGCAACCCACAATCAACATCAAACCCAGCCAGAAATTCCCAGTGTCCCATAGCGATTTCAGCTCCTAAAAAAACAGAACAATCATTAACCCAGTACATAAGGGAGGTCTCTCTTGACGAACAGTTTTTCACTCAAACAGCATAATATCGAGGTCACCAATATCGTCCGCAATGCCCGACCCGCTAAACTTTACCAGGAAGCACTCACCTACGAGCCAGAAGCTGCCATCGCTGATTCCGGGGCCATTATGGTGCGCTCCGGTGAGAAAACCGGCCGCAGCCCCAGCGACAAGCGCATTGTCAAACACTCAGATTCGGAACAAGATGTCTGGTGGGGGTCTGTGAATGTGGCCGTTGATGAACACACATTTGAAATCAACCGGGAACGGGCCATTGATTACCTGAACACCCGCGAAAAGCTTTATGTGGTAGATGGTTTTGCCGGCTGGGACGAGAAAGAACGGATAAAGGTGCGAATTGTTTGCACACGGCCGTATCACGCCCTGTTCATGTGGAATATGCTCATCCGCCCCACAGCCGAAGAGCTGGCCAACTTTGGTGAACCAGACTACGTGGTCTTAAACGCCGGGCAGTTCCCGGCCAACCGGTACACCATGGGCATGACCTCCAAAACCAGCGTCGATCTCTCCTTCGAACAGCAAGAAGTGGTCATTTTGGGTACCGAATACGCCGGAGAAATGAAGAAAGGCATCTTTACCGTCATGAACTACATCATGCCCAAAAAAGGGGTGCTCTCTATGCATTGCTCCGCCAATGAAGGCAAAGACGGCGACGTCTCCATCTTCTTTGGCCTTTCGGGCACCGGCAAAACCACCCTCTCCGCCGATGAACACCGCAACCTGATCGGCGACGACGAGCATTGCTGGACAGATGAAGGTGTGTTCAACATCGAAGGCGGCTGCTATGCCAAAGCTATCGACCTTTCGGCCGAAAAAGAGCCAGAAATTTTTGGCGCGATCAAATTCGGCACCGTTTTAGAAAACGTTGTCTACGATGATTACACCCACGAGGTTGACTTTACAGATACGTCCATCACCCAAAACACGCGGGCGGCGTACCCAATCGAATACATTCCCAATGCCAAAATCCCCTGCGTTGGTGGCCATCCCAGCCACATTATCCTGCTGACGGCCGATGCCTTTGGCGTTCTGCCCCCCGTGAGCAAACTGACGCCAGAACAGGCGATGTACCACTTCATCAGCGGTTACACGGCCAAGGTGGCTGGCACCGAAGTTGGCGTTACGGAACCCCAAGCGACCTTTTCGGCCTGCTTTGGCGCAGCTTTTATGGTGTGGCATCCCAGCAAATATGCGGAACTGTTAGCCGAAAAGATGGCTAAACACGGCGCGTCTGCCTGGTTGGTAAATACCGGCTGGACCGGTGGCCCGTACGGCGTTGGCTCGCGCATGAAGTTGTCTTACACCCGGGCCATCATCGACGCCATTCACAATGGGGCCTTAAACAATGTTGCCTACGAAACAGACCCGATTTTTGGCCTGGCCGTGCCCACCACCTGCCCCAACGTGCCCGACGAACTGCTCATTCCCAAAAACACCTGGAAAGATGCAGCGGCTTACGATGCACAGGCGCAAAAGTTGGCGAATCTGTTTATCAAAAACTTTGACAAATACAAAGAAGGCAGCAGCGAAGCGATCATCAACGCTGGACCCAAAGTCTAACCTGAACGTTAATTTACAGTAAGGAAAACGCCTGGCGGTTGCCTGCCAGGCGTTTTTTTGTTCCTCACTTTTTGGTCTGCAAGTAAAAAATGAGAAAGCCGCGTTCTGTCCTGCCAACCTGATTGACGGACAGATCTCAAATTTCTACCGCAAAGGGCGCAAAGGACACAGAGATTTCTCCTTCATTTTTCTCTGCGCTCTCCGCGTTCTCTGCGGTTAAATAAGTTTTGTCGGTCAATCAGCCTGCCAAACGGCCGTATTCCGCTATAATCGCCCCGAATCTATCCACGCATAAACTGGGAGTGTTCCGTTGAGTCCTAAGCTGCACCGTCTGGCCTTGCGTAGTTGTATCGTTCTTCTGCTCTTGCTCACTGGCAACCTGATTCGCACCGTCTGGCAGCAGCAAGCGTCCATCAACCTGGCTATTGCCAAAGGGCAACAGCTGTACCTGATGATGGACGACCCGCCAATGGGCCTGTCTGAGGCGGCGCTCAACAACCTGGACACGGCCGTTTCCGACCTCATTTTTGTCGATGCCCTGCCCCTCACCCTGGCCGAAGCCCGCCCCTGGCAAGAGCTAGGCTGCACCGCCAACTCCTGCGCCCACCTCACCTACTTCGACCGGACCAACGGCCGTACCGTCAACCAAATTTTGCTCATCACCGAAAACCGGGTACTGGCCGAATGGCAAGATGCGCTCAGCCGCCCCGGCGGCAGCCGCTTTGTGGCCGAAGACGCCATTCAGATTGCCGCCAATGATCCGCAGGTAACGGCCGTTCTGGGCGACATCGGCGCAGGCGACCCGGCCATGATTCCCATGTCCGCCTGGCTGGCCGACGACGACTGCCGCAGCGATTGGTGCGTGGATTTGACCTTTCATAGCCCGAATGGAGACGGCCGTATCTACCACGTCTTCGTCAACATGAGCCAGCAAACCGTCGCCCGCACCTTTTACACCCGGGGCCGCCCCGACCTGGACGTGGCCGCCCCCGTCTCGCAGAGTGCCGCCTTCACCGACGGCTGCCACGAGCAAGACGGCTGGAGCGTCTGCTGGGAGATGAGCGCCCACGACGGCGTCATTTTCCGCGACGCCACCTACAACGAAACACCCATCTTCAGCACCATCAAAATCCCCCAAATCGAAGCGTGGTACCCCAGCTGGCCCGGCGGCTACCGGGACGAAATCGGCTTTGCCGCCACCGTGCCCCCCTTCGGCGACACCATCGTCAACGAACTAGACGATGGCTTTGAGGTGCGCCAACTGTTCACCGAATTCACCCGCTGGCCCAACTGCATCTGCTGCTACCGGTACGAAGAAATCATCCGCTTCTACGCCGACGGCACCTTCGAACCCCGCTTTGTCTCCTACGGCCCCGGCTGCGACGATTTGTCGATTTATCGGCCGTTTTGGCGCATCGACCTCGATCTAGACGGCCCAGAAGATGATCAGGTCTGGCTGTGGCAAGGCACCGAATGGACCGAAATGGAGAGCGAAACCGAGCTCTTCCCCTTCGTCGATAACCTCGGCCCCGAAGGGTACAAAATCGCCACCGGCGACGATGACCTGCTCTACCGCTGGACCATGCTGCCCACCGACCCGCTGGGGCTAGACGAGGCCCGCGTCTTTGTGCTGCGCGAAAACGAGCTAGAAGGGGAACAGCCGCTCTCCCCCGGCCCCGGCGACACCTTCCAGCCGCCGCGCCAATGGCTCAACGGCGAGCCCATTTCCGGCGAAGACATTGTGCTGTGGTACGTGCCGCTGCTCAAAACGCGCAAAACAGATCCGCTCTGGTGCATGCCAGACCCAGAACCAGGCATCAACCAGTGCGAAGCAATTCTGCGCGCCCAAATGACCGATGAGCTGCCCCAACCCACCGCCGCAGAGCTGGCCGAAATGGCCGCCACCGCCACGCCGGCATCTACCGAACCCACGCCCACGCCAGCCCCCACGCCCACGCCCCGCCCCGTGCAGGGCAGCACCGTGGAGGAAATCATTCTCAATTCCGGCTGTGGTGCGTGCCACGCCATCGGCCCCCTTGGCGAAGGGCACAAAGTAGGCCCAGACCTGTCTGACATTGGCTACCAGGCCACCGGGCGCATCCCCGGCGTGACGGCCGAAGAATATATCCGCCAGTCGATTGTGGAACCAAACTACGCCCTGGCGCCAGAATGCCCCAACGGCCCCTGCATGCCCAACATCATGCCGCAAGATTACGGCCAGCGGCTCACCACGGAGCAAGTGGACCTGATTGTGGATTATTTGCTGGCGCTGGACGGCACGGCCGTGGTCGAAAATCCGACGGTGATTGGCGAAGCGGATTCCGGCATTTTCAACAAAAGTGCCCCAGCCGCCAAATCGGGCGGCGCGATTGTGGCGGGTGTGGACAGTTCATCGGCCACGGTGCAGCTGGTTTTGATTGGCATGGTGCTGATGTTGACGCTGTTTTTGTTGTGGAAACGGCCGTATGAAGAACCCAAAGAACCCGCAGAATCCGAGCCGTAAAGAGGTCCTATGAATTCGGCCGCTATCCAAAAACTGCTGCAAAGCCATCCCTACTACAGCTTTTTAACCGCTGCCGAGCAAAAACGGCTGCTGCAACAGTCACGCACCCTCATCTTCCAGGCCGAAGAAACCATCTTGCAGGAAGGGGAAGAAGCCCAATTTCTGTGGTGGATCGAAAGCGGCAGCGTCAAAATCTTCAAGCTCAGCGCCGATGGCAACGAAAAAATCCTACATCTGGCCGGGGCGGGCGAATCGTTCAACGACATTGCCGTTTTTGATGGCGGCCCCAACCCGGCCAACGTGGCGGCGCTGACAACCAGCCAAATTTGGGCGCTGCCCGCCCTCCTGCTGCGCAGCTTCATGCTAGAAAATCCCCGCTTTTCCCAGGCGATCATCCAAGCGCTGGCCCAGCGGGTGCGCTACTTTGCCACCCAAATCGAAAACCTCACCCTCTACGGCGTGACAGCCCGGCTGGCCCGCTTTTTGCTGCAACAAGCCGAAGGGGACTCCATTCTGGAAGCGGGCGTCACCCGCAAAGCGATTGCCGCCTACTTGGCCACCACGCCGGAATCCGTCAGCCGCACGCTGCGCACGCTGCAAGAAACCGGGGCGATCCAGTTCGACCGCCACCGCATCATCATCGTCAACGCCGCTCTCCTGCGCAGCATCGCCATGATTTAATTTCCCCTCCAAACTTGATTTAGATCAAGTTGCTTGATCCGCATCAAGGTGAATACGGCCGTTCCCCGCTACATTACCCTCATGCGTACAGAATGGCTGCCCAAAATCGATTCCCTTCACTGCACAGGCTGCGGCAGCTGCGTGGCCGCCTGCCCAGAAAAAGCGCTGGCGCTGCTGGGCCAAAAGGCCAGCCTGGTCAACGTCGCCGCCTGCACCTACTGCCGCACCTGCGAAGCTATTTGCCCCACAGCGGCGATTGACCTCCCCTTTTTGATTTGCTTTGCCCCCAACCAGGACCTGCCATGAAATTGACCCCCACCCTTAACCAACCGCCCGCAGCCGCCAAACTAGAGCGCCTCTGGTGGCTGGCGCTGGCCCTGTTTGTGCTGGCAGGCAGCACCGGCGTGCTGATGCGCTTTGGCGTCACCCTGGGCTTTCCCTGGGGCTTGCAGTTTAGCAATTTGCGCCACGCCCACTCGCACCTGATGTATTTTGGCTGGGTGACCCCGGCTTTGATGGCGCTCATTTCCGCCCGCCTACCCGTTTTTGTGAAACGGCCGCTTCCCCCCACCATCCCCCGCACCATCGGCCTGACGCTCATTTTTGCCCTGCTGGCCTACGTACCATTTTTGCTGTTTGGCTACCGCAGCGCCAGCGTGGGCCAGCGCAGCCTGCCCCTCTCGGTGATGGCCGCCGGGCTGAACGTGATCGGCTGGTACCTGTTTGCCTGGCACTATTGGCGCTACACGCGCGGCGCGGTGCGGCTGCTGCCGCTGAGGTTGTGGGATACGGCCGTTCTCTTCATGCTCTTTGCTTCTTTAGGCGGCTGGGGCCTGCCCCTGCTCACCCTGCTGCGCATCGAAAATCCGCTCTGGTCGATGGCCTTCACCCATCTCTTTTTGGATGAATTTGCCGAAGGCTGGTTTGTACTGGCCGTGCTGGGCCTGCTTTACGCCCGGCAGCCGCAGGCCAGCCAGCACCCCCTGGCCCAGCGCAGCCACGACCTGATGCTCATCGGCCTGCCGGTGCTGTTTATTCTGGGCATTCCCACCCATCTGCTCAACACGCCGCTGCGCCTCATTGGCGGTTTGGGCGCATTGCTGGTGGGGCTGGGCTTGTGGGGGCACTTGCGCGTGCTGGGGCAATCCGCTAGGATAAACCGTATCCCCCTGTTCTTTCTGGGGCTCAAAGCCACTGCACTGCTCATCATCATTCTTCCCCAGGCCGCTCGCTGGGCCGAACAGGCGGGATTGCGCATCTCCTACCTGCATTGGCTGCTGCTGGGCTTCATCTCCCTCTCCATTATGGCCACCGCGCAAGCAGAGTGGGCCAGCGTAAAGGGCAACCGCCTGTTTACCGCTGGTGTCATCGGCCTCATCCTCACCTTACTGCCGCTCACGCAGCTTTGGCCCGCAGCCTGGCGTGGCCGCTGGGTGCTCAGCGCCGCCGGTTGGGGCGCGCTTTTACCCGTCCTTGCCGCTTTGGTGATGCTGGGAACGGCCGTTCTCCACCACATCGTCTCCCGTTCCCACCCTTCACCCCCCACAACCACAAAGTTGGCGACTTTTTTCAAAAATCAGGAGGTTTTTTATGAGTGAACAAACACCCACCCACAGCAGCTCTTTCCGGCTGCTTATTCTTGGATTGGTGGCCGTGGCGGTTGTCATTGGTCTAACGCTGGTCATCATGGCCATCAGCCAACGCGGCAGCGAAACGGCCGTCAACGAACCGGTCAACGTGCTGGCCGACAGCGACGACGACTGTGTCACCTGCCACGAGCGCAACACCCCCGGTATTGTGGAACAGTACGGCCACAGCACCATGGCCGCCGCCGAAGTCACCTGCCGCGACTGCCATGAGGTCGATGCCGATTATCCCGAAGCGATCGAGCATGAAGGCACCTACGTCCTCAACATTCCCACCACCGCCATGTGCGAAGATTGCCACGAGGCCGAAGTGGCCCAGTTCAATCAGAGCCGTCACGCCCTGCCCGCCTACGTGGCCTATGCCGGGCAGGATGCGTTGAATGCGGAACTGCTGGCCCAATATTCGGCCGTTCCCGAAGGCGGCTTTATTGATGACAAAGTACGCGCCCGCAACTCGCTGCACGCCCTGGAAGGGCCAGCCATCACCCAATTCGCCTGCGAACGGTGCCACGACGTAGGCAAGCCCGCCGCCGACGGCTCCGTGGGGCAGTGTCAGGATTGCCACCTGCGCCACGAATTCAGCCTGGAACAGGCCCGCAAGCCAGAAACGTGCAATTCTTGCCACATCGGGCCAGACCATCCGCAGTGGGAAATTTACCAGGAATCGCCCCACGGCATCGCCTACATGACCGATGGCGACAACTGGCATTGGGACGCCGAACCGGGCACGCTCACCGTGAACGACATTCCAGCTGCCACCTGCGCCGTCTGCCACATGAGCGGTTTTGGCACCACCGGCACCACCCACGATGTGGGCGACCGCCTCACCTGGTTCCTGGCCGCGCCGATTAGCGCGCGCCGCCCCGCCTGGCAAGACAACATGGTGCGCATGCAGGGCGTTTGCACCGAATGCCACAACAGCAACTTCATCGAAACGTTCTACAGCGATGCCGACAACGCCGTAGAGCAGGTGAACCTGTGGGTAGAAGAAAGCGACCAAATTGTGCAACCGCTCATCGACAATGGCTTGATGACGGCCGAACCGTTCGACGAACCGATCGATTTTGTCTACTTTAATTTGTGGCACCATTGGGGGCGCACCGCCAAGTTTGGCACCTGGATGCAAGGGGCCGATTACGTGCAGTGGCATGGCGCTTACGAAATGCTGCATGAACGGGCGGAACTGATTGAGATTGTGAACGAAAAGCTGGAAGCCAACGGCCTGGAGCCGGTGGAATACGGCCCGCCGCCGCTGCTAGACATCAGCGCAGCGGGCGAATAGGAGGCCGCAGCATGAGCTATCTGGCAACCCTGTACCCGGCAGCTGCCCGCTGGCGGCTGCCCCTCTCCCGCGATCAGGCAATCCTGCTGATGGCGGCGTTTAACGAGATTATGCTGGGCGTAGATACTTACCTGGCGCACGTGCTCAACCAGACGATCCGCGCCCGTGAATGGATTCCGATTCTGTTTGGGCCAGCGGCGGGCATTTTGCTGCTGGTGGCGGGGCTGCTGGCTTTGCGGCGGCGGAATGTGGCGGTGGGGCTGGCAACGGCCGTTTTCCTCTCTAGCATGGTGGTGGGGGTGCTGGGGGCGTGGTTTCACTTCGTCCGGGGCATTTTGCCCGCCGCCCCCGCCGGGCAGCAGGTGACGCTCTCGCTGCTGGTTTGGGCACCGCCGGTTCTGGCTCCCTTCGCCTTTGCCGGCGTGGGGCTGCTGGGGCTCAGCGCCGCCTGGCAAGAAACAAAACCAGACAGCGGCACGCTGATGCTGGGCGGCCAACGACGGCTGCGCCTGCCCTACAGCAAAACGCAGGCTTACTTTTTCATGGTGAGCCTGGGCACGCTGGTGGCCGTGGTGAGCAGCGCCTGGGACCATGCCCGCACCGGGTTCGACAACGCCTGGCTGTGGCTGCCGCTGGCGGTAGGCGTTTTTGCCACCATCGTACCGTTGGGTGCGGGGGCCATCCAGGGCAAGCTGAATCGGGTGGAGCTGTGGACCTACGTGGCGGCGATGCTGCTGCTGATTCTCACGGGGGTACTGGGCACGTACTTCCACGTGGCAGCGAACCTGACCTCGGCGGCGGCGATCGTGCCGGAGCGTTTTTTGCGCGGTGCGCCGTTCATGAGCCCCTTGCTGTACGCCAACATGGGGATCCTGGGGCTGTTGATTTTGCTGCCGGCGGAGGAGAGGGAACGGCCGTAAAACCGCAAATAAGAAAAGGAATTCATCAAAGATTTCGCAGATAAAAGATTAAGGCTCTTTGGGAATTCAGGGGTTTTACAGCCCGTGATGCGTGAAACGTGCAGCGTGACCAGAGCGTTATCACGTTTCACGCATCACGCTTTAAGCCAAACGCCACGAAATCCTAAAGACCCAAGATTAAAAAATCTGGCAAATCTGCGAAATCTTTGATTTTATTTATTGGCAGAAGTTACGGCCGTACCGTGAAATCAAAAATCTCCGTGCCGCCAACTTTATCGCCGCTTTCGTCGTAGGCGGTGACAGACCAGACGTAGCGGGCAGGTTCCAGCGTCTGGTCGAAGCGGTAGCTGGATTCGTTCACCTGCTCAAAATCGAGCACGTTGGCCTTGTTGGGATCATCATCGTTCCACATGAGGATTTTGTAGGTGGTGGCCACGGGGCTGTCGTCCCAATCCAGCACAATGCCCTCCCCGCGAATTTCCGCGCCGTCGGCCGGTTCCTGAACGGCCAATTGGCAAGAACCATCCAGGCTGTCTACGACAAAATCGAACTGTTCAGCCATCTCGGCAATCTTGATCCGATCACTGTTGAACGCTTCCACGCTCCAGCGATAGCCACAACTTACCGGCAGCAGATCGGCCCGCAGCGACGATTCATTGGATCGTTTATCCAGCACAATGGCGTCCCCTTCATCCGGGTAGAGCGACACCAGATAATATTCCGCGCCAGGATAATCTTGCCAATCGAGCGTCACATCGGCATCAGACTCCTTACTGCCGTTGCGCGGCGACACGGGTTTCACATCCAGCTTGAAGATATTCTGCCGGCCAATGGCCAATGTTTTGCCTGCGTTCACCTCAAAATCAGCAGAGCTGAGAATGCCGCTGGAAATGTAGAGCCAGTCGTCGCTGTTGAACACGCGCACAGACAGGGCATACACGCCGGGGTCGATATCTTTGAACAGGTATTGGCCATCGGCGTCGGTGGTGGCCAAAAATTCCTGGCCGCCGCAGCCGCTAAAGGAAGAGAAATCGGCACAAAGCTTCACGTCTAAATCGGCCGCGCCGCTACCGTTCCAGAGGATTTCGCCGCAGACGTTGCTTTTGCCAGCGGCAGGCGGGTCAACGTCGCATTTGAATTCTTCTGCGGCGGGGGCGGTCTCGGTTTCGGCGACGGTGTCGTTGTCGGCACGGCCGTTTCCCCCATCATCGCTCGCTAACAAGCCACAGCCTGTTAGCAAAATCAGGATCAAAAGCCAGGGTACATATTTTTTTATCTGGATCATTTTTGTCTCCACGGAACTGGAGAGTACAAAAGTTTCAAACATATCGGCGGTCACTATGAACGCAAAAACTTTTGTGCTCTATGCCACGAATTTTTGCAAGATTTCACCATCAGTCTGGCAAATTTTTCTAACGGTTCCGCCTACGATTTGTGCTAAGCTTGGCAGATGCATCCACAATTACAACCTTATTTTGCAACTATTGAATTAACGGGCGAACTGGGGCGGGACGTTACGGCCGTTCTCACCCATCACCAATACCCCAAGATCGCCGGGCACGTGCACCGCGTGGCGCAGGAGGCGCGGCGGTTGGCCAGCCAGTTTGGCGCGGATGCCGATGGCGCAGAAACAGCTGGCTGGCTGCACGACATCAGCGCCGTCATTCCCAACGAGGTGCGTGTTGAAATGTGTGCTGCGTTTGGCATCCCTGTGCTGCCCGGCGAGGCCGATTTCCCCATGATTTTGCACCAAAAGCTGAGTGTGGTGGTGGCGCGGGAACTGTTTGGCGTGGCGGATACGGCCGTTCTCAGCGCCATCGGCTGCCACACCACGCTCAAGGCCGGGGCCAGCTTGCTAGACAAGATTGTGTTCATCGCCGACAAAATCAAGTGGGACCAGCCGGGGGAGCCGCCGTATTTGCCTGAATTGGAAACGGCCGTAGCCCACAACCTCGACGCCGCCTGCCGGGTGTATCTGAACTACCTCTGGCAGCAGCGGGCCAGCCTGCGCCTGATCCACCCCTGGTTCTTGGCGGCGTATGAAGAGCTTGGCTAAAAAACCTGACAGGTTTACGACGTTCCTTCGCTATAAAGTATCCTTGCTGAGCAAACTTAGCTTAATAACCAGGCTCTTCATAAACCTGTCAGGTTTACAACACTACTCAAGGAGACCCCGATGATTTTAGAAGTTGCTATTTTGAACGTGAAGAGGGGAGAAACGGCCGCTTTCGAAGCCGCTTTTGCCCAGGCCCAAACCATCATTGCCGGGATGGGCGGGTACGTGAGCCACGAGCTGCAAAAATGCGTGGAGTCGCCCAACCAGTACATCCTGCTGGTGCGCTGGCAAACGCTGGAAGACCACACCATCGGCTTCCGCCAATCAGCCGAATACCAGCAGTGGCGGGCGCTGCTCCACCACTTTTACGACCCGTTCCCCACGGTAGACCATTACGAGCGAGTTTTTTAGGGACGCGGACGAGCGCGGATGAATAAAAAAATCCGCGCTTGGCCGCGTTCATCCGCATCCAAATTTTTTAACTGATGTTACGCACTCTTTTTGCAAACCTCTGAGGTTTTGCAATTTAGAAACATTTCCAGTGTAACGAGAAACCTCAGAGGTTTTCGTCGCGTAACATGCGTTTTTAGAACAGGGCGATGGTTTGCAGGGTTTTGCCAACCAGCTCGGCCAGGGCGTTGGCGCTGTTTTCGCCGATGAGTTCGGCCGTTTCTGGCTTGCGGGCGCGGAAGTAGAGACTGCGCAGAAAGTTCTTCACGTTTTGCGTCTGCCGGTAGCAGTCGGGGAATGGCTCCGTTTGCTGGGCCAGGGGCACAAACCCCTCCAGCCAGCTTTTCACGTCGGCGGGGGTGAGCAGCTTGCGCCCCAGGGCGGCAATCACCGGCGTCACCAATCGCTCATCCTCGGAATGGGTAAAAACCACCTTCGGCTCGGCGATGCGCTGGCGGATGGCGTCTAAAATTTCCAGCAGCTCTTCGCTGCCCATATCTTTGCACTGCACCAGCTCATCCAGGGCGTCGGCGGTGTGGGCAACGGCATGGGCCCACCCTTTTGACTCGCCAAATTCATCCTCGTCTAGAATGAAGCCGCGCAAATCCTGCTCCCGCTCCAGATAATCCAGCAATTTTACTTTGAGTTCGCGCAGTTCGTAGGGCATGAGGAACGGCCGTTTCCGATGACAGCTCAAAATCAACGGCAGCAGCAGCACCGAAAAGCTGCGCATAAACACCGAATCCGTGTCCAACTCGCCCAGCTTGTAAAACAGATGCTCCTCCGTAAGCAATTGGCGCAGCACCGTTTTTAGATCATCGTCCTCAAATTTGTCCGCCAAAATCCAGGTGGCCAGCGTGCTGTAGAGCAAATCGTCCCGCAGCTCCGCATCCGGGCTGCCCAGGTGAGGCAGCATTTCCAGAGCACGGGGCAGCGCTTTGGCCTGCTCCGGCAGGGCAAACTCATTGTCGGCAATCTCGTAAAGCTGGTCTTTTAGGGCACGTTCACTCAGTTTCATGATTTTGGGGGAGATTGGAGACTGGAGATTAGAGATGGGGCGCTTTTAATCTCCAGTCTCCAATCTCTAATCTCCACTTCTTCCATTCACTTGTTTTTCAATCACCCCACGCACATCGGCGGGCTGCCAGCCGGGGGGCTTGAGCACTTTGCCATCTTCGCGGGTGGGGCCGCCTGCTTTGCTCAGGTTGGCGCGGTGGACTTCGGCAAAAACGGGGTCGGGATCGACGCCACAGGCCAAAATTGCGCCGTAGGTGACGTAGAGCAGGTCGGCCAGTTCATGCACCCAGTCGGTTACGGCGGTGGGCTGAATGGGTTGGCCCGCTTGCAGAACGGCCGTTAATTCCCCCAACGCCTCACTCGCCTCCGCAAATTCTTCCTGCAGCAATTTTTGGCGCAGCTGCAAAATCTCTAGCGGCGGCACCATTGGCTTTTCCGGCACCGGCGCCCCAACGGCCGTATGAAATTCCACAATTTTCTCCGCGTTGCTCAGCCCCGGCTGGGGGACAGGTGGGTTAGCTTGCGCCACGGGTCACCTCCGCGATGAGCTGGCTGAGCGGCATCTGGGTGAGGGCGCTCAGGCGGTAGTCGGCGTGGTCAAAGTTGAGGTCGTGGGTCATCTGGTTGGGAACGGCCGTACACCACAGCCCCGCACCCTTGGCCGCCGTCACCCCATTGGGCGAATCTTCCAGGGCCAATCCTTCGTGTGGGGCGATGTTCAGGGCAGAAACGGCCGCACGGTACACCGCCGGGTCTGGCTTGCCCACGCCACCCACGTCATCGTTGCAAAAAATGTGCTCAAACTGGTCAAACAGGCCCAACCGCTGCAAATGGCCATCCACCCACTTATGGTCAGAGCTAGAGGCGATGGCGATTTGTAGCCCCAGCGCCCGCGCCTGCGCCAAATAATCTACCACGCCGGGCAGAATGGTTTGGGCGGCGATCAGTTCGTTGTCCCGCGCCTTGCGGCTGGCGTGAACGGCGGTTCGGTCAACCGGCCGCCCCAGCAGCGCTTCCAGGTGCAGATACGGGTTGAAGGTGATGGTGCCAATTTGGGCCGCCCACACCTCACGCGAAAGTTCAACGCCGTGGGCGGCGTATGTTTCTTGCCAGGAGACAAAATCAGGGGTTTCAGAGTCGAAAATCAGGCCGTCAAAGTCGAAAATTAGTGCTTGAATCATGCGGGGATTATACTGGTTTTGGCCACAGAGGTCACTTGAATGATACGTGAAGCGTGATACGTGAACTGCTTCGTCACGCCTCACGTATCACGTGTCAAAATCTATTTTTCAGCCAAAAATGAGGCTAATGAAGCTTTGGCCGAGGATGAGCTGGAGGCCAACCAGCAGCAAAATGGCATAGACAACGCGGTTAAACCAAAGCTCGCTAAAGCGCTGGTTGAGCCAGACGCCCAGCCGGGTGCCCACAAACAGCACCGGCAGCAGCAGCAAAGTGACGCTGAGGTTGCCCACCACCAGCAAACCCAACAACGCGTAGGGAACCAGTTTCACCAGATTGATGATGAAGAAGAATACGGCCGTTGTCCCCACAAACAAATTCCGGGGCAGCTTTTGCGGCAGCATGTAAATCATCATCGGGGGGCCGCCGACGTGGGCCAGGGTGGAGGTAAAACCAGACGTTGTGCCCAGAATGAAGCCGGTGAGGGGAGACGGCCGTTTCCCACCCACCACCTGCAAAATCCGGCTGCGCACTGCCTGGTACAGCACAAACGCCAGCGCCAAAATGCCCATCCCCAGCTTCAACACCTGCTCCTGGTCGCTGAACTGGCGGAAAAAGAATGCGCCCAGCAAAATGCCCAACAGCGCCCCTGGCAGCAGCGCCCGCAGGCTCGGTTTGTCTACCTGATTGGTGTAATGGCGCACGGCAAACAGATCTGCCAGCAGCAAAATGGGCAGCAGCAGCGCCGCCGCTTCTGGCACCGGCAGCACCAGCGAGAGCAGCGGCGTGGCAATCACCCCCGGCCCGCCGCCAAACCCCGCCTTGGAGATGCCAATCAGCAGCGCCGTGGCCACCGCCGCCAGCCAAAATTGCAGTGGGTAGGTTGGTAATTGCAAGTGCTGAGTTCCTTTTGGGGGATTAGAGATTGGAAATTGGAGATTGGGGGTTTGCAATCTCCAGTCTCCAATCTCCAATCTCGCAGGTAAAATGTTTCTGCTTCCTAATCGGGGAAAAAGCTGTCCTCTTCGTCATCGCCGTCGTCGAAGAGGGGCGGGTTGGAGAAGTAGCTGAGCAGGTATTGCTTGAGGAACAGCTCCTGCTGCGGATCGTCGATTTCTAGCAGCAAATATTGGGCCCATTCGGGGAATTGGCTGGTGTCGATGTCGCCGCTTTCTAGCTTGTCCAGGTAGCTCCAATCTACGGCCGTTCCCCACCCAATCTCCTGCGGCAAAGCGGCCAACACCTCATCCACCCGGGCAATCAGCTCCGCCTGCACCGGCTGCGGCAAGGTAAAATCGTCTGGCAAGTTCTCCAAATTGGGGGGAATGTGCTCAAATGGCGCGTCATAAACATCTGGCTCGGCGGCAAAATCGGGATCGATTTGGGCCATCATCTGGCGGTAGCGACGGCCGTTTGAACCAGTGCGCGGCGGAATCCAGGGGATGCGCAGTTGGTAATCCCGCCACCAGCGCACTTCTGCCCACAGGCGACGGCCGTCTTGCGACTCTGGGAACTGGGCCAGCAGCATCTCCAACACGTCCACCGCCTCGGCAAAATAGCCTTGATCGGCGTAGAGATGCCCCACCCAGAGCATCGCCACCTCTGGCTTGGCGGTGCGCTTAAACGCTGCCAAAAAGATGGGCCAGGCCATCTCGCTGCCGCGCGACTGCCCCAGCAAATAATCTTGCAAAAGCTGGCGGCGTCCTTCATCCAGCATGTCGCGCACGTCGGCGGGCAGCACATCGTCGGGGTCTACAGATTCATCGTATTGGCGGAAACGGCCGTCCCACCGGCTGGTGTAGCGAAACGAAAGCGCCAGCCGCCGCCGCTGCTGCCAGGGGCGGTCGTCCCACTCATCCACGTGCCGCCCAATCGCCTTGCGGTTGTCCCGAATCAGCCACGGATCGCTAAACGCCTGCAAAACCAGCTCAGACGCCTCATGCAGATCAGGAAAACTAGCCAGCACCTCAAAACAAAGCGCCGCCGCATCCATCTGGCCGTAATCATCTTCTTGCAGCAAAGCCCGCGCCTGGGCCAATCGCCGCGAAACATAATCTGGGTATTGCTCACTCATCTGAATCTCCGAAATCTGGCTTGGTGGGATTATAGCAGGGTTCAGCTAGAATAAAATTAGGCTCTTTGGAAATTTAAGTGGTTGACAGATCATGATGTGTGATGCGTAACTCTCCGCACTTCACGCAGCACGTTTCACGCTGAACCCCACGAAATCCTAAAAGCTTAGGACTTACGCAGTTGACCCGAATTACACGAATCCACACGAATTTTTCGAGATTATTTGTGAAATTCGTGCCATTCGTGTCAAAAAATGTTCCAAGTGCGTAACTCCTAAAGCTAAAATTAAGGAGTGAAACGATGAACGAAATGATGGCGCTGCCCTTTATCCAGGGGCTGGATTTGTGTGAACAATTTTTTGCGGAAGCGATACGGCCGTTACTCCACCACCACTTCCCCAGCCTGCGCTACGCCGCCGGGCGGCTGGGCGGCGGCTCCGACGTGCTCGGCTTCGACACGCCCCAATCCCGCGACCACGACTGGGGACCGCGCGGCACGCTCTTCCTGACCGAAGCCGATTTTACCGAACTGGCCCCCGCCATCGACGAATTGCTGAAAAATGAACTTCCCCTGACGTTTCGTGGCTATCCCACGCATTACGGCCGTCACAACGACAATACCCTCAACCTCACCTACCTCGACGCGCCGCCCGTCAACCACGCCATCGAGCTGACCACCGCCGCCCGCTTTGCTCACAGCTATCTGGCCTTAGACCTCAACCAACCCATGCAGCCCGTCGATTGGCTCTGTTTGCCTTCGCAGATGTTGGCCACGGTGCGGAACGGCCGTCTCTTCCACGACAATCTTGGCGAAATGACCCAGCTGCGCCAGACGCTGCACTTTTACCCGCACGATCTCTGGCTTTACCTGCTGGCCGGGCAGTGGACGCGCATCGCCCAGGAAGATGTGTTCGTCAGCCGCACCGGCGACGTGGGGGACGATCTGGGCTCGCGCCTTTTGGCGGCGCGGCAGGTGCAAAACATCATGCGGCTCGCCTTTTTGCTGGAAAGGCAGCACGCCCCGTACCCCAAATGGTTCGGCACCGCCTTTGCCCGATTGGCTTGCGCCCGCGATCTGCAGCCGCTGTTCCAGCCCGTCTGGCAGGCCGATAATTGGCAAGCGCGGGAAGCCGCCCTTAACCAGGCGTACCTGCATGTGGCCAGATGGCAGAATGAACTGAAATTGACTGAACCGCTGCCTGCCGAAGTGGGGTTTTTTCATGAACGGCCGTATCGCATCATCCACACCGACCAATACGCCGACGCCCTCTCCCGCCAAATCCAAGACCCGCAAATCCGTGCCCTTCCCCCCGGCCTCGGCAACCTGGATCAGCTCTGCGACAACACCGACATCCTCTCCAATCCCCACCACTTCCGCCCCTTCGCCCAACTCTTCAAAAACGAAAATCCGAAAGGAGATTCATAAACAAGACGGTTTCACGCGAAGCCGCCAAGAGAAATAATTTTTGTTCCTTAGCGACTTGGCGTGAAACAAAAACCAACTTGCTCAAAAAGATTCGTAATTTTTCGCGCAGACACCCCATCTATCCAAACAAGAGTCGAAACAGCTGCAACGATCTTCCAAAACAAATAATAGAACGCAGATTTACTAAATTTAATCCGCGTTCATCCGCGTTTATCCGCGTCCCATTTAATAAGGAGAACTCATGACCGAACCAACTATTACCGTTTACGGCGCGTACTGGTGCCCCGACTGCCGCCGCAGCAAGCAATTCCTGGGCGAACACCAAATTCCCTACAACTGGATCGACATCGAGCAAGACGCCGACGCCGAACAGTTTGTCATCCAAACCAACGACGGCAAACGCATCATCCCCACCATCGTTTTTGGCGATGGCAGCCATCTCACCGAACCCAGCAACGCCGACCTGGCCAAAAAGCTCGGCCTCAAAACAACCGCCAGCCGCCACCATTACGACTTGGTCATCGTTGGCGGCGGGCCAGCCGGGCTTACCACCGCCCTCTACACCGCCCGCGAAGGGATCGACACGCTGGTGATTGAACGCGCTGCCCTGGGCGGCCAGGCCGCCGCCACCGAAAAGCTAGACAACATGCCCGGCTTCCCGGAAAGCATCCAGGGCATCGACTTTGCCAACCGGCTGCGCCAACAGGCGGAAAAGTTCGGCGTAGAGCTGCTGCAAGCGCAAGACGTCACGGGCATCCACAGCCACGACAATTACCATTGCGTCACCACCGGCGACGGCAGCGAATACAGCGGCCGTGCCCTGCTCATCGCCACCGGCAGCCGCTACCGCCGCCTCAACGTGCCGGGCGAATCCGACTACATCGGCGCGGGCGTGCATTTTTGCGCCACCTGCGACGGGCCGTTTTACAAAGGTAAGGAGATTGCCGTGGTGGGCGGCGGCAACAGCGCCACAGAAGAAAGTCTGCTGCTGACCAAATTTGCCGACAAAGTGACCATTTTGGTGCGCGGCGGCGAATTCACCGCCAGCAAAATCATCCAGGAAAAGGTGTTGAGCGAGCCAAAAATTGAGGTGCGCTGGCACACCGAGGTCGCCGAATTTGGCGGGGCAGACTCAAAATTGAACCAGCTTACCCTGCGCAACAGCCAAACCAACCGCGAAGAAGCGTTGGCGGTGGACGGCGCGTTCATCTTCATCGGCCTCACGCCCAACACGGGCTTTTTGGCCGGAAGCGCCGTGCAGCAAAACCCGTGGGGCTTCCTGGTCACGGGGCACGATTTGGTCCACGACGGCCCGCTGGCACCGTTTGGCGGGCGAGAACCGTCGGCGCTGGAGACGAGCGTGCCGGGCATTTTTGCCGCCGGGGACGTGCGGGCGGGCAGCACCAAGCAGGTGGCCAGCGCCGCTGGCGAAGGGGCCACGGCCGCTTTGCTCATCCGCGAATACCTCAAAACTGTGTAAATAAATTTGCCACAGAGCACACAGAGGAAAAAGAAAAAGACCTCTTAAAGCTCTTTGCTCTCTTTGTAAAAATTGAAAACGGCCGTTCCACCCCATCTCGCTTTTTTTGAGGTTTAGAGGAGGAACGGCCGTTTTTTGTCCAATCTTCTACCCCATTTATGAGCTAAACCTTAACAAAACCCGTGCAAGACAGGTACAAAACCAGCGCCCCGTCGTATTTCTGGGCAAAGGGTGAACAAATCGCCCGGCCAGAAAATCGGCAAGACTGGTGATTGTGCGCGCAAAAACCAATCATTTTACAAATAGAGCTTTGAACACAGCCACACCATCAATCGCTACTTTGCTGTGTTCGCAAACAATAGAAATGGAGTAGAAGAACATCATGAAAAACCTGAAAACGCTTATCGTGTTACTGATTTTTAGCCTCGTGCTGGTCGCCTGTGGCGGCAGCGAAGAAGTTGCCGAAGAGCCAACGGCCGAACCAACCGTCGCTCCCACCGAAGAACCGATGGAAGAAGAGATGGTGGAAGAACCGACCGAAGAGCCAATGGCAGAGATGAATAGCATCGTAGACATTGCCGTCGCCGACGGCCGTTTCACCACCCTCGTCGCCGCCGTGCAGGCAGCTGGCCTGGCTGAAACCCTCTCCGGCGAAGGCTCCTTCACCGTCTTTGCCCCCACTGATGACGCCTTTGCCGCCCTGCCGGAAGGCACGGTAGAAAGCCTGCTGGCTGACCCCGAAGGCGCATTGACCGACGTCCTGCTCTACCACGTGGTTGATGGGGCTGTGATGGCCGAAACGGTCGTGACCCTGGATTCCGCCACCACCCTGCAAGGTGAAGATGTCACCATCACCGTGACCGATGGCAGCGTCTTTTTGAACGAAACTGTTCAGGTGATCATCACCGACATCGAAGCATCTAATGGTGTTATCCACGTAATCGACGCCGTTTTGCTGCCGCCGAGCATGGCCGCCGCTGAAGAAGAGATGGCGCCTTCAATTGCTGAAATTGCGGTAGCAGACGGCCGTTTCACCACCCTGGTGGCTGCTTTGGATGCCGCTGGTCTGGTTGAGACCCTGTCTGGTGAAGGCTCCTTCACCGTCTTTGCTCCGACCGATGACGCTTTTGCCGCTCTGCCCGAAGGCACCGTCGCCAGCTTGCTGGAAGACCCGGCTGGCGCACTCACCGACATCCTGCTGTACCACGTCGTTGATGGCGCAGTCCCGGCCGAAACCGTCGTGACGCTGGAATCTGCCACCACGCTGCAAGGTGAAGATGTCACCATTACCGTAACCGACGGCAACGTCTTCCTGAACGACACTGTGCAGGTCATCATCACCGACATCGAAGCATCCAACGGTATCATTCACGTGATTGACGGCGTACTGCTGCCGCCCAGCATGACGGCTGAAGAACTGCCCTCGATTGCAGAAATTGCAGTGGCCGACGGCCGTTTCACCACCCTGGTGGCCGCTTTGGATGCCGCTGGCCTGGTTGAGACCCTGTCTGGTGAAGGCTCCTTCACCGTCTTTGCTCCGACCGATGACGCTTTTGCCGCTCTGCCCGAAGGCACCGTCGCCGCCCTGCTGGAAGACCCGGCTGGCGCACTCACCGACATCCTGCTGTACCACGTGGTTGACGGCGCAGTCCCGGCCGAAGTTGTGGTGACGCTGGAATCTGCCACCACGCTGAACGGTGCAGACGTCACCATCACCGTGACGGAAGATGGCGAAGTGTTCCTGAACGACACCGTGCAGGTCATCATCACCGACATCCAAGCCTCTAACGGCATCATCCACGTCATCGACGGCGTACTGCTGCCCTAGTTGCCTGACATTTCCCCGGAAAATTTTCAAGCAGACACTGTTCACCTAAAAATTTTCCGGGGAAATAATAAAAACTCAGCCAATCTCGAACTTCGTTGAGTATTCCTCCTTCTGATGTGAATGCGTCCTGGTAACCCCAGGGCGCATTCATTTTTTGTCCACATTTTCCCCTCGTAATTGTCCATATTTTGCCAAATATATTGACAAAACTTGTGCAATTGCTATAATTTTAACCATCTTGGAGGCGATTCTTTATGAACAAAACCGCAATGATTTGGGGCGCGACTGGCGGCATTGGCCGGGCCATCGCCGCACAACTTAGGCAAAACGGCTGGACCACCGTCGCCGTGTGCCGCCAGCCGGAACAAATGGAGGGCCTGGTGGACCACGCCTTTGCCGCCGACGTGAGCCGGGAATTTGAAGTGCAAACGGCCGTTCGCGCCACCAGCCTCGAACTGGACCAAATTGATTTATGGATTTACGCCGTGGGGGATATTGAAACAACGGCCGTGGCCGACCTGGACACCGCCAGCTGGCAGCGGCAGCTAGACGCCAATCTCACCGGCCCCTTTTTGGCCACCAAACACAGCCTCCCCCTGCTCGCCGCTGATGCCCATCTGGTTTACCTGGGCGCAGTCAGCGAACGGTTGAAATTGCCCAAATTTGCCGCCTACGTCGCCGCCAAGGCGGGGCTAGAAGCGTTTGTCGCCTCGCTGCAAAAAGAGCTGCGCGGCAAAAAGATTACCCTGGTGCGGCCCGGCGCAGTGGCCACGCCGTTCTGGGACAAGCTGCCGCTGCGCCTGCCCAAAGATGCCGCCGCACCGGAAAAAGTGGCCAAACGCATCCTGGCCGCCTATGATGAAGGGCACAGCGGGCAGCTGGATTTAGTGTAATTAGGTAATTGAGTAATTAGTCATTGGGCGAATCACGCAATTACCCAATTACTCAATTACAAACGAGAAGATCATGCCTGTATTCAACTATAAATTCACCGTAGACGCTCCGGTAACGGCCGTTTCCAACTTTCACCACGACACGCGCATCCTGAAAAAGCTGTCGCCGCCGCCCATTTTTGTGCAGATTCACAACTTTGAGCCGCTGGGCGAAGGGTCCGAAGCCGAGTTCACCCTCTGGTTTGGGCCGCTGCCGCTGCGCTGGCTGGCCGTGCATTCCAACGTCTCCAGCAATGGCTTCACCGACACGCAGGCGCGTGGGCCGCTGGCCTTTTGGCAGCATACGCATAAGTTTACGGCCGTATCCCCCACCCAAACCGAAGTCCACGAACATATCGAATATCGCCACAAACCCGGTCTGGCCGGACTGCTCACCCGCATCCTGTTCAATAAACCAGGTCTGTGGGGATTGTTCACCGCCCGCAAGCTGCTGACGCGCTGGTATGTGCGGCAGCAGGCAAGTGAAGCGCAAGTGATAAGTGAAAAGTGAAAAAAGTAGCAACTTTGCAAGTGGCAAGTGTGCAAGTGAAACGCAGTTAAACTCCACTTGCACACCTGCAAACTTGAATACTTGCACACTTGTATTCACCCACCAAAACTATGACGAACTCCTCCCCCCACACACTCATCATCGGCGCTGGCATTGGCGGGCTGACGGCCGGGGCGCTGCTGCTGAAGGCCGGGCACCGCGTCACCGTGCTGGAGGCACACGTTTACCCCGGCGGCTGTGCCGGGACGTTTTACCACCAAAAGTTCCGCTTTGATGCCGGGGCGACGCTGGCTGGCGGCTTTGCCCCAGGCGGCCCCCACGCCCGCGTCGCCGAGGCGCTGGGGCTGACCTGGCCCATCCATCCGGTTGATCCCGCCTGGGTGGTGCATTTGCCAGACGGCCGTTCCGTCACCCAATGGGCCGATGCGCAGCAGTGGCAAGCCGAGCGGCAAGCCGCTTTCCCCGGCACCGAACCGTTCTGGCAGACGCTGGAAATGTTGGCGGATGTTTCCTGGGACGTCTCGTCACGGCCGTTTCCCTGGCCACCAGAATCGCTACACGATGTTTACACCCTGGCCCGCGCCCTGCGCCCGCAAACGTTGCGCTCCCTGCCCTACCTGCTGCGCACCATTGGCAGCCTCATGCCCAACGACGATCCGCTCTTCCGCGCTTTTGTGGATGCCCAACTGCTCATCTCCGCCCAAACCACCAGCGCCGAAGCCAACGCCCTCTACGGCAGTGCCGCGCTGGACTTGCCCCGGCGCGGTGTCAACCACGTGCAGGGCGGCATCGGGGCGCTGGCGGACACGCTGGTAAGCTGGATTCGCCAAAACGGCGGCGAGGTGGTGTTCCGCCAGCAGGTGACGGAAATTGAGATGAGAAACGGCCGTGCCGCTGCCGTCCGCACCAACAAAGGCTTACGCCTCGAAGCCGACAACATCCTGGCGAATTTGACGCCGTGGGCGCTGCGCGATTTACTGGGTGCAGACGCGCCGTCCAAATTGGCCCAAGAAGTGCGCCAGCGGGAGGCCACCTGGGGCGCGTTTACCCTGTACCTGGGTGTGGATGCGGCCAAACTGCCGCCAAGCAACGCCGGGCACCACCAAATTATTGTGAATGCGAAACGGCCGCTTGGCGAAGGCAACTCCGTCTTTGTGTCGATGTCCGACCCCGAAGATGCCAGCCGCGCCCCGACGGGGCAGCGCGCCGTCACGCTTTCCACGCACACGGCAATTGCCCCCTGGTGGCAGCTGCGGCACAGCGACAAAGCGGCTTACCACGCCCGCCGCGACGAATACGCCGAGCGCTTGCTCACCGCCGCCGAAACCGCCCTGCCCGGCCTGCGTGACGCCACCACCCTTTGCCTGCCGGGCACGCCGGTGACCTTTGAGTTTTATACGAGACGGCCGTCTGGCATGGTGGGTGGCTTTGCCCAAAAATCAATCTTGCAGGCACGCGGGCCATCGACCGGCGTTGAAAATGTGTGGCTGGTGGGCGATTCTATTTTCCCCGGCCAATCCACCGCCGGGGTGACGCTGGGTGGCCTGCGCGTGGCCAATTTGGTAGAAAGGGTGAGTCGGTTGGAACGGCCGTTCCGCCTCTGGCAGCCCAATCTAAATAGGACGCTGATTAACGCAGATTAACGCAGATAAAAACAAAAATCCGCGTCATCCGCGTTCATCCGCGTCTCATTCCTAAAAAGGAAGACATCAATGGAAACCTTCTTCAAATACCTCAACAGCTTCCCCATGCCGCTCTGGTTGGCGATGATGTTTGCCCCCAACCACCCCCTCACCGAGCGAGCCAGCCGCTCCAGCAGCGTGCTGGGCATCGCGGCGGCGCATTACGTGCTGGCCATCATCAACGCCGTGCGGCAAGACCAAGCCAGCAGCGGCGACGTAAAGCTCGACATCATGAGCCTGGAAGGCGTGCGCGCCGGACTCAGCAGCCCGCAGGGGGCGCTGGCAGGCTGGGCCCACATGCTGGCGCTGGATTTGTTCACCGGCGCGTGGATTTTCCGCCAATGCCGCCGCTACAACGCGCCCGCCTGGGTACGCATCCCCGCCCTCTTGTTTACGCTGATGACCGGGCCGTTTGGGCTGATCATTTTCTTGATTTGGTACGGCCGTTCCCACGGCGATGCCCTGCCCCCAGACGCCTAACTTGCTTGACAATCTCCCCGTTTAAACCTATCATCGCCTCCACATTTGAAAATATTCAAATGGTTAATTTGAGTTAAACAAATGCGGTTTTTGCAGCTTTTTTGCAGGTCCGCAGCGGGAAACGGCCGTACAATACAGCCAAAATTTACCCCAACCAAAGTAACTGGAGAGATCATGTTTACCCAACTACCCACTTCAATCGAGGCCTTCAAGGATTGGACCTGGGAGCAAATTGCTCCCTTTGTGAAAGATTTGCAGGAACGGCCGTTAACCGCCGACAGCATCGACCAATGGCTGGCCGACTGGTCCAAACTGAGCGAGCTGCTGTCTGAACGAGCCGCCCGGCTGCGCGTGGCCACCACCCAAGACACCCACGACGACGCGGCCGAAGCCGCCATGAACCAATTTCTGGATGACATTTTCCCCAACGTGGCCATGGCCGAAAATGCCCTGGAACAACGCCTGCTAGAGAGCGGCCTGGAGCCAGACGGCATGGCCATCCCCCTGCGCAACATGCGCGCCGACGCCGAGCTGTTCTGCGAGGAAAATTTGCCGCTCATGAGCGCGCAGATGAAGCGCAGCCAGGTGTACAACCGCATCATCGGTTCCCAGGTGGTGGCGTGGGACGGTGAAGAAGTGACCCTGACACAGCTGGCCGCCAAACTAGAAAGCCCCGACCGTGACCTGCGCGAGCGCGGCTGGCGGCTCAGCGCCGAACGCCGCCTGGAAGATCGCGAAGCGCTGAACAGTTTGTGGGCGGAACTGCTGCCGCAGCGGCAGCAAATTGCCCAAAACGCGGGCTTTTCGGACTTTCGGGCCTACACCTGGCAGCAGAAAAAGCGGTTCGACTACACGCCTGACGACGCGGCCGTTTTCCATCAAGCCATCGCCGACGTGGTGGTGCCCGCCGCCAACCGCATCTACGAGCGGTACCGGCAAAAGCTGGGCGTGGCCACGCTGCGCCCCTGGGACGTGAGCGCCGATGTCTTTTTGTATGCCCTGCCCGCGTTACGGCCGTTTACCAACACCGACGAACTGGCCCAAACCTCCGCCACCATTTTCCGCCAGGTAGACCCCGTTCTGGGCGACTATTTTGACATCATGCGGCAGGAGAATTTGCTCGATATGCCCAATCGCAAAGGCAAAGCGCCGGGGGCTTATTGCACAAATTATCCAGCTTCGGAACGGCCGTTCATCTTCATGAACAGCACCGGCACCGGCTCCGACATCCGCACCCTGTTCCACGAAGCGGGCCACGCCTTCCACAACTTTGAGCGCAACAAGCTGCCCTACCAGCCGCAAAAAGGCTCCCCGATGGAGTTCAACGAAGTGGCCTCGATGGCCATGGAGCTGCTCACCGCACCCTACATCACCAAAAATAAAGAAGGGTTTTTTACCCAGGAAGATGCCGACAGCTGGTTTGTTACCCATCTGGAAAAAATTGTGCTCTTCTGGCCGTACATGGCCGTGGTGGATGCCTTCCAGCATTGGGCCTACCTGCACATCGAAGACGCCGTAGACGCCAGCCAGGCAGATGCCAAATGGCGCGAGCTGTGGCAAACGTACCTGCCCCAGATTGATTTCAGCGGCTTTGAAGACGTGCTGGACACCGGCTGGCACCGCAAGCAGCACATCTTCCGTGCGCCGTTTTACTACATTGAGTACGGTTTGGCGCAGCTAGGCGCATTGCAAATTTGGCGCAACGCCATGCAAGATCAGGCAAAAGCGGTAGAAGATTACCGGCTGGCGCTGGCCCAGGGCGGCACCCAAACCTTGCCCGCGCTGTACCAAACCGCCAACGTCCAGTTCGCCTACGACCACGCCATGGTCGGCCAGATGATCGACCTGCTGGAAAGCGAAATCGCCAAACGGCTGCCCGAATCTTAATCGCCCCATTTCCCCGGAAATTGCGCTCAAAATGAATTTTTACCTCAACAATTTCCGGGGAACAATTCACCAAGTGGTATAATGGCCGCCACCTAAAAAATTACACCTGCCGCAGGCTAGAACAATCGCAAAAACCTGCGGCAGCTTTTTGCCTGGGAGGCACCATGCGAACCAAACACCTGCTATTTTTACTGCTGCTTTTGCTGTTGGGCAGCTTCACCACCCGCCCCGCTCTGGCCAGTCCACCCCCGGTGCATTCATCAGCAATTAGCACAGTTGCCGCCCAGGTAGCGGATGACATATCCCCCACAGAAACAGACGATACGACCGGGGGACTAATTATTGGCCTGGCGGGCGCGACGCTGGTCATTGGATTAACGGCCGTTGGCGTCCTCCTCAACCGCCGCGCCAAAAACAACCCGTAAGAACCACAACGAGGGGCTATGGGACAGCCGCGCTTGATGATCATTATCGGGCAACCCGGTGCAGGCAAAACCACCCTGGCCAGAAAGTTAGCGGCCACTCTCCATTGCCCGCTGCTAGGCCGGGATGATTTGAAAGCGGGCTTGGTACACACGGAAGTAACGGCCGTTTTCAACCGCTACTCCCAACCCATCTGGGACAAACTGTGGGAGCTGCGGGCCCTGGTGCTGGAAACGGCCGCCCTACCCACCCCGCGCGTCGGCATCCGTGGAATGCAGCAGCCCCCCCCCCCCCCCCCCCCCCCCCCCCCCCCCCCCCCGCCCCCCCCCCCCCCCCCCCCCCCCCTACTTCGCTCTTCCCGAAGCCACGCCTGGCACGGGTGCCTTAATTCTTCAGGCTGTGGATCGGGGCGGGGATTTTGCCGCCAAAGTTGACAAATCGGGCCGATTGGCCCGCATTGCGCACCTGGGCGATGGCGCTCTCCCCAAACAAACCACCAAACGAGACAAACTCTCCCGCTTCTTTTTGGGGCACGGGGATGACGCGAACGGCCGTTGTCTTCGCATTGATCATCCCAATCACCATCTCGTCGGCAATAATGGCGGCGATGGTGTTGGCGTCCACCGAGCCAGGGATGGCGATCATGTCCAGCCCCACCGAGCAGACGCTGGTCATCGCCTCCAGCTTCTCCAGCGTCAGGCTGCCGTCGCCCACCGCATCGGCCAGCGCCTGATCTTCGCAGACGGGAATGAACGCGCCGCTCAGCCCGCCCACGCTTTGGCTGGCAAAAGAGCCCCCCTTCTTCACCGCATCGTTCAACAGGCCAATAATCGCCGTCGAACCGGGTGCACCGATGGCATCCACCCCCATAATCTTCAAAATTTCACCAATGCTGTCGCCGACGTTGGGCGTGGGCGCCAGAGACAAATCCACCACGCCAAAGGGCACGCCGAGCGCCTTGGCCACGCGCCGCCCAATCAGCTCGCCGCTGCGCGTCACGCGGAAGGCGGTGCGCTTAATCTCATCGGCCAGGTCGTGCAGGCCCAGGTTTTCGCCAGTCGCCTGGGCGATTTTGCGTTCCAGGGCGCGGGCGATGACGCCGGGGCCGCTGACGCCCACGTTAATCGCCACTTCGTGCTGCTCCAGGCCGTGAACCGCCCCGGCCATGAACGGATTGTCTCCCGGCTGGTTGGTGAACACGACAAATTTGGCGGCGGCAAAACCACCCTGATCGGCGCTTCGCTCGGCCAGCGCTTTGATGGTATGCCCCAGTTTGGCAACGGCATCCATGTTGATGCCGGCGCGGGTACTGCCCACATTGACCGAGGCGCAAACCTTTTGGGTACTGGCCAGCGCTTCGGGCATGGCGTCGATGAGCGCCACGTCCCAGCGGGTCATGCCAGCGGCCACATCGGCAGAGAAGCCACCCAGGAAGTCTACGCCAACGGCCGTTGCCGCCTCATCCAGCGCCTGGGCAATTTTGACAAACCCGTCAGCATCAAACCCAGCCCCGACATGGGCGATGGGCGTCACGGCAATCCGCTTGTTCACCACGGGAATGGCGTATTCGGTGCTGATTGCGTCGCACGTTTCCACCAGCCTGGCCGCGTGTGTCTCGATTTTCTCTTTGATGGCGTCGCAGGTGCGGTCCACATTGGAACGATGGCAATCGAGCAGGTTAATGCCCATCGTGACGGCGCGCACGTCCAAATTTTCCTTCTGGATCATGTGTACGGTGTTGAGAATTTGGTCAGATCGAATCATGGTTGTTTATCCTGAATTATGGGACGCGGATGAACGCGGATAAGAAAGAAAATCAGCGTCATCTGCGTTAATCTGCGTCCTATTTTGAAGTCTGTTATCGGAAAACATATCTCTTAGAACAGAGGGAGATTGATTTCGTTGACGGCCTGGAAAATGTCGTGGTGCTGCAAGACAACTTTGAGGCTGTTTGCCTGGGCGTACTGCTGCAATTCGGTGCGCACCTGGCCGATGGCCCGGCGGTCGTCCAGTTCAATCATTAAAATCATGACATATTCGCCTGCGGAAACGGCCGTTGACGCATCCAGAATCAAAATATTGTGCTCAGCGCAAAAGCCAGTGACGGTGGCCACCAGGCCGACGCGATCGCTGCCGGTGGCGGTTAAGACGTACACGTTTTCGGGTGGCGCTGTGGCGGCAGGCCGTGGGGATGGGACTTTTTCAACGGCCGTATCAATCACCGTCTCGCTTTTGGAATCCACCTCAGCAAACTTGCGTTCGATCGTTCGCTTTTCTACGTCGGCGGGGAAGGCGGCCAGCAGAATCATGGTGAAATAGCCGCACAGCACGCTCTGGCGCAAGTCGGCGATGTTGCCCCCCAATTCGCTGATGGCGCTGGTAATTTCATACACCAACCCCACCCGGTCGCGACACATGATCGATATGACATACTGCTGCTGCGTTTCAGCCATTTGTTTACCCTCGTTTGGAATCAGTTTCTTGCGGGTTGGGATTATACAAAAAGATTCACTTCTTGGGGAATAAGGTGAACTGGGTGAACGGCCGTACCCATTTGGCAAGACGGCCGTTTTCCCCAAAAACCAACACCACAAACAACAATCAACGTCTATTGACTTAAAAAAACGGCCCGGAGCAAGACAAACAGCCTCAGTTTCTAGAGACAACGGGTTGGTAGAAAAATTTTCAGCTCATGTTCGTACCGCAGCGTGAACGTGCTCGTAGAAAAAAATTTAGCGCTGTTTTGTACCAACATGCCTCTGTAGAAAAAATTTGAGGGCCTTGCCGTACAAACAAGACCCCGTAGAAAAATTTCAGAGGCCTTGCCGTACAAACAAGACCCCGTAGAAAAAATTTTCGCCCTGTTTTGTACCGCAACATGCTTGTTGAAAAAATTTTGGCTCTGTTTTTTCGTCTTATGCTAAACGAAAACGATAATTTTTCGGTACAATATATTAAAATCGATTCAAATGCCGAACTCTAGTCGGCATACTATATTTCGGCACTCTAAAAGGAAAAGCTAAATGGAATTTAAGGAGTCCCAAAAAGATATGAATACTGCCTATATAGGTGGTGCAACCGGAGTATTGGCATCTGGTTTTGTTTGGTGCATCGCTGGCTTAGTGGGGCTTACTGTCTCTAACAATGCCAGTATGGCAGCACTTTTCATCGGAGGAACGTTAATATTCCCTCTCTCTACTTTGTTTTCTAAAATCCTTCGTCATTCGGGAACGCATTCTTCAAATAATGCTCTTCGACATCTTGCAATTGAAAATTTAGGGATATTATTTGCTGGGTTGTACATCGCTTTTTATGTTGCCCAATTTAACATAGCATTGTTTTTCCCAATTATGCTTTTGGTTATCGGCGCTCGTTATCTTATGTTTCACACACTTTATGGCTTAAAAAGTTATTGGGCATTAGGCGTCTTACTTATGATGGCTGGCATGTTGTGTTCTTTGTTTAATTTACCATTTATTGTCGGGGCATTTATTGGTGGCATCATCGAAATCCTTTTTTCTCTGGTCATCTTTAAGCAAGCTAAAACTGCTGCACCAACAGCCCCTGCTTCGGGCAGGTCTTCGGTTAGCAAATAATTTTTAGTGGGCTGCGGTCGGCGTCCCGCCGCACCGCTATTCTTAAACTTCTTATGGTTGTGCCTTGTCAAAACGTTCCCCAACCTGAATGAAGGGTACCTGTCTCACGACCTCCCAGCTTGCCAAACATGTGGCGAGGCGAGACGCCTGCCACAGCGCAAATAACAAAAAATCCATCGCATGCTCCCGCCAAAAGTGGTAACATACCCGCCAATCTGTAAACCCAACCCAACTTGAAGGAACAACTGTATGCGACTGATAGTAGATGGACGGCCGATTTCCTATGAACCCGGTGACTCCCTGCTCATCGCCCTGCTGCGCGCCGACATCCAGCCTACCGGTGGCGGCTGCCTCTGCCTGGGCGGCGACTGCGCCAACTGCCTGGCCACCGTCGATGGCGTCAGCTACGTGCGCACCTGCCAGACGGCGGCCAAGCCGGGCACCGTGGTGCAGCTTCACCACACCCAAAAATACCCGCCCCTGCCCCAGGAAGATGAGGCCCGGCCCGCCGTGCCTGCCCGCAATCTGTTTAGCGACGTGGTCATCATCGGCGCGGGGGAAGCGGGGCGAACGGCGGCCAGAGAAGCAGAGGCAGCGGGCAAAAGCATCAATTTGCTCGATGCCACCTATGGTGAGGAAGCGATTGGCATCTATCCCGGCCCGCTGGTGGTGGTGCGCACGCCGCACGAAACCCTGCACGTTCACGCCCAAGACGAAATCATCGTGGCCACCGGCGCGGCGGAAATTTTGCCCATCGTGCCGGGCTCTGAGCTGGCCGGGCTGCTCACCCGCCGCGCCGCCGAAAAACTGGCCCAGGCGGGTCTCGATTTGGGGCGCGTTGTAGCCATCGGTACGCCGCCTGCGGCTGTAGATTGCCAACTGGCAGCCGGGGAACTGCTGCGCTTTGAGGGGGAAAACGGCCGTCTCCACACCGTCATCACCCAAACTGAAGCTGGACAGGAAAACCGGTATGCCTGCGATACGGCCGTCCTCAACCTCGGCCTGCATCCCCGCAACGCCCTGCTGCGCATGGGGCACAATCTGCCCGTGCGTGCCGTTGGCGACGCCGCCCTGGAGTCCGACATCCCCGCCTGCCCCAACGAAGGCGTGGTTTGCCCCTGCGAAGGCGTTTCCGTGGCTGATTTGGAAACAATCTGGGAACAAGGCTTCCACGAGATGGAGCTGGTGAAGCGGGCCACGCTGGCTGGCACCGGCACCTGTCAAGGCTCCACTTGCCTGCCTTACCTGCGCAGCTTCTTGCTGAAAAAAGGCAAAACGCTCCAGCCGTCGTTCACCGCCCGCCCCGTCACCCGGCAGCTCACCGTGGGCGAAGTGTCCGCCGGGACGCACCATCACGCCACCGCCCGCACCGCCCTAGACGCGGAGCACCGCCGCCTGGGGGCGCAGATGGAGCGCAGCGGCGGCTGGTGGCGCCCCTGGAGCTACGGCGACCCAGACGGCGAATATTGGGCCGTGCGCGAAGCGGTTTCCCTCATGGACGTGAGCACGCTGGGCAAGATGATCGTCTCTGGCCCCGACGCGCTGGAATTTTTGGAACGGCTCTATCCCACGAAGGTGAGTACGATTAAGGACGGCCGTTCCCGCTACGTCCTCCTGCTCAATGAACGGGGCTATGTCTTCGACGACGGTCTGATTTGCAAAGAGAGCGACACGCGCTACAGCCTCACCTTCACCAGCGGCGGCGTCAGCCATGCAGAGATGTGGCTGCGCGATTGGGCCGCCAGTTGGCAAATGGACGTGCACATTTTGCACCAAACGATGAGCCTGGGCGCGATCAACGTCACCGGGCCGCTGACCAAACAGCTGCTGGCCAAAGCAGGGCTGGCCAATCCGCCCGGCTGGCTGGCGCACACCAAAGCCGAGGTCGCAGGCGTGCCCTGCCACATTTTCCGCCTCAGCTTCACCGGCGAGCTTTCCTTTGAGCTGCACCATCCCGCCGAAGATTCCGTCAAATTGTGGCGCGCGCTGCTGGAATGGGGGCAGGAATTTGGCATTCGGCCGCATGGCCTGCACACGCTGCTCCGGCTGCGGCTGGAAAAAGGGCACATCATCGTCGGCCAAGACACCGATTTCGACTCGACGCCCCGCCGCATCCACCATGATTGGGCGGTGAAGCTGGAGAAGCCAGCGTTCATCGGCCGTCACGCCGTCGAACGCACCAACAAAATCCCGCTGGACAAGCTGCTGGTTGGCCTGGAAATGGCCGACGGCCCGGCCCCAATGGAGGGCGCGGTCATCTGGCACGACGGCCAGTTTGCCGGGCATATTACCTCCAGCGCCTGGTCGCCCGTGCTGCACAAAGCCGTCATGCTGGGCTGGCTGCATTATTTTGATGGCCACTTACCTGAGACGGTGACGATAGACGGCCGTTCCGCCCGCCGCGTCCCCGTTCCCTTTTACGACAAGGAGGCCGCCCGTGCCCGCGCTTAAACGGATCGCCGCCACGCGCATCGTGGCCCAACCCCAGGTTCTAGACAGCGCCGACGTGCCGCAAAGCTCCCTGGCGCTTCGCTTTGCCGCCGATGAGCTGTTTGTCACCCCGCCGCTGCAAGACGAAACCATCATCACCGCCCACGACCCGCACGCCATCCTCATCCGCGAGGGCGGCTTTGCCGGAATCTGGCTGCCCGCCGAGGAAGCGGCCCTCTTTTTGGCGCGTAACTGCGAGTGGGAGATTCCGAACGGCCGTCCCGCCTTCGCCCAGGGCGCGGTAGCGAGCATCCCCACCAAGCTCTGGCTGGAAGATGAGCAAGTCCTGTTCATCGTCCCCGCCCCCTACGCCCACGATTTCGCCGAACGCATGCAGGATTGAATGAATGGGACGCAGATGAACGCTGATGAACGCTGATTTTTCTTTTAATCCACGTCATCCGCGTTCATCCGCGTCCAAAATTTTTAAAGAGACGCACTATGAATGAGTTTCAGGAAAAATTAGTCAACTTCAAATGGGTCGAGCCGAAGAAAACGTACGACGTGATCATCATCGGCGGCGGCGGGCACGGGCTGGCGACAGCTTACTACCTGGCCACGCGGCACAACATCACCAACGTCGCCGTGCTGGAGCGCAACTATATCGGCGGGGGAAATTCCGGCCGCAACACCACCGTCATCCGCTCCAACTACGGCATCCCGGAAGCGGTGCGCTTTTACCAGCGCAGCGTGGAGCTGTACCAAACGTTAGAGGATGAAACCGAACGCTGGATCATGCACGCCCAAAAGGGCATTTTGTGGATGGCGCATGGGGAAACGGCCGTTCGTGCCGAAAAAGCCCGCGCCGAAATCAACACCGCCTTTGGCGCTAAAACAGTGTTCGTGACCCCCAAAGAAATCAAGGAAATTTGCCCCGAAGTGGACCTGACCGGCGGCGGTGTCTGGCCCATCATGGGCGGCTCCTACCATCCCGAAGCGGCCACCGCCCGCCACGATCGCGTCAACTGGGCGCTGGCCGAGGGGGCGATGAAGCGAGGGGTGCATGTGCATCAGAATACGGCCGTTACCAACCTCATCAAATCCGGCAACCGCGTCATCGGCGTAGAAACGACGGCTGGCCCCATGCACGCCAACGTGGTGATGAGCGCCGTCGGCGGCCACGTCACCGGGCTGGCGGCGCTGGCCGGGCTGCGCCTACCCATCCGCACCCATCCGCTGCAAGCGTTTGTCACCAACCATTACGAGCAAAAATTCCACCCCATCGTCGCCTCCACCAGCTTGCTCACCTATGTGTCGCAAACCGCCCGGGGCGAAATGCTCATCGGGGCGGAGATTGACCGCCAGCCGAGCTATTCGTACCGCTCTGGCCATCACTTTTTGCAAACCTGCGCCCATCGCGCCATGACCATGCTGCCCTTTTTGCGCCAGCTGCGCATCCTGCGCCAATGGACCGGCGTCTGCGACATGAGCCCCGACTACTCGCCCATCATGGGCTTCACCGGGGTCGATGGCTTTGTTCTCACCACCGGCTGGGGCACCTGGGGCTTCAAAGCGATCCCGGCAGGCGGCGAGCAGATGGCCCAGCTCATCGCTACCGGCGAAACGCCAGAGCTGATCGCCCCGTTCGCGCTAGACCGCTTCGCCCAAGACCGCACCATGGCCGATCGCGGCTCGGCAGGCACGCATTAAGGACAGTGGTAAGTAAAAAGTGATAAGTAGGGGCGAGGCAGGTAAGATTGCTGCGGCCGGTCTCCAGACCGAGCCGCCCAGGTGGCACGGCGAGACGCCGGCCACAGCCAGACGGGGTGATCGCAAAAAAAGCTGCCCACAATTTGAATAAGAATCTGCATTAATCTGCGTCATCTGCGGATTTTCAGGAAAACACAGTGTCACCAACAACAATCGGTCGCTACGAAATTAAAGAGGAGTTGGGGCGCGGGGGCATGGCCACCGTCTACCGCGCCTACGACCCCAGCACCCGCCGCGAGGTCGCCCTGAAAGTGCTGCCCCAGGCGCTTTTAGACCAGCCCGGCCTGCTCAAACGGTTCCAGCGCGAAGCCGAAACCATTGCCCGCCTCAAGCATCCCCACGTGGTGGAAGTGTACGATTACGGCAGCCAGGAGGGCCAACCCTACCTGGTGATGCGCCTGATGCAGGGCGGTTCGCTCAAAGAGAAGCTGGCCGATGGCCCACTGACCGTCGCCCAGGCGCTGCCGATCCTGCAAGGGGTGGCCGAAGCGCTAGACGCGGCCCACGAGATGGGCATTGTGCACCGCGATTTAAAGCCAGACAACATTTTGTTTGACCAATACGGCCGTCCCTTCCTCTCTGATTTTGGCATTGCCAAGATGGGGGAAAGCCACGCCACCCTCACGGGCGAAGAAGCGATCGGCACGCCCCACTACATCAGCCCGGAGCAAGCCCAGGGCACAGCCGACGTAGACGGCCGTTCCGACATCTACTCCCTCGGGGTGGTGCTGTATGAAATGCTCACCGGCAGCCGCCCCTACGAAGCCGAAACGCCCATCCAGGTGATGATGCAGCACATCATGGCCCCCGTGCCCAAGCTGAGCCGCCATCACAAAAATTTACCGCCCGACTGCGAAAGCATCGTCAGCAAGGCGCTGGCTAAAAAACCGGAAGAACGGTACCAAACGGCCGTTACCCTCGTCGCCGACCTCTCCACCGTGCGGGCCACCGTGCGCCGCCAAACCCAGCGCCGCTGGGGGCTGTGGGTGGGCGGACTGCTGCTGGCCATCCTGCTGCTTGGCGGTGGTGGCTGGTGGGCGCTCAACCAGGGCGTCATCGCCCCAGAAGCGGCCCCCGACGCCCTGATTGCCGCTGGCATCCTCACCCCCACCAGCACCTTCACGCCCACGCCCACCTTCACGCCAACATTTACCCCCACGCCGACGCCCACGTTTACGCCCACGGCCACGCCCACCTTCACCCCCACACCGACGCCGACGTTGACGCCCACCACGACGCCCACGCCCACAAACACGCCGGAATTCACCCCCACGCCCATCCCGCCCACGCCCACCCCGGCCAGCCTCGGCTTTGATAATCAGGAGCGGGTAACGGCCGTTCTTACCCTGCAAACCGCTGGCACCCTGGCCGACCTGAGCGTCTCGCCCGATGGGCAGATTGCCGCCATCGCGGGCAGCACCGGGCTAAACTTGTTCAGCCTGCCCGATTTGCAGCCGCTGCCCGCCAATCCGCTGCTGCCAGACACCACCAGCCTCACCGCCTGGGCCGCCGACAGCAACCGGCTAGCCATCGCCACCAGCGCGGGCGGGCTCACGCTGTGGCAGCGGGACAGCGCCAACCTGACAACGCTGCTGGAAGCGGCCAGCCCGGTGAGAAAGTTGCTGTGGTCGGCAGACGGCCGTTTCCTCACCGCTGGCCTGCAAAATGGACAAATTTACCTCTGGTTGGCAGACAGTTGGGACGCCCCCGCCCTGCTGGAAGGCCACCGCGAGCAAATCACCGATCTCGCCTGGTCGCCCACCGACCCCAGCCTGCTCGCCTCCGGCAGCACCGACGATACTGGCCGCCTCTGGCAAATCAGCCCCGAACCGCTGACCGCCACCGAGCAAGCCACCTTTAGCGGCATGGCCACCAACGTCAACCGCGTCCTCTGGTCGCCCGACGGCAGCAAGCTGGCCCTGCACAGCAGCTTCGGCACGCTGGCGATGTGGTGGGACGTGGCCAGCGGCACCAATCTAGACCGCCGCATCAACGTCACCACCATCACCTGGTTCCCAGACAGCAGCCGCCTCGCCCTGGCCGTGGGCAGCAACATCGAAGTGCGCACCGCCGAAGGCAGCGCCGATTACACCCTCAGCGGCCACACGTCCACCATCAGCCGCCTCAGCTGGTCGCCCGCCAATCCCAACGGGCTGCTCTCCCTCAGCGACGACCGCACGATGCGCCTGTGGGACATCACCAGCCCGGCCACGCCGCAGGTTTTTTCCGGCCACGACGAGCCCATCGAGCTGGCCGAATGGTCGCCCGACGGCAGCGCCATCGTCTCCACCGACCTCACCGCGGTGCGGCTGTGGGACGTCGCCTCCGGCGCGGAACAGGCGCAGCTGCCCGGCCATTTCCAAACCAGCGCCATCAACTGGATGAACAACAGCCAGCTGCTCACCCTGGGCGGCTCCGATAATTTGGTGCGGGTCTGGGACGTGAGCGCCAGCCAGCAGGTGGCGCTGCTGGGCAATTACGGCAGCACGGGTGAAATTCGCACCATCGCCTGGTCGCCAGACAACACGCAGCTGGCGGTGCTGGGCAGCGACGACGTGGTGCGCATTTGGGATGGCACTACCGGGCAGGTGGTACAGGCGCTGGTGGGGCACATCACCCGCGGACCGCGCGTGGGCAGCAGCAACACCTACCAGCCCGTAACGGATCTGGTTTGGTCGCCAGACGGCCGTTCCTTAGCCACAGCCGGTGCCGATGAAACGATCCGCATTTGGGACGCCGCCACCGGGCAGCAGCTGTACGCGCTGGCCGAAGAAGCGCCCGTGCGCGTGCTGGCCTGGTCAGAGCGCGGCAACCTGCTGGCCGCCGTCACCAGCGACGAGTGGGACGAGGCGGGCCACGTGCGCATCTGGAATCTGGACAGCCGCAGCTCCGTTTGGCGGCGCAGCCACCCGATGATCCGCGTCTCCAGCGTCGCCTTCTCGCCCGACAACAGCTATCTGGCCGTAGGCGGCTGGTCGGGCAGCGGCGGCATCGAAATCCACGACGCCCAGGACGGCAGTTCGCTAAGCTTTTTGCAGCTGGTGGGCCGCCAGCTGGACGTGGCCGACTTTTTCTGGACGGTAGACGGCACCCGCATCTACTCCGCCGCCCGCGACCGGGGCGACGTGCAAATTTGGAACGCCACCGTGTTCGACCGCACCAGCAGCTCCCTGAACGATCTGATCAGCGGGGTAGACAGCCGCAGCCTGTGGGGCATGGCCCTCTTGCCCGATGGCGTCACGCTGCTCACGCTGGGGTACAATGGGAATTTGCAAATTTGGCAGCCGGGAGACGGCCGTATCACCCCAGCCACCAATCCCATCCCGCCAGAAATTGCCACCGGCTACGTGGAAGGCCGCCGCAGCAGCTTTGAAGGCCAGCATGGCTACCTGGCTCTGTCACCCAATGGGCAGCGGCTGGCGGTGGTGGCGGGCGGCGGCCAATCGGTACAAATTTTAATGATCGCGCCATAAACGAAAAATATGACCAACGAAGAAACATTCGGCCGGTACCAAATAAAAAGCAAGCTGGGCCAGGGGGGCATGGGCAGCGTCTACCACGCCTACGACCCCAACTTCCGCCGCGACGTGGCCCTGAAGCTGCTAGACAAGCGCCTGCTGCACGACCAAAAGTTCCGCCAGCGGTTTGAGCGGGAAGCGCGCGCCGTCGCCAAAATCGACCATCCCGGCATTGTGCCCATCTACGACTTTGGCGAAGATGAGGGGGCGCTCTTTTTGGTGATGCCGCTGATGGAAGGGGGCACGCTGACCAAAAAGCTGGACCAGGGACCGCTGACGGTGGACGAAGCGACCGACATTCTGCGGCAGCTGGCCCCGGCGCTGGACATGACCCACGGGCTAAAAATGGTGCACCGGGACATGAAGCCAGACAATATTTTGTTCGACCGGTACGGCAAGCCGCGCATTGCTGATTTTGGCATCGTAAAGTCGGCGGAGAGCACGATGACGCTGACGGCGGGCGGCATTGTGGGCACACCCGCCTACATGAGCCCGGAGCAGGTGAGCAGCAAAGAGTCGATTGACGGCCGTTCCGACATCTACTCGCTGGGCATTATTTTGTTCCAAATGCTGACGGGACAACGGCCGTTCGACGCCGACACCCCGCTTGCCCTGGCCCTGAAGCACGTGATGGAACAGCCTCCCTCCATCCTGAAAATCAAACCAGAGCTGCCCGTGGGCTGCGAAAGCATCATCCGCAAGGCGCTGCACAAAGAGCCAGACCAGCGCTACCAAACCGTCGCTGAGATGGTGGCCGACCTGGAGCGCGTCGAGACGCTCAGCCTGGAGCCAGGCGAGGTGGCCCCCATCTCGCTGCCCAATTTTCTACCCGCCGAACCGGAGGAAGAAGCGGCTGCCCCACGCCGCCGTTTTCCGGCACTGCTGGCGGTGGGCGGCGTGCTGGCCATAGCCGCCGTCGCCTTTTTGCTGCTGCGCGGCGGGGGGGATGAGCCATTGCCCACGGCCACCGTGCCACTGGTTGCCATTGCCGCAAACACCAGCACGCCCACGGCCACGGCCGTTCCCCCCACAGCCACCACAGCGCCCACGAATACGGCCGTTCCCCCCAGCCCCACCCTCGAACCACTGCCCGAACTGCCCACGTCTACCCCCACGGCCACCGCCACGCCCGCGCCCGTCGCCGCCGCCATCAGCCTGGCCAATATCCAAAATCTGGCAGAGACGATGCAGCTGGCCGCCAGCGGCGAGGCGCTCAACAGCGTCGCCGTCAGCCCAGATGGGTCGCGGTTGGCAGCGGCCACCAGCGCGGGACTCACCCTGTACCAGCTGCCCGATTTTGCCCCGCTAGACACCATCGTGGCCGGGAGTGTGGCGGCGCTGGCCTGGTCGCCAGACGGCCGTTTCATTGCCGGCAGCGGCCCCAACCAAACCGTTTTCATCTGGGACAGCAGCGACGGCAGCGTGGTGAACCAGCTGGCAGGCAGCGCTACCGCCCTCGCCTGGGGACCCAACAGTGAGCAGCTGCTCATCGGCCGCGCCAACGGGCAAATCGCCCTTTGGCCCATCGCCGAAGCCGCCACCAGCAGCAGTTGGAACGACCACAGCGGCCCCATCAGCCAGATCGCCTGGTCGCCCGACGGCACGCGCTTTGCCTCTGGCAGCGGCAGCAGCACCATCTGGTTCCGCAGCGTAGACGACACGGGCGACGAGGGCAACTCCTTCCGCCAGAACGGGGTACACGGCCTGGCCTGGTCGCCCGATGGCAGCCGTCTGGCCACGGCGGGGGTGGACGGCACGGTGCGGCTGGAGACGGTGGCCAACGGCCAGCTGCAAAGCGTCAATTGCAGCGGCGGCGACCCGCTTTCGATTGTCTGGCTGGATGACAGCACGCTGGCCACTGGCAGCGAAGATGGCCAGATTCGCATCTGCGACATCAACCAGCGGCAGCCGCTGCAAACCTTTGGCAATCAGGCGAGCGTACCGCAGCTTTTCTGGCTGGCGGGCAGCAACCAACTGCTGACCCAGGGCAGCCGGGATGGCACGGTGGGGTTGTGGGACGCGGCAGATGGGGGGCAAACGGCCGTTCTCAACCAGTACGCGCAATATCAAGAAGCGACCTCGGTGAGTTGGTCACCAAACAGCAGCCATCTGGCCGTCGGCACCACCGAGGGCACGATTTTGGTCTGGTCGGTGGCGGAGCAGCGCATCGAGCGGGTGTTGGGCGGGCACGAAGGGGGCGTCAAGCTGGTCGCCTGGTCGCCCGACGGGGCGCTCATCGCCAGCAACGGCACCACAGACGAGCTGGTGCGGGTCTGGCAGGCGGATTCGGGCCGCCTGGTGCAAAGTTTTGCCGGGCATAGCAACACGGTAACGGCCGTTACCTGGTCGCCCGACGGCACGGTGGTAGCCAGCAGCAGCTTCGACAGCACCCTGAAGCTTTGGGACGTAGCCAGCGGGGCTGAAGTGCGCTCCTTTTCGGTGAACGCGCTGGGGCAGGTGCTGTTTGTGGCCCGCTCGCCCAACGGCGCAGAGATGGTGGCCACGGGCAACACCGGGCTGGTGCAGCTGCGCCCGCCCGACAACCTGCGCCTATCGGTGACGCTGAGCGAGCACGGCAACACGCCAGTCAACGCCGCCGCCTGGAGCAGCGACAGCCTGCGCTTTGCCACCGGGGACAACGGCGGCCAGATTTTGCTCTGGTCCTTCCCGGTGCGGGACAATGACGATCCGGCGCTGCGCTGGAACACGCAGGTGGCAGTGCGCGGCCTCGCCTTCTCGCCAGATGATGCGCTGTTGGCGGCGGTGGTGGGGGGAAACGGCCGTTTCTACGACCCCAGCAGCGGCTCAGAAGTGGGCACACCCATCACGCTGCACCCGCGCAGCCTCAACGTCGCCTGGTCGGCCGATGGCTTGATGGTGGCGGGCGTGGGTGGCGATGGGTTGGTGCGTGTGTGGCAGGTTTTGGAACGGCCGTAAGGTTTGGCGATGGTGTGAAGCGTGATGTGTGATGCGTGATGCGTAAAGCGCCTTTAGTCACGCATCACGCATCATTGGCAATTAACCCTTTGCCACTTTGCGTCAAAGTTGTTAGATTAACGCAACATGCAGATGGAGAGAAAACATGAGTATTCAAATTCCCTGCCCCCACTGCGGGCCACGCCCCATCGAAGAGTTTGCCTTTGGCGAAATTCTGGCGGTGCCAGACCAGATCACCGACCCGGATGAGCGGGACATCGATCGCGCCTTCATGCACAACAACCCGGAAGGGCCGCAGCGCGAGGCGTGGTTCCACACCTACGGCTGCCGCCGCTGGGTCACCCTCACCCGCGACACTCGCACAGACCAAATTATTTAGTCCATAAATCCCCCGGCTAATATCTCGCGGCTAAGGTTTTGATAAACGGCCGTATCTCCCCCTCTCTCCCGCATCCATTCCGTAAAATAAAACGGTGAGCGCGCCAGGAAGGTTTGCAAAACGGCCGTTCGCCCCACACGATACGCCTCATCTGGCACAAAGCTGTACTCCTGCCGAATCGCCTGAGCGTAGGCGTCGTACTGCTCTGGCGGTGCGCTCAAAATTGCCAGATCGGCATCCAGCATCACGCGCACGTCGGGGTCATCGTCAGGTGCTTCATGGGATTTGGTCGCCAGGATTAGCGAACGAACTTTGGCCAGCAGCGCGGCGGGGACGCCCAACGGCCGTAAAACCCGCTCGGCATAGGCCGCACTCTGCGCCTCGTTGTCGCTGCGGCGCGGGTCGTACACCACATCATGAAACCAGAGGGCGAGCTGAACGGCCGTAAAATCCACCGCCACCACCCGCAGCTGCTCCGCCACGTTCAGGGCATGCTCGATGTGGCTGAGATTGTGGTAGAAACGGCCGTCTGCCCCATACGCCGCCACCAAATCACGCCACACCGCCTCAGCCGCAAGCTCCCCAATCCCCAACCTGCTAACGGCCAAATCTATCCAGCGCTCATTCATCAAATTACTCAATTACCCAATTACCAATTACCCAATTACCCAACTACGCCCCCCCGCGCCGCCTTCGCCTGAGTAATCACATCTTCAATCTGGGCCAAATGGTCTTGATCATGCGCCAAACCGAGGACGAAACGGCCGTATGCATCAATCTCGCCAATGGCCGCCCACGGCGTCACCTTGTTGTCCAGGTACGGTTCATCGGGCCACATCTCCAGGCTGGCCAGGCGCATCCGGCGGCTTTCTTCCAAACGATTGCGACATTGCGCCACGGTTTTCATCGTTTCCCAGGGGATTTCGCTGCGGGAACGGCCGTCGCGCACCACTCCTCGCGCCATCTCCGCCGCCAGCGCCGCGCTTTCCTCTGAGGAGGCCGTCACGTGCACAATCAGATGCCCCAGCGTCCAGGCAATCTCCGCGTCCGCCGCTGCCGCTGCATACGGATCGTTTGCCTTGGGATCAACTGGCACAAAAACCACATCCGCATCGGTGCACTCTGCCAGCAAATTGAGCTGGTAATCAATCACCTCATTCGTCAAATCACGTAGATCGGCCACCGTCAAATCGGCCACCAATTCTGCATAGCTCATTTCTTTATTTCGTACAGGGGTAAAATCAAGCATACCTCTCTCCAATTCTGGAAAATCATTATTAAAAAACCGATTCCCGCTTTCGCGGGAATGACGGGTAAAAAGAGCCCAGACAAACCGCAGGCCCTTCACCCGAAAAAAAGTGAGGTAAAAGGTGAACCCTCTACCTCACTGAATACCGATTACTGCTTACCGCTTACCAAACACCGCTTACGGGCAGCTCACATTATCCACAAATTGCCAGGTAGAGGGGCTGTTGGAACCACCCCCTTCCGGCCAGACGGCGAGGTCGCCGGTGTACAGCACCTGCATCATCATGCCAAACGGATTGGCCAGCGCGGCCATTTCAGCCGAAGCAATCTGCATTTCCACAACCCATTGGCCTGGCTGTGCGCCAATTTCGGCCGTCCAGTTGCTGCTAGTGTAGTTGGTGTCCCACACGTTGCCATCGCTGTTAGAGCCAATGCCAGCCTGCACCTGCGCCGTGCCGTCGCGCACCACGAAGAAAAAGCGATCGGCCGTATCCGGATCGCCCCGGTTACCCGTGGTATCAAAGTACAGCCGCATCGCGTCGGTAGCATCGTTGGTCGGGTCATTGATGAGGAACGCCAGGTACAAATTTGTGGCGTCACGCACAAAGTAGACCTGCACCAGGTCGCCGCTGCTGTCTGGCGGAGAGAACTGAATGAGGGGCGAATTTGGCCATTCAGCTGGATTAAACGTGCCGTTGATCACCGGTGGCGTACCGATACAGCTCAGCTGCGGATTGGGCAGCGGCGTGTTGGTTGGCGTGGGGGTGATGGTGGGCGTGTTGGTCACCGTGGGCGACTGGGTTGGCGTGGGCGATTGGGTAGCTGTCGCCGTGTGGGTGGGCGTGGAAGAGGGCGGTGGCGTATTGGTGACCGTCGGCGTGGGGGTGAAAGTGGGGGTGGTAGACGGTGGCGGCGTGTTGGAGGCCGTGGCGGTAGCGGTGGGGGTGCCAGGCGTTACCGTAGCCGAGGGCGTTTCGGTTACGATGGGGGTGGCCACCGGGTCAGTGCCCTGCGAAATTTCGACCACGTCGTTGATGCCATCCCCGTCGCTATCGGCCAGCAGCGGGTTTGTGCCGTACACGTTTACTTCTTCACCATCAGGAATCAAATCGGAGTCGCTGTCGGCCGAATTGGGATTGGTGCCCAGCTCTAACACTTCGACGCCGTCGGACAAACCGTCGCCATCGGAATCAGGGTTATTGGGGTCGGTTTGCAGGATGTTGGTTTCCTGGGCGTTGCTCAGGCCGTCACCGTCGGCATCTCCTTCGATGGCGGCGGTGGCGGCGATGGCGGTGACGGTTTGGAAATTATTGGCAGCAACGGCCGTTTCCGTTCCAGCCACATCAAAAGCCACCGTTGCCGTCCCCCCGGTGCGGTTAAAGAACCCATTTTCACCAAATACCAGCACCAAAAAGCCAATAGCACAGGCAAAAGTAACAATCAGAATAAACGCATACATCAGCCAGGGTGGAATGGAGGAACCCGCCTGCGCCTCCCCCGTCATCGTCTGGCGGCCACCGGCGGCAGAAGCGACGGCTACCTCAAACGGATACAGCTCGCCGCTGCCCAGCCAGCTGGCGCGATCGGCCTCAATGGCCAGCTCCACGTTGGCCACCTGCCCCGGCTGGAGCCGAATGCGGCCCCGTTCACCGCGAAAGCGCAGCCCTTCCTGACGTGCCCGGGCCACCACGCTAAAGTCGCCGGGGGCGTTCCCCGTGTTGTGTACCGAAACCGTCACGCTGCCGGGCAACCGCAGCTGGTTTGGCTCCAGGCTGGCCTCAAAAGCCACAAAGGTGCCAATCATTAACGAAGCTGTGGTGGCCACTTTGATATTGGGATGCTGCTGCGAAACCAGCTCAATGCGGAACCGCTGCCGCCCGGTGGGGGTGCTGCGGTGCTTGGGCGGCCGGATGGTGATCGTTAATTGAATGGTCTCGCCTGCCGGTAAATTGCGGAATTCGCCGGGCGGGGTGGCCCAGTTGCCCGGCAGGCCCTGCACCCGCAAGCTCACCCGGTCATCGACTGGGCTGCGGTTGACCACTTCCACCTTAAACTGCACCTGCTGCCCCGGATCGACGGTGATCTGGTCGCTGGGCAAAAACAGGCCGAGCGGGTCGGCGGTGGCAATTTGGGTGGGGGTCATTTGCGGGGTGGTGCTGCCAAGAGACGGCCGTTCCTGCTGATACGTCGGCGCTTCTTGCTCAAAAATGGCAATCTCTGGCCCTTGCAGCGTCAGCTCGTATGGGCCAATGCGCATGCGCGAACCCGGAGCCACCGGCGTCGGATCATCCGCCCGCAGACGACGTTCGTTCAAAAAAGTGCCGTTGATGCCGCCCAAATCCACCAGCTCCCAGCCCAGCGCCGTCGCTTGCAGGCGGGAATGATGGCGCGAGACGCCATCGGCGGGCAGCACAATTTCGTTGTCTGCCTGGCGGCCCAGGGTGATAACCGCCTGGGTGAGCGGCACCGTGCTGGGGGGATGCCCCGGCGTGTTGATGACCAGTTCATGCCCCGGGGGCGGTTCGTTGACGCGCTCCAAAATATTCATCTCTTCGCGCAGCATAATTTGGGTGGGTGCCCCTTCCAGGGCGATCATGGCGCTGCGCAGTGCGTCGGCCATTTCTGCGCCGTCGGCATACCGGTCATCAGGGTTTTTGGCCAGGGAGCGCACCAAAATGGTGTCGATGATGGCGGGGATATCGCTGCGAATTTCGCGGGCGGGGGTGGGCATTTCGCTGCGAGAGTGCACGGCGATGGCGTCGGACAAGGTTTTGAACTCGAAGGGCAGCCGGTTGGTGAATAGCTCGTACAGCACCACGCCGAGGGCGTACAGGTCGGCACGGCCGTCTAATTTTTCCCCTTTGCACTGTTCGGGAGACATGTACGTGGGGGTACCCAGGGTGGTGCCGCTTTGGGTAAGCTGGGAGCCTTCTTGCAGCTTCACCAGGCCAAAATCGGTAAGCAGGGCGCGGAATGGCTGCTCGTCTGGCTCATCGGGGCGGTTGAGCCGCTTGAGCATGATGTTGCCCGGCTTGATGTCTCGGTGGACGATGCCGCGCCGGTAGGCGTAATCTAGCGCTTCGGCGATTTGAGCCCCAATTTGCAAGCTTTGGGTCAGCGGCAAAAATTTACGCATCCGCTGGAGCCGCCGCAGATGATCGCGCAGGCTGCCGCCATTCACAAATTCCATGGCGATGAACAGCCCTTCGGGCGAATCGCCAAAGTCGTAAATTTGCACCACGGAGGGATGGTCTAGCTGGGCGGCGGTGCGGGCTTCTTGGATGAGGCGGGCGCGAAACTCTTCTTGCCGGGCAAAGTGGGCGTGCATCAGCTTGAGCGCGACCTGGCGATCCAGGTTCACGTCGTAAGCGCGATAGACGGTGCCCATGCCGCCATCGCCAAGCAAGGATTCTAGCCGGTAACGGCCGTTTATTGTATGACCGATCAGCGTGTTAGACATCTTCCCTCCTACTGCAAAATGGCGCGGGCGGTTTGCACAAACAGCGCCACGTCGGCTTCCTGAATCCAGTAATGGGTTACCGCCCGAAATGTGCGCGAATAGCCGCCAGACAGCCAGATGTTGGCCTCGTCGCGCAAACGCTGCACAAACTCGGCGGGCGTCACGGGGGCGGCTTCATCTAGCGCAAAGAAGAACATATTGGTTTTTACCAGCTCTGGCTGCACGATCAGGCCTGGAATTTGGGCCAGGCCATTGGCCAACGTTTTGGCGTGGGCGTGGTCATCGGCCAGCCGCTCCACCATTTCGGTGAGGGCTACAATGCCGGCGGCGGCCATAACGCCTGCCTGGCGCATCGCCCCGCCCACCAGCTTGCGGGCGCGGCGGGCCTGGGCAATAAATTCGGCCGTGCCGCACAGCACAGAACCCATCGGGGCGCACAACCCTTTGCTTAAACAAAAAGTGACAGAATCGACGTGTTGGGTAAGTTCGCGCGGATCCAAATTGAGGGCCACAGCTGCATTAAAAATGCGGGCCCCGTCCATGTGCACAATCATGCCATTTTTGTCGGCAATCTGGCGAATTTGCTGGAAGTACGCGGGTTCGATGGGATAGCCGCCTTTGGCCCCGTAGCTGTTTTCTACCAGGATGAGGCGGTTGTTGGGGAAATGGGGGTCGTCGGGGTAGATGGCATTTTGCACGGCGGCGAGGTCCATACGGCCGTACACATCCGTGGGCAGCGGGTTGGGCACAATGCCACCCAGCACCGCCATGCCGCCCGCCTCGGCGCGGAAGGTGTGCGAATCCTCGCCCACAATGGCCCCATCGCCGCGACGGCCGTGGGCCAAAATGGCGGTGAGGTTGCCCATGGTGCCGCTGGCGACAAAGAGGCCGGCCTCTTTGCCCACCATCTCGGCGGCCAGGGCTTCCAATTTGTTCACGGTGGGGTCTTCGCCATAGACGTCATCGCCCACGGGGGCATTGGCCATGGCGTGGCGCATGGCAGGGGTGGGCCAGCTTACGGTATCGGAGCGAAAGTCGATTCTGTCCATGCTTGAAGTTTACGTAATATTATATTTTTGGCAAACAGCAGGTGAGGTGGCAAGGGGGCAGATTGGGGAAATGAAACGGCCGTTTCCCGCAAAAAGGGAAACGGCCGTCTTAGAAAGGAGATTCTAAATGAGTGCTAATCGCCCGTGGCTGTTGCCTGGGCAGAGTCGAACCGTTCTTTGCTGCGCCCGGTAAACAGGCCCACAATCCGCATAATCAGCCAGATGATGAGCGCCAGGACAAAGACCAGCAGGTACTCAATCACCGGAATGCGCACAATTTCGTTTACGCTGGCCCAGCCGCGGCTGCTGTACACAATGACCACCCCGGCAATGTAAGCAGCGATGAAGCCCCAGCGCCAATATTTATTCAAGCCCAGGCCGTACATCTGCGTCACCACAAAAATCGCCGCAAAGCCAAAGAAGAACATGGGCCACATGGTGTTGGTTTGCAAAGCGACCAGCGTGCCGTGCACCAAAACGGAGAACTCTAAGACAAACGTCCACCATTTGTTCAGATGCGCCCGGGTAAACATCAGGCTGCCCTGCACCATCAGGAAAAAGGTGTAGATGAAGCCCAGCAGATGACCCATCGTTGCTTCCATCGGGTGATACCAGAAGGTGTAAATAACACCCCAGGCGAAGATGTAGCCGTGGTATTTACGGGCTACGCGGGCCGTTTCTTTGAGAAAACCGACTTTCTTGCCAAAAAAGAGGCCGCGCCGCTGATTTTCCATCAGCAAAATCATGACCAGCATCAGCACCACAGAGCCTTGCGAACTCCAGATGGAGACGTCCTGCGCCAGCCCGTCATAGAAGAAGATGGTTTGCAACAGGTGCAGCGCGATGAAAACGGCGTTTACCGCCAGAGCAGCAACGTTGAGGGGGTGCAGGCCGTTGGTGTATTTGGTTTTGTTTTTCTGGCCGTAGTAGATGAGTCCCCAGATGGCGGCCTGGTGAAGCACATACCCACCCCAGGCCGTGGCGCGGGTCCAAAAAGTGGGTTCTGGCAATTTCCAGTAGTACCAGGAAGCGCCTTGATCGGGTAGAAAATCAACCTGGGGAATGGCTCCGCGCAGCAGCCAGATGATACCAGTAAATAAAAAGCTAAAAATAACACCAGCCCACAATGCTTTGGAACTGGTGAACCCATTGGTTTCGGATGGTTTTTGTGTTGATTGTACGTTTGCAGCCACGAACTTGCTCCTTACAAAATAAACGGCAACGCCACTTTGTTACGATATTGTCCATATATTATCCGATTGTCCATATTTTGTAAAGAGGTTGGTTTGGGTGGAGGTTTTGTGAGAACGGCCGTCTTTCGGCCAAATCTCATCTTTTAATCACGCTGTGGCAAACGAGCAAGCGTCACGAATAGGTGAGGGTTGCCAGGGGGGTGCCGGGCTTCTCAAACAGGTCTTCGGGGGCGGAAGCGGGGACGAGCAGGCGCAAGGCCCCCGGTTTGAGCGTGCAGGTGATGGGGGTGTGGCCGCTTGGCTCGCCGTCGGTTTGGCAGGGCATGGTGGGGTTGGTGTGAATGGTGATGGAACGGCCGTACACCAGCTCCATCCCAGGGTACTCCCGCCGCCCCGCTTTCATAAGGGCGCCGTACTGAAACATCTTGTAAATATGCTTACCCTGGAACAGCCACACTTCAAACAGCCCGTCGTCTAGCTTGGCCTGGGGGCTGATGGTGATTCCCCCACCCGCGTACAAACGGCAGTTGCTAACGAGCGCCAGCAGGTAATGGTCTTCAAAGAGACGGCCGTCTATCTCAATTTTGGCCTTCACGGTGGGGAATGTTGCAGACAAGGCAATGCCTTGCACCATGTAGCCCAGTCGCCCCAGCTTTTTAGACCATTTGGGGCGCGGCTCGATATGGGCCACCAGGTAACCATCTGCCCCCGCGCCAGACCAGAGCAGCCAGTGACGGCCGTTTCCCTGTCCGTCGGTTGTGTAGCCCAGGTCCATTTGGTGGATACGGCCGTTCAGCAACAAATCTGCCCCCTTGAGCAGCTGGTGGCGACCGCGAAACAGCGGCAGCGGCATGTTTAGCTCACGAGCAAACGAGTTGGCCGTCCCCACCGGCAGCGGGGCCATGATCGTCTCTGTGCCCGCCAGCCCGTTGGCCACGTCGCCCAGCGTGCCGTCGCCGCCAGCGGCAAACACCAGCTGGTGACCAGCAGCGGCGGCTTGTTGGGCTAATTCTGTTGCGTGTCCGGGGGCTTGGGTTGGCTGGATAGTAACGCGCCAGCCACGCGCCTGCCACAGGTCAGCGACCAAGGCCATCGGCGCTGCTAAATTGGCGGGCCCAGCTAGAGGATTGTATATCAGGGTCGCTTGCGCCGGTTTCTTCACACTTTAACCAGTAGTAAAATAGTTTTTCCGCCAAAACGTTGGGCGGCGTATCGGTGGTATCTAAAATAAGGTGCTCACCCACCACCGGTTCCTGAGCTTCCACCATCCATTTATACACAGACCAATCGGCATCTGACAAATCGGTTTCTCGCCGCTGCCCATTATTGCGCTTAAACAGCCGCTGGCGGATGGTTTCTTGGGCGGCCTGCACGTAGCAAACGGCCACAGGGGCACCGGCTCGCTTGGCAATCTTCATCATATGCTCGCGGCGGGCGGCCAGGTAGTTAGACGCATCAAAAATAACGCGCTGCCCTTCGCGCAAGCGAGACTCGATGATGGCGTAACACACTTCATACACCAGCATCATCTCGGCCGCGGTGTAGGTGGGCTGATTGCGCATGTGCAGCCGCACGCTATCTGTGCTTACCACCACAAAGGGCATGAACTGGGCCAACCCTTCCACTACAGAAGATTTGCCAGTGCCGGGCAACCCAACCATCATCAGCAGGCTGCCGCCAGACCGCACAAAGGGGGATTGCGGCAATAAATCGTCAATGTCGCTTACAATACTGTGCAAAAACATCGGGTTAAATACGCATTGTCTCCAGGTGGCGTAAGAAGTGAACAGGTCGTTGTGCATACCATAATTGTATGCTGCTCTCATCTTATCACCACTAAAATCTTTCGTCTCTATGTTGCGGGCAAACAGTTAAGATTTTAATTACGCTGGGTGGCTGTTTCAGGGGTTGGGTCAGCCGGGCCACCCGCGGCCGCAACCCGGTTGGCAATTTCCTGGGCAAACTGTTCTGGCATGGCCTGGTTTTGGGCTAGTTCGGTGTGGGTGAGGTCGATACGGCCGTTCCTGCACAAAACCACCAGCGGCAGCACATACGCCTCACTGGATTCATGCACCGTATAGTCTCGCTCTGCCGGAATGCCCCGCTCTTTCAGCGTCGCGTACAGCCGATCTACGTAAGGGTCTCCATCGACAAACAGGTCGTTAATTTCCGTCGCATCCCGAAACCGATCCCAGGTGGTGTGCAAAAAGGTCACGCGCCGCCAGCGCAGGCTAATGATAGGCTGGGACAGCTTTTGCAGCGGACCAAGCTGTACTTTGTAATACATCTCGTGGGCGCGGGGGTGATCCGGCTGCTGGGGAAAGAGGGCCAGGCGGGTGGTCAGCTCATTCCCCAGCTGCGGGGCATAGTAATGGATGGCCCACTTTTCTGGCCCAAAGCGGCGACCAAAGTAAAAAGCAAAGTATTCGGCATGCAATCCTTTTGGGGCATGTTTTTGCGGAATACGGTACCAGCCAGCCGTTTGCACAATCTCGAAATCAGCTGGTTGGGGAAGGTATGCCACCAATACGCGATCTTCTGGGTACATGAACAATTTCTCCCTGCGCTGCTTGCTGGCTAAAGTTTAGTGGAGAGCGGGCTGGTTTGTCAAAGCGGGAAAAGGCGTGAACAATTTCTGATAAACGGCCGTTTCCAATGGAGCCCCAATAACGATCAGGGTATAATATGGGGCAGCTCATACGGAAAAATGAATTATGCCTGAACTTCCAGAAGTAGAAACTGTGGTCCGTGCTTTACGCCAACCGTTAAACGGCCGTACCATCACCGGGGTACGCAACAATTGGCCGCGCCACATTGGCACCCCCACGCTCGACGAACTGCGAATGCGTATTCAAGGCTGCCAGGTGCAGTCAATCAACCGCCGCGCCAAATACCTGGTCTTCAGCCTGAGCCACGGCGAAACGTTGATTGCCCACCTGAAAATGTCTGGGCATCTTTCCGTGGTGAACGCCAACACCCCGGCCGACAAGCATGTGCATACCGTGTTTGAGCTAGACAACGGGCAAGAGCTGCGCTTTCGGGATATTCGCAAGTTTGGCCGGGTGTATCTGGTACAAAACCCCGACGATATTTTGGGCAAACTGGGGCCAGAGCCTCTAGAAGCATCTTTTACACCGGAGGTTTTGGCTGAGCGGTTAAACGGCCGTACCCGTGCCCTCAAACCATTGCTGCTGGATCAAGAACGCATCGCAGGCGTGGGCAATATTTATGCCGACGAATCCCTGTTTTACGCCAGGCTGCACCCCACCCGCCCCGCCAACACCCTGAACCAGCCAGAAATTGTTGCCCTGCACGCGGCCATCCAAAAAGTACTGAAAATGGGTATTGATCGCGAAGGAGCCAGCATTGAGCTATACGTCAAGCCAGATGGCAGCAAGGGGGATATGCAAAACGCCGTAGCCGTGTTTAGACGCACTGGCGAACCGTGCTATACCTGCGGCCGCCCCATCGAACGCATAGTGCTTGGCGGCCGCAGCACCCATTTTTGTGCCAATTGCCAAAATTAAAGAGGGAATTATGCAAAACGAACTCGAAATTATGCGCATTCTACGTGTTCCACCCATGGGCAAGTTGGTGGTAAGCTTTAATGGCAAACGCTACGAGAATATTTCAGAGGTCACTGAAGCGAACGTACGCCAGCTGATGCAGGCTGCCATTGGCGAGCTAATCACCTATGCCGGTGGCTACCAAAATTTGGTAGATGCTGGCGTCGCCCCGCCGCTAACCCCGCCTCAGCCCAACACCCCTCGCCCCGCCACAGATGGCCCGGACAATGAAGATGCCCAACGCTTTTTAAACCGCATGGAAGAGGAGCGGGATGCCGCCAAATCATTTGGTCCCAAACCTTCCCCTTCGCTGCTGGCCAACCTGCGCCGCCGCCCTGCCTCCACCGAAGCCAGCGCCAACAAGATGCTGAGCCTGGTAGAGCAAGTCGATGCCATTTTGCAGCGCCATCTGCTCACGGATCCAGAGCTGGCGGATAGAAAAATTCATCTGGTGCAAGATACCAAGGGGGGGTTGATCATTGAGGTGGATGGGCAGCGCTACGACCGGCCACGTGATATTGACGACCCGAGCATTCAGATGATGATTAAGCGGGCACTCAAGGAGTGGGAAGCGACCTAACTGTTTGCCGTTTTAGGGGATGCCAAGGGGGGAACGGCCGTCCATCGGTTGCGATTCTGGTAGCAGTGAATCGAACTTTTGCACCAGCGCCTGCCGCGCATCTGGCGGCAGGAAGGCGGCGTTGGCTGCCGTTAAAATAGAGTTCCGCAAGGCAGCATAACCAATCTTCAGCTTATTGACCGCAATTTCATACTCGTCCGTCAGGGTGCAGTCGCTAATGCTGGGATCATCCGTATTGATGGTCGCATTTAGGCCAACATCCAGCATATCTACCAGGGGGTGGTGGTTCATCTGGTGCACCACGCCAGTTTGCAAATTGCTGGTAAGGCACACCTCAAACGCCGTTTGATGATCGCGCACCAGCCGCAAAATTTCAGAGTTTTCCAGGGTGCGCACACCATGACCAATTCGATCGGCAAATAAATCTAGCACCGCTTCGCGCACGCCGTAGGCACTGGCCCACTCACCCGCATGAACGGTGATGCCCAGGCCTGCCTGCTTGGCTTCCTTAAACAACGGGGTAAACGGCCGTGAGGGGAACTTTACCTCATCCCCGGCCAAATCTAGCCCGACGATGCCCTTGCCGGAACGCTCAAACGCAATTTCGGCCACGTGTCGGGCTTGTTGGATGGGATCATGCCGCACCAGCGTCACAATTAAGCCTACCTGGATGTCGTAATCAGCTTCGGCCTGGGCCACCGATTCAATGACCCAATCTGCCGCATCCGCCATAGAAAAACCGCGCACGCGGGTGAGCGCCTGCGGGCTAAAGCGCAGCTCCAGATATTTAATATTGTCGGCGGCGGCATCGGCCACAGCTTCATAAACAAGGCGATGAATTAACTCTGGTGTGCGGTAAAAGTGACGGAGAACTTCAAACTTGGCGAGGAATGCTTCATGGGTGGCGGGGTCGTTGGTAACTTGCACATACGGCCGTAACGCCTCCAAATCAACTGTTGGCACTTTCAGGTTATACTTGCGAGCGATCTCCAGCAACGTTTCCAGCCGCAGAGAACCTTCCAGGTGACGATGCAGATCAATCTTAGGCAACGATTTTAGATCAGCCACAACTTGCTCTCTTTTTACCAAAATGTGTTTCCTTACTTGTGCGGGTTTGATTATAGCGCGTTTGTCAACAACGGCATTGTTTCGTAAAAGCCAAAGCTATTTACCTTCATTCAAACAGCTTTAGAACTTTGCCCACCACAGCGAGTGATTGCGCCATTATGACAGGTCTGGCACCTGTTCTGCAATATCCTGTTTTACAATTGGCAGCGTGAAGAAAAAAGCACTCCCCTTGTTGAGTTCACTTTCTACCCAAATTTTGCCCTCGTGGGCATCTATAATGCGCTTTACAATGGCCAGGCCAATGCCCGTACCGCCAAAGCGGCGACGCGAAGAGCCATCAATCTGGTAGAACCGCTCAAAAATGCGCTGATGCTTTTCGGCGGGCATGCCAATGCCCTCGTCCACCACCGAGACCAGCACATCCTGGTCATTTTCGGCCATGGAAAGGCGAATGGTGCCGCCATCGGGGCTAAATTTGAAGGCATTGCCAATGAGGTTGTCTAGCACCTGGTTCATGCGGCCTTTGTCTATGCGCACCCACCCTCTTTGCCCATCGGGGACGGTACACACAATGGAAAGTCCTTTTTTGTCGGCAACAAGGCGATGGTTGACAACGGCCGTTTTCAACAATTCAGCCATTGGCAGCACATCTAGCTGCAAATTCCCAGAATCAATACGCTGAAGCGTAATAATATCTTCGATAATCCGCGTAATATCATCCGTCTTGTCCGAAACAATCTGCAAATATTCCTGCTGCTCCGGCGTCAGCAGCCCCTTATCACCATCCATCAATAAATCAACGTACCCTTTCACAAAAGTCAGCGGGGTACGCAGCTCGTGCGACACATTTTGCACCAGCTCATCCTTCAAGCGATCGCTCTCTTTCAATTCTTCATAAGCAATAGCCAGCTCCGCCGCCCGTTCCTCCAACTCCTCAAACAAACGCGCATTGGCAATAGCCACACTCACCTGGGCCGCCGCAATGGTCATCAGCTGCATATCCGACTCAGTGAAGGCATGTGGGCGGTCACTGTCGATCGTAAGCGTCCCCACCGGCTCATCCCGCACAATCAGCGGCACCACCAACAAGCTGCGCACCACCTCATCAAAAAAGAGGAAATCTGGATCCGAATACGAATCGCGAATGTAAACCAGGTCCGCATTTTGTACCACCACACCAGAAATACTTTCACGCAGCTTCATCCGAGCGTTCATAAATTCTGGGTTGATGCCAACGGCCGCTTTTACAATCAACCCTTCACCATCATCCGTCAACATGGTAATGGTGCTGGCCCGGGCATTCATCAGGCCCTGCAAAATTTGCACCGTCGTTTGCAGCACAGATTGCAGCTTCAGGTTACCAGTGACCTGTTTGGCCATATCTACCAAGGCAGACATGTCGCGCAAGCGACGCTGCGATTCAGCAAATGAACTGGCATTGCGAATGGCCACAGCGGCCTGCTCTGCCAATAAATTGAGCAGCAGCAGTTCATCTTCGCTAAACGTATGCGGATACAAATACGTGGCGGTAAACGCACCGATAATCTTATCCCCGTACTTCAACGGGAAACCGGCAATGGCGTAGATACCCCAATTGCTGGCTGGTTCACTCTGGTAAAAGGGATGGTTTGGCGCATCGTTGATCACGATGGGGCGACCTTCGCGCACCACTGTAGAGGTTAACCCCGACCCAGCCGGGCGCACTTTAGGCACAGCAGCCGTGCGACGGCCGTCTCGCCACAGCGCAGACCCCTTTGAAAAGGTTTGGGTTTCGGCATCATATAAGAAAATATGAAGGTTCGTTGCTGGAATGAGCTTAAGCGCAGACTCGGTAATGGTATCCAGCACCACATTCAGTTGAAGCGGCTCATTCAGCCGTAAAACGATATCGTGGAAGGTCGATAACTCTTCAATGCGCCGCTGCGCCTGTCCAAACAAATGAGCGTGTTCAATAGCCACTGCTGCCTGCCCTGCCAGATTCTGCGCCAAGCGCAGCTGCCCTGGCGAATATGTACGTTCTTCTGTTACATCCCCTAAGGCTAATAAACCTAAAACTTTGTTGCGACGCACCAAAGGCACCAAAATTAACGCTTGCAACCCGGTTGCCTGCAACAACGCAATTACGTCACCATTTTGCGCCGCGCCAGATAATTGCTCGATCTGGTGCGTTTCAAAAACGCGCTGCACCACGGTGTAAGAGGCCAAATTTTCGATGCTCCGAAGGCCCATAACGCTCTCATCACCCTGGCCACGGTGCTTAATATATGCCTGGTTTTTGTGCGCCGCAGGGTACAATTTTTGATGTTCCTGGTCCCATACAAAAATGGTGCAAATATCCACTTGCAGCGCCCGCACCATTTCTGAAACTACCGTTTGTAAAACAAAATCTTGATCCAGGTTGGCTGTCATGGTGGCGCTGGCCTGGTAGAGGGTGCTGAGTTCGGCCAATTGCTGTTCTGTTTGTTGGAACAACATGGCGTTTTGGATGGCGACGGAAGCGTGGGCGGCCAATGTAGAGGCCAACCATTCAACGCGTTGGTCAAAGGCGCTGGCAATTTGGCTGTCAAAAATAAGAATCCCTAGCAAAACGCCACCCGCTGCCAGCGGCACGCCCATCCAAGAGCGGGTATTTTCCATGTGGGGCCAGGGCTGCCAACGGGCATCGGCGCGCACATCGTCGATGCGGATGAGCTTTTCTTGCTTGAGAATGCTCTGCACCAGGGGATGGGCTCGCCAGATACTTTCGGCCTCTTCGGCGGAGATGGCCAGGGTACGATCGTAAAAATCGCGGCTGGAAACCAACTTTAGTTCGGCATCCTGCAGCAAAAAGGCGAAGGCGTTGTGGTAAGAAACCACATTACCCAAGGCAAGCAGCAGGTGATTGACTACCGAATCTGCCTGTAAAGAGGTGCTGATGACGGCGATGGCCTGACGGAGGGCAACGGCCGTTTGGTAATCATGTGCTCCCCGGTCTACCAGTTCGCGAGTTTGGGTATACAGGCGGGCATTTTTGATGATGACAGCGACATGGGCAGCAACGGCCGTTAACGTCTGGAAATCGGAAGCATCGAACGCACTCGGCGTGTCGCTCTGAATAGAAATGGCCCCCAGCACCTCGCCATGCAGCCGCATTGGCACGCAAATGACAGAAAGGGGTGACCCTTCGCCCGTGATGCCTGGCACGGGTTTCTGGTCTGTCGGCCAATTATCGGTGGCAAAAGGCACGTTGTTGCTCAATACCCAGGCCACCAGGCTGTCTTTGTCGCTCAGGGGAATTGGTTGGCGGGTAATGCGCTGGCGATTTTCCAACACGCACGGGAATTCGATGATATCTTCGTTGGTGTCTACCAGGGCAACGTAGCAGGTGGGGGGATTAAAAATGTGCAGCAGTTGGTCGTGGATTTCTTGTAATGTTTGCTGCAGCGGTTTAAGAACCCGCACAGATTCCGTAACGCGATAGATGGTTTCTAGCTGGTTGGCCCGCTGCCAGGCCTGCTTGATCAGCTGCTGCTGGCCCAGGGCCACCCCCAAATAACTGGCGATAAGGGTGAAAACGGCCGTTTCCCGCCGCAACAGCCCATCTGATACCCCCACCACCTGAAAAATCGCTTCTACTCGCCCACCACTGGCCCGAACAGGCAGCACCAGCTGCGTTTTGTCGGCTGCCAACGCCGGCCCGGTAACAGCCTGCAACACCCCGTCTGAAGCCACGGGCAGCCAGCCCTCGCGGGGGCCAAAATGGGAATGCAGCAACAGCTTTTTGTGAACTGCATCGCTTAAAACCAGCCGGGCCCGGCAGCCCGGAAAAGTTTCGGTAAACGCGGCAGCCAGCCGGCCCGTAATCACGTCAAACTGCTGTTGATCAATAATTGCCTGGCTTAGCTGCCCCAGCAGCGTCTGCTGCGCAGATGAGAAAGCGTGTTGTTGCTGAACAAAGGGGGCGGTGGCGATGAGAACGGCCGTTAAAGCCGCCATATCTTCATTTTCCGGTTGTGGCATTAACTGAAGCGCAAAACCCGTCTGACCAATTGCCCAGCAGCCTGCCCGCGCCGCAGCCTGGGGTACCACCAGGGCCGATTCTACAGCCAAATTTTCTTCAATGAAGGGGTGAATAACGGACAAAACAGACTCCCAAGAGGTAGAAGTCTGTAATTTTTGCTGCAGTGCGTTCAGGGCTTGAAGCTGATCATTACTGTGGGTCATAGACCAATTAGCATCGTGTCTTACTTGTCTGGCACCTCAACTATTTTGTACCAGAATTTACCCAAAATATCTCTTTCAAAATAATGGCGAAAGACACAACATCTTCGCCAAGAACATCCCATCATGAAACCATGTTTTAGAAAAGTCGTCAATTATCCACAGTGAAAGAGACGTAAAAAGTTACTCAACCTCAAAAGTATCCTATAAATCTCTGTCCTTCCGTCTAACGAACAGAAGCGGCTTGCCAAAGAAATTTCCTGCAACCTCCCCTGGCAAACCGCTGACTTTTTCCAGCCAACATCTGCTTTTAGCGGCGGCGACGACGCTTTTTACCAGCTACCTGGGCATTGGGCTGCCCATTGGCTGCACCGGCAGTTTGGGCCGCCATATCCTTTTTGAAGTGGCAATGCTTGTACTTTTTGCCGCTGCCGCAAGGGCACGGATCGTTCCGACCCACTTTGGGCATGTCGCGGCGCAGCTCTACGCCCTGCCCTTTATCTCGTTTTACCACCTGGTAACCGGCGTCGCGGGCTTGTGTTTGGTACGCAATTTCCGCTTCTTGCTTTTGGATAAAGGCACGATGCTGCTCTACCTGGAAGAAGAAGCGCTCCACAATATTTTGCTCGATGTTGTTGCGCATATCCTGAAACATTTGGGCCGAGCGAATTTTGTACTGCACTTTGGGATCGCGCTGCCCCACGGCCTCCAGGCCAATTTCGCGCCGCAGGTCGTCGGCGGCGGTCAGGTAGTCGCGCCATTCGCGGTCGATTGAGTTCAGCAGCAGCAGCCGCTGGAAGTTGCGATACTCTTGATCCCCAATTTGCTGCCGCCATTTTTCTTGCTGCTGGCTTACGTACGATTTGAGCGCTACTTCTAGCTGGTCGCCACTGAGGGCCGAGAGGGTGTTTAGCAGCAGGTCACGCAGCGCGGCGTTGGCCTGGTTAGAAAAGCGGGTTTGGCGGTATTCGGCCGTTTTCACCGAAAGCCCATCCAGGTTGAATCCACCAAACGCTTCGTTCAAATCATCTTCGGCATCGTTCCAAATACCTTGCCGATCTTCATCCGGCAAATCTACATGATCCGCCACAAACTCATTGTAGAAGATTTGCACCCGGGCCAAATATTCGCGCCGAATGTTTTCTTTGGCCTGCATGTGGCCAGATTTGCGCGTGGCCAGGCTAGCCAGGTTGGGGATGGGTGGCAGCAAGGGCAAGAAGCGCCCCATCGCTCGCAGCAGCTGGTAAATATTGGCCCCATTTTCTACATTTTCGTGCACCAGCACCATCAAACGGTCAACCAGCCGGTCGCCAGACAGCTCGACCAGTTCGGCTTTGTCCAGATTGATAATGTCTGGCAAATAGCCGCGCAGCCGGGCAATCACCGCATTGAGGTTAATGACATCGGTTGCTTCCGTAGTAAACTCGGTAACTACCCGACTAATTTCACCCTGCAAAAAACCTACATAGTTGTCTACGTAGTTATCCACCAGTTGGGCAATGGCAACAGCAAACGCATCGTCAATACGGGAGTCGTAATCGATGCCCTCGCCCATCAAAATGGCCCGGCGCTGGTTGTAGATGGCCATACGCTGCTTATTCATCACGTCGTCGTATTCCACAATATTTTTGCGGATGTCGAAGTTGTAGCCTTCCACGCGTTCCTGGGCGCTTTCGATCATGCGGTCTAGCACGCCAAATTCCAGCGGCATATCTTCGGGAATGTTAGACAGCAGCCCTTTGGACATCCAGCTCTTTAGCCGTTCGCCACCAAAGCGGCGCATGAGGTCATCTTCCAACGAAAGGAAGAAGCGAGAGGAACCAGGGTCGCCCTGGCGGGCAGCGCGACCACGCAGCTGGTTGTCAATACGGCGGGACTCGTGGCGTTCGGAACCGATGACGTGCAGGCCACCCAACTGCCACACTTCCTTACGCTCCGTTTCGGTTTCTCGGCGCAGATCGGCAATCTTTTTGATCCATTCTCGTGAGATACCGGGGATAGCTTTCACTACTTTTTCGGCTTCTTCTTGTTCGTCGCCGAGGACGGCGCGCACCAGGGCTGCGCGGGCAATGTAATGCTGCTCAAAAAGGATTTCGGCCAGGTATTGGGCCAGCAGACCGTTGTCGCCCTGTACGCGTTGATACCCTGTAAACAGATCACGCAGGCGAATTGCTTCTTCTACCAGAGCGACGTCTTTGTCTAGCTCTTCCAGATAGTCGCGGGCTTCGCCAAGGTTACCAGCGGTGATCAGGCGTAGGGCGTGGCGAATCTCTTCGTATTGCAACGTGTACTGGTCACCTAAAACGCGGGTGAGGTAGCCGATGACCTGTATCTCTTCAATTTCGGCCAGGGCAGCGTCCATTTTTTCTTTTTCGGCGATGAGCCAGGGGACGAGGTCGTTATCTAGCTTGTTGTTACGGCTGGTGTATTCTTTGGCGGCGTCTTCACCTTCTTCGAGGTATTTGAAGATGAGTTGGGTGAGTAACGGCCGTTTAAACATCTCCCGTTCCAACAATTCAGCCGCCATGCCTTCAGGGTTGCCACCCAGCAAAATGTCGGTACCACGACCCGCCATATTGGTGGAAATGGTTACCGCACCCTTACGCCCCGCCTGCGCCACCACCAACGCCTCAGATTGATGAATCTTGGCGTTTAGTACCGTATGCGGAATTTTGGCCTGCGTCAGCAGGCGGTCAATGGTTTCAGAATGCTCTACAGAAGTTGTCCCAACCAAAACCGGGCGGCCAATCTCTACAATCCGCTGCACCTCACGCACAATTGCCTTGTCTTTTGCCTCTTCCGTGCCGTAAATCTGGTCCGCATGATCCAACCGCTTGAAGAAACGTGGCGCTTGCGAGGCGGGATCGACATACACAATCTGCTCAGAATTTTCAACCTTCACCTTCTTTTCTTCCAGATTGAGAAGGTTGTTATCTACAATATACTGCACGTTGGTAGGCAGGGGCGTCACGCCCAATTCATAAATCTTGTCAAACTCTTCCGCGTCGGTAAGCGCCGTACCGGTCATACCAGCCAACTTCTCAAAAAGGCGGAAGTAGTTTTGCAAGGTGATGGTAGCCACCGTCACGGTTTCCCGCTTGATCTGCACCCCTTCTTTTGCTTCAATCGCCTCATGCAAACCTTCAGAGTAGCGGCGTCCGGGCATTAAACGGCCCGTAAAATCATCTACGATAATGACTTCGTCGTTTTGCACCACGTACTGCACGTCTCGTTTGTATAAATATTGCGCCTTGAGGGCGTTATCCAGGTAATAAGTCAGGTGGAAGAAGCGAGGGTCGTACAAACTATCGCCCGCATCGGTATCTATTTCGGGAATGCGCTGCTCAATTTCGGCAATCCCCATATCCGTCAGGCTAACGGTGCGGCTCTTTTCGTCCAGATCGTAATGGCCGTTGGGTTCTTCGTCTTCTTCTTCGGCCGTATTTTTCTTCAAACGGCGCACGTAGTCGGCAAAACGGCCGTACTCTTTACCCGAACGGTCGGCCGGACCAGAAATGATAAGCGGCGTCCGGGCTTCATCGATTAAAACGTTGTCTACCTCGTCGATGATGGCAAAAATGAGGTCGCGCTGCACCAGCTTATCTTTGCTGGTAGACATGTTGTCGCGTAAATAATCGAAGCCAAATTCGCTGCTGATACCGTACGTGATGTCGGCCAGATACGATTGTTTACGGGTACAAGGACGCCAATGGACCAGGCGCTCATCTTCCAATTCAGCACCGGGGTTCACATATTCGGGGTCGTATAGGGCCGAAAATTTCTGGGGACCAATACAGCCAACGGTAAGGCCAAGCAAATGAAAGATTTTGCCCATCCAGCCACCATCGCGACGGGCCAGGTATTCGTTTACGGTAACCAGATGCACGCCACGCCCGGTAAGGGCGTTGAGAAAGAGAGGCAAAGTTCCCACCAGGGTTTTACCTTCACCGGTGCGCATCTCTACCACATCCCCCCGGTGAAGCAAAACGCCACCCATGATTTGCACGTCGTAGTGGCGTAGACCGGTGGTGCGCACAGAGGCTTCGCGCACCAGGGCAAACGCTTCAGGCAAGATATCATCCAGGGATTCACCAGCGGCGTGACGATCTTTGAGTTCGGCCGTTTTTGCCCGCAGCTCATCTACAGAAAACTGCTGCATTTGTGGTTCCAGAGCAGTCACTTGATCCACAAGGGGTTTCAGGTCGTTAATAATTTTTTTGTTGGGATCACCAACAATCTTCGAGACAAGTTTCTTAAACATAAGCCCACTTCTATCCAAATAATTTCACAAAAGAGAATGAGTGTACCAAAGATGCCTTAATTTTGTGTTAGAGGTCAGCAGCAGACCTCTGCCAACCATTATTCATTAAACAACTCACCCACACTGCGCCCCTCATGTGAGCGTAAAATTACTTCACCCAGCAGTTCCGCCACGGACAATACCTTGATGTTTGGCAACATTTTGTGGGGCGGAATGGGGATGGTGTCTGTCGTCACAATTTCCTTAATACCTAAGCTGCGCAAACGTTCTGTGGCTGGATCTGATAAAACGGCGTGAGTAAAGGTGACATAGACGTCTTTTGCCCCCTCCGATTTAACCAACTGCACGGCTTGCTGTATAGAACCAGCGGTATCTACCAAATCATCCACAATGATGACGTCTTTGTCTGCCACATTTCCGATAAGCGAAAGCGCTTCTCGCTCATTTTGGTTCCCAAAGCGACGTTTTTCCACAAATGCCAACGGCAAATCAAGTTCAGCCGCAAAGTTACGCCCCCGCTTGGCAAACCCCAGGTCTGGCGTTACAACGACTGCGTCCAGGTGCTTTTCCCCAAAATATTCCACCAATATGTGAAATGCAGTGAGTGAATCACCCGGAATTTTGTAGAAACCCTGGATTTGCTGGGCGTGTAAATCAATTGTGATCCAGCGGTCGGCACCGGCCACCTCGATCATGTCGGCCAAAAGGCGGGCAGAAATGGGCACGCGGGGCTGGTCTTTTTTGTCGCTTTGGGAATAAGCCATGTAGGGCACCACCACGGTAATCCGCGACGCGGAATCCCGTTTGAGGCAATCTATGGCGATGAGGGTTTCCATGATGTTGCGGTGTACCGGGCGGGAATGGCTTTGGATAAGGTAAACATCCTGGCCCCGCACGCTGCCGTGCAGCTTGACAAACAGATTTTCGTTGGGAAACTCCACAATGTCCCAACTGCTGAGAGGAATGTTGATATAGTCTGCGATGCGCTGTGCCAATTCTGGGCAACCAGAACCAGCAAACAGTTTAATGTCTCCGTATGCCATCATAATTCAATACTTTTCTTTAAGGATTTTCCGTTGATTTTGATAATAGTTGGTTGACGGCCGTATACGGATCAACCTCTCGCTCAGCAACGGCCGTTAATAAACGCTCTCTCAATTCCTGAGGAACCTGCGCCTGAAGTTGCCGCATAAAACGACGCTGCAACAGCATCTCCATCTCGCGCCAGCTGCGTTCTTGCTCTCGCAGAAGCCATTCGCCGCTTTGCCGCAGGTGGGTCATATGCTGCCCCAGCGTAACCGCCAATTCCGCCATGCCCTTCTCTTCGGTGGCAACCGTTTCCAGCACGGGAATGTGCCAGCCGTTTGTTGTGGCTTCTGCACCATTTGTGGATGAGATACGGCCGCTTTTCCGCGTACCGCCCACTGGCCCCAAATGCAGCATCATCTTCAATGAGCGCACCGTCCTGTCTGCACCCGGCCGATCCGCCTTATTCACCACCAAAATATCGGCGATCTCCAAAATGCCCGCCTTGATCGACTGGATTTCATCCCCCATGCCCGGTGCTTCCACCACCACCGTGGTGTGGGCCGCGTTGGCAATATCCACCTCCGCCTGCCCCGCCCCGACCGTTTCTACCAGGATGTACCCGTACCCCGCCGCATCCAGCACCTTGATGACCGAAGCTGTAGCCTGCGCCAGCCCACCCAGGCTGCCCCGCGAAGCCATGCTGCGGATAAACACCCCCGGATCGCCAGACAAATCGCGCATGCGCACCCGATCGCCCAACAGGGCACCGCCAGTAAAGGGGCTGCTGGGGTCCACTGCCACAATGCCCACCCGCGCATCTTGCTGACGCAAGGTTTTGACCAGGGCGTTCACCACCGTGCTTTTGCCCGCGCCGGGCGAGCCCGTAATGCCGATGATGTGCGCCTTGCCGGTATGAGGATAGAGCACTTGCACCGCCTGCTCGGCCGCCGCCGAGCTGTTTTCCACCTGGGTAATTAAACGGGCAATCGCCCGAATCTGCCCTTGCAGCACCCCATCTAGCAGCTCTTTCACGCGGCGGCTCCGGTTGGTTTTTGCCCCACCGCCTGCCAGATGAAGTCGATAATCTCGTTCATGTTGGTGCCAGGGCCAAAAATGCCTGTTACTCCCAACTCTCTGAGGGTGGGTACATCTTCATTGGGAATGATGCCGCCCAAAAAGAGCGGTACATCCTGCATTTCTTGTTCCCGCATCAGCTCGATGATGCGCTGGACGAGGGGCATGTGGGCTCCAGACAAAATGCTCAGGCCAATGGCGTCGGCATCTTCCTGCAGGGCGGCTTCTACCACCATTTCTGGCGTCTGGCGTAAACCGGTGTAGATCACTTCCATGCCCGCGTCGCGCAGGGCACGGGCCACCACTTTGGCACCGCGATCGTGTCCGTCCAGGCCAGGCTTGGCAATTAAAATGCGGGGAGTGGGTTGTTCCATAGATGTTTTGCTCCAATTGAACTATCGTGGACTTCTGCCCAAAATCCAGCTGCGATTATACCGAGGGGTAGGCGGTTTTGCGAAAATGTGAAGTGCGGCAACGCGGCGAAAATCTTGCTCTTGCAGCTAGGTGGGGTTCTGGTCTATACTGTTATCGAACGTTATGTCACCTTAAGGAGGATAGCTATGAACCGATTGATTAGCAATCAAGGTAAAAAATGGTTCCTCGTCTTACTTGCCTTCCCACTATTGTTCCTGACGAGCCAGGTTTTCGCCAAGCAAACGAACGCGCAAATGGCAACGGCCGTTGTCGAAACAGGTCAGCTCAATGTGCGTTCCGGGCCAGGCATTACATACAGCGTCGTCACAACTGTGAACCAGGGGGCAGTGGTGACATTGCTAGGTCGCAATGCAGACAGCAGCTGGGCCTACATCCAAACCGTCGCCGCCGTGCGCGGCTGGGTGAACGCCAGCCCCGCCTACATCACCCCCAGCGTGGCGATTGGCACGCTAGATGTGGTCACCGGGACGGCGACCCCCACCCATACCCCCACAGCCACCCCCACGGCAACGGGTACGGTAACAGCAACCGCGCAGCCTACCACCACCCCCACGCCCACAGCAACGGCAACGGCCGTTAGCGGAGCCACCGCCACCATCGCCACCGGAGCGCTCAACGTGCGCAGCGGCCCCAGCCTGGCCTACCCGGCGGTCGCCGTGACCTACCAGGGGCACATTGTCAGCCTCATCGGGCGCAACGCCGATAGCAGCTGGGCCAAAATCCGGCTGAGCAACGGCACCGAAGGCTGGGTGAATGCCGCCAGTACCTACATCACCCCCAACGTCAGCATCAGCAGCCTGCCGCTGGCCGATTCCGCCAGTGCCCCCACCAGTTCCGCCACAGCATTGGTGGCTACCGGGGCGCTGAATGTGCGTTCGGGGCCGGGGGTAACCTACAGCGTGATCACCGCTGCTTCCCAAGGCCAAACCGTGATGCTTTTGGGCCGCAACGCCAACAGCAGCTGGGCTAAAATCCGGCTGGGCAACGGCAGCGAAGGTTGGGTCAACGTTTCGCTCATCACCCCCAGCGTGGCCATTGGCAGCCTGCCATTGGCAGACAGCCCCGTCGCCCCTGAACCGCCCGTGCCGGTAGCGCCGGGTGCTGTGCTCAGCTTACGCTCTGGGCCGGGCTTCAACTACCCGGCAACCGGCTCTGTTTACCAGGGTTTGCAGGTGAATGCGGTGGGGCGTAATGCGGCCAACACCTGGCTCAAAGTGCGCCTGAGCGATGGCCAGGAAGGCTGGATTGGGGCGCAGTATGTGCAGCTCACCATCCCCGTGGGCAATTTGCCCATCATGGATGGCAGCACGCCCGCCAGCAGCACCGCGACGCCGGCCCCGGTGGTTAACGCAGCAACCGTGTCCACTGGCGCGGCCAACGTGCGCTCTGGGCCGGGTATTGGCTACGGCATCGTGACGATGGTGAACCAGGGCCAGACGGTTTCCATGCTGGCCCGCAACAGCATCAGCAGTTGGGTGAAGATTCAGGTGAACAGCAGCACCCAGGGCTGGGTGAATACCGAACTGCTCACCCCCAGCGTGGCAATTAGCAGCCTGCCGGTAGAAAATGTGCCCACGTTGTCTACATCGGGATTGGTGAATACGGCCGCTCTTAACGTGCGTACCGGGCCTGGGGTGACGTATGGGGTAACGGCCGTTGTCTACCAAGATCAAGGGGTGGCGCTGCTGGGCCGCAATGCCGACACCAGCTGGCTCAAAGTGCGCCTGAACGATGGCACGGTGGGCTGGGTCAACGCCGCCTACATCGAGACGGCTACAACGCTGAACAGTTTGCCCATCACAAACTAGGTGATTGGTAATTGGTAATTGAGTAATTGGGTAATTTTGTCTGCCCAATTACTCAATTACCTGATGACCCCATTACTTTACTGGCAGTTGTGGCAACGGCCGTAAAACTCCACCAGATGCCCCTCAATGGCAAAATCAAACCGCGCCGCCAGCAGTTTCCCCATCTCTTGCAAACCACACTCTTCAAACTCAATCACCGCATCGCAGCTTGAGCAAATCAGGTGGTGGTGATGTCCCCCATCGAGCAAAATGTAATGCGCCGCGCCGGTGCCCTGGTAAACCGGACGAATCAGGCCCAGTTCGCTCAGCAGTTCCAGCGTGCGGTACACTGTCATTCGTCCCACCGTCTCGTCCGTTTCGTGCACCACTTCCAGCAGGCCGTCGGCGGTGATGTGGCCGCCACAGCCCAGCAGCGCCTGCACAATCTTCTGGCGCGAGATGGTCAGCCGGTACCCTTTTTGCTTCAGGGCCAGCTGGATATTGGTTAAGCGTGTTTCTAAACTTTTTTCGTTCATAAGATTTTTTTACCACGAAGGGCGCGGTGAGCGAAGTGCCAGGCACGGGGCACAAGGTTTTGAATAGACCACGACCAATCGCCCCGTGCCTGGCACTTTTGGAAGCCCATCTGGTTTAATTTTGTCGCCAAATGAGGCCGCGCTCGGGGGCAAACAGGTAGGTTAGGGCGAAAACGGCCGTTGCCACCAACACCACCGCCGGGCCTGAAGCAATGTCCAAATAGTACGACGTGTACAGCCCCGCCGCACCAGAAAATGCGCCAATCGCCGCCGCAATGCCCATCATCGACGCCAGACGGCGGGTGAGCAGCGAAGCGGCCGCAGCCGGCGTCACCAGCATGGCCACCATGAGGGCAATGCCCACCACCTGCAAGGAAACGACGATGGTAACGGCGATAAGCACCAGCAGCAGATAGCGCAAAAAGGTGGCGGGCAGGCGCAGCGTCGTCGCCAACACTGGATCAAACGAAATGACCATGAACTCTTTGTAAAAGAAAAAGACGATGAGCAGGACAATGAGGCCGAGAACGGCCGTTGTCCACAAATCGCCGTTCGTGACCCCCAACAAATTGCCAAACAAAAAGTGGGCCAGATCCACCGTGTAGTTGCCCGTAGCCGAAAGCAGGGCCACGCCCAGGGCAAACGCCCCGGCAAAAATCACACCGATGGCCGTGTCTTCCTTCACCACGCCCCGACTGCTGAGGGCACCGATGCCAACGGCCGTAAACACCCCCATGATCAGCGCCCCCACCGCCAGCGGCCAGCCCAGCAAAAAAGCCACCACCACGCCAGGCAAAATCGTGTGCGCCAGGGCATCGCCAAAAAAGGCCATGCCGCGCAGCACCACGTAGGTGCCCAACACCGAACAAACAATGCCCACCAAAACGGCCGCAATCAGCGCCCGCACGATGAAGGAAAATTGGAGAGGATCGAGGAGTAGATTCATGGTTATCCGTAAACGGTAATCCGTAAACGGTAATCGGATTACCGTTTACCGTTCACCGATCACCGGTTCATCGTGGCCGCAGCAATCATCCACCAAAACGCCCTGCTCTGCACCGGGCAGATGGTGGACGTGGCCGCCGTAGGCCTGGAGCAGATTGTCGGCGGTGAGAACGGCCGTTGGCTCTGCCAAGGCAATAATCCGCCGGTTGAGCAGCATGATTTTGTCAAAACGATCGGCCGCCAGCTGCAAATCGTGGGTGGCCACCAGCACCGTCACCCCCTCGGGGCGCAGGCTGTCTAAAATGTCGAAGATTGCTTGCTGGGTGGGCAAATCCAGCCCGTTGAGCGGCTCATCCAGCAGCAGCAGTTCCGCCTCTTGGGCCAGCGCCCGGGCAATAAACACCCGCTGCTGCTGCCCGCCAGACAGTTCGCCAATCTGCTTTTTGGCCAGATGGGACGCCTCGACGCGGGCCAAACTGCGGCGCACTACTTCCCAATCGGCCCGGCGCGGCCAGCGAAACAGGCCAATTTGCCCCACCCGCCCCATCATCACCACGTCTTCCACCGTCACGGGGAAGGACCAGTCAATCTCGTTGCGCTGCGGCACGTAGCCGATGCAGATATGGCCGTCAGGCCCATGCCCAAAAATTTGCACCTGCCCCTGACTGGGCTTCACGGTGCCCACGATCAGTTTGAACAGGGTGCTTTTGCCGGCCCCGTTGGGGCCAACGACAGCAATGCGCTCCCCGCGCTGGGCAATGAAGTTGATATGTTGAAGGGCGTAGAGACGGCCGTTTCGATTGCGCTCAGTACGGCCGTTTCCCCCATTCCCCCCCAAAGACACTTCCTGCAAGCCAGCGGCATACGCCACCGAGACATCGCTCATTTGCAAGGAGGGGGTTTGTGGGTCGTGTTTCACGCCGCGTCCGGCCAGGGCATTCATTAATTGCGTCATATTGATATTTTATCACAATACGAGCAGTGGCAAAAAAAGCTAGCACAAATCTAGACGAAGAACTGCTGCTTATTTTTCGGGATTGAAGAGGGTAAGCCCAGGGATAAAGCGGAAATCTTTGATGTTCAGGGTAAACAGTTCTAAATTATGGACCAGAGCCGTCGCCGCAATGAGCGCATCGGGGATGCTGAGTTTGTGGCTGAGGGAGTACGTTTCCATGAGCTGGAGGAATTGGTTGGTTGATTTGGGGATTATTCTTGTAAAATTCGATGAGGATATTGTGTAAAAGCGGGATTGATCTTTGAAGTTTAAAGAGCTGTTTCTCCCGCTTTTACTTAAGCAAACCACAGAGAATCATGCTTTAAATTTCAAACCTTCTTCTGTGGTTTGCTAGGTGTTGCAAAGAATCATGAGCGGTGCGGCCACGCTTTTTGGCGGAGAGATTCCTGGGAAATGTCGCGATCAGACCAGATGCCAGCTACAGAAAAGAATGCTTCATCTTCCTGAATTTGTTCGTCTGCGTTTTCGGTCCGACTGTCTGTGGCAATTGAGTCCACAAAGTCGAGCGCCCGCAGAAGGTCATAAAGCGCCTTCGCTTTGTCTTTATCTTTTACGCGAATAATGATTTCTTCCATCACAAAACCTCGTTTACGCGATCCAAATGAGCGGCGTGAGGCCATTATACAGCAACTTGGGAGCGTTTTTGCATGATGACTAATTTTTCGACCCGTTGGCTTATCAATCGCTTGGTTTTCGTGCTGCTTGGGCTGGCCGTTCTCGGCCTCACCGCCTGCCAAAGCAATGAACCAGCCACAGCCACGCCGCTGGCCGCAGCCACCAGCCAACCCAGCCACACGCCTACCCCGACGATTGAGGTGACGGAAACGGCCGTTCCCACCAACACGCCTTCCCCAACTGCCACCCAAACTCACACACCGACGACACAACCTACTCGCACACTCAGCCCACCGCCAACCAAAACGCCAGTTCCTCTATCTTTCGATTCATATGGAATATCAAGCTGGTCTTTAAATGCTCAAGGCCTACTGGCATTGCTTAAAAACGGCCGTCTTCTGGTTGAAGTTTCTCCGTTGTCGGGAACCTTCCACGAAGTAGATCAATTCGTCATAAAGGCGTTTTGGTCCCCTGATGGGGGAAAGATTTTTTATGCTGTACAGCCTGTCTTGGATGAGATTTACGATTTTAAAATTTTTGAACTTCAATCTTTAGAAAGCTTTTCAATCAGCAACGTCATTCGGGATTTTCCAACATCCCCACACGGACAAGGTTCTCATTTCTTAGCATGGAAATCCGACAGTTCAGGTATTTTGTTTTTGAGGGAAAACAACAAGGAAGCGTCTCAATTGGGCGGTGAATTATACGGAGGGAAACTTTTTTTGCTTGATTTAGAGCAAAACAGTTACACGCAATTAATGGAAATTTTTGAAGTCTATAAAATCAGAATTCCCATGGCAATGGAGAATGCGTTCTTTGCTTTCTTCCATTGCGGAGCGCCCTGTGAGTTTGTAGAGAAATTCGATTACAGTGGCCATGAAATATGGAGGATACCATTTCCCACAGGTGGGAGGGTAGTATTCTCAAAAAACGCCGATTTTGTAATCAATTACGGATGTGCAGATGGTTGTCCACTCGATGATCCAGTAAATATCAGCATTCAGCAATTTGATACACACACTGGTGAAGTAATGACAATTTGGAAAATCAATGAAAACGAACATTTTAACGGCCTGCAAGTTCCCAAATTGTCACCAGATGAAAAATATCTTGGTTTTTACCTGGAAAGCGACGATTTCTTCACCATCTTACAAATTATTGACTTGAACGGCCGTTCCTACGGTCAACGTCCCAACAGCGTCATCGTGGATTGGCGGCCTGGGGGCGGGCCGGTGGTGAAAGAAACAATCGTTGCGGGGCAAACCCAGCTCCTGTACTGGCCGCTGGATAGCTCGCCAATGCCGGTTTTTGCGGAACTGGGTTCGGTTGCGTTTGAGGCAGGGAAGTGGGATGAAGACGGCCGTTTCTTCATCTACAGCACCGTGGACGAGGCCAACAACCAAAGCCACCTCAGCCTCTGGCAGCCCGAAGCCAGCCAACCCACCCTGCTCACCACCGCCGAGGGCACAGGCGGCTTCCAAAACTTTGCCTGGTTGCCAGATGGAACGGCCGTCTACTTCAATTTTGGTCGCACAGCGTTGTGGAAATACGAGGTAGCCACCAGCACGTTGACCCTCATCGCCAATACGAATTCAGGAGAATGAATGATTGAATCTCACGCAAAGGCGCAAAGTCACAGAGGCGTTCAAGAAAAAAATCTGTGTAATCTGCGAAATCTGTTGATAAAAAATTCTGAGCGCCTTGTCTCAATTTAAACTTTGTAGATTTCAAAAGTCTTGCGTCTTTGGTATTGGCGAGGCTGCTGCCAAGACTTTTGAAATCTTTGCTTCTACGGCATTTTGAACGTGTCCGCGTCGTGGGGAGCGTGCGGCGAGGCGACGCAGCCGGTGAAGGTGAAGGCGTACAGCGCCAGCCCCCGCGCCTGGAAGATGAGACGCAGCGTGTGGCTGGCAAAATCAGGGTTGTTGACCAAATGAAACATCCGGGGCCGATCGACGCGCACAAAGCTACGGCCGTTTTCCCCAAACAGCACATCGCTACCTGCCATTTCCGGGGTGAGGTAACGGCCGTCCTGCACCACCTCCACCACTGGCTCCGCTGCTGTCGGTTTCAGCCCCAGCGCCGTTTCCACCGGATCGGCCGTGGGTGCCAGGACGGCGTTGACGGAAACGGCCGTATACGGCAGCACAATCTCCCCACCCTGCTCCCCGGCAAAGGCCAGCGCCTCTGGCCAGGCCCGCCAGATGCCATCCACGTAAAAATGCCCCGCCTGCCACTCCTTCACGGGCGGCAGTTGGTAAATCACCGAACTGTTGGGCACGTACCCTTCCGGGTTGCCCAGCGCCCCGCCAAACAGCCCGCCCCCCTGAAAACCAGCGTACAGCTCCGGCGTCGGCCGGTAGCAAACCGCGCCGGAGGCATCTTCAGCCCGCAGCGGTGGCAGCAGATCGGGCAGGGAAACCCCAGGCTGACGCAGGCGCAGCAGCGTTTGGATGGCCCGTTCTGTCTCCTGGTAATGCCCTTCCCCCTGCCGCTTCAGGCGAATGTAGCCGTCGGTATCCACCAAAAATTTGGTGGGCCAGGCGCGGGTGGCAAACTGTGACCAATTTTTCTCTTGATTGTCTAGCAGAATGGGGTACGGGAGCTGGTGTTCGGCAACGGCCGTTTCCAAAAAATTCCTGAACTGGGCAAAACCAAACTCCGGCGTGTGAATGCCAATAATCGTCAGGCCCAATGCGGCATACCGCTGATGCCACTGTTTTAAGTAAGGCAGGGTTCGCAGGCAGTTAATGCAGGTATAATCCCAAAAGTCAATCAGAACCACCTGGCCACGCAGTTGGGTGTTGGTGAGGGGACGGCCGTTTAGCCACTCACCCTCAGCCAACGGTGGCATACGCACAAGGCGCGGATCAAGGTAATCATCAGCCATGATTCAATTTTAGCACGATAAAATGATGGGAAAAACGAAGCAGCGTTGTTGGGGAGATTGTGGTTAGAGGCCGTGATGTGGGCGATATTAACAGGGCAAACTATCGTTTGTTTCTTCCGATTTAGGGCTAGGAATAAACGTTACAATGAATATTGTAAAAAGAATGATTACGGGCAGCCAATTCATCATCATCTCTCCAAAAAGTAATTTGTTGTCGAATCTGATTGCATTCTCACTCATTTCCAACATTAAATCACTAAGATGTAAATCATTCTGACGGTAAAATTGTTTACAAACACACCGCTTTTCCCGAAAAGCAAAGGATTCAACAATGCGTCGAAAAAAAGTAACCATCCTGGACATCCAGAAACGGAAGCAAAGCAAAACCCCCATCACCATGATCACCGCCTATGACTTTACGGCCGCTTTGCTGATCGATCAGACCGAAACGGACATTATTTTGGTGGGGGACTCGCTGGGCATGGTGATGTTGGGCTACCCGGGCACCACCGAAGTGACGATGGACGAGATGCTGCATCATTGCAAAGCAGTCGCGCGGGGCACCACGGGCGCGTTTTTGGTGGGCGACATGCCCTTCATGAGCTACCAGGCCGATGTGACCGAAGCGATGCGCAACGCCGGGCGCTTCCTCAAAGAGGCAGGGATGGATTGTGTGAAGCTGGAAGGCGGTCGGGAAATGGCCGACACGGTGCGGGCCATCGTGCGGGCGGGTATCCCCGTCATGGGGCACATCGGCCTGACGCCGCAAACGGTGTCCCAGTTGGGGGGGTATCGCATCCAGGGCAAAACGGCCGCTGCCGCCCTATCCCTGGTTAAAGATGCGATGGCGCTGCAAGATGCAGGCTGCTTTGCCATTGTTTTAGAAGCCATCCCGGCTACCGTCGCGGCACTCATCACCAAGCGGTTGATTATTCCCACCATCGGCATCGGTGCGGGGGTGGAATGCGACGGGCAGGTGCTGGTCTACCACGACCTGCTGGGGCTTTACGACCGCTTGCAGCCCCGTTTTGTGAAGGATTACGGGCAGATTGGTGAGGCGATTAAAACGGCCGTTCAAACCTACACAGAAGAAGTTCGCCAGCGCCAATTCCCCGCCGAGGAGCATACCTACCCGATGAACGATGAAGAAGAAGCAGCCTTTATGACGGCGATGGCCGGGCGGTAAGATGCGCGTTGCAATCATCGGTGTGGGGGCGATGGGCTGCCTGTTTGGGGCCAAACTGAGCCAGGTGGCGGAGGTGACGCTGCTGGGGCATTGGCCCGCGCAGCTCACCGCACTGCGCGAACGGGGCTTGCACTTTATTGGGCCAGACGGCCGTTCCCAAACCATCCACCTCGCCGCCACCAACGATCCGCAAACGGCCGTTCCCGCCGACCTGGCCCTGATTTTGGTAAAAAGCCAGCAAACGCCGCAGGCTGCGCAGTTGGCTCAGCGAATTCTGTCGCCCCAGGGGCTGGCGCTGACGCTGCAAAATGGGGTGGGCAATTTGGAACAGTTAACGGCCGTTCTGGGCCAAAATCGGGCCAACCTGGGCATCACCTCCGAAGGGGCGGCGCTGCTGGAACCGGGCGTAGTGCGCCACGCGGGCAGCGGCCACACCCACCTTGCCGACGCAGCGGAAACGGCCGTTCCGCCCCAAAAAATCATGAATTTGTTTGAGGCAGCTGGGTTCGCCACCAGTTTGTCCCCCAACGTGGCGGGGCTGGTCTGGGGCAAGCTGGCGGTGAATGCGGGCATTAATCCGCTAACGGCCGTTTTGCAGGTGCCCAACGGGTTCCTGGCCGAAAACGCCACTGCCCGTGAGCTGATGATCCTGGCCGCACAGGAAGTTGCCGCCGTGGCCGCCGCCCAAAACATCCAGCTGCCCTTTGCCGATGCGGCGGCGCAAGCGCTGGCGGTGGCCCAGGCGACGGCGGCCAATCATTCCTCCATGCGGCAGGATTTGCTGAACGGCCGTCCCACCGAAATTGAGGCGATTTGTGGGGCGGTGGTGGCGGCGGGGCAGCGGTTGGGCGTGGCCACACCGCTGAATTTGGTATTGCAAACGGCCGTTCGCCAGGCCGAACAGGGCACCTGGCCAGCCGCCACACCCGGTGAAGCGTTGCAACTGCTGCAAAGAAAAATCACAGATTTTGCAGACATGCAGTGAGCGCAGCCAAACTATTAACCAGATTTTGTATCCTCTGTGAAACTCTGTGTCGCCTCTGCGCAACTCTGTGTTCCAAAAAATTCTGCAAAGGAAATCATCATGATAGTGACTGACAAAATTGACGAGGTAAGGCAGCACCGCTGGGCCGACCCCAGCCTGACGTGGGGCTTTGTGCCGACGATGGGCTACCTGCACGCGGGGCATTTGTCGCTGGTGCAGCTGAGCCTGGCGGGGAATGAGAGAACGGCCGTTTCCATCTACGTCAATCCCACCCAGTTTGCCCCCACCGAGGACCTCAGCAGCTACCCGCGCAATCTTGAGGGGGATTTGGCGATGCTGGAAAAAGCCGGGGTCGATCTGGTGTTCACCCCCAGCGACGCCCTCATGTACCCGCCCGGCTTCCAGACGACGGTGAGCTTGAGCCAGGTGACGCAGCCGCTGGAGGGCAGCTCCCGCCCCAGCCACTTTACGGGCGTGGCTACCATCGTGGCCAAGCTGTTCAACATCGTACAGCCGACGCGGGCTTATTTTGGCCAAAAAGACGCGCAACAAACGATTGTGCTGCGCCAAATGGTGCGCGATCTCAACTTTAATGTGGAAATGGTGATTGGCCCCACCAGCCGTGAGCCGGACGGGCTGGCCATGAGTTCGCGCAACGCCCTGCTCTCGGCAGAGAATCGAGCGGCGGCACCGGTGCTGTACCGGGCGCTGAGCGCAGCCAGGGCGGCCTACGAAGCGGGGGAACGCTCCGGTGAGCTGCTGCGGGAAACAATGCGGGGGATGATTACGGCCGTTCCCCAAGCCAAAATTGATTACGTCAGTGCGGCGGATCCGAGAACGCTAGAAGAGTTGGATAAAGTTGAGGAGGGGGTGCTGTTGTCAACGGCCGTTTTCTTCGGCAAAACCCGGCTCATTGACAATATTTTAATTTATGCCTCAGAGAACACAGAGTAATAAGAGAAAAACCTCTGAGGTTTTGGCTCACTTACAAAAACCATTGCCTAGTGAAAACCTCAGAGGTTTAAGTGAATACAATCTCTAAACCCTCTGTGGCCAAAAAAATCTAATCTATCAAACTGCGGCCGGTCATGTCGTTGGGCTGTTCAACGCCCATCAGGTCGAGCACCGTCGGGGCCACATCGGCCAAAATGCCACGGGGGCGCAGCCAGATGGGGTCGTTGCAAATCACAAAAAAGGAGACGGGCTGGATGGTGTGGTAGGTGTGCGGCTCGCCCGTTTTCTCGTTGACCATGATTTCGCAGTTGCCGTGGTCGGCGGTGACCAGGGCTGCCCCACCCTTTTGCACAATCGCTTCCACCAGACGACCCGCACATTCGTCCACTGCTTCTACGGCGCGAACGGCCGCTTCCAGCACCCCCGTATGCCCCACCATGTCTGGGTTGGCATAGTTCACCAAAATGAAATCATCATCGTGGCTTTGCAGCCGCTGGATAACCGCTTCGGTGAGTTCGTAGGCGCTCATCTCTGGCTGGAGATCGTAGGTGGCCACTTTGGGCGAGGGCTGCATGTACCGCTCTTCGCCAGGGAAGGGCGTTTCGCCGCCACCGTTGAAGAAGTAGGTGACGTGGGCGTATTTTTCCGTCTCGGCGGCGTGGAACTGCTTCAGGCCCGCGTTGCTCACCACTTCGGCCAGCACGTTGGTTAGCTCCACGTCAGGGAAAATCACGTCCACCGGGAAGCGCTCTTCGTAGTTGGTCATCGTCACCAGATGCAAATCGGGGATGTAGTCGCGCTCGAAGCCTGCAAAATCGGCAAAGGCGAAGATGTCTACCGGCTGGCGCATCCGGTCGGCGCGAAAGTTGTAGAAGATGAGGCAGTCGCCGGGCTGTACGGTCACGTCCCGGTCGCCCACGTCGATGGCTACGGGCAAGATAAACTCATCGGTCACGCCGTTGCTGTATGAATTTTTTAGGGCGGTGGAGGCAGAAACGGCCGTTGCTCCCGCTTCTCCTTCATGGTTGGCAATCACCCGGTACCCTTTGGCCGTGCGCTCCCACCGCTTGTCGCGGTCCATGGTGTAATAACGGCCGCACACCGAAGCAATGACGCCGGGATGATCGGCCAGGTACCCTTCCAGCTTTTCCACAAAGCCCAGGCCACTTTGCGGCGGCGTGTCTCGCCCGTCGGTAATAACGTGCACGATGGGGTCAATCCCGGCCTCTGCGGCCAGGCGCAGCAGCGCGTACAGGTGATCTTGGTGGCTGTGTACACCGCCGTTGCCCATCAGGCCGATGAGGTGCAGCTTGCCGCCAGTTTGCTTCACGTTAGCCACGGCGCTGCGCAGCGCTGCTTGTTGGGCAAAGCGCCCTTCCTGGATGGCCAGATTGATGCGGGTTAAATCCTGGTACACAATGCGGCCAGCGCCCAGGTTCAGATGGCCGACTTCTGAATTGCCCATCTGGCCATCGGGCAAGCCAACGGCCTGACCGGAGGCATCGAGAATGGCTCGTTCGCGGCTGTGCAGCCAGCTTTGGTAGTTGGGGGTGCGCGCCTGCACCACGGCGTTGCCATGCTCCATTTCACGAATCCCCCACCCGTCTAGGATGATGAGGGCCACGGGTTTGTAGCTCATTTGAAACTCCTTTTGAGAATTGAGTCTTTGTTATTGAATTAACACTTTCAGAGGAGACTGGAGATTGGAGACTGGTTAAATCTCCAATCTCTAATCTCTAATCTCCCGAAATGTTTTGGTTGTTAAGCAGTGGAAAAGTTGGTGGGTGAAGTTTACTTGAGAATGGGGGTTTGTTCAATTTTGGCGCTGTGCCAACGGGTGCCAGGCACGGGGCAAAATGTGTTGGTCTTTCTGGATTAAGCGCCCCGTGCCTGGCACCCAGCTAGAAAACAAAAACGACAGGCGGTTAACCTGTCGTTTTATGAGGCTCCTCAGGTTGGATTCGAACCAACAACCCCGCGGTTAACAGCCGCGTGCTCTGCCGTTGAGCTACTGAGGAATGCAGCGACGCGAATTATAACAAAACAGGTTGCCATGTCAAGGAATCATTACGGCCGTTTGCCCAAAATCCGCTCTCTGCAAATGGCATTCTGGCCAAACATGGCTATACAAACCACAAACCAACTTTTTCACTTTGAAACCGACCATTTGCTCAGCAAGTGGGGCTTTGCCGATGGCACATTGCTAGACAACTTTCTGCACCACAACGGGTACGCGCACCTGGCTTAGGCTCGCGACGAATGGTATCAATTTTCGCGGCGCGTGCTCTGTGAGGTGGTGGAACTGTTCGTCTGCCCGCAAATTCACAGCGCCATCAAACCGTACCGGAGGCTCACCAGCCATAATCCGATGCGGGTGTGAAATAGACGGCCGTTTTCCACCACCGCGGCTGGGACAGGTAACCCTTTGTGAATAAATTCCTAATATTGACAGACAGTCGCCAACTCCAATACCATCTGCGAATCATTCTTGAAATCGAGGTAGCTAAATTCAACAAACAGGGCTGACACCCAGCCTCATCTGACGAGCGCACTATAGCGATTGTCATCTCAGGATCAATCCCAAATCCCTTTTCTGCAAACTGTCGGTAGCTTTTTTGGAGCTGCCCCTAAATTAGATGGTGCAAATCATTACTTCGGACTCTTGCGGTCTCACCTGACCACCTACTTAAGTTGGAGGTTTTTATGCGTCGTATTCTATTTTCTCTTTTGATTGTCATGCTGCTGGGAACGGCCGTTTTCAGCCTGATTCACGTCGCGCGTGGACAAGAAACGGCCCCCAAAACCACGCTAAACCAGCAAACCGAAGGCGAAAACTTGCGGGAAATCGAGCAGCCAGCAGGCGTTCTGGCCCCAGAAGCGCCCAACATCGGCTTCATCGATTCCCCCTCAGCTACCTGCTACCAGCCAGATCAGGGACGAGATGCCTGCTATCTCAACTGGTACTATCTCTCGGTGAGCGCAGCACCCAACTACATGATCACCATGACCCTGTCTCTCAATAGCAGTGGCCCCCTCGCCCACACGCAAGGCTTTTTTCAAAACTCCATGTACATACCCTATAACATGATGGGAGATGGCTTTAAAGTCGCTTGCGGCCCCCTGGGCGCTGGTGGCAATCCGCAGTTGGGCAACGCCTACGCCTACACAATTCGAGCCAGAGACAGCGCTGGTTTGGGCTCTGCCAATTATGGCACCGTCTACTGTCCAGCCTATACCCCGTAAACGGAATCGTGGCTCATGCTATATAAAAGATTAGCAATCCTTCTTGGCATCTGTTTCCTGCCCGGGCTTCTGCTCATCGCAATGGTGACGCAAAACACCAGGGGCAGCGTTTTACCAGCGTCAGCGACAGACGCTAATTTTCGGTTGCCCCAACCAGATGACAGCAACGAGGTTAATGCGCCAGCCATCACCGCCATTAACAGCCCCTCGGCTACTTGTTCAAACCTTACGCCGGGCACAGGCGTCTGCGCCATTTCCTGGCAGTACTTGTCGGTGACAGCCGCTTCCAGTTCCTACATCATCAGCATGACTGTTGCCATAGACAACCAAATTCGGGCCTACCATTCTGGCTTTTTTCAGACCTCCATGTACATCCCAGGTGATATGATGGGCGACGGCTTTCAGGTCGTCTGCGGCTACCCCCAGGGCAGCACCGGTTTTGGCAACAGCTACAGCTACGCTATCCGCGCCCGCGAAACAGCCGGACCCTCTGCGGCAAACTTTGGCTCTGTCACCTGCCCCGCCGACATTGCCAAAATATACCTTCCCGCTGTGCTAAAGTAAGTTAAGGAGTTTGTACAATCCAAATTGTCTTTGCCGTGGCCTTTTTTCTACAACGGCCGTTCGCTACAAATTTATGGCCATTTCCGGGGACCACGCCACTGACCTATATTCTTATTTCCTCTCTCTTTGCGGCGGCCACGTTACCAACGCTTTGGGCTTTGGTTTCCCAAAATGAAGGGGCATTCGCCGGCATCGGTCTGGATTACCTCACCATTCTTTTGTACGCCACTCGTTTTACCGTCACAGGCGAGCTTGTGTCGTACAGGGTCAGGTCGGCGTGGGGAACGGCCGTTTTCCACCAACACGGCTGAGATTCGTAACCAGAAATTTTACGCACGTATGCTATAATGCCCCAAATCACGTAGACAGCGATGGAGAAAGTGAAATGGATGTGATTCAAAGCATTGACCTCATAACCAAAAATCCAAACGTTCGAGGGGGCAAGCCCTGTGTCGCTGGCACTGGCTTGCGCGTAACCGATTTGGTTTTTGCCCACATTTTCCACCAACGAACAGCCGATGAAGTTGCCACAGACTACAACATCTCATTGGCGCAAGTTTATGCGTCACTTGCTTATTATTATCAGCACAAAGCGGAACTGGATGAAGATATCCGGCAGCAAGTAACAAACGCACGCCAAGCCAAGGAACAGTTTTCTGGTGGCCACTCTTCGCTTTTATCTTGACGAGAACGTGCCAGTTCAAGTCGCCCTTCAACTAAAATCGAGAGGAATAGACGCCGTCACCGTCCGTGATTTGGGTTTGCTTGGCGACGAGGATATGAATCATCTTCAGGAAGCAACCAAACAAGGTCGCGTATTGTGCACCCACGATTCTGATTTTTTGCATCTGGTCGCTTCCGGTTTTCAACACGCAGGACTGGTTTTTGGCCAACAAGATATTCATTACATTGGCGAGTGGGTCAACTGGCTCACCCTGATGCATGCTGTGTACACTTCAGAAGACATGGTAAATCGCGTTGAATTTGTATAACTGCTAACGAGAATATTTGAAATGAAAGAAATAATTGACTCCCTTTCATCATCCTTAGAAAGATTGTATCAAGGGTTTGTGTTACGAGATTTACTTGGATTTGTCCTTCCAGGTTCAATATTTCTCCTGTCAGTATGGAGCCTTTTCGCTCCGACTCAAAGTGGGGATTTTTGCGATTCTGCTAAGTTGCTAAAGTGTTTTGTCAAAACGTTAGGAGAAAGCTGGAGCACGTTCTAGATTATAGCATTTATTGGAGTTTCCTATCTCACAGCCTTACTTCTTCAAAGTGTTCATTATGGGCTGGTAGATTTGGCCTATAAAATAACAACCAAGAAACGTCCCCTCCCTGGAATTCGGTACTATATAAATAAGATTAGCCAACCTTATGACAAAAACAAAGATGTTCTAAAGCTCGACGAGATTCCTTCTTTAATGTCTATAGGTGCATTAACGCCAGAAAAGGCTTTAGAAAGACTTGAAGGAGAAAGAGCCTTATCAATATTTCAGGAATCTAAGGCCTACTCTGAACGAATGTCGGTACTTCAAATAGTAATAGGCAACGCAGTTTTAGCTGGAATTCCACTTTTGGTTCTACTATCCAAAAGCCTCGATCTTGGTTGGTGGACTATTCTGGGTGCAATCGTTCTGCTACTTGGTTATATTGAACATTGGCGATTATTTTTCGTCAGAAATCTTCGCCATGAAATCTTGATCAAAGTTGCAAATACAATTCAAGAAGCAGATATTGCACTAAACAATAGCGAAAAGCTTCAAGAGCTTACAAATTAATCCGCATTAAATCTGAAGGCTAGAATTAACCCCCAAATTCTGCAAAAAGTGGATGCTGGTTTCAATGCCCCGGTAGAAGTTGGGCAGGTAAAACCGCTCGTTCGGCGCATGAATCTGGTCGCCGGGCAGGCCAAAGCCCATCAGCACCGTCTCCAGCCCCAGCACGCTTTGGAACTGCGACACCACCGGAATCGAGCCACCCTCGCGCATGAACACCGGCTCTTTGCCAAACGCTGTGGCGTATGCCTTGGCCGCTGCCTGCATCGCCGGAATGTTGAAGTCGGTGATGCTGGCGGGTGCGCCGTGACCTACCGTTACTTCAACCGTCACGCTGGGTGGCGTTAGCTCGGCGATGTACGCCTTGAGCAAACGGCCGATTTCCTCCGGCTCCTGATCGGGCACCAAACGCATGCTCAACTTGGCGTGTACCGTGGAGGGCAGCACCGTCTTGCCGCCCGGCCCCGTGTAGCCGCCGATGATGCCGTGCACGTCCAGCGTGGGCCGCGCCCCCAGCCGCTCTACCAGCGTGTAGTCGGGATCGCCCCACGGCTCTGGCGCGCCGGTTTCGGCCAGCCAGGCGGCTTCGTCCAGCGGGAATTGGGCCAGGATGTCGCGCTCCGGCTCGGTTAACGGCCGTACCGCATCATAAAAGCCGGGGATGAGAATACGGCCGTCCATATCCTTCAGCCGGGCAATAATGTGCCCCAGCACGTTCAACGGATTGTTGATGCCGCCGCCAAAGCTGCCGGAATGCAAATCTCGCTTCGGCCCGGTAATGTCGATGAAGGCGTAGCACATGCCGCGCAGACCGTACACAATCGCGGGCTGCTGGGCGCTCACCATCGCCGTGTCAGACACCAGCGCCACGTCTGCCGCCAGCTTGGCCTTGTTTTGCGGAATGAACGCCGCCAAACTTTCACCGCCGCTCTCTTCTTCCCCTTCCACAATAAATTTGACGTTGACGGGGAGACGGCCGTTGCTCTTCAAAATTGCCTCCACCGCCTTCACGTGCAGGTACACCTGCCCCTTGTCGTCGGACGAACCGCGTGCGTACAGAAAATCGTCTCGCACCGCTGGCTCAAACGGCGGCGACTCCCACAGCTCCAGCGGTTCGGCGGGCTGCACATCGTAATGGCCGTAGATGAGCACCGTGGGCGCGTCGCCCGCGTGCAGCCAATCTGCATACACCAACGGATGGCGCTGGGTGGGGATGATTTCTACGTTTTCCAGGCCAGCCAGCTTCATTTTTTCGGCGAGCCATTGGGCAGCAACGGCCGTTTCTTCCGTCCGTTCTGGCTGCGTGCTGATGCTGGGAATGCGCAAAAAATCAATCAGTTCAGCCAAATAATCAGCCTGGTGTTCGCGGGCATAGGTAATGGGGTCAGACATGTTCATCTCCGTTTGGTTGTGGTCAGCCGTGGGCCTTCAAACAAATTGCTGAATCAATCTCACGCAAAGGCGCAAAGGAACACAACTTCTTTGCGTGATATTTTTCTTTGTTCAAAATCGGCGCATTTTCTGCCGATTGTCACTTTCCGTGTATAATCCACTCGTTTTGGGCCAAAGCAAAAGCCCAAGCCGTGATTATAAGCAACAAGGCAAAGTTAGCCACCAAGTTACCAATGATGGAAACAACCGATTCAACCCAAAATGAAACCGTTAATTTGACGGCGCTGCTGGAAAGCATTTTGTTCGTCGCCAGCGGCCCCGTTTCGATTGGCCGCCTGGCCAAAGCGCTGGAAACCACACCCGCCGTCGTGCAAAATCTGCTCGCTTCCCTGGCGGAGGAGTACACCCCGCGCGGCCTGCGCCTGCAATGGAGCGGCAACGATGTGCAGCTCACCACCGCGCCAGAATCCAGCGACGTGATTGAGCGCTTTTTGGGGCTGGAACTAACAACCCGGCTCAGCCAGGCGGCGCTGGAAGTGCTGGCCATCATCGCTTACATGCAGCCGATCACCCGGCCGCAGATTGACCAGATTCGCGGTGTCAACTCCGACGGCTCGCTGCGCACGCTGCTCAGCAAGGGGCTCATCGAGGAAGTGGGGCGCATGGAAACGCCAGGACGGCCGATTCTCTACGGCAGCACCCCGGAATTCCTACAACATTTTGGCCTCACCAGCGTGGCAGAACTGCCGGAATTAGAAGAAGTAATAGACGAGGAAGAAGAGGAGATTGGAGATTAGAGATTGGAGATTGGCAAGCCTAGCAATCTCTAATCTCCGATCTCCAATCTCCCATTAAAAAATGGAAGAAAGAATCCAAAAACTAATGGCCCAGGCCGGAATTGGCTCCCGGCGCGAGTGTGAAAAGCTGATCGAGAAAGGTCGGGTTTCGGTAAACGGCCGTACCGCCACGCTGGGCCAAAAAGCAGATCCCGCCACCGACACAATTATCGTCAACGGGCAGCCGATCAAACCCCAACAAACCGAAGCGATCTACGTCGCCCTGAACAAGCCCAAAGGCGTCATCTCCTCGCTGGACGATGAGCTGGAAGAGGGCCGCACCACCGTGCGCGATTTGATTCCCCTACCCGGCCACCTTTACCCGGTGGGCCGCCTGGACAAGCAAAGCACCGGCCTCATCCTCATGACCAACGATGGCGACCTGGCCCACAAGCTCACCCATCCCCGCTACGGCCACGAAAAAACGTACAAAGTGATTGTGGAAGGGCGGATTAGCAATGAAGCGCTAGAAAAATGGCGCGAAGGGATGTACCTGGACGGCCGTAAAACCATCCCCGCCCAAATCACCGTCATCCAGCAAGACGTCTCGTTTACCCGGCTGGAAATTGTGATGCGCGAAGGGCGCAAGCGGCAAATTCGCCGCCTGGCCAACATGCTCGGCTTCCCCGTCACCCAGCTGGTGCGCGAAAAAATTGGCCCGCTCACCCTGGGCAGCCTGAAACCAGGCGACTGGCGGCACCTGACAGACAAAGAGGTTGCGGCGCTCAAAGAGATTGTGGCTTCGGTAAAACCGAAACGGCCGTATCGCAAGCCCGGCAACAAACCAGCCAATCGCCCCGGCAAAAAGCCCGGCAGCGCCAAACCAACCAATCGGCCCCAGACTGGCTCCCGCAAAAAGGACGGCCGTTCTGGGGGCAGAAGCGGATCGAAAAACAAACGTTAAACTGCCCCCTCCCTAGCCCTCCCCCGACGGGGGAGGGAACTTGGCCCCCTCTCCCACCGGGAGAGGGCTGGGGAGAGGGCACATTTTGAGGAACACGTATTGGCACACAGAAACACAGAACCCATCGCCATGATCGCCATCGACGGCCCAGCCGCTTCTGGCAAATCAACCGTCGGGCGGCTGCTGGCAGAGCAGTTGGATTATTTGTATCTGGACACCGGCTGCATGTACCGGGCGGTCACCTGGGCGGCGTTGCAGCAGGGAATTGATTTGGGGGATGAAACGGCCGTTACCCACCTGGCCCACAACATCCAAATGGAAATTTTTCCGGTGCGCGAAGGTGAAAAAGACGGCCGTCACTACACCGTCCACGTAAATGGGCAAGATATCACCTGGGAACTGCGCACCCCCGCCATCGATGCCAACGTCTCCCAGGTTTCCAGCTACCTGGGCGTGCGGCAAGAGATGGTCAGGCGCCAACGCGCCTTTGGCCAACGCGGGGCCGTCGTCATGGTGGGGCGCGATATCGGCACGGTGGTGATGCCCGATGCGCCCCTGAAGCTGTACATCACCGCCAGCGCCGAGGAGCGCGCCCGCCGCCGCACCCGCGACCGCTCCGACCAGGGCCACACCGCCAGCTACGACGCCATCCTGGCCGACGTGCAGCGCCGCGACCAAATCGACAGCAACCGCCAACACTCCCCCCTGCGCCCCGCCACCGATGCCATCCTCATCGACAGCACAGACCAGCCGCCCGCCGCCATTGTGAATGCCATCTTGCAGATGATCCAGGAGCCGGTGAACGGTGAACGGTAATCGGTAATCGGTATTCGGTGAACGGTAATCGGTTTACCGTTTACGGATAACCGACCACGGATTACGGATTACGGATTACGGATTACGGAACAATGCCTCTTTTTCAAGAAATAGACCTCACAACCTACACCGGCGGCCAGATTGTGGCCATCGAACCGGGCAGCGCGGCCGCCAAAGCAGGGCTGCAAACCGGGGATGAACTACTGGCCATCAACGACAGTCCGGTAGAGGACGTCATCGACGTGCAGTTTTACGCTGCCGAAGAGGCGCTCACGCTTACAGTGCGGCGCAATGGCGCGATGCTCACCCTGCCAGCCAAACGCCGCTACAACCAGCCGCTCGGCCTGGAATTTGCCCATCCCACCTTCGATACGGACATTCGCCGCTGCAACAATTTGTGCGAATTTTGCTTTGTGCTGCAAATGGCCCCCCGCTTCCGCCGCACACTTTACATAAAAGATGACGATTACCGGTACAGCTTCCTCTTTGGCCATTACGTCACCCTCACCAACCTGAACGAGCACGACTGGTGGCGCATCGAGCAGATGCGCCTGTCGCCGCTTTACGTCTCCGTGCACGTCACCGATTGGGAAGCGCGCCGCCGCTACCTGCGCAACAAAACCGCGCCAGACATCCTGGAGCAAATCCGCTGGCTGGGCGAGCGGGGCATCGAGGTGCATACCCAAATCGTCGTCACGCCAGAGGTGAACGATGGTGCCTGGCTGGAACGCTCCATCGCCGATTTGGCGGAGCTGTGGCCCACGGTGCAATCCGTCAGCGTGGTGCCGGTGGGGCTGACCAAGCAGCACAAATACCAGATGCGCACCCACACGAAGGCAGAAGCGGCCGTTACCCTACATTATGTCGAGTCGTTGCAAGCTAAATTCCTGGAACAGTTTGGCGTGCGCTTTGTCTACCCCACCGACGAATGGTATCTGGTCACCGACCGCACGGTGCCACAACTGGACGCCTACGACGGCCAGGAGCTGCACGAAAATGGCCTGGGCATGGTGCGGCACTTTTTGGATGAGTGGGAAGCGGTGAAGAAGGAGATTGGAGATTGGAGATTAACCAACGCCGACCAATCTCCAATCTCCAATCTCCAATCTCTCACCCTGGTAACCGGGGCTTTATTCGCGCCAATTTTGCGGGAAACGGCCGTTCAGTTCCAAGCCCTCACCGGAGCCAACCTCACCGTTCGCGAGATCAAAAATGAGAAGCTGGGCGGCACCATCACCACCGCCGGGCTGCTCATGGGGGCCGACGTGCTGGCGCAGCTGCAAACCACACAGCTCGGCGACCGCATCCTGCTGCCCCGCGTCATGTTCGACCACCCCGACCGCATCGCCCTGGACGACATCTCGCCACAAGACATCGCCAACCAGCTGGGCAAACCGGTCATCCTGGCCGACACGATGGGCGACGTTTGGGACGCGCTCATCGGAGCCTCGCAGGTGGTTTACCAGCCCGGCATCCCCGCTGGCGACCAGATCCCCCTCAAGCTCATCCCCCCGGGCGAGCTAGACAGCAACACCCATTTTTCTTAGTAACTCATGTTACGCAGTGTAGATTTCAAAAGTCTAATTTCTCTCTGGTGATGAACGAATTGCCTTGAAGACTTTTGAAATCTTTTCCAGAGTGATTGCGTAACATCAGTTAGTAATTGGTAATTGGGTAATTACTCAATTACCCAATTACCGATCAACGTACCCCCCGCCTGCGCCGGATTTAGCAGCGTTTGCCCCAAATTACCCGGCACCAATCCCGAAAAAATACGAATCGATAGCTGCGGAAACCGAGCCACCAGGGCCAACATGCCCTGCACCTTGCTGGCCATCCCGCCCGTCACGTCTGTGCCGCGCGAGCCACCGAGGGCCGCCTCGATTTCGGCATAGTTGGCCCGGCTAATCGCCGCAATCACCTGCCCAGACTGATCGTAAACGCCGGTGGTTTCCCCCGCCAGCAGCAGCCAAGACGGCCGTATCTCCCCTGCCAGCGCCATCATCACCTCTTCCGTAGACACAATCGTGCCGCCCCGCACCGCATCAAAGGCCACATCGCCGTACACCACGGGCACGATCCCCGCAGCCAGCGCCGCCTGCACGGGCTGCGTGGCGATGGTTTGGATACGGCCGTCCACACACCCCACCGACGCCGACGGCGACAAACTCACCGCCGCCACGTCCGCAGCCAGCAGCGCCGCCAGCACCTGCCGGTTCAGCCGCGCCGCCGCATCGCTCACCTCGGCAAAGCCGCGCCAGCCAGCGGCGTTCCGCACCCCCTGGCGCGTGCCGTGTTTAGCCCCGGCCACGTGCCCAAACGAGCCGCTGCCGTGCCCCAAAACCAGCCGCAGCGCCGGATTTTCCTGCCGCGCCTGGGCAATTTCTGCCGCCAAGCGAGCCAGCACATCCGCCCGCACCGTTTCCACCTGCGTTTTGTCTGTAATCAGCGATCCGCCGAGTTTAAGAAAAATAGTATCCATTTTGGGAAATTAGAGATTGGAGATTGGAGATTCAACGCCGCAATCTCCAATCTCCAATCTCTTCCTCCTACGTTTGAAAATAATTGACGATGTGGTTTACGGCCGTTTCCGCCTCATCCGCAAAAAACAGCAGCGCCATATCCTTCTCGCGCACGTATTCAGCCGAATAAAACGCTTCCACAGTTTGCCGCCACAAATCCCCCAACAGCACCAGCGGCTGCGCCGCCACCTCGCCCACCTGCAAAAAGCTCCACGCCAGCGTCATTTCAGACAGCGTGCCGATGCCGCCGGGCAGCACAATCATACCGTCGCTTTTTGTCACCAGATGCAGCAGCCGCTCGCGCAGCGTGGCATAGCGAATCTCCTCCTGCACCCAGCGATTAGGCCCAAACGGCCGAAACTGCTCAATCTGGTCACAGGTCACGCCGATGACGTGCCCGCCTGCTTCGGCTGCGCCCTGGGAAACGGCCGTCATCGTCCCCGAATAGCCACCCGTGGCCACCGCAAACCCCGCCTGCGCCAGCAGCTGGCCCACCAGCCGCGCCTCGGCAAAAGCCGCGCTCCCCGGCTGCGGCGCAGAGCTGCCAAAAACAGAAATCGTGCGTCGTCTCATCTTCAATCCTTTTAAGAATCGAGGATCTTTGGAATTTTTTGGGGGGTGATTTTGTTTTTTTGACACGAATTTCACGAAATAGTACGAATAATTTGTGTAAATTCGTGAAATTGGTGTCTACTCCCTTGAAATCCCAAAGAGCCCGATCTTCTTAATCCGCGTCATCCGCGTTCAGCTGCGTCCCATCTTTTTTGCCGCGATTTTTGAGCCGGGTGAGCAGCGTGGGCGAGTCGGTGGGCTGGTAGTTGGCCAACAGCAGCAAGAAGCTGGAAAGCACCCCCAAGCCCAAAATGATGTAGACGATGGTGAAGATTTTGCCAACGGCCGTTTGCGGCGAAAAATCCCCGTACCCCACCGTCGTCAGCGTGATGACGCTAAAATAAAACGCATCCAGCCAGCTCCACCCCTCCACCGCATGGTAAAACCAGGTGCCCGACAGCAAAATAATAACCACCGACCAAAACAGCCCGCGAAACTCCGGCTCCTTCAGCCCATCCCGAATGCCCCGAATGAGGCGCAGTAGAAAAATAAACAATGCTGGCATTAGTTCAACGTGTTTCCTTAAACTGAATTGAAGCGTGAAACGTGAAACGTGATGTGTTCAGCTCACGTTTCACGCTTCACGCTTCACGCCCCGCATCACCTCAACGGCCGCCCGTGCCATCAGCGGAATCATCGGGCCAAAGGCAGCAAAACGGCCGTCTTGCGTCTGCCCCCGCGCGTACCTTATGTAAATTTGAGCAATGATCACCACCAGGCGAAACAGCCCCAGCGTGTGGTAAAAATTGATGTTGTGGACGGAACGGCCGCTTTTCTGCGCATACCGTTCCACCAATTCCCGCCGGGTCAAAAAGCCCAGCTCACCCGTCGGCATCATCGCCATCTGCTGCAAATAGGGCGGGTCCGATGGCTCGGTCCAGTAGCACAGCAACGCCCCCAGGTCAGACATCGGGTCGCCCAGCGTACACATGTCCCAATCAAAAATGGCGATCATCTGCCCTGGATCAGCCTCAGCCAGCATCACGTTGTCCAGCTTGTAATCGTTGTGTACCAGCGAATATTCAGTTGAGGGCGGCAAATTGGCCGTCAGCCAGGCGTAAATGGCGTCCATCTCCGGCAAATCGGCTTCTTTGGCGGCGTGCCACCGCTTGTACCAGCCCGCCACCTGCCGCTCGATAAACCCTTCTGGCTTGCCCAAATCGCTCAGCCCCAGCGCCGCGTAATCCACCGCGTGCAGTTCGGCCAGGGCATCGACCATCGCTTCGCTCATGCGGCGGGGGGCGTCGGGCATGTTGGCAAACTGCGGCGGGATTTTGCGCCGCACCACCACCCCTTCGCGCCGCGCCATCACAAAAAAGTCCGCCCCGATAAGCGCCGGATCGTCGCAGTACAAAAAGGCGCGCGGCGCGTACGCAAATGCCTGGTGCAGCACGGAGAGCACGGTGTACTCCCGCCCCATGTCGTGCGCCGATTTGGCCACTGGCCCCAACGGCGGGCGGCGCAGGACGTATTCGTGGCTGCCAAAATCCAGCAAGTAGGTGAGATTAGCCGCCCCGCCGCCAAACTGCCGCACAGTCAGCTGGTTTTCGCTGCCCGGCAGCTTGCCGCGCAAATATTCTGCCAGCTTTGCCTCATCAAACTGTTCATCCGGCCGTACTTCGATAGTGTCTTTCATCCTCAACTTCCCGCCACGCGCTGGTAATAAACGCCTGGTCCACGTCCCTTCCGCTCAATCAAACCCAGTTCTAGCAAGAACTTAAAATCAAGGGCCCGGGTGGCTTTGGCCCGCTCTGTAATTTTGGCATACGCCTTGTCGGTAATGAAGCTGTTTTCATCAATATGCGCCAAAATCGCTTCATGGTGCGGTTTTAGAGTCGTGTCAGGCGCAGCCAAATTATTTTCGATTTGCTTTTGTACGCGCAGCAGTTCATCCAAAATACCCTCGGCAAAATATTCAAGCCAGGGCGTAAAATCCAGGTTGCCTGCTAAATCGTAGTAGTTGCCGAAAAGCCCCACATTTTGGAAGTATCGAGTGACATTTTGGTTGTAGTAATTCTCAAAGCTGAACAGATTAAGGGCGTTGGTTTCCAACCGCGAATTAGCACAGTTCGCCTGCCAAGCCCCCCCATTACCAGTGATTACCTGATTACTGAACCACCGCCCGCCCCCCCCCCCCCCCCCCCCCCGCCCCCGCCGCGGCGGCCGCCCCCCGCGGGGGGGGGGGGGGGGGCGGCCCCCCCCCCCCCCCCCCCCCCCCCCCCCCCCCCCCCCCCGGCCCCCCCCCCCCCCCGCCTGATGCGCCCAGGTGTGTTTTTTTTTTTTTTTTTTGGGCGCCCCGGGAAAAATCCGCCGGGCCACCGACCATTTGTGTACTTCGTCCGGGCCGTCGTAGATGCGGGCGGCGCGTTCGTGGCGGAACCAGTAGGCCAGCGGCGTGTCGTCGGTCATGCCCAGGCCGCCATGCACCTGGATGGCGCGGTCCAGCACCTGTTGCAGCACGTTGGCCACGTGGAATTTGATCAGCGAAATGTCGTCGCGGGCGGCGTATTGGCCCTCTTCGTCGATGCGTTTGGCGGTGGCCAGCACCAGCAGCCGGGCGGCGTTGATCTCGGCCCGGCTTTCGGCCACCCAGTTTTGGATGGTTTGCTGGCCCGCCAACGGCCGTCCCGGAGCCACCTCTCGCTTTAGGGCATAGGTACACATCAGCGCAAATGCCCGCTCACAAATGCCCAGCCAGCGCATGCAGTGGTGAATGCGCCCCGGCCCCAGCCGCTCCTGAGCGATGGCAAACCCTTCGCCTTCCTGGCCCAGCACGTTGGTCAGCGGCACGCGCACCTCGTCGTAGCGCACCTCGGCGTGGCTGGCCCAGCCGTCACCCGGCTCGCCCATCACGGAGATGTTGCGCACCAGCGAGTAGCCGGGCGTGTCTAGCGGCACAATGATCTGGCTGGCGCGGGCGTGACGGCTAGCTTCCGGGTTGGTAATGGCCATGACGACGGCAAACGCCGCGCCATCGGCCGAGCTGGTGAACCATTTGTGGCCGTCGATGATGTAGCTGTCGCCTTCGCGAACGGCCGTTGTGCTCATCATCGTCGGGTTAGAGCCAGCATGTTCCGGTTCCGTCATCGAAAAGCAGCTGCGAATCTCGCCGCGCAGCAGCGGCATCAGGTACGTTTCCTTCTGCTCCGGCGTGCCGTGCTCAATCAAAATTTCCATGTTGCCCGCATCCGGTGCCTGGCAGTTAAACACGTAATGGCCGATGGGCGTCTGGCCCAGCTCCTGGCTCATCAAGCCATGCTCAAACAGGCTCAAGCCCAGCCCGCCATATGCCTGCGGCACCTGCGGCAGCCACAGGCCCAGCTCTTTCACCATTTGCCGCTTTTGCTGCAACACCGGCTCCATCGCGTTAAACCCCTGGGCCAAAAAATCCAGCTCCAGGGGAATCAATTCCTCACGCACAAATTCACGCGCGGTGGCTAAAATTTTCTTGAGTTCAGGGGAGATGTTGAACATTGTCTTGTCCTCGTAGAGACGTTGCAGTGCAACGTCTCTACAGTGTGTTACCAATAAACTGCCCGCCATCAATCAACATCGTCGCGCCGGTGGTGAAGCTGGACGCGCCCGAGGCGAGGTAGAGGGCCATGCCGGTCAGCTCTTCCGGCTCAGCCATGCGGCCCTGGGGAATTTGCTTCATGACCGCTTCGTTGATGTGCGGATTGCTCCAGATGGCGGCGCTAAACTTGGTTTTGATAAAGCCGGGGGCAATGGCGTTGACCTGAATGTTGTCGGCGGCCAGTTCGGCGGCCAACACCTGGGTCATCATGAGAACGGCCGCTTTGCTCACGCAATAAACGCCCATCCCCGGCTGCGGGGCCAGCCCGGCAATGGAGGCGATGTTGATAATTTTGCCCCCACCCCGCGCCTTCATGCTGGGCACGCATCCCTTGGCCACGCGAAAATAGCCTTTGACGTTCACGTCCAGAATTTTGTCCCAATGGCTCTCGTCGGCGGTCATTACCGGGCCAAAGTGGGGATTGGTGGCCGCGTTGTTCACGGCAATGTCGATGCCGCCGTACGCCTCGGTTGCTTTGGCCACCAGCTCGTTGATCGCCTCGTCATCCCCCGTGTGGGCGGCGATGGGCAGCGCCTCGCCGCCGCTGGCGCGAATAAGTTCGGCCACTTCGTCCAGTGATTCCTGCTTGCGGCTGGCCAGCACCACTTTGGCCCCGGCAGCGGCATATGCCTCGGCGATGGCCTGCCCGATGCCGCGTGACGCGCCGGTGATCAGCGCTACTTTTCCGGTAAGATCAAAATCTGGCTGCTTGCTCATTTGGTCCCTCGTTTGTGGATAGGTTGTGGAATGTGACAAACTATAAACGGCGGGGGGCATTTGCGCAAAAACGGCCGTTCTCGACACAGGATGTCAGGAATTATCTGCTACACTCTGCCAAACTTTGTGGAGGTAAACGATATGACCATCATCAACAACAAAATGCTGTGGCGGCAGTTCGCCAGCGCCATCGACTCCTTCGGTGACGCGCTGAAAAACTGCCCTGATCATTTGTGGGAAAAACAACTGTGGGCCGACGAGGCAGACCAATGGGTCGCCGCTGGTTTCTCCAAGTTCTGGTATTTGGGCTACCACACCCTCTTCTGGCTGGATCTGTATCTCACCGGGGCCGAAGAAGGGTTTACGCCGCCTGAACCGTTTGATCTGGTAGAAATGGTCGATGACGAAACCTTGCCCAGAACCTATTCCCGCGCTGAACTGCTGGGCTACCTGGATTTGTGCCGTCAGCGCTGCCAGGACACCATTCTCAATCTCTCAACCGAACAGGCCAACCAGCTGTGCCAGTTCCCCTGGGGCGAGGTGCCCTTTGCCGAACTGATGCTGTACACCATGCGCCACGTGCAGGAACATGCGGCCCAACTGCATCTGTTTCTGGGCCAACAAGGAGCGGTGAGATGAAATATGGATTTGTGATTCCCAGCGGCGATGCCCGCACCGTAGCCGATCTGGCCCAAACGGCCGAATCTGCCAATTGGGACGCCATCTTTGTCTGGGAACCGGTCTGGGGCATCGACGCCTGGGTCAGCCTGACGGCCGCCGCCATGGTCACCGAGCGCATTCGCCTGGGCACGATGATCACCCCGATTTCCCGCATGCGCCCCTGGAAGCTGGCCAGCGAAACGGCCACGTTAGACAATCTCTCCGGCGGGCGCGTCATTTTGGGCGTGGGGCTAGGGGCGGTGGACACCGGCTTCCACGCCTTTGGCGAAGTGACCGACCGCCAAACCCGCGCCGAACTGCTGGACGAAGGGCTGGACATCCTCACCGGGCTGTGGCGCGGCCAGCCGTTCCGCTACGAGGGCAAGCATTACCAGGTGGCCGAATGCGACTTCCTCCCGCCGCCCCCGCCCGTGCAGCAGCCGCGCATTCCCATCTGGATGGTGGGGGCGTGGCGCTGGCCCAAAAGCATGGCCCGCGTGCTGCGCTACGATGGCCTGCTGCCCAACGTGCTGGACGCCGAGAAGAACCATCAACCGCTCACGCCAGCAGCCGTCGCCGACATGGCGGCGTTCATTCAAGCCGAAAAGCCCAACGAGCCGTTTGAACTTGTGGTAGAAGGGGAAACGCCGGGGGATAAACCGGATGAGGCGGCGGGGGTGGTACGGCCGTTTGCCCAAGCGGGCGCAACCTGGTGGCTAGAAACCCGCTGGCAAACCGACCCCCAGGCAGACGTGCGGCAGATTGTGGCCGAGCGCATTGCCCAGGGGCCGCCGATGGTGAACGGTGTTCAGTAATCGGTAATCAGTAAACAGTAGGCCAGTGATCAGTTTTCGGTGGCGGCTTTTTCGGCTACCTGGGCCAGCAGTTCGTACGGCTGTGCGCCGCTGACCAGGTATTTGTTGTTGTACACCAGCGCGGGGACGCCGCTGAGGCCGTACTGAAACGCCTGCTGCACATCGGCGAGCATGGCGTTTTGGTAGTGCGGATCGTCCAGGGCGGCCAGGAATTCGTCGCGATTGAGGTTTACGGCCGTTGCCAACCCTGCCAACACCTCAACATCCTCAATATTTTTGGCCTCCTGCCAATAAGCACGAAAAACAGCGTCGTGGTACGCCTCGCCGACGCCCTGCGCCTCGGCAAAGTGAGCCCCCACCAGCGCTGGGCGGCTGTTGATGCCAAACGGGCCTGTATTGAGTTCGATTCCGTACCGGTCGCGGGCCATTGCTTCCATTTGCGGCCGACCAGCCTCGATGCGGGCGCGGTATTCCGGCGGCAGGGGCGGGGATCCTTCGGGGCGTAGTTCGTAAGAGCGCCAGCGGATTTGGACATTGTGCGATTCCTTGAGCTTCTCCAAACTGGAGGAGACGAGAAAGCAAAACGGTCAAACAAAGTCTGACCAAACGTCGATCGTTACTTGATTTTGGGTCATGGTGTTTCCTTACTTTTTTGACGCAAAGACCGCAAAGGATAAAAGAGGCAAAGAAATATCCTTTCTCTTTTCTTCCTCCCTTTGCCCCTTCGCGCCTTTGCGTCAAATTTTATCTACAAATTATTTCGCCTGACAGGTGGGGCAATAATACAGCCGCCGCCCGCCGATGGTCTCTTTGATGATGGGTGTGCCGCAGTTGTAACAGGAACGGCCGTCTCGATCAAATACCCAAAAGCGATAGTCGCGATAGCTTTGCCCTTCCTCCTTCAATTTGTGCGCCAGCGTTAGATCATTGGTGATGCCCCTGGTTTGGTACGATTGGCGCGTGAGGGAAACGGCCGCTTCCGCCAACGCTCCAATTTGCTCATCCGTACAATCCATTGGCCGCAAACTGGGATGGACGCGGGCCACAAACAGCACCTCGCTGCGCAAATAGTTGCCCAGCCCCGCCAAAAAGCCCTGGTCCAGCAGCAGCGCCGTCAGCCGCCGCCGCCGAAATTGGTCTGCGGCAAACCGCTCGGCCACCTGAGGCACCGTCACCGCTTCGTCCAGCAAATCTGGCCCCAGCTTGCTTAAAAATGGATGGCTGTCCAGCTCGCCATCTTGCAGCACGGCAATGTCCGACGCGCTGTACAGCAGCGCCGATTTAGCTTCATTGTGGATGGCCAGCCGCAGCTGCCGGTTGGTGTCCGGGAAGTCGTGGGCGTCGCGCACCAGCCATTGGCCGTAGAGCTGGTTGTGGCTGTAGATGTTGTAGCCGTTGGCAAAGCGGGTGAGCATCGCTTTGCCACGGGCCTGAACGGCCGTTACCACCACCCCGGTCAAAATCGGTTCATATTTTTTGAGCGCGTCAAAGGCAAAAAGTACGGCCGTTGTCGGTCGCCCCACAATTGCTTCCCCCACCTTGTCGGCCGCCAGCTGAATTTCTGGCCCTTCTGGCATGTTGTTTACTCCCATTTTTGGCTCTTCGGAAATAAGAAGTGATGCGTGATGCGTGACAAGAAAAGCAGTTCACGCATCACGCCGAACCTGCCAAATTTATTTTGATCTTACCAAACTTTGGGAGGATTGCCGCTACTCGGCAGAATTGGCCGTTTCGGCGGAGGAATCGAGGAACAGCCGCAGTTCATCATCGGTGAGCGGTTCGGCGGATTCAGTGGCGTAGAAGCCGGTTTCCCACAGGCTGCCCTGCATCTCGAACTCCTGGTGGATGGTTTGCTCGGAGCCATTTTTGAAGAGGTAAGCGGCCCAGCTATCGTCCCGACCGGGCGGTACGGTGACAACCAGCTGCACCAGATCGGCCTGAACCTGCACGTGGGTGAGCACGCAGGCATTGGCCACCGCCAGGCGGCTGATGGCCCGGCGCAGGGGAATCAGCAGTTGGCTGGGCAGCAAATCCAATGGCCGCCACACGATGACGTAAGACGGCCGTTTCCCCAGACCAAACCCATTGCCCAACAAACCGGTATGGGCCAAAGCGCGTCCTTCGACAACGGCCGTTAGCTTTTTGGCCATCCGCCGCGCCTGCTGGCGCACTTCCGTCAGCGGCGCTTCGGGCAGGGCCACCAGCGTCACCAAAAAATCATCCAGCACCTGGTGGGTAAACAGCAGCAAATCGCCAGCGCGGGCAGGCAGGTGAATGAATTGCAGCCGCGACGGCAAACTGTTGCCTTCCCAGCCCGCCCCCACCTGAAAAGCAACCGTCGCCGCCTCGCTCTCGTTTAGCTCGCCCCAGTAAGCCAGCAGCTTGCTGCCCCGGGCAAACACAATCGTTTGCAGCAGGCGGCCCAGGTGCGCCTCTTGCAGGGTGGCAATGAGCGTGGCCGTGTCCAGCGAACGAATGGCATCTTGCGTCACCGGGGAGCCCAGCTTGCCGGTTTGCACCATCGGCTGGCGGGCCACGTTTTCCACCAGCGTTTCCAGCTCCACATCCACCAGCGCTTTGATGAGGACACCCTGCACGTTGCCAGAGTAGGTTACGGGGATTTCCTCGTCGCCGGAGGGCATGACCAGAATGACGCGCAAATCGGGCTGCACAGCGCGTAAAGAGCGGATGATTTTGGCTCCTTCGGCCACGGGCACGAAGGCCAAATCTTGATCGTTTTGCACCAGTTGCAGGCACGCTTCTTTGAGGGTGGGCACCATCGAAACATTGAACTCGCCCATGCGGCCGAGGGCGCGCACCAGGCGCAGAGCAAAGGTGCGGTCGGATTCTAAAACGAGGATATGTTTCATCGGTACAGGCATGGTTTGATTCTAATGGATGGACGCGGGCAAAAGCAATGGCCTGCCCCCACGGCTTCATAAACCCGCCGTGAAAATCCCCCGAAGCAACTTATCCACAGATTACACAGATTTCGCAGATGAAAACAAATCTGTGCAATCTGCGAAATCTGCTGATTATGATTGCGGCGACTACGATCTTTTCCGCCCAAAAAAGACGGCCGTTCCACCCACCAGAACCACCAACCCGGCCACCAGCCACCACACCCAGCCGCTTGCCTCCTCCGGTTGGGCAATAGGTTCGATGGGGCTGGGCGTGGGTTGGGGAACGGCCGTTTCCCCCAAACCCGGCTCCGGCGTGGGCAGGGCATCCAGATTCAGGATGAGCAGCGGCAAATCGTGGTCGGTGGTTTTGAAGGGGAGCGCGGCGGGCGAGACGTCCACCGCCAGCGCGTCGGGGTAATCGGCGTTGACGTGCAGAATCATCACGTCGGCCACGTCATCTTGCAGGGCGGGCGTGATGAAGATGCCGTCGATGAGCTGCGACACGCCGCCGAAGACGTAGCTGTAGCGCGTCTCATCCGGCAGGCGGAGCAGGACGTTTTCCATGTTGCCATTTTGCGCCAGCGCCAGCAGCGGTGGGGCCAGTTCATAATCGTTGAAGTCGCCCAAAACCACCACGTTGGCCGCTGGATTTTGCACCAAAATGTTGGTGACCAGCCCGGCGACGTGGTTGGCCTGGGCCAGCCGCCAGGGCGCAGTTTCCGCCTCGCCGCCCAGCTTGGATTTGAAATGGTTGACGATGAGGGTGAACGGCCGTTCCGCCACCAAAACCTCCACCAGCAAAGGCGGTCTGGAAAACAGCACATCCTGCCCGGCGGGGCAGTCGGTGCGGGCATCGCTGACGCCGGTTTCCAGCACGGTGCAAGTTTGCATCAATTGGGCAGATTCCACCGTGGCCACATTTGGATTGCTCATCAGGGCGACATCGATGCCGCGCACGTCGGCGCTTTCCAGGTGGGTGACGGTGTAGGTGAAGCCGCAGCCGGGCGCGGCCAGCAGCGCCAGTTCGTCCAGCAGGGTGCCCTTTTCCACCTCCTGCACGGCGACGAGCGTGGGGCAGCCCAGCGTTTGCGTCAGCGCGGCGGCCAATTTTTGCTGCTTCAGGCGCAGCTCCAGCTCCAGCGGCTTCGGCTCGGCGTCGTCGCCGGTGTCGTCGATGAGGTCGAAATAGTTTTCCACGTTGAAGCTGGCGATGCTGATCTGGTCGGGCTGCAAAGCGGGCGCGGCGACAGGCTCCACCAGCGGTTCGGCCGTCACCACCAGTTCATCCCCCGCCTGCTGGACGATTTTGAACTGGTCGAAGTTGTACGTCAGCGGCCCGACCAATCCGCTGACCAGATCGCCGGTTTTGACGTGGGGGAAGCCGTCGCAGAACTGGTCGGACTGGTAAAGAATTGGCACGACCTGGCCGATGGGATCGGCCAGCACGCGGCGGAAGAGGCGCGGCGTGGTGACGCTGGGGCTGACGACGGCAAAGCCGCAGCTGCTAAACGTCGGCCCCACCACCCGCGCCGGATCGGCGATTTGCACGCGCATCCCTTCCAGCGGCTCGAAGTAGGCGGCCAGCGCCTCGGTGGCGGCGGGCGGGTCGATGAGGATGGGGTCGGGCAAGGGCTGGTCGCTCAGCTCGACCCGAATTTCCAGGTTGTTGTCATCCAGCTCGGTGAGGCCGAAGAACTCGGTCACCAGCCCGGACACCCGCACTTGATCGCCGGTTTGGAAAGACGGCCGTCCCCGCCCCAAAAACAATGCAATGCCGTCCGACGTCGCCGGATCGCCATCCTCAAAGCCGGGGATGTCCTGCACGAAGGCGGTGTAGAAGGTGGTGCCTGCGGCGTTGCGGTCCTCGTACACGCCGGTAACGATGCCGCGAACCGTGACGGTCTGGTTGATGGCGGCGGCGACGTCGCCCGCGCCCTGAATGGTGCCGATGGGCGGCAGCGCTTCCAGCTCGGCGGGGTTGAGCGGGGCGCGGCAGGCGTCGTCGAACTGAACCACGCCGGGGGTGGGCGGCTGCTGCGGCTGCCAGTCGGTGGCGGTGTCGGTGTCGCAGTTGGCGGGGTTGCGCTCGATGGATTGGTTTTCGAAAACGGCCGTTACCGCTGGCGCAAAAAAAGTATCCCGGTCGCCATAATTCACGGAGTCAATAATCAGGTTGCGCTCGTTGAGCAGCACAATTTCGTCGCCATCGTTAGCCAGGGCGATGTCGCCCGTCGCCCAGAGCAAATAATTGCGCATGTCGGGCACGTTGGGGTCGGAGTCGGTCAGTTCAAAGTCGGGATTACTGCCGTAGAGGAAGCGGAAGCCAACGGCCGTTTGGGCCACCACCAGCGCCTGCTCCGGTTCCAGCAACGTGCCTGCGGGGAAGCGGCGCATCCCTTCGCCACCGCCGGTTAGCTCCTCGTCCCCAATTTTGATGTCGCTGAGGTCGAGAACGGCCGTACCCACGTTGGCAATCTCGATCCATTCGCGCTCCGACTCCTCGCCGGGCGGGTTGTAGAACACCTCGGTGATGAGCAGGCCGGGATTGGGAATTTGGGCGTGGGTTCTCTTGCTGTGGCCGGACTCCTGGCCGTGCCCGCCGGGTGGCGCGGTCAGGACAGCATCCCTATCGGGCTGAGAGGCGGCCACAGCAAAGGCTTGAGTTGGTTGAAAATTGGTGGTGAGGTGGAAAACGGCCGTTGCCCCCAGCAGCAGCCATCGCCAAAAAAACTTGTGGTGCATGATTTTGTTCCCTCCAAACTGGCAAAGCAAATCTGTCCACAGATTACACAGATTTCACAGATTATAAAACGAAATCTGTGTAATCTGCGAAATCTGTGGTTTTTATTGCAGCGGGAGGGGGAGCTGCCAGATTTTGCTGGTGCGGTTGAGGCGGAGGTGGGTGATCCATTTGACCCACTCGACGCCGCGCTGGTCGGGGGCGACGAGGCGGAGGGGGAAGCCGTGGCCGTGGGAGAGCGGCGCGTCGGCCACGTCGAGCGCCAGACTGTAGCCCCTGGCTTCAGCCAACGTAAACCGCCGCTGGTAGCCGGTGACGGAAATGATGGAGAGGCTGGCGGCCGCGTCGTCCAGATCGGCCATCTCCAGCAGGCGAGTTAGGGAGACGCCGCGCCACACCTGTTCGGCATACCAGCCGCCGGTGCAGTCAACGACGGCCGTTCCTTCCCAATCGATCATCTCGCGCAGTTGGGGGTAGGTGAGGCTGTACGGCCGTTGCACCGCACCATCCAGCCGCAGCTGCCAGGTCGCCACGTCGATTGGCGGGGGATTGTCGTTGATCCAGCTGACGACGGGGAAGCGGTTGGAGAAGCTGCCGTTTTCGTAGGAGCCGGTGAAGCGGCGGGCGGCACCGGGCAGGGCCAATTCCTCTTTGCCCCAGTCGGCGGTGCGCCAAAAAAGCAGGCCGAGCAGGGTGGAAACGGCCGTGCCCATAAACAGTCGTCGCCCCACAGTGCCCGGCACGCGCCAGATGAAGCGCATCTGCCAGGCGTGCCACGCCATGAGCAGCAGCAGCGGCACCGCCAGGTAGATGTGCAGGCTCACCAAACTAAAGCCGCCCAGGTAAATCGGCCCGCTAAACGTCCACAGCAGGCCAGAGCCGATGACGATGAGCAGCAAAACAAACATCCCGGCAAAGGCAATGCGGCGGCGAGTCCACACCGTTTTGCGGCGCATCGCATCGAGGATAATGCCCCCTTTCCAGTAGAGCAGCACCAGCAGCGCATACGCCCCAATGCCGTGTGCCCACAAAATCCAGGCGCGGGAGATACGGCCGTTCACCATGCCAAAATAGCCGGTAACCGCCTGCACCACAATCAAAATGAGCAAAGCTACGTTGGCCCAGGGTGTTTTCATGGGGGTAGTTTAGCAGAAACGGCCGTGGCTCATGCCCCAACCCAGCCAACCCTCATCTTTTGTTTGAAGTTGCCACTAGATTTTGTATACTGTCTGTGCGCTTTATTATTCAATCTGCGGATTTCTCAAGCTAAATATTTGTCACTCAACCGTGCAAACTTGAAACTTGAATAGCTCAAATAAAAGAGTGTACAATGCAGACGAATCAGTTATAAAACAAACGAAGGATTACTATGCCATTAGCCTTAAGTTTATTTTCTGGAGCTGGAGGATGTTCTTTAGGATTTTCCCAAGCGGGATATGAAATAATTTATGCTTCAGATATTAATAGCCAAGCTATCAAAACTTATAAAAACAATTTCCCAGATACTATCAGTGAGAAACAGAACATTGTTGACATTGATTTTGCTACACTCTTAAAACGGCTTAATTTACGACCAGGAGAGATAGATATCGTCATAGGCGGCCCTCCTTGCCAAGGATTTAGTACGGCAGGAATGCGTTTTTGGGACGACCCACGAAACCAACTACTGAAGCATTACGTTCGGGCTTTAAAAATCACGAAACCAAAGTGGTTTTTAATGGAAAATGTTGAAGGGCTGTTAACAGCAAACAAAGGTAAATATCTGTACGAAGTGACGAATGCATTCCTTGAACTTGGGTATAAAATTCGGGTTGATAAAGTTTACGCACAAGAATATGGGGTTCCACAAAGGCGAAAGCGCGTTTTTATTATAGGGAATCAAATCGGTGCGAATTTTGAACTACCACCAATAAAATACTACGCTTCAGGAGCAATATTTCGCCATGCAGGTTTGACAATTTTGGAAGCAATTCAGGGGCTTCCTTTACCTTCGTCTGATCCAGAGCAAACAACGGCTTATCAAACGCTTCCTGCCACTCAGTGGGAAAAGTTTATTAGGGGGTCAGCCACTTTGGTTAAGGATCATTATGTGTCAACTCTCAGTGAAATTCAACTTGCTCGCATCAAAGCTCTTGCTCAAGGGCAAACAATGAAAGATTTGCCAGAAGAATTGCAACACGCTTCATTTACACGACGCGCTAATAGGCGCGTGATGGATGGTACACCCACCGAAAAACGCGGAGGTGCGCCATCAGGTTTAAAAAGGCTGTATGATAACGAACCAAGTCTAACAATTACTGGAGCAGCCATAAGAGAACTCATACATCCTTTGGCAGATCGTCCACTAACTCTCCGAGAATGCGCAAGGCTACAAACCTTTCCAGACAGCTTTAATTTTTATGGGACAGCATCACAAAAAATACAACAAATAGGTAATGCGATTCCTCCTCTGCTGGCTAAAATATTTGCCAATCACATTAAGGAAAATTATGGATTCAAAGCGCAATCATTTTCTGGAAAAGGTGAGCTGCTAGGCTTTACATTAACAAAAGCTGATGCAATGAGTCCTGTTTTAGAAAAAACCTATCAAAAACTAATTTCACTACAACATTCATATGTTCAACCAAGTTTGTTTGGGTAATTATGATGCCAATAAGCACCTCCGTTCGTAGAATTTTTAGCCAATGTCGCATACTTGGCAGCGGTTCTCAAAGAATAACTTTAAATGAGTCGGAAATATTTTCTCTATTGCATGTGAGTCTGCGTGATTTGGCATGGCGCAGTGAAGATTTTGGATTCCCGAATTTGCCGACACAATTTCCATCTATGAGTTATTATCAAATTCCGTTAGATTGGTTCATTGCTCAAAAAGTCTTTCCTTCAAATTCAGAACTACTAAACTATTTTGCGCAAATGGTGAAAAACGATCCAGATTTTGGCCTTTACTTCCACAATCTCTGCTCATTGCACAAGCGCAGATTGAAATACCAAAGAATCTTAAGCACACAACCAAAACCTAACATGGATCAAATAGGTCCAAGAAGTTTATTAGAATATGGAATTACCGATGCAAAATTTTTGTTCTCTTGGATGGTTTGGCGAAAATGGATATTTGACGTAGACAATAGATCAGCGCAAGAAACCGGATACCTATTTGAACCTGTTCTTGCCAGTTGTTTGGGTGGCGAGTCTATCAGTGCAAGTAAATCTCCAGTGAAACGCCTTGATGAAAATGGAAACCCCACAAACAATGGGCGGCAAATTGATTGTTATCTGGGCGATTCGGATTTAGCTTACGAACTAAAATTGAGAGTAACCATTGCGGCGAGTGGCCAAGGGCGTTTTGGGGAAGAAATGTCTTTTCCACTGGAATGCAAAGCTGCAAAGTTAACACCTATTTTACTTGTTCTTGATCCCACCCCTTCAGCCCGACTCTCCGAATTATCAGAAGCCTTTATTGATTCTGGAGGGCATGTTTTTATCGGTGATGATGCCTGGAACCATATGGAGCAACAAGCCGGTGCAATTATGTCTGTCTTTCTGGAAAAGTATATTCGTCCCCCTTTGGCATCCATGTCTAACCTTGAAGAATCTGCGCTTGAAAGCATACATTTGAGTTGGTCGCAAGATTCAATACTGCTAAAAACAAGTAATGCGCGTTATGAAATCCTCCGGAGTGAGGATGCCATATAAACGGCCGTTCAGTCAATAAAAGCACCCAAGACAAGCGGGGTAGTCTGTTTTGGGCAACGGCCGTTTCCCCCATATCTCCACATCCCCCCACCAACTTTGCGCGGAACGGCCGTTTTCCCACACCCAACCAAGGAGCAATCATGAAATTCCAAACCAGCAACCCCGATGGCGTCTACGCGCCGCCTAAAAATTACTCCCAATCTGCCCGCGTGCCCGGCGGCTCAGAGATGCTCTTCGTTTCTGGGCAGGGGCCGCAAAACGTTAGCGGCGCAACGGTAGGCGTGGGCGATATGGCTGCCCAGGCGGCGCAGGTGTTCCACAACCTGCAAACAATCCTGGCCGCACACGGGGCCACCTTCGCCGACGTCGTCAAAGTCACCACCTACCTCACCGACATGAGCCAACTGGCCGCCTTCAACGCCGCCCGCGCCAAATTTTACGGCGACGCCAAGCCGACCAGCGCCCTCATCGGCGTCACCGCCCTGGTCGATCCAGACTGGCTGGTGGAAGTCGAAATGGTCGCTCTCATTTAAGCCACAGATTTCACAGATTTTTGTTTCCAATCTGTGTAATCTGTGAAATCTGTGGCCAATTCTTAACAAATGAAGTGGTAGGTTTGGCATTGGCTGCGCAGGGTGATTACCTCTGGCGAGTGATGGGGACGAATCATGGGTGTTAAAAACTATCTAATCGAAGGCGTTTCTGGTACAGGCAAAACCTCGGTGGCTGAAGAATTGCAGCGGCGCGGCTATCACGTCATCCATGGCGACAGGGAGTTGGCCTATTGGGGCGACCTAAAAACCGGGGAACCCGTGGCTGGCAGCGCCGACGAGCATGGTGCTTGGATATGGGACGTGGCGAAGGTCAGGGCTTTGGCGGCCGATCAAGCCCATACGGCAACATTTTTTTGCGGTGGTTCCAGGAATTCCGACCGCTTCCTCGGTCTGTTCGATGAGGTTTTTGTGCTTGAGATCGATCTGGATACGCTAAACCGGCGGCTTGCCGCCCGATCTGAAGACGAGTGGGGAGGCACTGCAAGTGAAGGGGCATCCTTTGCGCGATTACAGCATGCGACCAAAGTAGGGCTTCCCAAGAACGCAACCATCATCGACGCCACAGCACCCCTCTACCACGTCGTAGACGCCATTCTTGAAAATACCGGTGCGTCTGGCACACCTTTGCAGCGTTAGGGAGCAAAAGCAAACAGGCACTTGAGGTAAGCGCCTTCGGGGAAACCAACCGGATGGTCCAGGGCGTGGCCGGTGCGCTCGATTTCTTGCAACGGCCGTTCCCCCCCCAACGCCGTTTTATGCACCAGTTCAAAAAACTGCTCCGCGCTCACCCGGCTAGAGCAGGAAGCCATCACCAGCACCCCGCCGGGTCGCAGCAATTTGAGACCGAGACGCACGAGACGGCCGTATGCCGCCACCGCCCGCTCTACCTCATCCTGCCGCTTGGCAAACGCTGGGGGATCAATGATCACCATCTCAAAACGGCGCTTGTTGGCAATCAGCTGCTGCATCGACAAAAACGCATCCCCCACCAGCATCTCGTGTTCGGCAGCTGCCACCGCCGGGTTATCCCGGTTCAGCTTGAAGTTGCGCATCGCATTGGCCAGCGCAGGCTGGCTCAGGTCCAGGCTCACCACCTCTTTGGCCCCGCCCCGCGCCGCGTAAAGCGAAAAGCCACCTGTGTAGGCAAACACGTTCAGCACCCGCTTGCCCGCCGCCAGCTTTTCCACCCGCGCCCGATTGTCTCGCTGGTCCAAAAAGAAGCCCGTTTTCTGCCCTTGCACCGCATCTGCCTCAAAATGCAGCCCATTTTCCAGAAAACGCACCCCCTCGTTACGCATCGGCTGCCCCCACACCTGGCCCTCGTGCAGGCCAAACAACGCCTCGGTTTGGCTTTGTACAAAGCGGCTCAGCCGCAGCACCACCCGCTTGGGCTGCATAATTTGGGTCGCCCCCACCAACAGATCGCGCAAATGGGGCACCCAGGCGGTGGTGTACAGCTTCACCACCAGCGTCTCGCCGTACCGATCGATTACCAGCCCGGGCAGGCCGTCGTTTTCGCCGTGTACCAGCCGGTAACCGGTGGTGTTGGTTTGCAAAAGAGGCAAGCGCTGGTTTGCGGCCGTTTCCAGCTTATACAAAAACCAGTCGGCATCAATTTGAGTGGGCTGCCCCTGGGCCAAAATGCGCACGCGAATGGGTGAAGCGGGCGCGTACAGCCCAATCGCCAGAAAACGCCCTTTGCGGTCAAAAATAACGGCCAGGTCACCGGAACGGCCGTCTCCATTCTGCTGCCGAATCGCCTTGTCAAACAGCCACGGATGCCCGCTACGAATCGCCCGCTCCGCTGCCGGACTCACCCGCAGCGCCAGCCGCTTCGGCGACGGCCCCGGTAAATGTGCTAATTCTCGTTCAAAATCCATAATAATTTGGACAGTGATTAACCCAGATTTTCACAGATAAAAACAAAACCAATGTTCATCAGTGCAAATCAAATCAGTGTCCCATTCCTGTTTTTTCGTAGACACACGCATTCTAGCGCAAAATCAGGCGCTTTGCCGAAAGCAACTTCCGGTCATCCTCGCTCCTCTGAAAATAAACCTCCGGGAGGCTTCAAAATGGCCTCTGTTACGCACTGAACCTCCCGGAGGTTGGGTTTTCATTCATGGTGGTCGGCGACAGCCGGTGTCGATTCCTTCGTAAATGTGGGTCGGATTGTCAATCCGACCTACGATTTTCATTCATGGTGTTCAGCCCGCGCTCATGTCGTCTCCTTCAAAATAGGCCGCGGATGAACGCGGATTAAATCTGGGCGCTACCTCTTTTCTATTTGATACCAAAACGAGGCGGGCGCTTCTCGCGGAAGGCGGCCAGCGCCTCCAAATGATCCGGGGCGGCCCACAAATCAACAAACAGGTTGGTTTCTAGCGGCCCCATCGCTTCCGGCGCGGCGTAGATGAGGCGCTTGCTGGCAGCCAGCGCCTGTTGGGGCAAGGCGCTGAGCGATTGGGCCAGGTGGTTAACGGCCGTTGCCAACCCCACCTCTCCCCCCGCCACCACCTGCTGCACCAACCCCATCTGCTGCGCCTCCTGGGCATTAAAAATGCGGGCCGTCAGCAGCAAATCGAGCGCCCGAGCCCGCCCCAGCAGACCCACCAGCCGCGCCGTGCCGCCCCAACCGGTGCACAGCGCATTGCGCACCTGAGCAAAACAAAAGCGGGCCTCGCTGGTGGCTATACGCAGATCGCACGCCGTCAAGATTTCGCAGCCGCCGCCAAACGCATCTCCGTTTACAGCAGCAATAACCGGAATGGGCAGCTGCGTTAGCTGGGCCAGCGCCCGGGTCATCACCCGGTTCAGCCGCTCGGCCGCCTCTGGTTCAGGATGCTGGCTTAGCTCCTTCAAATCGCCGCCCGCCACAAATGCACTGCTGCCCGTGCCGGTGATAATGAGGACGCGAACGGCCGTATCCCCTGCCACCATCCGCACCGCCGCCGCAAACTGTTCCTGAGCCACCCAGTTCAACGCATTCCGCGCCGCCGGCCGGTTCACCCGCAGCGTCGCAATACCATCTTGTTGTGAAAAGTTAATTTCTGCACTCATCCCCCAAGTGTACCCAAACTCCTCCCTTCTTACTCCTCCCTTCTTACTTCTTCCTTCTTCTAACTTCTTCCTTCTTCCTTCTATTTCCCCCCTCGCCTCTCACCAAGCATATGGTAAAATCAGCAGCAAATTCCCCAATTCATGAGAATAAGCATCTTCGAGCAATCATGACACAACAAACAGGCAGGCAAGATAAAGTTTTGGCCGTCGTCAACCGCAAGGGTGGCGTAGCAAAAACCACCACGGCTATCAATCTGGCGCATGGCCTCTCGCGCAAGCTGATGCGCCGCGTAGACCCCAGAGATTTAGACAAAATCAGCGATCCCACCAACCTTTACCAATATCAAGACACCACCTACTACCTGATGGGCCACGTCCTGCTGATCGATTTTGATCCGCAAGGCCATTGCGCCCGCGGGTTGGGCATCGACACCGGCAAAGCCGATATTGGCGATGTGCTGTTAGAACAGCGCCACATCACCGAAGCCGTCGTCTCGGCCGACCGCGCCGCCGAGGGCTTCCCCCGCCCCAATTTGTGGATTTTGCCCGCGTCTGATAATTTGGAACACGCCAAAGACATCTTGCGCGCCCAGGCATTTGCCATGCCCAGCACCAAAAATTACGGGCTGGTGCGCATTTTGGAAGACCGTCTGGCCGTCGCCCTGGAGCGCTTCACCTACATCATTCTAGACTGCCCCCCGGCGCTAGACACCTTCACCCAGGCCGTTTACCAGTTTGCCGATGCGGCCATTGTGCCCGTCAAGCCAGACTATTTTTCGATGGCAGGCACCGGGCAGCACATCAGCTCCATTTTTGAGGCGCAAATGCGGGGCATCGACATTCGCATTCACACCATCGTGCCGACGCTCAACGTGGCGCGGCAAAATTTGGACCAGCAGATGGTGGATGAGCTGCGCGAAACGCACGGCGACATGGTGAGCGAACCGATCCCGCGCAGCCAGGCGGTGGCCGAAGCGCCTGCCTTTCAGCAAACCATTTTTGAATACGATTCCCGGTTTTTGAACCCGGCAACAATCGCCTATCAGGCGTTGGTAGACAGAGTTTATTATGGCTAAGAAAAGAACCAGCAAAGCAGCCCCGCAAGACAACCCAGCCGATCCGCTGAGCAATGTAGAAACGTTTGATCCGAAGCAGGTGGAAAAGGAAACGGCCGTTCGCGCCCAAAGCAAACCGATCTCCCCCCTTGGCCCCCCGCAAACCGTGCCCACGCCACCGCAGCTCGCCATGCCCATGCCGCTGGCCGCCCCGCCCAGCGAAGATGCCGCCGCCCTCAAGGCTGAAAATCGCGCCTTGGAAAAACGGAATGTGGAGCTAGAAACGGCCGTTACCCAACTCAAAACCACCATCGACGAATTAAAAGTAGAGCGCGACATGCGCCTGAAGCAAGAACGCGAAATGGCAGGCATGGAAGTGGAAATTCGTCAGGCGCGGCACGCCATCGCCGCCCTGGAAGAAGAGCGCCAAATACGGCTGGGGCTGGAGCGGCGGCTGGCCTCCCTGGAGGTTATTGCCGAACGCGCCCAGGAAGCCACGGCCCAGCTCACCGAAGAACGCGCCCAGCGGGTAAAGCTAGAACGAGAAAAAGCAACGCTGGAAGTGCAGGTACAAAGCCTGCAAAAGTTGGATACGCTGCTGAGCGAAGAGCGGCAGGCCCGCATGAACGCCCAATCCCGTGCCTCGTCTGCTGAAGCACGGCTGGCCCGTTTGGAGGGTGAAATTCAGCAAGGTGGGGGTGAAAGCGGCCGTTCCTTCCTGGATCGTCTGCGCGGCCGTTCTTAACAGGAGATTGGAGATTAGAGATTGGGGATTTTTTTAGTCTCTAATCTCCAGTCTCCAATCTCCAATTCCCCCGGGTCTGTGGCTAATACACCTCTGGCCGACGGTCGGTAAAGACGGGAATTTTGGCGCGAACGGCGTCTACCTGGGCGATATCGATTTCGGCCGTACCCAACATCTCCCCCTCACCCAACTCAATCACCGCTTCCCCCCACGGGTCCAAAATGCAAGAGTGGCCGAAGAAGTCAGTGCCTTTGCTGTTGCCAACGCGGTTACAGGCCACCACAAACATCTGGTTTTCGATGGCGCGGGCGCGCAGCAGGGTGCGCCAATGGTTTAGGCGCGGGTGCGGCCATTCGGCAGGCACAAACACCACCTGCGCCCCGGCCAATGCGTAGCGCCGGAACAGCTCCGGGAAGCGCAAATCGTAGCAGATGGTCAACCCCGCCTTACCCCACTCCGCTTCAACCAGCGTGGGAGCTTCGCCAGCGGTTAAAAATTGCTCCTCCTGCATCAGGCGGAAGAGGTGGAGCTTGCTGTATTGGCCCAGGGAACGGCCGTATTCATCAAAGTAAACGGCCGTGTTGCCAAACTGCCCCTCCCCCAGCAGCGACAAACAAGACCCCAAAATCCCAATCTGCTGCGCTTTGGCCAGGGCTGCCACCTGGGCAAACAGCCCCGCATCCGTGGCCGTGGCATAGCTGGCCGCATGCTCCAAATCGTACCCCGTAGACCACAATTCAGGGAAAACCACCAAATCCGACCCCCGCCGCTTGGCCTCGGCCGTCATCGCCTGCACCGTTTGCCAGTTTGCGGCCGGATCACCCAACCGCACGTTCATTTGCCCCAAAGAAATTGTTAGCTTCATACCTCGTTTGCCTCACTTGAAAACTAAATTCAACAAATATCTAATTTTTCGTTATAATACTTCCATTCGGGAAAGGTCAAAATAGACGTTCGCAAATTTTACTTCCCACACTGGCTGTTTTCGCCAGTTCCTTGCCAGAAGCAAAACACAGCCCTGTAGCCGCAACATTGAGTCGTGCAAAGACAAGCTTGTGAACAACCAATCTGACCTAACTGGACGCACCCTTGGCAAATACAAACTTTATAGTCGCCTGGGCATGGGCGGCATGGCCCGCGTTTACAAAGCGTATCAGGCCAACCTGGACCGCTTTGTGGCCCTGAAAGTGCTGCACGCCTACCTGGCCGAAGAAGATGAATTTATCGGCCGTTTCGAGCGTGAAGCCGCCGCCGTGGCCCGCATGCGGCACCCCAACATTGTGCAGGTGTTCGACTACGACATCGAAGGGGACAGCCGCTACATGGTGATGGAGTACATCGAAGGGCCAACCCTCAAAGCTGAGCTCGATCACCGCCTGCTTCATAGCAAACCATTTTCCCCAGACGAAATCACCCACATTATCATGGCCCTGGCTAACGCCCTGAATTACGCTCACACGCGGGGCATCATTCATCGCGATATCAAACCGGCTAACGTGATGTTTACCCTGGATGGCGAGGTGGTGCTTACCGATTTTGGCATTGTGCGCATGGTGGGGCTGCCCCGCTACACGCTCACGGGCGTGGTGGCGGGCACGCCCACCTACATGGCCCCAGAACAGGCCAAATCGCTCACCATCGACCATCGGGCCGACATTTATTCGCTGGGGGTTATTTTGTATGAGCTGGTGACGGGGCACACGCCGTTCTCTGGCAATACGCCGCTAGAAATCATCAAAAAGCATATTGATGAACCGCTGCCCCCCCTCGACGCAGCCAAGGCCATTCCGCTTGAAGTAGAACAGGTTGTGATAAAAGCGCTAGAAAAAGACCCCGACGATCGGTTTCAAACGGCCGTTTCCCTCGCCGAAGCGCTGCAAAAAGTATGGGGACACACGGCCGTTTCTCGCCACACACCCGCCCAAATTCAGCCCCTGGCAACGGCCGTTTCCACCCCCACTGGCCCCGCCACGCCCAACCTCTCCCCCACCTTTCAAATGCCAGACCAAAGTCCCTACCGCGGCCTGTTTGCCTTCGGCGAAGCCGACGCCGCCAACTTCTTCGGCCGCGAAAACTTTACCCAGCGCCTGCTAGACACCGTCGAAAGACAACAACTGCTGGCCGTCGTGGGCGCCTCTGGCAGCGGCAAATCCTCCGTCGTTTTTGCCGGGCTGGTAGCCAAACTGCGCCCCAACCGAGAATGGCACATCATCACCTTCCGCCCCGGCCCGCAGCCGTTTCAGGCGCTGGCCGCCGCCCTGGTAGCCGAACAAAAGCCCCGCCTGGGCGAAGCAGAACAGCGCCAGGCCGCCAGCCAGCTCGCCGACGCCCTACGCTTTACAAAAAAATCCTTACTGCCCCTGCTGCGCCAAATTCTGGCCGAAAACGCCCCCGCCAAACGGCTGCTCATCGTCTCTGACCAGTTTGAAGAGATTTACACCCTCTGCGCCGACCAGGAGCTGCGGCGTGCCTTTTTAGACCTGCTGCTAGAGGCGCTAGACATCGCCGCCTTCCGCGAACTGCCCATCTTTAGCTTTGTGCTCACCCTGCGCACCGACTTTTTAAGCCAGGCGCTCACCTACCGACCCTTTTCCGATGCCCTGCAAAATGCCGACATCAAGCTCGGCCCCATGACCCGGCGCGAGCTGAGCCAGGCCATTGCCAACCCGGCCCGCCGCTTTGGCCTGCTGTTTGAAACCGGCCTGGTCGCCCGCATTTTGGATGATGTGGGCGACGAATCTGGCAATCTGCCCCTGCTGCAATTTGCCCTCACCGAGCTGTGGGACAAGGCACGCGAAGGCTACCTGACCCACGCCGGGTACGACGCGATTGGCGGCGTCGAAGGGGCGCTGGCTCGCTATGCCGACCGGGAGTTTAGCCTGCTTTCTGCCGCCGAACGGCAGCAGGCCCGGCGTGTTTTCATCCAGATGGTGCGGCCCGGTGCCGGCACCGAAGACACCCGCCGCCTGGCTGCCCGTAGCGAGCTGGGCGAAAGCAACTGGCAGCTGGTGCAAAAGCTGGCCGATGCCCGGCTGGTGGTCACCAGCCAGGCCCCCAACGGCCAAGAAACGGTAGAAGTGGTGCACGAGGCGCTGATCCGCGGCTGGGGGCAGCTGCGCGCCTGGATGGAGGAAGATCGCGCCTTCCGCGCCTGGCAAGAGCGGCTGCGGGCCGCCCTGCGCCAATGGCACATGAGCGCGCTAGACAGCGATGCCCTGCTGCGCGGCACGCTGCTGGCTGAAGCCGAAGGCTGGCTGGCAGAACGAGAATCATTTTTGAACCGAGATGAGCGGTTTTTCATTGAGGAAAGCTTGAAGCTGCGGGGCACCGAACAGCAAGCGCTGGAAGCAGAGCAGCTGGAGCGACAGCAGGCGGCGGCCCAGGCTCGCTTTGCCCGGCGGCTAAGCTGGCTAACGGCCGCTTTAATTGGGGCGATCATTTTGCTGCTGATTTTTGCTTTTACGGCCGTAAACAACAACCAGATTGCCCAGGCCAACGCCGCCACCGCCCAGGCCAACGAAGCAACGGCCGTTTCCTTGCGGCAAGCGTCTGAATTTAGCCAGGCAACCTCTGTGGCAGCTGAGGCGGCCGCCCGTGCTGACGCCGATTTGCGGGCGACCGCCGAAGCCGTTGCCGAACAGGAACGTGAAATTGCGGAACAAAGCGCCCAAGAGGCGATCGCGGCGCAAGAAACGGCCGTTTACAGCGCCAATGAACTGGTAACGGCCGTCTTCAACGCCGAAGACAACGCCCGCGAAGCCGAAAACCAGTCACGCCAGGTCATTGCCCGTGAACTGGCAGGCATCGCCACCGACCAGCTCAACAGCGACCCGCAGCTAGGTCTGCTGCTTTCACTGGAAGCGGTTAACCTCACCCAATCGTTTGATCTGGCCGCCCCCGAATCGGCCGAAGATGCCCTGTTCCGCGCCATGCAATCTTCGCAGCTTCAGCGCATCTTCTCTGGCCACACAGAAGGCATCAACGACGCCACCTTTAGCCCAGACGGCCGTTTCCTGGCCACCACCAGTCAAGATAGCAGCGTCAGGTTATGGGACGTGGCCACCGGGCAAGAAATTGGCATTTTGTCTGGCCATGCCCAGCCGGTGAACGCCGCCGCCTTTAGCCCCGATGGCACCGTTTTGGCCACCGCCGGGGAAGATGGCTTTATCATTTTGTGGAACGTGGCCACCCAGCAGCTCATCAGCGTGCTGAACGGGCAAGAAGGTGCCGTAAACGACCTGGCCTTTGCCCCCAGCGGCGAGCGGCTGGTGGCCGGGTATGATAGCAGTGCCCTGCGCCTGTGGGATGTCGTCAACCGGCGCTCTCAGCTGCGTCTGTTGGGGCATGCCAACAGCGTCAATGCCGTCGCGTTTGCCCATGGGGGCAGCCGGTTTACTTCTGGTGGGGCAGACGGCCGTATCATCTTCTGGAACGCCGACACAGGAGCCTCTCTCTTCTCCATCGAGCCCACGCTGGGCACCGACAACCAACCCATTCAAATTAATGCCCTCAGCTACAGCCCAGACGACAGCCAACTGCTGGCCGCCAACAGCAACGGCACCGCCACCATCTGGAACAGCAGCGACGCCACCCTGGCCTTCCGAGTCATCGGCCACGCCGTCGCCCTGGAAGATGTGGCCTACAGCCCCGACGGTACGCTTTTTGCCACCGCCAGCAGCGACAGCACGGTGAAAATGTGGGACGCAACCTCGGGTCAGGCGCTGTACACCCTCACCAGCCACACCAACGGGGTGTCGGCCGTGGCTTTCCACCCTGGCAAGGCGCAGCTGGTCACCGGCAGCGGCGACAGCACCGCCCGCCTGTGGCGCACCCAGGCCGGGCTTTCGCCGCAGATTTTGTCTGGGCATACGGGCAATATTTTGGCGATTGGCTTTAGCGAAGACGGCCGTTTCCTGGCCACGGCAGGGTCAGACGAAACCGCTCGCATCTGGCAAACCGAAGACAGCAGCCAGGTCATCGCCTTTACCGACCACAACAACGTGGTCAACGATGTCGCCTTTGCCCCAGACGGCACGCTGCTGGCCACGGTGAGCGACGACCAAAACGCCCGCCTGTGGCAGATCAACAGCGGCGAAATCAAGCTGCCGGTGATGAATCACCCCACCCCGGTCAATGGCGTCGCCTTCAACCCAGAAGGCACCGTGCTGGCCACCAGTGCCGATGATGGCATCCTGCGCTTTTGGAACCCGATCGACAACAGTTTGCTGCTGCGCCTGCCATACCAGGCGGGTCTGACCAAGGTGAGCTTTAGCCCAGACGGCCGTTTGGTGGCCGCAGGGGCTGTGGATGGAACGGCCGTTATTTGGAATGTGGTAACCAATGAGGTAATCCAGGTGCTGGAGGGGCATGAGGGGGCGGTAAACGATGTCGCTTTTAGTGGAGACGGCCGTTGGCTGGCCACCGCCAGCAGCGACGGCACCGCCCGTCTGTGGGAAGTTGGCAACCCGTCGCCGCTGCGCGTTTTCTCCGGGCATGGTGGCCCCGTGCTCAGCGTGGCGCTGAGCAAAGATGGCAGCCGGCTGGCCACCGCCAGCGCCGACCGCACCACCAAGCTGTGGGATACGGCCACAGGGCAAACGCGGCGCACCTACCTGGGCCACACCTCCATTGTGAATGCGGTGGCGTTTGATCCGGGAGACGGCCGTTTAGCTACTGCCAGCGCCGACCGCACCGCCCGCATCAACACGCTAGAAACCGTGCCCAACCTGTTCGAGCGGGCCAGGCAGTTGGTCACCCGCACCCTCACACCCGACGAATGCACCCAATACCTGCGCGGGCGTCCTTGCCTGACGTTTTCGCCCTGATAACCGTCCAACAAAAACCAACCGCCAATCAGACAGCGTTGATCAAAAACGCTCCTACTCGTGCCGGTTGGTGGCTCGGTCAAAGACCCGCCACAGCGTTATTCAATTATTTTTCTAAACAACAAAACGGTTTGGGAATAGCAATTTAACGAGGCAGCTTGGCACGCAAATTGTTATAGGCATTAAACAATGGATGGCTGTAAGAGAAATATTGCGTAGGCAGCTCTTCCCCGCCAAAGCGGCGCTTAAATTCGTACAAACTTTCAATCCCGCTTGGCCCAAAATCATACGTTGCAAAGTTCAACTCCGGCTGAGCCGCATGCTTGATGATTTCGTTTTGAACCAGGTTGGCTGCCCGATAATTGAAATAGTCGCGATGGTTGGCCCCATGAAAATAATTGACACACTTATGCCAATAAAAAACGATGGCACCAGCAATCACTTCATTGCCCAACCTGGCAACCCACAATTTAACATTGTCTGATTTTTGCAAGGCAAGGCCATGTATTTTTTCAAAGAACGTCCACGGCAATGTATAGCCAAAAAACGTTTCGCCCCACCGGTCCAATGAATCTTTATAAACCTGGTAGTAAGCCCGGTAATCATCCAGCGCAGTTGTCACTTCAACCTGCACGTCAGATTTAATGGCTTTATTGATAGCCGATTTATGACCTCTAGAGTAGTTTCGATATATTTCTTCGTACCCTGGGGCAAGAGAGATCAAATAGGTTTTATCGTTCAATTCTAAAAAATTGCTTAATCCAGCGCTGGCGTGTCTGAGCGGTGACGGGGTGAAGGTATACGTTAACACCCGCCATTTACTCACCAGGTTTTGGTAAATTTGCTGGCATTCAGATTCGTTTAGGGGACCGTCGGCGATGATGCCCCCATAAACGCCGTTTAGCGAAGAGGTCAGGCGATAAAATGGCCCCATCTGCTTTTCTATGGCAACAGGCAGCACAAATTGGGTACCCTGGCTCGTTTGGCCACCAATTATTTTGATCTGGGAGCCTGAAACTAAATCTTTTGCCAAATGAAACCAGGCTGGTGTATTAAAAAAAGTGGCATATTCACATTGTTCTGCCAACTGCACCCAAACAGAATCATCCACATCTTGCCAATATTCAATCGTCATACTCGTAACGCCTCAAAAAATGTTTTGTTGTCCAGAACACGCTGTTAAGTAAATTGCAAAAAGCTTTCGGACAACCATCAATCAAAGATTCAATAAATTTCGCAGATTTAGAGGGGAAATCTGTGCGCAATCTGCGAAATCTGTTGATAAAGAATTTTGAAAATTGTTTTCCAATTACTTACGTTTGTAAAAAAGTTCGACTTTTTCACATGGCACATTTCTTTCGCAAATACAAAGGGTGCGCTTCTAGAAACTTGATAAACAGCGCAGCAATCAGTTTTACAAATTTTTAATGGATTTCACTTTCGATAAACCTTTCAACAGACCGCTCAAAAACAGATGCTGTTAAAAATGTGCTGGTCGAACATACCTAAAACAGATGGGATGCAGGCAAGGGCGGTCAAACGTGAAGAATAACTTTTTAAGATGTCGTTGTAGCCGACGGTGCGATGAGCCCACCAGGACATTTTAGGGACCATTTTGTCCTTTAAGAATGATACGTAGCCTTTAGCGCGATCGATGGAATACGTTTTTAGCTTGTCACCGTTCCAGGTGAGTGTCTGTCGAACATAATTTTCATCCTCAAGTAATGATTCCATGGGGGCTTTGTCTATCAGATACACTGCATAGGGCATGCTTAAAAGGTCAAGCGTCTTGGTGATTTTCTGGCCAATTTGGGGTTTGATATACCAACGGGCAAAAGAAGGCAGGCTTTCGACTTCCTGAATACCGCCTACTCGGTGGACAATCGCATCTTGGGATGCGATACCATAGACCTTCAGTGAATTGGAGTCATTATAGTTTGACCAATCCGGTTCTTGAACGCCGAGGTTGTCGCGAAAGAGGTAGCCATGAGCGGCAATTTCAAAACTCGACGGCATCTGGGGATGAAGCCAATCGCTGACAAACACCCCGTCATTGCCTTCTAGGCGCGCTCCCAAGTCAATCAATCTGGGGCCTTTGTTGTCTACCTTCACTTCCATATGGAAAGGGGAATGGCGCAGTTCTAACCCTTGTATGACTTTTTGGGCGTAGCTGGACAAGGTTCCAAACGCTTCCGTGGTCTGTTTGACATGATATTCCCGGACATACATGGCATCGCGGCCATTGGCCCACGTGCGCCCGTACTGATAGATACTGTTGACCATCACATTGCCTGCAGACCCTACGTGTCCGTTAATGCAATATTCTTCGCCCTCAATATATTCTTCGAGTACCCATTTGGAGCTTGGATCGTTGTCCAGATGAGCCTGTAGAGCTTCTTTAGAAACTGAGTTTTCGAAAATGCCGACATGGGTGTTGCCGGTGCCATCATTGGGTTTGAGAACTAGTTTCTCCCAGGAGTTGGCATAGTCCATGATTTCATCGACGTTTTTGACGATGTGGGATTCTGGCATGTTTAGTTCTGGATTTTTCCCCTGCAGGAAGGATTTCATGCTGTGTTTGTCGCGGAAACGATGCAAAACTTCGGCGGTATTCCAATCCAGGTCCAGGCTCTCCATTAAATCCGCGACAATATCCACGACAAATTCTATGTGGGCGACAACCCCGAGAACATGGTACTGGCGTTTCACCCATTGGGCGAACTGCCCCAATTCTTCTTTTGGGACGTAGTAGGCTCCTTCGATCATGTCTGAATTAAAGATGGAATATTGGCGGCGTAGATAATAGCTTTTCTTATTCCAGGTAAAGAGGCATATTGGCCGTATACCGAATTTGTAATAAATCAATTCGATGAGTCGTACGCCGTATATGTCGGCGGGTTCTGGGATAATGTAGGTTGTTCTCATTGCTTATCCTTTTGTTATTGACAAGATAAAAGTCACGAAACGGCCGTCTCCTATCCAATTCACATCAAACAGACCGTTCAACATCTTGCCAATAATCAATATTCCTGCAGGGTCTTCTTCAAACGCCCAATTCTGACAATCCACAAAACTTCCATAAAAAAAATACATGCCGTCTCTTTCGATGAATCTTTCTAGTGGGGAAAATCTGGTTGCGATTTTTTTTGAAGGTTGTTGCGGAGACGGCCGTTCTCTGCCACAATCCCCCGCGCAAAAACTACTTTTCAGGAGTGCAATATGAGCTACATGGCCCAGCGGGTGGCTGGCTTTGGCACCACCATTTTTACCGAGATGACCGCCCTGGCCAATGAACACCAGGCAATCAATTTGGGACAGGGTTTCCCCGATTTTGCCGCGCCCGCATTTATGAAGGAAGCGGCCATTGCGGCGATTGCGGCCGATGTGAACCAGTATGCCCCGGCAAACGGCCGTCCGGCCCTGCGCCAGGCAATCGCCCAAAAAGTGCAAAATTTTTACGGCATAGATGCCAACCCAGACACCGAAATCACCGTGCTGCACGGGGCGACTGAAGCAATTTTTGCCACCATTTTGGGGCTGGTCGATCCAGGTGATGAAGTGATTGTTTTTGAGCCGTTTTACGATTCGTACGTGCCCGCCATCCAGATGGCCGGGGGCATTCCCCGCTTTTACACGCTGCGCCCACCGGAATGGCAGATCGATACGGCCGTCCTGGCCTCCCTGTTCAACGACAAAACGAAGCTGATCATCGTCAACACGCCGCATAATCCTACGGGCAAGGTGTTTAGCCAGGCAGAGCTGGCACAGATTGCCACCCTGTGCCAGCAGCACGACGCGCTGGCCATGACCGACGAGGTGTACGAACATCTCGTCTTCGACGGCGGGCAGCACCAGACGCTGGCCAGCTTGCCCGGCATGGCCGGGCGCACCATCCTCATTTCTAGCCTGGGCAAGACGTTTAGCGTGACGGGCTGGAAGGTGGGCTGGACCGTCGCCCCGCCGGAGCTGACGCGGGCGATCTTCCGGGCGCACCAGTTTATGACATTTTGTGGGGCGGCTCCGCTGCAAGAAGCGGCCGTTACGGCCGTTTCCCAACCCGCACGCTTCTACACCGAACTTACCGATTTCTACACCAGCAAGCGCAACTTTTTGCTAGACGCCCTCCGCAGCGCCGGGCTAAGGCCCATCCCGCCCGGCGGCACCTACTTCATTATGGTCGATATTTCGCATTTGGGTTTTGCCAACGATGTGGCCTTTTGCCGCTACCTTACCACCGAGGTGGGCGTGGCCGCCATTCCCCCCAGCGCCTTCTACCACAACCCCGCCGACGGCGCAGGGCTGGCCCGCTTTGCCTTTTGCAAAGAGGAGAAAACCCTGGCTGAAGCCGCCGACCGCCTCCAGCGCCTCAAAACCGGCTAACCAATAACCAATTACGGCTTACCGGTTACTGAAAACAAACCGCAAAGGACGCAAAGGACGCAAAGTTTTAAAGATTACCAGTGAAAAATCTCTGCGCGCTTCACGCCTCTGCGGTGAAATCACTCTTTTTTCAGTAGCGCCATTACCGCTTACTGATTACTGATTACCGCTCACTAATTCTGGCTGGCCCATTTATTGAGGGCGTCGGCGATGCCCTGGCGGATGGTTTGGGCATCGCTGGCGTTGGGTTCTTTGTGCAGGTAGGCGTCTAAATAGTTGGCCGCCTGGCGCATTTGGCCCACCTGGTAATACATCACGCCCAGTTCGCGCAGGTGGTGGGAATTGTCTGGCTGGATTTGGCGCATGCGCTCTACTACGCCAATCGCTTCCGGCCATTGGTGGCGTTGGGTAAAGATGATGCGCAAATTGTTGAGCATACGGGCCAAAATATCTTGCGGGGAAACGGCCGTTAACCAATCATCCTGAAACGCCCCCGTGTACCCCACCGTCAACTCTACCAGCCGGGCACAATCTGCCGCCGACAGCCGCCCGCCCCCGTGAAACGGATCAAAAAAGAGGGTGTCGCCCTGCACCGCTACCCCAACAATAAAGTGACCGGGCAGCCCCACGCCAAAGGCAGGTAGCTGCAACCGTTCGGCTATGGCCAGGTACAGCAGCGAAAGGGTAATGGGAATACCCAGGCGGCGCTCCAGCACATCATTCAGGTAGCTGTTGCGCGGGTCATCGTAGACGGCCGTATTCCCCTGAAACTGCTCCTCTTTAAACAAAAACTCGCTGAGCAGCTCGGCACGAACGGCCGTTGAATCATTCAGGCGCACCCGCTTAGCCGCCCGATCCGCCAGATCATCCAGTTGGCGCAGGTAGTGGGGAATCTCTAGTTGCGGGTAGGCCAACTCTTTGGCCAACAGCAAGGCAGCCTGGGGAAGATTGGGAGACGGCCGTTGCACCATTTCGACAAAAGTGAGAATGTCCATACCCAAATTTTACTCCGATTGTCACACCATTCAAGGCTAAAGTGACCGTTCAGAGTATTGCGCGGCCGCCCGCTGCAGCTCAGACCCAATTTGCGCCCGCAACCAGTCTGGGGCCAGCACCTCTACCTGCGCCCCCCAGCTGCGAATGAACGGCTGCATCTCTTGCGGCTGGGCCACCTGCACCCGCAGTTCGCAGCCGCCATCTTCCATTTTGTGCAGCTTTTGCGTGGGATGCCACTGTCGCTCGTGGAGGTGCGGCGTCACTTCTGGGGTAAAGCGCAGCACCACCTCCGTAATTTCATTGCCCGCCATGATGCGCCAGCCAGAAGCGAGATGACTTTCCAGATCAAACGCCTCTGGCACGGTGAACGTGCGGCTGAGCAGCGTGGCGCTCTCCAGGCGGTCTAGCTTGAACGTGCGAATATCCTTGGCCCAATCATCGTAGCCAATAACGTAAATGCCCGACGGTGTTGGCTCCAGGGCGTATGGGGCGATGACCCGTTCGCGCAGCTGCCCACTGCGCGGCGAACGGTAGCCGATGCGCACTTTGTGGCCGGTGCCCCACCCCTCGGCCAGGGATTCCAGCACAGCCACCTGCCGCTGGCTGTCATTCAGGGTTTGCACGCGGTCGGCGGCCCGTTTAAGGTGGGGGGAGATCGCTTTGGGCAGGGTGATGGCCAGCTTGCGTAGGGCGGAGGTGACGTGGGGATTGCGCTCGTCGATGGTGCGGGCCAGCAGCAGCCCGGCCAGGGTGAGGGCAATGGCTTCATGAAAGGTGAGGTGGACGGTGGTGAGGTAGCGGGTGCGGTCCATGCCGAAACGGCCGTCTTGCTGCCAAATGGGTAAACCTTGCTCACACAAAAAATCGACGTCACGGTACACGGTGCGGCGGTCAACATTTAGCCGATCGGCCAGTTCGGTGGCGCGCAGGCCGTCTGGGGTGAGCAGCAGCAGCTCTTCAATGCGGCGCAGTCGGGATGTTCGGGAAGCCAGACGAGACATCGTTTCTCCTTGAATTATTGGCTCATCTGTTCTATTTTGCCGTGAAAACGGCCGTCTGTCAACGCGAATTTCCCCATCGACCCAGGTGGCGCAACGGACGACGGGGCCAACTTGCCCGCACTCCCCTAAAATCTGGCGAGAACAGGTAGTTGGAATATTATGTCAAATTTACGGCCTGGCGGGTTGGGCCATAATCTCCTACAAACTTTTGGGGCGCAATATTAAACAGTTGCAGTATAATGAAACCAACGCCAGTCAAAACAGTCAGGCAGAAAAGGCGATGAGTTATTATGAACGAAGACACTTTGCCAACTGAAAAGCTGTTCCAAGAGATCCACGATTTGCGGGCTGCCCTGGCCAATGCCCAAGCCGAAATTGAACACCTGTCCCAACGAAACCAAGAGGTACAAAGCGAGCTCGATTTGGCAGATACAGGCAACCTGGCCCTGCAGCATCAGGCAAACCGGTATGCGTCGGCCACTTTGCTGCACAAGGCGGCTGTGATCTCCCAAAAGATCAGCACCGTGCGCGAACCAGACATGCTGGCAACCCGGGCCATCGCCCTCATTCGGAGTAACTTTGAGCTGTACCATGTTCACATCTATTTGCTAGATGCCGCTGAGCAGGTTTTGCGTTTGCATCATGGCTCAGGGCGCATTGGCAAGCAGATGCAGGCCGAGGGGCGCATCATTTCACTTCAGGCAGAAAAGAGTTTGGTGGCCCTGGCTGCCCGGCAACGGCGCATGGTGCTGAGCCAAAATGTGGCGCAAGAACCCCTTCATCTGGCCAACCCGCTGCTGCCCGCGACCCGGTCTGAGCTGTCGATTCCGCTGGAATACGGCCGTACCCTCCTTGGCATTCTAGATATTCAAGACAGCCAAATAAACCGCTTCTCGCCTGCCGAAGTAGACGCCCTGGTGAGCCTGGCCGGGCATGTGGCCGTGGCCCTGCGTAACGCCCAGCTCTTTTCCGAGCGCCGCCAAATCCAGCAAAAATTGCTCTACCAGGCCAACCTGCTGCAAAACGTGTCCGACGCCGTCATTGCCACCGACAACCAGTTTTGCATTCAAAGCTGGAACAAAGCTGCGGAAAAAATGTACGGCTGGAAATCGGCCGAAGTTTTGGGCCAGGTTTTTGATAAAGTGGTGCCGCAAATTTATGGCGCAGAAACCTATGAAGCGGTGATGGCCGAATTTTTGGCCCGGGGGCAGTGGCAAGGGCGCGTCACCCAACAGCGGCGCGACGGTTCGCAGATGCCGATATTGGCTTCGGTAACGGCCGTAAAAGATGCCACCAACACCGTCATTGGCGCTGTCGCCGTCAACCGCGACATCTCCAACCAACTCGCCATCGAAGAAGCGCTGCGCCAACGCACCCACTCCCTGGAAGCCAGCAACGAAGAACTGGCCCAATTTGCCTACGCCGCTTCCCATGACCTGCAAGAACCCCTCCGCATGATCACCGCCTACCTTCAGCTGTTGGCCAGCAAGCACCAGGGCACCCTAGACGAAGAATCAAACGAATTTATCGCCTACGCCCTGGATGGAGCCAGCAGAATGCGGCAGCTCATCACCGATCTGCTAGCCTACTCCCGCGTTGGCCAGAAAAATCAAACCTTTACCCAGGTAGATCTGGAAAAAATTCTAGAACAAGTTTGCCTGAACCTTGAAATGCAGGTCAAAGAAAGCCAGGTCATCATCACCCACGACCCACTCCCCACCCTTGTGGCCGATAAAACCCAAATGCTCCAGCTGCTGCAAAACCTCATTAGCAATGCCCTTAAATTCAGAAGCAGCAGCGAACCAAAAATTCACCTTTCGGCCAAAAAAGAAAAGGACCGATGGCTCATAAAAGTGTCGGACAACGGCATCGGCATAGACCCAAAATTTAGCCAAAAGATTTTTACCCTCTTCCAACGGCTGCATACCCGCGATGAATATCCCGGCACAGGCATTGGTCTGGCTATGTGCAAAAAAATTATTCAAAAACATGGGGGCGAAATTTGGGTAGAATCTGCGCTGGGCGCTGGCTCAACCTTTTACCTGTCTCTACCAGAAAACTCGACATAAACTGTGCGCTTTCAACAAAGAGGCCATATGTACTGACAGAATTTTGCTTCCATACTATGATCAACTTTACAGACCCTAACGGTTTTCACTCGGCTAATTTGTCTCCAAAAATTACCGGCCCGTAGAGTCTCGCCGGGTAACCTGAATAGTTACCTCTGATCTAGGCAGAGCACCACACAGCCATGTCCTGTAAAAATAACCGATGAGCGACGAAGAAAGCCCAATCAATGTATTGTTAATTGAAGATAACCCAGGTGATGTGCAGCTAGTAAAAACCATGCTGCGCCATGCCGCAATTGCCAACCTAACCCCGCTGGCCGTAAACCTGGCCACGGCCAGCCGGTTGGAAGAAGCCAAAGCTTATTTGCACGAGCACCATTGTGATGTCATTCTGCTAGACCTCTCCCTGCCCGATGCCAATGGGTTGGAAACTTTTTTGCAGCTCAAGCACAGCCATCCCAACACACCGGTCATCATCCTAACGGGCCAAACGGCCCATGAAACGGTGATGGAAGCTGTGCAAATTGGGGCTCAGGATTACCTGACAAAAGATGATCTCTCGGCCAATTTGCTGCTAAAAACAATCTACTACGCCATTGAGCGCCACCGACTACTGCTAGAAATTCGGCGGCGAGCAGAAGCATTGGAAGACCAAAATTTGGCGCTGAATGATTTTGCGCATACGGTTGCCCACCAGATTCAGGGGCTGCTTAGCCAGATGGTGGGGTATGCCAGCCTGGTGGATTCTCATTACCAGGAACAGCTGAGCGTGCCAGCCAAACAAGCGGTTGACCAGATTATGCAGAGTGGCTACAAGATGAATAATGTCATCACAGAATTGCTGTTTTTGGCCAGTATGCGTTCTGAACAAATTCAAGCCAATCTATTAGACAACAGGCGCATTTTGGCTGAAGTGGTTAAGCGTTTGCGTTACCAGATTCGGGAAACGCGCGCGGTGATCAAAATTCCAGAGCGCTGGCCGCTGGCGCTGGGGTATGCGCCGTGGATTGAAGAAGTGTGGCTCAACTACATGAGCAATGGGCTGAAGTATGGTGGGAATGATGGCCAGCCGCCGGTATTGCAGTTGGGTGCCAGACGTGAAGAGGATGGCATGGTGCGTTTTTGGGTGGCAGACAATGGGCCTGGCATTTCAGACGTTGACCAGAAGCGGCTTTTTCGGGCGCATACGCGGGTGACATCTAAAAAAATTCGTGGCGAAGGGTTGGGGTTGTCTATTGTGTGGCGCATTATTAAAAAAAGCGGCGGCACAGTTGGGGTAGACAGCAGCGAGGGTAAGGGCAGTTGTTTTTGGTTTACGCTGCCAGAGGGAAATGCTTTGTCTGCCGCAGGTGAGCTGTATGCTGAGGTGGGTAACGGCTAGCTATTTAGGCAGCGCGCACGAACACACCACTCAAGGTAGCGATTGTGGCAAACGAGATTGACAACGGCCGTTCCATCCACATCCTCCTCGTCGAAGACAACCCCGGCGACAGACGCCGCGTTGAGTTGATCCTGGACCTGACCAGCGAGGTTTACCAACTGCATACGGCCGTTTCCATCCAAACCGCCTACCAAATCCTCACCGCCCACGCCATCCACATTATCCTGCTAGACCTCACCCTGCCAGACAGCCAGGGCGTGCAAACCATTCGCACCCTGCATACCCGTTATCCACACATTCCCATCGTGGTGCTAACCGGCCTGGATGATGAGCAAATTGTGGCCGACTCGGCCACCGCCGGGGCGCAAGATTTTCTGATGAAGCAGGAAATCAACGCCTCTAATTTGTGGCGGGTGCTGCGCTATGCCCTGGAGCGGCGCAAGCAAGAAGAAGAGCTGCGCCAAAGCCAGCAAGCTTACCGGCGGCAAGCGCTAGAGCTAAACGTGCTCAACCGCATCATCTCCACCGCCTCGGCCAGCAATGATGAGCAAGCCCTTTTGGCGGCAACCTGCTATGAGCTGGCCCATTTTTTTGGGGCGCTGCGTGTCCTCATTTTGTTTTGCCATCAAGGCTCTGGGGTGGTAATTCAGGCAGGCCATTCCCAAAACGACCTGCCGCCGCTGCCGCCACCCGCCACGGTGCTGGCCATGAATGATCAGCTAACGGCCGTTCTCATTGCCCAACATGCCCTGATTTGCCCAACCGTAGAGGGCAGCCTGCAGCAATTTTTGGCCGTGCCCCCAGGCAGCCGGGCCATTATCCACCCCATCAACCTGGAAAATGCCACAATCGGCTTCTGCGTGGTGAGCTTGCCCCAAACATATGCCCTGGCAGAAAGTGATGCGCGGCTGGTGAGCATGGTGGCGGATGAAGTCGCGCTGGGGCTAACCAAAATGCGGTTGAACGGCCGTCTACAAGCCCACGCCAACGAACTAGAAAAACGGGTTCAGGAACGCACCCAGGCCCTGGGCGAAGCCAACGAACAGCTCCAATCGCTAGACAAGCTCAAAACCAAATTCGTCTCCGACGTTTCCCACGAACTGCGCAACCCAATCACCAACCTTAGCCTCTACCTGGAACTGCTAGAGTACGCCAAGCCAGAAAAGCACGCCCAATACATTGCCGTTTTGCGCAACCAGGTGCGCCGCCTGTACAGCCTGGTAGAAGATATCCTCACCCTGTCTCGCCTGGAACACAGCCCGCCCGATCATCTCTTCCAGCCCGTAGACCTCAACTACCTGATCCAGCAAGTGATTGGGGTTCATACGCCGCGTGCCCAAAGCAAACAAATCAAGCTCCAGTTTCAACCCATGTCGCCCCTGCCGCCAGCCTGGGCCGAACCCAACCAAATTACCCAAGTGGTGACCAACCTTATTGACAATGCCTTAAATTACACAGCCAAAGGCAGCATCATCGTTACCACCAATTTGCTGACGCAAAACAGTCAGACCGATCTGTTGCTGTGCGTAACAGATACGGGCATGGGCATCCACCAAGACGATTTGCCCCACATTTTTGAGCGCTTTTATCGCGGATCCCATATTGATCGCAAAACGATGGTGGGTACCGGCCTCGGTTTGGGCATTGTGAAAGAGATTGTGATTCGGCACAACGGCCGTATTCACGTCAGCAGTACCGTTAACCAGGGCAGCACCTTCACCGTTACCCTGCCCACCGCCCCGCAAGCCTGAAATGGCCAACCAGTTGCCCGCCCCCCACGATTTGATACCATCTCCCGTATGCCAACTGCCCTCGCCCCGCTCAATTTGCAGCTAAGCGAATACGAAACGCTTAACCTGCCCGCCGCCCAGCTGCCCACCTGGGTGGGCGAACAACTTTGGCGCAGCCTGGACCAAACTGGCAAAAAGCTGCGCGTCACCTTTCCCTCGCCCAAAACCGATGGCCAATGGCAGCTCACCGCCCAGGGCTGGGTGGGGCAAGTGCACCTTCCGCACCAGCTTAACCTGACCATCACCCCCAAACTGCCCATCAACCGGCTGTTTGAGCTGTGGGAAATGGCTTACGATTTACGCCTGGCAGAACTGGCCGAGGGGGTAACGGCCGTTTCTGCCCTCCCCGATTTTTTTAGCCTGCTGGCCCACATTTTGGCCCAACGAACCATCCGGCGCGGGCGGCAAGGGTTCCAACGCGCCTACCTGCGCCAAACGGCCGAACTGCCCTACGTGCGCGGCAAACTGCTGCCACCGCGCGCCACCACCCCCACCACCCAGCTCACCTGCCGCTACGACGCCCACACCGCCGACATCCCCGACAACCAGCTGATCGCCTACACCCTGCACCAGATTGCCCGCAGCGGCCAATGCCGCCCCGCAGCCCAAACCGCAATACGCCAGGCCTACCATCTGCTGCAACCGTTGGTGACGGTACGGCCGTTCCAACCCAGCGACTGCCAACACCGCAGCTACAGCCGCCTGAACCAGGATTACGCCACCCTGCACGCCCTCTGCCGCTTTTTTTTGGAGCACACCGGCCCGCTGTTGGCCGACGGCCAGCACCAGTTGATGCCCTTTTTGCTAAACATGCCCCACCTGTACGAACGGTGCGTGGCCAACTGGCTGCACGCCAACCTGCCCGCCCCCTACCGCAGCAAAGCGCAAGAAAGCACCAGTCTCGGCCCCCAAGCCGAACTGCGCTTCCAGATTGATTTGACGCTGTATGGGGCAAACGGCCGTCCTCTGGCCGTGCTAGACACCAAGTACAAAACCCCAGACAAGCCCAGCCAGGCAGACATCAGCCAGGTGATTACGTACGCCAAGGCCAAAGGGTGCCACCATGCCCTGCTCATTTACCCCCAGCCGCTGCCCCAGCCGCTGCACGTGCTGGTGGGGGATGTGCAGCTGCACACCCTTAGCTTTCGGCTAGATGAACCGCTAGAGCAGGCAGGCCGCCAATTCCAGCAGCAGCTATGGGCGCAGCTACAGCTTTAAGCTGGGGGAAACGGCGCAAGGGTACATGAGAAACGGCCGTAACACACAACACGCTCATTTTGCTTCCCACCCGGCTGTGTTACGATTAAGCAGATTTGTGGAAACTCACGAGACTTGTTCCTCAATAAAAATTTGGGGAGGAATGGGACACAGATGACTCTACTAAAAAAAGGGTGATTTCACCGCAGAGGCGCGGAGAGTGCAGAGATTTTTCTCTGGTTATCTTTAAAACGCTGCGTCCTAAAATCTTCATCTCTTTAATTAGGAACAACTCTACTATCTAAAAATCTGACAAGGAAATTGGCATGAAAGGACTCTTCAAGAAACTGTTTGGTGGGAAAACGGCCGTTACCATCGTGAGCGGCCTGCCCCGTTCTGGCACCTCTATGATGATGAAAATGCTAGAAGCAGGCGGCATCCACCCCCTCACCGACAAAGTGCGCACCGCCGACGACGATAATCCCAAAGGGTATTACGAATTTGAGCGCGTCAAAAAGATGGATAAAGGCGACACCGCCTGGATGGCCGAAGCGCAAGGCAAAAGCGTTAAAGTGATCTCCCAACTACTGCGCCATCTGCCCGCCGACTATACGTACAAAGTGATCTTCATGCGGCGCAACATGGCCGAAATTTTGGCCTCGCAAAAGAAGATGTTGGTTAACCGGGGCGAAGACCCCAACCAGGCCAGCGATGAAGAGATTGCCGGTCTGTTTGAAAAACACCTGGGCAACGTCATGAACTGGCTGGCTTCGCAGCCCAATGTGTCGGTGCTGTATGTGCATTACAGCGACATGCTCACCAACCCAGAACCGCAGGTGGCCCAAATCAACCAATTCCTGGGTGGGAACCTGAATACGGAAGCGATGGCCGAGGTTGTAGACCCGAACCTATACCGTAATCGCAAAAAAAGCCTGAATAAGGAGGCAACATGAGCCACGTACATACGCTAAAAATCTCGCCAATTCGTTATCCTGGGGGGTTGCGCATTGTGGAGTGCGACAGCTGTCGCTATGCCTTTGCCGTCGAATTCGACGCCCAGGGTGCTGTCAAATGGCATACAAAAGAATGGATCAACCGGGGGGACAGCCACGCCACCCATCACCTGTTCCAAACCCCACAAATAGCGCTTGAACTCCAGGCCCAGGTAGAGGTAGAGGTAGACCGCCCGCCTTCGTGGGAATGACAGCCTAAGTAAATGGCAACGATCGTGTTGGGTTTTGGCAAAGGCGTAAAACGAAACACGTTTTTTACGCCTTTGCACGCATTTTTAATGAAGGCATCGTTATAGCACGTTGAGCTTGGGCAGTTCGAACCAGGTTTTTTGCAACGGCCGTACCGCCTGCAAATTCAGTATCACCCGGTAAATGCCAGGTGCCAACCCGGCCAGCTCCGCCTGGTACCCCAAACCGCTGGCCGCGTAATCTCGCCGCATCTCCAGGCAAATGGGGGGCTGCCGAAAATCTTCCATATTTTCCAACCGGCACTGCACAACAAACGGGGGCAGGGGCTGATCAGGTTGATCGAATTCTGGCCGAAAGGCCAGCGTTACGCTTTTGAGCGTATTGTGATCGATGTGGGCCAAAAACGGCCGTTCCCCTTCCTCCAAATGCGCCACCAGTTCCTCACCAGATTGCTGCACCAGGCGGACTTCTGTTGGCACAATTTTTGGCAATGTGACGGCCGTTTGCTGCTTTGCCATTAACCGCTTTGGCATCTTTAGCGTCTTTGCCGTTTTTGCTGGGGCAGGGGCCAGCACCACCTCTGGTTCGTCCACCGGAATCTGCTGCGCCAGCCACAGACCCAGCTGTTCATATTCAAAACCAGGCCAGGTGATTTCCTGGTCTTGCTCCATGTAATGAACCGTGGTGCGCCGCTGCGGCGGCGACGCCGCGCTTTTTTGCTGAAATTCCACCACAAACGAGGCAATCGGAATCCAGGCATGGGGCTCTTTTTCTGGGTTTGCCGGGCGTGAGCTTTCATTTTCTTTTTCGGCAACCAATGCTTTGCTTTGGGCAATCCATTCAACCACCATGCTTTGGGGCAAATTTTTGCCAGCTTGCCGGGCGGCCGTTTCCACCGCCTCTGCCGAAAGTTCACTCAAGGCTGCATACGAATACACGTTAAACTGCTCGCCCAACCATTTTTGGTAGCTAGGGCCGATTCCTTTTACGGCCGTTAGATCATCCTGTACATCACTGTTTTTCATCTCTTATATCCTCCAAAAAACATTGGCCCCAGTAGTTGTAACCACTGAGGCCAATGCCAGGTTTAACCCAAATCAGTTGGGGGGCTTAGTTGTCTTCGTAGAACTGCACGATGGGGCCTTCCCAGTAAGCGGCGATGGGGCCGCGCTGACCCAACGGGTTCACATAGGTCAGCAGCACAACCAGCTTCATCGCCAGGCTCTGGTGCGGCACATCATTCAAAGAAATGAAGTCGCCGGGCACATCGAAGTGGCAGCTGTATTCGCCGGTGGCGCTGGGCAGCGGCTGGTTCTGGCAGTCGGGGTCTGCAAAATCAACCAAAGACAGGTCTGGCCCTGGCCCAATGGATTCCAGATTGAGGTGCACATGCCAATAGCCGCCAATCATCTGCCAGTTGCTGCCTTTCATTTCCCACTTGATATCTACCGCCCAAGGAGAGCCTTCTTTGATAATCAAAGCGGGTTCTACCCCGGTTTCATCGAGCACTTTAGCCGTGATGTTGCCAATCAGTTCAATTTTAGGTGTTTCAAACATGATATTCTCCTTTTACTTACAAAATTGTTTGGTTAAACGATACGATACGCTTGGAAAGTCTCCGGATGACTTTTGGCTTTGGCCAGCACCCTGGCCGTCAGCACGCCGTCATCAAATCATGGCGCACTTAATCGCTGGTAAATCACCGCTTAATTTAGAATTTTTTTAAATTAATTGCTGGATCAGGACGAAGAGGATTGCCGCGTTACTCAAATCGGTTCATGGTTGCGAATCGCTTCGTACAGCGTGGTGGTTGTGGGGTCTGGCGGCACGGCCAATTCCTCGTTTAGCCGCTCTACACAGTGGTGATATTGGCGCAGCGCCAAATAGCGCTGCCGCTGCCGCACATAGGCCCGCATCAACAGGCGGTGCGTTGCCTCGTGGCACGGTTCTACTCGCAGCAATTTGTTGGCAAAGGTGATGCAGGTGGCGTACTGCTGGTCTTGGAAATAGTAATCGCACAGGTGGGTGAGCAGCTGCATGTAATGCCACTGCAACTGCTGCCGCCGGGCGGCAGGCCACGCTTCATACGGATCTTCTGCCAGCAGTTCACCCTGGTAAAGCAGTTCAGCCGCGTGCAGGTCTGGTAAGGCAACGGCCGTTTTCCCCTGAGTCACCAGCTGATTGGCCCGGTTAAAAACCTGGTCGAACTGCTCCACATCTACCCAAACTTGCATCGCTGGATTCAAAAAATAACAATCATCCTGAAACAACACGTGAGAAAATTCAGGGTAGCCATTGCGCAAAGCCTGGCGCAAGCCGTAAATGGCCACGTTTAGATTGTTACGGGCAGATTCGGCCGTGGCTTCTGGCCAAAATTCGTTCATCAGCAGTTCTTTGGTGATGCGGGTTTGCCGATGCAGCAATAAATATTTAAAGATCGACTTCCCCTTGCGGCTGGGCCACGCTTCCACCGGAATCTCATCTTCATACACCCGAAACGTCCCCAGGCAATAGATGGTTAGCTGTGGGGTGGTGCGGGAGGGGAGCGGCCGTTCCTCCTCAACCGCAACCGCTGCACCTGGGGCGGCAACGGCCGTTTCTACCAACCTCTCTTCCTCATCTTCTGGCAGGTGCGGGGAAGCTGGCCCGGTGAACAGCCGTCGCCAAAACTCAGTCATGCGCTGCCAAACAGAACCTTGAGGCGTGGCAACGGCCGTTGCCGCCATCGGCTCCACCATCGCCAAAACCTTCCGCAATTCCGCCGCCAACGCGGCATGCTGCGCTTCTAGCTGCCCATGCACCTGCTCATGATAAGCAACCTCCCGCCGCATCTGGGCACAACTAGCATTTAGCTGCGCCGCCGCCACCAGCAGCGCCGACTGCTGTAAATCTCCCGCCGTGGCCGCTTCCACCTGTGCCCGGTCGAGTAACCCTGCAATTTTCTGATATTGATAATTGAGCAGTAATTCATGCCACTGGCTAGTTTGAGCGCCTGGCCTGCACACAACAGCTTTTCTCCCAGATTCCATCCGCGCCCTCCTCTCATTTAACAAACGACCTCCAAATTGGTTTTTCCGGTATGCCTGGCAAGAAGACCCAAAGTTTTTGCGCAAACTGCAAAAAAATCGCCCTCGCTTCCCCAACTGCCTTTTCGATTTGCTACGGAATGAAACTTAAAAAACTCGCACATCTACCCTCCACCTGCCCCTCTGAGGGAGAGCTAGAGAGAAGGTTAGTATAAGTTCATTATTGGTTTAGCCACTGCCCAATTCATGCCAAAATGGTGTCAAACGACCAAACTGCGTCATGACAAAACCAAGTATAAGAATAAAGTTAACCAAGGTTAACTTTATTTGTCACACGTGTTAAATTTACTTATAATCGAAGTTAAGTTTTCTGTGGCGGAACAGCTGTTCATTCTGGGCTAGGGTGCATTTTTCCGCTGGCAATCAGGCTGATCAAAAACAGCATACAGCTTCCTGCCGCAGATTTCTACAAAAATAGTACCAATTTTAGAAAGCTCTGGGCCTTTCGGATTTCGTGGGGTTTTGCGTGAAGCGTGAAACGTGATCCACCTCTGGTCACGCATCACGTTTCACGGGCTGTCAACCCCCAGAATTCCCAAAGAGCCAAAAGAGTTCGTAGATTTTTTTCTCAAACTATGCGGAATCAACAAAAACTGTTGATACAAAGTTTTCAAAATTCTCTATCAGCTGATTTACGCAGATTGCACACAGATTTTTTCGCTCTAAATCTGCGAGATCTTTTAAATCTTTGATTGATTGTTTTTCAAAAACTTTCTGCCAATTACACAACGAAGGAACGACCTGTGACTGACACCAATCACTTAGATCAAGAAGAAAATTGTGCCGAACTGATCAATGAAGCGATAACCGACCAGGAAGGCATTGTCCAAGTTAGTTTGCATCCGCAAGACGGCCGTCTCGAAATCGACTACGACCCCCAAAAACTGTCCCAGCCCGCCGTGGAAAAAGTGGCCCAACAGGTGAGCCCCATTTTGCGCGAACGGTGGCAAACCTGCACCATGCGGCTGGGCAAGCACGGCGGGCGCGCTTGCGAAAGCTGCGCCATTGGGCTAGAGCGCCAGCTGCATCAGCTGCCTGGCGTGCGGCGGGCCACCGCCAGCTTCATGGGCGGCGCCCTCTCTGTCACCTACAACGACCAAATCATCTCCCCCGATGAAATTTCCCTGCACGTACAAAAAATGGGCGTCGATGTCTCCCCCTCTGGGGCAGAACGCGACACGGCCGTTCCCGAAATCACCACCCCCCTGCGCCGCGCCTGGGATTGGCTGATGGACGGCCGTATCGAACCGATCTTCACCGTCATCACCCTCGTCACCATGATTGGCGGCCTCATTGCCGAGCAGCAAGAAGCGGCCGTTGCCGCCACCGTGCTGTTTGTCATCGCCTACATCGCGGGCGGCACCTTTGGTTTGCAGGGCGGCATCGAATCGCTGCGCAACCGCACCATCGACGTAGACCTGCTCATGGTGCTGGCCGCCGTCGGCGCAGCCCTGGTGGGCCAACCGTTTGAAGGGGCCATGCTGCTTTTCCTCTTTTCGCTTTCCAACGTGCTGCAAGATTTTGCCATGGACCGCACCCGCAACGCCATCAAGGCGCTGATGGAGCTGCGCCCGGCGCAGGCCACCGTGCGGCGCGGCGACAATATTTACCAGCTGCCCATCGAAAAAGTGGTCGTTAGCGACCTCATTTTGGTGAAGCCGGGCGAACGGATTGCCCTGGATGGGGTGGTGGTAGACGGCCGTTCCTCAATCGACCAATCCTCCATCACCGGCGAATCCATGCCCGTCAGCAAAGAAGTTGGCGACACCGTCTTTGCCGGCACCATCAACAAAAACGGCGGCCTGGAGATTCGCGTCACCAAGCTGGCCAAAGATTCCACCCTGGCCAAACTGATCCAGATGGTGGAAGAGGCCCACAGCGAAAAAGCCGAAACGCAGCGCTTCATCGACACCGCCGAGCAATATTACGCCGTCGGCGTCATCGTCCTCACCGCCCTGGTGGCCGTCGTGCCCATGCTGTTCTGGCAAGAGGCGTTTAGCGAGGCGTTTTACCGGGCAATGACCGTTATGGTGGCCGCCTCCCCCTGCGCCATCGTCATCAGCACGCCCGCCACGGTGCTTTCCGCCATTGGCAACGGTGCGCGGCGCGGCATCTTGTTCAAAGGTGGCGTCTACGTGGAAAATGCGGCCACCATCAAAGTGGTCGCCTTCGACAAAACCGGCACGCTCACCAAAGGCGAGCCGGAAGTGACCGACATTGTGGCGCTGGACGGCCAAACCAGCGAAGACGCGCTGCTGGCCCTGGCCGCCGCCGTCGAAGCCAAGTCGGAACATCCGCTGGCCCAAGCCACCGTGAAGGCGGCCCAAAAGCGCGACCTGAGCTGGCCCGAAGCGGCCGATTTCCAGGCGACCACCGGGCAGGGCGTGCGGGCCACCGTCAACAACCGGCAAATTTGGATTGGCAACGGCCGTTTCTTCCAAAAATTCAATCCGGCTGGGCTGGCGCAGGCAGAAAGTGAGCTGAACCGGCTGCAAAACCTGGGCCGAACCAGCGTGCTCATGGCCGAGGTAGATGAGACGGCAGGAACGGCCGTTCTCCTGGGCATCCTGGCCTACGCCGACGTCATTCGCCCCGACGCGCCCGACGTGATTCGCGCCCTGCACGCCAACGGGGTGCAGCACGTCGTCATGCTCACCGGCGACAACGACGCCGTGGCCCGGCAAATTGCCCAGCAGGTGGGCGTAGACGCTTACTTTGCCGATTTACTGCCGGAAGATAAGGTAACGGCCGTTAAAAAAGTGCGCGAACAGTACGGCCCCGTCGCCATGGTCGGCGACGGCGTCAACGACGCCCCCGCCCTGGCCACCGCCGACATCGGCATCGCCATGGGCGCGGCAGGCACGGACGTAGCCCTGGAAACGGCCGACATCGTCCTCATGTCCGACGACCTGCACAACATCCCCTACACCATCGGCCTCAGCCGCAAAACGCGGCAAACGCTGCTGCAAAACCTGGGCTTCGCCATCTTCATGATTTTGCTCATGCTGGGCACCATCTTCTTCTCTGGCCTGGCGCTGCCCGCCGCCGTCGTCGGCCACGAAGGCGGCACGGTGCTGGTGTCGCTCAACGGCCTGCGCATGTTGGGCTACAAACCAAAACATTAATGGTAAATGGTGAATGGTGAATGGTTTGTCCCCCATTCACCATTCACCATTAATGATTCACCATTCACAATTCAAAGAGGCGCTGCCAGGCAGTGCCTCTTTTTTTTAGGTTTCTAAAAACGTTGCGATGCAGCGTCTCTACTTGACAGGCGGCGTATTCCGATTAAAATATACCATGTTAAAATTATTTTTTAGATGCACCAAAATTTTTGCAAAACAGGTGAGTTATGGAGACAAATCCAGCCATTTTATTGTTAATCGGTACCGCGGTGTTGGCGGTAACGGCCGTATTCCTCTGGCCCGAAAAAGGAATACTTTCGCGCTGGCAGCAGGGTCGCCAGATGACCGACCGCGCCCGCCGGGAAGATGCCCTGAAGCATATCTACAAATGTGAGCAAAAAGGGCGTCGCGCCAGCGTAGAAAGCATTGCTGGGGCGCTGCACATCAGCACCAACGACGTGGCCGAGCTTTTGGGCGACATGCAAACCAGCCACCTGCTGCACATCCACAGCGACAACATCACCCTGACCAGCGAAGGCATGGAATCCGCCCTGCACATCATTCGCGCCCACCGGCTGTGGGAGCGCTACCTGGCAGAGAAAACCGGCTTTAGCGAGTCTGATTGGCACAGCCAGGCGGAGCTGCAAGAGCATCAGCTGACGCCAGAAGCGGCCGACGCGCTGGCGGCACAGCTCGGCCACCCCACCCACGACCCGCATGGCGATCCAATTCCCAACGCAGCAGGCAGCTACGTCTACCACGGCGGCCAGCCGCTCAACGAACTGGCGGCGGACCAACCGGCGCGCATCGTGCATTTGGAAGATGAGCCGGAGGCGGTGTATGCCCAGCTGGTAGCCGAGGGGCTGTATCCGGGCCAGACGGTGCGGCTGATTGAGTCGAACAGCACCCGGATTCGCTTTTGGGCCAACGGCAATGAGCACGTTTTGGCTCCGATTGTGGCGCGGAATATTTCGGTACGGCCGTTGCCCGCCGTGGTGGAGGAGGAGACGGCCGTTTCCGAAAAAGATCACGGCACCCGCCTTTCTGACCTGCCCCTGGGGGAAACGGCCGAAGTCATTCGCATCTCGCCCAACTGCCGGGGAGCCGAACGCCGCCGCTTCATGGATTTGGGCATCCTGCCCGGCACCGCCATCACCGCCGAAATGCGCAGCCCCAGCGGCCAACCCACCGCCTACCGCATCCGCGATGCCATCATTGCCTTGCGGCCGAATCAAGCAAATTACATTTATGTAAAGCAAGTCTAGTTAATAGGTGCGACGCACTTTTGAAGTGCGTCGCACCTCTGGAAATTACTATGGAAACCAAACTCAAAACACCCCAACCCACCGCCTCCGGCTGCGAGGGCTGCCCCATGCACAACGCGGGCAACCTGCGCAAGCTGGGCGTGAACATGGAAAATTCAGATTTCGTGATTGCCCTGGCAGGCAATCCCAACACCGGTAAAAGCACCGTCTTCAACGCGCTCACCGGGCTGCGGCAGCACACCGGCAACTGGCCGGGCAAAACCGTCGCCCGCGCCGAGGGCGGCTTTAGCTACGGCGACAAGCAGTACAAAATTGTCGATCTGCCCGGCACTTACTCCCTGCTCTCCACCAGCCTGGACGAAGAAGTTGCCCGCGACTTCATCCTGTTCGGCCAGCCAGACGTGACCGTGATTGTGGTCGATGCCACCCGGCTAGAGCGCAACCTGAACCTGGTGCTGCAAGTGCTAGAAATTACCGATCGGGCCGTTGTTTGCCTGAATCTAATCGATGAAGCCCGCCGCCACAAGCTGCAAGTGGACGAGCGACGGCTGGCCCGCGACCTGGGCGTGCCCGTCGTGCCCACGGCGGCGCGGCAGGGCGAAGGGCTGCAAGACCTGCTGCAAGCCATCCACGAGGTAGCCACCGGCCAAACCGTGGGCAAACCATACCGGGCCAAATCCGAATCCCCGGCGATTAAACGGGCGCTGGCCAGGCTGGTGCCGCAAATCGAGGCCGCATTCCCCGGCCTGCCCAACGCCCGCTGGGTGGCCCTGCGCCTGCTGGATGGCGACGAGCGGCTGATGCAAGCCGTGCGCCAGGGCGAATTGGGCGATCTTACCCGCCCCGAACTGGTGATGTTGCCGGAAGCAGCGGCCAACAACCGCCTGATTCCGCTGGAGGTGGCCTCATGACAACTGTGAATCCTACCGTGAACCCAAATGATATTTTGCAAACGGCCGAATCCCTACGCTGGGAAATCGGCCCCGAATTTCATGAACAGCTGATGGAAGGCATCTACACCGAGGCGGCCAAGTTGGCCGACCGGGCCGTCACCCGCCCAGAGGAGAAGCCGCGCTTCGATCTGGATCGCACCATCGACAAAATTGTGACCAGCCGCGTCTGGGGCTTTCCCATGATGATTTTGCTGTTCACGGTGGTCTTCTGGCTGACGATTAGCGGGGCCAATGTGCCCTCCTCGCTGCTGGCCACGCTGCTGATTGACAAAACGGTGCCGCTGCTGCACCAGGGGGCCGACTTCCTGCGCTTACCCTGGTGGCTAAGTGGGCTGCTGATTGATGGGATGTACCTGGGCACGGCCTGGGTGATTAGCGTGATGCTGCCGCCGATGGCGATATTTTTCCCGCTGTTTACGCTGCTAGAGGATTTTGGCTATCTGCCGCGGGTGGCGTTTAACCTGGACAACATGTTCCGCAAGTCTGGGGCGCACGGCAAGCAGGCGCTGAGCATGATGATGGGGTTTGGCTGTAACGCCGCTGGCGTGGTGGCCACGCGCATCATCGACAGCCCGCGCGAGCGGCTGATTGCGATCATCACGAATAATTTTGCGTTGTGCAACGGCCGTTGGCCCACGCAAATCCTCATCGCCTCCATTTTTATTGGGGGATTGGTACCGGCTTATTTGGGAGGTCTTATCTCTGCGCTGTCGGTGGTGGGCATTGCCTTGCTGGGCGTGTTTTTTAGCTTTGTGGTCTCCTGGGGTTTGTCTCGCACCATGCTGAAGGGCGAGGTGTCTACTTTTAGCCTGGAGCTGCCGCCATACCGCCCGCCGCGCATCTGGCAAACGATCTACACCTCGGTAATTGACCGGACGCTCATTGTGCTGTGGCGGGCCATTGTGTTTGCTTTGCCCGCGGGAGCAGCCATCTGGCTCAGCGCCAACATCACCATTGGCGGGGTGAGCATTGCCGAGCATCTGATCAGCTTTTTGAACCCATTTGCCCTGCTCATTGGCCTGAACGGGGTGATTTTGGTGGCGTACATCGTGGCCATTCCGGCCAACGAAATTGTGATTCCCACGGTGCTGATGCTGACGGTTTTGGTGACCGGCACCGACGCTGGGGCTGGCGCTGGCGTGATGTTTGAGCTGGATTCACAGGCGGACACAATGGCGTTGTTTAGTGCCGGGGGCTGGACGTTGTTAACGGCCGTAAACCTCATGCTCTTCTCGCTGCTGCACAATCCTTGCAGCACCACCATTTACACCATCTACAAGGAAACGGGCAGCAAAAAGTGGACGGCCGTTGCCGCCCTGCTGCCCCTGGCGATGGGTTTTGTGGTGACCTTTTTTGTGGCGCAGATTTGGCGCTTGTTTGCCGGATAGGAAAATAATTGAGTAATTGGTAATTGGTAATTGCTCAATTACCCAATTACTCAATTACCTTGTTGAAGACGGCCGTTTACCGCCTCAGCCAGGCGACGACACTATGACCCCCCTGTGAAAAGCGCATCTGGCTTCACCCACCGGCGGTGGGGCAAAGGCTTCCGTAATTGAACCTTTTTTGAGGGGATAGGCAAAACCCAGACGGCCGTCTGGTGGTCGGCTATGGTTCTCATCAGTTCAAGTATATAATCTTCATGTGTCCGATTTACTCTTGCAGACAAAACTGTTCCGGCCCAGCTTACGGCCGTCTCTCATCATCCGCTCCCCACTTATTGAGCGGCTCAATGCGGGACTAGATCATGCTCGTTTGACGCTTATCTCTGCCCCGGCTGGATTTGGCAAAACGACATTAGCCACGACCTGGCTAAATACGCTAACTGCTAGACACACAAATATTGGCTGGTTATCTCTGGATGAAAACGATAACGATCCGATACGGTTCTTGTCCTACCTTATTGCCGCTTTGCAAACGGCCGTTCCCAGCATTGGCGAAACGGCCGTGCAGCTTCTGCAATCTCCCCAACCCCCGCCCGCAGATACTATTCTAACTTTGCTCATTAACGACATCAGCCAACAGGTCCAACCCCTCATTCTTGTGTTGGATGATTATCACGTTGTTGCGGAGACGGCCGTTCATCAAGCATTGGCCTTTTTACTCGAACATCTACCCCCACAGCTGCACCTGCTCATTACCACCCGCAGCGATCCCGCATTATCCCTTTCCAAGCTGCGGGCACGCGGCCAAATGGTGGAGATTCGGGCCAATGATTTGCGCTTCACCTTTGACGAAACCCAGCTTTTTTTCAATCAGGTAATGGGTTTGCCTCTGTCAAACGAAGAAATGGCCGCGCTCGAACGGCGCACGGAAGGCTGGATTGCGGGCTTACAGTTAGCCGCTTTGTCGCTGAATGGGCGTACCGATCAAGCCGAACGAATTGCTGCCTTTACCGGCAGTCATCGTTTTATCATCGATTATCTGACAGAAGAAGTTCTAAACCATCAGACAGAGCCTGTACGCGAATTTTTGTTAGCTACCAGCATTCTGGAACGGATTTGTGGACCGCTTGGTGACGCACTCACCCAATCTACTGCGGGACAAGAGATTTTGGAGTATCTGGAGTACAGCAACCTGTTTCTCATTCCTTTAGATGAAGAACGGCGTTGGTATCGCTACCATCAGCTCTTTGCCGAAGTGTTGCAGCAGCGCCTGCAACAAACACAGGCCGCCCGTCTGCCTGTGCTCCACCACCGGGCCAGCGAATGGCTTAACCAGAACGGGTTAGCGCACGAAGCGATTAACCATGCCCTGGCCGGGCAGGATTTTGAACAAGCAGCCCGGCTCATCGAGCGCATTCACAGCGTCAAGTGGCAGACAGGTGAAATCAAGACCCTGCAAAGCTGGCTGGCAGTTCTGCCAGCAGCGGCCTGGCAGACACATCCACGTCTGTGGCTGGTTCAAGCCTGGGCGGCCATGACAGTGGGCGATTTTGTCGTCGGCGATGAGAAGTTAAAAGGCGCTGAAAATGCCCTCGCTTTACTGGATGAGGCTACAGCTCGCAGCCTGTCCCCCGAAGTTCTGGCTTTTCGTGCTTGTTATGCCAGCCTGGTAGCAGACCCACAGGCAGTCGCATTGGCACAGCAGGCGCTTCAGGTTTTGCCTAAAGATTATTGGCTGCGCGGGATGCTGGTTATTTTCTTGGGCAATGCCTATTATGCGATCGGCGATCTGGCGGCCGCTGAAGAGGCCTTAAAGCAGGCGCCCCGCGCCAGTTCGGCTCAATCCCTCCCTGAAACGCACCCGCATCAGATTCATCTGCTGGCCTTTGAGAGCATGATAAAACTGGCCCAAGGCAAACTGGAAACGGCCGTGTCCCTGGTAAACCAGGCGCTGGCAGTGGCTGAACCGGGGGGCATACCCATTCCCTTTGTGGGCACGCTGATGGCTTATATCGCCGCCAGTCTAATTCTATACGACCGGAATGAATTAAAGCAGGTTAAAGCGTATCTGGAACGCTGTTTCACACAGGCTGTCAGCTTTGGTAGCCATGAAATTCAGGTTTTTGCTTTAAGCGGTTTATTGCGCCTTTCTCTGGCAAAAGACGATTTGCTTGCCGCTGAAAACTATAGCGATCAAATTAACAGCTTATTGCAATCCCATACCTTCATCAACAGCATCACGGCCTACGTTGATTACCACCAATTCCAACTATTATTGAAACAGAACAACATCACAGCTGCGGCGGCCTGGGTTGAATCACACGCGGAACAGCCGGGACCTCTCAATGCTTATGCGCTGCACCGCCTGGCCCTGCCCCAATTACTCATTTACCGAGGTGACTTTAGATTGGCTCTGGATGCATTGGAGACGCTTATTCTGGAAGCAGGGCGTATGAACCACGGCAGAATGTTACTGCAAGCGCTGATATTGAAAGCGAAGGTTTTGTACCAGGCCGACCAGAAAAACGAGGCGCTGACCACGCTCGGCCAGGCCATCATGCTGGCCTGGCCGGAAGGTTTTATCCGCCCTTTTGTGGATGGGGGCGACGAGCTGCGGCGATTACTCATTGCGTATCGCGCACAGTATATAGAGCCGCGCACACCAGGTGACGATATGCTGGCTTACATTCATCATTTGTTAGCGGCTTTCCCTTTGCCTGGCAGCCAGCCGTCCCCCTCGCTTTATCCCTTCCTTGATCCATTAAGCGACCGCGAGCTGGAAGTGCTACGCCTGGTAGCCGATGGCGCTTCCAACCGCGACATTGCCGATGATATGTTTCTGGCGGTGACCACCGTCAAGAAACATCTCAGCAACATCATGAGCAAACTGAATGCCAGCAGCCGCACTCAGGCAGTAGCTGAGGCACGCACCCTGGGTTTGCTCTAATCCTCTAAAGATACTTCCCCTCATACTTCTTTCGTACACCCGCCCTACACCCATCAGGCTGCTATCCTGTGATCATCTTAAAAAGGTGGTTTATGAACAGGACAGCTATGACACCATCTTCGATTTATCAGATTCGCATCGCTGGTTTGCTGGACGCTTCCTGGACAGACTGGTTTGACGGTTTAGCAATTACCTATACCGCTGATGACATTACCCTTCTGACTGGCCCGCTCCCGGACCAGGCGGCACTGCATGGGGTCTTGAATAAAATCCGCGACCTGGGCTTGACTTTGCTGTCGGTGATGGTGGAAACGGCCGTTCCCGATGACAACGACTCAGCTTAACGGCCGTATCAAACTATCCCAATCTGACTCATTCGCCACCTAAATTTAACGAACAATAATCAACGTATTAGGAGTGTATCCATGTTTTCAAATTTGTCTGACCTCAAAAAAGCGGGGCTTTTTTATGTCCTCGTGATGGTCCTAAATGTGGCCCAGATTTTAATTTTTCGCGCCGCAGCACCCAAAGCCGAGATCGTTGTCCTCACCCATATGATCACGCCGCTGCTGATAACCATCCTCATGTTATTTGTCTTCACCCGCGACGGGGTTGGGCAACACGGCCGTTTCGGTTTGGGCTTGCGTCGCTCTGGTTGGCGCACCTGGGGGCTGGCGCTGCTGCTGCCGCTGCTGGTGCTGGCAGTCAGTTATGGGCTGGGCTGGCTCAGCGGCGCGGCTGCCCTGGTCGTGCCCACGGATGGCGGTGGGCTGCCGAACCTACTCATCAACCTGATACCTGGTCTGCTGATCACGACATTCTTTGCCCTGTGGGAAGAAATTGGCTTTCGCGGTTATTTGCTGCCCAAACTGCTGGATTTGGGGCCAAAACGAGCCGTTATCCTTTCCGGGTTTGCCCATGCGTTCTGGCATCTGCCGATAATGCTGCTGACCCCATTCTATGGGGCTGAGGGCAACCGCTTGCTGACAATTCCCATATTTTTGTTGCTGCTAACGGCCGCCGGCGTTGTTTATGGTGTGCTGCGTCTGGAAACGGACAGCATCTGGCCAAGTACCATTTTGCATGGTTCCTTTAATGTGTTTCTGGAGCTGTTCACAACACTAACGGTGATGAGTTCGTCTGTCGCTATCTATCTGGTTGGGGAAACCGGCGTGTTGACCTTGTTGGCAACGGCCGTTGTGGCCCTCTGGTTCTTGCAGCGGCGGAAAACGGCCGTTAAGCCCGTTCTGGTGCTAGATTAATCATGACGGGCATGTTGATTCTTTTTAATAATTTTATTTACATAAGGTAATATAATTGTGAAATCGACAAATACATCATTTACATTCACTGCGCTACTTTTCTGTTTTCTTTTGGCTTCCTGCAACTCCATAACAGCGTCAACGCCGCTACCAACAGCTGTAAGTATGAGTACGGCCGTTCCCACCGGTGTACCCGCTACATTGCCACCTCTGCCAACGACAGCAGCCATTCCTACGGCTGCCCCACCTGTCACCGCAGCCTCTTTTGCGGATCAAGTAGTTCAAGCGTTTAACAACGCCGATTATGCCTGGATCAACGCCCACATGGGCAGCGAATTTACCTTTGCTGGCTGGCAGGCGGGCGGGAGCGCCTTGCCCCCGGCAGCGGCTGTTGATCAACTCCGAACCGTTTACTTTGGCAGCGGCAGCACCCCGATCTTCCAAACAGGCATAGACACAACAGCCGTGCTGGGTGGCGTGGATCCGCTCAGTTTGTGGGGGCCGGAAACGGCCGTTACCGATGTGCTTTACGTGACAGGGCTGGGCAGTTCCGCGCATGACGAAGCGATGATTATCCTGGCTACCGACAATGCTGGTACGCCATATATCTTTGGCATGTTGAACGCTTTTGGGGGATTTGGGGGATTTGCTGGCTATCCTAATGGCTAGCCAAATCAGTTCATAAGGTAGTTTCACATATCGTTGTCCAGTAGATGTTGTACGTTCATATGAGTATCCGGCACGTCAAAACAAGTACATCAGATAAGAGAGGAATTGAAATGGTTACGCAAACCGCCACCTTTGTAAGAACCGCGCACCCTATCACCCAGGTGCGGCCAATGGTGATGAACATTCATAACGTGAGCAAACAATATAACAAAAAGAATTGGGGCTTACGCGATTTCACGCTCGATATCGGGCCTGGCGTTCTGGGCCTGCTTGGGCCTAACGGCGCGGGTAAATCTACCCTGATGCGCATCCTGGCCACCATCACCAAAACCACAACCGGCTCAGTTACCTGGAATGGCACAGATATTGCCAAATCGCCGGATACCTTACGCGCCGTGTTGGGTTATTTGCCCCAAGATTTTGGTGTTTACCCGAACTTATCGGCCGTTGAATTTCTAGAATACATGGCGGCCATCAAAGGGCTGGATGCCAAAACCGCAAAAAGAAGAATTGATGAGTTGTTACAGGTTGTGAATCTGGTTGAAGTGGGGAAACGGCCGTTAGGCGGCTATTCTGGCGGCATGAAACAACGTGTCGGCATTGCCCAGGCATTGCTCAACGATCCACAACTGCTCATCGTCGATGAACCAACCGTAGGGCTTGACCCCGAAGAGCGCGTCAGGTTTAGGAATCTGCTATCCGATTTATCGGGCGAGAGAATTGTCATCCTCTCCACACACATCGTTTCCGATGTAGAAGCCACCGCAACGCATATTGTCCTGATCAACGAGGGAAGGCTCTTGCGCAAAGCCGCGCCGGAAGATCTGCTCAAGGAGTTGGAGAACAAGGTTTGGGAATGGACCGTGACGAGTGACGAGCTTGTTACGCTCAAGCAAAAACATATCGTCAGCGGCACAATCCGCCGGAGCGACGGGGTGCAGGTGCGCGTGGTCAGTGAAAGCAGACCAGAAGCGAACGCAAACAACGTTTCGCCAAACCTCGAAGATGCTTACTTGTATATCATCGGAGGCAAGGCATGAACCAGGCACGTATCATCTATCATATCGCCCGCGCCGATTTTCTGGAACGCATCCGCCGTTACAGCTTCCTGGTGATGCTGGGCGCAGTTGTCTTCCTGGGGTATCAGGTGGCCATTGGCAACGTTAGTGTGCAGCTTGGCGATTACCGTGGAGAAATCAACTCCGCCTGGGTGGGGAGCATGATGGCGCTTATCGCCTCCTTCTTTCTCGGTTGGTTTGGTTTCTTTCTCATCAAAGGTTCCATAGCCCGTGACCGCGAGACAGGCGTCGGCCAGATCATGGCCGCTACCCCGCTGACGCGCCCTGTTTACCTGCTGGGTAAATGGGTCAGCAACTTTGCCGTGCTCATCTTCATGGTTTTTGTGCTGGCCATTTTGGCTATCGTTATCCAATTATTTGCCGGGGAAAGCAGCCAGTTTGGTATTGTTGCTCTCCTGGCCCCCTTCATCTTCGTTGCCCTGCCCATGCTGGCGCTGACGGCCGCATTTGCCGTTTTATTTGAATGCATTGGCTTCCTGCAAGGTGGTTTCGGAAACATCGTTTATTTTTTCCTCTTCGGTTTTATCCTTTCTTTCGCCATTTCTTTTGGCAAGACCAATCCTTTGCTGGACCCGTTGGGATTTCACTATCTTAAAGAAAGCATGGGGGAAGCGGCCAAAGCTGCGTTCCCCAATTACGATGGCAGTTTTGTTCTGGGGGCAACCGATACGCCAATTCTGGGCACGTTTCCCTGGTCTGGCGTGGTGTGGACGTATAATATCGTTCTCTCACGTTTTACCTTCATTGGCCTGGGGATCCTCATCGCGTTGGCGTCAGCCTTCTTGTTTGATCGCTTTGACGCATCGCGCCGCAAACCCCGGCAGACAAAAGCCGCCGCATCCCTTCCCGCGCCTGAAGTTTTCACAGCAACACGAACTTTAACGGCCGTTCATCTCACACCGCTAAACACCACACAAAACAGGTTTGTTTTTGCCCGAATATTATTCCTGGAGCTTAAACTGCTTCTCAAGGGAATGCCTTGGTGGTGGTTCGCTGGTGCCGGGGGCTTGTTTATCGCCTCATTGGCCAACACCCCTGAAAATGTGCGTGCTTTTGTTCTGCCCATTACCTGGCTCTGGCCCATCCTGATTTGGTCGAGTCTGGGAAACCGCGAGATGCGCCATAACGTGGGGCAAATGGTCTTTTCGTCTGCCTCGCCTCTCATGAGACAACTTCCGGCCACATGGTTCGCGGGATTCACCATAACCGCGCTGACAGGCGGCGGCGCGGCAATCAACTTCTTGAGTGTAGCAGACAGCTCAAGTTTGCTCGTCTGGTTTTCGGCCGCGCTGTTTATCCCCACTTTTGCTCTGGCATTGGGTGTTTGGAGCCACAGCCAGAAGCTGTTCGAGGTCCTTTATGTCTCAATGTGGTATCTGGCGCTGAACGAGGTACATGCAGTGGATTATCTCGGCGCGAATAGTAATGGCAATATTGGCTTCTTCATCCCCTTATCCCTGGCCCTGATGGTCATCGCTTTTATTGGCCGGGCCAGGCAGCTGCAAAACTAGCATCCAGGCACAGTAATCGATTTACTTGCCTGCTTTGACTTCACAATTACTGGAAAACAACTATGAAAAAAACACCTGTTTATATCTGGCTGGTCGTCTTGTTTTTAACACTGCTGGTCAGTGTATTTGCCAATACCTTGCTGTTTACCCTGGGGCTAATTTTGATTGAGTTTCTGGTGTATCCGTTGGCGCTCGGAATAACGGCATTGTTGACTGGGTTAACGGCCGTTTGGCTCAGCAACAAACTCATCCATGATGGGTTACAGTCGCCAGTTGAAGTGGTGGTGAAGTGGTGTGAAGGAACGGCCGTCTTGCTCTCACTTCTCCTCATAATGGGCAATCAAAGCGGCTGGCTACCCAACCCACCCATTCTTGTCAGCGGCAGCTCGGCAACTATTCTAGCCCTCGTTGCCACCTATTCTGCTGGACACTTGCGTAAGGCGATCTCTGCGGATCGCACCCCGGTGCGACGCATTGTTGCCTGGTTAATTTACGCTTTTTTGACTATCCCGCTTGTTATTTTTATGGCTTCGCTTTTGGGCTTGGCTGGTGCATAAGAACCGTTGGGAGTGAATTTAGCGATTTCGAACCGAACGATTAGTCTAGGCCCCTTGGTGCAAAACCAACTGCCAGAAGCTTTAGTAAGGGCAATATTGAATTCTTCATTCCATAGTCCAGGGTCCTGACCATCATCGCTTTTAGTTGCTGGGCCAGGCACTTACAAAACCGGCAGGCTGATTGCCAAATAAACCAGGTCACCTTCACTGCTGTCGGCCGTTTACCGCCACCGCCCATTCATCCACGCCAAACCCATCCAAATCGGCCAAAATGGAAACCACCACCCGCCCCTGGCGGAAATTCACCATGCGAAAACCGGTGCTTTCCAGGGCGCACACTTCTTGCCCCACCGCAGGCGGTTCGGCTGCTTGCATTTGGGGCACAGAGCAGGTTCGGGCGAGCATTTCGACGGCCGTTTCTTCATCCGCCATCTCAAACAGATCGCAGTAAACAGTGGTGTTCGTCAGGGAGTTTTCTACCAACTGGACACCATAATAATTTTCAATCTGGTCAGCGAGGAATGTTTCGGGGGGAACGGCCGTACGTGTGCTGCCCACGGTAAACGGCGGGTCGGCGGTCACATCAGCTGGTTGGCAGGCCAGTTCGGGCAAGGAAACAGGCTCATACGTTACTGTTTCACCGTTACAGCCAGCAAGTAGCAAAACAATACCAAACCAGAGGCAAATTTGATCCAATCTCACTGCCATTTATACAGATTCCCTCAGCGCAAAACCAAGTTTACCAACAAACAGATCATCCTTCCGCCGTTGGTAAATGGAATGTACTGAAAAAGCACCTGCAATCAACAAAATAAACAATACCCAGCTAAGCAAATCAGTCACCCAAATTATAACCAAACTAGCTAGCGCAAAACAGGCAAATACGATTGCCAATAAACTTAGCGAACATGCTAACGCCATGATTAACGAAACATCATATCGCTTGTAAATACCAGATGAAACTTTCCAAAGTACATACCCCCAAAAAAGCCACGAAAACAACGGCGCAATCGCTTGCCAAAGACCAACATAATTTGTTAGGCTAAATAATGCGACAAAGCCGGTTATCAACAAAAAGATTCGCTCAGAAATATTGCTCGGCTTAAAACGTTCTTGCCAATTCATTTTGCCCTCCTGCAAAATCAATCAATGAGTTTACTGGAAAAACCCACCGCAAAGTTTTAGATATTACCAGAGGAAAATCTCTGCGGTCTCTGCGCCTCTGCGGTGAAATTTCCCCTTTTTTGGTGATGCTATCAGTAATTTTTGATGAGTTCCACATGCCCCCGCAGGCTTTCTAGCATTTTGGGGATGGAGATGTATTCATCCACCACGTGCGCCTGGCTTTCTTCGCTGGCAGCGTAGCCGATCATCGTCAGGTTGTAGGGCACAAAGTGACGGCCGTCTGTAGCAAACTGGTAGCTGCTCAACGCCGCCTCGCGCCCCATGCCTGCGCTGAGGAGCGCCTGCGCCCGCTGCACTTTTTCATCGGTGGGCGGGGTGTAAAAGCCGTAGATTGTCTCGTCGCTGTCGGTGAAGGGGGTGGGCTGGCTGCACATCGCGTCTTCCAGGATGATGGGCTCGTCACCCGCCACGCGCTGCACAAAGGCGCGCAGGCTGTTGTGGCTCTCGCTGGCGGTGCGGAAATCCAGGCAAACGCGCGTCCAAGCGGGGGTGACATTGGGGCTTTTGGTGTCTACCTCGATGATGGTGGGAGAAATGGTGGTTGGCCCCAGCAGTTCATGCGCGGCCAGCTCGCTTTGGGCGGCGGTTAAATTGTGCAGGAATTGGACGAGCTTGTAGTTGGGATTGTCACCCTTCTCGGGCACGCTGGCATGGACGGAACGGCCGTTAAACCGCACCCACATCTGGGCAATCCCCCGGTGACCCAGGGCGATCGTGTTGTCTGATGGCTCGCCCAGCACCACCAAATCGACCGGATAATCCAGGTTCTCCACCCAATGAATCGCCCCCGCGCCGCCGATCTCTTCCTCGACGACGCCCGTAAACACCACATCCCGCCGCGGCCGCACCCCGGCGCGCAGCAGCGCCGCCATGCTGTACACCTGCACCGCCAGCGGCCCTTTGATGTCACACGCGCCCCGCCCCACAATGCGGTCGCCCACAATCGTGCCGCTGTACGGTGGCACCGACCAGAGGCTCGGTTCGCCGGGGTCTACGTGGTCGAGGTGCGTGTTCAGGACGAGTGCGCCAAGGGAGGGATCTGTGCCGCGGATACGGCCGTTTACATTCCCCACTTCATCAATCCACACCTGATCAAACTTCAGCGCTTGCAGCTCCGCCGCCACCAGCTCCGCCAGCTGCGCCTCCTCAAACGACATGCTCGGCGTCTGAATCAACCGCTGCGTAAAGTCAATGCAATCCTGCAAAAGAGTGTCCCAATCGAGGTTCATAGTTTTCTCCAAGTCGGGATGTTTATAGGGTAATTGGTAATTGAGTCATTGGTCATTGCGCCATAATTACCCAATTGCCAATGACTCAATTACCTTCTTCATCCCAAATTCAATAAATAAACCGAAAACGCCACCACTTCGCGCACGTAGGAAAAGGTGCGGGTGGCGCTGTTAATCCAGCGGATAGAGCGGGTGGGCGAGCTGTACGCCTCCATGTGCAAATCATGGGCCACGGCCAGGGCGCGCCGCATGTGGTTGGGTGTGCTGACGATGAGAAACGTTTCTAGCCCATTCTGCTGGGCCACCATCTGGGCATTGCGCAAATTTTCCAGGGTAGAAGTGGACGTGGTTTCTAGCAAAATGTGGGCCGGATCGACGCCGCGAGCGATGGCGTAGTTGCGCCCCACCTCCGCCTCGGCCAGTTCGTCCCGGTTGCCCACGCCGCCGGTGAAGATAATGGTGGGCACGATGCCGTCGTGGTACAGCTGGATAGCGTGGTTGATGCGCTCGCGGAACACCGGCGACGGCCGATCGCCCCACACCGCCGCGCCCAGCACAATCGCGGCATCCGCCGGGCGGGTCTCATCCCGCAAGGAAAATAAAAAGACGGTCATCGCCGAATACCAACCCAGCAGCACAGACAGGGCGATGATGCCCGTCACAATTCTCGCTAATAGGCGAACGGCCGTTCGCAGCACCTTCACCAAATTTCACTAACCCTTCCCCACTTCCGCAAACAATTTCCAAATTCTTTGTGGTTTTTTCAAAAACTTTTTGCCGACGACTTAAATGACCCAATTACCCAATGACTCAATTACCCACTCCCCCGCTGCCAAAACCAGCGCGCCAGCCACAAACCCCAAATCGGAATCAGCAGCACAGCCAGCCCGCCAATGCCAGTTTCACCAATGGTGTACGCCAGCGGCGGCGGCACCAGCGCCTCGATGAGCGCCAGCAGCGCCAGAGCAATGCCCACCACCGTGGTAAATTGCCCCAGCCGCCGCGACTCCAAAATCAGCTTGCCCGCCAGCCAGATGAGCCATAAACCCATAAAGGCAAAACTAATTGTCTTCAAGCCAGAATCCCGGATCGGCTCCATGTAAGACCAGATCTGCGACACAAAAATCGGGTTACCCAAAGCATAGCGAGCAATCTCCGGCGTGCCCAACTGGTCGATGAGGCTGGCCACCAGGCCAAACACCGCGCCCACCGTACCCACCGTGGTAAACGCCCGCGCCCGGCTGTCCCCCTTGCCCAATTCTGCCAGGTGGCTCACCAGAAAAACGGCCGCACACAACCCCACCGTCGCCCCAATATGAAACGCCTGCCAGGAAATTGCATTCTCGCGCACAAACGCCAAAAACAGATCCGCATCATCCCAAAAGCCGGGCGGCAGCTGCTGCATTTGCGGGAACCAAACGCCCAAATTAACGCCCACAGCCACCAACCAGCCCAATCCCAGGATGCCTGCGGCCACTGTTCCGAGTCGATTATAAGACATGGTTATATTCTCCCTCGTGCTTTCTCGCCTAAAACTAATCCGCTGGTGGCATCTGTTCTGCCAAAAACATCTCCAACTGCGCCGCAAACTGGTCTGGATTGATTGTGAAGATGTCTTGATGGCCTGCCCCCGGGATGATGGTTAGCTGCTTTGGCTGGTTGGCGGCGGCAAAAATAGCCTGCCCCTGAGCCAGCGGCACCAATCCATCCAGATCCCCGTGGATGACCAGCAGAGGCATTGCCAAATCGGCCACGATGTCGGTGGTGTTAAATTCAGTCAGGGATACGGCCGTTTCCGCATCCATCCGCCGAAAAATGATCGGGGCCAAAAAAGCGGGCACGCGCGCCACGCTGGGCACAATATTCGGCATATTTTCAGCCAGACTGGTGTAACAACTTTCCAGCACCAACAGCGCCACCCCCGGCAGCTGCTGAGCCGCCTGCGCCACCACCGCCCCCCCCATCGACTTGCCCACCAGCCCAATGCGCGCCGGGTTCACCTCTGGGCGGGTGAGCAGGTAGTTGTAAGCCGCCACCACATCGGCCGCCTCAGCCTGGCCCCAGGTGGTAACGGCCGTTCCGCTCTCCCCATGATTGCGCAAATCCAGCAGCAGCGCCCCATACCCCGCCTCGTGCAACACCGCCGCCTGATCCAGCAGCGCTCCCCGGTTGGCGCTGTATCCATGCACATAGATCAGCGTCGCCCCATCCACCTGGCCCGCTGGCGGAATAAACCAGGCCGTTAAAGCCATGCCATCAGACGCCGTCAACTGCACGGTTTCGGCCGTCAGGCCATAATCGGCCGGGGTTGGGCCAGGCTGGCTGCGGGGCGGATACAGCAGCAAGGCAACGCTCTGATCGATAAGGCGATTGAGGTACCAGACAGCCCCCCCAACCGCCACCAACAAACCGATCAAAACGAGCCAAACAGCCATTCGCCATTGACCAAGACGTTTCATTTCTCAGCAAACGCCCCCAACAAATTCAGTACCGCCATCGTATTCAACGTTGCTTTGGGCACAAATGAACTTACCATCACATACTCCTGGTCCTTGCTGCCATCCTCGCTGCGCTCCGAGCAGTGCGCGTTGGCCCCAGACGGCCCCAGCCCATCCAACGAAGGCACCCGCTGCCAAAAATGGTTGCCATCGCTCAAACCGCCCCGCTCCTCCGGCAAAACGGTAAAGCCCAACGCCGCACCCGTCTGCTGCCAAACGTTGAACAGCCGATCCGTCGCCGGGTTACGCGCCCAGGGCGGCGTTTTACGATACAGATTCACGTCCACCGAGCAGGCGTAGCCATCCACCGGACTGCTTACATCCGACTGACCACCCAGCGCCAAAATCTGCTCCACCGTTTCAGCGAAGGTGTCTGGCTTAAAGGTGCGCATTTCCAACCACGATTCAGCATCGTGGGGCACGCGGTTGGTCACCACGCCGCCGCGCATGGTGCCCACGTTCACCGTCACCTGCCGTTCGTAGTCGGTCATGGCGGCCAGCTTGAGGATGGTGTGGGCCATCTGCACCACCGCGTTGGCCCCCTGGGGATGGTAGCTGCCTGCGTGGGCGGCCCGCCCTTCTGTTTTTACCTGGAAAATGGCCATGCCTTTACGAGCAACCACCACCTGGTAAACGTCATCTGCCTTGCTGCCGCCTTCAAAAATAAGGCAGGCCAGGGTATCTGGCCCTTCCAGCCGCTCGATGCAGAGCTGGCCAAAATCTTCCGCTTCGGCCTCTTCTGAAGCATCGACCAAAATGACCCAGTTCACCGCTTCAAACTGGGCTGGGGCGTGCTGTTGCAGCGCCTCTAGCATCATGTAAATGAGCACGGTGCCCCCTTTGATGTCTACCGTGCCGGGACCGTAGATGCGGTCGCCGTCTTCGCGCCAGTGGAAGTTGTTGCGCTCCTCTTCATGGGCGGGGAAGACAGTGTCCAGGTGGGAAACAAGGCCGATGGTTTGGGCGGTACGGCCGTTCCGCGTCAGCACCAAATGCTTGCCATAGTGGGGAATGGCCGACTGGATAAATTCGGCCGTGAAGCCCAAATTGGCAAACACGGCGGCCGTGAGCTGGCCCAGTTGGTTCACCCCCGCCGCGTGCGCCGTAAAGCTGTTGATGTCCACCATCTGGTGCAGCATCTCTAAATAATTGGGTAAATTTGCTTCGAAATGTTCCTGCAAAACGGCAGGAAGCGTGTTGCGATTCATACGACCTTCCTTAATGAAATTGCCACAGAGAACACAGAGGTTTTAGAGCGTTAAGCAATCATTGCGTTTAGCTCATTCTGCGGCAGAATTGTTTGGTTTTTCTATCACGATCCCCCATTTTAGGCGAATTGGTTCTGCCAATCATAAAGATGTTGCGCCTTTTTTATACGAAGAAACGAAGAAACCAAGGAACAAAGAAAAATTTCCCTTTCTTTCTTTCTGCCTTCGTTACTTCCTATAAAATTTGGCTCTTTGGGAATTCAGGGGGTTTACAGCCCGTGATGCGTGAAACGTGACCAGAGGCATCACGTTTCACGCATCACGTTTCACGCCAGACCCCACGAAATCCTGAAGACCCTAAAATTTTCAGGCATCCGCACGAAAATGGAGTAAACTACACAATCAGCGAACATACAAAAGGAGCGGGTTTTATGCGTGGAGTGATTGCTGCCGGGGATCCCCAAACGGCCGTTGCCGGACAACAAATTTTGCAGGCAGGTGGCAACGCCGTAGACGCCGCCGTGGCCGCCGCCTTTGCTTCGTTTATTGCCGAAATTGGCGTGGTCCACCTGGGCGGCAGCGGCATCGCCCACCTGTACGACCCGCAAAACGGCCGTTCCCTCGTCTACGATTTTTTCAGCAACACCCCCGGCCTGAATGGCACCCCGCCCACCCCGCTAGATTTCCACCAGGTGACGATTGATTTTGGGGCCACCACCCAAGATTTTTATTTGGGGCGCGCTTCCGTCGCCGTGCCGGGCAACATCGCCGGGCTGTGCCAGATGGCGGCCGATTACGGCCGTTTGCCCCTGGCCACCCTGCTGCAACCCGCCCTCAAACTGGCCCAAGACGGCCTGCCCCTGGCCAAATTCCAGGCCGACACCTGCACCCTGCTGCAACCGCTCTACACCCACACCGCCGGGATGCGTTCGATTTTTATGGGGAACGGCCGTATGATCCAGGGCGGCGATCATCTCTTTGTGCCCGACTTGTACGCCACGCTGCAAATCCTGGCCAAAGAGGGTGCCGCTTACGCCCAAAGCGGCGCACTGGCCCAGGCGCTGCTGGCCGATCAGGCACAAAACGGCGGCCTCATCACCCCCGACGACCTGGCCAACTACCAGGTGTACAAGCCAGATTCCATCCGCCTGCGCTACCGCAATTACGACATTTTGCTGCCGCCGCCCAGCTCCACCGGCGGCGTGCTCACCGCGTTCACCCTCAAGCTGCTGGCCCATTTTGATTTGCAGAAACGGCCGCACGGCTCCGCCCCCCACCTCCAACTGCTGTACGAAGTAATGGTCGCCACCAACCGCGCCCGCAACGTGTGGGAAGAGGCAATGGCCACCCTGCCCGTAACCGAAGCGATCGGCCGTTTTCTAGATGATCGCTTTGTGCAGCAATATGTCGATGAGGTGCAAGACGCCCTCCACCGCAAAGCCGCCTCCCCCTACGCCCCAGAACCGCCCGCCCCCAACAACACCAGCCACCTCAGCGTGGTCGATGGCGACGGGCTGGCCGTCAGCCTCACCACCACAGCAGGCGAGTCGGCGGGGTACGTGGTGCCTGGCACCGGCTACATCCCCAACAACATGATGGGCGAGGCCGATCTGCATCCCAACGGCTTCCACAGCCGCCCCGCCGGGCAGCGCATCCCCACCATGATGACCCCCGTCATTGTGCTGAAGGATGGCCAAACGCGGCTGGTGCTGGGCAGCGGCGGCAGCATCCGCATTCGCAGCGCCATCATGCAGGTGCTGAGCAATTTGCTAGATTACCGCCTGACGCTGGAAGAGGCAGTGAACACGGCGCGGGTGCACGTGGAGGATGGGGCGCTGCAATGCGAACTGGGCTACCAGCCAGCAGCCGTCGATCAGCTGGAAGAGATGGGCTACCCGGTAAACCGTTGGCCCACGCGCAGCATCTATTTTGGCGGGGCGCACTCCGTTTCGCGCACGGGCAACGGCCGTCTGGTAGCCGCTGGGGATAGCCGACGGGGTGGGGCAACGGCCGTTGCCTGATTCCCCAGCAAAATGTGACCGCCACACCTGCCTGGTGTCTGAAATGAAACGCTTTTACAAAAGGGAGCGAGGATGAAGACACCACGTGCGCTCATCGTTGAAGATGCACCAGACTTGGCCGAAATTTTTTCACTGGCTTTGCGTGCCGCAGGCTACCAAACCACCATCCTGGACAATGGGTTAAACGCCAGGCAGTTCCTGGCCCAAGAAATTCCAGATCTGCTTTTGCTGGATATTCACCTACCCCATTACAGTGGCGACCGTTTGCTGGAAGAGATTCGCCATCTGCCCCATTTTGCCCAAACGATGATCATCATCGTCACGGCCGACACCCGCCGAGGCGAAGAGCTGCGCGACATTGCCGATTTTGTGCTGCACAAACCGATCGGCTTTAAGCAACTGCGCGATTTATCCAGCCGCCTCACCGCCGCCATGCCCCACCTGCAAACCGGCCCCCTGGCAGATGTTGAGGAAGAGGAACGGCCGTAACCCCCACACTCCTTCCGCCGTCCAAATTGAAGCCGCCTGCTTTGTGTTGCTTCTACCAATCGCTGGCCTGGAAAACGGCCGTTAACACCGCCTCCCGCTCCGCCGCACTCATTTCTCGCGGGCAGCAGTAATTTTCAATCACTCCCGTCCACAGCTCCACGCCAAGCAAACGGCCGTTGTAAAACAGATACGTATCCACAAACGTCTGGCGCGTGCCCAGCATATCCATCTGGTCAAAGAATAAATTGCCCAGCCCGTAATGGACAAACGCGCCATCCACAAAAGCAAACCCCTGAGCATGATGCCCCTGACTGCCAGAAACGGCCGTTGCCCCCGCCCGCACCAACGCCGCAAAATCCACCTGCTGCTGCGCCGTCGCCGCGTAATGGTAAAACTCATGGTATTGCAGCGTGGCAATCACCAGATAGCCATCGGCGGCCAGCTGGCTAATTTGCGCCTCAAACCCACTCCCGCAGGGGCGCGAACCGGGCTGGCTTTCCCCCGCCCAGGCGTAAGCTGGCCCGACGGGGTTGCAGCCCACAAAAGCGATCCGGTTGCCATTGTGCTCAAAAAGGGCGGGCTGCTGCGCCGCTGCGGCATCTGCCCCACCGCCAAACACCGCCATGCCCGCCTCTGCATACAAATCTAGCGAATGCCGCAGCGCATCTGGGCCCCAATCATTTACGTGGTTGCCCGTCAGCTCCACCACGTCGATGCCCAGCCAGGTGAGCAGTTCAAAGTAGCTGTCGCGAGAGCAAAAGGTGGTACCGCCGATCGGGTCTGGGTACGGGCAGTCGGGCGTAAACGACACCTCGTTGCTCACGTGGGCAATGTCTGCCTTTTGCAGCACCGGCCCAACCGCCTGCCCGGGCGTCAGGATACCGCCAATTTCCATCTGGAACGCCGTGGCCCGCGTCAGCGCCGTAACGCCGCTCATCGCCACGCGCGTGAGCTTGCTGGCCTCCCAGTTGCTAACGGGGCCATCCCAGGCGGCGAGGAATTGGGTGACGGCCGTTTCCCGCCCCGCCACATTCACCACCACCGTCAACGGGTAAGCCGCCGGGTCAAAATCGGCCGTCAGCGGGGAAACGCCATCTAGACGCAGCAGCTTCAAGTCGGGTTGGAGTTCGTCAAAGGGGAGGATCAGCAGGGACGGCCGTTCCCGCCACGCCAGTTCGCTCAATTCAGCCAGTTCGGGCGAGAAAGTGATGGCAGCATGTGGAGAGCCAAGAATGGTCACTTCGTTCGTCGCAAACAGCGCCCCGCCCTGCTGCCAGCGCGCCTGCACTTCCGTCAGCGAAATCTCGTCTAGCAGCGTAGCAAACGGCGCAGCCACCACGTACACCCAATCAGCCAGATGGCGGCCGCTGTCTAGCGTCAGCCGCACGTCCGCCGCCCCATCTTCCACCCAGGCAAATGCCGGATTTTGCTCCGCCAGCCCCCTTGCTACACGAACAAGCGCCTGTGGCACCTGGGGGTCGGCGCTGAGGGTAAGGGGGGGAACGGCCGTAGGCGTCATCATCGGCAAAGGCGCAGCCGTAGCGGGCAAATTGCCTGGCAAACCAGGTGTGGGCGGCAGGTTGCCCGTGGGCGTGGCCAGGCCGATGGGTGTGGGGGGTGCGGGTAAAGTGAGGGGGGAAACGGCCGTAGGCAGCGGTTCCAACCCCACACCCCCACACGCCGTTAGCCAGAACAAGGCAACAAGATATAATCCCCGTACCAAACGTTGTCTGTTAGTCCAAACCATTACACGAAAACTCATCTTATGTCCGAAATCGACCTAAAAAATCCAAGCCTGTATATTAACCGAGAACTCAGTAATATCGAATTCAATCGCCGCGTGTTGGAAGAATGCGAAAACTCAGATCATCCCCTGCTGGAACGCGCCAAATTTCTGGCCATTTTCAGCACCAACATGGATGAATTTTTCATGGTGCGCGTCTCCGGCCTTAAGCAGCAAGTGCTGCTGGGCATTACCGACCGCCCCGCCGATGGCCTGACCCCCCGCGAACAGCTGGTCGCCATCCACCGCACGGTAACCCAACTCTTTGCCCAGGCCACCAACCGCTGGCTGAATATGATCCAACCCGCCCTGGCCGATGTGGGCATTCACACCCTTAACCACAGCGACCTCAAACCGCGCCAGCAAAAAAAGCTGGCCGCCTACTTTGAACAAGAGATTTTCCCGGTGCTCACCCCGCTGGTGTTTGACCCCACCCACCCCTTCCCGCACATCTCCAACCTCAGCCTGAACCTGGCCGTAGAGGTGCGCGACCCAGACACAGACGAGATTCATTTTGCCCGCGTCAAAGTGCCAGACACCCTGCCCCGGCTGGTGCCGCTCAATCCGCTAGACCCAGACGAACTGCTGCCGCCGGCCACCCAAAAATTTATCTGGCTAGAGCAGGTCATCGCCGCCAACCTGGAACGCCTCTTCCCCGGCATGGACGTGCGCGCCGCTTACCCCTTCCGCATCACCCGCAACACCGACATGGAAATTCAAGAGGAAGAAGCAGATGATTTGCTGCTGACCATGGAAGAAAATTTGCGGCAGCGCCATTTTGGGCGCGTGGTGCGGCTAGAAATTGATGAAGATACGCCCGGCTCGATTCGTGATATTTTGATTAACAATCTGAAGGTAGGCACAACCGATGTGTATGCCACCAATGGCCCCCTGGGGCTCAGCAGCTTGTGGGAATTGCACAAGCTGGAACGGCCAGAGCTAAAAGATGAAGGGTTTCAGCCATCGGTGCCCTCGGCCATGCGCACGGGGGATTCTATTTTCAACGTGTTGCAGCGCACCAACGTGCTGCTGCACACCCCGTTCGACAGCTTCTTGCCCGTGGTTGATTTTGTAGAAGCGGCCGCCGAAGACCCCAACGTGCTGGCGATCAAGCAAACGTTGTATCGGCTTGGCCCCAACCCGCCCATTGTGCGTGCTCTGATGAAAGCGCGGGAAAATGGCAAGCAGGTGGCTGTGCTGGTAGAACTCAAAGCCCGCTTCGATGAAGAGTCGAACATTGAGTGGGCCAGGGCGCTGGAGCGGGCGGGGGTGCACGTGGCCTATGGCCTCATTGGGCTGAAGACGCATTGCAAGCTGTGCCTGGTGGTCCGCCGCGAGCGGGAAGGCATCCGCCGGTATGTGCACATGGCCACGGGCAATTACAACACCATCACCGCCCGGCTGTACACCGATTTGGGGCTTATTACCAGTGATGAGGAAATGGGGGCAGATGCTTCTGAGTTGTTTAATTATTTAACGGGCTACTCGAAACAGGTGAATTACCGCAAGTTTTTTGTGGCACCGGTAAACCTGCGCGAAAATTTACTGCGGCTCATTGAGCAGGAAACAGCGCTGGGCAAGCAGGGGCGTATCATCATCAAAGCCAACTCGCTGGTGGACCCTGGCATTATTCGTGCCCTGTACCAGGCGTCCCAGGCGGGGGTGCAGATCGATTTGATCATTCGGGGTTTTTGCTGTTTGCGCCCGGGCATCAAGGGGGTCAGCGAAAATATTCGGGTGACGAGCATTGTGGGCCGCTTTTTGGAGCACAGCCGCATTTACTATTTCCACAATCTGGGAAAGCCAGATATTTACGCGGGCAGTGCCGACCCGATGCCGCGCAACATCAACCGTCGGGTTGAGGTGCTATTTCCCATTGAGGATGAGGCGGAGCGGCAGCAGATCATTACGATTTTGGTAACGTATTTGCACGACACGGTCAAGGCGCATTTGCTGCAATCAGACGGCCGTTACCTCCCCGCCATCGATCAGCTAAAAGAAGGGGAAGAGCCGTTTAACAGCCAGATGTGGCTGCTGAACGGCCGTTTCTCTAACGAAAAACCACCCTTTGACCCTCACCTACTGCCGCTGACGGATGCTGACAAAGCAGAAAAAAAGGACGTGAAGGTCAAAGAACCAGGGTGATCAGCTGGCCGCCCCCAGCAGCACGGCCAAAAACCAGACCATAAAGTCGTACTTCATGAGCTGGCTTAGCTTTTCCAGCTGGGGGCCTGTGCGCTCGTGCGTAACGCGCAGCAGCACATACAGCAGCACCGGGTAAACCCCCAACGCCACGATAAGCGCATAAACCGGCCGGTACACATCCAGCATGTAAGGGATCATCATCACCACCAGGGTGGCCGAGGCCAAAATGTAAAACACAATCCGGGCGGGGCGGCGCCCCCACACGGTGGCAATGGTGCGGCAACGCTGCCGCAAATCCCCTTCGTAATCGGCCAGGGTTTTAAGCACTTCGCGCCCCATGATGGCCGAGGCGATGATGGCCGCCAGCCAGAGCGAGGGGCCAGCATTACCGGCCGCAATGCCGCCAAAAATAGCGCTCATGGCAGAAATAGCGGCCACAATGGCGTTGCCCATCAGCACGGTGCTTTTTAGCCGCCAGGAGTAGAGGTAAAGCATAATGGCCGAAGCGAGCGAAATGAAAAAGGCGGTGAGGTTGATGAAGGCGGCCAGCAAAATGGAAAGCCCGGTCATGATGACGGCAAAGTAGAGAACGCTTTTGGGGGAGACAAGGCCAGCGGGCAACGGCCGTTTCGGCTGGTTGATCTTGTCAATTTCAATATCCCGATAATCGTTCCAGGCGTTGGCTGCGGCGCTGATACACCAGGTGGCCAAAATGGCCAAAATCACCTTGCCCCAGGCACCTGTTCCGGCCACGTAACCACCCAACAGCACAGCCAGCCCACCAGTGAGCGTCGTCATCGGACGGCTAATTTTGTACAATCCTTTCAACTCATTCAACATCAGAACTGCCTCCAAAAAGTACCAGCTACGTTGATATTTGTGACAAACTTCGTTATTGAAGGTTGCATTCTCTTTTAACCCAAAAAGTGCAAAAAAGATACAATGGAGCGATGATTACCAGTTCTAGCAATGCCAAGGTCAAATTTGTGCGGCGTTTACAAACTGACCGCCGTTTCCGCAGCCAAGAGAAGCAGTATGTGGTGGAAGGAACGCGCTGGCTGACAGAGTTGGTGTTTATGATGCGCCAGCCAGAGCTGCTTTTTTATACAGAACGGTGGCTGGAAACGGCCGTTCATGCCCAAATTTTACAACAACTCACCGCCCTGGGACAATTCACCGCCCTGCCCGTAACGGAAGAACTGATGCAGGCCATGAGCGACACCAACAGCCCGCCCGGCATTTTGGCCGTGCTGCCCATGCAGCCCCAGCCGCTGCCACCCCACCCCGCGCTGCTGCTGGTTTTAGATGCGATCAACACGCCAGGCAACCTGGGCACCATGCTGCGCACGGCCAGCGCCGCCGGGGTAGATGGCGTGCTGCTGGGGCCAGATTGTGTCGATTTATACAATCCAAAAGTAGTACGCGGCAGCATGGGGGCGCACCTGCGGCTGCCTGTTCACAGCCAAACCTGGGCTGAGATCGCCGAAACGGTGCGCGGGATGCAGGTGTGGGTGGCAACCATTGCGGCGGAGGTGGCGTATACGGCCGTAAACTGGACCCAACCCACCGCCCTCATCATTGGCAGCGAAGCCGCTGGCGCGGGCGCAGCCGCCCACCAGCTGGCCCACAGCCGGGTCACCATTCCCATGCATGCCCAAACAGAATCGTTAAATGCGGCCGTGGCGGCTGGCATCTTGCTTTTTGAAGCAGCCAGGCAGCGCCGATCACAAACGTGAACCCTAAAAAACAGTACAAATGTTGGTTGCCTTTAACCTTTGAATTTGTCATACTAAATTTTGGCATTAAGTGATTGGTAAATCGTTTTCAAAACTCTTTGTCAACAGATTTCGCAGATTGCGCAGATTTTTTCCTCTAAATCTGCGCAATCTTTTAAATCTTTGATTGATTGTCTTTCAAAAACTTTCTGCATTTTACTTATCATTGGCAGAAAGTTTTTCAAAATAAAGTAATGCATCATCTGCCAATTACATAAGCCCGATATGTTGAAGTGGGAAAGTTTTTTTAAAACAAGCAAACACACTGCTGCCACTTTTACAGGCGTAACCCACCTTGCGGTAACCAAGCTTCTAGCAAAACCAGCCCTCTACCTGGAGTTAGCAACTGGTTTTTGTTGACATAAAAGCCATTTATCAACGTTCTGCTATTACACCATGCATCATTGTCGTTAAAAACGGAGCATGTATGACCGTAGATTTGCCGGATAATCAGCCAGTAGAACCTTTACAGTCGGAAGACCCACAACCGCCACGCTACATTGTGGGGATCGGGGCCTCAGCGGGTGGATTAGATGCCCTGGAAAAGTTTTTCCGTAACATGCCCACTACCAGCGGCCTGGCCTTTGTGATTGTGCAGCATCTGTCGCCAGATTTTAAAAGTCTGATGCGCGAACTGCTGTCGCGGTATACGTCGATGGCTATCCATCGGGTGACAGATGGCATGCTGGTAGAAGCCAACGCCATCTACTTAATTCCGCCGCGCAAGGAGATGGTGCTGGTAGACGGCCGTCTTCACCTCACCGATTTTGAGAGCAGCGACAGTCTTCACCTCTCTATTGACACCTTTTTTCGCTCATTAGGGCAGCAAGCAGGGGAAAAAGCAATCGCCATTGTGCTGTCTGGCACAGGCAGCGACGGCTCGCGCAGCCTGCCAGAAATTGCCAAACGCAATGGGCTGATCATGGTGCAAGACCCCATTACGTCTGGGTTTGATGGCATGCCCCGCAACGCCATTGCCACCGGGCTGGCCAAAATTGTGTGCCAACCAGAAGAGATGCCCAGCCACCTCTTGCGGCATATTGAACACCATACGGCCGTTTTGCCAGCTTCCCAATCAGAAGACCAGGACGAGCAAGATGAAATCTCCCACATCTTTGCCGCCCTGCACCGCCGTTTTCAGATTGATTTTACCCAATACAAACTGCCCACCATCATGCGCCGCATAGACCGCCGCATGATGATGGTTCATATCGGCAACACCCCCGCCTATTTGCGCCACCTCATTGAAGACCCAGACGAGCTAGACAACCTGTACCGCGACCTGCTCATCGAAGTCACCGGCTTCTTCCGTGACGAAGCCGCTTTTCAGCAAATCGAAGAAAACGTAATTGCCAACATTGTGGCCCAATGCGGGCCTGACGACGTAATCCGCGTGTGGGTGCCGGGCTGCGCCACGGGCGAAGAACCATATTCCATTGCCATTTTGCTGCGCGAAGCGTTGGAACAGGCTGGCAAAATCAACGAAATCAAGCTGTTTGCCACCGATGTGCACCAAACATCGCTCGATTTTGCCAGTGCGGGTGTTTATAGTGAGGAATCGGCCAAATCGATTCCGGTGCATCTGCTAACCAAATATTTTCAGAAGACACCTGGCGGTTTTCGCATTCGCAAAATGCTGCGGCAGATGGTGGTCTTTGCCAACCACAACCTCATCCAAGACCCCCCCTTCACCAAGCTAGACCTGATCAGCTGCCGCAATGTGCTCATCTATTTGCAGTCAGAAGCGCAGCAAAAGGTGTTGTCGCGCTTTCATTTTGGCCTTAAAACCGAGGGGTACCTCTTTTTAGGTCCCAGTGAACATATTGGGGATTTGAATGAAGAGTTCGACGTGATCGACCGGCGCTGGCGCATCTTTCATAAGCGACGAGATGGCCATTTCCAGGAAGATGAGGTCGTCCCGTACCGCTCTCCGCTGCACATTTCACGCTATGTCGAGCGGCAGCAGCGGTTCTACCGCCCCCGCACCCTGGCCACCTACGACTGGTATGACCCAATTTTGGAAAAGTTTGTGCCCGATGGCTTTCTGGTGAACGAATCGCTGGAGCTGGTGCATGTGTTCGGCAACGGCCGTCGCTACCTGACCCAACCCACAGGCCAGGCCACCCTGTACGTGCTGCGCCATTTGGAGGGGGATTTGTTAACGGCCGTTCGCACCGCCCTACACCGAGTTACCAAAGAAGAAGACCCCATCGCCTACACAGGCATTCCCTTCGGCGAAGGAGATTTTGAACAATTTCTGCAGGTTACCGTCACCACCATCTCTGGCCAAAAGCAAGAGAGCCTTTATTACCTGGTAACGCTGGTTCCCTTGAAAAATGCCCCGCCCCCGCTGCCCGAAGAAACAGCCGAAACCTTCGACCGGCAAGAAGCGTCTAGCGCCCGCCTGGTCGCCCTGGAACGTGAATTGCAATACACCAAGGAGTATCTGCAAACCACCATCGAGGAGCTAGAAACCGCCAACGAGGAGATGCAGTCGGCCAATGAAGAGCTGCTGGCTTCCAATGAAGAGCTGCAAAGCACCAACGAAGAGCTGCACGCGGTTAATGAAGAGCTGTACACAGTTAACGCTGAACACCAAAACAAGATCGAAGAGTTGGTGCAGCTTAACAACGACATTCTCAACCTACAGCGGAACAGCCGCATTTCAGTGATCTTCCTGGACCAGTCGCTGCAAATTCGCCAGTTTACGCCCGCCGCCGCAGATGATTTCAACTTGTTGCCCCAGGATGTGGGGCGGCCTGTTTCGCATTTGCTGTATAACCTAAACGTTACCCACGACGAGCTAGAAGCATACACTCAGTCGGCTATTCTCAATGGCAATTCAAACTCCCGGGAAATTGCTTCGCCGAATGGCCAGCGGTTTATGATGCATATACGGCCGTATCTCACCGAAGACAACGACGTCGAAGGAGTGGTGCTTACCTTCCACGACATCACCACCCTAAAGAAAGCCGAATTCCGCCTGCAATACCAAAGTTTGATGGAAGAGCATGTCTCTGATGCCATCATCATTACCGACCTGCACTTTGTGATCCAGGAATGGGGGGGTGCGGCCCGCCAAATCTATGGCTATACGTCCGAAGAGGTGATTGGCCAACCGGTTAACAGCCTGCTGCAAACCATCTATGTAGACACCTCGGTAGAAGAGCTGCAAGCCGCCTTAAATAAAAACAACTATTGGCAAGGCAACGTTGTGCATCGGCACAAAAGCGGCGCAGAGCTGTTTGTAAACACCACGCTTTCCGTTGTGTTTGATAAAACCAACAAACCAATCAGCATCGTATCGGTCAACCGCAACAATACGGAGCAGCAAAGCGCCAAGCAAATGATCAGCCTTAATGAAACCCTGCTCTTTTTAGCGGCAGATATCGCCGGGCTGGGCATTTACAACTACGCACGCCCCACCAAAGAAACAGATGCCTATAACGAGCAGTGGGCCTATATTTTGGGCTACACCCTGGCCGAACTGCCGCCAGTCACCGAGCGTCCAGACTGGTTCCTCTCGTTGATTCACAGCGAGGACCAGCGCGGCTACCAGCAAACCTACGATGCGCTCATAGACGGCCGTACCGACCATTTCAAAATTGAGTACCGCATCCAAAACAAGCGGGGCGACTGGATCTATTTGCTGGAAAATTGCACAGCCACCCGCCGCAACGAAAACGGCCGTGCCTCTCAAATTTTGGGCGTTATTCAAGATATTACCCAGCATCGCGAACGCGAAAACGCCATCAAAATTCTTAATAACCAGCTAGAAGAACGTGTCAGCCAACGGACTTACGAGCTCAATGAAACCAATCGGGCACTCAACGCCGAAGTAGAAGAGCGAGAACAGCTGCAAGAAGCGCTGCGGGCCTACGAAGAAAAATATTCCCACGTGGTCGAACTCTCCTCAGAGGGCATCTGGATCATCAATACCAACAACCAGACGACCTATGTAAACCAGCGCATGGCAGAGATATTGGGCTACACCGTTGAAGAATTGGAGAAACGGCCGTTTCACGACTTCCTGTCTAAAGAAGATTACGAAAAAGCCAACCAAATCCTCAACAACCTCCAGCCCGGCATCATCCAGGAATACGACTTCTCCTTCACCCACCACCAGGGGCATACCGTCTGGACCATTCTGGCGGCCAAACCATTGACACAAAAAGATGGCACCTACAACGGAGCCATCGCCACCATTACAGACATCACCCGCTGGCACACCGATGAAGCCCGCATCCAGACGCTCAATACCCAGCTCAAAGAAAAAAATCGCTTGCTAGAGCAGCTCTTGGCCGAGCAAACAGTTGAATTGAACCACACCAGCCAAAACCTGCGCCAGGAAATTGAAGAACGCCTCCAATCTCAATCGATCCTCAAAATAACAGAAGCAAAATTTGAGGCCCTCCTCAACCAGGCCCCCACCGCCATCCTCATCACAGATGCCCAGGGCAACATCCAGCTTGTAAACCGCAAAGCCAGCATCACACTCGGCTACCAACAAGACGAACTAAAAAACAAACCATTCCTGCACATCCTCCCAGACGATCAACACGGCATCTTAAATAAACAACGACGCCAGCTTTTGCAAAGCTCTCCCCAGCAAACCATTCAGCTAGACCTAACCATTCAGCGGCACGACAAAACCGAATTCCCGGCACAGGTGAATACGGCCGTTATCGACATTGAAGATGGCCACCTCATTGCCTACTTCATCATCGACATCACCCAGCGCAAACAAACCGAAAACACCCTGCAAAACCAGGCCAACCGCCTGCAACGCTCCAATGACGAGCTGCAAGATTTCGCCTACATCGTCTCCCACGATTTGCGAGCCCCCCTGCGCGCCCTAAACACCTACAGCCGCTTCCTCGCCGAAGATTTTGGCACACTGCTCGATGAAGATGGCCAAGAATACATCAACGGCATCTCCGAAAGTGCCAAACATATGGATGCCCTCATCGCTGGCCTGCTGGCCTATGCCCGCATAGACCGCCCCAGCCAGGAACCAACCCTGGTAAACAGCCAGGAGCTCCTCAACCGGCTGGTGCAAAATCTTAGCCTCAACGATCTGGCCGCCATCCACCTGCCCCAAGACGCCCCATTCGTCTGGGCCTATGAATACCAGCTCCAGCAAATCTTTTCTAACCTCATAGACAATGCCATTAAATTTGTGCCAGCCGGTATAACCCCAGAACTTTCCATCACCTACACCAAAGACGACCGCTATGTAACCTTTGCCGTGGCTGATAATGGAATTGGCATCGAAGAAAAATACTTTGAAAAAATATTTGGTATCTTCCAACGGCTGCACACGGTCGATGAATTTGAAGGAACGGGCATCGGCTTAGCCATTATTAAAAAATCGGTGCAAAAGCAAGGTGGCACCATCTGGATTTCTTCAAAACCAGGCAAGGGCAGCACCTTTTACTTTACCATGCCCCTGTTTGAATATACTGAACATATAAATTAATGCCCGTGAAGGAACTTCGGAATGTCCAAAAAGAGTTTTCATATATTGCTAGTTGAGGATAACAAACATGACGTGCGATTTGTGCAGCGTGCCTGGGCGCACAACAATATCACAAATCCCCTGCATGTGGTGCCCCACGGCCAGGCCTGCCTGGATTATTTGCTGCACCAGGGCGACTACGCAAACGACAACAAACAGCCCCGCCCAGGGCTGGTTCTGCTAGATATTCGTATGCCGGTTATGGATGGCATCGAATGCCTGCGCCGGATCCGGGAACAACCTCAACTAAAGCGCCTCCCCGTTGTTATGCTCACCACCTCTAAGGAAGAAGAGGATTTAATACGGGGGTACGAACTCGGCTGCAATGCGTTCATACAAAAACCAGTCGATTTTGACGGGCTATCAGAAGCAGTCCGGGTCATTCATCTTTTTTGGACACTTTCAGAACTACCACCAACCTGATCCCAGCCTCATTGGCCAATTTCAGGACCAAAAGTCTATACAAGCGCTAGGCATTTTGTTATAAATTTAGGGCAATTTTATACCGGTCTCAGTACAAAAAATTCAGGCTCTTTGGGATTTCAGGGGGTTCGCACCGAATTAACGCGAATCAACACAAAAATTAGCGTTAACTCGCGTCAATACCAAAGCCTGACGCTGCTAAATTTTTTACGAACCAAGATTCTCTTCCCTCATTCGGGCCAATACAGTTCAGAGCATTTTTCGCGGAGTCAACAATGGGAGCTAATGCGTTAAACATACTCGTTATCGACGACCAAAAGCATGATTATCGTCTTGTTGCCCGCGCCTTAACCAAGAGCAACAAAGCATGTAAAGTTAGCTGGGCAAAACGGGGCGAAGAAGCGCTGGGTCAGCTCAAAGAAAAACTGTTTGACGTGGCGGTATTGGATTACAATTTACCAGGCATGGACGGCCTGGAAACGCTGCAAAAAATTCGGGCAATGTCACAAGAACTGCCCACAATTTTCATAACGGGCAGTGGCGATGAGCAAACGGCCGTTCGTGCCCTCAAACTGGGTGCCAACGATTACCTGGTAAAAGACAGCACCGGCACCTACCTGGATTACCTCCCCACCGTTGTCCACAGCACCTACCGCCAGCTCCAAGAAAAAAAACTGCGCCAAAAAGTATCCGATGCCCTCAAAGAGCGCGATGAACGCCTGCGCGCCACCATCGCCTCGATGGATGACCTGGTTTTTGTCATCGACAAAAACGGCGACTTCATGAGCTATTACCAGCCTCCGGGCAAAAACCCCCTCAGCGCCACCCCGGAATTTTTCTTAGGCCAATCCTACCACCAAATTTTACCGCCCCACGTCAGCAAACTTATCGACGATGCGATGGAGCAGGCCTGGAACAGCAACGAGCCACAACAGTTTGAGTATGCGCTGGAATCCATTCGCGAAACATATTGGTTTAGCGCCAAGCTCACCCTGCGCAAAGATCGGCATAACCAGTTTAACGGGGCCACCATCGTTGTCCGCGACATCACCGAAATTAAGCAGGCGGCCGAACTGCTGCGCACCTACAACACAGAGCTAGAGCGGCGCGTGCAGGAACGCACCCTGGAGCTCACCAAAGCCAATGAGCGGCTGCAAGAGCTGGACCGTCTAAAAACCAAGCTCATCGACGACTTAACCCACGAGCTGCGCACCCCCATTACCAACTTTAAACTGTACCTGGATTTGATGTACCGCAACAAAGACAAGAGCAAATTCGAGCAGTACCACGAAGTGCTGGTAGCCCATACCAACCGGCTGGAACAGCTGATCGAAGATATTGTTAAATATTCGCAAATTCCTGCGGGGCGGGGTGCCTTTTCTACCGTTCATATCAACCGGCTGGCGGCTCAGGTGATTGCCTGGCACCAGCCACAAACGCAGCTGGCTGGCGTGCAGCTAACCCTCATCACCGATGCCGAAAACGCCATTTGCTGGGGAAATGAGCAGCAACTCATTACCATGATCACCAACCTGGTGAAAAATGCGGTTAACTACACCCCGCAGGGCAGCGTAACCGTTCACACCTCTAGCGATACCACAAATATCTTTATCGAAGTAACGGATACGGGCATTGGCATTGCCGAGGAAGAGCTCGACCTGATTTTTGACCGGTTTTATCGGGGCAAAAAGGTGGGGCAGCTAACCATTCCCGGTTCGGGCATTGGGCTGGCGCTTACCAAAGAGATTGTGCTGGAGCACCACGGCAGCATTCGAGTGGAAAGCCAGCTGGGGAAAGGGACCACATTTTACGTTTCGCTGCCTCGCGCCGACATGATCGACACGGGACTGTTCCCGGCCAACGGACACGAAACGGGGGCGGTGGTTCAGGCAAACGGCCGTTCCCACCACCCAGGCAACGGCACCGCAGCCCAACCCAGCACAGATTAGGCTAGCCAGCCGCTACTACATCCTGTGCGGCGAAATCTCAATAGCCAGGCTGGCTGGTTCAGCCTCCGCCTCGGGGGCATGGTACACAAAACGGCGGCGGCACTCCTTGCAGCACCCTTCGTAATGGAAAAACTCAACGTCCATACGAATGCCATACGATTCCAGCAGCAAATTTGGCATTTGGCCGTTCCATTGCAAATCTAGCCAGCCCTCATCGCTTTGGTTTACGGCCGTTTCCTGAGCCTCTTCCCCACACAAAACCTTATACCCCGCCCAGAAATAGCTGCACCGCCCACACGCCGCAAACCGGTCTGCCACCTGGCGCAGCGAGCTCTGGCTCTTGCCTGGCTGGCGTGACCCTGACTTCCCTCTCTTTGGCTTGCGCTCGTAACGTTTTGGCTGCGCTTGTGGCTCAGAGAGCTGCTCTTCGGTAGATTCAGCAGTCGCCACCACCGGTTCCACGACATCTGTTTCTTTTTCTGGTTGTGGGTCTGTTTCTGCAGACATATCCATGAATTTATCCATTTGACCCGCCAGTTAGCTAATTTTCTCCAGTTGGAAAGCTGACGGAGGCTGATTCTAGCGGTGATTCCTGCCATCTGTCAAATTGGGTACAATAGCGCGGTATGGATATTCGTTCTGTAACTCTATTTTGTGACCCTGATTTCCCGACCGGGCTGATGGCCGATTTTTTTACGGCCGTTCGCACCCCCTTCCCCTACCCCCTGCAAAGCACCCGGCTGGCCCTGCCCCCCTTCCCCGATTGGTGGACAAAGGATAACGACGCCCAGCAGCTGGCCGCAAAATGGCAGGCCGCCGGAGCCAGCTACATCAGCCTGGGGCCAGTGCTGCTGCGGCATGAAGCCCGCTGGATTGAGCAGATTCCGGCGCTGCTAGCCGCCACCGACGTGCTGTTTGCCACCGTGGAAATTGCCGACACGCAGGGGCAGATTGACACCGCCCGCTGCCAGCAAACGGCCGTTCTCATTCAAACGGTCAGCAAAATTTTGGCCAACGGCTTTGGCAATCTTTATTTAACCGCCCTGGCCAACTGCCCCCCCGGATCGCCGTTTTTCCCAGTGGCTTATCACCAGGGCGGCCCGGCCCATTTTGCCATCGCCGTAGAGTCGGCCGACATTGCGCTGCAAGCGATCCAGGCAGCAAACACCCTGGCGGAGGCGCGGCAAAATTTGATTGAGGCAATAGAAACGGCCGCTTTCCAACTCACCCTCATCGCCGAAAAAATAGCCGCCGAATTCGGCATCCCCTTCAGCGGCATCGACTTTTCCCTGGCCCCCTTCCCCACCGATGACAAAAGCCTGGGCGGGGCGCTGGAAGCGCTGGGCGTGCCCCATCTGGGCGGCGCAGGCAGCCTGTTTGCCGCTGGCTTTGTGACTGAAGCCATTGCCCGGGCCAACTTCCCCACCTGCGGCTTCTCTGGCCTCATGCTGCCCGTGCTGGAAGATTCTGTGCTGGCTCGCCGCGCCGCCGAGGGAGTGCTGACAGTGCAAGATTTGCTCAGCTACAGCGCCGTTTGCGGCGTGGGGCTGGATACCATTCCGCTGCCGGGGAGGTGAGCGAGGGGCGTTAACGGCCGTTCTCCTCGACGTCGCCATGTTGGCCAGCCGCCTCCACAAGCCGCTCACCGCCCGCCTCATGCCCCTGCCCGGCCTGGCCGCTGGCGACCCCGTCACCTTCGACTTCCCCTACTTTGCCGACAGCCGGGTGATGAGCGTGGCCGGGTCTGGCGTGACGGGATTGATAGCGCAGGGAACGCGATTTGGGATAAACCCAGTGATAAGTAAAAAGTGAAAAGTGGAAAGTGAATAATCAATCACCAATCTCCAATCTCCAATCTCCCATGCGAAGCATCAAGCAACTGATAGCCGACTGGCAAACGGCCGTTCACCACACCCCTCACCTGCAACCACCATCTTACACTGGCCCCGACGTTGCCATCCAAATGTTTACCGAAAAAACGAGCGAAGTGCAGCCCGGCAGCAGTTTTGTCGCCCGGGTACGTACCGGCAGCGACGGCCATCCCTGGATTGGCAAAGCGATTGCGCTGGGCGCCACCTTCATCCTGGCGCAAAAATCGCCAGCCGAACTTGGCCTCACCGTGCCAGAAAATGTGGTTTACTGGCAGGTGCCAGACACCGCCGAAACGCTGGCCTGGCTCGCCGCCGCCTGGTACAGCTTCCCCAGCCAGCAGCTGATCACAATTGGCGTCACGGGCACCAACGGCAAAACCAGCACCGCCGACCTGACCTACGGAATTTTGCGCGCCGCTGGCCTGCGCACCGGCATGGTCAGCACCCTCAAAGCCATCATTGGCGACCGCGAGGAGGCGCTGGAGCTGCACGTGAGCACACCGGAAGCGCCGGTGGTGCAGCGCTACCTGCGCCAGATGGTGGATGCGGGGCTGACCCACTGCATTTTAGAAACCACTTCGCACGGATTGGCGCAGCATCGGGTAACGGCCGTTGCCTTCGACATCGCCATCATCACCAACATTACCCACGAACATTTAGATTACCACGGCAGCTTTGAAGCGTACGCCCAGGCCAAAGAGCGCCTCTTCCGCAGCGTGGCGGGCAACGACGCCACGCCACACAAGCCCGCGCCCGTCACCAAAACCACCATCCTCAACCTGGATGACAGCTCCTACCAGCGCCTGGCCGCCATCAAGGCTCCTCGCCAGATCAGCTACAGCCTGCACAACCCCGCCGCCGACCTGCACGTCACCGATTTGGTGACGGATCCGGGCGGCTCCAGCTTTACCCTGCACCTGGATGGGCAGGCGCTGCCGGTGCGCTCACCGCTGCTGGGCATTTTCAACGTGCTCAACATGCTGGCCGCCGCCGGGGCGGGGCACGCGCTGGGCATTGCCCCAGAAACCATTCAAAAAGGATTGCAGGCGGTGGGGCAGATACACGGCCGTATGCACCAGATTCAGCGCGGGCAGCAGTTTATTGTGCATGTGGATTTTGCCCACACGCCCGATGGTTTGGAAAAAGCGATCCAGGCAGCGCGGGGGATTTTGGGGCAGATGGGGAGAGACGGCCGTATCATCACCGTTTTTGGCAGCGCAGGCAAGCGCGACCCGGAAAAGCGCCGCCTGATGGCCGAAATCTCCACCCAACTGGCGGACCAAACCGTGCTCACCGCCGAAGACCCCCGCACCGAATCGCTGGATGACATTCTGACGGCAATGGCCGCTGGCTGCGAAGCCGAAGGTGGCATAGAAGGCCAAACGTTCTGGCGCATTCCCGACCGGGGGCAAGCGATCCATTTTGCCCTGCACCTGGCCCGCCCGGAAGATTTTGTGCTGGTGGCGGGCAAAGGGCACGAGCAGTCGATGTGCTTCATCACCACCGAATACCCCTGGGACGACATTCACGCCACCGAAGCCGCCCTGGACGCCTTTTTGGCTGGTAAACCGATGCCCGATCTGGGCCTGCCTACCTTTGATCCCAATTTCAAAGTGACCGTTTAATGGAAGTGCCAGGGACGGGGTTAAAGCCGCTCGCTTACGCAGGATCGCTCACCCCGTGCCTGGCACTTCTCAATAATTTCAAATTGACGATTGGCCCATAACGATTTACGATTGACCCATTGAGATCGCACATTGATTTTGATACTTTAAAAATTTTGGTGTTGGCTCCGGCCGGTCTCTGACCGAGCCGGTTTAGTGGCACGGTCAGAGACCGGCCACAACATGACGAGATCGTTTTCTTCAAAAAGCATTCATCAAGAAAATGTATCTCTTTAGCCGGAGGCTTTATGCTTACTCAACTCATCAGCCGCGTACGACGCAATCATGGCTTGGAACATGCCACCATTCATGTGCTTAGCGAAAAGCACAAAAATTTCAGCGCCCAGGGCAACTCCAATCACAAAGGGTTCAGCCTGAACATCTACGGCAACATCAGTGAAAATGATGTGGCCGATGCGGTGGAAGAGGCATTCAACCGGATGAAAAAGGGTGAGCATCACCTGGCGGTGCATCCCAACTGTGGCACCGTGCTGCTAACCACGGCCACGATGGCCACCGTGGCCGCCCAGGCCAGCTTTGCCATTGAGCAGCGCCGCCAAAAGCAGCAAAATATGAGCCTGACGGTGCTGCTGGGCGCACTGCCCTCGGCCATTTTGGCGGTGGTGGTTTCGCTGATTATTTCGCGCCCAATTGGCGTGCAGCTTCAGGCCCGGTATACGGTCGAAGGGGATTTGCAGGAAATGCAGCTGCAAAGCATCCGCCCTGTGCAGCCTTCACCGGTTACGCGGCTGTTCCAACTGCTGCTCACTGGCGGCAGCCAGACAAATGCAAAATCTTATCGGATTACGACGGTAAATTAACCCCCTCCCTAACCCTCCCCCGACGGGGAGGGGAACTGGCTCCCTCTCCCTTGAGGGAGAGGGTTGGGGTGAGGGGTAGATCATGTTTTACATATTCCACGGTGACGACACGCACGCGCAGCAAGAGACGGTGGCCCAGCTGATTGGCAAACTGGGCGATCCGGCGATGCTGGATTTGAATACGACGAAGCTGGAGGGCAACGTGACGTTCTCGCAGCTGCAGCAGGCGGCCAGCGCCATGCCGTTTTTGGCGAAGGTACGGCTGGTGATTGTGCGGGATTTGCTCAGCGGCAAGCTGGACAAATCGTACCAGAAGCAGCTGCTAGCGTACCTGCCTAACCTGCCAGAAACGACGCGTCTGCTCTTTTTGGAGCCGCAAGCGCTGCGGGCCAACGATCCGCTGGTAAAGCTGGCGGAGAGCGAAAAAAGTGGCTATGTCAAGCAGTTTAGCAAGCCAGAGGGGGCGACGCTGGAGCGGTGGATCAAGCAGAAGGTGGAGGGGGAGAACGGCCGTATCTCGCCCCAGGCGACCCACATGTTAGCTGTCAACATCGGCAGCCAGATGGACATCTTGAGCCGAGAAATTGAAAAACTGCTGCTCTACTGCAACGGCGAAGAGATTCAGTCTGACGAGGTGAAGCTGCTAAGCCCTTACGCGGCGGAGGCCAGTATTTTTGATTTGGTGGATGCGCTGGGAAACCGAAACGGCCGTCGCGCTTCACAACTGCTGCAAGAAAAATTCCGCGAGGGGGCTGATCCGTTTTACTTGTTTTCTATGTTCATGCGCCAGTTTCGGCTGTTGATTCAGGTAAAAGAGCTGGCGGATGAGGGGAAACGGCCGCCGGCCATCGGCCAGGAGTTGAAGATGCACAGCTTTGTGGTAGGCAAGCTGTACCAGCAGTGCCAGGGGTTCAGCATGGTGCAGCTAGAGCAAATTTACCGCCATTTGCTGAGCATTGATGTAGAAGTAAAAACGGGCAAAAATGATATGACAACAGCGCTCAATTTGCTGGTCGCCAACCTGACCGTTTCTCCGTAAAAGTGTGTCACCGGATAAATTTCAAGCAGCCCAGCCAACCAGGTTGGTACGGGTTTGCGGGGAAAGGACAAAAAATGAATTCTAAATGGCTCCCGGTTTGGCTTGTTTTTTGGCTATCATTGCCGCTCCTGGTTAGCTGCACGGTAGAAACGGCACATGCACCGGAAGACGAACTGGCCGCCACAGCGACGGCTGCGCCGACAGCGACGTATGAACCGGATACGGCCGTTATCTTCCAACGTTCTGGGGGCATCGGCGGCAGCGAGGAGAAGTGGGTTATCTTTACCGATGGCCGGGTAGAGACCAACAGCAGCCTCGCCCCGGGGTTGTCGGCCAATGAGGTAAGCCAACTGCTCCACAGCCTGGACAGCGTCGGCTTTTTCAGCCTGAATGGCAGCTATCTGCCAGAAGACACCTGCTGCGACCGCTACCTGTATGAAATCACGGCTCTGCAAGGCACCACGTTTCACACGGTCACCACGTTAGAAGCCACGCCGGATATGCCGGAAGCGCTGCAGCAGTCGCTGAATTTCATCCAAAATGCATTATTTGCGGGGAGTGCAGAGTGATAAATGTTTGTGGGGGAAACGGCCGTAGGGTTCGTTCACCAATAACTTTTGTCCAGAAAACGAAGCCCAAGGCTTGATCATCTACCGAAACGCCAAAGTTAAAAACGGTCAAGCGAAATCCCCCCCCATTTGCGCACAGGCTTAGCAAAAAAAAGAGCGGACCGCCACAAAGCGAGCCGCTCTTTTATTTTAACTATCGCTTACCACGCTTTACGGAATGACAAATTCCGGAATCACACTGGTTGAAACTTGATTACCATTATCATCGGCACAAGTCACGTCAAAACTAAACGCAGGGGCCTGAATCAATAACACCTCATTGGCCCACGGCCCTGTCCCGTACCGCACCAGCTCATTATCATCCACAATCAACCGGATTTGCTGTTCATCAACCATATCGTACCCATTGATCGTAGCCGAAACCAGATTCGGTGCCGTTTCGCTACAAGCATAGTGTACACGATACTTACCACCAATCAGCGGCGCAGGCTTGAGCTCAACCAAATCCAGCGAAGCCGTTGGCGGATCCAACTCTGGATCAGTCTGTTCTGGCTCAAAACACAACACGGACATGGCAAAAAACGGATCGGTTGGGCCAATGCCGACATTGCTAGAGAATTGCAGTTCCAAGCTAGCAATTTCTGAACCCATTACAGAGAACATGTAGTTACCAGGTTGCCCTGGACTAGAGGTAATAGCATCACCAGTGAGCCACAAATCCCCAGCCGAACCACTTCGTGGTAGTCTATCTGCTGAGCTTGTATAGGAAAGGGAACTTACATCAATAATATTTCCATCTACATCATAGGCCACCAGTGAAACCAAGTGGTTTGTAGCCAACACCGGATTAAAATCGCCATAATCCAGCATATTCAAGGAAAAGTAATCAACCGTTACACCAGGTGCAAAGGAAAACGAATATTCGTGCCCTTGCGTTTCATCATAAAAACCTGCTAGGAGTACATCTACCCCACCATTTGATATGCTATTATCGCCATTCGGTGCTCCATAGGCTCTGGGGGTTTGCCCTTCAGCAACCACAATTGCATTACCTGTTGTGCTGATATTTAAATCAGGATGAACAGTCCCCAAGCCTCTACCGAAGTTCCCATAGGCAATTGGGCAAAATTAGCACAAAGTAGTATTAGTGGCGGTGCATGGCTCATCTGCTGGATCAAAACACAACACGGACATGGCAAAAAACGGATCAGTTGGACCAGCACCTACATTGCTGGAGAATTGCAGTTCTAAACTAGCAATATCAGAACCCGCTACAAAGAATGTGTAATTCCCCGGCTGCCCTGGATTAGCAGTAATAGCATCACCGGTAAGCCAGAGGTCACCGGCAGAACCGCTTCTTGGCAATCTTTCTGCTGGACTCGTGTAGGAAAGAGCGCTCACATCAATAATATTTCTATCCACATCATAGGCTACCAGTGAAACTGAATGATTCGTAGCCATAACTGGGTTAAAATCGCCATAATCCAGCATATTCAAGGAGAAATAATCAACTGTTACACCGGGTGCAAAGGAAAACGAATATTGATGTCTCTGCGTATCATCATAGAAGCCGTTTAAGAGTACATCGACGCCACCATTTGATATGCTGTTATCTCCATTCGGTGCACCATAGGCTCTAGGGGTTTGCCCTTCAGCGACCACAATCGCATTACCTGTTGTGCTGATATTTAAGTCAGGATGAATTGTGCCTAAGCCTTCTACCGAAGTTCCTACTGGCAATTGAGCAAAATTTGCGCAAACGGTACTAGCAGGCGGC
>JADJOJ010000009.1 GCA_016713825.1 Candidatus Leptofilum gracile | reverse complement strand
TCGCCATTCGGTGCTCCATAGGCTCTGGGGTTTGCCCTTCAGCAACCACAATTGCATTACCTGTTGTGCTGATATTTAAATCAGGATGAACAGTACCCAAGCCTTCTACCGAAGTTCCCATAGGCAATTGGGCAAAATTAGCACAAACAGTATTAGTGGGAGGATCCACTGGCTCATCTGCTGGATCAAAACACAACACGGACATGGCAAAAAACGGATCAGTTGGACCAGCACCTACATTGCTGGAGAATTGCAGTTCTAAACTAGCAATATCAGAACCCGCTACAAAGAATGTGTAATTCCCCGGCTGCCCTGGATTAGCAGTAATAGCATCACCGGTAAGCCAGAGGTCACCGGCAGAACCGCTTCTTGGCAATCTTTCTGCTGGACTCGTGTAGGAAAGAGCGCTCACATCAATAATATTTTATCCACATCATAGGCTACCAGTGAACCTGAATGATTCGTAGCCATAACTGGGTTAAAATCGCCATAATCCAGCATATTCAAGGAGAAATAATCAACTGTTACACCGGGTGCAAAGGAAAACGAATATTGATGTCTCTGCGTATCATCATAGAAGCCGTTTAAGAGTACATCGACGCCACCATTTGATATGCTGTTATCTCCATTCGGTGCACCATAGGCTCTAGGGGTTTGCCCTTCAGCGACCACAATCGCATTACCTGTTGTGCTGATATTTAAGTCAGGATGAATTGTGCCTAAGCCTTCTACCGAAGTTCCTACTGGCAATTGAGCAAAATTTGCGCAAACGGTACTAGCAGGCGGTTGTATTGGCTGATCTTCCGTGGAAAAACAAAGGACGGAAAGAGCAAAGAAAGGATCGGTTGCCCCTACCCCTAAATTACTTGAAAATTCTAAAGCAACACGGGTAATTGCATTACCTGTTACTGTAAAGAAATAGTTTCCAGGGTCCCCAGGCATAGAGGAGACTGCGTCACCAGTTAACCAAAGGTCTCCAGCCGAGCCACCTTGTGGTAATCTGTCACCATCGCTCGTAAAAGACAGCGTGTCACTACTAACTACTTCACCATTAGTATCATACGCTACAAGTGCAACGGCATGCTCAGTAGCTAAATTTGGATTAAAGTCACCATAATCCAGCATATTCACAGAAAAGTAATCTACCGTTACATTGGGCGCAAAGGTAAATGAATAATCATGCTGCTGCTCAATATCAGAAAAACCGTTGCCAAGTATTGAAACACCGCCGTTGGAAATACTTGCATCTCCATTAGGTGCACCGTATGCTCGGGGCTGTTGATTTTCGGCCACGGAGATTGCATTACCTGATGTACTAATATTGAGGGTAGGATAAACCGTACCTAAACCTTCAACTGAACTACCCACATCAACCTGAGCAAAATCAGCACAAGCTGTAACGTTAGCAGCATTAGGAAACTGTGGGGTTTGTGTATTAAAAGCGAACGCCGGGCTAATAGCCGAAAAAAACATACCGACGGCTAAAAAACAAACCGTTAAAAATAACTTTTTTAAATGATTATAATTTCTCTTAAATTTCATGATTCCCTTCCATTTTGGATAAACAGTACTTGACAGAATGAGATTATTATACTTTCTTACGGTACAATTGTCCTATTTAGCACTTACAAGGTGTATTAAGAAAACAATGCACATAATCGATTGCACAAACTATGATAATCAGTCATAAACATCGATACATTTTCATTGAAATGCCACATACTGCTTCGACGGGAATCAGCCGAGAACTATGCCAACATTATGATGGAGAGCCTATATTACATAAGCATGCACACTACTATGAATTTTTGAAGCTGGCTTCACCTGTAGAGAAAACCTATTTTTCCTTTGCGGGAATCCGTAATCCACTTGACATTGCTGTCACTTTATTCTTCAAATATAAGACAAACCATCAAAACTTTTACACCGACCAAAAATATTTACAGATAAATGGAGGACATGTTTCTAGTCAAGAATTAAGAGAGTTTCATTTTATAACAGACAATAATGCATCTTTCAGTGACTATTTGTTAAAATTTTACCGTCTGCCATATGACAGTTGGGGTAGTCCGAGACCCCATCAGTTTGACTTTATTATTCGTTACGAATATTTACAAAAAGATTTTGCTCATCTTTTACACTTGCTAAATATTAAACAAAATCGACCATTGCCAACTGTAAACAAAACAGACCAAAAACCTGAAAATTTTTGGAGCTATTATTCACCCGAAACTTATCAACAAGTGCAATTTGTTTTTGGTGCATACATGAAAATATGGAACTATAAAACCCCGATATCTTGGGGAGATTTCCAAATAACACAATTAAATTATTTAACTTTTAAGCTTTTGGAAATGCTACGGAAGAATTTAGTTTGGGGCTCCAATATTTATGCAAATTTATTTAGAAAGTTACGAAACGCATTTCCTGATTTTCTCCCCTAAAACTATAAATGGCTAAGTTTCAACCTCAAAAAAATATTTCCTATGTTATTAGCTCAGCTGGGAAGATTTCCTTTATTAGTGGCCTGGGATTTATATCTGCTTTAATGGTCGATATTATAATTGTAAGCCGATTTGGGATTAGTCAAGAAACAGACGCTTTATTTATTGCTATCACATTACCTCAATTTATTTCTTCGATTTGCTTAGTAGTTATAAATGTTGTACTCGTCCCTCTTTTCGCAAAAGTGTGGATAGAACAAGGAAAAAACAATGTATGGTACCTAACTAATAATTTGATAAACGCTGGTTTTATGCTTTTTATCCCAATTAGCATAATAGGAATTTTAGGATCCCCAATTACAATAAGTATATTAGGAGCAGGTCTTACTCAATCAACAAAAAGTCTTGCGATAGACCTTAGTCGCATACTTTTCTTAACAGTGATCCCGGTTGGAGCTATTGAAGTGGTAAAAGCCTCTTTAAATGCTTCAAACAGTTTTGCTTTTCCAGCAGCTATTAGTCTAATAAAAAACTTTTCTGTCATACTAACAATTCTTTTAGCCCCATTACTTGAAATTCATACGGTAGCTATTGGCTATGTAATTGCCGCATTTGCACAATTAGTATTTATTATGACCAGTCTTTTCATCAGAGGCTTTCGATATAAATTATCTTTCTCTATTGAAGATAGAGTTACCCAAATGGCCTTACATCAAATGCGTCATCCATTAGCTGGAGCTCTTATGGGGCAAGGGAATGTGCTTATTGAAAGATTTTTAGCTTCTTTTCTCCCTTTTGGTGTTGTTTCTACCATAGGATACGCAAAACAAATCCTTCGAGCTGTAGATAATATCTTTGTAGGCAGCGTAACAACTGCATTCTTACCATACCTTTCCTCACAATCTATAAATAATGATATCATTAACTATAAAAGAACTTTGATCACATCCATAAAAATTCTGATTCTTTTATCTTTCTCGGTTTCTGCATTAATTATAGGTTTAAGCGAATCCATTGTTCGGTTACTATTTGAGAGAGCCGCATTTAGGGCAGATGACACTCTAACTTTAGCATTTTTTCTCAGTATTTATTTGATTAGCATACCTGCTTGGGCCGTATTTCAAGCTCTACAAACCGCTTTTTATTCGATAGGGGATACAAAACGACCATTTTTGTTTAGATTGGCTTCATTTGTTCTCAATCTCATTCTTAATTTCTTTCTATTTTTTATTTTTAGAGCACCAGGATTAGCATTAGCTTTAACTTTATCGCGAACGGCGATAACTTTGCTGTCTGCTTGGATTTTAAATCGTCGCATTCAAATTATTGATACAAGTTTAATTTCATTTTTCGCTCGCGTAGCTTTAGCGTCACTGTTGCTTGTCACAGTTTTATTAATTTTAGAGGAGCAATTCAAGTTTTCCTATTCTGTTCCTTTGGTTGCTTCTATATTAGATATATTTTTCAAATCGGCTATCGGTTTGTTTGTTTTCGCCTTAAGCTTATTAGCTCTACGTATTAAAGAAGTGGTCAAGCTTTTCCAATTTATAAAAAACTTGGCTTACGGCATTGACTAATAATAGCAATCAACAAAAATCATCGATAAAGCAAAGATTAATGAACCGTTAAGAAAAAGTTGAACTTCTTTCTTAACAAAGTATTCAACTAAGAAAGCAAGTCTTTAGGAATTGGGAATTTTTGATATGAAAAAAGATTCACCGCGCAAAATATTGTATATTGCCGGAGAAGGTCGAAGTGGGAGCACGATTTTAGGGAATATTCTAGGGGAAATTGATGGCTTTTTTTTCGTTGGCGAAGCGGTGAGTATATGGCGACATTTCTTAATGGACAATAGAATGTGTGCTTGCGGTGTACCAGCGAAAGAATGTCTTATATGGCAAAAGATTTTTATTAAGGCATTCGATTCTAAGAGCATCGATTTCAGTGAAATGGAACATCTGAGAAATATCTATACCCGGAATCGTTTCGCGTGGAAAATGTTGTTTCCAGGTGGAAAAGAAAAATTGCGCCAGGAATTAGCCGAATATTTGCGAAATCTCGAAAGTTTATATAATGCAATCTTTGCTATCACAGGGGCCGAGATCATTGTGGATTCATCAAAACGACCCACCTATGCTTTTTTACTTGGTCTGATTCCCAATATTCAGGTTTATACATTGCACTTAGTTCGAGATTCACGCGGAGTAGCTTATTCCTGGGGAAAAAAGAAAATTCAACAAAAATCCGCTAAAGAAACTGTTTATATGCACCAATTTAACCCTTTAAAAAGCGCGTGGCGGTGGAACGTATATAATTTTTTGACAGAACTTTTATTGCATCAACCCCAGGAAAATTTCCTTTTTATGCGCTATGAGGATTTTATCAAGGAACCCACTGAAGCCTTATCTAAAGTCACAAGATTACTGAATATAGCGTCACGAAATTTCCCAATTGGACCTCATAATCAAGTTAATTTATCTAACAGCCATGCAGTTTGGGGAAATCCATGTCGTTTTCAAAATGGCAATATCAATTTACATCCAGATGAAGTATGGCAGCAAGTAATGCCCCAGGTTTCAAAACGTCTTGTTACATTCCTCACAAGACCGGGTTTACGACGATACCATTACCTTTAATATCTGGAAAATTAAGCGAGCAATAAAAATGCTTTCTGTTTTTATGATTGACACTGTGGGCGCAAATCGGGGAATGCATTACTATAACTTCTCTTTAACAGCTGAACTAAACAAATTAGATGTTGATATAACACTTGTTTCGACATTTGAAACGGCAATAAACTTGCTGCGACCCGAACATATAACCATTTTACCGGGATTTAAAGGCATTTATGGAGAAACGCCTAAGTATATTCGTGGTCTTAGATATGCCTATTCTTTACTAAAAATCAAACAGTTAATACTGCGAAGTAGACCCCAAATTACTCATTTCCATTTCTTTCAGATACCGATTTTGGATTATTTATTTTTGGAAGTTTTAGAAAAAATACCTACTAAGCGAATCATCACCATACATGATGTGGTTCCATTCGCTTATGGTGCCGACGTTACGGTTGCCCGGCATGGATTTTTGCATAAGATCTACCAGAATGCGTCTGGTCTTATCGTAAATTCAAATCATTCTATGCAAAAATTAGCTGATTTAGATGCAAATTTATTAAAAAAAACCATTTTTATTCAGCCAGGTGCTTATACAAAATATATTCCTGAGCAAAAGTTTACTACCTCTGAAGCGAAAATCAGTCTAGGACTTGAGCCAAATACGCCAATTGTTTTAGTTTTTGGCACCATTAAACCAAACAAACGTCTCGATCTTGTAATTGAAGCTATAAGTCACCTTATAGCAACTTGGCCTGATATTCGCTTAGTCATTGCAGGACAAACACAAGATAGAGACGTAAATTCGGAAATAGCACTTGTGAAATCACTTGGGATTAGTAAAAATGTGATATGGAAGCTAGAACGAGTAAGTGACGAAAAAATGATGCTCCTTTTCTCGACAGCTGATGTAATTGTTTTTCCTTATCAATGGATATACCAAAGTGCAGCCTTGTTAATGGCAATGAGTCTGAGAAAAGCGGTGATAGCAACGGCCGTAGGAAGTAATCAGGATATCATCGAGGATGGGAAATCAGGATTATTGGTATCAACCACCGATGCCCGGGAAACGGCCGTTGCCATACAAAAGCTATTGGCAGATCCACAATATGCTGCTAGGTTAGCAAAAGCAGCAAAAAAAGATGTTACAGAACGCTTTAGCTGGGAATCAATTGCCCAAGAAACCAAACAGTTCTACACACAAATTCTTCATCAAGATTAAAGGACGCTTGCGCCTCCTTCAAAACCGCTCAGTAAATGATTGCCCAAGTTGATCTAGAATATCTTAAAAGGCGTCCCATCTCCGCATTACGAAGAATCGTAACGCGCCTCTGTTTTGAAGGACGCCCTCTCACAACCAGTCATCGCTGGCTAAATTCCATCGTTTTCGCCCATTTTGCTATTGAAAAGCATCTGAGTTTTTGGAAATCAATAAAACAACCGGTCTTTATCGTAGGATCTGGTCGTAGTGGATCTACTATTTTGGCAACGCTTTTATCTTTCCATCCGCATGTTGGTTTATTAAATGAACCAAAGGCCATATGGCACACCATTCATAATTACGAAGACGTAAATGGCAACTATACGACCACAATTCCAGGCCGTTATAGATTATATGCAAGTGATGCCAGTCAAACTGTTAAACAGACAGCCCGCAGATTATTTGGTGCTTATGCTACACTCACGGGTTCTAAACGGATTGTAGACAAAAACCCCGAAATGATTTTTTGTATACCGTTTGTCCAAGCTATTTTCCCTGACGCTAAATTTATCTTCTTGGTTCGGAACGATTGGGATACAATTCATTCGATCGAGAGTTGGTCTCTACGCGAGGCAGTACACGTTAATGGACAGATTCACGACTGGTGGGGCAGAAATCGTCGTAAATGGCTCATTATGGTTAACGAACTTGTTAACAACAATCCCCTCTTTGTAGGGAAAGAAGCTAAAATCAGGGATTTTATCCGGCCGATCGATATGGCAGCAGTGGAGTGGATTGTTACAATGCAAGCTGGAATAGAAAGGTATAAACAACATCCCAATAACATTTATTTGCTACATTTCGAAGATTTGATTAAGAATCCTAATCATAGCTTAGCTCAAATACTTGCCTTTTGTAATCTACCTCAAGACAAAGAATTAATTCAATATGCCCAAACCCCTTTATCTCCTCCATCCCCCTACAAGCTAGTCGAATTAGATAACGTAATTGCAGATCTTTTTCGTGATCAGGTAGAGACGGTTGCAATGTTAAAGTGAATTGGATTCTTACTTTCGCTGGGAAAGATCTATCATTACCAAACAAACGGAACGATAACAAAATGAAAATTGCTCTCCTTGGAACAAGGGGAATTCCGGCAAGCTACAGTGGTTTTGAAACATGTGCTGAACAGCTTGGCCAACGCCTTGTTCAACGAGGCCACGAAGTTACTGTTTATTGCCGCTCTCACCACATTCAGTATGAAGGTGAGTATTATAAAGGAATCCGCCTCGTAAAATTACCCACCATTGCCAATAAATACTTTGACACAATCGCTCATTCTTTTTTATCTTCGCTTCATGCCCTCACCCAAAACTACGATATTGCCCTCTATTTTATTGCTGGCAACAGCCCTTTGACCTGGATTCCCAAGCTGGTTGGCACAAAAACATTGCTTAACGTCGATGGTTTAGACTGGAAGCGTGAAAAATGGCCTGCCTTTGCTAAACAATATATTCGATATTCTGAATATTTGGCTACTAAATTACCCAATTTATTCATCACAGATTCTCAAGTTGTCCAGACATACTATCGGGACCTTTATGAGAGAGAGCCTGCCTACATTCCATCTGGTTCCGATGTTGAAATTTTGTCACCTGGAGAAACGCTTGCACTATTCGGTCTAGAACCACGAAAATACATCTTGTTTGTTGGTCGCTGAGTACCAGAGAATTACATCCATCATTTAGTTGCCGCTTTTCGTCATTTGAATACAGATATGAAGTGCGTCATTGTGGGCGATGCAGCTTATGCCGAAGAATACAAAGCACAATTGCATGCGCTAACTGAAAACGATCCACGAATTATTTTTACTGGGTACGTATTTGGAAAAGGGTATCAAGAACTTAATTCCAATGCCTATTTATTTGTAGAGACTTCAGGAGTAGGAGGCACACACCCGGCACTCATTGAGGCAATGGCATTTGGCAACTGCGTTATAGCACATAATATAGCCGAGAATCTGGAAACAATTGGCCAAGCCGGTTTTTCTTATAATGGTGAAAAAGGGGTTGATAGTTTGCAATCCATATTGAATTGTTTAATTGAGAATCCTGATAAAGTGAAAAAGTACCGATTTTTAGCGCGTAAGCATGCAAATGAAACATATACTTGGGAATCTGTTACAGACAAATACGAACGCTTGTTCTTTGAAGCACTCCATCAACGATCCACCATCTCTTGTTAGTGAAACACTTAAGTAAAGTGCCGAAAGTTTTTGAAAAATAATCATCAAAGATTTCACGGATTTTTCCCCCTAAATCTGCAAAATCTGTTGATAAAGAATTTTAAAAACTTTTTTCCAACCACTTAAGTAGTCAGCAAAAAGTTTTCGTAAATAAGAATCTGTCAGAATGGGCAATCTCGTTCTGAATAGTCAGTACCTTATCAACCGAATCAATCATCTCATCAATCGTTTTGAACAGGCGATTGGCACACGCTTTCTCTTTCAGGTGCCGCCAATAGCGCTCAATGGGATTTAAGTCCGAACAGTAAGGGGGCAACCAGAAGACTGTCGAACGTGTTTCAAAAAAGGCTAGAAGTGCTTCGGAAGCCTGGCTATGATGGTAAGAGGCATTGTCCATCACGAGCACAACCGGTCGGTCCTGAGGCGCAGTCGCCATCAGAAGTTGGATAAAGCTGGAGAAAGAAGCCGAGTTCTTTGGCTACGGGCAGGGTGATGACTTCATCGGTGCGCCAGTTGTAGGCTCCGAAAAGGTGATGCCATTGAGCCGGTCCTGGTGCCGCTACCCGCTTTTGCTGACCGCGCTTCATCCAACACTTTATGAGTACACACAGGAGTCTCAGTGTCGTTTCGTCCACAAAGAAAAGTTCGATCTCGGCGCGTTCAGCTTTTTTTTCAGCTCTTCTAGCGTCGCTTCGGCTCTGGCTTTGACGGCTTTGTCTTGCAGGGGGTCAAGGGTGTGCTTAGGGCGACGATAAACATAGTCTTGCTCAGCTAAAATATTGAGGAAGGTGCGTTCCGTAACGCGAATCCCCGTCGCCTGCTCTAGATGAGCCATAAGCCGCTTTGCATCCCAAACGTTAAAGGCATAGCCTAACTCGGTCGGCTCTTTAGCCATCGTCTCCTCTAAGATTTGGCGATACTGCGCATCGGCTGCTTTTGGGCGGCCTGCGCGTAGTTTGTCCGCTAGTCCATCAATGCCCTCTTCGCCAACGTTTATGCCAATAGTAAACCTGGCTGGGTTGAATCGCTAGGAGCTTAGCGATCTCAGCGGGCTTTTTGGCCAAGATGGAGCAGACGGATCAGGGTAGCCTGATGGCGCACGCGAAGGTCCTCGTGATTTTTGATCGCTTGCTCAATGAGTCCAAGAGATTCGGTTGTTAAGGTGTAATTGATTTTCTTTGGCATCTGTCTATGATGCCTCACTTTCTAAATTCTGAAAACTTTTTGCACTTTACTTAATTCTGAAGCGAGTGGTAGAAGAAGAATACTCCTAAGAACTTTTACAATCTCTGTAATTTCAGTACCGTAGCCAGTTAGGGCGATTGCATGAAAGTTAACATAATGCTGTGAAGCCTGATAATACCTTCTCGCGATAAGCAACATCCCAGGCACAACGCAATCGCTTGTTCTTTTTGCCTACCTTGTGGCTCTGTTCCTGAGACAACAAATTCAGCACCAAATGACGAATGACAGCCAGGTTTTCAGCCGCATATCCTTGTCGAACCCGGCTTTGGTCTTCGTTGAAAGCAACATCCAATACCCAGTGCAACTCATTCTCAATACCCCAATGGTGGCGCGCGGTCTGGAGAATCTTGGCGGCTTGGGCGGCTAAACTGGTAATGAAATAGCGTGTTTCACTGGTGACTTTTTCACCTTCCTGACGTTGTGAACGAATCATGACCACTGATTGCAGCCCAGCCCATTTGTCGAGAGTGCGGAAATAGTCTGACCAGGCCGCTGGTTCAAACACCCAGCACTCTCGTATCTCCAAGCGCCCATGCCCTTTGTTGACCGTCTTGTGGTAATCATGGTCAATCTCTTTGAAAGCGATACCCTCAAAGTAGTCAAACATTGCGGTCACATCTTGATGCAACTGTCCCTGGTTTCCTTGAGGGACAGGACATAGTCGCCTGCTTGCTCGACGATTTGTTGGGCAATCTCTCTTGACAGCCCATCGCGTCAATGGTAACGATACAGCCGGTCAAATCTAACGCTTCTAGCAACAGGGGAATCGCCGTAATTTCATTTGATTTTTCGTCCACTTTGCGCTGACTGAGCACTAAGCCATTGGCCACACTCCAGGCGCTAACCATATGAATCGCCTCTTTGCCAATGCCTTTGTCATGCGACCGGCGCAATTGTTTGCCATCTATCGCCACGACACCTGCTATGAGTTGGCTAACGCTGCTCATCCAGCTAAGAAAACCTTGTTGGAACTCTTCGCGGTCGATGATGGCAAACGTTCGTCCCAACGTATCGTGCGAGGGGAGCCCGTTTTTCAGGTCAAGATACTTGGCCAGCCACTCCTCTTGGGCTTGGGCAAAATCGGTGATGGCCACCCAGTCATCGGCGCCGCACAGGACGCCAAAGGGTAATAAAAATGATATTTATAAGCGGGTGGTCAACTTTTCCATATTGACGTGGATCGCTAACCGCCGCAAAATGCGTCTCGATACCTAATAACAAGGGGGATTTCATGGGCTTTTTCCTTTTTAGCCCGTATTTCACCACATTTCTTCATTCTCGCCACCACGCTATTTACATAAGTCATGCAATCGCCCTACGTAGCCAGTATGATGCTATTTGCTCCAATGATAAATTCAGATATTATCGTCTTTGATTTTTTTAATTGGAGGATATATTGCAAGAAGAAATTGATTTACGGCCGTATATACAAAACCTTTTACGCAATGCAAAATGGATCATCGGCACAAGTATCATTTTGGCAGTTGCAACTTTTTTCATCTTATACTCCCGTCCAAAAATATACACTGCTTCAGCTTCGGTGCTCGTGATTGGCGATTCAAACGTTTTCAACTTTGATCCTCGTATACAATCCATTATCGATAATGCACCTAAAAATGTCATACCAGAATTGGCAATGAGCAACGACATCTTACTCGAATTAGTTGAAGACAATACGCTAACATCAAATAATATTCAAACCATTGAGGATCTAACTGAAATTTTAGAAGCAACTTCACGCAATGACCGCTCCCTAATTCGCCTTTCTGCAACAACAACAGACCCAGCCATTTCAGCTGACATCGCTAACCGTTGGGCTGAGATTTTCATTGACCGCACCAATTCAATTTACGGGAAACAAAATGAGAATACTGTTGGTTTTTTTCAAGAACAATTATCCCTTGCAGAAACAACACTAGCAACGGCTGAATCTAATCTTATTCAGTTTCAAGAAATTAATCGCACCGCGTTAATAAGCAACACGATTTCTTTCTACAATGAAGAGCAAACCAGATTACTGACTAACCAGCAAACAATTAACCAACTGCTACATGATAGTCAAACTATGCAAAACCAAATCAGCAACCTGCCTGACGACACGGTTACAACATTAGCAGATCAAATTACAGCACTTAATATGCAACTAGAGGCATACGGAAATAATAACGAACAGATGCCTTTACAGATCGACTCAACGACAATTTTAGTTGGTAACACTAAAGGTGAACAAACAGCCTTTCTTCAACGGCTCAACGAATATCTGCAAACGAAGCTTTTTATAATCGAAGAACGCCTTAAGTCACTTGAACCAGAAGTATTAGTCCTCCAACAATCTTTGCAAGAGGCCATCATCGAAAACCAACGATTGGAAAGAAGCAGACTTATAGCTGAGGAAACTTTTATTTCATCAGCAAGAAAAGCACAAGAAGAACAAATCCTTGCTCAAGATGACGAAAGTGGGCTACGTATTATTAGTCAGGCAACTATACCAGTTAAACCAGAAAGCACACGCGCTTTGCAATTGACTGCGCTTGCTGGCGTTGCAACTTTTTCACTAACCACCTTATTTTTCATAATTTATACTTGGTGGAAACAAGAAACAGTGGCCTGATTTATCTTCTGTTTCCAAAACTTAAATACTCAAGTTGTTTGACACATTAGCCATTATTCCAGCGCGGCAAACAAAAATGCCAACTGTGTCAAGGCTTTTTGAGCTTTCAAATCTTATTTGGCTCAATGCAACCAATCAAAGCGGTTGCATTTTTTGATTTTAACTTGCACTAGGAGCAACTATTTCTATGAATTGGCAAGAAAAAACAGTATTGATTACCGGAGGAACAGGCTCCTTTGGTAAAAAGTTTATTGAAATCATGCTGGCAGAATACCAGCCGAAAAAACTAATCATCTTCAGTCGTGATGAGCTAAAGCAGCATGAAATGCGCACAGCGGGTTTTAATGATAGTTCTCTACGGTATTTTATTGGTGATGTCAGAGACGAAGCGCGTTTACGGCGTGCGATGAAGGGGGTTAACATTGTTGTACACGCTGCCGCGCTAAAACAGGTACCTGCTTGCGAATACAATCCTATTGAAGCCATCATGACGAATGTTATGGGGGCCAAGAATGTCATTGAAGCGGCTTTAGATAGCGGCGTAGAGCGCGTTTTGGCCATGAGCACTGATAAGGCAACAGCACCGGTGAATTTATATGGCGCAACAAAACTAGTAGCGGAAAAACTTTTTGTGCAGGCAAATGCTTACAGGGGTAAAGAAGGGACACGATTTGCCTGCGTGCGTTATGGCAATGTTGTGGGCAGTCGCGGCAGCGTGATACCTTTGTTCCGCAAGCAACGGCCAAGTGGTACGATAACAATTACCGATGAACGCATGACACGGTTCTGGATTACGCTGGAACAAGGCGTGAAATTTGTCATTTCCAGCATTGAAAAAATGCATGGCGGTGAGGTTTTTATCCCCAAAATCCCCAGCATGAACATAATGGACTTGGCACAATTGATGGCCCCCGAATGCGACATAAAGATGATTGGTATTCGGCCAGGTGAAAAGCTACATGAATCAATGATTTCCGCAGACGAGGCCCGCCAGGCTGTGGAGCTAAGTGACAGGTTTGTGATTAAACCTGCACATACATGGTGGGAGGCAACAAATTGGGACGGCGCCCAAACATTGCCTGATGGCTTTTCTTACAGCAGCGACACCAATGATCAATGGTTAACAACCGAAGAGTTGCAGAGGATGATTGATGAAGGCTAGATTGGCAATAGAGGGTGGAGAACCTATCCGTCAGGCGGTATTACCTTACGGCCGTCAATCCATTGATGATGAAGATATAGTCGCCGTCACTGAAGTGCTGCGCTCCGATTGGTTAACGACGGGACCTACAATCGGTCAGTTTGAGGCGGCTTTCGCCCAAAAAACGGGTGCGGCCGAAGCAGTTGCTGTAAGTAACGGCACGGCCGCTTTACATGCCGCCATGTACGCTGCAGGGACAGGACCAGGCGATGAAGTCATCGTGACCCCCATGACGTTTGCCGCCAGCGCCAATGCGGCCGTTTATCTGGGAGCCAAACCCATTTTTGCCGACGTAGAACCAGAGACACTTTTGCTTGATCCCAACACGATTGAAGAAAAAATCACTTCGCGTACCCGAGCTATAGTAGCAGTGGATTACGCAGGCCAGCCTTGTGACTATGACGCCATCACTGCCATTGCGCAGAAACACAATCTTGTCATCATTGATGATGCCTGTCACGCGGTTGGGGGAAGTTACAACGGCCGTTCCGTGGGCACACTCGCCGACCTGAACACCTTTAGTCTCCATCCGGTAAAACATCTCACCACCGGCGAGGGGGGTGTAATTACGACCGATGACCCCGAATTGGCCAGAAAGATGCGCGTGTTTCGCAACCACGGCATCACAACCGACCATCGCCAGCGCGCCGAGCAGGGTGGTTTTTTTTATGAGATGGTGGACCTGGGCTATAACTATCGTCTGACAGACTTTCAAGCCGCTTTGGGCATTAGCCAGCTCAAAAAATTAGCTGGCTGGGTAGAAAAGCGGCAGGCAATTGCCCATCTGTATGACGCTGCTCTGGCCCAAGTTGAGGCCGTGGCCCCGCTGGCTGTGCGACCCGGTGTATCTCATGCCTACCACCTTTATATGGTGCAGCTCGATCTAGCAAGGTTAACCGTGGACCGGGCGACTATTTTTCAGGCTTTACGCGCAGAAGGCATTGGTGTCAACGTTCACTACATTCCCGTGCATCTGCATCCCTATTATCGGCAGACATTTGGCACCGGACCGGGTGATTGCCCGACAGCCGAGGCCGCTTATGAGCAACTCATCACCCTGCCGATTTTCCCGCAGATGACCAACAGCGATGTGGAAGATGTGGTTACGGCCGTTCAAAAAGTGGTGGAGGCTTATCAAAAGTGAACATAGTCGCCATTATGCAGGCCCGGATAGGCAGCACCCGCCTGCCCGGCAAGGTCCTCTTAGATATTGCGGGGGAGACTATGCTGGCCCGTGCCGTTAATCGGTTACTAAGGGCAAAAACGCTTAGCAAGATTGTCATTGCCACTACGACCGAAACAATCGATGATCAGCTGGTGGCTTATTGTGCCCAAATGCAGTGGCCTTGCGTGCGCGGCAGCCAGACTGACGTACTTGATCGTTACTACAAGGCCGCCACAAAATATCAAGCTGACGTAGTTGTCAGAATTACGTCCGACTGCCCGCTTATAGAGCCAGAAATAGTTGACCAGGTTGTCACTCATTTCTTAGCGGCAGATCCAGCTTATGATTACATGTCAAATGTTTTCCTATACCGCACATTTCCGAGGGGCCTAGATACTGAAGTTTTTTCAATGGAAGCACTCAAGCGAGCCTGGCAAGAAGATCAAAACGCCAGCACCAGAGAACATGTAACACCGTATTTGTACCAGCAAACGGAGTTGTTTTCTGTCGGTGGTTTTACGAATCCAGTTGATTACTCTCACCACCGCTGGACGGTTGATACACCAGAAGATTTGGAATTAATCCGCCGCATTTACCATCACTTTGGCCACGATAAATTTAACTGGCACGATGTTTTAGAACTTTTAGAAGAACATCCTGACTGGCTTCTTATAAACCAGCAAATTGAACAAAAGAAAATTGGTGCGTAGTGAGTATGCACTTATTAGTTCGAGCCGATGCAAGCACCCAGAGAGGCACTGGTCATGTGATGCGGTGTCTGGCGCTGGCTCAGGCGTGGCAACGGCAGGGAGGGCAGGTCAGGTTCTTGTTGGCAGAGCGGCTGGTCGGGCTTGAAAAACGTTTGGCGGCAGAAAATGTTCACCTCTGCTACATATCAGATCACATCGCAGTTGGCAGCGCAGCAGATGCGGCGGAAACCATTGCCCATGCCCAAAACTTAAATGCTGCCTGGCTGGTCGTAGACGGCTATGACTTTGGGGTAGATTATCAGCAAAAAGTCACTCTGGCTGGCTTGCCACTCTTATTTGTCGATGACTTTGGACATTGTGAGGATTACAGTGCCAACCTTGTCTTAAACCAAAATGTATACGCCAGCGAAAGCCTTTATTCGCAGCGCAACTCTAACACGAAGCTGCTGTTGGGCTGCGATTATGCCCTACTACGAGCTGAATTTTTGCCCTGGGTGGGCTGGGAGCGAGAGACAAAACCGGAGGCCCAAAAGCTGCTGGTTACATTGGGTGGGAGTGATGCCAACAATCAAACGTTGAAAGTGCTGCAGGCTTTAGCGTTCGTAGAGACACCACTCGCTGTCACCGTATTGATTGGCGCGGCAAATCGACACAAAAATGTGCTGGAAGAAACGGCCATTGCCCTGCAGCACAAACACCAGATAACCTTCTTACAAAACACCGCAGACATCCCTGCCCTCATAGCCCAAGCCGACATTGCTGTTTCGGCTGGAGGCACAACCAACTGGGAGCTGGCCTTCTTAGGCTTACCAACACTCATTTTAATCATTGCCGAAAACCAGAAAGGCATCGCTCACACGCTGCAACGGCTTGGGGTAGCACATCAGCTGGGCTGGTATGAAAAAGTTGATGCCGCTGGCATCGGCCAAGCCTTACAAGCGTATCTTGCAGACCACCCAAAGCGCCAGCAAATGGCTCAACGTGGACAAGAACTAGTCGATGGATTCGGAGCCGAGCGGGTCGTTGCCGCCATGATGCAAGCTGTGTTCATAGAAGATGGGCACCAGTTGTCCCTTCGCCCCGCCCTCCCCGAAGACAGTAAACTATACTGGCATTGGGCGAACGACCACCAAGTTCGTGCCAATGCTTTTCACTCTGACCCAATCCCCTGGGACGATCATCAACGATGGTTTAAGAATAAACTAAAAAGCCAGCGAGCCCGTTTATGGTTACTGTATCGTGCGGGGGAACCAATTGGGCAAATCCGGTATGATCTTACGGAAAATGATGCAGCAGAAATAAGCTTTTCAGTAGCTTCTGAAGGGCGTGGCCAGGGTGCTGGAACCAGGTTATTGCAGTATACTCGGCACCTTGCGTGCGCAGCACTAGGCGTTAGGAAAGTCACAGGTTTTGTTTTGCAGGAAAACCAGGCATCTAGTCGTGCTTTTGAAAAAGCGGGATTCACATGTGCCAAACAAGAAGTTATTGTTCACGGAAAAAGTTGCAAGCAGTTTGAGTGGATGGTTACTAGCGATGAAAAAAGATATTAAGATAAACGGCCGTTGCATCGGGCCAAATGAACCAACCTATGTCATAGCCGAGATGTCGGCAAATCATAATCATGATTTTGAACTGGCGGTAAAAATACTGGAAGCGGCAAAGGAATCTGGCGCTGATGCTGTAAAGTTACAAACGTATACAGCCGACACGCTAACCATTGATTGCCATAATCCCTATTTCCGCATCGAAGGCACCATCTGGGAAGGAAAAAACTTATATGATTTGTATGGGGAAGCCTACACACCTTGGGACTGGCAGCCAAAGCTGAAAGAGATTGCCAATGAGTTAGGCATGGCTCTGTTTTCAACACCGTTCGATGAAACGGCCGTTGCGTTCCTGGAACAAATGGACGTGCCCGCCTACAAAGTTGCCTCGTTTGAAAACGTGGACTTGCCGCTGCTGCGCAGAATTGCCCAAACCGGCAAGCCAATTATCATGTCCAACGGCATGGCCACCTTAGCCGAACTGGATGAAGCGGTGCAAACATTGTACCAGGCGGGCGCGACAGAATTGGCCCTGCTCAAATGTGTCAGCGCTTATCCTGCCCGGCCAGAGGATATGAATTTGCGCACGATTCCCAACCTGGCCCAGACGTTTGGCGTGCCGGTTGGGTTATCCGATCATTCGATGGATATTGCGGTGCCGGTAACGGCCGTTGCGCTGGGTGCTTGCATTATTGAAAAGCACTTCACTCTTTCACGCGACATGAAAGGGCCTGACAGCGTTTTCCCTAGAGCCTGATGAGTTTAAGCAGATGGTTTCGGCGGTTCGCACTGCTGAACAAGCGCTAGGCAAGGTTCAATATGGTCCCACACAGACCGAAACCAATAGCAAAAACTTTCGCCGCTCACTGTTTGTTGTAGAAGAGGTTACTGCGGGAGAGCTGTTTACTATCCATAACGTGCGCTCGATCCGCCCAGGTTATGGACTACATCCCAGACACTTGGAGGATATACTGGGGAAAAAAGCTAGCATGAACATTAAGCGCGGTACACCCATATCATGGGATCTAATCGGGAGCCGTGCATAATCTTGTCCACTGAGGTTGTAATTATCGGCTATCTTAAAGATGAAAAACATAGAAACGCAGATAGCTTGATAACACAAAAAAAACTCATATGCAATACGTAATAACGACACATCACGACACTACTAGTTTAAGATTATGCGAAATACCCTTTCCTATAAAGATATCATCTCCAACTTGATGACATTTGCCAATAATTATAATTTGGTGGGGTTAGGACTTCGTGGAGCCTCAATCTTTGGCAAGTTCATTTTAGTCACATATCTTGCCACAGTTTTTTCTCTTGCCGATTTGGGAATCTACGGTCTGTTTATTACTTCGGTCGTCTTAGTTACTTATCTCCTAGGATTAGAGTTCCATACGTATACGACCCGAGAAATATTAGCAGTTAAACCGGAAGCACGACCAAACATAGTTCTTAATCAAATTGTCATGCATGTAGGGGCTTACTTACTGGTGTTACCTTTTGTTTTGCTGATATTTTGGGGCGGATTTTTACCATGGTCTACAGCGCTATTGTTCTATGTGGTGGTCATTTTTGTTCATATTGGCCAGGAAATCTACCGGATACTCATTATATTATCTCGGCCAACTGCCGCTTACTTGGTATCTTTTCTACTACACGGGAGCTGGACTTTTGTTGTGATACTCGTTGCCTGGCTCTGGCCTGCTTGGCAAAACTTAAACGTTATCTTTTCTTTGTGGGCTGGATCAGCTTTTCTAGGTGTAATAGTTGGAGCTATATTATTAACGCAAATGGGACTACTCCATTTTCAGAAGAAAAACGTGGACTTTACATGGATATGGCAAGGTATTCAGGTCGGTTACAAATTTTTCATCGGCATCATTGCGTATCGTATTATTGATCTGTCAGATCGATATTTTGTGCAATTTTTTCACGGCGATACAGAAGTGGGAATTTATACACTATTTGGCAGCATTGCAAACATTGCTCAGGAATTTGTATTTGCTGGCTTTGTGTCTATTATTTTTCCCAAAATCGTTTCCAGTCTAGAGCGGGGTGATTTAGTCACATATCGTACTCAACTACAACGACTGAAGCAAAGCGTGTTTCGAGGATCCATGATAATCGGTCTAGTGCTGACCGTAGGTATATATTTGCTAATATTCTTACTACAAAGAGAAGAATTGTTAGCGGCGTTACCAGCATACTTTTTATTATTAGGCAGTGCAATCGTACTAAACTTATCGATGATTCCTCATTATCAGCTGTATGCTCACGGTCAGGATCGACGTATTATGTGGGCAGTCATTTGGGGCCTGGGGTTAAATCTTATACTCAATACCATTCTAATTCCTTCCTTTAGCATTATCGGCGCAGCCCTGGCAACTATCCTTTCGTTTTCGGTCGTTGGTGTATTAAAATGGTGGTTCGCTCGCCAAATTGTGGGTGGGAGCAATCAATGAATCAAACAATCCTTTTCCTGATAGCCGACTCTCCCGGCTATTTCGTACAGATCATTTATCAAATGGCTGAAGCACTTTACTCACAAGGCTGTAAGGTAATCTTTGCCTCTACATCGCCTTACTACGAGCGCTATAAAGGCTTTGATCTATCTCGGCTGGGCGAATGCCATTACTTTTCAGACTTTTTGCAGGTTTCATTAGATTCCACAGTTCTTGAGGCTGTTGAATTAAACTACTGGTGGACTTATCCAACGTTTGTGCGAGATCATTACTTCATTGGTCAACACCGTAATGAGTGGGATGTTTACAAGAAGCTGGTACTTTTTCACCGAGAAGTTCTGCAAAAGCACAACCCAGATCTGGTAGTCAGTGAGCCACCTTCCAATGCGTTTCTATATATTGCTTTTCACATGGCACAGCAAAACCACGTGCCATATTTAGGGTTTATATCTGCTCGCATCCCGGGGAATATCAATGTTTTTTTAGACGAGTATGGCGAAAAAATGCTGCCAAACATTGCTGACAACCCATCTCAACCAGTCCCGTTGGGTCAACCAGATTACATGCTAGATCAAACAATCAACTGGCGAGAAAAAGGGATGTTGTCAAAAATATGGCGAATGATGACAATCCCCGTTCCCCGATCGATCGAGAGTGGCAACACGGCGCTGCACCAACTGCGTTCATATCAAAAACGATTGGAGCGCAACTGGCGCTATGCGCGGGCGCTGCAAGCAAATGTTTTTGCCAATAACGTTAATTTACATGGAAAAATCAATGTTTTACATCCTTTGCATTTTCGACCAGAAGCTTCGACGTCAGTTCTGGCGCGATATTATGAAAATGACCTCGAGCTACTAAAAAATATTGCTTTTTCTTTGCCCAACAACGCACAATTGATTGTCAAGGAACACAAGTCAGCTATCGGCATTCGTGATGTGACATTTTATCAACGCTTGTTGTCCTATCCAAACACTGTTTTGCTCCATCCTGACTATAATTTACCCGCTAATCTGCCTGACTTTGACGCTGTTGTGATTTTAACCAGTACGGTCAGCTTTGAAGCCATGCAAGAGAGCATACCTGTATTTGTGTTGGGAAATGTGTTCTTTGCTACCTATCCAGAAGCAACCCGCATATTCTCCTATCATGAGCTTGAAGAAAAGTTGCGCGAACTGAAAAAGCATAGACACCAGCCAAATCCAGAAGTAATGGACCGGTATCAAAAATATTGCTTTTTGGGGCAATTCAATTATTTAAACTCTGTTGTTGTAACTCCACGCAATATTGAAAATTTGTTAGTACCCGTCCGACAGGTCCTTAACCAGATGCACAAGGAAAACGAACCTTGCTAACGAACAAATCAACCTCCCTATCCAAGCCTCCGTGGGTTTGGCACCTACCTTCCTGGTATAGTGTTCTCTCGCCTCAGGAACGACGTCTATGGTGGTTGTGTTTGTTGTTATTCGTAATTGTTTTTTCACCCTCAAAAGCAGCCGGACAAATGGCTGCCATAATCTTCATCGTGGGTATAATATTTTTTGTTGGCTTATTGCCCGCTAAGCATATTGCTCGCTTTTCTCTGCTGCTGCTAGGCTACACAGTCATGGGGCTTGTTTATTTTTTCTTCACCCCCGATTATTCTCTAATCAACCATTATCTTTTTTTGTTAACTATTTCAGCCTTTTTACTTTTAGTAATGGATTTGCGCCCACTAGCTAGTGCCCCAATGCTGGAAGCAATCTCCAAGTTAGTAAATGTAGCTTTATTAACACAAACTTCTTATGCCTTAATCCAAGGAGGAGTCGCTTTCAGCCGCTTGAATAGTTTTGACCGATCGGCTGGTGATTTTATTCGCGGAACAATAGAACCGGGATTTGGACCAACATTTTCAGCCAGTAACCAGATGTTTGCTATTTTGATAACGACGTTGTTGCTTTATGCTCTGGCTACTCAAAGATCACGGCTCTCCCTAAGGCAACTCTTTCTTTATGGCTTCACAATTGTGGCCTGGTTAATGACCTCTGTGTTCCATACCTTTCTCTTTTTAGGTGCCGCGGCCAGTTTAAGCATCGTTATTCGGTGGCGTTTACGCTCTACGCGCATACATTTTCCGCAACTGTTTTTGATTTTGTCCGGCCTAATTTTAATTATTATATTTATTACATATGCTCTACCCAACAATCTTAGTAACCTTTCCCGATTCACTAAAATAACATTCGATTTGGAAAGAGGATCCTATAAAACTTTAGCAACTTACAATACATTTGTTTATTTACCACAAGATCGACCTGCGCAACCATTATTAGGTTTGGGACCGGGTCACTATTCAAGCAGGGCAGCACTAATCCGCTCTGGAGAATACATAAGTGGCACGACGATACCTTTACCCGCTTTCGCCACTGAAGCTAGCAACAAGTATATATTGTCTCTTTGGCGGACCTTCTTTTTGCGTTATCCTAATGGAGGCTCAACCTTTTTCCCGTTTTACAGTTGGCTCAGTTTGTATGGAGAGTTTGGGTTTATAGGACTGATGGTAGTAGGCTTCGCGGCAGGCAGGACGATTTTCCAATGGCGTTTTACAAAAATAAAGGCTTTTCCTTATATGCCTCAGGCTATAATTACTATGGTACTGTATATTCTATTTTTGGGATTTCAAGATAACTACTGGGAATTTGTACAAGCAATTACCCCTGCTATTTTATTTTTAACGCTTGCTAGAGCACATGTTCAAAGAGTGGTCGCTGGATGAGTAAAGAAAAAATCGAAACAGTCAATCAAAAATACTACAATCAACTGTACGAAGATAAAAATCCTCTCTTGCATCTTGTGCACTCTATTGTCTCATTTGATCAACAAGCGAAAAGTAAGCCAAACTGGCATTTGCTACGCTCTTTTGTTAGCAAAGACTTGCCTTCTTTCAAAATGCTAGACTATGGGAGTGGATGGGGGACATTCTTGCTAAAGCTGCCTCGTCCTACAGTGGCTTACTGCTTTGACCTCTCTCACCATGCGATGAGTGCCGTGCAAAAAGCACATGCTCTTCTTGGGAGAAGGGTGGAGCTAGCAGAGATCGATCAAGAAAACAACATTACTCCTAAAGAATTTGATCTAATAGTATGTTCACACGTTTTAGAGCATGTACCAGACGATCTCAAATTGTTGCAAAAGTTCTCCCAAGCTCTCAAACCTAAGGGCCTGGTGCTCATAAATGTACCTATAAATGAAACATGGTATGATCCAAAACATATCCGTGCCTACACCAAACCGGATTTGCATGAGAAACTTTGCCAAGCAGGCTTTAAGCCAGTTGCTGAAAACCAAGTAGACAAATGGACTGGCTTCTTACTGGAGAGAGAGCTTGACCCTTATGGTATACCGATAGTTTCTCGTATTCTTCTGCGAATAGTTCGCCTAATATTGGCTTTGACTCCCTTGCAACTTACCCAAAAATTTGAGGATCTATTTTTAGCGCATCGGCCCTTCCAGCAACTTCTAATAATCGGACAGAAAATCTCATGATTCGAGTTTTAGTTGTTGGTCAAGTGCCCCCACCATATACTGGACAATCTGTAATGATTGAAAAAATGATTCAAGGTCAGTACAAGCAGATCAAGATTGTCCACATTAATATGGCTTTTTCAAACAGCATTGAAGAAATAGGGCGCTTCCACCTCTCTAAAATTCGCCATCTGGTAAAAGTGATTGTTCAAATTTGGCAAGCACGGTTACGCTTCAAGCCAGATATTTTATATTATCCGCCCTCTGGGCCTAATCGCATTCCCATTTATAGAGACATCCTAATTCTGCTAGCAACCCGTTGGCTCTTTCCAAAGATTGTTTTTCATTTTCATGCAGGAGGCATCAGTCAGCTTTATCCCAACCTACCTAAACCAATACGTCTTCTATTCCGTCTTGCGTATATGAATGCAAATGCAGGTATTCGTCTAGCAGATAAAAATCCACCAGACAGCACCGTTCTTGGTCTAAAAAGGGATTTTATAGTTCCATACGGTATTGATGATGCATTCGTAAGGTATGGTACGGAACATTTTCCAAACAACTATACTCAAATTCTATTCGTCGGCATGTTGCGTGAATCAAAAGGCATATTTGTGTTACTTGATGCCTGCCGCCAGCTAAAGGAACAGGGTTACAAGTTTAAGCTAAAACTGGTGGGCGGTGTGGACAGTGAGTTTACTTCTCACCGAATAAAGGATTTCTTAACAACCCACAATCTTTCGAAATACGTGGAAATGACAGGCATTTTGACCGGCACAGATAAATGGCAAGCTTATTCGACATCGAATATATTTTGTTTTCCATCCTATTACGAGTCCGAAACCTTCGGTTTAGTGGTTTTGGAAGCAATGCAGTTTTCGTTACCTGTTGTTGCTACTGATTGGCGTGGAATAAGTACTTTGATCGATGATGGTCAAACAGGCTTTCTTGTCAAACCGCATAATAGCGTAGCAGTGGCACAGAAATTATCCTACTTGATTGAACATCCGGATCAGGCAAAAGCAATGGGGAAAAAGGGTCGTCAAAAGTACCTCACCTCTTATACCACTGAATTGTATTGGCAAAACATTGAAAATGTTTTCATAACCGTGGCGACATGAACAGAAAGTCCAACCTCATACTGTTATATACCGCAGTCATCTTAATGATCGCACTATCGTTTCCGTGGTCTGCTTTTAAGAGTAACTTGTGTCAGCTGTGCGCTTCCAATCTAGCTAGTAAACAGACAAATAACTGTAGAGAGTCCGATACTACCAGATCCCGTTTTTGTCGTTTGTGTTCTCAAAATAATGTGGAATCATTGCTAACACATGCGGAAGCAATAACTATTCACGGTCACCAGATCGAAGCAAACCCTAAATTTTTATATAAGCGAATCCAAGTTTTGCCCTCCGAACTGATAATGTATAATTCTGCTTTGAACTTAAATTACTCGATACCTTTAAGTACCATCTTTATACAAGAGACATCTTCTGGTCTGCCTTATTCACTCTCAGAAGTTGACAATAACCGAGTAAACTTTGAAAGTTTTTTGCGCTTGTGGTGGGCAGAATCAATTACCGTAACTGTGCCGCTCGCCACCACTTCTTATCAAGTAGAAATTTTTGCCCAAAACAGTGTTCCTGCACCCATAGTACTTCGAGTTCGGACAGCAGAGCATCAACTTGGGCTGCTCCAATGGGATTTAGGGGATGGCAGTTGGGCAAGTAGATGCATTTACTTGCCGGTCGAATACGTATCTAATAACTCTGAGACAACTGTTACAGTTGAATATATTAATGACAATATCTTGGTTCAGGGCGATCGGGATGCGTTTATTGCTTGGCTGCGCCTTGTGCCATACCCACAAAATAAATAAATTATATTATTAAGGAACGATTATGCGCATCGCTTTAATTACAGGATCAACAGGATTGATCGGATCACAAGCTTCTCTTTTTTTTGCGGAAAAGGGATTTAATGTTGTTGGCATTGACAATGATATGCGTCGCATCTTTTTTGGCGATGAGGCATCGACATCCTGGAATAAAAGCCGATTAGAGAACGAGCTTGGAGTGTATTATACTCACTATGATATTGATATACGAAATCAGCAAGGCATTGAAAGATTGTTTGCTCGGTATAACAAGGATATTCAGATAGTTATACACACTGCTGCCCAACCTTCACATGATTGGGCAGCACGAGATCCACAGATGGATTTTACTATCAACGCAAATGGAACCTTGAATCTATTAGAATCGACACGCAACTATGCACCCACAGCGCCCTTTATTTTTACATCTACTAATAAAGTCTACGGCGATTCCCCAAATAAACTGCCGTTAGTTGAAAAAGAGACACGCTGGGAAATTGATCCTCATCATACCTATGCTAAAGGAATACGAGAAGATTTGTCGATAGACCAAACTCTACACAGTTTATTCGGTGCATCTAAAGTTGCGGCTGATGTGTTAGTACAGGAATATGGCCGTTATTTCGAGATGAACACAGCTTGTTTTCGTGGCGGCTGTTTAACAGGTCCAAATCATTCAGGGGCACAGCTCCATGGCTTTTTAGCTTATTTAATGAAATGCGCTGTTTTAGGTGAACCCTACACTGTGTTTGGCTATAAAGGAAAGCAAGTACGGGACAATATTCACAGTTCAGATTTAATCAACGCCTTTTATGAATTTTATCAATCACCACGAATTGCGGAAGTATATAATATTGGAGGGGGGCGATTTAGTAATTGTTCAATGCTAGAAGCCATTCAACTTTGTGAGGGCATTACTAACCATAAATTAAACTGGAAATACTCAGAGCAAAATCGAAAAGGAGATCATATATGGTGGATTAGTGACAATAGGAAATTTCTGAATCACTATCCAAACTGGCAACAGAACTACGATATACCTCACATTTTGCAGGAAATCTATGAGGCAAACTGTGAACGTTGGTTGAAGGAAAGCAAGGTTAGCCTATGATCAACAGAGGGAAAAAAAATGTATTAGGTGTTAAAGTTAATGCGGTCAACTATGAAACGGCCGTTTCAGAAATTATAAGTGCCGCAAAATCATCGCAACCTCTGACCGTATCGGCTTTAGCCGTTCATGGTGTAATGACAGGGGTACTCGATCCAGTACATAGATTTCGTCTGAACCAAACAGATTTGGTGGTTCCTGATGGACAACCTGTCAAGTGGGCATTAAATCTATTACATAAAACAGGACTTGTGGATCGTGTTTACGGTCCAACACTCACACTAAAAGTTTGCCAGCAAGCTGTAGCTGAAAACCTACCTGTCTATTTTTATGGAAGCACTCCTGAGACACTCCAAAAGTTACTGGAAAACCTCGAGATACGTTTTCCTGGAATTATTGTTGCTGGCTATCAATCATCGCGTTTCCGACAACTCACAAACCATGAAAAGCAAATTATAGCGCAACAAATTCGTGATAGTGGTGCTCAAATTACCTTCGTTGGATTAGGTTGTCCTAGACAAGAGATTTGGGCATTTGAAAATCGGGACCTTCTTTCAATGCCTATCCTGGCTGTCGGTGCCGCTTTTGATTTTCACGCTGGTGTATCTAGACAGGCTCCTCCAATTTTGCAGCGTTTGGGATTGGAGTGGTTTTTCCGATTAACTCAGGAACCGAGCCGACTTTGGAAAAGATATTTATTACTCAATCCATTGTTTCTTTTGCTTTTGTTTTTGCAGTTTTTCAGACTAAAGAATTTTAGTTTGGATACTGCTGTACCACCAGTTCAAGAATTACGATATGGTTGATTGTCTAACTGAATCTTCTTTATTTATAGACTCTACAAATCATGTTTCACATCACTTTCAAGCCTTTTCTATTTTTATATCCTAATCTATTGCTTACCTGCTAGTCAAAGTTATAATCCAGTTTTCGTAAAGGAAGTGTGTTTCTCGCACCATTTGTATTCGGATAAACTCACCTCAAGATTCGCGGTTTATATGATGTGAGATTAAAATCATCGTTTTAAGATACCTTGTTGTTTACCCACTACTATACAAAGGGAGGAAAGTAAATGTTGCGGCGATTTAGCGTTAATTTCGCTATTTTTTCTATGGTTATAGATGCTTGTTTAACTTTATTTGCCCTGTATCTTGCAGTTATCATACGGCCGTTCCTCCCCCAGTTCCCCTATCTTGTACCCGTTGACCAAATAACGCTCTCCCAGGCGCTGTATTTTATCGTTCCCGCAGTGTGGGTCTTTACCTTCCTGCTCTCCTCAGTTTATGATCCTAAGCGCATCTACAAAGTCACTGATGAAGCGCAAACGATCGTCATCGCAGAGGCCCTGGCAGCCTTGGTTTGCGCTGGCATCTTATATTTAGGTTTCCGAGAGTTCTCCCGCTGGCTGTTTGCGACCTTTGTCGTTTTCAACATCACTTTCATCTTGGGTTGGCGCTTCCTATTTAGAATCAGCTATCGCCTCTGGAAACAACCGTCTCGTGAACGTCGGGTTTTAGTCGTTGGCGCAGGTAAAACGGGCCGCAGTGTCGGCCAGATGATGCAAGAGCAAGATTGGATGGGGCTAAACCTGGTTGGTTACCTGGACGACGATACACATAAACAAAAAGAAGGCCTTGATATTCTGGGGACCGTTTCCGACATTCGAGCGGTCGTTAAAAAACACAATATTCAAGATGTCGTAGTCGCCCTCCCACAGCGTGCCTATGGCCAAATTAACAAGCTCACCATTACCTTGCATGACTTGCCAGTACATGTCCGTGTGGTGCCAGACTACTTCAGCCTGGCCCTCTACCGCGCCTCCGTCGATGATTTTGGTGGCATTCCCATGATCAACTTGCGTGATCCAGCCCTGAATGACGTGCAACGTCTGGTAAAACGCATTTTCGACCTGGTTTTTGGCTCCATTTCCGTACTTTGCCTTTTACCAATTCTGCTGGTTATCGGCCTGCTCATCAAGTTCGATTCCAAAGGCCCTGTCATCTTCCGGCAAGAGCGTGTGGGGGAAAACGGCCGTATCTTCCGCATGTTCAAATTCCGCACCATGGTGCCCGATGCAGACTCCCACCGCGAAGAAATTACGGAAATCAACCCCACCAACGGCCAACTCCTCTTCAAAAAGCGCCGCGATGACCCCCGCGTCACCCGCATCGGCCGTTTTTTGCGGCGCACCAGCCTCGATGAAATCCCCCAGCTCCTCAACGTGCTGCTGGGCGACATGAGCCTGGTTGGCCCCCGCCCCGAACTGCCCTGGCTGGTGGACCAGTACGAACCGTGGCAGCGCAAACGGTTTGCCGTGCCGCAGGGGATGACCGGCTGGTGGCAGGTCAACGGCCGTTCCGACAAACCCCTCCACCTCCACACCGAAGACGACCTCTACTACGTGCAAAATTACTCCATCTGGATGGACATCTACATCCTACTCAAAACCCCCTGGGTCGTCCTGCGAGGCAAAGGTGCCTATTAGGTGGTTACCAACTAGCCAAAATAAAACGTGGTTGCCAGAAGGCATTATTTTGGCTGGCTGTTTGCCCTTTCTACTCTTCCCCGATCGCCTCATCAGCGCCACTTTCCTGGCATTGCTTGGCCTCATCTCCATAGAAACCGTTCCCGTTTTGTTCAAACGACGCCCTCTGCCAGCCCCAACACCCATTGATCTGCCGTTACTCTTGTTCAGCCTTGTCCTGGGGCTGGCTATCGCCATCTCGGCCGATCCCGACCTCACCCTGGATAAAGCAACTGGCGTTTTGCTGGGCCTGTTTAGCCTGCGCTACCTGCTGCGCACCCTCGATACCGTCCGATTTTGGCACCTCGCCTTCATCCTCTTTGGCATGATGGGTTTAGGCTTTGTCACGTTGGGCATCCTTAACGCGGGTTGGCTCACCAAGATTGCCCTGCTCACCCCCATCATCGACCGGCTGCCCAACCAGATTATTGCCGTGCCTGGGCAGCCAGACAGCGGCATCCACCCCAACCAGATTGCCGGTACGCTGCTCTTTTTATTTACCGCTGGCCTGGGCAGGCTGGGCTGGCTATTTAAGGCAAAACGGCCGTTTCCTCAACTTCCTCTGGCTGTCACTCAGTCTCGCCGCCACCGGCGCACTCATCCTCACCCAATCCCGCTCCGGCTGGCTCGGTGGCGCAGCCGCCCTCTACCTCCTAATTGCCTTGTGGGCCTTCTCCCTGCCCAAAACCCAGCCAAGGCGTCGTCAGCTTTTCGCCCTGCTGGGCGTTCTCACCCTGATAGGGTTTACCGCCCTCCTGGCTATTGGGCCAGAACGACTGGCCGCACTCTGGGAAGACCCGGCGCAGCAAACGGCAGTTGGCTCCCTCGGCTCCCTTAGCTTCCGCCAAGAAATGTGGCGCTGGACCATCGTCACCATTCAAGATTTTCCCTTCACCGGCGTCGGCCTCGGCAGCTTTCGCCACGTCATTCGGCGGCTGTATCCTCTCGCCATCGACCCCGGCTACGATGTGGCCCACGCCCACAACATTTTCTTGCATACGGCCGTAGACATCGGCATCCCCGGCCTCATCATTTACCTGGCCCTGATCGGATTGGTGCTCACCCTCGGCTGGCAAGCTGCCAAACAGAATGCCCCAATGCGCCCCTACGCCCTCGGCCTTACCGCTGGGCTCATCGCCTTCCATGTGTACGGCATAGCCGATGTGCTCGCCCTGGGGTCAAAAACAGGCCTCGCCTTCTGGATTCTCATTGGCCTGATTGTCACCCTTAACCAAATGCCGCACACTCCTGCACAATTGGCAAAACAGCCCTAGCTGTGCTATCTTTTACCCTCAAAATACGCTCTTAAGAATTTTTGTAAGCAAACCACTCACCACATGTACCCGGAGGTCAAAATGGGGATTCAATTTGGAACCGACGAATGGGTCAAAGCCGTCATGGCCGCCCTCAACGAAAGCGCAGGCTACGCCGAAGCCGCCAAAAATTGGGAAGGCGACTTCTACTTTGTCATCGATGAAGGCCCAGGCGTGCCCGAAACCATCTATCTCTACATGGATTTGTGGCACGGCCAATGTCGCGATGCGTTTAAAGTTGCCAATGCCAGCGAAAAATCCCCCGTGTTTGAACTAAGCGCCCCGCTAAAAGTGTGGCGCGGCGTGCTGGAAAAGAAAATAGACCCCATCCAGGGGCTCGTTACCCGCCGCCTCAAGCTCAAAGGCCCCATGATGAAGGTGATGAAAGCGCCCAAAGCCGCCATCGAGCTGGTAGAAGCGTGCGCCCAGCTAGACACCGACTGGCCAGAAGCGTAAATTAGTTTTTCAGCAAGACTTCAAAAGTCTTCGTACATCTTTGCCAAACACACAAATGGTCAAGACTTTTGAAGTCTCGCACAATTAGAGAAGGATACGGCCGTAAACCATGTGGTTCTTCAAATGTCCCGAATTTTTCTTTGGTGAAGATGCCCTCAGCCAGCTAGAAATGCTGCCCGGCAAACGCGCCTTCATCGTCACCGACGCCAACATCGCCAAACTTGGCTTTTTCGACATCGTGCAAAAAACCCTGGCCAACGCCAGCATCGATAGCCAAATTTTTGCCGAAGTGGAGCCAGACCCCTCCCTGCAAACCGTCCAGCGCGGCGCAGACGCCATGCTCGCCTATGAGCCAGATTGGATCATCGGGCTGGGCGGCGGCTCCAGCATGGACGCCGCCAAAGCGATGTGGATTTTGTACGAGCGGCCTGGCATCGAGCCAGAATCAATCAGCCCGATGGAAGATTTGGGGCTGCGCCAAAAAGCAAAGCTCATCTGCATCCCCACCACCGCCGGTACCGGCTCCGAAGCCAACTACGGCATCGTCCTTACCGACACCGCCGAAAAACGCAAACTCACCCTCGGCTCCCGCGAGGCCACGCCCGACATCGCCATTGTGGACCCGATGTTCACCAAAAACCTGCCCGCTTTCATCACCGCCGACACCGGCATCGACGTCCTGAGCCACGCCATCGAAGCGTACAGCTGCGGCTGGGCCAACGACTTCACCGACGGCCTCTGCCTGCAAGCAGCGCGTATGGTGTTCCAATACCTGCCCCGCGCCGTGGCCGACGGCCCCAACGACGAAGAAGCCCGCGAGAAAATGGCCAACGCCGCCTCCATCGCGGGCATCACCCTGGGCAACAGCCAGGTGGCCCTGGCCCACGCGATGGGGCACAGCGCCGGAGCCTTATTCAAAAAGATTCCACACGGCCGTATCACCGCCATCTTCCTGCCCTACACCATCGAATTTGTGGCCAACGGCGGCGTGGGCCGCTATGCCGATTTGGCCGCCATGGTCGGCCTGCCCGCCAGCGAGGAAGCCGAGGCCGCCCAAAAGCTGGCCAACGCCACCCGCAGCCTGATGCGGCAGCTCAACCTGCCCACCTCGCTGCAAGAAGCTGGCATCGCCGCCACCGAATTGGAAGAACACATGGAAACGCTCGTCGAGCACGTGATGATTGATACCAACACGCTCATGTCCCGCCGCATTCCAGAATTTGATGAAATTGAGCAGTTGTTTCAGTGTGCCTTCGACGGCCGTTCCGTCGATTTCTAACAGCACGTCCAACCTCCCGGAGGTTTAGAACCTCCGGGAGGTTCTTAAATCGGCAGATTACCCAGATTTACCGAATAAAATCTTTTTAATCTGCGTAATCTGCCGATAAAAATTTGAGAATTCTAGTAGATAGAAGTGTAAAATGCGTAGCAAAAACGGCCGTATCCGAGTTGGTTTAGCCCTTAGCGGCGGCGTCGCCCGTGGCCCCGTCCATGTGGGCGTGCTTTCCGTGCTGGAGCGCGAAGGCATCCCCATTGACTTTGTGGCGGGCGTCAGCGCTGGCTCTATTGTGGGCGCAGCGTACTGCGCCGGGCTGCCCATGCGCGACATGCGCGACCTGGCCTCCCGCTGGGGTTGGCGGCACGTGGCCAGACCCACCTGGCCCCGCTACGGCCTGCTCAGCTTCAGCAAAATGGAAGACCTCATTATCGATTTGCTGGGGGATTTAGACATTCGCGACCTGGCCATCCCCTACGCCACCGTGGTGACCGATCTAGACCTGGGGGAACAGGTGGTGCTGCGCGAAGGTCGGTTGGCAACGGCCGTACGCGCCAGCTGCTCCGTGCCCGGATTCGTGAACCCCGTTCAGCTAGACGGGCATTGGTACTGCGACGGCGGCGTGGCCGACAACCTGCCAGTTGACGCCGTGCGCCAGATGGGGGCCGATTTTGTCATCGGCGTAGACCTGTTTGTACCTCATTACCCCCGCCGCCTGGGGCCGCTGGGCGCTGGCTCCGCCGCCATCCAAACGCTGGTGCGCCAGGCCGGAGGCGGCTTCAAAGATGCCGACTGCCTCATCCAGCCCGATATTTCCGGACACAGCTACCTCGATTTTTCCCGCAAAAAAAGCGAACAGTACATCGCCCTCGGCGCAGCGGCCGCCCAAAAAGCGATCCCTGGCCTCAAAGCAATCCTCAATCGTTAAATGGAGACTGGAGATTGGAGATTAAACTGCGTTTTAATCTCCAATCTCCAATCTCTAATCCCCCACCGCCTGCAAGCGCGGCTGGTGCCGATTGAACCAGATATTTTCCCCCGAATAGAGCAGCAGCGCCAGCCAGATGATGCTAAAACCAATCAGCCGGTCCAGCGTGAACGGCTCGTGGTAAACCAGCACGCCGATGAGAAATTGCAGCGTAGGCGCAATGTATTGCAAAATGCCAATCGTAGCCAGCTTGATGCGCCGCGCACCGGAGGCAAACAGCAGCAGCGGTACGGCCGTTGCCACCCCCGCAAACCCTAGCAGCACCGTCGTTAAAGCATCCACGTGGCCAAAAGCGGCCGTTCCCGTCCACTCCAGGTAAAGCAGATAGCCCAGCGCCGGAAAAAACATCAGCGCCGTCTCCAGCGAGAGCCCTTCCAAAGACCCCAGCGGCGCGGTTTTGCGGATGAGGCCGTACAGGGCAAACGAGGTCGCCAGCGTGAGGGAAATCCAGGGCAGCGCCCCGTACTGCACCGTCAGGTAAATAACCCCAGCGGCGGCGAGGCCAATCGCCCCCCATTGGGCCCGCCGCAGCGTTTCTTTCAAAAAGAAGACGCCCATCAGCACGCTTACCAGTGGGTTAATGAAATAGCCCAGGCTGGTTTCCACAATGTGCCCGGCATTGACGCCCCAAATGTACACAAACCAGTTGGCCGAAAGCAGCACCGCCGAAGCAAAGAAAAGCAAGATGGTGCGCGGGGTGTGAACGGCCGTTTTCAACCAATCCCAGCGCCGCCGCACCACCAGCAAAGCCAGCACAAACAGCAGCGACCACGCCATCCGGTGGCTCAAAATCTCCAGCGCAGGCACGTGCTGAAGCGCCTTCCAGTAAAGCGGAAACAGCCCCCACATGCCATAAGCGGCAATCGCGTACAACATTCCTTTATTGTTCATAAAATAATTCCTTCTCAAAAAAATAGGACACGGATGCGACGAATTTAACGGATTTTTCTTCTTATCCGCATCATCCCCGTTCATCCGCGTCCCATTAATAAAGTCAAAAACAGCCTACCGCTGCCTGCTCACCGCTCGCTGATTACCGAACACCGATTACTGCTTACTGATAACCGATTACTGATTACCGATCACGGCCCCGGCGTGGGCGTCGGCGCAGGATTCACCCGAATGATCGTCGTGGATTCGTTAAAGGTGTCCCCTTCGCCTGCCGAGACGGTGATTTCAGCCAACCCTTCGATGTCGATGGGCAGGGTAACGGCCGTTTCCCAATACCCCCAATAATCTGTGGTAAAGCTAGACTGAGTGACAACACGGCCGTTTTCCATCAAAATCGACAGGCTCACTGGCCCCTCGCTCACGTTGTACGCCGTACCGTACAAAAACAGCTCTTGCCCGGCAAAAACCTCACTGTCCGGCGGCGGATTGCCGATGGTGACGCCCCGCGCCTCCAGCTCCGTCTGCGCCAGCACGTTGATAGGTACCGACGCTTCCCGCCAATTTTCGGTGCCCGGTTCCCCCGTGCTGGCCACCGCGCAGGCTGGCCCCACCAAATCTTGCGGCACCACCACAAAGCCCTGCCAATACACCGGTCGGTTGCTGGCTCCCAGCACAAAACTTTGCTGCGCCACCCGCGTCTGGCACTCGTCGGCCCAAATGGAGACGGTGACGGTGCGGTTTACCGGCAGCAAAATCTCGCCATCAAAAAGATGTTGAAGCCGCCCACCGCCTTGTCGTCAACCTTGGGGCGGAACATCTCCAGGTAGCGCGTTGCCGTCGCCTTGTTCAGCGTCAGCCAGACGGGCACATCGTAGGCAGACAGCAGCGCGCCATCGGGGGAGAGCAAGCTGGCGCGCAAAGTAGCCGCGCCGCTGACGTACGGCGGCAGCACAAACGTCGCTTGCCAGCCAAATTCGTTGGGCACAGCGGCCGTTTCAGTAAGGAGACGGCCGTTGCTAGACACCAACGACACCACAATCGACTGATCCGCCTCCCGCTGTACCAGCCCCCGCACCGCCACTTCGCTGCCCAGCGTCAGCAGCTGGTTCGGCCTCGGATCGCTGACGTTGATCAGCGGGTTTACCGGCGTGGGCGTCACCGTGGGCTTGGGTGTTGTTTGGGCCACCGGCGTGCCTTCCCCGCCGCCAGCAGGCACAATGCCACTTTCCGGCGCGCGCGTGCTGATGTCCAGCGTGGGCGGCAGCGAGGTGGCCGTGGGCGACGGCAGCACCATCAGCGGGGCCAGCGTCGGCAGCGGTGCTTCTTCGCCACCACAGCCAATCAGCAGCAGCAAAATCAGGCCGCTTACGCTGAAAGCGATCCGCTTTTGCAGGAAAAATTTGGAACACAGCGCTGCACAGAGGAAGCACAGAGTTTCACAGAGAGTAGACCAAATCTGTGAAATCTGCGGAATCTGCGGATTGTTTTCATTATCCATCCGCCCATTTTAATCGCACATGAGGTACTTTGCCAGCAATGCGCCCACGGGCTACAATCGCCGCTCTGTATGGAAATTTTTCCGCTTTTATTTTGGCTCCTTTTGCTGGGAGCAGCCGCCTGTGTCGCCTTGCTTCGTTTTAGGCCAGCCTGGGTCTGGGCAACGGCCGTTTCCCTCCTCGGCCTGTCGCTGGTTTTGTGGCTGATTGTGCGCACGCAGCTGCCGGTGGCCGCGGTGGCCCTTAGCTGGTCGGCCAGCGGCTTTTTGCCCGACTGGACCTGGCGCATCGACCCCACCAGCTGGGCGCTGACGTTTTGGCTGCTGCTGGTGAGTACGGCCGTAACCAGTCGCGCCCTTCTGCAATCCCCCCATCCAACCGAAAAACCCACCGCCCCAGCCACCATGTTGCTGCTCACCGCCACCGCGCTCAGCGCCATCTGGTCTGGCAGCTTCACCGGACTGCTGGCCGGGCTGACCTTGCTGCTGGGCAGCTGGCTGGCCATGCTTTGGCTGGCCGGGGAACGCAGCACCGCCTTCAAAAGCAAAGGCACAATTTTGCTGCTGGGGCTGCTGCTGGCCTGGCCGATTGGCTCCAGCCGCACCACCCTGCTGGCGGCGGCGCTGCTGCTCAACGTCTGGCCGCTGCCGCTGTGGCAGCCCAAATTTACGGAACGAGGAACGGCCGTATCCACCCTGGCCCCGCTGCTGCCACCGCTGGCTGGGGCGCTGCTGCTGCTGCGCCTGCTGCCGGTGACCCAGCTTAGCCCCGGCGTTAGCCTGCTGCTCACCGTGCTGAGCCTGGTTGGCTTTTTCCGGGGCGTGCAGCTGGCCTGGAACCGGCTGCATTTGCCCGGTTACGCCGTCACGGCCCTGCTGCTGGCGCAAAGCCATTTGCTGCTGCTGGCGGCGATTTGGGTGGGCGCGGCGGGCGTTTTGGCCGAACTGCGGGGACTGTTGCTGGCGGGCGGGGCGCTTTACCTGCTGGTGCAGCAGCCGGGTACTCATCGATTTGTGCGCTTAGGCGTCGGCAGTGTGGCGCTGGCTTCCTTGGCCGGGGTGCCGCTAACGGCCACCTTTGCCGGGCGCGCGGGTTTGTATGCCGCCTGGCTGGCAGACGGCCGTTGGCCATTGGTGCTGGTTCTGGCGCTGCTGCACGTGCCGCTGATCATGGCTGGCATTTGGCTGCTGCGCCCGCCAGCCGACGCGCCAGCAGCGGCAAACCGCACACCGCCAGATTGGCTACGCGAAGCCGCGCCGGTGTTGCCAGCGGTGGCGCTGTTCAGCGTGAGCAGCCTGAATTGGGCCGCCGTGCCGCTTTCTGCCCTGCTCTTTTTGGCGGGAACGGCCGTTGTCGGCATCTTTCTGCCCCAGTTTGTAGGCCAGCCAGAGAACGTGCGGCTCACCATTCGGCAGGCGCTGGGCAGCGAACGGCCGTCTTTTGCAGAAAAGCTGCCATCCTTAAAACAGCTGGGCGCGGGCTTGCAAACGGCCGTCAACGACGCCGCCGACATTCTGGACGGCGACAATGGACTGCTGTGGCTGCTGGCGCTGGCGGTGATCATTATTCTGATAGGCTAGGGAATGGTTAACGGTAAATTGTAAATGGTTAATTGTTAACCGTTAAAAATTTACCATTAACCATTAACCATTCTGAGGGTTCATGGTTTTTCCAACAATCTTCGACTGGCTAGAACGGCTGGAAGGGCTGCGTGGCTTTACGGCGGCGTATGCGGTATTGATTACGGCCGTTCTCGTTATCATTCTTTGGGATTGGCGGCTGGCGCTGGCGGCGCTGGCGGCGCAATATTTCTTTGCCGGGCTGCTGTTTGTGGATTTGCTTGATCCGCGTTTGGCGATGGTGAAGCTGCTGGCAGGCTGGTTCGCCTGCCTCATTTTGTACTTCACGGCCCGACAGGTGAACTGGGGCGGCCGTCCGCAAGACGTGGCCCCCGAAGAGCTGGACAACGTCGCCCCCGAACGCACCTTCCAGGTGGGGCCGCTGCGCATTCCCGCCTCGCTGCCGCTGCGGCTGCTGCTGGTGCTGCTCATGCTGTGGCTCATCACCAGCCTGTTCCAGCGGCCCGATTTTGCCCTGCCCGCCATCGCCAGCAGCCTGAATTACCTGTCGTTGGCCATTTTGGCGCTGGTGGTGCTGGGGCTGCTGGGATTGGCGCTGACCAGCGAACCGCTCAAGGCGGGCATGGGCGTTTTTATGTTTCTCACCGGCTTCGAGCTTTTTTACAGCGCCCTCGACCAATCGGCCACGATGCTGATTTTGTTGGCGGCGGCGAACCTGGTTTTGGCGCTGGTGGTGGCGTATTTGGTGCAAATGCGCCACGCCATCCCGGCTTTAGTGGATTAGAAAAAGGAGACTGGAGATTGGAGATTAATCTCCAATCTCCAATCCCCAATCTCCCTATCATGGCAACTTTACAGACACTCCTTTTTACGCCGTTGTTGGCCGCGCTGGTGGCCCGGCTGCTGGCTCCCCGGCCGCAGTTGATGGCTGCTGGCGGGGCGTTGACCGCTGGTGTGCTGTGGCTATGGCTGCGCACGGTAGAACCTTCGGGAACGGCCGTACTGTTCTGGGGCCAACCGATGGCCCTAACGGTAGAAACTCAAGCCCTGCTGCAACTGTTGCTGGCGGGGCTCTTCATTTTGTTTGGTCTGGCCATCGTTTTCCCCTCTGGCGACTGGTTTGTGGCGGGCGGCCTGGTGGGCTTTGCCTTCTTGGCCGCCAGCCTGCTGACGCTGACCTTTGCCGTGGCGCTGGCCCTTTTTTTGCTGGCTACGGGCGCGCTGGCGCTGACGGTGCAGTCGGGCCGGGCGGGGTCGGTGCGGGGGAGTTTTCGTTACCTGCTGGCGGTGCTGCTGGCGGTGCCGCTGCTGCTGCTTGTGAACTGGCAGCTGGCTGCGCAGCCCACGGAATGGCTGCTGCCGCCCGGTGAGCTGGCGGCGCTGGCCGTGCTGCTGCTGCTGGCGGGCTTCCCTTTCCACGTCTGGCTGTTGGCGGTGGCTAATGAAGCGGAGCCACTGCCGCTGGCGCTGGTGGCGGGCTGGGCACCCATCGTGCCGCTGGCGCTGCTGTTCCAAACGTTGGCAACCTATCCCAACCTGGTGGATGCGACCTTTCGGCAGCTGATCTGGCTGAGCGGCGGGCTGACGCTGCTGGTGGCGGGGGTGTTGGCGCTAACGGCCGTTCACCTGCGGCGGGCCATCGGCAATGTGCTGCTGCTCAACATGGCGCTGACGATTTTGTGCTTTACCTTGCCGGAGCTGGTGGGGTGGGAAACGGCCGTAACCTTGCAGGTGGGTCGGTTTGGGGGCTTGTTGTTGGTGGCTGGTGGCTGGTGGCTGGTTAAACAGCATCAACCAGAATGGCCGCTGGATCGCTTACCGGCTGGTGCAGGGCGGCAGTCGCCGTGGGGGCTGGCGCTGCTGGGTGTGGGGCTGTTTTCATTGCTGGGGCTGCCGTTTACGTTGGGGTTTGCGGGGCAGTGGCGGGTGTTAACGGCCGTTGCCGGCCTGGCCAATAGCGGCGGCATTCCCTGGTGGCTGCCCGCACTGGCACTGCTGGGGCTGGGGCTGGGCGCGGCGGGCGTGCTTCGCCTGCTGGCGGCGCTGCTCGCTTCGGTGGCTGATGCCCCGCAAAACGCAAACGCCCCGCTGTGGCAGCAGGGCGTAGTCGGGCTGGTTCTGTTGCTGAGTTTGTGGCTGGCGCTGAATCCTGGGTGGATTACGGCCGTTGCTGCCACGCTCTACCCCTTAATCAACTAAAATCGTCAGCCGTTCGCATCTGAGGATGCTCACTCCTCAAAAAGATTACAAATACTCTACATGGTTTTCAAATTCTGAGGGTTCATAAACAAAACAGATCAACTCCAACTTTTTAACCCAATCACCCATAGAATGTTCGGATTGAAGGCCAAATACAATGCCAGCATGCGCAGTTCCATCTGCGGCAAGGCGCAAAAAGTCCACGTCTGCCGTAACCAGCACACGCCCCAATCTAGTTGCTCTAACCAGATGATTCTCGTCAGAATCCCCTAATTTTCTTAAATCTTTTACGGAGAGGGCATCAATGCCTCGCAGGGCGAGCTGTTTGGCAATTTTGGGGCTTAAATTTTCATCCAAATAAAGACGGATGGCGGCTTCCAACGCGTTCTTCCTTCATTTTTTGGGCCAACTCACGCCTCTTGGACAGTGTGGCGTCAATGGATTGTTTGTTCTCGTAGTAGTAGGCCAGCGCAGCATAAACCTGCGCCAGTGAGAGTTCGTAATCGTTGGCAATCTCGTCTGGTTCTAAACCGTGAACAATTTTGGCCACAGCAACCACAGAAACTTCAATGGAGGTTCCAGCAATGCAAGGCCGACCATTGCGAATGGCGGGGTCGGTAGCGATGAGATTTATGCTTTGAATGGTTGATTGCATTCGGTTTCTCCCAAAATCAAAGTCGCTTAATAGCTAATCTAGATGGCAGTATAGCATATCTTCACTCAGAAAAAGTTCACTGTCCTTCAGCGTACACGGCCGGGTAGATTTTTTGGGCGTGGTAGAAGAGGTCGGCCAGGGCCATCACTTTCCAGACGGGGCCTTTGGGCTTCACTTTTTTGCTGCCGACGGCTTTGGTGAGGCTGAGCTGGCCTAGCAAAATTTGGTGCAGCGCCTCACCGGTGATGTCTACGTCCAGGTCGGGTTTGTGGTTGTTGGCACGGCCGTATTCAATGTGCAACGGCCGTTCCTTCGCATTAATCACCAACGCCGCCTCCGGGCTGGAAACATTGAAGCGAATACACAGCTTCGCCTTCAGCAAAGAGTCCGTCGCCTGCGGCATATCTGCCTCTACCCGGCCAAATAAATCTTGTAAATATCCGTAAAGCTGTGTTTCGTCTTGATAAGCCATGTGCAATACCCAATTACCCAATTACCTAATTACCCAATTACAGCCACTGTAATTCAGCAATTGGTATTTGAGTAATTATTCTTCGTCCGTCTCGCCGGTAAGTTTTTGCTTCAGCTGCTGCGCCTGGAACTGGACGGAGTAGTTGATCATGTACCACATCCCCTTCCACGTTTCCGGGTCCATTAAATCTTCGCGGGTGGCCCCTTGCAGGCTGTCCATGATCCCTTTGGCCACGTCGGGCGTGAAGCGATCGACGTTGGTTTTGACAAAGTTGAGCATGGTGTCTGGCTGGAGCGGTTTGGGCAGCTGTTCGTTCATCTTTTCGCGCAGCTGGTTGGCCTGGAATTTGGCGGAATAGCTGAGCATGTACCCCATCCCTTTCCACGTTTCGATGTCCATCAAATCTTCGCGGGTCATGCCCTCGAACTGCTGCAAGATGCCCAGCTGCATTTCTGGGGTGAACTGGCTGAGGTTTTGGCGCAGGTAGGTGAGCAGGCTGAGGGGGTTGTAGGGGGAGGCGGTTTGGGCGGGAACGGCCGTTTTCAAATCAGCCACCAGCTCATCCAGCTCCGCCAACAGCTCTTTTTTGCGCGTCAGCAGCTCCGCTTCGGCTTCGCTCATGGCCGGGGCCGCCGCAGGCTGGGCCACGTTTTGGTGCACCTGGCAGTAATCAGAGCCTTCGGCGGCCCAATTTTTGCACGGATTGCCTGCCTTGGTGGTGGCAGCACAGCGGGTGGGGGATTGATCGCTCATTCAAAATCTCCTGTTTTTAGTGGCGAGTTGTTGGTGGCTAGTTTTAGTTAGCTGGTGGTTGGTAACTAGCCACTAAAAACCAACCACCAGCCACCAATCTTACTTTTTGCGCCAGAAAAAGAGGGCAGCGATGCCGGCCAAAACGGCCGCGCCCGCACTGGCAATGAGGGTGGTGTTACTCCCCTTGCCACCTTTTGCTTTGCTGCGGCCACCTTTTACCGGCAGCTGCGCTGCGGCTTGTCGCTGCACGTCCGCCAATTTGGCGGGGTCATTGCGCAGTTCGTCGGCCAGGGCACGCTTTTTGGCCAAATCTTCATCGGTCAGAAAATGATCGTGGCTGCGAATGCCAGACAGCTCCAGGCCATGCTTTTTGTAGAGGCGGTAAATTTCCTTCACGCGCTCAATTTCGATGTTGCGGCCCAGGGTGTAATCTTCGAAACGGCCGTCTAGCGCCAGCAGCGCCGTTTCCGCCAGACAAGCATACGCCACCCCCGGCGGCAGACCAATGTTCATGCCAAAATCTGGCTTGCCCGGCAGCAAAATCTCACCCGATTCAATCACCAGCACATCGGGGCGCAGCGCCGCTTCTTCTTCCGTAATGTCCGGCGGGCGGGCAATGTCGCAAATCACAGCGCCAGGTTTGCACTTTGTTATGTCAATAATTCGCGTGTTCAGCGCCGTCGTGGTGGTCACGATGAGGTCACAATCCCCCACGTAATCATCCGCCGTGGTGCTGAGCGTCACTTTGGCGTTGGGCGTCTCGCTCTCGATAATTTGCTTGAGGGCAATGAGCTTTTCTGGGCGCGGAGCCACCAACACAATGTTGGGCACCGCCTGCGCCAGCAAGCGACAGCAAACGGAACCAATCGACCCAGTCGCGCCGATAACCATCACCTTGCCCTGGTGTGCTTCGTCCAGGTTGTTGCCCATTTTTACCACCGCTTGCTTGGCCGTTTCCAGCGTGGCAGCCACGGTGAGGCTGTTGCCAGAGGTGATGGCGATATCTGCTTTTTGGGCCACGGTGATGCCAGCGTCGCCCACCACGGAGGTGAACGCGCCCAGCCCCATCAGGCGTGCGCCGTACCGCTCCGCCATGCGCGAAGCGCGGATCAGGCGGCGGTACACAAAAGCGGGATCGCGCCGCATCAGTTCGCGCGGGGTGCCGCCGATAAACATCAGGTACCCTTCCACTTTTTGCCCGGTTGTGGGGCTTTGGATGCCGGTAATGCGGCTGCCGTACATGGGGGCAGATGAGCCGCAACGCGCTCTACCAGCCGCTCTGGCAGGTAGCGCGTCCAGCGGAATTTGGGATGGGTATAGATGAATCTTGGCGAAAGAGGATGAATGACGAAGGCAAATTTGTTGATGCCTGCTTCTTCTGGCTGCAAATATTTAATGCCAGGTTTCCATTCCATCCGGGCCATCAGGTTCAGGTAAGTATTTTCCGTGAGGGCGGCTTCTGTGTCTGGCCGTAGGGCGACGAGAAGGGCTTCAAAAACGGCCGCTCCCAAATGCGCCAGTTCATGCCCAAACGGGGGCATGGTGGTCACAATGGCCGAGACACCGCGCTCGCGCAGGTCGGCCACATCCGCTTCGGTGGCCGATTCAGTCACGATCACTTTGCGTTTGAGCTGCGCCGGGCTGTAGCGCCGAATGCCGCCCATGTCGCCTGCGATCACGTCGGCCCAGGCAAACAGTTTGGGGCTGCGCGGCTGTGCTGGCTGGCCCGCCTGCGGAAAAAGCCGTCGGAATGGGTAGGCTCGCAGCTGGTTCAGGGTGGGTTCGGCCACGCGAGCCAGCGTCTCGGCTGCGCCGACGCCAGGCACTGGCGGCAGGGCAAAATAAACCACAGGGTCGGCATAGCGCACCGATTCAGTGTATTGGCTAAGCGCCATCGCTAAACCGTCATGGTTTAGGCCGGGGGCCATAAGCACCTGTTTACGAGACCAGATGCCGGGTTGGGCTTCATCGGCCAGGCGTACGGCCCAGCGCTCCATGGCGGCACGCACGCCAGCGCCATCCACCACGGGGGTGTGTTGGGCAATCTCAAACAGCGGGGCGGCGGCGGGGTGATCCACGCGCGTTTTGCCCAGCCGCAGCTTTTTGGCAATACCGTCGAGGGCAACGGCCGTTACCTGCCCATCCAATGCTTCAATGTGGGCGGCCATTTTGTCCAGATCGCCATCACAGCCAATGTGCTGGATGTGGACACTGCTGCCTAGCAGTTCAACCTGCTCTTCATGTTCATCTGTGCCATAGAAATGCAGCACAGCAATTTTGGGGTTCAAGTCAGCCTGCTCCGCCATAGGTGCCTTCCTTATCTCCTTTGCCTCAAATCTTTCAAATTTTCCACAAAACCCGTTGGTGATGTTCGTTGATGATGGGGAATTATACTCACTTTGTCACAATTTTCAGATTTTTGTAATGGTCAAGAATTGGTTGAACCGCAAAGCACGCGAAGAATGCAAAGTATTAAAGATAAAAACTTGGCGCTCTTTGCGTCCTTGGCGGTGAAATTTTGTTCAAGGAACGATTGACTACTACACAATTTTCAGATTTTTGGTCATTGCGGGATGATTGCGAAACGGCCGTTACTGTTGTTTGCAAGGTAGTTGCGTTTATGGTAGAAAGCATTAGATGAGTAACCGAGGCATTTTATGGATGAGCTACTGACCACACGCCAAGTACAAGATCACCTGCAAGTCGATCGGACGACCATTTATCGTATGCTGAAAGACGGCCGTCTCCAAGGTGTAAAAATTGGGCAGCATTGGCGCTTTCCTCGGTCCGGTGTCGAAGCCATGCTATCAGACCCACCGGTACCCTCTGCCCCAGTGCCATCAGAAACAATTGCATTGTCTACTGAGGTGCTGCCCGTGCACTGTTTGCAATCTGTGCAAGATGTCAGTGCCGAAACGGTGGAAGTTGGCGCTGTCACAACCAATAATGCAGGCCAACCTCTCACCGGCATTAGCAATTCCTGTCGCTTTTGCAATCACATTCTCAGTACAGAATCAGGCCGACAAGCCTGCATTGATTCCTGGCGACAGCTGGCGCAGCAATCCGATGCCCAGCCCCACTTTTTCACTTGTCATGCTGGTTTTCAATATGCCCGCGCCCGCATCGAGATAGATGGGGTTTCCACCGCCATGCTCGTAGCAGGCCAGTTTTTCACGTCTGCCCCTGACCCAGACGTTCGCGAAGCGCAAATTCAGCAGTTGGCCAACCGTCACGGCCTATCCGCCGACGAACTCAGGGACGCGGACAAACATCACAATATTCTCAGCAAAACCAGGCAAGCAAAAATTACGATGTGGCTCAAAAAATTAGCGGACACGTTCGCCATCATCAGCATGGAACGGGCAGATATGCTCAACCGGCTGGAGCGCATTGCCAACCTGAGCACCATCGCCAAACGATAAGAACGGTTTAAACGCTCTGGCTACGTGGTGCGGATGGTGACGATGTCATCGGGCTGGGTCTGGATTTCTAGCTGGCGCAACGGCCGTTCCGCTGGCCCCCGTTCTAATTCCCCCGCAACCCCAAATTCACTCCCATGACACGGACAGCGAAACCCGCCGCCTTCTTTTTGCTGCACCAAACAGCCCAAATGCGGGCACACCGCATCCAATGCCGTTAATGAAGCCGCCTCGCGCTGCACCCAGGCGCGCGCCTCTGGCACGTAAATCGTCGTTTCCGGTGGGAAATCGGCCAGCTTGCCCGCGATGACCAGTGGCGCTGGCCCGGTTTGCAGCCCCTCCGCGCCCAAAAAACGGCCGATCTGGTACACCAACACCCCCAGCGCCGCAGCCCAGCCGCCATGCACCAGCAGCGCCAAAAAGCGGCGGCGGCTCACCGCATTAATTGGTTCGGGGGATGGCTTGGCCTGGCTCATTCTCACTTCACCGTTCGTTCGTAGGTGTGGCATTCGTGGCAGTAGGCACTTTCCTGCTCGTCGGGCTTTTGCTGGCAGCCGCTGCCCAGCACCAGCGGCACTTCGTAGAGACGGCCGTCTACCTTACCCGTCTCCACCAACCGCTCACCGTCCCACTGCACCCAGCCAAACGTCTCACCCTGCGTGGTGGCAATGACCGTGTCGCCCAGTTCAACCGAGTAATTGGGGTTCAAATCGGCAGAGATGATGGCCGGATGGGCCGGGTCGGTGATGGTTTCCAGCAGCGGCATTTCCGTTAGCGTGCCGTGGCAGGTCTGGCATTGCACGTACTGCACGTCTTGCTGATGGGAATGAATATCGCCGTTGCCCATCACCTCGCCGTTGGTGTGGCAGTCCACACAATCCAGCTCCCATTCACACAGGGTAAACTGCGAAATGGGCTGGTAATATTCCAACTCGCGCTGCTCTTGCGCCGAGAGTGACGACGCACCGGGCAAATCGTCGCGCTCTAAAAAGGACATTTGCCGCAGCGAATAGTTGCCCCGGTTGTGGCAATGGTTGCATTGGTAGTAAGGGATGGCGGTGGTGAACTGATGGGAACGGCCGTATCCCGCTTCATCTTTGGGCGTGGTGGGATCGCTGCCCCGGTACAGGCCATCATTTTCATACACCACATGGCAGGCGGCGCAGCCCGTGGCCCGGTAATAATACGGTGCCTCAATCGCCGCCGCCGAAAGATGGCACAGCAGGCAATCGCTGCTAAACGCCTGCACCGGGCCGGGTGCGTCTGAGCCAGGATGAAACGCCGCCAGGGCTGCCAGGCCGGTATCGGTAGTGATGTTGTTGTCGGTAACGGCCGTAATGCCAAAAACGGCCGTGGCGTCTGCTTGCCCGCCAAAGGCAAAATTGACCTGGGCAATTGCCCCAGCATACGTCGCCTGCACCGAAGTGAGCACGCGGTGAATGTGATCACCGCTGTCCTCTGCGGCACCGCTGTGGCAGGCCGAGCCGCCGCACGACTCCTCGACAACTGCCAAATCGCTGGGATTGCGCCCGCCGCGCATGGTGGCGTGGGCCAAATCTGCATCCAGCGCCAGCCCATCGCCGCCGTGGCACAACACGCAGCCAAACGCTTCAATGGAATGGGCGGCGCTAATTTCTTCGATGCCTTCATGGCAGGTGAGGCACAATTCCGGCTGCCCCGTCAGCGTGGGGGTGAGCTGCACCACGGCTGGCTGGCGCGCCTGGCGCACCACGGCCCCCAGCACAATGAGCAAAAACGCCAGACCGAGAACGGCCGTTGCCTTTTGATTCCCACTCACTGCCGCCACTCCACAATCGTTAAAAGGATAATGCCCACGGTGATGGCCCCCACCACAACTTGCGCCCAGCGGCCCGAGGGATGAAACCAGACGGCCGTTCCTTCCTCCCGTCGATCCAACACCCAGGGCAGCAGCGCCAGCAGCAGCACCACCCCCAGCGGAATGAAGACCCCGGCCCACAGCGGCGGCCAAAGGCGCAGCAGTGCCTGAATCCACAAGAAAAACCAGGGGGCGGCGATGTGGCTGGTTTCAGCCAGCGGCCCGGCAAACCGGCCAACTGGGGCCGCCAGCGGCGCATCCCAGAAGATTGAGAGCAAAAAAAGCACGCACAAGATGGCCAGCGCGGCAACGCCTTCGCGCTGCACCAGCTCGCGGCGCGCGAGGCGCGGTGTTTTGCCAGAAACGGCCTCGGCTTCCCGGTGGCCAATGCCGCCATCGCGCCGCACGCGGAACGCATGCCAGCCAATCAGCAGCAAAACGGGCACCACCAGCCCCAGCGTATGCCAGGTATAAAAGCGCACCAGCGTCGTGTCGGTGATGTTTGGGCCACCAACCAGCAGGCGATAAAGCCAGTTACCGATGAGGGGGACCTGCTGCGTGATGTGCGTACCCACCGTCAGCGCCCCGTAGGTGTCCACATCCCAGCGCAGCACGTAGCCAGAAAAACTCAGCAGCAGGCTGAGCAGGAGGATGCTCAGCCCCAGGAGCCAGTTGAACTGGCGCGGCTTCTTGTAGCTGCCGCTAAAAACCACGCGCAGCAGATGCAGGCTGGCGGTGAGCAGCAGCAGCACGGCGGCCCAGTAATGCAAGTTGCGCAGCAGCCAACCAAAGGGGGCCACGTAGGTAATAACGCGAATGGATTCGGCGGCGGAAACGGCCGTTGGCACATACCCAAACATCAACGGCACGCCGGTCACAATGAGCGAGAGGAACAACAGCAGCGACATGCCCCCCAGGCCAAAGGTGTAGCCAAACCGCGCCTCGCGGGCGGGAATGGTGGGGGGGTGCAAATGTTCAAAAAAGTTTGGCCGAGCCATGACTGAATTTTCCACCAAATCGCCAGGAACATAAAAGCCGCCAACGCGCCGGGCGACCTCGATGCTCGCTGCGACGAACTAACTCGCTATGTTGAGCGGCTGGAACAGCAAAACATCTGCCTGGTAGTAAGCATCATGCGCGCAGCTCTGGCAATAGATTTGCCCGTCGTGCATCACTTCGCGTTCGTTGATGATCTCTTCGCCGCAGGCGGCACAGTTCACGCGCACCACCGGGCGGCTGACGATTTTGGCCACCGGGGTGGTGAGGCGTACCGGCTGAATGGTCAGCAGTTCGGCATCGGGCATGCGCTGGTAGCCTATGAGCTGGGCAAAATAATGTTTTTTCTCCTCTGGGGCGTAATCCAGCGCTTTTTGGCGCACATCTAGTTGGGGCGAGAGGCGTACGGCCGTTCCCGTCTTCACATCCACAAAAGTCACGCCGATCTTGCCATAATCCTCCAGCCGCATGGTGCGGTGATGCATGGAGCAGCCGGTGGCCGCTTCCACGCCGCTGGCAAAACAGCCGTCGGTTTCTACCAGCGCCAGCAGCCGCTTGTCGCGCTGGGGAATGGCCAACCCCAGGGCCGCGGCCCCCGCCAGCCCCAATCGCGCCCCCAAAACCTGGCGTGGGCAAAGGTGTTTGTGCCAGCTGGATGATAAATCGAGAATTGCTTGCAAATCGTTCATCTATAGAAAGCTCCCCAGGCGGTTCTTAATCGCCAGTTTGGGCCAACGAGGGCTGGCGTTTGGGCGGGCGCTCCACCGGCACCGTTTCCTCAAACAGCGGGAAGTAATGGGCAATGAGGGAGTAGGCAAGAACGGCCGTTGCCAGCACCCCAATCAAAATCGCCACTTCCATCCAGGAGGGGGAATACATCTCGCCCGCCACCGGCTTAATGGCAAACCAGGAGGCGTTAAACCGATTCAAAACCACCCCAGCTAACACAAACGCCGCACCCGTCAGGGACCAGCCCCGGCTGTGCCGCACGCGTTTTATGGCAAACAAGATAAGGGGAACCACCAGCAGCGCCAGCTCTGTCAGGTAAAGCGTGCTGTATTTTCCACTCGAAAACAGCAGATGTAGTTCGTCCGTAATTTCCAGCTCGCCCACCTTCAAAACCAGGTAAATGCTCAAAATCCAGGGAATGAACCAGGCCAGCTCGGCCTGCACGTTTTCGGCTAAGGTGCGCTTGAAAATCCAATAGCTGAGGATGGCACCCGCAATTACCATGGCCAGGCCCGCCGCCAAGGAGGAAATCAGGAAGAAAACCGGCAGCAGCATGGAATGCCACAGCGCATGCAAGCGGGGTGACATCACAATAAACAAAGTGCCCAATGAGGATTGGTGCAGCGTAGAAAGCGTCACCCCCGCGATGACCATAGGAATGGTCCATTTCTCAATGATTTTGATGGCCCCGCTCCAGCGAGAATTTTTGAGCAAAACCGGGCTCAATTCGTAAATGAGGATGGTTGAGTAGAGCATAATGCACCAACTCACCTCAAAAAGCGCCGAGTTCAGGTTGGGGTAGATCAAAAAGTGGTAAAAACGATCCCAGCGGCCCAGGTCCATAAACAGAATCAGCAGCACAGATGCGTAACCAATCAGCCCCACCAGCACAGTGGGGCGCACGGCGGAATGCAGTTCATGTAAGTGAAACACATACACCAGCGCCGCCAGCGTAAACGCCCCACCGGAAAAAGCCACGGTGGACAGATCGAAACTGATCCAGACGCCCCACGGGAATGCTTTGCTCAGGTTGGTGGTGGTGCCCAGCCCGGCATACAAGCGGTACCCGGCAACCGACAGCCCGGCTGCGGCAATCACGGCCAGGATATAGTAGCCAATTGATAACGATTTCACTTCGTCAATGATTTTCTTCAACATGGTTATGCCTCCTGGCCTTGAGCTGCTTGCGGCAAATCGGGGTTTTGGGGAACGGCCGTTCCCACCACAGCACCCTCTGCCTCGTTTGGCCCGGCCTGGTTCTGGCCATGGGCGGCACCTACACCTTGCGCCGTCGCTTCGGCATGATGCTTAATGGTGAGATAGACGCTGCTTAAGCCCACAGCCACCGCCCCGGCCACAGTTGGCGTGCCGTGCGTCACCAGACGGTTAAAGTAAGCAGGGGAGGCTTCGTCGGCAGCGGGGAACCCTAACTCGGCAAAAGGAACCGGTGAAATGTAAAACGTGGCCGTGCCCCCATTTTCAGTTTCACCATAAACGTGATTCATGAACTTGCCAGGATTTTGATCAATCCGACGATGGGCTTCGGCCAGCATATCGCTCTTTTTGCCAAAGATAATGGCATCGGTAGGGCAGGTTGCGGCACAGGCTGGAATGGAGTGCCCGTCACTTAGCCGGGATACGCACATATCGCATTTCACAATGAGAGGCAGCTGCTCTTTCCATTCGTAGTTGGGCACCTGGAAAGGGCAGGCATACATGCAGTAGCGACAGCCAATACATCTATCCTGATCATAGGTAACAATGCCATCGTCCCCTTTTTGCAATGCCCCCACCGTACACGCCGAGACACAAGATGGATCATCGCAATGCATACAATGGTAAGGGGCAGAAAAGCGGGCCAAATTGGGGAACTCGCCCTGCACACCTGTTTCTTGAATCCAGATGCGGGTTGTTTCCATAGGCACTTCATTTTCAACACTGCAAGCCACTAAACAGGCCCGGCAATCTATACAGCGAGAGGCGTCAATCAAAAAACCGTACTCATTTCCATTTGATGTCGTTTCTGACATGTTGTTTTCTCCTAAACGGCCGTAACCGACACAAATGTCTGGCTCAATGCCTGGCCACCACTTACCGGATCGGTATAGGTGACATGCAAGACAGAATCACTGGCGCCCACGCCATAACCCGTCGTCAACCCTTTGGATAGATGACCAAAGCCAGGCGTTAAGTAAACGCAGTCAGACCGAATGGCTTCTGTGGCCCACAGCTTGATGTTGACCTCACCGACATCGCTGGTTACTTTAACCAGGTCGTTGTCTGCCAGCCCCAGCGCCTGGGCCGTATTCACATTCATCCACAAACGAGGCTCATCCTGATATTTATTGAGCAGCTGGTTGTTTTGGGTGCCAAACTGGGTGTGTCGTCCGACTTTGCCCGTTAGCAGGTAGAACTTCCCTGAAGGCGGGCGCGGCGGTTCTTCCCAGGTGGGCACGGCATTAAAGCCTGCACGATCCAGCGTTTCAGAAAACAGCTCCACCTTGCCGCTGGGTGTGTTCCAGTTGAATGGATTTTCTTCGCCTTCAGGAAGCACCACGTACCCTTTGTCGCGCACTTCTTCTAGCGTTACACCCAACGGTGCCAACTGTTGGCGCAAATAATCTTCCTCATCGGTGTATTGGAAAAAGTCTTGCAGGCCCAGGCGTTGGCCCAACTCCTTGTAAATCCACAGGGCCGATTTGGCCTCGCCCTGCGGCTGAATGACCGGCTGGCGGATGAACGCCTTGTTGCCCACCACGTTGAGCGGATCGTAACGCTCCAGGTAAGACGCTTCTGGCAGAACCACGTCGGCAAACCAGGCAGTGTCGTTGAGGAAAATATCGACCACGGCAATAAAATCCATCTTGCTCATCGCTTCCAGCGTTTTGCCGCGATCTGGCAGCGATTGCACCGGGTTTTGACGCGCAATAAACCAGCCGTGGGCCGGGTATGGTTGTTCAGTGATGATGGCGTCGCGCAGTTCCTGGAACACGCCGAGTTTGAAGGGCACCAGGGGGTATTTCCAGGGCACGCCGTCCATCCGCATGGCCGAAGCGCGTGGGTAGGGCGGCTGGGGCGGCACGCCCAGGCCAGCGCCTTCGGCGGCGGCGGGCAGCAGGTGAATGCCCCAATTGCCAACCAGGGCATTGAGGCAAGAAAGGGCCCGCTGTGTCTGGAAGGAGTTGACAAAGTTGGAGGTGCGCCAGCCATTGTGGGCCAGGGCGTTGGGCGCGGCGTCGCTGAATTCGCGGGCAATGCGCCGGATGGTCTCGGCGGAGATGTCGGTGATGGGAGCGGCCCATTCGGGGGTGTACGGCCGTATTTCCTCCGCTAACTGGTCAAACCCCACCGTGTACTGGGACACAAAGTCATGATCATAGCGCTCTTCGCTAATGATCACGTTCAGCAGGGCCAGATGAAAAGCCAGGTCGCTGCCCGGACGCACCGGCAGCCAATCAGATGATTTAGCGGCCGTTTTAGTAAAGCGCGGATCCAAATACACAACCTTCAAACCCCGATCAATGGCGTGGCTCAAAATGGAAGTTTCCGATGTGGAAATCGCTTCCATCAGGTTACGGCCGGTCAAAATCAGGTATTTCAACCCCTCGTAGCTGCGGTTGGGCTCCTCCAGACCAAAGGTCATCTGGTTGGCCACGATCATGGCGTTGAAGCACAGGCTGCGCTGCGTGCCGTAATTGGGCGAGCCAAACGCGTTGAGCAGATTCTCGAACTGAACCTGGGACAAATTATGCGTGGAGGAAAAGACCACCGCCTCTGGCCCATAGGTATCCTTGATTTGCTGCAAACTGGCGGCCACCAGGTCGAGCGCTTCATCCCAGCTGGCCTGGCGGAATTTTCCTTCGCCGCGCTGCCCCACGCGGATGAGCGGGGTCAGGACGCGGTCGGGATCGTAGGTGTTCATCAGGCCAGATTGGCCGCGGGCGCACAGATTGCCCAGCGAGTGGGCGTGTTCCGGGTTGCCTTCTAGCTTGGTAACACGGCCGTTTTCCACCTTCGCCCGTACCCCACAACGCCAAACACACATCTCGCACATCGTGGGAATGTAGCCGTTGCCATTCACATCTATAAGTCCGGCCAGGCGAGCCGCTTCAGCAACTTTAATGGGCAGCATCTGCCCAATTGCCAGCGCCCCCAAAGACGCACCCGCTATCCGGAAAAAATCTCGTCGGCTGATTGTTGTTGTTGCCATAGTTAAACGTGCCTTTTTTAAGAGCGGCGCAATCGCCTGGATTGAACCACGCTTCTACTTTAATGCTTGGCCAGCTTGTCCTTGCGCTGCATATGATTGCGATCGATCAGATAGAAGAGAAGCAAGCTAAGCAGCGTAAAAAAGCCAATCGTCAGCGCCGCGCTGACATGCCACAGCTCGGGCATAATCGCCGCGCCAAAATTGGCTACGGCCGAAATCTTGGGGAACACTTGTTGATAGGTCAGCCCGTAAATAACAGCACCGGTCAAAAAACCCAGAAACCCAGGGACCAGATAATCCAACTTGCCTTCGCCGGACCCGGCGACACATGTACCCGGTCAGTAACCGCTGATGGCCATGCCAAAGCCAAAAATGAGGCCCCCTACCAGGTTCCCCGCAATGTAAGTGGCGGGCACGTTGGGGAAGGTAATAACCCCCATCCACTTAAGCGAATAAAGCCCCGTCATAGACACAATCAGCGCCGTCATCATAAACTTCAGCACAGCGAAGTCTGTAAGCCGGAACACGTTGACAATTTTGTGGTATTTGGTTAACCCTGCTTTTTGCAGCGTCAGGCCAAAGAAAAGACCTAAGATTAAAGCGATGATGAAGTTCGTCATGATTTAATACCTCCTACCGTAGACAAACCAGGCCGTGACAATGCCAGAAGCAAACATCCCGGCAATAAACAAATAGGCAGCCGGGGCCAGCAGCATCCCCCCAGAGATGGCCAGCCCGCTGGTACAGCCCCCAGCAATGCCCGCGCCGTACTCCAAAATAATGGCCCCCACAAAGGCAATGAGCCACCGTTTCCACCATTTTTTACCGGCAATTTCTTTCCACTGTTCATCAGAAACGGTGCGCAGTTTCCAGGTTCCGCTGGATTTTGCCCCCAACATGCCGCCAAAAAAGACGCCAACCAGCAGCACAACGCCCCAGGTAATGCCAGGTGGCATCACAAAATTGAAATAAATGTTGTCGAAAGCTGCCGGGGCCACCGCTTTGCCAATGAGTCCAGCAATATTTTCGAAGGCGCCCGATGCGCCCAGCAGGCTGTTGCTAAGAACCACGGCCAAAATGCCAACGACCCCCAGCATGGCACCTGCGGCATAAGGTGACCATTCCTCTTTTTTAAATTGCTCTTTCAGCCAGTCCATTTGTTTGCTCCTAAAATTGTTGAGTAGGTTGGTAGTTAGTCGCCGCTACCAGCCAGCGCCAGTAATAAAGCGCGTGATTCGTTGTCTAACGTACGAACTTGCTTGATTAGATCGGGTTCCAAACTGACAACGTTGCGCAGCAATACCTGGGCTTTGGCCGGGTTTTCCAGCAGCTGGTACAGGTCGCTTTGCGCCTGTGACGACAGGCTGGCAATGCGCGGCAGCAGGGCCACAACTTGGGGTGGATAGTTTGGATAGTTCATGGTTTGCTCTTCAACAATTGCGGCCGAGACAGGAATTTGGCGACGGCGCAAGCGCTGTTCATTCCAAAAGACAAAACCACCCCCGGCAGTCAGGGTGATGGCGATCAGGCCAACCAGGATACGATTGCCCCAGTTGATGGTGCGAATGCCCAAAACGGTTTCGTTGTAGCGAGCCACGTAGTCAATGACGTTGGGATCATCTAAAGCGATGCCCGCTGGGGCAGCTGGTGGGGCAGCGGTAATGTTGGTGGTTGGGCCGCCGTCGCTGCCAGAGCTGCTGCCGCTGTCGGGGCTGTCGCCGGCCGGTGGCTGCCCGGAGGCAGACGCGCTGCCGCCGCTGCCCCCCGCGCCAATTTCAACGCCCAGGGCTACGGCGTACACCTCGGCGCGTTCGTTTAGATCGGCGGCGTGGCAGTTGCCGCAGCTGACCTGGATGTTGTCCAGGGGGGCTTCCATGCCGGTGTGGGCGCCTGCTTCATCGGTGGCTTGCACGTTGCCAGCGTGGCAAAATTCGCAAAAGTCGCCAAAGGCATGGGCTTCATGCCAGCTGGTGCCATCATTGTTCACCGGGTCTACGGCCTGAACTTCATGGCAGTTTTTGCAAGAGGAGGCTGAGGAGCCGCATTGGGCATTGGCTGTTTGTGGCCACATCAGCCCCACCATTAAGATGACACCACCTAAAAGTAGTGACCACAAAGCAAGGGGGGATTTGAGTTTTGTCATTGTGTCCTTCCTGATCGTTAAGCTGATTTATGGTTGCTGAAAACGGCCGTTTTCCGTTTCAGCCCATCAAACATCACCTGCCGCATCGTATCCAGCACCTGAATAATGCGGTGGTCGGCCAGCCGGTAGGTGGTCCAGATTCCTTCTCGCTCGGTCAGCACCAGCGACTGCTGGCGCAGCACCCGCAAATGCCGCGACACCGTCGGCTGCGGCAGCTCTAAATCGGCGGCCAAATCGTTGACGTGTCGCGCGCGTTCATTTAACGCATACAAAATCAAAATCCGCTTGGGATCAGACAAAGCCTGGCAAATGCCTGCATATAAAATGGTTAGCTCCTCAAGCGGGGGATGGGCTACGGGGGTCTCCTTTGTTTTTTGCGGTGCTGCTACTGGTTCACGCATGACCATTCATCCTTTAGCCAACGGCACTCATGGCCGCGATGCGCTGCAAGCGGCCTAACAATTCGGCACGCTCTTGACCGATCTCTGACAATGTGTTGGTGAGTTTGGGCAGCCAGGCCATCACCTTTTGCTCCTGAGCGTAATCAAATGTGGGAATTTCGGCGGCGGCGGCGGCCAGGTCGTGAGCGTCTACATTGAAAGCGTCGGCTAGCTGTTGGAGGCGCTGCTGATTTGGCTGGGCAGCGGATTTATATTGCCCGGCGATGAAAACGGCCGTCTCTGCCCCATTTATCCGGATTGCCGCCCCAATGCATTGCAAACCCGCATGACAAATGATCTGTGACAATCCAAACCGAGCCTGATGGGCAAGCTGTGCAAAGCTAGCCAGACAGGCGAGGCGCCCTGTTTCGCTTGCATAAATCAATTGGCAAAAACGGCAGGGATGGCTCATTTTGGTGAGGGGGTTTCCCGTTGTGTCCGTGATGATTGCGCCAAGATCAATTGCTTCGGCTGCCATAGATTGCATCCCCTGCAGGCAAGCGATGGGCAGCACATCGAAAGAATTGGCGGGTATTGGCGGCAAAGGGAGCGAGGTCTCGGCAAGCAGATCGTTAATTTTGGTTTTATCAAAGCGCCAGCGGTTGCCGATTTTGATGCCACTTAAACGGCCGTCGCTCAACATGCGGTAAACGGTTGTACGGTCAACCTGAAGAAGTGCCTGGATCTGCCTGGTAGTTAGAAATTCGCCCATGTCTAAATGCATCTATTTGCAACTGATTACAATAGTTTGCAATAGTAACATAATGCGCAAAGATGCTAAATGACATTTGTCACATAATTTTACTGACTCTGTCAGCCTGGCCGCTCATGAAGCAGCCTATTGTGAACAACAGGTAGTCTTAACTTAATTTCTACAAAAATGGGGGAAGATCAACCAGCCATTCTTCAATGCGGTTGGCCAGCTCTTCTACACGTGCTTCGGCAAGGCCCAAGGCCCGCAGCAGCTTGCGCAAGGTGAATCTTTTTCCGTACTCACAAGCACACCAACCTGTTGTGGATTTCCACCATCGCCAGCGTGTCCAGGTGGCAGTAATCGCGCAGTTGCTGAATCATTTGCTGCTTAACGGCCGTATCCCCCTCCCCTATCATCGCTTCCCACACCACCTGCGCCTGCGTGCCGTTTGAGACATCAAGCATGGCATAACTCAGATGCGGGGCAATCACCGGCAAGACGGATTTTAATGAATTGGATTTGCCAAAGCGATAATCCCGATAATGCTGGCGGAAGATGGGCAGTTGGTCCCACAGTCGGTTAGCCATATTGTGCAGCCGCTCGGCATATTCTGGCAGATGGTCGGCCAAATGGCGCAGCACGCCCCGTTCAAAAGAGATGTTGTAGGCGATGAGGCTGCCTGTTTCGCCAATATGGTTAAGCAATGTTTCGGCCAACGGCCGTCTCGGATCCCCCCCATCCGTATGCAAATAATCGCAGTGCGTCATGGTGCCATCTTCGGCCACAATGTGGCAGCTGTACTGGAACGGCACCTGCTGGTACGGCTTGCAGCCGTCGAAGGCAGGGATGGCATGATCGATGGTCTCGAAATCGAAGAAGTAGAGCGGGAATTGCAGCTCCGCCACTGCTTGTTGAATCGCCACCCGGTCAATCTCAATTTGCTGCGCAACATGAAACGCCACGAAGGCGTGTTGGGTGGCGGTCAGGGGGGCATCTGGCGGAATATCTGCCAGGTAGAGCACGCCTGCTTCCTGGAGCGGCCGTTCCTTTTGCGCGTTCAGGCGGGGAATGTCGTAAATGGTCAGCCCGGCCACCCCTTGCCAGCAATGGTCGTAAAAGGGGCAGGCATGTGGCCGGGTGCAGTGGCGGCCAATGCTTTGGTTGGGTGGGGTTGGTTGGGCGAGCAGTTGGCGCATAACGGCCGTATCCGCCGCCACCGTGGGCAAAAAAGCATCCACAGCTTCCATCACGTCGGTCAGGGCAAACAGATTGCTTAAATCGGGTGCCAGACAGTCGCTGTTGAGGTGCATCAGGCTGGCCTGGGTCACGGTCAATCCCGCCTGGCGCAGGACATACACCTGGAACGCAATATCTGGTAAATGTTCCGCCTCTTTGTACTGGGTGCTGGATTTGACCTCAATCAGGTGCCAGCCCGCTGCGGTTTGGGTCAAGATGTCCACCTTTACCAGCAAATCATCTACGTGGAAAGTGGCCTGAAACAGCGTTTCTGCGCCTTCAGCAATCGCCTGACGGGTGAGCGGAGCAATATCTTCGGGTTGGGGGTGGTAGGGAATGGAACGGCCGTTGGGGAACTGCCCTCTGGCCAGCCGATCCACTTCCTGCCCGGCGCGCAGTCGGCGCTGGGCGGTGGGGTCCGGCGGTGCAGCAAGTTCCGGCTGGTAGGCGTCTAGCCAGAGCTGCTTGGGGCATTGGCGGTAGGCAAGGTAGGCGGTTTTGGTTAGCAACATTTTTGCTCCTTTGATCAAGTTGGGAAACGGCCGTTGCCGCCGTAACCTGATCAGCTTAAGCATATGGCAAACAGGGTGAAGAAAGGTGCGACCGCTTCATGCTATATTCAGTACCTAACTTTTTGTCTGGCTATTGCTACGGGCAGAGGGTGAAACGGCCGTTCCCCCCAACCGCCAATCATCCGCAACAGCAGATGGCGGCAATTGGGCAAGATTGGCCGGCAACCCAAACAGTCTGGACAATCATTTTGGGAGCGCTGGGGGTTCAATCCTTTCCCACAATTTTCCCTGGCGATCTCACCAACGCCCACCATCTACCAGGCATTATGTTAACTAAAACCCTCAGAAAAAGATAAGGCACCCTGTAAGAATGCCAGCCTAAGATCGGTTCTAGCGTAGTAAGGAAACAAACACCCTAACCACCGTATTGGAACCAACAATGATACCGTCTGTCCCCAAAACCAGCCTTAAACCAGCTAACGAACGCCAAACCCCTGGTACCCGTGCTTTACAGGCACAGCAAAATGCCCAACGGGCCAACCATCGGTTGAAAGCGCTGCTAGACTACGCCGTCGTCATTCCGACGCTGCTGCTGATTTGGCCGCTGTTTTTGATTTTGGCCATTGCCGTCAAGCTGGATTCTCCTGGCCCGATCATTCACCGTCGGCGGGTATTGGGGCGAGACGGCCGTATCTTCTACGCCTTCAAGTTCCGCACCATGTACGTCAACGGCGACGAAATTTTAGCAAAATACCCCAAACTGCAAGTAGAACTGAGCCGCAACTACAAGCTCAAATGCGACCCACGCGTAACCCGTGTTGGCGCCCTGCTGCGGAAGTTCAGCCTGGATGAGCTGCCCCAACTGTTCAACATCCTGGCTCAAGATATGTCCGTTATTGGCCCACGCATCATTGCGCCCAATGAAATTACCAAATACGGCCAATTTGGCCCTACCCTGCTCACCGTTATGCCTGGGTTAACCGGTTTGTGGCAGGTAAGCGGCCGTTCCAACACCTCCTACGATGATCGGGTGAAGCTGGACATGGAATACATTGAAAACTGGTCCCTCTTGCTAGACATCAAAATCCTGCTTAAAACCATCCCCGCCGTCATGAAAGGTGATGGTGCTTATTAATTAGCCATTTTCGAATTCCCTAATTCCTCCCTAACCCGAAAACCCCCGTAAGTACGGGGGTTTTCACTTTTCCCAACAGGATCAACAAAAAAGCCCCCTGATGGATCAGGGAGCTTTCGTTTTAGGGGTGCCTGTCAGACAACAAAGCTTACGGTGTGCGCTGTGCTTTGCGCTGACGACGAATCGCCTTCTTCTTTTCGATGCGTTCTAATTCGCTTTTGGAAACAAACCAGCGCTTACGACGCACGTCTGCCAGAACTTTGCTCTTAATCACCGCTTTGTTAAAGCGACGCAGCAGCTGTTCTTGCGATTCGTTTGAACGTAAATCAACTTTTGGCAGTGTTCTCACCCCCTTTTTGGGATAATTTCATCTAATCAATGATTGTTGCGTGGCAATCGCCACACCATCCATAAGTTTACCTGCTCAGGCGAATTTCGCAAACGAATTGCCAAAATCTGTAACTATACGCGCGCCAGCCTACAACGCTAAGAAATCGCGGCCTTGCAGTCGCTCGTCAATTTTTTGCCAGATTTGATCCAGGTGTGCCTCATATTGCACATAGTTCAGATTGTTTGTGTCGATAGTTAAGACAGCACTGCGCGAAAAGCTGCTCGCCCAGGCATCATACAGGTCGTTGAGCTGGGCCAGGTAGGCTTCGGCAATATTTTGCTCGTAGTCACGGCCGCGATGGGCAATGCGCTGCTGCAACGTAGGCACCGACGCTTTGAGGTAGATAACCAGATGTGGCGGGGTGAGAACGGTGGCCAGGGTTTGGTACAGGTCGAAGTAACAGTGCCAGTCGCGGTCGCTCATGTGGCCTTGCCGGTACAGGTTCTGGGCAAAAATTTCGGCATCTTCATACACGCTGCGGTCTTGGATGATGGCGTTTTGCCGCTGCAACAGCGTGTGATGCTGCTGCAACCGGCGCGACAGGAAGAATACCTGCGAATTAAAGCTCCAGCGCGTCATGTCTTCGTAGAAATCGGCCAGGTATGGGTTTTCGGCAACGGCTTCGTACACCGGTTCCCAGCCAGTGCGTTTGGCCAGCAGCTGAACCAGCGTAGATTTGCCCACGCCGATATTGCCTGCAATGGTGATGAAATATTTTGGCATGTGTGCATCCTTTTTTGTGGGGATCATTGACCCCAATTCGACCAGGAATTGTACTCGTTTTCAGGAGAGACGACACCGGCTGTCGCCGACCACCATGAATGAAAACCCAACCTCCGGGAGGTTCAGTGCGTAACAGAGGCCATTTTTGAAGCCTCCCGGAGGTTTATTTTCAGAGGAGGAGAAAGTAGCAGACGATGAGGCCGGTATAGAGGAAGCCCGCGGTGGTAGAGAGGATGACCAGGCGCTCGGAACGGGGCGTTTCTGGGGGACGCCAGAAGCGGTGCAGCAGCGCGGGCAGCCCAATGAGGCCAAAGGGGAGCAAAAACCAGGGAATGGTACCGCTTAAAACGGAAACGAGGGCCAGCAGCAGGCAAACGGCCGTTGCCCCCCGCAACCCCTTGATCACCCTCTCTCGACCCATTTTGGTGGTAAAGGTACCGCCCGCCTGCACATCTACCTCAAAGTCACGGGCTTGTTGCTCTAGCTGGGCTGTAAGCGACGCCAAAAAGAGGATGGCCAGCAGCACCCAATCGAGCAAGCCCCATGTGGCCTGAATGAGCACCAGGCAAACCAGGTAGGGAAACGTTTGCACAAACAGGGCGTGGGTGAGGATGTCTAAACCGGGTCGCATTTTCAGGCGCAGCGGCGGAGCAGAGTAAGCCCAGGCCATAAAGCAGCTAATTCCCCAAAACAGCCAGCCCAACCCGCCAAACTGGGCATAGGCCAGGGCCACCAGCCCCAACAGCCCGGCCGAAAACAGCAAAACCAGCCAGCCCGGCAGGGGCAGCTGTACAAAAAAGTTGCGGGCCGCTTTTTGCGGCTCCAGGGCGTCAAATGGGGCGTCGTAATAATCGTTGAGGGCAAAGGCAAACCAGTAGCCAATGCCAATAGCCAGGACGAGTACGGCCGTTTCCCAACGAATCGCGCCGTGAATCAACAAAGGCAGCGTGGCAATGACCAAAGCCACTTGCCAGGCATCCATATGGTTACTGATTAATTTGAGAAACGTTTTGGGGCGGGGAGAAAGGGTGTGTTGCTTGTGAGCCATGGTTGACGACAATGAAATGGGGCTGGCTCAGCCTAACAGGAGCAAGAACCAACTCAATTTTCCGGCGGCAGCAGTTCGTGCACCGTTCGAATCAATTTATCAGGCATGACGGGTTGGGGCAAATATCTATTGGCTCCGGCAGCCAACCCCTCCCGAATGCTCCCCCCATCGGCGCGGGCACTGACCATGATGATGGGGAGTTCGGCCGTATCTGGATTTTGGCGCACCCGTTCGCAAACGGCAAACCCATCCATCTGGGGCATCATCACGTCGAGCGTCATCAAATCTGGCACGTTGTGCGCCAAAGAAAGCAGCGCTTCTGTGCCATCAGCCGCTTCTTGTACCCCAAACCCGGCACGCTCCAAAATCAGACGTAACAACTGTCGCTTCATTGGATCATCATCTACAATTAATACTAAATATCCCATGATGTTTTGCCTCACAGAGAACCTTCTTCAACAAAAATAATTTTGTGTCAGGATAAAAAATCTAAAAAATGAATATGACAACTTATCTGTAGGGCATTGTGGGCGGTCATCAAATGAGAAAGGGTTGGTTATTCTTGAGAAAACGGCCGCTTCTGGCAACAAGTAACCGCAGTATACAAAATTTTCATAAAAATTTCATCCTCCGCTTTTTATTTGCTCATTTTTGGTCAATTAAACGATGGTTATTTGCGAACCAGAAGCCGTTTTGTTCACTTCAATGCGGTTGGGGAAGGCGTCGCGCAGTTCGTCGATGTGGGTAATGACCAAAATGCGCTTGAAGTCGTCCTGAATGGTGTTGATCGCTTCGATGAGCCGCTGACGGCCGTTTGGGTCCTGGCTGCCAAAGCCTTCATCAATCACCAGGGTTTGCAGCCGCGCCCCGGCCCGCTTGGCCAGCAGCTGCGACAGCGCCAGCCGAATGGCAAAGTTCACCCGGAACTGTTCGCCGCCACTGTAATTGTCGTACGGCCGTTCCCCCGCATGGTCCCGAATGTGAATGTCTAGCGTCTCGGCCAGGGCGTCGCGGCTTTTTAGCTGGCGCTGCGTCTCAAAGGAGACCGTCATCTCGCCACCGGTCAGTCGGCCCAGCAGTTCGTTGGCCCGCTCTTCAATTTCTGGCAGCGCTTGCTCGATGAGCAGCGCCTGGACGCCGCTGCGCCCGCACGCTTTTTCTAGCAGCTTGAGCCGCTGAATTTGTTGGGTAACGGCCGTTCGCTTTTCCCCCAGCTCGTTTTTGCGCTGCCGCTGATCCCCCAGCACCTCCAAGCGATTCTGAGCCACGGCCACCTTCTGGTTGGCGGCAATTTGCTCTTCGCGCAGGCCAAACACCTCGTTTTCCACGCTGCGCAGGTCGCCGCCGTCGGCCTCCATTTGGGTAAGCTCGGCAACGGCCGTTTCGTGCTGCTGCATCAATTCTGCCAGAGACTCCTCCTGCTCGGCGATGCGCTGGCTGCCTTCGGCCAGGGCATCTTCCAACGGTTTGACGGCCGCTTCAGCCTGGCGCAGCTGCTGGTACCGCTCTGGCGCTTCGGCCAGCGCCTGCCGCGCCGCCCGCGCCTGGGTGTGGGCTTCGGCAGCGTAGCCCAGCTCGGCCAGCTCGGCATTGAGCCCGGCCAGGGCCACCCGCGCCTCGGCGGCAAAATCATTGCTTTCTAGCTGCTGCTGCACCGTTGCCAATTTTTCCTGGCCCGATTCGGCCCATTCGGCCATGAAGCGGTTTAGCTCGGCCAGGCGAGCTTCGTCATTGGCCAACCGCTGTTCTAGCTGGCGGCGTTGGTTTTCCAGAGTGGGTTTGCCCTGTACGGCCGTTCCCAATGCCATCACCTCGGCCCGCAGTGGGGCCAAACTGTCCGCCGCCAGTTCCGCTTCCAGCTCCGCCAGACGCGCCGCCTCGCCCGCTGCCCATTCCGCCACCTGCTGGCCAATTTCGTCCAGGCGGGCCTGCGCCTGGGCCTGCCGCGTCTGCTGCGTTTGCAGCGATTTTTCCAGCTGCGGCCGCTGCCCCAGGGTCCGGCCCAATTCGGCAATCTGGCTGGTCAATTTTTCTAGAGCTTGCGTATTGCTGCGGAAACGGTCGCCCAGGCCGCCGCCTTCGCTGCGCAGTTCGGCCACCACCTGCACCCGATGGTCGGTTGTGAGTTCCTGGCCGCAGAGGGGGCAACTGCCGCCGGTTTGCGCCTCTAGCTGCTCGATGCGGGCCATGAGCCGGTTCATCTGCTCCTTGAGGGCGGGCTGGCTGCTTTCTAGCCCCACTTTTTCGGCGATGGCGCTGTTGTGCGCCTGCTCCTGCTGGCTGAGGTCGGCCAGCTGGGCGGTGAGCTGGCTGATTTGCTGCTGGGCGGTTAGGGCGTTTTGGGAAACGGCCGTTTCTTCATCCCGCAGCGCCGCTATCCGTTTGGCCTGATTTTGCAGCCGGTGCAGCTCGCGCGTTTGCGCCTCTCGCTCGCTCTCTTGCTTTTGCAGCTCGGTGCGCAGCTTGTGCCATTCGGTTTCCTGAGCGGTAAGCGTCTCCAGTTTCGTTTCCAGCGCGGCCAGCTCTGCTTTAACAATAATGAGCGATTCTTCAAGTTTTTGCTGCTCATCGGCAGCGGCGGTGGCACGGTTGGCCTGGGTTTGCAAAGCAACCAACTGCTGTGTCAGGCGTGATTTTTGTTCGGCGATGGTGAGTTCATACGGCCGTTTCTGCTGCTCCAACTGGTTAAAACTATCCGCCCGTGCCTGCCAGCTTTGGCAGCGGGCATCGGCTTCTTGCCATGCCTGGTACTGGGTGGCGATCGTTTCGGCTTCGTCCAACATGGTGGCGTAGCCGTCTCGCTCTTGCTGCCGCTGGTTCTGGCTGCGCTGGAGACTCTCTAGCTGGGCTTTGGCCCGGTTCAGGTTGGTGGCCAGGGTGCCCACGAGCTGTTTGTGCTGTTTAACGGCCGTTTCCACCCGGCGCAGCTGCTGCAACAGTTTTTCTTTGTCGTTTAGCCGCTCGGTGAGGCTCTCTAAAATGGATTGGGCTTCGGTAACGGCCGTTTGCCGCACTAACTCCTGTGCCAACTCCAACTCAATCTCCCCGATCTGGTGATCCAGCAAATCGAGCTGCCGCTCCTCCTCCTTGCGCCGATTGGCCGCCAGCTCGCGGTACTGTTCCCAAATGCTCACGCCCAGCAGGTCGGCCAAAATCTCCTTGCGCCGATTAGGCGTTTTGGTGGTGAACTCATCCGCCTTGCCTTGCAGCAAAAAGCTGGCGTTGATGAACGTGTCGTAATTCATCCGCAGCAAACTCTCGATGGCCGCCTGCGTGTCGCGCAGCTTGCTCTCGGTGAGCGTTTTCCAACGGTCATTTTCCCCACCAATTTGCAGATCGAGCTGGGTGGTTTTGCCTTTGCGCTTGGTGCGGGTCACTTTGTACAGCGTCCCTTCCAGCTCAAATTCCAGGCTCACCTCGGCCGATTTGTCATCGAGCGCCGAGAGGCGGTTCACCAGGTCGTCGTCACTGCGGCTGCGGCTTTGGCCAAACAGCGCCCAGGTGATGCTGTCTAGAATGGAGGATTTGCCCGCGCCGTTGGCCCCAGAAATACAGGCAAGATGAATGCCAGTGAAGGGGAGTACGGCCGTTTCCCGGTAAGATAAAAAGTTGGAAATCTCTAATTTTGTTGGAATCATAGCTAATTAATGAAGGAAGAAGGCAGAAGGTAGAAGGTAGAAATTCTGCCTTCTTCCTTCTTCCCTCCTCCTTCTCCCCTATTCTTTCACCTCTTGAGCCAGCACCTCTTTCGCCAGCCCCAACAGCAAATCAATCTCCGCACCCTCAAGCTCTTCGCTCACCCAGTACGTCTCCAGCAGTTCCAGCGGCGTCATCGTTTCCACGCCCGCCGCATCTCCCAGGCGAGACCGCTTGCTGCTGAGATAATGCTTCTGGATTTTCACCTCAAACGCCGCTTCAAAATGGGCCAAAATAGCCCGCTCATCCAGCAATGGCTCATCATCGCGGGGGAAAGTAAGGCGCACCCGGCAAATGGCGTCGGCCACGTCTTCGGCCGCAGGCAGCTGGCTAAAAATATCTTCCATGAAATGCTCGGTGCGCGGCGTGATGGGGTCTGGGTCGATGAAGCGGCGGGTTTTGAGCATGCGAAATTCCCAATGCGTCTCCCCCTTGCCCACTTCAGCCAGCACAAACCGCTTGTCCTCTTTTTCGCCAAAATCAATCCGCTCGATGGAGCCGGGGTAAATGATGGGTGGATGGCTATCTTTGCCAGACAACACCTGCGGCTTGTGGATGTGGCCCAGCGCCACATAATCCAGCTTGGGGTTGTTCACCAGCCCGCCGCTGAGTACCAGCTCATGCCCCAGCATCACCGCCCGCTCGCTGCCAAACTTGGCCCCGCTCACGCTGGTATGCGCGGTGAGGATGAGGGGGATGTCTGGATCGGCCCGCTCGATGAGGTCGGCGACGCGTTCGCTCACCAGCTCTTCTAGCTGCTGGTAAATCTCTTCCACAGTGCGCCCCAGCGTATCGACCCGGCCCACCAGCAGGCTGCGCGAAAGCCAGGGCACAGCAAGCACCTGCACCGGCACGCCCAATTCGTCTGGCTGCCACAATTTCAGGCCGTCTGCCACGTGAATGTGGGGGACAGCCAGGGTGCTAAACTCGTGCAGGGTGTGGGCGCGGCCCACGGCGGGGGAGACGTCGTGGTTGCCCACCAGCAGCAGCGTGGGAATGCCTGCCTGGGAAAGGCGCATCATCCGCTTGCCCCAGGCGCGCTGGAAGGTGGGCTGGGGATTGCGATCTTTGTAGGCGTCTCCGGCAAAAATGACCAGATCTACCTTTTCTTCGATGGCGGTGTCCACAATCTGGTCTAGCGCGTTCAAAAAGTCCATCACGCGCATGGGGATGCCAGAGTCGGGGTCGTGACGGCCGTAATTGGCAATATCAATATGGGCATCAGCAAAATGGAGCAAACGAACGGGTGTGAATTTGGACATAGTTTTTGTGAGGGGGAGATTGGAGATTGGGGATTAGCTGGCAATCTCCAATCTCTAATCTCTTAAATTATTTTTCTACGATGATGCGGTAGTTGGAGCCATCTGCCTGGCCAAAGATGCGCTCTACCATTATGTAATAGCGCCCGGCTGGCAGCAGCAGCGTAACGGCTTCGCTCTGGTTGCCAACCAGCGTACTGCTGCCGCGCATGCTTTTATTGGCATCGTAGATGGTGATGTTGTAGTCGCTGCCGCTGGGGATTTGGCTCAGGCGTGTTGTCACCAGGCTGGTGCTGGTTTGGTCAAAATAGTAAGCATCAAAAAAGTCGAACGAATCATTAAATTGATGGGTTTGGGGCAGATTGGGAACAAGCCTTTGCGCCACGCTGAAGTTATCGTTGAAGGTGCTGCCTCCATTGAGAATGGTGGGCAGGTAAGCGTTTTGGCCCAAAGCCAACAGGCGCTGCACGAGGGGGGTGACAAAGTAGTTGGTGGTGTCGTAGCCGCCAATGGCGTAGAGGTAGTTGCCAATAAACTGCCCTTCAGGGAAGGCGCGGGCGCGAATGGTGGTGGTGCCGCCTAAATCGTAGGTGACATCCAAGATTTGCCAACCTGCGCCAGGGTTTTGCGGATCGAACATTTCGACTTCGGATACGGCCGTATTGTTAAAGTTCAACCCGCCAAACACATACCATTTGCCGTCCGGGGCCACAGCGCTGGCGGCCCCGTAGCGGGCAATGTTCATCGGTGGCAGCGGGTCCCAACGGCCGTTGCCTGCCGGCTGGTAATATTCGCCGCCGGGCAGCAGCTGGTTGTTGTCGTCGATGCCGCCCACGACGTAGATGCCGTTGTTGGTCCAAACGGCCGTATGCCCATAGCGCGGCACATCCATATCTGGAATGCTGGTGACCCATTGGTTGGTAGCCAGACTAAAGTAAGAAACATCATTTTGCACAACGGCCGTTGTGGTTAAAAAGCTAGTATTGCTAATGCCACCAACCAGGTAATACCCACCCTGGTCAGCTGGCGCAACCGCCTGCGCCCAGCCCACGGCCACCGGCGGGGAGTTCCTGGGTGGCAGCTCCCATTGGCCAGCGGCAATGTTGTAAACGTTGTGGGTACCCACCATGCTGTTGCCGTTATAGCCACCGGGGACAAAGATACGGCCGTTCAGGTAAACGGCCGTTATATCTGTAAGCGGATCGCCGGGCATGCTGTTGGGCAATGTCGTCCATTTGTCGGAACCGGGATCGTACCGGTAGAGGTTGCTGTTCAACACCGGTTGGCCCACTGCGTTGGTTTGGCCACCCAGGGCATAAATCTGCCCGTTGGCCTTCACCGTGGCATGATGGGTCAGCGACGGTGCCGCAGCTGCCAGCGTTTGCCATTTGCTCGTAATTGGGTCCAGCACAAAGAAAATATCCAGCTCCAACGTCCCCGGTTCAGCCGCTTGCCAGTCTGCCACTTCCACGTAGTAAGTCACATCCTTAGACACATTAAACGTCACCCGCGAGGCAAAACCCTGGTAATCGTCGTTGCAGGTCACCATGCTGAGCGTGGCTGCCCCGCAAGAGCCGGTGTAAACCGCCAAAATGGTGTCGTAGCTGTTGGCGTTGAAATTGTTGGTGGTGTCGATGGTGACCCGGCCATTGCTGGTGGGCGTAAATTTGTACCAGACGGTACGGTACCCCTGCAAACGGCTGGGCGCCCCCCAGGCGCAGGTCAGAATTGGGTCTTCAGACCCTTCTGTCATGCTGTTGACCACGGTGGTCTCACCCACCCCGGAACTGGTTAGCGCGAGGGTGGTGGCGTTGGAACAGCTGTCGGCGGCGTCGTTGGCAATGAGCGGCCGTTCCGGCAGCGGCTGCAAGGTGATTGTTTCCCTCCGCAGCGATTCCAGCCCTAATTGAGGTTCAGGCGAAGCCGCGACCACAGGCGCAAGCTGGCTGACGCCAATGACGACGCCCAGGCACAACAACAAAAATAAACTCAAAAGTGTGAGGTGACGCATAAACAAAGCCTCCGGGTACGAACCAATGCAGCGCGATTGTACCAAACAGGCCGCCCAATTGGCTATTTTATGCCACAACCCACACCTTTCTCTTACATGGTGCGCCGCTTAATGGCTTGCCGCCAAGAAGCGCAAACAAAACGAGCTACCGGGTTGCCACAAACACACCAGACTGTTTGCTGATGTGGATGCCACCGTCGGCGGCGATTTTGGCCGCCCACAGTTCGCGCAGATGGGCAACGGCCGTTTCCGGCACCTCCATCTCTGGCTTGATCATGGAAAAAGCATACGCCACAAGCGCATCCGCGTCTGTTACCCACAGGCTGTCTTCATAAAGATGCTGCTCAATTTGGGCAAAGAAAGGTGCCAGCAGGGAACGGCCGTTTTCCAAACGAAACGGCAGCTGCCCCGCCATGCCCCGCATGCGCCAGGAAGCCACCTTTTGCCGCACCGCTTCCGGCACCAGCAGGGGCAGCTCCTTCATGTGCTCATCCCCGTTGGTGGCCGCGATGAGACGGCCGTTTGGCTTCAACACCCGCTGCACCGCTGCCAATCCCTGCGCCAAATCCGGCACGTGGTACAGCATATGGTTGGCCACCACCACGTCAAACGTCCCGTCGGCAAAATCGAGCGCCTGAATGTTGGCTGGTTGGAAGCTGAACTGGTGGCCGCTGCCCGCCAGCGCCGCTTCTGCCTCGGCCACCATGCCGGGCGACAGGTCGGTGAGGGTGATCTGGCAGCCTGCGGGAATGCGATCCACGTTTTGCCGCCACAGCCAGCCAGGGCCGCAGCCACATTCCAGCACCCGCATCCCCGGCTCCAACCGCAGCAGATCAAACACCCACGGCTGCCAATCGGCCGTGGCCGTACTAAATTGCCGGTGCAGCGCCGCCCGCGCATCCAAATTGCTGCTGTCGCGGTACTGATTCTTCTGCAAATAATCTGAATCCCGGAAGGGGTCTTGGCTGTCCATTTTTTCTCCTGCTTTCAGTAATCAGTAGGTCAGTATTCAGTTTTTCACTGATTACTGATTACTGATTACTGATTACCGACATTACCGGTCATAATTCGCGTCCACCAGCCGGTTGATCTGCTCCGGGCCACCGAGGACGCCGAGGACGTGATCTAGCTTGAGGGTACGTTCGCCAGCGGGGTGGAAATCGGAACGGCCGTTTTCCCGCAAAAGCACCACACTCACATCAAAATTTTGCTCGATCGCTGAGACCGACAATCCCAGCAAGGTTGATCCTTTCTCCAACTTCAGCCGAGCCAGGCTGAGCGCCTCCCCCTCCACGGTGATGGGGCGCGTCACGTCCACATCGGCGGCGGCGGCGGCAAAGGTGGGGGCAGCCATGCCCGTGGCGCTCATCGCCCGAAAGCCAAACTGCTCTTGCAGCGATTGGCCAAAATCATCGTCAAAAATGCGCACCACCACCCGAATTTGCGGGTTCAGGCGGCGGGCTTTGAACGCAATTTGCAAATTCATGCTGTCGTTTTGGGTGCACAAAATGATGGCGCGGGCTTTGGCAACCCCGGCCCCTTGCAGCGCCACATCGCGCCGGGCATCATCCTTCAGCACAGGGATGCCCATTCCCTGCGTTTCAGCAATCAAATCTTCGTCTGGGTTCAGCTCAATCACGGAAACATCCCGATCTAGCTCATACAATTTTTGGGTCACGCGGTAACCCAAATGGCCCAAACCGACCACAACGATATGGTTTTGAAAGGTAGAAGCGACTGCCATTTCCCACTCCTTGCTACGTTCGCGCCGGTTAAAAAAGAGAAGGCCAAAATCGGCCAACCCCTGCGCTAAAATGGAGATGCCGATGATGGGCATGATGAAGTAAAACAGTTGCAGCGGCCAATATTCTGGCAGGTTGTCCCCCAGCGGCTGCAAAAAGGTAAGGCCGAGCACCTGGTAAATTGCCTCGGCCAGGTTTTTGGAGCCAACACCTTTACCAAAATCGGTCGCCAAAAAATAGTACAGCAGGCCGCCGCCCACAACGGCCAGCACGAAGTAGAGCAACGGCCGTATAAATTCCCGCACCAGCAGCAGCGTATCCCGCCAAATGGCCCGAATGCGCCGAACACGGCCGTTTCTGTTCTGGTGGTTGCGTTTGTGCGTTTTTGCTTGCATGCGTTTTTTTACCGCAAAGCACGCAAAGGGCGCAGAGTTTTTATTTTTCTCCGCGACCTCCGCGCGCTCTGCGGTGAATTATTCTGCCGTAAAGCCAGTCAGCAGCAGTTTATCATCAACGGCCGTTCCCGTGCCATCCAAAACCGAAAGTCGGCGCAAGGTTTGCAGCAGGTAAAAGCCCACCTGCACCCGGTACGGCCCCGGCGGCAGTTCGCCCGCCAGCTGCACCTGGTACCGATCTTCAATTACCTCGCCCGGCGACCATTGGCTGGTGGGGTAGGTGCCCTGCACCGGCCAGCTGTCGATCTGCCCCACGATCTGGTCGTTGGCGTCTAGCACCTGCACAAAAACGGTGTAATTTTCTGCCAGCGGAGCCAGCGCCTGCCAGGTGAGCGTGAGTTCCAGCAGGCCGCCCGGCGGCAAGGTGCGGTTGGGGATGTCTATGCCCAGCAAGCCGATTTTGTCTTCAAAGTTGGTGGCCCCTTCAGGCAGCGGTACGCCGCTCACCAGCACCTCGCCCACCACGCACAGGCTGGTGACGGGGCGCAGCCAGCCGCACTGCGCCTGCCCGGATGGATGCTGGGCGATGATTTGGTAACGGCCGTTCGCCGTCGGCGTCTCCACAGAAACCTGATTGGTGAAAGAACGTTGCATCGGCACCATGATCTCAGGCGCCAACGCGGGTTTCGGCTGCGGCAAGACACCTTCCCGCAGCACAAAACCAAGCAAAACCGAACTGCCATCCCCAGCAAATTGAATGGGCAGCGCCGTCTCTGGGCGCGCCTGAGCCGGGAACTCGATACTACGCAGCAGCGCCTGGCCCACCTGCGCCCGCAGCGGCTGGGCCAGCGGGCGAGCCGGCGCAGTAGCAAAGCGCTGGCTGGCCACCGTTTGCCAATCCAAATCCGCCAACGGCGTAAACGGTGGGGCGACGGCCACCTGCAAATTCAGCGTCTGCGCCTCGGCCAGCAGTGGGCGGGGCCAGCTGTGCACGTCTACCACCAGCTCGCCCGGCCGCCAGGCCACGGTGGGATAATTGTTGTGGACGGCGTGCTGCCCGGTGGCCACGGCGGGCGCGCCTTCATAACTGCGGCCTGCCCAACGCACAAAAATGTGCAGGGTTTCGCCAATTGGCGCATCGGTTTGCCAGAGCAGCGTGGCGGCGCTGGCCGTGGGGTCGCTGGGGTCTTCTGGCTGAATGCCTACGCCGACGAGCTGCATCGGGCCAAATTCAAATTGGACGGGATGGGTGAGGGACGGCCGTTCCAGCAAAGGCTCCGGGCTCACCTCCGTCAGCGCCCCCACCGCCCGCAAATGGTAAATGCCGGCCAGGCCAGGCAAAAAGCGAGCCAGGTAGACAGTCTGCCCCGCCGCCAGCCGCGCGTCCAATTCAGCCCTGTAAGCCGCCTCATCTGGCAGCACCACAATGTCCAAATCGGGCCGCATGCCCTCCGCTTGTTGCAGGTAGTAAAGCGGCGGGAATTTGTCGCTGTCGGCCAAAATGGCGGCGTTTTGGGCGAGGGGCTGCTGCAAGACGCCCAGTCCCCAGGCGGTACGGCCGTCGGCCATTGAGCTGTGTAGCCGTGCCTGATTGTTCACCACCAGCATGAGGGTGGGCAGCAGCAGCAGCAGCAACACGATGGGCTGCACCAGCGGCACCAGCGCCCGTCTTTCATGGTGCAGGCGCTGGGTGATGAGGTGGAGAACGGCCGTTACCCCACTGCCCCACAGCAGCCCCACCACCAGCTGCGCCGGAATCAGAAAAACGGCCAAATCGGGGACGTAATAGTTGAGGCAATAAAAGGTAAAACCGAGCCAGGTGACGCCCAAAACGGCGGCGACCCGCCAATTGCGCCAAATTAAATAGCCAAACCCCAGCAGCGCCAGCGCCAGATTAAATTCGCCCCAGTTCTCTACAAACAGCCGCCCCACAATGGCGTAGCGGGCCGAATCGTTGAGCCACGCCCCCCATTGCAATGCGTCCTGAAAACGGCCGCCGATCACCCAATCCACAAAGCGGCTCAGCCCCATCGGCTCGCCGTTCACCGCCTGCCAACGCAGGGGGAGGTAGGCGTAGAGGAGCAGTGGCAGCACGAAGGCGAGGGCAAGTTTAAGCAGTAATCGGTAATCGGTAATCAGTGATCGGTAATTGGTAATTCGTAATTGGTAATTAGGCTCTGTGGAACTACTTCGGCTGCGCTCAGCACGAGTCTGTATCTCCTCTGTGCTCCTCTGTGTTCCGCTTTTCCCCCCACCCCACAACGCCAAAATCATGGCAACCCCTGCTGGCGGCAATAAAAACACCGTCGTCAAATGGTTGGTCAGGCCCAAGCCGATCACAAACGCCAGAAGCATAAGATTTAACCGCAGAGAACGCGGAGAGCGCAAAGTTTTTGAACTTGTTTCTTGCCACTTGCCACTTGCCACTTGCAACATGATCCACAATGCCCCACACACCACCAGCGCATGCAGCGCGTACACCTCGGCGGCAATGGCCTGGCTGAACAGGGTGCTGGTTAGCCCCATAACGACGGCCCCAAGAACCCCTGCGCTGAGCGGAGCCGAAGTGGCCGTTTCCCCCCCACCCCACAGTTCCCACAAAATTTTGAAAAAGAAGATGAGCGCGATGGTGGCCAGAACGGCCGTTCCCACATTAATCCGCCAGGCCACCGAGCCAAACGGCAGCAGGCTAAACAGCTTGCCCAGCAGCAGGTACAGCGGATAGCCCGTCGGGTGAGCAATGCCCAGCTGCGGGGCCACCACCTGAAACTCAAACGTATCTGCCTGCCCCACGGTGCGCGACATGGTGCTGAGGTAAACGGGCAGCAGCGCCAGCGCCACCAGCAGCGGCCCCAGCCAGCGCCACACATCCACCCGACCTCGCCAGCGGCGGCTGGCCCAAATGAGCAGCGCCAGCCAGAGCGACGCGCCAAAAATGAGGCGGCTGCGGCCCAAATCTACCAGCGGGTCGGCCAGGTAAATTAAATTGAGCAGCAGCGGTGACAGCACAACGGGAGATAGGCTCTTGGGCCAGGGGCGCTGCCAGAGCAGCCAGGTGGCCAAAGTGAGAATGGCGGTGAAGGTGAGGGTGAGAAACGGCCGTCCCAACCACAGCCAGCGCGGGAACAACCCTTCATACAAAATGCGGCTCGCCGCCAGCCAGCCGATAAAAGTGAGGGAAAAAAAAGTAAGATGCGCCGAGAAAAAAGCAAAACGGGCTTCTTGAGGAGAAGAGGACAATTGAACATTTGTGCGCATAACGCGCCTATTGTACCCGCACCGCAACGAACATAACAGGCAAAAACAAAGGGCGTCAGCTAATCGTGTGACAAACAGTGTCAACCATCAAAGTCACCTTTAGATTTGGCCTAAATAGGGTAAACTTGAGTGGTTTACTTATAGTTAGTTTGCGCCGTTCCAAAGGTGCCTGCCTGGTAAAAGGCAGTTTATGCATAGACGCTCGATAAGGATTTACAGTGATCGCTACCAAACTCAAAACACGGCCGTCTTTCGCCGAATTTATTGTACTTATCTCCCTGTTGATGGCTCTGACCGCGCTGTCGATTGACGCCATGCTGCCCGCGCTGCCGCTCATTGGTCGCGACTTGCTCGTTGAAAATGCCAATGAGCGCCAGATGGTCATTTCCATGATTTTCTTTGGGCTGGCAGCGGGGCAGCTCTTTTTTGGGCCTTTGTCCGACAGTATCGGCCGTAAGCGTGCTATTTATGCAGGCATGGCAACGTTTATTGCCGGGTCACTTATCGCCATGGTGGCCACCAGCTTCCCCATGCTGCTGGCCGGTCGCCTGATCCAGGGCATTGGCGCTTCAGCGCCACGGGCAGTTACCCTGGCCCTGGTACGCGACCAATTTTCTGGCCGGGCCATGGCCCGCGTCATGTCGTTTGTGGCGACGGTGTTCATCCTCACACCCATGCTGGCCCCATCTATGGGCCAGGCCATCCTTCAATTCTCCGGTTGGCGGGCTATTTTTGGCAGCTATGTCGTGCTGGCTTTGGCTGCACTGCTTTGGTTTGCCCTGCGCCAGCCAGAAACCTTGCCCCAGGAAAATCGCACGCCGTTTACCTTGCAACGCATCGTCAAAGCGATGCAGACGATTTTGCAAAATCGGCTGGCTCTGGGGTACACAATCACTGCGGGGTTGGTCAGTGGCGCTTTTATTGGCTACCTGAACTCTGCCCAGCAAATTTTCCAGGAGCAGTACGCTTTGGGAACGCTTTTCCCCATCTATTTTGGCGTCATCGCCTCCTCGATTGGGCTGGCCTCGTTGGTAAATACGCGGCTGGTAATGAATCTGGGCATGCGTTTATTGACCAGGAGCACGCTGCTGATCGTTTTTGTTTTGTCGGCCATCATGCTGGTCGGGGTATTTACCCTTTTTGAGACGGTGCCTCTTTGGGTCTTTATGACCTATTTGATGCTCACCTTCTTTTGTGTGGGAATTTTGTTTGGTAATCTGAACTCGCTGGCCATGGAGCCATTGGGGCATGTTGCTGGGGTTGGGGCGGCTGTGGTGGGTTCGCTTTCCACGCTGCTGTCGGTACTGCTGGGCACGTTAATTGGCCAGAGCTATAACGGCACCATCGTGCCGCTGGTGATGGGTTTGGGCATCCTTTCTGGGGTGTCGCTGGTGGTGGTACGATGGGCTGAAGCGGGGTAACGGCCGTATCCCCCCCGCCGCCACGCCAACACACAAAAAAAGACCAGAGGCAATCCCCTGGTCTTTTTATAACCGTTTGAACCGCTGCCCGACTATTTGGGCAAAATACGCACCTTGCGCCGATTGCCTTCGCCAGAGCTTTGCGTGTACACCTCTTCATTGTCGCGCAGCGTCATGTGAATGATGCGCCGCTCGTGGGGGGGCATCGGCTCCAGGCTCACCGGCCGACGACGCGCCACCACTTTCTTGGCCATGCGCTCAGCCAAACGGGCCAGCGCCTGCTGCCGCCGCTTGCGGTAGCCTTCCACATCCACCACAAAAGAGGCACGCCGCTGCAATTGGTTGCCCACCATGAGGCGAGTCAGGTATTGCATGGCGTTTAAGGTTTCACCACGTGGCCCAATCAGCACGCCTAAATCTTCGCCTTCGATGTCGATAACGTTGACTTTACGGCCAGTCAGGTCGTCTGGTTCTGAAGTGGAGGTGTCAATTTGGGCATCAACACCCAACTTGTTCAGCAGGGTGGCAATGACTTCCTCAGCCATCTTTTTCTCTTCGGCGTCGGCTTCTGTTGCTTCTACATCGCTGCCGTTGCTGCTGGTTGGGGCTGGTTTGGGGGTGGGTTTTGGGGTGGGAACGGCCGTTTCCCGCTTAGCCACAACAGGCTGTACTGCAGGTTTGGGCTGCACCTTTGGCGCAGGTGTTGGCTCTACAGTTAATGTCACCAACCGCACCACCGCCTCACGGCTGCCAATACCCAACAGCCCACGGCTGCCCTCATCAATCACATCAATAATCACTTCCGAACGATTAACGCCCAATTTTTGTAAACCAGCCTCAATCGCCTTTTCAACATCTGCCCCCCGCACCTCAATTTCACGTTTTTTACTCATGCATTCCTCTTGTATGCTCGCTAACCACACCAGGCAGCCAAAACCGGTAAGATACCTGGTTGGGCAAAGACAACCTACCGCTTCGCAGACCGCCGCTTACGCTTCGATTGATTCTTATTGCCCTGTGTAGACGTATTATTTTTTGTTTCATTCGCATCTGGCATTGGGTCAGCCACAGGCATTTCTGCTTCTGGGATGCTTACCCCACCGTTCAGCCCCATCGCTTTTAACTCTTTTTGCCGCGCCAGCGCTTCCTTCTCCTCTGCCATCACCCGCCGCGTGTACAACCCCTGGGCAATACCAATCAGGTTAGACAACACAAAGTAAATCGACAAGCCAGATTGGAAAGAGAGGGAAAAGAAGCCAAACATAATTGGCATGGTGTACTGCATCGACTGCGTCATTGCGGCCGTTGGATCATCCTGCTGCTCTTTGCCTTTGCCACCTTTGTTTTTGCTGTCATCCTTCTTTGGTGCAGAAGGAGACGTGAACTTGGTTTGAACAAACATGGTTACAAAGACGAGAATTGGCAAAATATAGAGGGGATCCGGCTGACCGAGGTTAAGCCACAAAAACGTACTGTCAATTGGCAGCAAATTGGTTAAATCAATGCCAGGGTATACCCGCTGGGTCAATTCAAACAACGTTTGCGGTGTAGAGCCCAAAACCAGCCGCAGCACCTGGAACAGCCCAAACAAAATAGGCATCGTCGCCAGCAAAGGCAAACAGCCGCTTAAACTTTCCGCCGGATTGTAACCAATTCTCTGGAACTCTTCCTGCATCTTCTGCGGGTTATCTTTGTACTTCTGCTGAATGGCCCGAATTTGCGGCTGTATTTCCTGCGTTTTCACCATGCTGCGCTGCTGCCGCAAATTCAGAGGCAGCATTATGATTCGGGTAAAAATGGTAAATACCGTAAGGGCAAGAATGAAATTGTTGCCCAAAACGGCATACAGCCACAAAAGCGCGTTTGTAATTGGGTTGATAATTAATAAATCCCACATAAGGTGATTAAGTCCTGTTTAAAGCAACGCCGTTTTCATTTAAGCAACTTGGGCATTGCTACCTATTTCCGTCAACAAATGAACTAATTTTCCGGGGCCTGGAAGCTCCAGCTTAAATCGCCAGTTTCCAATTCATAAGCCTGTAAAATGCCAGCCTCACTCTGCATTGCAATAACAATGACATCGTCCACAATCACAGGATCCGCAAAAAGTGGTGCAGGTGTGGTTACTTGCCATAGTTCGTCCCCGCTCGCGGCATCCAGAGCAACCAACAACCCTTCTTCACTGGCACCGTTGCCCAAAGAAGCAAAATACACCATACCATTGTGAACAGCCGGGCTGGCCTGAATGGCCCCTTTAATTTCCAACGGTGGGTTTTGGGTTACCCCGGCAACGGTGTTCATAGCATGGACACCGCTTTCCCACAGCACCTCGCCATCGGCTGCGTCTACGGCAAACACATTGCCGCTGCTGTCGCCAAAGTAGAGGGTGCCATTGGCCAAAGCTGGGGCGCTCCAAATCCAGTCGGTGGCCTGCACTGCCCAAACTTCGTTACCGCTGTCGATATCAATGGCATGCAGTTCGCGATCATAGCTGGCTGCATAGACCAAATTGTTTTCTGGGTTCACAACTGGCTCGGCAGACATAGCGCCGCTGAGTTCTATGGCCCATTTTTCGCTGCCATCGGTGGCATCAATTGCATACAAATGGCGATCCAAAGAGGCCACAAAGAGTGTTTCTTCATAGTAAGTGGGGGTGGCCCAAATAGAGAATTCAGTGGCAAAACGCCACAGTTCTTCGCCGGTTTCAACCTCTAGGGCGAGCAGCAGGTTATCTGCGGTGGCTACGTAGGCAACGCCATCTACCTGCAATGGGCCAGCCACAATGCGGTCTTTGGCCAGGTCATTGCGGGTCCATATGGGTTGGGCATTGCGGTCACTGACATCTAAGCCATAAATGGAGACGACGGTTTGGGGAGAGAAAAGGCCCTGGGCGGCACCAAAATCGCCAATGATGGCACGGCCGTTTTCCACTGAAGGGGGTGCGTAAAAGAATAAAGAGGCGTTTTCTGGCCGGTATGACCACAGCACGTCTTGGGTAGCGGCCTCAATGCCCAAAACACCAGCACCATAGGCCACGTATAAATTTTCGCCGTCAGTAGAGAGGCCGGGCCAATTGGCAGGAACCGCACTACCAGAACACGACGTTAAGGCCAACGTTGCCAAAATTAGCAGTAAAAGTGTGAGCCGTGCATACGGCCGTTTTCCAATGAACAAAGAATGCCTCCGCAGAATTGAGTTAATTTTGTGCTGCTTGCCGATTAGGGAACCGGATCATACCCACCTGGGTTAAATGGATGGCAGCGGCCAATGCGTTTAATTGCCAGCCAGCCACCTTTACGGAAGCCATACTTTTCTATCGCTTCATAACCGTAGTGGGAACAGGTTGGGTAAAAACGGCAGCTAGGTGGGGTGATGCGGGAAATCGTGCGCTGATACAGCCGAATAAGAAAAAGTGCTATTGTTTTCATGCTACCATCATACAAATATCCAGAGAAAAGCATGTCGTTTTCAGAGGGAATTTCTCCAGCTTCAATGATCTGTTAATCTGGGCAATACCGTGCCTGCTGTACGTGCCGCACTACTTAAAAGTTTCGCCTGCGCCAATAAGTGCAAAACGGCCGTTTCCACCTCAGCAAATGATGCCTGAAGCAGTCGCGGCCGTGCAATCCATACACAATCCCAACCCGGTTGAATCTCATCTAAATGGTGACGCACCGCTTCACGCAATAAACGCCTGACCCGGTTTCGTACCACTGCCTTGCCTACACGTTTGCTTGCCACAAACGCAAAACGACTCGCCACATCTTCCCCTGGGTTTACCAGCAAAATGCACAGCGGGTGACGCCAACTACGCCCCTGCTGCCGCACTTGGGCAATATCAGCAGAACGTTTAAGGCGATGCGGTTGTGGCAGCATACATCAAACAACCGGAGGGTTATTTTCCCCCGCCAAACCGTTTCACGGAACGGTACGCAGTTGCGGAAGAACCATTCCAGTTGATGCGCTTGACATGCTCATTCATATTTACCGTCAACTGATAACGACCTTTGGCGCGACGGCTCTTCAAAACTTTGCGGCCACCTTTGGTGCTCATACGCTCACGGAAACCATGAACGCGCATACGACGACGAATTTTGGGTTGATAAGTACGCTTTGGCATAAGTAGTTCTCCTAAAAAAACCAGGGCGTAAAGCCCTGAAGTAGTTATTGACTCAGTTTTAACGGCCGTTTTTACCAAATAATCTAAAAAACGGCAGCTTGCCCTGCTGTTAAACGACGGAAAATTATACCTAACCACCGGAAGGTGGTCAAATAAACTGTCAGCAAAAATTCTGCCTATCGTTAGCTAACCCGCTGAATGCGCGCACCCAGCGCTTGCAGCTTCCGCTCAATCTGCTCGTAGCCCCGGTCAATCTGCTGAATATTGCGAATACTGCTCTCACCCTGGGCGCATAACGCCGCCAAAATCATGGCCATCCCCGCCCGAATGTCTGGGCTGGGCACGCCATGCGGGCTGGCGTTTAGCTGATTGCCGCCCAAAATCATCACCCGGTGCGGATCGCACAGCACAATGCGCGCGCCCATAAAGGTGAGATTGTCCACAAAGAAGAAGCGGCTCTCGTACATCCAGTCGTGCAGCAGCACCGAGCCTTCAGACTGCGTGGCAATAACCACGGCAATGCTCATCAAGTCTGGCGGAAAACCGGGCCAGGGCATTGGCTTAATCTCTGGAATGCGGCCACCCAGCGCCGGTTTTATTTTCATCGATTGGTTGGCGGGCACGATGATGTCGTCCCCATCATCAATCCAGTGCACCCCCAACTTTTCATAGACAATGCGAATCATGCCCAAATTTTTGGGCTGGGCATCTAGAATGCGGATTTCGCTGCCGGTAACGGCCGCTGCCCCAATAAAGCTGCCCACCTCCATAAAGTCGGAGCCAATGCGGAATTCGCCCCCACTCAAGCGATCGACCCCCTGAATGGTGAGCCGGTTACTGCCAATGCCGCTGATCTGCGCCCCCAGGCTGTTGAGAAAGTTACACAAGTCGCGCACGTGCGGTTCGCAGGCAGCGTTGTCGATGACGGTTTCGCCTTGGGCCAGCACGGCGGCCATGACGGTGTTTTCGGTGGCGGTAACGCTGGCTTCGGGCAGCAGCAGGTAACCTGCGCCGTGCAGCCCGTCGGCGTTCATGTGGAACAGGCCGCGCTCTTTCATTTCAACGGCCGTTCCCAAAGCTTCTAGCGCCGTGATGTGGGTGTCTAACGGCCGTCCGCCAATCACATCCCCACCCGGCAACGGCAGCGTCACCTGCCCCATCCGCGCCAGCATCGGCCCAGAAAACACAAACGAAGCTCGAATTTTGCTAGCCAACACGCTGTCCAGCTCCGTTTTGCCCACGTTGGCGGCATGGATACGCCAGCTACCTTCCCCCAAATCTGTTAAGGCAACACCCAGGTCAGCCAGCAAATCCAGTGTAAAAATGACGTCCTGGATGTGGGGAATGTTGTGCAGCACCACTGGCTGGTCGGTGAGCAAGCAGGCAGGCAGCAGCTTGAGCGCTGCATTTTTGTTGCCGCTAACCTTCACGGCGCCACTTAGCTTGTGGCCCCCTTCGATGACAAATCGTTCCATGATTGTTTCCTTTTGCTCCTTGGTGTTTCTCTTCCGGCTGGAATTCTAACGGGCAGTCCAGCGGGATACAAATGGGTGATTTGAATGCTCACCAGCGGCTTACTTGTCTGGCGACAGGGGGGTCGGTACACTTTCATCATGCCAACAATCAAACTGTCTCAAGCTGAACTTTTTTATGCAGCGTACTTGCCGCCAGCCGCACGGCGAACAATGCTGCTCATTCACGGGGCGGGCGGCTCCCACCTTACCTGGCCAGCGGCGCTGCGGCGGCTGCCAGATACGGCCGTCTACACCCTAGATTTAGCGGGACACGGCCGTTCCCAGCCGCCTGGCCGCCAAACCATCACCGACTACACGCAAGATGTGCTCGATTTTATTCAGGCGCTTTCGTTGAAAAACGTGTTTGTGGTGGGGCATTCCATGGGTGGGGCCATTGCCCAACAGATAGGATTGGCTGCGCCGCCCGCTGTGGTTGGGCTCATTTTGCTAGGCACGGGGGCCAAGCTGCGCGTCTCGCCCCAAATTTTGGCAGCGGTGGGGCAAGATTTGGCAACGGCCGTTAGCCTCATCAACCAGCATCTTTGGGGCAGTGAGCCAGATGGCAGCCTGATGACCCACAACCATCAACTGATGATGGGCTGTAAACCAGAGGTGCTGCTGGGTGACTTCATCGCTTGCAACCAGTTCGACCTGCGCGAAAGGCTGCCAGAAATTGCCCTGCCCGCCCTGGTCATCAGCAGCCAGCATGACCAGATGATGCCACCCAAGTTTGGCGAATTTTTGGCCACACACCTGCCGCAAGCGGAATTTGTTCTTTTAGCGAAGGCCGGCCACATGATGATGCTGGAAGCCCCAGAAACGGTAGCCCAGCTGGTGCAAAACTTTTTGCAATAAAAAACGGCCGCTTCCTAAAGGAAACGGCCGTTCTCTTACAAAATCTTTCCCAAAAAACCAGGCAATTAATGAGTCAGCACCATCGTCCGCCGGGCCAGCACCGTAGAAACGGTCTGCAGCAGTTCATCGGCCGTAAACGGTTTGGGCAGCGAGCTGTCTGCCAGGCTGCGCAAGCCTTTTACCAGCTCATTGTTGCTGGCCCCGCTGGAGATAGCAATGATGGGGATCGCCCTGGTATCTTGTGCCTGGCGCAGCTGCTGGGCGGCGGCGTACCCGTCTAAAACGGGCATTTCGGCATCCATCAACACCACATCGGGCCGTTCGGCCTGGGCCAGGGCCAGCCCTTTGGCCCCATTTTCTGCCTGTAAAATACGGGCCATCGGGTAAGCCATCGTCAAAAAATCGGTCAAGACCATGCGTACGGCCGTATTGTCATCTACCACTAAAACCGCTCTCATCTTTTCACTCCTTCAATCACTAAAGACATCAAACCAATAAACAATTTGCCATAATGTCTAAAGTATGTCGGAAAGGACGGCCGTTTGCTGTGAATCACCGTGCAGCCATATCGATCAAGATACAACAGCCACAGGTTGCGACGGCACACAATCTCAACGTAACCCAATTTACAGGCAACTTCTGGCGAGCGGCCTAGCCAGGTTGCCTTGCCCGGCTACCCGGCAAGCAGTTGGCGCAGGCGAGGCACAATCGCCTGCACAGCTTGCCCCCGGTGGCTAATTTTGTGCTTTTCGGCAGCGGTCAACTGGGCCATTGTTTGGCCAAACTGGGGGAGATAAAAAACCGGGTCGTAGCCAAAACCGCCAGCCCCGGCGGGTGCATGAGCAATCTGCCCCTGGCAAACCCCTTCAGATTCCCCCAAAATCTCGCCATCTGGCCCGGCCAGCACAATGACGCAGCGAAAGCGGGCGGTGCGCTGGGGGTCTGGCACCTGTTGGATGGCTTCAAGCAGTTTTTGGTAACGTTGAACGGCCGTTAACCCTTCCCCCCCATACCGCGCCGTATACACCCCCGGCGCACCGTCCAGCGCATCTACCTCCAATCCAGAATCATCTGCCAGCGTCAGCAAGCCCGTGGCCGCTGCGTAAGCCCGCGCCTTTAGCACACTGTTCTCACGAAAGGTGCTGCCCGTCTCCACCACATCCTCTGTCACCCCCACATCATCCAAACTCAGCCACTCAATGGCCAGATCAGCCAGCATGTCGGCGAACTCTTTTACTTTGCCTTTGTTATGGGTTGCTACCAAAAGTTTTGTCATTTATGAGCCTTTTTCTTGTTTCTAAAGGCGTATGTTATACTCCACTATTAAACTTTTCCGAAGGGAGGGACCCCATGACAAATAAACGCCCTTCTCGACTGCGCTTCAACTTCGGCTTCTTTTTGGAAGCCACCTTGGGCACCAGTCGGACCATTGAACTAAACTACCCCACCATTGAGGTAGAAGATTTAACATTAAACCCATTGGTCGGCAGCTTTAGCGCCACACGCACGTCTGAAGGCGTCTACCTGAGCGGCGTGTTGAACAGCACCCTGGTTGCTGAATGTGTACGTTGCCTGGACGAAGCGGTCGTTCCCGTTGAATTGAAGCTGGACGATCTGTTTTACTACCCGCCCCACACCGCCCCCGAAGGCGAATACACCATCGGTGAAGACGGTTTTATTGACCTGTCCCCGCTGGTGCGGGAACTTTCGGTGCTAGAAACGCCAATCCAGCCGATTTGCCGACCAGATTGCCACGGGTTGTGCCTGGAATGTGGTCAAAATTTAAATGAGGCAGATTGCGGCTGCGATCCCAATCCCATCGACCCACGCCTGAGTGCGCTGCAGCAGCTGCTCGATGCAAAAGATAATTAATAAATATGTTTTTCGATCAAGCTAAGATTTATATTCGCAGTGGTAACGGTGGTGACGGCATGATTAGCTTTCGCCGGGAGAAGCACGTGCCTTTTGGTGGCCCCGACGGCGGCGACGGCGGCGATGGCGGCTGCATCATTTTTGCGGGCAATCGCCACCAAAACAGCCTGATGCAGTTCAACCGCCAGGCCCACTTTAAGGCCGAACATGGCGTACATGGCAGCAAATCCAATCGTCATGGCAAGCGCGGCGAAAATTTGCGCATTGAAGTGCCTATCGGCACCGTCATTCGGAATGCAGAAACGGGCAATTTACTGGCCGACATCACTTCCGAAGACCAGGAGATTTTGGTGCTGCAAGGGGGCAAAGGGGGCCGGGGTAATGCCCGCTTTACCAGCAGCGTAAACCAGGCACCGCGCATCGCTGAGCGCGGTGAACCGGGCGAGGAGTTGTGGGTTACTCTGGAGCTTAAGCTGATTGCCGATGTGGGCATTGTGGGTGTGCCCAATGCGGGTAAATCTACGCTGCTCTCGGTGATTAGTGGGGCTACGCCTAAAGTGGCCAATTACCCATTTACCACGCTGCAACCTAACCTGGGCGTGGTGGAGATGGATGATTTTGAGACGTTTGTGGTGGCCGATATTCCGGGATTGATTGAGGGGGCGGCCAGCGGCGTGGGGTTGGGGCACGATTTTTTGCGGCATGTGGAGCGCACGCGGGTGCTGATTCATCTGCTGGATGGGGCGACCAAAGAGCCGTTGGAAGATTGGGCGATGATCAACCAGGAGCTGGCTATGTATGACATTGCGTTGGAAAAACGGCCGCAGCTTGTGGTGCTGAACAAGATGGATTTGCCAGACGCCGTTGCCTGGGAACCGTTGCTTGAGGAAGAAATCAAGAAGGCGGGCTACCCGTTCATCTCTATTTCGGCGGCAACGGGGCAAAATGTGCGGCAGATGCTGTACCGGGTGCGCCGCATGCTAGACGAGGCTCCACCTGCTCAAACGCGCCACACGGATGAGATCGCCATTATTCGGGCGGAAAATGAGGAAGGGTTCACCATTGAGCGTGAGGGGGACGGCTGGCGCGTGCGCGGCAAGCAGATTGAGCGGGTCGCGGCGATGACCTATTTTGAGTTCGATACGACGCTGGTGCGCTTCCAGAAGATTCTGGAATCTATGGGCATTTCCAAAGCATTGGCGGCTGCGGGTGTAGCGGTCGGCGATCCGGTGTACATTGGTGAAGAAGAGTTGGAGTGGGGTGAGTAGGATTGGTTTGCTGGGCGGGACGTTCGACCCGCCGCATTGGGGGCATTTGTGGCTGGCGGAGCTGGCACGGCTGCGGCTAAGGCTGGATAAGGTGCTGTTTTTGCCGGTGGGAGACCCAGTACATAAACAGGGGAGGGTAATTACGGCCGTTCCCCACCGCCTGCATATGGTCTCGTTGGCCATTCAGGATAACCCTTACTTTGCGTTAGATACAACCGACTGTACCCGGCCTGCGCCGCACACCACGGTAACGCTGCTGCCGCTGCTGCAAAAGGCTCAGCCAGATGCGGCGTTTTGGCTGCTTTTGGGGGGCGATTCTTTGCGCGATTTGCCAAGCTGGACAAAACCAGAGCGGCTTATCACCCAATGTCGCCTGGCGGTGCTGCCCCGGCCAGGGGCGGTTATTGATTGGGAAGGGTTGGAAACGGCCGTTCCTGGCATAGAAACGGCCGTTGACCTGCTAGATGGCCCCCCGCTCTCCCTCTCGGCAACGGCAATTCGCGCCTGGATAAAAGAGGGGTACACGGCGACTTATTTGCTGCCAACGGCCGTTGCCACCTATATTCAACAAAACGCACTGTATACAAACTAATCTTCCGCTTTATCCTCAGCGGACTGTTCTGGAACAAAACGTTTCATTTGGGCCACCGGCACCTTGATCATTTTGCGGCAGTTGATGCACTCAACAGAATGATGCTTTAGCTTTTGTTCAGCAGCCTTGGCCACGGCATCTACCAGGTAGTCACGCCCCAAATTGAAAGATTGACGACAATAGTTACAACGAACGTTCATAGCACTCTCCCATATCATTTAATGGGCTCATTGTAGCTGTTTAGCCTGGGCAAGCAACAACAGGCCAAATTGCTTATTGCCTTTAACAAAGGCTGGGTTTTATTGTTTAGGTTAGGATGAGCACAAACCAGGTAGATTTGTCGGCGACAATCCAAAAGACTCAGACAGGGAAACCGTAACATGCAAGAATCTATTCTTTCAGGCGTTGCACTCGTTATTGATGATCAGGAAGCCATTTTATCTGTGGTAGAGGATATGCTAACGGCACGCGGAATGGGTGTGCTGCTGGCCCCAAATGGGCCAGCAGGCATTGCCCTGTTTACCCAACATCATGAAACAATTGATGTGGTTTTGTTAGATTATAAAATGCCAGGCATGAGTGGCGACCAGGTATTCTTTAAGCTCAAGGCAATCGCCCCCGGCGTACAGGTTATTGTTGCATCTGGCTTCAGCAAAGAAGAAACTTTAGATTATTTTGAAAACCATCCAGATATTACATTTTTGCAAAAGCCGTACCGGTTTCAGGGTTTGATCGAAACGGTGGGCGGCATCCTCGCTAAATCCCTCTGATGATTTACCAGGCAAACTTATAGCGCACCCCTTCTGGGGTTTTTAGCTCTTGCCAGCCAAACTGCTTCAGGTGAATATCGGCGCGGCGGCCAAAGTTGCGCAGCTTTTGGGCCAGTTCTGGCTGGGCATAGGCTGCCGCTGCTTCGAACAGTTCGGCTGGGGCTTCGCCAATTTTCCCGGCGCAGTGGTGGTAGACGGCCAGGCTTACATCTACGTTGCGCCTGGGGGGGATGATGTAATTGGCAATAACGGCCCCAATCAGGCCAGAAAAGAGCCAGTCGCGGCTGGTTTGGCGCACGGCCAGGGTGGCGGCTCGGTGCCCGTAAATGCCCAAGAGGGCGCGGTGTTCCTGGCCCAGGTCTTGCTGAAACTGTGTTTGCTCAACGGCCGTTCCCCGCAAAAACTGGTCCACAATCTGGTACAAACGGTCGTCGGTGGCGCTGGGCAATGGTTCGGCATAATAAACCACCAGCTTTAGGCTGGCCAGATAGTGGCGTGTGTCATTGGTGAAGGTGCGAAAGGCGTTGCCATTTTGCATGGGCTGTTCTCCAAACTAACGTGGGCTCCAGAACGGCATCAAGCCATCGGCCAGATACCGCTTTTGCCCCGTAACAATGTTGATGACGAAGATTTGGTTACGGCCGTCTTCCACCATCGGCAGCACCAGCGACCGACTGTCTGGTGACCATAGGCGATGGCTCTGGGCGTATTGATCAAAGAAAGGTAAAAATTGGGTGGCAAAGGTAAATGTAGGGGCAAAATTGAACAACCAGCGCCCTTCATCTTCGGCCACATCGTAAACAAGCAGGCGCAGCCGAGGCGAATTTTGCTGCCGGTTCGGCTTGCCCACAAACGCTTTCATCTCGGTTTGGGCGTTAATGTCCCCATTGCCGCTGCGCAAAATGCTGATGGCTGCCAGGTAACGGCCGTCTGGCGACCAAAAAAAGGCGACGATTGGCTCATTGCTAATCAGGCGGATCGCCCCTGTGGCGGCATCGAGCAGGCGCAGCGGCCCCACAAAATTTGTGCTGTCTGGCTCTGCCCCGTTGGTAAAGGCCAGATGATTGGCCGTGGGGCTCCAGGCCAGCGCCACCAGCCCGGCGTGCCGCTCTTCCACCACCGCTTCAGATTGTGTGTCTACCACCACCAGGCTGCTGTTACCGGTCATCACTTCGGCATAGGCCAGGTAACGGCCGTCTGCGGAAATGCCCGGTACCTGGAAAAAGCCCGGGGGCGCAATGGCCTCGCCGGTGCCGTCGCCGTCGGGCGCAATCAGCTCCAGCCGAGACGCATCGCCAGAAAAACCGCTGTGGATGAATATCTGCTGGCTATCGGTGGCCCATTGCCAGTAAAGCGGCCCGCCAATGGTTAGCAGGCGGCTGTCTGATGAACCGTCGGCGGGCACCAGGTGCAGCCCCATGCCGTCGGGATGGTTGGCCAAAAAGCTGACCTGCTGGTTGTCTGGTGACCAGTAAAGGTAGAATGGGTTTTGCTGGCCATCGACGTAGAGCGGCTCAAGGGTGTTGTCGGCCCCGGCGGTAGCATCTAGCACAAAAACACCGCCCCCGGCCCGGCTGGCCCCAATGGCGGCTACGGAACGGCCGTCTGGCGACCAGGCCGGGAACTGAAAGCGCAGCGGACCACTGGTAAGCGGCCGTTCATCGCTGCCGTCTGGGCCTACGGCCACCAGCTGGCCTTCGTTGGTGACGTACACAATGCGGTTGATGCCTTCCACGGCAGGGGGGGTGGCTAATACCAGCGGCGTGGCGTCTGGGGCGGTGTCGGCTTCGGTTTCGGCCATATTTTCAGCGGCAGTGGTTTGGGTGGGAACGGCCGTTGCCTCCACAATCGGCGCATCTATCTCATCCGGCTGGGGCTGCTCCCGGAAAAAGAAATACCAAATTGCCCCACTGGCCGACATAAGCAGCAGCGCCCCCACCACCAACAGCGTTAGCGCAATGCGGCAGCCACTGGGGCGCTTCGGTTCTGGCATAGCCACCAACGGTCCATTTCCCGGCTCAAATTCAGACATAACATTCCTCACAAATCACGTTTCTAACGGCCGAAAACCACCCCCACGCACATCCTCCACCGGCGTCAAAATCACAAACGCATCAGGGTCTGCCTTGCATACCAACTGCCGCAGCGCCGTTTTTTGCCGCGCTTCTAGCGCACACATCAACACCCCATGCTCCTTGCCCGTGTACATCCCTTTGGCATTGATCAAGGTAACGCCACGGCCCAACTCCTTTAGCAAAAGTTGGCTCACTTCCTCAATCTTGTCAGAAATAATGTAGGCCAACTGCTTGCGCGAATCAAACCGGGCCATGCGGGGAATATCCGTCTCAAACGTGTCCCAGGTAAGGTGGCGCAAGCGGCTTAGCCAACCGCTCCAGCGGGATGTGGTAGAAGACAAAATTTCGCCCTGCGTTTCCCGCAAACCGGCCGTAAAAATACCCAAAGCAATTAACCCGCCGTTAAAAATGAACCCAATGGTCAAAACCAGCCAGCCCGGCAGCGGCCCCATCGATGACCGTTCCACAAACTCCCCCAGGCTGGTTACCTCTACAGGGTGCATGTAAATTTTGCCAATCCAGCTAAACGCCAAAATCAAAAAAATGGGAGCGTAATTGCGCCGGTAACGACGCCCCAACGCCTCTAGCAGGCCAATGGGAAAGCGAGGATGGTTCAAGCTTTCTGTCAGCTTATCGGCCCAATCAGCATGGGGCATGAATGGGGGCGAGAGCAGCCCAACAAAGAAGTTCTTCTCCATGATCCGCACGCGGTTTGTCCACAGTTCGTAATACCGGTAGCGTCGCGCTTCAATAAACAGGAAGAGCAAAACAAACATGGAATCAATCAACAAGATAGAAGCGGTGTTGAGTACATCGCTAAACACAAAGGTGAGCGCCGCCCCGGTGGTAATGACCGCCCAGTTGGTGGTGGCATCTAACCGCTGCCGCCAGACGTTGGAGCGGGTCACCTCGCCCCGGTAAAAATGCACCATGGCATTGGTAAAATTGCCGCTATCCAGACGCTGCCCGGCAAATTCCCACACGTGCTCCAAATCGGTATTTACCGGGGGCGGTGGGTAGGCAAAATCTGACAAATTTTCGTTGAGTTGTTGATCCATTTGCTTCCTCTTTCCAATATAGTGTAGGGTGGTGAAAATTCCTGCGTATTTTAATCTAATGCCAACATAAAGGGGACAAACAGATCCTTCGTGTTAAAATTGGGGTCATGAAACAACCAACTTCCAATTCAAATTTGCCGCAAGATGTGCGCTCGCCGTTTATCCGGCGGGCAGGCACCATTTTGGCGGTTTCGTATCCGGTTTTGGCCCTCTCGACGGGGTTTCGCTCGGTGTATCAGCTATTTCTGAAAGAGGGGGTGGGCAGCTATACGGGGCCGACGTTAAGTGCCGTGGCGGCGCTGTGTTACCTGACGGCAACCATCGGCTTTGCCTACCGGCGGCGCTGGGCGTGGTGGCTTTCGGTTTTGGTGCTGGGCTTTGAGTCGCTGATGACGTTGATTGTGGGCACGTTGAGCATCATCGATCCGGAGCTGATAGGCCATACGGTTTGGCGGCTGTTTGGCATTGATTACGGCTTTTTCCCGCTGTTGCAACCGCTGCTGGGGCTGGCCTGGCTGTTTCACCCGGAGACGCTGGAATCTTATGGGATACGGCCGTCTTCCCCCACCGACCCTGCCTGATTACAAATGGGTACCATGTTCGGCATGAATAATGCGCCGGGTCCCCGTCTCTGAGCGAATCAGCAGGGAATGGGTAGAGGCGTAGTTGCCCCAAAATTGCATGGCAGGCAGCAATACGCTGTCGGTAATGCTGGTAGCGGCAAAAAATATCTGGTTACTGCTCACCAGTTCAGAGCAGGTCAGAATACGACTTTCATTTAGCCCGGCCTGGCGAATATTTTCCCGCTCCTCGGCATCCTGAGGGCGCAGCCGGGCCAGCATCGCCCCGCCAGATGCTTTAACGGCACACGCAGCCAGAATCCCCTGCGAAGCGCCACCAATGCCCATCAATACATCCACATCGGTACCCTCGGTGGCGGCGATGAGCGCGCCTTCGGCGTCACCCTCATCACGCAGCAGCACCCGCGCGCCGCATTCTCTAATTTCGTCGATCAGGTGCTGGTTGCGCGGCCGTTCTAGCACAACAACCGACAAATCGCGCACCGATTTTTTCTTGTGGCGAGCAATGAGGGCCAACGTCCAGGCGGCGGGCGCATCCATACATTGGGGCACCAGGGCGGCCGCTGCCTGCCGATCCACCACAATTTTTTCCATGTACCGGGCCGGAACCGGGGACCAAACGGTGCCCGCCGGGGCAATACCCACCACGGAGATGGCCCCGGGCTTGCCGCGAATCAGCAGGTTGGTGCCATCAATGGGGTCAACCAGCACGTCTACTTCTGGGCCAGAACCGGTGCCTAAGGGTTGGCCGCTGCAAAGGGGGGAATCATCGCCCAGGCGGCTTTCTTCGCCGATGATGACCCGGCCGTTCATCTCTAGCGCATTCAAGGCGTTGGCCATGGCCCGGGTGGCGCTGCGGTGAGCGCTGGCAAAGTCACCAGACCCCACCCAATGGCCAGCGGCTAAAGCGGCCGTTTCCGTCACCCGCACCAAATCCAGGCCAATGTTACGCGATAGCTGTTCATCAAAAATTTGGGTCATGATCTCACTTGTTCACTTTTTGCGCGTGGCCTTAAAATTCAACGGCCTCAAGCAAGCCTGCCGAGTTCCAGGCCAGCATGCCACCCCGCAAAATTAGCACATTCAGGCAGCCGATGTGCTGCAAAGCGGTGGCAGCCCGGCGGCTGCGGCGGCCGCTGCGACACACCAGCACAATTTGCCTGTCTGCAGGCAGTTTAATTTCAGCCGACAAAATGGTGGGCAGCGGTACCAGGCGCGCTTCGGCGATGTGCCCCTGGTTAAATTCGCGCGGCTCACGCACATCGACCACGTAGGGAACGGCCGTTTCCCCCTTCTGCCCATTGCCACTGTGCGCAGGATGCAGCTGCTGCCACAATTGCAGCGGCTCCACCGTCATAATGTGCGCACTTTCCGTCTCATCCATTAGCGGAATATCGGCCAGCGCAATACGCTTGGGCAAATTCTGGCATTCACGAAAGGCGCGAATGGGGCATTCATAAATGCAAACCGCCGGGTCTAGCTGCTGATGGAAAATTTGGCCGATTGCGGCATCCTCTTCCAAAATGTGGTCGGCCCCCAAAAATGATTCAAACTGGGAGGACAACATCATCTGCTGCACCCGGTAGTTGGTGCCTACCATAAACACATCGCCGCCCCGGTCGCGGTAAGCGCGAACCAGCCCTTCTAGCATGTGAATGCCGCTAAAGTCGCAGGTATTTACATGGTCCAGCCGCAGCAGCAGGTAGCGCTGGTCAGGATGATCGTCGGCGTAGCTGGTGATGAACTCTTCCACGTAGTTCACCGCCCCAAAATAAAGGTCGCCATATACTTCGATGATGGCCAGCTGGGGGCAAGGCTCCTTGTCTGGGCGGTAAATGAAGTGGCTGAAGTTCTCATCGGGCAGCACCGACTGGATACGGGGCGTGCTGGTGCGCCAGATGTACAGCACCAGCGAGAAGATGATGCCCAACAAAACCGCAAATTCAATGGCCAAAAAGAGCGTCCCCACCAGCGTCATGACCATGATGGCGGCGTCCCCTGGGTGACTGCGCCAGATGCGGGCAATTTCTCCCTGGTCGATCATGCCGTAGGCGGTGAGGATAAGCACCCCAGAGAGGGCAGAAATGGGCAGGTAAGCGGCCAGCGGAGCCAGGGCAAATAGAGCAATGAGCATAAACACGCCGGAAAAGATGGCCGCCACAGGAGTTTTGGCCCCAGCGGTAAAGTTCACGGCCGATCGGGAAAATGAGCCCGCGCCGGCATACCCAGAAAACAGGCCCATTACCAGATTGGCCATGCCCTGCCCCACAAACTCCTGATTGCTGTCTAGTCGCTGCCCGGTTTGGGCGGCCATGGATCGGGCGATTGCGGCCGTTTCTACCAGCCCAATTGCCCCCACCGCCAGCGCCCCAGCCGACAACTTGCTAATCAATTCCAGGTTAAACAGGGGCAGATCGGCCAGCGGCGGCAGGGTGGCTTGAAGCTGGCCAATTACCGCCACATTTTGCTCATCTAATTTGAGTATATACACAACCAGCGAGGCTAAAACCATTGCCAGCAGCGGCGCGGGCAGCCGCCGGTTTATGCGCCGCACGATGACGATGAGGATGATGGTGCCCACGCCAACGGCCGTTGTGGGCATATGTAAATCGGCCAGTTCGCTCATCACCCGTTGCAGCGTGCCAATGGTGCCAGACCCGCCAGCGGGCAGACCCAAAAACGGTTGCACCTGCTTGATGGCGATCAGCACGCCAGCGCCGCTGGCAAAGCCCACAATGACAGAATGGGAAACAAAGTTCACCAGCATCCCCAGCCGCACCAGCCCCATGCCCAACTGAAACACCCCCACCATCACGGCCATCATGCCAGCGGCCACCACATATTGCGAGGTGCCAGGGGCGACAACGGCCGTTAACGAACTGGCAATGAGCAAAGAGATGGCATTGGCTGGCCCGGTGTGCATCTGGTTAGAGGAGCCCCACAACCCGCCCACAATCGCGCCGAGGATGGCGGCATACAGCCCCATCTGCGGCGGCAGTTCGGCCACCAACGTAAAGGCGATGGATTGTGGCAACAGGATAACCGCAACGGTCAGCCCAGCAAGGAGGTCTGGGCGTAGATGAGCCCGATCATAGGTCTGAAAAAGATCGATGGGCCGTTTTAGATAACGTACAGCCGGTGCGATAGAGTCATGGAGATTAATCCTGGCTCCCAGCTTGGCAAACATGAACAAAGCTCCTTGTTATTTTCGGGCGGGTTACTCACCATGCGAGTGTACGTCGGGGGGAAACGGCCGTCAAGAATTGATTGTGATGTTCAACCAGCCAATTAGCCCCAGACGGCGCTGTTTTAGTGCCTTACCACCAGCCGTTTGGAAGAAAAGCCGGGCCAAGTGGCTGATCCGGCCCTCACAAATTGGTCGGGGCAGGCGGATTGTTGAACTCAATTAGTCGGTAGGGGTACACATTGATAATGGTGGTTTCTTCGAATTGGGTCACCGTGGCGGTGTCGCGGCGGTAGATGTGAATGTGGCCATGCAGCATTAAACGAGGCTTTACCCATTGCAACAGGTTGCGCATGATTTTGAAGCCGGTGTGGGGAATATCGGGCTTGTCGTGGATGCCGTAAGGCGGGGAATGGGTGACGAGAATGTCCAGGAAACGGCCGTACTTAATCTTGTTCTTCAGCAGCAGCGGCAGCAGTTGGGCCACCTGGTAACGCATCTCGGTTTCTGTGTACATAAACGGCGCACCTGGCCGGTAACGCATAGAGCCTTCCAAACCGGCCAGCAGCAATCCTTCTCGCTGCACAGAACGGCCGTGAATGTCATCCCCACCGGTTACCTGCTCTAAAATGCGCCCCTCAACCGTGTACTGTGGCCCCTTGTCATGGTTGCCCCGCACATACACCAGCCGCCGGTCCAGCGCCGACACCAAAAAGTCTAAATAGTAAAAAGGCAGGTCGCCACAGCCAACAATCAGGTCAATCTCCGGGTACTTTTGGCGTACATCGGCACAATAAAGCTGCTCCATCACCCGGTCGCTGACCGCTAAAATCTTCATGGGTCAGGCCATTCCCGATGTTGGTTCACCGCCAGCTTCTGCAAAATCGCCTCTTCCAGATCAATGCCGCTAATGCTGGCCAACTGGAGCAAATAGAGCGCCACATCAGCCAGTTCACCAGCCAATTCTTCTGGCTGGGCAATATCGTCACGCCACTGAAAATGTTCTAGCACTTCAGCAGCTTCAAGGGCTAACGAGGTAGCTAAATTTCGTGGCGTTTGTGGTTTGGGGGAATCGGGTTCGTACCAGCCCTTGCTGCGCACAAAGGCGTGCATACGGGCTTCCAGCTCTTTCAGTTCCATCAGGATAAGAATAAATCGGAAGACCCTAAGGGTTTGCACCTTTCAGAAACAGATGAATCCAGGCAAAACCCTTAGGGTCTGTATAGGCAAAAGATCAAACAACCAGTTAGGCGTTAGCCATATGCCGGATCAGGTCCAGCACTTTGCAAGAGTAACCCCACTCGTTGTCGTACCAGGCCACAACCTTTACAAACGTATCGGTGAGGGCAATGCCAGCGCCCGCATCAAAGATGGAGGTGCGGGAGTCGCCCAGGAAGTCAGTGGAAACCACGGCATCTTCGGTGTAGCCCAAAATGCCAGCCAGTTCACCCTCAGAAGCGGCCTTCATGGCGGCTTTAATTTCATCGTAAGAGGCCGGTTTGGCCAGGTTGACGGTGAGGTCTACCACAGAGACGTTGGGGGTTGGCACGCGGAAAGACATGCCGGTAAGACGGCCGTTCAACTCAGGAATCACCTTGCCCACGGCTTTAGCCGCGCCGGTGGAAGAGGGGATGATGTTTTGCGCCGCCCCACGACCGCCGCGCCAATCCTTGGCGGATGGGCCATCGACTGTTTTCTGGGTGGCGGTGGTGGCATGGACTGTGGTCATCAACCCATCGGTGATGCCAAAGTTGTCGTTGAGCACCTTGGCCAGCGGGGCCAAACAGTTGGTGGTGCAAGATGCGTTGGAAACAATATCTTGCCCGGCATAGGTGTTGTGGTTCACACCCATCACAAACATCGGCGTCGCATCTTTAGACGGAGCAGAAAGCACTACTTTTTTGGCACCCGCCTCGATGTGGGCGCGTGCTTTTTCGTCTGTCAGGAAGAGACCGGTGGATTCCACCACGTATTCAGCGCCAACTTCATCCCACTTCAAATTCTTGGGGTCCCGTTCTGCGGTTACGCGGATAGATTTGCCGTTAACCACCAGGTTGCCATCTTCTACAGCAACGGTGCCGTTGAAACGGCCGTGTGTGGAATCATATTCCAGCATGTACGCGATGTAGTTCACATCGATCAGGTCGTTGATGCCGACGATTTCAATATCATCTAGCTCTTGAGCACGACGAAAAACCAAACGGCCGATCCGGCCGAATCCGTTAATACCTACTTTAATTGTCATGGATTTCTCCTTTAGTGAAATTCTTCAAAACGAAAATATTGTACCTTAGACACCAATTGTCGTTCAGCGTCGAATGTCATGCCAAACAGTGTCAGGTATCATGATAGCAGACGCATCACCGCTTGTGCCAGTTTTGCGCCGTCGTGCCGCCACGGTCTGGCCTCGTCTACCAAATCGGCCGTTACCATTGGCAAATTTTCTGGCGGGGTGAGCTGAACGTAAATTGTGTTGCCGCCGCCCCGCTCTGGGGGAATCGATTGGTTGTCGTTGGCCAGAACCATATTCAGGCAGCCAGTGGGAATGTGTTGGAAAAGGGTGGCCACATGATCAGCCACACTGTAATTATCCGTCTCTCCGGGCTGTGTGGCAAGATTACAAATGTAAATCTTAGGTGCGCGGGCATGCTGCAGCGCTTCGGCCAGGTCTGGCACCAGCAAATTGGGCAAAATACTGGTGTATAAACTGCCCGGCCCCATCACAATTAAATCTGCCTGGAAGATGGCTTGCAGCGCGGCAGGGTAGGCGTGTACATCGCTGGGCTGTAGGGTGACTTTTTGGATACGGCCGTTCACCTCCGGTATCTGGCTCTCCCCCACCACATGCTGCACGGTGCCGTCTGGCCGCAGCACATCTGCCTCTAGCGTCACGTCGGCCAGGGTGCTGGGCAGCACCCGCCCCCGCAGCGCCAGCACCCGCTCCGCCGCCAGCAGCGCCTCATCAAAGCTGCCCGTAATGCCAGTAAGCGCCGCCAGTAGCAAATTGCCAAACGCATGCCCTTGCAGCGGCGATTCGCCACCATCGCCCACCGCCGCACCAAACCGGTATTGCAATACCTGGGTCATCAACAACTCATCCCGCGCCAGAGCGGCGAGATTGTTGCGAAAATCCCCCGGCGGCAGCAGACCAAACTCACGCCGTAAACGGCCGCTGCTGCCCCCATCATCGGCCACCGTAACGATGGCGGTGATGTTGCGCGTGTACTGTGTCAGACCGCGCAGCAACCCCGGCATCCCCGTGCCGCCGCCGATGGCTACAATGTTGGGGCCACGACGCTGGCGGCTGTGCTCATACACATATTCCGCCACGCTGCCAAAGTTCTGGAACGGATCGGCCAGCGTTCGGGCAATTTTGGCCACCCCCCAGGCCAGCAGCAGGCCGCCCAGCAGCAGCGGCAGCCCAATGCGCCACGGCTCTGGCAAAAATTGCAGCGTCAAAAAATCGTAAACGGAGGGGGGCAGCCAGTTTTGCCGCTCTAGCACAAACAAAAGGTTGACAAGGCCGAGGCTGGATACGGCCGTTCCCACCCCCAACACAAACAGCCACCGCTTTAAACCAATGCCCGGCGTAAACCAGCGGCTGCTGGAAAAAAAGATAAAACGTCTCAATGATGGTATTTTGCGCACGGTTTGATTCTACGCAGTTGCGTGGTTGGGGACAAGCCAGTAGGCCAACAAAAAAAGGGTCAAGGCGTGCCTTGACCCTACCACAAACCAAACGCGTCAAAATTTTCATCTACGGCATTGGTGCAAGCCACGCGCCCAGTGTGCAATATTGTCCTGCCAGATTCACTGCTTCCACAACATTTTCGCCCGGCTGGGCAAAATAAGTGGTAGACCCGGCAGGCAGCAGCAACCAGCCACCATCCGCCAAATAGGCATAACCGCGTCCATCCGCTACCTGATCATATTCCATAATTTCCCCGGTGCCCAAAGTGTAAAGCTGCACGCCATTGTCGCCCCGCACCACCAGGAACTCCCCGTCTGCCGTTAGCTCAAGTTGTGCCAGCGACGTTCCTGTAAGTTCGGGAATATAACGCAAGCTGCCCGTCTCCACGTTCAGTTCCAGCAAGAAGGTGGTGCCGGGTTGGGTGGGATCAACGGCCGTTACCAAAACCAAATTCGGATGCGTCGGCGACCCGCCCGCCTTGAACAGGAGAATTTCAGTGGCTTCGTCAACCGCACCTTGTTCACCCAAATATTCCTTAGCCTGTGCCGCTGTCAACAACAATTCAGTTCCCGAATCTGCTTGCCACAGCACCAAATCCGGCTGGGTGGCAGATAAATCCGAGTTTGACGCGGCCACACTCAGAAAGCCAATTCGATTCTCGCCAAGCCAAAAAGGGTCCCAACCCGTGCCCAGCAGCGTGCTGTCACCTGCTGCGCCATTTTCTAACCGTAATTCCCAGGTTGCTGTGTCCCACAAAACGGACTGATTCCGGTCAGGAGACAAAAATTCCATTTCTGCGACGGCTTCAAAGGCACAACTGCCCGTTTGGCATTGCGCAATGGAAAGCTGGTAAATGGTTCCTGGCGTTTCCGCCTGAACCGCATAAAGATGCGTCAGCGCAGGCAATCGGTCCGTCGGTTTGAGCATTTGGTAGATGGTGTCTGCCTCCAACATCGGTTGATCTACCATGTCTGGCCAGGCATAGAGCTGAAAATGGGGAACGGCCGTTTCATCTTGCAAAATGCCGTAAATGAAAACCTCATCACCAATGGGCACCATGCCCTGGGCGATAAAGCCCGGCTCACTTAAAAATGAAGCCTCTTCGTCGTGCCAGGTTTGGTCAGCGGCATCAAACTGCCATAGCTGCTGGCCAGCTTCATCATCGCAGATGAGCAACGCATCTGTTGTGGGCCAATTTTTCCCCGCCGTTTCAGCCACAGCGAGGGTTGGTTCAGCAAGCGCGCTTGTGGAGAGCGGCGCTGCCTCAACTGCCTCCGAGCTGCCAGGAGGAACCGTTTCGTCTGGCGCTGCATCGCTGCAAGCCACCCCAAAAATGAAGCAGACAGTTAAAAAACCAACAAGTACCCTAAAAATATTGCCGCTCCGAACCGTTTTCATGGCTACCTCCTGGAAATATGGTCAGTGATCTGAAATCAGGCTTTTGAAACGCTAAAATTTGGCCTGCCTTGGCTCACGAAGTTTGCTAGGAACAATTTCATCTTTTTTTTTTTTCGATTTTGGAAGTGACGCGTGTCATTTGCGAATGTGATTTCTGTCACATATGTGACGTGGCTGAAATTGTTACTCTTTTCGTTAAGTTGCCACTGATTACCCGGAGATGAGCAATAAACGACATTTTCCGGGGGTTTGTTTGAAGGGAGAATAAATAATGAATAACACACAAATTAAAAAGCCAAGACCGTATATTTTGGGCGGTTTAGGTGGGATTATTTTAGGTGCGCTGCTGCTGTATGCTCTGGAACATTTTCTGACAGCACCAGACCAGGTAAATTTGTTTTATCGGCAGCAGTTTGCAGCCTTTTTTGTTTATGTGCTGCTGGTCATTTCTTTTTTGGCCATTTTGCGGGGGCTATCTATCGCTTACCGTCGGTGGCGGTATGGAGGTGAGTTATAAAAGAATCTGGCTCTTTTGGATTTCGTGGGGTTTGCAACGAATTGACGCGAATTATCACGAAAATTTGCGTTAATTCGGGCTAATTCGGTGCAAAAACAGGTTAACCCCGCCAAATCCTAAAGACCAAAGAATCTTCAAACAAGTTGTCAATAAATTTCGCGCAAAGGTGCAGAGGTGCAAAGAAAAAACTTGGCGTCTCTGCGCCTTTGCGCGATTTAAATGTGCAGCCTGACAAGTTATTCGTACACCCATTATAAACCTCCACATTGACTAACATACGATAATCGTATATTATTCCCCGCATGAAACAAATCAGCATCCAAATTACCGACGAAACTGCCCGGCAAATTGCGGCCCTGGCCGCGCAGTGGGGCTTGCCGACTCAGCGGCACAACACCCCCGTCATTGAGCGAGCCATCAACACCATCTTCATGCTGGAAGTTGGGTACGAGGAATACAGCAAACGCCTAGAAGAAATGGGCGCAGTGCGGGAGAATTTTTAATGTCAGCAACGACAACTATTGACCAACAATTGCCGGAATTGATGCGCCACTTTGAAGTTGCCCTGCGCTCCGGCTACAACCTGCGCCAGGCGTTTGGCCTGTTGGCCCAGGATTTACCCCAACCCAGCGCCGCCGAAGCCCAGCTAATTGCCGACGCCCTAAACAGTGAAGCTCCGCTGCTGCCCACCCTGGACGCCTGGGTCCAGCGCACCGCCAGCCGTGATCTAGATTTGTTTGTGGCGGCCATCAAAGTGCAGCTGGAAGTCGGCGGCAACCTGGCCGACAAGCTGAAGTTTTTACAGCAGCTGCTGGCCCAACGGCAGCTCGCTTAACTATCGTTTATTACGATTATGCAAAGTTCAGCGATTTTCAAGAAACAATCGGCTCTTTAGGAATTCAGGGGGTTTAAAGCCGGTGATGCGTGAAACGTAAAACGTGACCAGAGCGGTATCACGTTTCACGCATCACGCTTCACGCCAAACCCTGCGAAATCTGTTAAGAAGAGATTCTTGATAACTTTATTCCACCAAAACGGCCGTTTCTCCCCCCCCTTCTCCCCACCTATTTACCATTAAAAATTAACCAGCAACCATTCTCCTCCCCCGCTGGCAGGTGATTCCCGGCTGTGTTATGATCTCGCCCGTTAAATTAGACCACTACTGAGGCTTACCATGAGAACCGTTTTTTGGGATTATGACACCCACAGCACCAAGATGATCGACCAGCGGCAGCTGCCCAGGGAATTCATCATCGCCGAGTTTACCGATTACAAAGAAGTGGCCCGCGCCATTAAAGAGATGTACGTGCGCGGTGCCCCAGCCATCGGCGCAGCGGCGGCGTTTGGCATGGCGCTGGCGGCGCGGCAATCCAGCGCCACCGACCGGCTGAGCTTGCTGCGCGATTTGGAAACGGCCGCATCCCACCTCAACGCCGCCCGACCAACGGCCGTTAACCTCGCCTGGGGGGTGCGCCGCATGCTGCGCGTCGCCGCCAACGAAGAGCTGGATTCCGCCGACGACGTGCGCGACGCCATCCTGGCCAAAGCGCAAACCCTGGCCGATGAGGACGTGGCGCTGAACAAGCGCATGGCCTACAACGGCGCAGAACTCATCAGCGACGGTGACACCATTTTGCACCATTGCAACACCGGTGCCTTGGCCACCGTCGATTGGGGTACGGCACTGGGCGTGGTGTTTGCCGCGCACGAGCAGGGCAAAAAGATTCACGTGCTGGTCGATGAAACCCGCCCCCGGCTGCAAGGTTCCCGCCTCACCGCCTGGGAACTGCACCAGCGCGGCATCCCCTTCGACCTCATCGCCGACAACGCCGCTGGGCATTTCATGCGCACCGGGCAGGTCAACATCGTGCTAGTTGGTTCCGACCGCACGGCGGCAAACGGCGACGTCGCCAACAAAATTGGCACCTACAAGCTGGCCGTGGTCGCCAAAGAAAATGGCATTCCGTTCTACCCCGTCGTGCCCACCAGCACGGTCGATTTGGAACTGGAGCACGGCGATCTCATCCCCATCGAAGAGCGCGGCGACGAGGAAGTGCTGGAAGTTTTTGGCCAATCCATCGCCCCGGCTGGCATCACCGCCCGCAATCCCGCCTTCGACGTCACCCCCCATCGCTACGTCACCGGCATTGTCACCGAGGCGGGCATTGTTTATCCGCCGTTTGTGAAGAATTTGCGGGCAGCGGTGGAAGCGGAGCAAAAAGGAGAATCTCAGTAATTAGTAATCGGTAATCAGTAATCAGTGTTCAGAAACCGATTACTGATTACTGATTACTGATTACCGATTACTGAAATGTCAGGCATCCCAGTCGTCATCATGTGCGGCGGACAGGGCACGCGCATGGGCAACACCCTCACCAAGAAGGAACTCGTCGATATTGGCGGACGGCCGTTGCTGTGGCACGTCATGCGCATTTTTTCGGCGTATGGGCACAATCGGTTCATCCTGGCGCTGGGCCACCAGGCGGACCAGGTACGCCGCTACTTTTTGGAGTACGAGGCGATGACCCGCGACGTCACCATCCAGCTGGCCGACCCCGCCAGCGGCAACAGCCAGCCCCACGTCACCTTCAGCGGCGAATATGAGCATCCCCCCTGGGAAGTCACGATGGTAGACACCGGCCTGGAGACCGAGCGTGCCGCCCGGCTGGCCAAAGTGGCCAATTATTTAGATGGGGATCGCTTCTTTGTGGCCTACGGCGAAGCGGTCGCCAATATCGATCTGGATGCGCTGGTTACATTTCATACGCAGCACGGGCAGATGGCCACCGTCACGGGCATCCGCTTTCGTTCGCAGTATGGCCAGGTAGAGGCGGATGATTCTGGGCAAATCACCCAGTTCATCGAAAAGCCGATCTTGCCTTACTGGATCAATGGCGGGTTTATGTTGTTTGAAACGGCCGTACTCCACCACATCCTCAGCGAAAACCGCGAAGATTTAGATTTAGAGCGCCACATCCTGCCCCAGCTGGCCCAACAGCAGCAGCTGATGCTCTACCAACACAGCGGCTACTGGCAATCCATGAAAACCCTCAAGGATGCCCTGACGTTGAAAGAGGCGTGGCAAGCGGAACGGCCGTGGCAGGTTTGGTAAATTTTAGAGAGTGGAGATTAGAGATTAGAGATTCGTAACAGCACAATCTCCAATCTCCACTCTCCACTCTCCTTTTTCGGAGAAAAAATTTGAACAGCGACTACTGGCAAGGCAAACGCGTATTCATCACCGGCTGCACCGGCCTGCTCGGCTCCTGGCTCACCGATGCGCTCCTCAAAATGGGAGCCGACGTCATCGGGTTGGTGCGGGATTTTGTGCCCCACTCCCAACTGGTACGCACCGGCCTCATCGACAAAATCACCATCGTGCGCGGCGACCTGTGCAGCTACGATTTGCTGGAACGCATCCTGGCCGAATATGAAATCGAGATCGTTTTTCACCTCGCCGCCCAAACCATCGTCACCATTGCCAACCGGTCGCCACTCTCCACCTTCGAGACCAACATTCGCGGCACCTACTTGCTGCTAGAAGCCGCCCGGCGCAACCCCACCGTCCAGGGCATCATCACCGCCAGCAGCAACATGGCCTACGGCACCCAAGAGCAGCTGCCCTACTACGAATCGATGCCGCTGCAAGGCCGCCATCCGTACGACGTCTCCAAAAGCTGCGGCGACCTCATCTCACAAAGTTACGCCCACAGCTACGACTTGCCCGTCGCCGTCACCCGCTGCTCCAACCTGTACGGCGGCGGCGACCTGAACTGGAACCGCATCTTGCCCGGCACCATCCGCAGCGTGCTGTATGGCGAACGGCCGATTATCCGCTCAGACGGCACGTTCAAACGAGACTTCATGTATGTAAAGGACGCCGTGCGCGGCTACCTGATGCTGGCCGAACAAATCAGCCGGCCAGAACTGCACGGCGAAGCGTTTAACTTTGGCACCGGCCAATCCGAAAGCGCCCTGCACATCGTGCAAACCATCATTCGCGTGTCCGACTATCCCGAAATGGAACCGGTCATTTTGAACAACGTCAAAAACGAAGTTCAAGACCACTTCTTGAATGCCGACAAAGCCAACCACCTGCTGGGCTGGCAGCCACAGTACACGCTGGAAAGCGGCCTGGCCGAAACAATGGCCTGGTACCGCGAATTTTTGGAACTGGATGCAAACTGATTTGAGCTTGTAATTAAGTAATTGAGTAATTTTGTTGAAAAGCAACCAATTACCCAATTACTTAATTACACAGGAAATGTGCTTTTCTTGTGAAAGTTTTGGTTACGGGGGCAACTGGTTTTGTGGGGCAGGCGCTGGTGCCATTTTTGGCCCAGCAGCCCGATGTTGAGCTTGCTGTTTTGGTGCGGGAGGTGTACGGGCATGTGGATTTACGGCCGTTCCCCCCACCCCTCCAAGCCATCCGCGAAAAGCTCCACGTGGTCTACGCCGATTTGCGCAACTTCCAGCTCACCAGCCGCGCCATTGCCGAGGCCGAACCCAGCCACGTCATCCACCTCGCCGCCGCAGGCGTCACCGATCCGTTTTTGGGGCTAGACACCGCCCTGCGCCACAACCTCAACGGCACGCTCAACCTCATTCGCGCCTGTTTTGAGAGGCGACAAGGCGTGCAGCAGCTCATCGTCGCCCGCACCCCTGGCGAGCGCAGCAGCATGAACGTGTACGCCGCCAGCAAAGCCGCCGCCTGGAACTTTTGCGAGATGTACGGCCGTACCCAAAACTGGCCCATTCACGGTGCCATGATCTTCCAGGCATACGGCCCTGGCCAAACGCCGCGCAACCTCATCCCTGCCGCCATCGCCGCCGCCCTGGCCGGGCAAGATTTCCCCATGACCAGCGGGTCCCAGCAGCGAGACTGGCTCTTCATCGACGATTTGGTGGCAGGCATGTGGGCAATGCTGCAAGCCAATCTGGCCCCGGCGGAAACGGTGGAATTGGGCAGCGGCGTAGGCCACAGCGTGGCGCAAGTGGTGCAGCAGGTGTATGAGATCGTGGGGGGTGTGGGACGGCCGTTAATCGGCACCCTCCCCAACCGACCTGGCGAAGAAACCGTGCAGCTGGCCAACGCTGCCCAAACCAAACAGCAAATCAACTGGCAAGCCACCACCTCCCTCGCGACAGGCCTCACCCAAACCAGCCAGACACACCTTGCAAACTAACCACTGAATACTGGTTACCAACTCCCCCCATGACCACAGGACTGCCCCGCTTTGCCCATTGAGTTTGTGACTTTTGGCACGTACACTAAACAGCATGGTGGTCGAATCGAGAGATAGCAAAATGAGCTTGCTCTCGGCGGGGAGCCAACACCCAACCGAATTTTTACGAAGAACACACCGTTGCGAGCATAGCAGCCTCTTATGAGAAGCTAGCTAACTGTGGCCCTGTCGCTTGCATCATTGCCAGGCCCGGTCAGTACGTTTGCTATCCATTCGGCCACCTGTCCATTTCCAAAGAAAAAACCTCCCGCATGGGTCAGGCCAATCCAGATTTGGAGAAACCTGAAACATGCGGGAGGTTTTTGTATCTATGAAACAAACGAAAAACCAGCCTGGGACGAAAAGTCTCAGGCTGGTAACTGTTTAGTATGTCAATTGAGCACGTTTAGCGCGTTTCGCGGTAGAGCACATGCCGACGCAGCGTGGGATCGTATTTCTTCAGCTCAATCCGATTCGGGTCGTTCCGACGATTTTTCTGCGTGTAATACATGTGATGGCTTTCTGTGCTGCGCAACTTAATGACGCCGCGAATACCTTTTTTCTTTGCCATGAGTCCTACTCCTTACGATACAACGTCTTTCAACGTCAACCCTTGCTTCTTAAGATACGGCATCAAGCCAATTTTATCGACCGTCCGCATTGCCCGAACAGACATTTTAATACGCACGTGCCGTTCCAGCTCCGGAACAAAAATCCGCTTGGTCTGGATGTTGGGCAGGAAGCGACGCTTTGTCTTCTTTTGCGAGAAGGAGACATTGTTTCCTGTCAGGGGGCCTTTGCCAGTGAGTTTACATTTGCGAGCCATAACTGTTCCTCTATTTCCGAATTTCTACCTGTTTTCTTGCTTGCGGTTGAAATCAACAGGCTACAGGCAAAAAAACAAGAACCCGAATTTTACTGGATTCTTGCGCTAATTCAAAATATTAAACCGCTTTTGTGGTGAGCGGCCAATAGAATACCTAATTTTGCAGATTTGTCAATGCACAGACGGCCGTCCCGCCCTAACAAATTCTGCGGTGATTTTAATTATATCTTTGCTCTTCACCAACGTCTCACCCACCAGGATGGCATCTACGCCAATTTGGGCCATTTTACGCACGTCAGACGCACTTTTCAGCCCACTCTCCCCTACCGCCACCACCTCCGCCGGGATTTGCTGCCGCAGCCGGGCCGTGTTCTCAAAATCCACCTCAAAGGTTTGCAGATTGCGGTTATTCACCCCCACAATGCGCGGCTGAAGGGGCAGCACCCGCGCCAACTCCTCTTCGGTATGCACTTCGATGAGCGCGTGCATGCCCAGGCGGTGGGTAAGCGCCATCAGCTCTTTCAGATCGTTATCGCCGAGAACCGAGGCAATCAGCAGCAGCGCATCTGCCCCGGCCACCCGCGCCTCGTACACCTGGTACGGGTCGAAGATAAAATCCTTGCGCAAAACGGGGATTGGCGATTTGAGATTGGCGATTGTTTCTTTCACGTCGCGCAAATCAGCTAGAGAACCTTGGAAGTGACGGCCGTCTGTAAGTACCGAGATAGCGCTGGCCCCTGCTTTGGCATACGCTTTGGCAATCTCAACTGCGTCGTAGTGGGGCACCATCAGCCCTTTGCTGGGGGATGCTTTTTTGCATTCAGCAATGAGCGACACGCCCGGCTTTTTGAGCGCAGCGTAAAAATCCAGGGTTGGTGGGGCGACGCTGGCCATAGCGCGTAAATCGGCCAGCGGAATTTCCCGCATCGTTTTAGGCAGGTTTTCCCGGTGAAAAGTCATAATTTCGTCGAGGATCGTACCGCGACGCTGGGCTAATTTGGTTACGCTCATAAATTTCTTCCTTACGAACTGGGTAAAAGCAGTTCGATCTTGTCTCTTCGTTCTGGGCCAGGGTAGTCTACAAATTCAGTCGCGCTCAACCCGCTCTTTTGTAATGCCAATTCTACAAAATTTTGGTTAAAGGCACTCACTTGCGGGTGCTGCAAAAATTGCTCAACGGGCATCCAGACGCATTCGGCAATTTCGGATTCTTGCGGCCGTATTTCCTCAGTCAGCGGCGTCAGGCGGCAAACAAAGTAGAGGTCGGATTTGCCAAAGCGATCCACGTGGGCATGGCGAATGCCGATGATGCTGTGGAACTTGGCGCGTACGGCCGTTTCCTCCCAAACCTCTCGCACCACCGCATCCGCCAAATGTTCACCCGGGTAGACATATCCGCCCGGAAACTTGTAAAAAGCAGGCCGATCATCAAAATATTTTTCGCGGATGGTGAGGAGTTGGTTACGGCCGTTTATCACAATCCCGCCCACGCCCACATAATGCGACGCATCCGGCGGCCCTTCGGCCTCGGCCACCAAACGACGCAGCATTGTCAGCGTGCCGTTGTTGATGTGGTGATAAGCAAACCCTTGCGCCGCTGCCTGGGCAATAAGCGCCGCATTTTCCAGCGAAAATTCCAGCCAGACAAAGCGCAAGCCTGCCGCAGACCATGCCTGTAATGATGCAGACAACGCGGCCCCAAAATCGGTGCCATCCTGCGAAAAAGCCAGCATGTCGGGGAAAACACCGCCATGCCAATCAGTTGTGTAGGGAATCTCAGACACGATTCGTCTTTTCGATCCAGCGATTCAACGTGTCTAGCGCTGCGCCGCTTTCGATCGATTCGCGGGCTTCGGCCAGGCCAGCGGGCCAATCGTTGCAATCGACGCTGAGGGCGGCGGCGGCGTTGAGCAGCACGATGTCGCGGCGTGGCCCTTTGTCTTTGCCGCTGAGGATGTCGTGGCTGATTTGGGCGTTTTCTTCCGGCGTGCCGCCCGCAAAATCGTCAATGGTGGCGCGGGGCAAACCGAGTTCCAGCGGATCAAAGTCGCGGGTGGTGACACGGCCGTTTTGCCAATGGCTCAAGCGGTTCACACCAGTGGTAGAAAGTTCATCCAGCCCGTCGGCCCCGTGCACCACAAAGGCGGCTTTGCTGCCCAATTCGCCCAGCACCTGCGCCAACGGTTCCGTGAGAGCGGCATCGTAGACGCCGATGAGCTGGTGGGTGGCCCCGGCCGGATTGGTGAGCGGCCCCAGCACGTTGAAGATGGTGCGCTGGCCCATTTCGCGGCGCGGCCCGATGGCGAAGCGCATGGCCGGATGGTGCTTCACGGCGTACAAAAAGCCAATGCCCACTTCGTCGATGCATTCGGCCACCTGCTCGGCGTTGAGGTCGAGGTTGCCGCCCAGGGCCATGAGCACGTCGGCAGAGCCAGATTTGCTGCTGGCGGCGCGGTTGCCGTGTTTGGCCACCTTCACGCCATGCCCGGCCACGACAAAAGCGGCCGTTGTGGAAATATTAAAGGTGTGCTTGCCGTCGCCACCGGTACCACAGGTGTCCACCACCATTTCATCCTGAGAGAGGTGCGGGATGTTGACCTCGACGACGTGACGGCGCATCGATTTGGCGCTGCCGGCGATTTCGGCCCAGGTTTCGCCCTTCATGCGCAGGGCGGTGAGGTAGCTACCAATTTGGGCATCCGTCGCGCCGCCGCTCATGATGCTGTCCATGACGGCTTCGGCTTGTTGTAGGGTGAGGTTACGGCCGTTTATCACCGCCCCAATCGCTTCTTTTATCTCCATCACAACCGTTCCTTACTTATTTATATCAAATCACTGAGGAAAAATTGGACACGGATAGTACGGATTCAACGGATTTTTTATCCGTGTCATCCGGTAAATCCGTGTCCTACAACCTCACCTACAATACTTTGGTCACTTGCAGCCAATCGTCGCCACGGGCGGCGTTGGCCGTCTTCATCGCCTCGGCAGAGCCGAGCACGGTAACAACGGTGTTCTCTGATTTTGGCAGCGCGGCCACAGCCTCGCCAAAACGGACAAAATCGGCCGCTGTGGCTCCCAAAATCTGGTCGCGCATCTTTTGGCGGTACGCCTCGTCGCTGTTGATCAGCAGACGGTTCATGGCCGAGTACCCTTTGGCGTCCGGCAGCTGGTAGCCGTCAATCGCGCTAATCGCGCCGATGATGCTCTTCGTCAGGTCATCGTCGGAGACGCCGCGCTGCAAAAATTGGGCCACGTTGTCGTACACATCAATGGTTTGCAGCAGGTTGGGGTCCCGATAGGAGGTGTAGCTGAGCATCCCGGAGTAATTGCTAAAGCTAATCATCGCCCCATACGCGCCGCCCTGCACCCGAATTTTTTCCCAGAGGTAGCTGGTGCGCAGGTAATTGACGATGGCGGAGACGGAGCCGTGCTCCTGGTAGCCCAAATCGTACAAATTGCCGCCCTTGGCCACGTAGTTAACCTGGGCGGGGATGGTGAGGCCTTCGTTTTGCAACGGCCGTTTCCAATCCCACGCCTGCACCGTCACCGCCACATTCGGCATCTGGCCCAACAAGTCGGCCAGCTGCGGCTGGAACGATTGCCAATTTTCACCGTCTAGCGTCACGTTGGCCAGCATATTTTGGCGGCTCACCAAAACGGCGCGCACCGCCTCCAGCCTGGCCAGCACCGACGGCCAATCCGCCTCCACCTGCTCCGCCAGGCGGCGCAAAAAGAAGAGGTAGTCGATGCCGTTCATCTGCTCACCCACCCAGGAAGATTCGGTGAAGTAGCTGCGCAGGCGGCGGTTGGCCACCACGTGCCCGCTGGGCACCAGGCCAGATTCCACGCCCGCTTTGGCCCGCAGCACCATCTGGCGGAACCGCTCTGGGTTGTCCAGATTCACCGTCAGCAGCACGTCGCGCATGATGTCCAGCATCTCCTGCGCCTGGCTCATGGCCGCTTTGCCGCGCAAGAAGAGCCAGGTGGCCGCCTCTTTCTCGCCCCGCTTGGCAGAAATCAAGGTGGTGGGGTAAATGCCGCCGGTGGAACGGCCGATTCGCTGCTGCAGCTGCACAAAATCTTGCGTCTCGGTACCAATTTCCACCAACGCCCGTCCAAACAGCTTCACGTACGGCAGCAGATCGGCGGGCAGGGTGTGCAAATTCATCCCCAGCTCCAGGTAGACGATGCCGTTGGTGAACAGGTCGTGGTGCAGCGTGCGCACCCCAGCGGCTTCCGTTTCCTCGGTGGGGATGGGCTTGTTTTCTTTGTCCAGGTCGGCCAGCGTCAGCCGGGGCAGCAGGGCCACCGTTTCCGGGCTGTCTGGCTTTTCTTGCAGCGCCTTCAGCGCCTGCGTCTGGCGGATGATGTCGTTGAGCTGTGCCTCGTTGAGGCGGGCTTTGATGGCGGCGAGCTTTTCTTTTTCGGCCGTTTCCTGCCGCTGCTGCAAAGTAGGGTCGGGTTCCAAAACCACGGTGCCGCGATGGTTGTTTTTAAGCAGACAAGTGTGGATCAGGTTGGGCAGGTACATTGGGTCGGCGGCGATTTTTTCTTTTACGGCGGCCAGCACGCCCTCAAACTTCAGCGGTTCCAGCGGATCCAAATCGTAAATCCAGCTGGACATTGCGCCAAACATCAGGCTGAGGCCACGCGGGAACGATCCGGTGTTGTTCTCGCGCAGGCTGAACTCGATGCTGTTAACGGCCGCTTCCACCGCTTCTGGCTCAAATCCTTCATCTGCCAGCTTGCGCAGCGTGTACAAAATCAGCCGCTCCACGCCTTCGATATTTTCTGCCTTGACGCCTTTCATCCCCACAGAAAACGTGCCCTGGCGCATCCGGCCGGAGTAGCCGCCGCCGATCACGTCGTCGCCCAGGCCAGAGTCTACCAGCGCCTTGCGCAGTGGCGACCCGGCGGTGCCCAGCAGCGTCACGGACAGCACGCTGAGGGCGCGTTGCAGCACCCGATCGTCGTCGTTGGGCGGCAGCACCCAGTTGAGCGTTACGTAATGCTTGTCGCTGTTGTCGCCGTCGGCTTCAACCGAATACGGAAAGGTGAAATGTTGCGGTTTTTCGAAGGGTTGGTGGAGGGGAACGGCCGTTTCCGACACATCCACCTTATCAAATTCCCGCAAATAGCTGTCCGCCATCTGCAAACGCTTCTCCAAATCATCATCCCCATAAAACACAATCCGCGAATTGGACGGATGATAATACGTCTCGTGGAAGCTGCGGAACTGCTCATAGGTCAGATTGGGCATCACCTCCGGGTCACCGCCCGAATCGTGCCGGTAAGCGTTGTCCGGGAACATCACGCTTTTGATCTGGCGGTACAGCACACCTTCCGGCGAGGAGTACGCCCCCTTCATCTCGTTGAAGACCACGCCCTTGTAAATCAGCGGATCTTCCGGCTTTTCCAGCTCCAGATGCCACCCTTCCTGCGCCAGATGGTTTGGCGTAATCAGCGGATTCAGCACCGCGTCCAGGTACACATCCACCAGATTATAAAAATCCTGCTCGTTGGTGCTGGCTACCGGATAATAGGTCATATCGGCCGAGGTGAACGCATTCAAAAAGGTCTTCATCGACCCTTTCACCAGCTCCACAAACGGCTCCTTCAGCGGATACTTCTTGGAACCGCCCAACACCGAATGCTCCATGATGTGCGGCAACCCGGTCGAATCTTCCGGTGGCGTGCGGAACACAATGCCAAACGACTTATTTTCGTCATCATTCTCTAAGGAAAGCAGCTCCGCGCCGCTCTTTAAATGGCGGTACAAACGCGCAGTCGTATTACGTTCCTCAATTTCTTCTTCGCGTAACAGCTCAAAACCGTGTTTTACAATCATAAGGTTCCTTCAAAAGGCACAATCTACGCCAGAAGTTCAACTTTTCATCTCGAATCAGTTGCCCAATTGGAGAAAAAGTTGAACTTCTTCCGATGTGCGTTGTTATTTACAAAGCAACTCGTATCGTAAATCGACATTCCGAAAACGTCAATTTTGCCACATTGTTGTTCTGCGTAAAACGAGGAATCTTCCAACGTGGTAAGTAAAAATATTCCTCACTCTGTTCGACAAGACAACATAATCAAACGATGGCTAAAATGCTGAAAATACACTACTAGAGATACTTGGTAAACATCACTTTGTCTTTGTGTTCAACCTGGAATCCCATCTTCGTATGAAACTTAACCGACCCCGTATTCACAGGGGACGTTTGAGCACGGACAATACTTCTGCCTCGCGTTCTACATATCTCAAAGAACCGCTTGTACAGCGTTGCCCCAATATTTTGCTGCCGAAAATCCGGGTGAATTCCTATAAAATGAATATACGCTTCATCTTGACGAGATTGTGACATAAACCCCACCAGGAACCCAATCAATTCACCCCCTTGTTCTACGATAAAGGAAGTATCGTAAAAGTGAAGGAGGAACAACTCCGGGAGCAATGCCGTTAAATTACGGCCGTTCCACCAAGACGGCATCACAGAGATTATCCGCTCATAGTCAGATGGCTGGGCCAGCCTTGTACGAATATTTTTTTGTGTCACGGTCTCATCCATTAAACATCAACGCTGCTCCAAAAAATTTTGCAAAATGCGCTTGCCGTGCTCCGTTAGGATGCTTTCTGGGTGGAACTGCACGCCCACGGTGGGAAACTCCTTGTGCCGCACCCCCATCACCTCGCCCTGGCTGGTGAACGCCGTCACCTCCAAATCGTCGGGAATTGGCTCCTCGACGATGAGCGAATGGTAGCGCGTGGCGTTAAACGGGCTGGGCACGCCAGAAAAGAGGCCGCTGCCGTTATGGTACACCTTCGACACCTTGCCGTGCATCAACCGCGGCGCGCGCACCACCTGGCCGCCGTACGCCTGGCCAATGCATTGATGCCCCAAACAAACGCCAAAAATTGGCGTCGTCGGCCCAAATTCGCGCAAAACGTCCAGCGAAATGCCGCCATCGTTCGGGTCGCCCGGCCCTGGGCTGATGACGATGTGGTCCGGCTTCAGCGCCCGAATCTCCTCCAGCGTCACCTGGTCATTGCGGAACACCTGGATTTCCTGCCCCAGCTCACCCAAATACTGCACCAGGTTGTAGGTAAACGAATCGTAATTATCAATGACAACTAACATAGTCACCTCTGTTTGGTAATCGGTAAACCGTAATCGGTAATCGGTTTTCTTCTACCGATTACCGACCACCGATTACCGATTACCGGATACTGGCAAAACCAGTCCCATCATTTCCTTCATTTCGCGCAGCTTGGGTTGGGCAACGGCCGTTGCCTGTTCCGCCCCAATTGCCAAAATCCGATCCAGCTCCGCCGGGTCGTCCATCAGCGCCTGGTAACGGGCTTGCAGCGGGGCCAGATACTCAATCACCACCTCAGCCACACCCTTTTTCAGGTCCCCGTAGCCGCGTGCGTTGGCAAAATCGGCCTCCACATCCTCGTTAGACTTGCCGGTGACCGCTTTGTAGATGCCCAGCAGGTTGTTCACCCCCGCCTTCTCCGGGTCGTCCGAGAAGCGAATCTCGTTGCCCGAATCAGTTACCGCTTTTTTGAAGGAGCGCATGATCTCTTTGGGATCATCCAGCAGGCGGATAGCGTGCCCGCGCACGTGTGCCAGACTCTTGGACATCTTCGCCGTCGGATCATCCAGCCCCATCAGCCGCGCCCCAATGGTGGGGATTTTGGGCTCTGGCAGCGTGAAGAAGGGTTCTTCGTAGATATGGTTGAAGCGCTGGGCGATGTCACGCGTCAGCTCGATGTGCTGCTTTTGGTCTTCACCCACCGGCACCTCATGCGCATCGTACAGCAGAATGTCCGCCGCTTGCAGCACGGGGTAATCCAGCAGCGCCACGCCCACACTCTCCTGCTTGGCCGATTTGTCTTTGAACTGCGTCATCCGCTGCAGCCAACCCAGCGGCGTGACGCAGTTGAGCAGCCAACACGCCTCGGCGTGGGCGGTGACGTGGCTTTGCACAAACAAGGTGCTTTTCTGCGGATCGATTCCGGCAGCCAGCAGCATCGCTGCCAGGGCGCGGGTTTGGAAGCGCAGCTCCACCGGGTCTTGCGGCACGGTCAGACTGTGCAAATCGACCACGCAGAAGAAATTCTCTTTCTCATCCTGCCCGGCGACCCAGTTTTTGACGGCACCCAGGTAGTTGCCCAGATGAATATTGCCCGATGGTTGAATACCGCTAAGAACTCGTTTTTTACTCATAGTTACCTCAAATTGATCAGCGCTGCGGCCGGCGTCCTCGCCGTGCCGCCTATGCTGGCGCGGTCAGAAACCGGCCAGAGCACGCGTTTTTACAACAACCCATCCTCGGCCCGATCCACGGCGACGAAGAGGGCTTTGGCTTTGTTGACTGTTTCCTGATGCTCGGTGGCCGGGTCGCTGTCGGCGACGATGCCGGCCCCCGCCTGGACGTGAATCTGGTCCCCCTGCATCAGCATGGTGCGGATGGCGATGCAGGTGTCCATGCTGCCGTCGTAGCTCAAGTAGCCCGCCGCGCCCGCGTACAGGCCGCGCCGCTGCCCTTCCAGCTCCTCGATGATTTGCATGGCGCGCACTTTGGGTGCCCCGCTGACGGTGCCCGCCGGGAAGGTGGCCCGCATCAGGTCGTAAGCATCCATACCGTCGCGCAGCTGCCCTTCCACGTGGCTGACGATGTGCATGACGTGGCTGTACCGCTCTACCACCATCAAATCGCTGACGTTGACCGTGCCGTACTCGCTGACCCGGCCGATGTCGTTCCGGCCCAAATCGATGAGCATGACGTGTTCGGCCCGCTCTTTGGGATCGGCCAGCAGCTCTTCTGCCAGGGCGTTGTCCTCGGCGGGGGTGGCGCCACGGGGGCGCGTGCCCGCGATGGGGCGCACGCTGGCGATGCCGTCCTCCAGCCGCACGTGCATTTCTGGCGACGCGCCGATCACCTGCATGTCTGGCCCAAAGTCGAAGAAGAACATGTAGGGGGACGGGTTGAGCATGCGCAGGGCGCGGTAGATGGCAAACGGATGGGCGCTGGTCTGGCGGCTAAAGCGCTGGCTCAGCACCACCTGGAAGATGTCGCCCGCCGCGATGTGTTCTTTGGCCTGGCGCACCATCGCTTCGTAGCGGCTTTGGGGCATGTTGCTGGTGAGCGTTTCGGCGAGATTTTTGTTGTCGCTGCGCCAACGGCGGCGGGGGATGGCAGGCAACGGCCGTAACAACCGTTCGCTAATCCGTTCAATCCGCTGAATCGCTTCCACGTAAGCCGCTTCCACATCCCCGTTGACGTGGGTATTGGCCAAAATGAGCAGCCGATGGCGGGCATGGTCGAACACGACGAGGGTGTCGGCCAGCAAAAAAATGGCGTCGGGGATGTCGAGGATGGATACGGCCGTTTCCGGCAATTTCTCAAAAAAGCGGACCACATCGTACCCCAGGTAGCCCACTGCGCCACCGTTGAAGCGGGGCAGGCCGGGCAGGTCGGCGTGGACAAACTGGCCCAGCTCTTCCTTGAGCACGTGCAGCACGTCTTCGCCGTCGGCCAGATCGCGGGTGTCAGAAGTTCGATCTCTTTGAGAAGTTGAACTTCTTTCGATGGTGACGGAACGGCCGTTCAAGCTAATCATCCCGCGCGGTGCCACCCCCACAAAAGAGTACCGCCCCACCTGCTCGCCGCCTTCCACCGATTCCAGCAAAAACGACGGCCCCAGCTCATCCATCAGCTTCAGGTAAACCGACACCGGCGTCTCCAAATCGGCCGCAAACTCCCGATAAACTGGAATCAAGTTGGCTGGCCCCGCCGCCAACTCCCGAAACTGCGCCAATGAGGGTGTGTAAACAGTTTCTGATCTTGCCATGAAATTACTCCGTACGTTATTGGGTAATTGAGTAATTAAGTAATTGATTTAAGACCCCTCTGGAAAAGATTTCAACCCAGAATTGCACCCAAATTAACTTTTGAAATCACACTACAAGTTAAAATTGACACAAATTACCCAACCTGCGGCAGCTGCGCCATCGCCTCAGCAATCGCCTCGGCCGGATATTCATAATCTTCCAGTTGACCCTTGTTGTACGCATCATAGGCGGCCATGTCGAAGTGGCCGTGGCCGCTCAGGTTGAAAGCGATCACCTTCTTTTCGCCGCTTTCCTTGCACTTCATCGCTTCCCGCAGAGCCACGGCGATGGCGTGGGTGGATTCTGGCGCGGGGATGATGCCCTCGGCGCGGGTGAAGGTCATCGCCGCCTGGAACGTTTCCAGCTGCGGCACGGCCTGGGCCTGGATGTCGCCATTGTTCACCAGGGCGCTCACCTGCGGGGCCATGCCGTGATAGCGCAAGCCACCGGCGTGGATGGTCGGCGGTACAAAGCTGTGACCCAGCGTGTGCATTTTGACCACGGGAGCCATCTTGGCCGTGTCGCCGTAGTCGAAGGTGTAGGTGCCGCGCGTCAGGCTGGGCGAAGCGGCCGGTTCGGCGGCGATGATGGTGGTCTTTTTGCCATGCTTCAGGTTTTCGCGCACAAATGGGAAGGCAAAGCCGCCAAAATTGGAGCCGCCGCCGGTGCAAGCCACAATCACGTCTGGGTATTCGCCCGCCATCTCCATTTGCAGCAGCGTCTCTTCGCCGATGACGGTTTGGTGCATCAGCACGTGGTTCAGCACGGAGCCGAGGCTGTACTTTTTGGCTCCGCCAGAGGTGGCGGCCGCTTCCACCGCCTCCGAAATGGCGATGCCCAGGGAGCCGGGTGAATCGGGATGTTCGGCGAGGACGGAACGGCCGTACTGCGTTCTATCCGTCGGGCTGGCATACACGTCTGCCCCGTAATTTTCAATCACCATGCGCCGGTACGGCTTCTGGTTGTAAGAGACCTTCACCATGTACACTTCCAAATCCAGCCCAAAAAAGTTGCAGGCCATCGCCAGCGCCGAACCCCACTGCCCGGCCCCGGTCTCGGTGGTGAGCGCCTTGGTGCCGGCTTCTTTGTTGTAGAACGCTTGGGGAACGGCCGTATTCGGCTTATGCGACCCCACCGGACTAACACCCTCGTACTTGTAGTAGATGTGCGCGGGTGTATCTAGCGCCAGCTCCAGGCGGCGCGCCCGAAACATCGGCGTGGGCCGCCACAGCTTGTAAATCTCACGCACCGGCTCCGGAATTTCAATCTGCGCCTCGGTGCTAATTTCCTGCATGATCAGGCTCATGGGGAACAGCACGCTGAGAAAGTCCGGCGTCACCGGCTCCAGCGTTTGCGGATTCAGTACCGGTTCCGGCGGTACCGGCATGTCGGCATTGATGTTGTACCACGCCTTGGGCAGCTTGCTTTCATCCAACAAAAACTTCGTACTATCGCTCATGATCTACTCCTTTATTTTTGCCACAGAGTTCACAGAGGAGAATGAGAAAAACTGTTAGCGCTGTGGCCGGTGTCCCACCGCGCCACCTTTGCTGGCTCGGTCAGGAGACCGGCCAGAGCGCTCTCAAACCTCTTAAATCTCTGTGCCCTCTGTGGCCAAATCAAAACAAAAAACGCTCTCGTCCCAGCGAACTAAATCGCTGCTGGGACGAGAGCGTTCAAAAAATTCACTCTCGTGGTGCCACCCGGCTTAAGCTGAAACAAAAAACGCGCCCGTGTTAGCGCGTCATGTGTAGCCAGCTCCACTCTCTTCAACCCATTAACAATTAAAAATTAACCATTCACAATTAATTATTACTTAGGTCTATGCCCAGATAACGGTGGCACTTCCGGTTTGGACTACTCAAAGGTTTTTCGCCCAAACGACTCCCCGACCCATTCAGCAGCGGCGCTGTTGTCTTTCTTTCAGCCCTGGGAAAGACTCTCTAAAACCCGCTTTGGGCTGACGATGAAATAAATTAAGGAATTGCATCGTCAGCTTGAAGGAGCGGTAAGGAAATTTTATTGAATTCCGCTCCTTTGCTGCGTACTCTTTCGGTTCAACGTCTTTGTTTTTTAAGTTGGGCGGGATGGTAACACGGCCGTTTTCCGCTGTCAAGAAGTTTTAAGATGGTTCCAAAACCTGACAGGTTTACAAATCAACTCATTGGCAAAACGATTTTGCCCAGCGGAGCAACTTAATCGCGCAGATCGTTCCTAAACCTGTCAGGTTTCCCTCGCAACCTACGCCAATAGCCGCTCCGTTTTTTCCAACTCGGCCGTGAGGCCCAGCAGCTTGAACCGCCGAGCAGCTTCGGCCAACGCCTCTTGCCCGACGGCCGTTTCCCCCTGCGCAATCAGCACGCTGCCCAACGCTCGCCAGGCGTAGGCTGCCATGTAAGTATCATCGTTGCTTTGCGCCTGGTTGCGCGATTCCGTGAAGTGGGCCACGGCCGTTTCCAACACCCCCTCCGCCTGCGCCACCAGCCCCAGCGTGAACTGCGCGTACGGGTAAGCGTGCGCCTCCTCCGTTTGCAGCACCTTGTGAGCCAGCGCCCGCGCCTGGGGCAAATTGCCCATCTCATAATGCGCCTCCGCCAGGTTTGCCGCCGTAACGGCCGTCCAAAATGGCATCCCCGCCTCCTCAAAAAAGGGCAGCGACAGCTCCGCCACGCCGATCGCCTCGGCAAACTGGCCCGCCTGAATGTGCGCCACCGCCAGCGCATTGCGCACCATCTCCTGCCCCATCCGGTCGCCGATACGGGCGAAGTAGCCAATTGCCTCTTCGGCATGGGGCACCGCCTCGGCCACGCGCCCCTGCCGCCCCAAAATAGCCGCCAGTTCCCGATTAATCTGGGCAATGCCAGATTCATACTGCACGCTTTTGGCCAGGGCCAGTGCCCGCTGGTAATGCAGGTACGCCTCGTCGTAATTGCCCTGCTCCTCGCGCACCATGCCCTGCAAATGCTCCGCCTCGTACTGCACCAGCTGCGCCTCGCGCCACGCCTCGGTCATTGCCCGCCGCTGCAAATGATGCTGCGTTTGCTGGTAACGAAAGCGTACCAGCTGCCGCAGCAGCCGCTGAATAATCTCTTTGCCCTGCTGCAACGATTCGGCCGCTTGCTGCGGGTAGCCCAGCGCGTTCAAAAAGCCACCTTTCAGCTCCTGCGCCTGCACGGCCATCTCGCTGGCTTTGTGCCAGCGGGTTGTCTGGATGGCGGCCAGCCCTTCTTCGGGCTGCCCCGTCAGCCGGTAAAGCTGGGCGCGCAGCAAGATGAGCGCCTCCCGTTCATCTTCATCCAACCGTTTTGGTGAAAGCTGCTCAAACACAATCAGGGCCGCGCTGGCCTGGCCGCGCTGAATTTCTTGCTGCCGGTGGGGGAACCAGATGTGAACGGCCGTATCCCCCTCCCCTGCCTGCACAAAATGGTAAGCCGCCGCCGTGTACTCGCCCCGCATCGCCCGAATGTTGGCCGCTGCCAGATGGCATTGCTCCCGCTGCTCTGTGGGCAGCCATTGCCAATCCTCCAACACCAAATCCCGAATGACAGGCAGCAGCGCCACGCCGCCAACCCCATCTTCCTGCACAATTTGGCGCTGGCGCAGCGCCGCCAGGGCGGCTTGGGCCGATTTGTCTGGCCAGGCATCCTGCGGCGCCGGGCTGCGAAAAACTGCCAGCTGGGCCAGCAGGCCACGTTCATCCGGGGAAAGCCGCTGGCGCAAGCGCACCAGCAGCGCTCGCAGCGACGGCACCTGGGGCAGCCGCTGCATCAGCTCCGTCAACGATTGCTGACCGTCGTGCAGGGCCACGCACAGGTGCAAAAAGCGGGGATTGCCGCCAGTGTAGGTGGTGAGCTGGTCAATTTCTGCTGGGCTGCCAGTGAGGTTGGCTGCCGCCAGCAGTTCGGTTACCTGAACGGCCGTTAATCCCGTCACCCGCACCTCTAAATCCGCAGGCAAGATGGCTTGCTGCCCCACCAGCAGCAGCGGAACCGACTGGCTAAGGCCAGCCAAAAATTCGCGCAGCCGCAGGTGGCCCAGGCGGATGATGTCGGTATCTTGCTGCAGCAAATCGACTTCATCAATGCAAAACAGGGGGGGCGTGGCGGCCAGATGGTGCAAATCGGCACGCAGTTGGGCCAGAGCCAGGTTGGGCTTTTCCACCTTGCCCCCATCGGCCACCAGCTGCAACCAGAGGCGGGATGCACCCTGCTGGTGCAAAAATTGGCCCAGCGAAAAGAGCAAGCTGCCCAAATCGTCGTTGAAGGTGGGGCGGATGGTGAACCAGAACGTTTCGTGGGGCCAATGGCTGGCGATGGTGGCGGCAACGGCCGTTTTGCCCATGCCGCCCATCCCGGTTAGGAAAACAGTTTGCCCATTTTGCAGCGTGCGGGTGGCGGTTTGCATGAGCGGATCGCGGCCTAGCAAATGGGTGGGGGGGAGGAACGGCCGTTCCAGCCGGTAGGTGGGATGCAGTTGGCTCAGCAAGGCATCGGCCAGCGCTTCGCGGGCTGCTTTGAGATGGCGGAAATACGGGCTGCGCCCTACGCCCAAATATTCGATGATATCTTGTTCATGTCCCGCTTTGGGATAGTCGAGCGGGCGAAAATAGGTGCGGAAGTAGCGCAAATCGAGCAGCAAATAGATGTAGCCGCTGCCTTTATTGCCCTGGTCGCGCCGCTCTTCGGCGACCATTGCTTCCAGTTCGTCGCGGCTATGCGGCAGCCGATTGTGGGGCCATAAGGTATCGGCGGCTTGCTTGAGGATTTTTTGCAGCACCTGGCCTCGGCCAACGGCCGTTGCGCCATCAGCCACAGTTTGCAGCATATCCCCCAAAAAATAAGGGGCGGCCAGGGGGGATTCTTCGCCCAACCAGGCGGGTTGATCAAAGCTATTGAGCGCCAGGCGCAGCTGATCGTGAAAAGGTTCGCTGCCGGGATTGTCTTTTTGTTTTCGTGCCATGCTTCACTCTGCTCCGTGGTAAAGATACGGCCGTTCCCAAGAATAGCCTAAACTCGAATTGCTACAATGAGAGGTTGCTCGGCAACCGCTGGGCCATCACCCTGTTTCATCTTGGTTGAACCAAACGATGCAGCCGCGCCCAAAGTTCCGCCTGCCGCTAAAAACGAGACTAAATTTATAAAATGTGACACTAGCTTAGGCAAAAATCGTGGTAAGCTGTGGCAGGAATAGGTATCTGTTGCTTAAGACGGCAAAAAGCAGTGTCCCATTTTGCCGACCTTCACCACAACAAAGGAGAATCATCTGCATGAAAAGCCGATCTGTATTGGTACTGTTATTTGTTTTGGGTACGGCCGTATTCGGCCTTTTATCATGGCCCACAACCGCACAAGCGGCCCCCACCAAACTGGAAGCCCGCTGGTTTATAGAAATGGCCTTCCCCAATGACCAACCCGTTGCCAACATGACCATAGAAATTTACCGCGAATCACGCAGTGGCGCACCAGTTCTTTACCTGAGCCAGGTTTACCCGGTTACCTGCCAGCAAGTCGGTTCCGTAGAAATCTCTAACAATATTGCCATCTTCGATGGCAGCGGCTACTTTGAATGCAGTATGCCCAATTTTCAGGACAAAGTAGCTGCCTTAACGCGCGGCGAGCTAAAAGTGCCAGATAGCTGCACCTGCAAGCTGGCCTACGGCGTGGCAGATTTGATGTTTTCCCAAACATCTGGCAATCCCATCTTTGCCATGCCAGAATTGCAGTTCTCCGCGCCGGTACAATCAGCCAGTGTGGCCAACTACCAGCTCATGGTCAATGGGGCTATCGCTGAAAGTGAAACGTTTTCGCCCAACGGCAATATTCAAAACGGTATGGGCCAATTGCAGCAGCAAGGAACCGGCTACCTGCCTGAGTTTTCTGTAGACGGAGTCAATCTGGGAAGCCACCCGGCATTCATAGGCGGGCAGCTAAAAGTGCCAACCAACCAGACTACGTTTTATGTAGGGTACAACCCAGACAATGGGGACGTTCTGGTTGGCAAGTTGTTTAGCTTTTTGATGGATCCAGGCTGTGTGGGGCACGGTGGCATTTAGCAGCATCACGTGTAAATCCTGAGCATCTTCCCATTGGGAACACCGCAAAAGTGGGGCTTTCTCCTCACGCTCTTCCTTCAATTTGCACCGGACATTGGGGAATGTCCGGTGCATTTTTGCGTATTTGTCTGGTGTAGATCCTCTATTTTTGCTTCAGCCAAAGCCGAAAGAAAACTGGCATAAGCAAGGCCAGCACCGTCAAAGCGGCACCAAGCCAACCTGGCAAATTAACCGACTCGGTCTCCATAAGCGGAGCAGCAAAAGCGGTAAGCGGCAGCAAAAGCAAACAAAAAGCAAAATAAAACGCCAGGCGAAGTTGTTTTTTCATCTTAATCGTTCCTTTTTGTGGTCTCAATTAATCGTTTCTGTAAGGCTCTGGCAGATGTTTGCCAACCGCATCCATTATAAACCGCTTTGGGTTAATTGGCAGAATTAGAGAATGGAATTGCTTCGTAATTTTTTTTGTAATGTTTTTTGACTATAAATGAAACAAGGTTTTCAAGAACCTTGCCCGGGTAGGCCTTGACAATCAACACAGCAACATCGCACACACAACGCAGACGCATCGACCACACAACAGAGACGCATCGCACACACAACGCAGACGCAACGTTGTTAACATCACACCCGCATTAGAGCCAACTTCGCTGAAGCATCGCACCACCATCACAGCCGCATTGAAGCTACCATCACGGCCACATCATTACCAGTTGTACAGGTTCTACCCAAATGAGGAAAGAGCTTAGGCCCATCATTTTTCGTTCCCAACGACAACTTATGGTCTAGGCTCTTTTTTCTTGTATTTTATCAATTAAGGCATCCAACCCCAACGTGTAACTGCGCCAACCAAATCCAGAAATCTGACCCATGCAAACGGCAGCCAATACGGATTTGTGCCGGAATTCTTCACGGGCGTGAATGTTGGACAAATGCACCTCGACGGCGGGCAATGCAACAGAGGCGAGGGCATCGCGCAGGGCGTAGCTGTAATGGGTAAAGGCTCCAGGGTTGATTAGAATACCATCTGCCCAGCCACGCGCCTCATGGATAGCGTCTATCAATGCACCTTCATGGTTCGATTGCATAAACTGGACGGCTGTTCCCCGGGCTTGTGCCTGTTCTGAGAGCCTATTGTTGATGTCGGTTAGGGTGAAACGGCCGTAAACCTCTGGTTCCCGACTGCCTAACAGATTCAAATTGGGTCCGTGTAAAACCAGAACATTCGTCGTCATTTTGCGCACCTGTTCATATCATAATTAGCCCGATAGCGTGGCGTCAACCTTGTTCACAGTAAAACTTACAAGATTTTAACAACTGCGGGTTAATAAAGCCCTCTTTTACCGTGCGTTTGCCAATTTCACTGATTGATTGACGTATCCGGCGCTGTTTGCTACCATCTGCCGCTATCTGCATGCAAGCGCAAGGCTTTTTTTATGAAGATGCAACTATGGCAACCCATGCATAATTCCAATAACGCCATGATGTGCGGTATGCCTTGCTGCATCTGTACCAAGCGGGGGCAGTTTTGTACTCGATTGGTACCGATAGTGCGTTAATTTTCCCTCAGCACTTTCCGACTTCCCCCGCGTAAACTCCCAACTTTGTTTGAACCGTTCTGGCCGTGATGGGAAACGGCCGTATCCCAAAACACCTGACTCAGCACACCTACGCTGACAAAAAAGAACAACCTTATGCCACTCGTAGCACATTCACCTCTACCAACCTTTGACCGGCTGCGCCAGCAAGGACAAGAAATCCTTTCCCTGGATCACGCCCTGCACCAGGATATCCGCGAACTGCACATCGGCCTGCTCAACATGATGCCCGACGCCGCCCTCACCGTCACCGAACAGCAGTTTATGCGCTTGCTCGGCAACTCAAACCAGATCGCCCAGTTCTACGTTTACCCCTTCTCCATTCCCGGGCTGCCTCGCGGCGCAGAAATGCAAGCTTACATCGAAAAATATTACACCACCTTCGAGCGGCTCAAGCAAGATGGTTTAGACGCTTTGGTCATTACCGGAGCCAACGTCGCCAACCCCACGCTGGAGCAAGAACCGTTCTGGCAGCCGTTGCAAGAAGTGATCGCCTGGGCCACCGAAAACGTCACCTCGGTGTTGTGCTCTTGCCTGGCCACTCATGCGCTGGTGAAACAGCTGTACGGCATCAAGCGGCAGCCCTTGCCCGCCAAAAAGTGGGGGGTCTACCCGCACCGCATTACCCAAAAAGCCCATCCCCTGCTGCGCCACATCAACACCCGCTTCGATGTGGTTCACTCCCGCTACAACGGCATCACCCGCGCCCAGCTAGAGGCCGCCGGTTTGTGCATTCTGGTAGAGGGAGAAGCAGGCGGTGTGCACATGGCCGTTAGCCCAGACCAGTTTCGCATTGTCTACTTCCAGGGGCATCCCGAGTATGATTACAACAGCCTGCTGAAGGAGTACAAACGGGAAGTGTTGCGCTTCATCGACGGCGCAATTGATGAGTACCCGCCCCACCCGGAAAACTACTTCCCACCCAAAGCGGCCAACATTGCCGACGAATACGAAGCAATTGTGCTGGCCAGCCAGGAAGCGAACACGCCCATCCCCCCTTTTCCAGAGGAGGCCATTGACCGATATCTGGATAACACCTGGGGGGATACAGGCAAAGCGTTGTTCAACAATTGGCTGGGGTTGGTTTATCAACTGACAGCCCTTGACAGAAAAGTGCCGTTTTCACCCGGCATCGATCCCCAAAACCCACTGGGTCTACGCAAATGAGCAAATTTACTTCTTTGGGATGGTGAAACGTGATGCGTGAAACGTGAAAAGCTCACGTTTCACGCATCAGCCAATTCCCAAAGGCAAAAAAGGAGAAACACCTACAATGAAAGCAGCAACCATTGGCATCCACGGCGGTTATGAAACCGACCCCACCACCAAAGCGGTGGCGGTGCCCATCTACCAGACCGTGGCCTACGAATTTGACAGCGCCCAGCACGGGGCCGACCTGTTTAACCTGGCCGTGCCCGGCAACATCTACACCCGCATCATGAACCCCACGGCCGATGTGCTGGAAAAGCGCGTGGCGGAACTGGAAGGCGGCATTGCCGGGCTGGCCGTCAGCGCGGGCAGCGCGGCCATCAATTATGCCATCCTGACGATTGCCGAAGCGGGCAGCAACATCGTCACGGTGCCGCTGCTGTACGGTGGCACCTACACCTTGTTTGCCCACATGCTGCCCAAGCAGGGCATCGACGTGCGCTTTGCGGAGGATGACAGCCCGGCAAGCCTGGAGAAGTTGATTGATGGGAAGACAGCGGCCGTTTTCTGCGAAACAATTGGCAACCCGGCCGGCAACATTGTGGACATTGAAGCCATCGCCACCATGGCCCACAAACACGGCGTGCCCGTCATTGTAGACAACACCGTGGCTACGCCAATTCTCATTCGCCCAATTGATTATGGCGCGGATATCGTGGTGCATTCGCTGACCAAGTACATGGGCGGGCACGGCAACTCCCTGGGCGGCATCATCGTCGATTCCGGCAAATTCCCCTGGGCCGACCACGCCGACCGCTTCCCCATGCTGAACACGCCGGAACCGTCGTACCACGGCGTGGTGTACACCCAGGCGCTGGGGCCAGCGGCGTACATCGGCCGGGCGCGCACCGTGCCGCTGCGCAACACTGGCTCAGCCATCAGCCCGTTCAACGCCTTCCTGATTTTGCAGGGCATCGAAACGCTGGCGCTGCGCATGGAGCGCCACACGGAAAATGCGCTGGCAGTGGCCAACTACCTGGAAAATCACGACAGCGTGGCCTGGGTGAGCTTTGCCGGGCTGCCCAGCTCGCCCTATTACGAACTGGCGCAAAAGTATACGGATGGCAAGCCCTCTGCTTTGCTCACGTTTGGCATCAAAGGTGGCTTTGAGGCAGGCGTGAAGTTTTACGACGCATTGAAGCTGTTCAAGCGGCTGGTAAACATCGGCGATGCCAAGTCGCTGGCGGCCCACCCCGCCTCCACCACCCACCGGCAGCTGACGGACGAAGAGTTGGCAACCGCAGGTGTGACGCCGGATGCCATCCGGCTGTGCATTGGCATCGAGCACATCGACGACATTTTGGAAGATTTGGCGCAAGCGTTGGCCGCGGCTGAATAAGTAATTGAGTAATTGAGTAATTAGGTAATTGACGCATGATAACAATTACTCAATTACTCAATTACCTCCGAAGGAGGTTCTTATGTTTGAGTGGACACGTTTGGCGACGTTTATGCTGGCGGCGGGGCTGCTGATTGTGGCACCGGGGCCTGCGGTTTTGTACGTGGTGGCCCGGTCCGTGGACCAGGGCAAGCTGGCGGGCATCGTGTCTGTGTTGGGGATTGCGTTGGGAGCAGTGGTGCATTCTTTGGCGGCGGCGGTGGGGATTACGGCCGTTCTCGCCGCCTCTGCCCTCGCTTTCAGTACAATCAAATATCTGGGCGCCGCTTACCTCATCTACCTGGGCCTCACCACCCTGCTGAAAAAGCCAGACCCGCAAGAAAAGATTGTGGTGGAAGCCAAACCGCTGTGGCAAATCTTCCGCCAGGGGTTTGTGGTCAACCTGCTCAATCCCAAAACCGCCCTCTTTTTTCTGGCCTTCCTGCCCCAGTTTGCCGATCCGGCACGCGGATCGGTGCCGCTGCAAACGTTCATCCTCGGCCTCATCTTTGTGGCAATTGCCCTGCTGAGCGATTCGGTTTATGCGCTGCTGGCGGGGCAGTTGGGCGGCTGGCTGAAGCAAAGCGCGACGTTCCAGCAGCGGCAGCGGTATTTTTCTGGGCTGGTGTACATTGCGCTGGGGGTGGGAACGGCCGTTTCCGGCAGCAAAACCAAGTAAAATATAGCGAACCACCCTGAATGAAAATCAGCAGATTTCGCAGATTCAACAGATTTCTCCTGATTTCTCTGTGTAACTCTGTGCTTCTCCGCGTAACTCTGTGTTCCGTTTTTTATTTTCGAAGGAGCGCGTTGATGAAAACAATTTCAGACCTATTCCAACAAAAACCAGGCCAGTGGGGGTTGCGTGGCGACCCATATCTGTGGCAAGAGATGGCTGAGCAGCTTGCCACCACGCCCCTGCCCAAAACTGCCGCGCAATTGGAGCAATTGCTCACTGAACTGTTTGAAACGCTGACCGGACAACCGATCACCGCAGAAAAGTTTATCCCGGTAGAACGGTTTCCGCGCGGGGGCATGTCTGGCGGCATGGTGTCACCGGAATTTTGGCGCGAAACGGCCGTTCCCCTACTCTTGTCCCGCTTTACCAAAATCGCTTGACATTTATAGACCAGTCGTTATAATTCCCACATCAGGAAAAACGCATGAGCACAAAACGTGACCAAATTATCACCACCACTTGCCAGCTGATGGAGACCCAGGGCTACCACGCCACCGGCCTCAACCAGATTTTGGCGGAAAGCGGCGCACCCAAAGGTTCGCTCTACCATTACTTTCCCGATGGCAAAGATGGTCTGGTCGAAGAAGCCATTGCCCATACGCGCCAAACGATTGAAGCGCGCCTGCGTGAAGGCATGGCGGCGTACGAAAACCCGGCTCAAGCAATTCCCAACTTTTTGCGCAGTCTGGCACACCACGTCCAGGCCAGCGGATTTGAGTCTGGCGGGCCGATTACGGCCGTTGCCCTGGAAGCCGCTTCCACCAACGAACGGCTCAACGCCGCCTGCCGCGCTGCCTACCAGGCGTGGCAAAAAGTGATTGAGCAAAAGCTGCTGGACAGCGGCTACGAAACCGTGCGCGCCCGCCGTTTGGGCACCCTGGTCATTGCCATCATTGAAGGGGCGACGATCCTTAGCCGCAGCGAGCGCAATGTGGGGCCACTGCTGGATGCCGCCCTGGAGTTGGAAGCGCTGCTATAGCGCTCTTTTTTTGTCAAAAAATTATACAGACTGGTCTATATTATGAAATCACAAAAATCACCTATTTTGATCACTGGCGCAACCGGGAATGTGGGCCGCGAATTGGTGCGGCTGCTGCACGACGCAGGCGAAAACGTGCGCGCTGCCGTCGTTTCTGAGGCAGAAGCCAGCCATCTGCCAGAGGGCGTCGCCTGGGTGCGGTTCGACTTTACCAACCCGGCCACCTTCCCCGAGGCGTTTGCCGGGGTACAGCGCCTGTTTTTGCTGCGCCCGCCGCACATTTCCCAGATAAGGCGCGACATGAAGCCAGCCATCGACTACGCCGCCACCGCAGGCGTGCAGCAGATCGTCTTTTTGTCCTTGCTGGGTGCAGAGAAGAACCGCTTTGTGCCACATGCCAAAGTAGAAGCGCTGCTGGCCGAGAGCCCCGTGCCGACCACGCTGCTGCGCTGCGGCTTCTTCATGCAGAACCTGAGCACCACCCATCGCCAGGACATCGGCGACAACGACGACATTTTCATTCCGGCGGGTCGGGGGAAGACGGCGTTTATTGATGTGCGCGATATTGCGGCGGTGGCGGCCAAAACGCTAACCGAACCGGGCCATACGGGCAAGGCGTACCCGCTCACCGGCAGCGAAGCGATGGATTACGCAACGGTGGCCAGACTGCTGACTGCCGCCTTAAATCGGTCGATTCGCTACAGCCATCCCCATTTTTTGCGGTTTGCCTGGCGGCTGTGGCGGCGCGGCTTTCCGCTGAACTACGTGGCCGTGGTGACGGCCATCTACCTGACCACCCGCTTTGGTCTAGCAGAAACGGTAACGCCGGATACGGCCGTTCTCCTCAACCGCCCACCCATCACCATGCAGCAATTTATTGACGATTATGCGCCCGTGTGGGAGTAGAAAAATCTTTTTTGGAGGTAACACAATGAAATTAACAATTTTTGGAGCCACTGGTGGCACCGGACAAGAACTGGTTCAGCAAGCTTTGGCCGCCGGGCACAACGTGACGGTGTATGTGCGCAATCCGGCCAAAATGAAACAGCCACACCCCAGGCTGGCCATCGTGCAGGGTGAGATGCACGAAGCGGAGAAAATTGAGCAGGCGCTGGCCGAGGCCGAGGCGGTCATCAGCGCTTTGGGGCCGACGAGCAACACGCCGGAACGGCCGTTAACCACCGGCATGGCCCACATCGTCGCCGCGATGCACAAAACGGGCGTGCGCCGCCTCATCGCCGCCACAGGCGCTGGCGTGGCCGACCCCCACGACCGGCCGCAGCTGGTTGGGCGGCTGTTTGGCCTGGCTTTGCGCCTTTTTGCCCGGCACGTCCTCGCCGACAGTCAGGGAATGGTAACGGCCGTTCGCGGCAGCAATCTGGCGTGGACGCTGGCCCGCGCCCCGCGCCTGCATGATAAACCAGGCACCGGCCAGCTTAAGGTTGGCTATGCCGGGCAAGGCCCTGGCACCCAGCTGGCCCGGGCAGACTTCGCTCGTTTCATGCTAGACCAGTTACATTCAGAGGAATGGGTGAACAAGGCACCCATGCTCAGCAATTAAAGGCCAAACGGCCCACCCTGTTTAACAACCCCGCAAGCCCAGGTGTGCGGCGATCCGTACCGCTGGCAAGGCATGGCTAGTTGCCCAGAACCCCCGCCCCGCATTGGCGCAGCTGCTCAGGCAGGCGTTCTGGGGGCTGGCCAGGCCACCGCAGCTGATTTCCCTCACCGCTGACAACAAAATCGAAAGAACACCTGTAAGTTTTTTTTTAAGACTGCCCAGGCAGAATGCAAGTGTGTACTGCAAACTGCCGTATGATTAGCCGCACCAGCACCTTGGTTTACGCGACCCGACAACATTAAACAAGACGCTACACAACGCACCTAGCCGCAAGCCGATGCCCCAAAGTAGCCTCATGGCCCTCACCAGCGCCATGATTTGTTTGTTATTTTTGCCATTCTCATGGTGATTATCTGGGTTTTCCTCCTTTCGCTGCTGGCGACTGGTTCTACGGACCATTGAGGCGACCCTATGTTGACCAATTTATACAAACAGTTAAACCAACATCTTACCGCTGCCGTTACTCTCTATTTTTTTGCATTCAGCCTGCTGCTAATGGTGTATATTGCGGGCAGGTTCGTGGGAATTCCCCCGGCCAACCTCCTGCGAGACACCTCATCGCTGGCAGAGGTTGCGCCGTGGATCGGGCTGGTCTCTAATGTGGGGGCACTGCTTTGGTGCGCAGCTGTCACCGTTTGCTTTGCGGGAACGGCCGTTGCCACCCAACAAAACGATCTGCTCAACCGCCGCTTTTTTCTGGCCTCTGGCCTGCTAACGGCCTTCCTGTTGGTGGATGACTTTTTTGTGCTGCACGAAAGTTTCCGCGATTATCTTGGTTTTCCAGAGAAGGCATTTTATGCCTTTTACCTTATTTTTTTCTCGCTGTATTTTGTGAAATACGGCCGTTACATCCTAAAAACCGACTTTCTCTTCCTGGCCCTGGGCCTGGCCTTTTTGGGCGCTTCTTTTGGCCTGGACAACATTCAAGAGATCATCATAAACTATGCACCGATCGATTATTATCTGCTTGAAGACGGCCTGAAACTGTTGGGCATTGTGAACTGGTTTGGCTTTTTTGCCATCCATTTCAACCACCAAATCAGGCGCATCCCGACGCCCCAACCAACAGATTGACGCAAAATAACAGGGGCCGCTTGCCCCAAGTGCGCAATGACCAACAGCTTGGCTCTGTTTTTTCGACCATAACGGGGCCAACAGCTCCCCCCGGCCAACCCAGCAAACCGCCTACACGTAACCCGATTCGTAAGAATTTATTGGAAAAATTATGGAAGTTGTAAGGTTCGTTATGGCGGTTTGTCGGGCTCTAAAACCTGGGCAACCCAATTCTTAATCACCTTGCTGCCCCTTCTCAACTTGCAGCAAACGCAAAACCAGCGGCCAGCGTATTAAACACCTGGCTATCCAAAATCAGACAAAAGTGGGAGAGGGCCTAGCCCGTTGCAAAAAATTGCCATACCATGCTTGTGCAATTACACAAATGCTTAACACCACACAACAGTAAGCGCTCTCCAAAACACGGCCGTTTCCTCCCTACCCAATCATTGGCGCTAGCAATAAAACAACTTGTACATTCAAAACCAACTGCTGTTTTAAGGAAGGTGGTTCTTTTGCCCATCTGTTTGGCACACTGCCCATTTCCGCTCTACCATACGCCTGCACCCTGGTAAAACAGAAGCCACTGCCATCTTCATTTCAGAACTTATCCAATTTCTCCGCCAGGTTCGGCGAAACTGCATAAGCTAAAAATTTAGAAAAAACATGAACGCTCAAGAGATTGCTTCCTTTGAAAAAAATAAACCAGACAGCGAAGAACTGGATGAAACCTTGCGGCAGCGTCAATCCATCATCGCCAGCCGCTGTTTTCACCCGCAAAATGGGTTTGCCCCGTTTGAGCGCACTGAAATTGAGCAATCTATCGGCGCACGTTTTGAAAAACAGGTCGCCCGCGATCCCCACCACCTCGCCGTCGTCACCGAAGGGCAATCCTACACATACGATCAGATCAACCGCGCCGCCAACCGCATTGCCCGCGCCATTTTAGAAAAGTGTGGGCCAAAACCCGCACCCGTCGCCCTGCTGCTAGAACATGGCGCACCCACCATCATGGCCATCTTTGGCGTGCTGAAGGGTGGCAAAATTTATGTAGCCCTAGACCCAGCCTTCCCCGAAGCCCGCACCAGCTTTATTGTGGCCGATTCGCAAGCAGAGTTAATTGTGACCAACCAGGCCAACTATGCCGCAGCCGCCGCCCTGGCCCAGGGAGACGAAAGCCGCCTGCTCAACATCGACACGCTTGGCGACGAGGTAGCCGATGACAATCTGGCCCTGGATATTTCACCAGACACCGTGGCTTACATCCTCTACACCTCTGGTTCCACCGGGCAGCCCAAGGGCGTTTACCAAAACCACCGCAATTTGCTGCATGAAATAATGCAGTACACCAACACCCTGCACCTTAGCCCCCACGACCGCTTCACCCTGGTCTACTCTTGCAGCGTCAACGGCTCGCTGCGCGATATTTTTGGGGCGCTGCTGATTGGCGCTTCGGTGCACAGTTTCGACGTAAAAACCAAAGGGCTGGCCGACCTGGCCAGTTGGATGCAGCGTGAAGAAATTACTTTTTACCATTCGGTACCCACCGTTTTCCGCCATTTTATTGATGGCCTGCTGGGGGGTGAAACATTCCCCCAGCTGCGGCTGATTCGCTTTGGCGGTGAGCGAGTGCCCACCCAGTACATTGATTGGTACAAACAGTTCTTCCCAGACAGCTGCATTTTGTATGCCGGCATGGGGGCTACAGAAACGTCCACCACGCGCCAATGCTTCATCGACAAAGAGACGGTGATTCGCGACAGCGTAGTGCCCACCGGCTATGCGGTAGATGAACGGCCGATTCTGCTGCTAGATGAAAACGGCCGTCCCGTCCCCGAAGGCGAAGTCGGCACCATTACCGTCAAAAGCCGCTACCTCGCCTTGGGCTACTGGCGTCGCCCCGACCTCACCACCGAACGGTTCCGCCCAGACCCAGACGGCAGCGACGCCCGCCTGTACCTTACCGGAGACCTGGGGCGCATTTTGGCAGACGGCCGTCTTATCCACATGGGTCGCGAGGATGCCCAGGTAAAAATTCGCGGCCACCGGGTTGAGCTGGCCGAAATTGAACAAACCCTGCTCAAACATCCCGGCGTCAAAGAAGCCGCCGTCGCCGCCCATCCCGACGGCCAAAACGGCCATTACCTGGCCGCTTACGCAGTTGCCCATCCAGGCCAAAACATCACCACCACCGAGCTGTACAAATTTTTCAAGCAAAATGTGCCCGACTACATGATGCCCGCCGCCTTTGTCTTTCTGGGGCAAATGCCGCTCACCCCCAACAGCAAAGTCGATCGCAAATCATTGCCCGTGCCGGAGCTAACCCGTCCGGCGCTGGCCACCCCCTTTGAACCGCCAACAACGGCCGTAGAAACCGAACTCGCCCACATCTGGTCAACCATTTTAAGGGTAGACCCCATCGGCATTCTGGATAACTTTTTTGAGCTCGGCGGCCATTCTCTCTCGGCCACCCAGGTCATTTCCCGGCTGCAAGAACGATTCCAAATCGCTATGCCGTTTCACGCCTTTTTTGCCGAGCCCACCATCGCCGCCCTGGCCCAGCAGATCAACCAGGCCAGCGCCAGCACCGCCGACACCCCCCTGCCCCGCCTGCCCCGCGAAGCAGACGGCCCCACCATCGCCCCGGCCTCTTATTCGCAGCAGCGGCTCTGGTTTTTAGAGCAGTTAGACCCCGGCAAAGCGACCTTCAATTTGCCCCTGGTGCTGGTGCTGAACGGCCGTCTCCACACCAACGCCCTGCAACACGCCATCGACCAACTGGTCGCCCGGCACGAAACCTTACGCACCACCTTTTTCACCGAAGAGGGCGAACTCCGCCAGCGCATCCAGCCCGCCCAGGCCGTGCCCTGGGAATGGGTCGATTTGCAACAGCTGCCCCCCGCAGCCCGCCGCCAGGCAGCCAACGAACAGCTCTACGCCGCCACCTACCACACCTTTGATCTGGTCAACGGCCCCCTGCTGCGCGTCACCCTCTACCGCCTGTCGGAAACCGAACATTGGCTGCTCATTGCCATGCACCACATCGTCACCGATGGCTGGTCTGTGGGGCTGATGCAAACCGAGCTTACCGAACTGTACCGCGCCGCCGTGGCCAACCAGCCAGCCAATCTGCCCGAACTGCCCGTGCAGTATGCCGATTTTGCCGCCTGGCAGCACAGCTGGCTCACCACGCCAGAAGCAGCCCACCAGCTCAGCTACTGGAAACAGCAGCTGGCCGGTATGCCCCCGGCGCTAGCGCTGCCCACCGACCATCCACGCCCGGTTCAATCCACCGGGCAGGGTGCCCAGCGCCGCTTTGATCTGCCCACTGGCCTGGTGCAGCAGCTCAACCAGCTCAGCCAGGCTGAAGCAGCCACGCCGTACATGACGCTGCTCACCGCGTTTGTGGCCCTGCTGCACCGCTATTCCGGGCAAGATGATCTGGTAATGGGCACAACCATTGCCAACCGCACCCGCGCCGACATTGAACCGCTCATTGGGTTCTTTCTGAATTCGCTGGTGCTGCGCACCGATTTGTCTGGCCAGCCCACCTTCCGCGAACTGCTGAGCCGGGTGCGCCAAACCACGCTGGACGCCTTTGCCAACCAGCAAATCCCGGTAGAAAAGCTCATCGAGAGCCTCAACCCGTCGCGCCAGGGGCACAACCTGCCGCTGTTCCAGGTGCTGTTCATTTACCAAAACATGCCCCGCCCCACGCTCGATTGGCCCGACTTGAAGGTCACCCGGCGGCGGCTGGACCTGGATGTAACCAAATTTGATCTGACGCTGACCGTTATTGAACAAGACAACGGGCTGCAATGCCTGTTTGAGTACAACAGCGATCTGTTTGAAGCCGCCACCATCGAGCGGCTGTTTGGGCAGATGCAAACCTTGCTCAGCCACGTGGTTCAGGCACCGACGACGGCCGTTTCCCACCTCCACCTGCTCACCCCCCCACAAACTGCTGAGCTACTGACCCTGGCGGAAGGCCCCCAACTGCCCCCGCCACCGTTTACGGCCGTTCCCCAATGGTTTGAAGCGCAAGTAGAAAAATCGGGGAGGCGAACGGCCGTTACCCACCTCACCCACACCCTCACCTACGCCCAACTCAACCAACGCGCCAACCAGCTGGCCCGCCACCTGCAAAAACAAGGCGTCACCGCCAACCGCATCGTCGGCCTCTGCCTCCACCGCTCCACCGACATGCTCGTCGCCCTGCTCGGCATCCTCAAAGCAGGCGGCGCTTACCTGCCGCTAGACCCGGCTTACCCCACCGAACGCCTCGCCCTCATGCTGGAAGATGCCCAGGTGCAAACGATTGTCACGCAAAACGCACTGGTCGGTTTGCTGCCGCAGGCGGGCGCTTCGCTTGTCTGCATCGACCAGGATTGGCCGCAAATTGCCCAGGAATCTGCCGAAAATTTGGGCCTGCTGCCCACGCCGGAAGATTTGGCCTACATCATCTACACCTCTGGCTCCACCGGCAAACCCAAAGGCGTCATGATTCCCCACCGCGCCCTCACCCAGTTCACCCAGGCCGCCAGCCACCTCTACGGCGTCACCGCCAGCGACCGGATGCTGCAATTTGCCACGATTAATTTTGATGCGGCCGTTGAAGAAATCTTCCCCACCCTGGTGCAGGGCGGCACGCTCTGCCTGCGCACCGACGAAATGCTCAATTCAATGGAGGCATTTTTAGCCCAGGCTACCGCTTATGAAGTGACGATGCTGGATTTGCCCACCGCCTTCTGGCACCAGTTGGTCACCAGCCTGGCGGAAGATCGTCTGGCACTGCCCACTTCGCTGCGCCTGCTCATCATCGGCGGCGAAAAGGCGAGTGGGCCGAAGGTGGCCGACTGGCATCGCCTGGTTGGCGACACCGTGCGGCTGTTCAACACCTACGGCCCCACCGAAGCCACCGTCGTGGCCACCGCCTACGAACTGCCCGCCGACGGGGTGCCGCAGCTTGTTTCCCAGGGCATGCCGATTGGACGGCCGTTGGCCAACGGTCAGGCGCTGGTGCTGGATGCCCAGCAAAAACCAGTGCCGGTTGGCGTGCCGGGCGAACTGGTGCTGGGTGGCCCCCAGGTGGCCCTGGGCTACTTGCACCAGCCCGCGTTAACCGCCGATGTCTTCATCCCCCACCCCTTCCGCACCGGCGAAACCGTCTACCGCACCGGCGACCAGGTGCGCTGGCTGCCGGATGGCAATCTGGAATTTTGGGGCCGGGTCGATGACCAGGTGAAGATTCGCGGCTTTCGCATTGAACCGGGCGAGATTGAACGCGCCCTGGCCAGCCACCCCGCCATCCGCGAGGTGTGCGTGCTGGCCCGTGAAGATGCGCCGGGCCAGAAACGCCTGGCCGCTTATCTGGTCGCCGCCCCAGAAGCTGAACTACCGGCCATTGGAGATTTACGCGCCTTCCTCAAAGAAAGCCTGCCCGATTACATGGTGCCTGCCGCCTTTATGTTTTTGGATGCCCTGCCGCTGAGCAACAGCGGCAAAATTAACCGGCGAGCGCTGCCGCTGCCGGAGCTGCAGCGGGATGAGCAGGCCAGCTACCTGCCGCCCCGCACAGAGACCGAGGCCACCCTGGCCGCCGTGTGGGCCGAGGTGCTGGGTCTGCCCCGCGTGGGCGTTGCGGACAACTATTTTGACCTGGGCGGCGACTCGATCCTTTCGATTCGCCTGCTGGCCAAGGCGCGGCAGGCCGGGCTGGAGATTGCTCTGCCAGACCTGTTCCGCTACCAGACCATCGCCGCCCTGGCCCCACACGTGGGCGCGGGCCAGGCCGACGCGGCCCGCACAGAACCGTTCCAACTGATCCCTGAGCAGATTCGTGCCCAACTGCCTGAAGATGTGATGGATGCCTACCCGCTGAGCCGTTTGCAGGCGGGCATGCTGTACCACAGCAAGCTGGAACCGGATACGGCCGTTTACTTCAACGTGACCATCAAGGTGGTTCGGGCTGTTTTGGATGAAGAAAAAATGCGGGCCACGCTGGCACTGCTGGGGCAGCGGCACCCCATCCTGCGCACATCTTACCATTTGGGGGAGTATGCCCAGCCGCTACAGCTTGTGCATGAAACGGCCGTTATCCCCCTCCAAGTTGATGATTTGCGCTCACTATCCCCCGCAGAACAGGCAACCATACGAACCGCCTGGCTGGCTGCGGAACACAGCCAACATTTCAACTGGGAAACCCCACCGCTGCTGCGCTTTCAGGTGCACCGGTTGACAGACGACACCTTCCAGCTGGCCATGAGTGTGCACCACGTCATCCTGGATGGCTGGAGTGAAGCGGCGCTCATTTCAGAATTCTTTCAGATTTATACGGCCCAATTGGGGGCAAATGTGGCACCCATTCCCCCGGCACCGGTGGCCCAGTTCAGAGATTTCATCGCAGCAGAGAAGGCGGCGATGGCCAATGAGGAACACCAGCGCTACTGGTCTGAGCAGATCAGCGATGCACCATTGACCCAAATTGCCCGTTGGCCCAACGCCAATGCCCAGGAAGGGGAACACCTAGATCCGATGCGCTCTCATCTGCTCAAGCTGCCGACCGAGGTGGTTGATGGGTTATTGGCCCTGGCCAAAGAGAGCGGCGTGCACATCAAGCATGTTTTCCTGGCGGCGCATCTTTACGTGATGGGGCTCGTCAGCGGCGAAAATGATGTGGTAACGGGGTTGGTGTCAAACGGCCGTCTCGAACAAACAGACGGCGAACGTACCCTGGGCCTTTTCCTGAACACGATCCCTTTCCGCCAGCAGTTGACAGGGGGCACCTGGGCCGACCTGGTTCGCCAAACCTTCAGCACCGAACAAGAATTGCTGCCACACCGCCGCTTCCCACTGGTAAACATCCGGCAAATGCGCCCAGGGCAAGACCTGTTCGAAACGATTTTCAACTTCATCCACTTCCGCATTTTTGGGGAAGCCAACCAGTTAGCCGGGCTAGAAATTTTAAAAAATGATTACTACGGCAGCGTCAGCGATATTTTCTCGCTGGACGTGTTTATGAATCCGGTCACCGCTGCGGTCAACCTGGTGCTCGATTACTCCGTCACCCATTTTCCGCCAGCACAGATAGAAGCGATTGCTGGTTATTACTGGGAAACGCTCACCCAAATGGCGCGTGAGCCACAAGCAAATTACGCCACCTTTTCAGCGCTCTCCGCCGCTGAGCGCAGCCTGGTAGTGGATACCTGGAACCAGACGGAAGCGGCGTTCCCCGCCGAAACCTGTGTACACAAACTCATCGCCCAGCAGGCGGCCCAAACGCCAGAGGCAACGGCCGTTCTCAGCCAAAACCAAACCCTCACCTACGGGGAACTGGTCAGCCGCGCCAACCAGTTGGCCCACTACCTGCAAACGCTCGGCGTCGGGCCAGATACCATCGTCGGCATCAGCGTGGGCCGCGTACCCGACCTCATCGTGGGGCTGTTGGGCATTCTCACCGCTGGCGGTGCCTACCTGCCCCTGGACCCGGAATATCCACAAGATCGCCTGGCCTACATGCTGGAAGATGCCCAAACGCCCGTGCTGCTCACCACCGCAGCCCTGGCCAACAAACTGCCCCAAACGCAAGCCAAACTGATCAAGCTAGACAGCGATTGGCCAACCATCGCCCAGCAACCTACCATTGCGCCAGCCAGCCAGGTAACGCCAGACAACCTGGCCTACATCATCTATACCTCTGGCTCAACTGGTAAACCCAAGGGCGTTTTGCTCCCCCACCGGGCCATGATGAACCACAACTGGTACATCGGCAAGCAGCTGTTCAAACTGCAACCCGCAGACCGTGCCTTGCAGTTTTCCACCATCAACTTTGATGTAGCGGTAGAGGAAATTTTCCCCACGCTGCTTTGTGGTTCAACGCTCGTACTTAGCCCCACAAACGTCCTTACCGCTGCCGAAATGGTTACGCTGCTGAACCAATATCAGGTCACAATCCTTAATTTGCCAACGGCCTACTGGCAGCTTTTGGTTCGTGAAATGGTGGAACATAGCCTGCCGGTTCCCGCATCCTTGCGCCTGGCGGCCTTTGGCGGTGAAGCGATTATGGCCCCGGCCATAACGGCGTGGCATGAACTGGATAAAAACGGCCGTGTCACCCTCATCAACGGCTATGGCCCCACAGAAACCACCGTAACAGCCACCGACTATCACATTCAGCCCCAAGACGGTACCGCAAGCAATATCCCCATCGGCAAGCCCATCGCCAATACCCGCACCTACGTCCTGAATGCCCAGCACCAGCCTGTGCCCATCGGCGTGCCGGGCGAACTGTACATTGGGGGGCGCGGCGTGGCGCGTGGCTACCTGCGCCAGCCAGAGCGCACAGCGCAAGCCTTCTTGCCCGACCCCTTCGCCAATGCCCCCAACGCCCGCATGTACAAAACGGGCGATCTGGTACGCTGGCTGCCAGACGGCAATATTGAATTCATTGGCCGCACCGATCACCAGGTGAAGCTGCGTGGCTTCCGCATTGAGCTGGGCGAAATTGAAACCGCCCTGCTTCAGCTGCCAGAAATTCAAGAGGCGCTTGTGCTGCTGTGGGCTGACGAAGCCGCCAACAAGCATCTGGTGGCGTATTACCTGGCCAGGGAAACGGCCGTTCCCCACATCGCCGATCTCAAAGCCAGGCTGCAAACCACCCTACCCGAATACATGGTGCCCACCATTTACATGCAGCTGGCAGAATGGCCGCTCACGCCCAATGGCAAAATTGACCGCAAAGCCCTGCCTGCCCCCGACCCCGCCAACGTCACCGCTACGCAGCAGGCGTACGCGCCACCCAACGATCCCATCGAAAACCAGCTGGTAGACATCTGGGAGAGCGTGCTTCAGGTCAAACCCATCGGCATCTACGACAACTACTTCGACCTGGGCGGCCATTCGCTGCAAACGATTGTTCTGTTTGCCCGCATCGAACGCGCCTTCGCGGTAGAAATCCCGCTCGCCACCATCATCCAGGCGCCCACCATTGCCCAGCTGGCCCAAATCATTCGCGAGACTGGCGAAGAGACCACCTGGTCATCCCTGGTGCCGATATCACCGACGGGTCAGGAACGGCCGTTCTTCTGCGTACACGGCGGCGCGGGGCATGTCTATCATTACCGGGGTTTGGCCAAATACCTGGGTCCAGAGCAGCCCTTCTTTGGCCTGCAACCGGCCAACCGCAGCGGCACCTTTGCCGGCAATGGCAATGTCACTATCATGGCCCAAGATTACGTGGCCGAGATTCGCAAAGTACAGCCCACCGGCCCCTACTATTTGGGCGGCTTCTGTTTTGGCGGTCTGGTCGCCTTTGAAATGGCCCAACAGCTGCGGCAGGCCGGAGAAAAGGTCGCTTTGGTAGCCATCATCGATGCCGTCAACCCCGAATTTGAAAATGGCCCGCCCAAAAGCGCACAGCCAGAAGGCAGCTGGTGGGCAAGACAAAAAGCAGCCTTTGGTCAGCAAAAAACAATGTCAGACAAAGTCACCTACCTGCGCAAGGTGGTGCGGCGGCGGCTCAGATCCACCTTTGTTGAACCAGCCATTCGCAAACAGCACCAAAAGGCCCACCAGGAAAAAATGCAAGAAATTAAGCGATACGAAGCCAGCGGACAGCCGCTGCCGCTTGATCTGCGTGATTATCGAAACATGATGGCCACGGATTGGGCCCAGAAACATTACAAACCCCAGCCGTATGACAGCGACCTGGTCGTCTTGCGCCGCGATGAAGATTGGGAAGGCATTCCCAATGATATGGGCTGGGGCCTGCTAACCACCGCCCAAACCCACGTCTACAGAATTCCCGGCGGGCACATGGACATTTTGCAAGAGCCAAATGTGCAAGATTTGGCCCGCCTGTTACAAAAAGGGCTCGAATCCAGTCGTAAGATGCTGACCAATGGCCAAAACGGCTGACGCAATTGACAGTGGGCAAAACGGCCGTTCCATGCTACCATTTCCCCCCGGTGCAAATTAGGTACACAGACGAGGAAACCCATGCCTGGAAAAGCCGGAAAAAAACGCAAAATCGCCGCAACCTTGCGACTCATAATTGATCTTTTATAGCCTGATCCTTCTGGATTAGGCTTTTTTTTTGCCAAAAGACAACAGCCAATTTGCGTAAACAACGACTTGCATTAAAAAAACAGTGTGCTTGACAAAGGCTATTATCAAAGATTTTGCAGATTTTTTAATCTTTTCAATCTGCGAAATCTGCTGATTATTTCAAAGGAAAACTATGACAGAAACAATCACATTGCCCGGACTGGTAGACGTACACACCCACCTGCGCGTGCCGGGTGGCGAACACAAAGAAGATTTTCGCACCGGCACGGCCGCTGCCCTCGCCGGGGGCATTACCCAAATTTTGGGCATGCCCAACACCAGCCCGCCGCTCAGCACGCCAGAAGCGCTGGCCGCCGCCCGCCAGCAAGCCGCCCAGGACATTTTGTGCGATGTCGGCCTCTTTGCCGGGGCCAGCCCGGAGGTGATCGACCAACTGCCCGCCTGCGCGCCACACGCCGCCGCGCTCAAAATTTACCTCAACGACACCTTCGGCCCGCTGCGCGTGGAAGATGTGCCCACGCTGGCCGCCTGCTTTGCCACCTGGCCCCGCGAAAAAATGATCGCCATGCACGCGGAAAAGCAGAGCGTGGCCGTGGGCATTGGCCTGGCCGCCGCCTACAATCGTCCGGTCCATTTTTGCCACATCAGCCGCCGGGAGGAAATTGAGCTGATTGCCCAGGCCAAAGCCGCCGGCCTGCCCGTGACCTGCGAGGTGACGCCGCACCACCTCTTCCTCACGGAGGCAGACGCGGCGCGGCTGGGGCCGCTGGGCGATATGCGCCCGCTGCTGGGCACGCCATCGGATGTGGCCGCGCTGTGGGAGCATATCAACGAGACGGTGGACTGCATCGCCACCGACCATGCGCCGCACACCCTGGCCGAAAAGCGCTCCGACACGCCGCCGCCGGGGGTGATTGGCCTGGAAACGTCATTGCCGCTGCTGCTGACGGCCGTTCAGCAAAACCGCCTCACCCTAAACCGACTCATCGACCTGATGCACAATAACCCGCGCCGCATTTTTAACTTGCCAGAGCAGGCGGATACGGCCGTAACCATCCAGCTCACCCCCAACACCATCCGCAACGAAAATGTGCAAAGCAAATGCGGCTGGACCCCCTTCCACGGCACCGAGGTGCTGGCGCAGGTGCAAAAAGTGGTGCTGCGCGGGGAAACTGTATTTGAAGATGGCCAAATCCTGGCCAGCCCAGGCAGCGGAAGGCTGCTGCCATAAACCATTTGTAATTGGGTAATTAGGTAATTGGGCAACTGAGTTGCCTCGCCAATTACCTGATTACTCAATTACCCAATTACCTTTTGAGGAGAAACCATGCAAACAAAAACCTTAGAACCGTTATTTGACTTCGCCACCATGCCCAGCCCCATGCTCAACAGCAACGGGCTGACAGGGCAAGACATCCTGTCCGTTTCCCAGTTCGACCGGGACACACTCTCCTACATTTTTGGCCGCGCCCGCGAGATGCGCGAGATGGTCGAGCGCGTCGGCGGGGTGGATTTGCTCAAGGGTAAGGTGCTGGCCTGTCTGTTTTACGAACCCAGCACCCGCACCAGCTCCAGCTTCATCGCCGCCATGGAACGACTGGGCGGCAGCGTCATTCCGATCACCCAGGGCGTCAAGTTCAGCTCCATCAGCAAAGGCGAAACGCTGGCAGACACCATTCGCGTGCTGGAACAGTACGCCGACGTGATTGTGCTGCGCCACCCGGAAATCGGCTCTGCCCGTGAAGCGGCCGAAGCGGCCAGCGTGCCCGTCCTCAACGCGGGCGACGGCCCCGGCGAGCATCCCACGCAGGCGCTGCTGGATTTGTTCACCATTCGCGAAGAGCTGGGCACGGTGGATGGCTTGAAGGTGGCGATGGTGGGTGATTTAAGGTACGGCCGTACCGTCCACTCCCTCACCAAGCTGCTGCTGCAATACAACGTCAGCTTGCGCTTTGTCGCTCCAGAAATCCTGCGTCTGCCGCTGAAGGTGATGAACGAGGTGATCGATTCCGGTCTGAATGTGCGCGAAACCCACGACGTGGCCGACGTCATCGAAAACGCCGACGTGCTGTACGTGACGCGCGTGCAAAAAGAGCGCTTCACCGATTTGGCCCAGTACGAAGAAGTGAAAAACTACTACGAAATCACCCCAGAAATCATGGCGATGGCCAAAAAGAAGATGGTCGTCATGCATCCCCTGCCCCGCGTCGGCGAAATCCACGACTCGGTAGATAGCGATCCACGCGCGGCGTACTTCCGCCAGGTGCGCAACGGCATGTACATCCGTATGGCGCTGCTGGCAGCGGTGCTGGGCCGCGCCTAACCCGCCTGAAACAAAAGCCCGCCTTCCCCAAACCAGGAGAAGGCGGGCCGGTTTTGGCCTTTGGCCGCGCAGCGCTGGCTACTCGCTCTGGCTGTCGCGCCGGGTTAGCAAATCACGGGCCCGCGCCTGGACAAACGGGGCTTCATCCACCCGGCTCATCTCGCGCAGGCGAACCAGGGCCGGCTGGCTGCCCGCTCGTTCCAGGGCGTAGGCGGCAAAGCGGCGCACGTCGGGGGATGGGTGGTACGATTGTTCGAGAACGGCCGTAACCGCCTCCGGCGTACCCAATCGACCCAACGCATCTACCAGGTTGATTAGCCCACGCTCATCCTGCACCGGAAGTTGAGCCACCAGGCTGGGCACCACTTCTGGGCGGCCCCAGCGCCCCAGCAGCATGATCGCATTTTGTTTCACCACCTCGTCTGCCTCTTCATCGGTCAGCACCGCCCGCAGCTGCTCAAAATCTGCTTCAGAACGGCGCTCCAAAATCGTTTCGGCCGTGTGAAAGCAAGGCGAGGCCAGTTCCGTTGCCAAAGGTTCTGTTAACTGTGTCATTTGTTTGCTCCTTTAACCCAATTAGCAAGATTCCATGCCAGGGTCGCCCAAAATGCGGTCGCGATTGGCCTGGCGCAAATCCGGCGGTGGGTTGGTAATGGCCCCAGGCGTCGGCCACATCAGGTTGTCCTGGTCGTTGTCGGGCACCAATGGGTCCTGATTTGGGTGCGGATTAAGGCCAACCACGTGGGTCAGTTCGTGCCCAAACGTGTTCTGGTTGCTGTTCATCGCTACCCAAAAGCCGCGCCGCCCCGCCGGGTAAGCCGAGCAGCCAATCAGCCCTGGGTTGGTTGAACCGGTGATGTAATACCCTACCAGGTCTGCCCCCAAATTGCGCCCCAGGTCAAACAGATCGTCTTCTTCCTGCGTGGGCGAACCCTGCACGCCCAGCGGGCATGAGTTTTGGTTCAGCACGCCGTTGCTGCCCAGAATGTTGGTGTAGACGGTCGCCACGCCGGTGCAGTACACCCAGGCGGCGGCATCATCCTGCCACACATCATTGGTCAGGTCCAGATCGCGCTGAAGGTTGGCGTACTGCCCTTGTGTGGAGCCAACCGGGCGCACAGTCACAATCGCTACGCGAATATGCGGCCGGGTGCGGATCAGGTTGAGCTGCGCTTTGAGGGAGCGGTTTCGGTTATTGTTGCCGTACACGCCAAAGATGTGCCGCCTGAGCGAGAAAGTGGGCGTACGGTCCAGGCAGTTGGCGGCAATGGTTTTAACGCTTAACGTTGCCATGTTTGCCTCCTATTGCAAAGCAACCAGGACGCGAATGAGCCCTGTGTCACCCTGGAGCGGATCGAGCGCCTTGCCAATGACGGCCCCAAACGCTTTGGCGGGGTCCAGCACCTTCATGGCGTGGCCGGGCAGGTGGGAAGTGGTGAGCAGGTCGCCGATTTGGATACGGCCGTTACTCGCATCCACCTTGCAAAAACCCGCCCCATCAACGCAATGGGCAGCCGTTGCGCCTTTGAAATCTGCCGACCCAGCACAATGCCCGGGCGCAGCGTGCCCGCACCCGCCACAATGCCTGCCACCCGCCGGTCGTACGCCTGCTGGCTAGAGCACAGCCGCGTGTGTTCACCAATGACCATCACCGTACCCGGTTCTGTCCCAGCTTCATCCTCTACTTCAAACTCCTCGGCGCAGTCTGCATTTTGCAACACAATGTCCCCCGCATCGCCATTGAGATGAATAGATGCCTGAGACAAAGTCTGGTTGTCCCCACCAGCCCGGAAAATCACAATGTCGCCATCCGCGCCATTGCCACCCAGCCAGATGTTGCCGCCGTCGGCATCCAGGCGAATGCGGTTGGCCCCGCCACCACTCTTCAGCACCAGGTCGCCATCCACACCGTTGCCGCCCGCCCAAATGTTGGCCGCATCCCCATCCAAATGAATGGTTGCCTGCCCGGTTGAGCTGTTGTTGCCGTTGGCCCGGAACAGCAGCAAATCGCCATCCGCGCCATTGCCACCGGCCCAGATGTTGCCGCCGTCGGCATCCAGGCGAATGCGGTTGGCCCCGCCACCGCTCTTCAGCACCAGATCGCCATCGACCCCATTCCCACCGGCAAAAATGTTGGCTGCGCCGCCATCAATGTGAATGGTTGCTTGGGAAAGCGTGCCATTTTTGCCCCTTACTGGGAAAAGGATGATGTCACCGTCGGCCCCGTTACCGCCAATCCAGATATTGCCGCCGCCGGCATCCAGATGAAAGCGATTTTGGCCGCCGTTGCTGCGCAGGATCAAATCACCATCGGTGTCGTCGCCACCTGCACGAATATTGCCAGTTGCACTATCAATTGAAATTGCCACAGTTTACCTCCACAAGATAATTGGGGGTGAAGCGGTAGCCAGGCCAGCGCCTGAACTGCGCCAACTTGGCGCTATCTTCACCACAAAACCAGTACATATTCTTGGGGGCATAAACGGAGGCAGGCTTTATTTTCCGGCAAACAGCAAAAACGTACTGAACTACATAACCATGTTGTTAAGCAAAATACAAAGCTTTGCGGGCAAACATTGTAAGATAAGGAAAGTTAAGCAAAAAACTCTTCTCCTTCTTCTCCTCCTCTTCTTCTCTTCCGCAGCAAGGCCCCCGCAAGGGGGTCTTGTTGTTTCTGTTGATCTTCGCTAATCTTACCGCTGAGAACACGACGTAGGCCGAGAAAAACTCATCAATCTTTGTGTAACTCTGCGGTTTTCTGTGAAACTCTGTGTTCCTATTTTGAGGCTCATGATGAAGAATGTTGAGATTCGACCCATTACGGATGCAGCGGGCTGTACGGCCGTTGAACAACTACAAATCGCCGCCTGGAAGATGAGCGATCCGCTGGAGGCGGTGCCCAGCCACATGCTGCTGACCTTCCACAAAAACGGGGGCGTGTTGCTGGGGGCGTATGCTGGGGAGCGGCTGGTGGGGTTTGTGGCGGGCTTTGTGGGCTGGTTGGGACACGGCCGTTTCAAACACGCCTCGCACCTCATGGGGGTACACCCGGAGTTTCAGGGGCAGGGCATTGGCGAGCAGCTCAAATTGGCCCAGCGGCAACTGGTGCTGGGCCAGGGGCTAGACCTGATCACCTGGACCTACGACCCGCTGGAAACGGGCAATGCCAGGCTGAACATTCACAAACTGGGCGCGGTTTGCCGCACCTACATTCCCAACCTGTACGGTCAGTTTGAAGGCATCAACGCCGGGCTGCCCACTGACCGTTTTCAGGTGGATTGGCAGCTCAACAGCGCCCATGTGGAGAATCGGCTGGCGGGGAGGGGTGTGGGGGAAACGGCCGTTCCCCATCATCTCATTTTGAATGTGGTGGGGGAAAACGGCCGTCCACCCGAAGCCCCCAAATCCGCCAGCGAACCCACCCACTTTGTGCAAATTCCCCGCAACATTCAGGCCCTCAAAGCCCGCGATTTGCCGTTGGCCCTGGCCTGGCGGCAACACACCCGCCAGCTGTTCACCGACCTCTTTACCGAGGGGTACACCGTTATCGATTTTGTGGCAGAAAACGGCCGTGCCTTTTACCAGCTAGACACGCTTTTTGCGTGAGTACCTTATTTGTGTAGTCCTTGTGCAGTGAGCAAAAAATCAAAGATTTCGCAGATTGAAAAGATTAAATGTAGCCGTTCAGTTGGTATCCCGCACGATCTTCGGCATCGCCAGGCGCGAAGCGCCGAGGCGATGCCCTTGCTCCAGGCAAGGCTGAACGCTTAGGATAAAATCTGCGAAATCTGTGGTAAAAATTTTTGTTTGGTTCTGGCTTGTCCAGGTTAGGATGATCACCCAATTGAATGATATGACCCATTTACATACACAGCGCCTGCTGATTGTAGGCGATTTACATTATGAAACGGCCCAAAAGGCATGGCTAGAACGGGCACAGCAGCAGTTGATGGCATTGTCACCGACGGCGGTTGTCAGTTTAGGCGACCAGGGCGGTTATTCACACTGCGGCACGCGCCTCTCTTTTGAGGAGGGGTTCGACTATTTTAGCGGCTTTGGCGTCCCTTTTTACCCGCTGATTGGCAACCATGACATGGAAGGGGCTGAGTTTAAGCGGGATGAAGAGGCGGTGGCCGCGTGGTGCGAGATATTTGGCCGGGTACGGCCGTATACCCTCATCGATTGGGGTGTGGCGGTTGGCATCACCCTCTCCCAAACCGGCTTCCGCGCCAATGAGGGGTCGCACCATGAAGTGCATATTGATGATGAGCAGTTTGACTGGTTTGCCCAAACGGTGGTGGCGCAGCGTCACCGGCCGATCTTCGTTTTCAGCCACGCGCCGATCCTCGGTTCCGGGCTGCGGGTGCTGCAAGACCTGCACCTCAAGGGGCCAAATGCCTACCTGAATCATTACACCGACCCGGAAAAGTTCATTGCGTTGGTCCAGGCCAACCCCCAGATCAAGCTCTGGTTTTCCGGGCACAACCACCTGGGGCACGATTACAACGACACAATTACCCGGGTGGGCGAATGCACGTTTGTGCACACCGGGGTCATTGGCGACCACACGCGGGACGGCCGTCGCCAGAGCCGCTACCTCACGTTCGACGCCGCCGGATTTGCCCTGCACACCTTTGATCATGATACCGGCAGTTTGCGGCCAGATGCCAGCCTGGCTTATGGTGCGGCTGAACTGACGCGGTATCAGACGTTTGCGGAACGGCCGTCTACCCGTTTTTTCCCGCCTCCCCCCTCGGCCAACGGGGCCGGGTTGGTGGTGGGCAACAGCATTTTGCAGCAGCATCGGGACATGCTGGTGGAGTACGATCGGCGCTTAAACGCCCCGGTCGGCATTGTGGCGGATAACTTAAACGGGGCCAAAATCGAGGTTGAGGGGGAAGCCATCCTTATTCATCGCGCCAGCGGCACGGTAGAGCGGCGGGAACGGAATGCATACGGCCGTTACCTCCAGCGCTACTTCCCCAACCCGTGGCGACATAAACCAGGTGCGGGGTGAGACGGCCGTTTGCTGGAAGGAAGAAGGAAGAAGTCAGAGGGCAGAAGGACAGAAAACGGCCGTTAACAATTCGCAATTCACGATTCACAATTCGTACGGCAGTTTCCCATTCGTTGATTACTTAAATTCGTTGTCGCCTTTTTTTGCCACGGATTTACGCAGATTAGAAATGGCCGTTTCCCCCACAACCTTTTACCATATGATTGGTCCAGGAAGTTAAGCTATACTTGGCGTAATGAAGCTTTGCTTACCAACCCACTGCCAGGAGGTGACCCATGTCTGACTTTCCCATTTTTGATGGCCACAACGATACCCTGCTCAATTTACATTTAGAACATCAAGGAAACGGCCGTTCCTTCTTCGAACGCTCCGAAATTGGCCACATCGACCTGCCCCGCGCCCGCGAAGGCGGCCTGGCCGGTGGCTTTTTTGCCGTCTTCACCCCCAACAACCGCCAACCGCCCAGCAAAAAAGAGAAAAAAGAGGCGTTCAACGGGGCCAAGCAGACCAAAAAAGGGTACAAAGTGCCACTGCCCGATCCTATCCGGCACAAGGATGCGCTGCGTTTTACAACGGCCGTTGCCACCCACCTCTTCGAAATCGAAAAAGCATCTGAAGGTCAGGTCAAAATCGTGCGCAGCGCCAAAGAGCTGCGCAAATGCCTGAAGGACGGTACCTTTGCCGCCATCTTCCACATCGAAGGGGCGGAGGCGATTGATACCAACTATGACGCCCTGCACATTCTGCATGCCGCCGGGCTGCGCTCGCTGGGATTGGTTTGGAGCCGCCCCAACAAGTTCGGCTACGGCGTCCCGTTCAGCTTCCCCAAATCGCCCGATAGTGGCCCCGGCCTCACCAAGACAGGCAAAGGTCTGGTGCGCACCTGCAACGAACTCAAGGTGATGATCGATCTGTCCCACCTGAACGAAAAAGGGTTCTGGGACGTGGCCAAAATCAGCGATGCCCCCCTGGTGGCCACCCATTCCAACGCCCATACCCTCTGCGCTTCGCCGCGCAACCTCACCGACAAACAGCTCGATGCCATCAAGGAGACAGGCGGCATGGTGGGCATTAATTTTCATGTGGGGTTTTTGCGGGAAGACGGCCGTTTCGACCAACCCACTTCCCTCAGCGAAATCGTCCGCCACCTCACCTACATCGCCGACCGCATCGGCATCGACCACGTCGGCTTTGGCTCCGACTTCGACGGCGCCACCATGCCCCACGACCTGGTAGACGTTACCGGCCTGCCCAAACTCATCACCGCCCTGCGCGAAGCAGGTTTTGATGATGCCGCCCTGAACAAAGTGACCCACCAAAACTGGATTCGGGTTTTGCGTCAAACCTGGGACAAGTAAAAGGTCTCTCTACCGTTTCCAGGACTTTTGTAAAAGATCGCTTTATGCTAGAATGCGCCCTGTCAGCAACTGGCATTTAAGGGGACGTTATGCAGCAATCAACCAGCGCCATTTTATCGGTAACTGATATCTTTGACTCTTTCAGTGACACACAGCTTCAGCTTGTCGCGGCCCTCTGCGAGGCCAACAGTTACCAAACTGGCGACATTTTGCTGAAAGAAAACGATCAATCCACTGAGCTATATGTTATTGCCCGTGGTGGTGTGGAAGTGATCATGAACCCCACCTTTGTCAGCGACGATGTTGATGAAACGGAGATGGTTGTCCTGACCGAACTCCGCCAGGGCCAAGTTTTTGGCGAAGTTGCCCTGGTAGACCAGGGTATGCGCTCCGCCACAATCCGGGTGAGCCAGGCCAACACCATGCTGCTGCGCATCGACCGCAACCGGCTCATGCAGCTTTGCGACACCTATCCCGAGCTGGGTTACAAACTAATGAAAAACCTGGCAGCAGATCTCGCCTTCAAAATTCGCAACACCGATTTAACCATTCGCCAGTACCAATTGATGTTGTCACAACACAAAATAGATGCATCATAGGGGATGGAATCGTAAACATAACGCCTAATGCAGTGCCGTCTCAGCTGGACACCCCCGCTTATCATGGTGGCTACCCGAAATCGCAGCCAACTGCCCACTGCATGACATCAAACAACTTTTCACACTATTCCTGAATGGTTAGTAGTAGCAAACATGAAAGTGGAAATCATCAGCATCGGCACCGAACTCCTCGTTAGCGACATCCTAGACACCAATGCCGCCTACATCTCCCGTAGCCTGCGCGAAGTAAATGTTACCCTCACCAGCAAAGTAACCGTTGGCGACGATCCGACGATGATTGCCGACACCTTCCGGGTGGCGCTGCGCCGGGCAGATCTGGTGATTGCTACCGGCGGGTTGGGCAACGGCAAGGATGATTTTACGCGAGAGGCAATTACGGCCGTTACCCAGCGCCAACCCATCCCTGAACCACCCGGCATCCAGGGAAGTACTCTGCTGGGCGACAGCGAAATCGGCTCCACTGGCCTGATGCTAGAGGAAGACGGCGGCGTGCTGGTTTGCCTGCCCGGCAACCGGCGCGAAATGTCTTACCTGCTAGAAACAGAAGTGCTGCCCTACCTGCGCCAGCGGCTGAGCAGCGAGCTGCAAACCGGCTGGACCCTGCTGCGCTGCGTGGGCGTGATGGAAAGCAGCCTCAAGCAAGATTTGGCCGACCTGAACGCCAGCTCTGAGCAGCGTATCACCTTCGATTCGTTTGCCGGCCAGACCAACATCCGGCTGTGGGCCAGGGCCCAATCGGCGGCGGCGGTGGAAGAACAGTTGGCGCGGTTGAAAACGGCCGTTTCCCAACGCCTGGGTGATCACGTATTTGGCGGCGAAGCCGATCGCCTAGAAACCGTGGTGCTGCACCAGCTGAAGCAGAGCAGTTTGCGGCTCAGCCTGGCCGAATGTTACACCCACGGCATGTTGTACAACACCCTGGCCACCCTGCCCAACGCCGCCAGCCACGTACAGCTGCACCCCGCCCGCACCTGGAACGATCTGGCCACCGCCCTCCAGCTAGAGGCGCTCACCAGCGACAACCTGAGCCAATGGTGCCGCAATGCAGCCAACACCCTGCGCAGCCAAACCGCCACCGACCTGAGCCTGATTGTGTACAACAACGTCACCCAGGGCGGCGTGCAAATTTTGGTCACCCTCGCCTCGCCGCATGGCGTTTCTGTCACCCAGCGCTCCTTTGGCGGCCACCCAGAAAACATCGACCACTGGGCGCTAACCCTGGGCTTGACCCACCTGCGCCGCTGGCTGATGGTGCACAACTAACCCACATTACCCGGCCAACAATAACTTCCCCTTTTAGGCGGCCGCTTACTGCTAAACCGTCCGCACCATTCCGTTAACTTATTTGCGGACGGTCACTTAAGGTTTGCCTTTGCCACCCGGCAACGATGGTTCCTGGCCGCACCGCCCCTACCCCATTTTGCGTACTGTGTTTACCGGGCTTTTTATTGCTGCCTGCGCATCTTTGGCACATCGTACAAAAACAGCCGGGTTAGTGGTATAAATAGGGAAGCGTAAGTTTGCGTTCAGTGGCTACTTTATGTAAATCTCGGAGACCGCAGAATAAGTTAGCTTTACATAATATTTTAGCCAAAAGGAAGAAGGGAAATGCGAATCGGCATGGTTACTGCCTGCTACAAGCCCGTTATCAACGGGGTTACCCGCATGGTTTCGTTGTACAAAGAACACCTGGAAGCTGCCGGACATGAAGTCACTATCTTTACGCTGGGGGAACCAGACCCCAACGACGAGCCGGGCGTGGTACGTTCGCCTGGGTTTATGCTGGGGATTATGGCTACTATCTCAGCATGCGCTACAGCAGCAAAGCCCAGGCGCTGCTGCAAGAAATGGACATTATTCATTGCCACCACCTGTTCATGAGCGTAGAGATGGCTCACCGGTACGGCCGTTCCCCCATCGTCTACACCAACCACACCCGCTACGATTTGTACACTGGCTCCTTTACATCGCTGCCCCAACCCGCCGCCGACGCCATCATGCGCCAGGTCTGGCCTGAATTTACCGATTACGCCGACCTGGTCATTACCCCCTCTGCCAGCGTGCGCGACGTAATGCTAGAGTTTGGTGTGCGCCGCCCCATTGAAGTGATCGAAAATGGCGTCGATTTGAAACCGTTCCACCAGCCGACGGCCCCCCTGTCTAAAACCGATTTGGGCGTGCTGGAAACGGCCGTTCTGGTTACCTACGTTGGCCGCCTCTCCCCTGAAAAAGATGTAGATATCCTGCTAGAACAGTTCGCCATCGCCAAAGACGTGGTGCCCAATTTACACCTGATGATCATCGGCAAAGGGGCCAGCCAGCCTGAACTGCAAAATCTGGCCAATGAACTGGGCATCGCCAGCAGCGTGCTGTTTACCGGCGCGGTGTCGTATGAAAACGTCGCCAACTACCTGGCCGCAGCCGACCTGTTCGCCACCGCCTCTGTCACCGAGGTGCACCCCCTGACGGTTATCGAGGCGATGGCCGCCGGGCTGCCGGTGGTAGCCATCTCCTCCCCAGGCATTGTGGATACGGTAGAGTCTGGCCGTTCTGGCTTATTGACCACCAAACCCGCCGGGGGGTTGGCCGCTGCGCTGGTAGGGCTGGCCAGCAACCCAGAACGCCTGCAGCACATGTCCCAGGCGGCCCGCTCCGACAGTGTACGGTTCGACATTCACAACACCATCGAGCGCACCATCGCCCTGTATGAGCGCCTGCGCCGGGAACGGCCCGATCTGCGCCGCAAAAAGATGCACGGCCGCCGCATTTTTGATGCCGAGCGCTTACAACCTGTGGTGGGGCAGCTAGGCAAACTGTTATGGCCTGCCGAGAAAGAGCCAGCCAGCCGGCGCTGGTACATGCCTGGCCATGTTTCGCCAACTGAACAACGGCCGCATGACAACTAACCAAGGCGGAGCCCGCAAAAAGCTGGGCGCATGGGGCGAAAAAGTTGCCGCCACCAAGCTGGAGGCAGATGGCTACCGCATTGTGGCCCGCAACTGGCGCTGCCAGCAGGGCGAAATCGATCTGATCGCCCAGGCGGGGGACGGGCTGCTGGCGTTTGTGGAGGTAAAAACGCGCAAAGGGCGGGCCATGGGCCTGCCGGAAGAGGCGCTAACGCCGCACAAAAGCCGCAAGCTGATCGAACTGGCCCAAATTTACCTGGGTGAACATGATTTGGACGTGGATTGGCGCATCGATTTGGTGGCGGTGGAGTTAGACACCAGTGGCAAACTGCTGCGCTGCGAGCATATTCCGAATGCGGTGTTGGGGTGGTGATGGGTGACAAGGTGACCGGGTGACCGGGTGACCGGGTGACAAGGTTAATGAGGCAATAGCTCTTGCTGGCACACTGGCACACTGGCATACTCGCCCACTCGCCCACTATCTTAGGAGATTGGCTTGAATCAACCATTGATTGTGCTTTTGGGGCAAACGGCCGTTGGCAAAACTTCTCTCTCGCTGCAACTGGCGCAGGCGCTGAATGGCGAAATCATTTCGGCGGATTCACGGCTGTTTTACCGGGGCATGGATATTGGCACGGCCAAACCCACGCTTACCGAACAGGCCATTGCGCCCCACCACCTCATTGACCTGTGCCAACCAGATGAAACGATTACCCTGGGTGATTACCAACGGCGCGCCTACCAGATGATTGATTTTGTGCTGGCAAACGGCCGTCTCCCCATTCTCGTAGGCGGCACCGGGCAGTACGTAAGGGCCGTGGTGGAAGGGTGGGGCATCCCCGAAGTGCCGCCCCACCCCAAGCTGCGCGCTGCCCTGGCCCAACTCCCCGGTACTGAACTGGCCCGCTGGCTGGCTGCATTGGATCCCGCAGCGGCCGAAAAACACGATCCGCGCAACCTGCGCCGCGTCATCCGCGCTTTGGAAGTGACCTTGGTTGCCGGACGGCCGATTTCTGACCTGCAACAAAAAACCCCACCCCCCTACCGCATCTGCCAAATTGGGTTAACGCGCCCGCGCGAGGCGCTGTATGCCCGCATCGACATGCGCGTAGACCAGATGATGGCCAACGGCTTGCTAGAAGAGCTCCAACAACTGCGGCAGAAGGGATACGGCCGTTCCCTCCCCAGCATGAGCGGCCTGGGCTACCGGCAGCTGTGGGCCTACCTGCACGGCGAAATGAGCCTGGCAGAAGCAGTCGAACGGATCAAGTTCGAAACACATCGCTTTGCCCGCCACCAGGCCAACTGGTTCCGCGAAGACGACCCGGCGATTACCTGGTTTACAATGGAGGATGGGGTGGAAACGGCCGTGCTCAACCACGTGCAAAACTGGCTGCATGAAGGCCCCAAAGCCAACGGCAAAGTACACAAACAACCATAGGAAACACCATGTCAGAAAATTCCACCGTCCTGGTCACCGGCGCTTCTGGGTTTATTGGGATGCACTGCATTTTGCAGCTTTTGGAACAAGGGTACCAGGTAAAAGGCACCGTCCGTTCGGCCGCCAAAGCAGAAAAGCTGCGCCAAACCTTGCGGCCGCACAGCCAGCACACCCACAACCTCATCTTCGCCGAGGCTGACCTTACCAGCGACGCAGGCTGGGCCGAAGCGATGGCTGGCTGCAACTTTGTGCTGCATGTAGCCTCCCCTTGCCCACAGCGGAACCCAAAGATGAAAATGAGCTCATCCGCCCGGCAGTGGAAGGCACCCGGCGCGTTTTGCAGGCCGCGCACCAGGCTGGCGTGCGCCGCGTGGTGCAAACCTCCTCTGTCGCCGCCATTGTGCATGGCCATGAACAAGAAAAAGTGTACGATGAAACCGACTGGACCAACCTGGCAAATCCGGTAGCCGCCTACCCCAAAAGCAAAACTTTGGCTGAAAAAGCGGCTTGGGAATTTGTGAACCAACCAGAGGTGACGCTGGAACTGGCCACCATCAACCCCAGCTACGTGCTCGGCCCCGTTTTAGACGCGCAAAAAACCAGCGCCTCCGCCGAGGTCGTCCTGACCATTTTGCAGCGGAAATACCCCGGCGTGCCCCGCCTCAATTTTGCAGTCGTAGACGTGCGAGATGTAGCCGCCGCTCATCTGGCAGCCATGATCACCCCAGAAGCAGCAGGCAAACGCTTCATCTGCTCATCAGAAAACATTTGGATGCGAGACATGGCGCAGGCGATTAACGCCAAACTAGGCCCGCAAGGGCACAAGGTAAACACCCGCAAGCTGCCCGACTTTTTGCTGCGGCTGGTAGCCTTGTTTGACCCCAAAGTGGCAATGGTTGTAGATAATCTTGGGAAAGTAAGACAGCTTTCCAACCAGCAGATCAAAGCGGTACTGCATTGGCAGCCACGCCCGGCAAAAGAAGCGGTGGTCGCTATGGCGCAAAGCTTTATTGATTTGAACGCCCTATGAGCGGCCTCCCGCTTCAAATCCGGGTTTGGGTTACTCGTTTAGAATGGGCAAATGATTCAATGGTGCCTCCGCGCGCAGGTAACGGCCGCTTGACCACCCTTCTGTCCCGTCTGCCTCACGCACCTTAATCCAGATGGTGAACGGATCGCGGCCCAGCAGCGTCACGGTTTGCCCGTTGGAGAGGTAGCCAATCGCTTCGCCATCCAGGCTGGGTGCCGAGCGCACGGTTAGATGGGCTGCGCCAACCATGGTGGCCGTGCCCGGCACACCGCTGCCTGTGGGCTGGGCAGGCGAAGCAGCGCCACCAGAGCCATCGGTTCGCGTCCAGCTCAATCTTGCTTCGGCCAACCCCGTGTATTCAAAATATTCCATCCGAATTTCCACCGGCCCACCGGGCAAGTTGATCGCCCCGGAAAAGGCCTGTACGTTTTGAATGTCCCAGGCGTTGATCACCTGCTGGCCATTGACCCAGACACGCACACCATCGTCGCTATTGGCGGTGAAAACATACCGTCCGGCGGGCAAATTCACCGTTTGCGTCCAGCGCACCGAGAAATGGTCGCTGTTAATCCTGTTGGGCACAGGGGAACTGGAGCCCCAAACAAAGTCGATGGCGCTGTCGTTGCGCACCACCACGGGCGAACCGGTCAGGTTGTCGTTATTGTAATATTCGCCGCGCCAGTCAGAAATGGTGGGTGGTTGTGGGGCGGGTGATGGCGCAGTGGAGATTCTGGACCAGTTGAGGGCGGCAACGGCCGTTCCCCCACGCTCATAATATTCCATCACCACCGGCACGCTGCCGCCCCCCACCGACACATCCGCCGTGAAGGAGGTAGCCGTCTGTTCGCGCCATTGGTCGATGACCAGCTGGTTGTTCACCCAGAGGCGCACCCCGTCATCGGCCGTGGCCGTGAAGCGGTGAACGCCCGCCTCCAGCGACAGATTGCCGCGCCAGCGCACCGAGAACCCGTCGGCGGGTACGCCACCCACGGGCGAACCAGCCCAGTTGTAATTGATCTGCCCTTCGTTACGCGTGACAACCGGGGTGCCAGACAGGGAACTGTTGTTGAAATATTGCGCTTGCCACAGCGTGGTCCCGCCAGACGCTGGCACCCAATTTAATTGGGCCACAGCCTGACCACCTGCTTCATAATATTCCACGCGAATATCATGGTTGCCGCCGTTCAGGTACACATCGGCCGTCACGGTGTGCGCCTGGCTGTCGTACCAAACGTCGATGATGGGATTGTTGTCCACGTAGACGCGCATCCCGTCGTCCATGGTGGCGATGAAGCGGTAGGTGCCTGGCGAGAAGTAGAGATTGCGCGTCCACTCCGCCGAGAAGCTGTCGATGTTGATATTATCGTTGGGCGCTCCAGCGCCCCAATCGTGATCCAGGTTAGATTCGGTGCGGGTGAGCACGGGACTGCCAGACAGGGTTTGGTTGTTGTAATATTTGGCCGTCCAGTTGTCATCGGCCCGGGCAATTTGGGTATTGGCCATCAGAAGGAAGACGGCCGTTCCCCACACACTCAGCAGCAAGAATAGTCGTTTGCGCAGCATTTGTTTCTCCTTTTGCATAAAAAGGCAGCCAGCGCATCTCATTTTGGTCGCAGTGTGAAAAAATTTGGGAAGCATCGGACGCGATGCGCCTTGAATACCTTTTTAGGCAATCGTTTGGCAAATTCGCTTATTTATAAACCTAACGTAGCCGCCCACACGCTCTTTTTCAAGATGAAAACGATACATTTTGGCAAAAACTATCTGGCTTCTTATTTGCCATTAACGATACAAGTCCATCTCCTTGGGGCGAACCAGGTCGGTGGCCCGGGCATCCCGGGTTGGCAGATTCAAGCCGCGCACCAACACCACGGGCATGCCCTCAGCCGCCTGCCCCATCAGCAGGCCCGCTGCGGCGGCGATTTCGTCGGCCACGGCAACATCGGTATGTTGCAATTGGTAGCCGTACAAATCTGGCTCGCCGCGCCGGTCCCACAGCGCGGGCAGCCCGGCGACGCCAATGGCTATGCCAACCGTGCCCAGGCGAAACGGCCGTCCGTGACTATCCGTAATCACCACCCCCACCTGCACCCCCAACCGCGCCGCAATTTCGTCCCGCAGCTTGCCCGCCGAGGCATCCGGGTCTAGCGGCAGAAGCAAGACAGTTTCCTCGCCGCCGCTTTGGGCCACGTTGGAGCGGTCGATACCGGCGTTGGCGCTGGTAAAGCCCAACCTGTGGCGCACCACCAGCACGCCTTTGCGCATCCGCGAGATTTCTTCGCTTTCCTGCAAAATCAGCTCCACCACGCGGGGGTCTTTGTCGGTTTGGGCGGCCACTTCAATGGCTCGGTCGGTGGGCTGCACGTCGGCCAGGCGCACCAGCCGCCCTTCGGCTTTGGAGACGATTTTTTGGGCAATGGCCAGCACGTCGCCGTCGGCCAAAGCGAGGTTGGCGTGCGACAACGCGTGCAGAATGAGCTCTGCCAGGTTGTCGCCGGGCTGAATGTGGGGGATGTGGGGAACGGCCGTAATCGTTAAACTATTCATAGCTAGATCAACCTTGAGTAATTGAGTAATTAGGTAATCGAGTAATTACCCAATTACCTAATTACCTAATTACCCAGCCCCGTAATGCGAATGCCCGCGCTTTTTACTTTGTGGATGATGTTAATGGCGATGAGAACGGCCGTCATCTCCTCCACCGCCCGCGCATTTTGCAGCGCCCCGGCATTCACGCCGTTCAGGCCAGCGTCGGTGCAAAGCTGCATGGCTACCGCTTTGTCTTCCTTCTTGTCGCCGCACACCAGCACGTCGCAATCCATCTCGTGTTCTAAATCCAGCAAATGGTGCGCCCCAATGTTTTGGAACGCCGCCACAACGCGCGTACTTTCGCCCAGCTGGTTCTGCGCCTCTTCGGCCGCCGAGAGGCCGCTTTCCAGCCGGTGTACCCGCGCCGCTTTTTCGCCTGTGGGCGCGACTACCGTCAGCAAAACCTTGCCGTCCAGCGCCGACTTCACGCTGTCCAGCGTGCTGGCCTGCGCCCAGTAGGGCACAGAGAGCACCACTAGTTCCGCCTGCTGCGCGGCGCTCAGGTTGTCGGTGCCGCTGATGGTGCCGTTGGGGAGCTTTTCTTGCATGGAAACGGCCGCTTCCGCCCCCTTCTCCTCTTTGCGCGAACCTATAATAATTTCATGCCCGGCCGCCGCCCAGCGGAAGCCCAGCCCAAACCCTTCATCACCCGTTCCACCTAAAATTGCAATCTTCAATGTTCAATCTCCTTCAAAAAATAATCTACAGATTTCGCAGATTATGTAGTAGTCAATCGTTCCTTGAACAAAATTTCACCGCAAAGGACGCAAAGAGCGCCAAGTTTTTATCTTTAATTCTTTGCGTTCTTCGCGTGCTTTGCGGTTCAACCAATTCTTGACCATTACAAGATTCCGCAGATTAGAGGTAAATCTGTGTAATCTGCGAAATCTGTGGATTTTAGTTTATTGTGTTGAGTTCGCGCTCATGACGTCTCCTCAAAATACGGTTTGTAAAAAAGTGGAACACAGAGTTCCATAGAGGAGCCACAGAGTTACACAGAGAAAGGTTACAATCCTGAAAATCCGCGCAATCCGTGGCAAAATTCTAACTCAGCTTCTCGTACCGCTGCCACACCTCGGCAGCCAGCTTGCGGCTGCGGGCGGTGATTTCTGCTTCGTTCAGCGTCAGCAGTTCCCGATTGTGCATCAGCAGCTTGCCCGCCACCATCGTGCTGGTCACCAGGCTGCTCTCGAAGCCGAAGATGATGTGCCAGGGCAAATTGCCCGCGCTCAATGGCGTGGTGGCGTGGTAATCGACAAAAATAATGTCCGCCGCTGCGCCTGCCACCAAACGGCCGATTTTCTTCCCCGGCCAAAACATATTCGCCAGCGCCGCATTGTTGGTGATCGCCATCTGCACGATATCCATGCCGTTGGCCCGGCGCGGGTCGCGGTGGACCTGCTTGTGCATCAGGTACGCCATCTTCCACTCGGCCCACATGTTGTTGCTAAAGCCATCGTTGCCCAGGCAAACCGGAATCCCCAGCCGCAGCATGCCCTCGATGTCCGCCGCGCCGACGGCGTTGTTCATGTTGCTGCGCGGCTGGTGGGTCACCCAGCTGCCCGTCTCGCGCAGGATGTTTTTCTCCACAGCGTCTACGTGTACGGCGTGAGCCACGATGCTTTTTGGCCCCAAAATGCCCGCTTCGGCCAGTCGGGGCACCACACGCTGGCCGTATTTGAACAGCGAATCGTACTCGTCCACCTCATGCTCGGCGACGTGGATGTGGAAGCCGGTGTCCAGATCGGCAGCGGCGGCGACGCAGTTGGCCAGCGTCTCGTCGCTGAGCGAGAGGGCAGCGTGCAGGCCAAAGGTGCCCGCCAGCAGCTCGCTGTTGCGTTCCTTGAGCGAGTGCAAAAAGCGCACATTTTCGCCAATGCCCGCTTCGGCTTCCTCTGGCCCGTTACGGTCGGTCACTTCGTAGCAGAGGGCGGCGCGCACGCCAGCCCGCTCTACGGCATCGGCGATCATGTCTAGCGAGTTGTTGAGGGCGCTGGGGCTGGCGTGGTGGTCTACCAGGGTGGTGGTGCCGTGCTTGATGGCATCCACCAGGCAAACGAGGGCGCTGTACTCGGTGTCTAAATCGAGCAGGGCGCGGTCCAGCCGCCACCAGAGCCGCTCTAAAATGTCGGGGAAATCTTTGGGCGGCGCGCCGGGGATGGCCATGCCGCGGGCAAACGCGCCGTAAAAGTGGGTGTGGGCGCAGATGTTGCCGGGCATAACGAGCTGGTTGCCCGCGTCGAGCTGTTCCAGGTCTGGATGGGCGGCCATTAGCTCAGCAGAACCGCCGATTTGGGCAATACGGCCGTCTTCCACCAACATCCCCCCGTTTTCAATAATCTCATTCGGGTCAGCCCAGGTGACGATACGGCCGTTTGTGATTAGAAATTTATTGCTTTTTAACATTGTGCTACTCCCTGATTGGTTTAGGGTAAATGGGTAAGTGGGTAAGTGAGCAATTGGGTAATTACCTAATTACCCAGTTACTTCTCCAATTGTAGGCTTTTTTGCTTGACAGCCCAAACGGTTTCGCTAAACTCGTTGGTAAGAAAATTCCACGTAACCAAATCTAAGTAACGTCATCTAATGAGAGGACAAACGAAATAATCACGCCACTGGTGTGAATGAACATCAAATGCAAGGAGCAAGAAATTATGGCAACCCCTGTAGAAATTACTGATAGCAGCTTTCAAAGCGAAGTTTTAGATTCCGATATGCCCGTGTTGGTAGACTTTTGGGCCGACTGGTGTGGCCCCTGCCGCATGATCGCCCCCTCTGTAAAAGCGATTGCGGAAGAGTACGGCGACAAAATCAAAGTGGGCAAGATGGATGTGGACGACAACCCAATGGTCCCCGGCCGTTACGGCATCGTGGGCATTCCCACCCTAATGGTTTTCAAAGGTGGCCAGGTGGTCGAGCGCATCACCGGCGCTTTGCCCAAAGACCGCATCGTGGCCCAGATTTTGCCGCACATGAACTAATCACCTTTATTGTGATTTTTTGAACGCCCAGGCTGCCTACCAGCGTGGGCGTTTTTGTTTCCACAATGGGCAACCTCCGGAAGGTTTTACCAAAGTGGAATCCATACAAGGAACCTCCCGGAGGTTAAGCAGAGGAGCGAAAAATGATTGAAGTTGCAATTATGCTGGAAGGGCAAAATGGCTTGACTTGGGAGCGCTGGCAGCGCATTGCTCGCGCCGTGGAGGATTTGGGGTTTGTGGGGCTGTACCGCTCGGATCATTACACGAACGCCAATCCGCCAGACATAGAATCTTTGGAGCTGTGGGTGTCGCTGACCTGGCTGGCCAGCCACACCAGCCGCATCGAGTTTGGGCCGATGGTTTCCCCCGTCTCCTTCCGCCAGCCGACAATGACGGCGCGGATGGCCAGTGCGGTGGATGATTTGTCAAACGGCCGTCTCCATCTCGGCTTAGGTGCGGGTTGGCAAGAGCGGGAACATCACAATTACAGCTGGGATTTGCTGGATATGAACGGCCGTTTCGCCCGATTCGAGGAAGGTCTGCAAATCATTAGCCACCTGCTGCAAAACGACGAGCCGCTCGGTTTTGTCGGCGATTATTACCAGCTGCATGAGGCGGTTTTGCTGCCGCGCCCGCAGCGGCCCGGCGGCCCGCCCATCCTCATCGGCGGTAACGGCCCCAAACGCACCCTGCCCCTGGTGGCCGAATACGCCACCGAGTGGAACGGCGTCTACATTCCGCCGCAAACCTTTGCCGAGCGGTCTGAATTGTTGGATGAGTTGTTGGTGGGGAACGGCCGTAAACCGTCAGACGTGCGCCGTTCGCTCATGACAGGGCTGGTTTTTGGCAAAGATCAGGCAGATTTTGACGCCAAAATGGCCTCCCGTACTCTCTCCGCCGAGAAGCTTCGGCAGCGCGGGCTGGTAGTAGGTACAGGCAATGAATTGGTGGACCAGCTGGGGGCGTTTGCCGAGGCAGGCGTGCAGCGCATCATGCTGCAATGGATTGATTTGGATGATATGGCGGGGTTGGAGGGGTTGGCAACGGCCGTTTTGCCACAAGTCCGGTGAACGGTTATCGGTAATCGGTGGTCAGTCACTCACCGATTACCGATAACGGATTACTGATTACTGGTTACTGATTACTGGTTACTTTCTTCTTCAAAAGCAGACTTCTCCACAGGCGTAAACCGCTCGGCCAGCCTGGCCAGCTGTTCGCTGAGGCGCTGCAGGCCAGTGGCGACACCTGCGCGAGCTTTGTGGCCCACGTCGCTGGTTTCTACTTTTTCGCGCACGTGTACCGCTTCTGTCTTCACCCGTTCGGCCGCCGGGCTTTTCTTGATTTCTTGAATCGCCTTGTCTACCTCGTCGGCAAACGAGCGCATCCCGTCGCGCAGCTCCGTTTCCAGACGCTGCCGCTCCGTGCTGTTCCAGGCGCTGCGGATGGTGTCGGCAAACTGCTTGCCAAATTCCCGCAGTTCCTCCGTCACATCCGGATTTTGCGCTTCGGCCTTCGTGACTTCTTCTTCCTCAACAGGAACTTCTACCTTCAAACGTGCTTTAATTTCTTCAACGCTGGGGGTTGTTTCTTCGGTCATCGTTTTTACTCCTTACAAACTATCAAAAATATTACTTCTAATTTCTTGTACTAACTCAGTTTTCGAGTTTATGTAAGCACCGTTCCAGGTGCACCCAATCAATTCTTTGGTTAAGGAAAGCTCTGCACCCCGCAAATTTGCCTGACTAAAATCGACATTCTGCAAGATGGCCTCTGTAAAATCTGCCTGGCTCAAATTAGCCCTGGCGAAGTTGATATCCACCAAATAAGCGCCAGAAAAATCAGCGCCGGTTAGATCTGCTTCTTGAAAATCTGTCTGGAACACCTGTGCATTGCGAAAACTGGCCTCCGTCAGATCAACCGCTGCCAGATCAAGGTTATCCAGAGTGGCGCCAGTGAGATCGAAACCGCGGAAACTGCGGCTTTTGCCCCGCGTTGCCATCTGCCGGACGATGGTGGCATGTTCTTCTCGTTGCTGAACCATCAACGCTTGCAAATCACGTTTTTCTTGCCTGTTTTCGATAATAAGATTCAGGATGGCAGATCCACCATCCACCAACAAGTCAAAGAATGCGTCAAACAAGCCAGACATTTAAGCGCCTTAAAGTGAAAACAATTGGTAATGCTTACTATACGCTTTGACCGGTAACGAGTTGCACTATCAGAAATAAAATCGGCAACTGTAGGGGCGAGGCAATCGGCCACGATCTTTGCCCAGCAAACGATCTTCTCTCCGATTGCCTCGCCCTGCTGCCACAATTTTGGGCGAGGCGGTGGCGAGACCAGATCATTTGTCATATCAAACATCTTTCGCCACCGCCTCGCCCCTACCAAACCTATGTCGAAAAATTAGATTGATCCGCAATTTACGCGCTAAGAAAGCGCGGTTAGAAGGTTGTTTGATGCGCGGGCAAACGGGCGAAGATGAGCCAGTCGTGGAGGACGTTGGTTTGGTGGTGGCGGCGGTAGTTGGCCAGGCGAGCCTCCAGGTGGAAGCCACAGCGCTGCGCCAGGCGAATGCTGCGCTCGTTGTGGGGATAACATTCCAAATGCAAGCGCCGGGCACCCAGCTGGGTAAAAGCGAGGTCGGCAATGGCGTTGACGGCTTCGGTCATGTAGCCGTGACCGCCGTAGGCCACGTGCTGCCAGTAGCCAATCTCAAATTTGGGCACCTTCCAATCGGGGTCATGCAGGCCGCTGCCGCCGATAAGCGTGTTGCTCTGCTTGAGGAAAATAAACATGGTCATATCGTCGCCATTGAGGTAACGGTCTCGATTGCGCAGGACGGAGGCTTCGGCTCGCCGGATGGAGAGGTTGGGCCAACTGGCCCAGGTGAGCCAGGCGGAGAGGTGGTCTTTGGACTGCATGATGGCGTCGTAGAGCGCTTTGCCGTCGCCGGGGCGCGGGGCGCGGATGAGCAGGCGTTCGGTTTCGATGGTTTGGGGCACGGAAGGCACGGACTTTTCACTCATGGCGCAATTATGGCGGGTACCAGCTTTTTTGGCGAATGGGAAGTGAGGTTTGTTAGGTTGTAAACGGCCGTTCCTCACTAATCCACCCATTTGAAAAGATGTACCATGATCTTAACCAACCTCCGGGAGAATTGGCACAAGCTCAAATTGATTGAGCATCCTCCTGAAGGTTCACTCAGGAGAAAAATCATGGTCGGTCAAAAAAAGTCAAAACAAAGCGTGGTTGTGGCCCGCTGGCTGGCCCGATTGGGCAGTTTGGCCAGCCTGGGATTACTGCTGCTCTTCTTCTTTGGCGAGGAGCTGGATTTGGCAAAGCTCACGCCCACGGAAATCTGGGGGCTTATCTTCTTCCCGCTGGGCATTACGGTGGGCCTGTTGTTGGGCTGGCGCTGGGAAATTTTAGGCGGCTCGGTAACGGTGCTGAGCTTGCTGGCCTTTTACAAGGTGATGTACGCCGCCAGCGGACAATTCCCCGACGGCCTCTGGTTCCTTATCTTCGCCCTGCCGGGCTTTCTGTTTTTGTACTGCGGGCTGAGCCAGCCAAAGCCGGTGCAAACCATTCGGATAGGTTAAACGATGACGACAATTTCACCAGAAACTGAACAAAACTTGCGACAGATGTTTCGCCAGCTAAACCGCTTCATGATGCTGATGTGGCGGCTGGGGCTGGCTCGCTTTATCAACTTTTGGCCAGAGGGCGTAGGGCGGATCATGGTGATCCAGCACGTTGGCCGCAAGACGGGCAAAACGCGCCAAACGCCGGTGAATTATGCCGAGATCGGCGGCGAGGTTTACTGCACGGCGGGCTTTGGCGCGGTGTCGCACTGGTACCGCAATTTGTTAGCCCATCCAGACGTGGAGATTTGGCTGCCAAACGGCCGTTTCCACGCCCACGCCCACGACATCACCGACCAACCCAACACGCTGCCCATTTTGCGCCAGGTGCTCATCAACAGTGGCTTTGCGGCAACGGCCGTTGGCGTGCATCCCAAAACCATGTCCGACGAGGAGTTGGCCGCCGCTACCAAAAGTTACCGACTGATGCGTTTTACCAAAACGCAGCCCGCCGCTGGCAAGGCAGATCTGCTGTGGGTGTGGCCCGTTCTGGCCAGTTTGCTGCTGGGTATGGTTGTTTTCTGGTTTAGGCGTCTTTACGACGAGGGGGACGAAACATGAACGAAACGACAAAACGTTGGCTTTACTGGTTGCCCAGAGCGTTGAGCATCTTGTTTGCCGTGTTCATCAGCCTTTTGGCTTTGGATGTGTTTGGTGAAGGGTACAGCTTTTGGGAGACGCTGGTGGCGCTGTTTATGCACCTGGTGCCCACCTTTATTCTGGTTGTTGCCATCCTGATTGCCTGGCGCTGGGAGCGCGTCGGCGCGGCCCTGTTTTTGGCGCTGGCGGTGGTTTATTTGGTGATGACAAACGGCCGTATGCTCACCATCCCCATCCCCTTGATCATCGTGGGATTGCTGTTCCTGGTGAGCTGGCGGGTAACGCTAAAGCCAAGGTAACGATCTAAAAGTGCCAGACACGGGGCAAACGATCCTGGTTTTCTCACCCCCGCGCCTGGCACTTACATGCCGCGTGTAGATTTCAAAAGTCTTGTTTCTCTCTGGTGATAAACAAACCGTCTCGAAGACTTTTGAAATCTTTTCGACAACCCTACTTCACAATATTCACCAACCGCCCCTTCACCACAATCACCTGGCGCGGCGGCTTGCCTTCCAGCCAGCCCTGCACCTTCTCTGAAGCCAACGCAATTTCTTTCAGCGCCTCATCAGCCTGACCGGCATCCACCTCAATTTTATCACGCACCTTGCCGTTGATTTGCACCACCAGGGTGATGCTGTCTTCCTTGGCGGCTTCGGCGTCCCAGGCTGGCCACGGCTGCTGGTGGATGCTGTAGCCATGCCCACGCTGCGCCCACAGCTCTTCGGTGATGTGCGGCGCGATGGGGGCCAGCACCAGCAGCAGGCTGTCTACAGCTTCGTTCCAGGCGTCCACGCTTACGTTCTTGGCTTTCTTCGCGTCCAAAATAGTGTTACGGTGTTCCATGATGGCGGCAACGGCCGTATTAAAAGAAAACCCTTCCAAATCCTGCGTCACCTTGCGGATCACCTGGTGCGTCTTGCGCCGCAAGGCACGATTGGCCTCATCATCCACCTGATTCGGCATGTAATTGTTTGTACCGATTTCCCACACATCGTTCAGCAGCCGCTCTGGCCCTTTGATGCCGTCATAATTCCACGGGCCACCCTGGTTCCACTTGGCAAAAAACATCAGGTAAGTGCGCACCGTGTCCGCGCCAAACTTCTCTACCAGCGCGTCCGGCGCCACCACGTTGCCCCGCGACTTGGACATCTTCTCGCCGTCCTCGCCCAGCACCATGCCCTGGTTGTACAAAGCTGTCATCGGCTCATCAATCGTCACCAGCCCCATTTCACGCATCGCTTTGGTAAAAAAGCGGGTGTAGATGAGGTGCATCGTGGCGTGCTCAATGCCGCCCGTGTACTGATCCACCGGCAGCCAGTAAGCGCCTTCCTCCGGGTCAAACGGATGGTCGCTGTCGTGCGGGCTCAGATAGCGGTACTGGTACCAGCTAGAGCACATAAAGGTGTCCATCGTATCTGTTTCCCGCAGCGAGGGCTTGCCGCAAGTGGGGCAGGTAGTGTGCAAAAAGCCGTCGTGCATTTTCAGCGGGCTTTCCCCGGTGGGCATAAACTCGACGTCTTCGGGCAGCAGCACCGGCAAATCCTCGTCTGGCACGGGCACTGCGCCGTGTTCCGGGCAATAAATCACCGGAATCGGCGCACCCCAGTACCGCTGGCGGCTAATCAGCCAGTCGCGCAAACGGTAGTTCACCGCTTCTTTGCCGATCCCTTTTTCTTCCAGCCATGCTGTCACCTGACCAATTGCTTCGGAAACGGCCGTACCCGTAAATTCGCCAGAGTTCACCAACTGCCCTTCGTATTTGGAGACATACGCTTCTGCCAGCGGGCCATCGCTCTCTTCGCGCCCTGGCATCCGAATCACTTCGATGATTTCCAGGCCAAACTTTTTGGCAAACTCAAAGTCGCGCTCATCGTGGGCCGGCACGGCCATGATTGCCCCAGAGCCGTAGCTCATCAGCACATAGTCGGCAATCCAGATAGGAATGCGCGCATCATTAACCGGGTTAATGGCATACGCCCCGGTGAAGACGCCCGTTTTTTCACGATCGGCCGTTTCCCGGTCAATATCCGTCAATTTCTGCGCGTTTTCACGATATTGCGACACCGCGCCCAACTGCCCATCCGTGGTGATTTTGCCCACCAGCGGATGTTCCGGAGCCAGCACCATAAAGGTTGCCCCCCACAGCGTGTCTGGGCGCGTGGTGAAAATCTCAATCGGATCGCCCTGCTCGGTGTGGAACACAACATCGGCTCCGGTAGAACGGCCGATCCAGTTCGTCTGCATCACCTTCACCCGCTCCGGCCAGTCGATACCGCTGAAGTCCAGCAGTTCATCGGCGTAGTCGGTTGTTTTGAAAAACCATTGCTCCAAATCTTTCTTGATCACCGGCGTGTCGCACCGTTCGCAGTGGCGATCGTCGCCCCACACCTGCTCACGCGCCAGGGTGGTGTTGCAGTTCGGGCAAAAATCCACCGCCGACATTTTGCGGTAAGCCAGATTCAACTCCATCAGCTTCTTAAAAAACCATTGCGTCCAGCGATAATATTCCGGGTCGGCAGAAACGGCTTCGCGTTCCCAATCAAACATCGCGCCCATGCTGCGCAGCTGGCCACGCATCCGCTCGATATTGGCAAAGGTCCACTTGGCCGGGTGAATGTTCCGCTTGATCGCCGCGTTTTCCGCAGGCAGACCAAACGCATCGAAGCCCATCGGGAAGAGCACGTTGTACCCTTTCATGCGCATAAATCGCGCCCGCGCATCCGACGGCGTCATGGCGTACCAATGCCCAATGTGCAAATCACCAGACGGATACGGCAGCATTGTCAGCGCATAATGCTTCGGCCGACTTTTATCAATCTGCTGCCGGTACAGCCCGGTTTCTTGCCACTTTTCTTGCCACCTGGCTTCAACCTCGTTGGGATTATATTTTTTACCCATCTTGTTTCTCCTGTTTTTAGAGATTGGAGATTAGAGATTGGAGACTATGCCCGAAGATAATCTCCAATCTCCGATCTCTAATCTCCTCAGTTGCCAAACAAAAAGCCCCACTCGTCTGCTCAGAGACGAAAGGGGCTTCCGCGGTACCACTCTGTTTGATGATTTGTTCTTGTGGACCCAAAGGGGCTCGAACCCTTGACCTCTACAATGCCATTGTAGCGCTCTCCCAGCTGAGCTATGGGCCCATGTCAATTTCACAGTTGACGACTTTCTATTTTAATCCAGTTTCGCACATTGTGCAAAAATATTCAATCGTCAAAACCATCCACTCTGGCGCGTAACGGGCGCAATTCGTCACCGGTTAGTTTGGTAATCGGTATTCCGTAATCGGTGAACAGTATGAATCAATTTAACTGATTACCGTTTACCAACCACCGATTACCGAAATCGGTTCCCCGGTGCGGCTCCCAGGCGAGTTCGGGACGTTTTTGTTGTGCTTTCAGCCAATGGCACAACTCTCTAGCCTAAAATTTACCGAATTACTTAATTACTCAATTACCTGTAATTAAGTAATTGGGTAATTACAATCACCCTACTACTCCTGTTCACAGCCTTTCAATTTTTTTTTGTAATGTGCGGTGCAGATGGACCTGAGGAGATTCGAACTCCTGACCTCTACAGTGCGATTGTAGCGCTCTCCCAGCTGAGCTACAGGCCCGGGAGCGAACGGGATCGTAGCCCACCTGAGGGTTGTTGTCAAGGTTCCCCCAGCCCTTTATACTTGGCAAAATCTACCCCGTTTTGCGCCGTTTGTTTTTACCCGATTTAGACAAAGCTGTGGCGCACAAACCTCTGGAGGCAAAATCATGGAGAAAAAATATACGATTACGCTTGAATATTGCGTGCCCTGAAACTATGCAGCGCGCGCCGTCCGTGTGGCGGATGATATTCTGAGCAACTACCAGCACATTATCACAGAGTTTACCTTTATTACCGGCAGCAAGGGGGCGTTTGAATGCAAGGTGAACGGCGAGATGCTCTACTCGAAGAAGCAGTTGGGGCGTCATGCAGAGCCGGGCGAGGTGCTAGAGCTGTTCAAAGAGCTTATTGGGCCTGATGTGGAGCCGTATCCTCAAAAATGATGCGTGATGCGTGATGCGTGATTTGATTTTGGTCACGCATCACGCATCACGCAAAATCACAAACCCAGATCTTCGATTAACTAATCCAGTCGCGGCTGTAGCGGTCCCAATCGCGGTGTTTGTAGCTGCGGATGCATTCTTTGCACACCTGGGCGGCGTCTACTTCGCCATTGCTGCGCCAGCGCCAGCGCACGGTGCCCAAATGGTTGCCGCAGGTAGGCTGGAAGCAGACGGGGCAGACGATGCCGCTGGCCAGGGCGGTGGCACTGGTTTGACCTCGTCCGTAGCGATCGTCTTTGTTGCAGATGTGGCAGAATTTTATGGCCATGTGGTTAATAAGGGATTGGAGACTGGAGATTAGAGATTGAATTTTGGTGAAGCAATCTCCAATCTCTAATCTCCATATTTAAAGAAGCCTTCGCCGGATTTACGGCCGTATCTTCCCGCCAATACCATCCGTTTCAACAAGGGCGAGGGGCGGTACCGATCCTCACCCCATTCGTTGAACAGGCCGTTCATCACCCCCAGCACGGTGTCCAGGCCGAGGTAATCGGCCCATTCTAGCGGACCGTACGGGTAGTTGGTGCCCAGCTTCATCGCCTGGTCAATGTCGGCGGGGGTGGCGACGCCTTCCAGTACGGCGCTGGCGGCTTCGTTGATGAGGCAGCAAACGGTGCGGGCGCGCACCAGGCCGGGGCCATCGGCAACAACGGCCGTTTCATACCCCAACCCGTCTACAAATTTTTGCGCTTTTTGCAGGCTGGATACGGCCGTTTGCAGCCCCACCGCCAGTTCAATCATCCCGCCATCCTTGCGCAGCGGCGGCACAATGCCAAAACCGACAACGCGATCTGGCTTAGGCACCCAGGCGGCGGCTTGGGTGGTGCTGGTGGCCAATGCCGACGTCAGCAGCAGCGCATCTGGTGGGATGAAGGCGCTGAGCGCGGCCAGCAGTTCTTCTTTGGCGGCGGCAGATTCATTGTGCAGCTCGATGGCCACATCCACCCCGGCCGCGTCGGGCATGGCGTAGCCGCTGTGCAGCGCAGAGGTGAAATCCTCCACCAGGTAGAGCACGGTGTCGTGCCCGGCCTGGGTACATAGCTGGCCCATCTGTTCCACAAAGGGAGATTCCCCGGCGATAACTACTTTCATGCAAGAACCTTTTTGCGCTAAAGGTTGGTTCAATCTCAGAGATTGAACCAATCTGACTGTCCAAAATCGGACGAATTATACCCAACTTTAGCCAACCGTGTGGAGGAAGTGGAGAACGGCCGTATTAAACGCTTCAGGTTGGTCGATGGGCGTGGCGTGGCGGGAGTTTTCGATGACCAGCAGCCGCGCCGTGGGCATCTGCCGCACGTACGCTTCCTTGTTGGCCACTGGCGTGTAATCCATGTCGCCGCTGATGACCAGCACCGGGCATTGAATGCGCCCCAGCTGCGCCCGCACGCTCCAGCCGAGCAGCGCGTTGGTGGCGGCTTTGTACGCCTGGGGATCATTCTCCCCCATTTGCTGCACAAACAGTTCTTTGTAATGCGCCTGGTGCGGCTCTGGGAAGAGCCGTTCGCCAATAAATTCGCCGATTTTCTCCATCGAGGTGAAGTTAAGCACCAGCCGCCGTTGCAAAATTTGCCATCGTTCTTTCCAATTTTGGGCAATCAGCTCCGGGCCGCTGTTGACCACCGTGAGGCTTTTGAATCGCTCCGGCTGCTCGACGGCCATTTGGAAGCCAATCATGCCGCCCATGGAAAGGCCGAGCAGGTGAAACCGGTCAATGTGCAGCTGATCCAGCAGGGCAAAAATGTCGGCGGCAAATTGGGGGACGCTGTAGGGGCCGGGTGGCTTGGCGGAACGGCCGTGTCCGCGCACATCCACAACAATCACCCGGTACTGTTCGGCAAAAGAGGCACGCTGGTATTCCCAGGAACGGCCGTCTGCCCCCAACCCGTGCAGCAAAATCAGCGGCTCTCCCGCCCCTTGCTCTTCATAATAAAGTGCGATTGTTTCTAAATTTGCGGTTGGCATTCTGTTTACCTTAGATTGTCTAATCTTTCGCCGCCAAACATGGTCACAGGCGAACAGTCGTGCTATGCTTATGTCGATTATTTTACCGATGAGGACGCCATTTTCATGCCTGAATTACAAGCGGTGACGGGCCAACTTTACATCGTTGACGGTGTAATGCAAACGGTTGAGACGACAAGCGCTGTTCCCGGCATCCTGGTGCAGCCCCCCCCCAGCAGAGCCCATCGCAGCCGCAGCCGCGACTTCCTGTTTGTGAACCTTACTTTGAGCGGCGACGTGGCAGAAACGGCCGTTCTCACCCAAGACCTGCTCGACCTCATCAGCCGAAAGTTTTACACCACCAGCGGCAGCCTCACCGCCGCCCTGCGCGGGGCGATCATGGCCGCCAACCAGACCCTTCTCAAGCGCAACCTCACCAGCCGCGAAGCCACCCGCGAAGGCGGCATCACCTGCGCCGTGCTGCGCCAAGACGAGCTGTTCAGCCTGCAAGCGGGCGAGACACTGGCCCTGCTGGGGCACAATTTCGGCATCGAGCGGCTGCCGCCCCGCAAGGTAGACCACCTCACCCCGCTGGGGCGCACCAGCGGCCTAGACATTCGCTATGCCCACCACCGGCTGCAATCGGGCGACCTGCTGCTGCTGGCCGACCCCCGCCTGAGCCACCTGCCCACCGACGATTTCAACGAAGCGCTGGTGGACACCGACATCGAATCTGGCCTGGACGCGCTGATCGACATCGTGGCTGATGAGTCGGCCCGGCTGCTGATGATTGAATTTAACGACGATTCGCTGCTGGATTTGCCAGACGTGGTGATGCCACGCCCGCGTGAAGGCCAGCTGGTGGCCCCCACGCCGCAGCCGCGCCGCAATCCAGAGGCCGCGCCGCCCACCGCCAGCGGGGAGCGCCGCCCGCAACCCATCCGCGAAGGACAGCCCGCCCCCGCCAGAGACAACATCCGCACCCTGCCCGCCATCGACCGGCAGCAGGTAGAAACCACCGCCCGCCGCGCCGGGTCGCAGGCGGCGCTGGGGCTTTCTACCTTCACCGCCTGGCTGGTCGATTTGCTCTCGCGGCTGCGCCCGCCGCGCACTGCCCAAACCAGCCCCGACGACGAAGAACCAACCAGCCTGACCTGGCCGATTCTGATCGCCATTCTCATCCCGGTGCTCATTGCCGTCATCGTTTCTGGCGTTTACCTGGAGCGGGGGCGCACCCAGCGCCTGTCTGAAATTCGGGCCGAGATGAGCCAGCTCATCAGCCTGGCGGATCAGGTAGGATCAGACAGCGCCCAGGCGCAGCAATATTACAATCAAGCCCTCACCCTGGCTGTGGAGGCAGAAACGGCCGTACGCCCCGGCGACGAAACGGTGGCCCAACTGCGAGCCATTGCTCGTGAGCGGCTGGATGTGCTGGATGATGTGACGCGGTTGAGCGCACGGCCGTATTACACCTTTAGCGAAGGCACCGCCCTCACCCACGTGGCGCTGCGCGATGGCTTCAACGGCGGCATCTTCATTTTGGACAAAGGCAACGGGCTGGTTTACGAGCAAGAAACGGACGAATCGTACCTGAATCCGCTGACGCTGGAGCCAGCGGCGCGGGTGTTTAACGGACAAGCCGCAGGCACCCAGGTTGTTGGCAGCGTCATCGACATGTTTTGGCGGCCTGCGGGCAGCGCCGTCAGCCGCGACGGGCTGGCGATGCTAGACAGCAACGGGGCGCTGCTGACGTACCAGCCCAGCCTGGGCAGCACCTTCGCCGTGCCGCTGGATTTAGCCAGCGAATGGCAGGCACCCATCGCCATCAGCACCTTCGACGAGCGGCTCTACATTTTGGATATCGGGGCAGAGGTGATTTGGAAATATTTCCCCAACGGGGACGATTTCACGGCCAATGCGGACGATCGCACCCTCTTTTTTGACGTTGATCCGGAACTCAATCAGGTGATCGATTTTGATATTTACAGCCAGGATGGGGGGTTGGTGCTGCTGTACCGAGACGGCCGTATTCGTTACTACGACACCCGCTCCAGCCGCCTGGAATGGGATGAGTCTGCCCTGCTGGCCAACGGCTTGCAAACCCCGTTTGTGGCCCCAACCTCTGTAGAAATTGTGGGACGGGGCTTAAATGCGTCTATTTTTGTGGCGGATCCGGGAAGCGGCCGTATTGTGCAAATTAGTCGCCCCACCGGCCAGGTGCTGGCCCAATACCGCGCCACCGACCCCAACGGCGGCGAACTTTTCAGCCAAATCAGCGACTTCGCCATTGCCGAAACGCCCCTGCGCGTCTTCGTCACCACCGAGCAAACGCTTTACCTCGCCGTGCAAGAATGATATCGTAAACCAGCAGTTTTGATAGGCAAAAGTGATATGACAACACTTCAACCGACAGAGCAAAAAACCGTCTTGTTTAGAGATGATGAAATTACGGCCGTTATTGCCAACGGCCGTGTTTACGTGCCGCTTCGCACCATCTGCAACAATCTGGGAGTAGCCTGGTCAGCGCAACGACAGCGTATTTTACGCGACCCCGTTCTTGCTGAAGAAATGACACCCGTGATCGTAACGATCACGGGTACCGGTCAACAGGTAGAAGCGCAATGCCTACCTCTGGAATTTCTCAATGGCTGGTTGTTTGGCATCAATGCCAATCGTGTAGCCGAAGACGTGCGTGACGACCTGATTGCTTACCAGAAAGAGTGCTACCGAGTCCTTTATGAGGCAACCCAGGACGGCCGTTTAACAACCGATGCCAATACCGACATCGAAGCTCTACTGTCACAGGATTCCCCGGCTGCGCAAGCGTACCAGATGGCTATGGCCGTGGTGCGGATGGCCAGGCAACAGTTAATTATGGAAGCCCGATTAGATACGGCCGTAACCACACTTACTGAACACGGCGAACGTCTGGATCAGCTAGAAGCGGCCGTTGGCGGTAAGCATGTTACTGAAGCGCAAGCTGCCCAAATTTCCCAGGCGGTCAAGGCTGTGGCAATGGCACTTGGCAAGAAAACCAAGCGAAATGAATTTGGTGGGGTATATGGGGAACTGTACAGAAAATTTTCTGTTTCGAGCTACAAATCCATTCCTCAGCGCCGCTTTAATGAAGTGATGGCCTTCTTAAATGAATGGCTGCAAAGTCAAATTAGTGACAACCCGTTTTAAGTTACAACACGAATGAAACCAAATTAACTGCTAGCCAGCGGCAGCTCGATGATGAAGGTGGCCCCCTGCCCCGGTGCGCTTTCGGCCCAGATACGGCCGTTATGCCCCCCCACAATCGATTTCGCAATCGCCAACCCCAAACCAGACCCCCCCTCATGCCGCTGGCGCGATTTGTCGCCCCGGTAAAAGCGATCAAACACGTGCGCCAGCTCGGTGGCACTCATGCCGGGGCCGCTGTCTTGTACTTTTAGCTGAACGGCCGTCTGGTTTTGCTGGGCAGTGAGCTGGATACGGCCGTTTTCCGGCGTATATCGCAGCGCATTGGCCACCAAATTATCCAGCACCTGCGCCATCCGGTCTGGGTCCGCCACCACCTCCGGCAGGTCTGCCGGGGCATCCAGCGTGAGCGCCACCTGCTTTTGCTGGGCGGCGGGGGCGTGGGCCAACGCGGCCCGCTCTAGCAGGCTGCGCGGCTGCACCGAGCGCACCGCCAGCGTCAGCTCGCCCGCTTCTGCCAGGGAAAGCAGCCGCAAATCTTCCACCAGCCGGTTGAGGCGACGCGCTTCATCGTGGATCACGTCGAATGTTTCCGGCGTGGGCGGCAGCACGCCATCGCTCAGCGCCTCGGCATGGCCCAGGATGAGGCTGAGCGGCGTGCGCAAGTCGTGGGCGATGTCGGCCGTCATCTGGCGGCGCAGGTCGCGGGATTGGGCCAGATCGGCGCTCATCTGGTTGAAGGCGGTGGCCAGCTGGCCCAGCTCATCATCGGAGCGGATGGGCACTTGCTGCGTCAGGTCGCCCTGGGCTACGGCCTGGGTGGCGTGGGTCATCTCTTGCAGCGGTTTGGTAAGGCTGCGGGCCAACAGCACGCCAATGATCAGGGAAACGGCCGTTGCCCCCAACGCGGCCAAAAAAATCGCCTGGTTCACTCGCGTAGAAAAATCGGTGCGGGGCGGCTGCTGCTGCATACCGCGCGTCATTCCCTCGGCAAAAATAATTTGCCCCACCTGCTCGTTATCTACCTCAATGGGAACGCCGCGATTGAGCCAGCCGCGCGGGGCGCGGTTGCCCGCTGTCTGGTTCAGCCCACTGAGAACGACCAGGTTTTGGCTATCGGTGACGACAAACGGCCGTACCTCCCCATCCCCAGGCGGCACCCCCCCAATGCCAATCCGATCCAGATTGTCCCAATTGCCATTGATTTCGTAATAATTCACCAGCTGGTCCATCAACAAGCTGTCTGATTGGGCCTCGGCAAAGTTGCTAAATTCGTTGGCCGAAACGCGCCCGGCAAAAAAAGCCACCAGGGCAATCCCCACCAGGCTTACCAGCAAAAAGGCCACACTCAGCTTAAAAACCAGCGAACGCATCATGAATGGCTTACTCCGGAGCAAAGCGGTAGCCCACGCCGTAAACGGTTTCTACGTAGCGCGGCTTGCGTGAATCTGGCTCAATTTTTGAGCGCAAATTTTTGATGTGTACGTCAATGGTGCGTTCAGAACCTTCGAAGGTGGTGCCTTGCAGCCGGTCTAGCAGATCCAGCCGGGAAAAGGCGCGGCCAGGTGACCCCATCAAGATGGCCAACAAATCAAATTCCGAGCGGGTTAAATCAATCCGCTCGTCGTTTACTTCCACCAAATAACGCTCCAAATCGAGGGAAACGGTGCCGACGCGCAGGCGGGCGCTGCTGTCTACGGGCTGGGTGCCGCGCCGCAGTACAGCACGTATCCGCGCTAGCAGTTCGCGCGGGCTGAATGGCTTGGTGAGGTAATCGTCTGCCCCCAGCTCCAGGCCGATGATTTTGTCATCTTCTTCCACCTTGGCGGTGAGCAAGATGATGGGCGTGGGCCGCTCCTGCCGGTGAACGCGCATAAATTCGTGGCCGTCCATCTCGGGCATCATAATGTCCAGGACGATGAGGTCTGGTTTTTCCTGGCGGGCGACGAAGAGGGCTTCACGGCCGTTTCTGGCCGTCACCACGCGAAACCCACCCTGTTCCAGGTAGGCCTTCACCAAATTCACCAGCCGGGCTTCGTCGTCTACCACCAATATTGTTTTGCTCATAAGATTTTCTCTAAAAATTTAGCCACCGATTTCACAGATTACGCAGATTATGAGCCTTTAATCTGTAAAATCTGCGTAATCTCTGGATTTTTATTCCTCACGGGCGGCGGCGAGTTCTAGCTGCCGCTGTTTTTCGCGGGCGCGTTCGATTTGCTCGAACGTCAAATGATCGGCGCAGATGGGGCAGCGGACGCCAAATTCATAGCTGGGCAAGCTGCGGTGCTGCGGTTCGATGACCGTTTTGCACATGGGGCACAGCTCAACCGGCGCTGGCTCCAAATGATGATCCACCGTCACCCGGTCGTCGAAGACAAAGCAGTTGCCCTGCCACAGACTTTCCTCTGGTGGCACCTGCTCTAAATATTTGAGAATGCCATCTTTTAGATGGTAAACCTCTTCAAATCCTTGCTCCAGCATGTAGGCGGTTGCTTTTTCGCAGCGAATGCCACCAGTGCAGAACATGGCGACCTTTTTGTGGCGGCTGGGATCGAGGTTTTGCTCCACAAAATCGGGGAACTGGTTGAAGGCGTCTACTTTGGGATTGATCGCCCCTTTGAAGGTGCCAATCTCCACTTCAAAATCGTTGCGGGTGTCTACCAAAATGACGTCGGGGCGGCTGATGAGTTCGTTCCACTCGGCGGCGGGAACGTATTGGCCCACGCGCTTGTTGGGGGTAATGTCTGGTCTACCGAGGTTGACAATTTCCTGCTTGAGCCGCACCTTCATCCGGGCAAAAGGCATGAAGTCGGCGTGGGATTCTTTATGAGTCAGGCTGGCAAAAGCGGCGTCTTGGCGCAAATAGGCCAGCACGGCGTCGATCCCCTGGCGGCTGCCCGCAATGGTACCGTTGATTCCCTCGGCGGCCAGCAAAATGGAACCTTTGACGTCTTGAGCAGTGCAGAAATTGCGTAACGGCCGTTGCCTCTCTTCATAATCTGGCAAATCCACAAATTTATAAAACGCAGCAATCACAAATGAAGACATTTCAACCTCAATATGGCAAATCTTTTGGTTTTCTGATGCGTGAAACGTGAGTTACCTCTGGTCACGCATCACGTTTCATAGCCGTCCAACACGGCAAATTTCCCAAGAACCGTATTTTGCCACCACTATACCCCAAGGCAAAAAGCGTGTCATCCTGCGGGGAGTGTGCAGGATGACACGCGAGGCAAAATGGAGTAATTTGTAATTAGTAACTGATGTTACGCACTCACTCTGGAAAAGATTTCAAAGTCCCCGGCAATGGTTTATCACCGAGAGAAATTAGACTTTTGAAATCTACACTGCGTAACATGAGTTAGTAATTGAGTAATTACCCAATTACCAATTACTCAATACCATCTTCATTAAGCGTCCAGGTCGGAACTGGTGCTGGTGCCGTTGGTGCCATCCGTGCTGCCGGGGCCGAAGCCGCCGCCGCGCGGGCCACCATGCCCGCCGTGCCCACCGCGTCCGCCGTGGCCACCGTGACCGCGACCACCAAAGCCGGGGCCATCCTGGCTGAGCAGGATGTCGGCCTGGTCTTGGGTGATGGTGCCATCTTCAACAGCTTGCTCAATGGCAGCGGTGCGGGCGTCGGATACGGCCGTCATCACCGTGTCCAAATCCACACCTTGCTCGTCGGCCAGGTCAGAGATGCGGGTGCCAGCGTCGTGGGCGGCGGCCAGCTCTTCAACCGTCAGGCCAAGCTGCTCCGCAATGATTGCCTGGGCATCGTCCCGGCTAAAGATCTCTTTGCCAAGCTGGCGCAGGGCTTGCATTTCCAGCATTTCGTCCAGCTCTTCTTGGGTGATAACACCATCTTCGACGAGTTGGGCCAGCATCGCTTCCTGCACCGCTTCCTGGGCGGCGTCTAGTTCTTCCACGGTTACGCCCAGTTCATCAGCCAACAACGCTTTCACCTCGTCGCGGTCGGGACGGCCGTCTTCAGCCTGAACCGCTGCCATCACGGCATCGTGGGCCGCTTCTAAATCCTCAACGGTCACGCCCAGCTCTTCCGCCAGCAGCTCATGGGCGGCTTCCCGGTCAACAAGGCCGCCGCGATGTCCACCGCGTGCCCCCCGGTCGCCAAAGCGACCAAACCCAGAACTGGTGTCTTCTGTTTCCGAGCCATCTTCTGGCACCGTAACGGTGTCGTCGGTGTCTGGCTCTTCATCCTGGGCAAAAGTGAGCGTGCTGCCAACCAGTGCGGCCAGGGCTAACAATACAATCAAAATACCACCAATTTTTACGAATTTACTCTTGTTCATTTGTTTACCTCCGAACGTGTCTAAAAAATTTTCCTTTACTTTGTCTGTTCAGCGTTGCGTTTGCTGATAATGAAAGATTAGCCTCGACTTGTTCAGAAATTGTGAAGAACTTTTTGCAAATTCGTTAACTCTATATAATCGCTGCATGAGAACGCGACACGATCCTGCGGAATTGGCCCAACAACTGCAAACGCTCACTTTTTTTGTGGGCGTGCCGGAAAACACGCTGAATGAACTGGTGCAAACGGCCGTTCACCGCACCTACGACCCCGGCGAAATCATCTTTTTGGAAGGGGAGCAGGCGACCGGGCTTTATTTTTTGCAATCTGGCTGGGTCAAGATTGTCAAAAGCAGCCCCGCAGGCAGGGAGCAGGTGCTGCGCTTTATGGAGCCGGGTGACACGTTTAACGAGATTGTGGTGTTTGCTAACTTCCCCAACCCCGCCACGGCCATTGCTTTGGAAACGGCCGAAATCTGGCTGCTGCCCCGCCAATCGCTCAACCACGCCCTGCGCCAAAACCCGGATTTTGCCCAGCACGCCATTGCCAAAATGGCGGAGCGGGTGCTGCATCTGGTCAATCTGGTGGCCGATTTGTCGCTGCGGCCGGTTACGGGGCGGCTGGCGCGATTGATCGGTGACGGGGCGATCGACGGCGTGCTGTCGCGGCCGCGCTGGTACACGCAAACCGAGCTGGCGGCCCGGCTGGGCACGGTGCCGGATGTGGTGCAGCGTGCCCTGCGCCAGCTGGAGCAAGACGGGCTGATCCAGGTGGAACGTCACCAAATCCGCATTTTGGATGCCGCCGCCCTGGCGAACATTGCGACTTGATCATCGTCCTGGGGCTGAAGCCCCAGGCTAAGGTTTTTCCCCTATTTTTGGACAATTTTTGGTAAACCCGACAAAAGTCGGCGCGTCTTTTTGCGTCTTCCCTTATCTTGCCAACTATCAATAAAAAACAGGACACAGATTCACACTGATTGACACAGATAAAAATCAGCGTTTATCCGCGTTAATCTGCGTCCCATTTTTATGGAAGGTGTGGCATGGTGGCGGAGATGGTGGAAAAGCTGACGATTGAGGCGCGGGTTTGTTTAGCGTGTGGGGTGGTGCGGGAAACGGCCGTAACCCGTGGCATGTCCGTCCAAAGCAGCGAAGGGGAACTGGTGGGTGAACTGGCGGCGGTGTTGTTAGACGGCCGTTCCCACCAGCCCACCCATCTCGTCCTCTGCTGCCAGCTGCCGGATTATCGGCTGGTGCCGCTGGAGAAGATTGGGGGGGTATACGGCCGTACCATCCAACTCAACCTCACCCGCGAGCAAATCAGCCACCTCCCCCAACACCAACCCAAATTGTAAGTTGTTAGACCTCAGAGGTTTGGCAAACCTCTGAGGTCTTTGACGAACGAACCAACCTCCGGGAGGCTCCGCAAACGGCCTCGGTTATGCGCTGAACCTCCCGGAGGTTTATTAAAAGGAGAAATGATGAATCTTTACTTTTTGATGACCTTTTTGTTCCTGGCCGTGGCTGGCCTCACGGCGCTGGATGCGGCGCTCACCAGCTGGACGATTATTCCCTGGGTGAACGGGCTGCGCTGGCTGCGCGTCCATTTCATCACCCTGGGGGCGCTGACCGAGCTGATGTTTGGCCTGCTGCCGCTGCTGGCGGCCAAACGGGCCAGCCTGCCCAAACCGCGCACCCGGCTGGACATCTGGCTGCTGCTCAACGCGGGACTGATGCTGCTGCTGGCGGGCATTCCCATCGTCAACCAGGTGCTCATTTTTGCGGGCGGCACGCTCATTTTTGTCGCCACGCTGCTGCTGGGGCACCAGCTTTACCAGCTGCGCCCCGCCACTCGCGCCCCGCTCAGCTTGTCCAGCCGCTTTTACCTCACTGGATTGGGTTTCTTTTTGGTGGGCATCATCGTGGGCACGGGGTTGTGGCTGGGCTGGAGCGAGGCGCTGGCGATTAAAACGCCGATCGAGGTACACATTCACGCCAACAATTGGGGGTTGATGTCGCTCGTCTTTGCCGGTTTGCTGATTGAAATTTACCCGAAAGTGGCGAAACGGCCGTTTCACTGGCCCAACTCCCCCAACAAAATTTACTGGATGATGAGCCTGGGAGCGCTGGGTCTGGTGCTAGGGCCGTGGTTCAACTCGCTTTACTTCACGGTGCCGGGGCTGGTGCTGCACCTCAGCGCCACCTTCTGGCTGCTGCTCAACGTCATCAAGCCGGTGTGGGGCGATCGGGCGCAATGGGGCAAACCGGGCCTGTGGCATCTGATTACCGCCTACGCCTGGCTGCTGGCCCCCGTGCTGATTGCCCCGCTGATCATCCTGAAAGTGCCCGGCTTCCCCGGTGCAGGCATCGAGGCCAACGCGCCGCAGGCGTTGATTTACGGCTGGGTTTTGCAATTTGGCTTTGCCATCATCCCCTACTTTGCCCGGCGGCAGTTCCAACCGCAGGCCGAAGCCGAATTAGGCGGCAGCTGGCTTAGTTTGGTGGCGGTGCATTTGGGCGGCGTGGCGCTGTGGGTGAGCATTTTTGTGGAAAACAGCGGTCTATGGCACGGATTGGCGTACGGCCTCTGGCTGGTGGCCATCGTGCCGATTGTGCTGGAGCTGTGGCGGATTTTGCATCCTGTTGTGGCGGATGAGGGGTGGGAAACGGCCGTTTCCCCCACCGATTAGCTTCACCCAGGTGCGACGCACTTTGAAAGTGCGTCGCACCTTTGGCTTACAGTCCTCCCTCGTACAAATCGGCGATGGGGAAGCACAAATCATAATCATTCCAGAACAAATCGCCGTACTCAACCGTGAAATTCTGGAACTGATCAAGATCAAGATATTTTTGAATCATGGGGTTCAAGGAGTTGCGCAAAAAAGGCTCGAAATCCACAACACGTTCTTGGTTATCGCTGAACAAAAGATGAATTTTGTACGCGCCAACGTAGTCAGCTTTTCTTATTTCGATGACCTCATTTTCGGCAAGCATCATTTTATCCTCTTCGTGATCGTCTCTGACGCTACTGCTTTGTGAAGTACGAAGTAATCTATCCATTTTTGAACAATGTCCTCTGCGTATTGTTCCACAACGCTCCTAAAATTTTTCATTTGCGAGCGTGGCAACGGCTTCTTGCCTCTTACTGATGTAAAACGAATCTCAACGATTTGCCCATTTTCAATAATTATCTCGGCCTTGTTCTCAGTTCCCTGAAATTTACCGTGAACATGAACAGGCTCGTGTTCATTTGAGTAAAAGAGAATGATGAGACCAAACCTCGATTCAATACAATCAATAACGACTGTCCTCCCTCAGAAAAACAGTCAGGTTCTTTCTCTAGTTGCCTCTCCACCGATTCTTCTGCTTATCCAAAAATTGAATTCCATAAATTTTTAAAGAACCCTTCATTTAAATTAACACCATCACACAAATGAGCTTTTTGATGTTGATTCTTATAGCTCTGTTTTATCTGCCCTTCCTCTATGGTACATGGCCCTTCAAACCCCTTCATATTATTGTAGGGAAAATCTGCTGACGAACTCCTATCCATTAGAGTCGAAGCCTCCTGATTAGGATCAAGCCAAAATAACTTACCGGCCTCTATCCACTTCAATAAATCGTAGTCCGCGAAACCTGGAATAATGAAGTTCCCATGAGAATCACGCAAAATGTTCTCATATGCCGCTTCATCTGCCGTGAAATATGTTACGAAATAGGCTGTATAATGGGGCTGGAGTTTGAGGTCGTCTAACCGCCCCACAGGCAAAGTATGTAAAACAGCATATGAATTGTCGAGTTCGAGTAATGGTGCCATGACATAAGGTCTTTCAGAAAGAAACTCGATTGTTTCATCTACATCGTCGGGTTGCAAACAATTTAAGTTGACACCTGCTGCTAAAAGCCGCACATGGTCACATTCTGCCTTGTAGCTAGGTGAAGACCCCATTAGTGTTGTGCGTCTGGAGGAGGATGTAGCTTGTACTACCCCATACCAACCATACCCTCTTTTTTGAGGCCTTGCCCATCCTATACCATTCAAACTGAACGTATCAATAGGTTCCGACACTCGCCCACCGCAAATTGGACATCTTGCCAAAAGATAAATGGGAAGGCGGGATCGGTATTCACGTCGAAGGCTAGACAGTTGATCTTGCAAAGGATGCTGGTAAGGGAGGTATTCTGCTCTTTTATGAATTTTTCTGTACTTTATCAATAGCTCTTTATATGTCTCAAGAGTAAAAAGCTCATCTTTCTGGGGCATAGGACTCCCGCCCAAAACATCTTGATGTCGCCAAAGTCCTTCCGTTTTCATTCCTGTAAATTCATCCCATGCTTGGCAGTAAATTCGCGACTGTGGGCCAAGTAAGTGTACGAATGATTTAGGATCAATGGTTGCCCCAGTTCGATTAATGATGTTTTCTAAGAAGCATGTGGTTACAACATTACCTACGGTCTCCTCACCTTCCACTATAAACCGTTCCATCAAATCAAATATCCTGGGCAACTGACTTAAATCTTCATCAATGATAAGGCTAATTACATAGTCCGAAAATGAACTTATGTCAATGCAAGGGCCACGTTCATCACCTTCCCAATAGGCTAGATGTTTTTCCCAATGTTCAGTAAATTGGGGAACTTTTTGTAAAATGATCTGCATAAAGTTTTCATCTGTAATCATAACTATTGACCCCTGCTCCGGCGCGGTCTTCAGCGAGCGCAAAACCTCACCCCGGCTGCGGCCTTGGCGTCGGCGCATGTATGTGCAGCCGCGCCGCCTACTTTGTCATCTTGAACGCCTGAATTTTAGTATAAGTTAGGTGGGAAACGGCCGTTCCCCCCAAAACATAACACAGATTCACACCAATCTCATCAAAATCAGTGTGAATCTGTGTTTATCCCTGTCTAATCCCAAAACTAGCGACCAGAAGCTTCCCATTTTTGCACGTCTACAACTGTAACCAATCGGCAATATCGTCCCAAAGCTCTGGCTTCTCTAAAAGGTCGGCAAACTGCACTACCCATGCTTCAATGCGCTCCCGATCCAATTGAGGATGACTGCGAATAATGCCTTGAATATCGAGTAAATCTTTGGGGCGGTGGGCGATGGCCTTCATGATTATCAAATCTTCTGGCGTGGGCAGATGGATTTTCAAGGCGTCATCAATTTCGTGAACCTGGCTTCTGGCTACCATTTCTTCTTCAAAAGGGAGAATGCCTAGAGAAATATCAATATTTGTTTGCGAGGCAGCGTGGCGCAAAAGCAAAACTCGGTTGCGTCGGGCAAACTCATCTGCCTGAGCAATGCGGGGTTCAATGCCAACCTGGTGGGCTGCCGCTAAAAAGTCGGGGATGTCTTCAATAGAGAGGAGCACCAACGCATCGAGGTCTTCGGTGAAGCGAGCCTGACCCAAAAGGCTGACGGCAATGCCGCCAATGATGACGCCCTGGTAATCAAATTGGGATAGCAGCTTTTGCAGGGATTCCAGCGGGTCATGAAAAGGAGTGGCGGGTTCAGTCGGCAACATGCTGTGCTTTTAAGCTGGCCCAGCGCAAAAAGAGAGCCATTTCCCCTTCATCGGCTTGCTGTGTAATGCCCAAGCGGTCAGCGCGACGCTTTATGGCGTTAAGCTGCCGCCAATTCTCGGCCACAGAGCGCGTTTGCTGCTCCTGCTGCTCAATGGCGGCAACCGCTTCCCAGCGCTGAATGTAGGCTTTCGCTTCTGATGCGTTCATGGGCAAAGTATAGCACAAATGGTGGGGGAAACGGCCGTTTCCCCCACCGATTAGCTTCCCCCAAGGTGCGACGCACTTCGGCAGTGCGTCGCACCTTTGCTCGTTACCGTTCAAATTTGAGGATGGTACCATCCGAACTGATTAAATAGAGAACATCACCCAGGTGATGATACCTTTTAACGTTAACCAGCGCGTGTCGTATTTGGTTTTCCTGTTCCATGACTTCATTGGCACAACCACGCTCCGTTATACCTGTATTGCCCAATTTCATGAATTGACCAAATCGTAAAAACAGGCCAAACTCGTACTGATTGCAACCAGTGTACCCATCATAAATGAATGGAAGAAATCGAATGGAAGGTTCTGGACCATCTGGGTCGAAAACAGCGCGTTGCCCGTCAATCGCCTTCAATACCCATTCTGAACCAACCAAGGGACGATTGAATACAAAAGCATAAAGCAAAAGCATCAAGACCGTCGCTAACAAACAACGTTTTTTGGTGAATAAGGTTTTCATAGGATTGAAAGTGCTATCTGGCTGTGACAAGCGTCTCACCTTGCCACCAATTATCTTACTTCTCTGCGGCTTCCAGGTGGGATTGAACGGCCGTTACCGAATCCAACTTCAACACCTCAGCCGCCAACGCTTCCGCTTCTGGCACTGTCCAATGGCGCAGCGCCGCTTTCACCGCCGGGATGGACGGCGCGGCCATGCTCAACTCCGTCAGGCCCAGGCCCAGCAGCAGCGGTGTCGCCAGTGGATTGCCCGCCAGCTCCCCGCACATCCCCACCCAAATACCTGCTTCTTTGGCGGCAACGGCCGTTTGCCGAATCATTCTTAGCACCGCCGGTTGGAACGCCTGCGCCAGCTCCGCCACGTTGGCGTTGCCCCGGTCGGCGGCCATCACGTACTGCGTCAAATCGTTCGTGCCGATGCTGAAAAAGTCCACCTCCGCCGCCAGCAGATCGGCCACGGCCACCGCCGAGGGCAGCTCAATCATGATGCCCACGGCCAGATCGTCGGCAAACGGCTTCCCCTCGTCCTGAAGCTGCTCGCGGGCGGTTTGCAGCATCGCCTTGGCCCGGCGCAGCTCCGCCAGCGTGCCAATCATGGGGAACATCAGCTTCACGTTGGCGGTCGTGCCATCCTCCCGCACGCTGGCCTGCAAAATGGCGCGCAGCTGCGGCATGAAAATCTCCGGCATGTCCAGGCAAAAACGAATCCCGCGCCAGCCCAAAAATGGATTTTCCTCTTCGCCCAAATCCAAATACGGCAGCGGCTTGTCGCCGCCCACGTCCAGCGTGCGGATGATGAGCGGACGGTCGCCCAGCCCGGCCACCACCTGCCGGTAGGCCGCCAGCTGTTCCGCCTCGCTGGGCGCTTCTTGCCGGTCCAAAAACAAAAATTCGGTGCGGAACAGCCCCACGCCCTCGGCCCCGTAGCCCAGCGCCACGGCCACATCATGCGGCCCACCGATGTTGGCCGCCACCTCAATGCGCACGTCGTCGGCGGTGTGGGCGATCGCCTGGCTGGCCGCTTTGGCCGCCTGCTGCGCCGCCTGCCAGGCGTCCCGCATCGCTTGTAGTTCGCCAATTTGCGCGTCGTCCGGGGTGAGCCAGATTTGGCCGGTACGGCCGTCTACCCCCACCACCTGTCCCTCAGCCAACTCTGCCAGCGAATGGCCTGCCCCAACCACCGCCGGAATCCCCAAAGCCCGCGCCAAAATCGCGCTGTGGGCCGTCGCCCCGCCCAGCTCCGTGCAGATGGCCAGCACCAGCGCCGGGTTCAGCCGCGCCGTGTCGGACGGCGTCAGATCAGCGGCGACGAGAATGTACGGCCGTTCCGCCTCCAGCGACGGCATACTCACCCCCAACAAATGGCGCAGCACCCGGTTGCCCACATCCTGCACATCCGCCGCCCGCGCCCGGAAGTACGGATCGTCCATCGCGGCAAACTGCGCGGCAGTCGCTTCGATCGCCTCCTGCCAGGCAGCTTCGGCGTTGATTTGCTCGGTGTTAAGGGTGGTTTGAACGGCCGTTTGCAAATCCGGGTCTTGCAAGATGAGCTGATGCGCCTCAAAAATCGCCGCTTCGTCCGCGCCCACCTGCCTGGCGGTTTGCGCTTGTAACGTTTGCAGCTCGGAGACGGCCGTATTTACGGCCGTTTGCAGCCGTGCCCACTCTGCCGCACCATTTTTGCCCGTCTCCCGCTCGATGGCGGGCAGCCGAGGCCGGTATTGCAGCACTGGCCCAACGGCAATCCCTGGCGAGGCGGCGATGCCGTGCAGTTGGCCTGCGGTTGGTTGGGGGGAGTCGGGAACGGCCGTTTCCACCATTTCCGGCGCAGCGTCTGTTTCTCGTTCGCCAAAATTGTCGGCGGCTAATTGCTGGATCGCTTCAATCGCTTGAGCACTGTCGGGGCCAACGGCCGTAACCAAAATCGTTTCCCCCTGCCGCGCCCCCAGCGTGGCCACCTGGTTGATGCTCTTGGCATTGGCCGTCCTCTCATCCTTGCGCACGGTGATTTCTGCCTGGAACTTGTTGGCCGCCTGCACAAAGTTGGCCGCCGGACGGGCATGCAGTCCCATCTTGTTGCGAATTTTCAGGGTGGTTTCGGCCGTTTCCCCCTGGCTTACGGCCGACGGTGCCCCAGCCACCTCGTTCAACAACTCCGGCGCTGCCAGATTGAGCTGCGCCGCCTTTACCGCCAGCGCCCCTTCCGCCTCCGCCAGCACCTGGGCCAGCGTACCGCCCACCATGGATTGCACTGCGGCGGCCATCGTGCCTTCCACCAGCGGCGCGGCGCACAGTTTCACGTTGGCCTGCTGTTCCTCCGGCAAAAATTCCAGCGCCATTTCAGCGCTCAGCAGCGCACTGCCCAAATCCATCAGCACCAGCACGCCATCTTCGCCGTAAACAGATTCGATGGCCGCCAGCACCTTCATCGGGTCGGTACCAATAGGCTGCTCCGGGTCATCAATGCCGCCAGCCACAGCCAGGGGCACCTGCCCCTGTACCATCTGCTCTGCTAATTCACGAACCCCTTGCGCCAAAGTTGCACTATGAGAAACAACGACTATGCCAACCATCCCCACACACTTTCTTTGTTTATTGCCACATGTCACTATTTGAGTTAGACAGTGATGACTCTACTGGAAAAAGGGTGATTTCACCGCAGAGGCACAGAGACCGCAGAGATTTTTCTTTGGTAATCTTTAAAACGCCGCGTCTTTTGCGTCTTTGCGGTTTGTTTTTTCAGTGGGCTCATCACTGTTATCTGCGCCCCGTTTATCTTCTGGCAGGTACAAAAAAGGTTCTCGACGGCCGTTTCCGCCGACGAGAACCTTTCTATTCAAAACCTATTCAGCCAATTATTCAACCCAGTCGAAGGTGCGGGTAACGGCTTTCTTCCACATCGCATACAGCTCAGTGCTGGCGTTGCTGTCCGTAGCCGGTTCCCACGTCTTGTCTACGCCCCAATTCTCGCGCATCTCGTCCGTGTTCTTCCAGAAACCAACCGCCAAACCAGCAGCGTAAGCCGCACCCAAAGCCGTCGTTTCCGCAACTTTGGGCCGAATCACCGGCACGCCCAACACGTCTGCCTGGAACTGCATCAGCAGATTGTTGAACACCATACCGCCGTCTACCTTCAGCGCGGTCAAGTCTACGCCAGAGTCTGCGTTCATCGCATCCAAAACCTCGCGGGTCTGGTAGGCGGTGGCTTCCAGCGTGGCCCGGCCAAAGTGGCCCCGGTTCACGTAGCGGGTCAAACCAGCAATCACACCACGGGCATCATCCTTCCAGTACGGTGCGTACAGGCCAGAGAAGGCCGGTACAAAGTAGATACCGCCGTTGTCATCCACGGTCTTGGCCAATTCTTCCACCTCAGGTGCCGATTTGATCATCTTCAGGTTGTCGCGCAGCCACTGCACCAACGCGCCGGTGATGGCGATGGAGCCTTCCAGGGCGTAAACGGCCGGTTGGTCCCCAAATTTGTAGCACAGGGTGGTCAGCAAACCGTTGTTAGACGGTACAGGTTCGGTGCCAGTGTTCAAAATCATGAAGCAGCCGGTGCCGTAGGTGTTCTTGGCTTCGCCGGGGCTAAAGCAAGCTTGCCCTACCGTGGCAGCTTGCTGGTCGCCCAGGTCGCCCGACACCGGGATACGCCCACCAAATGGACCATCGTCCAGGGTGTAGCCGTATACCTCGGAGGAAGATTTGATGGTGGGCAACATGCTCATGGGGATGCCCATCGCGGCAGCGATGTCAGCGTTCCAGCTGAGCGTGTCCAGGTTCATGAGCATGGTGCGGCTGGCGTTGGTCACGTCGGTAACGTGCGCGCCACCGTTAGGGCCACCGGTCAGGTTCCAGATGAGCCAGGTGTCGATGTTGCCGAAGAGGGCGTCGCCAGCGTCGGCGGCTTCGCGGATGGCGGGCACGTTGTCGAGCAGCCATTTCACCTTGAGGCCAGAGAAGTAGGTGGCCAACGGCAGGCCTACCTGGGGCCGGAAGCGGTCTTGGCCGCCATCTTTGGCCATTTCGGCCACAACTTTGTCGTTGCGGGTGTCCATCCAAACGACGGCGTTGTGGTATGGCTTGCCGGTGTTTTTGTCCCAAACTACGGTGGTTTCGCGCTGGTTGGTGATGCCTACGGCGGCCAAATCTTTGGTGGTAATGCCGGCCCGCTCCATCGCCCCTTTGACGACGTCTTGGGTGCGTGCCCAAATTTCCATCGGATCATGCTCAACCCAACCTGGTTTGGGGAAGATTTGCTCATGTTCCATCTGGTGAATAGCGACGGATTCGCCGCTGTGGTTGAAAATCATGCAACGGGTGCTGGTAGTACCCTGATCAATTGCTGCTACATATTTAGACATTTTTTACTCCTTCTTAAACGTAACCCTCCCCTCAATCCCCTCCCAAAGGGAGGAGAGCCTGTCCCCTCCCCCGAAGGGAGAGGGTTAGGGAGGGGGTAACTATTCTTTAACGGTTTCTAGCAGGGCGTTGAGCATCAGGTAAGACGAGGTTGCGCCGGGGTCCTGATGCCCAATGCTGCGTTCTCCCAGATAGCTGGCGCGGCCTTTGCGTGCCTGGAGGGGGATGGTGTTTTTCATTCCTTGTTCACAGGCGGCAACGGCCGTTTCCATCAATTCCACCGTTCCCATCCCCGCCGTCAACGCATTCTGCATCGCTTCCAAGGTGGGTGCCCAGGCGTCGTACATCGTTTTGTCTTCCAGGTTTGGCCGACCACGCTGCAAAACACCTTCTACACCAGCCTGGAGCAGCTTAAACAAATCTTCGTCGCTTAGCTCTTCTTTGGAGGCCATCGCCATGCCGCTGCGCATAAAAAACGTGCCATACAGCGGCCCGCTGGCCCCGCCCACGCTGGAGATCAGCGTCATGCCGACGGTTTTGAGAATGTTGCCAATATCTTTGTCGGAAACGGTGGGTAATTTTTCCATCACCTTGCGGAAGCCGCGATCCATGTTGGTGCCGTGGTCGGCATCGCCAATGGCGGAGTCCAGGTCGGTGAGGTAACTTTTATTTTCTTGTAAAACGGCCGCTGTTTTTTCCAGCCACCGCACTATCTGGTCTTTGGTTATCATCGGTTCCTTCTTTTTCAGTATTCAGTGATCAGTATTCAGTCGTCAGTTGCCATCCACGGACCCACTGATTACTGACCTACTGATTACTGTTTACGGGCACTACACACCCCAACGCAAACCAGGCGTATTCACGGCGGCGTCCCAGAATTTCAGGATTTCATCATCTGTCTTGACGAGGGTGAGGGAACAACCCTGCATTTCCAAGGAGGTGATGTAGGGGCCGATGAGGTTGCGGGCAATGGTAACGCCACGCGCTTCACATTCGGCAGCCAACTTGCGGTAGACGGCATACAGTTCAGAGACGGGGGTGCCGCCCATGCTGTTGACAAAAGCGATGACGGAGTCGCCCGATTTAAACGGTTCGTCGGTCAGCTCTTTTTCTACCCAGGAGCCTTCTTCGTTGTCCCATTCACGCACGGTGCGGCTGTATGCTTCGTCGTCCAAAACGGCCGTAGCCATCATCGCCGTAATTTCATCCACCGACGTCATGGGCAAGCGTTTGCGGCCCGGTTCGCCGTGGATGCCAATGCCAAACTCAAACTCGCCGTCGCCCAGGTCGAAGGTGGGCTTACCAGCGGCAGGAACAATGCAAGAAGTGAGGGCGATGCCAATGGAACGGCCGTACATGTTCACTTTGCGCGCCAGATCGGCACATTGATCCAGGTCGTAGCCAGCTTCAGCCGCAGCGCCCACGATCTTTTCTACGATAACCGTGGTGCCCACCCCGCGCCGACCAGCCGTGTAGAGGCTGTCTTTTACGGCCGCATCATCATCAATCAAAATCGATTGCACCTTGATGCCTTCCGCATAGGCCAGCTCAGCGGCCGTTTCAAAATTCAGCACGTCACCGGTGTAATTTTTCACCAAAAACAGCACGCCAGCGCCGCTGTCTACTGCTTTGGCACATTCATACATCTGGTCTGGCGTGGGGGAAGTAAACACTTCGCCGGGGCAAGCGCCATCCAGCATACCCATGCCCACAAACCCGCCGTGCATCGGTTCGTGGCCGCTGCCACCACCAGAAACCAACGCCACTTTGCCTTCTACAGGTGCATCTGCACGCACCACAAAATAGGGATCGTAATTAACTTTCAGCTCAGGATGAGCCAATGCCATCCCTTCAAGCTGCTCTCTGACAACATTTTCAACATCGTTTATCAACTTTTTCATTTGGACTCTCCTTCACCTAAAGGGGGGAAATACACCTATCTGAATTGAGGGCGCTCCTACCCTGGAGAAGCGCCAAAGGCGGGATGAAGCACCCTCAACTCAACACTGTTTCAGGTTAAAACCTAACAAGCATTTCAGGCAACTGTCTAACAGATAACCCGGCTGTGGGCTTGACGGTTTTTAGAAACTGCCAAGGGCAACCCAGAGGATAGCGCCCAGTGCGCCACCAATGATGGGGCCAACAACCGGAATCCAGCTGTAACCCCAGTCGGAATCGCCTTTGCCGGGGATGGGCAGGAGGAAATGGGCAATACGCGGGCCCAGGTCACGAGCCGGGTTGATGGCATACCCAGTCGGGCCACCCAGGGACAAGCCAATGCCCCAAACCAGAAACGCGACCGGGACAATGCCCAAGGCACCCATGTTGATCGGAACGGCCGAACCGCTGGAATCCATAACGGCACCTTTGATAACCAAAATGCCAAAAACCAGTGCAAACGTGCCGATAATTTCACTAACGAGGTTCCAGGCTGTGTTGCGAATGGCTGGGCCTGTGGAAAAAACAGCCAGTTTCAAACCAGCATCTTTTGTTTCTGACCAATGCGGGTAGTAATGCAAGTAAACAAGAACAGCGCCAATGAATGCGCCAATCATTTGGGCAATGATGTAGGCCGGTACCTGGCTCCACTCAAAGTTGCCAGCCACTGCCAAACCAACGGTTACAGCCGGGTTCAGGTGGGCACCGCTTACAGACGCAACGGAATATGCACCCACAAACACCGCCAAACCCCACCCAGTGGTAATAACCATCCAGCCCGCGTTATTACCTTTTGATTTCGCCAACAGGACATTTGCCACAACGCCATCGCCCAACAGAATGAGCAACATTGTCCCAATAATTTCACCTAGAAAAGCACTCATGTTATCCTCTCCTTAAAATTGATTTACTTCTTCCAAATTCCCTGGTAAGTAAGTACAGCCTTAAAGCTGTGTCTTGTTAAAACAAAAAGTGGTTCATCTGAGAAATGGTGGTTATTTAGACTAATCCCCGTTTTCACCTCCTTACCTGTGGTGTTTAGGCACCGCAGGTAACCAAAAAGACCAGGTTGCCCGACAGAAGCAAGCGTAAACAGACAACCGGAATAGACGGTCATCTTAAAAAAAGATAGTTTCTGAAATATCGTTTGGGCAGTGACTACAGTGTAAGGTTCGGTCTTGTTGTGTAGTTTATACAATACCCGGATACTATACGAGCATCCAGTCGATTCCATCAATCAAGTGCCCAGTTTTGTTTCACACTGAAACAGTTAAATGGGTTTTTTGTTTCATTCTGAAACAGAGCAGAGGGAGCGAGGCGGTTTTAACGGCCGTTCCGAAACCGAACCAGGTCAATTTGGTGCAACTTCATCTTGCGCCACAGCGTGGTGCGGCCAATTTGCAGCTCCCGCGCCATCTCTGTGACCCGCCCTTTGCAGGCCCAGCCCGCCCGAATAATCGCTTCTCGCTCCGCTTCAGACGCAGATAGTACGGGTTGGGCTTCTGGCCCGCGCCCCATCACCACACGGCCGTTTCGCACATTTTCTGGCAAATCCATCAGCTTGATCACATGATCGCTGCTTTGGTAGGCGGCCCGCTCCAGCACCATCTCCAACTCGCGCACGTTTCCCGGCCAGGGATACCGGCTCAAAATTGCCGCCGCTTCGCTATCTAGCACTAAAAGCTGCCCATGCCGCCGCGCCGACCGGGCCAACAGCCGCTTGGCCAGCAGCAAAATATCCTCTTCGCGCTCCCGCAGCGGCGGAATGGTGATGTTGAACACAGAAAAGCGGTAATAAAGGTGAGAGAGAAAGTTGCCGTCGGCAACGGCCGTTTTTAAATCTGCCGAGGTCGCCGCAATCACCCGCACATCCACCGGAATGGGCCGAGAACTTCCCAGGCGCATCACGTGCCCCGTTTCAATGACGTGCAGCAGCGCCGACTGCATTTCCAGCGACAAACTCTCTACCTGGTCCAGCAGCAGCGTCCCCTCATTTGCCAGCTCAAACTTGCTCGGACGGCCGTCTCGCCCCGACTCTTTCTCGTGCCCCAAAAATTCACTCACAATCAGCTCGCGCGGGATGGCCCGGCAATTGATGGAGATGAACGGCTTGTCGGCCCGGGCGCTGTCGTTGTGAATAGCCCGCGCCAGATGGTTTTTGCCCACGCCCCCCTCGCCGTGCAGCAGCACCGGGGCGCTGCCCCGCGCGGCAATGCGTGCTTGCCGGGTGATGGGGCGCATCGCCGCCGATTCGGCAAAAATGTCTTCCAGCTTCAGCATCGCCTGGCTGCCCACCTGCTGATGCACCAGGCGGCGCACCTGCGCCATCGGCCGTAACATCATCATGTAGCCCACCGGACGACCGTGTTCCCACACCCCGCGCAGCGTCACCACCGTTTGCAGCTGCTCACCAGTGAGCTTCACGTCTAAAATCAATTCTGCATCTTCTAAATCGTGGTTGTTTTTCAGCGCAGTTTGCAGCAGTTCTGGCAGATGAATCACCTCCGTCAACGGCAAGCCCAGCACCGACGGCGGCGACAAATTAAGCAGCCGCCCGGCCTGCGAATTGGCATGGTTGATCCGACCCACACTGTTCCAGGTGAGCACCCCCTCTGTAATCGACTCCATGATGGTGTTCAGCTCCGTCAGGCGGCGATTCGCTTCTTCCAGATACAGCTCGGCCTGAAGCTGGTTGCCAATCGCCCGCGCCACGGCCATCACCAACGAGAGGGTGTGCGACGTGGCGTCATCGGCGCTGTTCACCACGCCGATGATGCCGATGATACGGCCGTTCACATCATGAATCGGGGCCGCCGTGCTGGTGAATTTGTGGAACGTGCGGAAATAATGTTCCGCCCCCACCACCTGCACCGGCATCGCCGAAACCAGCGTCACCGCCAGCGCATTGGTGCCCAAATACGGCTCCGACCAGTACGCCCCCACCCCCAAATTTCGCGCCTGCACCATCTCCTGCGCCACCGGATCACCACACAGCGCCAGCAAACAGCCAGTGCCATCTGCCAGCAAAATTGCCGCGCCGGAGCCTTCGATATATTGATGCATATCTTCCATAAATGGAATGGAAACGGTGATGATTTCTTGCTGGGCTTTGAGCAGCGATTGCAGCGCAGGCTCGCGCAAGATGGGAGGATGGGGCACAACGGTGGGGTCAGACAACGGGGCACAGCGCTGCCACGATTGGATGACAGTCAGGTCTGGTTCTGCGCCGGGAACGGCCGTTACCGACCCCGTCGCCATAAAATTTTGCCAATAGCGCTGCAACAGCGCATGATTAACCGGATACCCTATAGGCTGCATGACGCATTTTCACAAAAATCCCATCCCCGCGCAAATTTCTTGGTGGCGATCTTTAAGTGCCAGGCACAGGGCAGAACGGCTTTACTTGCTTAAAACCCAAAGCCCTGTGCCTGGCACTTTCTCCAGCCTTCTGGACAACTACCCAACATCTGACCTATCATTCAAGAAACCAAACGCTCACCAAGATTGGACCAATCTATAAAGCGACAAACCAAAGGATGGCAGCTATGAAACGATGGAATGGTTGGGGCGATACGGCCGTACACCACCCCCTCCCCGAAAAAGCAGGCGAATTTCTGGTTGATCTGGTGGGCGAAACCACGCCACCGCAGGATGCCACCCTGGCCGACGCCGTGGCCACCGTGCCCGCCAGCCGCCTGCCCGCTCACCCGCTCATCCAAACGGACGCCGAAACGCGGCTGATGCACGCCCGTGGCCAAAGCTTTCCAGACTGGATTGCCCTGCGCAGCGGCCAAATTGGCACCTTCCCCGACGGCGTCGCCTTCCCCCAAACCGAAGCCGACGTGCTCACCCTGCTGCAACTGGCCCGCAGCCACGACCTGAAGCTGATTCCGTACGGCGGCGGCACCAGCGTGGTGGGCCACATCAACCCGGAGCCGGGCGACCGCCCCGTGCTCACCGTGAATTTACAGCGGCTCAGCCGCCTGACGGCGCTGGACAGCACCAGCCAGCTGGCCACCTTTGGCGCGGGCGTGGCCGGGCCGGAAATGGAAGCCCAGCTGCGGGCCAAAGGGTACACGCTGGGTCATTTTCCCCAGTCGTTTGAATACTCCACGCTGGGCGGCTGGGTGGCGACGCGCTCCAGCGGGCAGCAGTCGCGGGGGTACGGCCGTATCGAAGACCTGTTCGCGGGGGGCAAGCTGCTGGCCCCGGCAGGCGATCTCATCCTGCCACCCCTGCCCGCCTCCGCCGCCGGGCCAGATTTGCGCCAGCTCGTCCTCGGCTCCGAAGGCCGCCTGGGCATCATCACCGAAGCCACGGTGCGCATTTCCCCCTTGCCGGAGCGGGAATCGTTTAACGCCATCTTCTTCCCCGATTTTGAGGCTGGGAAAACGGCCGTTCGCCAAATGCTCCAGGCCAATCTCCCCCTCTCCATGCTGCGCCTCAGCACCGGCATCGAGACGGAAACGACGCTCAAGCTGGCCGGGCACGAGCTGCTCATCGGCACGCTGGAGCGGCTGCTGAGCCTGCGCGGCGTGGACGAGAACAAGTCGATGCTGCTGATTGGGTTTAGCGGCAACCGACACATCGTCAACACCGCCCGCAGTGAGGCGGTGGACATGGCCAAGGCGCACAGCGGCATCCACGTGGGGCAGCAGTTTGGCAGCCAATGGCAAAAGGGGCGCTTCCGCACGCCGTACCTGCGCAATGTGCTGTGGGAGCTGGGGTACGGGGTAGATACGTTGGAAACGGCCGTTACCTGGAACCAGGTAGACGCCACCCTCAACGACATCGAAACCAGCCTCAAAAACGCCATGGCCCAGTTCGACGAGCAGCTGCACGTCTTCACCCACCTGTCGCACATGTACGCCACCGGCTGCAGCATCTACACCACCTACCTCTTCCGCCTCGCGCCAGACCCGGAACTGAATTTGGCACGATGGACGGCGATGAAAACGGCCGCCAGCCAGGCGATCGTGCGGCACGGCGGCACCATCAGCCACCAGCACGGCGTCGGCCGCGACCACCAGCCTTATTTGCCAGCGGAAAAAGGTTCGCTGGGTATTCACACCTTAGAAGCCGTCGCCCGGCAGTTTGATCCGGCAGGGGTGATGAATCCGGGGGTTTTGGTGAAGGGATGAGGGGGTGACAGGGTGACAAGGTGAACGGGTGAACGGGTGAAGGGGTGAATAACCCTACCGGCGCACTCGCCCACTGGCAAACTGGCAAACTTTTTCGCAGTTAAGAAACGGCGGCTACGGGATTAACTTTTATGTGGAATAAAAACTGGCGTGAACAGATTTGGAAGAATTTAGACCAGCCGTGGGACATCGTGGTGGTGGGCGGCGGCATTACCGGCGCGGGCATTTTGCGCGAGGCGACCCGGCTGGGCTTAAAAGTGCTGCTGGTAGAGCAGCGCGACTTTGCCTTTGGTACCTCCAGCCGCAGCTCCAAGCTGGTACACGGCGGGCTGCGCTACCTGAAGCAGGGCAAAATTGGGCTGACGCAGGCCAGCGTGCAGGAGCGGCAGCGGCTGCAAGAATCCGCGCCGGGGCTGGTGGACCCGCTGGGCTTTTTGCTGGCCAACGAAAAAGGCAGCGGCCAACTTCGCGAAAAATGGCTCGTCCGCGCCGGGCTGTCGTTTTACGATTTGGTGGCGCTGCAATGGAGCCATCGCTACTACAGCCCGCAGGAGGTGTGGATGCTGGCCCCGCGCCTGAACGTGCAGGATTTGGCGGGCGCGTTCCACTATTTTGATGCCCAAACAGACGATGCCCGTCTGGTGCTGCGGGTCATCCGCGAGGCGGTGGCGGCGGGCGGTACGGCCGTAAATTACACAGCCGCCGTCGATCTCGTCCGGGAAGAGGGGCAGGTGGTGGGCGTGACGCTGCAAGACCGTGAAACCAGCCGCAAAAAGTCAGTCCGCGCCAAAATCGTCATCAACGCCACGGGGGCCTGGGCCGATGATTTGCGGGTAAAAGTAGACCAGGAACCACGATTACGGCCGTTGCGCGGCAGCCATCTCATTTTTCCCCAATGGCGCTTTCCCATTGCCCAGGCGGTCTCGTTTAACCATCCACTGGACGGCCGTTTTGTCTTCATTTTTCCCTGGGACGGCGTGACGCTGGTGGGCACCACCGACGTGGATCACGGGGAAGAGTTGAGCCACGAACCGCACATCACCCCTGGCGAAGTGGCCTACCTGATGGCCGCCGTTGAATCCCGCTACCCGTCGCTGGCGCTGACGCTGGATGACGTGATGGCCACCTTTGCCGGGGTGCGCCCGGTCATCAATACCGGCAAGGTAGACCCGTCGGCTGAATCGCGCGACCATGTGGTGTGGACCGAAAACGGGCTGCTGACGGTGACCGGCGGCAAGCTGACCACCTTCCGCCTCATCGCCCTGGACGCGCTGAAAGCGGCGCGGGTGGCGCTGCCAGAGATGCCCAAAATTGATGAAGATGCCCCGGCACTGAACGAGGTGACAAAAGATTTGTCCGTGCGGCTGCCAGAAGAAACCCGGCGACGGCTGATTGGTCGCTACGGCCAGGAAGCAGAAGCGTTGGTAAACGCGGCCCAATCGGATGAACTGGTCAACATCCCCAACAGCAACGTGCTGTGGGCAGAGCTGCGCTGGGCGGCGCGCAGCGAAGGTGTGGTGCATCTGGATGATTTGCTGCTGCGGCGGGTGCGGCTGGGGCTGCTGCTGCCGCAGGGCGGAGCGCAGTTTGAGGGGCGCATTCAGCAAATTTGCCAGGCAGAGTTGGGGTGGGAAAACGGCCGTTGGGCCGAAGAGTGGGCCGCTTACCAAAAACGGTGGCAAGAAAAGTACAGTCTGCCACCCAAAGATGAGGTGCCCGACTGGCATTCGATGCTGAAAAAGCCGGAAAGTACGCCAGTGGTGGTGGAAAAACAAGAAGGTGTGGGGCGAACGGCCGTTGCCGGTGGCCTCCTCAGCGCCGCCTTTGCCCTGCTGCTCGTCTACCTGGGTTTGCGCCGACGCAGTTAAACGTGTAAACATCAACAGATTTCGCAGATTGAACAGATTTCAGAACCAAAATCTGCGAAATCTTTGATAATTATTTTTCAAAAACTTTTTTCTATTTACTCAACATCTTATTATTAGCTCATGTTACGCAGTGTAGATTTCAAAAGTCTAATTTCTCTCTGGTGATAAACCAATTGCCTTGGAGACTTTTGAAATCTTTTCCAGAGTGAGTGCGTAACATCAGTTATTAGGTGAACGATGGCAAAAGCAAACATGGCCCGAATTGAAGAAACGGCGCGGCTAGCGCTGGCCTTTGCCGAAGCGTTCAACGCCCACGACGTGGCGGCGATGACCGCAATCATGCGGGACGACTGCCATTTTGAAAGCAGCGAACCAGCCCCAGATGACGCATTTTACGCGGGGAAAAAAGCAATCGCCCAATATTGGCACCGCTATTTCCAAACGCATCCCCAGGCCCAACTGGAGGCTGAGGAGTTGTTTGGCCTTGGTTTGCGCAGCGTCATGCGCTGGCGCTGTGAATGGGGCAGCGCAGCGGAAAGGCGAGAGGTGCGAGGCGTGTTTATTTTTCGGGTGAATCAGGGGGCAATCAGCGAACTGTACGGCTATGTAAAAAGGTAAACCACCAGGCTGAGTATAGAAAATATAAGGAGTGCCATCATTTTTCGTTCCCAATAGGTTGCCGTGCAGGTGAACGGCCGTTTCTTACAACAATGACCCACCCGACAACCCATATCATTTTGCCCCGCGACGACACAGGTGCCAGCCGCCACGCGCCTGCGTGCGTCAGAAAAACGGCGGCGGCTTTATCTCGGCAAAACGTCTGCCAGCAAATGGCTCAAAGCCACCAGGTCGGGTGGTTTTAACATCCAGCCAGCCAACCCCAATTGCTTTAAATTCTCCATATCCTTGTTCATGGCGTGCCCGGTTAGCAGCACAACCGGAATGCGTGTGTACTGCTCACGCACAGCATGGAACAGGGCAATGCCGCCCATTTCTGGCATCACTACATCACTGATCACCATGTCTATGCTGGCCTCATTTTCCGCCAAAATTTCAAGGGCCAGACGGCCGTTTTCCGCAGCAATCACCTCATAATTCAACAATGTCAGGCTACCCAAAAGCGCCTCGCGCGCTACCTGGTTATCCTCAACCAACAAAAGCGTTTGCCCCTGCCCCATTGTTAACAACGATTGATCCGGCGTGTCCGCAGCGTGGGCATCCCGGTCCAGCGCCGGAAAATAGAGGAAAAAGGTCGTCCCCTCATCTATCTGCGACACCATATCAATACACCCTTCATGCTGCTGCATAATGCCATAAACCTGAGCCAGGCCCAGCCCCGTCCCTTCACCCACCTTCTTTGTGGTAAAAAACGGCTCAAAAATATGAGCCAGCACATCTGGGTGAATTCCAGTGCCATTGTCAGACATCTCCATAAGAACCCAGTTGCCCACAGGCAAATCATTCAGCGAAAGCGAAGTCACCGTTGTGGTTTGAACTTGCCGCAAAGAAATATGCAGCCGCCCGCCATCGGGCATTGCATCGCGGGCATTCACCGCCAGGTTCATGACAATCTGTTGAATACGCGAAGGGTCTGCCATGATGTGGAAGGCCTGTTCCGCGTGGTCTAGCTCAATCGAAATATTTTCTGGCAGGGTGCGATCCAGCAGTTTAACCAACCGCTTGATAAAAGGAAACAAGTCAAACGACTGACGCTCCAAAATTGACTGACGGCTAAAATCGAGAATTTGCTGGATCAAGTCTGTAGCTCGTTCTGTTTGCTGCTCGATGGTGCTCAGCCGATCTTCTGCGTGCCGGGGTAGCTCAACCGTGCGGACGATGAGCTGGGCATACAGCTTGATCACGGTGAGGATGTTGTTGAAATCATGGGCAATACCGGCGGCCATTTGCCCCACAGCTGCCAGCCGATCCTGCCGCTGCACCCGGTTTTGAATATCCCGCTCTTGGGTTACATCACGCAGCACCAACACCCAACCGCCATTATGGGGGCTATTTTCTATGGGTCGGGCTATCACTTCAAAGATCAGGTTGTGGCTGCTTACTTCATGCCACAAACCTTTTGGGGGAGAGGTCAAAATTTCGTACAACTGTTTGGAACCAAGCGCCGTGAGCGGGCTGTGTTCCCAGTTGGGGGCCAAATGGGCCAGGTATTCCTTGGCTACCAGGTTTGTCAGGGTGACAACCTGGTTTTTGCTCATCAAGACAACGCCCTCTGGAACGGTGTCCATAATGTTGTGTACTTTTTGGGACTGATCTTGAACCTGGGTAAGCAGTTGCGCTTGCGCCTCTTGGGCCCGTTTACGGGTGACCAGGTACCCCAGCGATGTGGCGTACAGCTTTAAGACTTCAAGCCAGTTCTCGGTAATGGGTTTTTGGGTGATGAGGTTATCGACGCTGATCACGCCAATCACTTTATCCCCATCCCATAGGCCCGCGATGGCATTTTGGCCTGTGCCAACTGGCACGCCCTGGTGGTCGTAGAGGGGGAGGTGTTCAACAAACGCTTGGGGTGCCTGGTGAGAGAGTACACGCCAGGATAAGCCGGTTGGTTGGATGGCGATAACGGCCGTTCGTTCATCTCGCAATTCACCGTTCTCATCGGTACCAAATGACCCACGAAACATGTTCTCTGCCCGGTCAACAAACCAGACGCTCACCCGATCAAATCCTAATTTAGATTTACCCAGCTCGACGGCTAACAGGCACAACTCATCAGAGGAGTCTGCTAGCGAAAGTCGGTTGATTACGTCGTGCAACACGGCCAGCTGCTGGGAAAATTGCAGGGCGGTTTCGCGGTTACGGCGGAGTTCCGCCTCTACCTGTCTGAGTTCGGTAATATCTTGCATAATGCCAAACATGCGCAACGGCCGTCCGGCATCATCCCAGGTCACATCCCCCCGGCTTTGAATGACGCGCAGCTCGCCGCCGGGTTGAATGACCCGGTATTCGACCTCGTAGCGTGGCCCTCCCTGCAAAGCCATTGCCGCAGCCTCCGCCGCCACAGCCCGGTCATCGGGGTGAATGAGCTGCTGCCACAGCTCATGCCAATCGGCCAGAACAAAGTCACGTACCTCCAATGAAATCCCAAAAATACGGCAGGCTTCATCGGAAAGAGCGATGCGATTCTCCTCATAATCGCGATCCCACCAGCCTAAATGGGCGATGCGCTCCGCTTCCTCTAACCTTTGTTCGCTTTGGCGCAACGTACGAAAAGACAACAGGCTGGTTAAGCTGTCGGCTAACCGTCGCCCGATTTCCTGGAGGAGGCGTTCTTCCTCTTGCGTCCATGTGCGTGGGTAGGCGCATTGGTGCAGGCCAAAAGACCAGGGCTTCCCAACTTTGGGGTAGAGTGCATTGGCAATAAAAGATTGGACCTGGAATCCCTCGACCACCTCTTGGGGTACAGGATATTCAGAGTTGGGGCCAAACTGCACGGGTCGGTGAGCATTTCGCACAATTTGGAAAACGGCCGATCCCACCGGGTCCAGGGGCAGTTTGGTTGCAATGGGAATCGCACCGGGGTATTCCGGGCGGGTGCGCTCCATCATCAACTGCCAGGTGGCGGCCGCTGGATCACATGGGTACACCAACCAGGCGCGATCGCAGTCAAAGATTGAGAGCAGGGTGTCGAGCACGTTACTCATCATTTGTTCCAGATCGTTGGTGCCCTGCATGGCCCGGTTTACTTTGTCCAGGCTTTCCAGAAACCAAAGATGAACCTGATGTTCTGACTCGGCCGCCTTCCATTTGGAAATATCAAAGCTAACACCTGTTATACGAACGGGGTTTTCAGCCGCATCGTAGTAAACCTGGCCACGGGAGTGGGTCCAGTGGATGGAGCCATCAGGCCAGACAGCTCGTTTAGTTTCTTCGTAGGGTGTGCAGGTCTCTACCGCGCGATTCAGTGCCTTAGCAACACGTTCGCGATCTTTCGGGTGCACTGCCTGTAGAAAAAGCTCGTGGCTCATGGGCACATCAAGCGGTATGCCATACAAGGCTCGACATTTGGCCGACCACACCACCTCACCCGTAATAATGTTCCAGCTCCACAGGCCCATTTGGGCAGCATCCAGGGCCAGATGTAGCTGTTCCTCGCTGGTGCGCAGGGCGGCTTCGGACCGTTTTCGTTCGGTTACATCCACAAGTGTCCCGATGACGCCCGCTTTACCGCCCAGCTCGATCCGACGGCCGTGTACTTCAACATGAATGACAGTGCCATCGTTGCGCTGGCCCCGGAAATCATAGCGGATGGCTTCCTCTTCATTTTCGACACGGCGGCGGATGTTTTCCGCGACGAGGGGTTGATCGTCGGCAGAAACCAGGTCCATGGGGCCAAGTTTGTCGGTTATTTCATCAACCCGATAACCAAAGATGTGGGCCATAGCCGGGTTTACATAGCGGAAACGGCCGTCCTGGATAAGGTAGATGCCGGTTAAGGAAGATTCGGCCAGCAGTTGGAAGCGTTCGTTGCTTTCGCGAAGTTGTTCTTCAGCCTGCTTGCGCTCGCTGATATCACGTACGATGCCCAACAGCCGACCATCGGCCAACATGCGCGCATTGATTTCTGTGGGGAGTAAACGGCCGTCTTTACAGCGCAGCGCTCTTTCTTTCAGAAAGGACTTGCCCGCCAATAGCTCGTTTATTCGGAGTGGACTGCTGGCCATCTCTTCAGGGGAAATCAAATCTTGCAGAGAGAACGTCAGCATCTCATCGCGAGTATAACCAAGCATGTCACAACCAGGTTGGTTTACTTCTTGGAGCTTCCCCGTTTTGTCCGCGATAAAGATGCCGTCGGTAGCTTGATCAAAGAGGGCCTGGCACAATTCTGCCGAAGCTCGGTAAGGTTTGTCGTCCTGGGCACCCTTTTTCTTTGACCCGTGGCTCACTGTTACACCTCCTCACTTATTTTGTTGCAAATCCTTTGCCAGATCACCAGGGCTTCAGCCAGGAAACTTCAGGAGTGGTCTCACCACCACAGATGAGAGTTCGTGACCCGATTTGGTAAATCGGGCGGCGATTTACCAAATCGCCCTACATTTTCACAAGAGACGACACCGGCTGTCGCCGACCACCATGAATGAAAATCAACAGAATTGATAGGACACGGATGCACCGGATTTTACGGATTCCTAAACTTCTTATCCGTGTAATCCGTCCAATCCGTGTCCTATTTTCAGAGGAGCACCGTTGAAATGGAAAAAGGACGCTATACTGGTTCTCATACTCTGAAAACCTTCTTTTTTAACAAAAAGTCGCAGAGTCTGTCTTTTTGAAAAAGACGAGAGGAAATTTCTTCGAAAACCCACCAGACAGATACTTTTCAGTAACGTTGGCCGTTACTCGTGCCAACCATAACCAGGCAATCTTGTTTTTTGATGTGGTTGTGTAAGTTACCGCAACTTCATGCCTGCTCATCAAAATGAGTCATTGATGAGATCTACATTATGTTATACAGAATCAGAGGAGTCAATCTAGAGGCCCCCCCAAAAAATCACCTTTCTCACAGGAGGATAGTCGTGATTTCTGAAGGAAAAGATGTATGTATATTCACATGGGTGAAATCAGGGGAAGTGGGGCAGGCAAAACGGCCGTTGGCGGCAACGGCCGTTAGCCCAAATGACGGGTTCCTGACGAGGAAATGACACAGCGGGGTTGTTGGGCAAGGGGGTGGTGCCTTTGCGTTGCGGGCAAATTTCTGGCTCCCGACCAGAAGTGGTGTACCGGAATGACGGATTATTGACCGCGAGACCGGGCGCAGAGAGGTGTTGATTGGTTCCATCTGCCTTCTACGTTATCATACCGTTCGATCCAGGATTCCTGCTGGCTCAAACGAGAGGACAGTATTGCTGCAGACAGAACAAACGCTGCTGCAATCAGGCTAAAAATGGAGTAGAGAAGGAGTGCCATCATTATTCGTTCCCAATGGTCTGCCGTATACACGGCCGTTTACACAACAATGAGCCCACTTTAACCGCTGGTGCGATAAAGCGCGACGACATACGTGCCGCTGTTCACGCACTTGAGTGCGTCAGAATTACAATGAACCCAAAAACGCCCCCAAAAACGGAAGAGAATTGTGAAACGGAACGGCCGTTACACCCCCTGTTGCCCCACCTGTTAGCCCAATCGGCCGCACGGCATCATCATCTGTGCCCCCGGCAGGTGCTGGGCGTGCGGTTAGGCGTGGGTGGCCTCATCGCGTTAGGTTTGCTAACGGCAGAGGCAACCACCCCTTTCTGCAACAACAACAAGCGGCTGCTCACCATCGTAGAGACGGACGGCTGCGGGGCAGATGGCATTGCCGTGGCTACCGATTCGTTTGTAGGGCGGCGCACCCTGCGCGTGGAAGATTATGGCAAGGTGGCGGCCACGTTAATTGATACCCACACCGGGCAGGCCGTGCGCGTAGCGCCAACGGCCGTTTCCCGCACCCTGGCCCAAACTTTTGCCCCCAACCAGCCCAGCCGCTGGCATGAATACCTCCTCGGCTACCAGCGCATCCCAGATGCCCAACTGGTGGTGGTGCAGGCCGTTGCCCTGCGGCAGCCCCTGGCTGAAATTTTGAGCGAACCGGGCCGCCGCACCATTTGCCAACAATGCCTGGAAGAGGTGATGAATGGACGAGAAGTGGTGGGGGTAGACGGCCGTATCCTCTGCCAAGCCTGCGCCGGCAGCAGCTATTACACCATCCCCTAAACCAACCAACTCCATCGTTAAAGAAATTTTGGCTCCTTAGGATTTCAGGGGATTCGCACCGAATTGGCGCGAATTCCCACGAAAATTAGCATGTATTCGCGTCAATTTGGTGCGAAAATCAGACTGACCCCGCCAAATCTAAAAGACCCGAAATTTTCTGAACTTATCAAACCTGCCGTCGTTGACAGGGCCGGGCATGAAATTATTTTTCAACGGTGAATCACCAAAACTATCTTTGCACTTCCTCTGGTGGGTTTAAAATCTGCAAAGATAGTGCACCAAAATGCAAAGAAAAAGGGCAAGATTTCTCCTGCCCTTTCATTTAGCTATTCAATTGTAATGGCGCGTTGACCAAAGCACCCGCGCCTACGACAAAACAGTGCTTGTTATTGACAACCGTTCATCAGGTCAAAGCAAACCTGGCTTTCTGGCACTGCACTGGCAAAAGAGGTGTGATAAGAGGGCTGCGGCCCACTGACGTTGCAAGAAACACCAAACTCATCGGCGAGAGAGCCGCCCCCGTGCCAATATTGGGTGGTGAGCAGCGACCAATCGCTAGAGCCAGCGGGCTGCCACCAAAGCCGCATGTAGCGTGGCGAAGGCACACTTGGTATTGTGACATTGTTCAATTGCTCCCCGGCCGCAACGCTAATGGCCGCAACGCTGATTTCATCGCCAAAGGAAGCTTCATTGCCCAACAGCACGTGGAATTCCAGGGTGCCATCTGAAGGAGCGGTGTCGGTGGTAAAAATGTTGATATTGGTATCGCAGCTAACGTTCGGGCCAGGGCCGATGCCTTTCCAGTCGGTGCCGCAGTAGGCAGACAGATAGGTCGGCACATCGTTGGGGTCAGAAGAGACAACATAGGAATAGGTGGCAGGTATAGCTGGCGCTGCGTTGAGGCTGTTCATAACGGCCGTATTCACCCCCGCCGAAGCCTGGAATTGGCTCATTACCGTATATTCGTCTGTCCCATTTGGATAGTAGTTGTAAGAAACAAGCAGCCCACTGGCCCGCACATCAAATAAATCATCGTTGGGAACCCCGCCGGAGTCACAGACGCCAAAATAGACGGTTTGAGCAGCGGAACAGGTGTAGTCAAAATCGAGCGACGTGAGAACCGGAATGCCCCCAGTGCCAGCCGCATAACAATCGGCGGCACTTACACTGGCGTACGTGGGACCCGCCTGAGCCGCAAAGACAAGTGCGGCTACAAGTAAACTAACGAGCAAATACAATTTAGCTTTCATTTGGAATATCTCCTATGCAAGGTGTCTTAAAAATGCCATCGTAGAAAGGCGTTGCGGCTGGGCAGTTGAACCCCCTTGTTCTTTGCGCAAGCAGCCAAACGCCGGATTGCATTTGTTAAAACTTTATGGATTTTTCAACTGGCACAAAAGTGAAATCTATTTACAGCTTAAAGCATATTCCCTCCTGTTGAGCAACCAGCAAACAAGCCAAACTGCCTGGCTGCTGCTGGCTGTACGCCATTAACAACTTTAAGAGCAAAACGGTAAAACAAACCCCCAAGGGCGAACAAATCCCCTGGCTCAGCAGGCAATTATTGCACAACCAACCATGTCATGGACAGTTCACAAATCTGCAACAGGCTCACGTGCTAGAGCGGTGCATTTATTGGATTTTTGCTACTTGGGGTAGCCAAGAGAACACTAATCAGCATGCTAAAGGTTTCTCACTTTCGTGTCAAGGGATTTTTCAAACTGTCTTTTCTGTCATTTTTTATTCGGCGACTGTCAGCCCGGTGTCATCTGGGTTAGGGCAACGGCCGTTACACTCCAGGTGCCAGTTTTATCAAGTCGTTTCGTTAAATTGGTTGCCCCTGGAGGAATCGCATGTCCCGCCTGATTAAACTTTTGGTTGTCCTCATTTTTGGATTGTTTTTTACCGGCTTTTTGCTGCTTGGCCAGGTTGGTTGTTCGCAACCACAGCAGCAAGCCGCCCAGAATCTGCTGGGTGCCATTAGCGAGGGTGTCGATACCACCCTGGAAGAACCAGAACAGCTGGTATTTGCCGGGCAAGTCAGTGCCGGAAACGGCCGTTGGGCCAATGGCTACGTAGCCGTCCTGTTCAAAAACGGGGTAGAGATCGCCCGCACCAACACCGGGCTCGTCGATGCCCCCCTCTCTGGCGCTGGTCCCATGGACGGTGTTTTTGAACTACGCATTCGCAATGAATACAAGCTCAAACAAACCCACGCCTTCTTTGATGCCAATGCACAGCCCATCAGCATGCAATCGGTCATGGGGATGGTGGGCATGCAGTACATCGGCACCTGGTTTGCCAACCTTAACCCCAACAGCATCCGCACCATTTCAATACCAGAAAAACAGTTGGTTTACACGCTGGTTATTCTAGAAATGCCCCTCGACCAGCTGCCAGAAAGCTACCAATCTGGGAACCTTTCCCTCAATGGTGAGCTGCTGGTAACCAGCGCATCTGCCACAAGCGGGAATGAAAATGTTGCCCTGCAAGCCACCCCCGCCCCGCAACCAACGCCGCAAAGCAACTTCCAACTCCTCTTGCTGCCCAGCCAAAATGGCGGCCAAGATTGGCACCTTCAGCTTACCGGCTATTACGGCAACCGGTGGGATGTTTGGGAACGCTTTGTCGCCGGTAAAGGGCACAGCATGAGTTGGGAAACCTTCAAAGAAGCCGTGCTGGTCCATAATCCCCAGCTAGAATCTGATGGCTTTGTCTTTTACCCCCACAAAGCCTACCTGCTCCCGACTACAAATTAATCCTCTTCCCTTCCCGGCGCAGATCGCTTGCGCACACAACCGGCTGTCGGCCACGGCAGCCGGTTGTTTTTGCTTAGGGTTCGTTTACAAATAACTTTGGACAAAAACGAACCCGCAAGGCTTGCCCGTTTATCAAAGTCCAAAGTTAAAAACCGGCAAGCCCCTAGAGCAGCAAATTGTGCGCCCGCATCTGGCTGGCCACCTCATTAAGCCCCGCCGCCAACAGGTCTGGCGCGTCCTGCTTGCCCGTCCGTACCCAATGGATCAGCACATTCACCACCACGCTAGAGCGGATGACCAGCCCATACTCCAGATAGACCTCCGGGGCGTCTATCAGGGCCATCATTTGCGGTTTGAGCCTGGCCAACCGTTGGTAAAAGGCCAGCTCCAGCAAATCGGTGCGTCGCGCCTGAATGAGCAGCTCAATCAGCTGGGAATGGTTGCTAAAATAACGCAGCACAGGCTGAAGAAACGGCATTCGCTCCCCGGGTTGGGGCACGTAGACCCCGCTGGCCAGGGAGGCAAACAGGGCATCTAGCACCTGATCACAGCGCCAGCGCAGCACGTCTTCGATCAGGTCGAAATTGCGGTAGAAAGTGGCCCGGCCAACCTGTGCCTGGTCGGCCAGTTCATTCACTTTGATTGCCTCAAATGGTTTTTGGGCCAGCAACGCTGCCAGCCCTTCATAAATCAGATCGCAGGAGCGCAGCGCCCGCTGGTCGTTTTTGATGTGATACATTTTTATCTGCCCTGTCTCATATCTGGTAAAAGGGTTGCATTTGCCGTTTCAGTTGCCTATGATAGCAAAAATATGAGCCGTTTGTCTCATATTCTCAACAATTTGCGGGTCTTTAGGATTTGGCGGGGTTAACCTGTTTTTTGCACCGAATTAGCCCGAATGAACGCAAATTTTCGTGATAATTCGCGTCAATTCGCTGCAAACCCCAGGAAATCCGAAAGTGCCCAAGTTGCAAGCAAACTCAAAAAAGGAAGCCAACAACAGGATGATTGAAAAATTATTTCCCCGACAGGTGTCTAATGATTATCGCGGAACGGCCGTTGCCACCTATTTCTTCGTGTTCATGACCCTCGTTACCATTGCCCGCAGCCTGGCCCACATTTTGCTGCCAGATGGCGGGGCGCAATCAATTGCGACTATTCCGCTGGATGAATTTACGGTAAATGGGACGGCAACGGCCGTTCATATCTTTGCCCTGTGGGGTTTGTCGCAACTGCTGATGGGGCTGCTGTATCTGGTGGTGCTGTGGCGCTACCGGGCACTCATTCCGCTGATGTACCTGTTGATGGTGGTGGAATACGCCGGTCGCCTTCTGCTCACCTTTGCCAAACCAATTGAAACCCACGGCACCGCCCCCGGTGCAATTGGCAACTACATCATCATCCCGCTGGCGCTGTGATGCTGGTTCTGTCGCTAAAAGCTGATTGACCGACAAAACTTATTTAACCGCAAAGAACGCAGAGAGCGCAGAGAAAAATGAAGGAGAAATCTCTGCGTCCTTTGCGCCCTCTGCGGTAGAAATCTGAGATTTGTCAGTCAATCAGCGCTAAAAGAGTAAAAAACCGGGGCACCCGGTGGCTCACAAGGCATCGGGGCCTTTATTTGGGCAGCGAAAAATAAAAGGTCGTTCCGGTTTGGCCATCAGATTCCACCCAGATACGGCCGTTATGCTGTTCAACAATCCGCTTACAAACAGCCAGCCCAATGCCCGTCCCCGGATACTCCGATTGTGTATGCAGGCGCTTAAAAATTTCAAAAATCCGCTCCTGATAGCGCGGAGCAATGCCAATTCCATTATCTTGCACCGAGAAAACCCATTCCCTTGGCTCTTCCTGCACCTCCAGATGAACCTCTGGGGGGCGCTCCCCATGAAATTTAAGCGCATTGCTAATTAAATTCTGCAAAAGCTGCTGCATTTGCGTGGCATCTGCCACCACAACCGGCAAGCGATCATACTGAATCTGGCAATTTTTCTCTGCAATCACCAGTTCAATATCTTTCAGAACGTTTTTTAGCACGTCATTCAGATCCGTCTGCTCGTATTCCCGTACCTGTGTCGCTATGCGAGAAAACAGCAGTAAATCATTGATCAATGCGTTCATGCGCGCTGCCCCACTCACCGCAAACCCAATAAACTCGTTGGCCCGCTCATCCAGCGAATCCTGATAAAACCGTTGCAGCAGATGCAAATAGCTGCTTACCGTACGCAACGGTTCTTGCAAATCATGAGAGGCAATGTAGGCAAATTGCTTAAGTTCATCGTTGGAAGTTTGCAGTTGTTGGGTCAGCTCCGCCAGCGCCTCACGATCCTGGATATTGATCAGGAAACTGCCAATCCGGGCCGCCACCGTCTCAATCATCTTGCGCGTATTTTCAGAAAAAGCGGGGTACCTGTGCGAGGCAATATTCAATGAAGCGATGGCCTGCCCATTATGGTAGATTGGTACCACCGCCAGCGCCTGAATGCCTTCTTGTTTGATAGTTGCCAGCTGCAGCGCCTCTTTTAGATCGTTCACATTTGTGTAAATTGATTGACCAGCCTTAAACAGGTGGCTTTGAGATGAATCGGCCGGATAGGACGATGTTTTATGCAAAAACAACGTCGAAAGCCCTTTGGCCCCAATCAGGTTCAAGTCGCCGGTGACGGAGTCAACCAGGTAAAGCCCGCCGCTGTCCACTTCTTCTAGCTGAAGGATGTTGCTTAAAATGGTTTCTACCGCATCTGCCAGGGAGCGCACCTGGCTGAGCTGCTGGGCCAGATCACGCTGTAAGGCCAGCAACAGCTCGGCCTGTTTTTTGACGGTAATGTCTGTGGCCAACTCAAACCGCACCCAACGGCCGTCTGACCACTGTATCGCCTTATCAGAACACAAATACCAGCGCTTGGTAACCCGATTTTGCAGCTCCCAGGCATACGTCTGCCCCACATTTTCGCCAAAAATAAACGGATTTGTACAAAAATCACACGGTCCAGTTAAATTTTGCAGAACTTCATAACATTTCTTCCCCACAGGATGCGACGACCAAATCTGTTTAAAACTATGGTTTGTGTAAAGCAGCTCATACGTATCAGGGTCTGCCACATAAATGGGTTCATCAATGCCATCAAACAAAGCCAACATTTGCTGACGCTCCGCGTTGAGCTTTTCTTCAATCTGCTTTTTTTCGTTGATGTCCTGCACCAGGGCCAAAAAATGGTCAATGGTGCCATCGGCCCGGCGAATAGCCTGGGCCACAATATGGGCATGCGAGATTGATCCATCTTGCCGAATAAACCGTTTGTCCAGAGCATATAAATCTTTTTCGCCGCTGAGCAGCTGATTAAATTCGGTCACATCTGGCAGCAGATCGTCTGGGTGGGTAACCTCGGCCCATGTTTTTTGCAGCAACACCTCTTTCGGATACCCCACAATCTCGCACAGCCGCTCATTGATATGCATCCATCCCTTCTCAAGCGAAGTCACAGCCATGCCCATGAGCCCCGTATCAAAAAAATCGCCGAGATTTACTATTTCCTGCATTTTGTTTAGATTCATAATATTCCCGCTTTTCCGGCAAACAGACCGTGAGCTATCACCCTCAAATAAATTTTGTGCAATTTTTATACTCTGTCAAGCAAACCAAAGGGGCTAATTTGAAAACGAAGGCTCCCTTTACCACCGGTTATCGCCCCCAACAACCAGTTATCCCCTTTTTTAGCCACTCATCCACAAAGCCAGACAAACCCGCTCGCCAAATTTTATCATGCTCCCATCTTGGTACTTTTTTTGGAGGATGGCATGGCTTTGAGCAGACGTGATTTATTTTTGGGCAACTTTTTGCAGGCGACAACGGCAACAGAACTGGATACGGCCGTAACCACCGCCGCCCAGGCGATCACCACCGACCCCATCCTCCACTTTTTGCAGCGCATCAGCTACGGACCGCGCCCCGACGAGGTGACCCGCGCCCGCCAAATCGGCCTCGAAGCGTACCTGGAGGAGCAGCTAAACCCCGACTGGCTCGATGATGCGGCGGCAGATGAGCGCTTGCGCAACCTGCCCATCCTCAACATGGACCGCCACACCCTGCACCGCCTGAGCAACGGCGAATACCGCACCCACCGCGCCCTCATCGAAGGGATGCTGACCCGCGCCGTTTACAGCCAGCGGCAGCTGCTGGAGCGCATGGTGGAGTTTTGGGCCGACCATTTCAACATCTCCGGCGATGCCTACACGCAAGATATGATCGTCTACCAGCGTGAGGTTATCCGGGCCAACGCCCTGGGCAGCTTCCGCGACCTGCTGGTGGCCACCGCCAAAAGCCCGGCGATGCTTTACTACCTGGACAACTACATCAACGTGGCGGGCGCGCCCAACGAAAATTACGCCCGCGAAGTGATGGAGCTGCACACCCTGGGCGTCGATGGCGGCTACACCGAAGACGACGTGAAAGAAGTCGCCCGCGCCTTCACCGGCTGGACGGTACACAACGGCACCCGCACCGGCTTCTACTTTGATCCGGGCAGCCACGACTACGACCCCAAACAACTGCTGGGGCACAGCCTGCCCGGTGGGCGCGGCCTGGAAGATGGCCTGCACGTGCTCAATATTTTGACGGAGCATCCGGCCACGGCCCGTTTTGTCTGCACCAAGCTGTGTGTGCGCTTTGTTAGCGATACGCCGCCTGCCAGTTTGGTGGACCGGTTAACGGCCGTTTTCCAACAATCCCACGGCGACATCAAAACCGTCCTGCGCGCCCTCTTCCTCTCCGACGAATTTTTCAACAGCACCGGGCAAAAGTTTAAACGGCCGCTCGACTTCTTCATCGGCGCACTGCGGGCCACCGGCACCCAAATCAAGGATTGGTGGCGGCTGGAGCAGATGGTGTACGAACTGGGCCAGCCCCCCTACGGCTGGAGCCCGCCCAACGGCTACCCCGACGTCGCCGGGGCCTGGCTGAACACCGGCGGCCTGCTGGCCCGCTGGAACATCGCCATGGCTCTGACCCACGGCGCGTATGAAGATTTTTACGGCGACAGCTACAGCCTGGCCGCCAACCTACACGAGCGGATCGGCCAGCCCGCCACGGTGGGCGAGCTGGTAGATGCGGTGGCTGAACAGATTTTCGGTGCCCCCCTGGTGGGCGAAGCCAGGGCCGATTTTGTGGCGTACGTGACGGATGATGCGGGGGATGACGGAACGGCCGTATCTCCCCACACCCTCGCCCGCAAACTGGCCAGCCTGTACGGGCTCATGCTCGCCTCACCGGCGTTTCAATGGCGCTGAAGATGACAAGGTGAAGGGGTGAAAGGGTGAAGGGGTGAAGGGGTGAAAACCTCACCCACTCACCCGCTCACCCCTTCACCCGCTCACCCGTTCACAGAAAAAGGAGATCCAAATGCTCAACACCCCCTACACCCGACGACAATTCCTCCAAACCAGCAGCGCCGTGGGCGTGATTGGGGCCAGCAAGTCGCTGTTCCCCAAGTGGATGCCCCGGCTGGCGTTCCGGGCGCAGAACCAGCGGCCACCGGGCGACGTGCTGATCAACATCTTCCTGCGCGGCGGCATTGATGGGCTGAGCGCCGTCGTACCTTTTGGCGACGGCGGCAGCTACTACGACGCCCGCCCCACCCTGGCGGTGCCGGAACCGGGCAGCGGCAATGGCGCAGCGGTTGATCTGGACGGCTACTTTGGCCTGCATCCGGCGCTGGCGGCGCTAAAAGAGGTGTACGACGAAGGCCACCTGGCCGTGGTGCACGCCACCGGGTCAATCGACCCCAGCCGCTCCCATTTTGATGCGATGCGCTTTATGGAGTACGGCACGCCGGGTGAAAAGCTGATCGGCACGGGCTGGATTGGCCGCCATTTGCAGTCGGCGGCGTGGCAGAATGATTCGCCGTTTCGCGCCATTGGCATGGGGGCGATGGTGCCAGAATCGCTGCGCGGGCCAATTTCGCCGCTCTCCATCCAATCCATTGCTGATTTTCACTTCAAGGGGCGCGAGGATGAACTGCGCCGGATGCAGCAGTCGCTGGCCAGCCTGTACACCATCGAAGCGCCCGCCGACCTGCTGAGCAAGCAGGCGGGGCTGGTGTTTGAGACGGTCGAAACGCTCAAATCGATCCATCCGGGCAGCTACCGCCCCAGCAACGGCGCACTTTACCCCGACGATGAGTTTGGCCTGGGCTTGCAGCAGGTGGCCCAGCTGATCAAGGCAGACGTGGGGCTGGAGGTGGCCTGCCTGGACCTGGGCGGCTGGGACACGCACGAAAATCAGGGCACGCTGGACGGCACGTTTAACGCCCTGCTGAGCAACCTGGCCAACGGGCTGGCGGCGCTGTACGCCGACCTGGGCGAGCAGATGAACCGGGTGAGTGTGGTGACGATGAGTGAATTCGGCCGTCGCGTGGCGGAAAACGGCAGCCAGGGCACGGATCATGGGCACGGCAATTTTATGTTCCTGATGGGCGGCGGGGTGAACGGCGGGCAGGTGTTTAGCCGCTGGCCGACGCTGGCCCCGGAAGCGCTGGACGATGGCGACCTGGCAATCACCACGGATTATCGGGATGTGCTGGCGGAGGTGGTAGACGGCCGTCTCGGCAACCACGCCCTAGATGAAGTGTTCCCCGGGCATCGTGTGGAACCGCTAGGGCTGGTGCAGCGGATTTGAGGATGGCCCCCACCCTAGCCCTCCCCCGACGGGGGAGGGAATCTGATCCCCCCTCCCTGCGGGAGGGGGCTAGGGGGAGGGGAAAAGGTATGCACTCGACTCGTGAAGAAAACTCGCAGATTTATCAGATTTTATCTTTTTAATCTGCGAAATCTGTTGATAAAAACCGTAATTTGGGAGGTAGTGGTATGAAGCGCATTCTTTTTATTATGTTAACTTTGCTTTTGCTGGCGGGCTGTGGGGGGAAGCAGCTGGTGTGGGTGGATGTGGAGGAGGCGAGCGGGCAGGAAGATACGGCCGTTCCCCAACCCGTCGCGCCCCAAGCAGATGAAGAACAGGGGATGGTGGTAACGGCCGTTACCGAAACCAACCCAGACGGCGGCCTGATGGCAGAGATGAGCAGCGATGCAGGCAACAGCATGGCTGGCGGCATGATGGGTGGCAGCCTGGTCGATGACGCCGCCAACCAGATCGAAGCCAGCCTGGACGAGGCGCTGGCCCAGGACAACGAGGCATTGTCTGAGCAAGAGGCGCTGGCGGTGCAGCTGATGGCCGAGGTGCCAGAGGTGGCCGGTTGGCTGGCCAGCTTCCCAGACTGGACGGGCAGCGCCTGGACAGAAGGAGAAGACGGCATCTACTACACCGTCGATCTCTACAGCGCCGCTGCGGATGAGTGGCTGGGCTGGGGCTATGTGAACGTGGCCGATGGCGTGGTGGAGGATTATTTTGTGCCCCGCGAACTGTCCGCCGAAGAGTTTCAGATTGGGCGGGAACGTGTAGAAACGTTTGTTTTTAGCGACGAAGAGGTGCTGGCCCGGCTGGGCAACGTGGACGATTGGGGCTACGACACCTGGTACAACCGCTGGGACGCCAACTGGCAGGTCTGGTTTTGGTACGGGCTGGAGGAGCTGGCCGTCACGGTTAACTTCTGGGAAGATGAGCCGTACCTGGACGCCATCTACAATCCGGCCGAGTTTGAGGCCGAGGAAGCGGCCGAAAACAGCAAAAACCAGGCGATCGAGCTGGCATGGCAGGCGGAGGGCATTGACCAGGCCGTGGCCGGAGTAGATAATTGGCAAACGTATGTGGCGCAGCAGGGCGACACCGTCTGGGCCGTCACCTTTGCCACCGAAGATCGCGAACTGTTTTACGCGCTGGTGGACATTGCAAGTTGGACGGTTTTGGAAAGCGAATAGGAAGGGTGAAGGAAAAAGGCAGAAGGCAGAATCTCATTATTTCTTCCTTCTACCTTCTACCTTCTACCCTAAAATAATCATGGAACGATTGACACAGACCACCGCAAACCGCACCAACACGCTGATGGCAACGGCCGTTGCCGCCGCAGCCATTCTCTTTTGGGCGCTGTTTGTGCGCTCTAGCAACATCGGCGAGCCATTTCGCTTTGGGCCAACGGCCGATATTGAGCTGTTCAATCCATACCTGTTGGGGATCGCCGTGCAAGAAATTTTGGTACCGCTGGCGCTGATTTACGGCCTGAGCCGCACCGCATTGTTCCGCCGGGTGGTGACAGAAACGGCCGTCCCCCCCGACGAATGGCGGCTCATTGGCCTGCTGCTGGGCATGCAATTTTTGGTTTTCCTGGTGCGGCTGGGGCTGGCCAACGCCATCAACGATCAGGTGACGGTTGACCTGCTGCTGGTGCTGGTGGCCGGGCTGCTGGGCGGCTGGCGAGCGGGCCTGGCCACGGGGCTGCTGGCCACCATGCTCATTGGCCTGAGCGATTATTTGAGCTGGGGGAACGAGACGGTTTCCCTGGCGGTTTATTTTGAATTTGCCGTGCTGAAGAACCTGGATGCGGTAACGGCCGTTTGGGCCGGCACCACCATCGGCTTAACCGCCCCCCTGCTGCACCAGCGTCGCTTTCGCCCCCCCGTCACCACTGGCTTGGGCGTGGGATTGGTCGCCATCGCCATCGGCCTGATGCTCTACCCCGCAGGCTACCCGCCGTTTTACCTGAACCGGCTGCTGCCCAATTTACTCATCTACGGGCTGGGGCTGGGCGCGGTGGCCCTGATGGTGCGCAATGTGCAGGACGACGAATCGCGCCGCCTGGCGGAAAGTGCCCGGCTGGAGCTGGCCCAGACGAATCTGACCCTGACCCAAACCCGGCTGGCGCTGACCCAGGCAGAGCTGCGGGCGCTGCACGCCCAGATCAATCCCCACTTCTTTTTCAACACGCTCAACACCATCCGCTACTTCGTGCGCACCAACCCAGACGAGGCGCGGGAGCTGCTCATCAAGCTGTCGGAGATTTTCCAGCGGGCGCTGAGCGCGGGGGAATTTGTGCCGCTGCGGGATGAGATCAGCTACGTGGAGGCGTACCTGGCGTTGGAAAAAGCGCGGCTGGACGAGCGGCTGAATGTGATCTGGACCAATTTGGCGAAGGAGTGGCTGGATACGGCCGTTCCCACCCTCGTCCTTCAACCCCTGGTCGAAAATGCGGTCATCCACGGCATCAGCCGCCAGCCAGAAGGGGGCACCATCCACATCGTCATCAACCGCGTCGCCGACGATTTGCTCATCCAGCTAGACGACAACGGCCCCGGCTTCGACGTGGCCCGGGTGCTGGCCAACGGCGCGGCCCAGCCCAACCCGCTGCCCGAAGTGGAACGGCCGTCCATCGGCCTGCGCAACGTGGACGAACGGCTGCGCCTGCTCTATGGTGACGCCTACCGCCTGCACATCGAATCGGAACCGGGCAAAGGGACGCGGATTGTGTTCAAAATACCCCTGGAACAGGAAAAAATTACCTAATTACCCAATTACCCAATTACCTAAATTTCCAGAGTAATTGAGTAATTAGTAATTGGGTAATTAACACTCATTGCCATGCACATACTCATTGCCGATGACGAAAAACCAGCCCGTGGGGAACTGCGGTATATGTTGGGGAAATTGGCGGGAACGGCCGTTTACCACGAAGCCACCAACGGCCAGGAAGCGCTCGATTGGGTCGCCCGCGAGCCAATTGACGTGGTGTTCTTGGACATCAACATGCCCGGCGTCAACGGCCTCGCCGCCGCCGCCGCCATCAGCGAACGGCCCGATCCGCCGCTCATCGTCTTCGCCACGGCGTACGACGCCCACGCCGTGCGCGCCTTCGAGCTGGCGGCGCTGGATTACGTGGTGAAGCCGTTCAGCGAGCAGCGCCTGGCCCAAACCATGATTCGCATCCGGCAGGCGCTCAGCGAACGGGGCAGCTATTTGGAGCGGCAAACCGCCCTGCGCGGCTACCTGGCCAGTGCCACAGACGCCGCGCAGCCCCGCCTCAGCAAGCTGTGGGCCGTCCGCGACAACGACACCCGCGTCCTGGTCGATTACGCCGAGATTGCCTGGCTGGAAGCGGACAGCAAAAAAGTGTACCTGGCCACCACCGCTGGCGAGAAGCTGCTGGTGCGCCACACCCTTAAAGAGCTGGAAACCCGCCTGGAGCCGCACAACTTCCTCCGCATCCACAAAGCATACCTGGTCAACCTCAACCAGATCGCCGAAGTAATCCCCTGGTTCTCCGGCACCTACCAGGTACGCCTGGCCGACGCCAACCGCACCGAAATCCCCCTCTCCCGCCAATACGCCCAAACCCTCAAGCAAAAAACCGGCCTCTTTTAATAACGCATGTTGCGCAGCGGAGATTTCAAAAGTTTTTTTTATCTCTTGGGTTCCACTTATTTACAAACGGTGAAATTTTGTTCAAGGCGTGATTGACTACTACAAAAATCAAAGATTACGCAGATTAACCAGATTTTTAACCTTTTAATCTGCGTAATCTGCTGATAAAAATCTTTTTTAGCTCTGGTTTATCCAGTTTGGGTGGATTGTAACGAAAATCTTGGAGGAAACGGCCGTTTCCCCCATAATCCCCGCGCAAATTCACCCACAAAAGGCAAGCCCACCATGACAACCATTCACCCCCAACTGCAAGAAATCGCCCAGAAAACTCCCAAATTCAACTTTAGCCAGCGCAACCGCTGGTTCATGAACCTGATGTTTTCCTTCATGCGCACCCCCAAGCTGCCTGCTGATGTGCGCGTGGAGACTGTTTGGCTGGAACGGCCGTCCGCCAAAACCAAACTCCGCCTGCGCCTCTACCAACCCGCCACCCCCGCCACCACACCTACCCCCGCCCTGCTCTGGCTGCACGGCGGCGGCTACGTCATCGGCCGTCCAGAAATGGACGACGCCACCTGCGCCCAGTTCGTGCAGGCGCTCGGCCTCAAAATCATCTCCGTCGATTATCGGCTGGCCCCCAAACACCCCTTCCCCGCCGGGCTGGATGACAGCTACCAGGCGCTCACCTGGCTGGCCGCCCAGGCCCAACAGCTCGGCATCGATCCCACGCGCATCGCCATTGGCGGCCAAAGCGCCGGAGCCGGGCTGGCCGCTGCCCTGGCCCAGCTGGCCCACGACCGGCAGGGCGTGCAGCCCATTTTCCAACTGCTCGTCTACCCCATGCTGGACGACCGCACCGTCCTGCGGACCGATCTGGACGACGGCAACCACGTCGCCTGGACGCAAACGAGCAATCGGTACGGCTGGGAAGCGTACCTGGGCCAGCCCGGCGGCGCGGTAGAACTGCCCGCCTACGCCGCCCCCGCCCGCCGCCAAGATCTGTCCGGCTTGCCCCCCGCCTGGCTGGGCGTGGGCACCCTGGACCTGTTCCACGATGAAAACGTGGCCTACGCCCAACGGTTGCAGGCGGCTGGCGTGCCGTGTGAACTGCTCGTCGTGCCCGGCGCGTTTCACGGTTTCAACGTGTTCGACCCCACCATCCCCATCGCCCAAGAGTTCCAGCAAGCGCAAATTGCCGCCTTGCAGCATCATTTATTTCCGGCTGGCTAAACATTTCACCGCAGCGGCGCAGAGAACGCAGAGCGGTTTCTCTGGTAATCTTAAAACCTCCGCGTACTTTCCGTCTCTGCGGTTCGTTTTCTGGCCGGATTCACGGGTTGGCAGCGAACAAACTTTGTAGGAAACGGCCGTTTCCACCATAATTGCCCTAATCCAAACAAAAGGAAAAACCATGAGCAGTTTAACCGACCAACTACTCCAGCAATTAAATTCCGGCGGACTCTCCCAAATTAGCCAGCAGATCGGGGCGGATGAAGCCAGCACCAGCTCTGCCCTGGCGCTGGCCATGCCCCTGCTGACCACCGCCCTGGCCAACAACAGCGCCAAGCCCAACGGCGCACAAGCGCTGCACCAGGCCCTGGCCAACGACCACGACGGTTCTATTTTGGGCAACCTGTCTGGCTTTTTAGAAAATCCGCAAGCGGCTAACGGGGCAGGCATTTTGGGGCACGTGCTGGGCAGCCAGCAGCCCGCCGTGGCGCAGGGATTGGCCCAAAACAGCAACCTCAACAGCGGCCAGATGGGGCAACTGCTAGAAATTGCCGCGCCGCTGCTGCTGGGCGCGTTGGGGCAGCAGCAGCAGTCGCAAGGGCTGGACCCCAGCGGTTTGGCGGCGTTGCTAGGCGGGCAGCAGCAAGCGGCTCAGCAAGCCAACCCCAGCCTCATGAGCACCCTCAACCAACTGCTGGACCAAAACAAAAGCGGCTCGGCGCTGGATGAAATTTTTGGCTTCCTGCGGCGTCTGTTTAGCAAACGATAGCGCATCAGCCCCTGCCAATGGAATCCAAAACAAAAAACAAGCAAACACGCACTCAAATCGAGGCGATGGTGGCCAGAGCGTTTGGCGGGATGCGCCTGGCAGTGGGCGAAGACGCCCTTGTTGAACTCAAAGATGGCTGGTTCAACGCCGCGTACAGCTTGCGTTTGGCCGATGGGCGGCACGTGGTGCTCAAAATTGCCCCACCCCAAGATGCCGAACTGATGCAGTACGAACAAAACATCATGGCCACCGAAGTCGCCGCCATGCGCATGGTGCAGCAAAATCCGGCCATCCCGGTGCCCCAAATTTACTTTTTCGACGACACCCACGATCTGTGCGACGCCGCTTATTTCTTCATGGAAAAAATGCGTGGAGACAGCCTGGCGCACGTAAAAGCAGACCTGCCAGAAGCAACGAAAACGGCCGTTAACCACCAAATCGGCCAAATCATTCGCCAAATCAACCAGTTCCCCGGCACCTACTTTGGCTACGATGGCAACCCCGCTCTGCGCGCCGACACCTGGCCAGCGGCGTTTCTTAAAATTGTGGAGTCGGTATTGGCAGATGCGGTCCGCAAAGAGGTGCGGTTTGATTTTGGCTACGACGAGCTGCGCGCCGCCATCCACAAGCACGCCCCGGCGCTAGAAGCAATCACCACGCCCTGCCTGGTGCATTGGGATGCCTGGAACCCGAACTTTTTTGTGAAAGACGGCCGTATCTCCGGCATTATCGACTTTGAACGCGCCCTCTGGGCCGAACCGCTGATGGAAGCCCAGTTTCGGCCGTTCCACGGCGACGGCATCACCGACCAGATGCGCGGCTACGGCAAAACGTCCTTCACCTTCGCCGAGGCGCAGCGCAGCCACCTCTACACGCTCCACCTCGCCCTGGTAATGCACGTGGAATGCTTCTACCGCAACTACGACACCGACGACATCTTCACCTTCTCCCGCCAATTCATCGCCGACACGATGGCCTGGCTGCAAGCCAACTAAACGATGGTATAATCGCGCCATGAAAAAAGCTGAACGAACCGCTCTCATTGCTTTACCCATTGTCATTTTGATTGGCGTCGGGGTGGCCTGGGCAGGCAGCCAGGGCAGCGCTCAGGTTGGCGGTCTGCCGCTGTTTGCCATCTGCGTGGCCGCCGCTTTTTGGTGCAGTGGCTGGTCTTCATCCCCGCCTACGCCCGCCAAACCGAGAAATTTTTCGACTTAACCGGCAGCCTGACTTACATCTCCGTCACGATTTTGGCGGTTTTGCTGAGCCCGGTGCAAGACGGCCGTTCCTTCCTGCTCATGGCTATGGTCATCATCTGGGCGGGGCGGCTGGGCTCCTTTTGTACCGGCGCATACAGAAAGATGGCAAAGACGGCCGTTTCGACGAGATCAAACCTTCCTTCATTCGCTTTTTCAACGTCTGGACCATCCAGGGCTTGTGGGTCACCTTCACCGCCGCCGCCGCCCTGGTAGCCATCACCGGCGAACACCGTCAGCCGCTCGGCTGGGTCGCCACGCCTAGGCCCCCTCATCTGGGTCATCGGCTTTGGCCTCGAAGTGATCGCCGACAGCCAAAAAAGCCAGTTCCGGGCCAACCCCGCCAACAAAGGCAAATTCATCAACACCGGGCTGTGGGCCAAATCGCGCCATCCCAACTATTTTGGCGAAATTGTGCTGTGGCTTGGGGTCGCCATTGTGGCCGCGCCTGTGCTGCAAGGCTGGCAATGGGTGGCGCTCATCTCCCCCGTCTTCGTCACCATTCTGCTCACCCGCGTCAGCGGCGTGCCCATGCTAGAAAAGCGGGCCGATGAAAAATGGGGCGGCCAACCCGATTACGAGCAATACAAAAAAGAAACCCCCGTCCTCATCCCCAAACCATAACCATTAAACCTGACAGGTCTACGAAGCCAGTCCTCCTTCAAGCTATTTTGCTTAACAAAAAAAGGGTCTTCAGGATTTCGTGGGGTCTGGCGTGAAACGTGATGCGTGAAACGTGATGCGTGAAACGTGATGCGTGAAACGTGATGCGTGAAACGTGATTGACCCGTCCTGAATATAGTTGACACCAGACCTTAACCATGTCACATTGTTCAAGACGGAGATGAATATGAAAAAAACCAATCAAACGATACAGCCAAGCCTTCAAACAGCAAGTGGTGCGGGAGTACGAGGCTGGAGCCAGTGCCACCAGCCTGGCGCAACAATACGGCATCGGCACCCTACGACCATCAAGAAATGGGTCAAACAATACGGCCGTTTTGGTTTCCGCACCGAAAAAGTGGTCATCAGACGGTTGAGGACCAGTGAGGTCAAAGAGATGAAAGCACGAATAGCGGCGCTAGAATCAGCACTGGCCAAAACTGTCTTGGAGAATCGGATGCTAGAGGCAACCTTGACCGTGGCCAGCACCGCACTCAAACTTGACCTCAAAAAAATTTCGGCAACCCCTATTCGGCCGTCAGGCAAGAGGCAAGTGAGCCCAAAGACGCCCTGGCTTGGGGCATCGCCGCCAGCCTATCACCCAACAGGCCGGGCAATGGCACGGCCGGACCAGCGCATCTTGGCAATGGTACGAGAGCGCGGCGAAACATCCCAGAATGGGAGTGCGTAAGTTGCATCATAAACTGACCCTTGACCTGGTCGCGGCGGGCATCACCAGAGGACGAGACGCCTTTTGCTGCTGGGTCGCTGGATTGTTGGTTAAGCCGCGGCTCAGCCGACGGCGCACCACCCGCTCTGGCTTGTGGCGCTGCCCCAACTGCCTGGCGGGCATGACCCTAACGCGACCGCATAAGTTGGGTTGGAGACATCACCTACATTGCCACTGAAGGGGCTTTGTCTACTGGCGCTGTTGACAGATGCCTACTCCCCTTCATCGTCGGTTGGGATGCCTCCACCTCTTTGGCCGCCGAGGCTGCTACGCGCCCTAACCAGGCCATTGCCCACACGGCCGTTTCCAGTGGCTTAGTCCATCACTCTGGCCATGGTATCCAGTACGGCTCCTGGGATTATCTTGACCGCCTCCGCGCAACCAGATACTGCCCAGTATGGGTGAAGTTGGCAATTATTATGAAAATGCCTTGGCTGAACGGATGAATGGTATTTTAAAGTGCGAATATGGTCTTGATGACCTGTTTGTCAATCTGGAACATGTCCGGCTGGCTGTTGAGCAGGCGGTGTGGCTTTAATTACGACAGGCCACACCTCTCCCCTTGAATTTGCCTATCCGGCCACTATTCACTTTACATAAGGGATTGCGTGTTGCCCCTTTTTTGTCAATTTATTTTAGGACTTGACAGATGCCTCTCTGGTCACGTTTCACGCATCACGGGCTGTAAACCCCCTGAATTCCCAAAGAGCCCAAAAAATCTTTTCGACGCCAAAACCCAACAGACCTGTCAGGTTTCCCCCTTCTTAGACTTGACAGTCTAGACCTACTGGTCTATACTATTTTCCGCAGGCAATAACCCAATTTAGCAACGACAAGTCCCAAACGCTTTGGGGCTTTTTTCATACCCTAACGAGGAGGTAGAAGATGAACCTGCCCATTGGTTACCAACCCTTTCACAGGCAAACTTTCTTTAATTACCAGATGAACCGGCTGCACGCCCTGGGCTACGCCCGGCAGGCAGACATCCAAAAAGCGGCCAGCCAGATTGACACGCGGGCCGATTATGTGCACGCATTTTTGCAGCTGGCGGAAGCGGCGAAGGGGGACGGCCGTTTCCCCAATGCCGCCTTCTACCTGCGCGCCGCCGAATTTTTTGCCGAACACGGCTCCGCCCAGCGGCTGGCCATCTACCAGGATTTTCTAGACACATTCTACGCCGCCTTTGCCGGGGAAGGCATTGTGCGGCACGTGGTGCCCTACGGCGGTAGCGTGCTGCCGGCAATGGAACTGCCTGCCGCCAGCCAGCCCGCCAAAGGCACCATCCTCATCTTCGGCGGCTTCGATTCATTGATTGAGGAATTTTTTGTGGTGTGGCACCATTTTGCCCAGGCAGGCTACCGCGTCATCGCCTTTGAGGGGCCGGGGCAAGGCGGCGCACGCCAGCTGTACGGCCACCCCTTCGACCACGACTACGAAAAGCCAATCGGCACCATTTTGGATTATTTTGGGGTTGCGTCAGCGGCGCTTATCGGCATTTCGATGGGCGGCTACTGGGCCATTCGCGCGGCCGCCTTTGAAAAGCGAATCACGCAGGTAATCGCCTGGTCGCCAGTGTACGATTGGCTGGAGCAGATTCCCGCCTTTGCCCAAACGTTGGTAAAGCAGATGGTGAAGTGGGAGCGGTTTATGAATGCCACCATCCGCCTGCGCATGCGGCTGTTTCCCATTTTGGACCATGCAGTGAAGCAGGCGGCGTACATGGTGAAGCAAGAGGAGCCGATGGCGGCGGTGCGCTGGCTGATGGGGATGAATCGCCACCACCTGCACAGCGAGAAGGTGACGCAAGACGTGCTGCTGGTGGGCGGCGAAAATGATTCGTTCCAGCCGGTGAAGCTGCTGCACAAGCAGGCGGCGGCGTTGGTAAACGCCCGCTCGGTCACCAGCCGCGTCTTCAGCAGCGCAGAGGCGGAGGGGGCATTGCCAGATGGGCAACCTGAACCTGGTGCTGAAGGAGATGACAGCCTGGCTGGATTCTTTGAAACCTGACAGGTTTGCCCACAGTCTGAATGGAAAGATTGCTGAGGCAACAGGCCAAACCCAGCTGCAATCTGGCTCGTAAACCTGTCAGGTTTTGGGTTGGGTACGGCCGTTGCGCCATCTTAAAAACAGCACCCCAGCCAAAATGAGCAAGCTGCCCATAATTTGCCGCCCAGTTAGCTGCTCCCCCAGGAACAGGTAGGCGAGAACGGCCGTAAACACCGGTTCTGTCGTTAAAAGCAGGTTGGCCACGCTGGAAGGCAGCAAGCTGAGGCTGGTGTTGTACAGGCCAAAGCCAGCCACCGTGGGGCCAGCCGCCAGCAAAATAATCACCCCCCAGCCAGCCCAGGCGCGGCCAAACCAAAACAGTTCCGCCGGGGTGGCCATCGTGCCCACGATGCGCTGCCCCGGCACCAGGTTGGCCAGCAAGAAAAAAATCGTGGCAAAGCCAAAAACATACAGCAGGGTGGTCCACGGGTTCAGGCCGCGCTGGGCCGCCGAGCGCCCCATCAGGCTGTAAACTGCGTACCCCAGCCCGGCCAGCGTGCCGGTGAGAATGCCCGCCAGGTTGGTGGCCCAGGCGTCGGGGTTCAGCGCCTCGGCGACGAGGACGCAGCCAGCCAGGGCCAGCCCAATCGCCACCAGTTTGGCTCCACTGAGCGGCTCTTTGAGCAGCCAGCGGGCCAGCAGCGCCGTAAACGCGGCCGAACTGTATACCAGCACGGTGGCCACCGCCGCCCCGTTCAGCGCCACGGAAAGCGTCCAAAGCCCGTTGAAGACGGCAAACAGCAGGCCGTACCCCAGCAGGTAGGGCAGATGGCGGCGCGGCAGGCGCAGCAGCGCCGCCCGGTACAGTCGCAAAGCAATCAGCAGGGTAATCGTCACAAAAAAGCTGCGCCAGAAGGCCAGCAGCAGGGGGAATCTGGTACGTTTCGGTGAGGTAGCGGATGAAAACGGCCGTTGTAGACAATATCGCCGCGCTGGCCAGGGCCACCAGGTAGCCGTGGGCGGTGGTTTCTTCGTGGGTAAGGGTAGACATCGGCGAATTTTAGTGCAAATACGGCCGTTGCCCACAAATAGCAAAAGCGGGGCAAACGGCCGTTTGCCCCGCTTTTGGTTTAAGCATTTAAGAAGTTAAGGGTGCGTCACTTTTTCATACCCTTCGGCCCAGCCGCGAGAAGCTGGTTTTTCTTTGTGGCCCATGCCTTCGGCCCAACCTTCGGAGCCAGCAGGGCGATGGCCCAACCCCTTGCGCCCAACCTTCAGAATCCATAGTGCGCAAGTTGGTGTAGCCTTGCAGCCAACCGAGAGGCACAAGCTGGCGAATTTCATCGGCCGTTTTGTGGAAGGCGGTCTGGTAGGCAACGGCCGTTTCTTGCCAATCTTGCCGTGCTTGCTCCCACGCAGCCTCATCCGCCCGAGTCATGGTGCTAAATTTGGCTTCAACCTGCTGCCAGTTTAGCTTCAGAGCCGCTAACCGCCGGAAATAGTTGGCCTGGAGGGGATCATCGAGTTCATTTATTTCTCGTTCCAGGCGGGTTAACTCCCCCCGCCACTGATTCATTTTTTCCTCGGCCACCTGGGCAAAGGTATTGCCTTTGTGCCGGATTGTTTCTTGCAAGTCTGTCATTTTTAACCTCTTTAAATAAACTAAGGGCTCTTTGGGATTCCCTGGAGTTTGCAACAAATTGACGCGAACTATCACAACAATTCGCGTTAATTTGGTCTAATTCGGTGCAAAAAATAGGTTCACCCCGCCAAATCCTAAAGACCCCAAAAATTGTTATGGCGCGGCCATCTTGGCGGTAAAGGTTTTGCTGTGGCGCAGCCAGTCGGCGGAAAGCGCCTGGCCAGATTGAATCCAGTACGGGGCACAGTCGCGCTCTTCTTCGGGCCGGTTCATGACAAAGGCGGCCAGTAAACGGCCGTCTTCACCCAACCACCAGGCGCTAAATTCACCATCGGCCACAGCGCCGCGATGCACCACTTCGTTTGCACCCCGTACGTCGCCCCAAAATTCATAAGAGAGGTCGAACACGTCAGAGAAGAAGTAGGGCACGTGCTCAAATGGCTGAAGTTCGCCCAGCAGCAGTTTGGCAGCGTGCTGCCCCTGGGCCACGGCGTTGTCCCAATGCTCGATGTGCAACGGCCGTTCATACAGCGTGCTGCGGTAGCGGGTCACATCCCCAGCCGCCAGCACATCTGGCAGGTTGGTTTGCAAAAAGCGGTTCACAATGATGGCCCCGTTGGCCAGCTCTAACGCGCTGTTGGCAAACAGATCGCCATTGGGCTGGACGCCAATGCCCGCCACCACCAGGTCTACCAGCAGCTTTTGGCCCGATTGGGTAACCACGTACCGCACCTTGCCGTCGCCGCGAAAGGAAGCAATTTGTTGCCCGGGCAGGATGGTCACCCCTCGGTCACGGTAGTAGCGCTCAAAAAGGCAGACATTTGCGGCGTAAAAACGCCTCCCAAACACGCGCTTCGGGAAGATCATGGTGACCTCGACGCCCTCGCTTTGCAAGACAGAGGCGGCTTCCATGCCAATAAAGCTGCCGCCAATGACAACGGCCGTATCGGCCCGCTGTGCCTGCTGCCGAATTTGGCGGGCGTCACCAATCTGGCGCAGGTAGAAAATGTTGTCCAGATCAGACCCTGGCAAGTCGAGGGTGTGCGGGCGCGCTCCGGTGGCAATCAGCAATTTTTCGTAGGCGATCTCGTTGTCGCCAGCATAGAGCCGCTTCTTGTTGAAATCGACGTGGGTAACGGCCGTATCCAGCAGCACCTCAATTCCGTTATCCCGGTAAAACTCGGGTTCATTGATCAAAATATCGGCGCGGTCTTCTTCACCGGCCAAAAAGCCTTTGGAAAGCGACGGCCGTTCATACGGCAGCGTCCCTTCGGCCGACACAATGCATAAATCACCGGGCTGGCTGCCCATCTCGGCAAACGTTTGGGCTGCATATCCGGCGGTTAAGCCACCGCCTAAAATGACATTTTTATAGGAAAGCATAGCTGCTCCTCGTCTTGCGCCTCTTTTGCGGCAAAGCAAAACAGCCAGCAAAACGCTTTTTTACCATTAGGTGCTCTGAGTATGCCGCAGTGCGGGCCGCGCGCGTATCACCCGTGGCACAAAAACAGGATACATTTTGGGTATAACTTTACGCCCCAACGTCGGCTTCTGTGAGGCAGCCTCCCCGGTGCAGGCGCCCAACACCTGCGCATAAGTCCAGGCGTAGTCATCGTAACTGCCTGAGCCGGGCAACGGGGCACACCCTCATCTCATTTGCAGGTTGCGGTAGCCACACCACAAATATTTACTAAAATAGTAACTAGAGTTGTTCCTGATCAAAGAGATGAAGAATTTAGGACACAGATGGCTCTACTGAAAAAAGGGTGATTTCACCGCAGAGGCGCGGAGATCGCGGGGATTTTTCTCTGGTTATCTTTAAAACTTTGCGTCCTTTGCGTCTTTGCGGTTTGCTTTTTCAGTGGACTCATCTGTGTCCCATTTTTCCCTAAATTTTATTAACTGATGTTACGCACTCACTCTGGAAAAGATTTCAAAAGTCTCCAAGGCAATTGGTTTATCACCAGAGAGAAATTAGACTTTTGAAATCTACACTGCGTAACATGAGTTATTAAGGAACAAATCTACTATTCAGTTACTCTGGCCGCCTCTCAGGCTGCTCTACAGACCATGCCAGCCAGGTGGCACGGCGAGACGCCGGCCACAGCCAGAGAGGCTGTATAGTTACCTAAAATAAAAGGCAAACAACTGGCTGACCCAAAAAGGAAAAAGATGAAAGAGTATAAAGTTGAGGGATTAACCTACTACACCAAGCTCACCGCAGATGCGGAGCACATTGTCAATTCGTCTAGAGAAGAGATTCAAGCCAAGCTAGATGAATACAGCAAAGAGGGGTGGCGGCTGGTGTCTACCGATGCCACCGGCTTTGGTTTTGCTGTGTACGTTTATCTTTATTTTGAGCGGGATGCTTCTTAAATGATGAATGCCAATGACGCGTTAAAACGACTACGGGAGGGAAACGGCCGTTTCGCCACCGATGATCGCAGCCGCAGCGTGCTGATTACCCAGGCGCAGCGCCAAGAGCTGGTACACGGGCAATCCCCCTTCGCCATCATCCTGGGCTGCTCCGATTCACGCGTGCCGGCCGAACTGATTTTTGACCAGGGGCTGGGCGACCTGTTTGTCATTCGCGTGGCGGGCAACATTGTGGCCCCGTCGCACATCGGCAGCGTAGAGTATGCCGCCGAGATGTTTGGCACCCGGCTGGTGGTGGTGATGGGGCACAGCTCCTGCGGCGCGGTGCTGGCCACGCTGGATGAGCTGGAACGGCCCAGCGAAAATCGCTCCCCCAACCTGCGGGCCATTGTGGATTACATACGGCCGTCCGTAGAAGAACTGCTGCACACCGACCTGCGCCACGACCGGGAAGCGCTGGTGCACCACGCCGTTCGGGCCAACGTGCGCACCTCGGTAAACCGCCTGCGCCACGGCTCCAAAATTTTGGAGGAGCTCAGCGCCAACGACGGCCTGCTGGTCGTCGGCGCAGAATACGATTTGACCACCGGCAAGGTAGAATTTTTCGACTCGGCCGATCGCTAACCCCATCGCCCGACAATCAGCATCATGACCCCACCAACCGCTTCCTTACAAAACTGCCTGGTCACCGGCGGCAACGGTTTTTAGGCCAGGCCCTGATTCACCGCTTGCTGGCGCAAGGCGTCTCGGTGCGCTCTTTTGATTTAGCCCCCCACCCGCACCCAGAAGTTGACGCGGTTGTGGGCGATTTGCGCCATCTGCCCGATGTAGAACGCGCCTGCCAAAACATAGACACCGTTTTCCACACCGCCTCGCACGTTGGCTGGTCTTTGGCCGAAAATAAATTGGTGCACGCGGTCAACGTGAGCGGCACGCAAAATTTATTGCAGGCGTGCCAACAGGCTGGCGTGCAGCGCCTCATCTACACCAGCTCGATTGATGCGGTGTTTGAGGGACGGCCCATCCGCGCCGGGGATGAATCGCTGCCGTATGCGCACCGCCCATTGAACGCGTACAGCGCCAGCAAAGCAGAAGCGGAGCAACTGGTTCTGGCCGCCAACGGAGCAAACGGGCTGCTAACCTGCGGCCTGCGCACGGCGGGCATTTTTGGCCCGGGGGACAAGCACCGGCTGCCCAACATCATCAAAAATACACAGCAAGGGCGGGCGATTCGGTTGGGCAACGGCCGTTCCCAATTCAATCACGTTTACATCGGCAATGTGGTGCAGGCCCATTGGCTGGCCGCAAAGGCACTGGTGCCCAATTCGGCCGTGGCCGGGCAAGCGTACTTCATCACCGACGACGCCCCCCACCAACTTTTACGACTTCATGGCACCATTTTTGCAAGGGCTGGGCTACGGTGTGGCCACCCAAAACATTCCGTACCCGGTGGCCTATGGCCTGGCGGTGGTTTTAGAAACGCTCCAGCGGCTGCGCGTGCCGCTGCCCCCACGCTGCTGCCGCTCACCCGCTACACAGTTGCCTCCACCTGCCTCGACTTCCACTTCAGCCACGCCAAAGCCGCCCGCGATTTTGGTTATGCGCCCATCATCTCGCGCTCAGAAGCTATTGCCACCACGTTGGCCTGGTTAAAGCAGGCAGGCTTTGCCAAAGGCAGCGGCCCCCTCACTTAACCAGCAGCGGTATGTACAGCTTTTCAGCCAGTTCCAGCCATTCATAAGCGCCAGCCGATGGCGGGGCGGGGCGGGGGCTGCCATTGAAATCGGTGGGGCTGCTGAGGGTGGGATGACCGGCTTGGATGAGAACGGCCGTTGCCACCCCCGGCCGCAAATCGGAGCCACTCACAAAGCCAGGCAGATCCGCGATTGAATTTGTTGCCCAGCCCATACCTTGCCACGCCGCCAAATTGCCCACGCCGTTGGCCCACTCCCCCGCGCTAAAACCGCACACGTTGTAATCGATCAGATCATAATTGCTGGCTGCCAAAGTGGCATCCAAACAGTTCCAGATGGCATTGCTGCCCGTGGCCTGGATGGCGTTGCTGACAATGGTGTGGCCGCTGCCTTCATTGAGCGCAATGCCCGTGCCCGTGTTGGTCCAGATGCTGTTGTTGCGAACGATGAGGTTGGCACTGATGGTGTCGCCCGCCTGTGGCACCTGCGCGGGGATGGCAACGGCCGTCATGCCAAACCCCTGATTTTGGATGAGCACATTGTTTTCGATGGTGCAGTTCAGGCACGATGCCGTGCCAATGGCCACATTGCCCACATTTTCCACCCGATTGCCCCGAATGATAACGTTGCTAAACGCTTCGGCCGTACCATACGCCGGGGTGATGGCAATGCCCCAGCACCCATCGTTGGCCTGGCCCACGTCCTCGCGCACCACATTCCCCTCGATGAGCAAATCGCTCATCACGCCGTGCCCCACCAGCGAGGTGCCGTTGCAACGGCCGTTTCCGTCTAGCGAGGAGCGGTACAAATCGTTGCCGCGAATGGTAATCCGACTGCCGCCGCTCACGTAAATGTTGTGGTCAAAAATGGTGCCGTTGCCGTTGTTTTCAAAGCTGCTGTTTTCGATGAGGATGTCATCCCCGCCGCCCAAAATGCCCTGGCGCAAGCTGTTGCGGATGGTGACGTTACGGATGGTGATGCGATCGTTACGGCCGTTGCAAGTCACATCCCCACCGCCGCACGCATTTGACCCCGCCAAATGAATGCCAATGGCAAAGCCGTCAAAGCTGACGGAATCAATCAGCAGATCATTCACATCGTTGTAAAGAAAAAAGCCCCAGCCGCCTGCGTCGGTGCAGGCCGGGCAGCGCAGGTCCAAATTGCGGAAGCTGTACCCCCCTTCGGCAAGGGCGGAGCCGCCGTTAGACAAATCGAACGCATGATCATCCACCGTGCGCAGCAAAATGGGGCGGGCTTCATCCCCAGACGCCCACGGTGGCCCATAATCCGCCACCAGGCACGGCTGGGCAGCGGCGCAGCTGGCGTTGACCCAGCGTGATGCCCCGCTCATGTCAAACGCGCCGCCCTGGCAAAAGCGAATTTCATCCCCGGCCGTGCCGCTGTTGAATTGGGTACGGGCTTTTTCCACCGTTTGCCAGGGCACGGCGGGATTGGTGCCGCTGTTGGCGTCGCTGCCTGCCACGCAGTCGCCGTCGGCGTTGGGTTGGCAGTCGCAGACGTAGTAGGTGGCGGCGGTGGGTGCGGCGTTTGTTTGCTGGCTAAAGACGGTGAAAAGGGCAACGGCCGTTCCCCCCAGACCCAACCAGATTATCCAAAATTTTTTCATCATACCTCCAAATATTTGCCTAACGAACCACCAACGGCAGAAAAACCTGCATGGCTGGCGGTGGTTCAACGCCCAGCGAAGCGGCCCATTCATCAAAACTTAGCCCTACGTAATCCTGCAAATTGTTGTTGTTCGTCAAATATTGGTTGATCTCCCCAGCCAGCGCCGAACCAGCCTGGGCCGCAACCCGCTGCAAAATATCCAATACCTGATCCATCAACGCCTGATCAATGATAACCGCCCCCCCCTGGCCCTGGGTGAAAGCGGCCAAACCGGGCATCAGGTTTTCCATGGTGCGGAAGGCGTCCCAGGTCAACAGCGGGTCCGCAATGAGAATTTGAGCCACCTCAAAATCGTGGGTGATGTAGGTATTGACAAGCGCCTCCCCTGCGGTGTTGCCTGGAAAATGGTGGTGAGGTTATCCAGAACCGGGCCATCGTTATTAAAGCTGGTGGCAACATTTGGCCGGAGCGCGGCCGAAGCGGCCGTTTCCGGTGGCCGTATTACCTGAGCCGGATTCGGAGCTGGCCGCAGACCACCTTCTGCACACCAGGAAACGGCAATAAAACAGTGACAAAAAGAGATTTGCATCCCGATCATGCCATTACTCGTCTCCGCCGGGGCCACTGGGGCAATCGTGGTAGCCGTGCGGAAGGCGTGCATCACAAACCCGTTCTCCAGATAGCTCAACCGTTCCCGGTCGCCAAAGGCCAAATTAACGTGGCTGCGAACGGCCGTTCCCGCCGCCACCACACCCTCTTCCGACCAGACAAGCCCCTCGCCGTCTGCTTTGTACAGCCGCACGGCGTTATCGGTGGTGATGGCCGCAATGCGCGGGCGCACCGTGGCATTGCCAATGAAAACCGTCGCCAGCGACTCGACGCCGCTCGTCGGGGTTGCCACCGGGTACGGCTGCCAGGTGTTTACACCTTCCAGCCGTGCGTAAACAAGTTGGTTGGCGTTGGCGTCGTAGTAGGTGATGGTGGGGGTGTTGGTGGGAGCGCCATCGCTCAGGCGGCGGCGCGATACGGTGGTGGAAACGGCCGTAACCTGCACCCCATTGGCCACCACCCCCTCCTGCCAGGTGCCTTCAAACAGCGCCCGGTTCAGCGTACTGTTCACCCCATTAAAATAGGCAATGCTCACCCCACCGCCATAATGGAAATCGGCGGCCAGCGGAGCCACCGGGGCCGTTTGCCCCGCAATGGCATGTGATGTTTGCGACCAAACCCCATCCACCGCCTGCGCCAGGATGAGCGTCGCCCCCACGCCCGGTGAATAGCTGCTAAAAACAAGCGTGGGATATTCTTCCAGCCCCACCAGCATCAGCGCCAGGTCTGGCCCCACGCTGCTTCCCGCTGGCAGGGTCACCGCCGGAACCAGTTCCCAAATGTTGTTGACCAGGCTGGCAAACAAGATTTGTCGCGTGGATGATTGGTAATAGGCGGCGTGGGGCTGCCCGCTGCCGTCAAAAATCAGCGGCGAAGTCACAGCGGCATCGCCGCTCATCGTGATCACCCCATCGGCCCAGGCGCTGCCATCCCAGCCCACAAACTGCGTTGAATTGGGCAATGTCGCCTGGGTGTGGAAGCTGACAGCCGGCGCATGACCGTTGAGCGCCAGCGCGGGCAAAAAATTGGGCTGGGCGTTGTTATTGTACACCGTGCGAATTTGCCAATCGCTGCCGCCGCTGTTTACCACCAGATCGCCAAACTGGTTATCGTAGCTGCTCACGATGGGATTATCGGCGGCATCCACGCCCACGCCACCCACGCGGGAGACCGTTTGGGTATCGACGGTCTGGATTTCCCAATTATTGGGCGTGTCGCGACGAGCCAGTTTCAGGTGACGGCTTGTGCTATCGATGTAAGCGACTACGGGACGGCCGTTTCCATCCAAAGCCAATGCATGATACTGCCCCAAACTCAGGTTCACATCCCCATCCACCGCTTCATCCAGCCAGGTGCTGCCATTAAAGGTGTAATAATTGAGGAAGTACCGGTTTTGGTAAAAAACAGAACCCGTAACGTGCGGCGTGTCGCTGCTGTCGTAAGCCAGGCTGCTGGTAACACCCACATCACCAAAATCGCCCACCGTTTCAATGGCCCAGGCCCCGCTAATTTGCTGGGTTGCCAGCATCAAATCACCATTAACCGTGTCGTGGTAGCTAACGCCAGGCCGCCCCTGGCTGTTGACGGCCAAACCGTGCTGCCCCAGCGTGGTCGTCTGCGCCACGCGCTGCGGCAAGCCAAAGGTCAGGCTGCCCACCGCGCCAAAAACAATGTCAATTTCCCCCTGGGTTTCATTTAGATAGGTGATGGCAACCCCCTGCCCCGTCAGGGCGATGTTGTTGTAGCGGCCAACCGTGCCAACCGTCGCCACCTGCGTGGTGTGCCAGCCGCCATCGTCCCGAAACGCATAGTACAAATCTTGATTGGCCGAATCCTGGTAAGCGATGTGGGGACGCTGCTGGGCATCGAGCATGATGCTGACCTGATTGCCCAGGAGAAGGGTGTTGTCCACGCGCTCTTTTTGCCAGGTTACGCCATCCCAGCGGGCATAAAACAGAATGCTGCTGATGCCTTCGCTGCGGCTGTAGGCAATGTGCGGGTAACCATTGCTGTCCAGAGCCAAATCGCTGAACTGCCCGGAATAGCCGCGCGGGTCTAGCACCTGCCGCTGCCAGCTGATGGGTGTGAGCGCATTCGGGGCGGCGATTTGGGCTTCGGTTGGCCCAATTTGCCCAACCCAGATTAGATTTAATGAAACAAAGAGGCTTAACAAAAGCCAGGTTTTTAAGCGCGAATCCATTTTTTACTCCAGTAGGTGAGAAGCCAGGCAAGCTCTGATGTTGGGTGCATTTGAGAATGCTCCCGCTTCGATGGGTCAACTTTCATTTGTTTTCTGGTTTAGTTTGTACCGGCAACAACAAATGGCAAATAGCTCCAGGCAGTGGGGATAAAATTGGGCGGCGGGCCGCTGCTGCCCAAATCGATCAGGTACGGATCACCCGCGCCTAAATCGACGGGGGAGCTACAGTTGCCGCTGCCCCAATCTGTGGCAAAGATAACAAAACGGCCGTCCCGTGACAAACTTCCGCGCGGCTGCACCCAATAGCCACAGCCGCTGCTGCGGTGATGCGCCAGCCGCGCCACCGAGCCATCCAAATATTGCAAAAACAGCTCCCCCTCCAGCGGTTGCCAGCCATTGCTGCCATCAGCAATGGTGGTGATGAGGCAAACGCCCGCTGGCCCCTGGCAAGAAATATGGTCGCCCAGCCAATCCAGCGTGCGCAGGTAGACGGGGTCTTGCACGGTGGCGGTGCCCGGCAGCACCCGGTAGCCCAGCGCCAGATTGCCGCTGGGGTGGTACAGCTCGTAGGTCATGAAAAATTCCGTCGTGCCGTCGGCCATCACCCCCAGGTCGCCGTGCTGGTGGCCGTCGTAAACGCGCCCCACAAATGCACCGGTGGCGATGTCGAACGTTTCCAGGCCAGAGCAGCGCGTGGTGCCGTCGCGGGTCCACTGCACCACCAGGTAGTTGGCCAGCGGTGAAACGCCAACCCAGTCTGGCTCCACCTCGCCCCAGGTGGGGTCTGGGGCGCACGGGCCGCCGTACAAATTGGCCGAGAGGCGCAGTTCAGCCCCCAGCGTGCCCGTTTCGATGTTGAGACTGAACAGCATCTGGTCGCCATCGCTCAACGACGCCATGCCTGCTAAGAAACGGCCGTCTCGTGAAATCTCATCAAAACTTTGGTTAGACCGAATGCGCTCGTACGGGGCAGGAAAGGTGAACACGGTGCTGGTTTGCCCCGTCGTTACATCAGTGAACTGCACGCGCAAGGTCGTGTCCGCATTGTCGTCAAAATGAATGATGGTGTTGGCCTGGCTGGGGTGCCAGCGCGGAGCGTTCCAGGAGGCGGTATCGCTGGCGTCCAGCAGCAGCGCCAGAGTCTCCCGGCGGCGCACCGTGTACCATTCGTCCTCGATGAGCAGAAGATATTGATTGTCGGCAGAAAAGGCTTGCAGTTGGGAATAAATGTGTGTGGCAAACCCGCTGCTGCCACTTTCGGTGAGGCGGCGCAGCGAGCTGCCAAAAACGGGGTCCACCACGCTGCCGCCAGCGGCGGGGGCCGTGACGGCCACTGGCGTAACCACCAAATCAGGATCGGTCAGCCCTTGAGCGGCCAATTCGGCGGCCGGTGTGGCTGGCAAGGGCAGGCCGGGGCGTTCCGTTGTGGCGCTGGCCACTGTGGTGCAGGCGACGGCCGAAAACAAGAGGAGACAGAGTGCAATGGCCAGGATTGGGTTGGGGAAGGGTTTCAATGAAGACCTCCGGGCGTTTTTTAAGTGATGTAAATGGGTCAACGTTCAGGTAAAACAACCCGCTGAACGGTGCTGAAAGCGATACGATATTGTCTGGTTATAGTGTAAAAATAAATAGCCGGGGTTGGGTGTCGAATCGGGGTTCATTAGTCCCATCTTGGGGCGAAACGGCCGTTCCGCCAAACATGGTCAGCTCTCTCTGGCTGCGCTATACTGGAGAAGACACAGTTTTGTGTTGCCCAGAGCAAAGAATACACCATTTTTTTTATCCACACCTGTGCAAGGCGTTATCATTTAAGGAGACGGCCGTATGCCCAAGACTTACCCCCTCACTACCGTCGATGCAGCCTGGCTGCGCATGGAAGATCCTACCAATCTCATGATGGTATCGGGCATTATCACCTTCAAAAAGATGATCGATTTTGACCACCTGAGAGCCGTTATTGAGCATAAATTGCTCACCTTCGACCGGTTTCGCATGCGCGTGGTGCAATCACGGTTGCCCTTTGCCCCCTCCTATTGGGAAGCAGACCCCACCTTCAACCTCAACGCCCACCTGCACCGGGTTGCCTTGCCCTCGCCAGGTGACAAAGCAGCGCTCCAGGAAATGGCCAGCGACCTAATGAGCACCCCGCTAGACTTTTCTAAACCGCTGTGGCAGTTCCATCTCATCGAAAACTACGGCGAAGGTTGTGCCATCATGTGCCGCCTGCACCATTGCATTGCCGACGGCATGGCGCTGGTGTTTGTGCTGCTCTCGCTCACAGACATGGTGCCCGGGGTGCCCCCACCCACCGGTAACAGCCCGGCAGCGACTGCGGCAGCCGGGGACGAAAGCGGCAATATGCTCAATGCGCTGGTGCAGCAAGGGGCCAAAACGGTGGGCACCGTCTGGCAAACCACCAGCAAAGTCGCCTCTGAAGGGTTAGAAGCGTTGGTAAACCCGGCCCACGCTATGGAGCTGGCGCTAAAGGGCACCGACACAGCCCTGGCGGCTGGGCGTCTCTTTTTGCGCTCGCCAGACCCCAAAACGTTGTTCAAAGGGGAGCTGGGTGTGGCGAAACGCGCCGCCTGGTCGAACCCCCTACCGCTGAAGGATGTGAAAAAAATCAAAAATGTTACCGGCGGCACGGTAAACGATGTGCTGGTTTCGGCCATGACAGGCGCTTTGCGGCGTTACATGCTGAATAAAGGGGCCAATGTAGAGGGGCTAAATTTCCGTGCGGCCGTTCCCGTCAACTTGCGCACCCCAGAGCAAATGGGCGAACTGGGCAACAAGTTTGGCATCGTCTTTCTCTCGCTGCCGGTGGGCATTGGCGACCCGCTAGAGCGGCTGCACGAGGTACACAAGCGCATGGCGGCGCTGAAAAATTCCAAAGAAGCGCCGGTTGCCCTGGGCATTCTCAGCGCGATGGGCATGTCGCCCCACGAACTGCAAGGGACACTGGTCAACATGTTTGGCTCCAAAACAACGGCCGTTATGACCAACGTGCCTGGCCCGCCCATGCCGCTCTACCTGGCGGGGCAAAAAATCGAAGAGCTGATGTTCTGGGTGCCGCAATCGGGCCGCGTTTCGCTGGGTATCAGCATCATCAGCTACGCCAACCGGGTGCATATGGGCATTGCCACCGACGAAGGGCTGGTGCCAGACCCAGACAGCATCATGACCGGCTTTTACGAGGAGTTTGAGGCGTTACTGACCCTGGTACGCGAGGCAGAAGCGGTAGAAGCCGCCGAAGCGGCCAAAACCAAGATGGCTGAGGTGGCAGAGGTTGTTGAAGTAGTTGAGGTGGTTGAGGTGGTGGGTGGAAACGGCCGTTGCCCCCCACCCCGAACAATGCCAGGGCCTCACCCAAAACGGCCGTCAATGCCGCAAACGGGCGCTAGATGGCTCACAATTTTGCCACATCCACCAGCCCTAAAAAACAGAAGGAAGAAAAAAGAAGGAAGAAAGCGCAATTTGCAAATTCTTCCTTCTTTTTTTCTTCCTTCTTCCTTCTACCCTCTACCTTCTTCTCAATTTAAATAGTGACGCAAATCGGCACCGAACTGCGGCTGGCGCAGCTTTTTCAGGGCCGTCTTCTCAATTTGGCGAATGCGCTCCCGCGACAGGTCGAACATTTGGCCCACCTCTTTCAGCGTGTGCGATTCATGCCCCCGCAACCCGTAGCGCAGGCAAAGCACGCTGGTCTCGCGCGGCGTTAAGTGGTCCAGCAACCCGTCAATCCGCTCTTGCAGCATCTTTTCCGCCACCGCCTCATTGGGCTGCAACGACAAATCATCTTCCACAAACGAGCCAAGCTCGGTATCTGGTTCTGGCCCAGCCGGCTGCTCCAGGGAGAGCAGCGGCATGGTGATGCGCAGCAGCATGCGAATGCGCTCGGGGCTCATACCGGTGAAGTCGGCCAGCTCTTCCGGGTGTGGCGGACGGCCGTACTGCTGTTCCAATTCCTGTTTGGCCAGGTAAAGCTGGCGAATGCTGGAGGTTTTGTTGGCCGGAATGCGAATAATACGGCCGTGATTGGCAATAGCCCGGGTCATCGATTGGCGAATCCACCAGGTGGCGTAGGTGCTAAAGCGATTGCCCAGGGTGTGGTCAAACTTCTCAATCGCCGTGAGCAACCCCACATTGCCTTCCTGAATCAAATCCAGAAAATCAAGCCCCTGCCCCCGGTATTTTTTGGCAATGCTAATCACCAGGCGCATGTTGGAACGCACCAAGCGGGTGCGCGCCTCGACCTCACGCTCCTTGACACAAAGCCAATACTGCCGCTCCTCAGAAGGCAGATTCTGCTTCTTGAGCTGCTCGTCGGCTTCCCGCGCGACGGCAATATGCTCGGCCAAAATCACCTCTTCCTGGGCACTGAGCAGTTTAGAGCGGCGGCTTTCTTTGAGATATTGCCCCAAAAAGTCAAATGTCGTCGGTTCTCCAGCGCCACTTGTCTCGGCTGGCTGCCAATCACTGCTTAATTCAGTCATCGTTTTCATGGCGGTGTCCTTTTCCGCTAACGAGGGGGTCGTTAGCCGGATTTTCCCTCTTCCTAATGCATTTGTTAAACCGAACATTCTCGAACTTTCAAAAAATATTGAACGAAGTATACAGGGTATGTCTATGTTTTGTCAATGTATTGACCATGTATTTGTATCGGTTCACCCAATTCTTTTCACCTGGGGTTAACCTAATTGCCAAATTGGGCATTTTGCACATTGACAACGTTGTCAATTTGGATTAAACTGCGTGACAACGTTGTCAATACGGCGTTATTAAGGGAAGAGATGGCAACTATTAAGGATGTAGCCAAACGAGCTGGGGTTTCTTTTAAGACAGTTTCCCGCGTCTTGAATGATGATACGGCCGTTCGCCATGAAACCCGCGCCAAAGTCATCGAAGCGATTGAAGCCCTCGATTACCGCCCCAACATCATGGCCCGCAGCCTGCGCTCGCAGCGCACCCACACCATTGGCTTTATCTCAGACCTTATCGCCAGCACCCCTTATGCCAGCCGCATTATTCAGGGTGCCCAAGAGCGCGCCTGGGAAAATGATTACCTGCTTCTGTTAATCAATACGGGGGGTAATCAGGCGATGAAGCAAACGGCCGTAGACACCCTGCTCGATCGACAGGTAGATGGCATCATTTACGCCACCATGTACCACCGCGAAGTCCATCCACCAGAAAACATTCGTGAAGTCCCCACCATGCTTATCGACTGCTTTATGGCTGATAATTCTTTACCCTCTGTAGTACCCAACGAAGAAGAAGGCGGATACAACGCCACCTTGCATCTGCTGCAAAAAGGGCACCGTCGCATTGGTTATATTTGTGATAACTCCGGAGTTGTGGCTACGTTCGGTAGACTGGCAGGATACCAAAAAGCATTGGCAGACTACGGTATTCCGTTTGACCCCGATCTGACCTGTTTTCTTGGCTCAAGTATTTCACGAAACGGATTCCTTGGCGCAAAAACCCTGATGCAGTTAGAAAATCCCCCAACCGCTCTGTTTTGCTTCAACGACCGCATGGCTATGGGGGCTTATGATGCCATGCGCTCACTTAACCTAACCATCCCTGACGATGTGGCCATCGTTGGCTTCGACAATCAAGACCTGGTTGCCGCTGATCTAAACCCCGGCCTTACAACAATGGCCCTGCCCCATTACGAAATGGGCAGTTGGGGTGTCGATCATTTAATTAGTTTGATCAACAAAGCACAAGACAATTTGGACATTTCAGAACAGCACGTTCACAAGTTACTCACCTGTTCCCTCATAGAACGTGCGTCAGCTTGAGTGTAGAAAAACCATGTAAAAAAGGAGGGTAATCGGCATTAGAATCCATCCGACCAAGAACCGATTTTTCATGCCGATTACCACTAGGAAGGAGGTTATTATAGAAGAACCGCATTTAATCCCCAATACCGTTTACTAAAAATTCATGTTTTCCAAACAATGGCAGCTTGCAGCATAGAAGCAAGCGCCGCTTTAAGCCTTTGCTTATTAAGGAGCGAGAGATATGTTTACGCAACTGAAACGGCCGTTGTCCGTTTTATTTTTGCTTGTATTAGCCCTATTCCTGGTGGCTTGCGGCGGCAGCGATGATACCGACAGCAGCGAAACCGACGCCGACACCAGCAGCGATACCACCACCGAAGATACCGCCGCTGAAGACAGTGCCAGCGATTCCACCGAAACCCCCAGCGACGGCCCCGCCACCCTCACCATGTGGTACCACGGCGCGGGCAACGAAGTCGAACGCAACATTCTGCTGAGTATCATTGAAGATTTCAACGCCTCCCAAAGCAATTGGGTCGTTGAAATTCAAGATTTCCCCCAAGAAAGCTACAACGAATCGATCGTCGCCGCCGCCCTGGCTGGTGATTTGCCCGACATCATCGACGTAGACGGCCCTGTCATGCCCAACTGGGCCTGGGCGGGCTACATGGCTCCCCTGGAACTGTCCGCTGGCGCTTTAGACGGCTTCTTGCCCGGCGCTATTGGCACCTGGGACGGCCAGGTTTACTCCGTGGGCCTGTGGGACGCCGCCATCGGCATGTTTGCCCGCCGCTCCGTGCTGGAAGCCAACGGCATCCGCATCCCCACCCTGGACCAACCGTGGGATTTGGCTGAGTTCGACGCCGCGCTCGAAACCCTCCAGGCTACCGGCGACTATGAATTTGCTTTGGACGTAGGCATGGCCTGGACTGGCGAATGGTACCCATACGCCTTCTCCCCGCTCATGCAAAGCTTTGGCGGCGACATCATCGACCGCTCCACCTACACCACCGCGGAAGGGGCCATCAATGGCGACGAAGCGGTTGCGTTTGGCGAATGGTGGCAAAGCTTGTTCGAACGCGGTCTGGTACCAGGCACCTCGCAAGATGGCGCGGACCGGGATACCGGCTTCATTGATGGCAAGTATGCGCTGCAATGGAACGGCAACTGGGCCGCCCTGGCTGCGCTGGACGCTTTCGGCGACGACATGCTCTTTTTGCCTGCACCTGACTTTGGCAACGGCGGCCGCATCGGCGCGGCTTCCTGGCAGTTTGGTGTATCCTCCAACTCCCAAAACCAGGAAGGTGCCAACGCATTTATTGAGTTTGCCATCCAAGACGAATATCTGGCCGCTTTTTCCAACGGCATTGGTTTAGTGCCAGCTACCCTAAGTGCCGCTGCTCTAACCGAAAACTATGCCCCCGGTGGGCCGCTGGAGGTGTTCTTTGGCTTAAGCAATGCCCAAGGCACGCTGCGTCCCCCCACGCCTGCTTACCTCTCTGCGGCGCTCACCTTTGAAAAAGCGTTGGCCGACATTGCCAACGGGGCAGACGTTGTAGAAGCGCTGGACGCTGCGGCGGATGAAATCAATGCCGACATTGAAGCCAACGGCGGGTATGGCTTTGATGGCTCCGTGGTTGGGCCGAATATCCAAAATGATGCTATTGCCACCGGTGAAGCATCGGCCGCCCCTGCCCCCGCTCCGGCGGAAACCAGTGGTGAGGCAGCCACCGTTAGCATGTGGTACCACGGCGCGGGCAACGAAGTTGAGCGCAACATCCTGCTGAGCATTGTTAACGATTTCAATGCGTCACAAGGGTCTTGCGTTGTCGAAATTCAAGATTTCCCCCAAGAAAGCTACAACGAATCGATCGTCGCCGCCGCCCTGGCTGGTGATTTGCCCGACATCATCGACGTAGACGGCCCTGTCATGCCCAACTGGGCCTGGGCGGCCCCACATGGGCCCCCTGGAACTGTCCGCTGGCGCTTTAGACGGCTTCTTGCCCGGCGCTATTGGCACCTGGGATGGCCAGGTTTACTCTGTGGGCCTGTGGGACGCCGCCATCGGCATGTTTGCCCGCCGCTCCGTGCTAGAAGCCAACGGCATCCGCATCCCCACCCTGGACCAACCGTGGGATTTGGCTGAGTTCGACGCCGCGCTCGAAACCCTCCAGGCTACCGGCGACTATGAATTTGCTTTGGACGTAGGCATGGCCTGGACTGGCGAATGGTACCCTTACGCCTTCTCCCCGCTCATGCAAAGCTTTGGCGGCGACATCATCGACCGCTCCACCTACACCACCGCGGAAGGGGCCATCAACGGTGATGAAGCCATCGCGTTTGGCGAATGGTGGCAAAGCTTGTTTGATCGCGGTCTGGTACCAGGCACCTCGCAAGATGGCGCGGACCGGGATACCGGCTTCATTGATGGCAAGTATGCGCTGCAATGGAACGGCAACTGGGCCGCCCTGGCTGCGCTGGACGCTTTCGGCGACGACATGCTCTTTTTGCCTGCACCTGACTTTGGCAACGGCGGCCGCATCGGCGCGGCTTCCTGGCAGTTTGGTGTATCTTCTAACTCAGACAACAAAGCGTGTGGCTTTGCTTTTATTGAGCACGCCATTCAGGACGAATATCTGGCAGCGTTCTCCAACGGCATTGGTTTGGTTCCGGCGACAACAAGCGCAGCGGCTCTGACAGAGAACTATGCGCCGGGCGGGCCGCTGGAGGTTTTCTTTGAGTTGAGCAACCAGCAAGGCACCCTGCGTCCGCCGACGCCGGCATACCTGTCTGCGGCGCTTACTTTTGAGAAAGCGTTGGCCGACATTGCCAACGGGGCAGACGTCATTGATGCGCTGGATGCTGCGGCGGATGAAATCAATGCCGACATTGAATCCAACGGGGGGTATGGCTTTGATGGGTCTGTGGTTGGGCCTTCTATTCAAGAGGATGCGATTGCAAACGATTAGATTGGATACTCGCCCACTGCGAAATCCCTCCTAGGATTAGTGGTTTAGGCCACGCCTGTTAACTGGTTGATCAGTAGGTTGTGGGGCAACCTGCAACCTACTGGCAACCTCTTACTTGAGAGTGAGAAGAGGAATAAGCGATGAGTACATCTGGTTCTGCTCAAGCTACGGCCGTTTCCCCCACAAGCGCATCGTCTCAAAAATTCGGCCGTATGCGCCTTCAGGAAGCACGGGCAGGCGTAGCCATGATTGCCCCGGCAGCCTTCTTGATGCTTGGCTTTTTGATCATACCTTTTTTAATGGCGTTCGGATTTGCCTTTACCAATCAACGCCTCATCTCGCCCAACCCCACAGAATTTGTGGGCATGCGCAACTTTGAGCGGCTGCTAACAGTTCGGGTTTTTCCCATTGAAGCGGAAATAGACCCGGCAACCGGAGACGTTGTGCGCGATGAGGAAGGAACCATTGTCTTTCCACGTGCCCGTAACTTCACGCGCGACAATCCAGATTACCCCGAGCTAGACGGCCTGCAGGAATCATTTTCCTGGGTGCGGGGCACCACCCAATACACGGTACTGGCTGGCGATTCTGTTTTTCTGCGCTCGTTGTTCAACATTTTTTACTTTGCCATTGTGATTGTGCCGGTGCAAGGGGGTCTGGGGCTGGTATTGGCCCTGCTGGTGAACCAAAAGCTGCGCGGCATCAACATCTTTCGCACCATTTATTTTATTCCGGTTGTTATTTCGATGGTGATTGTCTCCATTTTGTGGCGCTTTATTTATGATGGCAACAACGGGCTGCTAAACAGCTTGCTGGGCCTTTTTACGATGGGCGCATTCCAGCCGATTGATTGGTTGGGCAACACCCAAACGGCCATGCCAGCCATCATGATGATGTCCATTTGGCAGGCGGTTGGCTTCCATATGGTAATTTGGCTGGCTGGTTTGCAAACGATACCTGGTTCGCTGTACGAAGCGGCCCAGGTTGCGGGTGCCAACAATTGGCAGCAGTTTCGGTATGTCACCTGGCCGGGGTTGAGGAATACGGCCGTATTCGTCCTCATCACCATCACCATGGCCGCATTTAGCCTGTTTACCCAGGTAGATATTATGACCCGTGGCGGACCGCTAGACTCTACCACCACCATCATCCACCAGGCCGTACAGCGTGGCTACCAAAAGCAAGATATCGCCTACGGCTCCGCCATCTCCGTCTTTTTCTTCCTGATGGTGTTAACCATCGCCTTGATTCAACGGTATCTCACACGGGATAGGGATTAATCATGAAAAACAGATTGATTTTACTCGGACGTTACGGGCTGCTCATCATCATTGCGCTGATCTTTATTTTTCCCATTGTGTTCATGCTGGTTTCCTCGCTAAAACCAGATGAACAGCTGCTGCGCGACTCTGGCTCGCTGCTTGCCTTTGTCCCATATGGCGATCTGTCATTTGATAACTACATTGAAGCGTTTCGGCGGGTACCCATTGCCCGGTTCATCCTGAATTCTGTGTTTATCACCACCACCACCACCATCTTGGCCTTAATCGTCAATTCGATGGCCGGGTTTGCTATCGCTGTGCCGCGCTGGAAGGGCAAGAGCATTGTACTGGCTGTCATCATAGCCACCCTCATTGTGCCCTTCGACACCATTGCCATTCCGCTGCTGCTCATTGTAAGCAAGCTGCCGTGGATTAGCTTTACCGGCTGTGAAAGTTCAGCTTTTGTTTGCCTGACCACCAATTGGCTAGACACCTACCACGTACAAATTATCCCCTTCATTGTGGGCGCATTTACCATTTTCCTATTCGTCCAGTTTTTTAGATCGCTGCCTTATGAATTGGTAGAAGCGGCGCTCATTGACGGCGCAAACTGGTTCCAGATTTATTACCGCATTTACATGCCCATTTCTGGGCCAGTGGTGGCGACTGTGACCATTTTGACCTTCCTGGCCAAATGGGGCGATTATTTGTGGCCGATTATGGTTGTGCAATCAGAAGAGCTGCGGCCGGTGCAGATTGGGGTGTCTTACTTCTTCCAGCTAGATGTGGCCTGGGGAGAAATTATGGCATACCTCTCCATCATTACTATTCCAGTACTGATTTTATATCTCTCGTTGCAGCGGGCTTTCATTGAAAGTATTGCGGCCAGTGGCGTAAAGGGATAGTTTCCGCTTGGTTTAGCGAAAAAGTTTTCGCAGATATAGAGCAAAAATTTGTACAATCCTTCGACTGTACACAGAACAGCCCTGCTCAATTTCTGTCTGATGCTAAACGTATCTTTTCATGAGCAAACAATGCAGGATCATGATGCTCAAACTTTATCTAAAAATAGGCGTTTTACTTGCATTTTTATTGCTGGCCGCCTGTACCCAATCTAAAACACCTGATATTTCGATGCCTTTAGAACCTTTTCGACCTGCTTTTCACTTTACCCCACCCGCCTTTTGGTTAAACGATCCCAACGGGATGGTTTTTTACGACGGCGAGTACCATTTGTTTTACCAATACTTCCCAGAAGATACCGTCTGGGGGCCAATGCATTGGGGGCATGCTGTCAGCACCGATTTGGTGAACTGGCAGCACCTGCCCATTGCCCTGGAGCCAGATGAATTGGGCTACATTTTCTCTGGCAGCGCGGTGATCGATTGGCAAAACACGGCCGGTTTTGGCGCAGAAGCGATGATCGCCATCTACACCTACCACGATGCCAACGCCCACCAAAGCCAGGCGATTGCCTACAGCCTGGACAAGGGACGCACCTGGACAAAGTATGCAGGCAATCCCGTCATCCCCACCCCGCCCAACATTCGCAACTTCCGCGACCCCAAAGTGCTGTGGTATGACAATGGCGATGGCAGCGGGCATTGGGTGATGGCGCTGGCTGCGGGCAGCGCCATCTTGTTTTATACCTCACCCAATTTGGTCGATTGGGTGGTCACCGGCAGCTTTGGCTTTGGCCAGGGCGCGACGGATAGCTTTTGGGAAACGCCAGACCTGTTTGAACTACCGGTTGCAGGTACGGCCGAATCTCGCTGGGTGCTCACCGTGGGCATCAGCAACAACGCCCCGGCGGGTGGCAGCGGTATGCAATACTTCATTGGCCAGTTCGATGGCCAAACCTTCACCAATGAAAATCCCAAAGAAACGGTGCTGTGGGCCGATTATGGGGCCGATTTTTATGCGGCCCAGTCGTGGAGCAATGCGCCAGACGGCCGTCGCCTGTGGCTGGCCTGGATGAACAACTGGCAGTACGCTACCCAGATTCCTACCGCTACCTGGCGCGGCGCAATGAGCCTGCCGCGTGAACTGCGGCTGGTACAAACAAATGAGGGCATTCGGCTGGGGCAAACGGCCGTTCCCGAACTCACCCACCTGCGCCAAAGTGAACAAAGCTGGCACAACCTTACGCTGCAACCAGGCACCCCGTTCATCCCCCCCGTGAGCGGCACCCAGCTAGAAATCATCGCCGAGCTAGAGACGCCAGCTGAGGCCGACAGTTTGGGAATTCGGCTGCGCCTGGGGAATGGGGAAAGAACGGCCGTTGGCTACGCGCCCAAAAGCAATACCCTGTTTGTAGACCGCACCCACGCCGGGCAATCTAATTTCAACGACCTTTTTGCCCGCATCCACACCGCCACGTTTGAACCAGCCGACGGCGTTTTGAAGCTGCACATTTTTGTAGACCGCTCGTCGATTGAGCTGTTTGCTGGCGATGGCCTCATCAGCTTTACAGAGCAAATTTTCCCAGATGAAACCAGCGTTGGCCTTGAGCTTTTTGCGGAGGGAACGGCCGTTACCATCCACAGCCTCACCATTCACGCCCTTGGCGCGGCCCGCTTCCTGCCGCCGCCAACCAGTACCACACCGGCAATCAGCCAGCTACCCACGCTAAAAATCGGCCAGACAATTGGCAGATAACCGGCCTAACCACATGAAATTGATGAGCACCATCCAACTTTAACAACAAAAACAAAAGGCATTTGTGAATCAATATGTTGAAACTAGAAGATAAATGGGTATGGGATTTTTGGTTCGCTCAAGACGGCCCAGATTATCACATTTTTTACCTGCAATCGCGCAACGATTTGCCCAAGGAATCGCTGCGGCATTGGCACGTTTCTATTGGTCATGCTGTCTCTCGGGATTTGGTGAATTGGGAAATTTTGCCCGATGCGCTGCACCCATCTGCCCAAACTGGCGATAGTTGGGACAACGCCTCTACCTGGACCGGCAGCATCATTCGCCACAACGGCACCTGGTATCTGTTTTACACCGGGGCCAAAACGCAAGAAAAAGGACTCGTCCAGCGCATTGGCCTGGCCACGTCTAGCGACCTGATCACCTGGCAAAAGCATCCTGGCAACCCGCTCATTATGGCCGACCCCACCTGGTACGAGCTGCTAGATTTGGAGATGTGGCACGATCAGGCATGGCGCGACCCGTGGGTGTTTGAACTGAACGGCCGTTTCCATGCCTTCATCACCGCCCGCAGCAACCAGGGACACAAATCGGAGCGCGGGGTGATTGGCCACGCCACCTCCGACGACCTGCTGCAATGGCAAGTCGCGCCGCCCATCGCCGCGCCGCACCAGTTTGGCCACATGGAAGTGCCGCAGCTGGTAGAGATAAACGGCCGTTTCTACCTGCTCTTCTGCGTGGGGCATGGGCAATACGCCGACGCCCGCCGCAACAACCCCCTCATCGCCCCAGAAACCGGCACCCACTACCTGGTCGCCGACCAGCCGCTGGGGCCGTACACTTTGCTAACAGACAATTTCTTACTGGGCAATGCCCACGGCTCGCATTATGCCGGCAAGCTCATTCAAATGCCAGATGGCCAATGGGCGCTCATGACCTGGCTGGCGTTTACCGCCACAGGCGATCTTGTGGGCACCATCGCCGATCCGTTGCCGGTTCACGTTGCCCCAGACGGCCGTCTCGTCGTCACCAATCCGCCCAGCCACGATGCCAGGGCAACATCAATCGATCTGCGGACAGCCGTCTAAATCAAAGATGAACAAACAGGGTACGCTCAAAAACATCGGCGTGGCGGTGGCGATCATTGCCATTCTCACCGTCATTTGCGTGGTGACAAGCTTTTTTGGCTCGGTGGTGGCCATCCGCCAGACAGAGCCGTACAGCCACAGCGTCGATTTAGCGCTGAACAGCGCCGCCGTGCAGCAAGCGCTGGGCGAGCCGGTTGAGGTGTATCGCTTTCCCCAGGGCAACGTCAACACCGCCAACGGCGGCGATGCAGAGCTGTACATTCCCATCCGGGGCAGCCAGGCCAACGCCTCGATTCGCGTCAACGGCACCAACCTCAATGGAGAATGGAAATATTGGGCTATCCGCGTAGATACGGAGCATGGGGAGCATATTAATTTGTTAGAGGAGTAGTTTTGGTGGTTGGTGGTTGGTGGACCCTAGCGCAGCCAGCGGGGTGCGCCCACGCGCTTGAGTTCGCTGTCGATGGTGAGTTTGAAGATTTCGATGTTGTCGAACGGCCGTTTCAAATTAAACGCATCAATCCCCTTGTTCAGCTCCCCAATTTCCGCAATCCACTTCAGGCAATAATCATCCCAGCTAATCGTCAGGCGGCCCTTGTTGGTGTTGGCCACGCCAAACTCCCGCTGGTGCCACGCCCACTGCCGCTCAATTTCGGCCCGCAGCTTCGCCACCTTCGCCAAAAGCTCATTCCGCTGCAAAATCCACACCGGCGGCAAATTATTCTCTTTCAGCAGCTCATTGGCCAGCTCCATATCCGCCGCGTACGGATTTTTATTCAGGTTAAGCGGCTTCCCCTTGCCCGGCAAATTATCAAACAGCCCCTGCTCAAACCCTTCCTGAATCAGCTCTTCGATCAAATCCGCCCGCTCATGCCGCAACCGGGCACGATACTCAGCAAAATCTGCCAAACTATCCACTGTTGTTTCATCATCCGACTCGTTCTGGGACATACGCCACACCTTTCTAAAAGATAACCAGCCCGTCTGCTCCATTCGTGCCATCGGGTAATCTGGCGCAGATTATAAGCTTTTTCGCAAGCAAGTTAAAGCATACTAATCAGATCGTGATTATTTTCACACTTAAAATTTATAACCGGGCAACATTGGACAGCAACCCAAAAACAGAGACAATTACCGTAACAACCATCGGAGAGAAGATTTGCAAACGAGGCAATTACCAAAAGTAGCATGGCGACCGTACCACGACATTTATTATGAACGTCATCGCCATTCCATCAGCGGCAATATCAAAATTGCCCAACATATTTATAGCCCCCAGCTCGACAACCATCGGGATATTCTTATCTACCTGCCCCCTTCCTACGAAAGCAGCCAAAGCCATTACCCCGTGCTGTACATGCACGACGGCTACAACCTGTTCGACGAAGCCACCAGCTACACCGGCGAATGGCACGTAGACGAAACCATGGAAAAGCTGGCCCACGAGGAAAAGCTGGAAGCGATTGTGGTGGGCATTCCCAGCATGGGCAAGGATCGGCTGGCAGAGTACAGCCCTTTTGTAGACGAGACATACGGCGGCGGCCGTGGCGATGATTACCTGGCCTTTTTGGTGTATACGCTCAAACCGCTGATAGACACTGCCTTCCGCACCTTGCCCAACAAGCGCAACACGGGCATCTTTGGCTCCTCAATGGGCGGGCTGATTAGCCTGTACGCCTTTTTTCACCATCCGGCCGTGTTTGGCTTTACCGGGGTAATGAGCCCATCGCTCTGGTTTGCCAACCGGGCCATTTTTGAATATGTGGAGCAGGCTGCCTATCAGCAGGGCAAAATTTACCTGGATGCGGGCACGCGGGAGATGGGCGGCCATTGGCCCGACCAAACCATTTTACGCAGCCGTTCGCGCCGGTATTACGGCCGTGTGCGCCACATGAAGCGCATTTTGGCCAAAAAGGGGTACCGCCCCACCCGCAACCTGCTGCACATTGAGGATGCCGGGGGCGGCCACAACGAAGCCGCCTGGGCGTACCGCCTGCCCAACGCCATTCGCTTTTTCCTGGGTGCGCCCCTTAAAAAAGGGGCTTAATTTGCCCCAGGCTACCAAACGTGAACAAGCACGGCAGGCGCAGATTGTTTTTTATGGCTCTGAAAATAGGCCGCGGATTACGCGGAGTAAATCTGTGTAAACTGTGCAATCTGTGAATTTTCATTCATGGTGGTCGGCGGCAGCCGGTGTCGTCTTCTTTGTAAAAGTGGGTCAGATTGGCAATCCGACCTACGATTTTCATTGATGGTGTTGAGCTTGGGCCTATGCCGTCCCTTCAGGATTTCGTGGGGATGGCATGAAACGTAAGCCGGCTACCTCGCTACGCATCGTGGGCTGTAAACCCCCAAATTTGCCTAATTTAGCCAAACAGGTACGATCTTAGCTGGCAAGCAACGATATTGACTTGCTTGCGTAGAGGGTTGGAACACGGCCGTTTCCCATCCATGTCGTGGTCAATTCTCAGCAATAGCGCCGGGCACGCTGCAATAGAGCCCCAGCGCGGGAAGAGTGTATGTCTATCATTACCGATCAGAAAGCAAAACCGCAGAAGCCGCGGGGCATAAAGCCTGTTTATGCAACGCCAAAATCAGCCAGCTTGAGCACACCTGCCAAATGGTGGCTGCTGGCAGGCAGCATACTGCTTTTGGCCGTGCTGTTCCTGGTGATGCGCGAATCGCTAACGCATTGGCTCTCTATTTTGGGTGACCAGGCGTTTGTAAGCAGCTACGTGCAAAGCTACGGGGCGCTGGCCCCCCTTGTTTTGGCCTTCTTCCAGGTGTTGCAGGTGATTGTCGCTTTTATTCCGGGGCATGTGTTTGTGATTGCCGGGGGGTACATTTACGGGCTGCCCCTGGGGCTGCTGTTCAACATTGTTTGTGTGGTTGCCGCCAGCCAGCTGGCGTTTATGCTGGCCCGCTGGTTTGGCCGGCCAATGGTGCACCACCTGGCCCCGATGGAAACAATTGAAAAGTGGGAAACCATTGCCGAAAAGCAAGGGTTTCTTTTCTTTACCATTGCTTTTGTGCTGCCAGTTTTCCCTACCGATGTGATGAATTTTGTGGCTGGTCTGACGGGTATCTCGCCTAAAAAGTTTTTGGCAGCAAACTTTTTGGGGCGCCTACCTAGCGTCATTTTGCTGACGCTGATTGGCTCGCACGGGCTGGAACTGTCGAATACGGCCTGGGTGCTGCTGGCGTTGTTGGTTACGGCCGTTTACATCACAGGTCGGTTTGCCATTGTGCGCATTGAACAAAAATACCATCCAAAGGAGAAGTTCCGTGGAAAAAAAGTATCAAAAACTGAAAACGCGTCTACAGGAGATTAGCGACCTCAATTCGGTCAACGCCCTGCTGGGCTGGGACCAAAGCACCTACATGCCCCCCGGCGGCGCACCGGCACGGGGTCGGCAGCAGGCGGTCGTCGGGCGCATTGCCCATGAAAAGTTCACCGACAAAAAGATCGGCAAGCTGCTAGACAAGCTAGAACCGTGGGCCGAAACGCTGCCCTACGACAGCGAAGCCGCCAGCCTCATCCGCGTGACGCGGCGCGGCTACGACCAATCGGTAAAAGTACCAGCCAAGTTGATTGCGGCCGTTTCTGAACATGCGGCCGTTTCTTACCAAACCTGGGCCAAAGCACGTCCAGAGAATGATTTTGCGGCGGTACGGCCGTATCTGGAAAAAACCCTCGACTACTCCCGCCAGATCGCCAACTGCTTCCCCGGCTACGACCACATCGCCGACCCCCTCATCGACTTTTCCGATGAAGGCATGAAGGCCGAAAGCGTTCGCGCCGTCTTTGCCGACCTGCGCGAACAGCTCGTCCCCCTGGTGCAAGCCATCACCGCCCAGGAACCAGCCGACGACAGCTGCCTGCACCAAAGCTACCCAGAAGATGAACAGCTCGCCTTTGGCTGGCAAATTGCCCAAGATTACGGCTACGACATCAATCGCGGCCGTCAGGACAAAACCCACCACCCCTTCATGACCAAATTCTCCCTGGGCGATGTGCGCATCACCACCCGCACCAAAGAAACCGACCTCAGCGAAGCGCTGTTCAGCACCCTGCACGAAACCGGCCACGCCCTGTACGAGCAAGGCATCGACATGTCGCTAGAAGCCACCCCGCTGGCAGGCGGCACCTCCTCCGGCGTCCACGAAAGCCAATCCCGCCTGTGGGAAAATTTGGTGGGGCGCAGCCGAGGCTTTTGGCAGCATTACTACCCCAAACTGCAAGCCGCCTTCCCCAGCCAGCTCAACGATGTGCCGCTAGACACCTTCTACGCCGCCATCAACAAAGTGCAGCGCTCCCTCATCCGCACCGACGCCGATGAAGTGACCTACAACCTGCACGTCATGATCCGGTTTGATTTGGAGCTGGCCATGCTGGAAGGGTCGCTAGACGTAAAAGATTTGCCAGAAGCGTGGCACGCCCGGTACCAATCGGACCTGGGCCTGCAAGCCCCCAGCGACGTAAACGGAGCCATGCAAGACGTGCATTGGTACGGCGGTATGATCGGTGGGGTGTTCCAGGGGTACACGCTGGGCAACATCATGTCGGCGGCCTTCTACAACGAAGCGCTCAAAGCCCATCCAGACATCCCCAGCCAGATTCAGCAAGGCCAGTTTGGCACGCTGCACACCTGGCTCAAAGAAAACATCTACACCCACGGCAGCAAATTCACCGCCAACGAACTGATCGAACGCGTCACCGGCGGCCCCCTGACAATCGATCCGTACATCGCTTACCTCAAGAACAAGTTTGGCGAGCTGTACGCACTGTAGACCAAACCCAAGAGAGATTTTCCAGAAAGACCGGCTCCTAGGAGCCGGTCTTTTTTTGTTTCTGCTCCTCTGATCAGCACAACTTTCCCGGCAAAACTGCGTAAAGATCTGCACAGCCAACGGCTGATTGATCACAAAATCAGGCTAGAAACGCTAGCCAATTATTTTCTCTTGAGGTGACGAAATGAAAAAGTTGACAGTTCTTCTGCTGCTGGCAGGTCTATTTTTGCTGGCTGGCTGCATCAATCGCGTAGCGGTTGGCCCCATCCAAACTGAGGTACAGTCGGTGGAATTGGGTGACGTGGATTCTGTGCGCGTGGACGTTCAGATGGGCGTTGGGGAGCTAAATGTGTCTGGCGGGCAAGCCAATTTGCTGGATGCTGAATTCAATTACAACATCGAAAGCTGGCGGCCCGAGGTGATTTACGAGCAGCGCGGCAATATCGGCGAGCTGCAAATTACGCAGCCAGACGGTGAAATCAACGGCATCCCAGACGATGACATTCATTACAATTGGGACTTGATCTTCCTGAACGATGTACCGCTGGAGTTGGACATCGACCTGGGTGTAGGAGAAGGCAACCTGACTTTGGGCGACTTATATCTGCAAAATCTGGTTGTGGATACGGGCGTGGGCGAGACAACAATTGATCTGACCGGTGACGTACGGGAAAGTTACAACGTGCGAATTAATGGCGGCGTAGGCAAAACCACCGTTTACCTGCCAGACGGTGTGGGGCTGCGGGTTGAAGCCAGCACTGGCATCGGGTCGTTGGTGGTCAACGGGTTAGCAAGAGATGGCGATTCTGATGGTTACACCAACGAGGCTTATGGTTCAGCAGACGTAACTCTGACGCTGGACATTAGCGGCGGCATTGGCGAAATTACGGTACAGGTAGGGCGGTAATTGGCATCGAATTTCCCCAGAAACTCCGCAGTTTTGTAGTAGTCAATCACTTCTTGAACAAAATTTCACCGCAAAGCACGCGAAGAGCGCAAAGTTTTACTCTTTAATCTTTGCGTCCTTTGCGGTTCAACCAATTTTTGACCATTACAGAAACTCCGAAGTTTCTGGGGAATTGGGTATTGTTAGTTAACTGAAAAGTTGCCCATATCCTGCTGGGGAAACTGCTTGAGGATGTCAATTTCGCGGCGGTATTGCTGGGTAAGAAAGTTGAGCGCGTTGGAGATTTTTTTGGCTTCTAGCAGCGACTGCTTGGTCTCTAGCGATACTTGCAGCAGCGAGGCGGCCATATGGCTGAGCGCTTCTGGCTCGGTGGGCACCTGGGTGGGGTCGAACTCGATATTGTCGGCCAGGGAGGTGAGCTGGGTGAGGTAGCTGAGCACCAGCGGGTGAAGGGCGTTGGCGGCGGCTTGGAGGGGGGCTGTTTTTTCTGGCAGGTAGGGCAGCCGCTCTACCTCGCCAACCAGGTAAGGTTTGTTGCGCTTGTAGGCCCGAACGCGGAATCGTTCTTGCCCGACGGTCATGATGAGGAGACGGCCGTCTTCCAACTGCTCCCGCTGCGTAATGACCACCATACAACCCACATCGTACGGTTCTACAAACGGATCACCCGCCGCATCCCCCTGGCGGATGAGCAAAATGCCAAACGGCGACTTGTTTTCCGTGCAGTAGCGCACCATCTCCAGGTAACGCGGCTCAAAGATGTGCAGCGGCATGGGCCAGCCAGGGAACAGAACGGTATTGAGGGGGAAGAGTGGAATTTCCATGTGCCTCATTATACACAAACTGCCCATTTGTCAGCCGGAATTCATTTTTTGTTTAGGCTTGATATTGAGGAAGAAACGCGCTAAGAAAGCGCGGCTACAGGTTGTACTGTAGATCGAAGGCGGCGTCTAGCAGGCGCTGGGTGGCGGTGTGCCGGTGGGCGCGGGGGAAGTTGTTGGTGATGGGCAGCAGCCAGGTGAGCAGATCAAACGTTTTGCTAAAGATGGGCATTTCTGGACGAGCCATAAGTGTTCCTTTCTCCCTCCCTGGCCCCCTCAGTGAGAGAGTTTTATGCTGTGGCCAGTCTCCTGACCGAGCCGCCTGGTGGCACGGTGAGGACACCGGCCACAGCAAAGAAAACGGTGGGGGGCAAGCCCCCCACACCCCCCAGAGTGCAGAGCGGTGCGGCTTTGCCGCCCCAGGGTCAGAGGTGCAGAGGGCAGAGGCTTCAGAGGCCAGCGGTAAATGGGGACACGCACACCCGAAACCCGTAGTCGCCGCCGAAGAAGTTGAGCGGGTTGAACCCGTAGCGAGCAGAACAACCGTTCTGATCGGTGTAACATGCGCCACCTCTTAAAACGATATTTTCTTTGTTACTGGCGCTTATTGTCTCATACTCTTTGGTTTGCTGGTAGGGCCACGGCTTCTCGTGCAGGCTGCGCGTCCATTCCCACACCTGGCCGCTGAGTTCCAGGCAGCCTACCGGGCTGCACCCCAATGGGAACGCCCCTACCACGCAGCGGTCGCCAATGCCCGCCGCCTTATTGTTTTCCCTAAACAGGGTCTCGCCAGAACTCAATTCTGCCTGTGCGGGTTCATTTCCCCACGGGTATTCCCTTTGGGGCAGCGGATTTTCTGCCAAACCAGGCACCTTAGCCAACCCAGCCGCCAAATCTGGCGGGGCCACAATCTGGGCAGGCTGGGGTATCTGCCGCCCACCTCGCGCCGCCTGCTCCCACTCCACCTCAGAAGGAAGCGTCACCCGGTAACCGTCGGGCAGCCAGCCCGCACTGCGCCACCGCTTATCCAACCAGTCACAAAAAGCCAGCGCATCGTACCAATTCACAAAAACTACAGGCAAATTCTCCGCCCTTGCCAAACTTTGACGGTAGCTTGGCTGGTGGCCGCTGTCGGCCACAAAATCCTTAAACTGGGCGGTGGTTACCGGCAGTTGGGCCAGCCAGTACGGCCGATTCAGGCCATCGTACCACACGCCTTGCTTCCCGCGTTCCCAACTGCCCAGCCAAAAGGGGCCGGGGGGCACCAGGCAAAACGGCATCTCGTCGCAGCGCAGCACGCCGGGGCGGTCGTCGCCCAGGGCGGCCAGCGCCTCGCCCGCCAGCGCACGGTCACGCGGCGGCAGCAGCCCTTCAGCCACAATCTTCTTTTGCCACTGCCAGATGCGCTGGCGGCTGGCCTGCTCACTTTCAATTTGGGCATCGTCGGGGTGGGTCATCTCTGTTTCCAGCAAGGTTTGCCCGGCCAAAAAGGCACCCCAAACCGCCTGGGTGCTGTCTGTGCCAGGGGCGGTCGCTTCTTCCTGGCAGAGGGCGCTCACCAGCAGCCAGACGGAAGCGGGCAGCTTCTTGTGGCTGCTGGCGGCGGCCAGCAGCAAACTTTCGCGCCAGCGCCCCGGGTCTTCACGGGCAAATTTTGCCAAATCGTAGGGGAATTTTTGGCGCAGCAGGTGCAGCCCGGCCAGATATTCCTGAAAGGTGCGGTGGGGAAAGCGGTACACGTCGTCGCTGTCGTCGGCATTACGGCCGTGGGCTTCCAACAATCCAGCGCGATCCCGCACATATTCAATAATCTGCTCTACCCCCACCCCATCGGTTTTGCTGGCCTGTTTGTACAACGTGCCCGCCAGCAAAGCACCGGGAACGTCAGCGGTTTGGCCCTGTTGTTGCTGATCGCGGTGGGCAATAAAAGCAACTTCAGCCAAGGCTGCTTTCAATCGCTCGGTATCCATGCCCAACACTTCGGCCAACGTTTTTGTCTCCTGCCCTGGCACCGTTTTAGAACGCCGCCACAAGTCTAGCAGCAGCACCACACTCAGTTCGTACAGCTCCTCGCGCCGCTGCGGCAGCGCCCCCCCTTCCCGCCCGCGATGAATGTAGACCATCATCGTCAGCAGCAGCGGGTGCTGGGCCAGTTCCCGCAAATTGGGGTTTCGTTTCACCTGGTTAACCAGTCCATCCTGGTAACTTTTCGCTTTCTCCGGGCCAAGCGTGCCGTCTTGCTGCCCCATCACGGTATACCACTGGGTAATAAATGCTTCAATTTGCTCTTCGCTAAACGGCAGCAGGCGGGTCACCTGGAACGCATTCAGCTCCCAGCCGCTGCCATAGGCATAGGGACGGCTGGTAACCACAATGCGCACCTTGGGGTAATCACGGGCAAACAGCTCAATATTATTTTTCAGCCGGTCCCGAATTTCAGCCGCCTTCTCCACTTCATCAAGCCCGTCTAGCAGCAAAATACCCCCGTTTTGCTGCAATTGGGTTTTTAAGTGAGGCACAAATCCGGCCAGGGCGACGCTTTCCCGGCTCAGTTCGGCGGCAATAAAATCCCAAATAGGTTGGCGTTTGCTCAAGCCACGGGCCGCATATTCACGCAAAATCACCCGAACCGGCCAAAGCCGTAAACGGCTCAACCCCCAGCCTAATTCCCGAAGCTGATCCTGATTGATGCGCTCACTCTGCAAATGATCCCCGGCCAGACAAAGCGTGAGGTAGTTCACCAGGGTCGATTTGCCAGACCCCGGCGCACCAAGAATAACCAGCCGGTCGTTTTCCTGACGACTGAGCGCCGCCAGGGCAGATTCACGCTGCTTCTCGGTCATGCGCAGCAGCTCTTTTTCGTCCAGGCGGTGCGCCTCTTGGCGCAAATGGGCCTGGTGAGGCACATCCAGCACCGTGAAAATCTTTTCCAGCCCCAGTTTTTCGTAGCCAAATCCCGCTTCTTTGATGTCGATGAGGGCCATGGAAGGGGGATAACCACACAGCTGAATCAGATGGTTGAGATACCTTCTGAGCCATTCGGCCGCATCGGGGGCAATTTCAGGCGATTTTGCTTCTGGTTGGGGTTTTGTCGTTGTAACAGGTTCAGGCGTGGTTGAGGATACCAGGGGTGGGCTATCAATTTTCCGTTCTTGCAGATCAAACCAGCGGTTGATAAAGGTGTAAATAAGGAAGGCCCCAATGGCCACCAGTGGTGTCCACAAAAGCTGGTCTGGCAATACATCTGTAAGGGAGAGAATAAAGATACCTGCTACGAGAATAAGGCCGCCGTAAGAAAGCAGCGGCGGCAGTTTGGTGAACGCTTCTATGAGCACCTGCATCGTTTTTTTGCTAGCATCATTTGGTTGGGGGTCTGGTGTGGTCATTGGTTATTCCTCCTGGTGGATAATCTAGCACATGGGGAAGTGTTGGGCAATGAGTTTGGGGGTTGCGTTTGCCCCGTTTATGGCAACACGCTATATTTTTTCACATCATTCTCAGAGAGGATTTTCCTAATGACAACACAAGCAAGCGAAAAGAAAATGATGGCCTTAGAGGATTTTCCCTTTCAAACGTTTGACAAGGTGCGTTACGCGGACACTGACCGGCAGGGGCACGTGAACAATGCGGTTTTTGCCACTTTCCTGGAAACGGGCCGCGTTGAGTTCCTCTACAATCCTGAAAGCCCTTTGGCGGCAGAGGGCGCGGCTTTTGTGATTGTGAACCTGAACCTGAACTTGCTGGCAGAAATCAATTGGCCGGGGCGGGTGGAGATTGGTACGGCCGTTACCAAAGTCGGCCGCAGTTCAGTGAGTTTGGTTCAGGGATTGTTTCAAGACGGCCGTATCGTGGCCACCGCCGAAACCGTCATCGTGCAAATGAACGAGCAAACCCGCAAATCCCACCCGTTATCCGACACAGCCAGGGCGTTCCTTACCCAGCACCAGTTAGTTTAGTATGGCAAAACCAGAAGCGTACCCAGCCCTTGAACAAGTAGCTGCCTGGTTAACCCATCATCACGGGGCCGAGATCACAGACCTGGCGGCGCTTTCGGGCGGCTTTTGGTCGTCGGCGTATGCGTACCAGGTTGGCGAGGAAGCGCTGGTGCTGCGGCTGAGTGAGATGGCGGAAGGGTTTGCCATTGACCGGGCGGCGATGCGTTTTAGCGGCCCGAACTTGCCCGTGCCCAGAGTAATTGATGTGGGTCAGGCGTTTGGTTTGCATTATGCGATTTCAGTGCGGCATTACGGCCGTTTCATCGAAACCACCGCCGCCAGTGAAGGAGGCAAGGTCGGGGATGCTCTCGCCACCCTGCTCCAAGCGCTGCGCGCCGTGCCCACGGCAAAAACAGACCGCGTCGTTTGGTACGACGCCAGCGAAGCCGCCAATATCAGTTGGCACAGCTGGTTGCTCAATGGCCTCCAGGACAATGCCGAAGATGTGGTGAGCGGCTGGCGTGCCAAACTGGCAGAGCAACCGGAGATTGACGATCTTTTCCAACGGTGCGAGGCACGCATTCACGAGCTGCTGCCCGCCTGCCCAGAGCGGCGGGATTTGGTTCACGGGGATTTGTTGCATCAAAATGTGCTGGTTTCGGAGGATGGTGGGGTGGTAACGGCCGTTTTCTCCTGGAAATGTTCAGCGCTTGGTGACTTTTTGTACGATGTCGCCTGGTGCACCTTCTGGAGCGATTGGCACCCAGGCATCGCCGCCGCCAACATTTGGCAACGCACCTTGTCTGCGCCAGACCTCACCCCAGCCGATTTGGAAAATGCCGCCCTGCGCCATCACTGTTACGAGCTGCAAATCGGGGCCTCCCACCTCGGCTGGAACGTCTGGACGAACAACCAAAAAGAGCTCGAAGCCGTTGCCAAAAAGCTGGAACGCTCTCTGAAAAAAGGGCCGATGCGTGGCGCTAATTGAGGAAAATGCTCGCTATGAAAAGTAGTTGAATGTAGTTGATCTGAAACCAGATGAAGGTTATCAAACCCATGATCATTTGTTCAGTGTCACAGAACAAGTAGAAAAAAATGGTTTTTGGATCATCACAATGGATTCAGACTGCGCCTATGCTTTGCAAAGTAATGGAACTGTCGAGTTTATTCAAAATCGAATAGAAAATAGCTGTGGCCCTAATGGAGAACGTATAAATATCGAGAAGTTAGCAGAAAGTAGAGATGCTGAATCGTTACAATCTTTGCGAGAAGTTGAAGAGAAAGAAACCCGTTCAGTGAGAGTAACTTTTTATTTTTCTCAGGTTTTGTGGGGTGCGTTCACACTTTTAATTGGCGCACTTTTGCCTTTGCTTGTAATTCTCAGGTATCTAAAAACAAGACATAAATCTTTTGTAAAATATGTCTATCTTGTTCTGGTTGCCCAAATTGGTATTTTCATTTTCTTAGGGTTTGTGTATTGGTATTTGTATTGGGCATCCTTTAGCTTGGCCATCATTGTACCTTTATTGTTGGTAGAGATTGGATTGCTAATTGGTGCAAAATTGGAAAATCGATACCAAACGACGAGGGAAGTTGGGTGGTTCAGACCAACGACGCTCGCTCCCAACCAAGTTTTGCAGAGATGCGCTGGGCAGTTTGTTTAACCAGTTGGCTCATCTCTGGCTCCCGCTCAGCGGGAAAGCGGATGGCGGGGTCGTCAGGGAAGTTGACTAACGTAGACTATATTTACTATCTTTTGCCTTGCTAGTACAATGTCTGGCAAGTGAGGTTTTTTAAATTAAGGGGTTAAAGATGAACACGCTAACCATTGAGTACCCGGCTGAAGTACTGTGGGCTTTACAGCAAAACCAGGATGAGTTTGCCAAAGAAGCCCAGCTACTCTTAGCCTTGAAACTATATGAAACTGGCAAACTAAGCACTGGTCTAGCTGCCCAAGTGGCAAACGTGCCTCGTGCTGCTTTTTTCTATCTGTTGGGGCAATATGGCCTCTCACCTTTTGGCGAAACCGCTGAAGAACTAGAGGAGGATTTTATCCATGCCCAGCAAGCTGCCCATCGAGCCGGTAATTCTCAATAATACGCCACTGGTAGCACTGTGGTCTTTGAACCGCTTACCACTGCTACGTGACTTGTACGAAAACGTACTCATCCCTGAGGCTGTTTATGACGAGTTTATTGCCACAGAACGGTCAGCACGTCAGACAGCTCTGGATGAATCTCCCTGGATTAAGATAACGCCTATAAAAAATCCTCGGCATGTTCTGGTATATACTGGCCTAGATCGAGGCGAAACTGAAGTTTTGGCACTGGCTAATGAACAGTCAGCCCGTTTAGTGATTATTGATGAATACAAAGGACGTCGCTATGCTAAACGCCTGGGATTGCCGCTGACTGGCACTCTTGGAGTACTATTGGCGGCAAAGCACAACGGTTTTGTCTCCACTTTAGCGCCACTCATTGACCAATTGTTAAACGACGGGCTTTTTCTGGCTCCAGAATTGATCAAGAAAATGCTTGATCTGGCAGGAGAAGATCAAACACAGTAACAACTTATCTTACGTTACTCCCAGCCAAGTTTTGCAGAGATGCGCTGGGCGGTTTGTTTGACCAATTGGCCCATCTCTGGCTCCCGCGTGGCGGGGAAGCGGATGGCGGGGCCGCCCAGGCTGATGGCGGCGACGACCTGGCCATCGTGGTTAAACAGCGGCGCGCCCACCACGATGAGTCCCTCTTCCAACCACTCCTGCAAAAAAGAGTAACCACGCTGGCGGGTTTTGGCGAGTTCCTGGCGGAGTACGGCCGTATCCGTCACCGTCTTGGGCGTCAATGAAACCAGCGGCTTCGCCAACACCGCCGCCACAAACCCCTCCGGCAGATGCGCCAGCATAGCCACCCCCGTCGAGGTGGCCACCATCGGCCAGCGCGTCCCCAGCGACTGCGAACTGCCCACCAGATGATTGCCAATCACTTCATCAATAATCAGCACCGAGTCGTCGCCAGAAAGGATTTCTAGCGTGGCGGTTTCGCCAGAAGCGGCGGCCATCTGGGCCAGCTCTGGCCTGGCCAGCGTGCGCAGGTCGTTGTTGCGCAGGGCGCGCCCCCCAGCACCACAATTTCTGGGCCAAGGGTGTAGGTTTCTGTGGACGGCCGTTTCGCCACCATCCCCTCACTCTCCAACGCCGTCAGCAGCCGGAACGTGGTGGTTTTGTTCAGCCCCACTTCCCGCGCCAGCGCCGCCAGCCCCCATTCGCGCCGCTCATCGTCAAACGCCTTCAGCAGCGACATGGCGCGGAGGACAGATTGGGTGCCGGGGTAAGGTTGTGGCCTGGGATTTGTTTGGTTCATTTTTAGTAATTGAGTAATTGGGTAATTGAGTAATTAGGCGACCTCTCAATTACCCAATTACCTAATTACCCAATTACAAATCGCCAAAGATCACGCTTCGTCTTTGGTCTCTTCCGCCGCCCCATTCCCCTCTTTCAACTGCGGCGCGACGGGGATGTTGTTGGCGTCGATGCTGCCGACGCCCAGCGGGGTCCACTTTTGGGCAATCTCGCCGCTGCGCAGACGGTGTTCGCTGCCGCCGCGAGACCGGGTCTGGGCAAATCCTTCTGGCTCGATGCTCATCTTTTGCCCTTGCAGCAGGCCGTGAATCCCTTCCTGGCCCGGTTCTGGGCGCGGCGGGATGAGCGCTTCTTGAGATTTAATGACCTCCGGATCGTAATCCAGCGGCTCCTGGTAGGTGGTGATGAACCCTTCAAAGTTGCGCAGCACCACCTTGCCAGGTGCTTGCGAGACGATGTAGTTGGGCTGCACCGGAATCTTGCCGCCGCCGCCGGGGGCATCGACCACATAGGTGGGCACGGAATAGCCAGAGGTGTGGCCGCGCAGCCCCTCGATAATCTCGATCCCTTTGCTGACGGTGGTGCGCAGATGGCCGGAACCTTCGACGAGATCGCACTGGTAGAGGTAATACGGCCGTACCCGAATCTTCACCAAATCATGCACCAACTTGCGCTGGATAGCGACCGAATCGTTGATGCCCGCCAGCAGTACGCTCTGGTTACCCAACGGCACACCCGCCCGGCTCAACCGGTCACAGGCCGCAGCCAGTTCGGGGGTAATCTCTTTGGGATGGTTCACGTGGATGTTGAGCCAGAACGGATGATACTTGCTCACCATCTCGCAGAACTGCTCATCGACCCGCATGGGCAAAAAGACCGGCACGCGGGAGCCGATGCGAATAATCTCTACGTGCGGGATGGCCCGCAGGCGGCCCAAAATCATATCGACCAGCTTGGGCGCCAGCACCATCGGGTCGCCGCCAGAGAGCAGCACGTCGCGAATTTGCGGGGTGCGTTCGATGTAATCAATTTGCGCGTCGAACTCGGCGCGGCTGAACGTTTGTGTGGGGTCGCCCACAATGCGGCTGCGGGTGCAGTAGCGGCAGTAGCTGGCGCATTGCGTGGTGATGAGCATCAGCACGCGGTCCGGGTAGCGGTGTACCAGCCCCGGCACGGGCGAATGTTTGTCCTCGGCCAGCGAATCTTCCATCATTGACTGGAAGGGCACCATTTCCGCGTCGGTGGGGATGACCTGCTTGCGCACGGGGCAGTTGGGGTCGTCGGGGTCGATGAGGCTGGCAAAATAAGGGGTGATGTCTACCCGGAACAGCCCGTTGCTGCTCAGCGCCTTGCGCTCGGAGTCGGTAAGGTTGATCACTTTCTCCAGCTCTTCCACCGTGTTCAGCCGATGGCTCATCTGCCAGCGCCAATCCATCCATTTTTCATCGGGCACATCGTGCCAGTAAGGGGCGCGGGTGTAAATTTGTTCGGTCAACGGTTTTGCCTCTTTTACAGCCATTGTTGGGTTGCTCCTCTTGCGTTTCATATTGTGAAACATGGTTTCATTTTTTAGCCGCAGAAGTATACCGTTTTTTGCTGAAGTTGTCAGGATGGATGAAAATGTGGAACTTACTTACAACCTCCGGGAGGGGTTTGGTGTATAGGAAGCCTCCCGGAGGTTTTGTTAAAGGAGAAAGCTATGTTGATGGAAACGGCCGCTTACCTGGAGCGGATTGAAGATTTACGGGCACAGATTGCCAAAATATTGCAAACAGTGCCGCAAGAGGCGCTGAATTGGCGTCCTGATGAAGAAACAGAAAGCCATGAAATGAACTCTTTGGCGGTGATGGCCACGCACGTGGCCGGGGCAGAGCATTTTTGGATTGGCGAGGTGGTGGGCCAGCTGGCCGCCACGCGCAATCGTGATGCGGAATTTGAGATGGTGGTGGCAGATACGGCCGTTCTCCTGCAAAAACTCGAAGCGGTGCGCAGCCAAACCCGCACCATTCTGCAAAATCTAACGCAGGCAGATTTAGACGGCGTGCGCCCGGCCCGCGACCGGCAGGTGCCCACCCGCTGGGCCATTTTGCACGTCATCGACCACACGGCGCTGCACCTGGGGCATATGCAAATGACGGCGCAGCTGTGGCAGGGCGGAACGGCCGTAGACTCCCCGCGCTGGTTCCAAAGGTTGAAGTAGTGGCAACTTTGTTGCTGCGCAGCTTTGAAAAAAATGGGTCTTCAGGATTTCGTGGGGTCTGGCGTGAAACGTGATGCGTGAAACGTGATGCCTCTCTGGTCACGTTTCACGTTTCACGCATCACGGGCTGTAAACCCCCTGAATTCCCAAAGAGCCAAAAAAATCAAAGATTACGCAGATTTTCAATCTTCTTAATCTGCGTAATCTGCTGATAAAAGCTGCATTTTGTTTTCATCTTTCCAAGTTTAGAAAAGGGGCACATTTTGCCTGACTGGTTAGTCATCATCGGGATTGTGGCCCTGGCGTCGGTGGCGCAAACGGCCGTTGGCTTTGGCACGCCGCTGATCGCCATGCCGGTGCTGGTGCCGCTGCTGGGCATTCGCACCGCCACGCCGGTTTCCACGGTGGTGGGGCTGCTGCTGTCTGGGCTGATTTTGCTGCGCTTTCGCCAGGCATTCAACGTGCGGGCGGTGGCTCATTTGCTGCTGGCGACGCTGGTGGGGGTGCCGCTGGGCGTGGCGCTGATCAATTGGGTAGATGCGGCCGTTTTGACCACGGCGTTGGGCATTTTGGTGCTGGGCTACGCGCTGTACGGCTTGCTGGCACCAAAGCTGCCCACGCTGGAACATGTGGGCTGGGCGTATGGCTTTGGCGCGGTGGCCGGGGTGCTGGCCGGGGCGCTCAACAGCGCCGCCCCGGCGGTGGCCATGTACGGCTCCGCCCGCCGCTGGTCGCCAGACGCCTTCCGCACCAATTTGCAGGGCTACTTTTTGGTGGTGAATACGGCCGTTTTGCTGCTGCACGGGCTGGAGGGGAATTTAACGGCCGTTTTTTGGCGCAGCGCCGGCTGGGCCATGCCCGGCCTGTTGATCGGCTTCGGCGTGGGGCTTTGGCTGGCCAAACGCATTGATCCGACCCGCTTTGGCAAACTCGTGCTCGTTCTCCTTCTCGTTTTGGGACTGAACCTTATCTTTTAAGAAATTTGCCACAGAGTTCACAGAGAGATATGAGGCGATAGTTTAGGCTATCTTCAATGGGAACGGCCGTTCTTCATCTGCCATTAACAACTGCTGGGTATACTCAGGCCAACAACTCGATTTTGAACAATGGAGGCAGCAAGATGAAACGTGTGCAATTTTGGGCCGGGCTGGGTACGGCCGTTCTAATGATGCTACTTTTGGGCTGTGGGGCGGTGGCAGAGAGTGGGGAAACGGCCGTTGCCAATCCACCAACCACCACCGAAAACGGCCAAATCGAGGTCAGCTACACCACCCCCGCCCAGCAAGAAGGGCCGTACTACCCCGTGGACAAACCCGCCGACCAGGACAACGACCTGACGGTTTTGGCAGGCGCAGCGGGCGCACCGGCTGGGGAGATTATTGAGTTTGGCGGGAGGTTGTTTGATAGAAACGGCCGTCCAATCCCCAACGCCACCATCGAAATTTGGCAAACCGATGCCGAGGGCGTTTACCTGCATCCCAACGACCCCAGCACCGCGCAGCGGGACATGAACTTTCAGTTTTACGGCGAAGCGGTGACGGATGAAAACGGCGCATACAGCTTCCGCACCATTTTTCCCGGCGAGTACGAACCCCGCCCCCGCCACATCCACTTCAAAGTAAAGCTAAATGGCGAAACGCTCATCACCAGTCAGTTCTACTTTGCCAGCGATAACAGCCGCCAGCCCGACCCGCTCATCATCACCCTCACCCCCGGCGAAGACGGCATCCAAACCGGCCAGCGCGACATCATTCTGGATTTGGAATTTTGACATTGGTCACAGAGAGAAAAGAGATTTGTCCGCCTGTGCCCACTGTGGTTCATAGCGAACAGAAAATGGGACGCAGATTTACCTGATTGTCCAGATTTTTCGATCAGGTAAAGCTGCGTCTTATTAATTAATTCCGCAAAATTGGCCGGGTGAGGCAGGTGGCGCCGCCTTCGGCCTTGAGCGAGATTTCATCGCCGCGATAGGTTTGCACGCGGCAGCCCGCCACCTCCAGCCGCTGTTGGGTAACCGGATTCCGATCCAGCATCACGCAGTTCCCCGGCGACAGCGCCAGCACGTTGGGTCCCATCGTGCCAAACTCTTCTTCCGGCACTTCTACCAGGCGAAAGCCGCGCGATTTAAGCAGTTGGTAAAACGGCACCGGCATTAGCGGCAGGTACACCACCGCCACGTCCTCAGCCACCACGCTGATGAACGACATCAAATGCAGGCAGGCCACTTCTCCTTCATAATACGGCAGCGGCACGGGGATGATTTCTACGTCAGCGGGGACGGCCTGGCGTAGTTGGGCCAGCCCGGCGGCGTTGGTACGAAACCCCTGCCCTACCGCCAGCGTTTTTTCATCTAGCCAGAGCAAATCGCCCCCCTCGGCGCAGGCGTCGCCGTGCAGCTGGTAATGGATGGGGATGCCGAGTTTTTGGTAAACGGCCGTATGCCCCCCCTCTTCTCCCCTTCTCAAATCCTTGCCCATCTGCAAAATAATCGCCCCGTCGTTGGTGACGATGCTGGGGTCGTGTACAAAAATGGCGTCGGCGTGGTCGGGCAGCTCCACATCGTGGTAGACCACCTCAACCCCCTCCGCGTGCAGCAGGTTGACGAGGGCGTCATGTTCGTTTTGGGCTTTAGGGAGGGACGGCCGTTCCGTATAATGCCACTTTTCCGGGTCTGCGTTGCCAAAGGCGGGTGACGGCCGTTTCACCAACACCGTCTGCAAAGGCGCAACCATGCTCTGGCTGCCAAAGTTTCTGGTCAAAATTCACCTCGTTGGGGAAGTAATTGGGTAATTGAGTAATTGAACAACGGCAAATCACCCAATTACCTAATTACCCAATTACATTATGTTAATAAGTGGCTCAAGAAGGCGCGGGTGCGCTCATCTTCTGGGTTGTTAAAAAGTTGTTCAGGGGAGCCTTGTTCGATGAAACGGCCGTCGTGCATGTACAAAATGCGGTGGGCAAACTTGCGGGCAAAACCCATCTCGTGCGTCACCGTCAGCATCGTCATCCCTTCTTCCACCAGCTTTTGCATCACCGCCAGCACCTCGCCAATCAGCTCCGGGTCCAGCGCCGAGGTTGGCTCATCAAACAGCATCACCTTCGGCTCCATCGCCAGGGCGCGGGCAATGGCCACCCGCTGCTGCTGCCCCCCAGACAACCGCGAGGGAAACTGGTCCCGCTTGGCCGCCAGCCCCACCTTTTCCAGATTGTGCATCCCCAGTTCAATCGCCTCTTTTTTGGGCATGCCCTTCACCGTTACCGGCCCTTCAATCACATTTTGCAGCGCCGTCATGTGGGCAAACAGATTAAACGATTGGAACACCATGCCCGTTTTTAAGCGCAGGGCGTGAATTTGCTGCTGATGATCGCGCCCCTTGCCGCCAGCCACCACCTGCACGCCATCCACCTCCACCGTGCCAAATTCCGGCTGCTCCAAAAAGTTTACGCAGCGCAGCAGCGTGCTCTTGCCCGATCCGCTCCGCCCAATGATGCAAATCACCTCGGCCGGAGCCACCTCAAAAGAGATATCCTTGAGCACGTGAATTTGGTCAAAATGCTTGTTCAGGTTGGCAATACGCACAATCGCACTCATAGTGTCCGCTCCCCACGCGCCATGTGCGCTTCCAGGCGGGATTGAACCGCTGAGAACAAAATAGTGATGATCCAATAGAAAACGGCCGCAATCAACAACGCCTCAAAATTACGGAAATTAGCCCGCCCCACCTTTTGCGCCCGCCACAAAATCTCCCACACAAAACCGGTAATGGCAATCAGCGAGGTGTCCTTGAGCATGGCAATAAACTGGTTGCCAATGGGCGGAATCACCATGCGGAACGCCTGCGGCAGCACAACGCGCCGCATAATCTGCTGCTGCGTCATGCCAATGGCCAGCGCCGCCTCCCGCTGCCCCACCCCCACAGATTGAATACCAGCTCGCATAATTTCGGTCATGTACGCGCCATAGTTCAGGCCCAGCGCCAACACGCCCGCCGTCAACCCGGTGAGCACAATGCCAAACTGGGGCAGCCCTAAAAGAAAAAAGTAAATTTGCAGCAGCAGCGGCGTCCCCCGGATCAGCGAAATGTAAAAAGTCGCCAAAGCATACGCCGGGGGCGATTTGGACAATCGCCCCAAAGCCCCCAGCAAGGCCAGCACCGAAGCCAACACAATCGACAAAACCGAAAGCAAAATGGTGAGCCCTACACCGCCAAAAATAAACGGCATTCGCTCCCAAATAAAATCCCAATCCAGGGAAACCGTGGAAAACTCAATGCCAAAAAAGGTAAACTCCACGCCGCTAAAGGCCAAAACCAGCAAAGCCATCAGCACAACGTACGAAGTATTAACCCCCAAACGAAAGCGCAGCAGCTTCTGGCGGCGCAGTTCCTGAATAATGCGAACCTGATTGGTGGCGTCGGGAAAATCGGCGGTGTTGCGCATCACATTCTCCTAAAAAACTACAGAGGACACAAAGATACCGACATAAATAACCAATGACTCTGTGCCCTCTGTGCTAAAAATCTTATTGGGTTGGGTCCATGGTTAAATCTTCGCTAAACCATTTCATCGAGAGTTCGCCGAGCGTGCCGTCTTCATGCATTTCGGCAATGATCTCACTGACGCGGTTGACCAGGGAACTGTTGTCTAGTTCGCCGCTTTTGTCAAAGGCCACGGCCAGATTTTCTGAGAAGACAGGGGAGCCAACGCGCACCACAGCCACGTCGCCATTGATGGCAGCCTGTACCACCGTGTTGGAGGTGAGAAAGACACTAAACTCATCGCGCCCTGCTTGAATGGACTGGAAGCAGTCGTTGTCTGTTTGCAGCGGCACGATGGTGATGTCAGACGGCGGGTCGGCATAGAGGCTGCTATCGGGCAGGCCAAGGGCGGCAGTATCCCCGCTGAGCCATGTCTCGTAGGTGGTAGAGAGACCCACACACCGATTCGCCATTGATTTGATCCAGGCTAGTGATGCCAGACGCTTCAGACGCGGCAAATTGGGCGGGCGTGTAGTAGTAAGCGGGATCGGCAAAATCCAGCACTTCTTGCCGATCTGTGGTGACGGTCATAGAGCCAACGCTCATATCCCATTGGCCACCCCAGTTGCCAGCGGTGATCACGTCCCAGTCGGGGGTCACAAATTCGACCTCAACGCCCAGCCGCTCGGCAATCTCGGTGGCCACGTCAATATCGAAGCCAACAAAGTTGCCATCCTCATCCAGGTAAGATTGGGGGGCATAGTTGGCATCGGTGGAGACGCGAATGGTGCCGCGCTCTTCGATATCGCCCAACAGGTCATCGGCGCTGCTGCCGCCGCAGGCGATTAACAACAAACCAAGCAGTACAAACAGGAAAGGAATTGCCAGTAACTTCTTCATAGGTTTCTCCTCCAGGAAAATATTTGGTTGAATCGGGTATAAGAATCGGTTTTGGGTGATCGGTAGGTTGTAAACGGTGTTCGGCAAACGGGTTGCCCCGGGTTTTGCCTGATGAACAATTTTTACCAGCTACCAATCAGGGTTTACTGTTTACGTTTTGGGCAAGTTTGCATTAATCAGTTGGGCAGGACCTCACCTCCTTAAATAGTTTTAGACAGGTATTGGTAAACCAAGGAATGAAAGTGATGCACACCATTTTCGCGCTGTACGGAAAAACGGCCGATATCATAGGACCTCGACTGTAAACCGTTCTGCACCGTTTCGCAAATCACGATATCTTCTTGCTGCACCTGATCGCTAAAGGCAATGGAATTTTGCATACTTTCCCACCCGCCGCCGGTGCCTGGCTGCTCGAAGTACCACTCAAAAATGGTCAGCGTTTTGTTATGCCCCAGCGGCAAAATGATGTTGATTTGCAGGTTGTCGGGGTAGAAGTTGAGCATGAAGTTGGGGAAAACCCAGTAGTACAGCGCTTCCTCTTCCGCTTCGGTGCGCAAAAAGCGGCGATCCCGATCCAGCGCATCTACGTCGCTGGCGGGGCGCATGGGGGCGTACTGCTTGGAATAGGTGGGGAACGTTTCCACGCGGTACTGGTCGTAATCAATTTCGCGGAAGAGGCCGGGGTGGGCGATGGGGATGTGGTAGCCTTCCAGATAATTGTCGATGTATACCTTCCAGTTACAGTTGATGAGGTAATCGCGCCGCTCGATGAGGCTCATGCTGGCCATGGGAATCTTTTTAGCGGCTACTTCGCGCTCGATGTTGCCCAGGATGCTTTCTAGCGGGGGGGCAGCCTCATCCAGGCAGGCCATGATGAAGGGACCCCAGGCGGCAACACGAACGGCCGTTAAACACACCTCCTCCTTACGCCAGTTCGCCACCCCGTCAAATTCAGGGGCATTGCGGAGACGGCCGTCTAAGCCATACGTCCAGCCATGATAGCGGCACTGCAAACTTTGCCGGTTTCCCTTGCCGCTGGCCACCGGCCCTGCCCGATGGCGGCACACGTTGTAAAAACCGCGCAAAGCCCCGCTTTTGTCTCGCGTAATCACCAACGGTTCCCCGGCCAATTCGCAGGTGAAAAAGTCACCGGGCCGCAAAACCATCTCGGTGCGGCCGACGGGCTGCCATGTCTTGGCAAAAATTTGTTCAGTTTCCAACGTCAAAAAAGCAGGATTGGTGTACCAACGGGCAGGCAAGGTGCCCGCCTGGGCCAGATCAGGGGTGAAAGTGTAGTCACTTAAATCGAGGGCTACATCAGCTTTCATTCAGCGGTCTCCACAATGTTGAACGTGCAGGCTGTACAGTCGTTTGCCTAGATTCGCACCATTTTGCGGTAAAATCAAGCCAAATTCCGCCCCATTATGCCATGAGATGCTGGGTTGGGGTAACAAATCATACACAAAAGAGAGTAAACAACCGATGACCGATCAACCCATCGAGAAAGTAATGGCCGAAGCCAAAACAATTGCCGTCGTAGGCTTTTCATCCAAGCCGGGCAAAGCAGGTTACTACGTGCCCGCGTACCTGCAAGGTGAGGGCTACCGGATCATTCCCGTGAATCCAAATTTGGACGAGGCGCTGGGCGAAACGGCCGTTCCCACCCTCAGCGCCATCACCGAACCAGTCGATCTGGTGCTCATCTTCCAGCGCAGCGAAAACGTGCCGCCATTTGTGGCAGAAGCAATTGAAATAGGCGCCAAAGCGGTCTGGATGCAGTTGGGCATTGCTCACGAAACGGCCGCTGCCCAGGCCCGCGCCGCCGGGTTAGATGTGGTGCAAGATGCCTGCATGTTGGTAGAGCACAAGCGGTGGCGGCCCGGCTTTTAAGACCCGTTGTCAGGCAGTGGCCAGATAATTGGGGCAAACAGACCAATGCAGGCAGCGGGCCGCTGCCTACACCCGCTGGTTCACAAAGGCACATGAAACAATTTTTACGCAGATTCAGCACCAAAGCGCGGGTCTTCCGCATCAACCAGAAGATTCGCAAAAAACCAACTGGCTTTGTCGGCTTCCAGGATTTTGACCTATCGCGCGACGGCACGGTGTCGCTGGAGATGCTGGCTGAAAATCCGAACGTTTCGCTGTACGCGCTAAACCGGTTCAGCCGTGAAGCCATTTTTGTAGAAACCCCGCCAGATGTAGATTTAGCGGAACGGCCGTTTCTCTACCAGGCGCAATATGAAAACGCCACCCGCCTCTACAGCGTCGGCTACCACAGCTTCTTCCAGCTGGCCGAGAGGATGCGCCAACCCAACAAGCAGCTCATCCTCATTCATTCGGTGGGGCGCTGCGGCTCTACCCTGCTCAGCAACGTGTTCAACAACCAGCCAGACATCCTCAGTTTGTCGGAACCCGACGCGTTTACGGAACTGGTAATGCAGCGTGAGCGAGACGGCCGTAACGATGCCGAAATTATTCGCCTGATCGACGCCATCATCCAGGTGCAATGTCGCCCCACCCCCCATATCAATCCCCAGGCGTACGTCATCAAATTCCGCAGCTTCTCCACGGTGCTGATCGATCTGCTGCACCAGGCTGCGCCCTATGCCAAACATATCTTCCTCTACCGCAATGCCGAAGACCAGGCCCGCTCCATCGCCCGCGCCTTTAAGGCGGTAGAAGCGGGCCACGAAGCGCTGGATGCCGCCGCCCTGCACCAGCGCACCAAATTTTTGCCCCTCCTCGCCCAGTATGCCGATCGCGCCAGCCAGGGCAGCCTGTCTGAAGTAGAGATGAACATGCTGGGCTGGCTGTCTGGCTTGCAATCCTATCTGGAGCAGCACGCGGCGGGCGTGCCCATGTGTGCCGTCCGCTACGAGGAGATGATTCGCCAGCCAGAGCCAATCGTACGCGCCCTGTTTGAATATTGCGGCCTGCCGATCACGCCAGAACGCCTCGCCCTGGGTGTGAAGGCGTTTGAGCGGGATTCGCAGCAAGGCTCCAGCCTGGCCCGCACCCACCTGAAGCAAGATCAGCAAAACCAGCTTACCGCCGAACACCTGGCCCAAATCCACCACCTGCTGGCCGACCACCCCACCATCAAAACGGCCGATTTCATCGTCCCCAACACCATCCAACCCAATTAACGCCTAGATTGGACCATTTTTAGTTAGATTTCATGCCAGGCAAACAGATGTTTGAAAATGGTCCAATCTTTTTGCATTCCCTGAAACTTTGCCCCAATGCCGCCGTATAGTGAGCATCATCAAGCGGAGGTGAAAAAAGATGTCTGAATCTATTGATCATTTGAAAGATGCAGAAAAAGAAGCGATGAAAGAAGAAAGCCGTCCCCGCCGCGTGCAGCGCGATGACGGCAGCACCACCTGGGGACTCATTCTGATTGGCATCGGCGTTTTCTTTTTGGTGACGCGTGTGGGTGGCTTTTACATTAACAACTGGTGGGCGCTGTTTATTTTGATTCCCGCCTTCCACAATTTAAATGAAGCGTGGCAAAGTTACCGGGCAAACGGCCGTCTCACCAAAAATGCCCGTCACTCTTTGATGGGTGGCCTGCTCATCGGCATGGTAGCCGCCTTCTTCCTGTTCAGCCTGAGCTGGAATTTGTTCTGGCCCCTGGTTTTGATTATGCTCGGAATTGGGGCGCTGCTGAACGGCCGTTCATAACATCGTTTTTCTGCTGTAAAACCCTCTTCCTCAGGTGGTGGGAGGGTGACGTAGGGCAATCCATTCGTGTCGATTGTTTTGCGTCACCCCCTCACCGCCTTTTTTATCCCTCGCCAATTTCCCGCTCCTCCATTACCATTCTCAGTAATCAACAGATTTCGCAGATTAGGCAGATTCTTTCTCTGTGAAACTCTGCGCCATCTCTGTGTAACTCTGTGTTCCGCTTTTTGAAGGAAATTGTCATGACTCAATTTGCCAACAAATCCACCGTCGCCCAAATCCGGCAGCGCTTCGACAACGATGTCGAACGCTTCGCCAACCTGGAAACGGCCCAATCCTCCACCGTCGATGCCCCCCTGGCGCTGGAGCTGATCACCAGCGCGGCGGCGGCTACCAACCCCAACGCCAGCCACTTTTTGGACGTCGGCTGCGGCGCGGGCAACTACAGCCTGAAGCTGCTGCAAAAGCTGCCCCACCGGGACGTGACGCTCATCGACCTGAGCCAGCCAATGCTAGACCGGGCCAAAGAGCGGGTGCAGGGGGTGACAAACGGCCGTATCCACACCCACCAATCCGATATACGCGAACTGGAACTGGGGGAAAATCAGTTTGACATCATCATGGCGGCGGCGGTATTGCACCATTTGCGGGAGGAGGGGGAGTGGACGGCCGTTTTCCACAAGTTCTATCGGGCGCTCAAGCCGGGCGGCTCCATCTGGATTTCTGATTTGGTCACACACACGGCCGAGGCAATTGAGCAGATGATGGTGGCGCGATACGGCCGTTACCTCACCGACCTCAAAGACGAAGCATACCGCGACCACGTCTTCGCCTACATCGCCGCCGAGGACACCCCCCGCCCCCTGCTCTTCCAGATTGATTTGTTACGCCAGGTGGGATTTGCCCAGGCCGAGATTTTGCATAAAAACAGCGTCTTTGCTGCCTTTGGCGCAGTGAAGTCTACCTAACCGCTACGTTTGTTATGAAACGGCCGTAAAAAGTTCACAATTAAATACGACAATGAGTGCCCATTCAAGCAGGAATGCCATTCGGCAATTGATCCGCATATGTCTGTAAAATCTAGCAGCGAAATTGCGACCTCTACCTGAGTAAGTTACAATTTTTAGAATAATTTACCCATGAAAATCAAAATTTTACCGCTATTGCATTGCAGTTGTAGGATGATATATCCAACACAGTGGTTGATGAGATGGGGTATATCAATAATATCTAATAAAGCAGGAGACACATGGAAAATCAATCATTTGAACAATTTTATAGTATTAGCGATGCAGAGGCACAACAGACTTATGTTGGGGTAAGACGGGCTAAAGAGTGGGTCGGTTTTTTTCTGCCCCATCTAAAACCAGGTTTCTCAGTTCTGGATTGCGGCTGTGGCGTTGGTTCGATTACCTTGGATATCGCTGAGCTTGTCGCACCGGGGCAAGTAATCGGCATTGATGTGGATGAAGGCCAATTAGAAGTGGCGCGTGCAAATGCTAAAGAACGTGGGCTAACCAATGTTTCGTTTGAGCAAGCCAATGTGTACGCCCTGCGTTTTGCGGATAGTTCATTTGATGCCGTGCTGGCGCACACCATTCTTGTTCACCTTGATGATCCATTGCGTGCTTTACGGGAGTTCAAACGCCTGTTAAAACCGGGTGGTGTGGTCGGCATCTCCGATGATGACTTGGATACAATCGTTTTTTCGCCTGAAAATCCTTTCTTACGCAAATTTATTAAACTCTTTATACAGATGATGCACCACAATGGAGGCGATCCATTTTACTCGCGCCATTTACGCAGCTTATTATTGGAAGCTGGGTTCAGTAAAACAGAAGGCCATGCTGTGGCAGCGGACCATTATGGTCGATTAGAGGAAACGCGACGATTAGCAACCGTTTTAGAAGATATCTTTCGGAGTCCTGACGCAGTCGCTCTCATCACTGGGCAAGAATGGGCCAGCCAAGCAGAACTAAACGAGATGATAGACGAGATTAAACAATGGGCAGAACGCCCAGATGCTTTTTTCGCTTGGATGTATTGCGCCGCTGTAGGATGGGTTTAAGCACGGTAACTTCAGACCACCCAATAAATCAATGCACGCCGCTTTTCACTTTTCACTTTTCACGCCCTCCCCTTCCCGTCGCGGATCAAGCAGTTGATCAATGTACATCCACACCACGCGAGCGTAGTGAAAGATGAGCGGCGAGGCTAGCAGCAGCGCCACGGTCGCCCCAATGAGATAGCCCCAGATAGACGGCCGTATCCAAAAATAAAGCCCCGCCAAAACCGGCACAGCGATGAAAAAACTCATCACATACCCCACAAACACGGCCATCATAAAGTAGCCATCTTCCCGCTCAAAATGGATGCCGCAGTGGGGGCAATCCTCATGCATTCGCATAGCCTTTCGGAACACATTGCCCTGCCGACAGTTGGGGCATTTCATCTGCAATATCGCTTTAAGCCAGTTCGGTTTGGTTGATTTTGTGGCTGTTTCCACTGGTTCCCCCTGATTTTGGGCCGATTTTGGGGCAAAAACGGCCGTTTTCGCCAAATACTATACGAAATGATGTCTGAATCGAATTTATTATGAGCTACTCACAATTAGTTCCTGAACGGCCGTAATTTCCCCAATTCCTTGCGCCGCCAGCGTCAGCAGCGCGTCAAATTCGGCCCGGCTAAACGGCGCTTTTTCGCCCGTCCCCTGCACCTCCACCAGCAAACCGGTAGCGGTCATTACGACGTTCATGTCTACCTCGGCCGCCACGTCTTCCACGTACGGCAAATCGAGCAGCGGCACGCCATTTACAATGCCCACGCTGATGGCCGCGATTTGCTGCTTGTTGACGGCGGCATCCAACACCCCGGCCGCCAGCAGCGGCTTCAGCGCCAACTGCAACGCCACCCAGCCGCCGCAGATCGCCGTGGTGCGCGTGCCGCCATCCGCTTGCAGCACGTCACAATCCACCGTGATGGTGCGCTCGCCCAGCAGCGACAAATCCAGCGCCATGCGCAAGCTGCGCCCAATGAGCCGGGAGATTTCCTGCGTGCGCCCTTTCGGCCAGCGCTGTTCGCGGTTGGTGCGCTGCGAGGTGCTGCGCGGCAGCATGGCGTATTCGGCCGTCAGCCAGCCGTGCGGCTCTGGCTGGTGGCGCAGCCACGGCGGCAAGCTCTCTTCGATCGTCACATTGCACAGCACGTGCGTCTCGCCAAATTTGGCCAGCACGGAGCCTTCCGCCATTTTGGTGAAGTGGGGAATAAAGGTGATGGGGCGTAACTGGTTGGGTAAACGGCCGTCTTTTCGCATTACTCATCCTTACGGGCAAACTTGCCCACTGGCAAACTCGCCGACTGATCAATTTGGCCAAGTATACCCAACCCGCCCTTGCCCCGCACCGAAAACGTGCCTAAACTCAACTGGTAGCAAAAACTAACTGTTTTTCGTGATGCGCGAAACGCGAGGAGACTCACGCATCACGCATCACGCATCACGCATCACGCATCAATAATCGTAAATTTCACAAAAGGAACCATTCATAATGAAAAAATGGGGACGCCGCTTAGCCATCTTTTTAGCCGTTGTGCTGCTGATCCTGTTGATTGGCCCCTTTCTCATTCCCGTGCCGCCGCTGGAAGGCACCGTGCCGCCCAAAACATTGGCAGATGAGCAAAGCCAATTCATCACCCTGCCCTACCCCGGCACCGATGGGATCGACATTCATTATTGGGACGCGGGCGATGGGCCGCGCCACTTTTTACTGCTGCACGGTTTTGCCCTAAACGTGTACACCTGGGACGAGACGTTTGACTATTTTGCCAGCCAGGGCCGCGCTGTGGCCTATGATCGCATTCCGTTTGGGTTGAGCGAACGGCCGTTACCCCCCGACTGGCAAACCCAAAACCCCTACACCCGCGAAGCCACTGTTGAACTAGCCATCGCACTGCTCGATGAGCTGGGCATTGACCAGGCAATCGTGGTCGGCAACTCCGCTGGCGGCCTGCTGGCGATGCAGCTGGCCCTGGAACACCCAGAGCGCGTCGCAGGGCTCATTCTGGCCGCCCCCGCCGTGCTCAGCGGCAACGGCAGCCCGCCGCTGGCCCAGGCGCTCAGCAACACCCCGCAGCTAAGACGGATCGGCCCGCTGTTTGCCCGGCTCATCGGCCAGGTAGAGTTTGCCGGGGACCTCACTGAGCTGCAAAAAGAACAGGCTGCCATCGGCACGCAAGTGGAGAATTGGGACGTGGCTCTGTGGGAATTTACCACCGTCACCAACCAGCTCAACCTCAGCGACCAGTTTGACCAAATCACCCAGCCCACCCTCGTCATCACCGGCGACGCCGACAATTTTGTGCCCACCGAGGAGAGCATCCAGCTTGCGGGCGAACTGCCCAATGCCGAGCTGGCCGTGCTGCCCAACTGCGGCCACATCCCCCAGCAAGAGTGCGAAACCGCGTTCCTGCAAGCGGTGGAGGATTGGCTGGCCACGCTGCCTGGCAAGTAGGGAGAAAAAAGAGGGAAGAAGGAAGAAGGAAGAGGGAAGAAGTGAGAAGTGGCGCACACCTAGCACTTTTCACTTTTCACCATTCACCATTCCCCTTCCTCATTCATCCCGCGCTCAGAAACGGCCGTCTCTATCACCCCGCTCTCAGCCACACTTTACACATTTTTTGCATTTGCCCCCCAAACTACTGGCCAGATCAGAAATTTTATTGGCCCATCAATCTTGGAGGCAAAATGAATCGTAAAAGTTATGTTAAGTCCGTCTGGCTGCCGTTTTTTGTGCTGTTGGTGATGATGCTGTCAGCCTGCGGCGCGGCCGAAACGGCCGTATCCAACCCCATCACCCAGGCCATCAACACCCTCACCGAAGAAGCGCCGCCAGAAACGGCCGTTCTGGCCCCAACCGATCCTGTAGTAGAAACGGCCGTAGACCCCATAGCGCCAGAAGTTGTGGCAGAAACGGCCGTTAACAACGCCCTGGCCGACCTGTTTGCCCAGGAACAAGCGTTTGTTTCCGTGTATGAACAAGTCAATCCCGCCGTTGTCAACATCGTCATTGGCAGCGGGCAAGGCTCCGGCTTCCTGATTGACAACCAGGGCCACATCGTCACCAACAACCACGTGGTAGAAGGTGGCGGCCAAATTGTGGTCAACTTCGATAACGGCCGTCAGCTCCCCGCCACCGTCGTCGGCACAGACCCATCGTCTGACCTGGCCGTCATCCAGGTAGACCCCAGCCAAATTGCCGACATCACCCCGGTGGCCCTGGCCGATTCGGATGCGCTGAAGGTGGGGCAAATCGTTATCGCCATCGGCAGCCCGTTTGGCCTGCAAAGCAGCATGACCACCGGCATCATCTCCGCCCTGGACCGCCTGTTCCCTGGCGCAGTCGGCCCCAACGGGCAAACCTTCCAAATTCCCAACATCATCCAGACCGATGCGGCCATTAACCCCGGCAACTCTGGCGGCCCGCTGCTCAACCTGCGCGGCGAAGTGATTGGCGTCAACACCGCCATCGAATCCCCCGTGCGCGGCTCGTCTGGCATTGGCTACGCGGTACCTGCCAATATCGTAAGCAACATCGTGCCGCAGATTATTGCAAACGGCCGTGTAGAAACCCCGTGGCTGGGCGTCTCTGGCGGCCTCATCACAGCAGAGGCAGCAACCGCCCTCGGCCTGCCCGCCAACCAAACGGGCATCCTGGTGCGAGACGCCATCGCGGGTGGGCCAGCCGCAGCAGCCGGGCTGCGCGGCGGCAACAATCCAGACGTCATCGTCGGCGTAAATGACCAGCAAATTGTGGAATTTGATGATTTGCTGGGCTACCTGGTGCAACAAACCGTGGTCGGGCAAACCATTCAGCTGCAAATTTTGCGCGATGGCCAGCCGCAAACAGTCAACGTCACGCTGTCGGCCCGCCCCGCTTCTGGCTAATCGCCAAACCGGCCGAGAATAAAAAACGCATCTGATAAAGATTTTCATCAAAGATTTCGCAGATTAAAAATCCGGCAAATCTGCGGAATCTTTGATTCTAAACCAGTTTTCACGAACTGGTTTTGATCTAAAAAAGCAGGCTGATTACCTAAAATCAACCTGCTTTTTGTTTTTTGATTCTATTTCCCTAATTTTTTACAGATTTTTAGGGATTCGGCTATTTTTTAGCGCGGAGTACAAAAGCAACTACGGCAGCGGCCACAGCGGCGGTGAGGGTAACGGCCGTTCCCACCTTCTTCACCTTGGGCTTCACCTCTTTTTCTTCCAGCAGTTCAACCACCGGCTTCAATTTTTGCTTTGGCGTGGTGCCAAACACCAGGTGAATGATGCCCGATCCCAGCTTGTAGTTACCCGGCTGGCGCAAAATTGTAGCAATATCAAACGGCAGCGGCGGATTGCCCACCACAAACGCCCGCGTCTGCGTAAATTGCAGCAAATCCTTCTTGCCATGCGTCCGCCCAATGCCAGACTCCTTCACCCCGCCAAACGGCAGGCGCGGAATGGCAAAATGGGACATCGTATCGTTGATGTTCACGGAGCCAACATACAGTTCCTGAGCCACCCGCTCGGCCCGCCCCAAATCGCGGCTCCACACCGAAGCGCTCAGCCCCAAATTGGAATCATTGGCCAGCTGAATGGCGTGCATCTCATCATCCACCATCATGATCGGCACCACAGGGCCAAACGTCTCCTCACGCATAATTTTCATGCTGTGGTCCACGTTCACCATCACGGTTGGCTCCATATACATGCCCTCACGCTTGCCGCCATGAATAATTTGTGCCCCCTTGGCCAACGCATCCTGCACATGGTCTTCAATGATGTCCACCTGCCGCTGGAAAGTGAGCGGCCCCAAATCGTTGAGATTGTTGATTTCGGGGCTGTACCCCTGCTTCAGCTTGCCTGTTTCTTCAATAAACGCTTCCAAAAAGCGATCGTACACCGATTCCACCACGTAGATGCGCTCTACCGCCATGCAGGTTTGCCCGGTGTTGTAAAACGCGCCCCAGGCACCCCAGCGGGCCGCGGCAGCAATGTCGGCATCTTCCAAAACGATCATGGGGTCTTTGCCGCCCAGTTCGCACACCACGGGGGTCATGTTTTCAGCGGCGGCTTTCATCACCATTCGCCCGGTCTTGGTAGAACCGGTCAGGAAAATGATGTCTGGCTTGGCTTGGACGAGGGCCGCTCCCACACGGCCGTCTCCATGCAAAAAGCGCACAAAGGGAGCCAACTCAGGCAATTTCTGGAACAGTTTTTCAATCATCACGCCCGTAGCGGCCGTTACTTCAGATGGCTTTACCAGTACCGTATTGCCCGCCAGCAGCGCCGAAACGACCGGCGGCAAAATGAGCACCAGCGGGTAGTTCCACGGGCCAATAATCCCCACCACCCCATGCGGATGCTGCTCGATGTAGCAGCGCTTGAAAATTTGCAATCCGGGGGAAATGCGACGGCGGCGCAGCCAATGGGGGGCGCGGTTGCAATATTGGTTGATGAGGTCAACGCTCATAAACAGTTCGGCCAGGGCATCTTGCCGACTTTTGCCGTTGTCCTGGTTCATAACGGCCGTAATCGCATCCATCTCGTCAATCAGCAGCGTTTGCAGCTGGCGCACAATGCGCACCCGCTCCTTCACCGGCTTGGCAGCCCAGGTGTGGGCAGCGGTAGCCATCTCGCGGCGGGCATTTTTCACATCTGCCTCTCTGGTCATCACCACCGAGCCAAACTGCTCGCCCGTCCCCGGGTTCACAAAGGGCAAAATTTCTGCTTTGCCGTTCAGCGGTTGTCCTTTGATTACTTCACCAGTCACTGTCATTGTCCCCATCATTCGCGCTCCTTAAAAAATAATGAATTGTGAATAGTTAATAATGAATTGTGAAGTGGTATTCATTCACCATTCTCAATTCATTGTGCACAATTCACTATTAAAAATTTCAACTTTATCGTTTCTTCCACAGGCCAAACAGGGCCAAACTAGCCAAAGCGGTCAATCCTGCCCAGGCCAAAACGCGTTGGCGACGGCCGTTTCCCACCGTCACTTCTGGTACAAAACCGGGGTTGGCTAACGGCCGTATCTTTTCCGCCACCTCCACCTTTGGCACCAAACTCATCGCCCGCTCCGTCATCGCCGTAATCGTCAGGCTAGGATTCACCCCCAAATTGGCCGGGATCACCGAGCCATCCGCCACAAACAGCCCCGGATAGTTGAACACCTCATGCTTGGTATCGATGACGCCTTCATCTGCACTGGCCCCGATGCCGCAGCCGCCCAAAATGTGGGCCGTAGAGGGCGTTTCCAGCAGCACCTCATTCACGGTAGATTGAGGAATGCCGTTGATCTTCTCGGCAAAGCGGTTCGCCACGGCGCGTCCCGCGTCCACCACGGCCGGAATCGGCAGGCTCTCATCTCGCTCGCTCACCAACCCCTGGCGGAACAGGGTAAAGATGCTGCGCCCCCGCTTGAGCCGCATCCGGTTTTCGGCCGTTTGCATAATGAGCAAAATGGTAGAATCTCTGGCCCAATCGGGTAAAAAGCGGGTCTTGAGGAAATCATACGGCCGTTTCACCCCCTCCACCATAAAGCGACCAAAGCGCCGCCAGCCACCGCCCTGCAAACTCACCAGCGGCACCGCCAAATTGCGCATCAACGACGATCCGCGCGGGTACCGCACCGGTTCCACACTCGTTACCTCATCCAGCCAAAAGTGGGACGTAATCGCCACGCCCTTCGAGTAATCTACCTCGCCGTCGCGGGCCGTCACGCCCATCAGCGCCTCGCTGTTGCTGCGCACCATCCAGCCCAGCCGTTGAGAGAGCAGCGGCAGCGTTTTAAGCTCGTCGCGGCATTGCAGCAGCAAATTCACCGTGCCCAGCACCCCCGCCGACAAAATGACGTTGCGGGCGCGCACGGTCTGCTTTCGTTTGAACACCCAGTCGGTTACTTTTTCATATTCGATTTCGTACCGTGCTACGCCGGGTTGAGGGCCGTAAAGCGGCCGTATCTGCCGCACATTCGCCTCTGCCCGCACCTCGGCCCCCCACTTTTCGGCAAAGTAGAGGTAATTTTTATCCAGCGTGTTTTTGGCATTGTGGCGACAGCCCACCATGCAGCCGCCGCAATGAATACAGCCCGCCCGGTCTGGCCCCTCGCCGCCAAAAAACGGGTCCGGCACCGTCTCCCCCGGATCGCCAAAGAAAATGGCCACGGGCGTCGGCTTAAACGTCTGCCCCTGGCCCACCTCGTTGGCAATCTCCTGCAACCGGTAATCGGCCGGCCAAAACAGCGGATTTTCCCGCACGCCCAGCATCCGGTTAGCCGTCTGGAAGTGGGGCGCCAGCTCTGTTTTCCAGTCAGCCAGATCAACCCACTCTTCGGCTTCATAAAACTTTTCGCCGGGCTCGATGTGGGTACTGGCGTACACCAAACTGCCGCCGCCCACGCCGCTGCCGTTCAAAATCATCATATCGTCCAAAAAGTTAACGCCCATGATGCCAAAACAGCGCAGCGCTGGCTGCCACAAATATTTAAAAATGTTCCAGTTTGTCTTGGGGAAATCTTCAGCCTGGTACCGTTTGCCGCGCTCTAGAACGAGCACGCGGTACCCCTTTTCGGTCAGGCGCATTGCCGAAACGCTGCCGCCAAAACCAGAGCCAACGATGATGTAGTCGTACACATCGTCAGCGACTTGCGGGAAATGCGGGGAATTTTGTGTCATTTTTTAACCTGTTGGTGAACGGCCGTTGCCCACAACAAACCGTCATCAAAATTATTATTCATTTGCCTATAACACAATGCGTTACCAATTATAACACGGTGCGTTATATTGTAAGCAATTTTTGCCAGTTTGTACACCCTGTTCAACAAAAACGGTATGCAGAACTTTTTACCAACCAGGGCCAGGCACCAGGCATTACGCTAGCAACAAAAACCAGCCCAAATCAGCAACTTTGCCCGACAGCATCTATCACTTACTCTACCACCCAGTTCTCAAGAAAAAGATGTCAACCCCGGTTGACACTTCTTTGACGCACAAAACCCTTCGTGTTATCGTTGACCAGCAAAAAGTAGAATTAGTTGCCGGTAGCCAGTCGCTCGTTCAGCACACACCAGCCACCAGCTACCAACCACTCAAACGAGGAGAAGCAATGACCAAAATTATTGCCATCGCCATGCAAAAAGGCGGGGTCGGCAAAACCACCACCACCATCAACCTGGCGGCCGCCCTGGGCGAGATGGGCCATCGCGTTCTGGCTGTAGACCTGGACCCGCAATGTAACCTCACCCAACATGCCGGTTTCGACCCTGATAACCTCAGCCCCACCATCTACGACGCCTTCAAAAGCGAAATTGAAGGGTACGAAAGCAATGTCATCGGCTCTATCTACGAAACAGACGAGAAATTTCACCTGCTGCCCGCCCAGGCTGAACTCAGCCTCATCGAGCTGTCGCTCATCAACACCCTCAGCCGCGAGCGCGTGCTCACCACCATCCTTACCAGCGTGGTGAATCAGTACGACTATATTTTGATTGATTGCAATCCATCATTGGGGCTGCTGGTGGTGAATGCATTAACGGCCGCTTCCAGCGTCATCATCCCCATCCAAACCGAATACCTGGCCGCCCGCGGCGCACTCATGATCCTCTCCAGCATCGAAACCGTACGCCGCAAAAAGCTCAACCCCAACCTGGTCATCGATGGCATCCTCCTCACCATGGCCGACACCCGCACCACCCTCACTCGCGACATCCTGGCCGCCATAGACAGCCAATACGGCGACGGCATTCGCATCTTCGAGCCCATCGTCAAACGCTCCGTGCGCTTTGCCGAAAGCGCCGTCGCTGGCCAAAGCATCATCACCTACGACAGCACCGGCCAGGGAGCCGACGCTTACCGCAAGATTGCCAAACAAATTGCCAAAGGAAGCTAGCATGGGACGGAAAAAACGTGGCAAAATCAACCTGACACAGCCTAGCAAACCCCATGCTGGCGATCTGGAAAAGCTGTTCAGCACCAACAGCGACGTCGAGCAAGCCTCTGGGCTGGTTTTACTGGCCCTGCGCCTGGACGCCATCCAGCCAGACCCCTCCCAGCCGCGCCAAACCTTCCCCCGCGAAAGCCTGGAAGAGCTCAGCGAAAGCATCCGCCAGGATGGCGTCATTCAGCCCATCGAAGTCACCGAAATTGCCCCCAACAACTACCTGATTGTGCACGGCGAGCGCCGCTGGCGCGCGGCCCAAATGGCGGGCCTGGAAACCATTCCCGCCGTCGTGCAGCGCCGCAACTACGACAATGTCACCCGCTTTGTGCGCCAGCTGGTAGAAAACATCCAGCGTGAAGATTTAAACGATGTAGACCGCGCTGCCGGCCTGCTGCGCCTGCGCGACCTCATGCAAAATGAGCTAGATGCCGCCCGTGAAGAGGGCGTCACCAGTGATGAACCGTGGGGGAACAAGGTTTCTTGGGCCAAAGTGGGTAAGCGACTGGGCTACTCGCGCCAACGCATTCACCAGCTCATTAAGCTGCTGGATTTGCCAGATGAAGTTAAAGATGACGTGCGGGATGGGGTACTGAGCGAGCGCGACACTCGGGTTTATCAGGGGCTTAAGCCATCGCAAGTGCGGGCGCTGCACAAAGCCCGGCTAGCTGGCGATTTATCGCCGGCCGAAGTAAAAGATGTGGCCCGCTACCTCAAGGACAATCCTGACAAAACGGTATATCAAACCATCCGGGAGTTGCAAGAGATGGCGGAGATGGCAGAGCAAGCTTTTGATCCGGCCCATGATCTGCTAACCGACCTACCTGAGGAAGAAGATCTATTTACCCCCACCAGTAAAGCTGCCTCTGCCTTGCTGCACGAAGCAGATACGCTGCCAGACCTGGCACCGGGCACAATGCGCGTGGACAACATCACCCGGCTGGGGTACATCATGCAGCATCTTTCACGGATTAAAGCCCAGGGGCTACCCCCTGGGGAAAAGGCAGAAGTGGTGCGGCGGCTCCATATTATTCAGCAGCATGTAAATAGTTTGTTGATGGCGGTTGAAGGGGAATGAAGGGAATGAAGGGAATGAACGGCCGTAATCACATCCCATTCATTGTCATTTTTAGCGATTTGGGGAAACTTTTACGCTTCTTGCCGAATAGTAGCCATGCTCGCATCTGTCTCTGGGGCTAAGCGTTCAAAACGGTAGCCAACCCCACGTTCATTATGGATATAGCTGGGATTGGCAGGGTCTTCTTCAAGTTTTTTGCGCAAATGCCCCACAAAAATGCGCACATAGTTTACATCAAAAGCATAGGTATCATCCCATACTTTGCTGAATAACGCTTCATGATCCACAACCGCTGGAGACTCAGTTACCAGAGCCACCAACAAGGCAAACTCTTTCTTTGTAAGCTTGAGAATTTCCCCATTTTTCACCACTTCACGCCTGCGTATATCAACTGACAAGATATCATCTTCATACAGCAAGCCGTTGGGCGCTTTGGCCGACCAGCGCAAAGCCGAACGAATGCGGGCAACCATTACCTGCTGGTTAAACGGTTTGATGATGTAATCATTAGCCCCTAGTTCCAATCCTCGCACTGTATCTTCATTGGTCACGTGTGCGGCCGTTAAAATAATGATGGGCACATTTGATTTCTCTCTAATTTGCTCACACACTTCCCAACCATCCACAACTGGCATATTCAGGTCTAGTACAATGAGGTCTGGATTATGTTCTTCAACCATTTGCAAGCCGGCCAATCCGTTTTCAGCAAGCAGCGGGAGATAGCCGTGATTAAGCAGCAAATGCTTCATAACCAGTAACATTTCACGACTATCATCTATTATCAGAACTTTTTCCTTATTCACCATTGTCAATTACCTGTACCATTGAGGTTACTAAACTGTTTTTATGCTTTTCGGTAGCCCTAAAATTGGAGACTTTATGATGCTTGTTGAGCATTATTAGCAAACGTCCCTGAAATATGTCTATTTTAATATAAGTAATCCCCTTTTGAGAGGCAAGACACCCTTACAATAGTCCAATTTTGAAGTACCTTCTAATTTTACGCAAGTTAGATCGATATCATTTTGCCAAAACTTTACGAACAAATTGCCCAACACAGCATTAAGGGTTTTGAACTCGACTATTTGTCTCTAATGAACCAAACCCTTCGGGTCTTACAGCGAACCTGAATAGGAACCAAACATTTTTTGATTTCGCCTTGAGTAGACCCTTCAATTGATCAAAGCGTCACAAATTTAACATTTTGGCACAGACCAGACTGCACACCCCCTGTTTTGGCTAATTTTGCAGGAAAATCCTTGACCCAACAGCCGGTTAAACAGTGGGGCAGGGGGACAACTGTCAACCTTGGTTGACGTTTCACGGGAAACATTTATGTAAATGCGTTGCCATTTGGGCGTTTACGCTTTAGGATTGGGGTTATCTGTGAAAATGTTTTTTTGGAGCAAAAATGGGTATTCCTGGTAAGGCAACGGCCGTTTCCACACAAACCTACTTCCAGCAGCACACCAACATCGGCACAACCATTGTGCCAATACTGGGTTGGCAAATGAGCCAGGTTGGCTTTGGCAGCTACCGCGTTACCGCCGGGCAAAAACAGCACGAGCAAGCCTTGCGCCAGGCGCTGCAAAGCGGCATCAACCTCATCGACACCAGCAGCAATTACGGCGATGGCGGCTCCGAGCGGCTCATTGGCCGCGTGCTGGCCGAGCTCGTTGACGCAGGCGAACTCAGCCGCGAGCAGGTGGTGATCGTCTCCAAAGTGGGCTACCTGCAAGGGTTTAACTACGCCCTGGCTCAGCAGCGCAAGCAAGAAGGACGGCCGTTTCCCAACCTGGTGAAGTACGCCGACGGCCTCGACCATTGCATCCATCCCGACTTCCTGGAAGACCAGCTCAACCGCAGCCTGGAGCGGCTGAACCTGGAGACGCTAGACGTTTACCTGCTGCACAACCCGGAATATTACCTGAGCTGGGCCCAACGCCGCCCGCTGCCGCTGGAGGAAGCCCGCCGCACCTACTACCAGCGCATCCGGCTGGCGTTTGAATTTTTAGAGCAAGCGGTGGCAGACGGCCGTATCCAAAGCTACGGCATCAGCTCCAACAGCTTCCCCGAACCGGCCCGCAGCTACACCTTCACCGACCTCAGCCGCATCTGGCACGTGGCCCAAGAGATCAGCCCTAACCACCATTTTCGCTGGGTACAGCTGCCGATGAACCTGCTAGAAACCGGCGCGGCCACCGAAGCCAACCAGCCAAACGACCAGACCGTCTTGCAATTTGCCGAAGCGCATAACCTGGTTGTGCTAATTAACCGCCCTCTCAACGCCATCGTGCAAGAGAGCCTGACCCGGCTGGCCGACGTACTGCCCCCCAGCTACCCGGCCACACCAGAGGAGGTGTCAACCGCGGTTGACAGCTGCGTACAGCTAGAAACCCTGTTTGCCACCCAACACCTCAACACCCTCTCCCTGGACGATGAGACCCGCCAGCAGCTGCTCGACTACCTTTCCGTGGGACGCATGTTAGAGGGGAACTGGGGAGGGTTTGGCACCTTTCAGAACTGGCAAGATGTGCGGGCACGCTTTATTCTGCCCCGCTCGCAAACGGCCGTAGAATTCCTCTCCAACCGCCCGAATTTGCCTGCTGAGACGGCCTTGTGGCTGGATGAGTATGTGGAGGCGGCCAACATCGCCCTGGCCGCCCTGAGCGCGTTTTACCAGGAGCAGGCGGCCAAACAAACCAAACGCATTCAGGAAACGGCCGTCTCTGCCAACCCCCACTGGCAAGCAAAAACGTTGAGCCAAACGGCCGTACGCGCCCTGCGCAGCACCGCCGGCATTACGGCCGTCCTCGTCGGCATGCGCCAACAGCCGTACGTTCTGGATGTACTGGCCGATCTTGCCCAGCCAGCCACCGTACAAGACCGTGCAAATGCCTGGCAAAAAATGAAGTTAGGCAGTGAAATGTGAGAAACCAAAATTGTGACCAGGCAGGCCAAACTGTGTCCAAAACTTAGCAATCGACTCAAAGCAATCCGTAGGTCGGGTTGGCAATCCGACCCACATTTACGAAGGAGACGACACCTCCCCCCCCCCCCCCCCCCCCAACCACCCCCCCCCCCCCCCGGGGTTTTAGGGCACGAGGCGGCCCCCTTTTAGCCCCCCCCGGGGTTTATTTTCAGAGGAGCACATAATGGATGAATTAGTAAAAATGGTGTCTGAACGGACTGGTTTGCCAGAGGCGCAGGCCCAAAAAGCAGCCGAAGCCGTGCTGGATTTCCTCAAGGAAAAGTTACCCGCTCCCCTGGCAGGGCAGTTAGATAACCTGTTAGAAAACCCCGGTATGGCCGATCAGGCATCAAACATACTCGGTAATTTGTTTGGGAAGAAGTAGAGAGGGAAGAAGTGAAAAGTAAGAAGGAAAAAGGAAGAAGTTGGTAAATTTTTTGCTTTTTACTTTTCACTGTCGGGCAGAATTTCGCGGTAAATAAACCAGCTCCCCAACCGCTGATCCTGCCCTTTGGGTGCCCGGTCGTAGTAAATGTCAAAAAGACGGCCGTTCCTCACCTGTACCCGAAAATAATACCGCCCCACACCCCAAGAACCCCGCTGCGCCGCCTTTTTCAAATTCTCTGGCCGCATGTTGTTGGCCATTCGGCCCCGACGGCCGTAATCGCGCCACTCCTGTAAATTGGCCACAACTTCAAACAGCTCCTCGCGCCAGACAAAACGGTCTGGGCAGGGTGGCTGCTTGGCAAACAGCGGTTCTTTCTGGAATGCCACGGAAATTGAGTCACCAATAAAGCGAGTTGGGGGCATCAGGGCGTCCAGCTTAGCGAATCGGAGGCGGCTTGTTCCAGCAGCAGCTGCACCTCGCTGCCGTCGGGCTGCATCACAAAAATGCCAGATTGGCTGCTAAAGGCAAAGGAACGGCCGTCTGGCGACAGCGCCCCATACTGCCCCACCCGCGCCTCTGTGGTTAATGGCTCTGGCTCACCCCCGCTCACCGGCACCCGCCACCAGGTAGAAGGCAAATTGTGGGCCGCCGCCACCTCAATTCCCAGCAGCCGCTCCCACCAGGTGGCCGAGCTCGTCTGCTCTGCCACCGCCGAAAAGTAAAGCCAGGCCCCATCTGCCGAGAAAAACGGACTGTCTAGCGTCACAAAGCGGCTGCGCGGCACCAAAACGGTGGGATTGCGGCCGTCGGCCTCCGCCACAACCAGCGCTGCTGCCAAAGAATCCCGGTCGATGTCTACGTAGGTGAGAAAACGGCCGTCTGGCGACACGCGCGGCCAAATCCCATTTTCGGCCAACACCTCCACCGTGCCAGTAGCCAGTTCCAGCCGTTCCAAATGCATGACAAATGTAAAGGTTGCCTCGTCTAGCGGCGTCACGTGTGAATAGTACAGCCAGGCCCCATCAGGCGACCAGGTGGGGTTAAAAAACACCTCTTGTTCAGCAGTGCGCTCCATGAGCAGGCGGGGTTGGGAACGGCCGTCTGCCAACAGCAAATAAAGGCTGCTGTAGCCAAACTGAATCTCGTTTTCACCAGGTGAAGGGGCATAGGTCATGGCAATCTGGCTGCCGTCGGGGGAGGTGGCCATATGGCTCAACCAGGCGTTTACTGGCACCTCAAACAGGGGGGTCACGCTGTTGGCGGCCATGTCGTAACGCATCAATGCCTGACGGCGCGGCTCCTGCAAAACAAAGTACAGGTTGCCGTTAAATGATTCGTTTTGGGCAGGAACGGCCGTTTCCGCCCCTCCACACGCCACCACCAGTCCAACCAATCCCAGCCAAAGCAAAAGTTGTAACCTTTTCATGGGGCAATTGTACCCATTTTTGCCACACAGACCTGTCAGGTCTTGCTTACAAATCGAGGGGAAGTTGGAAGTTCGGCCGTTTGCCGTCTAGCAACACATACGGGGCCAACCGCCTGGTGGCAATGCCCAGCTGGCGCAGGTGGGTCAGCTCGCGCAGCTGCCCCCGCCGCCGGGCATTGAGGATGGTGTGGCTGTGTTTGGGGCCAATGCCCGGCACGCGCAGCAGCACCTCCCGGTCGGCCTGGTTTAGCTCTACCGGGTTGTGGCGCAAATTGGCCTGGGCCCAGGCCAGCTTGGGATCGATGTCCAGCGGCAGGTTGCCCTGCTGGTCAAACGGCATCTCCTCCAGACCAAAAGCATAATCGCGGAACAAAAAAGAGGTTTGGTAGAGGCGCACCTTGCGCAGCGGGTCGGCAGCTGGCTGATTTTCTAGCGGCGTATCGGGGATGGGGCCAAACGCAGAAAAGTAGGCCCGCTGCAGGTGCAGCTGCTTCGTTAAATATTCCGTCGTGGACAAAATTTCCACGTCCGTTTCGCCAACGGCACCCACCACAAACTGGGTAACGGTGGAGGGCCAACGGCCGTTCCAGCCCAAATGCGCCGGTTCATCTTGCCGAATTTGCTCGATGAGCTGTAACGGCCGTACCAGTTCCTCAAAAAACTGCTTCTTAGGAGCCAGCAGCGCCAGCCGCTTGTCGTTGGGCGCTTCCAGGTTCACCGACAGCCGGTTGGCCAGCGTCATGGCGTGCCGCAGCTGCGCTTCTTCTGCACCCGGCATCACCTTCAGATGCAAATACCCCTTAAATTGATGCTTTTTACGCAGGATTTCGGCCGTTTCCAGCAGCTTATCCTGCGTCGCCACGCTCCCCTTGATAACCCCCGAACTCAAAAACAACCCCTCCACCAGCCCAGCCCGGTACATCTGCATAAACGCTTTGGCCAATTCATCTGGCTGGAAGGTGTGGCGAGGATAGTTGCGCCCGGCACGGAACGGACAGTAATAGCAGTTGCGCTCACACGCCGATGTGAGCAGCGTTTTTAGCATCGGCATCGTCTTGCCGCCGGGCATGGCCGCGTGAGAGATGCCCAACGCAGCTTGCTTGGCCGCCGCGTGGCGCGGCTGGGCTGTCGAATGTCGTGGTGTTATCACCTGGCCACAAGGGGCCACCTCTGGTGCCGGGTTCAGATTGGTCTCCTCGGCAGGTTCCAGGTGCATGTTTACGGCGATCTCTTGTAGCTTCACAAAGGCGTCTGTCATGGCACAATTATAGAACATTCGTTCGCAACTCACAAGCGGGAATTTACGTAGAGAATCGCACAATTGGGGACAAACACCGTTACTTCTGGCCGGTTTTTGGCACTCTAAAGAGTGAAGAAAACGTTGATTTTGGTGCCCTTTTCATGAATTTGGCATCAGAATTGTAAATAAAGATACAGAGTCACCACCGCCATCTGGTTAAATTGCAAGCACGATTTTGCACCGGGGGCGAGGGGGCTTTCCGGTAAAGGTAGATGAATTATGATGCGTATACAGAAAGATATAAGCGGCCGTCGGCAGGCATTGCCACGCAGCCAAACCGGGCCGTTTAAAAGTAGATTATTGGAAGCAAAAGCACAGGTGGTAACGGCCGTACTTTCCGGCAAAAGCAGCTATGTCCAGGGGGAAGATGCCCCGTTGCGCTATCGCCTGCTCACCGATACCGCGCTCCGCCTGGCTGATTTAGGCCAAACGGCCGCATATTTTGACCTGACAGACCTGGCCTATCAGTATGATGTGGCCAAATGGATGCATAACAACTTGCGTCTGTTGGCGATTCAGCTCAATGTGCCCTTACCAGAAGGCGATTGGTGGGAAACCCACAGCGTTGAAGACCCAGTGACCGCTTTTGTGCAATTCTTAGGGGAAACCGTGCTGCCACAGGCCGAAAAACCTATCTTGCTCTCCTTTGACGAGGCAGATCAGCTGCTGAAAGTGCCGCTGGCAAATGATTTTTGGCGTCTGCTGACCTTGATTGAGGCAGCTCGATTGCACCAGCCAAAATTTGAGGAGTTGACAATTGTGATGTGGGGGAGTGCTTCTTGGGAGATTTTGGCGGACAACGGCCGTTTCCCCACTGCTGCCCTCAAACCAATTATTTTGTGATCATTGGGCGTAGCGGTTTTTGGAAATGTGGCTACTGGTTAGTGGCTGGTGGCAGGTACTAACCACTAACCATCAGAAACTATTTTCAACTTTGTGCTCTTTTGGGGCTACTATCATTCTTTTCGATAGACCGCTTCCAGCGCCTCTACCTGGCGCAGGCAGCGGTCATCTGTTTCATTGGGGGCGTAGGCGGTACCAAACCACGCTGCCAAAATCTCTTTGGCTTCTACCTCTGAGGTGCGGCGGATAGAGAGGCAAAGCAGGTTGGCCTTGTTCCACAGACGCGCACCTTTAGCCGTTTCGGCATCGTCGCACAGCGCGGCGCGAATCCCTGGCACCTTGTTGGCTGCCAAACTGACCCCCGTTCCCGTCCAGCAAAAGAGAATACCTTCGTCGGCCGCCCCGCTGGCGACGGCTTCGGCAACCTCGCGGGCCACTTCTGGCCAGTCGCGGGCGCTGCCTTGCAGCGGACCAAAAAGCGTGACCACATGGCCACGCTCTTTTACCTGGGCCACCACCTGATCGGTGAGGTGGCATTTTTCGTCTGAACCAATGGCAATTTTCATCATAAATAGTTTTTTATGAGTAACTCATAATTTATTCAGATCGCTACTCGACTGCGCTTATGAAAAGTAATCAAACTGTTCTGCCCGTAACGATTTTGGCTTGGCTCATTTTACTTCGAAAGTTGCAAACCTTTAGGCTCTTGCCAAGCAACCTGAATAGGTACACGTCATCAATTTTTATGAGACAGGTTGAACTGCGTGTGAATTGTTACGCTTGAGTTTGGTGAAAGACGGCCGTCCCGCTGCAGGAGTTTGGTTTACGGCCGTTGGGTACACCAACGTCACCCCATTTTGCCCCAAAGTGTGAATTCGCTCAAGTTCCATTAGCCGCTGCATCTCCGCTTCTGAGAATTGGCTCACAACCTGGTGCAGGCGAGCCAGGGCGCGGGCTTCGTTTTCGGTTTGCACGGCCCGTTCCTGAGCAGCTTCCAAGGCAGCTCTCACGTGCCGGGGCATCTCAATGGCCCCAATCATCACCCGGGAGATGGAAAAGCCAGCGTCAGCCAGGCGGCTGGTGAGCTGCTGCCGCACGGCGCGCTCCAGGCGGCGGGTGGCCCCTGGTTCACACACCTGGTCGATCGTCATTTCACCGATGACGTGGCGCAAGCAGTTGTTGAGGTGCTTGGTGACGATACTGTTTGCCTTTTTGGGCAGGTTGCGGGCCAGTTTGGGCCGGGCCGACGCTTTAATTTGGAAGGGGTCCAGATCAAAGTTGACGCTCCACTCTACGTCTAGCGAGATGCCGCCGTGGGTTTGGGCTGCTTGGCAACGGCCGTTTGCCGACCCCGACGCCGTGGGAATGGTGTGGGAAAATTGCTCGCTAAAGGGATTCACCGGGTGGCGGCCACTGGGCACAAAACGGGCAAAGGTTTGCTGCCGCTTGTTGAACAGCACGCCCACCTCCATTTCTGGCACCTGCACAAAACCGTACCGTTGGTAGGCCCAAAAGCGAGGATAGAGAGAACGGTTACGGCCGTTCCCCACAACAACATCCCACCCCAAACCATTGCCGCACTAACCACACCCGCCGTCACAATTGCAAATAATTTAAACATGAGTTCAGCTCCTTAATCGAATTAGTGTACAATCAACACTTAACTAGCGGCAGTATAGTGTACTTATTACACTTTGTCAACCCCCAGAACATGGCGGATCTTTGCTATAATGAAACGTGTCAACCCAACCAAAGAAATCTTTCACAGGCAAGGAGTGTCATGATGCTAAAAAATGGAACGTTTACTGAAGGCTGGATGGACCTGCCACCCTATGGCAACCTGATCAATCAACAGCCCAACGGCTGGATTTTGCGCTATGTTGAGCCGGGAAACCCGCTCTTTGGCGCAGCAGATAAGGCTGGGGGGGTGCCTGAATGCGTCCACAAATTGGCTCGCCAGCTGCCACCCAATGAGCAGCTTGGCGCCAAAGATGCGCTGATTTTGGCCGGAGACACCACCTACAAGATTTTTCACGCCAGCAGTCCGTTTGGCGTGGAGCTAAAGCAGGTGGTGACCGACCTGAAGCCAGGCAGCGAGGCGACCCTAACGGTGCCCATTTTGGCCGTGCTGTACAGCGATCCAGACCCGTACGGGGCAGAATCTGGCGTGTGGGTGAATGGGCAGGGGGTGTGGGTGAACAGTGGGCAGATGGGCAACCGCAGCTGGCATCATCACAAAGTAACGTTTACGGTGCCAGACAACGGCACGGCCATTATTGAAGTGCGGGTAAAGAGCAAATGGCCGCGTCCGAAAGATTTTTTCATTGATGGCATTGTTCTGAAAGCCGAGGCGGATGAACCGAAGCCAATCATCCTGCCAGACCCCCTCATGATTCCAGACCGGGATCGGGAGAAGGAAACGGCCGTTTCTACCCCCACACCACAACAAACGGTCACCATTCAGCTGCCAGCAGGGATGAAGCTGATTACGGCCGTTGCCGATGAAGCCAATACTGTCGTTGTGGTTGTGCCACCAGGAGTTTCGGTAAAAAGGGGCGAATGATTGTTCTTTTTGGGGGAAAAACGGCGCTTTGCGGAGATTAGAGATTGGAGATTGGAGATTGACTCAATCTCCAATCTCCAATCTCTATTACTCAGAGACGCAATAATACCAGTGGGCCTGCTTGGGCAGCACATATTGCCAGCGCCCTAAAAATTCACCTTGCTGCGGGGGATTACTATCGCTGCGGTAAAGGTAACCGGCAAACGCCAGTGGCCCTTTTTGCTCGGTAAAAAAGAAGATAGATGTAACCCCACCAATGGTTTCGACGGCAATACGGCCGTCTACCGGCGAAAGCATCCGGTACTCCTCCGGCAGCAAAATGGTGCCGCTCTCGCCAACCACCAGCTGACCGCTCTCCACCAGCTGCACCACCGCTTCATACTGCCCCACGCGCCAATGGAAGCGAGTCGCTTCCCACAGCTGGGTAAATGGTACCAGCTGCACAATCATCAACGTACCGACGTTGATAAACAGCGGCAGCGCCGCCCACTTTACGCCATGCTGAGCATTCAGCGGCAGGTAAAATACCGAGGCCAAAATCATCGCCATCAACAAAAACTTCATGCCTTGAACCAGCGGTAAGGTTAAATAACTGCCTTCACTGCCAGGGCTGGCAAAGGTAAACATCGTCAAAGTCGTCAATATCGCCCCAAACCAGATGGAAACGAGCCCAAACGAGGGGAAATCTGGATTACGGACTTGATTATCAGACAGGATTGTTTGTTCCATGTGCGTTCTCCTGTACCAATGCAAACTTCTAGCACTTTTTTTCTTTCACATTTTGAGCACACCATACTGCCCACTTCTCACTCTTGACCTGTCTGCACAGCTGGTCTACTGCTCCACCTGGGCCAGCTGAGGCGGTAGGGCAAAGATGATGAAGTAGGAGCCGATGAATACGGCCGTTAACAGCAAAGTCACAACGGCCGTTTCCAAAAACTGCCCCCGCACCAACAAATGATCCGCCAAATCCCGCAGCAGCACCGTCGGGTTTAGCAGCAAATCCCAACTGTTCCAGCGCAAAAAACGGCCGATATACACCCCAAAACTGCTCAACCCCAACGCCAGCAGCACAAACAGCCAGCCCGCCAACCGGTTCCAGGTGCGCGCCACCAACTCATGCAGCCAAAACAGCGAAGCAAAGCCCGCAAACAGCCCCGCCAGGCCAAACGTGATCAGCATAATCAGGTCGTACCACAGCGGCACCCGGCCAATCTGGCCCAGATGCAGCAAATCGGTTAGCAAATATGGCGCGTTGGGGAAAAAGAGCAGCCACAAGCTACCCCACAACCAGCGCCCCACGCGGCTGGCCCCACGGCGGCGAGCCAGCAGGGCAAACAACACCGGCAGCCAGGCCAAAAACAGATTCCACAGCAGGAAAAAGAAAGCGATGCTGCCCGTGTACATGTAGCGCACAAACCAGATAGCCCCGGCCAAACTTGAGGTGAACAGCAAGGCCGCCAGCAGCAGCAATGTATGTTTTGAGGGTGTCAGTTTCATCATTAATTCCATCTTTTTGTAACGTGAGAAGCAAAACGTAAATTAACTGGCCAGGAAGCCGAGCGTGTTCCAGGCCTGCCAACGAGACAAATTAAAAGAGGTCCAGCGCTGCCAAACCGTGTTTCCCGCCATCGCCTCATATCGCTCAGACAGCTCTGTGCGCAAGATTTCATGCGGCGTCGCGTAGCAGTCTGGCTCCTCGATGTACCAACTGTTGGCACAGAGGGGGGTGAGCTGCGTTTCGGCATCGCCCAGCGTTAGCGTGAGGCCGCGCACCAGTTCTGGCACCGCATCGGTAGACAGGCTGGCCAGGTAGGCGGCGTCCAAATCGCCCGATTGTTCGTAGCGGGCCAAATTTTGCCGGGCAATGAACGCATCTGGGTTGAGCAGGTTGAGCGTGGCCACAAACCCCAGCACCGCCAGCAGTGCGCCGACGGCAAAACGGTCTGGGCGCAGCCACAGCGTCAGCAAAAACCAGACCAGCGTCACGGCCAACCACGCCATGAAGACGTAGACAATCAACCGCAGTTCGGTGTAGCCGAAGGCCGCCTCGTACAGCGCCATGCGCCGCCAGGCAGAAACCAGCATCACCAGCACCAGGCCCATCAGCACGCTGCCCAGGCCGTTGAACAGGCGAATTTGCCCCTTGTTTTCGCGCCGCGAGAGCCAGTTGAGCCCCAATACCAGCAGCATGGTGAGCATGGCCACGGTGAGCAGCTCAAAAAAGCCGCGCCGGGCGTAGTCGGCAAAGGTGTAGCCCGCTTCGGTGACGTTGGCTGCGCCGCCAAACAGGTAGGTGAACTGAATGCCCACGAAGGCGGCAAAGAGCATGTTTACCAGCACCAAGATGGTGCCTGTTTCGATGAAACCGAGCGAGAAGTGGCTGGGCAAGTTGGCCAGGCCGCGCTCCAGGGCGCTTTGCTCGTCGTCGGTGGGGCGGCGGGTGAGCGCCAGGGCCAATCCGCCTGCCAACAGCACGCTCATGAGCAAAATGAGGATGCCGCGCCAGAGCCATTCGCCCAGCCGGTTGAAGATGTCTAGCGAGAACAGTTCCTCGACGTAATCGGCAAAGATGAGGTCGGCGGAGCTAAGCAGCATGGTGAAGATGAACAGGACGGGCAGCGCCAGCAGCAGGCCACGCAGCAGGGGGAGCAGAGGGGAACGGCCGTTCCCCTCTTTCCGCATCTCCGCCACCCCTGGCCGAATCACCGGCCCCGCCAGCGCCAAACTGTGCCCCAATACCCGCAGCGGCAGCAAGGCGTACCCCACCAGGTTCAGGTTGGCCACCCGCCCGGCGGCATAAAAGAAAGCCAGGTAAGCCAGCAAGCAAAGCACGGCCAGCAGGTTGAGCGTCGTCAGGGTGCTGTTGGTGCGCAGCGCCGCCATGCTGGCAAAAAAGAAAAGGGGCAGCAGCAGCCACAAATTTTGTTTGGCGGGGGTGATGGTTTCGTTACGGCCGTTCCACCACAAGCCCGCCACCACCAAGCCCGCAAACAGCAGTAGGGAGATCCCCAGTGGCTTATCGTAAAACAACCAGTCGGCGAGAATGCTGAGGAGAACGGCCGTTTGCACCAGCCGGACCGGTGCCCGCAAAGGCAGCGGTTCAGGCGTGTCTATTGGTTTGGCAATGAGTTCTTCGTGTGTGGTTTCCATGTTTGCTCCAAAAATGGGAGATTAGAGACTGGAAATTTTTTAATCTCCAATCTCTAATCTCCAATCTCCTCTTTATGACCTAAAAAGTAAAAAACAGTCGCCGCCCCCAGCATATCTACCGTCAAATCCAAAATTTCGTCAAAGACGGGGATGTAATGCTTGAAGGTGGCAATCTGCAAAAATTCCTGCACAAAGGCCAGCAGCAGCAGCAGACCAAAGTACAGCCAGGCGTGCCGTCGCAGGCGGGGGAACAGCAGCAAAATGCCGCCGCCCATGGCCACAAACAACCCGTAATGGCCAATGATATGGGCCAACTGCGTGCCAAACGTGTAGTTCACCAGATAGTAAAGTTTGGGTGAGAGGGTGAGAATAAGGCCGTAGGGGAACAGGGCGGCGGCTACAAAAAGAAGAAAGGCGAAGAAGAGATACGGCCGTTGCCCCCCCATATTGCTTTTTTGTTCACGTTGTTTTAGATTTAGCATCGTTAATTACTCCCTGGAATTAAATTGATGCCTTCAGCATATAAAATGGCAGCCCAACAAACGACCCCTTAATTGCCGATTATCACGCACCCAGGTGCTTGACCCTTTCCCGCCAAATGAAGGATGTTACTGGCATGTTGAACTTACTCATCGTTGAAGACAATGAAAAACTAAGGCCAGCGCTCAAAGCTGGTTTGGAAGATTTAGGCTCCGTAACGGTCATCCACGATTGCCCCACAGGCGAAGAAGCGCTGGAATTTTGCCTGGGGCAGGTGCCAGAGGTGATTTTGATGGATGTGCAGTTGGCCGGGGTGATGAATGGAATAGAAACGGCCGTTGCCATCCGCCGCGAATTTCCCAGATTACCCGTCGTGTTCTACTCCATCCAGGACGACGACGACTATTACCGCGCCTTCCGCCGCAGCGGCATCCTCAGCCATTACGCCTACGTGCGCAAATCAAACTACCTGCTGCCCACCATGATTGTGCCCCTGTTGGGGGATGCGGTGAACGGCCGTTCCTTCATCGACCCAGACATCGAATCCCGCGTGCAGGAAGTGCGCCGCAAAGACGAAAACGCCCCCATGGACATTCTGGAACCCAACGAGCAAGCCGTCGCCCGCATGGTGGCCCAAGGCATGAGCAACGAACAAATCGCCAGCCGCATGGGCTTCCGCGACAAACGCACCATCAGCCGCATCAATGGCCAAATCTACACCGCCTGGGGCCTCAACGACACCACCACCGACGAAAAAGTCGCCCGCACTCGCGTCGCCATCATCCTGAATGCGGGACAATTTATCCACTGGAACGAAGACGGCGTGCCCCACATCCTCAACGCGCACGGCGACTGGATCCCTTGGGAATGAACCGTAAACGGTAATCGGTGGTCAGTAATCGGAAAAAATTTTACCGATTACCGATTACCGTTTACGGATTACCGAAAATGAGCGACATCCTCCTCCTCGACTGGGCCATCATGGCCGTAAGCCTCTTTAACACCATCCTGCTCACCTGGCTGGGGCTCACGGTGTTTTTCAACTCAGAGCGGCGCGATTGGGGCGTTTGGATCGCCGCAGGCGGCCTGCTGCTGGGGGCACTCTTCTTCGTCAGCCACAGCGCCATCATCGGCCTGGGCCTCACCAACCTCACCTGGCGCAACATGATCTTCTGGTGGACCGCTGGCCTAATTCCCGCCATCATGCTGCCCTACGCCTGGTACATCATCATCCTCTGGTATGCAGGCTACTGGCACGAACCGCAAAACCGCCTGCGCCAGCGGCAAAAACGGTGGCTCTACCTCACAACCGCTATGCTGCTTTTGGGCTTACTGTCTCTGTTTGCTGGTGTGCTGCTGCTAGCCATCCCCTCTTCACAGCTCAATTCGCTGCGCGGCTTCATTCGCTACTCCATTGCCGGTATTCCGCTGCTGGCGGTGGGTTATTCCATCTACGTGCTGCTTTGCATTGGCCTGGCGCTAGATGCTCTGCGCCAACCGGTTGCCTCCCGCCGGGTGATGGGGCAGGTCGCCCGGCGTCGCGCCCAACCGTGGCTCGCTTCTGCCTCGCTGGCGCTTATGGTGGTCTCGCTGCTGGTCACCGGTGTCGTGCTTTGGATTGTGCAGGATGCCCGCCAGCGCACTTTTTTTGAGATTTATTTTGAGGCGCAGCTCACCATCGCCATCCTCGATTTATTAATTTCTAGCATTATTGCCGTGGTAATTGTGCTCTTGGGGCGCGCGGTGGTCTCGTATGAGGTATTCACAGGCAAAACGCTGCCGCGTGGCGGGTTAAAGCGGCAGTGGCGGCAGGCGGTACAGCTGGCAGCTGGCTATGGCATTGCCATCGGGGGCACCATTGCGGTGCAGTTACGGCCGTTATACTCCCTCCTCCTCACCGCCATGCTCATGACCTTCTTTTTTGCTATGGTCAGCTGGCGCACCTTTGCCGAACGGGAGAAATATATTGCCCGGTTACGGCCGTTTGTCGCCAGCAACCGCCTCCTCGAACAGCTCATCACCCAGGCAGACCCGCAAGAAGTAGACTTTATCACCCCGTTCTACGCCCTCTGCGCCGATGTGTTAGACGCCCGCGTAGCCTACCTCGCCGCGCTTGGCCCGATGGCCCCGCTCGTTGGGCCACCCATCAGCTACCCCGCCTCCGCCCAGCCGCTGCCAGACCTGCCCACCATCATCAAGCGGTTCACCGGAGCTGAAAACGAGATGATTTCCCTGGACGCCGACGAATTTGGCGCGGCCATCTGGGCCATTCCCCTTTGGAGCGAGCGCGGGCTTTCTGGCGTGCTGCTGCTGGGCGAAAAAAGCGACAGCGGCCTGTACACGCAAGAAGAGATCGAGATTGCCCGCGTCATCAGCGAACGGCTCATCGACACCCATGCCAGCGCCGAAATGTCCCGCCGCCTCATGGAAATTCAGCGGCAGCGGCTGGCCCAATCCCAAATCATCGACCAAAAAACCCGTCGCGTGCTGCACGACGACATCCTGCCAGACATTCAAGCCGCGCTCATTGCTCTCAGCGGCGTGGCCAGCAACGGCCAGGCAGGCAACGAAAAAACAGACCGCGCCCTCAAGCTAATGACCGACGCCCACAAGCAAATCTCTGACCTGCTGCACGACATGCCCACCACCACCGCGCCAGAGGTGGCCCGGCTGGGCTTCATCACCGCCTTCCAGCGCATTGTGGAAAATGATTTTTCAATGGTGTTTGATGAGATTCGATGGGAAATTTCGCCAGAAGCAGAGAAGGCAGCCCAAACGCTGCCCACGCTGACGGCCGAAGTGGTTTTTTATGCAGCACGCGAGGTGGTGCGCAATGCGGCCAAACATGGTCGGGGCGGCGTGGCGGAACGGCCGTTAACCCTCACCATCACCATGCACCACACCGATCAACTCGCCATCACCCTCACCGATGACGGCGTCGGGCTGGGCAACAGCGACACGTCTGGCTCTGGTCAGGGTTTGGCCCTCCACTCCACAATGATGGCCGTGGTTGGCGGCGAAGTGGTGGTAGAAACGGCCGTTCACCAGTTCACCCGCGTTACCCTCAACGTGCCAATTACCCCTGCGCCCGCTTCTGCCAGTAACGCATAATGCCATCCACGCTCATGTACAGCGGATTGGCGGCGGCATAATGGACAATCGCCTCTTCACTTAATCCGGCCGTTCTTGCCCGATTGGCAAACCGATTTTCGTGGGCTGCTAGAATGGCTTCGCGATCCAGCCCCGCCTGCATTTGCGTTTGGATGAAAACGGCCGTGTCCTGCATCACCCCCTTCACCGCCAGCAAATGCGCCTGAGCATCCGCCACCAGCCCAAAATGGGTTGGATAAATTGCAGAAAAATTGTGCGCCAGCAGCCGATCCAACGTAGACTCCCACGCTTCCAAATCAAACTCAGGTGGTGGGGTTGGAATATCTGGCAAGCCAAACCCCGGCAGATGAACCCCGGCAGCATCCCCCGTAAACGCCACATCCCCAATCACAAACACATGATGGTGTCGTGCATGTCCCGGCGTTTCCAAAGCGGTGATTTTTAGCCCAGCAACCGCCAAAACATCGTTGTCAAAAACTTCGGTCACTTTTTCAGCCGGAGCAGGCACCATCTCTCCCCAAAGCGAATCCATCTTGTCGCCATAAATGCGCTGGGCGCTGGCCAATAACTTTTCTGGGGCGATGAGGTGCCGCGCACCAAAACTGTGTACGTAAATCTGCGCTCCTTGCTGAGCCCACCAGCCCGCCGCCCCCGCATGGTCCAGGTGGATGTGGGTAACCAGCACATGTTTAATCTGCTCAGGGGCAAACCCGTGCCGCCGAAGCTGGCTTAACAGCGTGTTCAATGTCGAGCCAGGCCCCGTCTCAATTAAAATTGGCCCGTCTGGCCCAACGATAAGGTAAACGGCCGTTACTTCAGCAATTCCCTGAAAATTCAGATCAAGAACGTGGATTTTTGGTTTTTCACTCATTCGCCAATAATAACAGTTAATCCCTAGAATGGCGGATCATTTTTTCCGCTTTTGCCCAAAAAATATCAATTAGCTCAAAAGAATGCTTCCCATCACCTGCCATAGTTGGTAGTTCGCGTTGCCATGCCCGCGCCAGTAATGATCCTGTTCCGGATTTCGTGAGTACGACTTTGCTGCGAAACGGCCGTTGTCAAAAAAGCGCCGCGTTACCGATAGACGTTGATCGTTCCCCGTCATCCCTTGCATAAACAGGTCTGTCAACGTCTGATTGATCCGCTTTTGGCGTCCTTTTGGCTGCGGAGCGTGTGGCCCCACATAACTGTTTGGCAGCTGCCAGGCCACATAACTTTTGCCCTGTGGTCCTTGCGCTCCCTTAAAATCCTTAAACTGGAAGGTAGCTTGCCCCTGCTCCCAGGCCCGCGCCTGCAAACTGTCCGTACTGGCCACCCCGCCAATGGCAAACTGCGCCTGCCGCTTCACCTTGGCTTTGCGCTCGTAGCGGCGCTGGGTGCGGGGCGTCACCTCTGTGATCTGCTCGACTGTTTCACGGGAGATCGGCTTCTTCGCCTGGTCGGGCCGCGTGCGGCTGCTGTGGAATGTGGCGTACAAATGCGCCCGCACCGTGCCAATCTTCTGCCGCAAAACAGAAACCGGCAGCGCCACCGGCCGCAGCTTCAGCCGGGGAATCTCCAACGCAAACGCCACCTTCGCCACAGACCGGAGCCAGATACGGCCGTTCTGCCGCACCCAAAACAAATCGTCCCCCTGCGCCAGCAGGTTGCGCAGCTGGCGCACGCCACAAAAGCGCAAATCGCCCCGCTTGCTGCTGAACAACTGCCGTGCCCGACTTTCATCGAGCCAGCCACAGCCTGTGGTGTCCGCCGCTTGCAGCAGCAGCCATAGGCGGCCCGCCGCCACCTGCTCCTGCCGCAGCAGCCCAAGCGCCACGTCGGGGTACAGTTTAATTGTCTTCGGCAGGGTAGGGGAATGAGAAACGGCCGTCTCAACAGAAACGGCCGTGGGGCGAACAATAGCAGATTGTGCGGGTTTCCCCTGGCGCAGAGCCTGAGTAACTGCTGCACTTTCCCAACCCAGGTGGGCGGGCAATTGGGAAATGGTTGTGGGGAACGGCCGTTTGCCATCCTTCTCTACTTCTTCAAACAGAGCGCGTTGCTGCCCCTCAACCTCAGGCCGAGAGGCACGAACCTCCGCCCGCAATTGCAGCAAACGCTGCTGCGCGGCTTGCAGCTCGCTTGAAATGGCGTGGCTCAACGTGCCCACAAACGACTCTACTTTGTGGGCAGAAGGCAACCTTAAACAAACCTGTCAAAACAGGATCAGCAAATCTAAATAAACGGCCCACAAAAACTCCATGAAGTTGAAGGCCGTTTGCTCAGAGCCATCCCCACAAATCCAAAAACATCGTGTAGGACGGCCACCGATCCATTGACAGGCTAGTAGCCCTATGATATGCTTCTACCCAGCATTAGTGAGCTACCTGGGGACAAAAAATCCCCCTCCCCAATCAAGGGGCACTGTCTTAAAAGGTGTTGGCGGCACCAAAACAGGTTGAAATGGTAGCTTGCTTATACAAATCAAGGCCAGGCGCTTAGGCGCTTGGCCTTTTTTTATTTGTTCGAAAAGTTAAATGGCGGACGAACAAACCGTACAGAAAATGCATAAAAATGGCGAAACGGCCGTTGCCAGGACACCCCAACAACAAAGTAACCCCAATAGATCGCAACACTCACCAAGGTAAGCCCTTGCTTGCGATCTTGCGCACTTTTGATATACATAATCCGTAATTGTGGCCAGTCTATCAGAATAAATAGACTATGTCAACTAATCTATATGCTATAGATTTGCAATTTAAGCGGTTTATATGCCTAATCACCCCAAAGAGCAGCGGTTTATCACCCTCTTGACAACCGATTCTGACTTATATACCATATTGCAATGAACGAAACGACTCCTTTTGCCCTTGATTTCAATCAGTATTCACCCGATTGGGACAGGCTGGGCGTTGTTGTTCCCCCGTTCACCATTGAAGCAGATCCCAGATTTATGTATTTATTCACAGAAACCAGGTGCGCACTGTCCAAAGTGAGCTACATGGTCGAAGCCGGGCAGGGCGCTTCAGTTATCGTTGGTGAAATTGGTACGGGTAAAACAACATTGGCCTCCTGGTTCCACAGTCGGTACGATCGTCGGCCAGATTTCACCGCCGCCAAAATCGATGAAGCGCCAAAGAAGAGCGGCCTGCTGCTCTTGCGCCGTATCGCCGCCGAGTTTGGCCTGCGCACCCGTCGCGCCACCGAAGACCAGCTCAACGAATTTCGTGCTTTTTTGGTAGAGGAAAGCGAACGAGGCATCCTCCCCCTCATCATAATCGATGAAGCCCACGAATTAAGTCCAGAGCAGTTTATCGAATTGCGGCGTTTGCTGAATTTTCGCGATCCACGAGGCGGCAAAGCGTACCAACTAGTATTGCTTGGCCGCCCCGAGCTAGATATTAACCTGCGTGATTCACCAGACTTCAATGACAGAGTGGCCACGCGCTCCTCACTCGATCCGCTTACCCCCGATGACACAAAATCCCTCATCGAGTACCGTCTGCTAGCCGCTGGTCGCGATTCAAAGCAAAGTGTGTTATTTACGGATGATGCGATCTTGCCTATTTGGCGTGAGACGCGAGGCTATCCACGCAGCATCTGCTTATTATGCTTGCATCTTTGCCTGGAATTCTTAACGCATGATAATTTGGCCCAAATCGACGAAAAGTTTGTCAGCGCGTTTCTGGAACTGCATGACGATTATCGTCGTGCGCCAGGGTAAACCGGGTTCATGAGCCAAAAAAAAGATAAAGCCGAAAAAGATACCAAGCAGCGGTCCAGCAGCACGCTGGCTGCTTTGCTGAAAGATAGGCCCAGGCGGGGACGGCCGTCTCACAATGTGAGTCGGCAAAACGTTTATGTTGCGTTGGCCAAATCCCAAAAAAAGCAGATGAAGCAGTTGGCTAACTTACTTGCCGATGAAATCGGCCGTGCCGACATCCCCGATTTGTCGATCACCGTGCTGTCAGCACGCCTGGAAGCTCTACGCCGTGCCGTCGCCGACCGCAATCGTGAAATGCCTGAAGGCATTACAGATCTAGAATCCCTCTATTTGCTTTGGGATCTTCCTCTGCCATCAGCAGATGAAAAAGAACCAAGCTGGACTTCAATCCGGGTCTCTCCTCAGCAAGTCATTGAGCTAGGGCGTGCCCATGGCACCCTAAATGCCGTATTTGGTGCAAACCGCAGCGAAACATTTAGCCTGGCCCTGTCATTGCTTGAACAACTCATCGAAGATCATCCACTTATCAAACAGTACGATTCTGTGGATGAAATGCGCAAACAAATCCTGGAAATTTTCATCTAGCAATATTGCTTTTCATGCAAATCGACCTCAACCCCGGCAAGTGGAAAATAAGTATCAAGTCTGAATGAGGGTTGGTAAATCACTTTTTTGTCCATAATAGGTGTAAACAAACACGAGTTTATAAGCAAAAGATTGAAAATTGGCCTTGGACAAAAGGTTTCAAAAAAAACGCCTTTATATAATAAGAATGACGGATTCGCAGGAAGAAACGTTAACTGCGAAGATGATAAGGTGAATACCAACAAAAGTGGAAATCAGTCGAAAAAATGCCTTGACATGCAAAACTGCCCTGGCTATAATCCCGACTCGTTGATGTGAGGCACATAACCTCGGAAAAAAGACATCAAAAACAAATTAAAATTGTTCTTGACAGCACAAAGAAGTTAGGATATACTGCAATGCTGTTGAGCACAACGGATGTCGTTGCGGAAGAGCAGAACATCCATCACAAGTGTACACCCAGCTTAAGAGCATTAGAGAAGTAAAAAAATGAAGCGGCTCGCTCAGAGTCGTTTTTTGTTCTCTGTGGTACTTGTGAAAACATAGAACCTTGACAATTGAAGAGTGATAAAAACAAGACAGTAAAGCTTGGGTTCTCGAGTCAAAACAAAAGTAGTTCCGTGGTAATACCACGGATGCAAATTCTCTTTATGGAGAGTTTGATCCTGGCTCAGGATGAACGCTAGCGGTGTGCCTAATGCATGCAAGTCGAACGGGATCCTTGGATTCGTCTGAGGTGAGAGTGGCGAACGGGTGAGTAACACGTAGGTGACCTGCCCCGGAGAGGGGGACAACCACTGGAAACGGTGGCTAATACCCCAGATGTCTTTGCGCTTAGAAAGCAATGACTAAAGTTCCGGCGCTCCGGGAGGGGCCTGCGGCCCATCAGCTTGTTGGTAAGGTAATGGCTTACCAAGGCAAAGACGGGTAGGGGGCGTGAGAGCGTGACCCCCCACACTGGTACTGAGACACGGACCAGATACCTGCGGGTAGCAGCAGCAAGGAATATTGCCCAATGGACGAAAGTCTGAGGCAGCAACGCCGCGTGGAGGATGAAGGCCTTCGGGTTGTAAACTCCTTTTCTGGGGGAAGAGAAAGGACGGTACCCCAGGAATAAGTCTCGGCTAACTACGTGCCAGCAGCCGCGGTAAAACGTAGGAGGCGAGCGTTATCCGGATTTACTGGGCGTAAAGCGCATGCAGGCGGTTTTTTAAGTCGGACGTGAAAGCTCCCGGCCCAACTGGGAGAGGCCGTTCGAAACTGGAAAACTTGAGGATGGTAGAGGAGAGTGGAATTCCCGGTGTAGTGGTGAAATGCGTAGATATCGGGAGGAACACCAGTGGCGAAGGCGGCTCTCTGGGCCATTCCTGACGCTCAGATGCGAAAGCTAGGGGAGAGAACGGGATTAGAAACCCCGGTATTCCTAGCCGTAAACGATGTCAACTAGGCGTAGGAGGTTATTGACCCCTTCTGTGCTGTAGCTAACGCATTAAGTTGACCGCCTGGGGACTACGGCCGCAAGGCTAAAACTCAAAGGAATTGACGGGGACCCGCACAAGCAGCGGAGCGTGTGGTTTAATTCGAGGCTACGCGAAGAACCTTACCAGGGCTTGACATATAGCTGGTAGTGAGTCGAAAGATGAACGACCCTTCGGGGAGGCTATACAGGTGCTGCATGGCTGTCGTCAGCTCGTGCCGTGAGGTGTTAGGTTAAGTCCTGTAACGAGCGCAACCCTCGTCGTTAGTTACATGTGTCTAACGAGACTGCCGGTGATAAGCCGGAGGAAGGTGGGGATGACGTCAAGTCAGCATGGCCTTTATGTCCTGGGCTACACACACGCTACAATGGCCAGTACAATGGGTTGCCAAGCCGCGAGGCGGAGCCAATCCCCCAAAGCTGGTCTCAGTTCGGATTGTAGGCTGCAACTCGCCTGCATGAAGTCGGAGTTGCTAGTAACCGCGCGTCAGCAACAGTGCGGTGAATACGTTCCCGGGTCTTGTACACACCGCCCGTCACGTCATGGAAGTTGGCAACGCCTGAAGTCGGTGGGCTAACCCTCACGGGGAGGCAGCCGCCTAAGGCGGGGTCGGTAACTGGGACGAAGTCGTAACAAGGTAGCTGTAGCGGAAGCTGCGGCTGGATCACCTCCTTTTAAGGAGTAACTGTAAGGCCGAAAGGCTTTGCACACTCCAGGTCAAACATCTTGTTTATACAGGATGTCCCAGCTTTAGCTGATTGTTTTTATCACTCTTCAGTTGTTAAAGGTTGTTTGAACCTTATTAAGTTTGAAATTCCGTATAACCGTGTTGTTTTTTTTAACTAAGGGCCTGTAGCTCAGCTGGTTAGAGCGTTCCTCTGATAAGGGAGAGGTCGTTGGTTCAAGTCCAACCAGGCCCACCTTTTCGGGGATGTAGCTCAGTTGGGGAGAGCGCCGCCTTTGCACGGCGGAGGTCAGGAGTTCGAGCCTCCTCATCTCCATGTCCTTATTACCTTGGATCAAGGGGTTTATCAATAATTTTGGTTAAACAGCTGCTGATCTTAAATTAGGTTTTTTAGTCGCCTTCATTAGTTTGATGGAGTCCGGCTATTTGCCGGGCTTTTTTGTTTAATAATTGAGTTTGTTTTAAGTTGTTGGCTTTTGGAAAAAACTCAACTTGTTTTTTCTTGAATCCAGTTACTTAAAATGAGTATCTGGGTGGCTTTTACAGCCAATGTTCTTTAATAACTAAATAATAATCGCAAAATTTCTACAAATTGTGCATCAAGTAACAATGTACGTGAGAAAGTCGAATTCTCCGTATCATGTGTGTAAGCTACTAAGAGCGCACGGTGGATGCCTTGGTGTCAAATGCCGATGAAGGACGTGGTACACTGCGATAAGCCTCGGGGAGTCGTGTGCAGACGCTATATCCGAGGATTTCCGAATGGGGAAACCCACCAGGGGTCGATGCCCTGGTACTGTTATCTGAACACATAGGGTAACAGAGGGAACGGGGTGAACTGAAACATCTAAGTAACCCTAGGAAAAGAGATTATTCCCTGAGTAGTGGCGAGCGAAAGGGGATCAGCCCAAACCGTTATCTATATGGTAGCGGGGTTGTAGGACTTGCATATGGAAGTGATAAATTTGTTTGGTAGTAAAACTTTCTGGAAAGTTAGACCATAGAAGGTGACAGTCCTGTATACGAAACCGAACAAACTTCCGCAATGTTCCTGAGTACGGCGGGGCACGCTAACCCTGTCGGAATCTGGGAGGCCCACCTCCCAAGGCTAAATACATTTGACAACCGATAGTGAACAAGTACTGTGAAGGAAAGGTGAAAAGACCCCCGGTAAGGGGAGTGAAATAGAACCTGAAACCGTGTGCTTACAACCGGTCGGAGCACTATGGCCTTCGGGCAATGTGTGACGGCGTGCCTTTTGGAGAATGAGCCAGCGAGTTAATTTCAGTGGCAAGGTTAAGTCAGGTACAGACGGAGCCGCAGCGAAAGCGAGTCTGAATAGGGCAATAGAGTCGCTGGAATTAGACACGAAACCAGGTGAGCTACCCATGTGCAGGCTGAAGCGAGATTAATCTCTCGTGGAGGGCCGAACTCACTAATGTTGCAAAATTAGGGGATGACGTGTGGGTAGGGGTGATATGCCAAACGAACTTGGAGATAGCTTGTTCTCTCCGAAATAGCTTTAGGGCTAGCGTCGCGTGTTTAGTATAGGGGGTAGAGCACTGGATGAGCTAGGGGGCGCAAGCTTACCGACCTCAACCAAACTCCGAATACCTGTACTCCATAACGCGGCAGTCGGACTATGTGAGATGAGTTTCATAGTCGAGAGGGAAACAACCCAGACCGACGGCTAAGGTCCTCAAATCTATGCTAAGTGGGAAACGATGTGAGAGTGTTTAGACAGCCAGGAGGTTGGCTTAGAAGCAGCCACCCTTTAAAGAGTGCGTAATAGCTCACTGGTCAAACGCTTTTGCGCGGAAAATGTAACGGGGCTAAAGCATAGTACCGAAGCCACGGATTGGCAGTTCTTTGAATTGCTGATGGTAGGAGAGCGTTCTGTAAGAGATACAATGGTAACCGAAAGGATACCTGCGGCTTACAGAAGTGAGAATGCTGGCATGAGTAGCGTAAAACATGTGAGAAACATGTTCCCCGTAAACCTAAGGTTTCCGACGGAAGGTTAATCCGCGTCGGGTTAGTCGGTCCTTAGCCGAGGCCGAAAGGCGTAGGTGATGGATATCCGGTTAATATTCCGGAACCACTTATTTGGAGTGATGGAGGGACGCAGTTTGGTAGGTCAGCCCCTTATTGGATTGGGGTGCTAAACGTCTAGGATAATGATGGGCATAGGAAAATCCGTACCCTGAATCTGAAGCGTGATGGCGGTGCCTATAGAGCCAGAAGTGATTGAGCCAAGCTGCCAAGAAAATCTTCTAAACGTTGATATTTAAGTGACCGTACCGCAAACCGACACTGGTAGGTGGGTAGAGTATACCAAGGGGATCGAGAGAACCTTCGTTAAGGAATTCGGCAAAATTCCCCCGTAACTTCGGGAGAAGGGGGGCCTCTGCTGGTTAGCAATTAAGCGAAGCTGGTGGGGGCCGCAGAGAAATGGCTTCTTCAACTGTTTAACAAAAACACAGGTCTCTGCTAAGTCGAAAGACGATGTATAGGGGCTGACGCCTGCCCAGTGCTGGAAGGTTAAGGGGAGAGGTTAGCGTAAGCGAAGCTTTGAACCGAAGCCCCAGTGAACGGCGGCCGTAACTATAACGGTCCTAAGGTAGCGAAATTCCTTGTCGGGTAAGTTCCGACCCGCACGAATGGCGTAATGAGAGAAGCACTGTCTCAACGAAGGACTCGGCGAACATTGAAGTACGTGTAAAGATGCGCGTTACCCGCAGCTGGACAAAAAGACCCCGTGAAGCTTTACTACAGCTTGGCATTGAGTTAGGGCTTAGTTTGTGTAGGATAGGTGGGAGGCTTTGAAGCTGGGACGCTAGTCTCGGTGGAGCCACCGTTGAAATACCACCCTGGCTAAGTTTTGGCTCTAACCTGCAACCGTTACCCGGTGTGGGAACAGTGCCTGGTGGGTAGTTTGACTGGGGCGGTCGCCTCCGAAAGAGTAACAGAGGCGCCCAAAGGTTCGCTCAGGCTGAATGGAAACCAGCCGTAGAGTGTAAAGGCACAAGCGAGCTTGACTGCAAGACATACGAGTCGCGCAGGGACGAAAGTCGGGCTTAGTGATCCCACGATTCCGAGTGGAAGGGTCGTGGCTTACCGGATAAAAGCTACTCCGGGGATAACAGGCTAGTCTGGTCCAAGAGTTCACATCGACGACCAGGCTCGGCACCTCGATGTCGGCTCATCGCATCCTGGGGCTGGATAAGGTCCCAAGGGTTGGGCTGTTCGCCCATTAAAGCGGTACGTGAGCTGGGTTCAGACCGTCGTGAGACAGGTCGGTCTCTATCCGCTGTGGGCGTAAGGGATTTGAGAGGAGCTGCCCCTAGTACGAGAGGACCGGGGTGGACAGACCTCTAGTGTGCCAGTTGTCGTGCCAACGGCATTGCTGGGTAGCTACGTCTGGCAGGGATAACCGCTGAAAGCATCTAAGCGGGAAGCTCGCCTCAAGATTAGATCCCTCATCCGTTTTGGAGTAAGACCGCTAGGAGACTACTAGCTTGATAGGCGGCATGTGTAAGTGCAGTAATGTATTTAGCTAAGCCGTACTAATGGTCGAGGGCTTACGTTCCACTTGATACGGAGAATTCGGTTTTCTGACGTTGTGCAATTTGTAATTATTAGATTATTATTTAGTGCAAAGACATTCTTATTTGTTTGTAAGAAGGTCTCTTGGTGATTTGAGCAGCGAAGGTACACCCGGTCCCATCCCGAACCCGGAAGTTAAGCTCGCTAGCGCTGATGGTACTTGGGGGCGACTCCTGGGAGAGTAGGTCATTGCCAAGAGGCCTTTTTATTTTTCCTCTCGTTCTTCTTCTTTTTGTGCCCACTAAACAGGTGTTTTGATGCAAGAATATATTTCTCTCTTGAGGAATAACGCTAATTACCGCAATTTGTGGCTTGGTAATGTTGTTTCTCAGTTGGGGATTGGTTTAATTTAATTGCGGCAGCTGAACTGATAACTGAGATGAGTAATTCTGGGGTAGCGATTAGCTACCTTTTTTGCTCGATTTTTGCCTTTGTTTATGTTTAGTCCGTTGGCTGGTGTTTTGGCTGATCGGTATAACCGCCGACATTTAATGGTTATTTCTGATGTTTTGCGGGCGGTTATTGTATTGGGCTTTTTTGATTGTGGGGGTGACAGGCCAGGTTTGGCTGTTTTATTTGCTAACGGTGGCTCAGTTTGCTTTGAGCGCATTGTTTACACCGGCGCGTTCTGCAGTAGTGGCGATGGTGGTGGAGCGTCGGGAACTGGTGACTGCCAATGCGTTGGACAGTTTTACCTGGAGCACGATGTTGGCGCTGGGGGCGCTGCTAGGGGGGATTGTTGCGGCCGTTTTTGGTGCAGAAACCGCGTTTGTGTTAGATGCTCTCACTTTTTGCTTTCCGCGTGGTTTATTAGTCGGATTGTTTTGAAGGCTGTTGTGGCGGTTCCGGGTGAGGAAAGCCAGGGTGGCTGGCTGGATTTTGTGGATGGGTTTCGCTATTTGTGGGGACGGCCGTATCTTCTCGTTCTCAGCTTGATTAAAGCAACTGGTTCGTTGGTCTGGGGCGCGGTGAATGTGCTGGAGATTAGCTTTGCAGACAATGTTTTCCCCCTGACGATATTCCCTTTGGCGCAGGCGCTGCGCATTGAAGATGGTGGCACGGCGTCGCTGGGCATTATTTATGTGGTGAGTGGTTTAGGCACTGGATTAGGCCCGCTGTTTATGCGCCGGGCTTTGGGCAGTCGTCCGCCGCGTTTGATTTTGGGGGCGACCATCGGTATGGCTTTGGTGGCGGTGGGGATTTGGGGGCTGGCGGCTGCGCCGACGTTTGGTTTGTTTTTGTTGGCGACGCTGGTGCGGACGGTGGGCAGCGGTACCATGTGGGTATTTTCGGCCGTTTTGTTGCAAATTGTGGTGCCAGATCGATACCGGGGGCGGGTGTTTGCCTTTGAGTTTGCCATGCTGACGCTGACGCAGTCGGTTTCTACGCTGCTGGCGGGGCTGTTTCAGGATGCGCCAGCGTGGGGTTTGAACCAGACAGCGCTGCTATTTGCCGGCATGGGTGTGTTATTCTCGTTTGGTTGGGTGAGTTTTACACCTGGTCACGGCGGAATGCGGATAATGAACGGGTGCAGGCGTTTTGGTATGCTGGGGATTAAGATGAGGCGGTGACCAGGTGAAGGGGTACCCTTGTCAATTTGTGGTTTTTTGAAAATGGGTGTCGCCGTTTTGGTGGTGGGTGATTTGGTAGCCGTTGGCCAGGTAAAAGGCGACGACATCGGCCCAGGTTTGGGTGGTTTCCAGGACAATTGTGTGGAAGTGGCGTTGGTGAGCGGCCGTTTCCAGATGTGCCAAAATGAGCTGACCAATCCCCTGCCGACGATTTTCCTTTTTGACAGACATGCGGACGATACGGCCGTATCCCTCCCGTCCTTCCTCTTGAATCAACGCCCCACAGCCCACAATTTCTTTCCCCTGCATTGCCAATAAAAACGTTTCCCCCTGGTAGCTGTGGGCAATATCGTTGAGATCGGGGTTGAGGCTGGGGTCGAGCGTGCCCCAATGATCGGCTAAGCCGGCCAGGATGAGCTGTTTGGTGGCGGCTTGATCTTGGGGGTGGAACGGCCGTATGTGGATATTCTTGTCTGAAGGATAATGCAATTGTGTTGTCTCCAACATTGCGGAAAAATTGTGTGCATAATGTAACGTCTTTAGTTATATTTACAATAGATCAGTCTATTTATTCGCATAGCAAGTATCGCTTATGAGTAATTTTCGACCACCCATCGAACAACAGATAACTTTTTTACACGCGCGGGATTGGGCAGAAACGGCCGTTTTCTACGAAACCATCCTCGGCCTGGCGCTGGTTCTGGACCAGGGCAGCTGCCGCATTTACCGCAGCAGTGGCGATGCCTTCCTGGGCTTTTGCCAGACGCTGGGGCAGCACATGGACGCGCCGCCGCACACCAGCCACATCATGCTCACCCTCGTCACCCCAGACGTAGACGGCTGGCACGATTTTCTGGTGGGGCAGGGGGTGACCATCGAAAAGCCGCCGACGCTGAACGAAAAATTCAACATCTACCAATGCTTTGTGCGCGATCCCAATGGCTACCTCATCGAAATCCAGACTTTTTTGGATCCGGCGTGGCCGAAAGGGCGTAATTGAGTAATTGGGTAATTACGCAATTACTCAATTACTCAATTACCTAATCACAAACGCCCATTTTCAGCTAAACTTACCCCACCATGAATGACGAACCAACCATCCGCGACGACAAATTTGAATGGGCGATTTACGTCGATGCCACGCTGGCGGGTTTGGCGATCCTGATTCCCATTCCGCTGGTGGACGTGCTGTTTGAGTGGATTTTCAAGCGGCGCATGCCGCAGGCGATTGCCCGGCGGAACGGCCGTACCCTCTCCCCAGACACCGTGCGCCAGCTTAACCGCAGCAACTTTAGCTGTCTGGGCTGCCTGCTCTGGCCGCTAGAGCTGGTCTGGCTGCTGCTCAAGCGCACCTACCGCACCATTCTCTACTTCCTCACCGTGAAGGAAGCGACCGACAAGCTGAGCTACTACTGGCACCGGGCTTACCTGCTCAACAAAATGTTAGAGCGCGGCGATTTAGACCATCAGGAAAACGCAGCGCTGGCGGCGCAGGCGCTGCATCAGGTGCTGGAAAGCGTCACCACCAGCCCACTGACGCAGCTGGCGCAAGAAGTCATCGGCAATGTGCGCCACATTTTGCGCTCTAGCTGGCGCTGGCTGCGCCGCAAGCAGAAGATGAAATGATGGCTCGCACGCGCTCCCAAATGGCCACGGCCTGGCGCGATTTGTCTGGCTACTTTGCCCAGATTGGTGCCCAGTATGAGCAGCAATTGGAGCAGCTGCACATTGCCCGCCTGCAAGAAAGTTTGGTGGTGACAGACGCGCCTCCACCCACTCTGCCAACCCATACGCCCGATAGCTAACTGCACCACAAAATATCTTACGAGGAGCGGCTGCCTGGAAAACAAGCGGTCCATTTACCCATGAATCTTAGAAAAATTGATAGACGTTTGCTGACTATTTTACTGATTGTGTTTGTGCAGATGCTTGGGGCGGCCATGGCCCTGCCCATTTGCTGCTGTATGCGCAGCGCCAGTTTCAGATTCGGCCGGAGTACAATGCTTTGCTGCTGTCCTCATTTTTTGCCGCTCAATTTTGCTGGCCCCACCATTGGGCGGCTGTCGGATAAATACGGCCTTATCCCCCGTCCTCATCATCAGCCAAATTGGTACCGTGCTCAGCTTCATCATGATTGGGGCCGCGCCCAACGTCGCGATTCTGTTCATCGCCCGCATTTTGGATGGCATCACTGGCGGCAACATTATTGTTGCCCAGGCATACATCACCGATATTACGCCACCGGAAAAGCGTACCGAATCACTCGGGTATATTTTTGCCGCGTTTGGCCTGGGGTTTGTCTTTGGGCCAGCGTTGGGGGGTTCGCTTTCTGCCGCTTTTGGCCCATCCCCTTCTTTATGGCCGCTGTGGCCGCTGCCCTCACCGTTGTTTTGACCTGGCGAACCCTGAGTGAAACGCTCACCCCGGAGCAGCGGATGAAAAATCGGCAGGCGCGGCGTGGCGGCATTGCCCCGGCGAAGTAATGAACAACGCGCCGCTGCTGGCTATCTTGCTGATTGCGTTCATTGGCCAGTTTGCCCTGGGTTTGCTGCAAGCCACCTTTGCCCTGTTTGGCGACGCGGTTTTGTTTGCCGATTACAGCGATCGCATTGTGGATCTGGGTATTGGCATTTTGCTGGGCACGGTGGGACTTTTCCCAATTTTTGACCCAAACGCTGCTCTTTCGGCGGGTGCTGCCCCGCTTTGGCGAGGTGAATTTGGTGATTGTTGGCAGTGTGCTGCGGGGAATTGGCATGTTTTTTCTGGCGATTGCCGTGGGGCCCTGGTTTGGGATTCCTGGCTCCATCTTTTTTCCCGATTGGCATGGGGTTGATGATGCCACCGCTGCAATCATTGTCTACCCGCACGGTGCCGGATGAGGTGCGTGGTGGGGTGTTGGGGCTGTACCAATCTACCGTGAGCCTGGCGACGATTTTTAGCACGGCGCTGGGTGGCGTGATCTTTGCTCGCGATCCGCATTATCCGTACTGGTTGGGCATGGTGCTATCTTTGGTGGTGCTGATTCCGGCCTATTGGTTTTTGAAACGGCCGTTACGCAAACCGAAATCAGCCTAACCTGATAGATAGCGAAAAACTCAGTTTTTGTTGATAATTGTGGCGTAGCGGGAAGAACGATAAAGCGAGGCAAATAGTTGTGAAATTAGCAGTTTTTGGTGCCACGGGTGGTACCGGTAAAGAAATTGTGGTGCAGGCGCTAGAAGCCGGACACGAAGTCACCGTCCTGGTGCGCGATTCCACCAGACTCAGCGTTAAACATGACAAGCTGTATTTGGTCATTGGCGATGCTCAACCAGGAAAAAGTGGAAGAAGCGCTGGCAGGCTCAGAAGCAGTTTGCTGCTCTTTGGGCAACACCGCCAACAATCCCGATTTTGTGGTGTCGGACGGCACGCAAAACATCATTGAGGGCATGAAAAAGCAAGAGATTAAGCGTTTGCGGTGGTTACGGCTTTGGGTGTGGGGATACCCTGACCGCGTCTCACTCTCCTTCAAGATGCTCATGAAAACCGTGCTGCGCAAAGCGTACGAGGACAAGGAACGGCAGGAGCAGTTTGTGCGTGAAAGCGGCCTGGACTGGATCATTGTGCGTCCCGGCGGTCTGACCAACGGCCCGGCTACCGGCAGTACGCCTTTGGCCTGGACCCAACCATTGGCGGCGGGCAGGTTTCGCGGGCGGATGTGGCGGCCTTTGTTTTGCAGCAGCTTACAGACGACACCTTTTTGCACCAAACCCCGGCCATTGCCTAAATTTGTAGGTTGTAAAAATTGACACCGTTTTGTTTGCTGCGTGATACGTGAAAAGTGATTTGCTTTTGTCACCTGTTACGCAGCACGGTGGTGAAGCCCACGTGAAAATAAAGACCCGGCAGTGACTTTTTGGTCATTGGCGGGTCTTTTGTTGGGTTGTTAACTGCTTCATACTGCTGGCGTACGGCCGTATGCAGCCAATCTTACCCAAACCTGCTAATTTGTTGTGATGCCCTGGCATCGCTAGTTGAAAATTAAATTATGTCCTGCCAGGCAACCCGCTTTCTCTTCTTCCCATCTTTCCATCGTGCCGCTGCGGTCTCCTGGCAGATGGTATTGGATTCAATGTCAACTTTTTTTATTTTATTGTTAGCCCATTTGTTAGCCGATTTTCCCCTCAAACGAACCGTATTTTTCGCCTGAAGGTAACCAGCAATGCCGGTCTGGCGCTGCATCGTGCTTATCCATGTGGCCGTGGCTGCCCTGCTGCTGCGGCAGCCTGCTCAACAGCTAGACCTGCTGCTGGCGCTGGGCGTGGCCCATTTGTCACCGACTGGGTGAAGGTGCGCTTTCCCAGCGAACCCAATGGCCAGGGTTTGTTTTGGACCAACTAGCCCATCTAACGGCGATTGTGGGTTTGGCCTGGTGGCGTCCGGGGATAACGGCCGTTCTCCCCCTCTGGCTTATGCTTCCCTGATCATGTTTGTGCTGCTGCCCGCCGGGCTGATGCTGCTGTGGGTATGGGCCAATGACGCTCAGCAGCAAAATCGTTTTCAAAATTCCCCTCAGTTATCTGGGCCAGCCGCCGCCTGCTTACCATTTCTCAGCGCACCGGCTGGGTTTGCCGTGGTCGTTGTCATCGCCTGCCGCATCATTTTACTGTAGGATTAGGACTTTCTGGCTATATTTTCCTACTGCCAAGAGCCGCTGCCTCATGCTTTAATACTGCGCAGAATAAGCTATCTCCCAATTTACGCTTTGCAGAGGAGACTGCATGAGCTCAAGCTCAACACCATGAATGAAAAATCAGCAGATTTACCAGATTGCTAAGATTTCTCTGTGTAACTCTGTGTTCTGTTTTTTATTTTTCAAGGGACGACACCGGCTGTCGGCGACCACCATGAATGAAAATCAGCAGAATTGATAGGACACGACATGAGCGCAAGCTCAACACCATGAATGAAAATCGTAGATCGGATTGCCAATCCGACCCACATTTACAGAGGAGAACAACGTGAAGAACTCAATCTTGCTAGTTGTTGACGAACCCAATTTGCGTGAGCTATTGCGCCATATGCTGAGATCGGTGGCTATGAGGTTGTAGAAGCTGAAGATGGTTTGGATGCGCTAGACCGGTTGGCTGAACGAACCCCCGTTGATGATTCTGGATGTGATGATGCCTATTTGGATGGGGTGAGTCTTTGCAAGCAGCTGCGCGCCGAGTTTGCCAGTTTGCCCATTGTGATGCTCGGTGGCAAGACGCAGTACCGGGCTGTGCAGGAGGGTTGGCCGCCGGGGCAAATCGCTATTTGTGCAAGCCGATCACGGTGGATGAACTCGTTCAAACAGTGCGCGAAGTTTTGTCTGCCCCGGCGGCGGTTAAGTCGCTAGGCGCTCCCTTTACTCATAAACTGGTTGGAACATCTGCGCCTTTATGTAGGCGGGTAAATCGTCGGGCCGGCCACGCGGGGCCAGGTTTTGGGCGTAAGGCTACGTCAGCAACGGCCGTTCCAATCGCCCCCGACACCTCGCGAATCCGCTTGAGCGACGGGTAAATGCGCCCCTTCGCCAAATCCTCTTCGGTAACCAACTAGGCCAGCGTGCGGGCTGCCGCCATGAACATCTCGTCTGGCACGTGCCGCGCCTTACGGCCACCACGCCCAACCCCACGCCGGGGAAGATGTAAGAGTTGTTGCCCTGGCCAGGTACAAAAGTCTGGCCGTTGTACGTTACCGGGTCGAATTGGGCTGCCGCTGGCAAAAATGGCCCGTCCTTCCGACTCAGGTGTACGCTTGTTCGGCGGTGCATTCAGAGTTGGAGGTGGGGTTGGAGAGGGCAAAAGATGATCGGCCGTTCGTTGAACTTGCAGCCATCGCCTCCACAATCGGTTAGGTAAACATTGCCCCCATGCCAGAAACGCCAATGATGCCCGTGGGCTGCAAAGCGTTGACGGCGGCCAGGAAAATCGGTTTGCGGGGCAAAGTCGTGGGCGTAGTGCAGCTTGTGTTCTGCCAGATTGGTGCGGCTGCTTTCGACCAGGCCACGTGAGTCGACGAACCAGCAGCGCTGCCGCGCTTCGGTTTCGCTCAGCCCTCCTCCATCATGGCCGAGACGATGATCGGCAATGCCGACACCCGCTTCGCCCGCGCCCAGGAAGAGCAAGGCTGGTCGCTCCAGCTTGCGCTTGGCCCACCCGTCAGCGCGCAGGGCCGAGTAGACGCCCGCCAGGGTGACGGCGGCCGTGCCTTGAATGTCGTCGTTGAAGGCATGCTAGGCGTTGCGGTACTTGTGCAGCAGGCGCAAAGCGTTGAGTTGGCAAAATCTTCAAACTGCACCATGACGTTGGGAACCGTTCCGTGACGGCCGGCATGAACTCTTCCACGAAACGCGTCGTACTGGGCCGCGCAGCCGCTGGTGGGGCATGCCGATGTAGAGCGGGTCGGCTGGAACTTCTCGTTTTCGGTGCCCACATCGAGGGTAATTGGCAGCGTTTTGGCGGGGTGAATGCCGGCGCAGGCGGTGTAGAGCGACAGCTTGCCGACGGGGATGCCCATGCCGTGCGCGCCGAGGTCGCCCAGGCCGAGGATGCGTTCGCCATCGGTGACCACGATTAC
>JADJOJ010000008.1 GCA_016713825.1 Candidatus Leptofilum gracile | reverse complement strand
GCTGCCGAACCGCCTTGCCAGGGGGGAGTTGTTGAACGAGGGGGTAACTAGGGATATGAGGCGTAAACGGCCGTTTCACCCGCGTCGTTAAACGTAAAAACGGTGTACGCTTCGGGGCCTGGCCGGGGCTTTCCATGCCTGGGGGAGCCGATGGGCATGCCGGGCACGCCAAGGCCCAGCACATCTGGTTTTTCTGCTAATAACCGGCTGATTTCGGCGGCCGGTACGTGTCCTTCGATGATATAGCCGTCTACAACGGCCGTATGGCAAGAGAAGAGCTGTTCGGGAACGCGGTAAGTTGCTTTGACTGCATACAGGTCGTTAACCCCTTTTTCTACCACGGTGAAGCCATTGGCTTCCAGGTGGGCGCTCCAATCGCCACAGCAGCCTCAGGTGGGCGACTTGAAGACGGTGACCACGCCCGGTTCATTCACCACTGCCAGGGCGTCTTCTTCGGCCGTTTGTTCGCACGCCGCCAGGCTAACCAGCAGCAGCGCCATGATGAGATACAAAAGCACGTTTCATGCAAAAGCCTCCAGTTTGTAAACAATTTGGGGTCTTTAGTTTCCAGGGCATGTGCTTTGAAATGTGATGCGTGACGCGTGATGCACCTCGGCGCGCGTATCACCTTTCAGGCAGTCCACCGCAAATTCCTAAAGAGCGCTTATTTTGCCCGATCGTCAACTTGCTGATCGGGTTACGGCCTAAAGATACACGTTTGTATAAGCAGACGGTATTGATAACAGTAAGTAAAACTTATGGAAGAATGTAACACTATCTTTGCCCTTTTGATGGTCACTCCCCCACCTTCGTGATGGCAGGCTCCGCGAAGGCGGGAATCCACGCCAGTGGAAAGATGGCTACCCGCCTACGCGGGTATGACACTGCCTCTGGTGGGTTTAAAATCTGCAAAGATAGTGATGTAATAATCGTAGGCGTTATGCACTTAAAGGCTGTGGCCGCTGTCCCCACCATGCCACCATCGGCTTGGTCAGGCGAGCCGCCCTTCGGGACTGAGAGGCGGCCGGCGTAACTGCGTAAGCCCTAAATCGATGAGATGCCCATGATCAAACGGGGTAGGTGGTTGAACAAAATGGGGAAACAACGATAATTAACGGCTGATTTTAAGTAGTCAGCAAAAAGTTTTCGTAAATAAGAATCTGTCAGAATGGGCAATCTCGTTCTGAATAGTCAGTACCTTATCAACCGAATCAATCATCTCATCAATCGTTTTGAACAGGCGATTGGCACACGCTTTCTTTCAGGTGCCGCCAATAGCGCTCAATGGGATTTAAGTCCGAACAGTAAGGGGGCAACCAGAAGACTGTCGAACGTGTTTCAAAAAGGCTAGAAGTGCTTCGGAAGCCTGGCTATGATGGTAAGAGGCATTGTCCATCACGAGCACAACCGGTCGGTCCTGAGGCGCAGTCGCCATCAGAAGTTGGATAAAGCTGGAGAAAGAAGCCGAGTTCTTTTTGGCTACGGGCAGGGGTGATGACTTCATCGGTGCGCCAGTTGTAGGCTCCAAAAGGTGATGCCATTGAGCCGGTCCTGGTGCCGCTACCGCTTTGCTGACCGCGCTTCATCCAACACTTTATGAGTACACAGGAGTCTCAGTGTCGTTTCGTCCACAAAGAAAAGTTCGATCTCGGCGCGTTCAGCTTTTTTCAGCTCTTCTAGCGTCGCTTCGGCTCTGGCTTTGACGGCTTTGTCTTGCAGGGGGTCAAGGGTGTGCTTAGGGCGACGATAAACATAGTCTTGCTCAGCTAAAATATTGAGGAAGGTGCGTTCCTAACGCGAATCCCCGTCGCCTGCTCTAGATGAGCCATAAGCCGCTGCATCCCAAACGTTAAAGGCATAGCCTAACTCGGTCGGCTCTTTAGCCATCGTCTCCTCTAAGATTTGGCGATACTGCGCATCGGCTGCTTTTGGGCGGCCCGCGCTAGTTGTCCGCTGTCCATCAATGCCCTCTTCCCGCCAACGTTTATGCCAATAGTAAACCTGGCTGGGTTGAATCGCTAGGAGCTTAGCGATCCAGCGGGCTTTGGCCAAGATGGAGCAGACGGATCAGGGTAGCCGATGGCGCACGCGAAGGTCCTCGTGATTTTGATCGCTTGCTCAATGAGTCCAAGAGATTCGGTTGTTAAGGTGTAATTGATTTTCTTTGGCATCTGTCTATGATGCCTCACTCTAAATTCTGAAAACTTTTGCACTTTACTTAAGTGATTGGAAAAAAGTTTTTAAAATTCTTTATCAACAGATTTCGCAGATTAGACAGATTTTTTTCCTCTAAATCTATGAAATCTTTGATGATTATTTTTCAAAAACTTTCTGCACTTTACTTTTAATAGCAATTGGAACTTTTTATGAAAACACCGGCTGGCAAAGAGTGCCGTTTTTATTACCAAAACTTCCATCGTGGCAAATCTGACCAGGAGTGCCGCCTGATTATGGCCAATCCCCGCTCGGAGGCATGGCGGCCCACGGATTGCAGCAGTTGCCCCGTGCCCGATATTCTGCTGGCGAATAGCAATCCCAATTTGGTGCTGGAGGCCAATATTGAAAAAGGGTTTTTGGGCTTTAATCGACGGGTTGGCGTGAAGGCGTTTTGCAGCAAGCACCTCATCGACGTGGCCAAGCCGCAGGTGGGCTGCCCGGAATGTGCCCGCGAAAAGCCAGGTTTGCCGGACCTGTTTGATAATTTGGATTAGCGACTGGTGGTGGGTGGGCTACGGCCGTTTCCCCCATTACCCAATCCCCCCAACGAACGTACTTGCATGAGTAAAAAAGCGCAGCGCCTTCATCTGTTTGAGCATCAGCTGGCTCGCCTGGAGCGGCGTCTGGCTGGTTGGCAGCAGCGCAGCGACCAGCTTTCGCGCTGGCGGCTGATTTTGTTTGTCGGGGCGCTGCTGCTGGGTGGGGCGGCGTTTTTGCAGTGGGGGCCGGTGGTGTGGCTGGTGAGTACGGCCGTTCTGCTCATCCCTTTCATCATCACCGTGTTTATTCATCGGCGGGTGGAAACGGCCGTAGCCCGTGCCTCTTTGTGGCAGCGGCGTAAGCAAACCCACGTGGCCCGCATGACGCTGGCCTGGGACAAGCTGCCTTTGGCCAAAACCTTTCCCATTCCGGCAGATCATCCGTTTGCGGTGGACCTGGATTTGGTGGGAGATTTTTCTTTGCATCGGCTGTTGGATACGGCCGTTTCCCAGGACGGCAGCCACCGTTTGCACAACTGGCTGCTAGACACGCAGCCAGCGCCAGATGCGGTTTTGGCGCGGCAGGCGCTGGTGCAAGAGCTGGCCAGCCAGACGATTTTTCGGGAGCGCCTGGCATTGCGGGCGCGGCAGGCCATCGACGACGGCAAGGCGCAGTGGGCGGGGCAGCAGCTGCTGGGCTGGTTGCAGGTTGAACAGGTGGGGGGATCGTTACGGCCGTTGCTCATTGGCCTCTCTCTGCTGGCGGTGCTGAACTGGGTTTTGTTTGCCGGGTACCAGCTTTGGCAATGGCCGCCGCTGTGGGCGGGCACCCTCTTTTTGTATGGGGTGCTGTTCATTACGCTGGGCTTTCAGCGCACGGCGACCCTGTTTAGCGATGTGATGTTTTTGACCGACCGGCTGCGGGTGCTGGATGGCGTGTTTGCCTTTTTAGAGCGCTGGCGTTTTCGCCACATGCCGCACACGAAACAGCTTTGTCGGCCGTTTTTGGTGACGGGGGAACGGCCGTCTGCCCACATTCAACAAGTGCAGCGCGTGGTGACCGGGGTGGGGCTGCGCCAAAATTGGCTGCTCGGCTTTTTACTCAACCTGCTCGTCCCCTGGGACATCTATTTTGCCTACCGCCTGGACCAATGCCGCGCCGGTCTGGCTACCCAGCTGCCGCGCTGGCTGGACATCTGGTTTGAGCTGGAAGCGGCCAGCAGCCTGGCCATTTTTGCCTACCTCAATCCGGGGGAGTGGGTGTGGCCCACGCTGGTGGCGGCCCCGCAGCCCACAATCGTGGCGACCCAGTTGGGTCATCCACTGATTCCCAGCGCGCCGCGGGTTTGCAACGATTTGCACCTGGACGCCGCCCAGGCAATTTACCTGATCACCGGTTCCAACATGGCCGGGAAAAGTTCGTTTTTGCGCACGGTGGGGGTGAATTTGGTGCTGGCCTACGCGGGGGGGCCGGTGGTGGCCCAGGCGTTTAGCGCCAGCTGGCTGCGCCTTTTTGCCACCATTCGCGTGGCCGATTCGTTGAATGATGGCTTTTCCTTTTTCTATGCGGAGGTGCGCCGCTTGTCGCAGCTGTTGATGGCGCTGGATGATGGGGGGGAACGGCCGTTGCTTTTCCTCATCGACGAGATTTTTCGGGGGACCAACAACCGGGAGCGGCTGATTGGCAGCCGCTCCTACATTCAGGCGCTGGCCCAGGGAAACGGCCTGGGCGCGATTGCCACCCACGATCTGGAGCTGGTGCAGCTGGCGGAGGAGAATCCCCGGTTGGTGAATGTGCATTTTCGGGATGATGTGGTGAACGGCCGTATGGTTTTCGACTACAAGCTGCATGCCGGCCCGTGCCCCACCACCAACGCCCTCAAAATTATGCAGCTGGCCGGGTTGCCCGTCCCCGCCGCAGATTCTTAGCTGTTTACTTACTTTTCACTGGAAAGGCCCCCGTTTTTCACACAACCCCTTCGCCTTGGTTGGTATACTGCTGCCGTTGTCCTGCGAAAATCCAGGTGAATTATATAAAAATCCCATAATAAGAAGTTAATACGCTTTGTAAGCAGCCTCCCGCATTATTTTGCAATATAGCCACGATTGTTTTTGCTGCTATTCCCATTTGGAAGAGTTCGGCAGCAGCCAACATCTGGCAGATTCAACAACCTCAGGTGGAGCCAAAACTGAATATTTATCCCAATGCATCCAAGATTGGAAGTAGCGACAGGCTAATTTCTCATGACCTGCATCTTGGTACGAGAAAAGGTATGAACGGTGTGAATCGATCAACAGTTTGGCGAATTCTTTCTTTATCCCTCGCAGTTTTTTTCGTTTTGTTCGTAACAACGTCTGTATTGGCCCACGATCGGTATAGAACGGTGTTTACTGTTAACACGGCCGATGATGAAGACAATGGCTATTGCAGCTGGCGGCACTGCTCCCTGCGCGAAGCCATCCAGGCGGCCAATGCCCTGAACGGCGGTCACCATGACGATGACGATGACGACGATGATGGTGCGTACAGCCAATACCGGTATGGTGGCAATAGCTATTATGCGGACGAAATTATCATCAAATTTGACATTGATGGCCTCGACCCGATTGTCATCGCGCCGACCTCGGCGTTGCCTGCCATCACCACTTCGCTTGAGTTAAAGGGCGACACCGCCTCCATTGTGCTAGACGGCAGCGAAGCCGGGCAAGCGGATGGCCTGCTGTTGGCAGCGGACGACATCCTTGTGCGCGGCCTGACGATTCGGAATTTTGCGGGCAATGGTCTGGTTATCAACGGCAGCAACAACCGCGTTGAAGATTCTGTCATGAGCGAAAACGGTGGCAGTGGCATTGTGGTTTTGGACGGCAGCGGCAATCTTTTAACCAAAATGCACTTTTTGGCAACGCTGTTTTGGGTGTGGACCTGTCTGGCGATGGCCCCACGGCCAATGATTTGGCGGATGGCGATGAAGGAGCAAACGGCCGTCAGAACACAGCCACCCTCATCCGCGCCGTCCCCATGGGGCAGGGCCTGGTTGTGGAAGGCATTCTCAACAGCCAGCCAACCAGCGCCTATGTGATCGATCTGTACGCCAATGAAAGCTGTGCGGCAGGCCAGGGCCAGGGAGCAACCTGGTTGGGCAGCACCCAATTGATGACCGATGAAGCGGGGAATGGGAGTTTTGAAACGGCCGTTCCCACCGAACTCACCACCGTCAGCCTCACCGCCCTGGTAACCGGCGCAGACGGCACCTCCGAATTTAGCCGCTGTATCCAAAGCAGCCTGGGCAATGATGCCTGGCCACGCGCCCAGCGCCTGGGCCTGACGCCAGACAGCGTTTCCCCCAATGTGCAAACCGCCGAAATCAGCCAGGCCATCGATCAGCTGGGCCAATCTCGCTGGTTCAAGTTCACCGTCCAGCCGAACAGCCAGCTGGTCATCACCCTCACCGACCTGCCGGCCAACTACGATCTCACCGTCTACAAAGATATCGCCGCTGAGTGGCAATCGCTGCTGACGCTGGATGAAACCGAAGATTTGGTCTCGCTTACGGCCGAATTTGCCCCCGACGCGTTCAGCCCCGATGCGTTCAGCCCGGATGCGTTTAGCCCAGACGCATTCAGCCCCGATGCGTTTAGCCCAGACGCGTTCAGCCCGGATGCGTTTAGCCCGGATGCGTTCAGCCCCGATGCGTTTAGCCCGGATGCGTTCAGCCCGGACGCGTTTAGCCCCGATGCCTTCTCGCCCGATGCGTTCAGCCCGGATGCTTTCTCGCCCGACGCGTTCAGTCCAGATGCGTTCAGTCCGGACGCATTTAGCCCAGACGCTTTCTCCCCAGACGCCTTCTCCAGCGCCCAGATGCGCAGCCTGATTGCCGTCTCTGCCTTCAACGGCACGGCGGGTGAGGGCGTGCGCCTGAACACCTGGGAAAACAGCGGCGACTTTTACATTCGTGTGCGTGGCCGCAACGGGGTGTTTGCGCCTACCAGCAATTTTACGCTGAACGTGCTGCAAACCGGCGGCAGCTGTGGGCAAGTGATCACCGCCCTGCCCGCCAGCACGCATACGGCCGTTGCCAACAATTACAGCACCATTATTTTGGTGGATAACGGCCGTATGGGCGGGGACCTCACCACCATGCAGGCCCAGCTGGCTGCCTTCGCCGCCCGCCCTGAAGTGAACGGCGTTATTGTGGACGTGAACAGCGATGCTCGCGTAGCCGCCGCCAACGCCCAGGCCGATACCTACACCGCCTGTCCCTTCGCCAAAAACCTGGCCGCTTACGCCATCAAAGATATTGTGGACGCGTACCGGGCTATCAATCCGCTGGAATATATTGTCATCATCGGCAACGATGACGTGATTCCCTTCTTCCGCCATCCCGACCAGGCCCTGTTGGCTAACGAGCGCAACTACGTGCCGCCCGTGCAGGATGCCACCAGTTCGCAAGCCAGCCTGCGGTTGGGTTACGTGCTGGGCCAGGACCGGTACGGCACGCTGCTGGAGCTGTCTAGCAAAAGCGACAATCTACCCATTCCTCAGCTGGCGGTGGGCCGACTGGTGGAAACGCCCGACCAGGTGGTGACGATGCTGAATGCGTACCTCAGCACCGCCAACGGCGTGGTAGACACCCCCGATTCGGCGCTGGTGACAGGGTACGACTTCCTGGAAGATGCGGCGAACGCCATTGCCGGTGAGCTGGGCAGCGGCCTGGGCAGCAGCCCAACCACGCTCATCACCCCCAACAACGTGGCCCCCACCGATCCCGCTTCCTGGACGGCCAATGAGTTGCGCAGCTTGCTGCTAACCAACCGGTACGACATCAGCTTTTTGGCGGGGCACTTTAGCGCCAGCAGCGCCTTGGCGGCCGATTACAGTACGCGTTTGCTGGCGTCTGAGCTGGCTGCTTCTAGCGTGGACATGACCAACGCCCTTGTTTTTAGCGCGGGCTGCCATTCTGGCTACAACATTGTGGATGCGCACGGGGTGCCTGGGGTAACGGCCGAACCGGATTGGGGCCAGGCGTTTGCCAGCAAGGGGGCCACCCTCATTGCCGGTACTGGCTACCAGTACGGCGACACCGACTTCATCGAGTACAGCGAGCGGCTGTACCTGGCCTTCAGCGAAGAGCTGCGGGCGGGTACGGGGCCGGTGGCCATTGGGCAGGCGCTGGTGACGGCCAAACAAACTTACCTGGCTGAAACGCAGGAAATACGGCCGTTGCACGAAAAATCGCTCATTCAGGCCACTTTGTTTGGCTTGCCCATGCTCAAGATTGATCTGCCCACGGGCCGTGGCGGTGTCTCCGGCGAGCCGTCGGTGATTGGCAGCACCACGCCATTTGCCAGCAACCCCGGCCAGGCGCTGGGCCTTGTCTACGCCGATCTGTCCATCGAGCCAGATTTGACGCTGGTTAACCAGACGTTGGACGTTGTGGGTGGGGAAGAAGCAAGTACCGTAGATGCCGCTTACCTGCGCGGCAGCGATGGCGTGGTGGTGAACCCGGCTGAACCGGTGCTGCCGCTGGAATCGCTCAACGTGGGTGTGGCCGACACCGTTTTGCGCGGCGTGGGCTTTCGCAGTGGCACCTTTACAGACATGGCGGGTATTTTGCCCCTGACTGGGGCGGCCACCACGGAAATTCGTGGCGTGCACCCGCCGTTTGTGAGCAGCGTGTTTTATCCCACCCAGCCGTACCAGGTGAACTACTTCGACCAGCTGGTGGCCGGGTTAAACGGCGCGGTGCAGCTGAACGTGACGCCAGCCCAGTTTTTGTCTGACAATGCTGGCTCGCTAACGGGTACGCTGCGCCAATACCAGAATATGGATTTCCGTTTGTATTACAGCAGTTACATTGCCCAATCGCAAATTTCGGGCAATGTCCCGGCCCTGGCAGGCCCGCCAGCCATTGGCCAGGTGGAAGCGTTCCCCGGTGAAGACAGCGTGACGTTCCGGGTGCGCGTGACGGGTGACCCGGCGGCGGGCATCCAGGAAGTGTGGGTGACTTACACGGGCAGTGGCCCATTGGCTGGCCAGTGGCAGTCGATTGATCTGGTGCAGGATGCCAACGACAGCACTGTGTGGCTGGCGACGCTGCCGCTGAACGGGGTTCCGGGTGAGCAGGTGCGCTTCATTGTGCAGGCGGTGAATGGCGTGGGTTTGGTGAGTGCCGCAACCAATCTGGGGCAGTATTACAGTGGGGAAGGCACGGCAGAAGGTGAATTGCTGGCAACGGCCGTTTCCCTCCAGTCTCCCCCCACCAGCGGTGCGTACGGCAGCAAAACCAGCGTCACTGCCCAGCTAACGGCCGACGGCGAACCGTTGGCCAACCAGTTCGTCAGCTTCCGCGTGGGGTCGCAAACCCGCACGGTGCAAACGGATGCCGCTGGCCACGCCAGCACGGAAATGGCGCTGCTGGGCTTGCCGGGCGAGACGGAACTGGCCGTCACCTTTGGCGGCGACCAGACGTACCAGCCGTCGTTTGACAGCATGCCGTTCACCGTCACCAAGCAGCCAACCAGCCTGATGCTGGCCCCGGCCGCAGCGACCGTGACGGCAGGCGACCTGGCCCCGTTTGTGGCGACCCTGGTGGATGATTCAGAACGGCCGTTTGGCCAGAAAACCGTCTTTTACATCATCACCGGTGAAAATGGCAGCTACGCTGAAGCGGTGATCACCGACTTTGCCGGGCGGGCTTCTCTTAGCGCCCTGCCGCTGCCTGTGGGTGAATACACGGTGGACGTTTACTTTAGCGGCACCGTGCCGCTGCCCTCTGGCAGCCTGAACCTGGCCGACGACCGGTATCTGCCAGCCACAACCAGCGGCTCGCTCACCATCGTGGAGCCAGAAGTGGGGCAGACCCTGTACCTGAGCACGTCGTCATCTGGCGAAGTGGCGGGCATCTACTACCGAGGTGAGGATGTGCTGGGCTACAACCTGGAAACGGGCGAATGGTCTTTGCTGTTTGATGGCTCTGACGTGGGTTTGAGATGGCAAAATGTGACAGCTTTTGCCTGGCTACCAGACGGAAGCTTGCTGATCACCGTCGAGAAAGATTTCTATCTGCCGCAGCTGGACCGGCCTCGCGTTCGTGGCGTGAATGTAGAAAATTCAGACATTCTGCGCTTTGAGCCAGCCTCGCTGGGTGAAGAGACAAGCGGTACCTGGTCGCTTTACTTCGATGGTTCGGATGTGGGGCTGAAGGCACCCCGTGAAGGGATTAATGCGCTGACGGTGTTGGTAGACGGCCGTATCGTCATCAGCACCCAAGGCCCCTTCAAGGCGGGGCACCTGAACGCCAAGAGCCGCGATCTGGTACTGTTTACCCCCACCAGCCTGGGTGAACAGACCGCTGGCAGTTGGGAGCTGTACTTTGATGGCTCCTCCATTCGGCTGCTCAGCGCCAGAAAAGACAGCATCCAGGCAGTGCATGTAGACGAAGTCACCGGCTCGATTTACCTGGTTACCAAAAAGGGTAACGGCCAAATTCTTGTCTGCGATTTTGCCGATGGTGATGCTGCTAACTGTAGTTTTGAGCTGTTCTGGAATGGCCCTGTTCTGGGCATGTACTGCAACCAGATCGACGCCATTGCGATCCGTTAAAGCACACCTGCGCCGCGATGTTTAATTGGCTGGGGCCAGATTTAATCTGGCCCCAGCTTTTTTTATGTTGCTCCTGCATAAAGTTGTATCTCCCGTATAATAGAGCCACGATGGCAACAACAAAACGATCCACAACTGAACGGCATGCTTTCAGGAGATTTCATGAACAGCGGCACACCACCACAAATAAAAGGGACACAGAGGAACACAGGTTTCCACAGACTTTTATCTGCGTTTATCTGTGTTTAGCTGTGACCTATTTTCAAGGGAGAAGTAAGACGGCATGATGGAACGGCCGATTTCCTACATTCCCATGGATAGGCGTCAGGCGCTGTTTCGGGGCGAGAAGCTGCCCGACCCGACGCAGGGTGCCGCCTTGTTTGCTGATGTGTCTGGCTTTACGCCGCTCACCGAGCGGTTGGTGCGCGATCTGGGGCCGCAGCGGGGGGCGGAAGAGGTAACCCGCCACCTGAACCGGGTGTATGACGGCCTGGTGGATGAGCTGCACCGGTATGGCGGCAGCGTCATCAGCTTTAGTGGGGATGCCATTACCTGTTGGTTTGACCGAGACAACGGCTTCCGGGCGACCTCCTGTGCCCTGGCGATGCAGGCGGTGATGCAGCAGGCGCAAACCATCTACACCCCTTCTGGCGAGATGACTTTGGCGATGAAAACGGCCGTTGTCACCGGCAGCGCCCGGCGGTTTCTCATTGGCAACCCCAGCGTGCAGCTCATCGACGTGCTGGCTGGCAAAACCCTGGACCGCCTGGTAGAAGCAGAGCACGAGGCAGAAAAAGGGGAAGTGATTCTGGACGAGGCCACGATTCACAATTTGGGCTCCCGGGTGAAGCTAAAAACGTGGCGGCAAAACCCGATGACCGGGGCCAGGCTGGGCGTGGTGGAAAATCTGGAAAACATGAGCATCCCCGCCTACTGGCCCGCCATCCCCCCCGATGCATTAAGCGAAGAGATAACCCGCCGCTGGCTGCTGCCCCCGGTGTACAAGCGTTTGGTGGAAGGGGGCGGCGAATTTTTGGCAGAGCTGCGCCCTGCGGTGGCTTTGTTTGTGCGTTTTTCTGGCATTGATTACGACGATGACGAGGAAGCCGAAGCCAAGCTAGACGCCTTTGTGCAAAATGTGCAGGAGATTTTGTCGCGTTACGACAGCAATTTGCTTCAGCTGACCATTGGCGATAAGGGGAGTGCGCTGTATGCGGCGTTTGGCGCGCCGTTTGCCCATGAAGATGATGTGGTTCGCGCGGTTTCGGCTGCGTTGGAGCTGCAAGAGCTGGCGGGTCGCTTGCCGTATATTTCGCCGCTGCAAATTGGCATTTCGCAGGGGCGCGCGCGGACGGGGGCCTATGGCGGTACGATGCGCCGGACGTATGGCGTGTTGGGTGATGGGGTAAATACGGCCGCTCGCCTGATGCAAGCGGCCGTTCCTGGGCAAATTTTGGTGACAGAAAGCACCGTTCTTCAAACGGGCGACCGCTTTGCTTGGGAAAAGCTGCCGCCGATCACCGTCAAAGGGAAGGCGGAACCGCTGAGCGTGTATGCGGTGGCTCCGCGTACTGTGCAATCGACCATTCGGCTGCAAGAGCCGCAATATGCTTTGCCAATGGTAGGCCGTACAGCCGAGCAAGCGGTGATTCAGGACAAAATGGCGGCGGTGAAGGCGGGGCAGGGGCAAGTTATTGCGATTAGTGGGGAAGCGGGCATTGGTAAATCTCGGTTGGTGGCGCAAATGGTACGCCTGGCGGGTGAGCAGCAGTTTTTGGGGCTGGGTGGCGAGTGCCAATCGTATGGTACTAAATCAAGCTATTTGGTTTGGCAGCGCATCTGGCAAGATTTTTTTGGGCTGACGCCAGACATGCCTGCGGAGGTGCAGATTGCTCACGTGGCCGAGCAGCTGCAGCGGATCAACCCATCGCTGCTGCCCCGGTTGCCGCTGCTGGGGGCGGTGCTGCGGCTTACCATTCCTGATAACGAGCTGACGCAGTCGTTTGATGCCCAGCTGCGCAAGGTGTCGTTGGAATCTTTGCTGGTGGAATGTTTGCGGGCGCGGGCGGCGGAAACGGCCGTTCTCATCGTCTTGGAAGATTGCCACTGGATGGATTCGCTTTCCTTTGAGCTGCTAGAGGCGCTGGTACGGGCCATTGCCGACCGCCCTATTTTGGCGGTGCTGGCGGTGCGCTCGCCAGATATGAACCGGATGCAAACGGCCGTTTTCCGCCAGTTGCCCAACTTTACCGAAATTAAGCTGCACGAGTTTACACCCGAAGAGGCAGAACATTTGATTGCCCTGAAAATGGAGCAGCTCACCCAGGCCAAAATCAAGATCCCCCGCTTTTTACGCGACAAGATCACCGAGCGGGCCGCCGGGAATCCATTTTACATCGAAGAGTTGATCAACTATTTGCAGACCCAATCGGCCGTGGCGGAACGGACGCTGCAAGATTTGGATTTGCCCACCAGCCTGCACAGCCTCATCCTTAGCCGCATAGACCAGCTTACCGAGAGCCAGCGCAATACGATCAAGGTGGCCAGCGTCATCGGCCGTTTGTTTCGGGCGGCGATGCTGTGGGGGGCGTACCCCCCGTTGGGCGGCCCGCAGCAGGTAAAGGCAGACCTGCAAACGTTGGAAAAGCTGGACCTGACGCCGCAAGACACGCCAGAGCCGGAGCTGGCTTACCTGTTTAAAAATGTGGTCACTATGGAAGTGGCGTACGAAAGTTTGCCGTTTGCCACCCGGGCCATGCTGCATGATCTGATCGGGCAGTACATTGAGCGGCATTATGCCAATGTGTTGTCGCAGTATGTGGGTTTGCTGGCTTATCATTACGGCCGTTCCGACAACGACATCAAAAAACGCGAATACCTCCTCAAAGCGGGCGAATCTGCCCAGGCGGAGTACGCCAACGAAGCGGCCATCGAATATTTCCAGCGGGTGCTGCCCCTGCTGCCAGAAACGAACCGGCCCGCCGTGATGCGCAAGCTGGGCAGCGTGCTAGAGCTGGTGGGGCAGTGGGACGAGGCCAGCAATTTGTACCGACAAGGGTTGCAGCTGGCCCAGCAGCACCACAACCAGCAGGAAGAAGCGTGGTGCCAGGCGGCTTTGGCGGAACTGCTGCGTAAACGCGGCCGCTTTGAGGAAGCCACCAAACATCTGGAAGCGGCCCGGCTAACGTTTGAGAAGCTGGAAGATATGTCTGGCGTGGCCCAGGCGTATCATTCGGCAGGGACGTTGGCGGCGCAGCAAGGGCAGTATGAAAAGGCGCGTGATTTGTACCAGCAGAGCCTGGTGCTGCGGCGCGAGCTGGAACAGCCTGCTTTCATTGCAGCCCTGCTGAGCAACCTGGCGATTATTGCCCGCTTTCAGGGTGATTTGGCCGAATCGCGGCAGTTGAACGAAGAGGCGTTGGCCATCCGGCGGCAGGTGGGCGACCGGCGCACCATCGCCAATTCGCTGAACAATTTGGGCAACCTGGTGCGCAATTTGGGCGATTTGTCGCGGGCGCGGGATTATTTGGAAGAAGCGCTCCAGCTTCAGCGCGAGGTGGGCGACCGTTGGGCAATTGCTAACTCGCTGAACAATCTGGGCAACGTTGTGCGCGACCAGGCAGATTTTACAATGGCGCGCCAATTTTACGTGGAAAGCTTGACGATCAACCACGAATTTGGCGATCGCCGGGCCATCGCTTACGTGTTGGAGGATATGGCGGCGCTGGCCGCAGTTCAGGAAGAGCGTGAACGGGCGTTGCAGTTGGTGGGGGCGGCTCAGGCATTGCGCGAGGAGATTGGTACCCCGCTTTCAGCCGTGGAAAAGACGCAGTTAGACGGCCGTTTAACCACCGTGCTTACCCATACTGATGCCGACAGTTACCTGGCGCAAGGCCGCCAACGCAGCCTCACCGAAGCGATCGAATTTGCCTTGAATTAAAATTTGGCCACAGAGGCCGCAGAGATTTGAGAGGTTTGTCTCTTTAGAGCGACCCTAAGGGTTTTAACTCGACAAATTTATCTCAAGAGGTGAAAACCCTTAGGGTCTGCATAGTTAAAAAGATGAGTGAAGAACGACAATTTTACGTACCGCCCGGCGGGCCGCCCCGCGTGAGCGCCCCCAGCCCAGAAATTTATACGGCAATGGGTGAAGCAAACATTTTTGCCATGCTGGCCGATTTTTACCAGCAGCTGGCTGAGTCCGAGATTCGGGGGATGTTTCCCCGCGATATGGAACGCGCCTCGCGCAAGTCGGCGGCGTTTTTTGTGGGATTGCTGGGTGGGCCGCCGCTGTACCAGCAAAAATACGGCAGCCCGATGATGCGGGCGCGGCACACGCCGTTCCCCATCGACGAAGCGGCGCGGCAGGTGTGGCTGGCTTGCTTCGACGCGGTTTTGGCCGATGCGCCACAAAAGTACAATTTCCCTGCCGAGCATCTGCCCACTTTCCGCGACTTTTTGGTCGGTTTTTCTGGCTGGATGGTGAACACGGCATAGGTAAACATCAACAGATTTCGCAGATTTAACAGATTTCTGAAATCCCTCTGTGTGCCTCTGTGCCTCCTCTGCGAAACGCTGTGTTCCGCTTTTAAGGAGCGCAAACAATTACTAAAAAATACGATCTCTTTTCCCCAACTTTTAAAGCGAATCCATTCCCCACGTTTGCCCGGATGCGGCAGGAAGACCCGATTTATGCCCATCGTTCTCCTGGCGGCGGGACGATTTGGTACATTACGCGGATGGCGGAGGGTACGGCCGTTCTCAAAGACAACGACCATTTCGTGAAAGATTTCCGTAATACGCTGCCGCCAGATGCGAAAAAGCCACAAAAATCCGCCATGCACCGCCTCATCAACGAAAACATGCTTTTTGCCGATGCGCCGGACCACACGCGGCTGCGGACGCTGGTGAACCAGGCGTTCACGCCCCGCCGCGTGGAGCAGCTGGCCCCACGCATCCAGCAAATCACCGACGAACTGCTGGACGGCATCGCCGCCGCTGGGCAGGCGGACCTCATCGCCGATTTTGCCCTGCCGATGCCGGTGCGCATCATTGCGGAATTGTTGGGCATTCCCCCGGAAGATCAGGCGGAGGTGGCGGATTGGTCGCAGGCGATCATTTCGCCGGGCAGCCGCAATTTGAATTACAGCGCCCGCAAGCGCAAGGTGCGCGCCTTTGTGGCTTATTTGCAAGAGATGTTTGCTCTGCGCCAAAAAAATCCGCAGGATGATTTGATTTCGGCGCTGGTGCAGGCGGAAGAGGCGGGCGAGCGGCTGAACGAGGCGGAGCTTTCTAGCATGGTGGCGCTGCTGCTGGTGACGGGGCATGAGACGACGGTGAATTTGCTGGGGAACGGGGCGCTGGCGCTGCTGACGCATCCGGAGCAGTTGGGGCTTTTGCGGGAACGGCCTGAATTGTGGGAAACGGCCGTTGAAGAACTCCTGCGCTTCGATGGCCCGGTAGAAATTTCCACGACGCGCTGGGTGCGGGCGGATTTTGCGTTTGAAGGCCACCAAATGCGGCGCGGCGACGTGGTGCGGGTGGTGCTAGCTTCTGCCAACCGAGACGGCTGCCACTTTGCCCAGCCAAATGTGCTGGACGTAACCCGCCGCGACAACCGCCACCTGGCGTTTGGCATGGGGATTCATTACTGCCTCGGTGCGCCGCTGGCCCGCCTGGAGGGGCAAATTGGGCTGCAAACGTTGTTTGAGCGCTTCCCCAACTTGCAACTCGCAGTGCCTACTGCGCAGTTAAAATGGCGCTCCGGCGTCCTCTTTCGCGGCTTGAAGGCACTGCCGATTCACATCAATGCGGAGATGGGTTTATTCAGATGAAAAAATCACGACAGATGAGAGTTGAGCAGCGCATAAAAATTATAAAGCTGGGCCGAATTTTTGTGAATTTGGCTGTTTTATTAGGATTCTTGGGATTTGTTTTTGCCACTCTGAATGGCACTGGACCTGGCTTGATATTTGTAGGCCTTGCGGCTGTAATGGCTCCGATTGGGGCAGTGGTAGTTATATTTGTGAAGAATGATTGATTTCTAGAGAATGTGGAGAGAGCCATTCATCATAACCCCTAAGAATTCATCTCTTTGCGCCTTCGTGTGGCCAAAGTTGTAATTTTAGGACGCGGACAAGCGTGGATGACGCGGAAAGCTGTTTTGCCATCTGCGCTCGTCCGCGTTTATCCGCGTCCCAAGGCAAAGGCAAGTTGGGGTGGGTTTATGTGGGCAAACGGCCGTATAATCACTTTTCGAAAATTTGCAGAAAAGTGAGCACCCTGTGGACCAAACAACAACATCTCCAAACGTAGCAGATTCTGAAACGGCCGTTCCCGACCCATTCAACACCGGCCAAATCTTCACCATTGCGGGCGGCCATTTTGTACACGACACCTACAGCGCCTTCGTTGCGCCGCTGCTGCCGCTGCTGCAAGAGCGGCTGGCCACCAACTACGCCCTCACCGGCAGTCTGGCCATCTTCGCCCAGCTGCCCAGCCTGCTCAATCCGCTCATCGGCTACCTGGCGGACCGGGTCAGTCTGCGCTATTTTGTCATTTTGGCCCCGGCAATCACCGCCACCTTGCTAAGCAGTTTGGGCATTGTGAACAGCTACTTCATGGTGGCGCTGCTGCTGTTTGCCGGTGGCATCAGCATTGCGGCCTTCCACGCCCCGGCCCCGGCGATGATTGGCCGGATGGCGGGCCAGCGCGTGGGCACGGGGATGAGCATCTTCATGGCCAGCGGCGAGCTGGGGCGCACCTTTGGCCCGATTGTGGCGGTCGCGGGCGTGGGCTGGTTTGGTCTGGAGGGGATGTGGCGGCTGATGTTTGTGGGTTGGGCGGTTACGGCCGTTCTCTACTACCGCCTCCATGATGTTTCTGCCCAAACCAACACAAAGCCTGCCGGATTGGCCGAAGCGTGGCCGGAAATCCGCCGCGTTTTCCCCGTGCTCACCTGGATTATGCTGGCCCGGATGGGGCTGGTGGTGCCGCTCACCACCTACCTGCCGCTGTACATGAGCGATGAAGTGGAGGCGAGCCTCTGGCTGGCGGCGGCGGCGCTTTCCATTTTGGAAGGGGCGGGCGTGGCCGGGGCGCTGCTTTCTGGCACTGCCAGCGACCGGTTTGGGCGGCGGCGGGTGTTGGGCGGGCTGTTTTTCCTGGCCCCGCTGCTGGCGCTGGCCTTCATTTACGGGCCGGGCTGGCTGGCCGTGCCGCTGCTCATCGCTCTGGGGCTGACGGCGATTTCGCCGACGCCGGTGATCATGGCCATCGTGCAAGATTCCTTCCCGGAACACCGCGCTCTGGCCAATGGCATTTACATCGGTATCAACTTTTTGGTGCGCGGGCTGGGTATCTGGCTGATTGGGGTGATGGCCGATCGGGTGGGTCTGACGCTGTCGTTTGTGTGGGGGGCGGTGGCGGCTTTTTTGACGCTGCCTGCGCTGTGGTTTTTGCCGGGGAGAACGGCCGTTGTCAAATAAAATGGGTCTTCAGAATTTTTTTATGGTCTGGCGTGAAACGTTAAGCGTGAAACGTGATGCCTTTCTGGTCACGTTTCACGTTTCACGCTTCAAGGGTCATTAACCCACTGAATTGCCAAGAGCCGTTTAAGTGAACAAGTTTGGAGAATTTACATGCCACGATTGACAAAAATTTACACGCGCACGGGTGACGACGGGATGACCTCCCTCGGCAGCAAAACGCGCGTACCGAAAGAATCTTTGCGGGTGTCGGCCTATGGCACCGTAGATGAGCTAAATTCTGTGCTGGGGGTGGCCGTGGCGCACGGGCTGGTGCCGCGCCTGGCTGAAGTTGTGCCCCAGATTCAGAATGAACTGTTTCATTTGGGGTCCGATTTGTGCTTTACGGAGGCGGACAAGGTGCAGTTCCAGATTCCGCAGATGGAAGAACGGCACGTGACGGCGCTGGAAACGTTGATGGATGCGTTAACGGCCGTTACCGGTTCCCTCGAAAACTTCATCCTGCCCGGCGGCAGCTTAGGGGCGGCGCAGCTTCATGTCGCTCGCACCGTCTGCCGCCGCGCCGAACGGCTGGTGATCGCCCTCTCGCGGGAAGAAGAAGTGGGCGACTTTGTCATCCCGTACCTCAATCGCCTGTCCGACGCGCTGTTTGTGATGGCCCGCTACGAGAACAAGCAGCGGGGCGTGCCAGAGCCGCTGTGGGACAGCCGGTTGTAGATTGTTGCGGGGGAAACGGCCGTTCCGCATGTGCTGGTTTGCCTATTTTTGGTAAACTTTGGCGAAATTTTGTTCGCTTTTGAGGAGAATATGTTTGAGAATCTGACCCTTCTAATTGTAATCATCGCCCTGTTTTGGTTGGGCGCTTTTGGCTATTACCTTTACACTTCGCGCCAGCAAAATGACATTGCCAACGATTTGGATCGGCTAAACAAAAAGCTCGACAAATCGGAACGCCACGAATAAAACAAACCCAGATATGGAAATCAGCAGATTGGCCCATGCCCGCGCTTGCAGATTGGTGCAGATCGGGCACCGATTTCTCCTGATTTCTCTGCGCAACTCTGCGCTTCTCTGTGTAACTTTGTGTTCCTTTTTTATTCTGAAGGAGAAAAATGATGGGAAAATGGATTGTTCGACTGCTGCTAATGATGCTCACCCTCCTTTCCCTGGCGGCTTGCTCCATCGCCGGTGGGTCTACTACAGATCCGTGCAACGAAAATGGCGCTCTGCTGCGGGATGATTTTGCCGGGGAGCAAACTTGCGGCTGGCGCGAGTACAACCAGGGCGGTGCGGTCGTGGAGATTACCGAGGGCACGCTAAACATCAGCACCAGCCAGACGGGCCAGATTTGGTGGACCAACGCCGGGCGCGATTTTAGTGACGTGATTGTGACGGTGCAGGCGCGGCAAAGCAGCGGCCCCAACAACAACGCCTACGGCGTCCTCTGCCGCTACCAGGACGAGAACAATTTTTACATTTTCCTGATCAGTGGGGATGGCTATTACGCCATCGGCAAATACCAAACCGGCGAGGCGCAGATCACCTACCTGACGCCCAACCAGGAGTACGTTTTCTCTGATTTGATCAACCAGGGCGTGGCGACCAATTTAATCCGCGTTAGCTGTGTGGGTAATGAGCTTAGCTTGTCGGTCAACGGCCTGCCGCTGGTGACGGTGACGGATGGTTCGTTTGCTGGTGGCGATGTGGGTTTGGGTGTGAGTACGCTGGAGCCGGGAACGGCCGTTGTCCAGTTTGACGATCTGCTGGTTTTGGCACCGTAAATTTGGATTTTTATCAACAGATTTCGCAGATTGAACAGATTTTTAATCCTGTAAATCTGCGAAATCTTTGATTTTTCTACTATGTTTCGCAAATTCTCTCTCTCCATTTTTAGCCTTTGCCTTGTTTTTGGTTTGTTGGCTGCCTGCGCCGATGCCACGGGCGTGCCGGGGGCGTCTGGGGCGGACGTGATCTTTTCTGATGCCTTTGTGCCGGGGCAGATGGGTAACTGGGTGATGGAGGGGGACAACGCGGGGCGAACGGCCGTTATCAACGAACAGCTCGTCATTGAACTGGATGACAACAGCATCATGCAGTTTTCCACATTACCCGATCAAACCTTCGATAACTTCATTTTGGAAGTGGATGCCCAACTGCTGGAAGGAGATTTGGGCAGCAGCTACGGTGTGCTGTTCCGCATGCAAGACACAACCCGCTTTTACCGCTTCGAGATCACCGGCGACGGCCTCTTCATGGTCGAGCGGCGGGACGGTGAATCGGGCTGGACCCGCTTTGTGGAGCGCTGGACCGAATCGGCGGCGATTACCCAGGGGCTGGGCAGCATCAACCGGCTGCGCGTGGAGGCGCTGGGGCAAAATATCTCGCTGTACGTCAACGACCAACTTGTCCATCAGTTCAGCGACACGGCGTACAGCAGCGGCACCATTGCCCTGGACGCAGGCACTTTTGTCCAGCCGATGGCGCAGGTGGCGTTTGATAATTTGGTGGTAAGACGGCCGTAATGAACGTGCGCCTGGCGGCAGAAACGGCGCTTTCTGCTCAACTCCGAACCATCTCACCCCTCTCTGGCGGGCAAATTGGGCAGGTGTACCGCGTGGAACTGGCCGACGGCACGCCGCTGGTGGTGAAGTTCGACGACAGCCCGCAGCCCCAGCTAGAGATCGAAGGCGCGATGCTGCGCTATCTGGCAGCGCAAGCCGCGCTGCCCGTGCCCGGCGTCGTGCATTCGGAACCCCATTTGCTGATTATGGAGTGGCTGCCGGGGCAGAGCCGCTTTTCGCCCCAGGCAGAGATGGACGCAGCGGAGCATCTGGCGGCGCTGCACAGCGTTACTGCCCCCACCTTTGGCTTTCCTTTTACGACCCTCATCGGTGCCTTTACCCAGCCGAATGCGCCAAGCGAAAGTTGGCTGGACTTTTTCCGTGAGCAGCGCATTTTCCATCTGATGCGCGAGGGGGTGCGGCTGGGGCGGCTGCCGCAATCGTTTGTGCCCCGGCTGGAAGCGCTGTGTGCCCAGTGGGACAGATGGCTGGCGGAGCCGGAACGGCCGTCTCTCATCCACGGTGATGTGTGGGCGAATAATGTGTTGGCGGCAAACGGCCGTATCACCGCCTTCCTTGATCCCGCCCTTTATTTTGGCATTGATGAGATGGAGCTGGCCTACATCGCCCTGTTTAACACGTTTGGCGCACCCTTTTTTAGGCGGTATGAAGAAATACGGCCGTTGCCCCCCGGCTTTTACGAAGAGCGCCGCCATCTGTACAGCTTGTATCCGCTGCTGAGCCACGTTTGCCACTTCGGCGGCAGCTACGTGGGCATGGTGGATTCTGTTTTGAAACGTTTTGGTTTCTAAAAATGGCTACAACGAATAAGAGTAATCAACGAATGGAAAAAATTCGTTGTTGCCCCCACAAATAAAAAGATGAATCAATTTCCTGAATTACACACCTTGTGGAATTACAACGATCCGGCGGGAACGGCCGTACGTTTTGAGCAGCTGTTGCCAGAGGTCGCCGCTTCGGCCAACCGCGCTTACCACGTGGAGCTGTTGAGCCAGCTGGCGCGCACCCACAGCCTGCGCCGCCAGTTTGCCCAGGCGCACCAGCTGTTGGACAAGGCCAACGAGATGCTGCGCGATGAGATGGTGGTGCCCCAAATGTGCTGCCTGCTGGAGCGGGGCCGCACCTTCAACTCGGCGGGCGAGCCGGAGCGGGCGCTGCCCCTGTTTGAGGCGGCGTTTGTGTTGGGAACGGCCGTTTCCCCCCAGGCCGACTACCACACCATCGACGCCGCCCACATGCTGGCCATTGCCCAATTCAACCCCACCGAGCAGCTCAGGTGGAACGAACACGCCCTGGCGCTGGCCGAAGCCACGCCCGACGCCCGCGCCGCCAGCTGGCTGGGCTCCCTCTACAACAATCTCGGCTGGACCTACCACGACCTGGGCGAGTTTGACCGGGCGCTGGAACTTTTTGAGAAAGCGGTTGCCTGGCGGCAGGCAGTTCATCCCGACCAGCCGGAGACAATTCGCATTGCCAAATGGTGCGTGGGGCGTACGTTGCGCTCGCTGGCGCGGCTGGAAGCGGCGCTGGCGGTGCAGCAAGCGCTGTTGGCTGAGCATGAAAGCACGGGGCAGGCGGATGGCTTCGTCTTTGAGGAAATTGGCGAATGTTTGCTGGGGCTGGGCCAGGAAGCGGAGGCACGGCCGTTTTTTGCCCAGGCGTATGCGGAACTGTCCCAGCTGGATTGGTTGGAGCCAGGGCGGCTGGCTCGCTTGCAGCGGTTAGGAAATGGCTAATGGCGGAGCGGTTGACGGAGCTGTATGCGGTGGGAACGGCCGTACAAATCTGGTTGGGCGAGCAAATCTGGCTGGATGGCACAGTGGTGGCCCACCAACCCCCGGCCGTGTGGGTGCGCACAAAGGACGGCCGTTCCTGGTTTGTCACCAACCGCCGCCGCATTAAAAATTTGGACGCAGATGAACGCGGATGACGCGGATTTTTTGATTTGGTATACAGTTGATTGTGCGGAGCGAAGACGGCAAACAAGCAAAACCGATCAATCTGTGAAATCTGCGAAATCTGTGGCTAAAAGAAGATGAGAGAAGAAATCGTCCAGCGGCTGCTGGAGTTAAACCAAGAATTTTATGATGCCCAGGCAGACTCCTTTTCTGGCAGCCGCGTGTCGGCACAGCCGGGGTTTGCTCGTTTGCTGCCCCATCTGCCCCAGCCTTGCCCCCGCTTTTTGGACGTGGGCTGTGGCAACGGCCGTTTTGCCCAATACCTCCAATCGCACAACCGCATTGGCGACTTTGTGGGCGTGGACTTTAGCGAAGAGCTGCTGGCCGACGCCGCCAAGAACGCCGTTGGCACCTTTTTCCAGCGCAACCTGCTGGAACCTGGTTGCCTGGATGGGCTAGGGCAGTTCTCCGCCATTTCCTGCCTGGCGGTGATGCACCATTTGCCAGGCAAGGCAAACCGGCTGCGGCTGTTGCAAGAGATTCGGGGTCATTTGCAGGAGAACGGCCGTTTGCTCATCTCTAACTGGCAATTTATGGACAGCCCCCGCCAGCGGCGCAAAGTGCAGGATTGGGCCGAAATTGGCCTCACTGCCAACGATGTGGAGCCAAATGATTATCTGCTGGCGTGGCGACGGGGCGGTTTTGCCTTGCGTTATGCCTGTCAAATTGACGCGGAGGAAACAGCCGAAATAGCGCACGCTGCCGGATTCACCCTCCTGGAACAGTTCCGCAGCGATGGCAAAGAAGGCAACCTCAGCCTGTACACCGTGTTGACACCCACCCTGCCAATGCTACAATCCTAAACAAGATTTAGCGTTTTAAGAAACATATTTTTTGCGAACTAGAGATTTCCCGCAAAGAAGCAAAGGACCAAATCTGCAACGTTTCTTTTTTCTTTGCATCTTTATGTGCTTTGCGCCTTTGCGTTAAAGATTTTCTGTTTCATAACCAAGGTTGAAAAATGAGCTTAAAAGAGACCCTTCAACAAGATCGCATCGCGGCGATGAAGAGCGGCGATACCGCCAAACGGAACACTGTTGGCTTGCTGCTGGCGGCCATCAAGCAAGAAGAGATCGACGGGCAGACGACGTTGGATGATACGGCCGTACAGGCGCTGTTAACCAAACAGGCCAAGCAGCGGCGCGAGAGCATCGCCGATTATGAAAAAGCGGGCAATGCTGAGATGGCCGCCAGCGAACAGGCTGAGTTGGTCATCATTGAATCGTACTTGCCGCAGCAGATGGGGCGGGCTGAAATTGCCGCGATTGCTGCTGAAATTGTAGCCGAACTGGGCGTAACGGATGCCAAAGGCATGGGGCAGGTGATGGGAAAGCTAATGCCCAGATTAAAAGGACAGGCAGACGGCCGTTTGGTCAACGAAGTCGTGCGTGAACTGCTGCAAAATTAACTGGCCCCCCACCAAAATTAACCAATGACAGCTCAAACCGACGAGCGACCCGGCTGGCGCAAGCTGATCCAAGGCTCTTTACTTTGGGTTTTTGCTGCCGCCATGACGCTGGGGCTTACCCTTATTTTCAGTTTTAATCTGGTTACCGCCAGCGATGTGCAGGTGACGCTAGGCCAACCTGCCAGCGAAAATATTTACGCCCCACGCAGCGTTGCCTATGAGAGCGACGTGCTGCTGGCCTCTGAGCGGGCCAAGGCGCGCGCCGCCGTGCCAGAGCAGTACACTGGCGATGGCAGCGACATTGGCCGCAACCAGCTGAATTTGGTAACGGCCGTCTTTGCCTTCATCGACGCCGTTCGGGCCGACAGCCTGGTAACCACCGAGACCAAGCTGGCTTACCTGCAAGCGATTCGGCCGTTGACGGTGCAGCAGCAAATTGGGCTGGAACTGCTGGGGTTGTCTTCGGCAGATTACGAAGTGGTCAAGCGAGAAATCTCGCGCATTGTGGGCGATTTGATGCGCCAGGACATTCGCGAGGACCAACTGCGCGATTACCAAATCATTGCCCGGCGCGAAGCCAGCCTGGAGCTGACGCCAGTTCAAGAAAACGTGGTCACCAACATTGCCCCCCAATTTATTGTGCCCACCGTCTTCCCAGACCCAGACGCCACGGCTGCCCTGCGTGAAGAAGCCGCCGCTGCCGTCGGCCCGTTTGTGGTAACCATTGCCGATAACGAACGCATTGTGCGTCAGGGGGAGCCTGTAACAGACCTGGATATTGAAAAGCTGACCCAGGTGGGGCTGCTCCAGCGGCAGCTAGATTGGCGCGACGTCGCGGCGGTGTTTGTTGCTTCGCTGCTTTCTGTGGTGCTGGTAACGATGTATTGGCACCAATTTTTCTGGTCGCGGCTGCGCGACAATGCCCGCTACCTCACCGTGCTCACCAGCCTGATGCTTGTCTTTGCCGCCATTGCCAAGTTGATGCTGACGGGGGGCAGCTTTTTCCCTTACCTGTTCCCCATGGCGGCGCTGTCGATGATGCTTAGCGTCATCTATGACGTTCGCTTTTCATTGACGATCACCATCATTATGGCGGCGCTGATTGGGTTTTTGGTGCCGAACTCGCTGGAATTGGCGACGTATACGGCCGTTGGCGGTCTACTTGCCATCCTCACCCTGCAAGATTCTCAGCGGATCAACGCCTTTTTCCGGGCAGGGTTGGCCGCCGCCATTGGTTACGTGGCGGTTATTTTGGTTTTTCGGCTGAACCAGGACAATATCGACGTGCTGGCAATGCTGGAGTTGATGGGATACGCCGTGGTGAACGGGGTCTTGTCTTCCGCGCTGACGCTGGTCGGTTTTTTTATTTTGGGCAGCTTGTTTGGCATTACCACCACTTTGCAGCTGCAAGAGCTGGCCCGGTTGGACCATCCACTGCTGCAAGAGCTGCTGCGCCGTGCGCCAGGCACGTACCACCACAGCATCATGGTGGCCAACCTGGCCGAGCAGGCGGCCGAACAAATTAAGGCGAACAGTGCACTTATTCGTGTTGGCGCGTTTTACCACGACATTGGTAAGATGAATCGCCCCCCGTTTTTTAGCGAGAACCAGGAAGGGGTGAATCCGCACGATGCGCTAGATCCGCAAACCAGCGCCCGCATCATTCTTAGCCACGTGACGGATGGGTTGGACCTGGCCAAGCAGTACAAGCTGCCCAACCGGCTGCACCAATTTATTGCAGAGCATCACGGTACGCGGCTGGTGAAGGGGTTTTTGTTCAAGGCCAAAGAGAAGGCGGAAGAGGGGGAGACGATCGATGCTGAAAAGTTCCGTTACCCGGGTCCGCGCCCACGCACGCGGGAAACGGCCGTTGTCATGCTGGCCGACGTCATCGAATCGACCTCTCGCGCCTTGCAGCCCAATACAGAAAAAGCGATCGAGAAGCTGGTGAACTCGCTCATCGACGAGGATTTAACCGAGGGGCAGCTGGATGAATCGGGTCTGACCCTGGGCGATATTCGCAAGATTCGGGAATCATTTATCAAAACTTTGAAGGGACGTTTTCATGTGCGGGTAAAATATCCGGGCAACGAGGAGATGTTTGCGGAAGATGAGCGGGCGGTGGTGGCAACGGCCGTTGCCACACCCGCAGCATCTGCCGATGAGGCGCCCGTTCCGCTCAGCGAGGAAGTGAGCTAGTGGCATCCTATAAAATTCACGTGCAGCAAAAAGAAAAAGTGCTTCAATCGGTCGCCGCGGCTTTAAGAACGGCCGTAACCGTCACCCTGCGCCACGAAAAAATAAAACCCCCAGCAGAAGTCACCCTGCTGCTCACCGACGACGACCAGCTGAAATCGCTAAACAAAACGTATCGCGGCATCGACGCCCCCACCGACGTGCTTAGCTTTGAATCCGGCGACAGCATGCCCGGCATGGAAGGAGATGAAGCTTACCTGGGCGATATCATCATTTCGCTGCCCACAGCCGAACGGCAGGCCAAAGAAGGGGGGCACAGCCTCAAGGCAGAATTGCAGCTGCTTACCGTGCACGGTACGCTGCACCTGCTGGGGTTTGACCACGAAGAGCCAGACGAAAAAGACCGCATGTGGTGGACCCAGGCGTCCATCCTGGCCCAGCTTGGGGCCGAAATCACCGGGCCACCGGAGGATGTGGAGGGTTAGCCAGCTTGTCTACGCCTAAAAATGAACTGACCGATCGCGTCAAGAGCTTTCAATACGCCTTTGAAGGATGGTGGTTTGTGCTGCGCACCCAGCACAACGCCTGGATTCACGCCATCATCACCACGGTGGTGGCGGCATTGGCCCTGTGGCTGCGCCTGCCCGCCCGGGATTGGGCCGTGCTCATTCTTACCTTCATGGCTGTCTGGATGGCTGAATTCATGAACACCGCTATCGAAGCAGTGGTAGACATGACCATGCCAGATGTGCACCCCCTGGCCAAAGTGGCGAAAGATGTGGCGGCAGCGGCCGTTTTGGTAGGGGCCTTAGGCGCAATTATCATTGGCCTGCTGCTGCTGGGGCCACCCTTGTGGCAGCGGCTGTTTGGCTGATTTTAAGTTGCCGGTTTACCGCAACAAATTGCTCAGGAAGAACCATAAGTTGGCCGGACGTTCAGCCAAGCGTCGCATGAAGTAGGGGTACCAGGCCATGCCAAACGGAACGTAAACCCGCACCCGGTAGCCTTCAGCGCTGATCTCTTCCTGTAAATCACGACGAACGCCATACAGCATCTGGAATTCAAACGTATCCTTATCAATTTGGTGCTGGCGCACATGCTGAATGAGCGCGCGAATGAGCGCCTCATCGTGGGTGGCAAAACAGGGGTACATGCCGTGCGCCCGCGCCTCATCACTCAGCATTTGCTTGGAGAGCTTCAAGAAGTTGGCGTCGGTATCTGCTTTTTCCGGGAAGGCCAGGTCGTGCGGCTCTTTGTATGCACCTTTGCACAGCCGGACCCAGGCACCTTCTTGAATCAGCGCGGCCACGTCGGCCTCGGTGCGGTAGAGGTAAGCTTGCAGCACAATGCCAATCCGGTGGCCAAATTGGTCCTCGTCACGCAGCCGACGGTACAAATTGAGGGTGGTGTCTGTGGTATGGCTATCTTCCATATCAATGCGGATGCGTGTATCATATTTTTCGGCTGCGGTGAGGAGTATCTGAAGGTTCTCATGAACCACATCTGGACTGATGTGCAGACCCAGCTGAGTGGGTTTGACAGATACATTGGCATTGACACCATGTTGGTGAATTTGCTGCACCAGCTGGATGATGGCTTCACGGGCGGTGGCGGCGTCTTCTGCGGTGCTAACGCTTTCGCCCAGGTAGTTGAGGGTGGCCGAGAGGCCGATCTGGTTCACTTCTTGGGTGACGCGAATGGCGTCTTGGCTGGTTTCTCCGGCAATAAAGCGGCTAGCAACTTGCCAGGCTGGCGGGAATTGGGTGGCTGTTTGGCGGGCCCAAGCGGCTGTGGACAGGTAGAGCAGGATGGAGCGCAACCAGCGTTCCCCGTTGCGATAAACAACAACGGTGGCAACGGCGAGCGTGGTCATAAAGATTAGAAAACGAGCGAATGGGGATCTTTTTGGGTGCATGTTCTCATTCCTTCTTGTGAGAATTTGGGCAAGCTCCTGGCACTAGGCCGGGTGGTCGGTTTGGCGGTGAGCGCCTTTAACTTTACTTATGATACTTCACATCAATTGCACTTATCAAACAGAAATATAGATATGAGAGGTTCTGTTTGTCTGAGCGTGTTTTTTGCACGAACGGAAGATTGGCATGCATAGTGATCATTCAAATCGTTTAACACCGGTTCAGCCGGGGGCGCGTTTTTTTGAGGATTTTGCGGACCGGGCGGGATTCATTTTTTGGGCGGCCAGGCCGGATTCATTTGAAATTGTGTATGTAAACCAGTTTGCGGTTGCGGCGTTGGGGCTGCCGCTGCTGGCGTGGCAACGGCCGTCTTTTTGGCAAGATCACCTTTATAGCGAGGATCGAGAGGGGGTGCTGGCGCTTTTTGCAACGGCCGTTTCCACCCAAAAACCAACCGAACTGGAGTATCGCCTGCGGGCCGCCGATGGCTCGCTGCGCTGGTTCCGTGACAAGGTTTGTTTGCTTTCGGTAGAAGGGCAGCCGCTGCTGTGTGGCATGATGACCGACGTAACAAGCTTTAAAACGGCCGTAGCCCGCCATGTGGGCTTACCCGGTTACACCAGCGCCTTTTTAGAAATTGTTCAGCTGCTTTCGCATAACATTGATATTCATGAGCGCCTGGCTGCCCTGGCCAAACGCTTAACGGCGCTGTTTGATGTAACGGCCGCTTACATTTTAGATTGGAACGCCACCTGGGGCATTGCTACCCAACTGGCAACCTACTCCCTGGAGCCAGACCCAGACATGTTCCTGGCCGACCAGTCGGTGCACCAGATGTCGAATCTGATCGATGGGTTGAGCTGGCAGCAGCAGCCCCGGCCCGTGGTGCTGCATCGCCAAACCCCCAACCTCCCTGACTGGCAGCAAAACCATCTCGCCGCCCACGATGCCGAAACCATATTGCATATTCCTATTCTGGTAGCCAATGAAGTTGCAGGGTGCATAGAGCTGATCCAAAGAAGGCAGGCCCAGTTTTTTTCGCCAAGCGATATGGAGCTTGGCCAGATTATTGCCCAGCAAACGGGCATTGCCCTCGCCCGGGCCCAGCTTTTTCAGGCTGAGGCGCGGCGGCGGCGAGAAGCTGAAATTTTGCTAGACGTGGCTGAGTTTGTCTCCAGCAGCCTGGATCGGAACGAGATTTTGGCCCGAGTCATGGAGATTTTGCGGGTTTATTTGGGGGATGTTCATAACTGCGTCATTTCGCTGATTGATGAAGATGGCATTTGGCTAGAGCCAATTTTGTCTTGGTGGGCAGAAGAGGCGTATGCGTTGATGCCCACCGGGATTAGACTCAAAATTGATGAGACCTTTACCGCCAATTTGGCTCTAGAAGGGGGCGATCCGGTGGTTATTTCTAACCTCAAATCGATCCCCTTTGTGAACGAATTTACCACCAGCCAGGTAAAGCAGGGGCTTTGTGCCATTGTCTGTGTGCCGCTGAAAATACAAAATCGGCCGTTGGGCACGCTGCACATTCATCATTGGCATGAGGCGCGGCAGTTTTCGTCGGAGGAGATTGCCGTGCTGCAAGGTGTGGCCAACCAGACGGCCATTGCCATTGAAAATGCGCGGCTGTTTGCCAATGAGCGACGTCAATTGCAGCTGAGCCGCACCCTACAGCAGGTAGGCTCGTTGCTTACGGCCAGCCTGCCGCTTAGCGTTGTTTATGATCAAATTTTCGAGCTGCTGAGTCAGGTCATTGCCTTTGATTCGGCTTCGCTTTTTTTGTTCGACAAAAGTGCCCAACAGTATGTGATGGCCGCTTCTCGTGGTTTTAAGAAATCGTTGTTTGAGCAAATACCACGCACGCTTTCGGCGGAGAGTGTGCATAACAAGCTGGGTCATTCGCCTGGATGGGCGGTGATCGATAATGTTTGGGAAGATCAGAACTGGACCCGGCGGGAGCCTTTAGACGCCATTCGCTCTTGGGTTGGGGCGCTGCTGCGGGTGAAGGGGGAGACGATTGGGCTGCTTTGCGTGGATGGCTACAGGGTGAACCAATATTCGTTGGAAGACGGCCGTACCGTGGCAGCGTTTGCCAATCAGGCCGCGGTAGCAATTGAAAATGCGCATCTGGCCATGGAAACACTGCGGCAAGCCCGAGAGTTGGCCATTTTGAACCAGGTATCGCAGGAAACGGCCGTTTCCCTCAACATTGATCAATTCCTGGAAAACGTAACCAACCTGGTGGGGCACCAACTGTTCCCAGATATGTTTGGCTTCATTTTGCAAGATAGGGAAACCGGCGATTTACAGCCGCATGCTGCCTACCGCGGCCTTTCCCTTCGTGCCGAGTTGATAAAAATCCCCGCGCAAAACAGCATCACGGGCCATGTTTTTAGCACTGGCGAGCCTTACTACGCGCCCGACGTTCTGGAAGACCCACACTACTTTCTGATTGAAGAAGTGGTGCGCTCAGAACTCGCCATCCCCTTGCGCGTAGAAAACGAAGTGGTCGGCATTATTGATGCAGCCAGCCCGGAAAAAGATCATTTTTCTGAACAAGATTTGAATTTTCTTTCAACGCTGGCGGGGAATATTTCGGCCGTTTTGGAACGGGCCAAACTGTATGAAACCTTGCGCGTGCAGGCAGAAAACCTGGCCCAGCAGGTAACCCAACGAACAGCCGAGCTGAAGGTAGAGCGAGACCGGCTGTTTGCCATTCTAGAAAGCGCCGGGGAAGGCATTATTCTCACAGATATCAACGCACACATTATGTACGCCAACCCAGCCATGGAGCGCCAAAGCGGCTACAGCCGCAAAGAGCTGTTGAATCAAAACCCGCGCATTTTGGGCAGCCGACAGGTGGCACGCGGTGTATTTGCCGATATGTGGCGCAATTTAGGCAACCAGCACAGCTGGTCTGGCGAACTGGTCAATCGCCACAAAGATGGCCACGTCTATGATGTGGCTGTCAAAATAACGCCAATTTCCGATGCCAAAGGGATTGTGACTGGGTACGTTAGTGTTCAGTCAGACATCACGCGCCTGAAAGAGCTGGAGCGCCTGAAAACGGAGTTCATTGCCAATGTTTCCCATCAGCTGCGCACGCCGCTGACAAACATCAAGACATACGTCTCCCTGTTAGAAAAAGGGAAGGCAGAAAATTACCCCCGCTACTTTTCGGTGCTTCATTATGAAATTGATCGCCTGGCGCGGCTGATTCAGGATCTGCTCGATATTTCGCGCCTGGATGCAGAGGCGGCGCCTCATCCAGATGCGGCGGCCGACTTTTGCGGGGTTTGGGACCTGTTTTGGTCGCCGTTTGTGGAGCGAGCGGAACGGGAGAACAAAACCCTGGCTTTTAATTTACCCCAGGCGGTACGAACCATGTCCCCGAAGATTTATATGGAAGGGTATCAGCTAGAAAAGCTGCTTTCTCGGCTAATTGAAAATAGCTTTTTGTACACGTTGGAAGAGAGCGTCATTCAGGTGCAGGTTGCCTGGCAGGAAAGTATGCCAGACTTTTTGCAGGTACAAATTTGTGATGATGGGCCGGGCATTCCAGAAGCGGAACGGCCGTACATCTTCGATCGCTTCTTTCGCGGGGCCCTGGCGGTGGAAACCGGCTTGCCGGGCAACGGGCTGGGTTTGGCCATTGTGCGCGAGCTGTTGGGGCAGCACGGCGGGCAAATTAGCCTCAAAAGCGAAGTAGGCGCAGGCAGTTGCTTTACCGTACAGCTGCCATTGTTGCGGCCAAAATCAGTTGTAGAGGGCAGCCATGCCGCTTAGAGCACACCAATTGCCAGCCTCATTCTATGCCCGGCCCGCCAGGGTGGTGGCCCAGGAACTGCTGGGCAAAAAGTTGGTGCGGCAGCGAAACGGCCGTCTGCTCAGCGGCCTCATCGTAGAGACAGAAGCGTACTGCGACGGCGCAGAGCGGGACCTGGCCTGCCACGGAGAACGGGCCAACAATGCCCAGCCAACACCGCGAACGGCCGTTATGTTTGGCCCGGCCGGTGTGGCCTACGTTTACTTCACCTACGGCATGCACTGGCTGTTCAACGTGGTCACTGGCCAGGTGGGGCAGCCCAACGCGGTGCTCATTCGCGCTTTGCAGCCGGTAGATGGGGTGGCTGAGATGCTGCGGCTGCGGGGAGAACGGCCGTTGCCCCAGCTCACCAACGGCCCCGCCAAGCTCACCCAGGCGCTGGCCATAGACAAATCTCACAATGGGGCAAATCTTTGCCAGCCGGATGGGGTTATATGGATCGAAGAGGCACCCGCACTGCCCCAAAGCCAAATCGCCACCGGCCCACGCATTGGGTTGGGCAAAACGCCAGAACCGTGGTTTTCTATCCCCTGGCGTTATTGGCTGGCAGGCAATCCATTCGTCTCAAAATAAAAGGGGCTGGTTGTTGGTGGCGCTTAACTGGCCACCAACAACCAATCACTACTTGCACAGGAGAAAGTATGAACCTACTAGAAGGAAAAAAAGCACTCATTTTTGGCCTTGCCAACAAAAATTCAATTGCCTGGGGTATTGCCCAGGCTTTGCATGCACACGGCTGCGAGCTCGGCTTTAGCTACGGCTTTGAGCAGCTAGAGCGGCGGGTACGGCCGTTGGCTGAAGAGCTGGGCGTGCAGTTTGTAGAAGTGTGCAATATTGAAGACGATGCCCAAATTGAGGCTACTTTCCAAAAAGCAGGCGACCATTTTGGCAAAATCGACATTTTGGTTCACGCCATTGCCCACGCCAAACGAGAAGATTTAACCGGCACCTTTGTAGACACCAGCCGCGACGGCTTTCAGCTGGCAATGGATGTCAGCGTCTACAGCCTGGTAGCTTTAACCCGTGCGGCCGTTCCGTTGATGAGTGATGGCGGCAGCATTATTTCGCTTACCTACTATGGTGCAGAAAAAGCGGTGCCTCATTACAACGTGATGGGTGTGGCCAAAGCCGCCCTGGAAGCCAGCACCCGCTACCTGGCCGCCGATCTTGGCCCCCAAAATATTCGCGTCAACGCCATTTCTGCCGGGCCGATTAAGACCCTTTCGGCCGCAGGCATTGCTGGGTTCCGCAAAATGCTCAAATATACAGAAGAACGTGCCCCCTTGCGGCGCAACGTAACCCAGGAAGAAGTGGGCAAAACAGCCGTCTGGTTGTGCAGCGACCTGAGCAGCGGCGTCACTGGGGAAGTGGTTTATGTAGACGCTGGTTACAATATCTTAGGAATGCCTGAGCCGCCGGAAACCTGGGTGTAAAAACGGCCGTTTCCCGCTTGACACATTCATTCAAATCGCTATACTGTTATCGTTTGTTATAAATGTAACAAACCAAAATCATTCACAATCTTATCAGGAGCAGCGGAGGGATCGGCCCGGTGAAGCTGCAGCAACCCCCACATTGGGAAGGTGCTAAATCCGTCAGCAATCGCTGAGAGATAAGAGGTAAAAGCAACGTTTTGCCAGCCTCTTGCCTGCCAAGAGGCTTTTTTTTTGCCAGAAATAGTTTAGGTGGGCTGCCCGCCAAAATTGCGGCGGCTCGCAATTTACCATCGGAGGTAATGTAGATGACGTCTTTTATGAAATCCCCCAGTCTCTTGTTTACTTCGGAGTCTGTTACCGAAGGACACCCAGACAAAATGTGCGACCAGATCAGCGACGCGGTGCTGGACGCGCTGCTGGCTCAAGACCCCACCGCTCGGGTGGCTTGCGAAACGGCCGTAAAAACCGGCTTTGTCTTGCTGCTCGGCGAAATTAGCACCACCGCCTTTGTAGACTTTGACAAACTTGTGCGCCAGGTTGTCATTGATATTGGCTTTGACAGCAGCGATAAAGGGTTCGACGGGAATACCTGCGGCGTACAGTCCGCCATTGCCAGCCAAAGCCCAGACATTGCCCAAGGTGTTGACCGCGCTCTGGAATATCGCGACAACGGCGCTTCAGAAGCTGAGGTTGAAGGGCTGGGCGCTGGCGACCAGGGGATGATGTTTGGTTTTGCCTGCAACGAAACCGAAGCCCTGATGCCCCTGCCCATCCACCTGGCTCATCTGCTCACCCGTCGCTTAAGCGAAGTGCGTCGCAACGGTACGCTGCCCTGGGTGCGCCCCGACGGCAAGGCGCAGGTTACCATCGAGTACAGCTACGGCAAACCCAAGCGGGTAGACACCGTGCTCATCAGCACCCAACATGCCCCAAATGTAGACAACGACACCATTCGTGCTGGCATCATTGAGCACGTTATTAACCCCATTTTGCCAGCGGATCTGGTGGATGATGAACTGCGCATTTTTGTGAACCCGACCGGCCGCTTTGTGGTGGGTGGGCCGATGGGGGATGCTGGTTTGACCGGACGCAAAATTATTGTAGACACCTATGGCGGCATGGGGCGGCATGGTGGTGGCGCATTTAGCGGCAAGGATTGCACCAAAGTAGACCGCAGCGCGGCTTATGCCGCACGGTGGGTGGCCAAGAATTTGGTGGCCGCTGGCCTGGCGGAGCGGTGTGAAGTGCAGGTGGCTTACGCCATTGGCGTGGCTGAACCGGTAAGCATCAACGTCGAAACATTTGATACCTCTGAATACAGTTCTGAGCAGCTGGTGGAACTGGTAGAAACCTATTTCGACCTGCGTCCGGGTGCAATTATTCGGGATTTGAACCTGCGTCGGCCAATTTACCGCAATACGGCCGCTTACGGCCATTTTGGTCGCAATGATATTGATGCCCCGTGGGAAAACACCGAGCGGGCAGACGCTTTGCGTGAGGCTGCGAAGAAATTTACGGCCGTTGCCGCGTAGTAAAATCCTGGGGACCTAAACAGGTGTCCCGGTCGCCTCTCTGCCCAATGGGATGCACTCGCAGGCAGATAGGTAATTTCATTACCATCCAGGAAGGTCCGGCAGATTGTGTTTAAGCAGATCTGTCAGGCCTTCTTTTGTAAGTTTTAGGGGAATCGCATACGCCCTCATTGCCGGGGGCTGAAGCCAACCAGGCTTGAAAAAACAGGCGCTTCGGCCCTTTCATCGGTAGCGGGGCGTTTACGCCTCTGCGTACTTGGCCGACAAACCGCGTATGCGATTCTCCTGTTGTAAGTTTGCGCAAAAATGGGCTTTCGTTATAATTCCTCGTTGCTAGCAGACCGCTGCTGGCGTCAATTCGATTCCCAAAGAATCATTACCAATTAAACACACATCGGGACAGGTTAAGTGTGCTTGTATTCATGTGCCAGGGCAGCTGCGAATTCTTCTGGCTGCTTGGGCATTTGTTGGCCATGCAAGTCTTGGCCTGGATGAACGGTGTGGACGCGCAGGTTGAAATCTATGAACAGTCTGCGATAAAACAGGAAAGGAGAATATACCCCTATGGCCGTTGTTTCAATGAAAGCACTGCTAGAAACTGGCGTGCATTTCGGACACAGAACTCGTCGTTGGAATCCAAAGATGAAACCTTACATCTTTACGGAGCGGAACGGCATCCACATTATTGATTTGCAGCAAACGTTAGGCATGATTGAAGATGCCTACAATGTTATTCGTGACACTGTCGCTGAAGGTGGTTCGGTGCTGTTTGTGGGCACCAAGCGCCAGGCACAAGACACGGTTGCCGCTGAGGCCTTGCGAGGACGTCAGCCATACGTGAATGAGCGTTGGTTGGGCGGTACGTTGACCAACTGGCAAACGATTCGCCAGCGCATTGAATATCTGAAGCGCCTGGAGAAACGGCAGAGTGATGGTGACTTTGATTTGTTGAAGAAGCGGGAACGCCTGCGGGTGGAGCGAGAAATTGAAAAGCTGAACCTGCGTTTGGGTGGTATTCGCAACATGAAAGGGCTGCCGGACTTACTCTTCATTGTAGACATCAATCATGAGGAAACGGCCGTTCGCGAAGCCAACATCCTCGGAATCCCCGTTATCGCCTTGGTAGACACCAATTGCGATCCGGATGACATTGATTACCTCATCCCCTCCAATGATGACGCCATTCGAGCCATCAAGCTGATCGTCGGTAAAATGGCCGATGCCGCTATTGAAGGCATGGCTGTACGCGCCGAAAACGTGGACGAAGAAGTTACCGATCTGGGTAACTACGGGGCCAGCTTTGACGGCATGGAAGACGAGGACGATGAAGTGTTGCTGGGTGAATCAACGTTGGCCAAGATGCGTGAAGCCGCTGAAGATGACGACGACCTCGACGAAGCTGATTCCGAAGAGGCCGACGTGGAAGTAGCGGCGGATTTTGACGACGAAGATGAAGATTAATTGAGGAGCACAGCAACAAAAATGAATATTACGACACAAATGGTAAAAGAACTGCGCGAAGCAACCGGCGCAGGTGTATTAGACGCTAAAAAGGCTTTGGAAGCCCATAATGGTGACTTTGACAAAGCCGTCGATATGCTGCGTGAAAAAGGGGCTGCTCGGGCTGCCAAACGGTCTAGCCGTGAAGCCAGCGAAGGCGTTATTGAACTGTATGCGCATCCTGGTAACCGGATTGGCGTTATTTTGGAGTTGAACTGCGAGACGGACTTCGTGGCCCGTAACGAAGAGTTCACCAATTTGGCGCATGATCTGGCGTTGCATATCGCGGCGATGGGGCCTCAATACATTACCAAAGACGAAGTTCCCACAGCTGAGTTGGAACGTGAGACTGAAGTTTTGCGGAATCAGGCTTTGGCAGAAGGCAAACCAGAACAGGTCGTTGCAAAAATTGTGGAAGGGCGCATGTCCAAATTTTACGAAGAGTTTTGCTTGTTAGAGCAGCCTTTTGTGAAAGATGACAAAGTCAAGATTAAAGATTTAATCACTGATTCAATTCGTAAGACGGGTGAAAACATTGTGGTAAAGCGATTCGCTCGTTACGAATTGGGTGAGGAATAAAAAACCGTTTAGTGATAATTCTTGAAACGGGGCGCTCATTGAGCGCCCCGTTTTTAGGTGACACATCCACACACATTGGAGTCAATTTATATGTCATCAGTACGGTATAGTCGCGTTTTACTGAAGATGGGCGGCGAGGCTTTGGCTGGCCCAAATGGTTACGGGATTGATCCCATTCGGGCTACCCAAGTGGCACAAGTTATTAAGGATGTATACGATTTGGGTATTCAGGTGGCGGTGGTGATTGGCGGGGGTAATTTGTGGCGTGGCTCTGTTGGCAGTGCGATGGGCATGGCGCGTTCCTCGGCTGACCATATCGGCATGATTGCCACAGTGATGAATGCGCTGGCTTTGCAAGATGCGTTGGAGCGTACGGGCGTTGTAACGCGGGTGCAGACGGCGATTGAGATGCGTACGATTGCTGAACCGTATATTCGCTTGCGGGCGATGCGCCATTTGGATAAGGGGCGCGTGGTAATTTTTGGTGGGGGTACGGGCAATCCGTATTTTACGACGGATTCGGCTGGGGCGCTGCGGGCGATGGAAATTGGGGCGGATGTGCTCATCAAGGCAACCAAGGTAGATGCGATTTATGATGATGATCCCATTGAAAATCCAGATGCCACGCGCTTTGCGCAGATTTCTTACATCGACTTTTTGAACATGCGGCTGCGGGTGATGGACAGTACGGCCGTTTCCCTTTGCATGGATAACGATTTACCCATTGTGGTTTTGAACTTTTGGCAAGAAAACAGCGTGAAGCGGTATTTGCTGGGCGAGTCGATCGGTACCACAATTTGTAATGTGTGAGAAGTTCAAATAGCCGGGTATACTTATGGTAAGAAACAAATGAAACGGCCGTCTCGTTGATTTGTTTCTTGCTTTGCGTAAATGTGCAAATCCCGGCACGATTCTCAGGGATATGAATCCGCCTGACCATGATTTGCCCGGGTTGAAGTGACCACGCTATTGTTGCTTTTGTCGCTTCTAACCCATAGTTTTTCTTACTTTTCCCCGAGGAGGTTGAGATGATACGTGACCTTTTGCATGAAGCAGAAAACCGGATGCGTGGTGCTGTTTCTTCTTTGGAGTCCGACCTGGCTGGATATCGGACGAGCCGCGCTTCTCCCCATCTTGTCGAAAAGCTGGAAGTAGAGATGTACGGCCAGTCGATGCATTTGATTCAGATGGCCGTAATTTCTGTACCGGAGCCACAGCAATTGGCCATACGGCCGTACGACATAAGCGCTATCTCGGCCATTGAACGTGCCATTATGAAATCCAACTTGGGTTTGAACCCCAACAACGATGGCAAAATAATTCGCCTCAATTTGCCCCGCCTGACAGAAGAACGGCGGCGTGATCTGAGCAAACTGGTGGGCCAACGCGTGGAAGATGCCAAGGTTGCTGTACGCAATGTGCGGCGCGACACGCTAAACGATCTGCGTGACTTTAAGAACGAATCCCTGATCACCGAAGATGAGTTTTTCCGGGGACAAGACGATTTACAAGAGTTGACCGATAAATATGTGAAGCAGATCGACGAATTGGGTAGCCAGAAAGAAAAAGAGATCATGGAAGTATAGTGATAGGTATGTCAAATTTTGATAAGCCCCTCGACTTGGAACCGTACCGCATCCCGCAGCATGTTGCCATCATCATGGATGGGAACGGCCGTTGGGCCAAAAAGCGCGGTTTGCCCAGGCATGCCGGGCACCGGGCAGGGGCCGAAAATTTACGACGTATTATCAATGCCAGCGTCGAATTTGGGATCAAAATTCTTACTATCTACGCTTTTTCCACAGAAAACTGGGGACGTCCAGAACGTGAAGTGCGGGCGTTAATGAAAATTATCGCCCGCGTTTTGGACCAAGAGCTCAAAGAGCTCAATGCACAAGGCGTGTGCCTGCATCACTTGGGTGACATGGCTGGCGTAGAGCAAGATCTGCAAGATAAAGTGCACAATGCCATTGAACTCACCAAAAATAACAACCGGCTTATTCTAAATGTGGCCTTCAACTACGGTGGTCGGGCCGAAATTTTGCACGCCGTGCGCCAAATGTTGGCCGACCAAATCCCCCCAGAAACCTTAACCGAGAGCTTGTTCAGCTCCTACTTGTTTACCAACGGCTTGCCCGACCCTGACCTGGTTATCCGCACCAGTGGGGAACTGCGCATCAGCAATTTTTTGATCTGGCAAGCTGCCTATTCAGAGTTTTATCCAACCCCAGTCTACTGGCCAGATTTCGGGCGCGAAGAGTTGTATGAAGCCATTGTGGCTTTTAACCAGCGTGAGCGTCGCTTTGGTTTGGTTACCGAAACCTCTTAATTCTTCATCTGTGCGGAGGTTTTGGCGACACGGCCGTTTTTCATCTAACCTATGTTTTTGCAACGTGCCCTAATCACCTTCACCCTCGGTCCCATCGCTTTATACCTGATCTACCTGGGTGGCTGGTTTTACTTTATCCCGCTTGCAATTATTTTGTTTCTGGCAACCTTAGAATATAGCCAGATAGCAACCAAAATTGGCTGGCACGTGCCGCCGCTGCTTATTGTGCCTTTGGTCATTCTCCAATGGGTTTTGGCCCAATGGCCAGATACCGCCCTCTTTGGTCCACTGCTCCTGCTTAGCCTGCTGGTCATAACCACCTATGCCTTGTGGCAGTATGAAAACGGCCGTGGCCACGCCGTTCCCGCAGATTGGTTTGCCACCTTTGCCGGGCTGATCTTGTTTGGCTGGATTTGCGGCCACTTTTTCCGCCTGCGCGGCTTGCCAGACATGGCCTGGCAATGGACTATGCTGGCCATGCTCAGCACCTGGATTGCCGATTCTGGCGCGTACCTGGTAGGCCGCTTTGTGGCAGGCCGGGGCATTGTGGGCAAACACGCCCTCTCGCCACGGCTAAGCCCCAACAAAACCGTAGAAGGCTTTGTGGGCGGCATTGTGCTGGGAACACTTTTTACTGTGCTCATCAGCTTGCTGCTAGGCATTGCCCCAGGGCAAGCGCTGCTACTCGGCCTGCTGGTTTCTACGCTGGGCACCATTGGCGATCTGGGCATCTCTTTGCTTAAACGCGAGGCTGGCGTCAAAGATTCGGGCAACCTCTTCCCCGGGCATGGCGGCGCATTAGACCGTATCGATTCACTTATGTGGACAGTAGCGATTGCTTATTATCTGGCGCGTGTCTTCTTGTAACTGTTGTTCCATCCCGGTGCAGCCCAATCGGCACCTTAAAAACCTTTGTTTTTCCAGACGCAGATAAAATTCCCACAAATTGTTCTTTCTGCGTGCTGATTTTCCCACGATCTGAACCCTGCATGGAGGTGAAGAATGTCCAAAATTGTGACAATTGAGCGCTTCATTCTGGATTATCAGCCAGATTATGCGCGCGGTGAGTTTACCAACCTTTTATATGACATCGCTCTGGCGGCTAAAGTGATTGCCCATAAAACCAATCGGGCTGGCCTTACCGATATTTTGGGGCGGGCCGGTGCCACCAATATTCAGGGCGAACATCAGCAAAAGCTAGATGTTTTTGCGGATGACATTATCTATCGCATTTGTGACCATACAGGCCGTTTGTGCGCCATGGCCTCCGAAGAACGCGATGACTTTATGCCAATCCCTGAGCAGTACAAAAAAGGGTCATACGTTTTAGTGTACGATCCGCTAGACGGCTCCTCCAACATTGATGTCAACGTGAGTATTGGCACTATTTTTGGCATCTATCGTTGCCTGGATTGGGATTTGCGCGGACGGCGTGAGGATGTGTTGCAGCCGGGGCGAAAACTGGTTGCTGCGGGCTATGTTTTGTACGGGTCCAGCACCATGCTGGTGTATACCACAGGCCAGGGCGTGAATGGCTTTACGTTGGACCCGGAACTGGGCGAATTTTTGCTTTCGCATGAGAATATGCGCCTGCCGGACCCGCCCAGCTATTACAGCGTAAATCATGCCTACTTTGAAAAATGGACGCCGGGCATGAAGCGGTATCTGCGCTGGCTGCAAGGGGGCGAGGGGCGCACAGGCAAGCCGCTTTCCTCGCGGTATATCGGCTCATTGGTGGCAGATTTTCATCGGAATTTGCTGCGAGGTGGCATCTTTTGTTATCCTGCGGAGGTGAATAAACCAGAAGGCAAAATTCGCCTGCTGTATGAGGCTGGCCCGCTGGCGTTTTTGGCGGAGCAGGCAGGTGGGTATGCCTCGAATGGGTACGAGCCTATTTTGGATATTGAGCCTGCAGATTTACATCAGCGGACGCCCTTGTTTGTGGGTAATCGTTCGTTGGTTTACCAGGTAGAGCGGTTTTTGCAGGAAGAAAGTCTTGTTTCCGATTTGGCTCAAAGCGGTTAAGATATGGGTGGTGTTGGGTGGGGAAACGGCCGTTTCCTCACCAGCCAATTCCAGTTTAAAAATCTGATTTCAGGGAACGTTGACGGAGTTTTAAGGGCGTGTTATACTTTTCTCCGCCTGTAAAAAGGTTGCCTTGTATACTCCCTAATTCGAGAAACTGATTGTTAAAACGATACATATTAAACCTGCATTGTCAATTCCCCTGAATTTGTGGAAGCCAAACTAATTTTTAATTTTCAACTGCGAGTGAGAATAGAATATTCGAATCAAAAGTAAATGTTAGGTAATCGGCAATAAGTTTTGAATTTTGCAAGTCACATTTTGGCCGATTATTTGAGTTAAAGCCCTAAACGAGGGTTTGCTTATTTTAAATGCTTTCCCGCTTTTACTTAGTACCCTTTTTAAGGTATGCAGGCATAACGTAATTGGCGTTTCCCCTGTCTGACATCATTGGAAATAAACGACTTCATGCTTGATCCCATATCGTTTGCAGACGAAAGACACCCAATTTTACCATTGTTTCAATAATAAACTGGTTGGCATCTCGTGATGAGCGCATTCATTATGGTTGGTAACCCGATATGACGTGCCTGGAAAGCACGGACTTGCTTGACGCGGAGAATACTGTATGGATATTGGCGAATTAGAATCAAAGAAAATTGCCGAACTCAGAGATATGGCCCGGGATATGGACATTCCTGGCTTCAGCACCATGAAGAAGCAGGGGTTGGTCTACGAAATTTTGCGGGCCAATGCCCAGGCACAGGGCTATGATTTTCGTGGTGGTGTTTTAGAAATTGTAGATGATGACAAGCAGCAGATGGGTTTTTTGCGGGCAAAAAATTATTTGCCCGGTCCAGATGATATTTATGTCTCTAATTCCCAAATTCGCCGCCTGGGGCTGCGCACCGGCGATTGGGTAATGGGGCAGGTGCGTGCGCCAAAAGACAATGAGAAGTATTACAGCCTGCTTCGGGTTGAATCTGTCAATGGCATGAGCCCTGATTTAGCCAAGAAACGCCCCCGGTATGAAACATTAACCCCCATTTTCCCTGACCAAAAATTAAAGCTAGAAACTCAGCCCAATATTCTTTCTACGCGTTTATTAGATTTGGTTGCGCCTATCGGTCGTGGTCAGCGTGGCTTAATTGTATCGCCCCCTAAAGCGGGTAAGACGACTGTTCTGAAAGAGATTGCCAACGGTATTTCTAGTAATTATCCGGATATTCATTTGATGGTTGTTCTGATTGGTGAGCGGCCGGAAGAAGTGACGGATATGGACCGTTCCATCGACGGTGAAGTGATCAGCTCCACCTTTGATGAGCCGGTGCGCCAGCATTGCAAAGTGGCAGAGATGGCTCTGGAGCGAGCCAAACGGTTGGTAGAAGCGGGCCGGGATGTGGTCATTTTGCTAGACTCTATTACGCGTTTGGCGCGTGGTTATAACCTGACGGTTTCGCCAAGCGGCCGTACGCTTTCTGGTGGTTTGGACCCGACAGCTTTGTACCCGCCCAAACGTTTCTTTGGTGCAGCGCGTAATCTGGAATTTGGTGGCAGCCTGACCATCATCGGGACCTGTTTGGTGGATACGGGCAGCCGTATGGATGACGTGATTTACGAAGAATTCAAGGGTACGGGTAATATGGAGTTGCTGCTCAGCCGTCGTTTGCAAGAGCGTCGTGTCTTCCCGGCCTTTGATATTGAGCGGTCTAGCACCCGCCGTGAAGATTTGCTGCTGTCTGGCGACGAATTGCAGCGGGTTTACATGATGCGCCGTATGTTGGGGCATCTGATGGACACCCCAGGTTACGATATTAGCAGCGCAACGTCGGCCGTTATGGAGCGGCTGCGCGGTACGAAGACCAACTACGAATTCCTGGAAACGTTGACTAAGGATATGATGTAGTAAAGAAGTTCAACTTTTGACAAAAGTTGAACTTCTGACTGAAACTGAACGAACTGTAAGAAAACGGGTCTGGCAACAGGCCCGTTTTTGCTGTGTGTGGGCTTTGTGATAGCATCCCCGACTGATTGATGATGAATGAGCAACGTTTTTGGCACCGCTTGAGCGGGCATCTTATATTGGCAGGTGGGGCGCTGATTTTAATTGCGCTGGGTCAGTTTCAGTGGGGCGGGGTGCCTGAGGCTGAGCTGGTTGTTGCTACGGCCGTTTCCACCCAACCCCCGCTCGTCGAAGAAAATATGGCGGCAACGGCCGTTCCGCCCACACCGCTGCCCCAAGGCCCGCTGCCCGTCATCAACGACAGCAGCCTGGCACCGCTGCCTAACCCCCGTACTTACCAGACCAAGCCACCTGCCCACGAGTTCCAAATGCACGAGGTGGCCCGTGGCGAAACGCCCAACATCATCGCAGGTCAGTACGGCATTTCAGCCGAGACGCTGCTAGGTGGCAATTCCTGGCTCAGCCAGGAGTCGAACCAGCTTCAGGTGGGGGCGCAGTTGGTGATTTTGCCGGTGGATGGCGTGTTGCACCAGGTGCGGGCCGGGGAAACGCTGGAAAGCATCGCCGAACTGTACCGCGTCACGCCCCAGGCGATTATTGATTATGCGCCCAACAATCTGGAATTCCCCTTTTATCGGCTGGTGCCGGAATCGGAGCTGGTGATTCCGGGGGCGTCCATCGGACAATTTTTCTTTACGGCACCCAAATCGGTGGCCACCAATGCGGCCGGGGAGCCGCAGTGGAAGGTGTTTGGCACGGGTACGTACATTTGGCCAAGCAACGGCCGTTGCATCACCCAATTCTACAACGGCTTTCATCCCGGCCTGGACGTAAGCGCCAGCGAAGGCTCCCCCGTGTACGCCTCCGATACCGGTACCGTTACCTATGCCGCTTTTGCCGCTGGTACCTATTACGATTACGGCAATCTCATTGTCATCAATCATGGCAATGGCTTTGAGACGTTTTACGCCCATCTGAGCAGTATCGGTGTATTCCCCGGCCAGACGGTAAACCAGGGGGATTTGATTGGCTTCACGGGCAACACCGGGCGGTCCAGCGGCCCCCACATCCACTTTGAAATTCGCGACCGCGACTTTCGCACCAACCCCCTCGACCGTCTGGGCGGTGGTTACCAAAACTGCACCTGATTGTGCTGTCATTTCCCCGGAAACTGCAAAAAATCTATTTTGATAACAAACACATAGAAAGTTTCCGGGGAAATTTTTGTGAGTATTGTTATGAACAAATTTGGATCGATTTGGCGACGTTGGCAAGGGCATTTGGTCATTGTGGGCATCGCTGTGCTGATTTTATTGGTTTGGCGTTTTGGTTTGCAGCCGACAATTACGGCCGTTGCCGAATCCAGTCAAAGCGAACTCGCCCAACAGCTGCCCACCCTCGAACCCGAAGCCACCACCGACCCCCTCCTCTTTGGCACCGATGAACTGCCCGTTGTGGACGATAGCAGCCTGATTCCCGCACCCAATCCCCGCACCTTTGAGGGCAAGCTGCCCCAGCATGAATTCATCACCCACACCGTGGTGCGCGGCGAAACGCCCAACGGCATCGCCGAGCAGTACGGCATCGAGCCAGAAACCATCCTGGGCGGCAATCCGCGCCTCAGCGAAGAGTCCAGCCTGCTGCAAGTTGGCACCGAGCTGATTATCCTGCCCATCGACGGCGTGTTGCACGACGTGCAGCCCGGTGACACGCTGGAAAGCCTCGCCCTGCAATACGGCATTCCTGTCGAAGAGATAATTGCCTACGAACCAAATAATTTGGAATTTCCGTATCGCCTTCAGCCCGAAACCCAAATCATGGTGCCCGGAGCCGTGCGCGAACTGTTCGTTTGGACCCCGCCCGATCTTTCCTCCGTTGGCGGTACTTCTTCCGAAGGAGGCAGCGTACGGCCGATTATCGTGGGAACCGGCACCTTCATCTACCCGGTCAACTCCCGCAACTTCACCCAATTCTTCTGGTACGGTCATCCTGGCCTCGATATCGCCCTATCCGAAGGTTCTCCCGTCTATGCTGCCGATACTGGAACCGTCACTTTTGCTGGGTGGAATGTGTACGGCTATGGCAACCTCATCGTGGTCAATCATGGCAATGGCTACGAAACGTTTTACGGCCATCTCAGCAGCTTCAACGTGACGCCAGGGCAAATTGTGTATCAGGGGAATGTGATTGGGGGAACGGGCAACACCGGCAACTCCTCCGGCCCGCATATCCACTTCGAAATTCGCATTAACAACAACCGGGATAATCCGTGCTGGTACATCGGCTGTTAGAATCGGTAATCGGTAATCGGTAATCCGATTACCGTTGACCGTTGACCGTTCACCGTTCACGGATTACCGACCACCCGGTCCCGCAGCTGGCCACAGCCTGCCTGAATGTCAATGCCGCGCCGCACGCGCACGGTGCTGCTGACGCCGTAATGGCTCAGTTCAGCCTGGAACACGTCCACGCGCTCTTTGGAGGAGGGACCGCCGCTAAAACCGGCCGTGGGGTTGAGCGGAATGAGGTTGACGTGGCACAACATGCCGTGCAGCAAGTTGCCCAGCGCCCGCGCCTGCTCAATCGTGTCGTTTTCGCCGGAGATGAGCGCCCATTCAAAGGTTAGCCGCCGCCCCGTTTTCTCAATGTAGTAATGGCAGGCGTCCATCAGGTCGGCAATGGGCCAGCGGCTGTTAATGGGGATCAGCTTGTCCCGCTCGGCGTCGGTGGCGGCGTGCAGGGAGATGGCCAGAGGGGTCTGGCGCTGCTCATCGGCGTAGCGGCGGATGGCGGGTACCAGCCCCACGGTGGAAATGGTGATTTTGCGTGCGCCCAGGTTGAAACCAGTTTCGTCGGTCAGGCGGTCAACGGCGGCGAGGGTGTTATTGTAGTTGTGCAGCGGCTCGCCCATGCCCATCATCACGATGTTGGTGACGTGCTCCTCGGTGAGGGCCAGCTCGTGGGCAAAGTAGAGCACCTGGGCCACGATTTCGCTGACGGTGAGGTTGCGGAAGAAGCCCATCTGCCCGGTGGCGCAAAAGACGCAGCCCATGGCGCAGCCCGCCTGCGTGCTGATGCACAGGGTGCGCCGCTTCTCGTAGCGCATGAGCACCGTTTCGATGTATTGGCCGTCGGGCAGCTTAAAAAGCACCTTTTTGGTTTGGCCATCACTGGAATACTCTTCGCTGGCAATGGTGGCGCTGTGGATAACCGCGTTGGCTTCCAGCTTCTCAATCAAGCTCTTCGGCAAATTACGCATCTCCGCAAAGTCGGTGACGTACTTGGTGTACAGCCAATTCCAAACCTGCTGCGCCCGAAACTTCGGCTCGCCCAATTCAGACAAAAAATCAACTAGCTGGTCATGTGTTAAATCGTAAATATTGCGGGATTCATTCATTTTGGCACTCTGGTGTTCTTGTTAAAGCGCAAAGATGCCCATTGGGATTGTCGCTGTTCAATATTCTTTCGCTTTATGATGTGATCAAGATAGAAGAAAAACTCATCTTTTTGTTTTTTGCCCCAATTAAAATCAGAATTTATAGAAGTTCTCAGGCATTGATTCCGACCGTGGAAAGCGAGGGAAAGTGCATCATCGTGCTCAACCCGTACTACATCATCCCAGAGAATCTTGTATTTTTTGAATCTGGTTTCATATGTGATTTGTTGATCATCTATTTCCAAAATACCTTGATGGAGCAAAAGAAGAAAGCAAGCCACAGCCAAAAAGAGAAAAAATAAGGAGCCAAAGCCAAGTTGTTGCCAAGAGAAGATTGTTGCTGCTGTAAAGAGAATAATGCCTATGGCAATTATCCCCTTGAAGAAGGTAGGTAATTCTTGTTTGATGCGCAACGGCAATTTTGCAGAGATTTCCGCTAACATGGTATCTATTTGTTCTTGAATTGTTTGGTAAGAAGGTAAATTGACCCAACCTCCTTCAACAAAAACATCGGGATGGAGGCGCTTTTTTAGTTCGACTTGAATTTGTTCCAAATTAAAATGGCGTTTTTCCAGTAGATACTGACTATCTGTAGCATCTATTCTCAGGGCGTGCCCAAGATTCTCAATATGCAAAATTTTGGAGAAAGGAAGCTGAAAATTTTGATTACCTGTTGAGCCACCTATGCTGTCGCCGTGTAACACAAAATTCAGTTTTTTGGGCGATTTCCAATTTGAACGAAAGCCCATAACGATTGGAAGAACGCCAAAAACTAGATATACGATAATGTGTGCGACTCTGTTACCTTCTTGGACCAGGCTTAATAATCCAATAAAACCAAGCAGGGCTACACCTAATATCGACATTACCAAACGTTGAACGCGATATTTCCTAGTGGCGCGAAAAATGATGGGTTCATCCATTGGCAATTTGGGTAGCAATTTCTTGAATATCCGCAAAGATGAAATCAGGCTGGAGGCCGTTGGCTTGGGCGACGTCGTGGCGCTGGCTGATGCCGGATAGGACGAGGATGGTTTGGATGCCCGCCGCTTTGCCGCCCGCGATGTCCGTTTCCAGGCGGTCGCCGACCATGGCGGTGTTTTGTGGCGTGCCGCCCAGCTTTTGCATGGCCATCTGGAAGATGAGCGGGCCGGGTTTGCCAATGACCACGGGTTCTACGCCGGTGGCGGCTTGCAAAAAAGCGAGGAAGGAGCCTGCGCCGGGCAGGGGGCCGTACTCACTGGGAAAGGTGAGGTCCGGGTTGGTGCCGATGAACTGTGCGCCTTTGTGGATGAGCAGGGCACCAGCGGCCAGCTGCGGGTAGGTGGCGTTGGGATTAAAGCCAGCGACGACGAACACGGCCGTTTCTCCCCCCATCACCTCTTCCACACTCAATAACTGGAAATTGCGGGATTGAACGGCCGTTACCAGTCCCACATCCCCCACCACAAACGCCTTCACGCCCGGTTCGTAAGTGCGCTGCAAATAATCCCCCGTCGCTTCCGCCGAGGTGAAAATTTGCCCTTCGCTGACGGTGACGCCAAACTTGGCCAGTTTGGCCACGTACTGCTGCGGCGTTTTGGAGGCATTGTTGGTGGCCATCACCACGCCAATGCCCTTGGATTGCATCGTCTCGAAAAACTCGGCCAGGCCAGGCATTGGCTCATCGCCCCGCCACAGCACGCCGTCCATGTCTAAAATGAGGTTCTTAATCTGGTTCATAGGCTTGATTATAGCGGATGCGTCGGGGTTGGGTAGACGAGTCGAATGGGCATCTGCGGCGGGGTTGTTATACAATTGGCTCGCCTCGGCATAGGCAAAATCAAAGATTTCGCAGATTAAAAAGATTGAATCTGCTAAATCTGCCAAATCTGTTGATAAAAATCTTGTTAGTTTCTGGTTTGACCAGGTTAGGAAGAGGATTCTGTGAAATTATCTGTCATTATGCCTGTTTATAACGAGCGGGAAACGTTGGAAGCGTCGGTGAAGGCGGTGTTGGCTGTGGAACTGGCCGATGAGATTATTCTGATAGACGATGGCTCTACGGACGGCACGCGGGAGCTGTATACGGCCGTTGCCGCCCTAAACGATTCAATCAAAGTGTACCTGCACGAGAAAAACCAGGGCAAAGGTGCGGCCGTCCGCACCGGCTTCAGCCATGCCACGGGGGATATTTTTCTCATTCAGGATGCCGATTTAGAGTACGACCCCCGCGATTATCCGGCGTTGATTCGGCCGATTGTGGAAGGGAAAACGGCCGTTGTCTACGGCTCTCGTTTTCGTGGTGGGCCAACCAAAACGATGTTCTTTTGGCACATGGTGGGCAACAAGCTGTTGACGCTCATCACCAACATCGTCTACAACACCATTTTGTCGGACATGGAAACGTGCTACAAAGTGTTCCGCGCCGACGTCATCCGTGACATTCCCCTGCGCTCGCGCGGCTTCGAGTTTGAGCCAGAAATCACCTCCAAAGTGCTCAAGCGCGGCCACCGCATCTACGAAGTGCCCATCTCTTACAACGGCCGTGAATTTGAGGAGGGCAAAAAGCTCAACCCATGGATCGAAGGGCCGAAAGCGCTGTATTACCTGTTGAAGTACCGGTTTGTGGACTGACCCGTAATCGGTAATCCGTAAACCGTAATCGGTAGGCAATTCACCGATTACCGACCACCGATTACCGTTTACCGTCATGCGCAGCAATGTCTCGTTTCCCCAAGCTCCCCCTCCTGCTGGTCACCGGGCTAACGGCCGTTCTCCGTGCCCCCGGTCTGTTTGCCAACAGCTTTCAGGCAGATGAGGCGCTGTTTGCCACCTGGGCACGGGAGATTGCCATCTGGCGCGATCCGCTTTTGGCCATGCAGCCCATCGACAAGCCGCCGCTGCTCTTTTACCTGCAAGCGCTCTTTTACCCGCTGTTTGGCCCCGTAGAATTTGCCGCCCGCTGGCCCGGCTGGATTGCCTCGATGTTGCTCGTGCCGCTCATCGGGGTTTGGGTGTGGAGACTGTATCGTCAGGCAGAAACGGCCGTCCTCGCCGCCGCCCTCGTCGCCCTGTTCCCCCTCACCATCCAATTCAGCCCCACCGCCTTTACCGATCCACTGCTCACTGGCCTACTGATTGCTGCATTTACGGCCGTCACTTTCCCAAAACCCGGCTGGTCGGGCATTCTGTTCGGCCTGGCGCTGCTCACCAAATACCAGGCAATTTTGTTTCTGCCGCTGCTGCTTGGCCTGGGCTGGATTTTTGGCTGGCGGCTGGCCAGATGGGGCCGTTGGCTGGCCGGATTGCTGCCGCCGCTGTTGGCTTTGTTCGCCTGGGAATTGGCCCGCAACGGCCGTTTCCACCTCTGGCAAACTCAGATTGGCAACTTTGGCGGCGTCCGCCTCAGCCATTCCTGGGAACTTTGGCCGAGGTTTTGGAGCTGGGTGGATTTATGGCAAACGGCCGTTTCCCCCCTCATTTTCTTCCTACTCATCCCGGCCATGCTTTGGGCTACAGCGCAACATCTCCGAAGACAAACCGCCCCCTTTGCCCCTGCCCCCACTTCGCGCCTTTGCGTCAAAAATTTTGACCGCCTTTTTCTAATTTTTATCCTGGCTTACGGCCTCTGCCACTGGCTGTTCGCCATTCCCGTCTGGGACCGTTACCTGCTGCCCCTGCTGCCCCTCCTGGCGATTTTGCTGGCCCGCGCTTACGCTCAACTAAAAGTGAAAGTGCCAGGCACGGGGCAAACGATCCTGGTTAACCAAAACTTCCGCGCCCCGTGCCTGGCACTTAGGTGGGGCTCGATTATTTTGTTGGGGCTCGTGTTGCTTTCAGCCTCCTGGGCGGCGCGGAACGGCCGTACCCCCCTCGGCAGCTCCCCCCAATCCGACCAAGGCGCGGCCGACATCGCCGCTGCCCTGGCCGACGCCCCCTACGGCACCGTCCTCTACGACCATTGGTTCAGCTGGCAATGGCGCTACCACCTGTTCGACAAGCGCGTCTTCGTCAGCTGGTTCCCCCACGCTGCCGCCCTCGCCACCGATTTGGCCGCCTTGGGCCAGGATGGTTCACCGCGTTATCTGGCTTTGCCCAATACGGCCGTTGCCCAACCCATCATCCGCACCGTGCAAGAAGCCGGCTTTACGCTAACGGCCGTTGCCCAATCCAACCAGATTATTTTGTATGAAATTAATCCACAGATTACACAGATTTCACAGATAAAAAAATCTGGACAATCTGTGAAATCTGTTGATTCAGAATATTTAGAGCCGTTAGCCTCCCCGTTTCAAGTTGATGCCTGGCAGAGAAATAACCAAAAAATCTCTGCGTTCTCCGCGCCCTCTGCGGTTAATATTGGGGTGGTGGCATGACCTGGCTTGAGCGAATCAAGCGACTGCCGCCGCTGGTGTGGCTGCCGGTGCTGCTGGCCATCTTTTTCAACAAGATGGCCTTCAGCAACCTCATTTTGGCCCGGGGCGATACCTTCCTCTACTTTTACCCATATTGGGACGCCGCTGCCGAGGCACTGCGCAACGGCCGTATCCCCCTCTGGAATCCCCACCTGTTCATGGGCGCACCCTTTTTGGCCAACAGCCAGGTCGGCTTCTTTTACCCGCTCAACTGGCCCGTCTGGCTGCTGCTGCCCACCCCCTACGCCGTCAGCGCCTCGATTTTGCTGCATCTGCTCATCGCCGGGGTGGGAGCCTATTTGGCCGGACGGCAAACGCTGGGCCTGGGGCGCTGGGGGGGATTGGTAACGGCCGTTCTCTTCGCCCTCGGTGGCTATCTCACCGCCCAGGTGGAGCACATCAACCAGCTGCAAGGGCTGGCCTGGATGCCCTGGTTTTTGTGGGTCGCCGCCCGCGTGTTTCGCAGCCGGTTGGGCAACCGCTGGGTGCTGGTGGGGCAGGGGGCGTTTGGTTTTGCCCTGCTGTTTAGCCTGCAGCTGCTGGCCGGGCACACCCAAACCAGCTTCATCACTGGCGTCATGCTCGTCACCTGGGGCGCGGCGCATTGGCTGGAAACATGGCTGCTGCGCAATTCGCCGCACGGGCTGGGGCTGTCGTTCCAGTGGCGCAGATTTTACCGGCGGCTGCCGCTGGTGCTGCTGATGGGTGGCGGCGTGGCGCTGCTGCTAACGGCCGTTCAGCTCCTCCCCACTTTTGAACTGATCCAGCAATCCAGCCGACAGGGCGGGCTGACCCCCAACGAAGTGCTCTCCTTTTCGCTGCACCCGCTGCTGCTCAACCGGGCGCTGCTGCCCGCCTACGGCCAATCTCTCTTTACCGAATACGTCGCCATTTTGCCGCTGACGGCGCTGCTGCTCGCCTTTTTGGCGGCGTGGCAGTGGCGGCAGTGGCGCGGCGTCCTGCCCACCATCGCCCTCGTTTTGCTGGGCTTGCTGCTGGCGCTGGGCATTTTTAACCCGCTCAACTGGCTGCTGGCCCGCCTGCCCGGCTTCGATCTGTTCCGCGTGCCCGCCCGCTGGCTGGCGGTGTACGCCCTGGGCGTGGCCCTGCTGGCCGGGCTGGGTTGGCAAATGGTGCTGGATCGCTGGCTGGTGCGGCAGCGGGATTGGCGCAATCTGCCCCTGCGGGCGAAAGAAAATTTGTGGCATCTGGAACGGCCGTTTCGCTACGCCGTCTGGCTGATGGTTGGCCTCATTGCCTGGAATGCCCTGGCCCCAATCGGCGCGATGTTCCTACCGACCGGCCCCGAAGCCCCGTTTGAAGCGGCTGGCCCCGGCACGCTGCTGCTCTGGCTGCTGGAATTGGCGCTGCTGTTTGGCCTCATTTTGGGGCAGCGAGTGGCCTACGCGCCGCAAAATCGCTTCCGCTTCAAGCTGGAAGTGCGTCAGCCCGCCTCCCCCTGGCTGCTGCTGCCGCTGATGGCGGCGCTGCTTTTTTGGGGCACGCGCACCCATCCCTACAACAATCTCACTACGCCCGAAGCGTACTTTGATTTGCGGCCGCCGCTGGCCCGCTTGATGGCCGAAAATCCGTACCCAAACGACGCTGATTGCCAGGCACCGCCGGATCGATTTTTGAGCTTGTCCGACATCTTTTTTGACGTGGGCGACCAGGCGGAAATTGACACGATTTACGGCGACCAGCTTTCGCCGGAGGCGCAGTACGATTACACCATCGCCATCAAGCAAAAGGAGATCATCGGCCCCAATCTGCCGCTGAGCTTTGGTTTGGCGGCGGTGGATGGTTTTGACGGCGGTATTTTGCCGCTAAATTCGTATAGCCAATTTGTGCAGCTTGTGTTGCCGGAAGGAACCCGGACGACAGACGGCCGTCTTCGTGAGCATTTAACGGCCGTTCCCCCCGACACCTGGCTAGACCTCACCAACAGCCGCTACCTCATCACCGACAAAGTGGGGGATGTCTGGCAAGAAGTAAGCTTGGGCACAACTGCCTTTTTCGACCTGGAATTCCCCATCACGCTGGGGCCGGGCGAGTCGCTGGAAATCGCCTACACGCCTACCTTTACCGCCACCGCACTGGCTTTCATTTCCGAAGGGGAGCCAGGCTGGGTAGAAGTGGAAACCGAAGCAGGCGATCGCTGGGAACTGCCCGCCTTTGCTGTTGCCAGCGGCGTGGTGCGTGCCGGGTGGCCTGCTTCCGTTACGCTGCGGCAGCTGGCCGACGAGGCCGTGCCCGTCAGGCTGGTTTTGCACGCGCCAGCCCAAGGAATGTGGCACATTTTTGGGGCGACGCTCATCAATGAAATTGAAGATACTTTTCAGCCGCTGGTGCTGGGCAATTACCGCCTCATCCATTCTGGCGACGTGAAAATCTACGAGAATCTGGACGTGCTGCCGCGTGCCTTTTTGCTCTCGAATTGGGTGTGGCAGCCGGACGAAACGGCCGTCCTGCAAACCCTCCAGCAACCTGAATTTTTGGTGAGAGAAACGGCCGTTCTGCTCGGCAATGGCGAAAATCAGGCAGGGGCCACAGACCCCAGCGCCAGCGCGGTCATTACGCACTACGCGCCGGAGCAGGTTATCGTGCAAACCCGCAGCAGCCAGCCCCAACTGCTCCTGCTCACCGACGCTTTTTACCCCGGCTGGCAGGTAATTGTCGATGGCGCACCCGCCGAACTGCTTCAGGCGGATGGTCTGTTCCGGGGTGTGTTGCTGCCAGCCGGTGATCATGAGGTCGTGTTCACCTTCGCCCCGCGCAGCTTTCAGTTGGGCTGGTTGATGACGGCCGTTGGCCTCATCCTGCTTTTGCTGTTGGGTGCAGCGCTGCTCATCATGCGGCGGCTGGATTCACGAATAGAACGCTGATTGTCCTGGTTCACCTGATTTTTAATCCCTTGAATCAGGGCAATCAGGGGACAGTCAAGTCCCAAGGTTTGAGGGTTTTTTGGAAAAAAAATCTTTGTCTCCTCCGAAATCTGTGGATAAACCTTTTAAAAGGATTGACAATGGAAATTTTCTCCCGCCCCAAGTTGGGCGTTGCACTCTGGACCCTGGGCCAGATGCCTCTGGCAGAATCTGCGCCGCTGGTAGCCAATCTGAAGTATGACGGTGTTGTGTTGCCGTTTGCGCAGATAGAAACAGTGGCCAGGGCGGCTCAGACTTTGCAGGATAATGAGCTCTCTTGCTTTGCCGTTACGCCCAGCCCGGTGGATTTGGCTCATCCCGATACGGCCGTTCGCCAAACCGCCATCGCCCACGTGGAAGAGGTGATAGAAACGGCCGTCACCCTGCAAGCCCCCGTCGTCACCCTGCGCAACCTGCCGGGGCGCATTCGGCCAATCAGCAGCAAGGAAGAGGAGATGGGGGTGTGGGAAACGGCCGTTTCCCACCTGGCCACCTTCGCTGCCGGGCGCAATATCCGGCTGGCGGTAGAGGTGGTGAACCGGTACGAGAGCTTTTTGTGCACAAAAACGGCCGAAACCCTGGCCCTGCTCAACCGCCTCAACCAGCCCAATCTCAGCCTCACCCTCAGCGCCTACCACATGAACCTCGAAGAGCAAGACGCCGCCGCCACCATGCGCACCGCTGGTGACAAGCTCGCCCTCTTCTACATGGCCGATTCCAACCGCCAGGCCATTGGCCACGGCCACCTGAAATTGGGCCTGCACCTCTGGGCGCTGGAAGCCGTGCCCGAGGTGCCCATCATTTTGGAATGCCTGCCCGAAAGCGGCGATCCGTTTGGCACAGGGGTAGGGGAAAACGGCCGAACTCACGTTCTTGAATACCTCAAAATTTCCCGCAGCTGGTTCTGATTTGAGGTATAATCGGCCGTTGGAAATATAAAAAAAACCTGTAACAATTATTAAAAAGAAGTTCAACTTCTCTAAGAAGTTGAACTTCTAGCAATATTTAGGAGAAATTATGTCAGAAAGAAAAAAAGTACGCGTAGCCATCATCGGCGTTGGCAACTGTGCCAGCTCGCTGGTGCAAGGCGTCCAATATTACAAAGACGCGGCGGATGACGCCGAAATTCCTGGACTTATGCACGCCACGGTTGGTGGCTACCACGTACGCGACATTGAATTTTCGGCCGCCTTTGACGTGGTGGAAGGTAAAGTGGGCAAAGACCTCAGCGAAGCCATTTGGGCCGAGCCCAACAACACCATCAAATTTGCTGAAGTGCCAAATTTAAACGTTCCCGTTTCGCGCGGCATGACCCACGACGGATTGGGCAAATACGTCAAAACAAAGGTTACCAAAGCGCCTGGGCCAACCGACAACATTGTCAAAATTTTGAAAGATACCAAGACGGATGTGATTGTGAACTTCATGCCGGTTGGCTCCGAGATGGCCACCAAATGGTATGTGGAGCAGGCGCTGGATGCAGGCTGTGCTTTTGTCAATGGCATCCCGGTCTTTATTGCCAGTTCGGAATATTGGAGCAAGCGCTTTGCCGAGCGCGGTCTGCCCATCGTCGGCGACGACATCAAGAGCCAGGTAGGGGCTACCATCACCCACCGCGTACTGACCAATTTGTTCAAGGATCGCGGCATTCATCTAGACCGCACCTACCAGCTCAACTTTGGTGGCAATATGGATTTCTACAACATGCTGGAACGGGAACGGCTGGAATCCAAGAAAATTTCCAAAACCGGTGCTGTTACCAGCCAGCTCCCTTACGACCTGGGCGAAGAAAACGTGCACGTTGGCCCCAGTGATTACGTGCCCTGGCTCACCGATCGCAAATGGTGCCACATCCGCATGGAAGGCCGCGCCTTCGGCAACGTGCCGCTCAATTTGGAGCTCAAGCTGGAAGTATGGGATTCGCCCAACTCGGCTGGGGTGATGATTGATGCCGTGCGCTGCGCCAAGCTGGCTCTGGATCGCAATATCGGCGGCCCGCTGATTGCGCCGTCGTCTTACTTCATGAAGACGCCGCCAGAACAGTTCACCGACGATGAGGCACGCAAATTGACTGAGGCTTACATCGCGGGTGATCTGTAGAAAGAGGTTGCATGGCAACGTCTCTACCCGGCAAAAATCAGCCTTGACGCGCTAAAAAAGCTATGTTATAGTGCGCAGGCTGTGAAAAAGCAGCAAAAAAATCTTAAAGGAGATAGGCGTAAATGTATAAGTACCATGACATCATCTTGCTCATCGCTTCTCGTGATGCCTTTGGTGGCAGTGCCACCCTTTGCGCCTGTGACCAGGAACCTCCTTTGTGATTTTCTTCACAAATAAGAGTTGATACCAACGGTCACGGCGCTACAAGCCCGTGACCGTTTTTTGTTTGCTGCTTTGAACGCCACGGGTACGCCCTGTGGCGTTTTTTGTTCTCAAAAAAGCGGCGAAATAATTCCAGACAAAGGGTGTCAACTTCAGTTGATACTCTTGAGAAAACAAAGGGATTGCCTGGAATGAGCTGTCCCGTAATAACGGAAATTATCATGAATCTTGAAACGTTTAACCTGAAAGAGACAGTTGTTGGTAACAAATTTGTGGGGCTGTGGCGGCTGCTGCGTGGGTATCAACTCCTCTACGTTATTGCCATTGTTTGTGTTGGCATTGCGGCTCTGGCCCAGACGGGTATTTATTACTTTCTGGGCTACTTTATCGACACGATTTTGCCTGCTGAAAACATGTTAAGCATGCTGCCCTGGGTGGCTTTGGGCTTCATTGGGCTGGCGACACTGCAAGGTTTGTTTACTTTTGTGGGTGGCCGTCTGGCGGCCAAAGTATCTGAAAAGGCGACGCTGCGCATTCGTGACTTTTTGTATGATCATATTCAGCGACTGACCTTTACGTACCACGACAATATGCAAACGGGTGAGCTGCTCCAGCGGTCTACATCTGATGTGGATACGGTGCGGCGGCTGTTTGCGGAGCAGGCGGTGGGCATTGGCCGGATTGTGCTGTTGTTCATTGTGAACTTCATTGCCCTGCTGACGATTGACGTGGGTTTGGCTTTTTGGTCGATTGTGGTGATTCCGGTGGTGCTGCTGATCTCGCTTTTTTTCTTTGTGAAGGTGGGGCAGGCGTATGAGCATTTCCAGGATCAGGAAGCGACGCTGTCTAACCGGTTGCAGGAGAATGTCTCTGGGGTGCGGGTGGTGAAGGCGTTTGCCCGCCAGCAGTTTGAGACGGAGATGTTTGAGGTGGAGAACCAGGAAAAGTATCTGCGTGGGCGGCGTTTGACGATGATGCATGCGCTGTATTGGCCGTCTACGGATTTGATGAGCGGGGCGCAGCTGCTGATTGGGTATGTCATTGGGGCGCGGCTGGCGATTGAGGGCACGATTACGCCTGGGGCTTACATTGCTTATGTGGGCTTTTTGTCGCAGATTATTTGGCCGATTCGTAACTTGGGCCGGTTGATTGCGGATGTTTCGACGGGTTTGGTGAGTTACGGCCGTATCCTCCATATTGTCCAGCAAGAGCGTGAGCCGATCAGTGAAGGCCAGCTGCGGCCAGACCATCCGGTACGGGGGGCGGTGCGCTTTGAGCACGTGGACTTTACCTACGAAGGCGAAGAAGAACAGGTGCTGCATGACATCGATTTTGCCGTGGAACCGGGGCAGGTGGTGGCCTTGTTGGGTGGCACTGGCTCTGGCAAGACGTCGCTGGTGAACTTGCTGCCGCGTTTTTATGAGTATACGGACGGCCGTATTCTCCTCGACGATGTAGAGTTAAAAACCTATCCGCGTGACTACCTGCGGCAGCAGATTGGCATTGTGATGCAGGAACCGTTCCTGTTTTCGCTGTCGATTCGGGACAACATCACCTACGGCGTAACGCGTGAGGTGACGGATGCTGAAGTGGAAGCCGCTGCCCGCGCTGCTGCGGTGCACGAGGTCATCCTCTCTTTTCCCAAGGGGTACGAGACGATGGTGGGTGAGCGTGGTGTGACGCTCTCTGGTGGCCAGAAGCAGCGCGTGACGCTGGCTCGCACCTTTTTGCGTAATCCGCGCCTGCTGATTCTGGATGACGCGACTTCTTCGGTGGATACGGAGACGGAGGCGGAAATCCGGGCGGCGCTGGACCGGCTGATGGATTCACGGACAACGTTCCTGATTGCCCACCGGATTCAGAGCGTGATGGATGCGGATTTGGTGCTGGTGTTGGAAAACGGCCGTATCGTACAGCGTGGCACCCATGACACCTTGGTCAACGTGCCCGGCACGTACCAGCGCATTTACGACCTGCAATCCCGCATCGAGGATGAGCTGGAAGCAGATTTGTCTACTGTGGCCGCAAATGGTCGCCAGAATGGGTACCACAAGTTGCCGCAGGCGGGTGATTAAAGTGTAGAGACGTTGCATTGCAACGTCTCTACAAACAAAAACGAGAAATATCATGTCTGAACATTATTTTGAAGAAGAAGAATTTGATAGTCAGGTAAATGGGGAAACGGTGCGCCGCATTTTGCGGGTGGGGCTGGATCATTGGCCGATGATGGCGACGTTTTTGGTGTGTATTACGGCCGTTTCCCTCATCGAAGCATACTTTACATTCTTAACCAAGCAGATGATCGATGAAGGCATTTTGGCCCGTGATCTGGACCGACTCTATGCGCTGGCGGTTCAGTACGGGGCATGGTTCCTGGTCTTTGCCGTGTTTGTTTTTGCCTTTATTTTGGCAGCCGGTTACCTGGGCCATCTGGTGCAGTATGATTTGCGCAAAAAGATGTTTGCCCATCTGCAAAAGCTGCCGTTGTCTTACTACAACCGCACGGCCGATGGCTGGATTATGTCTCGCGTGACGTCGGACGCCACGCGGGTGGGTGATCTGGTTTCCTGGGGTTTTCTGGATACGGCGTGGACCATTACCAGCATCACCACCTCCGTCGGGTTTATGTTGGCCATCAACTGGAAGCTGACCTTGCTGGTGGTGCTGATGATTCCGGCATTGTGGAAAGTGGCCATCACCTTCAAGCAGCGCATCCTGACAGAGTACCGCCGGGTGCGCAAGCTGAACTCCCGGATTACCGGCGCTTACAGCGAGAGCATCAACGGCGTGCGCGTGGTGAAATCTTTGGGGCGCGAGCGGGAAAACCTGGGCCAGTTCAGCGAACTGACCGACGACATGTACCAGGCATCTTACCGGGCGGCGTGGCTGTCGGCGCTGTTTTTGCCAGCGGTGCAGTTGGTGAGCGCCAGCGGCATTGCGGCCGTGGTCTGGTTTAGCGGCTGGCAGTTTGAGGTTGGCGGCATGACGATTGGTGGCTTGCAGGCATTCATCTCTTACGTCACCTTCATGCTGTGGCCGATTCAGCAGATGGCGGCGGTGTATGCCACGATGCAGCAGGCGGTTGCTTCTGGTGAGCGTATCTTTTCGCTGCTAGACACAAAGCCGGAGATTGTGGATGCGCCGGAGGCGATTGACCCGGGCAGCATTCGCGGCGACATTCTGTTTGATAACGTGTCGTTCCATTATGAAGATGGTAAGCCGGTGTTGGAGAACTTTTCGCTGCGCATCCCGCAAGGGGAGACGGTGGCGCTGGTTGGCCCCACGGGGGCGGGTAAATCGACGTTGGTGAATCTGATTTGCCGCTTCTATGAACCGACGGCGGGCAAGATTTTGATCAACGGGCACGATTACACCCAGCTGACCCAACATGCGATCCAGTCACGGATTGGGATGGTGCTGCAAACGCCACATCTGTTTTCTGGGACGGTGGGGGATAATTTGCGGTACGGCCGTCTGGATGCCACCGACGCCGAAGTTGAGCAAGCGGCCAAAATGGCTGGCGCTCATGACTTTATCTTGCGGTTAGAAAAAGGGTACCAAACCGAAGTAGGTGAGGGCGGTGTGCTGCTCTCTGTGGGTCAAAAGCAGCTGATCAGCCTGGCGCGGGCGATTTTGGCCAAGCCAGACATCTTTATCATGGACGAGGCGACGAGTTCAGTGGACACGCTGACGGAGGCGTTGATTCAGCAGGGAATGGAGGCGTTGATGAACGGCCGTACCAGCTTCATCATCGCCCATCGGCTGTCTACCATCAAAAGCGCCGACCGGATTATGGTGATTGAAAACGGTGGTGTGTCGGAAATGGGCACTCACGCCGAGCTAATCCGGGCGCGCGGCCATTATTACAACCTGTACACCAAACAGTTCCGCGATGAGCGGCAGAAGGTGTATGGGCTGGATGGCGAGGTGCCAGCAAGTGTGTAATTGAGTCATTAGGTAATTGGGTAATTAGGTTGAATTACTCAATTACCCAATGACTTACGAAGGACGGGATACAATGAATACGCAACCGAATGAATTACGAGCAGTTTTGCAAGCGCTGGCGCTGCCAGTGACGGGGCAACTGCGCCTGTATCCCAACGAAGCGTGTAAAGTGAGTCGTTTGATACAGGAATTTGAACAATCTGAACCAGTTTTTGTGGCAGAGGCGGACACTCTGACTGACGCACAAAAAGAGGTATTGGCTTCACTGCGGCGCGACTTGATGCGGGTTTGTTTGGATCATACCTGCACGGATGTGGCTTTGCGCCGCAGTGGCGTGTGGCGGCGGGTTCGCTTGCTGGCGCGGTCGGCGCTGCTGGCTTTTAATTGGCCGCTGGCGCTGCCGCCGCAGTTTGAACCAGCGGTGGTTTACTAATGTGAAAAAGGCAACGGTTGGAAACGGCCGTTGCCTTTTTTTGATCCCGCGAAGATTTCAAAAGTCTTGCATTTTGTATTTTGACCCAATTGGGGAAGAGATTTTTGAAATCTTGTAAATTTGGAATCTAACTTTATAATGTTTATAAACTTTATAAGGTGTGTAAAAATGGAAAAACAAATTGGCACAACCGATTTACGGCAAAAATTGACGGATGTGATTCAGGAAATCAAGGAAGAGAAGGCGACCTACGTGGTAGAAACTTTTGGTCGGCCACAGGTGGCCATTGTGGATTTGGACCAATACCAAAACTTTTTGCGTTACCAGCAAGAGCGTGAAGCATTTTTTAGCGAATTGAAGGAAATTGCCGCCGAAAACGCGGAGCGAAATGCCGACCTGACGGAAGCCGACGTGTTGGCTCTCATTGAGCAAGCTCGCCAGGAAGTTTGGGAAGAACAGCAAGCCAAGAAGCAGGCCGACTAAATGTTAAACGTCGTTATTGATACCAGTTGCTTGATCAGCTATGCCCTGACGCAGGGGGAAATTATGGTCAAGATTGTGGATGCCTGGGAAGATGGCGAAATTTTGCCTGTCTTTTCGGCTGCTACGCATAGTGAGCTGCTGGATGTATTGGAACGGCCGTTTCTTATCTCTAGAGGTGGTCGTGCCAGAAAATTTATTCTGGAGAAGATCGAAAAGCAAACATTGTTGCTACAGGAGGTGACACCTGTGGTTGGGGTGTGCCGTGACCCCAAAGATGACAAGTTTTTGGCGTGTGCCGTGGCAGGCAAAGCGCATTATTTGGTGAGCAGCGACAAGGATTTGCTGACGCTGAAGCAGTACGCGGGCGTTTGCATTTTGGACCCAGGCACGTTTTTGATTGCCTTACGGCTGGCCAAGCTGACTGCGGCCGAAATCAAAGCGACGTTTAGCCAGGCAACGCTGCGTACCATTCAGGAAAATGTGTGTTTGGAAGAGGAAACGGCCGTAAAACTCACTACCGCCCTCTCATCGTGAGTTCAAAATGCGCGTTAAAAAGTAGACCTGGCGCAAAATGGGGGCCGCTTCCCAGCTTTCGGCCAGGCGGGGTGCGCCACCTTCTTGAATGATGGCCGGGATGAGCTCCAGCGAGCGCACGCCCTCTGCATCCAGCCAAACGTTGAGCACGGCCGTTTCTGGCGGCCCGTCAATCTCAAAAGCAAAATTCCCCAGCCCATACACAATCACCCCACCGTTGTAAAAATCAATCCCCTGCAAAATGTGGGCATGGTGGCCGATGACCAGCTTGGCCCCGGCGTCGATGGCGGCCTCGGCGGCGGCCACCTGCGGCGGGCTCGGTTCCTCGACATATTCGTAGCCGCTGTGCAGCACCACAATGACGTGATCGACCTGACCGCGAACGGCCGTTACATCCGCAGCAATCACCTCAGGATCGGCCCAGGCGAGGCCGGGGGTGGTATCGGTGGCGGTCCAAACGGCCGTATCAAACGCACTCCGCGCCTCAATCGGCACATTTACGTAGGCCAAAAACGCCAGCGACAGCCCGTTGATTTGGGTGATGTGCGGCGCGTGGGCGGCCTCAAAATTGGTTCCCGCGCCAATCGGAGTGACCCCCTGGGCTTGCAGCAGCTCAATCGCTTGCAGCAGCGCTTCTGGGCCGTAATCCATGCCGTGGTTGTTGGCCAATGACACCACGTCGAAGCCGCCCAGCGCCAGCGCCTCGGCGGCCACGGGCGGGGCGCGGAACGGATAGCTCTTGGCGGCTGGTTCGCCCAGCGTGCCCAGCGCCGACTCCATGTTGCCCACGGTGATGTCTGCGTTTTGCAGCAAATCGGCGACTTTGGCGAACGGGTAGGCCAGATTGCCGCCCTGGATGACGATGCCCAGTCCGCGATCCAGCATGATGTCCCCCACGCTGGCCAGGTGCACCACTGGCTCTGGGGCGAGGGCGGTTTGCAGGATGGGCAGCAGTTCGTTGGCGGCTGCACTGTTTGTTTGCAGGGTGAGGCGATTAACAAATGGGTAGTTGGCGTCGGTGGGGAAACGGCCGTCTACCCGCAGCGGCTTCCAATCTGGCGTCAGTGCCGACCAGGGCAGCACCACGGCCAGCTCATGCCCGTTGGCCAAAATCGCTTCCGCATCCGCCTGGGGCACATCTTCCCACTCCGTTACAAAGGGCACGGCCAGCACGATTGGCTCTTGCCAAACCAGCTGCCCCGCGCCATTTTCGCTTAGCTGAGCGTCGGCGGGTTCGCTGCTGGGCACAAGTTGCCAAGTGCGATCGGTGTTTGCCGCCGCCAGCGCTTCGCTAACGATGGGCTGCCAATTTTCCGGCACGGCCAGGGTGAGCGGGGCGAGGGGGGTGCTGGTGGAGGGGATTTGGGTGGGCACCAGCGTTGCCGTCGCTGGCGCGGGCGTATTTGTCGCCGGGATGGGCGTGGGCGGGGCGGGCAGCGTGCCGGTTGGTTGGGTCAGGGTTGGGGCGATGGTGGGGAGTGGGTTGGTGGAAACGGCCGTTTGCCCACATCCCATCAAGAAAGCAAGTATCAAAAGAAAAAAGAGCCCCTCTTAGCTTGTCATTCCCGCGCAGGCGGGAATCCATTTTCTGGTGGGGGCGGCTGGATTCCCGCTTTCGCGGGAACGACAAGTGCAAGATGAGCCTAAAAATCTGCGAAATCTGCGTAATCTGTGGATAAAAACCTCTCATGGGATGCAAGGCTCCGGTTGGTTGATGAGCTGGTATTCGGTCAGGTAAGTGCCTGACTCATGCAAAAAGGTGGCCATCTCCTGGCCCACATAGCGGAAATGCCACGGCTCGTAGAAAAAGCCAGTCAGCTCCTGCGCCCCGCGTGGGTAGCTGAGGGTGAAGCCGTAGCGGTGGGCGTTTTCGGCCAGCCAGATGCCTTCGCTGGTCTGGTAAAAGTAGGTGTGGAACTCAATATCGGCGATGCCCACGATTTCGGCGAGTTCTGGCGAGCCAAAATCGACGGTGGTGCCCAGCTGGTGTTCACTGTGGCCGGGGCGGGCGCTCAAAATCGCGGCCCGTTCCGGCTCTTCCCGGTTCCACTTGTCCCAGCTGATCGCCTGGGCGGCGTAGCTGCGGTAGCCGGAGATGATGAACGGTTCCAGCCCCGAATTTTGCATGTCGGCCATCATTTGCACCAGCGGACCAATGGCAATTTGGCGAATTTCGGTGGGGTAGCCCAGCGTCACGTTCACCGGCAAATAGTCGGTGAGCAGGACCAAATCTTGCGGGGCGTAGTCGCGGCTGAGGCCGTACGTTTGGGTAACGATGGTGAACAGATCATCACGCGGCAGGCGCTCGTCGCAGGGGCCGATGGGGGTGGCGGTTGGCGTGGGCGACGGGGTGATGGTCGGTGTGGCGGTGGCGGTGGGGGTGGCGGTTGGTGCCGGGGTGTTGGCGGGCTGTTGGGCAATGGGTGTGGCCCCGGCCACAGATGGCGGCGGCAGCGTTGACGTGGCGGCGGGCAAGCCTGTGGGAACCAGGGTGGGCAGCGGGGGTGGGGGGACAACGGCCGTTTCCCAGCCACAGCCCGTTAGCAAGCATAATCCAAACAGCACACCCAGCCAGATAAGTCCCTTGTTTTTCATCGCGGAGCATTGTACCAAAAGCCAGAAAAATGGGAAATTGACAAATTTGAGCGCATCCGTATAATTTCCCGAATATATTGAATAATTGCGAAAAATATTCTACAAAAAGTGATATTCACAAGATGATTGACGAAATTGATGCCCGGATTCTTGATCTTTTGCAGGTAGACGCACGTTTATCCAACGCCGCCATTGCCGAACAGGTGGGGCTAACCACCTCCACCGTCTTCGAGCGCATCAAAAAGCTGGAGAAAAAAGAGATCATCCAGCGGTACGTTGCCGTGGTCGATGCGCAAAAGCTGGGCAAACCGATCACCGCTTTTGTGCGGCTGATCATTGGCACGGCACCGGGCGAAGATTACGCCGCGTGCAAGCAAGATTTTGTGGCGCGCTGCCAGGCAGAGCCAGATATTTTGGAGTGCCATTCGGTCGCCGGCGAAGAATGTTACCTGCTCAAGGTGCGGGTGGCGAGCACGGGCGATCTGGAGAAGCTGCTAGAGCGGCTGCGCACCTACACGCTGGTGGCCAAATCGACCAGCAGCATTGTGATGTCTACGTTTAAAGAAGAAATGCGCATAGCGACTGATGGAGGTGTTGCGTGACCAATCAAACCAACCGACAAGAAAAGATGGCGCTGTACGGGCAGGCTTACGACTTGTTGGCCGCCGCCCTGGCCCGATTTCCCCGCGAAATGTGGCAATATCGTTCGCAGGTAGATGATTGGACCATTCATGAAATTGTGGTGCACATTACCGACAGTGAGGCGAACAGTTATGTGCGCTGCCGCCGCTTCATTGCCGAACCGGGCGAACCGCTGATGGCGTATGATGAGAACCAGTGGGCCAGGGTGCTGAATTATCATGGGTTGGATGTGGATACGGCCGTTTCCCTCTTCAACTGGCTGCGGCAAAGCTCCTACGAACTGATCCAAACCGTTCCCGACGCAGTTTGGCAGCACGAAGCGTATCACCCCGAAAGCGGCCAGATGACCTTCGACGATTGGCTGGACACCTACAGCCGCCACGTGCCCGAGCACATTGCCCAGATGGAGCGCATTTATGCGGCGTGGAGAGAGGTAACTGGGTAATTGAGTAATTGGGTAATTGAGTAATTATTCCGCAAGTTCTGGATCGATTGGCGCGGCGTAATCGGCTATAAATTAAGCAGAAAACAGTTAAACACCTAAACACCAAATTCAACAACAGGAACCGTTATGAAACTCAAGAACTTTTTGCTTCTGGTCTTGTTGGCCGCCTTGTGGGGGCCATCTTTTTTGTTTATCAAAGTCGCCGTGGCGGAGATTCCGCCGCTGACGCTGGTGCTGGGGCGGGTGGGGATTGCGGCCGTTTTGCTCACACTCTTCTTGCTGGTGCAGGGCAAATCGCTGCCGCGCTCCCGCAAAATTTGGCGGCATCTGGCAGTGATGGGGCTGGTCCACAACACCATTCCCTTTGTGCTGTTTGGCTGGGGCGAGCAGTATATCGACAGCGCCCTGGCGTCGATTCTTAACGGCACCACGCCGCTGTTTACCATCATTTTGGCGCATTACTTTGTGGCCGATGATCGCCTGACGCCCAAGAAGCTGCTGGGCGTGCTGATTGGCTTTGCCGGCTTGATTTTGCTCATTTTGCCATCGTTTACGGACGGGGTGGAGGCGACGACGTGGGGGCTGCTGGCCGTGGCCCTGGCGGCGATGCTGTACGGCGTGGCGATTGTGTATTCGCGCACCCATTTGCGCGGCCTGCCGCCGCTGGTGGCCCCGGCCGGGCAAATGATCATGGCCACGATTTATTTGCTGCCGCTGTCGCTGCTGATTGATCGGCCGTTTTCGCTGCCGCCGCTGTCGTTGAACGTGATTGGGTCGATGGTGGCGCTGGGGGTGTTGGGTACGGCCGTTGCCTTCGTCGTCTACTATCGTTTGCTGGAAACCGCTCCGGCCAGCTACGTCTCGATGACCACCTACCTCATCCCCGTGTTTGGCGTCATTTTGGGCGTGCTGGTGCTCAACGAGCAGCTCACCTGGCACGCCTACGCTGGCTTTGCCCTCATTTTGCTGGGGGTGATGATTGTGAATGGGCTGCTGAAGTGGGGTGGGAAACGGCCGTTTCCCTCACCGCGCCCCGTCGAAAAACCAACCCCCTAATTTTTATCCACAGATTACGCAGATTACACAGATTGATTTTGTGTAATCTGCTTGTTCTCAAAATTTGTAGTTGATTAATGGCCCCCGCCAATCCTTTGTTTCCCTCTCAAACCGATTAACATTCCGGTAAACGATCAGTTGAATCAAACAGTTGAGAGGTGAAAAATGGTTCTTAACCGTGCAAAATGTTTGTTTTGTTTCACCGTTTTACTTAGCTTGATAGCCTGTGAAGCAGATGTTCCATCAACTCTATCGAGTGAGTCTACAGAGACAACTTATTCTTCCAATACTCCCGAATCCAGTTCCTCCCACCTCACATTTGAAGAAACCAGAGTTGCCCAATATGTGGCCAATATCGAGGATATTGACGATTTTTCTCGCGATATGATTAACTTGATGCTCGATTCACATAACCGCTGGCAAACGCTGCAAGCCGAGGTAAGAGGGCAATGGAGCACTACCAGTTCCCAGGTATTGCAGCATACGATACTTATTCGCCAGCCTTATCTAGCCCAAATTTCTGGCGCTGATTATCAGGCAACGTTGGGCACAGATGAATCTGCCCAGCAGCGGATTATGCATGACCTTTCACTTCTACCCATTTCCTTAGAAGAAATACAGCCAATCACAGTTTATCCCCACCCGATGGTGGGAATGGGTTTCGGTTTTGCCGGTGATTACATCTTTCCGGCAGGATTTGCCCAGCGCGTTGGACGGTTTGAACTTATTGCGGAAGAGCCTATTTTAGAGCGCCAGGCCTGGGTGGTAGATTGGTTCGACGTGATGAACGGCGGCGAGAGACGTAATCGTTTTTGGATTGATCAGCAGACAGGGCTCATTCTCAAGTCTTGGGAGTATGGAGAGGGCGCAATCACGGGTGAGGTGGAATTTCTCTCACTTGTCCTGGATGAACCGATTTCGGATGAAGCGTTTCAGGTTGCAGAGGAAACAGCTTCGGCCGGTCGGACAGTGAACGGCCGTATCATCACCAGCGACGAGCAGCCAGTGCCCGCGGTGCAGCTGCGGCTGGCACCGGGCGAACCGCCCGTGACGGAAACGTTGGGAGACGGCCGTTTCACCCTGCGTGATTTGCCATTTACGGCCGTTACCATCTTTGCCGACTATTTTCAATTCACCATCCCCGCAGGCGAAGAGCCACTGCTCGACCTCGGTGACGTGGAGCATCCGCTGATTGATCCCCCCTTGACGCTGGAAAATTACCCGCCCAGCGAGACGCCGTACCGATTTGGCAGCTTCTGGCTGGTACACACGCCGGATGGGCAGCTCATCGCCTTTTCGCCTGTTTCCCCAGAGTATGATGACCGCGTCAGCGTAGAGGAATGCCAGTTTGCCTGGGACGAAGCAAACCAACGCTTTACCGATCCGTGTTCCGGGGATGAGTGGGAATTGAACGGCCGTCTCAACCTCGAACAGTCTACTGAACTGTGGAGCAATCGCAATCTTGACCAATATTTTGTGCATGTCACAGACGGGCAAATTTTTGTGCAGGTCGATCGCCTCTATCAAAGTTTGCCGGTAAATGAGCCGCCCCTGGCTTCAGGGTCCCAATTTGGCGTGACGATGACGGTGAAAACGGCCGAATTCGCGCCAAGCGCCACCAGCCTGACGACGCTGACCCAGGTTGATCCAATTTGGGGCATGGATCCGTTGGCCTTCCCGCCGCAGCAAGCCTTGACCTATGCCAACTCGATGGTGGATGCTCAAGGTCGCTTTTACGAACCGATTGCCGGGCAAGGTGGGCTTCCGGTCACCGATGCCACCACCAACGGCTTACAGCAAGAATACATTACCCAATGGCAGCCCACTGCCGACGACGCGCAAACGATAACCGCCACTTTGACCACCGAGCTCAACAACCTTTATCGCCAAATTACCTTCCAGCCAGCGTGGGGAAATCATCAAGAAGGGGATGTTTGGGAAGTAGATATGCCGCTGGAAATTGGTTACGCCATTGCCCGCGTCACGCAGTTGGAATGGTTGGGCACGGCGGACGACGGCCGTATCCGCCTGCGCCTCACCGTGCTGGATGACAGCCCCGACGGACTGGCGCTGCAATGCCTCTACCTGGGCCACTTGCCCCCCGCAACCCCGGCCTGCGCCAATTTTAGCGACCAGCAGCGCTTTGTTGTTTTTGTGCCTGCGGCTGCGCCTGCGACGCTGTATGTGCGGGCGGCGGTGGATTTGGAACGGCCGTTCCAATTTGTCCTCAACCTTAACCCATCTACCGCAACAGAATCTGAAATGCCACCTCTGGCCTCCTGGGTAGCTTATGAAGACGCCGATCTTGGACTGGCGTTACAGTATCCACCCAACTGGACCGTCTCAGGACGGGGGAACGGACTGACCTTAACCGCGCCGCAAACGGCCGTTGTCGATGCAGAGCCAATTCCCTGGACGATTTGGATCTCAGAGCGGCCCAAGTTTGCCGATGATGCGTCGCTTTTTGATGTGATTGTCAATGAATATCATTTTCCCGGCGTCATGGAGCAGTTTGAAGAAACGCTGACCGAAGAAACGGTGAACGGCCGTACCGCTTATCGTTCCACCATTATTCCTGGCGCTGTAGGTGGGCAGGTGAGCATTTTTTTCGAGGATGGCGACCGTTTTGTGGAAGTGACATTACGGCCGTTTGACGAGGAACGGCCGTATGAAAACCAGGCAACATTTACGCAAATTTTTGACACGCTTTTGGGAACTGTGACGTTCTTATCTGCGGGAGGGTGATTTTGTGGGGGAACGGCCGTTTTCACTGGTCTTGGCGCGAACAGAGCTGCTTAGGGACGAGTAAGCAGGAAACGGCCGTATGCTTTTTGGGGTGGATGGGGGAAACGGCCGTATAACGGTTTGCGTTACCTGCGTGTGGGCGGGCGTAGACAATGCTTGGGGGCAGGAAAAGCCCGAAGCCAGAAAAATGCTTTTAAATCGCGCAGACTCCCACAGGTCAGGTCCACGCTTTATTAGGCAGGTTGTTCTCGGTATACATCATTTGCGATTCAATTTGTTATCATCGCCACTTTATTAACATACGCGCTATTAGAAATTTCATCTACAATGAATTGCGCTACATCATATTTACTGATTTGAAAGGTCAAATTATCTTTATAGCCATTTACACAGTATCCACCTGATTCAATTTCATTAACAATTTCTGTTGGTCTTACAATCGTCCAATTCAAATTACTGTTTTTTACCACCTGCTCCTGAAGTGTATGATCCTTGAATGATGCAGTTAAGATCGGATCATTTAAAACCATAGTTTTAAATGAATCTGGCATATGCTCCCAACTCTCGCCTGCACCTTGAGCACTAAGACATATAAGTCTGTTACATTCTTTATCTAACATCACAGAGACTATATTTGCAGTACCCCTTGACATCGTATCCAAACTGCTATTATTAAACCCAAGCGCAATTATCACAATATCTTGCGATTCTATACACTGTTCTACAGACGATGCTTCTAATACATTTCCTTTAATCAAATCAAGATTCATATGGCTTGATTTTGAAGTTTCATTTCTGGTTAGTATTTTTACGATTCGATCTTGCGCCAATAACTTCTCAACCACGATTTGACCTACATCTCCCGTGCCACCAAAAACGACAATGTTATTCATTGCAACCTCCAAGACTTCATTTAACTTTAATATTCGATGAATGACTCTACAGTGCCTAACGCCCGCTTCTTGCCAGAATAAAACTTGTTAAAACCTGCGCCGAAGCCGCTTGACTTGGTTGGGTAGGGCGGTGGACGTTGCCCGAAAGTTTGCTGGCAAACGGCCGTTCCCCTTCCATAGTATTTTGCCAAAACAAACGGCCGTTCTTACCCAACCTCTCGTGATTCCCCAAAACCTCAACCAGCCGGCAGCGTTAACCTTCTACCACCTTCATTTTGCAAGACGGTCGTTTCCAACCTAAACCACTCGCCATTTCCAAAAGCCTCAACCACCAACCCACGCCAAAACCGCGAAAACCTGCGCCAAAACCAGATCGCTGTGCGGCGAACTGGCGCAGACACAACACAGCGCAAAGTGGGCAGAATTTGCACAGGTATAAGGCTTTGTTAGCCCGCCTTCCGGTCCGAACTGTCACAACATGCTTTCCTTAAACCACGTTGGTGCTTCATTCCATAGGGAACGTTGATGATAAAAGACATTCCGTAGCCACTTCACATCCACTTGAGGGAACTGTTGTGCAATGATTATATATGTTTCTTCTACTAACGCTGATAGCTCTTGTGCGCCCTCTGCGGGCGCAACTTCATACACCTGCCTGAGCCGTCGTAACAGATCATCTGGCCTGTGTTCCAACTGCTTAACCACCACATCAAGCCACTTGAAGCCGAAGTAATAGACCCGATTGACACCTAGCAGCACATGCAAGAGTTGCTGCTGTACTTGAGTGTACGATTGATACAATTGCATCAGGTTGTTACTTCGCTCGATCCACATTTGCCACCGCCAGAAATGGTCAATCTGGGCATGGCGTTTGATCATCGCAACGGCGAGCGGGTCAGGATATGGAGAGGCGCGACTTTTCCACTCCTCGACTGTCTCGATCTGGTACAGTGGGATACTACTGAGTACACCTGCAATCAGGTTTTGTTTTGCAAGGTCAGGATTGTGTAGCTCCAGAACATCGTGGAAGGTGCGACTGAGGAAGTCGGTTGTGTAGTGGACGACCTCCACCAGAAGGCCGGTTTTCGGTTGATCAGCATGGCGACCAAGTAAGTAATTATCACACCATACTTCTTCTGTCGGGTCGTAGGGATGGAGCCGAACGAAATCAGCCTGGATTTGGCGTGCCGCTATCTCGCGGTCAGCGTCGGTTGGTGGGTGATGCCAGAACACACCAAGCTCAATATCGGAAAACCGGTCCGCATGTCCACGAGCAGTTGAACCGCCAACCAGAACAGCAGCAACGCGAGGGTTAGAAGCGTAGATAGGGGCGAGGTTTTTAGCAAGTGCAAAGCGTGATTGACTGGCTATGTTCATGACTAACTCTTGTTCCAAACGTATTGACTTAATAGTACCATCTATATCATATGTCGTGCATTTTGGGTTAGCACAGGTGGAGTTGAAGCAGGCTAACGGTTTGCGTTACGCGCGGGTGGGCGGGACGAGAGAACGCTATTTTGACAGAGCCCACTTCAAGCTACGCAAACCTCCTGAAAACGGGCAGACTCCCACCCGTCGGGTGCTGTGTTAGGCGGCATTGCCACATATGCTTATTCTCTACGCTCAAGTTCTTCAGGTGTTGGTCTCTGGAAGAACTCTATCCAAGGCTTCATACTCTCTTCGGAAATGTGGAAGCTCTTTTGTGAAGGTTGCGAATTCCTGACCGCAAGCCGCCTCAGTAGCTCCTCTGCGGGCACATCAAGAAAATGGACTTCACTGCTGGCTCCCAGGCGTTTCGCCCGCAACCGGTAATCTTCGCGTTCTTCTCGTGCCCAAAAGCCGAAATCGAGGATGACATTCGTTTCCAATTCCAACGCTCGGCGTGCGATCTTCCAGAGCTCGCCTGTAACTGTGGGGCTCATGTTGGCTCTTCCGCATTTGACCAAAAGAGCAACCTGCCATAGGGTCAATCGATGCGGACCCTGTCAAGCTTCTGTGCAAGGTTTCCCTGAACAAGGAAGTCCAACCATAGATGAAGAGTTGCCACCGTTTTACTCCTAAGGTGTTCCAGCCGCCTAACGAATAAGGGTGATGCGCCTCAGAACCCGCGCCCCCCATCAATCCTGTTGGACTAAGCTCCCGAAACCTATTTGGAATTTAAGCTAAAAGGAAGGTGGTACAATCACCGGTAGCCGCTTGTTGAGGAAGATTGTAACCGTTAATTGAAAGCCAAGTCAACCACAAAAACAACGAAATGTGCGGCGAAAACGAGCCGCAGGCAACCTGAAATAAGCCAGCCATACTGAGCAAGCTGTGAAGTGAATAGTGACTCAGGCAAGCGCCGCTAAGGTGGTTGCCAACGCTTTGGCTTTGTGAGGCAGGGCTGGCCAAAGGGCAGCACGGTGAATGAGAGAGCTCGCCTGAGTTTGGTTAGCGGCAGCCCAGGCCTGCGCTGCAATGCCTCTACCTGGGTCACACGACCCCCGAAACCCCGGCCTGTGCCAATTTTAGCGACCGGCAGCGCTTTGTTGTTTTTGTGCCCCCGGTTGCGCCTGCGACGCTGTATGTGCGGGCGGCGGTGGATTTGGAACGGCCGTTCCTACTGGTTTTGGCGCGAACAGAGCTGCTTGGGGACGAGTAAGCAATTCACCTGGGGATTGTGAATTTGATGTGGGGTGGGAAACGGCCGTTCGCCTTGCCGCTCCTTAAGAGAAAACCGATGCTATAGCTTTGTTAACTACCCTCCTTCAGGTCTGGAAACTGCGGGAGGGTGATTTTGTGGGGAAACGGCCGTTATGCGCTGCTCTGCACTCGAACGAAAAGTTGATGCCAAAACACCATTTTCATTAGTCGCATCAAGATAGCGTTTCTTCATGCAGGTTGCTATTGTTGTTTTCTGGCATTCTTAAATGGGATAATTTCCATGTTGTCACTATCATAATTAACGCCATCCCAGAAAAAACGATTAACTCGATATAATTTGCTATTAGATATTCTTGTCTAATCGCTTGAAGGAGATAATTGTCTGAATGTGCAGGGGGGGAAAGCATATTGATAAAAATTCTAACAGCGTTAAACAGTAAGCCAATTGTACTTCCAAGGGCCGCTGCGAAATAAATTGTGTGATTATCCAACTGTTCATTATAGAGAAAACTAAGATATTTAACTTTTTGAAGCTTACCTGAACGGGCAGATTTGTAAAAATACAAAGTAAGAATGCAAATGCCCAGTCCAGTCAGAGGAGCAACGATTGGCTCTGCAATTGGATCAACCAAACCCAATAAAAAAATACCAAGTCCAATCCACAAAAATAAAATGGTGTAGCCTTGCCAAAAAGCTTTTTTTGCCATAAACAACTTCCCCATGAACTGCGGTTTTAAGCAGTTTTCCACCTGATGTGTTATTTGTTAATGCTTGATAGGCCCTTGCAATAGGGTGCAAAGTTTGTGAGTATTTCGCGCATTTCCTTCGCTTTCTCAGTTTGCCCTGATTGAATGTAGAAACCCTCCAAACCCCAAGCCGCCAAAATTTTCATGACAACTAGAGATTTGTCTATTTTTGACTCTAATCTGGCGATAATTTCCGGGCTAGAATTTCCACTTAGAAGCTCGCCAATATCAATAACGGTATCATAAGTATCGAGCGAAGTTTTTGCGCCAGGGAACGATTTAGAGATATTCACTAATCGGCGTGCTTCTTTCGCTAGATTGACCCCTTGCTGAAACTCATGATTTTCCAAGTAGGCCCATAAGGCAAGAAGATACATATGTTGTGCTTGGAAAAACGGCGGCTTTTGTCTCCAATCGATTTTATCTGTTTCTGCCCTTGCTGAATCAAAGTCACCATACAAGGTGTAGGCAAATGCCTTTGAGGACACTAGGTGGGCGTCTTTGTGAGGCATTTTTGCCTGGCCAAGTTTTTTGTCATAGAAGTCAATTAATGGTTGCGGGGAGCTTGATTTTAATAATTTGTTGAATTCGGCCGTTGTCCCTGCGTAAGTGCGCCAAAGAAAGATTCCGGCGATAGCCATCGCCGGAATCATGATGTAGTTGCCTCGTTGAATGAGGGCAACCGTCGCATACAAAAGGATACCCAAAACAATAACAGCGGGTATCCATTGTTTCAGTAAAAATGATGTGTTTTGTTTCTTCTCCATTTCGCCTTGCTTTTTAGATTTCTACTGTATGGGTTCCTTCACTAATCGGCCAAAATTGCGTTGACTTCGTTGACTTCTTCAGCCGTGAGCTGCCAGTCGGCGGCTTGGGCGTTTTGCTGCAAATGTTCCAGCCGCGTCAGCCCGGAGATGACGGAGCAAACCTGCGGCTGGGCCAGCAGCCAGGCGTGGGCCAGTTCGGCCATCGTGTGGTCGCGCTCTTGCGCCCAGGCGGTGAGCCTTTCCACTTTTGTGTAGTTGGCGTCCGTCATGTAATTTTGCACGTACTGGCTTGATTCGCCCCGCGACCCTTCCGGCGCGCCTGCTTCGCGGGTGTATTTGCCCGTGAGAAAGCCGCCCGCCAGGGGAAAGTAGGGGATAAAGCCGACGTTTTCCGCCTGGCAGTACGGTATCACCTCTTTTTCCACCTCGCGTTCCAGCATGTGGTAATGCGACTGCACCGTCACAAAGCGGGACCAGCCGCGCAACTCAGCCAGCAAATTTGCTTGCGCCAGCTGCCACGCCGCATAAGCCGACGCGCCGATGTAGCGCACCTTGCCGCTGCGCACCAAATCGTCCAGCGCCCGCATCGTCTCCTCGATGGGGGTGAGCGGGTCCCAGCGGTGCATCTGGTACAGGTCGATATGGTCACTTTGCAGACGGCGCAGGCTGGCCTCCACGCCGTTCATGATGTGGTAGCGGGACGCGCCGTAATCGTTGGGGCCGTCGCCGACTTTGAAGTACACCTTGGTCGCCAGGACAAATTTATCCCAGCGCCCCTTCAGGGCATGGCCCAACGTCGTTTCGGAGTCGCTGCCGGTGTACACATCGGCCGTGTCGATGAAGTTGACGCCCAAATCCAGCGCGGCGTCGATCACGTCGTTGACGCCTGCCTGGTCTACTTTACGGCCGAATTGATTCGTGCCCATCCCAATAACCGAAACGCGCACGCCTGAGTTGCCTAGTTGTCTGTATTCCATGAGTTTCTCCCTTGAAAATAGGCCGCGGATTAACGCGGATTAGCACGGATTAAAATCTGGTAAATCTGCGAAATCTGCTGATTTTTCATTCATGGTGTAGAGCTTGCGCTCATGAAGTTCCCCTTGCTTGTCACGCCCACGCAGGCGGGTGGGGGAAAAACAAAATTAAAACGGCACCCGGTCGTCGCCGACGCGGCGGGTGAGGCGGCGCTCGTCCAGGTGCTCCAGCAGGCCGATGGCGTATTTGCGGCTGGTGTCCAGCAAATCGCGCACGCCCGCGGCGTTGAGGCTGCCTTTGGCTGCCAGTTCGGCCAGCAAGCGGGCAATCAGCCGCTCGTAGGTGGCCTGGTCGTACACCACGTCGGCCGAAATGGGGCGCAGCTGGCCGAGATCGATCAGGGCAAAGTAGACATCTTCGCCAACGGCCGTTTTACTCTCCTTCACGCTGGGCGAATTGATGCCCAATCGGCTGAACTCCCGCAGCAGCGCATCAATTTTGGCCTGCTGCTGCGGCGAAAAACGGACCGCGTGCCCGGTGGCGTGGACCAACGCCCCGGCTTCGGTCAGCAAATGATCTTCGGCGGCCTGGGCCATGAGCGGATTGAAGACGTTGGCTTTCAGCTTCAGCTTGCTGCGCAGCTCCTCGCGGGAGATGCCCAGCCGCAGCGGGTAATTTTTGTGGAAATCGGCTACCAGCTGGGTGAGCTGGCTCACCAACGTTTGCCAGCCCGCCTGGGAAATGAGTTGCTGCTCCAGCCGCACCACCTGCCCACTGTCTACCAGTTCGGTGAGGGCGGAAACGGCCGTTGCCCCATCCAACCCCACCGTTTGCAGCAAATTCTGCTCCGACGTTGGTTCCAGGCGGCGCACCGTTTGCAGCAGCAGTTCGGCAGGTGTGCCCTGGGCCAACGTTTTGAGCCGTTCCACCGTCTCCGGGCGGAAGCGGCGATGGCGGCGGCCGGGATGTGGATCGAGCACGCGCCCCCCGCCGATCGTTTCGCCGGGAGACGGCCGTCGCAAAATAAAGCGATCCCCGCGCGTGACGGCCACTGGTTCGCTGGTGGCCAGCTGCAGCCAGCCGGTTTGCCCCGGCTCGATGCGCTCGCTGCCCAACACGCGCACCCGCGCTTGCAGCTCCGCCGCGCCGACAAACAGCTTGACGGTGCTGTTGTGCTTCAGCGGCTTGGTGGCGTCGGGCAAATGGCGGTATGCCGCGTCCAGCAAAATCGTCTGGCCAATCACCCCCGGCGCAGCCACGATGTGGCCCCGCGCCAAATCATCCTTGTCGATGCCGGTCAGGTTGATGGCCACGCGGCTGCCGGGGCGGGCGACGTCGAGCTTGGTTTTGTGGGTTTGCAGGCCGCGAATGCGCCCCTTTAGCCCGGTTGGTTGAATTTCGATGGTGTCGCCGACGTGGAAACGGCCGTCTATCAACGTCCCTGTCACCACGGTGCCAAAGCCGGACAGGGTGAAAATGCGGTCGATGGGCAGTCGGGGACGGCCGTTGTCGGGGCGAGGTGGCGCATCGGCTAATTTTTGCCACAGCACTTGCTTCAACGCCTCGATGCCCGCGCCCGTTTTGGCCGAAACGGGCAAGATCGGCGCGTCGGCCAGGGCGGTGCCTTGCAGCGCTTCGGCCACGTCCAGCGTCACCAGCTCCAGCCAGTCGGGGTCATCCGCCACCAGGTCGGTTTTGGTGAGGGCCACCACGCCGCCGCGCACCTCCAGCAGGTCCAAAATCGCCAGGTGCTCCCGCGTTTGCGGCATCACCCCCTCGTCGGCGGCGACGACAAACAGGGCTACGTCGATGCCGCCCACGCCGGCCAGCATATTTTCAATAAAGTCACGATGCCCCGGCACGTCTACCACGCCCACTTCGGCCTGGGATTCGCCATCGCCCAGCTGGAGCCAGGCGAAGCCCAGGTCGATGGTCATTTCGCGTGCTTTTTCTTCTGCTAAACGGTCGGGATCAATGCCGGTGAGGGCTTCTACAAGAGTGGATTTGCCGTGGTCTACGTGCCCGGCGGTGCCAATTACATACATATTGGGGATTGGGGATTTTTGTTGGGAGATTGGAGATCGGAGATTAGAGATTTTTTCGGCAATCTCCGATCTCCAATCTCTAATCTCCAATTTTAGTCAAACTCTTCGCGCACGGGCACCAGGGCAGGCTGGCGACGGCGGTTGGGGTTTTGCTGGACGGCCTTTTCAACTTCTTCCAGCCAGATGCGCGGGAAGGTTTTGAGGGCATCGGCCTGGGCGGTTTGCACGCGCCAGAGCAAATCTTTTTCCTGCTCCAGTTTGCCAATTTTCTCATCGATCAGGACGATCATTTCACGGATTTCCCGCTCGTGGCGGTTGAAGGTGTTCCAGCGCTGCTCGGTGTCTACCGATTGGCTTTTCCAGCGCTTGTCATTTTCGTGGCGGAAATCATCCCAGCGGGACTGCATGCGGCTGGTTTCTACGCGTAAAATTTCAGACGCTTCGCGCTGCTGCTTTTCCAGCTCTTCTTGCCAGCCGCTGAGGGTTTGTACGGCCATTTTGGCCTCTTTGTACATATCGGAGAATTTCACAAACTCTTTGTTGAAGCGCTCCATGCTGTCTTCTTGATCTTCCAGCACGCGCCGCCAGCCTTCGAGCCGCTGGTTGCGTTCGTATTCGCCAATCTGGATTTGTTCCATCCAGTTTTTAGTGATTTCTTGCACCTGGTTTTGCTTTTCGGTGATGCCAGAGAGGCTGGATTCCAGACGGAGGATGGCGCTGTTGGAGGTATCGAGGCGGCTGTAGATATGTTCCCAGCGCTTGTTGATTTCGACAACGGCCGTTTGCACCTCAGAAATGTTGCGGTTGTTGTGCTTCTCTTTTTCTTCCAGGAAGGCGAAATTGCTGTCCCAGTTTTCCAGGCGATTTCTTAGATTGTCGAGCTGGGTCTTTTGCTGGCCGATCAGGTTGGCCAGGCGAGATTCTTCGGCCACGCGCAGCTCCATATCATTTTGCAGCTTGGGTACCTGGCCGATCTCTTTGCGCAGTTCGGCTAGTTCACGGGCGTTGCTTTCTTGCTCGACACGCCGCAGCCGATCCATTTCGGCCTCAGACTGAATGCGCCGCTGGTCGTACTGCTCAATCATCTGCACCACTTCGTCTTTGAACTGGGCCAACTGCAAATCGACCTTGGGAATACGGCCGAGTTGGGCATTGGTGCTGGAAAGCTGACGCTCCAAATCCTGAATGCGCTGCTCGCGCCCGGCAATCTCCCGCTCTTGCAGGATGAGTTTTTGTTCTAACTCTGTGATTTTGCGGTTTTGTTTGCGCCGCTCTTCATCTAACCAGTCGAGCCGACTTTGCAGATCTTTAACGGCCTGTTCGGTTGCCACAGATGGGCCACTGTTTGCCATAGCTGTTCTCCTGGAATTTTTCCACAGATTACGCAGGTTCACACAGATTTTGCTTGTCGAATTTTCTGCGTGCGCGCAAATCATTATAACTTGGGCCGGGCAACTGGGCGAGTGGGGCGTGAGGTTGTTTAGTTTTTCGTAATCCGTGTTCGGTATTCGGTATTCGGTAATCAGTAATCAGTAATCAGTGATGCGGTTGGGCAGCCATACTACTGACCCACTGACCACTGACCACTGACCACTGACCTACTGCTTGCCGTTCACTGGTAGTATAATCCCGCTATGCATATCGGAATTGATGTTCGCCTGCCGTTTTACCAAATGGGGGGCATTAGCCAATATATTTTACATTTGCTGCCTGCGCTGGCGGAGCTGGATAGCCGGAACCGGTATTCGCTGTTTCATTTGGGGCGAGACGGCCGTTCCCACACCCCACCCTCGGCCAACTTTCAGCGCAAAAATGTGCTTACCCCCTGCCACCACCGGCTAGAGCGCTGGGCGCTGGGGCTGGAGCTGCTGCCGCACCGGCTGGATGTGCTGCACAGCCCCGATTTTATTCCGCCGCAGTGGGGCGGTCGCCGCCAGGTGATCACCGTGCACGATTTGAACTTTATCTTTTACCCGCAGTTTTTAACGCATGACAGCATGGCGTATTACGCGAACCAGATTGAGCGGGCGGTGCAGGTGGCGGATCACATCTCGGCAGACAGCCACGCCACGCGGCACGATTTGATCGAGCAGCTGCGCGTGCCGCCAGAGAAGATTACGACGGTGCATCTGGCGGCCAATCCGCTGTACGAGAGGGGGTATGGGGAAACGGCCGTATCCGCCACCCTCAAAAAACAGAACCTGCCCCGCGACTTCATCTTGTTCGTGGGCACGCTGGAACCGCGCAAAAACCTCCCCTTCCTCATCCGCGCCTACGACGAACTGCTGAAGCAGGGCGAGATTGACGTGCCGCTGGTTTTGGTCGGTGGTAAAGGGTGGCTGTATGAAGAAGTGTTCACCACAATGGATGAATTGGGTCTGCATGGCAAAGTGCGCCACCTGACCGGCATCTTTGACGAGGAGCTGGCCCATCTTTACCACGCCGCCGGGGTACTGGTGACGCCGTCCCACTACGAAGGGTTTGGCCTGCCCGCGCTGGAGGCGATGCATTGCGGCTGCCCGGTCATCGTCAGCAATCGCGGTTCGCTGCCAGAGGTGGCGGGCGAGGCGGGCTTGCAGCTGCCACTGGACGACGAGGCGGTCTGGACCGACGCCCTGCGCCGCGTCCTCACCGATTCTGCCCTACGCCAAAAGATGATCGAACGTGGCCATGCCCAGGCAAAAACGTTCACCTGGCAAAACGCCGCCCAAAAGACGCTGCAAATTTACGAGAATGTTTTTTAACCGCAAAGGAGGCAAAGAGCGCAAAGAAAGATAAAAATCTTAGCGTTCTTTGCGCTCTTTGCGGTAAATTTTTTAGCCATGAAAGTTTTACTGCTGACGCCACAACTGCCTTACCCGCCACATCAGGGCACCAGCCTGCGCAATTTCCACATCATTCGTGGGCTGGCCCAGGCGTGTGAGGTGTCCTTGCTGAGCTTCCTGGAGCTGGGGCAGTCGGTGGCGGCGGACCGAATCGGGCCATTGGCTGAGCTGTGTGAGCGCATTGAGACCGTGCCGGTGCCGCAGCGCACAACGGGCAAGCGGTTGCAGCAGTTGCTCACCACCCGCCGCCCAGACATGGCCCACCGGCTGTATAGCCCGGCATTTACCGCGCGGCTGCGGCAACTGCTCCAGACGGCCGATTTTGACATCGTGCAAATTGAGGGCATTGAGCTGGCGCGGTACCTGCCGGTGGTTCGGCAGGGCAGCCCGCGCAGCAAGATTGTGTTTGATGACCACAATGCGGAGACGGAGCTGCAGCGGCGCAACTTTTTGACGGATTTGCGGCAGCCGCGCCGCTGGGTGGCGGCGGCGTATTCGGCGGAGCAGGTGCGGCGGCTGCGTAAATTTGAGCGGTGGGTGTGCCAGCAGGCGGATTGGGTGACGGCCGTTTCCCACCCCGACCAAATTCATCTGGAAAAATTAACAAACGGCAAAACCCCCATCACCGTTATCCCCAACAGCCTGGACGTGCCCCAGTTCCAGCTAGAAGAGGCGGAAGCGATTCCCAGCGACATCGTGTTTAGCGGCAAGATGGATTACCGCCCCAACGTAGACGCGGTGCTCTGGTTTGTGGCTGAGGTGTGGCCGATGGTGAAAAAGGAACGGCCGTCTACCACCTTCACCATCGTCGGCCAAAAACCGCACGCGCGGCTGGCGCGGCTAAAAGCGGAGCCAGGCATCACGCTGACGGGCTGGGTGGACCGGGTGGAGCCGTACTTGGCGGGGGCCAAACTGTTTATTTTGCCATTTCGCGTGGGCAGCGGCACGCGGCTCAAGCTGATCGAGGCGATGGCGGCGGGCAAGGCGGTGGTGAGTACGGCCGTTGGTGCCGAAGGGTTTCCGGTGATGGACGGAAGGGAAATCAGGTTGGTGGAGGATGGTGGTGGATTTGGAACGGCCGTTTTGCACCTGCTCAATCATCCCCAAGAGCGGCAGCGGCTGGGGCAGGCGGCACAGCAGTTTGCCCAGCAGTACGATTGGCGCGTGGTGGTACCGAAATTCCTGGAGATTTATGAAGCAGTACGGCAACAAAACAGCCCCTAAACGGGTTGACTCAACCCAAACAGGCAGGTTATTGTTGGCCGCTTATTAGTGCTTTGTTAGGCAATTTTGTTAGTACAGTTTTGGGGTTTGGTTTCTGAACAACTAGCTACATAACACTTTCTGAATTGGACACAGATTCACTCTGTTTTTTAGCTTTTATCTGTGAAAATCAATGTGAATCTGTGAGTCCACTGAAAAAACAAACCGCAAAGACGCAAAGGACGCAGAGTTTTAAAAATTACCAGAGAAAAATCTCTGCGCTCTCCGCGCCTCTGCGGTGAAATCACCCTTTTTTCAGTAGAGTCAGCTGTGTCTGAATTTCTTATTCGAATCAAACTGATATGTGGCAAGTCTGAACAAAAGTTATGGGTCTTCAGGATTTCGTGGGGTCTGGCGTGAAACGTGATGCGTGAAACGTGATGCCTCTCTGGTCACGTTTCACGCATCACGGGCTGTAAACCCCCTGAATTCCCAAAGAGCCAAAGTTATTTGTGAACAAACCTTTAGATTCGTGAAACGGGGCGGCTCATGGTTACCCCGATGATGATGCCAATAATCAGCGCAATGAGCGCGATGATGATAATGGTTGACAGTTGAATACCGATCATGTTGCACCTCCATAGTTGTACGCTTTCTGAGTTCAAATTTGTTCTACCTTTAGCTTAACACGCTCCTGGGAATTCCTGCCTACATAAATCTGACGTGCATCAAACAAACCTCTCACAAAGGCGTCAGCTTCAGATGGCTGTTGCATGCCGGGCTGTGCCTCCCGCCTGCGGCCCCTGCCTGCGTTACCAAGAGCCGATGGCGCTGATTCTCTTCCTTTGTTAGGTGTGCCTCTGCGTTCTATGAATAGACGTTTCTACTGGCTTGTCAGGTGCCTGCTTAACTCTTACAATGTGTCACGATGAGACAATCTAAGCTGTTGGCAACCCAATTACAAAGACGTGACCCCAATGCCTGGACTGCGCTGCTGCAGGAGCAGATGGAAAGCAAAGGTTTGGTGGTAACGGCCGTTTCCGCAAAACCTATCCGCCCCACAAAACACGACATGCCCCGTATGACGCGTTACCAGTTGATATTGGCGGGCCATTCTGATCCGATTACGCTGCTTGGCCGGCATTTGGGGGAGGTAGAGACTGCGTTTTACCGGGAAATTTCGCCCCGCTTGTCGCAGTTGGTTCCCCGCTGCCACTTTTTGCACCAGGCAGAGCCAAATGGTGCCGGCTGGGCCGTTCTGGATGATGTGCCTGGCGATATTGCTCCAGAACGGTGGTCCATTGCCGACATCACTGCCATCATTGAAAAGCTGGCTTATTTGCACGCAAACTTTATCGACCAGGTAGATGATTTGACCAATGCCGGGCTGTTGCTGCGGCTAGACCGCACCGCCTACCCCTGGCAAAAACTCACCGCCGAGCAGGCTGTTTATTTCGATGAAGGGCCAGCCGCTGTTTTGTCTGAACATGCATTGGCCCAGGCCGGGCAGTTGGCCCCCCTCTTTTTGCAGGCGGCCAATGGCCTGGTGGTGATGCGCAATTTGGGTGGGTGGCCAGGCATTTTGGGCGAATCTCATTTAACGGCCGTTTCCGACTTGCTAGATGATCCGGTGCCCCTGTTGGAACCACTGCGGCAGCTGCCCGCCACGCTGCTGCATGGCGACCCCAGCAACCGCCACTGGCAGGTCACCGTTTTTAACGATCATCGGCTGACAGATTGGCAGACGGCATCTGTGGGGCCGGGCATTTTAGATTTGGTGAGCTTTATTGAGCAGTTTGCCCTGCTTCAGGATGGCGAGGATGGGGTGTTGAAAACACGGCCGTTCTGGCCCATCGATGAAGAGACAATGATTGATACCTACCTGCTGGCGCTGTCGCAGCGGTTAGGCACACGCATCAACACGCGGGCGCTGCGGCAAGCCATTCCGGCGGCGCGCTGCCTTTATGTGCTCACCAGCTGGTTTACCCACTTTGCCACCTGGTTCGAGGAAATGCCCAACAAATTCACCTGGCAAAAGGTGAACCGGATGGCTGCACAAGAGTTTGTGGATACGCCGCTGCAAGGATTTATGGCGTTACGGCCGTATCTTTCTGGCGTATTTGAACGTTTTTTGCTCGCCTACCGCTCCCTCTAACTTGTGCGACGATTGATTGCGCCCCACGTACAGTTCACCAAATTTAAAACATTCTGGAGGCATTGTGGCCCAACTGTTTGAAACTGTTTCTACTGGATTCGTCATCCTTTTACTTTTGCTCAGCCTGGTCGGCACGCTGATTCCCATCATTCCCGGGGTGCTGCTGATGTGGTTGATAATTTTTATTTATGCGCTGGTGGATGGGTTTACGGCCGTTTCCACCGCATCCTTTATCATCATCAGCCTCATCGCCCTCATTACCGGCACCTCAGACATCTGGCTGACTTTGTTTGGCACCAAAAAAGGAGGTGCCTCCGTTAAGTCGATGCTTATCGGTATGGCAGGTGCGGTTGTTGGCTCCTTCATCTTCCCCATCATCGGCACCATTGCCGGGTATATCGGCGGGCTGCTGCTTGGCGAATATTGGCAGCACGGCGACTGGGAAACCGCTAAAAAAGCGGGCATTGGCGGCCTGGCAGGCTGGGGCATTGCCACCGTCATCCAGTTTATCGGCGGCATTTTTATCTTTGTGATCTTTTTGTGGCAGGTTATTTTTTAGGGAGACCACATGAGCGCAGGCTCAACACCATCAATGAAAACCCATAGATTTCGCAGATTGGCGCAGATTTCGCACAGATTTTAATCCCCGTAATCCGCGGCCTCTTTTCACAGGAGTATGTAACATCAGTTTGTAATTGGGAGATTGACATAAATACCCAATTGTGGTTAAAAATATGGATCTAGCAGAATTTTTCCGAAACTTTGGCCTTACCTTACTCACCCTGATGGGTCTGGCGCTCCTGTTGGCGCTGCTGCTGTTGGCAATTGTCTGGCGTCAGGTCAAACGGATCCACATTCCCCCAGACGCCACATTTGGCGAGACGCTGCTGCTTACCCCGTTCCTACTGGTTCTAATGATCGATTTGCTCGATTTTGCGCTGGATTTTTTGGCCGCCCCTATCTCTTGGCTGATTTTGGATAGGCTGGGCCTGAAAGCGCTCCGTGGCGTTTCCGTTGTTGAAACACTCATTCCCTTCACCCAGGCCATCCCCACCATGACCATCGCCTGGGTTTGGGTGCGCCTGTTCCCCGGAACAGTTTAAGATTCTATCGGATTTACGACCTGGCTTTCAGGTTTGGGTGTGGATTTTGGGTGCGTGGGGGGAGAGTGTTTCGTGTAGAGACGCTGTAATACAACGTCTCTACAACCGATTTGGGTATGGATTAGTTTTGCCGGTCCAGCACCATTTCGATGAGGGCTTCCATTTCAGTGCGGGCGGGTGATGGAGAAAGTTGGGCCAGGGCAGTGCGGGCGCGTACGGCCGTTTCCTCTGCCTGCATTCGGGCAATTTCTACTGCACCAGATTCGCGCAGGTTGGCCATCATTCGGGCGATGGGATCGTCTTCTATCTCTGCCACCGCTTCTTGCACGGCCAGGCCGCCATTTTGCGTGGCCATGACGCCCCGGTTTTGGGCAATGTCGGTACCCACTGGCTTGCCCAACGTCTCTGGGTCGCCCACAATGTCCAGAATATCATCCACAATTTGGAAGGTGAGGCCCAGGTTGTAGGCGTACGTGGCTACTGATTCCACCATCTCTTCGTCTGCGTCGGCCAGCATGGCACCCATGCGCGCGGCCGCTTCAAACAGGCTGGCCGTCTTGCGGCTGATGATCGTTTTGTACGTCTCGCGGTCCATGTTGCCCGCTTTGGCAGCGGCCGCTTGCAGCGTTTCCCCTTCCACCAGCTTGGTTGTGGCCGTGGCCATAATGACGTTGTATTCAGACGGGTAAGGAGCCATCAACTCATACACTTTGGTGAAGAGGTAGTCGCCAGCCAGCAGGGCAAAGGTGCGCCCCCAGCGGGCGTGCACGGTGATTTGGCCACGTCGGGTCAGGCTGTGGTCGTTGATGTCGTCGTGTACCAGAGTGGCGGTGTGCACCATCTCAATGGCGGCCGACATGGGGATGACGCGGGAGACGTCTTCGCCACCGGCGGCCAGGTAGGCCAAAATGCCCAGCTGCGGCCGCAGCCGTTTGCCACCTGACTTGATGATGTGCAATCCGGCATCTTGCAGCACATTTACGTCACTGCGAACGACATCGCGTAGCTGTTGTTCTACGGCTTCTAATCCTTCTTGCACAATCTTTTTTACCATAAGATTTACCTTGTTCACAACTTTCAATTTTTTTTGAACGATATGTGGATTATAAAATAGGTTCAGAGTGGCGTCAAGGAAATTGTGAAAATTATCGCAACCTCTTAAGTGATTGGTAAATAGTTTTCAAAACTCTTTGTCAACAGATTTCGCAGATTTCGCAGATTTTTTCCTCTAAATCTGCGAAATCTTTTAAATCTTTGATTGATTGTCTTTCAAAAACTTTCTGCACTTTACTTAGTTTCTTTTGCCACAGAGTTTACACAGTTTTTTGGGCGCTTTTCTCTCTGTGCGCTGCTATGGCTGTGCCTAACGCCTGCCTACGGCACCTAATTCGCCTGTTCCTGATGATATAAGATATTATTCGTTTGGCAATGTGAATTACGGCCGTATCATCATGACTTTAGTTGGCTTTTGATAACTTACCAGAGATTGGAGATTAGAGACTGGAGATTTGTCAATCTCTAATCTCCAGTCTCCAATCTCCATTTAAGGAAAGGGTGAATGGACGCATTAAAGCGCAGAATTGAGCAAGAAGGACAAAATTTGGGGCGGGGAATCCTCAAAATTGACAGTTTTTTAAACCACCAGATTGATGCAAACTTGATGGAGCAGATCGGTGAGGCGATTGCGGCTGAGTTTGCCCTCACCAGGCCGACGCGGGTGTTGACGGCCGAAGTGAGCGGCCTGATTCCGGCGGCGATGACGGGCAAGGCACTGGGCAATATCCCCGTGGTGTACGCTCGCAAAAAGAAGCCAATCACCATGAAGGAGCCGGTGTATGTGGAAAACGCGCCCAGCCACACCAAGGGGGACGTGGTGTCGCTGATGGTGTCGCCAGAATTTTTGCACGCGGCTGACCGGGTGCTGATTGTGGATGATTTTTTGGCGACGGGGCGCACCATCGCGGCGTTGGCGCGCATTGTGCAGAGCAGTGGGGCGACGCTGGTGGGCATTGCCACCGTGGTGGAGAAGACGTTCGAAGGTGGCCGCGACATGTTGGCGGAGTGGGGCGTGCCCATCTATGCGGCGGCGACGATTGTGGATATGGCGGACGGCCGTATCCAGCTGGCGTAAAGCGATGATTTCCCCGGAAACTTCCTTCCTTGAGAGAAACTTGTGGGGCAGTTTCCGGGGAAATAGCAGTCACTGACCTATGCTTGAAAAACCAGCGATTGCGGATGAAACAATTGTGGCCTGCGTGCAGGCAGTGTTTGGGCTGGCGGTAGACCGGCTGGCGTTTTTGCCGTTGGGGGCGGATATGAATACGGCCGTTTACCGCCTCACTACTCAAGATCAGGAACCCTATTTTCTCAAGCTCCGCAGTGGTTCCTTTAAGGAAATTTCTGTCACGCTGCCCCACTTTTTGCACGAGCAGGGTATCCAGGAATTGATTCCGCCCTGCCAGACCCAAACTGGTGCGTTGTGGGCAAATCTAGGCGCATACAAGGTGATGCTCTATCCTTTCGTGGCGGGTCATGATGCGTATGATGTGCCGCTGACAGAGGCCCAGTGGCGGCAATTTGGCGCGGCGCTAAAAAGAGTGCATACGGCCGTTCTCCCCCCATCCCTCGCCGTAGCCATGCCCACAGAAACCTATTCGCCTAACTTTCGTGAACGCGTTGAAAAATTTATGTGGCAAATTCAGGAACGGCCGTTTGCCGAACCGGTGGCGCGGCAGATGGCTGCGTTCCTGAATGAAAAACGTGCTGTTGTGGCCCAATTGGTGCAGCGTGCGGCGCAGTTGGCCAAGATTGTGGGGGAACGGCCGTTGCCCAACGTCCTTTGCCACAGCGATATTCACGCCTGGAATTTGCTCATTAGTCAGGACGGGGCACTGCACTTGGTGGATTGGGACGATCCGATTTTGGCCCCCAAAGAGCGCGATCTGATGTTTATCGGCGCAGGGCTGGGCGGCATCTGGTGTACCTCACGCGAAGAAGCGCTTTTTTACGCAGGCTACGGCCCCGCCAACGTGGATCATGATGCCCTGGCCTACTATCGCTGCGAGCGCATCATTCAAGACATTGCCGCCTACTGCGAACAAATATTTTTAAGTGACGCAGGCGGCGCGGATCGGGAAGTGGCTTTGCGGCAGCTGGTTTCTAACTTTTTACCAAATAGCACAATTGATTTGGCTATCAATTCTGGGAGGCAAACGATTTGACGAAAGTCCACGACACAATCATTATTCTCGACTACGGCTCGCAATACAGCCAGCTCATTGCCCGGCGCGTGCGCGAGGCGAATGTGTACAGCCGCCTCGTTTCCTGGTCTACACCCGCAGAAGAGGTGCTGGCCTACCAGCCCAATGGGTTCATTCTCAGCGGCGGGCCAAACAGCGTGTACGATGATGGTGCGCCCACGCTGCCGGATTACGTGATTGAAAGCGGTGTACCGGTGTTGGGCATCTGCTACGGCATGCAGCTGCTGGCGCGGCGCTTTGGCGGGCAGGTGGGCTACAGCCAGCATCGGGAGTACGGCCCGGCAATGTTGCAGGTTGATGTGACGGATGATCCGTTATTTAGAGATTGGAGATTGGAGATTGGAGATTTGCAGCAAAGCGATAACAATCTCCAATCTCCAATTACCAATCTCCAACAGGTGTGGATGAGCCACGGCGACAAGGTGGAGGCGCTGCCCAGCGGTTTTCGGCCGTTGGCCCATTCAGACAATTCCCCGTTTGCGGCGGCGGCGGATGTGGCGCGGGGGTATTATGCGGTGCAGTTTCACCCTGAGGTGGTACACACCACGCAGGGGGCGCGGCTGCTGAGCAACTTTGTGCACCACATTTGTGGCTGCGGCGCGGATTGGAATCCGGCCAATTTTATTGAGGAACAGGTGGGTTTGATTCGGGCGCAGGTGGGAAACGGCCGTGTGGTCCTCGGTCTCAGCGGCGGAGTGGATTCGGCCGTGGCTGCCGCGCTCATTCACCGGGCGATTGGCGAGCAGCTGACCTGCATTTTTGTGGATCACGGCCTGCTGCGGCAGGGGGAAGCGGCTCAGGTGGTGGAAACGTTCCAGCGGGAGCAGGGGATGCACCTGATTGCTATCAACGCGATCGAGGAATATTTGGAAATGCTGCAAGGCATCACCGATCCAGAGCAAAAGCGGCGGCTGATTGGTGAAAAGTTTGTGCGCATTTTTGAGCGCGAGGCCAACAAGCTGGGCCAGATTGACTTTTTGGCGCAGGGCACCATCTATCCGGACGTGATCGAGAGCGCGGGCAAGGGTAAGAAGGATGCCCACGTCATTAAAACGCACCACAACGTGGGTGGTTTGCCGGACGACATGGATTTTGAACTGGTGGAGCCATTGCGCGAGCTTTTTAAGGATGAGGTGCGCACCGTGGGCTCGGCGCTGGGGCTGCCAGACAGCATCGTTTGGCGGCAGCCGTTTCCAGGGCCGGGGCTGGCCATTCGCTGCCTGGGGGAGATTACCTGGGAGCGGCTGGAGCGGCTGCGGCTGGCGGATGCCATTTTTGTAGATGAACTGCGCCAGGCGGAGATGCTGCGGCTGGGCACGCAGCAATCGTTTGCAGTGCTGCTGCCGGTGAAAAGTGTGGGGGTGATGGGCGACGGCCGTACTTACCAGGAGGTGATCGCGCTGCGGGCCGTTACCACCGAGGATTTTATGACGGCCGATTGGGCCAGATTGCCCTACGAACTGCTGGCCAAAGTGAGCCGCCGCATTGTGAACGAGGTGGCGGGGGTGAACCGGGTGGTGCTGGACATTACCTCCAAGCCACCGGGGACGATTGAGTGGGAGTAGTGCAACGGAACGGCCGTATTCTGCGTAATGTCTCATGTAAATTTCGGCGATAAGCGCGTGTTACAATAAGGTAGCTCGCGCTGCATTTTTGTAAAGTACAGGAGAGAAACTCATGGATTACGGAAAACTTTTCCGACGCGGTTGGGAAGTTGTTTGGCAAAACAAATACCTGTTCATCCTCGGCTTTTTGGCCGCATTGGGCGGCGGCAGCGGCGGCAGCTCTGGCGGTAATTTTAACTACAGCATACCCGGCCCCAGTGGCAGCGACGTTCCGGCTGAGATGTTTGAGGAATTTACCCAGTTTTGGACGCAGTATGGCGGCCTGATTTTGGGGCTGGTTTGCTTCTTCTTCATTTTGGGCATTGTGTTTTGGCTGATTCGGCTGGCAGCTGTGGGTGGCCTGATTGAGTCGGTAGACCGCATTGAAGCGGGTGAGCAGATGTCTTTTGGCAAAGCATTTTCGGCTGGCGTGGCCCGCATTTGGAGCCTTGTGGGGCTGAGTGTGATGCTCAATTTGCCGTTTATTCTTATTGGGTTGCTGTTTGCCGGTTTGGGTACCTCTTTTTTGGTAACGGCCGTAAACAGCGGTGATATGGCCACGCCACCACGTTTCTTGGGGCTGTTTTTTGCTTGTGCGGGCCTTTTTGCCTGCTTGTTGGTGCCCTTGGGTATCGTCGTGGCAGTGGTTCAGCCATTTGCCCAGCGCGGGCTGATGCTGAAGCAGCTTGGTGTGGTAGACAGTATCCGCCACGGCTGGCAAGTGGTGCGCGACAACATTGGGGACATCCTGCTGCTGGGCATTGCTTTTCTGGTAATTGGCTTCTTGTTTGGGTTGGTGACGCTGGTCTTTACGCTGCCTTTTGCCTTTTTGGCGATGGGCCCCTTCTTGCTGGATGCGATTCAGGGCAACACGATTGATTTTGGCATGACGGAAGTGCTGTCGTTGGCGTTTGGTGGCATTTGTTTGGGCCTGGTTGGCGCGGCCGTAAACTCTGTGCTCACCGCTTACCGTTCTGCCACGGTGACGCTGGCTTACCACCATTTTGTGCAAAAGCCGGTTATCGGTGAGCCGTAATCGGTGAGCGGTAATCGGTAATCGGTAACTGATAGTCGGGTAACTGATTACCGCCTACCGTTTACCAAACAGTGGCAACTGTTATGACTCCAGACTTACTCTCTCGTTCCTGGACGCTGCTGCGGCGGCACCCCTTTTTGCTTTGGCTGGGGCTGGGCATGAGCTTGAGCAGTCTGTTTGGCACCGGTTGGCGGCTGTGGCTGGCTCAGTTTGTCACGCTGGATTTGGCTGGGTTGGCCAATATTCAAACAATTGAATCTTTGCTGTTTAGCGAAGAGATTTTGCAACTGCAGCAGCTCCTTTGGCGGGGGCTGCTGCTGGCATTTGGGCAGTTTGTGCTGGTTTGGCTAATTGCTTTGCTGGCGGAGGCGGGGATTGTGGGGGCGGTTACGGCCGTTTCTCACCAAACGCCCACCTCCTTGCGCCACGCCATCCAGCAGGGCCGCCGCTGGCTGGGCCGCTTTTTGGCCATCGATCTACTCGTCTTTTTCCCCTGGTTTCTCATTGCTTTATTGATGCTGTTGGTGGTGCTGATTTTGGCCTTGGTGCTGGCCAGTTTTGCCGCCAGCCAGCCGGGTGTGGGCACTATTTTTACAACCACTGGCCTGGGGCTTTTTTGCATTTTGGGGCTGGCGCTGCTGCTGCTGCCGGTGGGGTTGGTTTCGTTTTGGCTGCGGCTGCTGACGTTTCGGGAGGCGGTGGTGCATGGTGTGGGGGGGAAAACGGCCGTTCGCCAAACCTGGCAGCGCATCCGACAAAATTTTGGGGACGTGTTTGTCCTGGTGGTGCTGCTGTGGGGTGGCCAAACGTTGGTTATGGGCGCATTCAATCTGGTCACCTCCCCGCTGCTCACCTGGCTGACGCCGCTGACCAACTCCGGTACAATCGCCCTGCAAGCGACCGCCTGGCTGGCGCTGCTGCTGGTAACGCTGCTGGTTTGGCTGGTGCGCGGCGCCATTGCCGCTTTTGTGGCCATCGCCTGGACGCTTGCCTACTTGAATTTAAGCAAAGAGGAGAATTAACCACAGATTTCTCAGATTTCGCAGAATTTTCCTTTTCAAATCTGTGAAATCTGTGGCTGAAAAAAATATGGCGCAGCGATTGGGTGTGGATACAGGCGGCACGTTTACCGATTTTGTTTGGTTGGGGGCAGACGGCCGTACCCAAATCCACAAGCAGCTTAGCACCCCACAAGACCCGTCTGAAGCGATTTTGTCGGGCATGGCGGGGATGGATGTGCCGGAAACGGCCGTTATCGTCCATGGCAGCACGGTAGCCACCAATGCCCTGCTGGAGCGCAAGGGGGCACGCACCGCACTCATCACAACGCGGGGCTTTGCCGATGTGCTGGCCATCGGGCGGCAAAACCGGCCCGATATTTACGCCCTGGTGCCCCGAAAACCACCGCCGCTGGTGCCTGCGGCGTGGCGTTTGGAAGTGGCGGAGCGCGTTGCTGCCGATGGCTCGGTGCTTCATCCGTTAGACTTGGCCGATTTGCCCGCCATCTGGCAAACGCTGCAAGCGGAGCAAATTGAATCGGTGGCCATTTGCCTGCTGTTCTCCTTTTTGCAGCCGCAGCACGAGCAGCAAATCCGCGACTTTTTGCAGGAACAGGCAGGGGACGCCCTGTTCCTCTCCCTGTCTTCCGATATTTTGCCTGAATACCGCGAATACGAGCGCACCGCCACAACGGTGATCAACGCCTACGTCGCCCCGCTGATGACCCGCTACCTGCGCCGGTTGGCCGCTGGGGTGCAGCCCCGCCGCCTCTCGGTGATGCAGAGCAATGGCGGCATCATTTCTGCCGAGACGGCGGGCAGCGAGGCGGCGCGGACGGTGCTGTCTGGCCCGGCGGGTGGCGTGGTGGGGGCGCGTTTTGTGGCCGAGCAGGCTGGCTTCCCGGAGATCATCACCTTCGACATGGGCGGCACCAGCACCGATGTGGCGCTGTGCCCCGGTCGCCTGCCCACCACCGCCAGCGGCGAGATTGCCGGGTTGCCGCTGCGCCTGCCCATCATCGACATTCACACCGTGGGCGCGGGCGGCGGCAGCATTGCCCACGTGGATGCAGGCGGGGCGCTGCAAGTGGGGCCAGAGAGTGCGGGGGCGTGGCCAGGGCCGGCTTGTTACGGCCGTTCCCCAAAAGAGATTGGCGATTGGAGATTGGAAAGTGTGCAATCTCTAATCGCCAATCTCCCATCACCCCTCCCCACCGTCACCGATGCCAACCTGGTTCTTGGCCGCCTGGACGCAGACCATTTTTTGGGCGGGACGATGCGGCTGGATGTGACGGCGGCTCGCGAGGCCATGCATGGTTTGGCGGAGGCGATGGGGGTGGCTGATGGGGAAACGGCCGCTTGGGGAATCATTCAGGTGGCCAATGCCAACATGGAGCGGGCGATCCGCCGCATTTCTGTCGAGCGCGGCTACGACCCGCGCCGCTTTACGCTGATGCCGTTTGGCGGGGCGGGGCCGCTGCACGCCTGCGAGATGGCCGAAAATTTGCAAATTCCGCGCGTGCTGGTGCCGCCGGTGCCCGGCGTGCTGTCGGCGCTGGGGATGCTGGTGGCCGCGCCTAGCAAAGATTTTTCGCAAACGGTGATGCGCACCGTGCAGCAATGGTCGGCGGCGGATGAGGCGTGGCTGGGGCAGCAGGCGGCCCCCATTGCTGCTCGCGCCATTGGCGAAATGGCGGCGGAAGGGCACGAGGAAGCCGCGTTGACGCTGAGTTACCGGCTGGACATGCGCTACAAAGGGCAGTCGCACGAGCTGACGGTGCCCTGGGTGGCGGGCGACCTGGCGGTGAGCGATCTGTTCCATGCTGCCCATGAGCAGCGGTACGGCTATCGCTTGGCAGAAGATGAACTGTTGGAATTGGTGACGCTGCGGGTAACGGCCGTTGCGCCCGTGGATCCGCCTGCGATTCAGCAAGAACCCTTAGGCAAGCCAGACGCCAGCGGCGCGGTTTTGGGTGAAAAGATGGTGTGGTTTGGGGAACGGCCGTATCCCACCAGCCTCTACAGCCGCGAAGAGTTACGCCCAGGCCACCAATTCAGCGGCCCGGCGATTGTGTTCCAATACGATACGACGGTTGTGATTCCACCGGGATGGGAAACGGCCGTGGACCAATTTTATAATTTGGTTTTGCAAATTCGAGAACCTGGGGCTGAAGCCCCAGGCTAATATGGCTCCGAACTAAAAAAGGGCGGCTCGCTAACGAGCCGCCCTTTCACTGACTACTGACCACTGACCACCGAACTAACTTTCTTCATCAGCCGCTTTGGCTTTGGCAATGACGTCGGCTTGCATGTGGGCGGGAACACGGCCGTAGCGCAGATATTTCATGCTAAACACGCCCCGTCCCTGGGTCATCGAGCGCAGGTCGGCGGTGTAGGTTTGCATTTCAGCCAGCGGTACCTCGGCTTTGACGATGCTCTTGGTGCCTTCCTGATCCATCCCCAGCACACGAGCGCGGCGGGTGTTCATGTCGCCCAAAATATCGCCCATGTTGTCTGCCGGAACGGTGACGGAAACTTCGTAGATAGGCTCTAGCAGGACGGGGCCTGCGCCTAGCATCGCTTGTTTGAACCCTTCACGCCCGGCCGTTTGGAACGCAATTTCCTTGGAATCTACCGGATGTTCCTTGCCGTCGTAAACGATGGCTTTCACGCCCACCACGGGGTAACCGGCCACCGGGCCAGATTCCAGCGCCTGACGGCACCCTTTTTCGGTTGCGGCCACAAATGGGGCGGAGATTGCGCCACCAAAAATATCTGAACCGAATTCGAATTCGGCATCGTCGTCTAATGATTCCACCCGCAGGAAAACGCGGGCGTACTGCCCGGCACCACCAGATTGCTTTTTATGGGTGTATTCGGCGGAGTTGGTTTTGGTAATGGTTTCCCGGTAAGGCACTTTGGGAACGGTGGTGCTGAAATGGACGCCAAATTTGGATTCAGCCTTTTTAACGGCAATGTCCAGGTGGGTGTTGCCCATGCCTGCAAGAATTGTTTCGTGGGTAGCCGTTTCGGTGTGCCATTTCAGGGTGGGGTCTTCGATGGTGAGGCGGTTGAGTGCCTGGCTAAGCTTGGCTACGTCTGATTGGGAAACTGGGTGAATGGCAACCTGGGCAATTGGGTCGGGTTGCTCGATGGCGGGCAGGTGCAGCTTGTTGCCTTTGTCGCAAAGGGTGTCGTTGGTGTGGGCATCCCCTAATTTAACAACGGCCCCAATATCACCGCTGTGTAGCTTTGTAATGGCGGTTTGGTCTTTACCGGTGAGAATTTGCAGGGTGCCAACGCGGACTTCGCTGTCGCTTTTGGTATCCCAAACGCGGCTGTCGGATTCCAAAATGCCGCCATAGACGCGAATGTAACTCATACGGCCGTACGGATCTTCCCGCGTCTTAAAAACAAAGGCAGCCAATGGAGAGCCATCATCTACTTTGTAGGTGACTTCTTCACCAGCGGCATTGGTAGCGGTGAACCCTTCTGTCTCGTTGGGAGCAGGGAAGAGGCGCACCATGGCGTTCATTAGCGGCACAATGGCCACATTGGCCTGGGGCGCACTGTAAATAACGGGAATGGCAGACCCTTGCCGCATGGCGAGCTTCAAGCCGCGCACAATATCTTCATCTGGCAGGCCATCATTCTCGAAATATTTTTCCATCAATGCGTCATCGCCTTCGGCGGCGGCTTCTACGATGGCCAGATGGGCTTCTTCGGCCGCGTCTACCAGGTCGTCTGGAATGGGGCCGCGTTCATCATTTTCGCCCAGGCGGGCTTCCATGGAGAGCAAATCGACAACGCCCTTAAAGCTGGGGCCTTCACCAATGGGCAGCTGGAGGGGAATAAAGTTGCCGTTGAGGTTATCCAGGACGCTTTTGTAGGCGCGGGCGGCGCGTACATTTTCCCGGTCCATTTTGTTGATTACCACAATCCGGGGGAGGTTGCGCTTTTCGGCTTCGGCCCAGACAATTTCTGTGCCTACTTCCACGCCAGAGACGGCTTCAACCAGCACAACTGCGCCTTCGGCCACGGCCAGGGCGGCGTTGACTTCGCCAATGAAGTCGGCGTAGCCGGGGGTATCCATCACATTTATTTTGGCATCTTTCCATTCGATGGGTGCCAGGCCGGTGGCAATGGAGCTGTGACGGTTGATCTCTTCTTCTTCAAAGTCCATTGCGGCTGTTCCACTTTGTACATCTCCCATGCGGGTGGTAACGCCGGTGTTGAACAGCATACGCTCAACCAGGGTGGTTTTACCGGCCCCATTGTGGGAGATGAGGGCAATGTTGCGAATTTGTCCAGTCTTGTACTCTTTCATTCGTTAAAAACCTCTTGGAATTGGTATTATTTATAGAAATTTCAAAGCAGGCGACGAGAACTCAGGATTGAAGCGATTTGGGGAGATTGTGGATTGGTGCTTAAAGCGTCTCAATGATGTTTTGCTTACCGCCACCTGATTGGGGGAATCAAGTGAGGCGATCCTTTCTTGATTTGGTTCATGGGAACGAGGGGATTTTATTGGAAAGCGGGGGAGTTGTCAAAACGGTGCAACGGCCGTTCCGCTGCTGCGTAATGGGTGATGAACGGCATGATAATGCCTGAGTTTTGTCATTTGGAGGTTTGGTTAATGGATGATTTACACGAAAGCAGACGACGGAAAAACGGCCGTTCCCTTTTTGGGCCGATTTTTTTGATTGGGTTGGGTGTTTACTTTTTGCTGCGTAATTTGGGGGTTGTGTCCGATTTGAATTGGGGGCTGGCGTTACAGATGTGGCCCCTGTTGCTCATCTTTTTGGGGTTGAACATTATTGTGCAGCAGGTGAAACGGCCGTTTGGCACGTTTCTTAGCGGCATCGTGAGCCTGGTAGCGATTGGCGTGTTTGGTGCCGTGCTGCTGTTTGGTTTGGAGCTGCCCTTTTTGTCTGGCCTGAATTTGCAGACGTCGGCAGAATACCGAGAAGAAACGGTGTTGGTGCCCAATGAAGATGTGGCCTCGGCCACTGTTTCGCTGGATTTGGGGGCGTTGGGCGCGGATGTGACTGGCCTGGACGGCAGCCAGAACGTGCTGGAAGGCAGCCTGAGCCTGGCGGGGGATTTGGATTTTCGTCAGCGGATGCAGGGTTCTGAGGCGATCATTTCGCTGGGCGAGAAACAGTCTGGCTGGTGGTTTGGCGATTTTGTCAGCGGCATGGCTCAACCGCCCTGGCAGATTGGCCTCAGCCGGACGGTGCCGCTGGATTTAACGGTAGACATTGGCTCGGGTCAGACAGATTTGGCGTTGGACAGCCTGCTGCTTTCTGATCTGGTGGTGGATATGGGGTCGGGTGCGGTGAATTTGCAGCTGCCCGGAGGCGAGTATGATGTGCGTCTGGATGGTGGTTCTGGCCAAGTGGTGATGCTGTTGCCGGGGAACGGCCGTCAGGAAATTGAAATTGATGCCGGTTCTGGGGCGATGGATCTTTTCCTGCCACCCAACATGGCTGCTCGTGTAGAGCTAGACAGCGGTTCGGGGCAGGTTTCGCTGGATGAACGGTTTGAGCGCGTTTCTGGCGATGATGAAGATGGCGCGTGGGAAACCCCCAACTACGATCGCGACAACGACAACAATATCCTCATTATTCTAGACGGTGGCTCTGGGGCTATTTCCATTGAGCAGCCGACGGGGCGGTGAGTTGGTATTCAGTGGGTCAGTGGGTCAGTATTCAGTATTCAGTTTACTGATTTACTGAATACTGCTTACTGACTTACTGCTTACTGAGATTTTTCATGTGGGCCAGAACGGCCGTAATCCCATTCAACCGCTGCCCGGTAAGCACTTTTTGTAACCCCATCCCCAAATAAAACTCCAGGGGAATTTTCTCGATATCTTCTGGCGTAGTCCAGCCGATGCCCTCTTGCAGCAAAGAGGCGAAGCCGCGCACGGTAGGTGCCTCTTCGGGGATGTCGAAGTGGTAAAAGATTTTGCCCTCTTGCCATTCTGGGTAGATAAAGACGGGGGAAATGCATTCATGCACCTCGTCTTTGTTGGTGTCGCTGGTGTCGATATGATCCGGCACGGGCGGCAGCCTTTCGGCAAACTCCAGCAAATATTCCAGCTTTTCTTGCCCTACGCAAACGCTAAAGTCTTCAACAATTTCCGCTAATCTTTCTGGTAAGTTACTCATACTTTCTATTTTAACCAATTATTTAGCAAGGAGCGAAGCGTCCTCAGATGCGGAGCGGGGGGCTGCGCTAGCCGTTCGCATCTGAGGATGCTCACTCCACCGTATTTATTTCTGAACTTCCGGCATGCCGTAGACGTGAATTTCGCCAGCGGTGGTGCCGAAGAGCAGGTAATGGCCGTCTTGCGAGAAGGTGAGCGACGTGACGCCGTCGGCTTCAGCATTCAGTTCCAGCATTAGCTCGCCATCGGCCACGCGCCACAGGCGCACGGTGTTGTCGTCTGGGCTGCTGGTGGCCAGGAGGGTGTCATCGGGCGAGAAGATGGCGTGGGCGTTGCTGGGGTGGGCCTCCAGCCCGTAGATGAGCGGTGGACCGCCGCGTCCGTCGCTGTAGTCGTACAGTTCGACACGGCCGTTTTCATACCCCACCATTAAAATATTGCCATCAGACGTAATGCCCATGTCGTAGGCACCGTCGGCGCTTTGGTTAAACGGCCGGGCAAAGCTGCGCTCAAACGTTTCCCCCACAAAAACGGAACCATCATCACGAACGCGACCAAAGAAACGGCCGTCATACGAAAAATAAGAAACAAAATTTTGCACATTCGTATTTTCATTTTGCGATTGACGCTCAATTGGGAGCGCCTCATTACCGATAATTTGCTTGAATTCCCAAACGGCCCGCCCGCCGTACAAAAGATAGGTGCCATCTGGCGAAATACCAATGCTGTACAGATTGCCGCCAAAAGCTGAGCCTGACAAAGTTGTCCAGCCTTCTGAACCAGTTAAATCAAATGATTGCACGTTAGAGCCTACCGCAGCAAAAACCCGATTATTCGAGAAAGCGGTGTCCCAAACAGGTGCGGGCGAGCCAATGTCGTAAGGTTCTAGCATCGAGCCATCCAGCCCCCAAAGGTAAATAACCGCATTTGCGCCGTCGGCGTAGCTGCCCGCCGCAATTCTACGGCCGTCTGGCGACATCGAAACGCCGTACAGCGGCAGGCGATCGTCGTTGTCGCGGAACATATCATCCAGCACAATCACTTGTTCTAGCGTGAGGGAAATTGTTTCGCCAGTCACAGAATCAATGGCGGAGATGTACGGCCGTAACGGATCATTATCCTCGCCATCAAAAATCGTATCAAAATCGGAATCAGAATTGTTGGGATCGGTGCCGAGGGCCACTTCAACGCCGTCTAAAAGGCCATCGCTGTCGCTGTCTGCTTCGTTGGGATCCGTTTCAAGCGCGAGTTCCTGGGTTAAGCTCAGCCCGTCGGCATCCACATCCTGGTTTTGGATAACGGCCGTTGCCTCAGCCGCCGCTTCGGCCGACCGGGTGGCGTTGGCGGCGATGTCGCTGGTGGCCTGGGCGTTGACGGTGGCGGCGGCGAAGGCATCGGTGGTGCTGCTGATGGCGAGTTGATCGGCGGCAACGGCCGTTTCCCGTGCCTCCAAAACCGTGACGGTGGTAACCGCTACCAACAAATCCCGCTCTTCCTGCGACCGCTGCGCATTGACGATGGCCGCCGCTGTGCCGATGACCAGCAGCAAAATCGTCACCAGGGCAATGTTAAAGTTGCGGGCGCGGCGAGCCGCCTGCGTTTGGGCCGTGGCCAGCTGCTGCGCCTGGGCCAATTCCCGCTGCTGTTGGGCTTGCGCGTCGGCAATCGCTTGCTGCTGCGCGGCAAAACTGGCGGCCAAAAAGGCGCGCTCCAAATCGTTTAGTTCATCATCGTGCGCGTTGGCCCACTCCTGCGCCTGCTCCAGCCGCGCCCCGCGATACAGCTCGCCAGCGTCCCGGTTGAGCTGCTGCCACGCCTGCGCCGATTCGGTGAGGTGGCGGTGCAGGCGCAGCCCGTCCCGGTTCTCATCCAGCCAGCGGCGCAGCGTGGGCCATTCGCGGATGAGCGCTTCGTGGGTCACTTCGGCAGAATCTTCGTCGGTGCTGATCAATCGCGCCGCCGAGAGCAGGTTGAGCACGGTTTGCGTTTCATCCCCGGCGCTGCTGGCGGGCAGCAGTTCGCTGATGAGGGCGCGGCGGCGGGTGTCTTGCGTGCCTTCGCCCAGCTCGGTGAGGCGCAAGAAGATGCTGCGGGCGATGGTCTGTTGGGCGGAGGTGAGCTTTTGGGCGTAGACTGATTCGGCCGTTTTGGCAATGGCTCCCTGCACGCCGCCCGCATCGCTGTAGCCGCTGAAGGTGAGCACGTTCCCCTCGCGCCGCCGCCACGTTTCCAGCAGGGCGTGGGAGAGCAGGGGGAGCGCGCCTGGTTCCGGTGGCTGGTCGCCGCTGGCCCCCACATCGCGCAGGAGCAAATCGACGAGGCCGTCCTCGAAGGTGAGGCCGTGCTGCTGGGCGGGCAGCTCGATGGCCCGGCGCAGTTCGGTGGGATTCATTGCGCCGATGAACCGCTGTTGGGTTTCTAGCAGGCGGCGCAGGGCGTCGTACTGGGCGCAGTGGTGGTAAAAGTCGGCGCGCAGGGCGATGACGACGCGGGTGGGGCGCTGGCTGGGGGCGTTGTCGGGATTGGATACGGCCGTTACCAAATTATCCACAAACGCCAATCGTTCTGACTCGGAACGACACAGGGTAAACAGCTCCTCAAACTGGTCGATGACCAGCAGCAGCTGCTCGTTTTCCTGCACCAGCCGTCGTGCTGCCAGGTGCAAACTGCGGGCATCGCTGGCCATGGCGTCCATAAATTTGGCCGTCACGCCGACGGAATCGGTGTGGCGCGTCAGGGTGGTGGCCAGCGCTTCCAGCGGATGGTCGGTGGGGGTGAAGATGTGAACTTTGAGGCCGGGCTGCGCTTTTTGCAGCGCGGGCACCAGGCCCGCCCGCACCAGCGACGATTTGCCGCTGCCAGACGCGCCGACGACGGCCAAAAAGTTGCTGCTTTGCAAATGATCGGTCAGTTCAGCGGTGAGCGTTTCACGGCCAAAAAAGAGGTCGGCGTGGTCGGCATCGAAATATTTGAGGCCCATGAACGGCGGCTCTTCGCTGGCGATGGCGGCAGCCATCATCGCCCGCCAGGCTACTTTTGGCCGCGCCTGTTCGCATAACGAGATTAGCGCTTCGATGCGCTGTTGGCGCAGGCAGAGGGCAACCAGTTCGCGGGTTTTGTCCAGCTTGCTGCCGGGGGGCAGCGCTTCGTAATCAATTTGCAGGTCAAAGCAGAGGGTTTGCAGCTCGCTTTCGTTGAAGGCGTCAACAAGCGCCTGGCGCAGTTTTCGCTGGTTGATCGTTTCGGGTGTGGTCATCGGCAAGTCCAAATCGGGTAATTTGTTTGCAAGTCAGGGGGCATTGTACGCGAGGGGGGTGAAAAATCGCAACCCTTTTGCAGAATCGCACGGTCTCGATCGCCGGAGGCTGAAGCCATCTGGCTAGTTGTGGAAGGTAATCCAACTGTGTTCTAAACTGAAATTTCACGGGAACGGCCGTTTCCCCTGTGCTATACTCCCGCCGAAGAAAAATGGGACGCGGATGAACGCGGATGAACGCTGATTTTTCTCTGCGTCCTCTGCGTTCTCTGCGGTGAAAAAATGGAGGCAGGATGAGACAATATTTGGAGTTGATGCAGCACGTGTTGGACAACGGCGTGCGCAAGGATGATCGCACGGGCACGGGCACGATCAGCGTGTTTGGCTACCAGATGCGCTTTAATTTGGCCGAGGGCTTTCCGGCGGTGACCACCAAAAAGCTGCATTTTCGCTCGATTATTCACGAACTGCTCTGGTTTTTGCGCGGCGAGACGAACATCGGCTACCTGCACGAAAACAAGGTGACGATTTGGGACGAGTGGGCGGATGAAAATGGCGAGCTGGGGCCGGTGTATGGGTCTCAGTGGCGCTCGTGGGATGGGGGAAACGGCCGTTCCATCGACCAAATCACGCAAGTCCTGCACAGCCTCCAGCACAAACCCGACTCGCGCCGCCACATCGTCTCCGCCTGGAACGTGGCCGAAATTGAGCAGATGGCCCTGCCGCCCTGCCACCTCCTCTTCCAATTTTACGTCGCCGAGAACAAACTCTCCTGCCAGCTCTACCAGCGCAGCGCCGACATCTTCCTCGGCGTGCCCTTCAACATCGCCTCCTACGCCCTGCTGACGCTGATGATGGCCCAGGTGCTCGGCTACGAACCAGGCGATTTTGTGCACACGCTGGGTGACGCTCACCTCTACCTCAACCATCTGGAACAGGCCAAGCTCCAGCTTTCCCGCGACCCATTCCCGCTGCCCCAAATGCGCCTCAACCCAGCCGTCACCGACCTTTTTGCCTTCCGTTATGAAGATTTTGAACTGGTCAACTACCAATCCCACCCAACCATTAAAGCCCCCATTGCCGTCTAACAAACACTCCAATTTTCTTTCCGCGTGCAACGAGGAATCTTTCATTACTCTAAGAGAAAGATTCCTCACTTATTTCGGAAAGACAGGTGAAGGATGATTCTTATGGACAGTTTTCAGCAGTATTTGAAGAATTTGCATAAAGGGCCACTTGAAGAACGGGTGCAATCTTTTCGCCATCAGACTTTGAGGTCCCTGAATTTTGCCAAAGGGTATGCTAAATTGTTAGAACTGGAAGCTGCAAGTGACACGGGGTTGCCAGATGATGCGCCGGAATTGTTTGAGAAATTGCTCAGCAGTCTAGACGAAATCGGACAGCTCCTTGATGCGCTTGTTGGCCGGGATGAGACTGAATAAATGAATACCTCTGTGGTCTCAAGTAACGCTAAACAAACATTGGCAATGGTTGTGGCAATGGACCAAAACCGCCTGATTGGGGCGGACAACGGTCTGCCCTGGCGTTTGCCAGATGACATGCAATGGTTTGTGCAGCAGACGATGGGCAAGCCAATCATCATGGGGCGCAAGACGTATGAGTCGATTCCGGCTAAATTTCGGCCACTCAAGGGGCGGCACAACATCGTCCTGACGCGGGACCGCAGCTATGAAGCGCCCGGAGCCACCGTCGTGCATTCGGTGGAAGCGGCGCTGGCGGCGGCGGGGGATGTGGAAGAAATAATCATCGGTGGTGGGGCGAATTTGTATGCCCAACTGCTGCCGCAAACAAACCGCATTTACCTCACCCTCATCGAGGCTGCGCTGGACGGCGATGCCTATTTCCCCGAAATTGACCAGTCAGCCTGGCGTGAAACATTCCGCCAGCACCACCCCGCCGACGAACGGCACAATTTTGCCTTCACCTGGCTTATCCTTGAGCGAAACTGATTTTTACCGCTGAGAGCGCGGAGGTCGCAGAGATTTTTATTCAGTTTTCCTCTGCGTTCTTCGCGTCCTCTGCGGTGAGTTCTTCCTTTCCCCTCGTAAGTAATTTGTAAGCTTTTGGGAATACGGCCGTAATCATCCCCCGCTATCTTTTTTATCGGCAGCAATTTTGGGCTGCCAGTAAAAACAAACGATATTCGAGGAGAGATAACCCATGAAAAATGTAAAACTAACTTTGTTGCTCTTGCTGGCTTTGTTTTTGGTGGCGTGTGGAGGGGCGGCGGAAGAAACGGCCGTTGAACCCAGCACCACCGACACAGCCGCATCCGAAGAGATGATGGATGACGAAATGATGGACGAATCCATGGAAGATGACGAAATGATGGATGAGCCGATGGACGACGACATGATGGCCGAAGAAGCGATGGACGAGGATATGGCTGAGTCCGAGCATGAAGAAGGCATGGCTGAACTGGAAGAAACAATGGAAGACGCCGAAGCCATGGATGACGAGATGATGGACGACGACATGGCCATGAGCGACCTGCCACTCTGGATGACCACCGAACTCACCGACGTGCGCACGGGCGAAACGTTCACCTTTGCTGATTTTGCGGGCAAAACCGTCTTTGTAGAGCCGATGGCTACCTGGTGTACCAACTGCCGCCGCCAACTGGGCAACGTGGCCGAAGCCCGCGCCCAGCTGGCCGATAATGAAGATGTCGTGTTTGTGGGCCTTAGCGTAGAAACGACGTTGAGCAACGAGAATTTGGCAAACTACACCAATGAAACGGGTTTCAACTGGACATTTGCCGTTGTCACCCCAGAAATGCTCATCTCGTTGGCCGACACCTTTGGCCAAACGGTCACCAATCCGCCATCGACCCCCAGCTTTTTAATTCGGCCAGATGGCAGTACCACCGACCTGGAAACTGGTTTTGAGGATGCAGAGCAGCTCTTGCAGCGCATAGAAGCGGCTGCTCAAGGCTAAGAAATCGCACCGATTCATCCTCCGGGAGGTTCTCATTGCGACCCTTGTTTTGGGCATAAACCTCCCGGAGGATTTTTCCAAATTTCCCCGGAAACTCCGAGTTTCCGGGGAAATACCAAAAGGTTTTCTACAATGAGTCAATTAATCGAGGCGTTTGTGCTGGGTAACAGCGCCATCCTCACCAATGTTTGTATTTTGCCGCTGTACCCTGGCCTGATCGCGTACCTGGCGGGCAATGCCCAAAACGAGCGGGCGCAATCGGCGACCAAATGGCTGGGGCTGCTGGTTTTGGGCGGCGTGCTCAGCATGATGCTGCTGGTCGGGCTGATTTTGTACCTGCTGCAGCAAAGCTTTGGCAGCATCCTCACCGTGATTTTGCCCATCATTTATGCCGTGGTGATTTTGCTGGGGCTGCTGATGCTGACGGGGCGCAATCCGTTCAACCGGCTGGCGGTTTCCCAGACGCCCGTGCTGAGCAATCCGTATGCGGGGGCGTACGTCTACGGCCTGATGCTTGGCCCGATGACCCTGCCCTGCACCGGCCCGCTGATTGTGAGCGCCTTTCTGCTGGGTGCGGGCAGCGTGGCCAATTTGTCTAGCAGTTTGAGCTACTTTTTGTTTTTTGGCATTGGTTTTGGCTGGCCGCTGGTGCTGCTGCCGTTCATCGCTATGCCGTTCCAGCGCAAATTTACCCGCTGGCTGGGGCAAAATTACAAGCTGCTCACCCGCGTCTCCGGCGCGCTGCTGGTGGCGATTGGCGTGTTTGGCCTGTGGGTGGATGTGATTCCAAACTGGTAATCCTGTAAGACTCCATCACATAAATCGAAGGGATTTTATCAACAGATTTCGCAGATTACGCAGATATAAATCTGTTTAATCTGCGAAATCTTTGATTTTTCCTAACCTTTAGCGATTACAATTCATTCGTTTGAATGTTGAGCTGCCAACGGCCGTTCCCCTTCACCCCATCCCCATCACTACATTCCAACACAATCTCCTTTGCCCGGGTGATGCTGGTGAGGTCGGTAACGGCCGTTTCCAGCTGTGCCGCGAGTTCAGCATCGTCGGTGTGCAGGTGCAGGTGGGCCAGTTCCGCGCCCAGGGACAGGTTGTGTTCGCTTTTGTAGCGGCGAACGGCCGTTGCAATTTCTACCAGTTGGTTGCCGTGGAGGACGGCCGTTTCATCCCCCCACGCCCCGTTCCCCACCGGCCACGCCGACGTGTGAATCGAACCAGAACCGTCGTTTTCGGCGAAAAGCCCCTGGTAGATTTGCTCCGTCACAAACGGCAAAATGGGAGCCAGCAGCTTGAGCGTGGTGAGCAGGGCGTGATACAGCGCGTAGCGTGCCCCTTCGCTGGCCGCGCCGCCTTCGTACAGCCGCAGCTTGGCCATCTCCAGATAGTTGTCCGCCAAAATTTGCCAAAAGAACTGCTCAATTTCGCTCTTTGCCGTGGCGTAATCGTACTGCTCGTACAACTTTGTGCTGCGCGCGATGAGCTGTTGGGTGTGGGCCAGCAGCCACCGATCTGCCAAAGTACCGTTCACCGATAACCGTTCACCGTTTACCGCTCCCGGTTGCCAATTCTCCAAAAATTTCGCACAAAACCGCGCCACATTCCACAACTTGGTCACCAACTTCGCCCCCGCCTGAATTTTCTCCTCGCTGATGATGGCATCCTTGCCCAGGCCGGTGCTGGCGGCCCAGTAGCGCACCGCGTCGGCGGAGTATTGTTCGATCATTTCCAGCGGCCCGGCCACATCGCTCTGTTTGCTCTTGCTGATTTTGCCCGCGCCCGTGGGTGCCAATCCCCAGCCGGAAATGGCCACCGATTCGAAGGGCAGCGTGCCAAAATGCAGCCACGATTTGGCGATGGTGTAAAACGCCCAGGTGCGAATAATTTCATGCGCCTGCGGCCGCAGCGAGAACGGGTAGGTTTGCCCATACAGCGCCTGATTTTCCAAGCCTTCGGAGAAGGCCCATTGGCCCACAATTTGCGGCGTCAGCGACGAGGTGGCCCAGGTGTCCATCACGTCCGCTTCGGGGATGAAGTCGGTGCCCTGGCAGGTGGGGCAGGGCTGGTTTGGCTGGTCCGCCAGCGGGTCAACTGGCAAATCCGCGGCATCGGCCAGGATGGTTGTGCCGCAGCTGGCGCAGGTCCAGACGGGGAAGGGCACGCCAAAAAAGCGCTGCCGCGAGATGCACCAATCCCAGGCCAAATTTTCTACCCATTGTCGGTAGCGCAGTTTCATGTGGGCGGGCTGCCAGTTGATTTTTTCGCCCTGGGCCAGCAGCTCATCTTTAAAATCCAGCAGGCGGATGAACCATTGGGATACCACGCGGTATTCCACGGGCGTGTCGCAGCGCTCGTGGGTGCGCACGTGTTGGCTGATCTTTGCCTCGCCCAGCAGCTCGCCCGCCTGGCGCAGCTGGCCGATGATGATTTGTCGTGCTTCACTGGTCGTGTGTCCGGCCAAATCGGGACCGGCGGCGGGGGTGAGACGGCCGTCTTCACCCATCGCTTCAATCAACGGCAAATTGTGGCTGCGCCACCAGGCCACGTCCGTCTGGTCGCCAAAGGTGCAGCACATCACGGCACCGGTGCCTTTGTCTGGCTCGGCGGCGGGATCGGCCAGCAGGGGCACCTGCTGGTGGGTGTAGGGTGTGGTGATCAGCTGGCCGAGATGGGGGGTGAAACGGCCGTCTTCCGGGTGCACAAACACGGCCACGCAAGCGGGCAGCAGCTCCGGCCGCGTGGTAGCGATGGGCAACGTTGTGCCATCTGCCAGGGTGAAGGCCAGGGTGTAGAAGGTGCTGTCCCGCTCCAAATCGTTCAGCTCGGCCTGGGCGATGGCCGTCTGGCACTCTGGGCACCAGATGGCCGGGGATTTTTGCCGATACGCCAGCCCTTTTTTGTGCAAATCGAGGAACGACCATTGGGCCAGCCGCCGCGAGTTGTCGTCGATGGTGCGGTAGGTGTAGCGCCAGTCGATGGACAGGCCCAGCCGCTGCCACAGCGCGCGGTAGTCGCCTTCCGTTTCTTCGCTCACCTTCAGGCAAAGGTCGATAAACGCTTGCCGACCACTATCGGCGGCGCGCACGCCCTCCCGCCGCTCCACCAGCTTTTCGGTGGGCAGGCCGTTGTCGTCGAAGCCCATGGGGTAGAACAGGTTACGGCCGTTCATCCGAAAAAACCGGGCAATGAAGTCGGTCTGGCTGTAGGAATACACGTGCCCCAAATGCAAATGGCCGGACACCGACGGCGGCGGCGTGTCGATGCTGAACACAGGCGCATCTGAATTGGGATCAAAATGATAGGTGCCGTTGGCCTGCCATTGGGTTTGCAGGGCAGGTTCGGCCGTTTTTGGGTTGTACCGCTTGGGTAAAGACATGGTAAAGCCTCCGTTTTTTTGCCACAGAGAGCACAGAGATTTAAGAGAAAATCCTCTTTTTCCTCTGTGTGCTCTGTGGCCAGAATCCAAAAAGCCCAAATCATCCGTTGAGGACGAAATGGGCTTGATTCCGCGGTACCACCTCTTTTTGCAGCACAATTTGTGCCGCACACTTTACCCCGACCAATATCAGGGTTGCGCTGTAACGGGCTTACCCGTACCGGTCTACTTTGGTCGGTAATCGGTATTCGGTGAACGGTAATCGGTTTTTTACCGATTACGGATTACCGATCACTGATTACCGCACATTTCTTCGGTAATCCATCCGGGTGACTTTCGCTGGGCGTTGGCTGTGGGGGCTTTCAGCTTGGCAAGCTTGCTTGCACGGCCCCATCTTTTCTGTCAGTCTCGTTACCAGCTACTCCTCCCGGAGATGATGGTGTATTTAATTGTGCGGGCATTATAAACAATGTTAGCCGTGCCTGGCAACTTGCCAGGTTAGGGATGTTGCTCGTTTAGGAAGGTAGCTAGCTTATCGGCCTGGGTTTGGCTGAGGCTGATGAGTTCGTTTACGGCCGTTTCAAACACCAGTTCCCCCACATCTGCCGCCGCATACGGCTGAATCAGTTCTGCCAGCGTTTCGTATTTGGCCGTCATCGTTTCCGGATTGAACAAATCGGCCGTTTCCGCCAGATAGCCCAGGTATTGGTCGTAGTAGGTTGCATCGTCCAGCAGGTAGCGAATCAGCGGCCAGTTGTCGCCCACGTCTGCCTTGTCTAGCGAGATTTCACCGCCGCCGCCTGGGCCACCTTGCCCGCCGGGGCTGTTGGCCCCACTGAGCACCAGGTTGTGGTCCCAGGAAATCCAGGTGAGCTGGCCGGTGTCTGGATTGTTGTAGAGATAGTAGTTGTGGGTCATACGGCCGTACGCATCCCAATGCTGAATCACCGCGCCAATGGCCAACCACTCCAAAAAGCCATCCACATCAAACACCGCCTCCAGATCATCGCGCCAGGCGGCCGGATCGGTGGTGCGGGTGTCGTCGTGCAGGATTGTATACAGCGTTTCGATGTCGCTCCAGTCCGCCTCATCTTCGTTATTTTCCTTTTGGAAGCTGTCGGCGATTTGGTCAAAAGTGCCTTCGGCTAGGCTGGCGGCGGTGCCGTCCCCTTCGTAGATGTTGCCGTCGTCGTCGCCAAACACGCGATCGACCACCGTGTCGTCAATGACCTCAATAACGGTGTACAGGCCCAAACTCACTGGCCCCTCGCCATAATCCAGCACAATTTCGTAATGCGCGGTTTCGGCGGCGGGCAGGCCAGCTTCTTCCAGCAAATCGTAGGTGATGGTGTCGTGCATGAACGTTTCATCGCCAAAACCGTTGGCCAATGACAGCTGCTTGAAGCCAAAGAAGCGCTGGTTGCCAATTTCCGGATACGCATCTTCAAACTGATCAAAATCGAGCTTGAACGGCAGCTTGAGCGTGCCTTCGTTCCAGCTGCTCAGCAGCGAGGAGTTGCCTTTGTAGCGCACGCCTACCTGGGTCCAGGTTTGGCCCTCAAATTCGATGGTGGCGGCGACCCACATCGGGTTTTCGGCAATCAGGTCGCCGGGGCCACCGGCAGCGCCCCCAAAACCGGCCCCCTCTGCTGGCGGCCCCCCTTGGGGCGGCTGTGCGCCAGCGGGCGGTTCAAACCCTTCTGGCGGGGTGCCGCCATCGCCGGGGTTAAAGCCGCCGGGGTTAAAGCCGCCGGGGGCGGCACTGCGGCTGCCCGGTTCACCTGCCAGCGCCAGCATGTTGGCCTGCATCGCGGCCCAATCATCTGGCTCGATGGTGATGGTGAGCTGGTTTACCTCATCTTGGGGAAAAACGACGTCGTAATTGGGATCGGCCTCGTTGCTGTGGCTGGCTTCGGTCCAGCCGTCTGGCCTGGCGACTTCATCTGTGCCTGTGCCTGCGTCTGGCTCGGTTTGCGTCACCGTTTCAGCTGGGACGGCTGTCGTTTCTGGCGTGGTTTGTGAGCAGGCAGTGAGAAAAATAAGAATGATTATGAGGGCAAAATTGCTAAGTTTTTGTTTCATCGCATTGGTCCAGGTTGTGAAATAGGTGTTCCTGGCACTGGCTGCTGCCCGATGTCCAGGACTCATTGGTTGATAAGGGCATGTTAGTGAACGATTGTTAAGCTGCTGTTGAGCAGCTGTAAACAATTTGTTGAGTGGCGTGGAATTTGACGGCCGTTTCCCCCTCAGCGACAATTGCCCCATGAATTTTTGATTGGAGCATTATGAAACGATTATTTTTTGCCTTCAGCCTGCTGCTGATTGTTGTGGGGAGCAGCTGCCAACAAACCCATGCCAACTGAATCTGCCAGCGCGGCCAATGATGTGGCCCTGGCCGCTGTGGCCACCATGCCAATGCCCACGCTGGCCGCCAGCTCAACGCCAATCCCCTCACCTACGCTGACGCTAACGCCTTCAACCACCCCAACCGATCCCCCAACGCTGACGCCACCGCCGACGCAAACCAACACGCCGACGGCCGTTCCCACCGCGACAATGACGCCAACGGCCGTTCCCGTCAACCGCCAATGCCCAGACCCGGCCCCGCTGCGGCCACCCTACACCCGCAACTTTTTAGGCCCCATCCCCTGGCCCACACCCGTGGGCGACCCGGTCGCCCATTTTGAGTTTATTAAGCCAGTGCCCGGCGGCGGGCGCACCATTATCAACAAAACCTTCCCGTATGGGTCGGATGGCGACGGCCGTTACCTCATCCACAACGGTATCGACATCGCCGGGGAGCTGGGGCTGCCCGTCCTGGCGGTAGCCGATGGCACCGTGGTGGTCTCCCAGGCCGATGACCAGGAGCTGTACGGCTGGCGCTGCGACTGGTATGGGCATCTGGTGGTGCTAGAGCTAGACCAAACCTGGCAAGGCCAGCCCATTTATGTGCTGTACGGCCACGTGTTGGGCCTTTCGGCCGAAGTGGGCCAGCATGTGGCGCAAGGCGAGCCTGTGGCCGAGGTTGGTTTTGGCGGCGCGGCGACGGTGCCCCATTTGCATCTGGAAATTCGTGTAGGCACCAATGAATTTGGCTCTACCCGGAACCCCATGCTCTGGATCGACCCCGGCCCGACGCGCGGCGTGCTGGCTGGCCGCCTCATCGACCCGCAAGGACGGCCGTGGCAAGGCGTGGTGGTCACGCTCATCAGCGCCGACGGGGATGAGGCGGAATTCGTCAACACCTTTACCTACCAGGGCGACCCGCAAAACCTCATCAACCCAGATGAGCTGCTGGCGGAAAACTTTTTATTTGCCGATGTGCTGCCGGGAGAGTACACGCTGTACGTGAAGCTGCAAGGGGTGGAGTATCGCCAGCCGGTGCAAATTATTGAGGGCGAGCTAACAACGGTGGAACTGGTGACGGAGGCGTACAAAACGCCCACGCCCACGGTTGAGGTGCCGCCCACGCCAGAAAGCACGCCCGTGCCAGAGAGCACGCCTGTGCCAGAAAGCCTGCCAACGGCCGTTCCTACCGAAGAAAGTTAACCAGAGAATTTAGGGAACCCAATCCGCCTCGGCGGCGGGGAGGGTGACGATGAACTGGCTGCCAGCGCGTGGCTCGCTGCTGACGCAAATGTGGCCGTTGTGGGCCTCGGCCACCGCTTTGGCAATGGAGAGGCCAATGCCCAAGCCGCCGTAGCTGCGATTGTCGCCGTCGTCAATCTGGACAAACCGCTCGAAAATACGGCCGTGTTCCCTAGGGTGAATGCCAATGCCCTGATCCGCTACCACCATTTGCACATCCCCCGCTTCATTCATTTTGGCCCAAATGCGGATCATCTGGGCATCCCGGCCAAACTTGATGGCGTTGTCTAGCAAATGGTAAAAAAGGTGGCGCAGTTTGTGGGTATCGCCATTGATGATAAAGCTTTCGGGAACATCATTTTGTACCTCTAGCCCGTGTTCCAACAGTTCGATACGTTTTTTTTCGACGAGGCGTTCTATTTCTGTGTGGAGGGGAAACGGCCGTCTTAAAATATCCAGCCCAGCATCGATCTGCCCCAAAATCAGCAAATCTTCTACCAGTCGGTTGAGCACGTGGGTGTTGTGCTGCACCTTTTCCAAAAATAGCAGCTGAGATTGAAAATCATTCTCGGCCGCCGAAGCGAAGACAATCTCCAGCGTGTGCAGAATAGAGCTGATGGGCGTGCGCAGTTCGTGAGTCATGGTGGCCATCAGATTTTGTTTAATCTGGGCCACTTCTAAGGCTGTTTTGGCTTTGCTCCAGCTGTGGCGGCGGATGAGGGCGTGTACCCGGGCGGCCAGCTCATTCAGGCGGAATGGCTTGCCCAAATATTCATCTACGCCCGTTTCCAGAGCCGTCACCACATCCTCTTCATCGGTTTCGGCCGTAAGCATGATGATGGGCACATCTGACAGCTGCCGGATGCGCAGCGTGGCTTCCAGGCCGTCCATCACGGGCATTGTCATATCTATAATGACCAGGTCGGGGGTTAATTCATCGACGAGCTGCACGCCTTCATGCCCATTGTGCCCGGCGAATACTTCATAGCCGCGATCGCCCAGCCCAATTTTTAGGGACTCGGTAATGAACGGATCGTCATCAACAATCAATAATTTGGCCATGCTTCTCTTAAGACGGCGCGACAATGGGGCTGACGCTTACCGGTGATTCCTCTCCCAAAATTTGCCCATACAGGTTAGGGGCCAATTTTTGATACAACAGATGAAGCTTACAAAAATGAGGGGCGGGCAACAATAGGGAATACATCCCAACAACGCAGGGCTTTTCAGTTTTACTGAATGGGACGTGGATGAACGCGGAAAACGCGGAGTAAAAGGTCATAATCCGCGTCCTTTATTGCTTGATTGTGATTTACTGAAAAGCCCTGCAACAACGGCCGTAAATAGCGAAAATCGTCTGGAATGGCTAAAATCGACAAAACTTTCTAGGAAGGACAGGCCACATGCTCTTTGTTGATAATCAGGAAACCACAGACCCTCGCTTAAATTTAGCTATCGAAGAACATTTATTGCGCAATGTGCAGCTGCCAGAACCGCTGCTGTTGTTTTACATCAATGCGCCTTCGGTGATAATCGGCCGTAACCAAAACAGCATCGAGGAAATTGACCCGGATTTTGTGCGCCAAAACCAGATTCACGTGGTGCGCCGCCTGTCTGGCGGTGGGGCGGTTTACCATGATTTGGGCAACCTCAATTTCAGCTTTATTACGCCGGGTCGGCAAGATTTGCACAACTTTGAAAAGTTCACCCGCCCGGTGGTAGACGTTTTGCAGCATTCGGGGGTGAATGCCGTTCTGCAAGGCAAAAGCGACATTTTTGTGGATGGCAAAAAAGTTTCGGGCAATGCCCAATATGCGGCAACGGGGCGTATGTTTAGTCATGGCACCATTTTGTTCGACACAAACCTGGAAAATATGCTGCGGGCGATTAATCCGCGCCAGGTGAAAATCGAGTCGAAAGCGGTGCAGTCGGTGCGCTCATTTGTGACCAACATCCGGGAGCATTTGTCTGAGGATATGAACATCGATCAGCTGCGGCAGGCGCTGCTGCACGGCATCTTTGGCGAAGGCGATGTCCCGGTTTATCCGCTTGCCGCGTCTGATTGGGAGCAGATTCGGGAGATTGCCACGCAGCGGTACATGACCTGGGATTGGAATTACGGCCGTTCCCCCGCCTTCAACATCCAAAAAAGCGAAAAGCTGCCCGTGGGCAAGCTAGACGCCCGCATCGAAGTGGAAAAAGGGCACATTCAGGCCATCAAAATTTACGGCGATTTTAGTGGCCAGCAAGACGTGGCCGAACTGGAAAAACAGCTCACCAGCCTGCGCTACGACCGTGACACCGTGGCCGCAGCCCTGGCAACCACCGACCTGACGCCTTTCTTCGGCTCCCTGTCCCTGGAAGCGTTCCTGAATCTATTGTTTTAGCCCAAAGTAATTTTTGACCCATGTTATTCTAGCCCGAGGTAACAATCTAGCCTGGGGCTTCAGCCCCAGGAAGGTAAAAATGAAAAAATTGTTCTGGCTAGTTTTGGTAATCTTGATAGCCGCCTGCGGCGGTGCAGCGCCAGAAACGGCCGAAACAGTAGCAACGGCCGTTCCCCCCACCATAATCGCCACCCCAGAAACGGCCGTTGCCGAAGTTCTCCCCACCAATACCCGCAGACCCACAACCATCCCCCCCACGCCGCAGCAGCCCACCCGCCGGGCAACGGCCGTACCGCCCACCGCCACCGCCATCCCCACAGACACGCCCGCCCCGCCCCCGCCGGACGTGCCCGCCCTGGTCTGGTTGCCCTACGCCACCGGCAACTTCGGCCAGCCCGTCCTCATGGTGGAAGATGGCGAGATGGCTCCCCAACTTTTGCCCGTTGAAGCAGAAATCTTCTTCGATTATCAGGCGGGCTGGCTGGCTTACGGCAGCCAGTTTTGGCAACCCACCGCTAACCAGCAATCCGTCACCGATTTGCGCCTGTACAGCTTTGCCACGGGCGAGGCGGCGGTTTGGGCAGAGCAGGTGGGGCGCGCCGCCATCTCCCCGCTGGAGATGCTGGGCGAACCGCCATCGGTGGCGGCTGCCATCCACAACGGGCAGGGTTTTGACCTGATTTTGCTGCGCGGCGCAGAAAACCGGACGGTGCTGGTAGAAGATATCGATCCGTACTTCTCCTGGTCGCCAGACGGCCGTCAGATTGCCTACCTGCGCAATAACGCGCTGTTTGTCACCGACGCGGCGAGTAATTCCGGCAATCCGCCCATCGCCAGCGGCGTGTACCAAAATAGCGGCTGGATTGGCGACGCGCCGCTCTGGCTGGGCGATTCTGGCTACCTGCTGTACGCTGACGCGCCGTTCACCATTGTGGCGGTGGATGGCAGCGAGACAATCGTGCCTGCCAGTGGGGATGGCGTGTCGTTGGATCATGGACGGCCGTTAACCATGCTCTACTCGGCAACCCACAACCAGCTCATCGCCGAAACCGAGGGCATGTTTGGCTCCGGGGTGATGTTTTACCAGTTTGATGAGGGGTTTGAAACGGCCGTCATCAGCATGCAAATTGCCGATGCCCAGTTAGCTGGTTGGTACGAAGAAGGCGAAAGCGTTGTGCTCTCCAGCCCGCGCGGGCCAATGATTTTGCCGTTGACACCCCGGAACTGATTTGTTACCATCTGCCCATGATGACTTTTGTGAAACCTCAGGTGCTTTTTAGCGCCGCCGCAGCCGCCGCCCAGACCACCAGTCTGGTCATTGCTGCTGCCTGAGTTTTCACCACAATTTAAACGCAGCACCTTAGCCGCCAGACTGAACCTGAAGCAGTCTGGCGGTTTTTTGTTGCTACGGTAAAATTCCGGTAATCGGTGAACGGTAAACGGTAATCGGTTTTTTACCGATTACGGATTACTGATTACGGATTACCGAAAAAAACGGAGTGAAAATGAGACCCACAACCAGTAATGAAATTCGCAAAGCATTTTTAGATTATTTTAACGAGGTGCAGCACGAGGTGGTGGCCAGTGCGCCGCTGCCGCAGCATGACAACCCCACCCTGCTGTTTACCAATGCCGGGATGAACCAGTTTGTGGATGTGTTTTTGGGGCGAGAGAAACGGCCGTACACCCGCGCCGCCACCGCCCAAAAAGTGATGCGCGTCCAGGGCAAACACAACGATTTAGAGAACGTCGGCCCGTCGCCGCGCCATCACACCTTTTTTGAGATGATGGGCAACTTCTCCTTTGGCGATTACTTCAAAAAAGAAGCGATCGACTTCGCCTGGCAGTTTGTGACGGGCGTGCTGGAGTTGGAAGAAGAGCGCCTTTGGGCGACGATTTACACCGACGACGACGAATCGTTTGCACTGTGGCAGCGCTACCTGCCCGCCGAGAAAATTTTGCGCTTTGGCAAAAAAGATAACTTCTGGGAAATGGGCGAAACCGGCCCCTGCGGCCCCAACTCCGAAATTTTTTACTACATGGGCGACATGGCCACCTGCGACCCCAATCAGCTCAACGCCGACGATGACGAGGAGTTTTTGGAGTTCTGGAACCTCGTTTTCATGCAGTTCAACCGGGAAAAAGATGGCAGCCTGACGCCGCTGCCCAAACCATCGGTGGACACCGGGCTGGGGCTGGAGCGTATGGTGCGCATCATGCAGCGCACCGACAACAACTACGACACCGATCTGTTCAGCGGGGCGCTGAACCGCGTGCAGGAACTGCTAGAGCACACCGACGAACTGCGCCAGGAGCATCTGGTGGGCTACCGCGTCATTGCCGATCATGGGCGGGCGGCCACCTTTTTGATTGCCGACGGCGTGCGCCCCGGCAGCACCGGCGCGGGCTACGTGCTGCGCATGATCATCCGGCGCGCGGTGCGCTTTGGCTTTAGCATCGGCTTCACCGGCCCATTTTTGGCCGAAGTGGCCAAAGTGTACATCGCGCAAATGGGCGAAGCATACCCGGAGCTGAAGCTGCGCCAGGAGCACGTGCTGCGCACCCTGACGCAGGAAGAAAAGAAGTTTGCTCGCACGCTGGAATCGGCGCTGGTGCAGCTGCATCATGTGATGACCGAGCTGAACGAGAAGGGCGAAAAAGAGATTTCGGGCGAGGTGGCGTTTGATTTGTACGCCACGCACGGCCTGCCGCTGGAAATCAGCCGCGACGTGGTGCAGGAGCGCGGCTTCACCGTTGATGAAAAAGGGTACAACGCGGCGCGTGAGGCGCACGCGGTGGCCAGCGGCAAGGGTGCTTTTGGCGAATACAGCGGGGATACGGGGGTTTACGGCCGTCTCCTCACCAATCTCCAAACCTCCGGCCAGCTAGAAGATGGCGTGGAGTACGACCCGTACATGGGTGCCGAGACCGAGACGGAAATTGTGGGGCTCATTCGGGATGGGGAACTGGTTGAATCTGTGAAAGTAGGGGATAAGGTGGAGATGGTAACGGCCGTTTCCAACTTCTACGTCGAGTCCGGCGGTGAGGTTAGCGACACGGGCCAGATTGTGGCGCTGGAGGGCGGCGCGATTTTCCGCGTGAACGATACCCGCAAGCCGCTCAACGGGCTGGTATTGCTGGCGGGGCAGGTGGTGCAGGGCGAATTTAGCCTGAACCAACCGGTCCGCTTGCAGGTGGACGATGCCCGCCGCAGCGACATTCGGCGCAACCACACCGCCACCCACATTTTGCACCAGGAACTGCGTGACCGGCTGGGCACGCACGTCACCCAGGCGGGTTCGCTCGTTGCCCCAGACCGGCTGCGCTTCGACTTCACCCACGACCACGGCGTGAACAACGAGACGCTGGCCGAAATTGAGGCCAAAATCAACGAGGCGATTCTGGCCAACTATCCCGTGGACATTGAGTACATGGGTCAAAAAGAGGCGATTGGCCAGGGGGCGATGGCCCTCTTTGGCGAAAAGTACGGCGAGATTGTGCGTACGGTGCAGATTGGGTATGAAGGGGAACGGCCGTACAGCTTCGAACTTTGTGGCGGTTTGCACGTGGCCGAAACCAACGACATTGGCCTGTTCCGCTTTACCAGCGAGGGGGCCGTTTCCGCAGGCGTGCGCCGCGTGGAGGCGGTGACGGGGCGCGCGGCGCGGCAGCTCATCGCTGAGCGGCTGAATTTGCTGGACCGGCTGGCGGGCCACCTCAACGTGCCCGTCTCCGAGCTAGAGACGCGCATCGAGGCGCTGCAGGCGGAGCAAAAGGCGGCGCAAAAGCGGATCGAGCAGATGCAGCAAAAGTTGGCCGTCTTCCAGTTCGATTCGATCCTGGCCCAGACGCAGGAGGTGGCGGGCGTGAAGCTGCTCACCGCCCAGGTTGAGGGCGTGGATGTAGACGGCTTGCGCCAGATGGCGGATCGGTTCCGGGATGTGGTGGGGTCGGGAACGGCCGTACTGGCCACAGTCAACAGCGGCAAACCGATCATCATCGCCGCCGTCACCAAAGATTTGATTGCGCGCGGCCTCAAGGCGGGCGACATCGTGCGCGACGTGGCCAAAATGGTGGGCGGCGGCGGCGGCGGTCGCCCCGACATGGCCCAGGCCGGCGGCAAGGACGCGGCCAAACTGCCAGAGGCGCTGGCGTTGGTGCCTGGTTTAATTGAAGCGGCTTTGAAGGAGTAAGTGTAATTAGGTAATTAGGTAATTAGGTAATTGGGTAATTTTTCAACAATCGAATTACTCAATTACCCAATTACTCAATTACTCAATTACGCATCTTTAGATGCAAATAATCCACCTCGACGATTCCGACGACATCATCTCCATTTGCGACCGGCTGACCTGGGCGGGCGAGCAGCAGACGCTGCTGGTGCTGCCGGAAAGCGGCGGCGTGCTGCGTGAGGGGCTCGATTTGGTGCGGCTGCGTCGTTTTGCCGATCGGCAGCGGTTGGACATTGGCCTGGTGACGCCGGACGTGCCGATTGCCCGCCAGGCGCGGGCGATTGGGCTGCCCGTCTTCCCTTCGGTAGACGTGGCGGAGAACAGCCGCCGGGGCTGGTGGCGCGGCCGCAAGCGGTTAGAGCGGGTGGGGTTGCCCACGATGGGGGATGGTGAGTGGGAGGCTTTTTTTGAAGAAGGGCCGCGCCCAAGTTTAGACACCGCCGACCGTCAGGAGATGAACCGCCGCCTCGCGCCCCAATCGGCCCGGCGGCTGTGGCTGGTGCGCTACCTGGCCATCGCCCTTTTTTGCCTGACGTTGGCCATTTTGTACGTCGCGTTCACCTATGCCGTGCCCGGCGCCACCATCATTTTGCAGCCCGAAACTGAAGCCGTGCGTGTGGAGCGCGCCGTCATTGCTGATCCGGCAGTGGAGGCAGTGGATTATGCGCTGAACACCGTCCCGGCGCGGCTGCTGACCAGTACCGAATCGTGGCAAACCAGCGTGGCGACGACTGGCTCGGTGGAGCTGCCAGATGCCCCGGCGCGGGGCACGGTGCTGTTTGCCAACCAGCTGGCCCAGGCGGTGACCATTCCCGCAGGCACCCGCGTGGGCACGTCGGACGGCAGCAACGTCACTTTCCAGACGTTGGCGGAGGTGGTGCTGGGGGAAGCGGTGGGCAGCACGGCCGAAGTGGAAGTGATTGCCGAAGCGCCGGGGCCGCAGGGGAACGTGGCGGCCAATTTGGTGAACCGGGTGCAGGGGCCGCTCGATTTGCAGGTGGAGGTGCGCAATTTGGCGGAGATGACGGGCGGTGCGGTGCGGGAAACGGCCGCTGTGGCCCCGGCCGATCAGGAACGATTGCGGGCGCAGGCGCTGCAGTTTTTGCAGGCGGTGGCCCTGGCCAACATGGAAGCGCAGCTGACAGAGCGGGAATTCATCTCGAAAGACACAATTCGTGTAGTGAATATCATAGATGAAACTTTTTCACATGACATTGGCGAACAAACCAGCGAATTAACGTTGGTGCTGCGGGCGGAGTTGGTAGGAACGGCCGTTGACACCACCATCGCCTCCGGTTTAGCCTTCGATTCGCTGGGGCAGGCGGTGCCAGACGGTTTTACGCTGGTGCCAGACAGCATTCGCTTCAGCAGCGGCGACGTGGTGGCGGTGGATGATTCCGGCCGGGTGACCTTTTCCATGATTGGCGAGGGAGTGGTGGCGGCCAATTTGGCGCTGGAGGGGGCGATGACGGCCGTTACCGGACAACCCCCAGAAACGGCCGCAGCGTACCTCTACCAAAATCTTCCCCTTCGCGACGTGCCCACGCTGGACATCTGGCCCGTCTGGTTTGACCGCGTGCCGTATTTGACAACGCGCATTCAGACGGAAATTGCTCCGTGAAGATGGTTAATAGTAAATGGTTAATGGTTAACGGCTCGGTTTCGTAGGGGAAACGACAAGTCAAAACGGCCGTAATCCAGACAATAAAAAAAGCCACAGTGCCCCCCGCTTAAACCTCTGTGCTTTCTGTGGCCAAAGAAAATTATGCATCAACTAGATTGGAAAGTGCTGAATTCGGAATATTTGCTGCAAAATGAGTGGATTGCAGTGCGGGCGGACAGGTGCGAGATGGGCAACGGCCGTCTCATCGACCCGTACTACATCATGGAAAGCGGCGATTACGTGAACATTGTCCCGGTCACGGCGGCGGGTGAGATTGTGCTGGTGCGCATCTACCGGCATGGCGTGGGGCGCACGCTGTTGGAAACGCCCGGCGGCCTGATTGACGCTGGCGAAACACCGCTGGACGCGGCGCGGCGCGAGCTGCTGGAAGAAACCGGCTGCGCCTGTGCCGATTTGCGGCTCATCGGCAGCGGTTCGCCAGACCCGGCGCGGCTGAGCTGCCGGGCGCATTATTTTTTGGCGATTGGGTGTGTGGAAACGGCCGTTCCCACCTGGGACCACACCGAAGAGATGGAGCTGCTCAAGCTGCCCATCGCCGAAGCCAAACGGCTGCTGTTTGCCGGGGAAATGGTCGATTCGGTGCAGCAAAGTGCGCTTTTTTATGCGCTGCACGCGCTTGGAGAATTGTCGTCATGAGCGATCGCTACCCTGGCCGGGTGATGGCGTTGGATTTGGGCAGCAAGCGGATCGGTGTGGCCATCAGCGACCCGACGCGCACGATTGCCCAATCGTACGGCGTGGTGCAGCGCAAATCCCGCGAGGAAGATTTTGCCCGCTACCAGCAAATTTTGGCGGAGCAAAAAGCAACGCTGCTGCTGGTTGGTCTGCCGACGACGAGTGATGGTGGGGATAGCGATACGGCCGTTTGGATTCGTGAGTACATCGCCGACTTCAGCCAACAATGCGCCGTGCCCATCCAGTTTTGGGACGAAAGCTACACCACCGTAAAAGCCGAAGAGAGTCTGCGCCAGCGCGGCACGCGGGGCAAAAAAGCCCGCCAGCAGGTAGATGCCGTGGCCGCGGCGTTTATTTTGCAGAGCTATTTGGACGCCCATCGTGTCTAAATTGGGCATTTTATCAACAGATTTCGCAGATTTCGCAGATGAAAAATCTTATAAATCTGCGAAATCTTTGATTATGTTTTGGCAGAGGTGAGTTATAAAGACACAAAAAGTCCGGCCGCAGCGCCGCAAGGACCCATTTGAAGAGCCACCGCGCAGCCCCAAAAGACGGTCGTTGGGCTGTTTTGTGCGTTCGGCGCTGCTGCTGGTGGTGCTGACGGCTTGTTTGGTGGCGGGGCTGCTGTTTTATTTTCAATGGTTGGGGCAAGCGGTGGTGGGAAACGGCCGTTCCCTCCAACCGCGTGACCTTTACCTGCAAACCTACCTCGCCGCCAACGCCGACGCGCTGGAGCAGCCTGCGGGCAGTGGCTTCACCCCCGCCCCGTTTACGATTACCGCCGGTGAATCGGCCGACGCCATTGCCGCCAATCTGGCCGCCGCTGGCCTGCTGAACAACACGGAGCTTTTTCTGAATTACATTAGCTACTACGGCCTGGATGCCCAGCTGGAGGCGGGTGAATACATTCTCGATCCACAGCAAACCATCCCGCAAATGGCCGCTGCGCTCACAACGGCCGTTGTGCGCGAGGAGACGGTGCGTTTTGTGGAAGGGTGGCGGCTGGAGCAGATGGCCGACTACTTGGCCGACAATCCCACAGCCAACATCGACCCCGGCCAATTTTTAGCCATTGCCCAGCGGCAGGTGGTGTTTGACCTGACGCCATACACCTTTTTGGCCGATTTGCCCGCCACCGCCACCCTGGAAGGCTTCCTTTTCCCCGACACCTACCGCGTGCCGCCCGACGCGGATGCGGTTTACCTGCTGGATTTGATGCTGCGCACCTTTGATCGCCGGGTAACGGCCGAAATGCGGCAAGGCTACCAAACGCAGGGGCTCACCATTCACCAGGCGGTGACGCTGGCGGCGATTGTGGAGCGCGAGGCGGTGGTGGCCACGGAACGGCCGATTATCGCGGGCGTTTTCTACAACCGATTGGGGCAGGGGATGCGGTTGGAGGCGGACCCCACGGTGCAATATCCGCTGGGCTACCAGCCAGAGACGGACAGCTGGTGGAAATCGCCGCTCTGGTTGGTGGATTTGGAGCTGGATTCGCCGTACAACACGTACCGCTACGCCGGGCTGCCGCCGGGGCCGATTGCCAACCCCAGCCTGTCCTCGCTGGAGGCGGTGGCCTTCCCGGCAACGACCGATTTCATCTTTTTTGTGGCGGATTGTGAAGCGGCCGTTTCCGGCAGCCATGCGTTTAGTGTGACCTACGAGGAGCATCTGGCCAATGTGCAGCGCTGCCGCTAATGTCGGTAATCGGTTATCGGTAATCAGTAATCGGTCTTGCTTTTTACCGTTCACCGTTCACCGATTACCGATTACCGTTTTCGGGTTACTGCTCACCCTCTTCCTGGCGGGTTGTGCCAGCGTGCAGCCTGTGGTCAAAATTGGGCTGGTGGCTCCGTTTGAGGGGGCGCAGCGGGAGCTGGGGTATGATGCGATTTATGCGGCGCGGCTGGCGGTGCGGGAACTGAACGCGGCTGGCGGCGTGGGCGGCTACCGGGTGGCGCTGGTGGCGTTGGATGATGGGGGGGATGAGACGTTGGCGGGGGAAACGGCCGTTTCCCTAACAATCGACCCTGCCGTTATCGCAGTGATTGGGCATGGTCTGGGGGAGACAACGGCCGTTGCCCAACCCATCTACACCGATGCCAACCTGCCCCTGCTGCCGCTGGGCAGCACGCCATTCACCCCGCAAGACCCCATCCAGCTCCCCGCCGAATTCCAAACCGCCTACAACGCGGTGACCCCCTTCGACGAAACGGCTGGCCCCTTCGCCGCCGCCGCCTACGACGCCATGCAGCTGCTTTTCATGGCAATGGCCGAGGCCGAAGCAGAAACTGGCACAATCAATCGCGATTCCGTGACAAATGCGCTCACTGCATTAAAATACGAAGGGTTGTCGGGGACGGTTTACCAACCTTGATGACCAACGAGCTTTAATGAAAAGTTGAAGAGGCAGCAGTGAAAGATGAATCGTGATAAATGCAAGCAGGTTCTTGCACCTCACTTGTCACGCAGCACATTTCATTCCCTCTAATTGGAAAAAACCGATGTTTCGACGATTTTTAGGTCTGCTCATGCTGCTGATTGGCCTGGGCGGGATTGGCATAGCGGTGATGGGGGCGCGTTTGGGGCACCAGCTGGTGGACCGGGTTGCCGCCAATTTTGAAGAGACATTGAAACAGACGTCAGACAGTCTGGATTTGGTGTCGCAGACGTTGGCGCTGGCCAAAACCAGCATTGCGGATGTGAATGCGGTGGTGGATACGGCCGGAACGACGGCCGATAATCTGGCCACCACGGTTTCCGATACACGGCCGTTGCTGGATCAAATCTCTACCGTGGCCACAGACCAGGTGCCAGACAGCCTGGAGACGGTGCAGGATGCGTTCCCCAGTTTGGAGCAGGTGGCCGGGGTGATTGACCGCACGCTGGTGACGCTGAACAGTTTTCGCATTGATGAGCAGATTTTCGGGCTGAACATTCAGTACGACCTGGGCATTGATTACGAGCCGGAGATTCCGTTCGACCAATCGGTGCGCGATTTGGGCGAGGGGTTGGAGGGGATTCCAGAGAGCTTGCGGGCGATGGAGTCTTACATCACGGTCACCAGCGCCAATTTGGAGACGGTGAGCCAGGATATTCGTTCGTTGGCGGATGAGTTGGAAACGGTAAACGGCCGTATCAACGAATTCGATCCCCTGTTAGACGACTACCTGGTCATGGTCACCGACATCAACGACAGCACCCGCCAGATGCGCGCCCAAATTCAAGAAGAGAGCGGACGCCTGAAACAAGGCATCAGCCTGGCGCTGGTTTGGCTGGCGCTCACCCAAATCGCCCCGCTCTACCTGGGTTGGGAATTGGTGACGGGGCGACGGGAACGGGAAGCACCGATTGTTGCGTAATTTTTAGTAAAAAGTGATACGTGAACAGTAAAAAAAGGGGCCGCTTTTTACGTATCACTTTTTACTTTTCATTTTCTTAAGCGTATCAAGGAGGAAGAGGGACATGTTTCGTAGAATTGCGGGTTTTGTATTGCTACTGATTGGTTTGTTGGGTGTACTGCTGAGCATTGGCGGTATTGTGTTTAGTGGGCGGGCCGTGGATGCCGTGGTCAAGGTGCTCGACGACACGCTGGGGCTGACAGGTGACAGCCTGGCGACGGTAGAAGATACGTTGGACCTGGCGCGGGGCACCATCAGCGATGTGAATGCCAGTTTGGTGACGGTGGAAGAAACGGCCGATTCCTTAGCCAAAACCATCGCCGAAACCCAGCCGCTGCTGGATGAGGTGGCCCAAATTGCCGGGGAAGATGCCCCTGCCAGCATTGAATCAGTGCAGGCTGCCATTCCAGCTGTAGCCGAAGTGGCGGGCGTCATCGACAGCACGCTGCTGACGCTGAACGACTTCAAAATTGAAGAATCGATTTTGGGCTTTGAGCTGAATTATGATTTGGGCGTCAACTACGCGCCAACTACGCCATTTGATGAGACGGTGGCAAGCTTGGGCACCAGCCTGGATGGCTTCCCCGACCGTCTGCGTGAACTGGAACCCAGCCTGGCAGCCGCCAACGACAATCTGGGGTCGGTGTCGGAAAATATTTATGCGGTATCGGATGATTTGGCGGTGATAAACGGCCGTGTCGCCGAAGTTGATCCGCTGTTGGGCCAATACATCGGCATTGTGCAAGAAATCAGCGGCACGTTGGGCAATGTGCAAACCTCGGTTCAGGCCCAGTCTGGCAACATCAAGCTGGCGTTGCAGCTTGTCTTTGCCTGGCTCGGTTTCCTGCAATTCTCGCTGCTCTACCTCGGCTGGGATTTAATGACCCGCGTCGTGATGGACGAGGACGCCATCGAAGATGCCGTCGAAGAAGCGCTGGAAGAGATCGAAGAGCGGGAAGCACGTGAAGAAGCTCAGAACGGATGAGTAAGAAGTGATAAGTAAGCGGTAAAAAGTGAAAAGTGGGTAGACTTCTACGACCCACTTTTCACTTTTTACTTTTAACTTTCAGATTGTTTGTATTGGAGATGTGTATGCGGCGATTGTGGTTTGTTTGGCTCATTTTTACAGGATTTTTTTCGCTCATTGCCTGTGGCGAAGCGGCATCAACCACGAATCCAACTGCGCAGCCGACAACCGAACTCGCCCTGCAACCCACACCTACCCTGGCCCCCGGTTTGCCCACGCAGCCACCGCCAACGCCCCAGGCCAGTTTTGCTGAAGTGGAGGCAGGTACGGCCGTTCCCGCCACCATCCCCACCGTCACACCCTTACCCACCGTCACCCCGCTGCCTTCGCCCACGCCATCCCCCGCGCCGCAAATGCGCCTGACCCTGGCCGAAACCCAGCTGCACAACGGCGATTTTGCCGCCGCCATTGCCAATCTCACCGCTGCCCAACAAATTCAGGAAAGCTACACGGCGTCGCAGCAGATGTATTTGCTGTATCAGTTGGGCGTGGCGTTGCAGGGAGACGGCCGTTTCCCCGAAGCAATCGCCGCCTACGAAGAGCTGCAAACCCAATTCCCCGATTCCGTACCCACCGACGTTTATTTGCGACTGGGGCAGCTGCATACGGCCGTTGGCGACAGCGCCTCGGCGATTGCGGCGTACCAGTTCTACCTGGGCCAAAATCCAGAGATGGCCGCCTACATCGAGCCGCTGCTGGCTGAAATTTACGCCGCCAACGGCGAAACCGCATCCGTAATTGCGGCCTATGAGGCGGCAGTAGCTGCCCCAGCCCAGCGGCTAAAAGAAGTGGCCAACCGGCAGCGGCTGGCCCAGCTTTATTCGGAAAACGGCCGTTTTGCCGAAGCAATTGGCCAATACGACGCCATCCGCGACCTGGCCCGCACCGAATTCACCAAAGGGCAGATGAACTACCTGGCCGGGATGGCTTATTTGGCCATGGCCGATACGGAAGCGGCATACGGCCGTTTCCAACTCGGCCTCACCCAATACCCCCGCGCCTACGAAACGTACCTGGGGCTGGTGCAGCTGGTAGAGGCGGGCGTCATTGTGGATGAGTACCAGCGTGGCGTTGTCAACTTCAACGCCCAGTCGTACGAACCCGCCATCGCCGCCTTCGAGCGCGCCATCGCCATCCGCCCAGACGATTATCCCGCCGACGCCCATCTCTACATCGCCTGGAGCTACGAGGCGCTGGGGGATGGGGCTGCGGCGTTGGCGGCTTTGGCCAAGTACGCCGCGCTAGAACCGGCCGCCGGGCTGTTCGAGGAAGCCAATCTCCGGGCGCGATTGGGAGATGCGGCGGCAGCGCTGGCACTGTACCAAAATTATCTGGCGCAGTTCCCTGCTGGGGCAGATGCGCCCACGGCGGCGTGGCGCGGGGCCAATGTGGCTGAGGATTTGGGGGATGTGGCTACGGCCGTTTCTCTCTACACCCAGCTCGGCACCAACTATCCCGCCTTTGCTGACGCCGCCGAAGGTTTGTTTTTGGCTGGCTGGTTGGCCAATGGGGCAGGGGATGTAGATACGGCCGTTGCCACCTGGCACCAGCTCGTCCAAAATTACCCCCAAGCCGAGTACGGCGGCGCGGGCGCAGTCTGGCTGCTGCGCACGCTGCCCGGCTACACGCCAGCCCCCACCGCCCCCCCAATCCAGACGCCACCGCCGAGCCCACCGTGACCGGCACGCCGGCAGCCACCATTGAACCCACGGCAACGGTTCCGGCCCCTGATCCAGAGGCAATCAGTGCTGCTGTGCAGCAGCTTTTGCGGCTCAATCGGCGGATCGATTATTACTGGCTGCGGGCGGAAGGGTTGGCGGCTGGGGAAGAGGCGTTTGTGGGGAACGGCCGTATCTTCCCCCCGACACCGCTTGAACGAGAACCGCTACAGACCGAAGCCGAAACCTGGCTGCGCAATTGGCTGCTGCTAGAGGCGGATGCCCCCGTTGGTCAGCTTAGCGCCGCCCTGGCAGGCGACCCGCGCCTGATTGTGGGCCAAAAATTGTGGGACGCGGGCCTGCTGGAAGCAGCCAAAGCGGAGTTTGAAGAGCTGCGCGTCTCTGTGGCTGATGATGCGCTGCTGAGCTACCAGCTTGCGCTTTACTTCCGCGACATCGGCCTGTACCGCTCCTCCATTTTGGCCGCGGTGACCGTGCTCAATTTGTCTGGGCAAACCGTGTTTGAAGCGCCCAAATTCATCGGCCAGCTCGCCTACCCGGTTTATTACGCCGATCTCATCCTGCCCCTGGCCGAGCGGTACGATTTTGACCCCCGCTTGCAGCTGAGCCTGGTGCGGCAAGAGAGCCTGTTCGAGAGCTTTGCCCGCTCTGGCGCAGCGGCGCAAGGGCTCAGCCAGGTCATCCCCGACACGGGAGCCTACGTAGCCAACCTGCTCAACTGGCCCAATTTTGTGAATGAAGATTTGTATAAGCCGTACGTCGGGCTCAATTTTGGCGCGTTTTACCTCAGCCAGCAGCTCAACAGCTTCGACGGCCACGCCCACGCCGCCCTGACTGCTTATAACGGCGGCCCCGGCAACGCCGCCCGCTGGTACGATCAGGCTGGTGGCGACCTGGATTTGTTCGTCGAAACGGTTAACTTCCCCGAAACCCGCCTCTACATCGAGCGCATTTTTGCTGGCTTCGTCATCTACGACCATCTGTACGGCGGATAGTTTATCCGCTGGTATAATTGCCCCATCTGAAAACCGGAGATTGGAGATTGATTTAATCTCCAGTCTCCAATCTCCAATCTCTTAAAAAAGGAGCAACTCATGGCCCTGCACCCTCTCGCCGGGAAACCCGCCCCGCGCGACCTGCTTGTCAACATTCCCCGACTGATTTCTGCGTATTACACCACCCATCCCGACCCGGCCAACATCGACCAAAAAGTGGCGTTTGGCACCTCTGGCCATCGCGGCACCTCGCTCAACGGCCAGTTCAACGAGGACCACATTTTGGCAATTAGCCAAGCCATTTGCGAATACCGGCAGCAGGCGGGCATTAGCGGCCCTCTGTATTTGGGCATGGACACGCATGCGCTGTCCGAAGCGGCCCAGGCGACCGCGATTGAAGTGTTTGCGGCCAACGGCGTGGAGCTGTTCATCCAGGCGGCGTTGGGCTACGCGCCCACGCCCGCCATCTCACACGCCATTTTGACCTACAACAACGGCGGCAACCGCGCCCAAGCCGATGGTGTGGTCATCACCCCCTCGCACAACCCGCCCAACGATGGCGGCTTCAAATACAATCCGCCGGAAGGTGGCCCCGCCGCTTCTGAAACCACCAAAACGATCCAGGATCGGGCCAACCAGATTTTGGCCGATGGGCTAAAAGCGGTGAAGCGCCTGCCGCTGAACAAAGCGATGCAGGCCAGCAACGTGCATCCATACGATTTTATGATGCCCTACGTGAATGATTTGGCTAACGTGATCGACATGGCGGCGATTGCCCAGGCGGGCCTGAAAATCGGCGTCGATCCGATGGGCGGCGCAGCGATAGCCTACTGGGAACCGATTGCCGAGAAATATGGGCTGGATTTGACGATTGTGAATACGGCCGTTGACCCCACCTTCAGCTTCATGACCGTAGACAAAGACGGCAAAATCCGCATGGATTGCTCCTCGCCCTACGCGATGGCCAGCCTCATCCGGCTCAAAGACGATTTCGACATCGCCTTTGGCAACGACCCGGACGTAGACCGGCACGGCATCGTCACCCAAAGCGCCGGGCTGCTGAACCCGAACCATTATTTGGCGGTCGCGATCTGGTATTTGTACCAAAATCGGCCCGGTTGGCCTGCGGACGCCGCCATCGGCAAGACGCTGGTTTCCAGCTCGATGATTGACCGGGTGGCGGCCAAACTGGGGCGGCGGCTGGCAGAAGTGCCGGTCGGATTTAAATATTTTGTCGATGGCCTGGTGGATGGCTCCTACGGCTTTGGCGGCGAGGAGAGCGCGGGCGCGTCCTTCCTGCGGCACAACGGCAAAGTGTGGACCACCGACAAGGATGGCATCATTTTGAACTTGTTGGCGGCGGAGATTACGGCCGTTACCCAACGCGACCCCGGCCAACATTACCAGGAGCTGGAAGGCATGTTTGGCAGCCCCGTCTACCAGCGCAGCGATGCCCCGGCCAGCCGCGAGCAAAAGGCGATCCTCAGCAACCTGTCGCCAGAAATGGTGCGCGCCAGCACGATGGCGGGCGAACCAATCACCGCCAAGCTGACCCACGCCCCCGGCAACGGCGCAGCCATCGGCGGGCTGAAAGTGGTGACGGAGAATGGCTGGTTTGCGGCACGGCCGTCTGGCACCGAGGATATCTACAAAATCTACGCCGAAAGCTTCAAAGGCGAAGACCACCTCCACCAAATCCAGGCCGAAGCCAAAGAAATTGTGCAAGCGGCGTTTGCTGGGGTGTAACCCCCTCCCTAGCCCTCCCCCAAAGGGGGAGGGGATTTGGTTCCCCCTCCCGCCGGGAGGGGGTTAGGGGGAGGGCAATTTTTGCCTCGATTCCCGCCTGCGCGGGAGTGACAATTGGAACTTGATTTCATGAATTCTAAAGTTGATTTTTATTTCGAGAAGGCCGATCCGTGGCAGGCAGCATTTAAGCTGCTGCGCACCATCGCGCTGGCGTGTGACCTGACTGAAAAGTTGAAGTGGGGACATCCCTGCTACACGGTTGGCGACGACAACAACGTTGTTTTGATACACGGCTTCAAAAATTATTGTGCTCTGCTTTTTATGAAGGGCGCTTTGCTAAAAGACGAGGTGGGTATTCTCGTCCAGCAAACCAAAAATGTGCAGGCCGCGCGCCAAATTCGCTTTACCAGCGCCGATGAAATTGAGGAGATGGCCCACATCCTCAAAGCGTACATCAAGGAAGCCATCGAGGTGGAAAAGGCTGGGTTGGAAGTGGAGATGAAGGAAACGGCCGCATTCGACATGCCCCAAGAGTTCCAAACCAAGTTAGACGAAAACCCCGCGCTAAAAGCGGCGTTTGAAGCGCTGACGCCGGGGCGGCAGCGAGGCTACCTGCTCTATTTTTCCAGCGCCAAGCAGGCCAAAACCCGCACCGCACGCGTGGAAAAGTACACGCCGCACATCCTCGCTGGCAAGGGCTTGAATGATGAATAAAATGAACCCACAAATTGATGATTATTTGGCGGTGGGCTGCGGCCGTTGTCCGTTGGGTGGTACGCCAGAGTGCAAAGTCCACAACTGGCCAGAGGTGCTGATCAAATTACGCGCCATCCTGCTGCAAACGGACCTGACCGAGGAACGGAAGTGGAGCGTGCCCTGCTACACGTTTGATGGCAAAAACGTGCTGATCATGAGCGCTCTGAAAGCGCATGTGGTGCTGGGCTTTTTCAAAGGCGTTCTGCTCAAGGACCCACATGGCGTTTTGATCCAGTCCACGCCCCATATGCAGGCTGAGCGCCAGCTGCGCTTTACCACCGTGCAGCAAGTTGCGGAGCTGGAGCCAATAATCAAGGCGTATGTTCAGGAAGCGATTGAGGTGGAAAAGGCGGGCTTGCAAGTCGAATACAAGAAAACCGCAGAGTATGACGTGCCGGATGAGTTACAGGAGATGTTTGACGAAGATTTTGCCTTCCGCGAAGCGTTTGAGGCGCTAACGCCGGGACGGCAGCGCGGCTACCTGTACTATTTTTCCAGCGCCAAGCAGTCCAAAACGCGCACCTCGCGCATAGAAAAATGTATGCCCCAAATCTTCGAAGGCATCGGATTGCATGATCGATATTAGGTAGGGGCGAGGCAATCGGCCATGACTTTGGCACGGCGCATAATCTTCTCTCCGATTGCCTCGCCCTGAATTGCGTGAACCAGGGCGAGGCGGTGGCGAGACTAGTTTATTTGCCCTGGCCCAGGTTATGCGCCACCGCCTCGGCCCTACCGGGTTGGTTGTGGAAATTACCACTTGGCATGGGGATAATTACTCAAGATGTTTTGGTCTTTGGAGATTAAAATGTCGTTGTTTAGGCTGGCGTTGGCTACGATGAGGCGGTCGAAGGGGTCGCGTGTCCAGGAAACGGCCGTTGCCTCCCCCACCACCGTCTGAAACCGTTTATCACAAACCTGCAAACCAATACGCGCCGCCAAATCGGTCAGAATCGTCTGGGTATCTACCGTAATCCGCTCGATTTCGTGCAAGTATTGCAGCTCTAGCTGCACAATGGGGCAGATGCGCAAATCGTGCGCATTCAGCAGCGCTTGAATCTCATCACTGAACCGCTCTAGCTGCCCGGCATAGAGCCACACCACCACATGCGTATCAAGGTAAATCAAGATTCACCTCTTTTTCCCAGCTAATCGTCACCAAATCTTCCGGGTCGCCCTGAATCACATCTGCACGAGGCGTGAGGTTTTGTAATTTTTGGCCTTGCTCCACCGGCACGATGCGTAGGCGCTTGTTGCCTTTATTGATTTCCAGCGGGATGCCAGTGTCCAGCACTTCTTCCAATAGCTTATAAATGTTCGCGCGAAGCTCAGTTGGGGTTACAGTTTTCATTTTGTATCACCTTGTTACGCAGATGCGTACGTTTTGTATTTTGCACACGTACATATTAATTTGTTTGTGATGGTTAGTCAAATGTGTGCAGGTGGCACGGCGGGACGCCGGCCACAGCGAGATTAATATTTACCATTCCCCATTTTTCAGTTAACATTCGCCCCTATGGAAACAAAACTCTCTCGCTGGTGTGATGGTCTTATTGAGGTCGGCTGGCTGTTTGTGGTCATTGCCGTCCCGCTCTTCTTCAATATTCATTCCGACCGTGTGTTTGAACCGGATAAACTAACCCTCATGCGCTCCATCGGGCTGGTGATGGGCGCTGCCTGGCTGGTGAAATTTGTGGAGCTGCGGCAGTGGGAGCAGGCATCCCGCTTGCGCTGGCGGGCTGAGGATTCCTTCTGGCAGATGCCGTTTTTGCTGATTGTTACCTTGCTGGCGCTGGTCTACATCCTCTCCTCCATTTTTTCGGTGACGCCAGCGGTGAGCTGGGCCGGATCGTACCAGCGGCTGCAAGGGACGTACACCACGCTGAGCTACCTCGTTATTTTTGGCACGACGATTGCCACGATGCGCACGCGGGCGCAGGTGCGGCGGTTGGTAACGGCCGTAATCATCACCTCCATCCCCGTTGCCTTTTACGGCCTGCTGCAACATTTTGATTTGGACCCGCTGCCCTGGGCCGGGGATGTGACCGAGCGCGTGGCCGGGCACATGGGCAACGCCATCTTCATCGCCGCTTACCTCATCATGGCTGTGCCGCTGACGGTGGCCCGCATCATCGCCTCGTTCAGCAGCATTTTGAGCGATGAGGAGCTGTCTGGCGCAGACGTGATGCGCTCGTCGGCCTACATTTTTGCGGTGGCCATTCAGCTGATTGCCATTTACTGGTCGGGCAGCCGTGGCCCGTGGCTGGGGCTGGGCGCGGGGCTGTTTGCCTTCATCCTGGTGGTGCTGGTGGGGCTGCGCAATGCGGCCGAAGACCAGGGGCGGTTCCGGTTGAAAGAGGCGGGGATCGGGGCGGCGTTTGTTTTGGTGGGAACGGCCGTTCTCTACACCATTCTCCTGCTTATCCTGCGCGGGCTAACCGGGGCGGGCGCGCTGGCCAGTTTGGCCGGGGCGATGACCAGCTTTGTCGCCTTTGTCTTTGCTGTGGCGCTGGTCACCATTGGTATGTTTGTGCTGATGGCGGCGCGGCGCGGCTGGCGCTGGCTCTGGTTTAGCTGGATTGTGATGTCGCTGCTGCTGGCCGTCTGGCTGGGGCTGTTTAATCTGCCCCTGGCAACCAGCCAGCAGCTGGCCGAGACGCCCGTCGTGGGCATTCTGTTCACCACGCTAGACGAATGGCGCGAACTGCCGCGAATCGGCCGTTTGGGCCAAATTTTAGAGGCCGACACGGGCACCGGCCGGGTGCGGACGCTTATCTGGGAAGGCGCTTTGGAGCTGATTTTGCCGCACGACCCGATTACCTTCCCCGATGGCAGCCGCGATACGTTTAACTTTTTACGGCCGTTCATCGGCTACGGCCCCGAATCGATGTATGTGGCTTACAACGGCTTTTACCCGCCAGAACTGGCCACCCTGGAATCGCGCAACGCCTCGCCCGACCGCTCCCACAACGAAACGTTTGACGCGCTGGTGATTACCGGCTTGCTGGGCTTTTTGGTTTGGCAGGGGCTGTATCTCAGCATCTTTTTGCACAGTTTCCGCTGGCTGGGCGTGCTGCGCAGCAAGTTTGAGCGAAATTTGCTCATTGGCTTGTGGATTGGCGTGGGGGTGATAACGGCCGTTGCCTTCACCATTTGGGGCGGCGCGGTTTACATTGGTGTGGCGCTGCCGTTTGGCTCCATTTTGGGGCTGGTGCTCTACCTGATCTACTACGCCCTGTTTGCCAGCAGCGACGAGAAGAATGAACGGCCGTTTGCCGCCGAACGTCTGCTGGTGGTGGCCCTGGTCGCCGCCATTTTGGCCCATTTTGTGGAAATTCACTTTGGGATCGCCATCTCCGCCACCCGGCTGCACTTTTTCCTGTACGTCGGGCTGCTGTTCATCATCACCTACTGGCTGCCCCGGCAGCAAGAACAGCCGGTGGAGGCCGAGGAAGAAGCGCCCGTAGCCAGCAAAGGCAAGCGGCGCCGCCCGGCAGCCCGGGCCGCCGCGCCTGCCGTTTTTGCCGGTTGGGCTGGCCCCGCGCTGCTGTACGCCTTCATGCTGACGCTGCTCATCGGCATTATTGGCTTCACCTTTGTCACCTACGCCCAACCGCCCGATCTGGCCATCGAAAGCGCCAGCGATTTGACGGCGCTGGACGTGCTGTACCAAAGCTTCTTCATCAACATTAAGCGCAATTTTGTGGAGTCGCCCTTTGTCTACCTGATGTTGGTGCTTTCCTGGAGCCTGGGGCTGCTCATTGCCGTGAGCGAGATGGTGAAGGATGGGGAGTTGAAGGTAACGGCCGTTTCCCGCGAGCTCAACAAATCCATCCGCAACAACGTAGCCATCGCCTTTTTGGTGATGGGCGCGGTTTCCATTTTGTACCGCCTCATCTTCCCACTGCCGCTGGGGGCCACGGCCACCACCCTGCTGGGCCAGACGCTGCTCTGGATTTGGGGGGCGCTCTGCCTCTGGGCGGGCGGTAATTTGCTGCTCAGCTTCACCAAAAATGATCGGTTGTTTGCTGCTGGCGTGGCGGTGACTGGGCTGCTTTTTTCCTTGCCAGTGCTGGTGGGTGGCGGCTGGCTGGCGGGATTGGTAACGGCCGTTTTTAGCGCCGCCATGCTCTACCTGTTATGGGACCCCAACTGGCGCAATCTGCTCACGCCCGTGGCCATCATGGCCACCCTTTCTTTTGTGTTTGGCCTGCTGTACGCCCTGTTCCAGGCCAATTTGTACCGCTTTTCCCTGCTGTACCGTGCCTTTGTGCCCCCGCCGCAAACCGCTGCCCAACTGCCCAGCTACCTCATCGAAGAGGCGGGTTATGCGGCCGGCTTTTTGACTTACTTTTACCTCTTTGTCATTTTCCTGATGTTGTTGGCCGCGTTTGCCGCTAGCGCCGGGAAAAAGCCCAAACTGCGCCACAATGGCACGGTGCCTGGCTACAGCTTGCTGGCTTCCTTGGGCGTGGTGGCGGCCGTTTTGGTGGTGCTTACCAATCTGCAAATTGTGCAGGCAGATATTATTTATAAACGCGGCCGTTTCTACGATTCAGAAGCAGCCAGCACCGGCGATCCCGCCACCTGGGGGTACGCCATCGCCATTTACCAGGATGCCATCGACCGCGCCCCCAATGAAGATTTCTACTATCTTTTCCTGGGGCGTTCCTACCTGGAGCTGTCTAACGTCACCACCGATTTGGCGCAGCAAGAAGAACTGTTGGCTGAAGCCCAGCAGCAGCTCTTCAATGCACAAGAAATCAACCCGCTCAACACCGATCACACCGCCAACCTGGCCCGGCTGAACACGCTGTGGGCCAACACCAGCAGCGATGCCGCCGCCCGCGCCCAACATCTGGCCGATGCGGAGCAGTATTACAAACGGGCTTTGGCACTTAGCCCGCAAAATTCGGTGATTCGCAACGAATATGCCCGGCTGGTAGTGGCCCAGGGGCAAGATTGCGCGTCGGGGCTGGATATTTACGAGCAGTCGTCCATCATCGATCCGTTCTACGCCGACACTTACTTTGCCTGGGCCGATGCCGCCGCTGCTTGTGCCGGCGAAGCCGATGAAGCAACGGCCGCTGGTTTTAATGCCGAAGCCATAAGGGCGATGGAATTGGGGCTCGATTTGCAGCCAGATAACCCCAGAACCTGGGTACGGGCGGCGCAGCTTTACCAACGAATTGAAAAACATGCCGAGGCGATTGGGGCCTACGACCAGGCGCTGCTGCTAGACCCCACCCAGCAGGAAATTCCGGCCTGGAACGTGAAATATTTGCAGGCGCAATCTTATCTGGCGCTGGGGTTGGCTGATGAAGCAGAGGCGTTGGCGCAGGAAGTGCTGCAACTTAGCCCGCCAGAGTACCAGGGCGAGATTCAGCTTTTCTTGCAGCAGTTCCAGCCAGAGTCTGCGGTGCCGGTTGAGCTGGGAGGTGGGGAACGGCCGTTAGCCAGCATTCCCCTCGCCGAGCGCAACAATTACTACAGCGAATACCCGCCATTGGTAATTGACCAGACAAAAACGTACGAGGCGGTTATCCAAATGGAGCAGGGGGAGATACGTTTGCGCCTCTTCTCGCAAGAAGCGCCGCTGGCGGTGAACAGCTTCGTCTTCCTGGCGCAGCAAGGGTTTTACGACGGCACCACCTTCCACCGCGTTTTGGCCGATTTTGTGGCCCAGGGGGGCGATCCGCTGGGCACGGGTGGCGGTGAGCCGGGCTACCGCTTCACCGACGAGGTGGACAACGGCCTCACCTTTGATCGTCCAGGCTTGTTGGCGCTGGCCAATGCTGGGCCGAACACCAACGGCAGCCAGTTTTTCATCACCTACAGCGAGCTGCCGGCTTTAAACGGCCGTCACACCATCTTTGGTGAACTGGTGGCGGGCGAGGACGTGCTGAACAGCCTCACCCTGCGCGACCCCGAGCAAGCTCCCGACTTCACCGGCGACCCAATCCTGCGCATAGACATCATCGAAGGGAATGGCGAATGACAATCTCCAATCTCCAATTTCCAATCTCCAGCTTGTAAATTATGCGCACCGTCATCGCCATCTTCCTCATGGCCCTTTCCGTCACCGCGCTTAGCATTCCCTGGGTGCGGCGGCTGGCCATTCGCACCGGTTTTGTAGATAGCCCGGCGCAGCGCAAGCTGCACAGCACCCCCATGCCGCTGCTGGGCGGGGTGGCCATTTTTGGCGGGGCCGTGCTGGCCGTCATCACCTTTGTGCCCGAGTTCCCCAACACGGTGGCCGGCGTTTTGCTTTCACTTTCGGTGGTGGCCCTGGTGGGGTTGTTGGATGACCGGTACGGGCTGCCCGCCTGGGCCAAGCTGGCGGCTCAGTTCGTCGGCTTCCTCATCCTGGCCTTTTTTGACATTCGCGTCAAACTCCCAATCCCCGAATTACTCAATTACACAATTACCTTCCTCTGGCTGGCGGGCATTAGCAACGCCATCAACTTTTTAGACAACATGGACGGCCTGAGCGCGGGCGTCAGCGGTGTGGCGGCGGCGTTTATCATGCTGCTGGGCTTGCAGAACGATCAATTTTTGGTGGCGGGTTTGGCAGCGGCCGTTTTTGGAGCCTGTCTTGGTTTTTTGCGGTACAACTTCAAACCCGCGCAAATTTTTATGGGGGATGTGGGGTCGTTGTTCCTCGGCTTTTTGCTGGCGCTGCTGGGGTTGCAGCTGCGCTTCCCGGCCAACAGCAGCTTTGTCACCTGGATGGTGCCCGTTTTTATTTTGGGCCTGCCCATTTTTGACACGACGCTGGTGGTTGTTTCGCGGCTGCGGCGGGGTGTAAGCCCGAACACGCCCGGCAAGGACCATTTGAGCCACCGGCTGGTGCAGCGGGATTTTAGCCAGCGCGAGGCGGTGCTGCTGCTCTACCTGCTCACCGGCGTGGGCGGCATGATTGGCGTCTTCATCACGGAGGCGACGATTGTGGAGGGGTACCTCATCTTTGCCACGCTGCTGCTGCTGGCGGGCGTGGCCATCTGGCAGCTAGACAAGCCGGTTTAGCTTTCTTTAGTTTTTCCTGTGAAATTGTGCCTACAGTTGTGTAAACGTGGCAATTCCGTCGGGTCGGTTTCATACTTGGGTGGTATGGTAAGCGGAACCGATTTTAGCCAGCAAGTCTGAAGGGGATTGCGATGTCATTTGATTGGCAGACGGAAGAAGACAACGATTGGGATGACCAGGTGTGGCAGGAACAGCCGGAAACGGCCGTATCCCCCACACGTCCCTGGCGCACCATTTTGCTCATTTTACTGCTGCTCTCGGTTGCCGGAGCAATCATCTACCAGCAGGTCAATAGCCGATTGGAAGAAACCACCGCCGCTCTGGAAAGCGATATTTTTGCCACCCACAATTTGCTTGGCCGCGCCGCCGCCAACCAGGATGGCGAACTAGGCAAGGCGGTTCTTTCGGGCCGCGATAAAGGCTGGAGCCAGGCGCAAACCACCTTGCTAAACGATGGCCTGTTTTATGAAAATCCCACCTTTGGCCTGAGCCTGGCCGATTCCGAAGCGGCCTATGCGCCGCTTTTCCGTGAGGATGAGCGTTTTATTGACCTCGTTCTGGATCCCGATTTGAGCGGCGCGGTGCTGAGCTATGCCCGCGATTTTTTGGCGTTTACGGGCAATGGGGTGCAGACGGTGACTTTGCAGCAAACGGCCGTTTACCGCCGAGGCGAAACGCGCTGGTTACTTGCGCCACCCCTGGATGCGTTTTGGGGCGAGTGGCATGACGAAGCCGGGGCGTTTGTGACCTATGAGTTCCCAGAGCGCGATGCGGAAATTGTGAAGCAGTTGATTCCAGATTTGGATGAGCTGCTAACGGAAACGTGCGCAGCGTTGCCTGAACTGGATTGTGAGACCCCCGTAGAATTGCGCTTCGAAACCAACCCAGAAAGCTTGCTGGCGGTCGCTGACCCGGCCAACCTTTACCTGACCAACCTGGAACTCACGTTGCCCACGCCCACGCTGGTGGGGCTGCCCATCAACAGCACCGGGTATGACGCGCTGCTGTATGCCTATGGCAACAAGCTGGTATCGGCGCTGGTGGCCGAGAGTGCCGATTACAGTTGTTGCAACCACGCGCCTCTGTTCCAGACCCTGATGCTGTACCAGCTAAGCGAATTGGGTTTGGCTGAATGGCCCGTGACCCAACAAACACAGAAAACCTTGGCCACAACCGGGGTGCACACGGAGCTTTTGTTCCCTTACTGGGGCAGTTCTAATTTTGCCGATTCGCAAGATGAATTTGGTGTGCAGCTGCTTGGCTTTGTAGATTTTTTGCTGAATCGCTATGCGCCCCAGCTTACTGCTCTGGAATTGATGAACCAGATGAACGAATTTCGCACGTTTCAATCCTGGCTAGGCGGTATGCGGGGCGTAACCCAGGAGCGCCTGATCAATGGGGACAATTCGTTTTCTCGCGATTGGTGGTTTTACACATTAACGCAGTCGGAGCTAACGGCCGTTTCCCAACAACCCATCCCCCTGCCCGGCCAAGATTTGCAAGTCGGCTGCCTGGCCCTTGGCGATACGCTCAATAACAGTAGCCAGACCACCTTGTACCGCTACCGCCTGAGCAACGAAACCTGGACGGAAGAGCTGGCTTACGAAGGCCTGGCCTTCTTCAACCCGCTGCCGCAGGACAATGGCGTGGTATTGCAGCTGGTTGAGTTCTCCGAGACCCAGCTTTGGCAAACGCTTTTGTGGCAAGAGGGCAGCGGCACCGAACTGATGAGCATTGCCGATCTTTTTTCAATTTCAATGGGGCAGGTGGACCCAAACGGCCGTTTCTTACTCTCCTACCTCACCAGTAATGAAGATGAATTGTTTCCCGAACCCCAGCTGATCGACATGGAAAGCTGCCGCGCTGGCAGCTGCACCAGTACCGCTATTGCCCAAACGCCTTATTGGTCGCCAAACAGCCAATGGATGCTGCTAACCGATTCCACTTTTTTTGAAAACAGTCAGTACGTCGTCGATGGCCGTATCATCACCTTTGATTCTGGTAACCTGAACCAAATTGGCCCGCTTTGGCTGCGACAGACCTTTGACGATGCGGAAACGGCCGTTTCTGTCGGGCAAGGCAGCTCCCCATTTTGGATCGATAACGTCCAGTTTGGCTACCTGCGCACCGTGCCAGAAGCAGCGCAGCCCTTTGCCCAAGAGCTGGTCATCGCCTCCGTTGGCAATTTAGAACCCGAAACCGTGCTCAATACCGAACTTTTGACCGCTGCCCTGCCCGAACGGCGCGGCAGCAATCCCCTGCTAATGCAGTACGCCATCGCCCACCCAACCGACCCCAATATTTTGCTGGTCATGGCCTCCACCCAGGCCAGCGATGGTTACCTTTTCCAGTTAAACCGGCAGTCGAACGAGGTGAGTTTGCTATTTACCCTCGATATTTCACGGGGTGAACATTCGCTGGGCTTTTCGCCAGACGGCCGTTACATCGTAGCCACCGGCGCATTCTGGGAGGATTCCAGCCGTGACCAGGAAGAGATGCTTTTTGGCGTGATGCATCTGTACGATTTAGCCACCGGTGAGCATAAACCCATTCTCATTAACAACGAAGTGCTCTTCCCCGCCTTCCCCTTCGACTGGTCCCAAGATGGCAACTGGCTGGCCTTCACCCGCGACGACAACGTCATCGGCCTCCTGGCCCCCGCCCACGACTACCAGCAAATGATTTTCCACGACCAGGGCAGCTGCATCTCACTGGCCTGGGTCAATCCAATGGCCGATGAATAAATTTCCGAGACCCTAAGGGTTTGCCAGTAGCTGATCTTCCTGAGTACAGTGAAACCCTTAGGGTCTACGCTACTGCGTGAGGTATAATCGCGGCATGAGCAAACAAAAAGTACAGCAACAATTTGGGGCCAACGCCGCCGCCTACGCCACCAGCACCGTCCATGCCAAAGGGTACAGCCTGGCCCGCCTGGTAGAAATCACCCAGCCCCAGGCCGATTGGCAACTGCTGGATGTGGCCACCGCCGCCGGGCACACCGCCTTCGCCTTTGCGCCACACGTCGCCCACGTCATCGCTTCTGACCTGACGCCAGAAATGTTAGAAGTGGCAGCACAGCTGGCCACCGAAAAAGGGATCGCCAACGTCTCATTTGAACCCGCCGACGCCGAAGCGCTGCCCTTTTCGGACGCTCAGTTCAATTTGGTCAGTTGCCGCATCGCCCCCCATCACTTTCCAGACATCCAGCAGTTCATCCACGAGGCGGCGCGAGTGCTGAAGCCTGGCGGTTTGCTGGCCGTGGTAGACAACATCGTGCCCGGCACCCATCTGCGCGGCAAAAAGGCACGGCTGCTCAACGAGGCGGGCGCGTATGTCAACGCCTTTGAGAAATTGCGCGATCCCAGCCACGGCCGTTGCTGGAGCATTTCAGAGTGGGAGCACGGCTTTGCCCAGGCTGGTTTTGCCGTGCAGCACCAGGAACTGCTGACCAAAGAGATCGAATTTGGCAGCTGGGCGGCCCGGATGCAGGTCTCGCCAGAAGATACAATTCGGCTCAAGGCGATGCTGGTGCAGGCCCCAACGGCCGTTGCCGACTTCTTGACGCCCCAAATTAGCAACGATAGAATCACCTTTCGATTAACCGAACTGCTCGTTGTAGGCAAACTATCTTGAACAAAAGAGTGCAGGCTGGAGATTAAACAGGGCGTGAAATGTGAGACGTGATTTTCTCACGCATCACGTTTCACGCATCACCTTTTATTCTCCCCTCTGTGGCAAAAATTCTTATGACTAAAAAATACCATTTCTGGATCACAGGCTGTCAAATGAACTACGCCGATGCCCGGCGCGTAGCCACGGAGCTGGAAAAGCTCGGCTACAAATCCACCGGCCGCGCCGAAGATGCGGATGTCATCGTGCTGGAAACGTGCACGGTGCGCCAGCAGTCGGAGGATAAAGCGTATGGCAAGTTGCAGAATTTACGGCCGTTAAAAGAAAAACACCCCGATAAAACCATCGCCGTTATGGGCTGCGTGGTGGGCGTGCGCGGCAATGAGCACCTGGCCAAACAGTTTCCCTTCGTGGATGTCTTCATGGAGCCCTCCACCGACGGCAAGCCGCTTGTCTCCCTGCTGCGCCAGGGCGAGGATATGAGCCTGGAGCTGACTGAAACCAGCCAGCGCCACGCCCTGATGGACGGCGAGGTGATTTTGCCCGCCAACGAGCGCGGCAAGCTGATTTCGGCCCCGGTCAGCATCGTTTACGGCTGTTCCCACGCCTGCACCTTTTGCATCATCCCACAAAAGCGGGGCATCGAGCGCAGCCGCCCCATCGGCGAAATTGCCGCCGAGGTGCGCTCCCTGGTGGCCCAGGGGGTGAAGGAAGTGGTGCTGCTGGGCCAAATCGTGGACCGCTACGGTTATGACGTTGGCGGAGGGGACTCCGCCGATGGGCCAGATTTAGCCGACCTGCTGCGCGTCATCAACGGCATCGACGGCTTGCAGCGGATTCGCTTCCTCACCAGCCACCCCAACTACATGACCGACAAAATTCTCCAGGCGGTGGCCGATCTGCCCAAGGTGATGCCCCAAATCGAGGTGCCCATCCAGGCGGGCAACGACGAGGTGCTGGCCAACATGAAGCGCGGCTACACCCAGGCGGAGTATCGCGCCCTGGTAGAGCGGATTCACCGGATTGTGCCGGATGCGGCCGTTCACTGCGACATCATCGTAGGTTTTCCGGGGGAAACGGCTGAACAGTTCCAAGACACCTACGACGTGCTGGCCGACCTCAAGCTAGACAAGGTGCATCTGGCCCGCTACAGCCCGCGCCCTGGCACCGTCAGCGCCCGCCGCCTGGAAGACGACGTGCCGGACGCCGAAAAGCGCCGCCGCTTCCACCTGATCGAAAATCTGCAAAAAGAGATTTCCCAGGAGCGGAACAACCGCTGGCTGGGCGAAACGGTGGAGGTGCTGGTGGAGGACAAACACAAAGGCAGCTGGCGCGGCCGTTCGCCGCAAAACAAACTCGTCTTCTTCGACGATTCGCGTGAGCTGAAGGGGCAGCTGGTGCAGGTAAAAATTGAGCACGCTGGCCCGTGGAGCCTCTCTGGCACTCCCGCAGACGCGCAGCCAGAGCAGCCAGAACCCGTTGAGATGATTCCGCTGACGGTGTTGTAATCCCCGCAAGTACCAGATCAATTGATTAAAAACGAGGTGAAACGGCCGTTTCACCTCGTTTCATGAATAAATTGTGTTATGCTCATGAGTGGGTAGCATTGTTTTTGCTATCGAAGCGTTGGCTGTTGGGAAACGGCCGTTGGTTTTACCCCCAGAAGGAGAATATCATGGGAATTAAAGAGGATGGAATCCTGGAAGAGCTGGATGCGTTGCGCCCCCAAACGCCCCCCGGCCTGCTGAGCAACCAGGAAAAAGATTTGCTGATTGAACGTGCCTTCCTGGGATTGTACCGCTGGTACGTTTCCCGCTCGCAGGCCACCCGCAACTGGAACCCCGATCTGGATATCAACTGGCGGCAGCTGCGTACTGACCATTCCGAAAAGTTAAACAACATCATCGAAGGCTTTTTTGCCGTGGAGCAGTACGTGCCCGACTACGTGCTGACGCTGCTCAAGGTGATTCGGCGCAGTCACGGCCGTTCCCATTTCCACATTCGCTGGGGCTCTGAAGAAGAAAAACATGCCGAGTTGTGGGAAAATGCCCTCATCTTTTCCCGGTTTCGCACGCCAAAATGGATTGAAGAGTACAAACACACCCTGCGCGAGAAAGCGTGGGAGCTGCCCTGGGACAATCCGCTGCACATGATTTTTTACACGGTTATTCAAGAGCGGGCCACGCAGGTCAACTACCTCAACACCGGCCTCATCGCCCAGGGCAAATCCGAAAACCCCGACTTTGCCAACGATGAAGATCCCATTTTGGCCCAGGCTGCCCAAATTATTGCCATTGATGAGGCGGCACATTACAACTTCTTTTTAGAAGGTGCTCGGCTCTTTTTGTACTATTACCCGGCTCGTTCGCTGGAGGCGCTGCAAGATGTGATTCAATATTTTGCCATGCCCGCTGGTAATCTCATTCCCAACTACGACCGCTTTGCCGAAATTGTGGCCCAATCTGGCATTTACGGCCCGCGTGAGCATCTTCGGGATGTGGTGGACGTGGCCCTGAAGAATTTGGGCGTCCAGGGGCGGGCGGCGCTGCGCCGGGGCATCAACCGCATTCGTGAAGTTCCCACTCTGGAAGGCCCCATGCGCGAGACGGCTATTTTTGACTTGCTGGACGTGGAAGGGGTGGAGAAAAAGGTAAAGAAGCTGTTTGAGCGGATCAACGAGTATGAAAAGAAGGTCGGCTTTTACGACATTGCGCCCACAATTTTCTTGCCGGCACGGTAAACTGAAAATCGCTGGTAACATGTCATACCCGCGAAGGCGGGTATCCATCTTCTCGACTAGAGTGGATTCCTGCCTTGGTTGGAATGACAATTGGGTTTTGCAATCTATTTCCAGGTAGACCCCTGAATAGGTCCAATCGCTACAGAGTTTTGATTCAATGATGGGGAATTGGGAGGGAACATGATTGAGACGATTATTTTTGATATTGGTGGCGTGTTGTTTCACGCGCCGTCAACGTCTTTATCGGACAAATGGGCACACCGCTGTGGTTTAAGCAGCGCCGAATTTGACGAGATTGTTTTCAATTCACCCTATTATCAAGATGCGGCGGTGGGCAAAATTAGTAATGAAGATCTGTGGCAAGGCAAAATCGAGCGCTTAGGATTAACTGTTGACGATGGGGTTTTGCTTCAGGACGACTATTGGGAGGGGGTGTGGGACGGTGCTTTGTTAGGGTTTATCCAAACCTTAAAACCGCACTACAAGTTGGGTATCTTAAGTGATGCCACCTCCGGGGCGCGAGAAAGGGTTTCCGAGTGGATCGACCTCAGCTTATTTGACGCCGTTCTGTTTTCTTATGAGGCAGGCCTGGCAAAACCAAACCCTGAAATTTATTTACGGATATTGGCGATGTTGGGGGCAACGGCCGTTACCACCCTGTTCATCGACGACCGCACACACAACGTTCAGGCCGCGCTCGATTTAGGCATGAGCAGCTTTCAATATACAAACACACCAGAAACCATCACGTGCCTTCAGCAGCTTCTAAAATAGTTGGCTTTTCAACAATGAGTGTAGGCAATATCTTTGAAACCTCGGCTTGTCATTCCCGCGAAAGCGGGAATCCACTCCGGTGAACAAGGTGGATACCTGCCTTCGCGGGTATGACACTGGCTTGCAATGGCTTGAAAGATTGGCAAAGCCGACTACCGTAGGGTCAAGGCATGCCTTGACCCTACGGCCAAATTCAATCCCCAAATACCCGCGTGTGGCATCATCCGGGTTGGGGGCAAGCACGGCCGTTTTCAGCAACGTCTCCTCCCCCCGCCGCAGCATCAGCGTCACCGTGTCACCTGGCGCTTTTTGGGCCATCTGGTTCAGCAGTTCGTCCCCGTTGAGGATCGCCTGGTTGTCAACGGCCGTAATCACATCCCCCACGCGCACATCGGCCAATTCCGCCGGGCTGCCCGGCACAATGCCAGTGACGGTGGGCAGATTGGTTACCGGCGGGCGGGTGCTGATTGTGGCCTGGGGTGTGCGCAGGGGCAAATCTACAATTTCGACGCCTAAATAGGGGGGGGATGCGGCCCGAACGGCCGTTGTTTGCCAAACCTCCCCCGCCTCATCCCGCACCAGCAGCGTAAACGATTCCCCCGCAGGCACGTTTTGCAGCAGCAAGGTTAGCATCTCTGGCGAGGTTACCGGATCATCATTCAGGCGCACGATGATCTGCCCCGGCCGTAAGTTGGCCGCTTCTGCCGGGCTGTCGGCAAACACAGTTTGGATGTACACGCCATCCGACGGGGAAATAACGGTGGGCGCAGCCGGGCCAACGGCGGTGCGCACGCCGCCAAAAAGAAAAAATACGCCCAACACCAATCCGCCGCACAACAGAACGGCCCCAATGGCAATGAGCGCAATCGTTAACGTTTGTTTTTGCACGTCAGACATAGGAAACTTTTAGTGGCAAGTTGCAGGTGGCAGCTTTCACTATCGAGCTACACAACTGTAAAATTCCCCCCTTGCTTGTGGCTTTGGCTGAGAACGGCCGTTAAATCATCCCCACTGTTCACCACATAGGCCACCATGCCGCTGGCTTGCAGCATGGTCAGCACGCCGTCTGATGAGCGGTAGCCGCCAAAAGAAGCGGGATTGATCAGCACGGTAACCACCCGCAGGCCGCGCCGGGCCAGCTGGCGGGCCGCCGTGGGCCACTCATCGTGCGTGGTAGGCGTTACCACAATCACCGTTGTGCCCCTGGGGAACAGATGGGATTCGGCATGGAGTGCGTCTGAGATGGGAATTTGCCCTTCGGCCCGCAGCACCGAGAGCGTTTCCAGAATGCGGTTCATCTGCCGCTCGCCCCGGTCCGGCTGCACAATTTCGTTGGTTTGGCCATACCCCAGCATGCCCACGGCCCGGTCGTGCCGCAAAAAATATTGGGCCAGCGAGGCCGCCACCGTCACCGTGTACTCCTCGGTGGTGGCCGGCAGCTTAAACTCTTGTGGCCGCATCCATTCCGGCAGCTCGCCCCACTTTGGCTTCACTTCAGACAAATCTTGCCGGGGGGCTACATGCCCAAAGACGGCCATATCTGGCACAATCCAGATGTCGGCCAGGGGGTCCAGCTCGAACTCTTTCACAATGAGCCGGTCGCGGCGGGCGGTACTGCGCCAATGAATGCGGCTGAAGCTGTCGCCGGGGGCATAGTCGCGCACGCCAGAGGCGTTGGTGGTGATGTAATGGGTGCGGCGGCGCAGCGCATCCCCGCCGGGCAAGACGCCCAGCGGCAGGGCAAATTGGTGAATTTCAAACGTCAGCGGGAAGATGACGACGTTGGTTGTGGGGATTAAATCGCGCTGCATGGGGAACAGGCCAAACGGATCGCTGCTGGTGAGGCGGATGGGGCCAAGCTGGTAGCGCCCCCGCTGGCGGCAGATGGTGGTGGTGCGCCACACGTAGCTGGCGCGTGGCCCCAGCCCGTTCACCACGTGGCTGGAAAAATGGTTGGGCAGCGAGGAGAAATCGCGCACTTCCAGCCACAGCTTGGGGATGCGGCTGGTGTTGCGCACGGTGAAGCGCTCTTCCAACGGCCGTCCCACCTGGGCCCGTCGGGTGCGGGTTACGCGAGAAATGTGGACGTAGGTGATGTTGGCCCAGGCCCAGGCAAAGGAGATGATGAGCAGCAAGGCGAGCAAGTACGCCAGGTTGAACAAAATCTCGCGCCCGGTAATGAGGCCGCTTAGCAGGGCAATAAAGGCCAGAATGATAACGGCCGTTCGCCGTTGTTGTCTAAATTTAAACATGATGGGGCCTCCAGAGTGGGTTAGGAAGCCTGCATTTGGCCACCGGGCACAGGCACTTTGTCTAGAATGTCCTGCACGATGGCGTCGGGTTCAATGTCCTTTATGCGGGCCGCCGGGCCGACGATGATGCGATGGCTCAACGCGGCGCTGGCCAGCGCTTTTACGTCGTCGGGCAGCACGTAATCACGGCCAAACATGGCAGCACGCGCCTGGCTGAGCCGGTACAGCGCCAGCGCCCCGCGCGAGCTGGAGCCCAAATAGACGTCGGAATGTTCACGGGTGCGCCGCACAATTTCGATGATGTACGCTTTCACCAGGTTGTCGATGTAGATTTCGCGAACGGCCGTTTGCACTGCCAGCAATTCTTCCACCGAAACCGCTTGCTTAACCGCATTCACCGGATGGCTAAACTGCTGCCGATCCAGAATATCCATCTCCTGCTCTTTGCTGGGGTAGCCCAGGCGAATGCGCAGCATGAAGCGGTCTAGCTGCGCTTCTGGCAGGGGGAAAGTGCCTTCATACTCAATCGGGTTTTGCGTGGCCAGCACCATGAACGGGGGTTCCAGCGGATAGGTGGTGCCGTCAACCGTTACTTGTCTCTCTTCCATCGCTTCTAGCAAGGCAGATTGGGTTTTGGGGGTGGCCCGGTTGATTTCATCCACCAATACAATTTGGGCATGAATAGGGCCAGGGCGGAACTCAAATTCGCGGTTTTTCTGGTTAAAAACAGAAACGCCAGTCACGTCACTGGGGAGCATGTCTGGCGTAAATTGTATGCGCTGAAATTTGCAGCCAACAGATTTGGACAATGATTTGGCCAGGACGGTTTTACCCACGCCGGGCACGTCTTCAATCAAAATATGACCCTGGCACAGCAGCCCCAATACGGTGAGCTGCACGGATGATCGCTTGCCGACAATAACCTTCTCCACATTTTCTACAATGGTGTTGGCCACTGCTTCAATATCTGCCATTTGGATGCTCCTTTTGGATGATGAAATAAACGTGCGCGCAATTGTATCATAAACGGTTATTTTGGTGACAAAACAGGGTCATCGGTGGTGAATCGTTGGTTTTGTGTGCGGTTGCGCGGGTAGATGAGGCAATTTTAGCGGTTGGGGGCAAGAATGGGTGGTGGGAAACGGCCGTTCTAATCAACCCGTCACAATTTTCGCCCAGGGTGGAAGAAAAATGGGACACGGATGAGACGGATTGAACCGATCTTTTCAACGCGTTATCCGTAAAATCTGTCCAATCCGTGTCCCGGATTTTACGCCTGGCGGGCGGCGGCAAAAGCCAGTTCGCTCAGCGTGGGATGGGCGGCGAAGATGGCGGCCAAATCATCCAAAGTGGCGCCAACTTGAATGGCCAAAGCGACGGGTGCCAAAATATCTCCAGCATGAGGGCCAACGGCCGTTCCGCCCACCACTTTCCGCGCACCATCAAAAGCCAACTCGACAAACCCTTCCGTCTCGCCCAGCAGATGGGCTTTCATTGCGGCTTCAAACCCTAACCGTACAGTCTGAATCGAACCATCTCCAGCGGCAACAACGCCCACCTGCGCCACCTGCGGTTCGGCGTAAACGGCCGCTACCACCGTTTGCGGGTTGTACGGCGCAACCTCAGCCCCGGCGGCGTGCAGGCCAGCCACCCGCGCCATCGCCATCGCCCGATTGGCCACCATCGGCGGCCCAGCCGCGTCGCCGACGGCGTAAATGCCGGGCACGCGGGTCTGGCAGAACGCATCTACGTTGGGGTATTTGCCCGGCTCCACGGCCAAATCAGCTGCTTCCAGATTCAAGCGACTGAGGTCAGAAAAACGGCCGATGGCCACAAACACCAGTTCGGTCACGTGGCGGCTACCGTCTGCCAACACTACCGCAATCTTATCTCCCTCATTTTCAAAATGATCCGCCAGCGTGCCCTGCACCAGCGTCACGCCCCGCCGCACCAAAATGTCGGCCATCAGCTCACCCGCCGCTGCGGGATAATCGGGCAGGACGCCAAACTGGTCCACAATCCAGGTCACTGCCAGCCCCAGCCGGTTGAACAGGTAAACCGCCTCCGTGCCCGTCGCGCCTGCGCCAATGACGACGATACTGCCCGGCAGAGACTGCAAGCCGCTAAAAAAGCGGGGGGCAATGACCGTTTTGCCGTTGGGCTTCAGGTTGGGCGGGAAGAACGGCACTGACCCCGTCGCCACAATGATGGCATCCCCGGTGAGGGTGGTCACCGGCTGGCCGTCGCCGTCGTTGACCACCACGCTGTTGGCCGAGGTAAATACCGCCACGCCGTTGATGATGGTGACGCCCAGTTGGGCCAGTTCTTCGGCTAGACGGCCGTTCCACTGCTGCTTGAGCTGCTGCAAATGGGGCAAAATGTCGGCGGGCGTGGGCACATTCCCGCTGCCGCTGAACGGCGATTCCGCCAGCACCCCCGCCGTGTCTGCTGCGGAGAGCCACACTTTGCTGGGCAGTAAGCTGTGCCAGCCAGAACGGCCGCCCACCGGCCCTTCGCTCACCAGCGTTACGCGGCTGCCTGCTTTGGCCGCTGCCTTTGCCGCCTCAATCCCCGCTGGCCCCCCACCGATAATAATAATTTGTTTGCTCATACGATTTCCTTACTTCTTCCCTTCTACGTGAATAGTTCAATATTTCGAGTGATGAGTGAAATCCATCCATCAACGACTAAAAAGCTTAGGATTACCCAATTCACAATTGAAGCAATGAGCGAGATTGTATCCCAAGTGCTTAAGCTAATTTTGGTTGGGTTGAATATTTCGGGACGCCAATAATCCGCTGAGCTATTGTATGCAAAATGAATAGGTTCCCCCACGACAACATTTTTAAAAAATTGCGAATCAGGAGTTTGGTAGTGACGGCCGTCAATCTCAAGCTCGTATATTACGCCACCTCTTGGGATAGAGTCTGTATCTTTTCTTTCCAATACACCTTCGCTAAAGCTGGGGCCGGATATTATTCCTTCTAGCTGCTGACTTGCTCGGGGAATTGTCAAAAACCCAAATACGATGATCATCAAAATCATAGTAATTATGGCAATTACTTTTGTGCTGAGCTTCTGTACAAGCCTTAAGGGTGAGTATTTTGGCGCGAGAAGTGCGCTGAAGCTAAACGTGAAAAAAGCAAGGAACAAAATAACAGAGAGCAAACTTCTGCTTATATCTGCCGAATAAAAACCATAGTAGCTTCTAGCGATGGCTGGGCCAATGGTCGTCATTAACACAGGTATGAGCCAAAGCAGCCAATAAGGTTGAACGAACCGCTGATAAAATTTCTTGCCGCCAGAATCAGGCAATCGCCCAAGTCGATCATAAGAGAAGGTCGCAAACCCCTCAAATGCGAGCCCCAGAATACAAAAAAGGACAAAGGCTCCTACCAACAGCATGATCCAAACTGATTCGTTCATTCTACGTTCGCTTTGCTATGTGTACAACTGGCAGACTACAAAAGTCTTTAAGACTTTTGTAGTCTCTGGGCAGTTCGTAAATCCTAAAGCATGGTTTTGGCTTTCAGCTCCAGGTAGCGGTTGATGACGGCGATGGAGAGCTGGTTGGCGGGCACGTCCAAGGTGAGGACGCCTTGCTGGCGCAGGTGGTCGAGCGTGATTTGGCGCTGGTCCAGCAGTTGGGCGGCGGCCATGCGCTGGTACGCCGTTTGGCTATCTTCCGGCTGCTGCTGGGCCGCCTGCACCACGTCCGGGTCGCTGATGGTGACCACCAGCGGCAGGCTGCGCCTGGCCAGCAGGGCGACGTGGCTCACCAGCCCCTCCAGGCTGATGCCGTGGGTTAAATCGGTAAAGATGACCACCAGCGACCGCTTGCGCTGCTTGGCAGCCAGGTAGCTGAGGGCGCGCTGGTAGTCGGACTCGACGGGCTGGGCTTCGACGGCGTAGAGCAGCTCCAACATGCGGTAAAACTGGCCGCGACCTTGCCGGGGCGACAAATAATGCTGGATGTCGTTGGCGAAGCTCATCATGCCCACTTTGTCCCCCTTGCCGGTGGCCACGTAGCCCAGCAGCAGCACGGCGTTGACCACGTAATCCAGCTTGGCCATTTGGGCCACGGGGCTTTGCATCATGCGGCCCACATCGAGCAGGGCGATGACGTTTTGGCTGCGCTCGGTCTGGTATTCCACGGTGACGGGGCGGTGGCGGCGGGCGGTGGCTTTCCAGTCGATGCGGCGGTATTCATCGTCGGGCAGATATTCGCGCAGGCGCTCAAATTCGGTGCCTTCGCCAAATTGGCGGGTGTGGCGCAGGCCAATCTCTTGCAGCCGATTTTTGCGCAGCAGCAGGTCGTAGCGGCGCACGTCCAGCAGGTTGGGGTACACCTTCACCGGCTCGGTGAGCGGCAGCTGGCCCTGGCGAACGGCCAGCCCCAGCGGCCCCAGCCAGCGCAGGTTCAGATTGCCAAACTGGTAATCGCCCCGGCGCAGCGGGTGGACGTGGTAGGTGGCTTCCCAGGTGCGGCGTGGGGCAATGTCGCTGTGGAGCAGCCGCTGGGAGATGTTGAAGGCGTCGGGCGGTTCGTCGCGCAGCCAGACGGTGGCGGGGCGGTTGCTGCGGTTGCGCACGCTGATTTTGATGGGGTTGTCGGCCCCCAGGCTGAGCTTTTGGTCGTGTTCGCGCTTAATGTCGAACCGCTTTTCGATCGGTTCGGCCGAACGCCAGTCGAACCAGAGCAGACCGCCAACCAGCAGCAGGTAACCCAGCGCCACCCATTGCAGCGCGGGCAGCCAGGTGCCTGCCGCCATGATGGGCGCGGCGAGGAGTAAAATGAGGATGCCTCGATTTGTCGGCTGCATTTTTATTTAGCCACAGATTACGCAGATTACACAGATTTTTTTGATAGCTAATCAATCTGTGAAATCTTTGAAATCTGTGGTTTCATCTCCTTTTTAGCGTCATCATCAGGCCGTGTTTGGGGCGGATGGTGACGAGTGGGTCGGCGATGACGGGGTGGTTGGGTAATAGTTGGAGCCGGTATTTTTGTAAGACGGCCGTTACCACCAACCCCATCTCCACCTTAGCAAACTGATCGCCAATGCAGAGCCGCGCCCCACCGCCAAAGGGAAAATAAGCGTAGCGCGGGCGGGCCTGTTCGGCGTCGGGCGTGAAATGGTTTGGGTCAAATTGGTCGGGATTGTCCCAAAAGGCGGGATGCCGCTGGAGGGTGTATGGGCTCATGATGATCAGCGCGTTGGCCGGGATGGGTGCGCCGCCAAGCGTGTCTGCCGCGACGGCGCGGCGGGTGATGACCCAGGCGGGCGGGTAGAGCCGCAGCGCCTCGGCGATGACGCGCTGGACGGTGGGCAGGTTGGGCAAATCGTCGGTGGTGGGCAGACGGCCGTTCAGCACCCCATCAATCTCCGCCAGCAGTTCATCTTCCACGTTTGGGTTTTGTGAGAGCAAATAAAAGAGCCAGGTGAGGCCGGAAGCGGCCGTTTCGTGGCCCGCCACCAGCAAGGTAATCACCTCGTCACGCAGTTCGTCCCGGCTCATGCGTTCGTTGGTTTCGCGGTCAACGGCCGTAATCATCTGGCTCAAAATGGTGTCTGGGTTGGCCTGGCCCTGCTCATGGTCGTGGATCGCTTTGTCGATGAGGTCGTCTAGCAATTGCAGCCCTTCGCGGACGCGCCGATTGCGCGGCGTGGGCACCATCAGCGGCAGGGCGACGAGCTGCTGCGAGCGGTAGACGACGTAATCCAGCATCGTCAGGACGGCGTGGGTGAGCTGGCCCGCGTCGGCCTGCAAATCCAGCCCCAGCAGCGCCTCGCCGACCACGTTCAGCGTGACGGCCATCATCTCTTCGTCGATGTCCAGCGGCTGGCCGGATTGGGCCGCCTTGTCCCAGCCCGCCAGCATGTTTTGCGTGGCCTTGATCATCGTTTGGCCCCAGGCCAGCACTTTATGCCGGTGAAAGGCGGGTTGGATCATGCGCCGCTGCCTGCGCCAGAAACGGCCGTCGCTGGTCAGCAGCCCGCGTCCGGTGATTTTGGCCAGGGTGTTGTACTGTACCGTATTTTTGCTGTAGTTGCGCTGGTTGGTCACCAGCACGTGCTCGATGAGATCGGGGTGGTTGAGCTGAAACACTTCCCACAGCCCCAGCGGGTAATGGATAAAATCCCCGTGCTCGGCGGCATTGCGCTGCAAAAATGCCAGCGGATTCCGCTGAATCTCTGGAATGCGCCGGGGGGAGAGGTTGACTGCTTTGTAGGTTGGGTTGGAAACGGCCGTGTCTATCATAAAAAGTAATTGGGTAATTGGTAATTAAGTAATTGGGCCGCAAATTACCCAATTACTCAATTACTTAATTACAAAAAATTATCGCGGCACCTCAACCTGCCCCAACAGCCGCCGGATGACGGTGTCGGGGTTGAGCCCTTCGATTTCGGCTTCTGGTTTGAGCAGGATGCGGTGGCGGTAGACGGCGGGCGTGACAAACTTCACGTCGTCGGGCGTCACGAAGTCGCGGCCTTGCATGGCGGCAAACGTTTTGGACGCCAGCAGCACGTGCGTGGCGGCGCGGGTGCTGGCCCCCAGCGTTAAATCCGGCGATTGGCGCGAGGCGGCGGCGACCTGGGCGATGTAATTGAGCACGCCATCCTCCACCACCACCTGGTTAATCGCCTGCCGCGCCTCGGCAATGGACTCCGCTGGCAGTTTGGCCGTCAGGCCAGTGGCGGCCAGATCGTGGGCGTCGAAGCCGTGATGGTAGCGGCGCAGCACCTCGATTTCCGTGTCCAAATCGGAGTAGGGCACGGTGACTTTGAAGAGGAAGCGGTCGAGCTGGGCTTCGGGCAGCGGGTAGGTGCCTTCGTACTCAATCGGGTTTTGCGTGGCGATGACCATGAACGGGATGCCCAGCGGATAGCGGGTGCCTTCCAGGTTCACCTGTCGCTCTTCCATTGCTTCCAGCAGGGCAGATTGAGTTTTGGCCGGGGCGCGATTGATCTCATCGGCCAGCAAAATTTGGGTAAAGATCGGCCCCTTCTTCAGGTAAAACTGCCCGTTGTTCATGTCGAACACAGACGTGCCCAAAATGTCCGACGGCATGAGGTCGGGGGTGAACTGGATGCGGCTGAATTTGGCCTGCACCAGCTGGGCCAGGGTTTTGGCCATGAGCGTTTTGGCGGTACCCGGCACGCCTTCTAGCAGCACGTGCCCACCGGTCAGCAGGGCAATGGTGAGCATCTCAAACGGCTCCTCCAGGCCAACCAGTACCTTGTCAGCCTCCTGCCGTAGCGTTTCGTAGATGGTTTTGAGTTGGGTTGGTTCCATTTTTATTCCTCGTTAACGGTAATCGGTTATCCGTAATCGGTAATCGGTAATCGGTGAACGGTTATCGGTAATCGGTGGGTGGGTCGTCGTTGGTGAAATAGTCGGGTTGGGATTCGCGGAGGAGGTTTGGTTGGCCGCAAAAGAGGTGTGATTTAGCCATCATGCCGCCTAGCAAGCGTCCGACTCGTGCGCATTTGTTTAGAAGCTGTTGTGCTTCAGCTTGTGAAAGATAGTGGCAGTCAACGGCCGTTTCCAACCAATGTTGGGTTTCCTGTTGTTCACCATCTGCATCCGTTAATTTACTGACAAAATGTTTCTCATATCGTCTTTTGGCCCACGCTTCAGCAATCTGCGCCCCGACTGAGCGTGAAGAACGGCGAATTTGATCCGTGAGGGCATACATCTCCTCTTTGGGGAATCGTTTCGATACCTCAAAAACTTCCCGCGCCAATTCTCTAGCCTTTTGATAAGCTAGCAAATCCCTAAAACTTTCAGCATACCCACTCTTCTCCATCTTACAAAACCTCCATTTTACTGATAACCGAATACCGTTCACCGACCACCGATTACCGTTCACCGAACAAAGTCGCTTCGCGCACAATTTGCACCATGTCGCTTTCGCTGACGTTGGTTTGGGACAGCTTTTGCAGCGTTTGGCGCAGGGCGTCGGTGTCTAGATTGGGTTGGTAAGCGGCCAGTTGGGCGATGAATTCTTCGTCGGGCAGGCTGGGATTGAGGCGGTAGCGTGCGCCCAAATCGCGCTTGAGCCGGTCGTGGTAATGTTGGAGAACGGCCGTTCGGTGCCCCGCCCGCCTGCTTAAATTGGCAAGGCCGGTAATGTACTCCAGTGGGGCACGGCGCACAATATCTTTGCCCAACGGCACCGGGCGGCCAAAATGGCGACCGCGCAGCACCAATCCAATGAAAATGATGGCCAGCACCAGCAGCAAAGCACGGCCACCCGGAGTGCGCTGGAGCCAGTTGCTGGAAGAAAGCGCGTCATCAGATTGGGGGCGGACGCCGTGGTGCCACTCGTTGAACCAGATGCCGCGCAGCGCTGGCGTGGCGTTGAGCAGGTTGAGCGCCAGCTCGGCGTTGCCCTCGGTTTGCAGCCCCTGGTTGCTGAATGGTTCGGTAAGGGTGGTGAGGATGATACGGCCGTTCCCCTCGGCAAACGCAATGGCGGTGGGGTTCCCGGCGGCATTGGCCAGCAGCGTCACAAAATCGTCCCGCTGGGGGCGCAAAAAGTAAGGCGTGGTGGCGGCGATCTCGTTCAGGGCTGGGCTGTTGAGGAGCGGGGTTTGGTTGGTAACGGCCGTTTCCGACGACGGCACCAGCCCATAACCCACCTCCAGCTCCTCCGCCAGGGCAATGGTGAACTGCGACGTGCCCGCCAGCAGCAGCGTGCCGCCATCCTCTACCCAACTGCGCAGCACCGCCCATTCGCCAGGGGTGAATGCCACCGTTGGCTCCAGCACCAGCGCCAAATCGACGCCGCTGGGCACGCCAAAGCTGTCGCCAACCGAATCGGTGAGCTTGAGCTGTTGGGATTCCAGATAGAGCCAGAGGGCGCGGCTGCCCTGCGGCTGGGTGGAGTAGGAAGCCAGCGGCGGGTCGGTGAGCGAGGCTTGCGCCTGCTGCACCACAGAAATGGTGGTGAACAGCGTTAGCAGCAGGAAGAGGCCCAGCGCCAACCAGGAATCGCGGCTCAGGCTGTGGCTGAGGCGTCTCATCGCGCCTCCTTTTGCTGCCGCAGCGTTTCTACGCGGCGGGCGTAGCTTTCATACTCGCTGGCGCTGAGGGTTTGAAAGCCGTACCAGACGCGGTCGAAGACGTCGATGACGTCGCGCAAAATGGTGGCCAGTTCAGGCCGGTGGGCGACGGTGCGCAAATATTCCCGGTTGGTCAGCGAGCGGTCGTAGCGCAGCAGCCCCCGTTCTTCCAGCAGCAGCAGGGAGGAGAGGTAGAGGTAGCGAACGGCCGTCCGGTAATCCCCACCCGTGGAAAATTCCTGCGCCTTTTGCAGCGCCAGGTCAGCGGTGAGCGGTTCGCCGCCCAGCTCCTCCTCGGCGCTCAGGGCGGCGTCGGCGGTGAGGTCGCCCAAAATGCCGCGCAGCGCGTAGGCCAGGGCAACGGCCACCAGCAGCCCCGCAATAATCAGCACCACGTTGTTGAGCGGCAGGCTGAAGCGGCTCTCTTCCGGGAAGAGGCGCAGCCAGAAATCTTCAATTGCCTGGCGAATATCTTGCCAGATGCGCTGTAAAAAGTTGGGCTCTTCGGGGGCGTAATTGAACTCTGGCTGGCTTAAAATGGCGTCCAGCGCGGCGACATCCAGCGTGGGCAAAGTGGGGTCTGGCCAGCCCTGGCGGCTGCTGAGGTAGGCGGTGAGCTGTGTGGCCAGCGTCTGGGCGCTCAGCGCTTCGTTTTGCAGTTGGCGAATGAGGTAGGCGTGGTCGATGGGTTGGAGACGGCCGTTTGCCAGTTCGATTTGGCTGATGTTGCTGAGGGTGGTAACGGCCGTTTCGCGCACGGCGCTATCGTCTGGGGCCTCGTTCAGATCATCCCGAATTTGGGTGATCGTTTGCCAATATTCGGCCAGCGGCATGGGGGTAGATTGGGCGGTGGCGGGGCGCACCCCGGCCAGCAGGATGGCAAAAATGATGATGAACGGCGGCAGGGAACGGCCGTATCTCCCCCAAAAAACCATCAAAGCCCGCCTAATCCAAAGCCAAGCAGTAAAATGCCCAAAATGAGCCCCACGTACAGCACCACAAAAGCGATGGTGATCAGGGCAAAATAGCCCATCTCTTCCCAGGCGGGGATGGCGTTTTTGTCGAGCGCGGGGGCGGTGACGGCCAGATTTTCGGCGTTGGCCTCTTCGCTCAGGGCCAGCAGGGCCAGATCGAACCCTTCGGTGCGGACGCGCACGTCAAAATAGAGCAGGGTGACGCAGGTGAGCTGTAGCGGCAGGTAAATCAGGTTGAGCAGCAGCCCGATCACCTGTTGGATGAGCGTTGTGGTGGAAGAATCGAGGCCGCTGCCCACGGTGCTCTGCACGACAAACACAGACAGCAGCGCCGGGCCAGTGACGATGAGCTGGCCAAACAGCCCCAGCAGCAGCATGAACCCCACCACCCACCAGAAGCGGCGGCGGGCCAAATCCCAGGCGCGCTGCAGACCAGAGATGGCGCTTCGTTTTTCCAAAACGATGGCCGGGGCCACCAGCGGCAGCACCACCAGCGAGAAGAAGAAAACCATCCCCAGGCCAGTGAACCAGCCCAGGCAGGGCACAATCACCCACCAGATGAACAGGAAAATCATGAAAAAGATGCCGATGAAGGTAGCCAGCAGGAGGGTGATGCCCGAAAGGCCGATTTTCCGGTACGCCTCAAGCAAACCAATTTTGTGCCCCAGGTAATTTTCGGCGACGGCTTTGGTCATGGCGGCGGTGGCCAGCTGAATCAGCAGCAGGGTGACGATGCGCCCCAGCCAGACCCACAGGTTGTTGCCAAAGCCCAGGCTTTCAAACATTTGCAGCCAGACGTCGGTGACGTTGGCGGCGGGGTTGAAGCCAAATTCTGGTGTGGGAGCCAGCCAGAGACCGATGATATTTACGGCCGTTGCCGGAATTTGGGCAATGGCCACAATGCCAATAAACAGCAAAAAGTTGTTGCGGTACAGCCGAATGGCTCGGTCTAGCAGTTGGGACATGCTCAATGGCTGTAAATTGTTGCTAAGAGCGGTCATAAGCTTCCTTTGCTCGTGAGTTCAGAGGCATCATTGATCGTGGTGTTATCGGCAGCTGCCAGCACCATCAGGTCAAATCCTTCAAAGCGAATACGCAAATCAAAGTACATCAAGGTGATGGCTGCCAGGCGGATGGGCATGAAAACAGCTGTGAGTAAAGAGCTTGCTGTGTCGCTGACGATTGTTTGAGAAAATTCAGACAGGTTTCCCAGTGCAGTTTCAAACAAAAATTGAATGAGAGCGGTTGGTCCAGAAATAACCAATAAGGACATCAGCCCTAACAAGAATAAATATCCAAAAGCCCACCAGAATCGCAGTTTTGCCAACTCCCAGGCCCGTCTGATTGAATCCATGACCCCTTTCTTTTCCAGGACGACAACTGGGGGAATAAGTGAAATAAGCACATTTCCGATGGCAACGACAGCAACAAAGCCGACAAATCCTATCAGTGGGCCAATACAGGGAATTAGAAAAATAATCCCTACAGGGATAGCCAAACCCAAAACAATGAGACTGGCAACAATGCTGGCAAAGATCAGCGTAACCCAGGTGTTGCCAATTCTTTGAAATGCCTCCCAAAAGCCAATCGTATGGCCAAGGTAACTATCGGCAATCGCTTTGGTGAGAGCGGCTGCGCCAACCTGGGTGAAAATAAGGCTCAAAATGGCTCCGACGGTCCCAGCAATTAAGACACTGATAATGGTCGTCGTCATGAAAAGATCTGTAAGGTCGGCGTTGCTGCTCAAATTTGGGGTTGTGTCTGTCAAAGCAGAAAGGGCGAGCCCAAATAGAAAAAGAGGAATTTGGGTGAGGAGCATGATGCCTAAAAAGGTACCAAAGTTCTTGCGATAGAGGCGAAAAGAGCGGTCGAACAGTTCGGCAATGGATAACGGCCGTAAATTCAGCAAGCTTGTTTCGTTCATAAATTCCGCCGGGGTGGGTGTGAGGGGAGAGTAAGAACTGGCATGTCAAAAATTATACCCGAAATTTTCCTCTCGCTACAAAATATGATGCAGCTTACTCACCGCGGTTTGGAACTGTTTTGCGCCGTGGGAGGGATGGCGAACGGCCGTTGCCAATTCCTGTACAAATTCAGAAATGGTCATGTAAAGGGAGGCTGGAGATTGGAGATTGGAGAGGTTGATCCAATCTCTCGTCTCCAGTCTCCAATCTCCAATCTCAATTTTAGAATCTCAGCAGCGCCCCAATCTTGCCTGCACTGTCCAAATCCGGGTCGTCGCGGATGACTTCCACGTGGGCGCCCTGGTTCAGGCTGAGGGTAAAAGCGCTGTCGATGACGTCGTCAACGGCCGTTAGCTCACGGTCGCTCAGCGGGCTTTTGGCCAGGTTGGCCACCACAAAGCCAGAGCTGTAATCCACGTAGCCCGGCAGCCGGAAGCCATCACTGATCACCAGCGTTTGCACCCGCCGGTTGCTGATTGCTTGCAGCGTCTCGTCCAGCCCCAGAACGGCCGTGCCGCCGCTGGCCTGGGCCGCACCCAGCAGCGATTTCACCAGCTTCTTTTCTCGCTCGGCGTTGGCGGCTTGCAGCATTTGCAGCGTTTCAGTCCGCACGGCATGTTCGCCCGCGTTCATGTCGATGGCAAACGTGCCCGCCAGGCAGCTTTGCATCTGCTTGGGCAGTAAGTCGCGGAACTGGGCGGTGTTTTCGGTTGTCCCGCCCAGGAACAGGCGGCGAATGGGATGGCTGTGGAAAAAGTCGGCGGCGGCGCTGGCGGCCTCGCGCAGGTTGCGTCGGGCATTTTCTTCTTCGCGGCTGGCCCCGCCAGAACCGCCCCGCCGCCCAATGGCAGAGGAGCCGCGGCCATCTTTGAGCTTGTGAATCTCCTCACCCATGTGGCCTGCACTCTCCTGCAATTCGCCCAGGTGGTAGGCAAAAAAGCGAGCGCCTACCTTGTCTACCAAAATGACGCCGTAGTGGGCGTAATGATCCAGCAGGTGACCAAGCGGTTTGAGATATGGTTTGGGGGTGATGCGCAGGCGGTTGCGGAAGGAAACGGCCGTGGGGTACGCTTCAAAAAAGTCACCCCCCTGGCTGCTAAAGATGGCCAGCCCCGGCGATTTCCAGTCGAAGCTGTGGTTGAGGTACGTTTCTACGGCCTGGACATCATCTTCCAGACAGTCCGCTTCGCGGAGGAGGTTTTTGGCCTTGAGCTTAATTGCTTCGATGGAATCCTGGCCGCTGTCGGTGTTGAGGTAGAGAGTCAACACCTGTTGCTTGGCTGGTTCAAAGGACAAAAGAGCCTGGAATTGTTCCTGGGTAATCATATGACCTCCTGTAAATGTTCTAAAACGAATTTTGTTTGGCAGGGTAAAAACGGTTTGGGGTGCGGCGATACGGCAGCGGAGCAACCGTTTGGATTATTTATTTGGGTGGGAACGGCCGTTTGCAGATTACGGCCGTTCCCCCAACGTAAGCGGCAATTTGATCTCCTCGCCATCCCGGATCACCGTGAGCTCAACAGTCTCGCCCACAGTGGTCTCAAACACCAGGTAGCTCAGCAAATCATCAGAATCACGCACCGGCTGATCGTTGATCGCCGTGATGTAATCCCCATCCGCTGTAAAAGAAATAGACAAATTATTCCCAATCAAGCCGGCCTCGTCTGCTGGCGTGTCTTCAATGACGCCCGTCACGTAAACGCCGTTGGGTGGCAGTTCCAATCTTTCTAGCTGGCGCAGGGTAAACGCCTGCGGCCACATGCTAATGCCCAAATACGGGTAGTTGTACGCACCGTCGCTGATAAGCGCTGGGGCAATGTTGCGCACCGCGTTTACTGGAATGGAAAAACCGACGCCAGAATTGGCTCCAGACGTGGATAAAATGGCGCTGTTCACGCCAATCACCTCACCGTTCAAATTTAGCAGCGGGCCACCGGAATTGCCCGGGTTGATGGCCGCATCTGTCTGGATGACCTGGGGAATAGAAAAATTGCCTCCGGCCACCACCCGCTGGCTTTCGATGGTGCGGCCCAGCCCGCTGATGATACCGATAGACATAGAGCCAGCTTCGCCAAACGGGTTCCCGATGGCGATCACAAATTGGCCGACTTGCAGCTGGCCAGACTCGCCCAACGGCACTGGCTGAATTTCTGTGGGCAGCGTGCTGACCTGAATGACGGCCAGATCGCTGTTTACATCTGCGCCTTGCAGGGTGGCGCGGCTGCGCTCGCCGCTGGCAAACACCACTTCGTACTCATTGCCGTCGGCCACCACGTGGTTGTTGGTCACGATGTTGCCTTCTGTATCGATCACAAAGCCGCTGCCGGTGCCCAAAAAGTTTTCATCATTAAAAACAAAGATGTGTACCACGGCGGGATTGACCCGGTTATAAATTTCGATGAACCGATCTTCTAAATCGGCTGTTGTCAGTTCGCGGTTTTGGGCTGGCGCGTTAATGGGGGTGATGCTTTCTTGGGCAGAGATGGTGGCCACAGCCGCGGCCACGACGGCGTCATCGTTGGCGCTGGTGGCGGGCAGAATGGTAGAAGCCTGGCAGCCAAGGCTGACAAAAAGCATCAGCGCAAAAATGGCAATGATTGGGTTGTGGCGAAGTTGCTTCATGCAGGCAAAAAATCCTTTTGTCTCCCCGGAAGAATGGAACTGAATCCATTTTAGAGAGTGCCGGGATGGTGTGTCAAGGCAACGGCCGTCTTTCACACTAACTTTTCATGGGAACGGCCGTTGGCCATCATGCGGGCAATCGGCCGTAATGTCAGCCACCATTGCTGCTTGGGTCGCCGATTTTCCATATCCATCAAACGGGCCATGTCATGAAACTCGGTAAACTTAAACGCGCCATTTTGCAGGCCAATGCAGGCGCTCACCTGCTCCGATTTGCCAATTTCTTCTTCCAGGTAGGTGATGCAGTTGGTGGCCAGCCGAGTGGCCAAAATACGGTCAAATGGCGTGGGGTTGCCCCCTTGCTGCATGTGGCCCAGCACCGCTTTACGCGCGGTAAAGTAGTCGCCCCCCTCTTCTTCCAGCAGGGTGCACATGAAGTCGGTGGTGTAGGTGTCGTTGGCCCCCTCGCTGCGAATGATAACGCCCAGCCGCTTACCAGACTTAAAGCCATCTACCAACGATTCCACATCTTTGGCCAGGTCTGTCAGGCGCATCCCTTCTTCGTGCAGGTAGACGCGCTCGGCACCGGTGCCCAAAGCGCCCATCAGCGCCAGGTAGCCGCATCGTTCGCCCATCACTTCTACCACAAATACCCGCCGCGAGGCCACGGCCGACTGTTTGATTTTGTCTACGGAATCCACAATGCTGTTGAGGGCGGTGTCGGCCCCTACGCTTAGTTCGGCACCGGGCAGGTCGTTGTCGATGGTGGCCGGGAAGCAGACGATGGGCAGATTGAAGGCGGGGTAGTTGTCACGCCGCTGGTACAGCTCCAGGGCGGCTACGTAGGCCGACCACCCGCCGATGATCAGCAGCCCTTCGATGTTGTGCTCTTCGATGTTGCGGGCAATTTTGTAGAAATCGCTGTTGGCGGGGATGTGCCGGTTGGTGCCGAGCTCTGACCCGCCCAGGTAGGCCCAGCCGTTGACGCTCATCCAGTTCAGCTCTTGAATTTCGCCTTCGGCAAAGCCAGAAAAGCCGTTGGAGATGCCAAATAGTTTGTGGCCCTTGTCTAATCCCAGGCGAACGGCGGCGCGTACGGCCGTATTCATGCCCGGAGCTGGGGCGCCACTGTTGATGACGGCAATGCGCCGCTGCTTTTGGCCCGGTGCCGGGTCGTGCGGGATGGCGCGTACCAGCGTACGCACCGTTTGGAATGCTTCCTGGAAGCCGCGCCCGCGCAGTTCCATCGCGCGCCCATAGTCACAACTTTTTATCGCTTCGCCAATTTCTTTGGTTTTGGCCAGGCATTCTTCCAGGGAGGCGTGGGTGATTTTGTTCCCTTTCAGGCCGATGAGCGTCGCTTCGCCGGTGACCTGGCCAGACATGATGGCATCGACGGCGGCCGTGCCCATGAGGGTGCTCAGGTTGCGGTCGAAGGCGCTGGGGGAGCCGCCCCGCTGCACGTGCCCCAAAATGGTGACGCGGGCATCTTCTTGCAGGCGTTCTTCCAGCACTTGCTTCACGTAGTTGCAGCTAATGGCGTTGCCGTGCCGGTCTTGCGCCCCTTCGGCCACAATGACGATACTGTCGCGACGGCCGTTTTCCCGACCATTTTTTAGCACCGAACACATCTTGTTTTCCCAGGCGTCCAGGTTGGGGGGGGATTCGGGAATGAGCACCCAGTCGGCCCCGGTGGCGATGGCGCTCATCAGGGCCAGGTAGCCGCAGCGGCGGCCCATCACCTCGACCACGAAGGAGCGCTGGTGGCTGGCGGCCGTGCTAGAGATGGCGTCTACCGCGTCGGTAATGCGGTGCAGCGCCGTATCTGCCCCAATGGAGATGTCGGTGCCCCACATGTCGTTGTCGATGGAGCCAACCAGCCCCACGACGGTGAGGGTGCGGTGGGCTTCGGCCACGTCGTAGGGAATTTGATCGTTGTAAACCAGCTCATCTAGCAGGCTGCCCCACTCTTGCCGGAAGAGATTGGCCCCGGTGAGGCTGCCGTCGCCGCCGATGACGACCAGGCTGTCGATGCCGTGGTTGAGCAAATTTTGGGCGGCGCGTAAACGGCCGTGTCGCTGCCGAAAATCATCGCAGCGGGCGGTGCCAATGACGGTGCCCCCTTTGTACAAGATGCCGCCCACATCGCCCCAGACCATGCGCCGAATCATGCCATTGCCATCGACCATGCCCTGGTAGCCTTCATAAATTGCATACATTTCTGCACCAGCGGCAATGCCTGCCCGCACCACGGCGCGAACGGCCGCATCCATGCCGAGAGCATCACCGCCACTGGTTAAAACACCTATTTTTTTCATCTTTTATCTTCCCATTTTTAACGATAATTTCTGTGGTGTGGGAAATCGAACATTGGGAATTTGTTGTTGACCGTGCTGTAAAAAAGAACACTGTACGCCGCGGCCGGTTGCTCAACGTTTTTTGTGCAGTCCGGTTACGGTGTCGCTGGCTTCCCACCAATCTTGCAGATCGGGCTGGTTCTGGGCCGCGTAGGTGGCCCAATCCCCATTGGGAATCACTGGTTTGTGGGTAACCAGTTCGGTTTTCCCCAGGTAAATCCAGGCGGTTTGGGTACGGCCGTTGGCCACCACAACCTGCACTGCCTGCCGCTGATACTCAGCGCTGTCGGGCTGGGCGGGGTCGTACCCTTCCAATGCATCCAGCCGCTGCAAAACGGCGTCGTACTGGTTGGGGGTTACGGTGATGAGCTGCCCGGTAACGGCCGTTTCTGCCCCAGTTGGCACCAGCATCGGGTAAAAGCCCATGTCGTAGAGCTGGCCGCCGTGGAACGTGGCTGGCTCCATCGCCGTGATTGCCTTGCCCCACAGCACAAAGTTTGGCTGGTCTGGTAATAAAGTGCCGTAGACGAAAAACGGCCGTTGCCCTTCTTGCATCATGTTCCGCATAAAACTTTGGGTCTTTAGAATTTTATCGGGGTCAGGCGTCATGCGTTGCCCACCCCTGAAATTTGCAAAGAGCCAAAACTTTTTGATCCTATACCCGGTTTAAGCTACCATTGCGGTGCCAAAGATGCGCCGCATCAAACCACCTGTATTATATGCAACCTGTGGGAAAATGCCGCAACTTTTTGGCAAGCGCCCGTTTTTGCATAAGTGCAGCTTATCGGCAGTCGGCAATTTTTACGCCCTCGTAGCTCAATGGATAGAGCAATCGCCTCCTAAGCGATAGATTCAGATTCGAATTCTGACGGGGGTACTGAGAATGGGCGTTCTTGCTTCAGGATGATGCGTGAAACGTGATGCGTGATGAATTGCTTCTCACGCATCACGTTTCACGCATCATAGCGTGCTCACCGGGTCAATATCCACCATCCATTTGGGTGGGATGGGGAAGTCGGCCAGCAGCCGGTTGGGGTCGGGGGAGCGCACGATGATTTGCCAACGGAAACGGCCGTCCACTCGATTAAAAAATGGCGGCACAGGCCCCAAAATCTCCGACGCCGCCAGCGCCTTTTCCCGAATGTGCAGCCGCAGCCCCTTGGCCAACGCCTCCGCCTCCCGCTTGCCCCGCTCATCCACTGGATCGATGTACAACAGCCGTGCCATGCGCCGGAACGGCGGCAGGCTGTGCTGCGTACGGAAGCGAATCTCATCAATGTAAAACGCGGCAAAATCATGTTCGGCGGCGGCCTGGATGGCGTAATGCTCCGGCTTGTACGTTTGGATGATGACCCGGCCGCCCAGCAAGCCGCGCCCGGCCCGCCCTGCCACCTGCGCCAGCACCTGAAACGCTCGCTCCCCCGTGCGGTAATCGGGCAGCCCCAGCGACACATCGGCCGAAATCACCCCCACCAGCGTCACTAGCGGCAAATCCAGCCCCTTGGCAATCATCTGCGTGCCCACCAGAATATCTGCTTCCTGGTTGATGAAGCTGGCGAGCAAGTTTTCGTGGGTGTCGCGTCCGGCGGTAGTGTCTCGGTCCCAGCGGGTAATGCGCGCCTTCGGCCAGCGCTGCTGCACGCGATCCACTACTTCTTCTGTGCCCAGGCCGAAAAATTTGATCCGTTTGGATTGGCACTGCGGGCATTCCGTTTGGTGCGGTTCGCGACGGCCGCAATGGTGGCACACCAGCTGCATGCTGTGGCGATGATAGGTGAGCGGCATGTCGCAGCGGGGGCAGGTGGCCACGTAGCCGCAGTCGCGGCAAATCACAAACGTGGCCGAGCCGCGCCGGTTCAAAAATAAAATCGCTTGCTCGCCCCGCTCTAGCGTTTCGGTAATTGCTTTTTCCAGGGCCCGGCTAAAGATGGAGCGATTGCCCGCCCGCAGCTCCTGCCGCAAATCCACGACCTGGATGGGGGGCAGGGGGATGGTGAGAGCGTCGTCCGGGTCTTCGCCGTCGTGCTGGTAATGGTTTTGTAACTGCAAACGCTCTGCCTGCCCTTCCAGCCGCTGGCGATGGCCCATGACTCGTTTTTGCAGTTCGAGGAGCTGGAAACGGCCGCTCTGCGCGCGATGATAGGTGACAATGTCTGGCGTGGCGCTGCCCATAATCACCGTGGCTCCGACGATTTGGCTGAGGGCAACGGCCGTTTCCCGGGTGTGGTAGTAAGGCGGCGGCACCGGCGGCGTCTGCTTGTAGCTGGGGTCGTGCTCCTCATCCAAAATGATGACACCCAGGTTGGGCAGCGGCGTAAACAGGGCGCTGCGTGGCCCCACCACAATGTCGAACAGCCCTTGCCGGGCGCGTCGCCAGGTGTCGTACCGCTCGCCGTCGCTGAGGCGGCTGTGCAGGATGGCCACGCGCCCCGGAAAGCGGGCGGCAAAGCGGCGCACCGTTTGCGGCGTCAGGGCAATCTCTGGCACCAGTACAATCGCTTGCTGCCCTTCGTTGATGGCGTACTCGATCGCCCGCATGTAAATTTCCGTCTTGCCGCTGCCGGTGACGCCGTGGAGGAGGAAGGTTGAGGCGTTTTCAGGTGTTAAGGTTTTTAGGTGTTCAGGTGAAAAACTGTTTGTTTCGTCATCCGACACTTGAGCACCTGACACTTTTTCACTTGCACCAAGCATCGCCATTTTAATGCGCCCCCAAACGCGGGCCTGATCGGCGGTGAGCATTGGCGGCTCGGCGGGCACAAAGTCGCGGTCGGCCAGGGGGTCGCGCCACACTTCTTCGGAGCCAAAGCGGATGAGGTCGAGCTTGGCCAGCTTGCGCAGGTGGCTTATCTTGGCGCTGGTGTGGGCGTAAATTTCCGTCAGGCTGACGGGTTGGGCGGCGCGGGCCAGCAGGGTGAGCACGCTTTGGTAGGTGGTGGCCTGGCGCAGGTCCAAAATGTGGCTGAGCAGCTGCTTGGGGGGGATGGCGAGGCTGAGGGTGGCGGGTTCTTCCAATGTTTCCAGATGGCCGGAAGTGATTAAATGGTTAATGGTTAATGGTGAATGGTTAATGGTTAATTGGGGGAGCGGGCAGGGAAGTTGGGCAAAGAGGTCGGTGTGCTCCGCTGGTGGTTGTTGGGCGGTGGGGAGCAGGGTGGTTTGGGCGGGGGTGCGGCTGATACGGCCGTCTTCCACCAGCTGTTCTAAATGTTTTTCATCGGCTCCGGTGTGGGTGAGAACGGCCGTTTCCTCCGGCAAGGGATCGTCACTTTCTAGCAGGTAAAGCAGCACGTCGGCTTGCTTGTTGGCCCGGCCCAGGTGGGGCACCACGGCCTGGATGCGCTTGTCGCTGGCAATCAGTTCGGCGGTGCGGATTTGCTTGGGTTTGATGCGAGGCGGGTCTAGCACGGTTGCTTTGCGCAGGATGTTGCGTTTGTGGAGTTGGTTTACGGCCGTTTGCCAATCAATTTTCTTCTTCGACTTGTCGTTCAGCTTGCGCAGCGCCTTGTTGAGCTGCCGCCCCCGCAAATCGCCGCGCTCTTTGAGGATGTCGATGATTTGCTGTTGGAGTTCGGTGCGAATGCCCTTTCCATCCCAGTACGGATTGATGTCCACCGTCACATCTGCCCAGCGTGTGAGGCCGGGGGGCAGCATCAGGCGCAGGCAGCCGTTGAGCGGGGCCAGGTAGGTTTGGCTGAGCCATTGCGCCAGCTCTAGCTGCCACCAAAACACCACCGGCTTCTCGTCAACCAGGGCAATGATTGGCTTGGTGTCTTCGATGGGCGCAGCGTCATCAAAGCGCAAAATGATGCCCTGCGCCAGCCGACGGCCAAACTCTACCTCCACCAGATGGCCGACGCGCAGCTTGGGGCGCATGTCGTTGGGGACGTGGTAATGGAAGGTGCCTTCCAGCGGCGCTTCAATGTTGATCACCAATTCAGCAAACATCTGTTCTAGCGTATTGCGCTTTATGCTTTTGGTCAAGAGCAGAATGGTTGTTTTCACGGCTTTTCGGATAGATTCTAAATGGGACGCGGATTGACGCGGAAAACGCGGATTTTTTGTTCTTATCCGCGTTTTCTGCGCTTGTCCGCGTCCTGTCGCTTTTGGTGAGCGTGCCAGGCACGGGGTGGGCGATCTGGCATCAGGAAGCTAATTTTACCCCGTGCCTGGCATGCGGCGGCGACTGGCATTTAGCAATTTTCATTCGTTTGAACGGCCGAATCCGTGTATCATTAACCTTATGAGTTTGAGTCACTCTTCCCCCCCAGTTTTACACGCGGATCAGGAGCATTCGGGGTTGCGAACGGCCGTATTCATCCTGCTCTTCATCTCCCTGTTTCTGGCCTTTTTTGGCCTGCGTGCTGTGCTGAATTCGGTTGATGGCTGGATTTCTGAATACGCCGTTGCCCTTTCCTGCTTTGGCTCGTTTCCAGTGTCGGTGGGCGTTATTTGGGTGGCGGAGCAATATTTGAAGCAGCGGTGGCCAAGCGGCCGTACCGTAACGCTGCTGGCCGATGGTGTGCGGGTGCAAACCGAAACAGGCAGCAGCGTAACCCTGACGGCGGCCCAAAATATGGTGCCGATGGCCTGGTATTTTGATTTGCGTGGCTGGCAGCGGGGCGGGCGCGAGCGGCGGCTGCCGCAAAACTGGTTTTGCCTGGCAGTGGAGCTAAAAGCAGGCAAAGAACATATCATCATTTTCACGTACCTGCCGCCAGACCAAACCGAGCGCTGGCTGGCCCCAGAGATAGCCCCCAGCTTTCACCAAATTCACCCACAAAACGTGTACGACAACTCCCTGCGCAAGCGCATCGCTGGCCCCAGCCGCCCCGAAATTCCCTCTGAAGTGATCACCAGCAAGGATGGCCCCTACTGGCTGGCAGAGCGCCGCCGCTGGATTGAGGGATTTGAACTGCCCGCGCCGGAATTTGAAACGTTTATGAACCACATTCAAACAACTTTGAAATTGTGAATTGTGAATAATTAATTTTGTTACGCCTGCAGACTTCAAAAGTCTTGGTCGTGTACGTTTCTGACCGAAAAGAAAGCTAGACTTTTGAAGTCTCGTCGGATAACTATTCACAATTCTCCATTCACAATTCTTTTGGAGGATTCCCACGATGTTTGATTTTATTACCGAAGAACACAAGATGATTCAGCAAGAAGCACGTCGCTTTGCCCAAAATGAAGTAGCTCCGATTGCCGAGCACCACGACCAAACGGCCGAATTTCCCATCAACACCGTACGCAAAATGGGTCAGCTGGGCTTTATGGGCATTGAAGTGCCGGAAGAATACGGCGGCATCGGCATGGATACGCTGGCCTATTCCTTGGCCCTCACCGAAATTTGCAAGGCCGACGCCAGCCACGGCACGGTGATGTCGGTGAACAACTCGCTGTACTGCCACGGCATTCTCAAGTTTGGTACGGAAGAGCAGATTCAGAAGTACGTGGTGCCGGTGGCCAGCGGCCAAAAAATTGGGGCGTACAGCCTGACGGAGCCGATGTCTGGCAGCGATGCGGGCACGATGAAAAGCCGCGCGGTTTTGAATGAGGCCGGGACCCATTATGTGATAAACGGCCGTAAATCCTGGGTCACCTCTGCGCCTTTTGCCGACTACATCGTCCTGTTCACCATGACTCAACCTGAACAAAAGCACAAAGGCGTCACCGCTTTCCCTGATCGAGACCGATCATCAAGGGTTTGAGCGGGGCAAAACGGAGCCAAAGCTGGGCATCCGCGCCAGCGCCACCAGCGAAGTCATTTTTGAAAATTACGAATGTCCCGTCGAAAACCGGCTGGGGCAGGAAGGCGAAGGGTTCAAAATTGCGATGACGGTGCTGGATGCCGGGCGTATTGGCATTGCCTCGCAGGCGTTGGGCATTGCCGAAGCGGCACTTGAAGCGAGCGTGAAGTACGCCCAGGAGCGGGAAGCGTTTGGCCAAAAAATTGGCCAGTTCCAGATGATTCAGCAAAAGTTGGCGGATATGAAATGCCGGGTGGATGCCAGTCGCCTGCTCATTTACCAGGCGTGTTTGGCGAAGAAAGCGGCCAAGGAAAATAACGGCCGTTACTCCATGGAAGCCAGCATGGCCAAGCTATACGCCAGCGAAACGGCGATGTACGTCACCACCGAAGCGATTCAAATTCACGGCGGGATGGGGTACAGTAAGGAGATGCCGCTAGAACGGTACTTCCGCGACGCCAAGATCACGGAAATCTACGAAGGCACCAGCGAAATTCAGCGGATGGTGATTGCCCGCAGCCTGACGGGTTTGAGGTAGTGTTCAGGTGTTTAAGTGCTCAAGTGTTCAGATTTTTGACACTTGAGCACTTAAACACTTTTTAGGCCAAACTCACAATCAAATTCACCACCAACCCCCGAATCAAATCTAAACCGATGAGCAGGATCAGCGGCGTGAAGTCGAGGCCGCCCATGCTGGGCAGCAGGCGGCGAATGGGCTGGATCAGCGGCTCTGTGGCCTGGAAGACGAAGCGCAAAATTGGCCCCCAGAACGGGTGGTACGGATCCACGCGAATCCAGGATGCGATGACGCGGGCGAAAATTAAAATGGTGTATGCTCGAAAAATAAGGTCAACAGCGTTTGCAATGGCAATAATCATCTAAAAATTCCTTCATGTGTTCCCTCTCCCCAGCCCTCTCCCACAGGGAGAGGGAGCCGGTTCTCTCCCCCACTGGGGGAGAGCTAGAGAGGGGGATTGTTAATGGGCGTGCCGTTCGCCAAAGAGGGCACGGCCGACGCGCACGTGGGTGGCGCCTTCGGCAATGGCCAGCGGGTAGTCGTCGGTCATGCCCATAGAGAGGGATAACGGCCGTTCCTCACCCAATTCCTCAGCCAGCCAATCCGCCAACAGGCGAGTGCGCCTAAAAACGGTGCGGATGAAATCTGGTTCGGCGTCCCAGGGGGCCATCGTCATCAGCCCCTGGAGGGTTAAACCCGGCAGTGCCGCCACCGTTTTGCCAAAATTACGGATTTCGGCCCGTTGGGTTGCGCTATTTTCCCAATCGACACAATTCACTCCTGATTTACTCATCTCGCCGGAGATGTTGATTTCGAGAAAGGTGGGGAGGGGGCGGGTTTGGGAACGGCCGTTTTCCACCAATCGTTGCGAGAGGCGGTTGGCAATCTTCAGCCGGTCCAGGGCGTGAAAAACGTCGGCGTGGTCGGCGATGGCGTTGGTTTTGCGGCTTTGCAGCGTGCCGATAAAGTGCCAGACAATGCCGCTGTCTGGGCCAAGTTGGGCTTCGATGAACGGCCGTTTCTCCGCCAACTCCTCCGCCCGATTCTCGCCAAAATGGCGCATTCCGGCAGCGTACGCTTCCAAGAGGGTCTCAACGGGCCATGTTTTGGTCACGGCCACCAGCGTGATGTCGTCGGGGGTGCGGTTGGCTTCGGTGGCGGCTTGGGCAATCTGTTGCAGAACGTCGTGGTAGCGGGTTTCGAGTGTGCTCATGCGGTGATTATAGCAAGGGAACGGCGGGGAGAAGTAATTAAGTAATTGGGTAATTGAGCAATTACCCAATTACCCAATTACAAATCACTTACCCCGTGTAGCTAATCTTAAAAATGATGCCCGTCGCCCAATCGGCTACGTACAGGCTGCCGTCTGGCCCCGTGGTGAGGTCGATGGGGGCGGCAAAGCCGGTGGCAAAGTTGACCGGAGCTGAGGAGCCGCCCGCGCCGATGTGCATGATTTTTTGCGCCCCGATGAAGGAGCTCCACAGCGCCACGAAGACGGCGTTGTTGTAGCCGGGGAACTGAGTGCCGCGATACACCTCCACGCCGGTGGGGGAGGAGCTGGGGGTAAACTGCGCCAGCGGCGGAATGACGTTGACCCCAGGCGGCGGGCTAAAGCAGACGTCGCAGTCGTAGTACGGGTAGCCGTGAATGGCTCCAGGCACCACGCGATGCAGCCGTTCTGGCGGGTCGAAGTCGGGGGTGTTGTCGCTGGCCCAAAGCTGGCCGAAGCCGTCCCAGGCGATGTCGTACGGGTTGCGGAAGCCGGTGGCGTAGACGCTCACCTCGCCTGTGTCTGGGTTGAAGCGCAGAATGCTGGCTTCGTACGGATGCATCTCGTCCATTTGCCCCGCGTTGGGGCCATCCAAAATTTCGCCGTGGTCGGCACGTGCGCCGACGCCGACGTAGCCAAAGCCATCTGGCCCAAAGGCGATGCCGTTGGCGGCGTGGAAGTAGGTGTAGCAGCAGGGCAGCCCGCCAATGAGCTGGCCGCGATTGACGATGGAAACCTGGGCTTCACCGCCCACGTTTTCATCCCGCACCCGGCTGGAGACGTAGAGCTGGTTGGTGCCGGGACGGAAGGCGATGCCGGTGGGCATCGTGTAGCCGCTCACATAGGTGCTGACGCCGCCGCTGCTGTCCATTTTATAGATGGCGCCCGCCTGCACGGCAATGTAAAGCTGGCCATCTGCGGGGCTGAAGGCGATGCTGGTGGGTTGGCCGTCTACACGGCCGTAATAGCTCACGCTAAACCCGGCAGGCACCTGAACCCGATTTTCCCAGCCAACGACATCGGTGTTGGCGGGGTAGTTGTAGTCGGTGGGGGCCTGTACGCCGCCAGGTTGGGCGGGTGGTGCGGGCGGCGGCGGCCCGCTGGGTGTGGTTTCGGCGGTGGGATTAGGGTTTACGGCCGTTGGATTCGGTTCAATCGCTGTTGGGTTTGGTTCGATGGCCGTTGGCTCCGCTTCGGCGGCGGTGGGCGAGGGTTCATCCGTTGGGGTGCTGGTGGGCGGCGAGGTGGCGGTGGGTGGTTCTGGCAGCGGTGTGTTGGTGGGGGGAACGGCCGCATCCGTTGCCGTCGCTTCAGCCGTGGCGGTGTTGGTAGCGGTTGGATCCTCTGCCGCCGCAACTTCGGTGGCCGGTTCGCTGGTGGCGGTGGGGGTGGCGGTATCGGCCCCGCCGCAGCTTACAAAAAATGTGGTCACAATCAGCAAAAATGGTAACAAATATTTTCGCATCGGTATCGGTTCATCCTTTTGCCAGGCGAATGGAGCCTGGCACGGTTTTGTTGTGAATTTCTGAACGAATCAGATTGCCTGATTTTTACCTCGTTTTTAGGAAAAACGCGATCTTTGTGCGGATTAACGGGGCATTTAATCTGAGTTTGTGGGCAGGGTGAAGGTGAATTTTTTACGGCCGTCTTCCTCGGCAATTTCAAGTTCGCCCCCATGCATATGGACGATTTCGTTGGCTAATTCGGTGAAGCTGTGGGCAAATTCTTGGGCACCCATTCGGCTGTGTACGGAAAAACGGACCAGCTTGCCTTCGTGGGTGGCCTGGATGGTGGGGCGGGCGTGAGAGGGTGAATTTGACTGTTGTTTGGTGTCGCCAGCGGCTAGCAGCGCCAATAATGTGGCCAGCGAGTAGCTGTAGCACGTGATGAGGGGTTCGCCCTTGTTGGAAAATTTCGCTTCTTCGATTTCGTAGCTGTTTTTAAGGTTTGCCTGGCGTTGGCCAGCAGTTCAGACACAGCTATCTGTTCTGGGACTTCCTGGCCAAAGGCAATTTGCCCAAACAGCAGCAGCCGGTTGCTTTGGTCTAGCAGGCGCAGGGTGGAGCGTTCGATGATGTCTATGAAAGTGCGTTGATCAGCTGAGAGGGGCGTGCCGAGGTCTTGCAGCAAGATGGCGGTGGCGGAACGAATGTTGCTCAACGGCGTACGCAGATCGTGATTGATGACGTGGAGCAGCTCTTCTAATTTCGCGTTTTTTCTGAATTAGCCATTATTGGCGTCTCTTTCCAGCATGAGGGTAACGGGGCCGTCGTTGTGAATGTTGACCTGCATCATGGCCCCAAATTGCCCGGTGGCGACGGTGAGCCCAGCCTGGCGCAGCTGGTTGCAAAAATAATCTACCAATGGTTCGGCCTGTTCGGGGCGGGCGGCGGCGGTGAAGGACGGCCGTTTTCCCTTCCGCGCATCCCCATAAAGCGTAAATTGAGAGACCACCAGCACGCTGCCATTCACATCGGCCAGACCCAAGTTCATTTTGCCAGCGTCGTCTTCAAACAGGCGCAGCCCGGCGATTTTGTTGGCCAGCCAATCGGCCTCGGCGGTGGTGTCGCTGTGGGTAACGCCCAGCAAAATAACAAAACCGCGATTGATTTGGCCGATGATACGGCCGTCTACGGTGACATTGGCAGATGAGACTCGTTGCAGAAGTGCGCGCATGGGTTCGGTATTCAGTAATTGGTAATTGGATTAGCCGGGGGCTTCAACCCCCGGAAATTCGGTTCATTTTAGGGTAAACAGGGTAATTCGTCTACGGCAAAACGGAGAAAATGGTAATAGATTCATTTTGAAAGACGGGATTCAGGTAACTGGCTGTGGCCGGATCAAACGTTCCCAGCTCTTTTTCGCGGGGGCCATACCAAACGTAGACAATGTCAAACTGATCGAGCAGGTCTTGCCGCCAGGCGTGGCTGGTTTCAGCGGCGAAGAATTGGTGGACGGCCGTTTCCTTCCCCACAAAATCCACCGTCTCGGCCCAATGCCCCAGCATCACCCGCTGCCCCGCCCAGGCGGCAACAAAATTACCGGTCTGGTAGCTGCCGAGGACAACGGCCGTTTGCGCTCCATTTTGGCGTAGCCAGTCGGCACTTTCCACCTCCACCGCTGGCCGAAAGAACAAATCTGGCTGCTCTAGCACAGCAATGCGGGTTACATCGACCCAGAGGTAGATGTTGGAAAGGCTCATCCCCAGCAAAAAAATCATGATGACGAAACGGCGCAGTTTGGGCGTGGTGTAGCGGGGGTGGGCGACCAGTTTTTGCCAGAGACGGCCGTTTTGCCAGCGAGGCAGCACAATTTGCCCAAATCCGGCGGCGGCCAGCACCGCCAGCGGCACGTGTACCCCCTGGATAAAGCGGCGCTGCGGCAGCAGTGGGGAATAGAGCAGCAGGGCAGCGGTGAGAATCCAGAGCCACAAAATGGTGAACTGCGGCCGTTTCTCTGGCCGTTTCCACCAGAACAGCCCAGCCAACAGCAGCAGCGGCCCAAAGGCCACCAGGTAATGGGGCCACGGAGCGGCGGGTGTACCTGCCTGGGCATCCCACAGCCGGAACACCTCATTGCTGCGCCAGACGAAGAGGTAATACAGGTACAGCGGCGCAGGGATGAGGAACATCGTAGCGATTTGCCAGCCTGTGCGCCACAAAATTTGGCGCTGCTGCCAGACGAGAACGGCGTAGAAGAGTACGGCCGTTCCCGCCACAATGTAAATCAAAAACGGATACGCCACCCCCAAACCTACGTTTGCCAGCCCCCCAAAAAACGCCCATCCCCACCGATTACCGTTTACTGAATACTGATCACTAATTTTTCTTAGAATCAGTACATCCAACAAAATAACGGCCGTTCCCAACGAAATATGCGGAAAGGTGAGCGCCGTAAAAAAGAGATGTGCCCCCGGCTGCTTAAAATCGACGGGGAACGCACCGAGCCAGAAATTTTGCCCCAGCGCAAACAGCAGCCAGCCCAGCCCAGAGCCAAAAATCGCCAGCAGGTATGCCGTCCAGCGGCTGCGCCTATCCTGCAAAAAGCTGGCCACGAAGCGAAAGGTGGTGAGGAAGAGGAGGATGCTGGCGACAACGCGACTGCCGTGCCAAACGGCCGTTAACGGCACCCCCAACCCCCGCGCCAACTGCCCCAGCCAGACGTAAAACAGGCCGACACCTGCCGCCGCGTGTGGCTCCGGCGTAAACGGAATTGTGTACAGCCACGCCCCATCGAACCCTTGCAGCATTTTGGCCCAGTACGTTTGGGCATCCTCCGGGTTCATGATGAGCTGCATATAGACCAGGTTATCCGGAGCCAGCAGGTTGCCCAGCCAGTAGGGGATGAGGGTGAGAACGGCCGTAATCACCGCCACACCTGCTGCGCCAAGCCACTCTTTGCGTGAAATTTTAGTCATGTTTTGTTGGGAGATTGGAGACTGGAGATTTTTCACTCTTTAATCTCCAATCTCTAATCGCCAATAACGGTAATTGTGCCCACGATCACTTCTTCACCCAGCCGGCTGCGGCCATCGGTTGCGGCTGCCCAGGGAAGGTTGGCATTGTACCAGCCAGTTTTTACCACATAGCTTCCTGCTGGGGCATTTTCTGGTAGCGCAAAGACAAAGGATTCATGAACGATGGTGTTGGCTGCCCATGCGGAGATTGGCAAGATGCCCAACGTGGGTAAATGGATGATGCGGCTGTTTGCCAGGCCGTCGAGGCGCGTGACGGCAAAATAGCTGGTGTTTGGGGGAAACGGCCGTTCTGCCTGCCAAAAAAAATCCATCTGATACAAACCTTTGTCCAAAGGAGTGATTTCAGAATTTAGCAGCACCAATTCAGCGCCAAAGTGCGCCATAGGTTCTGCTGGCGTGATGGCTGTTTGGATGGTCACTTCTTGGGTTAACCCCACATTTTGACGACCGAATTCGAGCAATCCATCCTGCGCCCGCACCAGGTGCCAGTTTGGCTGGTTAAGCAACCAACGGATGGTGGGAAAGGCGGTTTGTACCCCCCCTTCAACCAGATTTTGGTTGTGGTCTAGCAAGGCAAAATCATACAGTGCGTCTACCGCGACGGTTTCTACTTTGGGCAGCAATTCTTCGTGCGATTTATTCTCGGGTGGGACCAGGTATAGGATGTCTCGGTTGGTGGCCAGGCGGGCCAATGAGCGGTCGGCCGCCAGCGGCTGCTGCGTAGCTTGCAGCGGAGCCATCCAGGTAAATTTGAGGGCATCACGGGCGGTACGGCCGTATCCGGCCAGCGTATCTAACCCAGCCCCGGAGCCGGGCTGCGGCTGGTAAAATTTTGGATTCAGCGGCGTGTTTACCAGGAAGCTGTTCAGCAATAAGGTGAGCAAAAAAGCGATAGCCAAGCGGCGCTGCCAGCCCGATGGGCTACGGCTGCTTTGTCTGAGCGTTGCGGTTCCTTCAATGAGGCCCATCATCAAAAATGGGACACCCAGGGCGTAATGGTGGTATTGAAAATCAAAAGATGGCCCTGGCCCGGAACTGAGGAGGACTGGCAAAATAACGGCCGTTGCGGGCAGCAGCCAGCGGGGAGCGCGCCAGGCCAGCAGCAGCACCGGGGCAAAAACAATCACCGCGTTAGACAGCCGCAAGGCTCCCGTTTGCGCCAAATTGAGCTGGCTGAAGTAATAACCGATGTAACTTCTGGCGGTGGCCTCCACATAGACGGCATCGGGCGGGGCGAAGTACGGCCGTATCACCCCAAACGCCACGCCGCCCCAAACAGCCGCCAGCAGGAATGTTTGCCAGCCAGTTTGCTTCTGGCCGTACCACCACAGCATCGCCCCCAGAGCGGCCACGGGCACCGCTACGTAAAATTTGCAGCTAAGAGCCAGCGCCAGCCAGAAAAAATAGGTGCGACCCGCCTGCCGATCCAGGCTGTCTAATGCGAACAGCAGCAGGGGCATGGCCAGGGTATCGCCATGAAATTCAAAGAGAACGGCCGTTTGCAGCACCGGATACAAAAGGTAAATAGCGGCAATAGCCAATGCGCTCCAGGTATGTTTCAGGTGTCGGTTTGCTATGCTGTACAGGGGCAGCGCCCCAGCCACAGCCAGCCCAGCTTGCAAGATGAGCAAGGTGGAGGGCGCTGGCCAGAGTGCATAAATGGGAGCCAGTAAAAAATAAAACAGTTCCACATGCCGCGCCAGGCGGCTAAGGGTGATCCCTTCCACGGTGAAGATGAGCGGCTTCCCTTGCGTGGCGCTCCAGATCGCCTGGCTCATGGCACCTAGGTCGAAAGCACGGCTGGTGAAGGCATGGTAGCGGGCCAGGCTAAGCCAGGTGAACAGGGCAAAAAAAGCGACCATGAGGACGAGGAGCAGGTAGAAGGGCAACGGCCGTTTCCACCAAACGTTTTGCCCATTCATCAGTTACCCACCTCAAACAAAAAGATGCGAATGCCGCCGATTTCTTGCTCGTCTAGAAGCGTGTGGCGGGCGGCGATGGTGTCGTACTGTGCCTGCTGCCACGAGATGCTGTGCTCCAGGGCAACGATTAGCCAGAAACGGCCGTTTGCCGCTCTCTCCACATCGGCCAACTCCCAAACTTGTCCGCCGAGTGCTGCGTAAACCGTTTCCGGTTTGCGGGGATCCGGGTCGCCAACCAGCACACCTTGGGCGAGTTGGGGTGCGTAGCGCAGCGCGGGCAGGTAAGAGCCATCGCTGGTGTGCAGAACCAGATCGCCTGGCTGGGCATTTTCGGTCACAAAGGCGGTGGCCTCCCGGTAGGGCGGCTTCACCAGCGGCCCCATCTGGTAACTAACGGTACCCACCAGCATGAGCAGCCCCGCCAGCCCGGCCAGGTAGGGCAGCGGCGATTGGCGGCGGGTTATCCCCCAGGCCAGCCAGATGATGAGGAACGGGGCGGCGGCAGCGAGGGTGCGCTCTGGGAGGAAAAACGGCCGTACCAGATAAACCGTCAGCGGCACGCCCAACACGCAAAAAATAATCAGCAGCACCAGCCACATTCCTGACGGAACTTGCTGGCGGCCCATTTTGCGCAGCTCCAGCAAAAAAATAACCAGGTAGGCAAAGAAGGTGAATAAAATAAGACCGCTGTACCAAAAGCTGCTGGACATGCCAAACAGCAGAAAAATCGGCGCGGTGAGGGGCTTGAGGGCATTAAATTCGGTGGCTTGTTGCAACGGCCGTAAACTGCCCAGCGCTGGTTCGGCTTCGGCTAACATTAAGCGCAGCCAGGGAATAAAACAGACGAGGATCAGGCTTGTCATGATGGCTGTGGCCCAGAAAGCGCGTTTGTTGCTGCGGTAAGTGAGCAAGGCATGCAGCCCCACGCCCGCCAAAGCCAAAAAGGCAAACAGATGCGTATATACCGCCAGTAAAAACAGGCCACCAGCCACCAGCCACCAGCCGCTGTTTTCTTTTTGTCGGGCGAGCCGGGTAACGGCCGTTGCCAGCACCACCAGCAGCATGAGCAGGTGTACATGCGCAGTTCGTGGCTGTAGAGGATGTGGAAGGGGGAAACGGCCGTTAGCGCCGCTGCCGTAAGGGAAATGGTGCGATTGTGGAACAGCTGCTGGCTCAAAAAATAAATGGCGGGAATGAGCAGAATGCCAAAGAGGGCGGAGAGGAGTTTTACGGCCGTATCTGAGTCCGGCACTAGTTGCAGCCAAAAATGGAGCAGCAGGTAGTACAGCGGTGGGTGCGGATCCTGCAACGTATTGTTGGCAATCTGGGTCACGGGCAACTGGGCCGCCAGATAGCTAATCGCCTCATCCAGCCACAGGCTGTCTCGCCCTAGATTGATGAGGCGGAAAATGGCACCCAAGAGAAACAGAACGCCAATAGGATGTTTTTGTTTTTTGAAAACGGCCGTCATTCTCGTTTAAATACCTCAATTTATTGCCCTGCAACTGGGGAATTGACATGCATTTTGGGTTAGAACGGCCGTGAAAATGACCATATGCCCATTACCTGAGCGAAAATAGATATGCTACAATTCTATGGTGCAAGCATTGTGGTTCCAAATTTTTTATTCTGGCTGCATTTAATACCTGAGGGTCTCAATGGAATTATTAAATGAATTTTCAGTTTCTGAGTACAAACCGCGCCAACGTTTATTGATATTCATTGTCGCCTACAACGCGGAAAAATTCATCCAGCAAGTTCTTTACCGTATTCCACCCGAACTTAGGGAAAATCTTGATGTCGAGATTCTTGTAATCGACGATGCCAGCCAGGATCAATCTTTCGAAAGAGCTTTAGATGTAAAGTCGAAAGGGGAATTACCGTTCAAGTTACAGGTTCTTACTAACCCTGTGAATCAAGGTTATGGTGGGAATCAAAAACTTGGGTACTGGTATGCAATTCAGAAAGGTTTTGATTACGTTGCTCTATTGCATGGTGATGGTCAATATGCACCTGAAATTTTGCCAGAATTGATACAACCTTTGTTACGCGGAGAAGCAGATTCCGTCATTGGCTCCAGGATGCTTGCACCGAAAGCTGCTATAAAAGGCGGTATGCCATTGTACAAGTATATTGGCAATCGAATATTGACTTGGTACCAAAATAAACTGCTCGGGACAAATCTGAGTGAATACCATTCAGGGTACCGTATCTATTCCACTGAAGCGCTTAGTAATATTCCATTTGAGCTTAATTCAAATGATTTTCATTTTGATACTGAAATCCTTATCCAGATTCATCTTGCCGGTTACCAAATTAAAGAGCTATCGATTCCAACTTATTATGGCGAAGAAATTTGTCATGTGAACGGGCTTCGGTATGCCTTCGATGTTGTTGCAACGACTACCAAAGCAAAAGCGCAGGATTTCAATATCGTTTACGAACGGAAATATGATTGTGTCTCCCCTAATTCACCTACTTCGCACTACACAGCCAAACTCAACTTTCCTAGCCCACATTGGCATGTGCTGAATATGATAGAGCCAGGTGCCAGGGTGTTAGACCTAGGCTGTGCTGGTGGTTATCTCGGGGTGGCATTAAAAGAAAAGGGGTGTCATGTAACGGGAGTTGATATGTACCCACTCCCTATAGGCATATCTCTGGATGAATTTATTGTGCACAATCTTGATCACGGTTTACCAGATATAAATTATCAGGAGTTCGACTACATTTTAGCGCTGGATGTCATTGAGCATTTGAAATCACCCGAATCTTTTGCTTATGATTTGCGAACAGTGGCAAACGCTCAAAAAACAAAAGTAATGATCAGTACCGGCAATGTTGGCTTTTTTCTGACTCGGTTGAGCTTGCTTTTGGGAAACTTCAATTATGGCAAGCGAGGTATTCTTGATCTGACTCACACTCGCCTATTTACATTTCGTTCTATCATTAGCCTTTTTCAACAAGCAAATTATGAAGTTCTGGCAGTAAAGAGTACGCCTGTGCCATTCCCCCTGATATTCGGGCAAGGTCTTGTTTCGCGTAGTTTGTTGTGGTTGAACGGGGTGTTAATCTGGTTGCGGCGGTCTTTGTTTGCTTTTCAATCGTTCTTGGTTTTGCAGCCGCGTCCAATGCTATTTCACCTTGTGGACGAAGCATATAACAACTCAGAACATCGACAGCAATTAGAGCAAGTAGCTGTGAAAGAGCCACAGGTTTAGAAGTATATTTTTCCTATGACCATTGTGCCCCGACAAAATTCAAGAAAATGGCTGTGGCTAACTTTGGCAATAACGGCCGTTATCGTATTAATTGTACAAATCCCGCTACTTCTTGAACCTGAATATGTTGATGAGGATTTACGGTTTTTTTATTGGCTGTTTCGCCTTGCCGATCCATCTTTATTTGAAAATGATCCGTTGTTAGGGTATCAATTTGCCGAGGTTGATTTAGGCTTTACAACGTTACTATTTAATAAAGTTAGCCTATTATACGGGGCGTTATATGCGCTGGTAAGCCCTATTGTTTCTCCTTTTATTTTTAGCAAAATCATCATTTTTCCACTGGCAATAATTGGAACCTATTACCTGTTCCAAATAGTAACGCGTTTTTCAACACCTTTTGTTGCTTTTCTCATCAGCAGTATTTATACACTTATTGTGGCAGTTCCTATAGTGAAATGGCTCTTTCCAGTGGATTGCCTCGTTCATTTACCCTTCCATTGCTTTTGGCGATGCTATATTACATGGAAATCGACAATCACTTGGGCATGGTTGTGGTTTTAATATTAGGATTGTTTTATCCGCCCCTTTTTTTAACTATACTTTTCACATACGGCGTAAAGTACTTGTGTGAATTCTGGAAATATCGTGGTCTGACATTGACGGGCAAACAATTTGCTATGTTTGTTGCTGCTTTGATTGTTTCGGTTTTACTATTGTTGCCAGCAATAAGTACTGGTTTGAACACTGTTCCTATTGATGCAAATGAAGTACAAGAAACAACAGTTTATACAAGCCCTTTATTTGGAGATACTGGTCGCTATCCGCTGCTAAGTCCGCATCCGCTTACGGGAAATGGCGGCATACTCGATAATGGCCTGATTGGATTTTTCAGCCTTGCTTTTTTTGCGGCGCTAATTCCAATAACTTTTATACTTCGTCGTCAATTCATCAATGTGCCTTTGTCATTTTGGCATTTGGCGTTAGCTGGCTTGATTGGTTTTATTATTAGTTGGCTAGCTATTCTTTTTACCTCGTCGGCAACCTTCCATATGCCTAGTCGATATATGCGAGGAACCATTTTTCTTATGGGTCTAATTTTATTTATTATAAATGGTCCATTGGCAATTCAGGTTGGCTCTAAATTGTTGGCAAATAATCGTAGCAAGTTAGATATGTTCTTTCTTTTTATTGGGGTAGGCGGTTTTTCAATCGTTTATTTTGCTAATATTTCCAGGGTTTTAACGGCCGTTGTTGGTTTACTAGTTTGCTTAATTACTGTTTTGCTATTTGTTAATCGAAAGCGTTTTTCGCTTAAAGCCCGACAAAATGTTATCTCAACAATATCAGAAGATTTAAAGCCAATATCTGAAGGCGCATCCTCTCCAATTCTATCTATCCTATTTGCATTAGTTTTAGTAATCCCTTTGGCAGCCTATACTCAAGGTCCCGGCACTTTTATTCGACCGGAAAACGATACCGCTGAGTTGATAAATTTTGTAAAGACGCTTCCCCAAAATACGTTAATTGCAGGTTACCCGTGCTTATTGGACGATGTCCCCCTCTATTCTCAGCACTCCATTCTTTTTAGCTGTGAAACTGAAAGCAGAGATATGGGTATGATGATGAAGGCATTGGATGCATATTTTGCCGAAAGTGACGCAGAAGTGCTGGCATTTTGCGAAGAATATAGCGTTGATTACATGATTGTCAGTCAGGAAAACTTTGCTGAAGCGTTCATAAGCCAGGAGTATATTATTTTTGAACCGCTGAATAGCTTTTTAAAACAGCAACTTGAGGGTAGAAGCTCTTTTGTGTTAAATCAAATCCCCGATAACAGTAAAACATTTCAAAACCGCACTCTCTTCGCTTTTCCTTGTAGAGCTGATGCTTTTCCACCCTAATCTTGTACAAATATTTTTTAACGCAGCCTAAAAATAGCTGTACCCAAAATGATTGTAACGGCAAAAAACTTAAAATTGAAGCTATTCAATCGATTCATATTTGGTTTGGAACGGTGATCTTGTAATCACAATTTGGTAGAAAAATAAAATAACGGCAAGTGGAACAAACGTGGTTAGCGTATCGCTGGCCCGATTTTCGGCCAGCCAAAAGGTGCCCCAGGGTAAAACAAATACCAGCAGAAGCCAGGTCAAAGCCGCCAAACCACGTTTTTTGATTGCCAAGTAGATCAACATGCAAGGGATGAGCAGCAGCAGATGTTCATACACCCAGGCGTATGGTGTAGTAAGCAGTGAGCCCATTAACGCCAGGGGCATCACCTCGGTTTCGGTGAGATGTTTGTTGCGGAAGATGATGAGGCCCAATACGGCCGTTACCCCCACCACAAACAGCAGCCCCAACGCCGCCCACCATTCTGGCCAAATTTCATAGGCTAACCCCCAAACGGTAGGTGTAATAGCCGTCACCTCTGTTTTGCCCGTGACGTTGAGCCATTCAAACAGCCAGCCGGGCAGCACCAGCCAGCTAATCACAAACATCGTCAGGCCGCCCGCAGCCGCGCCTGCCACAACGCGCCAGCGTCGTCGCCACAGCAGCCATAGCCCAAAGGCTGGCACAAACAGCACAAAGGCATTCGGCTTTATAATGACGAATGAGAGCACAATGCCTGCCAGAAACGGCCGTTCCCGCCGCACAAGCCACAAAAACAGTGCCAACATAAAAAGAGCAAAAACGTAATCTGCCCATTGTTCATGCTCACCAGCACCGCCCGGTACGTGAACGTGAACAGAGCCACCAGGGCAAATTCCGCCACGGGCAGCGGCTTGGGATAGTACGCATGGATCAGCAAAAACATGCCGCCACCCAGCACGCACAGCGAAAACGATAGCCAACTGGCCGCCGCCCAGCCCAAATCTAGCGCAGTAAACGGCAGCACCAGCAGCAGCGTCCACAGTGGAAACGGGGCGCGGTCATCAGGCATCCAGGTGCTGCCTAGTTCTGCCCGCAGCGGCAGCCAAACCTCAGGATTGTACGGGTCTAACCCGCGCAAAATTGCTTTGCCGCCGGCAAACAGGCTCATGAAATCTCGGTTGTTGTAGCGGGCCGGAGCGGTGAGCATCTCGTACATGCCCCAGGTGAGCAAGGCAAACACGAGGATGATAAACAAAATTACCAAGCCGCGTTGCTGGTTCGGGTTTGTGGGAGCGTGAATTGTGGTGGTGTCACTGAGTCTAGCGCGGTAGGCCGAATTTCGGCATAGTTAATTTGGTTTAGCAAAAATTAATCTTGGGCTTTGGACACAATGTTTGGTTGGATGTTCCATTGATCGTGCATCAGGTATCTGACAGTAAAAATTACTATGTTACGATGACAAAAATGTAGCATATCCTCGCCATAAAATGAAAAATCCCAGGTACTACGGCACCCGGGAATCTCAAATTTGCAACTATTTTGGACCAAACAACCAGGTGAGCCTAAATTTCCACCTTGTCACCTTGTCACCCGGTCACCTTGTCATCCGTAATACGCATCTATCGAGCTATCGACTGGCGCGTTGGTGAGCGTGGCCCCAATAATGTTGACCCGCGCTTTTTCCAAAATTTCTTTGGCCCGCTCCGCGTGGTCGCGGCGGGTTTTGCCGGCGCTGAGCACCAGCAGCACGCCGTCTACCTTGGCACCCAAAACGGCCGCATCCGTCACCGCATTCACTGGCGGGGCATCGAACAAAATGATGTCCACCTTTTCTTGCAGCCGGGCAATCAGCTGATCCACCTGTGGCGTGCCCAAAATGTCGGCGGGGTTGGGTGGTTTGGTGCCAGCCGTGAGCAGCCACAGGTTGGCAACGGCCGTTTCCTGCAAAACGGGCTCATCATTGTGCAAAATGGCATCGGTAAAGCCCGGTTCTGCTTTTAAGTTGAAGAGGGTGTGTAAAGACGGCCGTCTTAAATCACAATCCACCAGCACTGTTTTACGGCCGCTTTGGGCCATCGTTACCGCCAAATTGGCCACTGTGCTGCTTTTGCCTTCCCCCATCACGGGGGATGTGACCACCAACGTTTTTAGCGAAGATTCCAAACTGTAAAAAGATAGATTCGTCCGCAGCGTGCGGTACGCTTCACTCATTGGCGAACGTGGGTTTGTTATTGTAATTAAATCCATAATGCACCTTTTTGAGCTGGGGCTTTAGCCCCAGGCTATTGCTGCTATTGCTTAAGCCCCAGGCTATTGTCCCGGAATGCGGCCTACTACCGGAATCTCCAAATACCGCTCCACATCCTCAGCGCGGCGCACCACGCCAGACTCAATCCATTCCAGCACAAAAATGAGGATGATGCCCAGCAGCGCCCCAAAGACGCCGCCAGCGGCCGTATTCACTTCTACGTTTGGACTCACGCCAACCACCTTTGGATTATCTTGAAACTCGATGGTGATGCGGTCTTCCTGCCGATTTTGGTCGTTCTCAGCATTTTGCCACTGGATCAGCAGCTCGCCCCAGGTACGCACAATGTCATTACCCAGGTCTGGGTCTGTGTTTTCTACGTTGATTTGCACCACTAACCCCAATCGGTCTGAGGCCACCGTCACGTCGCCCAGCAGCGCATTAGCTTCCATGTCTAGCTGCAAAATGTTGATCACATCTTGTGCCCGATAGCTGCTGTTGAGCCACTGCTCGTAGTTGCCCAGCAGTTCACGGGCGGCATTCGCCTGCCCAAAATCCGTGCGAGCGGGGCGTACCAGCAGTTTCAGGCTGGATTCGTACTCTAAAGGCTGAATCCGGCTAAAACCAAAGGCCGCACCTGCTGTCAGGATGGCCAGCAGGATGATAATCCACCCCCGCTGGCGCAAAATTCTAAAATAATCGTTTAATGCCATATTATTGTCCCGTGACTCGTGGGGTTGAAGCCCCAGGCTAAAATTATTTGGTTTTGGGGATTTCGCCCAGAATGACAAATCCCATCGCTTCGGCTTCTTCCCGGCTGCGGATGGTGGGGTCTACATATTCCACCAGCAGCGCCACGCCTAGCCCAGCAGCCAGGCCAATGGCCAGCCGCAGGGGGATGTCTAGCAAGCTGCCCAGGCTGCGTGGCAGGGGCGTCACGATTGGTTCGTCGAGCAGGGTGAGTACGGCCGTTTCCCCCCCAAGCTGCGGTAAAGCATCTGCATTTTGCTCGCGCAGCACCATTATGGCAGCGTTCACAATGTGGGAAAGCGTCTCTGCCTCCCCATGCTGAATGGAGATTTGCAGCCTGCTGCGTACATTTTCGGCGGCCACGCTAAAGCTGCCGGGTGGCACTTCGATCCCGTCTGTAGCGAGTTGGGTGGAAACGGCCGTCTTAAAACTGCCACTCACCGCCCAATCCGTAAGCCCATTCACAATGTACTCCGAGCTAAGCCAGTTGTAATATCGTTCCTGGTCTGCCAATTCTGCACCTGGGGAAGGTGGCTGAGCCACCAGAAAATTGACCCCCACGTTGAAACCCGGCGCAGGCGGCGGCTGAAACGTCACTGCGCTAAACAGCCCCACCACCAACGGCGGAATTAATACCAGCAGCCAGCGCCGCCAAAAAATTGCCAAAAATGCTCGTAATTCCATAAAAATTTTTGTGAATTGGCTAGGATGTGAACTGGGTAACTAAGCAATTCAATAAATGCCCAATTTCTACGTTGCAAAAAGTCACATTGTCTTCGTCAACTCTTCCATTTTTTCGGCCACCAATGCCTGAATCTGTGCTTTGAAGTGGGTTACATCATACTGTTCAGCATGCTGCCGAATCAGCTGAGAATTCACGCGATCCGTATCGAATCCCTCAACGGTTTGGATAATAGCAGCAACGGACTGCTCTGCAAACAGGGTGCCGGTAACTCCCTCGATGACCGTTTCCAGGGCACCGCCGGCCGCATACGCAATCACTGGTCGCCCGGCGGCCATCGCCTGGATGGGGGCGATGCCAAAATCTTCCTCGCCAGGGAACATGAAGGCGCGGCATTTGGCCAGCAGCGGTGGCAGTTCCTCGTCGGGTACGTAGCCCAGGAACTCGATTGTGGGGCCAGCTAACGCTTCTAGGCGGGCTCTGTCTCGCCCACTGCCGGCAATGCGAAGCGGCCGTTTCATCCTGTTAAACGCTTCAATGAGCAAATCAATGCGCCGGTAAGGCACCAATCGCCCCACCAGCAAATAATAATCCTCTACCTCTCGGCAAGGGGTGAAGCGGGCCGTGTCCACCGGCGGGTAAATAATATCCGATTCTCGCCGGTACACTTTGGCGATTCGCCGACGGACTTCCTGCGAAATTGCCACGAAATGGTCCACCCGATCTGCCGCCAGCCGGTCCCATTGGCGCAATTGGGTTAAAAATGGCGGCAAGATGGCCCGCGTAAACCAGCCCAGCTGTTCTTGCTCGGCATACTGTTGGTAACGCCACACGTAGCGTGTGGGCGTGAGGCAGTAACAAATGTGTACCGTGTCTGGGCCGGTAATCACGCCGTGGCAAAAGCCACTTTTGTTGCTTATGACCAAATCATAGCCGTGTAAATCATGTTGTTCAAAAGCAAAGGGGTAGAGGGGAAAATAAATTTGCTGCCTGCGGTGAGAAAATGGTAGCTTGTTGATGAAACTGGGGCGGATATCCCAATCCCGCCAATGCTCAGGCATCCGGTCTGGGGCGTAGAGCGAGGTGTAGATGGGCGCGTTGGGAAACATGTCTACCAAGGCTTCCAGGACATCTTCTGCCCCGCCAATTTGGTTCATCCAATCATGGACCAGCGCCACTTTCATGGGAGTTAAATCCCCAGGCGGTTCATGCGTTCGGCCAAAGCAGCTTCTACTTCCAGGCTTTGCATGGCATCGTCTAGCTGATTGTCCAGGCTGCTGGCCTGAACTTCCCAGGCCGCGTCAGCATGATCCAGGCGGCTGCGGATGTTCTCGGCGGCGGTGGCTACTTCGCCATCGCTTTGGCTGATAAGTGAATCTAGCGAGCGCATCGCCTTGGCGGAAATCTCCTTGGATTTGGCCAGCTGTAGTAAAAAGCCTAGCTCTTCCCGTTCTTGTTTGGCAATTGCCAGCCGCCCTTCTAGCTTTACTTTGACATCATCCAGCTTTTCCAGGGCAGAGACCTGCTTTTCTAGCGAGGTGTCGTAGGTTTTGATGAGGTCCATCGCCGAAATGAACCGTTTTTGGGTGACCATGGCTTCGGTACGTTTGCCCTGGCGCAGGAAGGTATCTATGGCCAGGTCGAACTTGGCGGCTTCGGTGGCCAGCGCTTCACGGCGGCGGCGAGATGTTTTTACCTGGGCGTACATGGGGGCAATCGTTTTGACAAACTCTTCCAGTTCGCGTTCGGCCTGGCGGATGTATTCGTCGTAAACGGAGAGGTCGCTCTTTTGCAAGGCTCTATCGGCGGCATCGTGCAGCCGGGCTTTAAACAGGGTACGTAGTTTTTGGAATAATGAGGCCATGCAGGGGATTATACAAAGTTAAGAGAGAGTGAGGCAAAAAACGGCCGTTTCCACACACATTTGGGGGAAACGGCCGTTTTCTAAAATATATCTGGCGTCAGGAGATGATGAAAAGCCAGATAGGTACAGCTTGATAAGCGGCCAACAATACCTTGCCTGTTTGCAGACGGCCGTTTAGTTGATGATGATCTCTTCTTCGTCGAAAGCGTTCGCTTTGGCCACAGGCTCTTCATCCGTAGGCATGAGCACCCACAAAATAACGTAAGCAATAAGGCCATGTCCGCCACCCAGTGCCAACAGTACAAAAATCAGGCGCACAATGACGGGATCAATGTTCAAATAATTGGCGATACCACTGCATACACCCCCAATCATTTCATCATTTGTGTTGCGAACTAAACGTTTGTTACTCATTTTCTAAATACCTCCACATAGTTGTGTTTGTTTACAAATTTATTTGATATGCACACCATTACGTGGAAGATTTCAAAAGGTTTCAGATAATTTGGGAAAACGGCCGAATCTCACGATTTTTGTAGTAGTCAATCACTCGTTAAACAAAATTTCACCGCAAAGGGCGCAAAGAGCGCAAAGTTTTACGCTTTAATCTTTGCGTTATCTCACGATTTTGCTGAACGACGGGGTAACAATTGCCATAAGCCCAGCCCAATGAGCAACACAGGCCAGTAGCGACCAATGCTGCCTAATCCGTTAAAAAAAGCGCCAAAAATCAAAAACAGCATCCCGCTGATCCCAATCAGGCGGACCCCTTCTCGCCATGATTGCCGCCGTTCGTGGCCCAAAGTTCCGGCAATTAGTAGGCCAATGCCCACAAATCCCGGAATCAGCGCCCACACAAATGACCAGCTAGACCAGGTGTTTGTAAGATTTTGCACATACAAAATGATGCCGATGCCGGTAACAATGCTCCCCGGAATAGCCAGCGCAGGTGTGCCTAAAAAGGCACTCAAAATGAGCAGGCCTCCCACCGCCACGATGATGAGCGGCCATTGCAGGCTAATGTCCAGGCTGGCTGCCAGGCCAGGGATAAATTGGGCCAACAAAAACAAAACCCCAACGGCAATTAAAATTGTGCCAACGATAATGGAACTGTGCTTGTGCATAAAATCTCCTTCGTAAATAGGCCGCGGATGAACGCGGATGAACGCGGATTAAAATCTGTGGAAATCTGTGTCCTTTTCATTCATGGTGTTGAGCCCGCGCTCATGTCGTCTCCTCGTGTAAACCCAGTACGCAAAGCGCTGGCTATGGTCGCGGTGAGTATACCTGATGGTTAGTTTGTGTTAAACTCGACGGCCAAATGGCACTGGTTTACCCCAATAACGGCAAGATCACGCCAAAGCCTCAGAAGATTTTATGAACGGCGGCGCACCACCACCACCCAAAGAGCCATTTTTATCTGCGTTTATCTGTGTCCTATTTTCAAGGGAGATTTCATGAACGGTAGCACACCACCACGAATGAAAAATCAGCAGATTTCGCAGATTTGCGCAGGTTGCGCCCAGATTTAATCCGCGTTCATCCGCGTAATCCGCGGCCTATTTTCACCGGAGAATTCCCATGAGACACCTGCTGATTACAGCTCCATTTCCCGCTCATTTGGTTGACAAGATAAGGGCCGTTTCGCCAAATCTGACCATTGAACAACGCACTTTGCCAAACGGCCGTTGGCCACAAGATTGGACCACCGATGCCGAAATTTATTACGCTCTGGGTGCCGTGCCCCCGCTGGCACAAGCCCCAAACTTGCAATGGGTGCAAACCCACTACGCCGGTGTAGACAGCCTGGAAGGGACGGAACTGTGGCACAGCGATCTCCTCATCACCACCGCCAGTGGCGTGCATGCCGCGAACATGGCCCAATACGCCCTGACCCAGATTTTGGCCTGGGCCCACCGCGTACCCAACTGGTTTGCTTACAAACAAAACAAAAGCTGGGCCCAAAACCGGTGGGAAACCTTTGTGCCACAAGAGCTTGGCGGTAAAACCCTCGGCATTTTAGGCTACGGCAGCATCGGGCGTGAATTGGCCCGGCTGGCCAAACCGTTTGGCCTTGAAATTCTGGTCACAAAGCGAGATGCCCGCCAGCTGGCCGATAGCGGCTACGTGGTGCCAGGGCAGGGTGATCCCGCTGGTGAATTGCCCAATCGTATTTATCCTAGCGAAGCAACCCGATCCATGATAGCGGAATGTGATTTTGTGGTGATCACCCTGCCGCTGACAGAACGAACCCACCATCTTTTTGATGAGGAGATGTTGAAGGCGATGAAACCCACCGCCTTTTTGGTGAATGTTGGGCGCGGGGCGATCATCAACGAGGCGGATTTGGTGCATGGTTTGCGCAAGGGCTGGTTAGCTGGGGCTGGCCTGGATGTTTTTGAGCAGGAGCCTTTGCCCGATGATAGCCCTCTGTGGCAAATGGAAAATGTAATTCTGACGCCGCATGTCAGTGGCTTTACACCCCATTACGATGAGCGAGCCACCCATATTTTTGCCGAAAATTTGCGACGTTATCTGGCTGGGGAACCGCTGCTTAATCAGGTGGATCGCGAACAGGGGTATTGATTCGGTCAGGGAATAACAGGTGACATGAAAGATGGCAGCCCCTGTCGCTTCTTCACGGCTTGTGGGCTGCCATCTCGTTTCTTCTTCTTCACATCCAGTCTGCTTCTTAACACTTCTTCAAGCTCAATTAATGCTTATTATGACCTTCTGCTGGTGCAGAGTGCCCAGATTTAGCGACTCGCATCACCTCCATTATTTTTAATATTTTTCGGACGTTGGGTGGAATGTTTACTGGAATGATTATGTAAAACTTTTCGTTGCAGATGCTGGCACTATACTCATCGGCTTGCGTGGGGTGAATAGGAAAAAACGCATAGTACGGCCGTCCTACGCCCCGGCATTTTGGCTGAATTTAGCGGTTTTTGCTGGCAAATGGGGGCAAAACGGGGGTAATTGGGGCACATTTGGCCGGAATTCCGGTTAACACAGAAATATGACGATGTTTCTCACGGCCGTTTTTCTTCACGTGATCTTTACGGGGAAACGGCCGTACTCACCTGCCGCTTATCTTTCACGGCTCAAAATTCTAGCTTGAAGGAAAGCTGCTGCGCTTCGGCCGGGGTTGGCTTTTGGGCGCGGATGCAGTATGAAAGCCCCGACACATCTTTTTCGCTGCGGATGCGGTAGCCCGCTTGTTGCAGCCGCTGACGCCAATAATCGGCCGTGGGCAAGCCAAACCCCGCTAACCCCTGGATGAGCCAGTTGGTTTGGCTGCGGACCGATTCGGCCAACAGCAGCTGCCCACGCGGCTTCAGGATGCGATACGCTTCTTTTAGTAAGGTTACCTGATCCCCTTCTTGCCAAAATTCACCCGCAACGTGGCACAACATCACGGTGTTGACGCTCTCGTCGGGCAAGGGGAGCAAATTCAAGCTGCCTTCACGCCAGCTGAGGCGGGGGTCTATGGGCGGTGGTGGCTGCTGGGCGCGCCAGCGTACCAGCCACGGGCTAAGGGTCCACTGCGGATTGTACACATCTATCACAGTCACCTGCCCTGTGGTGAGGCGGCGCGACAGGCCGATGGCTGGCGTTTGCAGCCCAAGATCGATGTAGGCAAACCGCTCGGTGGCGGGCAGTTGCCCCATGTCGAACAAAACGTGGTGGGGCGTAATGCCGTCAAAATCGTACCGCTGTCGCGCTTCCCAGATGCCAATCAGAATGAAGTAGATTAAAATGAGGCAAACGGCCGTTGCCAACGGAATAAACGAGAGCCAGCCTTGCATAGCACTGACGCCAACAACAATAAGTGCCGCAACCATACCCAGGTAAAGCAGCACAAACCGGGGCCAGTTGGCTAAGATGTAGGTGCGGGTTCCACTAAAACGGCCGTAATTCATAACCCAATAAGTATACCTAAAATCAACATGAAGGATGAAGAAATGAATGAAGAGCAGCAAGAATCCCTCGATCGCTTTACAGAGCGGTACGTCAATGGCGAGGTGCCCTGGGACGACACAATGCCACCACCTGAAGTTTTGGCAATGGCCGAAAGCTTGCCGCCAGGGCAGGCGCTGGATTTGGGCTGTGGCTACGGCCGTACCGCTATCTACCTGGCCCAGCAAGGCTGGCAGGTAGACGGCATCGATTTTGTGCCCCAGGCCGTTGTGGGCGCCCAAAAGCGGGCCGATGCTGCCAGCATCGCCGGGAACGTCCAGTTTCATGTTGGTTCCGTGGCCGATTTGCACTTTTTAACCGGGCCATACGACCTGGCAATTGATATTGGCTGCATGCATTCGCTGAACCAGCCGCTGCTAGAAGCATACCGCGATGGCCTGCTCCGCTTGCTGCGGCCTGGTGCGCTTTATTTACTTTTTGCCCATTTGCGGGATGATGAACCGGAAGACGCGCCTTATCGCTGGGTGACAGAAGAAAATCTGCACAGCTTGTTTGCTGACTTTACCCTGGAAAATAGCGAATTGGGTGTGACGGTGGTAAATGAAAATCGTTGGCGCTCTGGCTGGTTTTGGTACCGGCGCTAAACTGGCTCATGGCGGCGCGGCCACCAGGTGAGCAAGGTGCTGCCATCGGTAAACCCCAGTGGTAAAAACGCGCCCAAAAACAAAACAACAAAGTTTTCCCAAAAAGCAAAAGAAGCCAGCGCGTGGATCACAGATCCATCATTTGGCAAGTAGCGCAGCAGCGCCCCGGCAGCCAGGGCCAGCAAAAGGCTGGCCGCTGGCCCGCCCAGGGCGCGTTTAATGTGAAAAGTAGCATGAAGGGGCGGTTCATCTTTGGGGTAAACGCTGGTCATCAGCAAATACCAGCTGATGATTTTTTGCATGGGGTAGCCCACCTGCCGGGCGGCCAGCGCATGGCCCAGGTGATGGGCGGTCTCGCTGAGCCAGTGGATGAGAACGGCCGTTCCTCCCAGCAAAACCGCCTGCCCCCATGTAAACCCCAGCCAAAAATTGGCCACGAACGAAAAAACCAGCCACAGCAGCCCAGACAGCACCATTGCGTTCAGCCGAAACCAGATTTCGACCCCCATAAGCTGCCCGATCTGCCAGCGCCGATTCATTTACTCGCCAACCTCTTCAATTAAAAAGGCAATCGCATCCACAAACGTGCCGTACGGCTGTGCCCCAGACATGAAGTAGCCGTTTAGGAAAAACGCAGGTGTGCCGCTCACGCCAAAGCCAATCCCTTCATCCAGGTCGGCAAAGATGGCATCTTCGTAGGTGCGATTGGCCAGGCAGGTGGCAAATTGCTCTTCATCCAGCCCCATCTCGGCGGCGTACCGGTTGAACACCGCTTCGATTTGTGGATTGCCGCTCCACTCATCCTGGTTGGCAAAGAGGGTGCCGTGCATGGTGGGGTATGCCTCCTGCTCACCCGCGCAGCGGGCGGCGTTGGCTGCCAGCACCGCGTTGGGATGAATTTGGGTCAGCGGGAAATCCTTAAAGACGTAATAGACCAGCCCTGCATCAATATAATCATCTTTGAGCTGCAAGAAGGTTTGCGTGTAGTGACGGCTGCAAAACGGGCACTCAAAATCAGTGTATTCAACGATGGTAACCGGCGCACTGGGGTCGCCTATGGCATATGCGCCGTCGATGGGGACCTCAATTGGGCCAGAGGGCTGGGCTTGCTGTGCTTCCTGAGTGGCTTGCGCCTGGGCCTGGGCGTAGGCGGCCTGCATTTGGGATTCTAGCGTGGCTTCCAGTTGGCCATTTTCAATGATTTCCGCCACACCGTCGAACACATCGTACGGTTGGGCACCGCGCAGGGGGTAGCCGTTCATGTAGAAGGTGGGGGTACTGTTTGCCCCAATCCCAAACGCTTCTTGCTGGTTGGCCAGCACAAGTTCGCGCTGTTCACCCAGTTCGATGCAGCTCACCAGCGCATTGCTGTCGATGCCAATATCCTCGGCCAGATCGGTGAAGACGTTGATAGCGGCCGTTTCCCCATTACCGCCCCACAGTACCTGATTGGCAAAGACGGCGTCGTGCATCTCTTTGTACGCGTCTTGTTCACCGGCGCAGCGAACGGCCGTTGCCGCCACAATCGCCTCGGGGTGCAAACTATCTAACGGCAAATCTTTGATGGCGTAAAAAACACGGCCGCTTTCAATCATCTCTGCAAAAACGGTGGGGAACGTTTCCATGGCGTACTGCTGGCAGAAGGGGCATTGGTAATCGGTAAACTCCACAATCTGCACTGGCGCGTCTGGGTTACCAGCCGACCAGGCCACGTTTTCTGGCTCCACAGCGATGGCTGCCGGGGTGGGCACGGCGTACTCAGGCGGCAGTTCTTGCGCGGGGGTTTCTGCCACAATGCTCTCGCCGCTGCTGATGATGGCGATTGCTTCGTTAAAGGTGGCCAGCGGCTGGGCCCCGATGAGCGGTTGTTCGTTGATGAAAAAGCTGGGGGTGCTGCTGACGCCGCGTGAGAGGCCAAGCTGGTAATCGGCCCGGACTTCAGCGATATATTTGTTTTCTTCCAGGCAGATGGAAAACGCATCCATTTCCAGGCCGATCGCTTCGCCGTAGCTGGCGAAGAAGGTGGTTGCCTGGTTGTTGCCCCATTCGCTGATGTTGGCAAAGAGCAGATCGTGCATTTCCCAGTAGGCGAGTGCGCCTTGCTCCCCGGCGCAGCGGGCGGCGTTGGCGGCAATTTCTGCCTGTGGGTGAATGTTCAGCGGGAAGTCGTAGAAAACGAGCAAGACTTCACCGTTGGCGATCTGGTTATCATTGATGGATGGGAAGGTTTGGGCCACAAAGCGGCTGCAAAATGGGCATTGGTAGTCGGAAAACTCTTCAATGACGACGGGGGCGTTGGGATTGCCGCGATACGGCCGTCCTTCGGCCGTAAAGCCCACTTCAATGCCGTCGGCGTCTAGTTCCACCGATCCGTCGGCTACATTGACAACTGGGGTGCTGCTAGAAACGGCCGTATCCGCCCCGCCGCTGCTGGCTAACAAACTGCTGCCATCGCGAGGCAGCAGCTCGGTCTCTTGTTCTGCGGTGGGGGTGGCGCTGCCGCAGGCGATGGCAACCAGTAAAATGATGGTGGCAAGCCATCCATTTTTCTTAATTGAATAAAACATTAAGCAAAACTCCGTCAATTCGTCTTAACTTTTAGGATGTGCTAGACTTTTATGTTTGGTTTAACTATTCCTAAAAATGGTCAATAGTGCATCGTATCATAAACGAAAAAGGGATAAGACACCACTGACAGCTCGGCTTTATTGGTTGCCTTTAACATTTTTCTGCCTGCTGCTGGGGGGGTGGCCAACGGCCGTATTTGCCCAAACGCCCAGCGGCATCAGCCAACCTGCCAATGGCGACACCATTGCTGGGGTGGTCGAGGTGGTGGGAACGGCCGTTCATCCCAACTACCTGCGCTACGAACTGGCGTTTTTACAGCAAGATGTGCCCGGCGCAGAGTGGATTGTGTTTGCCGAAGGTAGCCAGCCCGTAACCAACGGCGTCCTGGCCGTATGGAACACCACGGTAGGCCGCGACATCGGCTCGCCCATTTTCCCAGACGGCCGTTACCGGCTGCGTCTGCGCGTGGTAAAAACCGATTTCAACTACGACGAATATTTTGTCACCGATTTGACCATTCAAAATGAGGGGCCAACGCCCACACCAACGCCGGATGAAACGGCCGTTGCCCTTACAGCAACTGCGGCCGCCATTCCCGCACAGCCAACCGGCAGCACAGACAGCGGTGAGAGCAGCTTTCAGCAGCCCACGCCGCTGCCATCGCTGACGCCGTTTCCTTCGCCAACGCCGCCGCCTACGGTGGTGGGGGGCACGCCCGCGGCCCCCCAGCCCGGCAGCAACGGCGATGATGGCGGGCTCATCGGCCAGCTGGAAGCGGTAGAAACCGACCGGGTCGGCACGGCTTTTTGGCTAGGGATGCGGCTGACGGCCGTTCTCTTTTTGGCAGCCGGGCTTTACCTGCTGCTGCGCTGGGCGGCCCGTCGCCTGTGGCGTTTTTACTGGAAAACCCGAGGGAGTGAGCGGTAATCAGTAAGCGGTAATCAGTAAGCGGTAATCAGTAGTCAGTAATCAGTTTTGATGAATTTCTTACTTCTTACTTCTTGCTTTTTCCTTTTTACTTTTCACTTCCAAAAAAGAAGGAAGTAAGCATCAACGTGAAGAAAACCAGCCTGATTTTCTTGATTTTGCCTGTGCTTTTGAGCCTGGCTGCTTGCCAACAAGAGGAAGATACGCTGCCCACACCAGCGGCAACGATTGCTGTTTCGGCTGCGGAAGAGGGGGCAGCGGCTGTGGCAACGGCCGTTCCCCAGGCCCCCGATTTGCCAGAAGTAACGGCCACCCCCGCCCCCCCAACCCCCACGCCGCCGCCGCCCAAACCGATGACCGTTTGTCTGGGCGCAGAGCCAGCCAGCCTGTTTTTGTACGGGGATGATAGTTTGGCGGCAACGGCCGTTCGTCACGCCCTCTACGAAAATTTATACACCACCCGCAATTACAATTACGAGCCGCAAGGTTTGCAAAAATTGCCTGGCCTGGATGAAGGAGACGCACGTATCGGCCTGGTGGCCGTGCAAGAAGGCGATCTGATCGTCAATTCTGCCGGTAATGTGGTCTTTTTGGTGCCAGGGGTGCAGTTTGTGCGCGGCGACGGCGAGTTTATCACCTTCGACCGCACCCTGACGGCCGAAGGCGCGGAGCCGCTGCTGATGCAGCAAATGACGGTCGATTTTAGCTTTCAGCCGATGGTTTGGTCTGATGGCACGCCGGTGACGGCTGCCGATTCTGTGTTTAGCTACCAGATTGCCGCCAGCCCAGACACCCCCGGCGACCAGAGCAAAATTGAGCGCACGGCCAGCTACGAAGCGACGGGCGACCTCACCGTCACCTGGACGGGGCTGCCCGGCTTCCTCGATCCCGCATATTTCACCAACGTTTGGACGCCTTTGCCCCAGCGCCAGTTGGGCGAATTTACCGCCGCTGACCTGCTGGCCGCAGATTCGCCAGCGCCCCTGCCCTTGAGCAGTGGCCCGTTTGTGGTCAATGAATGGCGGCCGGGTGAAGCGCTCATTTTGGGGCCAAACCCCAGCTATTACCGGGCCGATGCGGGCCTGCCCCACATCACTGAACTGACGATGCGTTTTGATCTGGCGGGGGAAACGGCCGTATCCCAAATCGCCGCTGGGTGTGACATTGTCACCCACGACGCCATTAGCCTGAGCCAGACGCCAGACATTCTAGCCGCCGCCGAACGGGGCGAACTGCTGGCCAGCTTTGTTTCCAACAATATTTTCGAGCATATCGATTTTGGCATTAACTCCTGGGAAAATTACGGCGATGGAGAACGGAACGGCCGTCCCGATTGGTTTGAAGATGTGCGCGTGCGGCGAGCCATCACCCTTTGCACCGACCGGCAGCAGTTGGTGGATGAGATCACCTACGGCCAATCCCGCATCCTGCACGCCTACATTCCCGACGACCATCCGCTCTACCCCGCCGAAGCGCAGGCGTGGGATTACGATCCGGCAGCGGGCAACGGCCTGCTGGATGAAGTTGGTTTTGAAGACACCGACGGCGACGGCTTTCGCGAACTGGTAGAGCGCGACCTGAGCGCCACCATCGTGGCTACCACCACCATGAGCATCACCCTCAGCACCAACAGCGAGAGCGACATCCGCCTGCGCCTCAACGAGCTGGTGGCCACCGATCTGGCCGACTGCGGCATTCAGGTGAACCTGATCGACGTGAACGCCAACGATTGGTTCGACGATGGGCCATTTAGCCCGCTGTTCGGCCGTCGCTTTGACCTGGCCACGTTTGCCTGGCGCACCGGCATTCATCCGCCATGCGGGCTGTACCTGAGCAGCAACGTGACGGGGCCGGAGGAGCGTGGCTTTGGCGGCTGGGGCAACATCAACGCCACTGGCTGGATCGATGAGGCGTATGACGCGGCTTGCAGCACGGCGCTGGCGGCGCTGCCGGGTACGCCGGAATATACGGAAAACCATCTGGCGGCGGCCCAGATTTTTACAGAAGAGCTGCCGATTATCCCGCTGTTTCATTATTTGAAAACGGCCGTTACCCAACCCACCGTCCTCAACTTCCAGCCAGACGCCTCCCAGCCCTCCGAGCTGTGGAACCTGGCGGAGCTTGATATTGCCGAGTAGGTTGTTTTTAGACCTGACAGGTCTACGAATCGACTTGACTGCTCGGTAGCTTTGGATAGCAAAATACTTTGATTGAGAAGTCGGTTAATAGACCTGTCAGGTCTTGGTTTCAGTTTAACCGCCGCGCCGAACCGGCGGACGAGTTCGATGAAATGAACGACGCAGAACGATTTTTAATTGTCGGCCTGGGCAATCCGGGCCGCAAATACCGGGGCAACCGGCACAACATCGGCTTTATGGCGCTGGATGCACTGGCGGCTGCCCACAAGATTGAAAGCAGCAAGGTGCAGAACAAGGCGATTGTGGGGAACGGCCGTATCCAATCCCACAACGTCATCCTGGCCAAGCCGCAAACCTACATGAACAGCAGCGGCGACGCCGTTGGCCCGCTGGCCCGCTTCTACAAAGTGCCGCCAGAAAACGTGCTGGTGGTGTACGATGAGCTGGATTTGCCCTTCGGCACCATCCGCCTGCGCGAGAAAGGCGGGGCGGGCGGCCACAACGGCATGAAGTCGATCATCAACCATCTGGGGCAGGAATTTCCCCGGGTGCGGTTGGGAATCGGCCGTCCGCCGGGGCAGATGCCGGTACACGCCTACGTGTTGCAAGATTTCGGCAAAGACGACCTGCCGCTGCTAGACGACGTGCTGGCCGAAGCCGTCCGCGCCATCGAAACCTACCTGCGCGACGGCATCCAGCTGGCCATGTCGCGGCACAATGGCAACCTTGTGAATGAAGAATAGAAATCTATAGGTGCGACGCACTTTTAAAGTGCGTCGCACCTGAAATGCAAGACTACATGACAGTTTCAGGACTCCTCAACATCTTCAACGAACTGCCTGCTTTTGGCAAGCTGGTGGCGGAATTGGACGAGAAACAATCGGTTCCGCCGTTGACGCTGCCGCTGAGTGCGCGTACGGCCGTTCTTGCCCAACTGTACCGCCAACGCAACGTCCCCGTGCTGCTCATCACCAGCAAAGTGGAGTCTGCCGCCGCCTGGATTCAGGCGCTGGAGATGTGGCTGCCGCCCGGCGACGTGATGCGCCGCCTGCCCGAACCCACGCCGCTTCCCTACGATCGCGGCCCGTGGAGCGAGCGCTGCCGCGCCGACCGGCTCACCGTGCTCACCCGGCTGATGGCGGGGCAGCATCCGCAAATGCCCGCCCCAGAAACGCCGCCGCTCATCGTCGCCTCGGCCCGCGCCTTTTTGCAAAAAACGCTGCCCAAACGCCGCTTCATGACCAGCACCCGCGTGCTGCGCGTGGGGCAAATTATTGATCTGGAAAAGCTGACCGAAACGTGGCTGGGCATCGGCTACGAAGAGGTGAGCGTGGTGGAAGCGGCGGGTCAGTTCAGCCGTCGCGGCGGCATCATCGACATCTTCCCCATCGCCACGCCGTACCCGGTGCGCATTGAGCTGTTTGGCGATGAGATCGACACGATGCGCACTTTCGATCCGGCCACGCAGCGCTCCATCGAAGTGAACGGCAGCGCCAAAACAGACACCATCATCGTGCCCCCGACGCGGGAAGCGCTGCCCGGCGTCGCCGCCGAATTTGCCCTTTCTCTGGCCGAAGCGCTGGACCCACAGCCAGAAGAAGGCAATCTGCCCTCCTGGCGTGACGACGTCCCCGATTTGCGCGCCGGGCGAGCCTTCCCCAACCTGGAATATTATTTGCCGCTGCTCTACCCACAGCCCGCCAGCTTGCTGGATTATTTGCCCACCGAGGCGCTGGTGGTGGTGGACGATTGGCGGGAGCTGGCAACGGCCGTTGCCGAACTACACGATCACGCCGACCAGATGGCCAACGAGCAAACCAGCCTGCCGCCCAACTTCCAAAGCCCGCTGTTCACCTGGGAAAACATTAAAGATGTGCTCAACTGGTGGCAGCCGCTCATTTTGGGCGATGGGCCAGAGGGGGAAGAGGTAGAACGGCCGTATCTCGACCTCGCCTCATCGTTTGAACCAGGGCCACGCTATGGCGGGCAAGTACGGCCGTTGCTCACCCAGCTCAGATCCGCCCAAAAAGAAGGCGACCGCGTCGTCGTCCTCAGCCAGCAATCCGCCCGCCTGCAAGACCTCTGGCGCGAAGAAATCCGCGACATCCCCCCCGAAAGCCTCATCCTGCGCGGCAACCTTCCCAGCGAAGACAGCAACGGGTCACCTGGTCACCCCGTCACCTTGTCACCCGGTCACCCAACGCAATCGCTACCCGACCTGCCCGCCCCCGGCACCCTCACCTTCATCCAGGGCGCACTGCCCGAAGGGTTTGTCCTGGTGCGGCGCGACGATGACGAGATTTTGCTCGATTTGCTGACCGACGCCGAGATTTTTGGCTGGAACCGGCCTGCCCCGCGCCGCTGGCGCTCGCCGCGCCCCATCGCCCCGGAAGCCCGCTTTGCCGACATCACCGCCGGGGATTACGTGGTGCATTTGGAATATGGCATCGGCCGTTTTGCCGGGCTGGTGGTGCGCAACATCGGCGGCATGGAGCGGGAATATTTGCTGATGGAGTACGCCAACGGCGACACGCTCTACGTGCCCGCGCATCATGCCGACCGCCTGAGCAAATGGGTGGGTTCCGACGAACGGCCGCCCAACATGCACCGCCTGGGCGAAAAATCGTGGACGCAGGCGAAGGCGAAGGCGCAAAAAGCGGCCGACGAACTGGCCGATGAACTGCTGGACCTATACGCCACCCGCGAAACGATCGCCGGGCACGCCTTTGCCGCCGACACCGAGTGGCAGGCGGAGCTGGAAGCCAGCTTCCCCTACCGCGAAACGGAAGACCAGCTGCGCGTCATTGGCGAGGTGAAGGCGGATATGGAAGAGTCTCAGCCGATGGACCGGCTGATTTGCGGTGATGTGGGGTATGGCAAAACGGAGGTGGCGCTGCGGGCGGCGTTTAAGGCGGTGATGGACAGCAAGCAGGTGGCGATTTTGGTGCCGACGACGGTGTTGGCGCAGCAGCATTACAACACCTTTTATGAGCGATTACGGCCGTTCCCCGTCAAAGTAGAAATGCTCTCCCGCTTCCGCACCCAGGCGCAGCAAGAGCGGATTGTGAAGAATTTGCGGAACGGCCGTGTAGACATCATCATCGGCACGCACCGGCTGCTGTCCGACGACATCTCGTTTAAGGATTTGGGGCTGGTGATTGTGGATGAAGAGCAGCGCTTCGGCGTCGCCCACAAGGAAAAGCTCAAGCAGTGGCGCACCGAGGTAGACGTGCTGACGATGACTGCCACCCCCATCCCCCGCACGCTCTACATGAGCCTCACCGGCGTGCGCGACATCAGCATCATCGACACCGCCCCGGCGGAGCGACTGCCGGTGCAAACCTACGTCGGCCCGTTCGACGAGACGCGCCTCAAGCGCGCCTTGCAGCGCGAATTGGACCGGGGCGGGCAGGTGTTTTTGGTACACAATCGCGTGCAAACCATCGACATCATCCAGAAGCAGATTGAGCGGCTGGTGCCAGAAGCGCGGGTGGCCATTGGCCACGGGCAGATGAGCGAGCGCCAGCTCGAACAAATCATGACCGACTTCGACGAGGGCAAAATTGACGTGCTGATCAGCACCACCATCATCGAAAGCGGGCTGGACATCCCCAACGCCAACACCCTCATCGTCGATCGGGCCGATCGGTTTGGCCTGTCGCAGATGTACCAGCTGCGCGGGCGGGTGGGGCGCGGGGCCAAGCGGGCCTACGCCTACTTCTTCCACGCCCCCTGGCGCACTCTCAACGAGGACGCCCGATTGCGCCTGGAAACCATCGCCGAACAAACTGAATTGGGGGCGGGCTACCAGATTGCCCTGCGCGATATGGAAATTCGCGGCGCGGGGGATTTGCTGGGCGGGCAGCAGAGTGGGCACATTTCGGCCATCGGTTTTGACCTGTACACCAAGCTGCTGGCCAACGCCGTCAAGCGGCGCAAGGCGGAGCGCAAGGGCGAAATCTTGCCTGCTGAACTGCCGGAAGCGACGCTGATTGACGTGCCGCTGGCGGCCTACGTGCCGCCCGATTACGTGCCAGACCCGGCGCTGCGGCTGCGGCTCTACCGCCGCATGGCGATGCTGGGCAGCCTGTCGGAAATTGACGAGATGGCGGTTGAACTGGCCGACCGGTTTGGGCCGATTCCTGATCCGGTGCACCATTTGCTGTACCAGCTGCGGATCAAGGTGTTGGCGGAACGGGCGCAGGTAACGGCCGTTACCACCGAAGCAGGCCAGATCAAAATTCGCCTGCTGGATTTGGAAGGGATTGACCGTTTTCGCTTGCAGCGCTATTTGGGCGAAGCGGTGCGCGTCAGCCGCAAGGCAATCTGGATGCCGCGCGATCTCAGCACCAAAGAATGGCAGGTGACGCTGGTGCAGGTTTTGGAGCGCCTGGCGTCGTTTGAGCGAGACAAAATGAAGTTAGAGAAAAATAATTAATGGTGAATTGTGAATCGTGAATTGTGAACGGGTCAACTCATTTATAATTCATCATTCACAATTCACAATAAGCAAGGTTTGTTATGGACATTAAATTTTTTGATGACCCGTTTGAGGGGCCGAAGCCGCGCGACGAGGTGCGGATTAAGCAGTTGGGGTTGTACGTGCATGAAGACGGCCGTCGCGTAGCCGTAGGGTTTGACATGACGCCGTTTATCGAACGGCCGTCTCTCCAGGTCACGTTCACCAATGAGCGGGGGGAAGAGGCTGGCTCGCTGCACGTCATCGAGACGCTGCAAACCAACTTTAGCCTGACGGTGCATCTGCGCGATAAAGAGCCGACGGAGACGTATGAGGTTACGGCCGTTGTCTACTACGCCACCCCAGAAACCGAGCGGGTCAACGTGCATACCCTCACCCGCACGCTAGACCGCACCAAACCGGGCGAGCAGTAGCCTGGTTGGGCCGGTAGCTTGGTTAACTCGCGGGGGTGCGCTGGGCCAAAACCTTGGCGACTATCTGGGCCAGCTTGCTAATGTCTGGTGGCTTGAGCAGCCAGCCAGCCAATCCCTGGGCTTGCAGATTTTGCAAATCACCTTTTAACGGATAGCCACTCAGCAAAACAATAGGCAGATCAAGGTTTTGGGCCTGAATGGCCTGAAACAGAGCCTGCCCTCCCATGATGGGCATGACCATATCGCTGAGCACCAGATCGATTGGCTGGTTCTTGTTGGCGATGATTTCTAAGGCATCCTGGCCATTTACGGCCGTAATCACCTGGTAATTCAAATGGGCAACGGTGTCGGCCAGGGCTGCCCGGATAGCGGCATCATCCTCGACGATGAGCAATGTTTGCAGATTGCCTTTGGGGATAACGGCCGTTTTAGGGACATGTTGCACCTGTTCCGCCTCTGGTAAAAACGGCAGATAAATGGCAAAGGTGGTGCCTGCCCCCGGCTCGCTCTCCACACGCAGGTGCCCCCCATGCTGGTCAATAATGCCCGCCACCTGCGACAGCCCCAACCCCGACCCCAAGCCAGCTGGCTTCGTGGTGAAAAACGGTTCAAAGATGTGGGGCAGCGTATCGTCTGGGATGCCGCTGCCGTTGTCGCGAATGGTGATTTTTATCCAGTCGCCGGAAAAGGGGCGCTGACAGGCGGCACACAATATTTCATTTGGCATGGCGATATGGTTCAAACTGAGCCATAAATCGCCCCCATACGGCATTGCATCACGGGCATTTACCACCAAATTCATGACAATTTGTTGAATGCGAGTGGGGTCTGCATGCACCGTGTACCCTCCACTGGCCATCACCAGATGGAAACGAATGTTTTCTGGCAAGGTTCGCTCTAAAAGCTTAACTTGCTCCTTCAAAAAAGGAACCAGGTCTAGCGGTTTGGGTTCTAAAACAGCCCGGCGGCTAAAATCTAGAATTTGCTGCACCAATTCAGTGGCGCGCCACGCTTCGCGCAGGATCGTTTCTAGTCGTTTGTGCAGCCCTTCGGGCAACAGGGGCATCCGCAGCATCATTTCTGTGTACAGCACGATGACGGCCATGATATTGTTAAAATCATGGGCGATGCCGGCGGCTAGTTGGCCAACGGCCGCCAGGCGCTCGCGCTGCACCATGTTTTCTTGGGCTTCTTTCAACTCGGCCAGCGCGGTTTGCAGCTGCTGGTTGCTTTCTTGCAGGGCAATTTCGGCTTCTCTGCGCTCGGTGATGTCGGAGAGCATCATGTACACCAGGGCGCTGTCTGCGGGTGCCGGATAGCTGTGTTGGTGCAGCCAGCGAACCTGGCCATCGGCTCTGATAATGCGAAACTCGACTTCGAATGCGCCCATATTGCCTTGTTGGCGCAGCTGCGCGGCCCGATGGCTGGCTTTAATCAGCCTAACCTGATCTTCAGGATGAATGCTCTTGGATAAAACAGCTTCAATGCCGCGTTCAATTACTTCTGCCGGTGAAATACCAAAAATGCGGAATGTGGACGGGTTGGCGTAAACGGTTTTCCCCAGTTCCCAATCAAAAATGACAAGGGATTCACGGAAGTTTTCGGCGAGTAACCGGTATTGGGCTTCGCTTTTGCGCAGGGCTGTTTCTTTTTGTTTGCGGTCTATGGTTTGGGCGACCTGTGAAGCAACATATTCGAGCATGAGCAGTTCGCGGTCGCCAAAGGCTGCGGGGTCGCGGTAATGCTGCACCGTCATAACGCCAATTGGGTCGCCACCGAGCAAAAGGGGGACCCCTAAATAGATGGCCGGGATTTGGCCAAATAGCTCAACTTCGCCGGTTTGGATGAGCGTTTGAAACTGCGCGGCGGTGACCAACTGTGATTTGGCCTGGTTTAGAATGTATTCGGTCATGCCTTGGCGCGATTGGCGGTATTTGGCTGATGTTTCTGGGCTGACTTCATCGACGTAATAGGGGAACTCAAGGATATCGGTGGCTTTATTGGAGAGGGCAATGTAGAAGTTGTCGGCAAACATGACGGTTTGCACGATGTTGTGAATATTTTTGAACAGTTCATCCAGGGTTTTGGCCTGGTCGGCGGCCTGGGCAATGCGGTAAACGGCCGTTTGCAACTTCTCTGCCTGGGTATTCGGGGTGACATCATCAATAACGACAATAGCCCCGGTGATACGGCCGTCTTTCTGTTTTTGCGGCACCACCTTGAAGTTAACCGTAATCGTTTTACCCCAGTGCGAGGTGTATTCCAGTTGGTTGATTGTGATGATTTCCCCCGCAGATAAGACAGCCTGCAACGCTTTGTCGAACCCCACGGTTGTGAGTGCCGGGATGTTGAGGCTTAGCGCTAACGTTTCCTGAGGGCCAGGGCTGCCCACCATTTTTAAGAAAGTGTCGTTGGCACTGGTGATTCTGCCTTCATGGTTAACCGTCACAATGCCAATGGGGGCCGAAGCGACGATCTGCTGGTTAAATTCGGCCAACTCGGCGATCGTTTCTTCCCCCCGCTTCAGCGCTTTTACCGTGTGGCGCAGCTCTTCGGTTGCGCGCTGCATCTCCTCTAACGCCTGCAAACGGCCGATAATGGCGGATAGGTTTTGGGCAATGACCTGCGCCAGCCGCAGTTCCTGATCTGTCCATTGATGCGGCTGGTTAAAGTAGACCATAAACTTGCCCAGCAGCCGGTCTGGCTGAATAAGCGGCACAAAAAGCAGCGCCCCCAGCCCCTCGGTTAGCAAGGTTTCATTTAATCCCGCGTCCAGTTCCGGTGTGGGAATCGTTTCGTAGTAGATGGGCTGGGCATCTGTCTCGTCTATTTGCCAGGGGCAATGGCCGTCTACTTTTTGCCGGTAGCTGTCTGAAAGTTGCTGCCACGCCTTAAAATGCACCTTTTTATCCTCTTCAAAAAGCAGCAAAGAAGAGCGGTCCGCTTGGAGTACGGCCACAATGCCCGCTACGGCAATGGTGTAAACCTCTTCAAGCGATTGGGCCCGGTTGAGCTGGTCTACCACCTGATGCAGATGCTCCGTCTGTTCCAGGTAAGAAAGGGCGCGCCCTTCACTTTCTTGAAAGGCAATTTCCTGACGGGTGCGTTCGCTAATATCGTGCACGATGCCCAGAATCAGGTTCTGCTTTTCAAGCTGAATCGGGTAGCCTTTGATTTCGGCCAAAAAATGGGAACCATCTTTTCGTTTGAGTTCAATGGTCCGGTTGGCGCTTTGCCCATCGCGGACCTGGGGGAATATTTTTAGCGCGGTTCCTGCTGGCAGCAGCTGGCGGATATTCATTTTGAGCAGCTCATCCTGGCTGTAGCCAGTCATCTGGCAGAAGATCGGGTTGACCAGAACGTAGTTGCCTTCCTGGTCTGCCAGGGAGATGCCTTCGCCGGTTTGCTCAATAATTGCTTGAAAGAGAAGATGGTAAGGAATGTTCATGTTTGGTGATGTTTGAAGGTGGTGGTGAATTGATATGGATTTTATACTGTCAAGGTGATTTTGCATAAGAGAAAAAGCTACAGCGAAAAGTGAGAAATCTGAGGAATAAACCTTCGCCTCTAAATTCTCGCTGATCTCTCTGGCAAAGAGTGTGACAGGCAGTAAAGTGTGTGGGGGGGGGCGTAACGGCCGTTTCCCCACACTTTACTTTCGTCATAGATACCAAAAAGCCGCCACTGTCCTCACAGCGACGGCTTTTTGTTTGGGATGAGGATGTTTAAGCAATCCCTAAAACGACCTTGCTTCCCCAAAAGTTCCCACCTCGCCACATATTTTTCAACTCACTTCCTGCTCTGCTTCACCCGCCTGCTCAGATAGCCGCTCTAGCTTGGATTTTGTTTCGCGCCAGGTAATCTTAGAAAGACCCAGCTTTTGCCGAATGTCATCCTGCTCTACCTTGCCCCGCCAATCGCGCATGGTGGCCGCCCAGCGTAAATTTTCAAAAGAGAGCAGCCCCCGATCGAGGCCTGCCGCATCACCGACATCGCGCAAAATGTACTCCAGATTGCGTGGCGTGCAGGTGAACAGCGTGTCGGGCGGTTCATATTGGCCCAGGTACTCATCCAAAACGTCCAGCCATTCCGGTTCCAGCGGCAGCTTGCGTTCTTTGTAGCGCAGGCGCGGGTTGGGGTACCGGATAAACAGCATTGGCTGGTCTGTGTTGCTGCGGTCCACATGGTTGGGCACGAGGGTCATCGCCTCACCTTTTTTGATGCCTGTTTGCAGCAGCAGCGTTAGCAGCAAGTGCGGACGCGCATCTGGCTTCTGTTCCTGGCTGCCCTGGCGCAGCTGCTGGGTAACGGCGAGTGCTTTTTCCAAATCGTCTTCGTTGGGAATGGTGGGCAGGGGGCTTTTTACGCTGCGCTGAATGACGGCCGCTGAGGGGTCATTGGGCAGCACGCCAGCCTCATGCAGCCAGCTAAAAAACACTTTTAGGGTGGTCACGCGCCGGGCGTAAGATTTGGGGCTGCACGGCACGCCCCGTTCTTCCAGGAGCCATTTGAGAAAATCATTCAGGTTGTTGGTGCCAATTTTGCCAATCGGTTGGCCGATGCCCAAATATTTACCCAGCAAGCGCACATCGCTGGCAAACGCTTTCATGGTGTTGATGGCGAAGCCTTCGTTGCGCATGTGGGTTTCAAACAGCCCCAATGCCGCCTGGATAGAGGCATCGGCGGAGAGGGGCGGGGCATCTTTGGCCGGGGGAAGCTGGTCGGGCGAAATTAATGGTTTTTGGTCACTCATACTCAATTGCTCCTTCACACAATGTTTCGTATAGGCAGAGAGGTTAGAACATTTGAACCAATTTGTCAAGAGGCGCGATTAACAATGTCCCCATAGCATCTTCACACTTTCTGAACATTTGTTGGGTAGACTCAAACTGGATTTTCGGAAAGGAGTCAAGTAAATGATACGAAGTAGAAGATTTTGGATTTTGCTGATTGCTGCCCTGGTTATTGCGGCCGGTGGCGCTTTTTTTTATACGCAGCAGACGACAACGGCCGTTGCCCAACCCACAGCCGACGATGAACTGCAAACGGCCGTTGCCCGGCGCGGCGATCTCGTCGTTTCGGCCATTGGCGCTGGCAATATTGTGGCCGCCGAAGAAGTGACCGTTGGTTTTGGCAGCAATGGCACCCTGGTGGAGCTGCTGGTGCAGGTCGGCGCTAAAGTGTCGGCTGGGGATGTGCTGGCGCGGGTGGATGATGCCGCCGCCCAGCAGGCGCTGGTGGATGCCCAGCTGCAATACCAGCGCGCCGCCATGCAGACAGACGCCTCTGTAACCACCACCGGCGTCAGCTATGATGATATCAGCGTCGCCCAGCAGGAAATTAACCTGGCAGAGGCGCAGGCCGTGTTAGATGAACTGCTCAATTGGGAGCCAGATGAGGCCGACATTGCGCTGGCGGAAGCCAGTTTGGCGGCGGCCGAAGCCAGCTACAACGCGGCGTTGGGGCAAGCATCGGCCAGCAGCGCCAGCATTGCGGTAAGCAACATCAACGTAGACCAGGCCGAACGCGCGTTGGCCGATGCCCAGGCGGCTTACGATGTGGCCTGGGACAGCGGGCGCGATTGGGAGCTGGGCGATCCGCGTATGGCCACGGCGCTGGAAAATGAGCGTGACCGCACGGCCGATTCGCTGCTGCGGGCGCAAGAATCGCTGCAAATTGCCCAGCTGAACTACAGCTCTACCGTTTCCACTAGCGGCAGCAGCAGCGCCGCCAATGCCCAAACCAGCTTGCTCAATGCCCAGATCGCTTTGGCGACGGCCATGAGCGGCCCAGATGAAGACCAAATTGAGGCGGCAGAAACGGCCGTACGCCAGGCCCAACTTTCCTACCAGCAAGCATTGCTCAACCGCGAAGCCAACGAACTCAGCCTGGCCCAGGCCGCCATCGACCTGCAAAAGGCAGAAGAAGCCGTGGCCGCCACTGAACTCATCGCCCCCATCGCGGGCACGGTGACCACCATCAATGGCTCTGTGGGCGAAACTGTCGGCGGCGATTTGCTGGTGCTGGCCGATTTGTCACGGCCCGTTTTAGAGCTGTTCCTCGACGAATCTGATTTGAACATGGTGGGCGTGGGGTACGAAGTGGCAGTGACGTTCGATGCCCTGCCAGATGAGCTGTTTGGCGGCACCGTGGTGCAGATAGACCCGGAACTGAGCGTTGAAAGTGGCCTGACGGTTGTGCACGCCCTGGTGGCCCTGGCGGACTTTGCCAAGCCGCAGACGCTGCCCGTTGGCCTGAACGCCTCGGTAGAAGTGATTGGCGGCAAGGCGGAAGATGCCGTGCTGGTTCCGGTGGAAGCGCTGCGCGAAATTTCACCAGGCCAATACGCCATTTTTGTGATGGAGGCGGGCGAGCCGCAGCTCCGTTTTGTGGAAGTGGGCATTATGGACTTTACCTTTGCCGAGATTTTATCTGGCGTGGACGCGGGTGAAGAAGTGACCACCGGCATTTTGCAAACGCAAAGCGAGTAAGCCATGACAGCCATTATAAAAACAGAGCAGTTAACCAAAATTTACGGCATGGGCGACATTCAGGTAGCCGCTTTGGGTGGCGTGGATGTGCAGATCAATGAAGGTGAATTTGTGGCGGTGATGGGGCCATCTGGCTCTGGCAAAAGTACGCTGATGAACATTTTGGGCTGTTTAGACAGGCCCACCAGCGGCCACTACTTTTTGGCGGGGCAGGCCGTAAGCGGCATGGACAAGGTGCAGCTGGCCGTCATTCGCAACCAGCGCATTGGCTTTATTTTTCAATCGTTTAACTTGTTGGCCCGCACGTCGGCGCTGCGGAATGTGATGCTGCCGTTGGTGTACAAGCGCCAGGGGCAGCTTTCGCCAGCCGAGCGTGAGGAGAAGGCGATGGCGGCATTGGAAGCGGTGGGGCTGGCCGACCGCGCCCACCACGACCCCAACGAGCTTTCTGGGGGGCAGCGGCAGCGCGTGGCCATTGCTCGCGCCCTGGTAAACGACCCGGTGCTGATTATGGCCGACGAGCCGACGGGCAACCTGGACACCAAGACGGGTAACGAAATTATGGGCTTGCTGCACAAGCTGCATGAACGGGGGCGCACCATCGTGATGGTGACGCATGAGCCGGACATTGCCGCGCAGACGGAGCGGTCGATTGTGTTGGTGGATGGGTTGGTGGCTGAAGACGGCCGTTCCCAACCCGCAAACGCGCAGATGATGAACGCAAAATAGGACGTTGATTCCCCTGATTGGGTCAATAAGCAGTCTGGTAAATTTGGAGAATTTGAATGACAACAGCACAACAAACAGCCCAGGCGGGCGTACTCGAAAAAGCTGAGGGCGGCGATTTGGAAACGGCCGTTGCCACCATCATCAATCCGCTAGAAATTAGCCGGATCGCCTGGGAAGGCGTGGTGCGCAACAAAGTGCGCTCCCTGCTTACCATGCTGGGCGTCATCATCGGCGTAGGGGCAGTCATCATCATGATCGCCATCAGCGCCGGTACGGAAGCCACGATTGCCGAGCAGATCGAAGGGTTAGGCTCTAACCTGGTTTTCATTCAGGCCAGCTTTGGCCGGGGCGGGGCCGGTGGCGGCGGGGGGGATCAGGTCACCCTGGTTTACGATGATATTGCCGTGGTGGAATCGGTAGGCGGCGTGGCGGGCACCACGGTGGATCAAACCACCTCGCAAACGGTGAAGGCGGGGGACGTGACGCTGACCGATGTGCCGCTGATGGGTACCACGCCAGATTTCCCTGAAGTGCGGGATGTGGCGGTGGCAGACGGCCGTTTCTTCAACGAAAACGAACTGGAACGCTCTACCAAGGTCGCCATTTTGGGTGCTGCGTTGGCCGAGCAGCTGTTTGGTGCAGCCAACCCCATCGGCCAATCCATCACCGTGGGCACCACCAAGCTCGCCGTCATCGGCGTGGCCGACGAAAAAGGGATTGTGGGCAACACCGATTTTGATTCCCTGCTGTACGTGCCCATCACCCTGGTTTTTGACAAATTTTTGCCCACCCAGTTCCGCCAGTTTGCCGGGGATCGGGTGCGGATTATTTACGTGCAGGTGGAGCCAGAGGCAGATATGGAGCTGGTTATCCAGCAAATTCAGCTGAAGTTGGCCACCAGCAAGGATGTTACCGTTGATGAGCTGCCGTTCACCATGCAAACCCAGCAGGACATCATTGATACCGAGGGAGCCACGACGGAGGCGTTTCGCAATTTGCTGGCCTGGGTGGCGGGTGTTTCGCTGCTGGTGGGCGGCATTGGCATTATGAACATCATGCTGGTGAGCGTGACGGAGCGCACCCGCGAGATTGGCATCCGCCAATCCGTCGGGGCCACGCCCAACGACATCCGGCTGCAATTCCTCACCGAGGCGCTGATGTTGAGCCTGGTGGGCGGCCTGATTGGGGTGGCGCTGGGCGTGGGTGGTTCTTTTCTGTTCGGCTCCACCAGCGATATGCGCACGGTGATTGTGCCCAGCTCGATCGCCCTGGCCTTTGGTTCGGCGGCGGCGGTGGGCATCTTTTTTGGCTTTTTCCCGGCCAATAAAGCGGCCCAGCTAGACCCCATCGAGGCGCTGCGCCACGAATAATGGAATTTGAGAGCCTGAAAAATGGCAAGGAAATAACTGAAATGATGAAGAAATTGAGTTTACTACTGTTCCTGTTTTTAGCGTTTGGCGCGGTTGCCTGTGGGTCATCTGAAGAGGTGGCGAGTGGGGATACGGCCGTTGCCAATCCCACAACCAGCGAGACAGCGGCCGATGCCAGCACGGCCGATTCGGTGGCCAACATTCCGCCCGAAATCGTTGTCGAGACGCAGCCCGACGGGGCGGCGGCGGCCCAAAGCGAAGCCGTGCGCCTGAATGAAGCGTATGCAGATGCGCTGCCGATCATGTCGCAGTTGGCGGTTGGCACCATCCAACTGGAAGAGACCGACCTGCTGGTGGATGAAGCGCTGGCCGCAGAGATTTTGCCGCTGTGGCAGGTGGTTCAATCTTTAAGCAGCAGCGAAACGGCCGCTTCTGTGGAAATTACGGCCGTTCTCAACCAAATCCAGGACCTCATGTCGCCACAACAGTTGGCCGCCATTGCCAACATGTCCCTCACCCAGGAATCTCTGACCGCCATGCTGGAAAGCGGCGCAATTACTTTTGGGCGTGGCGCTGGCGGGCGTGGGCAAAATGCCGATGGCACGGTTGAGGGTGGCGCGACGGCTGGCTTTACCCCTGGCCAGGGCGGTGGCCCCGGTGGCGGTGGCCCCGGTGGGGGTGGCCTCGGCGGCGGCAGCGGCCTGAGCGAAGACGACATGGCCACCCGCCAGGCGCAGTTTGCCTCTGGCGAAGGTGTTGCGGGCGTTCAGGATGGGGCGCTGGTTGGTGCGGTGATCCGCCTGCTGCAAGTGAAAACCGGCGAGCGGGTAGAAAATTCGTTGGCGGGGGCGGTTAATGTGCTGTTTACGGCCGTTGCCGAAGCCACCAATCTTTCTGTGGAGCAGATTCAGGCGCAGCTAGACGCGGGCACCAGCTTAGCGGCGGTGATTGAGGCGAATGGGGGAGAGGTAACGGCCGTACGCGCCGCCGCCGTCACTGCCCTGAACGAACTGCCCAATGCTGCTGATCTGGATGTGGCGCTGTTTCTAAACAACTGGCTGGGCGAGGGAACTGCGTCTGATTAATTCATGGTACGCTGCATCGATTTCAAAAGTCTTGTTTCTTTCTGGTGATAAACGAATTGCCATGGAGACTTTTGAAATCTTTTCCAGAAGGAGTGCATAACATCAGTGATTAATTTTTTCTGAGAGCCTGCCTAGAAAGAAGTCTACTGCAAATCGATGCCCGTAAAATTGATTGTTGGCATCCGGGCGCAGCCAGCACATTTTTTAGTTCGCGCCAGCAATCCATGTACGGAGGAATTTCGTGAAGAAGATTTTTATTGGTGTACTGCTTTTGTTTTTAATGATGTTCACCGCCACGGCGTGTGGACTTTTACAGGAACCGGCGGAACCTAGCGCCACCATCGAGGCGGTGCCGCTGGAAATTGAGGAAGCTGAGGAGCCTGCTGTGGTTGAAGAGCCAACGGCCGTATCGGAACAGCCCGCGGTAGAGGTGGATGAGGCCGAGGCAGAATCTGAAGAAGCGCCTGCTGAAGAACCTGTTGCCGAGGAAGCGGCACCGGCCGGTGGGCTGGTGGTTTATGAAATCAGCCAGGATGCATCTACGGTGCGGTTTGAGCTGGATGAAGATTTGCGCGGCAACCGGATTACCGTGGTGGGCGAGACGGGCCAGGTGGCCGGGCAAATTGCGCTGGACCTCAGCGACTTGTCTACGGCACAGGTGGGGGTGATTCAAATTAACGCCCGCACCCTGGCCACGGACAATGATTTCCGCAATCGCGCCATCCAAAACGAGATTTTGCAGACGGGCGCGTATGAATTTATAACGTTTACGCCAACGGCCGTTTCTGGCCTGCCTGCTTCGGCAACCGTCGGTGAATTTATTCAGTTCAGTATCGAAGGAGAATTAACAATTCGGGACGTGACGGAAACAGTGACGTTTGAGGTGACAGCAACGGCCGTTACCGAAACCGCCATTCAGGGCACCGCCACCGCCACCGTCCTGCGCGACACCTACGGCCTCAATATTCCCGAGGTTCCCAATGTCGCCAACGTAGAAAACGAAGTCGATTTGATCATTAACTTCGTCGCCAACGGCTCCTAAACGAACCGAGGCGTGAGCATGCTCACATGCGAACGGTTTTAGCCGAGACGCATCTGAGGATGCTTACTCCTCGCTAAAAAGGAGATTGGAGATTGATTGAACCAATCTCTAATCTCCAATTCTCCAATCTCCCCTTGTTTTAATCCCCAGACGGCTTGGAATAATCCAACCCCAGCAGCTCCGCCCCTTCAGAAATGGTGCCTTTGTGCGTGGTCTGGTTGAACGTCACCATTCGCTTGGTCATCCAGGCGATGAGTGGTTTGAGCGGGGAGTGAATGAGCCGCATTTTGAGTGCCCCTTCCCAATAATTTTTGAAATATTGGTTGCGCCAGCGCCAGCGCAGCAGGCTGTAGTACGGTTTCAGCAGCCAATGTCCCTGTGACCGCCCCACAAACAAAATGTCGTTGATGTCGCACATCACCTGGGCTTCGTCGTCGCTCATCCAGGGGGTGTTGCCCCGGTTGAGGTCCATCTCGCACCAGCCTTCCTGGTTGGTGGGCGGCACATACCCCATCTCCAGCGCCTTGCCCCAGAGCGGCGTGCCGGGGTACGGCATGTAGACGCAAACGGAGCAGCGCACTTTTTCGCTCATGGCGGACAGCGCTTCGATGGTGTCGAACGTCTCTTTGGTTTCGTGCGGCTGCTCTTCCGGCATCCCCACGATGAAAGAGCAGTTGGCCTCGATGTGCGGCGCGTATTGCACCAGATTGCCGATGCCCCACAAAATTTGCTCGGCGTCCTGGTCTTTGGTCATGCGGTCCAGCACCTCTTGCGACGCCGATTCCACGCCGATGTTGACCCATTGGCAGCCTGTGTCGTTCATCCACTGCACAAATTCCGGCTTTAGCAGCTGCACCCGCACCTGCCCGCTCCACGGCATCCCGATTTTTTCCACCAGCCGCTGCATCGGCTTGATCCGGCCGAACAGATAATCGTCGGCGTAATCAATCGCATCCACCTGGTAATTGTCCTTCAGCCATTGAATCTGGTTGATGATAAATTCGTCGGAATGCTGCCGCCAGGTGCGCTTCATCACTACTTCGTTGTAACAAAAGCCGCAGCGGAAGGGGCAGCCGCGCGAAATATAAACGGGGATGGCCCGCTGGTACGGCCCGCTGGGAATGAGATACGCTTCGACATCGTCGAGCAAATCCCAACGTGGGTTGAACTTGTCGAGGTCCTGGATAAACGGCCGTTCCCGAAAAAACATCGGAAACCCATCACCCTCTCGCTTGTACGCCAGCCCCGGCACGGTAGACCAGTCGCGCGGCGGCACCCGCCCCGCCAAAATCAGGGCAAACTCCTGCGCCGTCTCCTCCCCTTCATTCACGATGACAAAGTCCACGTACTCCTCTTTGAGCACGTCGGTGGGCATGATGGTGGCGTGTACGCCGCCCCACACCACAGGGATCCCTAGTTCGTGCACCCGCTTGGAGGCGTCGATGGTGGGCTGGAGCTGTGGCCCGGTGATGGTGCTGAAGCCGACGAAAAGCGGCCGTTCCTCAGCCACCTGCGCCACAAATTGTTCGAGGAATTCGGCCGTTTCGTGAAAAACGCGGCAGCTAAAGCCTACCTGCTCCAACGCATCCGCCACGTACATAATGCCAAACGGCGGGTACATGTCCCGGTGGTTGCGGAAGTTGATGAGAAAAATCGTGTTGCTGGCGTCGGAGGGCTGCTGCGGCAGGGAGTCTGGGGAAATTTGCACATCTTGCAGGGTTAACATTGGTTGGGCCATTTTAACTTTTCCTCTTCCAAATCAAGTTGCTGAATCTGTTTCTATCTTACTCAATTTCAGCAAAAAGGCACTATTTATCAATTTTTTGATAAAAAGTATATTTCTTTTGCTAAATGATACGGTTGGAAACGGCCGTTGGTTTGCTTTCCGATTAATCCAGCGAAATCGGCCCGATGGCCAGCCAGCCAATCATCTGGCGCAGGGCTTTGTAGGCAGCCAGACGCGCCTCAGGGGTATCCGTTGTTTCTGCCTTGTCAATATGATCCTGCATTTGGCGCAGGGCGTAGGGCGTCATCGCCAAAACCGCATCGGAGCCAGAGGCGGTGTACTTCACCAAAATGTAGCGGATGAGCGCCGGGACGGGGATGCCGGTGTCCTTGCTCAGATTTTCCAGCGTCGGCAGCGGATCCGCCACGCTGTACAGCGCCACCTCTTCCTTAAAATTGGCGTGCGGATCATCCGCTCCCCAAGAATCTTCGTACGGATGTAACTCCATTGTGCCATCCTTCTAAACGAACCAATCAGATTTTTATCAACAGATTGCGCAGATTTAACAGATAAAATCTTTCCAATCTGCGCAATCTTTGATTTTTACCCACTGACAACGGCCGTTCACCGACCACTGATTACCGTTCACCGACCACCGGCTAATAATGCGCCAGCTCCCCGGTCTGCTTCAGGTGGCGGATGGCGTAGCGCAGGGCAAAGAGGGAAAGGGGAAGCAGTACGGCCGTAAATCCCCCCAGCACCAGCAAATCCCCACCAACTTCCGCAATTGTCTCGCCCCGCATCAGCGCCCCGCGCAGGGCACGCAGCGCGTAGGTGAACGGCAGCGCATAGCTGATGATCCGCAGCCAGGCGGGCAGCAGCTCCACCGGGAAAAAGACGCCGCTAAACACGTAGGCCACCGAGTTGATGAACCAGTTCATCGGGTCACCCCGCTTAAACACGATCACAAACGCCGCCGAAAAGATGCCGTAGCTGATTAAACTGGACAAGGAAACGAGCAGGACGAGAACGGCCGTTCCCCAATTGGCCTGGGAGAAATCTGCGCCAACGGCCGTTCCCACCCCCAGCTGAATCAGCACCAGCAGCACCCCCTCCAGCAGCATCCACGACGACGGCCCCAGCAGCGCCAGCGTCACCGGCGTCGCCGTCACCAGCAGCGGTTCGATGGTGCCTTGCAGCATCTCCTCGCGCAGGTTGGCCGAAAAGGCGTGGCTGCTCAGCTCCAAAAATTTAGAAAACGCGCCGCCGATGATCAAAAACGTAAAATACGTGCCCCCCTCCACCTGCCCCGCGCCGCCGCGCTGCAACAGCTGGTCCAAAAAGAAAAAAAGCAGCACCGAAATAATCATCCCCAGATAGCGGGTGACAAAGTTCAGCTTGTACGCCCAGGCCAGGCGAAAGTTGTGGGTGATGAGGGCAAGTAGTTTGGCTGCGGTCATAGTTTTTTAACCGCAGAGGGCGCGGAGAGCGCAGAGATTTTTAACGCTTTTTCTCTGCGTCCTCCGCGTTCTCCGCGGTGAGTTCTCCTCCACTAAAATGGGCCACGATGCGGCGCAAGGATTCGTCGTCGGCGCGGTGGTAGCTTTCGAGACGGCCGTTTCCCCCCTCAATCACCGCCAGCACCGCAAACCAAACCCGCTCGTCGGCTAGCGCGATGTCAAACGTCGTCTGGGTTGCGCCGCGCGAAATTTCCGTCACGGACTCCACGCCGTCCAGCGCCTGCCAACCTTGGGCCAGCGCGGCGGGATTGCCTTCGACGACCAGGCGGAACAGGGCGCGGCGAGGCAGCAGCGCGCCCAGCTCGGCGGGCGTGCCCACCGCCTGCACGGTGCCATTGGCCAAAATGATAACCCGGTCGCAAAAATTCTCCATTTCGTATAGCTCGTGGCTGATGAACACCACCGTTTTGCCCTGCTGGTTCACCAGTTCGTCCCGTATGAGCGCCTTCACGAAGTCGCTGGTTTGCACGTCCATGCTCTTGGTGGGTTCGTCCAAAAAAAGAATTGGTGGATTGTGGATGAGGGCGCGGGCGATGTTGAGCCGCTGTTTTTGCCCGGTAGACAGCGACTGCGTCGCCGCGTCGGCTTTGTGGCTCAGGCCAAACAGCGCCAGCACCTCGCCAATGCGCTGGGGAATTTGCCCACGCGGCACGTTTTGCATGGCGGCGTAGAACTGCAAATTTTGGCGGGCGGTCAGACGGCCGTAAAACGATCGTTCATCCGCCGTCACCAACCCAATCGAAGCCCGCACCTGCATCTCCTGCCGCACCACGTCGAAGCCGTTGACTGTGGCAGTGCCCCCCGTCGGAGCCAGCAAGGTGGTCAACATGCGCACAATCGTGCTTTTGCCCGCGCCGTTGGGACCAAACAGCCCAAACAGTTCGCCCTGGTTCACGGAGAAATTGATGTGGGAAACGGCCGTAACCGCCTTGCCCCGGCTCTGGTACGTCTTGCTTAAGTTGGTTGCCTTTATGATTTCTGTCATTTTTTCACCGCGGAGAGCGCGGAGGGCGCGGAGTTTTATAAGTTGTTGGCTAGGCGGCGGATGCCTCGTTTGAGCAGGGTGACGTTAAAATTTATGAGAAGCCCAAGGCGACAATCTGCCAATTTCAGGTAAGAAAGCAGTTGGGCTTCATGGATGGGAGCAAGACGCTCCACCGCTTTTAGCTCGACGATGACCAACCCTTCCACGAACAAATCCAGGCGATAGCCACAATCTAGCTTAACTTCTCCATAAACAATGGGTAGCTCTTTTTGTTGCTCGATTTTCAAACCGCGCTGACGCAGTTCGTACACCAAACACGCTTCATAGGCAGATTCTAACAATCCTGGCCCCAACGCTTTATGTACCGCAATTGCCCCACCAATAATTTGCTCCGTAATACCGTCCAAGCTCTCCTTCACCTCACTTCCCTCCGCGCCCTCCGCGTCCTCCGCGGTAAAATTTTTAGAGCGATGTTCCACAAGCGATCTAAGTTTATGAGTAAGTAGGCAAATGGCCAAAACGGCGTTTCCACGAGCCGGGGGTAGCGCTTGGCCAGATTGTAGCGGCGGGGGAAAAAGGAGCGCAGCCAGAAGCGAGCCATGTCCAGCCGGGAGCGGGCCAGCCGCCGGGCAATGTCTAAGCCAATGCCGCTGCGGTTGGTTGGATTCGATTCGGACGCTTCGGCCAGTTCCGTTTGGGCGAGCCAATCGAGCAGCGTTTGCGGGCAATTTTCGCGTAGCGAATTTACTGTTTCTGCCGGAATATCTAAATCGGCATATTTAGTTACAAAAGCAAAGGCTGGATAAATAAATCGCGCATTGGCTGGCTGCACCAATCGGTTAAAAGTTTGCCAGTCGGCGGGCTGCATGGCGGCGCAAAGCTGGCGGATGTCGTCGATGTGCATCAAGCGACCGCGCTGGATGATCCAATCGCTGGTGGTGTGGGCGCTGACGTGCAGCAGCAGGGCGGCAGGGTTGGGAATGCGGGCGGTGGTTTGTTGCCAATACGGCCGTTCCTCACTCTCCCGCCACATCACCTCCGCCAGCTCATAGCCAATGCCCGCATACTCCTCGCGCAGCGTAAAATGCACCTCCACCGGATGCACGTTGTCCGGTGCCCAAATATTCTCTTTGCGCTCGCCGCGCAAATACACCTCATCCTCGGCGCTGCGGGAGTAATAACGATAACCCAGCTGGTTCAGCATAATTTCCCGGCTGGTGGCCACATCTTGGGGGCGGATGAGCAAATCCAGGTCGGCCAGGGGGCGCTGGAACGGGTCTGGGTAGATGAGCGGGGCCAGCACCGCCCCCTTCAGCAGCATCACGTCGATGCCCGCCTGCCGGAACGCGGCCAAAATCTGGGTGCAGGCGTCCAGCATCACCTGGGTTCGTTCTCGGCTGGCGTGGTTGATGGTTTGCAGACGGCCGTTCACCCCCTCCGGCACCTCGATTCTCGCTTCCTGCACCCGCGCGGCCAGCCAGGGCAGGGCGTTTTGCCAATACACCACCCACAGCGCCGCTTCCCATTCGGGTTGGGACCAATGGGCAACGGCCGTATCATCCACCGACCCAGGCAGCCAGCGGGCCAGCGTGTTGGTCACAGCGGCTAATTTGTCGTGGGGAAGTTCGGGTCGCAAGGTATAATCGCTCATGCCGAGCCTGAGTATAGTTAACCAGATAGATAATTCCAAGGAGACGCCTTTTTTTACGGCCGTTTCCCTTGCCATTATGCTGCTTTTGAGCGGACTTGTTTTCCTGCTGGCGTGGCATGGCCTCATTTACGGTGCAGGTTCCGACCCCCGCTATACGCTCATCGTCTCCCAATCCATTTTGGACAACGGCACCATCGCCCTAGACGCCTACGCCAACGATGAAATTTGGGGCGAACCGGCCAACTTTGCGGCCAACTTCAATATTGTTGAGCGGAACGGCCGTTTCTACAACTACTTCCCCGCTGGCCCCTCACTGCTCTCTGTGCCGCTTGTAGCCATCGCCCGACTGGCTGGCTGGGACATGCGCCTCGCCGCCGACAACATCAACGCCCAGCGGCTGCTCTCGGCGCTGTCGCTGGTGGCGCTGCTCTGGCTGATGGCGGGCATTGCTCGCTGCTTTTTGCCCTGGAAGGCGGGATTGGTGGTTACGGCCGTTTCCCTCCTCGGCAGCACGCTGATTAGCACGATGGGCACGGCGCTGTGGAGCATTAACTTTTCTGTGCTGGCGATTGCCGCCGCGCTCCTGCTGCTGGTGCGCCGGGCGATGGGCCAATCCCAGACCGTTCAGCCGTTTTGGCTGGGGCTGCTGCTTTTTCTGGCCTACTTTTCCCGCGCGGCCGCTGCGGCTTTCATTGTGCCGGTTTTGGGGCTGTTAGCTTATCGCGCCGCGTGGCACGGTGAGGACACCGGCCACAGCGTTATGGAAGAATCTTCTAAATCGGTGAAATCTTTGTTTTTTTCTCCCCAAATTCGCGAACTGGTGGTGACGGCCGTTACCGCCGCCACCCTTCTCGCCCTTTTTTTGCTCTGGTCGAAGCTGGAATTTGGCAGCTGGCTGCCCATTTATTACAGCGCCGCCCGGCTGAGCGTGGCGCGTGGGCCGGTCTGGGTGGCGCTGTTGGGGGTGCTGTTTAGTTCGGGGCGCGGGCTGTTTGTTTATGTGCCAACGGCCGTTCTGCTCCTGTTTTCAGGGCGCTGGCTGCGGCGGCAGCCGCTGGCCTGGCTTTGCCTGGGCTGGATTAGCCTGCATCTGCTGGTGCTGCTGCGCGGTACCGTCTGGTGGGGCGGCGACGCCTTTGGTCCGCGCATTCTCACCGAGTTGATGCTGGCGCTTTTTTTGCTGGCATTGCTGGCGTGGCGGCAAATTCGCCGGGAACGAACCAGCCTACAACGCCGATTTGCGGCCGCTTACCTGGTTTTAGGGCTGATCGGCATCTGGCTGCACAGCTACCAGGGGTTGTTCAACACCAGCGTGGCGCTGTGGAACGTTGTCGCCAGCCACCAACCGCTGCCGCCCTACACCGCGCCGCTGGGCGATTTATTTAGCTGGCGCTATCCACAATTTGCCGCCAGCAACGGCAGCATGTGCCAGATGGCCGCCCAGCGCACCCGGCAAATCGTGGCGGAGGAAGCGGTGTTACGGCCGTACACCTTTGGTGAAATAATTCGCTACGGGATGGAAACGGCCGTCTCCCTCCACAACATCCCGCCGCCCCACAGCAGCCCTGCCGCCCTCATCGGCTGGGCACCCATCGACAACGACCGCGCCCGCGACCGGGAGCTGTTTTGTGACGAAGCGGCCGTTTTGTTCCAGTTGGGGGATGTGCCATCGGGTAACTACGATTTGCAGCTAAAGTCGGCGGCGTTTGGCAGGCAGCGGGTGCAAATTTGGTTAAATGGAACTTTTGTGGACGAGATTGTTTTGGTGCAGCAGCCAGGTTTGGTGGCGGAAACGGCCGTTCTTCCCCTAGATTCGGCCCTCCTTCTGCCCAACAAGCTCAATGAACTGGTACTCATCCTGCCGGACGCCTTTCCGTTTAGCCACAACGATCCGTCGCGGTTAAGCCTGGCCATCGAATCAATCATCTTTGCGGCGCGATGACGGCCGTTTGCCGGGCTGCGGCTCCTCGTACACAAAATTGCACTGTGGGCAGGTGGGCAGGGGGGTGATGGTGTAACGGCCGTTGACGTGCCGCCGCTGGTTTTGTGTGGGCCACTGCTCCGGTGGCTGCGCATAGCCACAAGTTGGGCAGTGCGTCAAGCCTCTAGGCAAACGGCGGTAGATGAGTACGGCCGTCCCCAGCAGCAGCAACGCAACGAGAATGAGAATCAGCCGGTCCATGTTTTCACTAACTCCGGCCTCGCCAGCGCCATCACCCGGAACCCGGTGCCCTGCGCATGGTAATCCCGGCTGGGGGTGGTGACGCTGCACGCGCTGCGCACGTTGCCGGCCGCATGGTGAATCGTGTACCCCCACGAGCCGCCCTTCACCACGTGAAAATCGGGCAGGTCGGGATGGTACAGGCTGCTGGTCCATTCCCAAATGTTGCCGCTCATGTCCACACAGCCGTAAGGTGACACGTTTTGCGGAATCGTGCCCACCGGCAGCGGATACCCATTGCGCCAATACCAACCGGCCCGCGCCCACTCGCGGCGGGGCTTGACCAGCAAACTAAACAAATAAGATGCGGGCTTCACCGGAAACGTCGCCTGCCACTGAATTTCAGGACGTGGTTTTTGGTTGCCCCAGGGGTAGAAACGGCCGTCTACCCCCCGCGCCGCCTTCTCCCACTGAAACTCCGTGGGCAGCGTCATTTTTACCCCCAGCTTTTCGGATAGCCAATCGCAGTACAGGTACGCCTCCGCCTGCGTCACGTCCACGATGGGCCAATCATCGTGCCCGGCCGGGTAGGTTGCGGCGGGTGCGTACGCCCGCAAAAAGGTGCCGCGCCAGCCGCCCACCACCGCGTACCAGCTGCCAGCCCACTCATGCCCCGTCTCTTGCAAAAATTCGCGCCACTGCCGGTACGTCACCGGAAACTCCGCCAGCCAAAATTCCGGCAGCGCCATCGTCTGCTGCGGCTTAAACGGGGGACACTGTGCCAGCCGCTCGTAACACACCTCTGGCCCATACACAAACGGCCCGGCGGGAATGTGGCAAAAGCGGGTGTCGCTGGCAGACTTTGGGAGTTTCATAAGAATCAAAGATTTCGCAGATTGAAAGGATTTATCTGGTAAATCTGCGAAATCTGTTGATAAAAATCAGAACGCTGATTTGTCTCTGAGGAGCAGCGCCACCAACCCCACCCCCGCGCCGATGGCGAAGCTGGGGGCGGCTTGTTGCAGGGTGTCTTTCAGGGCGCGTTCCGGGTGGCGGAAGCCGACCAGCCCCATTGTTTGGCCGATGGTGCCCAGGATGAGGGGAACGGCCGTTCCCTTCTCATACCCTCGATTAGCCAGCAGCAGCGCAACGGCCGTGGCCGCTGGCCCCAAGCCCGCCCACTTCCGTGCCGGTTTGGGGCCGATGGCCATCTGTAGGTCGCCCATCGCCGCCATCGCCGCCGAAATGTGGTGGGTGTGCCCCTCCGCGTGGCCCGAATCAAGGGCGGATAGCACGTCCAGGTTTTGCTGCCGCGCTGCCAGCCAGCCCGCGCCCAGCACGGCCAAGGCGACCGCTTTTGTGTTGTTATTGGGGAGCTGCAGAACGGCCGTTGCCAACGGGACTAACCAATCCAAATTAAACCCTTTGTACGCCTCGATGCGCAGCTGGTATTCCTGCCCGCTGGTGCTGGTGGCCAGCGCCGCCGCTGCGGTGGCCTGGTAGGCCAGCCCCGCCAGCCAGCCCGCCGCGCCGTCCAAGCGGGCCGCCTGCTGGACGGCAATCGGCGTGAGCGCGGTTGCGCCCAGGGCAATCAATTTTGGCGCGTAGGAGGGCGGGTAAAGCGCCGCCAAATCGCCGTGATCGTGCCCGTGGTCATGGTCGTGGTCGTGATGGTGATGGCCGTGGTCGTGGGCATCATCATGCTCGTGGTCGTGGTGATGATGGTCATGTGCATGATCGTGCTCATGCGAATGGGCCAGGCGGGCGATGGCGGCCTGGTTGCGCTGTTCCTCCACAAAGGGCAGGGCGGCGGCTGCGCCCGCGGCGGCGATTGTCAGCGGCAGGGCGATCGCTTCGGGCAGGTTGAGGAGGGTGGAAACGGCCGTTGCCCCAATGCCAGCCACGCTCACCCCCGCCAGCGCTAATTCGTGCGTGTCCGGCGCGGGCACGGGCGTGGGTAGCCCAATCTCGCGGGAGACGATGTAGCCCGCATTTTCCAGGGCGTGCTTCAGGTGGTGGACGTAATCGATTCCTTCCAGCGGCGCGGTGGCGTGCAGCACTCGGAAAAAGTTGACGTAGCACAGCCGGATGCCGCGCTCGCGGGCAAAATGCGCCCAGTTGTGGCTGGCGGCGTGAAAATCGAGCGGAATCATCTCTTCGGGGGTGAACTGGTGGGCCAAAACCACGTTCGGGGCGCGCCGCTTGGCCACAAACCAATCCCCTTTTTGGTGGCGCGATTCGGCAAAATAAACCAGCGACAAATCGTTGTCGGCCATTGCCTCGACGGTTTCGTCCAGGTGCATTTCGTGGCCCAAAATCATGTTTCCGGCAAAGGCGACGAGGGGGCTGAGAACGGCCGTTTGCCCCAAGGTCCGCTCCAGCAAATCTTTCTCTGGCCAGGCGTAGCTGACGGGGCGGGGCAGCAGCGCCAGCCCGTTGGCCTGGATGCGCCGCGCCAGGGCCACATCGTAGCCCAGCCCGATTTCGCCGATGGTGGGCAAATCCCCGGCAAAGACGAGCGTTTGGGCGTCGTGGCAGCTGGCCTGGGTGTAGGGCAGCCGTTCGCGCAGCTCGGTGGCCAGGTGGCGCACCAAATTTTCCGGGCCGTGCAGGTAGTTCCAATGGCCGACGCGGGGCGCATCGGGGCGGGGCTGGGCCGGGGCTTGCGGGGTGAGTTGGCCCGTTTGCCGCAGCCGGTTGAGCGTCAGCTCCGGCAGGGAGAGGTGGGTGGCCCCGTTGCTGGCCAGCATTTCTACCAGTTCGGTCAGCGGCAGCCCGGCGCGGATGGCGGCGGCCTGGGCATCGTCAAAATCGACGCAGATGGCGACGCGGTTGTTTTGCGCTTCCCACTGCTGGCGTCGCTGCAACACGCGGCTGGAAGCCACGCCGCCAGCGACGGCCAGGGTGAGTGAAAGTAGGCGGGATAGGTTCAAAAGGGTTCTTCTCCGTTTTCCCTCCCCCTAACCCCCTCCCGAAGGGAGGGGGGATTCAATTCCCTCCCCCGTCGGGGGAGGGCTAGGGAGGGGGTGTTTTTTACTTGCGTAACATTTGGGCCGTATCGGTGCGGCTGAACTGAACGGCCGTTTGCCACACCCGCCACTTTTCGCCCCAGGTCGGTGCCCAGCGGGCAATCTCGATGCGGTCTTTGACGCCGCGCCGCAGCCGGTCGGCGACGGTGTTGAGCGGTTTTTGCTGGGTGCGGCGCAGCACGTAGGCCAGGTCCATCTGGGCGATGCGCTGGCGCAGGCTGGCAGGCGTTTGCTCGGCCAGCTGGGGCAAGATGTGGTCGGGCAGCGGGGCGCCGACCAGCTTTTGGGCCAGCGTCAGCGCCGCCAGCACGTAACCCGCGCTTTTTGCCTCGGCGACGCGCTGCAAAAAAATGTCCCACTCCACCTTGCCAGTCGAGGCGTTTGCATCCGAAGCTGCAAACCGGGCCGCTTCGGATGCCCGCTCCTCCGAAAATGAACCTCCGGGAGGTTTGGCAAATGACCCCGATGAGCCCAGGAACCTCCCGGAGGTTTGGTTCTGAGTAATGACCAGCAAATCGGTGAGCTGCACAAACGAGGGTGCGCCCTGGATGAGGTGGAAGCTGAAGTGCAGGCAGATGTGGTGCAGCAGGTCGGTGGGGTTGAGGACGTGGCAGGCGGGGGCGGTGGGGGTGAGAACGGCCGTAGCCAGCCTGTCCCGAATCCCCGGCGTGATGTCTACCTTCAGGCCAAACCAGCTTTCTTCCAGCGAGCTGTGCGGCTCGATGGTGCGATCCAGGCTGGCGGAGAGGTACGGGTTGGGCGTGGCGTTTTGCTTTGCGGTCTCTTCGCGGCGGAAGGTGCTGGTGTGTTTGGTCACCCGCGCCCCCGTCTCGGCCGATTTGTGCTTGCCGCCGTAGCCCAGCTCCAGCAGCAGCGCCTCGGCGCGGGGCAGTTCATCGGGCGTGAACAGCAAATCGATGTCGTTCATGGGGCGTTGGGCGGGTTCGGGGTAGTAGCAGGCGGCCAGATGCACCCCTTTGAGGGCAACCGGGTGCAAATTTGCCGTAGCGCAGGCAGTTAAAACCTGGGCCAGCTGGGCGTCAATGGCGGCGCTGCGCTGGGCCTGCATTTTGTGGGTGACGGCCAGCTTGGCCAGCGCTTTGGGCGGAATTTTTGCCTGCCACTGCTGGAATCGGGCAAAAATCTGTGGGGCCAGGCCAAAGGCGATGGCCCGCACGGCAAAATCATCCCAATTGAGCTGTTGGGCCTGCGCTAACCATTGTTCAGATTGTTGTTGAGGGCGTAAAACGTCTAGCAGGTTTTGGGTTGTTGTCGTTGCTGTGGAGGTTGTCATGCGATTAAAAAATCTTGGTCAAAGAGAGGCACATTACCAACCGATACAGCAAAGTTTAATTTAGATTCTTTGGCACCCTACCAAAATTAGTGGCTGCTAAAGGTAACTTGGGTCAATTCTTCGTGCTTGGTGATTGCTGGTTTTTTGTACATTTACCTTCTCCTGCTTGGAATTGGTTTATTTGCTTAAATTGTTATTTGGGGGATGTGACTAGTGGCTGCTGAACGTAACCTGGGTCAGTTCTTCGTGCTTGGTGATTGCTGGTTTTTTGTACATAGTTCTCTCCTAAATTTAAGAAGTGGGCCGCACCTGGACGGTAACGTGCCTCCCTTTGACCAAATTTATCACCTGTTTCTGGACGCATTCCAAACGTTCCCTGGTTTGTTAATTCGTAGAGAAATGACAATGTAATGTCGGTAACGGATGGCGTTTTTGCCAGAACCATTGGTAATTAGTATAACCAGTTTACTTGATTCGACAATTTGTACGTTTTTATGAAAAAAGTAGATTCATTTTCATCTGACCTATTTCCGTATGAGATTTGGCTTTGGCAATGTGCCCGGCATTGGCGGCGGCCGGAAACGGCCGTCTTGCCGGCGTTTGTAGATGGGTCGGCTTTGGTACGGGTGGGGCTGTGGAACCGCGCCCAGACGCTGCTGCTCACCTTTTTAGACGCGCGGCAGGTTTTGGGGGAACTGCCAGCCGCCGATTTAGCCAGTTTGCAAGAAGGTGCGGCCAAGTTTCGGCAGGATGCGGCCGTTATGGGGGAGTCGCTGCAAATTTACCTGCAAAAGGCAAAGGAGCGGGGGATTGAAACGGCCGTTCTCAAAGGTCTCTCTGTTTCCAAAAATGTGTATGGGGATACGGCCGTACGCCCCGGCGGTGATATCGACGTGCTGGTGCGGGCGCGGGACGTGGACGACAGCATCGGCATTTTGGATGAGATGGAAATTGGGCAAAATTGGCCCAACCTGATGGACGACCGCTACTACGCGCGGCACCATCTGCACCAGCAGCGCTGCACGCCAGATTTGCGGCTGTGGTACGAGGTGCATTGGGCGCTGGACCATCCCCTGACGCGGCTAACGATTGATTACGAGGCGGTGATGGATCGGACGACGCCGGGCACGCTGCTGGGTGCGCCGGTGGCCGACCTGGCGCTGCCCGATTTGCTGCTGAGTTTGGCCATTCACCTGGTGAAACACGCCATCTACCTGCCCAGCGTGCTGAACCATCCCGACCTGGCGCGCATCATTTTGGCGGATGGGATGTTGCTGTATTTTGTGGACGTGGCCGAACTGGTGAAGCAGCATGAGAGCAAAATTGATTGGCGGCAAACCGTCGATCTGGCCCACGCCTGGGGCGCGGCGGAAATTTTGGGGGCGGTGCTGCAAGTGTGTCACGCTTATCTGCACGCCCCGGTGCCGGAATGGGTGCTGGCTGGTTTGCCGGTGGTGGGGCCAAACCGGCTGAAGCAGTGGGTGATGCAGAAGGTGGTGGCGTATGAAACGGCCGTTTACCTCGGCCAGCCCCCCAGCAAATTGTGGAAATTATTGCTCATCACCAACGGCGCGTTTATTTTACGGCCGATTCGCCTGCTGGATTTGTTGGAATATTGTTTTCCGGGGCGGGATTATTTGCGGCGCAGGTACGGCAGCGGCACCGTTTGGCGCGGCGTGGGCCATTTTTTGCGGGCGCTGGGGCAGTACGGCCGTATCGCCATCGACACAGTTTATTTCACCTGGGAGCGGTATTGGCGGCTGCGGCGGCAAAATTTCAGCACCTCCCTCTTTAATCGCCTTGAAGTGGACGCATGATTGGATTGCGCGCGGTGTGGACCCCGTGGCGGCAGCGGCCAGCCGTGCAGCAAACCAGCTTTTTGCTGGCCATCGACGGCGTGACCAATGCGATCGACTACGGTTTTCACATCTACCTGGCCCGCGTGCTGCTGCCCGCCGACTTTGCCGCCGCGCAAACGATCAACAGCCTTTTGCTGCTTGTTCTCACCACGGCGGCGGTGATGCAGCCGGTGCTGGCCCGCTACGTTGCTGAAGCCAACCTGGCTACCGATTTACCTGCGCACACCGATTTTGCCATTTTTCGTCATTTTTTGGGCCGCAGCGGGCTGGTGGGGCTGGCGGCGGTGCTGCTCATCTGGCTGGGGCGCGGGCTGTTGGCCGCCTGGTTGAACCTGCCGGAAACGGCCGTTGCCCTGGCCGCCTTCATGATTTTTATTGCCACGACGCGGCCGGTGGTGGCCGGGCTGCTGCAAGGGCAGCGCCGCTTTGGCTGGTTTGGCGGGATGCGCCTGGGGTATGCCGTCGGCCGTTTTGCCGTCGGGCTGCTGCTCATTTCGGCATTCGGTTTGGGCCTGAATGGGGCCATCGGGGCGATGCCGTTGGGGGGCGGGGTGTCGCTGCTGGTGGGATTGGCTTGCCTGGGTGGTCTGGTTTGGCGTGGCGGAACGGCCGTTCCGCCAAAATATCGTTGGTCGGCCAGCACGCTCACCCTCAATGCCCTGGTCGCTTACGCCGCTTACATGGCGCTGCTCAGCCTGGATTTGGTTTGGGTGAACCGCCTCTTGCCTGCGGCGGATGCGGCGCTGTACGCGACGGCCGTTTTGCTGCGTCGTATTTTGCTGCTGCTGCCGGGGGCGGTGATTGTGATCATGTATCCGCGAGCGGTGGCGCGGGTGGCGGCTAAACAGTCGCCGGACCGCTTGCTGTGGCAAACGGCCGTTGTTGTGAGCCTGCCGACGGTGCTGTTAACGGCCGTTCTCACCCTGTTTGGTGCGCCGCTGATTAGCTGGACGCTCGGCCCCGCGTATGCGGCGGCGGCCCCGCTGCTGGGCGGCATGGGCGCGGCGATGTTGGGCGTGGGCCTCACCGTCATCTGGTTGAACTTTTATTTGGCGACGCGGCCGCTGCCGTTTGTTATTTTGTTGGCGGGAACGGCCGTTCTGCAGCTCATTTTGCTGCAAACGGTGCCGCTGAATTTGCCCGCCGTCACCGCCATTTTTGGGTTGGGCGGCTGGCTGCCCGCCATCGGCGGCGGGCTGCTTTACTGGTTTTGGCTGCGCCCCACGCTGGAGCATTCCCCATGACAAAGATTCCCGACGGCGATTGGCTGTCTCAGCTACATGAGAGCGACCTGGACGACTTTTGGCAGCGTCGGGCCAACGAACTGCGCTTTCGGCAGGAGGTGCGGCTGTTTGGCCATCCGCTGGTGGTGGAGAGCAATGAGGCGGGGGGTGCTGGCCGCGGTTGAAGTTGCCCTGCAAAATTACACGCAAACGGCGCAGACCAAACCACCGCTGGGCACGCTCCAGCTGGTGGTGCAGCCCATGCGCCAGCTACCCGGCCCCGCGCCGGACGATCTGATGCAGCACATCACCTACAGCGGCAGCGCCGATTGGCTGATGATGCAGCTGGGCGGCTGGGGCGTGGTGCATCTAGATTTGTCGCGGCGGTTGGGTACGGCCGTTCTCTCTCCCCAACTTGCGGCCAAACCAGAGCTGGTGGCCCAATGTGTGCTGCACACGCTGCTGTTGAATCTGGTTATCTCGCATGGTTATGGGATGCTGCACGCTTCCTGCCTGGTACGGAACAGGGTGGCGCTGCTGCTGCTGGCCCCGCACAACACGGGCAAAAGCAGTACGGCGCTGCGGCTGGCGCTGGCGGGCTTTCGCTTGCTGACGGACAGCATGGTGTTTGTGGATGGCGACGGCTTTTTGCACGGCTACCCGGTGGGGCTGGCCAAGCTGCGCAGCGACATGGTGGATCAGTTCCCGGAATTACGGCCGTTCCTTCAACCAGAAGTCGTGCGCCAGGAAACGAAGTACCGGGTGGATTTGCGTGCGGTAAACCCGGATTATGTGTGGGAAACGGCCGTTTGCCCCCAAAAAATCATTCTCTGCCTGCTGTCTCGCCACGAAAATGAGGCGACGGTGGTTGAAGCGGTGGGGGAAGCCGAAGTGATTCAGGCCATCCTGCACAACAGTTTGTATGTGGACCAGCCGCAGGTGTGGCGGCAGAATGTGGCGAATTTGCGGGGGGTGTTGGGGGGGGGAACGGCCGTTGCGCTAAAACTTGGTTCCGATCGAAGAAGCATGATTCAATCACTCACTGAGCTCGTTGCCTAACGGCCGCTTGTGGCTGAAGCGAGCAATAAGCAAGTCGGTGAATAAGCAAGTAGAGATAATGGGCTTTGCTGAGAAATAATATTCCTTTTTAGTTTACCCATCTACAATGATGCCTGTTCGCATTTCAGATTTTACAAAAGGATCAACAACATTCCCACCCTCTAAGCTTTGAAATGGATCGACTATGGTGATTGTGAGAAACTCATGAAAGCCATCATTGGCCCCTTTAATAATCCCAGAGACCAACAGGTTGCTGTCTGGCGGCATTTGAAAAAGCATTTTATCATCGCCATTTTCCTTAAAAGGAACCTGAAGGAAATCGTGGATAGGGATGACCACGTAATTACGCTCTGCATCCGTTAGATTACGTGCCCACAGCTCCACAGGCAAATCTTGGTTTGGCTCAACCGTAGCAATTGGCAATAAGCGACGCTGTGGTTCTTCATCCCCCGGGCTGAGCAAAAGTGCTCTAATTCCAGAGAGTTTTATGGCTTCGATGGGTTCGCCCACATACTGCGTCATGATAATATCAGGTTTCTCACAATTTTTAACGCAAACAACGGTGCGGAATCCACCAAGATGGATACCACTGCCCGGTAAGCGTAACTCAGCATCCGCTGGATGTTTCTCTGGCGAATAAAAAGCGACAACAAAAACATCGTGCCAGCCTTCATTCTCAAATGCAATGCTCATGGGAATTTCTAATTCCTGATTTGGCTCAAGCACAACGTGGTGCAGCAAACCCACTTTGCCATCTAGCATAAATTCTACTTGCTCATAATTGACAAACAGTGAAATCAAAACGGGTGACTCACGTTCAATGCCGGAAGTTAAAGACAGATCAATCTCAAAGTTCTTTGTCTCCGTTTCAAACTTTTGGATTGAATCACGATCATACGGATAAACATCTCGCTGTTCCGGCCGCATAAATCCCACACCTCGGCCTCTGGTTAGCCCCCACTCTGGAAAGTGAACGTTATCTGACCAAGTATCATGATAAACCCAGGCCACGTCGCCGCCTGCTTCGTCTGCTTCAACACCACTTTGTGCTGGCGCACAGCTTATGAGGGCAAATAAACCGAGAAACAGTAACAGTGTCGTTTTTTGTATGAAATGATGTTTAATGGACTTTACAAACATAAAACCTCCGACGGTGTATTTTGCTTGATAAACCTGTGGTTCTCAACAAATATCTGCACATCTTGCGACATAAGCTTTTTTCTTGGGTTTATGCGGCACAGTTGCATGATAAACTTGCCAGGATCAATAAAAACGCGCACGAGCAGTATACAAAAAGTAGTCAAAATCCCAAAAGGCCATGTTGTTATTCGGGCTTTTCTAAACGATAGTTGGTACGTGGATCAGCCGCAGGTGTGGCGGCAGACTGTGGTGAATTGGCGGGGGGTGTTGGGGGGAGGAACGGCCGTTTCCCTTAAATTAGGTGTTAGCCCATCACATCTGCTGCCAACTTTGGCGAAGCTGTTTCACTAATTTGGGCCTTGCGCCATGAAGCCAGAAAAAACGTCCATGTACCAGATGGTGCCTGCCGCATCTTGCAGCCGCACTTCGTCGGGGCGGATCCACTGCATCAGCGTGAAGCTGCGCGCGTCTGGCTCCAGAAGGGTAACGGCCGTTGCCTCCCCCGTTTCTTCAGCCAAATCAACCCGCACCAACGCCGTTGTTTGTGGTGCCAGCCCGTTACACGCATTGAGCAGCTGGATGATGAGTAGATGACGGCCGTCTGGTGACCATGCCAACCCGCCCATCCGCCATGATTCGGCAGGTTGGGGCAGCGGCACGGTTTGTTCTGCGCCCGTGGCCAGATCACGAATGAGAAAGCCGCGCCCGTACGAAGCGTCCACCGCCAGGCTGGTTTCATCGGGAGAAAGGGCCATCACCAGGCCGATGTAAGGGGCCATCTCTGTCACCGTGCCGCTGGTCAAGTCCAGTCGCCACAAGTCGCCGCCGTTGACCAGCACCGCGCAGCCATCGGGGTTGGGCACGTTGGCGTAGTAAAGGTAACGGCCGTTTGCCGACCAGCGTATCGGTTCTGGCTGCGTGTAGCCCAGGCCGTAGGTGCGCCACTCATCGACAGCTGTCCAGGTTTGGCTGCCATCCACGGCCTGCACGGTTAAGGTTGTGCGGTATTTTTGCCCGGTAGGGTATTGTGCCAGTTCAGCTTCCGTCACGGTAATGGGTTCTTCGATCTGGCTGCTGGCCTGCCAACGGCCGTTTGGCGACACAGTTTGCGGCGGTTGAAACGATTCCCAACGGTTCACAATGCCCAGCAAGATGCCATCGGGCGAAATTTGGCGCAGTTCGCTGTTGTCGGCAGTCAGCTGCCAAATGGGGGAATTGGGGCGGCCATCGTCGAAGAAAAGGTAACGGCCGTCTGGCGACCAGCCCAGCCGTAAAGCCGTTGTTGTGTCCAAGGTGCGTTCCCAGACAAGTTGCCCGGTGGCTCGATTGGTGACAGTGAGCCGCGTCGCCGTCCAATCATTGCTGCTGGGCACCGCTTCCCACGCTGCCAGCAAATTATCGCGGCTGATTGGGTTGAACCAGTCGCTGACTGTTGCGGCACAACGGTCCCCCAGGGCTGCGTCTGTGGTTACGATGTTTTCATCACGCCAGCAGAACCGGGCCACGCCGCCGCCGACGCTGCTGGTGAGCGGCCCTGCTTCGCTGAGTGCACCGGTGCCGATGTGGATGGTTTCGATACGGCCGTCGCTGATTCCTTCATACGGCTCACGCGGCACAAAGCAGCAGCCGTAGGCCAATTTTGAGCCGTCGGCCGACCAAACCAGATTGCGAATGGAGTCAAGGGATGGATCGCTGTTGGGAATGAGGTTGGTGTGCGTGTCTGTGGCCAGATCATAGAGACAGAGGGCGCAGCCAGGTGGTGGGCTGGTGGGAAAGTTGCGGACGGGTGCGTAGGCCAGGGTGCGGCTGTCTGGCGACCAGGCCAGCTCGGAGCCGTTAACTGGCAGCACGCGCTCCTGCCCGGTGCCTAGATCAAGGATGTGCAGCTTGTTGTCTTGGTGGATGGGGTTGGCCAGCCAACGGCCGTCTGGCGATAGGCGCAAACTGGCCAGACCAAAGCCATCCGCCTCGCCCCAGCTTAGGAAATCATCATTGCCGAGCTGCTCTAGTTCAACGCCATGCACGTCAGACCGCCACAATTTGCCGTCCCGCACAAACCAAATCATTTGGTGGCTGCGCAAGGGGTGCGTGATGGCTGGCAGCGTGGGCACAGGGGTTGGTGTGGGCGCAGGCGTAGCGGGAGCGGTTTGTGTGGGGCCTGGGGGGGTGGTGGGAACGGCCGTTGCTGAGGCAATAGCTGTCGTTTGTGGAGGAACGGCCGTGGGGCTGGCAGTTTGTATTGGGTCAGCGGTTGCTGTGGGGACCAAAGACGGGGGTTCGGTACAGGCTGCACTCATGCCCATGAGGAATAGGGCAGCCATCTGGACCAGCAGGTAGATGCGTTCCCATTTCTTCCCTCGTGCTGTTTCTGAACCCATGAGTTCCTCCTTTTAACCTTGCCAGATGATAGTATTAGGCGTTACGTCGTTGCTCCGGCCGCCTCTCAATCCCGAAGGGCTGCTCTCTTGACCGAACTGGTGGTGGCACGGTGGGGACACCATCCATAGCCCTTTTAGTGCGTCACTCTTAATTATTTTAGGAGGAACGGCCGTATCTTGCTGTTTGATGCGCAGTTCGTTAGCCGACAATTGGCCTACGCGTTTGCATCTTTTATCTGGCCAGCACGGTTACCATCTGCTGGAATTGGTTTTGAATTCGTGGCGTGATGGGAATTTGTAGGTGTTCGGCAACTGTTTGGGCCTCTGTAAAAGCAGTTTGCGCTGTTGTTTTATTCCCCATTTTCAATGTTAGCTGTGCCTGCAAAAGCAATGCGGTCATCAATTCTAATTGTTGTTGGCGTTGGCGATAGCCGTCAATGGCTTGCTCGCACCATGTTTCAGCCTCTGTATAGGCTTCCTGTGCCAGGGCGATTTTGGCGAGTACCAATTGGGCGTCGCTGAGGTAGAGGTTGTCTTGTTGATCGCGGAAGAGGCGCAAACTGGTTTCGGCCAATGCGTGTGCTTCGCGGATGGCACCAGCCGCACACAGCAGATCGGCGTAGTTGCAGGCGACAAAGGCTTGTGTCCAGGAATCGGCCGTTTTGGCCAGCAGATGCGCTGTTTCAAACCAGTGCCGCCCTTGCGCCAAATCCCCCATTTCTTGGGCGATAAGGCCCAAATGGGCATAGCTGAGGGCGTTTGGCGCATCTGGATCGGTCTTAATGGCCGCCAACAGCCAATCAACCGCCTGTTCAAAATCACCCATGCGGTATGCTGTCAGCGCCATATTGTGCAAGACAATGGCGACACCGGCTTGATCGCCTAATTGTTGCCGCAAGGCCAAACCTTCTTGATGATAGCGCAAACTTTCAGCGGTGGCGTGCTGTTCCATGCAAAGGCTGGCGAGGCCGTTGACTGCTTGTGCGCGTTGTGCCAGATCGGCCGTTGTGAGTTGTAAAGCGGCGGTAAGCAAATCGCGCCCGACTGTTAGCAGCCCCTGCCGATACCAAAACCACCATAACCAGCCTGTGAGGGCGATGGCTAAGTCGCCGTTTTGGGCGTTGATGGCCCAGCGCACCGCCGCCAATAAATTGAGATGGTCGCGCAGGGCGTATTCGACCCATACCGTTTGTGCCTCCCCCAGCAGGCCGTGATGAATGTTTTGGGCGAGGGTGGCGTAGTAGGTGGCGTGCCGTTTTTGGTAGTCGTCGGCCTGATTGTGTGCCAAAAGGCGGGTGTAGCCGTCCACGCGCAAGGTTTCTAGCTGGGTGATGCGCTTGTCTTGCCATTGAATAAGGTTGGCGCGGGCGAGGGCGGCGATTGTGTGGCGGGAGCACCCAATGACGGCGAATACGGCCGTTTCCTCACAGCCTCCCTGAAAAACGCTCAAACAGGCAAAAGTGTGCTGCTGTTCAGCCGAAAGCAGGCGCACGCTCCAATCAATTGCGCGTTGCAAGGTGCGATGGCGGGCGGGGATGTTGTGCAGATGTTGGTGCAACGAGGCAGTGCCACCCAGGCTGTGCAGTTGGGCGATGATGGCGGCGGGCGGGTGATGGGGCAATTGAACAGCCGCCAATTCGAGGGCCAGGGGCAAGCCATCCAGGGCGTGGCAGAGGGTGATGAGGGCCGGGGCATTTTCGACCGTAAGCATGAAGGCGGGGTGATGGGCTCGGATACGATTCAGGAGGAGGGCGAGGGCGGGAACGGCCGTTAATCTGTCTAGATCCGTACTGTTTGGGTCTGGCAGTTCTAAAGGTGGCACGGGGTAAAGCTGTTCGCCATATAAAGCCAGCGGATTGCGGCTGGTGCAGAGCAAGGTTAGATAAGGCAATCGTTCCAGCAAACGCCCAATTAGCAGGCTAATATCTGGCAGCAGCTGTTCGCAGTTGTCGAGGATGAGCAAAAGGTGGGTGTCGGCCAGGTGGGTGATGAGGGCTGCTTCATCGGCGTGGTTGGTGGCTGCCCCCAGCGTGGTTAAGAGGGTGTGGGGGATATCGGCGGTGGTTTGCAGGGAGGCCAGAGAAACGAAGGCAGCGCCATCGGTGAAGGGGCTCTGCTGGGCAACTTCTAGAGCCAGGCGGGTTTTGCCGATGCCGGGGGCCCCGACGAGGGTGAGTAGGCGGGTTTGGCCGAGCAGATGGGTGAGTTGTTGCTGTTCAGTTTGGCGGCCGATGAGGGGAACGAGGGGAGCTGGGGGCTGGTAACGGGGTGTGGGGGAACGGCCGTTTCGGGCCTGCTGCGCCAGATGTAAAAGCTGTTCTCCTTCTGGCGTGTTGAGGTTGAGCGCGGGAACGAACAGGGCGGTAACGGCCGTGATATCGGGTTGGCGCGAGCCATTTTCCAGGCGAGCAATTTGTTCACGGCTGTAGCCGACAGCGCGGCCGAGCGCGTCTTGGGTTAGACGGGTGCGCTTGCGATAAAAGCGTAAGGCGGCGGCAAAGGTGTGGGGAACAGCTGATGATCTTGTCATGATGGTTTCTATTTTGTCACAAAATGTCACCTTTCGCCCAAGAAAGATGGCTATTCTGCTGGTCACTTGCTAGCAAGTGGGGTCATGAATCAACGGTTTAAAACGGAGATTAGAGAGTGGTCTATGAAGATGTCACGGCGAAAAACAGGTGGGTTTTTACTTTTGGCAGGTGTGGTCGTGCTGCTTTTTCTATTGGAGAAACCGATTGAGCGGCTGGCAGATCGTCTGCTTTATGCGCCGTGGGCGTATGGCGATGAGACATTGACGGGGGTGTGGAACGGCCGTTTGCCCGATGGCACGCCACTCTCATTAACCCTGCTGCGCGAAGAGGAAGGGGGCATTCCTGCGCCAACTGATTCAACGGCGACGGTGGTGGGGTCGTTGGCGCTGTCGGGGGAGGTGTGGCAGGTAAACGGCCGTGTTAACCGCAGTGGCAGCGACGTTGAACTGGTATTGTGGCGGGGCAGCGAGGCTAACATCGGCGGCTTTTTCAATGGCGCCTGGTCGGGGAATGAATTGATATTGGACGCGGAATTGAATGGCCAAATGATGCGCTTGCGCTTGACGAAAGGTGATGGCATATAGGAGAGGCTGATGAAAGCAAAAATGTTTGTGTACCTTGTTTTGCTGTTGGGGGTGTGGGGGTTAACGGCCGTACACGCCGATAATGCTGTGGTGGGTGATGGTACCGCTGCCAGCTGCACTGAAGCCGCCTTTGAGATCGCCTTTAACCATGTGCAGAGTTCAGGTGGAGGCATGATAACGTTTAATTGTGGCACTGCCACAAAAACCATCATCTTTTCTGGTCAAAAAGTTGTGACTTCGCCGATGATCATTGACGGTGCTGACAAAGTGATCCTGAGCGGGGGCAATACAGCTCGCCTTTTTGCTGTGCAAACGGGCACATTAACCATTCGTCATCTTACGCTGACCAATGGCAATGGGTTTGATATTGGTGGTGGTGCTGTTTGGCTAGGCAGCGGCGGTTTGTTTTTTGCGGAGAACAGCATCATCCAAAATAACACAACCAACAACGGCCCGGGCAGTGCCATCTACGCCTCTGTATTTGATGCGCAGGTTACATTAACGAGCAGCCTTATCCAGAATAACAGCACCAACAATCATGGGGCAGTTAATAGTGTTGGGCTGGTGACCATTACTGATAGTACGTTCGACAACAATTTTGCCAAGCTGGGCGGGGGGGCGTTGAGCGTGGCAGGTATTGCGACGATCGTTGATACCGTTTTTACCAGTAATACAGCCAATGGAACGGCCGTTCCCCCGAATTATGGGGGTGGGGCTATTTTGGTGACCCCCGGTGGCTTGGTTGATATAAGTGGCGGGCGTCTGAGCTCTAACGCCATTACCACAGACGAGGCAGGGGGCGGTGCGTTGGATGTGCGGGGGACAGCAATCCTTAGGGAGACCCTCATCAATAACAATAGCGCTGCCTATTCGGGTGCTATTTACACAAGTTCCGGTGAAGTTCAATTGTATGATCTGGAAGTCCGCAACAACTCGGCCGTCGCAACTGGCGCTCTGGGCAACGCAGGTAGTACCGTCAAGATCGAAGGGGTGACGTTTAGCGGCAATAGTGACCAGGGGGAAGAAACAATTTTTAATTCAGGGTGGTTAACAATGCGTAACAGCACCATCAGCTTAAACAGTAGCAATGGGCTATTTCAGACAGGTCAGGCGGTGTTGGAAAATGTGACGTTTTACCGTAATACTGGCGTCAACCTCTATCAGAATAGTTTAAACGCTGGCCAAACGCTGACATTGAAAAATGTGGCGATTGATGCCGCAGGCGGAGGAGATGCTTGTCGGGTCGGCATCAATTCGGTCGAACCGATCATTTCATTGGGAGGCAACATCGCCAGCGACGACAGTTGTGGCAATTATTTTACCCAAACGCTTGACCGCAATGAAACCTCTCCTGATTTGGGCGTTTTGGCGGATAATGGGGGACCAACGCAGACGCATCTGCCGCTGGCGGGGAGTGCGTTGATTGATGGTGGGGTATGCCTCTCCACCATAACGGTGGATCAGCGTGGGGTGGCGCGTCCGGCAGGGGCAGCGTGTGATGTAGGGTCGGTGGAGGTGAGTGAATTACCGAATAACTTCATCTGGCTTCCTTTCATAAAAAAGTGACCCAAAGCCAACAATAATCGCATGCAGGATGGTTTAATCTGATATACATCCAACAATGGCGAAAACCGACTAAAAATCCTTCTTGCACTCACTGGCAGGATCAAACAAGCGCATCTCTTCCTCGGTGGGAACTTGAATGATCTCGGCCCAGCGCAAAACGTCTTCCCATTGGATTGGCGGATCTTCCATGCCTCGGCGCTGAATGCGCTCGAAGAGAACCTCTGGCGGTGCAGAGAGATAGTGCAGTTCAACGGCCGCACCGAGTTCGCGCGCGCCTTCCCGCAGCGTATCCCGCTCGGATTTTCCCCAGGTGCCCCATTCAATAATCACCACCAGCCCAAGTTTGAGCAGCCTTTGCCCTAACTGCCATTGCAGCGCTTCAATTTTGGCGCGACTTTCCTCATCGTACAGATCGATAGCGAGTTGATCCATCCATTCGTCTGGGCAAAGGCGAACACCGCCTATACTTTCTTCAAGGCACCTGGCCAAAGTTGTTTTGCCTGAACCTGGCAACCCACAGATGATAATTAATCTGCCCCTGCTGCTTGTTTTTTTCATTTGCATCATACCCATCTATGTGTCCACTGAAAAAACAAACCGCAAAGATGCAAAGGACGCAGCGTTTTAAAGATTACCAGAGAAAAATCTCTGCGGTCTCCGCGCCTCTGCGGTGAAATCACCCTTTTTTCAGTAGAGACGACACCAACTGTCGTTGACCACCATGAATGAAAATCAGCAGATTGGTGCATGCATGCACAAGCAGATTTGCGCAGATTGCGCCCAGATTTAATCCGCGTTCATCCGCGTTCATCCGCGGCCTATTTTTGAAGGAGTTAACGGCCGTTTCCCCCTCCATTGTCACGCCAATTCTCCAAAAAGTCACTAATTCGCTGCCGAATGCCGGTTGCCGTAAGGCCAAGCGCTTCGTCATGCTGACTGGCTGATCCATAGTTGTCCAGCACCTGGCGCGGTACACCAATGGTTTGGATTCTGCTTGGTGTTGCCTGGAGCGCCTGCGCCACGTCCGGCACCAGCCCGCCCTCATAATACGGTTCTACCAAAATGACATTTGGGGCAGCGTTGCCCACGGCCCGCCGCAAGGTTTCGGCGTCAAACGGCGCGATTGTGGTGGCATAAAGCACCGTCACATCCATTGGCGCAACGGCCGCCAGCGTTCGTTCCAGCATGGGGCCAACCGCCACAACCACCCCGTCACGCCCTTCCCGTTCCACGTGCAGCTGCCCAAAATGAACCGGCCGACTGACCTCATTTTGCTGCAAGCTGGTGCGAATATACGTCGGCGCGCCGTTGTTGTATGTCTGGCGCAGCAGCGTTTCAAGCTCGTAAGACGTGCCCGGTACGCAAACCTGCATGCGCGGCAATACCTTTAGGATCGGCACGTCGCTGGTTCCATGATGGGTCATGCCATCGGTGCCATAATCGTAAGAAGCGCCAATGCTGATGAAGGTCCCGCCCAGGCCCTGGTAACAAAAGTCGTCCTTGATCTGCTCAAACGGCCGTTCCGTCACAAACGGCGCAATGGAATGCATAATCGGATGAAATCCTTCGAGCGCAAACCCAGACCCCACACTCACCATCGTCTGCTCCATAATGCCCAGATTGATGACCCGGTTGGGATATTTTTGGCCCGCTTCGCTGAAATAATTGGTGCTAATGTCGGCCAGAATTACGGTCGTAAGCGGATCCCTTTCAATCAGGTCGCCAATCACCTTGCCCATTCTGTCACGCATCGAATCAAACATACGGTTGTACCTCCGCTACGACCAGGCTGGGTTGGTCAATGGCTGGTGACGAGAGCGCTTTTTCGATGGCTGTTTCATGACGGCCGTCCACCGTTGCCGCGTGCCAGCCAAACAGTTCAAATTTTGCCGCAATGTCACCCAGATTTCTCGTACTCGAATAATTATTGATAAGGATGGCGGTTAAATTAGCTAAACCCAGGTCGCCAGCCAGCAACACCGCTTCCCAGATAGAGCCTTCGTTGGCCTCTCCATCCCCAATGAGAACATAGACGCGGCGCTCAATTTGTTTGGCTTTAAGCGCCAGGGCAACCCCGATGGCCATCGGAAACCCATGCCCTAACGAGCCGGTTGAGGCTTCGACGCCCGGTACTTTGTTTCGATCGGGATGCCCGCCCAAGATGCTGTCCCACTGCAAAAATCGCTTTAGTTCGCTGGCCGGGAAGAACCCTTTTTGCGCCAGCTTGGCATAGAGAGCCAGCGGGCCATGCCCTTTGCTCATAATAAATCGATCCCGGTCCTCACTCCGTGGCAGGTTCACATCGTAACGAAGAATTCGGTCATATAAAACGGATAAAACCGCCATTGTCGAGTAGGCGCTTGGATCATGTTTTTTGTCGCCAGAGGTCAGATTCATCAAATCTGCTAGCGCTTGTCTATCTGTAACCATCGTTTTCTCCTGTGTTTTGTTGTTCAGGGGCACAGCGTGTGTGCCAGGTCTTATTCAACTACAGGCTGATGGTTTAGACATGCGCTTTTGGATCAGGGTTTGCCTGTACGAAGGGTCAGGCGACCCATTCATTCGCAACATTAACGAAAAATAATAATCTCCTGATTTTATTAGAACATTCGTTCCTTTTTGTTGCCCCTAATTAAAATGTTGCTAGAATCAGTGCCAATTGTTGCTAATGCAAAAATTTGCAATAAGGTTCCCTTCTAGAGGCAACACAATGTCCCACTATAACATTGATTACGTGCAAAAAATTCGTGAACAAGGCTACCGCATGACGCCCCAGCGCCAGATTGTGCTGGATACCGTTTGCGAGCAGGGCGGGCACGCCACGGCCAGCCAAATTTACGACTCGGTCAACGCCCAGCAGCCGGCCATTAACCGGGCCACCGTTTACCGCATTCTGGACTTTTTCTGTGACTTACAGCTGGTGGCCAAGGCCGAAATCGGTGGCCAAACGATGTTTGAAGTGGTTGGCGATACGCCCCATCACCATCTCATCTGCCGCCAGTGTGAGCAGGTGATGTCGTTGCCCGATTACCACTTTACTGAGCTGGCCGAGCATTTGCTGGTGGAGCACGGCTTCGAGGCCGATTTATCCCATCTGGCCATTACCGGCCTCTGCGCTGCGTGCAGGTCGGTAGAGGACGATTAGGATTTGTAATGAGGTAATTGAGTAATTGAATGGCATCAAAATTACCCAATGACTCAATTAACCCAATTTTTCAGGAGACTTCATGAGTGCAGGCTCAACACCCTGAATGAAAATCGTAGGTCGGATTGCCAATCCGACCCACATTTACAAAGGAGAATCAAGTTATGAGTTCATTATTTTTGGCAGGGATTCAGTTGCTGCACGTGCCGGATGGCTTTTTGAACATTCCCATTTCAGTGATTTGCTGGGTGGTAACCCTGATTGTGCTTTATTTTGCCGTGAAGCAGGCGCAGCAAGATTTTGATGAGCGGCTGGTGCCGTTGGCGGGCATTATGGCCGCCTTTATTTTTGCCGGGCAGATGCTCAACTTCCCGGTGGCTGGCGGCACGTCTGGCCACCTGATTGGCGCAACGTTGGCCTTTATTGTGCTGGGGCCGTGGGTGGGCATGCTGGCTATGACGGCCGTTATTAGCTTACAAGCCCTTTTGTTTCAGGATGGCGGTTTGGTGGTGATGGGGGCCAACATTTTGATTATGGGCGTGGTGCCCGGGTTTGTGGGGTACGGCGTTTTTCAGATGGTGAAAAATCAGTCGCGGGCGGTGAAGCTGGGGGTAACGGCCGTTGCTGCCTGGGCCTCTGTTATGCTTGCCGCTTTGGTGACGGCGCTGCTGCTGGGCTTTAGCGGTACAACCGCCCTCGGCGTTGCCATCCCAGCTATGTTGGGCATTCACGCCCTCATCGGCATCGGCGAAGCGCTTATTACCGTGGCGGCGCTCAGCTTCATCATGCAAACCCGCCCCCAACTGCTCACAGATGAGTCCCCAGCGGGCAGTGGTAAATGGATTGTGGCTGGCATCCTGCTGGCATTGGTGGTGGTGATGTTTGCTCCCTTTGCCTCTGGTTCCCCCGACGGGCTGGAGTGGGTGGCTGAGCAAACCGGCTTCATCGACACCGCAATGGATGCGCCTTATGAACTTTTGCCCGATTACACTATCCCTGGCCTGGGTGAAACCGGTTTGTCTACCATTTTGGCCGGGGTGATTGGCGCGCTGGTTGTGGCCGGGATCACGTTTGGTCTGGGCCGCGTCCTGCGTCGCCAGGGTTAACATGAACTAGATTGGTCCAATCTCTTTGTAGTTTAAGAAAATAATCGCGTAACGCTGTGGCCGGTCTCCTGACCGCGCCACCAGCCGGCACGGTCAGGAGACCGGCCGGAGCACATTACCTCATTTATTTTTTAATTCACAAAAAGATTGGACCAATCTCTATCGCTGCGAGGTATTTCTGTGCACGTCAGTACCTTTGACCGCTATCAACAGGGAACCAGCCTCATTCATCGCCTCGACCCACGGGTGAAGGTGGTGCTGACGCTTCTCTTTATCGTATCCAACGTCCTCCTGCTAGACGGGGCCTGGATTGCTTTTGGGGCTGCCTGGTTGGTTTTACTGGTTTCCAACCGGGCAGCTCATTTTTCTTTTGGTTATCTGTTCAAACGCTCGTTTATCGCTTTGCCCTTTGCTCTGGCGGCGATCACCGTGATTTTTGTGCAGCCGGGCACGCCATTGGCCAGCTGGAGCTGGGGCAGCCGCACCATCACCATTAGTGATGCGGGGGTGATCCGTTTTGCCAGCATTGTCATTCGCAGCTGGCTTTCGGTGCAGGCGGCCATTTTACTCACGGCCACCACCCAATTCCCGGACTTGATGCACGCCTTACGCCACCTGCGGGTGCCTGCCATTCTCATTGCCATCATCAGCTTCATGTACCGCTACCTGTTTGTGCTGGTGGATGAGGCAATGCGGCTGCTGCGGGCGCGGGAAGCGCGCAGCGCCCGGCTGGTGGCCGATGGCAAGCATGGCGGCACCGTTTTTTGGCGGGCCAGGGTAACGGGTAGCATGGTGGGGCAGCTGTTTGTGCGCAGCTTTGAGCGCAGCGACAAGGTGTACAACGCCATGCTGGCGCGGGGTTATCGTGGGCAACTGCTTACCATGAATCCGCACGTGATGCAGCAGCCGGACTGGTTGTTTCTGGCGTTAGGTTTTGGTTTGATTGCGGCTTTGCAGGTGATTGGCCGTCTTTTGTAAATTATTTTGCAGTCAACCTCCGGGAGGTTGGGACTGCGTTCAAGCTCCTTTTTAGAGCCTCCCGGAGGTTGATATGCCGATTGTTCATGAATCTGATCTGTTAAGCCAACGGCCGTCTGCCAACGGCCGTATTCAACCCACGCTAGAAGTCTCTAGCCTGAGCTTTGCCTACCCAGACGGCCACGAAGCGCTGCACGGCGTTAATTTTGTCATTGGCGCAGGGGAGAAGGTGGCGTTGGTTGGCCCCAACGGGGCGGGCAAAAGCACGCTGATGCTGCACCTCAACGGCCTGCTGCACGGGCATGGCGCGCTGGCGGTGGCTGGGTTGCCCATTGTCAAAGAAAATTTACCGCTGATTCGCAGCAAAGTGGGCATGGTGTTCCAAAACCCGGACGATCAGCTCTTTTCGCCCACCGTGTTTGATGATGTGGCTTTTGGCCCGCTGCATATGGGCTACCCAGAAGCTGAAGTGCGCCAGCGCGTGTCTAGAGCTTTGGCGCAGGTAGACATGGCCAATTTTGAGGAGCGTTTGTCTCATCATTTGAGTATTGGCCAGAAGAAGCGGGTAGCCATCGCCACGGTGCTGTCCATGGACCCAGAAATTTTGGTGCTAGATGAGCCATCGGCGGGGTTAGACCCACGGGCGCGGCGTTCGCTCATCAACCTGCTGCGCGACCTGCCGCTCACGATGCTGGTGTCTACCCACGACATGCTGCTGGTGCAGGAGCTGTTCCCGCGCATGATTGTGATGGATGAGGGGCGAGTGGTGGCCGATGGGGAAACGGCCGTTCTCCTCCAGGATGTCACCTTTTTAGAAGCACACGGGTTGGAGATGCCGGTGGTCGGTAATCGGTAATCCGTATTGTTCAGTGGTCCGTTTACGGCCGTACCACCAGCGGCAAATACACCCGCATCACACTCGCCCCATACTCCACCGCGCCCAAGTCGCACACCCCGATCCGGCCGCCGCCGCGTTGATCGGTGGCCCAGCAGGCGGTGGGGTTGCCCGCGTCAATCAGCGGGCTGCCGGTTTGCGGCAGCAGTGTTTCCATGGCAAAAGCGCCGCCGTTAAAAGCCAGCGAGCCAAGCAGCAGGTCGCCCGTGAAGCCATCTTGATCGGTCGAGTCGGTGAGCGAGGCGCAACTGCCCTGGCTCAGGTTATGCCCCAGCGATTGGAACAAGCCGCCATCACAATTGACCGCCGCGCCGAAGATGACCGTGTTGACAAGCTGCACCACGCCGGGTTCGGCCGGGGTCTGCGGCGAATCTTCATAAATGGCGTTCCCGGCGCTGCCCGCCTGGTTATTGGCTATCGTGGCATTGGTCAGCACCGCATAACGGCCGTAATGGTAAATCCCGCCCCCCAGTCCCGTCGCTACATTCCCGGCAATGGTCACATTGGTCAGCACCAGGTTGTCGTCGGACGCCTGGTAGATGCCGCCGCCGTTGTTGGCCGCGTAGTTACCCTGAATGGTGGCGTTGGTGATGGTCGCCGTGCCGCCGGCGTGGTACAACCCGCCACCATGCGGCGTACCGCTTAAGCCATTGGCGTAATTGCTCACCAGATTCACGTCGCGCATTTCCAACACCGCGCCATAGCTGTTCACGCCGCCCCCTTCGTAAGCAAAGTTGTCGGTGAAGGTGCTTGTTTCGATAACGGCCGTTCCCCCCAAATTCCACAATCCGCCGCCGCTGCCGGTAGTGTTGTTGCCGTCAAACAGGCTGTGCGTCACGGTCAGTGTGCCGCTGTTTTCCACACCGCCGCCATAACCGGCTGTGTTTTCGACCAGAGTCACGGCCGTTAACCAGGCAGTTGCGCCGCTGGCATTGTACAGGCCGCCGCCATCAGGCGCTGTATTGTTCTCCAGCCGGGTATCGGTCAGCGTCAACGCTCCGGGCGGCTGATTTTCAATCGCCCCGCCCCGGCCAAACGTATCCAGCGCCCCGTTGCCTCGCAGCGTGGAGCCGCTGATAGTCATGGCGCAGCCATCGTTATAAATGGCCCCTGCCGTGTCCGAGGCGTTGTTTTCTAGCAGGCTGTTGCTCATCGTCAGCGTACTGTCATAACAATAAATGGCCCCGCCCGCCACGCTGGAGTAGTTGTTGAACAGGCGCACATTTTCCAAGATGATCGTTGCCCCAGAAGCTTCAATCGCCCCGCCGCTCACCAGCGAATTGCCATCGCGCAGGGTGATGTTTTGCAGGCGGAAGGTGACGCCGCCGCCGACAAAAAAGTGGCGGTCGTTGTTGTTGGCGTTCAGGATGATGCGGTCTGCGCCATTTATGGTCACATTGCCCAGGTTCACAATTTTGCTCAGGCTAAACGGGATGGTTGCCTCCGCTGCGCCGCAGTTGAAGGTGATGGTTCCGCCGCCGGAAACGACCGTTGCCAACGCCGCATCAAACGCCGCCTCCGTACAGCTCGCCGGAGAGCCATTGCCCACCACCGCATCGGCCGCCCGCGCCCGCCCCGCGCCCCACACCAGCACCACCAGAAAAAAAACCAGTATTAACCACCCTTGTTTGTTTTTCATACCTATCTCCTTGAGGTTCCGTAATCAGTTTTGGCCGTTCACCGATAACCGATAACCGATTACCAATTACCGATTACGGTTCCTGGCACGTCCAGGTCACGGTTAAATCCACCTTCGCATCTGGGTCGGGGCCGCTGTTTTTCAGGGAGGCCACTTCCACCAGCCCGGTGACGGTGAATGTACCGGAACCATCGGCGGCGACTTCGGCAACGGCCGTTGCTCCCTCCCGCGCTCAAATGTCCGCTCGCCCATAGCCAGTGATGGGAACCAATCCGGCAGCGCGCCTGTTTTGGTGTGCTGCATCTCATAGCGCCCCGGCCCGGTGTATTCCCCCAGGGCCGTCAGTGCCACCACAACCGGCGGTGTTTGCTCAAACGCCTGCACCATCGGCAAATCCAGGTGGCGCGACGCCCCACCGGCGGCCCATTCGGCGCAGCTTGGCACATTGCCGCCGATGCCGCTGGTGAAATCGGCCGTGATGCTGCCGCTGATCTGCACATGGGTGCAAAAGCGAAAGTATTCTTCGCAGCCAGCACCGGCGGCTGTTTCCGGGGATGCGGACACGGCCGTTGGCGGATTAACGCCCGTCTGGTTGTTGGTCGTTTCCTGGCTGCTGCCGGTCTCCGCGCCGCTCACGGCCTCCTGGCTGCCCAGGCTCGGCCGCCCACGGCTTCCGAGCCGCCCACGGCTTCGGAGCCGCCACACGCCACGCCAAACATCGCGCCGCACAGCAATAAACACAAAACGAGAAGTTGTTTCATCAGGCATATCTCCTTGTTCGTCTATGGTGATCGTTGTGGTTTCGATTGTTTCAATCGTCAAAATCACCCTTTTTGTTTCCATCGCCGTAAGATAGGGGTAACGGCCGTGACAAAGGTGACATTTTGTGACAACCAACTGGGAACAGATAGAATACGCCCGTAGAGACGTGGCATTTGTGAATTAAAAAATAAGTGGGGCAATGTGCTCCGGCCGGTCTCCTGACCGTGTCGGCTGGTGGCGCGGTCAGGAGACCGGCCACAGCGTTACGCGATTATTTTCTTAAACACCAATTGCCACGTCTCTACAATTGTGTATGAACCAATTACTCACTCTCCCCGACTCTTTTGGCCCGGCGCTGCGCTTCCTGCGTAAACGCGCCCGCCTCACCCAGGACGAACTGGGCCGCGCCGTCGCTGGCAGCCGCGAGCAAATTGCCCGCCTGGAAAACGGCTCCCGCCTGCCGATCTGGCCGTCATTGCCGCCCTGTTTGTGCCCGCGCTGCTGCTTGAACGCGACCGCGCCCTGGTGGAGCAGTTTCTGGCGCTGGCCGGGCAAACCCGGCGCGAACGGCAGATTACCATCACCCACACCAAACAGACGCGCATCCAACTGGTGCAGGAAACCGTGACCACCACAACCGCGCCCGGCCACATACCGCCCGCTCCGCTGCTGCCCCTGCTCGGTCGGCAGGCGGAGGTGGCCGAGTTGGTAAACCGACTGCAAACGGCGCGGCTGATTACGCTGGTGGGTGCGCCGGGCATTGGCAAGACGCGCCTGGCGCTGGCGGTGGCCCACGCTGCCCTGGGGCAGTTTGCCGACGGCGCAGCGTTTGTGTCTCTGGCGGAAGCGACCACGTTGGACGACATCCCGTATGTCGTGCTGCGCCAGTTAGATATAAGCCCCACGCCGCAGCAAACGGCCGTTGCCGCCATCCAATCCTACCTCGCCCCCCGTCACCTGCTGCTGGTGCTGGACAACTGTGAACATTTGCTGGAAGGCGTCACCCTTTTCAGCGATTGGCTCACCCATGCGCCCTGCCTGACGCTGCTTTGCACCAGCCGTACGCCGCTGGATTTATACGGTGAACAGGAGTGGCCGCTGGCCCCGCTGCCTGTGCCCGATCTGGCGCAACGGCCGTCGCCCGCCTGGGCTGATACGGCGGCGATGCAGCTTGCTGGCGCGGGCGCAAGCCATAGACCCCACCTTCGCCCTGAGCGACGTTAACTTGCTGCCCCTGGCGACGTTGTGCGCCGCGCTGGATGGGCTGCCCCTGGCGTTGGAACTGGCCGCCGCTCGCCTGCGCGACCATGAGCCCGCCAATCTGGTGCAGCAGCTTCTCGTGCTGCGCGGCAACAATCAACTCGCCTCGACCTGGTTGCAGCAGACGCGGCGCAACGTGGCCGAACGGCATCACGCTGCATGCGGCCATTGCCTGGAGCGTCCACCTGCTGCCCGCCGCTGCTCAACACGCTTTTTATCGGTTGGGCGTTTTTGTGGGTGGGGGGGCGGCGGCCGCCGCCGAGGCCATCGCCCAGGCCAACGCCGCGCCGCTGGCGCAGTTGGCGCGGGTGAATCTGGTGGGGTTGCGTGACGGCCGTTTCTACCTGCTGGAAACCCTGCGCGCCTTTGCCCTGGAACAACTGACCGCCGCCGACCAATTAGCTGCCACGCAGCAGGCGCACGCCCATTACTACGCCCAACTCACCCAGGAGGTGTTCGCCGGGCTGTTGGGGGAGGAGCAGGGGGTCTGGATGCCACGGGCGTTGGCCGACCAGGATAACTTTTTGGCAGCGCTGCGTTGGGCGTTGGCGGCGGGGATGGAAGCGGCCGTTGCCATTGCTGGGAATCTGTGGTGGTTCTGGTATCGGCGCAGCCCTGTTTGCCCCTGGGGGCGGGAACTGCTCACGGCCGCGTTGCAGCTTCCTTCCACCGACCTGTCGCGGCGCGCCCGCGCGAATGGGCTGGCCAGCTTTTGCCTGGAACTGGGCGATTACGCCGCCAACCTGACCTATCACGAAGAAGGGCTGGCCTTGCGCCGCCAGCAGCGACCGCCTGGGCATCTCGACTGCGCTGCATAATCTGGGGCTTACGGCCGTCATCATGGGTGAGTATGATCTGGCGACGGCGCGGTTAATGGAAAGCATTGATGTTTACCCGGAAGGCGACCACGCCTCAGAACTGGCCCACTTGGGGCTGATTGCTCAGGAGACGCTGGACTTACCAACTGCCCGGCGCTATTTGCAGCAAGCCTACGACCAGGCAAAGCGAGCGGAGATGGTTGGTCAAAGGCTTTTGTGGGCAACTATTTGGCCGATGTGCTGCGTGAATTAGGCGAGTTGGCGGCGGCGGGAGCAGTTGGCGCTGGAGAGTTTGCGCATTTTCAGCGAGTTGGAAGACAGCCACTTTCTGCCGGACGCAACTGACGCTGGCGCAACTTGCGATGAATCGGGGGGAGTATGAAACGGCCGTTTCTCTGGCGGCGCTGGCGTATGCCCACTATGCGGCGCGGGAGGATGCCATTATGATGGCGTCGGCCCTGTTGGTGCAGGCGGAGTTGGCCTGGGAAACAGATGACGCGAAAGAAACGGCGGCTCTATTGGCCCGGGCGCGGGCGCTGCGCCACACAGAGAAACGGGCCATGTCTCCGCACGAACAGGTGCAGTACCTGATTCTGGCCGAGAAGTTGGGAGTGGCGGGTTAACAGTACAATTGTATGTCATGCTGAAAGCCCATAGCGGGGCGCTGTTCAACGAATATAGAAACAAATTTTGTTTCTTAGCAGGTCTGCCGAAGCATCCCTCTGAATTTTACCAGCACAGTATTCAGTATCAGTTTGCTGAGCTACTGACCTACTGAATAGTGAGAAACTGAATGTCCGGGTACTTTTCGCCGTAAAAACTCAACTCGTGGGGGGGAAGAGAAGAGGGCGACGAGACGGCCGTCTAAATCCTCGGTGCGCATCATGCCGTAGCGCCAGGGGAGCTGGTCGATTTGCTCTTTGGGGCCTTCCACCCAGCGGGAGAGCTGGTGGGGCAGCATTTCTAGCTTGGTTTGCACGTTGTACTCATTGTCCAGCACGCCTGCACCACCTCAAACTGCAACACACCCACCACCGCCAAAATCGGATCGCGCCGCGTGGCGTCGGCTTCGTACAAAACTTAGCATTGCGCCTTCGGATTCCAGCTGGTGAATGCCTTTGAGGAACTGCTTCTTGCCCACGTCCAGGTTGATCAGCCGGGCGTAATGCTCGGCAACAAAGCGGGATCGGGTCGAAGCTAAAATCGCCATCGCTGCTGATGGTGTCGCCAATGCCAAATTCCCGGTTGCCGGGCAGGCCGATGATGTCGCCCGCGTACGCTTCATCCACCACCGCCCGCTCGTCGGCAAAAAAGGTGTAGGTGCGGGACAGCTTGAGCACCTTGCCGGTTTGGGATGTTTGACCTGGACGTTGCGCTCAAAACGGCCGCTGCAAAATCTGCAAAAAACGCCACGCTATATCCCGGTGGCGCGGGTCCATATTGGCCTGATTTTTGAAGACAAAGCCAGAAAAGCCGGGCGAGACGGGGTCGATTTCACCCGCATCGCTGGCGTAGGCGCTGGGTGGCGGGGCCATTTCGATGAAGTCGTCCAGGAACAGCTGGACGCCGAAATTGTTCAGAGCAGAGCCGAAGTAAACGGCCGATTGCTCCCCGCTTAAAAACTTTCGCTGATCATACTCAGCCAGCTCATCCAGCAGACCAATGTTCAAATGCAGTTCCTCAAACTGGGAACTGCTCAAACCCACCTCAATGCGTGGATCGTCCAGCGTGGTAACATATTCTGGCGAAATGGTCTGGTTGCGCACCGTGCGATCATACAGATGCACCTCTTCCGTTTTGCGGTCATACACCCCCACCAACGTATCCCCGTCGCCGATGGGCCAGTTCATGGCACCGGCTGCATCTTCAGCACCGTTTCCACCTCGTCTAGCAGCCCCTAGCGGGTCTTCGGCAGGGCGATCCATTTTGGTGATGAGGTCACACGGGGATGCCGCGCTGGCAGCACACCTCGAACAACTTGAGCGTCTGTTCCTCGATCCTGGCCGCGTCCAAAACCGTGACGGCGCAATCGGCGGCCGTGAGCGTGCAGTAGGTGTCTTCCGAGAAATCCTGATGGCCGGGCGTGTCGATAAAAGTTGACCACGTGCCTTGTACCGAAATTGCCAGCACGGTGGGGGTGATAGGGATGCCGCGCTCCTGCTCCATCTTCATCCAGTCGGAGGTGGCCGAGCGCTGGTTGCGCCGCGCCCACGCTGCCCGCGAGGTGGATGGCGTTACCGTACAGCAGCAGCTTTTCCGTCAGCGTCGTCTTCCCCGCATCGGGGTGAGAGATGATGGCAAAGTGCGCCGGGCATTGATCTGCTTTTAGCGCGTCGGGGTTGATGATGGTTGTTTCTTCCTCATTTTGGTTCTTTTTGCATAGAAGGACACAGAGGGTTAAGAGCATGTTCTCTTATTTCGCTGTGTCCTCTGTAACCAGACCTGGTTCTGGCATAAAAACGGTCACAACAAGTTGAGGGTTGTGCCGCGCCACTCTTCGTTTTTACCAGTCGTTTCGTGTGAACAGCATATCACAATCGCGAAATTTGGCATTTTTTGCGTTGTATTTCCCCCCCGGAAAATGTTCAGTGGAAGTTTACTCGTAGGTCATTTTCCGGGAAATAGGAAGGTTCTTAGAGTTGCTATCATCTTTTGTTTACACCTTGTTTACAACTGCTGGGTAATATACGGGCATAAACATTTCCTCTCCTCCTTCATTGCTGAGCGGCTCCGCAAAGGCTTCTTGCCGGAGCCGTTTTCAGCTATATTTTTCAGTATAATAGAGTAATCAAGTTCTCAGGAGGATCTTTATGGAAGCATTAGGGCCAAATGTAGGCTACCTGGTGATGCAGGTAATCATCATTGGGGTTTTCCCACTTTTACCCAATCGCTGCTAGGATTTGCCTTTTTATCTACAGTAAGGAAAATCGTTCCGGTAAAAATAAGAAGATAAAAAGTGGGCGCCACCAGAAATTAGCGCCTACTTTTGTTAGCATCGGCTAACAGAAATCAGGCTGGCCAGTTCCCAGACGGCTTCGTCGTTCATTTGGGAGGCGAGGCGTTCGGCGCGGATTTGCAGGTCGCGCAGGTTGAACCCTTCTGCCAGTAGCTGTCGCGCCGCTGGTTCGGCGTACTGGCTGACGACGACGGCCAGCTGATAATGCAGCGGCGCGTTATCGAAGGAGCTCACCAGGTTGTCGGTGGTGAAGACGCCGTTGATCTCTTTGACGATGCGGCTGTCTGGCTCTTGCCAGCGCAAATTCACGGTGGCGATGCGGCCCTGTGCCCTGGCAACAGCTGGACGGCGTGCATGGCAACGGCCGTATGCCCCGCCCCAAATTCGGCTGCATCGCTCGTATCGTTGCGGAAATCCGCAATCACGGCAATGGCCCGGTTTTCGTAGCCGATGAGCCGGTACTGTCGCACCACGTTGCGGTCAAATTCCACCTGAATTTTGGCGTCCAAACCAATCACTTACTAGCGTGGACGCTGATGTTGTCTACGAATAAATTTTCCGCTTCGTCCAGCGTGTCGATGTAGCCATAGTTGCCGTCGCCCTGGTCGCAATGTTGCTCCATCATGACATCGTTACAACTATGAAGACAACCGACTAACAATAACGGCGCGTTTAAATTTGGCTGATGTGTTCTTTGTGAGCGTCGGGCAGGGGAGGTCACGGTTTTAGTTACTCTATATAGTGGGACGTAACGTTCAAGAATACCATCTGGGCCCATCGACTCCTAGAGGGCAGAGGCTCGCAGCCAGTCTGTATCCCAAGCTGTGATAAAATTACTTTCAGCCCATTTGGAGTACCTATTTGCATGCCTTGGTTCATTCTCATACGGAAATTTTTTTTCGACGCCTTTGATGCTGTTTCAGCTTCGGTCATACCTCGAATAAAGACAAAGAGATTTGGAAATTCTGATTCCGTGGCAGCAACTTGGGCATTCTGCAATAGCCAACGGTCATACTTTAAATCAGATTTACTCTGTGTCGCATGCTTTGCTCTTATGAGCGCGAAAATGCAGGGCTCCCTTGCCCAAAATCGTCAACCTACTAGCGCCACAACTATCAGCTCCTCATCTTTCACGCCCCACTTTTCACTTTTCGCTTTTTCACCATAAAACATAGAACAAATTGCGGAAACGGCCGTCGTTCTACCGCAAAATGTATACACCAAAACGCCAAATCTTTATCGCTCAGATTCTCGTTAAAGGAACCCATCATGAAACCGTATACCAAACGCGCCATTTTGTTCTTACTGCTTGCCGTGCTGCTTCTCGCAGCCTGTGGTGGCAACGACTCCCCGTCGAAACCCAACCCATCGCTGTAGAAGGCCCCCGGCAAGAAGTCAGATAGATACCCATCAGCTCCGAGGAGCAACCAGTTGAAGTCACCCGCATTGAGACCGAAACTGTCGTCGAAAGGCATAAAGTTGCTGCGGAAGAAAGCGCCGACAGCGGCGCGGCCGAAAGCGTTACCAGCGGCATCGAAGCTCCGCCCGCCCGCTGGCCACGGCTCCGGCCACAGAAACTATCGTGCCCCGGCCAGCCGTCACGCCCTCCGCCATGTGTTTTTGAGGAATACGGCGTCAATCTACATCCTCACCGAAGTGGACGATGCAGGCCACCTTTTCGCTGAGACGTGGACACCGGCGGCTACAGCATTGCCCGGCGCTACCTGCAAGATGGCCTCCAGCCGCCCGCCGAAGCGATCCGCGTGGAGGGGTTTGTGAGTTCGTTCGACCAGGGCTACCACGATTCCGCCCAACACCGCCTTTGCCGTCTACGCCCGGAGCGACACCCAACCCGTTCCACACCGATGGCACCACCTTTTGCGCATTGGCGTGCAGGGGTATGGATGAAGAAGTACGGCCGTCGGCCAACCTCGTCTTTGTTTATCGACGTTTCCGGCTCGATGGCTCAGGAAAATCGCCTTAGCCTAGTCAAGCAGTCGCCGGAAATCCTGGTTGACCGCATGCGCGCCGACGACACCATCGCTTATCGTCGTCTATGGCTCCGATGCCCGCGTGGTGCCGCCCTGTAAAGCTCGACCAGCGCACCATCATGCGGGCCATCAACAGCCTGGAAACCGAAGGCTCTACCAAC
>JADJOJ010000007.1 GCA_016713825.1 Candidatus Leptofilum gracile | reverse complement strand
GGCACGCTGTCCTTTTCCGGGTTAAAAACGACGGATGCGTAGTTGAACTTGTATTTTATTCTCCTCAGTTGCCCATAATGTCGAATTATCAATTACTTAATTACAAATTGTAAATCTGCGAAATGAGCAATTCGAGTAATTGCAGTAATTTAGCAGACGCGTTCCTTAGGCTCGTAGCGGCCCAGGGTGACGGGTTTGTAATCTAAACGATACCCACCTCTTCGGTGCGGAAGTAGAAGGTGTGTTTCAAACCAGTCGGCATCGTTCCGTTTTTGGTAATCATCACGGTGCCGCTCACCCCGGCTCTCTTTGCGGGCTTTGGCAGAAACGGCCGTTACCCCGCCAGTTCTAGCAAGGTTCAATTCCCACGCTTCCAGCAGGTCGGTGTTGAACCGCCGCCCCTTGTCATCAATCTGGATAGTTGCGGCTGTACGCTTCAATGAGCGCTTTGATGTCGGAAACGGCCGTGCCCATCGTCTCTTCTGTGCGGAACACGCCCACGTTGGCTGTCATGCTCTTTTGCATCTTGGTGCAATTCAGCGGCCTTCACGCGCCCCCGCTGCCGTTGCGGATGCGCTCGAACTCAGCCATCACCCTACCCGCCGGATCGCCCGGCAAGGGCAGCAGGTCGGCTCAAGGTCACAATATTCGGCCGGGGGCGTTGCCAGAGCGGCGCTGCAAACACCACCAGCTCTACTAAAGAATTGGCGCCCAGGCGGCTGGTCCCATGCACCGGAAACGCAAGTGCACTCCCCGGCGGCGTACAGGCCATCGATCAAAAATACCGTCCAAGGTGCCACAAAACACGGCCGTCTACATCCGTCGGAATGCCGCCCATTGCGTAATGCGCTGTTGGCTGCACTGGCATCGGCTCCGTCACCGGGTCCACGCCCAGGTAGCTGCGGGTAAAGTCCGTGCATTATCTGGCAGCTTCGCCTCAATGTATTCGCGATCAATACGCCGCTCCCAGCCAGCCTGCTCAAAATAATGGTTCACCGTCTCTGGGCGAATATCCAGATGCACATAATTTTGGCTGCAGCACGCCTCGCCCGGCCTGCACTTCCAGGTAGATGGCTCGGCTTACCACGTCGCGGCTGGCCAACCTTTCATGCAGGGCGGATACTTTTCCATGAACCGCTCACCCTCGCCGTTGAGCAGCACCCCACCTTTCGCCGCGCACACCTTCGGCGATGAGTGCCACGCCCAGCCGGAAGATGCCCGTCGGGTGGAACTGGAAGAACTCCATATCCTCCAGCGCAACACCGCGCCGCAGGCAGATCGCCGCGCCATCCCCGGTGAGGGAGTGGGCGCTGGAGGTCACCTCCCAGCAGCGGCCCTGGTGCCACCGGTGGCAAAACGAACGGCTCTTGCTGTGGAACACGTGAAGCCACCCGTGCCAAACTCACCCGCCACCCGGCCGCGCACCGTGTTATCTACGCGGATCAGGTCTACTACGAAATTCGTCGTAAAAAGTTGACCTTGTTTTGATGCACTGCTGGTAAAGCGTTTGCAAAACCATGGCGTCGGTGCGGTCTGCGGCGTGGCAAGCTCCGCCGTACCGGTTTGCCGGCAAGTCGTTGTTGGTGTGGCCACCAAAGCGGCGTTGAGAGATGGTGCCGTTGGGGTAACGGTCGAACGGCAGCCCCATGTGCTCTAGCTCGATGACCGCGTCAACGGCTTCTTTACATAAAACATCAACAACGGCATCTTGATTTGGCCGATGAAGCCCAACCCTCACCGCGCCCGCACGCCATTCCATTTGTCTTCTTCCATGTTGCCCAGGCAACAATGTTTCGGGCCGCCCGGTGTGGGAGCGGGTGGGGTACAGCTGGAAATGACGGCAACGTTGGCGCTTTGCTGGCGTACAGCGCTGCCATTAAAAACCGGCGCCGCCAGCACCACGATGACGGCGTCGAATGTGTGATTTTTACGTTTGCCATGTTATCCTGCATTTTTATTAAGTGGGTAATTGGTAATCAGGTGGTTGGTTGGGGAAGAAATTACTTAATTACGAAAATTACTGTATTTGATTAGCCCGGTAATCCTTGGGCAGCCTGACGAGCCGCTTCGGGGTCGAATAATGGGATGCCAATGGCCGCCCAAATGACGGTGGCCACAACAAAAACCCTAAAATGATGTTGATGGTTTTCATGGTGCGGGGGTTGTAGAATGTAATCTTCGAGAACATTGCGCAAAAGCCATTAACGCCGTGGGAATGGCAAAACAGCAGGGAAGATGTCGTACCTTTCAGCCCCAGGAGTTCCACTGTTCGGCCACAAAAAGGAGAGTGAGGTTGCCGCTGCTGTTGAGGACGTGCTGGATCATCGTGTGACCCACAGCCAGAATGAGCAGAATCAGTCGGACATCCGCATGCCCTGAGGGTGTAGCGCTCAAAGTTAATTTTACCTGCACCTTACGGCGCGTGAGTGGTTGGTGATACTGATGTCACAAGCACCGGCAGACGACGTTGTTTTAACTCCCTTACCCTACCCGATAAAGTCGCTTAAGGGGAAGGCCCAACAGTACGCGGCCCCAAGCTCGCTACAAGCGGCCAAGAAATTCAACCCGCAGTGTAGATGCCGGTGGGCACAAAGATGATGGGCGAACAAGCCCCACGAGATGGTGGCGCTTGCGTTTTTGGTGCATCCACCATTCTGGCCCGAAGTCTAGGATGGTGATGCGGATGCCGTTGGCGGCGTGAAGGTACAAAACGCCCGCCATACCGGCAATTTCGCCAACCGCAAAAAGCGGATGCCGAAGACGGCAATGACCAGGGCGTACAGTTCGGGGTAGAAGTGCATTGGCGGTATCCCCGACGATAAAACCAGAAAGGCCAGGATAGCCAGACCAGACAGCCGGTGGGCAATCCAGCTATAATGGCCACTTTCCCACGATACCGCTCACACTCTCGCAGTATTGTGAGTATTAAAGATGATAGTGCTCCTTCTTCCACTGCTGAGGATAGTTTGGTAAACGGCCGTTTCACCTCGGGGTTGTGGAAAACTGTGGCTTCTTGCGGTGAAAACAGAAAATGGGGTTGATTTTCAGCAGGAATTCAAGTGGGGCTCATTATAACTACGGTTTGTTGATGAACGTAAGAATTATGTAAGGGGTACAGGCCGCATTTTGCGGTATAATTGGGTGAAGCTACTCTGGTAACAGGGGGGCAATGGCGATTATTTTTACGCAGCAGGCGCAAATTTATGACGTTTTGGCTGATGAATTGGTGAATATCTTCACACCAGACGGCCAGGCGCTTGCTCACCTATTTTAGCGACTGTTACACTTTGATACCTGATGATAAAGACCGTTTAACCTACGCGATTTACCACTGGTTCACCGCCTGAGCGAGGTAGGGGTTTCCTCCATACTGAATCCGCTTTGACCAAGAATTTGCATCCCACACGGGGTGCCCTCTTTAGTCTGGTGGGTGGAGATTTCCCCACCTATGTGTGGAAGTCAGATAAAATGGCCGGCCGGTTTCATTCAGCTGTATCTGGATGAAGAAAGTGTGCATGCCCATATTTTGTACCTGAGCTCTACGCATGATGGTCAGGATAGCCCTGGGGCAGAGGCAAACGGCACGGCCGTTTCTAATGCCGAAAATGGGCAGGGGCAACGGCAAAGCTCAAGTCAACGAAAATGCCTGGTTGCCCTTGCTGGACCAGGCCGTGGTAGAAGCGGGTCAGCGCGGTATCCACAGCCTGGTGGCTGAAGTGGATGAAGTGAGCGACGAACTGCCCGTGCTGCGGCGCGCTGGTTTTGTGGTGTACACCCGGCAAGATGTCTGGGTGTTAGCGCCCGGTACGATGAGCGAAACAGAAAACGGAAACAAATCTTTTAAGACCCCGCCAGGCGGAGGATGATTGGGACATTCAGCTGTTGTATGCCAACACCGTCCCGCGCTGGGTTCAGCTGGTGGAGCCAATGCCACTGCTGCACGATGGGGCAGGTTGGGTGCTACATGAAGAGAATGAACTAGCAGCGTTTGTCCATGTTCACGTGGGGCAAGTGGCTACCTGGATGCGGCTATTTATCCATCCTAGCGCAGAAACACAGGCAGACCGGATTATTACGGCCGTTGTGCAAAAACACCCACCACCGCCGCCCGTCCCATTTACTGCTGCGTGCGCCGCTACCAAAGCTGGGTGCAAACCGCCCTGAACGATCTGGCTTTACCCTCTGGGGCAGCCAGGCTGTCATGGTGAAGCACATTGTGCAAAAAGCCACCCGGCCGCTCACCGATCTGTCGGCAGCGCTTGAAGCCCAAGGCATTACCCCACCGCGCCGCTCATCCGGCAGTACAAAAAACAGGGCAGCCAAAGCAACCCAAAACCCCGTCTAACCCCAAACCGATTTTGGAAAAAGTTAAGCGCCTAGACGCAAAACATAAATAGATACATGAAACAATCTCAAATTGAACAAGCCAAAGAAGATTTACAAAAGCTGCTGAAAATTTTACCGGCACCCATTGCAGAAAAAATTGAATCAAATGGACGTGAAATTGAGCTGCTGGAAGTGGTGATGGATTTAGGTCGTCAGCCCACTGCCCGCTACACCGACGGCGAACTGGTGCTGCGTCAGGAAGAAGTGACCGCCGCCGACATCGCCGCCGTTGTCAATGGCATTGGTGATTTTGACGACGACAACCGGGCCGGTATTGCCCGGACCTGCACCGCATCTCTGGCATTCGCAACCGCAAGGGCGAAGTGGTGGGCCTCACCTGCCGCGTCGGGCGAGCTGTGTATGGCACCATCGACATCATCGAAGACATCATTGCTGAAGGGCACAGCATTTTGCTGCTGGGGCGGCCCGGCGTGGGCAAAACCACCATGCTGCGCGAGATGGCCCGCGTCCTGGCTGAAAAGCGGCGCGTGGTCATCGTCGATACCTCCAACGAGATTGGCGGCGATGGCGACATTCCTCACCCGGCGGTGGGGCGTGCCTGCCGCATGCAGGTGCCTCGCCCATCGCACCAGCACGAGACGATGATCGAGGCGGTGGAAAAACCACAACCCCGGAAGTGATCATCGACGAGATTGGGCGAGAGCGTAGGCGTCTGCGGCCCGCACCATCAACGAGCGCGGCGTGCAGCTGATTGGCACGGCGCGGCAACACGCTAGAAAATTTGCTGCTAAACCCCACCTTGTCTGACCTGGTAGGCGGTATTGAAAGCGTTACCTTGTCGGACGAAGAAGCGCGGCGGCGCGGCACCCAAAAACGGTGCTAGAGCGCCGGCCCCACCCACCTTCGATGTGCTGATCGAAATTCAGGCGCGGGAAAAGCTGCTGGTGCACCCAGACGTAACCGCTTCTGTCGATTCGATGCTGCGGGGCCAGCCGTTCCGGGTGGAATTCCGTTCACGGGATGAGGCGGGCCAGTGCAGATGGAGCAGCAAACGGCCGTTGTCACCTCTGCTGCGGTCACCGGACGGCGCGAAACCCGCCCCGTCGCCAAAGGAGAAAGAGCGTGAGGATCGGAACGGCCGTATCTTCACCAACGGCAACAGCAGCCCGAAGAAAGCCAATAACCAGCCGCTGGAACTGCCCCATGAACCCATCGCCGCCGAAGAAGACCCCGAAACTTTGCACGTGTTCGCCTACGGCGTGGCCCGCAATCGGCTCATCCAGGCCGCCAAAGCGGCTCAAGGTTCACATCACCCTGGTGAATACGCTCATGGAAGCAGACGTATTGGTGACGCTGAAGAGCTACTACCGCAAACGGCGGCAGCTCATCAACGACGCCGAACGGCGGCGAACCCCCGTCTACGTGCTGCGGGCCAACACCACCAACCAGATGGAGAGCTTCCTGATTCAGGTGATGAACCTGGATGCACCTAGCGCGACCGATCCATTCGAAGCGGCCATTGCCGAAGCCGAGCGCGGCATCGAGCTGATTCAGACCGGGCAGGCGTCGGTGGATTTACGGCCGGTGGGGTCGGCTATTCGGCGCTACCAGCACCAAATGGCCCGCCAGGCAAACCTGGTGTCGCACAGCTACGGCAAAGAGCCAAACCGGTACGTGCGCATCTTCAGCGCCAGCCGCGAGAATTAAAGGGCCTTTGGCAATTCACAGGTTGACAGTTGGTGATGCGTGGCGCGTGCCTAGAGAAAGATCATGCAGCCCGCATCACCCATCCCGAAGCCCCGCATTTCATTAAGGATTGTGCATGTTTGTGACGTTTGAAGGGCCGGAGGGCAGCGGGTAAATCGAGCCAAATTGCCTTATTGGCTTCTTTTTGCAGGAGCAGGGCTTTTGGTGGTTCAAACCCGGGAGCCGGGTGGCACCCGCATCGGGGATGAGATTCGCGCATGTGTGCACAACGTGGCCAACACGGCGATGACCCCGTAGCCGAAATGTTGCTCTACTCTGCGTCGCGGGCGCAGCATGGGGAGTTGATACGGCCGTCTCTGGCCACGGGCCATATCGTTCTCTGCGATCGGTTCGCCGACAGCACCATTGCTTACCAGGGATACGGCCGTGGGCTTGATTTGGCTCAACTGCATCAAGTAACGCACATTGCCACGGGTGGCTTAAAACCCGATCTAACCTTTCTGTTGGACATTGATGTTGAGGTTGGGCTGGCCCGGCGCACCGGCGGGGGCCTGGAGATGAACCGGCTGGACCTGAAACCGTCCAGTTTCACCGGCGGGTACGGCAGGGTTATCACCTTCTGGCTGCAGCAGATCCGGTGCGATGGGTGATTGTAGGTGCGTAACGGCCGTTGCCCATCATCAAAAAAGAGTTACAAACGCAGCTGCTGGCCCGCCTGCAGCAGGCAACAGCCCGCTAAAACTAAACGTCAGGCAGTGCACCTGCACCGCCTGCCAAATCTGGCATCGACTGCTCAATTGCGTCCGGCGATTCGCCGCTTTCCAACCGGTCAACCACCTCGTTGAATCTGTCCCCTATATCTTCCCCATTTCGACTCATGTTGCGCATAAATTTACCCAGCGTAAGGGGATCGTTTTCATCCAGACCAGACATATCCGCATCTACCATGCTGTCTAGCTGCGCATCTTCAGATTTGGCAAGCGCCACCCGGCTAATGTGCCGCTTCATTTGCTGGCTGCGGCAATGTGGACAAACCGGTTGAACCTTGCCATACTCGCTGTACGAAAATTGCAGTCGGGCGCGTTTGCCGCAGCTTTTACATTGATAATCATAAAAAGGCATCGTCTGCACCTCGTTCACTTTTGGTTTCAATAAGAATTTATCTGAAAAAGCCTCAGAGAGAAAAAACACTCTCAAAAATCTCTATGAACTCTCTGCGGCCACTTTTCGGATAAGTATCAAGGTCATTATACGTTTCCTTAGAACAGCTTTCAAACAGGTGCGGCCAGCCAGGCAAACCACAGCAAGTGCATTGAAAACCGAAAGGCGATTTCTTTGTGGTTTGCTCAAGTAAAAACCAAATTTGCGCTTATTTTTTGTTCAAAATTCTATTGGTTTTTACACAACAAAAATCAACCACCTAAATTAAAAAGAGGCAACAGTGGTAACCGATAACTTGTATTACAAAGAAAACCATCCCAAACTCATCGTCATTTCCGGCCCATCCGGGGTCGGCAAAGACACGATCGCCCGCAGGCTGATCGATACCGACCCCGATCGCTACTACTTTGTGGTTACCGCCACCACCAGGCCGCCGCGCGAAGGTGAAGTGAATGGGGTCGATTACTTCTTCTTTACCAACGATCAATTTGCCGAAATGATCGAAAACAATGAGCTGCTGGAATATGCTGTGGTCTATAACGACTACAAAGGGATTCCCCAAACAGCAAATCCGGGATGCGTTGGGCAGTGGGCGAGATGTGATAATGCGGGTGGATGTGCAGGGTGCCGCCACCATTCGCAAACTGATTCCCAACGCAATTTCGGTCTTTCTTACGACGGAAACGGAAACGGAATTAGTGCGCCGTTTGGTAGAACGCAAGTCAGAAACGGCCGAAGGATTGAACCTGCGTATTGCTGCGGCCCGCCAGGAAATGAGACGGTTGGGTGAGTTTGATTACTGGGTTATTAATGCCGAGGGACGTCCAGAACGGGCCGTGCGCGAAATTTTGAGCATTATCGAGGCGGCCCACTGCGCGGTGAAACAGGCACCGGTGAAGCTTTAGAAAGCGCTTCAAAACAACACTCACCAGGTAAAAAGCGGGTTGGCAATTTCTGCCAACCCGCTTTTGTTTACCTCACCAAGTTTACACAGCTACCTGGTGAGGCGTTGAACAATTGCGTTCAATTAGTGGCCATGGCCACGATCATCATCGTGCCAATGTCCACCGCGACCACGGTTTACTTCACCGCTGATGCAAGAAACAGACGTGCCTTCGAACAACTCGGAAGTCATTTGGGCACAGTTTGTCCAATCACCAGAGAGGCTGCCGTAGGCCGTTAGCTCACTGTATAGGTTTCACCAGGAGCGCCTGGGGTCGAGAACACAACGACGTGGTAGGCGCCTGCCGGGCGGGATGGGGCTGGCACATCACCGACACCGTTGTAGTAGATTTGCCCGCCAGTGTTGCCGAATTTGTTCTCGGCACCGACCGTCAGGAGACCACCATCGCCGTCAGAGGTGTTGCCATAGGTGAAGCTAATATCTTCTGTCCCGTTGATGCCAATCCAAACCTGGAAGGTGTTCAGTTCACCGTCGCTGTAGTTGGAAACGCCTTCCCATTCCACCACGACCCAAGAGTTGACACCGTCACCCAAAATGTTGACCAAGACGCGGCCGCCAAAGGTTGGGTTCAGGTCTGTCCAGAACGGAGCCAGGATGTTGTTGGGAATATCTGCGCTGGGGATGGGCTGGTTGACAAAGTTAACGTCGGCCGCAACCCCACCACCAACAACGATGTAGCCATTGGAAACCACACCAATTTGCGAGTAGGTCTCACCGGCGTAAACGAAGGCTGGGAGGGTTACATTGGTGATGCTTTCATCTGAAGCATTCAGCACCAGATTGCCGCCGAACAGGCTGAGTGGCAGGTAACCAGCTGGGGATCCCAGCGGATCAACGGCCGCATTCACGTTTGGCGGGGCAGCAGCAGCCAGCGTGCCCTGGGCAAACACGGCACGGGAACCCCACTGGTAAGCACCGTCAACGCTGTGGCGAACCAGGCGCAGCTGACGCGGCAGGATGTCGAACAGTTTGAAGTTGGCATCCTCGAAGCTGGTGTTGGTCATGGTGATGGTACATTCGGTGGTCTGACCACGATCAATGACTGTGGGGTCACAGGTCTTGTCGAGGGTGATAGGCGCTTGCTCCCGCACGATGGTGATCGGGAAGCGCAGCGTTTGGTGACCATTTTTCATGTACACGACAGCCATGGCTGTATCGCCAATAGCCACACCGCTGGCATCTACGTGAATGCGCAGCGTGGCATCGCGGCCACCACGAATACCAATGACGCGCGGTACGTCTACTTTCAGGCCATCATCAGATTCAACCCAAAGACGCCACCAGGCATTGTGACGCAGTTCGCTGTGCAGCGTACGTTCTACCGTCATCTGGCCAGGCATGCTGGGGATGTACAGGCTGGGGTAGTTGGCGTGCCACAGGTTGTCTTCGTAGAGGTAGAAGTTTTCAACCGTTTCAGAGATGCTCAGGCCAGCTTTGCCAGCCACAGCCAGGTCAATACGACCAGAACCGGCATCGTAGTTGTCAACTGGCGTTACGCCATCTTCTTTAACCAGGCCATCAACCGTAGCCGTCAACATCAAAGCAGATTTGATTTGACCAGGCGTCCAGTCGGGATGCAATGCCTTGAGTAGCGCTGCAGCACCAGCCGTATGCGGACTGGACATTGAAGTACCACTCTTCAAACCGTAAATGCTAGGCACGCCAATCGGCTCAGCCAGTGCTGGGGAATCGGCAGCCAGGATGTTCACGCCAGGAGCGGTCACGTCTGGTTTGCTAATGCCCAGGGTTTGGCCAGAGCCACCGCGGGAGCTAAAGGAAGCCATCACATCGCCCTGTACGGTAGCTTTGATACCACCGCTCAAGGTAGCCATAACATTGGTGTTGTTGGCCAGGAAGTCGAGCAAAGCTGCTCCCGCATCATTCTGGATGTGAATGCTGGGGATGAAGTGAGAATCGGCATTCAATGTCTGTACAGCCGGATTGTAGAGAATCAAACCACCAGCGCCACCTTCAGCAACGTTGAAGCTCTTGGTCACGCGCGGAATGACACCACGTATACAAACAACGATTTCACCATTGAAGGTGCCAGCCGGGAACGGCGTGTTACACTGACCTTTTTCTGGGTCGGTGTCAGCCAGGCCATCGTAATCAGCTGCTACAACAACAGGAGCTGGGCCGAAGCCACCCGTGATAGAAACACCATCAAGGGTGATAGAATCGGTGTCAGACTCTACAACGACGTTGGCAACATAACTACGGTCGTGGGTGCTGGCTGCTACCGTCATTGTCCAAGGACCACGGTGGGCAACGGTGTCAGCGGCTGGGCCAGAGTTGCCGGCAGAAGCAGAAACAAATACACCGTTGTCATAGGCAGTGGCGAAGGCTTGTTCTACGATGTCATTGTAGGGGTCATTGCCGCCACCGATGGAGAAGTTGATAACATCCACACCATCTTTGATGGCTTGTTCAACAGCAGCTACAGAGTCACTGGCGAAACAGCTGGAGGTGTTACCAGGTACCGAACCACAAACTTTGTAAGCGATGATTTGAGCGCGAGGTGCAACACCAGAGATAATACCTAGCGTGCCACCCAGAGCATCGGCGGAAACATTGCTGTTACCGGCAACCGTGCTGGCCGTGTGCGAGCCATGGCCATCGTTGTCACGAGCGGAGAGGAATTCGCCAGGGAACACGGCGCGATTGGCATAGAAGGTGTTCATGAAGCGGTAAGCACCGATGAGTTTGTTATTACACTCAAAGTTCAAACCTAAGTCTGTGCCATCAGCCTGAACGCTGCCCAATTCACAATCGTAGGTTCCTGAAGGAGCCGAGTAAGGGTTGCCATTGGGGTCTGGATCAGCAAAGGAGGGGTTCTCTGGCCAAACGCCGGAGTCCAAAATACCAACGATGACACCTTCACCTGCGTTTTCTTGCCCGCCCAGGGCATTCCAAACGGCAGGTGCGCCAATCCATTGGGGACCAGCATCGGTGGTTAGCTCAACTTCTTCGTCCAGGTAAATAGCGGTAACGCCATTGATGCTAGAGATTGCATCCAAGTTGGCACCCGCTACCTGCGATACGGCAATACCGTTGAAAACGGTGTCATATTCATAGGTTACCGTACCGAAGGAGCCGAGGACATCCTTGAGGGAACCGGCATCGATCGTTTCATCAACGGTAACGATGATATTGACAGCTTCCAGTTCGCCGACTGCTGTGCGGCTGGCCATAGCAACCTTGCTGTTGGTGAACTCGGAATCGACGGTAGCGCCGCCCAAAGCAGTGAAACCTTCATCCTGGGCCAAGCCGATAGAGGCTGAGGAAAGGACCAGAACGAGGGTAAGCAGTGCTAAGAGCAGTAGTGTAAGCACACTCTTTTTAGGGTTTTTCTTAAACATCTGTTCTCCTGTTTAATTGATACAATGTAAGGCTTCGTGTAACGCAAGTTAATCTTCCGATTGAACTTTGAACTTTAAACTGATGTTCGATTGACGATAAAATCACCTCCTGACTGTAAATTTCATTTTATTCGGTTGGTACTCTCACAAGCTGTGGGCAGTAATAAGTTAATAAATTCAGCTTGTTTATACTGGCAGTGGGCCAGTTTTTAACCGTGCCGATTTCCTGGTAGTAGTATCAAATTATGGTCTTGCTGGTATTTGCAGAAAATTGGTTTTTGTTGATGTTTATTCCGCAAGGTATGCCGAATTTTTAGCTGACCAGACTTGCATTTGACCAAATGATGACTAAAACCAAACTGACATGCCCGAAATATCTGTCACATTGCATTTGCAATGACAGACTTTCTTATGGGTTTGCCCGGTTCAGTGGCTTTTGTGTGTAGCACCTTCCGTAAATTGATCGTCTTTGTGTGCGTGATTTGACGGCTTTATGCTCCGGATTTGATTTTTTTACTTTCAATACGGGGTAGTTACTTCTGTTTACGCTTACAATACTGTCTTTTTTATTCTGCTTTTTCCAAAATTGGGTAGTCTAAGACTACGGTAACATAGCAATAGATGGTTGCTTTTTATCTTACGAAAAAGTTACAGGACAGTTGGTTGTTCGATAGTAGTTATTCCTTAATGTTAATCACGAATGGTAAATAGGGCAACAGTTGTTTGTTTTTTAGCTTTTTTTGCGGGGGTGGTTTGGGCTGTGTAAGCTGCGTAAATTTTTCCTAAAAGTTTGATACGGCCGTGTTATAATGCCCCGCACATCAACCAAAAAATGACAGCTGACTTATGCAATTATTCCAAAATTGGCAGTTCGATACAATCTCTTTTGCGGTGGGCGTTTTGCTGGGCGTGGTGGTTGCGTTTGGCTTTTTGAGGCTACGGCCGTTTCTCCATCACCAACTTTCGCGTATCACTGGCTGGTTCCGGGAGCGCATTGCCTACCTGCGCTCGGGGGTGGCCGTGCGCTTTTTGGCCGAAACGGCCGTTTACGCCAACACCCACCATTTATTGGGAAATCACACCGGGCTGGACGCCGTTTTTGTAGCTCCTCGCTTGTTGGCCCCGCTGGAAGACCCGGCGCTGCTGCCCGAAGACCGGGGCGCGACGGCGCTGAGCTATCTGTGGCCGGAGTGGAGCGGGGGGATGGGCTTGCCCACGCCCCCCACGATGACGGTTGACCAGCTTTTGCGAAACGGCCGTTACGTCATCATCGCTGGGGAAGCGGGGGCGGGCAAAACAACCCTGCTGGCGCACCTGGCGCAGCGCTGTGCGCTGGCGACGGCCGATGGCCCGGATGCGGCGCTGGTGAACAGGCTGCCGGTATTTGTACACGTGGCCGAACTGGGCGTGGCGGCCGGTGGCGAACTGGAGGATGCCGAAACGGTGTTGGCCAACGCCCTGCAAAAGCGGGCCAATCCGCTGACGGCTCCGGGCATTAAGGATTTGCTGCACCAGAAGCTGAAGGCGGGGCAGGTGCTGCTGCTGCTGGATGGCTGGGACGCGCTGCCGGTGGCCAAACGGCCGAATGTGGGTGAATGGCTGGAAGCGCTGCTGCGTAAATACAAAAACACGCAAACTTTTGTGGCTGCCGGGCTTACCGGGCATGGGCTGCTGCTGGAGCTGGGCTTTACCTGGACCACGCTGCGCCCCTGGCGGCTGGGGCAGGCGGAGCAGTTTGCCGAGCAGGCGACACAGGCGCTTTCCATTAGTAAAGCGCCCCGGTTGCCTTATTTTTGGCAGCCGGGGCAAACAACGGCCGTTACCAGCCTCAATTATTTCTTACGCAGTTTAACGACCGTAGCTGATGATCCGAAACGGCCGTTCCTCCCCCACGATTTGCTGCAAAAAAGCATCGCTATGTTGGGCGGCAAGCAGCCACCCGATGCCCAAACCGTTGTCTACTGGCAGCAGTTGGCCTTCATTATGCTGAATGAGGGCAAGCTGGCGCTGAGCGAGGCAGAGCGAACGGCCGTTGCTGAAAAGCTGTGCCTGGATGCCGCAGGGCAGGTGAGCCGCAGCGCCGCCAATCAGCTGCAAAAATCAGTCAAGCAGTCGCCGATTTTTGTGACGTGGGGCAATGGCCGCGTGAGCTGCCGGGGGGTGCTGTGGCGCGACTTTTTGGCGGCGGGCCATCTCATCGCCCAAAATGATGAGGCAACTGTGGCGGCCCATTTGCACGATGGTGCGTGGGCGCAGGTGCTGCGCTTTTACGTAGCCCAGTGCGATCCGGCGGCGCTGGCCAAACAGCTTTTGCAGGGGCAAGACAATTCGCCTTCGCGGGAATCGGTCTTCCAGGCGGCGGCCTGGCTGCCGCTGACGGCGGCCAAGGGGGAGTGGCGGCGGCAGACGATGATTTTGCTGGGGCAGATGATCCGCTCTGGCCCCTCTTTTACCCAGGTGATTCGGCAGCGGGCGGCGGCGGCGCTGGCCCAATCCAACGAGACGGGGGTGATGACCTTTGTCTCGCAGCTTTTGGAGCGATCGGACCCGGTTTTGCGGCAGCTGGGCACGGCCGCTTTGCCGCGCCTAAACGATGATCGGGCCATTGGCTTGCTGGCGAAGATGATGACAGATGGGGATGAGCTGGTGCGGCAAACGGCCGTTTACGGACTCCTCCTGAACCAGCACCACCCATTGGCCGAACAGCCGCTGCTGGCCGCCCTCATCGGTGAGGATGAGGCGCTGAACCAGATTGTGGCTGAGGGGCTGGCGCTGAACGGGCCACGCGGCACCGAAATTTTGCAGGAAGCGCTGAAGGACAAAGATATTCAGGTGCGGCGGGCGGCGGTGCTGGGTTTGGCGCTGCTAGACGCGGCCTGGGTAGAAAAGCAGCTCGTCCAGGTAGAGCGGCACGATGATGAATGGTTTGTGCGCTCGGCGGCGAACGGGGCGTTGGAGGTGCTGCGGGCGCGGCGCAAAGCGGCCAAATGGGAGCCACCCAATCCGGCTGACCAACGCTGGTTGACGATGGAATTTCGCCAGAACGGCCGTATCGTGCCCGATGGCGCGGCGGCGATGCCCTTTTTGGTGCAGCTCATCAGCGAGTCGGACGATAGCAAGCTGCGCGCCTCGGCGGCGACCTTGCTGAGCCATTTGCCTGCGTTGGATGCGATGCCTGCGTTGGAAACGGCCGTGCGCGACACCGATTTCCAGGTAAGCGAAGCCGCCTTCACCACCCTCTGCCACCTGCGCCGCGCCTACGGGTAGCGGCGCTGCATTTCCAAGCAAATTTCTGAAGTCTTGTGGTAATCAAAAACAAGTTACACAGAGTTGCACAGAGAAGACACAGAGATTCACAGAGAGATTTTTGAGAAACTTTGCACTCTTGGCGTTCTCTCTGCGGTGAAGGTTTTGTTTAAGAAGGGCTTGACCACGACAAAATTTATGAAGTCTCAAAAATAGAAGAGAAGAAAGCGTGAGTGGCTACGAGTCCGGGTGTGGGTTTGAATCAATAATCGATTGCTATCATTTTTTATTCGAGAAATTGGGGTCCATTTGATGCCACTCTTTGGCCGCCTGCACAACAACGCCGGTACGAAATACAATGTCCGCTGCGAATATGAGGGGTAGGCTAAGCACAACATCGGTAAATGAATCTAAACGGCGGCATATCGTAAACGCTTTAACAAACGGACCTGTCACAAAACTGAATGCAATATACAAGATATTGCCGCTGATGAGCTTCCGCGGATAAACACGACGTTTTGGCCCACCATTTTCGCCGCAGGAGGTATTGGCCACGACCGTACATATAATATTGATTCAAAAAGCTCCGAAAGGTCGATCGATGGGAATGATACACCTTTATTCGGGGATCAAATAAAATTTGATATCCCAGCTCTTTAACCCGCCAATTGAAATCAACATCCTCACCCCGAAAAAGCGTTTCGTCTTGTAAGCCAATCTGATCAATGATTGCTTTCTTGTAAGATATATTTACTCCAGGTAGTGAAAGCACAAAACGGGGCTCTTCCCACTTTGGAAATGTGATCATCTCGGCGACCTTCCCCAACATCATTTCATGATCAACACCAATCACTGGGCCACCAATGGCGCCCACATCTGGTTGCTCCTGATGAACTCGCTTCAATTTTGCAATCCAGTCAGGGAACACCTGCGCATCATCGTCTGTCATAGCAATGATATCTTTTGTGCAATGGGCTAAACCAATATTTCGACTTGCGGCCAAGTTTTTATTGATTGTGTTGACCAATTTTAGACAAACACCCTGCCCCATAAATTTTTGTACAACTTGGTCTGCCCGCTCATCCCCCCCATTTACAACGATGAGTTCATCGGGTTTTTCTTCGGAACCATGGATTAATGAATGCAGCCAGTATGCAGTAGCTTTTCTGGCCGATTATAGGTGCATATTAAAACAGAAACTTCCATGGCATTTTTTATTGTAAAGACCAGTACAGTCCGGCAGAAATCCATAAAATGTTATTATGAAGTCTCAAAAATAGAAGAGAAGAAAGCGTGAGTGGCTACGAGTCCGGGGGTGTGGGTTTGAATCAATAATCGATTGCTATCATTTTTTATTCGAGAAATTGGGGTCCATTTGATGCCACTCTTTGGCCGCCTGCACAACAACGCCGGTACGAAATACAATGTCCGCTGCGAATATGAGGGGTAGGCTAAGCACAACATCGGTAAATGAATCTAAACGGCGGCATATCGTAAACGCTTTAACAAACGGACCTGTCACAAAACTGAATGCAATATACAAGATATTGCCGCTGATGAGCTTCCGCGGATAAACACGACGTTTTGCCCACCATTTTCGCCGCAGGAGGTATTGGCCACGACCGTACATATAATATTGATTCAAAAAGCTCCGAAAGGTCGATCGATGGGAATGATACACCTTTATTCGGGGATCAAATAAAATTTGATATCCCAGCTCTTTAACCCGCCAATTGAAATCAACATCCTCACCCCGAAAAAGCGTTTCGTCTTGTAAGCCAATCTGATCAATGATTGCTTTCTTGTAAGATATATTTACTCCAGGTAGTGAAAGCACAAAACGGGGCTCTTCCCACTTTGGAAATGTGATCATCTCGGCGACCTTCCCCAACATCATTTCATGATCAACACCAATCACTGGGCCACCAATGGCGCCCACATCTGGTTGCTCCTGATGAACTCGCTTCAATTTTGCAATCCAGTCAGGGAATACCTGCGCATCATCGTCTGTCATAGCAATGATATCTTTTGTGCAATGGGCTAAACCAATATTTCGACTTGCGGCCAAGTTTTTATTGATTGTGTTGACCAATTTTAGACAAACACCCTGCCCCATAAATTTTTGTACAACTTGGTCTGCCCGCTCATCCCCCCCATTTACAACGATGAGTTCATCGGGTTTTTCTTCGGAACCATGGATTAATGAATGCAGCACAGTATGCAGTAGCTTTTCTGGCCGATTATAGGTGCATATTAAAACAGAAACTTCCATGACATTTTTTATTGTAAAGACTAGTACAGTCCGGCAGAAATCCATAAAATGTTATTATGACAAGTTGCCGGACTGTTTAAGTATTGCGCCGTCATCAATAACCTGATGCGAACTTTTGGGGCGCAATACTAGCTACATATCACTTTCTGAATTTGACACTGATTGACACAGATTCACACTGGTTTTTAGCTTTTATCTGTGAAAATCAGTGTGAATCTGTGAGTCCACTGAAAAAACAAACCGCAAAGACGCAAAGGACGCAGCGTTTTAAAGATTACCAGAGAAAAATCTTTGCGGTCTCCGCGCCTCTGCGGTGAAATCACCCTTTTTTCAGTAGAGCCAGCTGTGTCTAAATTTCTTATTCGAGTCAAACTGATATGTGGCAAGTTGTAAAGAGAGTCATTCGTTGGAGACCGAATACCTCTATACAAAAACTCGTTAATTACCCATTTTATTGGTTAATCATTTCTGGCACAAAATTATAGCTGTCCAGATACATTCAGACGAATTTGACAGAGATTTGCAACCAACGTAAAGTTGAAAGAAAGCGTCAATTCTTGGGGAAAACCATCAAGAAATAACACAAAAATTTCTTCTGGTCTGCCCAATCGGTTTGCTAACATCATTCATCCGCTTGCGGCGTGAGAGACCTTCCAAACAAATGAAAAAAATCGTCGCCTACGCACATAATAACCTTCCCTCTACAACAAAGCATCAACTCAACAAGGTTTATCAGGTTCTTCCAAATGGGTTAAAAAAAATCCTGGTAAGAGTCTTGTTTCGAAGAAGTAATGTTTGGCCCCCAGTCAGCTGTATCTGCACAACTTATGGTCGGCCCCATTTACTTGAAGAGGCGGTTCATTCATTTATTGTGCAGGATTATCCAGGGGACAAAGAATTAATTATCCTGAATGATTATGCACAACAAACCCTTGCGTATGAACACCCAGAAGTGTCCATTATCAATCTCGCCAAGCGCTTCAGAACATTGGGGGAAAAGTACAAAGCAGCGGTAGGTTTATGCACCCATGATCTCATTTTTGTTTGGCATGATGATGAAATTTATCTGCCTCATCGGTTAACTTACGCTGTTAAACGCCATTTTGAAAAAAAACCATATCTCATCCCCAAAAGATATGAATCCTTTTTTAGCATTGATAAAGCATGGGTGTGGAATGGAAAGAAGATGCGGGGACCGGTTCTTGGGCGTTACCCAGGGAGCAGCAGTTGGTCACGCGCATTATTTGCCGCCGCTCGTGGATATGCGCATATCAATGATGGCTTTGATCATGAGCTTGAGGCTCGATTTGCCAAACATGAACCAGCTCACGAAATTTATGACGTTCAACCCCAGGACATCTATTATATTCAGCAGGAAGGTGAAAACAGCGCTTATCAGCTGCGTGATTTTACCAATCACACAGGGGGAAATTCTTACGCGAGGGTTGCCGATTTTGTTCGGGAGCAAGCAGAACGGGGAGAAATTAGTTTGGGGCGAGTTGAATTAGAACCGCGGTGGCAAACTGACTATTCCAAGGTTGTTAATGATCTCCTCCAGACTGCACTGAAGCAAGAGTTGAGCAAATGAAACGGCGTATTGATTTGCTCGAACTATGGCGGTATGGGTTAACGGCCGTTTCCAACCCCACCAACGCTATCTATCCAGGGAGGAAAACGGCCGTCTTTACAAAATCAAACTTTGCCTTGCCTGGAAAACTTTGGCGCCGCCTCTTTCCCACGGTGAAGAAGCATTCCTCAGAATTGCCCCCCAGCGTAAACACCCCGTCATCCCCCCCAGTTAGCTGCATCTGTTTTTACACCGGCTCGCCTCATCGCCTTGAGGAAGCGATCTGCTCATTTTTGCAGCAAGATTATGACGGCGTCAAAGAACTGGTAATCATCAACGATGATCCAGAAGTTACACTTCAATTTGCCCATGCGGAGGTGAAAATTGTCAATCTGCCAGAATCAATTCGCTATAAGCGTCCAAAATGGCAGAAAGCGGTCGCCGCCTGCACACACAATCTGCTGATGATTTGGGGTGCCGATGATATCAGCTTGCCCCATCGCATTTCGATCACCACCGCAAAATGGTCATCGGAAAATGAATCTTATCCATTCATACCAGACACGATCATGATTTGGGAAAATGAGCGGGTGCAGGGTCCATATCATAATCAGTTCAATCAGGGGGGGGCCTGGTCTCGCAGGCTGTTTGAACGAGTAGGTGGCATCAAAGGGAGCAATTATAAAGCCTCCATCATGATGCCCCAGCTCAAATCTGTTGACCAACCGCCCATGAAATCCCTAGCACCTGAAGAAATATTTTATCTATTTAGAGGGGCGAACTATGCCACTGAAAACCAAACGGGCACGGTTGGAACAATCCAACTCCAGCCCAAGTGGCGCGCCGATTATGTTAGTGCTGTACGGGATTGTTTGGCCACGCAGCGTTTCTCTCCTATTGATCGAACTTTGTCGCCTCTATCGGGTATTCGAACAAAAAATTTGAACCGTTACGGTGCCATCCACCCCCGACGATACTATCTTTTTGTCGATAGAGAATTGGCCTATATCAGCACGGCAAAGGTTGCCTGCACCTCGCTCAAAACCGTCATGATGGAACCGTACGGTATTCACAAAAGGGTTCATAATGCATGGCCTCATATCTACCTGGATGCACTTGCCGAAGAGCATCAGGGCTTTTTCACGTTCTCATTTGTGCGCAACCCGTTTGACAGATTGGTTTCTGGGTACCGCGACAAAATTTTTGCCAAAGCTTCGGATGTCGCGTTTTATGGCGATATCCCGACAAATATTAGCTTTGCAACGTTTGTGCATGAGGTCGTGAAGCGACCTGATTGCTTGCTAAACGGACACTTTCAGAGCCAATATTACAAACTGTATCAGGACGGTAAATTGTTAGTGGATTATCTCGGTCGGTTTGAAAATTTAGACGCAGATTGGCAATTCATCGCTAATCGGTTCCGGTTCTCGACTGAACTGCCCCATAAGATGAAATCTGCCAGTAAGCGTGGGGTGCATCGTAATTATCGGGAGTATTACACTGAAGAGCTGCTGCACCTTGTCTACAATCGGTTTCAGGCTGATTTCGAAGCGTTTGGTTACCAAGCGTCTTATGAGGCATTGCTGGCATTTGTTCGTGAAAAAAAGGGATGATGGAATGAAAAAAACGCCAGCGGTGAGCTGTATTTGCCCAACATACGGCCGTTCCTGCCGCCTCGAAGAAGCTATCTATTCTTTTATTCAGCAAGATTATTCTGGTCCCAAGGAACTCATTGTGCTCAACCACCATCCCCAGCACCTATTGGAATTTGGCCAGCCTGAAGTAAAGATTTATAACCACCCCACCTCGTTTCAATCGACAGGCGAAATATGGAATGCCGCCGTTGCCCTGGCCACGAACGACTTGATTTTTGTGTGGGATGTTGCCGACGTTCATCTACCCCATCGCCTTTCCCACTCAGTGGCAAAGTTTGATCAAACAATTGGATTCTACAAGCTGGACGCGACATTTTTGTGGAGCGATGGCCGATTGAGCGGAATAGAAAACAGTGCTTTCCACCACAGTAGCTGTTGGTCCCGAGAGAGATTTGATCAAACCAATGGGTATGACCCTCAATTGGTTTACGGGAGTGAGGAAGAATTTGAGCATCGGCTTCGGCAGAGTAGTCAGAGGTTAAACGGCCGTAAAAACCTCGATCCCCAGTACATCTATTGTATTAAACGCTGGCAGGAAAACCCCGGCGACCGCCCCTTATTTTTAAACCGCAATCACAAGGGGCCGAAAAAAAACCAGCAGCGTATTCAGCTTAACCCCCATTGGAAATTTAATTACCCGCAACTCGTTCAGAATTACCTTGCCAGTGCCGCTACCCCTAACCGGTTCCAAAATCCGGACAAGCGTACTCAAAATATTCGGGTCGATTTCATGATTGCCGGGGCACAGAAAAGCGGAACCAGCGCCCTTGATGCCTATCTCCGGCTGAACCCCGAAATTTGTATGGCCGGAAGAAAAGAAATCCATTTTTTTGATAACGAGAGAATTTTCAACCAAAAAACGGGCGATTATAGCTCCCCAGCCCGATTCTTTCCCTGGTTCGGCCTGGAAGGGTTTCATCTTCCCGAGCCAGAGAGCTTTGCCGGGAACAAATATGACCTCTACCATGCGTTTTTCTCCCCGCAACCACCGCAGCGTTTGTGCGGTGAAGCAACACCAGAATATATGTATTGGTACGACGCGCCACGACGGATGTGGCACTACAACCCGGCTATGAAAATCATCATTTTATTGCGTAATCCCATCGAGAGAGCCTATTCTCACTGGAATATGCGGCGTAAACGTCCTCCGAATAAACGAGAACGGCGCTCCTTTCGCAAAGCTTTGGAAATGGAATTGCAAAAACCGCCGCATACCCGCCCGCTACAATTTAAGGAACGATATATCGACAGGGGGTTTTATACGGAGCAGATCAGACGCATCTGGCATTATTTCCCCAAATCGCAAACATTATTTTTAAAAACGGAAGCGTTAAAAATTGACCCACAAACATCTGTAGACACCGTCTGCGATTTTTTGGGCGTAGAAAGAATGACAGACTTACCCCCAAAAACGGTTTTTGTCACCCCCTATGCCAACCCATTATCCAGAGCAGATCATGCGTTGTTGAAAGATGTCTACCAAGCTGAAATAAAAAAGCTGGAACAGTTGCTGGAGTGGGATTGCCAGGATTGGCTGCGCGATCCAGCACCCACAGTGGTGGACAAATAGAATGAAAGTGAAATTTTTAATTGTGGGAGCGCAAAAAAGTGGGACGAGCGCCCTAAACAATTACCTTAAAACACATCCCAGATTGTGCCTGGCCAGAAAAAAGGAAGTGCATTTTTTTGATAATGAACAATTCTTTGCTGGCGATAATACAAATTATTCTCGTTACCACGCCTTCTTTTCCCCGGGATTTTTTAAAAATATCTGTGGCGAAGCGACGCCAATCTATATGTATTGGTACCACGCACCGCGAAGAATCTGGGAATATAATCCAGCGATGAAGCTCATCTTCATCCTGCGCAATCCTATTGATCGCGCCTTTTCGGCGTGGAATATGGAATATCAGCGAAAAAGGGAGTTTTTGCCATTCTCCCAAGCAATCCGAATCGAAAGCCAACGAATGAGATCTGCATTACCCTTTCAACACCGGGTGTATTCCTATGTTGATCGCGGATTTTACACGGATCAAATCCGGCGGTTCTGGCACTTTTTCCCCAAGAACCAGACGCTTTTTTTAAAGCACGAGGAGCTTCAGGATGATCCACAAAATACGGTAAATCGGGTTTGTAATTTTCTGCGGGTGCGAAACTTAAGAAATTTAGAACAACAATTGGTTCATGCTTACCCTTATAAAACAACGATGGCTCCTGAGGATCGAAAGTATCTGTGCGAGATGTTCAAAATGGAGATAAAAGATCTGGAACAGATGCTGAATTGGGATTGCCGTACATGGTTGACGATATGATTTGGGGGAAATCTATGAACTTAGGAAGAGGTATAAAACGACGAATAAAACAGAATTTGAAAAAGCAATATTATTTATTCAATTTTCATGTAAACGGCCGTTTCAATTCAAAGCGAAAATATAAGGATGTTATCTGGGTTGTTGGTGATGGTCGTAGCGGTACAACCTGGGTTTCCAACTTGATCAACAATCGAAAAAAATATCGCTTTATGTTTGAACCCTTCCATACAATTGAGTTTCCCTGGCTGGATAAATTCAAAACGTTTCAATACATTAGACCTGAAAACCATAGTAGCTATTTTCTCAAGCGAGGGCGGGTAATATTTAACGGCCAGATGCAAAACCCCCACATCAACCGAAACAACATTTATCCCCAAAGCGATGGCTTGCTAATCAAAGATATCCATTCCCATCTTTTCCTCAATTGGGTTGACCACCAGTTTCCGACTGTTAAAAAGGTGATGATTTTGCGCCACCCATGTGCAGTTGCGCTGTCCAAGATGCGGCTGAATCTGTGGAATTGGCCGCACGACCCAGATATTTTCTTTTCACAGGCCGATCTAATCGAGGACCACCTTTCCGGTTATGAATACGCGATCAAAAAAGCAGAGTCTACGTTTGAAAGATATATACTCGCCTGGTCCATCCTTCATTTTGTGCCGTTACAGCAGCTAAACAAGGATCGGTTACATCTGATTTTCTATGAGGCGCTTTGCACGAACCCAGAGCACGAACTGCGCCGCCTTTTTGCCTACCTGGGCGAGTCAACCTATTTTGATCCAGAATTGAAAGAAACCCTTCACACGCCTTCAATAACCAGCCGAGTTCACAGCGCAATTAATACTGGCAGTGACCTGATCAATGGTTGGCAAAGTGAATTGACCCGCGAGCAAATAAAAAAAGCGTTGGACATCTTGTCGGTTTTTGGCCTTGACCAGATTTATGACGAGACCCCAGCGCCCAATATTGAACAAGCTGAAAGATTTAGAGAAAATAGGGCAGAAAATAAGTGAAAATGTTTAAACAGTTATCAAAACTTCTCCCCAAACGATCTTTGCCAAAAGTGGCGATGATGATGTGCATCAAAAATGAAGAGCGGTTTCTTGACGCACATCTCCGTTATCATCGTTCTCTGGGCATCACCCGTGCCTATGTCTTTCTTGATCGCTGTGACGATGCCTCGTTACAAATTGCCCAGGCGTATGCTTGGGTGGTCCCTATCATCGTAGACGATAGGTTGCATACCATCTCCCCTTTTTACCCTGATTTATTCCGGGTATGTGCAGATCACGCACTGCGCATGGCGCGAGCAGAAGGGTATGATTGGCTGGTTAGCTTTGATGTGGATGAGTTCATTTTCGCCAACAACCGGTCACGAATTCAGAGAAAAAATGTCGATTTGACAAATATCCCCCTCAACCAAATTCTGCAAGAAGGTCACTTGCCGTCATTGTTGGCCACGGTTGCTGCCAAAATTGAGGCTGTTTTTGTGGCTAGCTGGAACGTTATTCCAGGTAGGCTGGAACCGAACACACCGTTCTGGAAACATCATTTCTTCCGAAATCGAAAGCCCCAACCCCAAATGATGTGCGATCCGCTTACTGGCCAAACATTGATGTGGCCGGGTCAGGTAGCCAGCCGCGGAAAAAGTATTGTTCGGACGGGCGCAGATATCCAATGTTTGGGGTCTCATGAGTGGGTGCGGGCGCAGACATTTGACTACCCTAAACGGCCGTTCGAAATCAGGATTCCTACCCATAATCATGGCTTTCTGTTCCACTTCTATGTCACCGATTCCAAACATTGGCGGGAAAAATATCAGAAGTTGTCGCGCGAGATGATTCGATGGCATGAGGGACAGCCTGTGGCTTTTCCTAAGCAATGTGGAAAGAGAGCCAGCGCGGTTTTAACAAACGACGAGATTGAGATCTATTTAAATGAATGGTTGTATTCGTCAACGGATGAACTTAATAACAGGGTCAAAGAGGGGCTGGTGCGAAAAGCGGATTTTGTAGAAAAGGTATTGACGGGGGTTGATGCCCGCAGCCTGGAAGATGAGCTTCCAAACCGCACAGCCATCGACAGCATAATCGCCGAATTTCGTCGTACAGAACTGCGTATCATTCCCGATGAAACGGAAAAGGAAAAGGGAGACGGTTCATCGCTTGTCAAACGGAAGCCCTCTCGGAACACGAAAAGTACTGCTGGCTTGCCTGCGGTTAGCTGCGTTTGTGTCTATCAGGGAGAACAAGCAGCGCTTGAAGAGGCGATTTTCTCCTTTTTGAAGCAGGATTATCAGGGAGAAAAAGAGCTATTTATCTTGAACGATCAACCAGATCAACGCTTAGAGTTTGAGCATCCAGAAATAAACATCCTTCATTTTTCTAAACCATTTTCCGAACCGGGCCAGAAACGGAATACGGCCGTTTCCTTTGCCAAACACGACTTCATTTTCGTCTGGAATGACGACGGCATCCTGTTGCCCCACGCCATTTCATTTTCCGTTGAGAGATTCGGCAAATGGCGAGGGTTTTTTAAGCCGACAAAGGCGCTTGTCTTGAATGATGGCGCGTTGCGGCTACCCCGCCAAAATATCTTCCACAGCGGCAGCTGCTTTACCCGCCAAGCGTTTGATAAGATTCGGGGATATGTGTACGAAGAGAAACTACACTTTTACGAAGCAGAATTTGAGGCGCAATTTATGCGCAAACATCCCAAAATGGTGCAAAATTACGATATTGCACTGGAAGACATTTTTTACATTTTCAAATGGCACGGGGTAGATGTCTTTAGAAAAAAAAGGGAGGGCAATCCCCCTGAAACCAAAACTGGGCGGATCAACTTGAACCCCCATTGGGAAGCAGATTATCCGGCTTTGCTGCAGGATTTTGTAGCCAACAATCCGGCTCTGGATTTAAGTAAAGTGCAGAAAGTTTTTGAAAAATAATCATCAAAGATTTCATAGATTTAGAGGAAAAAAAATCTGTCTAATCTGCGAAATCTGTTGATAAAGAATTTTAAAAACTTTTTTCCAATCACTTACCTGCGGCTTGAAATAACAGAAATAACAATAGAGAAGGCTGCCTAATTTGACCTAATTCGCATCATCCTCAGGTTTTAGGGTAGGTGAGCCATTCGTCCACTCTGCATCATCCATTTGCTGCCGCCACGATTTGGCATATCGTCCATCGAGCGCCACCAACTCATTGTGCGTACCAGATTCTACAACCCGGCCATCGATCATGACGTGAATGATATCTGCCTGCATCGCCGTGGTGAAACGATGGGTAATGATTACGGCCGTACGCCCGCCCACCAAATTCCGCACTCGACTCATCCACTCATATTCCGCCCAGCTATCCATTGCGCTCGTTGGCTCATCCAAAATGACCAGGTTCGATTTTCGCATAAAGGCGCGCGCCAAAGCCACCCGCTGCCATTCACCCACGCTTAATTCCGTATTCCCAAACCATTTACCCAAAATCGTATCATACCCTTCAGGTAGCTCGGCGATAATGGAGTGCGCCCCACCGGCTCGCGCTGCCTTTTCAATATCCGACTGCGTCGTATCACCATTCAGATTGCCAAAACGAATATTATTTGCTGCGCTATCATGGTAGGCAAACGGTTGCTGGAACAAAACGGAAATATGGCGACGCAATTCGGCTTGTTTTACATCTTTGAGATTAACCCCATCCCAATAAATAGTTCCTTCCTGGGGATCATAGAATCGGCAAAGAAGTTTGAGCAGCGTACTTTTGCCAGCCCCATTCTCGCCCACAATCGCCACAAATTTGCCGCTGGGAATAGTCAGATTGAAATGTTCAAGCGCAGTCCGTTCGCTCCCAGGATAATAAAAAGTGACATCTTTCAACGTGATTTCTTTTTCGAGAGGGGGAACTTCAACTGGTTCATCCGGGTCAACCATATGGGGTTCCGTATCCAAAAACTGAAATAAGTCTTCGAGGAACAAGAGATTCCGATAGATGCTATCGACACCGCTAAGCAGATTGCCAATGAGCTGACGACCTTGATTGATCGCCTGCCAAAACATCGTCATATCGCCCAACGAAAAATACCCCGCCAAAGCCCGCCAACCAACCCAGGCCATCACAAGAGCCAGGGTGAGCATGCCACTCAGACTGGCAGCTATCTGACCAAGCAATCCCTTGGTGTGAATGTCTAACCTTTCTTTTCGCAGGCGGCGGCGCAATTGCGTATGTGCTGGCTTGAAATGGTCATCCAATTTGTAGAGACGTAATTCAGCGGCTGCTTTATCGGACGTGAGAACGGTATTGTAATACCCCAACCGTCGCTGGTTCAACGTGTTCAGCAAACGCCAACTGAAAATTTTTCGGGACAAGGAAACCGACACGACAAAGGCTGGAATCGCACCGAGCAGTAACACCAATGGGATCCACCAGGCGAAGGAAAATAAAATGCCAATCATTGCCACCAGGGTAATAACAGCCTGCAAAAAGCTTGTAATGTTGTTCAGGAGGTTGAGCGGCTGGGACATCGCATCCGAACTGGCTCGTGACAATTGGTCATAATATGCTGCGGATTCATAAAATTCCATATCCACAGAAGAAGTCTTCTCATGGATAAATCTGAACATATAATCCTTCGTTCGATCGACCATGTAGGTGTTGACGTAGTTTTTTAAATTGCCAATGAGTTCATGAACCATCATCACCGTGCCCAACAATAAGATGTATATCAGGGCTGGCTGAATCAAATTCCAATTACCATTGCTGTCGATGGCTACAATAAGAGAATCGATGACATAACGGGTCAAAATCACCGTCAATACCGGCAGTATCCCCTGGATTACTAAAATGACGAGTGAGGCCATCGTCCAGCTGGCCGCTGCATCCCAAACAAACTTTAGCGCCCTGGGTACATACCGCAGTTGACCTAATTGGCTTCGCGGGGAGAGATATCTGCGAATTCGTTCCGTTCGTTCCGTTTTTTTATTGTTTGGCATCTATTTTTACCATTGCCGGGTCGCACGGCTTCCAAATGTGTCTTCGCTGTACGCCAACAAACCGCTTGGCCCTGGATGCGATGCCTGGGTTGGAAACGGCCGTTCACGACACCAATTTCCAGGTCAGCGAAGCCGCCTTCACCACCCTCTGCCACCTTCGCCGAGCGTATGGCTAATTCTTGTCTTCATCAAGAATTGTATTAACTGCTTCTAACCAATCGTGCCACGAAGCGGGGTCAGCAGTCTCTAAACGAATAGAGTCATTTTCCTCTCGTAACGGATAAAGATGACTCATCAATTGAATATCGCTTAACAGGATGCCTAATTCTGCAGGTTTCCCTTTCCGTTCGTAATAATTTTTGATAAAGACAAACATTGCTCTATATGCTTGTGGAATGGAGATTGGTTCCTGCATCAAATTCCTCCAACGGATTGATTAGCTGAAATTATTCCGGCAAATGCTGCTCAAAAAAGGCGGTGGCGATGGCTGGGTTGTCGATGAGGTATTGGTAGCCGTCGTATCGGTCTACGCCGGGGACCAGCAGCGGGCCGCTGGGGTGGGGCGTGGCGGCGGCCATTTGCTGCACATCGGCGGGGCTGCCCCACGGGTCGCCCATCCCCTGGATATACAGAACACAGGGGTGCTGCCAGCGTGGGCGGCGGCCGTTCCTACGCGGTATTCTTTAAACGGCCGTCCCCCCATCTGCCGATACATCAACTCCGCCAGCGGCAAAATTGCCTTGCCCAACGGCCCAAACTGGTGCGCCGCAAATCGCTCGGCAAAATGGGTGGGGGTAGTGGGCTGTACCGCAATCGCCGCTTGAATGTCGCTGGTTTGGGGCAGGCTAAACAGCACCGTGTTGGCCCCGGCAGAAAAACCAATCGCGCCAATGCGGTTGACGGCCACTTCGGGGCGGCTCTTAAGGTAAGCAATCGCGCCCAGCACGTCTTGCGCTTCGGCTTCACCAAACTGCATGGGGGATTGGCTGCCGCTTTCGCCATGATTACGGCCGTCGTATAGCAATAGACCAAAGCCATCTTTATGCAAACTATACGCCAGTCGCAGCAAATCCACCTGCGACGCGCCCGTCATGTTAGCCACCACGTCGGTGGCCGCTTCGCCCAGCCGGTTCCAGCCCCAGCCGTGGCTAAAAATAAGCGTGGCCCCCTGGCGCGGCGAATTGGCCGGGGCGGGAATGAACCAACCGCTCAGCCGCACGCCGTCGGTGGCGGGGAAGGCGACATTTTCGTAGGCCATGTCCAGTTGATCTGGCGTGCCCCACAGCGGCTGGCGCAGCGGGGTAATGAGCCTTTTGGCAAACAAAGCGGCCATTGCCGTCATCAATCCGGCAGCAATGCCGCCCAAAATAAACAACCAACGCAAAACGCGCCGAAAAATATTCATATGATTCCTCTCATTTTTGTAATGCGTGCCAGGCAAGGGGCAAATAGGTTTTGGCTAACCAAACTGGCTTTGCCCTTTGCCTGGCACGCGTAAGTCCTGCCTCTATTGTGCCACAATTTGAGGTTTGGTGGGAATTTATGGGGGTGGCGATGGTGCAAATTGCAATGGTTACGGCGATGTCATGGCGCAGCGGAAGCCGAGGTTGGCGCGGGCCACGGTGGGGTCGAAGGAGCTTCGGGCCACAATGCGCAGCTCCTCGGCCGATGAGAGCCAGGAGCCGCCCCGGATCACTTTGAATTCCCCTTCGGCCGGGCCGAGCGGGTTGGTGTCGGTGCTGCTTTCGTAGTAGCGTGGGTCGTACCAGTCGCTGACCCACTCCATAACGTTGCCTGCCATGTCGTAGGTGCCGATGGGGGAACGGCCGTTTACAAAACTACCCACCGGCGCTGTATCCCGATGCCCATCGTTTACGCTGCCGTCCCGCACGTCGCGCGTGCAGCCCACGTCGCAAAAGTTGACCTTTGTGCCGTCGAACGCATCCCCCCACGGATAGCGCAGCACAATGCTCTGGTTCGGATCGAACCCGGCGGCCATCTCCCACTCCGCTTCAGACGGCAGCCGCCCGCCGCGCCAGTCGCAAAACGCATCGGCGGCGTACCAGGAGACAAAGATGACGGGATAATCGTCGTAGGCGGGGTCGCCAAAGTAGGCGGGATGGTAGGTGGCACCGCTGCGCTGCGGTGGGGCACAAGCCCCAGCGGCCACGCATTGGGCGTACTGCCCGTTGGTCACCTCCGTTTCATCAATAAAAAAGGGGTCGATACGGATGAGGTGAGACGGCCGTTCATCATTCTCCCCCTCGTCTGTACCCATGCGGAACAGCCCGCCCGGCATAAACACCATCCGCGCCCCGGTGTCGGTGATGAACGGTTCCGGGCTGGGGGTGGGGGGCAGCGTGGGCGCGGGCAGCGGCGACGGCGTGGGGGCCATCGAAGTCAGCGCAGCCACGATGGCCGATTCCAGCGTGGCGGTGGCCTGTGCCTGCTCAATCGGGTCATCTTCTTGCAGGCCCGTGAGCGTGAAAATGACGCCGGTGATCACCACAATTGCCAGCAGCACCACCAGGGCAATGATGGTGCGCAGTTCAATTTGCCGCCGGGTGCGGGGCGAGAGGCGGGGCGGTTTGGGGCTGCCCAATTGGGCAGCGGGGCTGCGGCGGGGCGGTTCGGGCGCTGGCTCTGGCTGGCTGTTTGGTTTGGTGAGGGCGCTGGCGAAGGAAACGGCCGTTTCATACCGCGCATCGGGCCGCAAAGAAAGCGCCCGGTTGGCCACCAGCGACAGATACGGCGGCACCTGGTCGTTTACCTCGCGGGCGGGCACCAGATCAGCCAGGCCCGTTTCCCGGCTGAGCGCCTGGGGCGGCACTTTGTTGGTGAGCAGCGTGTACAGCGTTGCCCCCAGGCTGTAAATGTCGCTGGCGGGGGTGACGTCTAGCTGCGCTTGCTGCTCGGGCGAGCCGTACCCCTGGCGGTGCAGGTGTACACCCAGCCCCGGCAGGCCGCTGTCTACCAAAAAAACGGTGCCATCGGGGGCCACGCGGATGTTGGCCGGTTTGATGTTGAGGTGCAGCTGCCCTTTTTGGTGCAGGGTGTTCAGCGGTTCACACGCTGCTTGCAGCCATTCTACGACGCGCTGGGGGGGAAGACGGCCGTATTGCCCCAACAAGCTCTGCAAATCCACCCCGTCTACGTACTGGCTCACCAAATATTGCCCGGTTTCCTCGATGGCAAAATGGTCTAGCACCTGGGGCAGCTGCGGATGAGATAGCTCGCTCAGGCGGCGGGCCTCCTTGCGGAACAGCTTCTGCATTGCCACGGAGCTGTCCAGATACTCCTTCACCGCCACGTCTACGCCATCTACCACGTCCCGCGCCCGGTAGGTAGCGCCGTACTGCCCTTCAGCCAGCAGGCTGTGGATGCGGTACCGTTTGTTGAGCAGTTCACCTGGAAATAGCGGCATGGTTATCCTTCCAACCTCAGCATGACTTCGTCTAAACTGTTTTGTGTGCCCACAATGGTAACCCGGTCACCCAGCTCAAGCTGCGTGTAGCCATGCGAGATGATGGTGTTGCCTTTACGGTGCACCGATAGCACCAGCGTGTCTAGCGGCAGCTGCAATTCGCGCAGGGCAATGCCGTGCAGTGCCGGATTGCGCAGCTCGATATCTACCACATCCTGCCCCTCGTCCATGCCCAGCAGCAGGGAGGCGGCCGATGGGGAGCGCACAAACTGCTCCAGCAGGCCCACCATCGCGGTGGCCGGGTCAATAATTAGCGCGCCGAGGGCGTGGAATTTTTCAAAGTTGGCCCGGTCGTTCAGGCGCACCACCACGGTTTCGGTGCCAAACTGTTCGTAGAGCAGTTCGCAGATGGCGTAATTTTCCTCGTCAGACAGCATGAGAACGGCCGCATCTGCCCGATCCGCCGCCAACGCCTGCAAACTTTGTAGCGTGTAATCATTGACCATCACCAGCGCCAACTCGCCGGGGGCTGATTCGGCAAAGTTTTCGCCCAGGCTGGGCTGCAAACAGGCAACCTTCACTTCCCAATTGTGCCGCCGGAGCTGCTGGGCCAGCAGCAGCGACTGGCCTTCGACGCCAAAAATAATTACATCGCGCACGCCATCAAATTCCGGCGTTTTGGCCCGGGTGCGGGCTTCTTTTAGATGGTTGATGGCCCATTTGAAGAAGAGCGGCCCGACCATCTCATTGAGCACCACCACGGCGATGATCAGCGTGGAAAATTGGGCACCCAGCGCCGGGAACTCTACGGCCGCTTCCTTAGCCAGCCCCAGCGCCACCCCCGCCTGGGTGATGAACGCCATCCATTTAACCCGATTGTAGCGCATCGGGTCGCGGGCCAGCACGCCGCCGGTAAACGAGCCAATCATCACGGCCACCAGGCGCACCAGGAAGAGCGCCAGGGCAATTTGCCAGGCGTCGGCCAGCACGCCCAGCTCCAGCGATTCGCCGGTGAGGGTGAAGAAGGCGATGTAGATGTAGGGGGCGATGTCGTGGAGGCGACGGCCGTATTCCGCGCGCAATGGGCTGTAATTGTTCACCAAAAAGCTGGCAATCATGCAGATGAGCAGCGGCTCGGCCAGCAGCTCAAACGGTAGATTTTCGTGCGAATAATCCCGCAGCCAGTGGGAAATGAGAAAGGTGCTGTACCCGGCCAGCAAAATGAGAGCCGTTTTTAGCGAGGCGTCGAAGCGGCGGCCCAAAATCCAGCGCAGCGCCCAGGAGAGCGCATAGCCCAGCGTGCCCACCAGGGCCAATTCAACCAGCACCAGGAAAACGAAGCTGACGTTGAGGGGCACGTTGGCAAAGAGGGCGTCGGCCACGGAGGAGCTGAGGGCAAACAGCACAATGACGATGAAGTCCATGATGACGGTGACGCCCAGGGCCATCTGGGTAAACGGGCCACGGGCGCGCAGCTCGGTGACGATGGCGATGGCGGAGGAGGGGGAGCGGGCGGTGAGGATAGCTCCGGCGAGAAGGGCAATGGCGAAACGGCCGTTTCCCCCCAACGCCTGCATAAATGGAATCTGTTCCGCCAGCAGCAGCATGGCCACCGTCACAAAAGTGAGCGTTGTGAGAACCAGCCCCGCCGTCACCAGGCCAATGCTGCGCAAACGGCCGCGCAGCTCTGGCAAATACAGCTCTCGCCCGGCGGCAAAAGCAATAAACGCCAGCGAAATTTCATCAATAAACCGCAGCTGTTCCAGCGATTCCTCGCTGGCAAACCCCAGCACAAACGGCCCCACCAACAGCCCGGTGAACAGGTAGCCGGTAATCAGCGGCAAACGCAGGCGGGTAAAAAATTCACCAATTTGCCGTGCTGCCAGGGCAATGACGCCAAACGCAACCAAAATAAAGAAAAAATCAGGCAGTTGATTCATGCTAATCTGTTAACGGGGCGGTTTGAGCCTCGAAGCGCAGCATCACCTCGTTGAGCCGCTCGGGCACCCCGTACAAGGTGACCTTGTCGCCCAATTTTAGCTGGGTGTGCCCATGCGAGACCAACGTTTGCTGCCCGCGCCGCACGGTTAAAACGAGCACGTCTAGCGGCAGGCGCAGGTCGCGCAGCGAAACGCCGTCCAAATCCCGGTTGCGCAGCTCGATCTCCACAATCTCTTGCCGGTGGTCGGTGCCCAGCAGCAGGGAAGAGGCGGAAGGGGCGCGCACAAATTGTTCCAGTAGGGAGACAACGGCCGTTTCCGGTTCCACAATCAGCGCCCCAAACTCCTGAAATTGGGGCCGCAGCGACCGGTCGGTTAGATGCACCACCACCGTTTCTGTGCCAAAATGCTCAAAAATAATTTCGCACGCGGCCAAATTTTGCGCGTCTGGCAGCATCAGCACAAAGCTGTCGGCCTGGGCTGCCTCAAGCGACGTCAGCGCCTCCGCCGTCAGGTCGGGCAGCAGATGCACTTCCAGCGGACAATCCAGCAGTTCCAGCCGCTCCTGCATTTTTTCGTTGTCTAGCGCGGCCAGCCGCACCTGCCAATGGTGCGCCTTCAGCTGCCGCGCCAGCGTCACCGACTGCGGGCTAAGCCCCAAAATGATGGCATCCCGCACCCCGTCGAACGGGGCCGAGTCTGCCTGTACGTGCGTTTCGCCCATGCGGTTAAGCGCAAATTTGAACAAGATTGGCCCGGCGATCTCGTTGATGACCACCATGGCAATGATGGTGGTGGCAAAGGCATCGCCCCAGCCGGGGAACTCTACCGCTGCTTCTTTGGCCAGCCCCAAAGCCACCCCCGCCTGGGTGACAAACACCATCCATTTGTGCCGATTGCTTTTCATCGAATCCCCGGCCAGCAGCCCCCCGCCAAAGGAGCCAATTAAAATGACCACCACGCGGATGAGCGCCAGCGCCAGGGCGATGGGCCACACCTGGGCCAAAATTTCTAGCTTCAACCCTTCGCCGACCAGGGTAAAAAAGGCGACGTACACGTAGGGGCCAACGTCGTGCAAAATTTCAGAAAATTCCAGGCGGCGTTTGCTGTAGTTGTTGATGATGAAGCTGGCCACCATGCAAATGAGCAGCGGCTCCAGCAAAATCTCGATGGGGAAGTTGTCGTGCGTGTAGTCGCGCAGCCAGGATGAGAGCAAGAAGACGCCAAACCCGATAGCCAGGATAACGGCCGTTTTCACCCACATCTGCCAGTTCCGGTTCAGCACCTCTAGCAACCCCCGGCTCAGGGCAAGGCCCACCCCCACCGATAGCAGCAGCTCTAGCGCCAGCAGCAGCAGCAAACCCAAATTGATGGGAACGCCCGTCAACACGGCGTCGGTGACGTCGGCGCTGACGGCAAAAAAGACGATCACCAGCACGTCGGAAATAACGGTGACGCCGAGCGCCAGCTGGGTAAACGGCCCCCGTGCCCGCAGCTCGTTGATCAGGGCGATGGCGACCGAAGGGGAGCGGGCCACCATGATGGTGGCGGCCATCAGGGCAATGGCCACCTGGCTGCTCGTGGGGAATTCCTGCATGAAGGGGATGAAATCGGCCAGCAGAAACACGGCCAGGGTGCCCCCCAGCACGGTGACAAAGACGATAACGGCCGTTACCAGCCCAATACTGCGCAGCCGCCCCCGAATTTCTGGCAAATACAGCTCGCTGCCCGCGGCAAAGGCAATAAACGCCAGCGAAATCTCATCAATAAAACGGAGCGATTCGATGACCTCCGCGCTGGCAAAATCCAGCACAAATGGCCCGGCCAGCAGCCCGGTGAACAGGTAACCACTAATTTTGGGTAGATTGAAGTGGGCAAACAGCCGTCCAATTTGCCACGAAGCCAGGGCAATCAGGCTGAAATTGAGCAGAAAGAGAGGCAATTGTTGTAAGAATTCCATAAGCTAAGAGCGTATCACGTCTCACCAGACAAGACGATATTCTGAAGGTTATCTCAGGGTGTATTTAATTTGTTGTGGGGAAATAGGCTGCCAAAAAGAAGCAGAAAATCGGCCGGATTTTAGCGGAGAATAACCGAATTAAAAAATCGCTCCTGAAACGCTGTTTGCGCCCGAATATCCTCGTCGGAAAGTTGTTGGCCGGGCGGCAGTAAAACCAGCTTGTCGTCGTCATCGTCCAGGCGGTGGATGACGGCGACGCAGAGGCCGGTGAAGCGGCGCAGCGGCACGTTCACGTTGAGCACGTAGACGTCCAATTCGTCGCCATCGGGCGCAGGTACGCCGGGCAGGCAGCCGTAGTTCACCGGGTAGACAAAGCCCCATTTTGGATGGTGTGAATGGAGGGGGCGGTCGATTACGGCCGTTACCACCTTCCTTAAAAAAGTTGTCGCGTCTGGATGGATTGGCTTGTTCATTTTTTTTGAATGGGACACGGAAGGCACGGATTTTACGGATTTTTTTCTTATCCGTGTCCTATTTTCTTATGGTGAGGGGGAACGGCCGTTTTCCCGAAAATAATCCAGCAGCAGCAAATGGACAAACATGTAGCCACCCCCAACGCGGCGCAGCAGGTTGCGCTCGGCGGCGTAATCCAGAAAGGCCAAAAAATCGTGGGGGATGAGCAGGCTGTGGGCCAGCACCCGGCTGAGCTGCCGCTGCTGCCACGCCGCCAACCCGCCGTACGCCAACCCAGCCGACAGCCCCAGGTAAAGCGTCGCCCCAACGGCAAAAAGCAAAAACGTCTGCCAGCTTAAGCCCCAGTTGAGCATGTTGCTGAGTAGCCAGCCGAGGGTGAGGGAAACGGCCGTTCCTACCCCGGTGAGTGTGGCAATGAGACGGCCGTTCCGCGCCGACCGCACAAACCCCTGGCCCGGCGTAGTGCGCATCTTTGTCTCGTCCCGCTCCACCGCGTGGGCCACAAATTGGCTCACAAAGCCCAGCAGCGCCAGCAGCAAAACCCAGGCGGGTGAAAGGTCCCACCCGCGCCCCGCCAGCCAGAGCAAACCGCCCAGCAGCGCCCCGCCAACGGCACCCAAACCGCCGCCCAGCAACCCCCGCAGCCAGCGCCAGTTCAACGTTTCTACCGTCTCAATGCGGAACCAATCTACCCGCGCCCACACCAGCAGCAGCCGTAAGCCCGCCAGCAAGCCGCCCGTTAGCAGCCCCACGCCCACGCCCACCAGCAGCGCCCGCCAATCGGCAATGGCCAGCCCCAGCAGCCCCACCAGCACGCCCACCAGCAGAAAAAGCCCCACCAGCCGATTGCGCAAGCCCGCCACAAACTGCCGCTGCTGCTCGCGGGGCAGCCAGTTTGGCTGCAATCCTTCTAAAAAGAAGATGGTCTGGTTGAACTGCGACATTTTTTGGGCCAGCCAGCCCAGCCAGCCCACCGTTTGGGTCGGTTGGTACAGCTCTTCGCCGCCGCGATAGCGCACCATGCGCTCCACGTACACGTCGAACAGCAGCGTGCGCCCCATTTTGCGGTCGCCCAGCGACAGCGCCACCTGCTCTGGCATCCGGTAGTAGGCCAGGGTCATCATGCTCAGCATCAGCGGCGATTCGGCCAGCTCGCGCAGGGTCATGTCTGTTTGCAGGGCGGCGCGCAGCCCGGCCAGGCGCGGCCCCATGCTGCCCAAATATTGGTCAATCTGCTCTAGCGAGAGCGGTTGCAGCACAATCGCCTGCGCCAGATTGAGCCGCGTGGCCAGCGCTTCGTAATCTTTGATGCGGCAGGTGACGACGGTGGGCATGCGCATAAATTTTTGGCGGAACTGGTTGATGGCGTGGGCGCAGGCGACGCGTTTTTCTTGTTCCACCTCGTCCAGACCGTCTAGCAGGGGAGCAGTTCTCCATTTTTTAGCCATTCTTGCCCCAGGCGGCGGGGCACCTCGTACCGGTTGGCCAGTTCGTTGACCATCCAGTCGCCCAGCGGCATGTTGCCCGCCCAGCTGGCCAGGCTAAACACCACGGGGATGGGATGACGGCCGTTCATCTCCGCCCGAAACAACAAATCGGTGACCAGCTGTAGCAAGATGGTGGTTTTGCCCGCGCCCGGTTCGCCCATGATGAGCAGCGTGCCTTCCGCCTCATCGTACACCTTGGTAATTTGGGTGCCGATGGGCAGCGGGGTGTCGAAAACTTCGTCGGGCAGTAAATTGTCCGGTTGATGGTAATCGGCGGTTGTGCGGCTGGCGACAGCGTTGGTGCGGTAGGTCATCGACAAATCGATCATCTCTGCGCCGTGCAGCGACTCTTGCAAAACGCCGACGAGCCAGTACGTTTTGACGCGCTGGAGCATGACTTGGCGGTTGTGGTTTACTTGAACTTCCATAGCTTCTAACCTCCCGGAGGTTTCAAACCTCCGGGAGGTTCCAGTTACATCAGGTTTTTGACGATACGGCCGTCCTTCATCACCAGCCGAATATTGTCCACATCTTCCAAACTGCGGATGTCTGCCAGCGGGTTTGTGCGCGTGACGATGACATCCGCCAACTTGCCGCTTTCCAGCGTGCCAACCTTGTCTTCCCAACCCAGACACTCAGCGGCCGTTTTGGTGGTAGCCACAATCGACTCCATCGGCGACAGGCCGACGTTGCACATGAGCCCCAGCTCGCGCAGGTTGGTGCCATGCTTCATCACGCCCGCGTCGGTGCCCATCGCCACCTTCACCCCCGCCTTAAACGCCTTGCCGATGTTCTCGCTGTGAATCTCAATCACCTCGCGCGATTTGCGGATGCCCCATTCCGGCATATTGCCGCCCGCTTCGGCCGCTTCCAAAACAGCCAGCGGCGCCAGCAGCGTCGGCACCAAAAAGGTGCCTCGCGCCAGCATCAGCTCAATCGCTTCGTCATCCACGTAAATGCCGTGCTCGATGGAGTGGATGCCCGCCCGCACCGCGTTTTTGATGCCTTCCGCGCCCTGGGCGTGGGCCATCACCTTCACGCCGCGCCGATAGGCCGCTTCCTGCACCATCACTGCCAGTTCTTCCGGGGTGAACTGGGTAAATTCGGGATGGTCGGTGGGGCTGAGGACGCCGCCGGTGGAGCAAACTTTGATGATGTCGGCCCCGGCGCGCAGCACTTCGCGCACCTTTTTACGCACCTCGTCTACGCCGTCGCACAAGCCGCTGGGTCGCCCCGGCGTGGGGGGGATGAGGCCAAAATCGAGGCCAGAGGGCAGCCAGCTGTCGCCGTGCCCGCCGGTGATGGTGAGCACGCTGATGCTAATTTGCATACGCGGCCCGGCGATGTAGCCTTGCTCCACCGCTTGCTTCATGCCCAAATCCACGCCGCCCGCGTCTCGCACGGAGGTGATGCCTGCGTCCAGCGTGCGCCGCATCGGCTCGATTGCTTTGTAGTAGTTGAGGGAGAAGGGGGTGTTCATCGCTTCGTTAAAGTTGATGCCGTCGAAGATGAAGTGGATGTGGGTGTCGATGAGGCCGGGCAGGATGTGGCCGCCTTGGGCGTCGATCATCTGCACGTCGCTGTTGGGCAAGCGGATGTCGCTTTTGCGGCCGACTTGCTCAATTTTGTTGTCGCGGATGAGAACGGCGGCGTTGGGGATGGGGGAACGGCCGTTGCCGTCAATCACGGTGCCATTGTGGATGAGGGAATAACTCATGGTGCGCTCCGATTTTTGAATACTGCGTGTGGTTGCCGTTTGCGGCTGGCAAAGTGTACCGGATGTTGGGGGGCGGGGCTACTGAAAAATGGGACGCGGATTTACGCAGATGAACGCGGATAGTATTTTGTCTACATGCGAAGTGGCGGAATACGACCGTTTGATTCAGCTATGATTTTTCTACCTAAAATTTGGTGGAAGAGCTAGACCATAATCTATCCCGATAATATTATACAAAGAGATAAGCGTTATCGCGATTGCTGTTAAAATTCCTAGGATCATGGGCCAACTAAACGGTTGATTTTGCTTTCGTGCCTTCAGGTAAACAAGAACGATTATCAAACCCATCCCAAAGAAAAGTAAAAACCACCTGAAACCTAGAAAAAATATGACAAGAAATTCCAGAATTGCTTCCATTTCACTCCTTGAGCTTATGCCAAAAGCATCTCATACACATCATCCAGCCAGCGGGTTTGCGGCGCAACGACGGCCGGTTTGGGCTGTAAATTGGCCCAGAAGGGGGCAAAGGTATGGCTGCGGTCGCTGGGGAGAGTCCAGCGATCGGCCGTTTCTTCATGGCAGTGTAGATGGACGTAGTGGCGGGTTTTGCGCCAGCTCAGTCGCTCGCTGGGCAGCCAGCCGTCAATGTAGAGCGTAATTTGGGTGGGGTTGGGCAGTTGGTCGTATTCGGTGTAGCGGGTGTGGTGGAAGTTGCCGCTTTGCTCACCGACCGCAAACGTCATGCCCCGGCTCATCAGCGGCGCAAATGGCAGGGAGCTTGCGTCTGGCTGGCTAAAAATGGGGCTGTCCTGGTTCAAAATCGCTTCCCCGGCGGCCAGCTCGTTTTCAATTTGGCCCAGGTAGCGGTGGATGGTCAGTTGGGTGAGTCCGGTTTCTTCGGTGGCTTCGCGCAGAACGGCCGTTTCCCAACCCTCCCCCTCATCCACCGTCCCCGCCGGCAGCTGCACCCCCGCCTGCGGATGTTGAAACAGCAAAAGCTGCCGCCCCGCAGGACGCTCTCGGGTGATGAAGGCCGTGACTTTGTGAATGGTCATGAGGGGGAATGTAACTGGTAATTAGGTAATTGAGTAATGACCCAATTACTCAATTACCTTTCTCCTTCCGCAAATTGCCCAAAAAGCCCAGCAGCAGCCCTGCCGCCAGACCCAGCAGGCCAGTGGCAAACGGCCGTCTCCAACGAGCGGGTGTGGGGGGGAACGGCCGTTCCTCCTCTGGCACAATCATCGTGATGCGGTACGCATTTTCTTCTGGCCGTCCCTGGCCATTTACCGTGTCACCGTTTCGCCAGACGGCATTCCCGGCAGGTTGTAGGCGAGAACCGTACTTGTTGGCATAAACGGCCGTAAACTCCGCCCCAAACAAAAAAATCTGGGCTGAGTAATACACAAAAAGCAAAATCAACACCAGCGCCCCCGCCGCGCCATAGGCAGAGGTAGATGTGCCCCGCGTGAGATAAAGGCTAATCAGGTACCGCCCCAGCATAAACAGCAGGGTGGTCACCGCCGCCCCCAGCAGCACATCCTTCCAGGTGATCTTGGCATCGGGCAGCACCTTAAACAGCACGGCAAACAGCAGGGTCAAAATAATAAGCGATGCCAGAAAATTAATCTGCGGCAGCAGCGACCCAATGCCCGGTAACCAGATGGCCAGCTGATCGCCAACGGCCGTAATCACCGCCGTCGTGGCAAAAGAGAGCAGCATCAGCAACCCCACCAACAGCACCATGCTAAACGCCAGCGCCCGCTTGCGAATCGTATTCAAAATCCCCGTTTGCGGGGCAGGGCGCAATCCCCACACCATGTTCAACGTGCGCTGTAGCTGCGAAAACAGCCCCGAAGCACCAAAAAATAGCAGCAGCGAACTGACCACCGTCGCCAATACCCCATTTTCCGACTGGCGCGTATTGATAATGAGGTCCTGAATCACAACGGCCGCTTCATTGCCTACCGTTCCCTCAATTTGGGCCACAATCTCCCCCTGAACGGCCGCATCGCTAAACACTGCCCCCGCCACTGCCACCCCAATGACCAGCAGCGGAGCCAGCGCAAAAATGGTGTAATAGGTCAACGCCGCCGCAAATAGCGACGCATTGTCTCGCGACCACCCCTGGCCGCTTTCCTTTAATAACTCAAAAGCCCCATAAAAATTGCTTCATGTTCCAAATCTTATTGGGATTGCGCCTTAAGCGCAACCCGTTTGGCAATGACTTGTCCAGTGGTATAATTATATGCTTGCTGGGGATGTGGCGGAATTGGCAGACGCGCATGACTTAGAATCATGTGCCGCAAGGCGTGTGGGTTCAAGTCCCTCCATCCCCACTTTTTTAAGAAACGAAGAGCGTTGCTGCCCAGGCAACGCTCCTTTCTTTAATCCTTCACCTGTCATTCCCGCGCAGGCGGGAATCCATTTCACACCATCAATGGATTCCCGTAAAAACAGGAATGACACGTGTGAATTTTGAAGAAAGCAATCCATCTGGCTTTCCCAAAGCAGAAAATTTTTTTGAGAGGTAGCTCGTGACGTTAAAGATTCAAACAGAACAAGATGATCAGCGACAGCTTTTGATGACCATCGAGGTCCCCGAAGATCGTGTCGAAAAACAGATGCGGGTGACGGCCCGCAAACTGGCCAAAGAGGTCAGCATCCCCGGTTTCCGCCGGGGCAAAGTGCCTTACCAGGTGCTTGTCAAACGCGTTGGGCACGAGGCCCTGCGCACCGAAGCCGTTGAAGATATGCTGCAATCTGTCTTCACCGAGGCGCTAGATGAAGTTGCTCCCGACATCTACGCCCCCGCCAACTTTGATGACATGCAGATGGAGCCGCTGGTGCTCAAGTTCACCATTCCGCTCACCCCAGAAACCACCCTGGGCAACTACCGCGAGCTGCGCAAAGAGATCGAGCCAGTCGAAATTACCGAAGAAGCCATCGCCGAAGCGCTGGAGCGTATTCAAGCCCGCCATCAACAGCTGGAAGACGCTGTGCGTCCGGTAGAGCAGGGGGATATGGTCACCCTCAGCGGCAAGGGCGAACTGCTGCCCGCCGATGATGCCGACGAACCAGAGGCAGCCGAAAACGCCGAAGAGACCGAAGAGACCGAAGAGGAGGCTGACCATGATCACGACCACGATCATTCCGAAGATAACGTCATCTTCAATACCGAAAATGTAGACCTGGTGATGGATGCCAAACAGGTCTTCTGGGGCAGGATTTTGTTGATCAAGTCGTTGGCCTTTCGGCGGGTGAAGAAAAATCGTTCAACATCACCTTTCCCGACGATTTTGAAGAGGAAGAATTGGCTGGCCGCGAAGCCACCTTCACCGTAACCGTACTCAACGTACGCAGCCGGAATTTGCCCCCGCTGGATGATGAGCTGGCCAAACTAGAAGGCACCTTCGAAACGTTGGAAGAGCTGCGCAACTCCATCCGCGAAGAGCTGCAAAACAACGCCGAAGGCGAGGCCAAAAACCAGCTTGTCGAAGATATGATCGATGATTTGCTGGCCGAAGCTACCCTGGTTTATCCGCCTGCGGCCGTTGAAGTAGAAATTGACGGCATGATGGACAACTTCAAAAACCAGGTGACCCGCGCTGGCTGGAGCTGGGAAGATTTCTTGCAGCTGCAAAGTGTTCAGGAAGAAAAGCTGCGCGAAAACTTCCGTGTAGGGGCTGAGGAACAGCTCAAACGGCAGCTCGCCCTGCGTCAGTTCATCTTTGATGAAAAGCTGCGTGTCTCGGAAGAAGATATTGACGCGGTTATTGACCAACGCGTGAGCCAATTCAGCGACAATGAAGCGCTGCTGCAAGGCATGCGTGATTACTACAAGAGTGGCCCTGGCTTCGACATGCTCAGCAGCGAAGTGCTGATGGAAAAAACCTACGAGCGCATCAAGGCCGTGCTGGCTGGCGAAGCGCCCGACCTGGTTGAACTGGAAGCAGTGGTAGAGACCCCTGAAGCAGAAGCTGCCGAAGCGCCCGCCGACGAGCTGGTTGAAGTGGCCGAAGCATCGGCCGAGGCTGAAGAAGTGGCCGATGCATCGGTCGAAGAATCGGTCGAAGAATCGGCTGAAGAAACTGAAGCAGAATAACGCAAATCTAACGATAGCGGGCTAGACTTCGGCCATTGCATTATTGTCTCGGTAGTGATGATCCTGCCTGACTGCTGAATGAAAGCGATTACCAAAGCATTGTTTTGGTGTAAAAAGAAGTGGGACGGCGGAAAGGCAGCCGCAGCTATCGACAATCTAGGAGACACTTACTCATGATGAATTTGCCAACGTCGCTTGTCCCGATGGTTTTGGAATCTGATGGACGAGGTGAGCGCGCGTACGATATTTTTTCACTGCTTCTGAAAAACCGGATTATCATGCTGGGTACGCCCATCAATGATCAAATTGCTAACCTGATTGTGGCCCAACTGCTGTATCTGGCCCGTGAGGATTCTAGCAAGCCGATCAGCATGTACATCAATAGCCCTGGTGGGCAGGTGTATTCTGGCATGGCCATTTACGACACCATGCAGCAGATAGAGTGCCCGGTTTCTACGGTGGCGGTGGGGTTTACTGCCAGTTTTGGCACCATTTTGCTGACAGCTGGTGCCAAAGGTATGCGCTACGCGCTGCCGAATGCGACCATCCATATGCACCAACCGTTGGGCGGGGCACAGGGGCAGGCTTCAGACATTGAAATTCAGGCGCGAGAGATTTTGCGCTTGCGTACTTCTTTGAACGGCATTTTGTCTAAGCATACCGGGCAAACGCTGGAGCGCATTGAGGAAGATACGGATCGTGATCTGTACATGAACGCTGAGGATGCGATGAAGTATGGCCTGGTGGATGAGGTGTTGACGGGGTCTTCCGCTGCTTAATTGGCGTTGTGAATAGGTTTGTTGGCACGGCCGTTTCTCATCAGAAACGGCCGTTTTTTTTTGCCCGCCTATATGAGCGTCCGCCGCCCATACTTGCTATTGTTTTGCACACTCCTTATAATCCCCATGTTCTGTTCGTTTGAACAGCTCTGTTTTGTTATGTCAAATAAGTGGTGGTTTGGTCAATGCTCCATCAGCCCCCCTGCCGCCAATCTCTTTAGAGGTAGATTGAGGACCCTATGGCAAGTTCTCAGAACAAACGATTGAGGCGCATCAGCTCGGTTTTATTGAGTTTTGCCATCCTCATGATTGTCACCGTTACCGTTTATCGACTGGTTCAGCAGGCCAGCCCCGTTCAGGCACAAACGCTGCCTATTCTTTCTCTGAACAACAGCAACTTAAACGTCGCAGAAAATGCCGGAACGGCAAACTTAAACGTCAACATCAACGTTGCCCCAACCGAGGTGATTACCGTCAGCTATTCAACGGCCAACGGAACGGCCGTTGCCGTCTCAGATTACGTAGCTGTCACCGGCATTATCACCTTTGGCATTAACGACACCACGCCCAAACAAATTAGCATTCCCATTGTGGATGATACGGCCGTTGAAGGCACCCAATCCTTTTTGTTGCAGCTTACCAACCCGGTAAGCGCCACCCTCGGTTCCCCCAGCGTCGCCTCCATTAACATTACCGACAACGACGGGGGAGCAACCCCCACACCGCAAATCTTCGCCGATGCCCAGGAGCCCAACAACACCATCAACGAAGCCACAGAAACGGCCGCAGGTGCTCCCGACCTTTGTGATTTAACCTTCTACCCGCCCGGCGACCAGGATTACTTCCGCTGGTGGGGCAAAGCTGGCATTACCTACATCGTTTCCACTTCCGATCTGGACGCAGGTCTGGACACCGTGTTGGATGTGTACAACCCCAACCAATCGCTCATCGCCAGCAACGATGACGTTTCGGCGGGTGTTTTCCGTTCTGAAGTGCGCTTTACGGCCAGCTCCGACGGATATTATTACGCCCGTGTCACCAACAAATCACCCGTGGATCCGGTGAACAAGCTGTATTGCTTTGGCGTGGATTCCACCGTAGACCCAACCACCACGCCCCCACCTGGCTTCCCCGCCGCTGCCGATGTGTGCGAGTTTAACAGCACCATCGATACCGCCTGTTTGATGGTAACCGGTGAGACCAAAAGCGGCATGAACTTCGTCCCTTCACTCGGCAGCCCGCGTGACACCGATATTTTTAAGATGTGGGTGAAGCCGGGAATATTTTATACGTGCGAGACCATCATTCCCCCAGGTTCGGCCGCAGATACCAACATGATCTTTTGGGATAGCAACGGCAATCCCTTTAACCCGTGGCTGGGCAATGATGACAAGGGCGGGTTGGATTTTGGTAGCCAGTTGAGTTATTTTGCCACTTATACGGGCTGGCTGTTCATTGTGATTGGGCCGGTGAATGAACCGCCGCTGGATGAAGCGGCTTTGCATGAATATGATCTTACCTGCACGGCATTGGAATCGACGCCAACGCCAACGCCTGCGCCAACGACCACGTTTACCGGTGGCACGGGGGGCACTGGCGGTACGTTTGCCACTGCTACACCGCAGCCGACGGTGGAATTCCCCACCCCGTTCCCCACCCCCACGCCGATTGATTTCTCGCAATTTTTTACGCCAACGCCTGCGCCACCGCCGGTGGTGCAGTTCCAGCCGCTGCCCACGTCTACGCCAGCGGGGGGCGGTACGCAATCGGCCAATATCAATGTCACGCTGTACTATGACAGCAACAACAATTTCTTGCCGGAGCTTACGGAAGGCATTGTGAATGCGGCCGTGGCCCTGTACGACAACGGCACGGGCGAACTGATCTCTTTTGGGCATACCAATGAGACGGGCGTGGTGGCGTTTACGGCCGTAAATGCCGCAGGTGCCGTGCGTGTGGTGGTGCCGTTCTTGAACTACAGCCAGGTAGTGGTGGGCAGCAATGCCGAAATTTTGGTGCGCGTGGCACCCCAGCCGCTGCCTATTGGCATCCCCTAAACAAAAGGTTTTTCTATGTCGATTGAGCCCCAAGAGAACGAGCCCACAACAAACGGCCGTGGAACATCCTGGCGAGAATCATTATCAAACCCGGCGGTGCTCGTAGCCGGTGGGATTGCCCTGATTGCCTTGTTGGCTGTGGTGGTTTTGTCGATTATTTTGGTGCAAGGACGCGGCGAGGGGGCTGATACGGCCGTTTCCGGCACACCCACCCCCTTTGCCAATGGCAACGCTGGCCCTCTGGCCGCCGAACCCCTGGTGGTAGGCATGAGCGATTCCGCCACCATCTCTGTGACGCTTGATGCCCCCGTGACGCTCAGCCTGCCGGGCCAGCAGTTTAACGTGCAAACCCAAATCATTGGCGCAGATGGCACCTGGACCCCTGCCCTGGACGCGCAGGCGGCGGGAACGGCCGTTTGGGTCTACGGCAGCATTGTCAACTACGTCATTGGCCTGCCCGATTCCGACGCCAACCGCGCCTTGTTAGAAGGCCTTACCCCCGGCGATGAGCTGCTGCTGGCCACGCGCGGCGGCATGCGGCTGACCTTCTCCTTCAACAACCGCAGCACCGTACCGGTAACCAATCGGGATATTTTTGGCCAAACCACGCCAGGCATTACCCTGGTGATGCTGGGTTCAGAGGGGACAGAACGGTTGGTGGTGAACGGCCGTTACGTGGTAGCCGACACCGCAAATACATCTGGCAATGTGGTGGGCCTGGGCGAAACGGCCCAGCTAGAGAACGTGCAGGTTACCGTCAACAGCACCACCTACATCGCCGATCGGCCAGAAATACCCCCCGGTTTTGCCCTTTTTGTGGTGGATTACCAGATTCAGAATGTGGGCCTTACCGCGCTAGATAGCGGCAATTTGCAGTTGAGCTTGTCTGATACCATAGGCAATCAGTATGCGATTAGCCCACTGGCTACCCAACTGGGCAACTTTCCCACGCTGGCGGGCTTTTTGAACGCCAACCAGGTTATGCAAGCCAGCGCTGGCTACCAGATTCCCCTGGGGTTAGAGAGCGATACCCTCAGCTGGGTGGTGACCAATCGCAACAGTGGGGCGCAGGTGTACGTGACGCTGCCCTTTACCGGTGGCTCTGCGGCGGCGGCCGGTTCGGCCATTTCGCTGGCGCGGGTGGATGTTTCTACCGATTTAACCAGCCTGATTTTAGGGGGTCAGGTGACCAATTTGGGGACGCAGCCGATTGTCATTACTGAATCTGACGTGTCGCTGCAAACGGATGATGGCTCCATTTATTTGCTGCTGTCTACCAATCCCCCATTCCCGTGGACGGTACCACCGGGGCAGACGCTGCAATATTTTCTCACCTACCAGCGACCGCCGACGGCTACGGCCGTTTTCCGCATTCTCAACCAGGGGTTCCAACTCACCAATTTGCGTTAATGGTTGCCATTGCCGTTCACAATAAAATCCATCGATGATTTGGAGCGGGTGCCCCGACTGGTGTAATACAGCGCCAGCCCCACGATAATGACCAGCACCGCCAGCGCCAACCCCCCCAGCTGTAAGGGGCCGACAAACGGCCGTTCAAACTGCGGCTCCACGTGCGTCCCAATCTGAATTAGATCAGACAACCCCGTGATATAGGCAAAAACCAGGCCGGTTGCTGCCAAACGCACCCCAATGTCTGCCTGCAAAGAACGTTCCATCTCTTGCCGCAAGGCATTGATGTGAAAAAAGAGGGCGGCCGTTAACGCTGTGATGCCCAACAGCAGTTGGAACATCTGCACCATGCCAAAACCGGGCGTAATGTTCAGCCCCAAAAATTCGGCACCCAAAGAAAACGCCACAAAAATAATGCCAATCCCAAACAAGGTAAGCGTTACATTGCGGCGCAGCCTGACGGTTTTACTGTTTTTGTCGTTCCTCATAATTTTCTCCATTTACATGATGATCTTTTCAGACATCGTCTGTAAACAGAAAACGCCACGTCGTTAAACGCGGCGTTTTGCTTGTTTTATTGGTCGGGGCAGCGGGATTCGAACCCACGACCTCTTCAACCCCATTGAAGCGCGCTACCAAGCTGCGCCATGCCCCGACAAGCTTGTGGATTATAGCAAATGGGCATAGGGCAAGCAAATGACGTTTTAAGCTGCTGTGGCCCAAAGGGTGATGAGCGCCAGCGCCAGGTCGTAGCCGATGTGTACCAAAATGGCCATGCTGGTGTTGTGCCGCTGCCGAATGGTGCCCAGGATGAATGACAGCAAAAAAAGCACCACGGTGGCTGGGGTGAAAAGGCCGTACTGCACGTGCACAATGGCAAACAGGGCAGAGGTAAACCAGATGCCCTGGGCCGGTTGCAAGGCCCCGCGAAACAAAATTTCTTCGCCAATGCCTGCGCCAATGGCCAGGGCCAGCCAATGCCAAAGGCCAAAGTTTTGGTACAGGGTTTGGCTGATTTGTTCAATCAGGGCTACTTCATCGGGGTTGGTGGCTGCCCAAATGGCACCGCCGACGGCTTGCAGCAGGACAAGCAGGGCTACCCAGCCGACAGATTCTATAAGTTGACGTCCTGTTAATGGTCCCAGGCCAAGCCGCTGCAGAACGGCCGTCCAATCCCGCCGTATCACCACCCCCACACCCAACAAGGCCAGCACCACAAAACTTAACTGCTGCACCAAAAACAGGCCAACCGACACCTCTGTCAGGTTTGCGGCCAGGCTGTCCAGGCCACCGGCCAACTGCAAAATAACGGTGCTGGCGAAGTAGCCACTGTACAGCAGCGCCAGGGTGTGTACCGGGGAGTGTGGGTTCACCGGCATGATGCGCTCCATGCTGTGCCGTGTAGACCGAAAGCAGATGACAATCCCCCAAACGGCCGTTCCCTGCAGAATAAAGCCAACCCCCACCACATTCTCAATGGGCAAATCCGTTACAGCCCCTAAGTTAGCCAGCCGAAAAACCAACAAAATACCCAGCAAAAAAACCGGAATGTTTAGACTCATCAACAGCAAGTCGAACAGCTTCAGGAACGTGTCTGACTTTACTTGCTGAATTTTGTTCGCCAGCACAATGAGGCTGGCGGCAACGACTAAAGTATAAATATCCATACAATTTGTGATGTCCAGGCGCTAAAACGTTCGCCAGGCGGGTGGGAGATGGTCCCACAAATTTAAATGAATCAGGTGCCAGCGGCCTCGCTTCCATTCTAACGCGCTCAGGCTGGTGTTGTACAGCCAAAATGAAACCGTGTCGCTGCCGGTGGCCAACCGCAGCATGGTAGAAATTAGGCCACCGTGGGCGACGCCCAGCACCGGCTGGCCGCACGTTTCGGCATCGGCCACCAGGGCGTACAGGGCGGCCTGCGCTTGCTGCTTAAAAACAGCATACCGAAACGATGGCTTGTAGGTGGGCATCGCCTGGTAAGGTGATGCGGCAGCGGGTAAATGTTCAGATACGTAAAAATCGGCTTCGCGCAGGTAGGCATCGGTGTGGCTGGGGCAGTTGAGGGCGGTGGTGATGGGAACGGCCGTTTCCTGCGCCCGTTTTAAGGGGCTTACCCGCACACAACCAATCTCCACACGCGTCTCATTGTCTAACTTGGCAGGGGTAGACAGCCAGTTTGCCAACAGCTGCGCCTGTCGCTGACCCAAATCTGTTAGCGGGCTGTTCCAATCATTATCGTCCCGCTCTACTTGCCACCGTGATTGCCCATGCCGAGCTAGATAAATCTTCATATCGTCAAGTATAAGCCAATGACGCGCAAACGGAAAAAACGCCGCTGGTCGCCTCCTGAAACACGAATTGATTTAGGCGCGCTTTTATGCTAATTTATCAGGTGGGAATTGTGCGGGAAATCCTGGCTCTGCAACTACAGACGTAAAGAAAGTTTTAAATATTTTTAGAAAGGTTTGCCAGGCACCGATGGGAAGCGATAATTGAGCAGTATCAATTTTGATGACAGGGTAAAATGTACCCAGGGAGAGAATGATGGATAAGCAAGAAACGGCCGTAACAACAGATAAAACCAGCCCAGCCTCCATACCCACCAATATGTCGCCCACAGCCAAAGAAAACGGTATTGGCTCGCGCAGCGATTTGGAAGATTTGCGCGAAATTTTTTGGGGAAATCATATTCGCAACACCGAAAGTCGTTTCAACCACGTAGAAACCAACCTGGAAAGCATCAACCGCACCCTGCAAAACAGCTTCAACGAGCGGTTAGCTGGCCTCGCCGAAACCTCGCAAAACAAACTCGTTGACCTCCAATCTCGCCTCACAAACCAGATTGAGAATCAGACCAAGCAAAACAGCCACGACCTGGCAGCCGCCAAGTTAGAAATTAACCAGCGGTTTGACCGTCAAGAAGATACCCACAGCGGTGAAATGCGCAAACTGCACCGCGAATTGATGGAGTATGTAGATAAGCAAGCCTCTACCCAGGCTACCAACCTGCGTCAGGCCCAGCAAGAGCTCACCGACCGCATCGACAAGCTGGCCACCGACCTTTTGGGCCAGCTAGGCAAAGTGCAAAAAGAGCTCACCCAGCACATCACCCGCCTCAACGAAGAGCAGGTGCAGCGCATCAACGCCGCCCGTGCCGAATCCCAAAAGCGGGACGATGATTTACGTGCCGAAATGTTGAAGTTGACCTCTGCCCTGGATGATAAAGCTGCCGCCCGTCATGACCTGGCCCAGCTTTACATGGAACTCGGCCGTCGTCTTTACAACGGCTAACCTCATTTTTAAGCAGTAATGGCCATTCCCCCCACGAGTGATTCCGCTTCACAACCACGTGAAGAAGATCTGCTGCGCGCGGCGCAATCTATTTTGCTGGCGCGTGAGCGTGAGCGGATTCGGGCCTTGGAAGAAGAGATTGCCGCCTATCGGGAATCTGAAATTTCAATTGAACAGCTGCAAGAAAAGATCGAGCAGCTAGAAGCGCAGCTGCTTAAGGTGCAGCATCTGTACGAAGATCAGCTCATGGATTTGCAAACCAGCATTTCCATTTTGAACTACAAAAATTTCGGCCGTTCAGAAAGCCTCCTCAGCCGCCTTTCCCCTGTTTTTAGCCGCCTCATCGGCAAGCGCATTGAAGAAGATCGCGACGAGATGGCCAAAACCTTTAGCCCCATCATGGGCGAAGCGATCCGCACCCAAATTCGCAACAGCCGCCAGGACATGATCGACGCCATTTACCCCATCATCGGCGAATCTGTGCAAAAGTCGGTGGCCGAAACGCTGCGCGAGATTCAGCGCAACATTGATATGCGCCTGCGGCAAACCACGGGTGATGTGTGGCGGCAGTTGCAGGCGCGTTTGCGCGGCGTTTCATCCTCAGAACTGGCGCTGCGCGATGCTATTCCTTTCCAGGTTGAGCAGCTCTTTTTTATCCAGCGAGACAGTGGGTTGCTGCTGGCCACCTACCCAACGGAAGATGCAGAGATGAGCTCTGGCATGATTGGCGGCATGCTAACGGCGATTCGCCAATTTGCCCGTGATTCATTTGGCCGGGGCCGCACGGGCACCGACCTGGATGAAATTCAGTATGGCGATGATCGGATCATTATTCAGGGTGGGCAGTATGCGTATTTGGCTGTGGTCATTCATGGCATTGAGCCAGAGGGGTTTCGCGGTACAGTACAAACATTTGTTTCTGAGCTGCATTTGCAGCACGAACATGCCCTGAAAGCTTATGCTGGGGACTCTGAAACGCTGCCAGCGTTGACGCCGCATCTGGCGGAATTTATGGGAGCGGTGGCGGGGAACCGGCGTCAAAGCAAACCGTTGACGCGCTTACAGCGTTGGTTTGTATTTATTTTTGGTATGGGTGGGCTGCTTTTTTTGGCGCTTTCTTGCTTTTATTTGCAATTCACCATTGCGCTGCTGCCGGTGGCTTTTCCCACTGCCACCCCCACAATCACGCCATCGCCAACCAACACGCCCACCATGACGCCTTCCCCAACGTTTACGCCGGTACCTACCAACACCCCCACGCCTACCCTGACGCCGACACAAACGCCAACCAACACGCCTACCTTTACGCCCACGTTTACGCCCACGCCGACACAAACGCCGACCAACACACCTACGCCGACCAATACCTTTACGCCCACGCCTACGCTGACGCCGTCGCTGACGCCCACACCCATTTCTGCCCAAATGATTGGGGATGTGTTTACGTTGTCGGAGCCACAGTTGTTTACGCCGCGTACGGGTGAGGTGGTTCGGGGAACGGCCGTTACCATCCTGGCTGTCTACCAAAATTGGGCCAAAATTCAGTGGACCGATAGAAATGGCTTACAAGAGGGCTGGGTTTTGTTACAATGGATAGACTTGCGTATACCCATTCCAGATTATTTGATTACGCCCACGCCTGCCCGTCCATAACCAGCTTTTGACACCGATGCAGCGGGGCGGAACAGTGAAAGAGAAGTTTCGTTCGATGAAGATTGTGCAAAAGAAAATTTGCTTGCTTGGCGACTTCGCCGTCGGTAAAACCAGCCTCATTCGGCGCTATGTTGAAGAACGGTTTGATGAATCTTACCTCAGCACAATTGGCGTGCATATGTCGCGCAAACGCCTGGAGCGCCCCAACCATTTTTTAGATTTTTTTATTTGGGATTTGGTGGGTGGCGAGGATTTTCACAAGATCGGCCGTAATTACCTGCTGGGGGCGGCCGGGGCGCTGATTGTGTGCGACCTGACCCGCCCAGAAACGCTGCCCAAGCTGGCCTATTACGCCGAACAGATGCGCGCTGTGAATGAAACGGCCGTTCTCATCTTCATCGGTAACAAGGTAGACCTGGCCACCGAGCGGGCCATTTCTGACGACGAACTGCACCAGGCAATCACCCCCCTGGCCCACACTTTTTTGCAAACCAGCGCCAAAACCGGTGAAAATGTCAATAACGCCTTTTATCAATTAGCAGAACTCCTGGAAATGTAACGAATTCGCTTATGAACCAGCCAGAAACCGATTTTGATGTCACCCGGCTTACCAGTCAGCTGGTGCAGGTCATCCAATCATCTCAACAATATGCCTACCTCGCTCTCTCCCCAGAGCGGCAAATTCGCTACATCTCGCCCAACCTGGGCGAAGTGACCCAGGTTGCCTTCTTGGAATCTTTTCTCAACCAGCCGGTTGAGTTTTTATTTGGCGAACTGGTTGGCGCAGAATCTGCCTTTCGTGACCTGGTGGAGCGCAAACGAGAACTGTTTCGTCTGGAAAATGTAGCGCGCAAACAGCCCAATGCGCAGTTTCTTTACCTGACGCTCCAGCTGGTGCTGCTCGATTCCCTCCATCCCACAACTGGCTTTTTGCTTACCGTTGAGAACACAACCCAAATCGGCCGTTTGCAGCAAAACCTCACCCAACAGCGCAACGAACTCAAGCAAGAAATTGCCCGCCGTAAAAAGGCAGAAGCCGCCTTGCAGCAGCTCAATGAACAGCTAGAGCAGCGCGTGCGCGAGCGTACGGCCGAATTGGCCAAAGCCAATGAGCAGCTCCGTTTGCTAGAAGCCGCCATCGTCAACACCAGCGACACCGTCATCATCACCGAAGCCCAGCCAGAAGACCCCACCCGCGCTGGGATTGTTTATGTCAACAAAGCCTTCACCAAAGCCACCGGGTACAAATACAAAGAGATTGTCGGTCAGTCGCGCCAGGTGTTTCATGGACCCAATACCGATCCCAGCCAGCTAGAGAAAATCCGCCGGGCTCTGGCCAACCGCGAAGCCGTAGACGTAGCGCTGATCAACTACCGCAAAGACGGCACCGAATATTGGGCCGATATGACCGTCGCCCCCATTCTAAACGAGCGGCGCGAGCTGACCCACTTTGTTTCCATCGAGCGCGACGCCACCGAACGAAAGCAGCTAGAGACAGCTTTGCTGCAAGCCCAAAAAATGGAAGCGATTGGCCTGTTGGCAGGCGGCATTGCCCACGATTTCAACAACGTGCTCACCATCATCATGAGCTATTCCGATTTGCTGCTGCGCCTGTATGAGGATGACCCCAAAGTGGTGAAGTACGTGGAGCCCATCCACACAGCCGGCAAACGAGCGTCTGACCTGACTTATCAGCTGCTGGCCTTTAGCCGCCAACAGGTGTTGGAACTGGAAGAGCTAAACCTAAACGAGGTGATCAGCGAAGTGGAGCAGATGATCCGACGGCCGATTGGCGAGGACATTTACTTTACCACCGTGCTGGCCCCCGAATTGTGGTACATTGAAGCCGATCCGGGGCCAGATTAGCCAGGTGGTCATGAACCTGGCCGTGAACGCCCGTGATGCGATGCCCCAGGGAGGCAGCCTGACCATCCGCACCGAAAATTACCGGTTGCACAAGAAAGACGGCCGTATCTCCCCAGACCTTGAACCCGGTGAATACGTGCGCCTCATGGTGAAAGATACCGGCAAAGGAATGAGCAACGAGACCGTCAAGCGCATTTTTGAACCATTTTTTACCACCAAAGAGCTGGGCAAAGGCACCGGGCTGGGGCTTTCTAGCGTCTACGGCATTGTGGCCCAAAGCAAAGGCGGTATCGTCGTTCATAGCGAAATGAATGCAGGCACCACCTTCGAGATTTTGTTGCCGCGTTCCTTGCGGGCCAGGCGCGAAGCCCAGGAATCTTTAACCGGGGCTGTGCCCCGCCGGGGCAGCGAAACAATTCTGCTAGTGGAAGATGAAAAAGACGTGCGCGACCTTATCGAAGAGGGCTTGTTAGCCCAAGGGTACCACGTATTGGTGGCCCACAATGGCCTGGAAGCGCTAGAAATCTACCAATCCGCAGGGGATACAATCGACCTGCTGCTGACCGATGTGGTGCTGCCCCAAATGAGCGGGCATGAACTGTCGCAAATGTTGCAGCAGCAAAACCCGAGTCTCAAAACACTTTACATAACTGGTTATACCGACACGGTGATTATGAACCACGGCGTGCCTGGCGAGTCGGTGAACCTGCTGCAAAAACCGTTCACCATTGGCCAACTTATGGCCAAGCTAGAGCGCGTTTTGGGCCACGTGGATTAACAGATGGCCGATAAAAATGAGCAGCTACAGGCAAAATTGCGCCGTTTGGGCGTGGTGCGCGGGGCGCGGCAGATCAAATCATCTCGCCCGCTAAAGCCTGCCCCGCCGGTGGATGCGGATGTGATACGGCCGTTCCCCACCCCTCAGCCATCATTCACCCCCCACCCCGACGACATCCAGCCCCTGGAAAAATTGCTGCCCGGCGGCCAGCTGGTGAGCACCCCCGATGGCGACTGCTTTGTGCTGGATCACGTCTACCGCTTGGATTACCAGCATGGCGACGACCGCCTGGCCGACCTGCTCAACTTTACCCCCGCCGCCACCGCCCCCTTTGTGCAGGATGATCGCCTGGCGCAGCACGATTTTCGCGATTTTCTCTTTTTAGACACAGAAACGACGGGGTTGGCCGGGGCCGGCACGCTCGCCTTTATGGTGGGCGTTGGCTTTTTTGAACCAAGCCAGCACGGTGAGCGCTTTGTGGTGCGCCAATATTTTCTGCGCGACCACGGTGATGAGCCAGCTTTGCTGCTGCTGCTGGATGAGCTGCTGGCCGAAAAAGCGGGCCTGATTACGTTTAACGGCCGTTCCTTCGACATCCCCCTGCTAGAAAGCCGCTTCATCATGAACCGCAGGCCCACCGATTTGCGTGAACGGCCGCATTTAGACCTGTTGCACCCCGCCCGGCGTCTGTGGCGACACCGGCTCGGTTCTTGCGCCCTGGGCTCGCTAGAGGGCAGCCTGCTGGGCCTGCGCCGCAGCCAGGACGATGTGCCCGGCTGGCTCATCCCCAGCCTGTACAACAACTACCTGCACAGCGGCGACGCCCGCGAACTGGTGCGCGTTTTTACCACAACCAGATCGATATGGTCTCGATGGTTACCCTGGCAGCGCGGGTCACGCGCCTGCTCAGCCAGCCAGACCCCGCCGACCATCCCATCGACCTGTACAGCTTGGGCCGCTGGCAGGCAGATTTGGGCCTGCACGCCGCCGCCGAGCAAAATTTGCGGCTGGCGGCGCAGGGAGATTTGCCCCTGGCGCTTTACCACCAAAATTTGCACCGATTGGCGGCGCTGCTGAAGCGAAACGGCCGTTCCGCCGAAGCCCTCCCCCTCTGGCAGCAAATCGCCGCCACCACGTTCGACGACGTAGCCGCCCACGAAGAGCTGGCCAAATATTACGAATGGCAAACCCAAGAGCTGGATCAGGCGCTGCGCTGGACACAGCAGGCGCTTAAGCTCATGGCCAGCTGGGGCAGGCGCGGCCAGCAGCACCCCCTCCACGCCGAACTGCAACACCGCCTGGCTCGCCTTCAGCGCAAGCACACCAGCAGCGACACCGCCTGACAAACTCTGTAATGAAATTTTCTGAACTTGCCGCCATTCTCGCGCAGGCCCGAGCCCGTCGAAGGCTTCATCTTGCAGGTGATAAAAACTTGTGGCTCTTTGGGATTTCCTGGGGTTTGCACTGATTGACCGACAAAACTTATTTAACCGCAAAGAACGCAGAGAGCGCAGAGAAAAATGAAGGAGAAATCTCTGCGTCCTTTGCGCCCTCTGCGGTAGAAATCTGAGATTTGTCAGTCAATCAGGGGGTTTGCAACGAATTGACGCGAATTATCACGAAAATTAGCGTTCATTCGGGCTAATTCGGTGCAAAAAACAGGTTGACCCTGCCAAATCCTAAAGACCCAAACTTGTTTAACAAAGTAATCTCAAGTGCCCAAAACTGTGGTTATTGCGAATGCCACCAATCCTTGCGCGATCGCGGGTCTAAAAAGCTCCCTGTATCCCGAATAGACACTTTAATTTCGCTGCCTGCGGCGCGGCCAAACGCTTGCCCCCCCGGCAAGGCTGGCAGCTGGCTACGGCCCGCGGCATTCAGCGAGTTGTACAAACTCACCAGCGCTGGATCCACGCACACATCTTCAATGTGTATGGTGTAGCCATACACCACATTGTCTTCACGAGTGTATTTGAGGGTAATGCGGTTGTCGGTGGCGTAGAGCACCATCACGTCGTTGCCGCCGCCGATGTCGTAGCCGGAGTCTGGAACATGGATCGCTTCCCCTACGGCGGTGTCCATCCCCAGCAGGGTGGTGGGCCAGCTGTCGATCAAGTTCAGGCGGCAGTTGCAGCCCCAGTCCCAGCGGTAAATTTGGTGGGCGCTGCTGAAGTTGGGCACGCGTGCCGGGGCAAACAGAGTATCTAACTGCGGCGCGTTGGGGTCATTGTTGCCTGCATAATTGACCAGATTCAGGGGCACAGAAACGGGCTCGTAGCCGCGAACGGCGAGATTAATGTCGGGGTGAATGGCTGCCGGGGGGGGTGGTGGGCGCCGAGGCGATGGGAATGCTGCTGTAGCTGGCATCGGGAATGCCGCAGTCGAGCGTTTTGGCGACAAGAGGTAGAAAGATGTGCTGATTGGTGGAAGTGGGACGGCCGTTCTGCGCCTCTAGCTGCCCGGTATAGACCAAACCCAGCAGGGTTAGACCCAGGCTGCCCACAAGGAATAAAATCGGAACAACTTTGTGCTTCAGGTTCATAAAATGCTCCTAAAAATCCAATACAAATTTACGTTACAAACGGTAGTTAACTGCTTAAAAAGCGGGTGAAGGATAAAAGGGTTTGGCCCAGAATGGGGCATTTTATAACCAAGTTATAGGCTTCTGTTTAGGTGCGGCTCATAAAAGTGCCCTTTTGCTCGGGGCTGAGGTATGATTATTTTGTGCGCCGTACTGGCGGCCAATGAACGATTATTTTTGAGAGATTTGTATGGCAAACGAGCATCACGCTTCATTTTTAGACCAGGTGCGTTTGGGCCACACCGAGTGGTATCGCTACTTTTTTGGCATCGTCCTGGTTCTCTTTTTTGGCTGATTGTGGGCTCCTTTTTCATTTTGGTGCCGGTGGTGTGGGCTTTTGTAGACGGGAACCTGGATACGGTGGTGAATCTAGAGACAGGCTTTGTTACCGGCATCGACCCGCTGCTGAATTATGTGGCCCTGAACTTGAGTTTTGGTGCGTTGATTGTGGGGTGTTTGTCGCGGTGCGGTTTGTGCATGGACGGCCGTTCCACAGCCTCATCACCCCTGCCAAAAAGCTAAACTGGCGGCGCATCGGGTACGGTTTTGGCCTTTGGCTGCTGCTGGTGGCCCTGGCCAGCCTGGTAGAATATTTGCTCCACCCAAATATTTACACCGTCGTCTTCAACCTGCGCCGCTTTGTGCCCTTTGCCCTGGTGGTGCTGCTGCTCACCCCCATGCAAACCACCGCCGAAGAGCTGTTTTTTCGCGGCTACCTGCTGCAAGCTACCGGCCACGCAGGGCGCAACGTCTGGCTGTTGAGCCTGGTGAATGGCATCTTGTTCATGGTGCCCCACCTGGGCAACCCAGAGCTGGTGGCCAGCCCCATTTTGCTGCCGCTTTTTTACCTGAGTTTTGGGGCTGCGTTTACCCTCATCACCCTGCGAGACAATTCAGCTGAGCTGGCCATTGGGGCGCACGCGGCCAACAATTTATACGCCGCGCTGTTTGCCAACTACGCCAACTCTGCCCTGCAAACGGAATCGATTTTTATGGTGACAGAGCTGGACCCGGTGTACGGGTTGGTCTCTTTGTGGGTGATGGCCGGGCTGTTTTATATCATTGTGTTCAGGCGTGGCCCGGCCAGGCATGGTCGGGCGGCCCAGCCTGGTTTTGAAGGTGAAGAATATGGTTAATGGTGAAGAACGGCCGTTCCCCCCAACCGCCCCAGCCGATCCAGCACCCCAAAGCTGGCTCGCTTTGCTGAGCTACCTGATTGTTGGCTTTGGTTCGTTCATTTTGGTCTCTAGCCTGATTGGCCTGACCGTGACGGAGCTGAGTCCGGGAGCCAGCTTCTTGCTCTTTTTGGCCAACTTTGTCTGCCTGGGCGGCACCACCTACCTGCTGGGCGTGCGCCGGGGCAAGGTGAGCTGGGCAGAATTAGGGATACGGCCGTTTAAATTCCAATGGCAGTGGCTTCTCATCGGCGTGGGATTGGCTCTTCTGCTGCTACCGGGGCGCGCCTTGCTCGGCTTTTTGGTGCAGTGGGCCATTGAAGGCAACCTGGACAGCCTGCAAGCCCGCAGCGACCTGATCATGGGCGGGGCGATGGAATTCACCTGGTTTGGCTTTTTAACCACGCTGCTGGGCGCAGGCATTCTGGTGCCCATTTCCGAAGAGCTCTACTTTCGTGGCCTGCTGCACACCTGGTTTTGGGGCAAAAGCGGCCGTATCTGGCTGCGGGTGCTGGCCAGCGCCACCATTTTTGGCCTGGCCCATGCCGACAGCATCGGCGTGGTGGCCGCCAGCGCCGTCATCGGCGTAGTGAACGCCATTGCCTACGAGCGCACGCGCTCGCTCTTTATCCCAATTGTGGTTCACATGACCACCAACAGCTTTGCCGTGCTGATGATTTATGCGCTGCTGGCCTTGGCGGAACTGTTTCCTGGATTACCCATATGAAAGTAAAAATTTGTGGCATTACCAACCTGGCAGATGCGCAAACGGCCGTTGCCGCCGGAGCCGACTACCTGGGCTTTATCTTTTACCCACCCAGCAAGCGTTCAGTTGACATAAAAACAGCAAAGGAGATTGTGCAAACGGTGCGGGCCGCGCCAAACTGCCCGGTGCTGGTGGGCGTGTTTGTCAACGAAATGGGCGAGCGCATGGCCCAAATCCTGGACGAAGTAGGGTTGGATCTGGCCCAGCTCAGCGGCGAAGAAGTACCCTTTTTGGTGGGAGATGAACAGTCGCCGATTTACGGCCGTTGCTACAAAGCCCTACGCCCCAGCAGCCTGGCCGAAGCCGAAGCAGATGCCGAGTGGTATTCGGTAAGGTAATCGGTAATCAGTCTCCAATCTCCAATCTCCAATCTCCCAGCTTGCTGATTGACACCTACCACCCCACCCTGCGCGGCGGCACGGGCGAGACGGGCAATTGGGCAATGAGCGCCCAGCTGGCCCAAACCATCCCCGGTTTGATGCTGGCCGGGGGCCTGACTGCGGACAACGTGGCGGAGGCGGTGCGGCTGGTACGGCCGTTTGCCGTAGACGTCGCCAGCGGCGTAGAAGCCCGCCCCGGCCAAAAAGACCCTGACCTCGTGCGCGCCTTTATTCGCCGGGCAAAAGCAGAAAATAAGCAAAACTAATACTAAAGCCCTTGAACTATTTATTGTTCGAATGATAAGTGTCATATGCACCTATGACAAATGTCACTTCTGAATCAAAATCGCCCAGTGTTACACTGGTTCACGGCGGAAGATTTAAAAAATAGCTTTTCCCCCTTTTTGTTCACTCTTAAAAAAAGGCAGAAAATCGTGAAGCAGAAAACCAGCAATGCACAACTAAATGTGGGCTCTTTGTTGGACTCCCTGCCTGTTTCTCGACCTCACCTTTGCGACACACAAATCAATCAAATAACCATTCTTTTGGCGTAAACAGTCTTTATCCGGTTGGGTAAAGGCTGTTTTTTTTGGGCAAATGTGCTGTTTGCCTGCATGAAATCAACTGTACTGTTTCTCAGCCAGGTATTTTCGCTTACCTGTTGACAAAGGAGGTGCCTTTTGACCACAACCCCTGAACTTGCGCGTAATGGACCGCCCCCCAGCTTTATGGAGCTGGTGGAGGGGATAACGCCCGGTGATGCCCGATTGATCATGTGTATTCAATGTGGCACCTGCGGCGGGTCTTGCCCTTCGGGGCCAGATATGGACCATACGCCGCGCCAGCTGTTTGCCATGGTGCGGGCGGAAATGGTGGATGAAGTGTTGGCCAGCAACACGCCCTGGTATTGCGTTTCTTGCTACTACTGCACGGTGCGCTGCCCCCAGGAAGTGCACATCACAGACCTGATGTACACCTTTAAGAGCATGGCCATCAGGGCTGGCAAATTCCAGGATAGTGCAGGCCCCGATTTGGCCGGGAGCTTTGTGGGGTATGTGGAAAATTACGGCCGTTCCTTCGAATTCGGCCTGGCCACCCGCCAATATTTGCGCCACCAGCCGCTGAAGCTGCTGGGCAAAGCCCAAATGGGGCTGGGCATGCTCACCAAAGGTCGCATGGACCTGACTCCGCACAAAATTGACGGCCTGGCCGGGCTGCAAGCCATCCTCAACCGGGCCAAAGCGATTGAAGAGGAGCAAACGTTATGAGCAAATATCTCTTTTACCCCGGCTGCTCCATGACCCGCAGCGCCCGCCCTTATCTCGATTCGCTCAACGCCATCCAAAACGACATCGACGTGGAAATGGAAGATGTGCAGGATTGGAACTGCTGTGGCGCGACGGAGTATGCGGCCGTTCATCGCATTCCCGCCCACGCCCTCATTGGGCGCAACCTGGCCCTGGCTTCGCAGCAGGTCAACGGCACCAACACCGTGGTGGCGGGTTGCAGCGCCTGCTACCTCAACCTGGCCAAAACAGAAAGCTACCTGCGCAAAGATGAACAGCTCAATACCCAGGTCAACGACGCCCTGGCGGCGGGTGGGCTTAGCTACCAGCCGGGCACGCTGGAAATCCGCCATTTGCTAGACATTGTGTACAACGAGGTGGGGCTAGACAACATCCGCAACCGGGTGGTGAAGCCGCTAAAAGGGCTGCGCGTAGCCCCCTACTACGGCTGCATGATTGTGCGCCCAGACCCCAACAAGCGGTTCAAAAACCCCGAATATCCGATGGCGCTGGACGAAATTTTACAGGCGCTGGGGCCACCGTCATCGACTTTCCGCTGAAAACGCATTGCTGCAGTGGCCACATGACCCAAATCAGCCCACCCGTGGCCTACGAGATGATTCGCCGCCTGATTGATGCGGCGGCCCAATACCGGGCCGACATGCTGGTGACGCTGTGCCCCATGTGCCAGCTCAACCTGGATGCGTACCAGGGGGATATGAACAAACATTTTAAGACCAACTATCACGTGCCGGTGCTCTACTTTACCCAGCTGATGGGGTTGGCCTTTGGCCACGATGCGCCGGAATTGGGGCTGGGTAAAGAGTTTGTGGATGCCCGTGAAGCGCTGGCCAAGATTGGGGTGGTTGTACCCGAGGAAGAGATGGAAGAGAAACGGCCGTCTCGCCGCCGTAAAGATGACCCCAGCCTGCCTATGCCCCGCATGGGCAGTAAAGTTGACGAGGAGGCAGACGCATGAGCCAAGATACACATGCCGAAGACAAAGAACGCATTGGCGTCTATGTTTGCCATTGCGGTTCCAACATCTCTGCCACAGTTGATGTGGAAGATGTTGCCGTTTGGTCTAAAGACGCGCTGGGTGAGGATGGCGTGGTCGTTTCCCGCGACTACAAATTTATGTGCTCCAGCCTGGGGCAAGAGCTGATCGAGCGAGACATCCAAGAGCAGGGGCTGACCCGCGTGGTGGTGGCGGCCTGTTCGCCTCACCTGCATGAGCAAACCTTCCGAGGCGCCTGCAACCGGGCCGGATTGAACGGCTATCTGTGCGAAATGGTTTCCATTCGCGAGCAGGTTTCGTGGGTGCACACCGACAAGGTCGCCGCCACGGCCAAGGCCAAAGCGATGGTGGCGGGCGGTGTGGAGCGGGTGATCAAAAATGAGCCACTGGAGCCGCTGCACGTGCCCATCCACGAGCACACGCTGGTGGTGGGCGGCGGCATTGCGGGCATTCAGGCTGCCCTGGAAATTGCCGATTCGGGCAACAAGGTGTACCTGGTGGAGCGCGAAGCGTCCATCGGTGGCCACATGGCCCAGTTCGACAAAACGTTCCCCACGTTGGATTGTGCCGCCTGTATTTTGACGCCCAAAATGGTCACGGCGGGCAACCATCCCAACATTGAGCTGCTCACCTGGAGCGAAGTGGAGCGGGTGGATGGCTATGTGGGCAACTTCACCGTCACCATCAAGCAAAAGCCGCGCTACGTAGACACCGATCTGTGTACAGGCTGCGGCATCTGCTGGGAAAAGTGCCCCAAAAAGGTGGTGGATGAGGTGTTTGAGGCGGGGTTGGGGTATCGCACGGCCGTTTACACCCCGTTCGCTCAAGCTGTGCCCAAATACCCGGTCATTGACCCCGACACCTGCACCTACTTTTTGCGGGGCAAATGCCGCGCCTGCGAGAAGCTGTGCCCCACCGACGCCATCGACTTCAGCCAAACCGTGACGTACAAAACGGTGACAGTGGGCAACATCATCCTGGCGACCGGTTTTGATACCTTTGATGCGCGCCGGATTCCACAGTATGGATACGGCCGTCTCGCCAATGTCTTCACCTCCGTCGAATTTGAGCGCATGTGCAACGCCGCTGGCCCCACCAACGGCGACATCGTCATGCGCGATGGCGTCAGCAAGCCAGAATCAGTCGCCATTGTGCACTGCGTGGGCAGCCGCGACCGCAACTACAACAACCACTGCTCCGTTATCTGCTGCATGTCTAGCCTCAAATTTGCCCACCTCGTCAAAGAACGCACCGGCGCGCGCGTCTACAACTTTTACATCGACATGCGCACCGCCTACAAAGATTACGACGAGTTCTACCAGCGGCTGCTGGAAGAAGGCAACCTGTTCATCCGGGGGCGCGTGGCCGAAATTACCGATGCCGCCCGCCTGCCCGGCGAAGAAGGCAAGCTGATCGTCCAGGCCGAAGATACCCTGGTAGGCAAGCAGCGGCGCGTGCCCGTAGATATGGTGGTGCTGGCTGTGGGGCTGGAACCGCGCCACGATGCCGCCGAGGTGGCCCACAAATTTGGCATCTCGTGCAGCAGCAACGGCTGGTTCATTGAAAAACATCCCAAGCTCGACCCCGTGGCCACCATGACCGAAGGCATCTACGTGGCGGGCGCGGCCCAGGGGCCTAAAGACATCCCCAGCAGCGTGGCCCAAGGGTCGGCGGCAGCAGCTCGCGTGCTCAGTCGCATCAACAAGGGCGAGATTGAACTGGAGCCAGTGCGGGCGACGGTAGACGCCCAAAAATGCTCCGGCTGCCGCATCTGCAACGATTTGTGCCCGTTTGGGGCCATCATCTTCCACGAAGATTTGATGGTAACAGAGATCAATCACGCGCTCTGCCAGGGCTGCGGCACCTGCGTGGCAGCTTGCCCGGCCGGGGCCATCAGCGGGTCTGGCTTTAGCAATGAGCAGGTAATGTCGCAGATTGAAGGGCTGCTGGCTTTTAGCTTGCCCAACAACTTGATCGAGCTGGTACCGGCGTAGCGGGGAACGGTAATCGGTAATCGGTAATCGGTAATCGGTAATCGGTAATCGGTAATCAGTCATTCGTTTTACCGATTACCGTTCACGGTTTACTGATTACGGATTACTCGCTGAGAAAAGAGGAAACCATGAGCGAAAAATTTGAACCTATCATCATCGGCTTCACCTGTAACTGGTGCAGCTACCGCGCCGCCGACCTGGCTGGCACAGCGCGGGTGAAATATCCGCCCAACATTCGCCTCATCCGGCTGATGTGTTCGGGGCGGGTAGACCCCACATTTATCCTGAAGGCGCTTTCTGAAGGGGCGGATGCGGTGCTGATTACCGGTTGTCATCCGGGGGAGTGCCATTACATTGAGCAAAATTACAAAACGATGCGCCGAGTGAAGCTGTTGCAGCGCACGCTGGCGCAGATGGGCATCGAGCCAGAGCGGGTGAAGCTGGTGTGGGCCAGCGCCGCGCAGGGCGTGATGCTGGCGCAGGAGATCACCAAGATGGTGGAGGAGGTGCGGGCGCTGGGGCCGCTGAACTGGCCGGGGCGCATGCGTGAGGCCACCATCATTGGCGAACATCCAGCGGTAGAGGAGGTAGTGGCATGAGTGAAAAACCGAAGTTTGCCATGTATTGGGCCGCGTCTTGCGGTGGCTGCGAGATTGCCGTGCTGAATATCGGCGAAAAGATTTTGGACGTGGATGCCAACTTCGACGTGGCGTTTTGGCCGGTGGCGATGGACGCCAAGTACAAAGATGTGGAGGAAATGCCCGATAAATCGATTTTGCTGACGCTGTTCAACGGCGGCATTCGCAATGAGGAAAATGCGCACATGGCGAAGCTGCTGCGGCAGAAGTCGCAAATTTTGGTCTCGTTTGGTTCGTGCGCTACGGAAGGGTGCGTGCCGGGGCTGGCCAATCTCTCGTCGCGGGAGGAGGTGTTTGCGGCGGCGTACGACAGCATCACCAGCGACACGCTGGGCATTCGGCCGCAGTACAGCTACGAGGTGCCGGAGGGGACGCTGACGCTGCCGATTTTTAACACCATTGTACGCACGTTGGACCAGGTGGTGGATGTGGATTATTACATGCCGGGCTGCCCGCCAGAGTCGCACCAGATTGGGGCGGTGATTGACCTGGTGATTCAGGTGCTGCACGGCCAGGCGGAGCTGCCGCCGAAGGGGAGTGTGATTGGGGCGGGCGGTTCGACGGTGTGTGATGAATGCGGCCGTATTCGCAACGTCAAAAAGATCACCAAGTTTAGGCGGCTGCATGAGGTGGCCGAGATAGACCCGGTGTTGTGCCTGCTGGAGCAGGGGATTTTGTGCAATGGGCCGGCGACGCGGGACGGCTGCGGGGCGCTTTGCCCGGCGGTGGGGGCACCGTGCGCGGGCTGTTACGGTCCGGCGCAGGATGTGGTGGATTATGGGGCGCGGTTGATGACGGCCGTTTCCTCCGTTATCGACTCCAATGACCCCAAAGAAATTGACCGCATCCTCGACGACATCGTAGACCCGGCTGGCACTTTTTACCGCTTTAACCTGGCCCATTCTTTGCTGCATGCGTCGAAAACGGCCGTAAGCTAACTGGAGAAAAATTATGGAACGCATAACCATTGATCCTATCACCCGGCTGGAAGGGCATGGCAAAATCGACATCTTCCTCAACGAAGAAGGCGACGTGGCCAACACCTACTTCCAAATTCCAGAACTGCGCGGCTTCGAGCGCTTTTGCGTGGGCCGCCCCGTCGAAGAGATGCCCGTGCTCACCAACCGCATCTGTGGCGTCTGCCCAGAGGCGCACCACATGGCCGCCGCCAAAGCGGGCGACGCCGTCTACGGCGTAGAGCCAACCTCCGCCGCCAAGAAGCTGCGCGAACTGCTCTACATGGGCTTTTACTTTACCGACCACACCACCCACTTTTACGCCCTCGGCGGGCCAGATTTTGTGATGGGGCCAGATGCCCCCGTCGCCCAGCGCAACATTTTGGGCGTCATTCACAAAGTGGGGCTAGAGATTGGCGGCAAAGTAATTCAGGCCCGCAAATATGGCCACACCGTCGTGGAAATGTTGGGCGGGCGCAAAGTGCATCCTTGCACCTCCATCCCCGGCGGCGTCACCAAGGGACTCACCGAGGCCGAGCGGCAAGAAATTGAAAAGATGGGGCGCTGGGGCATCGAGTTTGCCCAGTTTAGCCTGCAACTTTTTAGCGATCTGGTCATGGGCAATCCGTATTACGTGGACCTGATTTTGGGCGATATCTACACCCACAAAACCCATTACATGGGCATGGTCGATGAGAACAACCACGTCAACTTTTACGATGGCAAAGTGAGCATCGTAGACCCAGATGGCAAGCGCTTGGGCAAATATGCCCCCGCCGACTACACCGACTGGATTGCCGAACACGTGGAGCCGTGGACCTACCTGAAGTTCCCCTACCTGAAAAACGTAGGCTGGAAAGGGTTCACCGATGGCAACGATTCTGGCGTCTACATGGCCACGCCCCTCTCTCGCCTGAACGCGTCTGACGGCATGGCTACGCCGCTGGCCCAGGAGCGGTACGAGCAATTTTACGATACGCTGGGCGGCAAGCCGGTGCACCAGCGGCTGGCCACCCATTGGGCCCGGCTGGTCGAACTGCTGTACGCGGCCGAGCGCCTGGTAGAGCTGGCCACCGACGAGGAGATCACTTCCGACAAGCTGCACAATGTGCCCACCCAGACGCCAACCGAAGGCGTGGGCATTGTGGAAGCGCCGCGCGGCACGCTGACGCACCATTACTGGACCGACGAGCGGGGTATCCTGACCAAAGTGAACCTGATCGTGGGGACGACAAACAATTACGCCCCCATCACGATGTCGATCAAAAAGGCGGCAAAAAGCTTGATTAAGAAGGGCACGGTGGTGAATGAGGGGCTGCTGAACATGGTGGAGATGGCGTTCCGCGCCTATGACCCGTGCTTTGGCTGCGCTACGCATTCCTTGCCGGGGCAGATGCCGCTGCAAGTGACCATCCGCAACAATGAAGGCGAGGTGATGGATGTGCTGAGCCAATATGTGCATCCTGCCTTTTTGTGTGAGCGCTAATTATGAAGACGTTGGTGGTGGGTTTGGGTAACCCTATTTTGGGCGATGATGGTATTGGTTGGGTGGTGGCCGATGCGGTTCAGGAGCGGCTGCCGCAGGTGGAGGTAGATTGCCTGGCGCTGGGTGGTTTAAGCTTGATGGAGCGGCTGATCGGCTACGATCGGGTCATTATTGTTGATTCGATTCAGACGAAGAACGGCCGTTCTGGCCAGGTCACCACCTTCCCGCTAGACGCTTTGCCCGATTTGTCGGCGGGGCACACAACGGCCGTTCACGACACCTCGCTGCAAACCGCCATCCAGCTGGGCCGCCAGATGGGCGCCGCCCTGCCCACTGCCATCCAGATTGTGGCTGTTGAAGCCGAACGTGTTTACGACTTTTCTGATGAGCTCTCCCCGGAAGTGGCAGCCGCAGTGCCAGAGGCAACGGCCGTTGTGCTAGACCTGGTGCAAACCTTGTTTGCCCGGGCTGAGCTCGTTTAAACATTTTTACTGGACGTTGATGAATGCCCACTATCTTTGCCCTTTTGATTGTCATTCCCCACCTTCGTGAGGGCAGGCTCCGCGAATGCGGGAATCCACTCTGAAAAGATGGACACCCGCTTACGCGGGTAAGACACTCCCTCTGGTGGGTAAAAAAAATCTGCAAAGATAGTTGGAATGCCGATTCACGCGGTTAAATGAAAAAATCCGCGTCATCCGCGTTCATCAGCGTCCAAAAGTTTGGAGGATGAACAGATGGTTTCCCCAGAACTGCTGCGCCGTTATCCCTTTTTTGCCTTTATGTCGCATAACCAGCTGCGGGAAGTGGCGATGCTGACCGAAGAAATGGCGATCGACGTCAATACGATTTTGTTCCACATGGGGTATGCGGCCAACGCGCTTTTTCTGTTGCAAAGTGGCGGCATTGAACTGCATTATGTGGTGATGGATGAAAATCTGCCCCAGCTGCGCAAAGATTTTATGATTGGCACGATCAATCCCGGCGAGATTGTGGGCATTTCTGCGCTGATTGAACCGTATAAATTGACGGCAACGGCCGTATCCGTCGAACCCTGCCGTTTGCTAAAAATAGACGCCCTGGCCCTGCGCGACCTGTGCGATCAGGACCACGATCTTGCTTACGGCCTGCAAACCCAGCTGGCCCGCACCACCATGGCGCGCCTGCATGCAACCCGCGTGCTGCTGGCAGCCGCCACCGTACCCGTCTAAGATTGTTTGCCCCTACTGGTTTTTTCTGGCAGGGCAGGCCACATTTGTGAATCAAAAATAAATCAAGTAATGGGCTCCGGGTCCCCTGACCGTGCCAGCTGAGGGCGCGGTTTGGTGGAGACCAGGCCACAGCGTTACACGATTATTTTCGTAAACGACAATTGTGGCCTGTCCTTTTTTGTTGTCACCACTTTTGTGCGGGCCATATTTGCGCAAATGGCTCAATTGAGGGGACAATACGCACTATGCATGAATTAATGGTTACCGAAAATATCCTGGAAATTGCCATGCGCTATGCCACAGACACAAAAGCCACGCGCATTACCGACCTCTACCTGGTGATTGGCGAGTTGGCTTCCATTGTCGATGATTCCGTGCAGTTTTACTGGGATTTTGTGAGTGAAGGAACAATGGCCGCGGGCGCAACGCTCCATTTTCGGCGCGTTCCGGCCCAGATGCAGTGCCAGGTCTGCCAGCATACCTATTCGCCCGGCGAATCGCTGCCTTGCCCCGCTTGCGCCAGCACCCACAGCCGGGTGATCGCCGGGGAAGAGTTTTTCCTGGAGGCGATTGACGTTGATCAGGAACCAATTGGAGAATCTAAATGAAACAACGCGTACCTATTGTTGAAAATATCCTGAATGCCAACGATGAGTTGGCCGCCAAAAACCAGGCGCTGCTGGATGAGAAAGGCATTTTGGGAATCAACGTGCTGGCGTCGCCCGGATCGGGCAAAACCAGCGTCATATTGCGCACCATTGGGCTGCTGCAAGACCAGCTAAAAATTGGGGTCATCGAGGGGGATACTGCTCCGGTTACCATTGATGCGGATAAGATAACGGCCGTTGGCATGCCCGCCGTGCAAATCAACACCGGTGGTAACTGCCACCTGGACGCCGTGCAGGTGGCCAGCGGGCTGCACAACCTGCCCCTAGACGAGATCGATCTGCTCATTGTGGAAAATGTGGGCAACCTCATCTGCCCCGCCTCGTTTAAGCTAGGCACCCATTTCAACATCGTCATTGCCAGCGTGCCAGAGGGGGACGACAAACCGTACAAATACCCCAACATCTACCGAGGCATTGATGCGCTCATCCTCAACAAGATGGATTTGCTGCCCTACATTGATTTTGACCTGGATTATTTTATGGCGGGCATCACCACCCTCAACCCACAGGCCAAAATCTTCCCGCTTTCCTGCAAAACGGGCGAAGGTACCGAGGCATGGCGCGATTGGCTGCTCACCCGCCTGAAACGTTGAGCCACAAACTGTGTGATCCCAAAATTATGAATAAACCATTCAAAACATTGTCTTCCAAGATTGCCTGGTCGTGCCCCTGGTATGCCGTGCGTCAGGATGAAATTTTGCTGCCCGACGGCAGCCAGGGTGTGTACAACACGGTGACCAAGGCAACGGCCGTTTGGATACTCCCCGTTACGCCCCAAAAAGAAATTGTGCTCTGCTACAGTTACCGCTACACCGTGGACGATTGGTGCTGGGAGCTGCCTGCGGGCGGCGTAAAGCCAGGGCAAACGTTGGCAGAAGCCGCCCTGGAAGAGCTGCATGAAGAAGTTGGCGGCGTCTGTGAATCGCTGGAGCATCTGGGGCAGTTTTATACTGCCAATGGCATTTGTGATGAGGTGGGCCACTTTTTTTTGGCAACGGCCGTAACCCTAGGCCCAACCGCTCACGAACCGGCCGAACTGATCGAAGTGCACACCAAACCGATCGAAGATGTCTTGAACATGGCCCTCGCTGGCCAAATCTCAGATGCGCCGTCGGCGCTGGTGCTGCTGCAAGCGGCCGAGCGCCTGCGTCGCCTGTAGCCTGTACGTGGGATTGCCAATCCGACCAATAGAAGCCAACGCCAGAAGCCAACGCCAAACGGCCGTTCTTTTCTACCTGGTTTATGTTAAAATCGGGCACGACAATTCGTCTTTGCGCATCCCACAAACAGTAACAGAGAGGGTATCATGTCTGTAGATTCATCCACAACGCCACAAAGCTGGGCGGCTGACCTGCGCGACCTGGTGAACCGGGCGTTCGATAGCAACGAAATGCACGAACTGGCCTTTGACTTCAACCTGGATTACGATGACATTCCAGGGCGGAATAAATCGGCCAAGATTGTGGAGCTGTTGCAACTGTTGGCCCGTCAACAGCGCATCCCGGAATTTATTGAGCGGTGTCAGGCGCTGCGCCCGCGTGAAGAGTGGGCCTCGCTGCTGTCTGCGGCGCAACAAGAGCCACTCTCGTTTGCTGTGGAGCTGGCTGGGGCAGAAACGGCCGTTTCCCCCCCTTCTTCCCTTCTGCAAAATCGCAACCTGCTCATCGGCCTTGGCGCGCTGGTCGTTGTGGCCATTGTGGTGGCTGTGGTGTTGCTAAACGGCCGTCGCTCCAGCAACAACTTCAACGACGACGACGGGCTGCTTACCAAAATTGAAAGCATGGTCAGCAACACCCGACCGGAAACCGAGCTTCTGTTTATTGAAGGGTTGCCTGGCTGGCAGGGCACTGGTTTTCAGGTGGGTGAATTTGAAGATGTTCAGCTGGCTTCCCAATCCACGCTATTGCGCGACAGAACCTTTCAACCGGGACAGGGGATTTTGCTCGATTTTTCGCTAACGGCGGTGGATGAAACGAATCCACCCGTCACCTTCATTCTGCAAAATGCTCAGAACCGTGAGGATGCTACCCGCCTCATCACGTTGGAAGCGGTCACCCAGCCCCACAGCAGCGCCGTCGAAAATGGTGAAGCGACGGCCGCTGACCAGTTTGTCCGCAACACGACGCTAGAACCGAATGTTGATTACACAATGACGATGGGTTTTGATGAGAACGGCCGTTTCCTCGCCTCCATCTTTGGCTTTAGCACCAGCACCACAGAAGATGCCCGCTTCATTCACGAACAGCCCGCCGAATGGGCCAGCGACACCTGGTGGTTTGCCATCGACACCGGCAGCCAGGGCACCGTTACCCTGCTCGGCGGCTGGGAGTTCAGCTTTGATACCGTGAAGTAGCCCCACAATCCCCGCCCCTTGCTATAATCAGCCTCACAAAACCAGATTTCAAAAGTCTCAGATTCTTCTGGTGTAAGCAAAGTAGCTGCCAAGACTTTTGAAATCTTTTCACGAGGAAAATCCGATGATTCAATCTGCACCAGTTCCCGATGAACGCGGCAAATTTGGCCCATACGGCGGCCAGTTTGTACCCGAAACCCTCATGCCTGCCCTGGATGAACTCATCCGCGTCTACGATGAGGTGCGCCAGGACGAGGCGTTTATGGCCGAGTTTAACCATTTGCTGAAGAGTTATGTGGGACGGCCGTCTCCACTCACCCACGCCAAACGCCTCTCCGCCAGCCTGGGCGGCGCCCAAATCTACTTCAAGCGGGAAGATTTGAACCACACCGGGGCGCACAAAATCAACAACGCGCTGGGGCAGGCGCTGCTGGCCCAACGCATGGGCAAAACCCGCATCGTCGCCGAGACGGGGGCGGGGCAGCACGGCGTGGGCACCGCCACCGCTTGTGCTTTGCTGGGGCTGGAATGCATCGTCTACATGGGCAGCGTGGATATTGCCCGCCAGCAGCCCAACGTCTACCGCATGAAGCTGCTGGGTGCCGAAGTGCGCGCGGTGGAAAGCGGCAGCAAAACGCTCAAAGACGCCATCAACGAGGCGATTCGTGACTGGGTGACCAATGTAGAAACCACCCACTACCTGCTTGGCTCCGTCCTGGGGCCGCACCCGTATCCGATGATGGTGCGTGACTTCCAAAGCGTGATTGGGCATGAGGCTCGGCAGCAGATGCTGGACGAGGTAGGTCGCTTGCCCGACACGATCATCGCCTGCGTGGGCGGCGGCAGCAACGCCATGGGCATCTTCCACGCCTTCCGCAACGACGATGGTGTGGACCTCATCGGCGTGGAGGCGGGCGGCGAGGGGATCAGCGGCGGCAAACACGCCGCCCGCTTTGCCGACATGAACATCGCCCGCGTGGGCGTTTTGCATGGCACCAAAAGCTATGTGATGCAGACGGCCGATGGCCAGATCAGGGAGACACACAGCATCAGCGCCGGGCTGGATTACCCCAGCGTGGGGCCAGAACACGCCCTGCTGCGCGACGAAGAGCGCGCCTTCTACACCTACGCCACCGACGAGGAGGCGCTGGCAGCGTTCCAAACGTTGTGCAAAACGGAGGGCATCATTCCGGCGCTGGAGTCGAGCCACGCCGTGGCCGAAGCGCTCAAGCAAGCGCCGAAAATGCGCCCGGACCAAATCATTTTGGTAAACATGAGCGGTCGCGGCGACAAAGATTTGAACACGGTGATGAGTGCGTTGGATTTATAAATTGGACTGAAAAAGGGTGATTTCACCGCAGAGGCGCGGAGACCGCAGAGATTGGCAGCAGGAGGCAAAAAGTGAGTGAGCCGAAATCTGTTTTGCTGCTTTGTCCCGCCAGTTCTTGTCGCTTTTAAGCTTCCTGCAAGCGTAGCGGCTGCTGTACGCCCGCCTTCATCATTTGCCGGACGACGATGTGGTGAAACGGCCGTATCACATTAAAGTACACCGGTCCCGTCCAGCGATGGTAATGCACAATCGTCACCACATGAAAACGGCGGGGCTGGCCTGGTTCTACCACCACGCCCAAATGGGCCGTCAGGTGCGATTCTGTGATTCCCGCAAACCAAAATTTGTCTTCTTTTGCCATTTTTACCGTGAAAAAGGCGGCTGGTTCCCCAACTTCAAAAGAGACATTTTTGGGCCGCATCGTTAGCTCTTGGGGCATGCTTTCCTGCTTCATCCCCAATAGTCGCACAAAAAACCAGCGCAAGCCGTACAAAAACTTGAGCCAACTCGGGCTGTAAGAGATCATTCCGGCGATAAATTCACGAAGGGGCACATCGCTGGTTATTGTTTTTATGTCAACATGATTGGCCGTTTCCAGGAGTGAGGGGAGGGTGGGAACGGCCGTAAACAAAGGATTATTTTTCATTTCAAGAGGTCTCAAACAAGCGTCGGTTAAGCTTCAAAGCTTGCCCGACTCAATACCCAATTGTATAAGCGTAAAAATAGCCACAGAGAACAGTGAGCAAAAAGAGAAACGCTTCTAAACCTCTGTGCCCTCTGTGGCCAAAAAATTAGTACACCGAACCGCGACCGCCCAGCCGCTCCACATGAACCGGGTCGTAGCAGTCGCCGAACTTGGTTTTGGGCATGGTGGCTTTCTTGGCCATCAACTCATCATACTCGTCATCGTCCACCATCGCCACAATGCGGGCAATGCTGGCCTCGCCATCCACAAAGCGCCAGGGGAAGCAGCCCACGGGCACCCGCCGGTTTACCAGCAGGTCAATGTCGCCGCCCACGCACTCTGCGTGAATAATTCCCTTGTCGAACATCCACAAATGCATCATCTGGTACATATCTTTGGTGAAATAGTCCGCCAGCGGCTTGCCGTACTTCTGGCGGAAATGGGCGTCGGCATCGTCCGCCTGGGCGGGCATCCAATCGCGAATCTTGGTGTTCATTGGATGATCGGCGCTGCCGCAGTCCACGCCAATCCACTTGATTTTTTTATCAATGCACCATTGGGCAAAGCGAGCGTCCGGGCCAGGGTGCATCACCATGTAGCGCACCTCGTTGCCGTACGGCTGGTCCCAGCCAAAATGGTGGTAGCCCGTGTGGATGATGAGAATGTCACCTTCGCGCACTTCTACGCGCTCTTCAATCATGGCTGGCGTGTACACGTCGTAATCGCCGCACACGTCACTCAAATCAACGATGGCCGCCTCGCCAGCCAAAAAGTTGAAGTCGAGCTGGGCAATATCTTTGCCGGGGGTGTAGAAATGAATTTCGCCGTCCAGATGGGTGCCCACGTGGTTGCTGTGGGTAACCACCTGGCCATTGGCCCCGTTGGGGGCGAGCCGCTTGAAATACTTTACTTGCAGTGGTTCATAGGTTGGCCAGGGTGGGGTGCCAATGCCGAGGGGAATAGTGAGATCGATAAATTTCACGTGATGCTCCTTTTTGCGTGTAGTAATTTGGATAGTTAGCTGCTTCTTGTTGAATAATAGGCAGATTATAGTACAAGCTGGGGCGACTTATCTAACAAAGTTCTGTCAACGCGGTTTAGAAAATATCCAGGAAGCGAGAGCCGATGCCGAGCAGCACCAGGTAGCGCAGCGTTTTGCCAAAGAGCACCCAAAAGCTAAAGGTGCCCAGATGCATGTGGAGTGCGCCAGCAACGGCCGTTAACGGATCCCCAATAAACGGCACCCAGGAGAAAAAAAGGGCCACCGGCCCCCAACGCTCGTAAAATTTTTCAGCTCTGGTCCACGTTTTGGGGTCAATTTTGGCATACCGACCCAACACAAAATCGGTCCCTTTTTTGCCAATATAGTAATTCAGCACAGAGCCACTGTAGCTGCCCAGCGTGGCCACCAGCATCACTACCCAGGCGTTGTAACCCAGCGGCGGCATCCCCAACACAAACAGTTCAGAGGCCAGCGGCAGCAGCGAAGCAGACAAAAAGCTGATGAGAAACAGCCCAAAATAGCCCAGGCTAAAGATAAAATCGGTCATAAGGAGATTGGAGATTGGCGATTAGAGATTGGCAATCTCCAATCTCTAATCGCCAATCTCTTTTGAGATGAATCAGGTGAAATTGCGGTTGAAAACGGCCGTAATCTTCCCCATCTCCGCCACAAATTGGGGCAGCATACTCAGCGGCAGCGATTGTTCGCCGTCCGATAGGGCGTGGGCCGGGTCGGGATGGAACTCTACCAGCAGGCCATCGGCCCCGGCGGCCAGGGCGGCGCGGGCAGCGGGCAGCACCAGGTCGGCGCGGCCGGTGGCATGGCTGGGATCGGCAATAACGGGGTAGGGGCTGTTCTGTTTGACCAGGGCAATGCCATTTGTGTCCAGCGTGTTGCGCGTAGCCGTTTCAAACGTGCGAATGCCCCGCTCGCACAAAATGATGTTCTGGTTGCCCCGGCTGCTGATATGTTCGGCCGCTTTAAGCCATTCGTCAATAGTTGACATAAAGCCGCGCTTGAGCAGCACCGGCTTTTCCAGTTCGCCCACGGCCCACAGCAGCGGGTAATGCTGCATATTCCGGCTGCCCAGCTGGATGATGTCGGCATAGCGGGCCACCAGCGGCACGTGCTCCACCGCCAGCGCTTCGGTAATAACCAGCAGGCCAAATTCGTCGGCGACGTCGCGTAAAATTTCCAGCCCAGGTTGGCCCAACCCTTGGAAGCTGTCTGGCGAGGTGCGGGGCTTAAACGCGCCACCGCGCAGCACGCGCCCGCCGACGCGGGCCACGGCTTCGGCTGCCGCGCGGGTCTGGGCATAGCTTTCAACGGAGCAGGGGCCAGCCATCAGCACCACATCGCTGCTACCAATGGCAAATTCAGACGTAATGGGGACAGGTTTTGTGGCAACGGCCGTTTTCATTGTGGCAACTGTTTGAAAATCGGGCAAGGTATTCACGCTTATCCTTGTTTTTGCACCTCATTGGGTGAGGTTGCGTAACTTTCAAAATATTTTGAACGAATTATACTAAACTTTAAGGGCCAGGGTCAATTTTTGTAACGGCCGTTTAACTGGTTCTTTATCTTGGTTGACAAAACAGGTCGATACGGTCTTTAATACCGGTTGATTCCCTGAAATTTATCAATTTATTTACATAATGGTGCGGTACGGCCGTTGCCATTTTCACATATGGAGGTTTTTCAATGAGTCGGAATACAAAGATTGTGGTTGGCATCATCGGCGGTATCTTGGCCGTGTGCTGCCTTATTGCCATTGTGGCTGCCCTGGTGCTGCCCCGCATGTTCGAGAACTTCGCGGAAAGCGTTGATGATCCCGCTGCCGCGGCCGACGTGGCCAGCGACATCGTGGATTATGATTTGCCCTCCGGCTATGAAGAGCAAGGGGCGATGAACTTCCTTGGTTTCCGTATGGCTTTTATCACAGGCACCAATGAACAATCCATGATTATGCTGGCCGAATTCCCCGCCTCGCTGGCTGGCGATGAGGAGCAGATGCAGCAGCAGATGCGTGATGCCTTTGCCAACCAGACCGGCAACCAAAACGTCAATCTAGAGTTTGTGGGCAGTGAAGATGTCACCATCAATGGCCAAACCGTTACCCTGGGCACCTATGAAGGTTCCGATGAGAACGGAACCGGCTTTCGGCAGATTTTAGGCGTCTTTGAAGCCAAAAGCGGCAGCCCGGCCATGCTCATGATTATGGGCCCCCGCGACAGCTGGGACGAGGACGGCATCGGTCGCTTCCTCGATTCGCTAGAGTAAAACAGCACGCTTGATCCATTTCCCCGGAAACGACACAGTTTCCGGGGAAATTAGCGCTATCGTCTACCGTTTTTCCCCCCAACTTTCCCAAGATGTTACGTTTTTGGCCGGAACGCGTTTGGCTGGCTGAAAATCATCGCCGGTGTAGTAGGCCACCGGCAGCAGCGCCGCCTGGGTGATCTGGCTGGGAATCCCCAAAATTTCCGCAATTTCGTTTTCGTAGCGCAAATGCAGGGTGGTCCAGGCTGCGCCCAGCCCGCGCGCCCGCAAGGCAAACATGAAGGACCAGGTGGCGGGCAAAATAGAGCCATATAGCCCGGCCTGTGCCATCGGCCCGGCATGTTCCACGCGCCCCTCGATGCAAGGGATAACCATGACAGGCACCCGGTGCATGTTTTGTGCCAGGTAAACGGCCGATTTCACCACCCGGCCCTGTTGTTCAGGATCATGATCGCGGTTGCCCCGGCTTTCTGCTTGCTCCTGATTGGAGCGGGCGTAGATGAAGAACGATTGCTTGTACAGCTCCCCAATTTGCGCCTTTTTGGCGGCATCGGTAACGACCATAAAGTGCCAACCTTGCGAATTGCCGCCGGTGGGCGCTTGAATCGCACGCTCCAGACATTCCTCGATTATTTCCGGCGGCACGGGGCGATCTAGATCGAGCCGTTTGCGTACGGAGCGGGTGGTGGTTAATAATTTGTCTACGGTTGTGAGGTCCATGTGGGTCTCCTGAAGAATGTAATTGAGTAATTGGGTAATTACGTAACGGCTCAATTACCTAATTACCAGACAGTCACTTTATTGTGACACAACGAGCGAGCGCGGCAACTTTATGACAGATTATTTTGAGCGATACCGGGAAATTATTGAGGATTGGGCTGGGTTTGTGGCGGCAGTGGAACGGCCGTTACCCACCACCATCTGGGCCAATCCGCTCAAAATTACGCCAGACAAGCTGCAAACCCTCATGGCGGAGGGTGGCATGGCGCTAACCCCGGTGCCCTGGTACCCTGGCGCGTTCCGCCTGCCAGACGATGTAATGCCAGGGCTGCGCTGGGAATATTTGGCGGGGCTGTACCAGGTGCAGGAGGAAGCGGCGCTGTTGCCCGCTCTGCTGCTGAATCCGCAGCCGGGGGAGCGGGTGCTAGACATGTGCGCCGCGCCGGGTAACAAGACGGCCCAAATGGGGGCGATGATGCAGAACCGGGGGACGCTGGTTGCTAATGACAGGAGTAACGGCCGTATGCGCGCCGCCCGTCACGCCTTCAGCCGCATCGGCCTCGTCAACGTCACCACTCTGATCCACGACGGGGCAAACCTGCCTGCCGAGATGGGGTTGTTTGACAAGATTATGGTGGATGTGCCCTGTTCGTGTGAGGGAACCTGCCGCAAAGACCCCAGCGTGCTGGCCCGCTCCTCTGTGGGGACTTCTAAAAAGATTGCTCGCATCCAAACCGCACTGCTGCGTAAAGCCGTGCAGCTTTGTCGTCCTGGTGGGCGCATTGTGTACGCCACCTGCACCTTCGCTCCAGAGGAAAATGAGCTGGTGCTGGATGCTGTCTTGCGTGAAGCGGGTGCAGACCTGCGGCTTTGCCCGGCTGCCGTGCCTGGCTTAAGCGCATCACCGGGGCTCACCGAATGGCAAGGGCAGGCGCTGCACCGGGATTTGCACCTGGCCAGCCGCATCTGGCCGCAGCAGAATGACACGGGGGGATTTTTTGTGGCGGTTCTGGAAAAGAGCGGTGATCGGTTATCGGTAAACGATAATCAGTTTTTGCAGATGGCAACGGAGCCTGGGGATTTATCCCCTGGTAACTGGTTGGGCATGTTGGTGGAACGGTTTGGGATGGATGCGGAGGTGTTTGCGGGGGTAACGGCCGTTCGCTGGAGCAAGCGCGGGCTGTACCTGGCTCACAACGGTTTGCAGCTTCCTCCGGGCGTGCGGCTCGATTCACCGGGGCTGTTTTTCATTCGTACAGGCCATCGCCACGCCAAAATGACCACCGAAGCAACGATGCTGCTGGGCCAGCACGCCACGCGCAACGTGATAGAGCTAACCAGCGACCAGGCCAAAGCCTATTTACAGCGCCAAACGTTTACGCCAGCGGCGGCACAAACCAACCTGCTGACAGATACTGGCTTTGTTATCATGAACTACCGGCATTATCCGTTGGGCCTGGGCGTGTTCCACACCAAATCGAACCAGATTGAGAGCCATTTTCCCAAAGCGTGGGCCAGGGGCGATGTGCAGATCTAGCGAAAACCGGTTTGGTGTGCCTGCTTAACTTTGTTACAATCCCTTCTCACGGTTCATCATTTTGATTCGGCCGTGGAGCAAAAGGAGATGGTTATGATGCGCACAAATATTTCAACTGGGACCCCTTGGGAATCCATTGTGGGTTACTCACGTGCAGTGCGCGTGGGGCCATATGTACACGTAGCCGGCACCACGGCCGCCGATAGTGATGGCAAAGTGGTTGGCGTTGATGACCCTTACGAGCAAACTATCTACATTTTGCGCAAAATTGAGGCTGCTTTAGAAAAAGCTGGGGCCGAGTTGAAAGATGTAGTGCGTACACGAATTTATGTGACGGACGTGACGGATTGGGATGAGGTGGCGCGGGCACATGGGGAGCTTTTTGCCCAAATTCGGCCAGCGGCTACGCTGGTGGAAGTTAATTCGCTGATTGAGCCAGAAATGTTGGTGGAAATTGAAGCGGATGCGATTTGTGTAGAGTGAACGGGGCTCCCGGCAGGCAGTTGAGCTACGTGCCGGGAGACGTGTTACAACACGAAAATTAGAAACCTGACCCGGCGTTGGTGATGATCAGGGACAGTACCATACTCAGTACAATCAAAACCCCCATAACGATCAAAAATTTCTCGGCGAATGTACGCTTACGATTATAGATGCGTGTCTTTTCGCTAACCTGTGGCAGTTTCTTTTTTGGCTGACGGCGTTTTCTTAACTTGGCCATTGATAAGGACTCCTTAATACATAAAATCTGCTATTTTGCGCCCACCAGTATAACATACTTTGAAAAAGGCGTGAACGAATAATGGCAAAATAGGCCGCAGATGAACGCGGATTAAAATCTGGTAAATCTGCTGATTTTCATTCGTGGTGGTCGGCGACAGCCGGTGTCGTCTCCTACGTAAGTGTAGGGCGATTTTGCAAATCGTCCTACAAGTTTTCATTTATGGTGGTCAGCGACAGCTGGTGTCGTCTGCTGTGGATGATTGGGTTGGTGGCAACGGCCGTTTACCCCACAGGCAATCTCCCCATTTTAGCCAATACCCATTTCATGCATTTGTGGAACGGATCGAAGAACATCATGGGGCAGCCGCCGTCGATGACGGTGATGCCATTTTGTCGGCAAACGGCCGTTCCTTCATCAGACACGCTCGACTGGGCAAAGGTGTTGTTGTGCATCCAGACGCGCGGCACGCCCGCCGCCACGCAATCCTGAGCCACCAGGGTACTGTGTTCCGGCTTGGTAACCAGCATCGCGCCATCTACGCCGCCTGGGATAGCTTGCATGTTTGGGTAACAGGTATCCCCTTCCACCGTTTCTGCATTGGGATTCACGGCAAAAACTTCATACCCCTTGTCGCGCAGCGTGCGATAAATTGCGTTGGCCGTCTCATTTTGGTTGCGTGACACGCCCGCTACGGCGATCCGCTTTTGGGCTAAAAATTCTTTGGCTAATGTTTCAAACTGACTCACGTTTTACTCCTTTGGTCTACCAGACCACACGCCTGAATCATGAAGACTTTGCCCTGGTTTGTCTAGTAAAAGGTGTTGTGAAAAACCGTGATCTTTGTCATTTTGGCCGCTTTCGACTCGCATTGACGCCCCCGGGGGCTTTTGTATAATCAAACCTATAACCAAATATTGAACCTTCGGGGCAGGGTGCGGTGCAAAATTGCAGCACAAAAATTTGCGCCAATTCCCGACCGGCGGTAAGGCCTGCGCAGGCCAAGCCCGCGAACCAGTAATCAGTAAACAGTATGCAGTAATCAGTAAAAACTGATTACCGATTACTGACCACTGATTACCAAAATGGTTGATCTGGTGAAACTCCAGAGCCGACAGTATAGTCTGGATGGGAGAAGGTAAACGAAACGCGGTGCGTTTTTGTTTGTTATGCCATCAATTTTGCCCCACATTTTTGTGGGGCTTTTTTGTGGGATGATGGGTAGAGGAGTTGAACTTTTGTCTAAAGTTCACCTTCTTGGCTCGGTAAACGGCCGTTTTCATCAGCACAGGTTTGTCACTTTGGGGCAAACCGGGCCACCTTGCGCTTATTTTCCCCTTGCCCCGACAAGAAAAAATTGGAAGGAACTGTATGACCTGGTTGCGACGGCAGCCTGCCTGGGTAACCGTGAGCCTCTCGTTTGGGCTGCTGCTTTTGGTTTGGCAGTTGGTGGTGTTGGTGGGCGCGTACGACGCCTTTATTTTGCCTGGCCCGCTGGATGTGGTGCGGCAGTTTGGCGTGGTGTTGGTAGACGGCCGTTTGCTCCGCCACAGCCTCATCACCCTCAGCGAAGTGATACCCGGTTTGCTTATTGGCGCGGGCATTTCATTGCCGCTGGGCTACCTGCTGGCCAAATCCCCTCTGGCCGAGCGACTCATTTCGCCCTACCTCATCGCTTCGCAGGCGATTCCGGTGATCGCCATCGCCCCGCTGCTGACTATTTGGATTAGCTCTACGTTTTGGGCGCGGGTGCTGGTGGCGGTGCTGGTTGTCTTTTTTCCGGTGCTCATCAACATCATTGCCGGGCTGCGCTCTGTGCCGCAAGAGCTGTACGAGCTGATGCAGTCGCTGCACGCCACCCGCTGGCAAATTTTCCGCAAGTTGGAGTGGCCCGCGGCCCTGCCCATTGTGCTGGCTGGGCTGAAGCTGGGGGCTACGCTCAGCGTCATCGGGGCGCTGGTGGGGGAGTTTGTGCAGCCCAGAACTGAGGGGTTGGGCTATCTGCTCATCACTGCCCGTTACCAGTTCAAAACGGATTTGGTGTTTGTGGTGCTGTTTACCCTGGCGGGCATGGCGCTGGCTCTGTATGGATTGGTTACGCTGGCCGAAAATCGGCTGCTGCGGTGGCAGAAAAATCAGTAAGTAGGGGTTGCTGGCTGGTGGCTGGTTTTGTACTAGCCACCAGCCACCAGCCCCTAAAACCAAAAAGGAAAATCTCATGCGCAAAAAAATTTGCATACTCATTTTGTTGTTTGGCGCGTTGCTGCTGTTGGGGGCCTGCCAGGCAGATGAGGCGGCCGAAGCGGAACTGGTGGAAATTCAGCTGCCGATGGGGTACATAGCCGATCCGCAGTTTGCGCCGTTTTATGTGGCGCAGGAGCGGGGTTACTTTGCCGAGGCGGGCTTTGCCGTGACCTTTGAGTATATTTTTGAAACGGAAGGGGTGGCGCTGGTGGGGGCCAATGAACGGCCGTTTGCCATCGTGAGCGGCGATCAGGTGCTGCTGGCCCGGGCGCAGGGCGTGCCGGTGGTTTATGTGATGGAATGGTTCCAGAAGTTTCCCATTGTGGTGGTGAGCAAAGCAGAAACTGGTATTGAGACGCCGGGGGAGTTGAACGGCCGTACCGTCGGACTCCCCGGCTTTTTTGGGGCCAGCTACGTGGGTTATCTCGGCCTGCTTTCTGCCAGCGGCTTGCAGCCAGAAGATGTGAATGCCAGCGACATTGGCTTTAACCAGGTGGAATCGCTGTTGGCCGATCAGTCTGAAGCGGTGGTGGGTTACGCCAACAACGAGCCGGTGCAGTTGGCGGCGCGGGGCGTGCCGATCAACGTCATTCCGGTGGCCGACTACATCGATCTGGTGGCCAATGGCATCATCACCAACGAGACGATGCTTGCTGAAAACCCAGAGCAGGTAGCGCGCTTTGTAGGCGCGGTGCTGCGCGGCCTGGCAGACACGCTGGCCGACCCGGACGCGGCGTTTGCCATCAGCCAAAATTATGTAGATGGGTTGGAAGACGGCCGTAAACCCGTCCTGGAAGCATCGCTGCCCCTGTGGCAAGCCGAGACGCTGGGCTTGAGCGACCTGGCCTCCTGGGAAACCACCCAGCAGGTGCTGCTGGCTGCGGGTTTGCTAGATGAACCGGTGGGGGAGTTAACGGCCGTTTTCACCAATGAGTTTGTGGAGAAGTAATTGCGTAATTGCGTAATTGCCCAGTTACCCAATTACCCAGTTACCCAATCACTCAATTTCATTTCCCTGAAATCGCATGAACCAAGAACCATTTCTCACCGCGCAAAACGTTAGCCATCTGTTTGGCGAGCAGCAAAAAGTGCTGGCCAATTTGTCGTTTGGGCTGCCTGCGGGCGGTTTTACGGCGCTGGTGGGGCCATCGGGCGTGGGCAAATCGACGTTGGTGCGGCTGTTGGCGGGGTTGTTACGGCCGTCTTCCGGTCAAATTCAGTACGCCAACAACCAACCGCCCTCTATTGGCCTGATGTTCCAAAAGGACAATCTGATGCCCTGGCGCACGGCGTATGAAAATGTGCGGCTGCCGCTGGAAATTCAGGGGGTGGCAGAAGGGGTGGCGGATACGGCCGTACGCCAAATGCTCGATCTGGTGGGGCTCAACGACTTTGCCCAAAGCTACCCGGCCCAGCTTTCTGGCGGCATGGCGCAGCGGGTGGCGCTGGCGCGGGCGCTGGTGCACCGCCCCTCGCTGCTGCTGCTAGACGAGCCGTTTGGGGCGCTGGATGCGTTAACGCGGGAGCGGATGGGGCAGGAGCTGCTGCGCATTTGGGCGGCGCTGCCGGTGACGGTGTTTATGGTCACGCACAGCATTCAAGAGGCGGTGCTGCTGGCAGATGAGGTGATGGTGATGGGGGGGCAACCGGCGACGATTGTGGCCCGGATTCAGATTGCGCTGCCGCGCCCGCGCCGCATTGAGATGATCGGTTCTAAGCAGTTTCAAGAATGTGCGGGGGCGGTGCGGCTGGCGATTGAGGAAAAGGTAATTGGGTAATTGCTTAATTACCCAATTACCCAATTACGTTTGGTTATTCGTTGGAAACGGCCGTTTCCACTTCAGCCACATTCCCGCGCCGCCGACGCACACGCCGCCAAATAAAGCGGCCTATCAGCCAAAGCGGTACGCCCACAATCAGCAGCAGCGGCAGCATGTACACCACAAACCAGATGCCAAACTCGGCCACATCTTGCAGCGCGTCCACCAGCGAATCAATTGCATTGCGGAACACAATCGCCGGACGCCAGCTCGTGTCGATTGGCTGGGCTACCACATCTGGTGTCAGGTCTACAGTAATGGTGGAGAAGGACGCAGATTGGCTCAAAAATTGCAGCCTACCTTTCATCGCTTCAATTTCACTTTCCAGGCGGCTCAGTTCCTGGTTAACGGCCAGCGCTTCTTCGACAGTTTCCGTCTCATCCAGAAAGCCGCGCACGCGTTCGGCCGTGGCTTCCAGATTTTCCAGTCGGGCAGACAAGTCCACAAATTCTTCCGTTACATCCTGGCCAGTAGTGCTCTCGTTGCGCACCTCAACCGCCATGCCGCGCAGTGCTTCCAGAGCGCTGTTGAAGCCAGAGGAAGGCACGCGAATGGTGATATTGCCTGTTTTGGCATCTTCGTTGTACTGGAAGAGTGAGCTGTTCACGACCCAGCCGCCATTTTCTTCCGCCATGCGGCTAATGGTGGCCATCGCTGCTTCGGTGTCGGTAACCAGCAGGCTCATGTTGGCTGTGCGAATGATGAGGCGTTCCTGAAAAACCTGGCTGCTGCCTTCGCTGGCTGCGTTGGCGGTGACGCCAAAATTGCCATCCTCAGCCATCATCTCTTCCGACGTTTCAAAATCGCCAAAATCGGCCGTGTCAAACGCTGCGGCGGGTTCTTCCATTACGGCGCTTTCAAAGCTGTCTCCGCCACCACACGCGGCCAGTACCAGCATGAGCAAGAAGAAAAAGGTTGTCAGAATAAATGTTTTTTTACGGGTCATGATCGTGCTCTCCTGAAAGTAGTAAAAATAAGCTTCTAATGCATCAAACGACACGGGGAAAGAAAAAGTTCCCGCTGAGACGGGAGAAGATCAAAAGTGGCTGGTTGAAAGAGGATGGAGGTTCGTTTAGACGCCGTAGGCTAGCCGGTTGACCAATCGTTTAGGCATGCCGTACTTTTCCATCCGCTCTTGCACTTCGCGGATGGAGTAGGGCACCCGTTGGTAGGTCCAGGTCATTTCATCGGTGTCTAGCAGGGCGTAGGCGGCACGTGGGTCAGAGTCGCGGGGTTGGCCGACGCTGCCGGGGTTGATGATAAGCCGCAGGGGGCCGAGTGGCAGGCGGTCTTCGCGGCCTGGGGTGTAGCGTGGGGGATGCACGTTCACGCGGCGGAAGCCGTTGAGGTGCTCTTCAAACATCACGGGCACGTGCGTATGGCCTACCAGGCAAAAATTGGTCTCGAACCAGTTAAAGTTTTCTGAGGCGGTGAGGGGGTCTAGAATGTATTCCCAGACGGGATGGCGGGGGCTGGCATGGGCCAGGGTAAACTGACCTTCGATCTGTTTGGAAGGCAGTGTTTCTAAAAAGCTGCGGGTTTCTTCGTTAATGGCTTCGCGCGTCCAGGTGATGGCGAATTTGGCTTCGCGGTTAAATGATTTGATGTCCAGATTGCCCAAAACGGCCTGATCGTGATTGCCGGAGAGGGCGATGTGGTTATGTTTTTGCAGTTCTTGGGCACATTCGTTGGGGTCTGGTCCGTAGCCTACCAGATCGCCCAGGAACCAGATGAGGTCCCATTTGTTTTTGGCGTCTTCCAGCACGGCCTTAAAGGCTGTCAGGTTAGCATGAATGTCAGAGATGATCAGAATTCGCATGGGTGTTTTGCTCGGTTATAATTTTTCCTCAGATGAGGCATCGTTTATGATACCATGATCGTGGGGAGAGGGTATAATAAATCAGCCGTGAATTTAATGAATGGGTGACTAAATGGCTATTTTGGATCGCTGGACAATTGATTTTGTGAGCAGCAGCGTGGAGCAAACGACGCGGTTGGGGGTGCGCCTGGGTGAATTGTTGCAGGTGCACGATTTGGTTTGCCTGTCTGGTGATTTGGGGGCGGGCAAAACGGCCCTGGCGCGGGGCATTGGTCGTGGCTGGGGAACTGGTTTGCGGGTGACGAGTCCGACGTTTACATTGGTGAATGAGTATCCCCGGTTGGTAGACGGCCGTATCCTTTACCACATCGACTGTTACCGGCTGGAAGGGGCAGTGGACCAGATGACTGCCGGGCTGGATGATATTTTGTTTGGCACTGGGGCAGTGATGGTGGAGTGGCCGGAGCGGATCGAGGCGCTGCTGCCAGAGGACCGCCTGTGGGTGGCCCTGGCCTACGTGAGCGAAACGCGGCGGAAGCTGCGCATCTCGGCTGCGGGTGATCGGTCGGCGGAACTGCTGGAAGATTTTAAGAAGAGTGCGTTTGGAGTTTAACTAGATGATTTTAGCAATTGACACAGCGACGCGTTGGTTGGGGATGGCTTTGCACGATGGTACGGCCGTTCTGGCCGAGATGGGCTGGCGCTGTTTGAACAACCACACCATTGAGCTAACCCCCAACTTGCAAGTGATGATGCAGCGGGCCAACGTGACCGCCGCCGACTTGGATGGCATTGCCGTAGCCATTGGCCCTGGTTCTTACACCGGGCTGCGGGTGGGCATGGCCCTGGCCAAAGGGTTGGCCCTGGCCAACCAGACGCCGCTGCTGGGCATTTCTACGCTGGATATTGTGGCAGCGGCGTTTGGGCCGTTCCCTGGCCAGCTGTGGATTGTGGCCGAGGCGGGCCGGACGCGCATCTGCACTGCGCCGTATGAATGGGCCAACGGCCGTGGCTGGCAAACCAGCGAAACGCCAGTTATCGAGAGTTGGGAGTCGCTGTTGCCTAAATTGGAAGGGCGCGTTTCTTTTGCGGGCGAAATTACGGCGCAGGCCGCCAAGCAGATCAAGGCCACCGACCGTACCTTCCAGATTATGCCCCCGGCAACGGCCGTTCGCCGGGCCGGTTTTTTGGCAGAATTGGGCTGGCGTCGCCTGCGCGCTGGCGATGTAGACGACGCCCAAACCCTGGCCCCCATTTATTTACGTGATCCCGCTGGTAACTAATTCTACACCCCATGTTGACCCCCCCGGACCCCTTTTGGCTGCGGCCAATGACCTTGCCCGATATTCCCACTGTGCAAGAGATCGATCGCCTTTCTTTTCCCACGCCAACCCGCAGCGGCCTGTTTGAGCATGAGCTGGCCCAGAACAACATTGCCCATTATCAGGTGTTGGGGACCAGGGAGTCGCTCATTGGCTTTGCTGGTTTTTGGCTCATTGCCGATGAAATTCATGTAAGCACCATTGCCACCCATCCCAACTGGCGTGGGCAGGGCCTGGGTGAACTGCTGCTGCTTAATTTGCTGGTTGAATCGTACAAACTGCCTGCCAATATGGTCACATTAGAGGTGCGTCGTAGCAATGTGGTGGCGCAAGCGCTTTACCGCAAATATCAGTTTGAGGAAGTGGGGACGCGTTCTCGTTACTACCGAGATACAGGCGAAGATGCTCTGTTGATGACCATGCCGCTGCTGGATGCTCGTTACCGGCAATATTTAGAACAGCGGCAGGCAGGGCTGTTTCAGCGCTTGGTTGGTGAGGCTTAGGCGGATGCTGTTTGTATAACCTGGCAGTAAAACATCAACAGACAAGCAATGATCGACAGGGGTTGCCAAACCGATTTGGCATTACACAAGGCGTAGGAATTGAGTATGAAATTTTTTATTACGGGTGGGGCTGGTTTTATTGGCTGCAACAGCGCTGACTACTTTTTACAACAAGGGCACGAGGTTGTTGTTTTTGACAATTTGTCGCGCAAGGGTGGCCCGGCTAATTTGGAATGGTTGCGGGCGCGGCACGGCGAGCGGCTGCATTTTGTAGAGGGGGATATTCGCGTGTATGAGGCGTTGGCCGGGGCAATTGGCGGGGCGGATGTGGTGCTGCATTTGGCCAGCCAGGTGGCGGTGACGACTTCGGTGCAAAATCCGCGTGAGGATTTTGAGATTAATGCGCTGGGCACGTTTAATGTTTTAGAGGCGGTGCGGCATCGGGTGCCAGAAGCGGCCGTTCTTTACGCCTCTACCAATAAAGTATATGGGGGAATGGCGGGTGCCAGGGTGGTGTTGGCAAACGGCCGTTACCGCTACGCCGAATACACCCACGGCATCCCCGAAACCTATCCGCTCGATTTTCATTCCCCTTACGGCTGTTCCAAAGGCACCGGCGACCAATACATGTTGGATTATGCGCGCATCTACGGCCTGAAGACGATGGTGTTCCGCCAATCTTGCATTTACGGCCAGCGCCAGTTTGGCGTGGAAGATCAGGGTTGGGTGGCCCATTTTGTGATCGCCACCGTGAAAAACCGCCCCATCACCATTTACGGTGATGGCAAGCAAGTGCGCGATTTGCTGCACGTGCAAGATTTAATTCGCGCCTACGAGCTGGGCTTGGCCCAAATTGAAACCAGGCCGGGCGAGGTGTACAACATTGGTGGTGGGCCGCAGAATACGCTGTCTATCTGGACAGAGTTTGGTTCGCTGCTGGCAGCGTTGGCCGGGCAAGAGCCGCTGGTAAATCGGGCCGATTGGCGTCCTGGCGACCAACGCGTTTTTATTGCCGACATTCGCAAAATTAGCGATCAGCTTGGCTGGCAGCCAACTATTTCGCCGTCGCACGGTATTCGTGATTTGTACGAATGGGTTTCCCGGAATCCACAGCTTTTTTAGGGGGTGATCCTCTCCAGCTTGTGAAGAAAGCGCAAATTGCACTCTAGTACCCCCTTTTTCCCATTTTAACTGGTTAGCCGATGCGTCATTATTGTGATATGAGCAATCGTTTGGAAGGTATTGAACTGCTGGATTATGTTTTGCGTGTGAGCCGCCATATGGCAGAGTCGCACGCGTTGGCACCTTTGCTGGCCTATACCATCGACAAAGTGCTGACGTTGGTGGGTGCTGAACGGGGCTACATTGTGCTAAAAAGCAGCGATGGGTCGATCGATTTCAAAATCAAGCGAGATAGCGAAGGGAATGACCTGCCGGGGGCTACGGACGAAATCAGCTATTCAATTTTGGAGCAGGTGGTACAAACGGGCGAGTCGGTGGTGCTGAGCGATGCGATGCATGATCCGCAGTTTGGCATGGCGCGCAGCGTCATGGCTTTGCGGTTGCGCTCGATCATGTGTGTGCCGCTTATTACGCGGAACCGGACGATTGGGGCGATTTATGTAGAAAACCGTTCCGTGCGCGGCCGTTTTCGTGAGTCTGACCTGGCTCCGCTGCAACTTTTTGCCAACCAGGCGGCGATTGCCATTGAAAACACGGAGCTGATTGAAAATTTGAAGGTGGCCAACGACCATTTGACGGAGCTGGATGAGTTGAAGAATAACTTCATTATTCTGGTTTCGCATGAATTGAAGACGCCGTTAACGGCCGTTTCTACCAACGCCCAGCTAATGAACATGATTATCGAACGGGCCGGTTTGCAGAATGACCCCATGCTCAGCCGTACGGCCGCCAATTTAGACAGGGCCACAGAGCGCATGCGCCACGTGATTGATGAGATTGTTCAGTTTTTCCGCATTGCTTCGGGGCAGATGGAGCTGGCGTTTAATGAAATCCGGCTGCGAGAAGTGATTGAACCTGTGGTAGATAGCTTAACGGCCGTTTGTGAAGAGCGGCACCTGACCATTACGGTTGCAGATTTCAGGGGGTTGCCGCCCGTCTGGGCCGATGCACGCAAGCTGAAGATTGTCTTCCAGAATATTATTGGAAACGCCGTGAAATATACTCCCGACGGGGGGACAATTCAGGTTGAGGCCCACCACGTCCAGACCAATCAGATTGCAGTTTCGGTAAAGGACACAGGCATTGGGGTGCCGCTGGAAGAACAGAAGCGCGTTTTTGACATGTTCCATGTGCTGGGTTCCTTGAGCAATCATTCCACGAGTAAGAGCGCCTTTCGGGGGGGCGGGTTTGGCCTGGGTTTGCCCATTGCTCGCGGCATTGTGGAAGCGCATGGCGGCACGATTTGCCTGGAGAGCCGTGGGTACGATGAAGCGCTGCTGCCGGGGACGGTGTGTACTGTTGCGCTGCCTTGTTTGGTTCAAGAATCGGCAATGGTTTGATGTTTATCGTTATAGCTAATTTTGTGGGGAACGGCCGTTTTTTAGGAAGCGGCCGTTTTTTGTTGTCACACGCGCTTGGGGTATTGGTACTTTGGCCCTAGTTAAGCCACTTTGTAACCTTGTGTAACAATTTTCGTAAGCCACGGTGACTATAAATTAACCTTACAAGGTAAAGACCTTATTGTTCATTCGGGGAAGTATCGTAAATCGTTAGGAGAGTCTAATATGAATCGGGGAGCCATGCGTTTAACACGTACCCGTTTCGCGGTAATCACAATCTTGATGCTGTTGTTGACAGCAATGATCATGATGTTCAGTGGGGGAACGGCCGTTGCCAGCGCCAACTCACAAATGGTTCAGCAAAAACTGGACCCTGCCCTCCACTCATTACTCGCGGAACAATCGCACCAAATGGTGCCAATCATTGTCCAAAAATCTGAAGATAATGACCTGGCCGAGCAATCCCTCACCCAACTGGGGGGCACCATCAGCCACTCATTACCCATCATCAACGCCTTTGCCGCAGAAATTAGCAGCGAGGCGCTGGCGCAGTTCGCCGCCTTGCCCGCCGTCGCCTACGTTAGCCTGGATGCGGAAGTGGAAACCAGCCAAAGCAATAACACGCTAAACCTTTTGGAAAACCCAGGCTTTGAGTCTGGGTTTGCTGGTTGGGATGCCTACGGCAATGTCAGCATTACCGGGGATGCTTACGCAGGGGCCAATGCCCTGCAAACCAGTATGGGCGCACACCAATATTTGCCAGTGACCCCAGGTGATACCATTACCTTTTCCCTGTGGGCCAAGCGGATGGGCAATCCGGGTTGGGCAGGTGTTGGCTTAGATTTCTACGATGTCAATGGATATTACATTACAGACAATCGCGTAGAAATTACCTCCTCCAGTTTCGCTCAGTATGTCAACACCTTCCAGGTGCCTGCTCAGGCCTCTTACGTTATGGCGCGGGTGTGGACGGAAGGGTACAGTGGATCTATCATCATTGATGAGGCATCCTTTACCACGGCCAGTTCTGCCAACACCAGCCCAACCGGTACCGCCCCAGCCGCTACCAACTTGCTGCAAAATGGTGGCTTCGAGAGAAATCTCAGAAATTGGTTTACCAATGGCATTGTTCGGGCTGGAGCGAATACGGTTTACAGCGGGGCAAAATCGGCCGAGCTGGGTTGGGGTAATGCCGGTGTTGGCCAGGGGTTTGGCATTGAGGCAAACGAAACCTACACCCTCACCGGTTGGTACCGGATGTCTGCCACCCAGGTCGTTAATTGGAGCCAGGTATGGGTGGGTTTTTATGATGCAAATTGGAATCTCACCTCTTCTGTCTACTATGATTTGGAATATACGACAGAATTTACGCCATTGAAGCTGAGTGGTGTAGCCCCGGAACAAGCCGTCTACCTTGAAGTGTGGGTCAGCAAAGATGGGCAGGGCAAGCTTTTTGTAGACGATTTGGTGTTGGAAGCAGGCTCGTCTGTTGAGAGCGACGCTGTGAATATGTTGGACAATGGGGATTTTAATACCAGCGAAAAATATTGGGGTGTCTGGGGTTCCAGCAATAACATCAATGTCGCGAATAATTCCCCAATTGACAGCACAAGTTTGGAAATCAATGGAACCTGGAATGGCAATGGGGTTTGGCAAGAGTTGCTGGCTGAGCCTAGTATGGAATATACCTACAACGGCTGGTTTAAGTTAACTGAACCCAATTCCTTCTCATTCAGCCATTCGTTTTCGGGCACGGGTTCTTTCTCGTATAGCTATAGCAGCTTTAGCAGCAACAGTTCTGGGTACCTGTCTAGTGGGTGGGTTATTGTCTCGTTGAAATATCTGGATGAGAACCAAAACGTTCTTTCTGAAACTTACCATGAACTTCGGTTAACAAATGCCTGGACGCCGTTTCAGGTATCTAGCATTGCCCCTCCGGATACGGCATTCGTAAATGCTGTGGCCTGGGTAGCAGATTGTAACGGTTGTAAGCTGTATGTGGATGATCTGGCGGTAACGGCCGTTACCACCCAGGTCCAACCCAACGATTATTTGCAATCTACCGGCATTGATAAGCTGCACGATATGGGCATTGATGGCACCGGTGTAACCGTTGCTGTGTTGGATTCGGGCATTAACCCAAACGTTATTCGCAAGCTAATCCAATTAGGGTATATCGATAAATTTAAGGATTCCGAGGATAGCAATGGCCACGGTACTTTTATGGCTGGTTTGATTGCTGGCGGTGCCACTGATGCTTACGGCAACCCCATTGCCGTGGCTCCCGGGGCCGATATTATCAATGTGCAGGTGCTGGATAAGCAAGGCAAGGGCAACGTATCAAGCGTGTTGGCTGGTCTAAACTGGATATTAGAGAATAAGGATCAATACAATATCCGCGTTATCAATATGTCCTTATCTGGTCCAGTGACCGACGCTTATTGGAATAACCCAATTAACCAGGCGGTGGAGCGGCTGTGGGCCGAAGGTATTGTTGTAGTAGCGGCCGCTGGCAACACGGGCCCAGATGCGGGTTCTATTACCACACCGGGTAATGATCCCTTTGTCATTACAGTTGGGGCTTTCACCGACAATTATTCGCCGCTTTACCTGAATGACGATTATGTGCCGCCTTTCAGCGCTTCTGGTCCTTCGGAAGCGGGTTTCATAAAGCCAGACGTGTTGGCTCCTGGGGCGCACCTGTTAATGTATGTAGGTGACAACAGCGATTATGCCCAAACGTATCCGCAGCTGCGGCGGTCGGGTGGTTGGTATCAGGGGTCGGGGACATCGGCGGCAACGGCCGTTACCTCCGGTATTGTCGCCCTGATGTTGGATGCAAACCCAAATCTCACCCCCAACCAGGTGAAATACCGGCTGATGGTCACCGCCCGCCCGTCTGTAAACAGCGACGGCACCCTGGCCGCCAGCATCTTCCAGCAAGGTGCCGGGCGCGTTTGGGCCCCCGATGCCGTGCTGGGGAACTACCAGGGTGAAGCCAACCTGGGAATGATGCCTGGCGAAGCTTATGTCGGCCCCGTTGTGTACGATGAGGCGCGTGGCGGTTATGCCATCGTCGATACCAACCGGAATTTGCTGCCAGAAGGCGAAGATTTCTTCTGGGATGGTGGCAACTACTGGTCTGGCGGCAACTACTGGTCTGGCGGCAATTACTGGTCTGGCGGCAACTACTGGTCTGGCGGCAACTATTGGTCTGGTGGCAACTATTGGTCTGGCGGCAACTACTGGTCTGGCGGCAACTACTGGTCCGGCGGCAACTATTGGTCCGGCGGTTACTATAACAATAGCAGCTACTATTGGAATACGGCCTCTTACGCTAATGAGAACAGGGCTGTAGGCCAGTATCAAATGGGCTTTCTACCTCAACAGCCGTAATTTGAAGAACTCAGCTAGCAGGTAATGCTTGTTACCTCGGCCTATGCCACGCTGAAAGTTTAGTAACACTCTGTACAGTTGAAGATTTAATATGCAAATTGGCCCAGCTTTTCTTAACAGATAGCTGGGCTTTTTTTATGTGAGGTAAAGAGGCTTACGATTGAGCAGTTTTGGGGTGATAGAGCTCGACTATTTCGCGGTTGATTGAGACATTGTTCAAAAAAGAGTGGCGGCGATCTGGGTCGGTAATTTGATTAGCCCAGGCAATGAGACGGCCGTAAGCCTGGGCCAAAACGGCGTCAGCATACGGATTGTTCAATCTGGACAATACTTTGTAGGCAAGCAGCAGGATGAAAAAAGGTCGGGAAGTGCCGTCTAACGTTTGGTTCTCTTGTAAATGGGTAAGGACGGGCGTGAGATGCTGAGAAACGGCCGTTTCCTCCCCATGATTTTGCATCAGCCAAGCTAACCCAATATGAGACTCTAATACCTGATCTGTATTTGCCAAATGTGTTAGTGAGGCTCGATAAGTCACTTCTGCCTCAATCCATTTTTGTTGGTTGAACAGCAAGAAACCTCTGTCTTTCAAAGCCAGGCCGTGTAAGAATTGACTGCCAATGCTCTCAGCTAAGCCAATTGCTTCTTGACTGTATTTTTCAGCCTGAGCATCGTCTTGTAGAAAATGTGCTATCAAACTGAGATTAATCAAGTTTAAACATTCGCCAAATGGGATATCAATTTCCCGGCAAAGAGTTAGCGCTTTTTCCCCATATTTTCGCGCAGCTTCATAAGACCCCAAATCGATGTTTTGCGAACTAAGATTTGTTAAAACCCGAGCCCGGCCTTCGCGATCGCCAATTGCTTCATCAATCTCCTGCGCTTTTTCCAAAAAGCTCAACGCGTGTTCAATATTGCCTTGTGATATCGCCACATTGCTCAGGTTATTGTATACAGTGCTTTCTCCTTGCTTATCTTTTCGTATTTCATACAAGGGCAAGGATTGCTCATAACACTCTCTGGCGAGGGACAATTGGCCGGTATCATAAGCTAACACACCTAGCTGGCGTAGACTGTCGGCTTCCAAATTAATGAAATTATGCGTACGGGCTAGTTGTAAGCATCGTCGAAGATTGCGCTCGGCTGCCTCGTAGTTGCTCTGCCGCAGTAATGTGCGTCCGGCAGCCAAGTAACTGGCGGCTTCATTTTTCTGGTCGTTGGCTTTCTCTGCAATTGCCAGGGCAGTCTGTGCTGCCTCGATGGCGGAAGGGTAATCCCCTGTAACTTCCGCATAAGCCGCTTGGCGTAAGGTTACTTCTGCTCTTTTGTCTAAATTTTGTTTTTTTACCAGGTCAAGCGCTAACTTGCTCAGTAGAGCCAATACTTCTTTCTGGGCGTCTCGCCGTCCCAAAAGATGAAATATCTGCTCGCGAGCTAATTGAATTTCAAATTGGGTGGGTAAATCGTTTTCGGGGGTTAAAGCCAGCGCCTGGTCAAAATAATCCAGCGCGGCTTCATTGAGGAACTGATTTTGGGCATATTCGCCAGCAAGGCGAGCAAAATGCCGCTCTTTGGCGGTGTTGCCCGCTTTTTTCCAGTGAAAGGTGAGAGTGGCTGCCTGCTCTGGCTGGTCTGGGTAAATCTGCTCAATAAGTTGGGCAACGGTTAGATGCCACCCTTTTTGTCGCTCTGGATTGATGGTTTCTAAAATGCCAGCCCGCAGCTTGTCGTGGGCAAAGCGCCAATTGCCGTTGAACAGCTCCAGAACGGCCGCTTCCGCACAAGTGGCCAACCAGGTTTCCATCGGTATATGGGTTTTGGTCATTTCGGCCAGTAAGGGGAGCAATTTCAGGTCTAGCTGCCGCCCGGCAACGGCCGTTCCCACCAACAGCGGCACCGCCGCATCCGGTACGCGCTTCAGCCGTCGCTGCACAATTGTCTGAATCCCCTGCGGGAACAGCTGCTGCGGCAGAGACGTCTGCCCAATTGCGCTCAGTCGCCCCGCCTCTTCGGCCAGAGCGCGAACCACTTCAACCAGGAAAAACGCATTTCCCTCAGTTTCGCGCTGCAACAGCGCCAGCACCTCTGGGTTTTCGCCCGCACTTCCCAACATGCTGGTGCTCAGCTCCACAATCTCGTTGGTGGAAAGCCGATTGAGCGGGAGCTCTTGCATTAAAGGCAACTGGGCACCCAACGACGAATTTTCATCGATACGATAGCTCCCAATGATCAGCAGCGGCAACCTGGGAGCCGTGCGCGCCAACTGCTGCAAAATCTCTAAACCGGCATCTGCCCAGTGCAAATCTTCTAAAATGAGCAATATCCACTGCGTCTGGTTGTTAAACAGGCTGGTGATGGTGCTGATAAGGCGCTGGCGGGCGGCCGTGGCGTCTAGCTCTGGCGCAGGCAGCACGTCGCGCTGTAGCAGGCGGCCAATATCTGGAATGAGGCCCTGCAAAACACTCACGGCCAACTCGTCTAATTGGGCAGTGAGCACCAGGCGGCGCAGCGCCTCGCGCCAGAGCTGCAACGGGGAACCGCTCACGTCTTCAATGGCCTGACCGCGCAGCACCAGCGCCCCTTCTACCAGCGCCTGGGTGCCAATTTCGTCTAGCAGGCGAGATTTGCCCACGCCGCTCTCACCGCTCACCAGCCAGCTAGAACCGCGCCCGGCTTTGGCCTCTTGCAGGGCGGCCAGCAGCGTTTCGGTTTCTGGCACGCGGCCGACAAAGGTGGCGGCTTGCAGGTAGCTTTCACGGATGGCAATGCTTTCGGCGGGAATGGGCAGCCCCATTGCCTGGCTAAAGGCCGCAATGCACGCCTCGGCGGAGGTGTAGCGGGTTTCTTGTTTCTTGTCGATTAGTTTGCTAATAACGGCCGTTACCGCTGGCGACGCCTTTAGCATGCTTAAATCTGGCGCTTCGTCCAACACCTGATCAATAAAGCGGTGGCTGTTAATGTCAAACGGATGACGCCCGGCAAACATCTCGAAGGCGATGATGCCCACAGCGTACAGATCGGCCGCTTCTGTGTGGGGCTGCTCTTCCCACACTTCTGGGGCAATGTAGGGAATGCTGCCAGCGGCCTGCATGGTGCTCTTTTGCGTGGTGGCCAGACCAAAATCTAAAATGCGGACGGTGCGGTAGGTGACCAACACGTTGGCCGGTTTCAGGTCGCGGTGCAAAATGCCGCGCCGGTGCAGGTAAGCCAGGGCTTGCAGCATTTGCTGGATCAGGTTGACCTTGCCCATCTCATCCTGGCCCCGGCTGGCGTCTAAAATGGTTCTGGCCCCAGACAGGTAATCCATGGTGAAATACGGCCGTCTCTCCGCATCAAAGCCATAATCCAGTACCGAGATGATGTTGGGATGGCGCAAAGAAGCGAGGGTTTCAAATTCATGCGCCAGGGCCAGGCGCAGCGACTCCTCAATCTCCCCTTCGGTTTCGTGATCGACCTCATAATGCCAGGTGGGCACAATCACCTGTTTAAAAGCGAGGATATGTTCTGCCAGCCGGTCTGTGGCCCGGTAAACAACCCCCATGCCCCCTTCGCCAATTTTTTCATGGATAAGGTAACGGCCGTTCACCGTTGTGTTTTCAACTTCAGGGGGTTGTGGGAAGGGGATCATCTGTTTGATGGTCATGCTTTTTCAGGACAAAACCTGTTCGATGTTGTTGCCGGATATGGTGTTATCACCCTATTGTTGGCCAAAATTATATCATAAATGAACGAGCGATTATACCGGACGCGTTTAACATAGGTACTAGTACACGCCCCCGGAAATCGCCAACGCAACATTATGTTGAGTGCGTTGGGCTGTTTAAGCGCTGCGCCATCGCCAAGAATCTCCGGCAAACTTCTGGGGCGCAATACCAGCCAATGGGGTACTTTTTGCCCCTGAACGTTTGCTGACAGGCTCAGTTACTCAGCTTGTCAGGGGGTAGGGGGAATGTTAAACTAACACCATGTCCCAAGCCCTGTACCGCAAATGGCGGCCCGCTCGATTTGATGATGTGATTGGCCAGGAACACGTGACGCGCACCCTGAAAAATAGCGTCGCGGCTGACCGGTTGGGTCACGCGTACCTGTTTTGTGGTCCACGAGGCACCGGCAAAACCACCAGCGCCCGCCTGCTGGCCAAAGCCGTCAACTGCCTGCATGAAAATTTAGCAGAACGGCCGTGTGGCGAATGTTCCGTTTGTCGGTCGATTGGCAACGGTAATTTTTTGGACTTAATCGAAATTGATGCCGCCTCCCACACAGGTGTGGATGATATTCGGGAACTGCGAGATATGGTCAAGTTCCATCCAGGGGTTGGCGTTCGATACAAAGTGTACATCATTGATGAAGTGCACATGCTCTCTAATGCCGCCTTCAACGCGCTGCTAAAAACGTTAGAGGAACCGCCTGACTGGATTAAGTTTATTTTGGCGACGACGGAAGAGCATAAAGTCCCTATCACCATCAAATCCCGCTGCCAACAGTTCAATTTCCGCCTGCTCAACCAAGAAGAAATCAGCCAACGGCTGCGCTGGCTGGCCGACAAAGAAGGGTTCACCATCGAGCCAGAAGCGCTGCAAATGATCGCTCGCCAGGGCGCGGGCAGCCTGCGCGATGCCGAAAGTTTGCTAGATCAGCTGGTTGTGAGCAAAGATGATGTGATCACCGCCGAGCGGACGCAAATGGTGCTAGGCACCGCCTCCAACGAGGCGGTGGTGCGGCTCACCGACGCCTGGCTCAATCGCAACGGGGCTGGCGGATTGGCTCTCATCCATGAAGCGCTTGGCTCGGGCACAGACCCGCGCCAATTTTGCCGCCAAATGGTGGCTTACTTGCGAGAGCTGCTGCTGCTGCAAGCTGCTGGGGAGGCGCTGCCGCTGGAGGCAACGCCAGAGCAGCGGCAGGAGATGCTGGCCCAGGCACAGCGCGCCCCCCGGCAGGGCCTCATCGAGGCAATTAAGCGGTTTAACGAGGCGGCATTGGTAGCTGCTGGCAGTTGGCAGCCGCAGCTGCCGCTGGAGATGGCGTTCATTGAGCTGCTGCCAGACAAACCGCTGCCTGCTGTGGGGGTAGTAACGGCCGTTCCTGCCCCAATCGCTACCCCGCCACCCGCCAAACCAGAGCCCAAAAAGCAACAAGAAGAGAAGGGGGTGGTGCAAACGGCCGTGCCCCCCATGCCAGAACCACCGCTCACGGAAACAGCGCCACAACCACAACCCAGCCAGCCAGCGGCCAAAGCGCCCAGCAAGCCAGCGGCCAAACCCCTCGCCGTGCGCGAAGTCCAGGCCATCTGGTCCGATTTGGTAGCCCGTTCTGGTGATAAAATTAAAAATTTGCCGGCTTTGCTCAACATGGGCAAACCGCTTGCCGCCGAAGGGCGCACCCTGGTTATTGGCTTCGACTATCCGCTGTTCAAAGATAAATTTGACAACCAGGCCGGGGCAATCCCGCTGGTGAGCGATATTTTAACGGAGCTGCTGGGGCAAGATACCACTGTTCGTGGTGTGGTCACCAGCGAATACACCGTGCCCGTGCAGCCCGCCGATTTTCGCGCCCTGGCCGAAGAGCTGGGCGGGACTGTTTTAGATGAGTAATTTTTTTAGTAAAAAGTAACAGGTGAAAAGTGAAAAGTGAAGGCCGGTTTGGCCACCTGTCACTTTTTGCTTTTCACTTTTCATGATAGAGAAGGAGCAAACTATGTCAAAACGATCATTTCGCGGGCGACCCAAGCCGGCAAAGAACAAAATGCCCAGTGCGGGCGGCCTGATGAACCAGATGCAGCAAATGCAGGAGCAAATGGCCACGGCTCAGTCGGCGCTGGAAAATGAAACGCTCACCGTCACCGCTGGTGGGGGGGCGATTAGCATTGTTATCACCGGGCATCAGCGTGTTCAAGCCATCACGGTGAACCCTGATCTGCTCAACCCAGAAGATGTGGAGATGCTGCAAGATATGCTCGTGGCGGGCGTGAATGCTGCCATTGAGCAATCCCAGGCATTGGCTGCCGAGCGTATGGAAGGCATTACCGGCGGTTTAGGCGGTGGCCTGAACGATTTGCTGGGCGGCCTGGGGTTAGGCTAAATGGCCTCGGCCTTACCACTGCCGGTGCAGCGGCTCATTAACGAGTTTTCTCGCCTGCCGGGCATTGGCCCCAAGTCGGCGGCGCGGCTCACCTTTTACCTGCTGCGCATGGCCGATGAGCAGGCGTTGGATTTGGCGCACGCGCTTCAGGATATGAAGGAGCGTACCATCTTTTGCAGCCGCTGCTTTCACATCACGGAGGAAGATCCGTGCCAGCTTTGCACCGATTCGGCGCGGGATGACCGGATTTTGTGCGTGGTGGAGGAGCCGCTGGATGTGTTGGCCATTGAACGGTCGCAGGCGTTTAACGGCCGTTACCACGTCCTGCACGGTGCTATTTCCCCAGTTGAAGGGGTCGGCCCGGAAGATTTGAAGATTAACGAACTGGTGTCTCGTGTACAGCAAAGCGATTTTCAGGAGATTATCCTGGCCACCAACCCGACGCTGGAAGGGGAATCGACCGCGCTTTACCTCCAGCGCCGTCTGGTAGAATCCGGCGTGCGGCTCACCCGCCTGGCGCGTGGCCTGCCCGTGGGCGGCGACCTGGAGTACACGGATGAAATTACGCTGGGCCGGGCATTAGAGGGGCGGCAAGAATTGTAATGATGTTATGGAGTCATTGGGTAATTGCTGATAAAAATGACTCAATTCCCCAATTGCTCAATGACCTTGTTGAACTTCCAATCAATCTTGCCATCCGATACTCATTGTGCTAACATCTGCCCGTCTTTGCGGTGTCGCCAAGTGGTAAGGCAGCGGACTTTGAATCCGCCACTCCCTGGTTCGAATCCAGGCACCGCAGCAGTAAAGGACTGGGTTTTGTACTCAGTCCTTTTTTTATCCCAGAATGAATTGTAATTGGGTAATTAGGTAATTATGTAATTGCCAATTACCCAATTGCCCAACTACCCAATTATTTTTATATGAGTTTAGCGATTGTGATTTTGGCTGCTGGGCAAGGCAGCCGTATGTTGTCTAAGAAGCAAAAAATTTTGCATGAAGTGGGGGGGAAGCCGATGGTGCAGCATTTGTTCGATACGGCCGTTTCCCTCACCCCTATTCCCCCAGTTCTCATCATTGGCAAAGGGCGCGATGGCGTGCAGCAGCTGTTTGGCGGGCGGGCGCAGTATGCGGTGCAGCAAAAGCCGCTGGGCACGGGGCATGCCGCCCAAATGGCCACGCCTGTGCTCGTGGGCGTGTCTGACCAGGTGATTATTGCTTATGCCGATATGCCGCTGCTGCAAAGGGAAACGTTGCAAAAGATGGCCGATTTGCAAGCGGAAACAGAGGCCGCTGTGGCTATGCTCAGCGTGATGGGCAGCCCAGATTCAACATTTGGCCGGGTGATTCGGGATGAAAACGGCCGTGTGACCAATATCTTGGAAGTGGCCCAGGCCGCGCGGGAGCCGAATGCGGCTGAACTCCTGGCGATTCGCGAACAAAATGCCGGGGTCTACTGTTTCAACGCCGATTGGCTGTGGCAAAATATTGCCCATCTGCCGCTGCGCCAGGCGCGGAACGGGCCGGAATATTACCTCACCGATATGATTGAACTGGCGGTACAGCAAGGTGAGCTTGTGGCCACGGCCGTTATTGATGATGTCACCGAATGCTTGGGGGCTGGGACGCGGGCGGAGATGGTTGCCGTGGAAAAGGCGTTTCGGCAGCGGGCCACTAACCGCTGGCTGGCCCAGGGCGTGACGATTGTGGACCCAGACAGCACCTACATCGACCCCGATGTTACCATTGGGCAGGATACGGTGATCTGGCCGAACAGCTATTTGCAGGGGCAAACGGCCGTTGGCGCAGATTGCATCATCGGCCCCAATACCATTTTGCGCAATACGGCCGTTGGCGATAATTGCCGTATCGAACAGGCAGTGGTTGAAGGGGTGGCTTTGGTGGCGGGAACGGCCGTTGCGCCTTTTACGGTGATGAAGAATGGAGAATAAAGAATTGTGAAGTGTGAATTGTTAAGTGGGCAATTCGCATTTTAGCAGGAGTCGATCATGGTCAGCCAGGAACAACGAACGGCGCTCATTCAGGCGGCAATCGAGGTGCGACAGCAGGCGTATGCCCCCTATTCAAACTACCCCGTCGGTGCGGCGCTGCTGATGGAAGATGGTACGATTGTTACCGGGGTGAATGTAGAAAATTCATCCTATGGCCTGACGATTTGCGCGGAGCGAACGGCCGTTACCACCGCTATCACCGCCGGTTACCGCAAAATCCTGGCCGTCGCCGTAGCCACCGACAACGCCGGGTCGCCCTGCGGCGCGTGCCGCCAGGTGCTTACCGAATTTGCCCGGGATGTGCCGGTTTATTTGGTGGATGGGGCAGGAAACGGCCGTGACACCACCCTCTACGCACTCCTTCCAGATCATTTTGGCCCCGAACATTTGCACTAGTGGTTTTGCAAGGCTTTGTTCAAGTTGCACAAATCTCTAAGAATTTGTAAACTAATTCCGGTTTAAGAGAATCGAACAAGGAGGTGTCCTACCTTGTTTTACTAATTCAGCAATTACTCTCCCAATTTTAGGTTGTCTTTCTGGAAAACCTATAGCGTTTTAAGCACGTCTCCAACAGCCTCAAACAAATATTTTCATAAATCCTGGTTTACAATTTTGTTGCCCAAGTCAAAAGGTGCACAGCCAAACAAAATGGAGAAGACAAATGAATCTTAAAGGATATGCAAACCGTATCGCACATGTGGATATGACCAATAAAAAGATCGAGGTAAAACCGATCCCGGAAGATTGGGCCCTGAAGTATATTGGTGCCCGTGGTCTGGGTGTGCGTTATATGCTGGAAGCCGGGCCTACCGTGGATCCGCTTTCGCCAGACAACTGGCTTTGCTTCATGAATGGCCCCCTTACTGGAACGGCCGCCAATATGAGCGGCCGTATGGCCATTGTGACCAAATCTCCATTAACCGGAACGGTGACCGACAGCCATCATGGTGGCTGGTCTGCGGCTCGTATGCGGTGGGCTGGGTACGATGGGCTCATTTTTAAGGGCAAAGCCGATAAACCGATGTACCTGTACATTGAGGAAGCAACAAACACGATTGAACTGCGAGATGCTTCTCACGTTTGGGGCAAGGGCATTCATGAGACCATCAAGACTTTCCAGGAAGAGTATGGCAAAAAAGATTTAACGGTCATGGCGATTGGGCAGGCGGGTGAAAACTTGGTGAAGTACGCTTGCTGGGTTAATGAAGATGACCGTGCCAGTGGGCGCGGAGGTACTGGGTGCGTGGGCGGCAGCAAAAATTTGAAGGCTGTGGTGATCAAGGCCAAGAAAAAGATGCCAAAGCCTGCCAGCCAGGAAAATTGGAAACCGGCACATTCACGCGCTTTGTCATCCATAATGGATGAAGCCAACATTACCAGCCCCAGAAAGGGCGGGTTGTCTGTTTATGGCACCAATGTTTTGATGAACATTACCAACACCATGGGCGCTTTGCCGGCGCTAAACGGCCGTACCACCTCCTTTGGCGAAAGAGCCGAAGCGCTTAGCGGTGAATACGTCAATGAAAATATTTTGGTCAACGACCCCACCTGCCACGCTTGTCCCGTTGCCTGTAAAAAAGAAGTTGAAATTACCGAAGGTGAATTTGCTGGCCTGCGCATGGAAAGTGTGGAATATGAACCCGCCTGGGCGCTGGGTGCGAACTGTGGCAACGACAATATTGCCTCTGTGGCCAAAATGATTGACCAGGCAAATGACCTGGGCATGGACGCTATTGAAATTGGAGACGTGCTGGCTACGTACATTGAAGCTTCTACCAAAGGATATACCAATGGTGATGGTGGTTTGGCCGAAGGCGACTACATGTCTATGGTTGCTACCATTGAAAAAGTTGCCCGGCGCGAAGGCGTTGGCGATGTGCTGGCTAATGGCGTCAACGCTGTGGCCAACCACTTTGGGCATCCAGAAATTGCTATGTCGGTGAAAGGCCAGGGCATTCCGGCTTATGATCCGCGTGGCCTGAAGGGGATGGGCATTGCTTACGCTACCAGTAACCGTGGCGCTTGCCATCTGCGTGCTTATACGCCAGCCGCCGAGCTAAACATCATGCCTTTCCAATCGTTAAGTGTTGATCCGTTGGAATGGAAAGGGAAGGGCGAACTTGTAAAAATCTTCCAGGATATTCACGCATTTTCAGACAGCCTGGATTTGTGCAAATTTAGCGCGTTTGCCATGGGTGCCGACGAGTACGCGCAGCAGTATGCGGCCTTTGTAGGCATTGACGAATTTACGGCCGATGATGTGCTGGTAACTGGTGAGCGCATCTACAACCTGGAGCGGTACTACAACAATCTGGCTGGGCACGGTGAAGGGAGTGACTACCTGCCGAAGCGTTTTCTTGAAGAACCGTCAACCAATCCTGGCTCTGAAGGGCACGTTTGTGAACTGGATTTGATGCTGGATGAGTACTACACGGCTCGCGGTTGGCAAAACGGTGTGGTGCCAGAAGGTAAGCTGAAAGAACTGGCGATTCTGTAATCTGAGAAATTAGTAATTTTGTAATTGGGTAATTGGGTAATTGATGAAATTACTCAATTACCCAATTTCTTTTTTATGCGCCGGCACGCATTGTTTTCTTTTCTAGCATGGGATTAAGACGGGCGATGGCCTCATCTTCTCCCTCTATTTCCATCATTACCTGGCCAACACGCAAAGAGCCAATGGCGAACGGTTCCATTTTGGCCAGCGTTATAGTCCAGCCGTCACCCTGAACTTTGGTTTCACTAACGGCCGTTCCGCCCAACTCTTCTAAATATTCCCGCAATAACCAAAGGGGAATGCCCCGTATTTGCCTGGATTCCTGATACATGGCTTATCCACCTCCAACGGCTGGAAACACATTCAGCGTGTCATCGGGCTGAATGATGGTGTTCATGCCGTGCTTCAGAAATGGCGCATCACGGCCGTTTACAAACACATGTACGTGCCGGTAAAGGTTGCCATTTTCATCTAATAATTCTTTGCGCATGGGCGGGTATTGGGTGACGATAATTTCCAAAAAATCCTGAACCGAACTGTTTTCTGGAAGGTCAATTTCAACTGTTTTTTGTCCAACAATTTGGCGCAGCGTGGCGAAAAAATGAACTTTCATGATGTTTACTCTCCGGATTGAGTTGTTGCTAAAAATCTTACCACAAAATGCCGCGTTGGGCGTTTTCATGCTAAGATACCGGGGAATTCTGTAAGCCCTAAGAGGAAAACAAAATGGAATCATTGGCTGGTCTTAATGGTCAAATAGCAAAATACGACACCTGGCAGTTATCTAATCTGGCGCCCGCCCCGGAAGAGGAGTGGGATCGGCTGCAAAGCTTTTTAGGCTTGGGCAAACCCGATTTTGAGGCAATGCTGGCTACAGTGGAGCCGCTTTTTCGTCGAGGGCATGAACTGGTTGTAGGGACTTACGATTACTTGTTGAATCACCATGATACGGCCGTTATCCTCGGCTGGGAAAAAGGGGCCAATCCAGAGCACCTGGCCGAACGCCGCCGCTTTTTCACCGTCTGGCTGGCGCGCACCCTGGGGCTAGACCTGAGCCACGACTTTGCCCATTACCTTTTTCATGCCGGGCAGGTACATGCCGCGCACGGCCCGCGCCAGATTCATGTGCCCAAGATGTACGTCAACGGCTCTGTTAGCCTGGTCAATGCCACCTTTGCTCGCTTTTTAATGGAAGAGATGCCGGGCAACCCGATCGTGCCTGCTGCTCTGGCCAGCTGGAACAAACTGCTCAGCCTGCATCTGCACATGATGCTGTTGGGCTACGAAATGGCGCGCGCCTGGGATGACGGAGATTTTCCGGTTGAGCTTTCTTTTTTTGGTCGGGTGCGCAGCTACACGCGACGGCAGAAGATGACCATGCATTTGCCGCCAGACAGCCGGGTAGAGACGCTGCTGGTACGCTTTTTTAACTATTTTCCCCAGATGCGTGCCGATGTGTTGGCGGTGGAGTGGTTGGATACGGATCGCCTGGATGAGCAAGGGCGTCCCTGGTTGGTTGTGGAGAAGCGGTATTGGGCGAAGAAAGGGTGGCGGGTGTTGTTAAACGGCCGTAACATCAGCTTTGAAAATGGCCCCCACCAAATCATCAAACCGGGTGACACCATCAGCATTTTTCCTCCAGGCAGGTAAAAGGGTTTACGATGGCACGAGAACGCACATTTCGCACTGAAGCAATTGTTTTGCGCCGCACCGACTTTGGCGAAGCCGACCGCCTGCTCACCCTTTACACCCGCGACTTTGGTAAGATCAAAGCTGTGGCCAAGGGCGCGCGCAAGCCGCAAAGCCGCAAAACGGGCCACGTGGAGCAGTTCATGCGCTCCAACTTCCTCTTTGCCAGCGGGCGCGACATTCCCATCCTCACCCAGGCCGAGATGGTGCAGCCGTACGCCGCCCTGCGCGAAGACTTGATTCTGACGACCTACGCTGCTTATCTGGTGGAACTGCTGGATCGTTTTACCGTCGAGGAAGACAAACACACTGGCATTTACCAGCTGCTGGCCGATGGCCTGGGCTGGCTAACCAGCCACGACGATGTGCTGCTGGTGGCTCGTTTTTACGAATTGCGTTTGCTGGGTCTGGCGGGGTTTCGGCCGCAGCTGTTCCACTGCGTGGCTTGTGGCGCACCCATTGAGGAGCAAGACCAATTTTTTAGCGGGGAGTTGGGCGGGGTGCTGTGTCCTGAGTGTCGGGATGAGGATAGAAGGGCGGTGAGGATTACGGCCGTTTCCCTCAAAGTTTTGCGCTATTTGCAAACTCGGCCGTGGGACACCGTGCACAGCTTGCGCCTCAAGCGCAACGTCCACACCGAGCTAGAAAACGTCATGCAGTTCTACATCACCTACGTCCTGGAGCGCAACCTCAAATCCGTCGAATTCCTCCACCGCCTCCGCCAGGAAGCAGCTCTCCTCCTGCCCCCTTCAGAGTTGTAAGGAATTTTGCTGCCCGTTTGTGGACAACGATGCGACTCATTAAAGCTCATCGTATCATATTTCAAAGCACAAGATGCCAGCGTTTTGCCCCCATGTTATAATCTTTCGCTGTTCATTCAGGTTCAAAATTTATTGCAGCAAAGCTACAGCCCACGAAGAGAACACTTTCTCTAAATTCTCCGTGACCTCTGTGGCAAAAAAAGGGTTTCATGAACGAATCACTGACGTTTCAAGATATTATTTTAAAACTGCTGGATTACTGGAAAAACCAGGGTTGCCTGGTGCAGCAGCCGTACAACGTGCAGGTTGGGGCCGGGACGATGAATCCCGCCTCGGTGCTGCGGGTGTTGGGGCCGGAGCCGTGGAATGTGGTGTACGTGGAACCTAGCATTCGGCCGGATGACGGCCGTTTCGGCGACAACCCCAACCGGATGCAGATGCACCACCAGCTCCAGGTCATCCTCAAACCCGATCCGGGCAACCCGCAAGAGCTCTACCTCAAAAGTTTAGAGGCAATCGGCATCGACCCGCGCCGCCACGACATTCGCTTTGTGGAAGACAACTGGGAAAGCCCGGCGCTGGGCGCGTGGGGTCTCGGTTGGGAAGTGTGGCTCGATGGCCAGGAAATTACCCAGTTCACCTACTTCCAGCAGGCAGGCGGCGTCACGCTCGATCCGGTTTCGGTGGAAATTACCTACGGGTTAGACCGCATTGCCCTGGCGCTGCAAGGGGTAGACAGCGTCTGGGAGATGGCCTACGGCACCGACATCAGCTACGAAAACGTGCTGCTGCAAAGCGAAATTGAACATTGCCGCTACTATTTTGACGTGGCCGAGGTGGACAACATCCGCCAGGTGTACGACATCTACGAAAGCGAAGCGAAGCGCTGCATCGAAGCCGGGTTGGTTATCCCCGCCCACGATTACAACCTGAAATGCTCCCATCTGTTCAACATTTTAGACACGCGCGGCGCGGTGGGCGTGACGGAACGGGCCAACTACTTCCGCCGGATGCGCGGGCTGGCGCGGCAGGTGTCTGAGCTGTACGTGGCCCAGCGGGAAGCGTTGGGCCATCCCCTGCTGCAAAATGACAAGAAAGGCACCATGCCGCTCAGCCGCCCGCAAGAGGTGCAGTTTGCCCAATCAGAAACGCCACAAACGTTTTTGCTGGAGATTGGCAGCGAAGAACTGCCGGTGTCTGATTTGGATTCGGCGCTGAAGCAGTTGGCAACGGCCGTTCCCACCCTCTTGCAAAACGCCCGCCTCACCTACGATCGGATTGAAATCGACGGCACGCCGCGCCGCCTGGCGGTGCAGGTGCACGGCCTCATCGGTCGCCAGCCAGATTTGGAGAGCGTGGCCAAAGGGCCGCCCGCCGACCGCGCCTTCGACGCCGACGGCAATCCCACCAAAGCGGCCGTCGGTTTTGCCAGGGGCAAGGGCATCGACGTGGCCGATTTGCAAATTGTGGAAGAGGGCGACAAGCGATACGTGTCGGCGGTGGTGCGCGAAGACGGCCGTCCCGCCGCCGCCGTGCTGGCCGAACTGCTGCCCGATCTCATCGCCAGCCTCAAGTTTGAGCGCAGCATGCGCTGGAACCAGACCAACATCAGCTACAGCCGCCCGCTGCGTTGGATTGTGGCCCTGTTTGGCCCAGACGTGATTCCGTTCAGCTATGCCGGTGTTGCCAGCGGGCGCGCCAGCCGTGGGTTACGGCCGTACGACTCCCCAGAAATCCTCATCAACGACGCCCGCAACTACGGCGGCATCATGCGCATGAACAGCATCGTCATCAGCCAGGAGAAGCGGCGCGAACTGATCGTCTCCGTTTCTAGCAAGCTGGCCGCCGAAATGGGCGGCACCATCCCCGACGATGTGGGGCTGCTGGACGAAGTGACCAATCTGGTGGAAAAACCGACGCCGCTGCGAGGCCGCTTTAGCAAGCGCTACCTGGCACTGCCCGCCGAGGTGCTCGTCGCCGTCATGCGCAAACATCAGCGCTACTTCCCCGTCTACGACGACAACAACGGGCTGCTGCCCTACTTCATCGCCGTGCGCAACGGGGACGAGAAGCATCTCAATTTTGTGGTCAACGGCAACGAGCACGTGCTCAAAGCCCGCTTTGCCGATGCCGAATTTTTCTACGGCAAAGACAGCCAGCGAAAATTGGCCGATTTTCTGGCCGATTTGGCAACGCTCACCTTCCAGGCGGCGTTGGGTTCCATGCTAGACAAGGTGCACCGGCTGGAAAAATTGACGCCTGCGGTGGCGGAAATGCTTAATCTGAATGAAGATGAGACGGCAACGGCCGTTCGCGCCGCCGCCCTTTCCAAAGCAGATTTAGCCACCAACATGGTAGTCGAGATGACCTCGTTGCAGGGGATCATGGGGGGGCATTACGCCAAACGGAGCGGCGAAAGTGACGCCGTGGCTCAGGCAATTGCCGGGCAGTACAGCGCCGTCAGCAGCAGCCGGGCAGGCATGGCCTTGGCCATCGCCGACCGGTTGGACAGTTTGGCGGGTTTGTTTGCCGCCGGATTAGCGCCCAAAGGCTCCAATGATCCGTTTGCCCTGCGCCGCGCCGCGCTGCACCTCATCGAAAACCTGATTGCCCACGCGCAGCCGTTTGATTTGCGTGCTGCCTTTGCCGCCGCCGCCAAACTGCTGCCAGTGCCGTGTGATGACAACGTTTTGGCCGAGGTGCTGGGGTTTGTCAACGGCCGTCTCGAAGGCGTGCTGCGCGATTTAGGCCACTCCGCCTTTGTGGTGAAAGCGGTGCTGGCCGAACAAGGCCACAATCCGTATACCGCTGCGCAAACGGCCGTTGCCCTTAGCCAAGCGATTGCCGCCGACGATTGGCCGGAGCTGCTAGATGCCTACGCCCGCTGCGTGCGCATCACCCGCAGCCAAAGCGGCCCGTTCACCTTGCGTCCCGCCGCCTTCGCCCTGCCCGCCGAGCAGCAGCTGTTGGCCGCCTACCAGCAAGCCACCGCCCAACAAGACGGCACGCTGCCCACCTTCGTGGCGACTTTACGTGCGTTGAAGCCAGCGATTACCCAGTTTTTTGATGATGTGCTGGTGATGGATGAGGATACGGCCGTACGCGAAAATCGCCTGGCCCTGCTGCAAAAAATTGCGGAGCTTACCGCAGGGCTGGCCGACCTGTCACAATTAGAAGGATTTTAGTTTTTCGTAAATTAGATAGGTACAAACAGGTTTCTGAACCGTAATTAAGAATGCTGGTTGTTAATTGGCAGATTTGTGCGGAAAACGGCCGTATCCCAAGTCGCGGTGCCGTTGTTTTTCAAGGCAATTGTTGCCAATCAGGCAGTATTGTTCTGTGAACTATGAATGATTTTAGTGATGAGCAGCTCATGATCCTTGTAAGTAAGCAAGATGTGGCTGCTTACAAAACATTGTATGAGCGGTACAAACGTTCTGTGTTAGGGCTATCGTACAAAATTTTGGGTGACCGAGCTGCGGCCGAAGAGATAATGCAAGAAACGTTTTGGCGTATCTGGCACAATGCTGCCTCCTTTAATACTCAGCGAGGCTCATTTCCCAATTGGATGTTTGGCATTGCCCGCAATTTATCCATCGACATCGCCCGTCGGGGGCAAAAGATCAAAATGCAGGCGCTGCCGGATCTGTACCAGGAACGCGCGGAAGCCAATCTGAGCTACCAGGATGACCACGATGTGGCCGATGCCGCGCTGTCGCTGCTGCGCCATGAGCAGGTGCATCTGGCCATGACCCATTTGCCCGATGAACAGCGGGAAGTGGTGGAATGGATTTACTTTCAGGGCAAAACGCGGCGCGAAATTGCGCAGGAGTACGATATTCCCTTTGGCACAATTAACACTCGTGCTCGACTGGCGTTAGATAAGTTGAAGCGCGCCCTAGAGGCACAAGGATTTGAGGATTAAAATGAACGAGCGATTTGAAGACCTGCTCGCCGTTTATGTATTGGGTGGGCTATCTCCAGAAGAAGAAGCTGGGGTAGAGGCATACATCGCGGAAAATCCGCAGGCGGCGGCGCAGTTGGCCGAAGCGTATGCGGCTGCCGCCCTGCTGCCCTATGCTGCTCCCTTGCTGGAGCCATCGCCAGAAGCCGAGGCGGCGCTGTTTGCCCGCGTCCAGGCGGATCTGGTAAAAACGGCCGTTCCCGTGCGGCAAACGGCCGTTTCTGCCACCCCCAAAATCCCCACACTCTGGGATCAGCTGCGTGCCTTTTTTAGCACCCCGCTCGTTACAGGGCTCAGTTTGGCAACGGCCGTACTCCTCCTCATTTGGGGAATGTCGCTCAACCGGCAGGTGCAAGAGCTGGACCAAAATATGCAGCAGCTCACCGCCGACAACAGCAGCCTCCGTACCGATTTTGACGCGCTGTCTGGAGAAAATCTGGCGCTGACCGGTCGCCTGACAGAACTGCAAACCGCCAACCAGACATTAGACCAGCAAATCGATGACCTGGCCCAAACCAACGTTGACCTCGTCGCCGCCAATAACCGCCTGCAAACCGACCTTGCCGATTCCCAAACCTATAGCGCCTCGCTGGAAGCCCAAATCGCTGAAATTGTCGCCAGCCAGCCATTTGCTTCGCCGCAGGTTTTTGCGGTAACCGTGCCTGGCACCGAAGAGCAGCCAGAAGCGTCAGCTCAGCTCGTCGTTGACCCAGAAGCCAATACAGCCATGCTCATCGTCGATGGCATGCCTGAACTACCCGATGGATCTGTTTACCAGGTTTTGTTGATTCGCGGCACAGAGCACGAAACGGCCGAAACCTTCCGTGTCGATACTCAGGGAGAAGGCGTGCTGCTGGTCCACTCCACCCAGCCGCTGCGATCCTTCGACGCCGTGGGCGTTTCCATCGAGCCAGAAGGCGGCAGCGTCCAGCGCACTGGCGACATTGTGCTCCTGGGTAGCCTGGTCAATTAAACGCTCAGAGATTGAAGACAGCAAACCTTCAATCTCCAATTCCCAATCTCCAATCTTTCTAATTTTGCCAGGGGAACGGCGTCACCGGGGTGATGTCGTAATATAACTCCACCAAACGACGGAACAGCGGGGCCGAAACGGCCGATCCTTCCCCCCCATACTCCAAAATGACCGCGATGGCAATCTCTGGCTGGTTGGCAGGTGCATAGCCAATAAACCAGGCGTGCGAATTATTGGGCGGCGCTTCGGCCGTGCCCGTTTTACCCGCTACCTGAATCGGCAGCCCCACAAACTGGTGCGTTGCCGTGCCGTTGCTGTCGTTGGCCACCTTCCATAAACTTTCTTGCATAATGGCTAAATCTGGCGGCGACAGCGGCAGTTGGCCGATGCTTTGCACCGGAAACGGCTCCTCAGGTGCCCCGGCGCCCGCGCCAATGCGGTCGATCAGCGTGGGGCGATACAGTGTACCGCCGTTGGCCACGGCGGCGATGATGTTGGCCATTTGCAGCGGCGTAACCTGCACATCTCCCTGGCCAATCCCCATGTTAACGGCGTCGCCGCGCACCCAACCCTCACCACGCACGGCCAGCTTCCACTCTGGGCTAGGCACCGTGCCCGCCGATTCCACCACCCCAACCGCGCCGGTTGGCTGGCCCAGGCCAAATTCCAGGGCAGTGTTGGGGAAGAAGTTTGGGTCTACCGCATCCATCTCAAACGCCGCATCGTAAAAACAGGAGTTGCAGGAGACCACCAGCGCTTGTTTAAGGGAGATACGGCCGTGTCCCCCCTCGCGCCAATCTCGCTTGACAAACTCATTCCCCAGCCGGTTCCAGGTGCCAATACTGTTGTAGAACGTGTCTGGCGTGTACAGGCCGCTGTTGATCGCCGCCGCGTAGGTGATTAGCTTGAAGATGGAGCCAGCGGGGTAAACGCCCTGCGCCGCCCGGTTCAGCAACGGCCGATTTGGATCATTAAACGCCGCCCCCAGCGCCACGGCCGAATCCTGGGCAAACGGATCAAAAATGCGCGGATCGTAGCTGGGGTAGCTCACCATCGCCAAAATCTTGCCCGTGTTCACCTGCTGTACCACTGCTGCACCCGCCTGCAAACCCAACGATTGCACCGCCTCGGCCAGCGCTTGCTCCGCCGCCATCTGGTAATCCAAATCCAGCGTGGTGAAGATACTGCGGGCCTGCTTTGGCTCCTGCTCTTGCACGGTGGTGATGTATTCACCGCTTGGCCCAACAACCGTCAGCGTGCCGCCGCGATCGCCATTGAGATAATCCTCCCCCCAGCGTTCTAAACCCGCCAGCCCCACAATCTCATCGCCAGCAAACCCCTGTGCCTGGTACTCTGCCAGCGCTTCGGCAGGAATGTAGCCGGTATAGCCGACCAGGTGCGGCGCAGCGCCTGAATCGGAGAAGAGGCGGGCCAGGCGCTGCTTTGGCTCGGCCAGCCCTTTGCCAATAAACGGCTGGATCGACGGGCCGTACTGCTGCATCGTCGCCTCGGTCACGTCGCCGATGGGCCAGTACCAATCGGGCAGGGCGGGGGCGTAAATTTCCTTGATCTCCTCGGGCGGCAGGTTGAGCATCGGGCTGAGGGCGGCCAGCATGGCCGGTTCATCCTCAATTTGGCCGGGAATCACGCCCAGGGTAAGGATGGTGCCCTGGTAAGCCAGCGCCTTGCCGTTGACGTCGTAGATGTTGGCGCGGGCGGGGATGCGCTGCTGCATGATGAGGGTGTTGCCGCCAGCCAGCTCCGGCAAAATCAGCCCCTCGTCCCAGACGATGCCCCAACGGCCGTTTTCAAACGCCAGCGGCACCGTGTATTCCCGCACAATGGTGCCCACAGCGGCCGTTTGCCACGTCACGCGCATCTGCATTTGGGCCGTATTGCCATCTTGCAGCGTGCCCAGCGCCTGCGGAATAATTTGCGTTACGGTCGCCGTGTTCATCGCCTCTTCATACCGGCTCACAAACGAGAGGCTGTCTACCAACGCCTGGCTGCTGGGGGTGAGCAGGCTGTACATCCCCAAAAAATCACCCAGCTCCCAGGCGCGGTAAAATGCCAGGCCAATGCCATTGGCATCTTCGCTGGTAGGTATTTCCGTGGGGCGGGGCGTGTTGGTGGGCAGCGGCGTCAGCGTCACCAGCTCGCTGGAATCCTGAATGGGCGGGATGAGGCCATCGGTGCCGCAGGCGACGAGCAAAACCAAAATGAGAAGCAAGAACAGGAATTTTTTCATAGGTAAGTTTGGATTATAGCGGGTTCAAGGCCAGACAGAAATTTTCGGGCAAAAATGAGGCGTAGTTTTAATTCTTTCATCACGTTTAGGTACTTTGGAAAAAAGTTTTCAAAATTCTGGGTCTTTCGGATTTGGCGGGGTCAGTCTGATTTTCGCACCAAATTGACGCGAATTAACGCTAATTTTCGTGTGAATTCGCGCTAATTCGGTGCTAATCCCCTGGAATCCTAAAGAGCCAAAATTCTTTATCAACAGATTTCGCAGATTGCACAGATTTTTTCCTCTAAATCTGCGAAATCTTTTAAATCTTTGATGATTTTTTCAAAAACTTTTTGCCGATCACTTAAGATTTTCATAAGGATTCTTTCAGCTTCCTCCCCTGGATTTGCGGTAAGCTTGGTGACGACAGCGAATTTAAGGAACGAATGAATTTGTTTGGTTACGGAAGAAATTCGTTCCTTACTCTCATTCGTTGTTGTTATGGAGTGTGATTATGAAATTACGGCCGTTCCCCATCTTCATCCTCTTCCTACTCTGGCTAACAGCCTGTGGTACATCGCCAGAAAATCGTGAAACGGGAACGGCCGTTCCCACCCCCACCGAACCCGCCAGCATGGTTGGCGATGCACCCAACAGCCCGCCACCTGCGCCAACGGCAACGGCCGTATCCGAGGAGGCCCCCATGACCGAACCCACCCCCAACCCCCCAGCCTACACCGGCACCGTGCCCGCCCCCGACTTCCCACCTGGGCTGGATTGGCTGAACGTAGAACGGCCGCTCACCATGACCGACCTGCGCGGCAAAATTGTGCTGCTAGACTTCTGGACCTACGGCTGCATCAACTGCATCCACGTCATCCCAGAACTCAAGCGGCTAGAAGAAAAGTTTGCCGACGAACTCGTGGTCATCGGCGTGCATTCCGCCAAATTTGCCAACGAAGGCGATACCGACAACATCCGCCAAATCATTTTGCGCTACGAGCTGGAACACCCCGTCATCAACGACAATAATTTTGACGTGTGGCAAACCTACGGGGCCAACGCCTGGCCCACCTTCGTCCTCATAGACCCCGAAGGCAACGTGCTGGGCTTCCACTCCGGCGAAGGCATCTACGACCTGTTCAACCAGGTGATCACCGGCATGGTGGCCGAGTTCGACGCCCGCGATTTGCTCGACCGCACGCCGCTGGCGCTAAAGCTAGAGCGAGAAAACCTGGCCAACTCGCCGCTGTTGTTCCCCGGCAAGGTGCTGGCCGACGCCGCCAACAACCGCCTCTTCATCGCCGACTCCAACCACAACCGCATCGTCGTCACCGATTTGGACGGGGTGGTGCAGGACGTGATTGGCAACGGCCGTTCCGGTTTGCAAGATGGCAGCTACGAAACCGCCCAATTCTTTCGCCCTCAAGGGATGACCCTGGCCGACGCCAACACCCTGTACGTGGCCGACACCGAGAATCATGCGATTCGCAAAATAGATTTGGTGGCAAAAACCGTCGAGAGTGTGGCCGGAAACGGCCGTCACGGCAGCTTTGAACTGTTCGAAGGCACCGGAACCCAAGTCGCCCTCAACTCCCCCTGGGACGTGCTCTACCTAAACGGCATCGTGTACATCGCCATGGCCGGGCAGCACCAGCTGTGGCAGTACGACCCCGCCACCCAGATTGTGCAGGTTTTTGCCGGGTCTGGCCGCGAAGAGCTGGTCGATGGCCCCCTGCGCAGCGGCGGCCTCAACCAGCCCAGCGGCCTGGCCACAGACGGCCAGCTGCTCTACTTCGCCGACAGCGAAGCCAGCGCCATCCGCAGCGCCAGCCTGGGGCAAAATGGCGAACTGCAAACCATCGTCGGCACCGGCCTGTTTGACTTTGGCGATGTAGACGGCAGCGGCAGCGAGGTGCGCCTGCAACATCCCCTCGGCGTCATTTTTGTCGATGGCCTGCTCTATGTAGCCGACACCTACAACCACAAAATCAAGCGCATCGACCCCGCCAGCCAAACCAGCACCACCTTCCTGGGCAGCGGTGAAGACGGCTGGCGCGACGGCGACAAACCGCTCTTCGATGAACCCGGCGGCTTAAGTTTAGCCAATGGCCAGCTTTACATCGCCGACACCAATAATCACGTCATTCGCATAGCCAGTATGGCAGATGGCGATGTGCGTACCCTGGTGCTGGCCGACCCGCAAGGCTTGCTCACGCGGATTGCGGGCGGGGATGTGTACACGGGCCAAACCATCACCCTGGCGCCGCAAACGGTGGCGGCGGGGGGCGGGCACGCTGCGGCTGCAAATTGCCCTACCCGATGGGTACAAGTTCAACGACATCGCTCCCTTCCTGGCTGAATTTTCGGCCACTGGCGAAATCGCCATCGCTGAAGCGGCGGCGACGGTGCAGCAGGTGGCCCCCAGCTTCCCGCTAGACATCCCGCTCACGCTGGGCGCGGGCGAACTGCAAGCCGACCTGGTCATCTACTACTGCGAAGCGGCGACGGAGAGCCTGTGCCTGCTGGAGCAGGTGCGCCTGCTGCTGCCGCTCACGGCTGGCGGCGACGCTGCCACCGCCGAATTGAGCTACACCGTCCCCCCGCCGCCATAATTGGTGATTAAAATCATGCGGGTTTGATGCTGGATTTTACTGGCGGGGCAGGTGGTATTTGGGGTACGCTGAAGGCGTAGTTTGACCATTTTGTGAGCGCAAGCCATTGGCTTGCAGGAGGCGAATGATGAAGGTCAGATACGCTTTACTTGTTGACGTTTTGGTGTTGGTTGTGGTGGCCCTGGGCTGTTTGTTTAACATGATCTGGGTGCACAACATGCTGGGCATCCCCCGTTACCGGACAATGTGTTTTTGTGCCAGCTGCTGGGAGCGGCCGTTTTAGGTCTGGCGCTGCAAAACTGGCTGGTGCGTCACGTAGCGAATTTAGAAAAGCTGCGCGTCATTTTGTTGGCGAACTTTGTGGGGCACGGGGCAGCGTTTGTCATCTTTCTGGCTGGCCGGTTGAACGGGGCCGGGAATGTGACGATGTGGCTGGCCGTGGCCTACACGCTGCTGGCGACTTTAGTTTACGGTTACTTCCTGGACCGGCCACGTTTCCATCAGCCCAAGCATGCTTGAACCGCCCGCTGCTAAACAGTGATGCAGGAACTGCCCGCAAGGAGCCTGCCCCCGCGTCGGCGTGGGGCGGGTATCCATTTGGCTTCTGGGGTAGGTTCCCGCCTGGGCGGGAATGACAGGCAACGCATTAAAAGGTAAAAACTGGTTTTGCTCAAAGAAGATGGCCTCATATAATTTGGCCATGACATCTTCGCTGTTGCAAATTCAACAATTGGGTTGGCCCACCCACTGGGCTGAAATTTATGGCCGTGAAGCGCCGCTGATCATCGAGATTGGCTTTGGCAGCGGCCATTTTTTGGTGGATTTGGCGCAGAAACGGCCGTCTACCAACATCCTCGGCGTTGAAATTTCCCTGCCCGCGCTAGACAAAGCGCAGCGCAAAGTGAAAACCCTCGGCTTGCCCAACGTGCGGCTGCTGCAAAGCGACGCCCGCTACCTGCTGCAAGCGCTCTGCCCGCCAGAGTCGGTGGCGGCGGTTTACATTAACTTTCCAGACCCGTGGCCCAAGCTGCGGCAGCTGCACCGGCGGCTGATCAACGTGGCGTTTTTGCACCTGCTGGCAACGCGGATGGTGCCGGGTGGCCAGCTGGATGTGGCCACCGATCATGCCGATTACGCCCTGGCCATCACCGAAGCGCTGGAAAATACGCCCTACTTCCACAGCCGCCTGGCCACCACCTTCATAACGGAAGACAACGAGCGGCTGCGCACCAAATATGAGCAAATTGGCCTGGACGAGGGGCGCATCTGCCAGTATTACAAGTTTGCCCGCGTTGAAACGGCCGTTCCCCAAACCTACCCCATCCCCAAGGAGTTCCCCATGCCCCATGCTGTGCTGCAATCCCCGCTTGGTTTAGATGAAATTGAGGCGGCGTACGGCCGTTTCCAATACAGCTACGAAGCGTGCCACATTAACTTCATGGAACTGTTCCGCGCCAAGGGGGATGACGCGCTTTTTGTGGAAACGTACATCAAAGAAGAGCCGGTGGCCCAGCGGCTGGGGCTGGTTGTCCGGCAGCGGGAGCCGGGCAACTTTGTGATTAGCCTGCATGAACTGGGCTTCCCGCGCCCCACGCATGGCGTACAGCTGGCCATTGGCCAACTGGCCACCTGGCTGGTGGGCCTGAACGACGAGACCCAAATTTTGCACCACAACCTGCTGCCTGAGGCGTTGCCGCTGAACCTCCGGGAGGTTTAGCGCGTAACCGATGTCGTGGAAGAAACCTCCCGGAGGTTGGTTATATGAAAAGTGAACGCAGATTTACCTGATTTCCATGATTATTTTTATCAGGAAGATCAGGGGAATCTGCGTCCTATTTACGAAGAAGACGACACCAACTGTCGCCGACCACCATGAATGAAAACCCAACCTCCGGGAGGTTCAGTGCGTAACAGAGGCCATTTTTGAAGCCTCCCGGAGGTTTATTTTCAGAGGAGTGCGTGATGCAGCTTGACCTGGAACTTTATCGCGAAGAAGCGCAAGTGGAAGCGGACGTGCGGATTAGCTACATTCGCATTGCTCCGGAACGGCCGTTGCACACCATCCTCTTTATTCACGGCTTCGGTGGCCGTTCCCGCCAGTGGCGCTACCAAATTGAGCAGTTTGCCATCCACAACGAGGTGATTGCGATTGATTTGCGCGGACACGGCCGTTCCTCCCGCCCCGGGCACGGCTACGAGATGGACCGCATTTTGGCCGACATCATGGCCGTGCTGCGCCATTGCGACGTGAATCGGCCGTTTGTGCTGGCCGGGCACTCCTACGGCGTAGCCATCGCCACCGAGTTTGCCTGGCGCTACCCGGAGCGCGTCAGCCACCTCATCCTCATCGCCGGGGCGGGCGAATACTCCATTTTGCCTGCCTACAAGGTGATGTTCCGCTTGCCAGAAGCGCTGCTGCGGCTGCTGCAACCGGTAGCCAACCGGGTCATGGACGCCTCGCTGTACGCCCTGCAAGAGCTGTACCTGCACAACATGCGCCAATGGCGCGGCTGGGACAAATTCCCCGAACTCAAACCCAAAACGATGGTCATTTTGGGCAACAAGGACCGCGTTTTGCCCCAATCTGCCTTTGAGCGGGTGGCGGAACTGGTGCCCGAAGGCTCTGAGGTGATCAACGTGGGCGTGTCGGCGCATATGGTGATGCTAGAGCGGCGGGATGCGGTGAACCGGGCCATCGAGCGCTTTTTGGAAGGGGATACGGCCGTTCCCACCCATTCCCGTTGGCGCAGCGATGCCGAAGCAGCCGGGCGGGGCAGCTTGCTGGCCGAACGTCCCTGGCTGGCAAATTATGAAACGGCCGTTCCCCCCACCATCGACATCCCCCGCCTGCCCCTGACCCGCCTGCTAGACCGGGCCTGGCGGCGCTTCCCCAACCGGCCCGCCATCCGTTTTATGGGGCGCACGCTGAGTTACCGCTCGCTCAGCGCCCAGGCGGGCCGCTTTGCCAACGGGCTGCTCTCTTTGGGGATAAAAAAGGGACGCGCGTGATGATTTTGCTGCCCAACGTGCCCCATTTGGTGATTGCGTTTTACGGCACGCTGCGCCTTGGGGGGATTGCGGTGATGGCCAATCCGCTGGATCCGCCAGAGGAGCTGGTGCGGCAGGCGAATGCGTCTGGGGCGGAACTGCTGGTAACGTTGGGCCGATTTGGGGAAACGGCCGTACAAATCAAAGCGCAAAGCGGCGTGCGCCATGTCGTCTACGCCAGCGTGAACGATTATTTGCCGCTGCCCAAAAAGCTGGCCGCCGCCCTGCTGCCTGGCCCACGCGCGGCAGATAAGCCACCCAACCCCGGCATTGGCCCCGATTTTGTGTGGGGGCGCTGGCTGCGCAAGTTCCGGCCGCAGCCGCCCAAGGTGGAACTGCGGGCGGAGGATACGGCCGTTCTCCAGTTCACCAGCGGCACCACGGGCCAGCCCAAAGGGGTGGTGCTGAGCCATTACAATCTGGTGGCCAACACCATGCAGGTGCGCCTCTGGCTCACCGACGTGCGCGACGGGCAAGAGGCGATGCTGTGCGTGGTCCCCTTTAGCCACGTGTACGGCATGACCTCGGCCATGAATTTGGCGGTGAGCATTGGGGCCAGCATGATTTTGCTGCCCCGCTTCGACGCCGAAGAGGTTCTGCGCACCATCCGCCGCGAAAAACCGACGCTGTTCCCCGGCGTGCCGGCGATGTATGTGGCGCTGAACAATTTCCCCGGCGTGCGCAAATTTGGCATCGATTCCATTCGCGCCTGCATCAGCGGGGCTGCGCCGCTGCCGATTGAGGTGAAAGAGACGTTTGAGAAGCTGACGAAGGGCACGCTGGTGGAAGGGTATGGCCTGAGTGAAGCCAGCCCGGTGACCCATGCCAATCCGATAAACGGCCGTCACAAAGCTGGTTCAATTGGCCTGCCGCTGCCCAGCACCGAGGCGCGCATTGTGGATTTGAAGACGGGACGGCCGTTGGCCATTGGCCAGATTGGCGAACTGGTGATTCGCGGCCCACAGGTGATGCGCGGCTACTGGCAAGATGAAGCCGCCACGCAGGAACTGATCGACAAAGAGGGCTGGCTGCACACCAACGACGTGGCCCGCATGACAGAAGATGGCTACTTCCAGATCATCAGCCGCCGCCAGGACAGCTGGCAAGGCGAGGACAGTGGCCTGGCCTACCCGCGCGATGTGGAAGAAGTGATTTACGAGCTGCCGGAGGTGCGCGAGGTGGTGGTGGTGGGCATTGCCAACCAGCCGGTGGCGTTTGTGAGCCTCAAAGAGAAGACGCGCATTCCGGCCAAAACCATCATCTCCTTTTGTGAGCGGCGGCTGCCGCCCAGCCAGGTGCCCCGCCTGGTGATTTTTGTGAAGGAGTTTCCGCGCAGCTTTATTGGTAAGGTGCTGCGGCGGGAGCTGGTGTCGCAGTATCAGCAGCAAATTATGGCAGAGGGGGGCAGTGTGGGGCAGCATTTGGCGGGGTTGGCGGATACGGCCGTTGAGTAAGGTACAGAAAGTTTTTGAAAAATAATCATCTGTTGATAAAGAATTTGAAAACTTTTTTCCAATCACTTGAATAAGGAACCAATCGAGTTCGGGCAGTGTATCTCTTTTACAAACAGTTCTGTAAAAGGAGAAATGTCCGTCCATGAATCATCGATTGCTTGTCAGTTTGCTTGTTTGTATCATTTTATTGATCCCGGCCTGCCAGTCGTCAGCCTCCTCGCCAGCTGCAGAGGCTTCGCCAGCAGCCGCACCTTTTGCCAACCGCCACACCTGAAATTGCCGCAACGGAAGTTGAGCCGGACGTCGTGTCGCTGGTGGTCGCGACGGAGCCGGGTGAGCCGCTCACCGTGACGGCGCGGGTGGTGGATGGGCAAACGGGGGCGGCCATTCCCCAGGCAGAACTTTATGCCCGCCAGACCGATGAGGCGGGCCAGTACCAGGAAGATACTGAGGGCGTGCCGCGCATTCATGGCCGCCTGCAAACCGACGCGGCAGGCCAGGCCCAGTTTCGCACCATTCTGCCTGGGCGCTACCCGGAGGACCCCACCGCCAGCCGACACATTCATCTAACGGTAACGGCCAGTGGCTACGAACCCCTGGAGCGCGTGCTGCTGTTTGACAACGATCCCTACCTGACGGCCGAAGAAAGAACGTTTGAATTTAGCGTCGTGGCCCCGATGGTGGCGGCGGCGGGCGGCGGCTGGACGGCGCAGATTGAGCTGGCGCTGCGGCCACAAGCGGCGGCGAGGCAAACGTTTGAGCTGGCGGCGGGGGCGGCCAGTTACCAGGTGGAGGAAGAATTTTTTGGACGTGCCGGATTGGCTGGCGCGGCATGGTTTGACGGCGGGTTTGGCAACGGCCGTTGGCACCACAGAAGCCGTTACGGGGGAACTGCAAATTGATTTGAGCCAGACGCCGCCCCTGCTGGGCGACGGCAGCTTCACGGTGGACCTGATGAGCCTGACAAGCGACCAGGCCGGGCGCGACAACAGCGTGCGGCGGGAACTTTTCGGCGACGGCCGTTTCCCCACCGCTACCTTTGTCCCCCAATCCCTGGCCGATTTTCCGGCTCAGTTTGGCGAAGGCGAAACGGTTACGTTCCAGTTGGTTGGGGCGTTAACCATTCACGAGCAGACGCAGACGGTGCCTTGGGCGGTAACGGCCGTTTGGCAAGCCAACACCCTCACCGGCACGGCCACAACCCACATTTTGCTCGGCGATTTTGGCCTGAAACCACCCAGCCTGCTGGGGCTGCTTACCGTGTCTGAGCAGGTGAGGCTGGACCTGCAATTCCGCTTGCAGGCGGTGGAATGAGCGGCCTGTCAGCTGAGGAATTGGCTAACGGTGCTTAGCACTTTATCTAGCCGGTAGGGCTTTTGCAAAAAGCCGGTGGGGCGGGTGCCTGCCATCTTTTCTAAAATTTCGGTTTCGGTGTAACCGGAGGAGAGGATAATTTTGGCGGTGGGGTTCACCTGGCGCAGGGCCGCAAACGCTTCTATGCCGCTCATGCCCGGCATGGATAAATCCAGAATGATCAGCCCAATTTTATCTTGATGAACCGTAAATTGGTCGATACCTTCCTGGCCGCTGGCGGCGGTGAGGGTGGGGATTGCTTGCAGGTCGAGGATGTCGCGCATTGCTTCACGCACCTGGCGCTCGTCGTCGATGATGACGACGGTGTTTTGCTGGGGGTGGGTTGGGGAACGGCCGTTCCCACCTCACTTGAATTTGCCTTTTCTGAAGGGAATAAAAATTGGAAGGTGGTGCCGTGCCCCAGGCGGCTGCTGGCCCGCACGCTGCCCCGGTGCCCACGCACAATGCCCATCACCGCGGCCAGACCCAAACCGCGCCCGGTGCCCTTGGTAGAAAAGAACGGGTCAAAAATGCGGTTCAGGGTTGCCTCGTCCATGCCGCGCCCCGTGTCGGAGACTTCTAGCAGCACAAATTCGCCGGGGGTGATGGCTTCGTTGTGCTGCTGCCAGTGGGGCAGTTGGCCTGCATCAAGATGGCAGGGGGTGGTGTTGATGGTGATGGTGCCGGGCTGCGTGCCCAGCGCTTCAGCTGCGTTCAGCAGCAGGTTCATAATAATCTGCTGGATTTGCACGCCGTCGGCCAAAATTGGGGGCAGGGGATCGTGCAGGTTGGTTTGGAAGCTGATGTTGGGTGGCAGGGCGTCTTGGAACAGCTGCAAATTTTGGGCGATGAGCTGGTTCAGGTGAATGGTGGTGACTTCGAAATGGCCCTGCCCGGTGTAGGCCAGCAGCTGACGGGTGAGCATTGCGGCCGTTTCTGTAGCCTGAATCGCTTTGTCTAGATTGTTTTGGCTGCTGTGTTCCGGTTCGATCTTGGCTTTGGCGATGGCCATTTGCCCCATCATGGCCACGAGCAGGTTGTTGAAGTCGTGGGCCAGGCCACCGGCCATCAGGCTGAGGCTTTCTAGCTTGCGGGCGTGCTGCTCTGCCTCCTCGGCCTGTTTGCGGGTGGTGATGTCGCGGTAGCCGGTGATTTGGGCGACCTGCCCTTGGAAGTTGATGGTGTGGGTTACCAGTTCTACGGGGAAGGTGGTGTTGTCTTGCCGAATGCCCACGGCTTCCATAATGGTTTTGGGATTGCCCACTAGTTGAGTTTGCAACGCTTCGATGTCATCGGTGGTGAGGAACTGTTCTGCGTTTTTGCCCATGACGTCGGCAACGGCCGTATAGCCAAACATGTGGGCGAAGTTGATGTTGGCTTCCTGGATGATCTGGTTGACGCAGATGATGATCCTTCGAACGAAGCTTCTACCAGAGTGCGGAAGTTTTCTTCTTTTTCGCGGAGGGATTCGGTGATGGTTTTTCTAGGGTGATGTCTGTGCTGATGCCCAGGACGTTGGTGGTGCCGGTGGTGGGGTCGAACAACGGCCGTTTCACAACTTGCAGCCAATGTTTGTTGCCGTCGAGGTCGGTAAAAAACAGTTCTGGCCAGAATACCTCTTCTTGGGTGGCCAATACTTGATGGTCGCCTTCTTCAAACCGGGCCACTTCTTGCTGGTTGTGGTTGAATTCGCCCAGGGTGAGCCCTTCCAGCATGGTGGGGTGGTTTTGTAGGCGTCGGCCAGCGCTTTGTTGGTGATGAGGTAACGGCCGTTGCTGTCTTTTACAAACACAAAGTTGGGAATGGTGTCAATAATTTGGCGCAAGAAGGCGCGCTGCTGCTCTAGCCGGGCTTCTGCCTGCTCGCGTTCGTGGATTTCTTGCCGCAGCTGGGCATTGCTAACAGAAAGGTCGGTCGTGCGCTGGCCCAAGGTTGCCTGAATTTGCTGGAGCGCCTGTTCATTGAAGTGCAAGGTGGCCAGGATGTAGCGCAAGTTAAAAAACGCAATTGCGATGAGGGAATAGGTTAGAAAGGCTTGCGGGAAATGCTGCATTGCAATGGTTGGGTTGTTTGGCATGGTCACCAGCGGCAGTTCGCCAGTTTGGTTGCCAATCATGAGTAATATGCTGGCAATTAGTGACACCATGGCGTAGATAAACGTGGTGCGTCCGCGCAAGAGCAGCAGCGCTGTTAAAATGGCAATGGTATAGGCGCTGGGATTTGGCACCCCGCCGATGCCCAGTAACAACAGATAAAGCGTGATGGAGAGCCAAAAAACGGCCGTAAACCCATGCGCCAGCCATTTTAGCCGGTTGGCTTTTAGCAGCACAAATGCGGCCAGCAGCAGCAGCAGGTATACGGCCGAAAGCCCAATATCGCGCCCAGCAGACAGCCCGCGCAGCAGCATGATACCGTTGGCCAGCAGCAGGGAAACGGCCGTTGCTTGCAGCAAGCGCTTTAATAAATGTCGGTTCATGCCGGTGTGATCGATTGGGTGGCCCAGCGATGGATCGTTATTGATCAGGGTGGGCACGTCTGCTTTTGCATCCATAGTCTGTGGTTGGCTAACAAAAAAGTATCTGTTTAGCCTATTCTAGCAAAGTCGTTGCACCTTGAACCTAGGAATAAAGGTCCGTAACCCAGCTAGATGTTTATCTAACAAATGTTGCCCTTAGAACAATCGTTGTTACACTATCTGTACTGCCGTTGCCAATTATCTATCTAAACAGGGTTGCCGAAAGGGTTGCACGTGGTTTGCCGCTCTTTTGGTACAAATGGGTACTTTTGCACAGCCCACAAAATTATTTGGAGCGTAAAGCATGAGTCAAGTTCAATCCGATTTGCCCCATTGGGATTTTAGCACCGTTTTTCCAAATCTTTCCTCACCAGAGTTTGAGGCGGGCTTTCAGCAAGCAATCGAAGCGATAGCCAGCATGGTTCAATTGTTTGATGAAAATGGGATCAACCGGTTGGATACGGCCGTTCCCGTTGATGATCAGGTGGTTTCTTTGTTTGATACCATCATCAGCCGCTTTAACGACATTGATGAGCAGATTCACATTTTACAGGTGTATCTGTATGGCTACCTGACCACCGATTCACGCAATACCGAAGCCCAGGCGCGCAACAGCCAGCTGCTGCCGCACCTGTCTCGCCTGTCGCTGATGGGCACCCGGTTGACCGCCTGGGTTGGTTCGCTGGATGTGGAGGAATTGTTGGAAAAATCGGCCGTGGCGCAGCAGCATGAATATGTGTTGCAGCAGGCGCGCCAGCGGGCAATGCACCTTATGTCGCCAGAGCAAGAAGATTTGGCGGCGGAGCTGGCTCTGACGGGGGGCAGCAGCTGGTACCGGTTGTTTAGCAACTACACTTCGCAAATTACGGTGAACATTGAACGAGACGGCCACACTGAAAAGCTGCCGCTGACGGCGGCCCAAAACTTGATGTACGACCCAGATCGGGCACTGCGGGCGCAGGCTCATGAGGCGGTGTTGGCGGCGTTGGCAGAAGCGGCCGTTCCCATTGCCGCCTGCCTCAACAGCCTGAAGGGGGAAACTTTAGCCCTGACCCGGCGGCGCGGCTGGAACTCTCCGCTAGACATGGTGCTGTTCCAAAATGCGATCGACCGGCCCACGCTAGATGCGATGATGAACGCCACGCGCAAATCGTTCCCCGATTTTCAGCGGTACCTGAAGGCGCGGGCCAAAGCGCTGGGGCTGCCCAAGATGGCATATTATGACCGCTGGGTGCCGCTGGGGCAGGGTGAGCAGAGCTGGGCTTACCAGGACGCCACCGAGTTTGTGCTGAGCCAATTTGGCACCTACTCAGAGAAGATGCGGGGGTTGGCGGAGCGGGCTTTTGGCGAAAATTGGATTGATGCGGAGCCACGCGACGGCAAGCGGGGCGGGGCGTTTTGCATGGGGCTGCGCGGCGAAGAAAGCCGCATCCTGACCAATTTTGAGCCGGGCTTTTCTGGGGTGAGCACCCTGGCGCACGAGCTGGGGCACGCGTACCACAACATGTGCCTGGCGCAGCGCACGCCGCTGCTGCGCGACACCCCGATGACGCTGGCGGAGACGGCCAGTACCTTTGCCAGAAAATTGTGGAGAATGCGGCTTTGGCAACGGCCGTTCCCCAAGACCAGCTCATCATTTTAGATGGCCTGCTGGAGTACGCTGCCCGCGTAGTGCTAGGGGCCAGCAGCAACTTCATGTTTGAAGAGAAACTGTTTGAAAAGCGCCAGGCGCGGGAGCTTTCGGTAGAAGAGCTGTGTGCCCTGGATGAAGAAACCCAGTTGGCTTCGCTGGGTGATGCCCTGGAAGACGGGTCGCTGCATCCGTACCGCTGGGCGTATGTGCCGCATTATTACGGCTCCACCTTCTACAACTTCCCTACACCTTTGGCCTGCTGTTTGGTTTGGGACTGTACGCGCAGTACCAGGCAGAACCAGAACCGTTCAAAGCGGGCTACGACGAGCTGCTTTCCATGACTGGTATGGGCAACGCCGCCGACCTGGCCAACCGCTTCGGCATCGACATTCGCAGCGAGGCGTTTTGGGAAGCCAGCCTGGACGTGCTGCGGGCAGACATCGACAAGTTTGTGGCGCTGGTTGAAGAAACTGAGTAATTGGTAATTGGGTAATTGGGCAATTACCTAATTACTCAATTATCCCACTTATTTCCTCATGGATTCCCTAACTGAACTTCAGGCTGCGATGCGAGCGTGCCGCCTTTGCCTGGAAGCGGGGCATGAAATTGTGCCGGGGGCGGTGTTTCGCGGCAGCACGGGGGCAGAGGTGCTGTTGATTGGCCAGGCCCCTGGGGTGACGGAGGTGGAGGCGAAACGGCCGTTCAATGCCACATCCGGTACGCGCTTATTCCAATGGCTAGGGGAAGCTGGTTGGTACGAGGACGAATTCCGGGCGCGGCATTACATGACGGCCGTTACCAAATGTTATCCGGGCAAGGGCGGCATAAATGCCGTTGGCAAAGGCGACCGCGTCCCCAGCAAGGCGGAGCAAGCGCTCTGCCGCCCCTTTTTAGAGCGCGAAATCGCCCTGGTGCGCCCCAAGCTGATGATTTTGGTGGGCGGTTTGGCGATCAAGCTCCTGTATCCGGCCAAAATGAAGCTGAACGAGGTGGTGGGAACGGCCGTTTACTTCCCCCCTTCTGCCCTCACCAACCCGGTGAACTTTAATTTTGACGACGCGCTGCCTGTGACGGTGAACGGTAATCGGTTATCCGTAATCGGTTTACCGAATACCGATTACCGTTCACCGAATACCGATAACGGATCACCGACCATCGGTCGCCTCGTCGTCCCTCTGCCGCATCCCTCTGGGGCCAGCCTGTGGCCCAACAAGCCTGCCAACAAAGCCCTTATTGCCAAAGCGATTCAAATTTTGCATACTGTGCGCATCGCGTGGAACTTGTAGTTTGCAAATAGTGAGGAGTAAGCATCCTCAGGCTTGTGCTGAGCGGAGTCGAAGTATGCGTCTCCGGCCCCCGTTCGCATCTGAGGATGCTCACTCCACGGTAAAAAGAGGGGAGGCAAACCCAAATGACAAACCAAAACCCAGACCTGGACCAACTCACTGCAGCAGAACTGCGCCAGCGGCTAATTGCCGCACAAGAAGAAAACCAAGCGCTAACGGAAGCGTTTCAAACCATTACTTTTGAATTGCGATCGCAGTTGACTGTTATTGCTGGCGCAGCTCATTTGCTTCTAGAAAAAGACTCCGAGCTTTTTGCACCCCTTCCTAAGGAACAAGCTGAGATGGCTGAAATGGCAGCAAATGGTGCCAATCGGGCAAGCGAAATCATTTACCGGGCGATGGAGATGGTTGAACAAGCAAAAGGCGTGGAAAATTTGGGTGCCAGTTTGTTGCTGAATTACCGACGTGAATTGCAGGAAGCGAATCAGCAACTGGATAAATTACGTCTGAAGTATCAGGCTAAAAATGAGTCGATGATTCGTTTTATAGGCAGTATTTTTCATCAGACAAGGGCACCAGCAGCTATGGCACTTGGGTTTGCGAAACTAATCTTGATGGAATGCGAAAATACAACCTCACGATCTGACATCGTCAAATTTGTTCAGGGTATCAAAAAGGCTGTGGAGCGTATCCAAGAAGCTGATAACTGGCATGTTATCTGGTGGCGTATGCTTCAGCTTTTTGAGGAACCCTTAGTCCAAACAAAAATTTTTCTGGCTGAAATAGAAAATTTTGAGGAAGTGGTTGGTATGCCAATAAAAACTGATTTGGCCCAAATACCACCAATTTTGGCTAATGCAGAAGTGCTAATCACTGTCATAAAATCCTTGGGATATGGTAAACGTGATGATGCAGAATTGATTTTTAGTCAAGATGCGGGACAAGTTTTTGTAACATTATCAAATACACCATATCAGTCATATTTGGTGAAGGAATTTTTGGATAGCGAGAGCGGTCGTTTGGTTTATTCAGTGGAGTCAAAGATATTTGAACCAATTGGCATCGTTATTGCTTTGGTAGAAAAGTATGGTGGGGCAGTCTATGCAGAGTTAGGCAATGATTCAACTTACACGCTCTCCTTCACCTTACCAATTTACCAAGAAGAATCGTAGGGGCAGGCAGGTGGCCACGGTCTCCCAATTTGCGCCGAACGAATCTCACCACCTGCCTCGCCCTCATTTACATGGCAAACCATCTGGTCAGTGCGGCATGTGGGCGAGGCGGTTGGATGGGCTGTTGTACCGTTTTTCAATGGATCGCGGCCAACCGCCTCGCCCCTACCGGATTATCGTTGGTAAAACGTTGATCGGACGTGTTTGGTCGCTAATCCCGATTGCGCTACAATGCACAATTGAATATTAAGTAAGGTCGAGGTGCCTGGCACGGGTCGGAAACGGTTTACTAACCAAGCGCGTTTGCCCCGTGCCAGGCACCTGTGATGAGATACGTAACGATTTATGGGTTTAGAGCCAGTTATCAGTTTCCAGAACGTGGACAAGCGGTTTGCCTTTACCAAAGAAAAGCCGCAATCCGTGATGGAAACGTTCATCAAATATTTTCGCGGCGCAAGGGGCCGAAGCAGCCGAAAGAGTCGCTGTGGGCGGTGCGCGGGGTGAGCTTCGACGTGCTGCCGGGGCAATGTTTTGGCATTGTGGGGCGCAACGGCAGCGGCAAAAGCACCATCCTGAAGCTGATGGCCCGGATATTGCGCCCGAACAACGGCCGTATTGTGATAAACGGCCGTGTCAGCGCCTTGCTAGAACTGGGCGCTGGTTTCCACCCCGACCTCACCGGTCGCGAAAACATCTTTCTCAACGCCGCCCTGCTCGGCTTCGATGAAGCCAGCACCCGTGCCTACTACGACCGCATCGTTGAATTTTCTGAGCTAGAAGAGTTTATCGACATGCCCGTGAAGCATTACTCCTCTGGCATGTACATGCGCCTCGGCTTTAGCGTAGCCATCCACATGCAGCCAGACATCCTCATCGTAGACGAAATTTTGGCGGTGGGCGACCAGGCTTTCCAGACCAAATGCATCAACGCCATCATGGCCATGAAAGACCAGGGCGTGACGATTATCATCGTCAGCCACAACATTAATTTGGTACGTACATTGTGCACGCACATTTTGTGGATCGACAAAGGCATCCCCAAGCGTATGGATCGGTGGATGCGATTGCTGCAGAATATGTGGCGCATGCATACCAACAGCAGCCGGGTCAGTCTGTTTCAGCGACCTCTTCACGCGCAGGCACCGGGGAAATCGAGATTACCAGCACCCGCTTTTTGAACCAGCACAACGAACCGCAGGAACTTTTTACCACTGGCGAGCCGATGACGATTGAAATTGGCTATCTGGCTCATCAACCGATCCAAAATCCTGAAGTTGGCCTGGCGATTTTTCGGCAAGATGGGGTGCAGGTAAATGGTCCCAACACCAAGCTGGCGGGCGTGGATTTGGGCACGCTGGTTGGCGAAGGGGTGGTGCGGTACGAGATTGAACAACTGCCTTTGCTGCCTGCGACGTATGTGGTGACAACGGCCGTACATGACGGCCGTACCCACCAATGTTACGATTACCACAAACAGGCCTATAGTTTTTGCATTGAAACAGGTACCGCCCAGGAATTAGAGGGGCTGATACAATTGCCTGCCAGCTGGCAGCAAGGAAATAGTTCAACTAGACACGATGCTGCCCACAAAGATTGAAACTTCCCATCATTGGTGCCCATTCAGCCAACTTCGCAGCGTAACGGCAAAATTAGAGGTTGAAGCAGCTAGGGGCCAGGGTGCCCACAGCCGCTTCAATAAACAGGTGTAATAATAATGAAAAGAACACGTATATTTTTAATATTTTTGTTCATCCTGCTCACGTTAAACTCCACCATCTGGTTGTTGGCTGACGAACAAGGTTTACCCAGCACAACCAATGGTTACATTGTGGAATATCCCCTGCTGGTACCCAATGCGGGGCCGCAAAGCATTGTTGTCCAAACCGCAGGGCCTCCCGCTACTGTCTGGTTTACCATGCCTGATGCCGATGCAATTGGGCGATTGGTGGTCACCAATTCAACCAATTTTCAGTTCACCGCCTTCGACTTGGGTATAACTGCCGACAGCGCTCCCCACGATCTGGTTTATGATGCAGCCAATGGCCTGATCTGGTTTACCCAACCTGGCAACGCGAGCCTTGGACGGTTAGTTATCAGCACGGGAGCCATCACCGAGATTCCCCTGCCCGGTAGTCATGTTCCGTTAAACCTGGCTATTGCGCCAAACGGCCGTCTTTACATCACTTCCCCATCCACTAATCATCTCCTGAGCTACAATCCTGCCACGCCAGGATTCACCCTGTACCCTTACGGGGGCACAGGTGGCAATCCCACTCACATCGATATTCTCAACAATAACAGCATCTGGGTTACTTCACCTGCTACCAATCAGGTTGCCGAAATAAAGCCCTCTACCAGCACGACCTTCATCAAAATTCCCGTTCAGGATTTTGGCATTTCCCCCTATCCGCCTTCAGGGTTAACCCTAGACAGTTCAGCGCCCTGGATTACCGCCAACACCATGAACCGCATCGGCCGTTACGCAGAAGGCACCCTTACTTTCTGGCGCTGGTATGAGCTGTTACCCGCTAACTCAGGTGCCAGCGCCATTGATTACACCACAAGCGGAACATTCAACTACCTCTGGTTTGTACAAACAGATTTAGGGCGTGTTGGTCGCATGACGCTGGGTGCTGCCAACAATGATCTCATTCTTTACAGTGCTCACGCCCTTTCTACACCCGCCAGCCAACCCACCGACATCATCGTAGATGAAAATGGCGTCGCCTGGATAACCGGTAAAGGCAATAATGTCATTGCTCAATGGGTTTCACCCTATGCCAGTTACACCAATCTGCCGCTTGTCGTCAAGCCTTAAAACAGAAATACAAAATTCACGCAAAGAGGTTTGCAACATGCCACAAACAAAAAACATTCGCCCTACAATCTGGTTGCTGGTCACATTTTTCGCCTTCATCATGACCATCCTGCTGGCAAGCCCACTGGCCGTTCAGAGTGAACAAGCCCAGGAAACCGGCGGCATAGAAGACACAACCATCTACTTGCCCATTGCTCAATATAATTTTGATGCTTCTCTGGGCTTGCCGATTTTCGGTGTGCAAATGTATGGCAACACTACAGATGCCAGCAAATACCATGACGCCTTTATAGGCTCAAATGCCACCTGGCTGCGTGTCGAGATTTCCTGGGCTACGGCTGAACCAACTCAACAAACACCTCCAGTGTACCAATGGAGTTCAATCGATAACACACTGGCTGCGGCCCGGTCAGACATGGGCGGATTAAACATCATCGCCACCATCAACCGTTCCCCATCCTGGGCGGCTACCTACAGTACAGGCCCCATTAATGCCGACAATCTAGAGGACTTTGCCAATTTCATGGGCGCTTTAGTGGAAAGATACGATGGCGATGGCATCGACGATGCCCCGGGTTCCCCGGTCATTCTATATTGGGAAATGTACAACGAGCCAGACAGTAACTCCACCGTAGACGGCACTTTCTTGCCGCCGGTTGGCTGGGGCAATGATGGGGAACAGTACGCTTTCATGCTGGAAGAAATATATCCAGCTGTAAAAGCAGCCAACCCCCAGGCGCAAGTCGTTTTTGGGGGCATTGCCTATGACTTTTTCAAAACAGATGGTGGGAAATTTGTTGAATCGTTTCTTACCGATGTATTGGATGCGGGTGGCGATCTCTTTTTTGACGTCATGAATTTTCATTCATACCCCGCTTTTTACCCTCGATGGACGAATAATCAAGGCCCAGGTTTGCTGGAAAAAGCAAACGCCATCCGCGCCACCCTCTCTTCTTACGGCCTAAACAAACCCATGATTGTTACTGAAGCAGGCTGGCACGACAACAACGCGCCTGGCCCCATTATTCCAGGCTCGCCGCAAATTCAATCCAGGTATGTGGTGCAGCTTTTTACCCAAAGCATGGCGGCCGATTTAGATGTAATGATCTGGTGGATGCTCTACGATGTGGGGGGGAACTATCCGTACAATACTGGCCTGGTCACCAACGACAACACACCGGTCGAAAAACCGTCTTTTCAAGTGTACCGGTCTGTCGTTGCAGAACTGTCCACTACGCATTTTGTTAGAACCCTTTCCATAGCGGAGACTGGTAATAACTTGATGGAAGTTCATCTGTTTAACGACAATGTTTTTGAACGGACAGTGTATGTAGCCTGGTTAAATCGGGTTGATACGTCGGCTTTTTCTGAATTGCGTTTGCCAGTAAAAACAGCCACCGTAAAAAATAGCATTACTGGTAATGTGTTTGTTATAAATGATGGTAACGATGGTGTGGTAGACGGTTTTATTACTGTAACGGTAGGAGCGAATCCGCTCTTCATAGAGGTAGACAAGTAACATGTTAAAAAAAGAAGAAAAAGTTGTGGGGTTACAAACGAGAAAAAAAATTGCTTTTGGGGGAGCGCTTTTGCTGGTTTTTATTGTCATGAGCCTGCTTTTAAGCTCCAAAACAACGAGGCAAGTTGCTGCGGGTGTTTCACAGACCACTTTTTTGCCATTGGTTAGTAATGGCGTACCGGCGCAATGCCGCTTTGGTGTCAATGTAATACAGAATCCGGCCAACGTGGAAATCGCAAAACTGAATCTGGGTTGGTACTTAAATTATAATGCAAACAAAAGCTCTCTTTTGGCTTCATCGACGGTTTTTGTGCCCGTCATTCGGCTCACCCAGACTGGCCCCAATGCGGAAGATTTCACCTATTCACCGAGTGGGCAAGCGTTGCTGGATGTCATTACGGCCAATCCTGGAGCTGATTGGCTTATTGGCAATGAGCCAGATCGGGCTGATTTTCAGGATGACATGGAACCGCATGTTTATGCGGCTGCCTATGCTGAACTGTACTATATTATCAAAACGGCCGATTCCACCGCGCGTATCTTTGCCGGTACTATTGTGCAGCCAACCCCTATTCGCCTTGAATACCTGGATCTGGTGCTCGACAGCTACTCGCAGCAAAATGGTGGCGCAGACATGCCCGTTGACGGCTGGAGTATTCACAACTTCATTTTGAACGAAGTGAGCTGTGATTACGACCCAGGTAACTGTTGGGGTGCGGAAATACCGCCAGGCATAGACGCTGATTTTGGGGAGATTCTTAGCATTGATGACAATGACAATATGGTTTTGTTTAAGCAAAGAATCGAGAATTTCCGCCAATGGATGGCGGATCGAGGGTATGCAGGATTGCCGCTTACTGTTTCGGAATATGGCATCCTGATGCCCGATTATTTAGGTTTTGACGATGCACGCGTGAATGCCTTTATGAATGAAACATTTGATTACATGCTTACCGCGACAGATCCGGTTTTGGGCGATCCCAACGATGGACACCGCTTGGTACAGACCTGGTCTTGGTTTAGCACGGGGGCGGTGGGCGATGTTTACAATGGCTATCTGTTTGAGGGTGCACCCAATCAATATCCCTGGAAATTGTCCCCAATGGGGCAGAATTACGCCAACTATACTAAAAATCTAACGCCAGAAATTGATTTGTACGCCTCCGCTTTTAGCAGCGAGATTTCCCTGACGGCGCCCACCACTGTGGACTTGACGGCTCAGGTGGCCAACAGCGGCACCAATATTTTTGGCAGAGATTTTTATGTGCAGTTTTACAATGGTAATCCTCAGGCCGGTGGTTCGCCGTTGGGCAGTGCCCAGCCTGTTTCCCTGAAGGGCTGTGGGCATAATGAAGCCGTCACCGTTACCTGGAACAATGTTCCGAATGGGAGTTACCAACTGTATGTGGTTGTAGACCAGATGAACCAAATTTTTGAATCTAATGAGGCCAACAACATTACCAGTATTCAGATTACGGTTAACAATTAACGGCGAAAGGTTTGTCTAATTATTCTAAGTAAAGTTCAGAAAGTTTTTGAAAAATAATCATCAAAGATTTCACAGATTTTTCCCCCTAAATCTACAAAATCTGCAAAATCTGTTGATAAAGAATTTTGAAAACTTTTTTCCAACCACTTAAAAGGGAGGGCTGGTTTTTCCAGCCCTCCCTTTTTTTATTCATTCCGAATCATTTTGGCGGCGATAGCATTGTGCTTTTCCAGGTGGGGGATAAGCTCCACGGTGGTCAGTTGACCCTCTTTCACGACGATCTTGCCATTGATAACCGAATAATCCACGGAAGGCGGCTGGCAGAGCAAAACGGCCGCTACCGGATCATGCCACGCCCCAGAAAAAGCGATCTGGTTCAGGTTCAGGGCAATGAAGTCGGCGCTCATGCCGGGTGCCAGATAACCGATGTCGTCTCGTCCCAAAACGGCCGCTCCGCCCCGCGTACCAATTTCCAACGCCTGCCGCGCCGACATTGCATCCGGTCGCCCGCCAAAGCCGCCGCGCCCGCCCGGTTTTTCGCTCAGGTAACGGTCTGGGGCTACCCGTTGCAGCAGCATCGCCTGCCGCGCCTCGGTGAGCAGGTGGCCGCCATCGTTAGAAGCCGAGCCATCCACCCCCAGCCCCACCGGCACGCCCGCATCCCGCCAGGCCAGCACCGGAGCAATGCCGCTGGCCAGCCGCATGTTGCTGCTGGGGCAGTGGGCCACGCCGGTCTGCGTTTTGCCAAACAGCTCGATTTCTGGCTGGCTCATGTGTACGCAGTGGGCGTGCCACACATCCTCCCCCGTCCAGCCCAGCGATTCCACGTAGGGCACGGGCCGATGGCCAAACGTTTCCAGGCAAAATTGTTCTTCTTCCAGCGTTTCGGCCAGATGGGTGTGCAGACGCACGCCGTAGGCGCGGGCCATGTTGGCCGATTCGCGCATCAGGTCGGGCGTGACGGAGAAAGGGGAGCAGGGGGCCAGCACCACGCGCATCATGGCGTGGCGACTGGCGTCGTGGTATGTCTCGATGAGCCGCTGGCTGTCTTTGAGGATGAACGCCTCGTCTTCAGTGACGCGATCAGGGGCAGGCCGCCATCGCTTTCGCCCAGCGACATGGAGCCACGGGCGGCGTGGAAGCGCACGCCAATTTCTTGCGCAGCCCGAATTTGGCTGTCCAGGGTGCAGTCGTTGGGGAAGATGTACAGGTGGTCGCTGCTGGTGGTGCAGCCAGAAAGGGCCAGTTCGGCCAGCCCGGTGATGGTGCTGATGTAGATTGCTTCGTCAGTGAGATTGGCCCAGATGGGGTAGAGCGTGGTGAGCCAGTCGAACAGATTGTTGTCTTGGGCCAGCACGCGGGTGAGGCTTTGGTAGAGGTGGTGGTGGGTGTTGACCAGGCCGGGCAGTACGATGTGGCCGCTTAAATCCAGGACGGTATCGGCCGTTTCTGGCAGTTCGCTGGTGGGGCCAACCTGCTCAATGATGTTGCCTCGCACAAAGAGCCCGCCATTTACAATTTCGCGTCGTTCGTCGTCCATGGTAACGAGAACGGCCGTATTCTTCACTAATAATGTTTGCATAACAACCTCCAAAGTTCAGTGAGTAGGGCAGTGCATTGGTGGAAACTGCCGATAGCGTGAATTGTAAACCATATTTTGGGAAAAGCAGACTTGATCTGTCGGTCTATCGGCCTGGTTTTCGGTAGTCATCTTAAGCAAATGTGGTATGATCGGGCCGATTGTGACACCCTGCACAGATGTGGCGTGTGGGTTCCAAAATAAATTCAGGAAGGGTTTTCGCAAGCTATGGAGTTTCAAATTCCAACAATGTCTTTTCCATTATCGCGCCAGTGGCCATTGTGGCTGGCTGGGGCGTTTTGTTAATGATTATTGACCTCTTTGTTTCTGAGGAGAATCGCAGTTGGGCGCCGTGGTTAACGGCCGTTGGCCTGCTGGTTGCATTGGTCCAATCCTGGACGCTGTGGGGTCAAACTGATGGTACGTTTATTCCCACTGGCGGACATCCGATGTTGTTGGTGGACAATTTTGCTACCTTCCTCAACATTACCTTCATCCTCACCGGCTTGCTTTCTATCCTGGTAGCAGCGGGCTATTTGCGCAAGCATGAGCTGGATCGCCCAGAATTTTACATGCTCATGCTCTTTTCCATCAGCGGCATGATGCTGATGGGCATGGCCAATGACCTCATTTTGATCTTCCTGGCGCTGGAAGTGCTCTCCATTCCACTTTACATCATGTCTGGCATGGCCTGGCCCCGCACCGATTCTGAAGAGTCGGCGATGAAATATTTCTTACTCGGCGCGTTTTCCTCTAGCATTTTGGTGTTTGGCATTGCCCTAACCTACGGTGCGACTGGTTCTACCGCCTTGCCAGAAGTTTTAGCTGGGATTGGCAGCAGCGGCGCGTTGGGTTTGGCTGGGGCCGCCTTTTTGCTGGTCGGCTTTGCCTTTAAGGTTGCGGCCGTTCCCTTCCACATGTGGACGCCAGATGTGTACGAGGGTGCGCCCACCGTGGTGACCGCGTTCATGTCTGTAGGGGCTAAAGTGGGTGGCTTTGCCGCCATGCTGCGTATCTTTGTCACGGCGCTGCCGGACCTGGGCGACACCTGGACGGGGCCGCAGCCATCGTGGCCGCGCTCACGCTCATTTTGGGCAACGTGGTCGCCATCTCGCAGAACAACATCAAGCGGATGCTGGCCTACTCCTCCATCGCCCACGCTGGCTACATCATGATTGCCGTAGCCGCCGGTATGGGTAGTTCCGATGGCGTGAGTTCGGCGCTGTTTTACATGTTTGCCTACCTGTTCACGAATCTCGGCGCGTTTGCTGTGGTGATTGCCCTGGAACGGAAGCAAAACGAAGGCACGATGCTGGACGATTACAAGGGGTTGGCCAAGCGCAGCCCGCTGCTGGCTTTGGCGATGGCCTACTTTATGCTTTCGCTGACGGGCGTGCCGCCGACGGGTGGTTTTTCTGGTAAATTCTTCATTTTCCGGGCAGCCATTGAAGCCGATTTGCTCTGGTTGGCCATCATCGGTGTGGTTACGAGCGTGGTGTCTGGCTACTACTACCTGCGGGTGGTTTACCTGATGTACATGCACGATGGCGACGGCGAAGTGGTGGCGATGCCTGGGGTGCGGTTGGTTGTGGCGATTACGGCCGTTGCCACCATCATTCTTGGCTTTTTCCCCGGTGCCTGGTTTGCCATCACCCGCGAAGCAGCCTGCTGGGTGCCAGACTGGTCGCTGGCGGGTAAGAGAGTTTATCAACAGATTTCGCGGATTAAAAAGATCGAAGGTTTAAATCTGTAAAATCATTTTAATCTTTGATTGTTTCCTAATCTGAAAAAACGAAGCCGCTCATCGAGCGGCTTTTTTCATTCCAGATTTTTTGACACATTTATACGAATTATTTGTAAAATTCGCGGTTTAGAAGAGGCGGCCTTGCTGCAACGGCCGTATCTCCCCCACATCCAGCCCCACAATCTCCTTAAACCGATTGCACGTTTTTGGGGAAAAGCCCGAATAATCGTTGTTGAAGAAGCCAAAGATATGCTGGAACTGCGGCAGCAGCGGCTGAATTTGCGCGTGCCACGCTTGCAAATCGGCCGTTTTGTCCACCAGCTCTTTATCCTTCGTGGCGTACTGTCCATGTGGGCCGATGAAGCGCAGGTAGAGAAAAATCGGCGGTTGGGGTGATGGTTTTGGGCAGGTGGATGTAGTCGGTGGCGGTGAGGCAGATGTTAAACGGCCGTAACAGCTCCACCACCTCTGGTCGCACCCACGACTCATGCCGAAACTCCACCGCATACCGCGCCGTTGGCGGCAGCTGGCTTAAAAAGTGACGCAATTCCGCCACCTGGGCGTAGGTAAAGGCGGGGCCAAACTGGATGAGGATGCAGCCGAGTTTTTCTTGGAGGAGAACGGCCGTTTCCACAAATTCCGCCATCGCCTCAACCCCGTCCGTCAGGCGGGCCTCATGCGTAATTGCTTTGGGCGTTTTCAGGCAAAAAGTGAAATGATCCGTGGTGGCTTGCCGCCAGCGCAGCACGCTCGACGGGCGGGGCGTGCCGTAAAATGTGCTGTCAATTTCCACAGCGTCGAACAGGGTGCTGTAATGGGCTAAAAAGTTCTTGGAAGACATCCCAGCGGGGTAAAAAGGGCCAAGCCATTGCTGGTAGGCAAAGCCCATGGTGCCGAGATGCCAATTTGTGGCGGAAGGCATAAAGGGAGATTGGAGATTGGAGACTAGAGATTCATCTCCAATCTCCAGTTTCCAATCTCCTCAATTTTAGTCGCCGGTTTGGGGAACGGCCGTTGCCCGCGCCACAACCTGCTCTGGAATCGGCGTGTGCACAATCTCGTACCGAATGTACACGGCCACGATGAACAGCAGCAGCCCCACCGCCTGGTGCGACAGCGCCAAAACAATCGGCACGCTAAACCAAATCGTGGTAACACCCAATGTGATCTGTACCGCTACCAGCCCCAAGAAGTAAACAACAGCCTTGTGCACGTTTGCCGAGTATGCATGCCGCTTGGTGATGAAATAAAGCCAGATGGCCGCGCCAAGCACCACAAAAGCAAACCAGCGATGTACAAAATGCACGCCCACTGCCGAGGAGATCAGGTTTTGCCACCAGGCGTCAAACTGGGTAAATAAGTTGTTGGGAACCCAGCGCCCGGCCATCAGCGGCCACGTGTTAGAAATCCAGCCCGCCTTCAGGCCAGCCACAAACCCACCCCAGGTAATTTGAATCACCAAAATGGTCAGGGTGATTGCGGATAAAATGTACGGCAAAGAGCCGCGTCCCTTGTTGATGACCGGCGGGAAATGATGCACATGGCGCAGTGCCGTCCACATGGTCAGCGCCAGCAAAAAGAGCGCCATCAGCAAATGAATGGTCAGGCGGAAATGGTTGACGGCCGGATTTTCTATGAGGCCGCTGCTCACCATGTACCAGCCCAAAAAGCCCTGAAAGCCAAACAGCGCCCCAATGGTCAGGTAAATGGCCGAGCGCCGCCAGGGGATAATCCCTTTATACAAATAATAAAACAGCGGGATTACCACAAACAGCCCAGCAAAACGAGCAATGAGCCGATGCAGATATTCCACATAGAAAATCTCTTTGTACTCGTTCAGCGTCATGTTGTTGTTGATGTACATGCCTTCGGGGGTTTGCAGGTATTTAACAAATTCTGTTTCCCAGGCAGCCTGGCCGATGGGGGCAAAATGCCGCTAATTGGATTCCACTCAACAACAGAAAGGCCCGAACGCGTCAGCCGCACAAAACCGCCAAACACCACCATAATCATGATGAGGCCGCTAACCACAAAAAGCCAACGTATGATTTTTTGATTGTCTTGTTCTGACATCTGTTGCTCCTGCAAGTTGTTTTCTTTTCTAAACAGAACCTTCCAGTAGGTTTTACCCTACTGGAAGGTTAAATTTTCCTCTTCCGGGCGTGATTATACCAAGATTGACAACCAATACAGATTAGAAAAATCGTCTCAATGACATTTGGCGGAAATATGGATGATTTTTGTCAACAATTATTTTAGGCTGGTGAACGGCCGTTTCCCATGACGCATGTCTTCTCCCTAAAACAGCCAATTTCTGCTAAGATGAACCGCGATAATTTATAAACCCACTAAAAACGAGAAATGAAATGAAAAAATATGCACTTCTATTATTGCTATTAGCCCTGGTGCTTATTGCCTGTGACGACGAGTTTGTCGATGAGTTTGACGACCCCATCAGCGATCAGGCCGATTTTGAAGATGAATTTACCGACGAGGACTGTGTTGAAGAGGCGGATACGGCCGTTCCCCTCCCCACCACAGCCACCACCGCCGACTTCCAATTCACCGACTGCCCCTTCAACGCCTCCGGCGACATTGAGTGCGGCTTCCTCACCGTGCCCGAAGACCGCAGCAGCGCCAGCTCACCCACCATCGAACTGGCCGTGGCCATCGTCGCCGCGCCAGACGGAGCCACAGCGCCGCCCATCGTTTACCTGGCAGGTGGCCCCGGCGGCAGCGGCATCGACGATTACATCGCCGATCCCGAAGGCTGGGAGATGCCCTTCCTGCAAAACCGCGACCTCATTCTGCTAGATCAACGCGGCACAGGCTTTTCTGAACCCAGCCTGGATTGCCCCGAATTTGCCGAAGCCGACGAGCAAGACAATCCCGACGCCCTCTGCTTCGACCGCCTGACCAGCGAAGGCATCAACCTGATGGCCTACAACACCCAGGAAAACGCCGCCGACGTCGAGGCGCTGCGGCAGGCGCTGGGCATTGAGGCGTGGGATTTGCTGGGCATCTCCTACGGCACCCGGCTGGCGCTAGAAGTGATGCGCAACCATCCCGCAGGCATCCGCGCCGTCATCCTCGATTCCCCGTTCCCGCCCAACGCCGACACGCCGGTGGATGAGGTGTACAGCTTCACCGACGCCCTGGCTGAGCTGGTGGCCGACTGTGAGCGCGACGACAGCTGCCGCGAAAATTACCCGGACCTGGAAAACGTGTTTCTAGACACGGTGCAGCGGCTAAATGAAGACGAAACGGCCGAAAATTTTCGGCGACGATCCCGTTTTTGCCCTCAGCAGCGCCTTTAGCGATACCTCGCTCATTCCCCTGCTGCCCTACGTCATCTACGAAGTGGCCAACGACAATTTTGACGCGCTGGACGAAATCAGCGCTGAAGAGGGCTTTGCCCGTACCCGCTACCAGGACGACGAAGACCGCAGCGACAGTGAAGGGATGTACAACTCGGTAATTTGCCACGATGAGTATGCGCTGGGGGATTATGAGCGGGTAGAAACGGCCGTTGTCGGCAACATCCCCCCAGAACTCGAAGGCGCACTCCTGCAAGCGACGGCCGATTTGACCAACCTGTGCCAATATTGGAATCCGATGCGTGGGGTGGATAATACGGCCGTTTCCAGCAACATTCCCACCCTCATCCTCGTGGGCCAGTACGATGTCGCCACGCCGCCCCGCTGGGCCACCCTCACCGCCGCAACCCTGCCCAACAGCACCGTCGTGCTCGTGCCCGGCGCAGGTCACTCCTGCTCAGCAGCGTCGAATGCACCATCGCCATCACCGATGAGTTCCTGGCCAATCCCAACCAATCGCCAGACACCAGCTGCCTGGCCGACATCGAATGGCCCTACTTTGAGTAAGTCGGATTACCAATCCGACCAACAGCTGTTATTTGCCCGCCCCCGCGGGCTGACCCAAGAAAAAACCGCAGAGTGTGCCGCGCCAGCCAAAAAACTCAGCGCCTTTCGCACACTCTGCGGTTAAATTTTAGCGAATTAGATTAGCCGACCGGGATTTCCTCCACCGGCTCAGCTTGCCCCAAACCAAGCAGCCGCAGCAGCGGGCTAACGGGCAGGTCACCAATCACACGGAACGAAGCGTCTGCCTTCAAGCCGCTCAGCGCACGCGTCAGCGATTCCTCGCCCGCCACCACTGGCCCCAGCCGTTCTACCAAATCCGCCACCTTCAGGCTAGACAACATGCGCGGATTGATTTCCGCCAGCACCTGCTGCAAGTACGGGCCAAACTGGTTTAGCTGCGGCAGCCAGTTGGCCAAAACCAGCGGTTCGCCTGCGCCGTTCTCACGGCCGTTTAGCAGCCGGCCTACCAGCGGCACTTCCTCGCCCACCTGCGTTAGCCCGTGCGAAAGGGCCATCACGTTGGCCAAAATCTGGCCCGTCTGCCCACCGTTGCCAAAGATGTGCACCTTCAGGCTGGGGGCAATCGCCTCAAACGCTTTGAGCGACGTTTCGGCCTGGATGGTGGCAATGCGCTCCTGATGCCCAAGCTGGATGCGCAGGCGCTCCAGGTCTACCAGCACCGGCGCTTGGCCGTAGAGCAACGCCAGCTTTTCTTGCGCCTCAATTTCAACCGTCTTCAGCCGCTGCAACTTGTCCGCTTCAGCTTCGGCCAGTGCTTTGGCCACTTCCGCCTGGGCCAGACCCTCGGCGCGGGTGACCAACACCTGCTTCTCGGCAACCTGCACGCGGGCGGCATCGACTTCGGCTTCAGCCAGACCGGAAGCGGCCGTTTCTGCCTTAGTCGCTTCAGCCCGGATTTTAGCTGCCTGAGCCCGTTTTTCCGTAGCGGTTGCCTCTGCCTCAGCCCGCACCAGTTCAGACTGCGTTTCCACATCCACCTTGATCTGCACGGCGCGGGCTTCCGCCTCGGCCGCCAGTTTAAGCGATTCGGCCGCTTTGTTGGCTTCCACCAGGGCAATCTCGCGGGCGCGTTCTGCCTCGGCCAGCTCCTCGCGGCGCAGGCGAGACGCTTCGGCCTCGGTTAGCTTGGCCATCCGCTCAATTTCTTTGGCCTGAGCTACGGCCAGCCGAGCAGCTTCGGCCTCGGTTTGGGCCAGGTTAATTTCCGCCTCGCGCTTTGCTGGATGGCGCGCAGCTGGGCCTGGCGTTCTGCTTCGATTTGGGCCAGGTGGGCCGCTTTTTCCGCTTCTGCCTGGCCAAGCTGCTGGCTGAGTTCCACTTTGGCCATTTCCGGTTTCGTGGGCGGCGGCAGCGGCCGTTTTCTCCCGGCTAATCTGCAAAATGCGCATCTCGTGCCGACGCACGTCCAGCGCTTCTTGCTGGCCAATGGTGGCCGTTTCGACTTCGCGCTGGGCATCTAATCGTTCCGACGCCAGCTTTTTCTCGGTTTGGGCGCGGATTTCCGCCTCTTCCTGCTCGCGGGCCTGCATGTCGGTCAGCTCGGCCAGCTGCTCCTTGTTGGTGGCAATGCCCGTCTCCTTAGAGATGCGCGATTCGGCTTGCTCGATCAGCTTGGCGTAGGCCACGCCGTCTAGCCGGGTGATGGTGAGCAGCGCCAAATCGTAGCCCAGCTCAGACAAAATCTGGTTCACCTTGGGGAAGGCGATGGCCGCCAGCTCTTGCCGGTTGGCAATAATTTCTTCCAGGCTCATGGTGGCGGCGGCGGCGACCAATTCGGCCGTGCCAACTTTGGTGATGGTGTAGATGAGGCCGGTTGTATCCAGACCCACACGCTGGGCGGCAATTTCGGCTTTGTCTGGGTTGAGCTTGGCCACGGCGTGGGCCCACAGCCGGAAGCTAACCTTGCTGCTATCTAGCGCTTCTACCCCGGCATCTTGCGTGCCTTGAATGGGCACGGTGAAGCTGATGGTTTTGAGCTTGATGACCTGGCTGATCGGGTTGAGCCAATATTTGGCGGGGCGGTCGGCGGATTGGCCAAACACTTTGCGTTCGTTGGAGAGGGTCAGGCTGTGACGGCCGTCTCCCACCACCACGTGAATCTCATCCGGGGGCACCAAAATGCGGCGGCCAAAGCCAAACAGGCCACGCGCCCGATCCGCTTCCGTGCGTAAAACGGCGACGCTGGTATTCACGTCGCTCAGGGCACGCTCGGCGGCGGCCACATCGGGCAAGCGCCGCGCTTTTGTGTGAGTGGACTGACGGGTTTCCTCGACCGTTGGTTGGGGGTTTTGTTGCTGAGTCATGCTATCTCCTGTCTACCCATCCTGCGCCCATCTTCCGCCCGTAGGCGCGAAGATCATTTGTGCAGATAGCCCATTTCAACGAAAAGCTTTGTTGACCAGTGTCATGCCGCTTGCGCGGGCACCCAGGTGTTTGCCTGCATGCATTCCCGCTTTGGCAGGATTGACAGCCACCGAACGATTCAGCTAATTTGAACTATCTCGCAATTTAAAAAACAAAATTGGTGATCAAGGGGCAATACGGTTGAGAGCGGGAAAAGTTCCAAATGTGGGGTGACGGACTGCGTTGAGCGCTAAATATGGGGTGTTGCCACCCTTAAGCCTGTTTGTGAGCAGAAAATGGAGAATCATTGATATGTTCCAAATGAGTGAAGCAGGGAATTGGAGAAAGCCATATGTCTGGCTGCTGTTAAACGGTTTAGGCCTACTCTATTTTGTCCGGATAGGGTACCACTCATTTTACGATCTCTTTGTTTTTGAGCCGGGTGTCAATTATCCGTGGGTTGAATTAAGCCAAACGGTTTGGGGGAAGACGGTGGTTCATTTTATTGTGAACGTGCCGACCGTAACTCGGTTTCTCATTTTTGTTATTGCTGTCTTGGGGATTGTTTCTGGCCTGTTTCTGTTTGTTTTTACCTTTTTGGGGGAAGCAAAAAAGGTGCAGGCTTGGTGGCGCATGCTCGTGATCCTACTTTTGGCGAGCGTGATCTGTTATATGGTTCAACTCTTTGATTTTTCTCGAATGCTTTTGATGGGGTGGGGTAAACGGCCGTTTACCCCACAACTTATGGAGCTTGGTTTCGGTTAAAAGCGTTTAGAAATCGAGAGGCTCATCGAAGTCGCCAGCCATCCAAATTTTGCCCTGCCAGTTGCCAGCACCTAGCTGGCGCGGTTCATTTTCCCAGTGGCAAGGCACCAGCTTGGCGACTGGTTTGCAAGAGACAAAATGAGGCTGTTTGTTTGCAAAAGAGGAACACGCTACGACGGCAACAAATCATCCAGCGGATCGTCCTCTTCATCCACCAGTGTGCGGCGGGTTTTGCCGCCTGTTTTGGGGTCCTCAACCAGACCCATCTCGAACAGGTGCTCCATGAGGCGGGCGGCGCGGGGGTAGCCCAGGCGCAGCTTGCGCTGCAAAAACGAGGCGGAAATCGTGTCGTTTTTCTGGGCCAGCTCGATGGCGGCTTCCAGGAGGCTGTCGGTTTCGTCTAGCAGGGCGTATTTGGCGATGAGGTTTTCCCAGGGGGCGGGCATTGGCTCAAAGTTTTCGGGCATGTTGTTGTGCCAGAAGGTGACGATGCGCTCGATTTCGTGGTCGGTGGGGAAGACGCCCTGCACGCGGGCGGGGGCGCTGGCCTCTGGAGAGAGGAAGAGCATGTCGCCTTTGCCCAGCAGCTGATCTGCGCCGCTTGTGTCTAAAATGACGCGGGAGTCGATGCTGGAGGCGACGGCAAAGGAGAGCCGGGCGGGGAAGTTGGCTTTGATGAGGCCGGTAATGACGTCGGTAGACGGCCGTTGCGTCGCCACCACCAAATGAATCCCCGTCGCTCGTGCCATCTGCGCCAGACGGCAGAGCGTGCGCTCCACGTCGCCGGGGTAGGTGTGCATCAGGTCGGCCAGCTCATCAATAAAAACGGCGATGTAGGGGGAACTTTCTGCGCGTTTTGTCGCCAGCAACCTTACGGTTGTAGCCGCCGATGTTGCGGGCGTTCACCTGGGCAAACATCTCGTAGCGGCGATCCATCTCCGCAGTGAGCCAGCGCAGCACACCCACGGCGCGATCCGCTTCCACCTCCACCTGGCCGATGAGGTGGGGCAGGCCGTTGAAGCGAATCAGCTCCACTTTTTTGGGATCGATCATGATGAGATTTAGCTTGTCTGGGGTGTTGTTGAACACCAGGCAGCTGATGAGGGCGTTGATGCAAACCGATTTGCCAGAACCGGTGGTGCCGGCGATGAGCAGGTGGGGCATCTTGGCCAGATCAATGGCGATGGGTGCGCCGGAAACGTCTTTGCCGAGGGCGACGGCTAAATTGGAGTTGAAGCTGGTGTATTGGGGGGATTCAACGATGGAACGCAGGTTGACAACGGCCGTTTCCGAATTCGGCACCTCGATCCCCACAATGCCCCGCCCAGGCACCGGGGCCTGAATGCGCAGGCGGGTGGCGGCCAATGCCAGAGCCAAATCTTTGCGCAGGGCGGCAATCTGGTTGATACGCACTTTTTGCTGGCGCAGTTCGCCATCGGGGCCGATGCGCTCCACGTAGCCTGGCTCGACGCCAAATTGGGTGATGGCCGGGCCGCGCTGAATTTGAGTGACGGTGGCGGGCAGGCCAAAGTGGGCCAGCGTTTCTTCGATGATCCGCTTTTTTTCATCCACTTCTTCGGGGGTGAGGATGAAGTCGCTGCCTTCCTCTAGCAGGTCTAGGGGGGGCAGGTTTTTGCTGCGGCCTTGGGTGGTGGGGTCGGCGTAGACGGCCGTATCATCAATAATCAACAGCTCGTCGGGGTTGGGGGCTGGTGGTGGGTTTGGTAATGGCAGCTGTGCCGCCCGGTCTGGTTGGGCGGTGGGGCGCGGCGGGGTGGGCGGGGCCAGCTCTTGCGAAAGCTGGCGCAGGTGGATAGACAGATTGTTCAGGCCAACCAGCAAATCGTCCCAGGTGAAGCCCACGATGAGGCTGAGCCCGTAGGCCAGCAGCAGCAGGTAAAAGCTGTTGGTGAGAAAAGTGCCAAAAAAGTCCAGCAGCGGTTCAGACAGCGCCCAGCCGACCAATCCCCCCCCTTTACCCAGGTACACTTCTGGCGGAGTGGTGCCGCTGAGTTGGTAACTGAGGGGGAGCAAGGTTAGCAGGACGAGTTCAAAGCCAATCACTTGCGCTGTACGAATCTGGAACGGTTTTTCCACGGTGCGCAGCGCCAGGTAAAGCCCGCCGGCGGCAATGGAAAGCAGAAGTGGGTAACTGCCCCAGCCAAAGAGCGTCCGAAACAGGCAAAAGCCAAACGCCGGGGCAGGCGTTGTTGGGCAGACTGAGCAAGGCTAAAAGATGAGGAAGGAGATGGTGAAGAGGAGGATGCCTGCGATTTCGATGCGCCAGGGCATCAGGCTGTTGATGAGCCGTTCGTCCCAGGTGGGCGGTGGCGGTGCGGGGGTCTTGTTACCGCCGGAGGATTTTGTTTTTGCCATACCAGTACGTAACTGGGCAATTGGTAATTGGTAATTGGTAATTGGTAATTTGGCAATTACTTAATTACTTAATTACTCAATGACTCAATTACTCAATATCTTCGGCCGTGAGGTCGCGCAGGGTGAGGGCGAGGCGTTTGTTACGGCCGTCTACCTTCAGCACCCGGGCCACCACAATTTGTCCTTTTTCCACCACGTTGCGGGGGTGCAAAAAGGTGCCTTCGGCCAGCTGAGAAATGTGAATAAGCCCTTCCAGTTCATCTTCTACCATGACAAAAGCGCCAAAGCTAACGACGTTGCTGATGGTGCCTTCTACGAGCTGGCCGGGTTGGTACCGTTCTTCTATAGCGAGCCAGGGATTGTCTTTTAACCGCTTGAGGCTGAGGGCAACACGGCCGTTTTCCGAATCCACATTGAGCACCTTTACCCGTACCGTCTGCCCCGGTTCCAAAATGTCGCTGGGGTGAATGACGCGGCTCCAGGAAAGCTCAGAAATGTGGATCAACCCTTCTACGCCGCCCAGGTCAATAAACGCCCCAAAATTGGTCAGATTGGTGACGGAGCCTTCATGAATTTGGCCAGTGTCGATGCGACCAAACAGCTGCTCCCGCTCATCGGCTTCTACCAGGGTGGCCCGTTCAGACAAAATCAGCCGGTTCATTTCACGGTTTAGCTCGATGATTTTGAGGGTGAGCGTTTCTGTGTGCCACTGTTTGAGGGCATTGAGCCTTTCGCTTTCCAGGTGAAATTGGGGGAAGTCAATCAGTTGGGAGGCGGGTACAAAGCCTTGCAGGCCGCGCCAGTGAACCAGCAACCCCCCTTTGTTGAAACCGGTGACGGGCAGGGTCATCGTTTCATCGGCTTCCATGATTTGCTGTGCTTTATGCCACGGGTCCACATCGTCTCGTTCGCCATCGGCCCAACGGAAACGGCCGTCCATCCGCTGGTTCAAAGTAGCCCAACCATTGCTTTGCGGTATTTCTATCTTCGGTTCTGCGGGGAGCAGGGCTTCTTCTTGTTCAAACAGGGCGGCCCAGTAGGCATCATCAGATTGAGGTTGGGGCAACATTTCAGGGGAGGCGTTTGCGGTCATTTCCATTACTCTCTATCGCATGAATTAAGGCGTATAATGTTATCGGATCATCCGGCGGTAAACAACAGAAATATTGTTGGCACGGTGATGGAGACGGTTTTTAATTGACATGCAAATTATTTGTGGAAGAGGATTGTATAGTACATAATGTTGCGCCCAATTATAGAAAGAGATAGCTGCATGTCAAACCAAATTTTATATGAATTTTATTGCTGGTTTGCACCTAATGGCGGGATTTGATGAGATGGATAGATTATCGGCAACGGCCGTTTCCCAAACAGTGACCACCCATTGGCTCGGGCAAACTTGCCAGGTGTTTGCCGAGTTGGACTCTACCAACGACCTGCTCAAAGCGATGGTTCGGCAAGGCACGCCCGATCAGCCACCCGCCGGGCATTTGCTGCTGACGGAGTATCAGCGGCGGGGGCGCGGCCGCCTGGACCGCCGCTGGGAAGCGCCGCCGGGCAGTTCGTTGCTGCTTTCACTGCTGTTCCGGCCCCATTGGCCCGCCGAACAGGCCAACTGGCTCACCATGCTGGTGAGTACGGCCGCCGCCGAAGCAATTGCCGGGCAAACGGGCCTGGCGGTGCGGCTGAAATGGCCCAATGACATTGTGGTGCAGCAGGCGGGGGGCTGGCATAAGGTGAGCGGCATTTTGCAGGAAGGGGGCTTTGGCCCAGACGGCCGTTTGCATTGGGCGATCGTGGGCATTGGTATCAACGTGAACATTCCAGCCGCGCAGCTGCCCACCGGGGTGACACCCGCCACCAGCCTGCTGGTGGCCACGGGCCAGCCGGTGCCTCGTTTGCCGCTGCTGGCTGCCTTTTTGCAGCGGGTAGAAGCTTTGTACGATGGTGTGGGGAACGGCCGTTCCCCACACCATCGCTGGCAAAATAAACTGATCACCCTGGGCCAGCCGGTGCACGTAACCCAGCCCCAAACTGGCCACAGCTTTTCTGGCATGGCCGAAGCCACCGACCCCGCCGGGCATCTGCTGGTGCGGGATGAGGCTGGCCAACTGCACACCGTCACCGCTGCGGATGTAACCTTGCGGCAAATTTAATTATTGTCAACTGAAAATCTCGTTTTTCGCTAAATTTCCGTTACAATAGGGGTATCTTCGGTAGGCCGCACCCCTTCTGAAACTTGGCCGAAGACGACCAACCGCCAGACAGTTTCGGCAGCAAATGAAGAGAGGTATCCGCTCATGAACGATTTTCGCGACGATTTTGACAATAATGCAAACAATGATCTTGACGATGATTTTTCTGCGTTTCGGGATGACCTTTTTAGGAATGAAGAGGGTGGGGGGCCAGCAGATGATTTGCCGCCCATCGACGACCTGGATGATGAGTTTGATCAGCTGCGGCGTAAATCGACCCGGGGCGAATCGCTAGACGATGATTTGGCCGAGGATGCGATTTTTAGCGAGGAACCGAGCCGCAGTGGGGGCTCTGGTTTTGCCTGGCGCAACTTTACGCCGGGGCAGCGCCTCATTTTGGCCCTGCTGGTTTTGCTCAACATCCTCATGGGGGCCATTGGCCTGATGGTGATAACGGGCAATCTCGGCTAACAGGCCATGTTTTTGTGCGATGATGTTGAAGCAGGGCAGGTTTGCTGCCCTGCTTTTTTTTGCTAACGGCCGTTTTCCTCCCCAGGCCGATATTCCTCTTCTAAATTCGCTAAAACAGTTTCCTCAGTAAACCAAACTGGCGTCAGTTCCCGCGCCGTAAAGATGGGGGCCTGGTCGGCGTAGTGGGGCGAGCTTTCGTCCAGGGTGGCGCTGCCAAACTGGTGAATGCTGTGCGAGCTGACCGTGCCGTCGGGCTGCCAGGTAACCATGAGAATGTAAGAATCACCGGCGATGCCTTGGAAACGGCCGTCTTCCCCCATCTCCCCATAAATCGCGTGCAGCACATCTGGCGCGCCGCCCAGACCCAGGTCTACGTCGCCGCGCACCAGCCGGTTCACTTCCTGCCACGGCACGTCAACGGTGCCGAAATGTTCCAGCAAATGATCGACTGCCTGAGAGAAGCTGGTTTGAACGGAAACGGCCGTAAACGCCCCACCCGTCATGTTAGAGACAGAAACATGGGTGCCGTCTGCTTCTAGCAAATAGAGAAACGTTAGCAGCGCCACCGTGGCCCCGTGGTTTTCCGGGTTCGTTTGCCCATCCCAACTGGCCAGCAGGTCGTAGGCCGCCCGCTCGTTGGGGTCGCTGGGGGGCGGTTCGGCCAAAATCATGGCCACCATGCGCATCACATCTGCCTCAGGCGAATACGCCATGTCGTACTTGTACGCCATAAACTCCGCTTCAGAGATAGATTCATCCGTGCCAAACAGCGCCAACATGCGCAGGGAGCGGTTAGACATGGTGTCGTCGATGCCCAAGGTGGGGGAGAAGCTGGCTTCGTCTGGGTTGCCCACGCCCAGGGTGGTGCGGTATGGGCTGCTGTTGGCGTTCTGCACAAAGCCAGACGGTGGATTGCTCACCTGCGGCAGATCATCATATGACAAATATTCGGTCCACAACGTTTCTGACGTATCGCCGGGTAAATATTGCTGCCAGTTGTAGCCTTCAGCGCGGAGGGGGATACGGCCGTTATACACATAAAAAATATTCCCTTCACCGTCCGCATACCCCACGTTGAACATCGGCAATGGCCCTGCGCGCAGAGCATCTTGCCATGCTTCCAGATTGGTCGCCTTGTTCAGCCGCACAAACTGCTCCACATGGCCAATCTCGCCCATCCCCGCGTAGCGCAGCGCGTACACCCCATGATCTTGCCGCACCGTTGGGCCATAAACCGACCACAGCAGTTCGCGCTTTACCGTCCAGCGGAAACGGCCGAACAGCGTCACCGTAATCGGCGCTTCCCCTACCTCCAAATCGCGCCATTCACCATCAAACAAATATTGATCGGGATTGTCTGGGTTCATTTCCAGCACGTAAATATCAATTAAATCCGGGCTGTTCACCGTAAACGCCCAGCCCAAATGTTCGTTGTGACCATGCGTAATGGTGGGCGAACCGGGCAGCAAACCGCCCACCATGTTCCACCCTTCTTCGCTGACCATGTGCGCCTCGTACCAGGCCACTGGCCCCGCCCACGGCTGATGCGAATTCACCGCCAGAAACGTTTCCCCGTTGGCGCTGCGCGCTGGCCCCACGGCGATGACGTTGCTGCCATACTTCACCGTTGGGGGGAGATTGGAGACTGGAGATTGGAGATTAGGCGTTGGCGCGTGGGCAATCTCCAATCTCCGATCGCCAATCTCCTTTTCTGAAACTGTGTTTTGCCTTGTCTCGGCAAACAACTCCCCAAGCGCCCCATCCAGGCCAAAAAAGAGCGGCACGCGGTGAATAAAGCCCGCCGCCACGTCGCGCCCGGAAAGTGGGTACAGTTCCGGCAGCAGCACTTCATCTTCGTGCAGGGCGGCATAGTAATTCAGCCCATCGGCGTACCCCTGCATGATGGCCTGGATGTCGGGCGGAATGGCATCATATTTTTCGTCTACCACGTCCCAAATGCGCAGCAGCTGCACCATGTAATCATTGGGTGCGGCGTCGATGCCGTAGGCCACGCCCAGCTTGCCCCGGGCGGCAATCATCGTTTGCTGGATGGTGGCAAAATCATCTTCGGCGTGGGCATAAGCCAGGCCGTAGGCCGCGTCGGCGTCGGTACGGCCGTAAATGTGGGGCACACCAAAGCTGTCTCGCCGGATGACGACGTCGTAGTTGTCGTTGACGGCTGCCAGCTCGTCTAGATTGACCACAAAAGGCCAAACGCCCTGCGGCCAGAAGATGGTGGCGGCGGCCAACGCCAGCACCACCAGGATGCCCAAACCAATTTTTTGCCATCGCTTCATAAGGATTTGCCTTTAAGAAAACGGGACACGGATAAACACAGATGAGTCCACTGAAAAAACAAACCGCAAAGACGCAACGGACGCAACGGACGCAACGGACGCAGCGGACGCAGCGTTTTTAAAGATTACCAGAGAAAAATCTCTGCGGTCTCCGCGCCTCTGCGGTGAAATCACCCTTTTTTCAGTAGAGCCACCCGTGTCAATCTGTGTCCCATTTAAGAATGAGGTTTGAAAGGATTATTCGCCTGGTTGGAGGATGAGGTGGTTTACGGCCGTTTCCAACACCACCGTCCGGCTCCACACCATTGGCAAATATTCGCCGTCTAGCCACAGCTGAATCTGGTCATCATAATTGGGGTGGTACGGGTGGCCCGATTGCCCCGTAGGGATGACCCATTCGCTGGCATCGAAGTCGCTCATATCCACCAACATGCGCATAGAAACGTGGCCCGTCACCGCCGCCGGTTCACTCCAGCTCCAGCTGTTGGCATTCACAATGCTTCGGCCACCGTCGGCCGGGAATGGCCCCCGATTCACCAAGGATTCCACCGAGCTGATGCCGCTCTCCCCCAGCGGATTGCTCACAAAGGTGGCGGTGTGGATGCTGCCCCAGGTCCAGTCGTTCATATCCTCGCCCACGTTTGCCTCAAACCAGGCCACCGAATCCTCCAGTGCTGCCAGCAAAATGTCTGCCTGCGACTCTGCGGCGGCGGTGGTTGTGTCGTCCCACCAGATTGCCTCTGGATTGGCGGCCAGCTGGTGGAACAGCACGCGCCCGCCAAAGCTGTTCACATTGTCTGCCCCCACCTCATCGGCCAGGGTGGCCTGGGCCAGCTGCATAGAGAAAATCTCGAACAGCGCCGCGGGCACGCTGTCGCGGCGGGCCTGGCGGTCCCAGCCCCGCAGCCGCTCCAGGGCAGCTTGCACCTTTTCGTTGTTGCTGGAGAGGCCGTCTAGCAGCGGCACGTAGCTGTCGGCCAGCAGCGAATGGCTGTCGAACTGGATGCGCGCCAAATCGGCCTGCGACAGTTCCCCGTCACCGTTCAGTTCGGCCTCAATCATGTCCACAATGCGCTGGCCGCGATCGCCGTCGGCCCAATACAGGTTGAGCTGGTACGGATATTCTTCATCCACCACGGCGTGGTTGGCGGTGGCGATGTAGCCCCATTCGGGATTGAGAATGGCGGGCAGCTCTTCATACGGCACCCAACCTTCCCATTCGTACTCACCCGTCCAGCCGGGCACCGGTACCAGGCCATTGCCGTTGGCGCGGATGGGCACCAGGCCGGGCATCTGGTAGGCGATGTTGCCTTCGGTGTCGGCGTAGACAAAGTTTTGCGAGGGGGCATCCCAGAAGCGCAGGGCTTCGCGGAACTCTTGGTAGTTTACGGCCGTATTCAACCCAATAATCGCCTCCAACGTGCGCATCGGCTCATGCGCCGTCCAGCGCATCGCCAGCACGTCGCTGGTGTCGTCGCGCAAATCAGAAATGATTGGGCCGTGCCGGGTGATTTTTACCTGAATGGTCACATCCTCCCCGCCATTCACCTTGATCACCTCGTCGATGATCTCCATATTTTCCCATTCGCCCATAAATTCCACCTGATCTGGGTTGTTGGGATTGATTTTTTCGATGTACAAATCCTGCACGTCTGGCCCCACGTTGGTGACACCCCAGGCGATATGATCATTGTGACCGACGACCACGCCAGGAACCCCGGCAAAGCTAAAGCCCTGCACGTTGAGCGTGGGCGAATGCAGCGCCACCTGATACCAAATGGAAGGCATCTGGATGCCCAGGTGCGGGTCGTTGGCCAGCAGGGGCATGCCGGTGTCGGTATGCTCGCCGCTGATGACCCAGTTGTTGCTGCCCACGTAGTCGCCGCTGCCCAAAAAGCCTTCTTCAGGATAGCTGCCCACGATATGGGTGTTCACGTTGGTCCAGTTCACCTGCTGCATCTGCTGGATCATGGCGTCGGTTTCTTCGTTGGTAAATTCAATGTCCATCGCATCGGTGGGCACCATGACGGGGCGGTTGTCGTAGGGGTAGAAGGGGAGCAGGTTGGCGGTGGTGCCTTCGCCCAACTCTTTGATGAGGTTGGCACGCTCAATTTCGTCGCTCCAGTTGCCGCCCAAATCGTCGGCCATCACCACCGCCCAGGCGATGGTGTGCAGCGGTTCCCACGGCTCAATCTCCCAGGTCTCGTTGACCAGGCCCAGGACGGTGTAGCTGAGGGAGATGTTGTCGCCTTCTTCCGCGATGTAGGCGTTGACGCCTTCGCTGTACGCTTCCAGAACGGCCATCATTTCCGGCGATTCGCGTTCATAATAGGCCAATGACTCTTGGGCAATGCGGTGCCAGCCCATGGTGCGGATAAAAATATCGCTGTCTACTGTCGTTGCTCCGGCAATTTCAGAAATGCGGCCCTGGCTTACATGCCGCCAAAACTCCATCTGCCAGAAGCGGTCCTGGGCGTGGACGTAGCCCTGCGCCAGGAACAAATCATGTTCGTTTTCGGCGTAAATGTGGGAAATGCCGTTTTCGTCGCGGTAGACGTTGACTTCGTCTTGTAAGCCGGGGATGGTGAGGGTGGTGTCGGTGTTGGGGAACGGCCGTCTCACGTTCACCACGCCAATAATCGCCAAAACCACAATCAATAACGCAATGATGCCAAGTAAAATCAAACCAATGCGGGCTGCCAGTTTCATCTTTTCCTCCAGTGGGGTTATGGGCTGCGCCGGGAACGTCTCGCGGCGTTTGCGGATGCGGCACAGCTGGTTGAATCGGCCTAATGATACCCGGTTTGGGAGGGGGCAACTAGGGCAGAATAGGCGCAAAAATTGCGTAAAAATAGCGTCCTATTCACGGTCCTCACACGGTCACCGGCCAAACGGTTTGCTACCATCAACAAAAATTCACCAAGGAGTTTGTTTTGAAGCGAAGTACGGCCGTATCCCTCTCCATCTTTTTTGCCACCCTGTTACTCACCGCCACCGTTGCCCTGCTGCTGCGCCCGCGCCCCGTGGTGTTGGCCTCTACCCCCACCAACCCCCTCACCATCACGGTGGGTGATGCAGAAGTGTGCGCAGGCACCAATTTGATTACCAATCCCTCATTTGAAGGCGACTACCCCGTTTACATCATGGCCGCGCCGGGCCACCCGGATTGCCAAACCTGGTTCCCCGACCAGCCCAACCAATTTTGCGAGCGCGTCAAGCTGGCCGACGATTGGCAGCCGTACTGGCTCAACACCCCGCGTACGGAAAACTGGATGAACATTCAGCCAGAGTACGTGCCCTCGCTGCCCCACGAACAGCCGCCCCGGGTGCGCAGCGGCGACAAGTCGCAGCACTATTTTTCCTTTTGGAGCACCCATGAAGGCGGCTTGATGCAGCAGGTGAGCGCGGTGGAGGACGGCCGTTACTGCTTCAGCAGTTGGGGTCACGCCTGGTCCTCCCGCGAAACGCTGTCCGGCTGGCTCAGCGACCCCAACGACCACGGCCAGCTCTACCAGCGCGTCGGCATCGATCCCACCGGTGGCACCGACTGGCAAAGCCACACCGTGGTGTGGAGCGAGATGCGCATGCAGTACGACGAGTTCGGCCTGTTCAGCGTCGAAGCGGTGGCGGAATCAGACACGATCACCGTGTTTATCTGGTCCAAAGCCAACGTGCCCGTGAAGCACAACGATGTGTACTGGGACGACGCTCGCCTGACCCTGCTGCAAGCGGCGGCAGTGGAACCGGGTGAACTGACGACGCTGCTGGATGTGGATTTGCCAACGGCCGTTACCCACACCATCGGCATCAGCCTCACCAGCGGGCTAGCCTGGACAGCCAGCCTGGCCCCATCGGGTACCCTGCCTGCCAGCCTCAGCCAGCCCAACGGCACCACCAGCAGCGATCTCAACCTGACGTTTGACACAAATGGTTTGGCTGCTGGCACCTACACCACCACCGTCACCATCGACGTGACCCCCACCGTCGCTGGCGCGCCGTTTGTCATCCCCGTTACCCTGCATGTGGTGCCCGAACTGCATCAGGCGTTTTTGCCAGCGGTGATACGGCCGTAAAAACGAATTAGAGTAAACAACGAATGAATAACATCAAAAAATTCGTTGTTTTGTAATGGTCAAGAATTGGTTGAACCGCAAAGCGCGCGAAGAACGCAAAGATTAGAGCGTAAAACTTTGCGCGCTTTGCGTCCTTTGCGGTGAAATTTTGTTCAAGGCGTGATTGACTACTACAAAAAATTCGTTGTTTACTCTAATTCGTTGTTGTCTTCCCCCAAGAAGAAATCAAAATCTGCGAAATCTGTGGACAAAAAACTTTTTAGGGAACCTTTCTTGCCTCGCCATCGTTTACAATAGTGATGCCGCTTGGCATCGGCTCATTTGCATTTCTCCTTGGCCCCAATTAGCGGCCGAGGACCAACACAGGACGGGAAAAGTATGTCTCAACCAACTGGATCAGCGAATAAACGGCCACGTCGCCTCATCTTCGGTGGCCTGGCAGCTCTGTTGATTGTCATTGCCGCAGGCGTGGGCATCTGGTATTTTCAGTTTAGAGACCGCCCCGGCAGCGGCGATGGCTTTACCACCCCCACACTTCGCACGGAAACGGCTGACGCCAATGCCGGTGTCGGCCTGGAAAGCGCCAGCTTCGGCGGCAGCAGCAGCAGCACCGCCGCCAGCCTCCTCATCAGCCTCAGCGAAGGGCAATCCCTGCCCGACGCCCTCGCCGCCAACCCGCTGGTGACGGGCGAACCGCTGACTGAGGCTGAGATTGCCCAAATTTTGGCTCGCCTGCCCGAACTAACCGGCCAGCCAGCCGACCAGCTCGATTTCAACCTGCCCGACGAACTGATCCCGCCGCCGCGCCCCGGCAGCACCATTGAGCAAGCCTTCCCCCCGCCACCCACCGACTTTGCCCCGCCCGACGTGCCCACCGGCCCGCTGGAAGTGCTGCGTTACACGCCCGAAGGCGACATCGGCCTGGCTCCCTTTGTCAACGTCACCTTCAACCAGCCGATGGTGCCCCTCACCGACCTCACCAGCCTCACTGAGGCCGACGTGCCGGTGAACCTGACGCCCGATATTCCCGGCACCTGGCAATGGATCAGCCCGCAAACGCTCCGCTTTGAGGCGGATGCCAGCGCCGTAGACCGCCTGCCGATGGCCACCGAGTTTGTGGCCGAAATCCCCGCAGGCACCACCTCGGCCACGGGCAATGCGCTGCCAGAAACGGTGCGCTGGACGTTTAGCACCCCGCCTGTGCAGCTGGTAAACAGCTATCCTGCCACCTACGAAGCGCAGCCGCTGGAGCCCATTATTTTTGCCAGTTTTGACCAGCTTGTTGACCCGGCTGCGATTTTGGCCGTTACCCGCATCCGGGCCGGGGGCGAAGATGTGGCCATTCGGCTGGCGACTGAGGCTGAGATTGCGGCCGATGAGTCGGTTAGCCGCCGCGTTGCGACGGCCAATGAGGGGAGATGGGTGGCGTTTCGGGCGGAACGGCCGTTACCCGCCGACACCGAAATCACCATCACCATTGGCCCCAACATCCCCTCCGCCGAAGGGCCGCGCCTGAACCCGGACGCGCAATCTTTTAGCTTTTACACCTACCCGCCGCTGCGCCTGGAGCGCGACACCTGCGGCTGGTCTGACCGTGATTGCCCGCCGCTGGCCCCGTTCTATCTGGAATTCAACAATCAGCTAGACCCCGAAGCGTTTAATGAAACGATGATTCGCATCGAGCCAGAACTGCCTGGGGCAACGGTGCAGCTTGGCTACAGCACGCTCATCATTCAGGGGCTCACCCAGGGGCGCACCACCTACGAAGTGACGATTGACGCGGGTCTGACCGACATCTTCGGCCAGACGCTGGGCGACGATGAGACGGTGCGCTTCCGGGTGGATTCCGCCACGCCGTTTGTCAGCGGCCCGCGTGAACCGCTGGTGACGGCCGATCCGTCCGCCAGCGACCCCAGCCTGACGCTGTTTGTGATGAATTACGACGAGATTCGGGTGAAGCTGTACGCCGTCACCCCAGAAGATTGGCCCGCTTACCTGCGCTACTTGCGCGACTTTGACCGAATGAATGAGGACGATGAGTTCCCCACGCCGCCCGGCGAGCTGGTGGTGGATGAAACAATGGCAGTGGATTCTGTGGAGGATCTGTTGACGGAAACGGCCGTTTCCCTCCAACCAGCCCTCAATGGCGAAACCGGCCACGTTATCGCCGTCATTCAGCCCCCCACGCTGGCCCGCGACTTTTGGGAGCGGCGCAACCAAATCATCCACACCTGGGTGCAGGTCACCCAAATCGGCCTCGATGCCTTTGCCGACCATTCCCAACTGGTGGCCTGGACCACCGATTTGGCCGATGGCCGCCCGCTGAGCGACGTGACCATTTCTGCCAGCAATGGCCAATCGGCCCAGCCCAATGCCGACGGCCTGGCCCAATTTGACCTCTCCAGCAATGGCATTCGCTACCTGGTGGCCAGCCAGGGTGCAGACACCGCCCTCCTGCCGTCCAGCACCTCCTACTGGGATGAGCAAGGTTGGCAGCAGCAAGCGCTGCGCGACGAACTGCGCTGGCATATTTTTGACGACCGGGCGATGTACCGCCCCGGCGAAACCGTCAGCATCAAAGGCTGGCTGCGCCACATCAGCGGCACAGGGGCGATTACCCTGCCCGGCAGCCGCGTCAGCCAAATCCGCTACACGCTGTACGGGCCGCAGGGCAATGTGCTGGCTGAAGGCACGACTGAGCTCACCTCGTTTGGCGGCTTCGATCTGCAAATTGCGCTGCCAGACAACACAAATCTGGGCTACGCCTACATGGAACTACGCGCCGATGGCGCTTTGCAAAATCTAAATGGCGAATACGGCTTCCACGAATTCCAGATTCAGGAGTTCCGCCGCCCCGAATTTGAGGTAAGCGCCCGACAAGAAAGCGTCGGTCCATACGTGGTGGGCGATGCCGCCACTGTGGCCGTGACCGCCAGCTATTTTGCCGGTGGCCCGCTGCCCAACGCCGACACCAGCTGGTTTGTCACCTCCACGCCCACGTACTACTCGCCGCCCGGCTGGCAAGGGTTCACCTTTGGCACCTGGACGCCGTGGTGGTACTTTGGCGACATTTTCTTTGTGGAAGATTTTGGCTTCCCCGGCGGCCCCGAAGGCGTGGTGGAAACGTTTAGCGGCGTTACCGACGCGGGCGGCGAGCATTTTCTGCAAATCAACTTTGAAGCGCTGGAAGGGAATCGGCCGTTTTCCGTGCGGGCTGAAGCAACGGTGATGGACGTGAACCGGCAGGCGTGGTCGGCCAACACTGGCTTGCTGGTGCATCCTGCCGAGCTGTACGTGGGCTTGCGCAGCGACCGCACCTTTGTGCAGCAGGGGGAGCCGCTGGAAATCGAAACAATCGTGACCGATATTGATGGTGCAGCGGTGGCGGGCACGGCCGTTTCCATCACCGCCGCCCGCATGGAGTGGAATTACGGCACAGGGTATGAACCCGCCGAAACGACGGAATGCACCGTCACCAGCGCCGTCGAACCGGTCAGTTGCACCTTCAACACTGATAAAGGTGGCGAATACCAAATTACGGCCGTTGTCACCGATGCGGCCGGACGCCAAAACCAGAGCCAGCTCACCCGCTGGGTCAGCGGCGGCGAGCGCCCCGTGCAGCGCAACGTCACGCAGGAAACCGTCACCCTCATCCCCGACCGTGAAGAGTACCAGCCCGGCGACGTGGCCGAAATTTTGGTACAAGCGCCGTTTAGCCCCGCCGAAGGGCTGCTGACGCTGAATCGCGGCGGCATCCTCTCGACTGAGGCGTTTGCCCTGGAAGATGGCAGCGCCACCCTGCGCATTCCCATCACCGAAGCGCACATCCCCAACCTGACGGTGCAGGTGGACGTGGTGGGTTCTGCCCCACGCACGAATGACGCGGGCGAACCGCTGGCCGCCGTGCCGCCGCGCCCCGCCTTTGCCACCGGCTCACTCAGCCTGAGCGTGCCGCCGTACAGCCGGGAACTAAACATTGCCATCCAACCACAATCTGACAGCCTGGAGCCTGGGGCGGAAACGGCCGTAACCCTCACCGTCACCAACGCCAACGGCCAGCCCGTGCCCAACGCGGAAGTCGCCCTGGTAGTGGTGGATGAGGCGATTTTGGCCCTGACTGGCTACCAGCTGCAAAATCCGCTGGACGTTTTTTACAGTAATCCGTGGAGCTGGATCGACAGCCGATACGGCCGTTCCTCCATCATCCTCGTCAACCCCGAATCGTTGGCTGGCGAAGTGCAAACGGAGGCGATGCGCGAAGTGGTCGCTACGGCCGAGATGGCGGTGGAAGAATCCGAAATGGCCATGGATACCGCTGCCAGCGGTGAGGCCGACATGGCCTTCGCTGCCCCGATGGAAGCAGGGGCCGCCGATGACGGCGCGGCTGCCGCACAACCGCCAATTGACCTGCGCACCAACTTCGATCCGCTGGCCGTCTTCGCCCCCACCAGCCAAACCGACGCCTCCGGCACGGCCCAAATCAGCTTTACCCTGCCCGATAACCTGACGCGCTACCGCATCATGGCCGTGGCCGTGGCGGGTGACAATCTGTTTGGTTCCAACGAGAGCAACCTGACGGCGCGGCTGCCGTTGATGGTACGGCCGTCTGCCCCCCGCTTCCTCAACTATGGCGACCAGTTTGAGCTGCCCATCGTCGTGCAAAACCAGACCGATGAGCCGATGACCGTAGACGTCGCTCTCGACGTGACCAATCTCACCTTAACCGCAGGCGCAGGCCAGCGCGTGGAAGTGCCCGCCAACGATCGCGTGGAGGTGCGCTTCCCGGCCACCACCAGCAGCGCAGGCACGGCCCGCTTCCAGGTGGCTGTCGTCTCTGGCAGCTACGCCGACGCCGCCAGCGGTGAGCTGCCCGTCTACACCCCCGCCACCACCGAAGCGTTTGCCACCTACGGCACGCTGGATGAAGGCGCAGTGGCCCAACCGTTTGTGATGCCAGATGGCGTCATTCCCGGCTACGGCGGGCTGGAAATCAACACCTCCTCCACGGCGCTGCAAGCGCTGACCGACGCGGTACTCTACCTCACCGCCCACCGCTACGATTCGGCCGACGAGCTGGCCTCCCGCATCCTCACCATGGCGGCGCTGCGCGACGTGCTGACGGCGTTTGAGGCAGAAGGGCTGCCTGCGCCAGGTGAAATGGAGCAGGCGGTGGTGCGCGACCTGGAAACGCTGCAAGGGTTGCAAAACCCCGATGGTGGCTTCCCGATTTGGGAGCGCAACCGGGAGTCGTATCCGTTCCACACGGTGCACGTGGCCCACGCCCTGGCCGTGGCCAGCCAAAAAGGGTTTGCCGTGCCCGCCCAGATGCAGGCCAACGTGCAAAGCTATCTGCAAAACATTGAAAATTATTATCCGCATTGGTACAGCCAGGAAACGCGCTGGGCGCTAAGCGCCTATGCGCTGTACGTGCGGCACCTGGCGGGTGACAGCGACTTTGCCAAGGCGCGCGCCCTGCTGGCTGAGGCGGGCATCGACAATCTGTCGCTGGAGGCCAATGCCTGGCTGTGGGACATTCTGGCCGACGATCCGGCTGCGGCAGAGGACGTGGCGGCAATTCGTCAGTACATCAACAACCGTGCGGTGGAAACGGCCGCTTCGGCCAACTTCACCACCTCTTACGGCGAGCAAGATTATTTGCTGCTTCATTCCAACCGCCGTACGGACGGCATTGTGCTGCAAACGCTCATCAACCAGACGCCAGACAGTGATTTGATTCCCAAAGTAGTGAATGGCTTGCTGGCTAATCGCACGCGCGGCCATTGGGGCAGCAGCCAGGAGAATGTGTTCATCCTGCTGGCGCTGGACAGCTACTTCAACACCTTCGAGGCAGAAACGCCGGACTTTGTGGCCCAAATTTGGCTGGGCGAGACGTATGCCGGGGCGCAGGAGTTTGTCGGCCGCAGCACCGATCGTTACCTGACGGAAGTGCCGATGAGCTACCTGGCAGCGGAAGAGATGGGGGATGTGGTGGTGAGTGTGGAGGGAAACGGCCGTCTCTACTACCGTCTCGCCCTCAACTACGCCCCCACAGACCTGTCGCTGGAGGCGCTGAACCGGGGCTTTGTGGTAGAACGCACCTACGAAGCCGTAGACGATCCGGAAGACGTCTGGCAAGACGACGACGGCACCTGGCACATCAAGCTGGGGGCGCGGGTGCGCGTCAAGCTGACCTTGGTGGCGGATAACCGCCGCTACCACGTCGCCCTGGTGGACCCGCTGCCCGCCGGGCTGGAACCGATCAATCCAGCGCTGGCCGTCTCGCAAAGCGTGCCGGAAGATCCGAACGCGCTCAGCGGCAGCCTGCCCTGGTGGTGGTGGTGGCAATGGTACGATCATCAAAATATGCGGGATGAGCGGGTAGAGGCGTTTAGCGCTCTGCTGTGGGAAGGCGTTTACAGCTACGATTACGTGGCCCGCGCCACCACGCCCGGCACCTTCATTGTGCCGCCCACCAAGGCGGAGGAGATGTATGCGCCAGAAGTATTCGGCCGTAGCAGCAGCGATGTGGTGATTGTGGAGTAAGAAGAAGATGTAATTGGTAATTGGGTAATTGGGAAATTTTCCAGCTGCCCAATTACTCAATTACTGAATTACTTAATTGCGGACAGTAGCTCTTAGCCCAGCAATGAGCGCCTCGGTTTCAGCCGGGGTGAGCCGGGCTTCGGGGTGGGTGGGCAGGAAAATGGCGGGTGGCATCTCGCCTTCCTGAATGACTTCCCACATTTCCTCTAGCTCGCGGGGTTTGCCGCCCTGATCCCATTCAGAAAAGTTGAGATGTTCTCTTCCTTCTTCGGTGTCGTGCTGGACGAGCCAGGAGACGGGGGCGACGTTGCTGTACCAGGGCCACGCGGTTTCGTTGCTGTGGCAGTCGTAGCAGGCGCGCTCGGCCAGGGCGCGGGTCTCTGGGCTGTCCCAGTTGGGTTCGCTTAAAACGGGGGGATTGGTGTGGTTACGGCCGTATGGCACCAGTTGAATTACCACAAATCCAGCCACGGCCAGAATAACGCCCCATTTAACAAGCTTCTTTACTAATGTATTCATTCAAATAGCTCCTTTGCAGATTGTAGGGTTCGTGAAATCTGCCACGAACATAGCTCAAGATAGCATAAACTTATTTAATAGCGGCCTAAATGACCTTAAATTCAGCTTAAATCTACCTGGCCTGCTTGATTCACTTTCCCCCCTGTGCCACAATCAAAGACTACAAAAGTCTCAAAGAGTTTTGTGGTCTAGGAACTGCGTAAGTTTTGAAGGATAAACATGATGACCCGGCTGCTTTTAATTGATGACGATCCGATGATTACCGAACCGCTGGCGCGGCAGTTGGGGGCATCCGGGTACGAGGTGTTGGTGGCGCACGACGGCCGTTCCGGCCTTACCCTGGCCCAAACGCAAAAACCAGACCTGGTGGTGCTAGACGTGATGATGCCCGAGATGGACGGCTGGGAGCTGTGCCAAAAGCTGCGCCAAAGCAGCGTGGTGCCCATTCTCATGCTCACGGCGCTGGGGGATGAGGTGGACCGCATTTTGGGGCTAGAGCTGGGGGCCGATGATTACCTCACCAAGCCGTTCAGCGTGCGCGAACTCAAGGCGCGGATCAAGGCGCTGCTGCGCCGCGTGGAGCTGGATCAGCAAGCGGTTCCTGCTGCCAATGAGTTAGCCGTTGGTGATATTCGCGTGGCGCTAGACAGCCGCCAGGTGTACAGAGGCGAGGAGCTGCTGCAACTGCGCTACAAAGAGTTTGAGCTGCTGTCGCTGCTGCTTAGCAAGGCGGGGGATGTGGTGACCCGCGCCGAGCTGTTCGACAAAATTTGGGGCACCGATTGGCTGGGGGATACACGCACGCTGGACGTGCACATTCGCTGGCTGCGTGAAAAAATCGAGGCAGACCCCAGCCAGCCGCGCTACATCCAAACGGTGCGCGGCGTAGGCTACCGGATGGTGATGGAGTGATGTTTACGAGTTGGCGCTTGCGTACCCGGCTGATTGTCACCTACGTCAGCCTGATTTTGTTGGGCTTTGTGGGGCTGTCGCTGCTGGCGGGTAACCAGATTTCGGCTGGGGCGATAGAGGATTTTGAGCGCAGCCTGGAGACGCAGGCGGCGTTGGTGGCGCGCAATTTGCGGGAACCGTTGGAGCATTATGTGGAGGGGGAAGCCTCGTTTGCGTCGGTGGAAACGGCCGTTTCCTCCCTGGCCAATGATTTCAATTTGCACATCACCCTTGTTGCTCCCAACGGCTTCGCCTGGTTGAGCAGTGACCAATCTGTGGACAACGTCAATCTGGGAGATGACCCAGAGGTGGCAGCGGCGCTTAATCGCAGCGGCATCGTATTTGATACGCGCAACAACGAGCAAAATGTGCCGACGATTTATACGGCCGTTGCCGTCACCGAAGATGGCGAATTGCTCAGCGTGGTGCAGGTGTCGGCCCCGGCCAGCGCCACCGCCAGCGTGGTCAACCAGCGTTTTCTGGCGTTGGCGGTGGGGGTGTTGGGATTGACGGGTCTGGCCGTGGTGGCGGCTTTGTGGCTGGCGGCTTCGTTTACCCGGCCGTTGGAAGGGTTGCAAAGTTCGGCCATGAAGCTGGCGGCGGGTGACCTGACGCAGCGGGTGCGGGTAGACCGCCAGGACGAGCTGGGCCAGCTGGCTGAAACGTTCAACCACATGGCGGAGCAGGTGGAGGCGATGCTCCTGGAGCAAAAAGCGTTTGCCAGCAACGCCTCGCACGAGCTGCGCACGCCGCTGACCACCATCCGCCTGCGCAGCGAGGCGCTGCGCGACGGCACGCTGGACGAGGCCACCGCCCAGCAGTACATCGCCGAAATTGATGACGAGGTGGCTCGCCTGGGCCGTCTGGTGAACGACCTCATTCAGCTTTCTCGCTTTGATTCGGGCCGGGCCGAGGTGGGGCATGAGCTGATCGATCCGGTGCGGTTGGGGCGTTCACTTTGCCAGCAGCTGGAGCGAACGGCCGTAACCAAAAATATCGCCCTCACCTTCGAGGCCCCCAACCAACTGCCTGCCATCCAGGCCAACCAGAGCCATTTGCGCATTGTATTGCAAAATTTGCTGGGCAACGCCATCAAATACACCCCAGAAGGTGGGCGGGTAACCTGGACAATGGTGCAAGAAAATGGCTATCTGCGCAGCGAAATCGTGGACAGCGGCATTGGCCTGGCCCCGGAAGATGTTGATCATCTGTTTGAACGGTTCTTCCGGGCAGACAAGGCCCACACGCGGGCCACGGGCGGCAGCGGGTTGGGTTTGCCATTGGCCAAGTCGATTGTGGCGTTTTATAACGGCCGTATCCAAATCCACAGCGACGGCCTGGGCCAAGGGACAACGGCAACGGTGTGGTGGCCTTTGCCAGAAAAGTAATTCGTAAGTGGTAATTGGGTAATTACTCAATTGCCCAATTACCCAATTACATTCCCAATTCCCACCGTTCGCCGCTATAATCCCCCCATGCTCAACCTTCTCTTTTTTGTGATTGGCCTGCTCGCGGCCATTGTCATCAATACCCTTGCCGACACGCTACCTTCGTCCCGCACGCCGTTGTGGCCGCAGTGGCACAGCTGGGGCTGGTCGGTGCGCAAACGGCCGTTGCTGGTGTTTGTGGGAACGGCCGTTACCTTCGCCAGCTTGCCCCTGTTTCTCGCCGATTGGGTGGATGTGGCCGTCAACAGCTTTCACATCGCCGTCCTCATCCTCATCATCGTTACCGATCTGGAGCATAGGCTCATCTTCAACAAGGTGATCTGGCCAGCAACGGCGATTGCTTTAGCCACCAGCCTGATCGTTAGCCCGGAAGAGAACAACTTGCGGCTGGCGCTGCTGGGGGCAGTCGTGGGCTTTGTGATTTTTTACGCGCTCTACTGGCTGGCCCAGCTTTTGTACGGGGCGGAGCGCGTACCGCTGGGCTACGGCGACGTGAAGCTGGCGCTGCTCATGGGGGCGATGTTGGGCTTTCACCGCATCTTGTTTGCCCTGATGTTGGGCATTTTGCTGGGCGGCGTTTTTTCCTTGCTGCTGCTGCTTACCCGCCGCGTCAATCGGGACACGGCACTGCCTTACGGCCAATATCTGGCCCTGGCCGCGATTGTGATGCTCATTTGGGGTGCACAATACGCCCAGCAATTTTTAGACTAACCGCAGAGATCGCGGAGAACGCAGAGTTTTTTTCTTCGCGCCCTCCGCGTTTTCTGCGGTTAAAAATAAACTATGGAAGCAACCATCATCGAGAAATTGCAGGCGGCTGGTATCATTGTGGCCTTGCCCGGCGATTTGCCGCTGGCGACGATCATTCCGATTGCAGATGCGCTGCTGGCGTCGCCCATTTTGGCGGTGGATGTGGCGTTTGGCGGCGCAGAACTGCCCCAACTGCTGCACGATTTGCGGCAGCGGGCGGGGGATAAGCTGCTGATTGGGGTAAGTGGGGTGGAAATGCCTGCACTGAGCGAAGCTGAAACGGCCGTTTCCCTGCAAACCCTCCCCCTCCACCAACTCGACTACCTCTCCTCCCCCCGCCTGGATGATGCGCTGCTGGCACTGTGCCAAAACGCAGGCGTGGCTTACCTGCCCGGCGTCATCAGCGTCTGGGCGGCGCAAGCGGCGGCGCAGCAAGGGTGCCGCGCCATTCGCCTGCGCACCGGCGGGGCGAATGGCCCAGAGTACGTCCGCGCCCTCCGCGAAGTGCAGCCCGATTTGGCGCTCATTGTAGAAGCGGAACTGGCCGCCGAGGATGTGAGCCGCTACCAGCAAGCGGGCGCGGCGGCGCTGCTGGTCGGCGCGCCCCTGTTCACCGGCCCCACGCAAACGATGGCCGATCTCATTACCCAGGCCCGCGCCTTCAACCGTGCCTGGCAAGCAAGCAGTATATTTTCATGATTTATGGCGCTACTGAAAAACGGTGATTTCACCGCAGAGGCGCGAAGACCGCAAAGATTTTGCAGATTTTAATCTTTTCAATCTGCGAAATCTTTGACAAAAGCCTTGTTGAGGCGAATGTTTATTGAAGAACCAATAGAAAAAATATGACGCAAATTACGATACGGCCGTTAACCACCCACCCAGAATACGAACAAACCCGCCAAATCCACATGGCCACCTGGGGCGTCGATGCCTCCGAGACGATTCCGCCGCTTTCTATGCACGCTTTTCAGCACAACGGCGGCATCTTGCTGGGTGCTTTTGCGCATGCGCAGGGTGAGCAGCTGGTGGGCTACATTTTGGGCACGCTGGGGGCGATCGAAACCCCTAACCGGATTGACCAGATAGCGGCGGCCCGGCTAAAACTCTTTTCCGTCATCATGGGCATCTTGCCGGAATACCAGAACCGGGGCATTGGCTACCAGCTGAAGCTGGCCCAGCGCGAGGCGGCCCTGCGGCTGGGGCTGCGGCTGATTACCTGGACCTACGATCCGCTGGAGAGCCGAAACGGCCGTCTCAACATCGGCAAGCTGGGCAGTGTGTGCCACCATTATTACCGCGACTTCCACGGGCCGATGGCCGGGCGCAATGCCGGGCTGGCCAGCGACCGGTTCGAGGTGGCGTGGTGGGTGACCAGCAATCGGGTAGAGGGCCGGGTGGCGCAGCAGAGACGGCCGTTAACCCTCAATGCCATGCTGGGAGCCGGAGCGCTGCTGGTTAACGAAGCCCAATTCGACGGCGACGGCCTGCCTGTTCCGCCGCTAACATTTACGCATAGTGACAATAACCTGCTGCTCGCCGAAATCCCCAGCGACATCCAGGCAATCAAGACGGCAGACATGGCCCTGGCCCGGCAGTGGCGGCAGCACACCCGGCAGCTGTTTGAGCATTATTTTGCCGCCAACTTTGCCGTCACCGATTTTGTGTTCCAGCCGGGGGCGAACGGCCGTTCCCGCAGCTTCTATTTACTTACCCACAACGATTCTTAACAGGGGCTAGTGGTTAGTGGCTGGTTGCTAGTTACCCAGCCACCAGCCACTAACCACCAAAACTATCAACGAAACCCATGAAAATTGAACGCATTGACCTCTATTACATTTCCATGCCGCTGGTATCGCCCTTCGGCACCAGCTTTGGCGTCCAGACCCAGCGCGACGCCCTCATTCTGGCCATGCACGGCGACGGGCTGACCGGCTGGGGCGAATGTGTGGCCACCAACGATCCAGGGTACAGCTATGAAACGGCCGTTACCGCCTGGCACATCCTCTCCGACTTTCTCATCCCTACGGTGCTGGGTAAAGAGTTGGAAGAGCCGGAGCAGCTGCAAAGCTGGTTCAGCAAAGTGCGCGGCCATCCGCTGGCCAAAGCGGCGCTGGATCAGGCAGCCTGGGACATTACCGCCCAGCGAGATGGCCTCTCCCTGGCCCAAAAGTTGGCCCAGCCGTACCCAGAAGGCCCCAAGGCGCGGGTGCAGGTGGGCGTGAGCATCGGTACCCAGCCCAGCATTGCCCAGACGATGGAGGTGATTGGCAAGCATTTGGGAGAGGGATACGGCCGTATCAAGCTCAAAATCAAGCCCGGCTGGGATGTAAAGCTCGCCTGGCAAGCCCGCCACGAATTCCCCAACGTACCCATCATGCTAGACGCCAACTCCGCCTACACCCTGGACGACGCCGTCATCTTCCAATCCATGGACGACCTGAACCTGCTGATGATTGAGCAGCCGCTGGGCTACGAAGATATCTACGACCACAGCCAATTGCGCCCCCAAATCAAAAGCCCACTTTGCCTGGACGAAAGCATTCACTCCGCCGAACACGCCCGCTACGCCATCGCCCTGCAAGCGTGCGACATCATCAACATCAAGCCGTCCCGCGTCAGCGGCTGGACCGAAGCGCGCAAAGTGCACGATCTGGGCGTGGCCCACGGGCTGGGCCTGTGGGTGGGCGGCATGTTAGAAACTGGCGTGGGGCGCGCCGCCCAATTGGCGCTGGCCTCCCTGCCCGGCATCAGCCTGCCCGGCGACATTTCCGCCACCTCCCGCTACTACGCCCACGACATCGCCACCCCGTTTTTCTTGAACGCGGAAGATAGTACAATCACCGTGCCCACCGCCCCCGGCCTGGGCATCGAGGTAGACATGGCGCGCCTAAAAGAAGTCACCCTGCGCCAACAAAGTTTCACACTTTAGCCTGGGGATTCATCCCCGGGATCGATACGAGGAAATCATGTTCGAAGACAAAACAATCGCATTTATCGGCAGCGGCGTGATGGGCGAAGCGATGATTCGCGGCTTGCTGGGGCAAAAGGGCGTGTTGCCCAACCAAATTTTGGCCGCCGACCCGTGGGGCCAGCGCCGCGAAGAGCTGCAAGATCGGTACAACATCAACGTCACCAGCGACAATCGCGAAGCGGCCGAAAATGGCCAAATTATTGTGCTGTCGATCAAACCGCAGACGCTGCACCACGTGTTGCCAGAGATTCGCGGCTATCTGCGCCGCCAGGATTTACTGCTCTCCATTTTGGCAGGTATTCCCATCAAAAAATTGGCCGACGGCACGGCCCATGCCGCCGTGGTGCGGGCCATGCCCAACACGCCTGCCCAAATTGGCCAGGGCATCACCGTCTGGACCGGTACGCCAGAGGTGACAGACGTGCAAAAGCAGCAAGCGCAGGCCATTTTGGCTTCGCTGGGGCAAGAAATTTACGTGGAAGAGGAAGATTACCTGGACATGGCCACCGCGCTCAGCGGTTCTGGCCCAGGCTACGTCTTTATGATGATGGAGGCGCTGATTGACGCCGGGGTGCATTTGGGCTTTTCGCGCCGCATTGCCGAGCAGCTGGTGTTCCAAACCATGTTTGGTTCGGTGCAGTATGCCATGCAGTCGGGCAAGCACGTGGCGGAACTGCGCAACCAGGTCACTTCGCCGGGCGGCACCACGGCGGCGGCGCTGTACCATATGGAAAAGGGCGGCCTGCGCACCGTCATCTCGCGCGGCATTTGGGCTGCCTATGAACGCTCCATCTCCCTGGGCAAGGGCAAGGTGGAGGAAGACCCTGAGGCGTAATCGGTAATCCGTACTCGGTAGTCGGTTCCGTTCACCGATAACCGTTCACCGATAACCGTTCACCAAAATGTCCCCCACGATTCTGCTGCAACACGGCCGTTTCTTCCGCAAGTTCCAAAAGCCGGTACGGGTGGTAACGGCCGTTTCCCCCCAAGATGTTTTGCCTGCGCTGGTGGAGCTGGAAACGGCCGTGTACACCCAAAACCTGTACGCCGCCGGATTTATGGCCTACGAAGCCGCTGCCGCGTTTGATTTGGCCGTGCATGCGCCGGTCGATGGCTTGCCGCTGCTGTGGTTTGGCTTGTTTGAAGATTTTGAGGAGATTGGAGATTGGAGGCTGGAGATTAGCGACTCAATCTCCAATCCTTCGATTCCACTCAGGACAGGTCTCCAATCTCCCGCCGTAGGTGACTGGCAGCCCGCCGTTGGCCGCGCCGCTTACGATGCGGCCATCCACCGAATTAAAGAGCACATCGCCGCCGGGGATACGTACCAGGTGAACTACACTTTTCCGCAGCAGGCCCGCTTTGTTGGGGAGCCGCTGGCTTATTTTGCGGAGCTGGTGGCGGCGCAGCAGGCGAATTACGCGGCGTATCTGGATATCGGCCGTTTTGCCATTTGTTCGGCCTCGCCGGAGCTGTTTTTTGGTTTGGCTGGCTCTCGTTTGTACGCGAAGCCGATGAAGGGAACGGCCGTTCGCGGCCTCACCCTGGCCCAAGACAAAGCCAACATCGCCTGGCTGGCTCAGTCAGAGAAAAACCGCGCCGAAAACGTGATGATTGTGGACATGATCCGCAACGACCTGGGGCGCGTGGCTGAAATTGGCAGCGTGCATGTGCCGCAGCTGTTCCAGGTGGAGCGCTACCCCACGCTGCTGCAAATGACCTCCACCGTGGAAGCCCAAACCCGCGCCCCGCTGAGCCAGATTGTGGCCAACATGTTCCCCTGCGCCTCCATCACCGGGGCGCCCAAGGTGCGCACGATGGAAATTATCAAGCAGCTAGAGCCGCAGCCACGCGGCGTCTACACCGGCTCGATTGGCTTCCTCGCCCCCGACGGCACGGCCCAGTTCAACGTCGCCATTCGCACCGTGCTGGTGGATCGTGAACGCGAGCTGGCGACTTACGGCGTGGGCAGCGGCATCGTCTGGGATTCGGATGCGGCGGATGAGTACGAAGAGTGCAAGGTAAAATCGCGGGTGCTGACGGAGAAACGGCCGTCTTTCCAACTCATCGAAACAATGCTGTGGCAGCCGGACGGCGGCCTCTTTTTGCGGGATGAGCATTTGGCGCGACTGCGCGGTTCGGCCGAATATTTTGGGATTGTGTGGGAGGAGGCCGCTGTTTTAGCTGAACTGGATTCCTTGATGAGCAATCTTACCGAGCGGGTAAAAGTGCGCTTGTTGCTGGGGCAAGACGGCCGTTTCACCCTGCAAACTGTCTCGTTGAGCATTGGGGCACGACCAAATCCCGTGCGCGTCGGTCTGGCTAAAGAGCCGGTTGATTCGCAGACGGTGTGGCTGTACCACAAAACCACCCGCCGCCAGTTTTATGACGCCGCCCGCGCCAGCCGTCCCGACTGCGACGACGTGGTTCTGCACAACGAGCGCGGCGAGCTGACCGAAGCCAGCAGTTCCAACCTCGCCCTGCTGCTGGACGGTGAGCTGGTGACGCCGCCCATCGAATCTGGCCTGTTGGGCGGCACGTTTCGCGGCTATTTGCTCAAAAATCCCGAAGGTTGGCAAAATCCCGGCGGTTTGCCGCTGCGCGAAAAAGTGCTTCCCGTTGCGGACCTGGCGCGGGCCGAGGGGATTTATTTGTTTAATTCGGTTCGAGGCTGGGGAACGGCCGTATACTTGCCCCAAAATTAGACAATTAAGTAAAGTGCAGAAAGTTTTTGAAAAAATCATCAAAGATTTCACAGATTTCTCCCCTAAATCTGCAAAATCTGCGAAATCTGTTGATAAAAAATTTTGAAAACTTTTTTCCAATCACTTAGGAGAAAAATTACTATGACCGAAACGGCCGTCATCCAAAATTCCCCCCATCCCTTCACCAAAAACATCCTGGTGGAACATTTACAGGCGCTGGGCGTGCAGCCCGGCATGACGCTGCTGGTGCATTCCAGCATGAGCAAAATTGGCTATGTGCCGGGCGGTGCGGTGGCCGTGGTGCAAGCGCTGCAAGAGGCGGTAACTGAAGCGGGGACTTTGGTGATGCCCACCTTTACCAGCGACTATTCCGACCCGGCCCCCTGGCAGCATCCCCCCGCGCCGGAAGCGTGGCACCAAACCATCCGCGACGCCATGCCCGCCTTCGACCCGCTGCTGACGCCCACCCGAATGATGGGGGCCATCCCGGAGCTGTTCCGCACCTGGCCTGGCGTGTTTCGCAGCAACCATCCGCAAGATTCGTTTGCTGCCTGGGGGCACCACGCCGCCGCCATCACCGCCGATCACCAGCTTGAGCATGGCCTGGGCGAAGGCTCGCCATTGGCCCGCATTTATGAGCTGGATGGCTTTGTGCTGCTGTTGGGCGTGGGGTATGGCAACAACAGTTCGTTCCATCTGGCAGAGGGGCGGGCTGGCGTGGGGCAAATCATTCGGCAAGGGTCGCCCATTTGGTTAAACGGCCGTCGCGTCTGGCAATGGTTCGACAGCGTGGATTATGATGACGAAGCTTTTCCGCAGATTGGCGCTGAGTTTGAGCAGGTGCATCCGGTGCGGATTGGCCAGGTGGGGTTGGCGGTGTGCCGACTGTTTCAGCAGAAAACGGCCGTTGACTTTGCCACCACCTGGCTCAAAAACCAGGCTGCCTAATTATCTGGCGCGTTCTCTCAAAAACCTCTGTGTCCACTGTGGCGAAATAAAAATTGCGGCGAGATGAATCGTGACAATTTGAGCCTAACTTAAAAAACAGTGTAGCGATACAGACCCTAAGGGTTTTCACTCGACTAATTTGTCTTTCAACGTTAAAAACCCTTTGGCTCTCGTCGGGGCACCTGAATAGTTACAAAACAGTTTTGGATCTTTGCATAACCCTCATAACCCTTAGGAGTAAAAAGATGAAATATGTTCCGCCAGTTCTTGTTTTTTTGGCTTTGTTGTTTGTTCTGATGCTGCCGCAGCAGCCGGTGCAGGGCGCGGGCGACATGGCTGGGGTGCCTGGCCTCAAACCCAATGTCCCGGCCGCCTTCACCTCCACGCCAACGCCCATCGCTACAGAAACGGCCGTTCCCGGCACCCCCACACCGCCCCCCAATCCGCAACTCGCCTGCCTGCGCATTAATTTTGAAGTGAGCGGCGATGTGGCCCAGGCTGGGACTTATGAAGTGCAGGAGGTAAACGGCCGTCCCCTGGCCAGCTGGACAGCTCAGGCAGGCTGGCAAGACAGCGGCTGGATCCGCAACGTGGAAATTTCCTTTGAAGCGGTGCACGTGCGCGTGCTTTACCAGCCCGCCAGCGCCAACCCTGTGGAGATGGTCATCCACAATCCCGCGCCAGGCACCGAATACGGCTGGGTGGCGCGGGGCATGTGCCACGCGGTGGAGGTTGGCTGGCCATAGGGCCAGTAAACGGTATTCAGACCGTTTTGGCTCCCGTGGGTTTATGGTAGAGTTGTGCAGCTACCAAAACCTGCGGGATTTTTTTTTGCCAATTAAGGTGCGACGCACTTCAAAAGTGCGTCGCACCTGAGGAAAGCGTATGTTTCAGAAAGTGTTGATTGCCAATCGAGGGGAAATTGCGCGGCGGCTGATTTTGGCTTGCCACGAGTTGGGGATTACGGCCGTTGCCATCTACTCCGATGCCGACGCGGACGCCCCCTGGGTGCGGCTGGCGGACGAGCGGTACAATCTGCCCGGCGTCAGCGCCACAGACACCTACCTCAACCAATCGGCCATTTTGGATATTGCGGAATCATGCGGTGTGGAAGCGATCCATCCCGGCTACGGCTTTTTGAGCGAAAATCCCGCCTTTGCCACCGCCTGCGCTGAGCGCGGCATTGTTTTCATTGGCCCCAGCCCGGCGGCGATGGCGCTGATGGGCAGCAAGGCGAAGTCGCGCGAGATTGCCGAGCAGGCGGGCGTGCCCATCGTGCCCGGTGTGGATGGGGCGGGGCTGAGTGCGGCGGAATTGCAAACGGCCGTCTCCCACATCGACTATCCCATCCTCATCAAGGCCAGCGCGGGCGGCGGCGGCAAAGGGATGCGCGTTGTCTGGTCTGCCGACGAGTTCGCTGATGCGGTGCAGGCGGCGCGGGGCGAGGCCAAAAACTCCTTCGGCGACGATCACGTCCTGGTCGAAAAATATTTCACCGAGATTCACCACGTGGAAATTCAGGTGCTGGGCGACCAGCATGGCCACGTGCTGCACCTGTTCGAGCGGGAATGCAGCGTCCAGCGCCGCCACCAAAAAATCATCGAAGAAACGCCCGCCCCGGTGATTGAGGATGATGAATTAAGGCGGCGCATGGCAGAAGCGGCCGTTTCCCTGGCCCAAGCGGTAAATTACAGCAGCGCGGGCACGGTGGAGTTTATCGTCGATGAAAAAGGGGGCTTTTACTTTTTAGAGATGAACACCCGGCTCCAGGTGGAGCATCCCATCACGGAGCTGGTGACGGGGGTGGATATTGCCGTCTGGCAAATTCGCATTGCGGCGGGCGAGCCGCTGCCCTTCAGGCAGAGCGACCTCCAGCAGCGCGGCCACGCCCTGGAATGCCGCGTCTATGCCGAAGACCCGGCGCACAACTTTTTGCCTTCCATTGGCCAGATTGTGGTGTACGAACGGCCGTCTGGCCCTGGCATTCGGGTGGATGATGGGATTGAGTCGGGAACGGCCGTCTCCCCCTACTACGATCCGATGCTGGCCAAAGTCATTACCTGGGGCCACAGCCGCGAGGAAGCGATTGGCAAGATGATTCGCGCCTTGCAGCAAACGGTGGTGCTGGGGGTGACGACCAACATTCCGTACCTGCTGGCCATTTTGCAAGAGCCAACGTTCCGCAGCGGCCACACCAGCACCAGCTACTTGCAGGAGTATCTGCCCAACTGGCAGCCCGCCCCGCTAGATGAGGATGGTTGGTTGGGAGCGGCCGTTTTTGAGCTGCTTCAGGGTGGGGGAAAGAAAGTTCAGACAGTTGAATCGGCTGCGTATGATCCTTGGGGGGAAACGGCCGTGTGGCGCAACGTCAATCGCTAAAAACAGGACGCGGACGAGCGCGGATGAACGCGGATAAGAACAAAATTCAGCGCTCGTCCGCGTTTATCCGCGTCCCATCTCTTTAGGCCAGGTTTAAGAAGACCGAAGGGTGCTGTTCAGCAATACGCAGCAATGATTTGGCTGGTCCGCTGGGTTCCCGGCGACCTTGCTCCCAATCCTGCACCGTGCGCAAACTGACGCCCATCAAACCAGCAAAAGCCGCTTGTGAAAGGCCTAGCCTGTGCCGAATTTCGCTAGGTTGCGAAGGTTCAGACAGTTCACGGCTTTTCAGCTCTCCTTGACCAGCTTTGAATGCTTTGATTTCCCGAATGCCTTCTAAAATTTCCAATCCAATATCTCGTTCGCTCATTTTCGTATCTCTTCCGCAATTTTCTTCAAAACATGTGCGGGAATTGTCTCGCGTTCACTTTTTCCATAAATGGTTAGCAGCCAAATTTCATCTTCTGCTACCTGCCAATAATAAATCACACGCACACCGCCACTTTTTCCCTTACCTTGAATCGCCCAGCGTAATTTCCGCACACCGCCAGTGCCGCGAATAATGTCCCCAGCATCTGGACGCAGCAATAGAAATTTTTGTAGACCAAGATATTCATCATCTGACAAATATTTGCCAATGTACTTGGTAAACGCCGACGTTTCAATAAAAACCATGTCAAAATTATACGGCAATGCCGTATAAATCGTCAAATGATCAACACGTTTTGTTAAAAAACAGGATGCGGATGAGCGTGGATACAAAATAAATCTGCGCTCGTCCGCGTTCATCCGCGTCCCAAAATTTCCCAGATTGACGGCCGTTTCTAATTCAGGTTTAATTCGCCCGATGTTTGCGCGACGAGAGATTTCGGAGAGGGGGACCCGCTGGCTGCTGGTGGGGCTGATGCTGCTGGGCTTTGGTCTGCGGGTGGTGGCCCTGGGGGACAAAAGCGTTTGGTGGGACGAAGGGCTGGCCATCTGGGCCGCCCGGCAATCCCTGGCAAGCATCTCCCTCTGGACCGCCAACGATGTGCATCCCCCGCTTTACTTTTGGCTGCTCCACTTTTGGCGGCGGCTCAGCGGCGACAGTGAGTTTGGCCTGCGGCTGCTCTCCGCCATCATTGGCTTGTTTACCATTCCCGCCACGTACTTGTTGGGCAAGCGGCTGAACGGCCGTTTCACCGGACTCCTCGCTGCCTTATTCATGACCATTTCCCGCTTCGATATTGGCTGGTCCCAAGAGATGCGCATGTATTCGCTGGCGGCGCTGTTGGGGGCGTGGGCGCTATGGGCGACGGTGGGGGTGTGGCAATACGGCCGTCCCCGTCACTGGCTCCTCTACATCCTCTTCATGGTGCTGGGATTGTACAATTTGTACCTGGCGGTCATGGTGTTGGTCACCGCCAACCTCGTCTGGCTGTTCCTGGTTTGGCCCCGCGCCAAGGAACGCTGGCCCAACTTTTGGCAATGGTCGCTGGCGCAGGCGGTGGTGCTGCTGCTGTACGCCCCCTGGCTGGCGTTTGCCATCGGGCGCATTCCCACCTGGTCCCAGGCCAACCCGGTCGAGCCGTGGAGCTTCCTCAAAATTTACTGGACCGTGCTCACCGTGGGCATCCCGCTGGACGTGGACCAGTACGCCCCGCTCACCCTGCCAGTGCTGCTGGTTTTCCTGCTGGGCGTGGGATTGATTGCTTGGCAGGGGCGGCAACGGCCGTTCATCCAGCAAAAATTGGCGCTGTTGGTCGTCGGCTTGCTGCTGCCCGCGCTCGTCGTCTACATCGTCTCGCTGCCCAAAGCCTCCTTTTTCTACTCGCCACCGCTGGCCCCGCGCTACCTCATCATCTTTTTGGCCGCCTTTGCCGCGCTGCTGGGTTGGGGGATTGGGGTGTTGAGCAACGGCCGTTCCCGTCCCCTTGGTTTTTTGGGGGCAGCCCTGGCCGTCTACGCCGCCCTGTTTGGTCTAAACAATTACCACAGCAGCCGCGTGCTGTTCGACGACTTCCCCTCGCTCACAGCCACCATCGAAGCGTATCAGCAGCCCAACGACGCCGTGGTGCTCTACAGCGACAACGATTGGCCCATCTTTGCCCATCATTACGCCGAATTTTGGCACGGCATCCCCGGCGCGTGGCAGATGACGCCCCAGCAGGCCAACGATTTCCTCGAACCAATCTGGCAGCAGCATGATGGCCTCTGGCTGGTGAAAACGCAGTACGCCCCCATTGGCGATCCGCAGCAGCTGGTGGTGAACTGGCTGACGGAGCGTGCCGCTGGCGAAATTGCCTACCCGTATGGCGACAAGCAGCTGACGTTCTTTGCTCGGACGCCGGAGCGAGCGGCCCAGATTGAAACGTTGGTAGAAACAGAGCCGCCGATTGGGTTGGATGAGCTTGCACTGAGCGCGGACGCAGCGTCCGATGCCGAAACGGCCGTTCCCCAACTCACCGGCTACGATTTACACGCCCACGACTACCGCAGCGGCGACACCATCCACCTCTTTTTATTCTGGCAGGGAGATGGCAACGTAGAACCGATAGAAGTTGGCGTGGTGCCGACTGGTGGCGGCGACCCGTTTGCCCTGGCCACCGTGGCCACGCCTGCTACCATTGGCCCCAGCCGCCAGCAAGTGGATCTGCTCGTCTCGGCCGATTTGACGACGGCCGATTACCAGTTTTATGTGGCTGCCAGTGGCGGTACGGCCGTATTCGGCCACATCCACCTCCGCCAAAAAGCCAGCACCTTCCTCACCGCCGCCGACGTCACCATCCAAAACCGGCTGGATGCCCAGTTTGAGCAGGGCATTACGCTGCTGGGCTACGATTTGGGTGAGACGACGTTCAGCCCCGGCGAGGCGATTCCGCTGACGCTGTACTGGCAGGGAGCGGGGCAAATTGGCCAGCGGTACAAGGTGTTTACCCACGTGCTGGGCGAGGTGTACAACATCAACAGCAACAACTTTTTGTGGGGCCAGCAAGACAACGAACCGGAAAACGGCCGTCGCCCCACCACCACCTGGCGCACCGACGAAATCATCCTGGATGCCTACGCCATCCCCCTCGATCCGCTGGCCCCGCCCGGCCTCTACCCGATCGAAATCGGCCTCTACGACCCCATCACCGGTGTCCGCCTGCTGCTGGACGACGGCAGCGACCACCGCATCCTCACCACCATCCGCGTGGAGCCGTAGCTGATTGCCGGTGCCAGGCACCGGGCGCATGATTTTGGATAAGCCAAGACCGTTTGCCCGGTGCCTGGCACTTTAGCCCAGGACGGTTTACAGAAAGCGGCAAATTCGGCATAATAAGCCCGCACCAACCGAAGTTCTTAACCCAAGCATACGGAAAGGCAACGTCTTGTGGACGACCGTAAACGGGCCATTGACGCCACCCAGGCTACCCTCCATACTCTGCGTAAGATTGCCCATTCACGGAAGGTAGTTGAATTGTCGTCCTTGTCTTTGCCCGAAATTGATGAGCTGGTGGCAGCCATCGCCAAATATGCGCCTGCTGGGAATGTCCCCAGCGTCATTCTCAGCGGTTTGCTGCGTTTGCCCAACCGCAGGCCGCCTGCCTCAGCCGTGCGGCGCGACATTCATCTACTGTTCAAAGGAGTCGAGCAAGCGTTGTTAGACAAGGCGGTTTACGGAACGTTTTTTGCCGGGCCTGCGGCCGTTTTGTGGGCGTACCAAAATTTGCTCAAGCTGGCGGGCAAAGAGGTAGATGCCTCCTTCCCCGAAGGCATCTGGCAGTTTTATGTGGATTATGCCCTGCGGGACGACACCGCCCGCCACACCTGCGAAACCCACGGCTTCGACACCACGCTGGGGCAGCACCAGATCAAGCTCTCCCCGGTAGACCGCGTGACGGCGCTGGCGATGACGGCCGTTTACACCCTGCACCAATATTACAATCTGCTAGAAAATGAATGGCGCGAGCGTGTTTACACCGCCGCGCTGCAAGAGCTCACGGCCGAATTGCCCAATCGCCACCAATTTACCCAGCTTTACCGCCAATGGGAACGGCTACGGCCGTACGGCCGTTCCGCCGACGTGCAGCCCCAGGAAAATTACCCCGCCTACCGCCGCCGCAAGTTCGACGCCTTCCTGGCCGAACCGCTCAGCCAGCTGCCCCCAGCGCTAAAAGCCGCCTGGCAGCAAAAAATTGCCGCCGCCGAAGCAGAAGCGCTGCCCGCCTACCAGCAGCAGCTCAGCCTCCGCGCCTACCTGCAACCGTCGCTGTACGGCGAGGAGCGCAAGCCGATCCCGCTGGAGCAGATGCAGATTGGCATCATCCACCAGGGTCGCTACTACCTGCTGCCCGCCTGCGCCGATAAAAACGGCCGTCCCCAAGACGTAGGCACCATGCGCAGCATGGTCTCCGGCATTTTGCACCGCGCTGTGGACGCCGCCCCCGCCCAGCTCACCGATTTGGCCCGGATGAAGCGCGCCGCCTTCCCCCAATTTATGCGCAGCATCGGCGAAGGGCTGCGGCAGGAGCTGGCTGGCCTGCATCTGGCCCCCATTTGGATCAACGCCGATCAGCAGTCGCGCCACCAGCCGCTGGCCAGCCTGCGCCAGGCAGAACGAGCCATCGGCGACCAGCCGCTGACCATTTTCGACACCGGCGAGACGTTTGTTTTTGACCTGTCGCACATCTTTTTTGACGGCATTTGGGGGGCGGCGATGGCCGAAATCATGACCAACGAGGCGCTCTCCTGGGCGGTGTATTTGCACAATTTGCCGCCGGTGACCAGTCATTCGCAACGGCCGTATGCCCCCCAACTCACCCTGCGCCCCAACGAACGCCAACAAATTGCCGCCGCCCCCCACGTCGCCCCAGAAGCCAGCGCCGAAACCACAGCGATTGATCTGGATGCGATTTTGGCGCTGCGCGAGCTGTTCAAGCAGCGCAACGATCTGCTGCGCATGACGGTGAACGATTTGCTGGTTCTCTACAGAACCATTCACGGGCTGGCGTACCGTCCCGCGCCGGAGCTGGTGGAACAGTTGGAACTGTTGCTGGCAGACGGCTCCTTCGACGTTGCTCAGGACAAGCGTGCCCAAACCGCCGCCAAAACTGCCCTCCACGCCATCCAAACCCAAATTCCGAACCCCGCCATTCTCATCCCCGTAGATGCCAGCCGCCGCAACCCGCGCGACCGCGTCTACCCGATGACCTTCGAAGTGCCGCTGGCCAACCTCGATTTGATTGGCGAGCACCAGCGCACCCTGGCCGCGCTGCGCAACTACGAACGGGCCACGCGCAACCGGCAGCACATCTATGGCCAGTTCGAGAAGCTGCAAAAATCGTACCTGACGATGCTGGCGGGCTTTGGCGAAGTGCTGAACCAGGCCAAAATCCAGGCCAGCACGGGCGAGAGCATGAGCGTAGACACCATTCGCCTGCTGGCCCATTTGCCAGTGGGGATTCAGCGGCTGCTGGACAAAATACCGGGCCAGTTCGACGTGCTGAACGATTTGATCAAGGGGCGTGAAGTGTTTTCCAACGTGGGGCGCGTGTCGCCCGGCAGCAGCCTGACGCGCTTCATGACGGCCAAGGATGACAACGAGAAGAAGGAGTTGGCCTGGGGCGTGCTGACAGATGCCGACGGCGTGATGCACGTGACGGTGCGCGATTTTCGGCCGCATGTGGGGTTGTTAACGGCCGTAAACCGCCACGATCTCGCCGTCCGCATCATCGCTGACCAGCTAGACTCCTTCGCCGCCGGACTCAACCAATACGTGCGCGATCTGCACCGCATCGCCACCACATCCTATGACAAGCGCGGCTTGCTAATAAAAAAGTAATTAGGTAATTGAGTAATTTACCCAATTACCTAATTACCAATTACCCAGTTACGCATTTCCATGACCAACCATCTCACAGACCCGCTCATCGGGCAGCAGCTAGACGAATACAAACTGATTTCGCTCCTGGGACGGGGCGGGATGGCCAGCGTCTATTTGGGGCGAGACGGCCGTTTGCAGCGAGACGTAGCCATCAAGGTGATCGACGCCGTTCATCGGGCCGATGAGGATTACCGCGCCCGCTTCGAGCGGGAAGCGCAGGCGATTGCCCAGCTGGAGCATCCCCACATCGTGCGGCTGTACCGCTACGGCGAGGTGTCTGGCCTCTTTTACATGGCCATGCAGCAGATCCCCGGCCAGGATTTGCGCAGTTATTTAGACGAGTTGCAGGCGCAGGAAGAGTGGCTGCCTGCGCTGGAAGCCGCCCGGCTCATCCGCGAGCTCTGCGGGGCGCTGGATTATGCCCACAGCAAGGGCATCATCCATCGGGATGTCAAACCGTCGAACATCATGCTGGACGGTGAGAAGCGTTCCTACCTCACCGATTTTGGCCTGGCCTGGCTGGCGGGCAGCGACACCAAAGGTGAGATTTTCGGCTCGCCCCACTACCTGGCCCCGGAACAGGCGATTAGCTCCGCCGGGGTGGTGCCGCAAAGCGATTTGTACGCCGTTGGCGTGATTTTGTACCAGATGTTTACGGGGCAACGGCCGTTTGAAGGAGCCGAACCGCTGGAAATTGCCCTCAAGCAGATGAGCGACGCCCCGCCAGACCCCCGCGAAATCCGACCCAAACTTGTCCCGCCCTGGCCAACGTCATTCTGAAGGCGCTGGCCAAAGAGCCGGAAGACCGTTTTGCCAACGGCAATTTGCTGGCAACGGCCGTTGAGCAAGCGATCCAGCAGCCGGACGAAGCTGATTTTGTCCTGCCACGCATCAAGCCAGCCAATCCAATGGTTGCTCCCGCGCCCGTCGCCCCGCCGCCACCGCCGCCAGCGGTCAGCGGACCGCCGCTTTCCAGCACGCCGCGCAGCCTGCCGCCGCCGCCCGCCGCCGTGGCGATGGGGCAGGCGCAGCAGATCGTTACCCCGCCGCCGCCCAAGCAGGAAAAAGTGGTGCAAAATAACGGCCGTTCCTGCCTCTTCGTCTCGCTCTTTTTCCTGATTATTTTGGGCGTGGCCATTGCCGGTAGCTGGTTTTTCATTTGGGAAGGACGTTCGGTTGAAGATTTGATCTATTTGGCGCAAAACGGTGGCTATCCGCCAACAGCGACCCCCACCAGCACCCCATCGCCGACCTTGCAGTTTACGGAAACGGCCGTTTCACCTACAGAAACAGTGGCCAATGAACTTGTGAATGAGACCCCCGCACAGACACCGACCAACGAAGCCACCCCATCACCCAGCGCTACGCCAAAAGCAACCGCCACCAGCAGTCCAACGCCCACCGCCACGCCAACCAGCCCGCCCACGCCCACGCCGCTGGTCATCCTCACCCGCCCGGCGGACGGGATGCCCCAGGTGCTCATCCCCGCCACCACCTTCATGATGGGTGCCCGCGACGATGACGAACTGGCTGAACCAGACGAACGCTCCCGCCACGAAGTCACCCTCGACGCCTTTGCCATCGACCTGTACGAGGTGAGCGTGGCCCAATACGCCGCCTTCCTCAACAGTCTGGGCGATTACGTGGCCGCCTGCGAAGGCTTCACCTGCCTCTCCACCCGCTTCGAGACCACCCGCAGCTACCTCACCGACGACACGATTGAGTACGTGCCGCTGGAAGGCTTTGGCGATTACCCGATCAACAGCGTCAGCTGGCACGGGGCCAGTGCGTATTGCCAATGGGTTGGCGGACGGCTGCCCACCGAAGCGGAATGGGAATTGGCGGCGACGGGTGGAGACGGCCGTTTCTACCCCTGGGGCGATGCGTTAGAAAATCATGCTGGCACCATCCCCGCCGTTTTCGCAGGCACCTTCAACAATTTACAGCCCGTCAACAGCCTGCCCGAAGGCGTGAGCCCGTTTGGCCTGCACCACATGGCGGGCAACGTTTGGGAATGGGTCGCCGACGGCTACGACGCGATTTATTACGACCGCACCCCCGCCGCCAACCCCACCGGGGCCGATGTAGGCACCACCGGCGACTACGTCCTGCGCGGCGGCGGCTACGACAGCCCCGCCGAAGAGCTGCGTCTCACTAACCGCGCCTACGAGCGCGCCCCCGAATTCCGCCAAAATCCCAGCGTCGGCTTCCGCTGCGTCACCACCCCGTAACCCTCGTAGGCACCGCATCCCATGCTCCGCGTGGAATGAAGATCGGGACGCTCCAGCATCCCCTGCGAGGCGCAGAGCGGGTAACGAACTTGTCCTTCCGAACGGAGTCTTCGGAGTGAGGAATCTTTCATGCTTGGCCGACTGGAAAGATTCCTCGGAGGACCTCGGAAAGACAATTGAAGCTTGCTGTGGCCGGCGTCTCGCCGTGCCACCTCACAGGTTTTTAGCCAAACTGGATTTGGTAAATGGCGATGCCAAAGGCGACGGCGACGTTGAGCGAGTTTTTGACACCGCTCATCGGCAGGGCAAAAATTTGGTCGGCCAGGGCCACAATTTCCGGGTCTACGCCCACTTTTTCGTTGCCGATGACCAGCAGGACGGGTTGGTTGGCTGGCTGCGGCAGCGCGGCGGTGAAGAGATTTACGGCCGTTTCCCCCTCCTCCAACACCCAAATTTTATACCCCTCCGACTTGAGCTGCTGCACGGCGTGAACGCTGTTGCGGTGCTGCGTCCAGGGCAGGGCGCTCTCCGCACCGAGGGCGGTTTTGGCCAGCTTGGGGTGCGTCGGCGGGGCGGTGATGCCGCCCAAATGCAGCTGCGCAATCCCCGCGCCATCGGCGGTGCGCATGATGGCCCCCACGTTGTACAAGCTGCGAATGTTGTCCAGCAGCAGCGCCAACTGCGTGTAGCGAGGAGGTGTGGTGATCTGTGGTGTGCCGCCTGCTTGCGGCATGGCCGCCAACGCCGTCGGCGCTCCGCAGTGAGGGCAGCGTGTGCCTGCCTTATCCCCCACCGCCACCGGGAAGCGAAACTGGCAATCTGCCGCTTCGCACTGCCGGATTTCATACCGCTGCATTGGCACCCCGCTTGTTCAGCGCCGCCAAAATGTCCAGCACCAGCGCCGCCACCGGGCGTTCAATGTCCAAAACCAGGGCGTTTTGCGGCGGTTCCAGCGTGTCGAACTGGCTTTGCAGCAGCTCCGGCGGCATGAAATGGTTGCGCCGGGCCATGCGCTGCAAAATTTGCTCGTAGCTGCCGTGCAGATGTACCAGCAGCAGCTCTGGCCGGTCGCAGCCGAGCGTCTGGCGGTACCTGGCTTTGAGGGCGGAGGTGGCCAGAATGGCGTCTTCCCCAGCGGCCAGATGTTCGTCGATGAGCTGGCGCAGGCGGGCCAGCCAGGGGGCGCGGTCATCATCGTTGAGGGGCAGGCCAGCGGCCATTTTGGCCACGTTTTCGGGTGGATGGAAGTCGTCGCCGTCGAAGAACGGCCGTTCCCACACCCCACTCAACGCCGCCCCCACCGTGCTTTTACCACAGCCAGACACGCCCATCACAATCACAATCACGCCACGCCTACCTTTGTGCTGCGCCGCTCCATGAAGAGGACGTCCCGCCAACGGCCGTACTGCTGCCCCAACTTTTCTCGTCGTCCCACCACGCGAAAACCGCACTTCTCGTGCAGGGTCACACTGGCCACATTTTCTGGGAAAATGCTGGCTTGCAGCATCCAGATGCCTTGCCCTTCCGAGCCATCGACCAGCGCTTGCAGCAGTTGCTTGCCGATGCCCTGCCCCCAGGCGGTGGGCGCCACGTACACGCTCACTTCGGCCACGCCTGCGTAGACGCAGCGGCTGGAAACGGCCGAAAGCGCCGCCCAGCCCACCACCTCGCCCGCCTCGGACCGGGCCACAAAGCGGCAGGCGGCCATGCGCCCGGCGTTCCAGATTTCCCAGGTGGGCACCTCGGTTTCAAAGGTGGCTTCTCCGGTGGCCATCCCGTCGGCGTAAATTTGGGAAACGGCCGTCCAGTCAGCCGCCTGCATGGGGTGAATGGTGATACTCATTGACTGATTTTCTCCTGCTTTTATCAACAGATTTCGCAGATTTAAAAGATTAAAAAAATCTGTTGAATCTGCGTAATCTTTGATTTTGACACTTTACACAACCGGCTTTTGCCGCCGGAACAACAACCTGGGGGCAATGATGCCGCCTGCCAGCGCGGCCAAAATGAGGCCGGTTTTGATGGCGTTCAGGCTGACCTCCGTGAGTACGGGGCCGCTGTTGGCGATGTCTAGCGTGGTCAGCTGCAAAATGCCCAGCATGGTGCGGAAGGCAAACGTGCCGGGCACCATCGGGATGACGGCGGGTACGGTGAAGATCGCCGTGGGCGATTGGAACCAGCGGGCCAGGTAGACGCCCATGAAGCCGATGGTGGTGGCCGCCAGCAGCGTGGCGGGTTCGATGGGCAGCCCCAGCTGGACAGTCCAGGTGCGCAGGGCGTGGCCGATGGCGGCCGCCACGGCGCAGCCGAACAGGGCGCGGGGCGGCACGTTGAACAGGATGGCAAAGCCGGTGGCGGCCACGGCCGACCAAAACGCGTCGGCCAGCAGGGCGGCAAGTTGCGGGTTCACAGCGTCACCCCCGTCAGGCTGAGGGCCAGCAGCAGCCCCAGGGCAATGGCCAGGGAGATGAGCAGCCCCGTCACGCCACGGGCGATGCCGGTGACCAGATGGCCGCGAATGAGGTCCTGGGCGGCGTTGATGAGCGGCACACCGGGCACTAGCAGCAAAACGGCCGCTGCCAGCGCCGTCTCTGGCTGGTCACTCAATTGAAACAGCCCGGCGGTGCTGGCCAGGCAGCCCGCGACAAAGGCGCAGACGACCACCACCAGCAGCGGGTTGAAGTAGCGATGGGTCAGTTCCTGCCGCAAAAACATCGAAACGGCCGAAGCGCCAAAAGTAATGCCAAAAACAGTCCAGTCGCCGCCGAACAAGCGGCTGAAGGCGGCGCAGGCCAGCCCCACCATGATGACCACCAGCCAGCGATTGTAGCTGCGGGGCATCTTGTCGATATGCTCCAGTTCGGTGCGCATTTGGAAGCGATCCAGTTCACCGTTGATGATGCGGCGGCTGAGGTCGTTTACGGCCGTTACCTTGCCCAAATCCACCCCCAGCGAGGTCACCCGGCGCAGTTTGGTGCGGAATTCGGTGCCGCTGGAGGCGGTAATGGTGATGACGTTGGGCGAGACGAGGATGTCTAGCCAGTCGCAGCCGAGGCCGGTGCCAATTTTGTGCACCGACTCTTCGACGCGCTGGCTGGTGGCCCCGTGCTGCAGCAGCATTTGCCCGGCCCACAAACTCAGGTCGATGATGTCGCGCAGTTCGTGGTAGGCTAACGGCCGTTTATGGCTAACGTCGTGCTCTGGATGAATGCCTGGTGGCTGTACGTGTTCCATGCCCGTACTATAGCGCGTTCACTTTTGGCAGGCGACTGGGTTTTTGGTAGTCGGTAATCGGTGAACGGTTATCGGTAATCGGTGAACGGACCACCGATTACCGATTACTGATTACCGATTACGGGTTGTAAAAGAATGCCCCCGGAAAATCTTCCGCCACCTCTTTCTTCTTGCCGCTCCATTCGTGGATGTTCAGGCGGTAAACGGCCGTTCGCTTCAGCTCTTCTGCGGTGATGCCCCGGTAATCCTGGTCTGGTTTCAGGTGGGGGGCGTATTTGTTTAGCAGCAGTTGCAGGCCGTGTTGGGCTTCGCTGGGGTCGGTGATGGTAACGGCCGTACCAAACACCGTCACCCCGCTGTACTCCACGCTGAACTCCAACGCGGTGGCGGCGGGCAGCAGGCGGCCCATCTCAAAAATGGTGAAGCAGATTTTGGTTTCTGCAGCCAGGTTGGCGGACGTGCGGCCCACGCGGGCAGTGTGCATGTAGATGGCGTGCGCCGCTTCATCGTAGACAAACAAGTTGCTGTTGAGGAACGGCTGGTCGCCCTGGTTGAAGGCCAGCACGCCGACGGCGGCGCGGTGCAGCATTGTGCGAATCCAGGCTTCGTCGGTGACGGCGCGGTCGGCGCGGCGGACTTCGGTATTGGCTAGTTGAGTGTACTCTTTCATCGTTGCTCCAGTTTTTAGGTGCGACGCACTTTCAAAGTGCGTCGCACCTGGTTTAGATAGTTAATTCACCGCGCATGACGGTAACGGCCGTTCCCCCCACTTTCACGGTTTCGATATTCTCCGGCGGGCCAACAATTTCCACCTGCGCCTGGCCAGGGCGGTTCATCCAGTGGCCCTGCTCGGCGATGAAGGTGGGTTGGGCCAGCAGGCGATGGTGCCACAGGTAAGCGGCCATGCCGCCGGTGGCCGAGCCGGTGAACGGATCTTCCATCGTGTCTGGCGGCACGCCGAAATGGCGGGCAAAGGTGTCGCCCGCATCGGTGACGCCTTGCAGGCAGAACAGGTGTGGGCTGAAAAAGCCAGCCTGGTCGCGGAAGGCGGGGTAGGTGGCGCTGTTCAGCCAGGCGCGGCGCAGGGCAGCCAAATCCCGCACGGGGATCATCAGCTGGGGCGTGCCGGTGCTGACGATTTGCGGCAGAGCGCCGGGCAGACAGTCGGCGGCGGTGAGGCCAAAATGGGGCATCACCTCAGCCGGGGCCAGCGTGGCCAAAAATTGTGGCTTCTTCTGGTTCATCACCACGCGCACGCCGGTTGGGGCGGGGTACAGCTCAATCGACACTGGCCCCACCTGCAATTCCAGCGATATTTTCGTGTAATCACCCTGTAGCGGGATGTCGCCGCGCTCGACCAGGGCATGGATGGTGGCGATGGTGGGATGGCCCGCCAGCGGAATCTCCTCGGCCGGGGGTGAAGTAGCGCGCCCGCACGTCGGCAATCTCCGATTTGAGGACAAACGCCGTTTCGGACAAATTCATCTCTTTGGCGATAGCTAGCATCTGCTCGGCGCTCAAATCGTCGGCGTTAAGAATGATGGCGCACGGATTTCCGGCTAACGGCCGTTCCGTAAACGCATCCACTTGCATAAAAGGGTAGGTAGGCATATTTTTCTCTTTGGCCACAGAGGGAAAAGAGGGTTTGGTTTTTGGTTTAGTTAGTCCAGAGACTTTTGAAGTTTTTCTATCCAGAACTTGCTGCATTTCGGTGCAAAACTTCAAAAGTCTAAGCGCTCAACCATTCTCTTAACTCTCTGTGACCGCTGTGGCAAATTTTTATGTCTCGGCAGGGGCAAAAAAGACCAGGATTTTGAGGTCTTCGGTGATGGAATGAAATTTGTGCGGCACGTGCGCCGCCACAAAGACGATACTGCCCGGCTGCACCGGCTGGGTCTCGTCGCCCACGTCAATCTGCCCCTGGCCGCTGACGATGTAGTACACCTCGTCCTCGTTGTGCGGCTGCTGTGGGTCCACGCCGCCCGCCGGGGAATCAGCCCCAGACTAGGCTCGTGGCGCAAAATTCATGGTACAGCTTTGTGCCTTTGGCTTGTTCGGCAATGAGTTGTTCAATTGTGAAAGCTTCCATCGTTTAAACCTTTTGTAATTGGGTAATTGAGCAATTGGCCAATTACCTAATTACTTCATTACGCTCTAACCAGCCTCACCACAGCACCCACGCGGATCATGCCGGGGCGCTCGGTGCTGCTGTGCACGCCCGCGCAGTTTTGCCGTGATTGGGCGACGGTTTTGAGCACGTTTGGCTCTTTTACGGCCGTTTCCGGATCGATATTGATCATCACGCAGCGCTGGATGCGCCGGTTGAGGCGAATCCGCAGACTGTCGTCATGGCTGCCAAACACCAGGCTGCTGTCTAGCCAGCGCTCTTCCACAAACGGCTGGTCGTCGAACGGTTCGATGATGATGTTTTGGCGGAAGCGGAGAGGGGTGACGGCCGTTCCAATCATCTTGCCCAGTTCCGCCACCGTGGCCGTGCTCATCACAGAAATCACCTGGCTGTCGAATGCGCCGCGCCCAATTTTGATCAGGTGGACTGGCTTGCCGTACGCTGCGGCCAAGACTTCGTTGAGTTCTGGCGCGTCGATGGGGAGGGAACGGCCGTCTGGCAAATCCACAACCAGTGGCGAATTTTCTACATCGCTCAGATCGGTAAAGCGAGGCGCAAACTGCAACATTTGCGGAATTTCGCGCCCCGTTAGCCAGGGAAAGCCAGAACGATTTTCCGAGCGCACAAACGCATACCGCCGATCGCCCGCAAAGCCGTGCCAGAAGGCAAACGCCTCCGTCAACGCCTCCCCCCGCATCGACTTCACTGGAAAGCGATACAGTTCTTTTACAACACCAACTTCTACAAATTCTTCAATCATGTTTACCTCGAAAGTTTGCGAGTGGGCGAGTGGGCGAGTGGCAAGTCAGAAAAACCAAGCAATTCACCCCTTCACCTTGTCACCTTGTCACCTTGTCACCCCTTCATCCCAAAACCCACAACAACCCCATCCCCACCGCCAGCGTCCATAAAATATTCTTGGTGCGCCACGCCACCAGAATGGCAGCCAGGCCAGCCAGCAGGCGGGCATTGCCCAGCGACAGGTCGAGCGTGCCGCCGGGCAGGAACAGTTCTGGCAAAATGATAGCGGAAAGAACGGCCGCAGGCACAAAGCGCAGCGCCTGTCGCCAGCCGGGGCTGATGGTGGCCCGCTCCAGCAGCCAAATCGGGGCCAGCCGAATGGCGTAGGTGATGATGCCCATGCCGATAATTGCAATCCATAGATTCATAATTGCTTCCAAATTTTGATTGGATACAGATGAGCCCACTGAAAAAACAAACCGCAAAGACGCAAAGGACGCAGAGTTTTAAAGATTACCAGAGAAAAATCTCTGCGCTCTCCGCGCCTCTGCGGTGAAATCACCCTTTTTTCAGTAGAGCCATCTGTGTTTATCAGTGTCCCATTTTCCCTTTTCTGTTTTCTAGCCAGACGCCGACGGCGATGCCGGTGAGCGTGGCCAGCATGAGGCCGAGCTTGTACGGCAGGCTAAAGGCCAGCACAGCCACCAGCCCGGCGCTGAGGGCCGCCATCGCGTTGGGGCGGTCCTTAAGGCTGGGCACGACGATGCCGATGAAGGTGAGCGCCAGGGTGAAATCGAGACCCCACTCTGGCGGTACCTGGGTGCCTAGCAGGATGCCAACGGCCGTACTCAACTGCCACACCCCCCACAGCGTAAAGCCTGCCCCCAGCCAAAAATAATGTTTGTGCGCCAGCGGGATTTGATGGTTGCCGTAATGAACGGCCGTTGCCGCATACGCCTCGTCGGTGAGCAGGTAGGCCAGCAGCCAGCGCCACTTGCGCGACAAATGCTGCACGTCGGGGCCGAGGGCGGTGCTGTACAGCACATGTCGTAAATTCACGATGAAGGTGGTGAGCCACAAAACGGGCAGCGGCGTGCCCACGCTGATGAGCTGCGCCCCCAAAAATTGGGCCGATCCGGCAAACACAATCGAGGACATCGCCTGCGCTTGCAGCGGCGTCAGTCCGGCGGACAGTCCCAGCACGCCGTAAATCAGGCCAAAGGGAATGACGCCGATGGTGATGGGAATTTCGGCTTTGATGCCTTGCCAGATGGCGTTTTTGACGGGCGAAATGGTTCCTGCTCTAGTTGACATAATTATTTTAAGGAGATTGGAGATTGGAGATTAGAGACTCGCTCAATCTCAATCTCTAATCTCCAATCTCCACCAACTCACAAAGCGCCTGCCAACATATTTCCACATCCCGCTGCTCGGTTTGCCAGTTGGAAAAGGCGGCGCGGATGGCGGGTTGGCCCTGGTAGACGGTTTGGGTCAGGTAGGTACGGCCGTCGTCGCGCACTTTGGCCAAAAACGCCTGAATATCCTTTAGGCTGTTGGCTTTAGCCACAGCAAAACAAACGCAGTTGAGCTGCACCGGGGCCAGCAGCTTAAATTGGGCCGACTGTTCGATTTGCTCCCCCAGCCAGCGCGCCTGGGCGCAGTTGCGTTCCACGATGTCGCAGTAGCCGGAACGGCCGTATGCCAATAAACTCATCCAGGCGGGCAGGGCGCGAAAGCGGCGGGAATTTTGCGGCGTCCAATGCACCAGGCTGGGAGTTTCGCCCAGCTCACCCAGGTAAACGGCCGTATTTTGGAACACCGCCAGCTGCAAGTCGGGATGGCGCGTGAAGCTCATCGCCGAATCATACGGCACGTTGAGCCATTTGTGGGCGTCGATGGTGATCGAGTCGGCCGCTTCCTGCCCGGCCAGCAGGTGGGCAAACTGGGGAGAGCAGGCGGCAAAGCCCCCAAACGCCGCGTCCAGGTGCAGCCAAAAGTTGAATTTTTGTTTTAGTTCGGCCAGCGCCTGTAAATCGTCAAAATCGACGGTGTTGACGGTGCCGCCGCTGGCGATGACCACGGCGGGCTGGTCCAGCGTGGCCAGGATTTCGGCCAGGGCAGCCACGTCCATCGCTTCGCGATTGGGCAGGGTGGGCACGGGGGTGACGGCTCTGCGCCCCAATCCCAGCATGGCCAATGCCTTTTTGGCGCTGGAATGGGGCGTGGCGGCGAGGATGGGAAACGGCCGTACCGCCCACATTCCCTCTTCGGCCACGTTGATCCCCTGCTGCTGCCCAATCCACTGCCGCGCCTGGGCCAATCCCACAAAATTGCTCAGCGTTGCCCCGCTCACAAACGTGCCGGCAAACGCCTCTGGCAGGCCAAAAAGCTGGCGCAGCCAATGAATCGCTTCCTGCTCCACCTGCGGCGCAATTGAATCTTCGTCAGCCGTCGGATTTTGATCGTAGGTAGACGCCAGCCAGTCGCCGAGCAGGGCGGCGGGGGTGCTGCCGCCGGTGACAAAACCCAGGTAGCGCGGCCCGGCGCTGCCGGAAAGCCCGGCTTCAAATCGTTGGCGGAACTGGCGCAGCGCAGCTTCCCCACCCAGGCCAATTTCCGGCAAGTTGGGCCGATTGGCTGGCGTTTGCGGGAAAACGGCCGCTTTCCGTTCTGGCAGCGTGGTCAAAAATTCGGTGGCGGCGTGAACGGCCGTTTGCAACAGTTCATTCTGGTTTTGCTGGTCTTGTTTTAGCTGTTGGTTCATAAAAACCTCGTTACAAGTGCCAGGCACGGGGCGCAAACACCTGGTCATTTAAGATGGTTTGCCCCGTGCCTGGCACTTAGGTTAGACCTAGAGCGCGGTTTACGGCCGTTTCCGCATGAATCGCCGTTGTGTCGAATAGGGGCACGGGCGTGTGCTGCTGCTGAACCAGCAGCACAATTTCGGTGCAGCCTTCGATGATGCCCTCGGCCCCTTGCGCGTGCAGGTCGTTGATGATGCGCAGGAATTCATTACGAGATGCATCTTCTACTTTGCCCAGGCACAATTCGTTGTAGATGACGCCGTGTACGATGGCCCGGTCGGCGGCGGGTGGGATGATCACTTCCAGGCCGTGCTGCTCCAGCCGTCCCCGGTAAAAATCTTGCTCCATGGTGAAGCGGGTGCCCAGTAAGCCGACTTTTTTGAGACCATGTTGCTGGATGCGAACGGCCGTTGCGTCTGCCAGGTGCAAAATCGGAATGTGGATCGCTGCTTCAATTTGCGGAGCCACTTTGTGCATGGTGTTGGTGCAGATGAGCAAAAAGTCGGCCCCGGCGGCTTCGATTTGCTGCGCCGCTTTGGCAAGGGCTGCGCCCGCCTCATCCCAGCGGCCTTCGTGCTGCAACGTTTCGATCTCCTGAAAATCGACGCTCACCAGCACAATTTTGGCCGAGTGCAGCCCGCCTAACTTTTCTTTTACCCGTTCATTGATCCAGCGGTAGTACAGTTCGGTACTTTCCCAACTCATGCCGCCAAGTAAACCAATCGTTTGCATCTTAATTTCTCCAAAATGGGACGCGGATGAACGCGGATGACGCAGATGAAGTAGAATGAATCCGCGTTAATCCGCGTTCATCTGCGTCCCATTAAATTAAACATAGGGTAGCCAGTCGCCGGGGGAGGGGGCGTTGGTAAGCTGCTGCTGGATGAGCGTGCCGAGCAGCTTAACGCCCGCCTCAATGCCGTCTGTGCCCAGATTGCCGAAGCAGAGCCGCAAATATTCGCGGCCGTCGTCGTCTAGCAGGTACGCTTCGCCGGGGGTGAAGGCAAAGCCGTTTTGCAGCGCCTGGTGGTACAGCAAGCCGGGCGGGGCGCAGCGGGGCAGGCTGACCCAGCAGCTAAAGCCACCTTGCGGTTCACTCCAGCGAACGGCCGTTGGCATCCACCGCCTCAAACTGTTCAACAAAGCATCCCGCCTTTCCTGGTAAACCGGCAGCGCCCGCCGCAGATGCTTTTTCAGGCCACCCTCCTGCAAAAAGTGGGCCAGGGCGCGCTGGAGCAGGCCGGTACCGCACAAATCGGTGGCGCGGCGCAGGGTGAGCAGCTGGTCGCGCCAGGCGGGTGGCATCAGCAGGTAGCCGACGCGCAGCCCGGGCATCAGCATTTTGGAGAAGCTGCTCAGGTAAAGCACCCGGTCGTCCGCGTCTTGCTGCTTGTAGCTGGGCGGCGGCGGGCCAGCAAAGCCCAGCTTGCCGTAAATGTCGTCTTCGATGATGAGCAGGTTGTGCTGCTGGGCCAGCTGTAAAATGGCCTGCCGTTTGGCAGCGCTGGCGGTGTAGCCGGTGGGATTGTGGTAGTTGGGCACGGTGTAAAAACAGCGCGGGCGATGGGTTTGGATGAGCTGGGCCATCTGGGCCAAATCGGGGCCGTGTGGCTGGATGGGCAGGTGCAACGGCCGTAATCCCTGCGCTTTGAGCACGTTCAGTACCCCCAAAAAAGTGGGCTGCTCCACCAAAACGGCGTCGCCCGGCTGGCACACCGCCTGCGCCGCCAGGGAAATCGACTGCATCGCCCCGGAAGTAATCAAAATATCGTCGGGCGCGGCGGCGATGCCGTCTTCGTGCAGCATCTGGGCGATGGCCACGCGCAGGGCGGCGTCCCCCTGGATGGGGCCGTAGCTGAACAGCTGGCTGGCTTCCGGGCGCAGCTGGTCCATCTGCTGCCAAAAGGCATCCAGCGGAAACAGCGACGGATCGGCGTGGGCCATGGCCATCGAACGCACGCCGATGACCTGGTTGATGGCCAGCATGTCGTTGATGGCGCTGTCGGGCGTCAGATATTGGCCGACGGTGGGTTGCAGGCTCATTTGCTGAACGGCCGTACTCACAAACGTCCCTCTGCCCACGGTGGCTTCTACCCAGCCATCGGCTTGCAGCTCCGCATACGCATTTTGCACCGTCAGCCGCGTCACCCCCAACGAGTGGGCCAGACCGCGCACGGTGGGCAGGCGGCTGTTGGCAGGGAGACGGCCGTTGCTAATCTGCGTCTTGATCTGCTCCGCAATTTGGCGGTACAGGGGCGGTTTGCTGTCGCGGTTTACGGTTAGGTCGAGCATTTCTTCTTTTTTATCAACAGATTTCGCAGATTAAAAAGATTTAGAAATCTGGAAAATCTGCGAAATCTTTGATTTTTATCTTGTTACCATCATCTGCTTAATCGCGGTCGCTAATCTTGCCATGCCCACCTCAATTTGTTCTGGCGCGGTGTTGGAGAAGCTGAGGCGCATCGTGTTTTGGCCGGTGCCGTCTACGTGGAACGGCGCGCCGGGCACGAAGACGACGTTTTCTTTGGCGGCAACCTCAAACAACGCCATCGCCGAAAGCTGCGGCGGCAGGCTGATCCACAAGAACATGCCCCCTTCTGGCAGCGTGTAGGCAACCTCTGGCGGGAAGCATTCTTCGATCATGCCGATCATCGTTTCGCGCTGCTGCTTGTACGCGGCGCGGATGGTGGCGATGTGGCCGTCCAGGTCGTTGTCTTGCAGGTAGCGGTGAATGATGAGCTGGGAGACGTAGTTGGAGTGCAAATCGGTGCCTTGCTTGGCGGTCACCAGCTTGTCCATCAGCGGCGCGGGGGCGCAAATCCAGCCCATGCGGAAGCCGGGGGCCACAATTTTGGAAAACGAGCCGAGCAAGAAGGCGCGTTCCCGGTTGAAGCTGGCGATGGGCGGCAAATCGTCGCCCAAAAAGCGCAGCTCGCGGTACGGATCGTCTTCAATGAGGAAGGTTTGGTTGTCGGCCAGGATTTGGCTGACGGCCTGGCGGGTTGCCAGCGAGTAGGTGATGCCGCTGGGGTTTTGGAAGTTGGGCAGGGCGTAGAATAGTTTGCTGAGGGGATGGGCGGCGTGGTGGGCGAGAACGGCCGTATCCACCCCATCTTCCCCAACGGCACCGCCTGAAATTCCGGCTCGTACATCGTAAACGCCTGGATGCCGCCCAGGTAGCTGGGCGACTCCACCAGCGCGTGGTCACCGGGATCGATCAAAATTTTGCCCACCAAATCCAGCCCCTGCTGCGACCCGTTGGTGATGAGAATTTCATCTGGGTCAACCGCCAGCCCGGTACGCTCGGCGTACCGTTGGGCAATGAAAGCCCGCAGCGGTTCGTGGCCCAGGGTAGGGGCATATTGCAGCGCCAGCTTGCCCTGTTCGGCCAAAACGCGGTCGGCCGCCGCCCGCAGCGGCTCGATGGGGAAGTAGTTGGGGTTGGGCAGCCCGCCAGCAAAGGAAATGACGGCTGGATTTTGGGTGACCTTGAGAATTTCACGGATAAACGATTTTTGTGTCCGCGCCATGCGCCGGGCAAATTGACCTTTCATAGATGCCTCCAATCGGCAAGAATGACCCAACTTTACAGAGACAATCTTGTTTTGCAAAGAGACAATTTAGGCAAATTAGCGGTGACAATTCTGGATTGTCACTCATTGGGCAGCTTTGCCGGGGTGCGCCTGGTAAATTTTTGCTAGGAAAAAGGTAATCTTGCTGTTATAAGTGCTGTAAGAATTAAATGGTTTCATGGGCATATCCATTTAAAGATTACTTTTTCATCATTTTTTGAGAGGACATCATGTTATTTCTTAACAACGAGGGGCAGCAAGGACAGGGGTTGATTGAATATGCACTTGTCCTTGTCCTGGTAGCGGTGGTGGTTATTGTTGTCATCTCCCTGCTGGGTCCTCAAATCGGTAATATGTACAGCCGCATTACGTCTGGTTGGTAAGAAGTTTCCCGCCAAATGAATGCCAAAGGGGCGCTCTAACAGTAGAGCGCCTTTTTTGTTTTGTAACGATTCACACGAAAATTTGTAATGGTCAAGAATTGGTTGAACCGCAAAGCACGCGAAGAACGCCAAGATTAAAGCGTAAAACTTTGCGCTCTTTGCGTCCTTTGCGATGAAATTTTGTTCAAGGCATGATTGACTACTTCAATTCACACGAAAATTCGCGTTCATTCGGGCTAATTCGCTGCAAAAATTAGCCTGACCCCGCCAAATCTTAAAGACCCGTAATCTTCAAAACTCCGCGTACCTGGTAGACAAACCGAGTATGCGATTACGCTAAGGTTGCGCTTTGCGCTCGGCGCTTTGTGCTATAATCTTCGCCAATATGAGCTTGCCAACCCTTGATACGCTTGTTAGTTATTTAACGATTGTAGCCGCCGTGATGGGTGCTTTGTTGGCGGCCCTTTGGTTGAGCCTGGTAATTTGGGCTTTTCGGGATATGCGGGCTCGCTCGCGTGACCCGTTTGCCCAACTGTTGGCGGCGCTGCTGGTGGCGGCGCTGCCGGTGGTGGGCATTGTGATTTACTTCATTTTACGGCCGCCAGAAACGTTAGCGGAGGCGTATGAGCGGGCGCTGGAGGAAGAGGCGCTGCTGCAAGAGATTGAAGAACGGCCGCATTGCCCTGGCTGTTCTCGCGTCATCGACGACAAATGGCTGCTGTGCCCCCACTGCCACACCCGCCTGAAAAAAGCGTGCCCCGACTGCGATTCGCTGCTGGAGCTGCAATGGAATTTGTGCCCGTACTGCGGCAACCATGCGGTAGACCCGTACAAAGCGAATGTGGTGGATACGGCCGTTCCCGCCCCCAACCCGCTGCCAGAACCGGAAGAGGCTGAAGATGCGGAACCAGTTGGTGAGACAGAACTGTAATTCAGTAATTAGTAATCGGTAATTGGGTAATTACTCAATTTCTTCTCGTTGCCATGTCACAAAATTTTGCGATTCAATTAGAAAATGTCAGTAAAACTTTTGGCCGCCGCCGTAAGCGTGTTGAGGCGGTGCGTCATCTGAGTTTGGAAGTTGCTGCCGGGCAGGTGTTTGGCTTTTTGGGGCCAAACGGCGCAGGTAAAAGCACGACCATTCGTATGATGATGGATTTAATACGGCCGTCTACCGGGACCGTTTTGCTGTACGGCCGTCCCGTGCAAAACAACCCGCCGCTGCTGCAAAAAGTGGGGGCGCTGGTGGAAGGTGCAGCATTTTATGATTTTCTGACCGGGCGTAAAAATTTGGAGGTTTTGGCCCGCACGCGCGGTTGTTACGATCCACAGCGTGGGCAAACCTTGCTGGCACAGGTGGGCATGGCCGACCGCGCCGACCGCAAGGTGAGCGGCTACTCTACCGGCATGAAGCAGCGGCTGGGGCTGGCTGCCGCCCTGCTGCATGACCCTGATCTGGTCATTTTGGATGAGCCTACCAACGGGCTAGACCCGGCGGGCATTCAGGATGTGCGCCTTTTTGTTCGGGATTTGGTGGAGAAGCAGGGGAAAACGGTTTTTCTCTCCAGCCACATGCTGAGCGAGGTGGAGCAGGTGTGCGACCAGGTGGGGATTATTAGCAACGGCCGTTTGGTGCAAACGGGCAACGTGGCCGACCTGCTCTCGTCTCAGGCGATGATTCGGTTAGAGGTGCTGCCGCTGGCGCGGGCGTTGGGGCTGCTGCTGCCCAAATGGCCTACGGTGGCAAACGGCCGTTGGTTGGAAGTACAAGCCGCGCGGGAGCATGTGCCAGAAATTGTGCAGCAGCTTGTTGCCGCTGAGGTGCAAATTTTCCAGGTGGCCGTGCAGCAGCAAAGTTTAGAAGCGCTCTTTTTGGCCGCCACGGGGGGAGCAGATGCGTAACGCCTTGAGCGCAGAGTGGCGCAAACTGTTGGGCCATACCAGAGCTTTTTCCTTTTTAGTGCTCATTTTTCCGGTTGGTGCACTGATCATCACGTTGATGATAGATATTTTGCCCGGCCTGCTCATTCCCGATCTGCGTGAATTTAATGCCGCCCGTACCCGCACCTGGACTGATGATTTGCTGATGGTCTGGACGCTGCTGACCGGCTTCCCCGGCGGCACATTTTTGCAGATGCCGTTTATTGCTTTTATTGCGGTGGCGTTTGCGGGTGAATTTCAGTGGGGAACCTGGAAAAACATCTTGCCGGGTCAGTCACGTACGGTGCTGGTTTTGGCAAAATTTATTGTATCGATTACCTTGATTTTGCTGGCGCTGCTGGCTACTTCTTTGATCGTCGCGGGGGGTAGCTGGCTTTCATCCATTTTGTTTGATTCGTCCTACGGGCCACCAGTGGCAGAGGTAGATTTTGCCTCCTATTTGCCAGACTATTTTTCGCAAATATTGGTGACGTTTGCCAGTCTAACCATTTCCGCAGCAATTGCGGCGCTGATTGCTCTTTACAGTCGGTCGGTGATGGCTGCTGTGTTGCTGACGGTGGGGGTGAGCATTGTGGAGTTTGCCTCGATCTTGCTGCTGCTGGTGGTGAGCGGTATTCTAAATCGGCCGAATTTGGTCAATGTTTTTGTGGTGACACCCTCTTATAATCTGGAAAATATTCGGAGCTGGATTTTAGATGGGGTGGGGTCAAACGTGGGGGGCATACCGGGATTAACGGCCGTTCAACCATTATCAACTTCCATTTTGATTGTGACGGGTTGGTTGGTGGGGCTTTTGTTGGCAACGGCCGTACTATTCAATCGTCAAGACATCAATAGTTAAAACTAAAAAATCCCCGGAGACGAGTAGTCTCCGGGGATTTTTTTTATTGCCAATTTAGTCGCCGCCTTCTGGCAGGGTGGGCTGGTTGTGCAGCTTCACCGGCTTGTTTTCTTTTGTTTTAAGGCGCAGCTGCAAGAAGTCCACAATCACGGCAAAGGCCATAGCAAAGTAGATGTAGTTCTTCAGGTGCAAATCTTCGGCCGCCTCGTGGGCCCACCCTTCAATCACCAGCATGGAGCCGATGAGAATGAGGAACGACAGCGCCAAAATTTTCATAGAAGGATGGCGCTCGATGAAGGCGCTCACCTGGCCAGAGAAGACCACCATGATGACTGCGGCCAGGACAATGGCTGTGATCATAACTGGCAGCGAGTCTGAAATACCAACGGCCGTAATCACCGAATCCAGCGAGAACACCACATCAATCAGCAGCACCTGAGCAATCATGCTTTGTAAGGTTAGCTTGCCTTCCTTCACCGAGTGAGAGCCGTGGTCTTCGGTGTCCAGCTTTTCATGAATTTCGTAGGTGCTTTTGCCAATCAGGAACATGCCACCCAGCAGCAGCACCATATCTTTGCCGGAAATGTGGTTGCCAAACAGGGTAAGCAGGTGGGTACCTTCCAGGCGCTGCACCCAGGTGATGGCCAGCAGCAAGATGATGCGGCTGATCACCGCAAAAGCGATGCCCAACTGCCGCCCCTTGGCCTGGTCTTTCTCTGGCAGTTTGCCCGACAAAATCGAGATAAAAATCACGTTGTCGATGCCTAGCACCGTCTCTAACGCCAGCAATGTTAAAAATGCCACAAAATTTTGAGCAGTAAATAAGTCAGCCATTTCTCTCCCTCAAGAAAGTTTGGTAAAAAGATGAATAATGATGCCATTGAGACGGCCGTCTGTCAACGCAGCCAGCGTGTCAAAAAATTTACGCAATCACCACCTGATCCAGGTTTTTCTCGGATTCAGGGTATTGCGGATTCATCTCCCGCAGCGTTTGCACCACGGTGCGCAGGATGGCCAGGTTGCGGTACCACTTCTGGTTGGCCGGAATCACGTGCCACGGTGCCCAAGTGGTGCTGCATTGCTGCAACATTTCCTCATACGCTGCCATGTAGTCGGGCCAAAATTTACGTTTTTCCAAATCTTCCAATGAAAACTTCCAATTTTTGTCCGGCTCATTCAGCCGCGCCTGAAACCGCTCTTTTTGCTCATCCTGGGAGATGTGCAGGTAAAACTTCAGAATGCGGGTGCCCGTTTCATGCAGCAGCTTTTCAAACTGGTTGATCTGCTCATAGCGGGGCCGCCAAACTGCCTCTGGGACGATGTTGTGCACCCGCACCACCAACACATCTTCATAATGCGAGCGGTTAAAGACGCTAATCATCCCCTTGGCTGGCACCACCTGGTGAATGCGCCACAAAAAGTCGTGGGCCAGCTCTTTTTTAGACGGCACCTTGAACGATTCTACTCGCACGCCCTGGGGATTTACCCCTTTCAAAATGTTGCGGATGGTGCCATCTTTGCCGCCAGCATCCATCGCTTGCAGCACAATGAGCAGCTTTTGTTCGCCATCGGCATACAGCCGCTGCTGCCATTCAATGAACTCAGTACGGAGCGACTTGAATTCAGTTTCGGCGGCGTCACGGTCGGGGTGAAATTGTTTGCCGTCGGTGGGCAGGGTTTGAAGGGTAAACGGCCGTTTCGGTTCCAGTTGATGAGTTAAAGGCATAATGTCTCCTGAAAATTAGTTTTAGCGGTTGGTGGCGAGTGGCTTGTTCCCGTTACCAGCCAGTAAAAACCAACCACTAGCAACAATAGTAATGAAAGTTTTACGATTTGCCCATTTCCCAATATACTTAGGTACCATCAAGTTGGTAAACAATCTACCAGCAACTCCTGGCAAAAAATGAAACAAAAATCAACCCAACAACCCTACATATCATCAAAGAAGGAGGCTTTACATGGCTGATGAAAAAAAGATGGTTGGTGATGTCTACTATCCCACACCCGAGGTTATTTCTGCGGCGCATATTCCCGATTACGAGAAAGTTCACAAAGCTGCAACCGAAGATTTAGCCGGGTTCTGGGGCAAAATCGCTGCCGAAAATTATGAATGGTACAAACCGTGGGAAACGGTGCTGGATGACAGCAACGCCCCCTTCTACAAATGGTTTGTCAATGCCAAAGTCAACATCATTCACAACGCCCTAGACCGCCACATGCGCACTGCCACTCGCAACAAAGCCGCCCTCATCTTTGAAGGCGAAAAAGGGGACAGCCGCGTCTATACCTACCAGCAGCTCAACCACGAAGTGTGCAAATTTGCCAGCGTGCTGCGCTCGATGGGTATTGGCAAAGGGGATCGTGTCACCATCTACATGGGGCGCATCCCAGAATTGATGATTGCCATGTTGGCCTGCGCCAAAATTGGGGCAATGCACTCCGTGGTGTACGGCGGCTTTTCTACCGAGGCGCTGCTGGGCCGCATCGACGACAGCCGCTCCAAGCTGCTCATCACCTGCGACGGAGCCTGGCTGCGCGGCGACATCATCGAGCTGAAAAAGATTGCCAACGAAGCTGTGGATCGTGCTGGAACCATCCAATCTGTTATTTGCGTCAAGCGCACCGGGCACGAAGTGGAAATGGTACACGGCCGTGATTATTGGTACCACGACCTGATGAGCCTGCCCGTGGCTGACGCTGCTGCCAAAACCGAGGTGATGGACGCCGAGGACCCGCTTTTTATTCTTTACACCTCTGGCACCACTGGTAAGCCCAAAGCGATTTTGCACACGCACGGCGGCTACATGGTGTGGACCTCCACCACGCTCAAGTGGGTGTTCGATATTAAGCCAGACGATGTCTGGTGGTGTGCCGCTGACCCTGGCTGGATCACTGGCCACAGCTACATTGTTTATGCTCCGCTAATTTTGGGGGCAACCAGCTTCATGTACGAAGGGGCACCGACGCATCCATACCCGGATCGTTGGTGGTCGTTGGTGGCCAAATACCATGTTACCATTTTGTACACGGCTCCTACTGCCATCCGTGGCCTGATGCGCTTTGGCGAAAGCTGGCCCGACAAGCACGATCTTTCTAGCCTGCGCCTGCTTGGCTCCGTGGGCGAGCCGATCAACCCGGAGGCGTGGAAATGGTATTACCGGGTCATTGGCAAGGAGCGCTGCCCGATTATGGATACGTGGTGGCAGACGGAAACGGGCGGTTTTATGATCACCCCGCTGCCCAGCGTGCCGCTGAAGCCTGGTTCGGCCAGCCGCGCCTTCCCTGGCGTGCAAATTGACGTGGTGGATGAGGAAGGTGACCCGGTGCCGGCCAATGAAGAGGGTTACCTGGTGGTGAAGGCACCCTGGCCGGGGATGCTGCGCACCATCTTCCAGGACCCGGACCGGTATGTGACGCAATATTGGAGCCGCTTTGCCGACCAGGGTTGGTACCTGCCGGGTGACAGCGCCAAGAAGGATGAGGATGGGTATATTTGGGTAATCGGCCGTATTGATGACGTGATCAAAGTGTCTGGCTACCGGCTGGGCACGGCCGAAATTGAAAGCGCCCTGGTGAGCCATGAAGCGGTGGCCGAAGCGGCCTGCATCGGCGTGCCGGACCCGAACGAGGTGAAGGGCAACATCATCAAGGCGTACTGCATTTTGCGGCAGGGGTACGAACCCAGCGAGAAGCTGTCGATGGCGCTGCGCGACCATGTGGGGCACGAGATGGGGCCGATTGCCAAGCCGGCTACGGTGGAGTTTGTGGATAGCCTGCCCAAGACCCGCTCGGGCAAGATTATGCGCCGCATCCTCAAAGCCCGCGTGATGGGCCAGGACGAAGGCGATTTGTCTACCCTGGCGGATTAGCGTTGGTTTGAGCGGACGAATTGAGGCTGGCGTTTGCCCAAACGCCAGCCTTTTTTTATACCCTAATCATTTTTGCGCCTGGCCCAAACAGATGATCGATGTGGCAAAAACGGCCGTTTCCCCCATAATTGCTAATACGTGACAATAATCACCTGCACAATCCGCTTATTGTTACTACTGTGTAAAGCTTAAAAAATAGAAGATAGGCACCAGATTATTTAGACTTACCCCCTTAAGTAAATGCCGGAAAGTTGCTTGAAAAGCCAAAGGCCCCAAGGCATTTACTTATAAGGAAAACGGAAGCGCATCTTTGCAGTTGTTTTAAAGTAACTTTCCGTTCTCCACTTTTAAGAAAAGGAAGTTGGTAACCTTATGACCGTTCATTTATATATGTCCCTCGTCCCTGAAGCGCTTATTGCCTCTATGCTGCCGCCAGAAGAATTTGGTACGTACTACGCGGTGGGCACCCACAAAAAGCTGCATGGTCAGGCGAGTTTTGTGGAATTAGACCCAGATTTTCGCCATCCGTTTTTCCAGATTGAGCAAGGGTTAGAACGCTGCGTGCCGCATCCAGACGGCCGTCCCAAACGATCTGTCTACATTGCCACGTACCGCGTGTTAGAGCATGTGCCCCTAGAAGCCATGCGGCGCCTTTATCTCGTCACCGGGTACGGCGAAACGCTCGGCCTGGATGCTTCTGATGAAATTCCTGCCAGCAGCAACGATTTGCACATGTACCAGGAAATTGCCCCGGTAAACCCCCCTGGTGGTGAGCACCCTCGGCCCCGCCGATTTCCACGCCTTCCTCACCCAGGACCCAGAAAGCCTCATTCACCTGCCCGCTGTCTGCTTTGTGGAATTACAGCTAGGCGAATTGGCCGCCGACCCCGAACAAGGGGCCGTGCGTGATTTGCCCTATAACTTCATCCACCACTTGCGGGAATGTTTGGTGGAGGTGAATGAAAAGAATATGCATACCAAGATGGTAAACCGCGTGCAGTCGCCCGAATTTCCCTACCGCATGATCAAAAGCGGTATTTATCTGGGAAACATGAACGGGTTGCGTTATTTCCCGCTGCCGCCGCGTGATGAACTGCGCAGCAAATATTACCGTTGGTGGCGGTCGGCCAACCTGTTTTAGCCCGTATTTAGTTCGCATAGGCTTACAAGAGCTGGGTATGATGCCCGGCTCTTTTGTTTTGTTCTGAAAATCACAAAACAGTTGACAGCCCCCCTGACGTTCGTTAGAATCGTCCAGCTTTACCTCATTCCACCGAGGAAAATTTACCTTTCAACAGTTTATTTCACACTTATTGGAGCGGGTGAGTGCTTGCAGGGACTATCTGTGGGCGCTGACCGCTTTGTTGCGTAAACGGCCGTAACGAGGGCACCCCGTCTTGTTGGGCCACTAAACTAACTCGCAATCTAGAATTATTCGCAGAAGAGGAGATTCATCTATGGATGTCAGGATACTGAGTTCCGTTACGGCACAAAGTTCAGACGCATCATTGCCTATCTATTGGTTTCTTGCGCCATTCGGTGCTGTTGTTGCCCTTATCTTTGCCTACTACTTCTACACCAACATGATGAAAGAAGATGAAGGCAATGACACCATGAAAGAAATTGCCCAGGCTATTCGTGAAGGGGCTATGGCTTACCTGCAAGCGCAGTGGCGTACAGTTGGGCGCGTGTTCATTGGCCTGTTTGTTTTGTTTATTATTTTGGCCATGCTAGATGCCCAAGAGTGGTTGGTCGCTGTGGCCTTTCTCACCGCCGGCTTTTTCTCTGGTGTAGCCGGGTACATTGGTATGCGCACCGCCACCAATGCGTCTGCACGTACCGCTTGGGCCGCCAGCAAAAGCTTGAACGACGGCCTTCGGGTTGCCTTCCGGGGCGGCGCTGTGATGGGCATGAGCGTGGTTGGCTTTGCGCTGCTAGATATGTCCATCTGGTTCCTGCTGCTTAAGTTTGTCATTTTCCCCCGAAGCAGATGCCATTCCAAAAATTACCACCATTATGCTTAGTGCCGCAGTAGGCGCTTCTACAATGGCGCTGTTTGGCCGGGTTGGTGGGGGCATTTACACCAAAGCCGCCGATGTGGGCGCCGACCTGGTTGGTAAAGTAGAAGCCGGTATCCCTGAAGATGATCCGCGCAACCCGGCTACCATCGCCGACAACGTGGGTGACAACGTGGGCGACGTGGCGGGCATGGGGGCCGACCTTTACGAATCTTATGCAGCTTCTATTTTGGCGGCCGCTTCTTTGGGTGTGTCTGCCGTGGTGGCTGTGGGCGGCACGGCGACCGAGCAGCTGGCCTACCTTGCCGCCCCCTTTATGTTGGCTGGCACAGGCGTGCTCATGTCGATTATTGGTGTCTTTTTGGTTCGTACCAAAGAAGATGCTTCTATGCAGGATTTGATGAAGAAGCTAGAAGGCACCGTGCAAATTTCTTCTGTCCTGATTGCGCTGTTGTCGATTCCGCTGTTGATGCTGCTGAATTTGTCGCAGCACAGCTGGTGGCAGGTGTGGGTTTCGGTGGTTACCGGTTTGCTGGTTGGTATTTCTATCGGTCGGGTAACGGAATACTTCACTTCTGCCGAATACAAGCCCACGCAGGGCATTGCGTACCAGGCCAATACGGGGCCGGGTACGGTCATTATTGATGGCCTGGCTGTGGGGATGCGCTCCACGGGTATGCCGGTGTTGATTGTGGTGTTGGGTACGGCCGTTTCCTTCTACGTTTCTGGCGGTGCAGACAGCACCCTCAACGGCTTGTTTGGCGTGGGTATTTCGGCCGTTGGTATGCTGGCTACCCTGGGCCTTACCCTGGCCACCGATGCCTACGGCCCCATCGCCGATAACGCCGGTGGCAACGCCGAAATGTCTGGCCTGGACCCCAAAGTGCGTGAACGCACAGACCAGCTAGATGCGCTAGGCAATACCACCGCAGCCACGGGTAAAGGGTTTGCCATCGGCTCCGCTGCCCTCACTGGCCTGGCTTTGTTGGCCGCCTACCTGGAAACGATTCGCACCAGCTTAATTGCCCAGGGTGTGGTTAATTTGCCGGGCAGCGTGCTCAACGTGGCTACCATGTCCATGTCGGAACTCATCGAAGCGTTTCATGCCCACCCGCTCAACCCCATGTTTCTTTTGGGCCTGTTTATTGGGGCAATGGTTGCTTTCTACTTCTCTGCCATGACCATGAGCGCCGTTGGCCGCTCTGCCTTTGCCATGGTGGAAGAGGTGCGTCGCCAATTCCGTGAAAATCCGGGCATTCTGGATGGCACTGTTAAGCCAGAATATGCCAGATGTGTAGAAATTAGTACAGATGCCGCCCTCAAAGAGATGGTAAACCCGTCGCTGTTGGCCATTGTTGTGCCAATTGTGGTGGGGGTGGTGATGGGTGTGCCTGGCGTGCTGGGTTTGCTGGCTGGTGGGCTTTCTTCTGCATTTGCTTTGGCTATTATGATGGCCAATTCTGGTGGCGCTTGGGACAATGCCAAGAAGTACATCGAAGAAGGGCATCATGGTGGTAAGGGGTCTGAAGCGCACAAAGCGGCCGTTGTGGGTGACACCGTGGGCGATCCGTTTAAAGACACCTCTGGCCCCTCGCTGAACATTCTCATCAAGCTGATGTCGATGGTTTCTGTGGTGATGGCTGGCCTGGTGGTGCTGATTGGCAACGGCTTTGGTTTGATCAGCCTGCTGTTTTAAGGTTTAGAGGGTCTTCAGGATTTCGTGGGGTCTGGCGTGAAACGTGATGCGTGAAACGTGATGCCTCTCTGGTCACGTTTCACGTTTCACGCATCACGGGCTGTAAACCCCCTGAATTCCCAAAGAGCCGGTTTAGAAAGCGTAACGATGTTTTACAGGGGTACGGCCGTTTACGGCCGTACCCCTTTTTGTTTCTGAACCTTATCGCGAAACAGCAGAATGCGTTATAATTCGGCACGCATGGTTTGCTACCACTTTTGGAGTTTGTATGTCTACTGCCGTTGTTTATGTCCCCGCTATTGCCCATAACAAACCAGGTCACCCAGAAAACGAGGGACGCATTAAACAAATTTTGCCCTTCCTGGACCAAACTGGCGTGTTGGCCGATACCTGCTTGCTAGAACCGGTAACCGCCACGGTGCAGCAGCTGCGGCGGGTGCATTCGCCCGCGCTCATTGAACGGGTTCGCGAAGTGGCCAGCACCGGGGGTGGGGCGCTAGACCACGGGGATACCTACGCCACGCCGCAAAGCTACGATCTGGCTCGCCTGGCGGCGGGGGCTGCGATTACGGCCGTTGACCACATCATGACCGGGCGAGCCCAAAATGGCTTTGCCCTGGTGCGCCCCCCCGGGCACCATGCCGAGCATAACCGCATCAGCGGCTTCTGTTTGTTCAATAACGTGGCGGCGGCCGCCCGGCAGGCGCAGGTGGTGCATGGCGTTAAGCGGATTCTCATCCTGGATTTTGACGTGCATCATGGCAACGGCACGCAAGATATTTTTTATGATGATGATTCGGTGATGTTTATCTCTACCCATCTGTTTTTGCCGCAGATGTTTTACCCTGGCACGGGCAGTTTCGAGGAACTGGGCAACGGTTTTGGGCACGGTTACACGGTGAACGTGCCGCTGATGCCCAATGTCGGGGATGTGGGCTACGGCCGTATCTTCACCGAACTGGTTCAGCCCCTGGCGCGTCAATTTAAACCAGAGCTCATTCTGGTCTCTGCCGGGTACGACGCCCACTGGCAGGACCCCCTGGCTATGGCTGGCCTCAGCCTGAGCGGGTATGCTCACCTTTCCCGACTGTTGGTCGAGCTGGCCGATACGCTGACAAACGGCCGTATCCTCTTCGTTTTAGAAGGTGGCTACCAGGTGCAGGCACTTTCCTACGGCATCCTCAACACATTTTTCGCCCTGACGGGTCAGGACCATATCATCGATCCCCTAGGCACCATGCCTCATCCAGAACAAGATATCTCCCACCTCTTGCACCAGCTCAAACGTCATCACTTGATTTATTAAGGGAAACTTTGCATAATATTTATGTAAACGGACTATCTAAGCAAATCATAGAAAGTAGTTTGAAAAGCAAAAACCGTTTTCTCTGTGATTTGCTCAAGTAAAAACCAATCTTGCGCTTTTTGTATTCATAAATTTTTCTTGGTTTTTACATAACGGAAAGAAACAGACGTACCGTTTTCTTTCGCAGCTTTTTTGAGGCAAAACGTGACTTCTATTCTCTTACATGAATATGTCGAGCAAGTTGAAAAACTCATCGACGCCAACCGTTTGGTTGAAGCCATCGAGCACTGCCGCCATATTTTGCACCACTACCCCCGCCACATAGACACCTACCGCGTTCTGGGTAAAGCGATGTTGGAAAAGCAAGATTATGATGCGGCTGACCTTTTCCTGCGCATTCTGGGTGCCGACCCCAATGATTTTATTAGCCATGTGGGGCTTTCCATCATTTATAAAGAGCAAAGCCAGTATGATCAGGCCCTTTGGCATTTAGAGCGTGCCTACGAAATTCAGCCTTACAATGTGGCCATTCAGGGCGAACTTCGCCAGCTTTATGCGGTAGAAAAAGAGATACGCCCAGGCATTATCCCGCTGACGGCAGGCGCTTTGGCCCGGCTTTATATGCAAGGTGAGCTGTACCAGCAAGCCATTGCCGAGCTGCGCCGCGTTTTGGCCGAAGAGCCAGACCGCATGGATTTGCAGGTTTTGCTCGCCGAAGCGCTTTGGCGCGATGACCAGCGCATCGACGCAGAAGAAGTGTGCCTCAAAATTTTGGAAGAACTGCCCAACTGCATTGTGCTCAATGCGATCCTGGCCGAGATTTGGCTGCACACAGGGCGCATTCCTGAAGCCCAGAAATATTTACAGCGGCTGCATGGGCTAACCTGGCAAACCCAAAAATCATTAGACAAAGAATCAATTCCTGGCCAGGCGTTTATCACCGATGGCGCTTTTACCCTACCCATAGAAGCCCCGTTGGAATATTTAGAAACCGGTTCTGTGGTTAGCCAGGGGTCCCCAGCCCCAACCGATGATTGGGTGCGTGAAGTAACATTTGAGGATTCACCCGCCCCAGATGCCAGGCCTGGGCAGGTGGTGCTAGAGCCAGAAAGTGGCATGCACAGCTACGATTGGCTGGCAGATATCGGCAGCGAAACAGACAATTTGGAAAAGTCTGAGCCTGCGCAAATTACCAGTGAAACGGATTGGTTTTCCCAGGAAAAAGCGAAAGATACGTTTAATCTTTCTACTGGCGAGCTAAATGCAGATTGGTTGGCCGATCTGCGTGGGACAGCGAATGAAGAAGATGAATCTGGTTTTCAGCCGCTGGATTTGAGCTCGCAATCTGGCCTGGCCACCCCTTCTGAGGATGCGGATTGGTTTGCTGATGAAGATCAATTGTCGGAAGAGCTGTTTGCTGAGTTGAATGATACGGCCGTTCCCCCCACAGACGATACGGCCGTTGATTCTGACCACGACTGGCTCAATGACCTTGCCGACGCCGATCAAGCAGCCTCACCCAAGAAAAAAGGCAGCTCAAATCTTCAGATCGATGCGACCAACCTGATGGACGATACGCTCATGGATTGGACCATCGAGAGCGACCCGCATGTCGTGAAGGAATCCAAAACCCCACTCTGGTTGTCGCAAATGGCGGGTGAAGAGTTAGACGCCGTAGAGCTAGACCCCGATGAGGCGCTCGATTGGCTGGCTGAACCCGTACCAGATGTGGCACCCACAGATGAAGCCGCCGATTCCACCGACGCACTGGCCCCAACGGAAGATGCACCTGCGGCCGAACTCGACGACGCGCTCGATTGGCTGAGCGAACTCCCCGACGAGCCGCTGGATGGCAATCAACTGCTAAACGAGGCCTGGGACGATGGGGAAGAAGATGAATACGAATATGAAGATGAAGAAGAAGATGAAGATGAAGAGGCGTATGGGCCAACGGCCGTTCTAGACCCCGCAGAGCAGGCACCCCACACCCTCATCCTCACCGAAACGGCCGATCTGGGAGGTGCCGATGATTGGCTCGACGCCCTCACCGAGGGTGGCATTGATGAAAACTTGGCCTGGGATGATGACCCATCGAGCCAAACAGATGAAGAAATGAACATCGTCGCCAGTACAGAGCAGCTGGCTGCCCTCAGCGATGCAGATGATTGGCTAGAGTCGGCAGCCGCCGATCTGGATGCCATCATGAATATTCCCAATTCAGAAGATGAATCATTCGCCAACTTGCTGATCCCAGACATGGAAGATGAACAGAGCGGCGACATCCCGGATTGGCTCTATACAGACTCACTCGACACTTCAGAAGCGGAGACCGCCATGAGCAGTGAAAACAACCCCCAAGAAAAGCCACAACCTGAAGAACCTCAGATAGACCCAGCCGAAACGGCCGATCAAGACGCCGAACTCGATGCCCTGGATTGGCTCAACGAATTAACCAACGACGACGAGGCTGTGCCCAGTCAGCCCCCCATTGCCACAGAAGGAATGCCCAGCTGGCTTGCCGGTTCTGAACCAGAAGCTGGCGTCGAAGTGGTAGATGAGTGGGATTCCAGTTCAGCCGACATTCCCGACTGGCTGCAAGAACCCGTCGCACTTTCTGACCTGGATGATGACACCTTGGCTGATGAGCCCCCAGATTCAGGGCCAGTTGGGTTAACCGGTCTGCTCTCCAAGATCGATATGGCCGACGATGAGGCGCTGCCGCTGGATGATATGGATTCACTTCTGGCAGATTGGGCGGATGAAGATGCCGATGGGAGCCTGGCCGATCTGCTGGGCGACTTTGCGCTGGATGAGGATGAAACCCCAGCCGACAGCCCCAGCGATGGCTTTGATTTTGCTGATTTTGGCGCAGATTTTGAGGCAGAGACGGCCACCCCCACCGACAACGAAGAAGAACCGTCAGAAGTTGGCCTCACTGGCTTGCTGTCTAACCTCTCGCTAGACCAGGCGCTGCCAGAAACGGCCGAATCCGAAGAAGATGATTTCCTTTCTGGCTTTTTGTCTGAGGTAGACGACGATGACCTGAGCGATTTCCTGGGTGGCGAAACGGCCGAAGCTGAAAGCGACGACGCCCTGAGCCTGGCTGAGCTGGACCTGGAAAATGTAAGCCTTACGGCGCTGTTCTCCAACATGGACGAGGCCGAAGCGCCAGAACCCCACGCCGCCACCGACCCGTTAGACGACGACGATTGGCTGGCTGACCTCACCAGCATGACCGATGACGATGACGATTTTGACCTGCTAGAAACGCCCGAAGAAGCAGAAGAAGCGGTGGGCTTAACCGGCATGTTGGCCAACCTGTGGCCAGATGAGATTACAGATGAGCGGGATGGTCGGGTAGAAACGGCCGTTGATTCGATGGCCCTCGATGAACCCGCCGCCGATGAGTTGGGCCTCACTGAACTCCTGGCCGGCATTGATTACAGCGAAGAAATGATCGATTCCCGGCCAGAGCTGCCAGATTTTGGCGAACCAGTTGAACCCTCGCTTACGGAAATTCTCTCTGGCATGGCCGGGGATGAGGCAGAAGAAGCGGATGACGCCCTCGATTTTGAAGATGTTGGCCCCATTTCTGCCGAAGACACCACCTGGCTCACTCAGCTGGAAGCCGATACCGGCTCCCTGCGTGAGCAGACCGAAGCGTACGACATGGCCGAAGAGACGGGGCTCGATTGGCTTACCCTCCCCGATGAGCCGGAAGCCGAAGAGCCAGAAACAGCGGCCGAACCCGACGCCTTGCCCGTTGTCCCAGAAGTGGTACAAGAGCTAGACAGCACGCCCGAAGATTGGGACGATGCGATGTCCTGGTTGGAAGAGCTGGCGGCCCAGCAAGAAGACCCGGTAGGCGAGCTGCCCAGCGTGGCCGAAAATATGCTCAACGAAGAGCTGGATACGGATGAGGCGCTCAAAACCACCGCGCCGATGGATACGGAAAACATGGATTGGCTGGACGAGCTGACCAGCGATACCCCAGCTGAGCCAGACGAGCTGTATGAAGAATCCTCGCTGTTTGAAGCAGCGCCACTGCCTGAAGCCGCGCCGCTGACCGACCTGCCCCCAGCCAGCAACGAAGCGGAAGACGATGCCTGGGCTGACCTTGGCGGGGATGGGGAGCTTTCCTGGCTAGATGAGTTGGCCACAGATATGCTGCCAGATACGGCCGTTCCCTCAGCCGAAACCCGCTCCGACACCAGCGACTTTGCCAGCCTGGACGCAGCGCCGCTGGACGAAGACGAAGCGGAAGACGAGGCCGACATCTGGCTCAGCGAGCTGACCGCTGGCGAAGATGACCTGATGGCTGAGCCAGACCTGTTCGGCGACGATTTTGCCGGGCTGGATGACCTGGACGAGGGTGATGAACTGGAAACGGCCGTTGCCGCAACCGACCTCGATTGGCTCGACGCTGTAGACGACGAGGCGGACGAATTTGATGAAACGCTGTTTGAAACAGTAGACGACGCAGCGCCAGAAGCGGCCGTCACGCTGCTGAATGAGGTTCAAGACCCGGATGAGATTCACCGCATTGCCGGGGTAACAGACGCACTCAAGGCCGATGACGGCCTGGACGAAGTTGAGGCCGATCTGGAAGATGCGCTGGCCTGGCTGGATGAGCTGGATGAAGAGCCAACCATCGAACCGCTCGATGAAGTGCCGCCTACCATCATCACCCCGCCACAAGCACACACCTTGTCGCAGGTTGACGAAGATGATGCCCCAGAAACCGTGCTGCTGCCCCCAGAGCCAGATGCGCTCACCCTGGCGTTGAATCGCCTGGAGCAGCAGGTGCGGGATGAAGGGATCGACGTGCCAGAGACGGCCGTTCTCCCCCTCAATATTTCCGATGAAGACCTGTTTGCTGCGCTGGACTGGATCGAAGCAGCGGCCGCAGACCAACCGCAGGAAGCCGCGCCGGAAACAGACCCGGCCACCGCCGCGCTGGCGCTGGATGACGTTGACACCCTGGAAGATGACCCCGAAGCATGGTTGGAAGAGCTGCTCGGGGGTGCCGACCTGGATGTAGAGATGGAGCCACCGCCCATCAAACCCAGCGAAGACGCCATGTTTGTCACCGATGTTGCCCCGGTTGCCGAGCCAGAAGAGATCGCCCCGCCTGCCGGAGAAGCCACAGTCGTAGAAACGGCCGATTCCCTGCTGGACGATCTGGAACTAGAAGAAATGCCCGAGGACCCGGATGCCGCCGTGGCCTGGCTGGATCAGATGGTGAGTGGCGATGCCCTGTTAGACATCGAAATGGAGCCGCCGCCCATCAAGCCCAGCGAAGATGCCATGTTTGCCACCGATCACGTCGCCGAAATTGCTGCCGAGCCAGAACCAGAGCTGCTGGCTGAGCCAGACGACTTCGCCGCCGATGACCTGATGCGCAGCCTGGAAGATGACCCCGAAGCGTGGCTGGAGCAAATGTTGAGCGGTGAGATGACCCTGGACATAGACATGGAGCCGCCGCCCATCAAGCCCAGCGAAGATGCCATGTTCGTGACCGATCATTCTCCGGTTGCCGAGCCTAAAAAGGCAGAAAGACCCGTCGAACCAGAGCCTGAACCAGTTGAGGTACCCGTTGCCGAATCCGAGGACGAGGACGAGGCACTCGATGAGTTTAACTTTGCCGACATGGAAGCAGACCCCGAAGCCTGGCTAGAGCAGATGCTTAGCGGCGAGATGGCCCTGGATGTAGACATGGAACCACCGCCCATCAAACCGAGCGAGGATGCGGTTTTTGCCACCGGTAATGTCACCCCCGCTGCGCCTGAAGTGGCAGCGCCCGAAGCAATGGCCGAAGCAGATGATATTATTGCCGAAGTGCCGGATGATCCGGATGAGGCGATGGTCTGGCTAGAACAGTTGGCTGCACGCCAGGGAGCCGATTTACAGGAACTCCCGTCGGTGACAGATGTTGAGGCGGAGCCCGCAATGCCCGACTGGATGACCGCGGATCTGGACGAATTGTCGGCCGAGGCAGACCTGGACTTGGCCGTGGCAGAATTAGATGAGCTGGCAGAGGCACCCGCGCTGGATATGGCCGAATCGATCACGCGCAGCGGCACAGATACCGGCCCCCTGATAGATGACGATGTGGATTCTGAACTGCCCGACTGGCTGTCTAGCCGCGATAATCGCCCAGTGGTTGGCGAGACAGATTGGCTGCGCAATTTGCCTGATGTCGATATGGATTCCTGGCTGTCGGCCGAGGCAGAGGCGGCGGCCATCGAGCCAGAGGAAGATGTGCAGCTGCCTGATACCGGACCGCTGCGGTCTAGCCCGCCGGTGCCGACGAACCCGCTGCCCGATGAGGATCTGTTGTTTGAGCCGGTGATTGAGCCTTCTTCTGGAGCGTACAGCGTGGATTCAAACCGGCTTGGTGTGGCTCAGGCTGCGTTGGCCAACGGCCGTATCCAAGACGCTCTGTCCCAATTCAAACAGCTGGTGGCTGAAGGCTCTGGCATGATGGCCGTCATTGCAGAACTGGAGCGGGCGGCCGACACCCATCCGCAGGTACCCGCCCTCTTCCAGGTGCTGGGCGATGCCTACATGCGCAACGGCCAGCTGCAAAAAGCGTTGGCCTCTTATCGATCAGCTCTGAACCAGATGTAAAATTCTGTTTGCGGATTTGGTCCGTTTGGGTGACAATTGCACCCCGCAGGTAAGTTACAAATTTGAAAAGGCAGCGAAGCTTCCGCAAGCTGCCTTTTTTTGCGTCAAAAATCTACAAAATGGAGCAATAAACATGGAACGTACATTAATTTTGGTAAAACCAGACGGCGTGCAGCGCGGTCTGATGGGTGAAATTGTGAGCCGGTTCGAGCGGCGTGGCCTGAAGCTATTGGGGATGAAGTTTATCCAGATGAGCGAGGATTTGGCCAACCAACATTATGCGGTGCACAAGGAACGGCCGTTCTTCAACGATCTCGTCTCTTACATCACCTCTGGCCCCGTGCTGGCGATGGTGTGGGAAGGCAAAGACGCCATTGCTGCGGCCCGCTCTACCATTGGTGCCACCAAGCCAGCAGAAGCCACCCCCGGCAGCATTCGCGGCGACTTTGGCATGGAAATCGGCCGTAACCTCGTCCACGGCTCCGACAGCCCAGAGAATGGCGTGAAAGAGGCCAACCTCTTCTTCGCCCCCGAAGAGTTGGTCACCTGGAGCCGCGCCACCGAAAGCTGGATTTGCGAATAACACAAGTAATCCGACGCCGCCAGAGAAGGTCAACTTTTGTCATAAGTTGACCTTCTGTGGATCAAAAAAAGCCCGACCTGTGCATCACAGCGTCGGGCTTTTTGCTTTTGGGTGGAAATTATTGCATCCGCATCACAACGTGGGCATCGTCCCACAACCCTTCTAAATCGTAGTAATGGCGCATGTCGGGCGAAAATAGATGGACTAGCAAATCGCCAAAATCCACAAGTACCCAGCCCGATTCCGGATCGCCTTCTACGCTACTAGCCAGGGCTTTGGCTTTTTGCTTGGCGTCCTGGGCGATGCTGTTGGCCATGGCCCGCAGCTGGCGGTCATTGTCGCCATTGCAAATGAGGAAGTAGTCGGCAAAAACGGCTTGCTCCCGTAAATCTAGCAGCGTGATCTCGCTGCCCTTTTTATCTACAATAGTATCCACTAGCAAATGAGCTAATTCTAAACTTTCCAGATGTTCACCTCCAGGCAAATCGCGTCTATAACTGTTTGATAAGTTGCCTAAATTTTACAATTGTTGTTCCCGTGAAAACGGGAATCTAGCTTTTGTGAAACATGAATTCCCACCTAAGTGATTGGAAAAAAGTTTTCAAAATTCTTTATCAACAAATTTCGCAGATTTTGCAGATTTAGGGGAAAAATCTGTGAAATCTTTGATGATTATTTTCCAAAAATTTTCTGCACTTTACTTAAGCAGGAATGCCCCGCATTCTTCAGGGTTTGTTGGCGATTGTAGCATGGAGCCGGAACTGCTGCCAAGCTGCGGTTGCCACAAGCGGCAGGCGGGCTTACAATTAGAGCGAATGTTCTATGTGGGTTGATGGTTGCTAGCGGTTAATGGTTGGTGCTAGCTACCAGCCACCACCCACTCGCCACAAAAAAAGGAGATGCTCGTGTCTGAACCTCAGTATGAAATCCCACCCCGTGTGATGCCCGAAAATGATGCGGGCTATTTGGAGAAGATTACCCAGGCGGTGTTTCAGGCTGGCTTTAGCTGGCAGGTGATTCGCAACAAGTGGTCCGGTTTCCAAAACGCATTTGCCCAGTTTGATGTAGACAGTGTGGCGGCCTTTACGGATGTGGATGTGGAGCGGCTGGTAGAGGATAAGGGAATTGTGCGGAACGGCCGTAAAATCCAGGCCACCATCACCAACGCCCGCATCTGCCAGGAACTCATCGCCGAGCATGGCTCCTTCCACAACTACTTGCGCACCATGGACGGCCAGCCGTACGCCAAACGCGAGAAGCAGTTTTGCAAAAAGTTCAAATTCATGGGGCCGATGGGCGCTTACTTCTTCTTTTGGTCTGTCGCTGAAGATGTGCCAGAATACCATGAGTGGCGCGCCCAAAACGAAAACAAATAAGATTGCATGGAGACTTTTGAAGTTTCCCCCTTTGAAAGTGGCAATTGAGATAAAAACTTCAAAAGTCTTTGGCAGATTGATATGGCATTTTTACGCAGCAGTAGCTTTTCCTCAGATTCGTGGTCCGTTTCTGAGCTAACCCAATATATTCGTGAACTGTTTGAGATTGATTACCGCCTGCAAGATGTGGAAGTGAGCGGTGAGATTTCCAACTTTTCCCGCGCCCGGTCGGGCCATTTGTACTTCACCCTAAAGGATGACAAAGCGCAGTTGAAGTGCGTGATGTGGCGCAGCGCGGCGGAGCGGCTGCGCTTTGCCCCGCAGGATGGGGACGCGGTGGTGGTGAACGGCCGTATCTCCATTTACGAAGCCAGCGGGGTGTACCAACTCTACGCCGAGCAGATGTCGCCAATGGGGCAGGGCGACCTGGCCGCCGCTTTTGAAGCGCTCAAGGCCAAACTGTCCGACGAAGGGTTGTTTGACGCCGAATTTAAGAAGCCGATTCCCCAATTTCCCAAAAAGATTGGCATTGTCACCTCGGCGGATGCGGCTGCTTTGCGCGACATCATCAACGTGCTGCGCCGCCGCTACCCGCTGGTGTCTGTCCTCATCGCGCCCACGCTGGTGCAGGGGGCCGACGCGCCCCCCGGAATTGTGCGGGCGCTGCGCTGGCTAGACGGCCGTACCGACATCGACACCATCATCGTGGCCCGTGGCGGTGGCTCGATGGAAGATTTGTGGGCGTTCAACGATGAGGGGGTGGCGCGGGCCATTTTTGCGGCGCAGCATCCCGTCATCAGCGGGGTGGGGCACGAGGTAGATTTCACCATCGCTGATTTTGTGGCCGATTTGCGCGCCCCCACGCCCTCGGCAGCGGCGGAACTGGCAGTGCCGGATGTGAGTGAGTTACGGCCGTATTTCACCACCATCCAGCAGCAGATGAAAACCATCGTTTTGGAGCGTATCGGCCACTACCGCTGGCAGGTGCAAACGCTGAAGCGGTCGCTGAGCCACTTAAGCCCACGGGTGGGCGTTGCCAGCAACCGGCAGCGGCTGGACGGCTGGCAATCTCGTCTGGAACGCGCCATGCAGCGGCGGCTGGACCAATCGGCCCACCGGCTGAATTTGCTGCAAACGCAGCTAACGGCCGTTAGCCCCACAGCCACCCTGGCGCGTGGCTACGCCATTGTGCGGGATGGCGACGGCCGTATCGTCCGCACCCCCGCCGCCGTCAAATCGGGCGATCCGCTCACCGTTCAGGTGCGGGATGGTCAATTTGGCGTCACCGTGGATGAGAATTTATCCGCAGATTAACACAGATTTTTTGCTTTCCTCTGTGAAACTCTGTGCTTTTTCTGCGCAACTCTGTGTTCCGCATTTTTGAGGATTAAAGATGGCAAATGTTTTTGTAACACAGCACATCGGCACGGCAGGCGTGCAAAAATTGCGCCAGGCGGGGCACGAGGTGACCTATCGGGACAAAACCGAGCCGATGACGGCTGCTGAACTGCAAACGGCCGTTCGCCCTGCCGACGGGCTGGTATGTTTGTTGACGGATCGGCTGGATACGGCCGTACTCGACGCCGCCCCCAACCTGAAAATGATCGCCAACGTCGCCGTCGGCTACGACAACATCGACGTGGCGGCGGCCACCGAGCGCGGCATCCTGGTCAGCAACACCCCAGATGTGCTCACCGAAGCCACTGCCGACCACGCTTTTGCCCTGCTGCTGGCTCTGGCCCGCCGCCTGCCAGAGGCGGATGCGTTCATGCGGGCGGGCAAGTACGAAAAGTTTGAGATGTTCCCGCCGCTGCTGGGGCTGGAGGTGACCGGTAAAACGTTGGGCATTGTGGGGCTGGGGCGCATTGGGGCGGCAGTGGCCCGTCGCGGCGCGTTGGGCTTTGGCATGCAGGTTTTGTACACGGCAAATGGGGCGAAAACGGCCGTTGAGCAAGCCCTCGGTGCCCAAAAAGTGAGCCTGCCAGAGCTGCTGCGCCAGAGCGATTTCGTCAGCATCAACGTGCCGCTGACGCCAGAAACGCGCCATCTGTTCACCCTGGACACCCTGCGCCAAATGAAGCCCACCGCCTGCCTCATCAACACCGCCCGCGGCCCCATCGTCAAGGAAGCTGATTTGCTGCAAGCGCTGCGCGAAGGCATCATTTGGGGGGCGGCGCTGGACGTGTTTGAGGCGGAACCGCAGATGACGCCGGGGCTGGCTGATTACCACGAGCGATTGGTGGTGGCGCCTCACCTGGGCAGCGCCACGGGGGAAACGCGGCAAAAAATGGTAGAAACGGCCGTTACCAACCTCCTCGCTGGACTATCTAACCAAACCCCACCCAACGCGCTTAATGCGGCAGCTTTAGGTAGAGAATGATTCATCAACAGATTTCGCAGATTTTCAGGATTTTTTCTCTGTGTCCCTCTGTGCCTCCTCCGTGCAACTCTGTGTTCCGCTTTTTCCTCACAAAGGCGGCCCGATGAGCTTAAAATGGCGCATCCTCTACCTGCTGGCCCGCTGCTACTGGCGCATTTTCAAGCCGCTTACGCTCGGCGTCAAGCTGATGCTCATCGAGGACGAGGCGATTTGGCTGGTGCAGCACAGCTACCAGCCGGGCTGGTTTTTACCCGGCGGTGGGGTGAAGCGGAATGAGGATTTTGCAACGGCCGTTCGCCGCGAAGCCCGCGAGGAGCTGGGGGCAAGCCTGGCAGATTTGCATCTTTTTGGTGTGTACAGCAACGACAGCCAATACAAAAATGATCATGTGGTTGTGTTTGTCAGCCACAACTTTCGTGTGGGCAAAGCCGATAAGGCAGAAATTCGCGCCGTGCAGAAATTTCCGCTAAACCAACTGCCCCCCGATGTTTCTCGTGGGACGGGGCGGCGTATTGAGGAATTTGTGAACGGCCGTATCCACCCCGAAGCCGGAATCTGGTAAAGAAATAGGCCACTGATACACACTGGTGGCTCTACTGAAAAAGGGTGATTTCACCGCAGAGGCGCGGAGAGCGCAGAGATTTTTCTCTGGCAATTTTTAAAACTCTGCCTCCTTTGCGTCTTTGCGGATTGTTTTTTCAGTGGACTCACTGGTTTACACAGATTGGTTGCAAAAATCACTATTCAAACTTGGAGAAAGCAATGAGCGAAACAACAGAAAAATTATCATTTGAAGACGCCCTGGCCGAGCTGGAAAAAATTGTGGCGCAACTGGAATCGGGCGACCTGACCCTGGAAGCCTCGCTGGATTTATTTGAGAAAGGGCAAAAGTTGGCCCAGCAGTGTGGCGTGCAGTTAGAAACGGCCGCTCTGCGCATCGAGCAGCTCACCAGCGACGGCGAAATTGTAGAACTGGACCTGTAGCGCCAATTGTCAGCCCCTCTAACAATCGTTATACTCACCCATGAATAGTTTCTGCTGCTTAGTGGCTGGTGACATTAGCTGCCACCAACCAACCATTAGCAACCAACCACTAACCACTTTTAAGGAAGACCACCTTGTTTAAAAGCATTCGAGATTCATTAAGCCGCACCCGCAACACCGTTTTTGGCCAAATTGCCAATGTGTTGGGTACGGGTGACATTACCGAAGAAACCTGGGAAGATTTGGAAGCGCTGCTGGTGCAGGCCGATGTGGGTGTGCCCACCACCTTGGCCGTTGTTGGCGCCTTGCAAGAACGCGTTCGGAAAGAAGGGTTATATAAAGCCGACCAGCTTACCAAAGCGCTAAAGCAAGAGCTGCGCAGCGTGTTAGTCGATCCACCCCCGTTTGAGCTGGAAGCCCCGCGTCTGCTAACTGTGGCCATGATTGTGGGTGTGAACGGCTCTGGCAAAACAACCACCATTGGTAAATTGTCCCGGCACTTTCAAAACAAGGGGCGCAAAGTCATCCTCGCTGCGGCCGACACGTTTCGCGCTGCGGCCATCGATCAGCTCAAGGTGTGGGGCGAGCGGGCCAACGTGCCCGTTATTGCCGGGCAGCCCAACGGTGACCCCGGCGCGGTGGCTTACGACGGCATTCGTGCGGCCCGCGCCCGTGGCTTTGATCTGCTCATTGTTGACACAGCCGGCCGCCTGCACACCAAGTTCAACCTGATGCGCGAGCTAGAAAAAGTGTATGGCGTCTGCAAAAAGAGCGTGCATGCGGCACCGCATGAAGTGCTGCTGGTGTTAGATGCCCCCACCGGGCAGAATGCGCTGGTGCAGGCGCAAAAATTTAAAGAATCGGTGCACGTGACGGGTGTCATCCTCACCAAGCTAGACAGCACGGCCAAAGGCGGCATGGTGTTTGCCATCTACCGCGAACTCGGTTTGCCGGTTCGCTTCATCGGCACGGGTGAGCGTATTGAAGATTTGGCTCCATTCGACCCCGATCTGTTTATTGAGGGGTTGTTTGGGGATTAGAGATTGGAGAGTGGGGATTGCCCAATTGTTAATCTCCAACCCCCAATTTTGCACAGGATCGTTTTTAGATCGCTATCATTTCATCATGGTTCATATTGGAAGGAAAACATGGCAATGGACGAATTAGCTGAGAAATTAACCAATTTACAACAAACGGTAAACTTGCTTCGGAGGCGTCTTTGACGTACCTGCCAAAGCGTTAAAAGTTGCCCAATTAGAAGAAGTCGCCGCTGCGCCGGGGTTTTGGGATGACTCGACAAAGGCGCAGGCCATAATGCGTGATCTGACAAAATTACGAGACCAGGTTTCTGTGTGGGAAGCGTTGAGCCGCCGCTTGAATGATGCGATGGAGCTTGTTGAGCTGGGCGACGCGGAGCTTTTGGGCGAACTGTCGCATGAAACTGAGGGTTTGCAAGCGCAGATTGCTAAACTGGAGTTTGAAACCCTCTTTTCTGGTCAATACGATGATGAGGATTGCATTTTAGCTATCCACGCTGGGGCTGGTGGCACAGAGGCGCAGGATTGGGCGCAAATGCTGGAGCGCATGTTTATGCGTTGGGCCGATTCGCATCAAATGGTGGTGGATATCATTGATGAAAGTCCTGGTGATGAAGCCGGTATAAAAAGTGTGATGATGGCGGTAAAGGGCAGTTATGTGTACGGCCGTCTCCAATCAGAACGCGGGGTGCATCGCCTGGTTCGGATTTCGCCCTACGACTCATCCAGCCGCCGCCACACCTCCTTTGCCAAAGTAGAAGTGTGGCCCGATGTGGCTGAAGATATTGAGATTGAGATCGATGAAAAAGATTTGCGCATCGACCGGTTCAAGGCGAGTGGGGCGGGTGGCCAGCATGTGCAGAAGAATGAAACGGCCGTACGCATCACCCACATCCCCACGGGCCTCGTCGTTTCTTGCCAAAACCAGCGCTCGCTCACCCAAAACCGGGACGTCGCCATGAAAATCCTCAAAGCGCAGCTGTTTGACCTGGAACAGCGCAAGCAAGAGGCCGAAATGGCGGCGCTAAAGGGGGAAGACGTGGATGCAGCCTGGGGCAGCCAGATTCGATCCTACGTGCTGCATCCCTACAAAATGGTGAAAGATCACCGCACCAATTATGAAGTTGGTAATGCGCAAGCGGTGCTAGACGGCCGTTTAGACGACTTTATGGAAGCGTACTTAAAGCAAAAAGTGGGTCAGGCTGGCGAGCCGACCCCTTAACCCAAATATGCCATAGACACAACAGGCGGCGCTGTTTTAAGATGGCGCTCGAATTTTGTAATGTTGAAGTCACAAATTGAACTGGAGGCAAACAATGGCAAACGAGCGTAAAAAACCGCAATCAGGCGCAGGACATCGGCAAGGTTCATTGGGCGCGGCCGTTCACCGGGCGTCACAAAAGCAGCGGGTACGGCCGTCTGCCAGGGCCAACGCCCGCAAAGCCGCCATCAACCAGCGCCCCATGCCCCAACCCCCCGCCCGTCGCCCTGTGAAACGAGCCGCCGTGGGCGCGGCCGTTTCCACCGAACTCGCTTCCCAAATTGAGCGCGTTCACGACAAATTTGAACGGCTGGAATCCCAAGCCCAGATGGAAGATGTTTTTTCCGCCATCGGCAAAATCGACAGCCAGCTAACCGAACTGCCCTTCACCCTGGAGGCACTGCGCGACCGAGGCTACGTGCATTCAGGCCGGCTGGAAGACAAGCTAGAAGCGCTCGATGACAAATGGGACGAGGTGCGCCCCCGCGTGGAAACCGCCATTGCCGAGCAGGTCGAGCGGCTGGATCGCGAACTGGACCAGACGGAACGACAGGTAACCCGGCTGAGCAATGCCAATGCGGCCGTGGTGAAATCGGTAGATTCGGCCGTAGACAGCCTGGGCAGCCGCATTACCGCCGCCCGTCGCGCCCTGGATGGCCTGTATGATGGCATCCAGACCGAACTTTACCAGATTGAATATACCCTGGGCCAAGTGGGCAAAATGCTAGACCTGATGGCTGGCTCACAAGAAATCCGTTTGCTAGAAGCAGAAGGCCCGCTGCTGGCCGTTAAGGCCAAGTGGCAGCAAGATGGCGAAGATGGCCCCCAAGGCTATCTTTTCCTGACGGATCAGCGCTTGCTATTTGAGCAACGTGAAGAAGTGGTCACCAAGAAGCGATTTGGCATCTTCAAAGCTGAATCGGAGATGGTGCAAAAGCTGCATATTGCCGTGCAGGTACACGAAATTGAGCAAATTACCCACAAAGAAGAGGGTGGGTTCCTGGGCATGGGCAAGGATGACATTTTGGAACTTGTTTTTGCCGCCACAGCCAATCTCTCGCGGGCACGTTTCCATTTAGATGGTCAGGATTCGGAGGATTGGGCGGCCATGCTCAACCGAATTCAGTCTGGCGAAATTGATGGCGACCGTTCCGAAGCGTACCTGGATGAGCTGGAAGCGGCCGAAATCACCAGCGCCAGCTTCCCCGAGCAATGCCCCAACTGCTTTGCCGCCATTCCCGAACAGCCACGCGGGGTCACCCTTTACACCTGTGAATTTTGCGGGGCCACGGTGCCGCCCGTCAGTGCCAGTAAGTAGCGCCTGAGCAAAAATTTGGGGTTGCTGAAAACGGCCGTTTCCTGTATAATTCAAGGCTTGCAACATGCTTACGTAACACTTATGTAATAGCGTTGACTTATAGACGGGTACCGATATAATCGCCATACATAAAGTAAAAACTGTCACGACGTTTTAAGAGCGTTGGTCCTGATTATAGACCATACGCTCTTTTTCCGTGTTTGCATAGAAGAGGGAGACACGGTTTTGCGTGTGTGTACACCGTAAAGCATTTCACTTTTATTTTGGGTTGGAGCTTTATTCTATTTGGGAGGTCACCTGGTGGAGACAACTGAATTCCGCTCGTTACGCATTAGTTTAGCATCCCCAGACCAAATGCGGTCTTGGTCCTACGGAGAAGTCACAAAACCAGAAACCATTAACTACCGCCGCTTGCGCCCGGAAAAAGATGGCTTGTTTTGTGAAGCTATCTTTGGTCCGACACGTGACTGGCAATGTTACTGCGGCAAGTACAAAAACGTTCGTTACAAAGGTATTGTTTGTGATAAATGTGGGGTGGAAGTAACCCGTTCGGCCGTTCGCCGTGAACGGATGGGACATATTGAACTGGCTGCCCCGGTGGCCCATGTCTGGTATACCCGGCGTGTTCCCAGCCATATGGGGCTGTTGCTCAACGTTTCCCGTCGCAACCTGGATCGCGTCCTTTATTTTGCCCAATACGTTATTACCAGCGTCGATGAAGAAGCACGTCAGCGCGCGCTGAAACGTTTGGAAGAAGAGCTGGCTGAAGCAGAGCTCCGGTTGGAAGACGATTTGCGGTCTAATATCGGCAATGCCACGTCAGACGCGCAAGTTCGTTTGCGTGAACTGGAAGCCAGCTTAAAAGAGATGAACGACTCCTTTGACGAGCGTTTATCCTCAGCGACGGATACGGCCGTTACCGAGGCGCAGGCAGTTGAACGCCGCCTGGAAAATCTGAAAGGTTCCGCCGCCAGCGAAGATATTGCCCTGGGTGAAACCGTTATCGTGAAAAAAGGCGAGACGGTTGGTCGTGAACACAGCGTTTTGGTGCAAGAAGTTACCTCAGAACGGCTGACGCAAGTTCAGAAAGAAAGTGAAGAAGATCACCAGAGCACCGTCGCCTCTATGCAGAAGGAAATCGAAGAGCTGCGCACCGAAGCAGAAGCTGTTGGTGTGGATATGCGCGATGAATTGACGCAAAAGCTTACCCGTTTGCGCCAGCAAGCCCAGGCCAATCGCGAACAGTTGGAAAGCCTGGAGCCAATGGTCTTCCTCAACGAAAACGATTACCGCGAACTAAAAAGCAAATTTGGCAATGTTTTCCGGGCCGATATGGGTGCCGAAGCGTTGTATGACATCTTGAAGAAGATGGACCTGGATAAACTGTCTCGTGAGCTGTGGCGTGAAGTGCGTACCACGCGCTCCAAGCAGGCAGCCAAGCGGGCCACCAAGCGTTTACAGGTTGTAGAATCGCTGCGCAAGAGCGGTAACCGCCCCGAATGGATGATTCTAACCGTGCTGCCCGTCATTCCTCCCGACCTGCGCCCGATGGTTCAGCTAGACGGCGGCCGTTTCGCCACGTCTGACCTGAACGATTTGTACCGTCGCGTCATTAACCGGAACAACCGCCTGAAGCGTTTGCTGGAACTGGGTGCCCCGGACGTGATTGTGCGCAACGAAAAGCGTATGCTGCAAGAAGCCGTAGACAGCCTCATCGACAACAGCCAGCGGGGCAAGGCGCTCAGCCGCCGTGGCCGCCGTGAACTGAAGTCATTGTCTGACATGCTCAAAGGCAAGAAGGGTCGCTTCCGGCGCAACCTGTTAGGTAAGCGTGTGGATTACAGCGGCCGTTCCGTGATTGTGGTTGGCCCGACCCTGAAATTGGGCCAATGTGGCTTGCCCAAAACAATGGCGCTGGAACTGTTCCGGCCGTTTGTAATTAGCAAACTGGTTGAGTATGGCTATGCCAGCAATGTGAAAGGCGCACGCCGTTTTATTGAGCGCCAGCCACCCGAAGTTTGGGAAGTGTTGGAAGAAGTGATTCAGGGACGGCCGATTTTGCTCAACCGCGCCCCTACCTTGCACCGGTTAGGTATTCAGGCCTTTATGCCTGGGTTGGTAGAAGGCAAAGCCATTCAGCTGCACCCGCTGGTATGTGCCGCGTTTAATGCCGACTTCGATGGTGACCAAATGGCTGTGCACGTGCCGCTGTCGCAAAAAGCAGTTGACGAAGCAAAGAGCCTGATGATGGCCACCCGTAACCTGCTTAAGCCATCCGATGGCCAACCCATTGTTGGACCTTCGAAAGATATGGTGTTGGGCGTTTATTACCTGACGTTGGTGGTAGACGGCCGTCTCGGTGAAGGCAGCATTTTCGGCAGCATGGAAGAAGTTGAAACAGCCTATGAATTAGGCTATGTGGATATCCATGCCCGCATCAAGCTGGAAATTGAAACTTACTTCAAAGAAGATCACCAACGGTATGCCGATGGCAAACCGCGCCGCCGCATAATTGAAACATCGCCTGGGCGTGTGCTCTTTAACATGTCAATGCCAGAAGAGTTCCGCTTCGTTAACCGGGTTCTAGACAAAGGTGGCGTGAATGCACTCATCAATCGCGTTTATCGCCTGCTGGGTGATGATGCCACCATTGATATGGTGGATGCGATCAAGAATATCGGTTTCCGCTACGCGACCATTTCTGGTACCACCATTGCCGTGGCCGACCTGACCATTCCTGAAGAGCGTCAGGGCATTTTGGATGATGCACTCCAGCGCGTGAATGAGATTGATCGCCAATACCGCCGTGGCCTACTGACGGAAGAAGAACAGTATCAGCGCACGATTGAGCAGTGGAATGATGCCAAAGATAAGGTCGAGAAAGCTGTACGCGATGCGATGGATCCGGCCAGCCCCATTGCGGTTATGGCGCTTTCGGGTGCGGGTAAAGGTGGTTTTGGCCCCATCACCCAGCTGGCGGGTATGCGTGGTTTGATGGCGGACCCGCAAGGCAAGATCATCCCCGTGCCGATCCAGTCCAACTTCCGGCAGGGGTTGGATACGCTGGAATATTTCATTTCTACCCACGGCGCTCGTAAAGGTTTAGCAGATACGGCGCTGCGTACGGCCGATGCAGGTTACCTGACCCGTCGTCTGGTAGATATTGCCCAAGAAATGATCGTGATGGATGCAGACTGTGGCACCAACAAAGGCATTTGGGTACGGCGTGTTGATAATTTTGGTAAGCAAACCCTGGCCGAGCGGATTTTGGGCCGTGTGGCTGCTGCCCCAATGACAAATCATGAAACCGGTGAAATCGTTATCCAGATGGGTGAGTATTTCACCGACACCATTGCTGAACGTATTGACGAAATGGGTGCCGAAGAGGTGTATGTTTTCTCGCCGATGACCTGTGAGATGCGGCGCGGTATCTGTGCCAAGTGTTACGGTATTGACCTGGCGCGTGGCAAACCGGTGGAGAAGGGAACGGCCGTTGGTATTGTTGCCGCCCAATCTATTGGTGAACCTGGTACCCAGCTGACATTGCGGACCTTCCATACCGGCGGTACGGCTTCTGCTGGTGGTGACATCACTCAAGGTTTACCCCGCGTGGAAGAGCTGTTTGAAGCCCGCCAGCGGCCCAAAGGTGAAGCCGTCATCACCGAAATCGGTGGCTTAGCCGAGATTCGCGTTATCGATGGTGTGCGCCATGTCTTTGTAACAGACGTCCGATTGATTGACGATATGTACGAAATCACCGACGGTTGGGAAGTTAAGGTGGGTGACAATGACAGCATCGAATCGGGCGGCGTGTTGGCCGAAAATGAAGATGAAGTGGTTGTGGCGCGTCATGGTGGCCGGATTGCTCGTAAGGGAAATACCGTATCCGTAACCTGGGAAAGCAAGGATGAGCGTGATTACGAAATCCCTGCCGGTATGCGTTTGCTTATTTCTGATGGGCACGAAGTGCATGCAGGTGACCAGCTAACCGAAGGGTCTAAAAACCCGCACCGTATTCTGGAAATCCTGGGCCGTGACGCTGTGACGCAATATCTGCTGCGCGAAATGCAGCAAGTATACCGCCCGCAGGGTCAGAACATCCATGATAAGCATTTTGAAGTCATTATTCGCAAAATGCTGAGCAAGGTAATGGTAACCTCCTCTGGCGATACCGAAATGTTGCCCGGTGAACTGATTGAAACGTCAATTTTCCAGGCGAACAATGAGGAAATCATGGATGAAGGTGGCCAGCCTGCACAAGCCGAACCGGTATTGTTGGGTATCACCAAGGGTGCCTTGAACACAGACAGCTTCCTTTCTGCCAGTTCCTTCCAGCACACCATCAAGGTGCTGGCCAGCGCTGCCATCGCTGGTCGTGAAGACGAACTGATTGGTTTGAAAGAGAACGTGATCATTGGTAAGTTGATTCCAGCAGGTACTGGTTTCGAGGTACACGCAGGCAAGCACGAAGCGTTACAAGCATCGTTTGTTGAAGAAGAAGATTTGTTGGAGGATGCCATCGACTACTCTGGCACCTTGATCGATGACAACACGGATGATGCGGTGCTGGAGGCGATTGCCCAGGCTGCGGCAGCTGAGGCTACCAGAGAACAGCTTGATGATGTGGACGAAGACGAAGAGTAATCTTTGTTTTTGTTGTGAGTAATATGTGAAACGGCGGCCCATCTGGGCCGCCGTTTTTTTTATTTTTATTGCAACTATACGGGGCTGTGGCCCATCTCAGCTTCAAAGGGCTGCTCTCCTGACCGTGCCCGCTGGCCACAGCCAGGACGCCGGCCAGGAAGCTGTATTGTTATCAGATTAAAAATCTCGGTTGAGGAGCATGGCGGAGAGCTGATTGAGCGCCGTATAGGCGGGGCCAGTGGGGTGGGCTTCTTCTAAATGTTGTAAGGCTGTTTGCGAGTAGTAAGTGGCGCGTTCTGTGGCAAAATCGCGGGCACCGGTGTTGTTTATTACTTGAATGGCTTCCTCGACAAAGACTTCGTCGGTGGTTTCTTGTTGGTAAAGTTGGCGCAATGCCCCGTTTTGGCTGAGCCCATAGAGCACGGGCAGGGTTTTCTTTTTGGTGAGGATGTCGGTGGAGACCGATTTGCCAATGACGGCTTCGTCACCCCAGATGCCGAGGATGTCGTCGATTACCTGGAAGGCGAGGCCGAGGTTGAGGCCAAATTGGGCGTAATGCTCTACGGTTTCGGTGTCTTGCCCGGCGATGAGGGCCCCTAACTCGGTGCAAAGGGAGAGAAGCACGGCCGTTTTCCCCTTAATCATCGCCAAATATTCATCGACACTCACGACGTCCCGCGTTTCAAAATGCATGTCGGCATGTTGGCCTTGGGTTAAACCCAGGCAGGTTTCATCGAAGCGGCGCAGGGCGTGTACGGCCGTTTCCGCCGACACCCCCCGATCGACCAACCGGTTTAAAGCCAGATGGGCCAGGGCAAACATCGCATCGCCCGCGTTGATCGCCTGCTCCACGCCCCAAATGGCCCACAATGTTTTGCGCCCTCGCCGGGTGGGGCTGGCGTCCTCGATGTCGTCGTGAATGAGCGAGAAGTTGTGCAGCAGCTCAATGGCCGCCGCAGCAGGCACCGCTTGCTGCCAGTTGCCGCCCGCAGCCTGGCAAGCCAGCAGGCAGATAACTGGGCGAATTTGCTTGCCCGCATTCACGTCGGCAGGCTGGAGCTGCTCATCGCGCCAGCCCATGTGGTAATGCAGCATGCCGTGGAACTCATCGGGCGGTGCTGCGGTGGCGTTGAGTACGGTTTTCATTTCGGCGTTGACCGCCTGGCGCATTTGTTCGGAAAGTTGTTGGAATTCGTTCATAAAATGGAGATTGGAGATTGGAGATTGGAGACTGATTTAGTCTCTAATCTCCAGTCTCAATTTATTCAAAGTAAGATGTGTGTAGCCGTGTCTGTTTCAGCGCGGCGATATTGGCTGCCCCAGCGCAGAACATGGCGATGCGGAGTTCGTCGGTGATGGTTTCGGCCAGTTCGACGACGCCCGCTACGCCGTTTTGGTCAGCAGCGCGCAAAAATTCGCCGGCGAAGCCGACCAGGTTTGCGCCGAGGGCGATGCATTTGGCCACGTCGATGCCGTTGCGAATGCCGCCGCTGGCAAAGATGGGCAGGTTGGGGGCGGCCCGTCGGCAATATTGGATAGAAACGGCCGTGGGAATGCCCCAATCAATAAAAGCACCCGCTACTCGGGCATGCCGCGCCGTGGGGGCACGGTACATTTCTACCTGGCTCCAAGAGGTGCCCCCTGCGCCTGCCACATCAATAGCGGCCACACCTGCGTTGGCCAACTGGCGAGCCGTTTCTTCGGCAAAGCCCCAGCCTACTTCTTTGGCAATCACCGGTACGGGCAGGTCGCGGCAGATTTGCTCCACTTTGCCCAGCAGGTTGGCAAAATTGCCGTCGCCTTCTGGCTGGACGGCCTCTTGCAGGGCGTTGAAATGCAAAATGAGGGCGTCGGCTTCGCACATGTCTACCGCGCGGCGGCATTGGTCCAGGCCGTAGCTGTAGTTGAGCTGTACTGCGCCAATGTTGGCAAATAGCAGGATGTCTGGGGCCACCTGGCGCACGTGGTAGGTGGCGGCCAGGTTGGCGTCTTCGATGGCGGCGCGTTGCGAGCCGAGCCCCATCGCTATGCCAACTTCTTGGGCGGCTTCGGCCAGGGTGCGGTTAATGATACCGGCTTCGGCTGTGCCGCCGGTCATCGAGGAGATGAGCAGGGGGGTGCGCAGCGGTTTGCCAAAGAGGGCGGTGGTGGTATCTACCGCCGACAGGTCAATTTCTGGCAGCGCCTGGTGCATAAAGAAGTAATTTTCTAAGCCGGTGGTAAGTTTGTTGAAGCTGACGTTTTCTTCCAAATTGATGCGGATATGGTCCGCTTTGCGCCGTTCGTGGATGTTGGGATCGTTGTGATTGGCAACGGCCGTTTTACTTTTGGGCATAGTCCTCTCCATTTTCTCCTATTGTCATGTTGAGTATACATTGACGAGGATGGTTTTGCGAGTATCTATTCTGGATCAATCGGCAAACGTTCAGACTGGGTGTAAGTATTTTTCGCGTACAATGGCGATGCGTTTGGCGTACGCTGTTCGTAGGCAGGACGCTTGTGAATTGTACGGCCGTATCGTTCGTCACCCCACGCTAGCTAAGATACAATAACTTGGCTATTGTTGAGCCTCTACCTAAACAATATCTATCAATTACTGCCACCCTCAAGGCGCACTCCCCGATGAAGAAACGGCCGATTTTCCTCCATACCTGGAACAATTAGCGCCGCAACGGGCTGGCAAGTATAAGGAGACATGATGCGCGTTTTAATTACTGGAGCAGCTGGCTTTCTTGGTTCTCATCTTTCTGACCGTTTTATATCTGAAGGGCATACCGTTGTTGGGATGGATAATTTAATCACCGGCAACATGGACAACATTGCCCACCTGATGGGGCACGAGCGTTTTAGCTTTATCAAACATGATGTTAGCAACTACATTTACGTCCCTGGTGAGATCGATGCGGTGCTCCATTTTGCCTCGCCCGCCAGCCCAAATGATTACCTGGAACATCCCATCCCTACGCTGAAAGTTGGCTCTTTGGGCACGCACAACACGTTGGGCCTGGCCAAGGTGAAAGGCGCTCGCTACCTGTTGGCCTCTACTTCCGAGGTGTACGGCGACCCGCAGGTGAACCCGCAGCCAGAAACGTACTGGGGCAATGTGAACCCCATCGGGCCACGCGGTGTGTATGACGAGGCCAAGCGGTTTGCCGAGGCGATGACCCTGGCTTACCAGCGGTATCATGGCCTGGAAACGCGCATCGTGCGTATTTTTAACACCTATGGCCCCCGCATGCGGCTAAATGACGGTCGTGTGGTGCCCAACTTCATCCACCAGGCGCTTACCAACCAGCCTATCACGGTGTATGGCGACGGCAGCCAAACACGCGCCTTCCAATATTACAGCGATTTGGTGGATGGCATTTACCGCCTGCTGCACTCCGATGAAGATTTGCCGGTGAATATTGGCAATCCTAATGAGATGACGATTGTGGAGTTTGCCCGTGCGGTGATTGAGACTGCCAAGAGTGAATCGGAAATTGTGTTTGTGCAGCCGAAGGATGACCGCTTTACGGATGATCCCAAGCAGCGTCGCCCAGACATTACCAAGGCAAAAGCGGTGCTGGGCTGGGAGCCAAAGGTGACGTTGGCAGAAGGTTTGGCCAAGACTTTGGATTTCTTCCGCGACAAGGTTTGATTTAGCAATCGGACCGGTCTGGTTTTGCAGTTGTAAAGCGTTACAGTTGAAAAAACCAGACAGGTCTCGCAAGAGATTGTTTTGCAGCGATTACGGCCGTATCCCCCCCACATTTTCTACCGGCTGGCTGGTCCATCAGTATGGCAGCCAGCCGGATTTGTGCTGCTGGCTGTGCTGGTTGGTGGCCTGCTGACGCAGCTTTCGCCAGCAGATGGGGGCATGTTGTTGTTGCGAACGGCCGTACTCATCCTAATTCTCATCGAGCCAATGGCCGGGCTGTTTGTGGCTTTGCTCACCGGGCCGCTGGGGGCGGTTGAGACGGGGCTGCTGGACAGCGGGCAACTTTACCTGCTGCTAAGCTTGCTCGCCTGGCTGGCGCACGCCCTGCGCGACCGGCGGCTGTTTGTGCCGCGCACGGTTTTGGCGGTGCCGCTGGCGCTGTTTGTGGGGGTTACGGCCGTTTCCATTCTGGATGCCCCGTCTTACAATTTTGGCCTGCGTGAACTGCTAAAGTGGCTGGAGATGCTGGCGATTATGCTGCTGGTGGTAGACCGGGTGCAGGTGTGGCGGGCGCGGCATGGGGGTAGGCCGCTACTCTGGCTGCTGGTGGCGCTGTTTGCTGCTGGATTAAGCCAGGCGGTGTTGGGTCTCTACCAGTTTGCTATCCAACCAAACGGGCCAGAGCATTTTTTGGTGCTGGGTCGCTTTTACCGGGCGTACGGCACCTTTAACCAGCCGAATCCGTTTGGTGGGTTTGTGAATTTTACGGCCGTACTTGGGCTAGGCATTTTGCTAAGTTATCTGTGGGAGCTTAGAGATTGGAGATTGGAGATTAAAAGGCGTCAATCTCCAATCTCCGATCGCCAATCTCCTAACTGGCTACCGTTTTTAGCTGTGATTTTTGTAACCGGCATTGCGCTGGCGGCAGTGATCGCCTCCTGGAGCCGGGGGGCGTGGTTAAGTTTGGCGGTGGCAACGGCCGTTATGCTGCTGTTTTGGCCGCGCAAGCTGTGGCAGGGCGGCTTGCTGCTGGCGTTGGGTGGGCTGCTGCTGCTGGGCGGCATGCAGGTGGGGCTGGTGCCCGCTTCGATTAGCGAGCGCATCACCAGCTTCAGCGAAGATTTGCGCTTTGGCGACGTGCGCGGCGAGGATATTACGGATGAGAATTATGCGGTGTTAGAGCGGCTGGCTCATTGGCAGGCGGCGCTAGAGATGGCTCAAGACCAGCCGTGGTTGGGCGTGGGCTTTGGCAATTACGAGCCTGCCTATGCCGATTATGCACTCCTCAACTGGCCATACCCGCTGGGGCATGCCCACAACTATTATTTGAACCTGCTGGCAGAGACCGGCGTAGTGGGCTTGCTGGCGTATTTGGGGGTGTGGACGGCCGTTTTCTGGCAAACCATCCGCGTCATTCGGCGCAGCGAGGGCTGGCAGCGGGGTGTGGCGCTGGGCTTGCTGGGCGTCTGGACGGCCCTGACGGTGCACCATTTGGTCGATAAGCTGTATGTGAATAATATTTACATCCAGCTGGGCGCGCTGTTTGGCCTGCTTCAGCTGTTGGATGAAACAAAGTTGAACCGCAAAGAGCGCCAAGAACGCTGAGACAGAAGGGCTTTGCGTGCCTGGCGTCCTTTGTGGTAAAAGAATTTTTTGTTGTGAGGATTAGCATGGTTTCAATTTTTACCGGAGTCGCTGGCCGATTTGGCGTGAACGAACGAGAGGCAGAACGCTTCTTCAAGTTTGCTGTCGTTGGGGCCATTGGCTTTATTGTTGATTTTGGTATTTTTAATTTGACGTTACGGCCGTTTGAGCTGCTGCTGGCCAACGGTACCTTCCTGCATGACTTTTTTGTAGGCCTAGGGCTGACAGACGCCCAAACGATTTCACTGGCGCGCATGCTGGCTTCTACATTGTCATTTGTTGCCGCCATCATTAGCAATTTCTTGTGGAATCGCTATTGGACTTATCCAGATTCTCGTACTCGATCGGTGCGTCGGCAGTTGGCGTTGTTTACCCTCGTCAGTGTAGCAGGCATTCTGATTCGTGTACCGATTGTCTACTTCACGCATACGCCATTTTCTAACCTGGTAGCCAATATCTCCGCCCTGGAACCTTACAGCGAGCGCATTGGCGACAACATGGCGCTGATTCTGGCGGTGCTGGTGGTGATGTTCTGGAACTTTTTTGTGAACCGGTACTGGACGTACAACGACGTTAACTAGTGAAGCATGAGGCGTGAAGCGTGATGGGCAACCCCAAGGTTGCGTCACGCCTCACGTTTCGCGCTTCATGGTCTTTAATCATGATCATTGGCATCGACGTGACATCAGCGCTGACGCAGGGCGGGGGGATTGGCCGCTACACGCGTGAACTGGTTCAGGCGCTGGCCACGGTCGATGAGCAAAACAGCTACCGCTTGTTTTCGGCGAAGCCGCCAGTCCAACTGCCTGTTCCCGAACCGTTGCCCCAAACAAAGAACTTTAATCACCAGCCAGCGCCGCTGGATGAGCGTTGGCTGTATCGGCTCTGGTATCGTCTGCGGCTGCCGCTGCCGGTGCAGTGGGTCACGGGGCAGCTAGATCTGTTTCATTCGCCCGATTTTGTGCTGCCGCCGGTAAACGGCCGTATCCCCACCCTCCTCACCGTCCACGATCTTTCCTTTGTCCATTACCCCCACGTCTTCCCGGCACAGCTGGTGAGCTACCTCAACCAGGTCGTGCCCTGGTCCATTGGCCGGGCCACGCACATCCTGGCCGATTCAGAGGCGACGCGGCAAGATTTGCTCAAAATTTGGCAGGTGCCGGATGACAAGGTGACAGTTTTGTACAGCGGCGTGCATGAGCGGTTTCAGCCAGTGGCGGATGTGGGAATGGTTACGGCCGTTCGCCAAAAATACCATCTCCAAAATTTCCCCTACATCCTCAGCGTGGGCACCCTTCAGCCCCGCAAAAATTACCAGATGCTCATCCGCGCCTTTGCCCCGCTGGCCGATAACCTGCCCCACCACCTGGTTATTTCCGGCGGCAAAGGGTGGCTGTACGACGAGATGCTGGCTGAAGTTGAGCGGCAAGGGCTAACCGGCCGGGTTCACTTTATCGGCTTTGTAGATGACGCCGATTTGCCCACGCTGTACAGCGCCGCCGACCTGTTTGTGTTCCCCAGTTTGTATGAAGGATTTGGCTTGCCCTTGTTAGAAGCGATGGGGTGCGGAACGGCCGTACTCACCTCCAACAGCTCCTCATTGCCTGAAGTGGCTGGTGCGGCCGCCCACCAGCTGGCACCCCAAGACCAGCCAGCCTGGACAGCTACCATGCAGCAACTGCTGACGAACCACGCCCTGCGTGCCCAAATGGTGCAGGCCGGGCAGGCGCAGGCGCGCCACTTTTCCTGGCAAAAATCTGCCGAGCAGCTGCTGGCCATTTATCAACGGCTGCTCACCACGCCGTAGTGCCGCCCAATCGCCTTGTCAACCATACAAAACGGCCAGTACTTACAATTTTGCCCCAAAACTGGTACCCATTGCCTATGACCCCTGGTGGTGGGTAGTACCAACTTCTCATTATGTGAACTATGCATTTCTCATAGTACTGTGCATAATGGAAAGCAATTATTAAGGTATGTTCACCGAGTAGTGCCTAACTGAATAGAGCGTTCTGCTGAAAAGAGAAACGGCCGTACCCTAAAGCCGTTTGCCGCAAAATCTAATGGGTCTTCAGCCTTGCCCCATTGGACCTGTTACCACCCAATGGATCTGCATACCAGGGTAACCGGCCGCTACTGTTGGTGACCAGCTAGGAGGATAAGAATAATGACATCTGGATTATTCCGTGGTGTCATGAAACTCAAAACACTTTGCGTTGCTGGCGCGTTTTCTCAGCAGCAAGATGCTCACCCACTGCCAACTTTCCCCAACAATGTTTTGGTTCATACACACATCTTTAAATTTTACGTTGAGAGCGCCTTCGACAAGGCGCTAGATGTTGTAAACCTTAATCGTGACATCGACCTCATCTTTATTGACGCCGATAAAGATTCGTTGCCCGAGATTATGATGTTTATGACCCAGGCGCGTGAAATACGGCCGAAACTCCCCATTGTCGTTTTCACCAGCAACGCCGATGACCGTATGCGCTACCTGATGCGCGCGGGCGCCACCTGGCACTTCCTCAAAGAATCCCGCAACGTGGCAAACCTGGTAGAGCAAGTGCAGCAGCACGTTTTTTCGGCTACCAATTGGCAAGAACTGTTCGACCAATACGCCACCGAAACGCTCAAGCCCCGCATCGAGCCTGGCCTCAGCTATACCGACCTGGAAGCGCTCACCCAAAACCCCGAAGAACGGTACATCATCAAGCGGCTGTTCGCCGGCAGCGACGTGGTGCAAATCTTCCGCATGGACGAAGGGTTTAGTGGCTCCCGCATTTACACCGTCAAGCCCGCCCACCAGCTCAAGCGCATTCTCAAAATTGATGTGGCCGACCGGCTAGAAGCGGTGCAAGAAAAGCAAGAACGGCTCATTCAGCCCCGCCTCAACCGGCAGGTGGGCCAAATTCAGGGCAAGATGATTCGCGGCGAGCATCTGGCGGGTGCTTGCTACACCCTGGCGGGTTCCAACAAAGATGCCATCACCCTGACCCAATTTTTGCGCGACCAAAATCGGGTGCGCAAGGAACTCATCGACAAGGTGTTGGCCCAGCTGCGGCAAAGCCTGGAGCAGCTATACGCGGGCAGCTCAGACACGGAACTGCGTTACTGGGCCCCGCTGTACGCCCGCGTGCTGCCGCCCAGCCTCACGCTTGTCGATGCAGAGCTGGTTGAGCCGCAGGCCAATGAGGCCGATTTTGTGATTTCTGCCGATGAGCTGACCACACTTTCGGCCGTACCGGGTAACGTGGCCTTGCGCCAAATTCACCGGGCCGTGCGCAATGGCGAAACGCCCAGCGTGGTGCTGCGCGGCTTTGAAGTGGCAGAGCTAGACACCCAGGAAGGTGTGCTGTACGTCCATGATGATTTGATTTCGCGTTACCCCATCTCTAACCTGCTCAAGGACAAAAACCACCCGATTTTACGCTTCAAAATTCGGCTCAAGGAGTGCCAGCGGCAGATGCTCACCCATCCGGTTTTCCGTCGGGGCAAGCGGATCAGCGTACGGGGGCGCGTCTCGGCCACGGAGGAGACGATCCTGGCTGAAAATATTGAAAAGATTACCGGCAGCACTTTCGACTTTGACAGTGATGCGTTTGAGTTTGCCTCCGGTCGCTTTTTGTCACCCATTACCAACGTGCGCTGCTTGCTGTGGGAAATTGGCCGCGAGGATATGATTGTTCCCATCCCGCAGGTATCGCCGGTGGTGCATGGGGATTTGAACACCAGCAATATTTTGGTAGAAGTCAGCGACGAGATGCCCGTCTGGTTTATCGACTTTTCTGATGCGCGCCCCGGGCACGTTTATTTTGATCTGGCCAAGCTGGAAGTAGAGTTTCGTACCCACATTTTGTTCCGCCTGTACAAAGAGATGGTGGATGAAGGGTTATGGGATGAGACGACGGCAACCCAGTTTGCCCTGCTGGTGGAAAATGTGCTGCTGCAAACGGCCGAATTCACCTTCGAAGATTTCTTATCTAACCTGCGTGATTTTCAGCCAGAGTGGTACGATAACCTGTACACCCACTTCCCCATGTACTCAGAAAACCTGCTCTACTTTCTCTACTCGCTGCGGCAGATTGCCGAGACGTACAGCCCGGAGCGGTTTAAATACCATTTTCCGGTGGCGGTCTTTTTTCACAGTATGGCGGCGCTAAAGTTCAAGGGGTTGGATGATGCCCCCTGGGCCAAGCGGCTGGCGCTGTGTGCCGCGTTGGTTTCTGGTAAGCAGGCGATTGAGAGTGGGGAACGGCCGTCTGAACTCACCGAAGTCCTCAGCAACCTGCGTCAGCGCAGCTCCTTCGCCGCCATCACCATTGGCAGCGGCGAGGACCGCAAATATTTGCTGCAATGGAACAGCAACTGGGGCATGTTTAACCTGGTAGGCGGCAAGGTAGACAACCAAAAAGGCGACCGCGACTCCTTTGCCCGCGCCATCCAGCGCGAGCTGCAAGAAGAGCTGGGCATCCGCAACCCCAAAGATTACCGCATCGTGCATGAATTTAAGCCAGTGAACAAGCGGCAATTCTCTCGCCGGGAATTTGTCTTCAAAGATTACGAATTCCGCATTTTTCAAATCGAGCTGCTGCCGCGCCACCCCGTGACCCGTGAAGAGTTCGACTGGTACGCCCAGCGCTTTTCTACAGACCGCGAAAACCTGCTGGTGACTCGCGCCGAAATTGAACGACTGCGCACCATCGACAACCGGCCCATCTCCGACACTACGCGCATGATTTTGCAAGAGTTAGGCGAAATCACCTCAACCGAAGGCTCCGACCTGATGGTGTCGCTTGATTTTGAGCTGGAGCATGAAGATATTGTGGTGAGCCGCGGCCGGGCCAATGTGCTGGCCCGGTTGGTCAACCCTCTGTTTGGCAGCCTGGTAGAAAACGTCACCCTGGAAGTGCTGCCCTCCACCGGGTATGAGACTGAACGTGATTCCGCGATTTTGTCGGTGGGCACACTGGATGCAGGGCAGGAATACCTGGTTTCGCTTTGGCTGCAGCCGCGTGAGAAGCAAACCAGCCTTACGCTGCGGGCCACCTACTACGACGTGCGCGGCCACGAATATCGGCAGCTCATCGAAAAGCCAATCAACTTTCAGGCGCAAGAGCGTTCGCTCTTCCACATCGACAATCCGTACGTGGTGGGCAAGCCGCTCACCCCCGCTTCTGAAGATTTGTACCAGGGGCGCGAAGATGTGTTCATGTGGATCGAGGAAAATTTGCTGGGCAAGACACAGCCGCACACGCTCATTTTGTACGGGCAGCGGCGCATGGGCAAGACCTCCACGCTGTACCAGCTGGTGGGCGGCAAGCGGGGCAAAACCATCCGCGAATACCCAGGCTACCCGATTTACCCGGTGTACATTGATTTGCAGCGGCTGGCGGGCTGTGAAATGCCAGAATTTTTTGCGCGCCTGAGCCAGCACATTGTTCGCCATTTGCACAAGCGGGGCATTGCCATTACGCAGCGCGAAAATTGGTCTTCTAACGGCGCATTGTTTAGCGAGTTTGACCAGTTTTTGGATGAGATTGAAGAAAAGCTGCCGCCCAAAGGGCTGCTGGTACTCATCATTGATGAGCTAGAGCAGCTGCAAGAAAGTGTGGAGCGGGGGCGGTTATCGTATGATGTTTTCCCGTATTTGCGTTCGCTGATGCAGCATCGGGCACGCATTACGTTTATTTTGGCTGGTACCAACCAACTCGTGGAGGATTATTGGAGCATAATTTTCCACGTGGGCATCAGCCGGGAGATTGATTCATTAAGTCGTGAAGAGACGGAGCGATTGATTCGTGAGCCAGTGGCCCCCATGATTCAGTATGATGATTTGGCGGTGGATCGTATCTGGCTGACGACGCGTGGGCAACCTTATTTTAGCCAGCTAATCTGCCACCGCCTGGTGAGTTCTACCAACCTGGAAGGGCGGCGCAGTAAGTTGATTACGATAGGGGACGTGCGCGACACGATCAATCTGGTAATTGAAGAGGATGACAGCCATTTGCAGCATCTTTGGAATGAGAGTACGGCCGTTGAACGTTTCGTAATGGCATCTTTGGCCGGTACCCACGATATTGGCGAAGAGAACGTGTCGCGGGCGGAAATTTCGTCCCGACTGCGCGAAACCAGCTACTCTGAAGATGCCATCAACATGGCGCTGAAGCAGCTAGAGGTGCGTCGCCTGCTGACGCGGGTATCTGTAGAGCGGCAGATTCAACGCCGTCTGGCACAGCCCAACGGCTGGGAGCCGACGCTGATCAGCAAAGATTATGCCTATGCCATCTCCTTCGATTTGCTGCGCCGCTGGGTGGCGCGTAAACATCCGTTGGGATCGCTTTTATCCACGACCTAATGACTGGACTTGGGTAATTGGGTAATTGGTAATTAAGTAATTTGCCGTTAATTACCAATTACTAATTACTTAATTACCAAAATCTGTCAGTTTGGGGCGAATAGTTTGGTGGAGCTTGGTTTTATGTCTTACATTGTTGGACATCCTATAAAACATCCGGCCGATTTTTACGGCCGTCATGAACAAACCACGCGTTTTTTTGAGATCATTGGCGGCCGGCAGGCGCAGTCTGTGAGCGTACTGGGCGTGCGACGGGCGGGTAAGACCTCATTTTTACAGTATGTGGCGCATCCCACCACGATGGCCCGCTACCTGCCTGACCCTGATGCGTACACGATGATTTATTTGGACATGTCTTCCTGCAAAACGCCGTCAGACTTTTATCAACGGCTATTGCAGCGGCTGCGAATTAGCCTGGGTCGGGCGAAGACAGATTATTTGTGGAAAGAATCGCCAGACGGGCAGACCAAACTGTACGATGTGGAAGCGTATCTGTGCCAATTTCCAGAGACGCGCATTGTGCTGCTGCTAGATGAGTTTGATCATTTGCGTACAGAGGCGTTTACCCAGGATTTTTTGACGGAGCTGCGGGCGATGACCGGGGTTTTGGATTATGACCTGGCCTGCGTAACTGCTTCTTACTGGGATTTATACACGCTGGGAGCACGGCTTGGTTTGCCGCCCACATCGCCGTTTTATAACATCTTTTACCCGACGCCGATTTACATGTCTGCTTTGGAGCTGACGGAGGCAACCGCTTTGATCGACACACCGGCGGCCAAAGGAGGTGTCCGGTTTAGCGAGGATGAGGTACGGCATATTCAGGAACTTGCCGGGTCGCTGCCCTTTTTTGTGCAGGCCACGGCGGCAAAATGGTTTCGGAACAAGCGCGCAGATGCAACCCCGGACCCAGAGGCCGCCCGGCAGCAGCTGGCAGCCGATTTAGCCCCCTATTTTGATCAGTGGTGGCACAATTTTAGCAGCAGCGAACGCACTGTTTTGCTGGCGGTGGCTGGGAAACGGCCGTTAACCGACCTCAGCTATTCCCCATTGGAACTAGACGGCATTGTGCGCCGCCTGCACAGCTATGGCCTGCTCTACCTGGCTGATGACGTGCCGCATGTGAACGGCCGTATCTTCCATACCTGGCTGCGACAATATGCCCAACTGCAAGCCAACCGGCCCGCCGTCGCCCAGCCTGCTACCGGCGCAGAGCTGGCCCGCATCCGCCATGCCCTGGTCGATTCCTTCGACCTGGACGAGCTGCGTACCCTCTGCTTCGACCTGGGCATGGATTTTGAATCGCTGCCTGGCCAAAGCAAACCAGCCAAGGCCCGCGAAATGGTCAACTATTGGCGCAATCGCCACGACCTCACCCGTCTCACCGAAGCCATTCGTTACGAACGCGGGAATATCATTTAAGCCACCTTACGGCCAAAAAGGTGGCAGCATTGCCTTTGGCCTGAATGCCAGCTGAGATTTTTCTCGCTGGCATTTTTTGATCCTTATCTTTGCAGATTTTAAACTCACCAGAGGGAGTGTCATACCCGCGTAGGCGGGTAACCATCTTTTCACTGGAGCGGATTCCCACATTCGCAGAGCCTGCCCTCACGATGGTGGGGGAATGACAATCAAAAGTGCAAAGATAATGTTTTGATCCTGAGTCACGGCTTTTAAGGAAATGAGGTGCGGATGACGCTGGTTTTTCTGGTGGGTCTGCGCCTTCCCCGTTCCTCTGCGCCCTGCCGTTTGAAAAGTGAAAAGCCGTGCAGCCTTGACCGCGGTTTCTTGATTATGCTTCCACCCGCCACTATAATGCAGGCACGAAACGAACAGTCAGCTTAGCAAGGGCGGCCAAGACGCCGCCCCACGTGAGGAAGGCGAGAATGATACCAATATATCGCACAGACGGTGAATGGGTTGCCGTGTATGACAAAGGAAACCTTTTCAATGTCGATGGCGAATGGATCGGTTTTGCGATTGGACGAGAAGTGTACGACACAGGCGGCCTCTACCTGGGCTTTTTAAGCGACGACAAACGCCTGCTGCGCAAGCGCACGCGTCCTGATGACAAGCTGCGTTTAGAACCGCCATCGCGCCCAGAACGGCCGAAAATCCCGGCCAACATGCCCCTGGCACCCCTGCTTCGTTCTTTGCCCCATCAGATTATTGATATGTTTGAAGAGTTCCCCGAGCGGCTCTTGTATGTTTCTGAGACGCGCCCGGACATGGACTAACGATAGTCACTCACTCAAGAGGAAGAAAAAGTTGGAAGGAAAACGGCCGTCTGATTCCCAAATTGTGCTTACCCAGCTGATGGGGCCAACCGATGCCAACACATTGGGCAACGTGCATGGTGGCTTCATCATGAAGCTGTGCGATGAGGCGGGCGGCATGGCTGCCACCAAACACGCCCGCCGCCCTGCCGTCACCGTCACCGTGGATTCGATGAATTTCCATTCGCCAGTGAACATTGGCAATCTGATGACGGTACACGCCCAGGTCACCTGGGTGGGGCGCACCTCCATGGAAACGCGCGTGGTGGTTACGGCCGAAAATGTCATCACCGGGGCCGTTACCCACACCAACACCGCCTATTTTGTCTATGTGGCGCTGGATGAAAACGGCCGTCCCGTCCCCGTGCCCCCGCTCATTTTAGAAACCGATGAAGAAAAAGCGCGCTTCGAGCGAGCGGCCCAACGGCAAGCCCAGCGCCTGCAAAGGCGACAGCAGGAACACCCATGATCGAACGCCAATCCAAGCTGCTAGATATTTTACGCCAGGCGTCGGCCGCCAAAATCACCGATTTGCCCGACGCCGATTTGGGCCGCGCCGAAACTGAACCCTTCCCCTTTTTGGCCATTGTGGGGCAGACGGAGATGAAGCTGGCGCTCACCCTGTCGCTCATCAATCCAGAGGTGGGCGGGGTGCTGCTCATTGGGCCACGGGGCACGGCCAAAACAACGGCCGTTCGCTCCCTCACCGATTTGCTGCCCACCGTCAAGCACAGCCTGTGCGTGCACGGCTGCACCGAGGAGATGATCGAGCAGGTGGGCATGGACGGCGTTTGTAACGATTGCGCCACCAAATTTGGCCACGGCGAGCCGCTGTCCAGGCTGGACAAAGTGCGCATTTTTGAGCTGCCCCTCAACGCCCGGTTGGATGACGTAGTTGGCGGTATCAACGAGCGCGTGGCCCTGGAGCAAAACCGGGTGCGGCTGGAGCGCGGCATTTTGGGCCATGCCGACCGGCACATTTTGTACATCGACGAGGTGAATTTGCTGGATGACGCCATCACCGACGCCATTTTGGATGCGGCGGCGCAGGGGCACTACACCGTGCGGCGCGGGCCGCTGAAGATGACCTACAATGCCCGCCTCATGCTCATCGGCTCGATGAACCCGGAAGAGGGGCGATTGCGACCCCAGCTGATGGACCGCTTTGGCCTGCGGGCTGTGGTGCGTGGCCTGGATGATTCGGCGCTGCGTTACCAGGCCTACGAGCGAGCGATGGCCTACAAGCGGCAGCCACAGCTGTTTGCCGCCACCTTTGCTGACGGCACGCTGGCTCTGGCGGAGGAAATTCAGCAGGCCCGCGACCGCCTGCCCGGCGTGGCGGTGAGCGATGCCGCTCGCGAGCTGGGGCTGGCCCTGGTGGAGAAGCTGACAATCGATTCCAACCGGGCAGAAATTACGCTGTTTGAAGCCGCCCGCGCCCACGCTGCCGCCGACGAGCGGGATGAGGCGCTGCCGGAGGATGTGCAGGCGGTGGCCCTGCTGGCGCTGCGCCAGCGGCAAAGCCCGGAGCTGGCCAAGTTTTTTGCCGATCAGGCGGAAGAGGACGGGGTGTTAACGGCCGTTTTCAACCAAAAACTGTCTGACCAGTAGCATTTTGACGCAAAGGCGCAAAGCCGCAAAGAAAAATATTAGATAGCTTTGCGCCTTGGAAACCTTTGCCCCTTTGCGTTAAAAATCCCAACAAACCAACAAAAGTAGTTCCCATGACAAAACCACAAACGCAAACCTTCTTCCTCCTCAGCTTTACCACAATTTTGGTGGGCTACTTCCTGGTCTGGCTGCCGGGGCCGTCGGCCGGATTGCAGCTGCTGGGCTTTGAGATGGGCGAGTGGACCAAGTTTTTTGGCCTGGGCGTGAAGCGCAACTGGTTTTACCTGCCGCCGATTACCCTGGCGTTGAGTATGCTTTTGTTTACGGTGGGGTGGGGCAACGGCCGTTTCCAAACCTGGCTCTTTCGTGGGGTGGCCGTGGCCGTCAGCCTGCTGGCTTTTCCGGCATTGGAAGATTTAACCGGGCCAAGCCAGAGCGAATATTTGTCCCGCCTGGTGGGAATCGGGCTGGTGGTGGCCGTGGCCGGGCTGTTGATGCTGGTGGGGAATAAAAAAGTGCCGGGGTCACTGCCCATCAGTTGCGTTTTGATCGTTTTAGCCGGGCTGGTGGGGCTGATTTTGCCGACGCTGATGTATGGGGAAGTACGGCCGTACGTCAGCGACTTGCTCCGGTTGCAGTTGGGCTATGGGCCTGGCGTATGGCTCAATGGGCTAGGGCACGCCGCCCTGGCGGGGCTGGCAGGCTGGCAGCTGGCAAAAAAATAGCGCCCCGACCGAGTAATATCCGGTGAGGGCGCATTGTGGCGGTGTGAGTGGTAATTCGTAATTGAGTAATTGCTGAATTACCCAATTACCCAATTACATTTTTATGCCCGCATGTGGGTGTCGATATACGTAACGGCTTCCCCGACGGTGGTGATTTTCTGGGCTTCTTCGTCTGAGATTTCGCCATCAAAGCGCTCTTCAAACGCCATGATCAGCTCAACCAGGTCCAGCGAATCCGCTTCCAAATCCTCACGAAAACGGGCTTCGGGGACGATTTGATCTTCATCAACGCCTAACAAATCAACAATAATTTCAGTTACCTGTGCTTGGGTATCGCTCATCCTAATCTCCTTCAAGATATTTTTATTTTCAGGTTTGTCTGGCGGGCAATTGTAGATTTAAGCCACGAATTGTCAAGCAATCTGCGGCCCACAGCTTGCCCGCGCCAAAGTAGAAAACACTGGCTTGCCGGGGAAGTTACGCCGAAATCGTATTCAATTTGGTGAGTTTTGGTTGATGCGTGATGCGTGATGCGTGAGAAAAATCACGTATCACGTATCACGCGTCACGTTTTGGTTTTCTAGCCAAACGGCCGTTCCCACCAACAAATAAAAGGCAAAGGCCAAATCCACCAGGAAAAAGCTGTGGTCCACCAACCCGTGCGCCACCATGTCTGCCAGCGCCGCGCCGAGGCCGACGACGACGGGCAGCCACTCCGCCGAAACGGTGGGCCGCAGCCGCCACAGCGTGCGGGCCAGATTGCCCATCAGCCACAGGCCCGCCAGCAGCCCCGGCAGGCCGATGCGCGTGGCAAAGTCTAGCAGCAGGTTGTGCGGATGGCTCAAATTGGGGTCGCGCCAGGCTGCTTCCAAAATGTAGCGCCCGCGATATTCGTACAAAAAGTTGTCTAGCCCCACGCCAAACCAGGGATGGTTTTGCACCATGTTCAGGCTGGCCTGCCACAGGCTCAGGCGGAAGACACCGGTCTCCCCAGTGAGGCTGAGCCGCCCGGCCAGCGCCGGAATTTGCTCGATGGCGACCAGCCCGGTTACGCCAATCGCCCCAAAAAGGAGCAGCCAGGGCCAGGTTTTACGGCCGTTTACCCCCTGCCACTGCCAAAAAATAATGACAAACGCCGCAGGCAAGCCCAAAAACAGACCGCCTTTGCTGAAGGTGAGCAGGAAGGCCAGGAGGGTGGGGAGGAGAACGGCCGTATACAGCCACCACCGCCTGCCGTGAATTTGTTGGCTGCCCAGCAGCGCCATCGCCCCCAAAAGCGGCACCACGCGCCCCAGGTAGAGCGCCACGTTGTTGGGCGAGCCGTACAGCGAGCGCAGCCGCAGCAGCCCGCCCTCGGCGGTGATGAGCTCATCGCGGGCAAAACCGATTTGCCAGAGGCCGTAAACCGCGACGACCAATCCGCCCAGCACAAAGCCATCCAAAATGCGCCACATTTCTGCGGATTTGGGGCGGCTGCCGCGCAGCACCCAGTAAAAGAGCGCCGGTTCCAAAATCACCACGCGCCATTCGTTGCTGGCCACGTCGAGCCGGTTGGTGAAGAAGAGGGTGGCAGTGGCGAGGGCGGTGAGGGCGAGGACGCCGTAATCGGTGGACCGTAATTGGTAATTGGTAATTGGTAATTGGTTTTTGAAACGTGAAACGTGAAACGTGATGCGTGATGTGGCGTAGGCGGCGAAGGTGACGAGGGTGAAGACCTCGATGGGGGAGAAGCGGTAGTTGAGAATTGGTTTGGCCACGGGGGTGACGTAAAAGGGAAAGCAGAAGGCGACAAGGACGAGGCCCCAGACGGGTCGCCAATAAATCAGCACAAACAGCGCGGCCAGGGCGGCGGTGTAGAGGAAGAAGGTGGGGGTGACGTAGTAGATCGCGGCGACGGCGGCGGTGAGGGCGAGCTGGCTGCCGTCCCCCAGGCGGCGGTAGACGCCGCCCATTTGCTCGGCCCAGGTGAACCAGCCTGCCAACAGGACGAGGGCGGCGGTAACGGCCGTTACCCCCACCTGCCAGCTTGCGTTCAAAGCCACAAACCGCTGCCGCTGGCGGCGGAACCAATCGGGCCAGTTTGCCTGCCTGCTTGTTCGTATAGCCAGGATGAGGGAGAGAACGGCCGTACCCGCCAACAGCCACATCCCCCACCGGTGCCACGCATCCGCTGGCTGGTAGCCCACGCTGAAGCCGTTCAGCGCCCACTGGTCCCAGCCGCGCGAGGCGACGATTTCGGCGGTGTGCACGCCGGGGGCTAGGTTGCGGGCGACTGGTTCGGTGGCGAGGTAATCGTCGCTTTGGACGGCCGAAGTGAGGATGAGCATCGCCCCGTTTTCGTCGCGGGGCAGGGCGTTGGCTGGTTGGCCGTCGATGGTGATGTAGAAGCGGGCGCGGAAGTCGGCGCGGCGCACCCGCAGGCCTAAATCGGTGCCATAAAAGGTGAAGGTGACTTTGTCACCCAGCAGCACATCGTCTGGCTGCTGGCCGATGTCGGCCCCAAATTCGGGGGAGAATTCCCAGCCGCCGTCGTACACCTGGGCGGGATTGTTGGCTTGGGCCAGATGGAAGCCGGGTTGGGCGATTGCTGGGTTTTGGTTGGCAAGGTAGGTTTGCAAAGCAACGGCCGTTTCTGACCCGGCCACGCTAAACCCCCAGCGCGGATCATCGGGTGGGGTGGCGGGCTGCCAATTTTCCAGGAAGGCGATGCCGAGCCAGGGCCACTCCAGGCGGGCACGCTCCAGGGCGGCGACGGTGTAGTCGGCCTGCTGCGCGGCGGTCACCTCGCCCCAAATGGACGGGTCGCCGGGCCAGTCGGCGGGCAGGCTGTTCCAGCCCCAGTTGCCGGCCCAGATCGCTTTGTGGCCGTCGCCGTTGCGCTGCATCACCTCGCGCAGCAGGATGAGGCGGCTGAAGTTGAGCGTCTCGTTGGCCACGGTGCGGTCGTCGGGCGGCAGATCGAAGCCGTACGGCTTGGCGGCGGCGATGTCGAAGGCAGCGGCGGCGTCGGTTTCATAGAGCTGCTGGAGGAAGAGGTGGTCGGCCAAATTGTCGGGGCCGGTTTCCACGGTGGGAGCCAGCGGCGCGGCCACAATCACCGCGTCGCTATCGGCGGTGCGGATGGCTTTGGCGGCGGCGCTTAAAAGCGCGCCGTAGGCGTCGGCGTTGGGTGGCTGGTTGCCCCAATGGCTGGCCAGATTGGGTTCATCCCAGATGATGTAGAACTGGATTTCGTCGGCGTACCGGGTGGCAAATTCGGCGGTCCATTGGGCGAAGACGGCCGTTTCCACCGGCGCAAACTCGTTTTCAGGGTTGCCATCGAGGAGGGGGATGAGGGTGAGGTTGTGGTGGGAAACGGCCGTAATCAGCCGGTCTGCCTCGTTCCAATCAAAATCTTCGCTGAAATAAAACGGTTGCTTCACAAACTGCATGCCCAAATCCGCAATTTGCTGCAAATTGTCCGCCAGGGCGGCATCGTCGTACTGGTTGAGGGCGACGTTGAGGCCGGGCTGCACCCCGCCAAAGTTCACCGGCTCTGGCAGGCCATCGGGCAGGCCCCGCGTGAGGAAATTGTGCCGAAGCTGGAGCGCACCGCTGGCCAGCAGGGCCACCAGCGCCACAATCAGCCAGAACAGGGTCAACAGGCGGGCACGTTGCGAACGTTTCACATCATTCATCCGCCTGATTTTGCCACGCCCCAAATTTGGCGCAACTATGATCTGCTTACGGCTTGGCTACGCGGCTGGTATTTCCCCGGAAACTCCGAGTTTCCGGGGAAATGGGCAGGCGCACCTACCCCATCACGGTATGGCTGCTTTTGGTGTTGAGTTGGCGGAGGCGGGAGTAGAAGCCAGCGTTGAGCACCACGCCGGTGTACGGCATGGTTACCTGCACGGGGTCCTCGTCGTGGTTTTGTCCGTTTTCGACCGCGTCGATGAGCGTGGCCATGAGGTGGCCTGCCCCAGCGGCGTTTTTGAACTGGTTGCCGCTGGTGCCAATGGCCAGGTAAAAGCCGGGCAGATCGGATTGGTCGTAGATGGGAATCCAATCGTTGGTGACGTCGTACATGCTGACGATGCCGCTGGGTTTGGTGGGAATTTCTAGCTCGGGGATGCGGCGGGCCAGGCGGTAGACCTGGGTTTTCCACAGCTGGTCGGTGAGCTCGGTTTGGTATGCGTCGGGGTTGCTTACCCATTCTTTGGGGTCACAGGCTGGATCGGCGCTGCCGACGAGGATGTTGTTGCCGGTTTCGGGGCGGAAGTAGATGCCGCCGTCGGCGTCGGAAAAGACGAAGCCTTGTTCGTTGAAGTTGAACCCTTTGGGCGAGGCGACGTGATGCACCTCGCGGCGCAGCGCGGCGGTTTTGATCTTCATGCCTTCTTCCACGCCTGCCAGCCGGTTGATGACGAAGGAGTGCGGCCCGGCGGCGTTGACCACAATCGGCGCGTCGATTTGGGTGCCGTCGCTGAGGGTGATGCCGATGGTACGGCCACTTCGACTGTGCTCAGTGCAAGCGTTCCCCTTCCGCACTTCCACCACTTCTGCATTAAACAAAAAGTCGCCGCCATTGGCTTGCGCCGCCAGCATCAAATTATACGTTGCCAGCTGCGGATCGTTGACGTAGCCGCCCTGGGGGTTGTAGATGCCGCCGGTGAGCGGCGTGGTGGGATCGTCCCAAAACGTCTCGTCGTCGATGGGGCGGGGGGGCGAGAAGGTGTGTAAATCGCCAATGGGGAACTTTTGGCGCAGGGTGGCCAGGTCCCACTCTTCGTACGGGATGCCAACTTGCTGGAACAGGTTGATGAAGTTTTGTTCGCTGGGATCGTTGTTGCGAAAGATGACAAAGCCACATTCCACAAATTTGGCGTAGCCGCGCTCATCGACGGGGCCGATGTAGTTTGGCCAATCTTTCCAGTAAAAGTAATTTTCGTAGGCCATTTGCGCGCCGTCGAGCGTGGAGTAATGGTAGCGCACGATGGCACACGAGTTGCTGGTGGAGCCAAACCCGGCGGCGGGCAATTTATCCACGTTGAGCGTTTTGTAGCCGCGTTTGGTGAGCTCAAAAGCGATGGCACAGCCAATGATGCCGGCTCCGATGATGATGGCGTCTGGTTTTTGGTTCATCTTTCCTCCGGAGAAACTGTTCCACAGATTTCACAGATGGCACAGATAAGAATCTGCTTTGTCTGCGTCTGGCGGGGTGGCCAGATACGGCCGTATTTTAGCATAAATTTTCGGGGCGCAAGATGCGGCGGACGGTGGGCTATTGGGGTGCAGGCTGGTCGCTTAGGCTGGCTTTTTCTAGAGGTAGCCATACCACAAACCGGCTTCCTTTGTTGAGTGTGCTCTGTATGTCGATTTCGCCTTGGTGGTGATCGACACATTCCTTCACAATGGTGAGCCCCAGCCCCGTGCCTTTGATCTGCTTGGCGTTGTTGGCGCGGTGGAAGGGTTCAAACAGGTGGGGCAAGCTTTCTGCGGGGATGCCGATGCCTTCGTCTTGCACTTCGAGTTGGATACGGCCGTTCTCTTCTCGCAAGTAGATGGTGATTTCTGTATCCGGTGGGGAATATTTCATGGCGTTAGAGAGCAAATTGGCCAAAATTTGGCGGAACAGTTTGCGATCGGCCTTTACCTGCCCGAAGAGATGGTTAAAGAAGGTGATTTTGTGTATGCCCTGGTCGATCAGCCGGAATTCTTTGACGATTGTTTCGGCAAAGTTGGCGAGCAGGAGTGGTTTGGGCACAAATTCCAGATAGCCGCTTTCCATTTCTGCCACCAGCAGCATGTCGTCTAACATTTGCAGCAGCAGATGCACCGAACCACGAATACGGTCGTGCTGGTGCTGCTTGCGCTCTGGCGTCAGCCGATTATCGCCGCTAGAGAGAATGTCTGAAGCCATCAGGATGAGGGTGAGCGGGTTGCGGAAGTCGTGGGAGAACATGGCCATGAGCCGGGATTTGAGCAGCCGCTTTTTGCGCTCTTCTTGGAAGGCCTGGTTGAGCATTTCTACCTGTTTTTGCTGCTGCTGGGTTTGGAAGGATTGTTTTTGCAGGCGGGCATGAATGGCATTCAACACTTCGGCATGGGTAAATGGTTTGGTGAGGTAATCATCGGCTCCCAGGTCCATCCCTTTGCGCATGGCGTGGCGGTCGGCCGCGGCGGTGAGGAAGATGAAGGGGGTTTGGCTGAGATCGTCGCTGCTGCGGATTTCAACGAGTAGTTCATGCCCGTTCATTTCTGGCATGGCGATGTCGCACAGGATGAGGTCTGGTTTATGTTGGTGGGCGAGGTGTAGGCCGATACGGCCGTTTTCCGCCTCCAGCACCTCAAACCCTTCAAACCTCAACCAATCCATCACCTCGTCGCGTATCGGTGTTTCATCTTCAATGATCAAAATCGTTGTCATCTCAGGTGTCCTTGGGCTAGTTGGCCTGTTTCTCATCTCTAAAAAGGGGGATGGTGGCGGTGATGGTGGTGCCGACATCGATCTGGCTTTCGGCGACCAGCGTGCCGCCGTGTAATTCAACGGCACTGCGTGAAATGCTCAGCCCCAAGCCCGTGCCAGAAATGGTGCCCACATTGGTGGCCCGGTGGAACGGTTCGAACAAAAATCTTAAATCTTTGGCCGGAATGCCAATGCCTTCGTCGATTACCTGCAAAGTGATATGTTGATCTTCCTGCGCCAAACTGATCTGCACCTGTTTTTCGTCGGCTGAATATTTGAGGGCGTTGGAAATGAGGTTGCTGATCACCTGGCGCATCAGGTGGGGGTCGAAAACGGCCGTTAACGGTGCCCTGTTGCTCTTGTAAACAATCCGGTTCCTGTAGGCTGTCTGGCTGCTAAACTCCTCCACAATTTCCTGGCAGAGGGCGTCGAAATCGGCCGTTTCTGGGTTAAAGCGCACCCGCCCAGCCTGAATGCGAGCCAAATGCAGCACATCGTCCATCACTTCCTTCATATGCTGCACCTGTTTGCGAATTTTGTCCAGGCGATTGTTGATCTGCTGCTCATCCATCCGGTCTCGGTAAATAGAAAGCGTTTCGGTGGTGGCCAAAATGGTGGCCAGCGGCGTGCGGAATTCATGGGAAGCCATAGACACAAAGCGAGATTTCAGCTCGCCCAGCTCTTTTTCGCGGGCCAGGGCCTGGCGCAGGGTCTCCTCTGCCTGCTTGCGTTCTGTGATGTCTACCCCCACCGCCTGAATGGCAACCACCTCACCGCTTTCATCGACAATGGCCATGTCGGTCCAAATTTGCCAACGATGGGTGCCGTCTGGGCCAACGACCTGGTGTTCGTAAACGGCCGTTCCCCGCGTACGTACCAGCTCCTCATAAAACGCCTTTATCCCCGGCCGTTCCGATTCTGGAATCAGCTCAAGGAAGCTGCGCCCAAGCAGCGCCTCTGGCGTCGTGTCGAAGTAATGGCAGTATGCCTTGTTCACAAACGTCAGCGTCAGGTCCGGCAAATAACGGCAGATCAGTTCAGACTGCGTCTGCACCACGCTTTCATACCGCGCTTCGCTTTCACGCAGGGCCAGCTCGGCCCGCTTGCGCGAAAGCAGCGCCCCCACCGTTAGCGCATACAGGGCCAAAATATCCAGCTGCGCCTTGCTCAACGGGCGGCCCTCAATGGCGTTGTCTACAGACAGCCAGCCCAACGCTTTGCTGTTCCACAACGTGGCCACCGCATTTTGCCCCATGCCAACGACAGTTCGGTCTTCAAACAACGGAGTGCTCTCGGCAAAGGCAAACCGTTCATTTCGTTCAAGCGTCTGGCGCATGACGCTGGTTATTTCATCGGCGTGCAGGCAGAAATCTTGCTCATGCGTTAGTTCCCCACGCAAATTGGTGCCATACGTGCCGTTGGCACTCTGGTCTTCTGGGTTGTACAGCAGTAGCCCCATGCGCTCAAAGCCAAAATGGGTGCGCCCTTCAAGAACCGCCAGGCGGAAAAAATCGTCCAGCGTTTCGGCGCGGGTAAGCTGAATGCTGATTTTATGCAGCATTTTTAGGTAGGTTTGCAGTTCGCGTTCTTCCATCTGTTTTTGCAGCATGGCTGCTTCCGCAACTTTGCGCTCCGAAATGTCGCGCAAAATGCCCACAATCTCCACAACTTCGCCCGCCTCATTCCGCACGATTGTGTTGGTAACTTCGGCCCAAATGTAGGTGCCATTTTTGTGCCGCAACCGCTGGGCCAGGGTGAAGAATGGTTTGTTGGTCATGAAGGCATCTTGCATCACCGCAAGCGCTTCCGGCACATCATCTGGATGAACCAGGCTCATGGCAGGTTCACCTACCATTTCTTCGGGCAGGTGCTGGGAAAAGTGATAGGAGGATGGGCTGACAAAGGTAAAGAAACCGTCGGGCGATATCTTCACAATGATATCTTTGATGTTTTCAGCCAGCAGGCGGTACCGCTGCTCGCTTTGGCGCAGCGCTTCTTCGGCCGCTTTGCGGTCGGTAATGTCGCGCACAATGCAGACGAGGTTGGTTACCTTTTTGTTGGACCGGTTCACCGGGGCAATGCTCATTTCCACATCAAAAAAGGTGCCGTTGGCCTGCTGCGCTCGTATGGTGATCTGGCTTGTTTGGTGCGTTGCGGCGCATTGGGCAATGTCTTGCGCCAGCAGCGGAACGTCGTCGGGATGGAACAGGTGGCTCAGCGGCTTGCCCAGCTGGCTGTTGGCGGCCAGGCCAAACATTTCATCGAAGGCGTTGTTGGTTTGCTGAATGCCATCTGTGGTGCTGAGCAGCAAAATGCCATCGCCACTGTGGTTGAAGATGGCTTCGATGCGGTGCTTGGCAGTTTCTAGCTCGGTGGTGCGCTCAATGACGCGCTGTTCTAGCAGGTTGTGGGCTTCTTGCAGGGCTTGCTCGGCCAATTTTTGCTTGGTAATGTCGAAGCCGACGCATTGCACTTCGCCAATATTGCCATCTTCATCACGGGTGGCAATAAACTCCCACAGGGTCCAGATAAAGCCGTTGTTGGGGGCGTATTTGCGTATTTCTACCTGAACCGGTTTGCCAAGGTGGGTCAGGCAATCGGAGACGGCTTCATAAACGTTGGGGTGGTCTTCTGGCAGGATCAGCTCCAGGGAATGGGTGCCGATGATGGAGCGTGACAGCCAGCCGAACTGTTCCATGTAACGGCCGTTGCAATACGTAATATACCCATCCATATCTACCCGAATGTTGAACGCCGTCTGCGAATTCACCAATGAACGCAGATACGCTTCACTTTGGCGCAGCGCTGCTTCGGCCCGCTTCTCCCTGGTCACATCCAGGCTCATTGCCCCCAGCATAGGCGGCTTGTTTTCTTGCGGAATGGGAAACTTGATGGTGAGCCAATGGTGCAGGCCATCTTGCCCGGGGAAGGTGTGGTTAAATTCTAACACCCGGTTTTCGGCCAGAACCTTGTTGTTCTCCTCAATAAAGGGTTGGGCCGCTTCAGGGGGTAAATATTCGTTGGTATATTTGCCAATAATCTCTTGTGGCGATGTGCCGCTGGCCTGAGCATACAGCTGGTTGCAATAAATCGTTTTGCCGTCGGCATCTTTAATGAACACCGCGCCGGGCAGATGGCGCATAAACTGTTGGAACTGCTGCTCACTGGTGCGCAGGGCGTCTTCGGCCTGTTTTTGCTGGGTAATGTCCCGATTTACCGTGATGCCGCCAATGATTTCACCTTTTTCGTTGGTGAGCAGACTCACCGAGGCCCACACATATTTGGTTGTGCCATCTTTGGTCGATTGTTTGAGTTCGCCATGCCAGGAGCCAGTTTCGGTCAAAATTTGCTGGGCGTCCTGTTGAGAGATTTGCCCCCAACCGGTTTGCAAGAAGCTGTCGATTGGTTGCCCAAGGGCTTCTTCTTCTGACCAGCCGTAAATTTTCTCGGCGGCTTTGTTCCAGGCGGAAATTTTTAGGTGGATGTCGGTGGTGATGATGGCGTCTGAAATTTGCGTAAGCAGGCCGGCCTGGAATTTCAGGGTTTCTTCCGCCTTTTTGCGCTCGGTGATATCTACCATGAGCGTGGCGACCTGGATGATTTTTTGGTTGTCGTCGCGGATGGGGAAGATGGTTTGGTCTACGTCAATAAGCTGGCCATCTAACGTGCGCACCTGGTTTTCACCCCGCCACAGGCCATGTTGCAAGGCGTAAGGATAATATTCTTCAAAAATGCGCCGGGCATCTTCTGGCAGGTAAAAGGAGGCGATTGGTTTGCCTATAAATGCGGCCGGGTTTTGGCTCCGCAGCATTTTGGCCCCTCCTTCGTTGAGAAAAATCAGGTTGCCATCCAGATCACCCAGGGCAATTAAATCTCTGGTTTGGTGGAGGATGGCGTTTTGCACCAGGAGTTCGCGTTCGGCCAATTTTTTGGTGGTCATTTCGCTGGCGTGGATGAGGGCGGCAATTGGGCGGCCGCTGGCGTCTAAAACGGGCTGGATGCTGGTGCGGAACCAGCAGCTTTGGCCGTTTAGGATGACTTCTGGTTCCAGGGTGATGCCTTGGTTTTGCTGCATCACTTTTTGCACGTCGCCTAGAATGGCATTGGCCTGATCTGGGGGGAACAGTTCGTGGACTGTTTTGCCCTGTAAGGCGGTGGGCGAGACGCCAAAGGGTTGGGCGGCGATGTGGTTGAGGTAGAGGTAACGGCCGTTTCCATCCATCATCGAAATTGCCGCATCTGAACTTTCGATGAGGCTGCGGTACTTCTCTTCGCTGGCCTGGATGGCTTCTTTGGCATCTTTTTGTTCGGTGATGTCGGTCGCCACGCCTTCAACGCGAAGCGGAAGGTCATTTTCATCCTTCACCAGCCAGGCGCGGTCATGCAGCCAGCGTGTTTGGCCATCGGTGCGAATGATGCGGTATTCGGTGTCGCGGAAGCCGTTCTGCTGAACCACGGTTTCTAACTCGATAACGCGCTCAACATCATCGGGGTGCATATGCTTGACCCAAAGCGAGCTGTCTGCATAAAAATCGTTTTCAGATAAACCATAAATGGTTCGCACGGCCGGATTCAGGTAGGAAATTTGGCGTGACGGCAGCTCCAATACCCAAACCAAATCCTGCATATTTTCCATCACGCTGCGCAGACGGCGTTCACTCTCAGACAATGCTTTTTCAGCTTTCTTCAGGTCGGTAATGTCTGTGGCAATGGTGAAGTTGTACGCTTTGTCTTGTATTTGCAACCTTTGGGCGGTGAGCAAAACGGACAAAGGTCGGTCATCTTTTGTGTAGATGATGGCTGGTTCATCCCGAACAAAGCCCTGCGTTTGCAGTCTAGCCAGGATTTTATCTCTCACTTCCTGGTCCATGCGCACCACATGCGAAGCCCTGCGGCCGATGACTTCTTCTGGTTGATAGCCTAATTTTTCATAGAAAGCGCTGTTGACTTCAACGTACTCGCCTGTTTCCAGGCTGCTGAGGCCGGCAATGGCTGGGTTGGCGTGAAAAATGGCGGCAAATTTTTCTTCTCGCTGCTGCAAGATTTCTTGGGCTAGTTTGGCCTGGGTAATGTCGCGGGCGGTGTCGTGGACGAAGGTGGGACGGCCGTTTTCATCAAAACTGGTCCAGGCGCGGCGGTGCAGCCAGCGTATCTGGCCATCGGGCCACACAATGCGATGTTCTAGCTCTACAAAGCCGTCTTTGAGGCAGTTTTGCATGGCCGCAACGGCGATTGCCAGGTCATCTGGGTGCACCACTTTGGCAAAAAAATCTGGGTCTTCCACAAAGTTTTCCGCCGGGTAGCCAAATATTTTGGAGAAGGCGCTGTTGGTGATTACTACCTTTCGTTCGGGCAGCTTGAGCACCAAAACGGCATCTTGCATGGTATTTAAGGTTTGCAGCAGGCTGTTTTCTGCCTGCTGCTGCGGGTCTGCCGAAGGCTGGGCCGCTAAATTGGGCGGCTGGTTGGCTGGTGCAACTGTATCTTGTAATGCCTCGCGGATGAGCTGCAACAGGTGGTCGGTGTCGTCTTTGGCGGCGACGCCACTGGCCCCCAGGCGCATCAGGGTGACGGTGTCGCGCACGGTGGGGGCGTTGGCGGTGAGGATGATGGGCAGTTCTGGCTGGGTGGCGTGCAGATGTTGCAAAACGGCCGTTGCCGAAAAATCTACCTGGTCATAATCTAACAAAATGAGCTGCCAGGGGCGCTGCTGAACGGCCGTTTCCCAAGCCAGGCCATCGGTAAGTGTGTGGGGTTCAAGGTGGATATTTTCTTCAATTTCTAACCTGGTCAGGGCCCCCTGGATAGCGGAAGAAACCTTGTGAAGAACAAGAATGTGGTTGCTGTTTACTGTCATATGGTTGCCTGTAAAGTTTGGGGTGCTTGGGATTCACTGCCAGGGAGCAGCCCCACCAATTGATGCTTTCATTTTATCGGAATACGGCCGTGCTATGCCTGTTACATTAGTCATACAATGGCTAACTTTTGGCACAATTTAACCTGAATTGGCTCTGAAAAGGGCTGGCGCTAAAGCGGCCTGTTTATTCGGTGGGCAGAACCTGGCGCGGTGGGGTGAGGGTGGGGGCCAGGTTGAGGGGAATGTCGTCGTTGCTGGTGGCGGGGAGGCGCAGACCCAGGCCGTAGGGTGCCCAGGTGGGTTGGCTGGCCGGGGTGTCGTCGGCGGTGATTTGGGTGGCGATATTGGTTTCCAGATTCATGATGAACAGATCATCATCGAAGATGAAGGCGATGTCTTGGCCGCTAGGGCCCCAGGCCATAAAGTGGCGGTCGCGGGGGAAGGCGCTGTTTTCGCCCAGCGGCGGGTAGATTTGGCGGGCGTTGCTGCCGTCCTGGTCCATCAGCCAGAGGGTGTAGTTGCTGCGCAGGCTGTCTACCGGATCGGCCGTGCGCAAAAAGGCGATGTGGCTTTGGTTGGGGTTGGTGACCCAATGCAGGTGGCCCCACATGCCGGTCTGGTCGATCAGCTGCACGTTGAGGCTGGAGAAAATATCAAACACCCAGCTGTTGAACAGCATGGCGCGGTCATCTTCGCCGCCGTGGTTGGTGAGGGCCAGGAAACGGCCGTCTGGCGACCAGGACAGCGTGGGCACCCAAACCCAATCGGCCAGGGTGTTGTACGCCGTGAACGCCTGCAATTGCCGCCGCTTGAACGCATTTTCGGTGGCGAAGGTGTCTAGCACGCCCACTTCATTGGCGTAGGCGTAGGCTAGCAAACGGCCGTCTGGCGACCAGGCGTAGTTGCCACCCCACCAGCCGTTCAGCGCCGGGTAAGTGTCGATAAATTGGCTTGGCTCAAACAGAAAATCGGCATCGTCGGACCAATCGGCCAGCCAGAGATCGTTGTTGGCTTCCCAGCCGGGCGGCTGGTCTACCGGGTTGGCGGTGGTGTAGGCGATTTGGTACGGGCTCAGGCGGTTGGGGTTCCAGTCGGCCCACAGCACGTTTTCGATGCCGAGCTCCTGCGGCCTTGCCCCGCGCTGGGTGCCGATGACCCACAGGCTGTTGCCGAAACTGCTGCTGTCTGTCAGCACGCGGGTGTAGAGCAGCTGGCTGCCGTCTGGCGACAGGCTAAAGACGCGTCCGTCGAGGTTGCCGCCGGTGTTGAGCGTTTCTGGAACGGCCGTACTGCCCCGCATGAGAACGGCCGTACCGCCAGAAATAATGGCCAGATTGCCGCTAAAATCCACGTTACCCCGGTTGGCCCCGATGCCGATCATCACCAGCTCGTCTTGCGGCTGTTCCAGCGTCACCTCGTTGGTGCGGATGCGGCTCACCTCTTGCCCGTCTCGGTAGACGATGCGGATGGTAATTTCTCTGGTGCCGTTTTGCCCGGCCTGCACAATTTGGGGCGGGTCATCGGCGCTCATCGTGTCTGTCCGCACAAATTTGCGCTCGAAGGGGATAATCTCTTCGGTAATTTCCACCGTCTCGCTCACGCGGATGACGCGGATGGTGATTTCGGGGGTGAGGGGGGTAAAGAGGGGGGGATCGACTTCATCCAGTTCGCCAACTTCTACGCCAGCTTCGGCCAGCAGTTCGCGCACGGTGGCGGTGTTGGTGGTGAGATTAAACGTTTGGCCATCTACTTGCAGGGTGAGGGGAACGGCCGTTGCCCCATTTTGGCTCATGTTTGGCTGGGCACAGCCCGCCAGCAGCAACAAAAAAAGACAGATGATCCAGCAACTGGCTGTGTGCCAGTGGTGATCATCTGCCTTTGTCGTTGCGTTTTTGTCAATCACAGTCCGGTGAACGGTAATCGGTGATCGGTGATCGGTAATCGGTGGGGAGTTACCGATTACTGATTACGGTTTACCGCTTACCGCTATGCGCTTTCCCACAGCGTGCGCACTTCGGGCGAGAGGGCGTCGGCGACGGCTTGCTGCACGTTGCTATCTACCAGCTGCTTCACGCCGTGGAAGACGGCCAGGATGGGGGTGCGGGCAAACTGGGGGTCGCTGTTGCCGCTGCGCCGGGAGACCTGGTTTTGGAATTCGTGGCTGGTGAGCTGGTCATTTTTGAAGTGAGCCAGCCAAAAAACGCGCTTCACGTCATCGGCCAGCTCTTTAGGCAGGGCCTTGGCCAGCTGCTTTTTGGTTTTGCCGCCCAGGTTGAAGCCAAGAGTTTTGAGAACGGCCGTACTCCAACGCTGCGCATGAGCCGGCGTGCGCAGGCTTCCTTTTTCTTGTACGGTTTGGTAGTAATTGCTTAAATCAGTCATAAAAAAATTATCCATCAGAATGGTGAAATTAGCGAAAAATGCCTAGCTGATTTTTACCTTGCCTGATGAGGCACGTCAAGTCTATTTTGGGATCAGGGCAATCGCCGGAACGGCTACGAGATGGAATGCCCGTAAAAATCAGATCACTATCTTTGCAGATTTTAAACCCACCAGAGGGAGTGTCATACCCGCGTAGGCGGGTAGCCATCTTTTCACTGGCGTGCATTCCCGCCTTCGCGGAGCCTACCCTCACGAAGGTGGGGGAATGCCAAGCAAAAGTGCAAAAATAATGTAACATCAGGTGATGTGCTCTGTCTGGCGGTTCATGGTGGACAAACGATAAGAATTGGCGGGCTGGTTGTTCATAATGAACAATTGGAACGACTCACTTTCCTTAAACCCTCACAATTTTTCATTGATGGGTTTCACGGTACAATAAATCATTATCTGTTCACTTTAGGCTGTCATGCCCGCATTAGCGGGAATCGACCCTGGCGTACAAAATGGAGACCTGCAAAACCGGGTATGACACACAGTGAAGCCACAATCTGCAAAGAGGGTGGCTAAATATTGGCAGCTGTTGTAAAAAAATAGCTCTTTGGGAATTCAGGGGGTTTACAGCCCGTGATGCGTGAAACGTGAAACGTGACCAGAGAGGCATCACGTTTCACGCATCACGTTTCACGCCAGACCCCACGAAATCCTGAAGACCCAAAAAAATAGCTTGATGCTTCCCTGATGAGGCACCAACCCGAGTCAACCGACGCTTCCTGGGGAAGGGTCGGTTTTTGTTTTTTAACAAAAGTGGCCGAAGAGAGGAAGAAGATGAATCAATTACCTGTAGCTGTCATTGCCGAAAATAGTCCGCAGCGCGCTTTGTTTGTAGCGCCAGACGCTGAACTGGAGGAAGTGCTGGAGCTGCTGCTGGCGGACAAAACGCGCAAGTCGGTATTTTTGCTGGATGAAGAGGCGCGGCTGAGCGGCGTGGTGAACATGAAGGAGCTGCTGATTTGGGGTTGGCTGCATTTGGGGTTGCTCAACGTGCCTTTTACCTTGTCGGAGCGCAAGCTGCGTCGCCTGGCGCGGGCGCAGGTGGTGGCCGATTTGCAGATTCCCAACAGCAAGAGCATGGTGATTTCTGTGGCGCAAAGTGTGGAAGATGCGCTGGATACGCTGCTGTTGTCTAATCAGGATGCGGTGGCGGTGGTGGATGAAAACGGCCGTGTCATCAACGACCTGCACATCGACGACCTGCTCACTTACGCCCTGCAGGAAGCGAAGGGAGCCAACTATGCATGAGGCTGTTGTGGATCCCAGGCTGCTGCCTGTGCTGTTGTCTGGCTATACGCTTTCGCTGATTGTGCCTATGCTCACTCGCCTGCTGCGCCAGATGACTGGCTGGTTTCTGGCGCTGCTGCCGCTGGCCCTGTTTGTGCAGTTTCTGACGATGGTGGATGCGGTGGCCAGCGGCCAAATTTTGACGGCCAACATCCCCTGGGTGCCCAGCCTCAACGTGAACCTGAGCTTTGTGGTGGATGGTTGGGGCTTGTTCCTGGCGCTGGTGGTAACGGGCATGGGGGCGTTGGTGATTATTTACGCCAGCAGCTATTTGCAGGGGCATCCGGCAATCGGCCGTTTTTACACCTTCATCCTCATTTTTATGGCTTCCATGCTGGTGTTGGTGCTGGCCGACAACATTTTTTTGCTGTTTATTGCCTGGGAACTCACCTCCATTGCTTCGTTTTTCCTGATTGGCTTTTACCACGAGAAGGAGCAGTCGCAAAAGGCGGCGCTGCAAGCGTTGCTGGTGACGGGCAGTGGTGGGTTGGCGCTGCTGGCGGGTTTTGTGGGGTTAACGGCCGTATCTGGCACTGCCTCCTTCCAAGAAATCCAGGCCCACTCCGACCTGATTTTGCAAAGTCCGTACTACCTGCCCATTTTGGCCCTTATCTTGCTGGGCGCGTTCAGTAAATCGGCCCAGTTTCCCTTCCACTTTTGGTTGCCCAATGCGATGGCTGGCCCTGCGCCGGTGAGCACCTACCTGCATTCCGCCACGATGGTGAAGGCGGGGGTTTACCTGCTGGGTCGGTTGCAGCCAACGCTGGGGCAGAGCAGTGAATGGTTTGTTCTGGTTACGGCCGTTGGCGCGGTGACGGCGCTGCTGGGGGCGTGGCTCTGCTGGCAAAAGACGGATATGAAGGAGATTTTGGCTTACTCCACCCTTAGCGCCCTGGGTACGCTGGTGCTGCTGATTGGCCTTGGCACGGAATTGGCGCTGCAAACGGCCGTTCTCTTCTTGCTTGTTCATGCCCTGTACAAAGGGGGGCTGTTTATGGCCGTGGGCATCATCGACCACGAGACGGGCGTGCGGGATGTGCGCCAGCTAGGCGGGTTGTGGCGGCAGATGCCGTGGACGTTTACGGCCGTTTTGCTGGCCACCCTTTCCATGTCTGGTTTGCCGCCGTTTTTGGGCTTTATTGGCAAGGAATTGATGTACGAGACGGCGCTGGCGCTGCCGCGCTACGCCCAACTGCTCACCGGCGTGCTGTTGCTAACCAACATGCTCATGGTGACGGCGGCGCTGATTTTGCTGGTACGGCCGTTCTTCGGCCCACCCCAAGAAGCGCATCCCCACCACAAAACGGCGTTCAACCTGTGGCTAGGGCCGGTGGCCCTGGGCGGGCTGGCGCTGCTGCTGGGGCTGCTGGCCAGCACTGAAGCGATTGGCGAATCGCTGGTTGCGCCGGCCGTTTCCGCCATTGCTGGGGGTGAGCTGCATGTGCACCTGGCGCTGTGGCATGGCCTGACGCCGATGCTGGGGCTGAGCGGCCTCACCCTGCTGGGCGGCGTGGGGCTGTTTGCGGTGCACAGGCGCTTGCAGCCGGGGGTGGTGCGGTTGGATACGGCCGTTCGTCGCCTGGGCCCAGAAAGATGGTACGGCTGGCTGCTAGATGGCCTGTTGAGGCTGGCGGGCTGGTTCACCGAAAAGTTCCAAAATGGCAAGCTGCGCTACTACCTGCTGTACGTGTTGGCCACCACGCTGCTGCTGGTGGGGGGCACGCTTGTTTTCCGCGCAGGCATTGCCTGGGAGGCGCTGACGTTGACGCCGCTGCGCCTGCCGGAACTGCTGCTGGCGGCGGTGCTGCTGGCGGCGGTTGGCGTGGTGGTGCAGGTAGAGTCGCGCTTAACGGCAGTTGCCGCCCTCGGCGTGGTGGGCTACAGCATCGCCGTCTTTTACATTTTGTTTAGCGCCCCAGATTTAGCGATGACTCAGTTTGCCATCGAAACGTTGACGGTGATTTTGTTTGTACTGGTGCTGTACCGCCTGCCCCGGTTTGATCAGTTTAGCTCGCGCCGCACGCGCCTGCGGGATGGTGTGGTGGCGGTTTTTGTGGGGCTGCTCATGGCGGGGCTTACGCTGATGGCCCAATCGGTGCACGTGCGCGGCGCGTCGGCGCTGGCCGATTATTTTATTCGCAGCACGGAGCCGCTGGCGCAGGGGCACAACGTTGTCAACGTGATTTTGGTCGATTTTCGCGGTTTCGACACGATGGTGGAGATTACGGTGCTGTCGGTGGCGGCGATTGGGGTGTACGCGCTGCTTAAATCGCGCACGTTTCACCTGGAGCGGGTGCGGGCTGAGCAAACGGCCGTTGCCGAACAACCATCCCCTGCTGAACCGATCTTGCCGCAAAAGGAGGCGCACTGATGCGTTCTCTTATTTTGACAACGGCGACGCGTTACCTGCTGCCGCTGATGCTTTTATTCTCCGTATTTCTGCTGTTTCGCGGCCACCACGATCCGGGCGGTGGCTTTATTGGCGGCCTGGTGGCTTCGGCGGCGTTTGCCTTGCACGGCTTTGCCTACGGCATGCCAGAAGCGCGGCGGGTGCTGCTGTTTGATCCGCTGAAGCTGATTGGGGTGGGATTGTTAACGGCCGTATCCAGCGGCCTGGTGGCACCGATTGTGTGGGGACGGCCGTTTATGACCACCATCTGGAGCCAGACAAGCATTGCCGCCCTGGGCAAGCTAGGCACCCCGCTCATGTTCGACACCGGCGTGTACACCACCGTCATTGGCGTCACCATGCTCATCATTTTGGCCCTGGCCGAGGAAGATGGCGATCAGGAAGAGGAAGCAATCTAATGGAAATGATTATGGCCCTCATTGTGGGCACGCTGTACGCCGCTGGCGTGTACATGATCCGGCGGCGCAGTTTGGTGAAGTTGATTATCGGTTTGGGGCTGCTGGGGCACGCTTCCAACATGCTCATCTTTTCCATGGGCAATCTGGTGCGGGGCAACCCGCCGCTGCTGCACGAAGGCATCGATCTGGCCAGCCTGGCCGACCCGCTGCCCCAGGCGCTCATCCTCACGGCCATCGTCATTGGCTTTGGGGCGCAGGCGTTTGCCATTGTGCTCATCCGCCGCGTGTACCAGCGGGTGGGCACCGACGACATGGACCAACTGATTGCCACGGACAAACCACGATGATACCCACTAAATTCCTCCTCATTTTGCCGATTTTGGTGCCGTTTCTCACCGGTATTTTGGCGGTGCTTTCCTGGCATCAGCGCAATTTGCAGCGCGTGGTGAGCCTGACCGGTTCGGCGCTGCTGCTGGTGGTGACGCTGATTTTGTTCCAGCGCATCGACCGGTTTGGGCCGCAGGCGGTGCAGGTGGGCAACTGGCAAGCGCCGTTTGGCATCACCCTCTATGCCGACCTGTTTGCGGCCATCATGCTGGTGATGGCCGGGCTGCTGGGGTTGGCGGTGGGGCTGTATTCGTTGGCCAATATTGATGAGATGCGCCAGCGGCTGGGTTTTTATCCGCTTTACCAGATTTTGCTGATGGGCGTTTGTGGCTCCTTTTTGGCGGGCGATATCTTCAATTTGTACGTCTGGTTCGAGGTGATGCTGATCGCTTCGTTTGTGCTGCTGGCGCTGGGCAGCGAGCGGCGGCAGTTGGAAGGTGCCATCAAGTATGTAACGCTGAATCTGATGTCGTCGGCGATTTTTTTGGCGGCGGCGGGCATTTTGTACGGCGTGGCTGGGTCGCTGAACATGGCGGATTTGGCGATGCGCCTGCGCACCGCGCCGGTGGGCGTGGTGACGACGCTGGCGATGATGTTTTTGGTGGCGTTTGGCATTAAGGCGGCGCTGTTTCCTTTGTTTAGCTGGCTGCCATCGGCTTACCATACGCCGCCAACGGCCGTTTCTGCCATTTTTTCTGGGCTGCTAACCAAGGTGGGGGTGTATGCCATTGTGCGCGTGTTTACGCTGCTGTTTGTGCAGGATCAGGCCTACACCCAGGCCATCCTGCTCATCCTGGCCGCCCTGACGATGGTGACGGGCGGGCTGGGTGCCGTGTCGCAATACCATTATCGGCGCATTCTTAGCTTCCACATCACCAGCCAGATTGGTTACATGGTGATGGGCTTGGCGCTGTTTACGCCGCTGGCCCTGGCCGGGGCGATTTTGTACATCGTGCACAACATCATCGCCAAAACCAATCTGTTTTTAATTAGCGGCATCACCGAATGGGTGGGTGGCTCGTACGATTTGAAGAAGCTGGGCGGGCTGTACGTGCGCCAGCCGCTGCTGGCCGGGCTGTTTTTGGTTTCGGCGCTGGCGCTGGCGGGGCTGCCGCCGCTGTCTGGCTTTTGGGCCAAGCTGACGCTGATCAAGGCGGGGCTGGAGGCGCAGGCGTACCTGATTGTGGGCACGGCGCTGCTGGTGAGCCTGCTGACGCTCTATTCGATGATCAAAATTTGGACGCAGGCGTATTGGAAGGCGCAACCGGAGATGGTGGAACGGCCGTTGCCGCCGCGCGGCATTGGCTGGGTGATCCGGTTTGCCCCGGTGATGTTGCTGGCGGCCTGCACCATCGCCCTGGGGCTGGGGGCTGAATATTTTCTGGATGTGGCCCAAACGGCCGCTAACCAACTGCTGAATCCGTCGCTGTACGTGGAGACGGTGTTTGGCACGTTTGTGGGAGGGATGCATTGATGCTGTTACTCAATTTGCTGTTGGCCATTGCCTGGGTGGCGCTGACGGGCCAGTATGAAGCGAGCAACTTTGCTGTGGGATTTGTTTTGGGTTACCTGGTGCTGCGTTTGACCCAGCAGTCGGAAACGGCCGTGCGCTACGTGCGTCGGGCACGGCTGCTTTTCTTTTTTACCGGCTTCTTTTTGAAGGAGCTGGTTATCTCTAGCTGGCGGGTGGTGGTGGTGGTGCTTACGCCCAAGATGACAATGCGCCCTGGCGTGGTGGCCATCCCGCTGACGGTCACTTCCGAGGCGGCCATTACGATGCTGGGCAACCTGATTACCCTCACGCCGGGCACGCTGACGCTGGACGTTTCTACGGACCACAGCACGATGTATGTGCACGCCATGGACGTGGGGGATGTGGCGGCGTTCCGGGCCAGCATCAAAAATGGGTTTGAAAAGCGCATTTTGGAGCTGGCAATATGAACGAATGGATTGGGTTATTTGCCCTGACGCTGCTGATGGTGACGGTGGCGCTTTCATTTTGGCGCTTGCGGCTGGGGCCAAGCTTGCCAGACCGGGTGGTGGCGCTGGATTTGTTGACGACGGTGGGGATTGCGGTAACGGCCGTTTACGCCATGATCATGAACCAACCGCTGATTATGGACGTGGCCACCGTGCTGGCCCTCATCTCATTTTTGGGCACCATCGCCTTTGCCTACTACGTCGATTTGATGAAGTAACGTATTATGCAGCGTAGATTTCAAAAGTCTTGGACCTCTCCGATGATTTACGAATTGCTTTGAAGACTTTTGAAATCTTTTGTAGAGGGAGTAACAAGATGGGACAAATTGTTGGCACAATTTTGATGCTTTTTGGCGTGTTTCTCATCCTCATTGCGGGCATTGGCCTGCTGCGGATGCCGGATTTGTATTTGCGCATGTCGGCGGCTACCAAGGCGTCTACCCTGGGGCTGGGGCTGATCTTGCTGGGCACCGTGCTCTTTTTTGGCGAGCTGGGCATTGCCAGCCGAGCGATTGCCACGATTATTTTTGTGCTGCTCACCGCCCCCGTCTCGGCGCACATGATTGGCCGGGCGGCGTACACCAACGGCGTGCCGCTGTGGGAAGGCACAGAAGTTGACGAGCTGAAAGGCCGCTACGACGAACCGGCCCATATTCTGCACGGCACAGAAGTGGCCCCGGACCACTAATTTTTTTTCATGTGGTTTGCCGTGATGCGTGATGCGTGATGCACCTCTGGTCACGCATCACGTTTCACGCATCATTGTGGTAAGACTCCGCAAATTTCCCAAGAGCCATTTTTATTCAGTGGGGGTGTTGATTAAGGCGTCGGCGGCGGCGAGGCCGGAGAGGGCCGCGCCTTCGACGCGGGGGCCGTTGAAGGCATCCCCGGCGAAGGCGAGTGGGGGCAAGCCGGCGGCCAGCAGGGTGCGCTCTGGATGGAGCGCGGTGGGCAGGGCGTAGCGCCATTTGTGGATGTGGTGCGCTTTGACGGTGGCGGTTTTGCCGAGGAACGGCCGTAATTCCCGCATAAAAATCCCCACCAACTCATTCTTCGGCGCCTCGTACCACAACCGGCTCAGCTGCGGATTAACGTGCGCCGTTAAAATTTGGGCTTCTGCTGAAATTCCCTTGCGCCGATTATCGGCCAGCCAGCTAATGGTGGCCTCTGGCCGCTGCAAGCCGCCCGGCTCCGGCAGCGAGACCTCCCCCGCTACCCAAAACAGCCCCGCCAGGCAGGGGGCATAGCTAACTTTCTCCAGCGCGGCCCGATCCGCTGCGGTGAGCGGCACGTTACCGGCGTCTAGCAAGGCGAGCGACTGCGGCACGGGTGGGGTGAGCAAAAGGGCGCGGGCTTGGTAGGTACGGCCGTTTTCCGCCAGCACTTCCCAGCCATCCCCCGCCACCCGAATTTGAGTTAGCTTCGTCTGGGTGTGCAGGGTGAGATTGGCGGCGAGATGCTTGGGAACGGCCGTCATGCCCCCAGAAATGGCATAGCGCGGATACCCATCCCCCTGATTGGTGCTCACTGCCGAGCCATCGGCCCAGCCGCGCGACCATTCAAACACCAGCCCCGCCTGCTGCCATTCAGCCACAAACTGCTGAAACTGCGGTTCGCGCACGGTGAAAAATTGTGCTCCCGTGTCGCCCCGCCCCGGCCCCAGCCGCCAGGTGGCCAGGCGGCCGCCCACACCCCGCGCTTTTTCTGCCACCACCACAGACTGGCCCGCCGCTTGCAGCTGGTTGGCGGCCAGCAGCCCGGCAAAACCTGCACCAACTACCAACACATCGATCGTTTGTTTTGTTTCGGTTGCTGTTATCATTGGCAAAACCTAATTTGACAGTGCTAGACTACCTTTACCACTATCTGACCCTTTGTCACCTTGTCACCCGGTCACCTAGTCATAACAAACCGCTCAGGAACCTAAAATGACAGACTCACTCGATGCTCAACTGTGTTACTTGTTTACTTTTCCACATGGGGGAACGGCCGTTCCCCAACCCGCCGCCCCGCTGAAAAAACTCAAAGACGCCCCGTACTTTAAGCCAGTCGATATGGAAGTGCAACTGCTGGAAGCAACGGCCGTTCAAATCGAAGGCATTCAGATTTTGGTGCAGGCGTACCTGTACGAACAGGAAATTCAGCTGCTGGAATGCCGTTTTGAGCTGCAAAATGTGCTCAGCAGCCAGACCTTGCAGTTAAAAGATCGGTTAGAAGCCGGGCTGGTACAAACGCTGGTGCCAACGGCCGTTCAAGAAAGCGGCCTCTACGAAGAGTATGTCCTGCTGCTTTTTGCCAGCGAGCAAATTAACATAGACCAGTTCATTGCCGACCGATCACAGCTGCTGGCTCGCTTTCTGCGCTCCCAACGAGAGGTGATTAGTGGCAAAGATGTGGTGACCATATTGGCCACCCGCGTGCGCTACTCCGAACAAGATGTCACCATTCTGGATTGGGAAGGTGGCATTGTGATGGCTTTGGATGCCGATTTTCAGTCCGAAATTGAGGTGATCAAAATTGCCAACACCCAACTGCTGCGTTACCGCATGATCGACCAACGCATCGACAAGAAGCTAGAAACGTTACGCGCCCAACTGGATCGCCGCCCGCGCCGCAGTCTGCTGCCCAGCGCCTCTCGCCGCGCCTTGCAGCAAATTTTGCAGGAGCGGCTCACCCTGCTGCTGGATTTTGAGCGGATCGACCAGGAGCTGCTGATGATTGGCGATTGGTACACTGCCCAACTCTACCGCGCCGCCTTCGACGAGCTGTACATGGATGAGTGGAAGCAAACGGTCAAAGCCAAGCTGGAAAGTTTGGAATCTATTTTGCAGGTGGTGCAGGACAATTTTTCGGTTTCCTGGGCTTTCTTTTTAGATATGGTGCAGCTGGTGGGCTGGCTCCTGCTGCTGCTGGGCTACATCGTGCTTTTTTTCCTCGATTTGCGGCTCTATTGACGAGTCACCTGAAAAATCTCGCGCAGTGGCGCAAAGCCACGAAGATGCTCAGGGAAAAATCTGTGTAATCTGCGAAATCTGCGGTTTTTTAAAAGAATCACTGGTAGCTGAGGGCATTGACGAACACGGCCGTTGTCTTCGCCTCAACCTCTGCCAGTGTCACCCCCGGCATCAGTTCCAGCAGCGTTAGCTTGCCATCCACAAAACCAAACACCGCCAGATCGGTGATGATCATATCCACCGCGCCCAGCGCGGTGAGCGGTAAGGTGCATTCCGGCACGATCTTGGCCTCGCCCTCCCGGCTGGCGTGCGTCATCGTAATGATCAGCCGCTTGGCCCCAGACGCCAAATCCATCGCTCCGCCGACGCCCAGCAGCGGTTTGCCCGGCACGGCCCAGTTGGCCAGATTGCCCGCCTCATCCACCTGCAAGCCGCCCATGATGGCCACATCCACATGCCCGCCGCGAATCATAGCAAACGAATCGGCGCTGTCGAAGTAGCTGCTGCCGGGCAGGGCCGTCACCGGAATTTTGCCCGCGTTCACCGGGTACTCCAGCGCCCCGCCCGCTTCTGGTGCAGGCCCGACGCCCAGCATCCCGTTTTCCGTGTGCAAAATGATGCCGTGCTCCGGCGTGATCAAATCGGCCACCAGCGTGGGGATGCCCACGCCCAGGTTGACCACATCACCGGGCTTCAGCTCCTGCAAGGCGCGTTCGGCCATGAGCATGCGCACGTCGCCTGCCTTTTTGGCCCCGCCGTCAATGGAGGCGGAGCTGCCCAAATCGTCCAGGGTGGTGTGGGCCTGCACCAAAATGTCCACGTAGCAACCGGGGGTGTGAATTTCGTTGGGATCGAGCGCGCCCAGCGGCACAATCTGTTCCACTTCGGCAATGACTAGATCGGCGGCGGTGGCCATCGCTTTGTTGAAGTTTTGTTCCGTCATGCGGTAGACCAGGTTGCCCGCCTCGTCGGCACGCCAGGCGCGGATAAGGGCCACGTTACCGCGCAGCGCGGGCTGAAAGACGTGCAGTTTGCCGTTAATTATCTTGGTTTCTTTGCCCTCCGCCAGGACGGTTCCGGCGGCGGTGGGGGTGTAAAAGCCGCCAATGCCTGCCCCGGCAGCGCGCATCGCCTCGGCCAGCGAGCCTTGGGGAATCAGCTCTACCTCCATCGCGCCTGATTGGGCGGCCGCGACGGCTTCGCGATTGCTGGTGAAGAAGGAGCCAATCGCTTTTTTGATTTGCCCGTTGCGCAGCAAGCGCCCGCCGCCCAGGCCCGGTTCGCCGACGTTGTTGGCCACGTAGGTCAGGTCGCGTATATCGGTCTCGGCCAGGGCGTGCAGCAGGTGGACGGGGTTGCCGGTCATGCCAAAGCCGCCCACGAGGAGGGTGTCGCCGTTTTTGATGTGGGAAACGGCCGTTTCCAGGGAAAGTTGTGGTTTTTTATTCATGCCGGAATCTTATCACAAATTGACGAGTTTTTGGGGAGTGCCAGGCACGGGGCAGAACGGTCTGGTTGGCGTGAAACCTACAGCCCCGTGCCTGGCACTGGTTGTTAATTTTGGGGCGGAACGGCCGTTTTGTGATAACCTTTTAGTAGACCTAGATCGCCCGGCCGTAAACGACCGGGCTCGCCATAAAAGCTTGAAGAGGAACCTGATGCGCAACTACTTACACATTCATTTGAATGACCAAACGGTGACCAGCCAGCCAATGGAAAAAGAAGGATTGGTGATGGCTGGGCGGTATCTCATCGCTAAAACGCTGGTGGAAAGCGGCGCGGCTACCGTAGACCCGCTGGGGCCAGACAATCCGCTCATTTTTTCAGCAGGGCCGTTTGCCGGCACCACCTTTTCCAACGCCAACCGGCTCAGCGTGGGCTGCAAAAGCCCGCTCACCGGCGGCATCAAAGAGGCCAACGCGGGCGGTACGCTGGCTTACGGCATGGGGCGCATCGAGGTGGCCGGTTTTACCCTGCACGGCCAATCGGCCGACTGGGTGGTGCTGCACTTCAACAAGGAAGGGCAGCTCACTTTTGAGGATGCCACGCCGTATTTGGGCAAAAATAATACGGAAACGGCCGAACTGCTCTACGAAAAATACGGCAAGAAGATCGCCTTTGCCCTGTGCGGCCCCGTCGGCGAATACCAGGGTTTGCTGGCGGGCATCACCATCAGCGACAGTGATGGACGCGCTTCCCGGCTGGCGGCGCGCGGCGGTGTGGGGGCGGTGATGGGCAGCAAGAAGGTGAAGGCGATTGTCATCGAGCTGCACAAAATGCCCAATCTGCACGACCGCAAAAAGACGCTGGAATCGGTGCGCACCTACGCCAAATGGATTCAGGAAGACCCGGCCATCCAAACCACCTACGCCCCCGTGGGCACGATGGCGATGGCCGATTACACCAACCATATCGGCGGCATTCCGGTGAACAACTTCACGCTTGGGGCGCAGGTGAATGATTCGGAAGAGACGTTTAAGATGGGCGGCACCTACATCACCGAACTGAACAATTCGCGGGGCGGCAACCACACCCACGCCTGCATGCCTGGCTGCACCATCCAGTGCAGCAACGTGTACGTCGATGCTGAGGGTAAGGAAATTACCTCGCCGGTGGAGTACGAGACGCTGGCGCTGCTGGGCACCAACTGCGGCCTCAGCGACCCCGATCACCTGGCGGAGATGAACCAGTATTGCAACGAATTGGGCATCGACACCATTGAAACCGGGGCGATGATTGCGGTGCTGATGGATGCGGGGCTGGCTGAGTTTGGTGATCTGGACTTTATGCGGCGGGTCTTTTTGGAGCTGAAAGATGGGTCTGAAGACGGCCGTCTCTGGGCCCAAGGCACGGCGCGGGTGGGGGAACATTACGGCATCCACCGCGTACCGTGCATCAAAAAGCAGGCAATCTCCGCCTACGACCCGCGCGTCATCGAAGTGACGGGCATTTCCATGATGACCACGGCGCAGGGGGCAGACCACACGGCGGGCAACGTGCCCAAGCTGGATTCGCGCAGCAAAAATATTGAAGAGCTGAAGCAGCTCAGCCTGGAGGCGCAAATTGGGTGCGCGGCGGTGGATTCCTTGGGCATTTGCATTTTCGGCCGTACGGTGACCAACCCCAACGTAGAATTTTTGGCCAATGCGGTGAATGCGGCCGTAGGCACCGAGCTTGACCCCAGCTTCTTCCAGCGCCTTGGCCGGGCCACGCTGCGGCTGGAGCGGGAATTTAACCTGGCCGCTGGTTTTGCCGAGGCAGACGACAATCTGCCCGCCTTTTTCTACGACGAGCCGCTGCCACCGTCGGGCATGGTGGCCCGTTTCCATGCGCCAGAGGTGCACCACATTTACGACAAGTTGGATGAGGTGGGGGTGCAGGGGGTGCCGGAGGAATACGGCCGTTCCAATGGTTAATTGTAAATGGTAAACGGTAACTCATTAAGGGCTGGCCTGGACTTTTGGGCCAGCTTTTTTTGTCGATTGTCGGCGTTGTTGGCATGGCTGGCAGGCGGCTTTGAGGTAAAATGGGCGGCGGTATGGAACTTGAGAAGCAAATCCCCACATCGGGTGCGCGGCACCCTTTCCCCACCGCCACGGCAGAGACTGAGTGGGACCTGGACACCAACCTGGATCAGGATACCCAAGATGACCAGGAAGATTTGGCCAGAGTGCTCATCCACAACGATGATGTAACCCCCATGGAGTTTGTGGTCATCATTTTGCAGCGCATTTTTCAGCTTTCTCCGTTGGAGGCAGAGCATGTGATGATCACCGCCCATTTTAATGGGCTGGCGCTGGTGGCCACGCTGCCGCTATCTGAAGCAAAAGCCAGGGTGGGGAAGGCCCATTTTGCTGCCCAACTAGAGGGGTATCCCCTCATGTTTACCATTGAACTAATCTAACTATTTGGGTTTGTCCCAAGAAGTTCAACTTTTGTCAAAAGTTGAACTTTTCAAGTAAGTCATAAGCATTTTTCGGAGGCATTATGAAATTCAGTATGGCTGGTGCTGGCCCGCTGGGCCAGGAAATTATCAAGCGAGACATCAATGTGCTGTCCCCGTCGTATACTCGTGAATACGCGCTGGTCGTTGAAAAGGCAGAAGGGTCTGAAGTGTGGGATGTAGACGGCCGTCGCTACATCGACTTTATGGCTGGCATTGCGGTGATGAATGTGGGGCATCGCCATCCGCAGGTGGTGGATGCGGTGCGGGAACAAATTGACAAGTTTTGGCACATCTGCCTGGCCGATTTTTATTACCCGCAGGCGGTGGAATTGGCTGAAAAGTTGAGTGGCATTGCGCCGATGAACGGCCGTAACCGCGTCTATTTTGGCAATTCAGGCACCGAGGCGGTTGAGGCCGCCATCAAACTGGCGATGTACAAAACGGGGCGCACCCGCTTTATTGGCTTTTTGGGCGCGTTTCATGGGCGCACACTGGGTTCGCTCTCCTTTACCGCCAGCAAATCGGTGCAGCGGGCCAACTACGTGTCTGGCGTAAAAGTGTATCATCTGCCATACCCCAACGAATATCGGCCCATTTTGGCCCAGCACAATGGCGAAAGCTGCGGCGATACCGTCATCAATTACCTGGAAGAGATGGTGTTCCGCACCACGCTGGCCCCGGAAGATGTTGCGGCCATTTTGGTGGAGCCGATCCAGGGCGAAGGGGGTTACATCGTGCCCTCGCCTGGCTTTTTTGCCCAACTGCGCGACGTGTGCGACCGGTACGGCATCATGCTGATTGTGGATGAGATTCAGAGCGGTGTGGGGCGCACTGGCAAATGGTGGGCTATCGAGCATGAAAATGTGCAGCCAGACATTGTTTGTTTTGCCAAAGGCGTGGGCAGCGGCATGCCCATCGGCGGCATCATCGCCCCAGAAACGATTATGGATTGGAAGCCGGGGTCGCACGGCAGCACCTTTGGCGGGAATCCGGTAGCGGCCGTTTCTGCCCTGGCCACCCTGCAAGTGATTGAAGCGGAAAATCTGCTGGCGCGTGCTGAAGAGACGGGCGGCTTTATCAAAGATGCGCTCATCGAGATGGAAACACGCCATCCCAGCCTGGGCGATGTGCGTGGCCGTGGCTTGATGATTGGCATGGAGTTTGTAATGAACCGGACAACCAAAGAGCGGGCCGTAAAGCTGCGTGACCATGTGATTGAGCACGCCTTTGAAAATGGCTTGCTGCTCATTCCTTGCGGCACCAACTCCATCCGCATGACGCCCCCGCTGAACATTCCGCACCACCTGGTGGAAGAAGCGCTGCACAAATTTGAAGCAGCGCTAACCGATGCCGAGGCGAAATATTTATCATGATAGACGCTAAAATTGCTCAATTAAAGGAAAAAGTGCGCGGCGGCGTGGCCCCGGCTTTGGCCACCCCCGTTTTGGCCGATGGGATGACGGTGAATACGGCCGTTCTCCCCGACCTCATCAACTTGCTGCTAGACGCAGGCGTGAGCGGCCTCTTTGTGGGCGGCACCACGGGCGAGGGCGTACTGCTCAGCGACGGTGAGCGGATGCGGCTGCATGAAACGGCCGTTTCTGTGGCAAACGGCCGTGTGCCTGTCATCCTGCACACCGGGGCCAACCAGCTTGCCTCGACCCTGGCGCTGTGCCGCCATGCCGAAGCCGTCGGGGCCGATGCCGTGGCCGTGGTAACGCCGTTTTTCTACGGCATGCACGATGCGGGCCTGGCCGATTATTACCACGCCATTGCCGCCGCCATCCCCAACCTGCCGCTGATGCTGTACGACATTCCCCAACTGGCGGTCAACGGCATCTCGCCCGGCCTGATGGCCCGGTTGGGCAAGGAGATTCCATCGTTGCTGGGCATCAAATCTAGCCGACCAGACGCCCAAATTGTGCGGCAGCTCATCGACGCGGCCGCGCCGCACCTGCTCTTTTTGGTGGGCAACGAGTCGGCGGCGCTGGGGATGCTGGCGTTGGGGGCGGATGGGTTGATTAGTGGGTTGAGTACGGCCGTTCCCGAACCATTTGTCGCCCTGACCCAGGCGTTTTTTAGCGGCGATATGGCCGAAGCGCAGCGCCAGCAGCGGCAAATAAACGGCCTGTTGGCCCAACTGCCAAACGGGGCGCGTATTGGGGCGATTAAGCAAATCCTCACCGGGCGGGGCGTGCCGATGGGTACGGCCGTTCCCCCAAGACCCATGCCCAGCGATGATGTGTGGTTGAAGATACGGCCGTTGCTAGAAGAAAGTTAAACTATGCAAAAATTACTTCTCTTCGATATCGACGGCACGCTCATCCGTAGCAATGGGGCGGGGCGGCTCACGCTGGCCTACGCCCTGGAGCGGCTGTATGGCACCGCTGGGCCGCTAGACAGCTACAACATGAGCGGCAAAACCGACCCGCGCATCATCACCGACCTGCTGACCGCCGTCGGCATTGCGCCCAAAGAGATTCATAAAAAGCTGCCAGCCATCTATGAATTGATGGCGGAGCACGGCCAAAAAATCTTCCCAGAAAAAGAGATGAGTGCCTGCCCCGGCGTACCAGAACTGCTGGCCGCATTGGCCCGGCGTGATGATGTGCTGCTTGGCCTGCTTACCGGCAATTCGCAGCTTACCGCCCCGCTCAAGTTGGCCGCCGCCGGTATCGACCCCCTGCAATTCCGCGTGGGCGCTTATGGTTCAGATGCGCTGGATCGTAACGATTTGCCCACGATTGGCATGGCGCGAGCTAATCAGTTGACGGGCAGCGTGTTCAATGGTAACAATACGCTCATCATTGGCGATACGCCCGCTGATATTTTGTGTGCCCGGGCGGGGAAGGCAACGGCCGTTGCCGTAGCCAGCGGGTGGCATGCAGCCGACACCCTGGCCGAATATCATCCAGACCACCTGTTTGACAACCTTGCCGATACTGACCAGGTGCTGCAAATTTTGCTGGCCTAACTTTCTGGAGGGAAATCCAAGTGGAAAAAAAAGAGATTGCCAAGCTGAAGTTCAACGTGGCCAAGCCCACCAGTTTTAGCTTAAAGCTGCTCCACGATTGGGTTGTCTGGCAATTTCCTAAAAAGCATGCCAAAGGGTATTGCGGTGCAGTGCACCCACCACTTGAAAAACATGGCTGGTTTCCCGCCATCATTCAGCCAGACAAAGGAGAAGCCCAAATTCACGGGCATCTCCCCGAGGCGTTTGAAACGCCCGAATTGGCGGCTGACTATTTTGCCCTGATTGACTGACAAATCTCAGATTTCTACCGCAGAGGGCGCAAAGGACGCGGAGATTTCTCCTTCATTTTTCTCTGCACTCTCTGCGTTCTTTGCGGTTAAATAAGTTTTGTCGGTCAATCAGCTATTTTGCCACAAACGGAAAAAATTAAATCACCGTGCCATCTGGAATGACGGCATTTTTGGGCACAATCACAATGCCATCTCTGGCAACCCAGTTTGGCCCCTCGCCATCTGGCCGGTTGGGCAAATCTTGAATGACCACATTCCGGCCAATGCGGGCATTTTTGTCAATAATCGCTTTGGCAATTGTGCTGCCCTCGCCAATACCCACATCGGGAATCCCTTTTCTAACATTTTCAGCTAGCGTCTCTTCAGATTCGTAAAAATCTGCCCCCATGATGATGGTGGAATCGATGCTGGTGTTGTCGCCGATGATGCTGCGCAGGCCGATGACGGCGTTGTTGATGCTGGCTTTGGCAATGCGGCAGCCGTCGGTGAGCAAGACGTTGTGCATGGTGGCCCCGCTAACTTCCGAAGCGGGCATGAAGCGTGGGCGGGTGTAAATGGGGGTGGTGGCGCTGTAAAAGTCGAAGGGGGCATCGGGGCGGGCCATGTCCAGGTTTACCTGGTAAAAGCGCTGGATGGTACCGATATCTTCCCAGTAGCCTTCAAAGATGAACCCTTTCAGGTGATGGGTTTCCATAGCCTGGGGCAAAATGTCGCGACCAAAGTCGTTGCCGTGCCCTTCTAGCAGTTTAAAGAGCACGTCGGTGGTGAAGACATAGATACCCATAGAGGCCATGAACGGCCGTTCCGTTCCCGGCCAACTCTCCATCGCATCCTGGTCCTCAGCCGTCTTTGGCTTCTCCTTGAATTCGACAATGTTCTTTTCTGCATCCAGCTTCAGAATCCCCAACCCAGAAACCACATCTCGGCCGACTGGCTGTACCGCTACCGTCACATCTGCCCCGGTTTGCACATGCTGCTCCACAAATTTGCGGTAATCCATGCGGTACAGATGATCCCCCGCCAGAATGAGCGTGTATTTGGCCCCAGCTTGCTTAATTTCGATCGATTGTTTGCGTACGGCATCGGCCGTGCCCTGGTACCAATCGGCGCTGGTTGGCTTTTGCTCCGCCGCCAAAATTTGCACCCAGCCCGGTGAAAACACATCCCGATTGTAGGTCCGGTGAATATGGCGATGCAAAGACACGGAGTTGAACTGGGTCAAAATAGCAATTTTTTCAATGCCTGCATGCAGGCAGTTGCTCATAGGAATATCAATTAAACGGTATTTTCCGGCGAGCGGTACAGCGGGTTTGGCGCGTTCCTTTGTGAGTGGGTACAGGCGCGTACCAGCGCCACCGCCTAAAATTAATCCGAGAACATCTTGCATTTGCATGTGGAATTCCCCTTCCAATTTTTTGACAACATTTTGTAGGTACTTTGTTCAGGCTCCCCTACTTAATTAAAACAGAGAAACGTATTTTCGACCACCCACAACGGATAATGAAAAGTTACTCAATTCTGCTGCGCTTTGAGGTTTGTCTGGTATAATTCGCAAGTTATTAAAAATGTTTCCGTTAATGGAAATTTGACCAGACAGCTTTTGCCAAAGTGACGGATTTACCAAAGTTTGCCTGGTTGGTGTAAGTTTAAAAACAAGGGTCAAGCGTGGGTCTGTTCTGTGAAACCGGCTTCTTGGGTCGTGCAGATCAATTTCAGGAACAGGCTTGGCAAGGAGATTTTTGAAATGGCAGGTTTAGGTGTACCAGAACTATTAATTATCTTGGCAGTGGTTCTTCTGGTTTTTGGTGTGGGTCGCATTAGCAAGATTGGTTCTGAGCTGGGCAAGGGCATTAGCGCCTTCCGTGAAGGGGTGCGTGATAGCAGCAAGGAAGAGGACGAGCAGAAGAACAGCGACATCGAAGCGTAGGTTTGAGGCGAGTTTGAAATTTTATGGATAGCTTTTTTGGTATAGGCTTTCCAGAGCTTATCCTTATTTTGATTGTGGCGGGCATTGTCATGGGCCCAGAGCGCATCGGCGTAGCGGCTCGCTGGTTAGGGCGAACCACCGCGCAGTTGCAAAAGATTTCGCGTGGGTTTGTGCGCCAGCTGAACCAGGAGTTAGATAGCTCTGGTGATGGGCAGGCGATTAAGGAAACGATGCAGGAGCTGCAAAAGCTGCGCAAGGAGCTAACAGATCTGCGTGGTGAAGTTACCCAAACTTCAAATGATGCTACGAAGGCGGGGCGTCAGGCATTTGCTGATATAAATAACAGCATTAAACCGCCCGCCATGAAACCGCCCACCGTGCCTCCAGCCTCAGCCGCTCCAGCGAACGGGAAGGTGAATGTGGCTGAAGCGCATACCGGAGCTGGGGACAAGGAAACCAATGAGACGGATACGGCCGTTCCCCCTCTCCCCTCGCTGCTAGAAGTCCCCGACGACCCTGAATAATGGCTAAGGCAACTCCCCCCTCTGAGACGATCATGAACGATGAAGACCCGTTAGAAGCTGGTAGTTTAACGCTGTTGGGCCACTTGAATGAGCTGCGCATCCGGCTGACCTATGTGGCCGTGGCTTTGCTCATAACCACCGCGTTTAGCTTTGCCTTTGCTGAACCAGTGCTGCAATTTTTGCTGGAACCTTATGCAGACAGCATCAACGGGGAAGTAGAGCTGCAAACGTTGGAGCCGACCGAAGGGATCGAAACATTCTTCAAGGTTTCGCTATTGGCTGGCGCAATCTTTTCTATGCCGATGATTTTGTATCAGTTTTGGAAATTTGTGGTGCCGGGCCTTACCCGCGATGAGAGGCGGTATGTCTTCATCTTTTTGCCCAGCGCGCTCATTTTGTTTGCCTTGGGGATTTTGTTTGCCTGGTTTGTGTTGATTCCTGCGGCCGTTTTCTTCCTGGCCAACTTTTTAGGCACTATCTTTAAAACTGATTGGACGCCGAGTGGCTATATCGGTTTTGTGCTGCGCATGTTGTTCTGGATTGGCCTGGCCTTTGAGATGCCCGTGGTGGTTTACTTTGTTGCCCGGGTTGGGGTCGTCACCGCCAAGGCGCTGCGCGAGCAGTGGCGCATTGCCGTGGTAGGCATTGCCGTGCTGGCAGCTATCATCACCCCCTCCATTGACCCGGTTACCATGCTGCTGACAATGGCTCCCCTGGTGGTGTTGTACATTCTCAGCATTGGTCTGGCGGTGATTGGCCAGCGCCAGTTTGAGCGCTCTATGGCGCTTGAATAATTTCGGGTCTTTAGGATTGGGCGGGGTCAGGCTAATTTTTGCAGCGAATGAGCGCGAATTTTCGTGGTAATTCGTTGCTAACCCCAGGAAATCCCAGAGAGCCATAATTTCTAGAGTGGTTCGTGGATGGTGATGGGAACGCGGTCTTCCCGTTGGCTGAGCAAATAAGCGGCCACGCCGCCACCCACAAAGCCAAACAGGTGCGTTTGCCAGGAAATTCCCCCACCTTGCGGCAGCACGCCCCAAATAATGCCGCTGTAAAACAGCAGCACCACCACCGCGATGGCAATAGCCCGGCAGCTGCGTTCAAAATAGGCCGACAGCAACAGGAAGCCAAAATAGCCGAAGATCAGCCCGCTGGCCCCCAGGTGTACGGAAAAGCGCGGCCCAATCAGCCAGGCCCCCAATCCCCCGATTACCACAATAACAAATGAAATGAAGAAGAAATCTCGCAGGCGGCGGGAGATCATGACAATGCTGCCTAAAATGAGGAGCGGCCAGGTGTTGGCCAGCAGGTGACGAAAGCCACCGTGCAAAAAAGGTGCCCACAAAATGCCCCATAGGCCGTTAAGCGTGCGCGGTCTTACCCCAAAGCCATCTAGCGCTCCATTAAAAACCACCTGATCAACGCCTTCGATGATCCAAAGCAGCAGCACAAACCCGCCGATGATCATGAGTGGGGTTTTGAGCTGCTGTAAACTGGTTTGGTTTTTTCTTTCTTGCATTGTGGGGAACCTTTACTTAATCAAAAGCCGAATTCTACCTGACCAGTACGCACGAAAGTTGGTTTGGTTGCTGGTTTTGCTTAGCTGAAAAGTTCGCTGCGCAAAACCACAACCGCCAGAATTCCCACGGCCAACAGGCCAATGGCCAGCCCGGTGACAATACGGCCGATTCCACCCCCCTCTTCCACCTCTGGGGCAACGGCCGTTTCCCCAGCGCTTTGCAATTTGATTGGTGTGGCTGGTGGCTGGCTGATTTGGGCAGAAACGGCCGTTGTTACCTGGGTGGCCGTTTGTGTGGGCACGGCGGTGGGCTGAGGCGTGGCCGTTGGTGCTGCTGTTGGCTCCGGTGTTGGTGGCATTTGCCGCACCAGCAGCAAATCGCCCGGCTGCAAAATCGCCCCCGCATCCATATTGTTGAGCGCCAGCAGCGCATCCAGCGACAAATTATAGGTGAGCGCGATCTCCCACAGCGTTTGCTCGCTGCGCACCGTATGGTAGAGGATGGGCGTGGGGGTGGGCGGCGGCGCTTCGTCGGCGGCCAGGCGCACCCGAATTTGCTCGCCTGGCTGCAAGATAGCATCCTCTGGCAGGCCATTGAGCCACAAAATGTCGCCCAGCTTCACGTTGTACTGCACCGCAATGGCCCACAGCGACTGCCCTTCCAGCACGGTGTGCATGGTGGACGGCGTGGGGGTGGGCGGTGGGGCTTGCCCTTCTGCCAGGCGAATGGTAATGCGGTCGCCGGGCTGGACGATGGCGTTGGCTGGCAAACTGTTGAACAGCAGCAGATCAGACAGCGACACCTCGTAATGGGCAGCCAACGACCAAAGCGCCTGACCCTCTTGCACCAGATGCACAATGGAGCCATCTTCGCCTGGTTGGGCCAGGGTGATGGGGGTGATGAAGAGTGGGGCGGGGCTGGTGTCGTTGGCTGGGGGTGGGGGGGCGTCGGACGGCTGGCCAACGACCAGCACGTAAAAATTTTCGCTGCCGTTGCTGGCAAAGCCGGTGCCTGCTTCCTGGTAGCGGCTGGTAACGAGCGTGTTGTAATGCACGGGGCTGGCCACCCACCAGCTCAAGCCGCGCGCGGCTGTCATTCCGCTGCCGCCCACAATGTTTTCGCTGACGCTTCCCACGTAGCCGGCGGCGTTGGCCCGGCTTTGCGGGGTAGAGCCGCCGGCGCCCACGTGGCTAGAAAAGATGGTGTTGGCGGCCATGAAGTTGGCCTGGTTTTGGGCCGCTGTCGCCAGGGCGTTGCTGTACTGGAATGGGGCCAGCCCGTTATTGCTGCGAAACTGGTTCACTTCTTGGAATATGGCGGAGGCAGATTGGGCCTGAACGGCCGTTGCTTCCCCCACCAGCAAGAAAAGGCAAAATAGAATGCCGATGATGATTTTTTTGGACATGCCAGAACTATATCAACCGAAACGGCCGTTACCAAATTTATTGGCTGGGGAACGGCCGTTAGATTCACAAAACCCTCAGGCAGGCAATAAAAAAGCCCCTGGCCAGCTGACCAGAGGCTTTGTGTTTAGAAACGGCCGTTACCCTTCGTACATCGCTTCAATTTCATCTGCGAAGTTTTCATTGATGATGCGCCGCTTAATTTTTAACGTAGGCGTTAGCTCGCCATCCTCAATGGTGAAGTCGCGGGGCAGCACGCGGAAGTTTCGCACATGCTCCACGCGAGCAAAAAGATTGTTCACCTTCTCATCAATTTCCTTCTGGAGATACTCTAGCAGCAGCGGATGCTCGTGCAAAGCCTTGCCTTCCAGGTTGTGCGTCTGGGCAAACTTGGTTGCGGCATCTGGGTCCAGGGTAATCAACGCGGTCAGGAAGCGACGGGCCTCACCAATGACCACTGCCTGCGACACCATATCCAGGTTCTTGAGTGCGGCTTCAATATTCTTCGGCGCAATGTTCTTGCCACCAGAGGTAATGATGATTTCCTTCTTGCGGCCGATAATCCGCAAAAAGCCATCTTCATCGAACTCACCCAGGTCACCGGAGTGCAGCCAGCCATTTACCAGATCTTGCTCAGTGGCCGCCGGGTTTTTGAAGTAACCCAAAAAGACGTTGGGGCCTTTCAACAAAATTTCGTTATCCGGCCCTAACTTAACCTCAGACCCAGGCCACGCCTGGCCGACGGTGCCCACTTTAATAGCGCCAGGCCGATTGGTGCACGTTGGCCCAGAACCTTCAGATTGCCCGTACAGCTCCATAATCGGCAAATCCAGGCTGCCCAAGAAATGAAGAATATCTGGCGATATGGGCGCGGCGGAGGTGATGAGAACACGCGCTTCAGTCATGCCCAACCCTTCTTTCACTTTGGAAAAGACAAGCTTGTCGGCCAGCTTATACTGGAAGGCGAGCAACCCGCCGGGCTGCTGGCCACGATTGCGCAGATTGGTTACTTGGCTGCCCACACCGCGCGCCCATGCGGCAATTTTTGCTTTGGCCCCGGTGGCTTTCGCCATGTTGGCCGCCACGCCAGCCTGGAACCGCTCGAAAATACGCGGTACCCCAAAGAAGACGGTCGGCTTGACTTCTTTCAGGTTATTATTCAGGTGGTCTTGGGGCGAAAATTCTGCGTAATACACCTGGTAAGCGGCCGTAATGGCAGCATGAATAGAAAACATCTGCTCGGCAATATGTGATAATGGCAGGTAGGAGATGGTTCGGTCAGAAGCTACCAAATCGATTAGCCCCTGAGCATTTTTTGCGGTGGAGGAAAGGTTTTTGTGGGAGAGCATTACCCCTTTCGGTGGGCCGGTTGTGCCAGAGGTGTAAATGAGGGTAGCCAGTTGTTCTTGTTCCAGCGCATTCATGCGGGCATCGATCACACTTTCTGCAACTTCATCACCTTTGGCCATGAAGCTTTCCCAGCTTAGGGTCATGGCATCATCAATTTCGGTGCCACGCATGAGGACAATGTGTTTCAGGCAGTCGATTTTATCGCGCACCTGGGCAATCTTGTCCCATTGGTGTTGGTTTTCTACCAGGATCACGCTGGATTCTGAATTTTCGATGATGTATTTGCACTCTTCGGCTGAGTTTGTTGTGTAAATACCAGCCGGGGCACCGCCAACCATCATGCTGGCCAGGTCGAAAATCACCCATTCTGACCGGTTGAAGCCCAGAATGGTGACGTTTTGGCCTGCTTCTACGCCCAAGGCAACCAGGGCACGGGCCGCCTGACGCACCTGGTTGGTGTATTCCTTCCAAGACGTGGGGACCCAGGCGGTGCCTATTTTTTCGTAGTAAGCGGGTGCGTTGGGGCGGATACGGCCGTTTTCATGCAGCCGGTGGAGAATAGTGTCCGTCATCAAATGCCTCCTCTTTTAAGAGATCGACTGACCTGATTGCCCCACAATTCGCCAACCTCAGAGGGGGTTCCGGGGGGATCGCTTGCCAGTTGGCAGGCTGTTGGGAAAGTTGTGGGTGGTCAGTTTATAAAGTTGCACAATAAATATAGGGGTTTTCTCTCAATCCTTTTTTAGGTTTTATCATAACTGCGCGGGTTCTGCAATGCTATTTGTCCTGGGTTCAGCAAACAAATATCAGGAAAACAAAAACCCAACAAGAATCGTTGGGTTTGTTTTTTGAGTGAGGCGGCAAAAAAGTTAGCGAACCATCATATACAGGCTAAGTCCAACGTAATACACCAGATAAAGCAGCGATGTCCACAGCATCCACGGTTGGAAAGCCGGGTATTGCAGCCAGACGGTCAGGCACAAAATGCCCCAGATGCTGGTTAAGAACAGCGTCATTTTTTGGTAACGGATCATGCGTGAGGGGTAAAGGTATTTGATGGGCACAAATACCAGAATGGTGAGGATGGTAATCACCCAGAAGTTGATCCAGGGATTGGCATCAAACATAAAGAGGTAAAAGACGACAACATTCCAATAAGAAGGGAAACCTTTAAATGTGTGGTCGTCTGTTTTGGCATCGGATTGGCAAAATTGGAAGGCTGAGGCCAAAACAACCATGGCCACGCCGGCAATGGTGGTGCTGGCGGGCAGCAGATTGGCTTCGTACAAGAAGATGGCCGGGGCAATGACGTAGGTCTGGTAGTCGATGATATTGTCGAGCAGTGCACCATCAAAACCGGGCAACAATCCTTTTACCTTGAAGCGGCGAGCCAGGGTGCCGTCCAGGCTGTCTACCAGGGCGGCCAGCCCTAGCCAAAAGAAGGCCGCTTGCCATTGATGTTGCACTGTGGCCATAATCGCCAGCAGCCCCCACAGCGCTCCGGTGGCAGTGAACAAATGGACGCCCCAGGCAAAGACTAACGGCCGTTCAACTTGCAAGTTGAGATTCATTTTCGACATAATTATTCCTGCTTCTCACTCAAAATAGATTGCAGAACTTTAAGGGATACCCTTATGTAAGTCAATACAAATACCCCAAATTCGCGGCAACCATTTAGGAAATTTGTCTCCTGGCCAAAGCGGGCCACAAAATGGCCCGACTCCACGCCCCAAAACTTTTTCATGATAAATATTCCACCACGGTGGCTTCACCCTGACCAACGCCTACACAAAGCGTGGCCAGCCCATAGCGCATGGGTTCGCCTGCCTGGGCCCGACGGTGCATTTCGTGCAGCAGCGTTGTAAGTATGCGCGCGCCAGAGCAGCCCAGCGGGTGCCCCAGGGCAATTGCTCCGCCATTCACGTTGGTAATTTGCTGGCTTAGCCCCAGCTCGTGCAGCACCGCCAGCGATTGCACGGCAAACGCTTCGTTCAGCTCGGCCAGGTCAATGTCTGGCAGGCTGATGTTGGCCCGCTGTAATGCCTTGCGGGTGGCGTTGACCGGCCCCAGCCCCATGACGCGTGGGTCTACACCCGCTGCCGCCGAAGCCACCCAACGGGCCAGCGGCTTTAGGCCCAGCGCTTTGGCCTTGCTGGCAGACATGAGCAGCACGGCGCAGGCCCCATCGTTGAGGCCGCTGGCGTTGCCCGCCGTGACGGTGCCGCCTTTGCGGAAGGCGGGGCGCAGCTTGGCCAGGATCTCTGGGCTGGTGTCTAGCTCGTAGCCGCTGGCGGTTTTTTTGATGCGGGGATGTTCGTCGGTGTCTACCATGAGGGGGTCCCCTTTACGCTGAGGGATGGGAACGGGGACGATTTCGGTTTGGAAACGGCCGTTCACAATTGCCTCCCACGCCCGCCGCTGGCTCTCAAAGGCAAACGCATCCTGTGCCTCACGGCTAATCTCTCCCCCCTCAATTTGCCCGGCGCAGCTCATCTCGTAGATATTTTCGGCCGTTTCCCCCATTGCCTCCAGCGGGAAAATGGCCGCCATCTTGGGGTTTGGGTAGCGCCAGCCCAGCGTGGTGTCGTAGCCCGTGATGTTGCCCGATGGCCCCCAAGCCCGCGCGTTTTTGGGGAAAGAGTACGGCGCCCGGCTCATGCTCTCTACGCCGCCCGCAATGAAAACATCCCCCTCGCCACATTTGATGGCTCGCGCCGCCTGGTTGACCGCATTAAGCCCACTGGCACACAGCCGGTTAAACGTCACCGCCGCCACCGAATCCGGCAAACCCGCCAGCAGCGTCGCCATGCGGGCCACATTGCGATTATCTTCGCCTGCCTGGTTGGCGCAGCCAAAATAGACCTCTTCAATTTCTTGCGGGTTGAGGCCTGTGCGTGCCAGCAGCGCTTTGATAACCAGCGCCCCCATATCATCTGGGCGCACATCAGCCAGCGCCCCGGCGTGGCGACCAATGGGTGTTCTTACGGCGTCAATAATGACCACATCGTTCATCGAAAACTCTCCCTCGCGGTTCAGGCTGGCGGGCAAAAACCGCCAGATGGTTGGTTAAGTGAGCGTCCATTATAACTTAACGCTACTTTTTGATAAGATAGAAAGCCTAATTCTGCGCCGTCGCAGCGCAGAGTGCCAACAATTTTCATCGTGCCAATTACTCTGGAGGAACAGATGGCAAAATTTCGGATTTTATCCCTCGACGGCGGCGGTATTCGTGGCCTGTTTACGCTTGTTTTGCTTGATCGCCTGGTTCAGGCGCAGCCCGATTTTTTAGAAAAAGTACACTTTTTTGCCGGGACGTCTACCGGCAGCATTATTGCCCTGGGTTTGGCGCAAGGCTTTACCCCGGCCGAGGGCATCACGTTCTACACGCAGATGGGCGGGGCCGCTTTCCATGATTCGTTGCTGGATGATTTGCTGGATTTGTTTACCCTCATCGGAGCGGAATACCGCAGCGACAGGCTGAAGCAGATGCTGCTAGACACGTTTCAGCAAACCACGCTGGGCGATTTGCGGGCGCGGGGCAAATATGTGCTGGTTCCCACCTTTGATTTGGATGCGGTGAAGGATGGCGTGCGCAGTTGGAAACCTAAATTTTTCCACAATTTCCCTGGGCCGGATTCTGATGCGGCGGAGAGGGTGGTGGATGTCGCTTTGCGCAGCAGCGCCGCGCCAACCTTTTTTCCTTCATACCAGGGGTATGTGGATGGGGGTGTGGTGACGAATAATCCCAGCATGGCGGCATTGGCGCAGGCACTGCGCGAGGGCATTCCCCAAAGCGATATTTGTTTATTTTCGGTAGGTACTGGCTTTGTGCCCCAGTTTGTTGAGGGGGCAACGCTGGATTGGGGCTTTTTGCAGTGGGCACCTCGCCTGCTGCCGATTATTTTGGATGGCTTGATGGGGGTGGCAGATTACCAATGCCGCTCTATTTTGCAGGATGCTCGCTATTTTCGGTTGGCACCAGTGTTGGCGGAGAAGATTGATGTGGATGAGGTGAAGAAGATCGACCGCTTGCTGGCCCTGGCACAGGCGGTAGACATTGCCCCGGCGGCCGATTGGCTGGCGCGGCACTGGTAATTCGGCACCGTTCGCCCTAAAATTGGCGCATGAGCAACTGGAAAAACATTGTGGGGCATGAATGGGCGGTGGCGATGTTGGCCAGTGGGTTGGTAAATGACCGGCTGGGGCATGCGTATTTGATCACCGGGCCAGAGCAGGTGGGCAAGACGACGCTGGCGCGTACTTTTGCCCAGGCGTTGAACTGTGTGGCGGCGGAGGCGGAACGGCCGTGTGGCCACTGCCGCCCCTGTAAGCTGATTGCCGTAGACCGGCACCCCGACGTGAAGCTGGTCTCGCCAGAGGTGAGCGGCCGGGGCAAGCTAACCCTCAAAATTGAGACGATTCGCCAGTTGCAGCAAGATTTGAACCTGTCGGCCTATGAGGCGCGGTACAAGGTGGCGATTCTGGAGCGGTTCGACGCGGCGACGATTGGTGCGGCGAATGCGTTTTTGAAGACGCTGGAGGAGCCGCCGGGCAAGGTGGTGCTGCTGCTGACGGCCACGGATGCCGATATGCTGCTGCCGACGATTTCATCCCGCTGCCGCACCTTGAATTTACGGCCGTTACCCCCCGACCTCATCGAAACCAGTTTGGCCACCCGCTGGCAGGTTCCCGCAGAAAAGGCGACGCTGCTGGCCCATTTGGCAGACGGCCGTCTCGGTTGGGCCATTCAAGCCGCCGAAGATAAAACCATTCTGCAAGCCCGCGCCGAGCAGCTCAGCCATTTGCACGACGCCCTGGCCGGACGACGCGCCTTCCGCTTTGCCCTGGCCGACAAACTGTCGCGCAAGCCAGAAACGCTGCCCGACCTGCTAAAAACGTGGCTCAGTTGGTGGCGCGACCTTACCCTGCTCAACCAGCGGCGCGGTCAGCCAATCAGCTTGCTGCTCACCAACGTGGATGAAGTAGCGCGGCTGGAGCCGTTGGCTACTGCCTGGAGCGAGGCGCAAATCAACGCCAGCCTCAACCAGACCAATGATGCCCTTTGGCAGCTGGAGCGCAACGCCAACACCCGGCTCGTTTTGGAAAATTTACTGCTTGTTTATCCATTGCCTCAACCTGCCTAATTCCCCAAATTAACGACAACCTATCTTAGAAAATAAACCTCCGGGAGGCTTCAAAAATGGCCTCTGTTACGCACTGAACCTCCCGGAGGTTGGGTTTTCATTCATGGTGGTCAACGACAGTTGGTGTCGTCTCCTCTGAAAATAGGACGCAGATGAACGCGGATGAACGCGGATTAAATCTGGGCGCAAGCTGCGCCAATCTGCGAAAACCTGTGTTCATCTGTGCCGCCGTTCATGAAATCCCCTACGAAAAAAAAGCGGAACACAGCGTTACGCGGAGAAATCAGGCGAAATCTGGTAAATCTGCGTGCTGTTTTGGGGAATACGGCCGTATCTCCCCCGCAATTTGGATCGGTATTGGATCGGAAGCTGAATAAGCTTTTGGGTATGGGTCGGAAAAGTCTCTTGCGTAATAACCTATTTCCGTCTGTGGCGGACACCATGTACGCCCGGTAAATGGCCAAAATAAAACGACCCTGCACGCGAAACCGCCATTTGCGGCTAGATGATGTATTGCCCAGACGGCCATCCAAAAAGTGAGGGTATTTTTTATGAGAATTGCAAAACAGTTGAAATTAGCAGGTTTGGGGCTGCTGGCCATTTTGCTGGCCAGTTGGGTTATGGGGCCAACTTCGGAGCCTGTGCAGGCAGAGGTGAGCGGCGGGATTGTGATCACCGTCAACACCACCGCAGATTTAGCCGATAGCAGTAATTTTGATAACCATACGTGTGGCTACACCAGCGGGGCCATCTTCTTCCCCGCCGGGGATGGCCAATGCACACTGCGGCGCGCCATTTTGGAAGCTGGTGTGCGGCCAGATGGCGATCGCCCCATCTCGATTCAGTTCAACATTCCCACCAGCGACCCCAACTACAACGCCAGCTTGCAGGTTTGGGAGGTGCAAATTGATGAAAGCCATATTTGGGAGTTAGATCGCCGGTTTATTACCGACGATGGCGGCCAGGTGACCATTGATGGAAATACGCAGCCGGGCGGCCGGGCCACCGGCCCCAAAATTATGGTGAACACCAATCGGGACAATTTAGAGACAGGCGGCCGTTCTTTAGAAGTGCGCACCTCCAACAACATCATTCGCAATTTGGGCTTTATTGGCGGCGGGCAAATTATTTTGTACGAAGGGGGCAATACCATTGAAAATAATTGGATGGGGCTGACGGCCAATGGCAGCGGCCTGTCGCTGGCTTCCGATGCGTCGTCCCAGGCGCGGCGGGCTATGGCCCGTGGCGGCATCATCTTGTCCAATGAAGATTCAGACAACAACCTCATCCAGAACAACCGCATTATTGGCGCTTTTGAGCGGGCTATTCGCATAACCAGTGGTGGGGATAACAACGTCATCCAAAACAATTTTATTGGTATGAACGCCAGTGGCCTGGTGCCATCTCCCTTTAACAATGGCGTGAACTGCACGCGCGAGCTGGATTACAACGCCAGCTTCTGGTACGGTGGGCGCGGCATCCAGGTGACGGGCAGCAACAACACGGTCATCAATAACCGCATCGCTGGGCTGCATGTGCCCCAATCTACCAACGACACGCCGCCCATCGCCATGGAAATTTCTGGCGATGGCCACACGGTGACGGGCAATGTAATTGGTCGGGATGTGGCCAGCAATGACATTGGCGTGTGTGGGCAGGGGATTCTGCTGCAAGGCACGCAGCACCTGGTGGAGCTAAACACCATTGTGCACAGCCGCAACGGTTTTGAACCTGTTGACGATGGCACCGATTTTGACACCGCCATTTTGACACAGAGTTTTGCTGTGGGCAGCAATCATTGGCTTACGGTGCGCAAAAACACCATTCTGGATTCCGACGAGGCGACGCATCCAGACCATGCGTACCGGTTTGCCTCGCCGGGCGTGCCGGTGGAGCTGCGCCAGTTTAATCCGGCCAAGGTGACAAACATCAGCGGCACCACGGTGAGCGGCACGCGGGGGGATGATGCGGTGCAGCCGGGCGGGGCGGTAATCTCGGCGGCGTGCCCGAACTGTACCGTTTACCTGTACGCGGATGATTTAGACGGCCGTATCGAAGCCAAAGAGTTCCTGGGCGAAGCCACCGCCAATGCCGCCGGTAACTGGACGGCGACCATTTCGCGCCCGTTGGCCACCAACGAAGGGCTGCGCACGCAAAGCATGGCCAACGGCAATGGCGTCATCCACATTTATGGCGCTGGTACCACCAGCAAATTGTCGGACACGCTTTATTTGCCGCCAAAAGCGCCAACCAGCGTAGTCATTTCTGGCCCAACGACCGGGGTGACCGGCACCGAATATGTTTTCACCATCACGGTGAACCCTGATAACGTCTCGTTGCCGATCAATTTTGTGATTACGGGAGCGGTTTCGGCGAGCGCCAGCCTGAATGACAACGTGGCCGTTCTTCGGGTGACCTGGAACTCGCCGGGCAACAAAAGTTTTACCGTAACGGCCAACAACGGGGTTGGCTCGTCGGTGGTGGATACGCACAGTATTGAGATTGCAAATGCGGGGTACAACCTGTATCTGCCGTTCATTGTGAAGTAATTCGGCGCAGGCCAGCAAATTAGACCTATCTGAACACAAGACCTCTGGGAACCGCCCCAGAGGTCTTTTTGTTGGCCCTATAAAATTGGTCGGTCGGTGGGGATCAATCAACTGATCGGTTGATGGATTCTTTTTTTTCCATGACTAGAATCAAATAGAGTCATGGTGAGGCATGACCTGGCACATGACTTCCGGCACATTCGGTTACGGCCGTTCCCCGGTACACTCGCAGCAGATTTCATTTTTTACCAATGACTATAACGAATGAGAGAAAATAACGAATTTTTTCTCTGCGTTCTCCGCGTTCTCTGCGGTTAAATGACTTTATACGAGGAGTAAACAATGTCACCCATTGTGGAAGTAAACGAATTACGCAAACAGTACAACCCGCCCGAGGGCGTAACGGCCGTTCAGGGCGTCTCTTTTGCCATTAAGCAGGGCGAAATTTTTAGCCTGCTGGGTCCCAACGGCGCAGGCAAGAGCACCACCATCTCCATGCTCAGCTGCCTGCTGGCCCCCACCGGCGGCGATGCCACCATCGACGGCCACTCCATCAGCCAGGAGCCCAAGCAGGTAAAGCAGGTGATCGGCGTGGTGCCGCAGGAGATTGCCCTGTACGGCAGCATCAGCGCCAAAGAGAATCTGGAATTTTGGGGCAAAATGTATGGCTTGTCTGGGGAAAAGTTGAAGGAGCGGGTAACGGCCGTTCTCGATATCGCTGGCCTTACCGACCGGGCCAACGACAAGGTAGACACCTTCTCTGGCGGCATGAAGCGGCGCATCAACATCGCCGTGGGGCTGCTGCACAACCCCAAAGTGCTGTTCATGGACGAGCCGACGGTGGGTATCGATCCGCAAAGCCGCCGCCGCATTCTAGACACCGTGAAAGAGCTCAACGCGCAGGGGCTGACGGTGCTGTACACCACCCACTACATGGAAGAAGCGGAAGAGCTCAGTGACCGGATCGGCATCATTGACCACGGCAAGCTGATTGCCGTGGGCACGCAGGCGGAGCTGACAGAGCTGGTAGGCCAATTCGACACCGTGCAGCTGGAAGTGGGCGAAACCACCGAAGCCAACGGCACCCTGGTGACGGATTTGGCGGCGCTGGATGGCGTACACCAGGCGGATGGCGAAGGGGAGCACGTGGTGGTGCAGGCGGAGGACGCCAATCTGGTGCTGCCCCGCATTTTGCAAACGGTGACAGAACACGGCCGTTCCATCCGCCGCATGGAAATTCAAGAACCGAACCTGGAAGCGGTCTTTTTGCACCTGACGGGCCGCGCTCTAAGAGATTAAAAGGTTGGCGAGTTTGCCAGTTTGCGTGTGGGCGAGTGTGCGAATGAAAACTCGCCAACTCGCTTACTCACCACTCGCCAACGCTACAGGAACTATCATGAAAATTTGGACAATTGCCTGGAAAGACACTTTGATTCGATTTCGGGATCGCAACGCGCTGATTTTGATGCTGCTGGCCCCGCTGGTGCTCTCGGCCATCATTGGCTCCGCGTTTGGCGGCTTTATCAGCGGCAGCGACCCCGTGCCTTTTGATGCGATCCCCGTGCTGGTGGTCAACCAAGACGACGGCGAGCAGGGCGCACAATTTTTAGAGATTTTAACCAGCGACGACCTGGCCGAGCTGCTCACCGTCACCGAGATGGCCGATTTGGCCTCCGCCCGTGAGCAGGTGCAGCTGGGTGAAGCGCGCGCGGCGATTTTAATCCCAGACACCTTTTCATCTTCAGTTGAGGGGGGCGTGGATGTGGAAACGGCCGTTTCCCAAATCCAGTTCTACGCCGACCCCGGTGCCACCCTCACGCCCAACATCGTGCGCGGCGTGGTGACGCAAATTGTGAACGGCTTCAACACCGCCGCTATCTCCGTAGACCTCACCGTCAATCAGCTCACCGAACAGGCCCCAATCCTTGGCCCCGAAATGGCCAATCTGGGCACCGCCCTCAACAGCGAGCTAGGCAGCACCATCGGCCAAAACCAGCTCAGCCTGAGCCTGAACGACGTCTCCGTGGGCGAAGAGGAAGAGAGCCTGGGCGACATCAGCCCGTTTGCCTTCTTTGCCCCCAGCATGGGCATCCTCTTCCTGATGTTTTCCATGGTAGATGGCACCCGCTCCATTCTGGACGAGCAAAAAGGGGGCACGCTAGACCGCCTGGTGAGCACACCCACCAGCTCTTTAGAGATTTTGCTGGGCAAAATTGGCGGCGTCTTTTTAACCGGCGCTTTGCAATTTGTTGTGTTCGTCATCGCCTCATCGCTGCTGTTTAGCCTGAGCTGGGGCAGCTCCCCGCTGGGGTTGGCGCTGATGGTGCTGGCGGTGGTGCTGGCCTTCACCAGCCTGGGCGCCTTCATCGCCGCCTTTGCCAAGGATGCCAACCAGGCCAACATTATTGGTTCGGTAGTGACGCTGGTGTTTGCCGCCCTGGGTGGCAACTTCGTTCCGGCGCAGAACTTCCCGCCCTTTTTGGAGCAGTTGAGCAAAATCAGCATCAACCGCTGGGCGCTGGATGGTTTTTCTGACCTGACGCTGCTTGGCCTGGGGCTGAACGACGTGCTGCTGGAAGTGGGCGTTTTGTTGGGCCTGAGCGTGGTGCTCATTGGCCTGGCGCTGTGGCAGTTTCAGCGGCGGATAGCGCGGTAATTACTCAATTACCTCATTACCAAATTACAGAGGTAGGTAATTGAGTAATTAACTGATGTTACGCACTCACTCTGGAAAAGATTTCAAAAGTCTCCAAGGCAATTGGTTTATCACCAGAGAGAAATTAGACTTTTGAAATCTACACTGCGTAACATGAGTAATTAAGTAATTGGGTAATTTTTTGGAGAAAATTATGTTTAAAAACACACTCGATATCACAAAACTATACCTAAAAACAACCTATAGCGAGCGCGGGGTGCTCATCTCGCAGTTGATTATGCCGCTGGTGTTTATCTTTTTGATTGGGCAGGCGATTGGCGGCTTTGGGCCGGGCGGCAGCAGCAGCACGAATGTCACCTGGACGCTGGCGGTGGCCAATGAAGACGCAGGCGAGCTGGGCGCGAATTTGGTGGACTTGCTGGACGCGGATCCGACGCTGGAAATTACGGCCGTTTCCCCCCCAGAAATCGCCACCACCGTCGAAAACGAAGAGGCAGAAGCGGGCTTGCTCATTCCGGCCAACTTTAGCGAGGAATTGCAGGCGGGCAACAGCCTGGCGCTCGATTTTTACAGTGACCCGGCCAACGTGCAGTTTGTGCAGCCGGTGGAATCGGCCGTGTTGGCGGCGATGAGCCAGCTAACCGGTTCGGTCAGCTCGGCGGCGATTTCGCGGGATGTGGCGGCGGAGCTGGGTTTGTTTGAGCTGGGGGTGGATGAGGCGGGGTATTTTGAAACGGCCGTTGCCAACGCCCAAACCGAATGGCAAGCCCCGCCCGTCACCATCCAGGTAAGCGAAGATGAGATCGTGACGGACAGCAACACCATCATCCCGCAAGGCATGAACCAATCGTCGCCGGGCATGATGGCCATGTTTGCCACCTTCGGCATGATTGGCGGGGCGGCGGTGCTCATCCAGGAGCGGCAATCTGGCACGCTGCGCCGCCTGCTGGTGATGCCCATCAACAAGGGCAGCATCATCATCGGCAAGATGCTGGGCATTTTGCTGGCTGGTTTGCTGCAAATGAGCCTGCTCATCGTGGTTTCGGCAGTGGCGTTTGATGTGCCCTGGGGCAACAGCCCGGCGGCGCTCGTCATCATGGTGCTGACCTTTGCCCTGGCCATCACCAGCCTGGGCATGATGATGGCGGCGCTGACCAAAACGTTGGCCCAGGCCAACGCGCTGGGCACGGTGATTGTGCTCTCCATTTCCGCCCTGGGCGGGGCGTGGTGGCCGTTGGAGATTGTGCCAGACTGGATGCAAACGGTGGGCCGCATCTCGCCGATGTCGTGGGCAATGGATGGGTTTCAGGATATTATCACCCGCGGTTTGGGCGTAACGGCCGTTCTGCCAGAGATCGGCGTGCTGTTGGCCTTTACTGTTGTGTTTTTGTTTGTTGGCATCTGGCGTTTTAGATATGAATGAAAGGGGAGATTGGAGATTAGAGATTGGAGATTGTGAATCTCTAATCTCCGATCTCCAATCTCCACGACCAAATTTCCTATGACAAACTACTCCTCCTTCCTCAACTTCGCCCTCGACGCGGCCTGGCAGGCCGGGCGCGTGACGCTGGGCCACTTTCAGACGGGCGTCGCCGTGCGGCGCAAGGCGGATAACACGCCGCTCACCATCGCCGACCAGCAGGCGGAGCAGAAGCTGCGGCAGCTGATCGAGCAATATTGGCCGGAACACAACATTGTGGGGGAAGAGTACGGCCGTACCCAACACAACTCCCCCTACACCTGGGTCTGCGATCCGATTGACGGCACCAAATCGTTCATGTGCGGCGTGCCGCTGTACGCCAATCTGGTGGCGCTGCTGTACGAAGATGAGCCGATTGTCGGCGTCATCAATCTGCCCGCGCTAAACGAGATGGTGTATGCGGTGCAGGGGGGCGGCTGCTTTTGGAACGGCCGTCCTGCTCACGTCTCGCAAACCAAAAATCTGGCCGACGCGGTGGTTTTGCGCAGCGAGATGGAGAACCAGGCGAAATACGGCCGTCAGGCAGCGTGGCAAAAGCTGGTAGACAACAGCTACGTGCAGCGCACCTGGGGCGACGCCTACGGCTACTCGCTGGTGGCCACCGGTCGCGCCGACGTGATGGTAGACCCGATGATGGCCTTGTGGGACATCGCCCCGCTAAAGGTGATTCTGGAAGAGGCGGGCGGCACGCTCACCGACTGGCAGGGTGAGCCGACCATCTACCACGAAGAAGCGATTGCCACGAACGGGCATCTTTTGCCGGATGTGTTGCAGCTGGTTCAGTGAAATTTGGAGATTGGAGAGTGGAGACTGTTAATCTCTAATCTCCAGTCTCCAATCTCCCCTCAAAATTCCCCATGAAATATTTACCCCCAACGATTGCTCCCCAAGACGTGCTGGCCACGATTGGCCTGATTTCTGATACGCACATGCCGCAGCGGTGGGCAGAACTGCCACCCGTTCTTAGCCAAATTTTTGCCAACGTAGAGATGATTTTCCACGCCGGGGACGTGGGCGAGCTGTGGGTGCTGGACGAACTGAGCCAGATCGCCCCGGTCATCGCCGTACACGGCAACGACGAACCGGAAGAAGCGCCGCGCGAACTGCCCTACCAGCAAATCGTGACGATTGCCGGGCAGCGGCTGCTGCTGTGGCACAGCCATTACCCCAACCGGGTAGACGAACTGCACGCCCGGCGCAGCGGCAGCTTGCGCGAAGGGCTGCTGCGCAACATCGCCCGGGCCAAATCGGCCGGGGCGCGGCTGGTCCATTTTGGGCATTGGCATTTGCCGCTGGTGTTTGAGCATGATGGCATTGTGGCAGTAAACGCTGGGGCAATTGCTTCCGGGAATCCGTACCAGCAGCAAACGATCCAGACGGTGGCGCTGCTGTTTGTGCTGCAAGACGGCCGTTTCCACATCACCCACGTCAATTTAGCGGAGCCAGAACGGCCGTACACCCCCCAAACGGATATTGAGGCCACTTTTGAACAGAATTTTGTGGTTTACGGCCGTTCCATTCTCGCCCCCGATTTAGCCTTTTTGCCCAAGCTCGATCTCAGCGCCATTTACCGCACCGACCGGGGTGCGTTTTTAGACGTCTGGCTGCCGTTGGCGCATCGCGTTTGGGCGGGTGAGAAAGCGCAGGTGACATTGGATGATTTCTTGTGGGCACTGGAAACGGCCGATATGAAAGACGCCACCCGCCAAAAACTAAACAAACTTTTCGAGGAGATGTAAGCTAACCTCCGGGAGGTTCCCCAGACGGCCTCTGCTGGACACAAAACCTCCCGGAGGTTGGTGGACAAAGGAGCTTTGAATGGACGATTTTCAACTGCTAATTGACCTGCACAAACAGGCCAACCGGCAAGGCCCCGGCGGAGATGCCGAACTGGAAAAGGCGCTCAATTTGGCGCAGCTAGACCGTACAGCCCCCTTGAAAGTTGCCGATATTGGCTGCGGCACGGGCGCGTCTACCGTGCGGCTGGCCCAATTGTTAAATGCGGAAATTACGGCCGTTGACTTCCTCCAGGAGTTTTTAGACCAGCTAGAAACCAGAGCCGCCAGCCAGGGCGTATTGGCAAAAATCACGCCTCTGTGCGGCTCAATGGACGACCTGCCGTTTGCCAACGACACGTACGATCTCATCTGGTCTGAGGGGGCCATTTACAACATTGGCTTTGCCCAGGGCGTCCAGGCGTGGCGGCCGTACCTGAAAATGGGCGGCGTGCTGGCGGTTTCAGAGATTACCTGGCTCACGGCATCTCGCCCCGCCGCGCTCCAGGCGCATTGGCAGGCGGAATATCCAGAAATAGATACTGCCTCCGCCAAAATGGCCATTTTGGAGCAGAACGGCTACGCGCCGCTGGGCTATTTTGTGTTGCCTGAAACTTGCTGGCTGGACAACTATTACCGACCCATGCAAAACAACTTCGCAGCTTTCCTTAACCGGCACGGCAACAGCGAAGCCGCCCGCGCCATCGTAGCCGCCGAAAGCGAGGAAATTAGGCTGTATGAGCAGTACAAAGCGTATTACAGCTATGGATTTTATATTGCGCAAAAGGTGGCATAACCCAAAGAAATTTTTTGCTGGGAGGAGTTCTTGTGCTTGGATTTTATAGGCTCTTGGGGAATTCAGGGGGTTTACCGCCCGTGATGCGTGAAACGTAAAACGTGACCAGAGCGGTATCACGTTTCACGCATCACGTTTCACGCCGAACCCCACGAAATCCTGAAGACCTATTTTATACAAAGGAACGAAGGTAGGAAGAAACGAAGACCTTTCGTGCCTTCGTTTCTTTGTATAAATAAATCCCCCTGCTACTTGTTCAGTTATGGCAAGTTTGATACACTGCCAACCATCATGATGAGACGGTGGCGTTGGGTTTTTTATCTGCTGGTGGGTGGTTTGTTAATTGCGCTGTTTGGGGCGGGGCGGCCAACGGCCGTTTACTCCCAAACTGTCTCCGGTGAAGGGGAAGCCCACATCTACGGCAACCTCCAGCTAGACCTGCTGCTTTCCGCCCCCGCTGGCCAGCCCGGCGACACCATCGACCTAACCGTCACCCTCACCAACCATTCCCAGGCAACCGTCTCCCCCCGCATTGATTTACAGCTGCCGCCCGGCGTGCGCCCGGCCAATATGTTTTTCCCCGCCGGGCTGTCGCTCAATTTGCAGGCGGGCACGCTGGATTGGCTGCCCGTGACCCTGGCCAACGGCGGCGTGAACACGTTCACCCTGCCGCTGCGCCTGGAAACGGCCGAAATCAACCAACCGACCCAACAAATCAGCGCCACGCTGCGCCACAACGATCTGGCAGAAACGGCCGCTGCCGCCCTCTGGATTGGCGTGCCGCCGCAGGTAAGCAACGTCATCAGCCCGCCGCAGGTGGCCGTGGGGCAGCCGTTCCAGCTGCGGGCCGTGGCCGCTGGCTCTGGCCCATTTACGCAAACCTGGTTTTTGGGCGACGGCCGTCGCGTGGAAACCATTGATCCCGTTGTGCTGTTTTCGGCGGCGGGCATCTATGAAGTGCAGGTAGAAGTGAGTAATTTGGTGGGAACGGCCGTACAGCGCCACACCATCTCCGTAGTCCCCCATCCTGCCGCCCAGTTTAGCGTCAGCGACGCTACCGCTGGCGTGGGGCAGCCCATCACCTTCATCAACCAGAGCGGCGGCGCAGGGCCGCTCACCTACAGCTGGGATTTTGGCGATGGCACCACCACTGCCGAAGCGACCCCCAACCACACCTATGTCGCCCCCGGCACCTACCTGGTGCACCTCACCGTGCAAAACAGCTTTGGTCAATCTGAAGCGTACTGGCCCGTTACCGTTGGCCTGCCGCCCACGGCCGATCTCATCCTGCCAGAGCGGGTGAAGGCGGGCGAAACGTTCCAGGTGCAAGGCCTCGGCGACGCCTCTGTCAATCGGTTCGAGTGGAGCATGGGGGATGGGCAATCGCTGCAAGGGGCGCAGGTGGAACACAGCTACAACCGCACCGGCGACGTGTACGTGACCCTGGTGGCCAGCAACGATTTTGGCAGTACGCAAATCGGCCGTTGGCTCACCGTGGAGCCGGGCATGCTGCGCCTCTACCTGCCGCTCATTTTGAATTTGCTGGGGAATGGCACCCCACCCGCTGCCGAAAATCCGGTAGGGATTGATTTGCCAGAGGTGGGCCTGGACGAACCGTTTATTTTGCGTCCGATGGCGGTGCCGCCGGGCAGCTCGCCCACGGAGCAGCTTTTGCTGTACATCAACGAGGCGCGCCGCCAGTTTGAACTGGCTCCGCTCAATTTGGTGCCGCAGCTCAGCGCCGCCGCCCAGGAACACACCTTCGACATGGCCCGCTTTGCCTACACCAGCCACACCGGTGCCGATGGCTCCACGCCTGCCGAGCGGCTGGTTCAATTTGGCTACGGCGCGGGCTACGCAGGCGAGGCAACTGCCTGGGGCTTTGAATATCCGCATCAGGCGGTGGAGTTTTGGGTGAATAGTCCTGCCCATCGCCGCATCATTTTGAATGCGAATGCGACGGATGTGGGCGTGGGTTACTCGGTTGATTTTAATGCGCCCAGCGTTTGGTACTGGACGGCCGAATTTGGCAATCAGTTTGCCGCGCCCACCCCACCCACGCTGCGCGTGCAGGAACCCGCCGCCGATTTTGAGGCGATGGTCACTACTCTGGTGAACTTTAGCTGGAACTGGCCTGCGCCGCTGGCCGCTGGGGAACGATTTGTGCTTTATTTGCAAACCAATCGGGGGGCTTATCCCGTGGCCACCATCACCCAGCCGACGCTGGGTACGCGTTATTCGGTTCAGTTGGCGGCGGAAGACCTCACCAGCGGCAACGCTCGCTTGCAGGTGAACCCGGGCCATTACAGCTGGCAGCTGCGCCTGGAAAATGGCGGCACTGTCGTACAAAGTGAGGCGCGGCCCATCACTTTTACCATCGATCCAGACGCTCCGACGCCGACACCTTCGCCAACGGCCGTTTCCCCCACGCCATCCCCCACACCCACTGCTACGCCAACGGCCGTTCCGCCCCAAAGCACCCCGCTGCCACCCACGCCCACCTCGCCCCCGCCGTTTGTTACCGCCACGCCAAACGGTTAGCGGTGGTTGGTATTCAGTAATCGGTGAACGGTAATCAGTTGTCCGTCACCTTGTCATCCGGTCACCTTGTCACTTTGTCAAAGGAAGAACCTCATGTACAAAACCCTCATTTCCCCTGAAGCATTAGCTGAAAATTTGCCCAAGCCGAACTGGGTGATTGTGGATTGTCGCTTTAGTTTGGCGGATACGGCCGTTGGCTACCAAAATTACCAACAGGCCCACATTCCTGGCGCGGTGTACGCCCATCTAGACAACGATCTTAGCAGCGTACCCGTCACGGATCACGGGCGGCATCCGCTGCCCACGCCGCAGCGTTTGGCCCAGCTGTTCAGCCGCCTGGGCATTGATGAGATGAGCCAGGTGGTGGCCTACGACAATGCGGGCGGCATGATTGCCGCCCGGCTGTGGTGGATGCTGCGCTACATGCATCACGAGGCGGTGGCTGTGCTGAACGGCGGCTGGCAGGCCTGGCAAGCGGCAGGTTTGCCTACCCAATCTGGCATTGAGACGAATGAGCCGGCCCATTTTAGCGGCCGCCCTCAGCCCAAATGGGTGGTCACCCTGGGCGAAGTCGAAGACCAGCCGCTGCTGATTGACGCCCGCGGCCCGTCCCGGTATCGTGGCGAAACAGAGCCGATTGACGCTCGACCAGGGCATATCCCCGGCGCGGTCAATTTGCCGTTTGAGAATAACCTGGATGAAAACGGCCGTTTCCGCCCCGACGATGAGCTCAAAGCGCAGTTAACGGCCGTTCTGGGCAAAATTTCACCAGAAGCAGCAACGTTTTACTGTGGTTCCGGGGTGAGCGCCTGCGTGAACTTATTGGCAATGGCGCATGTGGGGTTGGGAAACGGCCGTCTCTACGTCGGCTCCTGGAGTGAATGGAGCAGCGATCCGGAGCGGCCGGTGGGGATGGGGTGAAGGGGTGACCGGGTGAAGGGGTGACCGGGTGACCGGGTGAAGGGGTGACCGGGTGACCGATAACTGATTACCGATTACCCCCCCCCCCCCCCCCACCCCTTTTCCCATTCCCTATTTCCCATTCCCGATTACCGATTCCCGATTACCTATCCCCGATTACCGATTACCGATTACCGATTACCGATTACCGATAACTGATTACCGATTACTCCTCTTCCTCCCCCCTGCCATTCTCCTCTGCCTCATCATCCCGGCTGGCCAGTTCCATGGTGCCAATGGTGCGGGCCACGTTTTCAATAGCTACACGCTGCTTGCGGTACAGGTCCGATTCGCTCATGGCCAGCCGCCGCGCCACGTCGCGCACCCGCTGCCCCTGCACAAACTTCAGCTCTAGAATGTTGTACAAAATCCATTCGGCCGTGGTCATGTTGCGTTCGCCTTCCGGTTTTTGCAGCTCGATGGCGTTGTTCAGGATGGCGCGCAGCGCTTTGGTGGGGTTGTTTTCATGTTCCGCCATCGCCTCTTGCACCACGCGCAGCCGCATCAGCGGGCTGGTGGTGAGCTTGGGGCCGCCCCAGTAATGGGTGAGGGCGTCCCGCACCATTGCGTTAAACTCTGGATCATTCACGACTGCGTTGGCGCTGGTTTCTTGGGCCAGCACGGGCAGTCCACCAAAGGTGGCTTCGCTGCGTCGCTGCTGAATGGCGGTGATTTGTGGCAACAACCCTTCGACCGTAGCAAACACCTCTTGCTGTAAAATTCGGTCTTCTAGCGCCTCGGCGGCTTGCTGCAGCAGGCGGCTAAACAACACTTCTTCGGCATCGGTGAGGTCTGGTACTTCGCTGCGGGCGCGGATGCCCAAAATGCCCAACATCACATCTTGCTGGCGACTGTGTAACGGCCGTATCCAATAATGTCGCCACACAAAAAATTCCCCCACCGTTTCTAGCGCATCGCCGTTGCTGGAATCGGCCGTTTGCGCCAGCTGCCGCCAATCTGCATCCTGCAAAATCTCATCAGACTCAGCCAGTGGGCCAACAACAGCTTCCAGCTGCGGCCCCTCTGGCGTTATTGCCGCCACAAACGAAGTGGGCGTACGCAGCGCCTCGCAGGTGCCCGCCAGAATACTCTCTAAAAATTGCTGGAGGTCACGAGTGGTCAGCAGCCGCTCGCTTAGCTGCTGGATGGTGCGCACGTCGGGATCGTTGTTGAGCTGGAAGAGGCGTTCGAGCGGCCGTTTATAAGCATGAATCGCCCACTCCACCAGCATCACCGTAGCCACCAGGCTAAATCCCAGCGCCGTCTCCGCGGGCAACCCCAGAATGGGACTGCTGCGGCTTACCAATACATACACCAGCAGCACAATGCTGCCCGCCAGTGGCACCCGCGCCATAAACTTAAACAGCCGCACCCGCACCACGCGGTCCGGTGATGCCGTACCAAAGTAGGCCAGGTGGGCCGTGAGCACGCCAAACATAAGCCCTACCACCAGGTTGCCCAAAATAATAATCGGCCACAGCCAGAGCGGAATTACCTCTTGCCCCTCGCTGCCGGTGATGAGCAGGTAGGGGAACACCCCCAGCGGCGCAGCCAGGTAGGTGAGTAGGGTAGAGGTCATGCGCTGGCGTGTGGTGCGGGTAATGCAGCGCTGGCGGGCACGCCACACGTTGTAGATGCTCATCACCGTGACGGTCCAGAAATAGACGGCAAAGATGGGAAAAATGGGGCCGGGGTCTAAATGCAAAATACGCGCTTCAGGATTGGGAATGGAATTGGTCACCAGTAAATTGGTGAAAAGCGCCAGACTGAGGAAGGTAAGGCCCAAAAGATAGCCCAGCGGCACCAAAAAGCGTCGCCGCCTGGGCAAGGCCCCGGTTGTAGAGAGCAGCGTACCAGACAGGTGAAACTGCGCGGCGGGCACCATCGCAATGCCCAACCATTGGAAGCGCAAAAAGCCTTCTACAGAAGTAGACACGATGGTGCGGCTTACCAGCAGCTCTGCCAGGAAGGCAATGACCACAAAGATGATAAGCGCACAAAAAGCCCGCATGACAGGTTCGCGCAGGCTGCGGTCCAGATGATAAAGGACAACAGCCGTGCCGAAAATTACGATGATCGCTTCTAAAATGTCGTTCAGCAGGGCTAAAAAATCAGAAAGCTGTTCAAACATACAAACAAAATTTAAGGTCGCCAGGGAAGGAGGTGCCGTCGGCGGGTAGCCCCGTGGTTAAGCAGGCGTTGGCGAGGGCGGCAAATCCAGCGAAGGCGGTTTTTTCCAGTCAGATTCAGATTTTGATTCGCTTTTTACGGCCGTTTTCGGGGCAGTTGGTGGTGTCTTGTCCGATGATGGCCAGGGCTCCCCCTCAATAAGCGCGACAAACTCTTCAGCATCCAGCGTTTCTCGCTCAAGCAGCTCCCGGGCAATTTTGTCTAGATGCTGCCGGTGCGTATGCAAAATTTCGGTGGCCAGCGCATACTGTTTATCAATAATCTGGCGCACTTCCTCATCAATCTTTTCGGCAATCGCGTCAGAGTAATCGCGCTGTTCAGAGATTTCTCGGCCCAAAAAGACCATCTCCTGCTTTTGGCCATAAACACGCGGCCCCAGCTCATCACTCATGCCCAGTTGGGTCACCATGGCCCGCGCCAGTTGGGTAACGCGCTGCAAATCGTTGCTGGCTCCCGACGTGATTTCGCTAAAAACAATCTCTTCGGCCACGCGCCCGCCCAACAGGCTGGCAATCCGGGCCTGCATGTGCGTTTTGTTGGGTAGGATGGTGTCGTCTTCCATGTACCAGGTAAGCCCCAGCCCCATGCCGCGCGGCACAATCGTTACTTTGCGCAGCGGCAAGGCGGCGGGCAAAAAGTGGCTCACCAGCGCATGCCCCGCTTCGTGGTAAGCGATGATTTCGCGCTCTTGCGGGGTGATAACGCGGCTTTTACGTTCCGGGCCAAGCTGTACGCGCTCAACTGCTTCGTGAAACTCGGCCATGCCGATGCTTTTGCGGTTGCGGCGGGCAGCCAGCAGGGCGGCCTCGTTCACCGTATTTTCAATATCTGCCCCCACAAAGCCAGGGGTGGCGCGGGCCAGGTCCGTCACATTGACATTAGAGGCGACTGGTTTGCCCCGCAGGTGCACTTTAAAGATCGCTTCACGCCCTTTGTAATCTGGCTTGTCGATGACCACGCGGCGGTCGAAACGGCCGGGGCGCATGAGGGCAGGGTCTAGAATATCTGGCCGGTTGGTGGCGGCCAGGATGATGACGTGGGTATCGGTGCCGAAGCCATCCATCTCGACCAAAATTTGGTTGAGGGTTTGCTCGCGCTCGTCATGAGAGCCGCCCAGGCCAGCGCCGCGCTGGCGGCCCACGGCGTCAATTTCGTCGATGAAGATGATGCAGGGGCTGTTCCGCTTGGCCTGCTCGAACAGGTCGCGTACGCGACTGGCACCGACGCCCACAAACATTTCTACAAATTCGGAGCCAGCGATGGAGAAGAAGGGGACGCCTGCTTCGCCAGAGACGGCTTTGGCCAGCAAGGTTTTGCCGGTGCCGGGGCTGCCAATCATGAGCACCCCTTTGGGAATGCGGGCCCCAAAGCTGACGAATTTTTCTGGCTCTTTCAGGAATTCGACGACTTCTTCTAGCTCTTCTTTGGCTTCTTCGGCACCAGCGACGTCGGCGAAGGTGATGGTGGGGTGGTCGCCGGTGAACATGCGGGCGCGGCTTTTGCCAAAGGAGATGGCCTGGTTGTTGTTCCCCTGGGCCTGGCGAAAGACGAGGAAGATAAAGCCGATGATGAGCACGGCGGGCAGGAAGATGCCGATCAGGCTAAGCCAGTTCCCCCAACTGCTGGGGCGATCGTAGGTGATGGTGGGACGGCCGTCTCGGTAATCTTCCTGGTTGATGCCGTAGGAGGTGAGCAGCTCTTCTAGCGAGGTGACGCCGCTGATTTGGGCGGTGGCGGGCTGGCTTTCTTCGCTGAGGTAGGTAATGGTGACGGAACGGCCGTCGCCATTCACCATAATTTCGGCGACCTCGTCATCTTCAATTTGCTGGGCGAGTTGGCTGATGGAAATCTGGCTGGTGGGGGTGGTGCTGGTGCTGTAGCTCCAAACGATGGCCAAAATGGCTACACCGATGAGTAACGAGACAAACCACCGAGTCAGTTTGTTTGAATTCATGCGTAAGCCTCCAACGGGAGCGTACTGTTTGGCCGGGTTTTGAACCGCTGTCTATTTGGCACCCTTTTTGGTTGCAATTGGCTACCAATCTCTGAAATATCAGTATAACAGAAAGGAAAATGCAAGGCGAGAGCGGCACGTTGAACGATTATCCTACCCAGGCGCGGAAGACGAGGTACCAAAGGGGGATGAGACCCAGCAGGGACACCAGGGCAAAGATACCGAGGGAAACGGCCGTCCAATCCATCTCAATGGGTTGTTCCGTCTGCGGTTTGATGGAGACGGTTACCGGGTCGGCCGGTTTGGGGATGGGCCGCATGGGGGGGCGGGTAACCAGTTCATCCTCGTCGCGCGGGGGGCGTTGGAACACCTCTGTTTTTTGCTCTGCCACGGGAATGGCGGGGGCTTGCTGGGTGGTGGCGGCCAGCGGCTGGATGGGGCCGGTTTCTTCCTGGCTGCGCTGGCGGTAGGTGGTGAGGATGCGCCCAAGCTGCCCGGCAGTACGGTAGCGCCCGGCTGGCTCTTTGGCCAGCAGCTTGTTGATGATTTGCGCCAGCTGCGAAGGAATTGCCGGGTTAAATTCGGTGACCAGCGGCGGGGGCGTGTGCAGATGTTTGAGGGCCATCGCCGTGTGGGATTCGGCGGCAAAGGGCAGCCGCCCGGTGAGCATTTCGAACAGAAGAATGCCGATGGCGTAAACGTCGGAGGCGGGGGTGGGGGCGTCGCCAGCGGCTTGTTCTGGCGAGAAATATTGGGGGGTGCCCCACACCTGGCTCACCTGCTGCTGCTGCGTTGCCCCGCTAATTGCCCGCGCAATGCCAAAATCGGCCACTTTTACCCGTTCATCCACCGTGACGATGATGTTTTGCGGCTTGACGTCGCAATGCACCAGGTTGGCGCGGTGGGCGTAGCCAATGCCGTTGCACACCTGAATGATCAGGTCCAGGGCGCGGTTGATGGGCAGGGGGTCGCCGTGGTAGCTGCGGATGATTTGCTTGAGCGTCTGGCCTTCGACAAACTCCATGACGATGTAATGTTTGTACTCATCCTGGCCGATGTCGTGTACGGTGACGATGTTGGGGTGGGCCAGGTTGGCGGCGGCGTGGGCCTCTTGCTGGAACCGCTTGAGGAAGCCGCTGTCGCTGGTGAAGCTTTCATGCATCATTTTGATGGCCACGATGCGGCCCAGAGCGCGGTCTTTGGCTTTGTAGACGACGGACATGCCACCGCTGCCAATGCGTTCCAGGAGTTCGTAACGGCCGTTTAACACCACATTTTCTTCGCTCATAGGTTGGTAGTTTAAGGGGGTTGGGTTTTGTGTGCAACAGTTGCCATTCGGACGCAAGTATGATAGCATTTGCACCGCTCTATGGCGGGTGTAGCGTAGTGGTTAACGCGTCTGGTTGTGGCCCAGAAGACCGTGGGTTCAAATCCCACCACTCGCCCTAAAGAAAACCTCCTGCGGGAGGTTTTTTTTGATCAAATGCGCCCGTAGCTCAATGGATAGAGCACTTGGCTTCGAACCAAGGGGTTGGGAGTTCGAATCTCTCCGGGCGTACCTGATTGGACAGTACGGCCGTTTTGCTGTAAAGTCGCATTCTGTTTGACAACTGAATACTGTACAGGGAGCTGGGAATGCCCGGCTGAGAGGGTGGCCGTTTTGTCACCGACCTGCGAACCTGATCCGGGTAATGCCGGCGGAGGAATTGCAATTTTGCTTTATTGAAAGCCATCCGGGTCAGGGTGGCTTTTTTTGTTTTAGCGTGACGCGTGAAACGTGAGAGAAATCACGCGTCACGCTTCACTGGAGCGAAGCGATGACACTATTGATTTTTGCCAATGGGGTGCTGGATGAGGTGGCGTGGATACGGCCGTACTTTGCCCAGGCAACGGCCGTTTGGGCCGCGGATGGGGGTAGTAAACATCTGTTCCGCCTCGGCCACCTGCCCAATCGGGTGATTGGCGATATGGATTCGCTGGAGCCGGAAATCCAAGCCTGGCTCACCGAAAACCAGGTCCCCTTCGACCATCATCCGCCAGAGAAAGACGAAACAGACCTGGAACTGGCCTTGCTGCTGGCCGCCGGGCAGCCCGATGACCAAATCTGGCTGTTTGGGCTGTTGGGCGGCCGTCTGGACCAAATGCTGGCCAACATTTTCCTGCTGACGAATCCGGCGCTGGCAGAGAAGCATTTGCAGCTCGTTACCCCTACGGAGCGCGCCTGGCTGGTGCGCCCGCAAACCGAAACCGAGATCGTGGGGCGGGTGGGGGATATGGTGTCGCTCATTCCGCTGGCGGGGGATGCGCATGGGGTGACGGCCACCGGCTTGCAGTGGCCTTTGCAAAACGAGACGCTCCAATTTGGCCAGGCGCGGGGCGTAAGTAACCGGCTTACGGCCGAAAAGGCGAGCGTCCAGGTGAATAATGGATTGCTTTTATGTGTGCAAACGGTTGGCGGTTAGTGGTTGGTGGCTGGTTGTTCCACCACCCACCAGCCCCTCACTTTTAGGAGTATGATAATGAAACGTTTATTACTAATTTTTTTATGGCTGGCAACGGCCGTTGCCGCTTGCGGCCCTTCTGAACCAGACGTGATTACTTTGATGACGCACGATAGCTTTGCAATTAGTGAAGAAACGATTGCCGCTTTTGAAGAAGCAAACGGCGTTACCGTTGAGCTGCTGCCCTCTGGGGATACCGGCGCGGCGCTGAACCAGGCGATTTTGGCCGGAGATGCTCCCCTGGCCGATCTTTTTTTTGGGGTGGACAACACCTTCATGGGGCGGGCGCTGGCAGCGGGCATTTTTGAAGCGTACGCGTCGCCGCTGCTGGCCGAAATTCCCGATGCGCTGAAGCTTGACCCAGGCAACCGGCTGCTGCCGGTGGATTACGGCGACGTCTGCCTGAACTACGATAAGGCATGGTTTGCTGAAAACAACCTGCCGTTGCCCCAATCGCTGGCTGATTTGACCGACCCGATGTATGCCGGGCTGCTGGTGGTGCAAAATCCGGCCACTTCTAGCCCTGGCCTGGCCTTTTTGCTGGCCACCATTGCTGAATTCGGCGAGCCGGGGTATCTGGATTTTTGGGCAGATTTACGGGCGAATGATGTGCTGGTAACCAACGGTTGGGAAGAGGCGTATTATGGCAGTTTTAGCGTGGCGAGTGATGGGGAACGGCCGTTGGTTGTCTCTTACGCCAGCAGCCCGCCTGCTGAAGTGATCTTTGCTGACCCGCCAGTGGACGAAGCGCCCAGCGCCAGCCTGGTGGCGCCGGGCATGTGCTTCCGGCAGATTGAGTTTGTGGGCATTTTGGCCGGTACAGAAAAGCGGGAATTGGCAGAAAAGCTGGTGGATTTTATCTTGGGTGAACAGTTTCAGGCGGATATGCCGCTGAATATGTTTGTCTACCCGGCGAATGAGAATGCAGAACTCCCGGCTGAGTTTGTGGCTTGGACGCAGGTGCCGGAGGAAACGGCCGTTCTCTCCCCCACCACCATCGACGCCAACCGCGAACAATGGATTGAAGCGTGGACCGAAACCGTTTTGCGCTGAGTACCTGACCAATCCCCCGGAAACTGTTCATGAAAACAAGTTGCACTGGCCCTGTTTCCGGGGAAATGTATGGCGAAATTTTACGGTTCGGTGCAGCCGCCGGGGAAGAAGTTGTTGGGGTCTACGTACACGTTGGCGGTTAGCTCTGTGCCCGTCACGTCGTCGATGATGCGCAGCGATTGGTTGTAGGCGGCACAGCGTCGGGCAATGACAAAATGGTAGAAGGGGCCTTGCCCACGGTAGGTAACCGCCTGCCCGCCTGGCAAATCAAACACAAAGACGGTGTAATCGCCTGTCTGGTTGCTGCCTTCGATGTACGGTTGAATGGTCAGCTGGCAGCGCCAATCCAGGCCAATGTATTCACAGCCACCAATGAGGCCGGGCGTCCAGGCGACTTCACCGCCTGAACTGGCGACGGTGGTAGGGGTGGCGGCCGGGGTGGGGGTGGGCACGGGTGTGTTGGTGGCCGGCAAGAAGGCGCGTAGTTCAAATTCTACCGGATCGCCAAATGGCTCGCCTGCTTCATCCAGCAGCTGCCAGGTGCTCTCATAGGAGCCGGGGGTATTGGGGCCTTTAAATGGGGCGGTGAGGGTGAGTTCCTCATCTGGCAGCACAACTTCGTCTAGCGAAATAGGATCGCCTGTGTAACCGAACGTTTCGCCGTCTACGTAAGCCCAGGTGAAATCGGCTGCCCAGGGGCAGGTGCCGCTGTTGCGCAACACCCAGGCCACCGTAAAGTTAAACTGGGTGGTGATGGCGTTGCTTGTAAAGCCGTTGCGCGAGGCCAAAACCAGCTCGACGCCTGGTTGGCAGCTGGCCAAAAACATCGCCGTGGCGTTGGTGGTGGCCGTGGCGGTGGGCGTGACTGTAGGCGTGCGTGATGGGGTTGGCGTTTCAGTAGGCTGGGCTTCTCTGGTGAGATCGTTGACCAGTTGGGCAAAGTTGGTAGCGGCCAGGTCTGGTTCGGCCGTGTTGGTTGGTTCGGCGGGCGTGGTGTTGGTGGGTACGGCCGTATCGTCCACTTCGGCAACGGCTGGAACAGTGGCGGTGGGGTCTGGTTGGCGGTTAAAGACGCCGCTGGCGGCCAGAATGCCAGCCACGACGGCCAAAATCACCACGCCAATGACGGGGAAGAGCCAGGCGGGCCGTTTTTTGGCAGCGGGCGGGGGAGGGGATACGGCCGTTTCTGGTTCCGGCTTTATCACTTCTGTTTTGGCCGGTGTGGGATGATCCAGGGATTGGGCTGGCGGCAGCACGGCCCCGGCTGGCTTGCTGGCCGTGGCCGTTAAGTCTACAGTCCGCAGCGCCGCCGCAAATTCCCCCGCCGACTGGTAGCGCTCGTCGGGCGATTTGGCCAGCGCCTTCAAAATCACCTCTTGCAAGCCCCAGGGAATGTCGGGAATGATGCTTTCGGGCAAGGGGGCGGGCGTGTTCACGTGCTTCATCACCACGGCCAGCGGCGTATCGGCGTCAAACGGCAGAATGCCGGTCACCATTTGGAACAGCATAACGCCCAGCGAGTAAATATCAACCCGGTGGTCGCCAGATTGCCCCAGCGCCTGTTCAGGTGCCATGTAGGCGGGCGTGCCGATGAGTGCGCCGGTGGCGGTGTAGGCCATCGATTGGTTGCCCATCATCTTTACAATGCCAAAGTCGGTGAGCACCGCCCGGCCGGTATCGTCGTTTAGCATGATGTTGGCTGGTTTGATGTCTCGGTGCACCATTTCGCGGCGGTGGGCGTAGGCCAAGGCGTCGGAAATTTCGGCAATCATCTTGACGACATCCGTTAACGGCATCCGTTTACCCTGGCGGGCTAGCTGCTCTAGCCGGTCTTTGAGGGTGCCCCCCCGAATGTATTCCATCACCAGGTAGTAGCTGTTATCGCCGTATACGTCGAAGTCGTAAACGCCGACGATATTGGGATGGTTGAGGGAGGCCATCGCTTTGGCTTCGCGTTGGAATCGGTGGAGAAAGTCCTGATCGGAAATCAGGAAGGCGTGCATTAACTTGATGGCGACGAAGCGGTCGAGGTTTTCCTGGTAGCCTTTGTATACTTCGGCCATTCCCCCACTGCCAAGCTTTTCTTTAATGAGATATTTGCCGATTTTTTTGCCGCTTAACGTATCGCTCATGATATTGGTTGTGTGGCGGGAGATGGGGGTTGGTACGGCCGTTTCCCGCAAAATCCTTGTTCTTATGGCAAGTATACCCAGTTTTGAAATTACTGAAAATGGTATTTCAGTTGTTCTCGCATACCGGAAAAAACGTTCACCCCCCGTTTAGCTAAATGATTCAACACCAAACAACCGCTAACCACGGCTTTACCCAAGGAGGCTAACCCTATGGTGGAACGATGATCTGACTTGTGGCCTTACGATGAGTTTGTATTGGTAAAAAATTAGTTGTGTATAGGAGAAAATCATGTCTGATCAAAAGAAAGCTTTAGCCGTTCACAGTGACAAAGCAGCCATCAGCTGCCCCCCTCGTGAATGGGAACGTGACAACATTTGCGATATTTCTATTCTGACCTATCGCTTTACCCTGCGCATCGGTGATATCCCCGTGGAATGTGTTTCCCGCTACCGGGTGCAGCGCTGTACCGAAGATTACGTGCTGAGCGATTTGCTGCACTCCACCACGCTGTTCCCCGGCGAAGAAGTGTTCATGTCTGTGCGCAATCGCCACACCGTTTCTCGCTTCACCGAAGACAAATCGTACTCGGCTTCCCAGGTTTCTCGCTCTTCAGACCGCATCTGGATGGAAACCTACAAGGATTTGGCCACCGATTTTGACCAGAGCACCAGCTCTAAGCTGACCACCAGCGCCCATTCCGACTTTTCCCAGGGTGGCGTTAGCGGTGGCGGTGGCATCAACATCGGCATTGCCAAGATTGGCGCGTCTGGCTCTTACACCAAGGGCAGCTTCGATGCCAACGCCAGCCGGGAATTTGTGAGCGAACTGCACAATCATCTGCGTTCCTCTTTTCACCAGACCAACCAGGTGTCCCGCGACGCTTCCTCGGTGAGCCTGACGGAGGTGAACAGCCATCGCGAAGTCACCTCGGAGCAAAACGACGAGCTGAAGGTGAGCACGCGCCGCTTCCGCAACATCAACAAATGCCACACGATGACGCATTATTTTTACCAGATTGCCAAGCGGCAGCGGGTGAAAATTGAGCTGATCGAGCGTTCTTGCCGGGCGGTGAATGATCAGGCGGATACGGCCGTAATCATGAAACCAATCTCCCTCTCCCTGGCCGCCAACCAATTCATCTCCGGCGAGCCAAAGGTAGGCACCAGCGACGCTCCTGTTTTCAATACCCTGGCCGCCGTGCAGCCCGGTTTGGCGCTCAGCCGCGACCAGCTGACGCTGCAATCGGTCGGGCGCGTTTCCGCCGCCATCTTCGACCAGGCCGCCAAAGCCCGCGCCGCTGCCGTCGCCAAGGCCGATGCCATCGTGGCCGAACTGCCCGGCTTCGAGCCGTTCGAGCAGGTTTCCATCATCCCCACCGAGGCGCTGTACGTGGAAAGTGAACTGGGCGACTGTGCCCTGTGTGAGCCGTTTGTGGTAGCCCAGCATGAGCTGGAGCTGGAGCGGATGAAGCTGGAAAACGTCAAGCTGCGCCGCGAAATCGAGCTGATGGAGCAGTACAAGGATTACCGCTGCTGCGACCATGCACACGAGGACGACGATTCAGACGACTAAAAGAAGTAATTGAGGAACTAGGTAATTACCCAATTACCCAATTACCTAATTACCCAATCTCTACCAACCGTATTGGTAACAAACACACGAGTTGTAACAACAACAGGAGACAATCTCATGGCAATGACAATGCAAGGTAACTGGACAGTACAGGTAAAAAGCAAAACGGCCGCTTTTGCCCAGCGGTTTATCATTCAGGGCAGCAGCAATGGCAAAGATGGCGTGTACGACGGCGTCACCAGCACCGCCCCGGTGCAGGTAGATGGCGCTCAATGGACCATCCAGATTCAACACAAGCCGAGCGGCAAGGGGGCCAGCTGGCAGCCTTCCGCGATGCGGCTGGGCACGCCTGCCCGCAGCGGCGGCCAGATTGTGCTGGACGTTTTTTCTAATGACAGCGGCGGCGATGCCGATTACAACGACCTGGTTCTCACCTGCGGCATGACAGAGAGCGCCAGCGAATATGTGGTGTACGGCAAGGTGCGCAGCTACCACGGGCTGTGCGGTTTTAACCCGTGCTTCCCCTGGTTTGTCATCGACACCTGGCCGCAGCTGAAGGCGCTGCTGAACTACCAGGCGGTGAAGGATGCGCTGTCTGAGCTGTACCCAGAACGGCTGAAGCGGCTGGAAAAGTACCGCCACCTGCCGCTGGAGGAGCTTGGGCCATTTACGCCGCTGATGCTGCCAACGGCCGTTCCTCCCCAACTAACCCTCACCCAAAACAACACCTTCGCCCTCCGCCCTGAGCTGGCCAGCGTCGCTGCCAGCAAAATTCGGCCAGAGGTGTACCTGGATTTGGGCAAGCTGCGCGACCGGCTGCGGCTCTACTGCTCGGTAAAAGATCAGGCAGGGTTGCTGCTGCGCTTCCAGGAGTACGACCGCACCGCCGCCGAGCTGGCAGGTGGCGCGTACAGCGGCACAGGCGACCGGGAAACGCTGGGCCTCACCGCCACTGACGAGGTGGGTAACTACATCTTCCGCTTTAGCCGCGACCTGGGCGATGTGGTGGATGAGCTGGACGACCAGGTGATCGGCGGGCCAGATTTGACCACGCAGCTTCAGCCAGACCTGCTGGTGCAGGTGATGAGCGGCCCCGGCGAGACGGATGTACTGTTCGAGACGGGCCTGCACGCCAACATTCCCAACCTGCGCCGCATTAACCTGTGCATCCCGGAACATCTGCTGAACACGGGGCCAGCCTGCCAGGGTGGCCGCGCCATTCAATCGATTGGCAATATCTGGACGGTTGCTGGGGTGGGGAATAGCTTTGATGGAGACGGCCGTATCACCGCCACCAACGTCAACGGCCCCAAAATCACCAAGGGTGCCTGGTACGGCAACCTCGATATGTTCGCTTGCTTCCTGGCGCATCCCGAAGTGACCCACTACACCATCCGCTACCGGCGTCCCGGCGGCGGCTGGAACTACGTCCAGGAAGAACTGAAGCACATCTACATCCCACAAATTGGCAATCCAACGTCTACACAGCACAAAGTTGGCCCCTTCAACAAAACGCTCAGCGGCGGCCCCAGCGTGCCCGCCTACAAAAACATCGAAAGCGATGGCCAATGGATTGCCACCCATCGCTTGCGCAAAGCGCAGCTCACCAGCGGCATCTACGCCCCCAACAGCGATCCGGGCACCGTTTACTTCCGCCTAGATGGCTACAAAGAGGTGAGCGGCGAACTGGTGAAAGTGACGGGCGCAGACGACAGCATCACGCTTTACATCGACAACCGTCGCATCGAAGGCGATATCGCTTCTGTCTCGCTGGGGGGCAACGCGCCGGGCGAATGTGCCCTGTTTGAACTGCCCACGCCGGATGCGCCGATTACGCTCCGCTTCCGCGCAGACCATCCCGGCGGCTTTGCCCAGGCGTATTCGGTGCAGGTGTACCGTGGCTCCGGCACGCCGGTGCCGGTTAGCGACCTGACGCCGCCCGCCCAGCCGCTCAGCCTGAGCTACGACGAGCCGACGCACGGCAATGCGTTCTTTGGCACCTTCAACGCCGTTGCGCCCGATGGGGCCAACTACGTAGAAGCACAGCTGCAACCAGACGGCGGTGCCTGGCTGCCAGAAGGCAAACCGTTCTGCGCCTTCGCCTTTGAAATCCACGGCAGCACCCGCGCCACCAACGGGTACGGTCTGGCTGGCGGCGGTCGGTTGGATTTGGAACTGGTGGGGATTCAGATGCCGAGTCCGTAGTCAGTAATCGGTAATCGGTAATCGGTAATCGGTAATCGGTAATCGGTAATCGGTAATCGGTAATCGGTAATCGGTAATCGGTGAGCAGTTTTCAGTAATCGGTAGGGGCGAGGCGGTGGTGAATGGGCTGGATTGTAACAAATAATCTGGTCTCGCCACCGCCTCGTCCTGAATTGTTTGGTTAAGATTATGGCCGATTGCCTCGCCCCTACGGGATGTTATTGGGCGGCTTTTAATTGGCCGCAGCCGGCGGCGATGTCGATGCCGCGGCGTTGGCGGACGGTGCTGGGGATGCCGTAGTCGGCGAGGATGGCCTGGAACTGTTTGACCTGGGGGCGTTGGGTGGGACGGCCGTTATACCCCACCGTCGGATTGAGCGGAATCAAGTTCACGTGGCTGGGCACATCTTGCAACAGCTGGCCCAGGGCGTGGGCTTGCTCCGGCGTATCGTTCTCGTCTTCGATAAGCGTCCACTCGAAGAAGATGTGCCGGTTGAGCGCCTGCGTGTACGTGCGGCAGGCGTCGATGAGCACCGCCAGCGGCCAGCGGCGGGCGGGCGGCACCAGCTTTTGCCGGTCTGCGTCGGTGGCTCCGTGAAGGCTGACGGCAAGGCGGAACGGCCGTTTCTCTTCCGCTAATCGTAAAATCCCCGGCACCAAACCCACCGTGCTCACCGTGATATGCTTGGGGGCAATCGCTAACCCCTTGGGGTGCAGCAAAATCTCAATCGCCGCCATCGTCTGGTCGTAATTGTGCAGCGGCTCGCCCATGCCCATGAAGACGATATTGCGCAGCGTTTCGCCAGTTTCTGCCAGCTTGCGGTTCACAAACAAAATTTGCCCCACAATTTCGCCGGGGCTCAGGTGGCGGGTAAAGCCCATCTGCCCGGTGGCGCAAAAAACGCAGCCCATGGCGCAGCCCACCTGGGTGCTGACGCACGCCGTCCAGCGCCCCTTGAACTGCATCAGCACCGTCTCGATAGTTTGGCCATCGGGCAGCGCCAGTAAATATTTGCGGGTCAGGCCGTCGCTGCTGTCGATGGCGATTTGTTGGCGCAGGCTGGTGAGACTGGCCTGCGCGGCCAGCTTTTGCCGCAGGTCGTCGCGCAGGTGGCTGAGCTGGCTTAATTCGGTGGCGTCGTTTTGGTAGAGGCCCAGCCAGATTTGCTCGGCGTGGTAGGCGGAGTAGCCCCAGGTTTGGGATACGGCCGTTAATTCCGTCAGCGTCAAATCGTGCAGGTTGATTGGTTGCATGGGGGAATTTTAGCGGAGGGGCGGGAAAGAACAAGGTTGCGCGTGGCAGGTGGCCGGTAAAATTTCTCTGGCAGCCTGCCACCTGCCATTTTTTCTGCCTGGCTAGGCTTGCTCATACGCCTGCCGCAGCCAGCCGATGAGGGCATCGTTCACCTCGTCCAGGCTGGTGAGGCGGACGCGGTGGCTAACCATGCTGTTGAAGCTGCCAGATTTTTCCAGACGGCCACCAATCACATCCCCATCAAGGTTAATCCCCACATCCACCCGGGTTTTGGTGGAGGGCTGGATGAGGCCAAACTGCTTGCTGCGCCGCAGGCTGACATAGCTGTTTTTGGGCGCAATGTGCACGTCATCGCCAAACTCGTTGATGGCGGTGATGAGGGCGTCGTAGATGGGGCGGAGGGATTCTTTGCCGCTGTACTGGTTGGCCACCAGGTCGTCGGTGGTTTGTTGGGTAACGGCCGTTTCCCGGGCATACGCCGCCACCATATTGGCAAAACCGTGCGTGAAACCATGTTCCGTCTTGAGGAATTTCACAATCTGGCCGTGTTTTTCCAGGCCGCTGCTTTGGGCAATGGCTACCCATTCCGCCAGAGATTTGCCGGTGTTCTTTTCCAAATTTTCAATCATCTTCTGAGCAGCTGCTTCTACTTTGTCGGTCATTTTGTTCTCCTTTTTCAATGTAATTGAGTAATTGGCCGTTCGGAATGAGTTACTCAATTACCCAATGACCCAATTACAATCTTTTTACCTTTCGTGGCCCAATTCCGCCAACCGCCGCCGCAAAAACCGCTTTTCGACGGCGTTTTGGCACAAATCCAGGGCGATGGTGTAGGCGTCGTGGGCGTCGTCGTAAAAACCGGCACGGCGCAGCAGGTCGGCGCGGGCGGCGTGGAACAGGTGGTAATGGTCGAGCGTGCCCGCCTCGGCCAGTTCATCTAGCAGGGCCAGGCCGCGCATGGGACCTTCGGCCATGGCCACAGCCACGGCCCAATTCAGCCGCACGACCGGGGATTCGGTGTACTGCTGCAACGCCTGGTACAGCGCCGCGATTTGCGGCCAGTCGGTTTCTTGAGGCGTGGCGGCCTGGTCGTGCAGAGCGGCGATGGCGGCCTGGATTTGGTAGGGGCCGGGCTGCTTCAGGCTGAGGGCGTGGTGGAGAACGGCCGTTCCCACCCCAATTTGCTCACTATCCCACAAACTTCGATCTTGCGCTTCCAGTAAAATTAACTCCCCCGTGCGACCCACCCGCGCCTGGCGGCGGGCATCGTGCAGCAGCATCAGCGCCAGCAGTCCCAACGCCTCAGCATCTTCTGCTAGATTGGGATCATCGGCCAAAAGCTGGTTCAAAATTTGCGCCAGCCGAATCGCCTCGCTGCTCAACTCTTGCCGGATGAGGGCGTCGCCGCTGCTGGCGTTGTACCCTTCGTTGAAGATGAGGTAGAGCGTGGTGAGCACGGCGTGCAGCCGCTCGGGCAGCAGGTCGGTGGGCGGCACGCGGTAGGGGATGCCCGCCTGCTGGATTTTGCGCTTGGCCCGCACCAGCCGCTGGGCCATGGTGGGCACGGGGACGAGGAAGGCGTTGGCGATTTCGGCCGTTTCCAGGCCGCCCAGCGTGCGCAGGGTCAGCGCCACCTGTGCCTCCAGCGATAGCGCCGGATGGCAGCAGGTAAAAATCAGCTTGAGCCGTTCGTCGGGAATGCTGTCCATTTCGTACTCGTCGGGTGCCGGTGGTTTTTGGGCGAGTGCCACCAAATGGGCTTGCTTGCGATCAAAGTTTTGGCGGCGGCGAAGGCGGTCGATCGCTTTGTTGCGGGCTGTGGTGGTAATCCAGGCACCGGGGTTTGTGGGACGGCCGTCTTGCGGCCATTTCTCCAGCGCCACAATCAGCGCATCCTGAAAAGCGTCTTCCGCCAGGTCGAAATCGTTCAGGGTGCTGATCAGCGCCGCCAACACCCGGCCCGACTCCTCCCGAAACGTCCGCTCAATCGTCTGATGAATCGCTTCCATAATATTGGGAGATTGGAGACTGGAGATTGGAGATTTTGCGCCTAATCTCCAGTCTCCAATCTCCAATCTCTAAATTAAAATTCGATGACGGGGCGCACTTCTACCGAGCCAGTGGACATCGGTAGTTTGGCCGCCATTTCCAGCGCTTCCGCTTCACTTTGGCAGTCGATGAGGTAGTAGCCGCCGAGCTGCTCTTTGGTTTCGGCGAAGGGGCCGTCGGTGGTGAGGGTGGGGTGGCCGTCCTCATAACGGACGGTTTTGGCGGTGGCCACCGGGTGCAGCGCTTCGCCGCCGGGGTTCATGCCCCGCTCCGCCGCTTCTTGGGTAAAGGCGTTGTGGGCCTCAATGATCGCCTGCCACTGCTCCGGGGTTACGTTTTCGCCTAATTTTTCATCGCCGTAAAGTAACAACATGTATCGCATGGTTGTCTCCTTTTTATGTTGAGTTTGATGCGTGATGCGTGATGCGTGATGCGTGATGCGTGATGCTTACTTCTCACGCATCACGTTTCACGTTTTACCCTTCAAATTCCCAGACGGGGCGAATTTCGATGCTGCCGTCGCGGGCACCGGGGATTTTGGCGGCCCATTTAATCGCTTCGTCCAGATTTTCGCAGTTGAGCAGGTAGTAGCCGCCGAGCTGTTCTTTGGTTTCGGCAAAGGGGCCGTCGGTGCTGCTGATCTGGCCGTGGCGCACGCGCACGGTGGTGGCGGCGGTGGTGGGGTGCAGCGCATCGCCTGCCATCATGACGCCCGCTTCGCGCGCCTCGTTGGTGAAGGCGAAATATTCGCCCATGTTGGCTTCGCTTTCTTCAGGGGTGCGTTGGGCGTCTTGCTGCTCGCTGGTGTAGATCATCAGTAGGTATTGCATGGTTTTGTCTCCTTAAAATGAGTAGATGGTTACGGCCGTTTCCGACCCTTCTTACCCATACGACGAACAACATTCGACCAGATCGACACAAATCGACAACGAATTTTGGTTCTTTTGGGGTTTTATGAGATTTATCATGAATTGTGATGCGTGAAATCTCTGGTCACGTTTCACGCATCATCAAAATTGCGAATTTAAAGTCTGGTGGACCATCTATGCTTGTTTTTTGGCGGCGATGGCGGCCAGAATTTCGGCGTGCTTTTCGCGGGTGATGGGGTAGCGGCGCACGATGGGGAAGCTGAGGAGCAAGATCACAGCCGGTACAAAGCTGACAAAAATGCGGAGGGCGGTGAGAACGGCCGTTGGCTGTTCTGGCAAATTACTCAAATCTTCGGCGTTGATGTACCCCGCCGCTTCCAGCGCAAAATTAGACAAGGCCAGCCCCAGCGAAATGCCCAACTTTTGCAGGAAAACGAAAAATCCGTAGTAAATTCCTTCCCGCCGCTGGCCCGTTTCCAGTTCGTCCAGTTCCACCACGTCGGGCAGCATGCTCCACGGGATGAGGTAGCCCACGCTGACGCCGACGCCTGCCAGCACGGCTAGCCCCAGCACCAGGTTGAACTGCCCCGGCTGCACAAAAAAGATGGCGATCTCTACGAAAATCCAGAAGCTCATCCCCACGTAATACACTTTTTGCTTGCCCCATTTTTGGCTCAATTTGGACCACATCAGCAAAAAGACAAAGGCAGAAACCTGTAGGGCAAAGGCCAGCTGAATGAAGCGATCTTCCCCGCCAACCCAGTAGCGCACGTAGAGCAGCATGTTGGCCTGCACAAACTGGATGCAGAGCCAGGACATGAGGTAAATAGCGACGACGTAGAGAAACGGCCGATTCCGCAGCGCAATCTTCACCCCCTCAACAAAACCAGGGTCGTCTTCCTCCGCCGCTTCTTTGAAGTGACTTTCTTCGGTAAAGGCGAAGGTGATGAAATTGCTCAGGACGATGATGCCCCCCATGACGGCGGCGCTGATGGCGTACCCTTGCGTGACGCTGGGGAAGCTGTCGATGAGCACGCTGTGGATGACCAGCGCGGCCAAGCCACCCAAAATAGAAAAGCTAAAGCGGAACGAATTCAGGCTGGTGCGCTCGTCGTAATCTTGAGACAGTTCGGGGGTGAGGGCGGTGTAGGGGACGTTTACGGCCGTAAACCCCGTATCCAGCAGCAGCGCCACCACCAGGTAATACCAAAACAGTCCCGTGCTGCTGAGATCGGGTACCAGCCATTGCAAAAACCAGGCCAGCCCAAACGGAATTGCCCCAAACAGCAGCCACGGGCGGCGGCGACCCCAGCGGGTGTTCGTGCGGTCGGTCAGGCGGCCAATGATGGGGTCATTTACGCTGTCCCAAATTTTGACAATGAGGAAGATGATGCCCGCCGCGGCCGGGCGAATGCCGGCAATGTCCAGCAAAAAGGCGTTGAGGAAAAAGCCCTGGATGGAGGCAACCAGCGCGGGGCCTAAATCGCCAATGCCAAAGGCAAGCTTGCGGCCAAAGCTGAGTTTGGGGGTGGATTTTGTGCTGCCAAGTGCGGGTGTGGTCATATTTTCTCCTGTTTTTTGCGGGTGGCAATTTCTATCACGCTTTGGGCCGATTGGCGAATGGTTTTGGGTATTGGTCAAGGTGCCAGGCAAGGGGCGCAGGTTCTTTTTTATGAACAGTGGTTTGCCCCTTGCCTGGCACCTGGATGGTTCACCTGTTCAGCCAGTTGGCAACGGCCGTTTCCACCCCCACATCCCCCGGCAAATTGGCAAAATAGCTTTGCAGATCCGCTCTTAATTGTGCCAAATCATCCAGCGCAGCGCCGGCTTCAGCCTCGGTGAGCAGCTGGCGCACCTGCAAGAAGCGCAGCCAGGTGGGCAGCAGGGTGAAGAGTGCGGCGGCGGCATACGGCCGTACCGGATCATAGTTCAGCAGCTTGGCCAAAAAGCGCTGCAAGGAGTCGCTGTCTGGTACGAGCGGATGGAAGCTGGCGGGTGGTTTGGGAATCGGCCGCCCGCTGCGCATCAGATCGCCCAAATCTTGCCGAGGAGTAAGCTGCCCGGTGCGCCGCTCCACCAAGTAGGTGGGCAGCAGGGGGCGGATGAGGTGGGAACGGCCGTACGCCACCCCCTCTTCTTGGTAAGCAAAAGCCAAAAACTCAATCATCAGCGCCGCCATGTTTTGCGGGGGATGTTCTGCCAAATGTTCTCGCTCCCACTGGTACTGCGTGTAGCCAGCCAGATGCGCCAGATAGCGGTTCAGCGCCTCCGCCTCGATGGGCACAATCGCTTGCAGCGCGGCAATCAACTCTGGTGGCGCGCTGGCGCTATCGGCCGGGGCGCTGTCTAAATATTGGAAGATCAACACGTCCATCAGCAGGGCGGTGACGGTTTGCAGCTGCCATTCGCTGGCGTGGCTGCTGCTCTGTAACTGCGTGTAGCCAGTTTGCAGAAGGTGAATGAGCCAGGCCAGCTGGTTGTGGTAGCTGAGCAGGTCGGTGGTGTGTTGGAAAACGGCCGTTTCCCCCACCATCTTGCCAATTTCAGCCAACGCCTCCCGCCGCGTCGCTCCATCCATCTCCTCAAATTCTTGCCAGGTGATCAACTTGCTCATAACCCAAAACCTTTCTCATCTGAACATAGGCCTCTGTGGATTTTCATTTCTCGATGCGCCAGCAGCGGTGGATTTTGTCGTTGCGAAAATCCTCCGGGATGGTTTGCTGGGTAATTTCTTGCGCCCGAAAACCACGGGGCAGGGCCGCCTCATCCATCTGGAAGCCGCGCGAATTGGTGCTGAAGAGGAGCGTGCCGCCCCGCGCCAAGCGGTCCAAACAGGCTTGAATCAGCTCTGGATGATCCCGATCGACGGCAAAAGAGCCACGGTTCATGCGCTTGGAGTTGCTAAAGGTCGGCGGGTCGCAGACGATCAGGTCGTAGCTGCGTTTTTCGGTGGCCAAAAAGCGGAAGCAGTCATCGGCAATCACGCGATGCTGATCGCTTTCGCGGATGCCGTTGTGCTTCAGGTTGCGCGTCGCCCAGGCGCAATAATTTTTGCTCAAATCCACGGTGGTGGTCGCTTTTGCGCTGCCCGCTGCGGCATAAATCGTAAAGGAACCGGTGTAGGCAAACAGATTGAGCACCCGCTTGCCGCCTGCCATTTGGCGTACCATCACCCGCGTCGGGCGATGATCCAGAAAAAGCCCCGTGTCCAGGTAATCACTCAGATTCACTTCAAAATTGAGGCCGTGTTCCTGCACCAGCCGAACGTGCCCCTGCTGGCCAAACCGTTCGTACTGCTGCTGCAAACCGCGCTGCACGGCCCGCGTCTTCACAAAAATCTGGCGCGGCGTCAGCTCCAGCGCCGCTTGAATCTGCTCCAGGGCGTCCTGGTGCCACGCCTCATCGTCGTCGGCGTTGCGTTCATACAGCCAGACCACCGCCTCGCCGTCGTACCAATCGACGATGAGCGGGTACTCAGGGATGTCTCGCTCGTAGAGGCGGTAACAGCTAATATCGTGGCGGTTGGCCCATTTGCGCAGGTGGCGGAACCGTTTTTGCAGTCGATTGGTTAACATAGTAGACATGGGTAATTGATCCTGAAAAAAGGGGACGCAGATAAACGCTGATGACGCTGATTTTTCTTATCCGCGTTTATCTGCGTTCATCCGCATCCTAAAAAATTTGATTATTGAGGTTTGAGTATAACAAAAGGTGGCGGAATGGCAGGGTTGATTTTGGCGTGTGATTTTGGGGGGACGAAGCTGTCGGCGGCGGTGGTTGAGGCGGCGGCGCTGGCGCAGCCGGAACCGGCGTGGCGCGGGCATCTGCGCCGCTTTTCGCCGCCGGGGGCCGATGCACAGACGGACATGGCGATGATGATGGCGCTGGGGCGAGAGCTGTTGGTCGGAGAACGGCCGTCTCGTATCGGCATCAGTTTCGGTGGCCCCGTCGATTACAAAAGTGGCCTCGTGCGGCTGAGCCACCACGTGCCCGGCTGGGAAAACGTGCCCATCCAGCAGCTTTTTGCGGCCGAATTTGGTGCACCTGTGGCAGTAGACAACGACGCCAACGTGGCGGCGCTGGGCGAATACCGCTTTGGCGCGGGGCGCGGCGTGGCCGATTTGCTGTACGTCACGGTGAGTACGGGCGTGGGCGGCGGCTGGATTTTGGGCGGACGGCCGTATCGCGGGGCAACGGGCATGGCGGGCGAAATTGGGCACACGGTGGTGGACCCCGGCGGGCCGACCTGCCTGTGCGGCAAGCGGGGCTGCGTAGAGCGGCTGGCCTCTGGCCCGTACATGGCGCGGGATGTGGCGTTGGCGTTGGGGATGCCTTTGGATGATGTTTCGGGTAAATTGGTGGCGGAATGGGCAGAGCAGGGGGTGGAAACGGCCGTAACCATCCTGGAGCGGGGCGCAAGAGGGTTGGGCGTGGGGCTGGGCAATGCCGCCAATCTACTGAACCCCAGCCGGATGGTGCTGGGCGGCGGCGTCACCAAATCGGGGCCGCGCTGGTGGCAGCTGGTGCGCCAAACCGCCCGCGAAACCGCCCTGCCAGAAGTGCCGTTCGACATCCTTCCCGCCCAGCTTGGCGACGACGCCCCGCTTTGGGGTGCAGTAGCCCTGACCCTGCTCTAAATTGTGACCATAAGCACCAAAACTCTTCTAACCATTAACCATTTGCTATTAACCATTAACCATTTTAGGAAGGTCTCATGTTTGACAAACTATTCGATAAATTTGACGATATTGATATGAAAAAGCTGATCGAGGTGGTGAACCTGGTTTGGAACAACCGCGAAAAGTTCATCGACCTGGTCGAAAATCTGCCGACGCTGCTGGATAACACCGGCAGCAGCATTCAATCGGCAGGCACCAGCGCAGTGAAGGCGAGCGCGTTTTTATCTGGCGACAAAAAAGGGTCGCCCAGCGCCGGGGAAGTGTCGGAACTGGCGGCCACGGCGCTGGATCGCTGCCAGGATGAGTTGGCGGAGGCGGCCAAAATTATGGCCAGCCTGGGCAAACAGCTAGACGCGGTGCGCATCCCCAGCGTGAAGCCAAAATATATCGAGGTGCTGGGCAGCCGCGTGGTGGGCGGCATCGAATTTGGCGAAGAAGGTATTTTGGACAATGCGGCCGACAAACTCACCGATGGCTCGTCCCGGCTCAAGCAGATTGGGGTGGATTTGCGGTTGGTGTCTAAAAATTTACGGGAACTGGGTGGGGCGCTCACGGAAACAGGCAAAGATTTAAACAACGTGGGCTTGCAGTTACAGGAAAGCGGCGGTACGCTGCGGTCGCTGTCCAAATTCAATAAGTAGCAGAGGATATGCAAATTTTCCAGGATGGATTGGTTTTTTGTTGGGGCGAGCGTTCGCAGGGTGGCGTGTACATTTTGCGAATGCAGGTTGGTGCGCCGTTGTGGGTGACATTCGGCCGTTTCCAGCAAGGCCAACCCATCGAGGTGCCGGTAGGCGATTATTTGTACGTGGGGTCGGCGCTGGGGCAGCGGGGGTCTGGTTCGCTGGCGCGTCGGCTGCTGCGGCACGCCAGCCGGAGCGAGGCGGCCAACCCGCAGCCGATCCGGGAGCAGATGCTGGCGCTGTTCCCCCAAATTGGGCTGGGACCGACGCCGCTGCATCCGCCAACGGGCAAAAAGCTGCGCTGGCACGTGGATTTTTTATTGGATGAAAGTGGTGTGGAGTTGAAGATGGTTTATTTGATTAGGGTGGGGAAGGGGAACACAGAGTTGCGCAGAGGAGACACAGAGATACACAGAGAAAAGAAAAAATCTTTAAAATCTGCGAAATCTGTTGATAAAAACGCGCCTCGGCAGTTGGAAACGGCCGTCTCCCGCCACCTCCTCACTTACCCCCAAATTACCCCGCTGGTTCCCGGCCTGGGCAGCACCGACGATCCAGGGGGGACGCATTTGCTGAAGGTAACGGCCGTTCCCGATTGGTGGCACACCTTCCCTGAAAGTTTTGGCAGATTTCTACAAAGCGAGGCTGCCTAATGCGCCACCGACTGTTTTTGCTGGCGCTGCTGGCGGGCTTGCTGGCCTGCGCCGCGCCGCCCACACCCACCCCGTTTGCGCAAGTCGCCGCCACCCCGCAGCCAACTGTGGCGAATACGGCCGTTCCCCCAACCGCTGCCGTGCCAATCCCCACCCCCACAGCGGAACCACCCCCAGCCCCCACCGCCACACCCGCGCCCACCTGGGACAATCCGCTGGATGTGGGGATGCAGGCAACGGCCGTTGCCCACAACGCCATCTTCCACCAACTGCTGCCCGCCAACAGCGGCCGTTGGCAGTTTGCCCCCGGCACTTTTTGGCACCCCATCGCCCTGGAAGTGAACGCCACCACCGCCTTTTTGCTGGATGGCGGGCGGGTGCTGGCGCTCGATTTGGCCAACGGCTCACCGCCCCAGCCGCTGCGCCAGCCCGGCGATTTTGTGGACGGTCTGCTGGTGCAGGAGCCGCTCGATTTGGCATTGGTGGGGCAGCAGCTGCTGGTGCAAGACCGCGCCGGGGATTTGTACGCGCACGATTTGGCCACGGGCGGTTGGCAAATTGAGCGGTACGAGCGGGAAATTGATGAAACGTCCAGCCATTATTTTGTGGCGCTGGGGCACGACACGACGGGCGGGGCGCGGCGGCTGCGGCTGGAAACCAGCTACAGCTACGCCCAATATTTCTTCGCCGATGGGCAGGAGCGGCAATGGCTGCTGCCAGAAGACGCCTTGCCGGTGGACGTGAGCGGCGTGGGCGACCGCGTTTACGTGCTCTGGCGCAACCCGGACGGCACGGCGATGGTGGCGCTGTTCCAGGAGACGGCCCGCTTACCCCAATTTGCCCCCACCGTGACGATGACCCAACCGCGCCAGATTTTTGCGACGGAAACGGCCGTCTACGTCCTCGACCAGGCGGGGCGGCGGCTGCTAAGTTTAGACCCAGCCACCGGGGCGCTGCTGGCACTGTTTCAGCTGCCGGGCGTCAGCGCTTTTGCCGTCAGTGGCGATCAGCTCATTTTTGCGGGTCGCGATGCGCTTTATTTTTGGCAGCAGCCGGAGAACAATCGAACCATCACCGGTGGCTCCACGTTGCCCGCGCCGCAGCCGCACGATACGGCCGTTTGGCAAACCAGCGCCCCCTTCGCCTGGCCCATCACTGGCAACAGCGGCAACCTGACCCCGCGCGATTTGCAGATGCCGGGTGCGCCGCGCCATTACCGGCTGGGCATCCACGAAGGCATCGATTTTTATTGGGCCAACGGCACGCCGGTGTATGCGGCGGCATCTGGCACCGTTATTCGGGCGACGTTGGATTATGAACGGCCGTCTGAAACCGCCTTCAACCGCCGCCGCGCCCAAAACATTGAGCTGGGCTACACCGCGCCAGACAACCTGGATTTTTACCGGGGGATGCAAATCTGGATTGCCCAGGAGGATGGTTTTGTGGCCCGGTACGTGCATTTGAGCGAAATTGCAGCGGGGATTGGGGAGGGAACGGCCGTTGCCGCCGGTCAGCAAATCGGCCTTGTTGGCAATACGGGGTCGCCCGCCTCCGTGCGCAGCGAAAGCGAAGACGCCCATCTTCATTTTGAGCTGTGGCGCGACGATTTTTACCTGGGCCAATTCCTGCGCCCCATCGAAACCCGCGAACTCCTTGAGCAATTATTTGGCGGCTAAAATTACAAGGATAGGACGCGGACGAGCGCGGGTGAGCGCGGAAAGATGCTTTTAATTCGCGCTTGTCCGCGCTCGTTCGCGTCCCATTTCATGCTGGCTGATACCGTATGGCTGAAGTGGCGAACGTGCCAATTTTGGGTTTGGGTATATACTCCTTGCCTTGTTATGCGTAAGTTGATGCTGTGTTTGCTGCTGGTTGGCTGGCTGCTCGCGGGGTGCCAGTTGGATGATGGGGAGATGGCGCCGACGGAAACGGCCGTACCCAGCCCCACGCCCTCAATTGGGGTTGCCTTTGCCACCCGCGCCGCCCCGACGGTGGCCGTGCTGCAAACCACCCCGACGCCGCTGCCCACTCCTACCGCCACGCCAACCCCCACGCCCATCATCTACCCGATTGAATCGGGCGATACGCTGCTGGGCATCGCCATTCAACGGGGCACCACGGTGGAGGAGATTTTGGCGCTCAATCCGGGCATCGTGCCAGAGAATTTACAGATTGGGCAGCCGGTGATCTTGCCGCCGCCGCCCACCGTGAACCCGCTGCTGGCACCGGGAACGGCCGTTCCCATCCAGGTGATCGTCAGCAAAATTCACGCCTACCAGACGCCCGTGGGCAGCCTCTGGCTGCTGGGCGAGGTGACCAATGCGGGGGAAACGGCCGTGGAAAACATTCAGGTGGAGATTGGGCTGCTGGGGGCAGACGGCCGTTTGCTGGGCAGCGTGCAGGCGTGGGTGGCCACAGCCATCATCCAACCGGGCGAGCGCGGCCCGTTTGGGGCGCTGCTCAACGAGCCGCCCAGCGAGTTTGCCGCAGGCAATGCCCAGCCGAGCGTGGCGGTTATTGGCGGGCAGTCGGTGGTGGCGCTGGGCAACCGCACGCTGGCCCTGACGGTGCCGGACGTCACGTTAACCACCAGCAACGACAGCGTTTCCCTGAGTGGCACGGTGGTGAATGCGGGCGAAACGGCCGTCACCCAAATCCAGCTCACCGCCACCTTTTATGATGCCCAGGGCAACGTCACCGGCTACCAGCAGCAAGTTTTGGCAGAGGAATTGGGCGTGGGGGCGGAACGGCCGTTCCAGCTGGAATCCGCCCCACCCGGCGGCGCCACCGTCGCCTACACCCTGCACGCCGAAGCCCAAACCCTTAACAATTAACCATTGTAACTATTCAGACCTGACAGGTTTGTACCAGACTGTAGAATTGCCCAACACTTGGCTAAAACCTGTCAGGCCTTGAGAGGCTGTATAGTTTTACTAACCATTTACAATTCACCATTAACCATTATCATTCTGCCATGTTTCGATACCATCTCATCCGTGCAGCCATGCACATCACACGTTCCATTTTGCTCACTCGCCTGGTCGTCGTAGGCCGCGAAAATATTCCCGCCCACGGGCCGTACATCGTTACCCTCAACCACACCAGCGTGGCAGACACGCCCCTGCTGCTGATGGGCTTTCCCCTGGTGGAGTGGGCCTTTTTTGCCGGGGAAAAGTGGCGGCATCACCCCATCTACGGGCCGATCATGGCCTGGCTGGGGGCGATTTACATCAATCGCGGCGAGGTGGACCGCCAGGGGCTGCGCGACGCGCTGGCGGCGATTGAGCGGGGGGTGGTGTTTGGCCTGGCCCCAGAAGGCAGCCGCAGCAAAACCGGCCGGATGCAAGAAGCCAAAGTCGGTGCAGCTTACCTGGCCAATCGGGCCAACATACCGATTTTGCCGGTGGGGTTTGAAAACAACGACCAGCTTTTTGCCAATTTCAAGCAGCTGCGCTCTACGCGCTCCGTTTTGCGCATTGGCGAGCCTTATTTGCTGCCAGAAATCGGCCGTCGGGCCAAAGGGGCCGATTTGGCGGCGTTCACCCATCTCATTATGGTGAAAATTGCCGCCCTGCTGCCGCCGCGCTACTGGGGCATCTATGCCGATAGCCCGGCGTTGCAAGCCCTTTTTGTGGGGGATGATCCGTGGCCTGCGTGCCAAACGGCCGTTCAGCAGCCGCCCGGTGCGTAAACGTTAATTGGGAGACTGGAGATTGGAGATTGGAGATTTTCAATCTCCAATCTCCAATCTCCCCTTCCCCCCCCATGACCGTGGTGTAAGTGACTTTGTAAATTGCAATCATTACACTAAACGGCATGAACCAACCCAACTCCTCCTCCAATCAATGTCCAGAATGTGGTGGCCGACTGGTGTTTGCCGCAGACGGCCGTTCCCGCCAATGTGAACGGTGCAACCACAAGCTCAGCGTGGTGCGCCAGCGCGAAACGCCCCAGGAACTGATGCGCCTACAGCAATTTTCTGTAGACGAGAGCGGCTTTGCCAACGTGCGCACCGCCGGGGTACGCGAACTGCTGCGTCAGGGCGCGGCGGCCGCCAAAGCGGGCGACAAAGACGAAGCGTTTCACTACCTCAGCTGGGTCTTGCGCACCGACTCTACGGAGCAGCAGCAGGCCCAGGCGTGGCTCTGGCTGAGCGAGGTGTACGACGACCCGGTAGACAAGCGGCACTGCCTGGAGCAGGTGCTGGCGTTTGATCCCACACACGGGGTGGCGCGGCGGGGGTTGGCGTTGCTAGACGGCCGTCTCCAGGCCCAAAATATCATCGATCCCGACACCATCAGCCAAACTGCCAGCGAAGAACCGGAACCCACCCAGGCCGAGCAGTTTGTCTGCCCGCAGTGCGCGGGCAAGCTGCAATTTTTACCCGATGGCACCACGCTGCGCTGTGGCTTTTGCGGCTTTGAGCAGGCGGTGGGTCGCAATGCCAAGCGTCCTGGGCAAAGCCAGTTTGGCGAGGGCGCGTTTGAGCAGGAGTTCACCACGGCGCTGGCCCAGGCCAAGGGGCACCTGGCCCCGGTGCAGATGCGCACTTTTCAATGCCACGGCTGCGCGGTGGAGTTTGTGTTGGCACCTGAAGCGATCTCGCTGACCTGCCCCTACTGCGATTCGACCTACGTGACGGAAACGGCCGCTGCCCAGGAAATCATGCCGCCGCATGCCGTGGTGCCGTTTCGGGTGTCGCTGGAGCAGGCGGAAAAGGCGCTGCAGCGCTGGGTGAAAGAGGTGGGGGTGGAACGGCCGTCTTTCTCACCTATCGTGGGCATTTACCTGCCGCTGTGGACCTTTGACGTGGGCGGGGAGATTCGCTGGGGCGGCCAGGTGAAGCGGGGCGACAACTGGGTACCCATCTCTGGCAATTACCTGGCGTTTAGCAACGACGTGCCCGTGCCCGCCAGCAAAAAGCTGAGCGGCGAGCTGGCGCAGGCGTTTGCTGGCTTCGATTTGGACGGCTTGCAGGCGTACGACAGCCGCTTTTTGGCCGATTGGCCCGCCGAGCGGCACACCATCCCGCTGGCGGATGCGTCTTTGCAGGCGCGCAAGCAGGCGCTAAACGAACTGCGCCGCAATCCGCACAAGCTCACCATGGAAGATGTGCACAATCTCAAACTCGGTTCGCTGGGGCTGATTGTGGAGTCGTTTAAGCTGGCGCTGCTGCCGGTCTGGCTGGCGCATTACACCGTGGATGGGCAGACGTATGACGTGCTGGTGAATGGGCAGACGGGGGTTGTGGTGGGGAAACGTCGTCGCGCGGCGTCCGTGGCTTTTTTGCCAAACTGTTTGGGTAGAATTTGGCCACAGATTTCGCAGATTACACAGATTTTTTGGCTCTTCAACAAATAGTGTGCTTGACAAAAGCACTCGCTCTGGGCGGGTCTTCTAAATCGCGGGCTGTGGCCGGTGTCCTCACCGTGCCACTTGTTTGGCCAGGATGAATTATGGGGTGAGCGCGAACTGTTTTGAGGGAAACGGCCGTTTCCCTCTCAACTGATGCTAAAATGCAAAGATTCAGCAGGATAAAGTTGGCGACGCGGCGGGGACGCCGTGCCGCAGCCGGGTGAGGTTTCGCGTTTGTCGAAGACCTCGCCAGAGCAGGGGCTTCTTTTGCCAAACTGTTTGGGGAATTTGGTAGCCAACAGATTTCGCAGATTAACACAGATTTGTTGGCTCTTCAACAAACTAGTGTGCTTGACAAAGCATTTATCAAAGATTTCGCAGATTTAGCAGATTTTTAATCTTTTCAATCTGCGAAATCTTTGATTCTTAATCTTGACAGCACACTAATTGGTGTTGACCCATTATTTTTACCTCTTTCCATGCTCGGCGGGGGAACGAGAGTAAGTCAGGGGAGTTGGCTGGCGATTTTGGCCCAGCGGAACGCTTCGATCTGGTCGGGTTGGTCGAAGAAGTATTCTTCCAGGTACGGTTCGATTTCTAGCTGCCAGATGTCGGGGAGCTGCTCAGGCAAGTTTTCTTCCAAAAAGAATGCAATGCCAACTGAATAATGCGGGTCGGCGATTTGGCGATTGAGGCGCTGGAGCAGCTTGATGAGCGACTCGGCATCGTACCCGGTGCTGGCGTGGAACTGGCGCAAAACATCAAAGTTGGGCGGCAGATGGATGAAGGCAAAGCGGCGGCGCAGGGCATGGTCTACCAGGGCGATGGAGCGATCGGCGGTGTTCATCGTGCCAATGAGGCGCACGTTGGCCGGAATCTGGAAGCTGCCGCCGCTGGCTAGTGGAATCGAGGCATCGCGATACTCTAAAAGCACCATCAGTTCGCCAAAAACGGCCGCTAAATTGGCCCGGTTAATCTCATCAATAATCAACACACAGACGCCGTCGTGCTGGCTGGCACGCTGGCAAAAGTCCAAAAAGCGGCCGGGAACCAGGCTGTAGTGCAGGGTGCCGGATTCGTCGGTAAACGGCCGTATCCCCTGCACAAAATCTTCGTAGGCGTAGGCGGGATGGAACTGCACCATCTCCCAAAAGCCGCCTTGCGCCTGGGTGAGATGCTGGGCCAGCTTTTGCGCCAGAAACGTTTTGCCGGTGCCGGGTGGGCCGTACAAAATGGCCTGCCCTTTGCGCTCGATTGCGCGTAGCCAGCGATTGAGATCGTCTTGGGGCAGGCCGGTGTCGCGGGCGCATTGGTCGAGCGGGTACGGGTCGGGGGTGGTTTTATAGGCGGGGGGCGGTTCTTGGAAAACGGCCGTTCCCATCGCCGTAGGCGCATACCGGATGGGGCGGGCAAGGGCGGGCGGCACGTCCAGCTCGATTTGCCCCTTGTCGTCTAATCGCCCGGTTTGGTGCTTGCTAATTTGCTCGCAGACCCAGATGAGGCTTTGCACGTCTACCATGTTCCGCACGCCGTAATCGGCCAGCGACTCGAAGAGCGCTTTGGCCTGCTCGCGCAGCAGGGCGTAGCTGCTGGCGGACGGTTCCAGGGTGATGAACAGCTTGGTTTGGGGAATTTTGGGGTTGCTTTCGTCATCTGGCTGGATGAATTTGAGGAACCAGCGGGCGGTGCGCGGCTTCACCAGCATCTCAGTTTGCGGGTGGCAGATGAACAAAAAGTAGGTGGGCAGCGGCCATTTGTTGGGCAGGCCGCTGGCGCTGAGGTAGTCGGAGAAGGTTTGCAGGCGGTCGGGGGCGGGGCGGTCGCCGTAGAGCAGGTTGCGCAGCTGGGTGCAGAAGGCGGGTTTGTCGAGATCGGGGTGGGTGAGAACGGCCGTATCCCCCGAAGACGGCACCGAGCGCCACAGCAAATTGTTGTCTTGCGCCAGCCGGTTCAGCCTGTCTAGAAACGTGTCGTAGGCTCCTTCGGCCAGCAATTGGTCCAGGGCCGCCTGGCTGAGCCAGTTTTGCGCCTTGGCGATGGTGGCTTGCTTGTAAGAAATCTCGTCCGCCATGAAGTCGGGATGGGCAAAACTTTCCCATTCCGGGTACCGCTGCCGCACGAGCTGAATCAGTTCTTGAACCTGCCAATTGGGAGCATCAGTCTCCGTTTAGATTACAAAAGTCTTGGAGACTTTTGTAATCTCTTGCCGAAGTTATGTAAATCTTTCGCTAGTTTAATCGGGAGCGGGCAGGGACGCAAGCTGCATTTTGTATTTGTATTCTTCTTCGGCAACCACCTGCAAGCCGAGCCGTTTATACAGCTTTTGCGCTTCGGGGTTGGTTTTGAGGACGTGGAGGGTGACGGTTTTACCGGTTTGCTGGGCGTGGTGGATGAGGTTTTGCAGAACGGCCGTTCCCCACCCGCGCCCCTGAAATTCAGGCAAAATCGAAATGAGCGCCACGTACAATTCATCTTCCTCTTCGCTTACAGAAAGGGTGCCGACGTTCTGGCCTTGCCACTGCAAAACCTGCCGTTTGGCCGGGTCAAACTTTTGCCGGAAGTAATCTTGCTGCCACGCCTCATCCCAGCCCCACAGCCGCGCCACAGATTCCTTCATCGCGGCCCTGTGCAACGCATAAAGAAAACCATAATCGTCTGGCGTGGCGGGGCGTCTGGTTAACACGGTATTTTAGGAATGAAGATTTAGTAATTTGGGGAGATTGGAGATCAGAGATTACTCCAATCTCCAATCTCCAATCTCATTACTGTTCGGCTGAGATAGAGAGGTACACGTTGCTGATGGAGGCGGGATCGGCGGTGAACAGCCGCCCGCCGGTGACGGTGGCAATGCGGTTCAGCACGTCCTGGTCGGCGGCTTCGCCAAAAGCGATGGGGAAAATTTTCACGCCATCGGCTTCGGCATTGGTGGGTAGGCAGGTGGCAAACATCTGGTTTTCGGTGACGTTGCCCACGGTGTCTTCGCCGTCGGAGAGCAAGATGATGCCGTAGAGACGTGTTTCGTTAACGGCCGTATCCTCCGCCTGCATTTCTGTGGCCTGGGCTACCGCATCACACACGGCCTGGTAAAGCGCCGTGTTGCCGTCTGCTGTCAGCCCGTTGATGCGCTGGCTGAGCCCTTCGGCCACATTCCCCACGCGGGTGGGCGGGGCCAGCTCCAGCACGCCATCGTTAAAAATAAGCAGCCCCACCTCGTCGTTGGCGTCCAGGCGGCTGAGGAATTCGATGGTGGCGTCGCGAGCGGTGCGAATGCGTTCCCCCTCCATGCTGCCAGAAACGTCTAGCACAATCAAAATGGTGGCTTTGCGCTTGGTGATGTTGAACAGGTCAATGACGGCGGCGCTGATGTCGGCATTGGGGCTGGGCAGGGGGGCAATTGTGCTGGGGGTAACGCCGGGGTCTGTGCCGTTTTCCAGGTTCATGGGGGCATGCAGGGGGATGGCGCTGTTTAACGGCCGTAAATAATTATCAATTGCCATTTCCTGCTGTTCCCGCGCCAGTAAGTAATCCAGGAAGATTTGCGCCGCTTCGGCCTGCTCGTCGCTCACCCATTCCGCATTGTCTAAAATGCAGTAGGGATGGTCGGCCCAAATGGTGCCGCCTGCGGGGAAGATGAACGCCAGGGGAAGGTGAGCTCGTCGCCACGCTCTACGTTGAAGCGCACCACGTCGGCTTCGGGCACGGCGGCGGCATGCAGGTAGCTGGGGCCTTGCTGGGCCATTGCTTCTAGCAAGGCGGGTGCCTGACGGCCGTATTTCGACGTGTTTTCTTCCAATTGGCGCATCGCTTCTTCCACAGCCGGGGCGTAAATCTCGGCGGCGGTGAGGTTGTCGGTTTTGCCGGCAATGCCGTAGACAAAGCTGGTCATGGCCAGCAGCCCGGAGTTGGCGTAGGCGGGGTGCGAATGGCCAAAGCGAAACTGGCCCCATTCAGGACGGCCGTAACTGGCCCATCCCTCTGGATCTGCGGCCAACGCCACGATGGTGTCCCAGCCGATGGGCGTTTGTGGCCAGCCAAGCGTTTCGGCCATGGGCCGCCACATGGCAAAGCCCAGCGGGGCGTAGATGGTGGGGACACAGCTCTGGCTGGCCAGCGGCTTGTTGGTGCGCTGCCGCCAGGCGTCGTTGGCCTGGTCTACCCAGGATTGGTCGCCGGGGCTCCAGGCTGTGGGCTGGCTGCTGCCGTCTAGAATGGCGTTCATCGATCCGCCCGAGGTGACGTGGCTCACGTTAACCACAATGGCGCTGCCGCCAGATGTTTCGACCTCGGCGGCATTAAACTGTTCAACCACCTGGTTGAGCCAGCTTTCTTTGGTGTTGGAAGAGGCCAGGGTGACGAGGGTGGCCCCTGCGGGAAGGTCGATTTCTGGGGCGGTTTGGGAGGAAACGGCCGTTTCTCTGCCATCCTCCCGATTAAAAAGTTGAACAGCCACCACCGACAAGATAACGCAGGCGGTGATACCTAAAATGCCAAAAAAAATGACGCGGGTACGATTCATTGAATAGGTTCCCCCAAATTTTTTTACTCTGTCACGTGCCCGGCGTTGATCCAGGCGCGCTTCATGTCGTCATATCCCATCTGGTACAGCTTTTCATGCCACTCTTGCGTGTAGCTGACAATTTGCTCGACCGGTATAAAATCTTTTGGGCAAATAATGGTTGGTTTTTTTAATTTTTTGTAATCTTGATTCACGTTGCTGCCAACAAAGTTATTCACATCCTGCATGTATTGGTCCACAATGTCTGGGTAGTCTGCCTGAATTTTATTCAGCTCATCCCGGATTGCTGCCAGGCTGTTGATTAAGTTAAACATTTTCATATCTGCCTGAAAAGAGGCGAGGAGCGCCCATTCCAATGTCATGCTGGCGGCTTCATACAGGTTGGTTGGCAGGCTGCTGGGTAATGTTGGCACGCTGTTCTCATCATTATCTTCGCGAATGGGGGTCATGATAACGACGAAGATTTCTTCGGCCCCGGTGGCGATGGCGGCGCTGAGCGGCGTGTTGGCTACCACGGCCCCATCCCAATATTTGGTTGGCCCTAAACTGGTGTGAGGGTAAATAAGGGGAATGGAGCAGCTAGACAAAATATGCTCTACGGTAATTTCTGTTTTTTTATCGAGGCTGTTGCTGAAAATATGCAGTAACCCTGTAGAAATTTCGGTGGCGGTGATGCGGAGGTGAACGGCCGTTTTCTCCGGATCATTAATGCGTTCAAAATCAACCCACCCCTCGTTCACCAGGGTGTCGCGCAATGGGGAAGTGTCTAGCAGCGAAACAGAAGAAAACGGATTCCAGTTGGGCTTTTGCACATGCTTGGTCCGCAATTTTCGCCACAGCGCCCACAGCGAATTGGCCGTGTGCCCAGAGGCCAGCGCCGCGCCATTCACTGCGCCAATGGATGTGCCGACCACCACATCCGGGTACCATTCATGCTCCTCCAAAAAGCGGAGCACACCCACATGGTACGCCCCGCGACCGCCTCCCCCGGAGAGGACCAAAGCTCGTTTTGGATCTTTTGTTAGCATATCGTACTCCTTAAGAAAAAAAGCGGAACACAGAGTTACACAGAGGAATCACAGAGTTACACAGAGAGAAAGAGAGTTGTTGCCCTAATCTCCAATCTCCAATCTCCAAATTACCCCTCGCCTTCTACCACTTTTCCCGCCGCCTTCCAGGCCCGCTTGGCATCCTCGTACCCCATCTGGAACAGCTCATCGTGCCCTTCGCGGGTGTAGCGGATGATGCGATCTACCGGGATCGCTTTTTGCGGGGCCACAATGATGGGGTCGGGCAGCGCATGAAACTTATCTTCAAAAATGTCGGGGATGCCGTTGCCATCCTTATCTTCCAGATTCAGTTCTTCGCCACGCAGTTGGCTCATGAGCAGCCGGTTGGTGGCTTGCAGGCGAGCATTTTCCACCTGTAGCCGCACCAGTTCATTGATGCGGCGAAACATCTTCAGGTCGGATTGGAAGGAGGCGAGCAAGGCCCATTCTAGCATGGTGCTGGCGGCAGTGAGGATGTTTTTGGGCGTGGGCAGCACCGGGGTGTTTTCATCATCGTCTTCCCAGGGGGTCATGATGACCACCACAATTTCTTCTGCACCCGCGTCGATGGCCGGGCCAAGCGGGGTGTTGGCCACGGTGGCCCCATCCCAGTAGAGCGTATCGTTGAGTTGGGTGGCGGGGTAGACGATGGGAATAGAGCAGCTGGCGATGATGTGGTTGAGCTCAATCTTTTCGCGGCGCAGTTTGCTGGGGTAAACGTCGTCGCTGTTGCCAAAGACATGAAGCTGGCCGCTGTTGATTTCGGTGGCGGTGACGCGCAGGTGAACGGCCGCTTCTGCCGAATTAATGCGCTCAAAATTTACCCAGCCCTGCTCTTGCAGCGTGCTGCGCAAGGGGGATGTGTCTAACAGGTAATTGCCTTCCAGTAAATTCCAATGGGTCTTTTGCACATCATCGGTGGTGAGCCGCTGCCAGAGTGCCCACAGCGAGCGGGAGTTGTGCCCAGAAGCGATGGCTGCCCCATTGACCGCGCCAATGGAGGTGCCAGCGACGATGTTGGGGAACCATTCGTGCTCCTCCAAAAGCGCATAACGCCCACATGGTAAGCGCCGCGCCCGCCACCGCCGGAAAGGATGAGCGCATTTTTGCGGGATTCAGTTGGCATAGCAGCCTCCTCAAATAAAGAGGAGACTGGGGCGTGGAGATTTTAATCTCCAATTTCCAGTCTCCCATCTCTTTTTTTAACCGATGAGGTATGCTGGGCGAACGGCCGTTTCCCCATCCACAATATCCTCAGAACCAGGCGGCCGTACCGGCAGCACAATGTTAAAACTGCTGCCCGGCAGCCGTGCCTCATCCTCGCCTTCAGATTCCACCCAAATACGGCCGCCGTGTGCTTCAATCACACCCTTGGCAATGGGTAGGCCCAGCCCAGGCCCCGCCCCTTTGAACTTAGTACTGCCCGTGGAATGCAGCTGCGGATCACCAATGCGGAAAAACTTTTCAAAAATCAGGGAATGAAATTTGGGGTCAATCCCAATGCCCGTGTCTTGGATCACAATCTCCAAAAACTCTTCCTCAAAGGTTTGGCCGGGCACAATGGCGGCGCGCACAGAAATTCGGCCGCTGTCTGGCGTATATTTCACCGCATTGCCCAATAAATTGGTAAACGCCTGTACCAACCGCTTAAAATCGGCATAAATGGGGGCAGCTCATCCACGCCCGCTAGTTCTAGCCGAATGCGCCGTTCCCGCATCGCCTGGATCAGCGGCTCGACGGCCAGGCGCAGCACCGTTTCAAGCTGGGTCTTCACAAACGTCAGCTGCATGCCATCTACATCCAGCTGGCTGGCGTCTAACATGGCGGTGATGAGCCGCTCTAACTGTAAAGTAGCCCGGTTGATATGCCCCACAATTTCGCGGGTTTGCTCGCGTGTCAGGGCATTTTCCTCGTTCATGGCCGATAAAATGTCGGCGTACCCTTTCACCTGCGTCAGCGGCGTGCGCAGCTCGTGAGAAGCGATGGTGATGAAGTCTGACTTCACCCGGTCCATGATTTCTAGCTTTTCGTTTTGCTCTACCAGATCAATGTTCAGGTAACGAATGTGCTCGTTTTGGTCGTTGATTTCGCTAAAGAGACGAGCGTTTTGCAGGGCTACCACCGTCTGGTCGGCCAGAGTTTGCATCAGCTCCAGTTCAGATGGCTGGTAAGGCACGGCCGAACTTTTAGGACCCACCCCAATGAGCCCCACAATTTCTGTGCCGCTGCTGACGGGCACATACACTTCCATCGTCATTTCATTGAGCCAGCTGCGTTCCTGGTCGCTCAAATCCTTAAACGCCGGGTTGAAATCCAGCTCATATTGCAGCAGCGGCAGATGTTGGTTCACCAGGGCGTTGATGAACAAATCATCATGGTTAAAGCGGATGGGATGGCGGGGCACAATGCCAATGGCTGGAATCGGTTCTACTTCGTAGCCGCCATTTTCTAGCCCGGTTACCAGCATCAACGTGCCCCGGTTTGTTTCTAGCAGTTCACTGAGCGTGCCCACGATGAGCAGCGAGATTTGCTGCACGTCCAGGGTGCGAGAGATAGCCTGGCTGTAATGGCGCACGACCTGCCCGGCATTTACCCCTCGCCGCGCAGGTAGCGAAAAACCAGGTTGCTGATGAGCCGACGAAACGGCTGATACAGGAAAAAGCCCAGGGTGATGATGAGGGCGATGAGGATTGAGGTGAACAGGTCGCTGCCCCGATTAATGGCGGAGCCAAATTGAAAAACGATAATGACGGAAAGGATAAGTGGCAGGGCCGATAGGGTGTTGATGATGACAAAAGCGATGGCGCGTTGGGCGCGGGCGCGCACGTCGAAAATGCGGAAGGAGGCAACGCCGTACGCCAACCCCACCATGCCCAACAGGCGCAAAATTTGCCCAATCAAAATGAAGCCTAGCTGGTCGAAGAATTGGATAAATTCCCCTAAAAAGATGGTGCTGAGGATGGTGAACCAGTAAAGCAGGCGATTGGCATGCCAGGGGAAGCTGGTTTTGCGGTATTCGCGCCATGTTTTGCGCAGCAGGCCAGCGGCCAGGCCACCCCAGGCCAGGTAAACGGCGATGGTACCGTTGGTGGGCATGACGATACGGCCGTCTGGCAAAAAGAAATGGTGATTTGGGGCGAATAGGTTGAGCAGAACGGCCGGTTACAAGCGCTGCCCCACCCCAAAATAGATACTTTTTGGCCGGTCGCCAATCCAAAAAGGCGCTGGTGGTTGCCGCCAGGGCACAAACAGCCAGCAGCAAGACAATGTTGGGGAAGTTGGGAATGGGGACGCTGCTGGCAAAATAAAGGGCAAATTCCCAACCAATCGACACAATCAGCAAGATAACCAGCCAGGTAGTCTGGCTTTTATCTGGACGACGGCGGATTTGGGGCAAGATGAGCAGCACCAGGTAAAAACCGGCGGCGATGAGTGGGAGATAAAGGTTAGCTTGGTATGCGTTCATGTATGCGAGCTACTGCTTGGCAGCCTCGTCCTTGGCACCAATCGGGCAAAACTCACCAGCGTTTGCAAGGACAGGACGGTTTGATTTTGCACTACTCGGTGAGCCTATTGTAATGGTTGGCATAGGCTATGGCAAAGCACGTTTCTTTGAATAGTACCAGTGTACCATATCTTGAGCCGTGATAGGTTTGGGCAAAGGTAAAAAAAAGCGCAGCTTGTTGCTGCGCTTCTTGTGGCGGAGAGGGCGGGATTCGAACCCGCGATACCTTTCGGTATACACGCTTTCCAAGCGTGCGCACTAAGCCTCTATGCGACCTCTCCAAATCGAACCGGAATTATAGTGCGAGATGGCAGGTTTGCAAGCCGGATTGTGAAATCGGGCACGTTACCAGCCTACGGCCGTTCCATCATTCCTCGGTTCGCTGCCGCCGATAAGCACCCCGCTGGCCGGGTCGCGCACAATCACCTGCCCACCGCCGTAATGCAGGGGCTGCCCCTTGGGCCACAGGGTGTGGCCGCGCCGAGCCAGGGCGTGGCGGATGTCATCGGGCACGGCCGTTTCCAACGCCACCTGCTTATCCTTCAGCCAGTTGAAGCGGGGCGCATCCAGCGCCGTCTGCGGATCCATACCAAAATCGATCAGATTGATGCCCACTTGCAAATGGCCCTGCGGCTGCATAAAGCCGCCCATCACCCCAAAACTGCTCCACGCCTGCCCATTTTTGGTGATAAAGCCGGGGATGATGGTGTGATACGGCCGTTTACCCGGCGCAGCCTCATTGGGATGGCCCGGTTCCAAACTAAAGTTGGCCCCCCGATTTTGCAGCTGCACCCCGTGCTGCCCGCCGTGATGCCGCTGCCAAAGCCCATGTACAAACTTTGAATCCAGCTCACCATGTTGCCGTGGCCGTCTGCCACCGTCAGGTAAACCGTGTCGCCGTGGGTTTGCGGCGTGCCGGGTGTGGGCGGCAAGGCGCAATCTGGCTGGATGAGCGCCAGGCGGCTGCGCGTGTAGCTGTCGCTCAGCAGGGCGGCGATGGGCACCGCTGCCTGGCGCGGATCGGCAATGTAGGCATGGGCGTCGGCAAAGGCCAGCTTCATCGCCTCGATGAGCGTGTGGTAATAATCGGCCGTGCCATAGCCCAGCGCGGGCAAATCGAACTGCTTGGCGATGTTTAGCGCCAGCAGCGCGGTTAAGCCCTGGCCGTTGGGCGGAATTTCGTGGAAGACGGTGCCATCCTTGTAGGCAACGCTGATTGGCTCTACCCATTCGGCGCGGTAGTTGGCCAAATCATCTTCTGTGAGAAAACCGCCATCCGCCTGTACCGCCTGGGCAATCTGGCGGGCGATGTCGCCCTGGTAAAACGCCTCTACCCCGTTTTCGGCGATGGTTTGCAGGGTGTGGGCAAATTCGGGGTTTTGAAACAGTTCGGCGGCGCGGGGGGAACGGCCGTTGGGCAACCATACGCGCCTGGAATCTGGCAATCGGCTCATCTTTTCCATAGAAAGCTGCCAGGAACGGGCAATGCGTTGGCTCACAGGGTAGCCATCTCGCGCATAGGCGATGGGGCGGTTCAACAGCGTATCCAGCCCCAGGCTGCCAAATCGTTCCAGCGCCAACTGCCAGCCACGCAGGCTGCCCGGCACCGTCACGGCCAGCCCGCCGATGGGGGGGAATTGCTCATGTCCTTGATTGCGGACGAATTCGGCCGTTAAGCCCATCGGGGCAGGGCCGCTGGCGTTGAGACCGTACAGCTTTTGCTCATCTGCCTGCCAGATGAGAGCAAATGCATCACCGCCAATGCCGGTAGAGCACGGCTCTACTACGCACAAGGTGGCTACCGTGGCGATGGCGGCATCTACAGCGTTGCCGCCCGCTTTTAGCACATCCAGGCCAGCCATCGCCGCCAGAGGTTGGCTGGTGGCCACCAGCCCGTTGCGAGCAATAATGTTGGATCGTCTGCTGGGGTATTGAAACTGTTCAAAATTCATGTGCTTTCCTTAAAATTTTGTACCAGATGGGGCAGAGTAAATTTGCCTTGACACCGAACAGGTGTTCGTGTATACTGCACCCAGAACAAATGAGCGATTGTCATAATGTGTGCAAATCGGTGTATTTAACCTAGATTTCTCTAGTTTAGCAGATAGGATGATATCGCGGCAGCCGTAGAGGAGTAGGCGCAATGGGTAAAAAAGGTTTATCAGAACGTCAAAAAAATATTTTGGCTTACATTCAGGAATATGTTGACGACTTTGGGCGACCGCCTACCATCCGCGAAATTGGTAGTGCCGTAAACATCAGTTCCACCTCTGTTGTAAATTACAACCTGACCAAATTGAAAGAGCGCGGTCTGCTTGAGCGGGACGCGGACGTATCGCGTGGGTTGCGTTTAACCGATATGGCCACTGAGGTGACGGAGCAGGTTGTGGAGACGGTTAGCCAGGTTGTGGAGAAGGTGAGTACGGCCGTTTCCAACATGTTTCGGGTGCCGCTGCTGGGTAATATCGTAGCTGGTTTGCCAATCGAAGTAGGCAATGGTGATTTTTCTGTCTATGATGAAGAAGATGCCATAGAAGTGAGCAGCAGCATGATTTCTGGCCGCCATGACAATCTCTACGCTTTGCGGGTCAATGGGGATTCCATGATCGATGCGATGGTCAATGATGGTGACATCGTGATTATGCGCCACGACAGTGATGCCCGTAACGGGGAGATGGTGGCTGTTTGGCTGCGCGATGACACAACCACGCTAAAATATTATTATCAAGAAGGCAACAAAGTGCGCTTGCAACCAGCCAACCCGACAATGGACCCGATTTACGTAGACCGCAAAGATGTTCAGGTGCAGGGCAAAGTGATGATGGTGCTGCGGCAAACTGCACGGTAGCAAACAGTTTAAAGTTGTATGGACGGCCGTTACGCGCCGTCCATTTTTTTTATCCATAAATAGAACATGTGTGCTTAATTTGGGCGTACTGGAACGCATCATGAGTGAAAAAGAATCCTGGCAAAAGATGAATAAAGAAGCGCGACTGCGGCATCAGCTAGAGCTGCAATCGCGCCAAATTGAGCGCGTGTTTTCCACTCACCAGGTGCCAACCCGGGTGGCCGGTGGGCAGGTAGAAACCCAATCCATTCGGTTTGACCTGCAATCTCACCTGGAATCTGGTTTGCACCGGCTGCGGGGCCTAAAGCGAGATTTGCTCTCGGTGCTGGGCGTTGCGGACGTGTCGCTGGTGAAAGATGAGCGGGGGCAGTGGCGGCTGGACATCGTTCGGCCGCACGAACCGCCCGTGGCTTTGCTAGATTTACTGCCGCTGCTGCCAGCGCTGCCAGAGAGTACGGCCGTTTTGGGCATCGATGAAGAGGGTGCCCCACTGCTGCTTCCTTTTGCCGACCCAGACATCACCCACGCCTTGCTTGTGGGGGCAGACGGCGCAGGCAAGACCGCGTTGCTGCGTACGCTGGCCATTTCACTGGCCATGACTAACCGGCAATCTAAGCTGCAACTGCTGGTGATCGATCCAGACCGGCCGGCACAAACCAATCGCGAACTGGCGCCTCTGATGTTTCTGCCGCACTTGCTCAGCCAGGTGGTTATTGAAGCCGACGAAGCGTTGCGTACTTTGCAAGTGTTGGTAGACGAGATGTATCACCGGCTGAAATACGAAACGATTCGTCCGACTATCGTGACGCTCATCGACAACGTGGAGGTGCTGTTTGCCACCAACCGGGCCGACATGCATGCGGCTTTGGCTGAACTGCTGCAACGTGGGGCCGAAGCGGGCATTCACCTGGTATTGGCTACCAGCCAACCAACGGCCGATTGGTTGAGCAGCGTGATGCGGGCAAACTTGCCGCTGCGCCTGGTGGGGCGGGTGCGGGATGAGGCAGAATCTTTGGCGGCAACGGCCGTTGTGGGGGCCGAGGCACACGCTTTGTTGGGTGAAGGTGATTTTTTGGCCGTGGCCGATGGCAGCCAGGTGCATTTTCAGGCGGCCTTCATTGGCAATTATGATTTGCACCTGACGCTGGAAACCATTCACCGCAACCGGCCCCAGCCATTGCTGGCTCAACCGCTGCTGTTAGGCGAGGGCGAGGCAGATTCCCCTGCATTTAATTGGGAGCGGGCGGACGAGCTGTCGGGCAATATTGCTGCCAATGAGGCTGATCCGGTGCGTGGCAAAGATGCGTTAGAGCTTTTTGAGGACAGTACTCAGGAGACTTCATGAGTGGGGGCACTCCCACGGATGAAAACCTTGCGTCGGATTGGCAATCCGACCCACATTTATGAAGGATAAACAGGATGAACGTTGGCATGTTGTGGCTAGATGACGATCGCAATCGGAGTCTTGATGAGAAGGTGAGTCGGGCGGTGGAATATTATGCAGAGAAGTACGGCCGTATGCCAGAACTCTGCCTGGTGAATAAAACCATGCTTGTCGAAGAAATGCTGGTGGGGAAGGTGAGCGTGCAGCCCCAGTCGGCGATTTTACCCCATTATTTTTGGCTGGGGATGAAGGCGTCTTAAGCCAAATTACTCTTTAGCTACCATCAAAATTGAGCGACTACCACCTTCGATGAGGGTCATGCGTGCCTGGTAGATACGGCCGTCTGCCCCTTCAATTTCGGCCGTGGTGTGCAGGTTTGTGCGACTATCCTGCATAATAAATTCAATGGCTGCTTCATTTTTCAGCAGCTTGTTGATGGGATGCCCCACCACTCTTGCCTCTGGCAGTTCAAACAGTTCGCGGGCTGCTTTGTTCAACAGCAGCAGCTTATCTTCATTATCCACCACCAACACCGGGTCATCAATCTGGTCTACCACCACAGAAAGCGTCACGCGCTGCTGCTCAATGTCTGAGTAGATGTTGGCGTTGTTGATGGCAATGGTGGCATAGCCACCCAAAGCGGAGAGGGCGCGCGTATCGTTGCTGTCGAATGAGGTTTCTTTGAGGCGATTGGTAACACCGAGCACCCCAATGGGCTTGTTTTGCAGAATTAGCGGTACGTAAATGAGTGATTTCACCAGGAGGGCGGTGTGCGTACGTTTCCATTGCGAATCGTTGCCGATGGCGATGGCTCGTTTGGTTTGCAGCACTTTACCAGCCAGACTGTCGTTGACGCGCTTGCGCATGGATTGGGCTTTGGAGTCCAGGTTTTTGGAAGCGCGGATGTACAGTTCGCCCTGTTCTTCATCTAGCAGCATGAGGGAGCCCTCTTCTGCGCCGACAACGTAAACGGCCGCTTCCACCACGCGGTGCAGCACCTCTTCCAAATCTAGCGATGAGGCGACGGATTTACCCACGCCATACAGCACGTTCAGTTCCTGGGCGCGCCGTTGGAGCTGCGAGTTGCTTTCCATGAGCTGCTGCACCAGCTGGTCCCGTTCGCGCTGCAAGCGGCTTTCGCGCAAAGCGCGGTCTACCGATTCGCTAATCTCATCGGCATCAAATGGTTTTATGACGTAATCGCGAATACCGAGGCGGAAGGCCGCAACGGCCGTTTCCTCAGAACCATGCGCCGTTGCCAAAATTGCGGGTATTTCAATGCCGCGTTCCCGAAGCTTTTCCAACACTTCCAGGCCAGTTAGACGGGGCATTTGTTGATCCACAATCATCAGATCTGGCTCTTTAGCTATCGCCATCTCCAGACCCATTAAACCATTGGAGGCTTGCAATACTTCAAAACCTTTTGGCTGCAAAATATATTCGCACAAAAAATCGCGAATCTCTTGTGAATCATCAATGATGAGTACGCGTTCGTACATATATCATCCTTTCCTTAAGCTGGGAAGTGTCAATTTCACTATATTACTACTCGCGCTATAAGCATGCAACCATAGAAATCTGCCTAATTGTATACATTTTAAGCAGTTGTGGTGATAATCGAATTGCTCAGCCTAGGCTTAAAAAACTTGTCGCCCTGATTTGCATGGGATAGCATGACGCTGTGATAGAAAAACAATCCAAGCACAATACATTTATATTCTTGAGCTGCCTCGCGTTCATTATAAGCGGAATCGTTTTATTTTCGGCATGTGCTGATAGCCAAGAAGTACCACCGATTGTCGTTACGGAGGTGTTCAACATTGCGGGTGAGGAGCTGATTGTCACCCGCATTTTAGAGCCAACGCCGACGCCAACGGCCGTTCCCTCCCCTGCGTCGGAATCGGATGAAGCCGTGGTGCTAGACCTGAGCTTTGTGCGCACCAGTGTCCCCGGCATCGATCCGCAGGTAACCAATGACCCCGATGGCATTGACCTGATCGAGAACCTGTTTGTGGGGCTTACTCGTTATAATCACGTCAACAACCAGGTAGAGCCCGCGTTGGCCCAATCTTGGGAAGTGTCGGAAAACGGCCGTATCTGGACCTTTTCGCTGCGAGACGATATTTTTTGGGTACGCCCGGGCGAGCGCGTGGTAGATGGCTACGTCATTGCAGAAGCCGTGCGACCGGTGGTGGCCAGCGATATTGTTTTTGCCATCCAGCGCACCTGTGCCCGCGAAACCAATTCCCCCGATGCATTTATCCTTTTCCTGATCCAAGGGTGTGAACAGGTGCACCAGCTGGCCACTGCTACCCCAGCTGATTTGGAAAATGTCGGTGTGCGAGCGCTGAACGATACCACGCTGCAAGTAAGCCTCAATCGTTCGGCAGCCCACTTTTTAACCATTACGAGCCTTTGGTTTATGCGCCCCCTGCCTCGCGAACTGTTCGAGGAGTCTTTTGTAGAAGAGTATGGGAGCGATTGGCAAACGGCCGTTCAAAACGGGGCACCCTTCTTAACCAGCGGCCCCTTTATGCCCCTCGATGAAACCTTTGGCACGTTGCAGCGCAATACCCTCTGGCCCATCCCATTTCAGGGCAATACCGAATTTGTTCAGATCAACTACGTTGATACCGATGATATTGCCTTGTTGCTTTGGCAGGCCAAGTCGCTGGATGTCATTGAGGCCACCAACATAAACCAGACTACGTTGTCTAATGCCACCTTGCAGCAGCTGCGCCTGGTAAGCCAGCAAACGCTTTTTTACCTCAACTTTAATTTTGAAAGCGGTGTGTTCCGAGAGGCAAACATACGCCGAGCGTTCAGTGCGGCAATTGATCGCCAATTTTTGGTGGAGGAAGTGTTTGGCAATGCCGCGTTGCCCATGCGCCACCTGTTGCCGCCTGGCGTCGTTGGCGCGCCGCCCGTTGACCAGGTTGGTTTGGGCTACAGCCCCGACTATGCTCGCCTGCAAATGGCCGAAAGTGGCTTCCGCACCTGTCGCCTGATTCCTAGCGATATTCGTTTCATGGTTACCTCGTCTGACCTTTCGCTGTTGCAGGCGGAACTGATTATCCAGATGTGGATTGATGAATTGGGCTGTGATGAGTCGCAATTTCTGGTGGAGCAGGTGCCTTTTGGCACGCTGCTGGCCAACACGCGGGCCGATGCTGGTGCCGCTCGACCCGACATTTGGGAGCTGGCCTGGGCCTCGTACTTCCCCGACGGGCAAAATTGGATGGGTGATTTGCTCCACTGCCAGGAAAGCGAGAACCGTGAGAAACGGCCGTGTGGCGAAGTCGATACGCTTATTCGGGAAGCGGCTAACACCCTGGATATGGGCAAACGGCTGGAGCTGTACCGCCAAATTGAAAACATCATGTTTGGCGAATCTGGCATTATGCCTTTGGTCCCGCTTTACCTGCCCGCCGACCTGGTTCTGGTGCAGGATTGGCTGACCTACCAGCCTGCCTTGTTTGGTGGCGAGCAGTACGACAGTTACGTCATTGAAGTGGCGCGTAAGGAGTTGGAACGGAGTCGGTCTCAATGACAGTTTCTACAGAATGGGAGCAATTTGCGGCCTGGGCCGCTTCACTGGGCGTGCCGCTGACGCCCGAGCAGGTGGCGCAGTTTGCCATCTACCAGCAGCTGCTTTTGGACTGGAATGCGCGGATGAACTTAACGGCCGTTCGCGAACCGGCCGAAATTCGCCTGCGCCATTTTTTGGATTCGTTGAGCTGTGCGCGGGTAACGGGGGATTTGAACGGCCGTTCCCTCATCGACGTGGGTACGGGGGCTGGGTTTCCTGGCTTGCCGCTCAAAATTTTGTTCCCCCACATGCGCCTGACGCTGGTGGAAAGCGTGGCCAAGAAAGGGCAATTTTTGCAGGCGGTGGTAGATGCGCTGGCGCTGGAGCAGGTTACCATTGTGGCGGAACGGGCCGAGCTGCTGGGCCAGATGCCCCAGCACCGCCAGCAATATGATTGGGCAACGGCGCGCGCCGTTGCCGAGCTGCGCACGCTGGTAGAATTTTTGCTGCCGCTGTGCCGGGTAGGGGGCACCGTGCTGGCCCAAAAAGGGGAGGGGGTGCATGAGGAGCTGCCAAACGGGCAAACGGCCGTTCGCCTGTTGGGGGGTGCCCAGCCAGAACTTGCCGAAGTGACCCTGCCCGGAAGAGAGCAGCCGCATTATTTTGTCATTATCAAAAAGGTGGGGGAAACGCCAGAAAAATATCCTCGCCGAGTGGGAATGCCAGGGAAACGGCCGTTATAGCTCTTCTTCAGCCAACGTTTGTTCTTGGGTAATATGCACCTGGTACAGATTTTCCGGTTCATCCTTGCCCCGAATTTCTATAGCCCCCATCGGGGTTAGCGGATGGGCTGAAAGCAGCTTGCTTGTGGTTACCTGAAGCTTTTGGTATACCCCTTCAGATACCACAATCTGGCCGTCCACGGCAATGTCTACCAGGCGGTGGGCGGTGTTGACGGCATCACCCACCATGCGGAAGGTCATGCGCGTTTCAGCCCCTACATTGCCCACAATCACTGTGCCCTCATCAATACCGATGCCCATACCAAAACCGGTGCTTAGCTCTTCAAACAGCTCCATCCTCAGGGCATTGAACCGTTTTTGCATGGCAACGGCCGTTTCCACCGCCCGGCTGGCTGCATCTGCCTGATCAAACGGGGCATTAAACGCCACCAGAATTTCGTCGCCGGTGAGTTCAAAAATGGTGCCCTCGTAGCGGTAAACCACTTCTGTCATTTTGGTGAAAAATTTATTCAGCCGTTCAATTACTTCATTGGGGCCAACCATGCGGGTAAAGCGGGTAAAACTGCGAATATCAGCAAACATCACCACGGCACGGCGTCTTTCCCGGCGGCCCATCAGCCCCGGTTCATGCGAAAGCACATAATCGACCAGGCTTGGCCCCATGTAACGGGAGAACGTTTCTTTAATTTCCTGCTTCTTGCGCCGCTCTTCCGCCAGCCGGAATTCTTCAATGCGCTTGAGTTCTGTAATGTCTTGTAAAACGGCCGCATACCCCACACCCTGAATTGGCGAGACGCTGGTGAATAAGGTCCTGCCATTGTCCATTTTTAATTCCTGAGCGTTGGCCTGGCTGCTGCCATTGCTGTACACCGTCAGCAACACGCTCAAAGGCGGCACATCACCAATATATTTTCCGGCAACCTCTTCTGTTTTCAGGTTAAACAGCCGTTCGGCCGCCTGGTTGAACATAGAAATTTGCCAATTTTCATCTGTGGTGACGATGGCATCTGTCGCCTGCCGCAAAATCGCTTCCAGCTTGCGGCGCTCTTCGCTGATTTCTGTAAACAAATGGGCATTGGCGATGGCGGTAGAAACAGTGCTGCCCAAAGCGTTCAGCAGCTTTTTGTGTTCCTCCGTAAAGTAGCCAATGTCGGGATGGTTGAGGATGAGAATACCCACCATGCGGTCAGAGCCAATCAGCGGAATGCCAATGGCAGAGCCAGTTTCGCCTTCATCATCTGGCAGGGTGATCCAACGGTCATCCTGGCGAATATCGTGAATAATATCGCTGCGCTTGTTGATAACCAACCAGCCACCCAGGCCGCGCGTCATCACTTCTTGGGTTACCCGGTCGCTAATTTCGATGGGGGAGCCAGCCCGAATGATGAATTTGTGGTAGACCTCACCCTGCTCATTGAGCAGCATGATGTTGCCCTTGGTGGCGCCTACCGCCCCTTGGGTTTGCTCGATGATGGTAGACATCATCGATTCCAGATCCAGTTGGGTGCTAACGGCCCGGCTGATGTTGTAGAGCAGTTGCAGCCGGTGGCGTTCTTCTTCCAGGTTGGTTCTGGCCCGTTTTAGTTGGATGAGGGTGCGTACGCGAACCAGCAGCTCTTCCCGAATGTGGGGGCGGGAGAGGAACTCATCGGCCCCGGCTTTTTTGCCTTCGATGCGGGATTCTACTTTGCTGAGGGCGGTGATCATGATGATGGGGATGAGGTGTGTGCGCGGGTCTGCTTTGAGGATTTTGCAAACCTCAAAGCCGTTGATGTCGGGCATCATCACGTCGAGGAGAATGAGATCGGGGTCGTGCTCCTGGGCCATTGAGATACCGTCTTGGCCGCCGCTGGCTTCCAAGATGCTGTGCCCATCTAGCCGGAGTTGGGAAGAGAGCAGCAACCGATTTTCGCGCATGTCGTCGATGATGAGTACGACGGAAGAGTCTTGTTGGGTCTGGTTCACAATACTATTCACTCGAAAGTAGGGCACTGGGCGTTAAAAAGCTGCGCTGTGCCGGGGTTATCGTTGGTTACTTGATATTAATACGGCCGTTCTCAACTTCCATTCGTGTTGCCTGTTGTAAAAATGATTCGGTAAACATGCCTGGGTCGGTCGCAGTCAGGACAGCTTGCGTGGTTTCAGTGACGGTCTGGAGTAAGGCGGCGCGTCGCTGTTCATCCAATTCTGCCACCACTTCATCTAATAGCAAAATAGGACGTTCACCAGTCACGGCTTCCATCCAGTTTATCTCGCCCATTTTTAATGCCAGGATGGCGGTGCGCTGCTGTCCACGAGAACCAAAACTGCCCAGGGAACGGCCGTTTAATTGAAAAGACCAATCATCTCGATGCGGCCCAATTGTGGTTGCGCCGCGGGCAATATCAATTGCTAAAGATTCTTGCAATAGTTTAGCAAAGCGTTCTGAAACTAATTCTGACTGTCCTTGATGCTGCTCTAGCCAGTCGGCCAGCGCCGTGGGGTGCTGGGTGTCGCGCGGGGCAATTTTGGATCGCTTGCTGCTTAGGCGCGGCAGGTAAAGCAGCTTGATCGATTCTTTGCCCCCAGTTAGCGCCTCGTAATGGATGCGCTGGGTTTCCCGGCTGATATTGGTTAGAAAGGCGGCCCGGCGGAGAAAGACGGCCGTTCCCAGTTCTACCAACTTTTCGCTGTAAATAGGCAGTACATCCCGCACCGCCTGCCCTTCTGCTATTTGGCGCAGGGTGGCGTTGCGCTGTTCCAGCACTTTATTGTAATTGGATAATGTTCGGCAGTACACCGGATCGATCTGGCACAGGGTGATGTCCATGTAGCGGCGGCGATTGGCGGGGGAGCCAGTAAGCAGCTGCACATCTTCTGGCAAAAAGAGGACCACGCGCATGGCCCCCAGCAGGTCCATCAGCCGCACTTTGCGACGGTCTAGCAGAGCCTCGCGGCGAAAGCTGAAGTTGCGCGTGCGGTTGTAGTTGGCCTTTTGCTCTTGGATGAGGCGCATTTCCAGGGTTTGGGTTTGTGTGGCGGTGACGACCGTGGCGTTGAGCCGCCCAACGATGATCGGCTCTTCGGCCTGGGCGGCCGTCCAGTTAAGCAGTTGGGCGTCATTGTCGGCGTGTGGGGAGCGCGTGGTAGCCAGGTAATAGATTGCTTCTAGCAGGTTGGTTTTGCCCTGGGCATTGTTGCCGTAAAGCAAAACGGGACCCTGGGGGAGCGAGAGTTCGAGACGGCCGTAATTTCTAAAATTGGTCAAGGAAAGATGGGAAATATGCATGGGTCTTTTTTACGGCCAACCTGAATTGTTCAATTAAATCTTGTGTTGCAATCAATACGCAGTCGTTCTCTATGATTTTAACATAATGGTGAGGCAAGTCATAAAAATGGCCTTAAATAGACCGCTGATTGCTGGTTGCCACAGCAATCTCATCATGCTATCCTACTGCCGCGTCAACTGGGTTCGGCCAGGTTGAAAAATCATGTGAAAGCACAACGGCCGTTCACAACCATCCATTGCCCAAAATCTTACGTGTCGGCAAAAGGAGCTGAGTATGGAGCAAACCAACGGCAACGGCCGTTCCCCACTGCGTTTAATTCTCCTGTTTCTGCTAATTATTGTATTGCCCCTGGGGCTGGGCCTGTTTATGGCCCCCCGTGTTGTCCCCAAACCCCAAATTGGCGTCATTCGCCTCAACTACGAAATTTCCAACGCCACCGCTTTCGAGTTTCGTGAACAGCTTCTGCTTGCCCGCAGCGATCCCGCCATCCAGGCCGTGGTGATTGTGATCAACAGCCCCGGCGGCACCGCTTCCGACAGTGAAGATTTGTACATGGACGTGCTGGCCGCCCGGCAAGATTTACCCGTGGTAGCCACCGTAGACTTTTTGGCCGCCAGCGGTGCGTATTACATCGCCGCCGCCACAGATGCCATTTACGCCAAGCCCGGTTCCGCCATCGGCAGCATCGGTGTCATTAGTTCGCTGCCCGACGCCCCATTTTTAGAAGAAGAGGTGCTCACTACCGGGCCGTATAAATCGTTTGGCGGCACGCGCGATGGCTACGTGCGCCGCGCCGAAACGCTGAAGTTTGCCTTTTTGCAGGCCGTGGCCAACGGCCGTGGCGAAAAACTAAACGCCGACCTCGACCTGCTCTCTCGCGCCGAAATTTTTAGCGGTGTGCGGGCATTAGAACTGGGCCTGATCGACGGCATCATCTCTACCAGCGAAGCGTTCGACAAAGCGGCTGAACTGGCAGGCATTCGCAATTATGAAATTGTAGAGCTGTACCCGCTGACGTTTGGCGAAGATGGTCCGGTTGCTTTTGGCACCTACCAGGTGCCTACCATCGACCAGGAAAAGCTGTGGGCGGCTCCGGTCGATTTGCCCCCAGGGTTGTACTACCGCTACTTTGAACTGCCCAACCAGTAAAAGTAATTAGGAAATTAGGTAATGATGCAATGGGTGAAAAATTGCCCAATGACGAATTACTGAATTACCCAATTACATCTTTTAGGATGTGATTATGCGCCGAGGATTTATTTTTCTGCTCGTTTTTGTTTTGTTGTTGATTGCGCCAACGGCCGTTCGCTACCTGCAACATTATCGCTTAGGTGGTGGTGACCGCGTGGCCCCCCCCACCTACGACGTTGCCGCCGTGGTAGAAAGCGTGCCCACGCCCGCAGCGGCCGCTTTTGTAGACATCCCAGAAACATTTGGCGGTCGTGTGCTGCTAGACCAATCCCACGATAACGCGTTTACGCTGGATGAGATTGGGTATTTAGACGGCCGTTTGGCCGCCCGTGGTGTGGAAATGATGAGCCACACCGGTGGCGACCTGGCCACCGCCCTGCGCGGGGCCAACGCCTTCGTCGTCATTACCCCGCTGCAACAATTTTCGGCCGAAGAGGTTCAGGCGGTAGAGAATTTTGTGCGGCGCGGCGGGCGCTTGCTCATGCTGGGCGATCCCACCCGCTACAACGTCGTCGTTGAAGAAGATTTGTTCACCTTCAACATTTTTGTGGAAACCGACAAAATTCCGCTCAACAGCCTGGCCAACAGCTTCGACCTCATTTTTAACGGCGACTACCTGTACAACACCATCGAAAACGAAGGCAACTTCCGCAACATCATTCTAGATTCCGTCGGCTTTGCCGACAGCCCAATTACGGCCGATTTAGAGCAGGTAGCCCTGTACGGTGCCCACTCTATTCAGGTGGGGGCCGGGGCCGAGGCGCTGATGGCTGGGGATGACAACACCTGGTCTTCGGCCACCGACCGGCCCGGTGGGTTGACGCTGGCCGCCACGTCGGCCAACGGCAGCGTGCTGGCCATTGGTGACCTGCAATTTTTGCTGGAGCCGTACTACACCGTGCTAGATAACGCTCGCTTCATCGCCCAAATTGCCGACTTTTTAGCTGAGCCCATCCGCCGTGACTTTACCGTGGCAGACTTCCCCTACTTTTTCGCAGACGAAATTGATCTGGTTTACACCGGCGCACCAGCGCTCGGCCCAGATGCCTTTGATGAAATTATCACCCTGCAAGCCAGCCTGCGGGCGGCCGACAAAGAGCTTGCCCTGGCTACCAGCGACAGCCAGGATGGCGATGCGATCTACCTGGGGCTGTACAACCAGTCGGCTGAGGTTGCCGAATTGCTGGCCGAGGCGGGCATTACGTTGCTCATCGACCCCGAAATTTTGACCGAGGCGGAAACGGCCGTTCTCGAAAACAGCAACGAAACAGATGAGGAAACGGCCGTTGCAGAAGAACCGACAGCCGAACCCGCTGAAGACGCCGCCGCCGCTGCCGCCGCCGCTGAAGAACCCGCCCCCGAAGAAACCTTCGACCGCCTCATCCAATCTAGCCTGGGCAACGTGCAAATGTCTGGCACCGCCCTCATTTTGCTGGACGAAAGCGGCAGCGAGCGCCGCCTGGTAGTGCTGGCCGCCAGCAAGGACGGGCTAGAAAACACCGTCGGTCGCCTGCTGGACCTCATCCCGCTGAACGCCGAATACGCCCTGGCCGACTGCCTGCTGCAAGACAACCTGGCCCTTTGCCCCAGCAACGTGGCCGATGAGGAAGTGGAAGCTGAACTGCTGACGGGTGGCGCACTGGCGGCTGATGAGCCAGAAGAGGATAGCGGGGATGATGAGCCGGATACGGCCGTTGACGAAGACGAAGAACCCGCCGACGACACCGAAGCGCCAGAACCCACCGAAATCGACGCGGTTGACCAGGGCCCCATTGGCCTCGGCGAAACGATCGAGGGGGAAATGGCCGCTGGCGAGCAGTTTAGCTGGACCTTCCAAGAAGGCCCAGCCGTGATCGACATCATCGTAGAAAGCGGCGAGGATTTGGACGCCGTGCTGCAACTGTACGACCCCGACAACATCTTCCTGGCCGCCTCCGATTCCGGCTTTTCTGGCGAAGGCGAAGCAATTATCGGCTACGAAATTCCCGACGACGGCGCCTACACCATCCTCCTGCGAGACTTCTTCGCCGATGGCGGCTCCTTCACCCTGACCGTAGCCGAATCCGACGAAGCGCCCGCCGATGAAGGCGACGACGGAGACACCGGCGAAGAAGGCAGCAGCGATGCCACCATCTTTCTCTTTGTAGACGATGATGGCACCCCCATTGGCCCTGGCTTTTCCAGCCAGCCCCAGCTAGAGGCATTTCTGGCAGAGAATTACACCGTCAATACCTGGGTTTCTTCAGAAGATGGCCCCCTAACTCCCGACGTTTTCGACGGAATCGACCTGCTGATTTGGGATTCGGGCGATTATCTGGACTCAGAGGGCTTTTTTGGCGAGGATACCTTTGTCATTTATGAATACCTGGATGCGGGTGGCCCGCTGTTGATTACCGGTTCATCCCCCACCATTTTTGGCGATCTTGGCCTTTCTGACGTGAGCGACCTGGAATTTGTGGGTGAGGATGCGGTGCTGCTAGACGGTTTTGTGGCGGGCGAGGTGATTGAGCTGGACACCACCTACGAGCTGATCTTTGCTAACTTTTTGCAAGAAGATTTAGAGCCTGGTTCTACAGCTTTTTTATTGCGCGGGGCCGACAGCGATGATGCCGGTAACATTGTGGGGCTTGCAACCATAGACGAAAACAACAACGACCAACAAACAATCTTTTTGCTAATCCCGCTTGCCGCCTTGCCAGAACAAGTGCAAGGCCAGCTGCTGAACAATATGATGACCTGGTTAGGCTTCTAGTTTTTTCATGAATCTGGTTGGTTCTGCTGTGTTGAATGGATAGAATAGGGCGCTATGGATCAACCAGATATTATTTTCATTGTTTTGGATACCCAGCGTGCAGACCGGCTGGGTTGTTACGGTCACTCTAAAGCAGTCACCCCCAATCTAGACAAATTTGCGGCCGAGGGCGTGCTGTTTGAGCAGGCAATCTCCCCGGCGCAGTGGACGATTCCCAGCCATGCCTCCATGTTTACCGGGCTGTACCCGACGGCGCATCAGGTGACGCAATCGTCGCAAAGCTTGTCGCCGGAACGGCCGCATTTAGCCGAACTCTTGCGCGATGCCGGTTACCAGACGGTGGCCTTTTGCAACAATCCCCTGGTTGGCATTTTGAACAATGGCTTCAAGCGTGGTTTTGAAACGTTTTACAACTACGGTGGGGCCATCCCCAGCGTCCCCAGCGACTCGACGACGCTGCCCCGCCCCTTGCGCCGCCTGGTGGAAGGGTACACCCAGTTTTTGCGCCGCATCTCTTACCCCATCCAGAACTTTTTTGGCCAATCAGACCTCGCTTTTCGCCTCTCGTTGAATGCCTGGTTTACCCCGATCTGGTCCCGCGTGGCCAATTTTAAGGGGCAAAACGAACGATCGGTGCGGGATTTGAGCCATTATTTTCAGGCGCGTGAAGAGAAGGGGGGGGAACGGCCGTTGTTCCTCTTCCTAAACCTGATGGAAACGCACCTGCCCTTTACGCCCCCCGCCGAATTTATTGACAAAGTGGCCCCTTACCTGCGCGGCAGCAAAGAGGCCCGCACCGTCATGCGCCGCTGGAACCGCGAATCGTACCGCTGGGCCGCCCCGCTGGCCGAACCGCTGGCGGAGCTAGAAGCGCAGGTGCTCAGCGATTTGTACGACGCTGAGGTGGCGTACCAGGATGCGTACCTGGGGCAGCTGCTGCAAACGTTGCAGCAGCGGGCCAACGCGGAAAACACGCTCACCATCATTGTGGCCGACCACGGCGACGGCCTGGGCGAGCATGGCTGCATGGGGCACGCTTTTGTGGCCTACCAGGAGCTGCTGCACGTGCCGCTGCTGATGCAGTGGCCACGCCGCTTTAAGCAGCCTGCGCGTGTTTCTACACCAGTTAGTACGCGGCGAGTGTTCCACACCATGCTGGACGCAGCAGGTCGTCTGCCGCAGTCGGCCAACCTGGACCCGGTGCGGGTGCATGGGCTGACGCTGGCCAACACGGTTCACGGCCACGACCCAGAGCAGGGGGTGGCGTACAGCGAGGTTTACCCGCCGCTGACCTTTGTGAAGGCGATTGAAAAGCGGCAGCCGGAACTGCTAGAGGCGTACCGCTGCCTGGCGGTGCGGCGGGCGGTGGTGCAGCAAATGGGTGAAGCTGAAGACGCTGTTGCCGCGCACAAGCTCATCCAGGTAGATGAAAAGCTGGACGAACTTTTTGATTTAACGCATGATCCGTTAGAATCAGTGAACGTGTTGGCGGAACGGCCGTTCATCACCGACCCCATGCAGAAAGAGATGAATCGGTGGGTTACGGCCGTATCCCAACAAAAAAACCAGGTAGATGCTGGCAGCCAGATCGAGATGGACGAAAATATCACCCGCCGCCTGCGCGCCCTGGGCTACATGGATTAAGCCGTATGGAGAAGTTGGACTTTTGCCAAAAGTTCAACTTCTGGCATAGGTAGAGCAATGAAACTAACAATCCAAAGAGAGAGGAAAAGAGATGTTTGATGGAATAACTATTGATCGGGTCGCATTCAGAATCCCCCTGCCCGAATTTTTCCAGAACTGGTTTCCCAGCCTGGGTGAAAATTTGGCAATTTATTGGTATGGCATCATCATCGTCATTGGTATTGCCCTGGGTGCCTGGTGGGCTGCGCGAGAATTGCAAAAACGGCAGCTCGGCGTGAAGGCGATTGATGAGTTTTATAATGGCCTGATCATTGTGGTGATTGCCGGTTACTTGTTTGCCCGGCTGACCTATGTGATGTTAGACGTGATCGACGGGGCGCAGTACAGCAGCTTTGGGCAAGTGTTCAACTTCCGCGCTGGGGGTGTGAACATTTTGGGCGGCTTTGTGGGCGCCGTGCTGGTGGCCTGGTTCTACGTGGTGTGGCGGCAGCTTAAGTTTTGGCATTACGCCGATGTGGCTGGCCCGGCGCTGCTGTTGGCCCAGGCGATTGGCCGCTGGGGCAACTTTATCAACAAAGAGCTGTATGGTCCGCCAACGGGCAGCGACAGTTGGGGCTTGCTCATCGATCCGCAGTACCGTATTGCCCAATACGCTGATCTGTCGGTTTACCCGGCAACGACCCGGTTCCACCCCACCTTTTTGTATGAATCGATTGCGCTTTTTGTGGGCTTTTTGCTGTTGGTGTGGCTGAACGGCCGTTTCCGCGACAAGTGGGAACCCGGCACCCTGTTTGGTATCTTTTTGCTCTGGTGGGGCGGCAACCGCGCCTGGATCGAGTTCTTCCGGCCCGATCAGCCAACCATCGGCAGCAGCTTTCTTACCTACTCCATGCTGGCCGCCTTCGGCATTGCTTTGTTTGGCCTGTGGCTCACCCTCAAAAAGTTGGATCGTTTGCCAGAAGCGTTGGAAAGCAAGCGCAAACGCCCCGTCAAGCCAAAGCCACGCCGCAATTAGCCACGGGGATCGGCAACTGATTACCGATTACTGAATACCGCTCACCGAATACCGACTCGCCCGCCCACGGCGACGCATTTCAACACAATTTAGAACGTTAGCAGCCGAGTTTGTTAAAACAGTCATCCCATTTTGATGGCTACTTTAGCAAGCTCGGTTTTTTTGTTAGTTGACATCAAGACACCAACGGTTTTACCCACCCATACCTTTAGTTCCCGGTTGTAAACCTTTGGTGTCTACAGGCAAAAATACGAGGAGCTAAAAACGATGGAAATTGGAGAAAAAATTGGCGCACTTGCGCTCACGTTTGACGATGTGTTGTTAACCCCCGGATACTCTGAAGTGTTACCGGCCAACGTGGATTTAAAGACCCGCCTGGCCGGTAATTTGTATCTGAACATTCCGCTGCTTTCGGCGGCGATGGACACGGTGACGGAGGCGCGGCTGGCCATTGGCCTGGCCCGGCTGGGCGGCATCGGTGTGGTGCATCGCAATTTGTCACCAGAGGAGCAGGCAGAAGAGGTGGACAAGGTGAAGCGGTCGGAGGCGGGCATGATTGTAGACCCGGTGACGCTGCGGGCGGACAATACGTTAGCCGACGCCGAGGTGCTGATGAGCCGCTACCACATTTCTGGCGTGCCCATCACAGATGGCGCGGGGAAGTTGGTGGGCATCCTTACCAATCGAGACACGCGCTTTGTAGAGCCGGGGCCGCAGCCTGTATCTGAATTTATGACCAGCCAGAACCTGGTGACGGCCAAGGTAGGCACCACGCTGGAAGAGGCGAAGGAGATTTTGCATCGGCATCGCATAGAAAAACTGCCGCTGGTAGATGAAGAGGGCTATCTAAAAGGCCTCATCACGGTGAAGGATATTCAGAAGAAGTTGAATTATCCCATGCAGGCGTCGGATGCAAACGGCCGTCTCCTCTGCGCCGCCGCCATTGGGGTGGGGGAATCTGGGCTGTCCCGGCTGGAGCTGTTGGTGAAGGCGGGGGTAGATGTGGCCGTAATCGACACGGCCCACGGCCACACCGCCCTGGTGCTGCAAACGCTGCGCGAAGCCAAAAACCGGTATCCCAAGCTGCCCATCATTGCTGGTAACGCAGCCACCGCCGAGGGGGTGCGCGATTTGGTAAAAGCGGGAGCCGACGGGGTGAAGATTGGCATTGGCGCGGGTTCGATTTGCACCACACGGGTGGTTTCTGGCGCGGGGATGCCGCAGTTAACGGCCGTTCTCGAAAGCGCCATTGAATGCCACAAACACGACGTCCCCTGCATCGCCGACGGTGGCATCAAATACAGCGGCGACATCGTCAAGGCGATGGCCGCTGGCGCAGATGCCGTCATGCTCGGTTCCATGCTGGCCGGGCTGGAAGAAAGCCCCGGCGACATTATTTTGTACGAAGGCCGCCGCTACAAAGTGTACCGGGGCATGGGCAGTTTGGGGGCCATGCAGGGGCACGGCGCAGATCGCTACGGCAGCGGCGTGACGGCCCCAGGCCGCAGCGTTCGCGCCGACCGGGACAAGCTGGTGCCCGAAGGTGTGGAAGGGCAGGTGCCCTACCGGGGCAGCCTGGCCGATGTGACCTACCAGCTGATGGGCGGTTTGCGCTCGGGCATGGGGTACGTAGGCGCGGCCAATTTGCCAGAGCTGCACGCCAAAGCTCGCTTTGTGCGCATTACGAATGCGGGTTTGCTGGAAAGCCATCCGCACGGCATTTTGGTCACCAAAGAAGCGCCAAATTATCAGGTTCGGCGGTAAAAATAGGGAGATTGGAGATTAGAGGCTGAAATCTCAATCTCCAATCTCCAATCTCCAAATTATGACTTTCACACACGACACCTTCATTTCCCCGTTCACCTGGCGCTATGGCAGCGAAGCGATGCGCCAAATTTGGTCGGAGCAGAACAAGCGGCGGCTGATGCGGCAGGTTTGGCTGGCGCTGGCGACGGCGCAGCACCAGGCGGGGCTGGTCAGCGCCGCGCAGCTGGCCGATTTGCAAGCCCACGCCGCGCAGGTAGACATCGCTCGCGCCCTCGAAATTGAGAAAGAGACGCGCCACGATGTGATGGCTGAGATTCGCACCTTTGCCGAGCAGTGTCCGGTGGGTGGCGGCATCATCCATTGGGGCGCGACCAGTGCGGACATTACGGACAATGTGGATGTGCTGCGGCTGCGGGAAGCGGCCGTTTTGCTGCGCGACCAGCTGAAACAGTTGCTTTTGAAATTGGCGGCGAGGATTGAGGAAACGGCCGAATTGCCCACGATGGCCCACACCCACATCCAACCCGCCGAACCGACCACCCTCGGCTACCGCTTTGCCGTCTACGCCCAGGACTTGCTGGAAGATTACAAGAACCTCCAATCGCTAATCGCCAATCTCCGAGGCAAAGGTTTGAAGGGCGCAGTCGGCACCCAGGCTGGGTACGATGAGCTGCTGGCAGGTACGGAAATGGACGCGATGCAAATGGAAGCGGCGGCAATGGCTGTGTTAGCGCTGCCATATTTTCCCATCGCCACGCAAACGTACACGCGCCAGCAGGATTTGCGGGTGCAGCAGGTGCTGGCCGGAATTGCCGCCTCGCTGCACAAGTTTGCCCTGGATTTTCGCGTGTTGCAGTCGCCACCGTTTGGTGAGTGGGCCGAGCCGTTTGGCCAGAAGCAAGTCGGCTCTTCGGCGATGCCGTTTAAGCGCAATCCGATCAACACGGAAAACATCTGCTCGCTGGCGCGGTATGTGGCTGGGCTGCCCGCCGTGGCCTGGGACAACGCCAGCCAGGCGATTTTGGAGCGCAGCCTGGATGATTCGGCCAACCGGCGACTGTTCCAGGCGGAAGGCTTTTTGGCCACGGAGGAAATTGTGCGCCGGGCCGGGCGTATTGTGGCGGAGATGGTGATTGACGAGGAAGCGATTGCCCGCAACATGGCGACATACGGCCCGTTTGCGGCCACAGAGCGGGTGCTGATGGCGCTGGTGGCGGCCGGGGCCAGCCGCCAGGACGGCCACGAATGGATTCGTGAGGCGAGTTTGCTGGCGTGGGCGGCTTTGCGGGAAGGGCAGCCGAATCCGCTGGTTAACTTGCTAGTTGCGGATGAACGGATTGGGGCGTTTTTGACGGCGGAAGAGGTTGCGGAATTGATGAAGGCGGAGGGGCATGTGGGAACGGCCGTAATTCGCGCCCGCACCTTTGCCCAAACCGTGAGGGAGTCCCTGAACGCGTAGCATTTGCGGCGGTTCCACCCAAAAATGAATGAAAAGGTCAGGCTTGTTTGCAAATTGAGACAAGCCTGACCTTTTTTTGTGGGCTAGCTACTTCTGTTTACCTCTAAAATGGTCACAGGCATTTCCGCCACAAATTCGGTTTAGATGACAAAGGTAATGGGTTTATCCGTGCCGAAAATCACCTTTAACGGCCTCTTTCTTTATGTTAAACTTCTGGGAGCGTTTTTCATTACAGACATACATCGGTGAGCAGTGATATGAACGGCCGTACTCCTCAACAACTATTTCCACTTCTAACTGAAACGTTTAGCCTGTCCGAGCTGCGCACGTTGGCTTTCTCTCTCAACGTTGATCCCGAAAATTTGTCTGGAGACACAAAGGAAGCGTATGCGCTTTCTTTGGTCACGTACGCAAAACATCGAAATTTGATTACCAGGCTCAACGAGTTGGTAGATGAAAAGCTAATTGAAAAGCCGCTTCCAGCGCCAACAGCTGAGGTGAAAAGTGGGGGGAAAACGGCCGTTTGGCTAATAGTAGCCGGTGCGCTGCTCATCATTTTGGCTGTTATCCTCTGGCCAGAAACCGAACAGCCAGGTCCAGGGCCAGATGAAGATATTTTGCTTCAGGTGCAAGTGGTCAACAGCGAAAACCTGACAATGATTTTTAATGCTAAGGTGTCGCTGGACATTCCTGGCGAACTCATCCCCCCCCAACGTACAGATTCAAACGGCCGTGCCGTTTTCTCTCTCGATCCTGAAACAGATGGCAACCTGGCTCGCATAACGGTTGAGACCAGTGAGGTCAAAGTTCAAAACATTCCTATAAAAGCCGGAATGGGGGTCGTGGAATTTCAGATACGGCCGTAACTGATCTCGCCCAAGTTTGCTCATAAAGTTTAAACTTCTAATGGAACGTCTGGAAATTTAAGGAACCTTAAGATGGCTTACTTTTTTTGCTTAATCAGGAACTGTAGAGATTTTCGTGGTAGCCTATTCCTGTTAGCTATGATTGGGCTAATTTTGAGTGCATGTGGTGGCGGTGGGGGAACAACTCAGCCCACGGCCCAGCCCATATCATCTAATAAAACACTTATTCAGGTGTCTGTTAGGGATTCGAATAGCCTTTACCCCATAAAAAATGTGCGCGTTCGGTTGATTATTCCGGGACAAACATTTCCCGTACAGGTTTCAGATGAGTATGGGATGGCGACTTTTGATGTTGATGTTAGCTTATTGCAAAAGAATGCTCAATTTGAGGCTGTGATGCCCGGCTATGAGATTTATCTTCAATCAGTGACCCTCGACAATGCATCGGTTTTGCCAATAGCGTTGGCTCCCACCGACACAGATACGGATGGCTCGGAACCTTTTGAAACGCCAACGAGCACACCGACCACTGAGGTTACGGTTACAGCCTTGCCTACAAGTACGGCCGTACCAACCAGCACATCTACACCAACCAACACACCTACTTCCACACCCACCTACACGCCAACCGCGACAGCCACCAATACAAGTACGCCCACTCCTTCGGATCAGTTGGCAGACACAATAACTTTATCCAGGCATGACGGCGCAGCAACCGTTTATGTGCTTGCTGGTCCAGATATCAGCAACGTTCAGCTTGGCACCTTAGCGGTCAACGAAATTGCCGAAGTCATTGGCCGAACGCAACAAAACGAATGGCTGCAAATTAAAACAGAGCGCGATGTGGAAGGCTGGGTGGCGAATTGTGAGGTTGTCCTTTCCTCATCCGATTTGGATGATGTGCCAATTGCCTGGAATGGAGCGGTAACCGCGAAAACATGTGCAACCGGCAATTCAGGTACAACCGTTGTTCCTGCAGGCCCCTGTGTAAACGTGACGCTTTCGCGCACGGATTGGCCTAGCAAAGAGTTTGATGATGTTTTAATGACCTGGTCCAATGTACCGGCTAACGCCACGCAGCTTTGGCTGTGGGTGGAGGGGCCAACGAATGATGGCGTTATTGCTTACGTGATTCACCCAACTGCTAGCGATATCCAAACACCGTATAAAGTTGAGCTGTTCAAATTTGAGGATGGCGATTTTAAGCCAGGGGTTCCATACACGTATGTCGTGCAACCGCTGAACGCTGCCGGTGGCATTATTTGCACCACACAGGGGACGTTTGTGCCATAATCAACTTGTTTCAGGCAGACACCCCTGTCTGCCTGAAATTTCCTACTCAATCCCGATGGAGAACATGCTCTCCAGGTCGTGTTGGGAGAAGACGCGGAAGGCGATGAGCGTCTCGGAGTTGGTGATGCCGGGGACGGTGAGCATCTTTTCCGTCACTAGCTCGGCCATTGTGTCATTGTCCGGCACGCGAATAATGGCTACCAGATCAAAACGGCCGCCTACGCTAAACACTTCGCTAATCCCCTTCATTTCAGCCAGACGGCTGCCTACCTCGTTGATTTTTCCAGGCTGCACATTCAACAAAACAACGGTACTGACCATGATCGACTCCTTTTGTGGGAAGTAAACAGCCGCCTAACCTTATCTGCAAGACGGCCGTTTAGCAAGCAAGTTTTAGCAAGTGCCAGGCACAGGGCGGAACCTACTTGGCAATGTAAGATGTATCGCCCTGTGCCTGGCACTACCCGGTTCGGCAAACGGCCGTTTCCCCACCCACCTTTTCCGCTATAATACCCCCAGTTACAAACCGGATTAGACGAGAGGTAAAAACATGAGCACACTATTCGATCACTTCGGTGCCCGCGCTAAACTGCCCGGTACCGACGTTTACTACTATCAACTAGACAAACTGTCCCAATTTGGCGACGTGAGCCGTCTCCCTTTCTCCATCAAAGTGCTGTTAGAAGCCCTGCTGCGCACCTGCGATGGCTACGAAGTGAACCCCCAGGACGTAGAAAACCTGGCCAAATGGCACGCCAAAAATCCCCAAAAAGATGAACTCCCCTTCAAGCCGGGGCGCGTTATCCTGCAAGATTTCACCGGCGTGCCTGCCGTGGTCGATTTGGCCGCTATGCGCTCCGCCATGGCCCGCCTGGGCGGCGATCCCAAGAAGATCAACCCCATCGTGCCTGTGGATTTAGTCATCGACCATTCCGTGCAGGTAGACCAGTTTGGCTCCGCCGCCGCGCTTTTCTTCAATGCCGAGCGCGAATTTGTGCGCAACCGCGAACGGTACGAGTTCCTCAAGTGGGGCAAGGAAGCGTTCAAAAACTTTAGCGTGGTGCCCCCGGCCACCGGTATTGTGCATCAGGTAAACCTGGAGTACCTGGGCAAGGTGGTCATGACCAAGCCTGAAGGCGACGACACAGTCGCCTTTCCAGACAGCTTGGTCGGCACCGATTCCCACACCACCATGATCAACGGCCTGGGCATTGTGGCCTGGGGCGTGGGCGGCATCGAGGCCGAAGCGGTGATGCTGGGCCAGCCAATTTACATGCTGACGCCAGAAGTCATCGGCGTGCGCCTGACCGGCGCCATGCCGGAAGGCGCTACCGCCACCGACCTGGTGCTGGTTGTCACCGAACTACTGCGCAAGAAAGGCGTGGTGGGTAAATTTGTAGAATTTTTTGGCCCTGGCCTCAGCAGCATGACGCTGGCCGACCGGGCTACCATCGCCAACATGTGCCCCGAATACGGTGCCACCGTTGGCTACTTCCCGGTGGATGATGAAACGCTCAACTACATGCGCAGCACCGGTCGCCCGGAAGCGCTGGTGGAGCTGGTGGAAAAATACACCAAAGCGCAAGGCCTCTTCCGCAGCAACGAGATGCCCGATCCCGAATTTACGGATGTGGTGGAGCTGGATTTGGGCACGGTGCTGCCCAGTTTGGCCGGGCCAAAACGGCCGCAAGACCGCATCCTCCTTTCCGATATGAAAAGCAAATACCGCGAATCGCTGCTGGCTCCGCAAGGTCCGCAGGGGATTGGGCTGAAGGAAGAGGAATTGACCCGTACGGCGACTGTCTCCAACGGCCACGATGTGGAAATTGGGCACGGCGCGGTGGTCATTGCCGCCATCACCAGCTGTACCAACACCTCCAACCCCAGCGTCATGCTCGGCGCGGGTTTGGTGGCCAAAAAGGCGGTCGAAGCTGGCTTGAAGGTGCATCCCTACGTCAAAACCAGTCTGGCTCCCGGCTCCCGCGTGGTGGAAGATTACCTCAAGAAATCGGGGCTGCTGCCTTACCTGGAGCAGCTTGGTTTCCACATCGTTGGTTTTGGCTGCACCACCTGCATCGGCAACTCTGGCCCGCTGCCAGAGCCGGTGAGCAACGCCATCCAGCAAGGCGATTTGGTGGTTTCCTCTGTGCTCAGCGGCAACCGCAACTTTGAAGGGCGCGTCCATCCGCTGACCAAAACCAACTATCTGGCCTCCCCGCCGCTGGTGGTGGCCTACGCCCTGGCTGGCACCACCGACATCGATCTGGTGAACGATCCCATCGGCACCAACGAGGCGGGCGAGCCGGTTTACCTGAAGGATATCTGGCCCAGCAGCCAGGAGGTGAGCGAGACGGTGCTGAACACGATGTCGGCCGACATGTTCCACGAGCAGTACGGCAATGTGTACGACGGCAACGAGGAGTGGAACAAGATTCCGGTGCATGGCGGCGAAATCTATGCCTGGAACGAAGAATCAACCTACATTCAGGAGCCGCCGTTCTTTACGGAGCTGACGCCTGAGGTGCGGCCGATCGACAACATTGAATATGCGCGGGTTTTGGTGAAGGTGGGTGACTCGGTGACGACAGACCACATCTCCCCGGCGGGTGCCATCTCGCGCACCAGCCCGGCGGCGGAATATTTGCTAGAGCGGGACGTTGCGCCGCAATATTTCAACTCTTACGGCTCGCGGCGGGGCAACGACCGGGTGATGACGCGGGGGACGTTTGCCAACGTGCGGCTGCGCAACCGGATGGCCCCCGGCACTGAAGGCGGCTGGACCACCTATTTGCCCACCAACGAAGTCACCTCGATGTACGATGCGTCGCTGAAGTACAAGGCAGACGGTACGCCGCTGGTGGTGCTGGCGGGCAAGGATTACGGCATGGGCAGCTCGCGTGACTGGGCGGCCAAGGGCACCTTGCTGCTGGGCGTGAAGATGGTCATTGCGGAGAGCTACGAGCGGATTCACCGCAGCAATCTGGTGGGCATGGGCGTGCTGCCTTTGCAGTACCAGGATGGCGACACGGCCGAATCACTAGGACTGGATGGCACAGAACTGTTCTCTACGGTGAACCTGACGGACGAGGTGAAGCCGCTGCAAACGATTACGATCCGGGCGACAAAGGCAGACGGCCGTTCCGTCACCTTCGACACCCTTTGCCGCATTGATACCCCGGTAGAGGTGGATTACTACCGCAACGGCGGCATTTTGCACACTGTTTTGCGCAACTTCTTGAAAGCGTGATTTTTTGCCACAGAGGGCACAGAGGTTTTGTCTAATTTCTCTGTGTGCTCTGTGGCTTTCTTTTTAGCACAGGGGATGGTTGGCAACGGCCGTTTCCTGTGCTTTTTTGTTGGGAGAATGAAAAATGAGTTTGAATGATCAGATTCAAGAGATTTGTGCGGGATTTAACGGCCGTATCGGCCTCGCCGCCACCAATTTGCAAACCAATGAGACCGTGGGCTACCTGGCCGACGAGATTTTCCCTACCGCCAGCACGATTAAGCTGGCCGTGCTGCTCACCCTGATGCAGCAGGTGGAAGACGGCCAGTACAGCCTGGACGATCCGCTGATGCTGCGCCGGGCCGACCACGTGGCGGGCAGCGGGCTGCTGCAATTTTTGTCGCCCGGCCTCACCATGCCCATCCGCGACTACGCCTTTTTAATGATGAACATTAGCGACAACCTGGCCACCAACGTGCTGATTGACCATGTGGGCATGGACAAGGTGAATGCCTGGCTGGACGATACCGGGTACCCGGAGGTGCGGCTGCACCGCAAAATCAACTTTAATTTGCTGAAAACAGATCAAAAGCTGTTGGGCACCAGCACCCCGGCGGCGCTCACGCGGATGATAACGGCCGTTTTCCAACAAACCATCCTTACGCCCGCCGCCTGCACCGAAATGATGCGCATGATGAATAAGGTAGGCGCCGACCGGGTGGGGCGCTATTTGCCCTTTGAACCGTACGGCAGCGACGTGCCAGATGGGGAAATGCTGCGGCTGGCGGGTAAAACTGGCTCCTTGGCGGGGATGCGGGCGCAAACGGCCGTTATCTACCGTGGCCAGCCAGTAGAAAATCGGGGCTTTGCCCTCACCGTGATGAACGAGGGGAATCCAGAGCCAGAGCGGTGGCAGCCGGATGCGCCAGGGGTGCTGATAATCGGCCGTTTGGCCAAAGCTTGCTACGATGCGTGGTTGGCATGAGTAAACCAACAACCACCATGCAGCTGTTGGGGCAATCGCTGGTTATCGTCATGGCTTGGCTGGTTTGGGTTTTGCTGATGGCATGGTCCCCGGAGCCATTTGCCAATCCATATTTGCGCGGTACCGTCAGGATTGGCATTTTGCTGCTTCCCGCCTACTTTTTTTTACGGAAATCAGGCGTTTCCTGGCTAGAAGCTTGGTACTTGCGGCAGAATTGGCAACGAGGTGTTTGGGTGGGGCTGATTGTCTCGGCTCTCTTTTTGTCTTTTTCTTATTTTACCCAATTTCGTCAACTTGAAATGGCGTGGCAGGTACCCCTGGCGTTCGACACCTGGTTTAACTGGATAATCGGTTCCCCATTTGCCGAAGAAGTCTGGTTCCGGGCCGTGCTTTTTGGCGAAATTAACCGTCAACATGGCTTGCTTTACGCCTTGCTGGGCAGTTCGTTTATGTTTGGCCTGCTGCATTTGCCCACCTGGATTCTTCTGGACGGCATGTCGGCGGCTATGCTAGCCCAATCGTTTGGGAATATTGTTGTTTACGGTCTGGTGTTTGCGCTTTTGTTTAAAGTGACAGGCTCTTTATGGGCACCGTTGGTTCCCCACTGGTTGAACAACCTTTTCATTCAGGGATTTTTGCCCTAGGTAGGCGGTAAGTGGGCAATTGGGCAACTAAGAATAAGAAGTTGTGCCAATTGCCCACTTACCTAATTACTCAATTACTCTTCGGCCATCCAGCCCAGCACGGCGGCATTGGCCAGGTAGCCAGAATCAATTTGCAGGCGGAAGTGGGCGCTGGTGGGGCAGCCGCAGGCAGTACACACGGACAGCTCCGTCATTTCAGACGCTTCAACTGGAATCCCAAAGGCGATCATATCGGCAACGGCCGTTTGTAAATCCGGCGTGGTGGGTGTTTCTGCACATTGTTCGCCCACTGGCTTTATAACCCACACCAGCGTACCGCTGGCTTCTGGGTATGGATTTAAAGGCGGGATCGTTGGGGGTAGACTGTACCCTTCTGGCAGCGGCGTGGGTAAAGGGGCCGCCGGGTATCCCTCGGCCCCTTCTGGGGCAGCTGCTTCTACTGGGGGCGCAGGGGTAAGGGTAGCCCTGGGGAAGAGATCGGCATCTGTTTCCGGGGCAGCTTCTTCTTCGCTGCCGCTGTTTGCTGGGGCGGCGTTGAGTGCGCCCCCTTCGTCATTTTCAGCTGGGGCTGAGGTTGGTGGCGCTTCCTCTTCCGTAACAGCACCACACGAAACGGCCGTACCCCACAGCAAGCTCATCAACAGAAAAAACAAAACTATTCGTTTCACAATACACTCCTTCGTATGCTTGTTTTTGCTACGAGATTGTAACAAAATGCGCTATTATTCGGAAAAATGATATGGTACCCAGGTCATTTGCGCCCCGTAAAATTTACGAATTGTTTAACAGATACTCAGATGCGCCACACAATTGTGGGTAAAGTTCGTTTCTGGCCGACAATTTGTTAAGATACGGCCCATAAAATAAAAAGATGACCGGACCCAACTATGTGGAAGGTGACGACACCGGCTGTCGCCGACCACCATGAATGAAAATCAGCAGATTGGTGCATGCATGCACAAGCAGATTTGCGCAGATTGCACCCAGATTTAATCTGCGTAAATCCGCGCAATCCGCGGCCTATTTTCAGAGGAGACGACACCAACTGTCGTTGACCACCATGAATGAAAACCCAACCTCCGGGAGGTTCAGTGCGTAACAGAGGCCATTTTTGAAGCCTCCCGGAGGTTTATTTTCAGAGGAGAATTTATGAAAAAATTGTTTTGGTTGTTGCCGCTGGCGATGCTTTTTGCCTGTGGGCCCTCAACTCCCGAGTTGGTGCCTCCGGAAACGAACGTGAATGCAAATACGGCCGTTTCCCCCACCAACGACACCAACAACACCGATGAAGCCAATGGAGAAACTGAAACCGGCGAAGCCGCTCCCCCGGCCGCCGCTCCCCCGGACGCCGCCAACCTGGGCGCATTCCAGCCTGCCAGCAGCATTCCAGAAGCGGCCGTTGTGCGCGACCAAGATTGGCGCGAAGGTGCGTCCGACCCGCTCATCGTCATCATCGAATATGGCGACTTTCAATGACCGGGCTGCGCGGCCTTTTCGGCCGTGCTGGCGCGTCTGGTAGACGCCTACCCCGATCAAGTACAGATTGTCTATCGTCATTTCCCGCTTAACCGCATTCACGCCAATGCCCAAAAATCAGCCGAAGCCGCCGAAGCGGCCGGTGCCCAAGGCGCATTCTGGGAATACCACGATGCCCTGTTTGAACAACAGAGCGATTGGGCCGCGCTAGACACAGCCGCCGCCCACGACTATTTTGTGAACCTCGCCAACGAGCTGGGGCTAGATGGCGCAGCCGTGGGTGAAGCCTTAGACAACAACACCTACGCCGAATACGTAAGCGCCCTGGAAGCCGAATCCGTTGCCATTGGCCTGGGTGGCACCCCCAGCGTCATTGTAGATGGCGTGCTGGTGCCTAACGTGCCGTTCGACTACACCGTCTGGGACAATTATGCCCAGCAGCGCATTGCCATTGCTGAGGCTGAAGCCATCCTGGAAGAAAAGCAGTACGACGCCCCGCCCCCCATGACCATCGACGTGGATGCCAGCTACACTGCCACCATCACCATGGAATCTGGCGACGAAATTGTGATTGAGCTGCTGCCCCAATCCGCCCCAGAGACCGTGAACAACTTTGTGTTCCTGGCCGAAGAAGGTTGGTACGATGGCGTGACCTTCCATCGCGTTATTCCCGGCTTCATGGCCCAAACGGGCGATCCCACCGGGTTTGGCATTGGCGGCCCCGGCTACGCCATCAACGATGAGTTTGACCCTGATCTGTCTCATGACGCCCCAGGCGTGGTTTCTATGGCAAATTCCGGGCCAAACACCGGTGGCAGCCAGTTTTTCATCACTACCGGTGCGGCAACGCATTTGGATGGCTTACACGCCATTTTTGGCCGGGTGGTTGAAGGAATGGAGATCGTGGAAGATATTACGCCGCGTGATCCACAAGTGCCCAATACCCCCGATGGCGATCGTATCGAAACGATCACAATTGAAAAAGGATCTTAAGTGGATAGTGAAAAGTAAAAAAAGGTAAGCGCCACTTTTTACTTTTCACTTTTTACTACCCTTGTAAGTAAAGAGGAACAATGAGGCATTCATTAAAAAGTCTCGCTGGTTTTTTGCTCGTTTTCTGTTTTACAGCGCTGGCCTGCACCATTCCGGGCACGGGTGGCGCTGACGAACCAGAGGTCACGCCCACGCCATCGGGCGATTCCGTGACCTTTCTGATTCCTGCCTACACCATCAGCCTGGAGCCGGGTGATATGGTGCCGGGTTCTCAACTGCAATACGTGGGCAAGACGGCCGATCTGCATGATGTGAAGATTGACGGGGAGCCTGCCCAAAAGCGGGTAGGGGATTCGTTCATTTGGAGCGGTGTGGTGGCCCCCAGTGTGTTTGCCGAGTACAACCTGCGCCTGGCCCCCGACTTTTTGGGGCCGCTGCCGGTGGCTGGCCCGGTGGAAGTTACCATCCTTAATCCGGTGGCTACGCCGCTGCCCGCTATGCCAGAATGGCCCAATGCCATTCGTTACAACAACATTGTGCTGGCCCATAATGTGCCGGTTGGCTGGACCATTCCCGGCACCACGCTGGTGTATGATGGGGTTTCTTCGCAGGGCGGGGTCGATTCGGCACGGCTGACGGGGCTGACCGGCCACCCGCTGTTTGCTTTGGGTGATTCCATCACCTGGATTGGCTCTTTACAAGAGAATGTGGCCATCCGCTACACGCTGCGGGTGGTTAATTTTGGCGAGAACAGTTTGCAGCTGGGCGGCACGGCCGAATTGCTGGTGAATCGTTAGGAGTACACAACAATGCCGCAGCCGCACCCGAAGTTTGAACGGCCGTCTGACCCCATCGTTGCTCAAAATTCATTTCGCCAGCAGACGTATGCGCCGCAGGTGTGGCCTGCCTTTGCTGAAGCCAAGGTTCACCTGCCCCAACCCATCTTGCCCGACCATGAAGATTGGGTAGCGCTGTACTGGCGCGCCTGGGAACTGGCCTGGCAAAATTTGCGCCAGCCCCAGCCAGACTCTGGCTTTGTGGCCAATCACCTTCAGGCGGTCACAGATGGGTATCTGTTTATGTGGGACAGCGCCTTCATGAGCCAGTTTGGGCTATACGGCCGTCGCGCCTTCGATTTTGTGGGCAATCTGGACAACCTCTACGCCAAACAGCACGACGATGGCTTCATCTGCCGCCAAATTGATTTGGCCAGCGGCCAGGATTTCTTCTACCCGTTTGATCCCAATGGTACTGGCCCCAACATTTTGGCCTGGGCCGAGTGGCGGCAGTATCGTTTTACGGGGGATGACGGCCGTTTAGCCAAAATATTCCCTCCCCTGGTTGCCTACCATCGGTGGTGCCAGGCAAACCGCAGTTGGCCCAATGGGCTGTATTGGGCCACCGGCCACAGCAGCGGCCTTAGCAACCAGCCCCGCGTGCCCAACAGCAGCCTGCACCATCGCCATTGGAGCTGGGTAGATGCCGCAATGCAGGCGGCGCTCAGCAGCCTGGTTTTGGCCCAGATGGCCACCCTGCTCAAGGAAGCGGCTCTAGCCAATGAGCTAGAAGCCGAACATGCGCATCTCAATGAGCTAATTAACAAATATCATTGGAACGAAGCGGCCCACTTTTACCAGGATGTGGACGCAGACGGCCGTTTTAGCCAGGTTAAAAGCATTGCCGCCTATTGGGGCTTGCTAGATACAGGCCTCATTCCCGAAAAGCGGCTGGAGTTGTTTGTGCAGGCTCTGCGCGAAAATTGGGCGTTTAAGCTGGCCCATCGCGTGCCCAGTCAGTCGGCCGACAGCGAAGGGTATAATTTTGAGACGGGCAACTATTGGCGCGGCAGCGTCTGGCCAGCCACCAACTTTATGGTGCTGCGTGGCCTGCGCCAGATTGGGCAGCATGGCCTGGCCCACGAGATTGCCGTGAACCACCTTACCAACGTGGCCCAGGTGTATGCCCAGACCGGCGCTTTTTGGGAAAATTACGCCCCGGAAACGGCCGCTCCCGGTGATCCCGCCGCCGAAAGCCCAATTGGCATGGCCGGGTTGAGCCCCATCGCCATCTTGTTGGAGGATGTGATTGGGTTGAGCGTGGATTGGCCGCAGCGGCGCGTTTTTTGGGACCGGCGGCTGGATTGTGAACGGCCGTACGGCATAGCCAATTATCCACTTGGCCCAGATGGCACGCTGACCCTGGTGGCCGATGCCCAAAAACTAACGCTCACCACCGACGTGCCCTTTACCCTGACCCTGCGCGATGCCCATCAATCGATGCAAACGGCCGTTCCCAGCGGTACTACCGAAATTGATCTGGAGTGAGTGAGGCGTGAAACGTGATACGTGAATTTCCCTTCACGCCTCACGCCTCACGCATGAAAATCCCATGCCCCAAATAACCGTCGCTACCATTAACCTGCGCAACCGCGCCGACCGCTGGCGCGAGCGCCGCCATTTGCTGGTTGCCCAGCTGCTAGACGTCACGCCCAGCCTCATCAGCCTGCAAGAGATTAGCTTCCCGATTGGGCAAGGGCGCTGGATTCGCAACCAGATTAATGCGCGGCTGCCGGACGGGAAACGGCCGTATCGCCTCATCCAAATCCGCAAGCAGCACCCCATCTACGGCTACCTGGAAGGTATCGGCGTGCTCACCAACCTGCCCATTTTGTACTCAGACAGCCTAAATTTGGGCTATGGCGGGCGCGTTGCCCTGCGGGTGAACGTTGAGCTGAGCAACCGCCAGCCGCTCGATTTTGTGGCCACCCACCTCCACCACATCGCCGAAGACAAACAGGCCCGGCAAGAGCAAGCGCTCATGCTCACCGGCTGGCTGGCCGACAGTCGCCCCATCCCCGCTCAGGTGGTGGCCGGCGACTTCAACGAAACGCCCACTGGCCCCGCCATCCAAATTATGAAGCAGCGCTTTCGCTCCGCATACCAGCTGCGGCATGGCGCAGAGCCGCTGGCCACCTTTCCCACCGCGCTGCTGCCCCTGGGCGATTGGTGCGGTTGTTTGGACTATATTTTTGTTTCCAGCGGCATCCGCCAGGTGGCCCAGGCCCAAATCTTTTGCGACGAACCTGCCCCGGACGATGACACGCTGTATCCATCGGACCATGTGGGGCTGTTGGCGACGTTGGAAATCTAGAGGAAGTAATTGAGTAATTGGGTAATTGAACCAGTTGCCTAATTACTCAATTACCAATTACCGAATTACTTAATTACCAATCAGGAAGGACCCCCTATGAAACATGTCACCGGACTGCGCTGCGTCATTTGCGGCAAGGTTTACCAACCAGATGAACTGCTCTACGTTTGCCCCGACCACGGCAACGAGGGTATTTTGGATGTGGAATACGATTATGCGGCTATCCGCGCCGAGATTGGCGAGCATCTGCCTGCTGCCAGTGGGGGGATGTTTGGCTATCGGCCGTTTTTGCCAGTTGCCGAGCATGTGCCCGCGCCGCCGCTGGTGGTAGGCGGCACGCCCCTGCAAGAAGCGCCTCATCTGGCCCAGGCGGCTGGCGTGGCCGAATTGTGGTTGAAGGATGACGGCCGTAATCCCACCGCCTCTCTCAAAGACCGGGCCAGCGCCGTGGCCATCATGAAGGCGCAGGAGTTGGGGGCAGAGATTGTGACCACCGCCAGCACCGGCAATGCCGCTGCCGCCCTGGCTGGCCTGGCCGCCAGCGTGGGCCAGAAAACGGTCATCTTTGTGCCCAAATCGGCCCCGGCGGCCAAAATTGCCCAGCTTCTCGTCTATGGCGCCACGGTGCTGCTGGTGGAAGGCACCTACGACGACGCCTTCGACCTTTGCCTGGCGGCGACCGAGAAGTTTGGCTGGTACTGCCGCAACACGGGTTACAATCCGTACATGGCCGAGGGCAAGAAAACCGTTACTTTTGAGCTGTACGCGCAACTTAGGCAGCAGAGAACGGCCGTTGCGTCCCCCATCACCCATCTGTTTGTTTCGGTGGGGGATGGTTGCATCATCAGCGGTGTTTACAAGGGGGTGCGCGATTTGGTGGCGGCGGGCTACCTGGCGCAGATGCCCAAAATTGTAGGCGTGCAGGCGGCGGGTTCGGCCTATTTGCACGATGCCTGGGCCAACGATGAAGACGTGCTGACCAAGCCGCCCATCGCGGCCAATACGGTGGCAGACAGCATTAGCGCGGGTTTACCACGGGATCGAATTAAGGCGGTAACGGCCGTTCGCCAAACCAGCGGCGCATTCATTACCGTCACCGACGCGCAAATTTTGGCCGCCATTCCCACCCTGGCCCAGGGCAGCGGTGTTTTTGCCGAGCCAGCTTCAGCGGCAACCTACGCCGGTTTCCTGAAAGCCGCCCAAACTGGCCTGATTGGCCCAGACGCGCGCGTGGCGCTCATCCTCACTGGCAACGGGCTCAAGGATGTGCAGTCGGCCATGAAATCAGTTGGCCAGGCAGTGACTGTGCCGGCGGATATTACGGCCGTAGAGCGTGTTTTTAACAAGACGTTGGCGTAGGAAGTGAAAAGTAAAAAGTGATACGTGAAAAGTGGAGCATACTTTTTACTTTTCACTCATCACTTTTCACTCCTCTCCCTAAATTCAAGTAATGAATATGAACCAAACAAAACCAACCATCTCCATTGTCGCCCCGGTTTACAACGAAGAGGCCGTGCTTGCAGAGCTGCACCGCCGCGTGAGCGGGGTGATGGACAAGCTTAATGAGCCGTGGGAACTGGTGCTGGTCAATGACGGCAGCCGGGATCGCTCGGCCGAAGTCATTGCCGAACTGCACCAAAAAGACCCTCGCGTGAAGGGGATCAGCTTTTCGCGCAATTTTGGCTTTCAGGTGGCCGTCACCGCCGGGCTAAACCATGCCCAGGGGGATGCCGTCATCCTCACCGATGCGGATTTGCAGGACCCGCCGGAAGTTTTCCCGGAGATGATTGCCAAATGGCGCGAAGGGTACGAAGTGGTGTACGGCGTTCGCGTGAGCCGCCAGGGGGAAACCTGGTTCAAGCTGTTCACGGCCAAGCTGTTTTACCGGCTCATCCACCGCATTACCAGCATTGATATTCCGCTGGACACGGGCGATTTTCGGCTGATGGATCGGCGGGTGGTGCAGGCGATTAACAACATGCCAGAGCGAAACCGCTTTTTGCGCGGCATGGTGCCCTGGGTAGGCTTCAAGCAAACCGGCGTGGAGTACGAACGGGCCAGCCGCTTTGCTGGGGAATCTAAATTTGGCGGCGTGCGCCAGATGTTGCCCTTTGCCTTGGATGCGATTACCAGCTTTTCTTACCTGCCGCTGCAGCTGGCCACCTATCTTGGCTTCATCATTGCCATCATCAGCGGCCTGGCAATTTTGACGGTCATTTTGGTGCGTCTGTTTGGCCCAGAAAGCCCGCTGTTGGGCCAGGCTACCACGCTGGTATCGGTGCTGTTTTTGGGTGGGGTGCAGCTGATCAGCCTGGGCATCATCGGTGAATATTTGGGCCGGATTTACGACGAGGTGAAGGGACGGCCGTTGTACCTGGTAGACAAAAAGTGGGGCTTCCCGGACGAAGAGTGATCCACAGATTGCACAGATGACACAGATTTTTTCTCTGCGTCCTCCGCGTTCTCTGCGGTTAAATTATTTTCAGAGGAATATGATGAGCGAGATTACCAGTACCATGTTTGTGATTGCGGTGAATGATTTAATGGCAACGGCCGTTTACTATCGTGATGTGTTGGGCTTCACCGTGCGGGAAATTGGCGACGACGGTTGGCGCATCTTTCAGAAAGATAGCTGCGAGATTATGGCTGGCCACTGCGCCGATGCCACGCCAGCCAGGGAGCTGGGCGACCATTCATATTTTGCCTACGTGCGGATGGACGAGATTGACGAGTATTATGCTCAGGTAGCGACCAACGGTGCCCGCATCCTCAAAAAGCCGCGCAGCGAGCCGTGGGGCATGCGCGAATTTGCCCTGCAAACTATTGATGGCCATCGCATGACTTTTGGTGCGCCAATTTAACCGCCCAGGCGATACATTTCTGCACCTTTGTGGGGGAGGCGGGTGAAAGAGGTGCGCAGCTCTGAGTAGCGGTCGGTGCGGCGCTGCCAAACGCCACCGATGCGGTCGAGCATTTCTTCGTCGCTGGCTCCGTCGCGTAAGGGGGCGCGTAGATCGGTGCCGTTGTGGGCAAAGAGGCAGGTGTAATATTCGCCAGCGCTGGAGAGGCGGGCGCGGGTGCAGTCGCCGCAAAACGGCTTGGTGACGGAGGCGATGATGCCAATTTCACCGGTACCGTCCAGATAGCGGTAACGGTTAGCTACCTCGCCGGGGTAGTTGGGTGGCACGGGCTGGATGGGCATTGCGGCATCAATTTTGGCTAAGATTTCATCGGCCGTCACCACATCATCTAGCTTCCAGCCGTTGAGATTGCCCACGTCCATATACTCGATGTAGCGTACGATGTGGCCGCTGCCCTTGAAGTGGCGGGCCAAATCTACCACGGTGTGATCGTTGACCCCTTTTTTGACGACGCAGTTGATTTTGATTCTTTTGAAGCCAGCCGCTTCGGCCGCCGCCAAGCCTTCTAGTACGCGCTCGACGGTGGCGCGACGGCCGTTTAAAACCTGAAACACCTCATTGTCCAACGAATCCAGGCTGATGGTGAGCCGATGCAGTCCGGCATCCTTGAGCGCCTGAGCTTGCTTGGGCAGGTAATAGGCGTTGGTCGTCAGCGCCAAATCTTCGATGCCGGGCACCTGCGCCAGCCGGGCGATGAGCGCGGGCAGGTTGGGGCGAATGAGTGGTTCGCCGCCCGTCAGGCGGAACTTGGTGACGCCCAGTTGGGCAAACAGCGCAGCCAGCCGCACAATTTCATCATCGCTGAGCAGTTCATCTTTGTTGAGAAAGTTGTAATCTGCGCCGAAAATTTCTGCAGGCATGCAGTAGGGGCAGCGGAAGTTGCATTTGTCGATGACCGAGATGCGCAGGTCACGGATGGGACGGCCGAATTTATCTACGATTTTGGGTGTTATAGGATTCATTTGTTTACTCTCAGTTGTTGCTTCAGGTCAAAGGCAAATCTACCGTAAAACGGCCGTAAGTCAATGCGATTTCTCAAGATTTCCTGAAAAATTAACCTACCCGTGTGGGGTTACCCAAGGAATTGCGTAGGGAAATCACCATTTTTGCATCCTGTCAGACGGCCGTTTCCGTGTATAATGCATCCTGTTTTTGATTACATTTTGTATAGGAGTTTGTATTGCGAAGCTCACAACCCGTTTTACCTGGCTGGCTCACTTATTTAATCTCTATCGCCTTTGTGTTTTCTGGCATTGCCGTGGTGGTATTTGCCTACTTCACCTTTCAGGTGATGCTTAATCGGCCGTTGAACCCGCTGGAATCGGCGGCCGCAGCCGTGGCTGGCGTTGATTTGTCGTTGGAGCAGACGGGGCCATCTGATGTGCCCACCCTGTTGCCCGGCCAACCAACCCCCACACTCATCCCCACCAGCGAACCGTGGGAAGGCGATGAGCGCATCAACATTTTGCTTATGGGCATCGACCGACGCCCTGGCGAGGCGTTTATTTCTCGCACCGATTCCATCATGGTTCTGTCGCTCGATCCCAAAACGGACTCAGCCTCTATTTTGTCGATTCCACGTGATTTGTATGTGCTCATTCCGGGGCATGGGCGGGACCGCATCAACACCGCATTTGTGTACGGTTCTGCTGGCGATAACCCGGTAGGTGGGGCGGCGCTTTCGATGCAAACGGTTGAGTACAACCTGGGCGTACCGATTCATCATTATATTTTGGTCGATTTTAGCGCCGTCATCAACGGCATCAATGCCCTGGGTGGGATTGATGTGTACTTGCCGGTGGCCATCAACGACCCAACTTATCCCGACATGAACTACGGTTTTGATCCGCTGTATATTCCGGCGGGCCAAAATCATTTCGACGGGGTAACCGCCCTGAAATATGCCCGCACCCGCCATCAGGACAACGACTTTGGCCGGGCGGCGCGGCAGCAGCAGGTGATTTTGGCGATCAAGCAGCGGGTGGCGGCGTTGGGCTTTACGGGGATGATTGCCCAGGCAGGCACGCTTTACCAGCAGGTGGAAAATGGCATCCGCACCGATTTAAGCCTGGAGCAGATGATTCGCCTGGCAACCGCAGCCAACAGCATCAATTCTGAAGATATTCGCAACGATGTGCTGGATTACGACTACGTTTCTAGCTACCGTACCGAAGCGGGGGCGGCGGTGCTAATTTTGGATAACCAAAAAGCGGCCGTTCTTATTCAAGAGCTGTTTTATAGTGAGTAAACATGAGAAGTTCAACTTTTCACAAAAGTTGAACTTCTTTTTCATAAAAAAGTATGGATAGACAAACCTTTCTTTCTCGGCTGCGCGAGCGGCCGTTTTTGTTTGATGGGGCAATGGGCACGCTGCTGCACAGCCGAGGTGTGCCCATGGATACCAGCTTCGATGGCATTAACCTGACGCAGCCCGCCGTGGTGGCCGATATTCATCGGGCCTACATCGAGGCAGGCTCGGACATCATCGAGACGAACAGCTTTGGGGCCAACCGGTACAAGCTGGCGGAGTACGGCCTGCAAAATCAGGTGCAGCAAATCAACGCAGCGGCGGTGAATATTGCCCGGCGGGTGATTGGCAGCGCCTTCCGCGAGGTGTGGCTGGCCGGCTCTGTGGGGCCGCTGGGGGTGCGCCTGGCTCCGCTGGGCCGGGTTACGCTGGCGGAAGCCGCCGATGCTTTTCGGGAGCAGATTGAGGCGCTGGTGGCCGAAGGTGTCGATCTGCTGGTGCTCGAAACGATGTCTGATTTGTATGAGATGGAAACGGCCGTCTCCGTGGCCCGTGAGCTTGCCCCAGAGTTGCCCATCGTGGCCCAGATGACCTTTACCCGCGACGACCGTACCCTGCTGGGGCATGCGCCCAGCGTGGTGGCCCAGCGGCTGGCTGCGCTGGATGTAGACGCGATTGGCGTCAATTGCAGCGGTGGCCCGGCCCAGGTGCTGCGCCTGCTGCTGATGATGCGCCAGATTGCCCCGGGCAAGCTGCTGGCGGCGGCGCCCAATGCCGGCTGGCCAGAACAGACGGAGCGCGGGCGTATGCTTTACCCGGCTACGCCAGATTATTTTGGCCAATACACGCAGGCGCTGGTGGAAGCGGGCGCGGTGCTGGTGGGCGGCTGCTGCGGCACCGATGAGGCGCACATTGCGGCCATGCGCCAGGCGCTGGACCATCCTGTTCCATCCACCATCCCTTTGCCAGAAATCCAGATTGTAACCCGGGCAGAAACGACAACGGCCGTTCTTGATCCCCCAACCCAGCTGGCCGAGAATTTGAAGAACGGCCGTTACGTCGTCACCGTAGAAATGAGCCCCCCCAAAGGGGTGGCCACCCAACGGCTCATCGAAGGGGCGCACATGCTCAAAGAGGCAGGGGCCAACTTGCTAAACATGGCCGACAGCCCACTCGCCCGCATGCGCATGAGCGCCTGGGCGGCGGCCCAGCTGGTGCAAAAAATGGTGGGGCTAGAGACGGTGCTGCACTTTCCTACCCGGGGGCGCAACCTGCTGCGCATTCAGGGAGATTTGCTGGCGGCGTATGCGATGGGCATTCGCAACCTGTTTGTCACAATGGGCGACCCCACCAAAATTGGCGATTACCCGGAAGCGATGGACAGTTACGATATTGTGCCAACCGGTTTAATCCACCTGATTAAGCAGCAATTTAACAGTGGATTGGACAAAGCGGGCAACTCCATCGACCAGCCCACCAACTTTATGGTGGGCTGTGCGCTGAATCTGACGCCCGCTGACCCCGAGCGGGAAATGAAGCTGCTGCGCAAGAAAATTCGTAACGGGGCCGATTTTGCCCTGACGCAGCCGGTGTTTGATCCGGCGGTGGCCAGGCAGTTTGTGGATTTATATGAGGCCACCTACGAAGAAAAGATGCTGCCGCTGCTGGTGGGGGTGAAGCCGCTGTACAACGGCCGTAATGCCGAATTCCTGCACAATGAAGTGCCCGGCATTTCTATCCCCGAACCGATGCGCCAGCGCATGGCCGATGCGGTAGACCCGCAGCAAGAAGGGGTGCTGATTGCCCAGGAAATTTTGGGGGAATTACGGCCGTTTACCCAGGGCGTCTACTTTATGCCCGCGTTTGGCCGCTACGATTTGGTGGCAAATGTGATGGATGTTTTAAGGGAGAGCGGAGACTAGTACAGTCCGGCAGAAATCCATAAAATGTTATTATGACAAGTTGCCGGACTGTTTAAGTATTGCGCCGTCACCAATAACCTGATGCGAACTTTTAGGGCGCAATACTAGAGATTGGAGATTGGTTAGTCTCTAATCCCCAATCTCCAGCCTCCTTGTAATGTTTACGCTTGGGTCACCAACCAGGCGGCAACGTACCCTTTGCGCCCGGTGACGGTTTGCACATTGAGCCATTGCCCTTGTTGGCCAATTTTGCTGGCTGCATCCTCCCCTTCAATAACCAATAGTTCTGTACCAAAGTTGAGGTAAGCGATGAGCGTGCTGCTGGCGACGCGAGGCTCGGTGCGCAGCGAGACGCTGGAAGCGTTGGTTTTGACCACCAGCTTGCTGGGGCTGGAGGGCTGGTTGGCCTGACTGGTTTTGTGGCTGCCCAGGGCGGGGTCGGCAACGGCCGTAACGTACCACGCCGCCACATACCCTTCCTTGCCTTCGATCTCGCGCACGTGGAACCAGTTGTTGCGCAAACCTACTTTGGTTTTGGCCCTGGTTGCATCATCCAGCACCACCAGCTTGCTGCTTTGTGGCAAATATTTTAGGATGGTGGAACCAGAGATTTTGGGCTGATCGCGCAGCGTGAGGCCGTTGACGGTCGGCGCGACGATGAGTTTGTCGCTGTCGTCGCTGGGGGATGCTGGGGTGGGGGAAACGGCCGTTGCTGGCGTTGTCGGCTGCGGGGCTGGTTTGTTGCTGGTGGTCGGTTTGCCGCCAGAAGTTGCTGCTTCCTTCAGTTCACCCGTGCCAAAAAAGATCATCTCCTGGATGATTTGGGCGGCATTGCCCGCAAAGCCAAAGCGCCCTACCAGCGTGGGCGGCTTTTCTGGGCTGTTATACGGATCCCACATCTGGTAATCATTCCCATCTTTTTTGTGCACCACCACCCAGTGGCTTTGAATACCCGGGGCGGGTGAGTAATCTACCCGCACGGTGGCCAGCGAGCCACCGGCCAGGGCGGCATCTAGCTCATCCAGCGGCGCGTCCTGGTTGTCGCACTCGATCCGCTTTTGGTAGCTGACGTTGGGGAAGACGGCATTGAGCCGAAAGGCACGCACCCACGGCCCCTGGAAGCCGCTGTTTTGCTTCATCTTGTCGTTGAAGGAGGCAACCGTCTCGTTGCCGCCAAAATAGTTGCCGATCATGGTGAGGCTGGTGACCAGGCAGCCCAAATTGCCGATGGTTTCGGTACGGCCGTTGCCCATAATCTTATTTTCCCAGCGGGGATCATTTTGGTAGAGCGGTGTAAATGCCATATTTTTTCTCCTGAATGTGGAAATAGTTAGATTCTACTCAAGATTGGATCAATTTCAGTTGTAAGCAGTTACAGTAGGCTGTCATTAAATTGGTCCAATCTAAGCAACGTCCAATGTTAAAGATTAACCTGACGAAACCCCTAACTGCTGCAACGCGCGGGACAAATCGAGGCCGGGCTGAAAATGGATGGCTGCCAGGCCGACGGCCTCGGCGGCGGCTACGTTGTGCCGAAAATCATCAATGAACACCGCTTCGTGCGGCTGGCGGCCCAGGCGGGCCAGCGCCCGGCGGAAAATTTCGGGGTCGGGCTTCATGACGTTTTCTTCGCAGGAGATGATGATGTCGTCGAAGGCGTCGGCGATTTGGAACAGATCGGTGAGTTCGGGGCGCAGGTTGCTGGCGTAGTTGCTGATAACGGCCGTTTGGTAGCGGCTTTTTAGCTGGCGGATGAGGGTGACCAGCCCCATGTCCAGTTCATCACCTGCCCAGAAGCCGTGGCGGAAAGCGGCCGTTTCCAACACCGACAAATCCAAATGTGAGCCTATCCACCGCCACAGCTCTGGCTCCGTAATCTCACCCCGCTGTGCCTTCTGGCCCATCTCGCTGTTGAACACCAGCGCTTCTGCGCCGCCGGGCGGCAAGCCCAACTTGGCCTCCCACTGCTGCCGGGGGGCGCGATCTTCGGTGCGCAGCAGCACGCCGCCCACATCAAAAATGATTGCTTGAATCATTGAATTTCCTTGTTTGGTTGTTGAAGTTTTTGTCAGAATGGCGTGAATCGGGTTTCATGCTGCCGACAATGAACTATGAGGGGAAACGTAGCACAGTTCGCATATACCTGTCAATAGGTGAACATAAAAAAAGAGTGAGCCTTCCCAAATGCGCCGGTTTTTACCGTTCGCATCTGAGGCTGCTCACTCCTCAAGGCAAGTTTTTTCCCTCCCCCTAACCCCCTCCCTTCGGGAGGGGGGACTCAGTTCCCTCCCCCGCCGGGGGAGGGTTAGGGAGGGGGCTCTAAAAACGCTGTGCTCTCTGTGGCAAATTAACCGTTTTGCGCCAGAAAGTCGTCTACGTTGGCGAACAGCTCTTCCATGTCCGATGGCTGCATATCACCCATGTGGGCAATGCGGAAGGTGACGTTTTTCAGGCGGCTGCCGTAGCCGTTGGAGAGAATCATGCCGCGCTCGCGCAGGAAGCTGTTGAGCGCCGAGATATCGATCCCTTTGTTGTTTTTGACGCAGGTGACGGTGGGGGATTCGTACCCCTCCGGGGCGAGCAGCTCAAAGCCGTGGCTTTTGGCCCAGGCGATGGTCATGTCGCGCATGGCCAGGTGACGGGCGAAGCGTCCTTCCATGCCTTCGGCCATCATGTCGTCTAGCTGGCGGTCCAGGGCGAAGAGCAGGGAGATGGCGGGCGTGGCGGGCGTCTGGTTTTTGGCCATCGACTTGTCCAGGGTGATGAAGTCGAAGTAGTAGCCCCGATTTTTGACGGTGGCGGCTTTGGCCATAGCTCGTTCGGAGACGGCGCAGAAGGCGAGGCCAGCGGGCAGGGCAAACGCTTTTTGGCTGGAGGTGAGCGCCACGTCCAAATCCCAGGCGTCGAACTCCAGGCGCGCCCCGGAAAGGCCGCTGACGCTGTCTACCAGGATCATGATCTCATCGCCGCCGGGCAGGCTGCGGATGGCGGCGGCAATCTCTTTGATGGGGCTTTCTACCCCGGCGCTGGTTTCGTTGTGAACGAGGGTGACGGCGTCGAAGCCGCCTTTGGCCAGCCGTTCCACGACCATTTCCGGCAGGATGGGCTGGCCCCATTCTACTTCTAGCACTTCGTTCTCTTTGCCGTTGAGTTCGGTGACTTCACGCCAGCGGTCGCTGAACGCGCCGTTGACGCAGTTGAGCGCTTTTTTATCGACGCAGTTGCGCACGGCCCCTTCCCAAAAGCCGGTGCCGGAGCTGGCGCTGATGAGGATGCGCCGATTGGTGAAGAAGACTTGTTGCAGTTTGGGCTGAATGCGGGCTACCAGGTCGATGCATTCTGGCATGCGGTGGCCCACCATCCATTCGGTTTGGGCGTCTAAAATTTCGGGGCGGACCTCAGTCGGCCCGGGAATGTACAGCTTGATATGCTTGTTGGAATTTCGTTTTGAGTCGCTCATGATTAAAATCAAATGCTCCTGTATGGGTAAGTTCAAATGCTTTGTTAAAAACGGTTTCGTGGGTGGTATTTTGTACTTGTCGGAGGGCAGCGGGGCCAGCGGCCAGCAGCAGTAACGGGGCCAGGCTGGGTGTGTGCAAAAATATGGGGGATTCGGCCTGGACGCGCTGGCGCTTAACGACGCCGCCAAAGCCCACGAACAGGTCTACGGCGTGCCCGGCCATGAGATCGCTGCTGCCGTCGCCAATGAGGAGGGAACGGCCGTTCCCATCCCCCAATAACTCCTTCACAATTTGCGCCTTGCCATCGCTGACGGTGAGGGCACCCTCTTCGTAATCCATGTACCGCTCGCGCTTTGGCTTTTGGAAATCGGTCTCGGCATTCCACCATTCCCCCGCCAGATGGTCGTAAGCGACGTTGACAGCGCGGATGTTTTGCTTGGGCACGCCTAAAAAGATGCCGAATTCCTGCACCGGTTCGGCCAGGCCGCCGCTGATTATGTAGACCTGGTGCCCCAGAAATTGCAGGGCGGCGATGACGGCCTGGGCGTCGGCGACGATGTTGCGCTTGTAGACGGCGCGGATTTGCTGGATTTGCTCATGGGTGGGGCGGACGGCTTGCAGCCGCTTGGCGTAGACGTCTTCCAGGTCCAGCTTGCCATCCATGGCGGCGTTGGTGAGCACTTCGACGCGCCATTTTTTACCGGCGGTCTCGGCCAATACATCGATCCCTTCTACGGTGGAGAGGGTGGAGTCGCAGTCGAAGAAGACGTGTTTGTACGGTGGCCAGCGCATAAAACGGATTGTACTCTAAGCGTAGGGGTTGGCAACTGAATTTTGTCTGGAAACGGCCGTATCCATCTGCACAATTTGCCCAAATTCGGCTGTTGCTGCGCACTGGAATTTGCTGAGAAGACACCAGGCACCTCGCTGCCGCCTGCTGCCTCTCGTTGAATTTTTGACTTTGAGAATATGGTGGGTTGGAAACGGCCGTTGCTCACCAAACTTTTGCCGCTCCCGCGCAATCTATCCTGGCCAAGAAGGTGGCGAGGCGAGACGCCGTGCCACAGCCATTACGAAGACCCGCCCCCAGCAGGGGCTGGGCGTGGGAGCCTAGCCTTTTCTTTGGTTCTTTCTTTTGGGCAATGCCAAAAGAAAGAACAGGTAGTTGCTGAATAACAAACCTGCGACCAGCGCAGCAAGTGGCTTGGTCTGGAAACCGGTCACAGCTCGCGATTTAGAAGACCTTACCGGAGCAGGGAACCTAGTGTGGTAAGCGCAACCTTCTTGTCATTTTCCATCCATACCAAGCTCCTCCCACTGCACCTGCTACCGTACCGTTTAGTAAACCGCAAATGGGGTCTCTTGCAAATTCAGTATAGCTGGAAATTGAGCCGAGTAGGAAAGTCCAACTATATCCAAGTATTGCACCAACGGAGATGCTAATAAGGATCCCTGCATTATTTTGAAGACTTATTAATTTTATAAAAAGCGTCGATAACAGACCACTCCCTAACAAGCTTGGAGGAATTGCTCCGATAAAACCTAGGACAAACACCACTCCAAGGAAAACAAGTTGTGTTGCTTTTTCAAAGTTATCTAAATCATTACCTATATTTCTGATGACTGTACATGTCAAAAGAAAAGAAAAAAACAGAAGATTAGCAATTATAGCAACCCAAATACTCAAGTTAATACTATATCTAATAGCAGTTCTCGAATTCATTTTAGTTTTATCTACTGGTTCGATATTCGATTCATTAGTCATTTAATTGCCCGCTATATTCAAAGCTAACCAATTCGCAATATCTTGGCTAGTTTGGAGCTCTCCAGTTGCGACCATATTACCAAGCCGCCATCCCCCCTGCTGTGGAGCGGTCTTTGGCGAGCGCAGAACCTCACTCGGCTGCGGCCCGGCGTCCCGCCGCGCCGCGGCCTTTGTCATTTGGAACGCTTGAATTTTAGCAAAAGTTTGGTGGAAACGGCCGTACTCCTCGTCATCCCCACGAAGGCACCCACTTTCTGGATTCCCGCCGTTGCGGGAATGACCGGTGAGAGCGTTAGAGATTGAGTGCCAAACGGCCGTTCCCCATCACACACGCCATCCCGTTCACATCCCACACAATCGGGTCGCCGTTTGGAGCGGTAACTGCGCCACCGCTTTCTTGCACCAGCAGCATGGCGGCGGCCACGTCCCAGGGGCGCAGGCGCAGGTTGAAGTAAAAATCAACCCGTCCTGCGGCAACCCAGGCCATCGCCAAAGCGGCCGTGCCAATCGAGCGCACCGTGTACGATTTCTCGGCAAACTGGTTGAGGATGTCCAGGGCGGTGGTGCGCACATCGGCCGCGCTGCTCCAATCCAGGGCAAAAACCGCTTCTCCCAACTGATCGACCGTGCTCACTTTTAGATTTTGCGGCGTACCGCTGCCCACTTGCAGCGTGGCCCCCTGGCCCTGCGCGGCGCTGAACAGCTCGTCCCGCATCGGGTCGTAGATGGCGGCGGCGACAGGTTTATAGCCATCAGTTTCGGGCTGGCAGGCGGCGATTGAAACGCAAAATTCGGGCATTTGGCGGCTGTAGTTGGTGGTGCCGTCAATCGGGTCGATGATCCAGATGATGGGGCCAGCGGTGGGCAGGCTGCTGTCATCTTCTTCGGTGAGGAAGCCGTGGCTGGGGAAGTGTGCCTGAATCGCCTGGGTGATGTGCGCCTGGGTGGCCACATCGGCGTCTGTGACCAGATCGCGGAATCCTTTGAAGCTAATTTCGCGCGGTTTTGACCACATTTCACGGGCCAATTTTCCGGCGGAAACGGCCGTTTCCACCGCCACCGCCCGTAGTTCATTCAGTTCAGCAACATCCATGAAAAGCTCCCAAAGAAATGAACCGCGGAGAGCGCGGAGGACGCAGAGATCAAAAAAAACTCCGCGCTCTCCGCGTCCTCTGCGGTAAAAAAATTAAATTACGCGGCGGCGGACGTTGGCGCTTAAATAATCCAGCAGGGAAACGACGATGGCGATGGCCAGCATCATCACGCTGGCTTCGCGGTAGCGCAGCAGGCGCACGCTTTGGCTCAGCAAAAAGCCAATGCCGCCGCCGCCCACAAAGCCGATGATGGTGGACATGCGCACGTTGATGTCCCAGCGGTACAGGGTGTAGGCGATGTACGGCGGGATAATTTGGGGGATGACGGCGAAGACGATCATTTGCAGCCGGTTGGCTCCGGTGGCGTTAATCGCCTCGATGGGGCCGTCGTCGATGCCTTCGATTTGTTCGGAGAACAGCTTGCCCAGGGCGGCGATGGTGTGCAGCGTCAGGGCCATGACGCCGGCAAACGGCCCCAGCCCCACCCAAACCACAAAAATAATGGCCATGATGAGCGGCTCGATGGAGCGCAGGGTGTTGAAGATGGCGCGGGCGATGGTGTAGATGCCGAAGCCGATGCGAAACGGCCGTTTCGGAGCCACCAGCAGCGATCCCACCGCCAAAACGCCCCCCCCCACCAGCGCCGGGACGGTGGTCCAGTTGGCCGGAGTGTCGAACTGGTACAGCCAGTTCAAAATGGTGCCGATGCCGTAGATGAAGACGGCCGTTCCCAAAAAAGTCGTCACTGCGGTGAGGAGCTTGGCCGGAACGCCGCTGATGCGCAAAATCGCTTCCTGCCCCAGGCGGCTGCCCAGCAGCATGGCGATGGTAGCCCCCAACAGCGCCGTCGCCGCGGGCAGCATTAACGTCACCATATCCCCCATCACCTTGAAGAAGTTGCCCACAAAACCAAAATTCAGGCTAACTGGCCCCAGGCCTATGGCCGCCGCATTTAGTTGGTCGGTGAGCCAAAGGCCGCCTACCTGGCTCAGGGTGGCAATCTGGGCCAGGGCAAACAAGGCCAGCAGCACCAAAATGACAAGCTCGATGAGAGCAACGGCCGTTTCCCCTGAATTGCGCCGCTTTTCTGTCACAATGGGGGGCGCAAAACGTACAATCGCCCAGCCCAAAGCCAAAGTTCCGACAAAGATGCCCAGCGTCAGCACCGGTTGATCGGCAAATGTAGCCGCCAGCGCCACCATCTCCCGCGCCCCCAGCCACGCCAGCCCGCCGCCAACGGGCAGCAGCGCCAGTGCCAGCATAAAGCTGGCCAGTGGCGACGTCACCTCCAGCATCAAATTCCGCGCCGCCAAAAAGGAAACCGGTATGGCCAAAATTGTGCCGATGGTTGTGGCCAGCAGCGCCATAAAAATCGTTTCCACGATCAGATTCAGCGTATTGACGGTGGTTTCTGTCAGGCTGAACGGTTCCGTTTCTTCCACAAACAGCGGGTCAATGATGTCTGGGTTGGTGATGTCTGGATCGGCCAAAAAGCGCAAAACGCCCACCAACTGCGTCTGGCGGCTTTCGGCCCGCATCTTTTCCAGATCAATTTCTGTTACCTGCACGGCGATGGCGTACAGCAAAAAGAGCAGCACAAAGGCCAAAAAGGTTTGCAATGCTTGCCGGGCGGGTGATTTTTCGTCTCGTTTAAGCGTTGTCATACAAATCCCTGGGATTTGTAATTGAGTAATTAGTAATTAAGTAATTGGGCTAAAAGCCACTCAATTACTTAATTACCCAATTACCAAATTACCCTAAATAATTCGGCTGCGCACGCGGGCGCTGATGTTGTCTAGCACAATGACCACAATGGCAATGGCGATCACCATCACGCTGGCGCGGGTGTACAAAATCTGGTTGATGTTCCGCTGTAACACAAAGCCAATACCGCCACCACCCACAAAGCCGATGATGGTGGACATGCGCACGTTGATGTCCCAGCGGTAGAAAATGTAGGCGATGTAGGACGGTGTGACCTGCGGCACCACGGCGTACACAATGCGCTGAAGCTGGTTGGCTCCGGTGGCGGTAATCGCTTCAACCGGCCCTTCGTCAATATTTTCCACTTCTTCAGAGAACAGTTTGCCCAAGTCGGCCATGGAGTGCAGGGTGAGGGCCATAATGCCAGCAAAGGGGCCTAGGCCGACCCAAACCACAAAGACAAACCCCATCATCAGCGGCTCGATGGAGCGGACGGCGTTGAAGATGGTGCGGGTGGCGTTGTAGATGACCAGGCCGATGGGGTAATGGTGCTTGGCGGGTGCGCGCAGCGTCAACAGGGCGGCAATCAGCCCCAAAACCAATCCTGGCCAGAGGAAGAGGCCAAGCTGCGCCCAGCCGCCTTCTGGCACAAATTCGCGAATGCCCAGCACATTTACCCAAACCAGGGCCAGGGCGAGGAGGATGAAGAGTACGGCCGTTCCCACCAACGTCGTCACAAAGGTCAAAATGCGCACAGTGGTGGCCGGGGCGCGCATGGTTACCTGCTGGCCAAAGCGGCTGCCGATGCTGGTGGCGACAAACGCACCCAGCCCGCCCAGCGTCAGCGGCAAAAGCAGGAAAGCCAGCTCAATCAGCACAAAAATAAAGTTCCCCACAAAGCCCAGCGCTTCCAGGCTGGTTTGCAGCGCAGGCAAAAAGGTGCCATCCAGGCTCAAAATGGGGCGCACCAGCTGCTGCCCGATCCAAAATGCACCGCCGCCCAAAACGGGCAGCAAAATAATGCCAGACATGATTCCGGTCATCGGCGCTTTGACATTTTGCATCAGGTTGCGGGCGGCAATAAATGAGAGCGGAATGGAGAGCAGGGTGCCGATGGTGGAGGCCATCAGCGCCATCAAAACCGTTTCTACAATTTTGTCCAGCGCTTCGTAAGTGGTGTCGCTTAGGCCGACGATGTTGCGGTCTACCACCTCCACCAGTTCTATCGCTTGTGGTTCTTCGCTGGGGCGAATGTCGGGCATGGTGAAGGTGATGCTCACGTCACCGGTGTCGCTGGCTTTAAAGTCGGCCAGGCGGCGGGTGGAGGTGCTGCCGAGGGGCGTCCAGGCGACCAAAATTTCGGCATTGGGCAAGAAGCCGCTGCCGGTGATGGTGATGGGGTCCTGGGTGGTGGTGGCGCAGTTGGGCACCATCAGCAGCTGTCGTCCTTCGATGGATACCTGGGAGCCACGAATTGTTTCTGGGCAGGGCATGCGGAGGGAAACGGCCGTACGCCGCGTCTCGGTTTCGTAGGCAAAAATATCGGGCCGGGCAAAGCTGCGAATGAGGCTAACCAGATTTTCCTGGCGCTGCGGTTCCAACGGCTCTTCCAGGTTCACCTTGGTTACTTGCAAACCGTAGGCGTACAGCAAAAACAGGGCTAGAATGATGACGCCCGTTTTGTAATATTGGGGGAAACGGCCGTTCTTTTTCTCATCTTTCATGGGAATACCAGAGGTTCAGTGTTCAGTCTTCAGTGTTCAGTAATCAGCTAAAATTTTCACCGATTACTGATTACTGGTTACTGACCTACTGATGACAGCTAACCGATCCGCTCCGCTTCACGGCCGTAAATTTCAATAAATTTTTCGTCATTGATCTCTTTAGGCGTGCCGTCGAAAACCAGTTTGCCCTGGTTTAGGGCAATCGCCCGCGTGCTGTACTGCTGCACCAAATCCAAAAAATGCAGGCTGCACAACACCGTGATCTTGTCCTCTTTGTTGATTTGTTGCAGGTGGCGCATGATGCTGTGTGCCAGCGCCGGGTCCAGGCTGGCCACCGGCTCATCGGCCAGAATCATCTTCGGCTCCTGCATCAGCGCCCGGGCAATGCCTACACGCTGCCGCTGGCCGCCGCTCAATTCATCAGCCCGGTTGTCTGCCTTATCATCAATGCCCACTCGGGCCAGACTAGCGTGGGCTCGTTTAATGTCGGCTTCGGGGAAGCGGCCCAAAATGCTGGCGAGGGGATTGGTGTAGCCTAAACGGCCGCTCAACACATTTGTCAGCACCGAAGAGCGATTCACCAGATTAAAATGCTGGAAAATCATGCCAATTTGGCGGCGTGCCCGGCGCAGCTCCTCGCCAGAAACTTCGGAAAGCTCAATGCCGTTCCACCAAATCTGGCCAGAGGTTGGTTCGATGAGCCGGTTGATGCAGCGCAGCAGCGTGCTTTTGCCAGAGCCACTCAGGCCAATGACAGCCACAAACTCGCCATCTGGCACCTCAAAACTGACGTCTTTCAGAGCAACCGTGCCATCTTCATAAACTTTTGTGAGATTTTGGATTTTTAACATGTGAGACCCTAAGGGTTTGATTTGCAAAATGACAACCCCAAGATATGAAACCCTTAGGGTCTAGGAACAGCGTGGAAAAATCAAGAAGCCGGGCGAACAAATTTGTCCACCCGGCTTCCTAAAGTTAACAATTAACGTTTAGCCGCCGAGAATATCTTCTTCGGTGATGCCCAAGGCATCCAAAGCCGAACGTACTGGATCATAGAAGCTGTCGGTGACCGCTTCTACACCGGTCCAGCTGTAGAAATCATCGGAGCAGATAGAGGTTGCACACGCTTCAGACGCGGTGAACTCAATCAACGCTTCAACAATGTTGTTGGCCATATTCAGCGGGAATTCTGGGCCAAACGACACGGTGTCATTCGGGATTTGATCGGTAATGGCCAAAATTTTGGTGTTGTCGAAGATGTCTGGTGCGGTGTCGGAAACCAACGTGCGGGCATCCAGAACCCGGTAACCACCTTCAGTTGGTTCACCGTTCACGAAGGTACGGCCTTCTTCATTGCGTACCGGGCTAACGTTTGCTTCACGCCAGATTTCCGGATCGTCAACGCCGTAAGACCAGGTGCGTTCAAAGTTTGGCAGCAGCGGCGGGCTGAAGAAAGCTGTGGCAAAGTCGCAATCACCATTGTAAACACCCAGCATCGCGCCATTGTGGCCACCCGCTTCAATGATTTCGCCTGGCTCAATGCCCAAAGCCGCAAATTCAGCACTGGGGTAGAGGTAACCAGAGGTGGAGCCAAAGTCCGGGATACACCAGGTAGCGCCAGCCAGGTCTTCCAGGGATTCTGCTTCGCTGTCTGCTGGAATAACGTACTGCGCGGCATACCAGGAGAGGCCGTTGCGGATGGCCGCAGCGCCCACGGTTACGCCACAGCGGTTGTTGGCCAAAACATACCCTTGTGCGGGGATGAAGCCGATGGTGTCATCGGGGGAGGCGCACATTTCTTCGATGGTGGCGGCGTAGCTGGTGGGGACGCTCACTTCAAAGTTCATGCCTGTGGCTTCGGTCAGGGCATTGGCCAAAACTTCACCGCCAGAGATGATCTGGTCAACTTCTACCGATGGGACAAAAAGAACCTTGATAGGACGTTCTTCTGAGCCCAAAACGGCTTCTTCAACCATTACTTCTTCAACAACCGTTTCGGTTTCCGTGACGACACGCGTGACTTCCACAGGGACTTCCACTTCTACCTCAACGGGAACTTCCACTTCTTCTGTTTGAGTGACGACACGGGTCACTTCAACCGTTTGAGGTGAACAGGCAGCGACAACAAAGAGAAGCAACGCTAAACCGAGTAAAAGTTTGAAACTGATTCGTGTTTTCATGGTTTCCTCCTTAAAAAACACAAGGGGAGCGCCCACAGAGTTAGCAAAGGACAGATGTGGGCAAGTTGATGGAAAATGCTATGGAAATTATATCATGGGGCCAAAGGGTGACAAATTAGTAAAGATTAGAGGAACAAAAAGGGCAGCATCGGTTTCCTATGCTGCCCTTTTGTAAAAAGCAAGAAGGTGAGGGGGAACGGCCGTTCCCCCTCACCCTCTGCAATAAATCAACTAGCCACCCATTTCTTCCAGCAGTTCTGCCTGGAGTTCATTGGCGGTTTCGGTCAGTTCGTCCAACGTAGACTGAACATCAGCACCCTGAACAACAATCGCCAGGTAAGCTTCAGAAGCTGCGTCACGAACAGACTGGTAGGAGATCAGCTGTGGCTCAAAGATACCGTAAGGCAGCAGGTCCAAAGCAGTCGCCCACACCGGGTTTTGCTCATTGTAATCGCCCAGGTACTCTACAGCAGCCGCGTTGGTGGGGAAGTAGTTGCTGGCTTCAACCCAACGAGCATGGGGTTCTGGAGAGGTGAACCATTTCACAAACTGCCAGGCGGCCAACTGCTGTTCTGGTGTCGTCTTCACAATCATCACGTCACCACCGTATACGTTCATAACCGGGTCTGCCGTGGTGTGCGGAATAGCGGCAACTGCATACTCGTCTGCTTCCGAACCAGCTTCTTCAGCAACGGTGTTGAAGTCACCAACGTAGAACGGGATACCAGAGCTGGAGCCCATGGAGAACAGCGCATTCCGGTTAGCAACCTCAGGATTCGGGAAACCATCAAAGAGATAAGCACAGACCAAACCATCTTCGCCAGGATTGGCCAACTCTTGCAGCATGGTCATCGCCGCAACCGTTGCATCGCTGTTGTAAACGTATTCGGTACCATCCTCACTCAGCACGTTACCGCCGTAAGCAAACGTCCAGGCAGCCAATGCAGAAGCATCTTCGCGCAATACGTAGCCACCGACGCCACTTTCGCTCGCAGCAGCCGCCGCACAAGACATCTCAACAAACTCTTCTGGAGTGGTCGGCGGGGCATCATAGCCCAGGTCCCGCAGGTAAGACATGTTGACGTGGAGCATTTCCATGGAACGGTTTGGCGGGAAGCCTAAGCGTTGATCGTCGAAAGCAACGTGGATGCTCTGGTTGAAGAAGCTCTGGTAGAAAGCAGCTTGTTCTTCTGCGCTCAAACCCCAGGTGGGATCGTTCAGGTACTCGTTCAGGTCAACCAACGTATCATTCAGCTGGTAGAAAGCCTGGTCGTTCTGGTAACCAACAACCAAGGCGGCTGGAACTTCACCGGAGGCAATGCTGGCATTTACAGCGTCACGGATGTCATTGTAGCCACCCTGATTCAGCGGTTCGATGGTGATGCCACATTCGTTTGTTTCGTTGTAGTCATTGATGATCTCGATGAGCAGTTCTTCACGGCCACCGCTGTGGTTGTGCCACCAAACAACGGTTTGGCCACGGGGGTCAACACCAGCAAGTGGGCCGTCGGTAGCTGGCGCACAGGGGCCCATATCTTCAGCGGCCGCTTCTTCTTCGGCAGGGGCAGCTTCTTCTTCAGCCGGAGCAGCTTCTTCAGCGGTGTCCATTACCTCTTCTGCTGTATCAGCAACTTCTTCAGCGGCCTGTTCAACTTCGGCGGCCACGTCGTCAGCAACTTCTTCAACAGCGTCAACAGCATCGTTTACGGCTTCTTCGGTGCTGCCGCCGCATGCTACCAGGAACATGGGGACAATCAGAGCCAGAAGCATAAACCATTTAATATACTTTTTAGACATTTGTCTTCTCCTCGAAACTTTGCGTTTCATTAAAAATTTAATCACAGATTGTTTGGTTGCATCTGCAATCATTAAAACTTGGCGTTTGGGTAATAACTAAAACCCTGGTCCTACAATTTTTTACTGTTTGCATCACCTCCTTGAAGTCAAGATTCAAGTCAGAAATTATCTCACAATAATTATAAATTATCCTTTCAACCCAGACCGTGTCATTGCTTCAATAAATTGCCGCTGGGTAAAAAAGTAAATAACCAAAATTGGCAAAATTGTAATGATGGCACCTGCCATTTGTAAATGGACAAAACTGCCAGCTTCCTGTAGAAAACTTTGTAGCCCAAAGGAAATGGGTCGCCAATCCAGCGAACGCGTTACTAAAATGGGCCACGCCAGGCTGTCCCAACTGCCCAAGAAGCCAAACAGGGCCAAAATGAGGACTGGGGCCTTGGATAAGGGCAGCACAATCTGAATGAGATAGCGCAAGTGACCAGCCCCATCAATTTGGGCTGAATCCCACAGCTCATCTGGGATTTGTTGGAAAAATTGGCGTAGTAGAAAGATGCCGAACGCACTCGCCATGAAGGGAATGGTGAGTGCTGGCCAATTATCGATCCATTGAAGGGGGGTCACCTTGCCCAGCCAGGAGACCGTGAGGAAGTTGGGCACCCAGGTGATGGCTTGCGGCAGGGTGAGCGTAGCCAGGAAAAGGCCAAACAGCAGGTTTTTGCCTGGGAATTCCATGCGCGCAAAGGCATAGGCAGCCAAGACACCAAAAACCACTTCGCCAGCTACGGTGATGAGGGCGATTTGCAGGCTGTTAAAGAAGAATTCTGAAAAATCAGCCTCTTGCCAGGCCTGGATGTAATTGCCCCATTGCGGGGTGCTGGGGATGAATGTTTGGCTGGTGGCCTCGGTCAGGTTCATCAGCGAGATGCTAATTGTGGCCAGGAAGGGCACAATGGCCACAACAGCTCCCAAGATCAGGATAAAGTAGGTGAAGAACTTACCCCAGTCGAAGCTTGAACGAACGGGCTTGGCAGGTTCTCTGGTTACGGGAACGGCCTGATTAGCCATAGAACACTCTTCCTTTGGCAAAGCGGTCTAGCAAAGCTGTGGCGCTTAAAATGACAAGTAGTAGGATGATGCCCAGGGCGGCGGCATAGCCGATGCGGGTATCACGGTTGAAGGCGTCGAAAATGACCAGGCTGGCGGTGTCCATGGTGCCAAGCGCAGCACCGGTGCGGAGGACGAATATGGTATTGAACGCTTTGAAGGTGCCGATGATGCCAAAAATGGTGAGGAAATAGGTGATGGGCGACAGGAGGGGGAGGGTGATGTGCCGGAACTGGGCCCAGCGGCCTGCCCCGTCCATGGAAGCGGCTTCATAATATTCGCGGGAAATGTTGCCCAGCCCGGCGAGAAAGAAGACGACGTTGTACCCGGTGTATTTCCAGATGCCAAAGATGATGGCGACTACCAGAGCCAGGCTTGGCCCAGCGGCCCATTCGGGTACTGTGAAATTGAGCGATTGGCCAATGAGTTGGTTAACGCCGGATGGTTCATTGAGCCAGCGCAAAGGTTCCAGGCCAAGTGAGGCGAGCAGGATGTTGACGGTGCCGGTGGGGTTGCCGGAGAAGAGTACTTTGAAAACGGCCGCTGCCCCCACAGCTGGTGTAATGTATGGCAAAAAGTAAATCATGCGGAACAAACCCTTGGCTTTGATCTCCTGATAAAGCATGGTTGCCAAAACCAGGCCAAAGAAAAGCTCTGCGGGTAAGGCCCCTATGACGTAGAAGATGGTTGTGCGTAAGCTAATCCACCAATCCTCGTCGCCCTCGGCGATGACGACGGGGAGTTCGCTGATGAGTACCCAGCCGCCAACCATGAGCAGGATGGCGGCAAAGAAGCGCAGGAAGGTTTGCATGTTGGAGTCGCGGTGGGCGGCCGTTCGCCAAACGAGCCAGGAGAGGAGCAGCAGCACAAACCCGGCACTGATGGTGACCATCTGGGCCCAAATGGCCAGGCTTTCGCCTTCTTCTAGCGCTTCGGCGTAGGCGGTTTGAATCTCGGTGAAGGTGAGCCAGATCAGCGCCCCAGCAAGAATGACCAAGAATACGGCCGTTACCCACTTTCCCGTATACAGCCCATCTCGCAGCGTTGGTTTACTGTTTTTCTGAATGAGAAAGTAGGTGAGCCCACTCAGGAAAAAGGCCAACAGCGCATAATAAAACGTAGACGAGACGCCAGGTGCACGCCACGCCTCGGCCAAAAATTGGGGGAACAGCTCATTGCGCTCTTCAGCCGTAAACCCGACAAGCTGTTCACCAATCTCCAGCACGCCAGGCATGAAGGTAAATATGAGCCACAGCATGAGGGCCAGCCCGGCCGCGCTCAGAAACGCCGGCAGCAGCCAGCGCCACGGACTCTCTTCTTTGGCACGGGCCGTGGCAAAAATCTCATTCACATTGCGGATGGCCACCACCAGACAGAACAGCGCCAGCCAAAATGCCAGCACGTAAGCCAGATTATCAATGGCCCGCACATATTGCCCCAGCCCATCGGGACGGCCGACAACATTGTTCAGACCCGCTCGCGTGCTTTGATAAGCTGAAAAAACCAGGGGAAACAAGCCAAACAGGCCAATGATGATGATGGCCGGTGACAAAAACAGATACGCCAGCAGCGCCTCTCGGCGTTTTAGGCCGCGCCTGCCAGAAAAGATCGCCAGCCCTGTTTGCTTGGGTGTTGCTTTACTTTGGGTTTGTGATGGTATTGCTGTGTCGCTCATAGCTGGGTTCCTTTGCTATGCGGCGGCAGCCAGCTTGCGCCGTCTTACCGTGCGTTTGACCGAATGATAATAATGGTTTGCTTGGGTTGAGATTGGAATGCGAAATGAGGATAGATCATCATCATTTTATGACTCAATAGGGTTTGAGTTACGGTGTTGTGACAATTTGGTACAGGATTCCATGTTTAGCTTGTCTAGTAAGTTTCTCCTAGTGAAACCGTAGGGCATTATATCACGCGCACTTTTGCGGGCAACCGTTGGGCGGGCAAAAGCAGGGTCAACAGGTTAATGTCCGGCTAACGCGCGGTAAACATTTGGTTAAACCGGGCTTGTTTATGACGCAGGCCGTCATCTTGGTTTGCCCGTGTTATAATCCGGCCTCTGACATCATAGAGACCATTTTTAAGGAAAAACGTCACAATGCTACGTCAAAAATTTATCTACCTCCTTTGCTTATTACTTGTTTCAGGCCTCTTTTTAACCGCCTGTGAATCTGAAGATCGTTCAACTGTTACGCCGGCTTCGGCAACGGCCGTTCCCACCCCCAATTCCCCCGCCCCTGCTGAACCTGTTGCCGATGCGCCTGCCTTGCAAACGGAAGGCATCTTCTTTAGTGAACTGCTGCCCGGCGTGCCCGGCGGCAACAGCCTGGAGTTTGTCGAACTGTACAACGCCGGGTCTGAACCGGTCGATTTGCAGGGCTGGTCGGTTTTTTACCTGCTGGGCGAAGGGCAGGAGCAGTCTTTGGTGTACCGCTGGACGGAAACGGCCGTTATCCCCCCCCAAGGCCACATTCTCCTGGTGCATGAAGGGCAAGATGTGGGCGCCGCCCCAGACGGCTTCTTCACCCAATCACTTTTTGAGGGACGAGGTGGACTGCTATTGCGCAACAAAACCCAGCAAACCGTCGATCTGCTGGGCTGGGGCGATGCGCCCGCCGAGTTCACCGCCGGTGAGCCCGTGCCCGCCCCCAACGGCGGGGCCAGCCTGGAGCGATTGCCCGGCGGCGCGGCGGGCAACGGTCAGAACAGCGGCAGCAACGCTGCCGATTTTGCCGCCCTGGCCACGCCCAACCCACAAAATAGCGGCAGCCCCGTCACGCCGATGCCCGACGAATTTTTGACGATTGACGTTTCTGCGCCCGAGGCGATTGCCCCTGGCACGGAGTTTGTTCTGACGGTAGAAGTGGGCAATGTGAGCGAAACGGCCGTTACCAACCTCACCATCTCCTTACCCATTGCCAGCTATTTTGAGTTAGTGGCGGCTCCAGCAGGTGGAGAATTGGCGAACGGCCGTCTCACCTGGACCATGCCCGAAGTGGCCGCCAACAGCAGTGACACCGTCGCCATCACCCTGCTCAGCCCCTTCACCTACACCGACACCCTGCTCACCGGCTACTACGCCGACGCCGATGGCTACCTGGCCGCCTTTGGCCAGCCCCGGCTCATCAGCATGGCGGGTGGGGCGATTCCCATTGCCACCGCCCGTGAACTGGTCGGCAGCGTGGTGAGCGTAGAAGGCATCGCCACCATGTACACCGGCGGCTTTTTTGCGGGCAGCGGTGGCAAATTTTACATGCAAGACGAAACCGGCGGCATTCAGGTGTACGTTCCCGGCGAACAGGCGCAGACTGACGTGGCCATTGGCGACCGGGTGCGGGTCACCGGCCTCATCGAGCCGTACCGCGATTCGCTGGAGCTCATCCCGGCGGACACGCCAACGAGTGTGGAGCTGCTGGGCGAGGCTGAACTGCCGGAGCCGCTTTCGGTGACGGTGGAGGATGTGAACAACAGCGACGCTATTTTGGGCGAACTGGTGGCCATCGAAGGCACGGTGCTGGCGGTGGAAGAACTCTCTTTTGATTTTCAGGTGCAAATCGACCAGGGGAGTGGCGAAACAGCGACCGTTCTCATCGAAAAGCAGACCGGGGCCACGGCCGAATTGATCGAGGTAGGCCAAAATTACCGCATGGTGGGCATTAGCGAGTTTTACCAGGGCTTGCGCCAGGTGAAGCCGCGCCTGCAAAGCGACATTGTGGAGATTATTCCGCCCATTGTGCTGCTAGAAATGCAAACGGATAACACGGCCGTTCCCGGCCAGGTGCTCACCTACACCGTTACCGCCGCCAACTACACCGCTGAACCATTGACCAATCTCACCATTCAGCTGGCAGTGCCCGGCGGCGCGGCCAATGCGCCCCAGGTGCAGCCAGACCAAACCGGCATCTCGGCCAATGGCGAGGTGATCTGGCAGGTGGAAGAACTGGCGGCGGGTGGCGGTACGGCCGTTCTGCAATACTTCTTCACCGTGCCCGATGGCCAAACTGCGCCGCTGGTCGCCTCGCCCGCCCAGCTCACCGCCGACGCGCAGGCGGAACCGGTGCTTTCCAACAGCTTCACCACCTTTTTGGGGGACGCCGTGCCGATCTGGGCCATCCAGGGCGAAGGGGCCCGCTCCCCGTACGTGAGCATTGCGGCGGCGACGAGTGGGGTGGTAACGGCCGTTTTCCCCGAACTCAATGGCTTCTTCATCCAGGATTTGGCACCAGACGCCAACCCCGTCACCTCCGACGGCCTCTTTGTTTTCACCGGCGTGCTGCCGATTACGGTGCAGGTGGGGGATTTGGTGGATGTAAACGGCCGTGTTCGTGAACTATCCGGCCAAACCGCGCTTCAGGTAGAAGCGCTGGCCAACGTGGTGGTCAACAGTTCCGGCTATACCAACGTCTTCGACCCCGTGCCCTACGATCCGCCCCAAGACCCAGCGGCGGCGCTGGTTTACAACGAGGCGCTGGAAGGCGTGCTGGTGCGCCTGACCGACCCGGCGCTGGTGATTGCCCCCACCACCCAGTACGGCGAATATGCCCTCGTTTATGAAAAATGGGGCGTCACCTCCGTAGCCCGCACCGATGAGAGCGGCTTCTTGATTTACGTAGACGACGGCTCCTCCACCGTGCACGATGACCAGGACAGCCTGCCGTACGCCGTGGCCAAGGGGGATGTGGTGGCTAATTTGGTGGGGCCGCTGGCCTACACTTTTGGCAACTTCAAAATCGAGCCAATTGCTGTGCCAGATGTGGCCGCCATCAATCGGCCGTTACCCACCATTCGCGCCGCCAGCGAAGATGAACTGAGCATCGCCACCTTCAACGTGGAGAATTTGTTCGATCTGCTCACGCCGCACCCCTCCAGCCCGCCCATTCCCACCGTGTTTGAGTACCGCAACAAGCTGGAAAAAATTGCCCAAACCATCGTGGCGCTGGGGGCGCCCACCATCATCGGCTTGCAGGAAGTGGAAAATCTAGACGTTCTGCAAGATTTGGTAGAGCAAGAGGCGATTGCCGAATTTGGCTACGAGCCGTTCTTGGTTGAAGGCAACGATTCGCGGGGTATCGACGTGGGCTACCTGGTGCGCAGCGATCGGGCCACTGTGGAATCTGTGGCGGCGCACGATGCGCCAGACGCGCTGTTTGCCCGCCCGCCGCTGGTGATTACCGTCACCGCCCACCTGGCCAGCGGCGACCAGACGGTGATTCTGCTCAACAACCATTTTCTCTCGCTCTCCGCTGGCGAGGCAGCGACGGAGCCGGTGCGCGCGGCGCAAGCGGCCTGGAATACGGCAATTATTGCCGAGCTTGCTGCGGCAAACTCGGCGGCCCATTTTGTGGTGTTGGGGGATTTGAACTCGTTCTTCCAGACGCTGCCGCTAGACACGCTAGAGGCGTCTGGATTGCAGCATGTGTACCGGTATTTGGGGGAGGGGGAACGGCCGTATACCTACATCTTCGAGGGCCGTACCCAAACGCTGGATCACATCGTCGTTTCGCCAGGGCTGTTCGACCGGCTGACGCTGGTGCAGCCGCTGCACACCAACGCCGACTACCCCGTCCCCGACCCAGAAGACACCTCCCCCCGCCGCGTCTCCGACCATGACCCGCTGGTGGCGATTTTTGATTTTGCTGAGTAAAGGGAGAATTGGAGATTGGAGATTGGAGATTTTTTATCTCTAATCTCCAATCTCCTTTAGGGAAGGGCTTATTTGCCCACAAAAACCTTGGCCAAATGGATGGATTCAATCTCTTTTTCATCCAGGATGCGTAATTTTTCCAGCTTTTCCAACTGTTCCAGCATTTGCGGGGTAATTTCCTTCACCGCTTTTTCCAGCTCTTTCATGGCGAAGGCCACCATTTCTGTGTGAATTTTGCGCTGGTGGGCCGTTTCTAGCGCCTTTTCCACCTCTTTGGGCATGGCAACTGGCCCCAGGGCCACATCCTTTGGCGAAATATCCTTGAAGCCGAGATTGGGGCCGTTTAGCAGGCGGGTGACATTTTGGCTGAGCTGCATTTCCAACGCTTGCAGCGCACCTGCTTCGTATAACGAGTGGACGGTTTGGTTTTCGATGAGGTGCTTCAGGGCACGTTCAGCGCGGCCTGCCACCACTTTGTCGGAATTCTCTGGCAGGGCGCGGGCCATTTTGTGCCGCAGGTTCGGCGGGATGAGGGTGACATCCACCGTGTACGACACCTTCCAGGGAATTGTGACCAGAACGCCGTCTGAGGTGCGAATGTTTTCCAGCTTGCCGCTGGCGGTAAGTGACCGTTTGGGGATGCGGCCCGTTAGCGTTTCATGCCAGCGCAGGCGAATGTGGTAGGGGTCGCGCCGCAGCAGCCCGCGCAGCCCAAACGGCCGCCATCGCTGAATACGATAATCGTTGCAGTCAGCATCTGGGCGTGGTTCAGGGCTGACTTCAAAACGGCAGAAGCTGTTGTTGAACCGGTTGAAGATGACGCCCACCTCCATTTCATCAATCAGCTCTACGCGCCCCCGGTAAGAGAGCCAGATGCCCACCGCAAACAGCAGAAAGGTGATCAGCAAAAAGATGAGCCCCCAAATTTGAAAGGCCAGATACGCCGCAGTGAGCGTGAAGCCAACAAAGAAGATTGCCGCAGCAACAATAAGGGGATTACTTGGTTTCATGTGTGCCTCCCAATAGCTTGAATTTGGTAGAAAAACGGTGACTGTTTGCATTGTAAACGGCCGTTTCCCTGTTTCCAAGCATTTGTTTGGCTTGTCGGTAGATTGTAGGTTTGTGCTGTTAAGATGTCGGTTTTGCTTCCAAATTTTGGGGGTCTTTCGGATTTCGCAAGGTCAGTCCGATTTTCGCGCCAATTCGGTGCTAATCCCCTTAAATCCTAAAGAGCCTATTTTATTTGTTGACAAATCAGCCCATTGCCCTTACTATTCCCGATGTTAGATGATTATCTAATACTTTTAGGCGTTGCGCACGTAAAGGGTTGTGGCTGGTGTCCTCACCGTGCCACCATCGGCTCGGTCAGGAGATTTCATGAGTTGGCGCACCGCCACGAATGAAAAATCCACAGATTTTGCAGATTGTGTAATGGTCAAGAATTGGTTGAACTGGAAATGACGCAAAGAGCGCAAAGGTTTACTCTTTAATCTTTGCGGCCTTCGCGGTGAAATTTTGTTCAAGGAGTGATTGACTTCTACAAGATTTCGCAGATTGCGCCCAGATTTCATCCGCGTTCATCCGCGTAATCCGCGGCCTGTTTTCACAGGAGACCGGCCGGAGCAACTGCGTAAGTCCTAACTTTTTGATGAATTTTACCCATCATCCAGCTTGCATCGCTCCCAACATGCCCATTAGGGGCACGCTTACGGAGGGCATTCCATGAGCCAAACCACGACGTTGATTTTTGAGCAGGCGCTGGCCACTGCGCCAACGGCCGTTTACCATGCCATTACCAACGGGGCTGCCCTGCGGGAATGGCTTTGCACCACCTCCCAGGTGGCCACGAGAGTAGGGGGGCGTATTTATCTGTGGTGGCAGCAAGGGTATTGGGCCACGGGCGAATTTGTTGCGCTGGTGCCGGGGCAAAAAGTGGTGTTTACCTGGCAGGGGCGGTTGGAAACGGCCGTTTCTCAAGTCACCATCACTCTGAAACCCACCGAAAATGGCACCCACCTCACCCTGGAACATGCCGATTTGCCCGCTGGTGAAGACGCGGCTGAAATGCGCCGGGGCATCAGTGAGGGTTGGCAAGCGGGGCTGGCCAATTTGAAATCGGTTTTGGAAACCGGGTTGGACAAGCGGCTGTACGACCAATCGTTCCTGGGCATTCTTATTTCCGGGTTGGTGACGGCCGAACAGGCGACTGAGTTGGGCATTGACGCTGCCGGGGGCGTGCAGATTAACGACACGATGGCGGGCAGCGGGGCGGCCCAGGCTGGTTTGCAGGGTGAAGATATTATTGTAGATATGGGTGGCAGCGCAACGACTGATTTCCCCACGTTGCAGGCTGCGTTACGGCCGTATCGCCCCGGCGATGGCATAAAAGTGACCTATTACCGGGCAGGCGAGCGGCAGCAAACCTTGATGACGCTGGGCACCCGCCCCGTGCCAGATATTCCCGCTGCGCCCGCTGCACTTGCAGAGGCGTTGGCGGCTATCTACGCCGATTTGGATGCCGAACTGGATGCCGCCATTGTTGGCGCCACCGAAGCGGAAGCTGACTATCGTTCCACCGAGGAAAGCTGGAATGCCAAGGAGCTGCTGGCCCACCTGATCACCACCGAGCGGGGGGTGCAGATGCAGGCGGCGACCCTGCTAACAGATGGCGTGTTGGATGGTTTCCCCAACAATCCGGCGGCGTGGGTGCGTTCGGTAACGGCCGTTTACCCCACATTGGCCGAAATGGTTGCCCTCTGGCAGCGCACCGAGGCGGAATCTGTGGCCCTGCTGGCTAACCTGCCGGAAGAAATTGTGGCCCGCAAAGGCAGCTACCACAACATCGCCACCAGCTTTTTGAATGGACTGCCGCCCCACACGCGCGGCCACATCGCCGAAATTGAGGCTCTGTTGCAAGCGGCCCGCGAACAATAATTTATGGGTCTTCAGGATTTCTTGGGGTTCGGCGTGAAACGTGATGCGTGAGACGTGATACCGCTTTGGTCACGATTTACGTTTTACGCATAACGGGCGGTAAACCCCCTGAATTCCCCAAGAGCCTAATTTATTTCTTTGTGGAACTCGATGCCTTCTCTGCGCATCTCTGTGCTCCGCTTTTTTACACACAAAGGAAAGCGTCATGTCAGAAAAAGAAACCAGCCCGAAAACGGCCGAATCCACCGAAAAAACCAGCAAGTGGACCATTGAGTGGACCATCACTATTCCCTAACCGGACGTCGGATTGCCAATCCGACCCACAGTGACGAGGAGATTTTTATGGCGCAATTGCAGCTAGAAACCCGGCAAGTTGGCCCGTGGGGCATGAACACCTACGCCCTCATTTGCCCGGCCACCAACCAGAGCGTGCTGATCGATCCGGGTGACGATCCGGAAATTTTGCAAGAGATGCTGGGCAGCAGCCAGCCCGTTGCCATTTGGCTGACGCACACGCACCCAGACCATATCGGGGCGCTAGAGGTGATGCGCCAACGTTTGGGCGTGCCCGTCATGGGCAACGATGGCCCGCACGAGCCAGGCGGCAAAGATATTCAGGCGGACCGCTGGCTGCGTGAGGGGGATACGGTGCAGGTGGGGGGGCAGGTGGTAACGGCCGTTTACGCCCCCGGCCATATTGGCGACCAGATTTGTTTTGTATTGAACGATGATCAGCGTGTGATTGTGGGGGACACGATTTTTGACGGTGGCCCCGGCCGCACCTGGTCCAGCGACGGCTTCAAAACCACGCTAAAGACGCTGCGCACCGTGGTGCTGCCCTGGCCCGATGACACGGTTTGCTACCCTGGGCACGGGCCTCACTTTCGCCTGGGCGATCGCCGCGCTGAGATTGAGGCGTTTTTAGCCAAAGATCACGGCGATTTTTACGGTGACGCCACCTGGGATATGTAAAACCTTTGTAACAATGCAGCCTCTTTGGCTGTGGTGCGGCGAAACGCCGGCTACAGCCAGGGAAACCTTTTTAACTTGCCTCTTCTTCTCTTGGAACGTGGGAGCCAGATGCCGCTTAAACATCCCCTGTTTAATGCCTGGTTTCCCACGTTCCCTCTTTTTTAGCCCCGTTTGGGCGGATGAATGTTGAGGATACGGCCGTTCTGGTTTATAACTGGTGAAAATTTAATGTTGAGCCACAGAGCATGTTGAGGCACGGCTGGTTTCCTGGCTTTCCCTTTTTTCTCTGTGGTATTTTTTAGCAAGCAGGACATTGTTTTAATGGAAATTGCACCGCAGTTAACCTGGGAGACAGGCACCGCCTACGATCTTTTTACCAGCCTTGATGTTGTTCACAATCCAGCGCGTTACGGTTTGCGCGGTTCATGGGCCGCAGGCGTGCGATCGCGCCTGCCTGCGGAGCCGCGCGAATTTTTGCAAAACAGCGTGGAAGGCCATCATTTGTGGATGATTCCCTGGCTGGCCAACCAGGCTGGCCCCAAAGACAGCGCCACCATTTTGCAAACGTTGGCCGCCATTCCACCGGAGCAGCGTTTGCAGGAGATTGCTGCCTGCTACATGGCGGATGATATGCAGGCGCTGCTGTTTGGCGTGGCGGCGGCGGGCCAGTGGCGGCCAGAAGATAAAGAGGCGCTGCGCGAGCTGTATGCCCAAATGCAGCGGGAAGAGCGGGGCAAAAGCAAGCGGATGAGTGATGAAGAGCTGGAGGGGCGGCTGGCGGTGTGGGCGGATACGGCCGTTTACAGCCAAAACCTGCTCGATGCCCTCACCGTCTATTACGATGTCTTCTTTAAGGAAGAAGAGGCCCGCATTCAAAAACCGCTGGAGGCGCGCATTGCCGAGGCCAAGGTGTTGGCCGCCGCCCTGCCGCTGCCCGATTTGCTCAATGAACTGTCCCAGGGGCTGCGCTTTGAATTTGAGCAAACGGCCGAAATGGAAGAGCTGGTGATGATTCCCTCATTTTGGAGCACGCCGCTTTCTATGTTCACCGCGTTCTCTCGCGACAAAACGCGGTGGCTCTTCTTGTTTGGCGGTCGGCCAGATGGCGTCTCGCTGGTGCCGGGGGAGGTGGTGCCGGAACTGCTGTACCAAATGCTCAAAGCACTGGCAGACCCTACGCGCCTGCGCATTTTACGCTATCTCTCCGAAGAGCCGCTGACCCCGGCGGAACTGGCGCGTCGCCTGCGGCTGCGGCCCCCCACGGTGATTCACCATTTGGATGCCCTGCGGTTGGCGCGTCTGGTGCACGTAACGCTGAGTGCAAACGGCCGTCGCTATGAAGCGCGCCACGAAGCGATTAATACGGTAACCACCATGCTGGACGGTTTTTTGGCGGGGGATTCGTAACGGTTATAAAAAACGTGTGGCAAGGGTGGGGAAACGGCCGTTGCTCAAATAAGATAAAAAAGAGAGGTGGCGATTTTCGCCACCTCTCTTTTCTGCTTTACGGAACCACGTAGGTAATAATCAGCTCTGGTCGGCTACCCTGCCCACTGTTGCCACTGTAGAAGTAGAACATATCCGTTCTATTATCTCCATCGTCACCCGATTCAAAATGGATCTTGAACTGGGTGAAATCGTCCCGGTTGATCAAGCCGAAGAAGCCCGCATTCATATTCCCTTCTGACCAGGCCCCATCGCCACTGGGTTCGGGCAGCAGAATGACATTGTTACTGGCTGCCGGTGCCTGGAAGTCGCCAGACACCAGACCATAATCTCCGCTGAAGCCATTGAAGGTAGCAATATCGGCAAACAGACTGCCCAGGCCATTATCACCAAATGGAGTGCGACTTGTGCTTTGTTGTCTTAGGCGAAGCTGCACGCTAACAATTGTGGCATTGGTTGGAATAGAGGATGTGTCGAAACTGATGAAGCCAATATGTTGGCGACGGCTGCCATCATCACCCACATAAATGGTGTCGAGATTTGTGTTGGTGTTCCCACCCACATTGCTAGTTCTGTTGGTTTCACGCACGTAACCATCGTGAGAAGAATTGCTGTACAGCGTAATCGTAACCGGCGCAGGTGTATTGGTGGGAACGGGCGTATTGGTGGGGGGCGTCGTAGCCGTTGGCGTTATCGGCGTGGGGGTGGCTGTTGGTGTAAACGGTTGAATGTCGAAGTAATTGAAGTTGCCATTGTCGTTGGTTATATTGAAGCGCACAATATTTTTCCCCTGGAAGAGGGTGACAACGGCCGTATGATTCGCCCAATTTTGCCAGCCGCCTGTGGTGCCAACGCTAATCGTGCCCGTGTTCTCCTGATAACCATAATCCACAGATGTTGTTCTAATTTGCAGTTGTGGGTTGTTCCCGTTTGTAGATGCGTACCGAATAATGAACGCATAAGAATCTGTAGAAGGTGCATTGATTTCGTACTCGATCCATTCACCATCTCGTGTCCAACCAACATTGTAGCCACCCCCGCTGTCTGAAGTGTTTTCCAGATCTGGCCCTTCACTACCCGCGTCGCTGCGGTAACTGCCGCTGCCGGGGCCGCCATCATTCTGATCGCTAAAGGCAACACCTGCACCACCACAGCGGAAATCTTCCATTTGGACGCGCGTGTTGCTGCCGCTTACCGTGTGCGAGTTGTTTGGCACAGCACACGGCGTGGGTGAAGGCGTGTTCGAAGGCGTTGGTGTGTTTGACGGTGCGACAGTGTTCGCCGGTATGGGGGTGTTGGACGACACCGGCGTGTTAGACGGCACTGGCGTATTTGTCGCATTGGGGTCTATGGTTGGTGTAGAGGTGAAGGTGGGTGGGGGGGTGTAATTCAATAACGAAGGCGGCGCCACCGGTGCTTGGGCCACAAAGCGTGAGAATACATCCCCAACCGCAGGCTGCATCAAGCTAACAATAGCCACAACCGCTATTCCAACAAGAATCAGGATAATGGCATATTCTATCAAGCCTTGACCAGCTTCTGCGCGAGCTTTTGTTTGTTGTTGTATTGCTTTCATATGATGCCTCTAATGCTTTACCAACGCATGACTATGAAACTTTGGAAACAAAGTATTCAGTACCAGTACCAATAAATATGAATCATAATAACTCAGCATGCAAAAGTCTTTGAGACTTTTGTATGCTGCCAAACTATCTGACAAGATAAGGCAACCCTTCAATACTAATTTGCCAGCCGTATGTATCCGCGAAACCACCATCATAGCGAACCACCAGACGCCCCCCAAAGAACGGGGTGCAGGTATCCATGGTGGGATTACTGTAATCACAATTGCTCAAATCGCCAGGAATGGTAATCCGATAGGGCGGCGCGTTGTTTTGCCCCACCCATTGGTTATCGCAGTTTGGCGGCCGACAGCGATTGTTGGCTGGGATGCCATCAGGATCGGTTTGGCCGTTTATGCCAAACGATTTGGCCCAGTCGGTTTGATTGGGATCAAAACCCTGTGTGCTGTTGTTGGGTGTAAAAGCGAGCGAGTCGAAGTAGAAAATGACAGGCGGTGCCGCACCAGAGTCTGAGTCGAACATGTTGATTTCAATTGTCTGCCCAATCATGTCTGGCGTGACGTAAATCAAGGGAATATCTACCGGGTTGCTAAAGTTTGAGTTTAATGGCAGGTTGCCAAGCCCATAAATGGTTACCCCTTGGGATGAATGCGAACCCGGATTGTTTAATACGTGCAGATTGCGGGCATTTACTTCACTGGGCACCGAATCCACATAGTCGGGGGGGCCTGCCCAAATTTCGAAACCATTTTCAGAGGCACCGTAAATGCTGCGAACGGCCAGGTAGATATAACGAGCACCTGTCGATTGATCTTCAACAATGCCAGGTACATCGTTGGTCAGGTCAATTTCAAAACTATCTGCGGTTCCGGCAATGGCTGGCACGGCTACGCCGGGCGAATCCACAGCCGAAAAAGGTTGCGTCGCCCCAGGAGAAACCCAGCGCATGTCGGTCAGGTGATCACCATTATCCCGAACGCCGTCCCCAATTTGGCCAATGTAAGACACTAGCGGGACTCTGACAACTGTGCCATCTGCATTTTGGGCAAAGTAGTACAGGCTGTACAACGTTTCTGTGTTGCTAGAGGGTGTGTACGAACCTGGTGTATTGCATCTGCCACCCGTGCTGGAAGGTGGAATACGGTTTTCGTCAATACGGACAAACCAGAACGGATTGATTTGGTCTAGTTCAATATTGTTGGTGCCAACCAGACTTTGTTCATCTGTGGTTAGCAGGCAGGGTTGTACGCGGTCTGAACTGCCACCATTAGAGCCGCATGTTTTTGTGGCTACGCTGCCTAGCCCTTCGTTGATGGCGGTATTGGAACGTAGAACCGTTAGCGTGTTTTGGCTAGTGTTGATGGAATCTGGGTCGAACAACTCGACGCGGACAACGTTATCAACCTCATTTTCATAGTTGGGGGGCACATAGATGCGGTAGGTGTAGGTGTAGGGCCCAGGTGCCCAGGCGCTGTTAAGCGGTGAAAACGGGTCACCCATGTGGGTGCAGGAATCGGGGCCAAAGATACCCTGGTTGGAGGTGCTCAACACACCATCCTCCACCCGGCGGCTCACGTAGATGTCTGCCAGGGAGAAGATGGCAGCGGTAGCCGAGCGGGTGAGGTTGATCGGTTCACGGAAGCCAATGACTTTGAGGAAGAACGTTTCAACGGGCCAGGTGGCGGTGATGGAATATTCTGTGGCACCTAGGGGCGTGTTAGAGACCCTGAGGTTGTTGGTAATGTTGATGGAGTTGGTCACCGATACCGGCATGTTGTTGGCATTTAGAAACTGCGCCGATTTGGTACGAGCATTGCCTTCTAGCGTGGCGTTGCCTGGCGGAGACCAGCCAGAAAGTTCAACGACGCCAGCCAGGGCGGCCGAGTCGATGGCGGATTGGAGCTGTGAGCCACGGACGAAGATGAAGCCGACATCTACGGCGATGCCCACAAAGGCGATGATAACCACCATCATGAGGGCAATGAGGACGATGCTTTGTCCTTTTTGGCGCTCGGTGTCGGTCTGTTTATTTTGTATGAGTTGTTTGATACGAGTCATTAGCTTTAACCTATCTGTCGCTGCTAGATGAATAAATGGTTTGTCTTTCTTTAATTTACCTGCCCACAAGAATCATCCCAGCGGATAAATTCGGCCAAAATCCAGCCTTGGGAGAGGTTGTAGCCGACGAGGCGGAAGACGGCGAAACCGGCGACTCGGTAACGGGCATTTGCACCGTTCTGAGCCACAGGATTGCCGAGATCGTCAACTGCTTCACTCCACACAATCAAGCGCAGGTTTCGGTCCAGGTTGATATGGCTTTGTAATGCATTGCGTACGCCATTGGAGTTGACCGTGCCTGTATTGGCAGCGATCAAATCATCAATGTGTATAGCATGATCAGCGGGATCTTGTGGATCAATGTAGCCAGGCACGTTATAAGTAAACCCCGATCCCGGCACGCCTCCTCCTCCTGGGCAACCTGGTCCACTGCAAGGACTGTAGTCGGTGCTGTTGCCAGGCCAGGTCAAGCTGTTTTCTAGATTGTTGGCGTCGCCGTTCACCCCTGTGTTCCAGAGCAGCCAGCCAAAATTGCCGCTGCCAACGCCGTTGAAGACCCGAAAGACGTCGCCTTCTTGGGCGTCTAGCAAGGCGATATCATCTGTGTGGTTGGAGAAGGATTGATAGACGGGTGGGTTGCTGGGGTAGGTGAAGTCGCCAGCATTTGGATAGGGGTTTGAGCCTGTGCCGGGGGCGGAAACAGAGCGGGCCCCTTCATGGACGGCAATGGGGAAGGCGGCACAGCCGTTGGTGGCGTTTTGGGTGTTGGCGGTGATGCGCATCACGCTGAGTGCCTGGAGCGAGGAGAATCCGGCGAGCTGTTCCATGGCATCCAGGCCCAAGATGGATTCCACATCGTGAATGGTGAAGGTGCCAACGATATCTAGCCCGGCGGCGATGCCGTTGGGCTGGTTGTCAAACTCGTCGCGGCGAAGTTCATCGAGGATGCGGGCCTGGATGACGGCTTCATCTACTTCATCAAAGCGAACGGTGTTGGAGATGCCGTAAATGTGGGTAAATGTCCAGGCACCACCGGCACCATTAAAGCCATTGCCGGAATCATTGACCGTGGCGCGGATGCTCCAGATGTCCCAAACATTATCTTCAGTTTGCAGGGTTTGGGTGACATTGTTGAGCACCACGGTGACCATGCCTTCATCCTGCCCGCCGTCGGCGGCGAAGCGGGTGCTGGCGCGGGCGGCGCTGCTGACGCGGTTTTGGGTGACGAGCAGCTGCGAAACTTCTACAAGCCCGGCGAGCAAGATGATGAAGATGGGGAAGAAGAGGGCGACTTCGACCAGGCTTTGACCGCGTTGGGCATTTTTGTGTGTTGGGTGTAACTGTTTCATGGTTGCCTCTGATTGCCTGTACAGGCTACAAATGTTAGGTTTCCGGTACGATTACGATTCAGGATTTGTGGATAAAATTTCGCCGGATGTGGCATCTAGACGCATGGTGAAGGCGTTGCCGGTTTGTAAGGAGAAGAGGGAGATTTGCCATTCGAGACGGCCGTTTCCCTCCACATCATTTGCCAAGAGCGCCATCGTTAACGTGGCCACGCCGCCTTCATTTAAGAACCGGCTGCCACCACCTGCTAGAAAAGCGGTTATCGCTTCATCGCTGTCTAAATTCCAGCCGCTGGCAGAAAGCAGTGGCTCGGCGGCTTCATGGTCGCCTTCACTCACAAACTGCGCTTCATCTTCTACCACCGAAAACACGCCAATCTTTTGCGCGGCGGGCGAGTAGAAGGTAAAGCCCCAGCTTTCTTGCCCCTGACGAATTTGCTCGGCGGTAGCCCCTTGGGGCCAGGTGGCCTGGGCGGTGACGATTTGGGCATCTGCCTGCCAGTTGATGGCTGCATTCCGGGCCTGGGCGTAGGCGGTGATGGCGGAACGGCCGTCATATGCTGGCGTTGGGGCAATATCATCGGCCCGCTGGGCGATGGTGGTGGCAGAATTAGCGACGGGTGGGGAAACGGCCGTGCGGTCATTGCGGAACCAAAACGTCAACGACAGCGCCCCCACCACCAGCAGCAGCACCACCAAAATTATGCCTAAAATCCACTCTAAACGGTTCATACGTTTTGTCACTTACCGCTGAATTATTACCGGTAAATAAAGGGCCGGCTTGCTTTTCACAAAGTAAATATCACTACGTGTAGTTCCTTTTCGTTCGTAAGCTACAAAGATTGTCCAATTATTTACTGCAATAGCCGAAGGTTTAATCGCTCTATCGTTAGCTCCTAGACTATTATTAACTGCTTGAATCATTGGGTTTGAACTGAAGTTATCACATGAATCACTCAGAAAGATTTTTTCATTATTACTGCTTGGACTGCCAATGATGCCGCTAAAAAACAGCACGTTGCAACGCCCAGTAGACACAATTTGGGGGACAAGGAATGACGGATCTGTATCTTTAACTGTGTATGCTTGAACAGTTGCTAGCTGTGATTTCCACGCAGCAGTTGTTACGGGTGTAGTTGTACAGTTAGAACTGCATTCAAGATAATATAAAGTCTGTTGATTTGTTGCCGACCGATCTTCAAAAGCGACGATTACTTTAGTGCCTTGGATAATTATTTTTGGCTCTCTAGCGCTTGTTATTCCTGTTACAACGGTGGAGATACCCACAGGTGTAGACCAAACACCATTAGTTTCTCTTCTAGAATAGTTGATTTGGTATTGTGTGCCTCCAACCTGTTCTTCCCAAACAACATGTACGCGGTTACTACTATCGATTGCTATAGCTGGTGACTGAGATGCCCCTAGAGAGGCACCCGTAGGATTGCTTATATCTTCAGGAGTGGACCAGTTTGCTCCCCCATTTGTAGAATTTGTAGAACTGGAATAGAGAATGTTTTCATCGTTAATGTTTGCCCGAAACCATACTAAATGGAGAGCACCATTTGGACCTACAGCCAATTGTGGAGATTCAATTAGAATTTGTGCACTTGCAAATGGTTGTTTAGCACCATTACTCGCCCAAACGTCGTCCCGTGCATACCATAGTTGATTATTATTTTCAGTCCATACAGCATGAGCGCGATTAGAGTTGTCAAACACGACATCAACTTGCCGAGAAGATGCTATGCTCGAATAAATTCTTGCCGGAACCGTCCAAGTTTTGCCTCCATCAGTTGATTTTCGATAAAAAGGATCTGTATCAAGATCGTTACCGGATAGCTGTTTAAGGTATACGATGATCAAATTCCCATTTGGCGCTACAGATATAACTGGACGTTGCGCACCGTTAGGTGTGTTCGCATTTGCTCCTGTCAGAGCCATAGCATTTTCCCAGTTCGATACAGATTCAATTGCCGTTGGTGTATTAGTTTCAGCAAAGGTAGTTGCAATCCAAAGAGGCAAAAACACCAAAAACAGTAATGGAATATAGCGAATTAACTTCATAGTTCTCCTAATACAGGTTTACGAACATGGTCCGGCAATCATAAAAATATTTGCTAGATTGGTTGGTGGATTAAGTGCAGTGCGAATACCGGAGAATGTTGAGTTATCAATGACCACACAAGCAGTAACTGTGTAACCACCTGGATTAGTTGCAGGCGGAACATTTGAAAAAGTATATAAACCTACAGAATCCGTTTGCGTTATGGCAACAATGCCGTTACCACCGACTCCAGGATCGATTAGTGTGACTAACGCTCTAAACTGCGGTAGCAATTCACTTGTCAGGACTTGTACCACGCCACTGATTTCATTTTCACCAGCAAGATTCGGTGTTGGTGTTGGTGTGGCCGCCGGTGTGACGTTAAGAACAGTGAGCGGGTTGGTAACATTGTTTGTTTCATTTAGCTCAGTGACTTGACGCACTGAGTCCACCATACCATAAACTTGGTGAGCTGCTGGTACATTTGTAAAACCACCCGGTGCTCGAATCGTAATTGTTCGACTGGCTCCACCGGCAAGCCCACTAACGGCCGAATATCCATCACTTTCTGCCAATGGAATGCGATCAGTCAAAATAGTTGTTGGGTCTAGATAAATGTCCACAAAAAACTGGTTGCTAACATCTACCTGCCCCGTGTTGGTGATCACAACCGAAAATTCAACGGGCTGGTAGGCAACAATGGGCCGTGTGCTAACCAGTTGCGGTGGACTTACCGCAATCAGATCGGCAGGGACTAAAGTAACAGTTGGCGCAGGTGTAGAAGTTGGCTGTCCCGCACAGGGAATGGTAAAGGTCGAAGATGAGGACACCCCATTGGTGCCCGACAGAGCGTTTACCGTGTAGTTTCCTGCCGTCAGGTTCGGGAATGTCCAGGTATAGGTGAAGTTGCCGGTATGTGCACCAGCCTGTAAAACGGTTTGCGGGATGCCCTGCCAGGAAAGTGTGACCGACCGGTTGGTTGGCCAGTTGATCCCCTGAATGGTGAAAATTGCGTTTGGCCCAGGCCCACAGTTAGGCGATACAAAAATGTAGGCACCGGTGGGCGTGTTGGTGGCCGTAGGCAAAGGCGTATTGGTAGGCGTGCTTGTTGGCACGGGGGTCAATGTGGGCGAGGGCGTGGCGGTGGGGGGCACGCCCACCACAATGGCAGTGTCATTGTTGCTGGATAAGGTAGGTTCAACCGCCAGCAAAATGTCACCGATGTTGCCACTCACCAGGGCGGGGTTGATCAAAATGGTTGCCAGACCGTCACAGGCATGGCCATCTACCGGGCCGAGCAGAACGGCGCTGCCCAAAAAGGCTGAGTTATTGGTGAGGTTATAAATCTCTACCGTAATGCCCACATCTCCGGTTACCACAACAAAGTTATTGCCCGACACGGGGGCTACATCAAAGGCAAGGTCACAGCGGGGTGGGGTGGCGGTTGCCGTAGGCGTGTTGGAGGGGCCTGGCGTTGGCGTGTTAGAGGGCGTGGGCGAGGGCGTGGGCGAGGGCGTGACGCCAGGCGTGGGCACGGGCGGCAGGTTGGGCGGTAAGGCTGCCCCTTCGTTGCCGGTGCCGCCTAGCTGGCCAAAAGTTTCATTGTTTAATGTTTCCTGGCCAACCACGGGAATAGAGGGCAAGATGGGCACAAAGAAGGGGGTAATGATCGGCACTCGGTAGGTGACGCGCACCACCACAGGATTGCTGGGGATACCGGCAAAGTCATATTGCAGCTGCCCGCTTTGATCCACTCCCCACACTTCGATGTTGTAATATTGATCGTCTTCAAAAATAGTGGAATCTTCGTTTAGCGGCAGGCCAGACAAAGCGACATGGGCTCTGGCAATAATGGAAGCCACGCGCAAATCATCACAAACGTCGCGATCGCCAGAGACGAATTTGGGCTGGCCAAAATCGACAGGGCAAAGTGGCGCTTCCGCTTGCCCGGTGATGGCGTAGCGTGCGCCTTCGCGGGCGGCGTTTTGTACGGTGTTCCAGGCCCACAAAATGCGCGCGCTTTCGATAATGAGAAAGATCATCATCAGCAGCACCGATATGATAAGGGCAAATTCGACGAGGGCTTGTCCGGGCGAGTCGTTGAATCGTTTTTTGAAATCGATCATGAGATATTGTCTCTACATTTGGTTACCGGGCTGGTAATTCCATCAAAATCTTGTTTCCGGTATACTGGTTCCGATATTGATTCACGGTAAATAGTTTAGGTCACGTTTAATAGAGTAGCAGAGGCGTGTCAATCAAGCGTTGATCAAGCGTTGATCATGGACTGATTTGTGAACAGAAGGCATGACAAAAGTACTGAAATTGGCTCTGTTAGGGCCGTTGCACATCACAATCGACGATGAACCGTTGATCGGACTGGATTCGGGGAAGGCGCAGGCGCTGCTGTGCTATTTGGCGGTGAACGGCCACCTGGGTATGCGTAATGCCGTTGAGCCGCTTGGTGGAGGCCGTGCTCATTCTCGTCACGCTCTGGCCAACCTGCTCTGGGGCGAGCTGCCGGAGTCCGATGCGCGGCGCAACCTGCGCGGTGAGCTGCTCAAGCTGCGCCGACAGGTGGAGCCGTACCTGCAAATCAGCCATCAAAGCGTGGGGCTAAATCCTGATGCTGAAGTGTGGGTAGACACGGCCGTTTTCCAGCAAACCATCCGCGCCAGTGAAAAAGAAGGGGGGGATTGGCAAACGGCCGTATCCCTCTACCGGGGTGAATTTTTGCAAGAGTTCTACATCCGCCAGGCTCCCGATTTTGATAACTGGCTCAATGAACAGCGCAGCTTTTTCCATAACCAGGCGCTCACCGCCCACCACGCCTGGGCCAGCCAGCTTTTGGCGCAAGGCGACCTGGCCGATGGCCTGCGTGTGGCCCGGCAGCTGCTCAGCCTGGAACCGACCCGCGAAGCGAGCCACCGCCTGCTGATGGCCCTGCTGGCCAGCGACGGCCAGCGCACCGCCGCCCTGCACCAGTTCGCCCAATGCCAACAAATTTTGGCCGCTGAGCTGGGCGTGGATGTGTCGGCGGAAACGGCCGTGCTGCATGAGCAGATTCGCTCTGGAAACTATGACAAGGAGACAAGGAGACAAGGAGACAAGGTGAAAGAGGTCACCTTGTCTCCCGGTCACCCCGCGATGTCCTCATCGCCCACCCCTTCACCCGTTCACACGTTCACCCGTTCACCCTTCATTGCCGGTCCGCCAATTACTGAACCGTCTCACTTCTTCGGTCGCGAGCGGGAGTTGAAGCGGTTGGGGACGATGCTGCGGCAACGGCCGTTGCAAAACGCCGCCATTATTGGGCCACGGCGCAGCGGCAAGACCTCGCTGCTGCATTATTTGCGGCTGGCCGACTGGCTGCCGCAAGCCAGCGACACCCGCTGGATTTTTATCGATTTTCAGGATGCGCGGCTGGGGCGGCAAGAGACGCTGCTGCGCACCCTGCTCACGGAAATGGAACTTGAGGTACCCGAACCGTGCCATCTGGAAAATTTTATGGACGTGGTGAGCGACAATCTGGTCCGCCCCACCGTGATTTTATTCGACGAGCTGGGCGTGGCCCTGACCCGCTATCCTGAACTGGACGATGCCTTTTGGGAAAGTTTGCGCTCCCTGGCGACCAACCAGGTGGATGGCAACCTCGGCTTTGTCCTGGCCAGCGCCCAGCCGCCGGACGTGCTGGCCCAGCATCAGGGCATGGGGTCCCCCTTTTTTAATATTTTTGGCTATATGGCCGTTCTCGGTCCCCTCTCCGAAGAAGGGGCACGCAATCTCATCGCCACTTCGCCGATTAAGTTTGCCGCCCGGGATGTTGAGTGGATTTTGACAGAAAGCGGCCGTTGGCCCATGCCGCTGCAAATTCTCTGCCGCGAGCGCCTGCTGGCCCTGAGCGAAGGCGAAACCGGCGACGATTGGCGCGAAGAAGCCCTGCGGCAGCTGGAACCGCTACGGCGCATGGAAAAGTAGGTATGGATTTGATGCTGTTAGGAGAATGTGATGCGTGATGCGTGATGCGTGAATCTTGTCACGCATCACGCATCACGTTTCACGCCATGCTGCATGAACGACACCCTCCGCAACCGCTACACCGACGCCCCGACGCTGACCGGTAATTTGCTCACCGGCAGCGTGCGGCTGCTGTTTTGGCTCTTTTTCCACCCCTCGGCGTGGCGCAACCACCTCAAACGGATCGACAGCACGCTTTCCCCGTATTTTAGTTTGGCTGATTTGCAGCGAGGGCAGTGGGGGAATACGGCCGTTCTCCGCTTCCTCCTCATGACCTTTTTTGCCTGGCCCCTGCTGGTTGGGCTGCTGCTGGCGCTCGTGCTCTGGCTGCTCAACCTGCCCCCGACGGCGCTGCTGCTGGGCGTCATGCTGGGCATCGCCGTGGGGCTGATTGTGGGGCTGGCGGTCAGCATCGCGGGCAGCGTGGCCATTGGCGTGACGGTGGGCATGGCCACCGGCTTTGCCCTGGGGCTGGGCGGGGCGCTGCTGCTGCGCGCCGCTGGCGATTTGGTCCTCAACGGGGCACCAGTCGCCTTGGAAATCGCCATCAGCAGCTTGATTGGAGCGACGAGCGGGCTGGCGGGCGGGCTGGCCTACGGCGTCGGCGTGGGCGTGACGCGGGAAGAGATGGTGCAGGAAGTCGCTTCCGTCTCCGTTTTACGGCAGGTGAGCGGCATGGTGGTGGGCATCCTCATCGGGCTGGCGGCGGGCTTTTTGGCGCGGCTGCTGGAGGGCAGCTGGGCGACGGCGCTGCTGGCGGCGCTGCCGTTTGGCATCGCTGTGGGCTGGCGCAGCCAGAGTTGGCGGCGTGGTTTGGTGGCGGGGGTGCTGGTGGGAACGGCCGTCTGGCTGGCGGGTGGTGTGCCGTCGGCAACGGCCGTTGGCGGTCTGGTTCAGGCGCTGGCCTTTGTCGCTTTTGTGGCCGCCCTGTTTGCCCTGCCCTACGTGCTGGCCGAGAAAATTGCGGGCACCTGGGCGGGCGGTTTGGCGGGCGCGCTGGGCAGCGGCGCGGGGCTGTTCCTCTTCGCCACCGACGGCGCGGCGTACGGCCCGTTTTTGTCCTTTGGCCTGGCCGGGATTTTGCTGGGGCTGACCCTGGCCTGGTGGCGGCCCGTGCTGCTCTACCCATTTTTGCTCATCTGGAATCGCATTTTGTACCGGCTCGATGTGCAGCGGGCGGAGGATGGGGGGAAACGGCCGCTGCTGCACCTGCACTCCGCCTTCTGGGACGAATTTCAGCGACTGCCGCTGCTCAATTTGGACGCCCACCTGCTGCTGACCATCCACAAAAACCTGGCCGAGGGGCGCACGGCGATGGCTTACCTGAGCAATACCCGGCAGCGTTGGGCGGCCCAATCGGCCCAAATTGAGCTGGATGCGCGGCAGTTGGAACGGTGTGAAACGGCCGTGCAAATCGCCGAGGTGCATCCCGGATTGGCGGCGGGCGATCTGGTGGGTCCGGCCAGCGCCCTGCTGCGCAGCTTCAGCCGCCTCAGCACCGACGTGGCCGCCGCCTTGCAGCAGGAGAGCGCCTACAACCAGCGCCTCGCCCTGCACGCCGTCGAAGATCGGCTCGATGGCCTTCTGCGCGAACTCACCCGCAGCAATGAGCCCTACGCCGCCCGCTTCCGCCCGATTGCCGCGAATTGGCGGCACATCATTGGCGAAAAAGGGGCGCGGCTGGCCGAGGAGGCGGAGCTGCGCCAGGAGATTGACAGCCCGTACATCATCGGCGTGCCGCTGACGGCGGAGCAGGCGATTTTCATCGGGCGGCAGGACGTGAGCAGCCGGATCGAGCAGCTTTTGCTGGACCGCCGCCAGCCGCCGCTGCTGCTTTACGGCCAGCGGCGCGTGGGCAAAACGTCGCTGCTCAACAATTTGGGGCGGCTGCTGCCCAGCAGCATCGTGCCCCTGTTTGTGGACTTGCAAGGCCCGGCCTCGCGGGCGCAGGATGAGGCGGGCTTTTTGTACAACGTCGCCCGCAGCATGGTGCAGTCGGCCAAACGACAGCGGGGTGTGGCGTTGCCGCCGCTCAGCCGCGAGCAGCTGCACGACGACCCGTTCACCCGCTTCGACGAATGGCTGGACGAGGTGGAGGCGGCGCTGGGCGGCCAAACGGCGCTGCTGATGCTGGACGAGTTCGAGGCGCTGGAGCGGGTGCTGGCCTTGCAGCGCTTCGACGAGGAGATTGTGCTGGGGATGCTGCGCCATCTCATCCAGCACCGGCCCAAGTTTAAGGTGCTGCTCTCCGGCTCGCACACGCTGGCGGAATTTTCGCGCTGGTCCAGCTATTTGATTAACGTGCAGGTGGTACACATTGGCTACCTGCACCCGGACGAGGCGCGGCAGCTGGTGGAAACACCGGTGCAGCAGTTTGCCCTGCGCTATGAACCGGCCGCCAGCCAGCGAGTGCTGGACCTGACGCGGGGGCATCCGTTCCTGGTGCAGCTGCTTTGCGCCGAGATTGTGGCCCTGAAAAACGAACAGCCCCCGGCGCAGCGCCGCTTGGCGACGGTGGGGGATGTGGAAACGGCCGTACCCGAAGCGCTCATCCACGGCAGCTTTTTCTTCGCCGACATGCGTAACCAGACGGATGAGGTGGGCGGGCAGGTGCTGAGTTTGCTGGCCCAAGCTGGTGAAAAGCAACCGGTTTCGCGTAGCCAGTTAGAAGAGGGGGTGAGGGGGGTGGAAACGGCGCGCACTGAGCCTGCCGAAGTGGCCGTGCTCAACCAAACCCTTACCCAACTCCAGCAGCGCGAACTCATCGAGCCACACGGCGACGGCCTGCGCTTTCAAATTGAGCTGGTGCGTCGTTGGTTTGTGGGACAGGGGTGAGGGGGTGAACGGGTGAACGGCCGTTGCCGATACGACTTTGCATAAATTAGCATGTGCGATGCAAGACGCTGCGATTTTTAATTCCTGATATCAACTATCAAACCTAAAGACAAAAATTTGCCAACTATCGGCAAAAAAGAGTGCCACATAATTGGAATCGGCCGCAACCTCAAAATAATATTCTGCAATGTCATCACCTAGCAAAAATAAACTATTTGAGAAGTTTACTTTACCAACGAGTTCGCCAGTAAATTTGTTTAACACTCGGGTTGGTCAGATAGAAAGGTCGGAAATGTAATGAAAGTCACACATATTTTTTTTTGTTGAAAGGTCCGCTTTTAATCTTGCAATGTGCAACAATCTCTGAAGAATTTCTTTTCACAAAAATATAGTCGTCATTGTGGAGAATATTTCCATAATATTTATCTTCTTGTTTCCAGATGTGACCTCCAGTTTCCAAATCGATTTGGGTTAAAATCATATTTGGGTTTTGGGGTGGGGGAAAATCAAAATATTCATTGACAACAGCAAAAACATGACCGTCTGCAATAGCAAGTCCGTCAATTAAGTGATCTGAATTTTGCCATATTTGCCAAAACGGCTCGGCGGGGCGCCCCTAAAGGTAAAGGGTTACAAAAATAGCCCACCAATACTGTAAGGCAGCAAGAGTAAATTGATTTTCTTTCTGTGTCTCGCCCTCTGCTGAGCACGAAAGTTATTCGGTTGCGGACTGGCCACTGGTAGGGTCGCTCATATCACTATGCTGAATTTTTGGATTTTAGCATAGATTAGGTGGAAACGGCCGAAACTTCGGCTGCGGCTCGATCTTTAGGTTTTAGTGTGGGGTGTTTTTTACAAGGAAGAAAGCGAAGGGGGAGAGGGTGGGATACGGCGAATTTTATCTTTTACCTCGTCCCGACCAATATTGCGGTTGCCGACGCGAATGAGCCAATGCAATTACTTGAACAAAGTTGACCTGTACTCGATAGACAATGGCATAAGGAAAATGGGAGACTTTACATTGCCGAATATTGCTGGTAACAACTGGATATGATTCGGGGAAATTGGAGATGCGGGTTAAAGTTTCTTGTATCGTCAGGACCTTCGCCGGCCCTGCGCTTCTCTGATTTCTGACACTGCATCAGGATGAAACTCGATTTCCATTACTTAAGCTCTAACCAAATTTGCTTCATCACTTCTTCGGCTTTAACCATTTGCACCACGCCAGCATCTATGTCCGAAACACGTTCTTCGATGAGGCTGATCCATTCCGGAGATAGATTAATTTGCTCCTCGGCATCTATCATTTCCAGGATTTTTTCAGCAATATACGCGCGTGTCGGCGCAGGCATTAAAGCGACTTCTTGTAAAATTTGTTCAATAGTCATGGGCAGATAATAGCATACCTTTTTCTAAAACATGTCCATCGTTGCTCCTGTAGGTCAATTTTGCAAAATTGACCAACGCGGTAGGATTGACTGGTGGCTATTATTTGGAATAATGAATGGCTAATCGTGAATTTTGAATGAGGTTGAAATGGCAAAGAAAATTAAGATGCGAGAAAAAAGGGCCGAATCCACCGATGAAATCAACCGCGACGCCGAAGTTGCCAGAATCATGGCTGAGTTGGAAGCTATTTCCCAAAGAGTGACTGCAAGTTGGAAATCAGATAAATCTGCTTTGGAAGCGCTTGAAGCAGACCGCCAAGGATCGTTTGAGCGCTTGTTTTCCTAAAATGGCGCGGGCAACGGCCGTTATCCCCACACATCAGCCCTGATTACGGACAAGATGAACTCTGAAGAGCAAAAACAGCCACAAAAGCATTTGGCGGCGTCTGGTTGGTGCGAATACCGAAATAGGCATTGTTGTCGATTGTGATGCAGCCCTGCACTGTATAAGCAACTCCCTCAGTTAAACTATTGAACTGGTAAAATCCATTTTCATCACTGTACGTTACAGCGATGACCTGGCCGGTCGCTTCCTCGATCGCTGAAATGTGCATGCGTTCTTGAGGAAGCAAATTGCCGTTCCACAGCACCATGGCCGTGCCGCTAATCGTTGAGCCGCCTGTGGGGGTCGCTGTGTAGTTGGGCGTCATCGCTGGCTCTGCAATGGTAATTTCAAAGGGAGCCGACAGATTGTTGGTTTCGTCAACCTCGATGACGTGGTCTAGCGAATCAACCAGGGCAGTTACTTGATGATCGCCCAAAAAATTTGCCAGCCCGATGGTAGAAGTGATGGTGAGGGTGATTGTGCTGCCACCGGCGAGTGAAGAAACGGCCGTATACGAATCCTCAATATGCCCTGGGGGTGGACTGAAGAGTAAATCCACAAAAAAGAGGGTGTTAATGTTAATGTCGCCCGTATTGGTAATGGGAACCTCAAAAGCAAGTGGCTGGTACACAATGATGGGGGGTGTGCTAATCAACTGAGGTTGCCCCACAACCAAATCAGCAGGCTGGGGCGCGGGTGTGTTGGTGGACGTTGATATGCTGGTAGGTGTGGGCGTGTTGGTTGGCAGAATACCACAGGGGATATAAATCTGGTTCGATGCAGTGGCTCCACTTATGCCGGATTGCGCACTGACCATGTAAATGCCATCTGTCAGTCCGTCAAATGACCAGGTCATGTTAAAAGAACCCGTGTGCATATTTGCCTGGAAAGTTCCTTGAGGTACGCCTTGCCAAAAGAAGGTCACCGACTGATCCACTGGCCAATTATATGCCTGAAAATTGAACTGAATATTTGGCCCTGGGCCACAGTTTGGCACGGCAAGGATATAGGGTTCCACAGGGGTGCTTGTTGGGCTTGGGGTGGCCGTATAAGATGGTGTTGCTGAAGCTGTAATTGCCGGGTGAATAGTGGGCGAGGCTGTGAATGTCGGTGTAGCTGTAGACTCAGTGATTGGGTTTGGTGTGCCATCGGTTTCAACCTGGTTGTAAATCATGGGTAAAAACAGGAAACCGTCGGCTTCTCCCGTGGCGTCTGCCTGAAGAAGGAGCGGCATGGCGATGAGTAAGCCTAAAATGATAAGAATTGTGACAAGTACGGCCGTTTTTCCATTTCGCAGTTTTTGCAGTAACATTATGCCCCCTGACAAAGCTGTAATGAGAGAAATTCCCACAAATAATACCACATGGAGCGTTACAATTGGACTTACATCCCGCATTCGATTGGCAAGAAGTCGCCCGGCTGGCATTGGCCTCCCGTATCATGGACGAACTAGAAGAAAACGAGCTCACGCCGCAAGGGTTGGTGACGTACCAATTCTCGGCGCGGGGGCACGAGCTGGGGCAATTGCTCGTCAGCCAGCTGCTGGACCGGCCGTATGATGCCGCCAGCGTTTATTACCGGTCACGGCCGTTTATGCTTGGCATCGGTTTGACGTTAGTTGAGGCGCTGGCTTCCGACATGGCCCGCACGGGCAGCATCACCGGCGGGCGGGATGTGGGGGTGGTGTTTAGCCTGCCCCGGCGCAAACGCGCCCTGGTGCTGCCGATGGCTGCCGACGTCGGTTCCCAATTCACCCCGGCGACGGGCTGGGCGCAAGCGATCCAGTACCACAAAGAGACGCTGAAAACGGCCGCTGCCGAAGAGAGCATTTCCGTGGTGTTTGGCGGCGACGGGGCGGTGGCCACCAACGGCTTTTGGAGCGCCCTGACGATGGCCACCACGCTGGCGCTGCCGCTGCTCTTTGTGATCGAGGACAACAGCTACGCCATCTCCGTCAAAGGGCCAGCTCAGACGCCGGGCAGCAACATCGCTGCCAATCTGGCCTCGTTTGCCAATCTCACCATTTGGGACGGCAGCGGGACTGTTCCAGCAGAAACGGCCGATTTGGTGCATACGGCTGTACGCGAAGTGCGGGCAGGCAACGGCCCTGGCCTGCTGCGGCTGACGGTGCCGCGCCTGTCTGGCCATTCCAGCGTGGACAACCAGGCGTACAAAACGGAAGCGGAGCGCAAGGCGGAGTGGCAGCAGGACCCTATCACCCATCTGCACGATTATTTGGTGCCCGCCCTGATGCGTGAAAATGAGTGGGAAAATTTGCGCAACCAGGTGAAACGCGACGTGGCCAAAGCGCGCGACGAGGCGATGAAGCAGCCGCACGCCGACGCGGCGACCGTGACGAAATTTATCTTTTCTGACGCGGAACGGCCGCAGGAAGTAGGCGGGCTGCTGGCTGAGGGAATTGAGCTGCCAAGGGGAACGGCCGTTGCCAATCCCCCCGATCCGCGCCGCATCAACATGATCGAAGCGGTCCGGCGCACGCTGGATGTGGAGCTGGCGCTGAATCCGCGCCTGCTGGTTTTTGGCGAGGATGTGGGGCACAAAGGGGGCGTCCATGCCGCCACGCTGGGTCTGCAAAGCAAGTTCGGCGAGGATCGCGTCTTCGACACCAGCCTGAACGAGGAGGGCATCATCGGCCGCGCGGTGGGCATGGCGTACGCGGGCCTGGTGCCGGTGCCGGAAATCCAGTTCCGCAAATATGCCGACCCGGCGACCGAGTCGATTAACAATTGTGGCACGGTGCGCTGGCGGACAAACGGCCGTTTTGCCGCCCCCATCATCATTCGCATCCCCGGCGGCTACCGCAAAATTGGCGACCCGTGGCACAGCGTCACCAGCGAGGTGACCTTTGCCCACCAGCCAGGGCTGCTCTTTGCCGCCCCCTCCAACGCCGAGGATGCCGTGGGCCTGCTGCGCACGGCGCTGCGCGGCAACGATCCGGTCATCTTTTTTGAACATCGGGCGATGCTGGATGCGGGCTGGGCGAGACGGCCGTATCCCGGCGACGACTACCTGCTCCCCTTCGGCCAGGGCAAAATCACCAGCGCGGGCGACGACCTGACCATTGTCACCTGGGGCGCGATGGTGGAACGCTGCGAATTAGCCGCACAGTCTGTAGACGCCAGCATCGAAATCATTGATTTGCGCACGCTGGTGCCCTGGGATAAGGCGCTGGTGCTCAGCTCCGTGCAAAAAACGTCCCGCTGCCTCATCGTTCATGAAGACATCGGCCTGGGCGGCTTTGGCGCAGAAATCGCCGCCACCGTCGTTGCCGAGGCGTTCCTCGATCTGGACGCGCCGGTGGAGCGAGTGACGGCCCCGTCAACCCCCGTGCCGTTCAGCACTCAGCTCATGGATGGCGTGGTGCCCACGGTAGATTTAATTCAAAACAAAATTGAGGATTTGCTGGCGTTTTAGTCAGACGGATTTTGCCAAATTTGGTTGACTTGATAAGCGGTGAATTGGCTATCTCGGCTGATAATTGGCATGTTTTGGGTAAGGCATTGAGCGATCATGAGGCGGTCAAACGGATCGCGGTGATGGAATGGTAAGTTGGCTACAAGGTTTAGTGCTTCAAAATCAATCGGCAGCACGTTGATCTCGTTTTTGATAAGCTGACCTGGAAATAATTCTGCGAAGGGGGCGCCCAACTTGAGCTTTTTTAGGCTGACTTTTATGGCAATTTCCCACAGGCTGGCAACGCTCAAGAATATTTCATTTTCGATATCCGCGATAAGGTCACGGGCGGCTGATGGAAGGCGTTCATCGCCACTGATGAACCAAAGAAATGTATGCGTGTCCAGCAGAAATTGCACTACATGTACTCCTCAAAATCTGCAAGCGGTTCATCGAAATCGTCTGCCATCTGGATCAATCCTTTGGCACTACCAAACTCGCGTTTCTGGATTGATGGCGTAATGGGCAGCAGCTTCACAAACGGCCGTTCGTTTTTGTAAATAATAATTTCTTCACCATTCGCAGCCATTTCAACCAGCTTCATAAATTGTTTTTCTGCTTCCTGCAATTCGATTTGGGTCATAATTTTTGATCCTCATAATCATCCATTGCTTCTGACGTATCTTGCAGAATGAATTATAGCATGGTTTGAATTTGACTGAAGCAAGAAGAGTTTGGCTGTTTACGGCCGTTTCCGCCACAGCGAAACCAAATAAACCGGCGCACCCACCAGTTCAGATGCTCGCTTGACGAAGAAGACCATGAGGGAGAGGGTAACCGCCTGCGCTTCCGACAGGCCTGCCCCGGCAAACAGCAGCGGGGCAATCGCTTCGCGCACGCCCAGGCCGCTGAAGGAGGGGACCAGCAGGGCAATGGCCATCACGGGCACGACGCCCATGAGGTACCAGTAGCTGATTTCTAAATTGATGCCGCGCGAAACGGCCGTCCACTGCCCAATCAGCAAAAAGTTGAACAGCAGCGAGATGCCCAACGCTTGCAGCAATGAGTTTGTTGGGAGGGCTTTGAGGGTGGCGGTGAGTTTTAGAAACGGCCGTGCCACCTTTTGCGGCAGTTTGTTCAGCAGCGTCTCCAAAAATGGGAACCAGCGCCAGCCCCGCAGCAGCAAACCGCCGCCGACCAATCCCAACAAACAGACGGTGCCCACCTGCCACAAAATTTCTTGAGGAAATACCTCAGGATTGAACCCCATCACCAGCAAGCCAAGCAAAAACAGCCCCATCAAGCCGCTCAACCGGTCTACGATGACGGTGCCCGCGGCCGTCGCTTGCGGCACATCTTCCGCCACCTCGATGACCCGCACCACGTCGCCGCCAAAGCCGGAGGGCAGCACGCCGTTGAAAAATGCGCCCACAAAATAGAGCTTGATCAGCTGCCGCAGCGGCACGCGGCTGCCGATGCCGTTGAGCAAAATTGCCCAGCGGATCGAGCGCAGCACCAGCCCAGAAAAGTTGATGAGCATGGCCGCAAACAGCCAACCCCACCGCGCTTGCCGAATGCCGTCCCCAATTTCGCTGAGGGGTACGTTGGTAAACACATACGCCAAGCTGATGAGCGTGATGCCCACCTTAAGCAAGGTTATGAGCCGATTTTTTGTTTTCGCAGGTGGCGTGGAACTGTCTTCGGGTGATGTCATAATAAAAAATCAAAGATTTCGCAGATTGAAAAGATGATTAAAAATCTGGTGAATCTGTGAAATCTTTGATGAAAATCTTAGAGGTAACCTAAGTCGCGTAGGCGGTCTTCGATTTGCTTGTTGTCGGTTTCATTGAGGGTGTGGGCGTCGCGCAGTTCTTGTTCGGCGTCGAAGTAGGTGACCTCGGGCGGGGTTTTGAAGAAATCAACCAGCACCGCGCCGTCCATATGCTGTGGCACCGCTTCGCCCAGCAGGGCAAAGATGGTGGGGGCAATGTCGATGATGTCGGCGCTGATGGGGAGCTGCATATTTTCTTTGAACTGTGGCCCGTGGGCAATCACAATGCCTTCGCGGCGGTGGCAGCCGGAGTCGCCGCGAATTTGCTCGGTGACGATTTTGCCGTTGGTGGCAAACAGCGGGTAGGCGATGATGTTGTAATCGTCCAAAATGAGGTGGATGTCTGGTCCTTTTTCGGTGTAGGGGCCGTGGTAGGTTTCTTCGCGCAGGATGATTTGGGTGATGAGGGAACGGCCGTTTTCATCCACCAAATCTTGCAATGCCGCCACAATATCCTGCCGGGTGCGCTTGTAACTGGCCTGGGTCACAATGCCGTTTGGCTCCCGCCCCGCCATGTTCAGGTAAATCTGCCCCACGTGCCCCATGCTGTAGGCGACCGTCTGGCTCCAATCCACGCTGTCGTAATTGAGAAATTTGCCCAGCAGCTGGTTGCGCGTATTTTTAGACACCTTCGTCGCCATATTTTGCAGGCCAATCTTTTCCACCAACCGATAAATGACGGCGGGCGAAATCCCCAGCTTAAACGCCAGCGATTTCAAAATAGTTTTGGGCGAACGATTTAGCTTGAGGAACCCCTTTTCCATGAGAAAATTGTTCAGGTTCACAATGCGGTGCAGCGGCCCAAAGCCGTGGTCAGACATGGTGATGACGTGAGCATCTTCCGGCAGCAGGGCCAACATTTGGCCAATGTAATTGTCCACCAGCTGGTAGCCGCCCAAAATGCCATCCCGAAATGGGGATGGCTCATGGCGGGGATGGTTGCTGTCCATCAATTTCCACAGCGCGTGCATCATGATGTCCAGGGCAATGAAGTGTACCATCAGCACGTCTACCGGCTCATGTTGCATCAGGTGCAGCGCCCATTTGCCGTGGGCGTGAATCAAATCGTAAATATCGTTGATGTACGCTTCTTCATTGCCCGCTTTGTACTGAATGTTGGGCGAGATGCGGTAATCGCCCAGCGTGCCGCGATAGCGGTCGATCAAGTTAGCGGGATAGCTGATGGTGCCCTGCTTGGGGCTGAGGATGCCGGTGATCATGAAGCCGTTGATGGGCTGTGGTGGGTACGTAACCGGCACGTTGAGCACGCCCACGCGGTAGCCCATGTTGGACAAAATTTGCCACAGGGTAGGCTTTTTGATCAGGCTGGAGTTGACCAATGAGTAGCTGGCTCCAGACGGCTGGATGAAGTCGAAAACGCCGTGTTTGCCAGGGTTGCAGCCGGTCATGAAGGAGGGCCAGGCGGGGCTGGTTACGGGGGGGAGGGTTGAAAGCAGATCGGTGTGGACACCATTCTGCATGAGTTTGGCCAGGTTGGGCAGCTTGCCTTCGTTGGCCCACGGCCGTATCAGGTCAAATGTAGCCCCATCGATGCCTAAAATTAATAATTTCATACGGTTCGTTGCTCGCTGTGAATAAATTTGGGTTACTTTAGCATTTTTTTTCTCATTATGGAACTACCTCCCAGATTCGTTGCCCAGTTCAAGAGCCATGCTGAGATGTGGACCGGAAGCGGACTAAAAACAGGTTTTAGAAGGACGCTTTCTTTTACTGTAAAATATTGCTTGACCCACACAATTAATATTAAGATGGAAATTCACCGAAATGGTTGGTGATTCTAAACGAGTAAGAGTTACGCACTTAAAGGGCTGTGGCCGGTGTCCCCACCGTGCCACCGGAGCAACTGCGTAACTCCTAACGAGATGATTTATGACGCTCTCTCCAGTATCCGACAAACTGTATGCTGCTCCCCAGCGCCAAGTGGCTCCTTTTGAATTTGATGAGGCGGTGGTGGCTGTTTTCCCAGACATGATTGAACGCTCCGTGCCGGGTTACACGCTGCTGCTGCCGCTGATTGGGCAGATTGCCAGCCGGTATGCCCAACCCAACAGCCGCTGCTATGATTTGGGCTGCTCGCTGGGGGCGGTGACGTTGGCGCTGCGCCAGCAAATTCAGCAGCCTGGGGCTCGGATTACGGCCGTTGACAACTCTCCCGCCATGATCGAAACGTGTGGGGAAATAATCGGCCGTTCTGGCCCTGGCTTGCCCGTGGATTTGGCAGAAGCCGACATTTGCCAGACGCTCATCAGCAACGCCTCGGTGGTGGTGCTAAATTTCACTTTCCAGTTTGTGCCACCTGCCCAGCGAGACGCGCTCATCCAGCGCATTTACGACGGGTTGCTGCCCGGCGGGGCGCTCATTTTGTCGGAAAAGGTGCTGTTTGAGCCGGCGGAACTGGATGGCCTGCTGGTGACGCTGCACCACGATTTTAAGCGGGCCAACGGCTACAGCGATCTGGAAATCAGCCAAAAGCGGACCGCGCTGGAAAATGTGCTCATCGCCGAGACGGTGCCGCAGCACCAGGCGCGGCTGCTCCAAGCGGGCTTTGCTTCGGCCGATTTGTGGTTTCAGGCGTTTAACTTTGTCTCGCTGCTGGCGGTGAAAGGGTAATTGGGTAATTGGGTAATTAGGTAATTGATGCAGCGGCGTAATTACCTAATTCCTCAATTACTCAATTACTCAATTCCAAACCCCACCTGGAGAAACTGAATTTGGTCAATTACGAACCGCTTTTTGCCTCTTTGCCTCACTATCCTCGGCTGGCTGGCTGGCTGGCGCAGCTGCCAGGGCAGGTGGCGGCGGCGTTGGATGAGGGGCAGCACGGCCGTTTACCCCACTGGCGCACCCTCCTCAGCAATCTGCCCACCATCACCCCATCACAAATCAATTTGCAAGACGGGGTAACCATCGGCCAGCCAGATAATTTGTCTGCGGCAGAGCGAGCCGCGTTAGAGAGCCAGCTGCGGCAGCTGCATCCGTGGCGCAAAGGGCCGTTTGGCCTGTTTGGGCTGCACATCGACACGGAATGGCGCTCCGATTGGAAGTGGGATCGGTTGAAGGGGGGAATTGGGGATTTAAACGGCCGTCTCGTCCTCGACGTCGGTTGTGGCAACGGCTACCACGGCTGGCGCATGGCGGGGGCCGGGGCCAAATTGGTCATCGGGCTAGACCCATTTTTGCTGTATGTGGCCCAATACCAGGCGATCCGCCACTTTGTGGGCGAGGCTGTGCCCGCCTACGTGCTGCCGCTGGGCATTGAAGCGCTGCCCGACGGCCTGGCCGCGTTCGACACTGTTTTTTCGATGGGCGTGCTGTACCATCGCCGCTCGCCGCTGGACCATTTGCTGACGCTGCGCGAGGCGCTGCGCCCCGGCGGCGAACTGGTGCTGGAAACGCTCATCATCGAAGATTCGGTAAGCCAGGTTTTGGTGCCGGAGGGACGCTACGCCCAGATGCGCAACGTCTGGTTTATTCCCTCGGTGCCCACGCTGCTGGGCTGGCTGCGCAAATGTGGCTTTGTGGAAGAGAAGGTGCTGGACGTAACGCCCACGACCATCGAGGAACAGCGTTCAACCGATTGGATGACGTTTAAGTCGCTGCCCGATTTTTTGGATAAAGCGGATGCCAGCCGGACGGTGGAAGGGTATCCGGCTCCGGTGCGGGCGGTGGTGGTGGCGAAACGGCCGTAACCTACCCTGAAGAAGTTGAACTTTTGCCAAAAGTTCAACTTCTTCACCTAGCTCTGTCAGCTTTGTGGCCCAAGCTCCTCCAGCCGCGCCGCTTCGGCCCGGCTCAGCCGCTCCAGGCGGCGCAGGGCAAAAAAGCCGAGGATGAACGGCAGCCAGAAGGTGAAGCCCCGGTAAGCCAGGGTAATCGTGGCGGCGTTTTCCTCGGCAATGCCCAGCGAGGTCATCACCAAAATGAGGATGCCTTCCACAAAGCCCAGCCCACCGGGCGTGGGCGAGATGAGGAAGAAGAGGATGCCGATGCTGTAGGTGGCCACCAGCACGCCCAAATTCATCTGCACTCCAAACGCCAGGGCCACGAAGAACAAAATCAGCAGGTTGAGCAGTTCGTTGAGCAGGGCAATGGCAAACGGCCGTAACGCCGGCCCCCAACCCGCATGACGCAGCAAATAAATGGTATGGCTCAACTCATCGGCCAGGGCATCTGTTTGGGCCACGGTAATGGGCACAGGCCGCTTGAGCCAGGTGGCAATGCGGGCGCTCAGCTGCGTAAAGCGATGCAAAATCGCGCTTAGCCAGGTCGGGGCCAGCCAGGCCAGCGCCAACACCGCCATCAGCAGCGCCGTAAAGCCAATCAAGATGATCGTTTCCGCAATTTCAAACCATTGCAGATCATTTACCAGAAAAAGGTGCAGCAGGCCAATGAGCAGCACCAGCGTAAACGTGCTGTACCACACAATCAGGTAAATGAGATTGGCTACCAGCACCGTGCCCACCGCCAGCTTGCGCCGCCGCGCATCCTGAATGAACGGCACCGCGCCAGACAGGCCGCCACTGGGCGCGGCCACGCTCATGAAGCGGGAAACCAAAAAGATGGCAGATAACTTTTTGCGCTCTGGGGGTAAATGAAGGATGGCGTAAATGCTGCTGTAAAGTCGCCCCTGATTTTGTACGGCCAGACCAAACAGGGCTACCACCACCAGCAGGTAATACCAGACGCCATTGCGTATGACGGCTACAATGTCCACCAACTGCCCGCGATTCAGGTAGACAAAGCGGGCAAACAGAATGGCCAAAGCGGCATAAAGCAGGTGGCGCAGCGTGGGCTTAAATTTCACAACTCCCCCCTGTAACTTCAGCTACTTTTGCAGATGGTTAAAGCGCTGCCGGAATTTAGCCACTTTGGGGGCTACCACCACGCGGCAGTACCCTTGCCCCGGGTTGTTGGCAAAATAGTTTTGATGGTACTCCTCTGCCACATAAAACTGGCCAATCGGTTCTACTTCTGTAACGATGGGCTTATCCCAGATGTTGGCGGCGTTGAGGTCGTTGATGAGGTTAACGGCCGTTTCCCGCTGCCCCTCGCTATGATAAAAAATCGCCGACCGATATTGCGTCCCCACATCCGCCCCTTGCCGGTTCAGGCTGGTCGGGTCGTGAATGGTGAAGAAAACCGATAAGATTTCTTCTAGCGAAACCACCGCCGGATCAAACGCCACCTGCACCACCTCAGCATGTCCCGTGATTTCGGCGCATACCTGGCGGTAGGTGGGGTTGGCCATGTGGCCGCCCGCATAGCCAGACAGCACATCTGTCACCCCGCGCATCTCATCATAGACCGCTTCCAGGCACCAAAAACAGCCGCCACCCAACGTGATGGTTTCGATACGGTTTTCGTTTGTAGACATTGGAACCTTCCTTCCCGGTTGGGTTGATTGTTGTGATGTTGGGAATTGTAACTGAGTCACCGGATAATGTGGACAGAAAATCCCCCCAATTACCCAATTGCCTCTTCCACAACGGCCGTTCCGTTAACGCTCATCATTCGATCATCTTGCCGCGCAACGGCTGCCCCTAAAAAGGCGGCAAACAGCGGATGTGGGCGATTGGGGCGGCTTTTGAATTCCGGGTGGAACTGGCTGCCCAGCATGAAGGGATGCTCTTTTAGCTCTGCGATTTCTACGAGACGGCCGTCTGGCGATAAACCGCTAAACACCATGCCTGCACCCTCAAGTTTGTCGCGGTAGCTGTTGTTGAATTCCCAACGATGCCGGTGGCGTTCTTGCACCAGTTCAGCATCATACGCCGCTGCCGCTTTGCTGCCCGGCGTCAGATGGCAAGGATACGAACCCAGCCGCATGGTGCCGCCCATATCCTCCAGCGCGTGCTGGTCTGGCATCAGGCTGATAACCGGATGCTCTGTTTGGCTGTCAAACTCGGTGCTGTTCGGCTCGTCACTGTGCAGCACGTGGCGCGCAAACTCAATGCACATCACCTGCATGCCCAGGCAAAGCCCCAAATACGGCACTTTGTTCTCGCGCGCCCAGCGAGCGGCCAAAATTTTCCCTTCCACACCCCGTTCACCAAAACCGCCGGGCACCACAATGCCATCCAGCCCGTCAAACTGCTCCCAACCCTTGTTCTTCTCCAGGTCGCCGGAATGAATCCAGGCCACTTCGACTTCGCGGCTGTGGCTGATGCCGGCGTGGTACAGCGCTTCGCGCACGCTCATGTACGCATCGTGCAGCTCGACATATTTGCCCACAATGCCAATGCGAATCTTGGTTTTAGAGCTGCGAATGTTGGCAATCATCTGCTGCCAGTCGCTCAGGTCTGGTTTTTGGGCTTTTTTCAGCTTCAGCCGCTCGATGACGTAATCGCCCAGGCCGGTTTTTTCTAGCAGCAAGGGAATGTTGTACAAAATATCGCTGGTAACGGCAGGGATGACAGCCCGCTTGCGTACATCGCAAAACAGGGCAATCTTTTTAATATGTTCTTTGGGAATATGGTGATCGGCACGGGCAATGATCACGTCTGGGTGGATGCCAATGCCGCGCAGTTCGCGGACGCTGTGCTGGGTGGGCTTGGTTTTTAACTCTTGGCTGGCCTTGATGTAAGGTAAAAAGGTTACGTGGACGTACAGCGTATTTTTGCGGCCCACATCGGAGCGCATCTGCCGTAGCGCCTCCATGAAGGGCAGGCTTTCGATATCGCCGACAGTGCCGCCCACCTCTACCAGCACCACATCGGCCTGGCTTTGCTCGGCCACCAGCCGAATATTGCGCTTGATCTCGTTGGTGATGTGGGGAATCACCTGAATGGTGCCACCCAGGTAGTCGCCGCGTCGCTCGCGGGCAATCACTTCGGCATAGACGCGCCCGGTGGTGACGTTAGACGCCTGGCTGGCGCTAATGTCGATGAATCGTTCATAGTGGCCCAGGTCCAGATCAGTTTCTGCCCCATCTTCGGTGACAAACACTTCGCCATGCTGGTAAGGTGACATGGTGCCGGGGTCTACGTTGATGTAGGGGTCCAGCTTTTGCACGGCGACGGAGAGGCCTCTGGCTTTGAGCAGGCGGCCCAGGGCGGCGGCCGTTACGCCTTTGCCCACGGAGCTAACCACACCACCGGTAAAGAAGATATATTTTGTCATGGTTCTGCCTCATCTTAGGGAGAAGTTCAACTTTCACAAAAAGTTGAACTTCTCATGCGTTCGTTTCCCAAAAAAAGAGGTGGGGCATGTCATCTTGGGTGACATGCCCCACCTAAATTTTTACTTCCGTCACTTAAAACGACGGTTGGGGTCGTTTTAGCATCATTCGCTTCATAAACACATTAGAGGAGACGCTCCAGATCTTCTGCAGCGCGCCCCATATCCAGGAAAATGAGCCCCAGTTTGGCCTGGGCCCGGGCCAATACCGTGAGTACGGCATCTTCCCCAATAGCACGCAGCACGATGATGCCATCTGTACCACGAATGTGTACCTGTTCCAGACGGCCGCGTTGCAGTTCTGAGGCGATTCGATCGCCTAGTGACAGCATGGCCGCAGACATGGCCGAGATGCGATCCTCATCGACGCCAGCAGGCAGCGATGATGCCATGATTAGGCCGTCTACACTTACAACGGCTGAAGCTTCAATATCTGGCGTGCCTGCTTGCAAATCTTTCAAGCGGTCAACCATCATCTCTGTACGGGATCTCATCCAGACTCTCCTTACACTTGGGTATTTGGGGAAACTCGTTCTTTGGCCTTTTGTGGACCACGGCTTTCTGCAAAAAACGCGAGCAAATTTAGTCTGGTTTGCTTTAATTTTATGTAAGCCAAGAACGGCTGGATAATACCATATCGAATTTTTACTGTCAAACCTAGCTGGCCAGCAGAAAGGGGGTGGATATAACGATTATGTCAATTTTTAGGAGGGGGGAGACGGCCGTTCCTCCACCCGGCGCATTTGTTAAAAAACGGCCGTCATTTAGCCGCATCTGGCCGCACTATGGGGGGGGCTTTTTCCAACCTTTGCCACGCCGTTTTAATTGCCTGTATCTCTTCTTTTGTTTCCGGCAGTTCACCATACCGAATTTTGACGTAGGCGGTTGTAATTAGCCGCGTTTCTGTTTGATGTTCGGGCCAGGCTTGCCCCAGGGTTTGCAGGAATTCGTAGGGCGTTTCTGCTTCTAGCCGGGGGTAGCCGTTGGCTTCGGCGGCGAGCAGCATGTGGCGATAAATGCGGCGGATGGTTACGGCCGTTTGCCAGCCTCGCCATAAGCCCAGCCGCCCTAAAAATTGTTGCAGTAAGTTGCCCGCATCATCTTGGTCTTGAATGCGCTGGGGTAAACGGCCGCTGGCTCTGCTGGTTAATGTCGCTTCCTGGTACAGGCGAGAGACAAGCCGCGCCACCAGCAATATCATGGCAATGGCCAGCAGCACCATAATAATCTGCCCATTTCGGCTCACCTGCACGGTAAGCTGCTCGATATCTTCTAGCGTTTGCGGATTGCCCGACCCAAAGGGCATCTCGTTGGTGGGGGGAGGCAGGCGGCGGTTGAGGAGAAATTTGCCCACTATTTTGCCAAAAGTAGCCCACCAGGCGGCAAGCCCCGGCGACAAATTGAGCAGAATTTGCTCTACGGTGTTGGCCAACCATTCAAACAGATTGCCCAAAGGGGTGAGCAGGTAAAAGAGGGTGGTGAGGCCCACCATGCCGGTGAGCCGCAGGCCATGCCAGATGGGGGCCAGCAAACCGATGACGCTGTTGGCTGCTTCGCCGCTGATGAGCACAGCGGCCGTTCCCGCCGTAAAAATAATGAGCAGACTGGCCAGGAAAACGGCCGTTACCCACCGTGGATGCAGCGTCGGCAAGGTGCCTGGCTGGTTTTGCTCAATTTCTTGGGCACGGATGAGCGCCAATCCGCTAAGCCCCGCCAAAAAGAAGAGCAAAATGTACGGCGTACTGTCCCACAGCAGGCGCGTGTTGGCGATCCAAATGACCAGCGGAGCCAACATTAGCCCGCCCACCCGCAGCCGCAGGCCAGCCCGCTCAACGCTGTACGGCCGTCGCCCCAGCTGCAAACCACGCGCCCAAACAAAAATCAGCAAGGCAAACAGGAACAGATCGCGCAGCCACAAGTTATTGCCCGGCTCATTGATCGCCGCAAAAATATCCCCCAGCCAGCCAAAGGTAAAAATGGGGCGGCCTGCATGGAACAGCGTAGGCAGCGTTACCACAATCACCAGCAGCAGCGCGACGGCCATGACCGTTTGCTGATGCCGCGCAGGCAGCGCCAGGGCGCTCATGAGCCGGGTGAGGTTGAAGGCAACCAGCATCAACACCAGCAGCCAGAGCAAAACGGTGCCTGGCGGCCAGTAGCGAGCCCAGCCCATCACCGCCAGGGCAAAGGGGGTGAGCAAGGCAACATCGGCCAGCGCCCAGCTTAAATAGAGCAGCTCATGCTGCACATAGCCCCACACCCGGAACACGGCTTCATGGCGGGGATCAAGCGATTGGCGATCAACCGTTAGACGCATCGTTTAGTTTGCCAGTTTGCCAGTGTGCGAGTTTGCCAGTGTGTGCGCTGCAAGCATGAAATCCATTAACTCTTAACCATTTACAATTAACCATTAACCATTCTCAAGCTGTCGTTTGGGATGGGAATGCTGCCCAGGGCGGCCTCGGTGAGGCTGCTGGCGGGTTGGTTTTTTTGGAAGGCGGGGACGCTGGCGGGCACGTGGTAGCTGCGGATGTTGCCCAGTTTTTTGGGCGGCGGCTCCTCGGCCAGGGAGATGAGCACGACGCGGCGGCCTGCTTCTTTAAGCCGCACCAGGGCGACCATGATCTCTTCGGTGACAACGGCCGTTACCAACACAATCGTACTGGCCCAGGGCAGCGACGGGCTGGTGCGCAGCATCATCTTTTCGATAGAGGCGGTGGCGAATTCTGTGACGGCCGCCAGCGCCTGCAAAATGTGGGCCAGCTGCTCCGGCGAACGGCCCGGCTGCACCCGGATTGGCTGGTCGGCATTGGGCACGGAGCCGTTGGCGTAAAGGCCCACGCCCCAGCCTTGCTGCACGCCGTAGTTGGCAATGGAACCCGCCACGCTGACGCTGCGCTCTAGCAGTTCCGGGTCGAACCCCATCCAATGCCGGGCAAAAGTGGCCACATTTAAAAAGACGGCAATCGTCATGCCGGTGGAGGGATCATACAGTTTGGTTTGCAGGCTGCCGCGAACGGCCGTTGCCTTCCAATGCACATCCCTGAACCGATCCCCCGGCTGGTAGTCGCGCACCCCCTGGGTTTTGATGGGATCGGTAAACAGGCTGCGGCTCACCTTCAGTTCGCCAAATGGCTCTTTGGCGGGTAGTCCCAATTCTTCTAGCGGGTAAATTTGGGGGAAGATGATGATCTGGTCGGTGTACAGATGGTCGCGCTGGCGGGTGAACAGGGTAAAAATATCGCCCGATTCGTAGGTGACCGGGCCTAATTTGTAGTAGCCGCGTTTGGGGAAGCGCAGGGTGTAGGTGCGCTCGGTTTGTTCGCGGCCGTACAGGGAAAAGGTGTTGAGCAGGATGTAACGGCCGTTCAGTTCACTCGTCACCTGGGTTAGCGCATCTTCGTTTTCTACCACCACCGGCAGTTCATCCCGAAATTGCAGCCAGGTGAGCGGCAGCAGCTTGTCGTTGCCCACGGTGATCGTCATCTCGATTGGTTCACCGGGGAAAACACGGTTGCGGTTGAAGTGGCGCTGGTAGGTTACGCCCAGCAGCGACAGATTTTTCCACACCGTGCTCACCCCAACGATGAGCAGCAGCACCGACCCCAGCGCCAGCATCGCCCCCTGCCGCCCCGCCGTCAGCCCAATGAGGAGGAACAGAATGGCCAGCGGAATCCAGGCGTCGCTAAAAATGGAGTTGTCTCGCTCGCGCAGCACCAGCCCCCGCGCCTGGGCCACGTCATGCGGATCAATGGCTTGCCCGGTGAAGGCGGCCTGCATGATTCTTTCGCGGGCCAGTTTTTGCATCTGGCGCTGGTTTTCGCGCAGCGTGAGGTGAACTTGCTCAAAGTTTTGGGTCATGTTTTGCCCTGCTCAGGCCAGGCCGGTGAGTTTTTCACTGATGTGCCACAGTTTTTGGGCAACGGCCGTATCATAAGAAAGTTTAGATGATTGAACCGCTTTCTTTTTGTCGAAATATTGGCCGGTTACGCCTGCGACTTCGGGCGAGCTGGCCAGGTAAATTTGGGTTTCGGCCCCTTGTTCGGGCGTGAGGAGGAACGGCCGTAGCAGCTTGAACACCCAGCCCATCATTCCTTCACCGGCACCAAACTGGGTGCCAACGCCGCCAGGATGCAGCGCATTGGCCGTAACCCCGCTGCCCTCCAGCCGCCGCGCCAGTTCATAGGTGAACAACACGTTGGCCAGCTTGGATTGGCTGTAGGCGGCAAAGCCGCGATACTTGTTCTCCAGCATCAAATCATCAAAATTGAGGCCGCCGCCCATGTGCGCTCCGGAAGAAACGTTGACAATGCGGGCGGGCGCTGATGCTTTGATGAGGTCTAGCAGCAAGTTGGTGAGCAGAAAATAGTTCAGGTGGTTCAGGGCAAAGGTCATTTCATACCCATCTGCCGACAACTGCCGATCTTTGAAGATGGCCCCCGCGTTGTTGACCAGTACATCGAGCCGATTGTACTGAGCTTTAAACTGCTCGGCCAACTGCCGGGTCGAGGCCTGGCTGGACAAATCGGCCAGCATCAGGTGAACCTGGCTGCTGCCGCTGGCCTGCTGCACTTCGGCCAGGGCGGCCTGGCCTCTGGCTTGGCTGCGGGCCACCATGATGACGGTGGCTCCCATTTTGGCCAGTTCACGAGCGGTTATTTTGCCCAGCCCAGAGTTGGCTCCCGTTACCAGGCAAACTTTGCCGCTCATCTCATTTTTTATTTCAGTCATGTAATCTCCAATTTTAATGTGGGGCGGATTGCTAACCCGACCTTGAGTTTTCCCCAGTGGGTGTTGTTTCCACGAAAATATATGGTACACAGAGGAGCCACACAGTTTCACAGAGAAATTGGGAAGAATTTGCGGCTAATTTTACAGAACGGGCAGTCGCAAATAATTGTCCGGGACGAAGAAGCTGCCTTGGGTAGTGCCTTGCGGGGCGATTTGCAGCAAACGGCCGTTCAACTCTCCTTCCCGCATCTTTCCGTTTAATGCCAGTTGGAACGCCTCTGTGATTTGGCTGACCTGTTCGGCCGTTTCATGCACAAATTCCAGCCGGAAATGGCCAATCCCCGCCTGTTGCCAATTTTCCAAATGCGCCGCGCCGGTTTGCGCCTCTGCCCCAAAAACGGTGTTGCGGCAGCCCACGTCGGCCATCACGGGATGGGAACGGCCGTGTACGTCTCGCAGCGCCACCTTGTGTGTCTCGCAAGGGGTGCCGCAATCTTTGTAGCTGGTGCCACTAGACAAGAAGCGGCAAAAGACGCAATGCTCGGTGTGGAAGACGGGCAGGTGATGGTAGGCGATCACTTCTAGCTGGTTTGGGGGAACGGCCGTTGCCAATCCCGCAATTTGTGCCCCGTTCAAATCGTGCGTGGGCGTCAACCGCGCCAGGCCCAGGTTCAAAAATGCACCAGCGGACAGCCCGTTGGCGGCATTGAGGCTGAAATCGCCGTGCAGCGGCTGGCTGGTGCGCCCTTGCAGCGCGTGCAGCAGCCCGGCCGAGCGCACCAGAATGGCACACTCCAGCCGCAGCAAAAAGTTCACCACGCGCTGCTCATCGGGCTTCAGAATGCGCGGGCTGGCAACGCGGGCTTCGATGCCTGCCGCCTGAACCTGCGCCACGGCGGGGCGCAGGCCGTACAAATCCAGGTAATCCAGGGTGATGCTGGCGGGCTGGCCCGCCAGGGCGGCGGCGAGCTGGTCTGGGGTGCGGACGAGGAGGTGGAGGACGGGGGAATGTTTAATGGTTGATGGTAAATGGTTAATGGTTTGGGCAAGAGAAGTGGCGAGAACGGCCGTTGGCTCATGGATTTCGATGGCGGGTGGGGCGGCTTGCAAGGCTTGTAGCTGCTCGACGGCGTTGCGGCGGAGGCTGTTGAGCAGGGAGGCGGGGGCGAAGGGACGGCCGTTTACCTCCAGCGTCAGATTTTGCAGTTCGTACGGGCTGTTGCCCAGGCGGCCTAGCTGCTCGCGGGCAAAGTCCAGGCTCAGCGCCTGGTTGCGGGCGGCGGGCAGCGGTTCTGGCGACTGCACGGTAACTTGAATGTGCGGCTGCTCGTCGAGGGCCCAAACCAGCTTTAGCGGTTGGCCTTCATGGGCGGTGGCGTGCAGGGAGAGCGGCCGTTTCTGCACCGGTTGGCTGGCCTGGGTAAACGGTTTTGCCGCCTTCTCTAGCTCCGGATCATGCGTGCGCCACACCCAATCCCCCGGCCGAATCCGGCCAAAATTGATCTGCCCATTGCCAAACTTTAGCTCAACCAAAGTTGCAGATTGATCCAGATTACCAACTTCCTTTGTGCCTTTCTTGCTTTGTTCCTTTGTATAAAAATTCCCAAACGCAGTTTCATACACAAAGCCGCCTTCTTCCGGTTCAGCCGGGCTGCGCCAGTTGGCGGCGTCGAAGACGAGGCCATCGCCGGGCTTGATGGGGGCGATGGCGGCGGCGGGTTCCGGTTGTACCAGCACGCTGTCGGTTCGTACCTGCTGCACAACGCCTACTTTGACGCCGCGATGGTTGGGGGAACGGCCGTTTACCACCGTCTGATGATTGGTCCCCGACACAAAATGTGCCCCCAGCCCGCGCGAGTACACCTGGGTGAGCTGGAGTTCTTCGGCAGGGGTGATAGTTGGGAAACGGCCGTGCCACGCCGCATCCACCGCCTGCCGGTACGCTTTGGTGGTTAGCGCCACATAGTTGGCATCCTTGTACCGCCCCTCAATTTTCAGCGCCGAGACGCCAATCTCTACAATTTCGGGAATCTGGTGCAGGGCGTACAGGTCGCCGGGGGAGAGCAAATAGCGGGCGTCGCCCAGCGGTTTGAGCTGGTCATCGACAATCAGCTCGTACGGCAGGCGGCACGCCTGGGCACACTGCCCCCGGTTGGCGCTGCGCCCGCCCCACGCCTCAGACGAGAAGCATTGGCCAGAGTAAGAGACACACAGCGCCCCGTGCACAAACATTTCCAGCTCGCATGCGCTGGCGGTGCGAATGGCCCGCACCTCGTCCAGCGACAATTCCCGCGCCAACACCACCCGGCTGACGCCAAACTGCTGCGCCAGGGCAATCCCCTCCGCGCTGGTGATACTCATCTGGGTGCTGCCGTGAATGGCTAAATCGGGGGCGATTTGGTGCGCCAGTTGGGCCACCGCCACATCCTGCACAATGAGGCTGTCGGCTCCGGCGGCGGCAATTTCGGCCAACGCTTTTACCGCCTCATCCAGCTCGTGGTCAAACACCAGCGTGTTGAAGGTGACATACCCTTTCACGCCGCGCCGGTGCAGCGTTTGCATCACCTCTGGCAGCTCAGCCAGGGTAAAGCCCACTTTGGCGCGGGCGGTGAAGTGATTCAGGCCAAAGTAAACCGCATCTGCGCCCGCTTCGATGGCGGCGTGCAGCTGAGGCCAATGCCCGGCCGGGCTCATAATTTCTGGTTTCTGTTTTTCCATTCTTTTTTGCGATGCTTATCAGCCGATTCTCAGCTGGCTGTTATTTACCTATCGGCCAATTTTTTTGACAATATTCTATGATGGCATTGATTGTATCTTTAACAATACACAGGCCGCAACATACCACAGATTGATGCCTTTGGCCTTATAAATAATGGAGAATTTAATCATGTCTCAATTAGTTGTAGAGGATGTCGCGTTGTTTTTTGATTTTGAGAATATTTTTATCTCGTTGAGAAAACAAGGGGGGCAAAAACCAAATTTCAAGAAAATCATGACCTGGTTTTCACAGTTTGGGCGGATTGTTCTGGCCAGGGCGTACGCGGATTGGGCTTCGCACGACAAATTTTTGGCTCCTTTGCAGTCGAATGATTTTGATCCGGTTTATGTAACCACTTACACGGGCAATGGCCAAGGGGCGTTAAAAAATGCGTGTGATATGCAAATTGCGGTGGAGGCAACGGCCGTTTCCTTCAATCGCCCTCACATATCTACCTATGGCTTGCTAACGGGCGATAAAGATTACTTGCCGTTGGTGAACCATTTACGCAGCATGGGCAAGCGGGTGATCGTTTTGGCTGTAGCAGACAGCGCTTCGGTTTTTCTGAAAAAGGCCGTTGACCTGTTTGTACCGTATGGGGAGATGTTGGTTCAAGTAGACGGCCGTTCGCTGCCAGTTATCCCCCAAAGAGACCCTGCCTTCGATTTGCTGGTAAACGCCCTTGAGCAGCTCAAAAGTGAAGGCAAAGAACCCGTGTTGGCCAGAGTGAAATTACAGATGGATAAGATCAGCGGTGGCTTTGACCCAAAGGCCCACAAAAGAGCAGATGGCACTCACTACGCGCGTTTTATCACTTTTGTTAAGGAGGGCATGCGCCTGGGGTTGGTTCAACTGGTTCAGCAGGAAAAAGATATTCTCGTTGTACTGGTGGAGAAGGGAACAAACAAGCTGCCCGCTGGGACACAGCCTTTTCCGACCTGGCCATCAGGTAGAATGCCGCTGAACTAGCAGTTTGGCAGTTTGTTTAGGGCGAAGCGGGAAAACGCTTCGCCCTTTTTATTCCTAGGGGCACGCTTCACGGGCCGCATCTAAATCTATATCTTTGCGCAGCCAGCTAAACTGGTTGGCGCTGGCCTGGGGACAAAAGTCGGCCAGCTCCCCTTCATACTCCACGCCAAACACGGCTTTGCCCGCCTGGATAAACGGTAAGAGAAGATCACACTCGTCGTATTGAAAACATTGTTCGTTCAGCGCCCAATCAAAATAAGGCAAAAGCTCAGGAATCTGGTCCAGATCGTTTTTAATTCCGATGGACAACCCTCTGGCGTGTGCTTCGGTGGCTAACCAAATGTTATAGGTCAGTTGGTCTTGGGCTGTCAGAGGAAAGCCGCTGTCGTTGCTGTAGCCGTCTACATTGTCTGGCTCGACGCCGTCACACCCTTTTTGCTTGGCCAAATCCAGCCGGGCTTGCATGATTGGCCCCAGCGTGCCCAGGTCTCGAATATCGAGCCAGCTTTCGCCGGGCCAGCCATCTAGCGGTTTGCCCCGGACGCTGGCGGGGAAGGTTGCCGCGTCTGAGCGCCATTCTTCATAGCTGCCCGCGCTAAAATAGCAAATGACGATACGGCCGTCTCCATGCAGTTCCTCAATCACCGACTGGGGCACGTCAAACAGGTCAATGTCATACATCGCCACATCGAATGTGGTGTCGATGTCGCCCGTGAGCTGCCATTGCCAGCTGGTGCCGGGGGTGGGCTGCCAGACGGCCGTTCCGTCGGCAATCACCGTGGGTAAATAAACAGACAGGCTCTCTTGCGATTCAACAGGCGCAGGCGCACAGGCGGTGAGCAAGCCCAAAAGCAGCCAAATGAGGCAGCGTGGTTTATGGGGTGACTTTCGTTTGTAGGTAACCATCCGGCCATTTTACACCAGTTGACGCCATAAGCTGCGTTGTTTCTCCTTAGAATAAACCTCCGGGAGGCTTCAAAAATGGCCTCTGTTACGCACTGAACCTCCCGGAGGTTGGGTTTTCATTCATGGTGGTCGGCGACAGCCGGTGTCGTCTTCTCTGAAAATAGGCCGCGGATTACGCGGATTTACGCGAATTAAAACTCTGCGTCCTTTGCATCTTTGCGGTTTGTTTTTTCAGTGGACTCATCTGTGTCCCTTTGTTCCGTGGTGCTGCGCCAACTCATGAAGTCTCCCTTCCTTTTTTGCCTTATAATTGGTTCATGTCTGGCAATTTGTTACAAACCAAACTGTATGCGCCTCGCTTACGGCCGTCTTTCATCCCTCGCCCACACCTCATCACCAAACTCAACCAGGGGCTGCACCGCAAACTGACCCTCATCTCGGCCCCGGCTGGTTTTGGCAAAACCACCTTGATAAGCGAATGGATTTCTCAGAAGGGAGAAGGAAGAAGGGAGAAGGAAGAAAAAAAGATTCTTCCTTCTTCCTTCTTGCCGCATCCTTCTAACGTCGCCTGGCTCTCCCTCGATGAACAAGATGGCGACCTGACCCGCTTCCTCACCTACTTCCTGGCCGCGCTGCAAACAGTGGCCCCGGAACTAGGCCAGCAAGCCGTAGCCGCGCTGCAAAATCCGCAGCCGCCCCCGACCGAGTCGATCCTGACCACGCTGCTCAACGAGATCGCTACTTCCGCCACGGCAATCATCCTCGTTCTGGACGATTATCACCTGCTGGAATCCCCGCCTGTGGATCAGGCGCTCACCTTTTTATTGGAACATCTACCGCCGCTGCTGCATCTGGTCATCACCACCCGCGAAGATCCGCCATTGCCGCTGCCCCGTCTGCGGGTGCGGGGGCAGCTCACCGAGCTGCGCGCGGCTGATTTGCGCTTTACGGCGGCGGAAACGGCCGTTTTCCTGCACAAAATAACCGGTCTCAACCTCTCCCCCACCGACGTGGCCGCCCTGGAAAAGCGCACCGAAGGCTGGATCGCTGGCCTTCAGCTGGCCGCCCTCTCCATGCAGGGGGCACGATGATGTCCACGGCTTCATCACCGCCTTTGCCGGGGACAACCGGTACGTGGTGGATTACCTGGTAGAAGAGGTGCTCCAGCGCCAGCCGCCGCCCCTGCGCCAATTTTTGCTGCAAACCTCCATTTTGGAACGGCTGTGTGGCGATTTGTGTACGGCCGTTACCCACCAACCCACCAGCGGCCATCTGCTGGAAACAGTAGAGCGGAGTAACCTGTTTGTCATTCCCCTGGACGACCGGCGGCACTGGTACCGCTACCACCACCTCTTTGCCGACGTGCTCCAGGCCCACGCCCCCAAAGAGCAGCCCGTAGCCTTAAACGAACTGCACCTGCGTGCCAGCCGCTGGTACGCAGCCCACAACCTGCTGCCCGACGCCGTGCACCACGCCCTGGCCGCTCACGACTTTGCGCGCGTGGCCGATTTGGCCGAGCGTGCCTGGCCCGCTATGGACCGCAATCGGGAGTCGCGCATTTGGCTGCGCTGGGTACACAAACTGCCGCCAGAGATGATTGCCGCCCGGCCGGTGCTGGCTGCCAGCTGCGCCTGGGCGCTGCTAGACCAGGGTGAATTGGAAACGGCCGCATCCCACCTGCAAACTGTCGAACAATGGCTGAATCAGGCTGAACCAGCGCCAGAAACGCCGCCAACCTATGCCGACGAAGCCCAGTTTGCCGCCCTGCCCGCCACCGTCGCCGCCGCCCGCACCTACCTGGCGCTGGCCCTGGGCGATTTGCCCGCCACCCAAAAATACGCCCGGCAGGCGCTCCGCCTCATCCCCGAAGCGGACCATTACCGACGGGGCACCCCCGCTGCCCTGCTGGGCCTGGCCACCTGGGCCAGCGGCGATTTGGTGGCTGCCTTCGCTGCGTTTAGCCAGGCGATGGCCAGCTACCAAAAAGCGGGCAACACGCTCTACGCCATCACCGGCACCTTCATTTTGGCCGATATTCGGCAGGCGCAGGGGCGGCTGCGCCACGCCGTGGCCATCTACGAACGCGCCTTGCGGCTGGCCCAAGAGGCAGGCGGCGTGGCCCTGCGCGGCACGGCCGATTTATACACCGGCCTGAGCGAACTTTGCCTGGAGCAGAACGATTGGGACGCTGCCCACCATTATTTGCAGCAAAGCAAAAAACTGGGTGAAGAAACAGCGCTGCCCCGCTGGCGCTACCGCTACTGCCTGGCCCAGGCGCGCCTGACGGCAGCTGCCGGGGATTGGGACCAGGCGTTAACCGCTCTGGACGAAGCGGAACAACATTACGTGCGCGGCCCCGTGCCCGACCTGCGCACCCTTGCGGCCTGCAAAGCGCGGCTGTGGCTCCGGCAAGGCCGATTGTCCGCAGCGCAGCGCTGGGTTGAAGCGCAGCAATTGTCGGTAGACGATGAGCTGAGCTACCGGCGCGAATTTGATCATCTCACGCTGGCCAGATTTTGGTTGGCGGAGGCTGAGCAGGGGGGTGGGGAACGGCCGTTGCAAAACGCAGCCACCTTGCTCAACCGGCTCCAGGCTGCGGCCGAAGCGGGCGGCCGCACCGGCAGCCTGCTAGAAATTTTGGTGCTGCAAGCGCTGGCGCACGCGGCACAGGGCAACGAGGCGGCGGCGCTTGCGCCGCTGGCGCGGGCGCTCACCCTGGCCGAGCCTGAAGGGTACGTGCGCCTGTTTGTAGACGAGGGTGCGCCGCTGGCTGCGCTGCTGCAAAGGCAGAAGGGAGAGGACAGAGGGCAGCAGGCGTATCTGGCCAAACTGTTGGCTGCTTTTGCCGGGCAGGTAGCCGAAGCGCCCACTGCCAGTGCGCAGCCTCTGCTGGAACCGCTGAGCGAGCGGGAGCTGGAAGTGTTGCAGCTGGTGGCTGAAGGCCTCACCAATCGCCAAATTGCGGATCGGCTGTTTTTGGCGCTGAGCACGGTAAAAGGGCACAACCGTTTGATTTTTGACAAGCTCAACGTTAGCCGCCGCACCGAGGCGGTGGCACGGGCGCGGGCGTTGGGGATTTTGTAGTGGGGAACGGCCGTTCATTCCAATCATCTCATCATTTTGCAGAAATTTAGGGACGTCGCTCACGTTTCGCAGTGAAATTTGGATTCCGGTGAAGCCGAGTGCGTGATTCGGAACGGCCGTTTCCTCCAACCCGAATTCCATCAACCCACTTGCACCCATTCCACCGCTGCCAAGCCGTGAAACACCGTTTTCTTTTCGTATAACGCGCCATGCTGGCGGGCGAAGGTTGCCAGCGTTTCCTGCTGCGCCCAGCGACGGCCGCTTCCCGCCGTCATTTGCCGCCACAAAAAAAAGCTCCAGTTGGGCGCGTGCCAGCCAATCGTGCGCATGATGCCTGGTGTGCCCTTGCTGCCAGTGGGGGTGAGGGCGATGAGACGGCCGTTTGGCCGCAAAATGCGCCACGCTTCTGCCAGCAGGGGGGTTGGGTCGGGCAGCAAAAAGAGCACGGAGCAAAACGTCACCGCGTCGAACTGGGCGTCGGGGAAAGGAAGCGGGGCGTGGGGCGTTAGGTGGTGCAGCGGCGTCTGGCGCAGCGACGGCCGTTTCCTGGCCTCCGCCAGCATCGCCGCCTCTGTGTCTGCCCCCTGCCAACGCAGATGGGGCAGCGTTTGCCCCAATTCCAGCAGCTTGCCCGCTCCCGTGCCCACGTCCTAGCACCGCCGCGCCGGGCGGCTGCGCTGGCAGCCCATCCAAAACCGGCTGCAAAAAATGGGCGTACCAGGGCGCATCCTGCACGGTGCGGAAAAAGCGAGCGCCGGTCATCGTGCACCTACCTGGGGCGCGCCCCCCCTTTGGCTTAGCCAAACTGCGCTAGCCAGGAGGATGCCGCCCACGCTGGCAAGGGTGAAGCTGAATTTTACGGCCGTAAACAGCGCCGCCAGAATCGCCACAAACGGCAGCAGGTTCAGCAGCCGCCGCCGGGGAACCTTCGCCTGCTGCCGGATAAAGTTGCTAAAGCTTCGCACTGTTTGCATGGTTTACTCCCTTGAAAATAAAAAACGGAACACAGAGTTACACAGAGAAGAGCAGAGTTACACGAGAGTAAGAGAAATCTGTGTAATCTGCGTAATCTGTGGATTTTCATTCCTGGTGGCGCGACGCGCTTCCGATTTGGCTACTCGACCAGGCCGACCGTATTGGTGCGGGAAACGGCCGTTGCCCCCTGCGGCCGCCACAGCCAGAGCAAAATGATGAACAGGGTGGCGTTAAACATCGGGAACGCCGACAGCGCCAGCCCTACCGCCCCCGTGGCCGTGTAAAAAATGCCCACCGCCAAATCCACCGCCTGGATCAGAATCATGTTGTTGATCCAAAAGCCGTGCTCCTCCGGTGCACGGGCAATAAAAAACATACCTACACCATAAGCCAAAAAGCGGGCGGCCAACATCCCTAGCGGATACGCGATGTCTGCTTCCGGCGTTGTGTGCCCCAGCAGCGCCAAAAAGCTCAACGGGGCAAACAGATACAGCAGCCCCAAAACAATCTGCACCACACCAATCAACCGCAACAACGTTTTTAATCGTTTCATTTTTCATGCTCCTTTTGTTCAAACGTTTATAATAAATAAACTACATATTGATTATATATAGTTATAGATAAAAAATTTTGCCGATTACGCGTTCAAAATGGCCAGCAAATCGGCAATGGTGGTTTGGGCCAGCCGCTGGTGCATGGCTGCTTCTGCTTCGTTAAGAATGTTCAGAATGGCCCCCTGCGCCCGCGTCGGCTTTTCGCCAGTGACGCCCAGCTCAAAATCGTGCCGGAACAGCGCCTTGCCAGATTCGATGGCGGTGAAAATGTCCAAAATTGTCACCTCGGCGGGGGGGAGGGCCAGGCGTACGCCTCCTTTGGCCCCTTCGCGCGTCTCGATGATGCCCGCGCCAGCCAGATTGCCCAATATTTTTACGGCCGTTGGCCGGGCAATGTTCAGCGCCTCAGACAGCTCTTTCGTAGGGACAAAGTCATAAAAGCCTTGCGCCACCTTATCGCTCACAAAAATTACGGTGACAATCGCCTGCGAAAATGACAATGAATAGCTCATACTCTAAAACTGCCCTTGTAGTTATTTAACAATATATAGAGTATATATAGATAAATCATTTTGTCAATACCCAAAATAGTGCCAAACAATACCCTCAACAATACTTTCGGACCTTCACGGCCATACCCTTTAGACGATAAGGTTTAGGCAGATTGAGCAAGCGGCCTGGTGCCCAAAGCGCCAGCCAAAAGGTAAAGGGCATGTTAAACAAGCCATATTCAAACGAGCCAACCATTTATCAGATCAGAATTGGCGGCCAGCTTGGCGAGCAGTGGGTGGCCCGGTTTGACCAAATGACGCTGACCCAGGCCGAGAACGGCGACACGCTGTTGACTGGCCCGGTGGTGGACCAGGCAGCGCTGCACGGCCTGCTGCGCCAGGTGCGCGATTTGGGATTGCCCCTCATCTACGTTATCCAAATTTACCCAGGGCAGGCGAATGACCCGGGCGCTGCTCAATAATTTTTGTCCAACTATTTTTTATACAAGGAGAAAGCTGATGAATTCTATTAAGAAAACTGCACGTATGACGGGTGTCCTTTATCTGGCGATCTTTTTTGCCAACTTGTTTGTCTTCATCTTTGTGAGCAGCAGCTTGAACGTAGCGGGGGACGCCACGGCGACGGCCGAAAACATTCGAGCGTCGGAATCGCTGTACCGCAGCGGGGTGGTGAGCTACCTGATTGTCTTTTTGAGTGAAATTGGCACGACGATTTTGCTGTCAAGCTGCTGACGCCGGTTAACAAAACCCTCACGCTGCTCATGGTGGCGACGCGGTTGATGCAAGCGGCCGTTCATGCCGCTAACCTCATCAACTTCATTTTCCCGCTGATTTTGATCAACGGGGGCGATTACCTTACTTCGTTCACGCCAGGCCAGATTGATTCGTTGGTGCTGCTGTTTACCGATGTGCATTATTTTGGCGTGCTGGTTTCTGAAGCGTTTTTTGCCGTAAGCCTGTTTTTGCTGGGCTACCTGGTGGTTAAGTCTGAGCTGTTTCCTGGCTTTCTGGGCATCATGCTGGCCATTGCGGGGATGGGCTATGTGCTGGACAGCTTTGGCATCTTCCTGATGCCTCAGTATGCAACAGCTTTTGCCAATATCATGTTTGCCCCGGCGATTATTGCAGAATTGTCGTTCACGCTGTGGCTGCTGATTAAAGGCATCCGTACGCCCAAAGCGGAAAGCCGCCAGGTCATCGCCACGGCGTAATCCAGAAGCAAGAAGGACGATTTTGAATTCAGGCCAGTGCCCGATGAGAACCATCGGGCACTGGTTTAGCAGAAGGAGTTTTTGATATGGTCGTCAATTCGTTTCGAGTTGCGCTCACCGTTGTTGATTTTGACCGGGCTGTGGCTTTCTATCGGGATGGTTTGGGGTTGGATCCGGGGTATTTGTGGACGGAGAATGGCCGGGGACAGTTGTTTGGGGCTGGAGAGGCTTCCTTGGAAATTTTTGATCCGGATTATGCAGCGAATGTAGACCAAATTGAAGCGGGGAACGGGTCAGTGGTCAAATTCGGTTTGCCTTTGAAGTGCCGGATATTCAAGTGGCCGTGGATCGCGCATTGAAATATGGAGCGGCTTTGGTTCATGAGCCGGTTTTAACCCCGTGGCATGATTTGAATGCGCGGCTTCGTTCGCCTGAGGGTTGCAGATTACGCTGTTTCAGGTTCAAGACGATGTTTCACGTAAATAGAGGGTCCGCCAAATGATAACTATTGCAGATGCACAAAAAAAGATGAGGCAGGCTTACTTGGGTGGTGGGCCAGGCGTATTCGCCTAAGGAAAGAAGCTCATGAAAGCAGTTGTATTCACAAAATATGGTTCACCGGATGGGCTTCGGCTAACGGAGGTTGAAAACCCGGCACCGCTAGGGGATGAACTGTTGGTGAAGGTGGTGGCAACGGCCGTAAATCAAGCTGACCATCACGTTCTCAGCGGCAGTTTGCGTTTTAGCACCGGGCTATTCTGGCCCCGGCAGCCCATTCTTGGTTCTGACGTTGCGGGCATTGTGGCGGCGATTGGCCCGGATGTTAGCCAGTTTCAGGTGGGGGATGCGGTGTTTGGCGATTTGTCTGGGCATGGGCGGGGCGGTTTTGCTGAATTTGTGACGGCACCGGAGGATGCCTGGGCGCTGAAGCCGGGCACCCTCTCTTTTGCCGAAGCGGCGGCTGTGCCGATGACGGCCGTTACCGCTTTGCAAGGTTTGCGTGATTATGGGCAGCTCCAGCCGGGCGAGCGGGTGCTGATCAACGGGGCTTCAGGGGGTGTGGGCACGTTTGCGGTGCAGATTGCCAAGGTGTTGGGGGGTGTGGTAACGGCCGTTGCCAGCGGCCGTAAGCTCAACCGGGTGCAGGCCATTGGGGCCGATCACCTCATCGACTACACCCAGGAAGATTTCACCGAAAACGGGCAGCCGTATGACCTGATCTTCGACACGGTGGGGAATCGCGCGGTGGCGGCGTATGAACGGGCCTTAGCGCCTGGGGGGCGCTTTGTCACGACGGCGTTTTTGCCAGGCTTGCTGCTGCGCGGTTGGTGGCCTGTTCATCGTGCTGGCCAGAAAATGGTCAACATGATGGCCCATCCTGCCAGGGAAGACCTGATGTTTTTGGCAAAGCTGCTGGCGAGCGGCCAGATTCAGCCGGTGGTTGACAGGTGCTTCCCTTTGGCAGAGGTTCCCGACGCGCTCCGTTACCTGGGCAATGGGCAGGCGACTGGGAAAGTGGTTGTTAGGGTGCCAGCGGTTTGATTAGCTCGCTTTTGGCCACAGTTTGGCGTATTTTTTGCGGTATTTTTGGTCTGCTTCGGTGTTGATGAGGGAAACGGCCGTTTCCGTCGCCGCCATGAGGTAAGTATAAGCCGCGTTTTGCAAAGTTTTATCGCTGGCGCGAATGTTTTTCAGATGGGCCTGGGTGATTTCATCCATGAACGTTCCTCTTGGCTGATTGCCGCAATCAAAGCCAGCTTATCTTCGGTTTGGCTCATAATGCAGCACCACAATGCCACACGCAAAGGGCACCGCTTTTACCAAATTCAGGTCTTGCTTGCTGGTGAGATTCTGAAAAATGGGCATCCCGCTGCCAATTGCGGTTGGGTTTACAAACAGATGATATGCGTCGATCAGGTTGTGTGCGATGAGGTCAGAGACAAAAGTTGCCCCACCATACGCGATGATGTCTGGCCCATCCTGATTTTTTAATTTGGTGATTTCTGCTCGCAGGTCGCCTTTGGCCAGCACTGTATTTTCCCATTCTGCTTCAGCCAGGGTGCGGCTAAACACAACTTTTGGCGTTTCGGTGAATTTGATTCCGGCTGCATACTCTTCATGTGCCGGATTTTGGGATACGGCGGCCCAATGGGGAATAAACCCCTGGGCCAGATTTCGCCCCAAAACAATCAGGCCACTCGATTCGGTTAAATTGGTCACATATTCTTTCAGGGCATCGTCCCAATCGAAATGAATCCAATCCATTTCACCGTTTGGCCCGGCGATGAAGCCATCTACGCTCATTTGTACCTGAAGTTTTAGCTTTCTCATTGGGTAATTTCCTTACTTTTCTTGCAGCGTGGCCACAATTTTGGCAATGCGCCGCTGGCGGGTGTCTTCGGCTTTGGCGCTTTCTACCTGGCGCACATGCTCTTTGCGCCTGGAGGGGGCCAGCGCATCGAAGGCCTGGCGCACGCCATTTTCTGCCAGGGCGGTGGCCAGAACGGGGGGCACTTCCACGGTGCGCGGTTCGGTGTCTAGCTCCAGCGTGATTTCTATTTCGTCACCGGCCTGTACCCCGGCGGCGTCACGGTGTTCCTGGCTCAGGGGCAGCATAAAGACGTCGCCATAAGCGGCCACGGTGCTGCGATAGGTGTAGCCGTTGAGGGTGATTTTTACTTTCGGCCGTTTGCCGGAATCCAGGGCTGCCACCAGATCTGATGGTACCTGAATGCCGGTGGCGTTTTTGCCTTCAGCTTGCTGAACGGCCGTTACAAACGTTACTTTTGCCATCATTCTGCTCCCTCTGCCAGCGGCGGCAGGGTGATGTGGCCAAACAGATCGCCCAGCTCAAACACGGCGATGCCCTGCATCCCCAGCATCAGGGCGATCTGGCCGCCGTGGTGAATATCGTGGGTTAAGATGCGCCAGATGGTCCACTGGCGCGACACATTGTACACGTCGCCGTTCCAGGTGTGGCGGTAGGTCTGGCTCAGGTCAGAGACGTGCCAGCTTTGCAGCGTGTTGGCCACCATTTCCCCGGTGATTTCCAGCCAGTGGACGAGGTCAACGGCCGTTGCCGCAATCGGTATTGCCGACTCAACAATGTGACGGTTGCCATCCCCATCAACTTCCCAGGCATCAATGGTCTCCGCCAGTGACGCACTGCCAGGCGCGTTCATCCGTAAAAACCAGACCAGACGGCCCAGGCTGATATGCCGCGCCAGCTCACCAACCGAGTGAAGATTTTCCGCTGGCCGCCAGCGCAGCTGCTCCGGCGTTAGCGAAGCAATAGCGTGGACCAGGCTGGTCTGGTGGCCTTCCCATCCTTCATAAATCTGCATCAGGGACATTTCTTGTTGTAGCATCAGGCTGCCTCCGGCTCTTGATTGTACGCTGCCTGCAACGTGGCCACACATTCCTGGCCCTCTAGCTGAAAACGGGCGGTAAACAGCGTGCCTTCGGGGAAGGGGGCATCTTTGCCATATCGGTTCACGTCGAGAATTTTTGAATTGTTAAAAAGGGAGACGTACAGGTTGACGGCTTCTTCAGCCTGGTTGTCGAACCATAAAAACGGTGTGATTTTTTGCATGATGTTTACTTATGGTCGTAATTGACCATCCAGTTGATGCCAAATTTATCGACGAACATGCCAAAGGTGGCGTTCCAGAAGGTTTTTTCCAGAGGCATGGTCACATTACCACCTTCGGAAAGCGCGTTAAAAAGCCGGATTGCTTCTTCTTCGCTGTCTGGCTGGAGGGTAAGGCCAAAGTTGTTGCCAAAAACAACGTCGCCACCCATGCCTTGCAGGACGTCACTGCCCATGATCAGCCCCTGGTTTCCCAGGGTCAGGGCAGCGTGCATAATTTTGTTTTGAGCGCTTGGGGGCATCTCGGCTGCATTTGGCATGCTGCTGAAGCGGTCGAGGCTGAGCGAGCTGCCCTTAAATACGGCGGCGTAAAAGTTAAAGGCTTCTTCACAAGTGCCATCATAGTTGACATAAGCTGTGATTGTGGTCATTTGAGACTCCTTGTTCAAAATTGGTTTGTTTGCAGGTAGATTAGGCGGATACGGCCGTTCCCATCTCCAAAAGTTTGCTCACCGTGCGCCAGTTGCGGGCCGTGGCCGCCACGCCCAGGGCGCGCTCCACCTTGACCGCCAGCCTGGAACGGCCGATTCCATCTGGCGCGTGTAGATAAAACACGGCGTCGATCAGGGCAAACTGCTCGGTTTCGCTTTTGATTGCTTCCAGGCTGGCCAGATCCGGGTTAGGCGGGGCGGAGGCCAGGAAGTAGAAGTGAAGCGTTTTGTGTTGTTCGTCGGTGGTGGGGAAGGGGGTGTGGGAAACGGCCGTCTCCAAATCCGCCAGCCGCAGCAGCATCACCTGCGGCACAAACCCATGACTTTCCCCAATCGCCGCGCCAATTTCCTGCGCCAGCGCGGGCCAATCTGCCCGCTCGCTCTGGAAAATCACATTGCCACTTTGGATGTAGGTTTGCACATTGGCCAGACCCATTCCTTCCAGCAACGCTTTCAACTCCCGCATGGGCAGCTTGCCATGCCCACCCACGTTGATTCCCCGAAGCAAAGCAATAATCGTATTCATAGGTCTTACGAGAACGCGGAGAACACGGAGTTTTTCTCTGCGTTCTCCGCGCTCTCTGCGGTGAATTTCATCCGCCAGCCATTGCGCCGATGATGCGAAACGGCTCGGTGCCGTTGGCCACCGACTCTGGCAGCGGTTTGTCTGGGGCCTCGTGGGACCAATCCTGCCCGGCGGCAAAAAAGCGGATGAAATCCCGCCGCTTCTGCGACTGATGCTCCCGCACCGTGCCCCGCAGGACGGGGTACATCGCTTCCAGCCTGTCCAAAATCGCCTGCTGGGTGATGGGGCCATCCAGTTCTAGCTGCACTTCTTTGCCCACTTTGGCCAGATTGCGCAGATGGAACGGTAACGTTACGCGAATCATGGCAGGGTTTGCACTTCAACAGACAGGACGGCAGGCAAATCGCGCACGATGGCTGTCCAGCTGTCGCCAGAATCGGCGGAGGCGTACACCTGGCCGCCCGTGGTGCCAAAGTAGATGCCGCAGGAAGGCAGGGTATCTATCGCCATCGCATCCCGTAAAATATTGACATAACAATTTTCTTGCGGCAGGCCGTTGGTCAGCGCTTCCCACTCGTTGCCGCCACTGCGGCTGCGGTAGACGCGCAGCTTGCCTTCCGGCGGGTAATGCTCCGAGTCGCTTTTGATGGGCACCACATAGATCGTTTCTGGTTCGTGGGCGTGCACGGCGATGGGAAAGCCAAAGTCGCTGGGCAAATTGCCGCTCACTTCGTGCCACAGGTCGCCTGCGTTGTCGCTGCGCATCACGTCCCAATGTTTTTGCATGAACAGCACATCGGGCCGTGAAGGGTGCAGGGCGATATTGTGTACACAATGGCCAACTTCAGCCTCGGCATCTGGCAGTTCAAACGGGGAGTTCAGCCCTTCGTTGATGGGGCGCCACGTCTCGCCACCGTCGTCGCTGCGGAAGGCACCTGCGGCGGAGATGGCGACAAACATGCGGTTGGGGTTGCCGGGGTCTAACGCGATGGTGTGCAGGCACATGCCGCCTGCGCCGGGCTGCCACAAATGTCCCTTCACCTCACGCAGGCCGGGCAGCTCTTGCCAGCTCTGGCCGCCATCGCTGGAGCGGAACAGGGCGGCGTCTTCTACGCCAGCGTACACGGTGTCTGGCTCGGAGAGCGATGGCTCCAGGTGCCAGACACGCTTAAACTCCCAGGGGTGCTGCGTGCCGTCGTAAAATTGGTGGGTGCCAGGATTACCATCGTAGGCAAACTCGTTGTTGACGGCTTCCCAGGTTTGGCCGCCGTCGTCAGAGCGCTGGATGAGCTGGCCAAACCAGCCGGAGGATTGCGAAGCGTAGATGCGGTTTGGATTGAGGCGGGAGCCTTTCATGTGATAAATCTCCCAGCCTGCAAAATGGGGGCCGCTGACGTCCCATTCCTGCCGCTTTTCATCGGAGGTGAGAATAAATGCGCCTTTGCGCGTGCCAACTAAAACGCGAACACCACTCATGATTTGTCTCCTTATTGGGGCTACTTCTTTTTCTTTTTTGTCGCTGCTTTTGCCAAATTTTCGGTGACTCTGAACTGAACGATTTTGGTAATTAACGCATAGGGCATGGGCTGGTTGTAGGGAAACTGCACGGAGCCTTTGCCGCTTTTGTATTGGGCCAACTCTTCCTGGAACTGAATCAGCCCGGAAGGGATGGGATAAAAGCCGAGATGTTCTTTGAAAGCGCCAAAATGAACCAGGTTACCCTCTAGCTTGAAGGTGGGCATGCCGTAGCTGATCGCTTCGGTGGCCTGGGGAACGGCCGTTCGTATCGTCTCCCGCACCTTTTGCAGAATCTCCTGGACATCTGCCGGAAACTGAGAGATGTATTCGTCAATCGTTGCTGGTTTTTCCATAATTTTTCCAATCTCTTAAGCCCGCGAAGAGCGCATGGCTTTTGTTTTGGGGATGGCTTTGTTAGCCACCATCTCCTGGTAAGCTTCGGTTTCTACGCCGAACAGGGCAATTTTGCCCTCGTCGTTGCTGTGTACACCCCAGCCGTACCGCTTGGTCAGCGGCGAGGCGCGGAAGCAAGGCTGGCCTTTGGCGAAAAAAAGCGCTCGGTGTTCGGCCAAATCTTCTTCGGGAATCTGATTGCGTTCGGCAAAGACCGCAAACAAAACGTCGTCTGAAGTGTATTCGTAGGGATGCCCGTGCAGCATTTCATACTGTAAATTGGCCACGGATTTTTTGCCTTTTTCTGGCGGGATTTCCCCGTAAGTTGTTGGGCAATCCTCGGCCACTTCGATGAATGTGTTGAAATAGTTGGTTGTTTTCATTTCTCGATTTTTCCGGTTGCAGGGTAACGGCCGTATCCACCAATCAGCCGCCACCATCAACGAGACTGGCGCTGTAGCCCGCCACTTTGGGCGATGTTGCCGTGGTGATGAGAAATCCTTCGGCCTGCAAGCGAGCTGCCTGAGCCGCCTTGCCGCCAGGGAAAACCGAGAGCAGCCCGCCGTCTTGATTCACCACGCGCCAGAAGGGGGCGGCGCTGCTGGCATCCTGAGCCATCGTTTGTAGGGCTTTGCGGGTGGTTACCGGGCAGGTGCCCTGCACGTTGAACTGCTCGGTTAGCTTTTGGCGCAGCTGGACGGTGGTCATCAGTTGGGCGGCCGGAATCTGGGCCACGATGGCGGCAACGGCCGTTGCCGAAGGCAGCAGCATTTTACCCGTAGTGCCAAAAAATTTGACTCGCTCAGGTGGAATATCGACGATTAAATCTTCTTGAAGCGTCATCTTAACCTCTTGGTGGGCAGACGGCCGTTACGATCTTAAGGTACACAATGCCTGGCGAATTTCGCCCAGGTGGTAGGCGGTATGCACAATCATGGCGATGGCACCGCCAATTTCACGTTCGTTTTGCCATTCTGCCTGGTCGTGAATGAGCTGCTTAATTTTGTTGTAGCTGTCGCGCAGTTCATTTTGGATGGTTTGCCATTGTTGGGGGGAAACGGCCGTTACCTCCCGCCAAATCTCGCCCCAATCCACCGGCTCAAACTTCTGGGTACGCACATTTTCTTCCAGCACATCCAGGTAAAACGCAGTGTGCTTTACCTGCGCCGCCAGCGTGGCGCACTTGCCACCCACCGGAACCGATGCTTCTTCGGCCGTGATGGTGGCCAGGGTCTCGAAAAACGAGGTTCCCTTGTCCAAATAGATGCCCTGTACGCTGTCGAATGTTTCATCTAAAACCAGGTAGAGGGCTTTTTTGAATAAATCGCTATCTATTTTGCTTGACATAAACACTCCTAAAAAGAAAGAAACAGCGGAACACAGAGCTGCGCAGTGTTCCACAGAGAAAACTAGAGAAAATTGGGTCAACACCAATTAGTGTGCTGTCAAGACTAAAAAATCAAAGATTTCGCAGATTTAGCAGATTTTTAATCTGCGAAATCTTTGATAAATGCTTTTGTCAAGGACACTATTTGTTGAAGAGCCAGAAAATTTAATCGCCTGGTCTGCTGGCTGCGTTTGGGGCGAAGGTGAGATTTTGCGCGGCGAGTGCTTCGCGCAGATGGCGAACCGCTTTGGGACCCATGCCGTGCAGCTTGAGCAGTTCGGCTTCGCTGATTTGGGTGAGTTGGCCCAGAGTTTCTATTCCGGCGGCAGCCAGCGCCCGCTGTGCTGGTTTGGCCACGCCCTGGGGCCAAATGGTTTTATTTGACATAACTATACTCGCTTAAATAGTCGGTTCGAAGTTGTTGGCGGCGTAGGCGGTCCAGGTTTGGATCAGTTGGGTGATGTGAGCGGAGTGGGTTTGCAGGAAACGGCCGTCTACCACCTTCAACACAAAGCGCTTATCCGCCACCCACTCGACCAAACCCGTTGACTCTTCAAACAGGTGCTGACCTGTCTTGGTATCTTTGCCTTTGGGGCCGGTATGGAAAATGAGGGAGACCGACCCGTAATTGCGAAAGTTGAAAGTGATGATGTCATTGCTGTTCAGAGCGTAGCTGGGTGCATTCCATTTGACCCCTTCGACGAGTTCCGGTGCCGCTTGCTTAACTGTTTCGCGCACTAGATTGATCAGGTTGATATCGGGATGGTCTAGCAGGGACAACAATTGCTCAACTGTCTGAGCTTTCATAAAAGCCTCTCAAGCCGCAAGGTCGGTTAGTTTATCTTGTGGTTGCCCGAATGTTGTAGAGAAGGTGTGAAAAATCAGCGAGTTTTGGGCAAATAACGAATTGATTATAGAACAAATATTCTAATTCGTCCAGAATGAATTTTGGGCTATTTTGTTTGGTAGCGCAGGTAAACGATGCCGGATTGAAACGGCCGTGTTTCCACCAGCCTCAAGTTCATCGTCGTAACGCCCGGCGGCAAAAACGGGATGCCTTCGCCCAAAATCACTGGCTGAAGGAACAGTTTGTACTCATCGATCAGGTTGTGCCGGATGAGCGCGCTGGCCAGCGTTGGCCCGCCCACATCAATGTCGAGTCCCACCCCCTGTTTCAACCGGCGGATTTCCGCAACCGCGTCTTCTCGAACAAGCTGCGTGTTGCCTTCCACCTCGTTCAACGTGGCCGAGAAGACAATCTTGGGCTTGGCCTGCCAGATTTTGGCATATTCCAGTTCATAGGCAGGTTGGGTGGGGTCTTGATCGGCCGTTTGCCAGTAGCGCATCGTTTCGTAGAGGTTACGGCCGTACACATACAAACCCGTCTCGCGCTCCTGATTGTTGATGAAGGTGTGCATTTCCTCGTCAATCAGCACCCAGTCCAATGCGCCATCGAGCCGGGCCACAAAGCCATCCAACGATACCATCATGCCATAGATGAGTTTTCTCATTTTTGCTCCGTTTTGTCCGCATAGCGCCGTTTCCACTCATACAGCTTGTTGATCGCTTCCAGCGGGGACATGCTGTTCACGTCCAGGCCAGCCAGCTCGTCCAAAATGGGGCTGGATTCGGGGAAGAGGGCCATTTGCTGGGCAGTGTCGAGGCGGCTGGGTTCAACGGCCGTTGTTGGCGCATGTTCCTCCAATTCCAGCAAAATTTCATTGGCCCGATTGATCACGTCGCGCGGTAGCCCCGCCAGCTGGCCCACGTGAATGCCGTAGCTCTGGTCCGCCCCGCCGGGCACAATCTGGTGCAAAAGATCACCTTGTCCCCTTCTTCGGCGACGGCGACATTGTAGTTGCTCACCAGCGGCAGCAAATCGGCCAGGCCGACCAGCTCGTGGTAATGGGTGGCAAAAAGGGTGCGCGGCTTGAGGCGGGGGTGGTTGTGCAGGTATTCGATGATGGCCCAGGCGATGGCCAGGCCGTCGTAGGTGCTGGTACCTCGGCCAATTTCGTCCAGGATGAGCAGGGAGCGGTGGGTGGCGTGGTTGAGGATTTCGGCCGTTTCGACCATCTCCACCATGAAGGTGCTGCGCCCGGCGTGCAGCTCGTCGTGCGCACCAATGCGGGTGAAGATGCGGTCCACCAGCCCAATTTCGGCGCTGTCGGCGGGCACAAAGCTGCCAATCTGGGCCATCAAAACAACCAAAGCAACTTGTCTTAAGAATGTGCTTTTACCGGCCATATTCGGGCCGGTGATGATTTGGATGCGCTCGCGGTCGTCCATTTGCACATTGTTGGGCACAAAACGCTCTAGTTTTAGCGTTTGCTCCACGACGGGGTGACGGCCGTTTACAATCCCGATCCGGTTGTCATTTGTCAGCACGGGGCGGACGTAGCCTTGCATTGCCGCCGCTTCGGCCAGGGCCGACGCCACATCTAGCTGGGCCAGGACGTGGGCTGTTTTGAGCAGCCGCTTGGCGTACTGGGCCACCTGCTGGCACACCTCGCTAAAGACGCGCCGCTCAATCTCCAAAATGCGCTCCTCGGCGTTGAGGATGAGCGTTTCGTACTCCTTCAGCTCTGGGGTGATGTACCGCTCGGCGTTGGTCAGCGTTTGCTTGCGGATGTAATCGTCGGGCACGCGGTCGCTGTGGGTGCGGGTGACTTCGATGTAGTAGCCAAAAACCTTGTTGAAGCCCACCTTGAGCGAGCTGATGCCGCTGCGCTCCCGCTCACGCGGTTCCAGCTCCGCCACCCACTGCCGCGCATGGGCCGATGAGGTCATCACGCCATCCAGCTCGGCCGAAAAGCCAGGGCGGATCACGCCCATCTTGTTCAGGTTCGACGGTGCCTCCTGGGCAATGGCCTGTTCGATGATGCGGGCGGCCTCGGTGCAGGCATCCAGTTGGGAGATTAGCGATTGGAGCGGCGGAGCGGAAGCCTGCTCACCGTTCACCGATGACCGATTACCGTTCACCGATAACTGATTACCGATTACTGGAATTGCCGTCAGCGCCACGCCAATGTATTCCAAATCGCGCGGCGTTGCTTTGCCGCTGAGGACGCGGTTGGTCAGCCGCTCCAGGTCGGGCAGCCCTTTGAGCGTGGCCCGCAGGTCGGCGCGCAGCAGGGCGTTGCTGAAAAATGTGTCTACCTGGTCGAGACGGCCGTTTAGCGAATCCACATCCAGCAGCGGCCGCGAAATCCGGTCGCGCAGCAGCCGCGCCCCCATCGGCGTGACGGTTTTGTTCAGCACCCGCAGCAGCGAGCCGCTGCGCTCGCCGCCCAGCGATTCGGTGAGCTCCAGATTGCGCCGGGTGGCCGTGTCCAGCGCCATGAACCCTTCGACGCTGTAGGTTGCCAGCCGCTGAATCTGCCCCACGGCCCCTTTTTGCGTCTCTTGCAGGTAATACAAAATCGCCCCGGCTGCCCGCGTGGCCAGCGATTTGCCCTCGCAGCCAAAGGCGGAGAGCGACTCGACGCCGAAGTGGCGCAGCAAGGTTTGCCGGGCGTTGCCCTCTTCAAAGCGCCAATCGGGCAGGCGGCTGATCGCTTTGGCTTCGCCTGCATAAGCCAGCTCGCTGTCTGGCAGCAGCAGCTCGGCGGGGTCCAGGCGGGCCAGCTCTTCAGTGAGGCGGCGACGGCCGTTAAACTGCGTGGTGGCAAATTCGCCGGTGGTCACATCGGCATAGGCCAGCCCCACGCGGTCGCCTTCGAGGAGAACGGCCGTTAAATAATTGTTCCGCCCCGCATCCAGCATGCCCGGCTCGATCACCGTACCGGCGGTAAAAACGCGCACCACTTCACGGGGCATCAGCCCCTTAATTTGCGAGGCGTCGCCAATTTGCTCGCACAGCGCCACCTTGTACCCCTTGGCAATGAGCCGGGCGATGTACCCTTCGGCGGCATGGTAAGGCACGCCCGCCATCGGCGTGCGCTGGTTTTTGCCCTGCGGGCGGCTGGTCAGCACCAGGTCCAGCACCTCGGCCGCCAATTTGGCGTCGTCGTCAAACGTCTCGTAAAAGTCACCCAGGCGAAAGAAAACAATCGCATCCTGATGCTGCGCTTTGATGTCTAAATATTGTTGACGGCTGGGGGTGACACTGCTGTTGGCCATGCTTACTCCATAAGACCCAAAGGGTTTGGTGGTAACATTTTTCACATGATTCAGGACAAACCTTTGGGTCTGTCTAGCGCCCATGCAGTTTGTAAGCATAGCGAGGATAAGGGCAAATGGCAAAAAAAGAGCCTTGCCGAAGCAAGACTCTTTTGCTAAAGAGACCTGTCAGGTTTTTGAAAACCTGACAGGTCTGAAAGACGAATTTTTACGGTTGAATGTGAATGCCGTCGGTGATTTCGTTGCCGAAGCCGTTGGCTGAACCGTCCCAGTAGAGGGAGAAGCTGCTGCACGAGGTGCCGCTGCCCCGGTTGCCCCCATTACAGCTGAGGATGTCGGTGCCGGTGCCGCTGACGCCGGTGACGCCAACTGTGCCGGTGGTGGTGAAGTAGAGATCGCCGTTGCTGGCTACCCAGGCACCGTTGGTATCTTCGGAGGTGGTTGTAAGGCCAACATCGGAGCCGTCGAAGTAGTAGCTCCAGGTGCCGCTGGTGCTGCTGCCCAGGGAGCTGGCGCTAAAGGCGAACATATCTTCATCGGCGAGGCCGGTAAGGCCTGTTACGCCGGGGTTGCCGACGGTGCTGATGAGGATACGGCCGTCTGCTGCAATCTCAATCGCATCAATGTCCTCACTGGTGGTGGTGAGCCCCACATCAGACCCATCAAAGTAGAGCGAGAAGCTGCCCGCCGTGGTGCTGCCCAGCGAGGTGGGCACAAACTGCACAATGTCGGCATCTGCAACCGTACCGGCTCCGCCCGCTGTGGTGCTGCTGTCGAAGCTCATCAAGATGGAGCCGTCGGGCAGCATGGCGAACGCATTCACATCGCCCGTTATGCCCACATCGGAGCCGTCGAAGTAGAGCGACCAGATGCCCGTGCCTGTGTCGTACCGCATGATATCTTCATCATTGAAGGCGACGCCACCCGCGTTCCCATTGCTGCTGGAGCTAACATAGATTACCGCCGCCCCGCCTGGTGTTGGCGTGTTGGTGGCCGTTGGCGGAATAGCGGTGTTGGTCGGCGTTGGCGTGTTGGTGGCCGTTGGTGGCACCGACGTGTTGGTGGGGGTGTTGGTTGGCGTCGGCGGTACAGCGGTGTTGGTGGCCGTTGGTGTGTTGGTCGCCGTTGGCGGGATGGGTGTGTTGGTCGCTGTGGCCGGGATGCCCACGGTGCACACTTCCAGGCTCCAACCGCTCAGGCTGCCGCCGTCCAGATTGGCGTTGTCGTCGATGCGCAGGGTCCAGGTGCCGTTGGCGTTCTGCCCGTCAAAGGTTGACAGCGGATTGCTGGGCTGGTAGGTGCCGCCACCGGTTGGCGGGCACGGCCAGCTGCCGGGAGCCGCTTCATCATCCAGGTTCAGGTTGAAGTTGTCCTGGCTGCTGCAAGACCGGGCCATAATTTGTACTTCGGTGCCGCTGGGGCTGATCAGGTTGAAGTCCAAATCGTTGATCCAGGTGTGCGTGCCGTTCAGGTTGAGCACATTCAGGTCGCCAATGGTGCCGCTGCCGGAGATGTTCAGCAGGGAGCTGACGCTGGGGGTGCCGCTGGTGGAGATGGTTTTGGGCACGTCGGTGCTGTTGTACACCGTGCAGGTGCCGGGCACCGGGGTGTTGGTGGGTGCGGGCGTGTTGGTGGCCGTGGCCGTAGGCCCTGGCGTGGGGGTTGGCCCGGTGGTGCAGCTGCCAAAGGAGTAGGAACCGATGTAGGTGCCCCAGCGTCCCTGGGTGGTGCCGGTATTTTTGCTGTATTCGCCCAGGTACCAGAAGGTTGTGCCGTTCGGGTCGATGGTCATTTCTGTGTAGTCACCCCAGCGGCGTGGAGCGGCCGTTTCAAATGACGTATAAGAAATTTCGCCCGCCTTCAACAGCACCTCGGCTTGCAGGGTGCCAGCGGGGTCGGTCGATTGCCGCCCGGTGACGTAGATGCTGGGGAAGATGCTGCTGCTAGATTTGGTGTACCCTACGGCCATGTCGTCGCAATGATTCACGGCCAGGTCGGGAAATTGGCGGTATTCGCCGTTGCTGCTGTAAACGCCCGCGTTTACCACGGTGGCCGTAGCTGGATTGATTTGGGCCCAGCGCACGCAGTTCACGGTACCACTGCCGGGGTTACAGCCAATGGCCATGGTGGTCCAGGCGAAGCCGTTGCGGTATTCAAAATCTTGGGGACGCCAATCGTTGCCTTGCAGGGTGCCGCCGCTGGCCTGGGGGAAGGAGACGGTAGAAGCGGCCGTTACGCCCGTCGCCGTATTCAAATTCACCACCCCAACCGTGCTGAAGCTATTGCTGCCAAACGGATTGCTCCATGAGTAGATGGAGTGATCGGCTCCGTTGTAGCCGGTTTCGGTGATGAAGTAATGCGGGCCAGAAAGGGGCCAGGTGCCCTGGTTCCAGCCGTGCAGGTTCAGCGGCTGCGGCGTGTCATCGTTGCTGCCCAAATTGCGCATGACGGAGGCAGCCGCCTGCCCGGCGTACATTTGGGCTTTGTTGAAGGCCCAGATGCGGGAATCCAGGAAGGAGCCACTGGTGTTGTTGAACATGTTGGCGCCCATGTAGATGGCATCGTTGCCAACACCAGCGTGCGGGTAATCAAAGAAGATGCTGCTGCTGCCGGTGACAAAGGAGTAGATGTTCCAACTGCCGGTGGGGTCGCCCGTTTGGGAGACGGCCAGGCAGTAATGGGTGCCGTCGGCGTCGATGCCTAAAATGAAGCGGTCTTCTCGCTCGTCGTAGAGGGCGTTGGGGTCGAAGACGCCGGTGCAGTTGGGGTCTGAGGCCATGAAGCTGGCGAAGGTGGTGGGACCAACCAGACTGTTGCCGCTTTTGTCGTAAATTTCAAAGGCGACATTGACGACGGCGATGATATGGTTGGGGCCAACGGCCAGTTCGGGGTCGGGCGGTACGTTGCCGCCGCCGCCACAACATTCGGTAAAGTCGATGGAGTCGAAGCTGACGCCTGCGGCGGGAGCTTGCAAGCTTGGCCCGGTGGGAGCCAGCTGAATGTTTTCGCTGCTGGCCAGTGAGAGCGCTTCGGTTTGCAGCAGGCTCATTTCTGCTTCTGGCAAGCGGAAGAACGCTTCTTGTAGATCGATTTCACCGCGCTGCCAGCGGTCGTACTGGTTGTTGGGATCGTACACGCCAGCGGGGACATTGGCCAGGTTGACGGTTGTGGGGAATGCGTAGCCGTTTTCTTGAACGGGGCCTATGGCATCCCGGTCGCCAATATCAACGGGAGCAAACGCTTGAATCGCTTGTTGCCGTTCTAAACTTTCTGGGCTGGGGCCGCTTGCCAGGCTAAGCAGCCAGATACCACCAAATAGCAGAAGTGATAAGCCGCCGATTCGCGCAGCTTTACCAAATAATTTCATTTCCTTCCTCCAGAAATTGTGTTCACTGTTGGGCACACGGCCGTTTTTGGGGTTGTTTTATTTTAGTGAACACATGTTTGAAATGGTTGTATTGTTTTGTTTTTGTTTCGTTTGAATCGATACAACAATTAGGTGGTGAGGATCGGCTTTGTTGTCATGGGAAACGGCCGTACAGGGCTATACTTCCGCAGCATGTTTTTAGATCCGATCGGTTGGGTTGCCTCCTTTTGCGCAGCCTACCCGAAAATTCGTCTGCCTGGCAGTAGACGGTAAAACGGGTGAATACGCCTGATAACGCGCCTTCACACTGAGTCGCCAGATTCCCCGTGAGGAATGGTCTGTTGGCAATTCTGCTAAAAAGACACAGGTCGCCCTGTGGAATCAAACAGGTGATTTGGGTGGTTCATTTAATTTACAGCGTAAGCTTGGGCCCATTGTTGCAGGCGGCTGCGATGACGACCTTCTAGTTTGGTTAACGGCCGTATCGCTTTCATTTTTTGGTTCGCTTCGTCAAAGCTCAATCCTTCATACCGCATCAGGTAGGCGGCCAGGATGGTGGCCGAACGGCCCCGCCCTTTGGCACAATGCACCAGCACGGTACGGCCGTCTTCCACTTGCTCCCGCACAAAGGCAACCCCCGCTTCAATCATTGCCTCTGAAGGCACCGTCACATCCAGCACCTTGAGCTGTTTGTAGCTGATGTCATGCTGGCGATACAGATTCACATCATCCTCTCGTTCGGCGCGGATATTGAGAACGGCCGTAATGCCATTTTCCAGCAAAAAGTTGTAATCTCGGGCGTAATGCGGTGCGCCCCCCAGCCACAACGTCGGTGTAATTTGGTCGAACCAATGATGTCCCTGAATTCTTTCATAAGTAAAGCGAATCAGCGGAAAGAACTTGTCGAAAAGCCAATGAATTGGGTTCATAGGCGCAATAGCATAACAGCATAACAGCAAAAATCAACGGTCACCTACAAACTTCCTGCAAAATACGGCCGTCTCGGCACAAAAGCGGAAAATTGAGGGGAGAAACGGCCGTTTACCCCCCTTTTTGTAGACATAATCCTGATTTGTTAACAGATTTTTAACCACCAACGAGGTAGAATCGTTTATTCTACCGACTCTGGAAGTTTAGCTTCCTGGCGATGGAGGTTTTATGAGTTTGAATGAAAAAGAGAACCAAACGCCTGCCTGGCGCAGCCAGCTGACGCAAACCTGGCAAACACTCCGGTACAAAATCCGCTCGACGCAGCCGGCGCTGCTGCCCGGCATGGGGGCCATTCCCCACGCTGAAGGCACCGTTTTTCGCGTCTGGGCACCCCATGCCGAAGCTGTGCATGTCACCGGTTCTTTTAACAATTGGCACCGCAGCCAGATTCCCCTGGCGCGAGAAGAAAATGGGTGTTGGTCTACCAACGTGCCCGAGGCGCGAATTGGCGACACCTATAAATTTGTCTTGAAACACAATGGCCAACATCTGCTGCGGACCGATCCGTATGCCAAAGATGTGCGGGCACCGTACCAAGATGGGGTGGTGCATAATGGGTTTGTGCCGGGGGTGGAAACGGCCGTTTCTACCCCATCGACCCCCTTTCAACCACCTGCCCTGCCTGAACTGGTCATTTACGAACTGCACGTTGGCACCTTTGGCCAGGCAGACGGCCAGCCGCCGTATGATTTCGACGCCGTCATCAACAAGCTGCCGTACCTGCGCATTCTGGGCATCAACGCCATCGAGCTGATGCCCGTCAAAGCGTTCCCCGGCCTGCTTTCCTGGGGGTACAACCCCAATTATCCGTTTGCCATCAGCCAGGTGTACGGCGGGGCCGAGGGGCTCAAGCGGTTGGTAAACGCCGCCCACGCCCAGGGCATCGCCGTAATTGTGGATGTGGTTTACAACCATTTTGGCCCGCAAGAGCTAGGGCTGTGGCAGTTTGATGGCTGGCAGCAGCACGGCCTGGGCGGCATCTACTTTTATAACGATTGGCGTTCCAAAACGCCGTGGGCCGATACCAGGCCCGATTACGGCCGTCCTGAAGTGCGCCAATACATCCGCGACAACGTGCGCATGTGGCTGGATGAGTACCAGATCGACGGCCTGCGCTGGGACGCCACCTCCTACATCCGCAACGCCCACGGCCACGATGGCGACCCTGGGGCCAACATCCCCGAAGGCTGGGTGCTGATGCAGGGTATCAACGGCGAGATGCAGCAGCACAACCCCCGCCACATCCGCATTGCTGAAGATTTGCAGGCCAACAAATGGCTCACCGAACCCATCGAGGCGGGCGGGGCGGGCTTTAACAGCCAGTGGGATAGCAAATTTGTTCATCCCATCCGCCAGGCCATCATGACGCCGCGAGACAAAGAGCGCAATATGCTGGCCGTGCGAGACGCTTTGCTATTTCGCTATGGTGCCGACGTGTTCAGCCGCGTCATCTACACCGAATCGCACGATGAGGTGGCCAACGGCAAGGCGCGGGTGGTACACGAAGTTGCCGTCGCCGACGGTGGTGAGGCGCTGGCTGCCAGCCGGGCGGCGCTGGGGGCGGCGCTGGTGTTTACCGCGCCCGGTGTGCCGATGATCTTCCAGGGGCAGGAGTTTTTGGAGGATGGTTGGTTTGATGATAAACGGCCGCTCGACTGGCAAAAAGCGGAGCAAAACAGCGGCATGGTGGCCCTTTACCGGCATCTCATCGCCCTGCGGCGCAATTTGCACGGGCAAACGCGCGGCCTGAGTGGGCAGTCGATCAACGTTTTCCACGTGAACGATGCGGCCAAGCTGATCGCCTTCCACCGCTGGCACCACGGTGGCCCTGGCGATGATGTGATTGTGGTGGCCAACTTTGCCAACCGGGTGCTAACCGATTACAAGCTGGGTTTTCCGCGCGGTGGCGACTGGCTGGTGCAGTTCAACAGCGATCTGAAGGCGTACCATCCCAGTTTTAGCAGCCATCATGTGGGCACGGTTACGGCCGTTCCCGGCGCATACGACCAGCTGGCCTACAGCGGCACCTTGAGCATTGGCCCGTACAGCGTGCTTATCTTGTCGCAGAGCGGCGGTAAATGATGGTGAGCCTTCATGATTTTATGCGGTTTGCCGTGAAATGGGTCACGCATCATTGTGGTATGGCTCCGCCAATTTCCATCGCGCCATCATCACCTAACGCGGGCAAAGAGTGGAGCCTTCGCCTGGATTGAACCAATCTTTTGGCTAGCAAATGTAAAAATTTATGATTCGTTTACAAAAGTGGTTACTTGACATATAATTCTGACTGGTAAATAAGCTACTTAAATCAGTGCAGTACCGAACAAAATCGCAGTTCCCTTAAGAAAAATGACAGACCCCTCACAAACCGCAGAGAATGGCCCGGAAAAACCAGTTGATCTTCGAAAATTGTTGCGCGCCATAAACGATTCCTTTAGTGAAGACGACCTGCGCGACCTCTGCTTTGAGCTGCGACTCGATTTTGAGAACCTCCCTGGAACCGTCAAAAAAGATAAAGCGCGTGAGCTGGTGATTCATTTTGACCGCCGTAAGCGGGTCAATGTTCTGGTGGCTGCTTTTCAAGAATTGCGTCCCCAAATAAGCATTGAAGCCATCATTTTGGATGAGATCGACGAAGACCCTACCTCTTCTCGCATCGAAATTCATCAGGCCGATATTTTGCCGGCGCAGGACAAATCTAACACGGTTATTGCCAGCAAGAGCTTTGGCGCAATTGTGCGCATGCTGACGCGGGAAGATGTGCGTACGGCCGTTGTCACCTTCCAGACCGATTTCCAGGCCGCCTCTCAACAAATTGACCAGATGAACGATTACAAGCAGGTCCACGATCTGTTCCAGATTTTAGAGACGCAGTACGACCTGATCTACCGCGACCAGAAGCGGTTGCCAGACGATGATATGGCTTGGGATGACATCGCCATCGCCGAGCCTGAGCTAGAAGCCAAGATCAACGACATGGTCATGCTTTCTAAGAGCGATACCTTTGCTGGCAGTAATTTGCGCTGGGCGGCCCAGCTGGAAACGGTGAAGGAACATTTGCATACGGCCGTAAACGGAGATGATCTCGACGCGTTAGAAGAAGGCGTCACGCTGCTCTCGCGCGTGCTGACGCGCCATCCTACCCGCATCAATGCCCAACTGGTGGCCGTGGCCAGCGGCCTGCGGCTAGACAACCTGGAAAGGGCAATCACCACCATCAGCGGCAGCCTGGCGGAAGCCGAGGTGGCCATGGGCAACATGGTTGAAGAGGTGAAAAGCGGCAGATCGGCCTTGGCCGGGCTGGATGAACGGCTGAAGGCGCTGGTGCGCGAGCACAACGCCTGGCAAAATGTGGATGATGAAGTGCGCCGGGTGAAATCGGCCGTTTCCCAAAATAATTTCGAAGAGTTGGAAGATGCCTGGTTTGATTTGGAACCAATGACGCAGGAACTGATTGATACGGATCCCGACGCAGAATGGGCCCAAAACCTGAGCAAAGTTATGTCTGACCTGACCCCCGCCATTGAGCAGCAGATCAATTCCAAAGTGCGCCGCCTGTTCATGCGCTACCACACCTATGTTGGGCATCGCTTCCGCGAAGTGGATTTAGAACTGCTCTCCCTGTGTACCGAACTGCAACGGGTAGGGGAGCAAATCGATCTATTGTTGAGGCAATTTAACAAATGAGCCATTCAGATTCAACTTCCGAAGAATTCATCCCGTTCATGTCCTTCACCTCGCTGCGCGATTCGCACCGGGCCTTGCTAAAGGATCGGCGCAAGCCAAAAGAAGAAGCCGACGAAGACCAATTTTGGGCAGAGGTGACCGAATTTTTGCACCGGGGTGAAGCGGCTGGCGCGTTTATCGACAATACCGAGGACCGGGAAGCGGCGCAAAGCTTGCTAGACTACTGGCACAACCAATTGTTCCATGCTGGTAAAGAGACGCCAGAAGCCGTTTTAGCTGATTTTGATACCACCACCCAACCCGAGATTCCCGATTCGCGCTGCCCCTACATTGGTTTGGAAGCGTTTAACGAAGACAACAAACATCTGTTTTACGGCCGTGACCAGCTTGTGCGGGAACTGGTGGACCAGGTGTTGGTGAGCCGATTGGTAACGGCCGTTGGCCCCTCTGGCAGCGGCAAATCATCTGTGGTGTTGGCCGGGCTGCTGCCTAAATTGGAAGAAGGGGCCTTGCCTGGCAGCGAAGCGTGGCACTACTACCCCACCATCGTACCCAGCGCCGCCCCGCTGATTCAGTTAGCCAAGCTGCTAGAGCCAGAAGGGGCCGATCCTGCTGAATGGATCACCACCAATTACGATGCTTTTCTCAGCGACACAAACCATCTAACCAAGCTGGTCCAGGCCGACACCCGCGTGCCGGCTGTCATCACCATCGACCAGTTCGAAGAAACCTTCACCCTCTGCCAGGACGAGCAGGAGCGCGACGCCTTCATTGACAACTTGCTGGGGCTGGTAAACACACGCGAGCAGCGGCACGTGGTGCTCCTCACCATGCGGGTAGATTACGAGAGCTACCTCAACAAAGTGCCCTTGTTCCGTGGTCTGTACGAGCAAGGTTTGGTGCGTGTTACCGCCATGAACGGCAGCGAACTGCACGCCGCCATCGAGCAGCCCGCCGAAGCGATTGGTCTGAAATTTGAAGATGGGCTGATTGAGGCCCTGGTGCGTGAAATTGTGGGCGAGCCAGCGGCACTGCCCTTGCTGCAATTTGCCTTGCTTCAGCTGTGGGACAACCGGGAACGCAACCGGATCACCTGGGACGCCTACCGCCGCCTGGGTGGGGTGATGCTGGCCCTGGCGGCTACGGCCGATTCCCTCTACAACAGCATGATCCCCGAAGAGCAGAACGCCGCCAAGCGTATTTTGCTGCGCCTGGTGCGCCCCAGCGCCGGGGTGGAATTTACCCGCAGCCGGGCGACACGCCATGCGCTGCACCAATCTGGCGAAGCCAACGACCGCATTGATCGCGTGCTGCAAAAGCTGGTCGATGCCCGCCTGCTGCGTCAAACCGACGGAGCGAAAAAGGATAACGACCAGTTTGAGGTGGCTCACGAGGCGCTGGTGCGCAACTGGCCCCGCCTGGTGGAATGGCTGGAGGATGATCGCGTGGTGCTGCGTCACCGGCTGCGCTTTACGGCCCAGGCCGAAGAGTGGGATGCGCGGGATCGGGACGCGGGTGCACTGCTGCGCGGCAAGCCGCTGCAAGAGGCGCTGCTTTTTGAGGATTTAAATCCGCTGGAGCAGGAATTTATTGATGTTAGCAAAGCCGCCTTGCAGTTGGAAATTGAAGAAAAACAGGCGCAGCAGCAGCGAGAGCTGGAACAGGCGCAAAAATTGGCCAAAGAAGAGGCTCAGCGTGCCGAAGCGGAGGCCAAAGCGGCCCAACGGGCTCGCAATTTTAACTACGCCTTGATTGTGATTTTGCTGTTGGTGGTTGCTGGGGCGGTGAGTTTGGTTTATTTGCAAAATGTGCAGCAAGAGCGGGAAGAGGTGGCGCAGGAAGCCACCAGAGCCAGTGTAGAAGCCAGGGAAACGGCCGTTGCTGCCGACCGTCTGGCCATTGTGAGCACCACCGACGCCCTGCAAGCTGCCACCGTGCAGGCGATGGCTACCTCTGATAATGCCGTGGCCACCGCGGAAGTGGCGGCTAACCAAACCCTGGTCGCTGAGCGGGCTTTGGTGGAAGGCCAGGAAGAGGCCACCGCCCAGGCTGCCACCGCCCAGGCGCAGCTGGCAACCGTGGCGGCCCAGGCCACGCGCGTAGCCGCTGAAGCGGTGCAAACCACGCCTGAAGCCACAGCGCCCAATCAGCCCACCGCCACACCAGATCCCGCACAGCTGGCGCTGGACGCGCAGCTCAACTCCTTCATTCGCGAAGCAGACAATATGCCCGTGCTGTTTATCACCGGGGGCAGTTACCAGATGGGGCTGGCTGACGGTGAGGATAATCAGCTGCGCCCGGTTACGGTAGACAGCTTTTACCTGGACCAGTATGAGGTGTCTGTGCAGCAGTATGCTGATTTTCTTAACCGGTTGGGGGGGAACACGGCTGCTTGCGACGGGGAGGATTGTGCAACAACGGCCGTTTTTACCTCACTCACCAATATTTTGAACAACCTCGGCGTTTTTGATCCACGGCCCGGCACCGAACGGTATCCGGCAACCTGGATCACCTGGCACGGGGCCAGCATTTATTGTGAGTCGGTTGGGGGCGGCTGCCCACTGAGGCAGAATGGGAGTATGCAGCGCGGGGCACAGACGGCCGTTTGTACCCCTGGGGCGCGGCTGATCCGGTGCTGTATGAAACATCCATCTTCAACAACAACCCGGCGCAATCATTGTCCATCTTCTTTTCGCGTGCTTTTGTGCGGGTAGATGCCTTGCCCAACAGCGCCAGCCCGTTTGGCGTGCAGGGCCTGTCTGGCGGCGCAGCTGAATGGGTGCAGGATTGGTATGATCCTGAATTTTATTCTTCACCCTTGCCCGCCAGCGGTTACAACGAAAATGATGAATCTGGGCTAAAAGTGCTGCGAGGTGGCTCCTGGGCCAATACGGCCGATCAAGTAAACGCCGTCATCCGCTTTGCCCTGGCCCCCGACGATGCCAATACGCTGGATTTGGATAACTCGCAAATTGGCGCTGGCTTCCGCTGCGCCAGCGACGGAAATTAATGACAAGGTGATCGGGTGACAAGGTGACGCTGTCTGTACCTTGTCACCCGGTCACCCCTTCACCTTGTCATCCCCTATCCCTTCTTGGCCTTCTTAATCTCTCGCATACGCACATCATGGCGCAGCTCTTTTTTGCGGATGCGCAGCGACAGCGGGGTAACCTCTAGCAAATCATCCTTGGCCAGATATTCAATCGACTCGTCCAAAGACATGAGGCGCGGCGTGTGCAGCGCTTCGGCGATGGCTGTGGGGCCGGTACGCACGGCGCTGAGCACCTTGGTTTTGCACACGTTCACCAGCAAATCTTCGTTGCGGATGTGCTGGCCGACGACCTGGCCACTGTACACTTCTTCGGCGGGCAGCACAAAGAAGGTGCCGCGCTGCTGTAAGCCTTGCAGCCCATAGGCGCTTACCGTGCCGGTTTCCATCGCCACCAGCGAGCCAAACTCTTGCGTTTCGATCTCGCCCTTGACCGGTTCGTAATCGTGGAAGAGGGTGTGGTAGATGCCGGTGCCGCGCGTGGCCGTTAGGAACGGCTGGCGGAAGCCCAAAATGCCGCGGGTGGGCACCAGATATTCGGCGTAGACGGTGCCATCTTCGCCATAATGGATGGTTTGCATCAGGCCGCGCCGCCGCCCCAACATTTCGCTAACGGCCCCCAGGTAATCATTGTGCACTTCCAGGAACAGCTTTTCGATTGGTTCGGTACGGCCGTTTGCCCCTTCCTTAAAAATGACTTCTGGGCGGCTAATGGCAAACTCGTACCCTTCGCGCCGCATCGTCTCGATGAGAATGGCTAAATGCAGCTCACCTCGTCCAGAGACAATAAATTCGCCCGCCTTCTCCGTTTCTTCAATCTGCATGGCGACGTTGCTTTCCAATTCGCGCAGCAGCCGGTCACGAATTTGGCGGCTGGTCACAAATTTGCCTTCTTTACCGGCAAACGGGCTGTCATTGACGCGGAAGGTCATGCGCACGGTGGGCTCTTCTACCTTGATGGGCGGCAAGGGGCGCGGATCGTTGATGTCGGCCAGCGTGTCGCCAATGCCCACATCGGGGAACCCGGCAATGGCCACGATGTCGCCCGCCTGCACCTGGTCTTGCTCGACGCGCTGTAAGTCGCGGAAGGTGTACAGCTTGGTGATTTTGCCCGGTTCCATTTCGCCATTGGCGCGGATGTGCATAATCTGCTGACCGTCATTGATGATGCCGCTGGTGAGCCGCCCGACGGCAATTTTGCCGACGTAGCTGCTATATTCCAGGGTGGTAACGAGCAGCTGGGTGGGGCCGTCTGGGTCGATCATGGGGCCGGGCAGGTAATCGACGATGGTTTGGAATAACGGCCGTAAATCCTCAGCCAACTCGTCCGGGTCTTCCCCCGCCTTCCCCTCTAGCGCCTTGGTGTAAATCACCGGGAACCCTGCCTGTTCTTCCGTGGCTCCCAGATCGATGAACAGGTCAAAAGTGGCGTTGACTACGAAATCGGGGCGGGCCGCAGGGCGGTCAATCTTGTTCACCACAACGATGACTTTGACCCCTTTTTCCAATGCCTGGCGCAGCACAAAGCGGGTTTGGGGCATCGGGCCTTCTACCGCGTCTACCAGCAGCAGCGCCCCATCTACCATGTTTACCACGCGTTCCACTTCGCCACCAAAGTCGGCATGGCCGGGCGTGTCTACAATGTTGATGGTGGTGCCTTCGTACATAATGCTGGTGTTTTTGGCCAGGATGGTAATGCCACGCTCCCGCTCCAAATCGTTGGAGTCCAGGACGCGCTCGGTCATTTCCTGGTTGGCGCGGAAAACGTTGGTTTGGCGCAGCATGCCATCCACCAGCGTGGTTTTGCCGTGGTCCACGTGGGCAATAATGGCGATGTTGCGAATATCGTTACGAGGTTGTAAAGCCATAAAAGTATCTGAATCCTTCACGAAAAAGCCCGGCCAAATGATGGTCGGGCAAAATAGTTGATTGAATTAGGCTTGATTGTATGTCAGGAGTGGGTTGGAGGCAAAAAGCAAACGGGAATTGGACGCAATTGACTTTGCCTGGTTTGGGGAAAGCAGTCTACACTTGCATCAGAGAATCAAGCCGAAAAGGAGAAAATTATGCCGGGAATAAAGAGAATCTTGGTGACGGGGGCAACCGGAAAAGTGGGTCAAGCGTTTATCGAGCGGTTTTTGGCTGAGCCAACGTTTGAGCAGTTTGTGGTGCGGGCGCTGTGCCATAATCGGGTTTTGGAACCGCGCGACCGTTTGGAAGTGGTGCGCGGCTCGATTGAGGAACGGCCGTTCGTCCAGCAGGCAATGGCGGATGTGACCCACGTGCTGCACCTGGCCACCAGCAAAGAAACGCCAGAATCGATTATGGATGTCGCCGTGAAGGGGCTGTTTTGGCTGCTGGAAGCGGCGCGCACCAACGAGACGCTGTCCCAATTTATCTTGATTGGTGGGGATGCCAGCCTGGGTCATTTTTTTTATCCGCATCCGGTGCCCGTGACCGAAACGCAAAAACATTCGGCTTACCCCGGCTGCTACGCACTCTCCAAAGTGTTGGAAGAGGTCATGCTGGAGCAATATTACATTCAGTATGACCTGAACGGCTGCTGCCTGCGTGCGCCGTGGATCATGGAAAAGGATGATTTTAAGTACCAGCTCTCTTTTGGTGAGGATGTGTTTGGCGGACCGCGCTGGCGCGATTTGGTGGGCGCGGAACAGGCGAATGCGTATCTGGCAACGAATACGGTGCCGGTGATGCTGGGGGCAGACGGCCGTTCCGTCAAACGCAATTTCGTCCATGTTGATGACCTGGTCAGCGCCATCCTGCTGGCGCTCGACAACCCACAGGCCAGCCAGCAAACGTTTAACATTTGCATGGATGAACCGATCGATTACGGCGAGCTCGGCCACTATCTGGCCCAAACGCGCGGATTTCCCACAGTGGCGATTGAGACGCCTTACGTATCCACCTGGCTAGACAACACCAAAGCAAAATTTTTGCTCGGCTGGCGACCGGAGTATGATCTGGCCAAGATGGTCGAATCTGCCTGGAATTACCAACGAGCCGCCGACGATCCGCGCCTTATTTGGTATCCGGGTTGAGGTTTGTTGGCCTGCCCGCCATTTTTAACCATTTGTAACTGGAAAATATCGCCAAAAATCATGGGCAGCCGGGCGGTATTTCGTTATGATATCAGCACTATTTCCAATTTAGCTAAGGAGTTACCCATGTTAGTCAAACGTCGCATGTCTACACCAGTCATTACCGTTGAACCCGATATGTCGGTACCGGACTGTTTGAAATTGATGCAGCGAGAAAAGATTCGCCGTACGCCTGTGGTGGAAAACGGCCGTCTCGTTGGCATTGTTTCTGATAAAGATTTACTCAACGCTTCCCCCTCAGACGCCACCAGCCTGAGCATGTGGGAGATCAGCTACCTGGTCAACCGGATCAAAGTGAAAGATGTGATGAGTAAAAACGTGCTCACCATCACCGAAGAGATGCCCATCGAAGAAGCGGCCCGGATTATGGTAGATAACAAAGTGGGTGGTTTGCCCGTTGTTAAAAACGGGGATGTGGTAGGCCTCATTACCGAAACCGACCTGTTCAAACTGCTGCTAGAGCTGATGGGGGCGCGGGAGCCAGGGGTGCGGGTAACGGCCGTTGTTCCCGAAAAACAGGGCGAACTGGCGGCCATCACCCAGGCCATCGCCAACGCGGGCGGCAGCTTTCTCGCCTTTGGCCAATTTTCTGGCGAGGCCAGCTCTAACCGGATTGTTACCTTTAAAGTGCGGCGGTTGGCTGAAACGGCCGTACGCGCCGCCATCGAACCCGTCGTCAACGAAATTATCGACATCCGCACCGATTAGTTAGAGCAGACCCAAAGGGTTTCTGCCCAGGTTTTGGCACGAAACTCAGCGCTAAAAAACCCTTTGGGTCTTTGCCGCAACGACTTGACGGCCGTCCCCCCCCCACGCATAATTGCCCAAAACCACCCCCACAAACCAGATTGTATAGATATCCAACGACAAAAATCTGTGTAATCTGCGAAATCTGTGGCTAAACTCCAAGGAGCAGCACATGAACGAAACAATCGGATTTATCGGCCTCGGCATCATGGGTCAGGGCATGGTGCGTAACCTGCTAGACAAAGGGTTCATCGTCTACGTCTGGAACCGCACCCACGGCAAGATGGATCCATTCATCGCCCTGGGAGCCATCGCCGCCAGCAGCCCCGCCGACGTGGCCAGCCACGCCGACATCATCATCACCTGCGTCAGCGACACGCCCGACGTCGAACACGTCATGCTCCAAGCCAACGGCGTTATCTTCGGGGCCAAGCCAGGCAACCTCGTCATCGATATGAGCACTATCAGCCCGGATGTGACCCGCCGCCTGGCGCAGGCGTTTGCCGACCGCGGCGTGCACATGCTGGATGCCCCCATCAGCGGCGGCAGCGAAGGCGCAGCCAAAGGCACCCTCAGCATCATGGTCGGCGGCGATGCGGCCCAGGTGGCTCGCGCCATGCCCGTGTTTCAGGCAATGGGCAAAGCGATCACCCACGTCGGCCCCATCGGCGCCGGGCAGACGGTGAAGCTGGTCAACCAAATTTTGGTGGTGGTCACGATGTTGGGCGTGGGGGAAGCGCTCCTTTTTGCCCAGGCAGGCGGCCTGGACCTGCAAAAAACGCTCGATGCCGTCACCCAGGGCGCGGCGGGCAGCTGGATGCTCAGCAATCGCGGCCCGCAAGTGATAGAGCGCGATTGGCGGCCTGGCTTCACCATTGATTTGCAGCAGAAAGATTTGCGCCTCGTCCTGGAAGCCGCCGATCAACTGGGCGTGCCGATGCTAGGCACCAGCATGGTGTTCAACCTGTACCGCACCCTCCAGCAGCAAGGCCTCGGCCTGGAAGGTAACCACGCCCTCGTCAAAGCCCTGGAGCACCTGGCCGGTTTAGAAATTGGCGCGTAGCCGCGGAATCTTGCCACGTCTTGATTGTCATACCCGCGCAGGCGGGTATCCACTGCTTTAGGGCTGGCCCCACGGCCGTACAAACGTTTCCGGCTCCACCCCCAACCCATGCGCGATGCGGTTGATGTAATTAAAGTAGCCAATCACCTGCACCGCATCATGGATCGCCCGGTCGTCAAAACCGTGCCCCCGCAGCGCATCTAAATCGCCCGGCGTCATCTGGGCCTGGTGATGGGTAAGCTTGGCCGCCAAAGCGCACAACGCCCGATCGGCTGCAGCCAATGGCGCAGTGCGCCAGTCGCGCACCAGCGCATGCACGTACGCATCTGCCTCATCTGCATCAGGAATTTCTGCTGCGATCTCGTCACGGAGATCGTGGGCGTGGGCCTGGTGTCAGTAATGGCAGTTGTTTTCGACTGAAACCACTACCGCCAACATCTCACGCTGGGCGCGCGTCAGCGGGGAGTCACCCGCCATCACCGTTTGGTAAAACCTAATGCTGTCCTTGAGCGCCATCTCGTTGATGCTCATCACCTGCACAATGTTCCAGATGCGCCCCGCCCGCTTGATAGCGGCGTTTAGCTGCCGTTTGAGCAAACCTGTCGCTTCATCCAGGTAAAATTGCTTAATCCATGCCATCTCAAACCTCCCGTAGCCGCGGATTCTTTCCGCGTTCATGTGGATTAATGGATTAATCTGTGCTCTGTGGTGCCTTCGGTTCGAGCATCTGAGGATGCTCACTCCTCAAATGATGCCAAGTTGCGATCGATGCGGCGGCGGAGCCTGGCAGGCCATTTGTCTGGCTCTTCGGAGGGGTACACTTCCAGCGGTGGGCCGTTTTGCTTCAGCAGATCGCTCGTCTTGCCGCCCAAAATTTGCCGCGCGGTCATCAGCCCAGAGTTGGTGGCCCCGGCCACGCCGTGCCCGGCGGTGGTGCTGGCGCCGCACAGCCACAACCCCTCAATTTCAGTCTTATTGTTAAACGCCCACGGCCCCACCTGAAAGCGCGTTTTGTCGATGCCGTACAGGTTGCCCTGCGTGGCGTTGAGATAATGCTCGTTGCTCAGCGGCGTGCCCAGGTCTTTGAAGACAACGTGCTCGCTAAATCCTGGAACGCGTTTGTCGATGTTGGTTAGCATGGCGCTGGTCAGCTTCTCTTTGAGCTGCTGGTACTCCCACTCCCGGTCACCGGCGGGCTGGTCGGCCCATTGGGCAAATGGCTCGTAGCTAACAAAGGCAAACGCTTCCAGCGTGTGGTGGCCGCTGTGCATTTTGGATGGATCTTTGAGCGTCGTCACTGTCAGGAACATGCCCTCTGGTTGAAAATCATGCACGATTTTGTCCGTCTGGCCGTCGCTGTAGATGCTGTCCACGTCGCTGTGGTTGTAGAACCAGTAGTTGCCGGAATCCAGCCCGGCGGCGCGTAAATCCATCTCCACGGCCATGAACAGGCTGAGGGCGGAGGTGGAGTAGCGCACCTTGCCCAGCTTGCGCTGCAACTTGCTGCTCAAATGTTCGCGCCCCACTAATTTGCCAAAGGTCACTTCCGGATCGGCGTTGCTGACGACGTGTTGGGCGGCAATTTCCGTACCGTCGGTGAGGCGGACGCCGCGCACGCGCCTGGCCTCATCCAGCAAAATGCGTTCGACGCGGGTTTGCAGGCGCAGCTCGCCCCCGGCCTTTTTTAGAGCGCGGGCAAAGGCGCGAGGGATGGCAAACGCGCCGCCGAGCGGGTAGTAGCCGCCGTCAAAATAGTGGTGGGTGACGCCCGCGTGCAGTGGCGCAGACACCTGCGAGGGCGGCAGGCCGTGGTCGCCGGATTGGGCCGACAAAATGGCGCGCAGCACCGGGTCGGAGACGTACTGGTTGATGAGATCGGCCCCGGTGCGGAAGGCCCAGCGCAGGATGTGGCGGGCGCGCCAGGGCAGGGCGAGGGCGTCGCCGAGGCCACGCACGCGGCCCAGCAGGCGGGTTTCATCCATGAGCTGCTGGCACATGTTCAGGTAGCCGTCGATGCCTTGGGCCTCGTCGGGGAAGCGCTCTTTGAGGCGGTTGGCGAACGCTTCGCGCCCTTTGGGGATATCGAACCGCTCTTCGCCGATAAAGACGTGGTCGAAGCCGTCGGGGTTGATTTCGCAGAAGGCGAGGTCCTCGGAGACGCCCAATCCTTCGTAGATGCGGCGCATGGGGCCGCCGGGGCCGATGCCGCCGATGTAGTGGACGCCGGGGCTGAATTTGTAGCCTTCGAGGGTGAAGGAGTGGGTCCAGCCGCCGGGCACGTCGTGCTGCTCCAGGACGAGGACTTTTTTGCCTGCCTGGGCCAGGGGCACGGCGGCAGACATGCCACCTGCGCCAGAGCCGATTACGATGACATCATAAGTTTTGGGGGTCATTTCTGCTCACTTTTTGTGGAAAATAAGGCGGATTGTAGCACAGCTTGGCGGGTGCGTTTTGGTTTACTTCACCTGTGAAATATTTTACAATAAGCTCTCTAAGCTCTCTCGTACTTGGTTCGGGATGTTCTTGCTAAAAACGGCCGTGGAGTTGTTATGGATGGGTCACATCGTTTACGTATCATTTTATTGAGGCGTTTTCAACTACTTTATGATGATACGGCCGTTCCCCTGGAATCCCCCCTTCATCAAACCATTCTCGCGTATCTTGTCCTGCACCCCGGTGAAGCGTGTGACCGGCATCGGCTGGCTTTTCGCTTTTGGCCCGATTCTACCGAGAAGCAGGCCCTCACCAATCTCCGCAAAGCAATTCATTATTTGCGCCTCGAACTGCCAGATGCTGACCGATTTTTGCTGATCGAGCGGCATACAATCACCTGGCAAGCGAATACTGCTTGCTCCTTGGACGTGGCGGACTTTGAAAGCGCCCTGGCTCAAGCGCACCAGGCCAACCAGCCAAACGAAAAACAGGCGGCATTGTTGTACCAGGTCATTTCGCTTTATGCGGGAGACCTCTTGCCGGATCATTACGATGATTGGGTTTTGGTAAAGCGGGAGGCTTTACGTCAACAATATTTAGACTGTTTGAACGAATATTTGCAGGTTTTAGAGGAGCAGCGCAACTATGATGGCGCTATCAAGGCGGCCAATCAACTGCTGCAAGCAGACCCGCTGCATGAAGCCGCCTACCGCCGCCTGATGCGATTGCAGGCGCTGGGTGGCAACCGTGCTGGGGCGCTGCGCACCTACCACACGTGCGCCGCAACGTTGCAACGGGAGCTGGATGTAGTCCCCAGTGCTGCTACGCAGGAGGTATACCGGCGTCTGTTGGCGTTGGAAAATGTACCTCAGCGCCAGATGGCGGCACGAATTCCGCTGGTGGGACGGGGGCGTGCCTGGTCGCAGTTGCAGATGGCCTGGAAACGGGCGACGAGCGAACGGCCGTTGCTGGCGCTGGTTCAGGGGGAAGCCGGTATAGGCAAAACCCGCCTGGCTGAAGAGCTGCTCGACTGGGCCGCCCGGCAGGGGATCACCACCCTGCGTGCCGCCTGCTATGCCCCGGCAACCAGCCTGCCTTACGCTCCCATCGCCGCCTGGCTGCGGGCCGCTGGCGATGCGTTGACCGGGCTGCCCGACAAATGGCAGCGCGAGATTGGCCGGGTGCTGCCCGATCTGCTGGCGGCGCGTCCCGATCTGCCGCCGCCTGGCCCCATCACAGAAAGCTGGCAGCGGCAGCATTTGTTTATGGCGCTGGCTCAGGCTGTCGCCCAACTGCCGTCGCCCCTGCTGCTTTTTATTGACGACCTGCAATGGTGTGATCGGGATACGCTCGAATGGCTCAGCTTTTTGCTGCGCCTGGCGGGGAGTGGGCGTTTTTTGCTGCTGGGGACGGTGCGCAGCGAAGAGATGGTTCAGGCGGAAGCGCTGCAATCCTTGTGCGCTGATGTGCGCCATGAGGACCAGTTTGTTGAGATTGGCCTGGGGCGGCTCAATGCGAAAGAAACGGCCGTACTGGCTGCGCATGTGGCCAGCAACATACCGTCTGATGCGCTCCCTGTGTCGCTGTTTGCGGCCACGGAGGGTGTGCCGTTGTTTGTGGTGGAGCTGGCGCGCGCCGGTTTTCATGAGCCTGTCGGGGCGCAGCCTGAAATGGTTCCTGGCCAGATGCTTGCTGCCGAACAGCTACCACCCCGAATTCGGTCGGTGTTTGAGGCGCGGCTGAACACATTGTCCGCCGCGGGACGTGAGTTGGCGGATTTGGCGGCCACAATCGGCCGTTCCTTCACCTTTGAACTGGTGAAAGAGGCTGGTGAGCTGGGGGAGACGGCGCTGGTGCGGGCGCTGGATGAGCTGTGGCAGCAGCGCATTGTGCGCGAGCAAGGGGCGGATGCTTACGACTTTAGCCACGGTCTGCTGCGGGAAGTGGCTTACGGCACGCTCAGTTTGGCGCGGCGTCGGCTGCTGCACGGCCGTATTGTGCGGGCGTTGGCGCGTGAACGGGCGGCAGGCCAGCCGGTGGATGAGGCGCAGTTGGGCAGCCATTACACCGCCATTGGCCATATGAGCGAGGCGATTGCTTGTTACCAGCGGGCCGCCACGGCTGCCCAGCACATCTTTGCCCACGAGGAAGCGCTAGAAAATTTGCAGCGGGGTTTGGCTTTGGCGGTTGAGAATGGGGCGGAGAACGGCCGTTTGCTGGCACTTTATGAGCAGCAGGCCAACGTACTTTCTTTGCTGGGACGGTACGACGCGGCCCATGAGGCACTGAAAACCGCGCTGGCCCAAACTGGCGATGCGCTGAGCCGGGCGCGGCTGCTCTGCAAGCAGGGCAATATGTGGATGGCCCAGCATCAACGGTCGGCGGCCTTGGCCGCCTTCGATGCCGCTCTGCGCTGCCGCTTGCCCGCGGAGCCACCGGATACTCAATGGCAGCGGCTCTGGTTGGATGTGCAGCTGGCGCGGGGCGAGCTGTTCTATTTTGATTCTCGGCTGGCGGATTTGGCGGTCCTCATTGATCAGTTGAACCCTATTGCCCAGAAAATTGGCACACCTTACCAGCAGCGTCGCTACCTGGAGCTGCACAATATGTTGAGCATTTCACAAAAGCGGTACCGTTTGGATGACGTAGATGTGGCCATGCGGCAGCGCATCTCGGCGTTGGCTGAACAGACGGGCGATCCGCATGAAATTGCGGCGTCTCGGTTTTCGCTAGGGTTCCATTACCTGTGGTCTGGCGCATTGGCTGAGGCTGTGACGCATCTCACCGCTGCACTGGCTGAGGCGACTGAGATTGGGAATCGTTATGTGCAGGATCAATGTTTGGCGTATCTGGCGCTGGCGTATCGGGGGCAGGGAAATGCAGCGCAGGTGGCGGCGGTGGTAGCGCAGCACCAACCCATCGTGGCTATGGTGGGCAATCCGCTGTACGGCGGTGTGCTGGCAGGGAATGAGGCGTGGCTGGCGTACCAGGCGGGGGATTGGGATACGGCCGTTACGCATGGTCAGGCGGCGTTGGCGGCGTGGGGAGAACGGCCGTATCCACTTAAATGGGTGGCGCTGTGGCCGCTAGTGGGGGCGTATCTGGTGCGTGGAGAGTTGGCGCAGGCCATTGAATACGCTCGCCAAATGGTGCCACCGCCGCAGCAACTTTTGCCGGACGAGGTACAGGCAAAGCTGGTAGCAGCCACGACGGCCTGGGATGCGGGGGATACGGCCGTTTGCCACACCGCTCTGACCGAGGCAATCATACTGGCACGCGAACTATTTGCCTTCTAACTTGACCCAATTTTAATCTTTCAATTGATTTGCGGGGCAGGGAACGTTTGAGGAACGTTCCCTATTTTATACTTGCCCAAAGTGAACATTTGCTCACGTAACAATCAAAAACGAGGGGAATTTCTGCTTTGGTAAATACCAGATTTTCTCAATAGTGGAGTTGTTTGTTGTCATGGCCAATGAGCAAGCAGGCGAACAGTCACAGTTTTTTACGCTGCGGGTTTGGTGTGAGGAGGTGGCGGACGGCCGTACCGAATTCCGTGGCACGCTCAAACACGTATTAAGCGGCCAGACAATCCATTTCCGCGATTGGCAAATGCTCATTGCGTTGATTGAGGCCATTTGGGCAGACAGTGACAAAATTTCAACCAAGTAAGTTGCCGCGGTTGGTCTCTAGAAAGCAAAAGCCCTCCTCCTATAAACTGGTAGTTTTTCCCGCGAATTTCTCCTAAGAAATCAGGCTCTTTGGGAATTCAGGGGGTTTACAGCCCGTGATGCGTGAAACGTGAAACGTGACCAGAGAGGCATCACGTTTCACGCATCACGTTTCACGCCAGACCCCACGAAATCCTGAAGACCCAGAAATCATTATGCTTCTGTCAATGAACATACCAAGAAAATGGGTAAATACTCAATAAACAGTTGTTCTTTATTTGTGTCATTTTGCAAAAACAACCAGGAGGGTTTGTCGTGAACGTAGGGGAATATTGCAGGGGCAGTAGGGTTAGCCGGGCAGCATCCTCAGTTGGTACGGCCGTTTGCCGACCATCTTCGTCATCGTTTATCCCATCCATTTACCAAGCACAGAAACGGCCGTGTGCATGCGCCGGAACAAATCACGATTGTGGTGACCGACATTTGCAATTTGCGCTGCAAAATGTGCCAGTACGCGTACAGCGATTCTCCAGGCTATCAACTCAATCAGGCCGGGCACATGTCGCCTGAATTGTTCTACAAAATTTTGGATGAACTCTCGGGGCATCCGCTGATTACCTTCACCGGTGGAGAACCGCTGCTGCACAAGCAAATTGTTGATTTTATCGCGGCGGCTAAACAAAAGGGGCTGATTACTACCTTAACCACCAACGGCTGGCTGCTGGCCCAAAAAGCAGAGGCGTTGTGCCAGGCGGGTTTGGATATTCTGGTTGTTTCGGTGGATGGACCGGAAGAGACGCACAACATGATTCGGGGGGGCAAATCCTTTGCCCGGCTGGTTGAGGGGATTCAGGCGGTGCAGCAGCAGGAAAAACGCCCCATTTTGATGATCAACACAACCATCTCCAATTTGAATTACGAACTGCTGACCACGATGTATGACCAGGCCAAAACATGGGGCGTGGATGGTTTGAATTTTAACCATTTGTGGATGCAAACAGACGAGATGCTGGCTTGCCAAAAGCAGCAGTTTCCCAATTTTGAAGCGGGCGGCGTGGCCTGGGAGGTAGATCCGGAGGCGATAGATGTTGACCTGCTGGCCGATCAGCTAGAGGCGGTACGGCAGCGCAATCGGCTAGAAACGATGCTGGTGACGGAGCTGCCGCAGCTTAATCGGGCGCAAATTCGGGTGTGGTACCGGCAAACGGCCGAATTTGTAAAGTACCAATCAACCCGCTGTGCCTGGACGCGTATGAAAATTTGGCCAGACGGCCGTATCAAACCATGCCGTGAATGGGTGGCGGGCAGCGTGGCCGAACAATCTCTAGATGAAATTTGGCAGGGGCAGGCGTTTCAAGGGTTTCGGTCACTGTTGGCCGAACACGGCACCATTCCGCTTTGCTCCCGCTGTTGCTACATGACCCATCGCTGAGGGACAAGGCTGCCTCCTAAAATTGGTAGTTTTTGCCGCGAAAATCTTGTCCACAATCGGTAAGCTTCTTCTATATGATTTTCAACATCCAATAGAGCTTGACACGTTTTTGGCACAAACCTGGCATTGATGAGAGCACAGCTCACTTATCTTTTGGGTACAGGTTGAACGGAGGAACCATCATGGCACAGGCAGGAATTCACGGGTTGGTGGGGGTGGCGGTGCGGCGCTGGACGCCGACGCGCCAGCTGCTGCTGCTGGGCATTGTGCTGGGGAACTTGCTGCCCGATGCCGACAATCTGGCGGTGGCCGTGGCGACGGTGACGGGGGGTTCCACCGAGGGGCTGCACCGGACGTTTACGCACAGCTTGTTTTTTGTGCTGGCTTTGGTGGTAGTTTTTTGGCTGGTGGGGGTGGGGGTGAAACGGCCGTCCTACACCAATCTCGGCCTGGGTTTAGCCAGCGGCGTGCTCATGCACATTTTGCTGGATTTGCTCATCTGGTTCGATGGCGTGGCGATTTTGTGGCCGCTGCCCTCCTGGGTGAATTTGTGGCAGGGGGTGACGCCGCCGGACTGGTTTGGCAATCTGCTGATGCCGCTGGAGATGCTCTTTTTTGCCGCCTATTTCTATTGGCTGGGCCAGGCGGCGCGGCGGCAGGGGACGAATTTGGACAAGGTGAAGGGGGTGAGGGTGTGGACGGCCGTTCAGCTCAGCCTTTTCCTGGTTCTTACCGTGCTGGTGTACACGCTCAGCAGCGGCTTTATGACCCTTTACGGGGCGCTGTACCTGCTGTCGCTGGGCGTAGCGGCGGTGCTGACGGTGCAAATGCGCCAGACGATCGAAAATTTCTAAAAACCAACCTCCCGGAGGTTCACAACCTCCGGGAGGTTTTTCACAATTTAGGAGGATAACATGTTTCTCATCGTTGGTGGTACAGGAGCTTTGGGCAGTGCAGCCACCCGTTTGCTGTTGCAGCGTGGACACAAAGTGCGCGTCATGACCCGCGATCCGCAAAGGGCAACAGTTCTCAAGAAGCTGGGAGCGGAGGTAGTACAGGGGGATTTGCGTGACAAAGCGTCGCTGGCACGGGCGTGTGCTGGGGTTGATGGCGTGCTGGCGGCGGCTCACTCGATTTTTGGGCGTGGTGCTGAGGCATCGGTGCATGTGGATGCGCTGGGGCACAAATGGTTGATCAACGCGGCGCAAGAGGCTGGGGTGCGCCATTTTGTCTATACCTCAGCGTATGGCGCTGCGCCTACACATCCGGCCCAATTTTTCCGCATCAAGTATGAAGTAGAGCAATATTTGCAACACAGCGGCCTGGCACACACCATTTTACGCCCCACGGCGTTTATGGAGTCGCACGCCCACATGCTGATTGGTCAGCCGATTTTGGAAACGGGCAAAGTATCGCTTTTTGGCCAGGGCGAGAATCCGCGCAACTTTGTGGCGGCGCAGGATGTGGCCCAGTTTGCCGTGCTGAGCTTGACCATGCCGCAGATGGCTGGGGCAATAATTGATATTGGCGGGCCGGAAAATTGGACCAACATGGAGGTGGTGCGGCTGTACGAGCGGTTATCTGGCAAGCAGGCCAAAGTGTCGCACGTGCCGCTGGGGTTGCTGCGGGTGATGGCTGGGGTGGCACGGCCGTTTCACCCCGGCCTCAGTCAAGTCATGCGCACCAGTATCTGGCAAGACACCACTGATCAGACGTTTGACCCCCGGCCTACCTTGCGCAAATATCCAATTTCGCTGACCCGGTTGGAAGATTGGGTTGAGCAGCAGTTGGCAAGTGAACTGGGGTCAATGCCAGCAGTTGCCAGTTGAGGGAGAGGCGGTGGTTGTGGGGCTAATAACGGTTAGCCCCACATCTTCTCTGGCCAGGCACCAAACTGGTACACCTGGGCTGGGACCTCTTTTGACATTTCGTGGAAGGAAACGGCCGTTGCCTCATCCCGCGGAATGTGCGTCAAAATTTCCAGATTGCCAAAGGGGGTGTGGGTGATGAGCGGGGTCGTGAGAAAGCGCAGCCGCCCGCCCAGCGCTGGCCCCATTTGGAACAGTTCGCCGCCGACAAAGTAGAGCTTGTCTTCATAGAAAACCTGCTCCCAAAACCAGCGGAACTCGTGATTTTTGCGCAAATGGGCCAGCAGCTTGGCAAAATAAGGCGTCATCCGGTACGGCATCGTCATCCGCCGAAAATAGATGATGTTGCCCACCGCAAAGCGATGCCAAACCTGGGGCGGCATAGCGGTTCGCATTGGGGCAAACGCCTCAGAAAAGATGAAATCCAGCAAATTCGTACCGCCCTTATGGTTGAGCTGCTGCGCCAGTTCAATCTGAGACAGATGGTACAGCTTCAGCAGCAAGCCGTTCACGGCGATCACATCCAGGTAGCGATCTAGCAGCAGCGCGGGCAGGCGAATTTCGGCCAGCATTTCCAAGACTGGGGCGAGTAGATCTGCTGAGGCCACCTCTGTGGGGTAAATTTGCGGATGATCCAGGCCGGTGGCCAGCATGAAAAAGACGCGCCGTTCCCCTACCGTTAGCTTGAGCGCATCGGCTAGATTGAGCAGCGTTTGTTCATCCAGAATGGTACGCTCGCCCCGCTCAATTTTGCCAATGATGATTTCGTTTAGGGGGGAAGTGGGGTCTAGTTCTTGAGCCCAAGCAGCCAATTTGGATTGGGTACAGCGGTCGCCATTTTCGTCATACTGCTCTTTGCGGAGGGCGGCGACAAGTTTGCCAAACTGTTTGCGGTCCATGGGGTCTCTCATTTGCTCACAAAAGCGGGTGCAGGATGGAAAAAGATGTCGCCATTATAAACCAAAAGCAGCCCAAAATGAACCATCGGGAAGTGAGCGGCTGGGTGATGTACGATTGGGCCAATTCGGCTTTTGCCACCACGGTGGTGACGGCTTTTCTGGGGCCATATTTGGCGGCGCTGATTGCGGAACGGCCGTCTGGCATTCTGCCGCTGGGGCCGTTCCAAATTGAGCCGGAAGCGTTTTACCCATTTTGCGTCACGGTTTCGGTGATGTTTCAGTTTGTCTTTTTGCCACTGCTGGGGGCGCTGGCCGATTTTACAAATCTCAAAAAGCGGTTCCTGATTGGGTTTGCCACGCTGGGGGCGCTGGCTACCTGCCTGCTGGGTTTAGTGGGCAGCGGTGCGTGGGTATTGTTTGGCGGCTTGCTCTTTATCCTGGCGAACTTTGCTTTTGGGGCGGCGGTGGTGTTTTACAACGCCTACCTGCCAGAAATTGCCCCCTCGGAAGCGCAAGATCGCATTAGCTCCAGGGGATTTGCGTTTGGCTATGTGGGCGGCGGGCTGCTGCTGGCTTTGAATTTGGTACTGTTTCAGGTGGTGGCAGATACGGCCGTTGCCGTCCGACTCTCCCTCACCAGCGCTGGGCTGTGGTGGCTGGTTTTTACCTGGTGGTTTCCGAGAAGAAGGTTGGTGGTTAGGGAAACGGCCGTTGCCCCACCGAACCATCTTCTACGCCACACCCTCAAACAGTTCAGCCAAACCGTGCGGCAGATGATCGCCAGCTATCCCCGCGCCTTCAAATTTCTCATCGCCTACCTCATCTACAACGACGGCATCATGACTGTCAACACCGTCGCCGCCATCTTCGCCGCCTCCGAACTGGGGCTTGGCCCGGAGCAACTGGTGGGCGTCATTTTGCTGATTCAGTTTGTGGCTGCCCTGGGGGCGCTGCTGTTTAACCAGCTGGCTGCCCGCATTGGGGCCAAGCACACGGTAGTCATCACCCTGCTCGGCTGGATGGCGGTGCTCATCTACGCGTTTGGCTGGCTGCGCACCCCGGCCCAGGTGTGGGGCTGGGCCGCCGCCGAGGCGCTGTTTTTGGGCAGCTCGCAGGCGCTCAGCCGCTCGCTGTTTGCCAAGATGGTGCCCGCCCAGCAAGAATCCGTCTACTTCAGCCTGTACGAAGTGAGCGAACGGGGCACGTCGTGGCTTGGGCCGCTGGTTTTTGGCCTGGCGGTGCAGCTCACCGGCAGCCCCCGCAGCGCCCTGCTGCCGCTCATCCTCTTTTTTGCTGTAGGCTGTGCGCTCCTGCTCACCACCGATGTCCGCCAGGGCATCCGCGATGCCGGTAACGAGTTGCCCTCCTTGGTGTAAGTCATCAATCAGTCGATCTGATTTTTTAACCAGACAACGTAACCGTTCAGTTGTAGGTTAAGCATGTCGATAGAAAGAGAGCTAAGGAGCAGGCAACAAAGATGGCGGGGCTATGCCCGAAACCAAGGCCTGGCAAGCATCCGTCAGGAAATCCAGGACATCGCGCTGCTGGCGACGCAAAGAAATAACCACGGTCAGGATACGCTCAACAAAACGGCTGCCGGTCTCGCTTTGGCTGCCAAAACTACGCTTGCGCCAGAGGACGCCGCGGCGCAAGGCTTGCTCGGCGGCATTGTTGGTCGGTTCAATGCCCTCCTGATCAACAAAAGGTCCACAAGGCAGTTTTGTGCTTGAGCATGTTGCGGCAAGTGGCCTGGGTTTGCCGATGCTCGACCAGGAGCGTACTCAACTGCAACAGGCTCTCCACTTCGCGCCGAACAGGCCCCATTGCTTCTTGGAACGCCTGACGGGTCAAGGTGCCATCGCGGACCCGATGCCACAAGGAAAGAACAGCTTGACCTGGGCCAGCAACAGACGACCGACAAGAGCCGAATTGCCACCGCGGTCAACCAAAGCCTGGAAATCGCGACGCAAGTGAGACCAGCAGAGTTGGCGTTGCTGGTCAGGGAGAGCATTGTAAGCACTGGCCCGGTCGGAACCGACGATGCCGGCATAGTCCGCACCAAGCAGGCCGGTGAGCTCCTGCCGCCCGCGGCTGGGGCGCAAGAGAAAGACGGCCACCTCAGGCGTACTGCCCACCCACAGCCAACCCGATTGATTGGCTTCTTTCCAGCCCGTTTCATCGACGTTAACCGCTGGCTGCTGCTGCACAAAGGTTTGCGCGGCCTCTACGGGTTGGGCCAGCGCCTGGCTGAGGCGTTGCTCTTGTGCCGGAATCGTGCCCAAGCCCACCTCCACGCGAAACAAGGTGGCCAACAGCTCCTGAGTATCCCGTCGGCTGACGCCGAACCGGCCGCTCAAGTAGCCGGTGACCGCTTGCAAGCGCGGCCCAAGGCAGCCTGTTGGCATCTCGGCTGGCCAGTGGCCGCGTGTCGGCTCACCACAAGCCTGGCAGCGCAGGCAGTGGACTTGATATTCGACCACTTCCGGCTCGATGCGCGGCAACTCGGTCACCTGGTGACGACTGGGCTCGGGGTCTTCACCCAGCAACAGTGTGCCACAAGCCCCACAGGAGATGGGGCGGCTGACCACAAATCGACTTACCTGGTCAGGTGGTTTCAGACGCCTTCCCTTGCCCTGGTGTCCCGGCTGACCACCTCGCTGCCGTTGTCCTTTGACCTTGGGTGGCTTTCGTTTCACCGAAGGAGGATCGCTTGAAGGTGGCTTGGATGAATTTTGCGAGTTCTTATTCACTTGCTCACGCAGCTGCGCCACCGCTTGTTGCAGCTGATCGACAGTTGTCAGCAATCCGACCACCAACTGCTGCACCGATTTCGGTGTTGCTTGCCAGTCGGCCACAGTTATGCCAGCAGGTGGTTGCTTCTCGTCCATTCTATTTAGTATGCTTGATTTTTGCTTTTAGGCTATGACTCTTTTTTGCAGTTGACAGCGTTCCGCTCACAACTGAACGGTTACCAGACAACAACGAATTTTAGTAAACAATGAATAAAACAGTAAAAAAATTCGGAGTCTTCAGGATTTCGTGGGGTTTGGCGTGAAACGTGATATCGCTCTGGTCACGTTTCACGCATCACGGGCTGTAATCCCCCTGAATTCCCAAAGAGCCAAAATTCGTTAATTACTCCCATTCGTTGTTGCCTTCCCCCCCGATCTACCAAAAATAGAAGGTCGCCTTTTGAGAATTGGCGGCTCATGGCCGGAATAATCTTTGGCAATCCGGCATACTGCGATCATCAAATAATCCAGTTCACCACCAGGAGAAAAGCTGATGATGGCCAACATTCGTTTAGATAACCCGTTCAACTTTGTCAAAGAAAATTGGTTCCGCGTGGCCCTCAAAACGGTGGCGGCGTTCATTGGGTTGGGGTTGCTGGTTTGGTTTCGCCAGCCGGTGGGCGAGCTGCTGGCGGTGGTGAGCGATCGCGAGGCGGTGGCCGCATACCTGGCGCAGTTTGGCCTGTTGGCTCCGCTGCTGTTGAGCCTCATTTTGGTGCTGCAAGTGATTGTGGCCGCCATTCCGGGGCACGCCCTGATGGTGGGTGGCGGCTACGTTTTTGGCTTTGGTCCGGCGGTGGCCATCAGCCTGTTGGCGACGGTGTTGGGCAGCCAGGTTGGCTTTTTGCTGGCGCGCTGGGCGGGACGGCCGTTCATCGAAAAACTGGCTCCCGTGGATGTGCTCAACAAATGGTATGACGTTTCGGCCAGGAAAGGGCTGCTCTTTTTCATGTTCGCCTTCATGGTGCCCATCTTCCCCGCCGACGTACTGAACTATGTGGCCGGGCTGAGTTCCCTCTCCGCCCGCCGCTTTTTTGTGGCCAATTTGGTGGGGCGGCTGCCCGGCGTTTTGCTGATGACGGCCGTTGGCGCTTATGGATTTCAGCTTTCGCTGAACGTCTGGCTGGGTATTGCCGCCGCCGGGCTGCTGCTGGCGGGCAGCTGGTGGCTGCTCTTGGGCCGCCGCTGCTAATGGTAGGGATGGTAATACGGCCGTAACCTCTTCGTAACGGGCTTGAAAGATATTCACAGCAAACTGCTCCATGTTCAGCAAACGCTAGAAATACGATGAAAGGAGCAGAGCATGTTAAATTCTACCAATTTCACGCCCCAGCAGATTTTCCCAACCGGGCTACAAAGACGCATTCAACGAAATGGTCCCAATACAGAGCAACCGCAGCGGCGTGAACGGCCGAATCGGTTCCGGTTTAACCGCACGGCGCTGCGTAATTTGTCGCTGCTGGACCAGGTGCTGTTTGCGCAGTTTGGCCAGGGGCCGCTGGTGGACGTGCCCTTCGCCACCATGCACCAGGCGTTTGAGCATTTTGCGGCGATCCAGCCAGCGGCGATTGCCGTGGAGCACCAGGGCGAGACGATCAGTTACGGCGAGCTGGAGCGGCAGGCGAACCGGCTGGCGGCGCATTTGGCCGCGCTGGGCGTAAAAACGGGCGATCACGTCGCCCTCTTTTTGCAGCGCTCGATTCCGATGATTGTGGGCATTTTGGCCACGCTGAAGGCGGGCGCGGCGTACGTGCCGCAGCACATCGGCGTCGCGCCAGAAGCGCACCTGAACTATGTGCTAGACGTGGCCAACATCGACGTGATTTTGACCATTTCTCGCGTGCAGGATCAGGTGCCGGGCGTTGACGGCCGTTCCCTCATCCCCATCGACCAATTTATGCAACGGCCGTTTGCCAACGAGACGGAATTTGTAGAGACTTTTTTGCCAGAAACGGCCGTTTCCCCCCACAACACCTGCTTCATGATTTTTACTTCCGGCACTACCGGCAAGCCCAACGGCGTGCAGGTGACGCACGGCAATGCGGGCAACATTTTGCTCACCGCACCGGGCAATCTGGGCATTCAGCCAGGCACCAAGGTGGGGCAGATTCTCAGCATCGCCTTCGATATGTCGGTTTGGGAGATTTTGGGCTGCCTGAGCAACGGCGGCACGCTGCTCATTCGCGGCAAGGATTTTATGGAAGTGGCGCGGCGGGTGGATGTAATCATCGCTACCCCCTCCATTTTGGCGACGTTTGACGCGGACCAATGCCAAAACGTGCAGACGGTGGCCGTGGCGGGCGAGCCGTGCCCCCGGCCGTTGGCCGACAAGTGGGGCGCGTTTTGCAGTTTCTACAACTCCTGCGGCCCCACCGAAGTGACCATCGTCAACACCGCCGAGCAGCATTTTCCCTGGAAAGAAGGGCTGACCATTGGCCGACCTACGCCCAACAACACGGTTTACGTGCTGGACGAAAATTTGCAGCCGCTGCCCATCGGCGAGGTGGGCGAGATGTGGGCCGGGGGCGACTGCGTCTCCAAGGGGTACATGGGCAACGAAGAATTGACGGCCGATCGGTATCGCCCGGATCCGTTTTTGGGCAGCGGGCGGCTGATGTTCCGCACGCGCGATTTGGGTAAATGGACGGCTGAGGGGGAGTTGGTGCATTACGGCCGTACCGACGACCAGGTGAAAATTCGCGGCTTTCGGGTTGAGCTGGACTCCGTTTCCGCCGCGCTGGAATCTGCGCCGAACTGCAAACGGGCCGTGGCGCTGAAGCTGGACAGCCGCGATTTGGTCGGCTTTGTCTCGCCGCGCACGGTGGACGTGGACGCCGCCAGGCAGGCGGTGGCCGACCAGCTGCCGTACTACTGCACGCCCAAATTTGTCATCGACCTGGCTGAGCTGCCCAAAACGCCGCGCGGCAAAATCGACAAGCGGCTGCTGCTGGAAATGGCCAAGGCGCACGACGCGGCGCAAGAAAACCTCCCGGAGGTTTCTGCGCCAGATTCAATGCAACAAACCTCCGGGAGGTTGAAGACGGCCAACATAGCCCGGCCAACATAGCCGGGTAATTAAAAACATCCACAGATTGCACAGATTGAAAAAAATTGACGCAAAGGCGCGAAGGGGCAAAGGATTTTGAAAGAGAAAAAGCCCCTTTGCCCCTTATAAAACTTTGCGGCCTTTGCGTCAAAAACTGTTTATTAACAGGAAGGACCTGAAATCATGCTAAGAATATTCCCAAATGACGTTTTGGCTGGACAACGCGATGAGAAGCGGGAACGGCCGTCTACCCATCAACCCGCCACATTACCCCCCCAGCAGCCCCTGCTGCGCCGCATCTGGAAACATCGCTACCTGATGCATTACCACCGCCTGATTGCCCTGGTGGTGCTGGTAAATCTGGCGCTGCTGACCTACGGCCTGAGCCAATGGAACTGGTGGACGGCCGAATCCATCAACCTGACTGCCATTTCCAACATGGTTATTGCCAACATCGGCGCTGCCATTCTGATTCGGCAGCAGTACGTGATTAACTTGCTGTTTAAGATTGCTACCAGCGTGCCCCAAAGCTGGCCTCTGGGCATCCGAGCGCTGGCGGGCAAGGTGTATCATTTTGGCGGCATCCACGTTGGCGGGGCTGTGATGGGCACGCTATGGTTTGGTGCGTCTGTCGGTTCGCTGGTTTATAGCTGGGCCAACGGGCTGCCCGGCGTTTCGCTGGCCACGATGATTGTAACGGCCGTTCTGCTACTGCTGCTCGTCGCCATCATCGCCCTCTCGATGCCCCAGTTCCGGGCCAAATACCACGACCAGTTTGAGCTGATGCACCGCTTTGGTGGCTGGGCGTCGCTGCTGCTGTTTTGGGTGCAGACGATTTTGTTCACCAACGACCAGGGCGGCACGCTGTGGGCATCGACCGGCTTTTGGGTGTTGAGCGTGGTGACGTTGAGCATTGCCCTGCCCTGGCTGCGGCTGAAAAAAGTGGCAGTGCGGTGGGAACGGCCGTCTTCCCACGTCGTTCTGGCCCATTTTGATTACGGTGTCACCCCCTTTGCCGGTTCCTCCACCGCCATCTCGCGCAGCCCGCTGACTGAATGGCACTCCTTTGCCAACGTGCCTGCGCCTGGTGAAGATGGCTTTCGCTTGACGATTAGCCGCGCCGGGGATTGGACGGGTGAGCTTATCGACGATTTGCCGTCGCACGTTTGGGTGAAGGGCATTCCGACGGCGGGCGTGGGCAACATCGACCAGCTGTTTAAGCGGGTGGTGTGGATTGCCACCGGCAGCGGTATCGGCCCGACCCTGCCCCACCTGCTGGCGCGCACCGCCCCGGCGCGATTGGTCTGGTCTACCCGCACGCCGCGCCAAACGTATGGCGACGAGTTGGTGGATGAGATTCTGGCAGCTGAACCGAACGCGCTCATTTGGGACACGAATGAAAACGGCCGTCCCGACCTGGTGCAACTGGCCTACGACGCCGTGCAGGAGTTCGACGCTGAGGCGGTGATTGTGATTTCCAACAAAAAGCTTACCTGGCAGGTGGTGTACGGCATGGAAAGCCGGGGCATTCCGGCGTATGGGGCGATTTGGGATTCTTAAGCAGTAATCGGTGAACCGTGAACGGTAATCGGTAATCGGTGAACGGTAATCGGTAATCGGTGAACGGTAATCGGTTTACCGATAACGGATAACGGATAACCGATTACGCATTACCAAAAGGAAAGAAAGATGAGCATTCAAATTGAGCAAAACGGCCGTACCGTCATCGTGCGCTTGAACCGGCCAGAGGTTCTGAACGCGCTGAATTCGGAAATGATGCATGAGATGGTGGCGCGGTTGGGTGAGCTGGATCGCGATCCGGGGGTGGGCTGTTTTGTCATCACCGGCAGCGAGCGGGCCTTTGCCGCCGGGGCGGACATCAAAGAGCTGGCATCCAAAAGCTACCTGGAGATGTTTCACGAGGACTTTTTTGCCCCGTGGGACCAGTTTGCGGCGCTGCGGACGCCAAAGATTGCGGCCGTTTCTGGCTACGCCCTCGGCGGCGGCTGTGAACTGGCGCTGATGTGTGACCTGATTTACGCGGCTGACAACGCCAAATTTGGCCAGCCAGAAATCAAGCTGGGGCTGATTCCCGGCATGGGCGGCTCGCAGCGGCTGACTCGATTGGTGGGCAAGGCGAAGGCGATGGACATGCTGCTGACGGGCCGCATGATGGATGCACAGGAAGCGGAGCGGGCTGGGCTGGTGGCGCGTGTGTTCCCGGCTGAGGAGCTGATGACCGAAACCGTGGCGGCGGCGGAAATGATTGGGTGTTGGGGGAAAACGGCCGTTATCGCCGCCCGTGAAGCGGTGGAGCGCGCCCAGGAAGGCAGCCTGCGCGAAGGGCTGCTCTTTGAACGGCGCACCTACTACGCCCTCTGGGCCACCGCCGACGCCCACGAGGGGATGCAGGCATTTTTGCAGAAACGGCCGCCGGTTTTTGTAGGAGGGTAATCGGTGAACGGTTATCGGTGGTCGGTAATGTGGTTTCGCGTATGGTGAGGTGAACGGTTTTACCGCGGAGGACGCAGAGATAGATTAAACCTCTGCGCTCTCGGCGTGCTCTGCGGTGAATTTTCTTGGGAGGGGGAAGTGGGGGATGTGGCGCAGGTCGGCGATGGGCAGGTGAGGGGGAACGGCCGTTTCCATCACACAAATCAACGCTTCAAACTCAGGCACCGTTTGCACCGCCTGAAACAGGCGCAAAAATGGCTTCAGGGCCAGGCCAGAGAGATATTTTTTCAGGTGGCGGTTGATGTTTTGCAGGCCGTCGGTGGTGCCGTAGTAGCTGATCGCTTCGTGGAGGTGGTGGCGGAGAACGGCCGTAACTTCCCCAAGGTCAACTGCTCCCGATCAATCCGACCCAGCAGCCACGGGTTGCCCAGCGCCGCCCGGCCAATCATCACCCCGTCGCAGCCGGTGTGCGCCTTCAGCCGGTCGATGTCGGCGACGGTGCGCACGTCCCCATTGCCCAGCACGGGCACGTTTACAGACTGCTTGAGTTTGGCAATCGCATCCCAATCGGCCTGGCCACGATATTTTTGACTGCGGGTACGGCCGTGCAGCGCCACCAGCGCCGCGCCGTTGTCCACCATGATTTGGGCAATCTCTAGATAATTTTGGCTGGCTTCGTCCCAGCCCAGGCGCAGCTTACCGGTAACGGGCACGCGCAGATGGCGGCTGAGCAGGCGAAACGTCTCCGCCACCAGCTTGGGCTGGCGCATCATGCCCACGCCTGCCCCTTTTTCGCTCACCTTGGGCACGGAGCAGCCCAGGTTGATGTCAATAATGTCCGCCCCCCACGCCTCGATGCGCTGGGCGGCGAGCAAAATTTGTTGGGCATCGTTGCCAAAAATCTGGAACACCATCGGCTGCTCACCTGCCGGATGCACGTCCAACCGCCGCCACAGCGGGTTGGGGTCGCCAATAAGCGCTTCGGTGGGCACAAACTCAGTGTAGTGCAGCGCTGCGCCAAACTGGCGGCAAATCGCCCGGAACGGCACGTCGGAGTACGCCGCCATCGGCGAGAGGACAGTGTCGCCGTAGATGGGCAGGTGGTGGATGTGGAAGGTGGGTGTGGGCATGTGCATAGCTATGCAGGAATTTTACTGGTAATCGGTCATCCGTAAACGGTAATCGGTGGTCAGTTCACCGTTCACCGATTACCGCTCACCGTTTACTGGTCACCGTCATCCCAGCCTTCGCGGCCGATGAGGGGGACAAAGCGGACGGGGGTGAGGGTTTTTTGGCCAAAACGGCCGTCTTTTCTCCGCCACACCAGCTGCAATTTTTGCTTTTTGTAGGAGCCAACGGGCATGATGAGACGGCCGTTTACCCCCAGCTGTTCGCGCAACGAAACGGGCACGGTCGGGCCACCCGCCGCCACCACAATCGCATCGTAGGGGGCGGCCTCTGGCCAACCGAGGGTGCCATCGCCCAAATGAACGCAAATATTCGCGTAGCCAAGCTGTTGCAGCCTTGTTTTGGCGTAATCTACCAGCGCTTCTTGCCGCTCGACGGTGTGTACCTGCCGCACAATTTGCCCCAGCACGGCAGCGGCGTAGCCAGACCCGGTGCCGATTTCCAGGACGTTGAACTGCGGCTTGAGCTTTAGGGCGGACAGCATGAGGGCGACCACAAACGGTTGGGAGATGGTTTGTTGGGCGGGCAGGGGCAGCGCGCCGTTGTAGTAGGCGTGTTCGAGGTATTCTTCTTGCACAAAGGCTTCGCGGGGGACGGTGTGCATGGCTTGGAGAACGGCCGTATCTTTAATACCCCGTTCTCGTAAATCTGCTACCATTTCTGCCCGCAGTTGGTCAAAGTTCATTACACCTTACACTCGTTTCCATACTTAGCGTGAGAATCACGTTTGGTGTGGATACTATTTTGCCACGAAATAGATTTGATTGCATTTGTGTAATATAAACGCTTGACAAAAAATTTCGGTAGTATAAAATCATACCATATTGTTGAGTCATTAAATTTCAAGGAGACCTATCATGGCAAAAACAAGAACTAAGGGTGCAGGAAGACCACCAAGACGAGCAACTGCTATGCCAAAAACTGCAATAACGGCTCATGTGGATCAATTTATCTTTTTTCAGTTGTTAAGTGGTGAGCAAAATACTGTATCGGCAGGTATACAAAAAGCCGTTGGATACCTGACGAATTACGATGAAGTTGCAAGAGTTGAATCGCAGGAATGCTGGAAACAAACAGAATGGATGGTTAACAGAGCAAAAACTGCTTTGGGTAAAGAGCTTGATTTACCTCATCGTAAGCTATCTCAAGAACAAATTTTGACATATGTCAAAGACAATATCTTTGATCTCAAACAAGAATATGTAGATGCCCAACGTGACAGAGAATAAAGGCTAGCCAAAGCTGGTGAGCAGCTCGAAGATGGCCGCCGTGCCGAACTCCAACGCGGCGGCGGGGATGCGCTCGTCGGCGGCGTGGATGGTGGCGCTGAAGTTGAAGTCGGGCGGCAGCTGCATGGGCAAGAAGCCGTACGTCTGGATGCCCAGCCGGGCAAAGTGGCGGGCGTCGGTGACGGCGGGCAGCACCAGCGGAATGGGCACGCCGTCCGGGTCGGCGCGGCGCAGGATGCCCGCCAATGTGTCAAAAAGCGCCATGTTGGCCGCCGGTGGCCCCGGATCGTGGGCCAGCAGCGCAATTTCGCACTCATCGCCCAGCAGCGCGCGCAGTTCGGTAATCAGGTCTTGGGGTTGGTAGCCGGGCAGGAGACGGCCGTCTAGCTCCAAACTCACCTCGCTCGGAATCACGTTAATTTTGTAGCCGCCCTGCACAATCGTCGGGCTAACCGTGTGGCGCAGCAGGGCATCAAACTGCTGCCGCATCGGGCCGAGCACGCTCAACGTGCGGTTGGTGAGGCTGGGGTTGAGCAGCAGGCGCAAAATGAGGCTGGTGGGGAAGGCGACGTTGGCGGCAATTGCTTCATACATCGCCCGCACTTCGGGGGTGATGTGGACTGGCAGCCGGTTTTGGTCCAGTTTGGTGAGGACGCGCCCCAATTTGGCCATCGCCCCGCCCTGGATGGGACTGGAGCCGTGCCCGCCCGGCCCGCGCAGGGTGAGCTTGAGCGAGCAAATTTGCTTCTCGGCCACCATGATCGGGTAGAAGGTGCGCCCGGCCAGCTGCATGGTGAAGCCGCCAAATTCGCCAATGGCAAACTGCACTTTTTCAAACTGCTCGGGATGTTCTTCGACCAGAAATTTAGCCCCAAAATCGCCGCCCACTTCTTCGTCGCTGAGGATGGCGAGGATGAGGTCGCCGGGTGGGGTGATGCCTTCTTGCTGCATTTTGAGCAAGGCGGCGACCATCATGGCCACGCCCCCTTTCATGTCCAGCGCGCCGCGCCCCCACACCATGCCGTCAATCAGCTCGCCAGCGAACGGGTCTTGCTGCCACTGCTGGTTGGCCGTGGTGACCACGTCCACATGCCCCTGCATGAGCAGCGGTGGGGCACTGCCGCTGCCGGGCAGGCGGGCAATCAGGTTGGGGCGATTGGCATCTTTGGCCAAAATGGTGGTTTCGACGCCAGCGGCTTGAAGCAAATCGTTGAGGTACTGCACGCAGACCAGTTCGTTGCCGGGCGGGTTGGTGGTGTTGAAGCGGATGAGGTGCTGCAGGAGTTGAGACGGCCGTTTATAAATAGAAGGGTCAGCCATTTACGCTCCTTTGCTTGTTGTCTTATTTTGCCATGAAACCCCCACCTGCGCACGGAGCTCACTCCTGAATTGCGAATCCAAAAGTTGCGTCTCGCTCAAATGAGCTATAATTGGCGCATGGCGTACACACCACCTGAAAACATTCAAAAAATCTTAAAAAAGTTGCCCACCAAGCCCGGCGTTTATTTACATAAAGATAAGCACGGCACCATCATTTACGTGGGCAAGGCGATCAACCTGCGCAACCGGGTGCGCTCTTACTTCCATACCAACGTCGATTCCGTTAAAACCCAGCGCCTGCGCCGCGAAATTACCGATCTGGAAATTATCACCACCGAATCGGAGCTGGAAGCGCTGCTGCTGGAAAACACCCTCATCAAAAAGCACCGCCCCAAGTACAACGTCCGCCTGAAGGATGACAAGCGGTATCCGTACATCAAAGTGCATTGGGCGGAAGATTATCCCAAAGTGACCGTCACCCGGCGCATGGACCGGGACGGCTCGCGCTATTTTGGGCCGTACACCTCGGTCTGGGCGGTACACCAAACGCTAGACATGCTGCGTAAAATCTTCCCCTACCTCACCTGCGACCGGGAGATTAACGGCAAAGATGAACGCGCCTGCCTCTACTACGACATCAAGTTGTGCAACGGGCCGTGCATTGGTGCCGTCAACCAGCAGCAGTACCGCGACATGATCCAGTCGCTGATGGATTTTCTCAGCGGCAAGTCGGAGCACATCGTTAAAAATGTGCAGGTCAAAATGGAAAAAGCGTCTGAGGATCTGAACTTTGAAAAAGCGGCCGAATATCGTGACCAGCTCAAAGCGATCAATATGGTGGTGTCCAAGCAAAAGGTGATTTCGGCGGCCAATGCCGACCAGGACGTCATCGCTTTTGCCCGCGAGCAGGGAGACGCCTGTGTGCAAATCTTCTTCATCCGCTATGGCAAGCTGATTGGGCGGGAATATTTCATGCTGGAAGGCACCGAAGATGAAAGCGACGAGACGGTGCTAAGCGAATTCATCACCCAATTTTACGACGAAGCGGCCCACATCCCGCGCGAGGTGCTGCTGCCCAACCAGGTGGCCGAGGCGATGGTGATTGAGGAATGGCTGCGGCGCAAGCGCAGCACCAAGGTGACCATCCAGGTGCCCACGCGCGGCAAAAAGAAAGAGCTGGTGGAGATGGTGCGCACCAACGCGCAAGACACGCTGGGAACCATTCGCCAGCAGTGGGCGGCCGATCGCTCCAAGCACGTGACGGCGATGGCGGAATTGCAAGAAGCGCTCGGTTTGCCCGCGCCGCCCGCCCGCATTGAGTGCTACGACATCAGCCACACCCAGGGGGCGCAAACGGTGGCCTCGATGGTGGTGTTTGTGCAGGGTGCGCCCAAAAAGAGCGACTATCGCCGCTTTAACGTGGTGACGGTGGGCAATGATGATTACGGCGCGATGAAAGAGGTGCTAACGCGCCGTTTTGAGCGGTACAAGGAGTCGCTGGCGGGCGAACTGCACGATCCCAACCAGATTGGTCAGCAGAAGAAGGAGACGGCGTGGTCGCTGCTGCCGGATTTGCTGATTGTGGATGGGGGCAAGGGGCAGTTGGCGATGGCGGTGGACGTGCTGCGTGAATTTGGCCTGGAAAACGAGGTGCCGGTAACCGGGCTGGCCAAGCAGGAAGAAGAGCTGTTTGTGCCGGGCAAGGCGGCTTCTATTTTGCTGCCGCGCCGCTCGGAGGGGCTGTATTTGGTGCAGCGGGTGCGGGATGAGGCGCACCGGTTTGCCAACACGGGGCACCGCAAGCGGCGGGCCAAGGCGGGCGTGGCGTCCATTTTGGACAGCATACCGGGCGTTGGCCCGAAGCGGCGCAAGCAGCTGCTGACCCATTTTGGTTCGCTGGACGATTTGCGGACGGCGACGATGGAGGAGATTGCCTCGGTGCCGGGCATTCCGGTGGAAGTGGCGGAGGCGGTGAAAGCGCATTTGGCTTAATTTTTGACGCAAAGACGCGAAAGTTTTGAAGGGGCAAAGAATTCTTTTTAGAATCCTTTGCCCCTTTTGTTTCTTTGCGCCTTTGCGTCAGATTTGTTTAATTTTTGATGATGATTGGCAGATAGATTTTTTGCTCGGGTTGGGCGATGTGGATGGTGTGGGTTTGGCTGACGGAGAGGCCGGTTTGGTTTACGGCCGTTACCACCACCTCCTTCAGCCCCACACTCTCCCAACTTAACGAAACCGTGTTGCTGATGCCGCCCGTGTTGGTGATGGGGTCGTGGTCGGTAATTTGCCAGGTGTAGGTGATGGGCGTGCTGGTGAAGCTGGGGCTGACGTTGGCGGTGAAGGTATAGCTTGTGTTGGGTTCGCCACTGGTGGGGGCTGTGAGGGAAACGGCCGTTGGCGACGCGCTCAACTGCCCACAACTGGTGTCAAACGCCACAAACTCCAGCAGCAGCCAATTTGTGGAGAGGTTGTACCCCACCAGCCGGAAGATGGCGAACTGGGCATTTTGGTATCGTACATCGCTGCCAAGCCCGCTTGTATTATTCCAAATGGGCAGCCGCAGCGTGCGTTCTAAATCAATATGGCTTTCAAGCTGCTCGCGGACGGAAGTTGTGTTAACGGCACCTGTATTGGCTGCTACCCAATTGCCAATGTGCAAAGTTTGGTCAGTGGGGTTAAAGGGGTTGATGTAGCCACGGACCACATGGGGGAAACCTGAGCCGGGAACGGCCGTTCCCCCGTCTGAATGATTGGTGTAATCGAGCGTGTCACCAGGCCAGGTGAGGCTGTTGGTGAGCGTATTGGCATTGCCCGATATACCTGTGTTCCACAGCAGCCAGCCAAAGTTGCCGTTGCCAAAACCATTGTAAACACGGAAGAGGTCGCCTGCGCTGGCGTTGAGCAGCGGTACATTATCCTGATGATCTGGGAAGCTGGCGTAGCCAGGTGGCGTGGTGGGGTAGGTGAAATCGGCTCCATCAGGGTAGGGGTTGCTGCCCGTGCCTGGTGCTGTTACGGAGCGTGTGCCTTCGCCAATGGTGATTGGAAATGCGGTGCAGCCCAACGTGGGGTTCAGGGGCTCGCTTTCTTCCGCTGCGGAGATTTGCCAGGCGTAGGTATCGGCAAAGCCGCCGTCGTACCAGACCATGAGACGCCCACCATGAAAAGGTGTGCAGGTTTCTGGCGTGGGATTTTGCCAATCGCAACTGCTCAAATCGCCAGGAATTGTAATCTGGTAAGCTGGCTCAATCCATTGATCGTTGCAAAAAGATGTACACCGTACCCCTTCCGCAATACCGTCAGGATCGTCTTGTCCGGCCACCGCAAAGGCCATTGCCCAATCGGTTAGATTTGGATCGTAACCTAATGGGTTACTGCTGTTTGGGGTAAAAGCAACGGTGTCAAAATAGAAGACGATAGGGGGTTGGGAACCAGAATCCATATCGAACAAACTTACAGTAATTGTTTTACCGGCCATTTCTGGGCCGATATAGGTGAGCGGGATGTCGATGGGGCTGGAGTGGTTGGCATTTTGGATGAGGGTGGAAACGGCCGTAATCTCTACCCCCTCTGCATCGTGTGAGCCTGGATTGTTCAGCAAGTGCAAATTGCGGGCATTTACCTCACTCGGAATGGTATTGACGTAAGTTGGCGGCCCGGCCCAGACTTCGTACCCGTTTTCTGAACTGCCGCTCATGGCCTGCACATCCAGATACAGATACCGTGCTCCGGTGTTTGGATCGACCATGATGTTGGGCACGTCGGTGGTGAGATTCACTTCAAAGCTGTCGATTGTTTGGGCAATGGCCGGGACAGTGGCTCCGGGATCGTCTACGGTGGAGAAGGGAACGGCCGTTCCAGGCGAAACCCAGCGCAAATCAGTCAGATGGTTGCCAGTGTCGCGCACACCATCTCCGACCTGTCCAAAGTAGGTGACCAGTGGGATTTTCGAGAGGGTGGTGTCGGGGTTTTGGGCAAAGTAAGAGAGGCTGTATCGCGTCTGGGTGTTGTATTCTAGTGTGTAGCTGGCTGGATTACCACAGCTGTCGCCAGGTGTGAGGGGTGGCCGTCGATTTTCATCAATGCGGACAAACCAGTAAGGATTGATCTGGTCAAAATCCAAGTTTGGGGCACCGTTAACCAAATCCAACTCATCTGTATTTAACAGGCAAGGCTGCACTTGCGAGGAATATCCGCCGTTGATGCCACACGTTTTGCTGGCCACGCTCCCCAGCCCATTATTAATGGCATTGTTAGATCGCATAATCGTCAGGGAATTTAGGCTGGTATTTATGGAATCCGGATCGAACAGCTCGACGCGGATGATATCGTGGGCGTAATTGGCCGGAATGCGAATGCGGTAGGTGTAGGTATGGGGGCCAGGTTCGTACACACTGGTCAGCGGTGAATAGGGGTCGCCCAGGTGGGTGCAGCTGTCTGGGCCTAAGATGGCCTGGTTAGAGGTGGCGAGACGGCCGTCTCGCGCCGTGCGGCTGGTGATAATGCTGAATCTCGGTGCTGTCAGGTCGAACGGGGTGGCCCCCTGTGCCAGATCGGGCGCCGCTTTTAACGACAAATACCCCGAAGACAAAATTGCCCCCAGCAGCACCAAAACCAAACTCAGAAGAATGCCTGCTTTTTTCATCGAAGTTCCTCCATGCTTAAACGCCCATTGCCTTTGCCAGCAAGGTGGGCAAATTGATCAATTAAGCAAATGGTTGAATCGGAGCGCCGGATTGCGGTTAAAAAATGCAGTTCGCTGTCGCGCCGACTGGAACACGCAACGTAGCTATGAACAAAATTACGCTATTTGGGGGCTGCGGTCAAGCCTTGGGGCGTGGCTTGCAGGGCTTTTCAGTAAAAAACGAAAAGGAAGCAAACCCCTTGCTTGAACACCCTGCGCACGATATTGGGCGAAGTGGTGTCTCTGGATGAATTGGAGCAGGCGTTACGACACTACTTGAACCTTCGATATGGTGGTCAAAGCAGCGTGTTTATTTGCATTGATGGCAAAACCATGCGGGGAACGATCCCCAAAGGGTATACACAAGGGGTTCATTTGTTGTCCGCTTATCTAGCAGAAGATGGCATCGTTCTCAAACAAGTCGCAGTTGAGTCGAAAGAGAACGAAATCAGTGCAAGTGGTCCGCTTTTGGCAAAGTGGTTGGTGCCGATGCCATGTACACCCAACGCGCCTTTTGTATGCAGATTTTATCCGGGGGTGGCGATTATCTGTTGTTTGCCAAAAAGAATCAGGCTACCCTCTTAGCCGACATTGAGCAGTTTTTTGTCCCGCCGCGGCAGGCAGCGGGGTGGCCTATCGCCCACTTGCCGCGTACGGTGGCCAGTTGCAGCAACAAATCGCATGGGCGTATCGAGCGACGCACGCTGATGCTCATCGCGGATGATGACCGATTTGTGGATTGGCCTGGGCTTGAGCAGGTTTTCAGGTTAGAACGCTACACCAAGAAGCTCACCACCGGTATAGAAACCAGTGAAATTGTGTACGGTATAACCAGTTGTTCGCCGCACAAAGCGGATGCGGCTCAAGTATTAGCCTGGACGCGTCTCTATTGGCAGATTGAGAACGGCGTTCATCATCGCCGGGATGTGACGCTGCAAGAAGATGCGACGCGTATCGCCAAGCCGCCACTGGCTCAAGCCATCTTGTCTGGATGGACTTTATTAAAAATTGCGTTACTCTATCTAATATAAGATGCAACCAACGTGGCGGTTACGGCCGTTTCCGTTGACACCCATCACCCATACCAAAAGTGCACTCATTGAAACGGCCGTCATGGAACCTGCCTGGTCTCCAAACGGCCGTTTTTGTCTAGAGAAACCTCAAACCTGAGCGTTCACGGGGTAAACCTTATGTCAATGTCGGATGATTATTACGCCTGTTTATCCCACCTGTTCCAACAGATGGCCCAGGTGCCAGCGACGCGGCCTGTCATCCTGCCAGAGCAATGGCCTGAGGGCTCTCCAGAACAGCTGCTGCTGCAAGAAATTCAGACGGCGCTGACGGCCGTTGAAGCGCACAACCAGGCGCGCCAGCTACAAGTGGCGGCTCAGGAGCGGGCACACGCCATCTTGCAAGAGCGCCAGCGCCTGGCCCAAAATCTGCATGATGCGGTCAATCAATCCCTCTTTTCTGCCAGCCTGATTGCTGAAGTGCTGCCGCGCGTCTGGGAGCGCAATCCAGATGAGGGCCGACAATCCCTCGAAGAACTGCGGCGATTGACGCGCGGGGCCATTGCTGAGATGCGCGGCTTACTCGTTGAACTACAGCCCCTGGTTATCATTGATAGTGATTTGGGCGATCTGCTGCGCCAATTAAGCGACGCCTTCACGGGGCGGACAAATATTTCCATTGCTTTGACCATCGAAGGCAAAGGCACCTTGCCCACCGAAGTGCAGGTAGCGCTCTACCGACTCTGCCAGGAAGGATTGAATAACATTGCCAAACATGCCCGGGCCAGCCAGGTAATGATGCAGCTGCGCTATGAGACGGGCTTAGCTGAGTTAACCATCTACGATGATGGCCGAGGTTTCGATCCAGCCAAGGTGCCACCTGGCCATTATGGTCTGAACATCATGCAGGAACGCGCCAATGCTATTGGGGCGCTGCTGTCGGTTGCCAGCCAGGTTGGCCACGGTACGAAAATCAAGATTAGTTGGCTAAATGCCCCGACACAGGAGGCAGTATGACCCCTTCTCAACCGATTCGCGTTATGCTTGTGGATGATCACACGATGGTTCGCCGCGGCCTGGCGACCTTTTTGCAAATTTCTGACAATCTGGAGCTGGTGGGGGAAGCGGACAGTGGGGAGCAAGCCATTGAACTATGCGCGCGCCTTTTGCCAGATGTGATACTCATGGATATGGTAATGCCAGATATGGATGGCGTGACCACCACGCGCCTGATCCGCCAGCAGTTTCCCACTGTCCAGGTGATTGCCCTGACCAGTTTTAAGGAGGCGAAGCTGGTGCAGAGTGCGCTTCAGGCGGGGGCCATTGGCTATTTGCTCAAGGATATTTCGGCTGAGGAGCTGGCCCGGGCAATTCGCGCGGCTCATGCGGGGCAAACAACGCTGGCTTCAGAAGTGACGCAAGAGCTCATCCAGGCGACCACGCGGCCAGCAGCGCCGGGCGCTGACCTGACAGAACGCGAACATGAGGTACTCAAGCTTCTGGTCGAGGGTTTGAATAATACCGAGATCGCTGAGAAGCTTGTGGTGAGTCCGTCTACGATTAAATCGCATGTTAGCAACATTCTGGGGAAGCTGGATGTAGACAGCCGCACGGAAGCGGCGGCCCTGGCCGTTCGACATCACCTGGTTGAGTGAACGGCCGTTGCCTAAACGGCCGTTTCCTCCCCAAAACCCTCAAATTTACCCCTTCTCCCACCATTTCTCCCCCAACTGGCGGAGCTACTTATCCGCCGACCCGCCGATGTGATTGAAGCGATTCCCCTGTATGATTTGTAGATAAGAAAATCTGCAAATTCTTACCCCCATAAAGTTCTCAACCGAAAAAACCACGGAGGATCATACCTATGAACCAGGATGTATTTGAAGGTAAATGGAAAGAGATGAGAGGCCAGATCAAAGAGTGGTGGGGCAAACTCACCGATGATGATTTGGAGCGGGTTGGCGGCAAAGCTGACCAGCTAATTGGTTTGCTTCAGCAGAAATATGGTTACACCAAAGAACACGCTGAAAAAGAATTTAACCGGCGGCTAGAAGCGGCAAAGATTGAGTAAAACCTGGGTACATGCCCTGACTTTCAACGAAGTAACGGGCTGGCACCTCTGGTAGGGCAGCTGCTGCTTTTCCAATTGAGAAGCGGTGCATCATGGGGTGGGAACACGTTTTTCGTGTTCCCACCCCACACATGAAAAGGAGAGAAAAGATGAATTTTATCATTTGGCTTATCGTGGGTGGTCTCGTTGGCTGGGCAGCCAGCGTTGTGATGAAAACAAACGGGCAGCAAGGCATGTTGCTCAATGTGATCGTTGGTGTGGTGGGGGCATTTGTAGCGGGCTTGATATTGACGCCTTTACTCGGCATTGCCACCATCAACCAGAACAACTTTAGTTTACCGGGGCTGCTGGTGTCATTGATGGGTGCCATCATTCTGTTGGCGCTTGTCAGCCTGCTGCGCGGGGGCGGGTTGCGCCGACGTTAACCGTATTGGCCGTATTGGTATGAAAGCCCAGCAGATAGCTGGTTGACTCCATTTCCCACCCTCCCGGAGGGCAAAACCGTTCGGGAGGGTGATTGCAAAGAGGTACGACAAATGTCCCAAAAAAGAATATCGGAAGTGAAAACCTCGCAACGAGAATCCGGCCAGGAACAAATAAGCGGTTTTTTAGCCGGGTTTTTGTTTTTAGGCGGACTGCTGCTAGGCAGCGTAGCCGGGGCGGGGGCGATGCTGCTGATGGCGCCACAATCAGGTAAAAAGACCCGCAAACAGATTCTGCGCAGAGGCCAGAAAGTGCGCAAGCAAACGGCCAAAACGGTAAAACACACGGTTGAGCAGGTGCAAGAGCACGCCCAAGATGTGTTGGATGATCAGAAAGAGCGTTGGGAACCGGTGATCGAAGCCGGGAAAACGGCCGTTCACAAAGCCTGATTATCCGTGTAGGCATTTTCGGCATTAATAATAAGCCTTCAATTAACGAGATGATGACACCTTCGCCACCTTCACCCGTGGTTAACTGGACTTTCTGGCGGGTTGCCTGGGCTACCCTCGTCCTTACGGCCGTTGGCCTGAGCTTCTGGCTGCTCTATCGCTTTTACCAGGTCATTTTCATCTTGTTTGTGGCGGTGGTGATTGGCACCATCCTCAGGCCAATGGTGCTTTGGCTCCAGCGGCGCGGGCTGCCCCAGAAAGCGGGCGTCAGCCTGGTTTATTTGCTGCTGCTGGCCTTGCTTGTTGGCTTCGTGCTGCTCTTATTCCCCTTGATTGCCAAGCAAAGCAGTACGATTACGGCCGCCATCCCTGGTTATTACCAAAGTATATATGGCTGGACGCTTGAGCATCCGAATCTATTGACGGAGAGTTTGAGAGCGATTCTGCCCGATGCTTTATCCATTCTGGATCCGGTGCAGCAGACGGGACAGGAGATACTGGATTCGGCGGGACAGGTATTGGGTTATGTGGCTTCTGTGGCGAATGGGTTTTTTACGGCCGTTGTCATTCTACTTTTAGCCGCTTACTGGACCCTCGATGGGCCGCGAACCATCCGCGCCTTGCTGCTGCTGGCACCCCAGGAGCAGCGCGAGAACATTCGTGAACTGGTTGCGGCGATGGAAACAAAAGTGGGGGCTTACCTTGCCGGGCAGGGCATCTTGATGGTGATTGTGGGCCTGTTGGCGCTGGTGGCTTACTGGCTCATTGGCCTGCCCTATGTTCTGGTGCTGGCGTTTGTGGCGGGCATCATGGAAGCGGTCCCGCTCATTGGGCCGCTGCTCGGGGCCATTCCGGCAGCAGTGGTGGCCCTGTCGCTGGGGCCAGACAAGCTCATCTGGGTCATCGTCGCCACCGTTGTGATTCAGCAGTTGGAAAATAGCCTGCTGGTGCCGCGCATCATGCGGCAGGCGGTGGGGGTCAACCCGTTTGTGACCCTGTTGGCGCTTTTTGCTTTTAGCTCTTTGCTGGGTACGGCTGGGGCGCTCATGGCCATTCCGCTGGCCGCGATGATACAAATCTTGCTCAACCGCTTTGTCTTTCAGCGGCAAGCCGCCGAGCCAGAGATTGCCGTTGGTCGTGATTTTGCCAGTCGTCTGCGTTATGAAGCGCAAGAACTGGCCCAAGATTTGCGGAAGCAGGCGCGGCTTACGCAGGCGGGTTCAGACCAAACGGTGCGGCAAACGGATCAGCTGATGGATGAGGTTGAGGCGATTGCCAACGATCTGGATGCGCTGCTGGCTCAGGCTGGCCTGGCGGAGGCAGCATGACAAAGCGGGTGATGTGGGCGGGAACGGCCGTTATGACCACCCTGCTGGCGCTGGCCTTATTTTGGCAGTTCCGCCTCGTGGTTATCTATGTCCTGGTTTCATTGGCGCTGGCGTCGGCCGCACGTCCGCTCATCCAACGCCCGGCTGGCCAAAAACTGGCCGTGCGCCTGGCTATGATATTGCTCTACCTGGCACTCCTGGGCAGTTTTGGTCTTCTGCTCGTTCTGGGCAGCGGTGCCGCCATTCGCGACATTCAGGAACTGGCCCAACAGGTTTCGGTGCAGGATGCCTGGCAGCAGCCGGTCTGGCTGCAAGGTAGTGCGCTGCAGCAGTTTCTAGACACCCGGCTGCCACCACCAAGCGACTTTTTTGCGGCCCTGATTGGCGAAGACGGCCAGCTGGTGCTGCCCGCTATCCTGGGTTTTACCCAGGGCATATTTACCATCTTCAGCAGCGGGCTTGTGGTTTTATTCTTGAGCCTGTACTGGAGCATGGATCAAGTCCATTTTGAACGGCTGTGGCTTTCGCTGCTGCCACCGGTGCAGCGGAGCCGGGCGCGTGACATCTGGCAGACGATCGAGGCTGACCTGGGCGCTTACATTCGTAGCGAGGTGGGCCAAAGTTTGCTGGCAGGCGTGCTGTTGGGACTGGGGTATTGGGCGCTGGGATCGCCCTATCCGGCGCTGTTGGCCTTTGCCGGTGCGGCTGCCTTGCTCATACCCGTGGCGGGCGCAGCGCTGGCGCTGCTTCCGCCTCTTTTGCTGGGATTGCTCACTGGGGTGCCTTTGAGCTTGATGACGGCCGTTTACACCCTCATCATCATCGGAGCGTTGAAATGGTGGATTGAACCCCACTTTTTTGCGCGCAAGCAGATCAATCCGATGCTGACCCTGCTCTTTCTCATCGCCCTGGCAGACGCGTACGGCCTCCTCGGTATCGTGGTCGCCCCACCTTTATCCACCGCCTGCCAAATCTTGTGGAATCGTCTGGTCAGTCACCGGGCGGCCTCCGAAGCTTCGTCTAAGGTCTCGGACCTTAAAGCGCGTCAGGCGAAACTGTGGGCTACGATTGAAACATTAGACGAAGCGCCACCGTTGGTCACCAGCAGCCTGGCGCGATTGGCAGCTTTAATTGAAAACGCAGAGCCAATCTTGCAATTGGCAGCCGAACAAGGTGATTTGTTTCTCCAGGAGAAACTACCCCCATCCGTTAACTAAAGCAACCGCGACCAGAATTGAAAATTTACGATTTCTCTCCCCCAACTGGCGGAGAGAAATCTCCGCCGACCCGCCGATGTGGCCAACTCGCATTCATCGTATGATTACTGTACGACCACATATCGTTAACAGGCAGCGGCCCAATGAAGGCCCACCATAGGACAAAAGATGAACAGGGGAAAGATGGCCGCAACAGAACTTACCTTCCACAACAAAATAAAAATGCGGGTGCAGGCGCAAATATTTTTAGGACGCACCCTGATCAGCACCTGTGTGGCCAACCCGGGTGAGGTGTGCACTTTACTGGCGGAGGCAGCCGGATACGATATTTTTTTCAAAAACGGGGCGACGGGTCGCGAACTGGCGCGTAAGCTCAACAATGAGGCCGATAGTTTGACGTTAAGTTTGGAAAACGGCCGTTACATCCTCACCTAAACCCAAGGATACAAAATGATTTTAACATTCGAAAATTGGCTCATTGACCAACAATACCGCAAAGACCCCATTGGTGAACTGGCCCGTGTGCCAAGCCTGCAAAATCCTGAGATGAAAGCGTACCGGCGCAAAGGTGACGAGCATAAAAACTGGGCCACTATCGTTATAAACATGGCCGCTGGCCCGGGATTTGTTGAGGTTTTCAACGAGGCCTGGCAAGAATTCCTGTTGGCAAAACAAGCTGCCCAAAATTCCCTGAAATAAATCTGTTGTCTGGAGCGTTTTTGAATGATCCGTGTATTTTTAGCCGATAGTCAAATGAAAGTTCGCTCAGCGATGCGCCTGTTACTGCAAGATCTGAATATGCAGGTTGTCGGGGATGCGGCTGACTGGCCTATGACTTTATCCCAAGCTTTCGGGACACAACCTGACATGTTAGTGGTAGATTGGGACTTGATTCCGCACCACTCCTCCCTTCAGGAACTGCGGGCAACCTGCCCGGCTACCGTGGTTATCGTCCTCATCAGCCATTTGGATGCCCGAAACCAGGCAGCTCTTTCGGCGGGAGCCGACAGTTTTATTAGCAAGGGCGATACGCCGGATCGAATAGCTGAGCGCCTGCGAGCTGCGGCCGCAAACATTATTCAGCCATGATCTTTTGTGCACAACGCGAGCTGTTACCAAACTGAAACGCTGGCCAAGCTAAAAGTAATAGCCCCTTCTACCCAACGAACCAACTATGTCAAAGATCAAGGCTGAGCCACCATGCCTGGGGAGGGAGCTTCTGATAATCGCGTAGCTGCTGAATGCGCGGGGCAGCTGATACTACTTGAGCAATACGGTTCGTCAATAGCATGAAGCCAGAAGATATTTTTCTACCATACAGCAAAAATGGAGCGGTTGCCTCCCGTCCTGGGAAACGAGCTGTTCTGATTATTGATGACGATACGGCCGTTCGCGAAGCCCTGTCTGACATCCTGAGCATTTTTCTAGATGTTATCATCTTTACTGCGGGCAACGGCCGTGAGGGTTTACAAATTTACCAGGAGCAACGGCAACACATTGCGCTGATTATTCTGGATATAGAAATGCCTGTAATGAACGGCCCGCAAACTTACGAACAGTTGCGGCAGGTCGCCCCTCAGGTCAACGTCATCGTTTCTTCCAGTTTGAGCCGGGAAGAAGCAATGTCTCGTTTTGGGGCAAGCAAGTTGCCAGTTTTTTTACAGAAACCCTATGGTGTAGAAGCATTGCTCAGTTTACTAAAGCCATTAGTAGGATCGGAATAACTGTATGAAAACAAACCGGAATTTAAAGCCTCACATTCCTTACGCTCGCCATACTTACCAAACCAATGGGGAACTCTTTGTGAGGTCGTTTGAGTTAGATAAATCCAACAGGCGAGCGGTAAAAGCACAACGTTCACAAGATGCTCGCGAAATGGCGCGTGCATTGATGATATGGGGCGATGATGGCGGCAAAGTAGTTCGGATACCAACCAACCAACAAAAGAAAATGGAGAAAAATCATGAGTAAAGGCAAGAATAGTAAAAATAGCGGCAAGAACAAACCAGCAAAATCGGCCAAGGAAAAAAAGCAAGCCAAAAGAGAAAAACGGGAAGAAAAAGAGAGAAAAGACAATCCCAAAATTAGTGACCTGTAAAACTGAACCCGCCAACCCTGGGGCAGTCGGTTGATTTGTTGGGTTTATGAAACCAGCCAGGGAAAGTCGTTACTGCCTTGTCTCAATACGGATCGAATCGTAAAAGAAGGAATACAACCATGAAGGATCACCAACCCTGGGAGTTTACCTGTAAAACCTGTGGCGCTCACAAATTAACCGTCACACGAGTTTGGCACATCCTTGCCGGGCCGGATAGTGAATTTTGGCAAGAATGGGGACCGCTGGAGGCAGATCATCTCTGGCATTTTAAATTCAAAGAGAAGATAGAGAAAGAGGAAGAAAATGATGAAGTGAATCGCTCGGACTATCGACAAGAGTTTGGTGAGTATGCCGAAGACACTTCCATTTCTCATCTGGAAGATTATGAAATACACCAACCACAGGACAACCCGGGTAACGACAAGTTTTTTGTAAATTGTGCTGGCTGCGACCGTGAAATTGAGTTTGGCTGGGCCAAACCAGATCGCGGGGGTGGCATATTTCCGGTCGAATGCTCGGACTTCATCCCTGAGGAAGTCTGGCCAGAACCCAGATTTTTGAATTCCTGGCATGAAAAACATTGGCTAATAAACGAAAGTAACTATACAGACCCTTAAGGTTTTGAACTCGACTAATTTGCCTTCAAAAGTGGCAAACACGTAGGGTCTCGCCAGAGAACCTGAATAGTTGCAAAGATTAAAGGAAATTAGATCATGAGAACTATATACGGCCCTGTCTTTACGCTGCGACCTTACGAACTAGGTATTCAGGAGACACTGGGCAAATACACTCGGTTTGTGCTGCCGGGAATGGGCCTTCAAATCCCGTTCATCCATATTACTCGTATTCGCGACATTCGCGAGCACACAATGGATATCCAACCGCAATCAGTCATTACCAAAGACAACGTAGAAATCACGGTGGATGGCATCATGTGGGTGCGTCCCACGGCTGATGAGGTATCGATTAAGCGCACATTCTATAACATCGATGATTGGAAGCGGGCCATTATTCAGTTGGCCATGACCAACCTGCGTCAGGAATTTGGCGATTTGACCCTGGACGAGAGCCTGGTGGCTCGTGAGACAATCGCCACCAATCTACAGCGAATTCTAAATGCCTTTGCCGTGGAATGGGGCTTAACTGTCGGTAAAATAGAAATTCGCCTGATTGATCCCCCGGAAGATATTAAACGAGCCATGCACAAGCAGAAAACGGCCGAACAAGAGCGCCGCTCGATGCGCCTGCTGGCAACGGGTGATTTTGAAGCAGCTGAACAGCAAAAATTGGCCATTATCCAGCGGGCAGAAGGAGAGCGGGAAGCCGTGATTCAAGTGGCCCAGGGTAAAGCGGAAGCGATCCGCCTGGTAAATGAAGCGGCCGAAAAATATTTTGTGGGCAATGCGCAAACCCTCAAACAGTTCGAAATGATTGAAACCTCTTTACGTGACAATGCCAAGATCGTCATCACGGAGCACGGTATCAGCCCGACCTTGTTATTAGGCAGTTTACCGGTCAGTTTAGCAAGTGAGAAGAACGGCCGTAAAGCACCCATTCTCCCTTGATTTTAACCAAAATCAGAACGTCTGGGTGGCGAAAATAGGCCACCCCCAAAAGGAAGAGTAAATGTCAGAGAAAAAGCATTTCACAACCGAACAAGCCACCGAAATTGGCAACAAACTCCACATCGATTGGAGCCGCTTCGCCGTAGAACAGTTCCGCATGGGTTTGGATGTTGAATTGGAGCATGGTCTCAATGATCCCGCAACAGACGTAACGGGCAACGACCCCATCCTCACCGGCAAAATCGCGCTCGCGCATCTCAACGAGTTTGCCGACTATTACACCCGTCTGCAAAAGATGGAGCGGGAAGCCGAAGAAGAATTAGCCGGAACTTTATCAACCCGATCGAATTTGTCAGGTTAAAGGAAAAATCAGAAATGAACAGCCAGCAAAAAGTAGCTATTGTTACGGGTGCAGCCTCAGGAATCGGCAAAAGTGTGGCCGAACGTTATGCAGAAGATGGCATAACGGTTGTTCTCTCCGATGTGAACCAAACATCGGGCGAGCAAGCCGCTGCCCAAATCCGGCAGGCAGGTGGGCAGGCGACCTTTGTCATGGCCGATGTCTCTAACCCAACCGATTGTGAGCACGTGGTCGATGTCGCTTTGGCGCAGTACGGCCGTCTCGATTACGCCTGCAACAATGCCGGCATCGGCGGTGAACAAAACCAAACCGCCGATTTATCCATCGAAGGTTGGCAGCACATTTTAGCCATCAACCTGTCAGGCGTCTTCTACTGTATGAAATATCAAATACCGGCCATGCTCAAGAGCGGCGGGGGCGCGATTGTGAATATGGCCTCCATTCTGGGGCAAGTTGGGTTTGCCGGAGCGGCAGGCTATGTAGCGGCCAAGCATGGGGTAGTGGGGCTTACCCAGGCAGCTGCTTTGGAGTACAGCCCGCAGGGCATCCGCATAAACGCCGTGGGGCCAGGCTTCATTAGCACACCGATGATCCATGAACTCGAAGAAAATTTAGAGCTAAAAAGTGCCCTGGTAGCCTTGCATCCCATTGGGCGTTTGGGTCAGCCCGAAGAAGTTGCCGAATTGGTGATTTGGCTCAATTCAGAAAAAGCATCATTTGTGACGGGAGCGTATTACCCTGTGGATGGTGGCTATCTGGCACGCTAAAGATGAGCCATCACCTTACCTTCAATTGTCCCAGGCTGTTCACTACCTCACTTTTTTCAGCCAGAGCCATCTCCAGAGCTATCTATGGAAAATAACTTGAATCATTCAGCGATCAACCGCATTGCCTTCATTGGCAACTACTTGCCGCGCCAGTGCGGCATTGCCACCTTCACCACCGACCTGTGCGAGGCCGTCGCCACCGAATATAGTGGCACAACCTGCATTGCCCTGCCTGTCAACGACACCAGTGCTGGCTATGCCTATCCATCCCGCGTTCGCTTTGAACTGATAGAGAAGGACATTGACTCTTATCGCCGTGCGGCCGATTTTATCAATATCAACAACGTCGATCTGGTCTGTTTACAGCACGAGTACGGTATCTATGGCGGAACAGCCGGCAGCCACATTCTGGCCTTGCTGCGTGAATTAAACACGCCCATCGTCACTACCCTGCACACCGTTTTGCAAAAGCCCAACCCCGACCAGTGCCGGGTGCTGCAAGAAGTGGCGGCTCTATCGGACCGGGTTGTGGTGATGAGCGAGCGCGGCGTAGAATTTTTGCAAACGATCTATGGCGTTCCGCCAGAAAAGATCGATCTGATTCCCCACGGTATCCCCGATGTTTCCTTTGTTGATCCCAGCTTCCACAAGGACCTGTTTGGCGTAGAGGGCAAGATGGTGCTGCTCAGCTTTGGCCTACTCTCCGCCAACAAAGGGATCGAAACGGTGATAGCCGCCTTGCCTGCCATCCTGGCGCGTAACTCCAATGTAGTTTATATCGTGGTTGGGGCCACCCATCCCCACGTTTTACGCCAGCAAGGGGAAACGTACCGATTATCGCTGCAGCGGCTGGCCAAGGAGTTGGGCGTGGCGGGAAACGTCATCTTTTATAACCGCTTTGTCAACCTGGAAGAGCTGATTGAGTTCATCAGCGCAGCAGACATTTACATTACCCCTTACCTCAACGCGGCTCAAATCACGTCGGGCACCCTGGCCTACACGCTCGGTGCAGGTAAAGCCATCATCTCCACGCCGTATTGGTATGCCGAAGAGATGTTGGCCGACGAACGGGGCGCGCTGGTACCGTTTAGCGACCCGGCAGCATTAGCCGAGCAGGTAATTGACCTGTTGGAAAATGAATCCCGGCGTCACGCCATGCGCAAGCGGGCGTATCTCTTTGGGCGGGCCATGATTTGGCCGCAAGTGGCCCAGCGGTACATGGAGAGTTTTGAACGGGCGCGGGCCGAACGCCGCTCGTTTACGCCGACTGGCTTCGTGGTCAAACCGCTGGACCAACGTCCCGGTGAACTGCCGCTGCTTAACCTGGATCATCTGCACCGCATGACCGACGATACGGGGATGATTCAACACGCCAATTTTATTATTCCCAATTATGACGAGGGTTACAGCATTGACGATAACGCCCGGGCTTTGATTGTGTGCATGCACCTGGCGGAATTGGAGTTAGGCAACGGGCAATCGTTAGCGCTGGCGTCCCGTTACCTGGCGTTTATTGGCTATGCATTTAATGGGGAGAACGGCCGTTTCCGCAACTTCATGAATTATCAGCGCAGCTGGTTAGAAGAGAGCGGCTCTGATGACAGTCATGGCCGTACCTTGTGGGCCTTGGGCACCGTCTTGGGCCGCTCCAACACCCCAGCCCTGCAAAGTATGGCCGGCTGGCTGTTCGAGCAAGCCCTGCCCGCCATTCTGGAAACAACCAGCCCCCGCGCCTGGGCCTTCACCCTCATCGGCATCCACGAATATCTACGCCGGTTTGATGGCGACCGCCGGGCCAACCAGGTCCGGAACGAACTGGCCAGACGCCTGCTCGCCTTATATCAACAGAACCGTTCAGACGAATGGCGCTGGTTTGAAGCAGAGTTAAGCTATTGCAACGCTGTGCTGTCTCAGGCCATGTTGATGTGTGGTCAGTGGATTCCTGACAAAGCCATGACCGAAGCTGGTCTGGAATCGCTCCGTTGGCTGGCCGAACTTCAGCACGCGGACACAGCTGAGGGGCATTTTGTTCCCATTGGCTCTAATGGCTTTTATGAGCGAAACGGGGAAAAGGCCAGGTTCGATCAACAGCCGGTCGAGGCCCAAACGATGGCCTCCGCCTGCCTGGAAGCGTATCGCAGCACGGGAGACAAGCGCTGGCGCGCAGAACTCTGGCGTGCCTTCGAATGGTTTTTAGGACGTAACGACCTGAATCTGTCCCTATACGACCCGGCCACGGGGGGCTGCCGCGATGGCCTCCATCCCGACCGCCCTAATGAGAATCAAGGGGCGGAATCTACGCTAGCTTTTCTGCAAACTTTATTGGAACTGCGCCTGGCAGAGAATTCCCTATTATCACTGGAAACCAAAAAAAATGAATCCACAACATCCCGAACTGTTTCACCGCCACAAACTTAACCCTATCCTCACCGCAGCCGATTGGCCTTACCCGGTCCATACCGTCTTTAATCCGGCCGCCACGCTGCTGCCCGATGGCACAACTCTCCTCCTGTGCCGCGTCGAAGACCGGCGCGGGCTTTCCCACTTGTGTGCCGCCCGTTCCGCCAATGGCGTCGATGATTGGCAGATTGACCCCAGCCGACTCTCCTCCCGGACCCTGAAAACTTCCCGGAGGAAATGTGGGGCATTGAAGACCCGCGCATCACCTACGTTCCTGAATTAGGCCGGTATGCGGTTGTCTATACAGCGTTCACGCGCGATGGCCCCGGTGTGGCCCTGGCCATGACGGAAGATTTTCGCCATTTTGAACGCTATGGGCTGATTATGTCGCCCGACGATAAAGATGCGGCGCTGCTGCCGCACCGAATTGGCGGCCATTGGGCCATGATCCACCGCCCGGTCAGTTCGGCGCGGGCGCACATGTGGATCTCCTATTCGGCCGACCTCTGGCATTGGGGCAGCGATAAGCTGATGTTGGAAGCCCGGCGCGGGGCCTGGTGGGATGCCAATAAAATCGGCCTGTCACCGCCCCCCATCGAAACGGCCCAGGGCTGGCTGGTGATTTATCACGGCGTGCGCCAGACAGCGGCCGGTTCTCTTTATCGTCTGGGTTTGGCGCTGTTTGATCTGGAGAGACCGGAACATTGCCTCAAACGCGGTGACGAGTGGGTCTTTGGCCCGGAACAGCCTTACGAGCAGCATGGGGATGTGGGCAACGTCGCTTTTCCCTGTGGCTACACCATTGGCCCTGATGGCGACACCTTGCACCTGTATTATGGCGCGGCAGATACCAGCATAGCGATGGCTACGGGCAGTATTCAGGCGATGCTTACCTGGCTTGATCAACATGGGGCGGCGTAGCCAAAAAAGTAACCGTTCAGTTGGTATCCCGCACGAGGGCGCGAAGCGCCGAGGCGATGCCCTTACTCCAGGGAGCGCTGAACGGTTACAAAAAATACCTTCGCAACTAAGTTTCTTACTTCCTCCATGCGTTTTTCGCATGGAGATAGCCCATCAAAATCCTAACTACCTTGACTTTTCTGAATGGAATCGAGGTATGCATGCAGCATAAACTGAAAATCATCGTCAGCACTTGTTTGCAAGAAATACGGGGCTAGTTTTGCCAAATGCGGCACGGTATTTGCCTCCCATTTGTTGGTATCTATTTGATCCCATTCTTGCTGTGCCATCTCTTTCGTTGTGCTAAACCCCTGCGTATGCGTGAGAATGAATCCAAAGCACATCGCCAGCAGCCCGCGAAACGCATTAACCTGTTGCTGAGGCGGCAGGCCCGCATCCTCCAACGCGGCGATGATGCTGTCTACCCCTTGCATGACGTTTGGGGTACCTTGCTCAGATGAAATGACGATCACCAACGCAGGGTGTTGAATGAAAGCTTCATATATTTTCATGGCGCTTACTTCTAAACGATCGCGCCAGGGCAAGGCCGCGTCGGGGAGTTCAATGCGGGAAAGAACCAAATCAACAACGCCATTTAACAAATCATTCTTATTTTCGACATGATTGTAAAGCGACATGGCTTCTACATGCAGAGCGGAAGCTATTTTGCGCATGGATAGGCCAACGATTCCCTGTTCATCCAATATTTTTAGGGCGGCTTCTAATACCAGTTCACGGGTGAGCGGCGTGCGTTTTTTGGGCATTGATTTATCTCATCTTACTACACGTATGGGTTGACAACTTACAGTGTAAGTATTACTATTTACTTACGCTGTAAGTTTAGCACGTTTTCAGAAATGCTTAAAAGCAAGTTCAGCAACCCACCAGAGGCAGTGCCATACCCGCGCAGGCGGGTAGCCATCTTTGCATTGGCGCGGATTCCCGCCTTCGGGGAGCCTGCCCTCACGAAGGTGGGGGAATCACAAGCAAAAGGGCAAAGATAGTGAAGTCGCAAAAAAGGGTACGAACATGGATTTTTATTTTAAACGCAGCTATTGTGGTCCTGTCAAGCTGGTTATTTTTGATTGGGCGGGCACCATGATTGATTATGGCTCCTGCGCCCCGGCTGGCGCGTTTATCGAAGGGTATCGTCGCCAAGGGATCGCGGTCACCATGGCTCAGGCGCGGGCCCCGATGGGGCTGGGCAAATGGGAGCACATCCAGGCAATTGGGCAGATGGAACCAGTGGCAGCGCAGTGGCAGGAGAAGTACGGCCGTTCCCCCACCAACAGCGACATCGACAAAATGTACCAGGATTTCGTCCCTGTACTGCTCGATATTTTGCCCAACTTCACCCAGCTCATTCCTGGCGCAGTCGAAACGTTTAACTATCTCAAAAAACGAGGCATCAAAGTAGCGGGCACCACCGGCTACTTTGCGGAAGCAATGGCCATTTGCCAGGCGGCTGCCGCCAAGCAGGGATATACGCCTGACTTTACCATTTGCGCCACGCAGGTATCTGCTGGTCGCCCGCTGCCCTGGATGATCTACAGGGCCATGAATGAACTAGACGTTTATCCACCAGCGGCGGTAGTCAAGGTCGGCGACACCAAACCGGATATTCAGGCTGGTTTAAACGCTGGAGTTTGGACCGTTGGCGTGGCCCAAGCGGGCAATGAAGTTGGCCTGAGCGAAAGCGAACTGCACGCCTTGCCTTTGGAAGAACAAACACGCCGGGTGGCAAAGGCCAAAGTGACCTTGGCACATGAAGGGAGCCCATTTTGTGGGCAACACGGTGGCCAATTTGCCAGAAATTATTGAACAGCTAGAAGAATGCCTTTGCCGAGGAGAACGGCCGTAATGTCCACGGCAGATCAATCTGAAGGCGACATCAACCTCACAGAGCAGCGCACCAACTGGATCACCAACGATCTGGATGAGCGCACCCGGGCTTTATTGGCCGAAGATGCGCGTTACTTTTTCCACCAATCTCTCTCCACGCCTTGCCTCAACGTATTAACTGGCTGCGACGGCAGCTACCTGGAAGATGTACAGGGCAGGCGCTTCTTTGATTTTCACGGCAACAGCGTGCACCAGGTGGGCTTTGGCAATCCGGCAGTCATCCAGGCGATTGCGCAGCAGATGCAAGAATTATCGTTTTGTCCACGGCGATACACAAATGAAACGGCCGTTGCCCTGGCTAAAAAACTGGCCCAACTGGCCCCGGGTGACCTCAACAGAGTCTTGTTTACCCCCAGTGGCACCACAGCTGTCGGCCTGGCGCTGAAGCTGGCCCGGATAGTCACGGGACGTCACAAAGTCGTGGCAATGTGGGACGCTTTTCACGGCGCTTCGCTGGACGCCATTTCTGTGAGCGGTGAGCGGCTGTTCCGTGAAGGCGTGGGGCCGCTGCTGCCTGGCGTTAGCCACGTGCCGCCTCCAGACGAATACCGCTGCCTATGGGAGTGCCACCAGCGCGGCGGCTGTGACCTCAAATGCGCCAGCTACATCGACTACGTGCTCCAGCACGAAGGGGATGTAGCGGCCGTCATCGCCGAACCGGTGCGCACCATTCCCTACATTCCCCGCCCCGAGTATTGGCAGGCGGTGCGCGAAATCTGCGACCGGCACCAGGCACTTCTCATCTTTGATGAAATTCCGCACGCGCTGGGACGTACCGGTAAAATGTTTACCTGCGAACATTTTGGCATCATCCCCGATTTGTTACTGCTTGGCAAAGGGTTGGGCGGCGGGATTTTGCCCTTGGCGGCAATAATTGGCAGAGATGCGTTTAACTCAGCCGTGTCCCAAATGGCAATCGGACATTACACCCACGAGAAAAATCCGGTTCTTTGTGCTGCTGGTTTGGCTACGCTCACCTACATTGAAGAGCACAACCTTTTGTCCCACGTCCAACAGCTTGGCCAGCAAACATTGCAGCAGCTACAAGCGATGCAGCAGCAGTTTCCTATCAGTGGCGATGTGCGCGGCCTTGGGCTGCTGTTGGGCGTCGAGCTGGTCACCAGATCCACAAACCAAAGTGCGCGCGACCACCGAAGCGGAAGCCGTGATGTATGCGGCCCTGCGCCGTGGCCTCAGCTTCAAAGTGACCAATGGCAACACCCTTTTGCTGCTGCCACCCCTAACCGTGACGGCCCAGGAAATGGACACAGCTCTGGAAATCCTGGCGGCAGCCTTTGGCGACCTGGCCAGGTAAAGGCGCAGTAAGTGGCCCTTTACCAAACCATAATCAAACCTTAAATTAACATTAACAGAGCCGTCCTAACTCTGGAAATAAGCGGTGCTATAATTGGCGATTAAGCAATACACAGCAGTTTGCAAGACAGTTGCAACAAAGGAACAAAGCAGTGAAACGAATAAAACCTGGGTTTGTCCTTCCCAGTGCCGCCCTAACGGTTTCCCTCAGACAGCTCAAGTATTATGATTATCGCGAAAAGCAGCCGGAAGTGGGGGATGTAATTTACGGCACGATTGAACGCATTGGTGAACATTCCACGCTGGAGAATAAGTACGGCCGTATCCACACCGTCCACAACGGCAGCAATGCCATTTTCGTCTTTGGCAATCGCTACGCCCCCGACTACTATGAAGGGTTGGTACCCGATGCAATGCTGCCAACCGTAGACCTCCTGGCACGCTCCGGCATGGTTGGCCTGGTCCACACAAAAATGCTGCCCGCAAAGACCCCACCAGAGTAAAGGTGCTGGGCTATGCCTGTGATGAAAAAGGGCAGGTGTTAAATACACGCGCTTTCCCCATAGTAAAACCGAAGAGCACCGTCAAACAAGACCCGCGAGCCCGGATGATTCTGGTCTGTGGCACCTCCATGAATTCCGGTAAAGCACGGCCGCCACCGCTTCCTGCCGAGTATTCAGCGCGTTAGGTCACAAAGTGAAGGCTACCAAGGTAACCGGAACGGCCAGCCTGAAAGATATTTTGCACATGAATGATGCCGGAGCACATTCTTACGCCGATTTCACCCATCTTGGTTACCCTTCCACCTATCTACTATCCTCCCAGGAGGTGCTGCACATCTTCAACAACCTTGACCTCAAATACGCCAACAACCCAAAAAACTTCTGGGTGGTTGAATTTGCCGATGGCATTATCCAGCGTGAGACAGCCATGCTGCTTAGCTCCCCCGACGTAACCTCGCGGATTGACAAATTTATCTTTTGTGCCGGAGATGCATTTGGGGCAATTGGCGGGCTAAATATCTTAAAAGAAAGATTTGGCCTGGTACCGGATGCCCTTTCTGGCATTTGTTCCAGCTCGCCTTTGCATGTTAGGGAGCTTTCTGAATTTACTGACATTCCGGTATTTAACAGTTTGGACGTAAACAACAAGCAGTTAGCCGAGATTTTGCTGACGAAAAACAGTTGGGTAAATCTGCAAGCAGAGGTGTTAGCAGATGCAAAAACTCAGCCATCCTATTAGGCTGCCGAAAACCACAATGGGCTAATCAAACTTCGCCAAGAACCCAGACATTGCTGGCGAGAATTGCGCCGCCAAGCCACCTGGACCGATTTGTTACCCCTGTTAAAGCTAAAGATTGATGCCAATAGCATATTTGTGTAATGGCGCGGTGGCATTACCTTCGTAAATTATTTATCTTCTGCCTGCGCTTACGCTTTGTTTCTCGACTATGGTCGATTAAGGCAACATGGCTGGATGGTTCGTGCCGCCCCCGGCGCGCCGGGTCACTCAATCGGTCAGAAGGGCGCGTTCCAACCAATCCAGGGCACGCCCATCTCGGATCATCGCCGGGGTGACCCGGATGAGCAGCCAGCCATAAAGCGCTGCTTCGTTATATTTTTCGCAGTCGCTTTCAAACCGTTCTGGGTGAGCATGCCCCTTACTGCGTCCCGTTTTTGTTTGCAGCCAGATACCACCTTCTATTTCGCAGGCCACCAGCTGCGGTCTCCAGCTTAAATCAAAGCGCCATTGGCGATTGGCGTGAAAGCGATACTCCCTGATGGGCTCCGGCAAACCAGCGAGACGGATTTGTTCCAACAGCACGTTTTGCCAGTTGATAGGATAGCTGATGCGCAGCGAAGAAGGTTTTTTGCTTCGAAACTTCACGCGGCAATTATAGCACATGCGTTCTGCATTCAGCGAAGTGCCCCACGTGATTGGGGTTGGTTTGCCGGACAAATTTTCACCGTGTCGCGCGAACGGTCAGCACTGCATACGCTGGTAAACTTTTTCAGCATAATTTGGCACGATGGCTCTGCTAAAAAATATCGAGCGCAAAAAAAGCAGCTGATTATTGATGAGGTTTATCACTATCAGGGCGAAATCAAACATTGTATGATTAGCTCGGCAGAATTTGAAGTGAGGAGAGGTTATTGAATAAGCGTAACAAGTCTCTTCGCAATTTGCTCGTAAAAGAACAAAGTGGCATCTTGAATTTTGGCGGCGCGCGTATGGCTTTGCTGGACATTGAGGCTGGCTTTTGGGGCCTGCGTCGGCAAATCGAGGCGCTCATTGGTGAACGCCTGACCAGTTCTGTATTACAGCAAGCTGGGGCCAATGGTGGCGCATCATTTGCGCAGTCGTTTGCCGGGCAAGCCGGGAAGGATAAATCGGAAGTTTTTTAATGCTTGCATCCAGGCGTATCAAACCGCCGGCTTTGGGCAGTTCGAAATTAGCTATTTGGAATGGCCTATCGGCCGTGTTCAAATCAGGGCAACCAACGCTTTTGAAGCGTGGCTGTACCGGCAGAAGAAAAATATACCCGATACGCCAATTTGCTCGTATTCGGCCGGCGTATTTGTGGGGTTTGTCAATGCTCTGGCGGATCGTCAGGATGTGGTTTGTATTGAGCACACTTGTGAAGCCAGGGGGGACGAGGCGTGTTTTTTCGAGCTTCTCCCGGCGTCGCAGGCTGGAAGGAAAAACGGCCGTTCCCTTCACCCCCGATCCAGGCCTGGGCCGCCAACTCAACCTGCTGGAAATGCTCTTTGAACATATGCCGATGGGCATCGCTGTTCTCGATTGCGACTATTGCATCCAACGTTACAATCCTACCTGGGATGATTTCTCAGCCCGTTATGCGCCCCTTCGGCGGTTCCTCTGGCTCCCGGCGTTTGTTATTTCGACCATCTTCCCGGCACAGAACCCATTGTCCAGCCCATGTTTGAACGTGTCCTGGCTGGTGAGACCATCCAGCAGAATGACGTGCGTTTTAGGTTTAGAGGGATTGTGACTTATTGGGATGTGGTCCTGGCTCCGCTTGTGGAGGGCGGCGAGATCGTGGGTATTTTGGCGGTGTCTATTGATACGACCGAACGGGCCAGCCTGCGGCAAAACCTGGAGCAGCGCGTTTCAGCCCGTACGCAGGAATTACAGATGTTGGTGGATGTCTCTGCCACTGCAAACAGCGTGTTGAATTTGGACGAAATGTTGGGCAGAACGTTAAATCTTCTGGTTGATTTGGTAGGGGCGTCGCGAGCAGGCGTGAGTTTGCTCGATGAAAAAACCGGGAAATTGAAGGCAGGCATTTTGCAGCCAGAACGAGAGGTTGATCCGGCCGAGATGGCCATCATGCTTCAGGCCGGGCAGGCAGTGAGCGACAATGGCGAAATGATGTATATTGCGCCAGATATTTCTAAGGGATTACTGGAACCGGGGGCGCTGTTGCCGCTGCAAATTCGCGACCGAAAATTAGGGTGTTAGCCATCATCGGCGCGCCAGAAAGTAACTTTACGCCGAATCAATTAGCCTTATTCAAATCTATTGCGGATCAGTTAAGTGTGGCAATTGAAAATGCTCACTTGTTCGAGAAAGCGGAGGAGGTGGCGGTTGCTGCCGAACGAAACCGCCTGGCGCGCGAGCTGCACGATGCTGTGACGCAAACCCTTTTTTCTGCCAGCCTGATTGCCGATGTGCTGCCCCGCATTTGGGAACGCGATCCAGACCAGGGGCGGCTGCGTCTGGAAGAGCTGCGAGGTTGACGCGCGGCGCGCTGGCGGAGATGCGTACCTTGCTGTTGGAACTGCGCCCAGCGACGCTGACCGAGTCCAGCCTGGCTGAGCTGCTGCGCCAATTAACCCAGGCATTTAGCGGCCGTTCGCGGCTGCCCATTGAGCTGACTGTGGAGGGGGAACGGCCGTTGCCCCCCGAAACCCAAATTGTCTTTTACCGCATTGCCCAGGAAGCGCTTAATAACATCACCAAACACGCTGGTGCCAGGCAAGCAGCTCTGAAGTTGCTGTTTTCGCCCCAGTTCGTGAGCTTATCCATTCAGGATGACGGCCGGGGCTTTGATCTGACTAACGCCCCGCTACATTCATTGGGGCTGGGCATCATGCGGGAACGTGCCGAAAAAATCGGGGCTCAACTAACCATTAACAGCCGGATTGGTGAGGGAACAACCGTGACAATTCACGCGCCTGTCGCCAGCGAGTGAGGAAAAAATGAGGGAAGATAGACCGATACGGGTCATGCTCGTAGACGATCATGCCGTGGTTCGCAGCGGCCTGGCCGCATTTTGCTGGTATTTGACGATCTACAGCTGGTGGGCGAGGCGGCTGGTGGCCTGGAGCCATCCGGCTGTGCCAGGAAGTTGAGGTAGACGTGGTTCTCATGGATTTAGTGATGCCGGAAATGAACGGCGCGGAAGCCACTCGTCTGATACGCCAGCACTGCCCCAACGTGCAGGTGGTTGCCCTGACCAGCTTCAAAGAAGAGGAACTGATTCAGGGAGCGCTACGGGCTGGAGCCATCAGCTATTTACTCAAAAACGTGACAGCCGACGAACTGGCAAACGCCATTCGCGCCGCGCATGCGGGCCAGCCAACGCTGGCACCGGAAGCAACAGCCGCTCTCATCCATGCCGCCACTCGCCCGGCAGCGCCCGCAGTATGACCTGACGCCCCGCGAATGGACGTTCTGGCTTTGCTGGTGCAGGGGCTTAACAATCCTGAAATTGCCGAAAGGTTGGTGGTCAGCCGCTCGACGGTGAAGTTTCATGTGAGCAGTGTGTTGTCGAAGTTGGGGGTGAACGGCCGTACCGAAGCCGTCGCCCTGGCCCTGCAGGAAAACTGGTCACCTGACCAGGGAAAATGCCCACAACAGACCAGCTGTTAAGCTCCCAGATACCCGATGTGTCTGGGGTTTTTGTTTACGCTAAAAGCATCATGGGTGAGCCAATCGGAGAGAAATTCTTATGGTGCGTTTTGTTTATTTTGCGGCGATTGCCATCGTTGTTATTCACGGCTTGATTCATTTGCTGGGTTTTGTGGCTTATTGGCCGCTGGGGGGCTGGTCGGTTCGGCCTCATGATGCAGAAAAGGTGGGGAGTTTACGTTTACGGAAACGGCCGTTGCCCACATCTTCTACACCATTCCCAACATTGATACGGCCGAATTCGACCTCCGCCTGCTTGGCCCAAATGGCGACAGCCTGGTGATCTTGCACAGCGAGGAGTTTCGAACTGACAAAAGTGGGGGCGGCACCTGGGAACAGAGCTTGCCAGCGGGCGTTTACCAGCTGGTTCTCACCGCTTCCCAAACGCCCGGCACATTATCAGTTTATTGGTCAAATCAATAGATGCAGACGTTGAGCCTTCACCTCTATTGCCAAAATGAAATAAACGGCCTGGCCGCATGCTGCCAGACGGGCCACCGTTCGCTACCTGCTACAGTCACAGTGAACTAGTACAGTCCGGCGAAATCCATAAAATGTTATTATGACAAGTTGCCGGACTGTTTAAGTATTGCGCCGTCATCAATAACCTGATGCGAACTTTTGGGGCGCAATACTGAGCCTCTATCCCTGAAAGCGATTGTTGGAAATATCAGGAACCATGCCTGGTAAAGAAACCATTGTGGCTGAATAGATTTTGAAAATTTGCAGAAAAGGTTGAAAAAATATGAACCAAACAATATTTCCCCAACGACATCCTTATGGCGCATCGGGCTTACTTTTTGTCGCTGCCATCATTATTTTCCTGGTTTCCGGCACGGTTGTGGCCTTACTGGAACTGCCTGCGGCGAGCCTGTACTTCATCGCCTTTGTGCTGCTGGGCGTTGTTTGTGTGAGCTTGCTGACCAAAAACGGCTGGTGGCGCGAGGTGGGGTTTCGCCCACCTTATGAACGTCGGCTGCTGTGGCTGTTCTGGCTGCCCTTTGTCCCGGTAATTGGCAATCTGCTGGATGGCCTTAGCGTGACCGACCCGCGGCAAATCTTGCTCTTTTTTCTCATGGCCGTTCTCTCTGGCTTCGTGGAAGAAACACTCTTTCGCGGCTTGATATTGCGAGCGCTGCGGCCCCGGCATCTGGCGGGCGGCGCTGATCTCCGCCGCTCTCTTTGGCGGGATGCATATTCTCAATGTGCTGTCGATTTCCAGCCCGGCTTACGCGCTGCTGCAAGTGGGTTACGCTGCGGCCATTGGTTTTGCCTACGCCGCATTGGTCATTCGTACCGGCACTATCTGGCCTTTAATTCTGGCCCATTTCCTGACTAACTTTGCTGGGTTCATGGCTGCTGGTGGTGCTGGGGCAACAGGGCCAGTGGCCGTCCGAGAGATGGTATTTGCTGCGGTTTACATTGTTTTGTTTAGCGTTTATGGCGCGTACTTGTTACGTTTTGATAGGAGGGTTTCTCGTGACAACTCTTAAACAAATTTCTCACCAACGGCGGGTTGCGCAACCTGCCACAAAACAGAATCGTTTGCGGGGAACGGCCGTTGCCGCCAGCAGCGCCGCCGTGGCCGGGCTTCTCACCGCTCTGGCGCTGCCCTATGGGCCAATCACAACCGCTCAGGTGTGGATTGTGCTTGTGTCTAGCCTGATAATCGGCCTCATTGCCGGGCTGGCGCTGCGTACATCCTGGGCCATGCTGCTGGCACCATTGGCTTACGTCCTGTTTTCGAGCTGGCCCGGACAAACGGTTTGGTGCCTACCACGGGGCCATCCGTCTGGATAATTCCTATGGTCTGCTGGCTTTGCTGATGGGGCGAGGCTTTCATGGTTTGGTGAGTTTGCTGCCAATGGTTTTGGGGGCCGGTTTGGGCGTTTTCTTTATGCGCTCTCAAGCTGGCGGAACAGCAAGTCCGCTTCGCACAGTTTTGCCGGCGACCCCGCTGGTAATTTTGGCCGTCGTCGTTGTGGCGCTGGCGGTGCTGAACGGGATTCCGGCCCGCACACCCCCCTGTTGTGGATGATAATGGGCAGCCGATTGCAGGGAGCATTGCGGAGTTAACGGCCGTTTCCCTTGGCGGCCTCGACCAGACCATCATGATCCGCGCCCACAGCGACGACTTGCCTGTGCTGCTTTACCTGAGCGGCGGCCCCGGACAAAGCGATCTGCCCTATTCGCGGGTGCTTTTGAAGACCTGACCCAAGATTTTATTGTCGTCAGCTGGGACCAGCGCGGCACCGGCAAATCCTACCCGGCGCCAGGCCGATCGCGACTCTGACGCTGGAGCAGGCTGTGGCCGACACCATCGAACTGACAAATTATCTCCGAGAGCGCTTTGATGAAGAAAAAATCTATCTCATGGGCGAGTCTTGGGGCACAACCCTGGGGGTGCTGGCTGTGCAGCAGCAACCAGACCTATACCATGCCTGGATTGCCAGCGGGCAAATGGTCAGCCAGCGCGAGACCGATCGCCAGCTGTACCAGGAGGTTCTGGCCCTGGCCGAACGCACGGGCAACACGGCCCTGAAAGAGCAAATGGTGGCTTTTGGCGAACCGCCTTACGCCGACACGCCTTATCCGAATGCCGTCGTGATGGGGCAATACGAGGCCTTAGGCCAACCCTACACCGCCTCAGGATTACATTCGCAGAGGCACGGCCGCTAACCTGGGACCATGGGGCATATTGGGCAGCGAATACAGTCTGGTGGAAAAAGTAAACGTGCTGCGCGGCTTGATTGATATGTTTACCGTCATGTATCCACAGCTTCAAGAAATTGATTTTCGGCAAGACGTGCCCAGCCTGGACGTGCCGGTTTACATCCTGGACGGTGCGGCCGAACTGGCAGCCGGCGTGACCTGGTCTTGGCCTGGTACGATCAGCTAGAAGCGCCCAGCAAGCAGATTTACACCTTTGACAATGCCGGGCATTCCGTCGCCTTTGAGCAGTTTTCAACCCTGCACCAGATTCTGACGGAGACGATTTTGCCATAGACGTATTCGATTGGGGGGCGTTTGCCATCACCTCCCTCAAAAACACCTGGTTAGATAGCCAGGAGAGTCCCCTCCGACTGACTAACCAGGACTCTCTCCAGATGCCGGAGGTGTCTGGAGAGAGTTTGTTTGATATTTCGGGCATTGAACTGGATCACTATCTTTGCACTTTTAGGTTCACCAGAGAAACGAACCGCAGAGCCGCAAAGAACGCAGAGATTTTCTCTACTATTTGTCCCTCTGCGCTCTCCGCGTCTCCGCGGTGAAATTAATTTCTGCAAACATAGTGCTGGATGAGAGATGAGGACATGCGTGTACTATTAGCTGATGACCAATTAAAAGTGCGCTCAGCGCTGTGTTTGCTGCTGGAACAGGAACCAAATTTCCAGGTGGTAGGTGAAACGGCTGATGCCACGGGGTTACTGCTGGCTGTGGCTGAAAAACCCCGGACCTGGTGCTGTTGGATTGGGAATTACCGGGTTTACCTGCGGCTCAACTGGTGCGTTTGTTGCAGTATGAACGGCCGTCCCTAAAAATCATCGCCATGAGCAGCCGCCCTGAAGTAGAACGACTTGTCCTGGACGCCGGTGCACACGCTTTTTAAGCAAAAAGCGACCTGCCAGAGCGTGTGCTAGCGATCATCCGTTCCCTGCTGTAGACTCTGGTTTAGAGGTGAAAAATGACCCGACCCATGATTCATGTCACGAACTTACGCAAGGCGTATGGGAATTTCTTGGCCGTAGACGACATCAGTTTTACGGTGCAGGCGGGCGAGATTTTTGGACTGCTGGGGCCAAATGGCGCGGGAAAGACAACCACGCTGGAATGTCTGGAAGGCTTGCGCCAGCCAGACAGCGGCCTGCTGAGCGTAGCCGGGATTGATCCCGGCAAAGAGGCGTATAAGCTGCGCCGTGTCATTGGCGTTCAGCTGCAAGCAGCCGGGATGCCAGAAGCAATGACGCCCAACGAAGCGATGGCCTTTTTCTGTGCCTATCACAACGTGGCGCCGCGCTATGATTTGCTGGAGCGTTTTGGCCTCTTGGCCAAGCGAAAAAGCCAGTTTCACGAGCTGTCTACCGGGCAGCAGCGACGGCTGTCCCTGGCCTTGGCCATTGCTCACGAGCCGCAGGTTTTGTTTCTGGACGAGCCGACGGCCGGTTTGGATGTGGCTTCTCGGGCCGAACTGCACACGGTGATGCGCGAGTTAAGGAACGGTGGCACAACAATCATGCTGGCGACCCATGACATGGCCGAAGCGGAACTGTTGTCTGACCGGGTAGCGATTTTGCTCAACGGCCGTATTGCTGCCACCGGCAACCCTATGGAAATTACGGCTACCGGCGCAGGTTTAACCAAAGTCTCTGTACAAACCAAAGCGAGCCGACTGCTGCACGGTCAGCCGGTGTTCCCAGCTGTTACCCAATCGCTGTTTAAGGAAAACTACGCCATTTACTTTAGCCACGACATTGGCCAAACCGTGCCGGCTGTGATCACCTTTGTGCAGGAACAGGCTGATGAATTGATAGATTTGCGGGTGGAACGGCCGTCTTTAGAAGAACGCTTTTTAGAATTGACAAGCCGTAACGCTCCTGGAGAGTAACCATGTCTGCCTTTGCGATACATTTCAGCTTTGAATTCAAAACCGGGATTCGCAACAAAACCTTGCTGATGATGAACTATCTGTTCCCCCTTGGGTTTTACTTCATGATGGGGGCGATCATGCCGGGAATCAATCCGCTGTTTCGCGACACGATGATTCCGGCCATGGTCACGTTTGCTGTTCTGGCGGCTACGCTGCTGGGCCTGCCCGATCCGCTGGTGAACGCCCGGGGAGTCAGGCATTTTGCGCAGCTACAAAATCAACGGCGTTCCGGCTGCGTCTATTCTGCTGATTCCGGGGCTAACCACGGGGCTGCACCTGGCTGTTGTGGCCCTCCTCATCACCTTTACTGCCCCTTTGTTATTTGCTGCCGCTATGCCCGTCAATGGGCTCAACTTTTTCATTGTCCTGGCAGCGCTTTCGCTGGCCTGCTCTGGGCTTGGCTTGCTAATTGGCGTCGTTTCCCCTTCTACACGGTTAACGGTGCTGTACTCCCAGATCGTTTTTATACCCTCGATGATTTTGGGAGGGTTGATGCTGCCCTACAGCATGTTACCGGAAGCAGCCCAGACTTTTGCCCAGCTAATGCCCGCTACGCATGCCATGAACGCATTCAATGGTTTGGCAATGGGTGCCGTCGCTGATTTTAACCCGTGGGCTTCCGTAGGGATGCTTGCCAGCAGCGGCATGCTGGCCTTTGGTCTGGCGCTTTATCTTTTTAGTTGGGATAGCAAAAACAATCAGCGGCGCGGTCATCCCAGCCTGGCATTACTGGCTTTTGTGCCGTATGTGGCGGGCATCTTATTCCTGTAAGCTGAACGCGTTGAATTTGGCGGAGAAGAATTATGAAACTGAGTTTAAGCGAGACGGTTGGCAAACGGGCCGTTCTCCCTTTCTTTCTGGCTAATTTTGCTTGCAGCGCCTTCCTTCATCGTTATTACAGGGGTAACTATGCTGCTTTGGCAAAGTCAGCTTGGGCAGGTAGCGTGGTTGTTGGTGAAAGTGACTTTTCACCTTATCCCACCGTTTATCTGGTTGGGAGGGGGTACCATTGTGGTATTTTGGCTGCTGGTGTTGAGGCGGTTGTGGCAGCAAGGCGATTGATCTAGACGATATTTGTCATCCACCCACGGTCTATTTACCATTAATTCTTCGTAGCGATTAAGTAAAGTGCAGAAAGTTTTTGAAAAATAATCTTCAAAGATTTCATAGATTTCACAGATTTTCCCCCCTAAATCTGCGAAATCTGTTGATAAAGAATTTTAAAAACTCTTTTCCAACCACTTAACCACAAAGAGAATAGAGTATCTGAACGGGGCCGTTGACCTGTCTTCCGGGTTATTTGCCTGTTTGCTTTGCCTGGTAAAGCACCAACATCTTTTGCCGCTGCCGTTCAGCCGCTTGCGGATCCCACAACGCCAGCTTTTCCAGTTCACGCTCCACCCGCTCTGGCAGCGGATTTTCCAGCTTTTGTTTGCGCTTCTGGCACAGATGGCAAAGACGCACATTCGGCGGCAAATTTTCCAGCAGCTCCCCAGCGCCCTCCCTGGTTTTTGTCCCCATCGGCTGGCGTTGGGGTGGCGGAGCAGAGCGCACCCTCAACGCCGTTCACTTTGTGCACGTAGTGGGCTATTTCATGGGGCTTGCGCCAGCGGAACCGAACGAGATACGTCATCCTTCAATTGTACCGGATAAGGGAACGTTTTTGGGAGATGAGCGGGGCAAGCAGGTGGAGAAACGGCCGTTACGGCCGTTGGTTCCCCTCCCACAGCGAGCGCCACACGCCCAGCACGCCGAGTTGGGCAGCCGCAATATCTATCCTGGCCTGATCCAGCTTCTTGCCCTGTAGGCGCACAATCGAGGCGATATCGTCCAGGTGGCGCGTCGATTCGCTGTTTTCAAAGGCGCGCAGCTTGGCCACGACGAGGGAGGTGGGGGTGATGTAAGCTGCCCGGCGCATCTCATCAAAAGGCAGTTTGACCCGATCGGCCAGCATCGCCAGCAGCTCCGGCTCCGTCGGCACGTAAAAATCGGTTTTGATGTGATACCCCAGGTGAATGACGTTAAAAAAGCCGCCGCCCAGCGCCCGGTTGACCGAAATTTCATCGACATGGTAATGGCTTTCTTGCAGGCGCTTTACAAAGAGAGACACGGCGAACTGGTGGGAATTCAGCAGAATATCCATATCTTGCGTAAAGCGCGGCTCGCCGTAGGCCACGACGGCCATGCCGCCCCAAATGGCATAGTTTGCAAAACTCTATTGCCCATCTGTTTGGATAGACAGCCACAAACGCCTGCCACACCTGCTCCCAGTTGAGGCGCTGGTAATCTGTGGGGTAATGCCCCCGTAACGCCGGACAATTGGCGAACGATTGTAAGAGAACAGGTGTTGCCCTTGAACTGGTCCTCCGTGATGGAGGATGTGGATTCATTTATCATTGATTCAGAAGGGCAAGTTAATTTTAGTAAAAACCAATTGTTGGGGTTGCTGAATTGAAGAGGCATTAGCGCCAAAGCAGTTCCGTCATTAAACATCTGGAGAATTGGTTAAACGGGTTGAACAAATGCCGCTGAATGCGTATGGCTGAGCAGATTTAACCCGATTATCTTGCGTCTGGTGACAGCTTCGCCTAGTTTTATGCCGAGTACTACTTCAACCCATGCTTAACCGCGATCACGGCCGCTTGCGTTCTATCCCGAGCATCCAATCGACTCAGAATATTGGAGATATGCGACTTGACCGTCCCCTCGGTGATTACCAGCTTATCCGCAATCTCCCGGTTGCTCGCCCCCTCAACGACCAAACGTAGTACTTCAATCTCTCGCTCGGTTAGGTTGGCCAGTGGATTTTCCGCATCCATATCTGTTCCGGTTAGCGGGGCTCCGCCAATCATCTTAGCGACTTTGTTGGCAGCGGAAGGGTCCAATTGCACCATCCCCCGTTGGGCCATCAGGATCGCCTGTGCTAAATCAAGCGCCGGTGTGTTTTTCAAGACGTAGCCAAAAGCTCCGGCGCGCAGAGCACCTGTCACATATGCTTCATCATCAAACGTGGTCAGCATCAGCACCTTGATTGCGGGAAACTGGCGATGGATCTCGGCCGTCGCTACGATGCCATCCATCACCGGCATGCGTACGTCCATCAGCACAACATCTGGCAGTAGCTCAGCTACTCTCATCACGGCTTCCTGGCCATTTTCAGCCGTACCCACCACCTCAATACCTGGCTGAATATTGAGTAAGGAGGCCAGCCCGTCCCGCATCAACAGTTGATCATCGACAATGAGGATTCGAATCACGGGTTCACTCATAAGCTTGCTTGCTCTCTTCTTTTGGTATTGTCACCACCAATTGTGTGCCGCCAGTTGGTCCACGTTGTAGTGTCAACGCTCCCTGAACCAGTTCGATTCGTTCGCGCAACCCTTGCAATCCATAACGGCCAGGCTGTATTGTTTCTGGGTCGAAACCGATGCCGTCATCAGTCAGTTGAAGAACGGCCGTTTCTGCATCCAGCGACACGTTCAATTGCACCTGTTGCGCTTGGGCGTGTTTCTGCACATTGGTCAACCCTTCTTGGGCGGCCCGGAACAGGGTGAATAGCTGTTTTTCCGAAAAGCCATTCTCATCGCCACGCCAGCGCAAGTCCACATCCAGTCCGCTTTGCGCCACATTTTGAGCCAGCGCCTGCAGCGCCATCTGAAGGGTGAAAGCATCATCCGTATCGCGCAACGCCCCAACGGATTGGCGCACCTCATTCAGCGCCTGATCCGTGAGGTGCTTGGCTGCCCGCATCGCCTGCGCCGTTTCTTCCCGATTGACGGCTTCAAAGGTGATCGCCTTTTCCAACTGCACGCCAACAATTGTCAAATAATGCCCCAGGCTATCATGAATCTCGCGGGCGATTCGGTTGCGTTCCCGGATGGTAGCCAACTGTGCCGCCTCCGCCGCATAACGGGTTAGCTGTTCGTTGGAGTCGGCCAATTCGCGCAGTAAATGCTGCGTCTCCTTCCGGGCCCGTCCTTCTTGCAGCAGGGCGTAGGCGAGAGCATAACCGCCCAGGTACGTCGCCAGTGTCAGAACAATGACCAGAGACTGCAAGCGGATTTCGGGAATAGGAAAGAGTCTCACACTAAGCATCACCCAGAATAGAGTGCCGATGGTTATGGCCAGTGACCAGCGTCCCGGCAGGCAAAAGACGGCGATTATAGGCATGATCGTGTACAAGATGCGGGGAAATTCACCAGCGGAGATGATCGTTATCGCTTCTGAGAGCACCAGCGTAATGCCAATCCACAGCAGCGATATCTTGATACCGGGTGCGTCACCATACCGATGTGCCACCCAGCGCGTGGCTGCCCAGATCGCTCCCAGCAATATGAGTGCTGTCCCAATGCGCCAGGGTATTGTTGCTATCGCTCCGCCGTAATAGGCCCATATCAAAATCAACAGACAGCCACCCACAATTAGCTGGATCAGATTGACTGGGGGATTGACATTGAGCCACTGCCATAAAGACGGCAATTCGCCTAAATTCTGGGAGGTCTGGCGTTTCGCGTTCATATTATCTAAAGGGTAGCACAACGGCCGTTTTCCCCACAACCTTCTACCTATAGATATCGCCCCCCACTTTCGTCGTATGTCTTTTGGGGGATGCCACGACCGGTTTCTTCAACCTTTTTTCTACCCTGCGCCAGATGTGGGCGGCCAACGCATCCTCTACACTGGTGACAGAGTGATTAAACACAAGCAACATTCAATCAACATAAAAGGAAAGGGTATTTTTATGAAGAAGATTTTACTGATTACGGGAAGCGTTGTGGTCAGCGCCGCTGCGCTTTTTGCTCTGTTTTTACCGCCGATTTTAACGGCTGTCGGCTTTCACCCCCACTACGAGAGAGAAGCGTACAACCTTGAGGGAAAGAGGGCGCTGATCATCGCCACCAATCACGACACGCTGGGGGACCCGGCAGACGGTGTAGAGACCGGCGTGTATGGCTCCGAATTAACCATTGCCTATTATGAGTTCATCGATGCCGGTATGCATGTCGATGTCGCCAGCCCGGAAGGAGGTCTCATCCCTTTTGAGCCGGTGAGTATGCGCTGGCCGTTGGCCACAGATGCCGACAAACGGTATCTGGATGATGCGGATGCGCAGAACAAAACAGAGAACTCGCTCCACATCGCAGACGTCGATTTCACAGAGTACGACATCATTTGGCTGGCCGGTGGCTGGGGGGCAGCTTATGACCTTGGATTCAGCCAGGAACTTGGCGACAAGATCTCTGAGGCTTATGAAGAGGAAATTCTGCTGGGCTCGGTGTGCCACGGGGCGCTGGGTTTTTTGATGGCAACCAAGGCAGACGGCAGTCCGCTGGTTGAAGGTATGACGATAACGGCCGTTACCGACAAGCAGGTTGAAGAACTCCGCATCGATATCACACCGCAGCACCCCGAAAGGGAACTGCGCGCGCTGGGCGCCAACTTCGTCGCCGACACCGCCTTCCGCGATTTCTTCGCCACCTACGTGGCCGTTGACGGCAACGTCGTGACTGGACAAAACCAAAATTCATCCGGCGAGACGGCGCAGACATTGCTGCGCATGCTGGCAGAGGAGAGCTAATAAAATGGACAATGGAAAACGAAACAATGAAGCGCCAGATTCTGGTGAACAAACGACTAAAAAGGGGATATCTCGCCGGAAATTCCTCATTGGTGGTGGTGTGGGTGCGGCCGGACTCCTTGTTGGCGGTGGCCTGTGGTACAGAAACAACTTGCCCGATTCCGCAATCGAATCGGCTTTCAACAGAGCACTATCTAGCGACCGAAATAGGAACTATTTCGAAGAAGATGCCCTGCACGTCATCACCACCGGAACCGGTGCCCCGCTGCCGGACCCTAACCGTGTTGGCCCTCAAGCCGTCGTGGTAGCCGGTGACCAGATGCTGGTCTTTGACACCGGCCCCGGCAGCACGCGCCAACTCGCCCTCACCGGGCTGAGTATCAGTTCAGTCAATGCCTTGTTTCTGACACACTTTCATTCAGACCATATCAGTGACCTGGGTGAGTTGATGCTACAGCACTGGACGGGCACCGGTGTGGAGGAACCTTTGCAAATCTACGGACCTCCAGGCGTAGAAGAGGTTGTAGCCGGATTTGTGGCCGCCTATCAACCTGATCGCGGCTATCGCATTGACCATCATGGTGCGGACGTGATGCCCCCTTCCGGATTTGGCGGCGTGGCGCACACCTTCGACATCGGCACCGATCTCATGGCCAGTGAAGTGGTCTATGAAGCGGGCGGTGTCCAAGTGATTGCCTTCAACGTGGACCATCCGCCCGTGGTTCCGGCGGTGGGCTTCCGCGTGAATTACAAAGACCGGAGCGTGATGATCACGGGGGATACGATCTACTCGGACAGCCTCATTCACCACGCGATGGGGGCTGATTTGATGGTCAGTGACGCCTTGAATCATAAGATGTCCCAAATGCTATCTGAAGCCGGAGAAGATATGGAAAACAATCTATCATCTATCACCGAGGATATCCAGGAATCTCATATCAAGCCGGAGGAGGCTGCGTTCGTAGCCAAAGAGGCCGGGGTTCCAGTGCTGATGATCACGCATGTGCTGCCGCCGGTGCCGGATTTTTTGAAACGGCCGTTCCTCCGAGACGCCAGGGCAGTTTATGACGGTCATCTGCAAATGGCGAATGATGGCACATTGATCAGTTTGCCTGTCAATTCTGACCAGTTTTCCATCCACGAACTACTAGGGTAAGGGAGAAACGAATGAATAAAACAACCTATATCCGAGCGGTGCTAGTCGTTTTTGGCCTCCTTATTCTTAGCCGAATCCCCGCCTTTCTCAACGGCAGTTTAGATGGGGTCACGGTTGTATCAACCATTGTAGAATTGGCGTTTTTTATCTGGGGCATCTTACTCTTGCGGAAGAAGTAAGCACAAAGGGACCCAAAATATGAGGATATTCCAAATCAAATGGGTCAAATGGAGATTAATCTCAATTGGCCTGCTGGCAACTATTGCTCTCGTTGCCTTTGTCGGACGCCATGATATTTTACGCAGGTTAGAAGGTTTACCACCTTTTACGCATCGTGCAGGAGAACGTTTTGACACGATGGTGACGATGAGTGATGGGGTTGAACTGAATACGTTTGTGCAATTGCCTGCGGGGGAACGGCCGTTTCCCACAGTATTAGTCAGAACTCCTTATCCTGAAGTGAGTTGGGCTTTTCGCAATATCCTTTGCGAGCGTTTTGTGCGCTACGGCTATGCCTGCGTGACGCAGGATGTCCGCGGGCAGGGTGGCTCAGGTGGTGACTGGGATCCGGGGGAAAACAATGAAATTGCTGACGGCCATGACACGCTTATCTGGTTGGTGGAACAGGAGTTTCAGGATGGGAATATCGCCATGGTGGGTTCATCCTACCTATCCTCTGTCCAGTATGCCGCCGTGGCCGGTGGTGCGCCAGAAGAACTGAAAACCATCATTCCCTCAATGTTTACCACAGATATTCGGACTGTGATGTATCAGGATGGGATGTTTCGGCATGAACTGTATACCGCCTGGGCGAGTATGATGCGCGAGTCAATGAATACCTCCTCTAATCCAGAGGAAGGCGAACAGTATCAAGAAGCGATCCGGCATCGTCCTCATAATGAAGTCGATACCAAAATCTTTGGGCTGGAAATGCCGTGGTATACGGACATGCTCACAGCAATGAATCACAGTAGCGACTACTGGCAGGTAGACTCCCGCGTGGCAATTCGAGAAACACCTGAGAATATGACCATCCCCGTGTTAATGATTGGCGGCTGGTACGATATTTTTACAGGACCGCAACTTGAAGATTGGCAGCGGCTGGCAACCCAGTCTGAAAGCCGGTTTATTATCGGCCCGTGGACACATTCCGGGACGATAGGTGAGTATCCGATGCCTAATTCCGAGGGGGGGCAATTCCAATGGGCCGAAATGTTGCCGTGGCTTGAACACCATCTAAAAGGCGAACCGCTTACCTTGTCAACTGGCGTCAAACTGTATGTGATCGGTGAGGGCGATTGGGAGGAACGGGCAGCATGGCCGACTTCTAATGAAACCGAAATGCTTCATCTTTCCAATCTCGCATTGTCCAATGATTGCGAAAGTGGGAAATTGGCAACAGCACCGGGAAGTGGCGAAGTGTCATATACATATGACCCAGACAATCCAGTGCCCAGTCGCGGGGGTGGTGGCATGTTGGCCTACAACATGGATGGTTATGATGGTGCGCCGCCCTCGAATGTGGATCAATCAGGTTTTTGTGAACGTGAGGACGTCTTGACCTTCACCAGTGAGCAATTTGCAGACGGACTGTTTATCTCTGGTGACATCACTGTTACTTTAGAAGTTTCTTCTACAGCGCCCGATACCGCTTTCACCGCCAAATTGATTGAGGTATTTCCTGATGGAAGCACATTTAATATACGGGATAGCATTACCTCGCTGGCTTACCGTAATGGCGCTGATGAGCCATTGACCTATTTACCAGGAGAGCCTGTCACCATCACGATAGATTTCTGGCCGATTGCGTGGCAATTACAACCTGGATCCAGTTTGCGGTTGGATATCTCTTCTTCAAATTTCCCCAAATTCCATGCGCATACCAATCGGGCAGGTGTCTGGTCAGAACAAACCGGAGCAGATATTGCCGTTCAAACGATTTATGGCGGTCAGGTCGATTTGCAAATCGAACCTTAGAGGAAATCACCTAAGAGAAAAAATGGAGAATAAAATCAAAAGAATTCAGTGGTTACCGATCCTAACCATTATCCCACGTCTCACCGAACCAGAATGAAAGAGGACAAACTCGATTGCGCATCCAGAATGTTGGAGACGTGAAGGTTAAGTTTCACCGCCAACTCCCTGCTGGCAGCAAGATCAAGCATGTTGTGGTCAAACGGAGTTTGGGCAACTGGTACGTCACCCTGATGGTCGCGTTTGAGGCACCTTGTCCTCTCCCGCCAACGGGAGAGGCGGTTGGCATCGACATGGGCTTGAAGTTCCTGCTTGCCCTGTCCGATGGTACACTGATTGATAATCCGCGCTGGCTGCGCGTCAGTCAGAAGCGGCTGGGGTGCTGAATCGAAAGCTGGCCAGGCAAAAGAAGGGCGGGACCAACTGGCGTAAAACGGCTTATCAACTTGCCAGACTTCACAGCAGGATAGCGAACCAAAGGCGCGACTTCTGGCACAAAACCACGCGCCAGCTGGTGAATCAATACGACCTCATTTGCATCGAGAATCTGACACTGGGCTTTATGACAGCCAATCGACGACTTGCACTCTCTACGCATGACGCTGCGCTGGGTGAGTTCAGCAGTCTGCTTGCTTACAAAGCGGAAGAAGCTGGTAAGTTAGTGGTTCCTGTTCCGCCGCAGTACACCAGCCAAATATGCAGCGGGTGCGGGACGATTGTAGCTAAGAGCCTAGGTGTGCGGATGCACAGGTGTGATGGGTGTGGATTAGAACTTAACCGGGATGTGAATGCAGCCCGGAACATTCTCGCGCTCGGGCTGAGCGTTTGTGACCCAACCTCGGCGTTGGCTGGGGTGTTACAAGAAGCTCCCCACTAATTGTAGATTAAATATTAAATCGGGTAACTGCTGTAGGGCGATTTTGTAAATCGCCTGGACGATTTGCAAAATCGTCCCACAATGCTTACCTGATTATTTTCTTAAACTACAAAAGCGGGGAGAGTAGTCATGACGGTGCGCACAAAGATGGGGTCGGGATCGCCGCTCAGCGGCGGCTGCAAGCCGAGGAAAACCACTTCCGGATTCGTAGACATCGGTGGTTTCATTGCCACGGGCATCGGTCATGGTCGTTGTCCGGGTTCCGGCAAATGGGCCAGTCTGGTAGGTAAAGGTGGTCTGGTTGCCCAGCGCATCTTCCTGTAAATAAACACGACCTTGGTGCGGTCAGGCTGCGTACACGACCCTACTCCAAATCGTTACCTATGCGGGCAGTAGCCCATTTAAACTGTGGGGGGCGGGGGCATTTGAACAGTGAGGTTATGCCGAGTAGATTATCAATAATTTCAAAAAACGGGTTTCTCAATCGGCCATTGGGTGCCTATTCCCCAAAATATAGATCTTCCAATGCAATGTTGGCGCCAGGGGCACCAAACAAAGGTAAGCTGCGTGTGCGCATTGTATTGCCAAGGTCTTTAACATCCTGCTGTTTTAATTCCTTCACCTGGCCAACCGTTAATGCCAGTAAAATTGATTTAGCACTTAGTTCCAACAGTTCAACCAGCATGAGTGTCCCTTTAATGCCCTCACGGGACAGGGTCACCAGGCCATGATTTTCCATCAAAAAACTGTTGTATTTGGGCAGGAATGGCACAAAATTTTCGGCAAGCTGTTCTGTGAGTGGTTCGGCATACGGCACCAGGGGAACCGGGCCTACCTCAATGGTTGTCTCAGGGAATATCGGCCGCATCAGCCAGTTTTTGTTGTGGGAGATTGCCATGGCGCAGACATGTGGCGCATGGCAATGAATTACTGAAACGACGTCTGGTCGCAGATTGAAGAACTTGAGATACATGGGCGTTTCACCGGTGGGTTTGCGTGCGCCCTCAATTACGTTCCCTTCCATATTGATGAAGACCAAATCCTGAAGATCGACATCTCCTTTGTACAATTTGGTGGGCGTAATCATGATCAGATCGTCTTCCAGTCGCCAGGCTAGATTTCCCCCACTGCTAGTTACAAACTGGGTTTGGGCCAGGCGATGACAGACATGAATAAACTCTCTGGCTTCAGCAGCAAATTTCTCTCGTTTCTTCATTTTTGGCAGTTCCTGAAATAGCGGATTTTATGTTAGTGGGGTAACCCCTTTTTTGAGAATGAGGTTGCCATACTTGCGTGTCTCCCCGGTGAGCACGACAACAAACGCATTTTTGGCTCGTTCGTAGAAGGCAAAGCGGTCGATGAAGGTGGTTGGGGGAACGGCCGTATAATGCTTCCCCATTGCCGCCCGATAATCTGCTTCCACGGCTGGGTCCGGTGTGTCGCCTGGCACACAGGCCATCATCACTATCGGATCATCCGCATACTCATCCAGAACAAACAGGGGCATTATTGCGTCCAGCAAATCTGCAATCTTTAAGCCGTCGGCGCGGATGACAAACTCATTGACGCTGTCACCAGGAAAGTGCGCGTCGGCCAACACAATTTCGTCACCGTGGCCCATCCGATAAAGCTCGGCCAACAGTTCAGGACTAAATAACGGTGAAATTCCTTTTAGCATTTTTCACTCCCGAAAACAGAACCCCAGATTACGCAGATGTGCGCATTTTTTTTTGCTTTAATCTGCGTAATCTGTGGATATGTTTTTAACCGTAAAGCGACCCAAAGTTGGCGCAGGCGCGGAAGTCTGCGCCTTGTGGCTCCATAGCCCCAAAGGCGGCCCAGGCGTGCGGCCGGAATACGGTTTCTTCTGGAACATTGTGCATGTAGACGGGAATGCGCAGCATGGCGGCCAGGCTGATCAGGTCTGCGCCGATGTGGCCGTAGGAGATGGCCCCATGGTTGGCGCCCCAGTTGCTCATGACGGTGTACACATCACGGAACGGGCCGCTGCCCTCTGTGCGGGGCACAAACCAGGTGGTGGGCCAGGTGGGATTGGTGCGCTCGTCCAAAACCTCATGCACCTCATCGGGTAGATCCACGCTCCAACCCTCGGCGATTTGCAGCGCGGGGCCGAGTCCTTTTACCAGATTGAGGCGACACATGGTCATGGGCATGCCGCCGCGGGTGCGGAACCTGGTAGACCAGCCGCCGCCGCGGAAATATTCGGTCATGCCCGCGTGCCAGGTGGTGGCGTTCAGGCACGCTTTGGCATCTTCGGGGGTGATTTCCCACCACGGCTTCATCATTGGCTGGCCGTCTTGGGTTTGCTCACCGGTGCCGTCCAGTGCGGCTGGGCCTGAGTTGATGAGATGGAGGATGCCGCCAACGGCCGTTCCTTCTAGTTCATACCCCGTGACGCGTTTAACCGCCTCCGGACTCCAGTAGGTGCGCACATCGGCGAAGATTTGGGCCGTGCCGGTGAGCAGGTGGCCAAACAACATGCTGACGCCGTTGAGGGCGTCGTTTTCGGTGGCAACCATATACGGTTGGCGGATGCCGTTCCAGTCGAAGGAGGTGGTGAGAATCGCTTCCATGAAGTCGCCATTGGCGAAGGCATCGGTCCATTGGCGCTGCCCCTGGAAGCCGCCAGCGATGGCGTTGTGGCCGTTGGCCTCTTCCTTGAAGCCCAATTCCGCCAGCCGAGGATTGCCGTTCATCAGATCGCGGCCAATCAGGGCCATTTTGACCGACATTTCCCAGTCGGCATCTTGCTGTGTGCGGGTGCGTTTGTGGGCTTCGTCGTTGTAATCTTTGCCTTCGTGGCAATTTTCTTTCACCCAGGCCAGCGCTTTTTTATATTCGTCGGGGTCATAGATGCCTTGCTCTATACGCCGGGTGAATTCGGTCATGTCGATGGTTTCCACGCGCATGCCCAAATATTGCTCAAAGAGGGGCTGATCGACGATGGAACCGGCGATGCCCATGGAAACGCCGCCCATTGCCAGGTAGGATTGGCCGCGCATGGTGGCCACGGCCAGCCCGGCGCGGGCGAAGCGCAGGAGTTTTTGCTGCACGTCTTCTGGAATGTTCGTGTCGCCGATGTCCTGGACGTCGCGGCCGTAAATGCTAAACGCGGGCAAGCCTTTCTGGGCGTGTGCTGCCATGACTGCTGCCAAATAGACAGCGCCGGGCCGTTCTGTGCCATTGAAGCCCCAAACCGCTTTGGGAATCAGGGGGTCCATGTCCATTGTTTCTGAGCCATAGCACCAGGCGGGGGTGACGGTGATGGAGACGCCAACGCCTTCACGGGCAAATTTTACGGCCGTTTCCGCCGCTTCTTTTACCCCACCAATGCAGGTGTCAGCAATAACGCATTCAACGGGTAGGCCGTTGGCATGGCGCAGATTTTTGCTGAGGAAGTTGGCCACGTTTTGGGCCATGCCCATGGTGGTCTCTTCTAATGATTCACGTACGCCGTGGAAACGGCCGTCGATGGTGGGGCGGATACCAATTTTTGGGGGATTCCCAATTAAGCGATTTTGGGGTTCATTGGTGTTCATCTACAGCAAACTCCTTTGGGTTGAAACAAGTAGAATTAGCTTTGGCGGCGGCGCAGCATGTCGGCGTAGACGGCGACGATCAAGATGCCGCCGGTAACCACAATCTGCCACTCCTGAGGCACCGACAAAATGCGCAGACCGTTGGTCAAAACGCTAATGATGAAGGCACCGATGACGGTGCCCAAAATGGTGCCTTCCCCACCGCTGAGGGAAGTGCCGCCGATGACGACGGCGGCGATCGCGTCGAGCTCATACCCGGCACCCAGCGCTGGTTGAGCCGAGTTTAACCGAGAAGCAATGAGTACACCAGCCAAACCAGAGTAGAGGCCTGCCAGAGCGTAAACGGCCGTTTTCCACTTATCCGTATTCACCCCAGAAAGACGCGTTGCTTCTTCGTTGCTGCCCAAGGCAAACGTGTATCGCCCCAGAATGGTTTTGTTAAGGATAATGCTGGCGACAATGGCCGCGCCGAAGAAAATAATAACGGCATACGGAATGCCCGCGATGTCGCCCATGGCAATCTTGGTGAAGCCGGGGTTATCACTAAAGTAGATTGGCTTGAGTCCAGAGATGACCAGCGCCAAACCTTTGGCCACGTACAGCATGCCCAACGTGGTTACAAACGGGGGCACCCGCATTTTGGAGATGACCGTGCCGTTGACCCAACCGGCAAACCCGCCGGTGAGCAAACCACCCAGCACCCCGACTGGAATCGGCAGACCCAGGTTGGTGATAAAAACACCGGTCATTACGGCCGAGAGGGTCATCACTGTGCCCACAGATAGATCGATACCGCCCGTGATGATGACGAAGGTGACGCCAAGAGCAAGGACACCGTTAACGGCCGTTGCCAGCAAAATGCCCACAATATTACTAAATTGAAAAAAGTTTGGTGATGCCAGCGAAAACACCACAAACATCACAATTAAACCGGCAAAAGCCAGAATCTTTTGCGACGCATCAGAGTTAAAAAGCGTTTTGAGTTGAGTTTTGAATTCCATAATCGTGTACCTGTTTATGCGGTGACAGCCGGTGTGGCTGGCGAACTGTCGTTGACAATTGCCTTGCGGGCCGTAGCCAGCGTCATGATTTTTTCCTGGGTCGCTTCTTCAATGGGCAGTTCACCCGTGATGCGCCCTTCGCACATCACAATAACGCGATGGCTCATACGCAAAATTTCGGGCAGCTCAGAGGAAATCATAATGATCGATTTTCCTTGTTTGGCCAGCTCATTCAGCAGCTTGTAAATTTCGCTTTTAGCACCTACGTCGATACCACGCGTCGGCTCGTCAAAAATGAGGATGTCGGTATCGGCCGTCAGCCATTTGCCAATAACCACTTTCTGCTGGTTACCGCCAGAAAGATTCTTCACCTTTTGTTCTGCGCTGGGGGTTTTGATGCCTAGCTCATCAATATGATATTGGGCCGTCGAGCGAATTTGTGATTTATTGACCCAGCCCAGAAAGCCCAAAAACTTGTCCAGAGCGGCCATTGCCACGTTTTCTTTCACTTCTAGCCCCAAAGCCAGCCCATATCGCTTGCGGTCTTCAGACAAATAGCCAATGCCATGCCACACTGCCTGCTGCGGTGAATGAACTTCTGCCTTTTGGCCCCGGATGTAAATTGCGCCGGAATCAACCGGGTCAGCGCCAAAAATAGCCCGAGCGACTTCGGTGCGTCCTGCCCCCATCAGCCCGGCAAAGCCCAAAATTTCACCTTTCTTGAGCTGAAAATTAATATCTTGGAGGGCGGTACCCTGATTGAGATTTTTGACTTCCAGCACCACTTCAGTGGTGGGTTCATCAGGTAGCTCTGGGGTGGCTTCATAAATGGTGCGCCCAACCATCATGCTGATGATTTGGTCGGTTGTCACTTCGTTGGTAGTAACGGTGTCGATGTAATGCCCATCCCGCATAACGGTCACCCGGTCTGAAATTTGCTGCAGTTCTTCCAGTCGGTGAGAAATATAAATAATACCGGCCCCGCGTGCCCGCAGATCGCGAATGAATTGAAACAGGTCTTCAATTTCGGTTTCGGTTAAAGCGGCCGTTGGCTCATCCATAATTAGCACTTCAGAATTAAAGGAGAGCGCTTTGGCAATTTCCACCATCTGCTGTTTGGCGATGGTCAGGTTAGAGACGCGGGTTTGAGGGTCTAGTTTTAGGTGCATGCTGGCGAATAATTCGGCCGTTTGCTGGTTCAAGGTCGCCTCATCCAGCAAAAACGGCATGCCTCGCCGTGGTTCCCGTCCGATAAAAATATTTTGTGCCAATGTCAAATGGGGCATCAGGTTTAGTTCCTGATGAATGATGCTTATTCCCAAATCTTGGGCTGCCCGAGGGGTAGAGATGTCAACTTCTTGCCCTTTGTAGTAAATGTGGCCCGCGTCTTTGGCATAGATGCCAGACAAAACCTTCATCATGGTAGATTTTCCGGCACCGTTTTCACCAACTAAGGCATGAACTTCCCCCGCGCGTAGTTCGAAGCGGCATTGGTCCAGGGCCTTCACCCCAGGGAAGCTCTTTTCGATTCCTTCCATCGAGATCAGGAGTTTATCCATTTTCTCACTCTTCCCTCCACAGCAAGAGATGCTATGGTTTTACACTTGCTGGTTCAAAAAAGACCTGTCAGGTTATGACACCTGACAGGTCGTGAATTAAAGGTTACAGATTATTCGTACAACAAGGGAGCGATTGTCTCGTCATCAATGTTGTTGGCATCGTACCAGTGAAAACCCGTGTCGATTTCTGTCGGCAAATCTTCGCCGTTCAGGGCTTTTACGGCCGCTTCCACACATTTGTAGCCAATACCAATTGGATCTTGGGTAATTGCGCCGGCTTCCACACCATTGCGGATGGCATCCATCTGCTGCTGGCCGGAGTCATAGCCAATCACCACGATCTCGCCTTCTTTGCCCATTTCGCTTACGGCGTTCAGCACACCGATGATGGAACCTTCGTTGGCGCCGAAGAAGCCTTTCAGGTCTGGATGAGCCTGGATGATCGCTTTGGCCAGGTCAGTGGATTTGAGCTGGTCGCCGCCACCGTACTGGATGTCTACGATCTCGATGTCTGGATATTCGGATTCAATCCGGTTCACAAAACCGTCGCGGCGGTCAATACCGGTGCGGCTGGTTTGGTCGTGCACAATCACGGCAACCTGGCCGGATCCACCAATCAGTTCTGCCATTTTGTCAGCAGCCGTGGCGGCGGCGGCAATGTTGTCGGTTGCTGCAGTCGAGAGCGGAATGTCACTGTCTACACCTGAGTCGAAACCGATGACAGGAATGCCAGCTTCCTGTGCTCTTTCAAGCTGAGGAATCAATGCCTGTGTGTCCAATGCAGCCAAACACAGAGCGGCGGGATTTTTGTCCAGGGCAGCTTGCACCATTTCAACTTGTTTGTCTACCTGGGCTTCTGTCTCGGGGCCTTCAAACGTGATGGTGACGTTGTAATCTTCGGCAGCTTGTTCGGCACCGGCTTTTACTGCCTGCCAAAATTGATGCTGGAAACCTTTAGAGATAACGGCAATGTAGATTTCATCGGATTCAGCAGCAGTATCGGCCGTTTCTTCACCACCACAGGCTACCAGAGCCATTACAGCGATAAGCAGGGCCAAAAGAAGTAAGGATCGTTTGGTTTTCATTGTTAGAATCTCCTCTCTTAACTCTCAATTAGTTTTTTTGAGCTGGGGGGAGTAGTGCGCATCTGTTTTGCGACTATTCCCAAAAAGATGATTGTGTGGAAAAACTTTCGTTTCAGTTCAAGCCATAGATGGATCTCCAATCGCTAAGCGGTAGATAGTTTTAGCATTGTGCTCTACCTTGATGACTGATGTTTACAGCGCCCCCTTTACTGGATTGTGGAATTGGGTGCGGTTGGGGGTGCACTCGACTGTCGGATGAACAGTTTGACAGGCAAAATAATTTCTTGACGCTCGGCTGGGCCTTCATTAAGCAGGCGAGCCAGCAGCAGTTGCGTGGCCTGGAATCCCATATGATAAGCTGGCTGTACGGCTACGGTTAAAAATGGCGTAGGGATGATGGAGGCGGGCATGTCGTCAAAGGTTACCAGAGAGACATCGGCGGGTACATTCAGGCCAGCCTGGGCCAGCGCTTGCCAGGCGCCATTGGCAATGAAGTTGTTAACGGCAACGAAGGCTGTGGGGCAGGGGGTGAGCTTTAGGGCTTGGGTGGCCATTTCTGCCCCCGTATTTTCTTTGAAATTTCCCCAATAAATATAGTCTGGATTTACTTCCAACCCGGCTTCTGTTAATGCCTGACGGTATCCTTCAACACGTTCTACAGAAGTGGAAATGTTTTTAGGCCCTGACAAAATGGCAATGTGCTGATGGCCTAGATCAATGAGGTGTCGGGTAAGTTGGTAAGCGCCGCCAAATGAGTCGCCGCGGACAATATCTACATCTATATCGGGAATGTTGCGGTCTAGGATGACAACGGCCGTTCGCTGCTTTTGAATGAGCCGAACAGGTTCAGCTTTGTCACCTGCCGGTACAAATAACATCCCATCGATTCGGCGTTTAAGCAGCATGGTCAGGTACTGTTCTTGTTTTTCCAGGGATTCGTCGGTGTTGCACAGAATGACGCTGTACCCTTTTTCCTGGGCTGCATCTTCCACGCCGCGTGCCAGCGTTGTCCAAAATGGGTTGGTGATGTCGGTCAGGATCAGGGCCAGGGTATTGGTTTGGTTAAAGCGCAGGCTTGGCCCTAGCATGTTGGGTACGTAGCCAAGTTCGTCGATGGCGGCTTCAACTTTGCTTCGGGTGGCATCGCTGACATAGCCTGAGTTATTAATGACACGGGAGACGGTCATGGTGGCAACGCCAGCTCGTTTGGCAACATCGCGTATAGTGGACATCTCTCTCCTTTTGTAAGTGGGAGTGGTACGCGTAACATGTTATGGGTAACATTATAGCTATTGCCTAAATGTTGTCAATATGTTTTTAGCAAAAATAGCCAATTGTGTTTTGAAAATCTTGGTTGACATCTGGGGGGCAATTTTTATAATGTTACCCATAACAGGTTGGTTCACCTTTTTTTTGCCAATCTGTGTTACGCGTAACATACGAGGGGGTAGGTTCGGCCGTTTCTACCCCCAAATAGCATCTATTTAGCAATATACATGTGGAGGATCTCATGGGAAAACAGAAATTTGCACTGGCGGAGGACGCCATCGAACCGGCTGATGTGCCGCAGCGAACGGTTTACACCGGTGCCACCATGCCAGCCGTGGGGCTGGGTACCTTTGGCTCAGACAACGTCTCTGGTGAAGCGATTGCCGCTGCTGTGCAGGAGGCGATTGCCGTGGGTTACCGGCATATTGATTGTGCGGCCGTTTACGGCAACGAACATCTCATCGGTGAAAGGCTGAAAGAGGTGTTGGCCAGCGGCCTGGTAAAGCGTGAGGAGCTGTGGCTCACCTCTAAGCTTTGGAACGATAAACATGCCGAAGAAGACGTTGTCCCGGCTTGCCAAAAGACGCTGGCCGATTTGCAGCTTGATTATTTGGACCTGTACCTGATTCATTGGCCGTTTCCCAACCATCATGATCCGGGCGTAGACGTGAATGCCCGCGATCCGCACGCCGTGCCCTACAGCCACGAAAATTATATGAAGACGTGGCGGCAGCTGGAAAAATTAGTAGACATGGGGTTGGTGAAGCATATCGGCACGTCTAACATGACCGAACCCAAGCTGGAGCTGCTGCTGCGTGATGCGCGCATCACGCCTGCGGCCAACGAGATGGAGCTGCATCCTCATTTTCAGCAGCCCGCGCTGTTTCAATATTGCCTGGATCACAACATTGTGCCGATTGGTTATTCGCCGATTGGTTCACCGGCGCGGCCCGAACGGGATACCACGCCAGACGACACGGTAATTATTGAAGACCCGGTGATTGTGGGCATGGCTGAGCGGCTGGGCGTGCACCCCGCTGTCGTTTGTGTGAAGTGGGCGGTGCAGCGGGGCCAGGTGCCTATTCCTTTTTCTACCACGCGCCGCAATTATTTGAGCAATTTGCAAGCGGCCGTTTCCAATCCCCTCACCGATGAAGAGATGGCCGCGATTGCCGGCATCGACAAAAACTGCCGCCTCATCAAAGGGCAGGTCTTCCTCTGGGAAGGAGCCAAAAGCTGGGAAGCGTTGTGGGATTTGGATGGCACGATTGCCTCATAACGGCGGGAATGCATCATGAGCAAACAGTTTATTTTAACGGTTGATGTGGGGAGTTCTAGCACGAAGACGGCCGTTTGGAACCAACATGGCACCGCCTTAGCCGAAGCCACTGCCCCTTATACCCTCGACCGCCCTCAACCTGTCTGGGCAGAGATTGATCCCAACATTTGGTGGCAGGCCATCAGCGACACCATTCAACAAGTGGTGAGCCGGGCCGGGATTCAGGCCAATCAGATTGCGGGCATTGGGGTGGACGCGATTGGCTGGACGCTTATTCCAGTAGACGCGGCGATCAATCCGCTCGCTCCGGCAATGATTTGGCTGGACCGCCGCGCCGAAGAAGAAACTGCCTGGCTGAAAAGCCAGCCCGATGCGGAGCGTTTTGTCAGCCTTTCAGCCAATCCGCTGGATGCGGCGTACATCACGCCAAAATTGCTCTGGCTGGGCAAACATAAGCCAGAAATCTTCGACACCGCGCATAAATTTCTGGAAGCAACGGGCTTTGTCACCGCCCGTTTGACGGGCGAGTTTATCTGCGATTTTACGCAGGCGTACGGCTACCACTTTTTCGACATTCAAAACGAGCGGTGGGATGAAGCGGCCGCGGCCACGATTGGCGTGCCGCTGGAAAAAATGCCGCGCCTGTGTTCCCCGATGGAAATCGTCGGTACGGTCACGGCCCAGGCAGCGGCCGATACCGGCTTGTGTGCTGGGATTCCGGTTATCGCGGGCTGTTTGGATGCGGTGGTGGGGGCGTTGGGTTCCGGCGTGACGCGCCCCGGCCAGACGAACGAGCAGGGTGGGCAGGCGGGTGGCCTGGGCATCAGCCTGGATCGGGTGGTGGTGGAGCCGCGCCTGATTTTTTCTCATCACGTACTGCCGGGGCAGTACATTTTGGCGGCGGGCACGGTGGGTGGCGGTTCGCTGGGTTGGTTTCGCGATCAGTTGGGGCAGGTGGAAACGGCCGTTTCCCCCCTCATCCAACAAAACCCCTTTGAGCTGTTCAGCTTGCAGGCCAGCCAATCACCGCCGGGGGCAAATGGGCTCATCTTTTTACCCTACATGGCTGGGGAACGGACGCCGCTGTGGAGCAGCGTGGCGCGCGGCGTTTTCTTCGGCCTCTCGTACAGCACAACCCGTGCCGACATGCTGCGGGCCATCATGGAAGGGTGTGCCTTTGCCGTGTATGACAATTTGCAGGTTGCCGCTGAACATGGCGTGACGGTGGACGAATATTTGGGGGCGGGCGGGGCCACAAACAGTGCGGTTTGGTGCCAGATTAAGGCGGATGTGTATGGACGGCCGTTTGTGGTCGCTCAACGTGCCGACGGGGGGGAAGGCGGGCACGGCTTGGGTCTCTTTGCCATGACAGCTCACGCTGTGGGTTTGGTAGATGACATTGGTGATTGCGTTAATTCTTTGCTGCCTAAACGGCGGACTTATGAACCATCGCCCCAAAACCACGCGCATTATCAAGCGCTTTTCCAGGTGTATCGCAGCATCTCCCGCAAATTGCTGGACGATTTTGCTGACCTGGATCGCCTACAAAAATCACGTGAAGCGTGATGCGTGAAAGAAAAAGGATCACGCACCACACATCACGCATCTGGAGAATGACCAAATGAAAGCAGCCATTTTAGAAAACCAGGGCGCTATGACCTACAAAGAAGTGCTGACGCCTACGCCTGAACCGGGCTACGTCCGGCTACAGGTGAAAGCCGTCTCCATTTGCGGCTCGGATATTAAGCGGTATGTGTCGGGCCACCGCATGTACCCGATTGTGTTGGGGCATGAGTGTGCGGGCATCATCGAAAGTGTGGGCGCGGGCGTCAGCGAAGACCTGATGGGCAAACACGCTTCGGTGATTCCGGTAGTGCCCTGTTTTGAATGTGAGCAGTGCCAGCGCGGCCTCTATTCCGCCTGTCACAGCTATTCGTTTATTGGTTCGCGGCAGGCGGGTGGCTTTGCCGATTATCTGGTGCTGCCAGAGCGGAACGTGCTCATCGTGCCGGATGAACTGCCGTTTGAGCATGTGGCCCTCATTGAACCTTCGACGGTGGCCCGGCATATGTTGGCGTTGGGGGATTTTGAGGGGGGGCAAACGGCCGTTGTCTTCGGCGCTGGTTCGATTGGCCTGATGATCGTGCAATGGCTGCGTATTCTGCGAGCCAGCCTCATCATCTGCACCGATGTTTCGGATGAGAATCTGGCCACCGCCAAAAAATTGGGCGCACACGTTACCCTCAATCCGCTGCGGGATGATGTGGTAGCCGAAGTGCGACGATTGCGTGGCGATGGTGTGGATATTTCTTTGGAAGCGGCGGGCGTGCCGCAGACGCTAGAGCAGTCGGTGCCGGTGACGCGGCCACGTGGCAAGGTGATTTGTGGCGGCAACCAGCCCCTCGATAAGTCGCTGCCGATGGCCTTCATCGAAAATATGATGCGGCGGGAGTTGAGCATCATCGGCTGTTTCATGTCTTACTCCGCCCCGTTCCCTGGGCAGGAATGGACGGAGACGGTAGCGGCGCTGCTGGACGGCGGCCTGGACATGGACACGATGATTTCCCACCGGTATTCCCTGGCCGAAACGCCCGATGTTTTTGCCCAAATTGGCGATCACCGCCTGACACATCGCAAAATTATGCTGTACCCTGAAGGAGCCGACGCATGACCCTGCAAAACGTTTACCCCTGGATTCAAGAAGCGCACCGGGAAGGCTATGCCATCGGGGCGTTTAACGCCAACACGATGGAGCAGATGCAGGCGATTGTGCTGGGGGCGCAGGCCGAAAACGCCCCGGTAATCATTCAGGTGAGCCATCGCGCCTTGCAATATGTGGGCAGTGGCAGCGAAATGCGCGGCTTGCAGTATATGGCGGCGTTGGGCCAGGTGGCAGCCGCCAGCGTGGACGTGCCGGTGTCGTTGCACCTGGATCACGCTAACGAAAATGAGGTGCTGCAAGCGATTGCTCTGGGCTTTACCTCGGTGATGTTTGATGGCGATTATTTGCCGTTTGAGGAGAACATTGCCACAACCAAGCGGCTGGGCGCGGTTGCCCACGACGCTGGCGTCTGCATGGAAGCGGAAATCGGCGAAGTGCCCAAGCCAGACGGCGCGGCTTATGACCCCAATGAGATTGCGCTGACGACGCCAGACGAGGCGGAAACATTTGTGCAGGCGACGGGCGTTGATATTCTGGCGATTGCGCTGGGGTCGGTGCATGGGCTGAAGGACAAGTCGGTTTCGCTGGATTTGGCGCGGCTGAAAGCGATCCGAGCGCGGGTGGCGACGCCGCTGGTTTTGCATGGCTCATCTGGCGTGAACAACGAAGACATTGCCGCAGGCATCCAGCATGGTCTGGCCAAAATCAACATTGCCACCCAGCTGAGCAAGGCGTTTACCGGCGCGGTGCGCGAGGTTTTGGCGGCCGACGGCGAATTGGTGGACCCGCGAAAATATTTAGGGCCAGGCCGGGCAGCGCAGGTTGAGGCGGTGCGGGAGCGCATTCGTTTTGTGGGGGCGGCGGGCAAGGCATGATTCTTTGTGTGAATTTGAATGCGGCGATTGATAAGACCATCGTGGTGAATTCTTTCCGGTTAGGCGACATTCACCGCCCGGAGGCAGTCAAGGCGTTGCCGGGCGGCAAGGGCTGCAACGTGGCGCGGGCCTTGAAGTTGTTTGGTGAAGAACCGGTGGTGACGGGCTGGGTCGGCGGCACGACCGGGCAGTTTATTGAGAATGGCTTGCAGCAAGAAGGCATCGGCACCGATTTTGTGTACACCGATTTTGAGTCGCGCACCTGTACCTCGATTTTGGACAGCAGTAATCAGATGATGACCGAGGTTTATGAAAAGGGGGATCCGGTGCCGCCGCAGAAGGTGGATGAGATGCTGGTGCGGTTTGGGGAGATGGTGGGGAAGTATACGGCCGTTACCCTCTCTGGCTCTCTTCCCCCTGGCGTGCCCTCTGATTTTTATGCCCAACTCATTTACCAGGCCCATAAAGTGGGCGTACCCGCCTTTTTGGACAGCAGCAAAGACGCACTCTTGCAGGGCGTGGCCGCCAAACCCTTCCTCATCAAGCCGAATGAAACGGAAGTGGCGGTGTTGGCCCAGCGGGAATTGACGTCGCTGGCTGACTTTGCGGAAGCGGCGGCGGAAATCTCCACGCGGTTTGAGACGATTGTGGTGCTGTCGCTGGGCAAGGCAGGGGCGATTGCCGTGCAGGGGGAAACGGCCGTGCACGCGCAAAATCCTGTTGTGGAGGCGAAAAGCGCAGTTGGCTCAGGGGATTCCCTGCTGGCGGGGTTGGTGTTTGGTTTTGGCAACGGCCGTTCCCTGGCCGATTCTGCCAGATTGGGCGTGGCGGCGGGTACGGCCAACACGCTCAGGCTGGGCGCGGCCCAGTTTACCCGGCAAGATTTTGAGAGGATTTATGGGGAAACGGCCGTGGAGCCCCTGACACTTTCAGGATGAGGTGTTGCAAGAGAAAAGACCTGACAGGTTTACTACGCTACTTTTCATACCAGCAGCTTCGTTTAGCAAAGTTGTCTTGCCAAAAAGCTATTGTGAAAACCTGTCAGGTCTAAGTTTCATTCCAAAATTGCCTCAATCTCCGCTAACTCTTCTTCGCTAAAGTCTAAATTGTCCAGCGCGGCAACCGCTTCTTCTACGTGGCGAACTTTGCTGGCCCCAATCAGGGCCGAGGTCATGCCGGGGATGCGCAGCACCCAGGCGATGGCCATTTGGGCCATTGATTGGCCCCGTTTTTTGGCCAGCTCGTTTAGCCTGACCACTCGCTTAATTCTTTCCTCACTGACGCTGTCGCCCCAGTGCAGCGCATCTTCATACTTGCCTGCACGCGAATCGTCGGGGATCTCGTTGAGGTATTTGTTGGTGAGGATGCCCTGGCAAAGCGGGGAGAAGCCGATGCAGCCGATGCCTTCGTCGGCCAACACGTCCAGCAAGCCGTCTTCAATCCAGCGGTCGAACATGTTGTAGCGGGGTTGGTGGATGAGGCAGGGCGTGCCCAAATCGCGCAGGATCGCGGCGGCCTGGCGGGTTTGTTCGGGATCGTAGGTGGAGATTCCGACGTACAGTGCCCGGCCGCTGCGCACAATGTAATCGAGGGCGCCCATCGTCTCTTCCAGCGGTGTGTCGGGGTCGAAGCGGTGGCTGTAGAAGATATCGACGTAATCCAGCCCCATGCGCTTGAGGCTTTGGTCCAGGCTGGCGACGAGGTATTTGCGGGAGCCCCACTCGCCGTACGGGCCGGGCCACATGAAGTAGCCTGCTTTGGACGAGATGACGAGTTCATCTCGGTATGGCGCTAAATCTTGGGCCAGGATTTTGCCAAAGGTTTCTTCGGCGGATCCGGGAGGGGGGCCGTAGTTGTTGGCCAGGTCAAAGTGGGTGATGCCTAAATCGAAGGCGCGGTGGATCATGGAACGGCCGTTTTCCCACACATCCACCCCGCCAAAATTGTACCAAAGCCCCAAGGTGATCGCGGGCAGCTTCAGCCCACTTTTGCCGCTGCGGCGGTATTTCATCTGTTCATAGCGATTTTCAGCTGCTTGATAAATCATAGGAATCTCCAGTTTTGCCCTTTACGTCAGTGGGTTCAGGGCAAAATAAATAATGTAAACGGCAATTGAAATGACGGTGTGAACCATCAATACGTTGTTGATGTACTGTTTTTCGGGCACGACCAAATCGCGTCGGGCGTAGAGGGGTACGATGAAGGGTGGGGGCAAAATGAGCAGGGTGAAAACGGCCGCTTCAAAAAACGGATCCAGCTGCAACAGATCATGAATCACCAGGCGATTGACGATGAGTGCCAGGGGAATGAGCAGCGCCAGCCGGAGCAGCACAACTTGCAGCGAATCCTGAAGCCCGTGCCGGTCGAATTGGATGCCGTAACCCACAATCACCAAAATGAGGGGAATGGTGAGGCTGCCTAAAAAGTCAAACGTGGCCATGAGTGCGCCGGTTACTGGCAACTCGTAAAGCGCATCGGCTGCGCCCAACACGTTGAGCACCAGGCTGGCCACAATGGCGATGACGACGGGGGAGGTGGCAAACGAACGGCCGATTCCTGCCAAACTGTTACGGCCGTCTCGCTTCATCAGCAACAGCGGCAAAAAAACAAACCAGATGAAAATCTCATGCCCCAGGTCTACCACCGCGAGGTAGCCAATTTGGGACAGGCCATAGGCGCTGCCAAAGAGGCTGACGCCCAACATGCCGTATTCAAACCCGGTTGTCAGATAAGGAAAATATTCATGCTGGATATTCAACTGGCTTTTGAGCGATCGCCCCAGCAAAAAGAGCAGCACGCAGAGCAAAAAAGTAAAGCCAAAAATCACAAAGTAGGCCGCCTTGAGCTCAATCGCCAAAAAGGAAATAAAGAGCACGGCGGGCAGCGTGATGTTGACGACAAATTTGCGTAAATCTTCGATGGTGGTTGGGGCCAGAAAATTTCTGATCCGAAGGCCGTACCCTAATGAGAGCAGCAGCAAAATGGGCAGAACCCGGTTGATGATTTGAATGGTTTGGTCCATGGTAGGCTTTTAGCGCATCCTTCAGTTATTTGTCACCATCACCACAGGCGCACGATGCAAAACAACTTTGGCTGCTGTTTCCGGTTGAGCGTCCACATTACACAGATTTGATGATTTGTTGGTAACGGCCGTACTTGTCTTGCCAAACGGCCGTATCCTTTGGTTCATAATGGTTTAACTCCGCCATCCCAGCTACGATCTGGCGCGCCTGGCGTAAGTCTTCAATTTCGCCAAGGGCGATAAGCTGCACCAAGGCATTGCCAATAACGGTGGCCTCAATTGGGCCGGTGACGACGGGCAGGCCAGTGGCGTTGGCCGTCATTTGATTCAGAAGTTGGTTTTGGGTACCACCCCCGCCAATGTGCACCACATCGATAGATCGCCCAGTTAAGTGGCGCAAGGTATCCAGCGTTTCCCGGTAGGTCATGGCCAGGCTTTCCAGCACGCAGCGCACAATGCTGCCCACATCGGCGGGCACGGGCTGGCCCGTTTCCGCGCAAAACTCTTTAATTCTTTGCGGATGATCGCCTGGGGGGAGAAAGCGGGGATCATTGGGGTTGAAAACGGCCGTTAACGGTTCCGCTGCTTCAGCCAAAGAAACCAGCTGCGGATAGCTGTATTCCTGTCCCTCCGTCAGCCAGATTTTGCGGCACTGCTGCAAAATCCACAGGCCGGATATATTTTTCAGCAGTCGGTAGGTGCCCAAAACACCCCCTTCGTTGGTTACATTTGCCGCCAGCGATGCTTCGTTGATAACCGGCTCTGGCATCTCCAGCCCCATCAGGCTCCAGGTGCCACTGCTGATGTAGGCAAAATTGTCGCTGCTGGTGGGCATAGCGGCCACGGCGCTGCCCGTGTCGTGGCAGGCCGGGGCAATCACCGGGATGCCCTCATACGTGCCCAGGCGCGTTCCCGGCGGCACAATTTCGGGAAAGATGTGGTTGGGAATGCCCAATTTGTCCATCATTTCCGTGGCCCAGGTGCCGGTAGTGGGATTAAAAAGCTGGGTGGTGGTGGCAATGCTAAATTCAGACACTTTTGCCCCGGTCAGCCAGTAATTGAGTAGATCCGGGGACGTTAAAAAAGTGCTGGCGATTTGCAGTTGGGGGAACCCGATTCGACAAGGCTGAGCAGCTGGTAAAGGGTATTGATGGGCATGAACTGGACGCCCGTTTGCGCAAAAATGTCGGCTTTAGGTAGTTTGGTGAAGGCGGTTTCCATCATGTTGATGGTACGGCCGTCTCGATAATGTACCGGATTGCCAATCAAACTTCCCTGGCTGTCTAACAGTCCGAAATCCACGCCCCAGGTATCGACTCCGATGCTGGCCGGGTTCAGCGCTTTGCCTTTTTCTATGCCGGTCTGGATGTCGCGCCATAAGCGCAAAAAATCCCAATACAACGTCCCGTTGAGGGTAACGGTTGTATTGGGAAATCGATGTAGCTCTTCCAATTGCAGGTGATTGCCGTCAAATTTCACGGCCATCACTCGCCCCGATTCGGCTCCCAAATCGACGGCGAGAACAGTTTTATTTCTCATTCTAATTCTCCCACTTTCCAGAATAAACGATGCAGTGTTGGATACTCGTTTCCGCTAACTTCTTTGAGACAATAGTTAGCGGATCCGACAACTAGCTCTCTTTCAAGGTATAAACGCAGAATAATCTAGACGTTATTATACTTATACCAAAATAGCTGATTGACTGACAAATCTCAGATTTCTACCGCAGAGGGCGCAAAGGACGCAGAGATTTCTCCCTCATTTTTCTCTGCGCTCTCTGCGTTCTTTGCGGTTAAATAAGTTTTGTCGGTCAATCAGACCAAAATAGTGGATCCAATGGTGACCTTCCCCTAAATGTCGGCGCAAAGAGAGTATTTTTTTACCAAGATAATGTTTCGTCCTGAAGCTGGTTAAGAACGGCCGTTGCCGCCACTGTTCCGGCTTGGGCGCGAACGGCCGTTACCTCTGCTGGCGTTAAAGCGTGTTCCAGATTAGCAATCATTTCTTTCGCTACAATCTCATTTTCCGCCTGGACCGCCGGATGGGCAACTACCCACAGCAGCAGCGGCAGTGCTGCCAACGGTCGCCCCTCTGCCTGATACAGACGGCCGATTTCAAAAACTGCGAGCGGAACCAGGTAATCCACTTTTTTCTCCACTGCCTGCCGCAGCGCCGTCAACAGCGTCTGGCGGGCACGGGCAAATGCCTGCATCTCGCGGTAGACAGACCCCAGCATGGTGGAAGCGTGGACAATGGCCTGGAAATGGTTTGCCTCGGTAAACAAGAAAATGCCCAGCTGTAGTCGCTGCTCTGCCTCGGCAAAGTCGCCCGCTTTCTCGGCCAATGCGCCCAGGTTACACTGGATGATTGCCTCGGACGCCCGGTCTTGCACCTTTTGGCACAGGGGCAGCACCTCCTCATAATGGGCTTTGGCCTGGGGGTAATTGCCCAGCAGATAATAAACGTTGCCCAGGTTGGTTAGCGAAGAGCGCAGGCCGTGTTCATCCTGTAATGCACGGGCAAGGGCCACACTTTCTTGCAGGCATTGCCGCGCTTGCGCCCAATCCCCGGTGACGTTGTGCCAGCCGCCGAGGGCGCTCAGGGCGTCGGCAATACCGCGCGTTTCCTCGCTGAGCCGATAATAGGCCAGGCTTTCCTGATATTCGCGTCCGGCCGTGTCATAATCGCCGGTAAGCATGCTCAGGTAGCCCTTGTTGAGCAACACAAACCCCAATTCTTCGGGGTCATTTAAGGTGTGGGCTAACGGCAATGCCTCCTGGAACAGGCGCGTTGCCTGTTCGCTATCACCTTGCCAGGCGACAAATGAGGCCCAGCGCGCCAGGACGCGGGCGTAGAGTGATTGCGCGGGTGGGTTGTCGGGGTGGCGAGGGGGTGGAGGGCAACGGCCGTTTCCGCCAACCATTCCGCTCCTTCAACAAAGCGGCTCTGCACGTTGTAAAAGCTGCGCAGTGTGCTTAACCCCGCCTGCATGAGATAGAGATCCTCATTGATCCGCACCCATGACCAGGCAGCGCGAATATTTTCCAGGTCGCTTTGGATGGCCTGAAAAGTCTGGCTTTCGGCTGGCGTAAAGAGGGTGTTTTCCTGCTGGCGCAGCCGCTCGGTGTAGAAGGCGGCGTGGCGCTGGCGCAGGGCTTGCTGCTGGGATTCTGGCACCGCCTGGGCAGCGTAGTGGCGCAGCAGGTTGTGCAGCTGGTAACGACCTGCCGTGTGGCGCAGCAGCGATTTATCCACCAACGCCGCCAGCAGCGGCCGGGATGCAGCGCACACCGTTTCCGCCGCCGCCAGGTCAAAACTGCCCGTAAACACAGAAAGCGCGGCAAACAACGCCTGTTCAGCCGGGTTAAGCAGCCCCCAGGCATGTGCAAACACAGCGCGCAAGCTGCGATGGCGCGGCGGCATATCGCGGTAGCTGGCAGCCAAGACGTCTACATTAAAGCTGAGCGCGGCGGCCAGTTCAGCGCAGGTGTAATGGCGCAGGCTGGCGGCGGCCAGTTCCAGAGCCAACGGCATTCCGTCCACCAGGCGGCACACCTGGGTCACCGGGGCCAGGGTTTCCGCCGTCAGGTCGAAGCCAGGCTGCGCGGCGTGGGCACGGCTGGCAAACAACTGCACCGCGCTGTATTGAGCGGCGGCGGCCGGGCTGGCGGCCGATGGCGGCAGGGCCAAGCCATCCAAAACCAGGGTCGTTTCCCACTGCACATGCAATGGTTCTCGTGAAGTGAGCAGCAGCTTGATGCCTGGCGCTTGCTGCAGCAGCTGCACCAGCCAGATCGCCTCATCCAGCAGATGCTCAAAGTTATCCAAAACCAGCAGCAGTTCCCGGTCACGCAAAAAGGCAAGCAGCTGCGCGGTGGGGTTCTGGCTGCCGGAAAATTGCAGGCCGCAGGCGATGGCAACGGCCGTCACCAGCAATGTGCGCGAATCCACCCCCACCAACGGCACAAAAAAAACGCCGTGCAAAAAAAGGCGTCGCCGGTGCGCCTGCTCCGCGCCTTGCAGTGCCAGTCGCGTCTTGCCCATGCCGCCGACGCCGACAATCGTTAGCAGGCGACAGTCGGGGTTTTGCAGGCAGGCGCTGATTTGCGCCAATTCTTCGGTGCGTCCCACAAACGGCGTGGGCTGGGGCGGTAAATTGTGTGGCGACGCATCGCCCGCCGCCTGGATACGCGCAAATAGGGCGGTTGTTTCGGCAGACGGTTCGCTGCCCAGTTCCGTTTCCAACAAACGGCGGCACGTTTCATATTGGGCCAGGGCGGCGCGGCGTTGGCCGCTGCGGGCCAGGGCGGTCATCAGCTGGCGGTGGGCTTCTTCGCGCCAGGCGTCGAGCGCCAGCAAACGGGTAGCGCAGTCAATCGCCCGGCCGTATTCACCCCGGCTGAGGTGGTGTTCGGCCAGGGCATGCAGGGTGTGCAGCGCCAGTTCGCGGTAACGAGCACGCTGAGCCAGCATCCATTCTTCAAATTCGGGGGCGTCGCGCACGTAAAAACCGGCGAGGAAGTCGCCCCGATAGAGGTCAGCGGCCTGCTGTAAGGCAGCGCTGCGGGCAGGTGGGGCAGCGCTGCGGGCGCGGTGCAGCTGGTTTTCAAACTGGGCAACGTCGAGGCTGTGGGGTACGGCCGTATCAAACTGCACGGCATCACGGGTGATGAGTAAATAAGGTTCCAGCAGCTTGCGCAAATTGGAGAGGGTCTGACGCAGGTTGTTTTTGGCGTCGGCGTCGCTCATTTCGCCCCAGAGCAGGGCAGCCAGCGCATCCCGCTGGTGCGGCCTGGCGGTGACGGCGAGATAAGCCAGCAAAGCGGGTGCCTTGCTGGAAACAAAACCGCTAATTGGAGCATCCCCCCGACGAATTGCCACCCCGCCGAACAAACGGATTTCTAAAACGGCCGTCATTGCTTGCCCCAATAAATGATCTCTAAATGTTCGCTTTTTAAGATGGGCAAAGATTAACACAAATGCAGGTTGATGGAAAGAAAGCATGGACAGGGAATTTGGGAAACGGCCGTTGCAATACCACAGCTTCATCCTCACTTTGTGGGCCGAAGGCGGCACGCTGCCCAATGCCCCACCCGTCTGGCGCATCAGCCTGCAAGACCCGCACACATCTGAACGGCGCGGCTTCAAGGATTTGGCTGAGTTGGTGCGGTTTTTGGAGGAGTGGACGGCCGTACCGCTGGAGGAATCGCCAATGGATAAACAGCAGAAAAACCGATGCGAATAGATTTACCTGGTTTATCAATTTAAATTTACATAAGGAGAATTTTAATGAAAAAGTTACAGTGGTGGTTGCGAATTGTCGGCGTATGGTATCTGCTGCTCGGCCTGATGAACATCTACATGATGTTTCTGGGCAGCCAGGATTATTTAGCGCAAAACATCCCCTTTCCGGCGGATGAATGGGCCATCCGCGCTTTTGTCGATGGCTGGTCACCTTTTTTGTTTGAGATTTTTGGCATTGCCACGTTTGCTTTGTGGGCATCCCGCAACCCCGGCAAGCACGTCAGCGCCGCGCTGCTGCTGGTCTGGCTGGAGTTTACCCACGGTGTGCTGGATGACATCTTCTTGATTGCCCGTGGCTACGAGGCGGCGGGTTACATCGGTTTTATCGTGATTCATCTGATCATTATTGTGACCGGGCTGCTGTTTGCCCGGCAAACCCAGGCGCAGACAGCCTCACCACAACTGGCGGTGGGTGATTAGGGAACCAGTTTGAAACTGTTGCTAGAGGTATCTGCGATGAAATTACGGCCGTATCTACCCTCACCCTTACTGCTGCTGCTGCTGCTGCTGGCTGGCTGCGGCCGCGCCCAAACCAGCCAAATCACCATCAAACTGGAAGAGATGCGCTTTCAGCAAGACGCGCTACAGGTACAAACCGGGCAGCCCGTCACGCTGCAACTGGTCAACAAAGATGGCTTTGCCCACGCTTTTGACCTGGATGCCTTTGATATTCATTTGCAGCTGGCGGCCGAAGAAACAGTCGAAGTGAGCTTTACCCCAACGCAAAGTGGCACATTTACTTTCTACTGCGGCTCGCCGGGGCACGAAGCCGCAGGCATGGTCGGGTCGCTTACGGTACTGCCCTAGTGCAGTTGGGCGCAAATAAATCAGCAATAAAAGCAGCGTATGTGCCCAACTGCTTAGTAAGCATGCAAAAATAAGTTAGCACTTTTACAGTTGAATATCATCCAGAGCAAGGACGCGGCTTGATAAGGTAATTCCAGGTTGGACAAATCGGTCGCGGGCACAAATGGAGGGCAGCTCGCTCATCGGCAGTGACCTTTTTCTGCTTCTCAAAGATGCGGTCAACGAGAAAAGCCTTCACTTGCAGTCCGGTTTCGGTCACGGTGCCACGGATGCAGTTGAGCATGACTTCCCAAGAACGAAGCGGCTTGCCCGCCCAATTGCGCGAAATCTGGCTGAACAAGCGGTATTCAATCGGGTTCCACTTGGAAGTCCCGGTTGGATAATGGCAAATCATGACCTCAAGGCCAAACTGGTCAGCCAATTGTTCCTGAACCTGTTGTTTCCAGAGCCAGTAACGACAATTGTTGCTGCCCCCGGCATCAGCCAGAATCAACAGTTTGTCTTCGCGGCGAAAGCGCGGGCGGTCAGGGTCAGCCCACCATTGGGCAATGGCATAGGCGGCAAATTCTGGTGTGTCGTAGGAGCTACCAACATAGACGTAACCCTGGTTATGGGTCAGGTCGTAAATGCCATAGGGAACAGCACGGCCAAGGGCATCCTGAGGAAAATCGTGTACATTGACCTGCTGTGGCTGTGGGGACCAACTCCGTCCCTGGTTGAGGAAGTTACCAATGAGTTCTTTCTTCTTGGTATCCACGCTGATAACCGGATAGCCAGCCGCCAAGAAGAACTTCTTGATGCGTCGGATGTAGCGAAATTGCTTGTCTCGGTGAGGATGGGATGGTCCAGTTAGGCTCTTGCGATTGCCATATAAGCCATATTTCAGTTTCTTCAGCAAGCGCCGTACCGTGTGCGGTCCAATACGAAACCGTCGTCTGGCCAGTTGGCGGGCAATGGTGAGCAGACTGAGCCGTACCCATTTCTGTGAACTCATCGGGTCGCCAGCAACCTCATCGGCGACAACCTCGTTGAGGGCAGTCAAGATTTCCGGCTCTTTTTTTCAACCGGTTTGCGGCCACCGCCCTCAACACGGACACGGTCATGCGGTCGGTCGGCCAGGTCATGAACCATTTCTCGCCGCCCTTTGCGAATGGTATTGACATTGATGCCGGTCACCACGGACATGTATTCTGTACCGCCATGTCCGATTTTCTCGGCTTCGACGGCCACATACCAGCGACGCTGTTGCTCATCAAGACGGCTCAACAGTAGGTTCATCAAATGATGATGCTGTTTATCTGAATGATATTCGGGTTTTTGACAATTCTCACATTGGCATTGATAGACTACTCTGGTTGCCATCGGTTGCACCTCTCATTTTGAGTTGTGCCCAGAATTGTACAAAACCACCATGTTATTAACGAACGGTTACTTAACTGTTTCGCGGCATCCACTAACTGAAGGTTTATTTACGCTGCGAAACAGTAGCAAAATCTTTGGCGACACAAATAAACGATCGCCAAATGATCCAACTTTAGAATGGCGACAAAACAACTTCTTGGAGGAAGACAATGATTGGCAATATTTTGGTTTTAATTTTGGTTCTTGCGTTGGTTTTCTTGTTTGGCTGGCTCACCTACCGGGCGGTGCGGGCCAGGAAACTGTGGGTGAAAATCGCCGGAGGGGTTGGGGCTGGATTGGTCACCTTGATTCTGGCCGCAATGGTTTTTTTGGGAGGCAAGGGGATTGCGGTCACTTATTTTCCCGATGAACCAACTGCGCCAGATTTAACCGTCGCTGGCACGCCGGACCAAATTGCGCGGGGTGAATACCTGGTGAGCCTTTCTTGCGTGGGCTGCCACGGCGCAGTGGATGCCAGCGGCAATCCGAGCGGTGAACTGCCCTTGACGGGTGGCTGGAACATCGCAGAAGCCGAAGGGTTTGGTTTTATGGGCAGCATGGTGACAGAAAATCTAACACCCGGCGGCAAGCTGGCCGGGTACAGCGATGGCGAGTTGTTCCGCGTTTTGCGGCACAGCGTCGATCAGGCAGGCGTCAAGCTGGGCTTTATGGACTTTCTGCCTTACAAAGAGCTGAGCGATGCGGATACAGAAGCGATTATTGCTTATCTGCGCTCGGTGGAACCGGCAGAAACGGCCGTTGCCACCGGCGATAAAATGAACTTTGTCGGCGCTGTTCTAACAGGTTCCGGTATGCTGCCGCCCGGCGGCTGGGGTGCAGAAACGATTACCGCCCCACCGGAAGGCGTAACGGCCGAATACGGCCAATATGTTGCTACCTTTGGCGAATGTCGCGGCTGTCATGGCCCCGACATGACTGGTGTGGCCGAATCAGCCATGAGTCCAGCCATCCCCAACCCGCGCCCACTGGTCAACGAACTGTCCCAAGAAGAGTTCTTTGAGATGATGCGCAGCGGCGTCAAGCCAGATGGCACAACTTTCCCCGACACGATGCCCTGGCAAAACGCCGCCAAAATGACGGATGATGACCTGGCTGCGCTCTACGCCTATCTCACGGCACCTGTTAAATAGAATAGATACAGAAGGTGCGCCGATCGGTCACCTGCGGATTGGTGGGCAGGCCGTGGCCGTGCGGGGGCCTGCCGCCATTCACCGTGAGGCTATGCCTCAACTGGCGCTTCTCTGTCATCGTTTTGGCTTATGTCCCGCTGCTGTTTGCCCAGTACAAAACGTTCTGCCAAAACATCCGCGATACGCCCAAAATGGCTGCGCCCAGGAACTGCTCCGCATCCGCCAGGATTTTTACCAGACCGGCCGTTTCATCTTTTTCTTTGGCGCGAGAAACGTGCTTGTATAACCTGAAGTTAGGGCTACACTTGGCGGCAATCATGACAGATAACCCACAACAGAAGCAGCCGTTCGCTCCTAATTCCTATCGTTATTTTGTCTAACACGATGCAGCATCAATGGCTGCATGGCGTGCGGAATAAAAATAGTAGAACAAGTAGATTCTTTACCGATAGTATGATCTTCAAAGGTTCCCCTCGTATTCGCACGCTACTGAGTTCACTCGTCGCCGTGGGACTTGTCTTTTTGGTGACGCTGCCTTTGTGGCGGATTCGTGATGCGCTGACGCTGGCGAATTTTACGTTGATTTACCTGCTGCTGACGCTGGTGGTGGCTGCCTGGCTGGGCACCACCCCTTCGCTGATCGCCGCTTTTGTGAGCTTTTTCTGCTTCAACTTTTTTTTGATACGGCCGTACTACACCCTCACCGTCAAAGACCCAAGGGAACTGATCGACCTGTTCATTACCAGCTACGCCGATTTTCCCCGGCTGGCGGCGCTGCATGCCGGCGATGGCTTTTTGCCGCGCCAGCTGACCTATCGCGGCGGCCGTTTGGTCTTCAACTGGGGCATCATTACCCTGGCCGTCATGGCCTCGCTGCTGGTCATTGTGATGAACGCCCGCACCACGGCGCTGATTCCTCTGTATGCCATTGGCGTGTTCCTGAGTTTTACTATTTCGCAATCGGGTATGGTGGTGCGGCTGCGCAAAATCGGCCGTTTGCTGCCCGGCGAAAAGGTCCAAGGCCTGGAAACCGTGATGGAGTACGATCGCCACTGGCGCTGGAAAATGGTCATCAGTGCTTTTGGTGCCGTCTGCACGGGCATTGTCATGCTCATCTTTGCCATAACCAAGTTTACGTCTGGTGCCTGGTTTGTCATTGCGCTCATTCCGGTGTTGGTGTTTGCTTTCTTCCGGGTTCATCACCATTACAAGGCCGTGGCGCGCAACCTACACCTGGACGGTCATCACTACGACATTACCACTCACCCCGTGCAAACCCTGGTGCTGGTGGATGGGGTTCATTCTGGCACGCTGGAACTGGTCAACTTTGCCAAATCGCTCAACCATCCGTGGCACGCGGTGCACATTGGTATTAATCCAGAAAAGGCCAGCAAAGTCATGGCCCAGTGGAATGCGATTATCGGCGAAGGCACGTTGGTGGTGGTGCCCTCACCATACCGGCAGCTCAACTTGCCAATACGCACCTACGTTGAAAAACTCCTGTTGGAAAATCCAGATACTATTATTCACGTGGTGGTGGGACACCTGGCCATGGAGACCGCGTGGGAACAAATGCTGCACCAGAACAGCGTCCTCATCTTTAACCTGGCCTTGAACAGTTTGGAGCGCGTGGTGCTGACCATCGTGCCGCACCAGATACGACACAAAGAGAATAACGGCCATCCGGTAGACCAAAACCTGTTCAAGGCGGATGAGATGCGGTAATTTGTGATTAATTCCTCTTTTTGGTGTGCTGCCAAACGGCCGTTCGCAAAAAACCACGAAAATGGTGTGAACGGACGGCCGTAAAGCAGCCGCTTTCTTTTGCCGTCTGGCGCGTCAAACCCTTCCCCTCGCATCGTCTTCCTGGCCAACTCTGTCAGTTTACGAAACGAATTGATACTTTCTCTATATTCCCCAAGATGTTCTAAACCTTTTCTTGATGTCTTTCCCAGTATAGTCAGGCCGACTCTTATTTCTGGAACGGAGGCAGATGATGTTGACGGATTTTATTTTGCTGCTGCTCACGGCCGTTTTCTTTTTGGGCAGCGTGGGCTTGATTGCCGCTTTAAGCAAGCTGTCTGGAGCAGAACCATGATTTGGCTGTATGGAATTTCGGGCGTTCTGGCCCTGATCTTGTTGGTTTACCTTTTTGTTGCCCTGATTAAACCGGAGTGGTTTTAACGATGAATGCCTGGATGCAAATCTCACTGTACCTGGTTTTACTTTTGCTGCTGGCCTGGCCGTTGGGCGTGACGATGGCGCGCATTTACCAGGGAAACGTGCCCGGATGGCTACGGCCGTTCCGCTCCCTGGAACGCCTCTTTTACCGCCTCGCTGGTGTGGATGAAAACCAGGAAATGACCTGGCAGCAGTATGCCCTGGTGCTGCTGCTGTTTAATGCCGCTGGTTTTCTGGCGGTTTATCTGCTGCTGCGCCTGCAAGCCTGGCTGCCGCTCAACCCGGATGGGTTGACGGCCGTTTCCCCAGCGCTGGCTTTGAATACGGCCGTTTCCTTCGCCTCCAACACCAACTGGCAGTTCTACGGCGGCGAAACCACCCTGAGTTACCTGTCGCAAATGTTGGGGCTGGCGGTGCAAAACTTTCTCTCGGCGGCCAGCGGCATGGCGGTGCTGGTGGCCCTCATGCGCGGCCTGAGCCGCCAGCGCACCGACAAACTGGGCAGTTTTTGGGTGGACATGACCCGCAGTGTGCTGTACATCCTGCTGCCGCTGGCCATCCTGCTGGCCGTTTTCCTGGTATCGCAGGGGGTGGTGCAGACGTTTGCCGGGGCAGAAACGGCCGTGCTGCTCGATCCCACCGACGCCGCTGCCACTACCCAAACGATTGCTCGCGGCCCGGCGGCTTCGCAGGTGGCCATCAAACAGCTGGGCACCAATGGCGGCGGTTTCTTCAACGTCAACTCGGCGCACCCGCTGGAAAACCCGACCCCGTTGAGCAATTTGATCCAGATGCTGGCCATCCTGCTCATCCCGGCGGCGCTCTGTTTTACCTTTGGCGACATGGTGGGCAGCCGACGGCAGGGGGTGACGCTGCTGGCGGTGATGGTGATCGTTTTTGTGGCGTTTTTGGGAACGGCCGTTTACGCCGAACAGCAGGGTAATCCCCGGTTGGACGCACTGGCGGTGGATCAGACCATCAGCGCTGCGCAGCCCGGCGGCAACATGGAAGGCAAAGAGGCGCGGTTTGGTATCGTTAACTCGGCGCTGTGGGCCACGGCCACAACGGCCGCTTCCAACGGCTCCGTCAATTCCATGCACGATGCCTACACGCCGCTGGGCGGGCTGGTTCCCATGCTGTTGATGCAGCTGGGCGAAGTCATCTTTGGCGGTGTGGGGTCTGGGCTGTATGGCCTGCTGGCCTTTGCCATCGTGGCCGTCTTTGTGGCCGGGCTGATGGTGGGGCGCACGCCGGAATACCTGGGCAAGAAGATCGAGGTGTATGAGATGAAGATGGCCACGCTGATCATCTTGATTCCGCCGCTGGTGGTGCTGTTGGGAACGGCGCTTGCCGTCAGCACCAGCGCCGGGCAAAGCGGGGCGACAAATCCAGGCCCCCACGGCTTCAGCCAGATTTTGTACGCCTTTAGTTCGCAGGGCAACAACAACGGCAGCGCCTTTGCCGGACTCAACGGCAGCCATCCCTTCTACCCGCTCAGCGGCGCGCTGGCCATGCTCATCGCCCGCTACTGGCTCATGATCCCGGTGCTGGCCATTGCCGGGTCGCTGGCGCGTAAGCAAATTGTGCCCGCCAGCGCCGGGACGCTGCCCACCGATTCGCTGCTTTTTGTGGGCTGGCTGATTGCCATTGTGCTGCTGGTTGGCGCTTTGGCCTTTTTACCGGCGTTGGCCCTGGGACCCATCGTCGAACAGCTGCTGTTGTAGGTAAATTTTTATGAATAACAATCAAAAACTGTACCGCCGCGCCCTGGGCGACGCGTTTAGCAAATTGAATCCGCGTCACCTGGTGCGCAATCCGGTGATGTTTGTCGTGGAAATTGGCAGCCTGCTGCTGACCGTGCTGTTTGCCTTTTCCCTCGTCGGCATTGAGGGGCCTGGCGATAACCCGGGCTTTACCGGAACTATCGCCGCCTGGCTCTGGTTTACCGTGCTTTTTGCCAACTTTGCCGAAGCGCTGGCCGAAGGGCGCGGCAAAGCCCAGGCGGATGCGCTGCGCCGCACCCGCACCGAAACTCCGGCCAAAAAAGTGGCCGCCGCCGACCGAAATGCTAAGGTCGAGACCGTGGCCTCAACGGCGCTGCGCAAGGATGATCTGGTTCTGGTGGAAGCTGGCGACCTGATTCCGTCCGATGGCGAAGTGGTGGTGGGCATTGCCGCCGTGGATGAAAGCGCCGTCACTGGCGAAAGCGCACCTGTCATTCGTGAATCGGGCGGCGACCGCAGCGCGGTGACCGGCGGCACCCGCGTCATTTCTGACTGGCTGGTGGTGAAGATCACCAGCAATCCCGGTGAAGGCTTTCTGGACCGGATGATCAGCCTGGTGGAAGGGGCCAAACGGCAAAAAACGCCCAACGAAATTGCCCTGACGATTTTGCTGGCCGGGTTCACCATCGTTTTCCTGGTGGTGGTGGCTACGCTGCTGCCTTTTTCAATTTACAGCGTGCAGGCGGCGGGGCAGGGAACGGCCGTTACCGTCACCGTGCTCGTGGCCCTGCTGGTTTGCCTCATTCCCACCACCATCGGCGGGCTGCTCAATGCCATCGGCATTGCTGGCATGGACCGGCTGATCCGGCGCAACGTGCTGGCCATGTCTGGCCGCGCCGTGGAAGCAGCCGGGGATGTCGATGTGCTGCTGCTGGACAAAACGGGCACGATTACCCTGGGCAACCGACAGGCGGTGGAATTTGTGCCGGTGGGCGGGGTGCGCCCCCAGGAACTGGCCCGGCTGACCCAGCTCGCTTCGCTGGCCGATGAAACGCCGGAAGGGCGCAGCATCGTCACCCTGGCCGAGAAGGAGTTCGACTTAACACCGAATGGTCACTCGACCCAGCTGGCCGAATTTATCCCCTTCACGGCCCAAACGCGCATGAGCGGCATCAACCTGAACGGTGACGCAATTCGTAAAGGTGCGCCAGACACCATCGCGCAATACGTGCGTGAACAGGGGGGGACGATACCGGGGGCGCTGCAAACGGCCGTAGAAGCCATTGCCCGCACCGGGGGCACGCCGCTGGCGGTGGCCCGCAACGGCCGGGCCGTCGGCGTGGTGCATCTGAAGGATGTGGTGAAACCGGGCATGAAGGAACGCTTCCGGCAGATGCGGGCGATGGGCATCAAAACGGTGATGATCACCGGCGACAACCCGCTGACGGCCACCGCCATCGCCGCCGAAGCGGGGGTGGATGATTTTTTGGCCGAGGCGACACCCGAAGCCAAGCTCAAACTCATCCGCCAGTACCAGGCTGAGGGGCGGCTGGTGGCCATGACCGGTGACGGCACCAATGATGCGCCGGCCCTGGCCCAGGCCGATGTGGCCGTGGCCATGAACAGCGGTACCCAGCCCGCCCGCGAAGCGGCCAACATGGTAGACCTGGACAGCGATCCGACCAAGCTGATTGAAATTGTGGAGATTGGCAAGCAGCTGCTGATGACCCGTGGGGCGCTGACGACTTTCAGCGTGGCCAATGATGTGGCCAAATATTTTGCCATCATCCCGGCAGCTTTTGCGGCCACCTACCCGGCCCTGGGCGCGCTGAACTTCATGGGACTGGCCACGCCGCAAAGCGCCATTTTGTCGGCAGTGATTTTTAACGCCCTGGTGATCATTGCTCTGGTGCCGCTGGCGCTGCGCGGGGTGCCTTACCGACCGCTGCCTGCGGCCCGGCTGCTGCGCGACAATCTGCTGATCTATGGCCTGGGTGGGCTGATTGCTCCGTTTGTTGGCATTAAATTAATTGACCTGATCCTGGTTGCTTTGGGATTGGTTTAGGAAAGGTAGTCGGTGAACGGTGAACGGTGAACAGTAATCGGTGAACGGTGAACGGATTACCGATTACCGATTACCGATTACGGATTACCGATAACCGATTACCAATAAGAGAAAGAAACTCATGAGACAATTCTTACGCTATTTGCGCCCGGTGCTGGTATTTTTGGGGGGATTTACCCTGCTGACCGGGGTGATTTATCCGCTGCTGGTAACGGCCGTTGCCCAAACCATCTTTCCCCACCAGGCCAACGGCAGCCTGGTTGAGCAGGATGGCGTCATTCTGGGTTCAGAACTCATCGGCCAGCCGTTTGATGACCCGGCCTACTTTTGGGGACGGCCGTCGCTGACGCAGCCGTATCCTTACAATGCAGCTGCCTCTGCTGGCTCCACCCTCGCCCCCAGCAATCCGGCGCTGACGGAGCGGGTGACTGCCCGGATCGCGGCGCTGGAAACGGCCCACCCCACCAACACGCGGCCCATTCCGGTGGACCTGGTCACGGCCTCGGCCAGCGGCCTGGACCCGCACATCAGCCTGGCGGCGGCGGAGTACCAGATTGAGCGGGTGGCTGAGGTGAGGGGGGTGGAAACGGCCGTTGTCCGCCAATTGGTCGATGAATACACCGAAGGCCGCACATTCGGCGTACTTGGTGAGCCTCGGGTGAACGTCCTGCGCCTGAACCTGGCCCTGGATGCTTTGGCTGCTGACTCCTAAAGGAAACGTGAGCTGTGTTCTATGAACAATCGACCTGATCCCGACCAACTTTTGAATCATATCCAGCGTGAAGAAGCGCAAGAAAAACAGGGCAAGCTAAAAATTTTTCTAGGTTACGCGGCGGGTGTGGGCAAGACGTACGCCATGCTGGAAGCTGCCCGGCAGCGTCACGAAGAAGGGTATGATGTGGTCGTGGGGTACATCGAAACCCATGGTCGGGCGGAAACGGATGCACTGTTAGCTGGCCTGGAAATTTTGCCCCGACGTGAAACGGTTTACCGCGATATTCGCCTGACTGAAATGGATACCGATGCGATCCTGGAACGACGGCCGCAAATTGTCCTGGTAGACGAGCTGGCCCACACCAATGTGCCTGGGTCGCGGCACACCCGCCGCTATCAAGATGTCGCGGAGCTGCTCAACAGCGGCATCAGTGTTTATACCACGGTCAATGTTCAGCACCTGGAAAGCCTCAATGATGTGGTGAACCAGGTAACCGGCATCACCGTGCACGAGACCATCCCCGACCACATTTTGGATGAAGCGCACGAGATCGAGCTGATAGACCTGCCGATCGATGAGCTGTTGAGCCGGTTAGAGGCGGGCAAAATCTATATCCCGACCCAGGCGGAACAAGCCATGCGCCGCTTCTTTCGCCCTGGTAATCTGACAGCCCTCCGTGAAATGGCCCTGCGCCGGGCGGCAGAGCGCGTTGACGAACAGATGCGGGCTTACATGCAAACCCATGCTATTCCCGGACCCTGGGCGGCTGGGGAGCGATTGTTGGTGTGTGTCGGTCCCAGCCCGCTGAGCGAGCGGTTGGTGCGCACCACGCGGCGGCTGGCGCGGCGGCTAGATGCCGAGTGGATAGCTGCTTACGTAGAGGCTCCCAGCTATGCCACTCTATCAGAAGCCGAGGAAGAGCGTGTGGCCCAAACGCTGCGTTTAGCCGAAGAGTTGGGCGCGCAGACAGTTCGGCTTACTGGCCGCTCGGTAGCAGAAACGTTGACCAACTATGCTCTCAGCCGCAACGTTACGAAAATCGTGGCCGGAAAGCCCCTGCGGTCGCGCTGGCGCGAGTGGCTGCATGGCTCAATCATTGACCAAATTTTGCACCACAGCCAGGATATGGATGTGTATGTCATTAGCGGCAAGGCGGAACCAGTCCAGAAGCCAGCCAACACGCTGCTGCCAGTTGGCGTAAATACGATTGCCTGGCAATCTTACTTGTTTAGTGCAGGATTGGTTTTATTGGTGACTTTGCTTGGGTTGCCGTTACGGCCGTATGTCACCCCCACCAATCTGGTCATGTTTTATCTGGTGGCCGTCATTGTGGCGGCCATTTGGTTGGGCCGCTGGCCAGCCATATCCGCTTCAATCCTGAGTGTTATTGCCTTCGACATTATATTTGTGCCGCCTTACTACACGTTTGTGGTGGCTGATGCGGAATACTTACTCACCTTTGCTGGTTTGCTGGCAGTGGGGCTGGTTATCAGCACGCTGGCGGCCCGCGCCCAGGAACAGGCCCAGGCTGCCCAACGCCGCGAGGCGCAAACGGCAGCGCTGTATGAACTTAGCAAGCGATTGGCCAATGTGTCGAGCCTGGCAGATATTGCGCAAACGGCCGTCAATCATGTCCAGGCAACGTTTGGCGGTCCGGTGGCAATGTTTCTGCCAGATGAGCGCACTGAACATCTCATTCTGCAGGCGAAAACAGGTGATTTTGAACTGGAAACCGAAGGCTTTGCTGTGGCCGATTGGGTGTATCGCCACGGGCAGCCAGCCGGGCACCATACTGAAACGCTAACCGGTGTCAGCGGTTATTACCTGCCTTTGCAGACGACAGGCCAGGTTATCGGCGTCATGTCTATTGAGATTGCAGCTGCCTACAGGCATTCATTTGCCAGCGAACAGCGTCACCTCTTGAACTCAATTTCTAGCCAGGCAGCGTTAGCCCTGGAAAAGGCCAAATTGGCCGAGCAAGCACGACAAACCCGGCTTCTGGAAGAGACAGAAAAGTTGCAGACAACCTTGTTAAACTCCATTTCCCATGATTTGCGGACGCCCCTGGCGTCCATTACCGGAGCCTTAAGCAGCATTCTGGACGATACCGTTCTGCTTCCAGAGGAAGCAAAAACTGACCTGGTCCAGACCGCATGGGAACAGTCTCTGCGCTTAAACAGGTTGGTGGGCAACTTGCTAGACGTTACGCGTATGGAATCGGGCGCTCTGAAAATTGTACGCCAACCTTATGACGTACATGAGCTGGTAGGCGTGACGCTGGCGCAAATGCCAAACCGCTTACGGGAACGTACTGTCAAACGGATAATTCCCCATGAACTGCCCCCGGTTGCTATTGATTTATCTTTGATGGTGCAGGCGCTGATGAATTTGATAGATAACGCGGTTAAATACGCGCCCCCAAATGAACCAATTGAAGTGGAAGCCTATCAGGAAAAGCAAGCTGTAATTGTTGCCGTCAAGGATCGGGGGCCAGGCTTACCGGAAACCGAGTTGGAGCATATTTTCAGTAAGTTTGTTCGCTTGGATTCGGGCGGTGTAAGCGGTACCGGGCTGGGGTTATCGATAACACGCGGGATTGTTGAGGCGCATAACGGCCGTGTTTGGGCCCAAAACCGGCCAGGCGGTGGTGCTGTTTTTTTTATAAAGCTACCTTTGGCCGACACAGCAGGGATATTGGAAAGTTAAACATCTAACCGTAGCCGGTAGCCCACCCCAGGTTCGGTCAGAATGTATTCTGGATTGGTTGGATCCTCTTCAATCTTGTGCCGAAGGTTACTCATGTGCACCCGCAATAAATGCGTGTCAGTTTGCGCACCGGCTCCCCAAACCTCTCTGAGTAACTGTTGGTGTGTTAGAACGCGCCCGGCGTGCTGGGCCAATACCTTTAACAGGTCATACTCAGTTGGTGTAAGCTGAACCTCCACCCCATCGTAAGTGACAATACGAGCGGTAAAGTCAATACGCAGTTTATTACTATAAAATATCAGCACCGGTTCATCCTGCTGAATATGACGCATGGCCACACGCAACCTGGCGGTTAATTCACCCATACTAAAAGGTTTCGTCAGGTAGTCATCAGCCCCAGCATCCAGCGCTTCGATTTTGTCTGTGTCTTGATTTTGCACAGATAAGATAACGATTGGGGTTTGCGACCATTCCCTGATCCGTTTTGTGACTTCAATCCCATCAATCCCCGGCAAACCCAAATCTAGAATAATGAGTTCTGGTTGCACATTGATCGTTTGTATTATCGCGTCCTCACCGGTGGCTGTGGTATACACTTCATAGCCATGAGCGGTAAGCGAAGTGCGCAAAAATCGCCGAATAGCATGATCATCATCCACAATCAACACTTTTGTCTTTTGCAAATTCGTTGATTCGCTTAAACCAACAGTAGTCTGATCCCTAAGCATCGTTAATACCTCACTGCCATTCTTTAGCATTCAAATGTGTGTTGTGCAGACAAGCCCAGACAAATTCACCTAAAAACCACGCCAACCCGAGGCGCTTTCATCCTGCCACCATTCAGAGCCATCGGCTTCTCTGTTGGCATAGGTCCAAAGCGTGAAGGCAGCAAACAGCAGACCCAAAATAACGATAATGGGAATAATGGCCCTTTTCGGCCAACTGAATAAACTGCTTAGTAACGGGGCGGGGGGCCCGCGGGGCCCCCCCGGGCCGGCGCCCGGGGCCCCCCCCCCCCCCCCCCCCCCCCCCCCCCCCCCCCCCCCCCTTCCCGCCCCCTGGGGGGCGGCTCCGGTTTGGGGCGGCGCGCCCCGGCGCCCGGCGGGGGGGCGCGGCGCCCCGGGGGGGGGGGGGGGGGGGCACCGCCCCGCGCGAGGGCCGCCCCCCCCCCCCCCCCCCCCCCCCCCCCCCCCCCCCCCCCCCCCCCCCCCCCCCCGCCGCCCCGGGCGGGCCCCCCCCGCGCGGCCCCGCCGGACGCCCCGCGGGGCCCCCCCCGGCCCCCCCGGGGCCCGCCGCCCCCGCCCCCGGCGCGCGGGGCGCGGGGGCGCGGGCCCCCCCCCTTTTCCCCCCCGGGCGCGGCGGCGCCGGGCGCGGGGGGGGGCGGGGGCCCCCGGCGGGGGGCGGCCCCCCCGGGGGCCCCCCCCCGCCCCCCCCCCCCCCCCCCGCCCCCCCCCCCCCCCCCGCCCCCGGCCCCGCCCCCGGGGGCCCGCCCCCGGCGGCAAGCCCCCCCGCGAGCCCCCCGCCCCCCCCCCCCCCCCGCCCCGGCCCGCCCCGGACCCCCCCTCCCCCGGCCCCCCCCCCCCGCCGCGACCCCCCCCCCCGGCCCCGGCCCCCGCCCCCCCCCCCCCCCCCCCCCCCCCCCCCCCCCCCCCCCCCCCCCCCCCCCCCCCCCCCCCCCCCCCCCCCGCCCCCCCCCCGCAAACCCCCCCCCCCCCCCCCCCCCCCCCCCCCCCCCCCGCCCCCCCCCCCCCCCCCCCCCCCCCCCCCCCCCCCCCCCCCCCCCCCCCCCCCCCGCCCCCCCCCGCCCTGCCGCTTCCTCCTCGCGCGGCGGCCCCGCCGCGCGCCCCCCCCCCCCCCCCCCCCCCCCCCCCGGGCCGCCCGCCAAAAAATGAATAAAGGGTGTGGTTGCTGGGGGGGGCCCCCGCGGCCCCGGGCGAAATAGGGGATTCCGTCCCCCCCCCCCCCCCCCCCCCGCCCACCCAAAAAAAACCCCGCGGCCCGCCCGCCCTGGTCTTTGTCCTCGACCCAAAACCAAGGCGGCGGGGGGCGCCAGCCAACCCCCCCCCTCTTTTTTTTTTTCGGGGGGGAAACCCCCCCCCCCGGGGGGGGGGAAACCCTTTTTTCTCCCCAACCCGGGGGGGCTTTTTTAAAAACCCCCTCTCTTTTGTGAAGTGACATTGTCAAATTAGTAACATTACTGTAGGAATTGCTCCGCCTAATAAAATGAGGAGATAATACTTTTTCCACCACACCTTTTTTCTCATATTCCTAATCACCTTTGTGGTTCTGTATACTTTGAGTGTACACACAAAGGCGTTAAGAGGATGACAAGAATTTGTGCAAAGACGTAAAGATAATATCAAGTTCAGATCAGTTATCGGTCTTGGCTTCCCAGATGGTGGAAATGGGTGGTGATGGTCAATATTTGAGGGCTAAATGAGTTTACAGATTATCTGACGGCGTCACTCTCTGAACTGATGACGGGTCTAGCTACATATCACTTTATGAATTGGACACTGATGGCTCTACTGAAAAAGGTGATTTCACCGCGATTACCGCCATGCCCGCCATGCCCGCCATCAGTTGGTAAATCTCCGGATCAGGTTTGCCAAATTCCACATCATCCTGGCTGGCGACAAAGTTGAAGGTACTGTTCAGTGGGCTGCCTATCACAAATATACAGGGTGTTAACCTTTGCCCTGGCGCAGCATCTCGGCAAATTCGTGGGGCATCTCGGTGGCCTCAATTGCCTGGGCCGCTTTTTCCACATCATACGGCACGCGAATAAATTCAACCGATAAATCTTTTCCCTGAGCGGATAGCACAAGGTAACAGGCACGGGGATCGCTGTCCTTGGGCTTGCCCACGCTGCCTGCATTAACGACGTGACGGCCGCTTCCCAGTACCCGGTGGTAAGGCAAATGGGTATGACCGCACACCAGGACGTCGGCTTCCACCAGGTCCAGCAGCCGCTCCAGGCTGGCTTCGGGCCGATCCTCATACAAATACTCGTTGATCTTACGGGGGCTGCCGTGCACCAGGGCCACTTTCAAATCACCTAACTGAAGCGAGATGCTGGCCACCAGCTGGCGCAGATACGCCTTGTTCTCGGCTGTGGTGTGGGCATTGGACCAGGCAATGGAGCGTTCGCCGAGGGCCTGCGCTTCTGGTGTGCGGTAGGCACAGCCACAGTCGTCACTGTCCTGGCCCACGCCCTGGTCGTAGTTGCCCATGAGGGTGGGGATTTGCCGCTGGCGAATCAAGGTAGTGACCTCATTGGGCCAGACGCCGTAGCCAACCAGGTCGCCCAGGCAGTACAGATTGTCCAGATTGCGTTGCGCCATGTCGGCAAACACGGCTTCTAATGCAGGCAGATTGGCGTGAATGTCGCCAAAAACGGTTATTTGGTTCATCAATTCTCCTTACTTTGTCGTTCTAGCATCAGGCACAGATAGTTGATTCGTGTCGAAAGCTCCCGCGCTGTTTGTAAAAATGCTTGGAACTGATCAGCTTCAGACCCCACCACGGCCGCCGGATCAGAAAAACTCCAATGAATCTGGTGGGGGTCATCTGGAAAAACGGGGCAGCTCTCCCGCACCTGGTCACAAACGGTAATGACATAGTCAAAAGTTTGCCCGGCAAACGCATCCAAATGTTTAGACTGCTGGCTGCTGATGTCAATTTGCAGCGCAGTGGCAGCGCGAACGGCCAGGGGGTGGACTCGATCCGGCTCGCTGCCCGCACTAAACACTTCGACCAGATTGCCGCCGGTGGCGCGTAGAAGGCCTTCGGCCAGCTGGGAGCGAGCGCTGTTGTGGGTACAGAGAAAGAGGACGCGATACGGCCGTTCCCCTCCCCCTTCTACCAGACCCTCATTGGCCAGCCACGGCGAAGCGTTTGGCGCTGGCTGGGCACACGCCAGGGCCGGATGCAGCGACTGGCCGCTTTCCTGGTACAGCCCGCGCAGCTGGTTTAAATTCAGGCTGTAGTAAACATCCCGGCCATCGGCGCTGCTGCGCCGTTCGGTGACGATTTGCCCTTCGCGCAGCAGGCGGAGGTGGTAGGAAACCAGATTTTGCGGCCGCTGCAAGATCTCCACCAGCTCTTGCACGCGCCGGTCGCTTTGTGCCAGGGCAGCTACCAGCGTCCAGCGCACATCGTGGGCCAGCAGTTTGAGGAAATCGAGGGTTGGATTGACGGTTGCTATCATAGACAATATTCCATCAAATAAAAATGAATCAAAGTGTATTGATGTGATTGTACAAAAAAAGAGCAGCCTGTCAACTTGTGGCCCCTTCCGGTGGTGCTTCGGGCAAGGGACCACCGTGCCTACGGCAAATACCTGGTCAGTATCGCTTTACCTGCAACCGCTGGAACCGACACAAACGCCCGTGGGGCTTTTTCGGATAGATTCTTAATCGTTTTTGATTAAAGGCATAAAAACCTGAAAGACACCTAACCCAAAATATTGCCCTTTATTGTCATGAATAGCCACATTCCCACTGCCATCCACTGCCTGGATAAAAAATTCTAGCGTTTCGCTTCGCGGCAAGCCATCGTTGGTGCTGGTTCGCCACAAATCGTCTTGGCCAGGCACCAAATCGACCGATTGCCAGAGGCCATCACCAACGGTATAGGTAGCCACGACTCGTAGAATGTTCGCAGAAAAGTCCGTCGCCTCAACCATTAGGCCAATTGTGTCGGGTGATTCCACCAGCTGATCAACAGCCCAAATGCTAGGAGGAACATAATCATTGGTGACAGAGTAGTAAATAGTATAGGTCAACTCTGTCATCTTACGGGCAATTCCCAGGCTGCCTGTTGTTGCCTTGTATTGGGCGGGAATGGTTACCAGCTGCTGCTGGACACCTTCTGCTTTGCGCACCGAATTAATCAGGCCCCAAGTAGCAGGTGTCCAGCTGTTAAAGACGGCAAATTCCGGTTCTTGCTGCCACAGGTCGATACGCGTGTCGTCAGTAATGACACGGGTCACGATTGGATTAAAAGAGGGGATTGTTTCGTACACGCCGCCTTCAAACAGGAGGCCACGGGCAATGGTGCCTGGTTGAGAAATATCCTGGCTGGTAAGCGGCTGAATGGGATAGCCGGCAATTGTTTGTGTTTGGCCATCTACCGTAAAGTATTGGCCGTTTACGGCCGTTCCATTCACCAGTTCCGTACTAAAATTCGGGCTAATCGTGATGGTTTGGTCGCACAGTGCCTCTGGCGTGCAGGTGCCGCCAGGTCGCCAGCTAAAGGGGGGTGTTTGCAGGATGGATGGGCGGGATACGGCCGTTTCCGCCGGAAAACTCAGCTGTAGCATCGGCAAACCATACAAGGTGGCCACATTCAGCACCTTTTCATCATAAATGGTCAGCGAATGAACCCCCATGTTGTTCAGGTAATCCAGTTTGGCCAGCTGCAACGCCTGGCCCACCGTACCCCCAGTTTCCAAATGTTGGGCAAAATAATCCATCAGCTTTTCTGAATAGCCAATCGCATCCCCATCGCCATAAGCGTACCCGGTGTTGGCCACATAAGTTGCGCCCTGACCCAGCAGCACCTGGGCAAAATCCAGGTGTTGCCCAGGCACCGCCTGCCCCTCAGCCACCGACAGCCCGGAATGGCAGCCAACGGAGAAGATAAGTGTACTCGCCAGCGCTGAACTGGCAGCGACGTCGGCGGGAGTCAGTACACCGCCTGCCGTCTCAGCCGGAATTGCCCGGTTGTGGCTAAAATGAGCATTGATCGCCTGCACGCCGTGCGGCTGGTCCAGCCAGGCAGTTTGCAGTGCATCTGCCTGCCAGAAATTTGAAATCAGGGTAGAGACAGTCAACCCCTTGTTTTCCAGTTCATTCTGCACCGAATGGCCGTGATCGGTTAGAAAGTCGTAGCCCGTTACCAGGCCGGTGGTGACGGTAATGACCGGCGTTTGCAGAAAGGTGTCGATGGCTGCCATCATCTCTTCTGGCGTTTCCACCAGGCGGCCCAGTTCGTATTCTGGCACAACTAGCTCACGCCCGCGCCAGGGGATGGGGGCAAAGCCACTGTAGTAAGTATCGCTCAGGAAATAACTTTGTGTCAGCGCAGCGCCCAGCGGCGTTGTGTCTAGCAAACCTTCCCGGTAGGTATTTTCATTGGCTATGGGCACCTCGTCTGGCACCCGCCGAAACGGCACAATTTCATCCCCGCCGACAATGACAATGTAGGCAAGATCGGGGTAAGCGTTTTTGATGGTGGCCAGGAACTGTTTAATTGAAATGGCCACCAGATTGGCGTAAAGGGGGTCGTCGGCGTGAGCGTCCCACGCTGCGTACACATCCGAAAAGGCGTCTACAGGGTAGGGGGCGGGCAGGTTGCCGAGGTCAATCATCTGGCCAGCTACGGTGGGATAGGTGGAGAGGGTTTGAACGGCCGTTATCAGATCCATGGTCGCCAGCGGATACCGCTCAGACAACCGCCCCTCGTGGGTCAGAATGAGCGTTTTTACCCCCGGAAATGAGGTGGTGAGCGGGGGAAAGTTGATAGGCGTAAAATCGGGCAGCGCCACCTGGCTGGCCAGCACATCCACATTGAGCGAATAGCCGCTGGCGTAATGTGCCCCGTTGTGCCCCGCCACCAAAAGATAGTACCAGCCACTCTGATCCCAGGTCTCGGTCTGAATTTCCTCCGACTGAGTGCCTGTCAGGCAGCTAGATTGCAACAAATTGCCCGTATTGGCGTTGCCTACATCCACCAGCTGCCCCAGGTACATGGTCGAACAGCTGTTATCATCCCCAATCCCCTGCGCATTGGCAATGCCTTGCGCATTGGCAATCCCTTGGGCGTTGGCAATCCCCTGCGCATTGGCAATCCCTTGCGCATTGGCGATTCCTTGGGCGTTGGCAATGTCATTTGGTGCTGTGGCTTCTTTTTCCAGGCCCGTAAAAATGAACATGTCGTAATCGCCGGGTAAATTGTTCAGGGTCGTGGTGATTGTGGCGTTGTTGCCGCCAACCGGAATGCGGAACCAATGAACATCTTGCTCATTGTTGATGGCAAATTGGTGCGTACCTGGGTTCAAGACTGGTGCATTTTGCCAACTGTTTTTCAGGCCGGGGTTGGTGAGCCAATTTTGGCCGCTTACGTTACCGCTGTAGCTGTCGCCAGCCCCGCCGCTGTTGCCTGGCCCATCAGCGCTGCCCCACCAGGTTTGGCTGGCATTGATCAGCTGCCCAGTCTGGTTGTTGATGCCCAGCCCTCTGTTCCCAGCGACAGCGTTGTTGGTCAGGTTGAGGCTGCCGCCCTGGAACAAAATGCCGTTGTTGCCACTAGCCGCCACCGTGCTGTTGCTTAAGTTAAGCGTGCCGCCGGTTTGCCGAATACCATTTTGGGCAAATTCAATGGAAGTGTGATTGAGGTTGCCCTGGCTGCCAGGGGCAAAGTTTAAGCCGACCCAATCGCCCGGTTGGGGATTGGTAAAGCGCTGGCTGCTGGCAAACTGCACCGGGGCCGTTTCGCTGCCGTTCACGGTGAGGATGCCGCTGATTTGGGCACCCAGGTTGCGATCAAACTGCACCGTGACACCGGCTTCAATGGTGAGCTGCCGGGCAGCGGGAATGCTGAGGTTGTAATCGTAGGCGTCGCTGACGCCGCTGGCGATAACGTAGGTGGTCAGGTCGCCCTGGGGAGCCCAGATGGTATCTTGGGTGAGTTCGCCGCCCGTGACCTGAACGGCGTTGTACTGGTTGTTGGCGATGTGATTGCTCTGAAGGGGGTTGCCCAGCACTGTTTTTACGGCCGTTCCCGCATTATGATGTATCGCATTGTTTTGCAGCAGGTTGCCGCTGGTTTGGCCAAGGGTGGCGCTGTCGCCGATGATAACGCCGCCATTGTAGTTGTAGGCGATTTCATTGGCGACGGCCGTATTGTTTGACGCCCGTGCCTCAATCACCAGCCCCACGCCGTTGGGGAAGGCTGCGGTCCCGGCACTGTCTATCCCAATTTTATTGCCAATGAGCTGCTGCCCACTGGTACCAGAGCTGGCCAGCCAGATGCCCTGGTCTTTGTTGCCGCCGATAACGTTTGGTTCTGCCGCCCCGTATCCGCCAATTTGGTTGTTGGTGGCCTGTAAATTGATGAGGATGCCCGCGCCATTGTTGGCCACGGCCGTTGTCTGCAATGGATCTAGCCCGATGATGTTGCCCAACACCTCATTGTTCGAGGTACTGCTGCCCGCAATGATGAGGCCATGCCCGTTGTTGCCGCTAATGACGTTGGCTTGCAGCACATTGCTGCTGGCATTGGCCGCAACGGTCACCCCAAATTCGCCGTTGCCCACAGGTAGCAAACCGGTGGCATCCAGCCCAATCAGGTTGCCCTGAATCTCGTTGCTATCGGCAATTACAATCTCAATGCCGCCCTGCCCATTGCCGCTGATGACGTTGGCTTCGGCTGAACTGCTGCCGCCCACCCGGGTGCTGGTGGCCCCGCTGCCCAGATTGATGCCAGAAATTTGGTTGGCAACGGCCGTTCTCCCCAGGCTGTCTAACCCAATCAGGTTACCCAAAACGTGGTTGCCGGTTGCGCCGTTGCCATTGATCTGCACGCCGTAAATAGTGTTACCGCTGATGATGTTTTGCTCAACGGCCGTTGCCCCGCCAATGACGTTGTTGGGAGCGCTTAAAATGTGGACCCCATTTTGCCCGTTGGGCAGCGCCATCGAACCGGCGATGTCGGTGCCAATCAAATTTCCCACCACCTCATTATTCATCGTCAGCGCGTCCCGGATGACGATGCCCGTGAGGCCGTTGCCGCTAATAAGGTTATTTTGAACCCTGTTTTGGCTGGCTCCCGCAGAAATGACCACGCCGTCCATCGTGTTGCCCCGATCCAGCGTGCCGGTTGCATCCGTGCCTAACAGGTTGCCTAACACCAAATTGTTTGTCGTGCCGCTGGTCTCCAGCACAATCCCGTAATAATTTTGGCTGATTAAATTCGCTTGCCCTTGGGGGCCATTGCCCATGAGCCTATCGCCGCCAATGGTGGCGTTGGTGGCGCCCTGTGCCAGGCGAATACCAGAGAAGGCGAAGTTGACGATTTGCAGGCCCCGAATGGTGACGCCATCGCTGCCGGTCACATTGAGGCCGATGCTGTTGGCCAGCCCAATTTGACTACCGTCTAGGATAACGCCAGCTTCACTGGCATCCAGGGTAATGTTGTTCAGAGAAATGGCGGGCAGCTCCGTTTGCAGGGTAATGGTGACGGGGGCGGTGGGGGGGAATACGGCCGTATCAAACCCAATCACATCTCCCTCAGCCATGTCTAGCATCGCCTGGCGCAGGCTGCCGGGGCCACTGTCGGCGGCGCTGGTGACAATCAATACGGCGTTCACGGCCAACGGTGCTTCGAGCGTGGCCTGGTGATGGGAGAGCGTCAGGTGGGTGGTGAAAACGGCCGTAACCAACAACAGCAGCAGCAATATTTTTTGCCCGGTAGCCAGTAGATTGTTCCCCTCAAAGCCTTTCATAATTTCCTCCAAACAGTTCTAGCGTTGCCGGTAAGTGCGATGAGCGTTGTTTGCAAACCGCCCCCTTAACCTTATAGGGGTTTGAATCTTTGGTACGGCCTGGCCAACCGATTTTTCCAATCACTTAATTCGGTGCAAAAAAGGTTGAAAATCCTAAAGACCCCTCATTGTTTAATGACAAAGGGAAGGTACACACAGTGAATGCAGCCCTCTTCTGCCTCTGTCCCAACCGCATAAAATCCAGACGTTGTGCCCGCTGCCCCTGCATCCGTAACCGTAATGGCCAGATAAGGCCAGGCGGCAAACGCCGCATCCTGGCAGTTCAAAACGCCGCTTCCATTGGCCACACATTGGCGGATGAATGCCTCACCAGCCGGTTCGCTGCTCAGGTTGCCAAATACCTCGATGGTGCAGTTGGGGCAAAGCGTCGCCGAAATTGTTTGGGTCGCCGAAAGATACTCAATTTGCGGCGTAGATTGGATTGGGGTGGGCGTATTGGGATTTAGAAACTGGAGTTCTGCCCCCGCATTGCTGTAGATGCTGTTTTGGGTGATGGTATTGCCCACCGTCAGGTTGCCGTCAATGGCAATACCGTTGCCGCCGTTGTACCTGATTTTGTTGCCGGGGCCTATCTGGTTGTCCTCGGCGCTGCTGGTGAGCAGCAAGCCGTGGGCCTCGTTGGGCAACGCAGCGCTGCCGCTGCCGTTTGTGCCAATGGCGTTTCCCTGGATCAGGTTGCCACTGGTGCCTTGCCCCTGCATAAAGATGCCTGTGTGGGTATTGCCGCTAATCACATTTCCCGCTGCCGCTGTGGTGCCGCCAATGATGTTGCCGCTGGCACCTTGAATCAGCGTCACGCCATCATAATTCCCAATGGCGGCAGTCTCCGCTGCATTTAGCCCAATGGTGTTGCCCTCAACCTGGTTGGCCACCGCGCCGACACCTTCAATTTGCACACCCGCATCGGCATTGCCGCTGATCACGTTACGAGAGCCGGGCACCTCACCACCAATGCGGTTGCCAACCGTGCCAAAGGCAATGGCTACGCCCCATTTGTTGGGCATGGCGGCGTTACCCGCCAGATTGGTGCCGATATAGTTGCCAGCCACCCAGTTTTCTGTTGTGCCGTGGCTGGTCGTATCTGTCTCCGTTTCCCGGTCCTGGATAAGCACGCCCGCATCCAGATTGCCGCTGATGAGGTTGCGTTTGGCGCTGCTAGGCCCACCAATTTCGTTTTGGCTGGCACCTACCAGCAGACCCACCCCCACATCGTTGCCGATGGCGGCCGTGCCGTTGAGGTTGGTGCCAATGCGGTTGCCCCAAACCTTGTTTTGGGCCGAACCTGTGCCGTGAATGGCCAGCCCTACAATCCGGTTGCCGCTGATGAGGTTGCCCGCCCCGGCCACATCGCCGCCGATGGTGTTGTTGTGGGCACCAAGCACAATTTGGATGCCGTAGTCGTTGGGAACGGCCGTATCCCCCGCCGCATTGGTGCCAATGAGATTCCCCATCACCAGATTCCCCGTGGCGCGACTGCTTTGCAAAGTCACACCTATCTGGTTACCGCTGATCAGGTTGCCGCTAGCCGTCGTGCTGCCGCCAATCTGGTTATTTTGCGCATCATTTACACCAATCCCCACCACGTTCATCAGAGCCTGCGTGCCAGAGACATCCAGCCCCACAATGTTCCCCTGGACGATATTTTGACTGGAGCCATTCCCTTGCAGTTGAATCCCAATGAAGTTGTTGCCGCTGACCAGATTGCCCGCTCCGGCCACGGTGCCGCCAACAATGTTCTGGGCTGCCCCGTTTAAGATGCCAATGCCGCTGTCGTTGGCCAGGCTGACGGTACCGGCCGGGTTGGTGCCCACAAAATTGCCCAGCACCTGGTTGCCTGTGGAGCCAATGTCTTGAATCAGAATACCAGCCCCCACATTGCCGCTGACCACGTTCCGTGCGCCCAGTGTGGTGCCGCCAATAGTGACGTTTTTGGTGCCAAAGGCGACGGCTATCCCCTGACCATTGCCCACAGCAGCCGTTCCGCTGGCGTTGGTGCCCACAAAATTGCCCAAAACCTGATGTCCGCTGTTGTTTGGCCCCTGAAACTGAATACCTGAACCGAGCGAATGGCCGCTGATCAGGTTGCCCATACCCGGTGCAGTGCCGCCAATGGTGATGTTGCTGCTGTATTGGTCAATGAGAATACCCAGGCTTTGCAAAAAAAGTTCGGCGGTGCCGTTGATATTGGTGCCAATGTAGTTGCCAGCAATCTGGTTGTTGTTGGTGATATTGATGTCGTTAGGCAGGGAGGGGTCGTCGCCGGTCCAGATGCCGTAGCCAAAGTTGCCGCTGATGATGTTGCGCTCAGCCGCCGTGCTGCCGCCAATGATGTTCCCCTGGGTGCCGTTCATAAGGACAACGCCAAAGTAATTGTTCACACCGGCCATACCGCTGGCATCGGTGCCAATTAAATTGCCCTGAATCTGGTTGTTATTGCTGTTGGGGTCTTGAATAAACACGCCTGTCCCGGAGCCACCGAAGAGGTTGAAATGGCCGCTGATGACGTTGCGCGTACTTGCGGTTGGCCCGCCGACAAAATTATCGTGGGCACCTTCGGCGATGATTAAGCCCAATTCCTGGGTGCCGTAGCTGGAACTGCCGGCCAAATTGGTGCCAATGTAGTTACCCTGAACCACATTGCCTGTTGTCTGGTCGCCTAAAATCCACACCCCGGCCCAGGCATTGCCGCTAATGAGATTACCTTGCCCCAGCGGCCCTGTGCCCACGTTGCGGTCGCCACCAATGAGGGCGTTGGTGGTGTTAATTAAAACATCTATGCCCACCCAGGGAAAGTTTACAATTTGCAACCCTTGAATTGTGACATTGTTCACGTCGAGCAGTTCAAAACCAGACCCGGCAGATAACTGGCTACCGTTGATGATGACGCCAGCGTTGCTGCCATCTATGGTTAATGAATCTACAGTGATGCTAGGTAGGGGAGTTGATAGGGAGATGGTGGCGGGGTTGTTTGGGGGGAAAACGGCCGTATCAAAATTAAGCACATCCCCCGCATTGGCATTAGCCAGGCAGTTGCGCAAGCTGCCGCTGCCGCTGTCTGCGGTGGTGGTTACCAGGCAAATGGCGCTGGTTGCCTGAATGCCGTTTGGGTGCGGCGTGGGCAGCGGTGCCGTCTGCTGGGTAGCAAAATCGACCCGGCGGTTGGTGAACTGGCCGCTCCGGCTGGCCCGTTCTGTGGGACGACGTACGGCCTGGGGCAAGGCCGCGAGGCCGCTTTCTGGTGGCTGCCGCAAACTGAGCTGTGTTTGGCTTTCTGGAAAAGCTGCCTGCGCCAAAGTGACTGTGGGAACGGCCGTAACCAGCAATACAGCCAACCCAAAAAAGACCGGAACAAACCGTTTATACCAACGTTTCATAATACCCTCCTGTAATGCTCCCCAACAACTGTCGGGTACAGTCCGGCAGAAACCCATAAAACGTTATTATGACAAGTTGCCGAACTGTTTAAGTATTGCGCCGTCAGCAATAACCTGATGCGAACTTTGGGGGCGCAATGCTAGGCTATCTTATCCCTCAAACTTTGGGCCAGCGTTAAATCATGCTGGGCACCGAGCCTTGCAAAAATAGCTATCGCCTGGTCACAACTGGTGATGGCTTGCTGCGGCTTGTTTTCATCCGCATACAGTTGCGCCAACGCGGCCAGCGTAACACCTGTTTCATACGGACTGGCTTGCTTTTCAAAAAGTTGAAAACTGTCTCGCAGGCACGATTCTGCCTGTGGATACTGCCGCAGCTGCCGGTATGCCTGCCCTAAAACCCGATTGACAGTTCCCAAGGCCAACGGCCGTTCCTGCTGAGTCGCTGCCGTAAATGCCTCTTGCCCAAGAGCCAATCCTTCTTCCGGTTTTCTCTCCAAAAGGCGCAGCGTGGCCAGGCTGCACAAAGTCTCCACCAGATAAGTTTCCGTCTCTAACCGGGCAAACAGCTGCTGGCACTGGGTTAAATTGGTGGCCGCTTCTGGTAAATTTTCCTGCTTCAAATAAATTGCGCCCACATTTAACTGGGTGATGCCAACCAACTCAGAAAGGTCGTGGGCCAGCGCCAGCGTTTGCGCCTGGCGATTGTGGGCCAGTGCTTCGTCGAACCTGCCCTGTAATTTAAAAATTTCGGCCAGGTTAATGGCGGCAGCAACCCGCCGCCACACTTCACCTGTGCGTTCACTCAGATCAGCGCTTTCCTGAAAATAATGCAAAGCCTGGTCCCACTGGCTCATATCCTGAAACACACAGCCCAAATTGCTGTAGGCGCGCTCCAGGCCGGGAATGTAGTTGGATTCTTGGTAGAGGGTGATGCTTTGCTGGTGAGCGGACATGGCTTCTGCGCTGCGGCCAAGGTTGCGGTAGAGCACCCCTTCCAGATTGTACGCTCTGGCTAGCTCCTGGGGGTTGCCTGTCTCTTGAATGATTTCGATGCCTCGACGGCACGGCGTAAGTCCCTCTACGAGCAGCCCGCGCCGGAAAGCGAGCAGCCCCTGCCAAATATATAGCTTGCCCGTTTCCAAATTGTGCGCATCGGCCACAAAGGTGAGACCCGTGGCCAGCGCTTGCTCTGCGGCATCATAATCACCCAATCCTTGGTATGCGTCGGCAATTTTCCGGTGAACGTCTGCCCGGAGTGTGGTGCTGAGGTGGGCCGATCCTTCAAATGTAGCCAGCACTTCCTGGTAATGGTGAACGGCCGTTTCATATTCCCCCAACAGCAGCAGCATATCGGCCTTGCCGGTGAGGCTGGCAAAAATCCACTGCCGGATCTGCCGTTCGCTGCCCCCTTTTTGTGCCTCTGCCTCCAACAGGGGAACCTGAGCAAAAGTGGCCAGTTTTTCATAAGCGCGATCGTACCAGGTAACGGCCGTATGGTTGGCCCACACCTCGGCAGCCCGGCTGGCTGCCTGCAAACAGCTGGTAATGGCCAACAGCCGGTCATCCCCCTGGTAGGCGTGGAAAGCGATTTGCTCAATGCCAGGTCCATCAGCCGCTGGGGGAAGAGTGGCCAACGCCTGGGCAATCTGGCGATGGGTGCGGCGGCGGGCGCTATCTAACAGATCGGCGTAAATAATTTGCTGGATAAGGCTATGTTTGAAGGCGTAGGTCATCTGCGGCGGCAGCCAGCCTGACGCCGTAAACAGCAGCTCGCGGGCAACCAGTTCATCCAAAGCAAGGTCCAGACGGTCGCGTACGCCATCCGGCAGTACAGCATGCAGCAGCGCATACGCAAATTCCTGGCCAATGACAACGGCCGTTTGCAAAAGCGCCCGCGCCGGTTCAGACAAGCGCTGAATACGGGCCAAAACCAGCTGTTCTACTTTGTCTGGCAGCAGCTGGGTCGCTGCCTCGCTGTCTAGCGACCAACCATTTGCCTGCTGCGTCAGCGCCTGGTTTTCTCGCAGCACCGTTACGGTTTCCTCAATATAAAGAGGATTGCCACCGGTTCTGGTCAAAATCGTTTCTGTCAGATGCGGCGGCAGCGTCGTGACGTCTAACAAGTTTTGCACAATTTCTTGCTGCTCTGCGGCGGAAAGCTCTGGCAAATTTAGCTGGCGAGCATGCTCCCAATGCCCCCACGGCACTTGCCAATCTGGCCGAAAAATGGCCAGCAGCAACATGCGCCGCCGCGCCAGGCTGGCAAGGATTGGCTCCAGAACGGCGAGGCTGGCTTCATCCGCCCAATGCAAATCTTCCACGGTGATTAGCAGTGGAGCCTGCTGGCTTTGGTAGGCCAAAATCGCCTGGAGCAAGGCGGCCAGACGGCGCTGCCGCAGTTCTGGATCAAGCGCATCAATGACGGGTTCGGAAACTGCCAAATGGATAACCTGACCCAGCAAAGTGACCCCTTCCCGATGCTGCCGCGCCGAATCGGCGGCATTTTCTGGCAAAATGTGCTGCATCAGGCTGGCCAACTGCTGTTCGCTTTTTTGGGCGGTATCTTCGGGGCCAATTTCAGCCAGATTGCGGATGAGCTGGGCCAGCAGGGCGTAGGAAGTGGTGGCGTTGTAGGTGTAGCAGACGGCCGTTATCCACCGCTGATTTTGTTCGCCCAACCAGGAATGAAACGCCTGAACCAGGCGTGTTTTGCCAATGCCTGCCTGCCCCACCAGGCTCACCAAATGCCCAGACCCCCGTGTTGCAGCTTGCCACCACAGCTGCAACTGGTTTAGCTCGTACTGTCGCCCCACCAGCTTGGCCTGGCCTGCCTGGCCAAGTTCGGCACCTGCCAGGTAAAAATCTTCAGCCGCTGCCGGGTTTGGGGCATGGGGCGTAAAGGCAAAGGTAGATCGGGCCGTGCGGTAGGTGGCGGCATCGGTCAAGATTGCACCCTCTGCCGCCCAATCTGCCAGCTGGGTAACGAGGGCAACTGGCTTGCCAGACAGTTCAACCGCCTGGCGGTGGGTTTGTTTGAGCACCTGGCCGCTGCTGATGCCCACCTGGGCCTGAAGGGGGTGAGGGAGTTGGTTTTGGAAACGGGCGTTTAGCCTTCCCAGCGCCGTCAACGCCGCCTGCGCCGCCCGAATCGCCCGCACCGGAGAATCGCCGTAAATATCAGTCAGGCCAAACACCGCACACAGATGCGGCGGCAGCTGGCGAAAAACTGTTCCACCGTATTGGGCAATCACGGCTGCGATTTCGTTTATTATCTGCGCTTGCAGGGCGCTGCCGCGTTCAATGCCTAGCTGGGTAAACAAGGCAGGCAAACCGCTTAACTTCACATCCATGAGGGTGACAGCACGGGTTTCTGGCGGGGCAGCTGGCACAATTTGCTCGGTGGGGTCGCCGTACAGGACATACGAGGCCCAAAGCGGATCGTTGGGGCGGGCGGCATAGAATGCCCGGCGGCTTTGCCGCAGCGCCTCGCCTACCGCGGCCCCGTTCAGGATGAGGGCGTAAAACTTTTCGGCAAATTCCCGGGAACCGGCATCAAATAAATCCCAAAGTGAGCCAATAAACAGCCTGGCCCCATGCATGATAAATGCGCTGGCTAAATTTTGGACGTTCAACCCGCTCAAGGGTAAGGGCTGGGCTGTTTTTGCTTGTGCAGCAGATTGGCAGCCGTTGAGAAAAACGCACGGCCGTCCGCTGAGCACCTGGGTGAGTTCGGCATCGCTCAGCAGGCCATCGGCCAGGCAAAGGGCGTTGGCTGTGGCGTGGCCTGAGTAATGCACAAACTCATACAAGCCGCTGCCGAATGCTTCTAGAACGGCCGCTTTGTTGGCCCGGCTGTGGCTAATTTGCCGGGCCACAATATTTTCTGAGGCCCTGTCGCATAGGTCGATGAGTTTGTAAACTTCTTTGTCTGCCTCTGCCAGCTCGCCGGTGGGGTTGGTGATGAAGAGGAACGGTTTTTCATGCGGCCGTTCTGGCGCGGGGGCCGGATTGGGTGGGGTGGGGGTTAGCAGTTGGCGGCCCAAGGCAAATTTTAGGGCCAGGAAATCATGGCCATCGTGCAGCAGTTCCCAGGGGAGGGTGGTGTCGTTGGTGGCCAGGAGAACGGCCGTTCCTTCCGAAAGCTGCGGCAGCCACTTTTTTAAGGCGGGCGGCAGCAAAAAGTTGAACATGAAACGGCCCAACTCTTCTAGCCGCCTGCTTGTTTTTTCGCCTGCGCTCTGTGGGTTTTCGGTTGCAACCTGAAGGCGCTGCAAGCCAGCAACCGTAGCGGTGATTAACGCTTCTAGCCGCTGGTGGTGTTCTGCTGCGATGGTGAGCTGGTCTATGCCACCGCTAATTGCGCGCAAGGGTGCCCCCTCTTTCTGGGGGGCATCCCAGTGAAACAAATAGGTGGTGGCATCTTGGCGAACAATCGCCAGCTTCACGGTCATGGGCTCTTTTATCCGTCCGCAGTAAAGGTGATGGGCAGCTCTAACTTCTCGTCACGGTACCAAATATGGACAAAGTAGGTACCAGGTTCAAGCGCATGGAAAGTGACCAGGCCATCTTCACGGGTCAGGTCGCCTTCTAGCAGCTGTTTTTGCTCATTAAACAGGTTAATGCGCACCCGGGGCAACGGCTGCTGCAAAAGCGTATCCAATACCTGGATGCTGAATGTTGTTTGCTGGCCAGACACGGGGCCAACGATGAGGCGCAGGGAAAATGCTTCGCTGGGGGCGGTAAGAGGCACCAGGTTTACTGGACTGGACTCGTTTGTATCCTGACTGCGGGTAACGGCCGTTGCCAACCGCGGCGCATGAAAAGCAGAGGGCAGCCCGCTAAACGTGGCCATCTCGGCCCGAATTTGCACCTGAAGCGTCTGTATAAAGCGAGAAACCTGCTCGCCAACTGCTTCAGCCTGCTGCCACCAGAGGCGGAGCGGGCTGCTGTTCAGGTCTGCCAGTGCGTGTTCAATGGTGGGTTGCATTTCGGCTGGCAAACGCTGGTTGGCGGCTGCGGCTTGCCAGGCACGGCGGCTTTGCTCGTTGGCGGCGCTGGCGATGGATTGCCGCAGCAGCGCTTCATCTTTTGCGCCAACCTGCTGCCAGGCCCAAGGCTGGTCGCTCACGCGCAAAACAAAAGCGGGGCAGGCTTGCCCCAGGTCAACATCTGCCCGAAAAACGCCTTCGGCTGCATCCTGGCTGAGCACGGCCAGCAGCAGTTGGGTTTGGGCCAGCTGCGGGTTTTGCTCAGTAGAAAACAGGGGTGTCCAGCCAAAGCCAAGCAGCTTGTTTTGCCATTTTTCATCTTGCGTCTGAAAGGAGAGTAAATAATTTGCCCCGGCGCGGCGCAAACTAATTTGCAGGGACCGATTGGCGTTGACAAAGCGGTACAGCTCATCATCATCGGCGGCGGCGGGTGGTGTGGCAGCCAGGGGAGGCAGCACGGCCAGGGCGGGCTGTGACGCGTTGGCGGCGTCTGGTTGGGTAACGGCCAAACAGCGGAAACTGTCTGGTTGCAGATCGCGGAACAGGATATGGCCGCGTTTGTCTAGCTGGCCAAAATAGATGGCCCCGGCGCTGTCTGCCAACGAAAGGGTGGCCCCTTGCAAATCCCCAACCTTACCGATGAGTGGAAAAAGGGTGAATGGGGCGTGGAAACGGCCGTCCCTCTCACCAGGCAGCGGGTCGATGAAGAGGGAAACGGCCGTGCCTTCGGCATAAAATCCTTCCGTCACTTTCCAGGTTTGCTTTGCTAGCAAACGGTTGGCTTCGGCTATGATGGCTGTGCTTTGATTTTTCATTTGGCTGGTCATCTTGAATCGTCCTCCCCATCTGGATGTCGCTGCCAGGGTGAGTACACCCAGATAGTTGTTTTTCGTTGAGGCGTGGCAGATGCGCACAAGGGGCAGGCACCCAGCGTCACCGGAAACAGGTTCCGGCAGCGTGGGCAGCGCCAGCGATCGAGCATCTCATACGCTCCACCATATTCATAGGGGATTAAGATCCAATTTTTGCGCACTTTATGGTAAGTGGTTTGCCGACTGGCTGGCGTGTCACAATTTGGGCAGCTATTTCCCTCATACAAGGTGCTGCCCTGGCTTTTGGGCTCTTTGTGTTGGGCGATGGTTTGGAGAATGGCCGGTTCGCTGCAAAAGCCGCACACCTTAAACTCAACGGAATCGATAGTGAAGCCATTGTCTTCAGTTAACAGGGGATAGAGCATGCTGGTGCTTAAAGCCCCGGTTTTTAGCTGGCTGCTGGCATTGCCCCGAATGCTGTGGGCCACAAATGCCTGCAAAGAACAAACCGCTGGGTTCCAGCTGCCTAGTTGATGTTCCTCGCGGCAGCAGGTTTGGCCACAGGCGTAGGCCTCCCCAACTTGTTTGCAGCCTTGCTTGTGTTTACCGCAGCGGCAGCGGTTATGAAGCAGCTCAAGCGTGATGAGATTGCTGTAAAGGCGGCTCCCCGTTTTGAGCGAGCCAGAAAACAAGGCATATTGCGGGGGCAGGAGGGGGGTGATGAGCTTAAAGGTTTGATGCAAGGAGCCTTCGACCAATACGCGCAGCGCCAATATGGCACGTGGCCAACGGCCGTTCCAATCCTGGCTGTCTGGCACCACTTCCCGCCGCCAGCCACAGCCGTAGGCGATGACTAAATCCAAACACGCTTCATCGGTTAACGCATTTTTGTTGGGGGAGAGGGTGAGAAACTGGTTAACCAGCGGTTCCCAGTTGGCTGAATCGCCTGGGGAAGCAAGAAAAATGGCGGCTAACAGTAGGGCCAGCTCTGTTCGGGGCAGATTGCTTTCTGCCAAAGGCTGCGCCAGCAGCTGATCGAGCTGCGCGCTAAAGCTGGCTAAAAAACGGCCGATTTGAACTTCCAGCGGTTCCGCTTCTGGGAATTGGTGACGCAGCCAGAGAGGGAGGTGGGTTACGGCCGTTTGCCAAGTGCTGTCATTCATCTTTTTATACATCTCAGGATCATCGGCTGATTTTTGCTGAAACAACTCAATCCCCTATGCCTAAGCAGACAGTAGATTTATGGCACAGTCCGGCGGAAATTTGAGCCATTCATTGCAGCGTTACTCAATGGACGCACAGGCAACATTGTAACACATGGCGCAGTTTTTCTGATAAATCTTATTTTTTTGGAGCAAAAGGGGGAGTCCCGATTTTGGGGAAAGGCTCACCTCCAGTCGCGTGAGCCTTACACTGGTTCTCTAGAACCAGGCAGTTCCATTGCCAGGCGCTATGCCAGTGGTGCCTGGCAATCTATCTTGCTTCCATATTTCCTCATGCGAATAGACGGCCGTTTTGGCCCCCTTAAGCCCTAAAATCGCTTGAATAAAACTCAAACCCCTATGCCTTAAATAACAGATGATGAGGAGACCGCCAGAGACTTGGTAAGCGGCCAACAATAACTTCCCCTTTTAGGTGGCCGCTTACTGCTAAACCGTCCGCACAAATCCGTTAACGTATTTGCAGACGGTCACTTAAACGATTCGACCAGAGAGTGAGGCATTTAAGTCTTGCAAGAGAAGGAGAGGACAGCATGAAATTCCTTTTTACGGATATTGAAGGCTCCACCCGGCTATGGGAAAAATATGGCGACGTGATGGGGGCTGCCTTACAGCAACATGACGCAATTCTAGAAAAGGAAATCGGCCGTTGGGGTGGGCAAATTATCAAACACACCGGCGATGGTATTTTTGCCGTTTTCCCTTGTGGGAACCCGCTTGAATTTGCCCTCCAAGTGCAGCGTCAACTGCGTGCCCACGATTGGGGAGCCATCGGAGAACTACGGGTACGGTATGCCATCCATGCGGGTGACGCTCAACAACGGAATGGCGATTATTTTGGAGCCGCCATTAACCAGACAACCCGGGTATTGGCGACGGGGCGCGGCGAACAAATTTTGCTGACAGAGGCAGCCGCCAGTTCGTCTTGTATGCCTGTGGGAGCCTCGCTGCAGAAATTAGGCGTTTACCGGCTTAGGGGGGTGAGTCGGCCATTAACCATTTTTGAGCTGACTCGCTCTGTTGAGCGGCACCCTGCTTTTTGGGCTCGTCTGAAGCCACGGTATCCCCGGCGCGTCTCGTTGGCGTCTCACTTACTGGCTATCCGGCACCTGGCCCACAGCTTTATTGCCTGAATGCGTACTAACCAGCATAAGGACCAACCAATAACAAAGGAAGAAAGTGATGTTAATTTCTTGGAACAGACGCGAAACAGCAGTTATGCAACCGGTTAAGCAGGTAACGCATTATCAATTATTGGATGCGGCCGTATTAGTCTGTGACACTTTTTTGGTTTTTGAGAATGATACGGCCGTTCATCAGTGGGCCACCAAAATTTTAAGCCAAATCGATCCCGCCTACCAGCTAACGCCAACGGCCAAAGTTGAAGTCATCGTGGGTTATCATGGCAGCCAATCTACTTTATATGGTAATATGCAAGATCTGCTTCACCTCATGTTATCTCGGCAGGGATATTTACCGTACCGGCATGTTATTAAATTCGATGAAACAGACAGCAAAGCGCAACATATGCAAATATGGTGCGGCGTTGCAATTCAACTTTACCCGACGCAATAACAGCTGGCACGCATAGACAGCAGGGCTTTTCAGTAAAAAACGAAAAGGAACAAAAAACACCTGAACTTGGTAAAGTTAATTGTCCGAAAAACCAACCAAGACAGGTTTGTCAAACCTCTGAGGTTTCAGGTGGCAAAACCTGTAGGCTCCCCAAAACATCCAATTCCAACTTGTTTCGGTCAATCACCTCTTGCCAGTGGCGGTACCCGGCTGGCGGTTCGTAGCAAAAGGTTTGTGGATTGTACGTGCCAGGGATGCCGGTGAGTACGGCCGTTACATCCGTCGCCGCCCCTTTTACCCCATCATCGGTGGCTCGTGAGCCGACGTAAAAATCGTTGCCCGGCCAGGAAACATGGTCCCAGGCGACCACGCTCACCAGTTCACAGTGGCTAAAATCGTCGCCCGCTTCGGCGTAGGCGGTGGGTTGGCAGAGCTGGGGTTTGGTTTCGTTGCCGTGGGTCAACGGCCGTACCAACAAACTCACCCCGCCAAGTTCATACCGCTCATTCTGGCACTCCCGGTACGGATCGTAATAAACAGCCCGAATATGGGGCAGCGATTGGTGGTGTTGCTGGAGCAAACGATGCAGCGTGCGCTTGAGAACTTCCCCCAGCTGCCCCTGAAACGGCCCGGCAAACAGGCCGCAGCCCAGCCCCGGCACGGTGATGAGCGCCTGCTTGCCCCGCTGCTGCATCTGCTGGTTGATGAACAAAAAGCTGGGCAACAGCCGCCTTTCGTACAGGTGAAAGTACGCCTCTTCATCAATTTGCCCTTCAGATGTGACAATTTCGGGCCAATCGGCGGGGGTGTGGGAACGGCCGTTCCGCAACAGCGCCCCGGCCACAAACAACAGCCAACCGGTGAACGGCGGGTTGTGCAGATCGGGGTGGGCGTGACGGCCGTTATCAAAAAACGTCACCGGCACGGCGATGGCAATATCCCCCAGCAGCCCCAGTTCGGTCAGGTTCCAGTCGGAACCATCCCCCACAACCGCGCTTTCGGCAAAGATTTGCGGCTTTTTGGTGCGCACCAGCTGCTCCAAAAACTGCTCCACACCCAGCGAAGCGATATCCAGCCCAGCCAATTTTTCTTGCAAGAAGCGTCCCGGTTTTTCGTCAGCTTGAACCGTCCCCAAATAGTCACGGGCGCGCTGGAAGCTGATTTCACTGAGAAGCGTTTTGAATTTGAGCATTTTACGGGATGTTTGGTTCTTTAGGGCAGTGAGTTAGCGGCACTAGCCCGTTTTCGGTCATAACGGCCGTTTCCTCCAGGCGAATGCCGATCCCTTCTGGCAGGTAGCAGCCCGGCTCGATGGTAACCACCATGCCTACCGCCACCGTATCTTCCTCAGAGGCGCGGGGGGAGAAGAATGGGTCTTCGTGGATGTCTAGCCCGATGCCGTGGCCCAGGCCGTGGCCAAAATGCTCGGCGTGGCCAGCATTGGCAAACACCTCGCGGGCCAGGGCGTCTACAGCTTTGAGGGTCATGCCCGGTTTGGCCTGGTCGAAGACGGCCGTTTGCGCCCCTAACACCAGCTGATACAGCTCAAAATAACGGACAGACGCCTTTTCGCCCAGATAAAACGAGCGCGTCAGGTCGCTTTTGTAGCCGTCCACCTGCGCCCCCATGTCCACGATGAGCGCATCGCCCGCTTCCAGGCGGCGGCTGCCGGGATGGTGATGCGGCAGCGGGCTGTTGCTGCCGCCAGAAACGATGATGTCGAACGCCAGCGCCTCGGCCCCGGCTTCGCGCAGCGCCTTCTCCAGCTCCCAGGCGACGGCATACTCGGTCATGCCAATTTTGGCAATTTGGGGTACTTGGGCCATCACCCCGTCCACAATGTCACATGCTTTTTGGATGCGCTCAATTTCAACGGCCGTTTTCACCATGCGCATAGGTTCTACCGTTTTAGCCAGGCCCACCCAGGTCACATCTTCCACCTGAATCAGCTCATCCATCTGTTCCAGGGTGGTGTGTTTGGCTTCTACACCAACCCGATTCACCCCGGCTTCGGCCAGAAAGTTACGCGTATCTGCCAGCGTGCGCTGGTGCTTAAACAGGCCGAAATCCGGCGCTTCGCGGATGGCCTGGGTGAAGTAGCGAAAATCGGTGGCGATGAGCGCCTTGTCGGCGGTGACCAGCAGCTGGCCGTTGGAGCCGGTGAAGCCGCTGAGCCAGCGCCGGTTGGTGGGGCTGCTGATGAGCAGGCCATCTACCTCCCATTCAGCTAGTTTTTGGCGAACGGCCGTAATTCGTTCCTGAAAAATAGTTAGTTGTGACATCGCATGTTCTCCAAGAAAAGGAAAAATCAAAGATTACGCAGATGTACCAGATTTTTTAATCTTTTCAATCTGCGTAATCTTTGATTATTAGATAAGGTTTAATTCCGTCTCAAAAATAGCGCGTAAAATGGCCACCATCGTGGCGTACGTCGGGTCCATGCCAAAGTAGGAAAGGTTTTGCGAGCCGAGATTTTTGCCCTTGCTGAACGGCGTGTCTGAGGCGTAATGCAGCACGCCGACGGGGAAGGGGCTGTTGTACAAATTCACCAGCTCGTTAGACGGGTGCCGCTTGGGGCGCACCATCTCGTAAATGCCGCTGAGGTATGGCCCGGCTTCCATTTCCATATCCGTATACCCTTCCTGGTAAAAAACGGACATATACCCTTCGTTTTGCAGGAAGGTGCCGGGCACGGTGATCGCCTTTTGGTTGTCCATAACGGTGCCGTACACCAGGTAGGGTGCCACGTCGTCGGCGGCGAAGCAGTTGTCGAACAGGTAGGTGTTGAGTGAATGTTCGTCGTGTACCACGCTGGGGATCATGACGTCGCCGATACGGCCGTTCAGCGTCGCCGCCTTGCCCATGATGTACACTCCCCGCACCTCGGCGATGTTTCGGGCAATCTCCGTCAGCACCTGGTAGGCTGCCATGCCCAACGGATAATCGACGTTGACGAGGAGGGCGTTGCTTTGCTGGAGCTTTTCGATACCGGGTAGGCGTAAACGGCCGTCCATACTGTTCAAATTGATCCGATTGAGAGGAATGACCTGCACTTCAATGTCAAATGCATGTTCGCTGGGGATGCGCACCAGACCCATTTCCCGTTCAGCCTGGAGCCGCTGGGCCGTTACCTGAGGATCGTCTTGCTCCAGCTTTTTGAGGGCGTAATACAAAAAGTTTTCCCGGCTGCTCGGCACGTTTCGCTCCAGAATATCGTGGTACTCCTGGTGCAGCTCGTCGGAACCTTTTTCGCGAATGTAAGTGTGAATTTGTTCCTCGATGTGCAAGGCGTAACCGCTGAGCAGGTTGGGCAGGCTGTGGGTATTGCTAGAAACAAAATAGATGGGCCGCTCTGGCATAAAAATATCGGGCAGATGGCGCTCCACGTTGCGCCACCAGCGGCGGGTGGCCCGCTTGTAATCGGCCAATGAGCCAGCCAACGAGCGAATGGAGATTTCTTGTTTTGTTTGGGCGATGAGCAGGAATTTTTCGGCCGTTTTGGCTCCCCACACCTGCGCCAATCGCGCCAAATCCTCCGCCGGAATTTCTGTCATGTGGCCCAGCCGGAGGAGATTGTTGCCAGAGGGGATGCCCCCTTTTGTATCGCGAATGCGTTCTAGCTCTTTGATGACATTGTCTTTGTTGAGCAGTTGGCGCAGCTTGCGCCGTTCAATCTGGTAGGCCACCAAAATGGGCACCATGTCATCAATATCAGAGCGGCTGGCAATGTAAACAGCCAACTGGTCGTTGCCGTCGAAGTAGCTGCGGCGGCGGCGGCCGGGGGCGCTCACCTGCTGCCAGCTTTCCACGTTGGGGAAGCCGTGCTGGGCAAACACCTGCTCAGACTGCCCCATGATGATGAGCCGCAGCCGGTCCAGGCATTCAGGCATGCGCAAAATGGCGTAGATAAACGCCGCCATGTCGGGCTGTGGCTCATCGGCCAGCACGTGCAGGGCAGAGTTCATGCGCTTGTGTGCTTCGATGAGCGTTTTAATTTGCACCTCGCGGCTGCTGCGCAGCAGGGAGTAGTAGGTGCGGAGGTAGAGGTTAATTTCTTCGTTGCCAGAAGTGGGTACAGTTCGGTCCATAGTTTTGTGTGGGAAATTGGTCTGAGGAGTAATTGAGTAATTGGGTAATTGGGTAATTTTGGCGGCTAATTACCCAATTGCTTAATTACTCAATTACCCATGTACGTGAATAAAACCTTCGCCGGTGGTGACATGGCCGATGGGTACGGCCGTTTCGCAATGCTTAACAAATGTTTCTACCTGGTCCGCAGGCAGGGCCACCAGCAAACCGCCAGACGTTTCCGGGGTCATCAGCATGTCTTGCACCAGCTGGCTGACGCCGGAGCCAAATTTAACCCAGGGGCCGAAGTATTCCAGATTGCGCCCCATGCCGCCGGGAAAGGCACCGGCCGCGCCGTAGCGCAGCGCCCCGGGCAGCCAGGGCAGCGCCTCTAGCTGAACGTGGAAATCCACTTCACCTAAATGCGCCATCTCGTGGGCGTGGCCGAGCAGGCCAAAGCCGGTGATGTCTGTGAGGCTGTGGGCGTTGGCCAGCTGGGCGGCTTCGGCGGCCGCTTTGTTGAGCGTTTTCATGCTGGTTACGGCCACCGCCACATCCGCCTCATCGGTGATCCCATTTTTGAGCGCCGTGGTGACCACACCCACGCCCAGCGGCTTGGTGAGCAGCAGCACGTCGCCCGGCTGCGCCCCGCCTTTGGCCTTTACCTTGCTTGGGTGAATGATGCCGGTGACGGCCAGGCCGTACTTCGGCTCTTTGTCGTTGACGCTGTGCCCCCCGGCAATGACGGCCCCGGCTTCGGCCACTTTTTCGGCCCCGCCGCGCAAAATTTCGCTCAGCACGTCCATGCCCAGGTTGTCTGGGAAGGCGACCAGGTTGATAGCAAACAGCACCTGCCCGCCCATGGCGTAGATGTCTGACAGGGCGTTGGCGGCGGCAATCGCGCCAAAGTCGTACGGATCATCCACGACGGGCGGGAAGAAGTCGGTGGTGGTGATGATCGCTTGCTGCTCGTTGAGTTGGTAAACGGCCGCATCATCTGCTTTGGCCAAACCCACCAGCAGCTCCGGGTAATCTTCCGGCTTGAACAGTTTGCGCAGGGGCGCAATCGCTTGAGCCAGGTCCCCTGGCCCCAGTTTAGACGCTCAACCGGCGCAGCTGGCGTAAGACGTCAGCCGGATTTGTTTGGCAATGCTCATGAAGCTTCCTTTTGTTGCTTGTACAAAAGGAGACTGGAGATGGGAGATTAGAGATTGGAAGCAAAATCCCAATCTCTAATCTCCGATTTTCCAATCTCCCCACATTGGTTAAAGATGAGGGAAAGTATACCGGATGCCTATGACCACGCAATGGGGCACGGTTTTGATTGACGGGCTGTTTGGCCAAACTTATAATGGCGGCCAGATGACAAAACAGACACCGTTCCAAAAATTTGAGGCGTTGGCCCAGCAGCTGGTTGAAGGCAGCTTTAATCGCATCTTCGGCGGGGGCGTATCGCTGCCAGACATTGCCACGGAGCTGGCGCGGCTGGTGGAAAATGAGGCTGCCAGCGGCGTTGTGCCTGCCCAATACAATATTCGGCTGCACCCGGAAAGTTTTGACCGGCTGATTGCGGCGGAACCGGAGGCTGTTGTTCAGCTAAAGTCGTACCTGGAAGCGTTTGCTCAGCAGGCGGGTTTTACTTTTTCCCAATCCCCTCATTTGACGCTGGTTGCCGATCCAGCAGTTGCGTTGCGGTCTGTTCTGGTGGCTGTGGTGCGGGAGGAACGGCCGTTTCCCAGCCACACCGTTACCCAAATTCGCCACCGGGAAGATGGGGCGGATCTGTTTGCCGCCGACATTGCCGCCCTGGATGCGTACCTGATTGTGGAGGGGCAGCGCCACGTGCCGCTCAACAAGCCGATCATCAGCCTGGGGCGCAGCACGGAAAATGATGTGGTGCTGGATGCCCCCACGGTGAGCCGCAAACATGCCCAAATTCGGTGGCGTTACGGCCGTTTCATCCTCTACGACGTGAGCAACCGGGGGCGTACCCAGGTGAACAGCCAACCTGTTAATGAAACGGTGCTTAACTCTGGCGATGTGATTGGCCTGAGTGATGTGTTGCTCATCTATGGCGAGGGCGAAACGCAGCAGCGGCCCCGTCCGCGCCCCGCCACCCAACTGAACGACGAAACCCAAATTCGTCCCCCGGACACCAAATGACCCCAGAACTAATTTTGCTGATTTTTCGCGTGTTGAGCGGCTTGCTGCTGCTTGGATTTTTGGGCGGCCTGGCCTGGCTCATTTACCGCGACATGCAGGTAACGGCGGCGGCACTGGCAGAACAGGAACGGCCGTACGGCCGTCTGCGCATCATTGCCAATGAGGTGGAGCACCCCGCCGTGAACACCAGCTATCCGCTGCTGCCCATTACCAGCATTGGCCGGGCTGCCAGCAACCATATTGTCTTGCCAGACGGTTTTGCCAGCGCCGAACACGCGCTCATCATCCGCCGCGAGGGCAACTGGTGGTTGGAGGATCGGGGCAGCCGGAATGGGACGCTGCTGAATGATGTACAGCTGGTGGGAACGGCCGTTATCAGCGCCGGAGACGTGATTGGCGTTGGTGGCACCCTGCTGAAACTGGAGCTGTAAATTCTTGGCAAAAGCAAATCTCAAATTTGTTGTATTGCAACTGAATATTTGTCATAATTTGCCGCTGTAGCTCGTTGTGAAAATTTGTAAAAGCAGGTTTGTTCTTGCCCCTAATTCCCCCTAAAACCCTGCTGTTACGTTAGCTTTCGGCAAAACGGCCGTTGTACGTTTCCAACAGGCTGCTTTTGTCGTTTAATACACGGAGGTAGTCAAAATTAAGACCAAATTATTACAACCTCAAATTTGGTTAACGGCATTGAGCTTGCTCCTCTTGCCCCTGGCGTTGGCTGGTTGTGGTGTTGATGAGGATGACCCTGACGTTGAGGCAGATGGTCAACTCCTAATCCTCGAATGGTCTGGCTATGAAGCCACCGAATATCCCCAATTTTACGCCCCCTTTACCGAAAAATACGCCAATAACTTAGATGAAGTTGTTGAATACAGCTTTTTTGCCGATGATGCAGAAGCCCTGGCAAAGATGCAGTCTGACATTGGCGCAGACCTGGTGCATCCCTGCAATTCCTGGTGGCAGCTGTACGTTGACAACGGGCTGGTACAGCCATTAGACACGTCTCGCCTGAGCAACTGGGACAAAATTCAGAACGACCTGGCGGCGATGGGCCAGTTCAATGGCCAACAATATTTCGTTCCCTGGGAATGGGGTTACGAATCGATGCTGGTGCGTGCCGACCTTGTGGAAGAACTGCCAGATGCCTGGCTAGACCTCTGGGACCCGCAGTATGCCGGGCATGTGGCCATCTGGGATTCGGCCGAAACCAATTATGTGTTGACTGCGCTGGCGCTGGGGTTTGATCCCTGGAACGCTACGGCCGAGCAGGAAGCGCAAATCGAGCAAAAGCTGATCGAGCTAAAGCCCAATTTGCTAACGTATTGGTCTGATTACACCGAAGCGTACGATTTGCCTGCCTCTGGCGATGCCTGGATAGTGGCTGGGGCGTGGCAAGATGCCTACGCTTACCTGGAATCGGATGGCTATGAAGTGGTTTATGTGCAGCCCGAAGAAGGGCGTTTGGGCTGGGTCTGCGGCTTTGGCCTCAGCGCCAACTCTGGCGATCTAGACCTGGCGTATGAGTTCCTCGACGCCGCCATTGCCGACGAGTCGATGGCTGCTTTGGCCAACGAATATTGGTACGGCCCGGCCAACACGGCCAGCCTGCCGCTGATCGATGCGTATGTGGTTGATTTTATGGACCTGGACGAAGTCGATACGTTAACTGAGCGTACGGTTTTGTACCGGCCATTAACGGAAGCCCAACGCATTGCCCGCACCACGTTGTGGGACACGGTCAAAGCGTCTCCCTAAAGAGCGGCGTTACCTCTTTTTTATCAATTGAACATAGTCTGAACACGGGTTCCCCCAGGTGGGGAATCCGTGCTTGTTTTTATGGCAGACGACACCAACTGTCGTTGACCACCATGAATGAAAACCCAACCTCCGGGAGGTTCAGTGCGTAACAGAGGCCATTTTTGAAGCCTCCCGGAGGTTTATTTTCAGAGGAGAATTGATGGAACAAAACGGCCGTATCGCCATCCTGCTAACCCCCACGGTGCTGTTTCTCATTGGGCTGTTTCTCATCCCCCTGCTCGTCATGGGCCTCTTTTCCTTTCGCGAAGGCTCCTTCGGTGAGGCCCAAACCGCCTTTACCCTGCGCCACTACGCCGAGTTTTTTGCCAATGAAGCATACCTGCGCTTGTTGGGCCGATCGGTTGTGCTTTCGTTTGGCGTCTCGGTGCTCACTGTGCTTTTTGCCTTCCCCGTTGCCTACTACCTTTCCTTCTTCGCTGGCGACAAAAAATACGTGCTCCTGACCATTATCATCGTGCCCGCCTGGGTGAGCTATTTGCTGCGCGTGCTGTCATGGAAGGTAATTTTGGGCGGTTCCGGCGCGTTGGCTTCGTTTCTGAGCTGGCTGGGGTTGGCCCAAGAAGGTGGCACCCTGCTGCTGTTTAGTCCAGAAGCTGTAGTGGTAACGCTGCTGTATGTCTGGGTGCCGTTTGTGGCGCTGCCCATTTTTGCCGGGCTAGAGCGCATTGATAAGGATTTGCTAGAAGCGGCCTACGATTTAGGCTGTAACCGCCTGCAAACCTTCTGGCGCGTTACCCTGCCGCTGAGCTTGCCGGGAGTGCTGGCCGGGTTTCTGTTCGTTTTTATTCCTACGGTGGGTGAGTACGTGACGCCGGCGCTGGTGGGCGGGCCAGAAGGCATCATGTTTGGCAACATCGTGCGCGATCAGTTTTTGCGGGCGCTTAACTGGCCCATGGGGGCGCTGATGAGCCTGGCAATGTTGGTGGTGGTACTGGTGCCTTTATTCATTCTTAGCCGCTTTGTGCGCTTATCTGAACTGGCAGGTTTATAACGTGAAACGCTCAATTTCTTTGGGATCTACTTACTTTTGGCTTCTGGCCATCTTTTTGTACCTGCCCATTTTTTTGCTGGTGCTGTTCTCGTTTAATGATGCAGAGTCGCTGCGGTTTCCCTTGTCTGGCTTTACCGTGCGCTGGTACCAGGCACTTCTAGAGGCGGGCGAACTGCTGCAAGCGGCTGGAAACAGCATCATCGTGGGGGTGTGGTCTTCGCTGCTGGCTACCATTTTGGGTACGATGGCGGCCATCGCCGTTGTGCGCTATGAGTTTCCGGGCAAACAGCTGCTGCTGGTCGTGGCCGCCCTGCCGCTGGTCATCCCTTCGGTAGTGATTGGGGTGGCTTTGCTGATCTTGTTCCGTCAGCTGGTTGATGTGGAGCTGAGTTTGCTCACGGTGGGGCTGGGGCATGTGGTCATCAACATTCCCATCGTTATGCTCATTGTAGCGGCACGCCTGGCCGGGTTCCCCACCAATCTGGAGGAAGCGGCGATGGATTTGGGCTGCACCTACTGGGGGGCGCTGCGCCGGGTGACGCTGCCCATTTGCCTGCCCGCCCTGTTTGCCGCCTTTTTAACTGCTTTCACCACCTCGGTGGACGAGTATGCCATGAGCGTTTTCCTGGTGGGCACAGACGCCACACTGCCGATTTACATGTATTCCCAACTGCGCTTTCCGCGCAAGCTGCCCATCATTGTGGCCTTGGGTTCCATTATTTTGGTGCTGTCCATTGGCGTCATTTTGTTTTCAGAGTGGCTGCGCCGTCGGGATGCAGTGGGGGAGGTTAGCGAGCCTGATGTGTGATTTTGCTGGGTGAGGGGTTGGGGTGGGGGAACGGCCGTAATCACCACTAGAGATGTCATTGCCATTTTTCACGAGAGATTTAGCTCCAGTTGCCTAAAAATTCTAGCCAATCCTGCATTTCAGTTGCTTCTTTGCTATCAATCAGGTGCAACAAACGGCGCACGACGATGCCAGTTCCAACTTGTTCAGAAACAATAATCCCGGCATGATGGTGCTCGTTTTTTAGCCATTCAGTGTGCAAACGAAAGAAATCACCCCGGTTGAATGTGAAAATAACACGATCTTGTTCGGTAGCAAATTGCAAATGAAAATCATCAGGCTGACCAAGGAAATTAGCTTCGGAGACTGTTAAGACATCAATATGGCGAGCGCGAAGCGCCTGAATGAGATCCGTTCGTTGGGCATCTTCATCCAGATAGAGTTTGATACGACTCATGAAAATTAGCTGTTATTGGATAATCGTTTGAGGTTTTCTTCAGAATCAGCTTCAATATCAGCTTCAATTTCTGCTGTGTGTAAATGATAGTAGGTAAGTGCAGCGTAAATTTGCGCCAGATTGAGATGGGGGAGCTGTGTGGCAATTTCTTCAGCAATAAGACCCAATTTATACAAACCAGCAACAGTCCGAACCTGCGTGCCTGTTCCGGCTATAATTGGCCGTCCGCCACGCAGCTTTGGATTTTTTTCTATCAGTGCGTCGATTGTAGGTGTGATTGCCATAAGATTGCCCTCATAAAGTTAAATTGGCCGCCATTATAGCATGGATTGCTTGCAAATTTCGCTTATTTAGCCAAAGCCGCGCTCGTCTTTGTCGTCGCTGGCGGTGTCATCGTCCAGGATGGCGGGGGGGATGACCGGCTCGTACGGCATGACGAAGTAGCCGCGGGTGACTTTGTCTTTCTTGCCAATGCGCTGCACGCTGGCCACGCCGCCCGTCTCTGGGTCGGGCCACGATTCTACGAAGACGTCGTTGCGGCGGGGGAAGTTGGGGTCGTAAACCAGGATGCGGATGCGTCCTTCGCCTAGCTCTTCATAGCTACAGGCGAGAATCTGGTGGTTTTGCCAGATTTGCATGGTGTCTTTGGTGCTGACATACACCATGCCGATGGGGGTGGGGATGCCTTTGTCCAGGTTGGCGCGAATCGTTTTGAGCTCTTCGGCGGTGCGGCGGTGTACGGCCGTATCTGGCAAGCTCATCCAGCGGGCAAAGCGGGCCACCTGGGTTCCCGCCGTCAGGCTGTCTACCTGCCGCTTGTGGATGTAGCGGTGCAGCGGGGTGATGCGCCCGGGGCGGCGGCGGCGCTGCGGAATCGGCCGTCCAGCCAGCAAAAAGTCCATCGCCGTGGCGCACATGCCGCCACACAGGCCGTAAATGTTGCTCACGCTGGGAATATCGGGGATGGAGGGGACGGAGAACGGAATCCAGTAGCCGGGGTACCGGTTGACGTACTGAAAGCCGTGGGTGGCGGGAATAAATTCAAGCGGCGGAATCTCTGGCAGGCGGTAGTCGCGCTGGTCGGGCTGCACGTCGGCCTGGTGGGTGCGCGGTTCGCCGTGATGTTTGTAGCTAAAGTGCAAATACGGCCGAAAAATATCCGCAAAATCTAAATCGCGGCTCTGGTCATAGCCGACGGTAAACACGCCTTTCTCATCTGAAAGGCCGGGTTCTATGGTCAGATCATCATCCTCGCTCAGTACATCCGCATCAAACAGGCGGACGGTGACGTTGGCGGCGGGTGCGCCGTTGGCAAATTGAACAACTCCGGTGAATGTTTGGGACATGAAACCCTCCAATTTTATTTCTACCGCAGAGGGCGCGGAGAACGCGGAGATTTTTATTTTTCTCTGCGTCCTCCGCGTTCTCTGCGGTGAGTTTTAGTTCATTTTGAAGATAAGTTCGTTGTTGGCGGCGTCTACGGTAACGGCCGTTCCACCCCCCGTAGCCCCCGCCTGACTCAGCAAAAAGTTGGCCAGCGGTTCGCGCAGGTGGCGGGCGATGATGCGCCGCAGCGGGCGCGCGCCAAATTCGGGCTGATCGTTTTGGGCCAGCAGCCACTGTTTGGCCGCGTCTGTTAAAGTTAGCTCGATATTTTGGTTGGCGGCCAGCTTGAGCTCTTTTTTCAGCAGCAAATCGAGGATGAGGCCGAGCTGATCGCTGGTAAGCTGGTGGAACAAAATGATTTCGTCCAGCCGATTCAGAAATTCGGGGCGGAAAAAGGCGTGCACGTCGCCCATCACCAAATTTTTCTCGGTTTCGCCAATGTACGGCACGAGCATGTGGCGTGCGCCCAGGTTGCTGGTCATGATGACCACCGCCTCGCTGAAGGTGGCTTGCCGCCCCTGGCTGTCGGTCAGGCGGCCCTCTTCCATCACTTGCAGCAGCACATCAAAGACGCGCTGGTGGGCTTTTTCTACTTCATCAAACAGGACGACGGTGTACGGCCGTTCCCGCACAAAATTGGTCAACTGCCCGCCCCCCTGAAAGCCAACGTACCCCGGCGGTGCGCCAATCAGCTTGTTGACGCTCGCTTCTTCCTGGTATTCGCTCATGTCTAGCACCAGCATCGCATCTTCCGTGCCAAACATGAATTCCGCCAGCGCCTTGGCCAGCTCCGACTTCCCGACGCCGCTGGGGCCTAAAAACAGAAAAGAACCAATCGGCCGTTTGGGATCGCGCAGCCCCACCCTGGCTGTTTTTACCGCACGACTGACGGCAAGAACGGCCGTTTCCTGACCAATAATCCGGCTGTGCAAATGTTCCACCATGTTGGCGTACTTGTTGCGATCATCCTCGCCCAGCTTGCTCACCGGCACGTTGGTGATTTGCGCCGCACCCTCCAGCACATCCTCAGGATCCAGCTGGTTGTCTGGGGCGATGCCGGGGTAAACCACCTCCGGGCTGGAGGAGGCGATGCGCACCAGGGCGCAGCTGCGTTCCGCTAGCTGCACGGCGGCGGCGGGCAGGGCGATATTTTTCATATATTGGCTGGCAATTTGAGCGGCCGTTTCCATCGAATCCAGATTGATTGCCACCTCGTACTCCCGCTTTAGCCGCTCCTGATGGGCGTGTAGGACGGAAATGGTCTCCTTCACCGTGGCGGGCGGCACGTTGAGCCGCTGCGTGTTTTGGCGGATGAGGTTGTTTTGGCTCAGCAGCTCATAATCCCCCGGCGTGGTGGTGCCGATGATGATTTGCTCATTGCCCAGCAGCGCCTTTTGCAGTTCGCGGTTTACCTGTTCTGGGAATTGGGCACGCAGCCGGTCGGCAAAAAAGCGCTGGATGTTGGGCACCAGCAGCACGCCGCCGCTGGCCCGGCGCAGCCCGGCGCGCATCGCCGCCAGCGGATTTTCTAGCAGGGCGGTCTCGCTAATTTGCACCAGCGAGCGCAAATTGGTGAAGCCGTTCCCCTCGGCAATCGCCTGGGCCAAACTTTGCCCCAGGGTGCGCTTGCCCGCGCCCTCAGGGCCGACCAAAATGACGTGCCGATTTTGGGCCAGGGCTATCAGGCTCAGCAAATCGCGCAGCAGCTCCTGCCGCTCGTACACCACCGTGGCGCGCCCCTCTTTCGCCTCGGAGACAAAATCGTGGATGATGGGGGTGCCGCTTTGCCCCACGTCGTTGAGCAGGGTGAGAACGGCCGTTGGGTTCACCCCCACCCGCTGCAAAACGGCCGATGTGGTGATGGGATGTTGGGCCATCGCCGCCAGCACGTGGCCGGAACCCGCCTTCAGCTCCTCCCGCGCCTGGGCCATCGTCAGCCCCTCGTCGATGACTACCAGCATCTCTTCGTCCAGGGCAATATCCTTGCCAAAATCGTCGGTAAAAAAGAACTTGGCGTTGCGCCCCTTGTTGGTGTGGGCCATCATCTCCACCCGCCGCGTCAGATCGTCCAGATCAAAGCCGCGCTGCTGCTTTAGCTGCTGCAAAATCTGGTACGCCACCGATTTTGGCTCGTCCAAAATGGTGCGCAGCAGCAGGTGGGGCGTCAGCAGCTTGAGCTGGTATTCGTTCAGCTTACTGCCTGCCGTGGTCATCAGTCCGGCCAATTCAGATGTGGGGATGTTTGGATTCAGATTGCTCATGGCGGCAATGTTACATCGCAGACGCATCTTCTGCCAGAAGTACAAAAAACAGGACGCGGATGAACGCGGATGACGCGGATTTTTTTATCTGCGTTAATCCGCGTTTATCCGCGTCCTAAAATTCCTTTTTCGGCGGCGAGGATTTGGCGGAGTTTGGCTTTGCGGTGGGCGCCGCGTAAGGTTTCCAGGGTGCGGATGCCCAGCGGGTCGATTTTTTCGCGTAGCAGACGGAGCTCTTCGGCGGTAGGTGGTTTGGTTTCGTGCAAATCGGGGGCCAGTGCCAGGGGGAAACCGGTTTTGGCCTGGATGCGCTGGGGGGTGGTGCCAGGGTGGTGGGTTGTTAGGCGGAGACGGCCGTTTTCACCCCCAAAATCAAACTGTCCCAAATCACTCACCAGGTAGCGCGGGCCGCTGCCCCGGGTGCGTTCCGGCACGTGCCCCACGCCGCTGCGAAAGTCGAGCTGCGGCACAAACGTATGCCGCCCGTGGCGCGGCACATACAGGCACACCTTTTCCTCGTACACCGTCACATCGGCAATGCCCGCCGAGCCAGGGAGCCGGAGTCTTGGCTGGGCGTAGCTGCCGCCCATGAACACATTGTTGAAATTGCCCAACGGATCCACCTGGCCGGGGCGGAAAAACTCTTTCGGCTGGTAGCGCGGCAAAAAATCACACACCCCGGTGATGAAGTTGATGGTGAACAGTCCGTTGCGCAGCCACAAGTTTTCCACCGTGGCCAGCCCCAGCGGGGCAAATTCCTGGCAAAACGTCTGCCCAATGGCGGAGATGAAGGTGAGGTTGGGCGCGTGCGTCAGCTTGGCCAGCAGGTAGCCTGCCGCCACCAGCGGGGTAGACATCCCCTGGGCTACCAGCTCGCCATCCTCAATCTGGCGGCTAATGCAAACGCAAATTAGTTCGTCAATGGTGTACATAGCTCTCTACTAGGTGCGACGCACTTCGCAAGTGCGTCGCACCTTAGCGCTCAAATATATAATCCTCAAACTGCCCGGCATTGCAGGCGTCGATGTAGCGCAGGATTTCTTCGCCGTCGAGGGGGTAGGCGGGGTAGCAGGAGGTGGGCCACGCGCCATTGGGTTGGTGGCAAACGGCCGTTACCGGCAACCCGGTCAACTCTACCGGCCCCTCCAACTTATCCACCACCGCTTCGGCCGTCAAAATGACGGTTTTGGCCACGTTGCTCAACATTTCGTCGATGGTGGGATTGCCGCCCAGGATGGCGTTGCCAAACCGGTCCGCCTTCAGTACGTGGATGATGGCCACGTCCACCTGGATGGCGGGAAAGGCGGTGAGCGTTTCGCCGCTGTACGGATCGATGATCGTTTTCACGTCGGGGCGCACTTTGAACAGGTCGGTGCCCTGCCAGGCGCGGCTGGGGATGAAGCCCAGCTGCCCCACGGCGGCGCGCAGTCCGCAGGCTATGCTCGCTTCACTTTCTTCGATGATGGTGAGACGGCCGTTTTCCACCATCTTCGTAAACATCGGCGCTAAGCCAAACGACTCCAGCCCAAAGTAGCAGGTGCGCACGTGGCTCACACAGCCGCCGCCGACCAGCATATCGCTGGCCAGCCCGGCGGTAAAGGTGAGCAGCGTCAAATTTTGCGGGCGCGGCTGCCGCTGCAACAAAGCGCGCACAAAGGCGACGGGACGCCGGTAAATGGTCATGCCACCCAGGGCGATGGTTTGGTTGTTGCGGATGAGGGGGAGAACGGCCGTTAAATCCACCAATTTATCTTGCATACCACCAGATTCTAAGCGGAGAGACGCTGTATGGCAACGTCTATTTCCCCCTCCCCAACCCTCCCCCGAAGGGGGAGGGAGCTTGGTTCCCCCTCCCCTCGGGAGGGGGCTAGGGGGAGGGAACTCCGGGTTTCACTAAACCTGCCCCTACACCAACACCATGATTTTTGTATAATTGCCCAAACCAGCAACCAACCAATTACAAAAGTGCCCATGACTTACGACCGAAGCCAACTCAACCAATTTATCACCAAACATTTTACCGATGAGGAGCTGCGCATTCTCTGTGCCGTGGAATTTCGGGACGTGTACGATGATTTTTCCGGCGACTGGAGCAAAAAGCGCAAGGTGATGGAGTTGATTGGCTGGTGCGAACGCAACGCCCAGGAAGAAAAGTTAGTGGCCGTGTTACAGCGAGAGTTGCCCACATCCTTCCGCAATGCCTTTGGGCAAACGGTTACGGTTATAGAGGCTGTGACCATTCCCGTAGGGGAACGCAACCCACGCCAAATTTTCATCAGCCATGCCCACCAGGATGCGGAGCTGGCCCAGCGGCTGGCCACCGATTTACGCGCCAACGGCTGGCAAACCTGGATTGCCCCGGAAAGCATTCAGCCGGGGGAGCAGTGGGTGGAGGCGATTAATCGCGGGCTGGACGAAAGCGGCATTTTTTTGGTGCTGCTTACCCCAGATGCGGTGAGTTCCAAATGGGTGAAGCGGGAAACCAATATTGCCGTCACCATGGAACATGAAGGAGAGGTTGCTTTTTACCCGCTCGATGTAAAACCGTGCCGCCCGCCCGCTTTGTGGCGCGGTTACCAGTTCATTTCCTTTCAGAATAATTACCGAACCGACGTGGCCCGCCTGCTCACGGTGCTGGCTAGCGAAAACAGTGTGCCCCAGGCTGCGCCACCTAAAGCTGAAACCAGACCGAAGCCGAAAAACATAGAAAAGCCAAAACCTGCGCCCGCCAAAATTGAGGTGCAGCCCCGCGAAAAGCCCCAAATTCTCATTCCTAACCCGCCAGATATTCGGGTGCATCCCATCAGTGGCAAAGAGATGATTCGCATTCCGGCGGGCGGCTTTTTGTATGGCGACAACAAGGAAAAACGGCACCTGCCTGAATTTTGGATAGCTAAAACGGCCGTGACCAATGCAGACTACGCCCGTTTTGTGGCTGCTGCTGGGCATAAACCACCCAGCCATTGGCAGGGCAGCAAAACGCCGCCGCAAAAAATTGCTGACCATCCGGTTGTCCTTGTTAGCTGGCACGATGCCCAGGCGTATGCCAAATGGGCCAACTGCCAACTGCCAACCGAAGAAGAGTGGGAAAAAGCGGCCAGAGGCATTGACGGGCGCAAATATCCTTGGGGGGACGATTGGCGGGATAATCATTGCAACACAAGTGAAGCTGGCATTAAGACCACCTCACCTGTTGGTCAATTTTCGCCGCAGGGAGACAGCCCTTACGGCTGTGCCGATATGAGCGGTAACGTGTGGGAATGGGTGGCCACAAAGGGTGGCTTGCGCGGGGGCGCGTTCTTCAACAATCAGGGGGACAGCCGCGCCGCGTTCCGGTACCTCAGCAACCCTGACTTCAGGCTCAGCGGCCTCGGGTTCCGGGTTGCCGAACATCTCTCCATTGCTGGCTCCTGATTTCTGCATTCTGATTTCTGCTTTTTTCTGTTTTCTTTGGGGGTTGTGGTAAACAACACCACTTGGGCTTGCGCAGTTCCCTCCCCCTAGCCCCCTCCCGAAGGGAGGGGAGATCCGGTTCCCTCCCCCTCTGGGGGAGGGTTAGGGAGGGGGAAAAACACCCTCCGGGGGAGGGTTAGGGTGGGGGAAAAGGGTTTTCACACGCTGTCAAAATCACCTGCAAAACCCCGTCAAGGTTTTGCATCACCTCTTTATTCCAAAAGCGAATGACGTGATTCCCCTCTGCTTCCAGCCAGGCTGTGCGTTCTGCATCATATTCTTCTTGAAAGGCGTGGCTATCGCCATCTACTTCGACAATTAGCCGGGCGTCGTGGCAGTAAAAGTCCACAATGTAGGCACCCAGCGGCTGCTGCCGCCGGAACCTGAAGCCGTCTAACTGCTTGCGCCGCAGATGGTGCCACAAGCGCCGCTCAGGCTCAGTTGGTTGTTGGCGCATTTCGCGGGCGTGGTTGAGGAGGGTGGGGTTGGTTGGGGGTTTTTTGTTCATCCGTGTGGAAGTTTCCCTCCCCTCAATCCCCTCCCCCCAACCCCTCCCGAAGGGAGGGGGGATCAGAAGTTCCCTCCCCCGCCGGGGGAGGGTTAGGGAGGGGGAGGTGGCAGACACTTTTGCAGCGCCTGCCACGAGCCTGTTCTACAGTTCGATTGGGTTAGACAAAATTTCAACCAAAAGCTTGATGGAGTTTTCTACGTCGTCGGCGTGGACGGTTTCGCTTTGGGAATGGACGTAACGGCAGGGGATGGAGATGCAGCCAGCTGCTGCGCCGCCGTTGGCAATTTGGATGGAGCGGGCGTCGGTGGAGCCGCCGGTGAGCACCTCTAGCTGGTACGGGATGTTGGCTTCTTCCGCCCGTTTTTTCATCAGGCGCACCAGGCCGGTGTGGGCAATCATGCCGCTGTCTTTCACTTTGATGGCTGTACCCTTGCCCAAATCCACGGCGATGGGGGTCGGTTCTGGGGTGTCGCCAGCCAGGGTGACGTCCAGGGCAATGCCGACGTCGGGGTCTAGCATGTTGGCGGCGGCCTGTGCCCCGCGGGTGCCCACTTCTTCCTGCACGCTGAAGACAAAGTAAACGTCGTGCGGCGTATTTTGCAGCCGCTTCATCGCCTCAATGGCCACTACGCAGCCGATGCGGTCATCCATGCTTTTGGCGCTGAGCAGTTTGCCCTGGGCCAAAAATTCGCGCACAAAGCCTACCGCATCCCCCACCTTCACCGGGCAATCTGCCTTGCTGCTGGCACCGACGTCGATGTAATGTTTGTCTAGCCCGTGGATTTTGCCGCGATCGGTGATCCGGTCGCTGTAGATGATGCCGATACGGCCGTCTTCAAACTGAACTCGGCTGCCCATCAGCGTGTGGGGTAAATGCCGCCGATATTGGTGAAGCGGCAAAACCCATCGTCGGTGATATGGGAAATCATCAGGCCAATTTCGTCCATGTGGGCGGCGATCATCACCTTGAGGCCATCGCCGCTGCCCTTTTTGAGCGCAATCAAATTGCCCATCGCATCCACCGAAATCTCGTCGGCGTATTTTTCAATTTCGGGCCGGATTAGCTCCCGCATGTGGTCTTCAAAGCCCGATGGGCCGTATGCTTCTACCAGTTTTTTGATTAAATCGTACATTTCTTAACCTCAAAGTCGTTTGAGTTGAGGACTAAGTAATTTGGTAATTAGGTAATTGGGTAATTACGTAATTACTTAGTTACCCAATTACTCAGTTACGTTTCACAATATCTTCTGTTAAATTCAACAACGTCGCTTTGGCCAGCTTGATCACATTCGCATAATCATCCAGGTTGATCATCATGGTGGGGGTGTGGGCGTAGCGGCCGGGTACCGCAATGGTGGCGGCGGGGATTGCGCCGCGCACGCGTTGGATTACGGCCGTATTCGTCCCTCCACCGCCCGGCCGACGAATCTGGAAGGGGATGTCGTTGTCGGCGGCGGTTTGGGTGATGAGGCTGACCAGGCGCGGGTCTTGCACGGTACCGCTGTCCATCACGTAGATGGATGGTCCCTGGCCCAGCGCCACGTTGGGGCTCACGTCGTCCTTGTTGGGCAGGTCGAAGGCGGGGGTGCATTCCAAAATGAGGGCCAGATCGGGCTTGACGCCGTAAGCGGCGGTGGTGGCGCCCCGCAGGCCAACTTCTTCCTGCACGGTGAAGGTGGCGATGAGGTCGAAGGGATACGGCCGTTCCCGCAAAAGCTCAATCAGCGCCGCACAGCCTGCCCGGTTGTCGAACGATTTGCCGATGGCGGTTGGCCCCAGCTCTTCGTATTCCGTCACAAACGCCGCCCGGTCGCCCAGATTCACCTTGCCGCTGGCTGCATCTTTGTTTTTTGCGCCAATGTCGATGCGCATCTCGTCCATCTGCACCACGCTGTTGCGCTGGCTGGCGTTGAGTAAATGAATCGGCCGCGCGCCGATAACGCCGGTGATCTTTTTGGGGCCAACCTGCACCACCTTGCCCAGCAGAGCGCGGTCATCAAAACCGCCCACGCCGCTAAATTTCAGCGTGCCGTTGCTGTCGAAATCGGTGATGATGAGCCCCACCTCGTCCATGTGGGCGTCTACCATTACGCGCAAATTGCGCTCGCCGGTTCCCTTTTTCAGGGCAATCAGGCTGCCCATTGCGTCTACGTGCCATTCGTCTACGTGGTCGGCGATGAGGTCGCGAATGAGCAGCCGCACCTCTTTTTCTTCGCCAGACACGCCGACGGCTTCGGTTAAGTTTTTGAGTAGTTCGTTCATATTGGTTATCCGTGGTCGGTAATCGGTGGTCAGTATTCAGTAACCAGTGGTCAGTAACCAGTAACCAGACTGAATACTGTTTACTGATTACTGCTTACTGTCTTCCTCCATCATCCCTGCTGCCAAGCCATCTAAAAATTTGTCGTCCAGCTGGGCAATGAATTCGCCCATCAAACGGCCGCATCGCTCCATATCCTTTAAATCGATTGATTCGACCATGGTGTGCATGTAACGCAGGGGGATGGAGATGAGGCCGGTGGGGATGCCGCTGCGAGCGACCTGCACGCCAAAGGCGTCGGTGCCGCTGGCTCGGCTGTGCGTGCCCGTTTCTATGGACATTTCCAGAGATTCGGCCGTTTTCTTCAGCGCTTTGTACATGCCGGTGTGCACGTTTGGCCCCAGGTCGAGCGCGGGGCCACTGCCCAGTTCAAAGGTGCCCGTGTCGCTGGCCCCGGGGCCTTTGCCAAAGGTTACGTCGATGGCGATGGCCAAGTCTGGCTGTTGCGAATGGGCGCTGGTGAACGCCCCCAGCAGGCGCGTTTCTTCCTGCACGGTGGCCACGGCGACCACGTCCCAGCTGTGCTGGCGCTGGCTCAAATAGTCCAGGGCAACGGTGACGGCAGCGACGGAGGCGCGATTGTCTAGCGCTTTGCCGGTGACACGGCCGTTTAACAATTTACGCAGCGGCTGGCGAAAGCTAATAAAATCGCCCACAGAGATTTCGGCTTCCACCGTGGCCATAGGCAAGCCTACATCAACTACCAGCTCTTCGTAGCCAAACGGCTTGCTGCGCTTTTCTTCGGGCAGCATCGCCCCAGGCAGGCTGCCCAGCACGCCGGGGAAATTCTTGTTTGTGCCATGCACCACCACCGTCTGCCCGTACAAATGGCGAATATCCACGCCGCCAACGTTGGTGACGCGTAAAAGCCATTGCCGTTGTGGCCCACAACCTGGTGTACCATCAAGGCAATCTCGTCCATGTGGGCCGCCAGCAAAATGGTGCGGCGGGGCGCTTCACCGCTGCCTTCTTTGACGGCCATCAGGTTGCCCACATGGTCGCTGATGAAGCGGCTGGTGTATGGTTCCCACCATTCGCGCACCACGTTGGCAATCGCTTTTTCGTTGCCAGAGGGGCCGGGGGTTTCAGTTAAGGTTTGTAAAAGTTTGAATGTATCCATGAAAACTCTCTTTGATAGAAATATGCGGTATCAGGGTGATGTGGTTGCCGTCGGTTCTGTGGTGGCCGTGTTTTCGGCGGTTGGTTCAAGGGTGGCCGTGGCTTCACTGGTGGCTGTGGCTTCCGTGGTGGCGGTGATTGTCGGCGTGGCCTGGCTGGTGGCTGTTGCGGTTGGCGTGTTGGTACCGGTTGCCGTGGGCGAGGCAGCCTGGGTGGCGGTGCTGGTGGCCGTGGCGGTGGCGGTGCCGGTTGCTGTTGGTGTGGTGGTGCCAGTATTGGTGGCCGTTGCTGTTGCTGTTTCGGTAGCGGTGGGTAGTGTGGTTGGCGTTTGGAATTGGCCGGGTGTGGGCGGCAGGGTGGAAGTGGGTACGCCTTGGGTGCTGGTGGGAACGGCCGTTAACGTGCCTGGGGGTAAAACTTCGGTGGCAACGGCCGTGTTGCTAGGTGTGGGTGAAACCACCACGGGCAGCGTCGGCGGCAGCTCAGAGACTGGGGCATCGGGGGCGATGACCAGTAAAATGACCCCGGCCAGGTAACAAGGGATGGTTAAAATGATTAAACCAATTAAAATGAGGTATGTACGACGGCGAGAATTCATTGGCGGGATGATAGATGACATCGTGGCAAATGACAAACCAATATACACAGTGTAGAAGCCTGAACCAATGAAGCTCTCAATGTGGCTGAAAAACCCAAGTCAAAAGCAAAGTTAGGTAGCCGCTTCAGGTAATCTCAAAGCATCTACTTTTCGATCATAGGTAAAAATAGCTTAAACTGTTCTATAGAATCATCAAATGTTACAAACAGCTCGAAAACATCATTTGTCTGCTGGTCTGCAAGATATACAACATGATTACTGTATAGGGAAATGGTAACAAAGGTTAGAAACGTTTCTGATCCCGTAACATTCCCACCATCAACCAAAGAGCCGTTCAGCTTTTGGACAGGATCACCTGTAATGCTTGTGCTGTATAGTTCAAAAACGTTGTCTGTTTCCTGATCGGCTCGATAAATCACGCGACTACTATTTGGGGCAATGACAAAGTAATCGACATTGCCACCCGTTGTCACAGTGTCATTGAGTTTTTGTGCGGAGCCACCATTTGTTGGCACGCTGTAAAGTTCCTCCGCTTGATTACGAAGTGCTGGCTCGGCACGGTAGACAACATAATTACTGTCTGGCGTTATCCTAAATCCCTTGACATCTTCATCTGTACTTAAGGTACCATTGAGCTTTTGGGTTGCCCCCCCCGAAATTGACACACTAAAGAGTTCCCAAGCACCATACGGCCGTTCAGGCTGGGAAGGTGGCATCGAAACTAAAAAAACGACGCGACTGCTGTTTGGAGCGATATCAAATGTAAAAACATCCCCACCAATAGATACTGTATCGGAAAGTTTTTGAACGGTCCCCCCAAACAAAGGGACACTGTAAAGTTCGAATCCTCCAACTGTTTGCTTGTTAGCAGAATAAACCACCCGACTACTGTCTAGAGCAATTTCAAAAGAATTAATTTCGTCGCCAGCAAGCAAATCGTCGTTAAGCTTTTGAACCGTACCACCTGTTATTGGTACGCTAAACAACTCGTATAGATTGTCCGTGTCCTGGTCAGCAGCATAAACCACTCGACTGCTATCTGGGGAAATATCAAAAGTACTAACTCTTCTTTCTGCAACTAACGGGCTATTGAGTTTAAGCGCTGTACCGCCTTCTATTGGTACACTGTAAAGATCAGATGTGTGATTTATGGTGTGCCATGTTGTGTATACAACTTGATTACTGTCTGAGGAAATTGCAACGGAGGCGGTAAGATTTTCAGCCGCATCTAATGTGTGGTTAAGTTTTTGGACGGTACCGCCTGCAATTGGCACACTTTTAAGCCCTTCACCCAAATAAACGACTCTGCTGCTATCTGGGGAAATGATAAAAGTGCTAACACTCCCCCCTGCCACCAAAGGATCGTTGAGCTTTTGAATGGTACCGCCTGTAATTGGCACACTGTAAAGCTCACTTGCGGTAAGCGTCTCATTGATAGAACGATACACAACTCGACTGCTATCATTGGAAATTTGATAGACAAAAATATGAGAACCGGATGTTAATGGTTGGGATATTCGTATGGGTGGTTGGCTCCCATCAATCGGTACGCTATATAGCTCAAATGCCTCATCGGTTTGTAGGTCTGCAGAAAAAACAACATATTGCCCATTTGGGCTAATCTCAAAACTATAGACATCGCCAATTGAGGGCATTGAGCCACTTATTTTTAGATTGGCTATTGCTGCTGAGGTAGTGCCTGTAAAGGTTATGATAAAGCAAAAAGCAGCAAGTAAAATAATAATTTTAAAGCGAATGTTATGGGTAATATTTTGCAAAGTCACGAGAATTCCTCCTAATAAATTAATCTTAGAGGCCTCTGACTTTTTCGTCAACTTGTATTTACATTTTTCCCAGAGCAATCGTGCAAATGACCTCGCCAGACCATTTGCTTCATGGCAAATTGGGCGGTTTGCCTTTACCCGTTTGAGGGACAGGCAGTAAACACATGACTAACGGCTAAGAGACTTTTTTACCGGTTCATTGCTAGCCCTTTGGGCGCATGCTATAATCATCGGGCAGGATTCGTTATTGTAAAGTAATTGTCGTTGTAACGCAGTAGTCATGCCGTTGTAACGTAAGTGACGAGGAGTGTTCCGTCAGCTAGCAAAAGGGAAGAACCCTTAGCGTGAAGAGAACAACCGTATGCCAGTAACTCTGTGGGGTGTAAGTAGGGAAGTTTCGCTTAACCTGCCAAACCGTGCGGTGGGCTATCTGCTTTTACTTGTTTGTACCGCCCTTTTTGTTTACCTGATTTTCCGTTTTCTCCCCAACTTGCGTCGCTTTACCCGCAATCGTTGGTTGTGGACAATGGCGCTGGCATTGGCTGGTTTGGTGGCCAGCCAGTTTCTGCCTTTGCGCCTGGCTTTTGCTTCGCCACCTGTGGCTGATCTGCCAGCCAGTGCCGTCATGCTGCTGGGTATGATTCCCATGCTGTTGGCGGGGATTGTGTTGGGGCCGTCGGGGGCATTTCTTGTTGGTGCGGCCACTGGTTTGGGGACCACATTAGGGCAAACGCACCAGCTTTTCGATATTTTTTGGGGCGCATTTACGGCCGTTTCCCTCGCCTTCCTCCTCCAGCAAAATTATGCCGGGCAAATTTATCACTGGCTGCGGCAACCGTGGGTGGCTGGTTTGTTGGGGGGCTTGCTGCTGGCTGTTTTGAGCGGTATTGGCATGTTTACGGCCGTTCCCGTCTCCGGCCTCTCTGCGTTGGACCAGGCGCTGGTGGTGGCCACGGCCAACTTCTGGCCCCGGCTGCTAGAAGGTTTGGTAGCCGGTGGTGTAATCATCTTTATTTTGCGCAGCGTGCCCGATTTACGGCCGTCGCAACCCCTTATCCCCCCGCCTACCCGGCGCAGCCTGCAAAAACGCCTTCAGTTTAACTACTTCACCTTTGCCGCTGTGCTCATTTTGCTTTCTATCACCGTTGTTTATAACCTGGCCATCTCCGTTTCCACCCGCCTGGTGGTGAAGCAGATGGCCTACAATGCCGGGGTGGTGGCGGAGCAGATTCCCGAATTTGTCAACCAGCTAGATACGCAGCTTGCCCTGTATGAGGCAGACCAGGCGGCGTTATTGAGTGCCAATACGGCCGTTGCCCGTGATGCCCTGGCCGAATTGTATGCGCGTAACCCCAGCTACCAACAGCTGCTGCTGGTGGATGCGGCGGGGGAAGTAACGGCCGTTTTCCCCACAGAAGCCGCCCCTGCCACCCTCTCCGACGATGAAATCACCGCCATTGCCCAATCCTTTGCCCCCAATTCCAAAAACGTCTCCCTGGCCAACATGCCCACCGCCGAACAGGTGCTCAGCCTCGTGGTGCCCATCACCTCTGCCGATGGCGCAACCGGGGCCGTGCTAGTGGGGCGGCTGGCCAACTTTAGCCTGGACGATCTGCTGGTGGGGCTGCAAGGCACCGTTGGCGGCGGCACTGGCTTTTTGGTCAACGAACAGTCTCAGATTATTGCCCATCCGCAAACCGCCTATTTGCGGGCCAGTTGGCCTGATGAAGCCGATGACCTGCGGCGGCTCTGGCTGACGGGCGTGGCCGATGGCCAGGCTTACCGTGGCTGGCTGCAAGGCAACGAAACGCGTGAACTGGTCTATACCCAAACAATGGCAGAACCGGGCTGGACGGTGGTAACGGCCGTTCCTTACCAAATTGTTCTCGGCCAGGCGTTGCAAATGGGCTGGCCACTGCTGCTGGTGCTGCTGCTGGGCACCGCCCTCTTTTACACCAACGTCGCCCTGCTGGGGCGCGACATCACCCAGCCGATTGGCAAAATCGTGTCTGCCAGCAAAACGATGGCCGCCGGGGGCAGCTGGGCCGCCACCGAACTGGAGCAGCGTGAAGATGAAATTGGCGAGCTCAACCAGGCGTTTATCCAAATGCAGCGGGCCACGCGCAAGCAGCTCAACGATTTGTCGCTGCTGCTGGGTACCAGCCACGACGTTTCTACCAGTATCGACCTCAACCAGGGCATTCCCGCCATTTTGCGCGGGGCGCTGCGGGGCACCGGCGCTGCCGGAGCACGTGCCGTGGTGCTCAACCCCAGCGGGGGCAACCCGCTTTCTTATGGCGAAGGGCCAGCCGCCGAGGCGATGAAGCTGCTGGATCGCCCCATCATGACCCGCCTGCGCCACCTGCAGGAGCTGATGCTGGCCACCCCCAACCAGATTCGCGCCGCGCTGGAGCTGGAGAAGGAGACGGAACCACCCGTGCCTGCCCTGGTAGCCATCCCCCTTTATTCGCACGACCGCTTCCAGGGGATTCTCTGGTTGGGTTACCGGCAGGCGCACAGCTACGATATTTCTGAGCGAAATTTATTGGTGACGTTGGCGACGCAAACGGCCGTTCTCGTAGAAAACGCCCGCCTCTTTGCCACCGCCGAAGGAGGCCGCCGCCGCCTCGCCGCCGTCTTGGCCAGCACCACAGACGCCGTCATCGTCACCGACCAGACCGAGCGCATTTTGCTCATCAACCGGGCCGCCGAGCGTATTTTTGATCTCAACGCCAGCAAAGTTACCGGCCGCCCCGTGGCCCAGGTAATTGAATCGGTGCCCCTGGTTAAAGCGCTCACTGGGGAAGATGAGCATACCCGCAACCTGGAAGTGCCCATGCCCGACGGCAAAACCTACTACGCCAGCGCCTCCACCATCATCAGCAACGAAGGGCAGGTGTTTGGCCGCGTCGCCGTCCTGCGCGATATTACCCATCTTAAAGAGATTGACGAAATGAAGTCCGACTTTGTGGCCACTGTCTCGCACGATTTGCGCAGCCCGCTCACCTACATGCGCGGTTACGCCACGATGGTGCCCATGGTGGATGAGCTCTCGCCCAAACAGCATGAATATTTAGACAAAATTTTGGCAGGCATCGACCAGATGTCCCAGCTGGTTGATGATTTGCTCGATTTGGGCCGCATCGAAGCGGGCGTGGACCTGGCGCAAGAGCGCATCGAGGTGAGGCCGCTGCTGGAAAGCATTGCTGAGGAGTATTGGCAGCATGCGCATTTGGCAGGCATTAAGCTGCACGTAGACGTGCCAGATGATGTTTCAGCCATCACTGGAGATGGTTCGCTGCTGCGGCAGGCAATTACCAATTTGCTGGGCAATGGCATTAAATACGCACCCAACAGCGGCCCCATGTGGCTGCGCGCCGAGCAGAAAAATGAGGAGCTGGTGCTCAGCGTGCAAGACAGCGGCCCTGGCATCCCCAAGCAAGACCAAATGCGCCTCTTTGAGAAGTTTTACCGGGTGAAGCAGCGTGGTCAGGAAAAAGTGAAAGGCTCTGGGCTTGGTTTGGCGATTGTACGCTCCATTGCCGAGCGGCACGGCGGGCGCGCCTGGTGCATTAGCCAGCAGGGGGAAGGCAGCACCTTTGCCTTCTCTGTACCGATTAGCCAGAATGGGTACCGGGCACCGAATGGGCAGAATGGTAGTTTGTAAACGGTAATTGGTAATGGGTAATGGGTTTGAGAGTGGTGGCTTTGGCCGCCACTTTTGTTTTCTGGGGGGTGGGTCAAGAGCGGGCGTTCAGCTGGTAAATTGGGCGATGATGGCAAAGCCGCCTGCGACGTAGCGCGTTTCATGGCCCCAGCTGCCTGGCTTTTCTTCGGCGAAGGATTGCAGATAATGGGGGGCTTCTACGACGCGCAGGATGTGGAACCCAATTTCAATGAGGCCGTTAAAAATGTCATCCATGCGGTGGCGAAATTCGATGCCACCATCGGGGCGGTGCTGGATGGTTTCGGCATACGGTGCGGCAATTTGATAGGCTGAGCCGTTCCAGGCTACGCGGTGGACGGCTGGCTGGTTGTGCTTTACGCGGTACAGGCCGCCAGGGCGCAGCACTTTGGCGACTTCGCTGTACACCTGGCGTACGTCTGGAACGTAGGCGAGTGAATCGGCCTGAAAAACCAGGTCGAATGCTTGCCGGGGCAGCGCGGATAAATCGCGCATATCGGCCTGAATGGCGGTGATGGGGTAGCCGTAGTGTGCGGCTGCTTTTTTATCGCTGTCTAGCTGCCCACGGGTAAGATCGGCCACTGTGACTCGCGCACCGAGCAGGCCGAATACGGCCGTTTGCTGCCCCCCACCTGCCGCTAAACAGAGCACATTTTGCCTGGCAATGTTCTGGAGTAGGTCAGTGGGAAACAGTTCGTACAGCGGCACAGAGGTAGAAACGGGCTCGCCTGCTGCCAACCGCTGCACAATCGTGCGGTCTAAATTTAGCCACGGCTGCGTATAGCCACCCCCTTTTTGCACTTCAGCTTCCCACAACGCTTGGTTGGATTGGGCAATATCGTCTACAGGTTTCATGCTTTCTGCCTGGAATTTATTCCGCCAGCTGTTTTAGGACGGCGTCGAGTTCGGCGGGGAGTTCGGCGTGGAGGGTGAGTTCTTCGTTGTCAGACGGCCGTTTCAATTGCAGCACCGACGCATGTAAAAATTGTCGCCCTAGCCGCAGGCTGGCTTTGCGACGGCCGTATACCTTATCCCCCACAATCGGGAAGCCGATGTAGGCCAGATGCACGCGAATTTGGTGGGTGCGCCCGGTGAACAGTTCGCAGCGCAGCAGGGTGTGGTCATTGTAGGCGGTGATGGTGTCGTACTGGGTTTTGGCGGGGCGGCTGTGGGCAGAGGAACGGCCGTACGGAATCACCGCCATCTTTTTGCGCTGCTGCCGGTCGCGGCCAATCGGCGCGTCGATGAGGGCGGCTGGTGGCTGCACCTGGCCATCGACCAGGGCCAGGTATTGCTTGCCCACGCTGCGCGCCTTAAATTGCGCCTGCAAATGGTGCAGCGCCGCCTCGTTTTTGGCCACCACAATCAGCCCAGACGTTTCCTTGTCCAGCCGGTGCACAATGCCGGGCCGCTTTTCGCCGCCGATGCCGGGCAGATTTGGGCAGTGGGCCAGCACGGCGTTTACCAGCGTGCCGCTGTTGTGCCCCACGGCAGGGTGTACCACCATGCCCGCTGGCTTGTTGATCACCAGCATGTCGTCATCTTCGTAGCGAATATCCAAGGGGATCGCTTCTGGCTGTAGTTCGGTCTCTTCCGGTTCTGGCAGGGTGATGGTGACCTGTTCGCCGCCTTCTAGCTTGAGGTTGGCTTTGGCGGGACGGCCGTTTACCAAAATTTGCTCCTCCTTCAGCAAGCGCTGAATTTGGGTGCGCGAGAGCTCTGGCAGCTGGGTGGTTAGCACCTTGTCCAGCCGCTGGCCAGGGGCATCGAGCTGTAAGGTTTGGGTATGGTTACTCATGGGTGGGATCAGTTTGGGGGGGAACGGCCGTTTCTCTCCGTGCCTCATCTGCGTGAGCGGCTTGCTGCTGGGCTTTTAACTCGCGCGACTCTTGCCACACCATAAGGCCCAAAATCAGCGCCCCGCTTACCACGGCCAGATCCGCCAGGTTAAAAATGTACCACGGGCCGATGTCGATAAAATCGGTGACGTGGCCCAGGCGAAAGCGGTCGATCATATTGCCCAATGCGCCGCCCATTTGCAGCCCCAGCGCCAGCCGCAGCAGGCGATGGTTGCCGGGGAGGGTGAGGTTGTAGTAGATGATGCCCAGGCTCACCACAATGGCCAGGTAACGAAAAATATCGCCGCCGCCAGAGAAAAGGCCAAAGGTGGCCCCGGTGTTGTAAATGTGGAAGATGCGGAAGACCGATTCCAGGCTGGGGATGGGGGCGTACACTTCAAACAGCGCCAGATTGCTTTCAACCAGATACTTGCTGAATTGGTCGATGCCGATGACTGGCACGGCGATTAAAAACAGCAACAGTCGTTCAGAAAGCGACGCTGGGGCTGGTTGGTTGGGGGGAGAGACGGCCGTTTCTGCTTCGGCCGATTCCCTTACGTCTTGTTCATTCATAGGCCGATTTTACCAACCCCGCACCAACTTTGCGAGTTATCAAGCCAGGTCTGGCCCGCCTTTTGCGGCCAGCTGTCGGGCTTCTGCTTCGTTGCTAATATATTTTACCGGCACCTCCAGCGACCGCACGGTTACCTGGGGCACGAGGCCTGTTGGGTTTTGCACAATCACGTCGCGGCGGCTGGCCGAGGTGTGGGTGAGTACGACCATGTGTGTGAGCTTGGGTGTGGGATTGACTTCAGAAAGGGCAATGAGGGTACCGGCGTCGTGGTGCAAACGGCCGTTACGGCCGTCTACCAGCACCCCCATTGGCCCAAACGCCGCTGCAATCTGGTTCATCTCATCCAGCAGTCGCTTCAGCTCAGAGGCGGGCACAATGCCAAAAAACTTCATTTCGACATAGCCATCTTCATGGTAAAAAACATGGGATTTTGCTTCGTTTTGTGATGTTGGGTTCATTGTCAAAAATCCTCTATGAATCAGGTTCCCGTTAACCGGGCAATTTGGCAACCATTTTATTCAGTTGGGTTGTGTTTGGCATTACGGGGCCGTGGCCAAAGCAGATTAGTTTTGGCTGCAACGCGGCCACTTTTCGAATCGATTTGCGGTTTTCTGCCACATCGGGCGTAAACATTTCTGGCGGTTCGCGCAGTTGGGGAATGGTTGTGAGCAGGTTGGTATTGTTCAGCACATCCCCCACAATCAGCACCCCATCTGCTTCGCGCCAAAGCACAATGTGCCCTGGCGAGTGCCCTGGCGTTTCTAGCACCTGGAAGCTGCCTACCCTGTCTCCTTCTTGCAGGCTGCGGGTAACCGGATAGGCTGGCCCCGTCCAATACCGCTGCTGCAAACGCACAATGAAGCTGCTGGAATTGGGATCGTCCCCCGAAACAAGACCACTTTCCATAGCCGCCACGTCATCGCGGCCGCACCACAGCGGAATGTTGAGCTGTTGGCAAATGGCGGCGCTGGCTCCTTGATGATCTGGGTGGGCGTGGGTTAAAACGTGGGCCTCAATTTTGCCCCGCCCAATCTGGTCAATGGCTTTTAGCAATTTCTTTTCTGAACTGCGGATTCCTGCATCGACCAGAAAGCCATCGACAATATAGGCATTCACCATATTCCGTGGAAACAGTGGAATATGAAATACATTTTTTGCTACTTCGATCATGATGGTGTTTCCTGTTTTGCTTTGCGCGTGACCAAAATGCAATCGGGTTGTTTGGCCTTGCGGAAGGCTCCTGCCATTGAAATGGGATTTTCCTCACAGCGGTGGGCTACATTATAACGTGTAACAGCTCTTTTTTTTAGCGGTGTTTGTGAAAGTTTGGTGCTTATGTGAGGCTGCCTGGCCTTTGGGGCCAGCAGGTTTGCGGCGGGCGGTGCGGGCTCCGGTTGTTACACGGCATCCAGCTGGTTGGGCGTGTGGGATTTGTGGGCAATGAAGAGGGTAACGACGCTGCGAGCCAGCGTCACTTGCTCAATTTGCAGCGAGAAGCCCGCTGCTACAAACCGTTGGCGAAAGGGTTCCCAAAGCGACGGATGGGGCCAGTTGTGGGCTTCATCCACCTGGAATGCGCCATCGCGCTGGCCAGTAATGCGGAACAGCCAATCGATGATGCGATACAGCCCCCCACGCCCGGTGAGATGCCCTTCTGGGACGATGAGGAAACGGCCGTTCCCCACCAACACCCGCTGCACCGCCGCCAACGTTTGCGGGTCTACAATGTACTCTGTAGGAAAGGTGGCCAGCACCGTGTTAAAACTGGCTGAGGCAAATGGCATTTCCTGCACCCTGGCCCGTACCAAATCGGCCGTTCGCGCCCGTTTGTGCAGGCGACGCCGCGCTTGCCGCCCCATCTGTGCCGACAAATCCAGGCCAAAAACAGTGTGGCCTGCTTTTTGCATGGCCAGTAGCAAATGCCCCGGCCCGTGACCAATCTCCAAAACGGTAGGCCCCTGTAGGTACGGCAGGGCCGCCAACTGCCAGCGCCGCCACTCACCCAGCGAAACCAGCCAGCTAACCCAATCATACGTCCAGGCCATCTCCTGATACAGCAGGCGGAAGCCAAATTTTATTAACCCTACCCATAATTTTTGCATAATCACTCGCTTGCCGTGCGCTGCCCGCAGATGCCAGAAGCGGCAACCGATTGTATACTTGAGTCCACTGAGAAAACAAACCGCAAAGACGCAAAGGACGCAGAGTTTTAAAAATTACTAGAGAAAGATCTCTGCGCTCTCCGCGCCTCTGCGGTGAAATCACCCTTTTTTCAGTGGAGTCATACTTAACGATGGATTTACTGAAACAAGCAAGGAATTGTCATGGAAATTAGACGGATTGCCATTAACACGGGCGGCGGCGACGCCCCTGGCCTAAATGCAGTGATTCGGGCGATTGTGCTGGCCGCTACGCAGCGCGGCTGGGAATGCGTGGGTATTCGCGATGGGTACAACGGGCTGCTAATGCCCGAGAAATATCCTGAGGGCGGCTTGATGCCGCTGACGCCAGATGTGGTGCGCGGCATTACGCATCTGGGCGGTACCATTTTGGGCACCACCAATCGGGGTAATCCGCTGGCGTACCCAGTTTTGGGCGAAGATGGTCACTATTACGAGGTGGATCGCTCGGATGAATTGCTGGATGCGTTTGCCGAGCATAAGCTGGATGCTCTGGTAGCGATTGGGGGGGATGGCTCTTTAAGCATTGCCGGGGCATTGGCGGCGAAGGGGCTGCGCGTGGTGGGCGTGCCCAAAACCATCGACAATGATTTGGATAAGACGGTGGCGACTTTTGGCTTTAATACGGCCGTCTACTTCGCCACCGAATGCATCGACCGTTTGCACACAACGGCCGCTTCGCACCAGCGCATTATGGTGGTGGAGGTGATGGGCCGCTATGCCGGGTGGATCGCCCTGAATTCTGGCGTGGCGGGCACGGCCGATGTGATTCTGCTGCCCGAAATTCCCTACGACATCAACAAAGTGGCCGAGAAAATTCAGCGCCGCGCTGCCAGAGGGCGCGACTTTTCCATCGTTGTGGTGGCTGAGGGGGCCAAGCCAGTGGGGGGCGACATTTCCGTCATTGGCAAGGCGGTGGGGCAGGCGGAACGGCTGGGCGGTGTGGGGTACAAGGTGGGGGCTGCCCTGGAAGCACTCACCGGCAAGGAGACACGCGTTGTGGTGCTGGGGCATCTGCTGCGTGGCGGCAAGCCCACGGCATACGACCGGCTGCTCTCGCTGCGCTTTGGTGCGGCGGCGGTGCGTGCCCTGGCAGAAGGGGCCTCTGGCGTGATGGTGGCGCTGGACCCGCCCACGGTGAATTATGTGCCCCTGGCCGACGTGGCCGGCCGCATGAAGCAAGTGCCGCTCGATTGCGACACCATTTTGACGGGTCGCGATTTGGGCATTAGTTTTGGGGATTAGCAAAAAACCACACAGCATAGATTTCAAAAGTCTTGCGTTTCTTTGTCGTTAAAAGAATTGCCTTGAAGAGTTTTGAAATCTTTTGAAATTGATTATTTGTATGGCTTTAACACAACAACGACGTGCCATCTATCATTTGCTGGATGAAACCAATCCGGCCGATGGGATGGCTGCTTATTTTGCTTTTTATCATCCAGACAACCGCACGATTTTACGGCCGTATCCCTACGCCGCCGTGCAGGCCCAAGGGTATGTGGCTTTATCCCGTACGGGGATGGATTTGTTTCGGCCGTTTGTGACGCTGCGCCTGCCCATCCACAACATGCAAACCAGCACGGAAGTCATCTACGAGGCGATTGATGCGGGAACGGCCGTTATCCTCAATGCCCCCGCCCGTTATGCCCCACTGCTGCACGCCTTGTTCGACGTGCAAACAGAGGAGCACCTGAGCTTGTTTCGGCTAAAGGCAGACCAGTTTCAGCCAATTATCAACGTGCTGGTAACGCAAGACAAAGCCGCCAACGGCTTGCCACGTTTCTCTATTCGCGACCGCGAAAATGATGTAATTGGGGCATCGGCTACGCTCAATTGGCAGTCGCCCCAGTTTGCCGAAATTGGCGTCACCACGCACCCAGGGTACCGGCGGCGCGGTTGGGGGCGTAGCGTGGTGTCGGCGATGGCGAATTATTTGTTGGGCAACGGCCGTATCCCCTCTATGTTGCCGCCCAAGCCAACGAAGCCTCTATTCAGCAGGCAGAAAGCGTCGGCTTTACCGATACTGGCATTCGTGAACTGATGATCCAGGCTGTGCTAAATCCTCACCCGTAACGGCCGTTCACGCTCATTTCCACCAGCTTTCACGCGATATTCATAGACATGCCTCTGCTTCAATGTTAATTTTTGTATCATCATGAGCGGTACAGGAATTAAAGAAAGCGATGTATTGTTATTTAGTTTTTGCATAGCACCATAAGCCCTTACCGCTGGGGTTTTTGGTGCTTTTTGCGTCATATGCTCAACGCGGAGGTAACGGAATGAGTAAACAAATTGGTATGGTAAAATGGTTTAGTCGGTTGAAAGGGTATGGGTTTATCAACCCTGAAGACGGTGGACAAGAAGTGTTTGTACACTACTCGGCCATCGAAGGAGATGGCTACCGAAACCTTTACGAAGGCGATCGGGTCGAATTTGAACTGGTTGACAAGGGGCGCGGTCCGCAAGCCCAAAGCGTAACGGCCCGGCGCAGCTTTGGCCCTACCGAATAAGCAGTTTCCTACCGCAAAATAAATGTATCCCTCTGGATTTGCGTCACTGACCGCCAGAGGGATTTTTTATTGCCTGATGCGGAAAAAATCTGTACGCAATCTGCGAAATCTGTCCTGAAAACAGTCAATTTTCATTCGCCGTGGCCCTGCCCAGCGGCATGTTGAACGCCTAAAATATATCGATGGCTCTTACCGACTATTTACGGGTAAGCGCTGTTCCTCTACAATGGCACTATGAGTACGCACCCATTGCCCAGCGAGCCAAAGATATTGGTTGTTGATGACGAGCAGTCTTTAGTAAACCTGTGTTTGCTCATTTTGGAGCAGGCTGGGTACAAGGTGCGCGGCGCGTCAAGCGGCAAGCAGGCTTTGCAAATGGTGGGGGATGAAATGCCTGATCTCATCCTGTTGGATGTGATGATGCCCGGCATGGATGGCATAGAGGTGTGTCGTCGCATTCGGGAACTGATGCCGGAGCAACGGCCGTATATCCTCATGTACACCGCTGACGATCGTCAACTCACCAAGACAGAAAGCCTCAACGCTGGCGCAACCGACTTCATTTCCAAAGACACCCCAATCTTCGATTTACCCGGCAAAATTCAAAACTACCTTTCGCCAACAGCTTAAGGCCCAACATTTTACAGCTTGGTCAGGAACGTTTGCGCTAGCTGGCTATTCTCCTTCATCCGTCTCACCAGAAAATCTACCACAAAGGGAAACCGCATAAAAGTTCGCTGCATCAAGAAAGAGTTGCGCATGCTTTCCCACATCCGGTCGTGGCAGAGCTGCTCATACACCTGCATTTTGGTGCGCGAAACATCATTTGCTTTGAGGGCGTCATCTGCCACCTGGGCGGCCAATTCTGCAGAAATAAGCGAATTGTGGATGCCACCACCTGTCAGCGGATTGATGAACCCGGCGGCATCACCTACCAAGATCGCCCCGTCGAATACGTGCTGTAGATTCTTTTGGGAACCAAAATTGAGCTGCCAGGTAGCGACATCTCGCAGCTGCCCTCCGTTTAAGAGCCGTTTTTTAATGGCAGGCATCTCCAGAAAATCTTTGAGCATCTGTTCCAGGCTGTATTTTCTTTGGCGAAAATGGTCTAAGCGCATCCCCAGCCCGATGTTGGCCCGATTATTGCCAATGGGGAAAATCCAGGCGTAGCCGGGCAAAATATCTTTGTACAGGTAAAACTCCACTTCTTTGGGAATTTCCTCAATGTCATCAATGTAGGCGCGCAGGGCGACGGCGCGGTGGCCATCGTTGTGCTGCTCGGCTTTGGGGCGCAGGGCGCGGGCAATGACAGAGGTGACGCCATCGGCTCCGATGACGAGGCGGGCGCGAATGTCTTGGGTACGGCCGTTTCCCTGCACCTTCACCCCCACCACCTTGCCATTTTCCACAATCGGCGCTTTGGCCTGCCCCACGCAAAACTCTGCGCCGGAGGCTACGGCATGTTCCTGAATAAGCGCATCAAAGTAGATGCGCGGGGCGACATAGCTGTCGCTGCCTTGTGCGCCATGCTGGAATTTGGCATGCAGTTCATGGCCGCGTGGCGACACCAGCAGCATGCCTTCCAATGGGTACAGCTCACCGCGTTCAACAGATTTGGCAATTTTCTCGCGCAGGCCCAGCCGCCACAGCAGCTCAACAGCGCCCGCGGGTACGGCATCGCCGCAGGTTTTATCGCGGGGGAAATCGTAGCGGTCTAGCAGTAAAACATCGTAGCCTCTTTGGGCCAGGGCGGCGGCGGCCGTAGCCCCCCCCGGCCCAGCCCCCACAACAATGACATCACGCTCGGTCATCTTGCTCATTTTGCTCTTTTCTCCTTGAATGGGTTCAGGAGACCTGACAGGGTTGCCCCAATGCACGAAATTTCATCAGCAAAAGCCTGTCAGGTCTGAGACATCTAGCGGTTATAACCCCTCACGCTGGCGAATGGTTGCCAGCAAGCCCTGGCAGCCGTCTTTAACAAGTTGGTAGACGGTTTCAAAGTTGTTGGTGTAGTACGGGTCGGGGACGTCGGTTACGGCCGTTTGGCTGGCAAATTCTAGCAGGCGATGCTGGTTTGGATGCGGGCCAAAGGTGCGGCGCAGGTCGTTGCTGTTGCTTTGGTCCATGGTGATGATGTAGGTTTGGGGTCGGCTAAATCGTGGGCGGTTACCTGGCGGGAACGGCCGTTATACCCAATGCCATGCTCGCTTAAAATACGCCGCGTGCCGGGGTGGGCTTTCTCGCCGACGTGCCAGCTGCCGGTGCCCGCAGAATCAATGCGAAACTTGTCCGAAAGGCCAGCTTCATCCACCAGCTGCTGAAAAATCGCCTCGGCCATAGGCGAGCGGCAAATGTTGCCCAGGCAGACGAAGAGGACGTTGATGGTCATGGGGGTCTCCTTTTCTGAAGTCAGTAATCGGTAATCCGTGAATCAGTAATCAGTTGTTTGCTGCATACTGATTACTGATTTACGGGTTACTGAACGGCCAAGTCGGCCTATAAGCCGCATTCTGTGGGCGCTTGCTCACGCAAACGCTAGTGATCATCTATCTGGGAGCACCATTGCTGGCACCCTCTTGCAACCTACCCGGACGTCAGACGGGACGAGCAGCCCCTTCGCCCTGCTTGGTCTTGCTCCTGGTGGGGTTTACCTGGCCAGCGACATTGCTGCCTCTGCCGGTGGTCTCTTACACCACCGTTTCACCCTCGCCGCGTCCCCGGGCTGAAGCCCGTGGCTAAACCTTTTGCCGAAGCTTGTGGTCACGGCAATATACCTCTCTGTTGCACTATTCCGTCGGGTCGCCCCGCCCGGCCGTTAGCCGGCACCATGCTCTGTGGAGTGCGGACTTTCCTCAGCCAGCGCCGAAGCGCCAGCCGCGATCACTCAGCCAACTTGGCTCTATGATCGTAGCATTGGCGGGTGGGGGGTGCAAATTACTAATTACTCAGTTACTTAATTACAGTGGTAGCGAGGGTGATTGGGTAATTAGTAATTGTGTAATTGGTTGAGGGTGCGGCGGGTGAGGACGGCGGCCATGTCGGCGCGGTAGCTGGCGCTGCCCCGGAAGTCGCCGGGGTGGCTGTTGGCGGCGGCGGCGGCGGCGCTGGCGGCCTCGTCGCTGTTTGCTTGTTCGGCGGTGGTGAGGCGAAACGGCCGTTCTCCCAACCCTGTCGCCGCTAAGCGAACCGCACCATCCTCCAGGCGCCAGCCCGTGATGGAGACGATGGGCGTGTCGGCCGGGGTGCGGGCGACGCGGTGGCTGGCGCCAACGCCTGCGGGCAGGGGGATGGCAACGGTGGTGATGAGGCCAGACGGCCGTTCTTCATCTGCCAAATAATCGGCCAGAGAGATGGTGTTGTGGCGGGTTGGGCTGTGCAGGGTGACGGTGGCTTCTAGCACCAGCAGGGCGGCCAGCAGTTCGCTGTCTGGCAGGCGGCTGGCGATGGTGCCGCCCAGGGTGGCGGCGTTGCGGTAGGTGTTTGGCCCGGCCTGGTGGATAGTGGTTTGCAGCAGGGCAGCGGCGCTGCTATCTGGCAGTTCGGCCTGCAAAAATTGGCTCAGTTTGGTCAGCGTGAGCGTGGCCCCCACGGCGAGCGTTTGTCTGTCGTTGGCGGCGATGCGTTGGGCCTGGTTGAGTCCCAGCGCTTGGAGGTCGATAACAGCCGTTCCCGGCAACCCTTTCTCGGTGGCCAGCAGCTTGGTGCCGCCTCCCAACGGGGCGCTGCCAGGTTTGGCCAGCAGGGCCAATGCTTCTTCTAACGATTCAGGGCGGTGGTAACTGTCTGGTTTTTGGGGCATAGTGGACTCCTTGTGCAAAAGACCTGTGCTGATTACAATAATCGACGATGCTCGCTATTTTACCCAAATTTCCCCAAAAACCGACCATTTTTGCCAGGCTGTGGCGACTGTTTTGGTTCGGGTATGGTCCTTCATGATTAAATTTTCAACTAGATTTTGGCCCGGTTTGCGCCAAACGTTGCAGAATCGTCGGGTGGTGGCATTGGCCGTTGTGCTGCTGGCACTGCTGGTGATGGGTTGGTACGCGGTGACGGATGTGACGCATTTGCATGAGCATGACGCACTGCTGACGGCGGGGATTACGTGGGGGCGGCGTTGTGTCATCGCATTACTACGCGGTCGTTTGTGATAAACGGCCGTCAGATTCCCCTCTGCGCCCGCTGTACTGGCATGTATTTGGGGGTGGCGTTTTCATTTGCGGCCTTGTTTTTGGCCGGGCGAGAGCGGCGCACCGACTTGCCGCCGCTGCCGATTTTGCTGGTGCTGATTGGTTTTATTGGGGCGATGGGTATTGATGGGGTGAACTCATACACGCATTTTTTCCCCAACTTCCCCCATGTGTATGAGCCACAAAACTGGCTGCGGCTGGTAACGGGCATGGGCACGGGGCTGGCGATGGGGGTGCTGGTTTTTCCGGCGCTGATGCAGACGCTGTGGCGAGATGGCAACGGCCGTTCCGTCATCGAAACGTGGGGCGAACTGCTGGATTTGCTGATTTTGCTCACCATCGCCACGCTGCTGGTGCTGAGCAACCAACCCACCATTTTGTACGTAATGGCCCTTGTGAGTGTGGCGGGCGTTTTGTTGATTGTCACCGCGCTCAACGCCGTCTTGCTGCTGATGCTGTTTAAGCGGGATGGTTTGGCGGTACGTTGGCGGGAAACGGCCGTGCCCTTACTAATTAGCTTCAGTCTGGCGGTAACGGAACTGGTCATTATCGCCCTGCTGCGACTCAATCTCACGGGAACCATCACCGGCTTCCCTGGACTCGCGTAAGGCAATTTTGCAAAATTGCCCTACATTTTCGGAGAAAAAATGCTCGATCTCTTTAGCGCCTTTGGTTTGGCTGGTAGCGCTGGCCTGAATGCGTACATTCCCCTGCTGTTGGTGGCCCTGGCGGCCCGTTTTCCCTTGAGTGACCCCCTACTCAACCTGTCTGAACCTTACAGCGTGATGGGCAGTTGGTGGGCCATCGGCATCATCAGCGTGCTGCTGCTGATTGAGATGCTGGTGGACAAAGTTCCCGCGATAGATACGGTAAACGACGTCATTCAAACCTTTGTGCGGCCAGCCGCCGGGGCGGTGCTGTTTGCCGCCAATGCCAACATCGTTACGGATATTCATCCGGCGTTGGCGCTGGGGGCGGGGCTGCTGGTGGCCGGCGGGGTTCACGCTGTGAAGGGGGATGACGCGCCCGCTGGTGACGGCCACAACGGCGGGTACCGGCAACTGGCTGGTGAGCATTCTTGAGGATATTGTGGCCTTTTTTACTTCAATTTTGGCCATTTTCCTGCCGGTTTTGGGCGTTATTTTGCTGGGTTTTGTGCTGATTTACGGCATTCGGTTGTACCGGCGGCGCAGAAAACGGGCGGCTTATCGCTAGAAAATTCAAAGGAGGTGGGAACGCGCAACAACGGTTGGGTGGTAACGATTCGATTTTGGATGTGTTTTAGAAGTAGTTGTTGGTAAATTACAAACAGGTTTAGATTCTTATGGAGGCTTCAAATGAATAACCTTGATATGCAAAGTGTTTTGAAAGCGGGTGGTATTGGGGCTGGTGTGGCTATTGTGCTTGGCCTTTTATCGTTGATTCCAGTTATTGGCCCAATCATCGGCTTTGTGTTTCTTTGTGGTGGTTTTTTGATTCCTATTGCCGCCGGGATGTTGTATGGTTACTTTGCTCCTGGTCTTGAAGATACGGCAACCGCAGCAATTGGTGGGGCTTTGGCTGGTGGTGCCAGCGGTATTTTGCTGGCGGTTTTTAACGCAATCTCGGCCACCGTGGTTGGTACAGCTTCTGAAGGAATTGGAACTGGCCTGGCTGGTGGTGCGCTGAGCGGTATTTTTGGCGCTTTGTGTTTTGGGATTATGGGTTTTGTGTTGGGTGCAGTGGGCGGGCTTGTCTGGCCGTTTGTACAGAAGCAGATGGGCGGGAACTAAGACCGCTCTTAATGAAACAATAAAAACGGCCGTCTTCACCGAAGACGGCCGTTTTTTTTGTTTATTCAGGACGGGTCACGGGTCACCGATTACCGAACATCGCTCACCGCTCACTCGCTTCCGCAATCTCTTTTAACCGCAGCTGCGCCTGCAAGCCGCTGATGTGCGCTTCTAGCTCTACCAGCCCGTCGCGCTGAGCCGAAATCTTGTCGTTTTCGGCGCGAACAAAGCGAGCAAACGGGGCAATGGTGTCCTCGATGCGCTGGGCACCCCGCTCCATTTCGCGGCTGAACTGTTCCGTGAGGCTGCCCACCAGCTTTTGCCGCAGGGCGGCCAGCTTTTCCTCTAGCTCCTTCTTTGCTTTGCGACGGCGGGCGGGCAAAATGAGTGCGCCCAGGGTGGCAAAAGCAATGCCCGCCACGATGCCCGTCACGTCTAAAAAGACCAGGTGCAGGCCGCCGGTGATGGCCAACCCAAGCCCGGCCGCGCCCGCTGCCCCGGCCAGCCCGGTGCCAATCACGGCCGAGCGAGCTACTTCGGCCAGTTCGGCGGCTTCTTTGTCTTTGTCGTAGGTTTCGACGGCGCGTTGGGTGGCTGCGCCGATGGAGCTGACCAGCCGGGCGCGGTCGTAGGCCAGGGTGCCTTCTTTGGGGCCGGTTTGGCCGACGACGCGGTTGTTGTGGGCTTCTTTGCGCTGGGCCATATGTTCGGCAACGGCCGTCCACTGCCGTAAATCTTGCTCCACCATCCAATCGACCAGTTCGCTGACCCGATTTTCAATCTGCTTGGGCGTATCGGCCACTACTTTGGTCTCGAATGTTTTTTCTAGCATGCGCGAGCGCATCAAATCGGTGACGCGGCTAAAGCGGATCATCTCTTCAAAAAAGTCGTCGCCCCGCTTTTCCATGGCGTACAAAATGTTGTCGATCTCGCTGAGGCGGGCTTTGAAGTTGCGCTGCATATCTTCGTCGTAATACAGCATCTGCCGCTCGATGTCGTCTAGCAGCTGGCGATCATCTTGCAGGGAGGCCAAATCTTCTTCGCTGTGGGTGAGCTGTTTGCGCACCAGCTTCAGGCCGACGCCCAGGGGATTGAGCAGCTTGAGGCGGAAACGGCCGTCATCGTCCAATGTGTCGTGAATAAATTTTTCCAGCGGCTCAAAGCCGCTCTGCGACCAGAGCTGCGGCTGCCCCGCCTTGGCCCGCTGCGCCTGCTTGGCGGAGATGGGGAACACGGCCGAAATCTCGCCCACCAGGTTTTTGGCGGAATCTTTTACAAATTCGATCACCTGGTTGCGCTCCCCTTCTTTGGTGAAAATGTCGGTTTTGTTCACCAGCAGCACAATCTTTTTGCCCCAATCCCGAATTTGGGTCAGGAAGTGGCGTTCGCTTTCGCTAAAGGGCCGATCGGCCGAGGTGATGAACAGGACCAAATCAGAGCGGGGGATAAATTCGGCCGTCAGCGCCTCGTGTTCGCGCAGGATGGCGTTGGTGCCGGGCGTGTCTACGATGCTGATCTTCTTCAGCATTTCGATGGGCGCGGTTTGCACCCAGACGCCCTTGTCGCCAGGCACCAGGTTGGTGAGTTCGCCGTATTTCAGCAGGTAAATTTGGCTGGTGGTGGGGGTGACGCCCTCGGTTTGCAGCTCTTGCCCTAAAAAGGCGTTGATGAAGGCAGATTTGCCCGCGTTGAATTCCCCGGCAACCACCAACAGGAACAGGTCGTCCAGCTGGCTGATGGAGTCAGCCAGGGCGGCGCGGTCTTCTTTGGAAGCGGCCGTTTCGCCTAGCAGGTCACGCAGGTGGCCCAGGGTGTCGCGGGTGCGTTTAAGCAGTTCTTCTTGCTCTTGGTTTAAGATAGCGTCCATAGTTTTCCTAAAATTTTATCTGCAGATTTCGCAGATTAGCGCAGATTTGGTTTTTTGACACCGATGTGTTGTGGGGGACACAAAACGGCCGTTGCCCACCAACCTACAAGCGTTCAATTTTCAGAAAAGTATAACATGGGGAATTGTGGGCACAAGCAGTTTGGGGTAAGGGCGACCCGCCGGGTCGCCCCAACATTAATCAGCCTCGTAACCGATGCCCGCTTCGTCCAGGCGGCGGAGACGTTCCCATTCGGGGATGTCTCCGTCGGCCCCGGCCTCTTTGAGCACCATAATTTGCCGCAGCTCGACGATTTGGTCGCGCAGTTGGGCCGCTTTTTCAAACTCCAGCGCCTGCGCCGCTGCCTTCATCTGCTTTTCCAGCTCTTTGATCATCTGGTGCAGCTCCGCTTTGGGCAAATCGGCCGTGGTGGTGTACGCCACCTTGCCTTCGGCCACCGCCAGCCCCTCTTTGTACTGCTCAGAGATGTCATCCGTCAGGTCGCGCACCAGCTTGCGAATGCTCTTGGGCTCGATGCCGTGCGCTTCGTTGTACGCTTGTTGCCGCTCGCGCCGCTCGTTGGTGGTGTCTAGCGCCGCCTGCATGGAGCGCGTAATTTTGTCGGCATACATGATCACCTTGCCCTCTACATGCCGCGCCGCCCGGCCAATCGTTTGCGTTAACGATGTTTCGGAGCGCAAAAAGCCTTCCTTGTCCGCATCCAAAATAGCCACCAGCGACACTTCCGGCAGGTCCAGCCCTTCGCGCAGCAGGTTGATGCCCACCACCACGTCAAAAACGCCCATGCGCAGGTCGCGCAAAATTTCGGTGCGCTCGATGGTGTGTACTTCGGAGTGGAGATAGTGGACTTTAACGCCCATTTCCAGCAGGTAGTCGCTTAAATCTTCAGCCATGCGCTTGGTGAGCGTGGTGACCAGCACTCGCTCGCCGCGGGCCGTGCGCTTGTTAATTTCGCCCAGCAGGTCATCTACCTGCCCTTTGGCGCTGCGCACTTCCACTTCGGGGTCCAAAATGCCGGTGGGGCGGATAACCTGGTGCACAATTTGCTGCGAATGTTCCAGTTCGTACGGACCTGGCGTAGCGGTGGTGCAAATCACCTGGTTGATGCGCTGGTCGAATTCGTCAAAATTCAGCGGGCGATTATCCATAGCGCTGGGCAGGCGGAAGCCATAATCCACCAGCGTTTGCTTGCGGCTGCGGTCGCCAGCGTACATGCCGCGCACCTGGGGAATGGTCATGTGGCTTTCGTCCAGGATGAGCAGGTAGTTGGCGGGGAAATAATCCATCAGCGTCCAGGGCGGTTCGCCTTCTTTGCGCTGGTCCAGGTGGCGGCTGTAGTTTTCGATGCCGGAGGTAAAGCCGATTTCACGCAGCATTTCCAGATCGTAGCTGGCGCGCTGCTCGATGCGCTGCGCTTCCAGCAGCAGCTTTTTCTCTTTGAAGTAAGCAATGCGCTCATTAAGCTCCACCTCGATATCTTCGATGGCTTGTGAAAGCTTGGCTTCATCGGTAACAAATTCGCGGGCGGGGAAGATGTCTATCTTGGCCATGTCTAGCAGCAGTTCCCCGGTGAGCGCGTCAAATTCGCTGATGCGCTCGACTTCATCGCCCCAAAATTCGACGGAGTACGCCGTTTCGGCATAGGCAGGGAAGATTTGCAGGGTGTCGCCGCGCACGCGGAAGGTGCCGCGCCGCAGTTCCAGATCGTTGCGGTCGTACTGAATGCTAACGAGGCTGCGCAGGAGGGTATCGCGCCGGTAGGTGCCGCCCCGCTCGATGCCGACGGTGACCTGGCCCCACGTTTCGGGGCTGCCAATGCCGTAAATGCAGGAAACGGAGGCGACGATGACCACATCCTGGCGGCTCATCAGATTGGCCATGGTTTGCAGGCGTAAACGGCCGATTTCCTCATTAATCTGCGTCTCTTTTTCAATAAACAGGTCGTGGCGCGGCACGTATGCTTCGGGCTGGTAGTAGTCGTAGTAACTCACAAAGTAGGAAACGGCGTTCTTGGGGAAAAATTCGCGGAACTCGCTGTAGAGCTGGGCCGCCAAGGTTTTGTTGTGGGCGATGACCAGAGTGGGCTGCTGCGTTTGCTGGATGACGTTGGCCATGGTGAACGTCTTGCCGGTGCCGGTGGCTCCGAGCAAGGTCTGGAACTTGTCGCCGCGCGCCAGCCCTTCGACGAGTTTTTCGATGGCCACGGGTTGGTCGCCCGTGGGCATAAATTCAGATGCAATTTGGAACTGGGGCATAGGGTTCCTCTTTATTTATCCACAGATTACGCAGATTACGCAGATTTTGATTGTTTTGCGGTGGACTTACAGGTTGTGCAAATCTTAATTTTATCAGAACGTAAGTTCGTGATTCTACCACAATTTGCTGACCGTCGTGGGATTTTGGGCGACAATTTTAATGTTGCGCGCTTTGGTGAAGGGGGCAACAAATGGATGCCCGCCTGCGCGGGCATGACACGTGATGGTGATTGAGAATTTAGTCGTCCTTGCCGAAGTAGGCGTTCCAGGCGTCCAGGTCTTTGTTGCTGAGGTTGTGGGGGTTGGGTGACTTTTTCTTTTTAGCGGCTGGTTTGTTGGTGGCTGGTTTGCTGGTGGTTGGTTTGTTGGTGGCGGGTGCTGCCTGCTTGGGTTGGCTGCCGAAGAGGGTGAGCCATTCGCGCAGCTCCTCGTCGCTGAGTTCAGGATTTTCGCGGTCGGCACTGGCGGGTGGTTTGGGGCTGGCGGCTGGTTCAGCTTCTGGCTCTGGTTCTGGTTCGGGGATGGCGCGGGTGGGAGGCACTGGTTTGGGGCGGCGGCGCAGCGCTTTTTCGTCTACGGGGCCGAACAAGTCGAGCCATTGGGCGACTTCGGCGTCGCTGATGACGGGGTCTTCGTCGGTGATGGTGGGGCCGGGCAGGGTGCGTTCTGCTTTGTCGGCGCTGATCCGGTTGGCAAAATCTTCGCTGCGGATGTGCTTCATTTTGCGCTTGTTGGCGGCGGTGATGATTTCCTGGTCGCTGGTGACCAATATGTATTCGGGCGGATTTTTAATGCGGTTGATGCGGGCGATGATGAGGGAATCGGCCGTTTTTCCCTGCGAGACAAATATCACTTTTACCTGGGAGTTGGAGAGGTTGACGTTGTGGCCGCCGGGGATGCCGCCGTCGAAATAAACGGTGACGACGCGCTTGAGGGAAACGGCCGTCCACTGCCGCAGCTTTAAAATGAGTTGAATTTCATCATCCGGGTCGCTTAGATCAATGTCTGGCAGTTTGGCGATGAGGTTGTGGCCGTCGATGAGATAGTGCATGAGATTGAGTGGGCAAGTTGCCGGTTGCAAGTTGCGTGTTAAGTTTTGAGGCGCTTCGATAAATCGTTTATCAAAGATTTCGCAGATTGAAAAGATTGAAAAATCTGGGAAATCTTTGATTATGAATCATGAAAGCACATGAATAGATATTGATCAGATTTTGATTGGCTATTTTAGCACGGGTGACCGAGATTGGTTATTGGGCAGCGGTTTTGTCTCGTTCGGTCCACAAGGCCCAGCCGGTGAGCAGCGCGCCGGTCAGCTCCCACAAAGGCACAGTGATGAACTTGAGGGGCGCGTATTTTTTGAGAACGGCCGTTGTAAAAACCACAAACGTCACCACGCGAAACGGCACCGTCCAGTAAAAAAATTGGCGCACGTTCAGCAGCGCCGCCAGCATGTAGTAGATGCCCATGTTGGTGGAAGCCATCGAGGAGGTCATGACAAAAACCTCGGTGTAATCATCCTCGCCGCGTGCTTCACGGTCAATGGCGCTGAAGCCCATCTGCTTCAGCAAGGTTTTGGGATTTTTCAGGTCCAGCACGCCCAAAACAAAGGCTAAAAAGCCAAAAATAAACATGGTCCAACGAGCAGCATTGTTGCGAAATTTCATGACACCTAATTCTGCGCAGGTGGCGGTAAATTGTCAAACTGATTTGGGAGTTAGGTGCCTGGATTCGGGCCAGACAAATGGATTTGCTCATGCCAAGGCGCCAAAGAAACCGAAGCCTATGCGCCTTGGTGTGAACTTTCTGGTTCAGATTTCAGGAGCTGCGCCAGGTAGGGTTCGACTTGCCAATATTGTTGGAGGTGGGTGTATTCGGCAACGGCCGTTTCAACAAGCTCTGCGGAAGCACTCTCCCCCTTCTTTACCGCCCGCAGCAGCAAATTCTTGGGCGTGTGGTCGGGCGAGATAAACTGGAGAACCGTGACCTGGTACCCATTCATCCGCAAAATGGCGGCGCGGAAGGCGTCGGTGAGGATGTCGCCCAGGCGCTCGTGCAGCAGGCCGTAGCGCAAAACGGCGTCAAATTCGGGGGGAGACGGCCGTTCCTTCAACTGCACCTGCAAATGATGATGGCAGCAAGGGGCGGCAATAATCACCTGGCTCTGCCAGCGGATGCCCTGGGCCAGCGTGTCGTCGGTGGCTGTGTCGCAGGCGTGCAGCGCCACGACGATGTTGGGCGGCGGATCGGCTTGATAGTCGATAATCAGCCCTTGCGCAAACGTCAGGCCGTCCCAGCCCAGCGCCTGGGCGCGCTGCTGGTTGCGGGCAATGAGCGATTCCTGCCCATCGACGCCCACCACAACGGCCTGCTTGCCCAAAATGTTGACCAGGTAATGGTAGGCGGCAAAGGTGAGGTAGGCGTTGCCGCAGCCAAAATCGATCAGGCGCACCGGCTCGGGCAGGGCAGCGATTTCGTCAATTTCGGCCAGGATTTTGAGGAAGGCGTTAATTTGCTGGAATTTGCTGCGGTGGTTGGCTTTGATACGGCCGTCCGCCCGCATCACCCCCATCACTTTTAAAAACGGAATGTCTTCCCCTTCGGACAAAATGGTGTTTTTGGCCCGGTCATGGCCCAACTGGACTGGTTGCGGCGTTTCCGTCGGCTTGCGGTTGATGATCGGTTTCCCTTTTTTGCTCAGGTTAATTTGGATGGTTTCGGTTTGGCTGATGATGTGGAAGTTGCGGAAGGGCAGATTGAGGGCGGTGGTGAGGTGGGTTACGGCCGTTTCCCCCACATAATTCTTCACAATATTCTGCCTGGCATCAAAAAAGGAAAATTGCAGATGCCGCTGCCCCTTCACCTCAACCGGGCGCAGCTCCAAACGCTCCCAGCCCATCTCCTTGCCCCGCTGCCGCCCACTAAAGGTGGCCCGCACAAAGTTGGCTTCATCTAAAACTGCATCGCGGATTGTGTCCTGGTATTCGGTCATTGAGAGTGTTTGAGGGTGCCAGGCACGGGTCGCACGATCTTGGTCATTCAAAGCTCTCCGACCTGTGCCTGGCACCCGGATATTCGCTTAAAGAATCTCCAGATTGGCAAAGCTGGCTGCCAGGCGCTTCACGCCCACCTCGGCAAAAGCGACCGACACTTCTTCATCGTTGCCCGTCAGCTTGCTCTCGATGACCGTGCCCTCGCCAAATTTTTTGTGGCGCACCTTTTGGCCGGTTTTGTATTTGGCAACCTGTGGGCCAGAGGCTGGCTCAAAATCATCTGCCTGATGGCGGGGTTTGGGCAGGTTGGCCGGGTGGCTGGCGGCTGATGGTTGGGGGCTGGTTTGCGTGTTGTCGGCCCACGAGTAGCTTTTGCGGCTGGCGTGGCTGGCCGGGCGGGCGCTGTCCCGCTGCGCTGAATTGCCGCGCGATGATGATTTTGTGGCGCCCGATGACCAACTCCAGCTGCTCGCCTGCTGCACGGTCGATTCGCGCCGCTGCTTGACCGTCCCACCTTCGGTCAAATCCATGGGGATGTCTTGTAAAAAGCGGGAGGGGATGGCCACTTCTGTCTGGCCAAAAAAGGTGCGGCGGAAGGCGTGGGTGATGGTCAAAATATCTTTGGCGCGGGTGAGACCCACGTAAAACAGACGCCGCTCTTCGGCCATCGATTCGCTGTCTTCCATGGAGCGGCTGTGGGGCAAAACCCCATCCTCCAGCCCGGTGAGGAACACCACGGGGAACTCCAGCCCTTTGGCCGCGTGCAGCGTCAGCAGCGTCACCGCCTTGGGGTCGTCTTCCAGATCGTCCGTCTCGGAGACGAGGGCGACCTGCTCCAAAAATTCACTCAGCGTCAGCTCGCTAGACATGAGGGCGACGCCGCGCAGTTCCATGACGTTGGCCCAGCGGTCGCGCGCTTCGTCGGGGTCTTTGGCGCTGTTTTCGATGTAGTCGTGGTACTCGGTTTGCTCCAGAATCAAATCGAGCAAATCGCCGACGGTGGCGGAATCGCGCACGGTGAGCCAGGCGTTGAGCATGTTGCCGAAGTTGGCCAGGGGGTTGAGGGAACGATTGTTAAATGGATGCTGAATCTCGTTGTCCGTCGCCAACCGCACCACCGCTTCGCTGGGCGACATGCTGTTGTAAAAAGCCCACTCCTGCAAATCCTGCTGCGTTTTGCTGCCGATGCCCCGCGACGGCGTGTTGATCACGCGGGAAAAGCTGACGGAATCCAGCGGATTATGCACCAGCCGCAGGTAGGCGATGACGTCTTTTACTTCGCGCCGCTTGTAAAATTGGGTCGCGCCCACCAGCTTGTACGGCATGCCAGCGCGGATAAAGGTCTCTTCCAGCACGCGGGATTGGGCGTTGGTGCGGTACATTACCGCCATGTCGCCGGGCGAGTAGCCTTGCAGCCGCAGATTTTGAATCTGGCTTAGAATGACATCTGCCTCTTCTCGCTCGTCGTACACCTCGCGCACGGTGATTTTTTCGCCCCCTTGGCGCGTGGTGTACAAATCTTTGTGGACGCGGTTTTTGTTTTGCTTGATTACCGCTTTGGCCACGTCCAAAATGATCTGGGTGGAGCGGTAATTTTGTTCCAGGAGGATCATTTGGGCGTCTGGGTACATCTCGCGGAATTTGTTGATGTTGCGGTAATCGGCCCCGCGCCATTTGTAGATCGATTGGTCGGAATCGCCCACGGCGAAGATGTTGCGATTGGTAGCGGCCAGCCGTTGCAGCAGGCCGTACTGGGCGGTGTTGGTGTCTTGAAATTCGTCTACCAGGATGTGGCGGTAGCGCTCCTGGTACTTTTGCAGCACGTCGGGCCGCTGGTCTAGCAGCAGCACGGTGTTCATGAGCAGGTCGTCGAAATCCATGGCGTTGTTGGTGAGGAGGACTTGCTGGTAACGGCCGTACACCCGCTTGGTCACTTCGGCAATGTAGTTGCCTGCGGCGTACATTTCGGCCGTAATCAGTTCATTTTTGGCGTTGCTGATGCCGTTGAGCATCTTGTTCACCGGGAACTTTTTGTCGTCGAGGTTCAAATCTTTGAGCGCCTGTTTGACCACCTGCTGCTGATCGGCCGTGTCGAAAATGACAAAATCCTTCTGGTACCCCTGCAAATTGTCGCTTTCTTGCCGCAGAATGCGGGCGCAGGTGGCGTGGAAGGTGCCCATTGTCAGGCCACGGGGACGGCCGTCTAGCAGCTCTTCGATCCGGTGGTTCATCTCTTTGGCCGCCTTGTTGGTAAAGGTCACGGCCATGATTTGCCACGGCGGCACGCGCATTTCACGAATGAGGTGGACAATGCGGTGGGTGAGGACGCGGGTTTTGCCGCTGCCCGGCCCGGCCAGCACCAAAATGGGGCCTTCTCCGGCGGTAACGGCCGTAATCTGTGCTTCGTTCAATCCTTGGAGGTAAAAAAGTCATGCGGCTATTGTAACGTGCCGCGCGGGCTGCGTCATCCCGTATTCGGTAATCGGTGAACGGTGAACGGTAACAGCCAACCGATAACCGATAACGGATAACCGATTACCGGCTACTCATACCGCAGCGCCGCAATCGGGTCCAGGCGGATGGCGCGGAGGGCGGGGTAGATGCCGGAGAGCACGCCGACCAGGGCGGCGAAGACGAGGGCGAAGAGGGGCAGCCAGAGCGGCGTGTAGACCAGCGATTGCACGTCGCCGCTGCCGCCGGATTGGGCGATTTGGGCTAACAAATATTGCTGGCCAATGAAGCCGCCAATCTGACCCAGGACGATGCCAAAAGCACGCCGCCAATGCCGCCAATCAGCCCAATCGCCCCGGCTTCAGCCAGGAAGATGAGCATCACGTCCCGGTTGGTTGCGCCGACTGCTTTCATCAAACCAATTTCGCGGGTGCGTTCGTAGATTGACATAATCATCGTGTTGGCGATGCCAAAGGCGGCGACGACCAGCGCCAGCCCGCCGATGCCGCCCACCACCGCCTGAATGATCAGGAAGATGATGTTGATGCTGCTGAGGACGCTTTGGAAGGAAAAGACAAAAAAGCCCTGGCGGGTGATTTCTTGCTCAACGGCCGTTGCCGCATCGGCCGATTCCACTTTGACAATGGCCTGGCTGTAGCCATCGCGGGCCACGTTGGGGCGCTGGCCGGTGGCCCAGGTGTTCAGCTCCTGCACGTTGCGGATGGGCATGTAGATGGAAAAGTCGCGGTCCCCGCCGGACTCGGCCATGACGCCGATGACGCGCAGGCGCACGGTGCGCTCAATCGTTTCGCCCGTCTCGCTGGAGAAGCGGGTGAGCACCAACTGCAGCGTTTGCCCCTGCAAATTCAGCTCTTCGTCACCCTGTTCGCCGGTGGTGGCGTTGAAAAAGTTGTCCGCCACGCGTGCGCCCACCAGCGCCTGCCACTGGCCGGGGGAGTCGGTGCCGCTGGCCATTTCCACGCCAAACTGGCGGTATTCGGCCGTATCGATCCCCTGGATGGAGGTGAAGCCGGTGAGCCGGTTGAGGCGCAGTTCGGCATTGGCCTGCAAGCGCAGCAAAGGCGTGGCGGCCACCACGCCGGGCAGTTCCCGAAAGCTGTCGATGGCCTGGTCATTGAGCACGACGTCACTTTGTACGGCCGCGCCGCCGCCAAAAAAGATGTCGCCGGGGGAGTTGACGGTCATCTCCGTCAGGTCACCGATGTCGTCGAAGCCGGAGAGGACGGAGCGCTGCAAACCTGCGCCCAGGGACATGAGCAGGATGACAGCGGCCGTGCCGATAAACACCCCGGCAGAGGTCATCATCACCCGGAATTTCATCCGCAGCAGGTTGTTTTTGACGAGGCGAAGTAGTTCGATTAAGCGCATAAGGGGAGATTGGTGATTGGAGATTGGAGATTGAGAACGTCATTCAGTCTCTAATCTCCAATCTCCAATCTCTTTTAACTGCCTAGCCCCAGCAGGCCACGAATAAAGCGCCAGAGCAGTTGGCCAAAGGATTCTTCTTCGGGGGGAACGGCCGTTTCCCCATCAATCTCAATCATCTCACCATCCTCCGTAAGTTCCGGCGGTTCGTCCGGCCCTTCCACCTGGATAGTGAGCGTATCTTCAAAAATCTGCGGCTGGTTAAAGTCGTCCAGGTAATTGACCGAGACGATGATGTCCAGCGGCCCGCCTGCTTCTGGCACAATGACGCCATCCAGCGAGCCAGACGTGCCGCCATCCAGCGGACCGATATAAATGGCGTTGTTTTCTACCGTCAGGCCAGGGCTGCTGATGGTGAGCGTGCTTACATTGAGCAGGCTGCGGCTGATGTTGACCACTTCCACCGGCAAATCCAGCGGCTGGCCGACAAAACCGGGGCCAGTGGCCCGGTAAAAACCGACCTGAAGCTGTGGCGCTTTTTCCACCAGTAAGTTCACCACCTGGGCATCAACACGGGCGCTGTTGCCGTAGCTGAAGTCGAGCGGCAGGTTGTACACGCCGGAAACGGCCGTGCCATCCACCAGCATCGTCACCACCAGTTCCATCATCTCGTCGGCCGCCAGTTCTTCGATGAAGCGCACGTTACCGGAGTTGACCAGGGCAAACGGTTTAAGCTGCGCCCCGCCGCTGCCGCCCAGGGTCAGCAGCACGTCTTCGGCCGTTTCGTCACCCACGTTGGTGATAAGCAGCTTGAGATCAAAGCGGGTGCCGGGCTGCAAGCTGGCGGGATCGACCTCGTAGGTGGTGAGCACCAGGCGCGGTTCGGCCGGGCCGGGGGTGGGGGTGGCCGTTGCCCCCTGGCCCACGTTCAGGCCAACGGTAGGCTGGGTGCTGTAGGCACGGCCGTTTATATCAAAAAAGTTGATGTTGAAGCCCAAATTTTGCGGTCCGGCGGCCACGCCATCGCGCAAAACCAGCGAGAGGGTGGTGGTGATCACTTCTTCCACGCCAATGCGCGGCAAAATTTGTACGCTGCTGCCGCTGGCCGGAATGGCCAAATCGCTCGATTGCAGCGCCAACTCAATGTCGATGGCCGTCCAGTTGCCCAGGTTGGCCAGCGTCAGGGTCAGCTCAAACGGCTGGCCGGGCGTCAGGCTGGCGGGCGACGTACGGGCCGACTGGATGGCCAGCTGTGGCTGGCCAAAGACGTAGGCGGTGGTGGCGGTGGGGATGGGGGTGTTGGTGGGCGCGGGGGTGGGCGTTGGGCCAAAAATCTCTAACGCGCCCTCAAGCACCGCATTGGGGCCATCTTGTGCGCCCAGGCCTACCTGGATATTGTATCTCCCCAGCGGCAGGCCAGGGGGTAAAATGCCGGTTAGTACTTCGTTGTTTACATAGGTGGTTTGCAAGACACCAAAGCTGACCACGCGAATGACGCTGCCGGGGGTGAAGCCGCCGCCATAAACTGTCAGCGTGCCGCCGGTTTCGGTGGACATGCGCCCCGGCTCAATGGCGGTGAGGACGATGGGAACGGCCGTTGGCGGCGGGGTGCTGCTGGGGGCAACGGTGACCGTGGCCGTGGGTGTAATGGTCATTGTCGGGGTGATTTGTTGGGTGGTACGGCCGTTCCCCACCAGCACCGGTTCCGACGGCGGCGCAGCCACCACCAGCCGGGGCAGCATGAGCAGTAACGCAATGGCGAATGCCGCCAATCCCCAAATTGCCACGATTGTTGAATGGAATTTAACCGCAGAGAGCGTGGAGGGCGCAGAGATTTTTCTGTGTTTTTTTTGCGCTCTTTGCGTCCTTGGCGGTGAAAAAATTAGTTTGCTTGTTCATAACGTCCTCGAATGTCTGCCAGGATACGGCCGTCTAAAATCTGAATGTGCCGCGAGGTGGCCGCCAGCAGCGACTGATCGTGCGTCACCATGATGATGGTGCGCCCTTCTTCCTGGTTGAGCCGCTGCAAAATGTTGATCACCTCACCGCCCGATTTGCTGTCCAGGTTACCGGTTGGCTCATCGGCCAAAATGATGGCGGGATTGTTCACCAGCGACCGGGCAATGGAGACGCGCTGCTGCTGCCCGCCGGAAAGCTCGGTTGGTTTGTGATGAAGTCGAGTCGCCCAGGCCCACCATTTCTAGCGCCTGTTTGGCGCGCGCTTCCCGTTCTTGGGGCAGCACGCGGGCAAAAATCATGGGGAATTCCACGTTTTGCATGGCGGTCATGGTGGGGATGAGGTTGAACGATTGAAAAATGAAGCCGATTGATTTTTGCCGGTATTGGGCCAGGCCATTTTCATCGAGGGCGGCAATGTCTGTGCCATCTACCCAAATTTCGCCAGAGGTGGGCTGGTCTAAGCCGCCAATGAGGTACAGCAAGGTCGATTTACCGGAGCCGGATGGCCCCACGATGCCCATGAAGTCGCCTTGTTCGATGGTGGCATCCACGCCGTCCAGGGCGTGCACCATTTCTGTGCCCATTTGGAAGTGGCGGTGCAGGGCATGCACCCGGATGAAGCTGAGGTTGTTCATCCGCCCATCAATCCGCTGGTGAGGCTGGTGGAAACGGCCGTAAAAATCAGCCGTATCGCCATAAACAGCACCCACACAATCAGCACCAGCCCCACCGATTTGCGGCGCGATAGTTTGGTAACGGCCGTTATGCCCAAAACCAGCAGCGCCAGGTGCCAGAACAGGTAAATATCAATCTGCCCCAAGAAGGCGTAGAGAACGGCCGTGCCGGTAGACGGCATTTCGATGGCAAAAGGATTGCTGGTGTCTATCACCGGCATCCCGGCAAAGCCAGAGAGGCCCTGGTTGGCAATGAGCGTTTGCGTGGCGGTGATGTACCCCGCCTGCAAGATGCTGCGCAGCGCGTACGGCAGCCAGCCCCAAATGACCACCTTGAGCACCGGTAAAAGCTGCTGCTGCCACCCACCATCGAAGCCAGCAGATAAAGCGCCCCGCTCCAGATGAGCCAGCCAATCACTCGACCAAAGGCGGCAAACACGGCAGGCACCACCGTGGTCAAAATGGGGGATGTGGCAAACGAGGTGGCCTGTTCCACATTGCCGCCGCCGACTTCAAAGCCCGGCTGGTTTTGCAGCTGCGCTTCTACTTGTTCGCGGGTTTGCTGGGTGGTGATTGGGCCGCTGGCAATAATTGGCAGGTGACCACCACCATGCCGAGGATGGCCATAAGAATCCAGGCACGGTTTTGGCTGCTGCGCAAGGTGGCCAAGGTGGCGCGGGGTCTGGCCAATACGCCCCAGACCATCTTGAAAAAGCCGGGGCTTTCGTTGGTTAACACGGTTGAAGCTGTTGTTTCACTCATCCTGACCCTCCAAAAGACCAAGAAAAACCATCAACGTCATTCTACAAGAAACGGCGGGGGGACAAGCTGTGAGAAAGTGAGAAAGAAGAAGGAAGAGGGAAGTAAGGAAGAGGGAAGAAGGAAGAAGGAAAAGTGGGCTGGGCTTCTTCCTTCTCACTTCTTCCCTTCTCCTTCCACTTCAAAAACGATGGTTTGCCGGACTGTGCCGGCGCGGGGGTGAACGGCCGTAATCTCCACTGCCATCCCCGGTTCTGCCTCAATCACCCACTCCACTTTGGCCCGCTCGCTGGTGGGGTCGCCGCCCCAGATGGGGGCGGTGCTTTTGTGGTCGCGGCCGGCCAGCTGGCCCAGCATCGTTTTGGGCTTGCCGGTAAGCAGTTTAGCCCCGTCGGGCAGGGCGATGTCTACCTCAAGCTCGCGCACGACCTTCATTTTGAGCGCCTGCTGGCTGACGTTGGTGGGCAGCCAGCCGGTGTTGTGGAGAACGGCCGTTACCTTATGCACCGTCCCCGTAGACACCTTCTCCACGCTATGCCACTCCAATTTAGGCGAAACCAGGCAGGAGTAGAGGGCAAACTCTGCCAGCGGCGCGATCTCTTTTTCTAGCAGCTTGTAGGGCGGGTTGCGCCAGGTCACAAAAAAGTCCCAGCCGCCCAGCTCCACCTGGCCCAGCTGCGGATGGTCAAATTCGTACCAATCCACGTACCCTTGGCCGTCCAGCACCTCATCGTTCCACTTCATGATGGCGATGTCATCCGCCAGCGGATGCTCGCGGAACCAATCCATGTATTTGTAATCCTTGATGCCCGCCTGCTGCTGGATGCTCCAAATTTCGCAGGTCCAGCCGTAGACGCCCTGGTATTCGTACATCCAGTCGTCAAACGTGCCCTTGATGAACTCTTTGGGGTCATATTTGAAGTCGTGGAACACAGAGACCGCTTTATAGCCGGTCATCTCTTCTGCTTTTTGGCCCAGCTTTTTGTAGGTGTACAAATCCTGGGTGGGCAGGGTGTCGTCGGCCCCTTTTGTGGGGGGGCGCAGGTAGACGCCGCTAAAGGTATGGAAGCTAACGGAGCCGGTGATGTTGGGATGGTCGGCAATAAAGCGCAGGGGAGCGGCCGTTTCTGGTTCACTGCCGGGGTAGTCGCCAGCACCGGGCTGGTTCGGTTCCCAAAAGACGGGAAACTGCCGGTTGAGGTCTAGCCCTTGCAGCGGCGGCGCAAAGTTGATGGTTACGCCGTCAAAATTTTGAATCTGGCCCTCGGGGAGGATGCGGTAAAAGTCGCCGCCGGGCGCTTCGTCTGGCTCGCGCGGGATCATGAGGCGGGGGTCGTCTGGATGGGCTTTCCAATGGCCGTTGGGGTCTTTGAGGCGCATTTGCAGGATACGGCCGTCGCCATCCACATCTTCCTGGTGCAGCCCGTCCAGGCTGTCCATGCGCGGGTACGGTTTGGTGCTGCTGCGGATGTACTTGGGCACATCGGCCAGCGCCCACTCTGCGCCGTCTGGGTTTAGGCGGGGCACAATGTAAAACGCCCGCGAGTTCAGGGCGTAGGTCACTTTGTCATCTTGCCCAAACTGCGTCAGCAGCTTGTGGATGAGGTAGAGCGCGGCGGAGGAGGGGGAGACTTCGGTGGCGTGAATGTTGCCATCGACCCAGTAGGCCGGCTTTTCACTGTCTGGCCCGGTCTGGAAATTGGTGACGGTCATTAGCCAGATGTCGCGCCCCTCATAACTTTTGCCGATGCTTTCTAGTTTACATAAGTTTGGATGCGCCTCGGCCCACTGCTGCAAAAAGCGGGTGAGGTCTTCGTAGCGGTAATAGGTATCAAAACGAATTTCTGGTGACACGGACTGCTCCTTTGTTTAGGGTGGGAATCGCAAAAATTATAGCTTGAATTAGGTAATTGTCTAATGGATGGGGAACGGCCGTTCCCCATCCACATTTCGGCAAAAATAAGAGAAAAATCATATTTCGTTACCTGGTTCCTTTTGCTTTAATGGGGCTATTGTCTTTTTACAAGGAGTATTGGTTATGCAATCAACTAAATCCGAGCGAGGCCAAGCGACGACGGAGTATGCGCTGCTGTTGCTGTTGGTAGCGGGCGTTGTGGTGACGGCGCTGCTTTGGCTGGGGCGCAATGTTTTCACCGCTTACCGCGATGTGAATGAATGCCTGGTTGGGGCAAAATATGCGCTAGAAAACAGCAGTTTTGAAGCCGATTCATTGATCACCAGCAGTTGGAAGGCGTATGATTCAAGCCAGATCACCGGCTGGGAGACGACGGCCACGGACAACAAAATTGAGATTTGGTACACTGGCTTTTTGGGCGTGCCTGCGCCAGACGGCCGTTACCTGGCCGAACTGAACGCCAACCAACCCTCGGCGCTGTACCAGGATATCGACTCGGTGCCAGGGGAGCGGTTGACCTGGTCGTTTTACCACCGGGGGCGCTCTGGCGTAGACGTGATGGAGCTGAGAATTGGCCCCCCCTGGTGGAACTGTGGCCCAAGAACAGTTTTCGACTGGCCAGGAATGGGTAAAATATGAAGGCTTGTACGAGGTGCCCACTGGCCAGACCGTAACGCGTTTTGAATTTGCGGCCGTGCGCACTGCTAATGGGAACTTAACCGTGGGGAATCTACTAGACAACATCCAATTTGGTTCTGCCTGTGGTTATGAGGAGACGCCTGATAGTTAAAATCGGTTGACGGCGATGGGCTGTGTGATACGGCCGTTTCCCTATGAACCAGCGGAACAGCGAATATTTTGCGGTGAACAAACGTTGTGTGTTATTGTCACCTTCATTATTCAGCATTCATCCCCTGTCGAGGTGAATAAGTTATGGATGGCTTGCAAAACCCAGGCTCAGATGAAACGCTTCAGCAAGAGATTGGCCTGCTACGGCAGCGAATTGCTGAGTTGGAGGCCAATGAGGCAAAAAACCGCGCTGCCACTTACGCCGACTTCCTTTTTGAGAACTCCGGTGAAACCATTCTCATCATCGATCCTTACACCATGAACATTTTGGAAGCCAATCCCAACGCCGCCCGGCGGTTGGGTTACCGGCGTTCTGAACTGCGCCAGATGTCGATGGACCAGATTGAGCTGCCCCGTCTGCTAGACGCCACCGAAGCAGAGACAGCCTGGCAATCTTCGGTGTCTGGCACCTTTTTTTACGAGGGCGAATATCGGCATCAGGATGGCTCTATCATCCCGGTGGAGGTGAGCAGCCGCCTGGTTTTTTGGCAAGGGCAGGATGTGCTCATCAACTTTGCCCGCGACATTCGTTGGCGCAAAGAAACTGAAAAGGCGCTGCGCCAGATCAACGACACGCTGGAGCGGCAGGTGCGTGAGCGCACGGCCGAATTGGCGGCTGAAAAAGAGAAGCTGGAAGCGGTTCTTGGTTCTATTGTGGAAGCGGTGGCCATGATGGACACGCGCCGCATCATTATGTACGTCAACCCCGCTTTTATTACGATGACCGGCTTTGGCGTGGCCGAGGTGCAAAACATCCGTTTTGATACCCTGTTTGATTTTTCGGGGCACGATCAGCAAGCCCAGGCAGATTCATTTGCGCTGGGGATTGCCTGGTCTGGTGAAGTGAAAGGGTGGCGCAAAGACGGCCGTTCCTACCCCACCATTCTCACCATTGTGCCGATGTTGGATGAAAACGGCCGTGTTTCTGGCTACGTTACCAGCCACCAAGACCTCAGTCGCTTTCAGGCGTTGGATAAAGCCCAGTACAGCTTCATTACCAATGTAACCCACCAACTGCGCACCCCGCTTACCAACATCAAACTGTACACCGAACTACTGCAAAGTGGCATCACCTCTGGCAAGCCCCAGCATTATTTGGCCGTGTTGGCCTCCCAAGCCGAACGTCTAGAGCACCTGGTGCAAGACATCTTGGAATTGGCCAGCCTGGAAAGTTCAGAAAATGCGCTGGATTGGCGACAAACCAACCTGGCTGAAATGGTTTACCAGATATGCCAGGGGAATCAGGTGCGGGCTCAGCAGCAGCAGCAGACCTTGCATTGTCACATTAAGGGAGATATTCCCCATATCGTGGGGGACCCTGGCCGCTTGCGCCAGGCGTTTGGCGAACTGTTGGACAATGCTTTTGCCTACACCCCTGCTGGGGGAAAAATTGCGGTGGAGGTGGCCGCCCCTGTAGAGGATCATCGGCAATGGATCACCATTACCATTTCTGATGATGGTCCTGGCATTTCCCCCGAGGAGCAAGCGCACATTTTTGAGCGATTTTTCCGGGGTGCTTTAGCTGAGCAGGGGCATATTTCTGGCACAGGGCTTGGCTTGTGCCTTAGCCAGCAAATTGCACATGCCCATCATGGGCATCTAACGCTGAACAGCGAACTGGGTATGGGCAGCTGTTTTACGCTTTGGCTACCGGTGACCGTGTCCTGAGCCGTTGCGCTGCCGCAAATACCAGGTGAGGGGTGGCAAAGACCACGACAATCCCCAGCAGTTGCCAACCAGAAGTGAGATGTTCGTGCAGCAGCCAACTGCCAACCAGCAGCGCGCTGATGAGCCGGGTGGCCATCATGCTGCTGACCAGCGGCGCACCCAACTGCTGGATGGAGCGAATTTGACCCAGGTTGGCCCCCAACAGCACGCCCAGGGCAAAAAGCCCAAATACCAGCCAATCTACCGGTTGTAGATTGCCCCACTGCTGCCAATCTTCTTGCAAAACGGCGCTGGTGACGCCAGAGAAGAGCGCCAGCGCGGTAAGATGCACCAGCAGCAGCGAATCGCCGGAGGCTTGATGTTTGGCGGTGCGCCGGGTGACGATCATGTAGAGTGCCAGGAAGAAGCTGCTGGCCAGGGCCAGGCTGATGCCCAGAAAATCGTTGCGGGTAACGGCCGTTTCCCCCACCGCCTCCACCAAATTCCCAGACAGCAGCAGCACAGCGCCCACCAGGCAAAGGGTGAGCGCCTTAAAGGTGTGGCGCGGCAGCTGCTCGTGCAACACCAGGCGGCTGAGCAGGGCGACGATGAACGGCGTCATCAGGTAGATGAGTTGGGCGTAGATGGCCAGGGTGTAGCGGGTGGCCAGCAGGTTGGTAATGCCGCGCAGCACCACCAATCCGCCAAAGAGCCACAGCAGCGGCAGCCGGAAGATGCGCCACTCAATTTGCCGCCAACGCACAGCCAGCACCAGGCTGAGCACCAGCCCGTTGCCCACCGCCAGCAGCGAGAGGCTGGGGATATGGCTAACGGTTTGCAGGTAGCGCAGCAGGGCGGGGTACGCGCCCCAGCCCAATTGGGCAATCAGGGCCAGGGTGAGCCAATGCCAGGAGGAGACGGCCGTTTCGGCCACGATTGGTTGCGATGTTTTAGCCATAACCCGCCGATTATGGCACGCCCCTTTGGGGATCGCAATGGAATTGGGCAACCTTTTGACAGGGATACGGCCGTTTGCTAGAATCTGCAAGCTGTTTTTTGGCACAGGCCCCGTTCGTCTAGTGGCCTAGGACGTAGCCCTCTCAAGGCTAAAACAGGGGTTCGAGTCCCCTACGGGGCATCACAAGGCTTCATCCGCAGGTGGGTGAAGCCTTTTTGCTTTTTCTTGGTAAACTTACAGGTGATTAAGTGATTGGTACATAGTTTTCAAAACTCTTTGTCAACAGATTTCGCAGATTTCGCAGATTTTTTCCTCTAAAACTGCGAAATCTTTTGAATCTTTGATGGATTTTTTTCAAAAACTTTTTGCTGACGACTTAACAGATGCCACGCCTGCCAACGCAGGTAGCCATCTTCAATAAGACGAGATATTTCGGAAACTGGTGTATGGCCGCAGCGCAGAACGGAGCTGTAACTGAATATGAATTTGTGGATGTGAAGCCAGTGTTGAATGGCGTCTATCTGCCGAACGGCCGTTCCCCAAACCGTGCGCCACAGCCGGAACCAGAACCCGCTGCCCACCAGACGAATTTTCGCAGCAACGGCCGTTTCCGCCGCATCCTTACCTTTTTTGCCCGCGTTATTTTGCACCTCATTATCTGGGATATTTTGGGTGGGCGCGTGCCGCTGCTAGGGGCACTCATCCGCCAAAGCCGACCTCGCCGCTTTCGCCGTTGGTCTCATGCTTTTCGTGAATTGGCCCTGGACATGGGCGGCGTGATGATCAAGCTGGGCCAGTTTCTCAGCGCCCGCGTAGATGTGCTGCCCCCAGAGATCACAGAAGAGCTGCTGGGGTTGCAGGATGAGGTGACGCCGGAAGAGACGTGGCGCATCATGTCGGTAATTCAGGCAGAATTGGGGGATGTGCAGCACCGTTTTGCCAAAATTGAAGATGCCCCCCTGGCCGCCGCTTCATTGGGGCAAACCCATCGCGCCTGGTTGAAGCCAGAAAACGGCGAAGGGGCGTTGGGCAAGGCGGTTGTCATTAAAGTGCAGCGCCCCAACATTGCGGCCATTGTAGAGACAGATCTGGCGGCGCTGCGCATTGTCGCTCGCTGGACCATGCGCTACAAGCCAATCGCTCGCCGCGCCGACGTGCCGGCCCTGATGGAAGAGTTTGCCAAAACGTTGTGGGAAGAGCTGGATTATCGGGCCGAGGTGGGGAATGGGGAGCGTTTTGCCGAGATGTATGCCAACGACGCGCGCGTTTACATTCCGGCCATGTACCGGCAGCATTGTACCGATCGCGTAATTGTGATGGAAAATGTGGAGTCGCCCAAAATCACAGACGTGGCGGCTATGGAGGCGGTGGGCATTGACCCGGCGGAAGTGGCGGAGACGCTGCTGGATGTGTATTTTGATCAGGTGTTCCGCGAAGGCTTTTTTCATGCGGATCCGCATCCGGGCAACTTGTTTGTCCGCCCGCGCCCAGATTTGCCCTGGCCGCCGGACGATGTGGCTGAATCGCCTGGCGGACGGCCGTTCTGGCTGATCTTCATCGATTTTGGCATGGTGGGGCGGGTACCTACGCTGATGGGCGACAATTTGCGCACCGTGTTGGTGAGCGTGACGCAGCGGGACGGCCGTAAACTGACCGAAGCGTACCAAAACCTGGGCTTCTTTTTGCCTGGTGCCGACCTGGTGCGCATCGCCGAGGCGCAGGAGGCGGTGCTAGACCGCATCTGGGGGCGCAACTTGCTAGACCTGGCTCGCCCCGATCCGGCCGAGCTGGAAGAGTTGGGCCAGGAGTTTCGCGATCTGCTGTTCGATTTTCCTTTTCAGATTCCGCAAGATTTTATCTATTTGGGGCGGGCGCTGGGCATTGTGTCTGGGCTGGTGGCCCAGCTAGATGAGCGGATTAACCCGTGGTATTACATTGAAAAGTACGGCGAGGCGTTGGTGGCCAGCCAGGAGGGGCCGCGTTTTGGGCTGGAGACGGCGTGGGCGTTGGTACGGCCGTATCTGGACACACCTGGTCAGGTTCGACGGCTGCTTAATTTGGCAGAGAACGGCCGTTTGCGCGTGCAAACCGACCGTGACACCCTGCGCCAATACGAGCGCATCGAAAAGAAAATTGGTCAGCTGGGCTGGAGCATTTTGGGCGCAGCGGGCATGCTTTCTGGCACGCTGCTCTATTTGAACCGTAAGAAGAAAGAAGAGTAGGGGGAGATGCGTCGGGCGCGTATGCGGGTAAGGCGAGTTTGCCAGTAAAGAAGAGTCGCAAACTCGCCCTTGCACCCTATGCTGTCGTATCGTCTACGCCAGCTTCAGCCGCCACGCGCTGCACCGCCTCGATGCCGCTCTGGCACGTTTGCTTGTTGGCATACATCTGGCTCTTGCCAATAACCTGCTGGTTGGCCGCCAGCAGGTTGAAGTAGAACTTGCCGTTGGCCGCTTCTTTCATTTCAAACCGGTCGCTGCTGGTTCCATTGTTTTTTACCGATTCGATACCATTTTTGCAGCTGGCCTTGGATGCATACCCCTGGCTGGACAAAATATTTTGCCCATTCCGGGCAGTTAGCCGAAAGTAAAATTCGTCATTGTTGCCTTTGTAAATTTCAAATTTGGGATGGTTCATGAAGGTGCCTCCTTAAGGTTGTAGGGTGTTAAAATTTTTTTGTATCTATTCAGGTGCTCCGGCCGTTCTCCAGACCGTGCCGGCTAGGTGGCCAGAGAGGCTGTATAGGTACAATTTTTGAGCAATGACCAAATCACCTGATACTTACCCAAGTATCACATCATTCTTCTAAAAATTCTGCCTGCACCCAGCCAACAATGCCGCTAACGGTGCGTACTTCGCGCCAGAGGATGCCGCCCTGGTTGGCACGGCCGTTTTCCACCAGCACAATCTCCTGATTCTGCACCAAAACCAACTGCTGTCCACCCGGCGATCGGCGTACCCAAAGGGTGCTGCCGTTTGTCTGGATCGTGCCGGTGATGCCCTCGATGGGCGTGGGGGTGATGGTTGGCGTGGGCGTGACGGTGGGCAGCGGGGTGGCTGTGGCCGTAGCCGTTGGGGCAGCGGTGGCCGTTCCTGCGGTGGTTGCGATAATTGTGGGCGTAGCCGTTGCTGCCTCACCTTCGCCGGGTGTTGGGGAAGGTCCCGCCAGTTCTGGCGTGGCCGTGGGAGTCGTTTCCTCAGTGGGAAGTTCATCGCTGCTAGCAGCAGGCAGGCCGCCAAAGGCCCCGCTGGAGGGCGTCTCGGAGGTGCGAACGTCGCTGGTGCTGGTTGTTTCAGTTTCGGGCAGGCTGGTGGTGACAACGGCCGTTGTGGGCACCGCCCCCATCGCCCCGGTATTGGCAGATGTGGGCAAGGCGGCAATTTCGGCCGTGGGGGTGGTGACGGCTACGGTTTCTTCGGTGTTAATGGGCACGCCCGCCAAAAAAAAGCCCAGCATCAGGATGAGGCTGGCCAGTGCGTAGCCGGTAAACAGCTTCACGCGCAAATCTAGCCGGTACCCGGCCAGCCCCAGGCGCATCAAGGCGCGTGGCGTTTGGCCCAGGTAGGCAAAAATCGTCATAAGGAGGGCGAGTACGGCCGTAACGCCCATGCCAATCAACGTCCACATCGGAAATCCCATGCGGGTATTATGGCAAAACAGGCAAGCGCAGGCAAAGGGGAACGGCCGTTTCCTGCCGATTACTAATCTGCACAGGGCAATTATGGGCGTTGACGATAAGCAAGTTACGATTTACGATTGGGCGCTGGTATAATCTTGCCGAAACATCTTGCAATAAAATGCCAGGCACGGGGCGAATCGCTTTGGTTTAACGCTATCCTGCGCCCCGTGCCTGGCAGTAAGTAGAACCTACCCAAAACGGAGTTTATTTATGACTGACCAATACGATCTTGTCGTTTTAGGCGCTGGCCCCGGTGGCTACGTGGCCGCCATCCGCGCCGCCCAACTGGGCCTTAAAACTGCCATCATCGAGCGGGAATATTGGGGCGGCGTTTGCCTTAATATCGGCTGTATCCCCTCCAAAGCGCTGCTGAAAAATGCGGAAGTGGCCCACACCTTGCAGCACCGCGCCAAAGAGTTTGGCTTCTCCTTCACCAATTTGCAGCTGGATTACAGCGTCGCCTTCAAGCGCAGCCGCCAGGTGTCTGGCCGGTTGGTGAAGGGCGTGCAGTTCCTCATGAAGAAAAACAAAATCGACGTCTTGGATGGCACCGGCAAGCTGACCGACGCCAACACGGTTCAGGTGAGCCTGAACGACGGCGGCGAGCAAACCGTTAGCGGCAAAAATATCATCATTGCCACCGGGGCACGCCCGCGCACCATTCCTGGCGTCCAGTTTGATGGGGAAAAGATTATTTCCTACATCGACGCGATTTTAAGCGAGAATCCACCCAAGCGGCTAATTATTGTGGGGGGCGGGGTGATTGGCGTGGAGTTTGCCTACATGTGGGCCAACTACGGCGTCGAAGTCACCATTGTAGAGATGATGAGCCATCTGCTGCCCAACGAAGAGCCAGAAGTGAGCGATGTGCTGGAAAAAGCGTACAAGAAGATGGGCGTCAAGCTGCATCTGAATGCCCGCGTCGAAAAAATCGAGAAGGGGGACGACGGCGTCTCGGTGGCTTTGGGTGATGGTACCCGGCTGGAGGCAGACAAGGTGATGCTGGCCATTAACTTCTTGCCCAACGTAGAAAATATTGGCCTGGAAAATGTGGGCGTGGCGCTAACCGAGCGCGGGGCCATTGCCATTGATGACCAGATGCGCACCAATGTGCCCAACATTTACGCCATTGGCGATGTGGCCACGGAATACCGGCTGGCGCACGTGGCGTCGGCGATGGGGCTGGTGGCGGCTGAGGCGATTGCCGGGCACGAGACGCACACCCTGGATTACCGGATGATGCCGCGCGCGACGTACTGCGTGCCGCAGGTGGCCAGCTTTGGCTACACCGAAGCGCAAGCAAAAGAGGCGGGCTACGAGATTAACGTGGGCCAGTTTCCCTTCATTGCCAACGGCAAGGCATTGGGCTTGGGCGAGAAGGATGGCTTCATCAAAATCATTGCCGACAAGCAGTATGGCGAGATTTTGGGGGCGCACATGGTTGGCCCAGACGTGACGGAACTGCTGCCGGAGCTGACGCTGGCGCACAATGCGGAGCTAACGGCCGAAGAGATCGCTCGCAACGTGCATGCGCATCCTACCCTGAGCGAGGCGCTGATGGAAGCGGCCCACGCGGTTGAGGGTGAGGCGATTCATATTTAGGTAATTGGGTAATTGAATTACTCAATTACCCAATTACTTTCACCTGCCACACGATGATTGATGCTGATGCGGTACGGCCGTTCCTCACCCAAGCCATCCACGCCCGCCTGCCCTTGCTGGACGAGCGCCGGGAAACGGCCGTTCGCCTGTTCAACGGGTTTTTGGAAGGATGCCCGGAATTGGTGGTGGAGCTTTTTGGGGAAACGGCCGTACTCATCAACCACGCCAACCCACCCGAAGACCTAAACGAAGTGCTGGCAGATGTGCAAACGCTGCTGCTGGCGCAATTCCCCTGGCTGCAAACCATCCTGCTCAAAACCCGCCATGGCTCTGACGAGGCGAAGCGCGGCGTGCTGTTGTGGGGTGGGCCGCCCGCCAGCAAAATCCGCGAGCAGGGCGTGCGCTATGCCCTGGATTTAACGCTGAACCAGGACGCCAGCTTTTACCTGGACACGCGCCCGGTGCGCCGCTGGGCGTTGGCTAATTTGGCAGGTAAAGATGTGCTGAACACCTTTGCCTACACCGGCAGTTTGGGTGTGGCGGCGGCAGCGGCCGGGGCCAGCCGCGTGCTGCAAACCGACCTCAACAAACGCTTCCTCAACGTGGCCAAAACCTCGTACACATTGAATGGCTTTCCGATTGATAAGAAAATGTTTCAGGCGGGGGATTTTTGGCGGCAGATGAACCAGTTCAAGCGGGCGGGGGCGCAGTTTGACTGTGTTTTTCTCGATCCGCCGTTTTTCTCGCAAACGGCCGCAGGCACGGTGGATTTAAATGCGGGGCTGGGGCGATTGGTGAATAAAGTACGGCCGTTACTCAAACACGGCGGCCACATCATCGCCATCAACAACGCCCTGTTTGTCAGCGGGGCCGACTACCTGGCCGAACTGCAAACCCTTTGCGCCGATGGCTACGTGCAAATTGAGCAGTTCATCCCCGTGCCGGAGGATTGCACCGGTTACCCCCACACCCAAACCACACCCCCCATCACCGATCCTGCCCCTTTCAACCACAGCACCAAAATTGCCCTGCTCAAAATCCACCACAAGCCAGCTAAAAAGTAGCAAACAGCTTTAGGGAAGGCCGTACAAACGCACCTGCCCGCCATAAAAATCGCGCTGCTGGATCAGTTCCCGTTGTGATGCCAGCGTCTGCGGGATGAGGCCGGTTGGATCGGTGTACGATGCGTGGCTGTAGACCAGCCAGACTCTATCTTGCCCATTCAGCAGCGACAGCAACTCTGGGATGTCGCTTTCGGTCATCAATGGTTCTAAAACAGCATCGTCGAACAGATCTCGCGGCACGCCTTGTTTGTTTACTCGGATGTCGTACAGATTTTCGTACGCTTCAAAAAAATAGTTGAAGGGGATAACGACAAAGTTGGAGTTGAACAGGACGAGGTCGCCCGGTTCGGCGTACAAGGCCACGTAGCCAGCGGCCGTTTCCCAATCCTCCTTTTGGAAAAACCGGTAATAGTCGCTGACGGCAAACAGGTTAAGCGTTCCCAGCCCCCCCAGCACCAGCAGCATTAAAAAGCGGTACCGGAATTGGGCCACACCTGCGGCCAAAAGGAGGAACAGGGGGATTGTTGTCCAGAGCAGGGTGCGGTCGTAAAAAATGGGCCGCCGGAGGCTCACCAGCAGTTCCCCCAGAACTGGCAAGGCGAACAGCGTTAGCAGCAGCAAAAGCCGCGACGGCTTTTTGCGTAAATGCAGCAGCCCAAAACCGAGCACCAACGCGTACCCGCTCCAGATGACGATAGCCTGGCCTGGGGCCATCGGCGCAGAGGCATTCAAAAAGGTTTTGAACGTCTGCATAACGATCGCCCCGGTTGGTTCTGGTATCCAGAATCGCTGATCGACGCTGCGGACCTGGTTGATGAAGGGGCTGAGCCAGGGGCTCCAGAGCAGGAGGATGCCAATTTGGGCTTTCACCCAGCTGCCGAGCGAGGGGGCGTGCAAACTGCTGTTTTGTTTGCGTAGGCGGATGAGTGCCAGAACGAAGATGTTGGCGGTGAGGGGGAGGAGTACGGCCGTATTATGGCTCAACATCGTAGCGGCTGTGAAAAGGATAAAACCGATCCACGCCAGGTCTGTCTCGATTGCCCGGAGCGGCAGCCAGTTGTGGCGGGCGATCCAGCCGCGCCAGCCCGGCTTATCGCGGTAGATTCGACTGTAGCTAAATTCATCTTCGTGCGCCGGCCCAATTGGCTCTGGGGAGCGCCAGGCGCGTACATATTCCCGTAACTGGCTGCCGATGGGCTGAACCACCCGTTCGTCCGTAAGCAGCCGGGCCAATGCGTAAAGCGCCACGGCCGCATTAAACGTTAGCAAGGTGTACATGCGGGTTTCCTGGGCAAAGTAGATGTGAAAGGGTGAGAGCGCCAGGAAAACGGCCGCTGCCAAACCTACCACCGCGCCAGACAGCCGTTTGCCAATCAGGTAAATTAGCGGAATGGTGCCAGCGCCCAACAGCGCCGACAGCAGGCGCGTAAAGTAGGGTAGATCGCCAAAACGACCTATCCAAAAGTGCAGCAAAAGGTAATAGAGGGGCGGATGCTGATCGATTTTGCTAACCCAATCCAGCAAATCCGGGATTGATTGATTGGCCAGCCAAATGCTAAACGTTTCATCCAACCACAACCCTTTGGTGCGCAGCAGCAGCAGGCGCAGCCCGCCGCCCACCAGGGTGATGGCAAAAACCAGCCAGGGGGCCAACTCTTCCAGATCCACTTGTTCGTTCATTGCGCGTTGCCCTCTTTTTCTTTGCGTTTTTGGGCAATTTGTGAATACAGGTCCTGGGCACAGTCGGGGCACATGCCGTGGCTAAACTCGGCTTCCGAATGGTCGCGAATGTAGACAGCCACATCTTGCCAATACCCCTGGTCATCCCGGATTTTTTTGCAGCTGGCGCAAATCGGCAGCAGGCCGCTGAGCTGTTTTACCTGAGACAACGCGTCCTGAAGTGAACCGATTAGCTGCTCGCGTTCCTCGGCCATCTTTTTGCGTTGGGAAATATCGTGCAAAAGGATGATCCGGCCTTGCAGGGCACCCTGCTGGTTGGCCAATGGCCTGATTTGCAGGTCAAACTGCCGTTCGCGAATGGTAATCTCTGTGACGAGTTGGATATCGTCCCGAAAATTTTCTACGATCTCTTGCCACGGTTTTAGCACTTCGGTAAACGGCCGTCCCACCACCTCCTCTTGCCGCGCCCCCATCATCTCTAACATCGACCGGTTGATGTCGATGATGCGCCCTCGGCCATCAATCGCCAGCATGCCGTTGGGCATAATGTCTACAAAAATGTTCCTGGCCACCGGCGAGAGGTCGAGCAAATAGTAACGATACACGCTCCACCAAAGCAGCAGGCTGGTGAACAGCAGGGCAAAGGGCATTGGGTCAATTTCACGCGGGGCAATGCCAGAAATGAGCAAAATGTTGCCCACCAGCGGGAAAAGAATGGCAGCCGTGAGGAAGATGCCTTGCCGCCGGTGAAGATAAGAACCGCGAATGAGCGTTTCTACCACCAGAACGATGCTCAGCAAGGTTAAAAAATAACTATATCCGGTGTGAATCCAGTAATACGGGCCAAAGGTAAGCGGCGGCGTATAGGTAAGAATGCCAGACTGCGCAAACTGGAGATTGCGAATCATCAGGCTATGCTGGCTGTTGGTCCAAACCACAATTTGGGTGAGGCTGGGAATGAGAAGCAGGGCGGCGATCACCTTTTTGTTGAGCCAGCGCTCTCGGTTGGTATAGCGCAGTATAAACAGCAGCAGCGCCACCGGCGTGATGGCTATCCAGAAATATTTGATATTGAGCCAGATATGGCCTGTTTCGGGGGGAGCCAGAGCCATAATACCCACGGTGATGGACCAGCAAATGGCAGGCACCATGAAGGCAGCAAAAAGCCCGGCTTCCGATACATGCCGCAGGCGCAGGGCATAAAATTGGAGCGTGATCATCAAAAAGAGGGTGACGATAATGGAAAGAATGTAAAGGACTTGCCACTGCATGGAAAGCATCATAGCTTTTCTCCGTTTGCCTGGGCTTGTTATGGGCTGCAAGATTAGCAGAAGTATACGAGAAAACGGTGTGTAGTGGAAAAGGAACGGCCGTTTCCGCCCCCCACAGATACCTCACCCCCTCTGGCCCGAAATTCCCGCACATTTTCCGCAATGCCGCCCACCGCATACCGAAACCCCAGCAAATTCTAACGAAAAATAGATGTCACCTTTTGTAACTGGCTGCATCTAACCCAACGAAGCACATAAAAAGTTACCAATGTTGCCCAGGGGTCAGAGGGTATTCCCAAATTCTCAAAATCCTCCGCGATCACTGTGGCAAAAAATGAGGAGACCATCATGTCATTATTAGATAAAGATACCCGCAAACAAATCACCGAGATGTTCCAGGCAATGAACAAGCCAGTCAAAATGGTTGTGTTCACCCAGGAATTTGAGTGCCAATATTGTAAAGAAACCCGCCAAATTGCCGAAGAACTGTCTGCCCTGTCCGACAAAATCAGCCTGGAAGTGTACGATTTTGTGGCCGACAGCGACCTGGCCCAGCAGTATGGCGTAGACAAAATTCCGGCCACCGTCATTTTGGCAGGCGGTGAAGCGGGCAAAGATTATGGCATTCGCTACTACGGCATCCCCTCTGGCTACGAATTTAGCTCGCTCATTCACGACGTGATGATGGTCAGCGAAGGCGATCCGCAGCTGTCTAAAGAGATGACCGACTGGCTGGCCAAGCTGGAAACGCCGGTGCATTTGCAGGTGTTTGTGACGCCAACCTGCCCATATTGCCCCCAGGCGGTTTTGCTGGCCCACAAACTGGCCCTGGCCAGCGACATGGTGCAGGCAGACATGGTGGAAGCGACCGAATTCCCGCAGCTTTCCAACAAATATCAGGTCATGGGCGTGCCGCGCACGGTGATCAACGAGACCATCTTCCAGGAAGGGGCCGCGCCCGAGATGCTGCTGCTGGACAAGCTAAAAGAAGCTGTGGCTGTGGCGGCGTAAGGTTTTGAATGGCGGAGATTGGGCCAATCTTCTTGTGAATAAAAAAATAAATCAGGTAATGTGCTCCGGCCGGTCTCCTGACCGTGCCGGCTGGTGGCGCGGTCAGGAGACCGGCCACAGCGTTACGCGATTATTTACTTAAACTACAACAAGATTGGCCCAATCTAGCATGCGAGTAACGAGAAGAGGATTGCTATGACGTTTGAGTTAAACATGAACGGATTTTCGCTAGACAACCAGGCGAATGATTACGATGTGATTATCATCGGTGGCGGGCCAGCGGGGGCGTCGGCGGCCATTTACACGGCGCGGTCAGAGCTGCGCACGCTGGTCATCGACAAGGGGCTGACGGCTGGCGCTTTGGGCGTGACGAGCAAAATTAGCAACTATCCAGGCGTGCCGGGGCCGATCAGCGGGGCCAAATTGGTAGAGATCATGCGCGAGCAGGCGGAATCGTTTGGCGCGACGTTTATCACCGACAAGGTGGTGGGCATGATGATTGATGGGGAGCAGAAGGAAATCATCGCCGGAACGGGCAACTACCGGGCCAGGGTGATTATTCTGGCCACCGGGGCGATGGGCCGCACCAGCACGGTGAAGGGGGAAGAAGAACTTTTGGGGCGGGGTGTGAGCTACTGCGCCACCTGTGATGGCGCGTTTTTCCGCGATCAGGATGTGGCGGTGGTGGGCAACAATGATGAAGCGTTGGAAGAGGCGCTTTTCTTGACGAAGTATGCCAAAACGGTACACCTGATTGTGCCCACGCCGGAGCTAAAGGCACGTGACATATTGGCGCACGAGGTGGCGGAGAATCCTAAGGTGAACGTGCGTTTGGCGACGCGGCTGAAGGAGATTGTGGGAAACGGCCGTGTTGAAAACATCCTCATTCACCCGCGCAAAGGGGAACCAGAGGCGCTGCCGGTGACCGGTGCCTTTGTCTACCTGCAAGGCAGCCAGCCCATTACCGATTATTTGATGGGGCAGTTGGCCACCACGGCCGAAGGCTGCCTGGTGGTAGATAGCGAGATGCAAACCTCCATGCCGGGCGTGTTTGCCGTGGGGGATTTGCTTTGTACCCACATCAAACAGGCCGTGGTGGCTGCTTCTGATGGGGTCATTGCGGCCGTGGCGGCGGATAAGGTTGTAAACGGCCGTAAAAAAGCCGTCGTCGATTGGGGGTAGTTAGACCTGACAGGTTTATGAACGTTATTCGCCAACAAATACCTTCGTTTAGCAAAAGTACTTTGCCATGAAGATCGATTGTAAACCTGTCAGGTCTGCGAATACCTTCGTTTGGCAAAGGTACTTTGCCATGAAGATCGATCGTAAACCTGTCAGGTCTGCGGCTTACTCCGAAAGTAGGCCACCAGCGCATTGGCGTGGCCGTGCCCCAGGCCATGCTCGGTTTTGAGCCAGTTGACCATTTCCATATGCTTCATCTCTGGTAAACCTTCCAGCAGCGTCAACCAATGGGCCACCGGACGGCCGTATTTCTTCTCAATCGAGGGAAAATAAGAAGCGGGACCCTGTACTTTTTCTTCTGACATTTTTTATCCTTTTAGACCTGACAGGTTTACGAAGTTTCGTTTTAGTGAAGCTACTTTAGATTGCAACGTTACTTTATCATGAAGTTACTTTGTAAACCTGTCAGGTCTAGAAACTCGATAAATATCGTTGATAACCTCGTCCAGAACCGGGCCAAAGCGGTGCGAGGTATCGAAGTAGGGCAGATGATACTGAGCACACTCGGTTTGCACAAATTGGCTGAAGGAAATTTCGCGCTGGATGATGGTAAGAAGGGCGGCATCGGTCTGTTCCTGCGGCCAATCATTGGGATGTCCGGCAAAGGTGCGCAGTTCGTGCAGCTTTTGCGCCGGGGCGATGGTGCTGTAGCCGAGAAAACAGCCATAGACCTGCCCTGGATTCGCTTGCTGGAGGGTGGCCACATCTTGGGGCAGCAGTTCGCCTTCAAAGACGTAATCGATCTTATCGTAGAGTAGGGAAACGCTCATCTCGCGCACCAGCGGCCAGAGGCGCTGGGCCACCAGCACGCTGCCCGCATCTGGATCGATGGCCAGTTCGGGCAGACCGCGCGTGAGACCCATTTTGAGCACATCCAGGCTCAGGTAGGGAAGCTGCCTTTCAGCGAGTAAACGGCGGGCCAGGATGCCTTTACCGGTGCGGGCTGCCCCGCCAATGAAGATGAGCATGGTTTACCAGAGAAACCTGACAGGTTTGCGGAGTTTCGTTTTAATAAAGCTACTTTGGTTTGCATTGTTACTTAATTGTAGAGTTGCTTTGTAAACCTGTCAGGTTTGGAGAAGTTGCGCGTAGACCTGACAGGTTTGCGCAAATTTCCCCTCACGCTCCACCACCTGCCCCAGGGCGGCGAGCATTTCCAGGATTTCGCCGACTTCGGTGAGACGTTTGGGGGTGGTACGGCCGTTAAATCCCCCCGCCACCTCCGCCACCGGCACCGGACTGCTGAACCCGGCCAAAATGGCGCGTACGGCCGTTGCCCGATCCTTCAACGCTTTGGGCCAATCTAGCTTCTGCTCAAAAGTGGCCTGGTTGGAATAGATCGTGCATAGACCTGACAGGTCTATTGACGTATTTTGCCGTTAAGTTGATTTGTTTAGCAAGTGGCCTGGTTGTTAGATTGTGCGTAGACCTGACAGGTCTATTGACGTATTTTGCCATTAAGTTGATTTGTTTAGCAAGTGGCCTGGTTGTTAGATTGTGCGTAGACCTGACAGGTCTATTGACGTATTTTGCCGTTAAGTTGATTTGTTTAGCAAATGGCTTGGTTGGAATAGATCGTGCATAGACCTGTCAGGTTTCTAAAGATCTTCCCCAAGCCATTTTTCTAAGGTTGCTTCGTCTGGCTCGGTTTGGTGGGCTTCCTGAAATTGTACCTGATTGCCGAAATAATCGAGAACGGCCGTCCTCTCCACGCGCGTCGGTTTATCATGCAAAATGGCATCGTAGGAACTGTACGGCCAGTCGCGGAAATCATCGACCAGGCCGTGCTTTTGTGGGTTGCGGTGGATGTAGGTGATGAGGGTGAGAAAGTAGCCATCGGTGGTGACGGGTATGCGGCGGAACGGCCGTTGGAAGAGGGAACCGGAACGGCCGTAGCTATCGTTTATCGTGCGGGCGTAGGCGTTGAAGCAGTTGGAAAAATATTGGTGCGGCCGATTGTCGCGGGCATGCTTCCAATAATCGTGCAGGTCATAGCGGCCCAGAATCTCGTCCGCCTCCAGCAGCCGCAGCAAAAAGTGGAAATGGTTGGGCAGCAAACAGTAGGCAAACACCTGCACCACGGGCGCAATATGGTCAGCAAACAGCCGCATGAAGTAAAGATAATTCGCCTTGTCGTAGAACAAATTGCAGCGGTTCACCCCCCGGTTATACACGTGGTACGTGCCCCCAAACTGGAGCTTTTCCATTTTTCCCTCCTGCTCTTCAAGACCTGACAGGTTTACGAGCCAACTATGCCATCAAGGTAGTGAGTATAGCAAATGATCTCTGCCATGAGGTCAGGCAGAACCCGGCCCCAATCTTGCCATGAAGTCAGGCAGTAAACCTGTCAGGTCTGAACCAACTATTAGGCAGTAAACCTGTCAGGTCTCCAGGCGGTTTAAGAGCCACGACGCCTGGCTATTTCAGCTTTTAATCTTTTCAGGTTGGCGTTCGCTGGCACGGTTGTTACCACCCCCAACACAACCGTAGTGATAAAGACAGGCAGGTTGTCTTGCCAAAGCCCCAGAACTATCCAGGTCAGCACAATAACGACAAAAATGCCGATAACCGTTCGCTGCAGCACCTGGGCCGTTTTGAGCTTGCTTTCTAGTTGCGCAATTTCCAGTTTTGATAAATCGTCTTGTGACATGTGAATCTCCATTGAAAACAAGTTGCCTTCCAGACCTGACAGGTTTACGAACGAACTTTGCCAACAAGGTAGTGAGTATAGCAAATGATCTATGCCAAAAAGTTCGGCAGAAAACCTGTCAGGTCTCTATCCGCAGAAAACCTGTCTGGGTTTGGGTTAACGGCTGCTGCGCAGTTGGTTGACGGCCGAAATTAGCCCCACAACCAGAAAAATGGCTCCGGCTACCAAAAAGCCGTTGTTTTCGGTATAAAAACCAACCGCACCCACCAGCAAAGCAGCGATCAAGATTGCAATGGTGCCAGAGTTAAGCCTTGATAAATTCATAAAACCTCCTTCGTAAATGTGGGTCGGATTGCCAATCCGACCTACGATTTTCATTCATGGTGTTGAGCTTGCGCTCATGTCGGCTCTTCTGAAAATAGGCCGCGGATTACGCGGATTTACACGGATTAAAATCTGTGTCAATCTGTGTCCTTTTTATTCATGGTGTTGAGCCTGCGCTCATGAAGTTTGTCCTGAAACTGCGAGTTTTCATTCATCGTGGTGCCGCGCCGCGACATGTTGAATTTTTCGTAAACGTTAACCAGCGCGTTACTCCAGCAATTTATCGGGGAAAATCCACTTCGGTGTATGTCTTGTTGCCCGTGTGTTCGGTCCAGCCTAGCTGGCAGTGGGTGCACAGGTAAATGGTAAGCTTGTCGTAGAAGATGCTGGTATTGTATGGCGTGTTGCTTTTTTCCCCGGCATATCGGGTTGTCTGTTCTGCTTTGATGCTGTCGGTCTGGCAGTTGGGGCAGGTACGGCCGTTCCACTCCCCCATAAATGCTGCATAGAACAGATGCTGCCGCGTCCACACCGCCTGCCCAAATTCCGGAAACCGCCCGTCCGCCGGGTACAGCCATAAATCTTGCAGCAAACGCCCATCGGTCGGAGCCACCACGCGCCGCAGCTGCGCCCGCAGCGGCTGAAACGGCAGCAGATTTTCCTCAATTTCCCGGCGCAGCTGGGCTACCAGCCAGGTTAACCACATTTTTGTCGCTTCCTCCGAATGGCTGTCCAGTGGAATTTGCGCCGCTTCCGTTACCAACTGCAACAGCGTGCCGTGGGGCCACGCTTGGGCCAAAATCGCTTCCAGCGCCTGCAAACCGTGCAGGATGGGCCGTGGGTTGACCATCACCTGCCCTTCTAGATAGTTTAACCATTCGGCTAGATTGGCCGTGTCGGGGCAATGCTGCTGCAAAAAGAGTTGGGTGGGGGTCAGGGGATTGTCTGACATGGTTTAGCGCACCGCGAGCTGTACAAAAATTTCATCACCATCTTGCAGCCCTTCGGCGTTTCGTACTTTATCTTTGAGCGGGAGGAGGTAACGGCCGTCTTTCGGGATCAACGACGTCGTCCACACCGTCTCACCCACCTGCGCCGTCACCGGAATCACCCCCCAGCCATACGTCACTGCAGCGGAGATCGACTTCAAATAATCACTCTCCTCTACCGGAACCGCCACAAAAAAGTAAGGCGACGGCCCCCGCCATTGAAAGATAATTCCGCTAAATTGAATATCCATAAAGTGTGCTGCTAGACCTGACAGGTTTACGAACGAACTTTGCTATCCAGGCAGTGAGTATAGCAAATGATCTTTACCAAAAATTTAGGCAGTAAACCTGTCAGGTCTCTCGAACCAACTTTGCCATCCAGGCAGTGAGTATAGCAAATGATCTCTGCCAAAAATTTAGGCAGTAAACCTGTCAGGTCTGAACCACTACTCGTCCGCCTCGTACAGCGCCGTCTCCGCCCCCATCATCTGCCGCATAATGTCGTTGCCCCTGGGAATCATCGTGATGCGCGTCTTATCCTTGAGCATATTTTCTGTTTCCAGAATCTCAAACATCGCTTGCGCCACTTCCGGGTCGGAATTAATTTCGCTCAGCGCCTTGCCCACAATTTGCGGCCGCATCGCCTTGGCCTTGGCAAACTCAATCGCCGCCCGCCGCTCGGCCGAATTGGTGATGATGCTCACCCGGTTCGTGCCATCCTGCCGAATCGCCGACGTCACCTGCCGCAGCCGGTTCACCACCTTCTCCTCAATCTGCTGAATCATCGCCCGGTCCCGGAAATGCACCTTGCGAATGTAAACCGAACCCAACCGGTAGCCCCACTCCTCCGATTTTGGCGACACTTCCGCCCGGACGGCGCGGCTCATCGTGTGGCGCGTTTCCAACATGCCATCCAGCGGCATGTTGCTCAGCGTGCGCACCGTCGCGTTGCTCACGTTCGCCGCCAACGAGCCAGCCGGATCGCTGTTTTTAAACAGGTAGGCCACCGGATTGCTGACCTGCATTTCATACCAGACGCCAATCCCCATCGGCGCACCTTCTTCAGAATTGACTGGCAGGCTGCGCAGATAGCGCTGGTCCAGGCGCATGTCCAACACGTGCCGCTTGCCCAGCGTGTTCACCAGCAAGGCGCTTGGCCCCATCTTGAGCCAGAGGAAGTACAGCCCCGGCTCTTCCAGCACGCCCACCACATTGCCAAACAAGGTGTACACGTGCGCTGTGCCTTCCTTCACAATGGCATACACACCAAACAGCCGCAAGAAAAAGCGGAAAATCGGTTCCGCAATCAAAAAGAACATAAAAAAGCCAAACGCAGCGGGGAAAATCAGTAGCAATTCGCTCATTTTTCCACCTCCAGAATAATGTTTTCCGCCTTGGTAAAGAGCGAAAGCCGCACGTTGCGCAGATACGCTTGCAGCGCCTCCGGGCCATTTTTCTTAATTAAGGCCAGCTGCTCCGCCAGCGAATTGAGCGGCTCAACTTCCGCCTGCGCCCGCAGCGTTTCAATTTCCACGGCTCGTTTAGACTGCACAATGGTCTGGTCTGCCTGCGCTTTGGCCAGGCTGATGTCCGAAGAAACTTCGTTGTGCGCTGTGTTAATCGCCGCCAGGGCCGATTCCACTTCCTGCGGCGGGTCGATGCCAGTGATGAGCGAGGCATCCAAATCGACGCCGTAGCGAGCGGCCGCCGAAGCACATTCCTGCTCCATGAAGGTGTTGATCTCGTTCAGATTTTTCCGCAAATCGTTGATAGATACGCCGCCCATCAGGCCGGCGTCCAGCTCCACATCGTTTTCTTCAACTTCCAGCAAATTTTCCTGGGATTCAAAGCTGGCAATGCGCTGGCGCAAGATGGCAATAAAGTAGCCCATCACGTGTACCACCGGATTTTTAACGCCAAAAAGATAGGCGTACAGGTTGCGCTCGCTGGGCTGGTATCGAATCTGCCCGCTCAAGCCAATGTTGAGCTGATCCTTGGTGACGGCATCCAGTTCGGTGCCGTTGTGGTTGGCGGTGGGCGTTTCTAAATCCAGCGCCATGTTGATGGTTTCTGTGGCGACAGAGATTTTGTGCACTTTCTCCCACGGCCAGCGGAAGTATGGCCCGCCGGGCTTGATGACCTGCACCAGCGGGTAGATGTACCGTTCTTTATCTTTTTCGTTGAGGGATTCAGCGATGGGATCGTCGAGGGTGGTGCCTTTGCCCAGGCGGACAGCACGGCCGAATCTTGTTTTTACAGCGCGTTCATTTTGGTCTACCGTGTAGAAGCCAAAAATGACGTAGCGCAGGAAAAACCAGCCGAGAAAGCCCAGGATAAAGCCGGGAATAATTACTCCCATGTTCATGCAATAACTCTCCTGTTATTTTGGCCACAGCCCCTACATTGCGAAATGAGAATACAAAAATTTTCCAAACGTTTGTATTCTGCGCTCCGCTGAGCTTGTGACGGTTTGAGGGATAAATTTTTTAAAGCAAGATCGAATACATGATAAAGGATTTTGAGGGTTGGGGGAAGAGGGGGAGATGAGAGATGGGCGTTTGGCCAATCCCCCATCTCCAATCTCCAATCTCCCATCTTTTTTATGCATTTTTGATTGCATCCAGAATGGATGGCTTGTTGTGCAGTTCCCAATCGTCGGCGGTGAAGCGGTAGAAGATGACGCCGTTGACGGGGATGAGCGCTTCTTCGTTGTAGGCGCGGAAGTGGGCGGCGGCGCGGCGCACCCATTCGGCTCCCTGGTTTTCCTGCCAGCCCAGCGTCTGGTTGTTGTTGTGCCGCTGCGGATTCACCTCCGTGGCGATGACGGGCAGCGTCCAGAACCGTTCGGGCACCACGTCCAGCAGTGGCTGGTACGATTTTAGATGCAAAAATTGCCAGCGCAGCGGATCGTCGCTGAATTTGGCGTCGCTGTCTACGTTGTTGGGGTTGCTGTCTTGCGTTTTTGGGTGCACGGTGATGAAGTCGGTGCCGGTGAGGTTGTTGAGCACGCGTTGCCAATAGTCGCGGCTGTCGCTGCCGGGGCCAAAGTAGGGGTCAACGGCCTGCACGCCCAGCCGCACCCCGTCTGGCTTGCGCTGCCAGACGTCATTGTAGGCCACGGCGTACTGCTCTGGCTTGATCTTTTCGCCATTTACCCCGCCAGGGAACTCTTGGGGATTGTTGGTTTCGTTGCCAAAGATGAAGCCCCAGACCCCTTTGCTGCGCCGCATCGTTTCGACGCAGGCATCCAGGTATTTTTGGTACTCGGGCGAATTGGCTTTGGGCTGGTTGCCTTGTGGGTGAAAGCCGTAGTTGAGCCGAACGAGCATTTTGATGCCTGCCTGTTCAAAGCGGGTCATCTCTTGCGGGGCGGGGTTGGTGCCCAGGGCGATGGCGTGGACTGCCCAGCCGGTCATGCCGTTGCGCCGCATCCACTCTGCGCCGTCTTCGTTGTGCATGCCGAAGGTTACTTCGGTATCCACCCGCCGAACCGCCTCTTTGGGCACGGCCACCGGGTAATAATCCTGGTTGCGGTTGCCCAGCAGCCGCATGACGGTGCCATTTTTAACGCGCCCCAGCTTTTCTTGGAAGGAGCCGGGCGCGGCGCGCAAGTTGATGAAGCCGGTTTGCACTTTGGCTACCATCCCTTTTTTCTCGATGCTGCTGGCGAAGGCCCAGCCGGAAACCAGTTCGCCCGTGGGCGAGTCCCAGCCATCTTGCAAATGAATGAGGAACGGTTCCGGGTCGATGAGGTCGAACGGCTGGGGCGTTTCTTTGCGCTGGGAAGCGCCGTCCAGGTAGAGGCTGAGGTGCAGGTGGCTGCCCAGGTGGGGTTCGGTGGCGGTTGGTTTGGGCCAGACGTTGCCGGTGCTGTCGGCCAAGCCGATGAGCTGGCCGCCGCGCACGAAGTTGCCTACTTTGAGGTCGGTGCTTTTGAGGTGGGCGTAGGTGGTGCGGTAGCCGTCGGTGTGTCGCAGGTAAACGGCCGTTCCATAATTATGCCCCTCGCCCACATCCCGCACCTTAATCACCGTGCCGTCGGCCACAGCAAAAATCTTGGAGCCAAACGGGGCCACAATGTCCACGCCATCGTGCCCAATGAGCGGACTTTCGTAATTTTGTGGGTTTTGCAGGAACTTTTGGCTGATGCTTTTGCGCTCCGTCGGCCAATGGGTGAAGATGAAGCCGCCGCTGTTGATCGTTTCTGGCACCACAAACCGCTGCGCCTCGAACCGAATGCCCCGCGCCTTGAGCCAGGCAAAAATGTCGCCGCTCCAGCGCTCGCCAGACCAGACAACCACCTTGCTGTTGTCATCCCCGGCAAACATGAGGGCATGGGCGGCGTCGGCGGAGTAGGTAAAGGCGGAGAGGGTGGGGTGTAATTCGGCCGTGACCTGCTTGAGTTCGGGCAAGGTGGTGTCTTGGGGCAGCAGGTGAATGGTGTGCGGGATGCGGTCTGGTGCGGTGCGCGGTCCTGGCTGGCTGATGTGCCCCACTACAGTGCTGCCGTCGAAATTACGCGCCTGGGTGCGAATGCCGCGCTGGTGCAGCCAGGCAAAAATGTCGCCGTTCCACCGCTCCCCGGCCCAGCAGGTAACAATGCTGGCGTCATTGCCCGCGTGGGCCACGGCCTGGGCGGCATCGGCGCTGTAGGTGAAGGCAGAGCGGTTGGGGTGCAGCAGGGTGACCACCTGGTCTAGTTCGGTGAGGGAGGTGTTTTGCGGCAGCAGGTGGATGGTGTGTTGAATGGGCTCAGGCTGGGTAACGGGCATGGGCTTCTCCTGTGAAAATTGGCCGCGGATGAACGCGGATTAAATCTGGACGCAATTTGCGACAATCTGCTGATTTTTCATGGTGGTCAACGACGGTTGTTGAACGAGTTTTGGCAGGCAGGGTTATGATAGCAGAAACGGCCGTTTCCCCAAACCATTACCTTCAAATCGGCCCTGGTTGCTTGTCTGTTTTAGCCAAGATCATGCGCCACCGCCTCGCCCCTGCCAGGGGAACTGCCTATAATTTGGTGATGACAGATAAAACCCAACTCACCCTTGATCGCATTTTTAGTTCCGATGATTTTAAGGCCGAAACGTTTGGCCCCGCCCGCTGGCTGGACGATGGCAGTGGCTACACCACGCTGGAAACCGTAGAAAACCAGTCGGGAGATGAAGACAGCAAACTGAAAGAGCTGGTGCGCTACGACATCGCCTCTGGTGAGCGCACATTGCTGGTGACGACGGCGCTGCTCACCCCGCCCAACGCCGAAAAACCGCTCATCCTGCAAAATTACGACTGGTCGCCCGACAAGCAGCGGCTGCTCATCTACACCAACAGCCAGCGCGTCTGGCGGCAAAACACGCGCGGCGATTATTGGGTGCTGAATTTGGCCGACGGCACCTTGCATCAGCTCGGCCAAGGCTTGCCCGAAGCCAGCCTGATGTTTGCCAAATTCGCACCAAACGGCAACGCCGTCGCCTACGTCTGCCAGCAAAATATTTACGTGGAAGCATTGCCCAGCGGCAGCATCACCCAGCTCACCCAGGATGGCGGCGGCCACATCATCAACGGCACCTCCGATTGGGTGTACGAGGAGGAATTTCATCTGCGGGATGGGTTCCGGTGGAGCGAAGACGGCCGTTCCATTGCCTACTGGCAGTTCAACACCGACGGCATCGAAACCTTTTACCTCATCAACAACACCGACAGCCTCTACCCCAAGCTGATTCCCCTACCGTACCCCAAAGTGGGCACCACCAATTCTGCCTGCCGCGTCGGCGTGGTGGCCGCGACGGGGGGCCGCACCACCTGGTTTGCCTTGCCGGGCGATCCGCGCCAGCAGTACGTGCCCAAGATGGAATGGGCCAACAGCAGCGAGCAGGTGGTTATCCAGCAGCTCAACCGGCTGCAAAACAAAAATATCGTTTGGCTGGGTAACGTGGCGGATGGGTCGGTAACGGCCGTTCACACCGAAACCGACGACGCCTGGATCGATGTGCGCACCGACGACCTGCATTGGCTGGACGACGGCCAATCGTTTACCTGGGTCAGCGACCGCAACGGCTGGCGGCAGATTTTTCGCATCGGCCGGGATGGGCAGCAGCAAACGCCGCTGACGCCTGCCGCGTTTGATGTGGTCTCGGTGGAGAAGGTGGTGGAGGGAGACGGCCGTCTCTACTTCATTGCCTCGCCAGACAACCCCACCCAGCGCTATCTTTACACGACATCGCTTGATGGGGATACGGCCGTGCAGCGCCTCACCCCCGCCCACCTGCCCGGCAGCCACAGCTACGACATTTCGCCCGACGGTCAGCACGCCTTCCATACCTACTCCGCCTGCAACCAACCTCCTGTCGTCTCGCTCATTTCCTTGCCAGATCACCAGCAGATTCGGGTATTGCAGGGGAATGAGAAGTTGGGGGGGAGGGTAACGGCCGTAAACCAACCCAGCCTCGACTTCTTCCAAATTACCCTGGACGATGGCACCGTGCTGGACGGCTGGCGGCTCACCCCGCCCGATTTTGATCCCAGCCAAAAATACCCGCTGCTCTTCTACGTCTACGGCGAACCCGCCGGGCAAACCGTGGTGGATCGCTGGGGCGGGAACCAACTGCTGTGGCACATGATGCTGGCCCAGCAAGGCTTCATCGTCATCAGCCTGGACAATCGCGGTACGCCCGCCCCGCGTGGCCGCGCCTGGCGCAAATCGGTCTACCGCCAAATTGGCATCCTGGCCACGGCCGATCAAGCTGAAGCGGCCCAGAAAATCATCGCCAACCACAGCTACATCGACCCGGAGCGCGTCGGTGTCTGGGGCTGGAGCGGCGGCGGCTCGATGACGCTCAACCTCATGTTCAAACACGGCGACATCTACAAAACCGGCATCGCCATCGCCGCCGTCAGCGACCAGCGCTTTTACGACACCATCTACCAGGAGCGGTACATGGGCCTGCCCGACGACAACGAAGCAGGCTTCCGCGATGGTTCCCCCATCAACTTTGCCCACCAGCTTCAGGGCAAGCTGCTCATCATCCACGGCACCGCCGACGACAACGTGCATTACCAATCGGCCGAAGCGGTGCTCAACAAGCTGATCGAACACAACAAACCGTTCGACATGATGGCCTACCCCAACCGCGCCCACGGCATCAAAGAAGGCAAAAACACCACGCGCCACCTATATGGCCTGCTGACGCGCTACCTAAACGAAAACTTGATGGATAGTGCCTAATGCGGTTTGGGGGTGTGGCCTTGGCGGTTTGCAACGAGGCGAGTGCAAGATTCGTCATACGGGGGATTGGAGACTGGAGATTGGAGATTTGAGATTGTTAAATCTCTCATCTCTCATCTCCAGTCTCTCGTCTCCACAACAAGTAAATTTGTTACGGTTTCACAATCATCGGCAGGTAAACGGTCATCATATCCTTGCCGAAGAGGGCGAAGTCGGTGAGGTGGCCAAGCTCCACAACCAGCTGGTTGTTGACGGTGTCTCGCTCCACCAGGGTGATGCCGTCGGGCAGCCATTCGGTGCCGTCCCAGAAGGTGAGCATCAGCTCATCATCCCCCTTGCCGATGTGGGCCACGTCGGCGTCGCTGTACTCGATGGTGAGCGTGATCGGGTTGTCTAGCGCAAACGGCGAACTAACCAGCACGCCATCGACGTAAATCTCCAGGGCAAAGGCGAGCCCGGCAAACTTGAAGCCTTGCGGCGGTTCGCCCGTCAGGTCGATGGGCCGGAGCACAAAGGTGACCTGCTCGTCGCCACTCACCACGTTGGCCGGGATGTCCAGCGTCACGTCAATGGTGCTGCTGATGCCGATGCTGGAAGCCACCACTGTGTCGCCCGGCTCGCCGCTGGCCACGCCTTCTACCATGCTCACGTGCAGGGTGGCGGTGTCGGTCAGCCCGCCATCGGAGACGACGTAGCTCACCGTTTCGGATTCGCCTTCGGCCAGGTGGGTGGTGTAATGGAGCTGGTTGACGATGGAAACGGCCGTACCACCCCCCGTCGGCGTACCCACTTCAGCAAGCTGAAGCATTTGGCCATCGACTTCGTCATCGTTGGCCAGCACGTCCATCAGGTGCGGCAGGGCGGCGTCGGCCGGCACCAGCACCAGGTAGTCGTCGGCAGCGCGCGGTGCGTCGTCCACTGGATTCACGGTGATTTCAATCGTCACGCTGTCGTTGTACACGCCGTCGCTCACCTGCACCTGGAAGCTGTCGCTGCCGTTGAAGTCGGCGTCTGGGGTGTAGCTGATTGCCGCATTCAGGTTGCCGGTGCCGCTGGTGCTGCTCACTTCGGCCGTGCCCGTGCCGCCAATGACCTGCCAGCTAAAGGTGTCGTCGTCTACGTTGATGCCGCTCAGGTTGAAGGTGAGCGGGGTGCCGTCCTCGTCCATCGTGTCGCTGAGGGTGGCCGAACCGCTGATTTGCGGCGGGTCGTTCACCGGCAGCACGGTGACGGTGACGGTAGCGGTGTCGAAGAACTGGCCGTCGGTGGCGGTGTAGGTGAACACCTCGGTGCCGTTGAAGTTGAGCGTGGGCGTGTAGATGATTTGCGTGTCGCCGTCTAGCGTGGCGGTGCCGTTGGCCGGATTGGCCACCGCGTCCAGGGTGATGCTGTCGGAGTCGATGTCGATGTCGTCCAGCAGCGGTTCAAAGGTGATGGCGGTATCTTCTGGGGTGAAGAAGCTGTTGGGGCCAGATTCTGGCGCGGCTTTCACTTCCAGCGTGTAATATTCGGTCTGGTTTTGGTTGCCCAGGCTGTCCCAACTGCGCACTTGCAGCTTGTAGAAGCCGAGGGTTTGCAGGGCGGGCACGTATTGCCAGGTGTGGGTGTCGGGGTTGAATACGGCCGTATCCACCCGGTTCGTCCCATTGGGCAGCTCCAGCCAGACGGCCACGCTGTCTACGGCCGTACCGTCCGTGACGGAACCAGCCAGCACCGGGCCGCCGATTGGCGCACCGGGGAAGTAATGCTGCACCGCCACTTCCGTCAGCACGCCGGTGACGGTGATGGCCGGGGCGACGTTGTCTACCCAAACGGTTTGCTCAGGCGACAGGCTGCCTTCGTTGCCCACCAGGTCGGTGGTTTGCACGCGCAGGGTGTGGGTGACGCCATCTTCCGTGGGCATGTTCCAGACCCACATAAACGGCTGGCTGCCCGTGGTTTCATCCAGGGCAAACAGGGTGGCTTCGCGCCACGGCGCGTCGTCTAGCTGCACCAGCACCGTGGCGGCTTCGCTGCCATCGGGCACGTCGTTGATGCTGCCCATGATGTCGTTCATGCTGCCACTGAGCTGGGTGGGTGAGTCAAACGTCACTTCTGGCCCTTCCAGGTCTACGGTGAAGACGGCCGTTACCGGGTCGCTGGTCTGGCCGTACAAATCTACGGCGCGCACCTCAAACTGCCAGCTGTCGCCATGCTGGGCAAACGGGGAGACGGTCAGGTCCACCGTCCACAGCGAGGTGCCTTCAGCCTGCTGCCAGCTGCCAAACTGCGGCCGGACTTCCACATAAGCCACCCCGGCACCGTCGCCATCGCTGGCGCTGCCGCTGAAGCTGTAGGAACCCAACCCCACAAACGGTGCCGCATACAGCTCTACCACGGGCGGCGCACCGTCTAGCTGGTGAGCGAGGCTGTCTTGCGTGTTCAGTTCTGGCGGGATGCGGCTGTCGGTGAGCGTGGCTACCATCGTCACCGTTTCCAGCTCGCTCAAGTCGGCGGCCAGGTGGGTGGTGAGGGTGATGGTGTTCAGGCCGGGGGCCAGCGGGTCGAGCGTGCAGTCCCACGGGTTGGTGGTGGCGCAGGTTGCGCCGTCGATGCCATCGTGCACCAGGGCCGTGCCGGGCGTGGCCACCAGGGAGAGTGGCTGGCCGCTAATCTCGGTATCTTCCAGGTTGTTGACGGTGATGACATATTCGAGCGTACTGCCGGGACCCCACGGATTGTTGGGGGCCTGGGGACTGGCCAGGTCAACTGTCAACGCGACGGCCAGGGGTTGGTTGTCGGCGACGTTGGTAACGGCCGTTACATCCGCCCACTGGTACGACTGCCAGCCATCCCCTTCGCCAGACACACCGTCCAAACCGGCCGGGCGTCCAACTGCGGCGCTGCCGGGGTTCAGCGGGTTGGTGGCGGGGAAGATGGCCCAGATGTTGCCATCGTCGCCCAAACCAAAGGCGAGCAGTTCGACATTGCTGGTGCCAAACAGCGGCAGGCGAATTTCCGTATCGCCCGTGCCGCCCTGGGCAAAGGCCCAATCTTCGGCCGAGAGTTGCCAGCCGCCGCTGTATTCGTACAGCGTGCCGGAGAGCGGGTCGGTGATTTGGATGGCGTAATCGGCCGCGAAGGGGAGCGTGGCGTCTGGCGCAGAGGCCAGGGGCACGATGAGCTCGTTGCTGCCGCTGCCGCTCGCTTTGAGGTAAATCCACAGCTCGCCGTCCAGCGTCCATTGGCCGCCGCGCCAGGCCATGAAGTAGCTATTGGCATCCCAGGCGGTGAGGAACGATTGCTGCCCACCGGGGCTGAAGGTTACTTCGCTGCCGTAGGTGCGTTCGTCATCGTCCAGGTATTCGCGGTCCAGCCGCCATTCGTTGTTGGCCACATCCACGTCGCCGTCGATGATGATGGATTGCTGCTGGGCACCAAAGGCGAGCCCTTCGTTGAGGCCGACGTGCCAGGGGCCGTAGTGGAGCAGCTGGAGGTTCCCGGCGGCGTCCATGGCGGCCAGGTGAACGTACCAGTCGCCGCTGTTGTCCAGGCTGTGAACGGCCGTTAACCCACTCACCTCATCCATTGGGATGGTGTCGGTGATCTGGTCTACCGTCAGGAAGGTGGTGATGAGGCCGCTGACGTCGATGGGGGATACCCAGCTGATTTCCAGCTCGGTCACGGTATCGAAGTGGCTGCCTTCGGTATGGTTGAAGGTGACGGGAACCAGCCCGGTGGGGGCGATTTCGTCAATCGTAAATTGGAAGGGCAGCACGGTAGCATTGCCTGCCCGGTCGGTGGCGCGCACCTGGGCCGGGTAGCTGACCAGCGGCAACCCTTCTGGGCCGTGCCAGATGAGCGACCATTCTTCGCCAGAGACAGTGGCGGGTCGCCAGGTGGCTCCGCCATCCAGGCTGACTTCGACGGAGGCGATGCCGCTGCCCAGGTCGCTGGTGGTGCCCGAGAAGGTGACGGTGTGGGTGACCCAGCTGTCGGCGGCGGGTTGGCTGAGGGTGAGTGTGGGGGTGATACTGTCTGAAGGGGAAACGGCCGTTACCGCAAACCCCAAACTGTCATCCGTGGCCCCATTGCCCGCTTTATCCTCGGCACCGGCAACCACATTGCTGTAGCTGGCCACCGGCAGATCAACCCAGGCGCGGAAGATGCGCGGTTCGTTGGCCGACGCATCCCACGGTTCAGCCGCCCATGTAGCCGGGTAGCGCTGGCCGTCAATTTCAAAGTAAACGTCGTTTTCGTCCACACTAAATTGACCGGCGGCGTAATCGCTAACTTGCGCTCGCAGCTCCAAGGGCGACTCAAGCGAAGCGCCGTTGGCGGGCGAGAGCCATTGCACGGTAGGCGGGGTGCTGTCTACGACAAAGGAGCCATCGTACCAATCCAGTTCGTCTTCTTCCTGGTTGCCTACCATGTCGGTGGCCCGGCTGAAGAAGCGGTAGAACCCTTCTTCGGTGGGCGTGTGGTTCTGCGCCCAGTAGGAGAAGGTGTCGCCTGGCGTGTCTAGCGTGATAGAAATCCATTCGCTGGGCAGTGTCGAGGTGACGGCGGAGGTTACTTCGGGCACCAGCACCACGCCATATTCCACGGAAGCCACGCCAGAGTTGCCCATGACGGTGGAGAGGTCTTCCTGACCCAGCAGCAGGGTGACGGGGGCGGCCAGCAGTTCGCTGTAGCCCAGGTCGGCCAGGGTGCCGCCGCCGTTGGGCACGGGGGCGTCGCTGGCGGCGGCATCCACCGCGGGTGATGTCTGGCTGAGGCGATACGGCGTGCCGCCACTCGCAAACTGCGGATTTTGCCCCGTCAGGTCGTCATCACCGGGGCTGACGCCGTCAAAGTCGGTGCTGTTGAAGTAGAGGTTGTTGTTGGAGAAGAGTTGGCCGCTGTTGGTGGCCTGGGCACCTGTGGTGCCGTTGGCGATGATGTTGTGCAGGGCCAAAATCCAGCTGCCGCCATCGCTGGCCAGCAGGCCGGTGTCGTTATTAACGAAGGTGTTGTATTCGGCGCTGGCGGAAGCACGGCCGTTTACCGACAGCCCGATTGTGTTATTGGTGAACAGGTTGCGGCGGATGTCGATGAAGTTGCTGGCGCTGGTTATGGAAACGGCCGTGTCGGCATTGGTAATGGTGAAATTGCGAATGCCCGCATCGGTGACGCCTGGGAAGGAAACGGCCGTGCCGCTGCCGCCCGCGTCGAGAATGGTTTCTTCTGCGCCGCTGCCAAACAGCAGCACGTGGCTGGGAATACTCACCTGCTCCTGGTAGCTGCCTGGAGCCACGCCCACCACCAGCTGCGGCACGTCGGCCACGCCTGGATTGAGGTTGGCCAGTGCATATTCGGCCGCATTCAGGGCATCCTGAATGTTGTCGAAGGCGTCTACCTGCCAGGTAAGACCATCGTTGGTGCAGATGGCGCAGTAGCTGTCGTCTACGTAGAAGTTGACGCGCCCCTGCTCGATGTAGCCGATGTCGGCCCGGCTGCCTGCTCCGGGCGGCGACGGATCGGTCGGATTCCCGGCGTCGATGACGGGCGAGAAGTTGAGCGTGCGGTAATCGTGGTCCATCGGGTCCACAAAGCTGGGGTCGAGGAACAGTTCGGCCGCGCCTGCGTCGGCGTCGCCGCCAAAGTCGCTGGCGTTGGCCCAGAACAGGTTGTAGGTGTGCAGCTGCACGTCGGCGCACGCTTCGTGGCTCAGGCCAGCGCCGCTGCTGTAGGCAAAGATGCTGTTGCGCACGTCCAGCGAGGCGCAGCTGGTGGCGATGAGGCCGTTATTGTTGTTGGCTACGGTGGCCTGGGCCACCTCCACGTCGCTGTCAGGGCCATCAAGGGTGATGCCGGTGTCTGTGTCAAAGATGCGGACGCGCTCTACGGTAAGGTTGGCGGCGTTGCCGGTGGCGGCAAAGCCGTCCAGGCCGCTGTCTTCTCCGTCCAGCGTAAAGCGGGAGAAGGAGGCACCGTTGCTGCCCATGGCGCGGACCAGAGCGGTGGATGTGCTGTTGTGAAGCGGCCGTATCACGGTCCAATCCGGGTTGGTGCCAATTAGCTCGACGCCGTTGACCAGGTACACATCTTCTTCGTAGATGCCGGGCTGCACGATGACCTGGTTGGCTCCCGTGTTGATCATTGCCTGAATGCCGGTGGCGGTGGTGGCCGTCACGGGCGGGGTGTAGATGTGGTAGCCAATGGTGTAGGTGGCACCCGTTTCGCTCATGCGGTACACATCCCGCGCTGCATCCAGGAAGGGAACGGCCGTTGTAGTGGGCAGGCTGCCCATGTTGGTAGGCGTCCAGCCACTACCGCCAAAGAAGCGACTGTTGGTATCCACCCGGAAGTTAAAATCTTCCGGCAGCGGGTCGCTGTAGTTGAGCCAGTTGGTACCGCTATCGGCATAGATGATGCTGTTGGTGAAATCAATTTTGTTGGGCATTGGCAGCGGGTAGCCCCAGAAACTTGTGCTTAACCCACCGTCATAATTGCCTTGGGCCGTGTACAGGTAGTTTTCGTCTTCACCTTCCACAAAAACCAGACCAGCCCCCGGTCGCACGCCGGAAGGCGTGTCTCGATCGGCGGGCAGAGCTACCCAACTGCTGCCCCAATCAGGATTGTAGCGGAACATCTGGGTACTGTTACCACCGGGCAGCAGGTAGTACGTGCCAAAGTGGCTGTCATACGCCAGCGTAATACCGTCAGCCAGGGTGGTACCGCTGAATACGGGGTCCTCTTCCCACCAGGAGTAACCGCTGAAACGGTAGAAAGCGCCAGAGTTTGTGATGGCATATACGTATCCATTTTCGCCTTTCACCATGGCACTGGCGCTAACAGCCTCATCAATGCCAGTCACGCGGCTCCACTCACCGGTAGCGATATTATATTTGAAAGAGTCGCTGCGGCCGTTGCCCGCCAGCACAACCAGATTGCCAAAATCATCGCCAGCCATACTGGCGCCATCGCCAAGCTGAATGGGTGGCCCGGCTATGCCGCTGTACCAGCTGTTTTGCGTTGTCGAATAAACTTCAAACGGAGATTGTAGAAGAAAATTTCGCCTGTCAGTGGTTGTCGAGACAGACTCACCGCCAATTTCGATGGAGGTTAAGTGACCACTGATGAACATCCCCTGAGCAGCAGATTCCATACTCCAGACAGTGGCATTGCCATTATAAGCAGTCCCATTCTCATTGCCGATGAGGCCAAGTTCCCAACTGCTGCCATCCCAATGGATAAAACTGGCATAGGTATCAGTGGCATAATCGTACCAACGGCCTTGTGCATAAAATTCGCCACCGCCTGTGGCCGCAATGTTACCTGCCTCCCGAAACCAACTATCGCCTTCTATCACTGTGGGGTAACTCGTCCAACCGCCATCCCAGGAAGCGATACCAGCGGGTGTGAGCTGGTTTACTGATCCATTGGTCAATGTGCTTGTAAACGCTCCACCGACATAAACAACACCTTCATCATCTATATCAATTGAATAAACGGAGTCAGATACGCCTTCAATGTAGCCGCCACCAATCGTTGCAAGATTTTCAGCGCCCCAAGTGGCGTCAAACGAGCCGCCTACATAGACCCCGCCATTCGTTGGATGTGCAGCAATGGTGTGCACGACAGCATCTTCACCAAAATCCTGGCAGCTAAATGTGCTCCAATCTGGATCGGCGTAAATAACTTGTCCTGCACAAGTAGGGTTGAACTCTCCGCGGAATACGTTGCTGAAACCTCCAGCAACGTAAATGGTGCCATCTGAAGCAATTTCCATCTCCCGAGCTTCACTATAATAAAATCCAGTCTCGATCTCCGTTGTCCAACTGCTGCCATCCCATTTCAAGATTTCACCAAGGACATAGTCATACACGTAGAGATCTCCGGTAACAGGATGCGCAGCTATCAGGTATACAAACTGGGGTGAACCAGGAATTTGTATCCACTCGTTACCACTCCAGACATACGCCAAATAATTTGATACGGCATACATGACACCATTGCCGCCAGCCGCATATTTTGCGTCGTAACCATTGGTTAAGCTTGTATCGCGCCAATGGGGCGCACCAAGCACATAAACCTGATCGTCGCTGCCCAGGGCAATGGCGCTGTTGTCTTCATAATTGTTAGCTGGTCCCCACGGGTCCGGCCAGGAGTTGGAAGCGATTTCGTAGCGGCCGAAGGTGCTGTTGCCGCCGCCGCGCAGTATATAGATGTATTCGCCCAAGGTGACCGCTCCACCACCGGGTAGAACTGGCCATTCCACATTGGTCATGGCGCTCCACTCGACCACAATGTTGGGGTCGGCCGCGCCGTACGCGCCGATGTGGTTGCTGCTGCGCGCCAAGGTGCTGTTGATAACAGACGCGGTACTTTCGCGAGACATGTAAATGTCGTGGGAACCGGTGCCGTAGATGAGCATGGTGCGCAGTTCGGTGCGGTAGCTGGTTGTCTCATGGCCGTTGATACCGGCACGATCGAGCTGCACGCCGTAGCTAGCGTTGCGCACGGTCATGTTTTCCAGGTTGACACCCACGGCATTGTTGACGCGAATGGCGTAGCTGCTGCCGTTGCCGTCGATGATTACCGCGTCGGTGTTCAGGCCGCGCACGGTGAGGTAGTTGTAGTTGCGCACATCGCCGTCGATGATGAAGGGGGCGTAGACGCCGGGCTGCACCAAAATGGTGGCAGCGTTGTTGTGGTTATCGACGGCGGCCTGGATGGTTGAATAACATGGTGTTAGCCCGTAACACACGCCATCGGCGTTGACATAGGCATTGGCTCCGGTCGAGGGCCAGGTGGTGGTGCCTACGAAGGTGTCCAGGGTGGCTTCGGGTAGCTGGGGCACCCAGGTGGGTGGCAGGTCGGCAAAGCCGGTTTCGGCGGTGGCCGCGGCCTGGGCGCTGGTGGCCGTAGGCACCAGCAGCAGGTCGGACGAGCCGTCGCTGTTGAGGTCGGCCCCGGCGGCATAACGCACGGAGGCGGCGGCAGCGACGCCGTTGATGGTGGCCTGGGCACCATAAATGTCATTGCCCAGGATCAGGTAGGCGTTGGTGCCATTGCCGATGAGGATGTCGGAACGGCCGTCTCCATCCACATCCCCCGGCGCAGCCACAAAGCCCGCGCCGTAGCTGTAGGTGTGGCTTGTCCAATTGCCATCGGAGAGCGTTTCATCGCCAAACAGCAAAACCTGGCTGCCGCCATTGCTGTAGATGGCGTCGTCTTTGTTGTCGCCGTCCACATCACCCAGGGCGGTGATGGTGGGCGTGCTGTCGGCGCTGCTGAAGGTGTCTACACTGTCGCTGGCAGGGTAGATGCTGCGTCCGGTGCTAGGGGCAAAGGTGCCGCTGCCCGCAAAGAGGTAGAGGGTGTTGTTCAGGCCGACGGCAAATTCGTCGCGGAAGTCGCCGTTGAGGTCGCCTGCGGTGCCCAGCGTGGCGTTGCCCGCTGTGTAGATGATGGCGGCGGCGTGCTGGTCGATACGGTCGGTTTGCCAGATGGGGGTGGGTTGCCCCAGCAGCAGGTAGGCGGCGTTGCGGCTGCCGGTGACGCCGATGAGGATGTCATCGTAGCCGTCGCCGTTGACGTCGCCTGCGGCGGCGAGGTTGTGGCCAATTTGTTGCCCAGCGGGCACTTGCAGCTGACGGATGTTAACGCCAATGCCGCCATCGAGCCGCAAATCTTCGCCGTAATAATCGTTTCTACCTAGAACAAGGTAGACGACGTTGTTGGTGGCGTCGCCGATGATGAGGTCGGCCAGGCCGTCGCCGTTGAGGTCACCTGCGGGGGTGGCTTGCAGGCCAATGCCTGCGCCGGATTGGCCAATGAATGAAGTGCTGGCGTCGGCGAGCATTTCGGCGCTGTCGGGAACGGGCCAATTGCCGGAACGGCCGTAAATCACCGTCACCCGCCCAGCCCCATCATCTGCGGCCGGCAAGCCCACCAGCAGATCGCCGCGTCGGTCGCCATTAAAGTCGCCAATCCAGGCAACGTTGATGCCGCTGTTGTTTTCGTCGATGCTGGAAAGACCCAGCCAGATGGTGGCGTCGTTGATGCTGTCTAGCGTGCCAACCAGCTCAACCGGGCGGGATGGCTGCGGCACGTTGCCCACATCGTTGGCCACGCCGCGGAAGGTGTGGGGTTGGTTGGCGGGCACGTGGGGGAATTCGCTGATGTAGGCGCGGTTGACCAGCTCATCGGTTGGTGGCAGTACGTCGATGATGATGGTGCGCTCGATGGGGGTGGGCCAGTTGCCTGCGGCGTCGAAGGCGCGCACGCGCAGGCTGTGGTAACCCTGTACGGTTTCCACGTTGGGCAGGGTCCAGTCGGCCGTCCAGGTGGCCCCGGTAGCTCGCTCGTAGAAAGGCGTGCTGAAGTCGGTGTAGGTGGTGTTTTCTGCGGTGGCGCTTTCTTTGGTCCACACTTCGCGCCAGGGGCCGCCGTCGGTGCTGATTTGCACGCGGGTGAGGCCAGAGTAATTTTCTGTGGCGGAGCCGCTGAGGGTGATGGTGATGACGCTGCTGTCTTGCGGTGGGCCGTAAACCGCGCCGTCTTGCAGATCGACGTCTACGGTGGGGGCGGTGTTGTCAATCATAATCCGCGCCGAATCAACTGAAGAAACGTTGTCTACAAAGTCAACGGCATAGCCACCGATGTTGTAGATGCCGTCGGCGGGCAGTTCCCAGGTGTAGGCCCAGGGGCTGAGACGCCGACTTTCGGTGATAGTTTGGCTGCCGATGTAGGGCAGGTCTAAGTTGATGTAGTCAACCCAGGTGGTGGTGTCTTTGGAGGAGCCGCCCATGACGTAATGGGAGACGCCGCCGCCGATGAGTTCGCCGTGGGCGGGGGTGAGCAGACTAAAATTGGGCGTGTCGGCGTCTAGAACGATGGGGATTTCGGCCGTTTGGGTGGCGTTGCCGTTGTTGTACGGCAGGGTAAGGGTGGCGGTGGCGGTGCGTGAACTGCTAACGTAAGGGCTCCAGCCGGGCGTGCTGGCGTACAGGTATTCCCAGGGCTGCAACACGTTGTTGGCAAAACTCCATTGGGGTTGTTGGGTGTAACCAATGTTGGGCACAGTACGGGAGCCGTTGAGGCTGGGGGTGTTATTGGCCCCCAAACACGCTGCCCGGGATGTTCAAGGTCAGGGTGTCGGAAACGGTGAACGGTGGGTAGACTTCGATCCGGGAGGTGAGGGTAATGCGGTCGCTGGGGCCGACGTAGATAGCGCCCTGGCCGGTGGGGCTGACGGCCCACGGTTGGCCGGTGAGGCTGACGCGGGGCACGCGGTTGTAGGCGGTGGGGCTGGTGCCGTTCTCTTTTTCGGCGGCGTCGCTCATGCCGTCGCCGTCGGTGTCTTTGCTGCGGGGGTCGGAGAAAACGCGGACGTCGATGAGGAAACGGCCGTTCTGCCCCACAGCGCCGTATTTTGGTAGTTGAATCACGTACCCGCCGGTCCAGCTGCCGTCGGCGGTGGGATGGTACACTTCCTGGTCATCGGTCAGGCCGTCTCCGTCGGTATCTTTGGCGTTGATGGCGGTGCCGATTTGGTACTCAAAGCCATCGCTCATACCGTCGCCGTCGCTGTCGAATTTGGTCCAGTCTGTGCCCAGGGCGCTCTGGTTGTCGTACTCAAATTTATCTAACAAGCCGTCGTCGTCGCTGTCGCTGTCTAGCCAGAACACGGTGGTGTTGGCATCGCACAGGTTGGGCCAGTTGGTGCCAGTGGGGCATTTGTTGTCTGCGGCAAGCATCGCTTCGATGGTATTGCCATCAATTTCTGTTTCCCAGGCAGCCAGCAGCTGGTCAATATTGTGGAAATCAAGCGAATTGCTAACTTCCCATAAGCTTTCCCAGATGGTGGCATAGGCTGTAGAGCCAAGCCGGGCTTTGATTTCATTTTCGGTGGTCATGGCGTCGCCGTCGGGATCGTAGTTGGTGAGGATACGGCCTCGTGGCGTGCTAGCCCAACTGCTCCAGGTCCAAAATTCTTCAACAGATGCGGGCAAAACGTCCAGGTAGATAATTTGTGGCTTCCAATCATCTTTGTCTTCATCTTCCATATCATCTGGTAAGGTAAGCGTGAAAGGTTTAAAAGACATGAAGCTGCCAGAGGTGAATAAGCGGACGACACCAGCCTCAAGATTGTAGGTGCGCGCGGTGACTTTAGAAGTGATAGCCAATGGGAGATTGGCTCCAGGCGTATCGAGTAGAATTTCTGCTTCCATGTAATTTTGGAAACCAACCGATTCCTTGGTGGGCAATTTGTCGGGATCAAAGCCCATGTACGCAGAGGGGCAAGGGAGGCTGACGAAATTCAGGCTGTCCCACCCTTTTACGTCAAATTCGGCGCAGGCCCAGCTTTGGGCCAGATATTTTGTGCTGATGCCTCCCCAATGGGCAACCTCTTGTTTTAGTCGATCAAAACCAAAACTGTCCTTCCAGTCTGATCGGGCAACTTCAATGATTGCCTTAAACTGATCGGTGACCTGAAAACGGTTGCCCGCAATATAACCTGACTCCTGGTCTAGCAGGCCGGTTTCGCGGTTTACAAACTTCATTGATTCGGTATCGAGCATGGTTAATGCGGTTGATGAATATAAGCCGAGCCCAATAAATCTGGTGACATAGCCAGAAATCTGGTATTTTTCCAAGTCGAGGAGCAACAATATTAAATCAATAACGCCTACAAGCGCCACGATGACGGCACCGACTGGATTTAGCGCAATGATGAATAACAAGATGGAAAGCAGAATGCCAGCCAGTAAAGCGGCAATGGCAGCAGGGGAGAAATCACCTGCTGCAAAAAACATGCCAACCTGGATGCCGATATCAATGGCCAGCATGACAGCGCCAACTCTGGAAAATTTAGTGGCGCCGGTGACAATATCGTAAACGGTGTCAACAGCAGTGATGGCTGCAAACACGGCCGTTTTTGAGTACTTATACGAGTTCGAGTTGCTCACTGTCGCTGCTATCTCGTTGACTTGCTCGTAGAGGCTCAACTCGCTTTCCTGAAATTCACCCAAAATAGATACGAGATCCTGGTCAACCTTAGTGATGAAGCTGGACAAGGCGGCGGTAAAGCCCATGTCGCGGGCTTCTTGCAGGTTGGACTGCATGTACTGGTGCGTTTGGGACGGGCCACCGGCAAAAATCAAGCCACTGCCTTTCTGGGCCAGATTGCCGACTTCCACCAGGTAACCTGGCAAAGTGCTGATGTTGGCTGGATCGTTGTATTTGGTGAGCGGGGTTTGGTAGTAACGTTTGTACAGGTCCTGGTCTGTAGGTGCTGGGTTATCGCTGGTTATGCCATCGGTGGTGAGGATGCTGTTACGGCCGTTTTGCCACGTCACATAATAAGCCAGAGTCACCGCCGAAAGCTGCTCCGTGGTGATATTGGGATACTGGTCTTGCAGGCTTTGCTTGGCGCTGCTGAGGCTGCTGTAGATGCGGGTAAGCACCGTCTTGTCGTAATCGGTGCCGCTGACAATGTCCCAGCCGTCGCGCATGTGCAGCTCCAAAGAACGCTGCCTGGTAAGGTAAATTCGATTTAGATTTACCCCAAGTGTGTTTACAGATGGGTTTAATTCTGCCAAATTGTCTTGACCAAAAAAGCCCATGTTAGATTCGCTGGCCAGGATAACAATCGATGTCTGGTCCATCGAATAATTGTCGGCTAGAAACGATTTGATGCGAGCGTTGAAATCTTTAACGCCTTCTTCAAAATGACCGTAATACATGGATGGCGTATCCATTTCTACGGTGGTGGTGATGCCCCATTTTTCTTCAATGGGCGTATTGGCCCCGCTAAAGCGGGCATCAATTTCTGTTAGCGTCAGTGCGCCATTGTTCAGGTAGGCGGCGCTAAGGCCAAAAAGCAGCTGGAAGAGCTGGCGGTCGTCGCCGGGCATATCGGGGGTACCAAGGACGGCGCTGTTGAAACGGCCGCTTTTGGTCACCGTCCAGCCCGTGAGCCGCATCGCGTTTTCTTTGTACAGGTGAACCGGTTGGTCTTTGCTGGTAACGCCATTGCCGTTTTCGCTGTCAATTTTGGCTTGAACCATCCACACAATGTGCGCATTTTGCCAATGAATGCCCGCCTGATTGAGCGTGGCCAACGTCTCTGGCCCATAAGCCATGTGCAGGGAAAGTGCTTCTGAATTGCCCCCGCTGCCCACAGAAGTGAGCGGGATGAGCATTTCCCGGTATCCATTTTCGTCCACCTCTTTCATGGTGATGACGTTGTAATCTTTGGAGAGGGCCTCGCCAGGTACCGCGTTTGTTTCTACCGACAGCAGAGGAATGAGACGAATATCATCTTTCGATTCGTCCAAATCCTTGATGAGGCCCAGGTGGTCAAAGCCCCAGTCTAGCGGGGAAAAACCGTAGCGCAGATGATCTAGATTTTCTGGCTGCACCTGCATGTCTACGTAGATGTAGCCATCGTAGCTGCCGCTAATGTTGAAGCTAAAGGTATCGGTAATGGATTGTGAACCGTAATCGGGGGAGAGGAAATAGTTCGTAAATGAGCCGGGTGACAGGTCAAAGCGGTCAGTTACGCCGTCGCCGTCATCGTCGTGGTCCCACAGGTTGGGTATACCATCGCCGTCCAGGTCCCAGGAAGCGGCCGTTCCCCCATCCGTCGTGTTCCATTCTGCATCATCATTACGGCCGTCCATGTTGGAATCTGGGTTCAAAGGATCGCTGTACCAGCTCTTTTCGTTAAAGGTGAACCCAGCCACTTCTTTGCCATCGTTTATGCCGTCAAAATCGGTATCGGCTTCGTTGGGGTTAGTGCCCAGGCAGTATTCAGCATCGTCGGCCAGGCCGTCACCGTCGCGGTCGCCATTGCTGCCCTTACCGCAGTAGGTGTCTGGCTGGTACGTCGCCGTTGCCGCTACAGATGCAAAATCATCCGTGGCGGCTGCCTCAGCCAAAGGTTGGGCGGCTGCTTCGGTACCGGTATTGGCAGCCAACGTGTCAAAAAATGGATTTTCCGTGTCGGCGGCATACGCCTGGTGGGCAAAGTACAAACTGGTGCTGATAATTTGCAAAATGGGCGTCAGCAGCATGATAGCCACGATAGAAATTGCCACGAAGCTGTACACCCAGCGGCGGCGGTACAGCAGCAAAAGCATGGCTACCAATGCCAGGAAAACAAAGAAAACGGCAAAATTGGGCGCGATACTTTTGGCCGCCTCTAGAATCACTTTGGGCGAAGGCAGGCTGGGCGTATCAAATTGGGTGGCCGCGACAACGGCGGCGTCGAACTGGTAATCGATGACCATGATGATGTCGGCATCGTAGTAGGTGTCCATTTCTGGCATGGCCATGTCGATTTTTTGGCGCAGGGGCAGGCCGTACGCATCTAGCCACACTTTGCCCTGGCCAGACATGCGCTGGAGCACGGGGGAGGCGCCTGCCTGAAGGCCGAGGGAGCTGGCCCCAGGCGTTTTTTCTAGCTGGGCCTGCATTTGGGTGCGCACGTGTTCGGCGAAGGCACGGCCGTTTATGTCGTAGGTGTAGCAGGATACGGCCGTTGCAAACGGTGCACTGTCGGCTTCACACGGTTGCACATTTTCGGCCGCCGCCAGGTAGCTCAAATAGTCGCCATTGGGTGAGGCCAGGCCGGTCATGTTTTCGGTGAGCACTTTTTCGCCTTGCTGAAGAATGTAGCTCTCGCCATTCTCCATAATCATCGTCACGGGCGTGGGGTCTAGCCCCATGCCGTCCATGCTCACGCTCATCATCGAGTAGTCGGGCAGCGTCACTTCGCCATCAATCTGCATATCCACCCGCTGTTCGCTTTGGCCAATCATTTCGGGCAGTGGTCGAGGCACCAGGGTTTGTTCGCTTTGGGCGCTGAAATTGTAAGCGCCAACCGCCAAAACGCGCTGGTACGCTTCTGCCAGCGAGAGCGGCGGCTGGGGCAGTGCCGGTTCTTCTGCTAGCGGCGCTGCCTGGTTGGCAATGGACTCAGCAGGGGCAGAAACGGCCGTTGCCGCCGCTACCGCCCGTTCCTTAACGGAAAGGAAGTTAAAGGTAAGCAAAAACAAACCCAGACCAACGATGGTGGAAACGAGAATACGATTGATTTTTGTTTTCATAACCTATTACTCTTTTGAGGTAAAGCTGGAGCGAGGTCGGCGATGGCACGGCCGTTCTCCAAAATTATTGACTTTTTGCTACGTCAGAGAAACGCGAGGCTTAACTGCATTCAGGAGAGAGGAGCCAGCCAGGTGTTCACGTCATTCCCCGATTTTGAAAATTTACCCGCCCTTTTTTGCATAAAGAAAGCGTTAAATTTACATCTGAGCCTAAGTTTAGGAGCGGAGGAGAACACCTGTCAGTAGTACACAGGTCTGAAACAGCGCCTGAGCGGCTGGTCCTAAGACCATATTCCTAAGGCGTTATCAAATTGACCAATCAATCAAAAAGTGAAAGGGGAGGGAAGCGAGAAGAAACGATTATAAAAAGCTATGCATGGCACAGGCAGCCAGGCCGCCCTGCTCACCGAGGCATAAAAAGTTCCAGAGAAAAAACTGTGTGATCTACAAAAAAGAAAATGGGCTGGATGATAGAGGGTTCCGTTTGCCAATCCGACCCACATTTACGAAGGAGTGACTTGATAAACCTTCTGAACGGGCAAAAAAAAGGCTGCTCCAACCGTTAAAAGTGAAGAGCAGCCTATTGCCGATGGACCTTACAAACTGAATAAGATTCGAACAATACTTTTCAGTGGTAATTTACCGTTGAGTGCTTGCCAAAGCACCAAGTGGGCGATATTGGACTCGAACCAACGACCTCTACGATGTCAACGTAGCGCTCTAACCAGCTGAGCTAATCGCCCCGACAAGCCAGAATTATACTCACCTTCAGCATAGCGTCAAAATATACATAAAGTTTGTTGCCGCTTGAATTGGGCCTATGGTATAGTTGCGCCACAATGAGGCCCAAACCAAAAGAACGCAAAGAATGGGGGATTTTTGGACTGCTGGCAGTGCTACTGCTGCTCTTTGTTGTTGGCGCTTTTTTGGCCGATACGCAGGGCGTGCGCCACGAAAGTTTGGTCTCCGTGAGCTGGCTGCTCATTACTATTCTCACCTTTTTGTTGGTGCTCATTTATTATGCTCAGTATGTTTCGCCGCTGCGGGGGGAAGAGGGGTGGTGGGCTGGGTTTTTGCTGCTGCTGCAAGCGTATCTTAAAGCGGGGGAGGCCCGGTTTTTGGCCGGTGATGATGCTGGGAAAAAGAAGAAAACGGCCGTTCCCACCCAAATCGACAAGTTGCCCGACAGTCTAAAAACCTTGAACGCTGGCTTTATTCGTGGTTACCAGGTATTGGCCATTACCCGAGGCAGCAGCTACGTGCGCCCGGCTGGCCCTGGCTTTGTGGTGCTGTACACCAAAGAGAAAATCTGGCGCGTCATCGATTTACGGCCGCAGCGCCGCAGCCAGCCCGTTAAAGCCAAAACCCGCGATGGCATCCCCATCGAAACATCGGTTACCGTTACTTTCCAAATTAAGCGAGACCCCAGCGGTGATGATGACGATCTGCTGTACCCCTTCGACCGAGACGCCATCTTCCACGTGAGCTACGACGAGACGGTGGATGAAAATGGCCAGCGCCGCCCCTGGACGCAGCAGCTGACGCCGCCCGCCGCCGCAACGCTCACCAACGAAATCCCCAAACACAGCCTGGATGAGCTTATTCGGGCCGGGGATGCGGTTTCCCCGCTGGAAGCAATCAAGCAAACGATCACCCAAGAGTTGCAGCGCCGCTTTTTACCCAAAGGCATTGAGGTGCTTTCGGTGGGCATTGGTGGCCTCACGCTGCCTGCGGGCGTGCGCGATCAGCAATTTTTGACCTGGCAGACTGAGTGGCAGCGCAAAATTCGCTCAGAAAATGCCACGGGCAATGCTGAAGTGGTGCGCCGCATGAAGCAGGCGCGGGCGCGGGCCCAAATTGAAATTATCGAAAACATCACCCATAGCATTGAAACGATGCGGCGGGAAGAAGATACCGACCTGTCCCAAATTATTATGCTGCGCATGATCGAGGCGCTGGAGGATGCGGTCTCGGCCGGGTCGGTTCAGGCGCTGGTGCCGCAGCAGATTATTGCTGGGCTGGTGGGGGATGCTTCGCGGCAGATGCAGTCGTGGGTGACGCCGTCAAAAGTGCGACGGGTGGACCCGCCCAGCCTGAGCTCTGGTGAACAAGAGCAAGAGGGTGCGGTATGAGTGCTCAGCAACGGCCGTATTCTCGCCTGAACCGTCGCCCGCTGGTCAATGCCTGGTACCCCTTCTTTGTGTTGGGCGTGTTGGGGCTGTTTTGGGTGTATGCCCATTACATCGAGCGGGTCGATGTGGCCCAGGTTACCGCCTGGTTGCAGGCCCGGCAGTTGGGCGTGTTGGCGGCGCTGCCGTATGTGCCGGCGCTGCTGAGCTTTTTCCATTGGAAGGTGCTGCGCCATATTGTGGCGGTCATTGCTGGCGCTTATTTTGCCTACGATGCGGCCGTTATTTTGGTAAAAATGTTGTACGACTTGCCCGATCGGGATGATGCCCGGCAATTTTTGAGCCGCCTGTTGGCGAGTGGCGCGAGTACGGCAGCGGCCGCTGAGGTGACCCCAGACAGTTTGGCAAGCGCACGCCACGACTCTGTTTTGCTGCGCGTGGGTGGCCCAGGGCGGGTGCAGGTGCCTACCGGCCATGTGATGGTGACAGAGCTGAACGGCCGTTTCCTCCGCATACTGCCTGCGGGCAAACACCGCCTGGAGCGGTACGAATACATTCACGCCGTGCTCGATTTGCAGCCGCAGCAGCGCCTGGTAGACGAATTTGCCGCCTTCTCGCGGGATGGCCTGGAGCTGCGCGTGGGGCTGGGCATTGTTTACCGCATTAAAATGGGTAGCCAAATTGCCACCCGTGAAAATCCGTACCCGTATGATGAAACGGCCGTCCGCACCGCCGCCTACGCCCAAACCGTCTTGGATGATAAAGGCACCGTCTCTACCTGGGAAGATACCCCCATCAATCTGGCCAAAGGCACCCTGGCGGCCATTTTGGCCGGGTTCCGGCTCGACGAAATAATGTCGCCAGAACGGCCCGGCGAAGAGCCATACCGCACCATCCGCAACGAGCTGCTGCGGCAGCTGCGCCTAAAACTGGATGGCCTGGGCATAGATTTGCAGGGGGTGGCCATCCACCGCATCGATCTTCCCGATGGCGTGACGGCGCAATATATTGAGTATTGGAAATCCCATTGGGAATCGCAAATGCTGCTCACCTTGATTGATGGGGAGGCAACGGCCGTTGAAGAAATTGAAGTAGCCAAAGCCGAAGCCGAAATCATGATGATTCAGGCCATCCAGGAAGGGTTGCAGCGAGCCCGGCGCGAAGGCTCCACCGCCCACATGGAAGAGGTGGTCGCCCTGCGCCTGGTAGAGGCGCTGGAAAAGATGGCCCGCCAGTCGCAGCAGGTGACCCCATTGCCCGGCTCGTTGCTAAACCAGCTAGACACCCTGCGCCGCCAGCTCAGCAGCGGTGAGTACGATCCGCGCCTGCCAGGGAAGCCAATCGTATGAACCCGGAAAAGCCCCAGCAAAGTTACGACAACAACCCACAGATTCGAACGGCCGTAAACCGCCTTACCGAACTGCTGGAATGGCTCCATCCCGACCCCAGCCCCGACGTATTCACCGTGCGCGACTACCGCAACCGGTACCCATTCACCCGGTTAGGGGCGCTGGCCACCGAAGATATCGATCGCTACCAGCGCATCAACCGGGCCATCGGCAACCATGTGCAGATTGGCTTGTGCGAATTCCACATTGGCCTCATTTATTTGCATGAAGCAGCCTTTCATGGCGCAGTGCAGCAGTTTGAACTGGCCCGGCAGCAATGGTCGTTTGTGAGCCAGCCCGCCGCCGTGAGCCTGACCCACCTGGCCCGAGCCGTAGCGTTGCAGCTGGCCGACCATTACGAAGCCGCCCTGGTGAGCGTGGGGCGGGTAGAAACCTGGCTGGACCGGGCCCGATTTGCCCGACCCCAGCCCCAAGACGAGCGCTTTCGCAGCAACGTGCTGGCATACGTGGCAGACCTGCGCACATCACTGCGCAAACAGATGGATGAACGGCCGAAAACGGACACATCTGCGGTTGACGATCCTGAATTAGTGGCAGAAGAAAGCTTGTCAGACGCCCCACAGCCGCCCATCAACAACTTGCTCCCCGTGCCCGGCCACCGCCAAAACAATGACCGGTACGAATGGTACCTGGTAGAACGGCGTCCCGCCTCTGGCCTGCTGCCCGAAATTAATCCTGGCGACTGGTTGCTGGTGGATATGAAGCCAGATTTGAGCAAAAATGTGCAGGATACGGAACAACCCATTTTAGTCGTGATGGATAAGCAGATTGAAGGTACAATTCGGGTACGGCCGTTGCAGCCCAAAGAAATATACCAGCGCATCTATCTGGTAACTTTGGCCGATTCCCCAACCGGCAAATTTTGGCGGGATGAAGAGACAGGAACTGTAATTTTAAATCTTGATTTACCCAAATTTGATATTAACCGGCGCGAAATTTTAGGCGTCGTTGTTGGCTTTTGGCGACCCATGTTTCAGCAATCACCTTTCTAGGAGCGTGCGTCATGGCAGAACAGATTTTAGTTGTGGGTGCAATTTTGCTGGATTCACGCGGCAAGCCGGATGCCGGATTGGCTCCCGGCACCTCGAATCCGGCCCAAATTCGGGTGACGCGCGGCGGTACCGCCCGCAACGTCGCCGAAAACCTGGCCCGCCTGGGTGCCGAAGTACGTCTGCTTTCTGCCGTCGGGGATGATCTGATTGGGCATCGCCTGGTAAACCAAACGGCCGAATCTGGCGTCAATATCGATGATGTGCAAATCATTCACGGGGAAAACACCGGTGCCTACATTGCTGTGCTAGAAGAAAACGGCTCCCTTGCCGTGGCCCTAGACGATGTGCGCGTGATGCGCCACATCACCCCCGGCTATCTGGATCGGCACCGCAGCCTGTTTAAAGAGGCAGACATGGTGATGATGGATGGCAGCCTGACGCCCGACACGATGGCCACGGTGGTGCGGCTGTGCCAAAAGTACAAAAAGCCGCTTTGTGCCGACCCATCTTCGGCGCGATTGGCGTATAAGTTACGGCCGTTCCTCAACAATCTACACCTCGTCGTTCCCAACGAAGGCGAAGCGGCTGAGCTGTGCGAAGTAGATTTTGAAGGCCCAGACCCAGAAGCCAGCCTCGATTTAGCTCGCTGCCTGGTGGGCAAAGGCGTCAGCAACGTGGTGGTGACATTGGCTAATTTTGGTTTAGATTACGCCACCACCAGCGAAACTGGCTACATTCCCGCCTCCTACACCGAAATGGTAGACGCCACCGGCACTGGCGATGCCGTCACCGCCGCCATCATGTTTGGTATGCTCAACCAGCTGTCACCCATCGAAGCAATCCGTCTGGGCGCCGCCGCCGCCAGCCTGACCGTGCAAACGGAAGAAACCGTCGTGCCCGATCTCAGCCTGGACATGCTGTACGATCATTTAATTGTTTAAATAGCGGCTGGTGGCCAGGGGCTGGTTAAAAACGAGCCGCCAATCACCAGCCACTAGCCACCAAAACTTCTACCTATGAATAACTGGCTTGGATTGATCATCTGTTTTGTTTATATTTTTGGCATTATTGGCGGCGCAGAAGCGCTGCGCCGCTGGCGCGGTTACGACAGCGGCTTTACCCGCAAAGTGATCCACATTGGCGTGGGCATGATGAGTTGGGCTTTGCACTTTCTGTTCGATACCCCCTGGTTTTTTGTGGTGGCTTGTGTGGCCTTCATGGTGATCAACTTGCTGGATTGGCGCTACGGCTTTTTTGCCGCCATGGCCAGCAGCGACCGCTCTAACCTGGGGACGGTTTATTTTCCCTTTGCTGCCGCCATTGTCGCTATTGTGTTTTGGGAAACGCCCCCGCTGATGGTGGCGGCGCTGATGCCGCTGACCTGGGGAGATGGCATGGCCCCGGTGGTGGGCAAAGCGTACGGCCGTCGCCTTTACGCCGTGCACACCAGCACCCGCTCCGTTGAAGGGTCGATGGGCTTTTTTGTGGGCTGCCTCATTTTTACCTGGCTGGCGCTGTGGGCAATGGGTGGCTCGCCAGACATTTCGCTGCAGGCGGCGCTGATGCCCGCGCTCATCATCACCATTGTCACCACGCTGGTGGAGGCGGTGTCTATTTGGGGGCTGGATAATTTGACGATTACGGCCGTTGCCATCCTCATCCTGCAGCTGTGGCCACTCTGAAATTGATAATTGAGTAGCTGGGTAATCACCCAATTACCAATTATCAAATCACTTTTATGATGCAAATCCCCTTTTCTGAAATTCAAGCGATCCTGTTCGATCTGGATGGAACCTTGATAGACACGGATGATGCCGCTGTGCAAAAGGTGGCGCGGTGGATACGGCCGTTTCTCGGCAACCAAACCCCCACCGTTGCCCGCGGGCTCGTCATGAAAATTGAGTCACCCGCCAACGCCCTCATCACCCTGGCCGACAAGCTGCACCTGGATGAACCCCTCAAATGGTTCACCGCCTGGCGGCAAACGCGCCGTAAAGACCCCTTTATTGCCGATTTCCACATCATCCCTGGCGTGCTAGAGATGCTTCATGCCATCCCTAGCCAGTACCGGCTGGGCATCGTTACCACCCGCAGCCGCCACCAAATCGAAGGCTTCTTGGCCCAATTCCCCGATATTGCCCCCCGCTTTGTGGTCACCTGCGGCTCGCAAGACACCCGCCGCCTCAAGCCCCACCCATCCCCCATTCAAGAAGCCGCCCGGCGGCTAAATTTACCAGAATCTGCCTGCCTCATGGTGGGGGACACTTCGGTGGATATGCACTCGGCGCGGCGGGCGGGGGCGTGGCGCATTGGCGTGCTGTGCGGTTTTGGCCGCGAACCAGAGCTGCGTCGGGCTGGAGCCCAAATGATCTTGCCCAGCACGGCCGATTTAACCCCTCTTTTTACCCAGCCGCGTGAATAAACAAGCCAATATTTTGCCCCCGAAAATTCAGGCGAAATGGCTCCACCGTTAAATTTTTAGCCAGCGCATACTCTACCAAGCAGGCAATCCAATGTTGGCCGGGTGCGGGCAGCAGCGGTTCATCAATGATGCAGCAGGGCAGCAAGATGATGGGCTTGCCGCTGATGGCCGCCACGTCAATGAGCTCTACGTTGCAGCCGTGGGCGTGCATCGACACCAATAAATCGAAATCTTCTGCGATTGCTGGGGCAAAAGGCTGGGTGATGTGCGGTACCGATTCGGCTGCGCCAATTTTGACGCGCCGGTTCAGGTTAAGGTCTTTGTACTTTTCTGGCAGCACCTGGGCCACCGGATCAACAACTGTGGCCTGCCAGCCGCTTTGTTGCAGCAGGTAGGCCAGCAATCCTTTGCCGCCACCCACATCAGCCACGCGGCCGGGCGGCAGGCGGTGCAGAATCCACTCGTGCATCAGCTGAAAGCGAAACTTCTTCATCTTGGGCAGGCTGCCTGATGAGGAAAGGGGGGTGAGGCCGGGCAGGTGAGCCAGCGCCTGGTCGGGGATGGGGGCGTCGTGGTCGGTGGGGGGGGTGCCCTGGGTTTGTTGGGTTAGCGCCTGGAAAAGCTGGGCGTTTTCCCGTTTATGTTTGCGTTTGGTCATAGGGTTCTTGTTGAAACGTAAAGCGTGAGCTGCCGCTGGTTACGCATCACGTTTCACGGGTTGTTTGGTGCAGGATGTGGTAGAGCACGATGCTTAAGGCGACGTGGACGTTGAGGGAGTGGCCTTTGCCGTACATGGGCAGGAAAACGGCCGCATCGCAGGCGGCCAGCGTGGCTTTGGTGACGCCGTGGTCTTCATGCCCTACCACCAGGGCGGTTTTTTGGGGATAGCTGAAGGTGTGGTAGGGAACGGCCGTATCGGTTAATTCCACTGCGACGATTGTGTAGCCTGCTTGTTTAAGTTGGGAAACGGCCGTTACCGGCTCTTTTTCATACCGCCAGGGAATGCGCAAGCTTTTAAAACGGCCGACTTTGTCGATTGTGGCGTTGGGCGGCGTGGGGGTAATGCCTGTTAGCACCAGCTCTGTCAGGTTGGCCCCATCAGCCACGCGGAAAATGGAGCCGACGTTGGCTGGGTATTCCACACTTTGCAGCAGCCCCACAAGGTCAAACTCTGGCTGATGCTGCCGCCGGTAATCCCGCAAAAAACGTTTTAGCTCTGTGCCAATCAAAGGTTTCATAGCTGTCCTGTTTGCTTTTTGGGCGCCAACGATCCATGTGGCGCTGTTGTCTCATTTGCATTTGGCCTAAATCTACCAGATTACGCGCTTTTCGTCGCGTTGGGGTTGCGCCCGGTCAGGGCTTTTCAGTTTTACTGAATGAGACGCGGATGAACGGGGGAAACGCGGATAAAAAGGTCATAATCCGCGTGCATCTGCGTTAGTCCGCGTCCTTTTTTGCTTGATTTTGATTTACTGAAAAGCCCTGTGCGCCCGGTGGCGGGCAAAACGGAAAGAGCCAGCGGCTGAAAACGGCCGCTGGCTCTGCGCTTCTTTTGCAGGTTGGTTTTGCCTGATAATTCAGGCTCGCTTTTTACTCGATATCTTCAAGCGGAGCGATGAAGCTGAGGTAATCAACCCGTGTGGTTTTGTCGGCTGCCAGCGTGACGTAAAATTCCTGGCCGACGTTGTTGCGCACCACCACCAGGCGGCTGACGCCTGCGGGTAGATTGTTGAGGAGGAAACGGCCGTCTTCATCTGTTGTTGTGCTTACAGCGGGATATTCGGCTGAAAAAACCAGCACGTTGGGCATGGGGCGGTTTTCGGCGTCGATGACCATGCCCTCCGCTCCACTGCTGTTATTGAGGGCAATGGTGGCCAAATCGGCCCGCAAAAAGACGTACAAATTGAGCCCCAGGGCCAGAAAAATGGTAATGCCCACGATGATGCGAAAGATGAACGGCCGTTTGCTTTCGCGGGCACGGGGCAAACCGTCTGGTTGGTATTCTACTTTGGGGCTGTTTACAAATTTCATGAAGGTACCTCATCCTGAGGGTTTATATCGTTACTACTTGGATTGGACGCTGAAATTGTCGAAGCACGCCTGAGTGCCGTTCCAGGTACGCAGGCCAGCGCCCCCTTCCTCATATGAATCATCCTGGCCTACCAACACCTGTTCCCCATCAATAAACGCGGTGAAGGTATTGCCCTGAACATCAATTTCAACAAGCCGGTTCTGATTATGCCATTTAAAGCCAGCGGGTGGCCTGGCGGCCGCAAATGGTGGGTAAAGTTCATACCCATTTACCCATTTGCGCATGATAAATTGGCCGCCCCCATAGCCAGGGTCATATTGGAATGTGTAACCTTCAAGACGGCCGTTCTCATTTTCCGACGACCTGAACAGCACCCCATACCCATTGCCCGCCGTGATGTTGGCCTTGGTAGCGATGCGATAATCGTCTGAAGCACTTTCGTTGGCCAGCAAAAAATCGCCGCCATCGCCTACGTGACACAGCTGAGGATTTTCCTCGTCGTTGATTTGCCAGTTGTCATCCTGGCGGTAAAACGAGCGCCAGTTTTCCAAATCGTCGCTAAAGTCGTCAAAAAAGAGCAGGTTGTTGCACACAGATTCAGCCCCAACCCCCTCTACCACGCGGCAAATTACATCGCTAACTTGCACCCCCAGCAGAGAAAGGATGGCCACGGCTCCCAGGGCAACGGCCGTTATCAACAAGCCATACTCCGCCAAACCCTGTCCTTTTTCAGCCCACATCTTCATACATTCATCCTTTTTGCCTTACCCGCGCATCAACGAAAAGCGCGGCTTTTGCTTGCGCTGCGCCGCAGCAAAAAGCTGTAGCCGGTCATTCAACCGGTGCCAGGCCGGGCTTGGCGAGGCCGGGGCAATACTCTGGTGCGTCTCCTTGCTCAGCCGAAAGGCAAAATCCTCCAACAGCTCAGAGATTGGATCTTCTGGCATTTCTTGCAGCAGCGGAACGCCCCGGTTAATGGCATTGATAAACCGACGCCCCCCGTAAGGGATGACCAGCTGAATCGGTGCATGCAGGGCCGATTCAATCGCTTCATGGGCCAAACCATCCCGCTCAAATGTCCAGTTCAGCACCACTTTGATATTTTCTTCAGGGTAGTTGAGCTGTTTGTATGTCTCCAGGGCAATGGAAGCCGCCCGCACAGAGGCAATTTCTGGTGAAGTGACCAGTAAAATAATGTCCGAAGCCTCTAATGCTTCCAGCGTAAAGTTAGAAAAATCATGGGGTAAATCCACCACAATATATTCATACCGTGTTTTGAGGAACCGAAATGCCACCTCCAAATGGTTCGAATTGACGCCCTCTGCATCGGTGGGCATTTTGGGCGAGGCGATCAGGTGCAGCCCGCTGTCGTGCTGCCGGGTGATGGCCGAAAGCGTATTCAGGTCTAACTCATCGGGCGAGATCATGTTCAGGTCTGCCCAGGTGCGCTTGAAGGACATATTGAGCAGCAGCGCCTGCTGCCCAGCATTGGGCACCAGGTCTAGCAACAGGGTGGGGGTGTGCCACAAGTTATTCAGGCCAATAGCCAGGTTGGAAGCCAACGAAGAGGTGCCAATCCCCCCGCGCAGGCTGTGAACCGCAATGACTTTGGCCTGGGCCGACTTTTGCAGCGTTTGGGCCTGGGCTTCTTCCAGCGCTTTGGCCCGGCGCAGCAGCACCGTTAGCCGGGCCGCCAGCTCTGCCGAGGCAAACGGTTTGCACAAATAATCATCTGCGCCCGCTTCAAAGGCGGCCAGCTTTTCTTCCAGGTCTGATTCACCGGTAAGAACAAGAATGGGAATGTGGGTTAGCTCTGGTTCCCGCCGCAACCGCCGCGTTACCTCAAAGCCATCAATGCCAGGCATCATTTTGTCTACAATGACGGCATCTGGCCGGATAGATTTGATTCGCTTAAGCGCTTCCAGCCCGTCTTCAGTTTCGATCACTTCGTAGCTCAGATCGGTTAGCGCTTTTTTTACTACTTTTCGAATCAGTCGGTCATCGTCAATGACTAGAACTCTTACCATGTTTTGCCTCTTTTGGGAGCCTGCTAATTGCGCAAGTGAGCATTCGCTCTATAAATGGATTATAAATTGGCAGGATGCAAGAGGCAGTCACCAGACAGTACCATTGTGGGCAAGATTGGCGTTGCGGTGGTCCTATGACTCTGGCACTAACCCCAGAGTTACCTAAAAAAGTGGTTGGCGGATGGGGGCAAAAGTGTGCCGGTGCTGGGGGCAGGGGCCATGTTGGGCGATGGCATCGCGGTGCTGCTGGGTGCCGTACCCTTTGTGTTGGGCAAAGCCATAGCGGGGAAATTGGCTGTCCAGGGCGATCATCAGCCGGTCGCGGGTGACTTTGGCCAGGATGGAGGCGGCGGCAATGCTGAGGCTTTGGCTGTCGCCGCGCACAATTGATTTTTGGCGGATGTTAAGCTGGGGTAGGCGGATACGGCCGTCTATCAACAAAAATTCGGGCGGGATGGTAAGCTGGGCAACGGCCGTTCCCATCGCCAGCCGGTTGGCGGGCAAAATACCAATCTCATCAATCACCGAGGCAGGCTGCTGGCCGATGCCGTAGGCCAGGGCGTGCTGGCAAATTAGCTCAAACAGGGCGTCACGCCGTTTGGCGGTGAGCTGCTTGGAGTCGTTGACGCCGTCGAGCACGGTTTCGATTTGATCGTTTAGGGGCAAAATGACGGCGGCGGCAACCACCGGCCCAGCCAGTGCGCCGCGCCCAGCTTCGTCGATGCCGGCGATGAGGGTGACCTGGTGTTGGTGGGAAACGGCCGTTTCTAGTGCAAGTGACGCCATTTTTATGGGGAGATTGGGGATTAGAGATTGGAGATTGTCTTGATCTCCAATCTCCAATCTCTATTTAGTTTGGGGGTGGGGTTTGCCCGCGGCCAGCCGTTTTTCTTGCCGGGCGTAGACGCCAGAGAGCAAATTCCAGCGCACTTTTACCGCTTCCCAGAAGGTGCCCAGGTAGCCGCCCAGCGTTACGTGCGTGCCTTCGGCGTCGTGCCAGTTGGCGGCGATAACCTGAATTTTGTGGCCGAAGCGGCGGGCCAGCGCCAACGCTTCCATATCAAACCCCCAGCGATCGATTTGGGAGATGGAGAAAATTTGCTCGGCAGCACCGGCGCGGAATGCTTTGAAGCCACACTGCGTGTCCCAGATGCCGGGCACGGCCATAATCTGCACAAACAGGTTGCCCGAATTGCCCAGCACCCGCTTGAGGAACGGCTGGGGCCGGGCCTGTACCGCACCCTGGGCATCTTTGCCATCTCGCGAGCAAATGACCACGCTGGCCCCCTGGTCGAACAGCGGCTTCATCTGGTCAAAATGGCTCATGTCGGTGGAGTTGTCGGCGTCGGTGAACAGGCGAATGTCGCCGCGGGCGGCCAGCATGCCCTGGCGTACCGTGTAGCCTTTGCCCCTGTTTTCCTTGCGGTCAATCCAGCGGATATTCTCTTTGCTCTCGGCAAACTGGGCCACTACGCTGGCGGTGTTGTCCGTCACGCCATCGAGCACGATGAGCAGTTCCCAGGTGAATGGTTGGGCGGCGAGGTAGGTATAAACGGCCGTTAACGTCTGGCCGATACGCTTTTCTTCGTTATAGGCAGGGATAATCACGGACAAGTACGGTTTCATTTGCGTTTCCTGTTTCTTCGTCATCAGGGGGGCAATGTTACCCGCCAGTGGGGGGATCGTCAACCGGGGTCAGAACGGCCGTCAGGGAATCGTCGTCTATCCGTCGGAGAGCCTGGATTTGGCGGCGTTTGGGCCACATTTTAAAGATGCCCCACAGCCCGGCGAGCTGCCCACGCAGGCGGGCGCGGGCGGCTTCACCCCGCCAGGCGCGTAATGCGTCGCGGGTGATATTTAGTTGGGCTTTGAGGATGTCTTTCCAGTAATTGCGTAAGTGGGTAATTGGGTAATTTTTCCAGATGAGGTAGAGGAAATTACGGCCGTCGTAATAGCTGCCCGTGACGGAGCCGCCGGTGGCTTTGAGCTTGTGGTAGACAACGGCCGTTGGCACATACAGCACCTGCCAGCCCGCCAGATTGGCCCGCCAGCCCAAATCGACATCCTCGCAGCTAAAAAAGAAGTCATCATCCAGGAAGCCGATTTGCTCCAGCATGGTGCGACGGTAGGCGGAGGAGCCGCCACAGGCGCTAAACACCGGCTCGACTTGGTCATACTGGCCCACATCCTTTTGCCAGACGCCGCGATTGCCGGGGATGCCGTCCACGCGGTAAAAATCCCCGGCTGTGTGAAAGGTGTCCCGCTGGTCAAAAAGCAGCATTTTGCTGGCGACGCTGCCCACCTGCGGATTTTGCTCGAAAGCACGCCAGACTTCGCGTAGCCAGTGTGGCTCAACTTCAGTATCGTTGTTCAGCAGGATGACAATCTCGCCGGTGGAGGCTTCCCAGCCTGCGTTGCACGCGCCGGTAAAGCCTCGATTTTGCCCCAGTTCAGTGAGTTTCACCTCGGGGAACTGTTCGCGCACATACGCCTGGGTGCCGTCGCTGGAGCCGTTGTCTACTAGCAGCACTTCAAAATCGGTGAAGGTTTGCCGCCGCAGCGAACCGAGGCAGTCATCCAGCAAATGTTTGCCGTTGAGGTGGGGGATGATGATGGATATTTTTGGCATGGGCGGATTGTATGGGGAACGGCCGTTTCCATCAAAAACAACCTGGGTAGGGGCAAGGCAGGTGGCCACAACCTTTTCAATTTCGCCATAACCTCTTCCCCACCTGCCTTGCCCTGTTTTGCCGTAAATGGGGCGAGGCGATTGGGGACCAACGCCATGCGCCCGGAGGAGGGTGCGGCCAATCGCTTCGCCCCTACCGAATGATTTTCAGGATGAAGGCGTATTCGAAGGCGATGTCGCGCAGGCTAGGCGGTGGTGTGGTGCTGGGCGTATTCGTCTAACAGGCGGCGGATCATTTTTTGGTAGGAGGTGTGGTGTTTATCAGCTTCCTGCTTGAAGAAATCGATGCTGGCGCGGCTGAGCGCGATAGTTACTTTGACCGTTTCTTCACGAAAAGCCAGCTCTTCCGGCGATGGTAAAAAGTCCGGTACCACCTTTACTTCATCCATTGGGCCGTCTTCATAGTTGATTTTGTTGTTCATAGATTTGTTTCCCCTTACGCCAGTAGCCTGCGCCAAAAATGCGAATCCTATCGTTCCGATAAGTAAACCTGACGGTTAAAATGCCCTCTCCGATTTTACCGACGCAAAAATAGCGTGTTTCGGTTTCCGTACTGTGTGTGACATCCTCAAGTATGATGCGGTTTGGATCAGAAAACGCATATTGCGCCAAAATAAAAGGGACACCGTGCTTTTTGCGATTTTGTCTGTCTTTGTTCTCGTCCCATTCAAAGTTTGAGGGATTTTCAGCACTCATAGCGACATTATACTACTTGATATGGCTATCTAGCAATATAGTTACATTGCTAAATGCCTGGTTTTTCGTTCCGGCTCAAGCCTCCACTCCGAAGTTATTGCGTGATGTCGATGATGTCGAGGATGAAGGCGTATTCGAAGGCGATGTCGCGGAGGTAATCGTAACGGCCGCTTGAGGCAAAATGGCCCGCGCCCATGTGGGTTTTGAGCAGGAGCAGGTTGTTGTCGGTTTTGAGGGCGCGCAGTTTGGCGACCCATTTGGCCGGTTCCCAATATTGCACGCGCGGATCGTTGAGCCCGGCGGTGATGAGGATGTTGGGGTACGCTTTGGCCTCGGTGTTGTCATAGGGGGAGTAGGAGAGCATGTATTTGTAGTACGCTTCTTCTTTGGGATTGCCCCACTCCTCAAATTCACCGGTGGTGAGCGGGATTGTTTCGTCCAGCATGGTGGAGACGACATCGACGAAGGGAACGCCCGCCACGACGACTTTGAACAGTTCCGGGGCCATTACCGTGACCGCCCCCATGAGCAAGCCGCCTGCGGAACGGCCGTTTACCGCCATCTTCTCCCGACTCGTATATTTTTCCCCAATCAGGTGCCGCGCACACGCTATAAAATCGGTAAACGTGTTCTTTTTGTGCAGCCATTTGCCCTCATCATACCAATACCGCCCCATCTCCTGGCCGCCGCGAATGTGGGCAATGGCGTAGACAAAGCCGCGATCGATCAGGCTGAGCCGCTTCTGGTCGAAGCTGGGGGACATGCTGGCGCCGTACGAGCCATAGCCATACAGCAGGCAGGGGTTGCTGCCGTCACGCTTCAGCCCTTTGCGGTACACCAGCGAAATCGGCACCTGGGCACCGTCTGGCGCGGTGGCGAAGGTGCGTTCCGATTGGTAGTTGGCCGGATCGTAGCCGCCGAGGACGGGCAGCTGCTTGATTTTCTGCCACTCCAGCGTGTTCATGTCTAGCTCCACGGTGGTGTCCGCCGTGGTGAGCGAGGTGTAGACGAAGCGCAGCCGATCGGTGACAAATTCAGGGTTTTCGCTGCGCTGGACGGCGTAGACTGGTTCAGGAAAGGTCGCTGGCTGGCGGCTGTCGCTGCTGAAGCTGTGAATATCGAGGGTGTGGAGGCCGTTGAAACGGCCGTAAACCACCAAATGATCGGCAAACACATCCACATTTTCCAGCAGCTTGTCTGGGTTGTGGGGGATGAACGGTTGCCAGTTTTCGGGGGTTAGATTGGCAACGGCCGTTACCATCAATTTATTGTTGCGGGCGTCTTCATTGGACAAAATGAAAAATTCGCCCTGGCGATGGTTGAGGAAGTAGCGCCAGCCCCGTTTGCGCGGAGCCAGCAGCGTCAGGCCGCCGTCGGGCGTGTCTGCGTTCAGGAAGCGCTGCTCGGTGGTTTCCATACTCTCCGAGGTCAGAACGATGTACGCATCGTCCCGCGTTTTGTGCATGGAGACGTTGAACAGCTCATCTTCTTCATGAAAGATTTCCACATCCTCACTGGCGTTTGTGCCCAGCGTGTGGCGGAAGATTTTGTGGCTGCGCCAGACGTCGTTTTGCTTGTTGTAGAAGATTGTCTGGTTGTCATTGGCCCATGCCACCGAGTAGAACGTGTCGGGCACGGCGTCGGCCAGCATCTCGCCGGTGGCCAGGTTTTTCACGACGAGGGTGTACCGCTCGCCGCCGCTGGTGTCGGTGGAGTAGGCCAGCAGCTGCTGGTTGGGGCTGACTTCAAAAACGCCGAGCAGGAAATATTTGGTATCGGCAGCCAGCTCGTTTTCGTCGAGCAAAATCTCTTCCGGCGCGTCCAGCGAGCCGTGCTTGCGGCAGTGGATTTTGTACTGCTGGCCTGCTTCGGTGCGGTCGTAGTAGAAATAGTCACCTTTCTTCACCGGGGCCGTGCTGTCGGTTTCCTGAATGCGGCCGACCATTTCGGCGTACAGCTCGTCTTGCAGCGGCTGGGTGTGGGCCATCATCGCCTCGGTGTAGCGATTTTCGGCGTCCAGGTACGCTATCACTTCGGGATTGTCCCGCTCGCGCAGCCAGAAATAGTTATCGACGCGGGTATGCCCGTGCAAAGTCAGTTCTTTTGGTTTGATGGCGGCGATGGGGGGGGTGGGATTTGTACTCATTTAGTTCCTTTCAGGTAGTAATTGGGTAATTAGTAATTGAGTAATTAGTCTGTTCACACAGATAAAAAAATCAAAGATTGCGCAGATTTAGCAGATTTTTAATCTTTTTAATCTGCGTAATCTGCTGATAAAAAACTTCATTGGTTCTGACCTGTCTGTGCAGGCGGCAACAAATTACCCAATTACCAATTACTCAATTACAAATTCTTGAATGTAGTCAGCCAATGCTTCCTGCCACGGCCGTAATTCAATGCCAATGGCTTTGCCGGCGATGTTGTGGATGGTGCCAAAAGGTGGAGGTGTGGACGGCCGTTTAAATTCCTTGCTCAAAATAGGCGTGTTCACCACATCCGTCAGCCCCGCCAGGCGCAAAATTTCGTTGGCAAACGCCCAGCGGGAGCAGCTGCCAGCGTTGACAAAATGGTAGATGCCGTACTGTTCCGTCTCGATCAGTTTACCGATGGCCTGGGCGTGGTCTTTGGCGTAGGTGGGGTTGCCGATCTCGTCGGTGACGACGCGGAGCTGGCCGGTGCTGCGGGCGCGATCCAGGATGGCGTGGATGAAGTTGCGGCCGTGTGGCGCATACAGCCAGGCGGGGCGCACAATGTAGAACTTCGACAAAATATTTTTGACATGCACCTCGGCGGCGGCTTTGGAACGGCCGTATGCATTCACTGCGCTCAACGGCATCCACTCCTCGTACCCGGCCGGATTATCCCCGGCAAACACCTCGTTGGTGCTGATGTGCAGCATCGTCGCGCCAAATTTTTGGCAGGCCAGGGCCACGTTTTGCGCGCCCAGGCCGTTCACCTTGTACGCCAGGGCCGGGTCTTTGGCGCAGCCGTCCACGTTGGTGTAGGCGGCGCAGTGGATGATGAGGTCGGGTTTGGTTTCAGCCACGTTGGCAAACAACGCCTCGCGATCCGTGATGTCTACCTCTGGTAGGTCAATGGGGAACAGGTCGTGTTGGGTGAGTTCCGTTTGCAGCGCGGTCCCCAACTGGCCCGCACCGCCGGTAATTAAAATGCGCATGGCGGCATTATACCTCATGCGTGCCCAGGGGCTAAAGCCCCAGGCTATAAAATGAAAGGCCCGGCTGGCTTCATAATTTCTTCATATCATCAACACATTCGTTAAACATCCATTTTTATACTGAAACCTAAGCGCCTTAAAAACAACGAATTTGAGTAACAAACGAATAAAGCAAAAATTCGTTAATTACTTCCATTCGTTGTTGCCCCCTAAACGATTGAGGCGCGGAGGCAAAATGACAGAACAAAAATTAACCTGGAAAGAGAAGATTTTCTACACAACCCCCAACGACGATCGCAGCCGAATGCGTACCGTCGCCAATAACCTGATTTTGCACATTCATCCCACCAAAGTGGCCAAACCGGCCCTGCGCTTCAGCTACACCTGGGGGCTGGGCGGGATTTCGTCTGTGTTGGTGATGTTTCTCATCCTCACCGGCGTCTTGCTGATGTTTCGCTACGACGCCAGCGTGGAAAATGCGTACACCTCCATCCAATATTTGGAAACGCAGGTCGCTTTTGGCGCGTTGATTCGCAACATTCACCATTGGTCGGCTAATTTGCTGGTGGTTACATCGTTTTTACATCTGATCCGCGTTTTTCTCACGGGCGGATTCAAAAAGGGTCGGGCGCTCAACTGGGCGCTGGGCCTTTTTTTGCTGACGCTGGTGCTGGCCTTTAACTTCACTGGCTACCTGCTGCCCTGGGATCAGCTGGCGTACTGGGCGATCACCGTGGGCACGAGCTTGTTGAGCTACGTGCCGCTGGTGGGAACGGCCGTTTCCAACTTCCTTCTCGGCGGTCCAGAGGTGGGCCAAACAACGCTGCGCAACTTTTACGCCATCCACGTTGCCGTGCTGCCCGCCATCCTGATCTTGGCCATGTCCTTCCACTTTTGGCGCGTGCGCAAAGATGGCGGCATCTCCCAGCCAGAGCCGGGCGAGCGGGAGCGCGTGGAAAAAGTGACCACCATTCCCCATTTGGTGCAGATAGAGTTGGCGGCAACGGCCGTACTCACCGTCGTCATCCTGGTGTGGGCCATCTTTGTGCCCGCGCCGCTGGAGGCGCTGGCCAACCCCAGCCATCCACCAAACCCGGCCAAAGCCGCCTGGTACTTCATGGGGCTGCAAGAACTGCTGCTGCACATGCACCCGCTGGCCGCCATGCTGCTGCCCCTCACGCTGTTCATCGGCATCGCCCTCCTGCCCAAGCTGGATACGCAAGAAGACAATATCGGCATTTACTTCCGCTCGCACAAAGGCCGCTTTGCTGCCCTGTTTGGTGCCTTGATTGGGACCATTTTGGTGCCGCTGGCCGTGCTGCTGGATGAATATTGGCTCGATTTGCCCGGACTTTTCCCCACCTGGCCTACGCTCATCACCACCGGCCTCATTCCGCTGCTGGCTACCCTGGCGATGTTTGGCCTCATCTACGGCTACTTCCGCAAGGCGGGCAAGCTGAATCACAGCGAAGCGATTGTCGGCCTGTTTAGCTTTATCATGACCAGCTTTGTCACGCTCACCCTCATCGGCATCTTTTTCCGTGGGGCGAATATGGCGCTGGTGCTGCCTTTTTAAAGTAATTGAGTTACACAGAGTTTCACAGAGGAGACACAGAGGTTCACAGAGAGTTCAAATCTGTCAAATCTGCGAAATCTTTGATTTTTGGAGTTTTTTGAATTATGACTACTCAAGAAAACAACCTCTCCCGCCGCGATTTTCTCAAGCTGGGCATTGGCGCATTGAGTGCGCTGGCCGTGCTGGAGATGGGCGGGGTGTCGCTCTTTTTTATGCAGCCGCGCAGCCTGGTGGGCGAATTTGGCGGCATTGTCAACGCGGGGCCGGTGGATTCGTTTCCGGCTGGCTCGGTGGTGGAGTTTCCAGACGGCCGTTTCTTCCTCATTCACGCGCCTGATGGTGGGTTTTTAGCTGTGTACAGCCGCTGCACCCACCTCGGCTGCACCATCAGCTGGGAAGCAGACAAAAACCAGTTCTTCTGCCCCTGCCACGCCTCCAGCTTTAGCACCACTGGCGACGTACAAAATCCGCCCGCACCCCGCGCCCTGGACCTGTTCGCCATCACCATCGAAGAAGGGCAGCTGCTGGTAAACACCGGCAGCATCACCCAGCGCGACCGCTTCACCACCGACCAACTTACCTATGCCTAAAGAAATGGCACGCGGATGAACGCGGATGACGCCGATTTGATATAAAAATCAGCGTTCATCGGCGTTCATCCGCGTCCTATTAAATTGGATTAATCGCATGAATAAATACAATGTTATTAGCTTTTTTGGCTTTCTCGCCCTCGTCATCGTCTTCCCCATCTACGCCTGGTACGAACCAACTCAGCGGGCCGAGGCGCAAGACAACCTGCAAAACCAGTACGTCACCGACGCCTCGGTGATTTACATTGAAAACTGCGCCGTTTGCCACGGCATCGAAGGCGAAGGTATTGGTGCCACGCCTGCACTAAACGGTGAAGCACTACAAACGATGGATTACGAAGAGCTGTTCAAAGTGATCGCCCGCGGGCGCTACGGCACCGCCATGACTGGCTGGCACGAAGATGAAGGCGGCCTCTACAACGATTACCAGATTCAGCAGCTCGTCGCCCTTATTCGCTACGCCGACTGGACGCAAATTGGCGAACTGGCCGCCTCGCAAGGGCTGATTCCCCCCACGCTGCCCATCCCTTCGGTGGACCCCGAAATGGTGGCCCAAATCATCGAAATGAGCGCCGAATCTGGCTTTGAATGGGCCGAAGGGTTCCAACTGTACGCCAGCAACTGCACCGTCTGCCACGGCATCCAAGGCGAAGGCAGCGACCTGGGCCTGCCGCTCAACACCGCCGACATCCAAAGCCGCGAAACCGCCGAATTGATTCGCATCATCAGCGAAGGGGTCAGCGGCACGGCGATGGTGCCCTGGCACAACGTCCTCACGCCAGACGAGATTGAATCCATCGTGGGCTTTTTGCAGCATTGGGACGAGATCGAGGCGGAAGGCGTGGTCCTGACGCCGCCGGAACCGATTTGGGTCGATGTGGATGATCCAGAATCAATGCTGGCGCTGGGCGAACGCATCTTTAGCACCACCTGCGTGGCCTGCCACGGCGAAGACGGCAGCGGCGGCACAGGTCCCGCGCTGAACAGTCAGCAGGTGCTCACCGCCAACACCGACGAGCAGCTAACCAACACGATTGTTAATGGCGGTTGGCGGCCCAGCAGCACCATGCCCTCGTTTGGCGACCGGCTGACCAGCGTGGAAATTGAAGCGCTCGTCTCTTACCTCCGCGCCTGGGAACCGACGGCACCGTTTGTGGAAAATCCGCGCGGCACGCAGCAGGGCGGCGGCCCGCCGTGGCTGCGCACCGAAGATGGTACAACAACCACACCGGGTGGTGGGAACGGTGGCCAGGGGCAAGGCCAGGGTAATCAGGGAAATGGTCAGGGGCAAGGTGGCCCTGCCTGGCGCGACTCTGGCTCACCGCCTGGACAATCCAACCAGGGCACAACCGGGACAGAATCCCCCGCTGCCGCTGAGCAAGGGCCGACGATAGCCGTGCAGGGCACGGTGGCGGCCATCGAGAACAATTTGCTAACGGTGCAGCTGGCCGATGGCAGCCTTGTTCAAGCGATGCTGGGGCCGCCCTGGTTCTGGTCTGAGCAGGGGATTGCGATCAACGCCGGCGACGCTGTCTCGCTGGAAGGGTTTGAATCTGCTGACCACATGGAGGTGAACTGGATTACCAACCAGACCAGCGGCGAAACGAAGTTTTTGCGGGAGAATGGGCAGCCGGTGTGGACGCAGTGATCGGTAATCCGTAATCGGTAATCCGTAATCGGTAATCCGTAATCGGTTATCCGTAAGCTGTGACTTACCGATAACCGATAACCGTTTACCGATAACGGGCTGATTCCCAGCCGAGAATGGCTTTCTTGCGGCTGCTGCCCCAGCGGTATTGGCCCAGGTTGCCTGCCTGGCGGATGACGCGGTGGCAGGGGATGAGGTAGCCGACGGGATTGCTGCCCACGGCGCTGCCCACGGCGCGGGACGCTTTGGGGCTGCCGATGAGTTGGGCGACGGTGCCATAGGAAACGGCCGTTCCCACCGGAATCTTCAACAACGCCTGCCACACCTGAATCTGGAAGTTGGTGCCTTTGAGGTAGAGGGGGAGCGACGGCTTCTCTTCTGCCTCGCTCAGGTTGAAGATGGGGTGGATAAACGGCCGTGTTGCCCCCTCATCTGCCACAAACCGGGCCTGGGGCCAGCTCGCTTTTAGCTCAGCCAGCGCGGCCGCCCGGTCGCCGCCCGCCACAAATTGCAGGCCGCAAATACCCCGCTCGGTGAGGGCAATCAAACAGTCGCCAAAAGGGGAGTCGTGGAAGCCAAATTGAATGGTGAGCCCGGCTCCTTTTTGCTTGAATTCGCCAGGGGTGATTGCTTCGTGGGTCACAAACAGGTCGTGCAGGCGGCTGGGGCTAGAGAGGCCCGCTTCGTAGGTGGCATCCAAAATGGTTTGTGACTCGGCCAGCAGCTTTTTGGCGTGCTGGATGGTGAGGAATTGCAAAAAGCGCTTGGGGCTGGTGCCTGCCCAGCGGCTAAACAGGCGCTGAAAATGGTAGTCGCTTAACCCCACGTGGGCGGCGATTTCGGTCAGCGTGGGCTGGGCCTGAAAGTTTTGTTCCAGGTAATGGATGGCGGCTTCGATACGGCCGTAATCTTCCGATAGTTCAGCATGTGCAAGTTTTGCAACCATGGGTGTTCCTCCAAGAATTTTCCGCAAATTTCGCAGGTAACAACAACGAATTGGAGTAAACAACGAATTTTTTCCTATTAATTCAAATTCGTTGGTTACTGGCATTTGTTGTGGTCATTTGCTACAAGTTTAGCTTTTCTGAAGCTCGCTCTCCACCCACTTCTTGCTCAATTATGAATATGCAAGCTCTTGCAAGACGGCCGTATCCCCCTCCACCCCCCTCAATTCTGCCAGCGCAATCATTGCCGCCTCGCCACCAATTTGCTGCAGCGCCCAGACAGCATGGCCGCGAATGATGGGGTCGGGGTCGGTGAGGAGATGGGTGAGGGCGGGAACGGCCGTTTCACTCCCCCAATTCCCCGCCGCCACACACGCATTCCGCACCAGCCGCGTGCGCTTGATGCGTTTAATGGGGCTGCGGGCAAAGCGCTGGGCAAAGCTGGCCTCGTCCAGGGCGAGCAGGTCTAGCAAGGGTGGGGCGACGCTGTTCCAGAGGGGAGATTGGGGAGTGGCGAATGGAGATTTTGACGGTTCCCAATCTCCATTCGGATAAAAAGCAACTTCTTTTGTGGGTTGACTAAACCGGTTGAACGGGCAGACGATTTGGCAGATGTCGCAGCCGTAGACCCAATTGTGCATAAACGGCCGTAACTCCCGCGGAATCCACCCCTTCAACTCAATCGTCAGGTAAGAGATGCAGCGGCGGGCGTCCAGCACGTACGGCTGGGGGAAGGCGTTGGTGGGGCAGGCATCCAGGCAGCGGCGGCAGCTGCCGCAGGAAGGCGTTTTAGGGACTGGAGATTGGAGATTGGAGATTGGCTTCGTCTCTAATCTCCAATCTCCAATCTCCAAAGTCGTCAAAATCTCGCCAAGAAAAAAGAAAGATCCCCGCTGTGGGGCAATCAGCATCGTGTTTTTGCCCGTGAAGCCCAGGCCAGCGGCGGCGGCGTGGTCGCGCTCTAAAATTGCGCCAGTGTCTACGTACACTTTGGTGGCCACGTCGCTGCCCGCATGTTGGGCTTTTAGCCAGGCGGCCAGCTCTTCCAATTTGGGCGTCATCACGTCGTGGTAATCGGCGTGCCAGGCGTAGTTGGAGATGCGCCCCCGGCTGGGATCGTTGGCGATGGCGGGGGGCAGCGGCACGGTGCTGTACGCCAGCCCGACGCAGATGATGGTTTGCACACCGGGCAAAATCACGTTGAGGTCTTGCCGTCGGGCCAGCCGATCGGGACGGGCGAGGTAGCCCATCTGCCCGTGCATTTCGGCAGCGATCCAGTTTAGGTAATGGTGCAGGTTGGGGCTGGGAACGGCCGTTACCACCCCCACCATATTAAAGCCCACATCGTTCGCTTTTTGCGCCAGTTCTCGAACTAAATCAGCCATTGCCCAATCCTAAAGGGTCAATCTATAATCGTCAATCGTCATAATTGGCAAATGCGTTATAATTTTCTCACGATTTTACCGACTTTGATGGAAGGAGAAATTTGGTATGAGCGATGTCACAATGAATTTTAGCGTAGAATCAATGAAGCGGGTGGAGTTGATTACGGTTACCGGGCGAATTGATAGCAGCAATGCGGCTGAATTTGAAGGTGGTTTGAAAGAGCTTACCAGCAATGGGCGGGCGAACCTGGTGCTGAACCTTTCTGGTGTAACGTATATGAGCAGCGCCGGGCTAAGGGCGTTGGTTTCCACACTAAAAGAGTGCAAAAAACGTAGTGGTGACATGCGTCTGGCCGCTCCGTCGGAGCGCGTGGCCGAGGTGCTCACGTTGGCTGGTCTGGATTCATTGTTCCAGATGTATGATGACGATACCACTGCTGTTGGCAGTTTCTAATAACTATTCGTAGAGACGTTGCCCGGCGACGTCTCTGCCTCGTTTTTCCCTCACACATGGCTGATAAACACGTCCACACCTTTCCCGGGCGTTACGATGAAATCCAAAGGATTTGCCAGTTTGTTGCAGATGGCGCGGCGGCTTGTGGTTTAGACGCAACGGCCGTTTTCCACATTGAACTGGCTTGCGATGAGGCCTGCACCAACGTGATCGAGCACGCTTATGGTGGTGAAGACCTGGGCTCGATTCGTGTGGGCTGGCATTGTGTCGGCGACGCGTTTATCATCACCATTCACGACAACGGCCGTTCCTTCGACCCCGACGCGGTTCCCAAACCTTCATTGCCCGACCTGCCTGAAGGCGCCCCCCCACCCGATATCGACGACGTAAAGGTTGGTGGCCTGGGCATTCACTTTATGGAACAGCTCATGGATGAAATTTCCTTCTCTTTTGATGGCGATGCAGGGAATACCCTGACCCTGGTGAAAAAGAACGTATGAGTATTTGGCAGCAAGCAGTTGGGAATGATGTCTGGCTGGTGGGGGTAAACGGCCGTCTCGACCAAACCCTCAACCCAGACCTGGAGCAAGAGCTAACCACCCTGCTAGAGAGCGGCAAAGGCCAGCTCATTGTCGATCTCAGTCAGACCAACTACATCAACAGTGGCGGGCTGCGCACCCTGGTCACCAGCTGGCGCAAAGCCCGGCAGCAGAATGGCAACCTGGTTTTGTGTGGGTTGAACGGCCGTTTGCTAGAAATCTTCCGCATGGTCGGCTTCGACCAACTCTTCCAAATCTACCCAGATCGCCAGACCGCGCAGGACAGCTTAACGGCAACCTGATAGACCATTTAGCGACACCAGTTTAATGGCACACTCTAGCGCAATGGCAGCAATTTTAGGGCAAACGTTGGACGGTCTCTCATGGCCGTCTATTTCATTTGCCCTGCTCGTTGGGGCATTGGCCCTGTCCACCTACATCCTGCTGCGCCGCTACCGCTCGCGCCAGCTGCTTATCCAGCGCATCGCCGAATTAGAAGCCCTTAGCGATGCCGGGCGCTCCCTGGTGGCCGCCCAAATGGATGTCGATGCCCTGGCCGAACTCATCGCCAACGAAGCGGGTCAGGTGATCGACAATCGCACCTTTCAGGTGGGCCTTTTTGAAGAAAACGAGTACCACATTTTGTACTGGAAAATTCGCGGCATGCGCCAGGCAACACCGCAAACCTTCGACCTCAGCGAAGAAGGTGGGCTCATTAGCTGGGTGCGCACCACCAAACAGCCGCTGCTGGTGCGTGATTTTCAGCGAGAAATTGAAAACTTGCCCGCCCGCCCCCGCTACATCAGCAACGCCCCGCCCCGCTCGGCCATCTTCATCCCCCTCGTCAGCGGCCACGACACCATCGGCATTGTGGCCGCCCAAAGCGCCCAGCCCAACCGCTTTTCTGAAGATGATTTGCGCCGCCTGATGATTTTGGCCAACCAGGCTGCCGCGGCCATCGCCCACGCCCAACTGTATGCCCAGGAGCGCCGTCGGGCCGCCCATCTGGAGCTGGTGGGGCAAATTGGGCTAGAAATTAGCAAGGTACAAAATCAGGAAGAGATTTTTGGCCAGGTGGTCAAGCTCACCCAAGAAACGTTCGATTTTCATCTGGTTTCCATTTTTGGCATCGATCCACTCACCGGCGAAATTGTGATCCAGGCCAGCAGCGGGCCAGAAGTATTTACAGAAGATTGGCGCATTCAGCCGGGACATGGCTTGATTGGTACGGCCGTTGCCACCCAGCAAACCATCATCAGCAACAACACCAATGAAGATGAACGCTTCGTCGCCAAAGATAACCCGCTAGAAAACAGCACCCGCGCCGAAATGGCCCTGCCGCTCATTGTCGATGGTGAAGTGGTGGGCGTGCTAGACGTGCAAAGCCCCAAGGCTGGCATCTTCACCCGCATCGAGAAGATGACGCTGGAAGCGCTGGCCTCGGAAATTGCCATCTCCATTAGCAAGCTGCGCCAATTGGCCCGGCAGCGGGAGCAAGCGTGGCTTACCACCGCCCAGCTGCAAGTGGCCGAAGCCGTTAGCCGCAGCACCGATCTTGAAGAGATTCTTACTGCCGTCAACCGCCTTACCGTGATGCTAACCGGGGTGCCGTTTTGCCTGATTTTGCTGTGGGATGTAGAAACGGCCGTCTATCGCGGCAGCTACAGCATCGGATTCACCCCAGAAGGAAGCACCCTTATTCAGGAACTCCGCCTAAAAATGGGCGATTGGCCCGCCCTGGACGCCGTGCACGTAGGCCAGGAGCGCCTCGTCACCCGGCGCGTTCCCCGCTGGTTGCCCCACCTGGAAGATGGCCATCCTCCCCCTCAGCAGCTCATTTTGCTGCCCGTGAGCACGCTCAACGACACCATCGGCATCATGATTGTTGGCGGCGACACGCCCACCCACGACCATGCCGATGTGCTGCAAACCCCTGGCCGCCGCGAAGAGCTGCTAGACAGCATCAGCCAACAGCTGGCCCGCGGCCTGGAAAACTGGCTGCTGCGCAACGCCCAGCAAGAAGAAGCGTGGGTCAACACGGCGCTCTTTCAGGTGGCCGCCGCCGTCAACAGCCTCATTGAGCTGGACGAGATTTTGCATACCATCGCCCGCCTGGTGCCCATGCTGGTTGGCGTCGAATCGTGCATCATTCTCATTTGGGATGCGGAGCGCGAAGCGTTCACCCCCGGCCCCAGCTATGGCATCAACGAGATGGGGCGCGGCTTGCTAGAAACGCTGGCGCTAGACCAGGATGAGTTTGCCGACATTACCTCTCGGCTGGCCGATTCGCTCTCGCCCACGGGCACCTATTTTGTAATTCAGCTGCCGCCCTGGCTAGAAAAAGTGCTGGGCACAGAGCAGGCGTTTGCCTTTCCGCTGAACGCCCGCGGCCAGCTGGTGGGGGCGATGGTGGTGGGGTCGGTGATGGAAAACGGCCGTTCCCTCTCCAATCGTCGCCTCAACATTCTCACCGGCATTGCCCATCAGGCGGCAACGGCCGTTCTTAACCACCACCTCTACCAGGAAGCCGCCGAGCGCAACCGGCTGGAGCGCGAACTGGATGTCGCCCGCGGCATTCAGGCCAGCCTGATGCCCCGCGACCACCCAGACATTCCCGGCTGCACCGTTGCCAGCTATTGGGAAGCCGCCCGCCAGGTCAGCGGCGACTTCTACGACTTCATTCCATTGCGCGATGGCAGTTGGGGCCTTGTGGTGGCCGATGTGGCCGACAAGGGCATTCCGGCAGCGCTGTTCATGGCTTTGTGCCGCACCATTTTGCGCACCGTCGCCATCAGCCGCGACGACCCCGCCGAGACGCTGCGCCGGGCCAACGAGATCATCGATCAGGATGCCCAATCAGACCTGTTTGTGACCATTTTTTACGCCATCTGGCACCCAGAAACCGGGCAAATTTGTTACGCCAACGCCGGGCACAATCCCCCCCTGCTGCTGCGGCACGATGGCAGCAGCCGCCTGCTTACCAACCACGGCATGGCCCTGGGCGTGCTGCCCGATGTGGAGATGCAAAGCTACACCATGCCATTTTTGCCAGGGGATGTGCTGCTGCTTTACACCGACGGCGTAACTGAAGCCCTGAACGAAGATTTTGACGAGTTTGGCCTGGCCCGGCTGGAGCAGGCAGCCAGAAAAAAGCAGCAAGCAGATGCCAGCCAGATTGCCCACAGCATCACCAGCGCCATCCAGCACCATGCTGGCGATACCGCCCAGTTTGATGATATTACGCTGGTTGTGGTAAAACGAGACGGAAAAACGTAGGGGCGAGGCAGGTGGAAAACGAGATCGGAAAACGAAAAACTCCATCACTACACTGAAAAGGGCGGATTATGAACCAACAAGAAAACAAAATTGACAATCCAAACATTAACCGGGCAGCGCGCACGGGGCGGCAGACAGAGGATGAGCGGCTGTTGGCTGGCCCGGCGCTGGGCGGCACGCCATTTTACAAAACAGACACCTGGCGCGTCATGCGCATTATGGGCGAATTTGTGGAAGGGTTCGATGCTCTGGCGGAGCTGGGGCCAGCGGTGACCATTTTTGGTTCGGCGCGGACAAAACCGGGGGATGTGCATTATGAAACGGCCGTTTCCGTAGCCAAAACCCTGGGCGAAGCTGGCTTTAGCATCATCACTGGCGGCGGGCCGGGCATTATGGAAGCGGGCAACAAGGGGGGCAGGCTGGCGGGCGTGCAATCTATTGGGCTGAACATTGAGCTGCCGTTTGAGCAGCATCTCAACCCATATGTTGATTTGTCGATTGATTTCCGCTACTTTTTTGCCCGCAAAGTGATGCTGGTGAAATATGCCCAGGCGTTTGTCATTTTCCCCGGCGGCTTTGGCACGATGGATGAACTGTTTGAGTCGCTCACCCTCATCCAGACGGGCAAGGTGCAAAATTTCCCGGTGGTGTTGTTCGACACCAGCTACTGGGGTGGATTGGTAGATTGGCTTAAAAACAGCATGTTGGCTGAGGGCAAAATTGCCCCCGAAGACCTGGATTTGCTCATTCTCACCGATTCGGCTGAGGAGGCGCGGGATGCGATTGTGCGGGCTTTGCAAGATCAGAGCTGGCGGCTGGCGCGTGAAGAAGGGGCCAGAGAAGTGGCCCGCCAGGCGTACGGCCGTAAATAGAGTTGTTCCTGATTAAAGAGATGAAGAATTTAGGCCACAGATTCACACAGATGGCTCTACTGAAAAAAGGTTGATTTCACCGCAGAGACGCGGAGATCGCGGAGATTTTTCTCTGGTAATCTTTAAAACGCTGTGTCCTTTGCGTCTTTGCGGTTTGTTTTTTCAGTGGATTCACAGATTCACACAGATAAACGCAGATTTTTTGTTCTTATCTGTGTCCCATTTCTTCCTGAACTTTATTGGGGAACAAGGTTAATAGCCAAAATTTACGGCCGTTTCATTCTCTTTTGGTCAAAATCTAGTAAATTAGACCTCCCCCCCCCCCCCCCCTCCCCCCCCCCCCCCCCCCCCCCCCCCCCCCCCCCCCCCCCCCCCCCCCCCCCCCCCCCCCCCCCCCCCCCCCCCCCCCCCCCTCTCCCCTCCCCCCTCTTCCTCCCTTCCCCTCCCCCCCCCCCCCCCCCCCCCCCCGGCCCCCCCCCCCCCCCCCCCCCCCCCCCCCCCCCCCCCCCCCCCCCCCCCCCCCCCCACCCCCCCCCCCCCCCCCCCCCCCCCCCCCCCCTTCCCCCCTTCCTCCCCCCCCCCCCCCCCCCCCCCCCCCCCCCCCCCCCCCCCCTCCCCCCCCTTCCCCCCCCCCCCCCCCCCCCCCCCCCCCCCCCCCCCCCCCTTCTCCCCCCCCCCCCCCTCCCCGCCCCCCCCCCCCCCCCCCCCCCCCCCCCGCCCCCCCCCCCCCCCCCCCCCCCCCCCCCCCCCCCCCCCCCCCCCCCCCCCCCCCCCCCCCCCCCCCCCCCCCCCCCCCCCCCCCCCCCCCCCCCCCCCCCCCGCCCCCCCCCCCCCCCCCCCCCCCCCCCCCCCCCCCCCCCCCCCCCCCCCCCCCCCCCCCCCCCCCCCCCCCCCCCCCCCCCCCCCCCCCCCCCCCCCCCCCCCCCCCCCCCCCCCCCCCCCCCCCCCCCCCCCCCCCCCCCCCCCCCCCCGGCCCCCCCCCCCCCCCCCCCCCCCCCCCCCCCCCCCCCCCCCCCCCCCCCCCCCCCCCCCCCCCCCCCCCCCCCCCCCCCCTCCCCCCCCCCCCCCCCCCCCCCCCCCCCCCCCCCCCCCCCCCCCCCCCCCCCCCCCCCCCCCCCCCCCCCCCCCCCCCCCCCCCCCCCCCCCCCCCCCCCCCCCCCCCCCCCTCCCTCCCCCCCCCCCCCCCCCCCCCCCTTTTTTTTTTTTTTTTTCCCCCCCCCGGCACCCCCCCCCCCCCCCCCCCCCCCCCCCCCTCCCCCCCCCCCCCCCCCCCCCCCCCCCCCCCCCCCCCCCCCCCCCCCCCCCCCCCCCCCCCCCCCCCCCCCCCCCCCCCCTCCCCCCCCCCCCCCCCCCCCTTTTCCCCCTTTTTTCCCCCCCCCCCCCCCCCCCCCCCCCCCCCCCTTTTCCCCCCCCCCCCCCCCCCCCCTCCCCCCCCCCCCCCCCCCCCCCCCCCCCCCCCCCTTTTCCCCCCCCCCCTCTTTTTTCCCCCCTTTTTCCCCCCCCCCCTTCCTTTTCCGTCTTGAATTTTCCAGTTCAAACCAATACTCTATACGCAGGCTGAAACGGCCGGGAACCAATAACCGCTGTTTGCCGTTTTCAGGAAGCTTCTATCAACTTCAAACAACAAAAAAAATTATGACTCCAGAAAAAATCGGCCGTTATGAAATAAAACAAGAAATTGGGCGCGGCGGCATGGCCACCGTCTACGAAGCGTACGATCCCCGGTTTGAGCGCACGGTGGCGTTGAAGATGCTGCCCCGCGAATTTATGCACGAGGCGGAGTTCCGCGCTCGCTTTACCCGCGAGGCGCGCACCATCGCCACGCTGGAGCATCCCGCCATCGTGCCCGTGTATGACTTTGGCGAGGAAAATGGCCAGCCATTTTTGGTGATGCGCCTGATGACCGGGGGCTCTTTGTCTGATCGCCTGGCGGATGGGCCGATTCCGATTGATGAAGCGGCCGTTATTCTGAAGCGGCTCGGTTCAGCGCTAGACAGGGCGCACAGCATGGGCATCATTCATCGCGATCTCAAGCCCAGCAACGTGCTGTTCGACCAGTACGGCGATGCATTTTTGGCTGATTTTGGCATTGTGCACGTCTCATCCTCGACGAATGCGTTGACGGCCAGCGGCAGCCTGGTGGGCACGCCCACCTACATGAGCCCAGAACAGGTGTATGGTGATAAAACGCTAGACGGCCGTTCCGACATTTACGCCCTCGGAGTCATCCTCTTCCAGATGCTCACCGGCAACACCCCCTACGATGCCGACACCCCCGCCCGCATGATGATGAAGCACGTTATGGACCCGGTGCCCGAAATTTTAACAGTGCGCCCCGATTTGCCGCCCGCCTGCAACGAAATCATCAACAAGGCAATGGCCAAGGAACGGGACGATCGGTTCGCCTCGGCTACCGATCTCTCTTCGGCGCTCACGGCCATTACAGAGCGTAATCTGGAAAAACCGATTATTCAAAAGCTAGAAGCGGGGCTAAGTGAAATGCAGGCAGAACTGCTGGAAGAAATGCCGCCGCCACCGCCGGTTACCGCTGCCCGGTCAACGGCCGTTCCGCTAGAGACCGCCACCGTTGTTCCCCCACCTCCCCCGCCGCCCGTAACGACGGGTTCTGGCCCGGTGAGCTTCCCCACGCCCACGGTTACGCCCCAGGTGCAAACCAGTGGCGGCGGCGTGCCTAAATGGATTTGGGGTGTGGTTGCTGTAATGCTGCTGCTTTGCCTTGGCGGGGCTTACGCCATTTATGCGGCCGTTTCAAATGGCGATTTTGCTTTTGGTGATGATGATGCCACCAGCACGCCGCAGCCAGACGAAGACGATGAAGAGGTGGCGGTGGATGAGGAAGCGACGGCGATCGCCCTGGCTGTGCGGCAGACGGAGGAGGCGGAAGCTGAACCCACCGCCACCGAACAGCCCACAGAAGCGCCCACGGAAACGGCCGTACCGCCCACCCCAGAACCCAGCCAACCCACCCCCAATGCCCTGGCCACCCGCCAAAGCATAGAAGCCACCCGCGCTGCGGCCGCTCCGCCCACGGTGCCTGCCAACCAGCCCCCGCCACCCCGCGGCAATGTGGCAGCCCTGTTTGGCCCCATCGATGGCACCATTCCCCATGACGACGACGATTTCATCGAAACCGTTTATGCCGATGCTTCCCCCGCCAACTTTGTGATGCGCACCGAAATGGTTAACCCCTACGGCCCAGAAACAGGCGATTGGGATTTTGGCCTCATCTTCCGCCAGGCCGATGTGGATGATGAAATGCGGCTGGTGGTGCGCTCCGACGGCCTGTGGACGCTGAATGATCGCAATCCCGGTGAAGACACCTTCGTGCAAGAGGGGGATGTTGCCCCCCTTTTAGATTTGCGCCCCGGTGGCGTCAATCGCTTCGACATGATTGCCGCTGGCGAGATTGGCTTTTTCTTCCTGAATGGGGAATTTGTGTCTCAACTTGATCTTTCTGCCAATACCGGCCCGGGTGACATCGCCCTGGGAACCGGGTTTTATGGCGCAGACGAAATCAACGGCGAAATTATGCCTTACCGGGGCTTTGGCCTGTGGCCGGTGACCTCCGTTTTTGGCCCCGACAGCGGCGAATTGGTGCACGTGATTGATGACCTGATCAAGCTGGAATCGGCCAATGTAGACCAGGTAAATTTCATTGTTGAAGCGACCTTTACCAATCCGTTTGCCGCTTCGGTGAATGATTGGGATTATGGTTTCTCTTTCCGCACCAATGGCTCCTTCAAATATTGGCTGGTGGTGGCTTCGGAAGGGAACTGGCAGCTGGCAGACCGCCAGGGCAGCGTGGATGATGAGGTGACGGTGGCCGAAGGCGACCTGACCAACCTGAATCTAGGGGAAAATGAGCAAAATCGCCTGCGCCTGATTGCCTGGGGCAACGTGGGCTACTTCTTTGTCAACGATGAATTTATTGCCCGGCTAGACATCTCCAACAATCAGGATTCTGGCGACATTGAGGTGATCACCGCTTTTTACTTCGACCATGAAATTGCAGGGGAAGCGACGGGATTTGACGGTTTTACGGTAATCCCGCTGCCGTAAAAATTCACCTGGCCTGTCATTCCCGCGCAGGTGGGAATCCATTCTGGTATGAGGATGGATTCCCGTTTTCGCGGGAATGATGCGTTAAGGCGTTGATTTTGCCGGTTTTACGGCTTCGGCCTTACCAGGCAGCTTTTCTTCTGCGGGTAGCAAACCCCAACAGCAAAAACAGCAAGCCAGCTCCAAACATCACGGCTGCCTGAATGTTGACGCGGTTCAGCCAGGTGTCGGTAACGGCCGTTACCAACCTCACCCCCATCTGCTGCACTGAACCCACCAGCGCCGTTGGGTCTGTGGGCAATTGTCGCAGCAAAAAGGTGGTAATTGCCGGGAAGATAAGGCTGACGAACAGGACGAGTACGGCCGTTCCCACCATCGGCCAGCCCCACCACAACCCCCACTCAGACCAGGAACGCACCGCCAGCAGGGTGATGAGCAGCAGGCAGCTAAACGGCAGCAGCCACAGAATCCAGCCCCACTGCTGCATAAAGGCAAAGGTGCGCTGCAACCGCAGCAGCTGCGCCCGCGCCTGCACCAGCTCCTCATTTTGCGCCTGCTGCTCCGGCGAAAAGAGCGGGATGCGCACCACGCCAAACTCGCTGGAAAGCTGCGGGTTGCTGTCTAGCGCCTGCACCAGCCGGGCATGCACCTGCTGGCTGACCTGCTCCGTGGGCACGCCAGGCGGCAGGCAGTCGGGAATGGTGACGGTGGGGCCTAGCAGGTCGGCGGGGTTGATGGGCTGGGTGCAGACGGGCAAGCTGGCGACGATGTTGCGCACCACCGCCTGCCCTGGCTCCCCGCGAAAGCGATCCAGCAGGGGGGATGTGTCAATCTCTAGTTCGGCATTGTCCAGGTTGCCCGTTTCTAGCATGTCGTAGACGGTGTCTACGGCCGTATCCGCCTGCGCTTCAATCCAGCCGGGCGGCAGCAGCGTTGCCATCGACTGCTGCAACAGCGCTTCATCCAGATTGATGGGGGCCAGGCCGCGCTCCCGCGCCTGCTGCTCCAGCGTTTGGGCCACAAAGGTGGGCACGTTTTCCACCACCAGGCTGTCTAGATTAGAGAGTGACTCTTTGATCAGTTCACGGTTGGCGATGACGGTGAATAAATTGGTGAGGAACAGGGCGAGAACGGCCGTTATCACAAAAAAGATGGCCACAATCCCTGCTAAAAATTGTAAAAAGCTGCGCATGTTGTCTCCCGTGGTCGGTAATCGGTAATCAGTATACGGTGGGTCAGTGCAAATTTTAGTGCGAAAGTAACGAGATTAACCTACCGTTTACCGACCACTGCTCACCGATTACCGGCTTCGGCGGCTAGTTTGCCCAAAAACCAGCGGTCTGCTTCGCTGAGGTTGGCGGTGAGCAGCATGTCGGGGCGGCGCTGCCAGGTGCGGCGCAGCGCTTGCTGCCGCCGCCAGCGGGCAATGTTGGCCGCGTGGCCAGAGCGCAGCACTTCTGGCACAGCCCAACTGCGGAACGTTTCTGGGCGGGTGTAGTGGGGGCCTTCTAGCAGGCCAGTGGCGTGGCTGTCGTCTTCGGCAGCATCTTCGGCCCCCAGCACGCCGGGCAGCAGCCGGGCTACGGCATCCACCAGCACCATCGCCGCCAGTTCACCGCCCGTCAGTACAAAGTCGCCAATAGAAATCTCGTCGGTAACCAGGTGTTGGCGCACGCGTTCGTCTACGCCTTCGTAACGGCCGCACAGCAGCAGCAATTGTTTGTGTTGCGCTAATTCTTGGGCGATGGTTTGGGTAAACGGCCGTCCCTGCGGCGTGAGTAAAATCACAGGTAATCTCCAATCTCCAATCTCTAATTCTCCTTTTTTAGGAGATTGGAGATTGGAAACTAGAGATTCTACGGCCGTAAAAATTGGCTCCGGCTTCAGCACCATGCCGCCGCCGCCGCCATATGGTGGCTCGTCTGTCACGCGGTGCTTACCCGTGGCATAATCGCGCAGGTTGTGCAGGTTGATGTGCAGCAGGTCAGCCGCCTGCGCTCGTTTGAGGATACTTTCGTTTAGATAGCCCGGAAACATCTCCGGGAACAGGGTCACAATGTCGATTTGCATGGGGCCAAGTATCGGGTTTGGGTCTGGTTGTGTCAAGAAAAACGGATTCGCCACGATTTGGGATAAAATACAGTAGGCATGGGAGATGCAGAGTTGATCGCAGGTCGTATTATCAATCCGACCTACATTTGCAAAAGGAAACAATATGAGCGGAACCAAACGAGCCAACATTAAAGTGGGGCAGCCGGTGGCGATTGTGCTGAAGCAAGATCAGCGCACGGGCAAGCTAACCGAAGGCGTGGTGCAGGCGATCCTCACCAAATCGGCGACGCACCCGCACGGCATAAAAGTGCGGCTGCAAAGTGGCGCAGTGGGGCGCGTCAAGCAGATTCTGGCGGATTAAGCGCAGGTCGGAATCCGACTATCGGATTAACAATCCGATTTACTAAAAAGTTTTAGGTAAAATAACTGCATGTATGATCAAATTGCTCGTTTTTATGACCTGACTCACGCTAATTTGGACGATGATTTGCCGCTGGTTTTGCAGTTGGCGGCGCAGGCGGATGGCCCCATTTTGGAGCTGGGCTGCGGCTCTGGGCGGCTGCTGCTGCCGTTGGCGCGGGCCGGGCATACGGTTACCGGTGTGGATTTGTCTACGGAAATGTTGGATCGGGCGCGGGCCAGGGTGGGGCAGTTGGATACGGCCGTTCAGCAGCACATCACCCTCCACCAGGCCGACATGACGACCTTTGCTTTACCAGAAAACCCCAAATTTGGCCTGGCCATCGTGCCGTACAACACGCTGTTTCATCTGGACACGGCCCAGGCAGTGGCGCTGCTGCGGCGGGTGAAAACGGTGTTGGGGGGAAACGGCCGTCTCTTCATCGACATCGCCAATCCTGTAGACATCGCCAGCACCCCCGAAGATGCCCTCCTGAGCCTGGAAAATGTGCTGACAGACCCGGAAACCGGCGAGCTTATTGTGCACCTGGCCAGCAACCGGCTGAATACCGCCAGCCAAACCCTGCACATCACCTGGATTTACGACGTGTCTGCCCCCAACGGCGGCCCGGTGCACAGGACGGTGGCTCATGGCGTGTACCATTACCGCTACCCGCACCAGCTGGAGCTGCTGCTGCAAGATGCCGGCTTCAAGCTGCTGCACCTCTGGGGCGACTATGACCAATCCCCCTACGACGAAACCAGCGATCGCCTGCTGGTTTTAGCTGCCAAGAAAGAATAATCCACAGATTGCACAGAATTCGCAGATTAGTAATAAAATCTGGCAACTGTTCAGTTGGCATCCCGCACGAGGGCGCGAAGCGCCGAGGCGATGCCTTTGCTCTAGCCGGAGCTGATTGCTTACGATTAGCAAAAAAACGGCCAAATCTGCGTTGATTTGCGGATAAAAAAGGAGAACTTCATGGAATTTAGACGATTGGGCCGGACGGGCCTGAAAGTTTCAACCATTTGCCTGGGCACGATGCAGTTTGGCTGGTCGGCTGATGAAGCCACCAGCCACGCCATCCTGAACCGGGCGGTGGAATTGGGCTGCAACTTCATCGACACGGCCGACATCTATTCAAGCTGGGCCGAGGGCAACGATGGCGGGGTGAGCGAGCAAATCATCGGCCGGTGGCTGGCCAGCGGCAGCGTGCGCCGCGACAGCCTCGTGCTGGCGACCAAGGTGCGCGGCGAGATGGGCAGCGGGCCGAACGATCAGGGTTTGTCGCGGGGGCACATCATGACGGCCGTTGAAAACAGCCTGCGCCGCCTGCAAACGGAGACCATCGATCTGTACCAAATGCATTGGCCCGATGAGGAGACGCCGCTAGATGAAACGCTGTCGGCCCTCACCGATTTGGTGCGGGCGGGCAAGGTGCGCTACATCGGCTGCTCCAACTACCCGGCGTGGCTGTTGGCCAAAGCGCTCTGGGTGAGCGACGTGAAGAACCTGGCCCGATTTGACAGCTTGCAGCCGCACTACAGCCTGGTACACCGCGCCGAATTTGAGCGGGAGCTGCAGCCGCTCTGCCTGGATCAAGGCATTGGCGTGATTCCGTACAGCCCGCTGGCGGCTGGCTTCCTCACCGGCAAATATCGTCGCGATACGCCGCTGCCGGAGTCGGCGCGGGCCGAAGGCGTGCGGAAGCGGTACATGAACGAGCAGGGATTTACGGCCGTTGACACCCTGGAAGCAATCGGCCAAACCCACAACGCCACCATTGCCCAAACGGCGATTGCCTGGGTGCTGGCCAATACGGCCGTTAGCTCCGCCATCATTGGGGCCAATTCCCTTGCCCAACTGGAAGAGACGCTGCACGGAGCCAACGTCTCGCTCTCCGTTCAGGACAAAGCCGCCCTGGATGAAACGACAGCGTGGCAGTAAGCGGCCCAAAGTGATCAGTCAAAAGTGTTTGGCCTGCTCATCGAAGCGGTCAGTGGCCAACCGTATGGCGACTTTTTGCAGCAGCACATTTGGGCATGTCGCGTACTTGCGCCAACGATCCGTATGCAGTTGTGCCGGGGGGGGCAGTAGGGTACTCGGTTACCGGTGGGGTTTGCTTCTGCGTTTTTGCATTTTGTGGCGGAGCGGGTAACGGCCGTTGCCCTCCTCAACACCGACAACATTGCCGAGCCTCACACCTTAGCGCATGATGCGGTGGAACTGTACCTGGCAGAAAAATCGGGGGAGTCTGAAATGTAAAAAGTGAAAAGTGGCAGCCACTTTTCACTTTTTACCCAACGGGCGTGTTGCCCAATGTTCTCACATTATTGCTTATTTTATTCTGGTGGAAATAGCTTCATAGCCGCCACCCCCTGGATACACCCAGCTCCCGCTCAGGATGTTGCCGTCATCGCTAAACTGACCTTTGAAATAGGCAGGCGAGCCTTTTTCGCCACCCCAAATGGTCAGAGTGTCGCCTTCTACTTCGTACACATAGTCCAGGGTCATGCCATCTAGCGAGCTGTAGAAGCGAGAGCGAATATCGCTGCTTTGTTCTTCACCAAATGGCTGGAGATGGCCAATGATTTCCACGCCTTTGATCTGTTGCCCATATTGTTCAAGATCAACTCGTTGCATGAGAAAGAAACCGCCTTCCATCCATTCGTAGCTGATTTCCCCATTCACGCCCCCTGATTGCTTCCAGGTACCGACTAATTTTTTCAGGCCATTCATATCAGAATTTGGTTTTGGCCGTTCGTATTCGACATATTCATTCATGATTGTTCTCCTAAATTTGCGAGGTGGGTTGTTTTATGAAAGCGCGGGCCAGATTTGCCGCACCTTCGCTCGTAGGACGGGTTAGTTTTGCATCGTTGCCAGCATTTCATCCAGCTTATCGTACCCTTCCGTAACGCCACTTTCCATGCCCGCTTCGACCATGCCGTCCCGGTCGGCAACGGATTGGTAGACGGCGTGGGTGGTTAGCTTGGTACGGCCGTTTCCCAAATCTTCCAGCGTCAACGTTTCCAACGACACATGCCCACTCTCTGGCAGCCCTTCAAATTCAAAGGTTTGGATGATGCGGGTGGGCGACACTTCGTGAAACGTGCCGTGAAACGCATATTCTTCACCATCTCTGCCCACGTTTAGAAAGCGCCAGCGTCCACCGGAAACCGGTTCAAACACCTCAAATTCCACCGATAAATCGTTGGGGCCAAGCCATTGGGCAAAAATCTCCGGTTCCGTATGGGCCTGATAAACCAATTCGCGCGGCGCATCAAACTCACGGGTGATAAACAGTTCTTGCTTGCCTGGTTCGGCAGTAATAATTGTTTTGTTTTTCGACAAGGTGCTACTCCTTTTGTTGTTGTTTTTAGCTGTTCTAAAACATCGTCCAGGCGGTTGAATCTTTCGCTCCAGTAACGTTCAAACGGGGCCAGCCAATCGTAAATGGGCTTTAGCAGCTCCGCGTTGGTGCGATAGAATCGTTGACGGCCGTCTCGCCTTTCGCTCACCAGCCCCACCTGCTTCAACACGCCCAGATGCTTAGACACCATCGGTTGGGTCCAGCCAAGCCGATCCGCAATGTCGTTAACGGCCAGCTCCTGAGATTGCAGCAGCGCCAGCAGTTCACGCCTTTTGGGTTCGGCTATCGCATTAAACGGGTCGTGTGTGGTTGGGGTGCGAGCCATAGGGGAAATTATATTCCTGTATCGGAATATGTCAATACCCAATTAGAAAACTTGTTCTATAGTTGGGCGAGGCGCGCTTTTACTTTGTCTAGTTCATCTTCCAGCCCCAGGCGCTGGAGCGCAGCGGCGTAATTGTTGAGTAAATTTGTCAATCGGCGATTCTGTTTGCCAAACGCTTTTTCCTGGATGGCCAGGCAGCGGGCAAAAATTGCCAGCGCTGCATCTGCGTCACCTTCGTCTAGATGCAGCGAGGCCATATTGGTCAGGGCATTGACTGTGTAGACCGGGTCTGGCTCGGCTTGCTGTTCCCAAATGGCCAAAGCCTGGGCCAGCAGCGCTTTGCCCTGTTCACGGTCGCCACCCTGCAACATGAGCGCCGCCAGGTTACCTATATGCTTCGCTGTTTCCGGGTGCGTTGGCCCCGCTGTCGCTTCTGAAAGGGCCACCGCCCGGCTAAAGATGCGTTTGGCCTCAGCCAGATTGCCCTGCAAAGCGTACACGTTCCCCACAAACTTGAGGGCGGTCGCCACCTGTTCGCTGTCCGCCGAAAAAATCTGTTCTGAAAGCTGAAGTGCTTGTTCCGCTAAAGGGGCGGCCGCGGTCAGCTGGCCGGTTTGCAGCAGCAGCGAGGACAAGGTGAGGAGTGAGGTGACGCGTCGTTCATCTTCGGGGGCGAATTTGGCTGTGGCGAGGGTGAGCGCTGCCTGCGCTTGCTCTAGTGCGGCGTCTATGTTGCCCTGGCTAAACTGGTCGGCGGCTGATTGAATTTGTTGTTGCCAGTGATGGGAAACGGCCGTTTCTCCCCCAGACGGTTCTTCGGCAAGGGCATACCTCATTATCCTACCAAACAGCCAAAGCCAAGTCCCAATTCTGAAAAAATGCATCGTGTTCCTCCGGTTCATAATGGCGAATTTAAAACTAAAACAATCTGCCTTGTTGCGGCCATGCTTCTTCGCCGGGGCCGCGCCACTGGTACGCTTTCAGGTCGATTTTGTCTTTCACAAACAAGATGCCCTCGTTTTCCAGCAGCTGGCGCTGCTTTTCGGCACCGGGGCGCTGGCTGATTTTGCCTTGGGAATTGATGACCCGCTGCCAGGGCACATCGGCGGGGCAGGCGGCCATCGCCGTGCCCACCCAGCGCGCGCCAAAGGCGTCGTATTCATCAGGCGCAATACCATCTGGGCAGGGGATAAGCTGGGCCAACTGCCCATAGGTGGCCACCCGCCCGCATGGAATTTGGCGGGCCAGCTGCCATACTTGCTCATAAAATTGCTGTGGGTTGGGGGTGGCTGTTTGCGGCATGAAATATTTATTACCGAAATAGTGTGCTGCCAAGGGCTAAAGCAGCTTGAATATCTTCGCGTTGCAAGTGGGGATAATCTTCGAGAATCATTTCGATGGTTTCGCCCCCTGCCAATGCGCCTAAAATGGTAGATACCATAATCCGTGTGCCTTTAATAATCGGCTTGCCATGACAAATCAGTGGGTCTAACTCAATTCGCTCGTTCATTTAGGTAGGCTCTCACAACTTTTGAAGGGCATTATAGCAGAAGTTCTATAGCCCAATTTAATGGTTACGTTCAATTTCCAAGGCCAGATTGAGCAGCAGCTCTGCTTTGGGGTCGCTGCGGCCCCAAAAAAGCGTGTCCAGAAAATCATCTGGAGAGACCAGATGGCGTTCGGTTACTTCGTGGTTGGGGTGAAATTCATCTCCTAACTGAACGCGACACCAGTAAACGGCCTGAAAGCTGCGTACACCTTCGGAGCTGTCGGTTTGTTGAATGCCGATTTTGATGGATTTTTTAACGATGGCGTTGGCTTCTTCGATCAGTTCGCGGGCCAGGGCTTGTTCGGGCGTTTCGCCCGCTTCGATGCCGCCGCCGGGCAGCCAACAGGCGGGCGACCAGTTTTCATCCGTGACCAAAAGCATTTGCCCCTCGGCGGTGAAGGCCAGGGCGGAGACGCGGTGTGGCGGCTGGGGCACGTTGCCCAGCCAGGAGAAGGTATAAACGACGCCATTGTGCCGCCATTGATGATAATATTTTTCATCAGCTGGTAATTTTGTCATAATTCCCTCCGCGGTGAAATGAATTGTTAAACTTATGGTCGGATTAGCAATCCGACCTACGAGAGCTGCTGATTTTGGTTAGACGGTGCCTATTTTACCAGAGGAATGAGACGGCCGTTCTCAAACCAATAAACTGTGTAGTCTGGGTACAGCTGCCGCAGGGCGTGGTTGGCCTCCTCCCCCAAATCGCGGGCGAAGACGAGACGGCCGTTCACGCTCCCCTCATTCCCCAAAAACAGCTCCCCATACTCCCACCAGTTGCCCGTGGGGCTGCTCACGAAGATGAGCGCTTTTTGGTCGGGGGGCACGGCTTCTTTCACGAATGCCACCTTGTCTCCCACCACATAATTGAAGCCGCGATAGCTTTGCATTTGGTCGGGCAGGGTGACAAAGATGTTGCCGAGGATGAGCAAGGTGAGCGGAACGGCCGTAAACCACCTGCCAAACCGCTGCGCCAACGCCTGAATCCCCCGCGCCGTGAGCAGCAGCAGGGCGGGCAGCGCTCCGTACAGATACCGCGGCCCGTACATGATGCCGGAATGCCAATAAAACGCCTCCGCCGCCAGCAGCGAAATCAGCGTGGCTAAAAGAATCCAGTCGATGGGAGACGGCCGTTTCAATAAAAATCCGAGCCACAAAAAGCTAAACGTCAGCACAGGCAGCCAGCCAAACAGATCGGTTTGCAGCGCTTGCCAGTTTTTCAAAATGTTGTGCAGGCCGCGCTGTGGCGTGTGGCCGCGCGGAGGCTGGTTGGGATCGGTTTGCCACAGCACGGCGTAGCCTGGTTCTTCATCCAGCAGATCAATTGTCAGCAGGTTGGGCGCTTCGCCCACGTCATCGCCAAAGCCGAGCTGGTCGTAGGGCCAGTAGAGCAGGCGCGGGTCTTGCCACGGGTCGCCGGTGACGGCCCATTGGTAGGCAAACAGCAGCGCCACCAGCGGCAGCAGCCCCGCCAACCAGATTGCGCCACGCTTAAACCGCTCGCGCCAGGGCAGCGGGCTAACCCAGGTGGTGAGTAAGAAAAATGGGGCGACGATGGCCACGGCCGTTAACTGTCGCGTCAAAAAAGCCATCCCCGCTGCCGCCCCAGCCAGTAAAGCCAGTAAAAATCTCCGTGAAACTCTGTGACTTCTCTGCGCCCCTCTGTGTTCCTCTTTCTTTTCCTCAACAACCCTCCCCCAACAAACCATAAACAAACTCAGCCAAAACAGCTCCGCCGCGTGGGCCATCTGGCTGCCGGACAAAAAGAGAAAAAACGGTGACAGGCTTATTAAACCAGCGGCGATGAGGGCGATACGGCCGTTCCCCATCCGCCTGCCCAACTGATAAACCAGCGGCACCGTCAGCGTCGCCAGCAGGGGGTTGATGAACCAGGGGGCGTTTAGCAGCACACCAATTGCCAGAATGATTGGGTAGCCGGGGGGGTATTTGCCAAACCAACGGCCGTCTTGCACCAATAAAAATTCCTGCTCAAAAAATTCAGGCAGCGCTGGCGCTTCAGTCCACAAATCGCCCCGCGCCAACGTTTGCGCCTGGAACAGGTAAGTGAGCGAATCTTGCACGTGCGGCACGCGGGCCAGCACGTCGCTGGCAATGTGCAGGGTGAGGGCGAAGGTGAGCAACGTCAGGCAAACAGCAGATTATTTTTGGGAGATTAGAGATTGGAGATTGGAGATTTTTCTCTCTGTGAAACTCTTGGGGAGAGTACAACGAATTTCAGAAATCAACGAATGTGTCCTGCCAGAATCAAAATTCGTTATTTTCTCTAATTCGTTGTAGTCATTGGTGAAAAACTGAGATCTGTCAGTTACGCTGCCCCTCTGTGTTCCTGCTTTTTTTAAAATCCAAACGACTCCCAGCAGCAGCAAAGCCGCCTGGTGCCCCGTCAGCAGCAGGCGCAGCACCGTTTTGGCTTGCTCTACCAACGGTTTTTGGAAGGGGATGCCGATGAGCGGGGTGGTGATACGGCCGTTGGCCCATTCCCACCAGACTCCCCGCCGGTTCGCCCCATCGATGAGAAAAACCAGGCCGGTGTGCCCGTCTGGACTGAGCAGCAGCAGCCCGGCTTCATCCTCAGCGCGGCGCAGGTGGCTGGTGAGGATGAATGAATCGCTCGTTGGCTGGCGCAGCACGAGGCTGTTTTGGCTGGCCAGACCGCGCAATTCGCCCCAGCGCGTTTGCCACCCGCCGCTGATCAGCTGCCACGCGCTCCAATCTACCTGCCCAAACGGCTGCCGCCAGAGCAGATCGCCGTTTAGGGTGAACAAATTGAGGTCGTCCCAGGCGGTGTGGGGGGCCAGCCAGCGCAGCGGGGGGTAGCTGGCCAGCTCGGTGCGGCTGGTGGTGGGCTGGGTTGCCAGCAGCCCCACCTGGCTACCCGCGCCCATTTGGGGGCAGTCGATGCCGATGTGGCGCTCTGGCACGATGGCGACGCAACGGCCGTTCTTTACCTGAAGGGAAACGGCCGTTGCCTCCCCTAGCGCCCACACGTACAGCAAAAGCAGCAGGCCGTTCAGCAGCCAAAACCAACGTTTTTGCATGGCTTTATTTTATGCGAGTGGCCACCATCAGGGTAATGTCGTCAAACTGGGGCGCTTCGCCCACAAACTGGTGCACGGCGGTGGCGAGGGCGGTTTGCAGATCAGCTGCCTGGGTAAACGGCCGTTGGGCAATGGCCAACATGCGTGCCTCGCCAAACTCCTCTTGCTGCTCGTTTTGCGCTTCTGGCACGCCGTCACTGTACAAAATCAGGCGGTCGCCCACGCCGATTTGGATGGTTTCCTGCTGCCATTCCATCCCCTCAAACATGCCCAGCGGGATGCCGGTTTTGGTTAACGTTTGCACGGCACCATTCAGGTGAAAAGTAGGGTTGTGTCCGGCGTTGGCGTAGGTGAAACGGCCGTTTGCCAGCTCTAGCACCCCATAAAATACCGTCACAAACTGGTCCGATTCCGTGTCTGTGAGGATGCGTTCGTTGGCCAGTTGCAGCGCCTTGCCCGGTTCGTCGGGGAACTGCATGGCGTAGGTGCGGATCAGGGTGCGGCTGAGCGCCATGTAGAGCGCCGCCCCGGTCCCCTTGTCCGCCACATCTGCGACGATGAGTCCGAGACGGCCGTTTTCCAGCGGTACAAAATCGTAAAAATCGCCCGACGTTTGGCGCGCCGGAATGAGCGTGGCGGCAAAATCCCAGTTGGGATGCTGCGGAATCTGGTTAGGCAAAAAGCTCTGCTGAATGCGCCCGGCGAAGGCCAATTCCTGGGCCATTTTCTGGCTCTGCAATGTCTCCTGGTGCGTTTGTGCCCGGTAAAGCGCCGAACCGATCTGGCTGGCCAGCTCTTGCAGTGTAGGCAGCACCTGGCCTGGCGTGCGGCGGGACGGGATTCGCTGCAAATAGAGCGCCCCTATGCAGCGCACCGCTTCTTCGCTGCCGGAGACCAAAATCTTCACCAAAAATCGGTGGCCCGAGGGCGATTTTTGCCCCGGCAGCACCACATCTTTATCCACCAGGCTGCTTTCCTGGGCATCACGAAGGCGCTGCCAGATATTTTCTGGGATGGGTGGGCTGTTTACGGCCGTATCCAACGTAAAGGTCGGCCAAATCGGCGCGGTGCCATCGGCCAGCACCTCAAACAAACGAATCACCAGCTGATCATTCGGGAACAAATCGCTAACGTGTTCTGTTAACGCCGCTTCGATCGTAGAACCATCTGCGGGTGCCGTGATCAACGCCTGACCCAGATTTTCTAGTTTTTGCAGCTCTTTGCTGCGCGTTTGGGTGAGAATGTTGAACTGGCTCAGAAAATAGGCCAGCATATTGGTAAAGGCCACCGCCAAACAGAGCGTGATAAACACGGTCAAATTTTGGCGGTTGTAGGTCAAGGCCAGCGGCAGGGCAAACGGCACGGAAAATAAAGAAAGGATCACGCCCAGGCCAATCAAGCGAAACACAGTTTGAGGATTGAGCGGCTGGCCAGTTTGAATGGCGACGCTCCAGGTGGGCAAAAAATAGATGACGAGCGGTGTGGCTGAGAGGGCCAACACGCTCCAGATGGCCGGCAGCCAATCTGCCAAACCGTTTGCCTGAAAAGGGTAGGAACCGCCTGTGCCCGTAAAGGCGACACCGGCCACCAACAAGGTAAAAATGGCAGAACCAGATGCCTGAACAAAATCATTGAGGCCAAAAATCAGGGGGAGATTTTGCCGACTGTTTTGTCGCGTAGATCGTACGGCCGCTCCCGCCGCGACAAGGCAGATCACCCACAAGCTGCTGGGGCCAAAAATGAGCAGCATGGTCAAGCTTAGCAGGCTGGAGAGTGAGTTGGAGAAGGGAAGGGTAATTTCATTTGAGAGCGAGACGGGGAGGATGAACGGCCGTTGATCCAGCAGCCCAATCAAAATGAGCAGAAAGAGCAGCACGGGCCAATTTTGACCAATGACGGCCCAATCCGTGACCCGCCACAACCATACCAAGGCCACAATGAGAAACGGAAACAGAAAGTAGGCATAGATCATGGCAATATGAGCCAGCTCTTGCCGGTTCACAGGCAAATTTTTGAGTGTCGGTGATACGGTTTGGGTAAGCTGCCGCAGAAATTGGGTGAGCCGTTCCATGGCTCCTATTCTACACCCAATCATCTGGTTCGGCAGAGGGTTCGTGCGGAAAAGTGCCCTCCAAATTAATCCAGGCCAGCTCCAGGGCTAGGGCGCGGAAGGCGTCGTGGTGCAGCCGCTGCTGCCAGCGCGCTTTTTCCTGCTCGCGGGGGTCGGCGCTGCTGTCTACGCCGCGAATGTTGTCCGCCAGCGTGTCGCCAAAAATGTTGCCGCCGATGTTGTCCTCGACCAGGCCTGCCAGCCGATCCTTCAGGCTGCGGCGGGCTTTTTGCTGGCCTTCATCCAATTCGCGCTGGAGCGCCGCTTTGGCTTCGGTCCAGTTCATCCGGCTAAAGCTGTGGATGAGCTGCTCGCGTGACATCGTTTTGAGGCGGCTCAGTACCTCCTCGCCGCTGATCCAGGTATCGAAGTTTTCCCCAGTGGGGTGGGGGTAGCGCACCTGAATCTGGTCGCTGAAGTCGTGGCGCAGTTTGGCCCCGGCGCAAAATTGGATGAAGGTGGTCATCAATTATCTCCCGAAAAATAAAAAGCGGAACACAGAGCTCCACAGAGAAAACAAAAATCTGTGTTAATTTGCGAAATCTGTGGTTTGTTTTTCTTGCAAGATAAGATACACGCGACGGCCGTTTTCTACAAAGCCCACCTTCTCTGCCACGCGCAGGCTGGCTTCGTTTTGCTCGCCGCAGCTCCAGACGGGGATACGGCCGTTCCCCAACAGCCAATCCGCCACCCACGCCGCCGCCGCTGCCGCCAATCCCCGACCGCGCCACGCTGGCAGGGTGAAGACGCCAATGTCGCCAAAGCGTTCGGTGAGGGCGTAGTTTTGGGCGATGGCGACCAGCTTGCCCTGAATGATGGCTCCGGCAACGGCCGTTTTTTGCAGCAGTTGGGCGGGATCATGGCCGCGCAGTTCAGGCGGCGCAGTTTGCAGCAGGGGCAAATCGTCCGGGTTGAGCAGGCGCACGTCGGCGTGGCTGAGCAGTTCAGTGGGCGGAGATTGGGTAAGGATATGGTACACATCTTCCACCCGCCGCAGGGCGCAGCCCATTTGGGCCGCCAGCAGTGGCTCCAGTTCGTCGGCGAGGTCGGGGGTGACGTTGACGCAGAACCAGTTGGGGATTTGCGGCAGCAGCTCGGCAATTTGCCGGGCGTTGTGGCCAAAGATCATCGGTTCGCCGGGGCAGCCAGGGTCTTCGATAACTGCCGTTTCAAACCCCACCTCCGTCAGCCCCACGGCATAAGCCCGCGCCGTGCCCCAGCGCAAATGCGCCCGCGAAATGACCGTTTGCGGGCTGTCGGGCAAATGTTGCGCCAGGCGGCGGCAATCATTTTGGGGAAGCGGATTGATCATTTTTGGTGGGAATGGCACACTGCGGCGTGCTGCCGGGTAGGCGGTACCGGTTTTCAGCCACCCAGCGGTAGGCCCAATCTTGCAATTGGCGCATGCCGGGCAGGGGGTAGAGATAGGTGAACGGCCGTAACCACCAGCAGTGCCGCAAAGAGTGGTTGATTGCTTCGGCGCCGCCGGTTAGACGGCCGTTTTTATCTACAAACCACGCCTGGGTCAGGCCGTCTTCGTCCGTCAGGCCGAGCGCGGCCATTGTTTCGGGAATGGCTTGCCACGGTTGCAAATCAATGTTGCCTCGGGTCCACGACTCCACGAGCCGTGCCGTTTTTTCTCAAAAGCCGCAATCGCCATCATAAATGAGTAACGGAAACGCTTGTTTGTTTTGTGCCATACCACCATTTTACCAACTGTTGACAGAAAACAGGGCAAATTCGGTGACAAAGCGCCAGGAAATGCGCCGTGAGGGTCGTTACAATCCAGACATTCAGAAGGATTCACCGTTGTGGTTAGGAGAGAAAAAGATGAATGGAACGGCCGTAATCGTCATTAATCTGGCGCTGGTATTTTACTCAATTGGCGTGTGGAGCGAGCGGTTTGCCGGGCGGCTAAAGCCGTGGCACCTGGCCTTCTTCTGGCTGGGCATCGTTTGCGACACCTGGGGCACCGGGCTCATGTTCGACATGGTAGGCGGCATGACCTACGATGTGCACGGCATCAGCGGCCTGCTGGCCATCATCCTGATGTTGCTCCATGCGGTTTGGGCGACTGTGGTGCTCGTTCGCAAAAATGAACCGGCGCTCACCAGCTTTCATCGCTTTAGCGTGGCCGTGTGGGTCATCTGGCTCATTCCGTACCTTAGCCCCATGCTGTTTCAGATGGCCGAACGTGCCTGAGCGGCAGCAAAGCTACCGGGAATTATGATTTTTGCTGCTGGGCCGCCCGCACGGCGGGGGAAGCCAGGCTGTAAGCCAACCAGTTGGGCAGCGCTTTTGCCAGTGTCGGGATGCCATCCACCTCTACCAGATTTGCCTGCTGCGCCTCGGCAAAAGTGAGCCGCCCCAACCAAATTTGGAAAAATGCGGATAAATCGGCCGTCACCAGCAAATCAAGGTCAAAACCTGGATCGGTCAGGCAAATCGAGACATCTTCTCTTTTGAGTAAGAGCCAAAACGTTTCGTTTTTTGGCCCCTGGAAATCGAAGCGAACCACCACTTGCTGCTCTGGCAGCTTATCTCGCTGCACGCGACCGCGCATCCACCACATCAGCAGAACCGGGTCTAGCTCGTTTTCTTCTGGCGCTTCAAAGGCCCAGCGTGCCCCCCAAATCAGCAGCGAATCGATGACCGCTTGCAGCTCCCGTCCGGCTGGGGTGAGACGGTAGGCTGTGCGATTACGGCCGTTTTCCACCTCAACCTTTTCCACCAATTCCAAACGCTGCAAGCGGCGCAGCCGATCGGCCAACAAACCGCGGGAGATGCCCGGCAGGCCGCGCTCCAGATCGTTAAAATGCTCGGTGCCGGTTAGCAAATCCCGCACAATGAGCAGCGTCCAACGGTCACACAAAATCTCAACCGCTTTGGCAATGGGGCAATACTGTCCATATTTGTACATGCAACCTCCGTTGAAATAGCCCTCCGGGCGGCTGCTGCAATGGCTTCGATTATGCGCTAAACCTGCCGGAGGCTTTGCTTGCGTTTATGGTGTCTATTTGAAGATTTTGCAGCGAGTTTATTGTGGGCAGTTTAATGCAAAGCAGCGGTCAGTTCAAATTTTGAACTATTCCTGCGGTGCAATGCCAAATACACTTTTCACCGTTGCTCTTCTGAATATAAACCTCCGGGAGGCTTCAGAAATGGCCTCTGTTACGCGCTGAACCTCCCGGAGGTTGGATTACCAAGATTTATTTGTGGAGGTAACTATGACAGCTTCAACCCAATGGCAGCTGGCACGCGCCGCTGCGGAAAAGTATCAGACTGTGTTGACGCCGGTTATTTTAGGGCCATTTGCAGAGGCGCTGGTGGATTTTGCCCATTTGCAGCCTGGAGAAACGGCCGTTGACGTTGGCTGTGGTACCGGGGCTGCGGCGCGTCGTGCGGCTGGTCTGGTGGGTGAAACTGGCCAGGTTGCCGGGGTAGACGTGAACGCGAGCATGATTGAGGTGGCGCAAAGCTTGCCTGCTGTGCCGGGGGCAACCATTGCCTGGCATGTGGCCAATGCTGCACAGCTGCCCCAGGCAGATCAATCGGTTGATGCGGTGCTTTGTGCGCAAGTTTTGCAATTTATGCCAGAAAAGCAGCCTGCTCTGGCGGACATGCAGCGGGTTGTAAAACCATCGGGGCGGGTGGCGTTTAGCCTGTGGATGCCCATCGAGGACAATCCTTACTTTTTTGCTTTGGTAGATGCCGTTGCCAGGCATGTCGGTGCAGAAACGGCCGTTGGCCTGCGCGCCGCTTTTGCGTTTTCTAACCAGGACGATATTTATGCCGTGTTGCAGATGGCGGGCTTTGATCAGATTGAGATCGAAATCAGGCAAATTGAGTTGCCTATGCCGGAATTAACACAGTTTGTGCCGCGCCATATCGGGGCAACGCCGATGGGGGTCGGCTACAATCAGGCAGCGACGGCCGTACAGCACGCGGTTGTGAACGATGTATGTGAAAAGATGGCCCGATTTGGGGCAAACGGCCGTATGCAAATACCGTTCCGCTCCCATATGATTTTGTGCAAAAAAGGAAATTAGGCGAGGAAGTTGGTAACGGCCATGGCAAATGCAGACGGCCGTTCCAAATGCGTGGTATGCCCGGCCTGGGGGATGAGGTGGAGACGGCCGTTGGGCAGCAAAGCCACCATTTGTTCGTTAATCGCCACAAACTTGCTGTCCAGCTCTCCAGCGATGAGCAGCGTGGGCAGCGCCAGCTCCGGCAGCTTTTCCCACAGCGAGGGCTGTGCGCCGGTGCCCATACCCCGCAGCGAGTTGGCCAGCCCCAGCGGGCTGTTTTGCCGCCGCTGCTGCCGCAAACGGTGGCGAACTTCTTCAGGCAGTTGCTGCTGGCTGGCCCACAGCGGCAATTTTTCCCACCGGTCCACAAACGCTTCGATGCCGTGCGCCTCAATCCAGGCGACCAGCGCCTCGTCGCTCTGGCGACGGGCGGCCCGTTCCGCTGCGGTGGCCAGGCCGGGCGAGCTGCTTTCCAGGATGAGCTGGCTGAATCGCGCCGGAAAGTGGCAGGCCAGGTAGAGCGCCAGCCGCCCGCCCATCGAGTAACCTAGCAGCGCCGTCTGCTTAATTTGCCACGCATCCAGCAGGGCGATCAGGTCCGCCGCCACCTGCGCCATCGTGTAGCGATTGGGATCAGGCGGGCTGGCGGAACGGCCGTGTCCCAAAATATCCACCCCGATGACCGAATACCGCGCACCAAACAGCGGCAGCAGATGATCCCAATTGGCGCTGCTGCCGGTGAACCCGTGCAGCAGCAGCAGTGGCGGTTTTGTCAGATCGTCGCTGTGGTGCAGGTGATACCGTTCTCCGTTTAACAAAAAATCATTCATTCTGCATGTTAAAAATAAGGCTCCTCAATAAAACGTGTGCTTAAAGAGTAAGCGTTCAGCTCTCCCTGGAGTAAGGGCATCGCCTCGGCGCATTGCGCCTGGCGATGCCAAAGAATTTGGGGTTTTTTCAGTTTTGGGGTCATTTTGACCCCAAAAACTGAAAAAACCCAGACCCTTCCCCCGCACGGGGCGCGAAGCGCCCTCGTGCGGGATACCAACTGAACGGTTACCTTCAAGATGGCATTTATCAAAGATTTCGCAGATTAACCAGATTTTTTAATCTTTTCAATCTGCGAAATCTTTGATTTATTTGGCTCTACAGCCCGTGATGCGTGAAACGTGACCAGAGAGGCATCACGTTTCACGCATCACGTTTCACGCATCACGTTTCACGCATCACGTTTCACGCCAGACCCCACGAAATCCTGAAGACCCATTTATTTTTCTGCTGCCGTCAGGGGAATGGTGTGGATGGTGCGCCAGGCGGGGTCTTTGGGACCGCGCTGCATCAGGCGCAGTTCGTGGATGGGGGTGGTGAAACGGCCGTCTACCCATTCCGACTGCGCCAATTCCGCTAAAGTAGCGCCAAACGCCTCTTCCTGGAGTCGCATCGCCAGCGTCAGGTGCGGCCGAAACTGGCGGTGTTTGTCCTTGCCCATCACGCTCAGCAACGAATTTCGGATAGCCAGCATGTCGTCTGTGGGCAGCACGCCCAAGTAGATGACCCGCTCGCCAAAGGTGTAGATGCCGCCCAGGTGCAGGTCGAACGGCTTGAGGTAAGGGGCCAGGCTCGTGAGCTTGTCGATGAGCACGCTTTCGCTGCTGGCATTGGGCTGGCCGTTGCGCCAATAGGTGCCCGCCAGGGTGACGTGCGGTGGGGTGATGACGGCCGTTTGCAGATCAATTTCCCGGCGCAACTGCTGGACCTGTTCGATCTTGTCCCCTTCGGGAAACGCGCCGACAAAAATACGGTAGTCGCCGCTGCGCTGGCGCGGGGTGATTTTTTTCTTCGGTTTGCTTTGGTATGGTTTTGGTTTTCGCATATTTTTCGGTGTAAGTCGGATTGACAATCCGACCTACGTAAGATTGGGATAGTTATGTTGAGTAAGGGCAAAGGCGCGTTGGACAACGGCCGTTTCCAGCCCAAAATGTTCCGCCACGGCGATTGCCGCATCGCCTTCCAGTAGTGTATCCATCTTTTGCCCCCAGTCGAAGCGATTGAGCGCCCACGGCCGTTCCGCCATGTTGAAGCGCCACGGTTCGTTGTTGATCACTTTGTTGATGATGACAAAATCCAGGAACAGGCCGTTCTCGCCGTAGTCGGCGGCGGTGGCGGCGCGGTAGGTATCGTCGTCCACTGGCTCGTCGATGAGGGTGAAGGCGTTGCGTTTGGGATGAGGCCAGCGCTCGATTTGGTAGTGGGCGGCCAGTTCGCCGCCGTCTGGCCGCACCGCATAATGGAAAAAGGGCGAACTGCGGTGCATCACCCCCCGGCTGCTAATGGGCAGCAGCACGTACAGCGGCAGACCCACATCCACCAGCCACTTTTGCTCATCCAGCACCACCACAATCGCCGTGTGACAGCCAATCGACTCGCCCATGTTGTTGAGGGTCAGATAGCCATGGTAGCCCAGCGTTTGCAGCAGGGCGAAGAAGGCGTAATTGCTCTCGAAGCAGGTGCCGCCGCCACCGCGCGTCATCGCTTCCTGCCAGAACTGTGCGGGCCAGCGCGGCGTGGGCTTTTCCGCCCGGCGCACAATGCGAAAAATGCTTTCCCAGGGCACAGTGCGGTAATAGGCGGCGAGTAATTTTTCTAACGTATCCAGGGTGGGCGTGGCAGTTTCAACCTTCAAGAAAGCCAGCACCTGGGCGGCCAGCGGCGCGTTCAGCTCATTTGTTGACATAAATTAATAATTCCCGGCTATTGGTGAATCTTGAGTCGTTCAGCTGCGCCAATCGTAAGCCAGGTTGCCAATCTTGACCAGCAAAAGCGTAAGGAACAAAACGCCTGGTGGCTGCGGGGAAGGGTGAATTTTATGAAGAAGTGAGTGCGTAGGTGGGTAATTAGGTAATTAGGTAATTGGGTAACTTTGGAACATCCAATTGCTCAATTACTCAATTACGACCCTAATTCGTCGGCGGCGCGCCGAAGCCCCAGCGGGCCAAAACGGCCTGGCCATCTTCGCTCAGCACAAAGCTGATGAAGCTTTGCGCCAGGGTGGGTGCGGGGGCATCGGCCAGGGGGGCGATGGGGTAGGTGGCGACCACGTTCTGCGCCTCGGGGATGGCGATTTGCTGCACCTGGCTGGCGATGTCTGGCGTCACGTCCGAGGTGTAGACGATGCCCGCATCGGCTTCACCCAGGGCCACTTTGGCCGACACCTGGCGCACGTTGTCTTCTTCCGACACCAGGTTGGCGTAGAACTGTGCCTGGAAATTGGCCGGGAATTCAGCGACGATCTCATCGGTGTACTGGCGCACCGGCACACCTTGCACCGCCAAAAGCATCTGCACGCCCGGCTGGGCCAGATCTGCCAACGCCGTAATGCCTGCCGGATTGTCGGCCGGCACGATCACGGTGAGGCGGTTGGAGACAAACAGCTTTTCGCTCCCGGCAGTGATGCGCCCGCTATCGATCACGGCCTGCATCTGCGTGGCGTTGGCCGAGGCAAACACGTCGGCCTGTGCCCCTTCGCTCAGCTGTGTAGCCAGTTGAGACGATCCGGCATAGTTCAGCACCACCTCGACGCCTTCGTTCTGTGCCTTAAACGCTTCGGCCAGCTCGTTAAACGCATCGGTCAGCGACGACGCCGCAAAAACGGTAATTTCTTGCGGTTCCCCTGCCTCCTCTTCGGCCGAATTGGCGCTGCACCCGGCCATCAAAAAAAGTGTGCGAATAATAAAAGCAACCATTTAATTTTCACCAGAAAGTTCCTCCTCACATTGGTCGAGCCAGGCCAGCATGGCTTGAATTTGCCCGGCGCGAAATTGGTGGACCAAACGGCCGTATACCTGCCCACGCTCTACCTCTTCGGCCGCAATTTCTTGCTCCGCCGCCAGCCAGCTGTGGCACTGAGCCCGCTGGCTGGCCAGCAGGCGGGCGGCGATTTTTTTGCTCTCCTGGTGGGCAAAATAGAGCTTTACCAAAAAATCGAGGCGCAAGGAACGGCCGTTGCTCACCGGCGTCTGCACCCATTGCAAAAAAATTGTTTCCCCTTCTGGCGTCAGATGGAACAGCTTGCGCGGCGGCTTGTTTTCTTGCGGTTCGGTGCTGGTGGTCAGGTAGCCCGCTTCTTCCAGCTTGCCCAGCAGGGCGTACAGCTGGCTCAGCTTAATTTGCCACACCGGGCCAAGCCCAGCAGGGTTAGACAGCGCCTGGTGGATGGCGTAACCATAATTTGGCTGCTGCCGCACAAAGCCCAAAAGGGCCAATTCGAGGGAAAGTGAAGGTGGGGCCATAATGCTATTCAGAAAATGAATATTCAAAGCATGAATAAGTAGCAGAATTATATAGCACAATCTACGTCCGGCAACAATGAACCCAACCCCTTAGTAAGCGGCCAACAATAACTTCCCCTTTTAGGTGGCCGCTTACTGCTAAACCGTCCGCACAATTCCGTTAACTTATTTGCGGACGGTCACTTAGCCTGGGCATTCATGCCCCGGACCCGGGATGCCGCCGGGCAATATCCGCGCAAAAAACAGCGCCCCTACCGGGGATGATAGGGGCGCTGTTATGAGAAGAAGAGGCAAATTAGGGTGATGCGTGAGGCGTGAAACGTGATGGTGGGTTCACTACGCCTCATGTTTCATCGGCCGGATTGGTTGGAACGGCCGTCATCTGTTCATGATCCGGCAGCAGATCCTCGGCGTAGCGCACCGGGTTGGTAGAAAAGGCGGCCAGGGCCACCAGGCTGGCCAGGATACCGGCCACAACCATCATCAGCCCCATGCCCGCGCCGCTGCCGGTGCCTACCAGCCAGCCAAACGTGCCCGCCAGCGCGCCGCCTTCCTGCATGGCGGGTTCCATCACATAGTCGGCCAGCGGCCCGGCGATGAGCTGGGCCAGCGGCGTAGACACCCAGGCGATGAGGCGGCGAATGGCAAAGACGCGCCCCTGCACGTCGGGCGCCACTTTGGCCTGCCAGATGGCCTGGTTGGAGCCGTTGATAATTGGCCCGACGATGGCCATGGCAAAACCGGCCACCAGCCAGATGGGCACAATCTGCCCCGCGCCAAAAACGGATTGCGCCAGACCGGTAAAAACCCAGCCAAACACGACGCCATGTACCAGCCGCTTGGGGCCGCCCCAGGCGCTCATCAACAAGCCACCGACGACGCCGCCAACGGCCGTTGCCGACTGCACCGAACCAAAAATCAGCTCATTGTTGCCCGTGCGCGACAAAATCATCGGGGCGAAGACGGTGTTGCCCAGGGCGTTCATGAAGTTGGCCCCAAAAAAGAGCAGCTGCAAGCCCAGCAGGCTGGGCCGGGCCAAAATGTAGCGGAAGCCGTAGGCTGACTCTTTCCAAATGCTGCCCTGGCTTTCGGCACCCGCTTCAGTGCGCTTGGGGTTGGGGATGTGTACCACCAGCAGCGCGCCAATGGCGATGATGAAGGTGATGATGTCGATGGCAAAAACGGCGTTTAGCCCCCAAAAGCTCAAAATGGCCCCCGCCAGCACCGGGGCAAAGATGCCGGAACCGGACTCAGCCAGGGAGATCATGCCGTTGGCCCGGGCGTACTGTTTTTTGGGCAGCATGGTGCTGATGGCGGCGGAGTAGGCGGGCCATTGGAACGTCTGGAAGGTGCCAGAAATGGCGGCGGTGATGTACAGATGCCACACCTCCAGCAGGCCGGTGGCGTACAAAATGAGCACGATGATGGTCACCACGCCGGAGGCGAGATCGCTGACCATCATCATCAATTTGCGGTCGTGGCGGTCCACAATCGCCCCGGCCATCGGGCTGACGATGAGCAGGGGCACCAGGAAGAAGAAGCCGATGAGGGCCAGGTCGGTGGCGCGGCCGGTTTGCTCGAAGGCCCAGATGGTGAGGGCAAAGTTGGTCATGCTGGTGCCCAGCAGGGAAACCAGCTGGCCAATCCAGACGACGGTGAAGCCGGTCATGCCGGCGGGGCGGTTGGGGGTGGGGGGCGTCATAATTTGGGGGTAATTATTGTGTAATTAGGTAATTGGGTAATTGGGTAATTGGGTAATTGGGTAATTGGGTAATTGGTTATCTTGTTGTTTGGGCTGATTGTTTTGGGGCTGGTTCTGGGGTGGTGAGTGGGCGGGAACGGCCGTCTTCCACATTCAGCAGCGCGGGAATAAAGAAGCCCGCAAGCCCGGCCAGCACCGTGATCATGCCCGCCGCAATAAAGAGGGGGCGCTCGCCAAATCTGTCTGCCAGGGGGCCAGCCAGCACCAGGCCAATCGGCGTCATGGCCGAAGCCAGGCTGCCGATGAGGGAAAAAACGCGCCCCTGCATCTCTGGCGCGATCGCCATTTGCAAAATTGCGCGTATAGGGCCGTTGGTCATGGCAATCATGCTGCCGCTCAGGAAGCCACCGACGACCGCCAGCCAAAAAAAGTTAGCCGGGGCCAGGCCCGTTAACCCAATGCCCAATCCCAGCCCTGTCAGCCCCATGAGCGAGGTGTAAATTTGCTTTTTGAAGCCACCCCAGGCGCCCAAAACCAATCCGCCAACAATAATGCCCACGCCAAAAATGGATTGCATCAGGCCAAATTCCCAGGCACCGCCGCCAAAATAATCGGAAACCAGCAGGGGCAGCAGGGAGATGACCGGGGTGAGAACAAAGTTGACCAGCATCGCCAGCAGCATCAGCAGCAGGATGCCGGGCCAGGCCCAAACGTAGGCCAACCCTTGCCGCATTTGCGTCCAGTACGCCGTTTTCTTGCCGCTGGCGGCTTCTTCGGCCGATTTTTCTGGCTGCGGTACGGCGATGAACAGCAGGGGGATGAGGGCAAAGAGTGCGGTCACCACGTCTACGGCCAGGATGCCCTGCATGGGCAGCGCGGCCAGCAGCAGCGCCCCCAGCGGTGCGCCGATGATGCCCAGCCCCCCTTCGAGCATCTGGTTGATGCCCTGGACGCGGGTGAGGTGCTCGCGGGGAACCATGAGGGAGGTGGAGGCTTGCATCGCCGGGCCGTGAAACGCGCCGCCCAGCGAGCGGACAAACATCAGGGCAAAGATGTGCCAGATTTGAATCACTTCAATCCAAAAAAGATAGGCCAGCAGCAGGGTGGCCAGGGCGATGAGGCCATCGGCCAGGAACATGGTCCAGCGGCGGCTCCAGCGGTCTACCAGCACCCCGGCGAAGGGGCCAAGCAGCACCTGGGGCAAAAAAGCGACCAGCGAGGCGGTGGCCAAGATGGTGGCGGAACCGGTCTCCTGCGTCAGCCACCAGACGAGGGCAAACTGCACGGCGGCGCTGCCCACCAGGGAAAGTGCCTGCCCAGACCAAATGATGAAAAACGGCCGTAACGGCTTAGAATGACTCATAACAGGTGCCCTTTAACGGTAAAGAAATTGATCTGCAAATTAAAAATCTTAAGCTGAATTCCAAGAATAATAATGATTGATATTAAAAATGTCAAGGTAAACATTGAAAAACATGATATTATCACGAATATTATTGATTTTCTTGTAGAAACGGCCGTAAAACAAAAAAGCCATCCGACTTGGATGGCTTGACCTGATTTCCCCGGAAACGCCGAGTTTCCGGGGAAATGATGAGAGTGCTGCTTACGGCCAGGTTTCGATCACCTGCTTGATGCTGCTGACAAAATCATCGGCCGTTTTGCCATCCAGGATGCGGTGGTCGAAGGTGAAGCTGACGTAGGCTAACGGCCGTATCGCAATCGCATCATTAATCACCTTCACCCGCTTCTCGATTTTGCCCACGCCCAAAATGCCGCACTGCGGCTGGTTGATGATGGGCGTGGCAAACAGGCTGCCGGAGGTGCCGTGGTTGGTGATGGAAAAGGTGCCGCCCTGCACGTCGCCGGGCTGGAGCTGCTTGCGCCGCGCCCGCTCGGTGAGGTCGTTGATGGTGCGGGCCAGGCCCAGCAGGTTCATGCCGTCCGCGCCCTTGATCACCGGCACAATCAGGCCGTCGTCGATGGCGGCGGCCATGCCGATGTTGATTTGCCGCTTCAGCTCAATGCCCGCTTCGGTAAAGGTGCTGTTGACCAGCGGATGCTGCTTCAGCGCCTCCACGGTGGCGGTGACGATGTACGCCGTGAAGGTGAGATTGGCCCCGTCGCGGGCGAATTGGGCTTTGTGGGCGGCGTGGTGCTGGGCAACGGCCGTAAAATCAAACTCAAACACGGTGGTCACATGCGGGCTGGTCTGCACGCTGCGCACCATGTGTTCGGCGATGGCGCGGCGCATGTTTGTTAGCGGGACGATTTCGCCTGCGGCGTGTTCGGGTGACACGGTGACCGGGTGAACGGGTGACCGGGTGACGGGGTGACCGGATGACAAGGTGACGGGTTCGGGCTGGGGTTGGGGTGTTGGTTGGGTGTGGCGTTGTTCGATGTGGGTGAGGATGTCGTTTTTGGTGATACGGCCGTCTCGGCCCGTGCCGGTTACCAGGTTCAAATCCACTTCGTGCTCGGCGGCAATGCGGCCGACGACGGGGCTGATGCGGCCGGTGTAGCGCTGGGGTTTGGGCTGGGAAACGGCCGTTGCCGTTGTCACTGGCGCTGGCGCGGCGGGTTCTGGAATGGGTTCCGGTTTGGGCGCAGCTTCTTTGGCCGGGGCGCTGCCATTTTTCGGCGACGCTTCGCCCGGCTGCCCGATGGTGGCCAGCACCGTGCCCACATCCACCGTTTCGCCCTCGGGAACCAGGATTTCTAGCAGCGTACCCGCCTCTTCGGCGGTGGCTTCCGTGGTCACTTTGTCGGTTTCAATTTCCAGCAGCGGTTCATACTGCTCTACCGATTCGCCCACCTGCTTCAGCCAGCGGGAAATCGTTCCTTCTACCACACCTTCGCCCATTTCGGGCATCACAACTTTTATTGCCATTTGCTCCTCAACTGCACTCCCTTATTTGCCAAAATACAAAATTGAGAGAATTAAATCAGCAGATTACGCAGATTGAAAAGATTTTTTTATCTGCGTAATCTGCGTAATCTTTGATAAAAATCTTGCGATTACAGATTGCTAATTCGATGCTTACCGGTAAAAAATCGGATAACTGGCCGGGTTGGCTTCGTTCATGATGTCGTAGACGGCTTCGAAGATATCTTCGGCGTTGGGTTTGGAGAAGTAGTTGCCGTCGGAGCCGTACGCCGGGCGATGTTCGGTGGCGGTCAGGGTGCGGGGTTCGCTGTCTAGCCAGTAAAAGCCGCCCTGCTTTTCGATCACCTGCTGCATCATGTAGGCGGTGGCCCCGCCGGGCACGTCTTCATCCAAAAAGAGGATGCGGCTGGTTTTTTGCAGCGATTGGAGGATACGGCCGTTTAAATCAAACGGCAGCAGCGAGCGCACATCAATCAGCTCAACCTCGATGCCCGTGCGGGCCAGCATCTCTGCCGCACGCTCCGCCACGCCCACCATCGCACCGTAGGTGACCACCGTCACGTCATCCCCTTCGCGCACAACTTCCGGTACGCCCAGCGGAATGGTAAATTCGGTTAGATTTTCCGGCACGTCTTCCTTGAGCCGATAGCCGCTGAGCACTTCCACCACCAACGCCGGTTCATCTGTTTGCAGCAGCGTGTTGTAAAACCCGACGGCCTGCACCATGTTGCGCGGCACCAGCACGTGCATGCCGCGCAGCATATGCACAATCGCCCCCATCGGCGAGCCGCCGTGCCAGACGCCTTCCAGCCGGTGCCCCCGCGTGCGCACGATGACCGGCGCTTTTTGCCCGCCACGGGTGCGCCACTGGGTGGTGGCCAGGTCATCGGACATGATTTGCAGGGCGTAGGGCAGGTAGTCGAGGTATTGGATTTCGGCTAACGGCCGTAACCCCCGCAAAGCCATCCCAATCGCCTGCCCCAAAATCGTTACTTCACGAATGCCCGTGTCCGACACGCGCAGCTGGCCATATTTGGCCTGCATCCCGGCCATCGACTGGTTGACGCCGCCCAGCTGCCCCACATCTTCGCCAAAGGCAATCACCCGCGGATCGCGGGCCAAAATGGCGTCGAACGCCCGGTTTAGCACCTCGAAGCCGCGCAGCATTTCTGGTTTTTCGCTGTAAACCGGTTTGATCTCCGGCACGTTTGGGTACATCTCGCTGGATTGGCTGTACAGATGGGAACCGTACCGCTCTTTGCTGATGGCGATCTGGTTGGTGCGCCACTGCGCCAGCTTTTGGCTGGCTGGGGATTGCTCACCGCGCACCAGCAGCAGCGCCTCCTGAATCGCTTCCATGTTGTCGCGCCGGAACGGTGATTTTTTTTCCATCAACCTGCGGCGCAGCGTTTGCAGCTCTGCCTGGCGGGGGGAAGCTGCTTCGATTTCTTCGATGATGTTGGCTACTTCTTGCCGCTCTTTGTAAATGGGCAGCGAGAACGATTTCCACAGCTTGGTGCGAATATTTTCCACCGATTTACGCGTGTTGCGCTCAATCTGGTCCAGCTCGCCGGGGGCGGCGATGCGCTGCTCGATGATCCATTGGCGCATTTTGCGGATGCAGTCATATTCTTCTTCAAACTGCATCCGCTCTTCTGATTTGTACCGTTCGTGGCTGCCGGAGGTGGAGTGGCCCTGCGGCTGGGTCATCTCGATGACGTGGATGATGGCGGGTACATGACTGCGCCGGGCGTTGCGGGCTGCTTTTTGGTACGTTTCTACCAGCGCCATGTAATCCCAGCCTTTGACAGTGTAGATGTCGTAGCCGGATTGGCTATTGGGTTCGCGTTGGAAGCCAGACAGCAGATCGCTGAGATTGGTTTTGGTGTGCTGGAATTCGTTAGGTACAGAAATGCCGTAGCCGTCGTCCCAAATGGAGAGCAGCACGGGCGCTTGCAACACGCCGATGGCGTTGATCGCTTCCCAAAACATACCTTCGGCGCAGCTGGCGTTGCCGATGGTGCCAAAGGCGACTTCGTTGCCGTTGCGGGAGAATTGGGTGAGGTGCTTCAGTTCATCCAGCTCGCGGTAGAGGCGAGAGGCGTAGCCGAGGCCGACCAGGCGGGGCATCTGGCTGCCGGTGGGGGAAACGTCGGCGGAGCTGTTGAGCTGCTGGGTGAGGTCACGCCAACGGCCGTTTTCATCCAAACTGCGGGTGGCAAAATGGGCATTCATCTGCCGCCCCGCTGACTGTGGCTCTAGCCCCAGGTCGGCAATGGCGTACAGCTGGGCGAAAAATTGTTTGATGGTGGCCGCGCCGGTGGCAAACATGAACGTTTGGTCGCGGTAGTAGCCAGACCGAAAATCCCCTTTTTTGAACGCTTTGGCCATGGCCAGCTGGGCCACTTCCTTGCCATCGCCAAAAATGCCAAACTTGGCTTTGCCACTTAGCACTTCGCGCCTGCCGATGAGGCTGGCGTGGCGGCTTTCGTTGGCCAGGGTGTAATCTCTGAGGATTTCGGCGGTGCTAATAAACAGCGGCTCAGAACCACCCCCTTGGGTGATTGTCGATTCGATCTCCTTTTTTGTTTCTAGCATGGGCAGTGGATACTCCTTGTGCGAATTTAGGTTCGGTGGGGAAACGGCCGTTTCCCAGCAGATCATGGGTCAGTGGGTGTTTGTTGGTTAGGGTAACGGCCGTAAATTGCTTTCAAAATTAAGGGTGTGGGCGGCCGCTAACCTGCTGCGACGCTGCCTTTTGTGGGGGCGAGCGCCACTTCACATTATAAGCAATTGACTCCAGATTTGGCAAAGTTAGGGGAATTGGGTCCGGGTGGTGACTGATTCAGAGACAGCTTTTCTCAGAAGCCGCTTATTTAGGAAGAATAGAAAAAGGGTTCAAAAATCCAGGTATTCGACAATTAGTGTGCTGGACAGCTCCTTTTATCAAAGATTTCGGGGTCTTTAGGATTTGGCGGGGTTAACCTGTTTTTGCACCGAATTAGCCCGAATGAACGCAAATTTTCGTGATAATTCGCGTCAATTCGGTGCAAGCCCCAGGAAATCCCAAAGAGCCAGATTTCGCAGATTTAGAGGAAAAAATCGGTCTAATCTGCGAAATCTGTTGATAAAGAATTTTGAAAACTTTTTTCTAATCACTTAGCCAGCGCCGCTGGCCCCGCCCCCGGCCGCCCCACCGGCGGCACCGGCCCCAGCCGCGCTGCCGCCAGATGAGGTCGAGGTGCTAGACATGGCCACAAATGCCGCCATGCTGTCGTGCCCAGGGCGATTGGCGGCGCGGAAGTAGGGTGGCACTTCCGTCCAGCCCTCTTTTTGAAAGAACTTGGACCAGTCGTGCAAGATGCCGTAGCTGGCGGCGTAAGGCAGGAAGCGGTTGAACATATTGGTGCCACCAACGGCCGCTTTTTTGCGCGTTACATCCTTCAGATAGCCGTAGAAGCTTTGCCACTCGTCGGCCAACATTTTGGCTTCGTCAGTTAAGACGGTAAGCCAGCTGCCCACTGCAATCCAGACCATAAACAGAATAAACAGGCTGACTGCAATGGTAAATGGCCAGGCGCCAAACAGCTCCATTAGAAAGGCGGGGATGGCAATGAGCACGATCACGCTTAAAACCAGCAGGGTGCCGCCAATCCCCAAAATCCAGTTACGCCGCGTTTTACGCGTTTCGTCGATGTAGCCAGCCGCTTTGATTTCGGCTTCCAGCGGGTTGGTGAACTTTTTCCACTGCTTGCCACTGACCATGGTGCTGAGTTTAGACATTTTCACCGAGGTTTGCCGCCCCTGCTTGGTGTCGAACAGCAAATTGAGCAGCCCTTGCTCGTGTGGCCGTAGGTCGCTGGGGGCCATTTTTTCTTGCACGATGATGAAATCATCCCCTTCGTACCACTTTTTATCTTCAATTTCCTCAATGCTGAGGATGCCACGATCGGCCAGATCGAACAGGGTGGCCAGGGCGTTGGACCAGCTGGGGCTGACCCCACTGCTGTTTAGCATACCGGCGATAGCAGGGGGCAAATCGGTGGGCGGTTCGTAGCGAACGGCCGTTCCCGCCACCGTTTTGGGCTGATGCTTTTGCCATACCCACCACGCACCCAGCGAACCAACCACCACCAGCAGCAAACTGGCTCCAATCCAGATGGGAGCCAGTGCATTTTGTTCAGCCTGCCTTGCCTGCCAGGCGGGCGGCGTGGCTATCAGGCTGCCCTGGGCAAACGCCATCTCAAAAACCAGCGTTTGGTCTGGCTCAATGTTTTGCCGGGTGAAGGTGACCATGTTGCCATTGCGGTCTACCTGCGCCTGCCCGGCGGTAACGGTTGGTGTTGCCAGCATGCTGGCTGAACCAGGATACTCAACGGTGACGGTGCTGCTATCAATTGTGTATTCAAACTCATCGGGCAGGGGCTGGTAGCGCAGCAAATCGCTGCTGTCTGTTTGCTCCACCACGCCCAGCATGCGGTACTCCAGCACGAAGGTGTGGCTGGTGTTGGCGGTGGGTTCCAGGTGCCAGGTGACGCGCACGTTGCTGCCGGGTTCAATTTCTACCTGTCCGGCGTTGGTGCCCTGGGGGTAGAAACGGCCGTCTACCGACGCCGACATAATCTCAATGCCATCCGTTTTGCTGGTGGGAATTTCACGGAAAACAAAGGTAAATGGTTCACCCACAAAGGTGAAAACAACGGTCTCGGTGACGCGCAGCGAACCATCGTTTTGCACAACCACGTCCACATCAAAACGGTCGGCACTGTACGACTTTTCCTGCGCCAAAGCGCCCGGAACGCCAATGAGTAACGTGCCTAAAAGCACGGCCAGAATCATCAATTTACGCCACATAGTTCGCTCCTTTTGCGATCCCACATATGGGATTAAAAACGAAAAATCTACCAGATTCTACGAAATATGGGGGTGTTTGTTGCAAAAAATCAATCCAGTTCAATCTCTTCGGGCGGTTCTTCATCACCCAGACCGCCAGCCAAACTGGCCAGCATATCCTCGATTGCTTCAATCACGTCATCGTCTAAAAATGATGAATCGCACTGCTCACACACCCACACGGGCACGTCTTCGATCATCACTTCTTCGCCGTTGATCTCGGTTTTGTAAGTGGTTGTTTCCTGGACCATCGTGCCTTTGCACACGGAACATTGCATGATTTCGTTTCCTTCATTTTTTCATGGGATTTTGGATGATGCGTGAACCGTGAACTGTAAGTTGCATCTAAAAACTTCTTACGCTTCACGTTTCCCAGGCTGTTCATAAATCCCAAAGGGTCAAATTGTTAAGATAGAAACTTGTAGGTCAGAAGGTATCTCAATTTGGGGAAAATTCAACTTTTCAGGAGGGAATCAGCTGCCGATTTTTCGTGTAGAGCGCAAAGTCTTGGGCTGTGTCCAGATCGAATTGCAGGCTGGGCAGGCTGACGAGGCGGCAGGCCAGCGACAGGCGGGCGGCTTCTTGTTGGTGGTGTTGGAAGCTGTTACGGCCGTATCCAAACCGAAACCCCATGCCCGTCGGCACAATCATCCCATTGGTGCCCTGCTGCTGCCGGTCGCCGCAAAGAATAACGGCCGTTCCCCCCAAATCCACCAACTCGCCCAGCTCATCTGCCTGCAAAAATGGCAAGTCCGAGGGCAAAACCAGGCAATGGCTGGCCCCGTGCTGCGCCGCCAGGGCCACCCCCGCCGCCACCGCGCCGTTCAGGCCGCTGCCCGGCGGCTCCGCCAGCGTGCGGCAGCCAAATCGTGTGGCCATTGCCGCTACGACGGGGTCTGGGGTGATAACGGCCGTTTCCCCCAACCCTGGCACCGACGGCAGCAGCCCCAGCGTGCGCGCCAGCAGGTGCAGCGTCAGCGCCGCCCGTTCATCGGGTGACAGCACGCCAGCCAGCCGCGATTTGGTGCGGTGCAGCGTTTTGACGGGAAGGATGGTCCAGAGGTTCATAGAAATGGTAATTGAGTAATTTTGTAATTGGGTAATTAGTAGAGGCAATTGCTTAATTACCCAATTACCAAATTACTCCCCTAAAAATTTCGTGGTGAAAACGGCCGTAACATCCACCTCACCCGGCAGCGATTCGTAGGTTTGCAGCATGTCGGCCAGGGCCTGCCACTGCGCCTCGGTTTGCCAGCCGTAGCCGTTGGGCGATTGGGCATCCGCCAGCTCCGTGTCTAGCATGAAGCGCATGTGCGCCGCATCCGCATCTTCCCCCGCGTACTTCAGCACAATTTGCACCGCCTCGTCGGGATTCGCCTGGGCGTATTCGAGGCCGCGCCGGACGGCGTTCATGAAGCTTTGCAACAGTTCCGGGTCGGTTTCGATCAGTTCATCCGTGGCCACGTAGGCCAGGCCCAGCGTCGGCACGGCGTAATCGGCCGCTTCCCACTGCACCACCTCAAAGCCCCAGCCGCGAATCAGGTTTGGCTCGTTCGATTTGAACACCGGATACACATCGACCAGCCCTTCCGTCAGTGTGCGCGGGTCAAAACCGACGTTGACCAGTTCGACGTCACTTTCGGTCAGGCCGTTGGCCGCCAGCAGGGCAAACAGATCGGGCGGCGGCGTGCCTTTGAAGCCGACGGTGTGCCCAGCCCAGTCGGCGGGGCTGCTCAGGCCACTGTCGGCCAGGGCGACAAACGCTTGCTGCCCGCGCTGGCCAATCAGCCCGATGGAGACCAGGGGCAAACCGGGATCGGCGCGGCGTTGCAGCAAAACGGCCGCATCCTGCGTCGTCACCTGCACTTCACCCGCGGCCAACAGCTGCAAATGCTCGCCGCCGCCAGCCGAATGCTCGATGGTGACGCTTAGCCCTTCCTCGGTAAAAAAGCCTTTCTCCTGGGCCACGTACGCGCCGACAAAGGGTAAATTGGCCTGCGGGCGGAATCCGGCCATAAACGTCATCTCGCGCAGCGCTTCTTGCCCGCCAGTTTGGCAGCTGGTAAATAGAAAAATGATGAAAAATAAATAGATGAGTTTGTTGCGGTGCAAAATGTTTTCTCCTGAATGAAATTAAAAGCGGAACACAGAGATGCACAGAGGAGCGCAGAGTTTCACAGAGAGAGGAAAAAATCTGTGTAATCTGTGAAATCTGTGGCCTATTCCCAAAATAGAAATCGTTTTTCCAGCCAGACGATGGTTTGGTAAACGGCCGTACTCACCCCCGTCAGCACAAAAACGGCGGCAAACAGGGCCGGCATGTTCAGATTGGTGTAGGCCAGCCACATCGCCCGGCCCAGGCCGCTGGAGGCGCCCATCCATTCCGCCACCACCGCGCCGATGAGCGCCAGCGGCCCAACCACCCGCAGCGCCGCAAACAAATACGGCCGTGCCCCCGGCCAGCGCGCCTGCAAAAAAATCTCTTGCGGCGTGGCGTTGAGGGAGCGCAGCCAATCCAGCAGCGCCCCATCCACCGAGCGAAAGCCAGTGAGCGCGTTGATCAGCACCGGGAAAAAGGTGAGCAGCGCCGTCACGATCACCTTCGGCGCGGGGCCAAAGCCCAGCCAAATGGTGAGAATGGGGGCGATGGCGATGATGGGCGTGGACTTGAGCAGAATCGCCAGGGACATGACCCCCTGTTCCAACTGCTGCCAAAAGGTGATGAGCACGGCCAGGGCCAGGCCAACGGCCGTTCCCAACACCAAGCCCGCCACCGCCTCCAACAGCGTCACCCCGCCCGCCAGCAGCAAATCGGCCAGATGGCTGAACAGGTAGCGGAAAACGGCCGTTGGTGCCGGAAACAAATAAGCCGGCGTGTCGGTGAGGCGAACGGCCGTTTCCCACACCACAAACACCCCCACCAGCAGCCCCACGCCAGACAAATTGACCCGCTTCTGCCCAAACTTTTTAACCGCGGAGCCTGCGGAGGACGCAGAGAAAAAATCCGCACTAATCTGTGAAATCTGCGTAATCTGTGGATTTTCCTTAGCCATGAACCACCTCCTGCCGCAGCAGTGCCCGCGCCTGCCGCAGCAGCGCCTGGAATGCCGCGCTCGTGTCGTCGCGGGGGCGGGGCAGCGGCACGGCGATTTCGCCCGCAATCGCGCCCGGTCGCGGCGTCAGCACCACCACCCGGTCCGAGAGTCGAATCGCCTCGTGCAGATTGTGGGTGATCCACAGCACCGTCGGCCGGAACTGCCGCCAGATTTGCAGCAGCTCTTCGGCCAGCAGCTCCCGCGTCAGCTCGTCGAGGGCGGCAAACGGTTCATCCATCAGCCAAACGGCCGTTCCCGTAGCCAACGTGCGCGCCAAAGCCGCCCGCTGCTGCATCCCGCCGGACAGGGTCAGTGGATACGCGTCGGCAAAGTCGCTGAGGCCAACCATTTTGAGCAACTCGTCGGGATTTGGCGTATTTGCCCCAGGCTGCGGATTGATTGTCTGGGCCAGCTGCACATTTTGCCGCACGGTGCGCCAGGGCAGCAGGGCGGCCTGCTGGGCCATCCAGCCAATCTGCTTGGCGGCGCGGGCGGCGGCGGGCGGCTGCCCATTCAGCCAGACGCCGCCTTCCGTGGCCGTTTGCAGCCCGGCAATCAGCCGCATCAGGGTCGATTTGCCGCAGCCGCTGACGCCCACCAGGCTCACAAATTCGCCCGGCTGGATGTGCAGGTCAATCGCTTGCAGGGCGTGGGTACGGCCGTACCGGTGGCTTAGTTCGCTGACGCGAATATCTAATGAATTCATGATCAAATTATGAGGCTGTGGCCGGCGTCCTCGCCGCGCCACTTGGTGGCACGGTCAGGAGACCGGCCACAGCTCGCGTGATTGATTGTATGTTTCATGCGCGGCCCAATCCTTGCTGCCCGGTGAGGCGCTGCGGGCTGATTTGAACGGCCGTCCACCCCTCAATCTGGCATAGCTCCGGCTGCTGATCGGCACCTTGACCTAAATAGCGCACCGCCAACCGCTGGCGCAGTCCCGCCAGGCCACCGGGCACCGCATCTGCCGCCACCGCGTGGGCCTGACCCACCACAAAAGCGCGGCGCAGCGGCGGCCACGGCTCGTCGATGGTCAGCGAGACGCGCCCGGTTTCGTCCACCACCTGCTTCCACTGCGCCCCCGGCGAGGCAGCGACCCAAAAGGAACGGCCGTCCCACTCGTACCACAGCGGCAAGACGTGCGGCGTACCGTCGGCGCGCACGCAGGCCAGCCGGGCGCTCCACGGCCCGTGCAAAAATTGCTCAATTTCCGATTGGCTCAGCGCCCGGTTGGGGCCGATTGGCTCCCCCACGGCCCAGCCGTACGGCTGGTACACCGCCGCCCCCAGCCGAAAAGAGATGCGTGACGCGGCCTGCTGCACCTGCTTTTTCAGCCGCGCCACCGTCTCTGGCTGAGCGCGGAAAGTGGGCAGGCTCACCTGCAAGGCGGCGCTGGGCTGCACGCCGTCGGCGCAAATGGGGCAGGCGATGTCGAGAGTTTCCGAGGTTTCCTGAGTGGCGGCGCCTTCGCTGCGGAACTGGTTGAAGACGGCCGTTTGCTGCGCCGCCTGGTTTGGTAAGCCCGCCAGCAGCAGGCGGCCGCCCGGACTGTTTTCGGCAATCTCTCGTTGTCCTAAGCGATAGACAGCGCGCACCCGGTTAACGCCTTCGCGTTGGGCCAGCAAGACGGTTTCATTACGGTCTAGCCAGAGGAGAACGGCCGTTTCCGCCAAATCCACCTGGGCCATTTCCGTGGTAAAGGCGGTGATAAGCGGTTCCAACCCCAGCGACTGCTGCGGCAGCAGCGCCCACAGCGCCGGACCAAGCTGGTACTTGCTACGGCCGTCGCTCTGCTCGATGTAGCTGCGTGCCTTCAGCGTGTTCAGTAGGGCAAACAGCCCGCTGCGCGACATATCATCCAGCCGCTCCAGCAGCTCCGTGGCGCTCAGCCCGTCCGGCGCGCTGCTCAGCGCCTCCAAAATGTTCAACGTCCGCTCGGCGGCGGGCACCTGTTTTGAGTAGTCCATATTTTTCAACACGAATGGCACGAATTGACGAATGGAACGAATAAAATCCAGGTAATTCGTGGTATTCGTCCATTCGTTGGATTCGTGATTCGCTTTTTAAGTCCAGTATACAAAATATGCGTTTATTATAGCGGACAAAATTGATTTGTCATTGAATTCGTTCAGGCGGCACAAGCGTCTTTGGGGTTTCAGCAGCTAGCCGGGTGGCTTCAGCCCCGGCGGTCCAAAAAGTGCACCCGGCTGGGCCAGGGAGCGCGTGTTTTTTCTTTTTCTTCGGCGGGCCAGCCCAGCGTTAGCAAGCCCTGCGGCTCCCAGTCGGGCGGCAGATTGAGCGTGGCTGTTACCAGCTCCGGCACAAACAGCGGGGCGCACAGCCAGCACGCCCCCAGCCCGGCGGCGTGGGCGGCCAGCCACAGCGTTTGCGCCGCCATCGCCACACTTTGCACCGCCATCGTGCGCTCCGCCTGGCTGCGACGGCCGTCCGGGTAACTGTCCATATCCGTCATGCTCAAGCAAACCACAATTAGCGCCGCCGCCCCGGTAATGCGGGCAAACGAGCGGGCCACGTCGTGCTCAATGACGTCCGGTGGGTCGCCGTCGGCGGTGCGGTCGGCGCGCAGGCGTTGGCCCATGGCGCGGGCCAGCGTTTCTTTGCTGGCGGCATCTTCCAGCACGGCAAAACGCCACGGCTGTCGGTTGTGGGCGGAGGGGGACCAAACGGCCGTTTCCAGCAATAAATCCAGCAGTTCCGGCGGCACCGGCGCATCCGTATAGCGCCGAATCGCCCGACGGCCCCGCGCCAGGTGAATGAAATCGTCTAATGTTGGGTTCATGCCGGGGAGTATAGTTGATGAACGAGAAGAAGCATCAAAGATTTCGCAGATTCAAAAGATCGATCTGATAAATCTGCGAAATCTGTTGATAAAAAATTACCCGTACATCGGGTTGTCAAACTTTTCGCTAAAGACCACATCGCTCAGCGCCATGCGGGCCAGCTTCTTGGGGAACTCTTTTTCCGGGTAGCCCAGGGTAATGTGGCACGCCGTGGCGTAGCCGTCGGGGATGTTGAGCAGCGCTTTCACCTGCGGTTCGACGGCGCAAAGCAGGGTGGTAACCGCGCCCCCCAGCCCTTCGTTGCGGGCCGCCAGCAGAAGATTTTCCACCGCCGGGTAAACCGAGCAGCCGTACACAATCGGGTCCCGCTCCAGCTCCAGGTCGGTGGGGTGGATGTCTTCCATTTTGGCGCAAACCACCACGATGACCGGCGGCTTGTGGAAATTGTCGGCGAAGATGTCGGCATCGACCAAAATCTTGGGAACGCCCTTTTCGGAGCGGATTTTGATGGCACCCATGCCAGCGGCGGCCAGATATTCCGCCCAGATTGGGTAGTACCAGTCGCGCAGCTGCTGGCGGGTGTCCGGGTCGCGCACGACGATGTACCGGTTGGGCTGCCGGTTGCCGCCCTGGGGTGCCCAGCGGGCGGCGTCCATCACGCGCTCCATCACGTCGTCGGGAATGGGATCTTCCTTGTAGTAACGACAGGTGCCTGCGGTTTTGATAACGTCATAAAATTCCATTTTGTTTTGCCTCCTATGAGCTGAAAATTTTTCGGTTTTGGCCACAGAGGGGACAGAGGTTTTAGAGATTTGTGCAGCCTGGGGGCTCCTCTTTTCTCTGTGACTATGCCGAATAGATGTGAATGGTGCCAGCTAGGGCTGGCTGTATTGACGGCGCAGTTCGCGCTTTAACAACTTGCCTTGGGTGTCTGTGGGGATTGATTCAACAATGTAGACCGCTTTGGGAACTTTGTAGCCAGCCATGTTGGCCTTGCAATGCGCAATGATCTCATCCGGGGTTACCTGCTCATGGCCGGGCTTGGGAATGACGAAGACGGTGACTGCTTCTTGCCATTTGGGATCGGGGATGCCGACAACGGCCGTTTGATGCACCCCCGGATGTTGATACAAAACCCGCTCCACCTCCTGCGACGAGACGTTCATGCCGCCGGTTTTGATCATATCTTTGACCCGATCGTAAAAGAAGAGATTGCCATCGGCGTCCAGGCGCACCACGTCCCCGGTGTAGAGCCAGCCGTCGCGAATGGTATCGGCCGTTTTGGCCTCATCTTTGTAGTAGCCCAACATCACCGAGGGGGAGCGGCAAATCAGCTCCCCAACTTCTGCATCGTTGCCCATCGGGTCTACCACCCGAATTTCCAGCTGCGGCACCGGCTTGCCAATCCAGGTGGGGTCTTTGTCCGGCACGTCGTCCAGCGTGCCAAACCAGCCAATCGAACCCAGCTGCGACAGCTCCGACTGCCCCCAGTAAGTGCCCCACACAATGCCCGGCGACGCCTTTTGCCAGGCATCGATCATCGCCTGGGGCACCGTGCCGCCGTAGGTGATGCACCGCTCCAGGCAGCTCACGTCCGCCTCGTAGAAGCCGTCTACCTGAGCCATCGCCAGGAAGAAGGTGGGCGTTTGGGCCATCAGCGTCACCCGCTCGTCGGCGATCATGTGCAGGGCGCTTTTGGCGTCCAGCGCCTGCACCAAAATGAGGGTGGCCCCCACCAGCGTCAGCGTGGTCATGCTGCCCAGCCCGGCAATGGTGAAAAACGGCATCAAAAAGAGCCAGATGTCGCTTGGTTTGATGCCCAACCCGGCCATCCAGGCGGGGGCGGTGGAGATGAGGTAGTTGCGGTGAGGGATCATCACCCCTTTGGGAAACGCTTCGGTGCCGCTGGTGTATTGCAGCATGGCCACATCCCATTCGGTCACGTCAGATTCCGGTTCGTGGTCGGGCTGGCCGTCGGCCACCAGGTTGCTGAACAGGTGCCAGCCGTCTGGGGCGCTGCCCGCGCCGGTGGGGTTGCTCATCACAAACGCCTGCACGCTGGGCAGTTCTTGGGTAATGCCGGTGATGCGGTCCATAAAAATATCTTCGATGATCAGCACCTTGGGTTCGGCGTGGTTTACCTGGTAGCTGATTTCTTTTTCTTTGAAGGTGAAGTTGATGCCGGTGAGCATCGCCCCCAGCTTGAGGCTGGCGTACCAGGCGGTGACGTAATCTGGGCTGTTGCGCGACATCATGGCGACGACGTCGCCGCGCCCGACGCCCTGGGCTTGCAGGGCCAGCGCCAGCCGGTTGACCCGCTGGTTGAGCGAGCCGTAGGTATGGACTTCGCGGGTGCCGTCGGCGTAGTAAAAGATAACGGCCGCTTTCTGCGGTTCATGTTGCGCATGGCGGCGCAGCTGGTCACCAATGGTGGCCCGGCCAACCATGCTTTGGTGGTGGGAGGGTAGTGGGGTCATAAGGTCTCCTTTTTCTTTACAAGAAGATGATAGCCAGGGCGCTAAAGCGCAAAAAATATGTGACTAACCGACCCTAAGGGTTTTGACCGCGATGAACGTATATCCTGAGGCGAAAAACCCTTAGGGTCTTATAAGTATCAATTAACCGCGCTCAGCAGCTTGTCTACCGCCATGTCGGCGTACAGATCGGCCACCGCTTCGATGGTGAGCGTACCGCTGGGGCTGAACCAGTCGTTGATGCCATGAATCATGCCAATCAGGGCAAAGCCAGCCAGGGTGCTGTCGGGGGCACTGAATTCCCCTTCAGCCATGCCCGCCTGGATAAAATCGCGCAAGGTATCCTGGTAATGGCGCAGATAGCCGACCACCTCTGCCTGCTGGATGGCGGGCAGCGCTCTGAGGTCGCGCAGCGTGGTGGAAATCCAGTAGCGCCGCTGCCAGCGAAAGATGATGTGTTGGCGCACAAACGCTTTGAGCCGGTCGGCGCGGCTGCCTTCGGCCTCTTCCAGGATGGGCAGCAGGCGCTCCACAAAGGTTTGGGTGACGCCCAGGGCAATCTGGAAGAGCATGTCGTCTTTGCCGTTGAAGTGGTGGTAGAGGGTGGCGGCGCGCACGCCGACGGTGTCGGCAATGAGGCGCATGCCAACCAGGCCGTACCCGTTTTCGTAAAAGAGGCGGGACACCACCTCCAAAATTTCCAGCGAGCGGGAGGTTTCTTTGAAGCGGCTGTCCGGGTTGTGAATGAGTTCTTCCATAATGTTTGCCACAGAGGACACAGAGAATTTTTCAGGCGAGACTTCAAAAGTCTTAAGGCAACTAAGACTTTTGAAGTCTAAAATGTGCCTTTTGTTAGTCGTTCGGCGGCGGCGACGATGTCGTGCAGGGAGGAGCCGGGCGGAAATGTTTCGATCCCTTTTTCAGCCAGCAGACGGCAATTTTTGGGTGAAATGGTGCCCCCAGCAAAGACGGGAACGTCCAGCTCGGCGGCGGCCAGCTGCTCCAAAATGCGCTCAACCACTTCGATGCGCCCGCCCATGTTCAGGCCAATCAGGTCCACGTCTTCGGTGAGGGCGGCGTTGACAATCTCTTCCGCCTGGGCCATGCCGACGAGGATGATCTCGAAGCCCGCGTCGCGCAGGGCGCGACCAACGACGTTGATGCCGCGCCAATGGCCGTCGAGGGCGGTTTTGGCGAGTAAAATTTTGGCAGGTGGCGTTTGTTCTTCCATATTTTTCTGCATATTTCGGTTATCGGTAATCCGTAAGGGACACTGATTACCGATTACTGAATACCGATTACTGATTACTGATTACAGTTGAATAGGCGGATTCCAGTCGCCGAAGACTTCGCGAAAAACGTCGCCAATTTCGCCCAGGGTGACGTCGGCGGCAACGGCCGTTCCCATCACCGGCATGATATTTTTATCAGTGCGACACGCCTGCTCCAGGTCGCGCAGCGCCTGGCTGGCCGCTTTCTGGTCCCGGCTGCGCTTGATGGTTTCCAGGCGGGCCATGGCGTTTTCCCAGACGCCCTCCACCGGTTCGTGGCCGTTAATCTCCAGCGGTTCGATGCTTTCCTGGGCCATGTTGACGCCGACGACAGATTTACGGCCGTCCCACAACGCCATCTCCTGCTCAATCTGGTTTTGGCTGGCGTGCTGGTGCAGCCAGCCGCTGTCTAGCGTGTTGATAAAGCCGCCTTCGTCCTGAATCTGGTTAAAGAAATCCCAGGCGCGTTCTTCCAATTCGGCCGTCAGGCTTTCGATGAAGTAGGAACCACCGAGGGGGTCGGCAACGGCCGTAATGTTTGTCTCGTGCTGCAAAATTTGCTGAATGCGCACCGACATCTGGTGGGCGTGCTCCGACGGAATCGAAATCGCCTCGTCATAGCCCGAAACGCCCAGCGACTGCACGCCGCCCAGCACCGACGCCAGCGCCATCAGCGTGCCGCGGGCGATGTTGTTCAGCGGCTGCTGGTAAGTCATCGCCGACCCGGCCGTGACCACGTGAATGCGCAGCCGCAGCGCCCGCTCATCGGTGATGCCGTACCGCTCGGTGAGCAGCCGGTGCCACATTTTGCGCGCCGCCCGCAGCTTGCAAATGTCCTCAAAAAAGTCCATCGACACCCGGAAGTTGACCCCGCCAATGCCTTGCGCCAGCTGGGCCAAATCCAGATTGCCCCGCGCCTTCACCACGTCCAGATACTCCACCGCGTTGGCAAACAGCGCCCCCAGCTCCTGGAAGGCGTTCAGGCCGGTGTCGGCCCCGTTGTAGGCGGCAATGGAGACCGGCACCCAGCGCGGCATGTGTTGGGCGCAATGCTCGATGATGTCGCAGTTGAAGCGCAGCCCGACGCGGGCGGGCACCTGCTGCTTGGTGATGCAGCCCAGGTAGGTGAGGAAAAAGTCGCTCTGCCCGGTGCCTGCCAATTTTTTCAGGTCTAGATTGCGGCGCTGGGCGACCGTCCAGTAGCAGGCCAGGGCAAACGGCCCATGCTGCACCACTGCGCCGCCGGGATGGCAGTAATATTGTTCGATGGGGATGCCGTCGAGGATCGTTTCGTAGTCGCGCACGCCCAAAATGACCGCGCCAGACAGCCCCACGTCTTCATGCCGGGCCACGACTTCGGGATGATCGACGTTGTAGAGGTGATCGGCCGTATTCCGGTCGTGCTCCATGATGAAGCCAGTTTCGCCGTGCTCCAGCAGGAATTTGATGCGTTCGCGTTCGTCTTCGGGGTTGCCGTAGCCGCTGAGTTGGAAGATGCGCCACGGTTTGGTGCGGTACATGCCGGGGTAAGCGCCCCTGGTAAACGGCGCACTGCCAGGCACCGTCTCCGGCAGATGGTCAGCCGGGAGGTCAGTGGCCGTGTAAACCGGTTTTAGGGGAATGCCTGAGCTGGTTTGCCGGGTCATTTGCACCTAATTTCGCAAAGATTGTTTTGAGAAAGCCACACAATCCGCAGATTTCACAGGTTTTTTTGCTAGACGAAACAATCGTTGCTTTAAGATTTTTTGGTAAGATAGTAGCCAAACGAACATTCGTTAGGTTTTTCTAGCCTAGAAGATAACTGAGAGTCGAGAAGTTGTCAAAAATTTGTTTGTCTTTAAGATTTTGTGGAGGTTGGCGTGATGCGTGATGCGTGATGCGTGATGCGTGATGCGTGATGCGTGATGCGTGATGCGTGATGCGTGATGCGTGATGCCACGCATCATTCATCATTTGCTGTCAACTACACAATTTCGAGAGTATCCAAAAACAGGAGCTGAGCATGAGTCAAGAGGCGTATATTTTTGAAGCGATTCGCACCCCGCGCGGGCGGGGCAAGCAGAGTGGGTCTTTGCATGAGGTGGCCCCGGTGGAGCTGTTGGCGACGCTGATGCGGGAGATGCAGCAGCGGCACGATCTGGACACGTCGCAGGTGGATGATGTGGTGCTGGGCTGTGTCACGCCGATTGGGGATCAGGGGGCGGATGTGGCGAGAACGGCCGTTCTCTACGCCGATTGGGATGTGGACGTGCCCGGTGTGCAGCTGAACCGCTTTTGCGCCTCTGGGCTGGAAGCGGTCAACATGGCCGCCATGAAGGTGCGCTCTGGCTGGGAGCAGCTGGTGGTGGCCGGTGGCGTGGAATCCATGTCCCGCATCCCGATGGGCTCCGACGGCGGGGCGATGATGCTGGACCCCAAGGTGAGCAGCAAGGTCAACTTTGTCCCCCAGGGCATCGGTGCGGACCTCATTGCCACGATGGAAGGCTTCAGCCGCGGAGACGTAGACGCCTTCGCCGTGCGCTCCCAGCAGCGGGCGGCCCACGCCTGGGAAAATGGCTATTTTCAACGTTCTGTTGTGCCCGTAAAAGACCAAAACGGCCTGATCATTCTGGAACAAGATGAGCACATTCGCCCGGACAGCACCCTGGCCAGCCTGGGCAAGCTCAATCCCGCCTTTGCCGCCATGGGTGAGCTGGGCTTCGACGCCCTGGCGCAGCAGGTGTACACCGAGGTTGAAACGATCAACCACGTGCACACCGCCGGGAACTCTTCTGGCATTGTCGATGGGGCGGCGCTGGTGCTCATTGGCTCCAAAGAGAAGGGCGCAGCGCTGGGGCTGAAGCCACGCGCCAAAATTCGTTCCGCCGCGCTGGTGGGCACAGAACCAACCATCATGCTCATCGGGCCGGGGCCAGCGTCGCAGAAGGCGCTGAAGCTGGCGGGGATGACGGCCAAAGATATTGATCTGTTCGAAATTAACGAAGCGTTTGCTTCGGTGGTGCTGCGCTTTATGCGCGACATGGGCATTGAAGGAGCCGAAAACGTCAACGTGAACGGTGGCGCGATTGCGATGGGCCATCCGCTGGGGGCTACGGGGGCGATGCTGCTGGGCACCGTGCTGGACGAGCTGGAGCGCACCGACCTTTCGACCGCGCTGATTTCGTTGTGCGTGGGCGGCGGCATGGGCATTGCCACGGTGATTGAGCGGGTTTAGACATTCAAAGTAGTGCCAGGCATGGGGAGAAGGAACGAAACCTATTTGGTTTGTGGACGTTTCGGCCAGTGCCTTGCCCCTGAAAAAATTTTTCCACGAATCTTTCTGGCTTGTCCAGGTTAGGGGATTGAGATGGCAATTCAATACGCAAAAGATGAGCAAAATATTGTGACGCTGACGCTGGATCGGCCGGATCGGTCGGCCAACGTGATTAATGCGGAATTTGGCGCAGCGCTGGCTGCGGTTTTGGCCCGGCTGCAAGCAGAAGCGGATTTGGCGGGGGTGATTGTGACCTCGGCCAAGAAGACGTTTATGGCGGGGGGCGATCTGGAATGGCTGTATGCCGCCACCGATGCGGCCGAAATTTTTGCCAGCGCCGAGGCGCTCAAGGCGGGCTTCCGCACGCTGGAGAAGCTGGGCGTGCCGGTGGTGGCTGCGCTCAACGGCACGGCGTTGGGGGGCGGTCTGGAGCTGGCGCTGGCGTGCCATCATCGCATCGCGATTAACGATCCGCGCCTGAAGCTAGGCTTCCCGGAGGTGACGCTGGGGCTGCTGCCGGGCGGCGGCGGCGTGACGCGCCTGCCGCGCATGATTGGCCTGCAAGCGTCGTTCCCGCTGCTGACCGAGGGGGCGCAGCTGGACCCTGTTGCGGCCAAGACGGCGGGGCTCATTGATGAATTGGCGGACGATGTGGCCGATCTCCTGACAAAAGCGCGCGCCTGGATTGTGGCCAATCCGCAAGCCGCTCAGCCGTGGGACAAGCCGGGCTACCGCATCCCTGGTGGCGATCCGCGCCAGCCCAAGGTGGGGCAGATGCTTTCAGTGGCTCCGGCGATGTTGAAGAAGCGCACCTTTGGCAATTATCCCGCGCCGGAAGCGATTTTGAGCGTTATGGTAGAGGGGACGGTGGTCGATTTTGAGACCGCCAGCCGGATTGAGTCCCGCTATTTTGCCCAGTTGGCGACCAGCCAGGTGGCCAAAAACATGATCAACGCGTTTTGGTTCCAGCTAAACGAGATTAGCGCCGGGGCCAGTCGCCCCAAGGCTGTGCCGCCGCAGGAGACGCGGAAGGTGGGCGTGCTGGGTGCGGGCATGATGGGGCATGGAATTGCGTATGTTACGGCCGTTTCCCACCTCCCCGTCGTGCTAAAAGATGTCACCCTGGAACAAGCCGAAGCAGGCAAAGCCAAAATCGCCGCGCTGTTGGACAAGCGCGTGGCCAAAGGCAAGCTCACCCGCGAGGAGCGAGACGCCGCCCTGGCGCGGGTGCAGCCCACGGCGGATGCGGCCGATTTGGCGGATTGTGATTTGATTATTGAAGCGGTGTTTGAGGATCGGTCGCTCAAGGCGACGGTGACGCAGGAGGCTGAGGCGGTGGTGGGGGAAGCCACTCTGTTCGCCAGCAACACATCCACCTTGCCGATTACCGGATTGGCTAAGGCGTCGCAACGGCCGTCTAACTTCATCGGCCTGCATTTTTTCTCCCCGGTAGAGCGGATGAAGCTGGTGGAAATTATCACCGGGGCCGAGACGAGCGCCGAGACGCTGGCCAAGGCGTTTGACTTTGTGCTGAAAATCCGCAAAACGCCGATTGTGGTGAACGACAGTCGGGGTTTTTACACCTCGCGGGTGTTTGCCACCTATGTGAAGGAAGGGTTGGCGCTGCTGGGCGAAGGGCAGCACCCTCGCGCCATCGAGTCGGCCGGGTTGCAGGCGGGCATGCCCGTTGGCCCCCTGGCGCTGTCTGACGAGGTGAGTCTGGGGCTGATGCTGCATATTCGCGAGCAAACCCGCCAGGATTTGGCGGCGGAAGGCCAGACGATGCCAGCCCATCCCTCTGATGCGGTTTTGGATGTGATGACGGGGGAATACGGCCGTTACGGCAAAGCCCGTGGCGCAGGATTTTACGACTATCCCGCAGGCGGCAAAAAACAGCTCTGGCCAGAGCTGACCACAATTTTCCCACCGCAGGGCGAACCGCTGAGCCAGCCAGAGATGATCGAGCGGCTGATGTTTGTGCAGGCGCTGGAAGCAGTGCGCTGCCTGGAAGAAAATGTGGTCACCAATGCCGCCGATGCCAACATCGGGGCGATTTTTGGCTGGGGCTTTGCTCCGTTCAAGGGGGGCACGCTGCAATACATCAACGATTATGGCGTGGCCGCCTTTACCCAGCGCAGCCAGGCGCTGGCCGAGAAGTTTGGCGACCGCTTTTTGCCCCCAGAGCGTTTGCAGGTGATGGCCGCCAGCGGCGCACAATTTTAGGTGAATTTTGCCAGGATCGTCAATCTGACTGATAATGCATGGTGGCTGTGGCAACGGCCGTATACCAAAAAGCAGCATTTACGCAGACCTGACAGATTGAATACACCCTGTCAGGTCTCATTCTGAATTGCGTAACTTCAAAACAGGAAGAGAGAAAGCGAGATGGCAGATAAATCACTTGATAAAGGTTCAAGTGGCGAAGATATTCGCTACGATCACAAATGGGGCTTCACCGACACCTACTTCAAACTCAACCCCGATAAAACGGTCACCGTGACCGGCAGCCGGTATGCGCTGTCTGGCACCGTGATGCACGAATTTTGCCCTTTGTCGAGGAAATGCTCGACATCAAAATTGATTACGACAACCTCAAACCCGAGGTGCAGAATAAACCAGTTCCCCCAGCCCGGCTGAACGCTGCTTTTTTCCAGGCGGTGCAAAGCCAGCTTTCCCCAGAAAAAGTTTCCACCGAAGACCGCCAGCGGTTGATCCACAGCCACGGCCAGACGACGGCCGATGAGGTGTACAAAGTGCTTTACGGCGCATTGGATCGCGTGGTGGACATGGTCATCTTCCCAGAGAGCCAACAGGATGTGGAGCTAATCATCAAGCTGGCAGGGGAGCATGATGTTTGCCTGGTGCCCTACGGCGGCGGCACCAGCGTGAGCTGCGCCTTGCAACTGCCGGAAAACGAAACGCGCTCCATCGTGGCGGTGGATATGCGCCGCATGGACAAAATTTTGTGGATTGACCACGAAAATTTCCGGGCAGGCGTGCAGGCGGGCATCTCTGGCAAGGATTTGGAAGAGCGGTTGGATCGATTGGGCTACACCAGCGGCCACGAGCCGGACAGCCTGGAGCTGTCTACCCTGGGCGGTTGGATTGCCACCAACGCCAGCGGCATGAAGAAAAATCGGTACGGCAACATCGAAGACATTGTGGAATCGGTGACGATGGTGACGCCGCAGGGGGTGATTGAATCTGGGCCAGCCATGCCGCGCCAATCGCTGGGCATCGATCCGAAGCAGGTGGCGTTTGGCAGTGAGGGCAATTTGGGCATCATCACCAGCGCCGTGATTAAGATTCACAAGCTGCCAGAAGCGAAGAAGTATGGTTCGCTGGTGTTCCCCACGTTCAAGCAGGGCACCGACTTTTTGTATGAGCTAACCCAGACGGGCACGCTGCCTGCCAGCATTCGCCTGCTAGACAATATTCAGTTCCGCTTTGGCTCCGCTTTGAAGGGTGAGCCAACGCGCTGGGAAGCAATCATGGGGGATATTCAGAAATTCTTCTTGCTGAAGGTGAAGAAGTTTGACCCCAATGAGCTGTGTGCCGCAACCATTGTGATGGAAGGGACGCAGGAAGAGGTTACCTACCAGTCGAAGTTGATCAATCGGTTGGCCAAGAAGTATGGTGGCATTGCGGGTGGTTCTACCAATGGTCAGCGGGGCTACATGCTCACTTATGCCATCGCCTACATTCGCGACTTTTTGGCGGATTTCCACATTATTGGCGAGACGTATGAGACGACGGTGCCGTGGAACAAGGTGCAGGCGGTGCTGGATTCAGTGGCGGTGCAGGTGGAGCAGAAGCATAAGGAGTTTGGCCTGCCGGGTCGGGCTTACATTTCGCCGCGCATTACGCAGCTTTACCACACGGGGGTTTGCATTTACTTCACCCACGGTTTTTCTACAATGGGGGTTGAGAACCCCGACAAGATTTTTAGTGAAATTGAGCATTCCCTGCGCGAGACGATTATGGCGGCTGGGGGATCTATCTCGCATCATCATGGTGTGGGCAAGATTCGCAAGGATTTTATGAAATATACAATTTCCCCAGCGGCGGCCAGGCTGATTAAGGATGTGAAGCAGGCCAACGATCCGCAGAATATTTTTGGTATTCGCAACAACATTTTTGCGGAGTCGGGCACGCCTGAGTTGACAGCTGAATCCTAGAGGGCGTTTTAAGAATCCGCAGATTTTTGTGGTAATCAGAAACAAGTTACACAGAGTTGCGCACTTAAAGGGCTGTGGCTGGTGTCCTCACCGTGCCACCATCGGCTCGGTCACGAGAGCAGCCCTGCGGGACTGAGAGGTGGCCGGAGCAACTGCGTAAGTCTTCTTGCCACAATCTGCTGATAGACCCTTTTTAGAAACGGCCGCTTCCCACAGCGGCGAGGAGTGTAAATGAATAATAAAACGTTGCGCGCCGTGCTGTTTGGCGCTTTAGGTGTATTGGTCGTATTGATTATTGTAGCGGCGGTGTTGTTGCTAACCGATGGTGGGGAAACGGCCGTTGCCCCCGAACCCACCGCCGCACTGGTGGCCGATCTGCCCACGGAGCTGCCTGCCACAGAACTGCCCGCCTCACCCACGGTGCTGCCGCCAGCGGTCGTAGAAATTTTGCCCACCAACACGCCCCTGCCCACCAACACGCCTACGGTAACCCCCGTCCCCACAGAAACAGCCCTGCCCACGAACACGGCAACGGCCGTTCCGCCAACGGCCGTACCGCCAACCCGTATTCCCGCCACCAACACGCCACCGCCACCCACCAACACCCCCGTCCCCGCTGGGCCACAGCCAAGCAATGCCAATGGCCTGGTCGGCCAAAGCTTTAGCCTGCAACCGGGTCGCTCATCCTTAACACCCGGTGGGCAAATCTGGTATGAGTGGCGCATTGGCAATACATCCGGTGCCGGTGTGCCTTACTCCACCATCGGCGTTATGCCCCGGCGTAACGGACAGGATATTGTGGCCTGGTACCAGAACAACTGGGGCGGCAACAACGATGTGATGCCGCCAGAGGGCCTGAGCTGGCCATCCTGGATGGCTATTCCAGAGACGGGCGATTACACAATTCGCCTGGTAGTCTGCTTTGACGGCTACCAAAACTGCCTCAACGGCGGCGGCACATTCTACACGCTGTCACAGGAAATTCCGGTGAGTATTCGTTAATTGCTTCCTAAATTGGGAAAAATGAAGCCCCAACAGCTTTGGCTGGTGGGGCTTTTTTTATTTCTGACAAACGCTTTGCCAGATTTGCTCACAGCCCATTTGCAGATTTAGTAGCCAGCCATCCAATCCCGCATTCTTTGCGTATGTTTATACAATGACCTGGTTCAACAAAAATTTTATTGACCCGCATTGTGTATGAGAACGTTCCCGCTCTTCGATAAACAATTGAAAATAAACACCTTGCTCAAGCTGGGCGCAGAAATTGGCGGGCGGGCGGCCACGTTTTGCTGCTTTTGTGGGCGGCGCGTCAGCTCAGCACGGCCGATTTTGGCCGCTACAACTACGCTCTGGCCATTGGCTTTATCCTCGTGCAGTTAGCCGATTTTGGCCTACAGCTTCTTTTATCGCGCGAAGTTGCCAGATTGGGCAGCGCGGCGCGACCGCAGGTGCTGGCCACCTTCCATTTGAAGCTGTGGCTGAGCCTGCCCGTTTTGCTCTTGCTGGCGTTGGCCGCGATTGGGCAAGGGGTTAACGGACTGGTGCTGTTCCTGCTGGGGCTGACGCTGCTTCTGCAAACGTTTGTGGAGCTGGTGGCCTATATTTTTCGTGGCCAGCAGCGGTTGGCGGTTGAGGCGCAGCTGTTGATCTGGGTGCGGCTGGGCACGGCCGTTTTTGGCACCATCATCCTCTGGCAAAACGGGCAGCTGCTGGAGTTGGCCCTGGTGAGTTTGGCCGTCATGGTCAGCGGTTTAGCCTTTGCCCTGTGGCACCTGCGGCGGGCGGGCTGGATCAGCCACATCGGCCAACTGTGGCCCAACGCGCTGCCGCGAACGGCCGTTTCCCACCATCTTTTGCAGCAGGCGTGGCCGCTCGGCCTCTCCATTTTCTTTCCATCGCTTACACCCGCCTGGCGGCTTTGCTGCTAGAGGTGTGGCGCGGCGCGGAGGCGGTGGCCCACTACAGCGCCGCCTGGCGGCTGGTGGAGCCGACGCAGCTGCTGCCCGCTTCCTTGCTGGCGGCCGTTTTCCCGGCGTTTTCGCTGGCGCTGTCTCAAGATGGTACTCGCGCCAGGCAGTTGGGCTGGCAAACCAGCCTGCTGCTTGCTCTGGCGGGCGGCACCGTAACACTGCTCTTCTGGCTGAGCGCCCCCTGGCTGGTGCCCTGGCTCTATGGGGCGGACTTTGCCGCCAGCGTGCCCGTTTTGCGCCTGCTGGGCTTAACCGTTTTGCCCGTTTACCTCAACTACAGCCTCACCCATTATTTGGTGGCGCGGGGGCAGCAGCGCCTGTTGACTGGGTTAACGGCCGTTACCCTCTCTCTCCATGCCCTGTTTTGCTGGATTCTCATTCCTCGCCTGGGGGTGGTGGGGCCTGCGCTTTCGGTTTTGCTGGTGGAGAGTGTGCTGCTGCTGGGCTGCCTGTGGGCGTTGCGCCAGCCGATATTGTGGGAGACGGCCGTATGACCCTCCCCAAATCTTCGCCCACGCTGCGCCAGGTTGGATTTTGGCTGCTCTTGCTGCTGGCTATCAGCCTGCCCTTCGAGCTGGATGCGCCGCTGCTGCGCCTGGGGCCGCTGGCCGTTACCAACGTGGAGCTGGTGCTGGCGGCGATCTTGCTGATTGCCGGGCTGGTCTGGTGGCAGGAACGGCCGTTCAACCCCCTGCCGCATCGCGGCTGGCTTGTGCTGCTGCTGGCGGGGGGGCTGTTTGTGGTAACGGCCGTCCTCGCCCCGGAGCACAACGGCAATGCCCTCAAAGCCAGCCTGCGCCTGCTCAGCGGCATCGGCCTGGCGCTGGCGGTGCCGGTGTTGGCCGCAGATGGGGCGCAGCGCACCCGGCTGGTGTGGGCGATGGTGGCCGCCGGGCTGCTGGTGGCCGTCATCGGCCTGGCGGAGCTGTGGCTGGGGCGGGAATTGGCCTGGCTGCTGCCGTTCCGCGCGGGTGTCACCGTCGCCGGGGCGTACCTGCGGCTGACCGGGCCGCTGGATTACGCCAACCACGCCGCCATGATGTTGGAAGCAACCGTGCCGCTGCTGCTGGTGGCGGGCTGGCTGTGGTGGCGGCGGGTGGGAAGAACGGCCGTCCTCCTCCTCAACTTCCTCCTGCTGCTGCTCCTGCTCCAGGCCAGCTTCCTCACCCTCAGCCGGGCCAGCTTCCTGACGATTGGCGGGGTGGCCGGGCTCATGACCCTGTTGTTGGGCTGGCGGCAGCCGCTCGTTCGCCCCTGGCTGGGGCTGGTGGGGTTGGTGGGCCTGCTGTTTGCCTTCAATTCCGGCGTCAGCGAAGCGTTCCGCCTGCGGCTGGGCAGCGAGGGAGACAGCGGCTGGTACCTGGCCGAATGGCAGGTGCCGCCCACGCTCAGCCTGGTTGCCAACGAGACGCGACCCGTGCCGATCACCGTCACCAACCACGGGGCGCTGGTGTGGCACAGCCAACGCCAGCCGCCCATCAACCTGGGCGCACGCTGGATTCAGGCCGAGAGCGGCCTCCAGCTGGCAGAACCGCGCTGGCCGTTTGAGCCGCCGGTGCGGCCTGGCCAAACAGTTTCCCAGGAAGTGCCGCTGCGCGCGCCGTCGGAGCCGGGTGAATACACCCTGGTGTGGGACGTGGTGCAGGAGCAAATCACCTGGTTTGGCGAGAAGAGCAACGTCTTTGCCACCAGCCAGGTGACGGTGCGCCCGGGGGCTGACCAACCTGCGCCGGAATGGGAAACGGCCGTTCCCGCCTGGGCCTACCAGCTGCCCATCCCGGACCGCAGCACGCTCTGGCCGCTGGCGGTGCAGCTGATTGGGGAACGGCCGTTCCTGGGCATTGGCCTGGATAATTTTCGGCTGGTTTACGGCCGTTTGCTCCAGGCCGATTCGTGGAACGACACCATCCACACCAACAACTGGTATTTGGAATTTCTGGTCGGCGGCGGGCTGCTGGCGGCGCTGCCCTTTTTTGCCTGGCTGGCCTGGGAAGGCCGTGTGGCCTGGTCGCAGCTGCGCCAACGCCCGGTCGATCCGTGGCAGGTGGCCATTTTGGCCAGCCTGTTGGCCTTTTTAAGCCACGGCCTGGTCGATTTTTTCCTGTTGTTCAACAGCACCGGGCTGCTTTTTTGGCTGCTGGTGGGCTGTTGGTGGCAGGCTCAACACCATGAATGAAAATGGGTCTTCAGGATTTCGTGGGGTCTGGCGTGAAACGTGATGCGTGAAACGTGATGCCTCTCTGGTCACGTTTCACGTTTCACGCATCACGGGCTGTAAACCCCCTGAATTCCCAAAGAGCCATGAAAATCCACAGATTTAATCCGCGTTCATCCGCGTAATCTGCGGCCAATTCTTAGAGGAGCTTTGATGCGCATTGGTTTTGACGGCACACCGCTTTTGGGCCAGCGCTCCGGCGTAGGGCATTACACCGGCCGCCTGCTGGCCCAGCTGGTTAAACAATATCCAGAGTGGGAATATTTGCTCTTTAGCAATTACCCGCTGGCCCGGCTGGAGGGTGAACTGGCGCGAGCGCGCCCCATTGCCCGGCAGTTCATGAGCCGCTTTGTCTGGATGCAGCTCATCCTGCCACGCATCATCCGGCAAATGGAGCCGCACCTGTGCCATTTTCCCAACAACACCGCCCCCTTTTGCCTGAGCTGCCCGTCGATTATCACCATTCACGATGCGTCGCTCTTTTTGCACAGCCACACCCACCCCACCAGCCGCCTGCTGGCGCTGCGCCTGCTGCTGCCGCACGTGGCGCGGCGAGCAACGGCCGTTATCACCGTTTCCCACCACGCCCGCCAGGATTTGATCCGCGTCTTGCAGCTGCCCGCCGAGAAAATTCACGTCATCCACGAAGCTGCGCCGGACAATTTTCGGCCGTTGGTCGATCCGATTCAGCGCCAACAGCTGCGCCTGCGCTACAATCTGCCAGAGAAATTTATTCTTTTTGTGGGCACCATCGAACCGCGGAAGAACCTTAGTCGGTTGATCCAGGCGGTGGCCGAACTGCGGCGGCGCGGCTGTGCGGCCCGATTGGTGCTGGTTGGCCCCAACGGCTGGCTGGTCAACGGCTCGCTGGAGCAGGAAATCGAGACATTGGGTGTGAAAGACATGGTGCAAAATTTGGGCTACGTGCCCCAGGAAGATTTGCCCGGCCTCTACTCGCTGGCGACGGTGTTTGCCTTTCCCTCGCTGTACGAAGGGTTTGGCCTGCCGCCGCTGGAGGCGATGGCCTGCGGCACGCCCGTCCTCACCAGCCAGGATTCGGCGATGGCCGAAATTTGCGGCGAGGCGGCCCTGTTGGTGGATCCGCACGCCGCAGAGGCGATTGCCGACGGGCTGGCCACGCTGCTCCAGGACGGCGACCTGCGCGACTGTTTACGCCAGCGGGGGCTGCTGCGAGTGCAGCACTATTCCTGGGAACGGACGGCGCGGGAAACGGCCGTTGTCTACCAAAACGTCCTCAACGGGAGCCAGCCATGAGCCGGTGGCGCATTCTGAGCCAAAGTTTGTTTGGGCTGCTGCTGTTCCTGCTGCTGGCCAGCCACGCCGCCGCAAACGGCGGGCCATTCACCTGGCTGGCGCTGCCGCTGCCAACGGCCGTTTCCGGCCAGAGCTGGCAAATTGGCGTGCTGGCGCTGCTGCCGGTTGTGGTGGCTGCTGGCTGGTGGTTGGGCGATCGTCCGGCGCGGTTTGGGTGGGGGGAAACGGCCGTTACCCTCCCCCTGGCCGCCATCTCCCTGCTGACTTTGCTGCGCCTCACCCCGGCGACGGCGCACCTGGCAGCGATGCTGGCCCTGGTCTGGTTTGTCTATCTCTTTTTGGTCAACCAGCCGCGCTGGCAGGCGGCGTGGCTGTGGCGCGTGCTGGCCGTTGTTTTGCTGGTGCAAAGCGGTGTGGCCGTGGCTCAGTTTTTGCTACAGCGCGAGTTGGGGCTGGCCTGGCTGGGCGAACCGACGCTCGATTTGCTGGTGGAAGGCACCAGCGTCGCCCAGCGTGACGGGCAGAACTGGCTGCGGGCGTATGGCCTCAACAGCCATCCCAACCAGCTGGGCCTGCTGCTCACCAGCCTCATTTTACTGGTCTGGCCGCAGCAGGCGCGGGCCAAAGAGGGGCTGTGGCGCGGGCTCTTTTGGCTGGCGCTGGCGGCGGGAATTGCCGGGCTGCTGGTCAGTTTGTCCCGCTCCGCCTGGCTGGCGCTGGGCGTGGGCGGGCTGGTGCTGGCCTGGCCGCGTGGTGCGGCCGCTGCCCGATCCTGGCGCGAGTTTGCCCTGCCGCTGGCCCTTTTTGCTGCGGGCTTGCTCCTGTTTGCCCTGCTCTATGGCGACGTGCTGGCCAGCCGGTTGGTGGCGCTGGATTCGCCGCTGGAGAGCCGTTCGCTGTGGGAGCGGCAGCGGGATTGGGGCATTGCCCTGCAACTGGTGGGCGAACGGCCGTTCCTCGGCACCGGTCCCGGTCACTATCTGGCAGCCGCACAGGAAATTGATTCGGCGGCGGTGACGGTACACAACGTGCCCCTGCTGGTGGCGGCGGAGCTGGGTTTGCTGGGGCTGGTTTTGTGGCTGGCGTTTTGGCTGTGGCCGCTGGGGCGGTACGGCCGTTCTTCGGCACATCGAGGGGCAACGGCCGTCTGGCTGGCGCTGATCGTGATGGCCCTGGTGCATCCCGAACCGACGCTCTTTTTGCCCAAAGGGGCCGTGCTGTGGGGCATCGCCGCCGCGCAGTGGCAAGGAGGCGCGGTATGAACAACTTCACGTCCCACACCCAGTTGGAACTGGCGCAGGCGATCTGGCGTACGCTGGCTTACGTCGATCTGTTTGATTATCCGTTAACGGCCGTTGAGATTCATCGCTACCTGGAGGGCGTGCCCGCCAGCCTGGACGCCGTAACCCACGCCCTGGCGCAAGACCCGCTGCTGGCCGGGCAGCTCCTCTACCAGGACGGTTTTTACAGCTTGCCGGGGCGGGCGGCGGTGTTTGCCATGCGCCAGCAGCGCCAGCGGCAGGCGCAGCGGCTGTGGAGCGCCGCCCGGCGCTATGGCGCACTCATCGCCCGGCTGCCCTTTGTGCGCCTGGTGGCCGTCACCGGTTCCCTGGCGATGAGCAACGTGGCGGCTGAGGCGGACATTGATTATTTTATTGTGACGGAAAACGGCCGTTTGTGGCTGGCCCGCGCGTTGGTCATTGGCGTGGTGCGGCTGGCGGCGCGGCGCGGCGTGGCGCTCTGCCCCAACTACTTTGTGGCGGAATCTGCGCTGGCTTTGCCGGAGCACTCACTCTACACCGCCCGCGAGCTGGCGCAGATGGTGCCTTTGTCTGGCTATCCGGTTTACCAGCAGCTGCGGGCGCAAAACAGCTGGGTGGCCTGCTTTTTGCCCAATGCCGACGGCCCACCCCAGGCAACGCCCACGGCTGGTCGCTCGGCGTTGTGGGGGCAAAAGCTGGCGGAACTGCCCTTGCGGACGCCGTTGGGCAGCCGGTTGGAGCGGTGGGAACAAGCGCGTAAAATTGCCCGGCTAACACAAACGCAAAAGCGATCGGGGGAAAGTTGTTTTACGGCCGTTATCTGCAAAGGTCATTCCCAGGCCCACCAACAGCGCACCCTCAGCGCCTACCAGACCCACCTGACCATGCTGTCCAACCAAGAGCGCAATCCATGAAAGCCACAGGAGAGCAATCTGAGCACCGTTCAGCTGGCCCACACGAGCGCGCTGCGCGCCTCGTGCGGGGAGGGAATTTGGGGTTTTTCACGGTTGGGGGGCAAGATGCCCCCCAACCGTGAAACCCCCCCTCATCTTCGGCAGCGCCAGGCGCGAAGCGCCGAGGCGCTGCCCAGACGCTGCCGAAATCGAGAGCAAAAATCTGTCCGCAATCTGCGGCAATCTGTGAAATCTGTGGTTATCCCACCCAAACGCTAAACGCTAATGACTGATATTCTTTTTGGCCAATCGTATTACCTGAAGTTTGACCCCAAGCTGTGGCAGGCGATGCAGCCGTACCCGCCCCTGGGCACGCTCTACGCCGCCAGCCTGGCCCGCCAGCAGGGGTACAAGGTCGCCCTGTTCGACGCCATGCTGGCCGATTCGGCCGCCGAGTGGCAGGCGGCCCTGGCGCAGCACCAGCCGCGCTGGGCCATCATTTACGAGGACAGCTTCAACTACCTGTCCAAAATGTGCCTGCTGGCGATGCGCGATGCGGCCCACACGATGATTGCGATGGCCAAACAGCAGGGCTGCACCGTCATTTTGTGCGGCTCCGACGCCACCGACCACGCGGCGGCGTACCTGCAAGCCGGGGCCGATTTTGTGCTGCTGGGGGAAGGCGAAGAGACGATGATCGAACTGCTGGCGGTGCTGGACGGCCGTTCCCCCACCCCCTTCTCTCAAATTGCCGGGCTGGCTTATGGGGAAAACGGCCGTCTCCAGCAAAACCCGCGCCGCCCTGTGCTCAACCAGATCGACGAACTGCCCCGGCCCGCCTGGGATTTGGTGGATGTGGCCAACTATCGCCGCCTCTGGCAGGAGCGGCACGGCTATTACTCGATGAACATGGTCACCACGCGCGGCTGCCCCTACCACTGCAACTGGTGCGCCAAGCCGATTTGGGGACAGCGCTACCACGCCCGGTCGCCACACGCCGTCGCTGCGGAAATGCGCTGGCTGCAAGAGACCTACGCCCCCGACCACATCTGGTTTGCCGACGACATCATGGGACTCAAGCCGGGCTGGTGGCCCGAATTTGCCGCCGAGGTCCAGGCGCAGGGGGTGCGGCTGCCGTTTAAATGCCTCAGCCGGGCCGATTTGATTGTGCGCCAGCCGGAAAACGTGGCGGCGCTGCGCCAGGCCCACTGCGCCATCGTCTGGCTGGGGGCGGAATCCGGCTCGCAGCGCATTTTGGACGCCATGGAGAAGGGCACCACCGTGGCCCAGATTCGCGAAGCGGCCCGGCAGCTCCAGGCGGCGGGCGTCAAAGTGGGCTTTTTCCTCCAGTTTGGCTACACCGGGGAAACGTGGTCGGACATCCAGCAGACGCTCCAGCTGGTGCGCGACTGTATGCCGGACGACATCGGCATTTCGGTGTCGTACCCGCTGCCGGGCACCCGCTTTCATGAGCGGGTGGTGCAGCAGCTGGGGGCGCAGCAAAACTGGGTCGATTCGGCCGATCTGGCGATGATGCACCAGGGCACCTACACGACTGAATTTTACCGGCAGCTGCACACGGTGGTGCATCTGGAGTTTCGGGCGCGGCGGGGCTGGTTGAGGGTACGGCCGTTCCTCCCCCATCCCACCCGCTGGCGTATTGCCCATCTCCGGGAGCTGGCGGCGATTGCCACCCGCTGGGCGCGTCTGCCGCTGGCCCGCTGGCGGCTCAACCGGCTGGCGCAGGCCAGCCAATCAGAGGCACCACTTTTGCCCCACATGCCGCTGGCCCAATCGGCCCAGCCCAGCCCGCAGCCGGAGGTGGACCGTGACCGATGACCAGTTTACCCAGGTGGCAGCTGCCTTTTCGCTGAAGGCGGGCGTGTACGATGCGTTTGGCCAGGATCACGCCAATCTGGCCCGGATGCGGCAGCGGGTGTATGACCAACTCGCCCGCTGGACGCCTGCGGGCAGCCACATTTTGGAGCTGAACGCGGGTACCGGGCTGGACGCCGTGGCCCTCATCGCGCGCGGCTACCGGGTACACGCCACCGACCTCGCGCCGGGCATGGTGGCGGAGATGGGGCGCAAGCAGGCGGCGTTGGGGCTAAACGGCCGTCTCACCATCCAACACTGCTCCTTCACCGAGCTGGACAGGGTGCAAGATGGCCCGTTCGATGCGGTTTTTTCCAACTTTGGCGGCTTAAACTGCGTGGCGGAGTTAACGGCCGTTACCCGCCATCTGCCCCACCTGCTGCGGCCCGGCGCGGTTCTCACCTGGGTGATTATGCCGCCAATTTGCCCGTGGGAGCTGGGGCGCTGGCCGCAGGATTGGCGCATGGCCACCCGGCGCTTGCGGCGCGGCGGCGTGCGGGCGCAGGTGGAGGGGGTGGCGTTTCAGACGTATTACTTCACGCCAGGGCAGGTGCGGCGGGCGTTGGGACCCGCCTTCAAGCTGCTGGAACTGCGCGGTCTGTCCATCGTCACCCCGCCCGCCGACAATGACCAGTTTGCCCGGCGGCATCCGCGCCTGTTTGCCCGGCTGGCCCGGCTGGATGATCGCCTGAGCCGCTGGCCCTTGCTCAACCAAATCGGCGACTTTTTTATTTTGACCGCCCGCTATGAACCCATCTAACCCACTGCCTTTTGTCTGCCCCGTGTGCCGGGGCGAGCTGGCGCAGGCGGGCGAGGTGCTGCGCTGCCCGGTTGATGATTTGACGTTCCCTGCGAGGCGGGCATCTGGCGCTTTTTGCCGCCGGAGCGGGCGGCGGCCCTGGCCCAGTTCCGCCAGGAGTACGAGACGGTGCGCCGCCAGGAAGGGCGCGGCAGCGACGATCCGGCCTTTTACCAGGCGCTGCCGTTTGTGGCGGACCCGGCCTGGGCGGGGCGGGGGCAAAGTTACAAAGTGCTGCTGGCGCGGGTGGTACGGCCGTTCACCCAAAAAGCGCAACGGCCGCTCCGCATCCTCGATTTGGGCGCGGGCAACGGCTGGCTGAGCCACCGGTTGGCGGCGGAGGGGCATGTGCTGACGGCCGTTGACCTCGGCGTGACCGTGCGCGATGGGCTGGGGGCACACATTCATTACCCCACCCCGTTCACCTGCCTCCAGGCGGAGTTTGACCAGCTGCCGCTGGCCGATGGCTGGGCCGATCTCGTCATTTTTAACGCTTCGTTTCATTATTCGGTGAATTACGAAACAACCGTGCAGGAGGCGCTGCGGGTGCTGCGCGGGGATGGGGCGGTGGTGGTGCTGGATACGGCCGTTTACCAACACGCCAGCAGCGGCCAGCAAATGGTCGCCGAGCGGGAAGCGGCTTTTGTGCGCCAGGTCGGTTTTGCCGCCAACGCCCTGCCCAGCGAAAACTTCCTCACGCCGCAGCGATTGGCTGAGCTTGCCCAGGCGTGCCAACTGCGCTGGCAGCGGGTGGAGATTTTGCCAGCATGGCAGCGCTGGGTGCGGCGGGTCAAAGTCGCCTGGCGCGGGCAGCGCGAACCGGCCCAGTTTCCCCTCATTTTGTTTTGGCGCACCCCGGCATCTGAACCAGGCGTCACCCAATCGCTCCAGCGGATTGGCCCCAATTCGCTGTGGCTGCTGCTGGCCCGCGTGGGGCAGCAGGCGATTTTGCTGCTGTTTACGGCGCTGGTGGCCCGGCAGCTGGGCGAGGTGGGGCTGGGGCAGTTGAGTTGGGTAACGGCCGTTCTCTACCTGGGCAACGTGTTCAGTACGTTTGGCCTGGACACGCTGCTGCTGCGCCAAATCGGGGCAGCCGGGCGGGCGGACGTGGTGCCTTTGGCCAGCGCCCTGGCGTTGGAGCTGATTTTGGCGGCGCTGTTTGGTCTGGGGCTGTGGCTGCTGCCCTTTGCCGGGCAGTCGGCCGAAACGGTGGCCGGGCTGCGGCTGTACGGCTGGGTGCTGCTGCCCCTGGCCTGGCTGACGCTGAGCAGCGCCGCCCTGCGCGCTCATGAGCAGATGGGCTGGCTGGCAGGATTGACGTTGGGAACGGCCGTTTTGCAGGTGGCGGGAACGGCCGTTTTGCTCCAATTTGGCGGCGATTTCCCCGCTTTGATGGTCTGGCTGGTGCTGGTTCAGCTGGTGGCGGCGGGCGGGGGCTGGTGGCTGTGTCGGCAAATCCTGCCCCATTTTGGCCTCGATTGGCGGCTGCTGACGTGGGCTGCGGTGGGGCAGCTGGCGCGTGTCGGTTTTTGGCTGGCGCTGTTGATGGTAACGGCCGTTCTCTTGCAGCGGCTGGGCATTTTGCTGCTGGGCTGGCTGGGCGGCATGGCCCAAACCGGTCAGCTGGCCGCCGCGCTGCGCCTGGTCGAGGCGGCGCGGCTGCTGCCTGCGGCGGTGCTGGGCGCGGTGTTTCCGCTGCTGGTGCGGCAGCAGGCGGCGGTGGATGGCTGGGTGCGCTGGGGATTGGTGGGGTACGGTTTGCTGGCGGCGCTGCTGCTGATTTTGCTGGCCCGGCCGTTGGTCACCCTGCTGTTTGGGCCAGCGTATGAACCGGCGGTGCTGCCCCTGCGTTTGCTGGCGTTGGGCATCGTGCCCTTCACCCTCTCCCAACCGCTGGCCGCCGAGCTGGTGGCGGCGGGGCGGGAAAAGCGGGTGTTGGCGGCGACGGGGGTGGCTTTGGCGGGAACGGCCGTTCTCAGCACGCTCGCATTTTTTTGGCACGGCCTGGCCGGGCTGGCGCTGGGGCTGGTGGCGGGCGAATGGCTGCTGGTCGGCAGTTTAAAGGTGGCGGGCAGATGAGCTTCCCCAACTATCCACCCAACTTTGATTCCCCGCCGCTGCTGACGGCGGCGGCGCAGTTGCAAGGCAAACGGCTGCCGCCCGCCCCGCCCTGGCTCATTTTTTGCCCGCAGGCCAGCGTGCTGCGTCATGCCGTCAGGCGGTGGCGCGGCCAACGGGTACCGGGCTTTTTTGGCGAGACGTATCTGCTGGCCAAAAGCGGTCAGCAGGTGGCGGTGGCGGGCGGCTTTGGCGTCGGGGCACCGGTGGTGGGGGTGTTGGTGGAGGCGTTTGCGGTGTGGGGCGTGAGCCGATTTGTCTGGCTGGGCATTGCTGGCGGTTTGCAGCCGGGGCTGGGCACCGGGGAGTTGGTTTTGGTGGAAACGGCCGTTCGCGACGAAGGCACCTCGCACCATTATTTGCCAACTGCGCCGACGGTGGCGGCTTCAGCTACGTTGACCGCCAGCGTGGCGCAGGCCATTTTAGGGGCCAATCTGCCCTGCCAAAAAGGGGCAACCTGGACCACGGACGCGCCGTACCGGGAAACGGCCGCTGCCGTCGCCCATTACCAGCAGATGGGGGTGCAAACGGTGGAGATGGAGGTGGCGGCATTGTTCGCCGTGGCCAGCTACTGCCAAAAAGAGGCGGCGGCGCTGCTGGCGGTGAGTGATTTGTTGGCGGGTGGGGTGTGGCAAACGGCCGTATCGCCCCATCTACCCGAACAACGCCTGGCCCAGGCGCTGGACGCGCTGGTGCGGGCAGCGCTGGAGGCGCGATGAAACCCGCCATTGTCGTGGTGGCCTACAACCGCCCGCACGCCTTGCGGCGATTGCTGAACTCGCTGGCCGCTTTGCAGAGTGTGCGGGACGTGCCGCTGGTGATTTCGATTGACCGGGGCGGCGACCAGTTTGACGGCCGTTTTGGCGGAGGCGGAGCAGTTTGCCTGGCCGTTGGGCGAAAAGCGGGTGCTGGTGCGGGAACGGCCGTTGGGCCTGGTGGCGCACGTGTTTGCCTGCGGCGATTTGGTGGACGAGTTTGGCGCCATCATCCTGCTGGAGGACGATCTGGTGGTGTCGCCGATGCTGTATTGTTATGCCGCCAGCGCCCTCGCCTTCTACGCCGACGATCCGCGTATTGCGGGCATCTCGCTGAATGCGCTCTGGTTTCACGGCATCACCCACGCGCCGTTTACGCCGTACCTGGACGACGGCGACGTCTTTTTTATGCAGGTGGCCTGGTTTCAGGGGCAGGCGTATACCCAACAGCAGTGGGCTGCGTTTCGGCAGTGGCGGGAAACGGCCGTCACCCAAATCCTCCCCACCGACGGCCTGCACGAACTGTTCCAAACCTTCCCGCCCACCGACTGGTTTCCGCTGAAAACAAAATATCTGGTACAGACCAACCGATTTTACGTTTTTCCCCGCGAATCGTTGACGACAAATTATGGCGACAGCGGCACACACGTGCGCGGCACGAACTTTTTCCAGGTGCCGCTGCAAACGCGCCGGGCCGATTTTCGGCTGCAACCGTTGGCGGATTCGGTGGCGGTGTATGATTCGTTTCAGGAGATGCTGCCGGGGTGCGTCAGGCAGTTAACTGACCAGTTCGACGGCTATGAGTTCACGGTGGATTTGCACGGCACGCGCTCGCGGGCCAACATTCCCACCGACTTTGTGCTGACCACGCAGGCGCTGCGCCAGCCGCTAAAGACGTTTGGGTTGGATTTACGGCCGTTGCTGGCCAACGTCATCCACCAGCAGCCGGGGATGGGGATCAGTTTTGGCCGGACGGTTGATCTGGACCAGCGGTGGTGGGCACGCTGGCGGGCGGCCAGCCGGTACCATGCTTATTTTGTGCGGCGGCGGGTGGGGCTGCGGCAGCGGCTGCGGGAGTGGCTGGGTGGCTGGTTGGGTTGAGGGGCGTGGTGAAATCCAACGGCCGTTTTTACCCGTACCTTTTGGCAGCATTTAATGGGTAACTTTTTATGGAGCATTCCGTCTAAAAAAGCACATGGATTTACAATCTGGTTATTACGAGGATAGCGATACGCTGCTGCTGGCTTTGCGCCAGCGAGACCCAGCGGCTTTTGCTTATCTGTTTGAGCAATATTCTGACAAGACTTACCGCCTGGCGGCCAGCCTGCTGAAGGATGAGGTGGCCGCAGAGGGGGTGGTGCAAGACACGTTTTTGCGGCTGATCGAGCGGCTGGATCAGTTTGAGGGTCGGGCCAATTTGGGCACCTGGCTGTACCGCATTGCTTATAATTTGAGTGTAGACCGGCTGCGCAAAAGAAAACCTGAGCTAGAATTGGAAGATGAACCGGGCGACGGCCGTTTGCCGCTTCCGGTGCATTTGGTAGAGTGGCAGCAGTGGCCAGAAAAGCTGCTGTCGGATGGTGAAGTGACCCGCGCTTTGGATGAGGCCATCGCTGCCCTGCCCGAAAAATTTCGCATCGTGTTTGTGCTGCGAGAAGTTGAAGGGTTATCGACGCAAGAAACGGCCGAAATCACCAACCTCTCGCTCAGCGCCACCAAAGTCCGTTTACACCGCGCCCGCCTCTTTTTGCGCGAGCAATTGACCCAATCGCTGCTGGCGATTGGTGCCGAGTGAGACTGAATTTAGATGAAATGTGAAGAACTGCTCCAATACCTTTCTGATTACATCGACCAGGAGCTGGATGATGCCTTAACGACTGAAGCCCAGGAGCATCTGGCCACCTGCCATAACTGCCGGGTGGTGCTAGACAGCACCCAGCAAACCATCTTTCTTTTTCGGGAGCAAGGTAAGCGCTCTATTCCGGCCCAAAGCCGCAGCCGCCTGTTTGATCAGCTGCAAGACGCATTTTTGACCTCCAAAACATCCTGATAAGTTTTGTGATTGGCCAGCGTGATGGGGCCTTTTCGTGATGATGCGTGATGCGTGATACGTGATGCGTGATACGTGAACAGGGTCTATCAGATGCCACGCATCATTAACAAAGCGCCCGAGGCCAGTTTGCCTCGGGCGTTTTGTGTAATAGATGTTTTAGAAGGAAATCAGGTGGGGGTGGGGGTGGGCAGGCGCTGGCGCAGCCCTACCAACTGGGTGAGCCTGCTGAATGAGAGCTGAATGCTGCTAACGCCAATCAACCCGGAAACAACCATCAGCAGAAAATTGATGGCGTGGTACAGCACGGCCAGCGAGGCGGCGGCTTCGGCTGGGTGGCCCAGCGCCGTCATTGCGGCGATGACCCCCATGTGAAAGACGCCAATTTGCCCTGGCGAGGAGGGGGCGGCCACGGCAAATGCGCCCACAATCATGATAAAGGTGGCATTGAGCAGGGAGGGTGGCAGATGGACGGCTTGCAAGGCGGCGGTGTAGGCCAAAATCACTGGCAGCCAGGTGGCCAGGCTTAGCCCCAGCAGGATAAGCGCTGTGCGCCATTGGGTGAGCGCGTGCAGGCCGTCTAGCAGGTTGTCTAGCTGCTGGTGGCGACTGTCTGTAACCAGTCGGGCAGATTTGCTGCCTAGCCAGGTGAGGAGTTGGTGGGCAAACGGCCGTTTCTTCACCACCCAAACCAAAAAGAAAATAGCGCTCACCGTTACAGCCCCAGAAAGCAGCGCCGTTTGTTGCAGCCAGCCAGGCAAGGTGTCGATTTGCAAAAGTGCCAGGGGCAGCAGCAGCACCATCAACAGCATGTCTAGCAGGCGCTCCACCACCATTGTGCTGACGCCCTGGGGCACCGACAGGCCGGGCTGCTGCCCGACCAGCACCGCCCGCGCCACATCTCCCAGGCGGAAGGGGAGCAGCTGGGTGAGCATTTGCCCGATGTTTTGGATGTGGAACAGCTTTGTCTGGGGGATGCGGCGGCCCAACAAAAAGCGCCAGCGGACGGCCCGCAAGAAGAGATAAATGAGCAGGTAAACGGCCGTTCCCCACAAATAGCGCGGGCTGGCGTGCTGAATCGCCTGGCCGATTTGGGCTGGTTCAATGACCCAAAACATGCCGCCCAGGCAAAGCAGGCTGAACGCCATGCCCAATAAGAATTGTCGTTTTTTTTGTCTGCTTACCTGCATTTTTCTGCTCCATTTTGCTGCTTGATTGTGGACGATTCAGAAGCAAAGTTACAGTTGGCGCAGAAAAGTAACGGAATCGTTATTTTATCTTTTGGATACGTTCAATTACCTGGTTGAGAACGTGGTTTGTGGGTTCAAGCTGTTGGGCTTTGCGGATGTGGTACCACAGCCCCTGTTCTTCGTTTCGCTTGTCTGGCTCAAGATTGGGGCAATTATACAGGTAGTAACTAGCCCAGAGGGCATGAAGCTCTGCCTGCCACTCTGTTAACTGCTGTTTTGTAATGATTTCTTGGGCCTGGCGCAGGTAGGCCAGGGCTTCGCCGCAGCTGTTTTGGCCGTTTCGCTTTTTTTCTAGAGCTTGAAATATGTTTTGCAAAATCGCTTTTAATTCTCTGGGAGCATCAGCGAAGGCTTGGCCTAATAATTTTTCAATGTCGTTCAATGCATCAAACATGGCTTTTTCTCCTAAAGGGTTTGAAACGATGGCTGGATGGTGGTGACTGTACCAGCGGGGGCATTTATGGGCAACAAAAAACGGCCGTTTCTCACCAGAAACGGCCGTTTTCATTTAATCGAAAACCTGGGGCTGAAGCCCCAAGCTAGGAGGATTTACAACTACACGTCCAGGTTACGGACTTCACTGCTGTGGGTCATGATGAAGCGCTTGCGCGGCCCCACCTCGGTGCCCATGAGCATGTCGAACGTTTTGTCGGCGGCGACGGCATCTTCGATGGTGACTTGCAGCAGCAGGCGTTCGGCGGGGTCCATGGTGGTTTCCCAAAGCTGTTCTGGGTTCATTTCACCCAAACCTTTGTAGCGCTGCAAACTGTATTTTTTACCAGCCTTTTGCAATTCTTTGAGCAGTTCCTGATTTTGCGCCTCGGTGTAAGCGTAATGCATCTCTTTGCCTGACTTCAGGCTGTAGAGCGGCGGCTGGGCAATGTAGAGATGCCCTTTTTCGATGAGCGTGGGCATGTAGCGGAAGAAGAAGGTGAGCAGCAGGGTACGGATGTGGCTGCCATCTACGTCGGCGTCGCACATGATGATGATACGGCCGTACCGCAAATTACCCACATCAAACGTTTCGCCAATGCCAGTGCCGAGTGCCGAAATCATCGCTTTCACTTCATTGTTGGCCAAAATCTTGTCCAGACGCGCCCGCTCTGTGTTAAGAATCTTGCCGCGCAGCGGCAGGATGGCCTGAAAATGCCGGTCGCGCCCTTGCTTGGCGCTGCCACCGGCCGAGTCGCCCTCAACGATGTACAGTTCGCATTTGTTCGGGTCGCGCTCGGAGCAGTCGGCCAGCTTGCCGGGCAGGGTGAGGCTTTCCAGGGCGCTTTTGCGCATAACCAGTTCGCGCGCTTTACGGGCGGCGGCCCGGGCGCGGGAGCTGGTGAGGCAGCGCTCGATAATCTTTTTGGCTTCACGCGGATTTTCTTCCAGGTACAGGTTAAACGCATCGGCGGTGACGGCCGCCACCACGCCTGCCACTTCGGCGTTCATCAGCTTTACTTTGGTCTGGCTTTCAAACTGCGGGTCAGGATGTTTAACGCTGACAACGGCCGTAATTCCTTCACGGGTATCGTCGCTGGAGAAGTTGGTATCTTTTTCTTTCAGGAAGTTGTTTTTGCGGGCGTAGCTGTTGATGACGCGGGTAACGGCCGTACGCACGCCGGTTAGATGGGTGCCCCCGTCTGGCGTGTGGATGGTGTTGGCAAACGCAAATTCAGAGATCGTGATGCCTTCGGTGTATTGCAGGGCAACTTCCACTTCCATCCCATCCGCTTCTTTGCGATCGTAAACAGGATCATGCAGCGGCTTGCGGTTGCGGTTGAGGTAGCGCACAAATGATTTGACACCCCCTTCAAAGTAAAAGCTCATCTCACGCGTGGGAGACGGCCGTTCATCCCGCAGCCGTAAAAACACCCCACTGGTCACAAACGCCATCTCGCGGAAGCGGTTGAGCAAGGTTTCGAATTTATAGGTGGCCTCAGCTTCAAAAATAGTGGCATCGAACCGGAAATGGGTGGTGGTTCCTGTTGGTTCTTCTTTGCCCAGCTTGCCAATTCTTTTCACGGGGGCATCTGGTACGCCCCGCTGGTAACGTTGATGCCACACTGCACCCTCACGACGTACCGTGACTTCCATCCATTCAGACAGCGCATTAACGGCCGCCGCACCGACGCCGTGCAAACCGCCAGACACTTTATAGGCGTCATTGTCGAACTTGCCGCCCGCGTGCAGGGTGGTGTGTACCAGCTCCAGCGCAGACACTTTTTCGGTGGGGTGCAGCGCAACTGGGATGCCCACCCCATCATCCTGTACGGTGATGCTATCGTCTTGGTGAATCGTTACTTCGATACGGCCGCATCGGCCCGCCAATGCTTCGTCGATGGAGTTGTCTACAATTTCATACACCAGATGGTGCAGCGCTTTTATATCGGTTCCGCCCACATACATGCCAGGGCGACGGCGGACAGCTTCCAGGCCTTTAAGCACCTGGATACTGCTGGCATCATATTGTCTTTCCGCGTCGGTTTTTTTAGCCATGAAACGTTCCTTAATTTTTACAATTCGGGCAAAAATCAACCATCTGTTGCCCAAAAAGGGGCAGCGATTGGGGCTGATAGCTTGTGCAGAAAAGGGTTTGTATCAGGAGAAATGGTGCTTATTTTGCCTCGATTTTAACTCATTTTTACGAGACATAAGTATACCACATTTGTTCTAAGCTGGGTAGGGAAATGGAGGAGGGACGAGGTGACAAGGTGACCGGGTGAAGGGGTGAAGGGGTGAAGGGGTGAAGGGGTGAAGGGGTGAAGGGGTGAAGGGGTGAAGGGGTGAAGGGGTGAAGGGGTGAAGGCCAGTTGCTGCCATTACCCCTTCACCCACTTACTCAATTATTTTGGCTCTTTGGGAATTCAGGGGGTTTACAGCCCGTGATGCGTGAAACGTGAAACGTGACCAGAGAGGCATCACGTTTCACGCATCACGTTTCACGCATCACGTTTCACGCATCACGTTTCACGCATCACGTTTCACGCATCACGTTTCACGCATCACGTTTCACGCCAGACCCCACGAAATCCTGAAGACCCATTATTTTTTAATGGTGATCGTTGTTGGGGCGCGGGCGGCGGCTGGCCCAGGCCACGATGAGCGCCAGGATAAAGCCACCACCCACCGCGCTCAGCCAGATGATCCAGGGGGTGCTAGGTGCATCCTCAACCAGTTCGGCTTCGCTGTGGCTTTCGGCTTCGCTGTGGGCGTCTTCCCCTTCTGCTTCAGCTGCGGTGGGGGCTTCGGCTTCGGCTGCTTCAGCCGGGGGTTCTTCATCTGGGGCTGTTTCAGCTGGGGCTGTTTCAGCCACCACTTCAGGTTCTTCGGCCGTTTCTGTTTCGATCTCTACGGCCGTTTCCTCCCCACGCGTCGGTTGTTCTACACTGCCCTGCGGCAAAACAAAGACGGCCGTTGTCCACGCCGGTACGGTAAATGTGCCGCTGGCTTCGTCGAAAACGGCCGTTTGCACCACACCATCCACCGAATTTTGCTGCACGGGATGTAGCGAGAAGGGCAGGTTGGTTGTCGCTTCTTCCGTGAAGCTCAGCGCGTCGGGCGTGGCGTTGAACAGCACGACCACCATGTCATAATTCGGATCAAGGTCCTCACCCGTCAGGTCGCTCAGGCTCATCACAATGACGCCGGGCAGCTGGTCTGGCCCGTTGTTGTGGAATTGGAGGCTATTTTGGACTTGAACGGCCGTTTGCAACCGAAACAGCGGCGAACTCATCCGAATTTGCAGCAGTTCCCGGAACGTGTCGCGGGCAAAGGCAATATCGGCTGGCGTGACGGCCAAATCGGGGTTCGCCAGCAGCGGCTGCATCGTGGGCCACATCCCCTGGTTGTCGCCCGACGGCGGCAGGCCCACGCCCCAGTTGTTGCTCTGGTACGTAAAGTCCAGCCGGTTGAACCAGTCACCGGAGTTGTAGCTGTTGCGATCCAGCGATTTGGAGCGCAGCAAATCATCCCCCGCCTGGAAGAACGGCACACCCTGGCTGAACATCACAATCGAGTTGCCCAACGTTTGCATCCGGGCGCGATCTTCAGTGCTGGTGCCTAATGGCGCTTTGTACTGGATGATGTCAAACAGCGTCTCGTTGTCGTGTTTGGAGATGTAGACGATCTGCTCCTGCGGATCGGCCGTGTAGCCAGCCGGGGAGCCGTTGTACAGCACCTCGCTGCCGGAAATCGGCGCGCCGTCTGAGCCAACAAAGGTGAAGTCGCTCAAATTACCCGCCAGCCCCAGCCGGATGATGTCCATAAAGTTCTGCAACTTCACCAACTGCTCCGTCTCGCTGCCCTGGTTTGTCTCATTTGGGTAGACCAGCAAGCCGTTCAAGAAGCCCTGCTCGGTTTGCCCGCCAAACGGGCTGCCACCACGGGCCGCATCCCGCAGCCGGTCGCTAAACGTGCCGATGCCCGTGCCCGCCAGGTTGAACTGGGTGGCGTTCTCGCCGCGGGCATTGCCGCCCACTTCACCAAAATCCCAGCCTTCGCCGTAAACGTAGATATTTTTGCCATCCACACCGTCGGCTTCCAGCGTCAGCGCATCCAGCGCGGCGCGCACCGCCAGCATATCTTCTTTCATGTGGTGGCCCATCAGGTCAAAGCGGAAGGCGTCGATTTTGTACGCCGTGGCCCAGGTCACCACCGAATCGACCATCAGTTTGCGCATCATGTCGTGCTCGGTGGCGGTGTTTTGGCAGCAGGTGCTCGTTTCCACGCGCCCCGTGCTGCTCAACCGGTGGTAGTAGCCGGGCACAATCCGGTCCAATACAGAATTGTCTGCCTGACCGCTAGCGTTGGTGTGGTTGTACACCACATCCACCACCACGCGCAGCCCAATCTCATTGAGTGCCTGCACCATGTCACGATATTCCACGATCCGGCTGATGCCTTCCGGGTTTACGGCGTAGCTGCCTTCCGGCACGCTGTAATGGAACGGATCGTAGCCCCAGTTAAACGGGTCCTGGTCGCGCAGGGTGCCAATCAGCGCCTGCTGCTCTTCAGAATCAGCGGGCAGGCTGGCCAGTTCTTCAAAAGATGGCGTGACCCAGGTGGATTTGTCTTCGTCAATGGTGGCGATGTCGAAGGTGGGCAAGAGATGCAAATGTGTTAGACCAGCCTCGGACAGCGCCGCCAGGTGCTGCATGCCGTTGGAATCCATCTGCGTGAAGGCCGAATAGGTGCCGCGCAGTTCTTCCGGCACGCTTCCGTCGTTGACGCTAAAGTCGCGCACGTGCAGCTCGTAAATGACGATGTCTTCTGGGGCGGCGATGCCTGGTTTTACCACGTTCAGCCAGCCATCGGGCATGGTGGTTGGGTCTGCCAGGTCCACAATTTGGCTGCGGGTGCTGTTGGTGGCCAGGCTGAAGGAGTACGGGTCGGTAACCAGGTTGGTTTGCAGGCTGCTCTCGGTGGGCACGTAAACCTGCACTTCGTATAGATAGTATTTACCCGCCCAATCCGCTTCGCCGGTGATGGCCCAGGTGCCGTTGCTGGGGGTGGGGCGCATCGTCAGCACTTCGGCTTCGGTGTTGGGATTGGCGTCGTCGAAGAGGTGTAGGCGCACCTGCCGCGCCGTGGGTGCCCAGACGGTGAGGGTGGGCAGGCCATCGGCAAACGTCACGCCCAGATCGCCGTCGTATGGGTACAAATCATCCAGCACGCCGGGGATTTGCAGGCCAGCGGCGTCGATGGTTTGGCCGTCGGCGTTTTGGGCGGAGATGGCGATCTGCCCTTTGAGGGCGACGCGGGCTACGCTCAGATCATCCTCGCTAAACTTGAGCGCGGTGAAGTTACGCAGGTGGGGGAACTTGGCGATGATTTCGTCGCTCAGGCCGTTGGGATCGACGGTGAGCGGCACGGCGTCGCCGCCAGAGATGCCATCGAAGCCGAGGGAGAACGCACCGCCCAGGGGATCGTAGTGGAAGGCGTATTGGTTGCCGGGGGCGTCTTCAATGTCCCAGGCGATGGTGTCTTGCGAAACCCAGTGGGCACTGCGTTGGCTGATGTTGCCCTGGATGCCGCCAGACCCGACGGAAATGTTCAAGAGGTTGCTCCTTGAGTCGAAGGTGAAGGTAACGAGGGTGTCGGCTTCTTGCACGCTGAAGGGGAGGTTGGCCCCGTCTTGAGCGCCGCCTTCGCCGTAGTTCACATCCCAGCTGCCGTTGAGGGCGACTTTGGCTTCGTATTCACCCACGGGGATGCTGACGGTTTGGAAGGTGAAGACGCCGTCGCCGTCGGGGTCTTGCAGCCAGCTGGCAAAGCAGCTGGGCTGCCAATCGTCGGCGCAGCCGAGTTCGCTTTGGAAGCTGCCGGGCACGTTGGCGATGAGGTTGTTGACGCTGTCGGCTACCCAGCCGGTCTGGTTGTCGAAGTAGAAGGTAACGGCCGTATCCTCCTCCAAAACCAGCGGAATATTGGCTCCACCCGGCTCGGCATTGAGGCCAAAGTTCACGTCCCAGGTGCCGTTAAGGGCGGCTTTGTACTCATATTCCCCGGCGGGAATGTCGAAGGTGGCGCTGAAGAGCTGGTTTTCTTCGCTGTAGGTGAGTTCGGTGTTGGTGCAGTCGGGTGCCCAATCACCGGCGCAGCCGAGCACGGATTGAATGGTGCCGGGCACGACGACGAGGTCGGGGAAGGGGGCGGCTGCTGGGGGCAGGCCGCCGCCGCTGTCCTGGCTGACCAGGTCGGCGGGAATTTCGTCAATGGCCTGGATGGTGAGCAGGTTGGTGCTGGGGTCAAAGGCGAAGAGGACGGCCTGGCCTTCGCCGACGGTGAAGGGGAGGTTGGCTCCGTCCAGTTCGCCATCGACGCCGTAGTTCACGTCCCAGGTTTGGTTGAGGGCGACTTTGGCTTCGTACTCACCGGCGGGAATGTCGATGGTGATGAAGGTGTAGATGCCGTCGCCGTTGGGGTCTTGGAGCATGGAGCGGAGGCAGTCGGGAGCCCAGTCGCCAGCGCAGCCGAGTTCATCCTGGAAGCTGCCGGGGGCGGTGGCGACGAGGCTGTTGACGCTGTCGCTGACCCAGCGGGTTTTGTGGTCGTACCAGAAGGTGACGGGGCTATCTTCGGGCAGTTCGAGGGGGATGTTGGGGCCGTAATATTCGGCGTTGAGGCCGTAGTTGTCGTCCCAACTGCCGTTGAGGGCGGCTTTGTATTCATAGCTACCGGCGGGCATGTCGAAGGTGGCCAGCCAGATGTCGTTGGCTTCGTCGTAGGTGAGCTGGCTTTCGGCGCAGCTGGTGTTCCAGATGCCGGAACAGCCGATTTCGGTTTGCAGGGTGCCAGCGATGGTTACGCTGTCTGGTGGGGGGATGCTGGCGGGGTCATCGGATTGGGCGGAGGCGGAAACGGCCGTTACCCCCAGCGCCACCAAAATAACCAAAACAAGGCGGATTTTGCCCCATTGTGAGTCGATTTTTTCTTTCATTTTTTCTCCAGAAGCAAACAGGATTTGTTAAAAACAGTGGCGGAATGCGCACAACATAAACAACGGTTTATGGGATGATTGTACGACAATTGAGAACGGCCGTCATCTGTTGTAAATGCAATTATTTGGCTGAGTAGTTAGGGGTGCAAGGCGCGTATGGACTAATAGCTGGGCAGCTTGGTTTTGGTGTAGCTGGTGAGGGCTTCTTGCAGCTTTTCAATGCGTACTGGTTTGCTGATGTAATCATCCATGCCCACTTCCAGGTATTTTTCTCGGTCGCCGCTGAGGGCATTGGCGGTCATGGCGATGATGTAGGGCTGCTGATCGGTGGGCCAGTTGGTGCGGATGTAGTCGGTGGCCGTGACGCCGTCCATTTCTGGCATTTGCACGTCCATCAGGATGACATCATATCGCTGGCGCTTGAAGGAGTCGATTGCTTCCTGACCGTTGGCGACGACATCGGCGCGCAGGCCGAGGCGTTCTAGCATGCGGAGGGCTACTTTTTGGTTGATCAGGTTGTCTTCTGCCAGCAGTACGCGCAGCGAGGCGCGGATTGGCTCGACTGTATCCAGCCTGGTATTGGCGGAAACGGCCGTTAACCTGTTCGCCGAAATATTGTCATTGAGCAGCTGGATTAAGACATCGTACAGCTGCGATTGTTTGGCAGGTTTTACCAGGTGGGCGTTGAATAAACGGCCGTCACTTGTCTCTTTGTGCAGCCCCAGAGACGTTAACAAGATGGTGGGCAGGGTAATATCATCGTGCGTTTGCCGAATCTTTTCAGCCAGCATACGGCCGTCCATCGCTGGCATTTGCATATCTAAAATGGCAACATCAAACTTATGGTTGTTGCTGTGTAAAATGGTGAGCGCTTCGTCTCCAGAGGCGGCCAGCACAGACTCCATTCCCCAGGAGGCGGTTTGCTGCTGCAAAATTATCCGGTTGGTTTCGTTGTCGTCTACGATGAGCACCTTCTTCTGTGTCAGCAGCGGTTGATCGCCAGACAGGTAAGCCGGACGCGCAAAGGGGGCAACGGCCGTTGTGATGGTAAAATGAAACGTCGAGCCTTTCCCCTCTTCACTTTCTACCCACATTTTGCCGCCCATCATTTCGGTGAGCTCTTTGCTAATCACCAGCCCCAGCCCCGTGCCGCCAAAGCGGCGTGTCGTCGAGGAATCTACCTGGCTAAACGATTGGAACAGGCGTGCCTGATTGCTGGCCGCAATGCCGATACCCGTATCTTTAACCGAAAAATGGGTGCGCGTTTGGCCATTGTCTACCGTTTGGCTATCTACACAAACCACAACTTCGCCCTGGTTCGTAAATTTGATCGCATTACTCAACAAATTTACCAAAATTTGGCGCAGCCGGGTGACATCGCCCATGAGCGTAGAGGGGGTTTTGTGGTGGATGTAATAGGTCAATTCCAGCCCTTTCTTCACCGCTTCGGTGGCGAGTAAATCAACCGCTTCTTCTACCACCTGCCGCACATTCACTGGCTGGATTTCTAGTTCAAGCTGACCTGCTTCTATCTTGGAAAAGTCTAATATTTCGTTGATGATTGTGAGCAGGTTGTCGCCACTTTTGCGGATGGTCTCTATAAAATCTCGCTGCTCATTGGTGAGTGGGCTGTCTAATACCAGACCAGTCATGCCAATGATGCCATTGAGTGGGGTGCGGATTTCATGGCTCATGTTGGCTAAAAATTCAGATTTTGCCTTGGTTGCGGTTTCGGCGGCTTCTTTGGAGACGGTTGTATCGCGCAGCTGCTGGATGGTGTGGTTGAGGGCGGTGCGGTTGGCGTCTGCCTGGGCCAGCAGCTGCCGGAAGCCGCGCAGGGCCAGGTGGGTAAACACCACCATCATGAGAATGGAGATAATGAGGACGACGGTGTGCAGTTGGGCCAGCGTCAGTGGGTTGGTGGAGAGTGGCTGCACGTAGCCCAACACCTGGCCAACATAAAGCACCACCAAAATAATGGTGCAGAGTAATCCGTAATAGGCACCAGAGCGATTGCCCAGAATAAGCCCGGCCACAAACACCAGCGGCACAAAGAAAATGGTTCCGCCCCCCAGAACGCCGCCAGAAAACCAGGAAGCGGTTAAGATGGTTAGGGAAACAATGGCCAGATAGCCAACGGCCGTTTCCCTCACAAACCCTTTTCGATTAAAGTGAATGCCCACTATCTGCGCTGGCAAAATGGCCATAATCACCACTGTGCTCGCCGGGTTGGCATAGATTGCGGGGAGGATGCTGAACAAGGTTAAAAATACGGAAGCCGTCAGGATGGTGTGTAGGGCCATCGCCGAGAAATTTTTTTCGCGATCGGGGAAGTTTGGGGGCGTCAACTGCCTGATGAGCTTGAGGTACATGCCAATTTGAAATTTGTTAGATGATTGCTAATAATTTTTAGCCAGCTTAAGCGATCTAGGCAAACCGTACAATTGGAGAATCGTACTATGGAATTGAGTGAGCGGAACACGGCCGTTTCGTTTGGGAATTTAGCCACACACGTTTACAATTCAGCCCATGGTAGTTCGCACCGAATGGCGCTTGCGCCAACAATCTCCCCAAGTTCATTCACAGCCCAGGCCGGCCGTCGCGCTGAACAGCCGTTGGATTATTGGCTTGTTAACGGCCGTTTACCTCTTCTGGCTGCTCATTCGCGCCGTTAGCCAACCTGCCTGGCTGGCTGAGCTGCCCGACGTGGTGGCCGAATTTTTGCGGTTGGTCGAGGTGGGCTGGCTGGCCACCCTGGCGGTGGTGTGGGGCGTGGTTTGGTGGCAGGGGCGGCAAGCGGATTTACGGCCGTTGCCCTCCCTTTCCCTGGAGCAGCTGTACAACTTGCAGCCTGCCGAATTTGAACAATACGTCGCCCAGCTGTTTCGCCAAAAAAAGTACAAAGTCTCTTTGCGCGGGCGCAGCGGTGACTTGGGTGTTGACCTGATGCTGACGCGCCAGGGCGGCAAACGCGCCATCGTGCAGTGCAAGCGGTACCGCAACACCATCGGCCCAGACATCGTGCGCGAACTGTACGGCACCCTCATTCACGAGGGCGTCTCCCATGCCTTTTTAGTCACCACCGCCGATATCTCCGACTCGGCCCGCGAATGGGCCCAGGGCAAGCCAATGACGCTCATCGATGGCCCCACATTGGTAGAAATTGCCCGCTCGCTGCAAATTGCCCCCACCAAGCCAAAATCTGCATGAACCACCACGATCAAACCCAAGAAACGTACCGTCAAATTGCGTCGAGTTATGCTGCGGCGTGGCAAAAAGGCGGCACTGTGGAGTCTGAATTGCAAGCGTTTGCGGCGTTGCTGCCGGAAGGGGCAACGGTGTTGGATGTCGGCTGCGGGTCGGGGCTGGATACGGCCGTTCTCCAATCTTACCACCTGAACGTCATTGCGCTGGATTACAGCCACGAAATGATGCGCGTGGGCCGGGATGAACACAATTGTCTGGCCCCCTTCATCCAGGCAGACATGCGCCACCTGCCCATCGGCCAGCAGGTAGATGGCATTTGGGCCAGCGCCTCTTTGCTGCACCTGCAACGAGACGATCTGCTGCCCACGCTCAAAGAGTTTTGGCGAGTCCTTAAGCCTCGTGGCCTGCTTTACGTTTCTGTAAAGCAAGGTGAGGGCGAGGCCTGGGTTGCTGCCGAAAAATATGGTCATGATTTGCGCCGCTTTTTCACCTTTTGGCAGCCCCAACTGCTGGATCCGCTTTTAGAAACGGCCGCTTTTCACATCCTAAAAGCGACGGAAGAAGAAGGCAAGCACGACTGCTGGCTGGTCCGCTTTGCCCAAAAAAGGGAGGTTGAGCCATGAATTTAGCCGATTACAACCAGTTCACCGCCGAACTGCGCCAAAAATTAGATGCCGATCCCCGCGTGTTGGGGCTCATTGCCCTCGGTTCGATGGCCCAGCAAGACACGCAACCCGACGATTGGTCCGACCATGATTTTTTTGTGGTCACCATTCATGGGGTGCAAGAAGATATGCGCCAGGACCTCTCCTGGCTGCCGCGCCAGGCTGACCTGGTTTTCCATTTCCGCGAGACTGAACATGGCATCAAAGCGCTGTACCGGGGTGGCCATTTGCTGGAGTTTGCCGTTTTCAACGAGGATGAGCTGCAAATGGCCCGGCTGAACCGATACCGCGTGCTGCTAGACAAAGCGGGTCTCGCCCCCCGCCTGGCCGAACTGGCGCTGTCTACGCAAGATTTTGTGGAACACGGCCGTTCCGATGCCCACAAACGGTTTGCCGAATTTTTGATGAATATTTTTGTCGGCGTGGGGCGGCAGGCGCGGGGCGAGGCGCTGAGCGCCCGGCAGTTTATTAAAACGTATGCGCTTACCCACCTGCTGCACCTGCTGGCCGAAAGCGCCCCCACCGACAATCCGCAGCTGCTAGATAACCTGGACCCGTTCCGCCGGTTTGAGCAGGTGTACCCGGCGCTGGGCGCACAGCTCAACCAGATTTTGGCGCAGGATACGCTGCCTGCGGCCCAAAATTTGTTGCAGCTGGCGACCGTGCAGCTACGGCCGTATCTCAATCACTTTCCTGAAACGGCCGTAAACGAAGTCCAAAACTATATCGCCAAAGCTCAAAAGATAGGACGCTGATTTTCCTGATAGCCCTGATCATTTTTATCAGGTAACTCAGGAAAATCTGCGTTCTATTCAATTAGGAGAAACTCGTTTGACCCATCTCACCATCTTACTCACCCGCCACGGCCAGACCGACTGGAACAAAGCCGGTCGCTGGCAGGGCCACGCCGACATCCCGCTCAACGAAACCGGACAGCAGCAGGCCGCTGCCCTGTGCCAACGGCTCAAAAGCTGGCCCATAGATGCCATTTACACCAGTGATTTGCAGCGCTGCGTGCAAACGGCCGTTCCCCTGGCCACCGAACTTGGGCTAGAACCCATCAAATTGCCCATCTGGCGCGAGCGGGACGTGGGCGATTTTAGCGGCCTGACGGGCGAACAAGCCCGCGAGCAGTATCCAGAAATTTGGGCCGCTGCCACGCGCGGCATGATCGACCCCCCCAACGGCGAATCATTTGCCGAGCTGCAAAGCCGCGCCTGGCGTGCCTTCCAAAGCGTGTTGGTAGCCCACAGCGAGGGCACCGTGCTGGTCGTGTCGCATGGCGGGCTGCTGCATGCCCTGTTGGGGCAGGTGATGGGGATCGATTTGGCGATTTACGGCCGTTTCTCCATGCGCGGCAACACCGGCCTCAGCGTCGTCGAGGTGAACGACCGCGGCCCCGTTGTCGTGCGCCTCAACGACACCAGCCACCTGGAATAATGAGGAGATTGGAGACTGGAGATTGCAAAAATCTCTAATCTCCAGTCTCCAATCTCCCATCTAAAAAAATCAAAAAGGAAACACAATGACATCACAACCAACCAACCCCGTGTGGGAACAAATCGACGCCCACATTGACCAAAATGTCGATTACTGGATTGACCAACTGGCCCGATTGTGTGCCCAGCCCAGCGTTTCGGCGCAAAATTTTGGCATTGCTGAATGTGCCGATCTGGTGGCCACCATGCTGCGCGAGCAAGGCTTCCGCGCCGAGGTGCTGCCTTCGGATGGCTACCCTGTGGTGTATGGGGAGGGAAACGGCCGTTCCGACAAAACCCTCCTCTTTTACCTGCATTACGACGTGCAGCCCGCCGAACCGCTGGAGCTGTGGGATTCGCCGCCGTTTGAACTGACCGAGCGGGACGGCAAGCTGTACGCCCGAGGCATCAGCGACGACAAGGGGCACATCATCTGCCGCCTGGCCGCCCTGGCAGCGGTGAAAGATGCTTGCGGCGGCGAACTGCCCTGCAACGTCAAGTTCATCATCGAGGGGGAAGAAGAGATCGGCAGCCCCAACATGCCCGCCTTTGTGGAAAAACACCAGGAAAAGCTGGCCGCCGACGCCTGCATTTGGGAATTTGGCGGCGTGGACCACGACGGCCGTCCCAGCCAGGCGCTGGGCATGCGCGGCATTTGCTACGTGGAGCTGTCGGTGCAAACCGCTTCGATCGATGCCCACTCTGGCCTCGGTGGTTCGATTTTCCCCAACGCGGCGTGGCGGCTCACCTGGGCGCTTGCCACCCTCAAAGACCAAAACGAGCGCATTCTTATCCCCGGCTTTTACGACAACGTGCAGCCCCCCAGCGCCCGCGATCTGGAAATGCTAGACGCCATGCCTTCAGAAGCGGCCAATTTGAAGGAGATGTTTGCCCTGGACGGCTTCCTGTTGGGCATTGAAGACGAGTTGGAGTTGAAGAAGACGGCCGTTTTCCAACCCACCTGCACCATTTGCGGACTCACCTCTGGCTACCAGGGGGCAGGGACCAAAACGGTGCTGCCCGCCAAAGCCAGCGCCAAAGTGGATTTTCGGCTGGTGCCCAACCAATCCCCCCAGGAAATTATCAGCAAGCTGCGGGCTCATCTAGACGCCAACGGCTTCACCGATGTAGACATCACCTTTCACGGCGGCGGCCGTCCTGCCAAAGTAGACCCCGACGATCCGTTTGTGCAGCTCACCAACGAAACGGCCGAAATCGTCTACGGCAAAGAGCCCAACGTCGCCCCGATGATTGGTGGCAGCGGGCCAAACTATCCCTTCATCCACACATTGGGCTTGCCGCTGGTGGCCGCTGGCGTGGGCTACCCCGGCAGCCAGGTACACGCCCCCAACGAAAACATGCGGCTCGATTACTTCCTGCTGGGCACCAAGCATACCGCCCGCATTATCGAGCAGTTTGCGAAGGGGTGATTAAGTAATTAAGTAATTAAGTAATTGGGTAATTAGTGCAATTACCCAATTACCCAATTACCCAATTGCTCCCCTACGCCTTCGCCGCCATTTCTTCGCCGAAGCCCAGCAGCGCTTTTACACGGTCGTCGTTGGGTGCTTCGGCATACACCCGCAGGACAGGTTCGGTGCCAGACGGCCGTATCAGCAGCCAGCTCCCATCGTTCAGGTAATATTTCACCCCGTCCACCGTCTCCACCTTTTCCACCGCCACGCCAGAAATCGCCTCTGGGGCCAGATCGAGCAGCATCTTCACCATGCGCGCCTTTTCCACAGGATGACTCAGCTTCATGTCGGTGCGGGCATATTGCGCCGGGCCATACTGGGCCAAAAGCTCCTCCACCAAAACATGCAGCGGCGCTTTGGCCGCCGCCATCACCTCTAGCAGCAGCAGCCCCAGCAGCACCCCGTCCCCCTCAGGAATATGCCCCTGAATGCTCATGCCGCCAGATTCCTCGCCCCCCATCACCACGCCACCCGCAATCATCAAATCGGCAATGTGGTTAAAGCCCACCGGCGTTTCAATCAGTTCCAGCCCATGTTTGGCGGCGATCCGATCGATCATGCGCGTGGTAGAGACGGTGCGCACCACCTTGCCGTGCAGCCCCCGCTTCTCTAGCAAATAGCGCAGCACCAGGGCAAAAATCCGGTGCGGATCCACAAAATTACCCCGCGCATCTACGGCCCCAATGCGATCGGCGTCGCCGTCGGTGGCCAGCCCCACGCCCCAATGCCCACTCTGAATGGTGGACATCAGAAAGCCCAAATGGCGGGCAATTGGTTCTGGGTGGATGCCGCCAAAGCCGGGGTTCATCTCGTGGCGAATGTTGTGCACATGGGTACGGCCACGGGCCAACACCTCGCCGATTGCGCCGCGCCCGGAGCCAAACATGCCGTCGGCCACCACGCGCAGCTCGCCGCTGGAAATAATGTCTAAATCCACCAGGCTGCCCAAATGTTCGTAATAGGCCCAGGCAGGGTCAAATTTGTGTACCCGATCCCGGCGGAGCGCCTCATCCAAATCCATCAGGTTGGGGCCACGGGCGGTGGATAAATTGCGATCTAGCAACCGTTCCACCCGCTGGTGGTGCGAAGGGCTGGCAGCCCCCCCGTGGCGCGACTTTAGCTTGACGCCGTTGTAGCGCGGGGCATTGTGGCTGGCGGTGATCATCACCCCAGCGGTGGCCTTTTTGTGCAGCACGGCATAGCTGATGGCCGGGGTGGGCGTGTCGGCGCGGGCCAGCCAGGTGTCGATGCGGTTGGCGGCCATCACCCGGGCCACTTCGGCTGCGTACCGGTCAGACAAAAAGCGGGTGTCGAAGCCGATGACCACGCTGGGGTTGTTGTCATCTTCTTCGCGGATGTAGTCGGCAATGGCCTGGGCTACCAGCCGCAAGTTGCCAAAAGTAAACGTTTCGCTGATGACGGCACGCCAGCCGTCGGTACCAAATTTGATTGTCATGGAGTCTCCTGCTGGTGGAGCCGTTGCAATGCAATGGCTCTACGTGTAATTCAGAATAACAATAAGATCGTTCACATTGGTCCCGGTTGGACCGGTTTTTATGAGATGCGGCCCGTTTCCGGCGGCATCTTGTTGGGCAAAATAGGTGTAGCTGTCGTTGTTGTTAAGGTGGGCCAGGGCGGTTTGGGCGTGGGGCACGGTTTGCCCGGTGATGGTGGCCCCGGCTGCGCCGCTGGTGCCGTCGTCGCCGTCGGTGGCGAAGCTGGTGATGGTGCGCTGGGGCCAGCCAGCCAGGCCAATGGCGGCGGCCAGGGCCGTTTCTAGATTGCGCCCGCCCACGCCATTGCCGCGCAGGGTGACGGTGGTTTCGCCGCCCAGCACGGTGGCGCTTTGGGGGGGCGCGTCTTTGGCCAGGGCGGCGGCAAATTGGCCTACCTCGCGCGCCTCTCCTTCTAATTTGGTGGTGAGCAGCCGGGTGTGGAAGCCAAGCTGCCTTGCTGTGGCGGCGGCGGCCTGGGCGGACTGCTGGATGCTGCCAATGATGAGGTTGTCGATGATGTTGGTGGGGGGGCGGTTGTGGGTTTGGGCGAGCGGTTGCAGGGTGGTTTGGATGGTTTGGGAGACGGCCGTTTCCATCCCCACCAGCAGCCCATACCGCTGTAAAACCGCCAACGCCTCGGCCGGGGTTTCTGGGCTGGCCACCGTGGGGCCGCTGCCAATGCTGGCCAGTTCGTTGCCCACCACGTCGCTGAGGATGAGGCTGACCACCTGTGCCGGGGCGACCAATCGGGCCAGGCCGCCTGCTTTTACGCTGTCTAGCTGGCGGCGCACCGTGTTTAGCTCCTGGATGGTGCAGCCGCTGGCCAGCAGCGCCTGGGTAAGCTGCTGCCAGATGGGCAGCGGCAGGTGGGGTTGGGTGAACAGCGCCGACGCACCGCCGGAAATAAGGCACAGCACCAGGTCATTTTGGGTGAGGTTTTGGCAGGTGTTGAGCAGTTTTTGCGTGGCGGCCAAACTTTTTTCGCCTGGCACGGGATGGTTGCCTTCGTAGGCGGGTAGCGGGAGCTGGCTGGCTTTGGGTAGATGTTTGGCCAGAATGCCGCCGCCGGAAACGGCCGTTTCCCCCACAACTTCCACCGCCGCCAACGCCATCGGGACGGCCGCTTTGCCCAGGCTGAGGATGAGGAGACGGCCGTTTGCCAAATCAACTGTGTGGGGGCCGACGGTGAGCTGGTTGCCTTGTTTGTGCAGGTGGGTGCAAACGGCCGTGTGCGGATCGGCCGTTTGTACTGCCGCAGCCAGGATGGTCTGGATATGGTCGGGGTGCTGGGCAAAATTGGGCATCGTGGTTATGGCTGCAAGGCGGCGACCGCTTCTTCTGCGGCCACCTGGGGGGTTTTGGTCAGGGTAATCACATCAAAAACGGCGTTGTTGAGCACGGTGATGATGTTGCTGGTGCTGCTCACTGGCATGGCATTGGCCCGGTTGAGCTGCTCGCGGGCAAACGGCAGGTAAGGGTCATCCTCTGGCCAGAAGGTGAAGGCGGTTTGCCGGGCGGGTAAATATTTGCTGGCGTAGCTCCATTCGCCCAGGTTACGGCCGTCGATGAGCGTGTTGAGCAGTTCCGCCGCCAGCGTTCTTTTGTTGGGGTCTGAGGTGCTAATGGCCCAGGCCCAGCCGGTGACGAGTGGGGTCAATGAACGGTCCAGGCCGGGAACGGCCGTTATCTGGTACGCCTCACTGTTGCCGCGCAGCCGCAAATATTGCTCGCTGTTGGTGAGCGTTACCGAGGCCGTGCCTGCCTGAAACAGCTGCCAGGATTCCTGAAAAGTGGCGTAATTGCTGCTCTGATCCAAAATGAACCCGTTGTTTTCGGCCACAAAAAGCTGTTGCAGCGCCGTCGCCAGCGGCTCCACTTGCAGGGCAACCTGCCCCGCCTCGTTGGTCAGCGTGCCCCCGGCTGCCAGGTAAAATTGCAGCCCCAGCGTGCCACCGGGCAGGCCATTGGCCGGAAAAACAAAGCTGTTGGGCTGGGCAATAAACGGTTCCCAGCGGCTGGGAATGGTATCGGTGACGGTTTCTGTGTTGTAGGCCAGGTGGGTCAGGCCGGTGAGCACAAACGGGTAGCCGCCAATTTGATTGTCTTTGAGCACTAAATTGAGTGCTGCTGGGTGCAAATCTTCCAAAAGAGTGGTGTCAATCAGGCTGCCGATTGGGTAAATAAGTTCTTCAGACAGGGCCAGACTGAGCTGGTCGGTGGAGATGGCGATGAGATCGGGCAAAATGTCTGGGGCGACGGGTCGCCCGGTGCGCAGGTAGTTGAGGATGCCGCTCTGCCCACCGATTGCCTTTTGTTCAACAATCAGGTCCACGTCTGGGTGGTTGCTGCGGTAGGCGGCCAGCTGGGCATTCAGCACGGCGGCGCCTTCTTCGGTGGCAAGGGCAATTTCTGGTGGCAACCAGATGCGCAAAGTGGGGCGCGTTTGGGTGATCGGGACGGTGGGGATGGCGATGTCTGGCGTGGTGTCTGGGGCCGGGGTGGTGGTGGCAACGGCCGTTCCGCTGGTCCCCGGATTGGTGGTGGCGTCTTCTGGGGCTGGCTGGTTCAGGCTGTTGGCTAAATCGCAAGCGGCCAACAATGTAAGCAGCAAAATGAGCAGCAACGAGACCTTTTTATTCATGTGCCAAAGTATACCTGTGATCGAACATTTGGGCATTTGCGCAGCTTCCCGCCTTAGGATATTCTTTGCCTATGGTATTCATTTCCTGGTTCGACCGTCGCTTTACCGCAGCCATCCGTTTTGGCTCTATTTCGCTGCCTCCCGCTACCAATGCGCCTCCTGAATGAATATTATGTAAACCTAGATAATTTTCAAGGCCGAGGCGACCCATCGTCTCGGCCTTTTTTATTGCAAATGCGTGATAGTGATAGCCTGGGGATTTATCCCCACGGGGTGAAAAATGGCAGAAATCTTATTCAACCTGGACAAAATTGCAGTTTCTTTAACCGGCAAATTGATCCTTTCTGGCCTGAGCTGGGAAGTGCAGAACCAGCAGCGGGTGGGGCTGGTTGGCCCCAATGGCGCGGGCAAATCGACCCTGCTTAAGCTGATTGCCCGTGAGCTGGAGCCGGACGAAGGCAACATTTTTCGCAAATCGGGGCTTACCTGGGGGCGGTTGGTGCAGGAGCCTGAGCTGCCAGACGGCCGTTCTGTGCTCATGGAAGCGATGACGGCCGTTCCCCAAATTGCCGCCGTCCACCAACAATTGGCCAGGCTCGAAGAGCAAATGGGCACGCCCGCCGTCTACGAAGATGCCACCCGGCTAGAAAAAGTAATGGCCCAGCATGAAAAGCAGCTGCACGAACTGGCGCAGCTGGGCGGGGCCAGCTACGAAAGCCGCGTCAAGGAAACGCTCACCCGCCTGGGCTTCCCGCAGGATCGTTGGGAGACCCAAACGGAGCACCTGAGCGGCGGCCAGAAAAAGCTGATCATGCTGGCCAAGCTGCTGGTGCAGCAGCCAGATTTGCTGCTGCTGGACGAGCCAGACAACCATCTAGATTTGGCGGCCAAACAAAATCTGGAAGGGGTCATCCGCAGCTACCCTGGCGGTGTGGTGATTATTTCGCACGACCGGTATTTGCTGGATGAGGTGGTCACGCACATTGCGGAGTTGGAAAGCGGCCGTATCACCCTCTACCCTGGCAACTACACCCACTACACCACCGAGCGGGAGCTGGCCCGCCTGCGCCAGGCGCAGCTGTACGCCGCCCAGCAAAAGGAGATCGCCCGCATCGAGGCGGCGATTGCCCGCTTTGAGCTGTGGGCGTCGCTGGTTGTGAACGAGCGGCACATCAAGCAGGCGCGCAGCCGCCGCAAAATGCTAGACAAGATGGACAAGGTGGAAAAGGTGGCCGAGCAGCGGCGCATGACGCTCGATTTGGCTGGTTGGCGGGGCAGCAACAAGGTGTTGGAGCTGGAAAATGTGACGCGGCGGTTTGAAAACGGCCGTACCATCTTCAACCAGCTCAACCAAATTTTGTGGCACGGCGAACGAGTGGGGCTGGTGGGGCCAAACGGCGCGGGCAAATCGTTTTTGCTCAAGCAGCTGCTCGACCCGGAAAATTTGCATGGGGGGCGCATCAAAATCGGCCCCAGCGTGAAGATTGGCTACTACGCCCAGGAGCAGGAAACGTTGGATTACAGCCGCGACCTCATCAGCGAAATTCGCCAAACTGCCCCGGTAAGCCGCGAGGTGGCGGTGGCTTTTTTGCACCGCTTTTTGTACAGCTACGACCAGATGCAGCAGCCGATTGCCAAGCTGAGCGGCGGCGAGCGCAGCCGGTTGCAGCTGGCCAAGCTGGTGCTGCAACGGCCGAATCTGCTGCTGCTCGATGAACCGACCAACAACCTGGACATCGCCTCCATCGAGGTGTTGGAGCAAACCCTGGACGAATTTGAGGGCACGCTGCTGGTTGTGTCGCACGATCGCTACTTTTTGGATCAGGTAGTGGACCGGGTATTGGCGTTGGAAGACGGCCGTTTTACCGAATTCGACGGCGGCTACACGGATTATTTGGCGGCGGGAGGGAAGATGTAATTGGTAATTGGGTAATTAGGTAATTGACATAATTACTCAATTACCAATTACCAATTACGTAATTACCGATCGTAATGATAAATTTGCACAATCCGTTTAATGGCGTAGATCGCTTCAGACGGCCGTATCGGATTCACCCCAATTTCCATCCGCTCCAGCAGTCGGTTGAGAATCTGGTTGGCCAGGGTGAAGCCGTTGGGCAGGTCGTTGTACCGCTGCAGCAGCGATTCAGCCAGCTGGATGTCCGCCTCGGTGAGCTTTTCCACGGGCCATTTGGCAGCTTCTTGCTCCGCTTTGCCAGGAGCGCGGCTGGCGACACTGGGGGGGACTGTGGTATTTTTTTGCAGGGATTCTAGGGAAACGGCCGTTTGCTCCCGCACCACCAGCGTATTGGCCGCCAAATCCCCCAGCCGCCGCGCCTTGCCATCAATAAACATCGTCACCAGCCCCAGCCCATACGCGCCCGGCAAAAAATCCACCAGCCGCACCAAATTGCGAATCACCGACTCCGCCAGCGTAATCGGCGTACCATCCCCCCGAATAACGCGGATACCCACCTGTCGCTTGCCCGGCGAACTGCCGTTCCACTGCATTTCAAAAAAGATGTAGTACCCCCAGAAAAACGCAAAGCTGATCAATGAAAGCAGCGCAATCAAAAACCCGCTGATCGATTCTAGCGTGTTGAAACCGCCCAGCAGCACCAAAATCAAAATGGCATTGGCCGCCAGCAGCAGCAGCCCAATGATGGTGGTGTCTATCAGCGCCGCCAAAAAGCGAGAGCCAATGCCCACCACTTCGTAGCCAAAAACCACATTTTCCGGGGTATCAATATTTAAAAACTCGTCAGGTGTTGTCATCGTTTTATTATTACAAAGGAACGAAGGTAAGAAGGAAAATAATGGATTTCTTTGTATCTCAGTTTCTTTGTTTCTTTGTATATTTCCCTTTAGTATAATCGCATCATGAATGCTGAACAATTCTACCGCTCGCGCCAGGCCGATTGGCAAAAGTTAACCGCACTGCTAGACAAAAGTCAACAGATGAGCAGCCTTAGCCCGCAGGAAGTGCAGCAAATGGGCCAGCTTTACCGCTCGGTGACGGCCGATTTGGCCCTGGCCCAGCGGGAATATCCGCGCCATCAGGTGACAACCTTCCTCAACCAGCTGGTGGCCCGGGGGCATGCCACCATTTATCAGGGCGAGCCACTGGCGTTGCGCCGCCTGAAGCATTATTTTTTGGTGGGGCTGCCCAGCACCTTTCGCGAGGCGCTGCCGTTTGTCATTGCGGCGGCGCTGCTGCTGTGTGTACCGGCCCTCATTGCCGGTTTTCTTACCAACTGGCAGCCAGATGCTTCTAACTGGCTTTTGCCTGCCAGCGTGCAGGAGCTGCGTCCTGGCATCGAAAATCAGGAGTTGTGGACGAATATACCGGTGGAGGAACGGCCGTATACCTCCGCCTTCATCATGTCCAACAATATCCAGGTTTCCTTCATGGCCTTTGGTGGCGGTCTCACCGCCGGGCTGTTCAGCCTCTACATCCTCATCTTTAACGGCTTGCTGCTGGGTGGCATTACCGGCCTCACCGCCCATTACGACGTTGGCTTTGAGCTGTGGACCTTCGTCATCGGGCACGGCGTTATCGAACTATCGGCAATTTTCATTGCTGGTGGCTCTGGCCTGATGCTGGGCTGGGCCATTGTGCAGCCCGGCCTGCTGAAGCGGGGCGACGCGCTCATGATTGCCGCACGTAAAGCCGTCCGGCTTATCATCGGCTGCGTTCCCATTCTCATCGTAGCCGGTTTAATTGAAGGCTTTATTTCCCCCAACGAGAACATCCCCTGGCCAGTTAAATGGGGCGTGGGCCTGGTTACGGGTCTGCTCCTCTATAGCTACCTGCTGCTCGCAGGCAGAAATCGCCAATAAAAATTTCCTGCTTGACGCAAAATTTGTTGTATATTATGATTTAGTTGACACGTCAACTAGTTGTGGTTGCAACTATTTCCTTGCTATTAGCTGAACCGAAATCTCTTCGTTAAAGTTATAAAGAATACTCTCGTTACGAAAGTTTCGGTTTTGGCTCATTACCGATTGCCACGAGAAAAAATTGAGCACACAATTGCTGTTAACGTTGAGTTCTTCTCAACTGACAATTTCGTTACCGCTCCCCCAATGCGACCGGCTTTTGGGGTCCGATTTTTCTTTTGCTAGCCCAAACCGCTGATGCCAGAAATCTGGTGTGAGCGGTTTTTTGTTTTCCATTTTTATTTACACTGTTGCATTTCTGGAGGAAACATGAGTCGAAGATTGCGTATCAAAACGAAGTGGCAATTGCCCCTCGTCGCTGGCTTGCTGGTGCTGCTGGCGGTGCCCCTGAACCTGGTGTTTGGGGCCGATTGGGTGGTTGCCGGTAATTTTCAGAATGCATTGCCCGGTGCGCCTTGCGGCGATTGGGACAATGCTTGTGCCGCCACCACCATGGAGGATGCTGATGGTGATGGTGTGAGCCGTTTGGTTGTTGATGGGTTGCCTGCTGGCAGCTTTGAATACAAGGTTGTTGAGCTGGGTAACTGGAACAACGCCCACCCAATCGGCAATGTGCCGATCAGCACAAGTGGCGGGCAGGTTCGCTGGTACTTCCAACCCGGCGACAATCGCGTGGCCGACAACGTGAACCAATGTGTGGCCACCGTCGTGGGTAGCTTCCAGAGCGAGCTGGGCGGCGACGATTGGGCACCCGATAACCTGCGCACGATGCTGTGGCAGGAAGCGCCCGGCAGCGATTGGTACAGCTTCAGCACCACCGTCCCCGCAGGCACCTGGGAATACAAGGTCGCCCGCGACGAGGCGTGGAGCGTGAGCTATCCGTCTAGCAACGTGGTGTTGAACCTGACGGCCGAATCCACCGTCACCTTCCGCTACAACTGCGCCGACAACACCGTCGAGCACACCACCGATACCCCGCCGCCCCCGCCGGCCTGGGTGGTGGCTGGTAATTTCCAGGACAATTTGCCTGCCTCCGCCGCCTGCGGCGAGTGGAACAACGCCTGCCTGGAAACCGGTATGGAAGACAACAACGCCGACGGCGTGTACCGCTTTGTCGGTGACAATCTGCTTGCTGGCACCTACGAATACAAAATCGTCGAGTTCAACAACTGGAACAACGCCCACCCGGTTGACAACGTCGGCTTTGCCGCTGACGGTGGGCAAATGCGCTGGTATTTCCAACCTGGCGAAAACCGCGTGGCCGATAACGCCAACCAATGTATCGCCACCGTGGCGGGCAATTTGCAGCCAGTTGTTGGCGGGCCAGAATGGTCGCCCGACAACCTGCGCACCATGCTGTGGCAGGAAGCGCCGGGTAGCGATTGGTACAGCTTTACGGCAACCCTGCCGGCTGGTTTGTACGAATACAAAATCGCCCGCAATGAAGCGTGGGATGAGAGCTATCCTGGCGGCAATGTTGGGCTGAATGTGACGGCCGAAACGGCCGTTACCATCCGCTACAACTGCGCCACCAACGAAGTGCAGGACAGCATCAACAACCCCAGCGGCGGTGCTGCCAACGACAACGACATCTGGTGGAACGACCTGGGCCACGACAGCCGCGACACGCTGTACCGCACCCCCGGTGGGGCGGTGGAGGCCGGAACGGCCGTTACCCTCCGTCTGCGCGCCGCCAGCAATGATCTCACCGGGGCGCAGGTGCGCGTCTGGGACGATCGGATCAACGCCCAAATGCTGCTCAACATGAGCCGCGTGGCCGATGATGGTACCTATGAATATTGGGAAGCCACCGTGCCTGCCAGCGCCGAGCCGACCATTTACTGGTATCGCTTTATTGCCATGGATGGAACGGCCGTTGCCTACTACGAAGACGACGCCAGCCGCAACGGCGGTTGGGGCCAAACCTTTGGCGATAGCCCAGACAATGGCTGGCAGCTCACCGTCTACGACCCCAGCTTCCAGACGCCGGATTGGGTAAAAAATGGCATCATGTACCAGATTTTCCCCGAGCGGTTCCGTGATGGCGATTCGGGCAACAACCCGCCCGCTGGCGAATTCCATTACAACATCCCCGGCGGCAGCATTGTGCGTTCAGACGGGGCCGATTGGCACACCCCCATTTGCGATCCGCGTGATGAAAACGCCTGCTTCCAAATCTACGGCCAAAACTTCTACGGTGGGGATTTGCAGGGCATCATCGACAAGCTCGATTACCTGCAAGATTTGGGCGTGACGGTCATCTACATGAACCCGATCTTTGAATCGCCGTCGAACCACAAGTACGACACCACCGACTTTGGCGTGATCGACGACAACTTTGGCGACCTGGCCCTGTTCCAAACGCTGGCCGCTGAAGCGCACAGCCGGGGCATGCGCCTGGTGTTGGATGGCGTCTTTAACCATTCCTCGTCGGACAGCGTCTACTTTGATCGGTACAACCGTTACCCGTCCGAAGGCGCGTGTGAATCGGTCTCCAGCCCGTTCCGCAGCTGGTACAACTTCTCGCCGCAAACGGCCGGACCGTGTGCCGGTGACACCACCTACGAATCCTGGTTTGGCTTCGACAGCCTGCCCAAGCTCAACTCCGCCAATCAAGACGTACGTGACTACATCTGGGCCGGTGGCGAAGATGCCATTGGCCGCTACTGGATGCAGTGGGCCGATGGTTGGCGTCTGGACGTCGGTGGCGACGTGGACCCCGGTCTGACCAACGACCCGAACAACGATTACTGGGAAGGCTTCCGCGACGCCGTACACACCACCAATCCCGACGCCTACATCGTCGGTGAAGAGTGGAACGTGGCCACTGCCTGGACATTGGGCCAGGAGTGGGACGCCACAATGAACTACCAGTTCGGCTCGGCGATCATGAGCTTCTGGCGCGACAGTGACTTTGTGGACAACGACCACAATTCGGGCAGTTCGGCGGGCATTCTGACGCCGCTGACGCCATCGGAGCTGGATGCGCGGCTGCAAAACCTGGAAGAGCGGTATCCGCCCGAAGCGTTCCAGGCGATGATGAACCTGCTGGGCAGCCACGACACCAATCGTGCCCTGTTCATGCTGGATGAAAACACCGGCTTGCTGGACGACACCCTGTACGACAATCCCAACTACGACTGGAGCGACGCCATGACCCGCTTGAAGGGTGTGGTGCTGCTGCAAATGACGATGCCCGGCTCGCCGACGATCTACTACGGCGACGAGGTTGGTCTGGTTGGCCCGGTAACCTGGGATGGTTCCACCTGGCAGGATGACCCGTACAACCGTCTGCCATACCCGTGGCTAGATGAGAGCGGCACGCCGTTTTACACCCATTTGCAATCGCAAAGCAGCCAGGATGCGCTGTTTAGCTACTACCAGACGCTGACGACGGCGCGCAACAACTCTGAAGCGCTTCGCGTAGGCAGTTTTGACACGCTGCTGGTGGATGACGGGGCGAATGTGTACGCCTACGGCCGTCTCCTCCCCAACTATGCCGATGCGGCCGTCGTGGTCGTTAATCGGGCCACCGCCGCCCAGGCCGTGACCGTGAATGTGAGCGGCTACCTGCCCATTGGCGCAACCTTTACCGACGCGCTGAACGGCGGCAGCTACACGGTGGATGCTTCGGGCAACCTCGTGTTGAGCAGCGTGCCGGGCATGAGCGGGGCGGTGTTGGTGCTGGATGGCGCGTTGAGTGCGCCGCCGACCGCAGTGAGTGATTTGGGGGTAACGGCCGTTTCCAGCAGCAGCATTGATCTGAGCTGGAGCAGCGCCGCCGGAGCCAGCAGCTACGATATCTACCGCAGCCTGTTGAGCGGTGGCGGCTATGCCCTCATCGGCAACACGGCGGGCACCAGCTTTAGCGACACGGGTCTGACCGTGGCCACCAGCTACCATTACGTGGTGGTGGGCCGCGACGACGCCACCGGGCTGGAAGCCGCGCTCTCCAACGAAGCGTCGGCGACGACGGCGTACAGCATCGGCTGGGCCAACTTGCAGTGGCCGCCGACGCTCAATCACACCATCAGCGCCATCAACCGCACCGAAACCGTCTACGGCCAAATCTGGATCGATGGCGTGACCAGCCAGCCGGGTGCAACCCCTGGCCTGCTGGCTGAGGTGGGCTTTGGCCCCGTCGGCTCCACGCCAGACGGCAGCTGGACCTGGGCCAGCATGGACTTTAACACCGATTCTGGCAACAACGATGAGTACGTCGGCACAATGCTGCCCGATGCGCTGGGCACCTTCTGCTACACCACGCGCTACAGCGGTGATGGCGGTAGCAGCTGGTTCTACGCCGCCAACGGGCCGGCCGAAGGCAATGCCACCTGCCCAGGGCCGTTTGGCGTGCTGACGGTGGTCGCCAGTGCGGACACAACTGCACCGGCCGCACCGACCAATCTGGCGATTGCCGGAACGACCACGGGCAGCATCTCGCTGGTGTGGGATGCTCATCCCAATACGGACGGCGACCTGCACGGCTTTGAGCTGTACCGCGACGGCACGCGCCTGGCCACAATTGCCAATCCGACGGCGACGAGCTATGTGGATACGGCCGTAACCACCAACGCCACCTACAGCTACACCCTGGTCGCCTTCGACACCAGCTTCAACCGGTCGGCGGCTTCCAATGCGGTAGAGGCGACGGCTGAGGCGCGGCTGGTGAGCGTGACCTTCACGGTGGGCGTGCCGGACTACACGCCGGGCACAGTGTACATCGTGGGTGATCTGGATGCGTTTGGGCCGTGGAATCCGGGCCTGGTGCCGATGACCCAGGTGGACGCGACGACCTGGACCTACACGCTGGACGTTGCGGATGGGACGGCCGTTCAGTACAAGTTCACCCGGGGCAGCTGGGAAACCGTCGAAGCGTGGGGTGAAATCACCGGGCTGGTCAATCGGGCCATGACGGTGAATTACGGCAGCAGCGGCACGCAGCTGGTGGACCTGACGGCCACCGACTGGGGCAATGGCGCAGATGAGACGAAAGCTGTTCAACTGTGGCGGGATCCGATTGTAACGGCCGTTTCCCCTGCAGATGGCGCAGTGAATGTGGCGGTGGATACGGCCGTTGCGCTCAGCTGGAGCCTGCCGATGGACGCGGGTACCGACTTTGAGCTGTCTGGCCCGGCGGGCGCGGTCAGCGGCACGTTTAGCGCCGATACCAGTAATCAGATCATCACCTTTACGCCAGACGCGCCGCTGGCCCAGGGCACCACCTACACGGTGCTGGCCACGGGGCAGGTGAGCAATGGCAACGTGCAGCAGACGGCGGCGCAGTCTAGCTTCACCACGGCCGCGCCGTCCATCGAGGATCGGTTCGACGCGTTGACAGCCAAGCTGCAACAGCTCACGGACGATCGGGAGTTCCCCGGCCGCACGGGGCAGACGCTGGTGCGGTTGTCGGAGCTGGCCAAGCGGTATTACCAGGTGGGCTACGAGCGGCTGTCGGCTTTGAATCTGGCAACCATCGTTACAGTAACCAACCTGATGGAGCGCCTGCGCTTCCTCTCCCACGCGGATGCGGCTGAGGTGCGCGAGCTGGCGGTTGGATTGATTGTGGAGATGCTGCGGTAACTTGTTGACCGCGTTTGTTGAATGAAAAACGGCCGTTTCCGGGAGGGAACGGCCGTTTTTTTGCACCGCAAAGGACGCAGAGAACGCAAAGCTTTATTCAAAAGGCTTTGCGTCCTTCGCGTTCTTTGCGGTAATTTTTTACTTTGGTTTGGGTGGCTACGGTACGCCAGCGCCACGCGCGGCGGCCAGCAGCTGGTACCACTCGATGCGGCTCAGCTCGACCTCATCGGCCAAAACGCTGGGGGCGATGCGCTCTGGCTTGAGCGTGCCCAGGATGGGTTGGATGGGCGCGGGATGGCGCAGCAGCCAGGCCAGGGCAATCGCTTCTTTGCTGGTGTTGTGCGCGGCGGCGAGGCGGGCAATTTCGGCGGCGGCGGCGTGCACGTGGGGCGGCGCGTCGGCGCGGGGGGCAAAAAGCTGCCCGCCCGCCACGGGCGACCACGCCTGGATGAGGATGTGGTGCAGGCGGCAGTAATCCAGCGTGCCGCTGATGCCAGGGTAGGTGGGTTGGGTCATGTTGGACACGATGCCGTCGCTGATGAGGTGGTGGTGCAGCAGGTTTAGCTCCACCTGGTTGATCAGCAGCGGCTGGTCGAGGGTGTGTTGCAGCAGGGCAATTTGCCCAGCGTTGAAATTGCTGACGCCAAAATACCGCACCTTGCCGCTCTGCTGCAAATGGTCAAAGGCGCGGGCGACTTCCTCTGGCTCCATGAGTGGGTCGGGGCGGTGCAGCAGCAAAATCTCCACGCGGTCGGTGCCCAGGCGGCGCAGCGTGCCCTCCACCGCGCTGACAATGTGGTCGAAGCTGAAGTCGTAGCGGCCGGGATCGCCAGGGTTGGGGTCGTTGCCCATGATGATGCCGCATTTGGCTTGCAGCACAAGCTGGTCGCGCAGGCTGGGGTTTTGGCGCAGGGCGTGGCCAACCATTTCGTCGGATTTGCCCCAGGTGTAGATGTCGGCCAGGTCGATGAGGTTGATGTGGTGGGAAACGGCCGTTTCTATCAACGCCAACGCCCGCTGTTTGATGCGCTCATCCGCCGGGGTTTTGTCCCAGCTGCCGCCCAGGTGCCAGGTGCCAAAAGCCAGGCGCGAAACGTCGAGATCGGTGTTGTGGAGCCGGTAAGTTTTCATGTTTTCTCCAGTGGCAACAACGAATTTTAGGAAACAACGAATTAAACGCCGCAGGGAAAAATTCGTTTGTTACACTCATTCGTTGTTGTCTTCATGTTGATGTGCGGGTTGTGGCCTGAATGTTAGCCCACTTTTGGGTGAGCGCTGGGCTGCTGGCGATGAGTTGGGTGAAGTTTTGGTTGAGCTGGGCGTCTAGCTCGGCGGTGCTGAGCTGGCGGCAGCGGGCCATTTTGGCGGTGACCTGCTGGATGAGCGCGGGCGTGCCGGGCTGCTGGGCAAAATGTTTGTTCGCGCCGGGGTTGTCAGTTTCGGTAAGCAGCCGGTCTGGCGGGATGGCGGCCAGGATTTGCTCAATTTTTTCAGAGTAGAGCAGCTCGACGCCGAAGGTGAAGTAGGTGCCCACGGCCAGGTAGCGGTCGATGAGGTTGAGCGGACCGGCATACCAGTGCACGATGGGGGTGGGTGGTTGGAATTGTTCGAGTCGTTCTAGCACGGCCGTTTCTGCCCCCAAGCCGTGAATATTGACGATTTTTTGTTGGGTTACGGCCGTTTCCAAAAAATAATCAAACACTTCAAACTGCTGCGGGTAAAGAGTCTTGTCCTTCACCAGCAAAAAATCCAGGCCAATTTCGCCCAGCATGGGGGATTCCGCCAGCAGCGGGGCCAGGCGGTCCAGGTCGTGGGCAAAGCGGTGGGCTTCCCAGGGATGAATGCCAAACAACGGCACGATGAGCGGGCTGCTGGTGGCAATCTGCCTGGCCCGTTCATACGCGGCCACGTCAATGGTGACGGAGAGGGTAAAAATCTGGTGCTGGGCGATTTCGGCCAGGGCGGCGGGCAGCGCGGCGTCGTCGAACATGTCGATGTGGGTGTGGGCGTCAATCAGCATGGGGCAGCTCCGCTTGGTCGTTGAGCGGCAGGTTGGGCAGCAGCTGCCGCACGGTAAAAATGGCCGGGCCAACAACAAAGAGGCGGTAGCGCGGGTCGTGCCAGCCGCCGTACGGAATTTTGTCCGAACTGGTAGCGATGCCGTGCTTTTCTAGAAAAGCGGCGTGGCGCTGCAAGCTGTCCAGCGACTGGTAAAAACCCACCAGATGATCGTGGCGGATGTTCATCACAAAGTCGTAATAGAATTGGCACGCCTCGGCCTCGTCGTCGAAGATTTTTTCCGGTGGTGAATCCTGGCCGCGCTCGGTGTAGAAGAAGTGGAAACGGCCGTCTCGCTTCGCTAAGCAGTACACATCAGTCACAGCCCAGGGTTCCCCGATCTGGTAGTGGGTGGTGCTGCATCCGGCAGTGTGCAGGCGTTGTTTGAGTTCGTCTAGGGTCATGATCGTAAAATTAAGAAAAGACTACAACGAATTAGAGAAAATAACGAATTTTTCTTTGCAAGGTCATTCGTCATTGGCGCGCAAAATTAAATTTGTAACTTTCATAAAAAAAGTTACCATTGGCGCGTTCTGTGCCCTTTTTTGCAAAAGTGTACCAATCTTTATTAGACGCTATAGCAGTACAACAATTTAGTGTAATCTGAACCGAAGCCTGGCATATTGTCTGGTGGCTGATTTGGATTGAAGGTTCTTCCTGATGAATGATAAATTCACCTCGCTTTATTTTATTTCCGGTAACCGCAACAAGTACGAAGTTTATGACAGCATTCTGGACACGATTGATCTGAAATGGTCGGAGATTGAAATTGAGGAGACCCAATCTTTGCTCTATGACGTGATTATCGAGGGGAAAATCCAGAAAGCACGCTCAAAGCTGCCCAACCTGCCCTTTTTTGTGGAGCACAGCGGAATAAACATTCGCAAATGGAACTCGCTGCCTGGCGGGTTAACGGGTACGTTCATGAAGTGTGTGGGCAATGATGGCATCTGCAAAATGATGCAGTCCTATGAATTGCCAGAAGAGCGGGAGGCGGTGGCAACGGCCGTATTAGGCTACTGTTCTCCAGATGGCACCTTTGAAATTTTCAGAAGTGATTTGCCAGGCACCATTTCTGCGTCGCCACGGGGCGAAGATGGGTTTGGCTGGGATGCCATTTTTATTCCCGACGGCCACGATAAAACGTATGCCGAGATGGCAGAAGAAGAGCGAGAACAGGTTTCGGTCCGCCGGATTGTGGCCAACAAACTGTTCAACACCGTCATTCGGCAGCATTTTGAAATGACTGGTATTCCTCACGCGCTCTCAGATGGAGCGGGGGCCATGAATGACCGGGAATATGATTTGGCCAGATTTCGACAGCTGATTGCCGAACATTTTAGTAACGATGAGCTGCACACACTCGTTTTTGATTTGGGGATCAACTATGAATCTTTGAAAGGTGAAGCGCTTGATGGTAAGGCCAGGGAACTGGTCGCCTACTGCTCACGCACCTTGCATCTGGCCGATTTGTTAGAAGCGTGTGAACACGAACGCCCGAGTGTGGACTGGCAAGTTTTTAAAAGCAAAAAGTAGAAAAACGGCCGTTTTCAATCAAGAAAACGGCCGTTTTTGTTCAAATTACGCCAGACGGTTGATGTTGTTCAACTCTTCAAACGCGCGGGTGAGCCGAGCACGGAAGGCATCTTCCCCGGCGCGCAGCCAGCGGCGCGGATCGTAATATTTCTTGTTGGGCTGATCGTCGCCTTCAGGATTGCCAATCTGGCCCTGGAGGTAGCCGTGGTACTTCTGGTCGTACAGGCGTATGCCGTCCCAGTACGCCCACTGCAAGTCGGTGTCGATGTTCATCTTGATGGCCCCGTAGGAGATCGCTTCCGCAATTTCTTCGGGGCTGGAGCCAGAACCGCCGTGGAAAACGAAATCAATCGGTTTTTCTTTGGTGCCGAATTTTTCCTGCACGTACACCTGGGAATTGTGCAGGATGACAGGGCGCAGCTGCACGTTGCCGGGCTTGTACACGCCGTGTACGTTGCCAAACGCGGCAGCGATGGTGAACTTATCGCTCACCTTCATTAGCTCTTCGTAGGCGTAGGCCACTTCTTCGGGCTGGGTGTAGAGGCGGGAGCTATCGACACCGCTGTTGTCTACGCCGTCTTCCTCACCGCCGGTGATGCCCAGCTCGATTTCCAGCGTCATGCCCATCTTGCTCATGCGCTCCAGGTACCGCTTGCTGATTTCAATATTTTCGGCAATTGGCTCTTCAGACAGGTCCAGCATGTGGGAGCTGTAGAGCGGGATGCCGTGCACTTTGTAGAACGCTTCGCCAGCGTCCAGCATGCCATCGACCCAGGGCAGCAGCTTTTTGGCGGCATGATCGGTGTGCAAAATGACGCGGGTGCCGTACAGGGCAGCTACCTGGTGCACATGATGCGCCCCAGAAACGGAACCGGCAATCGCCGCTTTTTGGCCGTCGTTGTTCATCCCTTTGCCGGCATAAAAGACGGCGCCACCGTTGGAAAATTGCAAAATAACGGGGGAATTCACGTCGCGGGCGGTTTCCAGCACAGCGTTGACGCTGTTGGTGCCTACCACGTTGGCGGCTGGCAATGCATAGCTGTTCGCCTTAGCGTGGGCGAACACTTCCTGAACCTGATCGCCAGTGAGAACACCGGCTGGCAAATGGCTTATTCCTGACATTAAACACTCTCCTTTAGAAAATAAACGCAGAGACGCAAAGGCACAGAGGAAAAAGTGGGGAATGGGTTTTTAAACTTGGTGACCAAAAAATTGCGTTTGCTGTCTCTTTTGATAATTTTGTACTTGATACCATGATGAGGTAACGGCCAACGGTAAATATGTTACCAGATTTGTGCGAATGGCCTCTACAAGTATGCAAAGGTTTGGCCTAAAAAGCCACTCTTTTTGGCACGACTCTACCTGTCATTTATCATATTTGCACTCGATCATCTATAAAAGGAGTCGCCCGTTGACTGTGTAGACGGCAACCGACTATGACGTATCAGCGAATTGTAGTGAAATTGGGGACAAGCGTTTTAACGGGCGGTACCCCAAACTGGATCATCCCCACATGGTGGAGCTGGTGCGCCAATGCGCCGAGCTGTACCGATTGGGCAAGGATATTATCATTTGCACCTCTGGGGCGATTGCCGTGGGGCGGCACCGGCTGGGCTTCCCTGAGCTGGCCAATACGGTGTCTAACAAGCAGATGTTGGCCGCCGTGGGGCAGAGCCGCCTGATGCAAATGTGGGAACGCTACTTTGAGATTTACGGCATCCACGTGGGCCAGATTTTACTGACGCGGGCCGACGTGACCAACCGCAAGCGGTATTTGAATGCCCGCGACACGCTGCAAACATTGTTGGATAATCGCATCGTGCCGGTGATTAACGAGAATGACGCGGTGGCGACGGAAGAGATCAAGGTGGGGGACAATGACAACCTCTCGGCGCTGGTTTCTACCCTGGCGGAAGCGGATTTGCTGCTGCTGCTGACTGACCAGCCGGGGCTGTTTACGGCCGATCCGCGCACCAACCCCAACGCTCAACTTATCCCTGAAGTGCATAAAATTGACGAGGCGGTGAAGGCGTTGGCCGGCGGCAGCGTGAGCGGCCTGGGCGTGGGCGGTATGGCCACTAAGCTGCAAGCGGCGGATGTGGCCCGCCGGGCCGGGGCGGATGTGGTGATTGCCGCTGGGCGGGCACCCAATGTAATTACCCGGATTGTGGCGGGGGAGTCGGTGGGCACGCGTTTTCCGGCGCTAGAGCATCCGTTGGAGAACCGCAAGCGCTGGATATTTGCTGGACGTAAGGCGACAGGGTGTGTGGTGATTGATGCGGGGGCGGCGCGGGCGCTGTTGGGGAACGGCCGTTCCCTCCTCCCCGCCGGTATTACCACAATTATTGGCAATTTTGAGCGCGGCGACACCATTTGCCTGCAAGGGCCAGATGGCCAGGAACTGGCGCGGGGCATCACCCGCTACGCCAGCCACGATTTGCAGCAAATTGCTGGCCTGCAATCCGACCAGATCGAAGCCAGGCTGGGCTATGCTTACGGTCCGGTGGTGGTGCACCGCAACGATTTAATTTTGTTGTAAATGGCGATTGGAGATTGGAGACTGGCGATTTTTAATCGCTAATCTCCAGTCTCTAATCTCTTTGACCGAAGGGAGAAAATGATGACTGATTTAATTGCGATGGGGAAAGCGGCCAAGGCGGCGGGGCGGAAGCTGGCGACGTTGACGACGGACGAGAAAAACCGGGCCTTGTTGGCGATTGCCGATGAACTGGAGGCGCAAACGGCCGTTGTGCTGGCCCAAAACGCGCTGGATATTGAAGACGGCCGTAAAAAAGGACTCAGCGACGGCTTGCTAGACAGATTGCTGCTCACCGAAGCCCGCATCGCTGGCCTGGCCGCCGACACGCGCCAGGTGGTCAGCCTGCCTGATCCCGTGGGGGCGGAGTTTGACAGCCGGGTGCTGCCCAACGGCCTGCGCCTCAGCCGCCGCCGCATCCCAGTGGGTGTGCTGGGCGTCATTTACGAGGCGCGCCCCAACGTCACCATCGACATCGCCACGCTCTGCCTGAAGACGGGCAACGCCGCCATCATGCGGGGCGGCAGCGAGACGCTGCGCAGCAATTTGGCGCTGGTAAACGTGATTCAAAGTGCGCTGGAGAAGGTGGGATTGCCGGGAACGGCCGTTCAATACATCGACAACCCCGACCGTGCCCTGGTGGCCGAAATGATGCGGCTGGACAAATATATCGACATGCTCATCCCGCGCGGTGGGGCGGGGCTGCATCGCCTCTGCCGTGAGCAGGCCACGATTCCGGTGATCACCGGCGGCATCGGCATTTGCCACGTTTTTGTGGACGAGAGCGCCGACCAGGCAAAGGCGCTGGACATCATCGAGAATGCCAAGGTGCAGCGCCCCAGCGTTTGCAATGCGCTGGACACCGTGCTGGTGCACCCCGCCATCGCCGACGAGTTTTTGCCCAAAGTAGCGGCACGGATGGCCCAAAACAAGGTGGAACTGCGTACGGCGGGCCGCGCCCTGGAGATTTTGAGCGGCAACGGGCACGGAGCCAACATGGTGCCCGCTGGCCCCGATGACTTCAGCACGGAGTGGATGAGCCTGATTTTGGGCATCAAAATCATGGAGTTGGACGAGGCGATTGACCACATCGACGCCCACAGCATGGACCACAGCGACAGCATCCTGACCAACAATTGGGCCAACGCCACCAAATTTTTGAACGAGGTGAACAGTTCGGCCGTTTTTGTCAACGCCAGCACCCGCTTCAACGACGGCGGGCAATTTGGCTTAGGCGCAGAGGTGGCAGTCAGCACCCAAAAGCTGCACGCTCGCGGCCCGATGGGTTTAGAGGAGTTGACGACCTACAAGTGGGTTTGCATTGGGGATGGGCATATACGGCCGTAACCGATTTCAGCCACGAATTTCACGAATTAAAATGTAGCTGAACGGCACGTGTTCTACGAGCCAGACGTTGTTGGCGGTTTTGTAGAACTGGTAACCGTCCTGGTGCATTTGTTGGGCGGCAATTTTTAGGATGCTTAGACAGCTTAACCAAATTGATCGGTTTCATTTTCCAGGACAGCAATCGCTCGTTTGTATTTTTCCAGGCGGGCGTAATCTTTGGCTGTAGGCGACGAAATGCGGCTGATGTCGCTGTTGTCGCGTAGATCTGCCAATTTCACCTTGCGGCCGATCGGGTTTTGGGCGCTGCGCTGCACAAACGCTTCGTAATCTTCACCTTCACGTTTGGTGACGGTTTCTAAAGCGGCCAGAATTTCTTCGCCAAATCCCTCGGCGCGTAATTGCTCAAATGTCCAAGGTGTGTCTTCGATGACGTCGTGCAGGACGGCCGTAATCCGTTCCGCTTCCGTTTGCAGTGTGAGCATCATGCGCAGCGGATGCAAAATGTAGGGCGCACCTGCCTTGTCCGTTTGCCCGGCGTGGGCTGCGGCAGCTATGGCGATGGCTCGTTCCAGTGTGCTCATCGTTGAAATCCCTTTTTTGGTTTGAGATGGGCAAACAATAGCGGATGCCTGGGGCAAAAGCAAGCGTTCGGCATTGCTGATGCGGTTGGGGCGGGGTATGATTTGCGCCCATGAGTGACTTACACACACCAGAGCCAAAACGCCCCATTGTGTTCGGCGTCGCTGGGGGAACTGCATCCGGCAAAACAACCGTTGCCAGAGCCATTTTAGAGGCGGTTGGTGCCTCGCAAATTGCGTATGTGCCCCACGATGCGTATTACCGTGATCAGCCCAAACTCTCCCTTGAGGAGCGTTCGCAGCAAAATTACGATCATCCCAATTCATTAGAAACCAGATTGATGGTGAAGCATATCAAGCAGCTGCTTGTTGGTAAGAGCGCCAACGTGCCCGTCTATGATTTCACCACCCATCGCCGCACGGAGCAGACGGTGCTGGTGGAGCCTGCGCCGATTATTTTGGTGGATGGCATCCTCATTTTCACCAAGCGGCGTCTGCGCGAACTGATGGACATCAAAGTGTATGTAGACACGGATGCGGATGTCCGTTTTATCCGCCGGTTGCAGCGGGACATGGACGAACGCGGCCGTTCTTTGCCCTCGGTGGTGACGCAATATTTGGAGACAGTGCGCCCCATGCACCTGAAGTTTGTGGAGCCAAGCAAGCGATTTGCCGATGTAATTATCCCCAACGGCGGGCTGAACAAGGTGGCGATGGAGATGGTGGTGTCGCGGCTCCATGCGCTCTTGCCGCCGGAATAAAGGCGGCGCGGATGACCGTGGATGACGCGGATTTCATTGTTTTATCAGCAGATTGCGCAGATTTTACAGATTTATTCTGGGCAAAATCTGCGTAATCTGGTTAATCTTTGGTTAACTGGTTTTTCTGGAGTTGGCGGTATTGGGCGAGGGTGGCAACGGCCGTTCCTCCCAAGAAAAGTGTGCCGCCTGAGCCAACCCTTTTGCGCCAGTTCTGCCAATTTTGCCTCATCTTGCACCAGGTCTTGCAGCACGGTGGCCATCTGCTGGCAGCTTGTGGGGTCAAAATAGGCCACCGCGTTGCCACCCACTTCAGGCAGGCTGGATTGATTGGAGCAGGCAACGGCCGTTCCGCAAGCCATCGCCTCTAGCACCGGCAAGCCAAACCCCTCTGCCAAACTGGGAAAGACAAATAACGCTGCGCCGCTGTACAGGGCGGGCAAATCGGCATCCTCAATTCGACCGATAAATTTGATTTGCCGGTTGCGGTATTGGGGAGAAACGGCCGTTTTAATGCCCGCGTATCGTTCATCCCACGCCCCGGCAATCACCAGTGGGGAGCCTCTGGCACCTGGGGAATCAGCAGTTCCCACGCTTCAATCAGGCGCAGCAAATTTTTGTGTGGTTTGTTGATGCCCAGGTAGAGCACGTATTTGTTGGGTAGGTTAAGCTTGTGGCGGAGGGTGGCAACGGCCGTTGCTGGCTGTGGCCTAAAGCGATCATCTGCTGCCAATGGAACCGTCATAATTTTCGCGTAGTCAATATGATAGCGAGACAAATAAAGCTGCCGAGTGGCCTCCGATATGGCCAGGAAGCGGCTGCTGGCGTGCAGAGCCAGGCGGGTGGTGAGCCGGGTGAGCAGCCGTGCCCGGGGCGAGACAAGCTGAGGGAACTGCTCTGGAATCAGGTCGTACAGGGTGGTGAGGGTGGGGACGCCGGGGCGGTACGGCATGAGGGCATAGGCGCTGTGGTAGACGTTGGCCTTGAGCTGACGCAGCAGTCGGGGGATTTGCCATTGCTGGGCGAGTGAGAAGGGGGAAACGGCCGTTGCCACCCGCCGCACCTGGGCCGATTCTTCTGGCAGGGGCCAGCCCGCCTGCTGCGGGGAATGCAGCAAAACCAGCTGTTCATCTGCTGCTAGCAGCGGCACCAGATGCCGCGCCAGCTGGCTCACGTACCGCCCAATGCCGGGGAAATGGGCGGTGGCGGTACGGGCATCTAAAACGTAAGTTCTTGGCTTGGTAGACATGTGCTTAGCCTTTTCGACCAACTGTTGGTACAGTGACACAATTTGGTTGACCACCCCTTGCACCGCGTGCGTTTCCAGCGGGTAGCTGGGGGTGATGGGGAATGCCAGATTTTTGGATCATGTGAAAAATCGCTTCACTGGATACCTCTGGCAGAACAAAATCGGGCAGGTGCCTCTCAAATTCGGGAATGTTGGGGGGGCACAGTACTTTTTTGCCCAGCCCTATAGCTTCTAAAATAACGCTGCCTAACGCTTCAGAACGTGAGGGTAACAGCACCATTGCAGCGGCTTGCATGAGGGCTAAGGCATGCGGATGGGAAAGCTGCCCCAGAAAGCGTACATTATTCATTTGATTGACACGGTTAGTAAAAGATGTCCCTTCTCGATTCATCCCCGCCAGAACAAGCGTCATATGGGGCTCGATTGTCTGCCATTGGGCGAAGGCATCTAAGAGCTCGTAGACCCCTTTATTGGGTGTTATATCACCCAGGTAGAGGAGATACGGCCGTTCATCCAGTCCAAAATGAGCTTGAATTGCGGCAACAGTTGGTAGAGGCAACGCAGAAGGCGACTCAAACGTGATGGGAATGTGCGTTAATCGGCTGACTGGGTAGCCCCCTTCGGTCGCAAAACGGGCTACCCCTAAGGCACAACAAAGTAGATGTTGGCTGCATTGGGCCAGATCCGCTGGATTGCTCATTTTGTCCCGCAAATCTGCCAGTACGGGAATTGGCAGTTTGGTCAGCGACGCATATACCAGCTTGCCCCGAAAGCGAGTATGGAAATGTACCAGATCAATTTGGTGCATTTCAATCAATTTGGCTAACTTTTGCTGGAACCAGAGTTGGGTTTGAAGATAAGTAAGGGCATGAATGAGGTACGGCCGTTTCTCTGAAACACGTCTAGGCAATTGACGCAGAATGGTCAGCTTGCCGTCCACTATTTGGCCCGGCTCTCCAACCATTTTTCAGTAACCAGTACCAGTTTTTCAATTAAAGGTTCAGCCTGAAACCAGGGCACAATGTCTGCAAAATACGTTGCTGCACCACCAACAGCCGGTGGATAAAGCGGTGTTATCAACAGTATGCGCATCTTTATTTCAGCGCCTGCTGAATGAGCTGTAAAAACGCCTCGCAGGCAGCATCTACTGTGTAAGGAGCTATGTATTCAAGACTAAGCTGACCCATTTGCCTTCGTTTTGTCGGATCCTTTAATAGCTCGTTTAATGCAGCCGCCATAGCGTTCACATCATCAACCGGAACGATAAAACCATTTTCCTGAATCAGTTCGGCACACCCGGCTGCTTCTGTGGTGATGATGGGCAAGCCAAAGGACATCGCTTCATTAACAACCAGTCCCCATGGATCGTGCCGGGTCGGTAGCACAAACAAGTCACTGGCAGCATACCAGCTTGATTTTTTTGCTCCTTCCAAATAACCGGGAAACTGAATCCGTTCATCGCCTGCAGCCATTTGCTGCAACGCTGCTTTTTCTGGCCCATCGCCCACCAAGACCAGCCGATCATTTTCTTGGGCTACCTGCTGAAAGGCTTGTAACAATGTGGGGACTCCTTTGCGGCTGTTTAGATAACCAACATACAAAACAACCTGTTTGTTTGCCAGGCCCAATTCTTCTCGACTTTGGGCAGGTAGGGCAATTTGTTCAGCGGGTACAACTTGGCGACTGGTTACAATCCGGTCCGCTGGTACGCCGCGTCGTTGCAGAAACTGGGAGGCAGCCGCGCCATAGGTTAGGAAGGCTTTGGTACGGCCGTATAACCAGCGGCGGTACAAATTGCTAAGCAAATTACCTGAAGCATAAGCCGTGTCAATTGAACCGGACCACAGGGCAAATGGTTTCTTTCTGCGTTGAGCCACTTGGTTAAGCGTAATAACCGCCGGAAAATGGGTGAAATTCTCCCCGGCAATGGCTATGTCAAAATGTAGATGGCCCAGGCGTCGGGCAAAATCTGGATTTACCGTTAAGGTTATCCCTGGCAAACGTAGAGCTCGGCTCGGCAAATAGGCATGAGCAATAGGTGTATGCGATAAATCTATTTGCCAAAAACGGTCTGGCTGCTTGCTTTCACAGTAAAGCACAGTCAAATCCACATGTTTTGCCAACTCAGCAAAGACAGGCAAACGATATGGCGTGGGCGTATTGGTTAGCAATAAAACGGCAGGCGAATTCATTTGACACGCTTAAAGATTGTTGTTTGCAAGAGGCCAAAGTCATATCTCTGATTTTGATAATTTTCCAATATGCTAAACGTCTCTTGGTACCGTGGTCGGTGAGAATCATCAAGAATCAGGTAGCCACCAATTTTCACTTTAGAGGCGGCTTGCCTGGCACATTCAACTCTATTTCGCCCATCAATGGCTACTAAATCAAAAAAATTATCCGCATATTGCAAAATGCTTTGCGTATATTTTTGGAATTCCCCAGCTTCATCTGGTGGAAGATAATGAAGATCGACATTCGCCAAATTTTTTTCCTGTAGCCAATCTGTTACTTTAAAAAACCAGCCCTCATGGTGCTCTATTGAGACGAGTGTTTTGACCCGCTGAGCATACCAAATTGTGCTAATGCCTGAGCCCCATTCAAACACAACAGGGTGCTGTTTGTTTGCTAAATAACTGGATATAGCGGTAATGGCTTTTGGCATGTAATGTGGATGTTCTGGGTGGCGTTTTCTGTACAGTCGATGATAAAAGATACCAGAATAAACGCGCCTCAACCATAATTCAAATGGGCCGCAATCACGTTCTGCTTGCAGGTGCCTGTTGTCAAAGTATCTCATTTTTTATCCTGTTTGATATGAATGAAGCTTACTGGTGCAGCAATTGTTTGATTGTTCTTGTGCTCTCAATTATCTGCTTGTGTTCTAGTAACAGTAAAATGCCAGCATAAATTAAAGTCATGGTGAGACCTTTTTGTACAAGAATTACGGCCGTATGCCCCTCTGGCAGCCAGCGAATAATGAACGCTCCTCCGACCCAGGACAGAATCAAGGCGAGTAAAGGGACAGCAACCAATTGTTGCAATGAAAAATCTACCGTTTGACGAAGCGCAGGCAAAACCAGCAGAAAGCCAAGCATAAGCATCAAATCCGCAGCCAGCGCCACACCCTCGATGGCCCAAAACCGGCTAAAAATGATCACCGCAGGCAGGAAAAACAACATTTGCCAGAGCTGAATTCTGGCCAGAATTTTAGGCTTGCCATTCGCTAAAAACAGTTGACGGATCATCAAAAGCAGTGGGTCTAACAATGTATAAACAATCATGAGCTGAAAGGTAAGCTGCATAGGCAACCATTTGCTCCCTAAAAACAGCCTGATAAATTCAGGGGCCACAAAAGCAAAGACACCTGCCAATCCAAAACCGACTCGTACCAAAATACTGCTTGCCTGAAAAAACGTGCGAGACAGCAAATATCGGTCCGTCTGAAACCTGGCAAAGATGGGGAACGCTACCCGACTTATAGGATCTGCAACCACTCCGCGGGGGTATCTGGCAAATTCGTACGCCTTTGAATAAAACCCCAACGGGTTGCTGCCCAAAAATGTGCCCACCCAAAAATCATCGAATGTGTCTAATAATAAGGTTATATTGATGGCAATTAAATGAAACTTTCCAAACTGAAAGTAGCTTTTGATGGTTTGCCACTCGGTTTTAAACGTTGGTTGCCAGGGGCGACGGCAAAACCAAAGGCCAATCAGCTCGACGACAAAAAACAGGCATCCTGAGCAACCAAAGCCCACACGCCGGCACCCCGTTGAGCCAACCACACGGTTACACCCAGCGCCAATACTGAACCCCCTATTCTTAAAACAGCAAGTCGTTTGAATTGAAGCTGCTTGGTTAAAATGGTTCTTGGTGTATGGTTCAGGGCATAAATAAGACGAACGGCCGTAACCACCACCACCACTACGCCTAGAGTTGGCAGCTCTGGGTAAAAAAATGAAAGCAACGGAGTGATCAGCACAGCCAACAACACCACCAACAAAGAGAGGCTTGTGCTCAATAAAAAGTGGGCGGCTACTTCTGCTTCTGTATGATTATGCTTATGGATAAATGCCGAAGTAAAGCCAAATAGCTGCACCCGCTCTACAAGGCCCACAAAAAAGAAGGCCAGGGCAAACAAACCAAAATCCTCGGGGAACAGCAGCCGCGCCAAAATGACGGAGCGAGTAAACCCCACCACCAGGGTGATGACGGAAGCGCCAATGGTGTAGGTGGAGCCAACGGCCGTTTGCCGGGCCACTGAACTCACTTCTGAATCCAAAGGAGGGGGCTGCTGATTGACCATTGCCCGTAGTGTATCCTAGCCCGCCGCTTTTTTCTATTTTGGCGTCATCCTGATTGTGATAAATGTTCGATAGGGTAAACAAACCACTGATTTGTTTTAATTCAAGAGCATTCCTCTATAATTCGTCGTAGCCATGAGTTTACAACTCCTGAATCAGCCCCCATCAGAAGGAAAGACCGGCCAGCACCTGCGCACGTTGGCCCAGCGCCTTGCCGCGTATATTCCCGTTACCCTTACACGCCAAATTTTGCAGGACCACCCCTAAACCCAGGCCAGGCCGTGCCCATCAAAGCGGCCACCATGTTTGCCGATCTGTCTGGCTTTACCCAAATGGCTGAAACGCTCTCCGTAAACGGCGCACGGGGCACCGAAGCGCTCAGCCGGGCGCTGCTGATGACCTTCACCGCGCTGATCAACGCCATTCACGACGCAGGTGGGGCCGTGAGCCATTTTCATGGCGATGCCATGATGATCTACTTCCCCGACAGCGACGGCCAGGCTGCCTCCCGGGCGTTGGCCTCGGCCCAATTTATGCAGCGGCTCATGCAGACCAATTTTGCCCAGGTAAACATGATCCAGCCCAATGATGGCTATGCACTTTCTATCAAGATTGGAGTGGGCTACGGCCGTTGCGTCGAACTGCTCGTGGGTGATGCAGACAACATGGAATTTGTGCTGGCTGGCCAGGCGATTGATGAAGCCGTCGCCGCCCAAATGCAGGCCCAGGCCGGGCAAGTGGTGGCCAGCCAACATGTGCTAAAGGCTGCCGGTTTGCCCGCCCCAGAACCATTCCGCCTGGTGGATGAGCTGCCCCCCGTGCCCGCTGCCCACGAAGGCTTTTTCTGGGAAGCGTATGATTCTGCCGCGCTGCTGCGCTTGGTAACGGCCGTTCCCGCCTTCATCCCACCCTCTCTGTTCGAACGCCTGCAAGATCGCAGCAGCCAATCTATTTCCGAACACCGCTCTGTCACCTCCATGTTTGTCCAGTTTGAGGGCATCGATTTTGATGATCCGGCCGTGGATGCCGGTGCCCAGCTGCAAACGTATTACCACTGGGCCTGGCAAATGGTGCAGCGCTATGGTGGGGCCAACAGCCGCGTAAATCGCGTGCTCACGGGCGACAAAGGCAACCAGCTCCACATCCTGTTTGGGGCACCCATCGCCCCAGATGCCCCAGACCAGGCGTTGCGCTGCGCCCTGGCAATGCAGCAACAGCATCCCGATTTTATCCACCACCAGCGCATTGGCCTGACGGCCGGGCGTGTGTTTGCCGGGGCCGTGGGGTCGCTCAACCGGCGCGAATATACGGTGGTGGGACGCATGGTTAACCTGTCGGCCCGGCTCACCCAAATTTGCCCGCCAGGTGGCATTTTGGTTGATGCCGAAACGGCCGTTCGCGTCCAGCCGCAAATCATCCTCAAATCGTTACCCGCTGTGCCGCTGAAAGGGCACCGGGAGCCAGTGGCGATTTTTCAGGTGGTGGGCGAGCAAACGGCCGTTACCCAGGCCCAGGCCCGTTTTGCCCAATGGCAGCAGCCACCCGCCGGGCGCGAAAAAGAGCTCAAACAGCTCCATGCCCGCATGAACACCGCCCTCAGGGGCCAGGGTGGCCTGGTTACCATTCATGGCACCCACGGCAGTGGGCAAATGCCCTTTTTGGCCGCCGGGGTGCGCCATTGGCTAGAGGCGGGCGGCCACGCGCTGGTTGGCGTTTGCCAACAGCACACCTCCGATGTGCCCTACGCCCCCTGGGTTTCGGTTTGGCGTGACTTTTTTGAGCTATCCCCGGAAATGAGCCTGACAGAGCAGCAGGCGCAGGTGGCGAACCATATTGAGAGGCTAACGCCAGAACTGCCGAATGCCCTGGCGCTGTGGCGCGAACTGCTGGGTACGCCAATGCGGGCCACGGCGCTGCTGCTGGATCTGCCCGCTGTGGTGCGGCAAATGCGCTTATTTAAGCTGGTGATCAAAAGTTTGCAGCAGTCGGTGGGGGGAACGGCCGTACCTCATCGTTCTGGAAGACCTTCACCTGGCCGACCAGGCATCGCTAGACCTGCTAGAAGCGCTCATCCAGCCGTGCCAGGCATTGCCCATCCTGCTGTTGGCTACCTATCGCGCCAGCACCCAGTTCAACACACACCCCCTCAGCCACGCCACCACGACCCAGATCATGCTGAACGATTTCACCCCCAAGCAAGCCCGCCGCCTGATTCAGGAGCGGCTGGGCACAGACCAACTGCCATCGGTGCTAGAGCAGCGCCTGGGGCTGCGCGACCGGCAAGGGCGCGAATCAGCCGTCAACCCACTGTTTCTGGAAGAGTCATTGCAAATGATGCTCTCGCTAAACGTGGTGGCGGTGGACCAGAGCAAGTATGGCGACGGCCGTTTACGCATAGACGAAGCCCGCCTGTCGCAAATGCACGTCTCCGACACCATTTATACTTTGCTGCTCTCCCGGCTAGACCAGCTGCCCGCGGCTGAGCGGGGCTTGCTGCAAGTGGCCTCTGTCATTGGCCGAGAGTTCGATCTGGCAACACTGGTGGCTATCTCGCCAGGGCTTAGCCGAGAAACGGCCGTTGAACTGCTGCAAGCGCTGATGGAGGCGGATCTGGTGCAGCAGCTCAGCGCGGGTCTGCTGCCCAACTATCTGTTTCAGCACAATCTCATCCACCAGGTGGTGTACCAGAGCCTCACCTACGCCCGGCGGCAGGCGCTGCACGCCAATATTGCTGAGCACATCATCCGGCAGGCGGGGACCTGCTGCCCACGCAGTATCCGCTGTTGGCTTACCATTTTGGCCAGACAGATCAGCATCGGGAGGGTCTAAAATATGGCCTGGCGGCCGCCTCTGCTGCCGAGGCAGAACACAATTACCGGGGTGCGGCCGATTTTTACAAGCAGGCGGCCAATCACCTGGAATCGTTGGGCCTGGCCGATTTGGGGGAAACGGCCGTAACCATCAGCCTGAATCGGGCGCGGGTGCTGCTGCGGCTGGGGCAGTTTGGCCAGGCGTGGCTGCTGGCCAATGAAGCGCTGCACCATTGCCTGGATGAGGACAATTTACCGTCTACGCTGCCCATCTATAATTTGATGGCTGAAATCCGGCTGCGGCAGGCCCGCTACACGGAGGTGCCCACCCTGGCGGGCAAGGTGATTCATTCGCTGTTGGAGGCCCGCCCCTTGCTGCTAGGGCAGGCGTACCTGCTGTGGGGCCAGGCCTTGGTAGCCCTGGCCGACTGGTCGGCAGCGGCCACCAAGCTCACGCAAGCCGAAGCGATATTGCGGCCAAGCAAGTACACTCTGGCATTGGTGCCTGTGCTGACGGCGCTGGCGGAAGTGCAGGCTCTTCAGCAGCCGGGCGAGGCGCCGCCACAATCTTTGCAGGTGGCGCTAAACCTGCTGCAAACAGAGTCTGAACCGCTGCTGCTGGGGCAGGTGCAGCTGAGGTTGTCGCAGGCGCATCTTCGGCTGGGGCAAACGGGGTTGGCGCTGTCGGCAGCGGAAACGGCCGTTGCCCATCTCCGCTCTGCCGGGCCAAATCCGCTGGCGCACGGGCTGGTGCACCGAGCGGCGGTGCTTATTTATTTGGGCCATTTTGCCCCCGCTCTGGCCGATTTGCAGCTGGCTGGCAACCTGTTTGATGGCATGGATGATATTCCTGGGCAGCTTAAACTGTACCTGCTGTGGGGTTACGATTATCACGGCGGCCTGGGGGATTGGCGGCAGGCGCGGCGGCGGCTGGTGCGCGTGGGGCAGCTGCTCAAAGCGCACCCCAAGGATGAGGGCATGGTGGTGCAAGAGGGGCTTCGCTTTTGGCTCAGTTTGGGGCAGGTGGCGCTGAACAGTGGCCGTTTGCCTCAGGCAGAAAAATTATTGCGGCAGGTATTAACGGCCGTTGCGCCGCGTCGGTTGGTGTGGTGGCAGCCAGCGGCTTACCATGCCTGGGGGCGGCTGCTGCTGGCCCAGGCTGAGGCAGTCGGTGGCGGTGGCAATGGAGAAACGGCCGTGCGTGAAGCCCACCAATTCTTCCAAAAAGGGTTTCAAGCTGTAGAGGCGGGCGGCTGTCCCGATGAGCTGCCCCTTATTTTGCTCCAGTTGGCGAACACGGCACACACCTTAGGGGATGATCGATGCTGGCATTATTGGGAAACGGCCGTGCAAACTGCCATTCAGCGCGCCCGCCATACCGACCGGCAATTTGTGCTGCAACAAGCGGGTGAAGCGTTGGCGCAAGCGCCGTTGCCTCATTTGCAGCAGGTAGGCCAGCAAGCGCTCGTTCAAGCCACCGCCAGACCACAGCCCTAAATTCGGGTCGATGCTTTGCTGAGGCTGTTATAAAATAGAGCATTATGATACCGAGTATTGAAAACATCCAATTTGAGGAAAATTACGAACGCTTAAAGATTGTCTTACCCGTGCACAGGCGGTGGGTGTATCTTGCCCTGTACAGCCTCATGCTGCTGGTTTGGGCGGGTATGGCAATCTATGGCATCATTTTTACGGTTCAGATTGCTTTTTCCGGTGAGCGGTTTGCCTTTGTTTTCACCGTTATGCTGCTGGTGTTGCTTTATTTGCTGTACCGCCTGGGCAAGATGGTGTGGGAACAGTGGCAATATTACGCCGCCAACCGTGAAATCTTGTTCATCCACAAAGAAATGTTGGTTTTGCGGCGACCAGTTTCCATATTTGGTATTACCACCGCCTATGACCGGGCACACATTACGCCATTTTACGTCAGCGACAAGCACCAATGTCCAGCTTTTGATTATGGGCATCAGCACGTTTATTTTGGTCATGATCTGCCAGCGGACCCGGCTGCCAGACTGATTGGTTACCTGAACGCCCGCTACCATCCACATTTTGATGAGGATGACGATTAACAGCAGTCAGCATCGTTACAGGAGTAATTCCCATAAGCGAAACAAGTGAGACGCCTCTGGTAACTGGCGAACAGCTGCGCCAGTTGACCGCTTATATTCCCGCTACGCTGGCCGATCGCATTCTGCGGCAAGGTTTGCCGACGCCTGGCGAGCCCCATGCGTTGATGGCCGCCACGCTGTTCTCCGATATTTCTGGCTTTACGGGCATGTCTGAGGAATTGGCGTCTGACGGCCCACGTGGGGCGGAGGAGCTGAACCGTGTCTTGTTGGTTACGTTTACGGCGATGATCGACGTGATTCACGAGTTGGGTGGGGCGGTGAACCATTTTTATGGGGATGCGATGTCGGTCTACTTTCCCGACACGGATGGTACGGCCGCTCAGCGCGCCCTGGTTTGTGCCCAAATGATGCAGCAGCTAATGCTAACCAGCTTCAACCGGGTGGTGACCAATCGCCCCCCCGGCAAGCATCCGTTTTTTGAGCTGACGATCAAAATTGGGGTAGGGTACGGCCGTTGCCAGGAACTGGTTGTGGGTAAACCAGAACAAAGTTTGGAATTTGTGCTGACTGGTGCGGCCGTGGATGAGGCGGCGATGGCTGAACGGCAGGCCAACCGGGGGACATTATTGCCAGCGCGGCGGTGCTGCGCCAGGCAGGGCTGCCGGTTTCTGAGCCATTTGAGAAGGTGGAAACGGCCGTTTCCCCACCCGCTACCCAGCCCATCCTCAACTGGCCCGCCTACGACGAAGCCGCCCAAAACCGCCTGGCAGAAGTGATTTTGCCCTTCGTGCCCCCGGCGCTGTACCAGCGTCTCATCGCCACCAGGGCCACCGAGATGGCCGAACACCGCCCCGTCACCACCATTTTTGTGCAGTTCGATTACAAAAATCGCCGGGATGATTCGTCCGCTATTGAAACGGCCGATTTGGGCCAGCAGCTTCAGCTATATTACGAATGGGCCTGCGCCGTGGTGAGCCGTTTTGGCCAGGAAAACGCTCGGGTCAACCGGGTGCTCACGGGGGACAAGGGGAACCAACTGCACATCATGTTTGGTGCGCCGGTAGCCCCAGATGCGCCAGAGCAGGCGCTGCGCTGTCTGCTGGCTTTGCAGCGAGAAAAGCCAGCTTTTATTGCCACTCAGCGGATCGGCGTTTCAGTGGGCAAGGTGTTTGCCGGGCCGGTGGGGTCGTCGGCGCGGCGTGAATATACGGTGGTGGGCGACGTGGTCAACCAGTCGGCGCGGCTGATGCAGGTGTGCGAGCCAGGCCAAATTTTAACCGACCAGTTGACGGCGGAGCGCACTCGCCAGGTAATTGAGTGTGAGCCGCTGCCGCCCATCCACCTGAAGGGGAAGCAAACGGCCGTTACCCCCCACCTGGTACAGCGCGATCGGGCCACCACAACCCTGATGAAAGCGTATGTAGACCGGTGGGAACGGCCGTTGGTTGGGCGTGAAGAAGAGTTGGATTTGCTGTTGGGCGGCATGGATGCGGCTTTGCAGGAATTGGGGGCGACGGCCGTTTACGGCGGTACCGGCGTGGGGAAATCGCGGCTGCTGTCGGCGGGCGTGCGCCATTGGCTGGCCAAAGATGGGCTGGGCCTCATCGGCGTTTGCTACCCGCACACCAACGACACCCCCTACAGCCCGTGGCGCGATGTGTGGCGGGAATATTTTGGCCTGACCGATGGCCTGACTGTGGCCCAACAGGTTACGGCCGTTACTGCCCAAACTCGGGCGCTGCTGCCAGACGTGGGCGAAGATGTGGGGCTGTGGCGCGAACTGCTCGGCTTGCCCATGCCGCAGGCTGCGGCCCTCAATGATTTAACTGCCGAAGCGCGTCAGGTGCGCCTGTTTAGCCTCATCCGCCGCTGCGTGCAGGCGATTGCCTTGCAGCAACCGCTGCTTATCGTGCTGGAGGGGTTGCAATGGGCCGACCAGGCGACATTGGCCCTGCTGGATGATTTGGGCGGCCATTTGGATGAAGCGGCCGTTTTCCTGGCCGTCACTTTTCGGGCGCGGGAAGATATGGCGCTGGCAATTTTGGAACGGCCGTCCTGCATTCCTATTCCGCTGGTAGACCTCTCTCCCACCTCGGCGCGACAGCTTTTGACTCAGCTTCTTGGCACATCTGAACTGCCGCAAGCCGTAGAGCAACATTTGGGCATGCGAGACAGGGAAGGGCGAGACAGCCCGGTGAATCCCCTCTTTTTAGAAGAGGCGTTGAACGTAATGATGGGGGCGGGCGTGCTGCGGGTAAACGGCCGTGTGTACGTAGATGAAGCGGAACTAGCCCGTATGCAAGTGCCAGACACCATTCACGGCCTTCTTTTGGCCCGGCTGGATCGCCTGCCACCCGCTGGCCGTGATTTGCTGCAAGTGGCTTCGGTTATTGGTCGCCAATTTGCCGCCGAGCCGCTGCAAGTAATTGCCCAGACGCCCACACAGCAAATCGTCCTCAATTTGCTATCTGAGCTGTCAGAATCTGAAATGACGCGGCTGATTGCCGCCGATCCAGAGTGGATTTACCTGTTCCAACACGCCATGACCCACGAAGTAGCGTACGAAAGTTTGCCTTACGCCCGGCGACAGCAGCTTCATGCAGGGGTAGCTGGTTGGCTGGCTACAAAATACGAGCACAACCTCAAACCGCTGCATTCTGTGTTGGCCTACCATTACAGCCGTGCTGCCAACCACCGGCAAGCGTTGCAATACGCCATCCTCGCCGCCGACGAAGCCCGGCACATCTTTGCCAACCGCGAAGCAATAGACCTGTACAACCTGGCGGGAAACCCACCTGGCTGCGCTAGATGATGAGGGAATGTGGGAAACGGCCGTGCACCTCTACCTTTCCCGCGGCAATGTCCTCATCCTGCTGGGTGACTTAGCCACCGCCTTCGCCGACGCGGAAGCAGCACTGGCGTTGGCGCAAGCAAAAAAGGCAAATGAACAATACGCGCAAGCCTGCAATTTATTAGCAGAATTGAAATGCCGCCAAGCTCAATTTAATGATGCTTTTGAATTGACTGAAATAGTTATCGATGATTTGCGATGGGAGATATCAGATGAAGAGTTAGCACGTGCTTATCAGTGGTCTGGTATGGCCGCCGCCTATTCTGGTCAGTATGAGTTAGGCTTGAAACGTTTAGAGCAAGCCGAAACATTGTGTCTAACATATGGCGGGCGAGGCCGATTAGCACGGGTTTTGGAAGCGAAAGCTTTCATTCACTTTTCGCAAAAGCAGTTGCACCTGGCGTTGCAGGCCATGAAAGAAAGTGTTGACCTTTCTCGAAATGTAAGCACCCCTGCAAACCTGGCCTCTTCACTAAACAATATCGCGTTGGTTCAGTTTGAACTTGGACAACCAGCAAATGCACTCGTCACTTATAATGAAGCGGGAAAATTTGCCCAGGGGACAAACCAAAATTTGCTAGCGAAGGTTTTGGGGAACAGAGGTGAGGTGCTTTGTTACCTGGGGCACTTTAGACAGGCCAAAGAAAGCTTTTTGGAGTCGATTGATCTTTATACACAGATGGATGATCGCCAGGGCTTGGCGGATGTTTACGTGTTAATGGGATATGAGTACAGCTGCACGCTCCACAATGCAAAAGAGGCTGAAGAATGTTTTCGCAACGCCTTTAATCTTTTAGACACACCTTCGGAAAGCTATTCAGAAATTCAGCTACGCTTGCTAATTGCTTCCGGTTATTTACACATTCTTAAGGGGGTCTGGAAGTGATGCTCTAAAATATTTAGATCAAGCTGAAGTCTTAATTAAACAAAAAGAGAACGCTTGGTGGCACCCAGTTCTTTTGTATTATCAGAGCAAAGTTTGCCAAATGACGAATAACAAAGAAGATGCCCAGGCTCTTTTACATAGAGCGGCTGATTTAGCTAACGATCGCGGTTGCCCAGATTATAAACCCGTGATTTATCTTAACTTAGCGCAGTTAGAAGAAAACACCGAGAAAAAAATATCTTTCATTGAGCAAACAGTTTTAGCTGCTGAGCAGAGGGCGAGGATGCAAGATAGAATTGATTGTTTGGAGCAGGCAGGAGCAATTTTACAAGGCATAGAGGATGAGACATTGCGAAGACGAGGGCAGGAGTACAAAAACAGAGGGGAACAATTAGCAAAGACGGTTCATAAAAAAAAGCTCCCGAACGGGAGCTTTTTTGCAAAGAGAAATTGAGTGTCGATTAACCGGTTCCTGGATACCAAGAACCTTTGGTTGTACGGGAGCCAAGTCCACCGGCGAATTCATCGAAATTTTCTTCATCCAGATTTTCCAGCATTTCCCGCTCATCATCGGTTACTGAATAGCCTTCCAGTGCTTTTTCCAGGTCCTTGAACAAGAGTGTGCGAAATTTTCTGTCAGTAAGGGCGCGTTCAACAATTTGATCTAATGCTTCAGACACGGTAATCCTCCCGTTTTTTGACTAATATTGTCACTAAATTTACGAAACCAAAATTGATGATTTTAGTATCGTGGTTCTATAGGCTTTTGTCAACGACAATGGTCTACATTCCTTATGTTATCTACTTAACTTTCACAGCTGCTTACGACAATACGACAAATGGGAATTGTTCTCGGCACTCGTTTCATGCCTATTTCTCTGTATTTATTATCGTTTAAGGGTCGTTTTCCGTTATACTGCAAGGAGTTGCGTCATTTTGGGCACAAAGTGGCACAATTTGTGGCATACTCACAACAATCTTTCCCTTATACTAATGTTATTCGAGACAAGCAATGGATACCTCGCCCACCTTTTCAGACCTTTTGACGCAGTATGTGGAACAGGATGGGCGGTATGCCCGGCAGTTGGCCAAGGCTACCGAGCAGATGTTTGGCCAGGAGCAGGGTCTCTCTCACAGTAGCATCAGCCGCTGGCTGCGGGGGGCTGCCCAAAAGCCGCGTAACTGGGTAGACATTGTGAAGCTCGGCGCTGTTTTACAACTTTCTCAGGATGATTTGTACCGGTTGCTGCACGCAGCCGGGCATGATATGCCACGTATTCTGGCCACTCAGCCACCCATACCGGGGTTGTTCGACCCGTGGTTGGTGCCAGAACCAAAGGTGCTGCCACCGTTTCAGGCACCACCTAAGTCTGTCGGCTTCGTCGGACGGACTGGCCTTTTTGGTAGGATTGGAACGGTTTTTTGCAGCCAGGGGCAAAGTCGCGTTTGCTGCCTGTTGGGGATGGCCGGGCTGGGTAAAACCAGCCTGGCCACTCAGCTGGCCTACCAGCTCAAAGCTCAATTCAAAGATGGTGTTTTGTGGCTTGATTTGGCCAAAACCGACCTGTTGGCCGCCCAGCAAGCCATTGCTCAGGCGTACGGCGAAGATTTCACCGAGTACCCCGATTTAGGCAGCCGCAGCAGCAAACTGCGCGAACTGCTTGCCCACAAAAGTGCCCTTCTGGTTTTAGACGATGTACCAAGTGATGCGTACTTGCGCCCTCTGCTGCCGCCAGACGGTAGCTGTGCTGTCCTTATCACCAGCCGTCGTCTTGATTTGGCCGCCATCAGCACTGCTTACCGCCTCACGTTGCCACTGGTCAACGCCGAAAAAGCAGAGGGGATGGCCATCTTCCGGCAGATATTGGATAAACAGATGATGCAGGATGAGGCCAATCAGTTGGAGCAGTTGGCCGATTGGCTGGGGTTGCTGCCGCTGGCGCTGACTATTGCGGCTCAGCGTTTGCGGCATGAACCGGGCTGGACGGTTAGCCGCCTACTGGCACGATTGCAGCAGGCGGCGCGTCCGCTTGACGTGCTTATTTGGGGCGACCAATCGGTGCGTGACAGTTTGGCTGTTAGCTACGCCGCATTGCACCCGGTAGCCCAGGAACTGCTGGCATTGTTAGGCAATTTCGCTGGTTCCTTTTCCGCTGAGCACGTAGCCGCGGTGGCAAAACGGCCGTTGCCCGAAGTCGAAGATATTCTGTGGCAGCTTTACAACCAGTCGCTGCTAACCGTGAACCTGAAGGAGCGGTACGAGCTGCATCCGCTAACGCGCTTGTTTTGTCGTGAGTTACCCCAACAGCCAGAGTGGCAACATTGCTTTGTAACTCATTTTACCAGTTTGGCGGCGCAGCCTGCGGCTACGGCCGAGCAGCCACACATTCTGGCGGCCATTGAACTGGCGCAGCAGTGGCAATTGGATGAGGTGATGGTAACGGCCGTTACTGACTTCATTCCCCATCTACAGCGCACCGGGCAGCATAAATTGGCCCAAGATTTATTACAGCAGGCGGAAGCGGTCGCCCGCCGTCAAGAAAACAAGCCAGCACTTACCCGCATTTTGCACCAATCAGGATTTACTGCGATGAAGCAAGGCGCACCAAACAAGGCAAATAGTTACTATCAGGAAGCATTGGCTCTGGCCCAAAGCCTGGGCGATGAAGGCCAAACGGCCGAAATTTTGCTCAAGCTGAGTGCCATGGCCTATAGGCAAGGACGCTATGAGGAGACAGAGCAGTTTTGCCAGGAGGGGCTGCTATTGGCGCGGCAAGTGGGCAGTGCCGTGCTGGAAATTAGTTTGTTGTGTAATTTGGGTTTGGTAGAAAAAGCAAGCGGCCGTTTGGCTGAAGCCATTGTTCATTACGAGGTAGCGCTTGGCCTGGCCCGCCAAATTGAAGACCTGACGCTTATAAACAACCTCTTGCAAAATTTAGGCGTTGTCCATGAGCAGCGCGGTGATTATGCCCAGGCAAGGGAACGATACGAAGAAGGGCTCTTGCTGGCTGAACGGCTTAAGGATCCGGAACTGCGTAGCCGGATGTTGGGTAATTTGGGTGCTGTTGCCTGCCAGATGGGCAACTATGCTGAAGCCACTGGCTATTTTCAGCAAGGATTGTCCCTGGCACAGAAGAACAACCTCCTTATTCAGCAGTATCGCCAACAGGCAAATCTTGGTGAAGCCGCTATGCTGCGAGATCAGTTTCGGGAGGCCAACGCCCATTACCGTGAAGCATTGGCGCTGGTTCGTTCCCGAGATTTCCCGGAGGACCTGGGCATCATTTTGAATCAGGTCGGCGAGAGTTTTTTAAGGCAGGATGCTTATTCAGATGCAACCGATTGTTTTCGCGAGTCGCTCCATCTTGCTGAAATGCATGGTTTAAGGCAGGTGGGGCGTTGAGCTTATTTGGATTGGCGCGCCTGGCAAGCATTCGTGGCGATGTGGGGCAAGCACGTGCCTTTGGGGAACAAAGTCGGCAGCAGCTTGTGGCAATTGGGCATCGCAAGGCGCAAGAAGTGTACTGGTGGCTTCAGGAGCTGCCGCCAACGGATAGCTCCTGAAGCAAGCACACGGAGTCGTCTTTTTGAGAAGTAGACGATCTGTGGCCGTTAATCGCTGCGAATATCAATAATTTGGTGCACCACAGGCTCAATAGCAGCACGCACGGCCGTTTCATCCATACGCCGCACCTTAAATGTAATAATCCGGTTGGAGGCTGCATCGCCAGAGAATTCGCCAAAAGCCAGAAAGCTTCCGCCATTGTTGGCAATCGCCTGAGTCACTTTGGCTAAGGTGCCCACTTCATCGGAAACAACGGCCGTTACCCGCACCCCTGATCGCGCGCCCCCATCAGCTCCAGCAGCACCTTAAACAGGTCCGTTTCTGTAATCAGCCCCACCAGGTCCCCATTGTCCATTACCGGCAGGCCGCCCACCTTGTTGTCCACCATGATGCGGGCGGCTTCTTCAATGGGCATGTTTTCCTGGATGGTGAGCACTTCAGTGCTCATTACATCCTTAACCCGAATTTTGCCAACCAGATAGGTGATTTCCCATACGCTCAGCGAAGTGGCATCTGATGGGGAGGCGTTGAGTAAATCTTTATCCGAGACAATGCCGACAAGACGGCCGTTTTCCACCACAGGCGTCCGCCGAATCCGCTCACGCTGCATCAATTTCAAACAATCTGGCACCGACATTTCTGGCGGCACCGTAATGACCGGCGCTGACATCCTTCGTTTTACTAACATTTAGGACTCCTTCCTGCACAAGTTTGCCAAAAATTAAAAAAATCGTTAAAGACCCAGGTAAGCGGACCGAACATGCTCATTCTTGGCCAGCTCCCGGCTTGGCCCCTCCAGCTCCACTTTGCCGTGGGCCAGCACAAAGGCGTAGTCGCTCACCGCCAGAGCCATCTGCACATTTTGCTCCACCAACATCATCGTCAGCCCCTGATCCTTGAGCAATTTGAGGCTTTGGAACAAATCCAGCACCAGCACCGGGGCCAAACCCAGCGACAGTTCATCAATCATCAGCACAATCGGATTGGCCATGATGCCCCGCGCCACCGCCAGCATTTGCTGCTCGCCACCGCTCATCGTGCCCGCTTTTTGGGCGCGACGTTCCTTTAGCCGAGGGAACATTTCGTACACCAATTCCAGATTTTTGGGGATATGAGAGCGCGCCCGCTTGGGCGAAGCGCCCATCTCTAAATTTTCTTCAACCGACATGTCGGTGAACAGCTGGCGGCCTTCTGGCACCAGCACCACGCCCATCTCTGCCTTGGCGTGCGCCGACAGGCTGCTGATATCTTGCCCGTCGAACCAGACGGAGCCGGCCCACGGCTTAATTTGCCCCATGACGGTGCGCATGGTGGTGGTTTTACCCGCGCCATTGGCACCCACCAACGAGGTCAGCTTCCCATCTTCCAGCGCAATGCTGGTTCCCCAGAGGATTTGTACTTCGCCGTACCCGGAAGTGATGTCCCGAATTTCTAGTAATGCCATAATATTTTCTCCCGTGAAAATAAAAAACGGAACACAGAGTTACACAGAGAAGAGCAGAGTTGCACAGAGAAATCTGTGTAATCTGTGGATTTTCATTCATGGTGTTGAGCTTGCGCTCATGAAGTCTCCCGTGAAAAGAAACTAACCGCGAAGGACGCGGAGGACGCAGAGAAAAATCTGTGCGCAACCTGCGCCAATCTGCTGTGAAGCGTGATGCACCTTTGGATTACCCGGTCATCAGCCGTTCGGCCAGTTTGGGGTCGCCCAGATACGCTTCGATTACTTTTTCGTTGTTGGCCACTTCTTCGGGCGTGCCTTCGGCGATCTGACGGCCGTAATCCAACACCAGCAGCCGGTCAGACACGTTCATGACGGCATGCATCACGTGCTCGATCATGATGATGGTCACGTTTCGCTCTGTCCGAATTCGCTTAACAATCTCCACCATCATGACAATTTCTGATGGATTCAGCCCGGCCAGCACCTCATCCAACAGCAGCAGATACGGCCGTGCCGCCAATGCCCGCGCCATTTCCAGCCGCTTTTTCTGGCCCACGTTCAAACTACCCGCCAGCTGGTCCGATCGATCAGCCAGCCGCACAAATTCCAGCACCTCATCGGCAATGTCGCCAGCCGCAGGCAGCCGGTGGTTTTCCCGGCCAAAACAGGCGCCCACAATAACATTTTCACGGACAGAGAGTTCATTTAACGGCCGTACAATCTGATGCGTGCGCGCCATGCCCCGGCGCGCCATCAGGTACGGCTTGCTGCCCGTCACATCTTCGCCACGAAACGTCACACGGCCGTCTGTCGGTTCGTACACGCCGCTGATGCAGTTAAACAGCGTCGTCTTGCCCGCCCCGTTGGGGCCAATCAGCCCCAAAATTTGCCCTTCCGGCAAATCAAACGTGACGTCAGACAGCGCCTGCAACCCACCAAACCGCTTACCAACACCTTCTACCTGTAAAATCATTGTAAAGCCCTCCGTAGAACCGGCACACGCTGACGCAGCCAACCAACCACACCCGCAGGCACAAACAGCACAATCACCAGCAGCAGCACACCCGCCACCGCCAATTGAATATCCTTAAAGATGGGGCTTGTCAGCAAAAAGCCGCGCAAGCTCTGGTAGCCATACGCCCCCAAAATCGGCCCCAGCACGGTGCCCTGGCCGCCCAGCATCACCATCACAATCATCTCGATGGAGAAATGCAGCCGGAAGGCCGGTGCCGGTTCAATGCTGCCATTTTTGAAGAAGAACAACACCCCCAACATGCCAGGAATGATGGCCGAAAGCACATACGCCCACGTTTTGACATTGGGGGCGTTTACCCCCATCACCTCGGCCGCATCCTCATCTTCGCGGATGGCCAGCAGCCCCAAGCCAAACTTGGAGGTGCGCACCAGGTAGCTCACAATAAGCACAATGAAGGTGAGCGCCGCCAGGACGTAGTAGCTTAACCAGAGCGCCTGGCCCGCCCCTCCGTAATCGCGGTAGACCGAAAAATTCAGCGTCATGCCGGTGGGGCCGCCAAATGGCTCGAAGTTGTTGATGAAGGCGCGCATCGCCTCGTTGATGCCGATGGTGGCCAGGGCGAAGTAGCCGCCGCGCAGCCGCAAAATCGCCTTGCCCAGCAAAAAGGCCAGCACCCCTGCGCTAACGCCACCCGCCAGCATCGAAATCCAGAGCGACATGCCCTGAGCGCTCATCAGGTAAAAACCAACGTAGCCACCCAGGCCAAAGAAAACAACATGACCAAAGCTGACGTACCCTGTGTAGCCCAGCAGAATGTTCAGGCTAGAAGCCAGCGCCACGGATAGCAAAATGGTGAACGTCGTCTCGCGCGTGATGTCTTTGCCGGTGATGGCTGGCCAGGCCACCAGCATGAGCAACACGCCGATTGTGACAATGAGACCAAGATATTTGCGTACTGTACTCATTTTCTTGCTCCAAATAGTCCCTGCGGCCGTACCAGCAAAATCAGCACAAACAGCAGGAATTCCAGCACCGGCACCCAGGTGGTGGGCATAAAGGCGGGAATGATGCCTTCTAACATGCCCAAAATTAAGCCGCCCAGCAGCGCCCCCACCGGATTACCCAATCCGCCCAGCACGCCAATGACGAAGCTTTTTAGTTCATAAACGCCGCCAGCCAGGATGGTGAAGGGGAAAAAGGTGGCAATCAGCCCGCCAGCGATGGCGGCCAGCATGGTGCCCAAGCCAAAGCTCAGCGCCAAAATTTGGGCAGAAGGGACCCCCATCAGCTCGGCGGCGTCTCGGTTGTTGGCCACGGCGCGGATGTAACGTCCGGGGCGCGTGCGGTAGAGGAAGAGGTACAGCCCGCCGGTTACAGCCACTGCCAAAACGGCCGCTACCAATCGCGTCCCCAGCAGCGTCACCGGCCCCAGCGAGAGGCTACCCAGTGAAAAGTCTACATTGCGGGGGGAGGCAGAGAAAGCGGCCGTTCCCAACCCAATGATGATCATGTTGATGGAAAATGTGGCCAGCAGCGTGGAGAGGTGCGGTGCGTCAATCACCCGATGCACCGCCACAAAGTAAATGAGCACTCCCAGCAGCAGCCCTAAAATGGCCACCAGCAGTAGCGCTACATACGGGTTCAGCCCAAAAAGGTCAAAAATAAAGTAGAGGCTAAACATGCCCAGGGCGATAATCGGGCCATGTGCCAGATTAATGACGTTCATCACGCCCCAGATAAGCGTTAGCCCCATGGCCGCAATGCCGTAGACAAACCCCAGCAGCAGCCCATCGATCAAGGAGGCTATGATTAAATCGAAGCTAATTTGCATAGAAATTTCTCCGGTATCAGTTGAGAAAGAATGGAGATTGTAGAGTGGGATAGGCGCGGCGGTTCTGGGCCAACGGCCGTTTGTCGCCAAACTGTGAACCGCCGCGCCTATCTTCGCCAGGATTACGGCAAGGGGAACAGCGTTTCGGCCGTAGCCCCCTCAGCAGGCCAAACCACTTGCTTGGCCAAACCATCTGCCCCTTCCTGCCACTGGATGTAAACCATCGAGTGGCCAATTTGCAGACCGTGGGCTTCGGCGGTGGTATCGAACTTGATGTGCCCGAAGAAGGTCAGCAAATCCATCGCGTCTAGCGCTGCACCAACCGCTTCGGGATCGGTGGAGTCGGCGGCGATGATGGCTTGCTGCAAAATGAGGCCCGCCGCGTAGCCACCGGCGGAATGGTAGGAAGGCTCTTCGCCATCGTAGGCAGCTTCATAGGCAGACACAAACTCTTCACCCAGAGGGCCAAACCATTCCAGGCCCGCGGCTGCGGCAGAATCGGGGGTGAAGGCGGCCAGCGGTTCCCACTGGCTGGGGCCAATCACGCCCAGCGCCGCATCGCCCAGGTCGGCAAAATCGGGTTCTGGCGGGGCGACCAGCAGGGCAAAAAAGTCTACGTCAATATTTTTCTCGCTGAGCTGGCGGGCAAAGGTGCTGCCATCCTGGAAGTGACCACCGCCCAAAATGGCGTCGGGGCCAGCGTCTTGAATTTTGTTGATGAACGGGCCAAAGTCGGTGGTGTCGGAGTTGTACCCTTCGTGCAGCACCACTTCGTACCCTTTTTCTTCGGCGTACGCCAGCGCGGCATCGACCACGTCGGTGGAGAATTTGTCATTCTCGTACACAAAGGCAACCTTGGTGATGTCGGCGTCTAGGGTGGCCATGAGGTCGATTGCCCCGGTGAGGTAGCGGCTGGCGGGGGTGTACGCCTGGTAGATGGTGGTAAGGCCCTGTTTGTAGGTTTCATCAGAGGCAGCCCCGGTGGTGATCATCACTTTGCCATACTGCTCGGCGATAACGGCGGAAGCGGCCGTTAACCCACTGGAGTACGGGCTGATGAGAAAGTCGGCATTGTCTTCGGTCGCCAGGCGGGTGTACAGCTCTTGCACCCGGTCGGTGTTGCTTTCGTCGTCGTAGGTGACGGCTTCGAAAGTAACTTTGGTGCCGTCGCTCAGCGCAATGCCACCTGCGGCGTTCAGTTCGCTCATCCACAGGTTCAGGCCGTTAACCTGACGGGTGGAGGAGACATTTTGGCTGCCCGTTTGGGAAGCGGTAAAGCCGATGACGATGGTTTGGTTGCCACCGCCGCTGTCGGCGCTTTCGGCCGCAGTATCGCTGCTGCCGGTATCGGTGGCGGCTTCCTCATCACCACCCGATGATGAACAGGCCACAAAGATGAGGGCGAATAACAGATACCCAAAAATAAGGAACAGAGTCGTGCGTTTCATGCTTTCCTCCTTGCGGGGTGGGCAGCTAACCGGGACGGGGTTGCCAGCAGGTGGCAGGGGGAAGAGAACGGCCGTTTGGTTACGGCCGTTTCGCCAAGTCTCTCAGTTCAGCTGCGGAAATATGGTTTGTGTCTAAAACAGTGCCAAAAAAAGGTTTCGACTGCTACACAGTGTAAGGAGAAATTGCAAATAAAGAATAAAGGCCAGCAGGGGAATTATAAATATTGTGTAAATACGCCCGGAACCTCCAGAGGTTACAATCAATCTAAAAACGAGTAGCCAATCCCCCGCTCCGTGCGCAAATAGTGCGGCTTTGTGGGATCGGCTTCGATTTTTTGGCGCAGGCGGCCCACATACACCCGCAAATATTCACTTTCCTGCCCGTACTCCGGCCCCCACACATGCTGCAAAATGATTTGGTGCGGCAGCACCTTGCCTGCGTTTTCCATCAGGTACAGCAGCAAATCAAACTCCGTCGGCGTCAACTCTACCAGTTCGCCGCGCACCTGCACCGCGTGCCGCTCCACATCCAGCACGATTTCGCCGTGCAGCAAGCGGCCCGTGTGCGTGGGCGGCTTCACCCAGTTAGAGCGGCGCAGCACTGCATTGATTCGCGCCAGCAGCTCCCGCACGCCAAATGGCTTCGTCAAAAAATCATCCGCGCCAATGTTGAACGCCTGCACTTTGTCGTTTTCTTCACCCAGCGCCGAGAGCACAATGATAGGCACCAACGACTCCTGGCGAATGCGGCGGATCGTTTCCAGCCCGTTCATGTGGGGCATCATCAAATCCACAATGACCAGATCCACATCGTTGGTTTTGAACAGCGCCAACCCTTCCAGGCCATTAGCGGCCGTATAGGTTTGAAAGCCGCGAATTTCCAGATTTTTGTTCACAAAGTCGCGCAGCGATTGTTCATCATCAATGATTAGTACAGAGGATTTGGTCAGGCTCATGCAAGATTCCTTATGTGGGTGGAGGGAGATTGGCGATTGTGCAATCTCTAATCGCCAATCTCTCTCACATATTCTGGCAAGGAAAAGGCAATGCAGGTGCCAGATTCGGTTGGTTCCAGCCAGATTTTGCCGCCATGTGCCTGCACAAAACCTCGCGAAATAGAGAGCCCCAACCCAGCCCCCGCCGACTGGCGCACCAGCCCGTTTTCGATGCGGTAAAAGCTGTTAAAAATGCGCTCACCGTGCGCGGACGGAATGCCCGGCCCCTGGTCTTTAATTTTGACAATCATTTGCCCCTTTTCGCAGTGGGCAGTGATTTGAATAGGCGCGTCTGCGGGGCTGTATTTGGCGGCGTTTTCGATGAGATTGCGCAGTACGGCCGTTATCCGCTGCGGATCCACAAACAAAGGGGGCAGGTCCCCAGGAATGTCCAGCTGCAAACGATCCGCAGGCTGCGAATGGGCGTGCTGCACCGCCTCGTGAATGAGCACCGCCAAATCACAGGCCAGCTTAGACATGGTCAGATTACCCGCCTCGATGCGCGACATATCCAGCAAATCGCTAACCAGCCGCGTGAGATGATCCGTTTCTAGCGAAATGATGCCCAGAAATTCCCGCTGGCTTTGGCTGTCCCACTCCACATCATCGGCTAGCAGCGTGGTGGCGTACCCTTTGATCGCCGCCAGCGGCGTGCGCAGTTCGTGCGAAACGGTAGAGATCAGGCTAGATTTCATGCGATCCAGCTCGTGCCGCTGGGTGATGTCTTGCACAATGCGCCCCCGGCCAATGGGCGTCTGCTGGGAATCGGTCACCTCGAACAGCTTCAGGCGCAGGTAGCGGCGGCCCTCGTTGGTGTCCAGGGCAAACTCGGTTTGGCGGTTGGCGTTCCCGGCGAGGATGCTGGCAACGGCCGTTTCCACCTTCTCCTTCTCCACCGCCCGATGCAGCAGCCGACCCATCACCTCCACCACAAGTTGGCCCGGAATCGCTTCCATTGGCAAATCGACCCACTCGGCCAGCCGCCGGTTGGCATACACCACCTTGCCCTGCAAATCCTCCAAAATCAACCCATCCTGCATCGATTGGATGAGCGCTTCCAGCCGCCGGGTTTGCTCTTGCAGCTGCATGTCGCTGCGGGCATAAAGCGTGGCGTTTTCAATGGCCATCGCCGCATGGTTGGCAAAGCTAAACAGCAAATTGATCTCCCGATCTGTGAACACGTGCGGGTCTGGGCGAAACGCCAGCAGCGCCGAGGGCGGCGCATGCTGCGTGTTGAGCGGCACCGCCAACACCGAGCGGTAGCCAGAAATTTTGGCCCGCTGACGTCTGGCGGCAAAAGAAGGGTTGGTTTCAGTATCGCTAATTTGCACCGGCAGGTTGCTGTGAATGGCCCGCATTGTCACCGAGCTGGGATCATCGGGATCCACGATGGCGGTTGCGGCATACCAGGCGGGCAACCCCCGGCTGGCCGTCACGCGGAAGTTGCCCTTGGCTTCATCATAGGCAAAGATGGCGCACATTTGCACGTTCATCAGGCTTTCTACCTGCTCTAAAATGGAGTTGAGCACCACATCTGTTTCCAGGCTAGAGACAACGGCCGTACTCGTTTGCAGCAAAATAGAGAGTTCGTTCAGGCGGGCTTCGATCGCTTGCTGCATGCGGCGCAGGCTGCGGGTGAGGTGCCCCATCTGGTCGGGGCGGTCTGTGAGAGATTGCAGCAGCGGCTGGTGTGCGGCTACAGCGTCTGTTTTTTGGCCAATTTCCTGGCTAAAGGTGGCGAGCTGTTCTAACGGCCGTACCACCCGCCGCGACAATACCAGCCAAAACAGAACCCCACCCAGCAAAAAAAGCAGTACCGTCGCCAAAGCCCCGCGCCGGAAGGCCGCAGGCGTGGCAAAGGCAACGGCCGTTGGTCGTGTCACCACCACGCCCCAGCCCACGCTGCTAATTGGCACATAGCTGTGCAACGTTTCCCGGCCCGCTTCATCGTCAGCAATCAGGTTGCCAGATTGCCCCGCTTGCAGCGCAGCAAACACACCGGGCAAAGCCGCACGGCCGTCTTGCAGCAGCCGCTCTGCCTGGGGATGGGCAATAATTTGCCCGCTGGCGTCTAAAATCAAAATCTGGAACTGCTCATCGGCACGGTAATCGCGGGCAATATTGGCCAACGACGTGCTGAGTTCTTGCAGCTTCAAATTGGTGCCCACCACACCCAGAAATTGGCCATCGCCGCGCCAAATTGGCATAACGGCCGTTGCCACTGGCTGGTTTGTCGTCGGCGAAATGCGCCCCTCAGAGACAAACGGAACCTGGCTGGCGAGCGCCGTCTGGAAATAATCACGGAAGGAAAAATCGGTCCCAACGGTAGAGCCCGGCGCAACGGGGTAATGATAAAGCATTATCCCTTGCTCACTGAGGCGATAGATGAGGTTTACATCGCTACGGGCGGTAAAAAGGATGCCAAAAAGCGTGTCCATTTCAGATATATTGGCGGATTGTACGGCAGGGAAGGTGGCCAACTTCTGCACGGCAGAAAGGGCATTGCCCATTGCGGCGTCTGTTTCTTGGGCCACTGCCCGGGCCAATGCCAGATCGGCCGCTTTGATGTCGGCTTCCAAACGGCGGCTGGCTACAGACTCAAAAACCAGCACGGCGACAACGACCAGCAGCACAAATAGCAGCCACAAAGCTAAAAGCTGCAAACCAAGATCGCGACGCAGTGGAAAGGAGCGCATGGGTGGTTACCAGTCGAAAATAGATTGATGGAGTATAGAATAGTAAAAGCCGGGTCATTATAAGTTTAGCTAATGGTATATGCAACGATTCCAGGCTGGTTCCGTTCATCTACCGGGCGAATTGCCCAGTCGCGGGTCCGTAACCTCTCTGAACTATAAAGGGGTAGGGGTAGGGGGATTTGCCCGCCCGGCAGAACGGCCGTGGCACTGCTTAAACTTTTTGCCGCTGCCGCAGGGGCAAGGATCGTTGCGGCCTGCCTGGGCAAAGGCCGCTTGCTGCGCTTGTTCACGCTCTGCGGCCATCAGGGGCATGATTTCGGCCGGGGCACGGCGCAGCTGCAGCAAGTTGGCCATCATTTTCATAGGCCGATCGACATGGTTGAAAAACGCTTTGTAGCCAGCGCAGAGGTAGTTCAAACCCGGCTCGCCGTCTGGGGTGTGGCTGAAACGATTTTTGGGGCAACCGCCGTGGCAGGCAAAGCGCACCTCGCAGTCGCGGCAATAACGGGGCAGGCTCTCCCTTTTGTCCTGGCCAAACTGCCGCTGCTTGTCTGAAGCAACCAGGTCTAGCATATGATCTTGTTGGAGGTTGCCCAGTCGATAAGCGGGCTCGACAAAATGGTCGCAGCTGAACAAATCTCCGTTATGTTCCAGCGCCAGCGCATTCCCGCAGGTGGGGGCAAAGATGCAAAGGCCGCCCGGTTGCCCCAGCCAGGCAGCCAGAGCAACGTCAAACAGTTGCACAAACACGCGTCCCACATCCCGCTGGACCCACTCATCGAAAATGGCCATGAGGAAACGGCCGTACTTATGCGAATTGACCGATCGATTGGTGACAAAGCTGCCGGATTGGGTGTATAACGGCCGTTCTCCACCATCCCCTTCACGCCAACCATTATTGGCCAGGGGCAAAATTTGCGCCGTCGCCCGCTCGACAATCGGAATGAACTGAATAAATTGGGCCTTCAACTCATCGCGGAAGAAGCGATACAGGGCCAGCGGATGATCCTGGTTGGCAGCATGAACCGTGCAGAGAATATTGAATTCCACGTCATGCTCAACCAGCAGTTGCCAGCCCCGCATCACCTGCGCAAAGCTGCCCGCGCCCCCTTTGTTCACCCGGTACGCATCATGCAACGCCTGTGGCCCATCCAGGCTAATGCCAATGAGGAAATTATGCGCCTTAAAAAACTGGCACCACGCCGCATCCAGCAGCGTCCCGTTGGTTTGTAAGGTGTTGTGGATGGCCTGGCCCGGTCTGGCATGCTTTTGCTGGTAATGGATAACCCGCTGGAAGAACGCCAGCCCCATTAAAGTGGGTTCGCCACCTTGCCAGGCAAAGCTGACTTCTGGCACCTGCTGCGACTCGATGTACTGTTTGATAAACGTTTCCAACAGCGCGTCGGCCATGTGGAAGCGGCTGCCGGGGTACATCATCTCCTTGGAGAGGAAGTAACAATAAGTGCAATCCAGGTTGCAGATCGCCCCAGAGGGCTTGGCCATAATGTGGAAGGCGCGGTTGGGGGCCGTTGAGGCATGCAGCTCGTTCATAATGGGGAGTGTATCACCTGGCGCTATTTTGTAACGTTTTGGCTCTTTGGGATTTCCTGGGGCTTGCAACGAATTGACGCGAATTATCACGAAAATTTGCGTTCATTCGGGCAAATTCGGTGCAAAAAACAGGTTGACCCCGCCAAATCCGAAAGACCCAACGTTATTTGGTTTCTGGACGCACATTTCTTTTGCGATAGGGAATGTGCAGGAGGGCCGCCGCCTTGTGCTTGGCCTCTTGCCCGCGACGATCATACCGGCTGGTTGTGGTGGGGCTGGCGTGCCCGGCCATCTTCTGCACGGTCACAATATCGGCCCCCGCATCCAGCAGATCGCCCACAAACGTGCGCCGAAAATCATGCGGGGAGAGCTTTTTAATACCGGCTTCTTTGGCCCGTTTGCGCAGCATATTGTAAACCGCCTGGTCCGTCAGTCGGTCACCATGATTTCGATTGCCCAACCCCCAGAACAGGGGTCCCTCATCTTCCCCTCGGATAGTCAGCCAGTCCGCCAAGGCCAGTGCGGCATTGCCCAAAGGTACGGCACGCTGCTTGTTTCCTTTGCCTCGAACAACCAATTCGTTCTCGTTTTTCGTATAGTGCGACAAATTGAGCGCCACCAGCTCGGCCCGGCGCAGGCCGCAGCCATAGAGCAGCGAGATGATCGCGGCGTCGCGTATGCCGAGTGGGTTGGGGGGGCAGGCATGCAGCAGACCAACCAGCTCACCGGCGGCAAGCGAACGGCCGCTGGGCAAAGTCTCCCCGCGAATGCTCTCCACGCTGGCGGCTTTTTGGTACGCTTCGGCCGACATCAGCCCCAGCTTCCAGGCCGCTTTCAGAACACCGCGCAGCGCCGATAGCATGCGGTTGGCCGTTGTGTGGGCATACTGTTCGGCCAGGGCACTTTTCACGGCCTGGGTGTGCTGAAAGCGCAGCTGGTGCCAGGGCACATCCCAGCAGGTAACATTCTCGTCGCCCAAGCCCAGGCGGGCTATGGTGTCGAGCGCTGCTTCCATGGTGCGCCGCGAACTACGGTTCAACCCGGCGAGATAGACAGCTGCCGGGTTTTCCGCAAGCCTGGCGTTGTCAACGGTTTGCAAATGGTTGGGCGCGTCAGCTGGGGGCATTAAATCCATCTGGTTTACATCCTCTAGTTTTGAAAAGGTTTATTTTCATAACTAGAGGATAGCAGAACTTTTCTTTTATGTCAATCATGTGCCAACGCTCAGGAGCGGGTGTCTTCAGTTTGACCCTGATACGTGATACGTGACTGGCCAGAACGGCTCACGCTTCATTACCCGCACTGCACACCCCATTGGCGTGTCATTTCCTGCTTTTAGGCAAAGCTCAGACAATACATTGACAATACTTAGACAAATTCTTGACATACTGACCCGATCTGGGTAAACTATGTCCAATCTTTACAAAAAATAGAATTCGGTTTGAAGTGGGAGCCATTGTTCAATCCACAGGGGCCTTTCACGCAACATAAGCAAAAGGAACATGGAATGAGTGACAATATCATTATTCGCGCCAAAGATGTGCAAAAAACGTACAACACCGGCAAAGTCATCGTAAAGGCTTTGCGCGGGCTTGATTTAGAAGTGCAGCAAGGGGAAATGGTGGCCATTATGGGGCCGTCTGGCTGTGGCAAGACCACCCTGCTGAACTCCCTCTCCGGGCTAGACGCCATTGACGAGGGCGTGATTGAAATTGACGGCCGTAATCTGGCCAAAATGAGCGACAAAGAACGCACTGCCTACCGCGCCGCTAACATGGGCTTCGTCTTCCAGTTTTACAACTTGCTGCCTGTCCTCACCGCCGCCGAAAACGTGGAAATGCCCCTCTTGCTAGACTACAAGCGCCGCCTCAAGCCCAAAGATGCACGCAAAATGGCCGTCGAAGCGCTGGCTGCCGTGGGTTTGGCCGACCAGATTGACCAACGCCCCACCGAGCTTTCTGGCGGGCAGCAGCAGCGCGTCACCATCGCCCGCGCCCTGGTCAACAAACCAGCCATCGTCTGGGCCGACGAGCCAACCGGTGACCTGGACAGCACCACCTCGCAAGAAATCATGGACCTGATGCGCCGCCTGAACCGTGAAAATGGCCAAACCTTTGTCATCGTCACCCATTCGCTGGAAATTGGCGAACAGTGTGACCGCATTGTGTGGATGAAAGATGGCGTGGTCGTCAAAGACCAGCAAACCCAAAGCGCCGCTGCACCGGTAAATGGCCACAGCAACGGCCACACAAATGGCAATGGGCACACAAATGGACATAGCAAGAATTTAGCCATCAACGAAAGCCCAGTCCCAGACCTGCAAACCATCAGCGTTAACTAAACAGTAGTCAGTAAACAGTAAACAGTAAACAGTGGTCGGTGACTGCCCACTGATTCCTGCCCACTGATTACCGACAAACGGAACACCCTATGAATACCATTTTTGGCATACCTGCCGACACACTCATGTACACGCTGCTGGGGCTTTTGGGCCTCATCTTTTTGGGCGTTGCGCTTACCGCCCTGCGCTACCCGCTGCCTTTTCGGCTTGGCGTGCGCAACATTCCGCGCCGCAAAAGCCAAACGCTGCTCATCGTGGTGGGGTTGGCCCTGTCTACCCTCATCATCACCAGTGCCCTGGGCATTGGCGACACGGTTGATTACTCGGTAAAAGTGGAAGTTTACGACAGTTTGGGGGCGATCGATCAAGAAATCAGCCCCACGCTGCTGGAAGCCAGCGGCGGCTTTAGCTTTAGCGCCGCGCCCAACAGCGACACCGACCAGACGCAATGGTTCGATGCGGCCGTTACGGCCGAAATCGCCGCACTGGTAGACGGTGAAACGATTGATGCCGCTGTGCCGGTGGTGGTGCAAACCTTGCCGGTGCTGAACAATGAAAACAATTTGTCGGAAGCGGCCGTTTCCATTCGCGGCATTGGCAACATCACAGGCGCTGGCCTGATGGCACCCGCCGGATTAAACAGCCTGGCCGAAGACGAAGTGCTGGTCAATGCCTCCCTGGCCGAGGCGCTGGACGTGACCGCCGGGGATGAACTACTGCTGGTGAAAGGGATACCCACCTCGTTTACTGTAGCTGCCATTGTGCCCGATGGCGAACTGGCCGGGGGCAGCGCGGCGGTTATCCTGCCGCTGGCTGAGGCGCAAACCTTTTTTGGGCAAGACGGGCAGATTACGGCCGTTCTCGTCTCCAACGTGGGCGACCGGGAAACAGGCGCCGCCCTAACCGATAGCGCCGTGAGCAAGTTGGAAGCCGTGTCTGGTGACCTGGTGGTCAACGCCGTCAAGGCCGACCAGCTCGAAGCCGCCGCCAGCAGCGCCGAATTTATCACCACCCTCTTTGTCACCTTCGGCACCTTCTCCATCTTTAGCGGCATTTTGCTCATCTTTCTCATCTTTTCCGTGCTGGCCGCCGAGCGCAAATCGGAGCTGGGCATGAGCCGCGCCGTTGGCTTGCAGCGCAGCGACCTGATTCGCCAGTTCGTTAGCGAAGGGTTGGCTTATAACTTTTTGGCCTCCGTCATTGGTGCCCTGCTGGGCGTGGGAGCGGCGCTGCTGCTGGCCCAAGCGATCGGCAGCCTGCTGGCCAGCAGCTCGCTCAACATCATCCCCCGCGTCAGCCTGCGCTCTGCGCTGATTGGTTACAGCCTGGGGCTGGTGATCACCTTTGTCACCGTTAGCATTTCCGCCATTCGCATCAGCCGGGTGAACATCATCGCCGCCATTCGCGACCTGAACCTGCCCACCCTGCCCCGCGAGAGCCAGTGGACGTTGTTTTTACGGCCGTTCCTCGTCTGGCGCGCCGCGTTGACCAAAGCCGGCAAAGGCAACCTGGGGGAAGCGTTCCGCCTCTTCTTGCTGGCCGGGCCGAAAGCCATTCTCAACTTCTGGGGTGGCATATTTGCCCGCGGCCCCATTCTCCTGGCGCTGGGCTACACGTTTGCCTACGTAGGGGTTAATGTGGCGGAGCAAATTGGCGTCTACGCCCTGGGCGTTTCGCTGTTCATCATTGGTTTAGGGCAGTTGGGCCATTGGCTGCGCCTGCCCGACCGGTTGGCCTACTCCTTTGTCGGTCTGGGGCTCATCCTGTACTGGGCGCTGCCCACCCGCAGCACCGGCGCACTGGCCGACCTGGGCAGCAACCCCGGCGACTTTTTCATCAGCGGCATGTTCCTGGTGGGCGGCGCGATTGTGCTGTTCCTCTACAATGCCGACGCGCTGCTGAACCTTTTTGCCGGGCTGCTGGGCCGTTTTGGCCGCCTGCTGCCGGTGGCCCGCGTCTCTATCGCCTACCCGGTGATGAACAAGGGGCGCACCGCTACCACCCTGGCGATGTTCAGCCTGATCATTTTTACGCTGGTGAGCACCACAACCATCACCAACACCTTCAGCAACTTTTTGGACCCAATCAGCGGCAGCGGCGATTATGACGTGCTGGTGCAGGCCAATCCGTTTAATCCGGTGAGCGTGGCGGATTTGGAAACGGCCGTAACCGACCTCGCCGCCGCGGGTGAGATGGACGAGCCTCAGGCCATCGCCGCCACCATCTTTGCCCCCGTGGAAGCGCAAAGCCCAGAGATGGCCAATGCGGCCAGCTACGTGATCAACGGCGTGGATGAGGCGTTTTTTGCCACTCATCGGCTGGAGCTGGGCACCTGGGCCGCCGGGTATGAGAGTGCGGAAGCAGTGTGGACGGCCGTTCAAACCGACCCCAGCCTCATTCTCATCGACGACTTTTCGATTAACCGGGGTGGCGACCCCACCGCCCAGCGCAACGACGATGCGTTTGCCGTGAACGCCATCAGCGCCTCCGCCGATACCTTCGAGCCGGTCACCATCACCCTGACCGGGACCGACGGCACGGCGCACGACTTCACCATTATTGGCGTCATCAGCTCTGCGCCCAACTTCTTTGGGGCCACGATGAGCGCCGAAGCGGCCGCCATGCTGGGGTATGACCAGCCCACCCGCTTCCTCCTGCGCCTGCCAGAAGGCAGCGACGCCCGCGCCGCCGCCAACGCCATCGAAGGCGAGTTCAGCCGCAGTGGTTTACAAACTTCGCTGCCCAAAGAGCAGTTGGAAGCAAGCCGCGCCTCGGTGCGCAGCATCTTCTACCTCATTCAGGGCTTCATCGGCCTGGGGCTGCTCATCGGCATTGCCGCGCTGGGTGTGGTGACTATCCGCGCCGTGGTGGAGCGCCGCCAGCAGATTGGCGTGCTGCGGGCCATCGGCTTTAGCCAGAGCATGGTGCAAAATGTGTTCCTGTTTGAAGGAGCGTTTGTATCTGGGCTGGCGACGGTGATCGGCTACGGGCTGGCGCTGACCTTTGCCTACAACCTGTATTTGCAGGTGGCGGCTGACCAGGGGTTGGCGTTTTTGCCGCCGTGGGCGACGCTGGGTGGCATTGGGGTGGTCATTGTGGTCACCAGCCTGCTGACCGCCTGGCTGCCCGCTCGCGCTACGTCGCAGGTGGTCATTGCCGATGCGCTGCGGTATGAGTAAGAACACAGTTTTCTAATGAGAGAACGCCCGGCAAGCTTTTGTTTGCCGGGCGTTATTTGCGGCCTGAACGGCCGTTTCCAATCCCCCCACATCCTTGGTCCTCCCCATATCCTCACCAGCAACTCCTCCAGAAACGTCGCCTGAAACACGGTATTTGGGCCACAGCTAAACCAGGGCTTTTCAGTAAATCAAAATCAAGCAAAAAAAGACTGCGTCCCATTCAGTAAAACTGAAAAGCCCTGACAGCTAAACGCGATTTATGCACAAACGGCCGTCTTTTCTGTATACTACCTACCCTAAATCTTTGTGACTGCCCACCCACGTGCCCCGGCCACCTTCCAATCCCAAAGGTCGCCTTTGTCACCGTGTTGGCTGGGTGGCACGGTTTTGTAACGATGAGTCAATCTGCACACGTTTCTCTGCAACTACTCGGTTCTTTTTCCGCAATCGTGAATGGCCAGGCGGTGCCGCTGCGCCGCAAAACGCGGGCACTGGTCGCTTACCTGGCCACGATGGAACAACCGCAAACGCGGCGTCATTTGATGGCCTTGTTTTGCCAGGAGGCCAATGCCCCCAGTCGGGCGCTGGCTGTGCTGCTGAGCCGGGTGCGCAAGCAGCTGGGCCAGTCGATTTTGCTCACCAGCGGGGAAATGGTTCAGCTGAACTTTGCTGCGGTTAGTATCGATTTAACGCAATTTTTAACCATTTTGGAAGAGAAAGGGCCAAACCCTGGCGTGACACAGTTAGCAACGGCCGTTTCCCTCTACCGGGCTGAATTTTTAGCCGGGCTCACCCTGGATGACACCCCGGAATTTGAGCAGTGGGTGTTGGTGCAGCAGGCCCGCTTGCGCCACCTGCTAGAACGGGGGCTGCTGCAACTCATCGATCGATTGATGGCCCAAGACCAGCCAGCGACCGCCCTACCCTATGCCCAGCAGCTGGTTCAGCAAAACCCCTTGCTAGAAGTTGGGCACGCCCGCCTGATGGTGCTTTATGCGCAAACGGGCCAGCGCGAAGCCGCCCTGGCCCAATACGAAAAGTGCTGCGCCTATTTGCAGGCAGAGCTGGCCGTGGCCCCCACCCCAGAGCTGCAAACCATCCATACCCAAATTAAGACGGGCAAAATTGGCCGGCCTGGGCCTATCACCTTGCCCGTTTTGCCCGACCCGGTTCTGGCCAAAACGGCCGATTTCGTCGGCCGCGACGCAGAAATGAGCCAGCTACAGGCAGTTTGGCAAGCCACCCAGGCGGGCAGTGGCCAGATTTTGCTCATCCAGGCCGAGGCTGGCGCGGGTAAATCTCGCCTGATGCAAGAATTTGCGGCCCAGCTAAAGCCGGGGCAGGTGTTAATGGGACATTGCTACGAATCCACCATGGTGCTGCCGTTCCAGCCGTGGCAAGAGGTATTAGCCGCCCATCTGGCCGCCTGGGATGAAGCGGCGCTGCACGCTTTGCCGCTGTTTGTGCAGCTCTACCTGGCGCGTTTGCTGCCTGCTCAGGCAGAACGATTGGGCGGCGGAACGGCCGTTTCTCATCCGATTCAGGCGGGTGAATTGGGGCAGCTGTTAACGGCCGTCTTCGATTTCCTTAGCCGCACCCCAGATGGCAGCCACCAGCCACGCCTGATTTTCATCGACGATTTGCAGTGGGCCGACGACGCCAGCCTTCAGCTTTTTTCTACCATCGCCTTGCGTTTGGCCAAACAGCCCATCTTGCTGGTGGGGGCGCTGCGGCAGGAAGAGCAAGAAAACTCCCCGGTGCTGCAAACGCTGCTGCATGATTTGTCGCGTAAATCGACCCATCAGCTGCAACTTTCACTTTTTTCGGCCCACACCATTGAGCAGCTCATGGTTCATTTGTGGTCCCAGCTGCCGCAGGGGTACCGGCGGCACATTGCCCAGATGATGGCCCAGGCCACTGGGGGCAACGCCCTGTTTGTCACCGAGCTGTTGACGGAGTTGAGCCAGGCAGAACTGCTGCCAGAAACGCTGCCCGTACCGCCCAGCGTTCGGGAGCTGGTGAACCGGCGGTTGCAGCGGATGACGTTAAGCGGGCGGCAGGTGCTGGAAGCGCTGGCGGTGCTCAACAGCCCGGTTACGCTGCCCCTGGCCCAGCCGGTGAGCGCCCGCAGTGAAGAAGAGGCCGTGGCGGCTTTGGAGATGGGGGTGCGGCAAGGGCTGCTGGTTTGTGATGAGGGGAAACGGCCGTTTACCCATCAATTCCGGCATGATCTGGTGCGCGAGGCGGTGCTCTCTCAAATTAGCGGGCTGCGCCGGGAACTGCTGCACCGGCGGGCGGCGCGTCAGCTAGAGCTTATGGGCGCGACGGCGGCAATTTTGGCGTACCATTGGGGCAAAGCGGGGGAAATTGACCAAGAAACGCATTATTTGGTGAAGGCTGGGTTGGCGGCAACGGCCGTTTACGCCTACGAAGAAGCCATCCACCATTTTCAGCATGCCCTGCCACGCCTGGCCCAGTTGCCCGAAAAGATCGACATGTTGTGCCGGATAGGGGAATGCCACCTTAAGCTGGGCAACGCCACGCGGGCAGAATCTGTCTACCAGGAGGCCGAGGCGATGGTGCGCATGGCCAACAATGCCGAGCTAACCGCCCGACTGGCGGCTGCTCTGGGGCATTTGTACCTGGCAAATGGCAATTATCCGGCCGCAAAAAATCAGTTCACCCGCGCCATCGCTTCTTCAAAAAACGCCAATCATCTGGGCAAAATTGACGTACTGGATGGCCTGGCCACCCTGCACTTGCGGCAAGGTGGCTATGATCAGGCGATTGGCTACGCCCAAGAAGCGCTGCATCTGGCCAGAAGCCAAAAAAACGAACGAGAAGAGGCGCGCTGCTTGGCCACCGTGGGCCTTGTGCTCACCTTTACCGGCGATTATGAAAATGCATTCACGGCCTTCAACGAGGGCATTGCCCTGGCCAAAGCAGCCAATAATTTGGCGGGGCTGGCCAAATGCTACACCAATTTGAGCAGCATGTTTTACTTCAAGGGGGAACTGGCCGAATCGCTGCGCTACACGGAGCGCGCCTGGCAAATTGATAAGCAGCTGGGGCATCAGCACGGTATTGCCCGGCATTTGGGCAACATAGGCCTGGTGCTGATCGACATGGGTGAGTATGAGCAGGCGCAATCGCACATTCAGCAAGCGTTGGCTATGGAAGAGTCGTTGGGGAATAAAGAGGGCGTGTCGCGCAACATTGGCAATTTGGCGCTGATCTATTTTCGGCAAGAGGCGTTTGCTACGGCCGTTCCCTACATCGAACAAGCGCTGGCCCTGGAAAAAGAGCTGCAAAATCAGGAAGGCATCTCTCGCAATTATGCTAATCTGGGCATCATGCACCATCACCTGGGGCAGTTTGAACAGGCGCTGCAAGCGTATCACGATGCCTGGGAAATTGATATTTTGCTGGAAAATCAGACCTGGCTGGCCAACATGTTGATGAACATGGGGTTAGCCTACGGCCGTCTGGGCCAATTTGAGATGGCGCTTAATTGCTTCACCCAGGCGCTCTCGCTGAATTTGGAGCAGGGCCTAATGATGTATAGTGCGCGCATATTGGGGAATTTGGGACGGCTGTTTGCCTGGCAAGATGAGTGGGAAACGGCCGTTGCCTGCCTGGAAAAAGCGGTCAGGCTGGGCCGTCAGCTGGAGCTGCAAGCCGATGTCTGCAACGATTTGCACACGCTGGCGCTGCTAAAATTTGAGCAAGGCCACCCAGATGAAGCGCTTCAGCTCACGATTGAAAGTGCGGCGATTGCCCAAAAAGTGCGGCGCCCCACAGTGGTGCAGGTTGCCCAACTGCTGCGCTGGCGCTGCGAAGCGGCCATTGGGCTGCGCACCGTCGCCGATGTGCTGGCCGATTTAACGGCGCTGCTGGCTACCACCGATGCACCAGAGGAAATCGCCGGGATTCAGTTTACCATCTGCCAGATCGATCCCACGCGCGAGGCGCTGCGGAGGGAAACGGCCGTTCGTTACCGCACCCTGTATGAAAAATCGCCCAATATTGAGTATCGCAAACGGTACCACAGCCTGACGCAACAAACCTTGCCCCTGCCAGATATTGTCAGCCGCCCCCCCCCGCTGCTCAACCAGCCCCCCCCCACCATCGCCCAATTGCTGGCGCAAATTTGACCCAGTTCATCTAGCTGAAGCCAATTTTTGCCAACTTGGAAACAGGTTTGGAAACAGTTATGGCTATGCTGGGGGCGATGAACTCTCAGACGTTGGCCCAAAATCAGCTCACTGCGCTGCGCATTACCCAAGATGTAACGGCCGTTCCCTTCAGCCACCAGGTTATCTTCCAAGATTTTGCCCAAAATTGCCTGGTTGTGGGGCACGAGGCGGTAACGGCCGTTTTGCAAACCTTCTTCAACGCCTTTAACCATTCCAGCATCACCCACAAACACATACAAGCCGACGAAGATAGCGCCCGCCTGGAACTGCTGCTGACCGGGCGACAGGTAGCCCCTTTTTGGGGCTTGCCCTGCACCGGCCGCACAGTCACGCTGGCGCTGGAAATGGGCTGCCATTTTTATGAGGAGCAAGTGACCCATGTCGAGCTGCATTACGATGCAGGCGCGTTGTTGCGCCAGCTTGGTTTAGCCTTGTAAAGACGTTGCCGTGCCACATCTTTTTATCAAAAGGATTTGTTTATGATGAAAAAATGGTTTCTGATTTTTACGCTTTTGGTGGCTGTTTTGTGGCTGGTCAATGGTGATGATGGGCGGGAAACGGCCGTTGCCCAAACAACCAGCAGCGCCATCTCCCTGGTGGAAAACTTTAGCAACGGTTACTCCCCGCCACGGTTCAACACCACCGACTTTAATCACGACTTACTCATGACTGACTTCGGTTGGTTCCTGCTCCCAATGTCGCCCGGCCAGCCGCTGTCACCCACGCCGCAATCGGCGCTGACGCTGTATGGCAACAACGAAGACCGCATTACCTTCAACCAGCCCACCCCGTCGGCCATCATTGCCGAGGCGCAAGTGTGGGCCTGGGCCTGGCCCGCCGAAAATGGTAACCCGGCCACCAGTGGGCGCGTGGTGTTTGAAGGCACCAACGACACCAAAACCTTCACCTTTAGCGGCGGCATGGCTCAGTGGCAACCTTTCAAAGTGACCGACACCGACACGGGCGACAACGGGCGAACGTTGGGGTCTATTGTCGCCATACGTCTGATCAGTCTCCAGGCCGATGTGATGTTCGACGATTTGCAGGTGGTCTCAACAACAGCGCCCATACGCAGTAATTTGAGCCTGACCATGAGCGGTCCGGCCTCGCCGCTGACGCCGGGCAGTACGGTGACTTATGACCTGACCGTAACCAACAACGGCCCGCAAGCCGCCCCCAATGTTATTATTGAAGATGTGCTGCCCTACGGCGGCGTGTTTGTGCCGGGCGGCAGCACGTCCGGCTGTACCCTCTCGTTGGGACGGGTGCGCTGTAACCTGGGCACGCTGTCGGTAGGCACCAGCCGCACGGTGACCATTGCCGTGCAGGTCGGCACTGCCGCCTGCGCCAGCTTTACCAACCGGGCAACGGTGAGCGCCGATGTCTATGACAACAATACGGCAAATAATACGGCCGTTCACACCGCCACTACTTCCCTCCCCGCCTGCGCCGACTACGCCATCACCCTGACCGCCCGACCTGTTCCCGTGGACCCCCGGGACACGTTGACCTATGAGCTGACAATACTGAACAATGGGCCGGATACGGCCGCCGCCACCGCCGCCGTGACCCTGCCGCCCGGCATCACCTGGCAGCAAACCTATCCCGACAGCGGCGTGAGCTGTTCGGGATCAGGTACGCCGCTCACCTGCACGATCGACGCGCTGGCTGCCGGGCAGCAAAAGCAGGTTCTGATTCAAAGTAAAACGGACCCCACTTTGACTGGTCTGCAAACCACGCCGGCTCAGGTTGCCTCTGCCATTCCCGATCCAATCTCAGCCAACAACAATACCCGCTTTCGGTTCGCCATGGGACCCCCCTTCGACTTTACCCTCATTGCGGAGCTGGACACCGGCATATTGGCTGGGCTTCCCTACGCCTGGTCGTTAGACATTAACGAACAGGGCGAGGTCGCGTTTATGGCTCTTTCCGAGTGGGTCGATAATCCGGCAGACTATGGCGTTTTTGTGGGCGATGGGCAAACGCTCACCCGGCGCTTTGACCCCGCCGACCTGCCTCCCTTGACCGATGGCTTGCTCTACCGGTCGCACGCTTGCGTTGACTTGAGCGACGCGGGGGTGATTGCCCTGAGCCATGACATTGCTGATCCCACGATTTCCGGCGGGATATTTCAGGCTGTCGGGTCTATCTTGACGCGCCTTGACGCCGCTGGCAGTGTGACGCTGCTGGATACCCAAACGCTTGCCGCAGACGGCACGGCGTTTCGCCGGTACAGGCAGGCGGTGATAGACGACGCCGGAAACATTGTGGCTCAGTACGATTCTCCTCGCTATACCGAGCCGGACGGATTGGTACGCATGATAAACGGGCAGCCGGTTACCATTTACCAGGCTGCGACGAAGGACACAATTATTAGCAGCCTGGGCAGCGCTACGGGCGGTTTTGCCTGGCGGGAATCGGATCAGAGCCCCAATTCTCAAGCCTACCGGCTCTTATGGGCGCAGGAAACGCCGTCAGGCTGGTACTTGCGGGACGTGCTGAACAACAACAGCTTGGTTCCCCAAACCAGCAACATGATGAGCGCGGCGCCGTATGGCGGGATCATTTATGCACAGAATGCCCGACAGCAGGACGGAACGATCTTATTCGCTGAACTTTATACGGGGGGACGCCAACCGGTTTTGCACACAGCAAGTTCCGGGTTTTATTCGCCCGTCATCAATGATCGGTATCGCTACGCCTTTGCCGCCGGTGGCACAGACGCTTCGGGCGATGATTATTATGGTATTTTTGTTGGTCCCAACCCCGTTGCGCACCGGGTGGTGCGCGACACTACCGGTCCCAGGCTGGGCGACTACCTGTTTGGCAGCGAAGTAGTAATCGCCAGCACCGGGCTCATTTGTAAACTGGCAATCAATAATGCCGGACAGATCGCCTTTGCGCCCGGGTTGGGGGATGGCCGGACGTTGATTGTGCGCGCGGAGCCAACCCCGGACAACGACGGCGACGGAATCACGGATTGGGATGAACTGAACGCCCCCAACCATGGCGACGGCAACAACGACGGCATCCCGGATTCGGTGCAGCCGGAGGTGGCTTCTGTGTCCAACGCGGTTGATGGCAGGTCTGTTACCTTTGCCACCGATCCCAACTTTACTTTAACCAACGTGCAGGCTGTGCCCAACCCTTCGTCGGGCAACACGCCCAATGACTCATTTAACTATGGCTTCTTCTCCTTTGAGCTGACCGACGTGCCGGCAGGCGGCAGCGCCACAGTGGAAGTGACCCTGCCAGGCAGCATGATTCGCGGCTGGTGGAAATACGGCCGTACCCCCAACAACCCCACACCCCACTGGTACAACTTCACCTTCGACGGCACCACCGGCGCAGAAATCAACGGCAACGTCATTACCCTGCACTTTGTAGACGGCCAGCGCGGCGACGACGATCTGACCGCCAACGGGGTCATCGTAGACCCCGGTGGGCCTAGCACCTGGGCCAACAGCGTCTATCTACCCGCTATCTTGCGCTAGCAACCTTAACGAAGTCATATGAACTGTCATTCCCGCCCTGCCCCCGCGAAGGCGCAGGGCGGGAATCCATGCGAACAAAAAGGAAAAAAGCTTGTGAAGAAACTGATGATTATCACCCTGTTAGGCCTGCTTGTTTTGAGCTTGGCCTTGCCTCTGGCAGCGCAGCAGTCTAGTAATTTTGCCTACACTGGGCCAACAACAAACCAGGTAGCGGCCGCCGATCAAACGGCGTGGAGCTTTGTCAACAGCGGGCAGCGGCTGACCACGGGCAAAACCAACAGCGTGGTCCTGGCCGACCTGAACGGCAATAGCGACCTGCACATTTTGGAAAGTAACGATTTTTCCAACCGGCGTTGGACCAACGATGGCAGCGGCGTCTTTTTCTTTTTGCCGACGAATTATGGGACTGGGGGACAAGAAACGGCCGTTGCCGACCTCAACGGCGATGGCCATCTAGACTTTTTTGTGGCGCGCGGACGGGTAACCCTGGCCGACACCGGCGAAAATCAGGTCTGGCTGGCCGCAGAAAACAACTCGTTTATCACCTTCCAAAACAGCGGCCAACAGCTGGGTAACGCCAATAGCCGCGGCGTGGCGTTGGCCGACCTGAATGGCGATGGCTTTGTGGATGCCTTTGTGGCCAACAGCCGTTACGGGGGCGATCCTCCAGTGAGTAACGCAAACACCGTGTGGTTTAACGACGGCGCTGGCAACTTCAGCGACAGCAGTCAGCGGTTGGGCACCTCCGATTCAGAGGCAGTGGCCCTGGCAGATTTGAACGGGGATGGCTTTGTGGATGCGGCCGTAGCCAACGGCGGCTCAAACAACCGGAGCAACAAGATTTGGTTCAACGACGGCAGCGGCAACTTCAGCGACAGCGGCCAAGACCTGGGCTTCGACTGGAGCTGGGATGTGGTGATTGGCGACGTGAACGGAGACACCTATCCAGACCTGGTGTTTGGCACATTCGGCGGCAATGCGCAGCTATGGCTCAACAATGGCAGCGGCGTCTTTAGCAACAGCGGGCAATCCTTAGCCGAAGGCCAAAGCGTGGCCCTGGGCGACCTGGATGGTGATGATGATCTTGATCTCGTCACCGGAAGATCAGGCGTCGTGGGCAGCAACCAGGTGTGGGAAAACGATGGCAGCGGCACCTTCAGCAACAGCGGCCTGAGCCTGGGTGCAGAAAGCCCCTACGACATCGCCTTGGGCGACGTGGACAGCGATGGCGATTTAGACATTCTGTTTGCCGGTACGGGCACCGATCAGGTGCTGTGGTTTAACCAGACGCCGCAATATTTCGAGGTCGTTGCCACCATTTATTTGCCCATGATTGTGCGGTAAGGGGAGTGGCTCATCGTTTTAGGGGGATGACGCCATCAGTCGGGGCACCCCGTGCCTGCCCAGTTTGGGCGCACACGGGGTGCGCTGCTACTCCCAAAAAGCCCTAATTTTTTGCGCAGTGATGACAACGTCTCTGCAAACAAGGTGTTTGGATGCGTAAAGTTCATTTTTTGTTGATCTGTTTTCTGTTGGGCGGGGTCATGGCCTGGAGCGCGGCAGCGCAAGGCAACAGCGTTTCCCTGCTGCGTGTCCCCGGTGATTTCACGGATGCGGTGATTGATAATTCCACGCTGTACCCGTCGCTGTCGGCCGACGGCCGTTTCCTATCCTTCGTCTCCAATGTAACCACCCTGGTCCCCGACGATACCAACAGCATCCGCGACGCCTTTGTGCTGGACCGGCAAACCGGGCAGATTGAGCGCGTGTCGGTCACTTCTGCGGGGGCGCAAGCGGCGTTTGGCGTGTGCTGTTCAGAATATTCCGTGGTGCTTTCGGGCAACGGCCGTTTTGTCGCCTTCAGCAGCTTTTCTAGCGATCTGGTGCCGGACGACACCAACGTGGCTCAGGACATCTTTTTGCACGACCGGCAAACGGGCACTACCAGCGTAGTTTCGGTAGACAGCAGCGGCAATCTGGCCAACGCCAATGCCGAATACCCGTCCATTTCTGGCAACGGCCGTTTCATCGCCTTCCAATCTACCGCCAGCAACCTGGTACCCAACGACAGCAACGGCTTTCAGGATCTGTTTGTCCACGACACCCAAACGGGCGAGACAGTGCGTGTTTCTGTAACCCACGACGGGCAGCAGAGCAACCATGACAGCTTCATTACCATCAATCGCGCTATTTCGGAAGACGGCCGTTTTGTCAGCTTCGATTCCTATGCCAACAATCTGGTGCCCAACGACACCAACAGCGTGCGCGATGCCTTCGTGCATGACCGGGATGCCGACAACGACGGCATTTTTGACGAGCCGGGAGCGACGACCACCGTGCGCGTCTCGGTAGCGACGGATGGCACAGAAGGCAACGGCCATTTGTCGGAATCATACCAACCGGCGCTGGCGGGAAACGGCCGTTACGTCGCCTTCCACTCCTATGCCACCAATCTGGTACCTAACGACACCAATCTTTCCCTGGATATTTTTGTGCGCGACCGGGACACAGACGAGGATGGTATTTTTGATGAACCGGGCGCGGTGCGGACAGAGCGGGTTTCGGTGAACAGCAGCGGCGGTCAGAGCAACGGCGGGTCGGGGCAGGCAGGGATTACGGGGGACGGCCGTTACGTCACTTTTTACTCAACGGCTACCAATTTGGCAGATGGCGCAAACGGCCCACAAAGCATCTTCCTCCACGACCGCACCACTGGTGAGACCATCCGCCTGAGCGAGACACCCAGCGGCGCGAATCCCAACAATACCAGCAACGGCGCGATGATGGCCGCCGACGGCCCCATCGTCGCCTTCACCTCGCTGGCCAGCAATCTGGCAGCGGGCGATACCAACGGCACTTATGACGTTTTTCTCTATGATCCAACGGCCAGCCAGGCGGGGTACCAGCTCTACCTGCCGCTCGTCACGCGATAAATTTTCATGAGCGAGCGAAATCTGTGTCATCCGTGAATGTTTTTTGAGAAAGAGCGTAACTGTTCAGTTGATATCCCGCACGAGGGCGCTTAGCGCCCCGTGCAGGGGAAAGGGTCTGGGTTTTTTCAGTTTGGGGGGTCAAAATGACCCCCCAAACTGAAAAAACCCCAAAATCTTTGGCATCGCCAGGCGCGAAGCGCCGAGGCGATGCTCTTACCCCAGGGAGAGCTGAACGCTTACGAAAGGAAAGGGTGAAATGAAGCAAAGAAAGCCGATGAATTTGGTTTTGGCTGTATTTTTGTTGGTCGCGGCGATAGTGATGTTTTGGGAAACCTTCCTGGCTGGCCCCAATTCCCGCACCTTTTTGGCGGTGGTCATGGTGCTAACCAGCATTGTGTTGATCCGCCGTTGGGTTGTGGGGGAAGCGTCGTGACCATGTCGTTTACCAGACCGTACGCTGTTTTGATGGAGTGAGCATGAAAAAAATTGCCACTTTTTGTATGTTGTTGCTGGCCACAGGCTGCGCCTTGTTGTCGCAAGCGGAATTACCCCAGGAGCCTGGTGTGGCGGTGAAGGTTACCCAGCCACCATCAGCTGAATTAGCCTGGGATACCGATCCAGAAGCGCTGGTCATCCAGGTGTTTGCTGGCGGCAGCGGCTCGGCCCCGACGGCGGCTCTGGTTAATGAGCTGTTTGCGGCCCAGGTGTGGGGCAACGGCCGTATCATCTGGACCACCTGGACTGACGATTTTCAGCGGCAGGTGTGGCAGGGTCAGCTCAGCGAAGCCGAGTTGGCTGCGCTGCTGCAAACCGTTGCCGATAAAGGGTTCTTGCGCATGAAAGCCCGCTACGCACCCCGCGAAACGGTGATGGATGGCAGCACCACCCGCATCAGCATTCACTTGCTGGAATCGTCCCAAGAAGTCAGCGAATATGTTAGCGGTGCGCCGGACGGGTTCCATGAGCTGGTGGAACTGCTCACCTCCGGCGCAGGCGTTGCAGGCACGCCCTATTTGCCGCAGTCCGGCCAGCTCACCGCCCGTGAACTTGAAGCCGAAGCGTGGCTGGAACAAACGGCGCTGCCGCTTTGGGATGCGGCGGCGCTGGGGGTGGATTTGCAGGAGGCGGCAGGCATTTGGCTTGAAGGGGATGCCCTCACCCACGCCTGGGAAGCGGTGAACCGGAACCCTGCGTTTCCCATCGTGGCGCAGGACGGCCGTTATTTTGAACTGCACCTGCGACTGCCAGAATTAAGCGTTATGGCCCCACGATAGAATAGCGGTGCGTTGGCCTATGGGAAAAATTCTCTTGGGGAACCAAAACCCAGGCTGGGAACGTTTTAGGTGGGGACGGTTGGCTGGCAACGGCCGTATCGTCCCCACCACTTACCAACCAGCCACAAAAGGAGCAAACATCATGGCACAACAGCCTGCCAGACGCCTAATCGGTTTATTGATGATCCTCTTGCTGCTCGGTGCCGCCGCCTGCACCGAGCCCCCCGTCGAGCAAATTCCCGTGCGGGAAACGCCTTCCGCCGCCCCACAATTGGCAACCCCCACCCCTGAGATTCTGGCCGACTGCTTCCCCGGCGCAGACGTGTTCGCCTGGCTAGATGAAAATGGCAACGGCTTTTGGGATGAGGGGGAACCACCGCTGGCCGGGATTGAATTTTATCTGGGGCCAACCGCAGCATTTAGTTACGAGACCACCGGTGAAGATGGTCTGGCCCACATTTCTGCCTGGGCACCCGGCGAATGTTTGGTAATGCAAATTACGGCCGTTACCTTCACCGGTTACACGCTCACCACCCCGCAAAAAGTGGACTACCTATCAGCAAATTCAGACTATCGGTTTGGCTTTCAACCTGAATCGGAAGCCAGTTTGCCCACAGACAGCCTGTTGGTGGTTGGGGACGATGGCTTTGCTCTGTCGGCGGCCTGGCCGGTAACGGCCGTTAACACCCTGTTCACCTGGGTTGGTGAGGGGCCAGCCGCCAATGAATTTGAGCAGATTGAACTGGCAGACGGCCGTTTCATCCACCCCAACGGCAATGACGTGACCCCCCAGGTGCAGGCACTGCTGGCCAGCCTCACCGACCTGGAGCCGGTGGACACGCTCAGCTACGTCAATGCCTGGACCGACGATTATCCGGCGTGGTATCTGGAGCTGGTGGGGGTAGACGGCCGTACCGTCCTCATCTACTCCGAGAGCACGGGCTTTCGCGGCCACGCCCCCTGGTATGTGCAGATTGGCGACCAGTTTTACAGCCAGGTCAACGGCGACCTCGGCTTTGCCGTTTATGATCTGGTTTCTGAGGACGTTCAGGATTATTTTTCGCTCGACGAGGCGGATTTTGACCAGACGTGGCTGGAGCCAGGCGGCCGTACCACCATCTTTTGGCGTGGGCTGAACTTTACCGGGCTGCTGCCCGTGGCCCCCACGCTAAATTACCAGGTAGATCCCGCCAGCGGCAACCTGCAAGGTCACTTTGCCATGCGCGATTATGGCGAGTACGACAGCAGCACCCACCCCATCACCGGCGTGCAGCAAATGACCATCACGCTGCCCGATGACCAGGTGCAACCCTGCACCGTCACGCCCGATGTGTTGGACTTTGGTGAAACCGTCTGGCTTTTTGACTGTCCCTTGCCCGTCGCTGGGTCGGCAACGGCCGTTGCCGTCACCCTCCAATTCACCACCGCCACCGAGTATGCCCTCGTGACCACCGGGCACATCTATTTGGCTAACCAGTAACCCAACAGGACTGAGACAGGTGCGGGAACGGCCGTTCCCGCAATAGGAGTAAAATGGTAAAACAACGATTAAACCGATTAGTGAGCTTGCTTGCGGCTATTTTGCTGGTAGGCGCAGCTGCCTGCACCAAAAGTAACACAGGGCAAATAGCCACACCAGAAACCCCTGCCCCGCCCCAAGTTACGATAATTAGCAATGACCAGGAAATTACGGCTGTGCCCACCCAGGTGGTCGCGGAGCTGCCTACCTCTGAAAACGAGCCATTACCCGCGTCACCCACCGTAGTCGCCGCGCCGCCGAACACGCCAACCCTGGCTCCTACGCCAACGGCCGTTCCCGACGCCACCAGCCTCGCCGCAGCGGCCGTCACCCCTACACCGACACCGCCTACCATCATTTGCCAGGATGGCACTCAAGTGGTCCAGAGTGAATACGAAGCGTTATTGGCCCTTTCGCCACTCAACAATGACTCAGCATCTGATTACCCCTTCTACTGGATTGTGGCTGAATGTGCCAATCAACACGTCATCACCATTTCCTGGAACAACGTGGAAGGGGAAACGCTGCCGCCACAAATCGGCAGCTTCCCCAACCTTATCGCCCTGACCATTATTGGTAAAAATTTAAGCAGCCTGCCGCCGGAAATCGGCAACCTGACCAATCTGGAAGGGCTGTCCATATCCAGCGAAAGTTTGAGCAGCCTGCCGCCGGAAATTGGTAACCTGACAAACCTCACCGGCCTGGGTTTGTTGAGCAACACGAGTTTAAGCAGCCTGCCGCCAGAAATTGGCAATCTATCTAATCTGACCTCGCTTTATTTATCGGGTAACAATTTGAGCAGCTTGCCGTTGGAAACCTGGAATTTGCGCAACCTGAGGTCTCTTACCATTGGCGGTAGTCCCAATTTAACCAGCTTACCCCCAGGCATCAGCAACCTCACCAACCTGACCTCACTCTACTTGCTTTACAACGGGTTGAGCAGCCTACCCCCGGAAATCGGTAGTTTAACCAATCTTACCGAGCTAGAACTGTCGGAAAACAACCTGGGCAGCCTGCCGTCAGAAATTGGTAACCTGACTAACCTGACCTCGCTCAGGTTAGTGGAAAGTAGTGGCCTGAGTAGCCTGCCGCCGGAAATTGGCAATTTAACCAATCTCACCTACCTTTACCTGTTTAACAACAGTTTGGCCAGCCTGCCGCCGGAAATTTGGAACTTGAAGAACCTGGATTATCTTTTGATTGAGGGGAATCCTGAACTGACAACCTTGCCACCGGGAATCAGCAATTTAAGCAACCTGACGACCCTCTCGCTGGGCTACAATAACCTGAGTAGCCTGCCGCCAGAAATCGGGAGTTTGCCCAATTTGCGGAATTTACTTTTATCGGAAGATAACTTGGGCAGCCTGCCGCCGGAAATCGGCAATTTGAGCCAGCTAACTGAACTGCGATTTTTAGGCACCCGTTTAACCAGCCTACCACCAGAAATTGGTAACCTGAGTAATTTGACGGTCTTACGTTTTTCTGGTTCCAGCCTGACCAGTGTGCCGTTAGAAATTGGCAACCTGACCAACCTGGTTGATTTCATGTTGTTCGATAATAACTGGACTAGCTTACCGCCGGAATTGTGCGCCGCTTTACCAGTCGGCATCACTTTAATACCAGCAGATCTTTGCACGCCGTGAGGAAACCTGTGGCGGCCCAGGCAGCTACCAATCCTAAAAAGCAGCGTCACGCAGGCATGACCAAGATCACTATCTTTTGCAGATTTCAAACCCACCAGAAGTAGTGTCATACCCGCGTAGGCGGGTATCCATCTTTTCACTGAAGTGGATTTTCGCCAGAAGTAGTGTCATACTCGCGTAGGTGGGTATCCATCTTTTCACTGGCGTGGATTCCCGCATTTGCGGAGCCTGCCCTCACAAAGGTGGGAATGACAAGCAAAAGTGCAAAGATAGTGCAAGATTTGCTTCACAAGGAAACAAACAAAATGAAAGTTGCAGTTATCGGCGGGGGATCTAGCTATACCCCCGAACTCATAAATGGGTTTATCGAACGAATTGATTCTTTCCCGCTCACCGAACTTTGGCTGATGGATATTTTGCCCGAGCGGCTAGAGGTGGTGGGCAAATTTGCCCAGCGCATGGTTGCCGCCAAAGGCGCGCCCTTTACGGTGAGGCTCACCACCAACCAGCAAGAGGCGATCCAGGATGCCGCTTACGTCAACACCCAATTGCGCATCGGCTGGATGCAGGCGCGGCGCGAGGATGAATATTTAGGGCGGCGGCACGGCCTCATTGGGCAAGAGACGACCGGCATTGGCGGCATGGCCAAGGCGCTGCGCACCATCCCGATTATTCTTAGCATTGCCCGCGATATGCAAGCGCTGGCCCAGCCGGGGGCGCTGCTGGTCAACTTCACCAACCCGGCGGGATTGGTTACCCAGGCGTTGACCCAGTATGCCCCAGAAGTAACGGCCGTTGGCGTCTGCAATGCCCCGTTCCACATGAAAATGAACATTCTGGAAAAGCTGGCTCAGCTGGGCATTCCTGTCCAGCCAGAGCAGGCCCAGCTAGACACATTGGGGCTCAACCACCTTACCTGGCACCGTGGCTTCACCGTAGATGGCGAAGACGTGTGGCCCCAGGTGCTTGCCCAGTACGTGGCCCAACTGCGACAGGAAGAGACCCCCCAATGGCCCCCGGCACTCATCGAAACGCTGCAAATGATTCCCAACTATTACCTGCATTACTTTTACTTTACACAGCAAAAGCTGGCCGAGCAAGAAAAATGGCCGCCCTCACGCGCCGAGCAGGTGATGGCCATCGAGGCGGAGCTGCTGGCACAATACGCCGAACCAGACCGCACCGAGCCGCCCCCCGGCCTGATGCAGCGCGGCGGGGCCTACTACGCCACCGTCGCCACCCAACTGCTCAACGCCCACTACAACGATCTGCACGAGCAGCACGTGGTGAACGTGCCCCATCGGGGCGCGGTAGCCGGGTGGCCAGAAAATTGGGTGCTGGAGCTGCCCGCGATGGTTAGCCGGGCCGGTATAGAGCCTATCCCCACGCGCCCGCTGCCAACGGCCGTTTTAGGGTTAATGCAGCAGGTAAAAATGTACGAACTACTCACGGTAGAAGCGGCCGTTCATGGGGATCGGCAAGCAGCTTACCAGGCATTGCTGGCCCACCCCCTTGGCCCAGCCGCAGACCAGGTAGAGGCCGTGCTCAACGAGTTGCTGCAAATACACCGCCCCTATCTGCCGCAATTCAACAAATGAAGAGGCTCCCATGCGTTACTTCCTCGGAATTGATATTGGCAACTCAAAAAGCCACGCTCTGATTGCTGATGCGCAAGGCCGCTGCGTTGGCGCGGGTCAGGCAGGCCCCGGCAGCTGGGAAGCTGTCGGCTGGGAGCAAGCGCAGCAACTGCTGCACGATATTGTCAATCAGGCAATGGCCCAGGCCGGTATTCCGCGCACGGCAATTGCCGGCGCAGGCTTTGGCTACGCCGGCTACGACTGGCCAGAAGATCGCCCAGGCCACGAAAAAATCATCGCCTCGCTCGGTTTCGGCAATATGCCATACATCCTGGGCAACGACACCCTGGTAGGGCTGGTCGCCGGGGCAGCCAGCGGCTGGGGGGTGGTCATCGTCGCCGGCACCAGCAACAACTGCTGCGGACGAGATAGAAACGGCCGTGTAGGACGCGTTACCGGCATGGGCTCCTGGCTGGGCGAATTTGGCGGGGCCACAGAGATCGTCACCCGAGCCATCCAGGCAGTTGCCGCCGACTGGACCCGCCGTGGCCCCCACACCGCCCTTAGCACCGCACTGGTAGAACGAGCCGGTGCCCGCGACGTGCCCGACTTGCTCGCCGGGCTAGTACGCCACCGGTACAGCCTCACCGCGGCCACAGCCCCCCTCATCTTCCAACTCGCAGGCGCTGGAGACCCGGTCGCCCAAGAGATCATCACCTGGGCCGGTACAGAGCTTGGCTCGCTGGCCGTTGGCGTTATCCGGCAGCTGGGTCTCGCCGAAGACTCTTTCGATGTGGTTCTGTCTGGCAGCACCTATCGCGGCGGTGCGCCGCTAATCGAACCGCTGCGCCGCACCGTTCAGGCTGTCGCTCCCGCCGCCCGGCTGGTGCAGCTGCAAGCCCCACCCGTGGTAGGCGGCGTGCTATTGGGCATGGAGGCGGCCGGTCTAGACGCCTCCCCAATGCGGCCCAATTTGCTGACATCCGCCAATGAACTGCTTGATTTTCAACCCTGAAATTGTACATACAGCGTTACGCAAGAATGCCACAAGCATGAATTTGAGCGCCAGCGCCAACAATCAAGTAGAATCCCCATTAAGTTGTTTCCATTGTTTCTGGTAGCGATTGCGTAATCTCCGGCTGTGTCATTGGTCAGCTTCGCCAAGAAACAAATATCCAGTAAAATACAAGCAAAAATACAGGAAGTGTCTATGTCTCAAGAAGGGAAACAAGAAGCCACTGTACACCCAAATGATATTGAAGCTATTGTGGGGGGGTATCATGGCAACCCATTTGCCATATTAGGACCGCATGAAGTTGAAGGAGGGCTGGCCATTCGTGCCTTTTTCCCACAGGCAGAACAAGTCGCGGTGCAGGTTCAGGGGCAGTTACACCCGCTTACCCGCTATCATTGGGACGGCTTCTATGAGGGTTTTCTCCCCAACATGACGTTGGGCACTGCATACCAGCTGCAAATCACCGCTCGCTCGGGCGACATCGCTCTACACGAAGACCCATACGCCTTTACCTCCACCTTATCAGACACCGACCGCTACTTATTGGCCGAAGGCACCCACGAAAAAGCGTATGGTCACCTGGGCGCACACCTGATGACGGTCAATGGCGTCAGCGGCACACGCTTCCTGCTTTGGGCACCCAATGCCCGGCGCGTTAGTGTCATTGGCGACTTCAACAGTTGGGACGGCCGTCGCCATCCCATGCGCTTTCACCCAGGCAGCGGACTTTGGGAACTATTTATTCCCGCCCTAAACCAGGGCACGATGTACAAGTACGAAATCAAAACCAATTACCAGGATTACACCGTTGCCAAGGCAGACCCAGTTGCCTTTGCCAGCCAAATGCGGCCAGACACCGCCTCTATGGTGTGGGATATCAACACCTACCATTGGCAAGACAAAGCCTGGATGGAAACCCGCCACCAGCACAACAGTCTCAACAGCCCCGTCTCCATCTACGAACTGCATCTTGGTTCCTGGCGGCTCAAAGATGGCTGGGAATGGCTCAGCTACCGCGAACTGATCGATGAGCTGATTCCCTACGTCAAAGAAATGGGCTATACCCACATCGAGCTGCTGCCGGTGGCGGAGCATCCCTTCGATGGCTCCTGGGGGTACCAGGTAACCGGCTACTTTGCCCCCACCAGCCGATTTGGCACCCCCAATGACTTTATGGCTTTTATCGATGCCTGTCACCAGGCGGGCATTGGCGTTATTTTAGATTGGGTTCCGGCCCATTTCCCGATGGATCAGCATGGCCTGGGCTTCTTCGACGGTACACACCTGTACGAACATGAAGATCCACGCCTGGGAGCTCATCCAGATTGGGGCACATATATTTTTAATTTCGGCCGTAATGAAGTTCGCCAATTCCTCATCAGTAACGCCCTCTTTTGGCTAGACAAATACCACATCGATGGCCTGCGTGTAGATGCGGTGGCCTCTATGCTCTACCTGGATTTCTCTCGTGAGGACGGCGAATGGCTGCCCAACCGGTACGGTGGACGAGAAAACATCGAGGCGCTGCATTTTTTGCGTACCTTCAATGAAAAAGTGCATGCCCATTATCCTGGCACGCTCACCATTGCCGAAGAATCCACTTCCTGGCCCGGCGTTACCCATCCCACCGAGGACAACCCCCAAAATTTAGGCTTCGACCTGAAATGGAATATGGGCTGGATGCACGACACCTTACGTTACTTTAAAAATGACCCGGTGTACCGCGCCTATCACCAAGGGTCGCTCACATTCTCGATGCTGTATGCCTTTAGCGAGAAGTTTGCCCTGCCCCTCTCGCACGATGAGGTTGTGCATTTGAAAAAGAGCCTGCTAGACAAGATGCCCGGTGACTATTGGCAAAAGTTTGCCAATTTGCGGCTGCTTTATGCGTACCAGTGGGCTCATCCGGGCAAAAAGCTGCTTTTTATGGGTGGGGATATCGGCCAATGGCGGGAGTGGAGCGAAGCGCGCAGCCTGGATTGGTACCTGCTGGACCACCCAGAACATAAAGGTTTGCACGAATTTGTGAAGGCGCTCAACCATTTTTACAGCTCAGAACCCGCGCTATACGAAGAAGACAACAGCTGGGATGGGTTCCAATGGCTCGATTTCCGCGATGCGAAGCGCAGCATCCTCTCTTTTATGCGGGTGGCCCCAGGGCGAAATGAAGCGGTGCTGGTGGGCTTGAACTTCACGCCCGTGGTGCGTGACAATTACCGGCTGGGTGTGCCGCAGCCAGGCGCGTACCGTGAGCTGCTTAACAGCGATGAGGGGCGGTTTGCTGGCAGTGGCGTCATCAATGAGGGTGAGTTTATTGCCGAGGAAATCCCGTGGCACGACCAACCCTACTCGATTGTCATTACCCTGCCACCGCTTGGTGGCGCTTTTCTGAAAAAGGTGTGATTTGGGCTAGGGCGGATATTGTAGGGGCAGAGGTAGGGGTACTAAAATTGTGTGGCTGAACGTGGGGATTAATACGGCCGTATCCCCCCAAACACCCCACACACAATTTTGCAAACCCGCCTGTTTATGTTATTATTCTCCCGCTCTCACGCCTCTACGGTTTTCGTGAAAGCAATAAAATTAACAAATTGCTTTCACCAGTATTGCGAAAAAAAGCGATACAGATAAGCACAATGGAGGTTTTTTACTTTGGCTAACATTCAATCTGCAAAGAAACGGATTCGGCAAACGCAAAAGCGTACCGCGCACAACCGCACTTACATTTCAACGGCTCGCACCTACGTCAAGCGCACCCGTCAGCTGCTGGCTGATGGCAAGCTGGATGAGGCCCAGGCAGCAGCCAACTTGGCTTACAAAACCCTGGACAAAGCGGCTCGTAAAAATGTAATTCACCCGCGCAATGCCGCACGCCGCAAGGGCCGCCTGATGGCTGCTCTGGAACACGCCCGTCAAAACAGCTAGTTCCGCTTTGCCCCACCAAAAACGAGAACGCCACCTAAATCGGTGGCGTTTTTGCTTTCTATTTGGCTTTGGTTCAACGATATGGGAGCATTTTCGGTAAACGAGCCCTTATTTCTTTTTGATAGATGGAATAGCCAGGATGTAGCCCTTGCCCCGTACCGTTTTTAGGTATTTGGGCCGAGCCGGGTTTTGTTCGATATACTCGCGCACCCAGCGAATATGTACATCTAACGTGCGTGTGTCCCCAATGTAATCTGTTTTCCACACTTCCTGCATCAGCTGCCGCCGGGTGAGCACCTGGTGAGGGTGGCGCATAAACTGCTCCAACAAATGGGCCAGCTTGGGCGTAAGTCGGCTTTCCCCCTGCCCGGCATCGACAGATTTTTTGGAAAGGTACAGTGAAATATGCCCATACTGCACAGTTTCTTCGACGGCATGGTCGATGGGCAGCAAATCTTTGACACGATTGAGCAGTTTACGAGGGGTGAAAGGCTGTTCTAAATAGATATCCGCTTCGGCTTCATCATCTTGGAACTCACCAGCTGCCCGCACGTGGATAATGGGCAAATCTTCCCGGTTTTTTTTGAGACGTCGGCAAGTACGAGAGCCATTTGTGCGCATGCTGGCCGCATTAAAAATGATGAGATGAGGTTCAAACTCTTTTAAGGTTTTAATGGCTATAGAGCCGGTGTGGCAAAGTTTGATGGTGTGCCCAGCTTTTTCCAGAGCTAACAGGACCGTATTTTGCCCGGCACGCTTCCCCTCCACTAACAAGATAACGGCCTTCTGCATACATCAACCTCTACAAGTCAATTTGCTCCATCTGCAACAGATTGCGGCTTTGCGAACATTCAATTGACAGAAAAATTTAACATTGTGAAGGTGTCATTATAAGCGGAAAATGAGGGGGTGCAAGGGAAATACGGCCGTTTCCATAATTTGACACTTAATTGCCACGAGACTATAATTCCCCTTCGTTAGCGGGCATGGTGAAACGGTATCACGATTGCTTCCCAAGCAACCAGTCCGGGTTCGATTCCCGGTGCCCGCTCTATAAAAAGAGGCCAGTTGAGGCCTCTTTTTTTGTGGATCAATCATCTGGTAAACCTGCGAACTCTTCGCTATCCGCCGTTTCCGCCACAAACACCCGGGCCATCCCCAACTGATCATTCACCGTCTGCATCTGAGTGTAGCCCCCCTTTTTTTGTAGCAGCTTCTCAACCAACGTCGCCTGCCCCACACCAAATTCAAAGGCCAACACGCCGCCCGGCCGCAAAAAGGTCTGTGCCTCCTGCACCAGCCGCCGAAAAATATTGATCCCATACGGTCCCGCATCCAGCGCCACCCGCGGCTCATGGGCCGTTATCTCGGCCGACAGCTTCTCTAAAGAACCAGAGGGAATGTAGGGCGGATTGCACACCACAACGTCTACCTGCTTTTCCAAACCAAGTTTGGCAATCGGCGCAAACAGATCGCCAATGCCCACGGTAACGCGCCCTTGCAAATTGTATTGCACCACGTGCTCCTGGGCGCGGGCCGCTGCTTCGGGGCTGATGTCCAGGGCAAAGACGCGGCTGTTTGGCAGCGCCAGCGCCAGCGAGACAGCAATGTTGCCACTGCCGGTGCCCACGTCCACAATGACCAAATCATCATGCGGCAGGGTGGCAGCGTGGCGGAGCACGGTGCGCACCAGCAGTTCCGTTTCGGCGCGGGGGATAAGGGTGGCGGGGGTGCAGATGAACGGCCGTCCCATAAACACCGTCTGCTGCAAAATGTAGGCCAACGGCACCCCCTGCTGCCTTTGCTGCACAATCTCCTCCAGGCTGACTTGGGGCGTAATTTGGGTGGGGGAACGGCCGTCTAGCCCTCGCAGCGCCCCGCCAGACAAAATATCGCACAAATTCAGCGTCTCTTGCAGCGGGTCGGCCAGACCTGCCTCAGTAAATTTTTGGTGTAAATGGTAAATGAATTCAAACATGATCAACACCTTTCTTAAAAGCAGAACACAGAGATTCACAGAGGAGACTTGATGAGCGCACGCTCAACACCATGAATGAAAATCGTAGGTCGGATTGCCAATCCGACCCACATACGAAGGAGATTTCATGAGTTGGCGCACCACCGTAGATGAAAAATCAGCAGATTTCTCCTGATTTCTCTGCGTAATCTGTAGATTTTGGGTCTTCAGGATTTCGTGGGGTCTGGCGTGAAACGTGATGCCTCTCTGGTCACGTTTCACGTTTCACGCATCACAGGCTGTAAACCCCCTGAATTCCCAAAGAGCCTAGATTTTTTACAGTTCGTCGAACAAACCCAGCGGTGGCGTGCGCAGATAGTGAGTGGTACGCTGCTTGCGCTGCAAGTCGGCGTAGACGCGGTTCACCTGCTCCGGCTGCAAATTCAGCTCACGCGCCACCACCTCGGCAGCAATCTCGTGGCTCAGGCCATACCAGATTAAATCCATCAGCTCAAACGGCAGGCGGAAGAAGAACTCTTGCTGCGTGCTGGCGGCGCTGTAGGTGTCCGACGTGGGTGGGCGGCTGCAGATTGCTTCGGGAATGTTCAGGTACTCGGCCAGCTGGTAAACCTGGGTTTTGTACAGATGGCCAATCGGCTGCACGTCCATGGCGCTGTCGCCGTACTTCACAAAAAAGCCCTGGTCGTGCTCATTTTTTTGCGGCGTGCCGATGACAGCAAAGTCGTGCAGTTCTGCATGGTAGTAGAGCATGGCGGCCCGGCTGCGCTGCTTAAAGTTGGTGGCGGCAATGATTTGGCGCAGGTGAGACGGCCGTAATCTTTCACTTTTTTCCTCACCTTCCGGGCTAACAATGGTGACGGTGTAAAAATTCAGCGTGTCGCTGTCTAGCAAATCGGCAGGCAGGGTGATTTTGAGCCGGTAACTGCTGTCGTATTCAGGAAAAACCGCGCGCACAGCCTCATCCCGCCGCCGGTAGCTGCCAAAGCCGTACAGCGGTTCGCTGATGTCCTCTACCAGCGGCGTTACGCCAAACTGGCGGCACACCTGGCGACCCAGCAGCAGGCTCTCTGGGCTGGATTCCCGCTCTGGCAGCAGCAACGCAACCAGCCGGTTGGGCGGCATCGCCCGCACGGCCAGCGCCAGCACCACGGCCGAATCGACACCGCCGCTGACACCCAGCACGCCTCCCTTCCGCTTGAGCAGATGAAAAATATCGCGGTGTAACCGCTCCACAATGCGCTCAACTTCTTTTGCTGGATCAATCTCTAAAATATTTCGATGAAATGCTGCTTTTTTTGTACACATCTAAAGCTCCACACTGTTTATCCATGTTCCATTTTTTCGTAACCAATTTGGCCATGCCGGATGATTTTTTGATTGGTAGCTGGCTGTGGGGCAACGGCCGTTCCTCCACCCGCCACAAAATGATGATGCACCAGCTGCGTAGACAAAATCCCGGCCAGCGCCATCTCGTCCACCTCGCCCAGGCTGCCAAAGCGCACCACTTTTTTCACCAGCGCCTCAACTGCCTGCGGCTGAAAGATGCCCACCTCGGCAATTTTTTGCGGCGCGAGCATCTCGGCCACCCAAGCCAACGGCCGTCTTTCTGGGAAAAAGCTGCGGTGAATGGGGGCGCGATACGGCCGTTTCTGCCGCTGCCAAATTTCCGGGGGCAGCAAGTCGCGCACCGCCTGCTTCAGGATGAACTTCTCGTTCAGGCCGCGCAGCTTAAAGTCGGTCGGCAGCTGGTTGCAAAATTCAACCACGTTGTGGTCCAAAAAAGGAAAACGCCCTTCGACGGCGTGGGCCATCGCCATCCGGTCTCCCTGCGATGAAAGCAAATATTCGGCCAGGAAAATGCGAATCTCCCAAAATTGGGCCTGAGCCAGCGGCGACCAGCGGCCAAAGTGGGCTGGCAGCGGCAAATCGGGCAGCGGTTGTTCTGCGCCGATGGCCTGCTGCACTTCGGGCGTGAACAGCCGCCGGTGCCGCGCCCCGTTGCGCCAGCGCAGCAGATGCGAGTAGTGGGGAACGGCCGTTTCCCCCAATCGGTGCCCAAAAAATTGGGTCAGGTAAGCGGCGTTATCCAGGTTAGGCACATAATTGTAAAGTTTTTTGAGCAGAAGCGGCCGTATTGCCGACTCTGGCTGCCGCGCCCAAAAGCGGCGGACGAGCGCCTCTTTGAAGATGTTGTAACCGCCCAAAAACTCATCCGCGCCTTCCCCCGTCAGGACCACCTTGATGCCGCCGCGCCGCACAAAATCAGACAACAAATAAAGTGGCACGGGCGAGGTGCGCAAGATGGGTGTTTCTGTGTGCCAAATCACGTCTGGGAAAGCCCGGCCTACATCGGCATGGGTGCAGGTGAGCACGTGATGGCCGGTACCCAGATAGGCAGCCATCTGCTGCTGGAAGCGGCTTTCATCAAACACGCTGTCGGTGAAGGCAATAGAAAACGTCTCCAGCCGCTGGCCGAGTTCGCGGTAAAGCAGCGCGGTAATGGCCGAGGAGTCCAATCCGCCGCTGAGGTACGCCCCTACGGGCACATCGGCGCGCAGGCGCAGCCGGGTGGCCTCTGTGAGCAGGCTGCGCAGCTGAACGGCCGTTTCGGCCACAGTACGGCCGTCCCAGTTTGGTTCGATGGGAAATTCCAGCTGCCAATACGGCTCAATGTGCAGTTGCCCCTGCTGCACCCACATAAAATGGCCGGGCGGCAGCGTTTGAATACCGGCAAAAATGGTGCGCGGCGGCAGCGGACTCCAGCAGGTAAAAATCTGGTCTAGCGTGGTTAAATCAATGGGGGGCACCTCTGGCAGCACCGCCAAAATCGCTTTCATCTCTGAAGCAAAGAAGAGCTGGTGGTGGTAAATGGTGTAGAAGAACGGCCGTATCCCCAATCTATCTCGCGCCACAAACAGCCGCTGCGCCCGCTCGTCCCAAATGGCAAAGGCAAACTGGCCATTTAGCCGCGGCAAGCAGTCTGCACCGTACGTCTCGTACAGATGCACAATCAATTCTGTGTCGCTATCTGTGGCGAAAACGTGTGTGGCTTCCAGTTCGGCCCGCAGCTCACGATAGTTGAAAATTTCGCCATTGTAGGTAATCCAGAGCGTGCCATCTTCATTGCTCAGCGGCTGCTGCCCACTGACCAGATCGATGATGCTCAGCCGGGCATGCCCCAGCCCCACACTGGCCGCCACATCCTCAAAAAAGTACAGCCCCGACTCGTCTGGCCCGCGATGGCGCAGCGTGGCCACCATGCGCCCCAGCCTTTCTGGGCAAATGGGCTCTGGCTGCCCCAGCGACACAATGCCAGCAATGCCGCACATTACTTCAGCTCCTTTTTGGCAATCTTACCGTTGCTGGATTTGGGCAGCGCCGCGCAAAAGGCAATCTGCTGTGGCACCATAAACTCTTCCAAATGCTGGCGGCAGTAGCGCAAAACGTCCTGCTCGGTAAGCGACGCATCTTTGGCCACGACAAAGGCTTTGATCGCTTCCCCCAAAATGGGGTCTGGGATGCCGATAACGGCCGTTTCCACCACCCCACTCAGGCCACACAGCACGTTTTCAATCTCCTTTGGCGCAACTTTCTCCCCCCGGCTTTTGATGATGTCATCTTTGCGACCGATGAAATAGTAATACCCGTCACTGTCTACGCGAAATAAATCACCGCTGTAGCAAAGCCGTTCGCCCGGAATAGCGCCAGGCCGGAACCGGGCCGCGCTTGCCTCCGGGCGCTCCCAGTAGCCGCGCATCACGTGGCTGCCCCGAATCACCAGCTCGCCAATTTCGCCAGGGCCAAGCCGCCTGCCCGCCTCATCCTCCAGCCACACCTCTGTACCGGGAATAGCAACCCCTACCGAGCCGGGCCGGATGGCCAGCTGCTCTGGTGGCAGGTAAAGCGTGCGCTTTGTCTCGGTGAGGCCATACATGGAGAAGAGCGTCGCCGCAGGGAACTTCTCTTGCAGGGCGGTGATGTGGCTTGGCGAGAGGGCCGCGGCCGTATTGGTAAGGTAGCGCAGATTAGAAAAATCGTACGGGCTCAGGTCCAGCTGCAACAGGATGGCGGCGATGGTGGGCACCAGCGGAAAACCGGTCACCTTTTCGGCCACCAGCCGCTTGAGAATGTGGGCCGGGTAGGCAAATGAACGCTCCAAAACGAGCGTGCCACCGAATTTGAAGGTCATCAGCAGTTGGTAGAGGCCGTAATCAAACGAGAGCGGCAGCACGTTTAGCACAATGTCGTCGGGCTGATTTTGCAGGTAGCTGATGATGGAGGCGGCGGCAAAAACCACATTGTGGTGCGCCGACATCACGCCTTTGGGCTCTCCTGTGCTGCCGGAGGTGTAAATGAGGCAGGCCAAATCCTGGTCGATGGTTTGGGCAGACGGCCGTTCCGCCGCAAACGTCTCCTGAATCCCGGCAAAAGAGAGGCAGCCATCCGGCACGGCATCCCCCACCACCACGATGGTTTTGAGGCTGGGGATGGTGGGCTGGAGGGAAACGGCCGTTTCTGCCTGCCGCTGCCCCGTTATCAACCCCGCCGCCCGGCAATCGTGAGCCAAAAAGCGCAATTTTTCCGCCTTGGTGGAATGATTGACGGGTACAAACACCGCATTTGCCTTCAGCGTAGCAAAAATGCCCACCACCAGCTCCACACAGTTTGGCAAAAAAAGCAGCACCCGGTCGCCCCGCCCCACCCCATGAGCCACCAGCGCCTGGGCCAGCCGGTTGGCCATCGCCTCAATTTCCGCATAGGTCAACCGCGCCTCGCCGCAAACCAGCGCCAGCTTACCTGGCATCCGCGCCGCACTGTCTTCCAGAAAAGAGTGTACAAGCTGCATCGTTCCCCCGAATTGAAGAGTGGAGATTGACCAATCTCTACTCTCTACTCCCCCAAACTAAGCGGCAATGGACGCACTTTTACGCGCAATGTACGCCGCCAGCTTGTTGACAGAGTCAAAATTCTCCGGCTCAATTTCTGTATCGGCGACAGTGATGCCAAACGTCTCTTCAACAAACAGCACCAGTTCCAGCGTGCCGGTAGAATCCACCACTCCCTCATCTAAAAACGAGGCGTCATCGCTCAAATTGAAGCCATCTGGCCTAAACAGAAAGTTTTCAGCCACAAACTGCCGAATTTGCTCTTTTACAGACATATCCAAACTCCCGTGTCATTGTTGGCGGATTGATAATCCGACCATCTGTGTTAATCTGTTCTTTTCATTCATGGTGTTGAGTTCGCGCTCAGGTCGTCTCCTCGTATAAAGTAATTCTTAGAAAATAGGCTGCGGATTACGCGGATTTACGCGGATAAAAATCTTGTTAATCTGCGAAATCTGCTGATTTTTATTCATGGTGGTCGGCGACAGCCGGTGTCGTCTCCTTGGTAAATGAGGGCTGGCTTGGCAATCCGACCTACGATTTGGGTGCACAGGCTCACTCGCCACCTCCTGCGATTGCGCTTGTTAACGCGGCCTGGATGATTTTGCCGACTTCACCAACGGCCGGTTCCTGCATCAAGGCCAGGTGGCCCGGCGCGGCCACCTCATGCACAACCACTTTTTCGGCCAGCTTGCCCCAGCCGTAATGGGGATAGGGGGAGCGGAGTTCTTTACGGCCGTATCCCACCGGACACCTCACCAACGTTACACAACCAGCATACGGCGCAGGCAAATATTGCCGAATGGCCCGATCGTACAGGCCAAACAGGGTGCGCGCCCGTGGGTCGAACAGGCCGCTGGGATCCATATCCCGCGCGATAAAATCTGGCCCAGGGACGCGTTCTGGCAGCGCGAGGTGCAATTTTTGCCGCAGGCGCTGCCATTTTTGGGCGCGTGGCATCTGCCAGATATGCCAGAGCCGCTGCCCCAGCTGGCCCAATCCACGCCGGAACCCCAGCACCCAAAAAAATGCGGCCCGGTTCCAACCATCCCGGCCCAGCAGGTAAAGTCGCTCATGCTGCGCGTCGGACAAGTGCAAAAGCGCCGCCACCAGACGAGACAGTCGCCACCAAATTTTCCAGGCCGGATTGGCTGCGGGCATATCAATAACCGCCACAAAGCGTACAGTTTCCCCCCGAGCTTCTAGCTGCTGGGCCAGTTCATAAGCAAAAAAACCACCCGCCGAGTAGCCGCCCAGGTAATACGGGCCGTGCGGCTGCACCGTCAAAATGGCATCCAGGTAATGGCGGGCCAGCAGGGGCACCGTGGCTGGAGGTAAATTTTCTGGGTCTAGCGTGGGCATTTGGAAGGTGTAGATGGGCTGGTTTGGCGACATTTTTTGCGCCAGGCGATGCACCGCCAGGGTGTTGCCCGCCGCACCCGGCACAAAAAAGAATGGCGGCACCGTGGGCGCACCGGCTCGCAGTTGAATGACGTTGCTGGCTGGTACGGGCTGCTCTAGCAGGCGAGCCAACCCGGCAATGGTGCTGCCGCTAATCAGCGCAGACAGCGGCAGCGTGAGCCCCGTTTCGGCGGCAAAACGGCCCAAAAAGCGCAGCGCCTGCCACGATTCGCCACCGAGGGCAAAAAAATCATCGTGGATGCCAATGGGCGAACGGGCCAGCACCTCTTGCCAGATTTGTTGCAGCACGCCTTCGATGGGGGTGCGCGGTGGTTCGTAAGCGGGTGGCTTCGCCGGGAAGGTGGGCGGCGCTGCTTCAGGGATGGGCCAGGGCAAGGCGCAGGCGGTGATGGGCGCGGCGGGGTCGGCCAACAAAGCGGCGACGAGCGCCAGCACCGTCTGCCGGGCATGCGCCATCTGAGCCTGGTTAAAAACGTCGTGGTGCAAATCCAGGTAGAGATCGTAGCTGTTGTCATCGGCCAGGTGGTGGATGTGCAGCGCCAGCCGTTCGCTGCCGGTGCCGGGGTGGATGATTTGGTGCGGGATTTGCTGGCTGTCGAGGGTGAGAGACGGCCGTTGCACAAAACTAAACATCGTCTCTAAACCGAGGGCTGCGGTTGCCTGGCTGGCTCCGTGCCGGTAATGCAGCAGCAGCTGTTTCATTTCTGCCGCTACCTTTTGCATCAGCGTGCGAAAGCGCTCGCCTGAGTCGATGGCAACCAGCACGGGGCAGAGGGCCATCAGCACGCCGACCGTCTGCCGGTTCACCTGGGTGGCGCGGTTATGAATCGTCGTGAGAAAGCCAAGGTGGGTACTGCCGGTAAGCTGGTGAATCAGCGCCAAAAAGAGGGTGGCTGTCAGACAAAATTGGCGGAATTCTGAAGTGGTGGGGCCGAGATCGGCCGTTTCTGCCAGGGCGATCAGTTGCGCCGTTTGGCGGCTGCCCAGGTTGTGAGCCCAGCGGCTGACGTGGTGGGTTTGTTTGGGAGTAGAACGGCCGTAAAACCGAAGCGGTTCTGGCTGCTGCTGCAATTTTTCTTGCCAAAACGCTTGCGCTGCGGCAGCCCGGCTGCTTTGCTGCTGCCGCTGCAAGCTGGCGGCATACCGGGCAAAGGTCGGCTTTGGCAGCGGCGGCTGGGGCAGGCCACGGCGCAGATTGTCGTAATGGCTCAGCACGGTGTCGGCGATGAGGAAGAAGGAGGCGGCGTCGGTGATCAGGTGGTGCAGGTTGAGGAACCAGACAAATTGGTTGGCCGCAAGCTGGAGCAAGGCGGTGTCGTAGAGGCAGTGGTTGAGGGTAAACGGCCGTTGCACCTGCTGCTGCTGCCATTCGCGTGCCGCCGCCACCGGTTCTGCCGCGCCAGACAAATCCACCACGGCCAGTGCGGCGGGCGGGGCAGGCAAACTATGCTGCTGGGCGACACCGTCTACCTCGATGAACGTGGTACGCAGGGCATCGTGTTCGTAAACGGCCGTTTCCCATGCCTGGGCAAACCAATCGGGGCAAAGCGGGGCGTGAAACGTGAACGAGAAGGCGTTGTTGAAGTGGGTGGCAAACGGCCGTAACTGGTGACCAATCCAGTAAAGGTGTTGCAAATCAGTTAAATTGGACCCCGTGAGTGGGCCCTTTGCTACTGCTGTAACCGCTTGCATCAAAACTCCATAAGTGGATAGGAAAAAAGTCCCAGCCAGGCTATAGAGATCATAGGATTGGCAAGCTTACAAAAATAATGACACTGGTTAAGAAGAGGATATTTGTCACCCCGTCGCCGTGACAAATGTCATTTTGTGATCGAGTGGGAAAGGAGACGGCCGTTCTTCACCACGCCATCCACCAAATTACCGCCAAACTGGTAAGCCAACTGCCGGTAATCGGTGGCGTTCACTAGCAGCAAATCCGCCTGCTTGCCCGGGGCCAACGAACCAACACGATCCGCCAGCCCCACGCCAAAAGCGGCGTTGATCGTGGCCGCATTCAGCGCCTCGGCGGGCAGCAGCCGCTGGTAGCGGGTGGCCAGCGCCATCACCAACGGCTGAGACGGGCACGGCGCGGAACCTGGATTGATGTCTGTCGAAAGTGCAATCACGGCCCCTGCGTCGATGAGGCCCCGCGCGTCGGCAAAGTCGTGGCTGCCCAGGTTGAAGTTTACGGCGGGCAGCACAATGCCCACCACGTCAGACTGGGCCAATCGGGCCGCATCCGCTGGCGTGGTCGCATCCAGATGATCGACAGAAACCGCGCCTAGCTCAACCGCCAACCCCACGCCGCCCAGCGAGGTGAACTCGTCGGCGTGGATTTTGGCGGGCAGGCCGTGGGCGATGCCTGCTTCTAAAACGCGGCGGGATTGGTCCAAATCGAATGCATTTTGCTCGCAGAAGACGTCGCAGAAAAGTGGATACCCCTTCTCAACAAAATGGCTGTTTCGATACCACGCTGCGGCGGCGGGGATCATCTCGTTGATCACCCATTCGATGTAGGCGGCGGAACGGCCGTTAAACTCCGGCGGCACGGCGTGGGCGGGCATAAACGTGGGCACCAGATCAATCGGCTGGGCCAAATCAAGGGCGGCAATCGCTTCCAGCATCTTGAGTTCGCTGTCCAGGTCGAGGCCGTAGCCGGTTTTAACTTCGGCCGTGGTGGTGCCCAGGCGCAGCATTTGCGCCAGACGGGGCAGCGTGGCCCCCACCAACGCCTCCACCGAGGCCGCGCGCGTAGCCCGCATGCTGCTGACGATACCGCCGCCCGCGGCCATAATCTCCAGGTAGGTTGCCCCACGAATGCGCTGCTCAAATTCGCCCAGTCGGTCGCCCGCAAAAACCACGTGGGTATGCGGATCGACAAATCCGGGGCACACCAGTTTGCCGCTGGCGTCGATTGTTTGGGCGGCTGAATATTGTTGGCGGATGCTTTGGCTGGGACCGAGGGTTAGGATACGGCCGTCTTTCACCACCACCGCTCCGTTAGAAATCAAGCCCACGTCCTGCATCGCCGTGCCGCGTTTGGGCACGTCGCTGGCACAGGTCACCACCTGCGCCGCGCTGTGAATGAGTAAATCTGCTTCAATCATGCTGTCTCCGCTGTGATAGCATACCGCTCATCGCTCACGTCTTTGCCCCAAAATTCAGCCTGCACGCTTAAATCTAAGACAGAAACGTTTTGCCACTGTGATGGCAAAGCCGCCAATAGTTCTGCCGCGTGAAGACCGCCGCCCGTGTGCCAGAAGCCTTCTACCAGCAAGACCTTTGCGTCCGGTTGTAATAAGTGGCTCCAGGTTTGCAGAACGTCGGCAAGCTCCGGCAGCATCCACAAAACGTGTCGGCAAACGATACCGCTGAAGGAATGTTTGGGAAATTCGGGCCGTGCGGCACCCATCACCGCAAAATTGATGGGCAACCCAACCTGGTTGGCTTTTTTCCTGGCCTGGGCAATCATTTTTGGCGACAAATCAATGCCGGTAACCTGATGCCCCAATTTTGCCAGCACCAGGCTCAGTGAACCCGTTCCGCAGCCAATGTCTAATATTTTTGCAGGCGGCACTGGCTGCCAGGATTCGAGCAGACCCGCCCAGGCCGCCAGCACGGCGGGATCTTTCAAACCATGATCTGGCTCTTCATCAAACGTCTCGGCTTCCCCGTCCCAGTATTGCTGAACTTCTTGCCTTTCTGCCTTATCTTTCATGGCGCTTGCTGGCCCAGCATGGGAATTTTGACGCCGCGTTCTTTGGCGACCTCGATGGCCCGCTCATACCCCGCGTCCACGTGGCGCACTACGCCCATGCCCGGATCGACTGTCAGCACGCGCTCAAGGCGAACGGCCGCTTCTGGCGTGCCGTCGGCCACAATCGCTTGCCCCGCATGCAGGCTGTAACCAATGCCCACGCCGCCGCCGTGGTGGTAGCTCACCCAGGTTGCCCCGCTCACGGCGTTGATTAGCGCGTTCAAAATCGGCCAATCGGCGATGGCGTCCGAGCCGTCCTTCATGCCCTCCGTCTCCCGGTTGGGGCTGGCCACCGAGCCAGAATCCAGGTGGTCGCGGCCAATGACGATGGGGGCGCTCACCTTGCCGCTGGCCACCAGTTCGTTGAACTTCAGCCCCGCTTTGGCCCGTTCGCCATAGCCCAGCCAGCAGATGCGGGCGGGCAAGCCCTGAAATTCCACCTGCTCCTGGGCCATCTTGATCCAGCGGGCCAGATGCTCGTCTTCGGGGAACAGCTCCAAGATGGCCTCGTCGGTGGCGTAAATGTCGTTGGGGTCGCCAGAGAGCGCTACCCAGCGGAATGGGCCTTTGCCTTCGCAGAATAACGGCCGTATATAAGCAGGCACAAACCCCGGATAATCGAACGCATTTTCCAGACCATTGTTAAACGCTTGCTGCCGGATGTTGTTGCCGTAATCAAACACAATGCTGCCTTGCTTTTGCCAATCCAGCATCGCCTGCACGTGTTGGGTCATGGAGTCGATGCTCCGTTTTTGGTATTCAACAGGGTCTAATTTGCGGAGAACGGCCGCTTCCTCCATGCTCATCCCCGCCGGAATGTAGCCGTACAGCGGATCATGCGCCGAGGTCTGGTCGGTGACCATATCTGGCACCACGCCGCGCGCCACCAGCTCTGGCAGCACCTCGGCCGCATTGGCCACCAGGCAGATCGATTTGGGAATTTGGGCCTGGACCGCTTCGTCTACCCAGGTCATCGCCTCTTCTAGATTGTCGGTGATCACATCTAGCTGGCGCAGGCTCAGGCGGCGCTCGGCGCGCCAGCGATCCACCTCCACAAACAGGCCGACGCCCTCGTTCATCGTTACCGCCAGCGGCTGCGCCCCGCCCATCTCGCCCAAACCGGCGGTGAGCACCCATTTGCCCCGCAGCGACGGCCAGCCCGCTTTTTTGGCGGCGGCGGCAAACGTTTCAAACGTGCCCTGCAAAATGCCCTGGGTGCCGATGTAAATCCAGCTTCCGGCCGTCATCTGACCGTACATCATCAACCCTTCGGCTTCCCATTTGTCAAAATTGGCCTGGGTGGCCCAGTGGGGCACGATGTTGGAGTTGGCAATGAGCACACGGGGCGCATCGGTGTGGGTGCGGAAGACGGCAACGGGCTTGCCGCTTTGCACCAGCAGCGTTTCGTCCGGTTCTAGCTGGCGCAGCGATTCCAAAATGGCGTCGAACGCTGCCCAGTTGCGGGCTGCTTTGCCGCGACCGCCGTACACAATCAAGTTTTCGGGATCGCCGGCCACCAGCGGATCCAGATTGTTTTGCAGCATCCGGTACGGCGCTTCGATGAGCCAGTTTTTGCAGTTGAGCTGGGTGCCGCGTGGAGCGTGAATGGTGCGGGTCATGGAATTTCTCCTTTTTTGTTTTGCCACAGAGGGCTACAACGAATAGAGGGCTACTACGAATGGGAGTAATTAATTTGACATGAATTTTTCTGGTCTTCATTCGTTGATTTCTGAAATTCGTTGTTGTCTTTATGGGCTACAACGAATGGGAGTAATTAACGAATTTTTCTGGTCTTCATTCGGTGCTTACTGAAATTCGTTGTTGTCTTTGTGGGCTACAACGGATGGGAGTAATTAACGAATTTTCTGGTCTTCATTCGTTGCTTACTGAAATTGTTGTTGTCTTTGGGCTACAACGGATGGGAGTAATTAACGAATTTTTCTGGTCTTCATTCGTTGATTTTGAATGTTGTTTCTTTTGGCACAACAGAAAAATTCTGGTCTTCATTCGTTGATTTCTGAAATTCGTTGTTGTCTTTGTGGGCTACAACGAATGGGAGTAATTAACGAATTTTTCTGGTCTTCATTCGTTGCTTACTGAAATTCGTTGTTGTCTTTGTGGGCTACAACGAATGGGAGTAATTAACGAATTTTTCTGGTCTTCATTCGTTGCTTACTGAAATTCGTTGTTGTCTTTATGGGCTACAACGAATGGGAGTAATTAACGAATTTTTCTGGTCTTCATTCGTTGATTTCTAAATTCGCTGTCGTCTCCTTCTCTTATCAGATTTTGGCGTGCAGGTAGAAGTTGTCGGCGCGGTAGGCGGCCTGGAAGAGCACGGCGGGGATGGTGTGCTCGCCCTGGCTGGTGTAGGAGAGGCGGTCTACCTGGAAAGCGATGGTGTTTACGGCCGTTCCCAACACCCCAGCCTGCTCAACCGACAACGGCAATCGCTCGACCACGTGCACCACCTTTACCAGCGGAATCTGAAACTGCTCCGTAAGCAGCCAGTGAATCGACTGGCTCTCCAAATCAGCAATGGCCAGACCGGGGCAAAGCGATTCAGCAAAGTAGCGATGCTCGTGGGCCACCGGCTCGCCATCGGCCAGCCGCAGCCGCTCGATGTGGCGCACGGGGCCACCCGGCTGGATTTGCAGACGGTCGGCCAGATTGGCATCCGCCAGCAGCTGTTCATTTTTTAGCAGCCGGGTTGTGGGCGTACGTCCCTGGCGGTGCATTTCGTCGTTGAAGCTGATGAGGCTGAAATGGTTGGTGGTGTGAACGGCCGTTTTCACAAACGTCCCCAGCCCTTGCCGACTCTCTACCACCCCCTCGCTCAGCAAAACCCCCAGCGCCTTGCGCACCGTGCCCCGGCTGACGCCAAACATCTGCATCAGCCGCTCCTCGGTAGGCAGCTGGTCAGCCTGCCGAAACTCGCCCACCGAGATTTTGTGCCGCAGCTGGGCAGCTACCTGATAATATTTGGGCAGATGGGAGGTGGTCAACATGCAAATATTGTACACTTGTCCACAAAACTGTACAACTGTATGATAGAAAAATGATTATTTCCCATTTCCCCCAAAACTTTGCGTTTCCGGGGAAATAAGAGAGGAAGCGATATGGAACCGCTGGTTATTTCAGGAAAAGCGCTCAAAATTGATGACGTGGTGGCTGTGGCGCGAGGGCGAGAGGTGGTGTTGGATACGGCCGTACTCCCCGCCATCAACCGTTCCCGCCGCGCCGTAGACAAGCTGGTGCGCGAGGGGCAGATTGCCTATGGCATTACCACGGGATTCGGCCGTTTCAAAGACAAATTCATCAGCGCCGATGAAACGTTGCAGCTCCAGCTCAACCTGGTGCGCTCCCACGCCGCAGGCACTGGCCCCATCTTGCCGCAAGAAGACGTACGCGCCATGCTGCTGGCCCGGGCCAACACGCTGGCCCAGGGCTACTCCGGCGTGCGCCCTGTCGTTATTCAGCGGCTGCTAGACATGCTAAATGCGCACGTGCATCCGCGCGTGCCCGCGCAAGGCTCGTTGGGTGCCAGCGGCGACCTGGCCCCCCTGGCCCATCTCACGCTGCCGCTCATCGGCGAAGGGGAGGCGTTTTACAACGGGGCGCTGCTGCTGGGCGGTGAAGCGATGAGCGCCGCCGGGCTAGAGCCAATCACCTTGCAGGCCAAAGAAGGGCTGGCGCTGCTTAACGGCACGGCATTCATGGTGGGTCTCGGGGCGCTGGTCGTGCGACGCGCCATCAACCTGGCCCTGACAGCCGATATTGCCGCCGCCCTCACCCTGGAAGCGCTGCGCGGCACCGACCGCGCCTACGATGATCGCGTGCACCAGCTGCGGCCCCATCCTCGCCAAATTGATTGCGCCAACTTTTTACGCCAGGTTTTGGCGGGCAGCCAAATGCTGCGCCCCACCAACTCCAACAATGTGCAAGACCCGTACACGCTGCGCTGCGTGCCCCAGGTGCACGGTGCAGTGCGTGATTCTGTTGCCTACGCGAAGTGGGTGCTGGAAATCGAGCTGAATTCTGTCAATGACAATCCGCTCATCTTTGTAGACGAGGCAGATGAAGATCAGATCGAGGTCATTTCGGCGGGGAATTTTCATGGGGAGCCGATTGCGCTGGCAATGGATTATCTGAAGCTGGCCCTGACGGAAATTGGCAACATGAGCGAGCGGCGCATTGCCCAGCTGGTGGACGCCAACAGCAACGGCGGCGTGCTGCCGATGTTTCTAACGGAAAATGGCGGCCTGGAAAGCGGCTTCATGATTGCCCACTACTCGGCGGCGGCGTTGGCCTCTGAAAACAAGGTGCTGGTGCACCCGGCCAGCGCAGACACCATTCCCAGCAGCGCCAACATTGAAGACCACGTGAGCATGGGGGCAACGGCCGTTCGCCAGGCGGAAATGATCATGACCCACACCGAAACGATTGTGGCCATTGAGCTGCTGGCGGCGGCACAAGGGATCGATTTCCGGCGTAAAAATGGGGCGGGCGAGATGGGTGTGGGAACGGCCGTTGCCTACAACTTAATCCGCCAGCAGGTCCCCTTCATCGCCGAGGATTGCTACATGGCGCCCCTCATCGAAAAAGCGCGCCAGCTGGTGCACAACGGCGACATCAAGCGGGCGGTGGAGCAGGCAGTGGTATAAAACAACAACGAATTCTAGAAATCAACGAATGAAGACCAGAAAAATTCGTTAATTACTCCCATTCGTTGTAGCCCACAAAGACAACAACGAATTTCAGTAAGCAACGAATGAAGACCAAGAAAAAATTCGTTAATTACTCCCATTCGTTGTAGCCCAAGGAGACAACAACGAATTTCAGTAAGCAACGAATGAAGACCAGAAAAATTCGTTAATTACTCCCATTCGTTGTAGCCCAAGAGACAACAACGAATTTCAGTAAGCAACGAATGAAGACCAGGAAAAAAATTCGTTAATTACTCCTATTCGTTGTAGCCCCCGAAAAACTACTCAATCAACTGGGCGTCGGTTTGGTAAGAACGGCCGTACGCCACATACGCTTTGGGCGCTTCGACCAACCGCTTTTGGGTCGCTTCAGACAGATTCCCTTTTACGCGGGCCGGCACGCCCGCGGCCAGCACGCCCGCCGGAATGTGCTGGTTTTCCCCCACCACCGCCCCGGCCGCAATGAGCGAGCCCGCCTCGACTACCGCGCCGCTGAGTACGGTGGCATTCATGCCCACCAGCACCCCCGCGTGCAGATGACAGCCCTCTACCACCACCCCATGCCCAAGCGTAACATCCGCTTCGATGACGGTGTTGTGACGGCCGTTTACATGCACCACCACATTGTCCTGCACGCTGGTGCGCGGACCGATGGTAATACGGCCGTGATCCCCCCGAATCACCGCGCCAAACCAGACGCTGGCCTCCGCTTCAATCACCACATCCCCAATAATGGTGGCGTTGGGGGCAATGTAAGCCGTAGGGTGAATTTGCGGACGCTTGCCCATAAACTCAATGATCATCTGCTTCTCCACTTTGCCTTCGATAATTTATTACTTGTTTCAGCTTGTTTCCTCAGGTAACATTCGGCACTCATTTTATCGTTAAGTCCGGGAAGAAGGAAACTTATGAACACTTTGCTTTTAGCGACAATCTTTATGCAGGAAGGCGGCACGGAGCCTGTTGGCGTTCCAGCGCTGGTTCCGATTGTGATCGGGGTCATTCTGCTGCTGCTGTTTATTTGGGGGCTCAATCGAAACAATATCCCCCAGGGTGAAGCAGATGTGGCCGACGATCATCACAGCCCCCACTCGCAAAGCGAACCACATGGCGCGGCGGCACACCACACGCCACAGCTGGCAGAAAACCATGCAGAACCTGTGCGGAGTACGGCCGTTTCCCTCGCCGAACCGGACGACCTCAAGAAAGTTGAAGGGATTGGCCCCAAAATTGAGGGGATTTTGCACGATGCCGGAATCGCCACGTTTGCCGCTCTAGCCGCCACCAGCGTGGCGCAGCTAGAAAAAATCGTGCGCGAGGATGCAGGCATTCGCGTTGCCTTCCCCGATACCTGGCCAGAGCAAGCCCGTTTGGCTGCCGCTGGCGAATGGGCCGCCCTGGAAACACTCCAGGATGAACTGAAAGGCGGCCGTCATTCCTAACTTTATGTTCACTTCCCTTGACAAACATACCGAGCCTGTTATAATCTCCGACTGTCGTTGCGGGGTAGAGCAGAGGCAGCTCGTCGGGCTCATAACCCGGAGGTCGCAGGTTCGAATCCTGTCCCCGCTATAACAAAAAAGCACCCCAATGGGGTGCTTTTTTTATTTACGCAACGATGTTCCGCTTTATGGGGCTAACTCTTCCATTTTCTGGGCCAAATCCACGTCTAAATTGCTAATTGCGTTGTCCAGATCATGGGTTACCAGAGAAACGGTGACCTTGTTGTAAACATTGGTCCATTCTGGATGATGGTCAATTTTGTCGGCATAGACACCCACAGAGACCATCCAACCCAGCGCCTGGGCAAATGTTCTAAATTTGTATTGTTTGTGCAGTTTGCCATCTTGTACTGCCCAGCCAGGGAGTTTAGCAACTGCCATTTCAATTTCGGCATTGTTGAGTTTTTGTTTGTTCATTTGAACCTCCGTAAGTTCGGTTGCTTCCCCACTATTTTACATGACACGCAGCAGTTGTTGAATAAGCCAGGCACCGATGGCGGCCCCAATGGCCCCAAGCACCACCCCAAGCAACGCCCCCAACACGGCCGTTTTCCTATCAGCCACCAGCTTTTTGGGCACGGCCATAATGGGCAAATCGTCTGCCCCCAGAATGACCATTTCTACCAGCGTGCGGGCGTTGAGATTGCTGGCGATACGGCCGTCTACCTCACTAAAAACCGCCAATAAAATGCCCAAAATCGCCATACAGAGCGGCAAAGCAATCAACCCACTGGCCCCAGAAGCAGCCGTTCCCACAATAATGCCCACGCTAACAGCCGGGGCCAAAAAAGGAAAAGCACCCTGCCGCAGCATCTCAGCTGGCGCCTCAGCCGCTTCCACAACCATCGCCTTAAAGCCGCGGCTGCTCAGCCCGCCCCCGGCCCCAATTAAGGCCACCAGCAGCATGGGCGAGAGCGCCCCAGAAACAAACCCCAGCAACACACCGGCCACCGCCCCACCGGCAAAGCTGCCAAACAAAGTCAACAAACCCCCAGCCAAAAACCCAATCCAAATTGTGTCCCGACGCTGGAAGTAGCTGCCCAAATAGCCCCCCACAATCGCCCCCAACAGCGTGGCCACCCAAATGCCCGCGCTGTGCCAGCGCACCAACCCCAACACAAAACCCGAAATCAACCCGACGCCAGCCCCCAAAATCGCCCCAATAAGCAGAGAGCCGAGCAGCAAAAAAATGTTGGTATACCAGGGGTCATCTTCATCTGGCTGGGCGCGCGTGATTCCACCCACCACACCCCCAACAATAATGCCCCGCAGCAAGCCAAACAGCGTGCCATCTAGCAAATCGGTAACATTGCCGCCCAGCAGGTAACCAAAACCGCCCACCACCAGGCCAATGAAGCCACCTGCCAGCAGCCCGCTCATAAGCACGTAGTTGTGCTTTAGCACACGCTCGTATGCACCAAAGATGGCCAGCATGAGCGCAGTGCCAACAACCGTAACGGCCGTTCGCTCCACAATACCGCCCACCATGCCCAATCCCACACTAATTGCCATCATAAACAAAATGACCAACCAGAACGGGCGACGCAATTTTAAATCAGAAACCATTAGGTAATATCCAAAACCCAAATGGGCAGCCGCTGCCCACTTGGCTGAAAGCCAAACCGCTCATACAGCTTGCGAGATGCCTCATTTTCCATCTGTGTATTGAGAGAAATGGTATACAAACCACGCCGATGATAATAGGCAAAAGCGTTACCCAGCAGGGCAGAACCAATGCCCAACCCTTGCCGGGCAGGGTCCACCGTCAGGCGCACCAGGTGCGCCCCTGCTTCAGCTCTGGCGCTGAGCTGGTAACCCACAATTTCCTCATCCAGCAGCGCCACATCGAAGCTAAACGATTGGGGGCGGGCCACCGCCAGCGCCCGGGCGCTTTGCCGCCAGATCGGGTCAAAAGAACGCGCTTCCAGATCGGCCAAAGCTTCAAAATCTGGGGCTTGTACCTGGCGGATTTTTAGCCCAGGCACGGCGGGCAGCGGAGGCAAGATGCGGTCTTCTTTTACGTAAGTTTCAATTTGACTGCCCTGGTAAAACCCCCACTGTGGCAGCCAGGCAGAGGGCCAATCTTCCACAGTGAGCCAGGCAAGTTGAGAAACGCCCTGCTCCTGCAAAACAGGCAGCACGCTGGCCAGCAAATCGGCCAAAATGCCTGCGGCTTGCGTGGCGCGGTCTATGGCCACCAGGCGCACCCAGGCGGCGGGCAGGGGGTCTGGGGTGGCAATGAGACAGGCGGCCAGGTCTGGGCTACCCTGAAACAGCTTGGCAGTAAGACTGTTTGGGTTATGGTCTGGGCGGGGCTGCACCACAAAGCCGGGCGAGCCAATCCAGTCGCCGGGCAGGTACCAATCGACGTGCATGTGGGTGTAAACGGCCGTTTTCAACAAATGCAGCACCGACTCCGCATCACTCTTTTTTGCCTTGCGAATACCATCCAGGCTGCTTTGTGCACGCGACCAAAGGTTTGCTAATTCCATAACGCTATTGTACACTACATAATCATTTTTTCTGATAAGCTGGGCTTATTCCCTTTATCCTCTATCCATTTCATACCGTTGTCAAACTAGGGTTGAGTTCAGCATAACTTCTTTAGGAAACAAATGGGCAGCAAGCCAAAAGACAGAACTCTTGAAACCACCATAGCAAGCTTGACCAAACGGTTTGGCGAAGGTGCCATTATGCGTTTGGGCGAAGCCCAACATATGCAGGTTGAAGTCATTCCAACCGGTGCATTGGCCTTGGACATTGCTTTGGGGGTTGGGGTGTTCCACGTGGCCGCGTCATCGAAATCTATGGGCCAGAATCATCTGGTAAGACAACAGTTTGCCAACACATAATCGCCGAAGCGCAGCAGCGCGGCGGGATTTGTGCCTTCATTGATATGGAACACGCGCTCGATCCGGTTTACGCCGAGCGCTGTGGTGTGGATATCAACAACTTGTATGTCTCGCAACCAGATACGGGTGAGCAAGCGCTAGAAATCGCTGAAGCACTCATTCGCTCTGGCACGATGGATGTGGTCGTCGTGGATTCTGTAGCAGCATTGGTTCCCCGCGCCGAAATTGAAGGCGAGATGGGGGATGCACACGTAGGATTGCAAGCACGTTTGATGTCGCAGGCATTACGCAAATTGTCTGGGGTTATCAAGCAAACCAATACCGTTGTTATTTTTACGAATCAACTGCGCACTAAAATCGGCGTCATGTTTGGTAGCCCAGAGACCACCAGCGGTGGCAATGCGCTAAAGTTTTATGCATCTGTACGCATTGACATTCGGCGCATTCAGGCTATCAAAGTGGGTACCGATGTCGTGGGCAACCGGACTCGGGTAAAGATCAAGAAAAACAAGGTAGCACCTCCGTTCGCCGATGCTGAATTCGACATTATGTACAATGAAGGTATATCTAAAACTGGCTGTATTGTTGATCTGGGTGTGGATCATGGCGTCTTAGACAAGCGTGGCGCGTTTTTCCGATATGGGGAGACGCTGCTAGGGCAAGGACGCGAAAATTCGAAGCAGTTTTTGCAGGAACACCCTGAGCTTCTCGCCGAGCTAGAAACCCTCATTCGTCAGAAAGCTGGCTTGCCTCTCGTGGAACCATTGTCGGAAGGTTAACCTTCCGGGCCGCTGGTTCAAATGTTTCCCAAATGAAGTGAATTGAATAGGATACGGCCGTTTCCCGGCCCCCCTGTTTGCTTTCGGAACTTTCCGACGGCCGATTTGTCTATGGGTAAGATTACGGCATTAACACGTCAAAAACGGAACCCAGGCCGCATCAACGTTTACCTGGATGGGGCGTTTGCCTTTGGTCTGGCAGAAATTACGGCCGCTTACCTGCGCATTGGCCAAACCCTGTCACCCGCAGAGATTGAAAAGCTCCAGGGCGCAGATGACGTTGAAAAAGCCAAAGATGTGGCCCTACGCTTCATTGAATACCGGCCACGCAGCGTGGCTGAAACGCGTCAACATTTACAAAAAAAAGAGTATCCAGAAGCTGTAACCGAGCAGGTTTTGGAAAGATTACAGGCGGTGGGTTTACTGGATGATGCCGCCTTTGCCCGCTACTGGGTAGACCAGCGCGAGACGTTCAAGCCGCGCAGCAAAATCGCGCTGCAACAAGAGCTGCGCCAAAAAGGGCTTGAACGCAACCTGATCGACGAGGCCACGGCCGAGGTGGATGAAGCAGATGCCGCCCGCCAGGCGGCTGAAGCAAAGGCACGGCGCTGGGCCAGTTTGCCGCAGCAGCAGTTCCGCCAAAAGCTGGGCGCGTTTTTACAGCGACGCGGTTTTGGCTATGATGTCGTTCGGGAAGTAACGGAGGCGCTTTGGGCGGAGTTTGGTACCGAGGCGCCTGACAATCAGGACTATTTTTAGGCCGCAACCATTGCCGCCTACTGTGAAGGTGAAAGAAACGGCCGTCCTGTTTCAAAACCGCAGTTCACCTTCACTCAAAAAGGAGATCAACTATGCCAGCAATTTGGAGCCTGGTGGGCGCTGTCATCGGCATCGTGGTTGGTGCCGCTGTGGTCTATTATTTGGTAAGACCCAAATTAGATGAAAAAGTTGCCGCTGTAGAGCGGGAACTGGATGAACGGCGCACCCTGACAGAAAAAGAAACAACTGAAATTTTAGAAGTATCCAGGCAAGAAGCTCAACAAATTCGTTCAGAAGCAGAAAAAACGATCGAGCGGCGCTACCAAGACCTGGCCCGCGCCGAGGAACGTCTGGACCGTCGCAGTGAAAACCTGGACAAGCAAGTTAAAAGATGGAACACCGTGAAGCGGTGCTGAACAAACGGCAAAGCCGCCTGGACAAGCGCCAAAACCGGCTAGAAACCATCGAGCAGGAACGACGTCAGCAGCTAGAGCAAATTGCCGCCCTCACCGCAGATGAAGCCAAGCAGCTGCTTTTGGAAGATGTAGAAAAAGAGTCTCGCCAGGATATGGCCCGCATCATGCGCGAAATTGAAGATGAGGCGAAAGAAAATGCCAACCGCAAAGCGCGGGAACTGGTGGTGATGGCCATCCAGCGAATTGCCAGCGACCAGGTAGCAGAACAAACTGTCTCGGTGGTGAACCTGCCCAGCGAGGAGATGAAGGGGCGCATTATTGGGCGAAACGGCCGTAACATTCGCGCCTTTGAGCAAGCTGCCGGGGTAGACATTGTGGTAGATGACACCCCCGAAGCCGTCTCTGTTTCCAGCTTCGACCCGGTACGCCGTGAAGCCGCCCGCCGGGCGCTAGAGAAATTGATTACAGACGGCCGTATCCACCCCGCCCGCATCGAAAAACTGATCAAAGACGCCACCACCGAAGTAGAACAAGATATGAAAGAGGCCGGCGAACAAGCCGCCTACGAGGCCAACGTCCACGGGCTGCATCCCCAGGTTGTCAAAATGCTGGGCCGCCTAAAGTACCGCACCTCGTTTGGCCAGAACCAGCTCTACCACTCCGTAGAGGCTTCCAAAATTGCGGCCGTTTTAGCCGCAGAGCTCGGCGCCAACATCGACATCGCCAAGATGGGCGCCCTGCTGCACGATATCGGCAAGGCAATGGACCATGACCAGGAAGGCACCCACGCCGGACTGGGCGCTGAATTCTGCAAGCGGTTCAAAGTACCCCCGCTGGTCGTCAACGCCATCGCCGCCCATCACCACGAGGTCGATCCAGAAAGTGTGGAGGCCATCATCGTAGAAGCCGCCGACGCCATCTCCGGGGCACGCCCTGGGGCACGCCGCGAAAGTTTAGAGAATTACATCAAGCGCGTGCGCACCCTGGAAGAAATTGCCACCACCTTCCCCGGCGTAGAAAGCGCCTACGCCTTGCAAGCCGGCCGCGAAATTCGCATTCTGGTCAAGCCAGACAAAATCGACGACCTGGAAGCGATGCGCCTTTCCAAAAACATCGCCAAATCGATCGAAGAAAACATGCAATACCCCGGCCAAATTCAAGTCACGGTCATCCGCGAAACCCGCGCCGTGGGCTTTGCCAAATAACGGCTCTTTGAAATTACCACACCCGTAAATGCGGGTTCCTAACAAAAAAGGACGCCAACAGGCGTCCTTTTTTATTTCGACTGATGCCCCAAAATTGGATGGGGCCAGTAAGGAGCGACTATACCGGACGTTGGGCTTCCAGGCAGACCACACCGTTTTTGCCCGCCACCGCATTGTGCATAATGCCGCGGGGCAAATTCAGCCGGTCGCCCGGCAAAAGCGTGGTAGGCTCTCCTTCAATGGGAAAACCAAAGGTGATGGAGCCTTCAATCACGATAATCACCTTTTCATATGGATGATCATGTGCGGGGAAAATATCTTGGGGATCGCTGCGCCACTTGTAAGGAGCTAACCCTTCAGACACCATCTGGGTGTATAGATCTGCTTCAGTTGGGGCTTTTGGCTGGGCCCATTTTTGTATATGAATGATCTGGGTTCTCATCTACCGGCCTCCTCCATGACCGTTACGGCGTGGTGCATGCATGGATAAAATTTAGTTTCCATAAAGGATATGCCATGCCAGAGAAAACGACAATTGCACTCGTGTACTGGGTGAATGGTCTGGCAGGGGCCAAAAGCCATTCTACCGTGCATTTATGCGAAGCGCTTTGGTTCTTGCTATAATCCCGCAACTATGGAAAGTTCTGGTCAAAATCGTCGCCAATTGTGGATTGGCATTCTCGTTAGCGCCGCGTCGGTTGCCCTAATTTTGTTCATCATTGATCCTTCTGAAATTGTGGCTGCGTTGCGGCAGGCAAACATCGTTTTGATTGGCTGGAGCGCCCTGGCGGTGCTGGCCTTTATGATGATTCGGGCAATCCGTTGGCGCTACATGCTGGCCAACGAAATTTCCTGGGCCAAAACGTTCCATATCCAAAATATTGGCTACATGTTTAACATGGTGCTGCCGTTTCGGCTGGGAGATGTGGCGCGGGCGGTGCTCATTGGCAGCGTACCGCCTATCACGCTGGCCAGGGGGCTTTCCACGATGGTGGTGGAGCGCATTTTGGACATGATGTTTATTGTGGCGCTGCTGCCGTTTACGCTGGCGGAAGTGGCCAGCTTACCTGCCTGGATGCAAGATGGGGCCAGGGCATCTGGTTTTGTGGCGGTGGCGGCGATTGGGATGCTGGTTTTGGCAGCCAATCAGCGCAAATTGGCCAATCGGTGGGGTACGGCCGTTCTCAACCGCATCCCCTTCTTAGACACCGACCAATGGCTGGGCCGCATGAACGAGGTGCTAGATGGCCTGGGCAGTTTGACCCGCCTCAAAGACGGCCTCGTCCTCCTCTTCCTCAGCATTGTGGTCTGGGTGCCGATCCTGTTTGCTTACCGGTGGGGTATTTCGGCCGTAGGCGGGCAGGTCTCCTTGTTGGGCGCCAGCTTCGTAGTCTGCGCCGCTGCCCTCAGCATCGCCCTCCCTTCATCCCCCGGGCAGATTGGCGTGTTTCACATCGGCGTCACCGCCGCCATGCTGGCCCTGGGCCAATCCGATGGAGCCGCCGGTGGCTTCGCCGTGGTGTACCACGCCCTCAACCTGATCAGCATGATCATTTTGGGCTTGATTGGCCTGGCCAGCACCGGCGCCACCTTTGGCAGCGTCATACAAACCACCCAACGCTTCATGCGCCGCCGCCAACTGAGTGATGAGGCCGAACCAGGTGTACATGATAGCGAAAAGCAATAGCGGATAACTGTATGAAAATTGTTGAAGTATTAACCTACTACCGCCCCTGGGTCAGCGGGCTAACCATTTACGTAGAACGGCTCAGCAAAGCGCTGGCCCGCCAGGGGCACGATGTCACCGTGCTCACCTCGCAGTATGATCCCAACTTGCCTCTTTACGACGTGATGGACGGGGTGAAAATTGTACGCATTCCGGTGGCCGCCCGCGTGAGCAAAGGTGTGCTCATGCCTGGTTTTGGCCCGATGGCCTGGAAGCTGGCCCAACAGGCAGACGTTTTGCACCTGCACCTGCCCCAGTTTGATGCCCCCGGCGTGGCGCTGCGCGGCCGTATTTTGCACAAGCCGGTTGTGCTCACCTACCATTGTGATTTGCAGCTGCCAGAAGGCGCGTTTAACCGGCTGGTGGATCGCGTTGTGCTTTCCATGAACCAGTTGGCTGGGAAGCTGTCTGACGCCGTGGTAACCTACACGCGAGATTACGGCACGCACTCGCCGTTTTTGTCCCAATTTTTAGATGAAAAGCTGCATATCATTCCCCCACCGGTGGAACTGCCAGATTATGAGCAGGCAGACGTGCAGGCGTTCCGCCAAAAGCACCAGTTGGGGAATGAACCGGTGGTGGGCATCATTTGCCGCCTGGCGGCCGAGAAGGGGGTAGAAGTGCTGCTCAAGGCGCTGCCCATCGTGCGGGAGCAGTTCCCCAACGTGCGGGTTTTGCATGCCGGGCAGTACCAAAACATCATCGGCGAAGAGGCGTACGCGGCGCGGCTGGCCCCGCTGTTTGAAAAGTACAAGAACCATTACCATCTGCTGGGCAATATTGAAGGGGCCGAGCTAAGCGCCTTTTACAACTGCCTGGACTGCCTCTGCGTGCCCAGCCTGAACAGCACAGAGAGCTTTGGCCTGGTGCAAATTGAGGCGATGCAAAATGAGGTGCCGGTGGCGGCGTGTGCCCTGCCGGGCGTGCGCCAGCCGGTGACGATGACGGGGATGGGGGAAGTTACGGCCGTTTCCGACCACACCGCCCTCGCCCAAGCCATCATCAACATTTTGCACAACAAGGCCAACTACCAACGAGACGCCCAGCTCATCGGCAACACCTTCTCTCCCAACGCCACCGCCGAAGCTTATATTGACCTGTTCCAAAAATTGCAGCGCGGCAAACTGGTGGGCCAAACGGCCGAACCCGCCGCCTACGACAAGCTCAGAGCCATGCGAGATAAATACGGCCGTTAGTAAAAAACTAATCACAGATTTCGCAGATTAAAAAAAATCTGCGAAATCTGTGTAATCTGTGGATAAAAATAAGTACTTGTGAAAGAACCTGAATTTTTCGCCGCCACCACCCAAGACGACCTGCTTTGGCGTCAGCTCAAAACCATTCCCGCCTTCCGGGCTATTTTGCGCGCTGTGGAGGCTCGCTTTTATTTTGGCGTAGACCTGCCCAGCCCCACGCTAGACGTGGGCTGCGGCGATGGCCACTTTAGCCAGATGGTGTTCCAGCGCAAAATTGAGGCGGGCATTGACCCGTGGTGGAATCCGCTGAAAAAAGGGCAAAAGTCGGGCATGTACGATTTGGCGCTGCAAGCGATGGGGGACAAACTGCCGTTCCCCGACAATCATTTTGCCAGCGCTTTCAGCAACTCCGTGCTGGAGCACATTCCAGACATCCAACCTGTGCTCAACGAAACAAACCGGGTGATGCAGCAGAACGGCCGTTTCCTCATCACCATGCCCAGCCACAACTTTACCAACTATTTGGGCGGGGCCGCTTTGCTGGAGCGGCTGGGGCTGCCCGGCCTGGCCGAATCGTACCGCCAATTTTTCAACCGCATCTCCCGCCACGCCCACACCGATTCGGCCGAACTGTGGGCCGAACGGCTGGCAAAAGCAGGCTTTGGCATTGAGCGCTGGCAATATTATTTCAGCAAAGAGGCGCTGCGGGCCTTGGAGTGGGGCCACGTGCAGGGGCTGCCCTCGGCCATCCTGCACGCGCTGACGGGGCATTGGTTGGTCGCGCCCTGGGAAAGCAGCTTGCGCCGCACGGAGCAATGGCTACGGCCGTTTTACAACGAACCGTTCCCCGCAGATGGCACCTACCTGCTCATCGTCGCCCGCAAACTGGCAAATGGCCCCATCCCGGTAAACCTGCCGCCTGCCCGCCCGTTTACCATTGAAGAGCTAGAAACGGCCGTTGCCAACCAACAGCCCATCCCCACCCCGGTAGAACCCGAACCCCCTACCCCGGCCGCCGCCATCACCGCCGCGCCCGTTACCACCCTCGCCGCGCCCGAAGAAACAGAACCAGCCGCCAAGCCGCCCACCACCAACTGGTTCAACATTGTTTTGGGCATTCTCAGCCTGCTGGCGGCCACCATGGGCCAACTGGCCCTGACAGGCGATCCGCCCAACCTGGCGGGCGGGCGTCGCTGGTTTTTTTATGCAGCCCTGCCCCTGCTGCTGCTGCTTTGGCGCAGCCGCCCGGCCCAATCAGGTAAGGGGCGCAGCTGGCAGCTGCCCAGCCTGGGGCAAATCCCCCTGCGCCGTTGGCTGTTTCCCCTGGGGCTGCTGCTGGCGATGGTTGCCCAAAGCGCCGTAGGCACGCCAGAAAACCCACGGCCGTTGCTGGCCATCTTGCTCTGGATCATGGGCATTGGCCTCAGCTTTTTCGCCTGGCAAGATGCCCAACCAAACCGCACGGGCTTGCACATTTCGCGGCAGACGGGGGGAACGGCCGTTCTCCTCTTCGTCGCGGCGCTGGCGGTGCGGCTGGTAAATCTCAGCCAGAACCCGGCCATGCTCAATGGCATCGAGGCCAGCCTGGGGCTTAACAGCCTGGAAATTCTGCGCGGGCAATTGCATAATCCTTTCGGCACCGCGTGGCTTACCAACCCGACGCTGCCCATTTACCTCATGGCGCTGCCCATCTCCATTTTGGGACCAACTACGCTGGCGGTTCGGCTGATTTCACCATTTGTGGGGGCGGCCACCATCGCCGCCACTTACCTCATTGGCAAGCGGCTTTTGGGCAACCTGACGGGCTTGCTGGCGGCGGTTTTGCTGCTGGGGTCGCACGTTCATCTGCATTACAGCCGCCTGGGCATGACCAATATTTGGGATGGGCTGCTGGCGCTGTTGGCATTGGGGGCGATGGGGGTGGCCTGGCAACGGCCGTCCGCTGCCCCCCACCAACGCACCCTCTGGCTGGGAACCGGGCTGCTGGTGGGGCTAAATGCCTACGCCTTCACCAGTTCCCGCGTGCTGCCGCTGGTGCTGCTGGCCTGGTTTGCCCTATCGCTGCTGCTAGATCGCAAAACGTTGCGAGAGCAGGCAAGGCACCTGCTGGCGGCGGCGGGCATGGCGCTGGTGGTTGCCCTGCCGCTGCTGCTGTTTTACAACAACAACCCCACCATTCTCATGGAGCGGGCCAACGCGCTGGGCATTTTGCCGGGGCAAACCAACTGGCTGGCAGATGAAGCGGCGCGATCGGGGATGTCGGAAACGGCCGTCTTGTGGCAGCAATTTTGGCAGTCGGCCCTGGCCTTCAACGGCATTCCAGACAACAGCCCGGCATACCGACCGTTGGTGCCGCTGCTCAGCTTTGGCCCCGCCGTGCTGATGGTGCTGGGCTTTTTGCTGGCGCTGTTTCGGCTGCGCCAAAATGCGTACCGGCTGCTGCTGCTCTGGCCGCTGGGCACGGTCATCATTGCCGGGATGCTGCTCATCGAGTCGCCGCAAAGCCACCGGCTGGTGATGGCCACCCCGGCGCTGGCATTGCTGGCGGCGGTGGCCCTGGTGGCGTTGGGCAACCTCATTTTGGCGGCGATGCAGCCCAACAGCGAGACCCCGCCTGCCGTTAACCAGTGGCAGCCCACCGTCAAAAATTGGCGCAGCCATACCGTGCACGCAGGGATGATTTTGCTGGCGCTGGCGCTGCTTTTTGCCCTGAATGATGTGGCGTTTTATTACGGCCGTTTCCCCCAAAACAACCAGTTCGCCGACACCAACACAGAAATCGCCTTCGAAATGGCCAACTACCTGAACACGCTGGAAGGCAGCTGGACCGCCTACCTGTACGGCCCGCCCATCCTTTACATCGACTTCCCCACGCTGCCTTACCTGCTCACTGATTTTGAGGCGGGGGTGAATTTGTTTAATGTGGCGTTGGCAGAGGAACGGCCGTTTGCCCCCACCCCCAACCAAATCTTCATCTTTTTGCCCCAACGCCAGGCAGAAATGCGCGATGTCGAACAACAACATCCGGGCGGGTCATGGCAGCAGGTGAACGGCCGTTACGCTGCCCCACTTTTTACCGTCTACCAGTTTCAGCCCTGAGCGCCGTTTCATTGCGCCCAGAAATTCAACCCATAATTAACAGTTAAAGAAAGCTTGTATTGGTAAACTCGCATTTATGAATATTGCAATCATTATGATGGCTGTTGGTGCGGTTGTATTGCTGACAACGGCCGTAATCACCTGGCCCCGACGCAACACAGCCCACTGGATCTTCTCGTTTCTAGCAATGGCCCTGGCCGTATCTGTTTGGCTAATTGGCTACGCCTTGGAATTAAGCGTGGCTGGGCTGGCAAGCAAGGTGCTGTGGGCAAAAATCCAATACATCGGCATCACCTTTACCCCCGTAACCTGGTTTTTGTTCGCTTACCAATTCCTCAACCAAAACCCACGCCGACTCAAAACCTTTTCTGCCCTGCTCAGCATTTTACCCCTTATCACCATCCTGCTCGCTTTTACCAATGAACAGCACGGCCTGCTGTGGAGCCAAAACCTGCTAGATACCAGCGGGGCAATTCCCCTGCTGGCCAACAGCTATGGCGGTTGGTTCTGGGTACACTCTGCCTACTCCTACCTGCTTATTTTGGGCGGTATCGCCTTTTTTATTCGCACCATTCGGATCTACCCCGATCCGTTTCGCTGGCAATCGGCGATTCTGATATTTGCCGCCGCCACGCCGATGGTTGGCAATCTGCTCTACCTCACCGGCAACGGCCCCATCCCCTGGTTCGACCTCACGCCGTTGGCCTTCGCCGTCAGCGCATTGCTGATCGCCTGGGGGGTTGCCCGGCTAGACCTGTTCGACATTGTGCCCATTGCCCGACGCATGGTGGTAGAAAACATGCCCGACGGCATTGCACTTTTAGATAACCAAAACCGCATTTTGGACATCAACCAGACGGGTAACCAGCTTTTAAGCGCTAATGGCCATCAAACCATTGGCCTTTGCTTATCAGATTTAAGCACACCGCTGGCGCAAAAGGTGGCCAACTACACAAACATGGAGCAGGATGAGGAAATTAGCGTAGAGCAGGATGGCAAATGGCGACATTTTAATGTGCAGATACGGCCGTTATACATCTCTGGCCCCCATCCCCGCGCCCGCATCCTCATCCTGCGCGACATCAGCCGCCGTATCGCCGCCGAAGAAGGGCTGCGCCAGCGCAATCTAGAACTACAACAACTGTTTGCCGAAGCCCAAACCGCCCAAGAAACGGCCGAACAAGCCAACAAAGCCAAAAGCGACCTGCTGGCCAAAGTTAGCCACGAACTGCGCACGCCCCTCGGGGCCATCCTGGGCCATGCCGAAATGCTACAAGAAGGCGTCTACGGCCCCGTCTCTGCCGAGCAAAATCGCTCACTCGGCCGTATTGTTGAAAACAGCGGCTACCTCAACGAACAGGTCAAAGACCTGCTGGATATTTCCCGCATTGGCAATGGCAAACTCGAACTCGAGATGTATGAATTTGACCTGGAAGATGCCCTCACCCAGGTCGAGCAGCGCATTCACCCCACAGCTGCCGCCAAAAATTTACAATTTTCCGTTGAATTAGCCCCACACATGCCCACGCGCATCACCAGCAACTCCATTCGCATTCAGCAAATTTTGGTTAATCTGTGCACCAATGCCATCAAATTTACCGATGCCGGGCAGGTTCATGTTCTGGTTGAACTGGTAGATGCCGATCATTGGTGCATGACAGTCAGCGACACCGGCCGAGGCATTCCCCCGCAAGATTTAAAAAACATCTTTCTGCCATTTTACCAGCTGCAAACCAGCCTGGTGCAGGGGCAGAGCGGTATTGGGCTGGGGCTCGCCATTGTAAAAGAGCTGGTAACCGCATTGGGTGGTAAAATAGAAGTCAAAAGTCAACTGCAGAATGGTAGTACCTTTTCCGTTACTCTGCCGCTGTGTTGCCTGAAACTGCAAGAAAAGAAAGTGGAAGAGTATGTCTAACCTGGAAAATAAATCCGTTGCTTTAATTATTGAAGATGACCCCGATCTGGTTCACATTTTTGCCAGTGCCCTAAAATTGTCAGATTATGAAACCAGCACTGTTGAAGATGGTCAGGCAGCGCTTGCCGTGCTGAAGCAGATTGTGCCCGATGTGGTGGTGCTAGACTTGCACCTGCCCGGCCTTTCTGGCCGAGAAATTTTGCAAGCCATTCGGGAAGACGGCCGTTTACACCAAACCCGCGTCATCCTGGCCACCGCCGACTACCGCTCCGCCGAAGATTTGCGCAATGACGCCGACCTGGTTCTGCTCAAGCCAATCAGCTTTAAGCAGCTGCGCGATCTCAGCGCCCGCTTTAACCAGATGAAAAAACAGGCCGCAGCCATCCCCTAAAACCCACGAATTGGGGGGCAAACAGATGCCCCCGGCTGGCAACAGAGGTATGATTGCGTGACATGACAGCACCACTCGATCACCTCAAAATCCTCGATTTTTCTACCCTGCTTCCCGGTCCGTATGCCACGATGATCCTGGCCGACCTGGGGGCCGACATCATTCGCATTGAGGCGCCCAACCGCCCCGATCTGACTCGCCAATTGCCGCCGCACGGGCCAGATGGCCAATCGGCCCAGCACGCACTGCTGAACCGCAGCAAGCGCAGCCTGGGGCTCAACCTCAAAGCGCCTGCCGCCGTCGAAATTGTGCAACAGTTGGTGGTGGAGCAAGGGTACGACATCATCGTGGAGCAGTTTCGGCCAGGGGTGATGGCCCGGCTGGGTGTGGGGTATGAACAGCTCAAAGCGGTGTGCCCGCAGCTCATTTTTTGCTCACTCACCGGCTACGGCCAAACCGGGCCTTACAAAGATCGCGCCGGGCACGATCTGAACTATTTGGCGCTGTCTGGGCTTTTGAGTTATTACGGCCGTTCCAACCAATCCCCCCCGCCTCCACCCCTCCCCATGCAGGTTGCCGACATCGGCGGCGGCTCGCTGCACCTGGTCATTGGCCTGCTCGCTGCCGTCATCCGGCGCACGCAAACGGGCGAAGGGGCGCAGGTAGACATCAGCATGCACGATGGGGCGCTGGCCTGGAACGGGCTGGGGGCCAGCAAATTTTTAGTAGGTGCCCAAAACCCAGCGCCAGAAGGGGAACTGCTGAATGGCGGCAGCTTTTACGATATTTACGAGACGGCAGACGGCCGTTTCCTTGCCGTCGGCCCGCTGGAACCCAAATTTTGGCAAGGGTTCTGCCAGGCCATCGGCCGGGAGGATTTGATTGCCCCCGGCCTCAATTTAGACATTGTCCATCAGCAAAGCTTCAAACATGAAATCCGGCAGGTGATCCAAAGCCACACGTTCGACCATTGGCGCAACCTATTCGCCCGGCTAGATGTGTGCGTCGAGCCAGTTCTAACCACCGAAGAAGCAGTGCACCATCCCCAAACCCAGGCACGAAATATGATTATTGACGTTCCCACGAACGACGGCAGCCCGCAGCAGCAGGTCGCCTCCCCCATCAAACTATCTGGCCACACCCCGGCATACGCCCACACCGGGGCACCGCTTGGCTGGCACAGCCGGGAAATTTTGCGCCAAATTGGCTACGCGAAGGATGAAATCGAAGCGCTTTACGCCCAAAACGTGGTGGCAGGCTAAGATGAGACAACGCGACATTTTCTGGTTCTGGCTGCCGCTGTTTGCCAGCTGGCTGCTGATGACCGCCGAAGGCCCCATCGTGAGCGCCGCGATTAACCGGCTGCCCAACGAAGTGATCATGCTGGCGGCGCAAGGCATCGTGGTCAGCCTCTCCGTCACCATCGAAAGCCCCATCATCAACCTGCTGGCCACCGCCACCGCCCTGGTGAAAGATCGCGCCTCCTTTTTGCAGGTGCGCCGTTTCACCATTCATTGGATGATTTTGCTGACGCTGGTCACCATCCTCATCGCCTTCACCCCCGTGTTCGACCTGGTGGTCATCCGCTGGCTGGGCACGCCCGCCGAGGTGGCCCAGTGGGTGCGCCCCGGCCTGCAAATCATGACGCTGTGGAGCGCGGCCATCGCCTGGCGGCGCTTTTTTGCAGGGGGTGCTCATCGCCTTCAACCAGCCGCGCAAAATGGCCTGGGGAACGGCCGTTCGTCTGTTCACGTCCGGGGGCACGGTGATTGCCCTGGCCAGCCTCACCGATCTGCCGGGGGTGGTCAACGGAGCTACAGCGCTAATGCTGGGCGTGATTGCCGAAGCGATTTATGCCACGGTGGCGGTACGGCCGTTGCTGCAAAACCAGCTCAGCCCCACCGGTCACCAGGAAGAAACGGCGCTCAGCTACCGGGATTTGCTGGCGTTTCATTTGCCGCTGGCGGGAACGGCCGTTATGGTGCTGCTGGTGCAGCCGCTGGTCACTTTTAGCCTGGCCCGACTGGACCGCCCCACCGAATCGTTGGCGGCGTGGCCGGTCATCTTCCAAATTATGCTGATGGCCCGCGCCGCCGCCCTGGCCCTGCCGGAAGCGGTCATCGCCCTCACCAAAGGGGCACACACCTTCCAACCGATTCGCCGCTTTAGCCTGACGCTGGCTGCCATTGTAGCCACCGCCGTGACGCTGTTCACCTTCAGTCCGCTGGCCCATTTCTATCTGTTCAATGTGCAAGACATGACCAGCGAAGTAGGCACGTTGGCCCAAAGCAGCCTGATCTACTTTTTATTCTTCCCGGCGCTGACGGTGCTGGGCATGTGGCTGCGTGGGCTGCTGATCAATGGGCGGAAAACAACGGCCGTAAACGTAGCCATGATTGTCAACATGGCCGTCACGGTGCTGGTGCTGGGCACGGGGCTGGTGAATCAATGGCCCGGCCTGCCCACCGCCGCTGCCGCGCTCACGCTGGCCGTTATGGCCGAAATTGTTTACCTGGGCTGGCGGGCGCAGCGCTTCTGGCCCATCTTCAGCCCCAAACTAGCTACGCGAAATATTTAGCACACAAGAGATTGGTCCAATCTTCTGCGCAACAAAGAGGAAAAGTTATGATTGAAATTTTGCAGCTCCCGCTTGGCCCTTTGCAAACCAACTGCTATCTGGTCGCCTGTAAAGAGACGATGGAAGCAGCCGTGATCGATCCGTCGTGGGACGGCCGTCGCATTGCTGCGCTGGCCAGCGAACGGGGCTACGTCATCACCCACATTTTGCTGACGCACACCCATTTTGACCACGTCGGCGGCCTGGCTGAGCTGGCCGAGGAGACCAACGCCCCCATCTACAGCCATCCCGACGCGCTGGAAATGCTGGCCCGCGCCCCGCAAAGCGCCGCCAGCTTCAACCTGACGCTGCCCACCCCACCCGCCGCCACGGAAATGCTGGCTGAGGGAGACGTGGTGCAGGTGGGCAAGCTAAAATTTGAGGTGCTGTTCACGCCCGGACACGCGCCGGGGCATCTGAGCTTTTACGTGCCGGAGCACACCGTCATTTTTGACGGCGACGTGCTGTTCCAGCGCAGCATTGGCCGCACCGACTTCCCTGGCTGTGACCACCCCACCCTGATGCGCAATATTCGGGAAAAATTGCTGGTGCTGCCGGATGAAACGGCCGTACTTTCCGGCCACGGCCCCGCCACCACCATTGGGCAGGAGAAGCAGTGGAATCCGTTTTTGCAATAATGGGATTGACTGAGAAACAGGGATAAATCAAAGATTACACAGATTTCCCAGATTTTTTATCTGTTTAATCTGCGAAATCTGCTGATAAAAAGTCTAAGGCGTGGGGGTCACCGTGGGGGTTTGCGTGGGCGTGGGGGTGGGCGTGGGGACCGCCCCTTGCCAGGTGAAGAAGGCGTCGGCGCTGCTGCTGCCGCCGAAGGTGTAGATGGGCAGCCCATCGGAGCGCTCGCCAGTCACCTGCACAATGCTGACGCGCCAGCGCATCTGAAACGGCTCCGGGGCGGTGGGCCGCCAGTCGGACGGCACCCGGAACGCCGTGTCGCGGGTGAAGCCGCGCCAGGGCAGGCCGTCCAGATCGTCGATATTGCTCAGTTCCACCATGTACATCTCGTTTTCGGCCAATGGTTTTACGGCCGTCCACTGCAACACAATCTCCGTTTCTACCGAATCGACAACCGTGCCCGCCACGGGGTACAGCAATTGCGGCCCAGGCGGCGGCAGCGTGCTGGTGGGCGTGGGGGATGGCCCCGGCGTGGGCGGCAGCGACTGGCCGTAAACCACTTCCGGGATGCAAATTGGGTCGCCCGGTTGGAGCAGTGAGGGGTCGGCGATGCGGTTGACTTCGGCCAGCAGGTCGAACGGCACGCCAAATCGGCTGGCAATACCCACAATCGAATCGCCGCCCTGCACCTGGTACCAATCGCAGCCGTTGGGGTCCACCAGCACCGTCTCGCCGTTAATTTCCGCAGCGATGATTTGCAGCGGCGGCGTGGCTGTGGGCCAGGGGATGTTGAGCTGCTGGTCAATTTGCACCTGGGTGTTGGCGGCGAGTCCGTTGGCCTCAGCAATCGCCTCGGGGGCAATGCGGTAGATGACCGAAATGCCGATGAGCGTCTCGCCGCTGCTGACGGTGTGGAAGCGGGGCGGGCGCGGCGTGTCGGTGGGGGCGGGGGTGGGCGTGACGCTGGGGGTGAGCGTTGGCGGGCTGGTTTCGCTGGGCAGCGGCGTCCAGGTGGGCGTGAAGGTGACGGTCGCCGGGATGGGCGTGGCGGAGGGGGCGATGATCATGCTCACCTCGCCGCTTTGGTATTGCAAGATGAGCCCACCCACGACGAGAATGACGACAAAAAAGACGGCCGTCATCGCCAAAACCAGCGGCGTTTGCCGTTCACGCATCACGGATTCTACAATTTCGGGGGCGTCGGGAACGGCCGTTGTCGGCACCGGGGCTACGCGCTTAAACGTTGGAATATCCGGGCTGGTTTCGGGAGCCGTTTCTACGGCTTCCGGCTCGGTTTCTGGTTCCGGGATGGGCGCGGCGGCGGGCTGCGGTTGCGGCTTGGGCGGGGGTGGCGCGATGGGTTCCAGCCGGGCGCCACACATCAAACAGAGGGTGGCGGCAGCGGCGACCACTGTGTCGCAGGAGGGGCAGCGCCGTTCATCCGGCGGGAGGGGGTTTTCGGAAGGATCACTCATCATTTTCAGGCGTCTGTGGCATAATTATCACAGAGCGCGGCATTATACCAAGCCCGATGGCCAACTGCCAGTTGTGGCGGGCGGTGCTCATAACAGGTTCAGGCAAATAGAATGGAAAAAGCAAAAGAATCTGGGGGAAACGGCCGTTTCTGGTGGCGCAAACCGGATGAAGTGAAGTGCACCAATCCCCAACCAAAGCCAGGAGACATCTGTACCCACTGTGGCGAAGGCAAACTCGCTTTCGATGGCCTGTTCATCCTGGCTTGCGACCGGTGCCAGCACATTGCTGACAGCGGCGGCTTTACCTGATAGCTTTGCATGACGAGCGGCGTGACCGCTTACGAAATGTGAAATTGACCGGTGTGGCGTGGTAGCGGGCAGTTGAGGAATGGCGGCGCGGCCAGAGGCCGGGCCGCAGCCGGACGAGGTTTTGCGTTTGCCGAAGACCGCGCTGGAGCAGGGGGCTGCTGAACCGTGCCTCATCTTTACCGAAAGCCTCAACTACTGCCACCAACACAAAAGTTTACGCATCAACGCCTTTGTCATTATGCCTACCCACGCCCACGTCATGCTATTTGACGCGGATTTTGATAATGAGCGGTTAAACAATACCGTAACAGCCATGCGCCAATTTACCGGACGGCAGTTGGCCAACTATTGCCATGAAAAAATGCCCGCCGTCTTTGGGCAGGTGATTGGTACACCACGGCGTAAAGATCGGGCCAACCAGTTTTGGCAGCAGAGCAAGCATCCGGTGGCCATTTGGTCAGAGGAATTTTGGCGGACGAAGTTTGATTATTTACACGACAATCCACGCCGGAAGGGGCTGGTTCATGAGGCGGCCGATTGGCGGTTTTCTTCTGCGGCGTACTGGCTGCGGCAGCAGGTGGCGGAGTGTGATGTGAAATTGACGGGTGTGGCGTGGTAGCGGGTGGTTGTAGTAAGGCGGCGCGGCCAGAGGCCGGGCCGCAGCCGGACGAGGTTTCGCGCTGGGCGAAGACCGCGCCGGAGCAGAGGGTTGCAATCAACAGGTAGTCTGGTTCAAGATGCCCGAGGCGGCTGGCAAGCTGTAACAAGCCTAGATAGTCTTGAAGTTGTTTATGGTTATAGGCGGACAGCGCGTTTTGCTGTATTGTCTAACCCATTTGTGGGAGGAACAACAGACTTCTTGCTCGCAGGAGCCTTCCAATATGTTGAAGATCTGCAAAACCCATATTTCCGTCCAGAACAGCGGTTTGCCCGTGCTGGTGTTGCAGGCATTGGCGGGGTGGCGGCAGGATTGGGGGGAACGGTTATTGGCGGTTCTCTGGGATGCGGCCCTTATGCTCCAATTTGCATCGCGGGGAGTAGCATTGTACTGGGTACGGCTTGGGCATTTGGCGTACAGCCCATAATTTTTGAAGCTTTTCCATTCTTGCAGCCACCACCGCGCAACCTACTACCACTCAATTAAAGGGGGTGACCATGATTCTAGTTCCTCTTTTACTTTTTTGCTCAGGTATCGTAATGATAGGAATAGGCATTCATCGTTATAAAGGGCCAATAAGTGTCTGGTATATTGCCTATGGCTCTGCCACTGTTAGCTATAGTTATCTTGGAATACCTATCGGAACATCAGTGATGTTATTGGCTCTTCTCATCCCTTCCTTTGTGCCTGAGGAATGGAAAATGCTAATCTTAATCTTGGCAATAGCTGTGATTATCTTAGGATTGATTTTTGCGCCACGATTATTAAAACCAGCTTGGCTACATTGGTTAGAACAAGAGCATGGCGCAATTTTGCCCATGTTGCGAATAGAGATTCAAGAAATGGGGCCAGAAAATTGGAATCGACGGATAAATACGCAGGCAGAACTGGAAGAATGGATAGATGAAGTAAAACAACAACGTAAGCGCAGAGCAATGGGAATTGACGATTAATTGACTGGTCTTATCATGGCGGATGCGGCTGGGAATGAAGTTGGACAGACGGTGTATGATGGCTTTGGTGGTGTGCTAACAAGCACGATGCCCGTGACCGTAAGCAATACACTGCCTGGCTTGCCCGATGCGGTGACGGGGTTGGTGTACCAAGGGAATGGGAGATGGTACGACCCCTGCTCTGGCAGGGTCTTCATCGCAAGCTGTGGCCGGTCTCCAGACCGCGCCACTTTTCCCGTGCTGGGGCGAGGTCTTCCCATCGCGCTGTGGCCTGGCTGTGGCTGGTGTCCTCACCGTGCCACTTTCTTGGCCATTTATTGCGGTTGCGAAATAGAAACAGTTTGTGGGAGAAACGGCCGTTTGCTTTTGCATAAATTTGTGTGATCTTGGTGCTTGAAACGGCCGTATCCCACCCAACTTATGCTAAAATTCAAGCGTTCAAGATTGCAAAATAGGCGGCGTGGCGGGGACGCCAGGCCGCAGCCGGGCGAGGTTTCGCGCTGGCCGAAGACCGCGCCGGAGCAGGCGTAACCAAACTGTTCGGCTGGTTGATACAGAATTGGCTACAGCGAACTTAGAGAAAAGAACGAATTTTTCTGGCAGTTTGCATTCGTTTATTTCTGAAATTCGTTGTGGTCTTTTTGGCAAACGAGAGAGGCGCAAAAACGGCCGTTTTCCACCTACCCCCCCGGAAAACGGCCGTTTTTGCTTTTATGCGACTATTTCAGAACATTTTTAAATGGCGGTGCGCCCGATCAACTCGTCTGCGGCATAAAACGGTTGTTGATCCATTTCACCAGCATCACCACCCCAAAGGGCAGTACAAAACGAGCTGCAAATAAGGTGAGCAAAATGAGAACGGCCGTTACGATGTTCATCTAAAACCTCCTGCACCTGCGCCAGTTGGTGGGTTGGGTGCTAAATTACAATTAGGTATGGAACTAGCATAGAGGGTAAGGGAACGGCCGTCTATTCGGTAACCACGCCATCTTCCTCTGGGGGAAATCCCCCACAAACCAGAGCAGAATCGCCAAAATCAGCCACAAACTGGGCGCAACGCCCCAAAAACCCGCAACCACCCCAAAAACACCCCATTTGCGCATGGGGTGAACCCCCCAAACAAAGATACGCCGCACACCTGATTTACCCGCCCCCTCTGATTTTCTACACTAAATACAGCCTTCTTTTGGCTGACTCTACTATTTCTTTCAACCTCCAGGAGGCTCAGCGCGTGACCACGGTCACATGCAAATCCTCCCGGAGGCTTTCCGAAGGAGCATCTTATGTTCAAACGAATCTTGATGGGGGTAACAATGGCGCTGGTTTTAGGCTTTGTCACCTTTGCCGTCACCCAGGCCCAAACCGAGCCAGTAGTGTATGGCGCCAATGATTGTGGCGAATGCCATGAAGCAGTCGATGCCCAGTGGGAAAACAGCGTCCACGGCCACGCCAGCGTTGCCGAGGGCTTTTTGGCCGCCTGGGCTGAAGCCGACAATGCGCAGGAATGCCTGAGCTGCCACACCACTGGCTACAACCCAACCACCGGAACCTACGACACAGAAGGCGTTGGCTGTGCCACCTGTCACCCCTCAGACCCGGCAGAGCATCCGCAAAAAATTATGCAGACCGACATCTCCTCACGCATGTGTGGCGATTGTCACGTCGATACCTTTGCTGAGTGGGAAACCAGCGTGCACGGCCAGGAAGAGCTAACCTGCGCCCGCTGCCACAACCCGCACTCCAACGAGCTGCGCGCAGGCAGCATGCAAGACACCTGCCGCACCTGCCACAAGGAGGAGACGCATTTCTTCACCTTCACAGCCCACGCCGAAGAAGGGTTACTCTGCACCGATTGCCATCTTTCAACCAAAAATGAACCGATGGGCAACGGCCACAGCCAGATCAGCCACACCTTCTCCATTGGCGCAGACACCTGCACCGCCTGCCACAACGAAGAAATGCACGATGGGCAAGCCACCACGGCCACTGGCGTCATGGGTGGCGAATCCGCCTCCTTACCCGGCACTTTCCTCACCAGTGCCATCAGCGAAGCAGATTCCGTCAGCACAGATTGCACCTACGAAGGTGAACAGGTGATGGAAGCTGGCTTTTTAACCATCAGCAGCGAAGGCAACGAAAATGCAATGCCTGAACCATCGGCCAACAGCCCGTTTAACTTTGCCATCCTGGCTGCGCTGATTGGCATGGCTTTTGGTCTGGTTGGCTCCCCCTGGCTGGAAAAATGGCAAGACAAACTACGCGCCGAGAAAAATGGAGGCCGCAATGAACAATAAAATTGGACGACGCGATTTTATCAAATTGGCAGCAGTGGGAACGGCCGTAACCACCGTCACCATCGCCGCCAAAGGGAACCCACTGCCAGAGGCAGAGGAAACCAGCCCGTACCGCTGGGCGATGGTGATTGACCAGGCCAAATGCGTGGGCTGCGGCGAGTGCAGCCTGGCCTGCCAGGCCCACAACGACACCCGCGCCGACGCCCCCTGGAACCGGATGATCGAGCTGGAACCGCTCAATGGCGAAGCGGTGTACGCCCCGGTACCCTGTATGCATTGCGAAAACGCCCCCTGCGTAGACATCTGCCCGGTAGGTGCCACCTACCATCGCGCCGACGGCATTGTGATGATGGATTACGAAAAGTGCATCGGCTGCCGCTACTGCCAGCTGGCCTGCCCCTATGGCGCACGCACTTTTAACTGGGATGCAAATACGGCTGAGAATACGGCCGTTCCCGAATGGGGCGAACCCGAAATTGAACGTCGGCCCCGTGGCGTGGCTGAAAAATGTACCTTCTGCTTCCACCGCATCGACCGCGGCCTGGCGCAAGGGCTCATGCCCGGCATCGACCGACAAGCAACGCCTGCCTGTGTGGCCGCCTGCCCCACCGGTGCCCGCATCTTCGGCGATCTGAACGATCCCAATTCACCCGTCAGCCTGGCGCTGGCCAAATATCCCTCAGTGCGGCTGCGCAACGATTTAGGCACCAATCCACGTGTCTACTACCTGCCCGCTCGCCGCGAAGAAGAAGTTGTTGAGGAAGGTGTTTCATGAACCAGAAAATCAAACTGCACCGTTTCGCATTTCCCGTGTGGGCCGCTGTGCTGGCTCTGCTGATGGTCGCTGGCCTGGCCGCCGCCATCACCGTGTTCATCAATGGGTTGGTCGTAACCAACCTCACCGATTTGGTGCCCTGGGGCTTATGGATTGGCATTGACCTGTCGGCGATTGCCCTGAGCGCAGGGGCGTTCACCCTCTCGGCGGCCGTTTACCTGTTTGGTTGGAAGCAGCTGCAACCGTTGGCGCGAACGGCCGTTTTCGTCGGCTTCCTCGGTTACACAATGGCCATGCTTTGCCTGCTCATGGATATCGGCCGTCCCGACCGCTTCTGGCACGCCATCGCCTTCTGGAACATCCACTCCCCGCTGTGGGAAGTAACGATGTGCGTCATGTTCTACTTCACCGTGCTGCTGCTGGAAGTGCTGCCCATCGTGGGTGAAGCAAGCTGGTTTAAGGCCCGCTGGCCCAAACTGTCGCACCGGCTGCACGGCATTCACAAATATGCCCCGGTATTGGCCATCTTTGGTTTGGGCTTCTCCCTGCTGCACCAATCCTCCTTGGGCGCTACCTACGGCGTGCTCAAGGCGCGCCCCATCTGGTACAAGCCCAGTCTGGCGGTGCTGTTTATTGTTTCGGCCGTTATTGGCGGCCTGTCGCTGACGGTGCTCTCGTCCAAACTGGCGGCGCTGTTTTCTGAGCGGGCCAACGTGCGAGATGACATTCTAGACAAAGTATCGAAGGTTATCGGCTGGATGCTGTTTGGCTACCTGTACCTGCGCTTCTGGGACACCCTGGGCATGGAGTACACGCTGGAACCGGGCCGCACCGAAGGGCTGCACATTCTCACCAGCGGGGCGTTGGCGTTCAACTTCTGGATTGGCGAACTGCTGCTGGGGATTTTGGTACCGGCCATCATTTTGGTCACCGCCAAGCTGCGGCGGGAACCACGGCTGCACCTGCTGGCGCTGGTGCTGGCGGTGGGTGGCCTGGTGGCTTACCGCTGGGACACCAACATCGTGGGGCAAATGGTGGCCTTTAGCTACCTGCCCACGCAGCTAGAGCCACTGTACACGGCCTACAAACCGGCCTTGGTGGAGGTTCTGGTTGGGCTGGGGGTCATTGCTTACGGGCTGCTGGCCTTTACGCTGGGGGTACGCTACCTGAACGTGGTAGACCACAGTACCCTACCTGAAGAAGTTGTTGAACCAGCCATCATGCAACCGGCAGTAATGCCTACCGATTAAAATTTTGCCACAGGGCACAGAGAAAATGCGGCATTGCTCCGTTTTCTCTGTGCCGCTAGAGGTTTTGAATCATGAACGGATCACAAGCGACTTTTACGATGGTACTCTTATTTGCCCTGCGCTGCCTGGTGCCGCTGGCGTTGATGATGGGTATTGGCTATGCGATGAACTGGATGGTGAATCGGTGGGAAAAGGAAGCGGCTGGTGAGCTGGTTGCGGTGGCGGGAACGGCCGTTGCCGCCCAAAAAGAGGATCATTGCTGGGCCTTCAAGCAGTGCAACGAAGAAATGCGCAAAGATTGCCCCGGCTTCAAAGAACAAATGGCCCCCTGCTGGCTGGTACGCACCCGTGCCGAAGGCAATCTACCGGACGAATGTTTGGCCTGCCCCTTGTATAAACAAACCCCTGCCTTTGCCTAAACATGTAGAGACGTTGCAATGCAACGTCTCTACATTCCCCCTATTCTTCCAAACCAATTAAACCGTGCCGCAGGGCATATTTCACCAACTCAATCCGACTGTGCAGGTTCAGCTTGCGCATGATATTTTCCCGGTGACGGTCTACCGTTTTCACGCTGATCACCAGCTTGTCGGCAATTTCGGGGTTGGTCAGGCCTTCGGCGATGAGCACCAGCACCTCTTGCTCGCGGGGGGTCAGGTCGCTGACCAGCGCTTCTGTCTCGCTGCCCGCTTCGCCACCCAGGTAGCTTTGCACCAGCCGCGTCGCCAGCGAGGGGTAGAGGAACACCTCGCCCCTGCTCACGGTGCGGATGGCCCGCACCAGCTCATCGGGCGCAGCTCGTTTGGGCAGGTAGCCAGAGGCGCCTGCCTGGAGCATTTCAAAAAAGTATTGGTCGTCTTCGTGCATGGTGAGGGCGAGTACGGCCGTTTCCAACCCCACCTCTTTTATTTGCCGCGTCGCCTCAATGCCGTTCATCCCCGGCATCTGAATGTCCATCAGGATGACGTCTGGCTGAAGGCTGCGCACCTGCGCCAGCGCTTCCATGCCGGATTCCGCTTCGCCCACGATTTCCATATCTGGCTGAGCTTGCAGCAGCATCCGCAGCCCGGAACGCACCACGGCATGGTCATCGGCCAACACCAGCTTGATTTTGTCATCCTTACCTCCAAAAAAGTGGACACTGATGAGTCCACTAAAAAAACAAACCGCAAAGACGCAAAAGACGCAGAGTTTTAAAGATTATCTGTGTTATTCAGTGTCTCAGTTATCTCATACGGCCGTAATCGGAATAGAGACGTGAACGGCCGTTCCCTGACCCGGCTGTGAGTGTACCAAACAGCTGCCGCCCACCAGGGCCACCCGCTCCTGCATGCCCAGCAAGCCCCACACCTGGCGGTGGCCATCTGCCGCCTCGAAGACGCGCCGGGCATCAAAGCCCCGGCCATCATCCCGCACCTCCAGGTTGAGCAGGTTGTCCACAAAGCCAATCGTCACCGTTACCTGGTTGGCGCGGGCATGTTTGGCCACGTTGTTCATGGCCTCCTGGGCAATGCGAAACACAATCGTTTCGATCTCTGGCTGCACGCGTTGGCGACGGCCGTTCAGCACAAATTCCGCCTTCACCCCCGTCCGCTCAGAGAACAGCTGCACCTGGCTTTGCAGCGCTGGTACCAACCCCATGTCGTCGAGGAGAGACGGCCGTAAATCCTGAATCATGTCGCGCAGCTCTTGCAGCGCCTGCGTGCTCATGCTTTTTAGCTCGGTGAGCTGACTAGACGCGAGCGTGGGATTATGCTGCACGTTTTCGCTGGCCGCGGCAAAGCCCAGCCCCAACGCCGTCAGCGTCTGGCCCGTGCCATCGTGCAGCTCGCGGGCAATGCGCTGCCGCTCCCGCTCTTGCGCCGACACCACCTGGTGCAGCAGCTCGCCCCGCAGCGTCTCGCGCGCCTGCGACTCGCCGTAGCGAGTGGCATTTTCAATGGCAATGGTCAGCTGGCTGGCAATCGCCTCTAGCAAATAGAGATCGCGCTGTCGCAGCAGCATCATCTCCGCTCTTAGCCCCAGCACCAGCCCCCCACACACCGACGCCGTATCGCCGAGAGGAAACCCAAGCAGGCAGTTGCCCAGCGGCAGCTGTGTATCCACATGCTCACGGCCGTCTTTCACCATCGGCAAGGAGAGGGGGTGGCCATTGACCAAAATAGCGGGATGCCCCGTCTGCAACGTTTGCCCCACCAGCACCTGCGCTGCGTGGCAAGTGGGGGTGCCGCGCTGTGGCAAAGCATCGTACCCGGCCTGGGTTTGGCAGCGCAGCGGTTCGTCTGGCCGGTTGCGCAAAATGACCAGGCTGGTATCGACATAGGGCAAGCTGTGGCAAATTTGCTGCACCGCCTGGCGCAGCATGGCGTCCCGGTCTAGCGTGGCGGCCAGGGTGCGAGAAAGGTCGAAGAGGAGGGAGAGGTCGTGAACGGCCGTTTGCAATTCCCCGTTCAGCTTTTCCGTATCCCGCCGACTCTGCGCCTGGATGACCAGCGCCTCTTCCTGGGCCGCCAGCCGCGCCTCGTTGGCCCTGGCCAAATTGCGCTGCCGCTCAATTTCAAACGCTCGCAGCGCCCGCACAATAAAAAAGGCGACCAGCGTAGCCATTACCAGCCGAAAAAGCTGGATAGGAATACCAAACAGATCGGTAAAAAGGGTGGCGTTGACAATATTGGCCGGAAACAAAAAGCTGGCCTTGGGAAACAACTGGCCAAACACCCCATAGATAAACAGGGCTAACGCCGCCCGCTGCAAATCCCGCCCGGTGTCGGGCATTTCTAGCCGTCGGAAAGTACGCTGCTCCAGCACAATGGCCCAAGAAGCCAACACAGCCCCCGGAATGCCCAAAATGTAGCGGGAGAGCGCATCCCCGGCGGCAATAAATTCGTCGGGCGCGGGTTGGTAAATCCAGTTGGTCAGCAACAGGCTAATGATCCAAATGCCCAGCAGCCCGCCTGCGGCCAGGTAGGCAAAAATATGCTCTTTAGGCGATTGTTCGCGGCGGGAGAGGTAAATGAGGCGAATACCAAACACAACAAGCAGGGCAAAGGAGAAGGCCAGATGGGCCACGCGCACCTCATCCAGCAGCAGCCAGGCGGGAATGTTGGTCGCCCCGGCCGCGCCCAGCCGTTGGAACATCTCAAACCATTCATGCAGGCCATGCACCAGGCCAAAACCAGCCAGCGGCCCCATCGCCTGGGCCAGCCGAAAGGAGGAAGCGCGCCCGGATTCAATCCAAACGAGCAGCCCCATGCAAAAGAAGACCAGCCCGTAAAAAAAGTAGACGAGGGTGAGGTTGTTCTGGAAAAAGGTGGACAATGCCTGCATGGGGGAACGTTAGCTGATTTTGCCAAGGGCAGACAGTTGCCATGCGCATCAAAGCAGGGTGATGATCGTCACGAGATAGGGTGATTTATGGCCAAGACCTCAGAGGTTTGGCAAACCTCTGAGGTCGTTTGGGCAGTTTCACGTTAGGGGGTAACGGAAATCAAGATTTGATCTTGTTCGTTGCGAAGCTGGAGGGTAAGGGGGCCAGTGAGGCCCAACGGCCGTTCCCACCCCAAATCCACCGTCTGCTCTGGCGCAAACGGGCCGGGCCAGCTGGCGGTGGGGATGCCATCGACCAGAAGAGTGAGCGTGCCGGAGGTAACGGCCGTTACCTGCAAGCCAATCTCTGCCCCCGTTGACGTCTCATCCACCCGCAGCGCGCCGAACTCGTTGGCGATGTCAAACGTACCCAGCTGGCTGACCGGATACCAGCGCTCGGTCCAGCTTTTGTTTGTCCCGCGTCCCGGGTGGCGTAGGTCCAGAAGTCGGGCGTAACGCCGCTGCTCCACATCTCCACGTAGACGCTGTCGTCGATGGTGTACAGATTTGGCTCCAGGTTGGCCGGGCCAAAAAATTTATTGCCCGGCATCTGCGCCACATCGAAAACGCGCACGATGCCCTGCTCCGCCGTGTGGTCGTACACGCCAGTGAAGCCCGCGCTCAGGTTGGGGGCAAAAAAGCCGAGGTAGTAATCCCAGGTGCCGTAGATTTGGAAGGAACGGCCGTTGTGCTCCGGCCAGTTCATCCAGTTACCCGCAGTGGGCAGGTAACTGGCGTTGGCGTCACGGGAGTGCACCTGCACCTGGCTGGCGGGGATGATAAATTCAGTCTGGTCGTTGGTTGTGTTGTCGCCGAGGGCGATCATGGCGTTGAGCCAATATTGGTAGGGGTGGGGAACGGCCGTACTGTTCACCACAAACGGGGCCAGGGTCATGTAGCTGTGGCTGCCGTCCAGCGAAATCGTCGCCCCTACCGTCATCCCCGTCTGCTCCTCCACATCGCTCACGGTGATCGAAACCGTATCGCTCAGCACCTCGGTTGTGTACACCCAGGGGCGGTACTCGTTCAAACCATGCTCATCGGTAGGGAAGGCCCACTCGATGCCGCCGCTGGCCAGCCACCAGCCGCGCCAGCCCCACGCCGTCGGCTTCAGCACCGGGTTGGCGTACAGCAGTTGGCGGCCCGTCACCTTGTCTTGCCAGCGGTAGAGCCGCCCACCCAGCTCCGGCAAGACGGTCACCGCCACGTAGCTGTTGTGCAGGGTAACGGCGCTAAACGTGCGGTCCACGCGTGGCTTTTGGAAGACGCAATCATGGTTAATGCGCGGGTACGGGTAGACAAAATCCCCTGGCGAGGTAGGAATCACACAGTCGGGGTGGTCATACTGGTACGAAGAGATCGTCACCGTGCCCGTCTCGATCCACGGCGCACCCGGCTCGATGGGTGGCGGCGTAGGCGTAGGGGGCGTGCCGTCCCGCAAAACAAGCGGCAGATACGCCACCGGTTCCGGCGTGCCGCTCACCTGTGCGGCCGTCGAATCCGCAGGCGACTGCACCACCAGCAGCAAAACAACAAACAAACTCAAACCCAGTACAAAGGGGAAAATCAGTTGGGATTTGCTCCGTCCTGCAAACATTTCACACCTCCGTGTATACCCACTTTGGCGAAATATTTTGCAACAGGCTGCCCCAGTGGGTACACCTCAAAAACAACGAAGCACACCCCACAGTATCAACGCACCGCGTCAAAATGTCTATGAACAACTCGATAAATCGAGACATGGAAGAATACAAATAAAGAAATTGCAAAACACGTTGGCAAATTGACAATACAGGAGGATAGTTGCTAAGATTTACAAATTCCAGCCAAGCATACAAAAGGACCTAAAGTGACGATTCGAAGCCAAATAAAAACGATCAAAGATGGATTACGGCAAGGTAGCTACATCTCTGAGGCAGCAGTCTCCCAAGGTATCTTACTGCCTATTCTGCATGAACTTGGCTGGCCTGTTTTTAATACGGCCGTTGTCATTCCAGAATTTACAGTTGAAAGCAGACGGGTGGATTATGCACTCTGCCATCCAGCGAATCGGCCTTCGGTTTTCATTGAAGTAAAAAAGGTAGGGCTATCTGATGGCGCAGACAAACAACTATTCGAGTATGCGTTTCATCTAGGTGTGCCAATGGCAATACTAACAGATGGGGAAGAATGGAGCTTTTATCTACCTGGAGAACAAGGTCGATACGATGAAAGAAGGGTTTACAAGCTGAACCTCTTGGAGCGGGAAATTGATGAGGCCATTAATAGATTGGAAAGATACCTCAGCTATCCTGCGGTCTGCTCAGGAAACGCGCTGAAGTCTGCGAGAGCAGATTATCAGAATGTTGCAAGAGACCGGGAAATCAAGGGCGTGCTACCCAAAGCTTGGCATACTCTGTTAACCGAACAAGATTCTTTACTTGTCGAATTACTTTCTGACAAAGTTGAAGATCTTTGTGGCTATAAGCCTGATCTGGAATTGTGCAGCAAATTTTTATTTTCATTAGCAGGCAAGGAATCCTTAACTCACGCAGCTATTGAGGCCACCAATAATTCTGGTGGAAGAAACCGGGCTGCCAAGGCACGAGAAAATTCCCAGGCGAAAAGTAAATATTCTTTCAAATTTAAACAAAAAACATATTCGGCTTCATCAGCCAGAGATGTGATGACGCAATTACTGCAATTATTAGCCCACGAGGATGACTCATTCCTGGACAGGTTTGCATCTCGAAAGCATGGCAAGAAGCGGCGATATATAGCCCAAAATCGAGAAGATTTGTATCCAGGTCGCCCGGATCTAGCCGAAGAACATTCTGTGGAAGTATTGCCAGGCTGGTGGCTGGGGACCAACTACAGCCGAAGTAATATTCAACAAATTATTGACCTTGCACTGGAAGTCGCGCAACCAAGCATTCGCTCGAAAATCGAAGCAAATGTCTTATAGATTGGCTTCTTCACAAACCAAATTGACACAGCCACAATAACATTGGTAAACTGCACCATCCAAAAATTTGGGAGTTGAGAAACCATGTATCAACAGGCAGATATCCAAAAATTAACCGCCAAGCTACACCGCCTTGAAGCGGAGCTTGCCGCCATCCGCAAAGAGATAGCAGCACTTCCTGAGCAACAACCGAAACCTACCATGCTTCGTGAAGCCACCCCTGCCTACCTATGGTCCGACAAAACGCTGCTCAAAGAACAGTTCGCCAAGCTTCTCGCTAACCTGGACATCAAAGGTGAGCCAATCGGGGCAGAAGCGTTGCAACAAAGGATGCATCAAGTCGGACTTGAGCCAAACGAGCTAAGCCAAACCATCATCGCTATGCGCAATTCCAAATTGGAAAATTAGGCCATGAACGATAAACATGAGGAATGGCTAAAACAAGCCAACTATGACATAGAAACGGCCGATTTAATGTTCAGTGGCGGCCGTTTTTTCTATGCCGTCTTCATGTGCCATTTGTCAATCGAAAAAGCGTTAAAGGGTCTCTATCACAAAACGCTAGATGAGATACCACCCAAAACACACAACTTGATTTATCTACTAAACAAAATCGACAAGCAACCAGAAGAAAACCTGCTAAAATTCATCACCCGGCTGAATACGGCTAGCGTCACCACCCGTTACCCCGACGACTTAGCGAAAATTCAGGCAGCTTTTACCGCTGAAGTTACCAAAGCGATGATTGGGCAAAGTAAGGATGTTCTCGAATGGATCAAAAAGCAGCTCTAAGAACCGTTAAGCGTTTCAAACAAGCACTAGAATCCGCCGATATTCACATTGAGCGGCTAATTCTTTTTGGCTCCCACGCCACCGATACCGCCCGCGAGGACAGCGACATTGATGTGGTGGTCATTTCCCCCAGCTTTGCCAACAAAGATTATTGGGAGCGAATTGATATTTTGAGCGAGGCAATTTACCGTGTTTTTGCGCCTATTGAAGCGTCTGCCTTCACCCCAGAAGAGTGGCAAGCAGATAAATCGCTCCTGGTTGATTACGCCAAAAATGGGGTTTTGGTCACCTAATTCGCCTCACCTTCTTATCTGATCAGCTAAATCGGACGAGTGTGCATCCTCAGATGCCCGCCGTTTGCAACTGAGGATGCAGACTCCACGCTTGGGAGCGTTTGGAGTTAGGCCATGAGCTCGTCTAGTTCGGTAGAGAGAGCGTTGAGTTCGGTTTGGGCGATGGTGCGTTCGTTTTCCAGCGCTTCTTTGCGGGCGCCCTGGGCGCGGGCGAGTTGGAAGGTGAGCTGCTCCAGCCAACCCTCGGTTTCCTCAATTTGCTCAGTTAGCTCGCGGATGCGGCGGCTGCGTTCGCGGCGGTCTTCGGCGGTGACTTTGAGCGGATCCACCACATCCTCAATCCAGTCCAGATTGACTGGCGGCAACGTTTTTTCTTTGGTCGGCAGGGCCACTTTGGAAGTGATTGTTTTGATGAGCGCCTCGCCTCCCTCTTTGGTGGCCAGGAATTCCTGGTAGGTGCCGTCAAAAACGTGCAAATGTTGGTCGCGCAGCTCCCACATTTGGGTGGCCAGGCGCTCTACCAGATAGCGGTCGTGGCTAACCAGCACAATCGTGCCGTCAAACTGCTCCAGCACCGCTTGCAGCGCCTCCTGCGACGGGATGTCCAGGTGGTTGGTTGGCTCGTCCAACAGCAGGAAGTTGGCTTCATCCAGCGCCAGCAGCGCCAGGGCCAAACGGCCGCGTTCGCCCCCGCTCAAATCCCCCACCTGCTTAAACACGTCGTCGCCGCGGAACAAATATTGCCCCAGGTAGTTACGCGCCTCTTCGGGCGACATCGGTTTGTGGGCCAGCACCTCATCCAGCACCCGCCGGTTTACGTCTAGCTGCTCATGCCCCTGGGCAAAGTAGCCCAGCACCAGGCCGTCGCCCAGGCGGATTTTGCCCCGCAGCGGCGCAATTTCGCCCAGGATGGTGCGTAGGAAGGTACTCTTGCCGCTGCCGTTGGGGCCAATGAGAGCAACGCAGTCCAGGCGTTCCAGGTTGATGTCGTCGCAGTCGAACAGGGTGTTGCCGGGGTAGCCGATGCGCAGCTTTTTGCTGCGCAACACAAAGCGGCTGCCGCGCTGCTCTGGCTTGAGCTTAATTTTGAGCTTGGGCCGGCGGCTGGTGGGGGTGGGCAGTTCCTTGATGCGCTGGGCGGCTTCGTTGACGGTGAGGGTGCGCACGCGCTCGCCCACTTGCAGCCAGTTTTTGCCCTGCATCTCCAGCACGCCCAGCTCTTCGATGAGGATGAGATCGCGGGTGAGTCGCTTGAGCTTGCCTTTGGCGATGTCGGTTTTGCCCCCGGCGATGTTTTTGCGGATGAATTCCAGTTCTGCTTCCAGCCGGGCCATCTCGTTGGCAAAAACGGTTTCTTCGTGCTGCCATTCCATATCCCGCTGCTGAACGTAGGTGGTGTAGCTGCCTTTGTAGCTTTTGACGCCGAATTGGGTCATGGCCCACACCTGGTTGACGACGCGGTCTAAAAAGTAGCGGTCGTGGCTGACGATGAGCAGGCAGCCGTCCCAGGTGCGCAGCGTTTTTTCCAGCCATTCGATGGCGCTGGTATCGAGGTGATTGGTTGGCTCGTCGAGGATGAGCAGATCGGGCTTTTCCAGCAGCAGCCGCCCCAGCAGCACGCGGGTTTTTTGGCCGCCGCTGAGGTGGGCCAGCGGTGTTTGCCACTCGCCCGGCTCAAAGCCGAGGCCGTGCAGGACGCGCTTGATATCGTGCTGGTAATCGTAGCCGCCGCCGTGTTCGTAGAGGGTTTGGATACGGCCGTATTGATCCAACACCGCCTCCCCATCTCCCCCGCTTCCATTTGCGCTTCCAGTTCACGCAGCCGCACCTCTTGCCCGCGCAAATCGGCAAAGACAGAGAGCATCTCCTCGTACACCGTGTTCTCTTGCCCGGCAAAGGTGAGCACCGCCTCCTGCCGCAGATAGCCCAGCGTCAGATTCTCGTCCCGCTTGACGCTGCCGCCAGTGGGTTCTAGCAACCCGGCCAGGATAAGCAACAGGGTCGTTTTGCCCACGCCGTTGGGGCCAACCAGCCCCACCCGCTCCTTGGCGTGCAGCATCACCGAGACGTCTTCAAACAAGTCGTCTGCGCCAAAAGAATGGGCCAATTGGTTCGCCTGCAAAATCAACATACCAGAATCTTGCTACATATCAGTTTGGCTAGAAAAGAAAATTGGACGCTGATAAACACTGTTTTTCACAGATGATAGCCAAAATCAGCGTTAATCTGTGTAAATCCGTGAGCCCACTGAAAAAACAAACCGCAAAGACGCAAAGGACGCAGCGTTTTAAAGATAACCAGAGAAAAATCTCTGCGATCTTCGCGCTTCTGCGGTGAAATCACCCTTTTTTCAGTAGAGTCATCCGTGTCCAATTCAGAAAGCGATAAGTAGCTAGTACCAGAATGATAGTTTGCGGCGCGATTTGGGGCAAACGGCTCACCCGGTTATTCCTCGGCCAGCTTTGCTGGGGCGACGTTTCCAGGGAAATCTGCCCGAAAGGCTATGATTTTGGGGTCTTTAGGATTTGGCGGGGTTAACCTATTTTTTGCCCCGAATTAGCCCGAATTGACGCGAATTTTCGTGATAATTCGCGTCAATTCGTTGAAAACCCCAGGAAATACCAAAGAACCTGATTTTTATCAGGGCTTTTGGTTCCCTTTGTTACTGTCCGCAGGCACCCCATCAAATTTATCCTGTTCACATAAGGTATGCCCCTTGCGTCACCTACCTGACGGCACGACTGTTTTTGATCCTGGAGGAGAATCATGAGTAACGATGAGGCATTGCTCAAGAAAAAGCCGAGGCGCATTCGCAAGAAGAAAGAACGTGTACACAAACACAAGGCAGAAAAGGCGAAGGCCAACAAGCGCAGCAAAATGGAAAATAAAAAGAAAAAATCGCGCCAAAAGCAAGGTAAACGGGATCGCTAAAGGGACATTATTGTTGGACGCTTACTAAGAACAGCTGGTTATACAAAGCCTGCTGTACGAAGCAAGGGAGGAGAGCCAGCTATCTGCTCTGCCTGGGGCAGTGCTCTCGTTTTGATTTGGGAGGCCGAACATGTTTGATCATTTGTTAGTTCCACTAGATGGGTCTGATCTGTCTGAAGCTGCCTTACCGATGGCAACGGCCAGTGCCAACAAATTCCGCAGTAAAATCACCCTGATTTCGGCCGTACACATCCCGTACTTTATTGGCGAAGGCATCGATTTCGCCGAACTGTACGACAACCTCAGCCAAAACCAGGAACAGGAAACCAAAGCGTATCTGCAAAGCAAACAGCGTGCCCTGTTGGATGCCGGTTTTCATGTAGATATTCATCTGGTCGTAGGCGAACCGCCCGCCGAAGCGATTTTGCACACTGCGGACGAGCGGGCAATTGACACCATTGTGATGAGCACCCACGGCCGCGGCGGGCTAATGCGCTGGGTTTTTGGCAGCGTAACCGACCAGGTTTTGCGCAAGGCAACGGTGCCGGTACTGCTGGTCAGGGTCGCCCCCAGCAGCAAAACCACGAAGCGACACGTGTGGAAGAGATGATGAGCGTTGGCTAGGGGGAATGAATTATGGTTACGGAACAACCGATTTTTATCACCAGGCAAGGCATCGCGGACTTGCAAAAAGAGTTGGATTATTTGCGTAAGGTCAAACGGCCGCAAATGGTGGAGCAGATGCAGGAGGCCAAAGGCAATGGCGACTGGATGGACCAGACCGAGTATATGCTCATCGAAGCGGAACTGGCGTTTTTAGACGGCCGTATCCTCGAACTCCAGTACACCTCGACCACGCCCAACTCATCGATCCCGGCAACGAAGACAACGTCGTCAACATTGGTGAAACCGTCACCCTGCAAGATTGCGACGGGGAAATTGAGCAGTACACCATCGTTGGCAAAGCAGAAGCAGACCCCAGCCACGGCTTCATCTCCAATGAATCGCCACTGGGCGCGGCGCTGCTCAATCATCTGGTCGGGGATGAGATTGTGGTGCATGCGCCAGTTGGGGAGATTCAGTACCGGGTGCTGGCCGTCTCGCCGCGCAAACGAGCTGCTGCTACTCCTTAGGCAGGGCCGCCAGGGCAAAATAGGCTGGCCGTGGTGAGCCATCGGGCCGCAATAAACTGTAGCCCGATTCGCTAAACGCAGCGCCCAACCAGGGGGCAAAGTTCAAGTTCCACAAAATCAGCGGGCCAACCTGAGCCATTTCGTGCGCCAAAGCGTAGGCGTTTTGCGTGTAAACTGCCTGCTGCCATTCGGTGACGTTGTTCATAAATTCTGCGCCAGGCGGGGGCGGCTGGCTAAACGTTTCAAAGCTACCCCAGCCAAACTCGGTGACCCACATTGGCTTCTCTGCCACGCCAAATTCTGTGAGTAAACGGCCGTAATCCACCAACGTGTCCTGGAAAAAGAAGCTGGGATGGTTGTTGTGGCTGGGCACCGTTAAATCTGGATTGGCAAACGTGGCCTCTGGCGGATTGGCCCAGCCATACGGATGCACGCCAAAGCCATCCACCACCTCCGCCACGCCCGCTGCCAGCATGCCCCGGAAGTAAACCCGGTCGTCAATCGCCACGATTCCATCGTTAATGCCCGTCACTGCCGGTGCGCCGCTAATCACCAGCGCAGCCGGATCGCCAGCCCGCACCCCCTCGGCCCCGGCGTGAATCAAGGCGACCAGATCAGCGGCATCCAGCGGCGTGCCGTACCATTCGCGCTGTAAATTTGGCTCGTTCCACAGCTCGTAGGCCGCCACCTGCCCGGCGTAGCGCCTGGCCAAAAGCTGCATAAAGTCGCGGTAGAGGGCGTAGTCGCCTGGCGGGCCGTCCTGTTCGGTGATGGGGCGGCTCCACTCGGGCGCTTTGGCCACGCCCAGCAGCACGCGGATGCCGCTGGCGTTGGCCTGGGCCACCAGCGCATCCAAATCGGCAAAACGCTCTTCAGAAAGCTGGTCTGGGTACGGCTGGAACAACTTCCACGACACCTGGGCCTTCACCCAGCCCACGCCTAGTTCGTTCAGCTGCGCCACCAGCGCGGGCACGTTTACGCGGTGCAAATAAACCTGCACGCCGATGTCGCTGCGGTTGAGGGTCGGGCCGCTGTAGTTTGGATGGGTGGGCGTGGGGGTAAGCGTTGGGATTTGGGTGGGGGTGGCAGTGGCCGTTGGCGCAACGGCCGTTGGCGCAACGGCCGTTTCCCCCACAAAAACCGCAGCCGTCGGCAAGCTTTCCGGGGCAGCTGTGGGCAAACTGGTGGGGAGGGGAACGGCCGTTTCCGCTACGTCACCTTCGCCACAAGCAATCAATCCCAAAACAAGTACAACAAAGATAATTCTTTTTAAGCGCAAAATCATAGCCGCCCATTCTAAACCACAAACCGCCCACCCCCACTTCTTTTCACTGTTTGCTTATCACTTTTCACTTTTTACAAAAACGCGGGAACTAAATGGAAACGGCCGTCGTTATAGAGCCAAGTGTATACACAAAACGCCAAAATTTAATGACCAAAGATTCTCGTTAAAAGGAACCCATCATGAAACTGTACACAAAACGCTCCATTTTATTCTTGCTCATTGCCGCCCTGCTGCTCGTCGCCTGCGGTGGGGCAGAATCCCCTGCAGATATTCGCCCCATTGCTGTGGAAGAAACCAGCGAAGAAGCCGACACAAGCAGCGACGCCATCGCCGTCGAAGGGCAACCCGTCGTGGTGACTCGCGTCGTCACGGAAACTGTTACCGAAAATTTTGAAGTTGAAGCAGAAATGCCCGTGGAACAAAGTTTTGAAGGCACAGCGGCCGATGCCGAGTCTGCCCCTGCACCGCTGGCCACCGCGCCCGCTGGTGGCACCACGCCAGAAGAACCGCCCACGCCCCGCGTAGAGGCCACGCCTTCCGCCATGTTTTTTGAAGAGTACGGCGTCAATCCATACATTCTCACCGAAGTAGACAATCTCTCCACCTTTTCGCTGGACGTGGACACCGGCAGCTACAGCATTGCCCGCCGCTACCTGCAAGATGGCCTCCAGCCGCCTGCCGAAGCGATCCGCGTAGAGGAATTTGTGAACTCGTTTGAACAGGGGTACCAGATTCCGCCCAACACCGCTTTTGCCGTCTACGCCGACGGCGCGCCCAGCCCGTTCCACACCGATGGCACCTATTTCTTGCGGATTGGCGTGCAGGGATACGAGAGTTCAGAGGAAGTACGGCCGTCTGCCAACCTCGTCTTTGTGATTGATGTCTCCGGCTCTATGGCCCAGGAAAACCGCCTTGGCCTGGTCAAGCAATCGCTGGAAATCCTGGTCAACCGGATGCGCGCCGACGACACCATCGGCATCGTCGTCTACGGCAGTGATGCCCGCGTGGTGCTGCCTCCCACCAATGGCTCCGACCGCAACACCATTCTCAACGCCATCTACTCGCTGGAAACGGAAGGCTCCACCAACCTGGAAGCGGGTCTGCTGCTCGGTACATGAACAGGCCAACCGCGCCTACAAATTTGACGGCATCAATCGCGTCATCCTGGCCAGCGACGGCGTGGCCAACGTGGGCAACACCAGCGCCGACGGCATTGCCGCCCAAATTCGTGGCTACGCCGATGCCGGCATCCAACTCACCACCATCGGCTTTGGTTTGGGCAACTACAATCAAGAGGGTTGTTAACTGACAAACGCTCCTTCCCTATATGACATGTAACATAGATTATTTGCCCATCTTCCTCTTCTGAAAAGATAGCCGTTAAATCTAATAGCTCCAAAACCTGACGCTTAATTTCGAAATCCACTTCCCCATTTAGATACCCAGATATGCTTTCTGCATACTTCATAAAATCCGTAATTTCCTCATCGCTAACAGTACGCTGAACAACAACCTGTTCTATTTCATCTTTGCGAATTTTGAGATCGTGAATGAGTTTATCGAGCTCTGCTTTCTTATCATCCAGTATTTTCATGTCAAATTTACCGGCGAGATACAAATCAACTAGCTTTTTTGCTCCGACTTCGTTTTCTTCAAGTAATAATTTGACCTGTTTTAATTCATGCAGCAATGGTGCATTTGCAGTCTGCGCTTCCTGCTGTGAATCACGCCAGCCTTTGAGCATTCGTTCTGGATCGGTTATAAGGCTAAATACCCATGCCCATACAGCCGCGTCAACCTTCTCAACCCGGAACAAAGATAGATTGCACTCTCCCACTGTGCGATCGTTATATTTGCCATTACAACGATAATATAGATATATCTTGCCCCTTGCGTGGCATGGCTTACCTTGTATGTGGTAGCCACATCTACACTTTGCCCTCCGGGCAAGCAAATATTCATGGCTTTTATTATTGCGTCTTGACATCTGTCGCCCGCGTTTAAGATAGGCTTGTGCTTTTTCCCAGGTTTCATCATCAATAATCGCTGGTACGGCAATAGCAACGTGTTCACTTTTTGGTCGGCTTACACGCTTTTTATGGCGTTCTCCCTTTATTTTGACCATTTTATATCGGTATGCATACCAGACGCCTCGGTATGTTTCACGCTTTAAAATCGAATAAATTTGCCCCGGTGTCCACTCACCCGTCCCTCGCTTTTTACCTTTATTATGCTTATCGCCATATGATAAAACACGCATCTCAGTAAGGCGTCTACAAATCTCTGTAACCCCCAATCGTTGATGAGCATACCAGTTAAAAATTAGCCGGACTATTTCTGCTTCTTTTTCATAGATTTCCAAACGAGTATCCTTCTTATTTCCTACAATCTCGTAGCCATAACAGCGAGGACCATTACCTGGAAAATACCCTTTGTTGATTTTTTCCCGCCGCCCCTGCATTGACCGCTTACGACGCTTACGGTTATCCTCATTAGACTGCCAAGCTTCTACCAATGTGACGATACCGTCTTTTACTAATCCTTCATCACAACTATGTAGTTCTACATCCGCTTCCTGCAAATCGCGCCAGAAAACCAAAAAATCGATAGGCATTTCATAACTGGTATCGCCACGGGCCGCACGGTCTAGTTCATGAACGATAACCGCATCGATCTTGCCTGCCTCAATTGCTTCATACACCTTGGCACCAAAAGGTCTGTTTCTAAATGGCACTGTTCCTGAATATGCTTCTTGAAACTCAGCAAATACCTGAAATCCATTTTGCGCTGCATAGGCACGCATATCATCAAACTGCTTTGAAAGTCTAAAACCATGTTGTTCTTGATGTTTCGTGCTAACTCTTGCGTATAAAATAGCTTGTGGTTGTTTTCTTTTGGTATTCATTTTTTTATGCACTTTTTCCCTACACGAGATTTTTGGACCGACTTCATTGACCAAAATCGGCCTGAAATGTTTCAATTTTTCTGCTGCACCACTCCATTGCTTGGGACAGTTGCCGACAGTTTCCGGGATCGAGCCTGCCATCTTTCCGCCGTTCGTTCAGAAACGCCATACAGATTCACAATTTGTTCAGTCGAGTAGTTGGCCATTGAGAGCCGTTGCTCTTCACCCAGTTTTCGCCAATCTGTGGCTGTAACTGTCGGCTTCACTGTCGGGATATCTGTCCTCGGAGCTGGCTTTTTGGTCTCCATTCGCTTTAGCTTTAACTCATGGTCCAGCCGAACCTTCTCCAGCTCTACCTGTCGTTCCCAGGCCAGCTGGTCCGCTGCCCGCGCCTCTTCTTGCTCCAATGCCACGGCCGCTTCACGTTCTGCCTTGCGGCTGTCCTCGGTTAAGCCCAGCAGCAGATAAACCATGCCCGCGATGATGAACATCACCACCCCAGTCACCTTGGCATTAAAGTCGGTGTTCTCAAACAAGAGGATGCCCCCAATGCCAATGACCAGGTAAATGCCGGTAATGGCCACGGCCGTTTTGGCTTTCCCCGTCTCTCCTTTGCTGTAAAACTCTACGGCCCGATGCGCGGCCATCAGCCCCACAATTTCTAGCCCGAGCGCGGAAATCCCGGCCAGCGTCAGCGCCAGCCGCTGGTCATCCGTCATGGTCAATACCTGGCCATAAACGCTGTGGGCAAAGAAAAAGGCGGGAGCCAACGGCACTACAAATGGCGCCAGGCGGCTGATAGAGGCGGTAAGAATATTGCCCACCATGCCAAACAAGGCATCGGCGTATTGTTCGGTATCGGTCATCCAGTTTGGTTGCTTCATAAACTCTCCTTTTGGTCTGGCAGCATCAGGCAACAGCAGCGGTAAGCCTGCTGCGGCAGCCAGATGAAAAAAGATGGACGTGACTAAGAAAAGTTTGGGAAGAGGAATTTAATTATACTATTTTTCGTATAGTTTTGACAACATTTCCCCACCTTTCTGTTTTGGAATTTTTCATTTTCTGGTAGTAAAATGGCGGTATGTCAGAGCTTTTAACGATTAAAGAAGCGGCCAAAGAGCTGGGCGTCTCGGGACGCCGAGTCCTTCAATTTTGCAATTCGGGGCGGCTGGGCAAGCAATACAGCTGGCAGTGGCTCATTACTCGTGAAGAGCTAGAGGCCTTCAAGAAGCTGCCCCGCCACAAGGCCGACCGCGCAAAGAAGAATAGCTTCAACACCCAATCTTTATTTCCCTCACCGGCTATTTGTTTAGTGAAACAGCTCAGGGCCAGGCAGCGGCCGTTTCCTGGTTCTCTGGCTCGTCTGCTTCTCCACCCTCGCGACTTTTGCCCCGCAGTGAGGCACCAGCCAGAATGATGCGCTGACCATCCTTCATCCTGTCCGCCAGGTAGCCAAAGTGCAGCGTCAGCTGCCCCGGCAGCATGTTGGTCGCGATCATCGTCGCCTGCTTCTGGCGTACGTTGTACCGTTCATCCAAAATGGCAAAGAGAAAGGCTCTGGACCAGGCGGAATCGCCAATGCGGTCTACTTCGTCAATGGCCAGGAAGGGGTAACGGCCGTATCTGGCCTTTATCGCTTGTTCGCTGGCGTCCTGGGCGGCCGGGTCTTCGCTAAAAACGGCTTTGGCCTCACTGAGGATGTCATCAGCTCGCCGGTAGAGCGCCGGCACACCCAGTCGGCACAGGGCGGCGACAGTGGCTTTCATCAGACCAGACTTGCCCACGCCGTAGGGTCCGTATAAGGAAACCCACCCTTGCGGTTGAGGCGCTGCGGCAATGAGCTGCCGGGCCGTGGCGACAGCGCGGGCTTTTCCCGTCGCCTCGGCCAGGTATTCAACCGTCCAGCCATATTCCTCTGGCTGCAAGCCACTTTGCGACAGCAGATAGGTCACTCTGTCGCTTTCCAGTTCGGGATCACAGACGGGACAGGCCGTCTGGATATACTCCTCCTTCCCCCGGCTGCTGGCGCGAAAGGTCAGCGTGCCCAGCCCAAAACAGTTGCGGCAGGTAAACATGTAATTATCTCCCTCATTACAAAACGTTAGCGCCTTCCCCTGGAGTCTGGCGGTCAACAGCCGACTGTAGCAGCTGTTATCCACAACGATTTGTGTCTCTGGTGGTATTTGTATCGTTTTCATAATGCTCCCGTGGCCAGCAGCTGGTTCAACCGTTCGGCTTCGGCCAGGGTCACCGCTGGTGAGGCGGAATTTGCGGTTGCCCCGTTTTGCTGCTTATCTTTCCAGGTCATCCACCCATCAAGCATCTTCTGATAGTTGGCCTCGTTCTTTACAAAAAAGTCAAAGGAAAACCAGGATTCACTTTGCAGCGTTGGGCTTTGGGCGGCGGTGGCCAAAGCTGTTTCATAGTTCTCCCGAAAATGGCTGCTTTTCAGCCGTTCCCGCACTTTTTCCCGTTGGGCAGCCGTGCGCCGGGGCTGAGGCTTGCCTGGGAAGCAGCGTTCCCAGGCAGCGAAGATTGCCTCAACCTCGTCTTTAGGGGCTGCCGCCGCAGGCGGAGCAAAGTTTTCCTGTTCCTGTTCCTGTTCTTTTTCTCTTTCTTGTTCTTGTTCTTGTTCGCTCGCCACTGCTGGATAGGGTATCTGCGGTTGTTTCATTGGCTGGATAGGGTATCTGCTCTGGTAATGTTCGGTGTATAGGGTTTTGACGATACCCGCGGGAACAGCGGCTATATCCTTGTCGATTTTGACCCTCACCTTGCCGCTGCCGCTGTCGTTGTATTTGCGCAAATTAACCACCCATACCACATCATTATCGTAGAGCACCTTGCCCGCCTGAATGAAAACAGCCAGGCCTGCCTGAACAACGGATTCGTCCAAACCGGTCTCAAAGCAGATGACCGGCAGGGGCAGTTCATAAATGCCGGCAACGCTGGCGCGCTCGTTGCCAAACAGGTAGATGAACAGCAGCTTGTGCGCCGGCGCCAGACTGAGAAACCAGCTGTCCTTCCAGATGCGGGTATGAATTTGCCGATACTCTGCCATAATCTATTCAGCTGGGAACGAAGCTGTCGTGTGAGGCTCTTCGCAGTTGGCTGGAACCTGGCGGCCTGTTTGGACCCGGCCGTCGGCTTGTTGCGCTTTGGCCTTTTTCCGCCGGGCAGCCTGGATGAGCAAGGCATACACTTTACTCAAGACAACGGCTTCGGGATCTAAATCTGGTTTATAGTTCATCGCTCACCTCCTGAATGGGTTCGGGTAAGTAATTGGGCATCCACAATGCTGTGGATGTGCAGCGGCACGGTCCCTTCAACCGGCGCGGGGATCAATATCTCCAGCGCTCTGGCCTTCTCAAAAACCAGGATGCGTACCGCATCGCTCAGCGTCCGCTGCATCGTCAGAGCTACCTCGCCCAGCAGCTTCTTTTCAGCCGCTGTACAGCGCACTACAACCCGTTCTTCTCGACTCATCGTTTACTCCTTTGTGTGTGAAAATAAAACTGCCCCGTGATGGGGGCGTCCATCGCGGGGCAGTGTAAACGACTTTGTTACAGGCTGGGTGCACATTGTGTTTCGTTCACTGAATGGTGCACGAAATGGTTCACTCACCTACCTTTTTGCCAGGGTCAGCCGCCTCAATGCACGTCTCCTTCATAACGATGGTCATACCAACGCTCACACAAAACAGGGGCATACTTCTTCACCGTGGCCATAGCCAGGTTGTTGTCCTGACAAGCCTGCTTTAAAGTAATTTCAACTGTTTTGCGCGTCAGGTACTGGCGGCGGTACTCCACCAGGTTTTTCAGGCTGAGCAGGGTATCGATACGCGGACCATACTTTTTCTGGCGCAGGCTTCTCTAGCTGAATCAGCGGCGAGAGCAGCTGGCATGTATACCCAAGCTGCTCCACCTTGTGAGAATACAGGGGCATGAAGCTTTCGACTGAAGCTACATCCTCAGGCAAAGCGCCATCATTCCAGCCGAAGGAGATGGTAAGTAACACTAGATTATCTATCGTCGTGGCGAATACAAAGTGTCCCAGCACCGTCGTTTCGCGAAGTTTGGGCCAGAGCCAGGATAGGGCATCCTCCAGACGTTTCATCCGCAGAAATTCTGGCGCCAGCGCATGGTCGGCCATTACAGCCCGCACCGTCTGCACGATCTCTCGTCCCATTCGTTCAGAAACGCTTCAAAGCCAAGGGTCAGCGGATCGCTCAGATAATGAATGAGCTGGGATGATGTTTCTGGTCTAGGACCGATGACGGCATTCATCTCCTGAGAAACTCAATCATGGTCGTTGCCGCCTGATTCAGGGGGCAGTTGAGTAAAAATTCATACAGTAACTGGGTTTTGACAACAAAACCAAACAACTGTGAACGCATACAAATTTTTCTCCATTGCAGCGGGCCACAGCGGTAAACCGCTATGGCCCGCCTGTTATGCTTGAGATTACCCGAGGTTAAATCAGATGAAGAACCTGGTCTAAGACGATCAAAAAGAGTAACGACGCTAACAAACCAAAGAACCAGAGGCTGGCGCCACGGGCAAGCGAAAAGAAGAGATTTTCCTGCAGCCAGGCAATGGTCATCATGTGCGGTGGATGGGCATCATCAAAGCGGTGGACCTTCTGATGAAAAACAACCAGGCTGTAGTGCATAGGCCAACCCAAAACAGCCACTGCCTGCCGCCACCACGATCGTTTGCGGTTACTCCATCCGGCGACCCAGCGCTCGCTTTTCCAGAGAAGAAAAAGGCCCTGTCCCAGGTAGACAAAAAAATGGAGATAGCCCAGGTAGAAGGGAACATCTGTATAGAAGGCGTCGGAAAAGTAAAAGAAGAGCGCGGCAAAAGCAGCGGCCAGTTCGGCCAGCTGTCGGGTAGCATTCAACATCCAGGCTGTCTGCACGATCGTGCGCTCTAAAGTAAAAAGCTCTTTCACTTCTTCTTTCTGGAGCATATCAATAAATGGATTGGGTGGTACATGGTTCATAACGTTTTAAATATCCTTTTTGTATTTGTTCTTTGATGGAGCAGGCGGCACCCTTAACTTTCTTCATGAGGCCGCCTGCTCAAAGACGTTGTGACGCATTCCGCTAACTTATTTGCAGATCAAGTCGTTGTCGGTAAAGGTTTGCACACAATGCTGGTTACAGCAGCGATGATTCATCCAGACTGTCGCGCCACGACGGTCGCTCCGAATCTGCTACAGTCGGTCGGCGCGTTGAGCCGGGTGTCTCACCGTCTCCTGTTTCCTCTGCTGCCTCCAGGTCGCTCGGATCACCCGCCACATCTTCACCTACTGCGGCGAGCATGTTGCCCGCTTCATGTACGGCGGCACTTGGCTCAACAGGCATTTCACCCGCTGCCTCTGCTTCAGGCCGTACGGCCGTTTGCTTCGGCTCGATGCTGGCAGTATGCATCCCACCAGTAATGGCATCGTCCTTAGCGGCATCTTCTGCCTCAGCGGGTTCTACCGCTGGCCGAATCCATTCCGTGTAGCGCCGGGGAGCGGTTGAGATTTGGGGCGGCAGCGGCGGTCGGGGCAGCTGGCCAAACGTCGCGCGGCCATCCAGCATCTGGCCCACAAAGCGAATTTGCTGGCCGTGTTCGGTGACAACAAACACCTTATCCTTGGGCATGGCCATCACCTGCGTAGGCAAAAAGGCCGGTGTTTCATGCAAGGATTCGCTGACACTCTGCTGCGGCACTCTTTGCAGTTGACCCTCCTTGTTGGTAATCGTCCGGCTGACGGTTGAAAAAGAACGATTGGGTTCCAGCTTGGTGCCAAAGATGTCGGAGATGTGGGTCGCGGTCTGGAAATCGTTGGGCGGATACCACAGCTGGTGAGCGCAGTTGGACAGAATGGCGTTGGCCCCAGGTTTGCCGTAGATCCCTTCCAACTGGGACAGGGATTGGGCATAAAGCAGCATCGTGATGCCATAACCACCCACCGTCGCCAGATAGGTGTCCAGGTGACGCATCCGTACAGCGGCCGTTTCGTCAATTACCACCAGCAGCCGCTGACGCTGACCCTGCCGCATGTGATGGCGCATCAGACCCGCCAGGATAGCCGAGACTACACCGCCAACACCCTGGAGATCATTCAAGCTGTAGGTGATGTAGAGCGTCGATTTTCTAGCCACCCATTCCCGCGGTAAGGCGAGTTTGGGGGTATAGGGGCAGATGGTGTCGATATGCTTCTGGTAGCCAAAGAGGCGGGTGGTAAAGGTGCCGTAAGCTGAAGTGACAAACCGGTCGTTGCTGGTCACCTTATCGGGCGTCAGGCCGTTGGTAAACTGACGGACAAACTGTCTGGCCGCTGGTACGCTCTCCAGCCCCAGCAGCACCTGCATGAAGTCGTCCTCTCCCGCATCCAGTAAGACACGCAGGGCATCCTCGCCCCGCTCGGCCGCGAAGTGACCCACTGCCCGAAACAGCGACAGGGCTTTGTCGGCAAAGATGCGCTGGCTGTCTTCGTCTGGCCGCATCATCTGGGCGTGCAGCTCTTGCAGATCGTCGGGATTTTGGAAGTTGTAGTAGTGCCAGCTTTACCTGGTGCCCCGGCAGGTGATAAACCGGACCGACTCGCTGTTGGCGCAAGGCGGCCGTTCTTGTCCACTGCTCCGATTTCGGGTCAACAACAACCGCTGCGCCAGGCCACTGCTTGAGCACTTCGGTCAGGTGCAGCCCCTTTGCCCGAGCGCGTACTGGCCACCACCAGGATATGTCCCTGCCCCCTGGCATAGTCTGGACCAACGGTACCGCCTTCTTCTTCTCGTTCTGAGCGTGACAAACGGGACACCCGTTTCACCTGGCAGCGCCGCAATGATGTTGCTATCTGACAGGTTGCCCTGCTTTGCTTCATGCTTTCTGGCCCGCCGCTTGTTCAGCACCATCTGGTTCACCGGCTGGATACCCAGGTAGTAGACACCTCCCCAAAACGCGAGGTGGAGAACGGCGGGAACGAGCCAGCCCAGCCCCGGATTACGCGGGTCTTCCACCAGCACACCGAGCCAGGTCAACAGCTGCCAGACGACACCAAACGGCCCAACGCTTACCGCCGCAAAGGCTTTGCCGCCAAGATCCATTGGCGCGATTGCCGCCATTTGGGTGGCAGCCAGATAGCTGCCCAAGAGGAAGAGCACCACATACACTATGGCCGTTATGCGGAGCGCCCGCTTCGTTTTGGGGGTGGCCTCGCGCCATAGCTCTTGCCAGTAGTTAAAAAGGGTCATTTGTTCATTCATCATTCCCACTCCATGCCCCATGCCGCTTCAGCTTCCTGCTGCGGTTGGGCCGCTTCTAAATCCGGTTGAAGGGAGAGGCTGCGCTCAGCGGCGGCCGCTGGCACCAGTTCCTGGCTCAGCGCATGTTCCGGCACGGCCGTGCGCTGCGCCAGGCCGCCTCGTTCGGTTTCCAGCGCCTGCCGCACCGTCAGCCACCAGTCGCGAAACGATTCGGATTTAAAGCGAATCTGCTTGTCACCCAAGGCGATGACGTGGGCGTGCGAGTAGCTGGTATCCGTATGGGCCATGAGGCGCCACTCAGTGAAGAAGGGGCCACCGGCTGCCAGCGCCCGGTTGTACGCTTCCGGGGTCAGCCACTCATCCTTCACGGAGAGAATGAGCTGGTGCGTGTACCGCTGCGTTTTGCCCTCTTGCGCCACCCAGGCAATGACCTCATCATGGGTGCGCGGCTGGCTGTTTTGGTCCAGCCAGGCCCCGCGCGGCTCACGCTGCTGCTGTTGGACGGGTCGGCCCGGCCGTAGGCCAGGTAGTTGGCAATCTTCCGTGTTACCGTGGCGGAGACGCGGCCTGTTTTGGTGCGGTTTTCGTGGACCTGATGGCGGACGACATTGTGCAACTCACGCATGGCCCACCTCCGTTTCTGCCAAGGCTATACTCTCCGTTCCGGCCACGGCTGGTTCTGCCTGGGCATACTGTTCTAGAAGCTGCTGCAGCGGCTGACTCATCAGCCGCTTTTGCCGCTTGCGGGCCATGTGGCGCATATGGTTGTATACCTCACGGATGCGGAAATCTGGTTGGACGGTGGGATCGTGGCTGACGGCGAAGCGGTCTTCGAAATCTGCCGGATGCCGCTCGGCTTCCTGACGGATTAGCTGCAAAAGAAGCATCGCGGTCAGGTCGTGGGTCATGGCCGATTCGGCCGCCGCCTGGATGCTCAGCTTAGCCAGCCGGTTGAAGTTGCGCGCCAGGCCGACCGCGACGATATCGTTGAGCAGCGGCACCAGCAGCTGGGTAAGGTCGGCCTTCATGCCCACAAGCGAGGGTTTCGATGGCGGCACTGAAGGTCAGGCCATGGGCATCGGCATACCGTTTCAGCTGGTCATGGCCCCAGTGGTGAGGGAGATGGTTTTCTTCCGGGTATTGCGATACCGGGTGTTGATTTCTCATCGGATTACTCCTAATCTTGGCCTTGCTGAGAAGACAGCAAAGCAACTGACAGGCGCTGGCTTTCCTGGGCCTTATGCCAGGATGTGCCAGAACTCTGAATTTTATGGGGTATTTCAGGTCAGTTGATTAGGGGAACGGCTAGGAGCCAGGAGAGACTGCCTGCATGAACAGGCTAAAGGGAGCTTTGTTGGTGCTGCGCAAACGGGGATGGTGTTTACGGAGAAGAGGGAAATGGATTGCGCCCGATGGTTTACATCGGCGAGGGAGATGATATTGCTGTGTGGGGAAAAGCGTTCCGGCAGCCCGGAAAATATGCCTGGGGCGGTGGCAGCGATGCAGCCTTATCCCGGAGAAAGCCCCGCAGCACTTCGACGCTGCTGAACAGAATGTGACCGATGTAGCCGACAGGAGGAGAGTGCGGTATGGATGAGAGCGGTGTAGAGAATGAAGTTGGCCCCCAGCCCAACGAGATCCTTCAGCTGCCAGAAACCCGGTTCCGCAACGGGGCCAACGACCATGAGAAAAAGAACGTGGCCAGCGCCACGACAGCAGTGATAAACCGGTGGCACCGACGTCCGGTGGCGGTTGACCGATACTGCTTTGTTAATGAAGGTTGGTTCGTAGATCGCTTTCCTGTTTTCATGTTCAGCGCAAAAATATGCCACAAATTGAACGAGGTGACAATAGCACTTAGATGTAGTTTTTGCAGATCTTACGTACTGTCCAAATCGTAAGACCCTATGTACTACGACCCAATAAAACCCGCCAACTCCCCCGGACGTACGATTTTAAAAACGTAGATTTTAATCTTCCTCTCATCTAATTTTCCGTGATTCTCAGGCCAGCTGACCTTGTCTCTGTGCCGCAGAGTCCGGGCAATCTGCTGACACCTAAGGGAGGGGGCGGGCAGCCAGCAGGACAGGCAGTCCTGCCTGCGGCGCCAGCGCCGCAGAAGGGCGGAGGGTGGGCGTTTTTTCTTGCGCCAAAGGCTCGCTTGGGTCTATGATGAAAGCTGGAAGGGGCTTACCCGCGTTGTACAGAACACACCGGAGAAGGTGATACGCCACAAAAAAAAGAAAGCCCAACCAGCCTCGCGAGGAGACCGATTGGGCTGCTTTTTCTACTTATAGGCACGAGCAGTTGGTCCCCATTAGGCAGCGCAACTGCCCGTCCCGCCTACCTAAAGGATGTTACCGACAGACAGGTGGCAATCCACTCTATCCCCCAAAGAGCGTCGAATGGATCGGCATCCTTGGCAGCCATTCGCGTGCAGGCAGTTGCGGTGAATGGCCGTTACCTCCTTTCGCCTGTATCGTGCCTAGCCCTGGCTGACCAGAGGCCCCGTTCTTTGACCCCCTGCTTGAGCTGACTCCACCGGATTGTTTGTCCTCCAGACGGCCGTTCCCCTCCCCTGACAATGGCAAGAGGAATGTCATAGCCAGGGCTGCTCTGCTGGGCATAACCCCGGCAGTACACCGTTTCGCCGGAGGTAGGATGGACCATTTTATGGGAGAACCAGAGATCTCCGTTGCGGTTTTCTTTGCTGCATAGGTACACCGTGCCGGGGACAGATGGGTAATCCTTCCTGGCCGTGAGGACTGGCTCCGGCTGGGCGTGTAGGCCGCGCGCCAGGCGGCGCATGGTCGCAGGGAGTTCCTCGAACGTAACCGGGATGTGCAATTCATAGCCCGTGGATGGAAAGCAATTATCGTGATTGGATTCATGTCAGTTTTCCTTGTTCTGTTTGGTTGTTTTGTTTCAGATTGGGTCATTCTGTTCGAAGAAGTTTCCGCAGAGCGAGGCCATCACCGCCCCAGGCTCCAGCTGAGCAGCTTCTCCTGGGCTGAAGGGCCGCTGGGTGTAGCTACATAGGAGCGGTAGTGGGAAAGATGCGGGTAGCACCGGCTGCCCGTTGCCACAGCGGGCGGCTGCCCTGGCTGTTGATGAGCCGGTGGCCGTTGTGGTGGCCCACGGACGGGACCGCCCGCCCGCGAAAACGACCGGCCATGCTGCGTTTTGGGATGCAGGGGAACCGGTGTCGCCTCCGTTAGCGACCAGGCGAGATGACCGGCGAGGAAGTAGGCCAGCAGATGTTTGCACAGCAGCTGGTTGGCCAGGGGTGGTGACGCCAGCGCCAGCCCGCCCTGCTCGTAATCCGGGCAGTCGCAGGCGAGACGGCCGTCCGCCTGCTGGAGCAGGCGATACCAGCGCTCCTGCCGCTGCGAGCGCACCCGGGCCAGTTCGTCTGGCTCTGTTGGGTCTGGTGTCAGTACGAATCCCAGTACCAGCAGCTCCGCGGCGGCCCAGCCCCGGCTGGCAGCCTCAGGAAAGTGAGCACACAGATGTTCCACTGCTGCGGCCACCTGGGGAAACGCAGCCCGCAGGGCATGACGGATGGCGGCCTGCTCACCCCTGGCGCCGTTGCCAAAGCTGTGCTGCTGCTTATCATTAACCGCTACCCAGCCGGGAACGGCCGTATCGAACCAAATGGCATAAGTGCCAATGTGTGCTTCATGGTGTGTCTCCTGTTGTTCTTCTTTGTTTATAGGGTTTTTAGGGGGATGCATGGCATGGACCTGGCCTTGATCGCCATGTCTTTGACTGCCTTGAGGTTTTCTCATGGGGTTGAGAAATCTCCCTGTTCCAGACCACAGCCCGCCAGACAGCACTGTTTGCTGCCCGACCGGCCGGGGTTGGTAAGGTATGGTGAACCTCCAGGCGGTTTCAGTCGAAGCCCAACTGCCGCTCCTTCAGCGAAACAAAGCGGTGCCGTCCCAGGATGATGTGATCCAATACGGGGATGGAGAGCATCTCCCCCACCTGCACCAGATGGCGCGTAACGCGCACATCTTCCGGACTCGGCGAGCAGTCGCCCGAGGGGTGGTTATGAACAACGATCACGGCGGCGGCGTTGTGCACGATGGCGGGCTTAAACAGTTCCGCCAGGCGCACCACGCTGGTGTTGAGGCTGCCGACGTAGACGGTGGGTACGGTGATGACCCGGTTGCGGGTATTGAGCAGGATGACCCGCAGGTGTTCCTGAGTGAGATTCATCATCTCGTACATCAGGAGATTGGCGGCATCGGCCGGGGATTGGATGCTGGGCTGCTCACCGGTGTCGGCTTGCAGCACCCGCCGACCCAGCTCCAGCGAAGCCTGTAAGCGCGCTGCCTGCGCCTGACCAACCCCGGAGAGCTGCATAAGTTGGGCACGCGTCAGCTGGGGCAGCCGGTGCAGTTGCCCTTCTACCAGGTGGAGGAGCTGGTGGGCAATCTCCAGTCCGTTTTTGGTTTGCAGGATTGATAGTTGAGTGCGTTCGGCCGGGAGAAATGCCGTCCACCCCGGCCCGGTAGAGGGCGCGAGCGGCTGTTCGGAGCGGCAGCTCGCGAACGAGGCGGGTGGCGCCTTCAGCTGTGATTGAG
>JADJOJ010000006.1 GCA_016713825.1 Candidatus Leptofilum gracile | reverse complement strand
CATTTAAGGCACCGCCAGCGTGAAGGCAGCGTGAATACGTGACAGGGGGTGTTATAAACGGCCGTCTCCACCCGACAACTTCATACAAAACTGCAAAACAAAGTAGTACGCGTATTGTCTAGGAGGCAAATCATGTACCGTAAATTAACGCTTGTATTGGCACTCTTATTGGCTTGCTGCTGTTGCAGCAAACCGCCCTGGCCAGGTGTGCCCACTGGTCGCATACCCACCCGTTTGGCAAGTCTCGTATTGGAACAACAAAACCCTGGCCAGAACCCCACCGTGCAAACCACCGAATCTGACATCAACTGGGATTGGGGCACCGGCGGCCTAGGCGGCCTACCCGCCGATAGCTTCTCCGCCCGCTGGAGCAAATATATCGACGCCGCAGGCACCTACCGCTTCACCGCCACCGCCGACGACGGCATCCGCGTCTACGTAGATGGCAACCGCATCATCGACCAATGGAGCGATCATCCAGCCCAAACCTTTACTGCCGACCTGGCCCTGTCGGCCGGGCACCATGAAATTGTGGTGGAGTATTACGAAAAATGGCGGCCTTGCCGTGGCCAAATTTAGCTGGGAAGCCAGGCCCAACGACATCGTTAACTGGCGCGGCGAATATTTCTTGAACACGACACTCTCTGGCCCGCCCATCCTGGTGCGCGATGACGCCAGCATCAACTTCAACTGGGGCACCGGCGTGGTCACCCACGGCATGTCCAACGACAACTTCTCGGCCCGTTGGACGCGCACCGTCAACTTCCCGGCTGGCAACTACCGCTTCACCACCACCAGCGACGACGGCGTGCGCCTTTGGGTCAACGGCCATCTGCTCATCGACAAATGGTTTGATCAGGCAGCGTCCACCTATTCGGATGTCATTCATCTGTCGGGGAATGTGCCGATTAAGATGGAATATTACGAACACGGCGGCCTGGCGGTGGCTAACCAAACTGGGCGCTAGACAATGGCACTCCGCCCCCCCCGCCGCCCCCCAGTGGCTCCGTGGTGATAGACAACAGCAGCCCCGGCTTTGTAACCGGTGGCACGGCTTCTTCCTGGCGCTCGTCCACGGTGGGCTACAACAGCAGCATGATCTGGACGTACAACAATGATTATGCCCGCGGCAACTACAACTGGGCACGCTGGTACCCTTCGTTGGCGGCTGGGCGGTATGAGGTGTTTGTCCACATTCCGTCGCAAAATGCCACCGCTACATCGGCTCCGCTATTGGGTCGCATCGGGATGGTTTTACCTTACGCGTGGTGAACCAACTGGCGTCCAGCGATCAGTGGGTGTCGCTTGGCCTACACGTTCCGGGGCAACAGCAGCGACTACGTTTCCCTGTCTGACGTGACAGGCGAGAAAACCTCTCCCGCATCGTTGGTTTTGATGCCGTGAAGTGGAAGGGCGTTAAGCTTCATCCTTTTTCTGGCTGATTGTTGAGTTGCGGCCCCTGCATGATGTTTTGTGCAGGGCTTTTTCAAAGATTTCGCAGATTTACCAGATTTTCAATCTTTTCAATCTGCGAAATCTTTGGTTTGAATCATGACAGCACGCTAGTCACCTGATTGGCGGTCAGGCATAGAATTAGTTTTTGTTTACGGCCGTAATCATATCCGCGCCATTTTCCTGCACTTCATGCCGCAGCAGCAGGCCCATGAGGCCATCCACCATGCCGCTACTGTTGCCCCCGCTAACCGCCACATCGGGTACCACCCGCACCTGCCGCTCACCGATGATTTGCATGAGCTGAACGGCCGTATACCCCTCCTTCCCCAGCGCCTCCACACCCGCCAAATAAGCCTCCGCCTTGGCCTGCCCCGTACTGCGGATAGCCGCCGCTTCGCCCAACGCCTTTAGCTTGGTCGCTTCAGCATCACCATGCGCCCCTTTCACCACCGCCTGCGACTTCAAATCAGCAATCTGCACCCTTGCTCCGACTGCACCATATCCTGCTGAATGTTGGCCATGGCTGTGGCCCGCACCAACTCCTGACGCTGCTCTTGCGCCATTTGCTGAATTTCATACGTTTTGCGCTGCTCCTCGGCGATCTTGCGGTCGGTTTGGGTCACCATCAGCTGCTCCGGCGGGGTGATGTCGCCAATGAGCGTGTCTAGCGCCTGCACATCGTAGGCGCTAATCGCTTTGCGGATGTGGCCCGTGGCTTCTTGCTGCCGCTCGCTGCGGGCGCTGAGGAAATCCAGCACCGTGTACTCCTGCGCCGAGTTGCGGAAGTAGTTGCCCACAATCGGCTGCAGCACGTGATCCACCAGATTTTGCACCGAGCCCACGCGGAAATCACCTTCGGCGCATCTGTGGCCTGATGTGGATGATTTGGGCTACATCCAGATTAAAGGCAAAGCCGTCTTTGGAGCGTACCGTAATTGGCGACAAATGCGCATCATATTTGTGGCTTTCGGTACGACTGGCCCAGTTCAGCACGATGTTGGTGGTGGGCACCAGTTCCACCTTGAGAATGCGGGTGTTGAGCGGATGTTTGCCCGGATAGAGCGGCGTCACCCAAACACCTTTGTGGCCCGGATCGACCAGATTGCCGTGCTTGAACCCTTCACCGCTGACATCTTTGTGCGCCTTGCCCACGTAGGCAATGACAATGCCCACATGCCCGATGGGAATTTCGGTCATCGGCACCTGCTCTACGTTGACAAACCACGGGTTCAGGTTCCACGAGCCGGAGAGCAGCACCTGTTCTTGCAGCCCACGACGGCCGTCGTTGTTCAAAAACGTTTGCGCATTCTGGAAATTATCGTGCCCGTCCACAATCGCCCCGGCAATTTCGCCTCGTCGATGGAACGGCCGTCCAGCGTTGTCACTATTCCCACCTGGTCTGGGGCAATGTTTTGCACATGCAGCTGCTTCGGAGCCATTTCATGCAGTGGGGCATTTGCGAGTTGATCACCGTGAACAGGGCATTGTTGATGCGGTACGTTCCGGCGGTAAGAACTTGCAGCTGCCGCCCTTTTCGCCACCATTCATCAGGAATTGGCGGGCATCCTGAAAATTGTTGCAGGAAACCACCTTGCCCAAAATGCGCTCTGGGGGATGGCTTCACCAGCTGCAGCAACCAGCAGGCCAATTTGCCCTTGCTGGATGATGGTTACGGCCGTTTTATGCACGTTGTATTGCCAGGGAAAGTAAAAAAAGTGCCAGCCAGGAGCCAGCGTATCTGCCTGGTAACCCGCCTCGCCTTTCAGGGCGATCAGCTGCCCGGCGCTTAGCCGTGGCCCAAACTTTTTAACGACGACCCCCACTTCCTTCTCGCTGATAATCACCAATCCCAAAATAGATTTGATGAAAATGCTGAAGACGACCAGTCCAATTAGGCCAGCGATCGAAAAACGAACGCTGTGGTTGATGTAAACATGAGTTACCTCCATAAGAGGGCAGAGGCTGCCCGACCAAAAGAAATACCGCCGCGCAGGTGTCTGTGGGTGGCAACAATAAAAAGCCAAAACGCCCGACGCAAAGAGATGCACCGGGAACGGCCGTAAAACAAATATTCAGTTACAAACTAAAAGGGAAGCTATGTAGGGGTACGGGCCATCATGTCCAACCTCCACCGGGGCGAAAAGTAAAGGCTTTGCGGGTCACGCCCCTGTGAAGCGGCAAAGCGATAAGTTTTGGCTCTGGGAGAATTCATTTTCACCCCAGACATGAAGATATTAATGAGATTTGTTCCCGGTGTCAATATTTTTCGGGGCGATTTAAGATCGATCGCCTTCTTGTACAAATCCGCAATCTAATTGTGGATTTGTACAAAAATCACCAAGCTGGCACCAATAGACCACAGTTGCTGTCGCAACGCGCTATCCTGAACGAAGCATTATACGCAACTGTGCTACAATAGAATCAAAATTCATTGTTGAGGATAAAGTTATGCGAGAAATTGAATTGTTAGCGCGTATCACCGCTAATCCTCAGATTTTTGGGGGCAAACCCATCATTCGTGGGCGGCGGTTGGCTGTGGAACATGTGTTGGGTATGCTGGCTGCTGGCGACACGACAGATGATTTGGTGGCGGCCTATCCCTGGCGGGAAACGGCCGATATTCAGGCCTGTCTTCTATATGCTCGTAAGCTGGTGGCTCAAGAGCGTATCGAACCTTTGTCGCTTGATTTGGCTGCATGAAACTTTTGCTCGACTCTTGCGTTTCCGGCTCGCTTTGCACCCACTTGGCAGCTGCGGGCTATGACGTTGTCTGGACTGGTGACTGGCCGTAGATCCAGGCGTTGCTGAAATTCTCTCTTTTGCCGCCCAAGAAAAACGGGAATTGATCACATTGGATAAAGATTTTGGCACGCTCGCGGTGCTGCATGGTCAGGCCCATGCCGGTATTATCCGGCTGGTCAATATGTCCCTGCGTGATCAGGCTGCTGTTTGTCAGCATGTGCTGCTCAGCCATGCAGATGATCTTGTGACTGGGGCAATCGTTACGGCTGAGAAAGATCGGCCCGGTTCCCTAAGCCATGGTTCTCATGCTCGCCGCTCGCGAAGACCAGAGCAGGGTGCGACTATTTGGCCTTATTTTTGCGCTGGTAACGTGCCAGAGCCAAGTGCGTGAGCTTCTTTGATAAGCTCCTTTGTTTTTTCAATGTTTGCACCAGGCTGGGGTTCAGGATGCAGATGAAGTTTTGCTGGGCATAGTCACGTGAACGAGGAGGCAAGATGGTGTTCAGTACCGTATAGTCGATGTGGTTCAGCAGGCGGCAAATTCGCCGCATAGGCTAGGTGAAATTGAATCTTCTGCCGCGTTAGACGAGAAGCCGACTATTTATCGTCGGAAGACGGGCACTGCGTGCTGAGATTGGAAACCTTTTCATATTCATTGTCGAGTATGGGATGGTAATGAAAGCCGCCATCTGATCCTCACCTTCGATGAAGAAGAAAGGTGTAGCCAAAAGGTTTTCTGTTTGCTGCACATTCTCCAGAGCCCAGACAACAAATGCTGCAACTTCTGCTTGATTCATTGCTGCCTCCGTTTCTAGGGTAAGTAAAATTTCGATCATACATGATTTTATTGGTTAAAGAAAATGCTGAGTGCTTGTGGGGTGGTGGGGAAACGGCCGTACCCTTCCAGCATATCAACAATCAGGCAAGCGTCGGGCAAAGCGGAACAAAGTCCAGTATCCTCACGTTTATAAAATACGAGTAGATTCTAGGATTTTTTCAATGCAAACAAGCGAACTCAAAACCCAATTTTTCCGCCATCCCGCCGCTCCGGTAACTGAAGTGACGACCCCCCCCGCGCACTCTTTGGTTGACGCGCCCACGCAGCTTTGGTTCCCCGCAGCAACGGCTCAACCGCAAACCATGCCGCAGCGGCCTCTTCGACAAGCTCAGCGGCCGTTTCTCAAATATCTTTTCCTCGGCTTCACCCTGCTGGCGCTGCTGACGATGGGCTTTGTCGCCGTCGCGGGCGCTGGGCTGGTTTACATGAGCGATCTGGTGCTGCCCGGCGTGCAGGTGATGGGTGTGGATGTCGCCCGCCTGACCCAAAGCGAAGCGGCCGCCGCACTGCAAAACAACACCACCCAGCAAACCCTCCGCCTGACTTATGAAGAGACTGTCTGGCTCGTTGCCCCGGCCGATCTGGGGCTGACGTTGGACGCTGCCGCCACGGCGAAACGAGCGCACGCCTACGGCCGTACCCCCGAAGCGTGGGTAGAACTTATCCAAACCGGAACGATGGCTGTGGAACCAAGCTGGGTGTTGGATACGGCCGTTACCCAAACCACCCTGCAAACCCGCGCCGATGAACTGGCCATTGAACCGGTCAATGCCGGGCTGGTGATTGAAAACGGCCAGGTCACCACTACGCCCGCCGCCGATGGCCAACTGTTGGATGTAACCGCCACGGTCGCCGCGCTGGCGCAAAATGGGGCAACGGCCGCAGCCCAAAACGGCGAAATTCCGCTGGTCATGCAGCCGGTCGCCCCGGCCATCACCGACGTGAGCGGCTTTGTGGCCCAGGCCGAGGCGCTGCTGAGCACCACCCTCACCATCCAGGCCACCGACCCCGTGCGCAACGAAGCCGTCAGCTGGGTGGTGGGGCCACAGGTGTGGGGCAGTTGGCTCTCGTTGGCAGTTGATCCCAACAATCTGACCCAGTTCAACTGGACGCTAGACCCGGACAAGGCTGCCCAATTTTTTGCTGAGCGCAACGCGGCGCTGGGTGAGAATCGGTATTTGGGTGAGGCGTTGGCGTTAACGGCCGTTACCGACGCCATCAAAAACCAGCAGCCAAGCATAAATCTGCGCATTTACCACAGCCCCAGCCAGTACGTGGTGCAAGCAGGGGATACGTTTGCCGGAATCGGCCGTGCCGTGGGCCTGCCCTACCCCTGGATTCAGGCCGCCAACCCCGGCGTCGGCGACGTGCTCACCGTCGGCCAAAGCCTCACCATCCCCTCCCCCGACGACCTGCTGCCGTACCCAATCGTGGATGGCAAGCGGATTGTGGTGAGCATCAGCCAGCAGCGCGCCTGGGTGTATGAAAATGGGGCGCTCAAGTGGGAATGGCTGGCCAGCACCGGTATCGCCTCCAGCCCCACCGCCCCGGCGTCTTCCAAATCCAAACGCATGAGTCAAACGCTTACGCGGGCAACTGGGATTTGTGGATGCCCAACTTCATGGGCATTTACCAGCCCGCACCCAACGTGGAATTTATGAACGGTTTCCACGGCTTCCCCACCCGCGACGGGGCCAATCTGCTCTGGACCAACAACCTCGGCACGCCCGTAACCTATGGGTGTATACTGTTAAGCAACGAAAATGCAGCCCAACTGTACGACTGGGCCGAGCAGGGCGTCATCGTGGAAATATTACCCTAGCTGGTGTCATTCCGAACGAAGTGAGGAATCTTTCCGCTACGCAAGTAGAAAGATTTCTCGTTTCACTCGAAATGACAAAAAACAGACAAAGGATAGGAGCATGAGCTTGATGGTTTTGTTAGTGGCAGTTTGTGGTGGCGGCTTAACGTTGGCCGCAATTGGCGTGGGGCTTTACTTTTTTCTAAAGGATAGGGAAAAATAACAATGGGCGGTATTGGTCTGGTCGAAGTAGTGATTCTTGCTTGTGGGGGTGGTTTACTGCTGGTGGCCATCGTGGCTGGCGTTTACTTCTGGCAGCAGCGAGAAAATAAATAGAGATTGGAGATTAGAGATTTGTTCAATCTCCAATCTCCAATCTCCAATCTCCAATCTCCAGTCTCCTACAACCGCATCGGCAGGCGCGTCAGCCGCTGCCCCGTCAGGGCAAACACCGCGTTGCCCACCGCCGCCGCAATCGGGCCGATGGGCGGTTCGCCAACGCCCGTTGGCTCGGAACTGCTTTCCAAAAGCTGCACGTGCATATCTGGCGTTTCCTTCATCGTCAGCAGCGGATACCGGTCAAAATTGGCCGCCTCAATTGCCCCATCCTTCACCGTGATTTCCTCGAAGAACGTTGAACTTAAGCCCATCACAATCGATCCTTGCACCTGGGCAATGGCTCCGTCTGGGTTAATGACAAAGCCGGGGTCCATGGTGCAGTAAACGTTGTGTACCCGAATTTGGTCATTGTCTACGCTCACATCGGCAATTTGGGCCACCACGGTTTGGGCATCCACGTTGATGGCCAGGCCGAGGGCGTGCCCTGCGGCAAGCTGCCGCCCCAGTTGGCCATTTCGGCCACCGTTTCCAGCGCAGTGCGGAAGCGGTTGCCAAGTTCGCTGTTGCCCAGGTGGTTCAGGCGGAATTGCAGCGGGTCGATGCCGGCTGATTGCGCCAAATCATCCATAAAGCTTTCGATGGCAAAGGTGTTGGCCAGCAGCCCCAGGCCGCGCCAGGGGCCGGTGCGCACGGGCAGCGGCGTGCGGTAGCTCACCATCTGCCGGTTGGGGATGCCGTCGTACTCCAGCCGTGCCCCGCGATATGCGCCAAAATCGGCGCCCACAATGGCGGAGGCGATGCCGGGGAAGAAGGAGAAGAGTACGTCGCCGCTGGCGACTTCATGCTGTAAGGCCTGGATACGGCCGTTTCCATCCACCGCCCCCGTCATTTTATGATGCGTAGATGGCCGGAAAAAGCCGTGGCGCATCTCTTCGGTGCGGTTCCAGCCCACATGCACCGGGCGGCCCGCCGCTTTAGACAAAATGGCCGCTTCCCGCGCCGCTGGCACGTTCGATTTATGGCCAAATCCACCACCTAAGAAAGTTGGAATGACCTCGATCTGTTCTTCGTCGATGCCCAGCGCTTCGGCCACGTCGCCGCGCACCACAAACGCCGCCTGGGTCGAAGCCCATACCGTCACCTTGTCGGCCTGCACATCCACCAGGGCGGCGTGCGGTTCCAGGTGGGCGTGGGCGGCCAGCGGCGTGCGGAATTCAGCAGTGAGCACGTCGCCATCCAGCAAATCGCCGATGTCGCCATCTTTTTGGGCCACCACGCGGGTGCCGTTGCCCACGGTGACGAGCTCATCAATTTCCGACTGCTGCCAGAGACGGCCGTCTTCCCATGCCAAATCCATATTGCCCACACCCGCGTACGCTTGCAGCCGGGATTCGGCCGCCACGCCCGCAAAATCGTCTTCGGCCACCACGGCGACCACGCCGGGGCGGTTGGGCGCTTCGCCGGGGGCCGCACTGGCCAGCTTGCCCTCGATGGTGTTGGGCCGGGCCACCGCGCCGTACAGCATGTTGGGCAGGCGCATGTCGTAGCCGTACAGCGCTTTCCCGGTTAGCTTGCTCTCAAAATCGACGCGCGGCGTCGATTTGCCTAAAAGCGGAATTCGCTGGCGGGCTTGAGCGCGGGCGCTTCTTCCGGGATTTCCCAGTTGGCCACGTCCGCCTGGGCCACAATCTGGCCATAGGTAATCGATTTGCTGGGGTCGTTGTTGGCGGTGAAGACGCCTGAAGCCACGGTGAGGCTGGCGGCGGGTACGCCCAGCAGCGTGGCGGCTTCGCTGCGCAGCAGTTCGCGCAGGGTGGCGGCGGCTTGGCGGATGGGGGTAAAGGTGCTGGAGACAGATGTGCTGTTGCCCGTGCCCATGCTATCGTTGATGCCGCGGGCCGTGCTGGCAGACACCACTTCGATCTGTTCCCAATCCACTTCCAGCTCCTCCGCCGCAATTTGGGCCAGCGAGGTGTTCACGCCCTGCCCCATCTCCACTTTGGGGTTAAAGAAACGGATGCGATTGTCGGCACTGATTTCAAACCAGCTGGTGGGGGGGGCATCTATGCTGCCAAAGGAGCCGCCTTCAGCGACCAGATTGGCGATGGCCAGGCGGGCGCGGGGCAGGCCAATGGGCACGCCCACGGCCACGACGGCGGCGGTGGCACCCAGGCCAATCAAGAAGCCGCGCCGGGAGATGCGCCATTTTTTGACGTTGCTTTGGGGTGGTTGTTGGGTGGTCATACGGCCGTTACCTCCACAGTTGCCATCTGTGCGGCGGCTTTAGCAACTGCATTTTTCACGCGGAAGTAGCAGCCACAGCGGCAATAATTTTCGCTCATCGCTTCGACGATTTCTGTCTCGGTGGGGGCGGGGTTTTTGGCCAGGAAGGCGGCGGCGGTCATCATCTGCCCGCTCATGCACCAGCTGCACTGCGGCACCTGGTCTTCCAAAAACGCCTGCTGCACCGGATGCAGCTGAATTGTGCCATCCTCAGCCAGCAGGGAGAGCCCTTCGATGGTGCGTATTTCGCCCGCCACGGTGGTGAGCGGCGTCACGCAGCTGCGCACCGCCTCGCCATCAATGTGTACGGTGCAGGAGCCGCAAAAGCCTGCGCCGCAGCCAAATTTGGTGCCTGTCAGGCCCAGTTCATCTCGTAAAACCCAGAGCAGCGGGCGGGGCGGCTCCTCGGCAATATCGTATTCGGTTCCGTTGATTCTTAGTTTCATGTTTTTCCAATCCCAAGTAAGATAGTAGATGGCAATCATTTTAGCACAAAACGAACACTTTTTGCACATGTATTGTACAGTTTAATTTGGTTCTTAACTGTTTTGCACAGATTTCAGCGGGGGAATGACGATGGGATGGGTTCAAAAAGAGATTCGCCTGGGGGCACGCAGCCGGGGCTTTCATTTGGTAACCGCCGAAATTTTGCAGCAGCTGCCGGAACTGGGGGCGTTTCGTGTGGGGCTGGCGCATCTGTTCATTCAGCACACCTCCGCCTCGCTGGCGCTAAATGAAAATGCAGATCCGACAGTGCGGCAGGATATGGAGCGCCATTTTAATGCGTTGGCTCCCGAAGACGCGCCCTACTTCGTGCACACCTACGAAGGGCCAGACGACATGCCGGCGCACATCAAGGCGGTGCTGCTGGGCAGTTCGCTGACGGTGCCGGTGAAGGACGGCCGTTTCCATCTGGGCACCTGGCAAGGCATCTACCTCTGCGAACACCGCAACCGGGGCGGCAGCCGTCGGTTGGTGGTGACGGTTCATGGAGAGTGATGGGTGCCGGGCGGTAAAGGACGCACTAAAGAGGAATAGGACAATGAACAATAAGCTAGAGAATGCCTTAAACCGATTGAACACTATTTTGCCGTTGAAGAAAAATCAGGACAAATGCTCCCCAGAAATTAAAGAAGTTCATCAGCAGATGCTTCGCTCTTTTGTCACCAAAGGCCGCATTCTCACCAGGGAGGAAATGGCTCTGTGGGTAGATGACGTGCCAGAAGCTATCAATGTACTGAGCCAGTATGACATGGTGACATTTTCTGAAAGCGGTGAGCCTGTTGGCGCGTATCCCTGCACGATGATGGCGCGTGAGCACAAAGTACACGTCAACGGCCATCAAATCCACGCGATGTGTGCTTTGGATGCCTTAGCCATTGCCCCCATGTTTGGGGAAACCACGCAAATTACGTCCCAATGCCGGGTTACCGATACGCCTGTAAAAATAGAGATGTCTGGCGAGACGGTTCTGAATCTGGCGGAGGTGCAGGGTGTGCATGTTGGCATTGCCTGGAGCGCCGCCACGGCGGGGTCATGTTGCGCCGACAGTTTGTGTTTGGAGATGAACTTTTTGTGCGATGGGGAAACGGCCGTAAAGTGGCTTGCTAATGACCCTGACAACAGAGAAATTTTCACACTACAAGAAGCCGTCGCGTTTGCGACCCGGTTCTTCGTACCCCTGTTGTCCTGAGAAAAAAGAGTCAGCCTTACGCAAATTTTGGGCTGTAGCCGGCGTCTCGCTGTGCCACCTCAGGCACAAGGCGAAAATCGCAGATGAATTCATAGCTGTTGGTTTTGCTGAATCTGGAGCTTCATTTAAGCAAGGGGAAGGTTTTTATGGAAAAAAGAAAAAATGGTTTGATTAAAGGCTTGTCATCTGTCCGACTTTTTCCATGCTTCTGGTTAGGATTAGCTCCTCCAAAACCAAACCAAACGTATTCAACGAAGCTCAGAGGTAAGCTAAGGAAAGATAGCCAATTCTTCATTCTCCACGCTTACGGAGGTTCCCCTTGCGACATGGTGGGTCTGCAAGGAATTTGTTTGCCATTAACGACATGTGATAGCGAAGATTTATTACACGAGTTCAGACATTTTCAAGACAAATATTATGATCATCCTTTCAATTCAGCTAAACCCAATTTGGATGAAATTAGCATGATTCGAGATGAACTGAGCAAAATTGGGCCTTTAGACATTTCGAAATCATTTCGGGATGTTGGCGAAGGATATTTCCCTGTTCACATCACATCTGATCTGTATGCTTGGCTTCGAGAACATTTTGAAATGGTGACTATATTCTCAGACAGAAACGAAAGTGATTCATTGTATTCACGACTGGAAGTAGAGGAAACAAGCCCGTTGGGTTGGAGAACCGAAGTTGAGTTTGCACGATGGTTTTTTTCGGACAACTCGGCATGGTCAGAATCTGCCCTAAATGTGATGCTTAGTTGTGCTTTCATCTATCCCAATTCAGATAACTGTGATAATTTCGGTTTTGAGAATTTACAGTATCCTGTTGGCGTTGAGTAGTTTGGATCAGGAGCTAAAGACCTGTGCAGGCTATTGGCTCTCCACCACCACAACCTCGTTCCAAATCTCTTCTAAATCGGTGAAGGTGGCGATGGGGGCGACGGTGTCCATGAATTCGCGGGGGGAAGCGGTGTGGGCCTGGATGTCGCGCAGCATGGGGCCGGTGGGGTCGCTGCCGGTTGCGCCGGGAACGGCCGCATACGCCCCATAAAACGCAAAGTACGCCTGGTTTAATTTGCGAATCCCGTACCCATTTTGTAGAAAAACAAGCCGTCGTGCCTCCATGTACGCCTCAGCGCCCTCAATGTCGCCCTGCGCCAGCAGCTCTTCGGCGCGGACGCGCGTGGCGGCCAGCTCTGCCCCGTAGTCGAAGGCAGGCGGCTCGGTGGGGACAGTTGGCGCTGGCAGGGCGGGCAGCGCGGGGGGCGGTACAAATTCAGGATAGTAGCGTTCAATCATCCGGCTGCCGATCTCCTGGTCGAAGATGGAGGCGATGGTTTCGTTGATGATGCGCACCTGGGGGTCGCCGTAGTTCCAGCCGACGGGGAAGAAGCTCATCCAGTGATGGGCCCATTCGTGAGCGGTGACTTCGGCCAGCCAGTTGATGCTGCCAGTTTCCATGATCATGGCGGGGTAGGTGCCGAGGCCGCCAATGGGCACGACGAGGGCGGAGAGGTTGAGCTGTTCGAAGACGGCCGTTTCCAACGCATCCCGCTCCGCCGTAGACAATCCTGGAATCAGCGACACGCCATAAACCCGCTCAATCCGGTCTCGCGGGGAGACGATGAGCAGCGACGGCAGCGGGTTCATCTGCATCATCACCAGCGGCCACGCCTGCCCCAGCACGCCAAATTCTTCTTCCACCAAAATTTGCCCCACCTGGTCCTGCACAATCGCCTCGGCAACAGGCTGAAGAGCGGCCAGTTCTTCTCGTTTTTGGGCAAGTTCGGTTTGCAGAACGGCCGTTGCCGCCGCCGGATCCGCCACATTCGGGTCTGCATAAATCTGGCTAATTTGCCCATCCAACTGCTGCACCTGCTGGATGAGCGTCATGAAATCCAGCACCGTCTGCTTGCGGCTGGCCTCATCCAGAAAAGCGTCGTGATTGGCCAGAACGCCCGCCGCTTTGTTGGCGATGGCTTCCACTTCCCAACTCAAAAAATCAAATTGGCGCTGGCCAACAAGCTGCAAAATCCGGGTAAATTCGTCGCCAAACTGGGGCCATTCCCGCGTGAAGGTGAACAGGCAGAGGACGGTCAGTAAAAGGAGTTTGAATTGGCGGAAGAGGCGACGAATTTTCATGTGAGGCAATAGGTTTCAGGTGCCAGGCACGGGGCAAACGAGCTTGCTCATCCAATAACTTGCGCCCCGTGCCTGGCACCTGGGCAAACTTAAGCGCGGCGGTAGGGATCGTACAGCTTTTCCCACTCGTCCAGGGCGTAGCGGTCGGTCATCCCGGCGATGTAGTCGGTGATGACGCGGTGGAGCGGCGCATCGTCCAGCTTCTTTTTGGTGTCGGTGGGCAACATGTTGGGTTCGCTGGCATATGCCTGGAACAGCTCGGTGACAAACCGCTCTGCCTTGGTTTGCATGCGGATGAGCCGGTAATGATGGTACATGCTGTCTAGCAAAAACTTTTTGAGCTGGCGCACCTTGGTTTTGAATTCCGGCGAATAGCCCACCAAATTTTCGGGATGGGTTTGTACTTTTTCTGGTGAATCAATGTTGTTTTCTGCCAGGCGGTTGCCGGTGGTTTCTAACACGTTCATGACGGATTGGCCGATGAGTTCGCGAATGAGTTCATGGCGGGTAATGTGGGGCAACGGCCGTTCCGACTGCCAACCCACAATCTCCTTCAACTCTTGCCACAGAGTCAGCTCGTCCAGTGCCGCCATCTCAAACATGCCCGCCCGCAAGCCATCATCCAAATCGTGCGCATTGTACGCAATTTCATCGGCCAGATTGGCAATCTGCGCTTCTAAAGAGCCGCGATTGTCTGGATCGTACCCTTGGGCATCGCTTTTGTCGTAATCCGTTTCGTGCTTGATCATCCCCTCGCGGGTTTCGTAGGTGAGGTTGAGGCCAGGGAAATTGGGGTACCGCTCCTCCAATTTGGTGACGATGCGGTAGCTTTGCGTGTTGTGGTTGAAGCCGCCGTGCTCGGCCATGAGGCGGTTAAGCGCATACTCCCCGGCGTGGCCAAAGGGCGGATGGCCCAAATCGTGCGCCAGGCAGATCGCTTCCGTCAGCTCTTCATTGCAGCCCAGCCCCCGCGCCAACGAGCGGCCCAACTGCGCCACTTCCAGCGTGTGCGTCAGGCGGGTACGGTAATGATCGCCCTCGTAGTAAACAAACACCTGCGTTTTGTACTCCAGGCGGCGAAAGGCGGTGGTGTGAATGATGCGGTCGCGGTCCCGCTCAAACGCCGGGCGGGAGGCTGATTCGGCTTCGGGATAGACGCGCCCTCGGCTGTCTGCACTTTTTAGCCCATAGGGAGCCAGGGCCATCTGTTCGATCTCTTCCAGCTTTTTGCGTTTGTAAATCATGGGAACTCCTTCAATGTACGGCCGAGGCAGTTGGAAGCATTTTGGTTTCGCCAGGAACTGTTTTTCCCCAACTGCCTCGCTCCTACTTGCTTGCTATAATTTTATGGTAAGTGTAACATAATTTGAGACGGCCGTTTTCAAAATTAACCGTCTGCTGATTGTCTGTTTGTCCGCAGCTGTCGTACCAGTGCGGCAAAGGGAAAACCGTATGCCAAACGTTCGTTCTTCTGTGGTGTTATTGATGATCGCGCTCGCCATTATAATGGCCGCTGGCGTTTTTTTGGCCATGAATGTGGTGCAAAATCGGGATGAGGCCACCGTACCTGTAGCTACAGATGGTGGTTTTGTGGTGAATGTGGGCGGTCAGCCGATTTCGCTGCAAGTAGATCCCAACACGCGGCCCAACATTGTTGAGCTGCCTACCAGCGAAACCGAAAGCCCGCGCACCGAAGATGTGGCGGTAACCGACCAGCAGGTCGAATCGGCCACAGTCACGCCAGAACCAACGGCCGTTCCCCCCTCCACAGAAGTTGTGCCAGCAACGGCCGTTCCCGCCATCCCCACCGTCGAAAAAATCATCTACCAACCCTACCAGGTGCAGCAAGGGGACACCCTGTACAGTCTGTCGCAAGCGTTTGCCACCTCCATCTCCCTCATGGCCGACAAAGGCATCTCGCAAACCAACCTGGTACCGGGCACCACCATTAACATCCCCGTGGGCAATCCTGAATTTTGCAGCGGTCGCGGCCAGGTGTACGCCGTCGGCGAAGGGGACACCGCCTTCAACATCAGCCAACGGTACAACACCACCCCAGAAAACCTGCAAGCGCTCAACGGGCTAGACGCCAACTACACCGTCAAAATCGCCGACATCATTTGTGTGCCGTAAGCATAAACCGGACCTCAGAGGTTTTGCAAACCTCTGAGGTCTAAAATTAGGATGCCCCATGCGCCTGAACCAAGCTGAATTTAACGGCCGTTCCCAAACCCTCCTGGCCTACATTCGCCAAAACCGCCTCACCGGGGCCGTCCTCTTTGACGCCACCAACATTCTCTACTTCACCGGCTTCGCCTTCATTCCCACCGAGCGCCCCATCGCCTTTGTGCTCAGCGCCGAGGGGGAACGAGCCATGCTGGTGCCCCGCCTGGAAGTAGAACATGCCCAGGCAGAAGCGGATTTGGACCGCGTCGCCCACTACCTGGAATATCCCGGCGATCCGCACCCAATGGCCATCTTCCAGGATTTACTGATGGACATGGGGCTGATCAAGGAAAATAGCAATCCCCAATTTTTGCACGCCCCCACCCGCCCAGAAGAAATTGTGCTGCGGCATGGCCAGGAAGCGTCCAAGCAGTATCCCCTCGCCAGCAGCAGCCAAATCGGGGCCGATTTAGACGGCTATCCCTGGATTTTTGGCTACGAAGGGGTGACGCTGAGCCAGCTCACCGGCATGACGGTGCAAAATCTCCAGGGGCAGCTCAACAAAATGCAGGCCATCAAAAGCCCGGCAGAGATCGCCCTAATAAAGGAAAGCTGCAAATGGGGACACCTGGCGCATGTGCTGTTACAGCGGTATACGGCCGTCCACGCCACAGAAACGGCCGTGGGCCTGCGCGCCAGCCAGGAAGCCACCCTGGCCATGATGGACACCATCGGCCCACTCTACCGCGCCCAAAGCATGTGGCTCAGCGGCCCGTTCGCCGGGTACCGGGGGCAGATTGGGCGCAACGCCGCCATCCCCCACGCGCTGGCCAACAATATCACCTTCCAGCCGGGTGATGTGCTGGTGACGGGCGCGGGCTGTCCGCTATGGGGCTACAACTCTGAGCTGGAGCGCACCATGTTTGTGGGCGAGCCAACGGCCCAGCAGCAAACCTTCTTCAATCATATGAAGGCCGCCCAGGAGGTCGCGTTTGAAACAATGAAGCCGGGGGTGACGTGCGCAGCGGTAGATACGGCCGTACGCACCTACTACCAACAACACAATCTAATGCCCTACTGGAAGCACCACACCGGCCACGCCATCGGCCTGCGCTACCACGAAGGCCCCTTTTTAGACACCGGCGACCAGACCGTGCTGCAAGAAGGCATGGTGTTCACCGTCGAACCTGGCCTGTACGTGCCCGATCTGGGCGGCTTCCGCCATTCAGACACGGTGGTCATCACCGCCAGCGGCCTGGAATTCCTCACCTATTACCCGCGCGACTGGCAAAGCTTGGTCATTCCAATTTAGTCCTTGCCACCGGAAATATTTATGTTAAGATGTGGGCGTTATGTATAAGGAACTTTGGCGGCAACGGCCGTTACTCACCCTCCCCCAAATCATCATCCTGTTCTTGATTGGGGCTGCACTTTTTGTGGCTGTGGATCTAAATCGACGCGCCCAGGCTGGGCAGCTGGTAGGCATGGGGGAAAGCGATCTGCAAGCGCAGGTGGATGCGGAATCGACCCGGCAAGTATCGTTGCAGGTCACGCTAGAGTATGTGCAGAGCGAAGATTACGTGGCCGCCTACGCCCGCGACGAAGCGGGTTACGTGCTGCCGGGCGAGAAACGGGTGGTCCCTCTGGTAATCGAGGCCACACCTATGCCAACGGCCGTACCCACCGCCACCCCCGATCCCATCCAAAATGCTCGCCCCTGGCAAGCGTGGTGGCAAATGCTTACAGATGCACCACAACCGGCCCAGTGAAACGGCCGTACTGTTCATAAGTGGCACACCTTGGCTAAAAACCAACTTTCCCAGGCCGAAACTCCCCCATTTGTACTATATAAACAGCCTTCACGAGCGGCCTGCACTTGCTATTCAACTTTACATATGATAACATACGCCTCGTTGAGAGGTTTACATATTGTTATTATTGTATTGGTATTTATCGACAAACAAACTAAGCTACGGCAGTGTCCTCAATTGCAAAATGGTTCCGGTGTTCGCTAACCAAACAAAACAGACGCCGACACGACATAGCAAACTAGTTTGAGTCAGTAGCTTACTCCGGTATGACACACGACCCAAGATACCCACTAGCCCCGAAACATACGCTTAAAGAAGGGACGATCTTATGAGCCGTCGAACTATCTTGATTTTGATCTTCGTATTTGGCATCGTACTGCTGTCCATTGTTGGTGTGGTGTTTGTTTTACAGCAAAATCAGCCAACAGATACAGCCGATACGGTAGCCGATGGTACAGATGGGGCCCCTGCCCCAGACGGCCTGGAAAGCGATGAGCCAGTAGAAACAGTGCCCCCGCTTGTAGAAGTTGTCGTTTCATTGCAAACTGTCCCCCGTGGTCATCAAATGACAGCCGATATTCTGGCTTTAGACATGCGTCCGGTTGGTACCGTTGGTAACAACGTCATCACCAGTATCGATGAAGCGGTAAATCTTTTCGCCCGTACCGATATTTATCAGGGTGAAACGCTCACTTATGACAGTTTGGTAGATGATATTACCAAAGTCGGCCTAGAAAGTTATGGACCCAGCTCCTTAATCCCGCCGGGTTATGTGGCTCAATCTGTCCCTGTGAACCGCCTTACCGGTGTGGCCTATGGCCTTAGCGAAGGTGACTACGTAGACATTATGGTCACCTTCTTCTTCCGCCAAATTGATGAAGAGTTCCAAACCTATTTGCCCAACAATGCCGCGTTTTACCTGGAAGAACAGATTGATGCGATTGAGGCACTCGGCTCTGGTGATGTTATTACGACAACAGCGGGCGTAGTTTTGTTCCCAGTTGAGCCCATTGGCCGCTTCGAAGAGCTGCCGACGGGCGATTTGGCCCATATTTTCCCCAACGAAGAAGATATTGCACCGCGTCCGGTGCCGGTAAGCATGATTATTCAAAACGCACGGGTTATTCAGGTTGGCCAATATAGCTTACCTGGCAATCCTGCTGATCTCATTCCAACACCCACGCCAGAACCTGTGGCCGAAGGGGATCCTACCCCAACACCACCTCCGGCTTTGGCCCCAACGGCTACGCCATCACCGCCTGATGTTATAGTCGTCGCTTTGCAGCCACAGCAACAGCTTTTACTACGCTACGCCGTAGAAGTAAATGCCCAGTTATTCTTTGCTTTGCGTGGTGTGAACGATGGTCAACTGTACAGTGTGGAAAACATGACATTAGACTTCCTTCTGGAGCGGTTTAATGTTGAGATTCCGCCAAACCTGGGGTATTCGGTAGAAGCAACACAAGTTGAGATAACACCAACCCCTCCACCTGACGAAGGATCTGTGCCTGAATAGTGAAAGGCTGTCAATTTCAAGGCTAAGATTAACTTAACAAGGACCATGTTATGCGTCTCAGAACGTTCATTCTCCTGATTTTGGTATTGATTTTGGTAGCGGCTGCTGCGCTATTGCTGTTGGGTAACAGCGGTATTGGCCCCTTGGCTAGTTTCCTTGGTAATGGTGGCAGTGAAGATGGTGCCGTTACTGAGGCTGCTGAAGATGGCGGCGTTACGGAGCCACTGGCTCCACCGCCAACCGCGACTCCTGGCCTGGAAGATGTGGTTGTAGCCAAGGTTAATATTCCAGTAGGCACCATGATAACAGATGAACTATTGGAAGTTCAGCGGTGGCCCCGTACCAATATTGCCCTTCAAGGTGGTTATACCTACACAGATACCACGCAGCTGGTGGGCCGTATTACCAAAGTAGATATTTCTAGAGGGCAATCCCTGTTAAGCCCTATGCTGGCTTTGAATCCGACAGATATTGCTTCATTTGGTTCTGACCTGGCTTTGTATGTGCCATTTGGCGAAGTAGCCGTTGCCTTCCCTATAGATCGGTTTAACGGGGCAGCCCTGGCAATGCGCCCTGGCGATTTGGTCGATATGATGATGACAATGCGGGTTGTGGATATCGATCCGCAATTTGGTACGATTTTGCCCAACAATGTAGCTCGGGTCATTAATTCGGCGCTGCTTAATGGGCAACCGTTCTTGTTCCCAGAAGTGAAAGACGGCCGTCTCGAATTCATTCCCGAAATCAACCAGGTCGCGGCTATATACCCCAGCACCATTTTTCTTGAAGGGCAAGACTTTACTCCCGGTTTGCCCATTCCGAAACGTGTCACCCAACTAACCATTCAGCAGGCAGAGGTGCTCTATGTTGGCACATGGGAAGACCCGCGTATTTTGGAGCAAGAGCAAATTGCGGCTCGCGCGGCGGCTCAGCCAGCAGAAGATGGAACCGTTCCACCAACACCTACGCCCATTCCTTCTCGTTTGGAATCACAGCCAGACGTGATAATTTTGAGTATGTCTTCGCAAGATGCCTTGGCGCTGAACTGGGCCATGATTCGTGGGGTAGATATCAACCTGGCGCTGCGCTCGCCCGGTGACCAAACGGTGTTTGTAACCACAAGCGTTAGCCTGCCACAGATTATTGACCAGGGTGGTTTGGCTATCCCGGATCAGTCGAACTTTGACCTGCATCCATCGATGGAAGGACGGCCGTTTCTAACCTTACCACCAGAGAACCCAAACGAGTCTGGACAGTAGTTTAAGGTTGCATAGCCTATTTTAAGTCTCTAGCTTCTGGCTGGAGACTTTTTATTTACGCCGATTGATTTACCTGGAGGCAAGTTGTCTGTCGAGTTACCTGCCAATTATGATCCGAGTGTGTTTGAACGGCCGTCTGTCACCGTAGACGTCGTCATCTTTTCCTTGGTCGAGGATAAGCTGAAGGTGCTGCTCATCAAGCGGCAGGCCGCACCGTTTGCCAACATGTGGGCCATCCCCGGCTCATTTGTGAAAATGAATGAATCATTGGAAAAAGCGGCCGTACGCGCCCTGGCCGATGAAACGGGTGTTACCGATGTGTACACAGAGCAGTTATACACCTTCGGCGAGCCAAACCGTGACCCGCGCACCCGCGTCATTACCGTCGCTTACTTCGCCCTCGTGCCGCACGATGCCATCCACCACAAAGTCGGCCGCGATGCCAGCGAAACGGGCTGGTTCCCCATCTCGCAGCTACCCCCGCTCGCCTTCGACCATGCCGAAATTGTTGAGTATGCTTACAGGCGGCTGCGCTACAAGCTGGAGTACAGCTCAGTCGGATTTCGGTTGCTGCCAGACGTGTTTACCCTTACTGAGTTACAAACGGCCTACGAAATTATTCTGGGGGAAGAGCTAGACAAGCGTAATTTTCGGCGCAAAATCTTGTCAGCCGAAATTTTGGAAGAAACCGGGGAAAAGAAAAAAGAGGGGGAAGGTCGCCCCGCCATGCTTTACCGTTACCGGGAAGATGCCGTGGCTGAAGTTAAAACGCGCCGCCTGTTTCCGTAAGGGGTTACTCTACCCACAGCGATTTGGTTAGTTCGATACCCAGAACCACGTCATCACGCCCTACCCGCAAGCGCATTGGCCCATTAAATGGGGCTCGCCCCATAATTTCAAAATCGGCACCAGGAACCAGCCCCAGCGATTTGAAATATTTTAGCCGTTCCGGATCGTGCGTGCGCACCCGGCTAATGGTGCCTACATGCCCTACGCCCAAATTCATGATGCAGACGTCTTTCACTTCCGGCAAGTTGCCTTCCTCGTCGGGAATTGGCTCACCATGGGGGCAGCGGGTGGGATAGTTCGTCATTTCGGCCATACGTTGGGTGATGTCGTCGTTGAGCCCTTTGCCCAGTTCATCGGCATGCTCGTGGGCCTCATCCCAGGTAAACCCCATTACGTTAACCAAGAAAACTTCCAAAATGCGATGGCGGCGCAGCGCGCGCAGGGCTTCTTCGCGGCCACGTGGCGTCAGTTCAATGCCCTGATATGGCTTATGTTTAACATACCCAGCATTTCTAAGCCGTTTGAGCATGCGGGGTACTGCCGGGGCCGAAACTTGTAACCGATCCGCCAAACTGGTGGTGCTTACCGTTGGAGAATCCTCTTGCAGCCGATAAATCTCGGCCAGATATTCACGCATTGCCACGCTAGGTTGAAAATCATCGTTGGTCATAGATTTGATATTATCTCGATCTTGCCTGTGCCGCCAACTCTAGAGGGGCAATCTCTCAGCTTAAACTCGTTTTTCTTAGTTTGGCTGTTGTCTCTTCAATGAGTTGAACCAGCCCGGTTAACATTTCGGTATCAAAGCGGAACTCAGCGCCGGCGGCGGTAAACAGTTCTGGCAGCGTTTTAGTGCCACCCAGGGCAAGGGCCTGCCGGTACGCTTGCAGCGCCTGACTGGGGTCTTGCAGACTGTTGCGCCACACTTGCAAGGCCCCCACCTGGGCCATGCCGTACTCGATGTAGTAGAACGGTGTGGTGAAGATATGCAGTTTGCGATGCCACCCAGTTTTCAGGCTATCTTTGTGGTCTGTCCAATCAATGCCGGGCAAGAAGCGCTGGTACAAGCTTTGCCAGGTAGCATCACATTGGCTGGCGTCGGCGGCTTGTTCGGGGTGGGTGTACACCCAATGCTGGAACGCGTCCACCACGGCCATGTAGGGCAGGAAGGCCAGGATGTTTTCTAGATGTTCGATGCGGGCGCGGGAGGCTTGGGGGGAGGTGTAAAAGCCGCCATTTTGGTGAGTCAGGTAGGGCGCAGCCAGCAGTTCCATAGACATGGAGGCAACTTCGCAAAATTCCATTGGCGGGTCGGTTTGCCAGATGAGGGGGAGTTCGGCTGTTTCAAACACGTGGAAGGCGTGCCCCGCTTCATGAAGCATGGTTTGCACATCGTCGTGGCTACCAACGCCGTTCATAAAGATAAACGGCCGCATTCTCAACGGCAATGAACTGCAATACCCACCCAATGCTTTACCGGTTCGCGTGTCCAGGTCTAGCAGTTCATCCTCTGCCATGGTGGCAAAGTAGCGTGCCAGCTGCGGGTCTAGCTGGTTGAAGATGTTGAGCGTGTGTTGGATGAGGGCTTCCTGGCCATGATACGGCCGTAACGGCTCCCCACCCGAATCATCTACCAGGGTCCCTTTTTCTGGCACCCAATCCCACGGGCGAAGACGATCATAGCCCAGCTGCTCCTGTTTGCGTTTTAGAATGCGTTGGACGGCGGGAACAACGGCCGTTTCAATCGCTTCATGAAACGTCAGGCAATCTTCAGGTGTGTAATCAAACCGGCCTTTCTCCCGAAAAGCGTAGGCGCGGTAATCTGGCAGGCCTGCATTGTGCGCCATCTGCTGCCGCAGCGTGAGCAGTTCGGCGTAAATACCGTTTAGCGTTTCCCGCTGGCTCAACCAAAGGTCTGCAATTGTTTGCCACGCTTTTTGGCGTACGGTGCGGTCTTTGTCGTTCAAATAGAAGCCCAGTTGGCTGAGGTTTTTCTCTTCGCCAGCCCACACAGCTTGCAATGCACCCGTGACTTTGTCGTACTCATTTTCTAGCTTGGCTGCCTGGGTAAAGAGAGGAATGTTTTCCTGGCGAAACAGCGACGCCTCATTTTGCATATTGCGCAGCACCAACGCCATATCGGTCAGCGCCTCGCTGCTGGGATCGACTGCTAGCAAACGCTCTTTCAGCGTCTGAATGGCCACCTGTGCCTGCGGATAGACATCATTGATCAGATCCAGGAACGCCTGCTCTTTATTTGCATCGGTGGTGTCTTGGGATTTCTCAATGTAGATCAGGGAAGCGGCTTCATAAAACAGACGGGTAAGGTCAGACCAGTCGGTGAGCCATTGGCGCAGGTTTTTGGGGGGTAACGGCCGTTCCGCCAACTCGGCAAAGTAGGGAGCAAACGTCTCCCATTGGCGGGGGTTAATTGCATCAACTGAACGAGGCAAGGCAAACGTCATCATAGCAGGACACTCCAAATCAAACTGAGAAATAAAAAGCCCCTGCCGGTCGGCAAGGGCTTCAATATTGAGGCGACGACCGGATTCGAACCGGTGATAAAGGTTTTGCAGACCTCTGCCTTACCACTTGGCCACGTCGCCGGAAACAAATCCGGCAGGCTTGCGGCCTGCCGGTTGTTAGAGCGGGCAACGAGATTCGAACTCGTGGCCTTCTCCTTGGCAAGGAGACGTTCTACCACTGAACTATGCCCGCAAAGAGAATTGCTGTCTACAGTTATACCAACTGCTGATTCATTTGGCAAAACTTTTTTGCAATCTCACCGCACATTGATGAACGGCTATTAATGCAAAAGAGAAATATGCCAGGACCCAGGCTCGAACTGGGGACACCTGCATTTTCAGTGCAGTGCTCTACCGACTGAGCTATCCCGGCTAACCATGTTAAAGGCTGGGAAATTCTATCCAAAGCAGCAGGGGATGTCAAGTGGCAGTCGTAACAATCGGCCGTTTCCTTGCCTCGCTGGTAAGAACGGACTATGGTTGGGAAACGGCCGTTCCCTGTACAATGACTTATTGAATTTAATCAGAATGATGGGTCTGCAGCGCCCAAGGATGTAACATGAGTACAGACCAAAACGAGGCAGCCTCCAGCGCCTCACCCCATAATCTGGACAGTACACGCCTCTGGTTAGCCCAAAAAATCGAGGCCTCTCTCCCTAAAAACCTCGCCCTAGATCGCAGCCCACAAACCATTAAACTCATTCAGGAGCGGTATAAACTGGCCCGCCAACACGCCAAAATCAGCCTCGCCTCGGCCGATGAAAGGCAATTCTTTGAGGATCTTTTGGATGAAATTTTGGGCTTTGGCCCCTTAGAAAAAATCCTCAACGATGACACTATCACCGAAGTGATGGTTAACCGGGCCGACCTGGTTTATATCGAAAAGAAAGGCAAACTCATCGAATCGGGTATTACATTTGTGAATAATGCCCATGTCGAACGCATCATTCGTAAAATCATTGAACCACTTGGCCGGTATGTTGGCGTTGATTCTCCCTTGGTGGATGCTCGCCTGCCAGATGGCTCGCGCGTGAACGCGGTTGTCTCTCCTTGTGCCATCGATGGTCCCAATATCACCATCCGTAAATTCTCACGCAATCCGTTTGGCATCCAAGACCTGATCAACTTTGGCAGTATGAACAAGGACATGGCCGACTTTCTGGAAGCGTGTGTGCGGGCAAAGCTGAACATTGTGGTAGCAGGCGGTACGGGCTCTGGTAAAACCACCCTGCTGAATGTGCTCTCTAGCTTCATTCCCGATGGAGACCGCATTGTGACCATTGAGGATGCGGCCGAATTGAGCCTGCTACAGCGGCACGTGGTACGCCTGGAAACCAAAAAACCATCGAAGGCCGGCGATAGCGAAGTGACCATTCGCGATCTGGTTATCAACTCATTGCGTATGCGGCCCGAGCGCATTGTGGTGGGGGAGTGCCGTGGCGGTGAAGCGCTAGACATGCTGCAAGCGATGAACACGGGCCACGATGGCAGCCTGACTACCATTCACGCCAATAATCCCCGCGACACGATCAGCCGCCTGGAAACATTGGTGCTGATGGCGGGCATGGATTTGCCGCTGTCTGTGGTGCGCAAGCAGATTGTTTCGGCCGTAGATCTGATTGTGCAGCAAGCCCGACTGCGCGACGGCAGCCGCAAAGTGATCAACATTACCGAAATCACCGGCATGGAGGGTGAAACGGTGGTAATGCAGGATATCTTTAAATTTGAGGAAACCGGCGGCAGTGACGGCGAACTGGTAGGCGATTTTATGCCTGGGGGGATGCGGCCAAATTGTGAGCAGCGGTTGCGCAATTTTGGCTTTAACTTACCGGCTACCATGTTTGTGGGTAACCGCAGTGGCGGCCTTAGCCGTCGCACGCGGTAACAACGCCGCCCCCGATTGCAAATTGGTAAATTAGCGGGGGAGGGGAATTTTGCTTTTGAATTGAAACAAAAAAAAGCGAGTCTGGAATTCAGACTCGCTTTATGTTTACTGTATGTGTATGAGGGGTTAATAAAATAGTGGCTAACTAGAAACGGCCGTAACCATTTTCACTAGTTGTGGTGGCTCTTTCTGTACTATCAGTAGCCCTATTTAATGCAGTTCCTAGCCAGCCGGTGAGTTTCCGTAACGTATTCCAAAACGATAAAACCTCCTTTCTGACTCAGTGAAACTTGTTAATTAAACCGTTTGCGAAATGGCCATTCGTAACGTGCTTGCAGTTTACTCTTTTTTCACAGCCGGGGTCAAGAGGACAAATGTGCCATTACGGTGGCATCTTATATTGCATTCATGGTTCGCTCATCAATTTCAGGGGCAACAGAGAGCCTGGCTGGCCGGGCAAAGGCCTCTTTTTGGGCATCAATTGGCGGCTTCGTCGGCAAACGTGCCGAGGGGCATGATGGTGTCTTCGTTGGTTTCGATAATTTCGGCGGCGAGTGAACCGTGGGAGAGCTCGCGCAGGGCATCTTGAAAGCGGGGAAATTTGGCGGTGGTGAACTGCATGGTCATGGTGATGTCGGCGGCAAACTGTTCATCGAGGATACGGCCGTTCCACTCTCCCACCAGCAAGCGCACCTGCTCCAGTAAATTGTAGGGCAGCGCCAGCATGGTGGTGTGCGTGGGCACCTTTTCGGCGCGAGGCAAGATTTCCAGCACCGCTTTGGTGGCGTCGCCGTAAGCCCGCACCAGGCCGCCAGTGCCCAGCTTGGTGCCGCCGTAGTAGCGGGTCACCACCACGGCAATGTCGCCCAGCCCACTCCCCTGCAGCACGGCCAAAATCGGCCGTCCTGCCGTGCCAGACGGCTCGCCGTCGTCGTTGCAGTGGGCGGTGACGCTGTTGCCAAAGCCGATGAGGAAGGCGGGCACGTTGTGCGTAGCGTCGCTAAACTCAGCTTTGATGCGGGCGATGAATGCTTTGGCTTCTTCGACGGTGAAGGCGGGAACGGCCGTTGCCACAAACCTTGAATTCTTCACCTCAATTTCCGCCCGCGCTTCTTTTGCCGGGATGGGATACCGTTTAGCCATTTTTAAACCGTTTTAGCCGCGAATTGACACAAATTTTCACGAATTACGACCTCGCCAATTACCCAATTTCGGCTCTTTGGGAATTTATGGGGTTGACAGCCCGTGAAACGTGAAACGTGATGCGTGACCAGAGGTGAATCACGTTTTACGTTTCACGCAAAACCCCAAGAAATCCGAAAGGCCCCCAATTTCTCAATTAACCAGTTACTAAATACGACCAAATCAGCTCACGACAGCGATCCGCGTTTACCGACACGGCCGTTTCCACCAAACTCCCCGCTTGGGGCACGGCCCGGGTAATGCCCCGCTGGTTTTCGGGATGGAGGGTGACGGAGACGGCCGTTTCCCGCCATTCAAACAAACGTTCATCAAAAACGGCCGCAACCGCCAACGCATCGTGCAAAGAACAATCATTGTGGCCCCACCCCATGCGTTCTACCCGGTCAATCCAGCCATCGGCCTGCGTTTTCAACAGCGCCAGCGCGGGATTGTGGTCTGGCAGGCTGGCAAACGCCGCCCGCGAAAACGGCACCTGGCTGGTAATCTCCAGGCCGATGAGGCGCAGGGGCCAGCCCGCGTGGAGCACCACGTGCGCCGCTTCCGGGTCGCAGTGGGCGTTGAATTCTGGCGTGGTTTTGTCGGCCAGCGAACCGCCCATGGTGACCACCTGGCGCACCAGCGGCACAATGTCTGGGGCCAGCCGCACGGCCAGCGCCAGGTTGGTTAGCGGGCCGACGGCAATCAGCGTTACCTGCCCCGGGTTGGCCCGCACGGTGTCGATAATGAGATTGGCCGCCAGGGGCAGTGGGGATTCGTCTGGCCAGGGCGGCGTTGGGCCGTAGCCCGCTTGCCAGTCGGCAAACCACGCCTTTGGCTCGATGAGGCCGTGCGCCGCGCCGCGCCCCAGCGGCAAATCGGCGCGTTCCAGATAAGCCAGCAGGCGGCGGCTGTTGTGGAGGGCATTTTCCAGCGTGGTGTTGCCGTGGGTGGTGGTAACGGCCGTTACCCGTTCCCCCATCGCCCGCAGCAAAAAGATGAGCGCCGCGCCGTCGTCAATTTCCGCGCCCGGCGTGCCCAGGCTCATGTCTGTGTCAAAAATGATCATGCCGTCACCAGCTTGTAGCCCATACCCCAAACGGTCTCGATGGTGACGCCGTCGCCCAGCTTCTCTCGCAGGTGGGCGATGTGGACGTCCACGGTGCGCGTCTGGCCATAAAATTCATAGCCCCAAACCAAATCCAAAAGCTGCTCCCGCGAGAGCACGATGTTTTGATGGTCGGCCAGCGTCAGCAGCAGGTCGAACTCTTTGACCCGCAGCGCGACGCGGCTGCTGCCCACCATCACTTCGCGGCTTTTGGGGTCGATGGTGACGCTGCCGATTTGGCGGGCTTCGTCGCTGGCATGGCCGCTGGCGGCGCTGGTGGTGCGGCGCAAGATAGCGCGCACCCGGGCCACCAGTTCGCGTGGATTGAACGGCTTTGTCAGGTAATCATCCGCGCCCATTTCCAGCCCCACAATTTTGTCGATGTCGTCGTCGCGGGCGGTGAGCATGAGGATGGGCAGATTGCTGTGGGCGCGGACGCGGCGGCACACTTCCCAGCCGTCTACCTCTGGCAGCATCAAATCCAGCACCATCAGGGCCAGCTCGTTTTCCTTGACCAGCTTTAGCGCCTGTGCGCCGTCCTGGGCCAGGATGACCTGATAGCCATCCTTTTCCAGGTAAAGCCGGGCCAAATCGCGGATGTTGGCCTCGTCGTCCACAACGAGAATGGTTTCGTTAGGCATTCGGTATCTCGGCCACCATCTCGATTTCGACTTTGGCGCCCAGGGGCAAACCGCGTACAGCAAAGGTGGAGCGGGCGGGGGGATTGGCGGGGAAGTAACGGCCGTATACCGCATTCAAAGCCGCAAAATCAGCCATATCCACCAGGAAGACGGTGGTTTTAACCACGTGGTCAAAGCTGGTGCCGGCGGCGGTGAGCACGGCCTGCAAGTTGCGCATCACCTGCTCCGCCTGGGCTGCCACATCGCCATCGATCAGTTTGCCAATGGCCGGGTCGATGGCCACCTGCCCGGCGGTGAACAGCAAATTGCCGGTGCGTACCGCTTGTGAATAGGGGCCGACGGCCTTTGGTGCGTCATCGGTGTGAATAATTGTTTTCATGGTTAACTCCTTGAATTTTTTGGTGACTAGCGCCGGGGGCTGAAGCCCCTGGCTAACATTGGGAAGCCCCGGTGGGGCTAAAGCGAGCCTCAAAGAGGCTTTCATCATGTAGCCCCAGCCAGTTACGGCTGGGCAAGTCATTTTACTTGAGCCTTGGCTGCATCTGCCAGCCGCTGCCCTCTTTTAGGGCGGGGATGGCCCACAGCTGGGGCGTGGTGGTTTCGATGTGGAAATCCAAACTTTTGAGCCAATCTGCGCGGGCGGCCTCCACGTTGAGTACCACAAATTCCAACAGCTTGAGCGCATCTTCTGGGGTGACGACGGCTTCGACGAAGGGGAAGTTGTCGGGGTGTGGGGTGCGTTCAAACAGGGGTTGGCGCTGTACCAGATCGCCGCCGAGCTGGCTGGCGGTTTCGGTGGGCAGCTCCCAGGCGGGCACGTAGAGGCGGCGCGGGTAGTTCCACAGCTGTTCGGAATCTTGCTGGGCCTGCTTGTTGCTGCCCTGGGTTTGGCGGTTGGTGATGTGAACACGGCCGTTAAAAACCCACAGCGGCAGCCAGGCATCGAACTTTTCTACGGCGGGGGCGGCAAATTGTACGGCAATTGTGTCCAGGCCGGTGTCTTGGAGGGAAACGGCCGTACCACAATCACAACGCAGCACCACCACCTCCACGCTTTGCGGCTTGAGGGGTTGAGCACAGGTCGGGCAGCGCAGAGCCAGCAGCTTCATCGTTTGCCCTCCGTCAAATCCTCAAATACCTTCAGGCCCGAGCTCATCATCTTTTGCAGGTCGTCATTTTTGCCCAAAAGGCCACCGGTCAGCGCCGACATCACATTGCTGCTGTCTACGTCGCCAGCCAGATCCGCTTTGCGCGCGCCCCGCTGAATCTCTTCCACCTCTTCGCCGTAGCGGAAGGCGCGGTAACCGGCGGCAATCAGCCCAATGCCAATGGCGATGGGCATGATGAGCAGGGCGAGGCTGCCATCCTCATCGCTGTTGCCCACCATGAGGGCCGCCAACCAGGTGCCGTTGACCAAAATGAGGTTGCCCAAGGCCAGGCCGCCCACCAGCGCCGCCGCCCGGTAAAAGATGTTGCCGGGCGCTTTGCCGTACAGCAGGTTGCCGTTGACACCATCCACCACCACCTGGTAGTTGCGCTTGTGGTATTCGTACCGGGAAACCCAGAGTGGATAGTAGACAATGGAAAGCCGCTGGCGCAGAAAGTGAAATCGTTCAAAAAATTTGGTGCGCAGGCTGCGCTTTTTGCGCCCACGATGAGTGAAGTGGCGTCCGGCTTCGTCCAGGGCGTCACTGTGGGATTCTGATGGCTCGAACACCATTGCTTCGGCGTGGAGTTGGTCGCTGTTGTACGGCCGTAACTGCTCCTTGGAAATAGCTACCTGATGCACGCCGTACTCGGCCACGTCTACGGCCGCATCGTTCCAATGCATCAGCTCGTTAATTTGCACCTCGATGGGGCGGGTACTGTCCTTGCCCGATTTAACGCGGCCAAACATCCAGCCCGCCACAAACGATTCCACCCGCCAGTAGGGCAGGTAAACCAGAAACGTATCTTTGATTTGCGCTTCCTGGGGCAGATCGCGCGCTTTTTTCATGCCCCTAAAGAAGTTGGTGACGGCTTGAAGGGCACGTTCGCGCTCCACAGTTTGAGCCACCTGCCAGCGGCGCACGCCGCGCTCCCCCTGCACCAGCGAGTAGGTGTGGCAGTAGGGGCATTCTACAATGCGGTCGCCCTCGGCAATGGGTACTACGCCGCTGCATTCGGGGCAGGTAAGTCCTTGGGTTTTGTTGGTGGATTGGGTCATAGGTTGATCATGTCGTAGAGACGTTGCATTGCAACGTCTCTACGGGAATTTACACGCGGGCAGAAATGTAAGCGGCGATGCCAAAAATGGGCACGGCCAGCACAATGGCCACAACGATGTAGCCAACAATGCCAAAAAGCAGGCTAACCTCGAATGAAAAAAAGCTAATGGCGGGAATGAGCGCGGCGCAAAAATAGAGCGCACAGCCCACGGAGCCGATGGCGACGTAGGGCACTTCCCGCTTGGATGGATAGATTGAGGCAAATACCTGGCTGCTGGCGGCATCGACAACGGCCGTATATTCCCTTCCCTCAAACGCATACTTAAAAATGAACAGGGGCAGGTGCACCAGCGAGCTCTCTTTGATCTGCCCGGCGGCGATCTTTTGGTTCTCTGCCAGCCATTTGCGCACCGTCTCGATGGGCACCGTGGGCACGATGGCGTCGCCGTCCATCGTGTGGTCGTACGGTTCCAGGTCCGAGGCGGGGATGCTGAGGTCGGTAATCTCCAAAATGGAGAGGGCGGCGGCGGGTTCCAGCACCACCTTTTCCTGGCCGTTCTGGTCAACGCGCATCAGCCACATGGGGAACATTTGGAAAGACGGCCGTTCAATCACCGCCTTCTTGTCCAAATCTTTCACCGTGGCGTTGCCGCCCATCCAGCGGCGCAGCGCGGCGGCAGCGGCCGTTTCATCCACCGTGGCTCGCACCGCATAATGCAGCACCGCGCCACTTTTGTCTACAAAGTTGGTGGCGCCGCAAAATTCACAGGTAACAAATTGTGAGCCTTGTTCGATGGGGAGAACGGCCGTACATTGATGGCATAAAATCTGATTTTCCGGGGGTGCTGTGGCAAACTCATCCATACAGCCGCATTGTACTCAATAGACGAAAAAAGGCGCAAGCCCAGTTTGCCAAAACGCACATCTACAAATTACCCACGCCAGATTGTTTATGATAAACTTCTCAGTCGAGAAATTAAGAGTAAATAGTGGCTGGTGGTTAGCAGCGCGTTTGTTTACTAACTACCAAGAACTAACCACTAACCGCAAAAACTTATTCAGGAGCAACCGGAAAATGATAGATGTCAATCAACTACGTCGTGGGGTAAGCTTTACTCAGGACGGCAATCTTTACAAAGTAACGGAATACAGCCACAGCAAACCAGGTCGCGGCAAAGCCACCATTCGCGTCAGCGTGCGCGATTTGCGCTCTGGCTCCAACTTTCAAATTACCTTCACCTCGGGTGACCGCGTGGAAGATATTCGGCTGGACAAGCAAAACTTCCAATATCTGTATGATGATGGCACCTTTTACGTTTTTATGAACACGGCCACTTACGAACAAAAACAGGTAAACCACCACGTTTTGGAAGAGGACAAATATTTCCTCATCGACAACATGGAGCTGGAACTGCTGATGTATGAAGGCGAGGTGCTGGATTACGTGCTGCCCAAAACGATGGATTTTGAAGTGGTCGAAGCAGAAAATGCGGTTGCTGGCGATACCGCCACCGGGGCCACCAAGGAAGTGTACACCAGCACCGGCTTGAAGGTAAAAACGCCGCTGTTTGTAAACATCGGCGACAAGATTCGGGTAAATACGGAATCTCGCGAATACATCACCCGCGTTTGATTTTCTAACTTCTCAATTGAATAAGCCAAATGGGGCGCTTTGGACATCTATGTTCAAGGCGCTTTTTATTTGCCAGGGGGCGATTTTTGCATTGCCAGAGGTGGGGGGATTATGCTATAGTGCCAACAGGCTTTTATGTTAATTTGTGGCAGGCAAGTTCCCTGCCATACGTTCAGGAGGTCTTCCCCATGAGAAAAGGTGTCTTGTCTTCTTCGTTTCGCAGAATAGCCATCTTGTTGGTTTTCTTTGCTTTGCTGCTCAGCGCGATGGCTTCCCCCGCTCAGGCGGCTCCCGCAGAGAGCAATGGCGTCTACCATACCGTCCGGTACGGCGAGACGTTGTCGCTTATTGCCTACAACTACGGCGTGACCGTGCCCGATTTGCTGGTAGCCAATCCCCACATTGTAAATCCGAACCTGATTTACTATGGCACCGTTCTGTTTATTCCGTACTACCACCCGGCTCCGGCACCGCCGCCGCCCCCGCCGCCGCAGCGATATTGCAGCTACTACCACACGGTGCAGTACGGGGACAATTTGATCAATTTGGGCGTTTGGTACGGCCGTAATCCCTACACCATCGCCGAAGCCAACGGCATCTACAACCTGAACTTCATCTACGCCGGGCAGACGCTCTGCATCCCCTAAAAATCATGATGCGTGAAGCGTGACCAAAGCGTTATCACGTTTCACGCATCACGCTTGACGCCAATCCTGAAGACCCAAAATCATTTTATTGGGCGAGACGATGCAGTGCCAGATAGTTTCGTTTGGCCAAAATGATTTCCGCACCGTCTCGCCCCTACACCGACTTTACCCCGCTTCCTGAAAAAAGATGCGTCCCCAATTTGAGGGGATGTGCGCTTGCGGCAGGCGGTAATTGGCCACGGTAACGGCCGTTTCCCCCAACAGCTCTTCCCACACCCCATTTGTAGAAAATGGCACGTCTACCCATTGATCCCAATCGCCAAAATTGAGGACGACGATGTACCGCGCCACGCCGGTGGCCGTCTGGCCATAGCGGTGGTAGATGATGACCTGCTCGTTGATGATGCCGTAGCCTGCGGCCTGGCCGGTGGCGGGAAAAACGTTGGGACTGCGCAGCGCCGGATGCAGCCGACGAATGGTGGCGAGACGGCCGTATAACCACCGCAAACGCTGCCCCACAAAATCATCGTGCAGCTGCTGCCAGCGCAAGGGACGCGGCGAGACACGCTCTGCGCCGTCTGGGGGCAGCCAGTAATCTTCGCCAAACTCTTGCCCGTTGTAGACCATCACCATGCCAGGGCTGGTAAACAGGGCGATGGCGGCTGGCTGGCTTTTGTACCAGCGGCTGCGGCCCACTTCGCTGAGCAGCCGGGCGTGGTCGTGGTTTTCAATGTAGGTGACGGGCCATTTGTCTGGCTGGAACTCTAGTTTGCTGTTGAGGGTGCGCAGGAGTTCGGGGGGGATACGGCCGTTGCGGCAAGCCGCCAGCGCCTGGTACATGATTGGGTCAAACCAGCAGCCCGTCGCCCCCATCTGGTTGGTATCGTTGATGGCCAGGTAGCGGTTGTCGGTGAGGTGCTCCACAATCAGAGCCACGTGGTGCCGGTTTTGCGCCGCCAGATGGTGGCGCAGGTCGCCAATCAGGCGGGTGATGCCACTGTTGGGATCGCCCGGTTGGAAAAAGCCAATGGTAAAGTCGAAGCGGATGCCATCGAGCTGGTACGTGTCTAGCCAATGCTGGCACACATCGTGGATGAACTGCTGCACGCAGCCGTTGCCGTAATCAAACTCCTCAAAAAAGCCGCCGCGCGCAAACTGCCCCACGTAGGGCGACTCTTCTGGGTTTTGGTACAGCCAGACGTAGGCAAACCCTTTGTTGGGATTGATGCCCGCCCGCACGTGGTTAAACACGCCATCCATAATGACGTGGATACCGCGGGCGTGCAGGGCGTTGATCAGCCGCTTGAGGCGGTAGATTTTATCGGCCGTTTGTGTAGCATCGTGCACGTAGCGGTACTCGACGGCGAAAAATTGGAACGGGTCGTAGCCCCAGCTGAAGTCGGCCCCAGGCCACGCCGTCCAGGGCATGAACTCGATGGCGTTGATGCCCAGGCTTTGCAGATAATCCAGCTTGTCGTGGATGGCGTCGATGGGGGCACGGTCTTGGCGAAATTCGGCCGTGAAATCGTCAATCATTAGCTCGTAAATAATTAAATCTTCGGGCGGCAGGGGATTGGCGATGGGCTGCACGTCCAGGCGGCTGCCGCCCACGACAAAAGCGGCGTTTTCGTCGTCGCCCACGCCACCGTATTTGGTGCAGGGGTCGGTGACCCAGCGGTCGGTGTCGTTCTGGAAGGTGACAAAATATTTGTATTGGTAGAAGCCTTCGGGCAGCGGCGTCTCCAGGGTGGCGGTCCAGAGCCAGCCGTGGGGATGGGCGGTTTTGCTAAGCTGCGGGGCGCTGGCCAGGTCCCAATCCTGCCCGCCGAGCAGGTGCTGAAAGTCGCCGCGCACGCGGATTTCGCGGATTTTGGGGTCGCCGCCGCGCCTGTACTGGGTGGGGTCTACTTTGTTGTCTGGCAGGAAGAGGTTGAAGGTGACACGGCCGTTTTCCGCCACGGTAGGGCCAAATGTTTCGTACATACGTTTCTCCCAAATCGGATTACTGGTTCACGCAAAAGAAGATTACAGAAAAAACAAATCAAAGATTAAACAGATTTCGCAGATTACACAGATCTTTCTGCTCTAAATCTGCGAAATCTGTGGTTTCGCTAAAAGGTTTGTTTTATTTTAGCGCAGTCGGGCAACAGATTCCCGCACGATGATTTTGCTCCGGAAGATTTGGTTGGCCACGGGTTTGCCGTCGATGAGGTCGAGGATGGCAGCGGCGGCGGCCTGACCCATTTCAACGGATGGCTGGCGCACGGTGGTGAGGGGGGGGATGCTGAAAGCGGCCATTATTTCATCATCGAAGCCCACCAGCGAAATGTCGTCGGGCACGCGGATGCCGCGCCGGTAGAGGGCAAGGCGGGCACCAAAAGCCATCTGGTCGTTGGCGGCAAAAATAGCGGAGAACGGCCGTTTGGCCATCAGCAGCATCTCCACCGCCAGGGAGCCCGACTGCTGCATCAAATTCCCTTCCACAACAAGCTGCGGATCAACCGGGATTCCTGCATCTGTCAGCGCCTGTGCATAGCCAGCGTAGCGCTGAGAAACATCAGAGACCGTCTCTTGATAATGCATTTTTGCCGTAATATGAGCAATGTTGCGGTGCCCCATATCTAACAAATAGCGGGTCAGGTCATAGGCTGCCTGAAAATTATCAAAATGAATGCAGTTTTCAGCCAATGAGCCTATGGTGCGCGCCACCAAAATGAGCGGCGTTTTGTGCCCCACCTCTACCATAATCGACTCGGAAAGCTGCCCCCCGACAAAGATCAAGCCATCGACGCGTCGATCCACAAAAGCTTGCAGCGCATTCTGCTCAATGGTTTTGTCCCAACGGCCGTCGGCAAACAAAGAGGAATAGTCAGTTCCTTCCAGACCCAGCAAAATGCCCTGCAAAATGCCATCATAAACAGGGCTGCCAAAGTTTTGCGTGATCACCCCAATGGTCATGGATTGGCCGCTGGCCAAACTTTGGGCAAACACGTTGGGGCGGTAATCCAATTCAGACACCGCCTGCAAGACCGCTTCGCGTTTATCGGCAGCCACGCCGCTGGATTTACGCAAGACGCGTGAAACCGTGCTAATGGAAACATTCGCCTGCTGGGCAATATCCTCAATGGTGATTTTTCTATTGGGCATAAGACACCTCAGAGAAAATATTATATCTGAAAACGTTTTCTTGACTAGACGGCCGTTCCAATCTCCGCCTAACTACCAAACTGACTGTATCTGTGCATTATTCACAGATACAGACCAATTCAATTGTCTATATTGACAAACAGAGGGGGTTGGTTTATCATTTTGAAAACGTTTTCAAATAAATGCGATAAATGATCGAAATATCGGAAAGCGTTTTCAATTCCCGCAAACAAATACAGCAAATGGTATGTCAAAAGGAGGTGCTTATTAGACAGATTTGAGCAGAAAAACTGCAAGCAATTTTGTCTGGCACAAGCCCCCTGCTTGCTTGTTGCCCACATTTTCTAAATCAATCAAATTCTATCGATCCCTGGAGGAGAGAAAATGAAAAATATTCGATTTTTACACATCTTGTTGCTGCTGGCTTTGGGCGCGCTGCTGATCGCCTGCGGCGGCGAAACCGATGAACCGGCCGCCGAAGAGAGCACCGCAACCGAGGCCGAAGCCCCCGCCGAAGAAGCTGTGGCCGAACCCGACGCACCAGAAGAAACGGCCGTAGAAACCACCAGCGGCGATCGTGTTCAGGTTCGCTGGTTTGTTGGCCTGGGCGCTGGTTCCGATGAACCCATGTTTGCCCCCCAAGAAAAGGTTGTCGCCGACTTCAACGCCAGCCAGGATCAAATTGAACTGGTTCTGGAAATTGTCGATGCCGACCAGGCATACGCCACCCTGGCTACCCAAATTGCCGCCGGTAATGCCCCAGACATCGTAGGCCCCGTTGGGATTCGTGGCCGTGACTTTTTCCGTGGTGCCTGGCTCGATCTTCAGCCGCTGATCGATGGCGAAAATTATGACCTCAGCGACTTCGACCCCGCCCTGGTTGAATTCTACGTAGACCAACAAGAAGGGCAGCTCGGTCTCCCGTTTGCCATCTTCCCCTCCTTCCTTTCCGTTAACTACGACCTGTTCGACGAAGCAGGTCTGGAATACCCGCCAATGGAATATGGCGCACCCTACATCAACGCCAATGGTGAAGAAGTCCCCTGGGACCTGGACGCCATGCGTGATGTCGCCCTGCTGCTCACCGTAGACGCCAACGGTAACGACGCTACCAGCCCAGACTTCGACAAAGATAACATCGTCCAGTTCGGTTACTACGAACAATGGACCGACTTCCGTGGTGCCGCTACCCTGTTTGGCCCTGGCGCTCTGGTAGATGACAATGGCAACGCCCAGGTGCCCGCCAACTGGCGCGAAGCTGCTAAATGGTTCTATGACGGCATGTGGAATGAAGTGTTCTACCCCAATGGCGTTTACGATGCCAGCGATATCATTGCCGGGAACGGTTTTGAATCTGGCAATGTGGCGATGTCCCACACGCACCTCTGGTATCATGGCTGCTGCATTGGCAACATCGACTTCACCTGGAATCTGGCTGCCATGCCCGCCAACGCCACCGGTCAACCCACTGCCAAAATGCACGCAGACACATTTGGCATCATGAAATCCACAGAAAACCCAGAAGCCGCTTGGGAAGTCCTGAAATTCTTCATTGGGGAAAACGCCCAAGAGATGACCACCATGTACGGCGGTATGCCCGCTCGCCTGAGCCTGCAAGACTCCTACTTCGGCACCTTCGAGGAAAACCTAGGGATTGCCGACCAAGGCATCAACTGGCAAGTTGTGGTGGACTCTATGGCTTTTGCCGACAACCCCAACCACGAAAGCTACATGCCCAGCCCGCAGGAAGCCAACGACCGTTACAACGAGTTCTGGTCCCTGCTCGGTCAGGAACCGGATCGTGACGTAGACGCAGACATCGACCTCCTGGTTGAGGATCTGCAAGCTATCTACGACGCAGCTGGCAATCAATAAGTTTTTCTGAAATAGCAAAAGGGCATTAACAAAATTTGTTAATGCCCTTCTGCTTTATCTATTTGTGAGTTTTGGGGAAGCTCTTTAAGCGGTGTCGCCAATGTGCGATGCTAACGGAGGATGGAAAGATGGAGGCTATTACACCAGATGCCATCACTGAGGGAACTCAGGTCGGCAAAAAAGAGAAACGAGGCCGCATTGAAAAAGAACAAATCAAGTGGGGTTTGATTTTTCTTAGTCCGTGGCTCATTGGTATTGTTATTTTCTATCTACTCCCATTTATTGCTTCGTTTGGCTTTTCTTTAGTAAGTTTCAACCTGGCCGTCCCAGAAGCAACAGAATTTGTCGGTTTCGACAACTGGCAGCGGGCTCTATTTAGTGACCCTAATGTTTATGAATCGTTTGGGGTTACATTTTTGTTTGCTGCTATTTCCTTACCTATCGGGATGATCTTTGCCTTGATGCTGGCGCTTTTGATGAACTCAAAAAGCGTGCGCGGCAAGGCATTTTTCCGCACGATGTTTTTTATGCCAACAATGGTGCCTTTGGTCGCTACTGTCTTGATTTGGGGTGGCGTTCTCAATGAGCAAACGGGTTGGTACAACATCTTGTTGCAAAACGTTTTTGGCATTGAAGCGGTGGGGGTTAGCGGTCTGCGTTGGCTGGCAGATCCGAAGTTGATTTACTTCACGCTCACCTTTATCGGCCTATGGGGCGTGGGCAACACGATGATGATTACGCTGGCCGGTTTACAAGGTGTGCCTACAGAAATGTATGAGGCGGCGGAAATTGATGGGGCTGGCTATTGGCGACAGTTGATCAGTATCACTGTGCCGATGATCTCGCCGGTTCTTTTTTACAACATTGTGTTAGGAGCCATTGGCCTGATGCAATATTTCCTGGTGCCGTTTGTTTTAAACGGCGGTAATGGCTTCCCCGACGGCACGACCAATTATGTGGGCATCTACTTCTACAATCAGGCGTTTAAGTTCTTCAATATGGGATACGGTGCCACAATTGCCTGGCTGATCTTCATCGTTTCTCTTGTTTTAACCGTTGTTTTATTTGGCAGTGCCCGTTACTGGGTTTACTACGCCGGGGAGGAATAAGCAGATGGCTTCTGTAACAATACCCAAGAGTCGTTCCAGTTCAACACAACGCTTATCTCCAAAAGCGCGTCAACGCTTGAATGCTGTCTCGATGACGGTGCTTACGGCCGTTGTCCTCTTCATCTTCTTGCTGCCGATGGGCTATGGGATCGTCACGTCGCTGAAAACCGATACCCAGGTTTCTACCGCTGGTGCGCCCTGGTACCCGGCTTCCCCGGTGACGTTTGAATATGAAGGGAGAGCGTATGACGTTTTTGAGGTGCCGGTTGACGGCCGTATCGAAGAATGGGCTCTCATTAACCGAGGACGTGAATCTAGCGAATTTATTGACCCAGATAATCCCGCCGCAGGCCTGATCCCGTGGGAAGGGCGCTGGCGCACCCTTGAGCAAGCGTGGCAATGGGACCCCGTTTGGAGCAACTTCCGCGACGCCTGGACCACCATCAACTTCCCCCGCTTGTTGGGAAACACGGTGTTTTATGCCGTGGTGAGCACCATTGGCGCGGTTTCATCGGCAGCGCTGGTGGCGTATGGCTTTGCCCGCTACAGCATCCCCGGCAAGGGCACGCTGTTCCTGGTGGTGATGGCCACCATCATTCTGCCCCCGGCGGTGACGCTGGTGCCCACGTATGCCTTTTTTAACCGAATCGGTTGGGTGGGAACCTGGTGGCCGCTCATTGTGCCCCAGTTTTTTGCCAACGGATACAACATCTTCTTGCTGCGCCAATTTTTCCTGGGCATTCCCCGGGCGTTGGATGAAGCAGCCATGATTGATGGGGCCGGGCATTTCCGCGTCTTCTGGTCGGTGATTTTGCCACAGGCGCGGGCGGCTTTGCTAGCAGTGACGCTGTTCCACTTCTTCTTTGCCTGGAACGATTTCTTTGGTCCGCTGATCTACCTGGCTGGCAACCCGACCCTGTACCCGATTACGGTGGGGCTGAACGGGTTCAACGGTTTGTACGAAGGCCAGGATAATCTGATTCAGGCAGCGTCGCTGACGGCGGCGGTGATCCCGTTGATTGTGTTCTTCTTTGCCCAAAAGACGTTCATCCAGGGCGTGGTCATTACGGGTGTGGAGAAGTAAATGATGCGTCTGCGATTTTTTTGGCTTGTACTGTTGCTGAGCGTGCTGGTTGGGGGAACTGCCTGTGATGGTGAGGTGGAAACGGCCGTTTCCACCCCCACATCCGCCCCTGAAACCAGCAGCACCCCAGCTTACCTGGACCCCTCGCTGCCCCCCGCCGCGCGGGCCGAGGATTTGCTGGCACGCCTCACCCTGGCCGAAAAAATCGGGCAGATGACCCTGGTAGAGAAAAACAGCATCGTTGATGCCGACATCACCGAGCTGGGCATTGGCGCGCTGCTGAGCGGGGGCGGCGGCGCGCCGCGCGTTAACAATCCGGCCGAATGGCTGGAAATGGTGAATGGCTACCAATCCTTTGCCCTGGAAACGCGGCTGGCTATTCCGCTGCTGTACGGCGTAGACGCGGTGCACGGGCACAACAACGTGGTGGGGGCGGTGCTGTTTCCGCACAACATTGGCCTGGGCGCTACCCGCAACGCGGACCTGGTGCGCCAGATCGGGCAGGTGACGGCGCTGGAAACGGCCGCTACCGGCATCTATTGGAATTACGCCCCAGCCGTCAGCATTCCCCAAGATATCCGCTGGGGGCGCACCTACGAAGGGTACAGCGAGAACACGGCGCTGGTCACCGAGCTGAGCGCCGCGTACCTGGCCGGGCTGCAAGGGGATGATTTAACGGCCGTTTCCACCATCATCGGCACGCCCAAACATTTTGTCGGGGATGGCGGCACCGTCTGGGGCAGCTCCCGCACCAATAATTACGAAATCGACCAGGGAGACACCCCGCTAGACGAAGCCACGCTCCGCGCCGTGCATCTGCCCCCCTACGTCGCCGCCATCGAGGCGGGTGCGCGCAGCATCATGGTCTCTTACTCCAGCTGGAATGGCACCAAAATGCACGAGCAGCAATACCTGATCACCGACGTGTTGAAGGGTGAGCTGGGCTTTAGCGGCTTTGTGGTGTCCGACTGGGCGGCCATCGACCAGGTAGACGACAACTATTACGAAGCGGTTGTCTCGGCCATCAACGCGGGCATCGACATGAACATGGTGCCTTACGAGTACGAACTGTTCATCCAGGCGCTGACGGCAGCGGTGGAAAATGGCGACGTGCCCCAGGCGCGGATCGACGATGCGGTGCGCCGCATTTTGACGGTGAAGTTTGAGCTGGGGCTGTTTGAACGGCCGTTGCCCGACGACACCCTCCTCCCAACCGTTGGCTCCGCCGAACACCGCGCCCTGGCGCGCCAGGCGGTGCGTGAATCGCTGGTTTTGCTGCACCACGATAGCGCAACGCTGCCGCTTGATCCGGAAACGGCCGTCATCTTCGTGGCGGGTGAAGCGGCGGATGATATTGGCCTTCAGGCTGGCGGCTGGTCGATTGAGTGGCAGGGGGGCAGTGGGAAAATCACCCCTGGCACAACCATTTTAGACGGCATCGAGAGCGCCATCTCGGCCAACACCCAGCTGCATTACAACCGCTTTGGCAACTTCGAGCGCATTACCGACGACAACGGCAATCCAACGATGGCCGATGTGGGCGTGGTGGTGGTAGGGGAACGGCCGTATGCCGAAGGCCAGGGGGACAGCGACGCCCTCTTTTTAAGCGAAGCGGACCTGAACGCCATCCAGCGGCTGCGCGAGCACAGCAACAAGCTGGTCATCGTGCTGCTTTCAGGACGGCCGCTCATCATCACCGAACTGCTGCCCGTGGCCGACGCCATCGTGGCGGCCTGGCTGCCCGGCACCGAGGGGGCGGGCGTGGCCGACGTGCTGTTTGGCAGCTATGAGTTCAGCGGCACGCTGGCCTACACCTGGCCGCGCCACATGGACCAACTGCCCTTTGATTTTGCCAACCTGCCTACAGACGGCTGCGCCGCACCGCTGTTTCCCTTTGGCTACGGCCTCACCACCAGCCAAAGCACGCCGCCGCTGCCCGATTGTTGATAAAAGCCCTCCCCCTAACCCCCTCCCGACGGGAGGGGGAATCTGGTTCCCTCCCCGTCGGGGAAGGGCTAGGGAGGGGGAGATTTTTAGAGGAAAACAACTGTGATTCGCAAAACCATCTTACTCATCACCCTTTTACTGCTGGCCGCATGCAGCGCGGCCACTGCCGCGCCAACGCCCACGGCCACACCGGCCCCCACGCCCACGCCAGCGTGGGTGCGCGAGGGGTGGAACCTGGTCTGGCAAGACGAGTTTGACGGCCCAGAGATTGATCTGGCCAACTGGACGCATGAGGTGGGCGGGCACGGCTGGGGCAACGGCGAGGCGCAATATTACAGCGACGATCCCAAAAATTCTTACATTGAAGATGGCGTTTTGGTGATTCAGGCGCTCAAAGAAAATGTCAGCGGCAAGCTGTACACCTCGGCCCGGCTGAGTTCGCAGGGGAAGGTGGAGGTGCAGTACGGCCGTATCGAAGCCCGCATCCAAATTCCCGTTGGCCAAAGCCTGTGGCCCGCCTTTTGGATGCTGGGCACCAACATCGACGAAGTCGGCTGGCCCTTCTGCGGCGAAATCGACATCATGGAAAACATCGGCTCGGAACCGTCGCTGATTCACGGCACGGTGCACGGCCCTCGCTATTCTGGCGGCGACGGCGTGGGCACGTCTCGGCGGCTGCCCGGCGGCGCACGCTACACCGACAATTTTCACGTTTTTGCCATCGAGTGGGAAGAAGACGAAATTCGCTGGTATGTAGATGACCAGATGTACCAGAAATTGACGCCAACGGCCGTTCCCGGCGAATGGGTCTACAACCATGAATTTTACATCATCCTCAACCTGGCTGTGGGCGGCGAATGGCCCGGCTACCCAGACGGCACCGCCACCTTCCCCCAAACCATGAAAATCGATTACGTTCGCATTTACGAAAAAGAAGGAGTGTAGCTGCTGGTGGTTAGTGGCTGGTAGCCAACCACCAACCACCCACATACAACCACTAACCACCATCTTAAGGAGGCAACCTATCGAACAATAAATCGAATCATTTCCTTCGCAACATCAACCACATTGTAGACATAATGATTGGGTTTTATGCCGTAAAAGACGAGGGGAAGCCGCAAGCATGAACCCGCAGCACAGGATGATAACAGCACAACCATGCAACAAACCATCTCCTGTAAGGATGAAAAAGATTGATGAACAAGAAAATCCGTGCATTTACGTTTCTGGCTTTGGCCAGTTTGTTGTTGGCAATTTTTCTGGTGCCCTTGTCGCTGGCCGCCGCCACGCCAGATGTCGTCATCGACGATTTTGAAGATGGCGACGCCTCTGACTGGATCTTTTTTGGCGGCAATAACGCCGGTGGCGGCGGTGGCGCCTTAAGCGATCGGCCACAAGAAGGCAGCTTCTACTTTAGCACCGGCTGGGGTGGCGAAGGAACCGCCAGCAATTTCTACGGTGGCACTTTCAAGAATTTTGACAACCTTGCCCAGGTAACCTTGCCTGCCGACCCGGTACTCAACATTTGGGTATTGAACCAAAGCAATGCCACGGTTGATGAGTACAGGCTAGAAATTACCATTCGTGAAGACCTGGATGGCAACGGCTGGACCAATGGTGCAGAAGATTCCTTTAGATTTGACACAACTTTTACGAGTGCCGCGTTTGATGACCAATGGACATTGATCAGCGCACCCGTTAGCAGCTTTGCAGATCAGTTTACCGGTGGGGACGGCACATTTAACGGCGCTCTTGATGAAATCGTCATTGTGGTTGCCGGTGTTCAGGGTGCTGTTGGCTCTACCGTCGAAGTTGATTTTGACCAAATTTCTTTCAGTTCTGGAACGCCATCTACAATTATTGATGATTTTGAAGATGGGGACACCTCTGACTGGATCTTTTTTGGCGGCAACAATGCCGGTGGCGGCGGTGGTGCCTTAAGCGATCGGCCGCAAGAAGGCAGCTTCTACTTTAGCACCGGCTGGGGTGGCGAAGGAACCGCCAGCAATTTCTACGGTGGCACTTTCAAGAATTTTGACAACCTCGCCCAGGTAACCTTGCCTGCCGACCCTGTATTCAACATTTGGGTATTGAACCAAAGCAATGCCACGGTTGATGAGTACAGGCTAGAAATTACCATTCGTGAAGACCTGGATGGCAACGGCTGGATCAATGGTGCAGAAGATTCCTTTAGATTTGACACCACTTTCACAAGCGCTGCATTTGATGACCAATGGACCTTAATCAGCGCCCCCGTAAGCAGTTTTGTGAATCAGTTCACTGGTGGAGACGGCACGTTTAACGGTGCCCTTGACGAAATCGTCATTGTGGTTGCCGGTGTTCAAGGTGCTGTTGGCTCTACAGTTGAAGTTGATTTTGACCAAATTTCGTTTACAGGTGGATCACAACCACCGTCTCAAATCATTGATGATTTTGAGAATGGCCTGCCCGCTGGCGCAGACGGCGACGGCGTCTCTGTGGGCTTTATCACCTTTAGCGACGGCAGCCCCATCTCCATTGCCATTACCGACGCGCCCCCGGCCCCCGTGCCCGGTTCTGCCGCAGGCAACAACGTGCTGGCCATGACCGGGGACGTGCTCTCGTTTGCTGGTTTTGTGCATGCGTTTGAAAACGCCACGGCCGACACCTGGGTGCCGCAAAATTGGAGCAGCTACCAAGGGTTCAGCTTCTGGCTGTACGGCCAAAACAGCGGTACCACCCTCTTTGTGGACCTCATCGACAACCGCAACCCCGGCTCCACCCGCGACGATGCCGAACGGTTTAGCGTCAGCTTTGTAGACGATTTCTCTGGCTGGCAGTTCTTTGAATTCCCCTTTGCCAGCTTTGTGCGCAAAGATATCGGCAACGGGGCGCCCAACGACGGCTTCACGCTGACGCAGGTGCACGGCTGGGCGCTGGGCACACTGAACACCTCTGGCGCACGCACTTACTACGTGGATGATGCGGCCGTTTACGGCGTCGCTGAAATCCCGGACCTGGCAGTAACCTTCGCCAGCGCCAACTACAACGTGGCCGAAGGCACCACAGGCAACATCGTGGTGAAGCTGAATCGCCCCCTGAACAGCGACGATCCGGCACAAGTGTCCGTTGATTACACCAGCGCACCGGGCACCGCCACAATCGGGCAGGATTACACGCCCACTTCTGGCACCCTCACCTTTGTGAATGGTGGCCCATCTGAATTGGCCTTCTCGCTAGAAACGTTTGAGGATAGTAAATTCGAAGGCGGCGAGAGCGTCATTCTGCGGCTGAGCAACCCGGTAGACGTGGCGCAGGGCTTCTCCTTCCAGGCGGGCGCGTCTATTCAAGACAACGACCCGTACGATATCAATCTGCTGGATGACTTTGAGAAAGGCGCGTACCTGTGGGATGCCAGCGATCTGGCTGGATTGGGAACGCAGTTAATGACGGCCACCGATCCCCAGGCCATCCCCGGCCAGGACGCCTTCGAGACCATTTTGCAGGTTTCTTCGACGGCAACGGCCGTTCAACCGATGATCCAGGCCGCTTACGACGAACTAGACGACCTGTACCCCACCGGCGATTTCCGCGTTGATCTGTGGCTGTTCCTGGCCCGCCAGCAGCTAGACCGCAGCCTGCGCTCCGCTTACTGGGAAAATGATGCCTACCTGGATGCCAGCAAGGGGGCCAACGTCTTCACCTACCTGAACGTGGCCATCACCGACCTGCGCCTGGCTGGCCTGCCGCGCCACGCCCCAACCGCCGAGCTGGATCAGCTGGTTGCGGAGCTGATGGATTCTGTGGCGGCTTTGGCCCAGAACCAGCTTGATCTGGCGGTGGCAAGTGGCGGGAACGGCAGTCTCATCGACCAGGCCGAAGCCCAAATGACCAAGGCCGAGCGAGATGCGGATAGAGGTCGTCTGGTAACGGCCGTTGCTTACTACCGCAACGCCTGGGTTAAAGCCGCCGCCGCCATGCGGCACGTAGAACCAGCCGCAGCTACCTTCAACCGCGACTTTGCCCTGGGGCAAGATTGGTCGCACGGTGAAGCGCTCACCCTCTGGTATTACGGCAGCAACAGCGGCCAAGAAGTAACGGTGAACCTGAAAGAAAACCGCGCCCCAGACCCCGGCCCGTCTGGCTGGAACATGGTGTGGAGCGAAGAGTTCAACGAGCCAGCCGGTACGCCGCCCAACCCAGAAAATTGGAGCTATGAAATTGGCGACGGCACGGTCAACGGCATCCCCGGCTGGGGCAATGATGAATTCCAATACTACACGGACGATCCAGCCAACGCCGCCACCGACGGCAACGGCAACATGGTGCTGACCGTGCGTGAGGCAGACGGCTCGCTGGAATGTTACTACGGCCCGTGTGAGTACACCTCGGCCCGGTTGATCTCCTGGCGCAAGGCGGAATTTGCGTACGGCCGTATCGAATCCCGCATCCTCGTCCCAGACGGCGAAGCTGGCCTCTGGCCCGCCTTCTGGAGCCTGGGCACCGACATCGACGTGGTACAGTGGCCGCAAACCGGCGAAATCGACTTCATGGAATACGTCAGCCGCCTGCCCAACGAAATCTTCGGCACCGTACACGGCCCCGGCTACGCTGGCGGCCAAAGCTACGGCAACGTCTACGACTTCGGCGGCCCCGTTTCCGACAATTACCACACCTTTACCATCGAATGGCAGCCAGACCGCATTGAGTGGTACGTAGATGGCATCCTCTACCACACCGCCACCCCCGCCGACGTATCGGGCGAATGGGTCTTCAACGACCCGGTCTTCCTGCTGCTGAACGTGGCCATTGGCGGTAACTTTGGCGGCACCGTAGACCCCAACTTGCAGCTGCCGCAATCCATGGCCGTTGACTACATTCGCGTTTACCAGGGGCCAGATACGGCCGAACGGTTTGAAACCACCTTTGTAGACAACTTCAGCGGCTGGCAGCAGGTTGAAATCCCCTTCACCAGCTTTGTGCGCAGCAGCGCGCAACCGGCAGGCGCACCCAACGACGGCCTGAGCTTTGCCGAGGTGTGGGGCTACGGCTTCTCCTTGCCTGCGGGCAGCAGTGCCGCCCTGGACCAGGTACGCGTAAAACCCGTGCCGCCGCCCACCGCCCTCACGGTAACCAGCCTGGCCGACAGCGGCGCTGGCTCCCTGCGGGACGCCATCGAGCGCATCGCCCCAGACGGCACCATTACCTTTGATCCCACTCTGGCTGGAGGTACGATTGCGCTCACTTCTGGGCAGCTAACCGTGGCCCGCAGCCTGACCATCGACGGCAGCGGCGCTCCTGGCCTGACCGTGAGCGGCAACAACGCCTCGCGCGTCTTCCAGATGGCCGCCGGGGCCGTGGTGAACCTGAACAACTTGACCGTAGCTGACGGCGTGGGCGCTCCGCAAGGGGGCGGCATCCTGAACTACGGCGTGCTGAACCTGGAAAGCGTGGTGGTGATGGACAACACAGAATCCAGCACCGGCGCACCGGACTTCCAGTTTGGCGGTGGCGGCATCTACAACGGGGATGGCGCAACGCTGAACATGAACAACAGCGCGGTGATGAACAACCGCACGCTGGGCCAGCCGGGCGGCGGCATCTACGGCTTCTTCAACAGCAACATCACCCTCACCAACAGCACGGTGAGCGGCAATGTGGCTGGCGACGTGGCGGGTGGGTTGCGCACGCTGGGCAACGTGACGGTGGTAAACAGCACCCTCAGCGGCAACGTCTCTACGGCGTGGCACGGCGGGGCGATGTTTAGCACAGACGGCACGGTGACCATCTTGAACAGCACCATTGTGGGCAACACTGCGCCCGGCGGCACTGCCGGTGGTTTGATGATTGCCACCTTTGGCGCACCGGTAGCGGCGACGATCCAGAACAGCCTGATTGCAGACAATGGCACCTACAACTGCCAGTTGGAAGGCAACCCGGCGCTGGCTTCGCTCACCTCGCTGGGTAACAATGTGGTGACCGATGGCTCTTGCCAGCCAGTGGGCAGCGACATTGTTGTGGCGGCTGGTGGTGCGGGTGTAGACGTGTTGGCCGACAATGGCGGCCCCACGTTGACCCATGCCCTGCTGACCGGTAGTGTGGCGATTGATGCGGCGAATACGGCCGTTTGCCCCTCAACCGATCAGCGTGGTATTGCCCGAGATGCAGCTTGCGACATCGGTGCTTTTGAGTCCATTCCGTAAGCGTAAGGGCAAGGCGCGCCCTGCCCTTACTTACAAACCTTTCGTTGAAAAATTGATGTAGAAATGAAAGGCTTTGGCCGGTTTGGTTCCAGCCAAAGCCTTTCTCTTTTGTAACCAGTTAGATTCCCCACTGCCTTGTCATTTTTGGGGATAAATTTGGCGAGTTTAAACCCCTTGAGGTGAGTACAATACGTTCCTTTTGGGATTTGTATTGAAGTGAAGACGACACGGCCTGTCGTTGACCACCACGAATGAAATCGTAGGGCGGATAATGAAAACCCAACCTCCGGGAGGTTCAGTGCGTAACAGAGGCCATTTTTGAAGCCTCCCGGAGGTTTATTTACTGAGGAGACGACACCAACTGTCGTTGACCACCATGAATGAAAATCAGCAGATTTCGCAGATTTGCGCAGATTGCGCCCAGATTTAATCCGCGTTAATCCGCGTTAATCTGCGGCCTATTTTTGAAGGAGGGATGTCTGATGATGACTCCGGTGAACCAAAAAATCTTGATTGGCGAACGCCCAGTTAAACGGAAAGCCCAGGCTGTAACCGGCAGTTTTGTGGAGATGATGGGGCAAACCTTTTACAAGATTGCCCATTATGACCAGATGCCGCCATTTTTTATGAGCCTGGTGAGCAGCTCTGATCATTGGCTCTTTATTTCCAGCACGGGCGGCCTGACGGCCGGGCGCACCAACGCCGAATCGGCTTTGTTCCCCTACGAAACCGAAGACAAGATCACGGCGCATAGTGAGCTGACCGGGCCAAAAACGATTGTGCGCGTAAGTCGGGATGGTGACGCTAACCAGGTGTCCCCGCAGCGCGCTTACCTCTGGGAGCCATTCTCCAACCGGTACGCGGGCGTATATAACATCGAGCGTCATCTTTACAAAAACAGCTACGGCAACGTGCTGCTGTTTGAAGAAGTGAACCACGATTTGCAGCTGCGGCTGCGCACCGCCTGGCGTACGGGCGACTGCTTGGGCTTCATCCGCACCTGCTGGCTGCACAATGATGGCGCGGACGATTGCCAGATTGAACTGCTGGACGGGCTGCAAAATGTGCTGCCTTATGGGGCCACCACGGCGCTGCAAAACAGTATGAGCAGCTTACTGCACGCCTACAAGCGAAATGAACTGGAGCCGGAAACCGGGCTGGGTTTGTTTGCCCTCAGCGCCACGCTGACGGATCAGGCGGAGCCGAGCGAATCGCTGAAGGCGACAGCGGTTTGGCAGGTAGGCTTGCCGCAGCCCACCCATTTGCTCTGTACAGAGCAGCTGGATGGGTTTCGCTACGGCCGTTCCCTCACCCCAGAACACGATATTTGCGGCAAAGCGGGGGCGTATCTCGTTTCGTCTACGTTTGCTTTGCCGCCGGGCGGGGCGCAGTCGTGGCACATCGCGTCCGATGTGAACCAGGACAGCGCCGCCGTGACCCAGTTGAGCCACTTCTTGCGGCAAGATGCCGCCGCTATTCAGCAGCAAATCGAGGAAGATGTGGCGCTGGGAACCGATACCCTGGTGCGCTACGTGGCCGCCGCCGACGGCTTGCAGCAGTCGGCCGAACAGGCCACCACCAGCCATCATTTTGCCAATGTGCTGTTCAACATCATGCGCGGCGGCATTTTTGATGATGGCTACACAGTGCAGCGCCACGATTTTGTGGCGTTTGTGCAGATGCGTAACCGGGTGGTTTGGGAAACGGCCGTATCCTGGTTTGCCCAGCTGCCCGAACAAATGAACATCCGCGAACTGTACGCCCGCGCCGCCGAATCTGGCGAAGCGAACCTGATCCGGCTCTGCTACGAATATTTGCCGCTGTCGTTTAGCCGTCGGCATGGCGACCCCAGTCGCCCCTGGAACCAGTTTTCCATCAATCTAAAAAAACCAGACCTGTCGCCCAACCTGGATTACCAGGGCAACTGGCGCGACATCTTCCAAAATTGGGAGCCGCTGGCCTGGTCGTTCCCCAACTATGCCGAGGGGCTCATTGCCAAATTTTTGAACGCCACCACGGCCGACGGCTACAACCCGTACCGGGTGACGCGGGCGGGCATTGAGTGGGAAGTGCCAGAGCCGGATAATCCGTGGGCCAACATTGGCTACTGGAACGATCATCAAATTATCTACCTGCAAAAGCTGCTGGAAGTGGCCGAGCAGATGCAGCCGGGTCGCCTGGCCCAGCTGTGGAACCAGCCAATTTTTAGCTATGCCAACGTGCCATACCGCCAAAAAAGCTATGCAGACATGCTAACCAACTGGTACGACACGATTGATTTTGATTGGGAGACGGAGGAAGTGGTGGAAACGGCCGTAACCCAACTGGGCACAGACGGCCGTTTGCTCCTAAACCCCGCTGGCGACGTTATCCACGTGACGATGGTAGAAAAGCTGCTGGTGCTGCTGCTGGCCAAGCTCACCAACCTGGTGCCCGAGGGCGGTATCTGGATGAACACCCAGCGCCCAGAATGGAACGACGCCAACAACGCCCTGGTGGGCAAGGGGCTGTCGGTGGTGACAGCCGCCTACCTGCGCCGCTTCATCGCCTTTTGGCAAGGGCTGCTGGCAGAGTACAAGGACGGGGATTTTGTGGTGAATACGGCCGTTGCCACCTTGTTCGGCGACGTGCAGACCATTTTTACCCATTTTCAAGACCGGCTGGTTGATGGCTTTAGCGATCAAGATCGGCGGGCGGTGATGGATGCGTTGGGAACGGCCGTTACCGCCTACCGCGCCACGCTCTACCAAACCGGCCTGCCCCCAACGCAGCAACCCCTGGCCGTAGCCAATCTGGCCAACTTCCTATCCTTGGCCCAACGCTACATCGAGCACACCCTGCACGTGAACCAGCGGCCCGATGGGCTGGCCCACACCTACAACATTTTGCGCCTGGGCGAAGCCACCGCAGACGTTGAGCATTTGTATTTGATGTTAGAGGGGCAGGTGGCCCTGCTCTCCTCTGGCTTGCTGGCCCCACAGGCGGCGCTGGCGCTGCTGCAAAGCTTGCGCCACAGCGATTTGTACCGGGCAGACCAGCATTCCTACATGCTGTACCCGCACCGCCACCTGCCGGGCTTCCGCCAAAAGAACAATGTGGCGGCGGCCCAGGTGGCCCATTCGCCGCTGGTGCAGGCGCTGCAAGCGGCTGGGGACAAACGTCTGTTGGTGGAGGATGAGGCGGGGATGTTTCATTTTAACGGCCGTTTCCGCAACGCCAGCGACGTGGCCACCCTGCTGCAAAAAATGGGCCAGGAACCCGAACTGGCCGAGTTGGTGGCCCAAGAGCAGGCGTTCATCCTGGAACTGTTTGAAGCGACCTTTAACCATCGCGCCTTCACTGGCCGCTCTGGCACCTTTTTTGCCTACGAGGGGCTGGGCAGCATTTACTGGCACATGGTCTCCAAGCTGCTGCTGGCGGCGCAGGAATGTTACCAGCAGGCAGTGGCCGATGGGGCGGATACGGCCGTAACCACCGCCCTGGCCGACGCCTACTACGACATTCGCGCCGGTATCGGCTTCAACAAAAGCCCCGATGTGTACGGCGCGTTTCCCACCGACCCGTATTCGCACACCCCGCTGGGCAGCGGCGCACGCCAACCCGGCATGACTGGCCAGGTAAAGGAAGAGATTTTGACTCGCTGGGGCGAATTGGGCGTCTCTGTGCAGGCGGGGCAGCTCTGTTTTGGCCCTACGCTGCTGCGCCCAGACGAATTTTTGCCTGAACCGGGCACGTTTACTTATGTAAACCAATGCGGCGAGGCGCAAACGCTCTTGCTGCCGCCAAATGCGCTCGCCTTCACCTTCTGCCAGATGCCGATTGTGTATACGCGGGGGGGTGTGGCGCAGGTGGAGGTAGTGTGGGCAAACGGCCGTTCCCAAACCATCCCCGGCCACTGTTTAGACCAGGCCACCAGCCAGCACATCCTGGACCGGGATGAGCAGGTGAGGCTGGTACGCGTGCAGGTTTGACCCTCACCCTGGCCCCCTCCCTAGCCCTCCCCCTGATAGGGCTAGGGAGGGGGTCTTTTACACCACAATATTCACCAGCTTTTGCGGCACCACAATGATTTTGCGAATCGGCTGGCCGTTGATGTGGGCCTGAACGTTGGGTTGGGCAACGGCCGTTTCCTTCACAAATTCCACCGTCGCCACCGCCGCCACCGTGACCCGGTCGCGCACCTTGCCATTCACCTGTACCACAATGGTGATCGCGTCGTCTTGCGTCAACGCCTCATCGTAGCCGGGCCAGGTTTGGCGATGCACGGATTCTGGGTTGCCCAGCACCGTGCGCCACACCTCCTCGGCGATGAACGGGGCGATGGGGGCCAGCAGCCGGGCCATCGTACCCAGCGCTTCCCGCCAGGCATCTTGGCCGATGGTCTCATCGCGGCAATCGTACAGGCTGTTTAGATATTCCATCAGGCCAGCAACGGCCGTATTAAACCGAAAATCCGCCATCTCCTGCGTGATCCGCTTCACAATCTTGTGCCTTGTCCTAACAAATGCCGCTTCAACTTCTTCAGCTTTGCCCCTTTGCCCCTTTGCGTCAGATTTTTCTACAGCCAGATTCCAAAACCGCTCCACAAAGCGCGTCATGCCCCGAATGCCGCCCTCGTCCCAGGTCACATCCGCATCAAACGGCCCCAGGAAAACGACGTTCAGCCGCAGCACGTCGGTACCGTGGCGGGCAATCACCTCGTCTGGCGTAATCACGTTGCCGCGCGATTTGGACATGCGACGGCCGTCTTGCGGCGACGACAGCACGCCCTGGTTGCGCAGTTCGGTAAACGGCTCCACAAAATCAATCAGCCCGGCATCGGCCATCACCTTGGTCCAGAAGCGGGCGTACAGCAGGTGCAGCACCGCATGTTCCGCCCCACCAACGTAGGTGTCTACCGGCAGCCAGCGCTGCACTGCCGCCGGGTCAAACGGGCCGTCGGCGTACTGCGGGCTGGCAAAGCGCAGAAAGTACCAGGAGGAGCAGGCAAAGCCGTCCATCGTGTCGGTTTCGCGCTGGGCGGGGCCGCCGCACTGGGGGCAGGGGGTGTTGACCCAAGCGTGAATGTGGGCCAGGGGGGAACGGCCGTCTCCCGCTGGGGCAAAGTTGTCCGTCTCTGGCAGCAGCACGGGCAGGTCACTTTCTGGTACGGGCACCGGGCCGCAATCCGGGCAGTGCACGATGGGAATCGGCGCGCCCCAGTACCGCTGCCGCGAAATCAGCCAGTCGCGCAGCTTGTAGGTGATTTGGGGTGCGCCGTGGCCCTGGGCTTGAAGAACGGCCGTAATCGCCGCCATCGCCGCGTGTGAAGTTTGTCCGGTGAACTGGGCGGAGTTGATGAGACGGCCGTATCCGGCAAAACAACCTTCTACCACAGCTTCATCGACAGGTTCAATTACGGGCACGATGGGCAGGTCGTAGGTCTGGGCAAAGGCGTAATCGCGGCTGTCGTGGGCGGGCACGCCCATCACCGCGCCGCTGCCGTAGCCGGGCAGCACGTAATCGGCCACCCAAATCGGCACTGGCTGGCCCGTCAGCGGATGCGTGGCGTAGCTCCCGGTGAAGACGCCAGTTTGTGCTTTTTCGGTCGAGGTGCGGTCAATTTCTGATTTGCGTATGGCTTGGTTGGTGTAGTGGGTTACGGCCGTTTGCTGCCCCGCCGTTACAATCTGCCCCACCAGCGGATGCTCCGGCGCGATGGCAATAAACGTCACCCCAAACAGCGTATCCACCCGCGTGGTGAAAGTTCTAATTTCAAACTTTTTATCAACAGATTGCGCAGATTTTCCAGATTTTGTTTTAATCTTTTCAATCTGCGAAATCTGCTGATTTTCAATCTCAAATACAACTTCGGTACCCTCGGAACGGCCGATCCAGTTGCGCTGCATCGCCTTGATTTTTTCCGGCCAGTTCAGCGTCTCCAGGTCGGCCAGCAGCCGGTCCGCATACGCCGTGATTTTGAAGTACCACTGCGCCAGCGCCTTCTTCGTCACCTCGCTGTCGCAGCGCCAGCACAGCCCCTGCTCCACCTGCTCGTTGGCCAGGATCGTTTGGCAGGTGGGGCACCACCATTGGCTGCCCAGCGCCCGGTAAGCCAGCCCCCGCTGGTGCAGCAGCAGAAAAAAATGTTGCGTCCATTTGTAATAATCGGGGTACGTCGAGTTAATTTCCCGCGACCAATCGTAGCTGCATTCCATCGCCTGCATCTGCCGCCGGTAGGTGTCGGCAAACAGCTTGGTGCTTTGGCGCGGATGGATGTTGTGCTGGATGGCGTAATTCTCGGCAGGCAGGCCGAACGCATCCCAGCCCATCGGGTGCAGCACGTTGTATCCTTGCATGCGCCGGTAGCGGCTAAAAATGCAGGTGGGCACGTAATTACGCGCGTGCCCCACCGACAGCCCCGCGCCAGATGGGTACGGAAAGAAATCCAAAATGTAAATGTCGGGCTTGGTGGGATCGTCCCCCGTTTGGTACAGATTTTGCGCTTCCCAAACCGGCCGCCACTTTTTCTCAACGGCCTGGGGATTGTATTTGGTTTGTTTTGTCATGTTCGTCCTCTTAATTTGTAATTGAGTAATTGAGTAATTGAGTAATTGGGTAATTGAGGAATTGGAAAGGCTAATTACCCAATTGCTTCATTACCAATTACCAAATGTCCGTTTGTTAACCTCCTGAGCCACCCAAAAACTGCCCGACAGCAGCAAAGCGCTCAGGCACGCCCTGCTAACCGGTAAGAACCGGCGCTGCTGTCGGGCTGCTTAACAATAAGAGGTTCCAATTGGGGATCATGACAAATTCGTTTTTCATCAGATTTTTCCAAAAGAAAAGGATAGATTCCCGCCTGCGCCGGAATGACAGATCTGAATTCAAATTAATCCTAAATCTCTCTGTGAAACTCTGTGTAACCTTCTTCCGGGTTAAAAACAAAAAAGCCACAGGGCCGAGGCACCTGTGGCTAAAAAATGCTAGAAACGGTTTCGTTCTAATTCATCTCACAAGCTGCTCCGGCAACGGCAAAGAACCGCAGTTGCGTAACTGCAAATTCTGTAATAGTCGTTGGCGAAGCAATTGGTTCATCATCATACAAATTCCTGAATTAGGTGCCGACAGGTTAGCATAGGGGTATCAATCCGTCAACCATCATTTTTCTGATGTACCCTAGAAGATGGTAGAATCAGAGATTGGAGGCTTATATGTGGGAACAGTTTATATTAATTTGGAGTGCGACCGTGTGGTGGAGCTTTCTGCTGCGCATCGCTATCTATTTTTTCCTGGCGTATCTGGTGCATCGCCTGTCCCGGCGAATGGCTGGAAGGCTGCTGCGCCTTGGCAGCCTGGCGAACAAGCGGCGCGGCCTGCGACCTGATAGGCAGAAGACGCTTACCAGTTTGGTGGCGAGTGCCATTACGTTTTTGGCGGTGGTAACGGCCGTTCTCCTCAGCCTCAGTCTTTTTGTGAGTGGTGAAACGCTGGTCTGGATGGTGGGCTTGTTTGCCGCCGCCTTTGGCTTGGGCGCCCGGCCGTTGGTTAGCGACTACCTCACCGGCATCGGCTTTCTGTTTGAAGATACCTTCGACGTGGGCGAAAAGATCGACATCCTGGGCAATGAAGGGGTGGTGGAAACCGTGAATTTGCGCACCACCACCTTGCGAGCGCGCACGGGCGAACTGTTTGTGGTGCCCAATGGCGAGATTCGCATCGTGCGCAATTTCAGTCGCGGCCGTTTTTCCCCCGCCACCATCACCATCAAGCTAGATGCCGATGATTTAAGCCGCGCCTTGCCACTTTTGGAAGAGCTGGGCAAGGAAGCGGTGCTGATTTTGCCCAACTTGCTGGAACCGTGGCAAATCATCAGCGAATCTGGCACGATTGGGCAGCAAACGGAGCTGACGCTGGTGGCCAAAGCCAAATATGCTATGGGGGCAGAAATGCGCCCCCGCCTGCTGGCCCTGATACACGAACGCCTCAACGAAGCAGGTATTCATCTGGGGGATTAAGCCAAAATGGGTTCGCAAATAAAACCGGCCACGCTGTCTGGTGCGGCCTCAACAATTTTTGTGGAGGTAATGCGATTATGCAGATCGGCGGGGCCGTTGGCCTGCACGCGCATGTAGTTGTCTGTGTAGCCCACCCAGCGCAAACCGCCATTATCAGCCCCTACGTTGCTTTCCCACAGCACGTTGAGCGTTTGCCCCACAAACCGTTGGTGAAAAGCGTGGCTTAGCCGCTGGCCCAGCTCAATCATGCGGCGGGTGCGCTCTTTTTTGAGTTTGCCGTTGAGCTGGTGAGGGAATTGGGAAGCGGCCGTTCCCGGCCGTGGACTATAGCTAAACACATGCAGCCGAGAAAAATTAATCGCCTCCACAAATTCCAGGCTGTCGGCAAAATCCGCCTCCGTTTCACCCGGAAAGCCCACAATCAGGTCGGTGCTCAAATTAAGGTCGGGGATGTGGCTGCGAGCCGCCTCCGTTAGCTCCCGAAAGCTGGCCCGGCTGGTGCGCCGCGCCATCCGCTTGAGAATTTTGTCGCTGCCCGATTGCAATGGCATGTGCAAATGGGGCAGCAAGCGCGGATTTTGCCACAGCGTAAAAAAGCCGGGCGCTAAATCCCACGGCTCCAGCGACGAGAGGCGCAGCCGGGGAATGTCGGTATGCTGCAAAATCGCCTGCACCAAATCGCGCAAGCCAGCCGCGTTGCCAAAATCGTGGCCGTAGCTGCCCAAATGCACACCTGTCAGCACCGCTTCCTGGTAGCCCGCCGCCGCCAATGCCTGAATCTCTGCCACCACGTCACCCAGATGGCGGCTTTGCCCCGCGCCCCGCGCCACCGTCGTCACGCAAAAGGTGCATTTGTTGTCGCAGCCATCTTGCACCTTGATAAAAGCACGGGTGTTGGCTCCCAAACTACCTGCAAAAAATTCCCGCAGCACCGGCTCCTGCTCAAACAAGGGCAGATCGATACGTGCTTTGGGGTCTAGCATTTGAACCAGCTCTGCTTTTTGCTGATTCACCACCACGCGCCCCGCGCCCTCAACTTGCGCCAGTTCATCTGGAGCGATGGTGGCGTAGCAGCCGGTGAGCACAATTTCGGTGTCTGGGTTGCTGCGGTGGATGCGGCGGGTTTGGTTGCGGGCATCACGCGCAGCTTCGGCCGTGACGGCGCAGGTGTTGATGATGACTTTGTCGGCCTCATTGGCTTCGGTCACGATCTCATGCCCGGCGGCCAGAAGTTGGCGGGCCATTGTTTCGATTTCGCTTTGGTTCAGGCGGCAGCCGATGCTGTTCAGGAAAACTTTCATGCCCCCATTTTAACGCAGGCCCGGACGTGGTGCGAGACTGAAAGAAATAGGACGCCGATGAACGCAGATAAACGCTGATTTTTTATCCACGTCATCGGCGTTCATCCGTGTCCCAATTTATTTGAGGGCGGCGCGGAGAACTTCGGCGGGGTGCAGCACCTGCCGCCCTGCGCCGTGCTTGATTTGCTGGCGGCAGCTGACGCCGGGGGCTACCAGGATTGTTTCCGGGGCGGCGGCGCGCATGGCGGGCAGCAGGCGGCGTTCGGCCATTTTGAGCGAGATGTCATAATGCTCCACCTCGTAGCCGAAGGAACCGGCCATGCCGCAGCAGCTGCTGTCTACCTCTTCCAGCGTGTAGTTGGGCGGCAGGGTCAGGGCGCGGTGGGCTGGTTTGGTGCCGATGAGCGCCTTTTGGTGGCAGTGGCCGTGCAAAATTAGATGGCGTTTCTCATCGGTAAAGTTTAGGTTTAGCTTCCCGCTGTCCGCCAGTTCGGCCACAAACTCTTCAAAGCTGCGGCAGTGGGCGGCCACCAGCGCCACGCGGGGGTCATTGGGCAGCAGCGAGTCGTAATCATCGGTGATGGCGGAGAGGTCGCTGGGTTCCAGGAAGATGATGGGCAGCCCCTGTTCAGCGAGCGGCGCGAGGTGATCCAGCACCGTTTTGGCGATGGTGCGGGCCTTATCGACCAGGCCTTTGGAGAAAGACGGCCGTCCGCAATCCGTCACCCCCGGCAAAATGACCTCAAATCCAGCCAGCTCCAGCAGTTCCGTAGCGGCGATGGCGATGTGCGGGTAGTTATAGGTGGAAAACGTGTCGTTAAACAAAACCACCGGTTGTTGATGTAGAGACGTTGCATGCAACGTCTCTACATCAACAACCGGCGGCGTGTGGTTTTTGAACCAATCGGTGAACGACTGGCGGGCAAATTGGGGCAAGCTGCGCTTGGCCGAAATGCCCAGCATGCGCTCCATCCCCTGGCGAATCAGGCGATTGCCCAGCGTCCAGTTGGCCAGCGGAGCGAATGCGCCGCCGCCCAGGCGGCTGAGCGGGGTGATGTTGGCGAACAGCTTGTCGCGCAGGGGCACGCCGTGGGCGTCGTGGTACTGCGCCAGGAACTCCGTCTTGATTTTGGCCATGTCCACCGAGGAGGGGCATTCCGCCTTGCACGCCTTGCAGCTGACGCACAGTTCCATCACCTGGTACATGCGCTCGCTGGTGAACTCGCTCTTGGGCAGGGTGCCGCTCATGGCGGCACGCAGGGCATTGGCCCGGCCGCGCGTGGCGTGTTCTTCCTCGCGGGTGGCCATAAAGCTGGGACACATGGTGCCGGTGGTGCGCTTGCGGCAGATGCCCGCGCCGTTGCACATTTCCACCGCCCGGTCAAAGCCGTGGTCGCTGCTGAAGTCGAGGTGGGGGGTGAGGGGAATCACCTGGTAGCTTTCACCAAAGCGTAGATTTTCGGTCATCGGCCCGGCGTTGACGACGGTGCCGGGGTTGAGGATGTTTTGCGGATCAAATATTTGCTTCACCTGCTGGTAAAGGCGGTACAAATCGGGGCCGAAGAATTTTTCGTTGAGCCAGCTTCTGGCGCGGCCGTCGGCATGTTCGCTGGAGAAGGAGCCGCCGTAGCCGCGCAGCAAATCCACGGAAAATTCGGTGATGGCGGGCAGCTTGGCCACTTCGGTCGCTTTTTTGGTGTTGATAAGCGGCCGTATATGAATGCAACCGGCGCTGGCGTGGGCGTAGTAGGCGACGTCGGTGCCGAGGTCGTTGCAGAACCGCTCCACTTTGGTGACGTACTCGGCCAGGTGCTCGACGGGAACGGCCGCATCTTCAATAAACGGAATCGGCTTGTGGTCGCCCTTGATGCTCATCATCAGCCCCAGGCCAACCTTGCGCACGGTCCAGACGTCGGTTTGTTGGGCAGGGGTGAGGGCGCGGGAAACGGCCGTAAAATTCACCATCTGCCCCTTCATGTGCCGCTCCAAATTATCGATCTTGCTCACCAACTCCGCCTCGCTCTCGCCGTAAAACTCGGTGATGAGGACGCAGTTGGGCGTGCCCTGGACGAAGGTAGATAGCAGCCGGGCATATTCCGGCACGTCGCGGCACATGGTCAGGCCCAAATTGTCCAGCAGCTCCACGGCGGACGGACCCACTTCTAGCATGAGGGGAACGGCCGTTAACGCCTCCGGCAAGCTGTTGAAAATGGACAATCGCCAGGGCAGTCTTCTTGGGCATCGGCACCAGGTTCAGCTTCAGCTCGGTGATGACGCCCAGGCCGCCTTCCGCGCCGCAGACCATTTTGGCCAGGTTGAATCGTTCGTCGTAGGGCCAGCGGTAGGTGGGACGGCCGTTGCTCACCGGTACCAGTCTGTCCAAATTGTAGCCGCCGCAGCGCCGCCAATGGCGCGGCGTGCCGCTGCGGATGATCTCCTGGTTGGCCGCATCCTGGGTGAGGGCGTGCATCTGGCGGTAAATGTCCCCTTCCAGGCCGCTTTTTTGCGTCTGCTGCAACAGGGCCGCCGATTCCAGCGGCCCAAAGCGGGTCAGCGTGCCGTCCGCCAGCAGCAGTTCCATCTCCAGAACGTGATCGGCCGTCATGCCGTACATGATCGAGTGGCTGCCGGTGGAGTTGTTGGAGACGATGCCGCCCATCGCCGCCCGGTTGCTGCTGGCCGGATCGGGGCCAAATTGCAGGCCAAACTTTCGCAAATAAATGTTTAGCGCATCCAGCACGATGCCCGGCTGCACCCGCACCCACATCTCCTCCTGATTGACCTCCAAAACTTGGTCCAGGTGGCGGGTGAAATCCATCACCAGGGCGCGGTTGACCGCCTGCCCGGCCAGGCTGCTGCCCCCGGTGCGCGGCAGCAGCGGCACGCGATGTTTGGCCGCCAGCTCTACGGCCGCCTGCACGTCATCCACCGTTTGCGGCAGGAGGACGCCGTGCGGCTTCACCTGGTAAATCGAGGCGTCGGTGCTGTACAGGATGCGGCTGTACTCGTCCGTGCGCAGCGCGCCCGTGGTGCGTTTGTCTAGTTCGTTTAGGAAATCGAAGAGTGTTTCAGACACGGCCGTTCTCCTGTGAGGCATTGCCTTAAGGGTCCATAAACTGCGCCCCTCCCCCCCCCCCCCCCCCCCCCCACCATTGGAGACATCAAAGCCTCCCCAGGGATTGGCAACCTATTGATACTGTTGAAAAGAACAAGGAAAACGGACGCGTGAGGCGAAAGAAAGTAACGAGGGAAAGGGTCAGGCACTACAAAAGACCCCCTTCGGAGACTTTAGGCTTGGCACGCCTCTGGCCCCCCGAGCCCTTTTGAAAAGAAGCCCCAAAAACAAAATCAGGTAACCAAAATCTCCAGTCTCTAATCTCCAATCTCCAAAATCTCTTTCAAGGCGGCGAGGAGCAGGGTGACGTTTTCCTGGCGGCTGTTGAAGCCCATGAGGCCGACGCGCCACACTTTGCCCGCCAGCTGGCCAAAACCACCGGCTACTTCAATGTTGTACTCGTTCAGCAGCCGCCCGGCGACGGCTTTGGCGTCCACGCCATCCGGGACGCGCACGGTGGTGAGGGCGGGGATGCGGTTGGCTGGCTCTTTGACGTGGCAGCTCAGACCCATCGCTTCCAGACCATCCCAGAACAGCTCGGCGTTGGCCTGGTGGCGCGCCCAGCGCTCGTTCAGCCCTTCCTCCACGACGAGGCGCAGCCCTTCGCGCAGGGCGTACATGCTGTTAATCGGCGCGGTGTGGTGGTAGCTGCGCGTTTTGCCGTCCCAATAGTTGGCCAGCGTGGTCATGTCCAGGTACCAGTTGGGCACCTTGCCCTGCCGCCGGTCCAGTTTGGCCAGGGCGCGTTCGTTCAGGCTAAACGGCGACGCCCCGGGCGGGCAGCTCAGCCCTTTTTGCGAGCAGCTGTAGGCGGCATCCACGCCCCACTCGTCCAGAAAGATGGGGCTGGTGGCCAGGCTGGTGACGGTGTCGATGAGGAACAGGCAATTGTGCTTGCGGCACAGCTCGGCCACGCCGTCCATCGGCTGGAGCGCCCCGGTGGAGGTTTCGGCGTGGACCAGGGCCAGGATAGCCGGTTTGTGTTCGTCCAATGCCTGACTGATGTCGTCGAGGGAGAGCACTTCGCCCCACGGCCGTTCCACCCGCCTCACATCTGCCCCATACCGCCCGGCCATATCCACCAGCCGCTCGCCAAAGTAGCCAATGACGCCCACCAGCACCACGTCACCCGGCTCCACCAGGTTGGCCAGCGTCGCTTCCATCGCCGCGCTGCCGGTGCCGCTGACGGGCAGCGTGAACGGATTGCTGGTCTGCCAGGTGTAGCGCAGCATCTCCTGAATGTCGTTCATCACGCCGATGAAGGCGGGGTCCAGATGCCCCACCTGCTGGTTGCTGATGGCTTGCAGCACGCGCGGATGGGCGTTTGATGGCCCCGGCCCCAGCAGCAGGCGCGGCGGCATGTTTAACTGTCCGGTTTGCAGACGGTGGGTTTCGTTTACGGGATAGGTTTTCATGGCTCTTCCTTTGTGTGTTAGCGGAACAAGAATGCGGCGATCATACGTCGCACAGGGGGATTTTTCAAGGGGATGCGTAAGATTCAGGGTTTGGTATGTAGGATAAATTTATGACGAAGAAACGAAGGGGGGAAGGAACAAAGAAACCTAAGGCTTTGTCCCTTTGTCTCTTTGTTCCTTCGTATAAAATTCTTCGCACCGTTCGCATCTGAGGATGCTCACTCCTCGGGGAGTTATGGCGTTGGGGTGGGCGTGGGGAAGACGATAGGCGGGATAAACGGCTGCAAGGTGACGACGATGGGTGGGAAGATGGGGAAAACCGTCAGGCCGTCGTTGAGGCAGGTGTCGGGCAGGTCGGCCCCGGCGCGATGGCCGCACCAGGCGAACGTCTCGTTGTAGTTGCCGTTGAACCGCTCCCCGTTTTCCAGCGCAAAGAATTGCAGGTCGCCGCTGTTGCCGCTGCGGCTCCAGGTGCCGGTGAGCTGGGTGCCACTGGCTTCGGCTTCGATGGTGCCGTCGCCGTCGGCGTAGCTGCCTTCAACCTCGGTGCCGTTTTGGGTGAGGCTGACGGTGCCGCAGTCGGACGGGCCGCAGTTGGTGGTCCAGTTGCCGTACCAGGTGGCGACGCCACACGGGTTTGGCTGTGGCTGGCCATCACGATAACCGCACCAAGCGGCCGTTTTGTCCCAATTCCCTATCCAAAATTCCCCATTGTCACTCAGCCAGAAATCAATCGAACCATTCTCGCCAGCAAAGGACCAGGTGCCCGTGAGCCGGTTTTCCTCGATAATGCCCACAATCGTGCCGCTGCCTGCCGCAAACGTGCCAGAAACCGTCTCTTCGCCCTCGTTGTGCGTCAACAGAACGCTGCCGCAGTCCAAAAATTGGCAGCTGCTCAACCAGACGCCGTTCCACGCGCCGGGCGGGATGGGTGTGGGGCTGAAGGTGGGGGTGACAGTTGGCGTGGCCGTGTCGGTGGGGGTGGGCGTAAAGGTGGGCGTGCTGGTGGGTTCGTCCGTGGCCGTTGGCGTGAGCGTGGGGGTGGCCGTGTCGGTGGGGGTGGGGGTGGGCAGTTCGCCGGGGGCCGGGTCTTCGTTGTCCGGCTGGCCGTCGCCGTCGGTGTCGGGATTGTTGGGATCGGTGGCGTTTTGCACCTCTTCGCCATCCAGCAGGGTGTCGCCGTCGGTGTCGGGATTGAGTGGATCAGCGTCCCAGGCAGCTTCCTCGCCGTCGCTGAGGCCGTCGTCGTCGCTGTCGGCGTCGTTGGGGTCGGTGCCCAGGTTGTTGACTTCGTCGCCGTCGTTCACGCCGTCGCCGTCGCTATCTGGGTTGTTGGGATCGGTGCCCGTCACGTCAATTTCCTGGCTGTCGGTCAGGCCGTCGCCATCGCTGTCGCCAGCGAGGCGGGCGGCTTCCGTTTGGGTGGCGATGATGGCGGCTTGGGCAACGGCCGTTGCCGTCGCATCTCGTCCCCGGCCACTGTAGGTGGCATAAACCACCGCCAGGGAAATGCACAAAACCACCAGCAGGATGCCAAAAATGGGGATGATCCAGCCGGGCAAAATCGGTTTGGTGGTAAGCTGACCCTGCAAGGTTTGGCTTTCTGGGCCGCTGCTCACCTGGATGTTGAAGGGATGGGTGCGCGAGTTGCCGGTAAACGGCCGTTCCGCACTGCTCACCTGAAAATCCACCGTATCCTTGCCACCCGCCGGAATGGTGATTTGCTGGGTCGGCTGCTCAAACTGCACCGCTTTGGCCCCGTCGCCGCCGCTGAGGCTGAAGGTGGCGTCGTAGTTGCCGTCGTTGCGCACCAGCACCCGGCAAAGGCCGTTGTTGGTGAGCTCGCGCGGGCGCATGTCGATCGCAAATTGGGTGAAGGGGCGAATTTGTACGGTGCCGGAAACGGCCGCTTGCTCCTGCGGATTGTTTTGCGATACCACCACCAGCCGGTAGCGGTGCTGCCCAGAGCGAGCACTGCTGTTCTGCGGCGGATGGATGGTCACCGGCAGGGAGCTTTGCGCCCCCGGCTGGAGCTGGATGGCGTCGTCGGGCAGCGTCACCCAGCTGGGCGGGACGCCTTCTACCTTGAGCAAAAAATGATCCGTGCTGCTGCCCTGATTGAGCAGTTCCACCTGAATTTCGGCCGATTGGCCGGGGGAAAGCTCGGTGTTGGTGGGATGCACCACCACACTGAGACGGCCGCTGCTGCTTTGCATCAGCGTGCTGCCCGGCGGGCGGCTAATCGGCGCTACGGCCGGAACCTGGTAGCTGGGCTGTGGGGCCGTGACCAGGGGGGACGTGGCGGCGGCGGGTGCACTGCCCTCCAGCTGGATGAAAAATGGGCCGATGCGCAGCGTCTGGCCGGGGTCCCACGGTTCGGGAACTTCCGGTTGCAGCTGCATTTCGTCTAAAAAGGTGCCGTTGGTGCTGCCCAAATCGGTAATGAGCCAGCCGCTGGGGGTGTACTCCAGCCGGGCGTGATGGCGCGAGATGCCTTCGGCAGCCAGCGTCACATCACACGATTCGGAGCGACCCAGCAGCACGGCTTCGCTGCCCAGCTTGTAGGTGCGGGGGGATTCCCCTTTTTGGCTGATGACGAGGCGCTGGTTGGGGCTGCGGGTAACGGCGGCGGCCATTTGGGACGGCCGTTGCACAATCATCTCTTCATGCAGCTGGGTCACCATGCTCACCACCGTCTCTTCGGCAGAGGTGGCAAAAACGGTGACGTCTTGCTCGGTTAACCCGGTAGCGGCGCGGCGCAGGGCGGCGGCAAACGCTTCGGCCGTCTGGTAGCGGTCTTCCGGCTGCTTGGCAATCGCTTTGATGATGACGCTTTGCACGGCCACAGGCAGGCCGGGCTGGAGATGGCGCGGCGGCGGGGGCGTCTCGTGCATATGCTTCATCACGGCGTCGGTGGGTGTTTTTATGTCAAATGGCAGGCGACCGGTGGCCAGTTGGTAGAGCACCACACCGAGGGAGTAGATGTCGGAACGGCCGTCTACCGCCCCAGAAGCCAGCGCCTGCTCTGGCGACATGTACGGCAGCGTGCCCATGAACGTACCAGACTGCGTTTCGATACCCCCTTCCAGCAGCTTGGCCAGGCCAAAATCGGTCACCTTGGCGCGAATGGGCAGATCATCGGGCCGGTCTGGTTGCTCCAGGCGAGAGACCAAAATATTGTCGGGCTTGATGTCCCGGTGCACCACACCCAGCCGGTGCGCGTAGCCCAGGGCATCGGCCACCTGGGCGATGATGTTGAGCGATTCGCTCAGCTCCATCACCTGCCGCCGCTGGGCCAACTGCTTGATGTAAGCGCCCAGGCTGAGGCCGCGCACGTACTCCATCACAATCAGCAGGTGCGACGGGCTGCTGGAAAAGTTGTAAATAGCCACGATGTTGGGGTGGTTGAGCCGGGCGGCGGCCTGCGCCTCCTGCAAAAATCGCTGCTGGAATTCTGGCTGGCTGGCATACTGCCGGTGCATAATTTTGAGGGCTACCGGGCGGGCCAGGTTGGTGTCCAGGGCGCGGTAGACAGCGCCCATGCCGCCTTCCCCCAGCACACCTTCAATGCGGTATTGGTCTATCTGTTTTCCGATTAAGTCATCCATGATGTGAGAGTATCCGTCACAGGGGCGGGTTGTGTCAATAAATTTGGCTACATCCAGTCGCCATTCTCGTGCCACGCGCTGGGTGCAATGAAGATCGGGACGCTCCTGCGTCACCTGCGGCGCAGAGCGCCACACCATGCAGGCCCACGCTCTGCGTGGGAACGCGGGGAAGAGACACGATACATGCTAGGGCAAAAGGTAAGTGAGTTCGAGGGTAGGCGCTGTACGGATGGTATACAGATCGGCAACGGCATCCCCATTGCTGTCTGTCTCAAAGGCGAGGCGAAGGTTGAGCTGCGGTTCTGCAAAAGCCAGGGCATCTTCTACATCGAAGGTGACGTCGATGCTGCCGGGTGGGCTGGCTTCGCAGGCGATGAGAAAGCTGGGGGCATCGTAGGCGGCGCTGCTGAGGGGGAGGGTTATTTCGACAAAATCAATTTGCAGGCAGCCCAGGTTGGTGAAGGGATCGCTCGTTACGGCGGCGTCGCTGCCAAAGCGGACAACGGCCGTTTCAATCACCGCCCCCTCAGGAATCGTTGCCAGGGAAAAGGAGAGAATGCCGCGTACGGCCGTTCCATTCGCCAAATCGCCGGCCTGGGGCAACGCATTGTTCACGCTGCCATCGCTGCCAATCCAGCCAGATTGGGCGGCGTCCAATGAAACTGCCAGGGTGCTGGCGGCGGCGGCGGGCGTTGCCGAGGCGGGCGGCGGCGGCGGGGTGTTGGATGGGGCCAGCGGCGCAGCGCCGTCATCGTGTTCGGTGTGGAGTTCGGGGGTGGCTTGGGTAACGGCCGTTCCCCCACCCAGCTGAAATTGCAGCGGGTCCGTCCCGTTGACCACCTCTTGCCCGTCGGGCACGCTGTCCAGATCGGTATCGGCCAGGGTGGGGTCGGTGTGGTAATTTTCGATCTCGGCCAGGTCAGTCAGATCGTCACCATCGGTATCCCGACGCAGCGGGTCGGTGCCGTAGGTGTTCACCTCAAAGCCATCCAGCACGCCATCGCCATCGGTGTCATCGTTGAATGGGTCAGAGCCCAGCACAATTTCCCGGTCGCCAGTGAGGCCGTCGTTGTCGTCGTCGCCTGCCAGTTGGGCGGCGGTGAGCGGCGGCGATTCCAGCGTACTGTCGCCCACCACGGGCGTGGCGACGGGTTGGTTTTCTACGGGATTGTCCCGATTACTCAGCACGGAGTTAAGCGCTACCACGATGAGCAGCAGCACCAGCAGCAGCTGCACCAGCGGCAGCACCCAGGCCGGGAAGCGGGGTTGCAGCTCCAGATGGCCCAGCTTGTTTTGGCGCAGGCCGTTGGCGGTGCGCATTTCAATTTCAAATGGAATTTGCCGAACGCGACCGAAGAACGGCCGTTGCCCACGAACCGTCACCTTGTAAGCGGCCGTGCCTGTGCTGCCCGGTTCCAGCTTCAGCGGCTGCTCGTCGCCCCAAAATTGCAGCTTGCCTGCGGGGTCTTGGGCGCTGAGATGCACGGTGCTGCTCAGGTTGCCCTCGTTGCGCACCATCACGCGGCAGGTGCCGCCGTCCGTCACGTGCGCGGGCCAGATGCTGAGATCAAACAGTTCTTCTGGCAAAATGGCAAGCTGGCCTTGGAGAACGGCCGTTTCCACCGGTGGCCCATCGGCCCGCAGCAACAGCTGAAACGGATGCTGACCCGCCAGCAGCGGCTGCTCGCCCAGGGGCAGTTGCAGCGCCAGGGGCACCGTGGCGCGCGCTCCAGGCGTCATAGAGACGGTGTCTTGGGCCAGCGTGCCGATGCCCGGCAGCCCCGTGAGGCTGAGTTTAACGACCAGCATCCGGCTGCTCTGGTTGAACAAATCAATTTGCAAATGGGCCTGCCCGCCAGGTGCCAGCGTGGCCTGGGTGGGGTTGAGCGCCGCACTGAAGTTGCTGTGGCTCGCCTCTACCTGGCTGCCCTCAAGCGGCACCTGGAACAGCTCGGTGATCGGTTCGCCAGGGCTGTTTGGTTCGGAGATGGCTTCGGCTTCCCCGGCCAGCTGCCATTGCAAAAAGTACGGGCCAATTTGCAGTTTGTGGCCTGGCTGCCAGAGGACGGGCTGTTGCGGGGGGAGTTTACGGCCGTCGTAAAACGTGCCGCCCCGGCTAACCAGGTCCACCATGCGCCAGCTGCCCGCTACTTTTTCCAGGCGGGCATGGCGGCGCGACACATCAAGCGAGGAGAGCACGATGTCGTTGTCTGAGGAGCGGCCGACGGTGATTTGGGGTTTGGTCATGCCAAAGTGGCGCGGCGCACGCCCCTGCCCGGTGATGACGATCTGGTCGCCAATTTCGGGTGGCGGGGAAGTTTGCCGCAGGCCGTTGGCGGGGGCCGCCTGCCCATTTTTTTGCGGCGGCACGTACCCCTCTGGCGGCAGCAGCGAGGGGGTGGCGTCTTCCTCTACGTTGCCGGGTGGGGGTGGGAACGGTTTGGGGCGAACGGCCGTTTCGTCCAAAGCGGCGAGGGGCGGGCGTACGGGTGGCGTGTGTTTGGCCTCTTCCCGCAGGGTGCGCACATCGACCACGGTGGCCTGGGGGGCAAACAGCATCATGTCGGCGGCGGTAAGGCGGCTGGCGGCCTGGCGCAGCTCGTCCCCCATCTGCTCGGCCATTTGGTAGCGATCGGCCGGGCTGTAAGCCAGCGCCTGGCTGACGATGTGGGTAATGTCGGCCGGCAGGCCTGGCTGGGCATCGCGCAGCGATTGTTGCTGGCTGGGCAGTTGTCCGGTTACTAGCTGGTACAAGATGACGCCCAGGCTGTAAATGTCGGCGCGGCCGTCTACCATGTGCCCAGCTTGCCGCTCTGGGGCCAGGTAGGGCACAAAGCGGCGCAGGGGGCGGGCCATCTCTGGCGTGAGGCCAGCGGGGATGCCCGATGGGGGGATGGGGGAAAGGCCAAAGTCGGTGAGCATCGCTTTGAGGGCAGGATCGCCGGTGCGTAACGGCCGTTCCACTGGTTTAACCAAAATATTGCCTGGTTTCAGATCACCGTGCAGCACCCCAGATTGGTGGGCATAGCCCAATCCATCCGCAATTTGGGCGATGATGTGCAGCGTTTCATCCAGCCGCAGCACCCGATCGCTCTGCACCAACAGCCCCAGCATCCGTTCCAGGCTGATGCCGTCTACAAAGGCGGTCACCAGGTAAAGCTGGCCATTTTGCTGGCCAAAGTTGTACAGCGGCACAATGGCCGAGTGGGTGAGCCGGGAGGCAGCCTGGGCGGCCTTCCAGATTTGCTGCTGGCGGGCTGGATGTTTGGTGAGCGCGGGTTTGATCAGCTTGAGGGCAACCTGCCGTTCCAGGTTAAGGTCGGTGGCGCGGTAGACGGTGCCGCTGCTGCCGTTGCCGATATGCGCTTCTACTTTGTATTTTTCTAGTTGTTGACCAACGTAGGTATTCATCTCTTTTTTGGGTCGCTACGTTTGCCTGGCTTCGGTTTGCCGTTGGGCAAAGCCGATGCAGAAGCGAGGCAAAATTTTGCAAATATAGAATTATCAATCCCGATCATCCCCCATTCTGACAGGCCAGATTGGAGCGACTTTTTCATTTGTAGTATAGGTTTTGCCCGTTATGAGACCATGCAAGCCGCGTGAATAGTTAAGCAGGGACTATTTTTTAGGAAGAAAATCCTGTTAAAAACGGCCGTTTCCAGTGAAGAGCGCGTAAAAATTGCGTCCGACCCCCACCACCCCCATGCTAGAATGCAGCAATTGAATCAATGACTGGTGTATTTCTGAATCCTATTCCTGGTGGTGAAAAAATGAGTCAACTGGTGCTAAAAACTGACGTGGCCACGCTGAACTTACTGCAAACGGCGTTCCCCGATTTAAGCCGGAATAATATTGAGACGTTGAGCCAAGCGGCCGTTTATGAAGAGTACCCCCCCTTTACCGACATCTGCCTGGAGGGGGAAGAAGGCACGACGCTCTACGTTCTGGACAAAGGCGAGGTGGACATCATTGTCCACGCCGAAGACAACCAGGAAATTTTGGTAGACACTATCGGCCCCGGCACCTACTTTGGCGAGATGGCTTTTTTGGGCGAAACCACCCGCATGGCGACCATCCGCACCCGCACCCCCTGCCGGTTACTCTCCATTGAAGAAGAAGATTTCATGGCAATTGCCCAAACCAACCCCAGCTTGCTGCGCACCCTGCTGCGGCAAATTATCGGCCATATTCGCCGCAATGATCGGGCAGTAATTCACGAACTTAACGTAAAAAATGCGGCGCTGCGCAAAACCTACGCCGAGCTCGAAGAGCAAGAGGAGCTGCGCACACAGTTCATTGCCACACTCTCGCACGAACTGCGCACGCCGCTTACCTCCATCAAAGGATATTTGGGGCTGATCAACGGCGGGGCCATGAAGGGCGACTCGCTGCAAGTGGCGCTAGATTCGATCACCCGCAACGTGAACAAGATGGTGGGCCACACCAACGACCTGCTGATTTTGTATGAAATGCATCCTAAAAAGCCATCATTTGAATATTTGGAAGTGGCCGATGTGTTGATTGAGGCGCTGAATGCGGCGCGCAGCGTGCTCAACGATCATTCGACGCCAGTCACGCTTGAGATCAAGCCAGATGCACCAAAGGCGTATGCAGACCGACGCGGCTTGACGCTGGCGCTGCGGGCGCTCATAGAAAATGCCTTTAAATATTCGCCCAGGTGCGCCCCTGTCGCGATTCATGTTACCTGTTTGGCATCGGGGGAGATGGCGATTTCTGTTACGGACAGCGGGATTGGTATTGCGGCGGCGGATCAGCTGCGCCTGTTTGAGCCATTTTTCCGGCTGGAAAAAGAGGAAAATGCGCCAACGCTGTACCCGGGGCTGGGCATTGGTTTAACGATTGCCAAATTTGTGATGGATCGGCATAACGGCCGTATCCAAATTCAAAGCGTCGTGGGCCAGGGCAGCACCTTCTCTCTTTGCCTGCCCCAGCAATAGCCGCCTGCAACAAAGCCTTGTTTTTCACGTAAAGGCCAATGCCTGCGGGACCAACCCGCATGCCGCTAGATGAAAAACGAGGCAACCCAATGAGTGATGAAAAAAATTATCTAAAAGTGGAAATTCCGGTTGAGGAAGAAACGCCGTTTGTGCCAGAACAGCCCCAGCCCACAGCCGCCGATGCCGTAAAAACCCAGGCCGCCGCCGTCGCCAAACAAGCGTGGGACAGCGACTTGCGCAAAAAAGCCACGCGGGGGATGAAACGAGGCGCGGCCACGGTCGCCGCCAAAGGGCAGCAGGTCGTCCAGGATCGCATGGTGAAAGCCGCCGAACAGCAAGCCCGCCAACAAACCGAGGCCATCAAAACCAAAATTAAGGAAACCGATTGGCAACACGAGGCCAAACAAGGCACCGCCAACGGTCTGCGCTGGCTCAGCGCCCAATTCGCTAAATTAGCGGAGCGCTTTACCCCCAAAGAAGAAACGAAAGAAGGTAATTGAGTAATTTGTAATTGAGTAATTGACCCAATTACTTAATCACCCAATTACCCAATTACCTATTTATCGTCTAGCGCCGCAATGCCGGGCAGCACTTTGCCTTCTAGCAGTTCCAGGCTGGCCCCGCCGCCGGTGCTGATGTGGCTCATCTTCTCGGCCAGGCCCGCTTTGGTAACGGCCGCGGCCGAATCCCCACCCCCAATAATCACTTCAGTACCCTCTGCCACCTGCGCGGCCAGCAGCTGCGCCAGTTCGTTGGTGCCTACGGCAAAGCGGGGGAACTCAAACACGCCCATCGGTCCGTTCCAAATCACCATTTTGGCCCCTTGCAGCGCCTGTTTGAAGGTTTTTAATGATTCTGGCCCGATGTCCAGCGCCATTTTGTTCACGGGAATGCTGTCTGCGTCTACCGTTTCCGCTTCGGCATTGGCGTCGAATGTGTCGGCGACCACGAAGTCTACGGGCAGCACCAGCCGATTGCCCGCCATTTTTAGCAGCCGTTCCGCTTCCAGCAGGGCGTCTTCTTCCACCAGCGAGGAGCCGGTTTCGTGCCCCTGAGCGCGAATGAAGGTGTTGGCCATGCCGCCGCCAATCAGAATTTTGTCGGCGGTGTTGAGCAGGTTTTCGATCAGCTTGATTTTGTCGGAGATTTTGGCCCCGCCCATGATGGCGACGTAGGGATGGGGTGGATTGGTTACGGCCGTTCCCAACGCACTCAACTCTTTCTCCATCAAAAAGCCAGCTACGGCCGCGCCGCCCTTGGCCTGAATCGCTTTGGCCACACCCTCGGTGCTGGAATGGGCACGGTGGGCCGAGCCAAAGGCATCGTCTACGTACAGGTCGGCCAGGTCGGCCAGCTGCTGGGAGAGTTCTGCGTCGTTTTTCTTTTCGCCGGGGTGGAAGCGGGTGTTTTCTAGCACCAGCACATCGCCTGGTTCCAGGGCGGCGGCGGCGGCGGTGACGTTTTCGCCCACCACATCATCGGCCATTTGCACGGGGCGGCCCAGCACCGTTTCCAGGTGGGCGGCGACGGGGGCCATGCTGTACTGGGTATCGGCTGCGGTAGACGGCCGTCCCAAATGGGAACACAAAATGAGCGCCGCGCCGTTGTCTAGCAGGTAATTTAGCGTGGGCAGCGCCGCCCGAATGCGGGTATCGTCGGTGACGGTGATGGTGTCGGCGGGGTTTTTGCTGCTCAGCGGCACGTTAAAATCAACGCGGACCAGCACCTTTTTTCCATTTACATCAATATCGCGAACAGTTTTTTTATTCATTTTTACCTCAAGTTAGTGGCTGGTGGATAGTGGCTGGTGGGTGTGGTTTAGAACCACGAGCCACCGGCCGCAACCCCCTATTCATAAACAATTTACGTGCTGTGCAGATGGCGAATGTTTGCCTCTACGACGAGCGCGGCACTATGTAAAACAGTGGGATGGGGAGATGGTTTGACTGTCAATCAACTTTCTCTCTCGGTGCAATTATACTGAGACGGCCGTACATTCACAGCGCAAATGAGCCAAAAGTGAGCAATGACGCCCGCATTGGTGACAAGCATCAAACGATTTAACGCAGGTGGGCCAGCACCGTGCGCGACAGTACAAACCCCAGCCACACGCAGCACAAACCGCCCACATTGCTGGCCGCCAAATAGAGCAGCCCGTCCCGGCTGCGCCCTGCTTGCAGCAGCGTCACGCTCTCCAAACCAAAGGTGGAAAAGGTGGTAAACGCCCCCAGACCACCGGTAAAAACCAGCAGGCGGGTGTTGTGCGGGTAGGTGACGGTATCAAAAAGCTGCCACAAAAAGCCAATCAGGAAGCAGCCGAGCAGGTTGACAGCCAGCGTGCCGTAGGGCCAGCTATCGCCCGCAAAATGAATGACCAGCAATGAGACCAGATAGCGCAGCACGGCCCCAATCGCGCCGCCGAGGGCGATGACTAAAATTTGCAAAACACACTCCTTTGAACCTCCGGGAGGTTTGGTTAGCTACCAATTTGCAATCAAAAAACCTCCCGGAGGTTATGTTACAAAATAAACATATCACCGGTTTGGGCGATGCGGAATCCGGCCTGGCGTACGGCCGTTTCCGCCCCTCCCCTTTCATCCAAAACCAGATTCGTATGATTCAAATGGGTCAAAACCAGCTTCTCCGCCAGATGGGCAAAGCGGGCGAGGGTGTCTGTCACCAGCGGATGGGCCACCGGGGCGCGGCCGCCCAGCTCGTCGGCGCTGTAGAAGCTGGCATCGACCAGCGCCACGTCCACGCGGCGCAGCGTTGCTTCCGCTTCTGGCCATTCGTCCCAGGAATCAATATCGGGCAAATAAAGCAGCGATTGGTTTGGTCCCTGGATGCGGTACGCCACGGTGCCCACGCCCCATTCGTCGCGGTGGGGGACGGGAACGGCCGTTACCCCCAACCCAGCCCCTAAATCCACCGTCGCCCCAGCGGGCATTGGCCGAAAATCCAGCTCCGCCACCAGCGGCGACCACAACCGCGTTTGCTGAATCAATTCGCACAGCGGCGGCGTGGCGTAGAGGGGTAAATCGTGGACAAACATCGCCTCCTTGCTTAGCTGCGGCAGCCCGCCAATGTGCCCCATGTGGGCATGGGTCAAAAAGATGCCGTCCGGCTGGCGCAAGCGGTTGGCCCGCTGCGGATGCTCGCCCAACACCCCCGCCAGCAAATTCAGCTGAAACTTAATATCCGGCGTCGCATCCACCAAATAAACCTTCGCCTCCTCTCTGCGCCCCTCCGCGCCACCTCCGCGCAACTCTGCGTTCCTTCCCTTTCTCCTATCCACAATCGCCAAACAAGCCGCATACTGCCCCCGCGCCGGATTGTTGAAAGCGGCCGTACACCGCCCACAGGTGCAGCCCGCGTGGGGCAGCCCCGCATCTTGCATAATGCCGAGAATGACGGCCGTTACTGCATCATCTTGAAAAGTTAACATAATAATGGTTAATGGTTAATTGTAAATGGTTAATGGTTATTGCCGCAGTTTACCATTAACCATTAACCATTTACAATTTACCATTCATAAATTCTGACTGGAGAAGAACCCTCATGAAACCTCTCTCAACCAAACTCAACGGCATCCCCGCTTCGATGACCCTGGCGGTGAACGACAAGGCCAAAGCGATGCAGCGCGCCGGGCAGGATGTGATTGCCCTGGCGGGTGGCGATCCAGATTTTGACACGCCGGATCATATTGTGGCAGCGGCCGTTTCTGCCCTGCATTCTGGCCACACCCACTACCCCGCGCCGATGGTCGGTCTGCCCCAAACGGTGGAAGCGATTGCCCACAAAATGCGCACGGAAAACAACGTGCCGATTGACGATCCGCGCCGCCAAATCATCGTGACGCCGGGCGGCAAGTGGGCGCTCTACCTGGCGCTGGCCGCCATCACCAATCCCGGCGACGAGATTTTGCTGCTGGAGCCGTACTGGGTCTCCTACCCGCCGATGGTGACGCTGACGGGCGGCACGCCGGTGTTTGTCAGCCTGCCCAGCGCCGACAACTTCCGCATCACCGCCGATTTGCTGCGGGCCAAACTCACGCCGCGCACCAAGGCGATCATGGTGAACAACCCGTGCAACCCCACCGGGCGGGTGCTGACGCTGGCGGAGCGGGACGCCATCGCCGAGGTGGCGCAGGAGGCGGACCTGTATGTGATTGCGGATGAGATTTATGAGAAGCTGGTGTTTGACGGCCGTTCCCACCTCTCCCTCGCCGCCGCCCCTGGCATGGCAGAGCGCACCCTGACGGTGAACGGCCTCACCAAATCGTACGCCATGACGGGCTGGCGGCTGGGCTGGCTGGTGGGACCGCCGGAGATTATTCGGCTGGCGACGAAGCAAAACGGCCAATCCGTCTCCTGCGCCGCCACGTTTACGCAGCACGCCTGCGTCGCCGCGCTGACCGGGCCGCAAGAGAGCATCGGCCTGATGCGCGACGCCTACCAGCAGCGGCGAGACTTCATGGTGGCGGCGTTAAACAGCATCGACGGCGTGGAATGCCGCTCGATTGAAGGGGCGTTTTACCTCTTCCCCCGCTTTCCCCACAGCCAAAAGAACAGTCTGGAACTGGCCGACGCCCTGCTGGAACACGCCCAAATTGCCGCCACGCCGGGCATCGCCTTTGGCCAAAGCGGCGAAGGCCACCTGCGCTTCGCCATCTCCACCGCCCTGGCCGATTTGGAACGCGCCGCCGAAAGGCTGGCGCGGGTTGCGCCCGGTTTGTGAGCGGTGGCCGGTGGCCGGTGGTCGGTAAACCGTAATCGGTGAACGGTGGTCGGTTATTTGTGAATGGTTGGTGGTAGGGGCGCACCCCCGTGTGTGCCCAAGTGTGTGCCCAAAATGGGTAGACACGGGGGTCTGCCCCTACCCTAATGTTGCCACGTGTCATTCCGACCAGAGGGAGGAATCTTCCGATTTGGCAGCGGCGGATGATTGTGGCTTGAAAGATGCCTCACTGCATTCGGCAAGACAACGGGGTGTGGGGATTGGCGGTAAAGCCCCCCCTCAATCCCTTTTCCCTGGGAGGCGAAGCCGGCGTGCGCCGCCCCGCCGAGGGGCTGGGGGCAGTTTGGCCGCAATGGCGGCGAGGTTGTCGCGCCGACGTTGCTGTTGGGATGGGTGGCCCCAGCGCTTTTTCGCGGATGGCCAGGGCGCGTGCCACATAATCACGCGCCTGCCCAAGGTCGCCCATGCTGCATCAACCAATAGGCCTAAATTGTTCAAGCTGTTTGCCAAGCTGGGATGGTCCGGCCCCAGCGCCTTTTCGCGGATGGCCAGGGCGCGTTCGTAAAACGGCTGTGCGGCGGCCAGGTCGCCCATCGCCTTGAGCAAGAAGCCGAGATTGTTGAGGCTTTGGGCGGTATCGGGATGGTCCGGCCCCAGCGCCTTTTCGCGGATGGCCAGGGCGCGTTCGTAAAACGGCCGTGCGGCGGCCAGGTCGCCCATCGCCCGGAGCAAGCCGCCGAGATTGTTGAGGCTGAGGGCGGTATCGGGATGGTCCGGCCCCAGCGCTTTTTCGTAGATGGCCAGGGCGCGTTCGTAAAACGGCCGTGCGGCGGCCAGGTCGCCCATTGCCTGGAGCAAGCCGCCGAGATTGTTGAGGCTGTTGGCGGTAGACGAAAGCAAGCTTTCGTTTTGATGGTCCGACCCCAGCGCTTTTTCAAAGATGGCCAGGGCGCGTTCGACAAACGGCCGTGCGGCGGCCAGGTCGCCCATTGCCAGGAGCAAGGCACCGAGAATATTTGCGAACCTGGCCCAATCTGTTTGGGGCAAGTCGTACAGTTCGGCCAGTTCCACAGCCTTTTGTGATTTTGGGAGTGCTGTCTGAAATTGCCCACCATTTTTAAGATTCCAGGTTTCATAATAGAGTGCTTCAGCATCATACCCTTCATCTTTGTGGAAAACAGCCCAGTCATACAACGTTTGGGCCAACTGCACACCTTCTTGCCACGCTCCCGGTTGCTCTTTTGCCAAACGGTTCAAATATTGAAAGCTAACCTCAAACAGGCGGTAAGCATTGAACTTTTGCTCCAAATCATGGCTTATTAGCCAATCCACATGCCCGCGCAAAAAGGCCAGCGAAACGTTCTTACTCTGCTGCTCCTGGTACGGCTTGGCCCGTTCTGGCTGGTTGGCAGCTAAAAACAAAGCAATCAATTTGCGGGCAATAGGTGCTGTGTGGGGATAATGCAGCGTTTCTAGCTGCTGGGCTAACTGGCCACTCCACCCTTGCCGCTCTTTTTTCAAGGCGGGGAAGCAGCGCCAGACGTAAAACAAATAAGGCCGGGCAAAGCGATAATGCCACACCGAGCGATACGGATCGATCTCAATGGCACCCACCTCCAGCAAAATGCCGCTGGCTTCCTCAACCCCGCTCTCTTCATCAACAAAAGGCAGCAAGAACTCATCAAAAAAGTCTATGAGTTCATCTTTGTCTAAATCCAGCGTAGCCGCTACAGCGTCGGCAGTGAATATCTCGCCCTCTGTGGCGGCACAGTTCAGAATTTTTTCTGCTTCTGCCAAGGTAAACGGTGGGTCATCTTCCCAGGCAAACAGCAGTTGTTCCAGCTCAGCCCGCGCTTGTTCATAAACGTCACCATAAACGGTCAATTCCCGCTCTGGGTTGGCAATCCAACGTTCATTTTCATCTTGCACAACTGCGTTAACTGCCTGCCACTCCTGCCAAATGATTTCCAAAATCAGCGCGTCGCCACCAGACAGATGAAATAATCGTTCAGCCAGTTTCAGTTCCGCCGGAGCCAAAAAGCTTTTAACGTCAGGCAATGTGAGAGAATGCATGAAGGTGGCCGAAGCCAGGCCATCTTGGCTCAATTTTTGTACCAGACGGGTAAACTCATTGTGTGCGTTTCCGTGAATTTCTTCTAAAGGCAAACTTGTGGTGAGCGTGATCACCATTAAGACAGGCAACCGTTGAGCTTTCTGAGCAATTTCATCGGCCAGCCGGTACAAATTGTCAATCCAAGTGGAGGGTTCCAGTTCCAGTCGGTCAATGTTCAGCAGAAGTGGCCCTTCCCGCGCTTCCTGGCGCACGCCAGTGGCAAATTCGCGCGGATCGAGCGGTCCTAATGTTGCCGCCATGTATTGCCCTCCAGCAGCTTCCACCTGGGCTTGCAGCCAGTCGGTCAACGCCCGCCGCCCAGAACCATATTGCCCCATGAGGAAAACGGTGTGCCCTACGTTGCTGGCTACCACTTGTTCATATGCTTGCAGTAACAGCGCTTTTTGCGCCTCCCGACCAATTACCGACTTCAAATGGCGCGGCTGGCGCTTCGCTGGGTCAGCCATCCGCTCGTGAACGAGTGTGAGGTCGCCACCTGCTGCATTGCCAATTTCAACTGTGCCATCGCCAAAATTAGCGCCAACAACTGGGCCGTGGAAATTAAAAACGTTGGGAACTTTAGGATTGTCTTCGGAGTTGTCGCTCATGGGCGGTCCTGGTTGGCCTGGGCATGAATGCCCAGGCTAATGAAATAAACCGGCTTGGGCTAAAAGAGGGTGGTGACCACCTTGATCAGGCCAGAAATGATGGGCACGGCTTTGAGGGCGGCGGCTCCGGTTTTGCTGGCGCTCTCGATGATTTCCTTGACGTCTTCCAGGCGGCGGGTGAGGCGGCTGGGGCGGGGCTGGTCGTGCTGCACCTCGGCGATGGCGTCCTGGATATCTTCAACGGCCGTTTCCGCATCCCGCTCATCCTTTATTTCACCACTGGCAATCGCCTGCTTCAGCAGCGCCTCCAGCTGGGCCAACTGCTCGGCAAACGCCGCCTTATCCTTTGGCTCAGCGTAATTGTGGGTGATGTTAATATCCCCACCAGCCATGTTGTCTGCTGTAATTGTGCCATCGCCAAAATTGGCTCCTACCACATTGCCGTGAAAATTGTAGGTTGGGCCAGCAGCGGGCTGCCCGGCTGGCGCAGCTACCCCCCCGCCCCCAGTGCCCGACGGCACCCCAAAATCCAGGTGAGGGCGGGCCTTTTGCACGGCCACCGTCAGCTTGTCGTACAAACCGTGGCGTTGGGCATAGGTCACCAGCGACAGCGCCTTGGCATCCAGGCTTTGGCCGCTTAAATTTTCATAGACAATGTCCAGCTCAAAGCACAGGCTGTTTAATTCGCTCCAGGCTAAAAGAATCAATAAGTGCGTTGCGTAAAGTAACAGGTGCTACTGCCATGATAAACCTCCATTTTTGCTGGCAAGAAGGAATGTTGATTGGGCAACATGATAGCATGGATACAGGGGTGAATCCAGCAGAAATTAAGGGCTTTTCAGTTTTACTGAATGGGACGCGGATAAACGCGGAAGACGCGGATAAAAAGGTCATGATCCGCGTTCATCCGCGCTAGTCCGCGTCCTTTTTTGCTTGATTTTGATTTACTGAAAAGCCCTGAGCAGAAATTTAGGGCGCTTTAATAAACTGGCCCCGCCGGAGGCTGAAGCCATCCGGCTAATTGTGGAAGCCCGTTGGGCTCAAAACAGGTCTCGGTGCAGGCGACTAAAAATTGGCACAGGTGCCAAACGGCCGTCTTTCCTTTATACTTTCCCTACCGATTCAACAGAAAGCATATTTACAACCCCGGCGGTGAATAATGAGCGAGCGCTTTGATTGGCAAATTGGCGAGGAAGAAGATGAACTGACCCTGCCTGGCGACACGGCCGTTTCCCCCCAATCCCCTCCCGGTTCTGGATCGTACTGCTGGTGCTGCTGCTGGGCGCAGGCGGCTGGCTGTGGCGCAGTGCGCAAAACCGGCTGGCGGACGCCGAGCAAAACGCCATCCAGCTGGCCCAAGCTGCGCTCGATTTTGAGCGGAACGCCTACCTGGCGGGTGACGGCGACCTCTTTTTCAGCTTCCAATCAAACGAGCCGGATTGGTTTGCCGCCCAGCTTTCGCCGCTGAACGGCCGTCCTTACCGCCACACCCCCACCATCACCCAGGCCGAACAGCACGACGATTTTATTTGGGCCAACGTGCAGTGGCGTGAAGCCGCGCAAACGTTCCAGCGCGTTGCCTTTTGGCAAATTCAGCCAGACGGCAGCCTGATCCGCCAACCCACTGCGCCCGGCTTTTGGGGCAGCAGCACCTTCACCGATTACGCCTGGGGCCGCCTGCGCTACAGTCAAACTGATGCCGATCTGGCGGGGCAAATCGGCGACCGCATCACGGAGCGCATTCGCACCCTCTGCATGGCCGATTGTCCCTCGGCGGAACGGCCGTTCACCCTCAGCCTCGCCCCCAATTTCCAGGAAACGGCCGCTGCCGACCAGCTCGCCATCCCCTCGCCCCGGCTCGTTGGGTTGGATGAAAATGGTGCGCCGTCGGAGCTGTTTTGGGAGTTGGTAGACGGCCGTATCGCCGACCACTTCGGCCAGGTGACCCTCCGTTTTGGCGTGCCACTGTCGGATTATCCACTGATTGATTATGAAACGGCCGCTGCCCAATTCACCGCCCTCAACCCACGCATCCGTATCGAACTGGTGCCGCTGGCAAGCGCCCAACCCACGCTGGCCGAATTGGCCTCGCTGGACGCCGTCGGCACCGCCCCCACCGCCGATCTGCTGGCCGCCGGAACCGTGCGCGACCTGACCCCCCTGATGCAAACCGACACCAATTTTGACCGCGCCGATTTTTACGAACAGCTGTGGCAGGGGACGTGGTGGCGGGAACGGATGTGGTTCATGCCGCTGGCGGGCCGCATGAACGTCATCTACTACGACAAAAACGCCTACCGCGACGCCAACCAGCCGGAACCCACCCTGCGCTGGACCTGGCAGGAGATGGAGGCGGACATGACGGCCGTTTCCCTCGGCACAGAGTCGCCCAACGGCGCGTTGGAATGGGGCTTTTTGGATGTGGGGCCAGACGCGCTTTTCTCCTACGCCTACAACTGGAACAACCAGTGCGAAGAAGCGACCGTGCGCTGTGACCAGCCGCTGACGCCCGAAGCCGCCGCCGCCGCGCTCACCTGGTACAGCGCTTTGGCCGGTCAACCCGGCCAGATCGCCGACTTCACCCAAATGAGCGACCTGGAACGGGCCGGGGTGCTCTCCAACTGGCAGTCGGCCCGCCGCCGGGCCGCCATCTGGGTGGAATCGCCCCTGCTATACGAACTGCGCTACCAGCTCAGCCCGCTGGGCGTACTCCCCTTCCCCGGCTCAGATCGGTTTGATGGCATCACGCCATTGTGGGTAGCGGGGGCATTTATGGCGTCGGGGTCGGAACGGCCGTATGCCACCTGGCAATGGCTCAAATTTATCACGTACCAGCCGCCGTCGGCCCGCTTCCGGCTGGTTCCGGCACGGCCGTCTGTGGCCACCAGCAGCCAGTTTTGGGGCCGCCTGCCGCACGATTTAGGCAACGCCATGCGCACGGCGTTCCCGTTCAGCCGCCCGGTTTTAATTGAAGAACAACATTATTTTGCTTGGGAAATGTTAACGGCCGTTCAAAATGAGGTGGCTCCAGAAACGGCCGTGCAGCTCCGCCCCCGTCTGCGCTGGTTCAGATAATGCTACCCAACCTGACAGGTTTACTTAGGCCCTTAGCAAACCAGATCCTTAGTAAACCTGTCAGGTTTCCAGGGTATCAATGATGCAAAATCTGCGATAAAAACAACTTCGTCCGGTCATTCTTCGGGTTGGTGAAGAAATCTTCCGGCGTGTTGATCTCCACAATTTGCCCCGCATCCATAAAGATGACGCGATCCGCCACTTCACGGGCAAAGCCCATCTCATGCGTCACCGCCAGAATGGTGTAGCCAGACCGCGCCAGGTCGCGCATCACGTCCAGCACTTCCTTAATCATTTCCGGGTCCAGCGCCGAGGTTGGCTCATCAAACAGCAAGATGTTTGGCTCCATTGCCAGCGTCCGGGCAATAGCCACGCGCTGCTGCTGCCCACCAGAAAGCTGCCCCGGGTATTTGCCCGCCTGTTCCGGAATACCCACGCGGGTCAGCCACTTCATGGCAATCTCTTCCGACCGCTCACGCGACCATTTGCGCACATGAATCGGAGCCAGCGTCACATTTTCCAACACCGTCAGGTGGGGGAACAGGTTGAACTGCTGGAACACCATGCCCACATCCCGCCGAATTTCGGCAATGTTGCGCACATCGTGGCTCAGCGTAATGCCATCCACCATGATGTCGCCGCTTTGATGCTCCTCCAGGCGGTTGAGCGTACGAATGAAGGTCGATTTACCAGAACCAGATGGTCCCAGAATCACAATTACCTCACCCGCTTTTACCGTCAGGCTTACGTCTCGCAGCGCGTGGTAATCGCCATACCATTTGTTGATGTTGTGGCAAACAATAACGTCTTCCATTTTTGTAAGCGTTGCTGCTGTTGTCATGTTTCTCTCCTGATATAGAAACCTCCCGGAAGTTTATTACCGAAGATTCGTCTAAGACAAAACCTCCGGGAGGTTAGCATCTTGCAAATTATCTTTCACCCAATCCGGTTTGTTTTTCCAAACGACGGCTGTAAGCGGTCATCAGCGCCGAACCAACAAAGTAGAGCAACGCCAGGAAGATGTACGGTTCACGGCGCACGCCCAACCAATCTTCCTGCGCTGCGATGGCGTTGGCCACGCCCAACACATCAAACATGCCAATGATGGCCACCAGCGTTGTGTCTTTAAACAGGCCAATGAACTGCCCCACAATTGCAGGAATCACCACGCGCAGTGCCTGCGGCAAGATGATGAGCCGATATTTTTGGTAGGCGTTGAAGCCCAGCGAGTCGGCGGCTTCGTACTGCCCATTGGGAATCGCCTGCAAACCACCGCGCACGTTTTCGGCCAAATACGCTGCCGCGAAGAGGGCCACAGCCCACAAAACGCGCCAGGTGTTCAGAATTTCCACGCCGGGGGGAAGCAAAATTGGGAAAAGAATGATGCTGCCAAACAGCACGGTAATCAACGGCACCCCGCGCACAAATTCAATGTAGAGCGTGCTAAATGCCGCCAGCACGTTGCCATTGAAGGCGCGTTGAAACGCATAAGCCAGCACGAGTATCAGAATGGGCCAGTAGGCGGCAACCAATTCAAGATTACTGCGAGCGGCTTCAACCATTGCCGGTGTGCTTTGGGTAAACCCCACAACGGCAATGACAATCGCTGCGCCATAGGTGAGCCAGGCAGGAATGCCGCGAATTTTGCTGCGGCGGCCCAGGGCCATCAACAAGCCAATGGGGAAGGAGACGACAATGGCAAAGATGGTGATGATGATGGTAAGCAGGAAGCCGCCCCAGTTGACGTCGGGGTCGAGGCTGGAGAAGACAGGCTGCGTTACTTCTTGCGGCACGCCGTTGATGGGCAGTTCGCGGGTGTAGGTTATGGAACCGATGAGCATGCTGAACACCTGGAGCAGGGCCAACAGGGCAAAAACGGCCGTAATGATCAAAAAGATTCGCAGCACCATCCGCCCCAATCGAACCAGTTCCCCTTCATGCTCTTTTTGCGGGAAGCGGCGGTTGAGAAGCAGCGTCAGCCCACCAAACAACAGCAAACCCAGTACGCCGAGCAGATATTGGTTGCCGGAAAGCGTGGCGCGTATCTGCGTCCAGGTAGAAATGGGCTGTAAGGCACCGTCGCCAACACGTTCGAGGGGACGGCCGTTTACATACGTAATCAACCCCGCCTCTTCTAACTCCTCAATAAAGCCAGTCCAGGCAAAGGTATTGTCCCAAATTCCCTGCGTTACGGAACTGAACCCATCCACCTCAAACGGCACTGGCTCTACCCCGCGCAAAAAGAGGTAAATCAGCAGCGGCGAAGCCAGCCAGGCATAGGTAAGCAGCTGGCGCAGCCGTTTGTTTTTGAAGCTGGCCCGGTACACAAACGTGGTGGGGACAAACAGCACGGCCAGCAAAATGATCACCGCCCAGATGCGCCACGTTTCGTTGCGGTTGAAGCGAAAGATCATCATCGTTACCAGGTTGGCTTCCACTGCGCCCCAGTTGGCTCCGGTGAACTCACGGTCTACAGTAAACAAGTCTGGATTTTCGGCCGTGCTGGCAAAACAGGTGATGCCATTTTCTGGATCATCCGGCTTTTGATCAAAGCAAAAAGAGGAGGCTTCCTGGCCAACCGCCAGGTTGCTGGGGGGCGCAGCCAGGTCGGCCGTGGCAAAACAGCGCTCGGTGGGGTCTGTGACAATTTCTGTGGTAGAAACGGCCGTATCAATCCCCCCCATCGTAAAGCAATATTCCCGCCCATCGGCGCTGATGAGCTCCGCACGGTAATCGGCGGCCGGTATCGCCACAAAGCTGGCGTTGGCCCAGGCATAATTGTAAAAAGCAAAAACGGCCGCAATAATCCCCAACACAATCAGCAAGCTGATCTGCGCGTTGGTGATATTGTTGTACATATTGTTTTTCAGCCACAGCGAAAGCGCATTGTGCTTGTGGCGCAGTTCATTCACCACCACCAGCGTTACCGTAACCAGCCACACAACCAGCACCAAAATCGTAGAAAGCGGTGCCGCCTGCACCCGGTTGATAACCGTCGCTAGCGTAAAACCGGTAATGGCCAGCACCCACAGCGTCAAAATCCAAGAGCGGGTAATTTGCTCCGTGATAAAGCGGTTAAGCTGCACCTGAATATCTTCTGGTAAAAAGTTAAATCGCGTTTGTTTTTGGGGTAATGTTGTCATGATTATCTCTCCACCAGCGCAATTTTGCTGTTATACCAGTTCAAGAAGAACGAAATGAACAGGCTGATCGACAGGTAAATGAGGGCCATGATCACAATGGGCTGAATCGGCCGCCCAGACTGGTTGATGATGGTATTGATGTTGCGGTACAGGTCTGGGAACAAAACGGCCGCTGCCAAACTAGAGTTCTTCGTCAGGTTCAAATATTGGCTGGTAAGCGGCGGAATAATCACCCGCAGCGCCTGGGGCAATACCACCAGCCGCAGCCGCTGCGTTTCAGACAGGCCTAAGGCCCGCGCCGCTTCCGTCTGCCCCTTAGAGACCGACAAAATACCCGCCCGCACAATCTCGGCCACAAATGCACCCGTGTACAGCACCAGGCCCAGCAAAATGGCGGCAAACTCCAGCGTCAGCTTGGAGCCACCCACAAAGTTGAACCCCTCCAACTTGGGCACAGAAACACGCACCGGCGTCTCTGGCAGCGGCACAATGAGCTGATCGGCACTGTTTTCTAGCAAATCACGTTCGGCCGCTAAGGTAGCCCGGTTGGCCACAAAAATTTCACAACCACCCTCGGCATAAGTGGCAATTGCCTGGTCTGGCCGATCGCTGCGCGTCACATCAAACGGCACATTGGCCTGGCGCAGCTGCGCCGTCAGGTTAATTTCTGAGGCAGATTCATTGATGGTGCAAATCTTCAGGGCGGCTTCGTCCACCGCCTCTGGCGTAAGTGCGCCAGTTGCCAACGCGTTTTCAATATTGCTCAGATCGTTAATGCCTAAGCGGCGTTCAATCAGGGCTGGGATATCGCCAATCTCTCGCACGCGTGACGCGCGTGAAACCAGCGCGGCTTCTGTATCTGCATTGTTGCCAGCCACAAACCAGCCAATGAGCACCACCACCAAAAAGGAGAGGATGGCCCAACGGCCTCGGCTGGCTTCTTGCCCGGTTTGCTCTTCGCGCCGCCCCAGGATGACCCAAATGAGCTGCGCCTGCACAATACCCAGCACAATAAAAGCGGCCCAGGTGGCAAAGGAAGCCATCGGCACCAACGAGGGGTAATTCATACCACGCTGGCTGATGAAGATGGGCAGGCCCAAAATGGGTTGCACGTCGTTGACCGACGGCAAGCTAACGAGAAAAATAACAAAATAGAGGAAGAAGAGCTGAAGCAGCAATGGCGTATTGCGCATCAGATCGATGTACCATTTGGCAATATTGCGAATGAGCCAGTTACTGGAAAGCCGGGCAATGCCCGTAAACGTGCCTAAAATGGTGGTGAGGATGATGCCAAATACGGCAACCTTGGCGGTGTTTAAAACGCCAATGCCAATGGCGCGCCAAAAGGAATCTGTATTGGGATCGTAACTAATAACGGATTCACTGATGGGGAATTGGGCTTCCCCACTGAGGAAGTCGAAGGCGCAGCGGTAGCTGGTGCCGCCCTCTTTACAACTGAATTGACCGGCACCCAGGGCATCCAGGTTGTTGCCGATGTTGGTAAAGAGCCAGTTTAGGCTAAGAACGAGTAGAATGACGAAAACAATTTGTAACAGGATTCCGATGATACGGCCGTCTCGCCACGGTGGAATCCGTTCATTGCCTCGCAGGGATGGTTTTGGTATGTCCGACATAGGCGTTACCCCTGTGGACTATCTGCCAGTCGTTTTTCGCAAGGACTCATGGTAGATAGTTTTTGTTAATGCCCATTTGCGCCAAAGCCCAAACGGATCAGAAGTCGCTAAAACAGTTTGATACAACACAGCCCGACACGAGGTCGGGCTGTGGAGAATTTCTAAAATGGGCGTGGCCGTTTCAGGCAGCCACGCCACACGACCTCAAATCTTAACGGAACGGGATGGGGTAGATCACACCACCATCGGTATACAGCGCGTTGCGGGCGCGGGCCAGGTTAAACGGTGTGTCCGGACCCAGGTTGCGGTCGTAGATGTCTGCGTAGTTGCCTACCTGGCTAATAACCTGGTAGCAGAAATCATTGGACAAACCCATTGCCTGGCCATGGTCGCCAGTTTCACCCAGCACGTTCTGAACGGCCGGATCGTCGCTGCCCAGGAAGCTGTCTACATTTTCCTGGTTGATGCCCAGCAGTTCACCATTGAACGTACATTGCACAACCCAGCTCACGATGTCATTCCAGTTGTTGTCGCCGTGACGGGTCAGCGGCCCCAGCGGTTCGCGGGACATATCTTCTTCCAAAATGATGTGGGCGGTTGGGTCAGACAGCAAAATCAGCTGGGAAACCAGGCCAGATTTGTCGGTGGTGAAGCCATCGCAAGCGCCAGAGTCGTACGCATCGCGGGTGGCCACAGCGTCGTCGCCCACCAGTGGGGTGTAGGTAACACCCAGCGCAGTCATGTAGTCAGACAGGTTCTTTTCGGTGGTGGTACCAGACTGCACACAAACGGTCGCGCCGTCCATGTCGCTGATGCTGGTGATGCCGCTGTCGGCGCGAACCATCATGCCTTGCCCATCATAGAAGGTAACCGGGGCAAAGTCGAAGCCCAGGGCGGTGTCACGGCTGCTGGTCCAGGTGGTGTTACGGATGAGCACGTCAATTTCACCAGATTGCAGGGTGGGGAAGCGAGATTGCCCGGTGGTGGGGGTAACTTCAACTGCCTCAGAATCGCCCAAAACGGCCGCAGCAATCGCTTTACAGAAATCAATATCGAAACCGCTGAAAGCACCACTGTCGGGGTCCAGGTAACCAAAGCCGGGGACGTTGGCATTACCACCGCAGTTCAAAACACCACGGGACTGAACCTGCGCCAGGGTGTCGCCACCACCGGCAAAGGTAACAGCAACCTGCTCGGTGACGGTTTCGGTAACCGTTTCCACAACGGTTTCTGTCACGGTTTCCGTTACGGTTTCGGTTACGGTGTCACCCTGTACCTCAACGATACGGGTCACTTCCACAAATTCGGTAACAACTTCTGGTTCGCCACCGCCACAGGCTACCAGGGCCATGCCTACCAGCAGCAAAAAGAGTACAAGGATATTTTTTTTTCTTATTCATATGGATTCTCTCCTCCAAAGTGTAAAACTAAAAAACAAATTTTTGAGTCATGTTGGTTTGTCGCAAGTTGTCTTTACTTTTTGCCCGACCACCTCCTTACTGATTAGGTTAGGTTTTTGTTATTGAACAGAATCGTTGGCTGATCGTATGCAAGAGCCAAAGAGATTTTGAGAAAAAGCAAGCTGATTTTTGGTGATTTGCCCAGGTACGCAGAAATGACGCCTGGTCAGGAATCAGGTGGAAGCCGTTATCATTTGAGTTGGCGAATTATTGTGATTTCGACTTTTTTGTCATGAAATCGCCTGATAGGCAGTAGCTGCCTCGTTGTTGATCGATTTCTTTTCTTCCCAAAAAATGCGGGGCAATTTAGTGACAAAACCCTTGCATTTGAAGTTAGTTAGTATAACGAGGCTAGGCAAATGAGCAAATTTTGGTGAGAAGGGGTGGGGATACGGCCGTTCTTCAGGCAACTTGCTGTATAAACGGCCGTCTAAATTTAGGCAAATGTGGAAATTTGGGGCGCTTGTTTTATTGCTTTGGGGAACTGGTTGGGCCGCTGCCTTCCGTCTTTTCCCGGATGAAGGTGATCAATTGCTCTACCGACGCAAAACCCTCTTGCTCGCCCGTGTGGGGGTTCTGCAACGTGGCGCGCCAGGGCATGCCCTCTTCCTCGCGCCAGATGCGCAATAAATAGGCGTGATAATGTTGTAAACTCTTACTCATAAGCTTTGTTCCATGCTGGCTGTTTTAAAATTTACTCCCAAGAATGCAATATGGCACGGCAAGCTGTGGATTTGCCTTTCGGAACAGGCAAGTTAAATAACGAATACTCATCTCTTCTCTCTTCGCTTGCAGAGTGCGCTATAATGAACCCCAGTTTACTCGGACAACGATCCGAAAACGATCCATCAAACCAGGATACCTGATCTGACCATGACTGCCACCTTGGCTTTGACCCTCTTGGGCGAGATGACAATTGAATTTAACGGCAAACCGACCTCTGGCTTGCCTTCACGGAAAGCCGAAGCACTGCTCATTTACCTGGCCAGCACGCAACGGCCGTATTCCCGTGAACTCCTCGCCGATTTTTTTTGGGATGACCGTCCCCCAGAGCAAGCGATGGCCAATTTACGCTCCCTCCTCTCTGGCCTGCGCAGCAAGTTCAAACCATACCTGGAGATCAGCCGCCAAACCATTGCCTTCAAAACAGAAAGCCCCCACTGGTTGGATACGGCCGTCTTCCAACAACAAGCCCAAAGTGAAGATGTGGCCGCCTGGGAAAGCGCCATTGCCCTCTACCAGGCCGACTTTCTGGCCGGGTTCGACATTCGCGACAGCCGAGGCTTTGAAGAGTGGGTCACCCTGGAGCGAGAAAGGCATCAACGAACGGCCGTTCACCTCCTTCGGCGGCTGGTACAACACTTTTTAGATTTTCAGCAATATGAAAAAGGGATTCGCTACGCCGCCCGGCTGCTGGCCATTGCCCCCCTCAGCGAATGGGCCCACCGGCAGATGATGCTGCTGCTGGCCCGCAACGACCAACGCACCGAAGCCCTGCGCCAATACCAAACCTGCTGCAACATTCTGGCCGAAGAGCTGGGCATCGACCCCTCCCCAGAAACCAGCGCCCTGTACGAACGCATCCGCGCCGCCGTAGACATCCGCCGCCACAATTTGCCCGTGGCCACCACCCCGTTTGTGGGCCGCGCCGAAGCGCTTGAGCAAATTCAAGGGCAGCTGGTACGGCCGTCTTGCCGCCTGCTTACCCTGGTTGGTCCCGGCGGCATTGGCAAAACCCGCCTGGCGCTAGAAACTGCCAGAAAAGCCATAGGCACTACCCTCAATGGCATCTTTTTTGTGCCGCTGGCCGCTGTACCCACCCCAGAATTCATCGTACCCGCCATTGCCGAGGCGATTGGCTTTACCTTTGCCGGAGCCGCACCGCCCAAAACCCAACTGCTGGCCTACCTGCAAGCCAAAGAGCTGCTGCTGCTGCTGGATAACTTCGAGCATCTCCTCAAAGGCAGCCAGCTGCTGGCCGAAATGAGCCAGGCGCTGCCCGATGTGAAGCTGCTGGTCACCTCTCGTGAGCGGCTCAATTTGCAAACCGAATGGACCTTTGACGTTGGCCCCCTGCCGCTGCCCAATGACCAAACAGACAAAACTGCCGATTCCCTCACCCTTTTTACCCGGCTGGCCCAGCGCGCCCAGGCCGACTTTGCCCTAACAGCAGAAAACCAGCCAGAGGTGGCCCGCATCTGCCAGCTGGTGGCGGGCGTGCCGCTGGGCATTGAGCTGGCCGCCGCCTGGGTGCGCCAGCTAAGCTGCGCCGAAATCGCCGCCGAACTGGCGCAAGATATCGACTTTTTGCAGTCGCGCGCCGGGGATGTGCCCGACCGCCACCGCAGTTTGCAGGCGGTGTTCGACCATTCCTGGGCGCTGCTCACCGAAGCAGAGCAGCAAGCTCTGGCCCGGCTCACCGTCTTTCGGGCTGGCTTTAGCCGCGAGGCGGCGCGGCAGGTTACCGATGCTTCTTTTTGGACGCTGACGGCGCTGGTGGATAAATCGTTGCTGCGCCGAGAGGCAAACGGCCGTTTCCAAATGCTAGAAATCGTGCGCCAATTTGCCGCCGAACGGCTGGTGGCCCAACCCGCACTGGCCGCTGAAGCCGAGCAGCGCCACGCCCAATATTTTTTACTGCTGCTGCACACCCAGGAAAACAATTGGCAAACCGACCAGCGGCAGGCTGCCCTGGATTTGCTCTCGCCAGAAATTGACAACGTGCGTGCCGCCTGGCGCTGGGCGGTGGCGGCCTTGGAAGATCAGGCCCAGCCGGCCACAGCTGCCGCAGCGGCCCAATGGTTGGATCGCGCGCTGGTTTCGCTCTTCTTTTTATATGAGTCGCGCGGCTGGTTCCAGGATGGCGCGGCGGCGTTTGGCTGGGCAATGGCCGCGCTGGAGGAGCTGGCCCGCCTGAACCAATCCAGCGCCCTGCCGCCCCACACATACGGCCGTTTGCTGGTGCGGTACGGCCGTTTGGTCACCTTTTTGGGCCAATACGAACGCGCCCAACAGATGCTCGCACAAGCGTTGGCCCAGCTGCAACATTCAGGCAACGACCGGGAAATCTCGCTCTGCCACAGCTATCTGGCTATTTTGGCCAGCTTCCGGGGGGATTATGAAACGGCCGTCGCCTACGCCGAAACCGCGCTGGCCCTCAACCGGCAGCTCGATCACAAGCCCGGTCTGGCCTTCTCTGAAAATTTGCGGGGCACATTGGCCCATCGCCAGGGAGAGTACGCCGCGGCCCAGGCCCATTACGAAGCCAGCCTGGCCCTGCGACGCGAGTTGGGGGATTTGCACGGAACGGCCGTTGCCCTCAACAACCTGGGCAACCTGGCCAACGCCCAGCAAGATTTGTCCGCCGCCCGCCGCTACTACGAAGAAAGCCAGCTCATCTTCAAAACGATCAACCACCAGCCGGGGCGGGCCGCCACCCTGGGCAATGCCGGCGTGGTCGCCATGCAGCTGGGCAAATTAAACGAAGCCCGCCAGCTGCACGAAGAAAGCCTCATCCTCAAGCAAGAATTGGGCAACCGGCGCAGCATTGCCATTTCGCTGATCAATTTGGGCGAGGTGAACGTGTTGCTAGAGCAAGCAGATGCCGCCCGCCGCGCCTTCCACGAGGCGCTGCGCCTCGCAATGGGCATCCAGGCGCAGCCGCTGGCCCTGGATGCGCTGGTGGGGTTGGCTACCTTGCTGCCCCAGGCAGAGGCGACCCGGCTGTGGCAGCTGGCCCGGCAGCATCCGGCCAGCACCCGCGAAACACAAGAAAAGGCGGCCCGGCAGCTCGCCAATTTGGCCGTTGCTGATGAGCCGCCTGAAATGCCAGATTTAGCAGAGGTGGTGGCTGGGGTGTTACGGCCGTATACCTAACGCATATTCCACCACAAAACCTCTGAGGTTTCTCGTTGCACTGGAAAATGCGCCTTAAATGTCAAAACCTCAGCGGTTTACACCAGAGAAAGCGCGTACCATCAGTGCCAAAAAAAAAGAGCTGCCAGATTCCTGAAAATCTGGCAGCTCTGGGAAGAGGAATTAGCGGTTCAAGAACTCAGGCTGCGGGGCCTGAACGAAGAATTCCACCCTGTCGCCAGTTTCAGTTTCCCCAGCGAATTTCCAGGTTGGCTGCACAATCAGCGTCGGCTGCCCTTCGTAGCGAATGCTGCCATCGTCGTTGGTGGGCCAGCTGTAGGTGGTGTAATACGCCAGCGAAACTTCATTCACCGCAAACGATTCATAGGTAAACGGCTCAAACGGCTCATCAATGAAAATGGGCTCCTCAACCGGCGGTTCCACCGGCATCACTTCTTCCGTTGGCGGGAAGTTGACGATTTTGTCCATGTTCTCCCAATCCAGCACCGGGTATTCCTGCCCCAGGTCGCGGGCGGCCCAGGCAAACAGGTAGACGTCGGTGCCATCCTCGATGTCGCTCGGCGCTTCGGGCACGATGAAGATATCGCCGGTGTTGCTGTCGGTGAACAGCACCTGGTCGCCACTGCGGCTGATGGTGCCCATGCCAGAGGTGGCGGGCTGAACATTTTCGCCAACGGGTTCCCAACCAGCCAGGTCAAGCGTGTTGCCGTCGGGTCCAATTTGCCCCCAGATGTGGGTTTGCTGGCCCACGCGCTCGGCCAGGGCGCTTAGCGTGGCTGCGTCGGCCTGAACCACGTAGTTGCGTACCTGAATGCGCGGGTCGCCGCCGCTGCCCACCGGCAAGAAGACGATTGGCCAGTCGTACAGGTGAATCTCATCGCCTGGAGCAAATTCGCGCACCCAGAACTGGTACAGGTCGGCGGCCGGGTCTTCCTGGAAGACGGGTTCTTCAATGGCCAGCTCTGGCCGGACGGCGTACTGGTACGGAATGTTGTTTTCTACCACGCCGCTTTGCAAGATTTCCCACGCTTCTTGGGCGGAGATGAGCGGGTAGCGGCCCAAAATTTCGGCGTTGCGCATCACCTGGTAGCTAACGAAGTAGATACGGCCGTCATGGCTCACCCCCACCGTTAATTCTGGCTGGTTGGTCGGCTCACCGTCGATGGTGCGCACAAAGTTCACGTCGGAGCCCCAGATTTGCATGACTTCGTAGGCAAAGTTGAGCAGGCCGCGTTCTTGCACGTAGGCTTCGGCAATGGGAACGGCCGTTTCAAACGCAATCGGGTTCTCAAAATCATTCTCAATGCTGGTGTCGTTGTAATACACGCCCCACTGGTCGATGATCAGGCTGCGCGGCCCGTCGAACAGGTGGTAGACCACGGGCGGTACGTAAGCCGGTACGCCAACAACTTCCTCAAAGATGGGGTACTGCTCCTGGTAGAGCTGACCGGTAAAGCCAAAGCGGTTGGCCAAATCCTGCACTTCTTCCAGGGTGATGCCGTCGCTGGGCGCATTTTGCAGCACCGGGGCCAGGCCGGGGCCATCGGGCAGGGTGCTGTTTAGGGTAAACAGCGTGCCAGAGAATGGATCGGTGAAGATGAAGCTGCTGTCGGCTGCCAGGGCTGCACTTTCTGGGGCGGCACCGCCGCCGCCAGACTGCGGCCGCACGTTGCCGCCGCCCCCGCCCCCTAGCCCAGACGCCTGGCTGCTGGCATCCAGCACGGGCAATGAGGGCAGATCGGCAACCTCAGTTGCTTCGTCGGTTGCGCCCGGTTCGGGTGTTGGCTGATCGGCCTCTTCTGTTTGGGTTTCGCTGCCGGTGGTGTCGGCAACGGGTTCGGCATTGTTGTTATTGCCTTGGTTAAACAGCACGTACGCGCCTAACAGCACGACGGCCAAAACGGCGAAAGCGCCGAGCAGATATTTGTTGCGATTCATGGTCGTTCCTTCCTTTAGTAATTGTGTGAACTGCTGCCAGAACGACGGCCGTTCTGGCGGCACAGCTTTGTTTTGTATTTGTTGTTTACGCGCCGCCCGGCGGGCCAGCTGGCTGCCCAGGTTGGCCACAAAATCTGGGTCTGGATGGGTATTGTGGGCCAGGGTAATCAGCTTGGCGGCCAGGTCAGCTTCGGGCTGAATGGCCTCGCTGACGGGTGGCTGCTGCTTGCCTTGCATTTCGGCATCAATGCGCCGGGTGAGCTCATCCGCCAGGATTGGGTCTTGTTCTTTCATGCGGTTGCCTCCTGGTTTGGATTGAGCCGGGTTTGCAAATCTTGCAGCCCACGATGCAGCAGCATGCGTACGGCAGGCTCGTTTTTGTGCATCAGGCGAGCAATTTCTGGAATATCCAGCTGCCCAAACAGTCGGAGCGATATCGCTTCGGCGCGGTCGGGGGCCAACGTTTGCAGCTTTTGGGCGACCGCTTCAATTTGTAATTTTTGGCTGACAATCAGATCGGGCGCTTCCTGGGTATCGACCAGGTCGCCAGCGGCTTCTAGCATGGTTTCCGGCTTTTGCCTGCGGTATTTGTCGGCCACTTTATGCCGGGCAATGCCAAACAACCAGGCGAGGAACGGCCGTTCCCCACGGTACTTGTCCAGATTTTCCATCGCTACCAAAAAGGTTTGCGAGGTTAAATCTTCGGCATCGGCCACGTTGCCCACCCGCACCAACAGGTAGCGGTAGACGCGGGTCACGTGTCGCTCGTACAATCCATTGAAGGCGCGCAGGTCGTTCCGGGCCGCCTGCACCAGCGCCCGATCATCCTCAATGGTGGCGGGCGCTTCTGCTAAAAGGGTACTGATTGTCAACCAGAGTGGCGCTATCGGCACCTGAACGGTTTGGTTGAGGATCATGCATGTTCTCCTAAATTGATTGGCCGATGAATTAAACTTCGCTTCATTGACCGTTCTGTGCAGTATGTCGTGGGGCGCGGCGAATTTGTAACAGGCAATTTGAAAATTGGTTGAAAGTTGGCTAAATTGTTGGTATTTCCTTCCGTGTAGTGTAACTGAATTTGGGTGCGAATAATGGTTGATTCAGCTTTGCTTGCCCCATAGATTGCCCAATTGGCCAACGCCAGTCACAATTACAAAGAAAAGGACGCTGATTTGCGCTGATAAACGCAGATTTTTTAGGCTCTTCACTGTGTAACTCGGCTCTTCTCTGTGTGACTCTGTGTTCCGTTTTTTATTTTCGTAGGAGACTTCATGAGCGTGAGCTCAACACCAAGAATGAAAAATCAACAGATTTCGCAGATTTACTAGATTTAATCCGCGTAAATCCGCGGCCTATTTTCAGAGGAGACGACACCGGCTGTCGCCGACCACCATGAATGAAAACCCAACCTCCGGGAGGTTCAGTGCGTAACAGAGGCCATTTTTGAAGCCTCCCGGAGGTTTATTTTCAGAGGAGAAGATGATGGATGTAACGGCCGTTCTCAACACACTTTTACACGGCAATCAACTTAAACGCACCGCCCGCACCGGCTGGGTGCAGCGCGGCGTGCCCAATGCAGAAAACGTGGCGGCGCACAGCTTTGGCGTGGTGTTTGTGGCGTTGGTTTTAGCCCAGGTGGTGGATATAGAATTGGATTTGGGGCGACTGCTGGCGATGGCTGCCCTGCACGATTTGCCGGAGGCGCTCACTACCGACATTCCTACGCCTGCCTGGCGTTATTTGCCGCCGGGTATCAAAACGGCCGTAGAGCGCGGCGCAATGCAGGAAATGGTGGGCGACACCCAGTTTGCCCCCGCTTTCATGGCGTTGTGGGAAGAGCTGCACGCCGCCCAAACGCCAGAGGCCAAACTGGCAGACGATGCCGACAAGTTGGAAATGTTTGTGCAGGCGTTTGTGTATGAACAGCAATTGGGGAATGTGCAGCTGGAGGAGTTTTGGAAACGGCCGTACACCTTCAACACGCCCCAGGCCCAGGCCATCTACGACAGCCTCGTTACTCAAAGAGAAGCTGGTCGGCAATAACCAACAGCTCGTCCACAGATAGCTCCCCCGTCACCGTAATGATGAAATCATCTTTGACAAAGTTCAGGCTGCGCGGCGATGTGGGCAAGCCCACATCGGTGTCCAACCACGCTTCGCCGTAGCTCGGCAGATTGACAATTCTGCCGCTGAAGGAAATTGTTTGTGCCAAAGCGGCGGGTGACAGGTGGGTGGTGGAGATGGTGAGGAAACGGCCGTCCGCCAACGTATACCGAATGCTGGAAAGAATGCCAAAACCCACCACACCCTCAGCAAACGTGCCGTCCTCCGCCACAAAAAGCGCCACCTCCTGCACAGCTTCGGCCTGAGCGTCAGCCAGCCTGGCCACCGGGTAGCCAGGCAAACCTTCAAGCGGCGCGTCTACCGGCTGCGCCACATAAAATTCAGTCGGCACGGTGAGGAGCGGCACCAGGAGATAATCTTCAACCTCGCCAGTTTCTGGATTCACAACAGGCGGCAAATGGTCACGGTCTATCTTAATGGCTCCTTCCACAACTGCTGTCGCCTTGCTTGGAGAGGTGTACGGTTCTCGATTTTGCCCATGCGAGGTGATGAGGCTAAACATTGAGGTGATACGGCCGTTCCCCGGCAACGAATCTGTAGAAGCGCCATACCCCACGCCCACTGAATCCGAGACCACAACACCCGGAGGCAACGTTTCCCCAGGTCTCCAGCCCAATGCCTGCAAACGATCGATTTCCGCTTGGCTGCCGCTTATCTCTAACGAATATACGTAAAAGTAGTAGGGTGTCGTATACCCATCATCAACAGACCATGTGCTTGTAAAAAGTGCAGGATGGCCTAAAAACTTTGCCAATTCCAGACCAGGAATGCCGATGCCAGCCACCACCAACCCTTTTTCCTCAAAAAACACCTGCAATTCAGCTTGGTTAACAGAAGCGAGCGCAGCATGGTGAATGAGAAGCGCCTGAGCTTGAGTGTTTGCAATTTGGTTAGCGGCCGTTTCCCAATCCGAAATGGCGAGGAGCGTCAAATTATTCTCGACTAAGAATTCATTGCTGGAAAGGATGTCGGGGTTTAGTTCAGCTTCTATTAAATCTGCCTCTTCGGGGACAAAGTAGATCATATCCACGACAGCATCATCACCACGACTCTCCGCTTCACCAGATAGGCGAGACGTTTCGCAGCCAGATACCAGCATCACGCCCAGCAAAACAAACAAGAACCAAAATGAATTTTGCCTGCTCATTTTCACCTCGATTTTTTACACGAATGGTCAAATAATCTGCCAAAAAGTATACATATAGTGCCAGAATGGCCGTCAATCCCCCGTCGGGTAATCGTTGCGCAACACTCATTTTTGATTTAATCAGCCATGAGACCATTCCCCGGTTCACCCGTTCACCTTGTCACCCCTTCACCCCTTCACTATACTTCCAGCCGATGGGTACACGACAGATTGTTCACGTAGAAAGCGGCGACGTTCTCATTCCCCAGGCCAAGTGGTGCGATGGCTTTGGCAGCAAGCTGCGCGGCTTCACCTTCCGGCGCACGCTGGGGCCGCAGGATGGCCTGGTGCTGGTGGAAGCTCGCGACAACCGGGTGAACACCGCCATCCACATGCTGTTTGTCTTTTTTGACCTGGGCGTCATTTGGGTCAACGACGCCGGGGAAGTGGTAGGTACCGTCGTGGCCCAGCCGTGGCGGCTGTCGTACCTGCCGCCCGCGCCCGCCCGCTACGTTATTGAAGGCCAGCCGGAGCTGGTGAACCGGGTAAAGGTGGGCGACCACATTCAATTTGCACATCCGCCAGGGACGAAAGCCCCCAGTTAAACGTGCCGCGCTTTTTTCAAGATTTAGGGTCAAAGATTTCGCAGATTTACCAGATTACTAATCTTTTTAATCTGCGAAATCTTTGATAAAAAGAAACTATACAGGTCTCTCTGGCCGCAGCACCTGTACAGTTACGATGAAAATTTGCTTTTATGAAACGTATTGGACTGTTTTTGCTGCTTTTTTTGTTACTGCCTGTGTTGCCCGTGCTGGCGCAAACGGCCGATCCCACCCCAACCCCCAACCCAGACAGTACCAGCGACCCCATTCCCCGCGTCCACACCGTGGCCGAAGGGGAAAACCTCACCTACATCGCCAGCCTGTACGACATTACGATTGAAGATTTGCTGGCCCTAAACGGCCTGGCCAACGCCGACAATTTGTTTGTAGGCCAGACGCTCATCGTGCCCGGCGGTGAGGGGGAGGCGGTGGCTACCGTCTACACCCTGGGCGGCGGCGATACGCTGGCGCAGGTTGCGGCCGTTTTCAACACCACCCCCAGCGCCCTCCTGCAAACCAACCGGATGATCAGCCCCAACCAGCCGCCCGCTGCCGGGCAAACGATCACCGTCGTCAGCCGCACCGGCTCGGCGCTGCCGCAAAGCATCACGGGCACGCCGCACGTGGTCGCCCCCGGCGAGACGCTGGTGACCATTGCCGCGCAGCACAACATCAGCCCGGCGGCGCTGGCGGCGGCCAATGAACTGCCCTACCCAGCCTATCTGCTCACCGGGCAGCGGCTGCGCATCCCCGGCGATGCCCCGTACCAGGCGCTGACAGGCGAGTGGCAGCAGGTGGTGATACGGCCGTTCCCCATCATCCCCGGCAATACCGTTTCTATTTACGTAGAAAATGTGTTGGACGGACGGCCGTCTGGCACCTTTGGCGGCCAGTCCCTGCAATTTTTCCCGCAAGACAATGGGTACGCCGCCCTGGTAGGCATCGACGCCTTTGCTGAACCGGGCCTGTTTGATTTGCGCCTGGAAGGTTCCGGCGAACGGCCGTGGCGGCCATTTGTCCAGCAGGTGCAGGTGAACCCAGGCAATTACTCGCTCCAGCAAATCCCCGTCGAGGATAATCCAGACATTCGTCAGCAGGAAGATGAAATGTTGGCCCAGATTTACCAAACCAGCACCGAGCCACGCCAATGGACGGGGGTGATGACCTCCCCAGTGCCCGGTGCGGTTATCACCGCCGGGTACGGCGACCCCCGCTCCTACAATGGCGGCCCGGTGTACGTTTACCACTCCGGCATTGATTTTGCGGGCACCATTGGCACACCTATTTTGGCCCCGGCCAGCGGCACCGTGGTCTTTAACCAACTGCTGGAGCTGCGCGGCAACACCGTCATTCTGGATCATGGCCAGGGTATCTTTTCAGCCTACTTCCATCTGTCGGAAACGTTTGTGGCGGTGGGGGACACCGTTGCGGCGGGGCAGACGATTGCCGCAGGCGGATCTACTGGCCTTTCCACGGGGCCTCATCTGCATTGGGATCTGCGCATTCACGGCGTACCGGTCAACGGTTTGCAATGGTTGGAGACGGCATTCCCCTAACCAGCCGAATTGGGTGGAGATTGGCGTAGGGGGGGCAGATTGGTATAATCTTAAGCTGTGCTGCAACTCAATCTAAACGGCCGTTTCTTAATCTACCGCCGCAGTTGTGGCAAACGGCCGTTGACGAAGCGTTGACAAAAAAATTCCAAACAGGAAACGCTTCTAAAAGCGTTGGTCATCTATTCCCAATTAGCTCATTTTTGCCAACGCCCAAATACCTGACTTTCCCTGTTAATGAGGAGACTGCTGTGATTCAGCCCCGAACCCAGACTGAAACTTATTGGGGAGCGGATTTTACCCTAACCAAAACCGACATCGAACAAATTTATAACCACTTTTTAGAGGTGGAACGGCCGCAAACGGCAGATGAAATCACGCGCATGCTCATGGCTTACCGCGTGGCGGAAGAAGCCAGCCAGGTAAAGAAAAAATTGTCTGGCCGCACCATTTACCAGCCCAAAAACAGCTATACCGTGGGCGACCAACTGGTGTTTCCGGCGCTGCAATTTGCGCATGGGAACGTATCGGCCGTTCGCGATGGCTACAATCCGCACGATGGCCAATTCAAAGTGATCGCCGTCGAAATCGATGACAAACCCCGTGAATTTGCCGCCGACCTTCAGCCAGACCACACCCTCAACGCCGACAGCGGCAATGCTGTAGACCTGCTGGTGCAGGTGGATGTGGATGAGCTGGTAGAAAAATATGGCGGCTGGGTGAAAACGGCCGTTGCCCAACAACTCAAAGAGCGCCCCGAATTTGTGAAGCTGGGCGACGTCTGGTTTGTTAAGCAGCTCATGGCCGAAGTAAACACCGGGCACCTGCACCTGGCCGAAGCCGTGCTAGAAATTAACGAAGGCGGCCCGCTGCCCACCGCTGAAATTGTGCCGCACCTGGACATGGACCCCTCGCTAGACCCCGCCGTGCAGCATTTTTCACTGAACCACCATTTGCTAGAAGACGCCCGCTTTGATGAAGTAGCGCCCAAAGGCGAAGTTGCCTGGTTCCTGCGCCGCATGGAACCAGATGAAGTGCAAAAAACACCCGACCGGCTCCTATACCAGCCCATTCCCCACGACCGGGCGCTGCTCAGCCCCCAGCTGCTGCTGCTAGAGCGGGAACTGGATGATGAATGGTCTGACCTGGCCGAGCCAGCTTCGCCACAGCCGGTGGTCTTTACCCTGATGTTTCCCCACCGGCATGCCGGGGTCATTCCGCTGAGTTCGCGGATACGGCCGTTGTTCCCCCCCAGCAACTCTCCCCGTCAGCGCGTCGTCTTCATCGATGACCAGACACAGGAAGAAGTGGTAGGCTGGGTGGTCCACGAGGGGCGCTACATCTACGGCCTCAGCGGCTGGTACGAGAAGAACGGCATTCCCATTGGTGGCTTTGTGCACATTAATCCCGGCCCCAAACCAGGCGTGCTTAGCCTCGGCTTTGATCGCCGACGGCCACAGCGAGAATGGGTACGGTTGGCAACGGCCGTTGATAACCGCATCCATTTTGAATTGCAACGCCGCTCCGTTGGCTGTGGCTTTGACGATTTGATGATTGTTGGCACCGACGTCGTCGCCGCCATCGACGCCCTATGGCGCCGCGCCGAAAGCCACCAGCGCACCGTCTCATCCCTGCTGGCCGAAATCTTCCCCAAACTGTCTGAACTCACACCGCAGAGCGCGGTGCACGCCAAAACGCTCTACAGCGCCATCAACATGCTGCGCCGTATGCCGCCTGGCCCATTGTTTGCCGAGCTGGTGCGCCATCCCGCGTTTGTGCCCGTCGGCGACCATTACTGGCAGTTTGATCGCAACCGCTGGCAAGAAGGCGCCTGATACATATTGATTGATAGGGAGAATTACCTTGGCTAATAGTCCACGACCAAAACTCAATCCGTCTATGCTTAAACGCGCCACGGCGGATACGCGCTTTTACATCGACTACGACTGGTGGGACAAATCTGACCTGGACCTGAAAACATACCTGCTTACCCGCCTGGACATTGGCGATGATATCAGCCTGGAAAACGAAACCGATCAGGTAGATTTAGTTGATGCCGAGACGGGGGAAGTGACGCGGGTCGATGGTTTTCAATATGTGGTACAGGCATACTTCAGCCAGGTGCCCGATGATTTTGTCACCCGCACCTCGCTGGTAGATGCCGTTTTCTGCGTGCTGTTGGCCAACGCCAACAAACCAATGACCGCCACCGAAATCGCCCAAAAGGTGAAGCGCTCACCAGACACCATCATCAAAACGATGGCTGGCCCCAAAATTTACCAGGGCGTGCGCCCCATTTTGGACGAATAAGTTTGTTGAAATTCATTGTGAACCGTCGAGTCTGGTTAACCAGGCTCGGCGGTTTTTTGTTTAAGCCGTTGGGCAAGTTTAACAACTTACCTTACAGGAGACACCACAGACACCACGCCGCTGCGCGTCACCCAAAAATGAATGAAAATCGTAGGTCAGATTGGCAATCCGACCCACATTTACGAAGGAGACGACCCCAACTGTCGTTGACCACCATGAATGAAAACCCAACCTCCGGGAGGTTCAGTGCGTAACAGAGGCCATTTTTGAAGCCTCCCGGAGGTTTACTAAGGAGAATGTCGTGAAGGTAGAAGTAAAACTGTACGGGGTGCTGCGGGCCAATCGCCCGGCGGCGGCAGAGGGATTGCCCCACCACGCGTTTGCCATGCATTTGCCAGAAAAGGCAACGGCCGTTCACATCACCAATCAGTTAGGGATTGAAGATGGCCTGGTAACGGCCGTTGCCATCAACAACGAAACGGCCGAACTAGACACCATTTTGCAAGACGGCGACCAGATCAGCCTCTTCCCCCCATCCGTGGGCGGCAGCGAACCGCTGCGCGTGTTCATCGCCGGGGTGATGCAGGCCAACCGGCACGACACCTTAATGGAAAGCCAGGATTACCGCCTGCTGCTCAGCGACGCCCTGCGCCGTCACATCCCCGACGTGCAGCTCATCGACCCGTGGGCCGAAAACCCCAACAGCTTGCAATACACCGATGATCAAGCCCGCCACACTTTCCTCTCTATGACCAACAAAGCCAGTGAAGCCGATTTACTCATCGCTTACCTGCCCTTGCCCAGCATGGGCACCGCCATGGAGATGTGGCAGGCGTACCAAAACAACACCTACATCATCGCCATCACGCCGTATGTGCACCATTGGGCCATTCGCTTCACCGCCAATGACGTGCTGCCGGATTTAGAGAGCTTGTTAAGTTGGTTGGAGGACGGCCGTTTCCAACAACAAATCGTCCCCGCCGCCCTCGCCCTGCGACAAAGTTGACGCCCCTCCCGTTGCCGTTTAGAATTGCCACCTGATAACCCGCCCCAGTAGCTCAACGGACAGAGCACCAGACTTCTAATCTGTAGGTTGGGGGTTCGATTCCCTCCTGGGGTACCTCTCCAAATAAGTGTTCCAGTTTTCAAGTGTGCAAGTGTCATTTTTCTACTTGAACACTTGAAAACCTGAACATTGGCACACGCGCAATCTCCTTATGATTTTACTCACAGGCGCAACCGGCTTTTTAGGCCACCACCTTGTACCGCATTTGGTCAACGCCGGCTACGCCCTGCGCGCCGTGGTGCGCCCCAGCAGCGACACGCAATTCCTGCAAAAGCTGGGCGTCGAGCTGGCCTACGCCGAAGACATCACCGACGTGGCAGCCATTTCTCAGGCGTGTGCGGGCTGCGATCAGGTCATCCACGCCGCCGGGCTGTTTCGCTTTTGGGGGGAGATGGATGAGTTTTGGCAAACCAATGTGGGGGGGACAACGGCCGTTCTCCAAGCCGTTCAACACCATCCCATCCAGCGCTTCATCTACATCTCCACCATCGCCGTCGTCGGCAAGCCGCCCACCAACCGCCCCATCGACGAAACCACCCGCTGCAATCCGCAAGAGCCGTACCAGCTCAGCAAGCTAGAAGCGGAAAAGCGCGTCCTGGCTGCCCACGCTCACGACGGTCTGCCCGCCATCGTGCTGCGCCCCGGCGCGTTTTACGGCCCGTGGGGGCGCTACGCCTTCAACCGCCTCTTTTTTGAAGAACCGCTCAAAGGGTGGCGCATCAAGGTAGACAACGGCCGTCACATCACCTTCCCCGTTTTTGTGCCGGATGTGGTGCAGGGGGTGGAATTGGCGTTAAGGAACGGCCGTTTTGGCCAAATCTACAACATCTGCGGCGAATCGTTGGAGCACAACCGGGTCAACACCATCGTCAACAACCTGGCCGGGATTGGCCACTGGCGGCTCAACTTTCCCACCTGGATGGTGCTGCTGCTGGCCCGCGCCTGGACCGCCCTCTCCAAATTCACCGGGCGCGAACCATTTTACCCCATCAACATGGCCCCCTACGTCTTCCAGGATTGGCACGTCACCTACCAAAAAGCGGCCGATGAACTCGGCTTCCAGCCCACCCCATTTGCCGATGGCGCAAAAAAAACGTTAGAATGGTACTGGCAGCAGGGGTTGTTAAGCAAATCATAAACGGCAACTACTTGAAACCGCATTCAGAATGATTTGCCAACGGCCGTCTTAAAAATCAAAGATTACGCAGATTAAAATAGATTAACGCTTTTCCTCTGTGAAACTCTGTGCTGCCTCTGTGTAACTCTGTGTTCCGCTTCTTAATATGAAACTATTCACCGTCTCCCAAATGGTGGCCGCCGAAAAAACGGCCGATTCCCACGGCAACAGCTACGCCCAGATGATGGAAACCGCCGGGCGCGGTCTGGCCCAAGCCATCATCGCCCGCTGGCCGGTGCAAGATGCCAGCGTGCTGGTGCTGGTTGGCCCCGGCAACAACGGCGGCGATGGCCTCGTCGCCGGACGGTACCTGGCCGAAGCCGGGGCTGATGTTGCCTTCTACCTCTTTAAACCGCGCGACCCCGCCAGCGACGAAAATTACGCCAAAATTCAGCAAATGGGCCTCTTCGCCGTCGAAGCCAGCTTCGACCAGCGCTTCCGCGTCCTGCGCACCCGCCTGCGCCTCACCGACATCCTCATCGACGCCCTGCTGGGCACCGGCGTCACCCGCCCCATCACCGGCGACCTGGCCAAACTGATGCAGCAAACGGCCGCTGGTCTGGCCGAACGCCGCGCCGAGCTGGCAAATGCGGCGCGTTCTCCGCTGACAAACCTGACTGATTTTTCTGACAAGGTGACAAGGTGGGTGCAACCTGTGGTTGCCGGTGACAAGGTGACAGAGAGCGCCCCGGTCACCTGGTCACCCCTTCACCCGGTCACCCCCTCACCCGGTCACCTTGTCACCCCTTCACCCCGCGATGTCCTCATCGCACACCCCTTCACCATCGCCGTAGACTGCCCCTCCGGCCTCAACTGCGACACGGGCGAACTCGATCCCGTCGCATTGCCCGCCGATCTCACCGTCACCTTTGCCGGGCCGAAGCAGGGGCATTTTGTGTTTCCGGGGGCAACGGCCGTTGGCGAACTGGTCGTGGCGGACATTGGCATCACGCCGGAAATGGTAGAGGACGTGCCTGTTGAAGTGGCCACGCTGGAACTGGCCCGCGGCCTGCTGCCGCCCCGCCCCAAAGATGGGCACAAGGGCACCTTTGGCAAGCTGCTCATCGCTGCTGGCTGCGAAAAATATCGCGGGGCACCGCTGCTGGCGGCGCGGGGGGCGTTTCGCGCCGGGGCGGGATTGGTCACTTTGGCCGTGCCGACGGCGCTGCGGTTGGGCATTTCTGTGGCGCTGCCGGAGGCGACCTACCTGGATGTGACTGACAAGCGGCACGGTGAGGACCCCGGCCGCAGCGAAGATTTGGGGTGGTTAACGGCCGTATCCGCCCACCACATCCACCAAACCGCCAGCAGCTACGACGCCCTGCTCGTCGGCCCCGGCCTGGGCGACGCCGACGACTTCATCACCACCCTCTTTGCCGCCGAACGCGCTGCGCCCGACGTGCCAATGGTAATTGACGCCGACGGGCTGAACAGTTTGGCGCGCCTGGAAAATTGGTGGCAGCGGCTGCCTGCCCGCTGCGTCCTCACGCCGCACCCGGCAGAAATGGCCCGGCTGATGGGTATTTCATTGGCTGAACTGCTGGAGCAAGATCGGATCGAAACGGCTCTGGCTCAAGCAGCAAAATGGAATCAAGTTGTGTTATTTAAGGGGGCGTACACCGTAATCGCTGCACCGGACGGACAGGCAACCTTGCTGCCCTTTGCCAATCCGGTGCTGGCCGTTGGCGGCAGCGGCGATGTGCTGAGCGGCGTCATCGCCACGCTGCTAGGGCAGGGGCTGCCGCCCTACGACGCGGCTCGCCTGGGCGGCACGCTGCACGGCCTGGCTGGGGAACGCAGTGGGCGAAAGTCCGGCCTGCTCGCCAGCGAAATCGCCGATTGGCTGCCAGAAGCGATAAAACTGCTGTAAAAAATAGAGTCCTGGGTGTCATTCCCCCGAATGCGGGAATCCACTTTTGCGCACGGAATGGATACCCGCCTTCGCGGGTATGACATCGTCAAGACCTTAGCGGCGAACGAGTTTTAAGGCGATGTTGCGGCCCAAGCCTTGTTTGATGGCCAGATTGATCCAGACCAGCGCCAGCGGCTCGATGAGCCGGGCCGCTTCCAGCCCCCCCACATCGGCCACGTCAAAGCCCAATGATTCAGCCAATTCAGTCACCGTTGCCTTGGCCTCCGCATCGTCGCCGCAGATGAACATGGTGGTCGGTTCGCCGTCGTACAGCGGGTCGGCCATATTTTCTGCACCGGTGCTGTTAAACGCTTTGACGACGCTGGCTCCGGGCAAGAAGGTGGCCAACTGCTCGGCGGCGGAGGTGGTGTGGCCAACGGCCAGCTGGAATCCGGGGGCAATCGGGTTGGTGGCGTCGATGACGATTTTGCCCCGCCAGTCGCTCACGGCGTGGGCCACGTCGGAGACGGCGTTCCAGGGGGTGGCCAGCACAACAATCTCGGCTTGTTCGATGGCGCTGGGGATGGAAACGGCCGTAACCCCCTCACCCATCTCCGCCAGCAGCGTTTGCACCTTCTCGCTCTCCGGCTGCCGCGTGCCAAAAACAACCTCATGTCCCTGGCTGGCCCACCCTTTGCCCAAAGCGCTGCCTACATTACCAGTACCAATTATGCCAATTTTCATATGAAAACTCCTTTTTAAAAGCGGAACACAGAGTTGCACGGAGATTACACAGAGTTACACAGAGAATAAAGAAAATCTGCGTAATCTGTGCAATCTGTGGCTAAATTCCTACAACGTCAGGGCGTGTTCGCCGTGGTACATCTCGCGACGCAGGGCGGTGATGGTGGGATCGGCCAGGTACGCCTCCAGGTTCATCATCCGGTCGATGGTGCCGCCGGGGGTGATTTCTACGATGCGGTTGGCGATGGTGTTGACAAACTCGTAGTCGTGCGAGGCAAACAGCACCACTTCGGGGAATTTGATCAGCCCCTTGTTTAGCGCGGTGATCGCTTCCAAATCCAAATGGTTGGTCGGTTCGTCCAGCATCAGTGCGTTGGCCCCGCTGAGCATCATGCGCGACAGCATGCAGCGAACTTTTTCGCCACCGGAGAGCACCCGCGTATTTTTCAGCGCCTCCTCACCGGAGAAAAGCATCCGCCCCAAAAAGCCGCGCAGGAATGTTTCACTGTCGTCCACGGTGGCGTATTGGCGCAGCCATTCCACCAGGTTCAGGTCGGTGTCGAAGTAGGCGCTGTTTTCTTTGGGGAAGTAAGACATGGTGATGGTGGTGCCCCATTCGTAGCTGCCGCTGTCTGGCTTCAGTTCCCCCGCCAAAATATCAAACAGGGTCGTTTTCACCAGATCGTTGTCGCCGATGAAGGCGATTTTGTCCCCCTGGTTCACTTCCAGGTTGAGGTTGTTGAGGGCCGGTGTGCCATCCACCGTTTTGCTAAGATTTTGCACGCGCAGGACGACTTTGCCACACGGCCGTTCCGGATCAAACCCCACAAACGGAAAGCGGCGCGTGCTGGCGGGCAGCTCGTCCATCGTTAGCTTGTCGATGAGCTTTTTGCGCGAGGTGGCCTGGCGTGCCTTGGACACGTTGGCGCTAAAGCGACGCACAAACTCCTCCAACTCCTTGATTTTGTCCTCGCGCTTTTTCTTCTCATTTTTGCGCTGATCCATCGCCAGCTGGCTGGATTCGTACCAAAATTCGTAGTTGCCCACGTACAGCTGAATCTTGCCAAAGTCGATATCGGCAATGTGAGTGCAGACGTTGTTGAGAAAGTGCCGGTCATGCGACACAACGATGACGATGTTGTTGAAGCGGAACAAAAAATCTTCCAGCCAGCGGATGGTGTCCAGGTCTAGCTGGTTGGTTGGTTCGTCCAGCAGCAAGATGTCTGGGTTGCCAAACATTGCCTGGGCCAGCAGCACGCGCACTTTTTGCGTGCCTTCCAGCTCGTGCATGTGGCGATCCAGCAGCGCTTCTTCAATGCCCAGCCCCTTGAGCAGCGTCGCTGCTTCCGATTCGGCTTCGTAGCCGTTCAGTTCGGCAAAAGTCGCTTCCAGGTCGGCGGCTAGAATGCCGTCTTCTTCAGAAAAGTCGGGCTTGGCGTAGATGGCGTCACGCGCTTGCTGAATTTGATACAGCTGCTTGTGCCCCATGATGACCGTTTCCATCACTGTGTAGTCGTCGAAGGCAAACTGGTCCTGCTGCAACACGGCGATGCGCTCATTGGGATCGGTGAGTACGTCGCCACGGTTTGGTTCAATTTCCCCAGCCAGCACCTTGAGAAAGGTGGATTTGCCCGCGCCGTTGGCCCCGATGAGGCCGTAACAGTTGCCGGGTAAAAATTTGAGATTGACGTCTTTAAAAAGCACCCGCTGCCCGAAGGAGAGAGTGATATCGTTGGCTACTAGCATTGTTTTGTCCTGTAAATTTTGGCCACCGAGCGCACAGAGGTTTTTGAGATTGGTTTGGTCTCTGAATTCACTGTAATCTCTTGGCTAATTAAAGTGGGGATGGTTCTTACGGCCGTTTCCACAAATAAGACCTCACACGGTTCCGTCCGATGACTGCTGCATCTGGAACAAACCTGTCAGGTCTGAGGTCTATTGTTAAACCTGAATCCTAACCGCTCTTGCCTGAATCGGCAACGGGTATGCTAAAATGCTAAAAATAGGTTCAGGTGTGATGAGAAGTATTGGCTCTTTAGGAATTAAGGACGTTTATAGCTCGTGATGCGTGATGCGTGAAACGTGACCAGAAAGGTATCACGTTTCACGCCAAACCCCACGAAATCCTGGAGACCGCATGTTTTTGGCAACGAGGTTGCTTTTATGGACGAGAAAATCAGGCAGGCGTTGGCCACGGATGAAACCATTGACATTACCACGAAGGGGCGCAAAAGTGGGCAGCCGCGCCGCATTGAAATTTGGTTTAAGCAGGTAAACGGCCGTACCTACATCACCGGCACGCCCGGCCCGCGTGACTGGTACGCCAACTTGTTGGAAAACCCCCACTTCATCTTCCATCTAAAGGAGTCCGTGCAGGCCGATTTGCCCGCCCGCGCCCGCTTTGTGCTCAACCCCGCCGAGCGCCGCGCCATTTTGAGCGATCCGAGCCTGGCCTGGTACCACGAACAGGTCGAATCGCTGGATGAGCTGGTGACGGGCAGTCCGTTGATTGAAGTTATTTTTACCGGTTAAACGTGATGCGTGATGCGTGAGGAAGAAAGCATCACGTTTCACGCATCACGCATCATTTTGCTCACTTATGTCACAAGAACCAGTCAAACTCCTTACCATCGGCGGCTCGGACAGCGGTGGCGCGGCGGGCATTCAGGCAGACCTGAAGACGTGGACGGTGCTGGGCGGGTATGGCATGAGTGTGATTACGGCCGTTACCGCCCAAAACAGCCAAACCGTGCAAGACGTCGCCTGGATGACGCCCCACTTTGTGCAGAGCCAGCTGGAAGCGGTGCTGAGTGATTATGGGGCAACGGCCGTAAAAACCGGCTTTCTGGGGCGAGCCGAACTGGTGATGATGGTTTCCGCCATGCTGCAAAAGTACAAACCGGCGCACGTCGTTATTGATCCCGTGCTGGTGAACCACCGTGGCCAATCCATGTTCCCCGACGCGGTGCGGCAGCTTTATTTAGCCTACCTGCTGCCCCTGGCCGATTTGATCACGCCGAATTTGGTGGAAACGGCCGTTCTCCTGCAAACTTCCACCATTGATTCCTACGCCAGCCTTTGCCGCGCCGCCACCCGCCTGCACCAACTCGGGGCCAAAAACGTGCTCATCAAAGGGTTCCACGACGGCGCTGAATTGGTAGACGTACTGTTCGACGGCCAAACCGTCACCGATTTTCGCCAGCCGCACATCGAAACCCCAAACACCCACGGCTCCGGCGACACGCTCTCTGCGGCGATTTGTGCCTTTCTGGCGCAGGGATTGGCAATGGAAACGGCCGTCGCCCAGGCCCAGCAGTTCACCCACCGCGCCATTCAGCGTGCCGCCGACTGGCAGCTTGGCGGCGGGCACGGCCCCCTGGCACTTTTAGGAGATTAGAGATTGGAGATTGAACCAATCTTTAATCTCCAGTCTCCAATCTCCACTTCCCTCTGTTGACGTGCATTCACAACTTTGCTAACATCAGGTACATTCAAAACGTTCTGAACGCAGGGGAAAATGATGCACAAAAGTTTAACGGCCGTAAATGACAGTACGGTAGCAGGTTTAGGCCGATTGGCCCGCTTTTTTGGCTTTAGCGAAGTGATGGGGCGGCTCTACGGCACCTTGCTGATGAGTCCCGAAGCGCTCTCGTTGGACGATCTGGCGGATACGCTGCGCATTAGCAAGGGGTCGGTGAGCATGAACATGCGGGCGCTGGAGCGCTGGGGCATGGCCAACGAGGTGTGGATGCGCGGTGAGCGCAAAAAGTATTACCAGGCCGAATCGGACCTGTGGCAGGTCATTCGCAACGTGCTAGACAGCCGCGAACGACGCGAGGTGCAGCTGGCTTTGCAGGTGCTGGGCGAAAGCGTCGAGAAGCTGCAATCGGCCAATGAAACGTTAACGCCAGAAGAGCAGGAACTGGCCAAATATTATTTAGAACGCATGGATGACCTGCAAGCGTTTTTCCAATTTGCCCAAATGGCCCTGGAAACGGTGCTGGGCGGCCAGGAAACCCTCGATTTTGATTCCGTTACCAAAATAGAGATTGGTTAATGAGGAGATTGGAGATTAGCAGCCGCGCTCTTTTCAGTCTCCAATCTCTAATCTCCAATCTCCCTTTTTTGCCATGAAAATTGCTGTCGGTTCCACAAATCCGGTGAAGGTGACGGCCGTTCGCCACACCATCACCCGCATCTGGCCAGAGGCCGAGATTGTGCCCATTGCCGTGCCGTCTGGCGTCAGCGACATGCCGATGAGCGACGAAGAGACGCGCACCGGGGCGCACAATCGGGCCGTCGCCGCCCGCGCCGCGCTGGACGCGGACTTTGGCGTCGGCCTGGAAGGGGGTGTTCAGCCCGAACCGTTTGGCTTGACGCTGCATGGTTGGGTGGTGGTGGTGGACCGGAACGGCCGTATCGGCATCGGCGGCGGCGGTCGGCTGCCCTTGCCCGACCACATCGCCCAAAAAGTGCTGGCGGGCACCGAGCTCGGCCACGTGATGGACGAGGTGCTGGGCGACCACAACACCAAGCAAAAAGGGGGTGCGGTGGGGGCGCTCACCAACGGCCTGGTGCTGCGCGGCGAAACGTTTGCCCTGGCCACGGCCTACGCCTTTGCCCCCTTCGTCTCGCCAGACCTTTACCGCGAGAAGTGAGTGGGAATTTATACGAAGGAACAAAGGGAGGAAGAAACAAAGGATTTTTCTTTTTCCTTTGTTCCTCTGTTTCTTCGTTCCTTTGTATAAAATTCCCCCTGTTTACGCCGGTTTGATTACGGTTTACAATTGCGCCCATGACCCTGGAATTTGAAAAGCTAACCGCCGATTTAGAAAAGATGGCCCAAACCACCGCCCGCCGCCTGAGCCAGCGGCGCGAGCGCGTGGCCGAGGCGCTGGACACGCTGCACACCTACCGCACGAATTGGACGGCCGTTGCCAACGCCCTGCAAACCGCCAAAGCCCAATCCGACGAAAAATATTACCGTTCAGCACGGCCGTTTTCCGAGAAGGAACCGCTCGACAGCCACATCCCCGCCCCGCCGCCGCCAGCCCAAGCCACCATCATTGCCGCCGACGGCAGCCAGATTATGCCCGACCGCCACGCAGCCCATCTTTACTACCTCATCAACGTGGGCGGCATTATTTACCATCACGGCAGCGGCCGTACGCCCGAAACCTTCTCTCAGCCAGATATTGCTTACCCGGACAGCGATGAAGCGATTGACAGCTTCAACGACACGCCCGGCGCGGTGAGCATCGAGCGGGATCGGCAGGAGATTGAAACGCTGGCGCGCAAAACGATTGCCAATCGGCACAACGCCCAGCCATTGCTGGCCCTGCTGGATCAGCGGCTGCTCTATTGGCCGATTGGCACGGCGGGTGTGGCCGACAACGCCGTGGTCACCGAATGGGGCGAGCACATGACGGCGATGCGCCACGCAGGTGCGCTGCTTTGCGGCTACATCGATCGCCCCGGCACCAGCTCCGTGATGACGCTGCTGCGCTCCATCTTTGGCTTGTCCGACGCGCAGTTTAATTGGAAGGAGCTGGGTCAACGCAAAGCGACGCAGGGCGTGACCGATGCCGACGTCTTTAGCCAGATTTTGGGGCCGGGGGAACGCAGCGCCGTCTTTGCCAACATTTCCGACGCCAACGAGGTGTTTATGGCCCAGGACGCGGCCAACGAGGTTTGCTTTTTCTACCTGAATCCGGGGCTGTCTGGGCAGAACATTGCTCGGGTGGATATTCCGCGGTGGGTGGCGGAGGATGCGGGAGCGGTAACGGCCGTACACAGCCTGCTCATCGATCAATGCCGCATCCTGGGCAACTACCCGTACGTCATCGCCCGCGCCGACGAGATGGCCGTGGTGGGTCGGCAAGACGCTGGCGAACTCAACTTCATGATCGACGTCATCATGGAGCGGCACGGCATCAGCAACGACATTACCTCCAAGCAGGGCAGCAAAGAACTGGCCCGAGGCGGCCGTACCCGCCATGAAGGATTTTGATAGCTTCCAACTGGGTTTCAAAAAATGGTAAAATGAAACAAATTAATTTTGGAGCAAAAAATGTTTAGTCACATCATCACAAATCCTGCCATTTTAGGTGGCAAACCGAGCATAAAAGGCACACGCATCAGTGTGGAATTTATTCTGGAGCTTTTTGCCAGTGGGGCAACGTTTGATGATGTGTTGCAAACGTATCCCCATCTGCAACGAGACGCTGTGGAAGAGGCGCTGCGCTTTGCCGCCGAATCGTTAAAGCATGATTCCCTTGTGACCGCCGAGATTGCCAGTTGAATTTAGCTGAATATCCTTTCCTGGCTGACGAAAATATCCATCCAGGCGTCATCACCCATTTACGAGACGCAGGCTTCGACCTGCTATCGGTAGTTGAAGCTGGCCGCATTGGCAGCTCTGATGAGCAAGTTCTTCAGTTTGCTTTTGAGGCCGGGCGCGTTGTTTTAACCCATGACAGCGATTTTGGCACCTTGGCCCTGGCTTATCAACAACCCATTGTTGGCATTTTGTATATTCGTCCAGGACATATCCAACCAGCTTTCACAATTGATAGCTTGACTACAATTTTGGATCGATCATTTGAAGTGACACCGCCTTTTATTATTGTAGGCACACGCCAGGGGCAACGTGTTCACATCCGGGCCAGACAATTGTAACTGACAAAGAATCGGTCCGATGCAGCCGTGCCCGCCACGAGGGATTTTGATAGCTTCCAACTGGGTTTCAAAAAATGGTAAAATGAAGCAAATCAGCGGCGTAAGGAGATTGTTATGCAAGTGCAATATTTAACCAATGAGCAGGGTCAGCGAACGGCCGTTTTACTCGATGTAAATGAGTATCGTCGCCTGGTTGGGGAAAAATCAATCGATCCGGAGCTGCTCATGGACATGAGCCAGTCTGAATTGGAAGCGTTAGCCAACAGTCGTCTCGCTCCAGATGCGCAGGCGCGGCTGGATGAATTGCTTAACGAGCAACAACAACATCCGTTAAGCCAGGAAGAAACTGAAGAAATGGATCGGTTGTTGGCGCAAATAGACCAGTTAACCATTTTGAAAACACGCGCCCGCTATACATTAGCCCAGTCACAGCCGCGTTAAAACAATGAGCGCATTTGTTCCAGTTGCGTTAATGCGTGAGAGAGTGATCATGCCACGATTGATGCCTTGAAAATAAATCGCCCTCAATTGGTTCGCGTACGAAAAATGTGGGTGAAGCTGGGTGAACATCCGCCAAGGTAAATAACAAACGCAGCAAAGCAGCAAATTAGCCAGGCAGTTCATCGCCAGGTAAAGGTGACATATGAGTAAGAATCAGGAAATCGGCCGTATTTTGCGGGCCAGCACGACGGGGTTTGCCGTGGGCTGCCGCGTGGGGCAGCTGAGCGTACCTGCCTTTGGCGGGCTGGTGCGCGCCCAGCCAGTGGATAACCGGGAATGCATCTACGGCCTCATCTACAACATGAGCATCGACGACGATCCGCTGGTGCGGCGGCTGGTGCTGGCCGAAAATCCCGCGCCGTCGGTGATTGAGGACCAGCGCAACAACCGGCTGCTGCCGATTGAGATGAGCGTGTTGGCGGTGGGGTACCAGCTGAACGGCCGTATCAAACACGGCCTCCCCCCACGCCCCCCGCTCAACCTCGATCCGGTCGAACTGGTCACGGCCCAAGACGACATCCGCGACTTTACCGACAACCTGGGCTACCTGCGCCTCATTTTGCGCGCCGTGGGCAGCCCTGTTCCGGTCGATCAACTGCTGGTGGCCCACATCAGCACCACCTACGCCCTGCGCGGCAACGACCAAGCCTGGGCGGTCGAAGTCGTCAACGAACTGATTGAACTGCTGCGCAGCAACTATGATGTGCTGATTCCCACGCTGGAGGCATTGAGTGATGCGCTGCCGGGGTTGGGAATTGGTAATTTAGTAATTGAGTAATTGGGTAATTCGCCCGATTAAATTACTCGGTTGCTTTCTGAGCTAAAAAAGGAGGAGTGAGCATTCTCAAATGCGAACGGTTCTAAACGAGACGCATCTGAGGATGCTTTCTCCTCACTTAATGAAAAATATTTGGTCAGGGAGTAAAAATGCCTTTCTTAAATCAAATCGGTGACTCAATAGAAGTTCGAATTCCTGAAGCGCTCATTCAGCAAGCTGGTTTGGCTAACACGGAGCTAGAGTTTGCCGTGGTAGAAGATGGCTTATTGATAAAACCAGTTCGCTCCCGCGTACGTCAGGGTTGGGAAAAGCAAATTCGGGAAGCAATCTTAGCGCACGGTAACGAAATAGTGGATGCGGAATGGCTTGATGCGCCACTACTTGATGAGGATTTCGATGGTTGACATAAATTCAAATGAACCGATTGGCTATATTGTTGGCGGCGGGCTGAAGGAAGGGTTTCGCATTCGGTTGACGGTGCCGGCGGACCGGGTGCAGGAAGGCAGTTTTGTGGTGTGTGAAAACGGCCGTTTCCACTACTACGGCCTCATCACCGACCTGCAACTGGGCAGTACCGACCCCCGCTTTGCCGACGAAAAAAGCGACCGGCTCCAGCCTGCCATCCAGCAAGCCCTGCTGGGCAAAACCCTCTACACCACCCTGATGATGTACCCCACGCTGCTCATGGACACCGGGCCAGAATTTGGTACGGCCGAACGGGCCGAGTGGGACGATCGTGTGGCCAACAACCTGGAAACGCCCGGTCCCAAGCCGGTGAAAACGGTACCCGCCCACCACGCCGAGGTGCGCCAGGCCAACGAGGCCGACGTTGCCCAAATTTTTGGCGGCGAGGGCGACGGCATGTTTGTCGTCGGGCACACCATCGAGCAGGGCTACCCGGTGCGGCTGGATTTGAAGAAGTTTGTCAAGCGCAGCAGCGGCATTTTTGGCGCGACGGGTACGGGCAAGAGCTTCCTCACCCGCATGGTGCTGGCCGGGCTGATGCTGGAAGACGTCGCCGCCGCCCTGGTGTTCGACATGCACAACGAGTACGCCTTCGACGATACGGACACCGACCGCATGGTGACGGTGCGTGGCCTGCGCAGCCTGTTTGGCAGCAGCAAGGTGCAGGTGGCGGCGCTGGGCAAGGGCGCGATGGTGCGCGGCAAGTCGCCGGACTTTACCCTGGAAATCGCCCTCAAAGATTTCCAGACCAGCGACATCGAGCTGCTATCCCAGGCGCTGAACCTGACCGACACGGCGGGCGTGACGCTGAACGCGCTGGTGCGCTCGTTTAACGAGAACTGGTTTGCTGAATTCATGAAGCTGGAGCCGGGTGCGGTGGAGACCGATCCCGAAAGTGGCAAAACGTTCCCCGCCGACAATTCGGTGGCGGCCTGGGCACGGCAAAACAACGTACACGAGAAGGCGGCCGAGGCGCTGCACCGCAAGCTGGCGGTGATTTACGACAAGCCGTACGTGGTGGAGCGGCCTGCCCAGGATTTTGTGACGGAGATTGTGGATAAGCTGGAAAACGGCCGTCACGTCATCCTCGGTTTTGGCGAATACGACAACGATTTGGATTACCTGCTGGTGTCCAACATCCTCACGCGGCGCATTCGCCAGCATTGGGTGCGCAAAACGGAGCGGCACAAGACGCACGGCGACGCCGCGCCGCGCCCGCTGCTCATCGCCATCGAAGAGGCGCACAAGCTGCTCAATCCGCAGCTTTCTGGGCAGACGGCGTTTGGCATTATTGCCCGCGAGCTGCGCAAATATTTTGTGACGCTGCTGGTGGTGGATCAACGGCCGTCTGGCATCGACGATGAAGTGATGAGCCAGCTGGGCACGCGCATCACTGGCTGGCTGGGGGATGAGGACGACATCCGCGCCGTGCTCACCGGCCTGGCGGGGCGCGACCAGCTGCGCGGTATGTTGGCCCGCCTGCAAGAGAAGGAAGAAGTGCTGCTGCTCGGCTGGGGCGTGAAGATGCCTATCCCGGTGCGCTCCCGCCGCTACGATGAAACGTTCTACGAAGAGATGAAAGGCCGCAAAACCAGCACCCCGCCGCCCAAGAGCGAAGATATTGACGAATGGTTCTCGTATGGGTAGGCTGAGATTTTTATCAACAGATTTCGCAGATTAAACAGATAAAAAATCTGATAAATCTGCGTAATCTTTGATTGTTTTCACATGAATTGGAACTTCCTCTCGCTGCCGTGGCAAACGGCCGTAACCCAAGCGTGGCAAGCGTACTGTGCCGGGTCGCTGCCGATTGGGGCCGCGATTGTGGATGATCGGAACGGCCGTATCGTCGCCACCGGCCGCAATGCCATCCATGAAACCAACGCCAGCGCCCCCCTGCAAGGCAGCCGCCTGGCCCATGCGGAAATGAATGCGCTAATCACCTTGAGCCAAACCGATGTGCCGCCGCAAACCTGCACCCTCTACACCACCCTGGAACCGTGCATGATGTGCCTGGGTGCCATTCGCATGGTGCGCATCAAAGCCGTACAGTTTGCCTGTGCCGATCCGCTGGCAGGCAGCGCCTGCTTGGTGGATACGGCACCCTACCAGGCGCTGGGCGCGTTGCCCATTCACCCGGCAGAAAACAAGATTTTGGCAGATGTGCAGCTGGTGTTGATGGTGGAAGCGATGCTGCGCACGAAGCGCGATCCGTGGGTGGCGTTTGTGGAAACGGCCGTACCCCAACCTCATCCTGCCTTTTTACTGGGCAAGCAGCTTTTTGCCTCTGGAGAACTGTGGCAATTTGGCCAGCACCATCCACCCGCCGAGCAGCTATTTGAGTGGCTGCAAAATCGGCTAACCGCCTGATTTCTCTCCTGAACCGGGTATAATCCCCGGCATGAAACCATACTTCCCCGACGACAGCTACCATACCCCCACGGACACACCCCGCCACTGGTTAGATCGGCTCTTTTTGGGCAGTCGGGTCGCGCTGCACGGCCTCTTTGTTTGGGAAATTGTGAAGGCGCGCTGGCTGGTGGCGCGTAACCAGTATGATCGGGCGGCTGTGGCGGCTACGTCGTATGCAGTGTTTAAGATGGCGGAGGGATGCAACGGCCGTTTCCACATCACCGGCCTGGAAAACGTGCGCAACTTAACAGAACCCGTGGTTTTTGTAAGCAACCACATGAGCAGCCTGGAAGGCAACATTTTCAACTGTCTGCTGCTGCCCTATTTGGATGTGACCTACGTTATTAAGGAGTCGCTCACGCGCTACCCTGTATTTGGCCCCGTCATTGACTCGCGCCAACCCATCACTGTGGGGCGGGCCAACCCGCGTGAAGATTTGCAAAAGGTTTTGCAAGATGGCGTCAATATGTTGCAAAACGGCCGTTCCATCATCCTCTTCCCCCAACACACCCGCACCCCCCAATTTATTCCCGCCGAATTTAACTCCCTGGGCGTCAAGCTGGCGTCCAGAGCGGGCGTCCCCGTGCTGCCCATTGCCGTCAAGACAGACTTTGTGCTAAACGGCCGTTACCTGCGCGACTTTGGCCCCCTAAACCGCAGCAAGCCGATTCATGTGGCGTTTGGACGGCCGTTTCAGGTGCAAAATAACAAGCAAGCCCACCAAGATATCATCCATTTCATTGAACAACATCTAGAAACCTGGCAAAAAGATGGGTAACCCCCGGCAGCAGCGCCCCCCCAAGCGTCCGCCGACAAATGACTAAAGTCAGATTGTTAGTCAGTAACAACTGGTACAAAATACGGTCAAAGAGCAGTAGCAATCCCCAGGTAATATGATGAGCTCATTACGCCAAAAAATAATAGACAGGTGGCATGCTCTATCTAGACGAGCAACAAAAGCCACAGAAATGGTCCTGGTCGCCACATTTTTAACGGCCGTTTACGCAATCATTTTTTATGCTTTACACCCACTATTGGGGTATGTTATTGCCAGTTTAATCATGCTGCCCGTGCTGTTTCTGGCCTGGGTTTATGGCCTGCGTGCCGGGGTGGTGGCTTCCCTACTTGCTTATTTTGTTAACCTGGTGATTGTGGGAACGGTTGAACGGCCGTATCCCACCGAGTTTTTTCTAGAAGGGCTGCCCGGCCACCTCATCACCCTGCTCGCCGCGCTCATTGTGGGCAAATTTAAAGATATCAGCGTGCGGCTAAACCGCGAACTCGCAGAACGAGAACATATTGAGCAAACCCTACAAGAAAGCGAACAACAATATCGCCTTATTTCTGAAAACCTCAACGACCTCATCTGCCTGCATCAATTAGACAGCCGCCTTGTCTACCTCTCCTCTTCAGTAACAGAGCTGTTTGGCTACTCACCCAAAGAACTGCTGGGCAAAACACCCTTTCACCTGTTCCACCCAGATGATGTGGCCATTTTTCGCTCGGATCACTATTTGCACACCATTCAGCAGGGTAAAGATTTCACAGTTGAAGGACGGATGCGCCATAAAGACGGCCGTTACATTCTGGTAGAGTCGCGTATACGGCCGTTTACCAACGGCACCGACAGCAAATTTTATTGGCAATCCATCACCCGCGATATTTCAGAACTGCGCAAACGAGAGGGTGATTTAGAAACGGCCGTTGCCGAAACCAAAGCCAGCAATACCAAACTCAAAGAAACGATCGCCGACCTTTCAGCTCTCAACCATATCGCTTACCTGCTAACAAACAGCATGGATTTGCAAAGCACCCTGTTTGTCATTGCCAAAGAGCTGGCAACCTTGCTAGATGCCCGCAATTGTGGCATCGCCTTGCTCAATGAAGATGGCTCCGAATTGCGCGTCGTGGCAAGCTATAGCCCAGACCCCACAGAGCCAGATTCAACCGGCTTGCTGCTGCCGCAAGATAATTTAGGCACAAAATTGGCTTTGCAAGGCAACTCCATTCGCGTGGACAATGCCCAAACCGCTCCCCAATATGCCAAAATGCAAGACGTCATGGTCAGCCGCCGCACCCAGTCGCTCATGGCTATCCCCCTGCGGGCCCACAGCAAAATTATTGGCAGCATTGGCATAGACCGCACCACACCCGGCTACGTGTTTACAGATGAAGACGTGCGGCTGGCCGAAACAATCGCCTGGCAGTTGGCAGGCGCCATCGAAAAAGCCCGTCTTTACGATGAGTCCAAAGAAGCCAAACAAGCAGCCGAAATTGCCAACCGCGCCAAAAGCGAATTTCTGGCCAACATGAGCCACGAAATTCGCACCCCCCTCAACGCCATCATTGGCCTCACAGACCTGATGCTGGATACCCCGCTAAACACCGAGCAAAAAGATTTTCTAGAAACCATTCGCGGCAGCGGCGACGGCCTCTTAAGCATCATCAATAACATCCTCGACTTTTCCAAAATTGAGGCCGGGCGGCTAGAGCTAGAAACCATTCCCTTTAGTTTGCGCGAATGTGTAGAAAGTGCCATCGATTTGATGGCAGCCCCCGCCTTTGACAAACGGCTAGAGCTCGTTTACCTCATCGAAGAAGACGTGCCAGAACTGATAACTGGCGATGTGACCCGACTGCGCCAAATTTTGGTGAACCTGCTGAGCAATGCCATCAAGTTTACCAGCCACGGCGAAGTGTTTCTCTCGGTAACGCAGCTGGGCCGGCAAGCCGAAAAGTGCGAGCTGCGGTTTGCGGTGGTTGATACCGGCATTGGCATTCCGCAAGACCGTTTGCACCGGCTGTTCCAATCGTTTAGCCAGGTAGATTCTTCTACAACGCGCCAGTTTGGCGGCACAGGGCTGGGCCTGGCCATTAGCAAACGGCTGGCCGAAGCAATGGGCGGCCAGATGTGGGTAGAAAGCGTGCCCAATGAAGGCTCTACTTTTAACGTTACCATTTTGGCCGAACCTTGGGTGGCGGTCGATGATTTAGCCGAACCAGCCCCCTACCCTCTCGTGGGCAAACGTCTCCTGGTTGTCGATGATCACTCGGTTAACCGATTCATCCTAAAACATTACCTGTCTCACTGGCACGTGGCCTCTTGTCTGGTTGATTCTGGTCTGGCCGCCATAGATCTGCTGGCCAAAGATAGCAACTTCGACGCGGTGATTATGGACATGGAAATGCCGCAGATGGATGGCCTGACGTTGGCGCGTCTGCTCAAGCAGCAGATGCGTATCTCGTGCCCATTGGTACTGCTGAGTTCTTTCGGTAAGCTGACCAGCCCAGAAGCAGAGGCGCTGTTTGCCCGGCAAATCAACAAGCCGGTAAAACCCCACAATTTACAGCAAGCCCTGAGCCAGGTTTGCCAGGAAAGCAAACAAAAAGAGCCGTTGGTGGAAACGGCCGTTGCCACCCCCACAGATCCCCATAGCCACCTCCGCATCCTCCTGGCAGAAGACAACAACATCAACCAAAAAGTCGCCCTGCGCATGCTAGAGCGACTCGGCTATACAGCCCAGGTAGTGCAAAACGGGCAAGAAGTGCTGGCCGCCTTGCAGCACCAGCTGTTTGATATCATCCTCATGGACGTGCAAATGCCAGAAATGGACGGCTTATTGGCGACCCAACACATACGCCAAAACGAAACGCTCCCCATCCAACCCCACATCATCGCCCTCACCGCCAACGCCCTCAAGGGCGACCGCGAGCGGTTTTTGGCCGCTGGCATGAATGACTACCTCAGCAAACCTGTGCGCCTGGATGAACTGTCTGCGGCCATACAAAATTACCACCCAGCGCAAAGCGTTGCTTAAAGCCGATTTTGAATTTCCGTCAGCGCCAGCTTGCGTTCCCGCTGCTTCTGCTCTTCCCACAAAATCGTCGGTTCCACAGCCCGCTCCCGGCACTGCTCAGCAGTAAGGGGGCATCGCTCGCACGTCTCATTAATGATTACCTGCGGAATGGCCGGGTCTTGCGCAAACCGGATCGTGTTCTTCAAATCTGACTCCACCCGAAAACCAACAATCACGCTGCTCGTCATCCCCGGCGAAAGGCTAAGCTCTCGCGAGAAACCCAGGCACAAAAACCGGTCCTGCGTCTCCACAAACTCAGACATCTGCACCCCAACGTGCGGCTGCTCTGAAGGAGCGGGCACCATATTCGTCTCTTCCATATCGCGCAGCAGCCGCACAGACAGCCAGCGTCGGCAGTAATGCTCCAGCAAGCCAATGCCGCTGGGCACAATAAGCTGGTTCATGTTGAGCTGCTTCACCAACTGGTACGTGCCGCTCTTTTCCCGGTGATGAAACCGGAGGAAGTGCAGCTTTACCCCAAAAAATTGGGGGATTAGTTCACTAAACCGGTAAAAAAGCATCTCTGGCGTCACGTTGTATTTGTCTAGCATAGCCAGCATCAGGTGGGGCGACCAGGTTGTTTGCTCAAAAAAATGTTGCAGGTCGGCCAGCATGTGCTGGCGGGGCATCAGCAGGGCACCGCCAAAATAAGCCGCCTTAAAATCATTCAGGATTTGCTGAAAAGAGTTGATCTGGTCTGGCGTAGAAGCAAAAGAGCGTTCCTTTAGCCCCAAATATTGGTACCCCACTTCCCGCGCCAAAATGAAGGTGACCTGGCGTGTGCTTAGTGCGCTGTTAACCAACAGCCGGGGTTTTTTGCCCTCAAAATAGACGGCCCGATACTTACGCAGGGCGGGCTGTTCATCAATCGTTTGCAGGTCTAACTCATAGCCATACACCTTTTCCAGAATGGTTTGCAGCGCTTTTAGGCTAATGGGCGGCTCTTCTGTCAGGTTTCCTTGGGCACCGTATTTTTCAATAAATGTGCTGGCCGCATCTTCCAGGTCGTGAAAGTAGTTTTCGTGGATTTCCTGGTAAGAACGGAGCGCGGCGCGTAAAAAATCTTCTTCGTGCAGGTCGTAGCGACGGCCGATTTCCAACACCGCATGCAGCAACGCACTAGCCTTCTCTGGTTCACGCGTCAGCAGCGTAACCAGATCGCCCATTTCCAGGCCAAACTCTTCAAAAGGGAAGCGCTGGAAGGTGATGGATTTGAGCGTGGTGCTCAGGTAAGTCATGGAAGGCGACAGGGCAATGGACACCAGATCATCGTACGGCTTGTGCAGCACCTCGGCCATGCGCATGATTTTATCGACGCGAGGATATTTGCGCCCTTTCTCAATTTCGGTTACGTAAGAAGGAGAAAGCTCACATTGATTGGCAAATTCAGACAGCGTCAGGCCGGTTTCCAGCCGGGCCTGGCGCACTTTCATGCCAAAAATAATGTTGATGAGGTTGTTCGTCATGAGAACTCTCTTTGTTGTGTTGTTGCTTGCGTGAGTACGTTTTACGGCCGTTGTTGTTAACATCTGCCAATAATACAACTTTTAGCGAATTTTCGCTAACAATTGAAAAGTCGCTAATTTGGTCTTGACACAGTGCGTAATTCGTTTATACTTTTCTTCACAAACAGCGAATTTTCGCTAGTTGCGATGGTTTTACAAAAAGCGAAGGCAAAAAAGTTATCAAGGAGCTTCCCACATGACCCACGATTTACAGCTTACTGGTGACCTTCAACCTGAATTTGAACGTATTTTAACGCCAGAGGCTTTAGACTTTGTGGCAGAACTGGAAGCGGCCTTTGGCGAACGGCGGCGCACGCTGCTGCAACAGCGTCAACTGCGCCAAACCCGGCTCGATGCTGGGGAGATGCCCAACTTTTTGCCAGAAACGGCCGAAATTCGCCAGGCAGAATGGAAAGTCGCCCCCATCCCCGCCGACCTCATCAACCGCCGCGTAGAAATTACCGGCCCTGTAGACCGCAAAATGGTCATCAACGCCCTCAACTCCGGGGCCAACATGTACATGGCCGATTTTGAGGATTCACACTCCCCCACCTGGACCGACACCATTTTGGGCCAAATCAACCTCAGCGACGCTATCGACGGTACGATTACGTTTTCAAACCCCAACGGCAAGCTTTATACATTAAATGAAACGATTGCCACATTGCTGGTGCGTCCTCGTGGTTGGCACCTGGATGAGAAGCATGTTTTGTTGAACGGCCGTTCCCTCTCCGCCTCCCTGTTCGATTTTGGCCTCTACTTCTTCCACAACGCCAAAAAACTGCTGGCCAAAGGCAGCGGCCCCTACTTTTACCTGCCTAAATTAGAAAGCCACCACGAAGCCCGCCTCTGGAACGACGTGTTTGTGCTGGCCCAAGAAAAGCTGGGCGTACCGCAAGGCACCATCCGGGCCACCGTGCTCATCGAAAATATTTTGGCCGCATTTGAAATGGACGAAATTTTGTACGAACTGCGCGACCATTCCGCTGGCCTCAACTGCGGCCGCTGGGATTACATCTTCAGCGCCATCCGCAAATTCCGCAACCACCCCAACTTTGTGCTGCCAGACCGCGCCGAAGTGACCATGACCACCCACATGATGCGCTCTTACTCGCTGCTGCTCATCAAAACCTGCCACCGGCGCGGCATCCACGCCATGGGCGGCATGGCAGCCCAAATTCCCATCAAAAATGATCCGCAAGCCAACGACACCGCCCTGGCCAAAGTGCGCGCCGACAAAAAGCGCGAAGCCGAAGACGGGCACGACGGCACCTGGGTGGCCCATCCTGGGCTGGTAGCCATTGCCAAAGAAGAGTTCGACAAAGTGATGCACGGCCCCAACCAGCTCCACCGCCTGCGCGAAGATGTGCAGATCAGCGCTGATGATTTGCTAACCGTACCGCAAGGTCACATCACCGAAGCTGGGCTGCGCACCAACATCGACGTGGGCATTCAATACATGGCCGCCTGGCTGGATGGCAACGGCTGCGTGCCCATCTACAACCTGATGGAAGATGCGGCCACGGCCGAAATTTCTCGCGCGCAACTGTGGCAGTGGGTTCACAATCCAGGCACCAAACTGGCAGACGGCCGTTCCATCACCCCAGACCTTATTCGCGAACTAATGCCCACCGTCATGCAGCAAATTGAGGGCATGGTGGGGCAAGAGCAGTTCCAGAATGGCAAATACCAGGACGCCAGCAAACTGTTCGAAGAAATTATCATTGGCAACGAATTCACCGAATTTTTAACGCTGCCAGCTTATGAACGCCTGAATTAGTTTTTTCGCGGCGCAAATCAGATGAGCCGCATATTTTCCTAATTATACTTAACCAAATTCGGAGGAGTGAGCATGTTAAAACAGTACGACGTAACGCAGATGGAAAATAGTTGGAAGTTTGATAAACGGTGGCAGGGTATTGAACGGCCGTATACCAGCTACGATGTTTCGCGTCTGCGGGGAACCATCCAAATTGAACATACCCTGGCCCGGATGGGTGCTGAGCGTCTCTGGCGATTGATGCAAAAAGAAGATTATGTCAACGCACTGGGGGCCGTTACCGGCAACCAGGCGGTGCAAATGGTGCAAGCTGGCCTCAAAGCGATCTACCTCAGCGGCTGGCAAGTGGCCGCCGATGCCAACGGGGCCGCCCATACCTACCCAGACCAAAGCCTCTACCCAGCCGACAGCGCCCCCAAACTCGCCCAGCGCATCAACAATGCCCTCATGCGCGCTGACCAGATTTACCACATGAACAACCAAAACGGTGTTTACTGGTTTGCCCCCATCGTCGCCGATGCCGAATCTGGCTTTGGCGGCTCACTCAACGCCTTCGAACTGATGAAGATGATGATTGAGGCAGGCGTGGCCGGCGTACACTTTGAAGATCAGCTCTCTTCAGCCAAAAAATGTGGCCACATGGGTGGCAAAGTGCTGGTGCCCACCCGCGAATTTATCCAAAAGCTCGTCTCCGCCCGTTTGGCGTCTGACGTCATGGGCGTGCCCACGGTGCTCATTGCCCGCACCGATGCCGATTCGGCCCAGCTGATCACCAGCGATATTGACCCGCGCGACCAGCCCTTTATCATCAGCGGCGAGCGCACGTCTGAAGGGTTCTACAATGTCAAAGGCGGCCTGGAAAGCGCCATCGCCCGCGGCCTCTCCTACGCCCCATACGCCGACGTCATCTGGTGCGAAACCTCCACACCAGACCTGGGCGAAGCCAAAGAGTTTGCCGATGCGATTCACGAGAAGTTCCCCGGCAAAATGCTGGCCTACAACTGTTCGCCATCGTTCAACTGGCGGCGCAACCTGGATGAAGACACCATTGCCAAGTTCCAGGTTGAGCTGGGCAAGATGGGCTACAAGTTCCAATTTGTAACGTTGGCCGGGTTCCACGCCCTGAACACCAGCATGTTTGAACTGGCATTGGCTTACAAAAATGAAGGGATGGCTGGCTACTCTCGCCTGCAAGATCGCGAGTTTAACCTGGAAGCAAGCGATGGCTACCGGGCTGTAAAGCACCAAAGCTTTGTGGGGGCTGGCTATTTCGATGAGATTATGCTGACCGTTTCCAGTGGCGAAGCGTCTACCGCCGCCCTGAAAGGCTCCACCGAAGAAGCGCAGTTTGAGGATGCGCCGCAGATGGCGCACGCCTAAAACGTCTATTTCTTTCATTCACTCCTTGGTAAAAGAAGCGGCCGTCTGTGGGAGACGGCCGTTTCTTTTTTTCCCCGCTCCCTCCCCTTTTCCCAATTCATTCCCCACTTAAGCCAAACGTTAACTTTGCTCACCTAAGATGCATGAAGAACCAGTAAACAATGGTTTTTCATTCATCACATTTCTGTCCACCAAACAAATCTATGCAGCCACTAGAGCAGGAAACATTCATTAGGCAAAATAGGGAAGCGGAATCTCCTTCTTCATTAAAGGTTGTGTTATTTGGCACACCCTCTTTTTTGATTAACGGAAATCCCATCCTAGACACAACCACCAGCAAAGTAGAAGCGTTGTTTGCCTACCTGGTGTGCAACCCTTACCCCCATTTACGTGAAGCGCTGGCCTCTTTGCTGTTTACCGTTCACTCGCGCAGTCAGGCGAATAACAATCTGCGCGTGCTGCTGTCGCGGCTGCGCCGCGTATGTGAAGACACGATTTTGATCACACGGCAAACGGTGCGGCTGAACCCGGCCTATGAAGTGTGGGTCGATACGGCCGTCTTCCAGCAAACCATCGCCGAACAGCCAGAACGCGCCCTCACCCTGTACCGGGGCGATTTTCTGCAAACCGTACAGCTGCAAGACGCCAAAGGGTTTGTGGAATGGGCCACCCTGGAACGTGAACAACACCGTCTGCTGGCCCTGCAAACAACCCTCAAACTCATTGAAAAACATGAAGCGCTTGGCGACCTGGAAAGAGCAATCTACTTTGCCCGCCAACTCCTGCAAATTGAGCCACACCACGAAGGCTGGCACCGCTGGCTCATTAACCTCTATCGCCAGGCCGGGCAGCAGGCCGAAGCTGAAGCCCAGTTTGAAACCTGCCGCCAAACCATCTGGCAAACGTTTAAGCAAGAACCGTGCACCTGCACCCGGGCGCTGCTTAACAAATAACCCCGCTTTACAAACAATTTACATCCGCATTGCAACTTTTGGGAATCTGTCCGGTATCTATAAACAGTATCGGGTAGTGGCTGGTGATTAGTGACTGGTACAAATCGCTCACCACAAGCCCCAAGCCACGCTATCTATTGTAAGGAGAGCTTCTCATGGTTGATGTGTATATTGTTGTTTATTCCCTGCTTGGGATTCTCATTTGCCTGCCAGCGCTGCTGCTGGCGCTGAATTTACTCATGCCCCAGGTCACCAGCCGCATCGAAACGCGCCTGGAACAGACGCCGGGGAAAAGTTTTGGGTTAGGGGTGCCGGTTACGGCCGTATTCCTCTTCTTCATCGTCATTACCGCCAACATTCCGGGACCAGGCCAGGCCAGCGCCTTTTTGGCGGCGTTTGTGGGTATGGGGCTGGGCACGCTGGGCGCAGCCGGCATGTCTCGCCTGCTGGCCCGGCGCGTCACCCTGCTGGTTAGCCCCAGTTCCGAAGCGCTCAATCTGCTGCGCGGCGCAGTGATGTACGAACTGGCCTGTCTCTTCCCCATCGTTGGCTGGTTCTTGTTTGCCCCCATCATCGGCATCACCGTCATCGGCGCGGCCACCTTTGGCCTGCTCGGCTGGCTGCCCCGGCCTGCCGTGATTGAGCAAGTGGTTGTGGCCAGTAATCAGTAAGCGGTATTCAGTAACCAGTTACGGACCCCACTGATTACTGATCACTGACCTACTGATTACGGACTACTGATTACTGAGAGGAACGATGAAACTAACCCGACGCGACTTCCTTCGCCTGGGTGGGCTAACGGCCGTTGCTGCCGGAACCGCTGGCTGTAGCGTGGTGGGGCGAGAACTGGCCCAAAACGAACTGCCGCCAATCATGGCCGCGCCAACCGCCGGAGCCACAGCCCTCACCCAAACCGCCCCCAATCTGCCCGCACTGGCCGTAAACCCGGCGCGGCGGCTGCTCAACCGGGCGGGCTACGGCCCCAACCCCGCCAGCAGCGAGCAGATCAATCGGCTGGGGCTGGACGCCTACCTGGAAGAACAGCTCAATCCCGAAACGATTGACGACCTGCCCGGCGACCTCATTGCCCGGCACCAGACGCTGTACCAGATGGATGCCAGCGTGCTGGTAGAGCAAGAACCGCAAGATGCGGCGATCGAACTGGTGGGCGGCACCTTCATGCGCGCCATCTACTCCAAGCGTCAGCTGTACGAGGCGATGGTGGAGTTCTGGTCAGACCATTTCAACATTTACCTGCGCAAAGACAGGATGATGCCCCTGGCCAAAATGGTAGACGATCGGGAGGTGATACGGCCGTACGCCCTCACCAACTTCCGCGATCTGCTCGGCGCATCGGCCCAAAGCCCCGCCATGCTGCTCTACCTGGACAACATCAGCAACGAAAAGAGCCATCCCAACGAAAATTACGCCCGCGAACTGCTAGAGCTGCACACCCTGGGCGTGAACGGCGGCTACAGCCAGCAAGATGTGCAGCAAGTGGCCCGCCTGCTTACCGGCTGGACCGTGGCCAAACGCGGCCGTTTACGTGGCCAGTTTGTATTTAATGAAGCCGAACACGACTTTGGCGAAAAGCAGGTGCTGGGCAAAACCTTCCCCGCCGGGCGCGGCGAAGCGGAAGTGGAAGAGCTGCTCGACCTGCTGGCCAGCCATCCCGCCACAGCCACCTTTTTGGCCACCAAGCTGGTGCGCCGCTTCGTGGCAGATGACCCGCCCCCCGACCTGGTCCGCCAGGTGGCCGATGCCTATTTGCAAAGCGGCGGCGAAATCAAGCCAATGCTGCGCGTCATCTTTTTGAGCGACGACTTTGCCACGGCTCCGGTGAAGCTGAAACGGCCGTATACCTACCTGGTCTCCGTTTTGCGCACGCTGCACGTCAACTTCCGCCTGGGCCGGGGCCACGCCATTGCCGACTGGATGCAAATGATGGGCCAGCCGCTCTTCCAGTGGCCGCCGCCGGATGGCTACCCAGATGTTTCGACGGCGTGGACGGCCAATTTGCTGCCCCGCTGGAACTTCGCCCTGGCCTTGCTGCACAACCAGATTGCCGGTGCCCGCGTGCCCCTGGACGATCTGCTGGCGGCGGGCGGAGCAGAAACGGCCGAATCGGCCCTACAGCTGTTTGCCGGATTGGTGTACGGCCGTTCCCTGCCCCCCAACGAACTTGAGCTGTTCACGGCCTACATCGGCAGCCAATCCATCCACAACGGCGAGGGCCAACAGCGCCTGCGCGACTGCATCGCCTTGCTGCTGGCCAGCCCAGAGTTCCAGTGGGTGTGAGATTTAGATGAGAACCGCCATGTCTACCTGCCTGCGCTGGGCAACGGCCGTTTCCGCCACGCCCAATCCACCGTATACTACGGGTCAGTTATCCAGTTTGCCCAGCAAAAAAGACCTCATCCCAGGCAACTGCCATCATTCCCCCGGTTTTGTGTTCCCTGTTTGCCAGCCACCGTTTGCGGGCTGGTTGGCTTTGTGTGCCGATGCCCCCCATCTCACTCCGTTCTCCCGTCGGCGTTTGTCGCTTCAAGAAAGGATAATGCTCAGACGCTTGCTGCGCACCATGCAGGAAAATCCAGGCCAACTGCTGCCGACGGTGGCCGTTTGCCTGTTTGTGGCCCTGGGCTGGCTGTACCGCCAGGCCACCCCCCTGCTAGAAACCCCCGATGAACCGGCCCATTTTGCCGTGGTCAATTACATCGCCCAGCACCACACCTTGCCCCCCAAGCCAGCCACCACCCGCACCGGGCCAGCCCCCACAGTTTCTGCAGATGTGCCGTTTTATTATGCGCCGCCGCTGTATTACGGGCTGGCATCGCTGCTGGTTGGTGAAGCAGACACCGGCCAATTTGCCCAGGCAGTCATCCCCAACCCCAACTTCGCCCGAGGCGTGGGGCTGAATTTGGGCGAGGGGGCGCAAAACAAAAATATGTATGTGCATACGGCCGTTCAAACCCCGCCCAACCTCGCCCCGTGGGCCATTGCCCTGAACCGGGTGCGGCTGCTCTCGCTGCTTTTTGGGGGGATAACGGTGCTGGGCAGTTGGGCGCTGGCCCGGCAGCTGTGGCCCCGGCAATGGCGCTGGCAGGCAACGGCCGTTGCCCTCGTCCTCTTCAACCCCACTTTTTTGTACCTTAGCAACGGCGTCAGCAACGACGCACTGCTGATTGCCCTGTGTACCTGGAGCTTTGTGCTGCTGGTTAGCCTGTGGCAGCGTGAGGATTCGGCAGTGGGCTGGCGCGAAGCGGCGCTCTTTTTGTTGCTGGGCTGCGCCATCCTCACCAAACAAACGGGCTTCATTTTGCTGCCGCCAGCCCTGCTGGTGCTGCGGCACCGTGCCCGGCGCAGGGGCTGGTCGCAGGGGCGATTGGGTGCGCTGCTGGCGGGTGGGTTGCTGGTGATAACGGCCGTTGGCGGCTGGTGGTATTTGCGCAACGGCCTCCTCTACGGCGATCCGCTGGCGCTGGCGAGCCACAACGCCCTGCCCCCCGTAATCGATCTGATGGCCCGGCTGCGCTTCTTGCTGATGCAGGGATGGGGTGCATTCAAAAGTTACTGGGCCGCATTTGGCTGGGCCACCATTTTTATGCCCGCTGGCTGGTACGCCTGGTTTGTGCTGCTAACGGCCGTTGGCCTGACAGGCTGGTGGTGGGGCAAACGGCCGTCTGCCACCAACCCATCCACGATCATTTTGTGGTTCGCACTATTTTTGAATGGCGGCTTGCTGATTGTCTGGCTGTGGCGCACGGCCGCGCCGTACGGCCGTCTCCTTTTCCCCGTCATCGCCCCGCTGGCCTGCCTGCTGACGCTGGGCTGGCAGCGTGGGCTGGCCCGACTGCGCTGGCCCGCCTGGGTGGGGCAGCTCGCCCTGGGGCTGCCGCTGACCGTATTGGCCGTGCTGGCACCAGCCGCCAAAATTCAGCCCGCCTTCGCCCCGGTCAACCAGCCAGCGGGTACAGCAGCCGCCTTCACGCCCCTGGACGCTACTTTTGCCGGGCAGTTCCACCTGTTGGGCTACACAATCGTTCCAGAAACGGCCCACAGCGGCCAGGATGTGACGCTGACGCTTTACTGGCAGCTGGCGCAACCTCCCGCCAGCGCGCACCTCATCGAAACGTTCATCCAGGTGGCCCCGCTGGATGCGGAAGCCCAGGTGGCGGCGACCTCGGCCCTGCTGGGCACGTCGCGCTATCCCGCGCCATTTTGGCAAGCCAACGAGACGATTGTGCAGCCATACACACTTACCCTGCCGGAAGAGCTGCCCGTGCCCTCGCTTTACTGGTTCAACCTGGTTTTGCTGGATGAGGTGACCCAGACGCGCCTGCCGCTGACCGGGCAAGGGGGCGAACTGCTGCGCGTTGGGCCAGTGCCGGTTTTAAGTGGGGAAGAGGAGGGGGTGGTGGAAACGGCCGTTCCCATCCACTACACCTTTGGCCCGCAAATCCAGCTTTTGGGGTACACGCTGCAACCCGACGCCGCCGGGCTGGCACTCACCCTGTATTGGCAGGCCGACACGCCGCCCACGGCCGACTGGACCATCTTTGTGCATCTGGTGGATGACGCCGGGGCGCTGGTGACGCAAGGGGATGGCCTGCCGCGTGACGGCAACTTCCCCACAAGCTGGTGGCCCGCGGGCATCCTCGTCCCCGATACCCATCTGCTGGCCGGGGCTGTGGGCTGCGATGAACTAGACGGCTACCGGCTGCTGCTTGGCCTGTACAACCCGTCCACCGCCGACCGCCTACCCGTCCACGACGCCGCCGGGCAGCCCCTGCCCAACAGCGCTATCGAACTGGAGCCAATGTGTACCAACCGCTAACAATCGTCCATCGGATTGGCAATCCGACCAACAGAGGAGCAAACAAATGCGTAAACAAACGATGACCCATTGCCAGGAATATGAAACGTTAAGCCGCCGCACTTTTTTGGGCCGGGGCGCCCAGTCTGCCGCGGCGCTGATGTTTGGCAACAAGCTGGTGGCCCTGCCCACCTGGATGCCGCGCATCAGCCTGGCGGACCCGCACGTGGGGCCAGCGGGCGACACGCTGGTCTGCATCTTTTTGCGCGGCGGGGCCGACGGCCTGAACATGGTGGTGCCCCACGGCGACGAGGCGTATTACCAGCATCGCCCCCTCATCGGCATTCCCCGGCCCGATGACAACAAGGCGGGAGACGGCCGTACCGTAGACCTCGATGGCTTTTTTGGCCTGCACCCCGCCCTGGCCCCGCTGCACGATATTTATGCCGCAGGCGACCTGGCCTTCATCCAGGCCACCGGGTCACCGGACGAAACCCGCTCCCACTTTGAAGCGATGGATTTGATGGAGCGGGGGGCTACAGAAAACGGCGACTACACCGGCTGGCTGGCGCGCCATCTGGCCACGCTAGACAGCGGCAACAGCTCCTCGCTGCGGGCGATCGGCGTGGGCGACATGCTGCCTGCGTCGCTCACCGGGGCGGTTTCGTCCACCGCGCTGCAATCCATTGCTGAGTACCATCTGAACGGCCGTCCCGAACAAATCGGGCAGATGACCAGCCTGCTGCAAACGCTCTACAGCCAAAACCAGGACATGCTCACGGCAGCGGCACAGCAGACATTTGCCTCCATCGAGGTGCTGGGCAAGATTGATGTGGCGGGGTATGTGGCTGGGGGACGGCCGTATCAGGAAAACGAGTTTGGCCAGGCGCTGCGCCTGGTGGCTCAACTCATCAAAGCGGAAGTGGGGGTGGAAGTGGCCTGCATCGATGTGGACGGCTGGGACACCCACGTGGCCCAGGGCGGCGCGGTGGGCAGCATGGCCAGCAATCTGGCCGAACTAGCCGGCGGCCTGGCCGCCTTCTACGAAGATTTGCAGGCGCAGATAGGCAACGTCACCGTGGTCGTCATGTCCGAATTTGGGCGGCGGGCGCAGGAAAATGGTGGCCTGGGCACCGACCACGGCCACGGCAGCATGATGATGGCGCTGGGCGGCGGTCTTAACGGCGGGCGCGTGTACGCCCGCTGGCCCGGCCTGCACCACGAGCAGCTCGTCGGCCCCGGCGACCTCGCCGTCACCACCGACTACCGGGACGTGCTGGGCGAAATCATCCAAAAGCGGCTGAACAACCCGCTGCTGCCCGCCATTTTCCCCGGTTATACCGTCAATCCACTGGGTTTAGCTGTGCCGCACCCAGCCAGCACGGTGAGGGAAACAACCCTGCAAGACTGAGGGGCGGCGGAGTGCGTGGATGGTTACAATAAACCTTTGAAAAACCCTTTGAAAAACCCTCATCAGTTTTTTGAGATTATTGACGGAAGATAGAGAATCGTGTACGCTATTCGTGTAAATTTCGCGAGATTGTCCTGGAATTCAAAAGCGTTACCCGGACTCACAAAGTCGGGAAGCGCTTTTTTTTATGGCAAAATCGCACTTGTAAACGGCCAACTTTAGAATAAATAGATGTGGTTGCAAAACGGCCGTTTACGTAGAACCACAAGGAGAATCTTTTTAATGTCAGATTTAACTTCCGGGACCGTAAAATGGTTCAACGATCAAAAAGGCTTCGGCTTTATTGCTGTAGATGATGGCGATGATGTATTTGTGCATTACTCAGCTATTAATGGTTCCGGCCGCAAAACCTTGTATGAAGGTCAACGCGTCGAGTTTAGCATCGAAGCTGGCCCCAAAGGCCCCGCTGCTGCCAACGTAACGGCCGTTTAAGGTCCACGCGTCTTGTTCACCTGCCTGCTACCGTGCAGGTAGGTGTTATAAAATTTAACAAGTAGTATTTTAAGACTTTCGCCAAACGTTTGGCGGAAGTCTTTCTTTTTTTGGGAGAGAATGATGAGCGAACAACTAAAAATCAAAGACGGTATCGTCGTCAGTTTGGAATACGTGCTGCGCCTGGATGATGGCGAAGTTGTAGACGCTTCTGATGGGGACGCCCTTGTCTATTTGCATGGCTATGGTGAAATTATTCCGGGGCTTGAAAAGGCGCTCGTCGGCTTGGCCGTGGGCGATAGTAAAACCGTAATCGTACCACCCGGTGAAGCATACGGTGAAGTGGATATGGAAGCATTTGAAATTGTGCCCCGTTCTATGTTCCCCGATGATATGGAATTGGTTGAAGGGTTGGAGCTTAGCCTGCGTGATGCCGAAACGGATGAACCGTTCGACGCGACTGTGGCTGAAGTTCGCGAAAGTGAAGTTATGCTCGATTTCAACCATCCCCTGGCTGGCGAAACGCTGTACTTCGAGGTAACCATTCCGGCGCTGCGTCTGGCCACAGAGGAAGAGCTGGCCCACGGCCATGTGCATGGAGATGACGACCATCATCATTAATTGAAACGGCCGTCTCTTACCTTAATTCGCACCGTATGAAAAAGGCACTCATAATGAGGGTGCCTTTTTTGTTTTTAGGCCGTTGGGGAACCATTTACCGGGCTGTGGCGTTTGATAAACAGGCGTGCTTGTGAAGCATTTCCCAAGCGCCCACAAAATCGAAAAACTTTACCTTTAGAGGAGCGTGTTTTTAATGAAGCTGCAAACGAGATTAGCAAAAATTTTATTGGTGACCAGCCTGTTTATGCTGGCACTGGTTGCATGTGGGGCGACCGATTCGGCCGTTTCCCCAACCGAACCCGCCATCGAATCGAGCGCCAGCCTGAACGGCACCAGCTGGGTGTTGCAAGAGTTTGGCCCAGAAGGCGACCTGAAGCCATTGTTGCCAGACACCTCGGTATCGCTTATGTTTGCCGACGGCCGTATCTCTGGTACCGCCACCTGCAACACCTACTTCGCCGACTTTACCCAATCTGGCGATGCGCTGAATTTTGGCCCCATCGGCTCCACCAGAATGGCCTGCCTGGAACCTATCATGCAGCAAGAAAATGATGTGTTGGCTGCGATGGCTACCGCCAAACAATATGTTGTCGCCGAAGGGTTACTCACGCTGACCTACAATAATGGGCTCCTGGTCTTTGCTTCGGCCCCAACGGAAGAGTCTGGCGTAACAGATGACACGGCAGCAGGGAGCAAGACCCTGTTTGTGGGGCCAGAATTGGTAGATTGCGTGGGCGTGGCTCCGCAGAAATGTTTGCAGGTGCGCGAAAGTGAATCTGAGGATTGGACGCTGTTTTACGGTCAGATTATTGGTTTTGAATTTGAACCTGGCTACGCGTACGAATTGCGCGTTAGCGAAACTGAGATTGAAAACCCACCGGCTGATGGCTCCTCAATTGAGGTGACATTGGTTGAGATTGTGAGCCAAACGGCCGTATCTGCCACCGCCACACCGCACCAACAAGGTGCTCAACTGGAAGGCAGCAGCTGGATTCTGGAATCGTTTGGACCGAATGACAACCAAACGGCCGTCTTGCCCGACACCGAACTCACCCTAAACTTTGACGGGGCGCAAATCAACGGCCACGCAGGCTGCAACAGCTACTTTGCCGACGCCACCTTCAACGACGATGGCAGCCTGGCATTTAGCATGATGGGCAGCACGCTCATGGCTTGCCTGGACGAAGACGTGATGCAGCAGGAAAGTGACTTTTTGGCCGCCCTGGCCCAGGCCAAAAGCTACACGCTGGCGGGCGATCGGCTCACGCTGCATACGGAAGATGGCTCCCTGGAATTTGTGGCCGCCACTAGGCAAGAATCCAGCAATGAATCTGCTGAAGGTGCCGAGGTGGTGGATTGGGAAACGGCCGTATCCATCCTAAACAGTGGCGACGTAGTGGAAATCTTCCAAACCCACAGCCTGGACGTGACGTTGACGTTGGCAAACGGCCGCCGCCTTCAAACCGTAGAGCCAGCCATTGATGACATTTTTACGGCCGTACAGGAATGCGGCGACCCATGTGGCAATATTGTGCTGGCGACTGAGTAAGCGCACCTGGCTGACGAACGAATAGCAAAAAAGTGATAAGTGGTTCACTTATCACTTTTTACTTTTCGCTTATCTCGCTTATCCCTCAATTCCCTGCTTCGCTGTTAGGTGTACTGGTGGGAGAGCCGCGCAAAACGCTGAGGGGACAAACCGCTGGCGGAGCCATGCGGTAGCCCGAAGATTGTGCCCACTGACGCGCCTTTACCTCATCCGGGTAAAACGGGGGGACGGGCAGGTACAGCCGTTCGGTGGCGTTTTCCGGGGGGCTGGTGGTGTTGATGACACATTCGGTGGGGCGGGGGATTTTGCTGCCGTTGCTCAGTTCCGGCTGGGTGTCCAGAATGCGTTGGGCTTCATCCGCCGGCAGCGGCATGGTAGAGAGTGTCCACGCGCCCAGGTTTTCACCCATGTTGGGGTTGTAGCTGATGCGGGCATTGCCATGCACCGGCGCTCCCACAATGAACCAATCGTTGCGGCTGGCGGTGCAGCTGCTGCCCCCCGTGCCGGAAGGGTAGCAAACCGGGCGCAGTTCGATGCCCTGGGGCTGGATGAATCCGTTGGCTGGGGGACGGCCGTTTACCCACAAACTTTCCATCATTGCCGGGTCTGCATAAATGGTTTGCATGATTGTGTTCCACAGCGGGGCCGCACCCGTGAGGCCAGATGAGTTGACCATGGGACGGCCGTCTGAATTGCCCGTCCACACCCCCACCACCACCCCCGGCGTGTACCCAATCGTCCAGTTATCACGGAAATCGTTGGTAGTGCCCGTTTTTACTGCTGCCGGAAACGGCAAATCTAGCGGGCTGTTGTACCCCATCGCCGCCACCCGCGCCTGGTCATCGGCCAAAATGTCGGTGATGATGTAGGCAATCTTGGCATCAATGGCGTTAACCGCGGGCAGCTGGTTTTGCTGCGCGTCAAAAATCACGTTGCCCCGGCTGTCGGTAATTTTAAGGATGGCGGTGAGGCGGGGTTTTTGCCCCTGGTTGGCCAACGTGGCGTAGGCGTGGGTCATCTCCAGCAGCGGCACTTCGCCGCCGCCCAGCGTAAGCGCCAGACCGTAAAAGCCGGGCGGCTCTCGCAATGATTCAATGCCCATGCTGCGGGCGGTGGCCACAAAGTTTGGCACGCCCACATCGCGCAAAAGCTGTACGGGCGGGATGTTGTAGCTGTTGGCCAACGCATCCCGAAACAGCACCGGCCCACGATAGTAACCATCGTAATTAACAGGCACCATCTTTTCCCCATCCCCCAAATCCAGCTCGATGGGCACATCCCACAGCACGTCGGCGGTGGACCAGCCGCGCTGCAAGGCGGTGACGTAGGTGATTGGTTTGATGCTGCTGCCCGGCTGGCGGGGGCTGAGGGCGACGTTTACCTGGCCGTCAATCGCTTCGTCGAAATAATCCAGGCTGCCCACCATGGCCAAAATCTCGCCGGTGCCGGGTTTAAGAATGACGACCGAGGCGTTGCTGACGTTGTGGTTGGCTTCGCGGATGGTAATTTGTTCACGAGCGGCCGTTTCTGCCATGTGGTGAACGTTCAAATCCAGGCTGGTGGTAATTTGCCAGCCGCCCAGGGCAATGGCGTCTGGGCCATAAAGCCGCTCCAGTTCATTTTGCACGTACAGCACAAAGTGGGCCGCTTCTAGCGTTACGTCCCGCGCCGCCTCGTTGGCGGTGATGCGCGGCTGAATGCGCAGCGGGGTTTGCTTGCCCACCTCGCCATCCAGCGCGGTGAGGGTGCCATCCGCTACCATCAAATCCAGAATGAACTCTTGCCGCGCTTTGGCCGCCTCAAAATTGGTGTACGGGTCCCAATCCAGCGGCGCTTGGGGCAGCCCGGCCAAAAAGGCAGACTCGGCCAAATTGAGGTCCTGGGCCGATTTGCCAAAGTAGGTTTGGGCGGCGGCTTCGATGCCATAGGCCAGATTGCCGTAATAAATTTCGTTGAGGTACATCTGGATGATCGCTTCTTTGCTGCGCTGCTGGGTCATGATGAAAGCGAGGAAAATTTCGCGCAGTTTGCGTTCGTAGCTGACGCTGACGCGCTCTTCGTAGGTGAAGGCGATGTGGCGCACGAGCTGCTGGGTAATGGTGCTGGCCCCCACGGGACGGCCGTCTTGATTCCGGTAATTGTTCAGCAGCGCCGCCCCAATAGCCGCCGGGTCTACGCCGTAGTTGGTCCAAAAGCTGTCATCTTCTACCGCTACGGTGGCATCAATCACCGTTTTGGGAATTTCAGGGTAAGCCAGCCAGAGGCGTTTTTCTGAGGTGGTTAGCTCAAAGAGCAGTTCCCCATTGCGATCAAAAAAGCGCGGCGTGCCCCCCACGCCCGTACCGCGATAGGCCAATACCTGATCAATTGAATCTGACAGTTCATTGCTTAGATAAATATAGGTGCCGACAAAGGCCAAAATACCAAACAGAAGCCCCAACAAACCCAACTGAACCAGCAAAATGAAGCCCCGAGCCAGGCAGCCCCGCTGGTTTTTGCCCCCCTTGTTGTTTTGGCCAGAAGGCTTGGATGGACGCTGCTGGTATTTTTCCAGATACTCGAGTTTATATCCACCGTTATTTGTCATAACAATATGGTAAGCGTATTTGAAATTTGGTCAAGTAAACAAAAACGCGTCCAGTTTGCGGGCAAAAAACTTGATTTAATAGAACAATTGTGCTAAAATTACGGGATGATTTAAGGGCGCAGTGGCACGAGAATTTTTGTTTTTCATTTGTCTAAAACGTGATACTATTTATTGTCTTTTGCGTTTCCCTCTTAGACAAACGCGTGCCAAAATTGTAAGCATTTTAAGGAGAGTGTTTCATGTACCAAAAGATAATTGTGGTTGGGAATTTAGGGCGTGACCCAGAGATGCGATATATGCCAGATGGAACGGCCGTTACCAGTTTCAGCGTAGCCACCAGCCGCCGTTGGACAGACCGGGCCACCGGCCAGCCTGTCGATGAAACCACCTGGTTCCGGGTAAATGTTTGGGGTCGTCAAGCAGAAAGCACCAACCAATATTTGAGCAAAGGCAGCAAAGTGTTGGTTGAAGGACAAATTACGCCAGACCGCAATACCGGCGGCCCCAAACTGTTTACAAGGCAAGATGGCACAGTTGGCGCTTCTTTTGAAATCCGAGCCGAAAACGTACGCTTCCTCAGTGGCCGCGAAGAAGGTGGCAGCTACAGTGGCGGCGATGAGTACGAAGGCGGCGCACCCGCTCAGGAAGAAGACGACATTCCGTTCTAGATTGCCAAATTAGTTGAGTTTTTAAACGGTGGGGCAGGCTCAATTTAGTTGGGCCTGCCCTTTTTGTTTTGGGAAGATTCCAGCCATCATTGAACCAACCGCTTTTTGGTGGCGGCATTTGCCTGGAACTACCCTATAATTCGCCAAAATTTGAAGGTAGGTGTTTTATGGAAAAACGAATTGTTTTAATTGGTGCTGGCAGCGCCCAATTTGGGTACGGCACCATTGGCGATATTTTTCAAAGTGATGTATTGGCGGGCAGCCATATTGTGCTGCACGATATTAATCCGGTAACGATGGGCACGGTGGCCCAAAATAGCCAGGCGTACATTGATGCGCACAATTTGCCGTATACGGTTTCGGCGACTACCAACCGGGCCGAGGCGCTGCAAGGGGCTGATTTTGTCATCATCTCCATTGAGGTGGGCGACCGGTTTGAATTGTGGGAGCTGGATTGGCGAATTCCGCAGCAGTATGGCATTCAGCAGGTGTATGGGGAGAATGGCGGGCCGGGTGGCCTGTTCCACGCTTTGCGTATTACGCCGCCCATTTTGGCGATTTGCGCCGATGTGATGGCGATTTGCCCCGAGGCGACGGTGTTTAACTTTAGCAACCCGATGAGCCGCATTTGCACAACGGTGCACCGGGCTTTTCCTGAGCTATCGTTTATTGGATTGTGTCATGAGATCGCCTCGCTGGAACGGTTTTTGCCCCTGGTTTTGGAACGGCCGTACACCGATCTCTCCGTCCGCGCCGCAGGCCTCAACCATTTCAGCGCCGTACTCACGGCCACGTACCAAGACACCGGCGCCGATGCTTACCCAGACATTCTGGCGCGTGCCCCTGAGTTTTTTGGCAACATGCCCATGCTAGATATTGCCCGCAAATATTTTAACGAGACGGGTGCGGATACGGCCGTTCCCGAAGAAGCGCTAGAAACAATAACCGAAGCATGGCCAGAGCGGCGCGTCTTCAAGGCCATTTTGGAGCGGTTTGGCGTGCTGCCCATTACCAGCGACAGCCATTTTGGTGAGTACATTCAATGGGCATACGACGTCACCGACCACAAAGGAATCAATGATTTTTACCGCTTCTACAAAAATTACCTGACCAAAATTGAGCCGAATATTGAGCTGAAGCTCAAAGAGCGCATCGTGCCCATTGTGGAGGGCATTCTCACCGATTCTGGCTATGAAGAAGCGGCCGTCAACCTTCCCAACAAAGGGTTTATTGACGAGCTGCCGGAGTGGCTGGTGGTGGAAGTGCCCGCCAAGGTGGACAAAAACGGCGTTCACGGCATTGCGATGGGGCAGCTGCCCAAGGGGTTTCTGGGCTTGCTGCGCAACCAGGTGGCTGTGCACGACCTGACGGCCGAAGCGATTTTGCACCAATCGCGAGAGCTGGCGCTGCAAGCGCTGCTGGTGGACCCCATTGTCACCCGCTACCAGGGCATGGCGGAAATGCTAGACACGATGATCGATTATCAGCGGAAGTGGCTGGGTTATTTGCAGTAGAAAAACGGGGGGATGAGAAGGGGAAACGGCCGTAACCCACATGTGCGGGGGACGGCCGTTTTTGATCCAGTTCAGTTACCCCCGCTTGCCCAAAACCTGCACCCGGAACTTGCGTCCTGGGTTGGGCAATGGCGCAGCGTGCACCGTTACTTCGTAATCCGGGGAAGTTAACGAGAGGTCCAATCGGTACAAAAGCCGCGCCAGAATAAGCATCATTTGCGCTTCCGCAATGCCTGCCCCCAGGCAAAGATGATCACCCAACGTGTAGGGAGCAAAGGCACCCGGTGTGCCCCGCCCGCTGCCTTTGGCAAAACGCATCGGGTCAAACTTTGTGGGGTTGGGATAAAACTCCGGCAGGTAATGGGTGACAGTTTGGGCAAAGAAAATCTCGCTTTCGGCGGTCACCTGGTAGCCGTGAAACTCAAACGGCGCTTTGGCCACGCGCGGCGTAAACGGGGCCACCGGGTACATGCGCAACGTTTCAATCGCGGCTCCGTGCAGCATCTCCATCGCCTTAAAGTCAGTTAGAGCCGGCACCCCATTGGCAAAAACCTGTGCCGCCTCCCGGCGCACTTGCGCCAGCACCTCAGGATGTTTCAATACGGTATAAATCAAAAAGCTGAGTGAGGAAGCGACGGTATCAATCCCGGCAAAATACGGGCCAGCCGTGGCCGCCAGCAGCATCGCTTCGTCGTATGGCTGGCCAGCCATATCTTTGGCTTGCAGCAAATCGTCGATGAGATCGTTTGCGCCAGGGTCTGCCTGGCTTTGTTTGGCCCGGTGTGCCGCCAGCACCTCTTTGCCCAGTTCGATCACCCTCGCTTTGGCCCGTTTGTAGGCGGGCATCTGCATCATAAACTCTGGCCACATGCGCAGCACTTTGACGTTGATGTTGTAATTGAGAAAGCGCTGCAAATCTGGGAAGTATTCATCTGGGGTGCGCCCGGCGATGACGATGCCTAGCTGCTGCGTCACCAAATATTGGATGGTGGGCAGCACATCAATGGTTTGCCCGGGTTGTAACGAATCGGCAAAGGTATCGACGATGTGGAGCAGGTCGGCCATGTGGGGCATCATGGCCGAGCGTGAGTAGCCGCGCCGCGATTGTTTGCGCAGATGTTTGTGTTCCGGGCCATCCATCGCGGTAAGGAAGATGTCGGTATCAAATTCGCGACCAAAGCTGCCAAACAGCTTCTCGCTGTTCAAAATATCGTTGCCGTCCCGGTTTAGGAAGTTGTTGGCGTCGATACCAGCCATCACCGTGATGTCGCGGTCGAACAGCTTGACACGAAAGATGGGGCCATATTGGTGATAAAGCTGAACAAAATAGGCCAGCGGATCGCGGAATAGCTTGTGGGCAATTCCGATGAAGGGGAGACCGGGAACCAGTGGCGGGGGGGGGCCATTTTTGCGACCAATTTGCCAGGGTGTTGCTTGCACTGTCATAGTGTATTTTCCTTTTTACCTGCCAAGTGCCAGCCCGTTGTCTAGTTTGCAAAGCTGTGAATGCTGGGGGTATCTGGCACCTAAATCAGGCTGTTTTGTTTGCTGTTACAATTTTAGTATAGCAAGGATTCAAGGGATATTGGGTGAGAAATTGGGCTGAGATGGGTGTTTTGCCAGGGGACGATACCGGCTGTGGCCGACCACCATGAATGAAAATCCACAGAGTTACACAGATTCCTCTGTGTAACTCTGTGCTTCTCTGTGTAACTCTGTGTTTCGTTTTTTTATTTACGAAGGGGTTATGAGGGGATTACCCGGGTGGAACGGTTCTAAGAGAGCGGTCCAAAAAACAGGTTGCCGGGTGCGCCTGGATCATCACCCACAAAAAATTCGTCCGATAGCATAATTAGCTCATCGACCGTGATTTTCCTGTCCTGGTTTAGATCGAGCTTGGCAAACATTTGGTCGGCATAGTCGTCGCCCAGGCGCATGACGGTGCACAGCTTGCGGTACTCCTGAAGCGAAACGTGCCCGTCGCCATTTAAATCCCACAAGCCAAAAATGGCTTCAGAAATGGGCCGCACGATCTGGTACTTTTCTGGCGCGTTGGCCACGTTAGACAAAAAGGCCAGCCAATCGTCCATACCGATGCTGTTTGATTGGGTCATTTGTTGCAACGCCTGGGCAAATCCGGCAAAACGGCCGTTCAACTCAGCAAACTGCGCATCCCCCGGCCCTATGCCGCGCATTTCATACAGCCGGGTGTGAAACTGGTCAAAATCGGCCTGTTCAATTTTGCCGTCGCCGTTTACATCGAACATGTTGAACATGTTGGCCCACTTCTTTTTTTGTAATTCTGATGCCATGCGTGTCTCTCCTTATAGTCTGGCAAAAGGCGCAATCGCGTGGCTCTAGGCCAATTTGCCTTGCGCCGGGTTAATATCATTGTCGATTCTAAGGAGTAAGCGATCCAGTATCGATCCAAAATTTGTGGGGAATGGGGAAGAACGGCCGTATTCCGCAACAGCTGTCCATGGATAAACGCACCTTCCATCAGGTGAATCTGCCTGCTATGTTTATTGCGGGTGATGGATAACGGCCGTTGCTGTCTCCTCTATTTTTTGCGCCGACAAGATAGTGGAAACGGCCGTTGCCAACGCTTCTAGTTTTATCGGTTTGGCTAGAGAAACAAACTGTGCCGCTGGCTCATCATCAGGCTGGCTGCTATTTAACGAGTGTCCACTTAACATAATAAAAGGTATTGAGTTGTTTTTTTGCCGGATTGCCTGGAACAAAGCCGCGCCGCCCATTTTCGGCATAATTTGGTCACTAATCACCAGAGAAATCTCATCCTCTGATGTTGCTTCAATCATGGCAAGCGCTTCTTGGCCATTAACGGCCGTTACCGTTCGGTAGCCCAAATAATTTAAGTTAGCCACCAACACTTCCTGAACAGTTTCATTGTCTTCAACAACCAGAATCAACTCCTCATTGCCATGTTCCACCACATTTTCTGGCGGATAGCCCGGTTCAAGCAGCGGGGGCGCAATTGCCGGGAAAAACAGCGTAAACGTTGTCCCCACACCTTCCACAGAGTCTACAAACAGGTGGCCAGCGTGCTGCTTGACAATGCCATACACCTGCGCCAGGCCCAGGCCGCTGCCGGTCGGGGCTTTGGTGGTAAAAAATGGTTCAAAAATCTTAGAGATGATAGCAGGCGGAATTCCCTGCCCAGAATCGGCAACGACAAGCTTGATGACATTCCCTTCGATCAATTCACCACAATTTGGACATGGCAACGGCTCCTGCTCGGCAATGTTCTCAACCTGGATGTGCAGCTCGCCCCCCTCTGGCATTGCATCTCTGGCGTTGAGAGCCAGGTTAAGCATAACTTGCTGGATGCGCGTTGAATCGGCGTCTATGTAACAAGCCACCTTATCTTTTTTGAGGGTGATTTGAATATTTTCGGGCAAGGTTCGTTCTAACAGCTGGTACAGCCCTTTCAGGAAAGCATTCAGCTCAACCGGTGCCCGGTGCAGCAGCGAACGCCCGCTAAAATCTAAAATTTGCTGAACCAACTCGGCGGCCCGGTCGCACTGCTGCACAATCAGCTCTAACCGGTTAGAGATTTTGGGAGTCGCGGCCGTTTGTCTTTGCAGCAATTGGGCATACAGCAGAATGGAGGCCAAAATGTTATTGAAATCATGGGCGATACCGGCCGAAAGCTGCCCGACGGCGGCTAACCGTTCCTGGCGCACCAGGAGGTCTTGCATCGCTTTTAGCTCCTGAACGGCCGTTCGCAACCGAGCCTGATTTTCGCGCAGTTCCCCTTCACGAATGCGCAGCTTGTGTTCGGTATGTTTTTGCAAGCGATTGATGACAAACAGCCGGACAATTAGCAGAGAGAGAATGGCAATAACGGCCGTTACCGCCCACACCACCCTGCGATACTGATAATAAATCGTGGTCGGTTCATTTACCAACGTTGCCCCATCGGGCAGCAGCGATTCATCGATGCCAAATTTTCGCAGCACCGCATAATCAAAAATGAACGCATTGGGGCTATTTGTTACCACAGTTAGCTGCTCGACGGGTGTGCCCGCAAAAATGCGCAAAACCAATTCGGCCGCCGTCTTGCCCTGCTCCACGTGCGAAATCAGCTTGCCACCTAAAACCCCGTCCCCCATGCCGTGATAATAAAGATGATAAAGTGGCGCATCCAGATCAGACAGGATCAACGCCAAGCTATTATCAAAATCCAGTGATTGGCCTGCGCTGTCTCTGTAAGCCGACAGCAGCAAAACCGCATCTTGCGCGGTCAACGTTTGCAGCCGGGTAGTTAGCTCGGCAAACGTCAGCTCCGCCAGCGACAACACCTCATACTCAATTTCCGGGAAGGCTCCAATTTTTTCATAAAAGGTATCCAAATCTGCCTGACCGCTGGGCGTGCTGTCTACGATGACGTACAGGTGAGACAGGGTGGGGTTTAGCTGCCTGGTCAGGCCAATGGTATCCTGCATGGAGATCGCTTCGACCACGCCCGTCACCAGGGGCGCTTCATTTTGGGCCACGGCCAAATCGACATTGTTAATGCCGAAAAAGACAATAGGAATCTCAGGAAACAGTTCCGCTTGATATTCAAGGGCAAAGTGCAGGGCATTATCATCGCTGACCATAACGACTTCGTACGGCTCAACTTGAGACAGTTTATACGCCAACGAATCATGGAAGTTGGCAAGGTTTGTCTCATCGAAAAACCGCTTGCTGTCCATAAATTCGATGTCTAGTTCAATGTTTTCGCCAGCAAAACCAGCCTGAACACCTTCGATTTGCTGAAAAAAGGTGGGGAAAGCGGGGTGATAGGCACTGATAAAAAGGACACGGTATTTCGGCGCTGCATTTACGGGCCGGTACAGCATGAAAATACTCAAAATCAAACCAACAGTCAAAAGAGTTGATTTCCACTGTTTCACAGCGTTGCTCCTGATGAATGCTGCATTTTAAATATACCTGCAGTTCCATCTTAACGGATAACGGTGAATACAGTAATAGGGATTTTGCCATAGGACCTTACTTGAGGTTAGACCGGTCGTTCCCCCACTTGGCCCGCAGATTGTGACTTACGGCCGTTCCACCATCGGCAAAAACGTCTCATGCAGCACACTCACCACCGTAAAGCTCACCGGGGCGCTCTCCAGGCTGCGCGCCGAGTCGTAGACGGTGACGGGGTAGCTGCCCAGGGTATCCAGGTCGGCGGCGGGCAGAACGGCCGTTACCACAAACGGACTCACATAGGTGGTGGCGCGATTGGCCCCGTTCCAGCGCACCACCGTGCTGGGGGTAAAACCCGCCCCATGCACCGTCAGCGTCACGTCCTGCACCGCGTTCAGGCCAGACCAGGGGGGCGAGAGGCTGTTGATGAGCAGCCCACCGCCAAACTCGTAGGCCCCAATGTCGCAGACGCCATTGCGGGCAAAGCCGCGCTGGTCGGTGGCCGGGCAGCTGATGCCCGCGTTGATCGCCGGGCTGCTGGCCAGCAGAGGGACGGTGGGGGTGGGGCCACCGTAGTCGCCGAGGGTGCCGAGTTGGGGATTTACGGCCGTTTGCCCCGCAAAACATTCATAATCATTCCAGTTCCCCGTCGTTTTTTGCGGAAATTGAATATTGTTGCCGCCGTTACTCAATTCTACGGTGCAATTTTCCTGGATGTCCCACGGATTGTCGCCATCGTTGTGGGCAATAATGCTGTTGCGCACCGTGGCTGGCCCGGCCAGCGCCCCGCCCACGAAGCCGGCGGTGTTGTTCACCAGCGTGCTGTTCACAATCGTCGTGGCGTCGCTGGTGCGGATCGCCCCGCCAAAGCCGCGCCGCCAGTCGTCGGCCGCCAGAGCCAGCGGCGTGGTGGCGTCGTTGCCGCTAAAGGTGCTGCTGGTGATCGTCACTGGCGCGTCCAGCAGCCAGAGCGCCCCGCCAGAGCTGGCGCTGCCGTCCGTGGCGTGGGCGTTGTTGTTCACAAAGGTGCTGTTGCTGATGCTCAGCGGCCCGTTGCCGGTGGCGCTTTGGTGGTAGATCGCCCCGCCCTGCCCCGCGCCGGTGGCTGCGTTGCCCTCAAACAGCGACTGGTCGATGAGGACGCTGCCGGTGCCCTCCGGGAAGGTAAAAATCGCCCCGCCCAGTTGGTTGCTCTGGTTGTTGTTGAAGCTGCTCAGCGAGATATCAATGGTGCCGTTGAAATTTTTAGTGCCGTCCACATAAATCGCACCGCCGCCCCCGCCGCCTGCCGTATTGTTGGCCACGTTGCCCGTGAAGCTGCTGCCCGTCACGGTGAGATTGGCCCCCAAAATGTGGATGCCGCCGCCGTTGACGGAACTGTTGTTGGTGAACGTGCTGCCGCTTACCGTGGCCGTCGAGCCGCCGGTGATGTACAGCGCCCCACCGCCGTTGCCGCCGCCAGGGATGGCGTTGGCGTTGGACTGGTTGCCGCTAAAGCTGCTGTTGGTGACGATGAGCGTGCCGCCTGCGTCGCTGGAGCCCCAGCCATTAAGCGCGATTGCCCCGCCGTTGGCGGCGGTGGAGCTGTTGATGGCGCTGTTGGTGAGGGTGAGCGTGCTCAGCCGTTCTACGTAAATTGCGCCGCCGTCGCCGCTGCTAAAGCCGTCGCGCAGGGTGATGTTTTGCAGGGTGAGGCTGGCCCCGTTTTGCAGGCTAAACAGCCGCACCGCATCGCCGCCGCTGAGGCTGATTTGCCCACCACCGTTAATGGTGGTGTGGCTGCTGATCGTTTTGGGGCTGGTGAGGGTGATGGTGGTGCTGCCGCCGCAGTTGAAGCTGACGCTGCCGCCGCCGGAGAGGGCGGTGTTGAGGGCGGCTTCGGTGCAGCTGCCGGGCGTGCCGCTGCCCACCACGCCTGCGCCGCTGGCGGGCTTCACCAGCAGCGCCGCCAGGAGGATGAGTATCACCAAAAGGAGGCCGATTTCGAGGGATAGTCGTGTGGAAATGGGGCGCTGCCCCGACCGGGGCTTGGGTTTATCGAGCTGTTTCATGATGTCGCATGTTCCTTTACGTTAGGTGCGACGGCCGTTCTTCACGCGGTGTCGCTTATTTCTGCAATCTGCTGAACTTATTGTGCGGGAGGAAACGGCCGTATTGAAGGTGACTTTAGTACGGGGGTGGAGAAACGGCCGTTTTTCGATTACAATCTTATTGAAATTGTTGGTTGAGGTTTTACTTTGCGTTATCAATTTGATTGGGATCCCGCGAAAGAAGTTGTTAACATCCGAAAGCATCAAGTCAACTTTCGACGCGCAGCAACAATTTTCCGTGACCCAAATCAGCTCTCAATATTTGATGATGAACATAGCAACGATGAAGATCGTTGGATTACCTTAGGTATTGACAGCGGTGGTGTCCTGCGATTGGTTGTTCACACGTACAAACAAATAAATCAAGCGGCGGTTGAGATTCGCATCATTTCTGCGAGGAAAGCAACCGCAAATGAATTGAAGCAGTATAAAGAAGGATTACAAGAATGAAGGCAGAATACGATTTCTCTAAAGCGGAAAAAGGTAAATTCTACAATGCCGAGGCTGAGTTTCATTTCCCTGTTTATTTGGAGCCGGATGTAGATGAGTATATGAGCAAACTGGCTGAAGAAAAGAATATTGATGTGCAACAGCTAATTAATGAATGGCTTCGGGCGAATATTAAGCTTGTGAAAAGCGTTCACTAAACAAGAATTCAGCTGGTTAAAATTTTTTATACGGCGATGAGCATTGGTTGCTTGTCGCTTTTTGTTTTGTGGGGAACAGCCGTTGCCCACCCATCACCTAAAAGGAGTTTCAACATGGCAGTTACCCATAAACGTCTCGGCAAACACGGCGTCGTCGTGAGCAATATTTGCCTGGGGACGATGAATTTTGGCTGGCACACCAGCGAAGAAGAAAGCTACAAAATCATGGACCGCGCCCTGGAGTTGGGCATCAACTTCTTCGACACGGCCGATGTGTACGGCTGGGAAGTGGAGCACGGCTACACCGAAGAGATCATCGGGCGCTGGTTGGCCCAGGGCGGCGGGCGGCGCGACGCCACCGTGCTGGCCACCAAGGTGTACAATCCCGTCACCCGCAAAGCCAATTTGCCCGAAGTCAACAGCGACGAACGGAGCCTGTCTGCCTACAAAATTCGCAAACATTGCGAAGGCAGCCTGAAGCGGCTGCAAACGGACTGGATCGATATCTACCAGATGCACCACATCGACCGCGACGCCCCCTGGGACGAAACGTGGCAGGCGTTTGGCAGCCTGATTAACCAGGGTAAGGTGGTGTACGTCGGCTCCAGTAACTTTGCCGGGTGGGACATCGCCACGGCGTGCCAGGAAGCCTCCAAGCGGGGCATGTTGGGGCTGGTAAGCGAGCAAAGCATCTACCACCTGGACAACCGCACGGTGGAGCTGGAAGTGATTCCCGCCTGCCGCCATTATGGCCTGGGGCTGATTCCCTGGAGCCCGTTGGCCGGTGGCTTGCTGGGCGGCGCACTGGAGAAGCTAGAAACTGGCCGCCGCAAGGGGGAAAACTTCGAGAAGATGGTCAACCAAAAGCGGGACCAGCTGGAGAAGTACGAATCCCTCTGCCGCGAGCTTGGCCATCCGCCAGGGGAAGTGGCGATTGCCTGGCTGCTGCACAACCCCATCGTCACCGCGCCCATCATCGGCCCGCGCACGATGGAGCAGCTAGAAAGCGCCGTGCGCGCCACGGAAATTGTGCTGGACGCCGAGACGCTGCAAAAGCTGGATGAGATTTTCCCCGGCCCCGGCGGTGAAGCGCCGAAGGCGTACGCCTGGTAAGGATGAACCTAGTGCCAGGCACGGGGCAGCCAGGCTTTGCCAATCCAGCGCACGCCGCCCCGTGCCTGGCACTTTGGCTACGAGGATTTGATGTCTGAAGAACTGGGTCAACCCATTGCCTACGGCCGTACCGCCGAAATCTATGCCTGGAATGAGGGGCACATCCTCAAACTGTTCCACGATTGGTTCCCCCGCGAGAGCATCCAGTATGAAGCGCGGCTGGCCGAGATGGTCCACCGCAGCGGCCTGCCGGTGCCTGCCGTGGGGGAAATTGTGGTGGTCAACGGCCGTACCGGTCTCATCTACGAGCGGGTGGCGGGCAAGGCTTTGTTTGAGGTGATGCCCAGCCAGCCATGGACCATCTTCCGCTATGCGCGGCGCATGGCTGAACTGCACGTTGAGATGCACAGCCGCACCATCACGCTGGAGATTCCCCGCCAGCGCCAGCGGCTGGTGGAGAAAATTGAGGCCGCCGCCGCGCTGCCCGACGATTTGCGGGCGCGGGTTTTGGCCGCTCTGGCACAGCTGCCAGACGGCAACCAGCTTTGTCACGGCGATTTTCACCCGGCCAACGTGATGGCCACGCCACAGGGGGAAGTGATCATCGACTGGATCGACGCCACGCGGGGCAACTCGCTGGCCGACCTGGCCCGCTCGTCGATCATTGCCCAGGGGGTGGCGGCAAGTGCGCAAACCAGCAGCCCCATCGAGAAGCTGTTTGTGCGGCTGTTTCACACCATTTACCTGCGCCGCTATTTGGCGCTGCGGCCTGAGGGAAGGGGGGAATACGGCCGTTGGCTCCCCATCGTGGCCGCCGCCCGGCTGAGCGAAAATATCCCTGAACTGGAGGGCTGGCTGCTGGCTCAGGCGGAGAAGGGGGTGGATTGAGAGACGGCCGTTTTTCGTTTACAATGAGAGCTAACATTGGTGAATCAGCAAGTTAGTCAAAAGTTGTTTGAGGAAAAGAAAATGTCATCAACCGCGATTGCAACCATGACAAAAATGATGGAATCCTTGCCCGAAGCGGCTCAAGAGCAAGCGCTGGAGCACCTACGCGATTATATTGTCGAAATGCAGGAGGAGCGCGAGTGGGAGTCACTGTTTGAAAAAACAGAAGATCAATTGCTCGCTGCCGCCCGAAAGGCAAAAGCAGAAATCGCGGCAGGCAAGGCGCAGCCGATGAATTATGATGAGCTATGAAATCGGCTACTTTGCCTTCTTTTTGGAAGGCTTACCGCGCACTGGACGGAACCGTCCGGCAAAGAGCAAGGTTATCGTGCCTTAGGCATTTTGGAGGCTGACACCATCACCTGGTTCTGGATTGGGAACCATGACGAATACGAACACTTTTTCGGGTAAGCCGTAGAAAAAAGATGATTCTGAACGACAGGTCTGAGACGCCTGTCGTTTTTTCTTTACAGAAACAAGCCCGGTCCTTGTTGCCGCCCGGCTGAGCGAAAACATCCCTGAACTGGCGCAATGGTTGTTAGCCCAGGCGGAGAAGGTGGTGGATTGAGAGACGGCCGTTTTTCGTTTACACTTTGCGCGTTTAGCCAGATTTTGAGCCATTTCAGCAAAAAATATGCTAGAATGTTTGCCGTGTCTTGATCTCTTGCTGGTGAGGATAGGTGTATGAACAATTCAGCGATCCGAGAGTAATTGCATAAACAAATAGACAATTTGCCGGATGAACTTGTCGAGCAAATTGTTGATTTCACCTTTGTTTATGAGGGCCCGGCGCAAAATAAAGCCGCTCTACGATGAGTGGCGCCAGGGCCAATGGCAAGATTTCGCCCTCAGCCAATTCTTCCGCGAAGAAGACGAGGTAAACTATATGATTAATGAGGCAAAAGAGGTTTGCTGTCCGTGAAATTTGACGTTTTTTTATCCCCTTTTCCCAAATGGGGTAATTGTGCTCAAATAGATTGTTAAGCAAAAATTGATAAGAATATAGGCTATGAGCTTTTCCCAAAAAATTGCAGAACAGGCATTGTTAGACAGTGGGCGTCATTGTTGTTTATGCCACAAATTTTGTGGATTTAAAATAGAACTCCACCATATAGTTCAAAAAGCTGAGGGTGGAGAAGATTCTTACGACAATTGCATTCCGTTATGCTTTGATTGCCACGCCGAGGTTAAAGCATATAACCCAAAACACCCGAAAGGTAGGAAATATACCGATTCAGAGTTGCGAGCACATCGCAATAGATGGTATGAGAAAACAAAGAATACCTATGGACCTTTAGCTAACCCTGACTACATAGAATTAGACAGAAAACTGTTCACTCAAATTAGAGAGATACTGAAAAGCAAAGGAGTTATTCTTTTTCTTCGTGAACATGACTACGGCGGCTCGTTTGATTTAGAAAGCCATGATGAACTAGAAGATTTTCTTCACTTTTGTAAGGCCCCTGAAATTGAGTTTTTAGATATTGATATGGAAGGTCTGAGGATCAGCCTTGAAAGTGATATAAGAAAATTTTGGATTGCTTTGGGAGAATATACATTTCCATTGCCTGTTAAAAGAGAGAGGAATCGAATTCCCCGCGACCCAATGCAGGATTTGGAGCTGGTTTCATGGTTTCAGAGTAAAGCAAACAGTCAAGAAGAATTTGAAGAGCTTATAGCCCAGCAAAGAAAGCATATTGTTGAAATCAGGCATAAACTCAATCATTTAGCCCAACAAGTGTGTAGCGCTTACGATGAATTTGTCAGATTGGGTCGAAGAAAATTCGTGGTCTGAACATTATTAAGTATTTTAGGTTTGAATTCGAGATAAGAGAATATGCACGAAATGTTTAAAGAGATGCTAACTGGTGGCCACCCGAATTCGCTGGGGCGGAAGGTGGCGGTGGTGGAATTGGTTTTGGCGGACCGGGGGCGGCTGGGGGAGCTGTATGACTGCTACTAACCCACAAATTGAGAAGATTCCATATGCACTTACTGGATAATGCCATCCTGTTTATGTTTCTCTCATTTGTAATGGGTGTGATTGCAGACCCCATTCTAAGACGGATGACAAACTACGAATGGTGGAGCACACGATACCTCTTTAAGGATTCAAAAACATACGAAAAGATAGGCATCCTTTGGTTCCAGCGGTTTCTAAAAGTGACTCCGCTGGGTAGCTTTAACGGGAATATTCATTTTACACAGAAACGGGATTTGGCAACATTAAGGGCAATCCGGGAGCAGATGGCGACTGCAGAAATGTCACATTGGGTCGGCTTCATCGTCATGCTTGGGTTAACTGTCCTGGCTTGGTTTTACCGTGGGGCGGTTGTCGGGCTTGTCTATGTTGCGTTCAATGTGCTGGGCAATGTCTATCCATCTTTATTGCAGCAATACAATAAACGACGCTTAAATCGTGTGATATCGGCATTAGAGAAACGATCTCCGCAAATATTCGGAACGAACTAATGAAAAGAGAAGCTTTTGAAGAAATGCTGACGGGTGGCCACCCGAATTCGCTGGGGCGGACGGTGGAGGTGGTGGAGATCGTTCTGGCGGATCGGGCGCGGCTGGGGGAGCTGTATGCCTGCTACCAGAGCGACGATGCCGTGGTGCGGCTGCGTACGTCCAACGGGCTCAAGCGCATCTCGCGGGAAAAGCCGGCGTGGTTGGTGCCGCTCATTGATGGCTTCCTGACGGAGATTGCCGCGCTGGATCAGGCGTCGGCGCAGTGGACGCTGGCGGATTTGTTTGAGACGCTGGCCCCGCTGCTGACGCCCACCCAGCGCCAGCAGGCGGAAGCGGTGCTCAAGCGCAATCTGGCCCACCACACCGACTGGATTGTGCTCAACCAGACGATGAAAACGTTGGGGGCGTGGGCCAAAAATGACGCGGAATTAACGCAGTGGCTGGTGCCGCAGTTGGAACGTTTGAGTGGAGACGGCCGTAAATCCGTCGCCAAAACCGCTGCCAAAACGCTTAAGCAAGTGATGCGTGATGCGTGATGATCTTTTGTCACGTTTCACGCATCACGATTCAGCCAATTTCTAATCCGTGGGGGCAGGAACGGCCGTTCCCCACGCCCCAATTCGCATGACCGAAGCTTTCGCCTCCGCCACATCCACCTTGCCAATCAGCCCAATCGCCACAACAACCAGCACCGTTTCCAGCATAAACGCTGTGCCATAGGCCAACATTTCGTTGCCGCCAGAAAGCGACAGCAGCCCATCCACCACAATGCCGCCCAGCAGGCTGGCCAGCGCCCGCCCCAGCTGGTGGGCTACGCCCCAGACGCCAATCAGCAGACCCGCCCGCGCTTCCGTGGTGAACTCAATCATGGAAACCAGCAGGCTGGCCGCCGACAGCCCCGTGCCCAGCCCCAGGAACACAACCGCCAGCCGCAGCAAGTTGGCGTTGCCCGTAAAACCAATGGCCACGATGATCAAAAACATCACCGCCACCACGCTGAGGCCAATGCGGTAAATGCGCAGGGTGCCAAACCGTTTAATCAGATACAGACCAGAAGCGAGCATGGCGATCAGCGTGCCCAAGCCCCAAAACGCGGTCAGTTGGGAACTCTCGCCCACGGTCATGCCAAAACGAACGGCCGCATACGGCTCCAGCAGCACGTCCTGAATTTGGGTGCCCAGCAGCGTCAGCATCACCACCACAAAAAAGCGGCGCACCTGCGGGTTGCCCAGCACCACCTGCTTTACGATGGTGCGAAAATCTTGCGAGCGGGCCGCCTGGCTGCCCCGGCTGGCCACGTCGCGCGGCTCCTGGCGCGGGGCGGCAAACAAGGCAAACAGCAGCGCCATCCCGCCAATGACGGCCACCACCACGGTGAGCCGCTCTGGCGTGTATGGCTGCAAGGTGGCGCCCACAATGCCTGCGCCCGCAATCAGGCCAATCATGTTGACCACTTCGTACAGCGTGGCGGCGCGAGAGCGGGGTGCGCCTGCTTCAAACTTATCGGCCAGCAGCGCCTGGAAGGTGTTACTCGTCAGGTTTTTGCCGATGCCGTAAACGATGAGGAACAGCAGCGTGGCCAATGCGCCCACGCTGAGCAATGCTTCTGTGCGCAAAACGAGGGAAACGGAAACGGCCGCTCCCAAACCAGCCAATCCCGCCCCAATGATGATGTACGGCTCCCGCCGCAGCCCGCGAATCGGGTACGCATCGGAGCGGTGCCCCAGCCAGACGCGAATGGGGGCCACCAGCAGCGGCACCGCCAAAAACAGCCCGGCCAGCGTCACCGGCAGACCCAGCTCCACCACCATCACCCGGTTGATGACGCTGCCCGCCAAAATGCTAATTAACGTGAGGCTCAACGGCACGGCCGCCAGCCGAATAAGGTTAAAACTTCGTTTCATTTTCTCGTTCTCCCTTGAAAATAATAAGCGGAACACAGAGTTTCACAGAGGTTCACAGAGAATTAGGAGAAAATCTGTGCAATCTGCGAAATCTGTTGATTAAATAAACCTCCGGGAGGCTCCCGGAGGTTGGTGAGCGCAGCTACGGCGTTTTGGCTGTAAAAATTGGTTTGGGTGAGGGCGCACCGCTCCCGCAGGCAGCGTGGTGAGGTGTGTCCGCGCTGCCTGCGGGAAGGTGTTCCCCTTCAGTTAAAAATCCCGTTGCAAAGGATTGTTTTCGGTTAAATTTGCCATAATTTGGCTGACCAGTTCGCGCGATTGGCGGATGCAGTCGGGGATGCCCTGGCCGCGCAGCCCGGCCCCGGTGAGGTAAAGCTGGGGCAGTTGCCGCGCCAGCGCGCGCTCAATTTGGGTAATCATGGCCAAATAGCCAACGGGCGGCTGCGGATTGGCGGGCAGCCAGCGCTGCACGTGCGTCCGCGTTGGCCTGGCGGTAATGCCCAAAATAGGCTCTAGCTCTACCCGCACCAGCCCAATCAGCTCTGTTTCTGACAGGCTGGCCAGCTCTGGCTGGTTTTGCCCGCCCACAAAGGCGCGCAGCACAAATTGGTTGGCCGGGGCGCGGTGGGGGAATTTGGCGCTCATCCCTTCAATGGCTAATAGTTGTGATGATTCAGCTTCAGGCACGACAACGCCGAAGCCGTCGAACGGGTCGGCAATGTCGCTGCGGTTGAAGGCGAGGTTAACGGTGGTGACGGGATTGTACGGGATGTTGTGGAGCTGGTCGGTTACGGCCGTTTCCACCAATCCACTTAACAAATCGGCCATCACAAACGTGGGGGTGGCCAACACAACCAAATCGGCCAGCAGAGTACGACCGTTGCTCAAAGAGAGCGCATAGGGTTTGGGCGTCGTAAGATCGTGGTGCAGATGGGCAACGGCCGTATCCAGCAAAATCTCCCCCTCAATCGCCTCGGCCAACGCCTCGATGAGCGCCATCAGGCCCGTTTGCAGCGTGGCAAAAGCGGGCGTTTTAACCGGGCGCGGCCCGCCAGACGCTTTGCGCTCGGCCCGCTTTTCCTTCATCAGGCCAAACATCCCTTTGACCACGCTGCCATGCTGCCGCTCCATTTCGGCAAAACGGCCGAACGACACCTGCACGCTCATCTCGTCCACATTGCCCAAATAAACGCTGCCAATGGCGGGCTTGACCACACTGTCTACCATTTCGTCCCCCAGGCGGCGGCGCAAAAAGCTTCCCAACGATTCATCGCTGGCTTCAGTGCGCGGCTTTACAAAAGGCTCCTTGAGCAGCCGCAGCTTGCCCCCGGCGCTCAACAGCGGCGTCGCAAAAAAGCTGCCCGGCCCGGACGGCACAATGGCGGGACGGCCGTTGTGCAGCACATAATTTTTGCCGGGGCGGGTGGTGCCCACCAGCTGGTCAGCCAAACCCAGCTCGTGGCACAGTTGCCACGCCTCTGGCTTGCGCGTCACAAACGATTCCGGGCCGCCTTCAAAAATAAACCCATCTCGCCGCTGTGTGGCAATTTTGCCCCCCAGCACAGCTTCTTTTTCAAGCAGGGTCGTTTGCAGCCAGAGGCCCTGGCTGCGCGCTGCTTTTTCCAAATAGTACGCGGCAGAAAGCCCAGAAATGCCTCCACCCACAATGACAATGTCCAGTTTCGCGTCCATCCTTCATCCTCCTGATTGACCGACAAAACTTATTTAACCGCAGAGAACGCGGAGAGCGTAGAGAAAAATAAAGGAGAAATCTTTGCGTCCTTTGCGCCCTCTGCGGTAGAAATCTGAGATTTGTCCGTCAATCAGCTTCATCCTCTTTTTTCGGCAACAGGCAAGCGAACAGAACGGCCGTTGCCCAATTTCCCGGCTTTGCAATCGTCAAACATTATTCAATTGCCTGATTTCATCGTGAAAACTATTTTACGGCTGCTGTTCGTACGCTTTGGCAATGGCCAACTGCACCACGTTCAGCAGTTCATTGATGCGCCGCATCAGCCGCAAATTGGCTTCTGGTTTGATGGCAACCGTGCTGGGCAGGTGAAACGCCGTCTCCACCAGCATGTCTCGAAAACGAAGCGTGGTTTGCAGCGCTTCCGTCAGGGGGAGATTGGTTTGCAGGGAGAGACGGCCGTACTCTTCGCCAATTCCCTTTGCTTCCTTCAACAGCACACCATTGGTTTCCGGGTCAGAGATGTATTGCAGCGTCAAACCCATCAACCGACGCCCCAGCAGCCGATGCTGCTCACGCACCTGGTCATCGTACTGTGCCAGCCAGCCCTCGCTTTTGTGGGCCGATATTTCCTGGCGCGTTTGGGTCAGCGCTTTTTCCACCCACATCTGCTCGAAGCTGCCGGGCATTTGTACCTGCCGCCGACCCGCCGCAAACTGGTTCAGGTCAGACATGGCAAAGCGGCGATGCCCCCCCGGTGTAAGCATGAAACCGATTTGGCCACCATCGGCCCAGCGGCGCAGGGTGGTGCTGTGAATGCCCAGCAACTCTGCTGCCTGGGAAAGAGAAAGCCATTGCTCAGTTTCGGGGAGAAAATCGTTCATAAACCTACCTAAAATCGTTGTAAAACCTTGTGAATCTATGCAAATCTATACAACTGTTGGGGATTATACAGACTGAATTTTTGAGCGTCAATCAGATTTGGCAACTGTTGACAAATGTCATCAACGGTGGGTGACATCTGGCTGAGCAGGCAGCGGGGAAAGCTATTGACAGGGAAACGGCCGTTCTGTACAATGTGACCACTCAGTCACATGACCGACCGGTCACTATTACGGTTAGGAAATCTAAAATGCCTAAAGCAACCTTTTTTAATTTACCCGAAGCAAAGCGGCAGCACATTATTGAACTGGCCCTGGCCGAGTTTGCCGAGAATGATTTCGACCAGGCCTCAATCTCGCGCATTGTGGCCCGGGCGGGCATTGCCAAAGGCAGCTTTTACCAATATTTTGAAAACAAAGAGGATTTGCACGCTTATTTGCTTGCACTAGGCGCAGAAGCCAAGGCGCAGTTTCTAAAAGACAATCCGCCAGACCCCCAAATGGGGACATTTGCCTACATTCGCTGGTTGAGCCAGGCAGGGATTGTATTTGAATTGGAACGGCCGCAGCTGAGCCAAATTGCATACAGAGCCGTGCGCAGCGGCACCTTGCCCAAGGAAATGCAGGCATTGGCCAAAGCGGGCAGCACCTCTTTTTTTCGGCAGTTGGTGGAACAGGGCCAGGCGCATGGCGATATCGACGCGACGCTAGACCCCGATTTGGCGGCATTCTTTTTCAACGTCATTTTTAACGAGCTGGGCAGCTATCTAATTCACCGTTTGCAGCAGGGGGATGGGGGTGCCAACGGCCGTTCTCTTTTTGAAACACCAGAAGCAGCCCACTTATTTAACCAGGCATTGCATATTTTAGCGTCTGGCTTGGGCGCAAAGGAACCAACATGAAACAAAAAATTGTAGTCATCACTGGCGGCAATTCCGGCATTGGCAAAGCTGCCGCCGTGCAAATTGCCCAACAGGGGCACAAGGTAATTATTGCCTGCCGCAGCCAGCAGCGCGGCGAAGCGGCCCTGGCCGACATTCGCCAGCAGGCCAACAGCAGCGCTGTAGAGCTGATGGTGGTAGACATGTCGCGCCAATCGTCGATTCGCACCTTTGCCCAGGCGTTTTTGGCCCGTTACGCACAGCTAGACGTGCTAATTCAAAATGCAGCTCTCTTCGACATTCGCCAAAAGCAGATTGAATTTACGGATGAAGGGGTAGAAAAGGTGTGGGCCACCAATCACGTTGGCCCGGTTTTGCTCACAAATTTACTGCTAGACGCGCTGAAACAAAGCGAGCAGGGGCGCATCCTCACCATTTCGTCTAAAGGGCTGATTGCTTACCCATTCCTCAAGGTAAATTTGGTTGATCCAGAGTTTCGGGAACGAAAATTTAGCGTGCAAAAAGCGTATTATCAATCGAAGCAGGCGCAGGTGATGTATACCTATTGGTTGGCGAAGATGTTGGCAGAAACGGCCGTTACCGCCAATGCAATTCGCGTGACCAATGTGCAAATCGACGTGGATGAACGATACCCCAACATGCCTTCCCTGCTGCGCAAAATGTATCGTTTCAAAAGCCAGTTTTCCATCTCGCCCGCCGAAATGGCCAAAACCTACACGTATTTGGCGCTATCGCCAGAAGTGGCCCAAACAAGCGGCACCTATTACGACGATCCGACGCACATTGTTGAATCTTCTGCTTACACGCATGATTGGGAAGCTATCGAAGCGTTGATGCAAACAACCTGGCGCTTTATCCAAGCGCCAGGGGCTGTGTAGATTGCGGGCCTGGTGGCGTGGGCATTACTTTGCGGCTTGCGCGTTGTTGACGTACCAGGCATAAAGCAGGGGGAGGACGGCCGTTCCCCCCACACCCACCGCCAACACCCCCGCCACGCCCGCCCAGGCCAGCGCTTCTTCGGCCACCGTCAGACCCAGCCCCACCAACAGCAGGGTGATCAGCAGGAAAACGGCCGCCACGGTCGCCACCATGCCCGCCACGCGCCGCGCCCGCTTTAGCGAAGCCCGCCGGACGCCGTGCAGTTGGCCAGTTTGCCCGTGCAGCAGCAGCATCTGCGCCTGGTTGTCATCGTCCAGATAGTAGCTGGTGTAGAGCGGCAGCAGCAGTTGGGTCCAATGCTGGTTGGCAAAGCTGGGCGACCATTTGAAGCCGCGGGCGTGGTTGGCTTCGCTGGCCTGGCGGCACTCTTGGGCAACGGCCGTTTGCAGCCCCAAAACCGCCTCATTCCACGCATCCTCCGGCGAGCGGTTCGGCAAATGGACAATGGCCCCCGCTAAATCGGTTGGCTGGCATGGTTGTTGATCTTGGGTTTGAAAACGGCCGATTTTACGCTCCACCTCCGCCTGCTGCTCCAGCGCCGGAGCCATTTGGTTGTTGTAGGCACGGTTCAGCCGCCCCAGGCGCGGCTCCCAGCGCACCCGGCCTTCCTTCACCCGCTCCGTCTGCCAGCCGCTGTTTTTATACTGCTCCCGATGGCTCACAATCTCATAATCGAAGCCCATTTCCGCCTGCCACTCCCCCTGCACCTGCACATCCACCAGCCACATCGGCAGGTAGACGGGCTGCAAGCGGCCCAGCAGCGTGGCGGGCTGCAAATCCGCTGGGGCCAGCCAGACGCTTTTGGCAAATTGAGTCACGTTCTGCTGAAGCTGCTCCCGGGCGGCACGGAACGGCAGCAGCAGCTCCGGCGGCTGGGTGTGGATGGGGCGATCATCGTCGGGGTTCATTTGGGCCAGGGCCGCCTGCCCGCAAACCGGGCAGCGCTGGCTCACCTTCTCTGGCGGCAGCACAAAAACGCCGTTGCAGCTGGCACACCCCTCCAGCACCCAATCCGCCCCCCAGGCCGCTATCCATTTTTCGTTTTCTATCTGGCTTGTCTCAGACATCTACTTAACCATTTACCATTAAAAATTAACCATTAACCATTTGCTACGCCTCTGCCATTTTCCCGGCCTTGCTCAACGTGGTGACTGCAAAAACAATCCAGGCAATCAGGCCAATACCGGCCACCATCATGATGAAACCACCAACATCCAGATTGTTGGCCAGCAGCACGGCAGCGATGATGGCCAGCAGCAGCCCAGGCAGAAAAGCCAGCCCCAGGTATTGGGCCACTTTGCGCCAATCCACCGGCCGCTGCCCGGCGATGGTGCCGGTTTGGCCGTTAATGAGCACCTGGAACACCTTGTCGCCGTAGCGGTAGGTGGCCAGGTAAATTGGCAGCAAAATGTAGCGCCAGCTCTCATCGCTGAAATCCATGTTCATGCTGAAGTTGCGCGTGGTGCGGGTGCTGGCCTGTTCCAGGCACGCTTCTTTGGTTTTGGCGCGCATGGAGCGCCGGGCAGAGGCCCAGGCGGATTCCAAATCCACATCGTACGCCTGGGCAGAGAGACCCGCCAGAAAGGTAGGGTCGTAGGGGACGAGTTCGCTCAGGCGGTAGCCGCGCAGCTGCTTGAGCAGCGTCAGGCTAATTTGGCCGCTGCCGCTCACGAGCATGTCGTCGGTGAACAGGCTAACGGCCCCGGATTCCCAATCCCACTGTTTACCTTCGCGGTCGCCCAGTTTTAGGAGGAACGGCCGTTCCCATTTCCAATTTGGCGCGGCGTGGCGGCGGCGGCTGGCGTCGGTGTTGTACACTTCGGCGCGCCAGCTGGCTGTGGTGCGGGCGTCAAACGTCCAGAAGGGAATGTAGATGGGGGTGTATTCGGTGCTGCGGGCCAGGTTTTGCAGGTTGTTGGGCAGCATCCAGCTATTTTGCAGGAATTCGGCCGTAATTTGGCGGCAATTTTCGGTGGTGGTCACAAACGGCACCAAAAAACGCGGGCGCAGCACATCTTGCGGGGCGCGGCTTTGCACCACCGCGTTGGAGCCGCAAAACGGGCAGGTGTGGCTGAGCATCTCCGTGGAGAGCGTGGTGTGGGCGGCGCAGCTGTTGCAAACCAGCTCTTTGCGCTCCTGCCCCCAGCCGTTGGTGGCCCGCTCAACGGTTTCCACCGTAAACTCGAACTCTTGCGCCCCTTTGCCCACAATTTCCACTTCTGGCGCTTCGTGGTAGCCACAAAAGGTGCAGGTAAGGCCGCCGTCGTCGGTGCTGTAGCCGGTGGCGCCGTCGCAATTGGGGCAGCGAAAGTCCACCACAGGGCGGGCGGCTTCCAGCTCTTCTGGTTTTAGGGGGCGGTACACCTCAATGCCAGAAACGGCCGATTTTGTTTGAACATAGCCTTGGGGTGGAAACGTGTCACTCATGGGTTACCTTTGAGATTTTGCCACAGATTTTAAGTGATTGGAAAGAAGTTTTCAAAACGCTTAATCAACAGATTTCGCAGATTTTTAATCATGGCTGCACACCTGTTGCCGTTGCCCCGTTAAGATTAGACTATTGGCCGGAGAAGTTCAACTTTTTCAAAAAGTTGAACTTCTAAAACAGGAGTAGGTTTTAGATAAGATTCTGTTAAGATCAGGCCAAAGTGAGCGTGATTTGTGAGACAAAACCAACGATTTTTAACGATTTTACCCATTTTGGCGGACGCGGCGGGTGCGGCGGCGGCACTTTTGCTGCTGCCAACCCTGGCCGGGCTGTTTGCTGAACCGGCCACCCTCAACGTGCTGATTTTGGGGGTGGCGTTTGGGCTGTACTGTACGGCCGTTTACCTCATCCGCAAACTGGAGCCAAGCGCCGACGCCGACAGGGTCTCTCGCCTGCCCGCCTGGCTGACGCAAACGGTAACGATGCGCCTGCTGGCCATCTTTTTTGCCCTGGCGCTGGCGGTGCTGTTTTTGCAGCAGTTTGGCTACTGGGAATCGATCTTTGTGGTGGATGACCGGATTTTGGGCGCGGGGGAATCGTCGGCCTTTTTTGTGTACGGGCCGGGGGCATGGATTGGGGCGTCGCTGTTTTACGTGCTGGTGCTCAGCGCCTCGGTGCGGGTGACCATTGAGGAAGCGTCGCGCAACTATGCGGGGCTGGCGCTGCTGGGCTTGCTGGGGGTGAACGGGATGGTGGTGTTGGGAACGGCCGTTCTGCAATCTACCCAATTTTTCAGCGGCTGGCTGGGCACGATTGGAGCGTTTGGGCTGCTGCTTTTGCTTTTTTTGCCGCCGCGCATTTGGTATTTAACGAAACGGCCGTCGCTGCTGGCCAGCCTCACTTACCTGGCGCTGCTGGGTTTGTGTGCCTGGCTGGTAGGGTAAAAACCACACTTTTTACCTCTTCACTGCTGATTGACGGAAAAATCTCAGATTTCTACCGCAAAGGACGCCAAGGACGCAGAGATTTCTCCTTCATTTTTCTCTGCGCTCTCCGCGTTCTCCGCGGTCAATAAGTTTTGTCGGTCAATCAGATCTTCATTATGTAAGGCCAGACATACAATTGTTGGCGTTTTGTCCTTTGCCGATTATCATTTGTTCATGAGTAAAAAGATTGCCCCATACGGTTCCTGGAAATCGCCCATCAGCTCTGATCTGATCGTTGTGGGCTCGATAGGTCTAGGCCAGTTGGTTGTCGATGGCGATGCCGTTTACTGGACCGAAGGACGGCCGTCTGAAAACGGCCGTAATGCCCTGGTAAAATGGTCGCCAGATAGTGGCTACGAAGAGCTGTCGGCCGCCGGGTTCAACGTACGCACCCGCGTCCACGAGTACGGTGGCGGCAGCTATGCCGTCCACGACGACGTCATCTACTTCACCAACTTTGTAGACCAGCGGCTATACGTGCAATATCCGTTCAGCGAGCCCGAGCCACTCACCACCAGCGAACCTTTGCGCTTTGCCGATGGCTTTGTCGATGCCAGCCGGGGCCGCCTCTTTTGCATTCGGGAAGATCACAGCCAGCCAGGGGTGGAGCCGGGCAACAGCCTGGTAAGCCTAAACCTGGACAGCCACAACGAAGCGGGCACCGTGCTGGCCAGTGGCCGCAGCTTTTACGCCTCGCCCCGTTTAAGCCCAAACGGCCGTCAGCTGGCCTGGATTTGCTGGAACCACCCCAACATGCCCTGGGACGGCACCGAACTGTGGCTGGCCGATTTGGATGAAGCAGGCACCAGCCTGAGCAATCTCACCAAAATTGCAGGCGGCAGCGACGAATCGATCTTCCAGCCGGAATGGTCGCCCAATGGCGAACTCTATTTTGTGTCTGACCGCACCAACTGGTGGAATTTGTACCGCTGGCGCAACGGCACAGCCCAGCCTGTTTACCCGATGGCGGCTGAATTCGGCCGTCCCCAATGGGTGTTTGGCATGTCCACCTACGGTTTTGAGCGGGAAGACAGCCTCATCTGCACCTACACCCAAAACGGCATCTGGCACCTGGCGCGGCTAAACACCGAGGCGAACAGCCTGACCCCCCTCGACACGCCATACAGTTCTGTGGCAGACCTGCGGGTGCGCAATGGGTTTGCCTACTTCATCGGCGGCTCCGCTACCCGCCCCAACGCCATTGTGCGGCTCAACTTGCAAACCAACGACGCCCAAATTCTGCGCCAATCCACCGATCTGACGGTGGACACCGCCTACCTATCGGTGCCGGAATCGATTGAATTCCCCACCGAAAACGGGCTGACAGCCCACGCCATCTACTACGCCCCGCAAAACCGGGATTTTGCTGCGCCAAAGGGGGAAGCGCCCCCGCTGCTGGTGATCAGCCACGGTGGCCCCACCAGCGCCACGCAAACCACGCTAAACCTGGGCACGCAATATTGGACCAGCCGGGGCTTTGCTGTGTTGGATGTGAATTATGGGGGGAGTACGGGATACGGCCGTTCCTACCGGCAGCGGCTCAACGGGCAATGGGGCATTGTAGACGTGCAAGATTGCCTCAACGGGGCCAAATACCTGGTGCGCCAGGGTCTGGCCGATGGCCACCGGCTGTCCATTCGCGGCGGCAGCGCCGGGGGCTACACCACGCTCTGCGCCCTCACCTTTTACGATACGTTCAGCGCTGGAGCCAGCTACTTTGGCGTCAGCGACCTGGAAGCGCTGGCCCTGGAAACCCACAAATTTGAATCGCGCTATCTGGACAGCATGATTGGCCCCTACCCAGAGGCCAAAGCGCTGTACGAAGAACGCTCCCCCATCCACTACACCAACCAGATCAACTGCCCACTTATTCTATTCCAAGGGCTTGAAGATAAGGTAGTGCCCCCCAACCAGGCAGAAAAAATGTTTGAAGCAGTCAAAGCCAAAGGCATTCCCGTGGCCTACGTCGCCTTCCCCGGCGAGCAGCACGGCTTTCGCAGCGCAGAGAATATCAAGCGCACCCTGGATGGCGAGCTCTATTTTTACGGCAAAATCTTCACCTTTGCGCTGGCAGATCCTGTAAAACCGGTCGAAATCGAAAATCTTTAGCCCTGCAATGATTTGTGTCCTGCCCGCTTTCGCGGGTATGACATAGGCCTAAATTATTCGGGGCGGTAAAAAGAATCGGCTGGCAGCAGCGGTTCCGGCACAAAAAACGAATCCACCATCTCTACAAAAAAGACATTGGCTAAGGCTCGAATCTGGTGCAGAATGCGCACTAGCTGGCGCGGGCGCAGCACTTCTATTTCCAGGTGAATGTGTACCTCATTGGGGGCACCTGGCTCTGGGGTGTGGATGTAGGAGATGTTGATGCCTTCATCGTTCATCAACTGGGTGATCTCAAAAAGCAGACCGGGGCGGTCGTAAACTTTCACTTGCAGCTTAATCTGGCGCACTTCGCGGGGGGCGGCTTCGCCCCAGCCAAGGATGAGCTTTCGCCCAGACAGCTTGGCTGGATTCAGCGTGTGGCAGCGCTGGTGGTGCACGGTAACGCCGCCATCCCGGCGCAAAAAGCCGATGATGGAATCGGGGGGACGCGGGTTGCAGGTGCCGCAGAGCCGAATGTTGCGCCCTTCGACCTGGGTAACAACAAATTGATCGCCCGCTTCAGAGTAGACAACTTTGCCGGTATGGCGTGCTGGGCCTTGGGACCACATTTCTTCGACGAGTTTGGTGGTAACGGCCGTTGGCAGCAATTCAGCCCGGCCCAGTTCGTAATACATGTCGTGGGTATTGTCGTAGCCAAAGTCGGCGGCCACCTGCTCATGCGGGTAAGTGTGCCGGCCCAACATGCTGAGTTCGTCTTGGAGGAGTTTAAGGCCCTGGTAGACGGCCGTTTTCTGGGGCAAGCGCCGAAACCAACGCCGGGCGTGGCTGCGCGCATAATTGGTCATGATGTACCCCAAATCCTCATCTAACCAGGCCCGCTGCGGCTGCGCCTTCTCCTTCTTCATGATGCGCACCTTCATGCCATCGTGCAGAGGCCGGTTCAGCGAATACAGCATGTCATTCACGTACGCCGAATGGCACTGGTTGCCCAACCCGGTATGAATGGCGTAGGCAAAATCCAGCGCGGTCGCCCCCTTTACCAACTCCACTGCGTCACCACGCGGCGTAAATACCCGAATTTGCTGCCGAAAAACATCTTCCACCACGCCGCGTACACCTGCGGTGGGATCTTGTGGCTCCATATTGATGTTTTCGTAAATGTTCTCCAGAAAAGCTTCCATGCGCCCAGCCACGCCGCTAGTCCACATGGGTGATTCAGCATATAGCCATTTGGCTAACACCCCAACATCAGACACTTTGTCCATCGCATCGGTGCGCAGGCGCAGTTTCAGGTGCTGGCCATTGGTATGCACAACGGTAGAGTGCAGCGAACGGTACAAGTTATCTCGCGCTACCGCCACGTAATCATCAATGGTGCCGGGCACGGGCTGCCACAACTGGTGCAAATAGCCCAGCGCCTGGTAGCAAGATTGCCAATCGTCTAGCAGCACCACCAACCGCATTGTTTTATCCACATCATAAAACGAGGCCCCATTTTCGCGTAAATCCTGGTAAACGCTGTAAATGTTTTCTGGGGCCAAAAAGACCCGGCGCACATCGAGGTTTGCTTGCAGCAAGCAGTCAAAAATCTGCCCGCTAATCAGCTGGTACTCTTCCTGCTGTTCTTCATGAATTTGGGTCAGGCGGTTCTTGATGATGGTATGGGCTTCTGGCTCTAGCACCTCTAACGAAAGCGACTCTAGCTCGTTTTTAAGCCGCCAAATGCCCAGCCGGTTAGCCAGCGGGGCGTAAACCGACAGCGTCTCTTTGGCTTTGTACACTTGCCGCCCGTGGGGGGTGGCTTTGATGGTGCGCATGTTGTGCAGCCGGTCGAACAGTTTAATGATGACGGCGCGCACATCGCTGGTCATCGCAGCCAGCAGCTTGTGCAGCGTCAGGTCTTCAATTTCTTGCTTAGATAGCTCTTTCCGGCGGGCAATTCCCTTGGTCACATCTTTCAGCTTGGTAACGCCATCCACCAGCGTGGCGACCTCTTTGCCAAACTGCGCTTCAATTTCTTCAATGGTTACGCGGGTATCTTCGGCGACATCGTGCAGCAGGGCGGCAATGAGCGTCGGGGCATCGAGCAAATATTCAGAAATGTAGTAAGCGACGGTGAGGGGGTGCGTAAAAAAAAGCTCGCCGGACTTACGGCGTTGTTCTCCGTGTTCCCGGCGAGCGAGCGCGAATGCTTCTTGCACGCAAATGCGGTCTTCAGCACTAAGGTACTTGTTAATCTGCTCAAAGAACTGCTTGCCGTCAGACGCAATAGTGTGTGTCATAACGGGTAATGATATTAAAAACCGTCAAAAAGTAAACTTTTTACGCTTTCTTGTAATCTACAAACCGGTAGCCCACGCCCCGCTCGGTGAGAATGTAATAGGGATTGGCGGGGTCTTCTTCTATTTTCTTGCGTAAATAGTTGATGTACAGGCGCAGATAGTGGGTTTCGTCCCGGTATTCGTAGCCCCACACTTTGGCCAGCAGGGTTTCGTGGGGGACGACCCAGCCGGCATTTTGGATAAGGTGGTTCAGCAGGCGGTATTCGGTGGGGCGCAGGTCGATGCGTTCGTTGTTGACGATAACCTGGTGCCGATTAAAGTCTACAGAGAGACGGTCATCAATGCGCAGAACGGTTCTGGGTGGGGGGGCTGGCCATTCGGCGCGTCGGAGAACGGCCGTTACTCTTGTTACCAACTCCCGTGGGCTAAATGGCTTGGTGACGTAATCATCGGCACCCAGGCTCAGCCCCTGGATTTTGTCGTCTTCATCGCTTTTAACCGTAAGTAAAATAACCGGAACCGTCGAGATTTCGCGCAGCAGCTTGAGTGTTTCAAAGCCATCCATCTCTGGCATCATCACGTCCATAATGACCAGGTCTGGCGTGTGCTGCCGAATTTGCTCCAGAGCCACCAGCCCGTTTTCAGCTTCAATGATCTGGTACCCTTCCAGTTCCATGTTCATGCGAATGAAGCGCCGCATACGCGACTCATCATCCACCACCAAAACTAGGCGAGGGGCCGTTGGTTCCAGTGAATCTGGGACTTGTTCAACCATAATGTTTTACTTGTTGCTCCTTCAAACGAGCGGCGCGCGTTTTGACACTGGCTCGCCCTTACCGAACAAAGCTCACCACTTCCTCTACATCACCAGATGGTAGAATCTGGATAAAGTTAATGCGGTGCCAGGGCACCAACATGCTGGTGACGTCTTCATCCAAGTAATGGATATCTTTACCATCGCGCAGGCGTGGGTTATGCACCTGGATAAACTGGCTAGCCGGGGTAGGCAGCTCGTCAATTTCGCATTCAAAAGCATCTTCGTTTCTAATGTGAACAATAACTGTAATCATAAGAAACAACCTCTCTTAATAGGCATTTTTATGTAAACAAAATCTTCGTAACGACCCTACGTGTAGGGGGGCCGGTAAACGGCTTGCTTAATCGGTGCGCGTATCGGTTAAAAAAATGTGCACTAGCAAATCGCCAAAGCGAATCTCGTCGCCACTTTTGAGTGGGTATGGTTCGTGGGGTGGCAGGCGGTAGTTGTTGAGCAACGTGCCGTTGGTGCTGTCCTGGTCGATGAGCACCAGACCACTTTGCACAGCCTGGATTTTAGCATGCAGGCGCGAAACTCCTTTTTCTGCGCCGTCGTCATCGGTGAGATCGACTTCGGGAACAAGTTCTGAGGAGGCTCGGCCGATTTGCACTTCATCCTGTACATCTAGCTTGAAGCGGCGACGGCTGCTGGGAACCACAAGGGTAACTTTTTGCACGGCCTGGGCAGGGGCGAGGGCATCCTGGTTTAGCGGTGGCGGCGGGGGGCGGTTGGCAAATTCAGAGAAGGGCAATACGGCCGTAATCTTCCCCGCTTCTACCAAAAGAAACCCACCACATTCACCACAAAACAGGGACCCCTCTTCCTGTGAGGAACCGCACTCCGTACATTTAATCATGCGACTTCTTATTGCTTATTATTGCCTAACTGCGTTTTGTCAATCAAGGCCCGTGTACCATATTTTAGCTTTTTGCGTCCAGCTAAAGACATGGTGCCGGCTCTGGAAATTTGCTCTATCTCTTGCTGCGCCTGCTGTGCCAGATCAGCTTCGCCTGCTTCCAGCAGGCGCGTGCTTAAATGCTGCATGCGCGTGGTTGCCACATCCAACCGGCCCGCTTCTACTTCTTGCCAAACCTTCTCGTTCATGCGGTACATGTTCATAACCCGCACCGCTTCTACAATCTTTTCTGGCGGCATCTCTTGGCCCAGTTCCGCGAGCACATAAAGCTGTTGGGTGTGCTTAAACGTTTGCGCACGCAGCTGGGGGCCGGGCATATCTGCCACAACTTCCAGGTTGAGGTTGAGGCGCGTTTCCACCGGATTTGGCCCGATTTTCAGTTCTAACAACACAGAAACTGGGGCGTGCCCTTCCAAATTGCCCAAATAGACTGTCTCCTCATCGATGATCAGCGGTTGGGAGAATGGGGCGAGCTTAAAGCCATATTTGATCGATACTTTGCGATGCAGGTTTAGCTTGAGGCCAATATTTTGGGCGTAGATGGTGCCCAAACCGTGAATGCGTTTCTGTAGATGCTGCACGATCTCGTGGGGCTGCTCTACAAAATTAGATTGGCCGCCGGAGGGGGCAACCAGGTCATCTAAAAATTGGTCGTTCCACTCGGTGCCCAGGCCAAAGGCGCTCATGCCGATGTTTTGCCCAACCATGCGGTGTGCCAATTCCAGGCATTGGGCGGCATCGCCGTAGGTGTGCCCATCGGTGAGCAGGATGAGGTAGTTGGTATGCCTGGTCAGGTCGGCCTTGCGCAGTTCCTGCACGCCAGCCTGCAAGCCTTGGTAAATTTCGGTGCCGCCAGAGGCTTGCACCCCTCGCAGCTGCCCAACAATGGCCAGCGGATTTTCCACTTTACCAGAGGGCACCACAACTTCGGCGCGATCGCTAAAGCTGATGATGGAGAGGGTATCGGCTGGGGTAAGCTTGTTGACGATGAGTTCAACGGCCGTTTTCACATGACTCAACCGCCCTCCCTGCATAGAGGTGCTTTTGTCTAGCACGAGGCTTAAATTGAGCGGCAGCTGCTTGGCATCTTGCTCTGGCGGCAAAATATCCAACAGCAGGTAAACCACCTGCTCTGCATCCGAAATTTTAATGCGGCTGCGGCTGGTTGTGACAACCAGGTTGATGGATTCCAGGGATTTTGTTTCAGCCAAAAGAGAGTCGTAGGTGGCGCGGCGAGTAGGGTTACTAAGCACTTCATACGCATTGACCAGACGTGCGTACGCTGGATTGTTGGCTTTGTCGCGTTTTTCTTGGGGAATTTTGGCACGCAGGGCAGCAAAAGCAGACTGAATTTCTTCGAGCGTAGCTTGAGACGTTACTCCCAAAATTGCGTAATACTCAAACTCTTTATCCATAAAATAACGGCCGTTCTATCTGGTAGGTACCCTCCATCGACCCTGTTATACGCCGATCACAACGAAAAGTCTACCACAACGGCCGTTACGTTATCATTGCTATGTGAAGCCAACGCGGTTTCGTACAGTTCGTCTACAATTTGCGGCAGCGAGATGTCTTGCTCCATCACCTTTTGAATTTTCTCGTCAGGGACAAAGCCACAAAGGCCATCGCTGCACAACAGCAGCTTACCCGCACGGGGCAGCAAGCGCATGTAGGTATCTACCTCAATTTCTTCTCCCTGTCCTACAGCCCGCAGCAGCACGTTGCGGTAGCGATACATGGTGGCCTCTTCAGCTGTGAGTGTGCCCACGTCTTGCAACCGCTGCACCAGTGAATGATCGCTAGAGATTTGTTCCAATTTGCCCTCAGCCAGCAGGTAAAGGCGGCTGTCGCCCACGTGGGCAACGTGCAGGCGACGCCCCAACACCAGGGCTACGGTGAGGGTGGTGCCGCTATCTACTTCGGGGTCGTCTTCGAAGACGGCCGTATTGGCCGCCTGTACCGCATCGAGCAGAACTTCTTGAATGGGCACCTGAGTCGGTGGCCCCACCGTTTGCAACAGCGGCATGTAAATCTTGCTCAAAATGTAGTGAGCGGCCACCCGCGACGCAATGCGGCTGGCCACATGCCCATTGGTGTGCCCCCCCATGCCATCGGCCACAATGTACAAGCCAAAAGGCACCAGCGAAAAATGCCCGCCCGCTTCGGTGCTAAACACCAGGCAAGAATCTTCATTGCGTTCGCGCGCGCCAACGTCGCAGCGCACAGCAGCACGCAGGGTCGGTTCATTGTCTGGCTGGTTAGAAAGAACACCAGTATTAATGATTGCCGTATCGTCTAATTCGGCCGTCGGCGCCACGGTAGACTTTGCTTCTGTCGTTTCTGGTTTATGGGGTTTATCCTCAGGCTGTATAAATGGGGGTGTCTCGTTCATAATTAAGTCCAGTATTGGGTAGATGGGCCACCGATCAGGCAGGCAAGGCATAAATGTAATGGTTGGTAGAGCCAATATAAACCACGCCATCTGCGATTGTCGGCGACGAAATAACGGGCGCACCCGTGTCGAATTTCCAGTTAATATCACCCTTTTTGGTAGAAAGACAGTAAACCACGCCATCGGTGCCGCCAAAATAAACGGCATCGTTCCATACAACTGGCGAGGAAGCAATTTGTCCATCAATTTCAAATGACCATTGCTGCCGCCCCGTGTCCATGTCTAGCACGTAGAGATTGCCATCTGACGAACCGATGTAAACCGTGTTGTCGTGCACGGTGGGGGAGGAGACGATAGGCCGACGCGACCGGAAGCGCCAAATAATCCAGCCCGTATTGGCGTCTAGCGCGTACACGGTGCCATCCAAAGAGCCTACAAAAACAATTTCATCGGCCACGGCGGGTGAAGAGGTGACGCTGCGTTTGGCCTGAGCTTGCCATTTGGTTTTCCCGCTGGCAATCTCCAGGCAGAAGATGTAGCCACCTTCGGTGCCAAAGAAGATGCGCTCTTCGTCAACATAGGCTGTAGAGCGAACGGCCGCATACGCATTTGCCTTCCACTTCGACCGTCCCTGATGTACTTCCAACGCATAAAAATGCCCGTCATCTGAGCCAAAAAAGACGTGGTCGTAGCGCACAACTGGGGAAGCGTAGATGGAACCGTTGGTGGCAAAGCGCCAGTTTTGGCGGCCGGTGCGCCGCTGAATACAGTACAAATGCTTATCGGCCGAGCCAATGAAGACGCTGTCTTCGTAGACAAAGGGAGTGCTGCCGCCGACGCTGTCTGAAGCGGGGAATTTCCAGAAGAACTCCCCATTTTCGCTGTTGAGCGCATACACGTTGTTGTCGTAGGCACCCACAAAAACCATGTTTTGCGAAACGGCCGCTTTGCCCCGAATCTCATCCTCGCACTTAAACTGCCAGAGTGGCTGCACCTGGCTGGGGACGGCCACCAGAGGCGGGGCGACGGGGGGCACGGCCACGCCGGTTTGGGGCGGGGTGGTTTGGGGCATGGCCAAATGGGGGTTGCTGTCAAAAATGGCCGTTGCCGGACGCATCGCCAACACTTCCAGGGCATCTTTTAGCGCCTTGGCATCGGGAAAGCGATCTTGGGGGTCATAAGAAAGACAGCGCATGATAATGGCTTCGAAAGCGGGGGTGACCGAGGGGTTGACTTTGGAAATCGGCCGTTCAGCAAAGGTGAAAGGGGGTTCCAGGCGCGGGTCTTGCTTGGTAAGCAGATGGTGCAGCGTGGCCCCCAACGCGTAAATGTCACCCGCCGGTTCCGCCTGTCCGCGATACTGCTCTGGCGGCGAATACCCTTCCGTGCCGATCATCGTGCCTTTGTCGCCCATCTCAAACACTTTGGCAATGCCAAAATCGATCAGCCGAATGCGGCTGCGATGGTCTAGCATAATGTTAGACGGCTTCACGTCGCGGAAGACGATGGGCTGCGGCTTTTGGCTGTGTAGATGATACAGCGCATCACACACCTGCATGGCCCAGGAGATGGCCGTTTCTTGATCCAGGTAGTCTGTCTGCTCTTCCAGCCACTCGTCCAAATCCTTGCCCCGGATCAATTCCAAAATCAGATAAGAACGATCGCCCTCGGTGAAATAGTCAGATACATCGGGGATGGCTGGGTGATCGAGCATGGCCAGCATGCTGGCTTCGCGCTCGAAGGATTTAATGGTGAGTTCCCGCATTTGCGGATCTGGGGTGGCGATGACCATCTCTTTGACGGCGCACAGCTTGGTGACATTGGGGAAGCGCATATCGCGCGCCTGGTAGACGGAGCTAAACCCGCCAGCGCCCAGCGGCCCGACAATGCGATACCGTTCTTGCAGCATGTCGCCTGGCTGCAAGCCACTACGCTGCGCCTTCTTTTGACGGCCTCTTTTGCTAGCGAGTTGTCTGGTCGTTAATCGCCCCATGGTTGGTTGCGGTTTATCTCCTTGTGTGAGCGTTTATTATAAGTTCACCCAACACAAATAATCAAGCGGCTCGGTACTAATGGAGTGCGTTTGGGTTTAAAACCAACGGAATCTTAACGGCAAACGGCCGTATCCCCAAACAACTGCTATGGCCTGGGCAAACGCCAATACCGTTCGCCGCCAACTTGCGCGGTGTACGCCTCAATTTTGCGTTCCAGGTCAGCCCGATCCGCAAAAAAGGTGCTGCGCTGCGAGGCATAGGCCCAGATCGCTTCAGTTTTGGTGCGCACGGCCGTTTCCGGCAGCTCCAGTTGGGTGGCTTGCATGCTGGGGCGAAGAACGGCCGTAACTGCGCCATCTTCCGCCGCATACGGATAATCTTCATAATAAAGGAGCTGCGCAGAGGCAAACAGACGCTCCGCCGCCTGCCGCACCAGCCGGTGGTCCACATGGTTGCCCGCCGTCAGTGGCACCACAATCTCAGCGGCGGGCGGCAGCTGGCGCAGCTGCGCCACGAGCTGGTCCACCACCGCGTCATCGGCCGGGTGGCGCGTGGTGATGACCGATTCCCAGGTAGGGTAACACGCCTCGCTCGTGGCCGGGTCGGTGCGGTAAACGCAGTCTGGAATGTTCCAATGCAGATAATCGGCACCGAGAATGTGGCAGGCGGCGGCATCTTCGGCGCGGCGGGCGCGCACGGCGTCTTGGGGCAGCACCCAGCGCTGGTGCAGCTCCTGGGCAAAGGCGGACAGTTGCAAATTGAGCGCAGGCTCGCCTGCCATTGTGGTAACGATGAGGACGGGGTGGGAAGCGGCCGTTTCCAGCGCAATCCGCCCGCCGCAAGAAAGCGCCGCATCATCCAGATGGGGCGAGAGGTAGATTGATTTATATCGCTCACGCATGGGCGGCGCTCCGCTTCAGTTCCGGGCCGCTGGGCGTGTCGGTGATGTCGTAGCCAGCGGCGGCGATTTGGCCACGCAGGGCGTCGGCTTCGGCCCAATTTTTGGCGGCACGGGCGGCCTGGCGCTGTTCGGCCAGGGCCACAATTTCGGCGGGGAGGGGTTGTTCTGCTTCCGGCTGCCACTCCGCCAGCCCCAGACCCAGCACGCGGTCAAATTCCACGATGGTGGCTTTTTTTACGCCGTCGGGCAGGTCGCTCTTCACCAAATTCCAGACGACGGCGAGGGCGCGAGGCATGTTCAGGTCGTCGTTCACCTGGGCGGTGAAGTCGGCCAGGAAGGTGTCGTCTGGTTGGGTGGGAGTGGGCCATTGGGAAACGGCCGTACGCAACCGCTGCAGCGCCGTCGCCGCCCCATCCATCGCCTGCCAGTTAAAGGTGAGCTTGGCACGATAATGACCACCCAGGCAGAAAAAGCGGTAAGCCAGCGGATCGTAGCCGCGATCCATCAACGTTTGCAGCCGCAAGAAATCGCCGGACGATTTGGCCATCTTCAAGCCATCGAGCTGCAAAAAGTAGCCATGCAGCCAAAAGTTGGCCAGGCGGGTGCCGTGGCACGCCTGCGTCTGGGCAATCTCGTTGGGATGGTGCACCATGATGTGGTCTTCGCCGCCGCAGTGGATGTCGAAAAAGGTGCCCAGGTAGTGCGCCGCCATCGCCGAACATTCGATGTGCCAGCCGGGGAAGCCGACGCCCCACGGGCTGTCCCACTCCATCTGCCGCTGCGCGTCTGGCGGGCTGAACTTCCACAGGGCAAAGTCGGTGGGGTTGCGCTTTTGGCTCATCGCCACCCGGCTGCCCGCCTCCAAGCCTTCGATGTTGAGTCGGGCGAGGTAGCCGTAATCGTCCAACTTGGCCGTGTCGAAGTAGATGCCGTCGCTGGTGCGGTAGGTGACCCCGTTGGCCTCGATGCACTGGATCATGCCGATTTGCTCGGCGATGTGGTCGGTGGCCTTGCACCAGATGTGCGGCTCGTGGATGTGCAGCTGGGCCAAATCTTGCTTAAACGCCTCGGTGTAAATCTCGGCGAGTTCCCAGGCGCTTTTTCCGGCGCGGCGGGTGCCTACCTCCATCTTGTCTTCACCCGCGTCGGCGTCGTCGGTCAGGTGGCCCACGTCGGTGATGTTCATGACGTGCAGCACCTCGTGCCCGTTAAATTCGAGCACGCGGCGCAAAATATCCTCAAAAATATACGTGCGCAGGTTGCCGATGTGGGCGTAATCGTAGACGGTGAGGCCGCAGGCGTAGAGCTTGACCTGGGGGGGATGGAGGGGGGTAAACGGCCGTACTTTTCGCTCGTAGGTATCAAACAGTTGCAACATGGGGGATAGATTACCCCAGTCTGGGGGTGTTGTCGAAGGAGCGGGAAAGTTTTGGTAGAGTACGGCCGTTCCTTACAGGCGAGGAAACTATTGCGCTAACTGTTCTGCTTCATCCAGTTTTTCACGAACCCAAAGATTGAGCAAGGTTTGCAGGGAGATACCCTTCTCCCAAGCAAGCTTACTGGCCTTTGCAGCGAGGTTGGGTTCCAAAGTAACCATGCGTACGTCAGAATCAAGATTGACTTCAAATTCAACTTCTTCCGTTTGGTCCCAGAAATCGGCGACATCATGGCTGTCCCAAAACTCGCCAATCTCCCGGTACGATTCTGCTTTTGAAATTGAACTCTTATTTTCGTCCATACTGTTTTCTCTCGGTGCGAGTCATATCGCGTGCTGATAAGATAAATGCTCTTTGGTCATGCTTCAGAACAAAAATTACAATGAGATACCGTCCAGCTACAGTTTGCCCCATCGCCAAATAAACATTCTCACCTGAACGATGCCCTTTTTCGACAAAGCGGAAAAGGGGTTTCCCATTGAAAATCTCTCTGACTTCTAGCTGCGTGACATTGTGCTTGTAGTCCAGCTTATCAACAATCTCATCCAGCCAAAGCAATCCTTTAATCCGCACAAAGTCCCTCCTTGACGGATTTTATTGTAGCATAACCAGATGCACTTTTTTCAACCGACTTAGAGAAATGTTATCTACGGCTCGTAGGTATCAAACAAGGTTAACATGCAGGATAGCTTACATCAGTCTGGAGGTGTTGTCGAAGGGGAGATGAGCCAAAATCGTATAACGTATATTGTTAGGTACGAGATGATTTGATTCGGCGAATTGTATTTCTAAGCGATACCAAAAACCTGGAATTTGTAAACAGCAACATTGTGTATTCACCTTCCGGCATGTAGCCTAACTTCTCGGCAAGCTTTGCCGATGTTTTCGTCGCTGCATCCCATGAAGGGACAAGGTTTTTCTCTAAACATTCAATAATCAAATGAGCCGAAACGGCCGTAGCCAGCCCCTTTCCTTGATATTGCTTTTGGGTATCAATTTGTATTTCAATGCCTGCATCACACACGGCAAAACTTGAGCCAACACACGCAATATTTGTGCCCTCAAGGGCACAGTAACCGAAACCGCGTGTAATGAAATCTTCAGGGGAAGCAAAATTTAATCCATGTGCCTCAGCAAATTTATTTTTTCGTTTACGCAGTTGCTGCGCCAGTGAAACATCAATCTTGACAATCTGGAAACCATCGGGAATTTTAGATTTAAGGGACTTGAGATGCTCACGGTTTAGCTTATCAGCGGAGAAGGCATACCTTTCTAATTCAATCCATTTGCCTGGATGTACCTCTTGCGCAACTTCAATAAGGTTTTTATCAGCAAAGAAGACCTGACTGAATCCAGGTAACGACTTTAAATATTCGCGCACCTCTGTCTGTGAAAAATCGCCACCCAAAATACGCACTCTGGCGGATGGAATTTCTAAGGCTGCAAACTTCAACGTTTGGTTGGCGAAGGCTCTACCCGAATATCCATCTAAAATTGATTGGGGAATGAGGCCCCCTGGATGATCTTGAAAAAGATGCGCAAGCTTATGTCGCTCCTCAATTTTTATTTGGATTAAGCTCATTTGCTATCCGTATCTCCTGTTAGGGTGTGCTTTTTGGCAGCAAGCAGCCGCAATAAGTTACGGCCGTTTCTCACCTACCTGACGCTATTTTATTGGCGCTGGGCTTTACGGGGTAAACGGCCGTAAGTTTCGCGCGTAGGTATCAAACCGGTAAAATCCGATTGCTGCAAGTGCGACGCACCTTAAAGGTGCGTCGCACTTGTTTACACTTACGCATACAGATACCGCTGAAAATCAACAAATGTGGAGCGAATCGTGGCCACGTCTCCCAACTTCCTTTGCGCATCATCCAACGCCTGGTATTTGAGAATAAGCAGCTCCGGCAGCTTTTCCTGCGCCAACTCTTCCACGCCGGTTTCAATGTATTTGGCCAGCACAAACTCCAAAAACAGCCGCTGCTCATCGTTTAGCAAGTCAAAAATGCGCGAATGCGCTTGGGAAACACGCTCGGCCCGGCTGATAGGCGGCGTTGTAAATTGGACGTACTCCAACACATCCAGCAAATCGCTGTTCTCGGCATCAATCAAACGCTGCATCATCCGCAATTCATCACGGCCGTATCCCACACCTTCCAGCTTTTGCAGCAAGGCGGCGCGAGTGATGGGATTGGCCCACATTTCGCGCAGTTCGGCTTCTGTGTTGAAGAAAGCAGGCAGTTCGCCGAGCAAATTTTGCATGAACTGCTGCGCCGAAATCGGGGTGCCGTCGGCGCTCCAGTACGAGGTTTGCGTCATGTGCTCAATTTCACGCACCTTGCCATCGCTGAGCTTGATGCGCAGCTTGGTGCGCGATTCAGTCTCGTCCTCGTCGCCCCCTTCTACGTTGTAAGGCGTCTTAGGCTTTTCTTTGAGGATGGGCGGGTCGTTTTTACCGTTATCGAGTGGTTCGCCGTCCCATTCTGGGTCTTGAAAATGGTGGTGTGCGCCCACAAAATCGTAGAGGGTAAAAAACGCTTTGCCCTCAAACAGGCGCGTGCCCCGTCCCACAATTTGCTTGAATTCAATCATCGAGTTGACTAGACGCAGCAGGACGATGTTGCGCACGTTTCGCGCATCGACGCCGGTGGAGAGCTTTTGCGAGGTAGTCAGGATGGTGGGCAATGTTTTTTCGTTGTCCTGGAAGTCGCGCAAATATTGTTCGCCCAAAGCGCCATCGTTGGCGGTGACGCGCACGCAGTAGTTGTACGCGGTGCTGGGAGATTCCTGGTTGATGAGGTCGCGGATAAGCGCGGCGTGGGCTTGCGTGGCGCAAAAGACGAGGCTTTTGTCTCGGGGATTGGCCTGGTCCAGAAAGAGGCGCACTCGCGCCCGTTCCCGTTCTTTGATTTCGATGGTGCGGTTGAAGTCGCTTTCGGTGTACTGCTTCCCTTTTTCCACGTCGCCTTCGATGATGATGTCGTCATCTGTGTAGATGTATTCGTCGATGGTGGTTTGGATGCGTTTGACTTTGAAGGGGGTCAGGAAGCCGTCGTTGATCCCTTCTTTGAGGGAGTAGATGTACACGGGGTCGCCAAAGTAGGCGTAGGTGTCTACGTTGTCTTTGCGTTTGGGGGTAGCGGTGAGGCCGAGCTGAACGGCCGTTTCAAAATAATCCAATATCGCCCGCCAGCTGCTTTCATCATTGGCCCCGCCCCGGTGACATTCATCAATGATGATGAAGTCGAAAAAGTCAGCGGGATAGTCGCCAAAGTAGGGAGTCGCGTTCAAGACCTCCGAGGTTAGCGACGGCAACGAATTACTTGAAACCTCGGAGGTCTGCTGCCCGCCGCTCATAAAGGTTTGGAAGATGGTGAAGAAGATGGAGCCGTTGGTGGGCACGCGCCCTTTTTTGCTGATTTCCTCCGGGCGAATGCGCACCAGCGCATCTTCCGGGAAGGCGTTGAAGGCGTTGAACGCCTGGTCGGCCAGGATGTTGCGGTCCGCCAGGAAGAGGATCCGCGGGCGGCGACTGCCGACCTGCCCGGCGTGCTGGTCGCGCACGTTCCAGCGGGTGTAGAACAGTTTCCAGGCAATTTGGAAGGCGATGAAGGTTTTGCCGGTGCCGGTGGCCAGGGTGAGCAAAATGCGGTTTTTGCCGTCGGCGATGGCGGTCATCACTTTGTTAACGGCCGTTTCCTGATAATACCGCGCCTGTTTACTGCCCCCCACATCTTCAAAGGGAATGCCGTTGAAGCTGTCTAGCCACGGGTTGGGCGTGGCAAACGTTTTCTGCCACAGCTGCTCCGGCGTGGGGAACTGGGCAACCAGCCCCTCTGTGCCTTCGGCCATATCAATTTGGTAAATGGAACGGCCGTTGCTGGCAAAAGTCAGGCGGATATCCATCTTGGCCGCATATTCCTTGGCCTGGGCCACCCCTTCACCCACCGGCAAGCTTTCCTGCTTGGCCTCGATGACGGCCAGCTTTTGCCCGTTGAACTCCAGAATGTAGTCCGCTTTCAGGGGGCGGGTGCGGCGGCCGCTGCTTTGCAGCCGTCCCTGGGTAATGGGATGCTCACGGCGGATGCGCGTGCCCGGCACCACGCCCCAGCCGCTGGCGGCCAGCTGTGGGTTGATCAGGTCGGCGCAGGTTTCGGCTTCGTTTCTCATGGTTTATCCAGTAAAGTGCGACGCACCTCGGAGGTGCGTCGCACTTGGCGGGTGCGCACTTAAAAACTAAACATCATCATAAAAATACCCGTTCATCGCTTCCGGCCAATGCTTTTGCCCCAGGGCATACGCCCGCACATCGGCCGCATAATCCTGACGATCTGGGAAAAAGTCGTTCACAAATTGATGATCCACCAATTTGCCAGCCCGCGTTTGCATCCACTCATGATAATTGGAATAAGGCCACTCGTCTACCGTTTTAACCAGGCCGTGCTTGAGTGGATTGGCGTGGATATATTTACATAAATGCAGCAGATACGGTTCGTCGTTCACCGGCTTCACTTCAAAATTGCCTTCAAACAAGGTGCCGGAATGTTGGTATCTTTTGTTGTACGCTTTGCTGTAGCTGTTGAATGTCCGTTGGGGAATGAAGCTGGCGGGCTGGTCGCCGTCTTGCCGCAGCAGAAAGTGGTAATGGTTGGGCAGCAGGCAGTAGGCGATGACGGCGATGCAAAACTCCTGCACGTAGGTTTGCATCTTTTTCAGGACGTAGAGGTAGTTGTCTGGTTCGCGGAAGATGGATTGCCGGTGTGCGCCCCGGTTGTAGAAATGGTAGTAACGGCCGTTTTCATAATCTGCTCGTTTTAATCTCATAAGGTTCCTCTTGCGTCAAGTGCGACGCACCTCGGAGGTGCGTCGCACTTTGGTGTTGGGCGTAAATGCTTGCTGCAAGATGGCTTGCTTCAGCTCTTGCAGGGCGGCGAGTTTTTGTTGGTAGCTGGCTTGTTCCATTTGATTTTCTCTCCAAGTGCGACGCACCTCCAAGGTGCGTTGCACTTTGGGTGGCATCAAGTGCGACGCACCTCGGAGGTGCGTCGCACTTTGGTGTTGGGCGTAAACGCTTGCTGCAGGATGGCTTGCTTGAGCTCTTGCAGGGCGGTGAGTTTTTGTTGGTAGATGGCTTGTTCCATTTGATTTTCTCTCCAAGTGCAACGCACCTTGAAGGTGCGTTGCACTTTGGGTGGCGTCAAGTGCGACGCACCTCAAAGGTGCGTCGCACTTTGGTGCTGGGCGTAAACGCTTGCTGCAAGATGGCTTGCTTGAGCTCTTGCAGGGCGGCGAGTTTTTGTTGGTAGATGGCTTGTTCCATTTGATTTTCTCTCCAAGTGCAACGCACCTTAAAGGTGCGTTGCACTTTGGGTGGCGTCAAGTGCGACGCACCTCGGAGGTGCGTCGCACTTTGGTGCTGGGCGTAAACGCTTGCTGCAAGATGGCTTGCTTGAGCTCTTGCAGGGCGGCGAGTTTTTGTTGGTAGATGGCTTGCAGGCGCTGGGTTTCGGCGGCGAGGGCGTCGAGTTGGGCGACGATGGCGCGTTGTTCGTCGAGAGGTGGCATTGGCACTTGCATTTGTTTCAACACCCCTTGGCTCAAATTATTCATCGTTGTCCCAGATGAATTTTCCTCTAAAACACTTTTCGAAATTGGGGAACTCAAAAAAAGATTTAAATATTGTTCATCAACATATTCTTTGAATCTGATTACAAGACTACCGGTGCCACATAACCACCCTTCTTGATCTTTTGTGACAATGGCGCATCTTCCCATTTCTCCTCTACGGGCCACCACTAAATCTCTTTCTCGCAGAGAATATTTACTTAAACGCTTTTTCGTTTCTCGCGAAATCATTGTTTTTGCAAGAGAAATGATTTTACCGTCTACAATATTTTGTGGATTGATAACTGGAATACCATCATCAACATAATCTGACTTATGTAACATGCTTCCGAATGGACCTGTTATCATTTCTGAAACAATTTCTTTTAGTGTTTTTTCTTCCCAACCATCGGCTGGGTTGGCGAAGATGGCTTGGAGGTGGGCGTCGAACAGCTCTTGCGTGTTGGCCAGGTTGCGCTCCGTGTTGGCGGTGGCTTGCTGCACCCCAGCCAACGCCTCATCCAACATCGCCACAATCCGCCGCTGCTCTTCAATTGGTGGATAACTGACGCAAAAATCCTGAATTTGGGTTTTTGTGATAGCTTGTCGTGTCGATCCTCCTTTTTCTCCTGTACTCAATAATTCATCTTTATAGTATTACGACAATGTCACATTAAGGACTTGAGCCGCTTCGCAAGCGAGATTTGCGGGATCGCGTCCGATTATCAAGATGTTTAACAACTAAATAAGTAGCCTCCTCCGGCGACATTTGTGGCAACGGCATGGCGGCCGTGAGCATGGCACGCACATTAGCCATCGACAATGCAGGTAGCACTTCGACTTCATAATGGGCCAGTAGTTCAGGGTCGCGGGCAAAACGGCGGGACCAGTCCAGTCGGGTTTCGGTGATAAACCAGCTGGCCAGGATGGTCAGGGCTAAGTGATGTTCCCAGGCCCGCAGCTTGAGGGCCTGAAATTCATCCCAGCCCAACTCCGTTTTCACGTCCTGATTGCTGCGTTCGATGAAATAGCGAGCCGATTTGCGTTGGGCCATCGTGACCAACGGCGTGTCAAGGGGTGCATTACTCAAGGTGTAGGTGTGGCGTTGGCCATCACGACGAATGAGCAGCCACTCTTCAACCACTCTATAGTCATCACGGACGGTCCAAACACGGCAGCGAGCAAAATCAGCCTGGAGCATGCCTCGTTCGCTGGGACGCAGCGTGATGGCCTGCCAAATCATGTCAGGGTCGTGCCGCAAGCTATCCGCGCGCACGGCGCGTGGTGAGAGGACACGTCGCTTATGGGCTTTCTTCCCCGCTTGTTTTGGGGGATGCCAATCACGGGCGGTTGCAGATAGACTTTCGTGTCGGCGGGCACATCCGCGTAGTATTCCAGACTGGCCGCACTCATCTGGTCACGAAACCAGGCGCTGCGTCCATAGTGGCTGTCACAAGCGACAGCTACAAGGAAAGCCTTCGGCATGCACCCGTTGGATCATCTGCCAGCCCAGTGTTAGCTTGGTCTGAAATTCCCGGTCATCAGGCACACCTGCCTGGCGACGGCGTTCGGCCCAGGCACCACTGAACCAATCTTCCACCAGGAAGAGTTCGCCATCAATCCAGGTGTGATACTGACAACTGGCATCCACACAACTCAGGAAGACGCCGACAATACAGTTGTCAACCTTGCCGCGTCGCCCATTGTATTGACGACCGCTGCCCACCGTATGCGTTCCTGACTTATCATCGGCGCTTTCATCCAGGAGCAACATATTGCCGCTTTGGAATTCGTCTTGCGCGGCGACATCGGCGCGCACTTTGCCCATCAATGTCCCCCTGACCAGGGTGAATTGCTCATAAAATGATGCATATTCTGGGTGGGTACATCGGTTTTGCGCCCGATATTGGCAAAATTGCGGTTCGTTTCCATACGCAGCAATCCGCTCAGGTAACTAAAGCCATACTGGCTGGTATCTCTGGTCTTGGTTCTTGACCATTGACCAAAGTAGCGCCAGAAGGCAGCTAATCTATCGCTTAACTCTTTGATTTCGTCGAGGGGTAATCCCCATCGTTCGAAGAGGGTAACATCTTTTTTTCGCTATCAATCATGGGCGTTTTTTATCAGAATCGCTCTCATTTGTGTAATGTGACATTGTCAAAGTATTTTGAAATGAGTGCGTAATGTAAAAATTCTGGAATGATCGTATCAGGAGACAACCGAATAATAGACACATGTTGATTGACTCTGGCTGGTAAAACATCATCAGGAACTATGCAACACCTAGCAATAGATGCCCCAGTAATATTTAAAAGCACATCTCCAGACTTTACAATTACATTCGAAAGCTTATCGGCTTGATCGTCATCCAAAAATGCTAAATCTTTCATTCGGAAACCATCATCATAAACATTGAGGCTTCGAATGAGTGAAACACCTTCTGTTTGATATGATTTTTTCCCTCCACGAGGAGTAGCGCCACTTCCAATTTTTATTGTGATTTCCCTAAGGGGACGAGTTTCCCAACCGGCACTCATAACAGCTCACCCATCAACTGCCCAAAGTGCAACGCACCTCGGAGGTGCGTTGCACTTGATGAACGAAGGTGCGTTGCACTTGATGAATCGCCGCCAAAGTGGGACGCACCTTGAAGGTGCGTCCCACTTGACGAAAGACGGTGCGTCGCACTTGATGCAAGTAACAGCCTCATAACATCTCCCCAATCAGCTGCAAAACGGCGCTGCTTTCTTCATCCAGCGCCGCCATTTCCGCCAAAATCTCCTCTGGCGGGCGCAGCACCACCGCATCATTCCGGTGCGGGTTCTTCACCGACAAATCCCACGTCGTCTGGTCCACATCCGCCACCCGCACCGTCCACGAATTCTCCGAATCCGCCTTGCCCGGCTGCAACGCCACAAACTCTGCCAAATCCGCCTCATTCAGCGGGTTCGTCTTGCCCAAATTGCGTGCCAAATTGAGCTGGTAAAACCACACCTTCTGCGTCGGCGCACCTTTCTCAAAAAAGAGCACCACCGTCTTCACCCCCGCCCCCGTAAACGTGCCGCCCGGCAAATCCAGCACCGTGTGCAGGTTACAGCGCGTCAGCAATTCCTGCCGCAAACTCACGGAGGCATTGTCGCTGTTGGACAAAAAGGTGTTTTTAATGACCACCGCCGCCCGTCCGCCCGCCTTCAGCTTCTTGATGAAATGCTGCAAAAACAAAAACGCCGTCTCGCTCGTTTTGATGGGGAAGTTTTGCTGCACCTCCTTCCGTTCCTTGCCGCCAAACGGCGGATTGGCCAGGATCACGTCAAACCGATCCTTCTCCTCAATGTCGGCAATGTTTTCGCCCAGCGTATTGGTATGCACAATATTGGGCGCTTCGATACCGTGCAAAATCATGTTCATAATGCCAATAATGTACGCCAGCGACTTCTTCTCTTTGCCGTAAAAGGTGCGCTTTTGCAAAATCTCCCGATCCTGCGTGGAGTTGGCGTTGGCGTTCATAAATTCATACGCCTCCACCAAAAAGCCCGCCGACCCCACCGCGCCGTCGTAGATCGTTTCGCCAATTTGGGGCTGCACCACCTGCACCATCGTTTTAATGAGCGGGCGCGGCGTGTAATATTCGCCGCCGTTGCGCCCCGCGTTGCCCATATTCTGAATCTTGTCCTCGTACAGCGCCGACATCTCATGCTTTTCGGCATGGGAGCGGAAGCGCAGTTCATCCACCAAATTGATCACTTCGCGCAGGTTGTAGCCGCTCTGCACCCGGTTTTTCAATTCGCCAAAAATCTCCCCAATTTTGTATTCGATGGTGTCGGGAGAATCGCCCACCTGCTTAAACGTTTGCAAGGTGGGGAACAGCTTTCTGTTGACGAAATCGGTTAGATCATCCCCGGTTAGCGCCGGGTGATGGTCCAGGGTGCCGTCTGCCTTTTTGGGGGCAGCCCACACCGTCCACTGCAAGTGTTGGGGAATGATGGGTGTGTAGGTTTGGTTGGTGAGCAAAGCGGCCGTTTCTTTGTCCCGCTCAAAATCATCCAGGTATTTCAAAAAGAGCACCCAGGAAGTTTGCTCGATGTAATCAAGCTCGGTGGCGCATCCGGCATCTTTGCGTAAGCTGTCGTCGATGTTTCTAAACGTTTGTTCAAACAAGGGAGAGCTGATTGACTGACAAATCTTATTTAACATAAAGAAGGTGCTCCTCTTTTTGAGATAAACTTGTGATTCACCAAAAACACAAACTCAAAAAAAGGTAGCACCATGACTAATCATAACACGCTCTTTACCAATATCATGACATTTATCCGCGATGGTCAGCTCAAGTTTCATGACCTGCGTATTGCCCAAACCTTTATTTGGGCCGTTGTGGGCGTCATCCAGAGTGAACAGCCTCACTTTAGCCACTGGCTGCCCTTTCGCAAGGGAAAGGCCAAGGCGGCCAGCAAAGCACGGCAGTTCTCGCGCTGGATACACAACGAAAAGATACGCCCGATGCCCATTTACCAGCGGTTCATCCAGCACCTTTTACGAGATTGGTGTGACCACACAGCCTATCTAGCGTTGGATACAACTCAACTGTGGAAGCGGTTTGTCATTGTGCGCCTGGCCCTGGTCTACTGCGGTCGAGCTATTCCACTAGGCTGGGTTGTTTGTGCCGGTGGCAGCGCCACGGTTGCTGTAGCTTGCTACCAGCGGATGCTGGCTCAAGTGGCCGCCCAGATACCCACGACAACCAAAGTGATCTTGTTGGCCGACAGGGGCTTTGGCCACATTGAGCTGCTGAAAGTGGCGACCCAATTGGGCTGGCATTTCCGCATTCGTCTCAAAAGTGACACCTGGGTTTTTCTGGCGAATGGCCAGCGCCGTCAGATACGAGCCCTGATGCCACCCGTGGGCAAAGGTTGCTGCTATACGCATGTTTGGTTGACCAAACAGAATTTGGGACCGCCCCACTTGGCCGTTGCTCATGTTATCACGCCCAATGGCAGCGCGAAGTGGGCGATTGTCAGCGCGATGAACCAGTTGGCCGCCACACCTTTGACGAGTATGGGTTGCGCTTCAACATTGAAGAAAACTTTCTGGACGACAAATCGGCTGGCTTCAATCTGGAAGATAGCCGCTTGCAGGATTCAATGGCTATCTCTCGACTGTGTCTCGTATTGGCCACAGCTACAGTTTACCTGGTTTCTATGGCGGTTGGCGTCGCTACACTCGGGTTTCGTCCCCTGGTAGATACCCATTGGCGACGGGGGCTTACTTGCAAATCGGCTGGCGCTGGTGCAAACATGCGCTAGCAAACACATGGCTCATCCTTTCTTTGGTTGCCGCCGAATCCTGACCCAGAACCGGCCATTGCTTCGTGGAAACAGTTTTACAGGCCGATGTTTGAGCTGCACTCTCTAGAGTGGTTATGATATTGTCAAGGTGCTTTTTTGTTAATTCTGTCAGTCAATCAGCAAGGGAGAGTCTCCTGGTTGTTCATTAAGGTGCGACGCACCTCGGAGGTGCGTCGCACCTGGATTTGGCAAGACAGACGCGCCAATCATAAACCAAAATTTCCCCTAACTCAACAGTTCTACAGGGTGCGCTTGGTAAGTGCGACGCACCTGTCTATAATTAAAACCTATGTCAAAGTTAACCCATCTGGATGAAGCTGGCCGCGCCCGCATGGTGGACGTCGGCGACAAGGACGACACGGTGCGCGTGGCCGTGGCCCGTGGCTCTGTACAAATGCAGCCGCAAACGCTGGCCCTTATAATGGAAGGCAACCTGAAAAAGGGGGATGTGCTAACGGTGGCGCAGCTGGCCGGCATCATGGCCGCCAAGCGCACCAGCGACCTCATCCCCATGTGCCACCCGCTCATGCTCAACCATGTGGCCGTCACCTGCACGCCCAACCCCACCGCCAGCCGCATCGACATCGAGGCGTCGGTCCGGTTGACGGGCAAAACGGGCGTGGAGATGGAGGCATTAACGGCCGTTTCCATCGCCGCCCTCACCATTTACGACATGGCCAAAGCGGTGGATCGCGGCATGGTCATTGGGGATGTGCGCGTGGTAGAGAAATCTGGTGGCAAAAGTGGAGATTGGCATTTTGAAGCGGGTGAACGGTAAACGGTTATCGGTAATCGGTGATCAGTGACCGATTACCGATTACCGATTACGGATAACCGATTACCGATCACGGATTACGGAAACATGGAAATTCAAATCAAACTCTTCGCCACGCTGAAAGATAAAGCGGGCAGTAATAAAATTAGCGTTACGGTGGCGGAACCGGCCACGGTGGCCACCCTGCTGGAAGCAGTGGGTGCGGCTTATCCGGCACTGCAAACTTCGCTGCCGATTGCCCTGGTGTCGGTGAATAAGGCATTTGCGGGGAGAGATACGGCCGTATCCCCCCAAGATGAAGTCGCCATGTTCCCCCCCGTCAGCGGCGGCAGTGGCGCAGACGACCTGCCGCACCCCACCTACTTCGCCGTCACCACCGAGCCGCTGGACATCGACGCCATCCACGCCCAGCTCACCAGCCCAGAAATTGGCGCAGTGGTCAGCTTCACCGGCTTCGTGCGCGGCCAAACCCAGCGGGACGGCCTGCCGCCAGAAACAAGCTACCTGGAATATGAAGCGTACAGCGAAATGGCCGAGCTCAAGATGGCCCAGGTGGCCCGCGAAATTTGGCAAAAGTGGCCCCTGGTGAAGGGCGTGGCGATTGTGCAAAGAATCGGCCGTTTGGACATTGGCGAAAACACCACCTTCGTCGCCTGCGCCAGCGGCCACCGCGACCAGGGCGTCTTCGACGCCGCCCGCTACGGCATCGACCGCCTCAAAGAGATCGTCCCCGTCTGGAAAAAAGAAGTCGGCGAAGACCAATCGGTCTGGGTAGAAGGCGATTACCGCCCCACCGAGGCAGACAACTAATTCTCAAAAACCATTTTCGACGCAAAGAACGCAAAGCAACGAAAGAGGCAAAGAACTCCTTTTAAAAAATCCTTTGCTCCTTCGCGCCTTTGCGTCAAAATTCTCAACTCATGGACAACTGGCAAGAACGCGCTCACAAATTTGCCCAAAAACACAACTTAACCCACGATCCCGGTGTTACTGCTTTAGATTTACTCAGTGAATTTGGCGAGGTTGCCAAGGAACTGCTCAAAGCAACCGATTACGGCCGTCACGACCCGCTTTTTGATAATCCAGCCATAGCCGATGAATTAGGCGACATGCTTTATAGTTTGTGCCAGCTGGCAACGGCCGTAAACGTAGACCTCGACCAGGCACTGACCGCTGCCCTGACCAAATACGAAGCCCGCTGGCAAGCCAAAGGGCATCCGGGTAGTGGCGAATAAACAAACGAGTGAAGAGGTAATGAAGTAATTTAGTAATTAGGTAATTGAGCAGGCAAAAATTACCCAATTACCCAATTACCCAATTACTTCCCAAAAAGTACCAACTCTTGGGAGAAGAAGAATGCAGAACGGATCAACCAATCACAAATCTCGTGTCGTTATTACCGGCATGGGCGTAATCACCCCCCTGGGACACAACGTGCCAGACACCTGGGCCGCCATCAAAGCGGGCAAATCTGGCACGGGCGATTTTGTGGTGCTCAACAAAGGCGAACACGAAATGGGCACCATCTGCGAAGTGAAAGATTTTGACGCCGATGCCTACCTGGGCCGCCGCGACGCCCGCCGCCGCGACCGCTTCCAGCAGCTGGCCACCGTCGCCGCCCGCGAAGCCATCACCCATTCCGGCCTGGAAATCACCGACGAGAACCGGGAACGGATCGGCATTACGCTGGGCACTGGCGTCGGCGGCATCCAAACGCTGGTGGAGCAAGAGCACGTCGTGCTAGAAAAAGGACTCAAGCGCGTCAGCCCCTTTGCCATCACCATGATCATGCCCAACGGCGCGGCGGGCATGATTGCCATCGATTACGGTATTCACGGCCCCTCCACCACCATCACCACCGCCTGCGCCGCTGGCTGCGACGCCATCGGCCACGCCTTCCGCACCGTGCAGCGCGGCGAGATGGATGCCATGCTCACCGGCGGCAGCGAATCGATCCTCGCCTCCGTGGCCGTGGCCGGGTTTGAACGGGCCGGAGCCACCTCGGCCAAAACCAGCGGCACGCCGCAGCCGTTCGACAAAAATCGGGACGGCCTGGTGGTGGGCGAAGGCGCGGGCATGCTCGTCATCGAGAGCCTGGAGCACGCCCAGGCGCGAGGCGCAACAATCTATGCCGAACTGGTTGGCTACGGCCAAACCACCGACGCCCACCACATCACCGCCCCGGCAGAGGGTGGCGCTGGGGCCGCCCGGGCCATCCGCAAAGCGTTGGCGGATGCAGGTCTGCCACCAGAAGCTGTGGATTACATCAGCGCCCACGGCACCTCAACCCCACTGAACGATGCGTCGGAAACGGCCGCTATCAAAGCCGCCCTCGGTGAACACGCCTACAGCGTCGGCATCAGCTCCACCAAATCGATGACCGGGCATATCATGGGGGCCACCGGGGCTATCGAAACCGTCTTTTGCACGATGGCTATTCAGGACCAAATCATGCCGCCCACCATCAACTACGAGACCCCAGACCCCGACTGCGACCTGGACTACATCCCCAACGAAGCCCGCCCCGCCAAGGTAGAGGTTTGTCTTAACAATGCCTTTGGCTTTGGTGGCCACAACGCAGTGCTGGTCATCAAAAAGTTTCAATAACTCCTAACCCTACTGCTTGGTCAAGCAATCAAAAAGTTCGCAGATTCAAAAGATTGTATAATCTAGGAAACCTGCGAACTTTTTTGGTTGAAAATTTATGAATCGATTTGCTGAATTAGAAAATAATTTAAACATCCAGTTTAAGGATTACTCGCTGCTGCTGCGAGCCCTTACCCACCGCTCCTACCTGAATGAGCACGCTGATGAGGTGCTGGAAGATAACGAGCGGCTGGAATTTTTAGGCGATGCCGTGCTCGACTTCATCGTGGGGGCTTACCTTTACCATCGCTTCCCGGAGATGGATGAAGGGGAGCTAACCAGCCTGCGGGCGGCGCTGGTGCGGGCCGAAACGTTGGCTAATTTTGCAACTCAGCTGAAAATCGGCCGTTTTCTCCAGCTAGGTTATGGTGAAGCCGAAAACGGGGGCCGAGAGCGGATTCCCCTGCTCTGCGCCACCTTCGAGGCGGTTATCGGAGCCATCTACCTGGACCAGGGACTGCCCGCCGTGAAGCCGCTGGTGGAGCAGCTCATTGCACCCGCGCTCACCGAAATCATGGCCGACTCTTTACACAAAGACGCTAAAAGCGAGTTCCAGGTGTGGGCCCAGGCCACCTACAACATCACCCCCCACTACGAAGTTTCTGGCACCAGCGGGCCAGACCACGCCAAGCTGTTTACCGTGCAGGTGCTGCTGGAAGATGCGGTTTGGGGTGAAGGCACCGGGCCTAGCAAACAGCGGGCGGCTCAGGCTGCGGCCAAAGTGGCGATGGATAAAGCCGAGGCGTTGGAAGACGGATGAGCCGCATTCTGATTACTGGGGGCAGCAGCTACCTGGGGCAGCATTTGGTGCCCTTGGCCGTCGCCGCCGGGCACACCGTTTATTACACCTACCACCAAAATAGCCCAACCCTGCCGGGCTCAGGGCAGCAACTGGACATTCGGGATGAAACGGCCGTACACAACCTCATCCACTCCCGCCAACCCGAAATCATTCTCCACCTGGCCGGATCCAATCGCGGCGCAGCGATGGCGGCGGTTATCCGGCAGGGCGCGGGCAATCTGGTCTGGGCCGCACGGGCGCTAAACGCCCGCCTCGTCCACCTCTCCACAGACAGCATTTTTGCCGGGAACGCCGCGCCTTATGACGAAACGGCCGTTCCCACCCCCGTCAACGCCTATGGCCGCGCCAAAGCCGACGCCGAAGCCATCGTCCAACAGCACGCCAACAGCGTCATCGTGCGCACTTCGCTCATCTACAGTTTGGAACAGATGGACCACGGCACCCGCTGGATGGCCGAAGCGCTGGCCAAGGGAGACCCCATCACCCTGTTTAGCAACCAGATGCGCAATCCGGTTTGGGTAACCAGCCTGTGCGCCGCCATTTTGGAACTGGCAGAAAGCAGCTTCACCGGCATCCTCAACGTGGCTGGGCAGCAGGTGCTTTCCCGCGCCGATTTTGCCCTGAAGCTGCTAGATTATTGGCAAATTCAGCCCCGCCACACGCTCACCATTGCCCCGTCAGACGGCCGTTGGCCGTTAAATTGTGAGCTGAATTTGGGGTTGGCAACGGCCGTACTAAAAACGCCTCTGCCCGGCGTCGATAAGGTTCTGGCCCAGGCTCAATAACCTAGTACCAATGGCCTATTGTTGGCCTCCAAATCACATTTTCTCCAAATGCTATTTTGCTTCTTTAGAGTCCTTTCAAACCTCTTGACTTTTGTCGTTTGAATATGCTAGACTGCCCCCCTAGGAAGGAAGAGGTTAGCTAGCTCACAGCAAATATTTAAAAATAATTTTTGAGATTATCAAACTGCCGTTTGGGAAATATAGCGACGAGTTGGCTAAACGGGTGAGAGTCAGCACCCCTGTGAAAAATAAAATCTCGGAGAAAGGGAAAATAGATGACCAAAATAACCACGCCATTCGACGAAATGGACTTTGTTAGCGTTTTGCTAAATGAAGGGTCCGAACAAGGCTACATCACCTACGATCAAATCATGGAAGCCCTGCCTGACGTCGAAGACAACTTGCCCCTGCTAGAAACCATTCTGGAAGAGGCGCAGGCAGCGGGTATCCCCATTTACGAAAATGAAGACGAAGTAGAAGCCCAAATGAATGGCGAAGATGACAGCGACCTGTCTGAAGCGCTGGCCAATGGCAAAGAGCTGGAATCTGACGAAGATTTTGAGGATATGTCTCCCCATGCTGCACCGCTGTTTGATTTGAGCAATGTGCCGATTGATGATTCTGTCGGGCTTTACTTCCGTGAAATGGGTCAGCAAGGCCTGCTCTCCGCTGAGGAAGAAGTTAACCTGGCTATGGAAATCGAGGCAGGCAAAGAGGCCGAAACCCGCCTAAAAGATGAGATCCTGAGCGACGACGAACTGGACGACCTCACCAACTTACGCGAGATTGCTGAAGCCGCCCGCGCCCATCTCATTCGCGCCAACACCCGGCTAGTGGTAAGCATCGCCAAGAAATATCGCGGGCGCGGCTTGCAGTTTCTGGACCTGATTCAGGAAGGCAACGTGGGCCTGATGAAAGCGGTTGAAAAGTACGATTATCGTCGTGGCAACCGGTTCAGCACCTACGCCACCTGGTGGATTCGCCAGGCTGTTACCCGCGCCTTGGCCAATCACGGCCGTACCATTCGTATTCCCGCTCATTTGGGTGGCCGCATCAGCAAGCTGTATCAGGTTGCCCAGGAGTTGGAACAGGAATACGGCCGTCAGCCCACCGCCGAAGAAATTGCCGAACATATGGAGCTGCCCGCCGAGCGCGTCCGCTGGATGCTGCGCACCAGCCGCCAGCCCGTCCACCTGGAACGCCCCGTCGGCGACGAGTCTGATGCTGAACTGGGTGACTTCATCGAAGATGTGGATGCCCCGCCGCCGGCCGAAACCGTGGCGCAAAAGATGCTCACCGAAGAGCTGGGCGAGATTTTGGACCAGCTCACCCCGCGTGAAGCCCGCATCCTGCGCCTGCGCTACGGCCTGCAAGATGGCGAATCCCGCACCCTCAAAGAGGTGGGCGAGATGTTTGGCCTCTCCCGCGAGCGCATCCGCCAGCTAGAAAAGGAAGCGCTGCGCAAGCTGCGTCATCCCAACTTCGCCGGTCACCTCCGGCAGTACCTCAACTAACGACAAAAAGGGGCCACATGGCCCCTTTTTTATTTCCAGTTAATTTGGCAATAGGTCAAGTTTGTTTAACTGCATGGACTTCAAAATCTACGTTTAGCTTTTGCTGAAGGACGCGGAAGATTTTTGTTAAATTATCCATTGTGGGATTGCCTCTCGCCGACAGCATTCGATGTAAACTTTTGCTGGGTCTGTTTACTTCAACCGCCAATTCTTCAAACCCCACAGTCGAATTCACTAAATCGCGCAAGACTAATCTGGCTGTTTCAGGTTCTCCGTTTAAGAAAAGAGAAATTGCTTCATCCAGCAAAGCGGTAGCGAATTCCTCGTCGTTTTGAATGCGCTCTTGAATAGTTTCTCTAAAGTCTCTTGTAACAGCCATAATTCATTCACCTTTTTTCCGTTCTTTATATTCTTGCAATAGATCCAGAGCTTTTTCAATGTCTATTTGTTGGCTTTTCTTTGTACCACCAGCAAACAAGATAATAAGCTCAGAACCTTCTTGAACGAGATAAATTCTGTAACCCGGCCCCCAATTAATTCGGTATTCCCCCAACCCTTTAAACCATTTGATGTTTGAGGTATTGCCTTGTTCTAATCGAGCAAGTGCCACAATTATTTTTGCCGCAGCTTGCGCATCTAAACGATTAAACCATTTGCTAAAAGGAATTGAACCATCGACCCGTATGTATTCTTTTATTTTCACGCCATCACCCAAATGGTAACACAAACGTTACCCATAAAGCAACTACATACTTTTGTAAATATGAGATTGGTGAGCAGAGAAACGCATTATTGAAAGATACGGCCGTATTCTACACCATTTACCCCTTCCCTACTCATACGCACGTTCGGTATAATCGCAGGCTATGGCACTTTTGACGGCACACAACATTGGCCAGGCGTTTGGCGCATTCGACGTCTTCACCGGCATCAGCGGCAGCATTCCCGACGGCGGCAAGGTGGGGCTGGTTGGCCCCAACGGCGTGGGCAAAACCACCCTGCTGCTGATTCTGGCTGGGTTGGCCCAGCCCAGCGCGGGCAGCGTGCAAATTGCGCGCGGCACCCGGCTGGGCTACCTGCCGCAAGAAGCGGCCCAGGCGTTTGCCGGTCAAGAAAACAGCGTCTTCGAGGAGATGCTCACCGTGTTCGACAACCTGCGTGAAGACGAAGCGACGCTGCGCCAGATGGAGCAGCAGATGGCCGACGGCGATCATTCCGAGGAGCTGATGGCCAGCTACAGCCAGCTGCAAGAGCGGTTTGAACATGCGGGCGGCTACGATTACCAGATTCGCATCCGGCAGGTGCTGACCGGGCTGGGCTTTGCCGAGGAAGATTGGCAGATGCCGCTGCACCACCTGAGCGGCGGGCAGAAAACGCGCGTGCTGCTGGGTCGGCTGCTGCTGGAAAAGCCAGATTTGCTCATCATGGATGAGCCAACGAACCATCTGGACGTAGCGGCAATTGAGTGGCTGGAAGGGATGCTGAAGACGTGGGATGGGGCGATTTTGGTGGTGAGCCACGACCGCTACTTTTTGGACCGCGTGGTGACGGTGATTTGGGAGATGAACCGCACGGGGATGTCTCATTATCGCGGCAACTATTCGGCGTACGTGCAGCAGCGGCAGGAACGGTGGCAGCAGCAAATCCAGGCGTATGAGGATTTTCAGCAGCATATCGAAAAAGAGATGGATTTTATTCGGCGCAACATTGCTGGGCAGCGCACGCAGATGGCCCAGGGCAAGCTAAGCCGACTTGCGCGGGAGGTTACGGCCGTTCAAATGGGTGGCCTGCCCGCACTTGGTATGCTCAACAGCAAAGGGTGGCTGCAAACCGACAGTCATTACGGCATCACCAAATACGGCCGTGTCGCCACCAGCGTCGGCGAATTGCAGCAACAAATTGGGGAACTGCGGCCGCCGATACGGCCGTCTACCCTCCGCCTCCATTTAGACAGCGAAATGCGCAGCGGCGAACTTGTGCTGCGTACCAAAGCGCTACAGATTGGCTACCCCGGCAACAAGCTATTTGAGGCGGAAGATATTGAGCTGCGGCGGCTGGATTGCGCCGCCCTCATCGGCCCCAACGGCGCGGGCAAAACCACCTTCCTCAAAACCACGCTGGACAGGCTAGAACCGCTGCACGGCGAGGTGATTTTGGGGGCCAGTTTGCAAATCGGCTACTTTGCCCAGGCGCACGACAGCCTGAATTTGGAAAACACGGTGCTAGACGAGCTGCTCAACTTCCGCAATTTGCCGATTAGCGAGGCGCGGAATTATTTGGCCCGCTTTTTGTTCCGCGAGGATGATGTGTACAAAAAGGTGAGCATGCTCAGCGGCGGCGAGCGGGGGCGGCTGGCGCTGGCCATCCTAGCACTGCAAGGGGCCAACTTTTTGCTGCTGGACGAGCCGACGAACCATCTGGACATTCCTTCGCAAGAAGCATTACAAGAGGCGCTGGAGCAGTTCAGCGGTACCATTTTGATGGTGTCGCACGACCGGTATTTGGTAAACGCGCTGGCGACGCAGATTTGGGCTTTGGCAAACGGCCGTCTGCGCGTTTACGATGGCGGCTACCAAACCTATCTGGCCATCCGTGAGCAGGAGGCCGAGGCGGCCAAAGAAGCCGCCGCCCAGGTGCGCGAAGCGGAAAAAGCGGCGCGCAGCAGCCCCAACGGCAGCCAGATCAGCAAAAACGAACTGCGCCGCCAGGCCGAAGCCTTGGCCGCCGTAGAGCAAGCCATTGAAGCGGCCGAAGCGGAGATTGCCAAAATTACCGAGGCGCTGCAAGAGGCGACAACCGAGGAATCCTTTGCTAAGATACAAACGCTGAGCGAAGCATACGCCACCGCCGAAGCCAAACTGGCCGACCTGATAGAACAATGGGAGATGATGCATGAGTGACACAGAACCAACCACCTACGCGGGCAAAACAATCGTCGGGCTAACGGGCAACATCGCCACCGGCAAATCGGCGGTGATGCGGCTGGCCTACGACCACGGCGCACTCACCATTGACGCCGACAAAATTGTGCATGAGTTGATGGACAACGATACCACCATGCAGGCGGCGATTGCAGTTGCTTTTGGCTCGGAAGTGCGACGGGAAGACGGCCGTATCAACCGCAAAAAATTGGGCGAAATTGTGTTCGGCGACCCCGCCGCCCTGGCCGATTTAGAAGCGATGGTGCACCCCGCCGTAGGCAAAGAGGTAGACGCCCGCATCCTGGCCAGCAAGCAAAACATCATCTTCATCGAAGCGATTAAGCTGCTAGAGGGCAACCTGCGCGACATTTGCCACCAGGTTTGGGTGACACGGTGCAGCCCGCAGCGGCAGCTTGAGCGGCTGCGCGTTTGCCGCGGCATGGAAACAGAAGTCGCCGCCGTACGCATTAAAGGGCAAGCCTCCCAAGAAGAAAAAGTGGCCCAATCCGACGTGCTCATCGACACCAACGGCTTAATGAAAGATACCGAGGTCCAATTTGAAATCGCCTGGGCACGGTTGCCCGACGCCGCCACGGCCGAACCGATGGAGCGCTTGCCACTGCCGGATGAATCTGCCCCAACCAAGCCATTGACAGCCCGGTTAAGTTCGCCCAAAGCCGGATCACCCAAAGCAACGCCGCAAAAAGCAGCCAGCAAAATTCCGCCGCCTCGCCTGGAACCCAGCGAACGCCCCGCCGATTTGCAGGTGCGCCGGGCACGGCCGTCTGATATCCCCTCCATTTTGCTGCTGATTCAAAAAGCCACCGACGGCAAGGTAAAAATGAAGCGGGCAGACCTGCTGATGGCCCTGAGCGAGCGCGGCTACTTCATCGGCCAGGTAGGCACCGAAATCAGCACCGTGCTGGGCTACAACATCGACAGCCAGGTGGCCCGCATCGACGAAATCTACATTCACCCGCTGGAGATGGCCACGCAAACGGGCAAGGCCGTGCTGGAAGATATTGAAATCTCGGCCACCACGCACATGGGGCAAATCATCGTCGCCTTTTTGCCGCAAGATGCGCCAGATACCATTCGCGCGCTGTTCGCGGCAGGGCATTACACGCCAATGCCGCTGGAAGAGATGGCCAAAGGATGGCAGTCGGCTATCGAAGAGTCGCAGCCGGAAGGCACCGACTATTTGGTGCGCCTGCTGCGCGATACGCGAGCTGGGTAAGTTATGATTGGCAAGTGGGTTTGGGCAGGCGTTCAAAAATTAACGCAAAGGCGCAAAGCAGGAAAGGAGCAAAGAAACCCCTTTGCAACTTGCAAAACTTTGCATCTTTGCGTCAAAAATTCAGGGTTCCCTAGCCTATTACCCTGGAGCAAACTGTGATGCGATTTGTTTGGGCGTGGCTTTTGTATACCTGGGGCGGGCTGCATCGCTATTTTGGCATTCAAAACAATATGCCTGGTGAGTTTGAACGCGCCATCCATTATTTTAGTCGTGCTTACGAAGTAGACCCGACCTTCCGGGCGGCGCGGGTGCACCGGGGTGTTTTGCTGGGGCGGGAATTGGGCCGCATTGACGAGGCGATTGCTGATTTTGATGCACTGCTGGCTGAAGACCCAACCTACTATCTGGCGTTGTTTAACCGGGGGATGATGTGGATGGAAAACGGCCGTTACCCCCAAGCCCTCGCCGATCTACAAGCCTACCTCACCCAGGCCGACCCCTCCGACGAAAATTGGCCCGACGCCCAACGCATCGTGAAGCTGCTGCAAAGCCTGGACAATGAAGAGGATACCCCCGATCGGTAGCCCCCCCACGGATAAACAAATGATGAAGCGATTTCAAGACCAGGTTTGTGTGGTGACGGGTGGAACACAAGGAATCGGCTGGGCCATGACCCAGGCGTTGGCGGCCGAGGGCGCAACGGTTTACGCTTGCGGCTTCTCGCAAGGCAGTTTAGACCAGGCAGCAGCGGCCCGCGCCAAGCTGCCCACCGCCAGCCAGATTCACCTGAGCCGCTGCGACGTGACCGACCGGGCAGCGTATGAGGCGTGGCTGGGGGAGGTTTGGGTGGGGAACGGCCGTATCGACCTGCTCATCCACAACGCCGCCTACGTGCGCTGGGCAGACGTAACCGAGATGAGCGTGGTAGAAGCACAGCGCACCATGCGCGTGGGCTACGACGGCATGGTCATCGGCACCCACTTTGTGCTGCCCAAAATGCAGGCGGCCGGGCGCGGCCACATCGTCAACATTGGTTCGGTGGCGGGGCGGGCGTTTGTGGGTGGCGCGTCGGCGGCGTACGCCGCCACCAAAGCGGCCATCGACGCCTATACCCAAATTTTGCACGCCGAGCTGGCCAACTCCCCGGTCAACGCCACCATCGTGCGGCTGGGCACGGTGGCGGGTACCGACTTCTTCCGCAAGCACGTTTCTAATGAGCGGATGCCCCCCTTTACCCAATTTTTGCCTGCGCTGACGCCGGATCGGGTGGCAACGGCCGTACTCCACGCCATCACCAAAAAGCAGCCAATCGTCACGCTGCCCCGCTACCTGGAGCTGCTCACCTTTGTCTACAACCTTTCGCCACGCTTTGCCCGCTGGCTGGCCAAAGTGGGCGGACCGAATCGCAAGGATTACGCCAGAGTTGGTTAAATTGGCCACAACGCGCACAGAGATTTTTTACTCTGTGCCTCTGTGGTCAAAACCAGATATTGACTGATTAGTCAATCTAATGTATAGTGAGGCCCATGAACGAGAAGGAAAAGCAGCTGATCGAAGCGTCAATTGACCTGTTTGCCAGGGAGGGGTTTTGGAACATCCCCACTTCCCGCATTGCCAAGCACGCGGGCGTCGGCACCGGCACGCTGTTCAACTACTTTGAATCCAAAGATGGGCTCATTGACGCGGTGTACAAGCAGCTCAAGCAGGAGTGGAAGGCGCATTTGATGATGGGCTATCCGCAAGCGGGCACGCTGAAGGCGCGCATCGAGCACATCTGGTTTCGGCATATCGACTGGGGCTTGCGCTTTCCCCTCCGGTACAGCCTGATGATGCAGCTCAGGCTGTCCAATTTGGTGAGCCAGGAAGTGCAGCAGAGCCAGGATGCGGAACTGGCTTTTGCCTACGAAATGATCGTCCAGGGCATTGCCGAGGGCGTGCTGGTGGACATTGATCCGGCTTACTTGGGTCAGATTTTTTACGTGCAGCTGGAAGCGGCCGTTTCCTATGCCACCGAGCATCATCTAACCGACATGCCGCTCACCCGCCACATCACCCAGGGCTTTGAGATTTTCTGGAAGGGCGTCACGCGCTAAATTTTTTTGGCAAAAATTGACTGACTAATCAATCCTTAATGCAAACCAACCTCCGGGAGGGTTAGCGCAAAACAGAGACCTTCACGGGAACCTCCCGGAGGTTTATTTGATAGGAGTAAACGCATGAGTAACAAATGGACACAAAACGACATGCCTGACATGACAGGTAAAGTGGTGATTATCACCGGGGCCAACAGCGGGCTGGGGTTAGAATCAACCAAAGCAGTGGCCGCCAAAGGGGCGACGGTGGTGATGGCCTGCCGCAATCTGCCCAAGGCAGAAGAAGCCAAAGCGGAAGTGCTGCGTCAGGTTCCCAACGCCAAACTGGATGTCATGGCGCTGGACAATGCCAGCCTGGATTCTGTGCGGGCTTTTGCGGCTGCGTTTAAAGCGAAATATGACCGCCTGGACTTGTTGCTGAACAACGCGGGCGTGATGGCCATTCCGCGTACCGAAACGGAAGATGGCTTTGAGATGCAGTTTGGCGTCAATCACCTGGCCCACTTTGCCCTGACCGGGTTGCTGCTAGACGGGCTGACCAGCACGCCAAATGCACGCGTTCACAGCGTTTCTAGCAGCGCGGCGTTTGGTGGCTCGATCAATTTTGACGATTTGATGGGCGCAAAGGCGTACAACCGCTGGTCAACGTACGGGCAAAGCAAGCTGGCCAACGCCGTTTTTGCCACCGAGCTAGATCGGCGGCTCAAAGCTGCGGGGCACGACACCATTGCCAACTCGTCGCACCCTGGCCTGGTGATGACCAATTTGCAAACGAACAGCCTGCAGCAGTCTGGCGCGCCCCTGACCGAGCGCATTCTTTACAGCCTTATTGGCCCCCTGATCGGGCAGGATATCAGCATGGGGATTTTGCCTCAGCTGTATGCTTCGACGGCACCGGAGGCGAAAGGGGGCGTTTTTTACGGCCCCAAAACGTTCCGCGTGCGCGGCTATCCGGTCGAGCAGCCTTGTAACGACGCCCTCAATGATGCCGCGCTGCGCCAGCGGTTCTGGGACGTTTCTGAGGAGCTGACCGGCATTCAGTACGCATTCTAATTTCAGCAAGTTCTATTAAACCTGCGAGGTTAGCGGTTCGTAAAACCTCGGATACCTCTCACAAAACTTAAGGAGAAATCAAATGAAAACGATTGTAATTACCGGAGCCAGCTCAGGTATTGGCAAAGCCGCAGCTAAACATTTTGCTGTTCAGGGGTGGCAAGTGGCTGCCACCATGCGCAAGCCCGAAAACGAAACCGAACTTAACGAAATTGACAATATAAAACTGTATCAGCTGGACGTTACCAATCAGGAATCCATCGACAATGCGGCTGCCCAAATTCTGAAAGAGTATGAGACGGTCGATGTCGTGTTAAACAATGCCGGTTATGGATTAGCCGGGCCATTTGAAGCAGCCACGCGCGAACAAATCCGACGTCAGTTTGATACCAACGTGTTTGGGCTGATGGAGGTGACCCGTGCGTTCTTGCCCCACTTCCGGACGAACAAAGCGGGGATGTTCATGAATGTCTCCTCGATTGGTGGGCGGATGACATACCCGTTTGTCAGCTTATATCACAGCACCAAGTGGGCAATTGAAGGGTTTTCCGAGTCGCTGGCCTACGAATTGGGTGAATTGGGCATTCAGGTGAAGCTAATTGAGCCGGGTGGCGTGGAGACCGATTTTGGCGGCCGATCCATGGATTTTGCCATGCCAGATGATTTCCCAGATTATGCTCCTTCTGTACAAAAATTTATGGCCGTCCGCGCCAGCAATGGGCCTGCGGCGAGCACGGCCGAATATATTGCGGAAGGTATCTACGAAGCGGCTACTGATGGTAAAAGCCAACTCCGTTACCTGCTGGGTGACGATGCCGTGCAAACCTACGGCATGCGCGAGCAGGTAGGCGATGAAGCATTTATTGTTGGCATGCGCCAGCGTATGTTGTCGTAGGTACAATATTCGGGAAAGAAAGGGTTCAAAATGGCTTGTAGGTTGTAAGCCATTTTGAACCAACTCAACGGTTAAATTATGTTAGAGATAAGGAAAAGAAATGCGTAAAAAATGGATTGGTGGACTTGCGGCTGCTTTGGCAGGCGCTGGTATTGTGGCTTTTGTGCGGTCACGTCAAGCTAACAACGATATTCAGCAAGAACGGTGGACCACAGCAAACACGCCCGACCTGACTGGCAAGGTGATCATCGTGACTGGTGCCAACAGTGGCATTGGTTACGAAGCGGCCAGGGAGTTTGCCCGCAAGGGGGCGCAAACCATCCTTGCTTGCCGCAGTGTGGACAAAGCGCAGGCCGCCCTGGCTGAAATCAAGGCCGAGATACCAAATGCATCTGCCGAAATTATGCCGCTGGATTTAGCCAGCCAACGCTCTGTGCATCAATTTGCTGAGGCGTTCAAAGCACAATACGACCGACTGGACGTGTTGGTGAACAATGCGGGCATTATGATGGTTCCTTACGGAATTACCGAAGATGGGTTTGAGCGGCAGCTGGGTACCAATCATCTGGGTCATTTTGCGCTGACCGGGCTGCTGCTAGATTTGCTGCTGAAAACGCCTGGTGCGCGGGTGGTCAATGTGAGCAGCGGCGCCCATCGTTCTGGCAGCATGGATTTTGACAATTTGATGTTTGAGAAGGGTGAAGGGTATTCGCCGATGGGGGCATACGGCCGTTCCAAACTGGCCAATCTTCTTTTTACCTATGAACTTCAGCGACGCTTTGAAGCGCTAGGGGCCGATGCCCTTGCCACTGCCGCGCATCCGGGAATCTCGCGAACCAATCTTATGGGGCACATGAGCGACCGCTGGTACTTCGGCCTGGTAATGTTGGCGTCTCGGTTTATGCTGCAAAGCGCCGCCATGGGCGCGTTGCCCACGCTTCGGGCTGCGGTTGATCCAGCTGCCAAAGGTGGCCAATACTTTGGCCCCGACGGCCCCAATGAGCGGGGGGGCTATCCGGTGGTGGTTGAATCCACCGCCGCTTCGCACAATCAGGCTGATGCGCGCCAGCTGTGGCAGGTGTCTGAACAGTTGACCGGGGTTGTGTACAACCTCTGATGCGCCAACATTGACAAAATTTGCCGAGTGATTGGAAAAAGTTTTCAAAATTCTTTATCAACAGATTTCACAGATTTTGTATTGGTCAAGAATTGGTTGAACCGCAAAGCAGGCGAAGAACGCAAAGATGTAAGCGTAAAACTTTGCGTGCTTTGCGTCCTCTGGCTGTGGCCTGTTTTTTCATTCACCATTCTCAATTCATGGTTCACAATTCATTACAGGAGGTAGACGCGTGGGTGTCTTAAGACGAAATTTGCGTATTTGGTGGCAGCCGCCGCGCCGCCTGGCGGACCGGGAAGGTGAGCGAACGGTTACTTTTCTAGAGCTGTTTTACGACCTGGTTTATGTTGTCATTGTGGCGGAATTGGCGCATGCGTTGGCCGAGGATGTGAGCTGGGCGGGAATCGGCCGTTTTGCATTTTTGTTTATCATGGTTTGGTGGGCCTGGTTAAATGGCAGCATCTACCATGATCTGCACGGCAATGACGATATTCGCACCCGCGTTTTTACCTTTTTACAGATGGGCACGGTGGCTGCGATGGCTGTTTTTGCCCACAATGCAATGGGCGCAGGCTCGGTGGGGTTTGCCTTGTCTTATGCGGCCTTTCAATTTATTTTGACGCTGCTGTGGTGGCGCACCGGTGTCCACGATCCGGCGCACCGACCGCTTTCTATGCCTTACGTGGCCGGTTTTTTGCTGACCACGCTGCTGTTTATTGTTTCAATATTTTGGGCAGAACCGGTTCGGTATTATTTGTGGGGAACGGCCGTATTGATTTCGCTCATGCTGCCATTCATTCGGCCACCCCAGGTTCGGACGAACCCAGAGGTGCAGGCGCAGGCAGAGCTGGCGCTGGCCATTTCGCCATCGCTGGTAGAGCGATTTGGCCTGCTCACCATTATTGTGCTGGGTGAGGTTATTGTGGGGACGGTGCAGGGCGTTGCCGGGCATCCGCAGTTGACCTGGAGCATTGGGGGAACGGCCGTCTTGGGCATGCTGGTGGCCATTGGCATTTGGTGGTTCTATTTTGACGCAGTTTCACATCATTTGCCCAAGCCAGGCAGAGTCATGGTGCTGCGCTGGGCCTTTCTCCATTTGCCGCTTACCATTGGTATTGTGAGCGTGGGGGCAGCCGTACTCAACGTGGTTGAAAATGCAGGTGTGGCGCTCCCCTTGGGCGTGCGCTGGCTGCTGGTAGGGGGGTGTGCCCTGGTGTTGGTAATCATTGTCTTGCTCATGCGCAGCATTCGCACGCCAGAAGAACTCGCGGCCATTTACCGTCGGGGGCAAAGGGCGGGCGTGGCTGCGGCCGTTTTCATTGCGCTGTTAGGGTTTACCACGCTAGAGACGATTCCGCTTTTGCTGGGTGTTATTGCTTTACTGCTGGCCCCGGTTTTTTACAGCTTGTTGGCGTTGATAGAAATGTTGGGGGAGACGGCAAGAGTGGGCTAAGTATGGCTCCCAAAAGATCTGGCCGCCCTGCTGCCAAAATCTATAGCAAATCGGCGCGAGTTTACGGCTTACAGTCGTAGTCAATAACGCCTTGAACAAAATTTCACCACAAAAGACGCACAGAGCGCCAAGTTTTACGCTTTAATCTTGGCGTTCTTCGCGTGCTTTGCGGTTCAACCAATTCTTGACCATTACAGAGTTTACGAATTACGCGCTTTTGTTGCCGCGAATGAGACGCCATTCCATCTCATTCGCGGCTTTTATTACAGTACTATCTTTGCCCTTTTAGCTTGTCATACCCGCCTTCGCGGGTATGACAAAGTGAAAAGGTCCGTTGGCGGGTTATAGGGGCTTTACGGCCGTAATGCGCGCACTAAAAATCTGGGCGGGGCCAACGTGGGGTTCCACATTGGCCAGTTCAACGGTTGGGCTCTCTTTTTGCTGGATGGAAACCTGCGTGAAGCCCGCCTGGCGCATCCAGGCGGCCATCTCGGCCACATCTTCCGCCCCGGTGATGCAGCCCGCCCAGGCAGACATATCGGCCCGTTCTTGTGGCGTGAACTGCCCCCGCGTCACCATGTCGGACACGGCCAGGCGACCGCCTGGTTTGAGCACCCGGAACGCTTCTTGAAAAACGGCCGTTTTGTCCGGGCTCAAATTAATGACACAGTTAGAAATAATCACGTCTACGCTGTCATTATCCACCGGCAAATCTTCAATCTGCCCCTGGCGAAATTCTACATGCGCTACGCCCAGCTTCGCTTTGTTGCGGTTCGCCTTTTCCAGCATGGCGGGCGTCATGTCTACGCCGATCACCTGCCCGGTTGGCCCCACCCGCTCTGCCGCCAAAAAGCAGTCGATGCCGCCGCCGGAGCCTAAATCTAGCACCGTTTGGCCCGGTTCCAGGCTGGCAATGGCGATGGGGTCGCCGCAGCCAAGCGAGAGGCCAGTCACGTCGGCGGGGAGCTGGCTCAGGTCCACATCGTACAGGTCGCTGCCGCAATATTCCGTGCCGCTGGCCGGGTCACAGCAGCTGTCGCTGTTGTTGAGTACGGTTAGCTCCGACTGGAAGTTTTGGGCGATACGGCCGTATCGATCCTGCACCGCTTCTAAAATCTCTTCTTTTGTTTTTGTTGTCATTATCCACCTCGTATTGATATCCATCTATGTGTTGATGCAAAAAAAAGCCCTTTTTTGTAATTGGGTAATTGGTAATTCAGTAATTTATTAACCAATTACGCAATTACGAATTACTCAATTACCCTCTTTCATCAAAACAACTTCAGGGGCAAATTTTTGCATCAGGGTGCCGCAGCAAACTGCTACCGCCTCCTGGTTTAGGGAGTAAAAGATTTGTTTGCCGTCGCGCCGGGTGTGCACCAGCCCCGCGTCTCGCAAAATGGCCAGATGATGCGACACCGTCGGCTGCGAGATGCCGCCCAGCAGATCCACCACGTCACTCACGCACAGCCATTGGCAGCAGAGGTGGTTCATGATTTTCTGTCGGGTTTCGTCGGCAATTGCTTTGCCAAAGGTAATCGGGTCTGTCATCATTCAGCCTTCATATCGAAGATCGTCAATATGATGGTATTGTAAACGATGATCTGATTTTGTCAAACGGCCGTTTCCCCTTGTTTGACTTAACCAATCGCCACCGCTAGAATCCGCCATCTACCTCAGAAAAAAGCGAGAGAACAGAATGCGGATTGTTGTAGACGCCATGGGAAGTGACGATCATCCAGCGCCAGACGTGGCCGGGGCCGTCGATGCCGCCCGCCAGTTTGGCGACACCATTATTTTGGTGGGGGATGAAGCCCAAATCAAAGCAGAATTGGCCAAGCAAAACAGCAGTGGCCTGTCGCTAGAAGTTGTGCACGCCAGCGAAGCCATTTCGATGGAAGACAAGCCATCTAAAATTGTGAAAAGCAAGCCCAACTCCTCCATGCACGTGGGCATGGCGCTGGTGAAGGATGGCCAGGCAGACGCCTTCGTTTCCGCAGGCAACACAGGGGCAATTTTGGCGGTGGCCATGCTGCGCCAGGTGGGGCTGGGGCGCATTCCCGGCATCAAGCGGCCAGCGATGGGCGTCATTTTCCCCACCAAAACGCATCCTCTGCTGATTGACAATGGGGCCAACACCGATTGCCGCCCAGACTATTTGCTGCAATTTGGCATGATGGGCAGCCTGTACGTGGAGCGGGTGCTCAAGATCAACAATCCGCGCGTGGCGCTCATTTCCAATGGCGAAGAAGAAGGCAAGGGAAATTCGCTCATCAAAGAAACCATTCCGCTGCTGGAAGCGAGCGGCCTGAACTACATCGGCAACATCGAGCCGAAGGAGTTTATGCAGGGCGCGGCCGAGGTGGGTGTGGTGGATGGCTTTACGGGCAACCTGATGATGAAAACGGCCGAATCCATCGCCAAATATATGTTCAACACCATCCGTGAAGAGCTGTACGCAGACTTTATCTCCAAACTTGGCGGCGCTTTGGCCAAGCCCGCGCTAAAACGGGCGGGTGCCCACCTGAACCCAGATGAAGTGGGTGGCGCGCCACTGTTGGGGGTGAACGGGGTTGTTATCATAGCGCACGGCCGTTCCAACGCCTACGCCATTAAACAGGCCATCGGCCAGGCCCGGCGCGTGGTGGGAAACCAGGTTGTCGAGGCCATTACCACTGGTATTGCCAGTGTTCAGTAGGGCAGCAAACAGCAGGTCGGTAATCAGTGGGTTAGATTCCAATTTACTGAACACTGATTACTGACTCACTGATTACTGAAAACTGAATTCTGACCCAAAAGAGCAGATAAGCATGAACAATCAATTTCTAGACGCCAGGGGCAGACCCCGCATTGTCATTACGGGCATTGGGGTGATGAGTCCGCTGGGGCATACAATGGAAGAGAGCTGGGACAGTTTGCTGAACGGCCGTTCCGGCATCGGCCCCATCACCCAGTTCGACGCCACTGACTTCCCCTGCCGCATTGCTGGCGAAGTTAAAGAGTTTGTCGCCAAAAAATATATGGATTTCAAAGAAGCGCGGCGCATGTCTCGCGCTTCCCAGTTGGCTGTGGCCGCCGCCCGCATGGCGCTGGATGACGCCGGCTTGCCCGAACCCGTCCCCAATGCCGAGCGCGTTGGCACCCTGGTAGGCACCGGCGTGGGCGGCTTTGAAGTGGCCGATGAAAACCTGCAAATCCTGCGCAGCAAAGGGTTTAGCCGCGTCAGCCCCTTTGCCATGACCGGCTTTTTGCCCAACATGCCCAGCCACCATGTGAGCCTGCTGGCCAAAGCGTTAGGGCCAATCAATACGGTAACGGCCGCTTGCGCCACCGGCACCCAGGCCATCGGCGAAGCGATGGAAATCATCCGCAGCGGCCGGGCCGATATGATGATCACTGGCGGGGTAGAGGGGCTTATCCATGAAGCCGCTATTGCCGGCTTTGGCGCGATGCGGGCACTTTCTACCGCTTTTAATGACGCCCCGGAAAAAGCGAGCCGCCCTTTCGATAAAAACCGGGATGGCTTTGTGCTCAGCGAAGGCGCAGGCGTGCTCATCATCGAGCGGCTAGACCATGCCCTGGCCCGCAATGCCCGCATCTACGCCGAGCTTAAGGGGTATGCCACCTCGGCCGATGCGTACCACGTAGCCCAGCCAGACCCAGAAGCGGCAGGAGCCGTGCGGGCCATGCAATGGACGGTGCAGGATGCCTGTCTTCAACCAGAAGCGATTGATTACATCAACGCCCACGGCACCTCCACGCCGGTTAATGATGCCTCTGAAACGTTTGCCGTAAAAATGGTCTTTGGCGAGCGCGCGTACGAGCTGCCCATTAGCAGCAGTAAGTCGGTGTTGGGGCACGCAATGGGTGGCGCAGGGGCCATCGAAGCAATCTTTTGCGCCCTGGCTTTGCAGCGGGGCATTATTCCGCCTACCTGGAATTACGAAACGCCAGACCCGGAATGTGACCTGGATTATGTGACAAACGGACCGCGCCAGGCGGCGTTGCGGGTGGCTATGTCTAACTCATTTGGCCTGGGTGGCCAAAATGCCTGCCTGATTTTGGGCAAATATGATACAAATAGGTAGAGACGTGGCCCTGTAACGTTTCTGCTCTACATACAACAAACAGATCAGAGAATTTAATTTTGCTATGGTTATTTTAAGAGACGACAAACGGATTGCCCGGCTGCGGCGCGTGAGCCAGATCACCAGTTTTGTGGGGATGGGGGCGCTGCTGGCCGGTTTGTTTTTGGTTTTTCTGCCGAATACGGCAAATTTGTTTTTTTACCAGCTGTTGGCGCTGTTTATTGGCTGGATGCTGTCGCAGATTGGCATTTATTTGGGGAACCGGTATTTGCGCGAGCCGCGACCAGATGAGTTATTGGATGAAACGTTGAAGAAGGTGGCAAGGAACGGCCGTTTCTACCATTACCTCCTTCCCGCCGCCCACGTTCTGCTCATCCCCTCCGGCATCGTCGTCTTTGTGCCTAAATACCAGGCAGGCAACATCTCCGTAGAAGGGGACAAATGGAAACAGTCTGGGCTGGGGCTGCGCCGCTTTTTCGGCCAAGAACGGCTGGGCAACCCATCGCGGGAAGCCGCCCTAAGCATCGAAGCCCTGGCCAGCTTCCTGAACAAAAACGCCCCGTCTGTAGAAGAAGTGCCCATCGCGGCGATGATTGTCTTCACGGCCAAAGGCAACAAAAACATGGATCTGAAAAACTCAAGCATACCGGCCATGCATTACACCAAAGTCAAAGGGTACCTGCGGCAGCAAAAGCAGGAAGCCCCCATGCCCGAAGCAGATTACGCCGCCATCAAAGCCGCCTTCGACAAGAAAGCAAGCCACCTGTTGGCCGAAGCAGAAAGCAGAAGCGAAGAGGAGGAATAATCGCTGTCATGGAAATTGCGCCAAATATCCATTGGCTAGATGCTGGCGGCAGCAATGTCTATCTGGTGGTAGAGCCACCAAATATTGTGCTGATTGATACCGGCATGCCCCGGAAGCAGCAGGCCATCCTTGGGTTGCTGAGCCAGTTGGGCCACCAGCCCCACGACCTCAGCCACATTCTGGTAACCCATGCAGACATGGACCACGTAGGCAGCCTGGCGGCGCTGCACCAGGCAACGGGGGCCAAAATTTGGGTAGGGGCCGATTCCGCCACACTGATCGATCGGGGCAAGTCGCCCAAACATATGCCAGCAGTTGTGCAATGGATCATCGACACGTTTATGAAGTATGGGGCGGTGCCTCAGGGTCAACTTTCCGTTTTTAATGATGGCGACACATTGCCCTTCCTGGGTGGTTTACAGGTAATAGCCACACCGGGACACACGCTGGATCATTTTTCGTTTTATAGCCCCGCTACCGGGGTATTGTTTGTGGGGGATGCAATGAATACGCGAGACGGCCGTATTCAACTCACCCCACCCCGCATCACCGCCGACAAAACGGCCGCACGCCACTCCGCCATTCGCCTTTTAGAACACGCCCCCACCGTCATTGCCTGCGGCCACGGCACACCCTCATCCACCCACACCGCAGAAGAACTGATGCAACTCGTCAACCGCTTACGCCAGGAGTAATCACATGAAATTGCCAAGTCGCACAATTCTCGACCAAGAACTCGCCCAGCTAAAAGAAAACATCATTCGCCTTAGCAGCGCCGCCGATGAAAGCATCGATCGCGCCATGCACGCACTGCAAACACGCGATGTAGCCCTGGCCCGTCAGGTCGTCAGCCACGATGAAGTCATTAACCAGATGCGCTTCGAAGTGGAAGAAGAGGCCCTGCTCATATTGGCCACACAAGCCCCAGCCGCCTCCGATCTGCGCAAAGTCATCGCCGCCATTCACCTGGCCGTTGAGCTAGAACGCATTGGCGACCACGCCGCCGGCATCGCCCGCCTGGTAGAACGGCTCGAAGATGAAAGCGCCATCGACACCCTGCACAAATTGCCCAAAATGGCCAAACGCGCCCGCGAAATGTTGCAACAAGGCATCGATGCCTTCATTCAACAAGACCCACATCTCGCCTTAGAAATGATTAAACGCGACGACAAAATCGATCGCCAATACCGCAAATTGTTTGTAGAAGCCCTGGAAGAAATGAAAGATGATGCCTACATTCGGCGAGCCACATTCTTGTTGTGGGCGGGCCACAGCCTGGAACGCATTGGCGACCGGGCCACCAACATTGCTGAACGCGTTATTTTTATGTGCACCGGCGAATTTGTAGAAACACCTTCTTCCCTAGATTAATTTTTCGCCGTAAATCCACACCGCTTGGTAAAGTTGACAACTGTGGGCAATACCAATAGAATTTTGAACCACTGAAAACGCCAATGAGCATATCACCCTATGAATTTGGAAGAGGAAGTGATAGTTGCCCGCTAGACAACAAAACAACACGCCGCAAGACATTTGTGTCTACCCGAAATTTGTTTTTGGCGCAACCTGGTTTGCGTTAAGTTTATTCGTTGTGTAAGTAGATGCTCCGAACACCAGGTACATCTGGTTAGAGAGCAAATACGAAACCCATAATTTTCCGTAAGGAGGAGAATTACATGAAACGTATAAGTTGGTTTACCTTATTGATGTTGCTCTTGGCCCTGGCACTTGTTGCCTGTGGTGGCAGTGGTGACACTGAACCAGAAACCGATTCAGCCGACACCGCTGCCGACAGCAGCGATACGGCCGATTCCGGTGACGAAGCTGCGGCCGAGGAACTGACCTGTGACGACGCCATCGGCTGTGTCGAGGTTGCCCCTGGTGACCCGATCCGCATCGCCTCGGCACTGGTTATCACCGGGCCGAACGAATCCCTCGGTTTGGACTCCCAGTACGGTGTGGAAATCGCCATCGAACAGCGTGGGGAAATTGCTGGCCACAGCGTTGAACTGCAAGCTGAAGATGAAGGCTGTAATGCTGAAGGTGGCCAGACCGCCGGTCAGAAAATCGCCTCCGATCCATCCATCGTCGGTGTGATTGGTACCAGCTGCTCCGGTGCTGGCGTCCCCATGTCCCAGATCGTTTGTGCTGAGGGCATCGCCATGATCTCCCCCTCCAACACCGCCCCCGTCCTCACCGACCCAGGCTCGCGCCAATCCTGCTACTTCCGCACCGCCCACAACGACAAAGTTCAGGGCCGGGCGATGGCTGAATACGTATTCAACGAATTGGGCCTGACCAAAGCCGCCGCCGTCCACGACGGTGACCCCTACACCGAAGGTCTGGCTTCCGTATTCCGCGATGCCTTCATTGAGCTGGGTGGTGAAATTGTGGCCTTCGAAGCTGAAGCAGCTGATGCCACCAACGTTGAACCGCTGTTGACCTCCATCGCAGCAGCTGGCCCGGAACTCATCTACTACCCGGTCTTCATTCCATTGGGCTCCCTGATCACCAAGACCGCCCGTGAAATTGATGGTCTGGAAGGGGTTGCGCTGGCTGCCGCCGACGGCGTGCAATCCCCCGACTTCGTCGATGCTTCCGGTGACGCAGCCGAAGGCATGTACGTTTCTGGGCCAGACCTGGGCTTTGGTAACGACATCTACGCCACGTTCCTGGAGACCTACCAGGCCAACTACGGCACCGAGCCAACCGCTCCGTTCCATGCCCACGCTTACGATGCCACCAACATGCTGCTGAGCGCCATCGAATCGGTTGCCCAGGTTGGTGCAGATGGCACGATGTTAATCGGCCGTCAGGCCCTGCTGGATGCCATTAGCAGCACCAGCGGCATGGAAGGCATCACCGGCACCATCAGTTGTGATGAAAACGGTGACTGCGCTGACCCGAAAATTGCTGTAAGCCAGGTTCAAGACGGCGCTTTCTCTGCAGTTTGGAGCTACGAGCCCTAGTAAATGATTTGCCTCGGGGCACATTTTTCCAGGAAAATGTGCCCCGATTTGCATTTAACCTAACGTATGTTTGCTCATCGTGAATGCGTTGGACCGATCATTTATAAACAAAAGCGTTTGAATTCTTGACAGCCTGTGAAGCAATTCACAGGCTGTTTGTTAATAGACTGAGTTGAGCTACGTACTACCATTGGTGGATAAGCTCTGGCGAAGGGGACACAATCTTGCGAAGATTTAACTACATCGACCTCGTGCTCTGGCTGTTTCGTATTGGCATCATTGGCGTTGTGCTATGGGGAATGACCGGCAAGTTCATCCTCGGCATCGGCAATGATTATACAATTTCCGACTGGTTAGATTTTTTCGTTTCCGGGTTATCTCAGGGCAGTTTGTATGCGCTCATTGCCCTGGGTTACACGATGGTGTATGGCGTTTTGTTTATGATCAACTTTGCCCACGGCGAGTTTTTTATGGCGGGCGCAATGACATCTACGGTGCTGGTGGCTTTGCCCCTGGAAAACGCAGGCTACGTTGAGCGATTTCCCTGGTTAAGCCTACTGGCCATTTTTTTAAGTGCCGTACTGACCTCGGTTTTGGTGGCGGTTTTAACGGAGCGCATTGCGTACCGTCCGCTGCGCAATGCGCCGCGTCTGGTGCCGCTGATTACGGCCATTGGGGCTTCATTTTTCTGGCAATATTATTTTCGCGGTCTCTTTGGCTCATCGCTTTTGCCGTTTCCTGAGTTTCCCATGTTTGATGGGAAGATCGCTTTTTGGGGATTAGATTTCCAAAAGGCAGACATTGCCGTCATTCTCACATCGCTGGTGGTGATGTTTGGGCTGCAGCAGTTTGTGCAGCGCACCAAAACAGGTCGGGCCATTCGGGCCGTCGCCGAGAATAAGGATGCGGCCACGCTAATGGGGATCGATGTGAATCGTACGATTACCATTACTTTTATTGTGGGGGCATCTATGGCAGGTGTGGCCGGGGTGTTGTATTCCATCGTGTTCCGGCAGCTCAACTTTGTGATGGGGTTTATTCCGGGTATCAAGGCATTTACGGCCGCTGTTTTGGGCGGCATCGGCAGCATCCCTGGTGCGGCGCTGGGTGGTTTGTTCCTGGGAATTATCGAAGCGATTGGACCGCCGTTGTTCCTTGAAGGGCTGGGGGTAGCTGGTTCGCATCAACTTAAGGACGTTATTGCCTTTACGATGCTGGTACTGGTTCTTATTTTCCGTCCGCAAGGCATTATTGGGGAACGGTTAGCGGAGAAGAAGGCGTAATGAACGAGGAACTACGTGGAACCATAAAAACGGGTCTGATTGCCGGGGTTGTAACGTTAAGCCTGGGTATGATTGGCATTTTGGTGGCGTTTAACAAACGTTTTATCGTGACGGATGCTGTAACGCTGGCAGATTTGCTGTTGTTTGGCATGGCGGTGATAGCGGGTTACCTGGGTGCCTCATCGCTGAAAGAGCATTCTATGGGTCGGCGACTGCTGCATGGTGGGCTGGCCGGGATGTTGGCTGCGGTGCCAACATTTTTGCTAATTTTGCTCACGCTGGTTTGGGAGGGTATTCGGGATTCATTTATCAATGTGGAACCAGCCCTGGTATCGCTTTTGACGCTGGACAACGAAAATGTGGTGGTGGGCGGCATTCTGCTGATAGTGGTGTTTGGGGTGCTGGGGCTGGTTGGTGTGGGGTATGCGCAGCTGCCAGTACGATTCCGACGGCCGATTTCCATGAGCCTGGCCTGGACGATTGGCAGCGGGGTTATGTCTGACATTTTGATCGGCATTTTGCGCCCCCGGATGAGCAATGACACGTTGCGCAGCTTGTTCGGCAGTACGGGTTTGCAGCCGGTGCCGTTTGTGGTGCTGTTTGTGCTGTTAACGGCCGTTTTCTTCTGGTGGCAGCAAGGTGGGCAAACCCGCTACCAAACCCTGCGCCAAAATTTCACCCCCCGCCAACAGAAAAGCTCCCGCCGCGTCAGCATTTCGCTGCTCGTCATCTTCCTGCTCATCTTGCCCTCTTTGCTCGGCGTTTACCTCAGCGAAATCTTCAACGAGATCGGCCGATTTGTGCTCATGGGGCTGGGGCTGAACATTGCCATCGGCCTGGCTGGGCTGTTGGACTTGGGCTATGTAACCAACTTCGCCGTGGGCGCTTACATCATGGCCCTGCTCACTTCTAGCAGCCAGTTTGGCCCAGAAAACCCGTGGTCGTTTTGGCTGGCGGTGCCCATTTGCGTGGTGGCCGCCATGTTTACCGGCTTTATCCTGGCCCTGCCCGTGCTAAAAATGCGCGGCGACTATCTGGCCATCGCCACCCTGGGCTTTGGCGAAATCATCCGCGTCCTGGCCCGCTCCGATGCCCTAAAACCGGTTATCGGTGGTGCGCAGGGCATTTTGCAGATTCCGGCCGCCCAAATCGGCGGCTTTATGGCTCAGGTTATGGGCTATATTTTGAACCCCATCAACAACTTATTGTCGCGGTTTGAGCTAGGCATTTTGGCCACCAACAGCAACGGCGATATTGTCTTTGGCAATCCGCCGCAGCTGTATTACCTGTTCATTCTGGCCTCGCTACTGATGTTGTTTATTTCGCGACGGCTGAACAATTCACGCACCGGGCGGCGCTGGATGGCCATTCGGGAAGATGAAGATGTGGCGGCGGCGATGGGCATCAACACAACCAACGCTAAGGTGCTGGCCTTTACCCTCAGCGCCGCATCTGGGGGGTTGGCTGGGGCAATTTTTGCGGCGAAGCTGGGCTCCATCTTCCCCTCCAGCTTTGAGCTGCTCATCTCCATCAACGTGCTGGCCCTCATCATTGTGGGGGGCCTGGGCAGCATCCCTGGCGTCATTGTGGGGGCGTTTGCCCTGGTGGGCATTCCGCAGCTGCTCAGCGAGTTTGCCGAGTTTCGCCTGCTGCTCTACGGCATTGCCTTGATCGGCATGATGCTGGTGCGGCCAGAAGGGTTGTGGCCTTCTGAAGTGCACCGGCGGGAAATTCACAGCCACGGAGAGGATGAAACGGCCGTTCCCGTATCGGTCAAACCATAGGTGAATCATTATGAGCGATAACATCTTAGAAGCCCACCAGGTGGTCAAACGATTCGGCGGCTTGCTGGCTACCGACCATCTTGATTATGAACTGCCTCGTGGCATGATCGCCAGTATCATTGGCCCCAACGGCGCAGGGAAAACAACCTTCTTCAACTGCCTCACCGGTTTTTACCAGATCGACGAAGGGACGCTAGATTTCAATGGCAGTTCGCTGATTGGTCTTGAATCGTATGAAATTACCCAGTTGGGCATTTCCCGAACCTTCCAGAACATCCGGCTGTTCAACAACATGACCGTGCTAGAAAACATCATGGTCGGGCAAGAACCGCACCTGAAATCTAGCTGGATTGGCGCGCTGCTGGGGCTGCCCAGCGTGCGCCGCGAGGAAGAGGCCACCGAAGCCCGCGCCCGCGAACTGCTCGATTTTGTAGGGCTGCGCGGGTTAGGCGACCAGCTGGCGAAAAACCTGCCTTACGGTGACCAACGCCGCCTGGAAATTGCGCGGGCCCTGGGGGCCAAGCCCAAGCTGCTGCTGCTAGATGAGCCAACCGCCGGGATGAACCCACGCGAAACGGCCCAGACAACCACTTTTATTAAGCGGCTGCGTGACGAATTGGGCATCACCATTTTGATGATTGAGCACGACATGAAGGTGGTGATGGGCATTTCAGAAAAGGTGACGGTGCTGGATTACGGCCGTAAAATTGCCGAAGGCCTGCCACAAGAAATTCAAAGCAATCCGGTTGTCATTGAAGCGTACCTGGGCAAAGGGGCAACGGCCGCTTTGATGGCCCAAGAAAAACAAGCTTAACCAAAACGAACGAGGAGCAGCTGGCCCTGGCCAGCCGCCCCTCGCCAGGGTAACGAGAAAGATCATGCCATTACTCGAAGTTAACGACGTTCATGCCTACTATGGCAACATCCATGCCCTCAAAGGCGTCAGCCTTACGGTAGAAAAAGGTGAAATCGTCACGCTAATTGGGGGGAATGGGGCGGGTAAAACCACCACCCTACGCACCATCACCGGCTTGATGAAGCCCCGCGATGGCCACGTCATTTTTGATAACGAAGATGTGTCTAAGTACCCCGCCCACGCCTGGGTTTCGCGTGGCATTGCCATGGTGCCCGAAGGACGCGGTGTTTTTGCCAAGCTCTCCGTAGAAGAAAACCTGGAGTTGGGCGCGTTTCACCGCAACGACAAAGAAAACATCAAGGACGACATCGAAAAATCGTACGAAATGTTCCCCCGCCTGGGCGAACGGCGTACCCAGCTGGCTGGCACCATGTCTGGCGGTGAGCAGCAAATGCTGGCCGTTACGCGCGCGCTCATGTCTAAACCCCGCCTGCTGCTGATGGATGAACCGTCGATGGGGTTGGCTCCTGTGCTGGTAGACGTCATTTTTGAGGCGATCGAGCGGATCAACCAGGAAGGGATGACGGTTTTGCTGGTGGAGCAAAATGCCCACATGGCGCTGCAAATTGCCAACCGGGGCTACGTGCTGCAAACCGGGCAAATTGTGCTCACCGACAAAGCAGATGTGCTGCAAAAAGACCCCACCGTACAAAAGGCGTATCTGGGGATTGAGTAAACGTTAGAACCATTGGTTAGCCACAGAGTACAGAGAGGAAACCGAGAATGAAACAATTCTCCAGGCGCTCTGCTATTCTGTGGCTTTTTTTATTTTATGGCTGCAAGAAGTAATTGGCTTCTGTTTTGTCTGGCGCTGCTGTGGCTGGCAGCGGCTTGCCGTGCCGATCCGATCAGCTGTGACGACCCGTTGGGCTGCGCCGTGATTCGCCCAGGGAACCCGATTCAGCTGGTCACCTTGCTGCCGATGTCTGGCGAAACGGCCGTTTGGGGCCAAGACCTGGCGCGCGGCATCAACCTGGCACTGTCTAACCGGGGCGGCGAACTGCTCAACCACGATATCGAACTCATCCCCCTGGACACCGCCTGCGATCCAACCCTGGGGCTAGAAGCGTTGCAAACCGTCGATGAAACAGACCCGGTTCTGGCGGTTATTGGCCCCGCCTGCTCAGACGTGGCCCAAGCCGTGCTGCCCACCGTGCGCCGCAACGATTGGCTGCTCATCTCCCCGCCAGCACCGCCCCCAGCCTTACCCAAAACCCAACAGATGATGCGTTTTTCCGTACCGTGCCCAACCATTTGCACCAGGCAACCGTAGCGGCCCACTTTGCGTTTGAAGAGCTGGGGGTGCGGGAAACGGCCGTTATCCAAGATAGCTCCAATTTCAACAGCTTGCTGGCCCAACAGTTCAGCAGCACCTTCACCCAACTGGGGGGCAGCATCATCTACCAGGGCAGCATCACGCTCGGCCAACCCGATGTTGGCACCTTGCTCACAGAAATGATCAGCACACCGCCGGAGTTGGTCTACCTGGCGCTGTTTGAGCCAGAAGGCAATCTGATGGTGAACCGTCTGGCCGAAAGCAGCAGCCTGAACCGGGCCATCGTCCTGGGGCCAGACAGCCTGCGCACGCCCCATTTTGCCAGCCAGATAGGCGACCTGCCTGCCGAAATTTTCGTGACAAGCCCCACCCTTTCCGGCCCAGCTTACGACGCCTTCCAGACGGCCTGGCTAAGCCGGTACGAGGCGCTGCCCACCAGCCCCGCCCCGGCCTACGCCTACGACGCCACCCAACTGCTGCTCGACGCCATCGAGGCAGTGGCGGTGATGGGGCAAAATGGGGCGCTGGTTATTGGCCGGGGGCGCTGCGCGACTGGCTATTTGCGGCAGAGGTGCCTGGGCTAACCGGCACCCTGCGCTGCACTCCCGACGGGGATTGTGCGGCAACCACGTATGGGGTGTATGAATTGGATACGGCCGTACGCAACAACGCGTTCTGGCCGCCACCGCTTGTCTGGCAATATCAATAGTGGATAGTAGCTGGCAAACCAGCCCCCAACCACTAACCACTATCCACTTTTAACAAAGGATTATTTTTATGAAAATGCGTATTCTTTCCGCCCAAGATGTTCGCCGCGCCCTGCCGATGGCCGAAGCGATTGAAGGCATGAAACAAGCGTTTGCCCAGCTTTCTACGGGGCAGGCGGGTGGTACCGCTGCGCGGTCGGGTGGCTGTGGCCCCACACAGCGGCACGACGCTGGTCATGCCCGCCTTTTGGCCCAAAGTGGCGATCTGGCCGTGAAAGTGGTTTCGGTGTTCCCCAAAAACAGCGAACGGGGGGAGCCAACGATTTATGCGGCCGTTTTGGTACTGGATGCGGCAAACGGCCGTCCGCTGGCGCTGTTGGAGGGGGGCACGCTCACCGCCATCCGCACCGGGGCCGGCGCAGGGGCCGCCACCGACTTGCTGGCCCGCCTGGATGCCCACGTGGTCGCCATTTTGGGCAGCGGCGTCCAGGCCCGCACCCAGTTGGAGGCCGTTTGCACCGTACGGGACATTCGCGAGGTGCGCGTGTACAGCCCCAACCGCCAAAACGCGGAGCGCTTCGCCCAGGAAATGCGGGGCGTCGGCCCTGTACCGGAGTTGATGGAAGTGGTGGATAGTGCGGAAACGGCCGCACCACGCCGACATCATCTGTGCCGCCACCACCAGCAGCCAGCCCGTCTTTAACGGCAAAGATGTGGCCCCCGGCACCCACATCAACGGCGTCGGCTCCTACACCCCGGCCATGCAAGAAGTGGATGTTGAAACAGTCCAACGCGCCCTGGTGGTGGTAGATGAGCGCGCCGCCGCCTGGGAAGAAGCAGGCGACCTGATCCAACCATTGCAAGCAGGCCTCATTACCGAAGACCACATTTATGCCGAACTGGGAGAAATTGCCGCCGGGCTCAAGCCAGGGCGCACCAGCCCAGAGCAAATCACCTTCTTCAAATCCGTCGGCGTCGCCGTGCAAGACGCCATCGCTGGCCGTATTGCTTTGGAGAACGCCGTGGCGCACAATCTGGGAATGGAAGCAACTTTGTGACAAGGTGACAAGGTGAAGGGGACAGTAAAAGGTTAGTTCATCGAGTGGGCTGCGCACGCCCAATGCGCCCCGATTGGCGACGTGCGTGTAGATCATTGTGGTTTTTACATCTTTGTGGCCCAGCAGTTCCTGAATAGTGCGAATATCAATACCCGCTTCCAGCAAATGCGTGGCAAAGCTGTGCCGAAACGTATGGTTGAAGCCGCGACATCTCTATCCACCGCCAGATGGGTCAGGAAGGCCTCGACTTCATCCTTGCCCATTTCAGACGGATGCCGCTTCTGATGAAACAAAATAAACCGTTTAATCCAATCCACATAGGTTTTTTCGGTTTGGTAGGAGTACCCCTTGAGGCGAATCTTCTGACGAACCTGATCGAGCAGTTTGATCTTTTGTGCCATTTTCTACTTCCTAAATTGAAAAACCACAAAAAAGCATTTATACTGGCTGAAGTCAGCATTTTGCCAGGGAATTGGGGAGTTATACTGAACAGTATTCTGCATAAACCCTGGATTCTCGTCTTATGCCGACACGAACGCAGCAATTTTACCTTATCAGGCATGTTATGCCGAAAGAAAGCCGAAATCTTTCGGCATAACATGCAAAACCCAGTTCTTATGCCGAACACCAGTCGGCATAATATATGTTAGCCCGCCATCTCGGAGAGCCACTGTGATTTACTTGGTAGGTGGAGCGCCCAGAGCTGGAAAGAGTCTCGTTGGTCAGCAAATCGCGTCTGACCTGAAAATTGGTTGGGTCTCGACGGACTTGCTGGTTGAACTCCTGCGGGTCAAAAACGAGCAGGGCGTAAAAACAGAATGGAATGCGGCGCCGGAAGCTATCCTGGCTGACGCCGAATGGTTTCTGCCCTATCTGGAAAGATTTATCTGGGGCGTTAGCTCCCAAGCTGAAAATTATCTGATCGAAGGCGTCGATTTTCTTCCGGCGCAGGTGATGGAACTCTCCAAGAAGTATCAGATCCGCTCAGTATTCCTGGGTTGCTCACACATGACCTTGGAAAAGCTGGATCAATATCCAGGACGCTCACCGGGTTACGGCGATTTGCCTGAAGCGTTACGCAGACAGATAGCGCAGGACGTTCCGCGATGGAGTAGGCTTATTCAAGCCGAGTGTGAGCGTTTGGGGTATCCGTACATTGATATGGCGGATGACTTTTCGGAACGTCTGCGTCAAACTGCCAAGACGCTGACAAACCAGGCATGACAAAGCGGCGCGGATCAGACCCATGTGTAGAATACACGCCTAGACACTTACAGGGGGCAGGCTAACACGGCTTGCAGGCGACTCCGCTGCGCTCGCGGTGCTCGCTGCGCGGCGGCTGAAACTGGCGTTAGAGCAGATAGTTTGGATCAGGTGAGGGGGAGCTTGAAGGTGAAGGTGCTGCCGACGTTTTCTTCGCTTTGTACGCTAATTTCGCCGTCGTGGGCTTCGATGAGGCTTTTGACGATGGCCAGGCCGAGGCCGGTGCCGATGGCCAGGTGGCGGTGGCCCTTTACGCGGCTGTAGCGGTCGAAGATAAAGGGCAGTTCGTCGGCGGGAATGCCGTAGCCGTTGTCTTCTACTTCGAATTTGGCGAAACGGCCGTCTACCACCGTCCGTACCGATACCAACCCACTCTCTGGCGTGTACTTCAACGCATTAGAAATCAAGTTCAGAATCACCCGCCGCATCTTGCTCATATCGGCCGTCACCATGATCGGTGAGGGAATTTGGTCGTAGTTAAGGGTGATATTTTTCTCCAGCGCCTGGGCTTCTAGAGATTCAGTTGTGTTTTTCACCAGCAGCGCCAAATCGAAATTCGAGGATTCCAACAAAATTGGCACGCCCGATTGCAGCTTTTCTAGCTCCAGAATGTTGTTCACAATTTCCAACAGCGTGTCCTGACTGTTCAAAATCACCTTGGCAATCTTGGTTTGCTGCTCACGCGTCAGCTCCCGGTCGCGCATAATGCTGCCATAACCGCGAATGCTGGTAAGGGGCGTGCGCATATCGTGCGTCAGCACCGCCAGGAAGGAATCTTTTTCCTTGTGCAGCGCTTCTAGCTTGTGGTTGGCGTCTGCTAACGCCTGGGTACGCAGCGTTACCATCTCTTCCAGCTTTTCCATCTGCTTTTTGGCATTGTTTACCGTTATCCGAAAGGAGTAGGCCGAAAGCACGATGGGCAGCACAAAAATCGCCAATCCCAGCAAGCCAAACTGGGTCACGGCCAGCATAATCAACCCGCCGCCAATGCTCATTACCAGCACGTTCATGGGAATGGCCCAGCGGTTTTCGCGGAAAACCTCTTTGGGGCGCACGCCGTTAGCCAGGTAGATGATGATGGAGAGCAGCCAGAAGTTGACCTGATCGCCCACGATTGCCCCAACAAGCCAGGGGACCGCTTCCAAAACGAAGTTGCCTGTCCCTAACAATTGTCGTAGCCAGATAAATACCAGCCCGCCCATCAAAATAGAGACGCCGTGAATGCCGCCATTCACGCCTAGCCGCTCCAGCTCGTGGTTCCAGTTGCGGTCTTTGGGGCGCAAGCTGAGCAGCCAGAGCCCCAATTCGGCAATGGCCGCGGCCATGCCCGCGGCAATGGGGCCATACAGCCCCACCACAGCAAAGCTAATGGCCCCGCTCACCGAAACGCTCACGTTGCCGCCAACCAGGTACGTCATGGTACTTTGGGTGGCAATGGCAAAGAAGAGCAGCAGCAGCAAAATGGACGGGTTTTCATACTGGGGGAAGAGCAGCAAGCCAAGAATGATGATTACCAACCCGGCTAATGAAAGCAATCCAGAATAGATTTGCCGCCGATTGGGCAGCCGATCTTTCCAGCCAGGCATCTTCTTTTCGTCTCTTTCATCGATTGCAGCGCTCATTTGCCAAATACTGTATATGATTTTGGGGAGAGATGACATAGGAGATCATGGGGAACGGCCGTACTCCCCCATAAACAAGCAGTGAATTCCCCAAATAGCCTGTACCTGCAAAAATATGCCCTGGTCCAATGGACAGGTGGCGCAATTGTTGGTACAACTATAATTGGTTTAACAGATCGTTTATTTCATACATTTAAAGAAGGAGCAAAAGCTATGAAGACTCTGAAAGCGATGATTAATGACTTATTCCCGGCGGCAGAAGCCAATGCCCACTGCGATGGGCCTTGCGGCGTCTACGATCCCGCCGATGCGCGCATTAAAGCCGAAGCTGTGCTTTCGATGACCAAAAAAATCCTGGCCCTTTCCCCGCCAAGCGATGGGGATTCCGCAGCCTGGGCTGCTTACCTGAACACAATGTCTCGCTACATTGCCATTAAAGAAGAGCAAGCGCACAAAGCCAAACAAGAGCTGCTGGTTCTTTGGACCGACTATTTCAAACCCGTGCACCTGGAAAAATACCCCGACCTGCACGACACATTCTGGCAAGCGGCCAAGCTGTGCTCCGCTTGCAAGGTAGAAGTGAACCTGGATCACGCGCAAGAGTTGATGGAAACTGTAGAAAAAATCCACAACATCTTCTGGGCCACCAAAGGGCGTGACATCACCTACTACACCGCCAGCTAACTTTTTTGAGCAACCACGACAAACGCCGATCTGTACAGATCGGCGTTTTTTCATTCTCCTTATGGCTCAGCCGCTGCTCGCTGCCTCTCTGTTAACCTTTTTGAAGCTGCTGCGGCCACGCTGGCAGCGCCGCCGGGTGAACGGCCGTTCCATGCACCCCACCCTTGCTGAAGGGGATACGGTGTTGGTAGATACGGCCGTCTACCACCACACACACCCCCAGGTTGGCCACATCGTCCTGGCCCAGCACCCGTTTGAACCAGAAAACAAGCTCATCAAACGCATTACGGCCGTTACCGCAGACGGCCGTTACTTCCTCCAAGGCGACAACCCAGACAGCCTGGCCTCAACCGACAGCCGCAGCTTTGGCCCCCTGCGCCCCAGCCAAATTCTAGGCCAGATTACCCATCGTTTTTAGCCCAAAAGTGGTTACTTTTTAAGCAAATTTTGGTTGGAGGAACGGCCGTTTCACCCATCCGCAAAAAGAATTGACAAAGCAGTTTAGTGTGGCTAGAATGAACCCATTGGCCCATCGGTCAAGGAACCTTTAGAAATTAGCTCCACACCTGCCCTCACTGAAAACCAGTCAAACTTCAGCCAGGGCAATGCAAATTGTAATCGGTCACTTACCGGAGGTAATTTCCCTAAAAAAAGCCGGTTACACTTAACAAAAAACCTTCTGACCAAATAAGGAGAGGATTTATGACCCATATTGTGACCCGTTTATGTTTGCGCGACACCGCGTGCGTAGAGGTATGTCCGGTCGAATGCATGGTCCTGGGCAAGCCCGAAGAAACATGGCCCTGGCTCTACATTGACCCCGACACCTGCATCGACTGCGGCGCTTGCGTGCCCGAATGCCCCTACGAAGCCATCTTCCCCGAAGAAGAAGTGCCGTTCGACTACGAAGCCCCCGCTGGTGTCTGGATTGCCAACACCAAAGAGCTTTTATCCGATGGCGCTCCCTTCGAAGGCGAAGTGGATGGGCATCAGGTTAAACTGTTGAATGCCAAACAGCTTTCCGGTGGCGAAATTCTGGACCTCACCGAGGATATTCCAGCAAACTACGACTTCTTCTCCGAAGGGCCTGGCTACGACGCCCTAGACTAAACCCAAATAATTGAGACCTGCTGCCCTGGTAGCAGGTCTTTCTTTTAACATAAAAAGCCGAATTAGTCTTTTAGCGTTTAACTGCAAAAAGGCTAATTCGGTTTTTTGTCTTTATCCCCAACAAAAAGAGGAAATCATGAGTGACTACCGCGTGGAAAAAGATTCATTGGGCGATGTGCATGTGCCCGCCAACGCATACTGGGGAGCCCAAACCCAACGTGCCATCCACAACTTCCCCATTACGGGCTTAAAACCATATCCAGCTTTTGTCTGGTCAATGGCGGTCATCAAGCGCGCCGCTGCCGAAGTCAATGCCGATCTAGACCTGTTCCAAGATAAAGAGCTCGACGGCAAGGCCGTTTCTGGCGACGCGATGGCCCAAGCCATCATGATGGCGGCAGATGAAGTGATTGACGGCCGTTTCGCCGACCAGTTTGTTGTAGACCCCATTCAAGCCGGGGCTGGCACCAGCCACAACATGAACATCAACGAAGTGATCGCCAACCGAGCCAATGAGCACCTGGGCTTTGGCCTGGCTGCCGCCAAAAAGCCCGTCAACCCCAACGACCATGTCAACATGGCCCAATCTACCAACGACACCATCCCCACCGCCATCCGCCTGGGCTGCCTCTGGCGGCTGGATGAACTGCTGGCCAGCCTAAAAAACCTGGCCGACGCCCTAAACGGCAAGGCGTCTGAATTTGACGACGTGGTGAAAAGCGGCCGTACCCATCTGCAAGATGCCGTGCCCGTGCGGCTGGGCCAGGAGTTTGGGGCCTACGCCCGCGCCGTCGAGCGCGACCGAGAAAAAATTGCCCAGGCGGCCGACGGCCTGCGCCGGCTAGGCATTGGCGGCACCGCCACCGGCACCGGCCTGAATGCCCACACCGAATACCACCGGCGCATGGTGGCCACCCTGGGCCGCCTCACCGGGCTAGAACTGCACGAATCAGACAATCTGTTTGAATCCATGCAAAGCCTGGGCGATGCCGTACACTTCAGCGGGGCGCTGCGCACGCTGGCCCAAGACCTCACCCGCATTGCCAACGACTTCCGCCTGCTCTCCTCTGGCCCCAGCACGGGGTTAGACGAGATTCGCCTGCCCGCCGTGCAGCCTGGCTCCTCCATCATGCCCGGCAAAGTCAACCCGGTGCTGGCCGAGATGCTGAACATGGCGATGTTCCAGGTGATGGGCAACGACCTGACGGTGATGATGTGTGGCCAGGCTGGGCAGCTGGAGCTGAACGTGATGATGCCGGTAATGGCTTACAACCTGTTCCAAAGCATGGACGTGATCATCAATTCTGTGAATGCGTTTACGGAGAAATGCGTGGTTGGCGTTAACGCCAATCGGGAAAAAGCGTCTGGCTGGCTGGCCAAAAACGCCATCCTGGTGACGGCGCTGAACCCGGTAATTGGCTACCAGAAGGGTGCCGAAGTGGCCAAGGAAGCGATGGCCACCAACCGCACCGTGCGCGAAGTGGTGATCGAGAAAGGCTACCTGGACGGCGAAGAAGCGGATCGGCTGCTCAACGTGCGGGCGCTCACGGACGGCGGTATTCAGAAGTAATCTGGCCAAGTGCCAGGCACGGGGCGGGAAGACTTTGGCTAGCCGAGAACGCGCGCCCCGTGCCTGGCACTTCTCATAAATATGGTTTTAATGACACAGGCGTTTCTCAACCAAATCATCAACCATCTGCAAACGTGCTATCCAGAGGAAGGGTGTGGGCTGGTGGCTGGGGATGATGCGGGGCGGGTAACGGCCGTTTACCCCATCGAAAACAGCCTGCACAGCCCCACCGCCTTCAAAATGAATCCCCAGCAGCAAATTCAGGCGATGCTGGAGCTAGAAGCCAACGACTGGCAGCTGCTGGCCATCTACCACTCCCACCCCCACGGCCCCGAAACCCCATCGCGCACCGACATCCAGCAAGCCACCTATCCAGAAGCGCTCACCCTCATCGTCTCCCTGGCGGAGCAAACAGCCCCCGTGCTGCGCCTTTTTCACATAACAGGACCCACAGTTACTGAAAAAAAGATAAAGGTTGTGCAACCATCTGCTTAAAACCGTGTTTAATAGGTTGGCATTTCCTGGCTTGCTGAAAACTAAAAACCACTGTCTGGCATAACCCAGCTTCCCCATGAACAAAGTTTTCGCAGCCAGCAGCACAAATCGGAGAGGAACCTAACAAATGACATCACTATTTTATTTCTTAGTTGCAGCATTGATCGGCTACCTGTGTGGGGCAATCCCCTTTGGTTACCTGTACGTGCGTTTGGTCAAAGGCGAAGATATCCGCACGATTGGAAGCGGCCGTACCGGAGGCACAAACTCCCTGCGCGCCGCCGGGCTGGGCGTGGGCCTGGCCACCTCATTTAGCGACGTGGGCAAGGGCGCACTGGGCATCATCCTCAGCCGCTGGCTGCTCTCTAACCAACTCAGTGCCGATTTGCTGCCGTGGGCATTGGCTTTGGCCGGGGTCATGTCCGTCGTCGGGCACAACTGGTCTGTGTTTATGGGTTTTCGGGGTGGGGCAGGTACTGGCCCCAACGTCGGCTGGGGCACGGCGCTGTGGTGGCCCATGCTGCCCATCGCCATCGTGGTCATGTCTGGGATGCTGCTCGGTCTGGGCATGGCATCCGTGGCTTCGCTTACGATGGGCGCTTTAATCGCCATTGTGTTCTTTATTTTGTACGTGGCTGGCGTCCCCCCGTTCGATGCTTCGCTGGCTTACATTGTGGGTGGACTGGTCGCGTTTGCTATTGTGGCCTGGGCGCTGCGCCCCAACATCAAGCGGCTGCTCAACGGCACGGAGCGCGTCGTTGGCCCTCGCGCTCGCCGCCTGAAGCGTATGCAAGAAGCGAAGAATGGTAATTGAGTAATTGGGTAATTTGAGTAATTGGGTAATTTTGGTAATTACCCAATTACTTCTCTGTTTATTCCCCGCCTTTGGTGAGCAGTTCGTAGTGCATTAGCCCCATCACATCAATTTGAATATTGTTGACGTTGCTTAGCGAGATGGCAATACGCGGCTCTTGCAGCAGGTCTAGCGTGGGCAAATCTTGCGCCCACAGCTGCTGGATGTCGCCGTAGGTGGCTAGCCGTTCGGCCTGGGTGGCGGCCTCAGCGGCTGCCTGAAGGAAGGCGGTCATGGCGGGGCTGTCGTAATTGGGGCAGAAGGTGCTGCTGGCGACAAAAATGTTGGTCCAGGCACCGGGGTCTGGGTAATCCACCGGGCGACCGGGGCTAGGCCAGCCGAGCAGGTAAGCGGGCAGGTTGCATTGATTGACCTGGCCGATGAACTGGTCGAACGGGGCGCTGGAGAGGGTAACCTGGAAAACGGCCGTTTCCTGAAGCTGAGTTTGCAGAGCAGTGGCGTAAGCGGCTTCTACGCTGCTGTAACGGCCGTCATTCACGTACCACAGTTCAATTTCCAGCGGGGTGGCCTCGCTGTACCCGGCTTGCAGCAGCAGCGAGCGCGCCTGCTCCAAATCGCGCTGGGGCAGGATGGGCAGATGACCGGGCACACCATCGGGGATGGGGCTGAAGAGGGGCAAACGGCTGCCGCCAAACACCTGGTTGGCCAATGCCTCGCGGTCTACAGAAAGGGCGAAGGCACGGCGTACCAGGGCATTGTCCCACGGTTCCTGCTCCTGGTTGAACAGCACATAACTTTTGAAGGCAGCCGGCCCCGTCCAGGCGCGGAAGTCTGGCTGGCCGTCACCGTTGCTGTCGCTGGTTTGCAGGGCGGTGAAATCGCTGTAGGGGAGGCCCGTCCAGGCAATATCGATCGATTGAAATTCTTCCAGAGAGCGGCGGAGTACGGCCGTATCATCCTGAAACCGGATCAAAATATTCTCAAAAGAAGGGGTGGGGCGGCCAGGCCATTCCGGGTTGGCCCGTAAGCGTATCTGCTCCCCTGGCGTCCAGCTAACGATGGTGTACGGGCCGAGGCCGCCGCAGCTGCTTTGGTCGTCTTGCGCTTCGCTGAAGCATTCGTTACTGATGGGGAAGTAGGGCGGCGTGGCCAGCAAGCTCAGGAAGCTGGCATCGGGCTCTTGCAGCACAAACTTTACGGTAAAAGCGTCGATCACCTGCACGGCATCCTCGTCGGCAAAGCCGTCGGCGTTGCTGTCTTTCAGATAGCTATTGACCCAGAAGTTGCCCAGGCTGCGCGCGCGATCGATTGACCATTTCACGTCGTCGGCCGTAAATTCGCTGCCATCGGGGAAGCTGAGGTCGCGTACGAGGGTGATGGTGTACTCCAATTTGTCTGCGGAAATGGTGGGCAGGGCGGTGGCCAGCATGGGCTCTAGCGTGTTGTTGGCGGTGAGGCTGTACAGCCCACTCATGGTGTTGATCTTGATTTCCCAACTGGTCAGGTTAGACGTTCTTGCGGCCGGGTCCAGATCCGTGGGGCTACCGACGATGCCGATGACCATGTCGTTGGGCGAGGCGACGACGCGCGGTTCACCGGGGGTGAGCGTGTCGGAGGGGAGCAGCCAGGCGACGGTGAGACGGTCTATGTTGCCTGCGGTTTGTACGGCCGTAATGGCCGCATTCAGTCGATCTAACAACGGCTCATTGGCAGAGGATACGGCAATGCCGTACGCTTTTTGGCTGATCCAACCATCCCGTCCGGGGCCGCCCACCACCTTGATCTGGTCGTTGTAGGTTTGGCTGAAGTAATCGGCCACGTAGCTGTCGGTGATAACGGCCGTTAACGACTCATCCACCAACGCCTGCAATGCCTCCACGCTGGTAGTATACCCATTGCGTAAATCCGCCTCGTTCACGCCCGCAACGGTGCGGGCGACCTGCTCCGCCTCGCTGTTTTGGGCCACGCCAACGGTCATGCCCGGCTGCAAATCGCGGTAGCTGTTGAAGCGGCTCTCGTCGGCCAGCACCACCAGCACCTGCCCCACTTCCAGGTAGGGCTGGGTGTAGGCGATGCCGGGCAGCGGCTCCGGCGGAATGACCAGGCGAGACATGGCAGCATCGAAGTCGCGGCCCGGATTGGCGGCGATATTTTCCAGCACGCCTTCGGCGGGGGTCACCACAAATTCGTAATCCAGGTTGGCCTCGACGGCGATGTTTTCCATCAGGCGGCTGACAAAGCCATCCAGATCGCCAAACTGATCAAATTCGGTGAAGGGTGGCAGCGGGGCATCGGTAGCAATGACAATAAAATTTTCGTCATCAGTGGGCAGCGTCGCTTCTTGGGTGGCGGCTGGGGTGGGTGTGGCAGGTTGGGGAGGAACGGCCGTTTCTTCCCCACCGCGCGCACAAGCAGCCAGCAGCAGGAAGATGGCCAATAAGAGCATGTTTCTTTTCATAATGGGGGAGTATAACAATTGGCGGTTGCCTGACAAGCGGCGGCAGATTTAGCTGAGTGGCAGGTGAACGTGTGGCAGCAAATTAACCATTAAAAATTTACAATTCACCATTTACCATTAAATCGGCCGTCATGTACAGGCCGTCCATCTGGAAGTTGTGGTGCCTGGCGTAATACTCCCGCGTGCCAATGGCGCTGATGACGGCGATTTTGCCGTAACCCGCCGCCCGCGCCATCGCCTTCGCCTTCTGGATTAGCTCCGTCCCCAAGCCCATGTGCTGCGCCTCGCCGCTGCTGCCTTCGCCCAGGTTGAGCGCCGGGCCGTACACGTGCACCTCGCGGATCATGGCGTGGTTTTCCAGCTCAGGCAGCGGATGGGGCGCATCTTTGTGCGGCAGCGACAGCCGCAGGAAGCCCGCCAGCTTGTCATCGTCTGTTTCAAAACTCAAGAAATGTTCCGTCGTGGCGTCTGTTTCGTACGTTTCGATGCGCAGTTCCACATCTTGGCGCTGTACTTTATCGCGGCGCACTTCGCGGCAGCGGATGCAGTTGCATTGCAAGCCCCGCTCCGCCAGGCGATTCAGGGCAATCTGGCGCAGGTTGGCTTTTTTGTTGCCTGCCACCACGTTGGTGGTGGGGAAGTCGCGGATGACGCGGTTGAGCCGGACATAGCGCGGCACCTGCACCTTGCAGGCGACCAGCAGTTCGGTGAGCGTTTCTTCGTCGTAAGGCTGGTATTCGCCACGCTGCCAGTATTCATAAAGTTCAGCGTTTTCGACCAACATGCAGGGGTACACTTTGAGTTCATCGGGGCGTACGGCCGTATCCTCCCAAATCTTGCCAAAATCCGCCACATCACTTTCCGGCGTCGCCCCCAGCAGATTGGCCATCCAGTGGCCGTGAATCTTAAAACCCGCTAGCCGCAGCAGGCGGAAGGCGTCGCGGGTGCTTTGCACGTCGTGGCCGCGATTGTTGATGGCCAAAACCTGCTCGTCCAAACTTTGGATGCCCACCTGCACCTTGGTCACGCCCAGGTAGCGCAGCCAGCGCAGCTCGTCCACATCCACATGATCCTGGCGGGTTTCCACCACCAGCCCCACGTTGCGGCGCGGCCCGATGGCGTTTTTCTGCTGCGCTTCCACCAGCGTTGCCGAATCTTCGCCGTTCATGGCGTCCAGGCAGCGCTGCACAAACCATTCCTGGTAGTCGCGGCGGTAGCTGGACCAGGTGCCGCCCAAAATGAGCAGCTCGATCTTTTCGGCGGGGTGGCCAATTTGCTCCAGGGCGCGGATGCGAGCGGCCGTTTGGGCATACGGATCAAAGCCGTGACGCTCGGCGCGTTGGGCACCGGGTTCGTCGTGCAGGTAGCTTTTGGGCATGCGCACGTCGGTGGGGCAAAAGATGCATTTGCCGGGGCAGGGGTACGGCTTGGTGAGCACCGTCACGACGGTCACGCCCGCCTGGCTGCGAATTGGTTTCATTTGCAGGTGGGTGCGCACGTCGGGGTCGAAGTCGGCCCAACCGGCCGCGCACAGCTCTTCGTACAGGCGGATGACATTGCTTTTGGAGAGCCAGGGCAGGCCGCGGCGGGCATATTCGCGCATGGTGTGCTGGTATTTTTTGGAGGTTAACGGCCGTTTCCCCACCAGCTCATTCACCAATTCCAAAAACATCGGCTCTTGCCCCGCCGCCAACAGCACAGGCTCATTGCGCGACTGCCACTCAGCCACTTTCACCTGCACCTGCTCCGGTGGGATTAAAATGTGTTTATCCGATTTCCGACTCATACAAAATCACTCAAACCAGGGCGCGTTGTTGATACGGCCGTTTCCGCAAATCTGCTCACATTATAACAAGGTCCACGATTGCGGTCATTGCCGCTCATCTTGGCGTCAGATTTACTCCCTGGCAAGATACGGTGAGGCGGCGGATTTTTAAACTGTCAACTGGTTTTGGCTACGCCTCCTCATACGCTTTCTCCAACGCTGGGACATCTAGCTTGATCATATCCAGCATGGCAGCCATCACCGCCTGAACCTTTGCAGGGTTATCATCAGCGATGAGTTCCATGAAGCGTCGCGGTACGATTTGCCAGGATAGGCCAAACGGATCGGTAATCCAGCCACACTGCGTTGGGGTTGCCCCAGCCGCAACCAGCTTCTCCCAATATTCATCCACTTCTGCCTGGTCTGCGCAATCAACGTAAAGCGAGAACCCTTCGGTAAATGTAAAGTAAGAGCCGCCGTTGTAGCCCATAAACTTTTGCCCGCCAACAACAAATTCGGCAGACATAACGGGGCCATCGCTGCCATTGCGGGCAACATTCTTGATTTCTGAGTCAGGGAACGTGGCCGTGTAAAATTCGATGGCCGCCTCAAGCTGATCGTTGAACATTAGGAAGGGGGTTACTTTTGACATGTTTACTCTCCAATTTTTTGTTGGTGGATTTGTGGTCGCGAGTTTTAAACCACACAATCCGTTTGGGAATTACCTTTGCATTGTAAACCGCAGCCAGGGCTGTTGTCTTGTAAAAAATGGCAAAGTTATGCAGGATTTTTCTGAGGGGTGAGCTGGCCTGGCGTGTAACCAACAAACAGTTTGAGTGCGTGAGTCAGGTGGGATTGATCCGTGTAGCCAAGTTTGTAGGCGGTATCCAGAATTGAAGTGCCATTTTCCAACAGGGATGAGGCTTGCAAGGCCCGCATGGCTTGTTGAATTTGCTTTTGCGTCTGCCCCGTAGCGCGCTGAAAACGATGGCGGACGGTCCGTGACGCCATGTCGTGTGGCTGGCCTTGCAGGACGGCGCTCACCACGGAGTCTTGGACCAAAACTTCATCCTTTATCAGCCTGTTGACAAAAACTTCGGCATTGTCGAAAGTGGGCGATGCCCAGGCGGCACTTTTGAGCCAAAACGATTGGCCGGTTGCTTCTGGCAGCGCCAGCTCGCTGTTGATCAAGTGATTGAAGGGCAAGTGCGGCATAAAAACGCCTGGCTTAAATTTGAGCCAGAGTATTTCTGCGTTTTTTGACCAGGAAACGTCGCCAGCTGAGGTAAAGGGCCCGGCGATGATGGGGTGAAAGCTGCCCTGCTCTTTGACAAAGACCATGTGCCAACAATATTCGGCGGGGCGGGTGGTACGGCCGTTACTCACCGTATACCCTTGGGTGACAGATTCAATATAAGGCGAATCTGAAGCGCGCTGCTCAAAAACGATGGTCATGGTGGATCCTTTTACAGCTCAGCGAGTAGGGCAAAACACCACCAGATTTTAGCACGCACGTTCTATTCGATCAATGGGGGGAATTACGCGGTTTTTACAGATTTATTCACAGCATTTGCTGGATTTGTGGGCACTTATCCACAACTAATCCACACTGGCTTTGGTTGTCTATAAGCAGACTCGCAAATGTTAACGGCCGTTTCGCCACAGCACCGGCTCATTGCGCGACTGCCATTCAGCCACTATCACCTGCACCTGATCCGCCAGTGTTAAAATGTTTGGCGTTTGTTTTTTAGCCATAAAGTGGGTTTGGATGAGACACTATTAATCGGTTGTACTCGGATCAGGCTGGGAAAATTTATTTTCGCGAGTAACACGAATTAAGAACCGCAGCGCCTCATTCACGGCCTCAGAATCGGGAAACAACTCCGCTACATCTGGTGCTAACTGCACCAACTGCCCCCCAAACTGGGTGCGATTAGCCCCTGTTTTTCTGAGGCGCATTTTTTTCAAGTCATACTCTGGTCGAAGTTCGTCTTCCATTTCGCTCTTAGCCTTCTTCATACGCTTCTCTTTCCTTGCGCGTCGCTTCTCGCGCACTAATCAAGCGAACCTTTTGATCTCGTTCAGTGTACGATACAACAAGTAACCGCTGCTGCTCAGATTGTCCAACAATGATGTACCGTTCTTCTTCATCTGAATGATCGGGATCATAGAAGTCTAGATAAAGTGGATCAGTAAAAACAGTTTGGGCTTCTTCGAAAGATACGCCATGCTTTGAGGTATTTCTTTCTGCCTTCTGTTTGTCCCACTCAAATTCCATCAGATTAATCCCAGTATAGCATGAGCCATAGTGTGATCCTGCTTAATGCAGTTTAAGCATAGCCTATTGCAAGCAACGGTTTATGCTAATTCAGCCATTAATTCTACCATAGTACGCAAGGTTTCTACGTCGAAGACGGTGATGTTCATGGTGGTGACAGGCGAGTTGAGCCAGAGCGACAGCCGCTCCTTGACGCGCTCGCGGGGGCCAACCAGGGCCACATCGTCGATGAGCGCACCAGGAACCTTCATCATCGCCATCCCTTTGTCACCCGCCAGGTACAAATCCTGAATTTCCTCAGCTTCGGCTTCGTAGCCGTAGCGGCCAGCCAGGTTGGTGTAGAAGTTTTTGCCTTTGGCGCCCATGCCGCCGATGTAGAGGGCGAGGAACGGCCGTAACATGTTATACGCCACCTCCACATCCTCATGAATCACCACCGAAACCGTCGGCGCAATGTCAAAATTAGCAATGTTCTTACCGCCACCTGCCTTGGCAAAACCAGCCTCGATGTGCGGCTTGTAAATTTCGTCGTATTTGCCAGGGGAGAAGAAGATAGGCAGCCAGCCGTCGGCAATCTCGGCGGTGAGCTCCACGTTTTGCGGGCCGATGGCCGCCAGGTAGATGGGGATTTCCGGCGCAGCTTCCAGGGTGCTTTTGAGCGGCTTGCCCAGGCCGGTGGCCCCCTGGCCCTGGTATGGAATCTGGTACAGCTGGCCGTCGTACTGCACCGGCGCTTCGCGCTTGAAGATGGCCCGAACAATGTCTACGTATTCGCGAGAGCGGGTGAGGGGACGGCCGTAACTCTCGCCATGCCACCCTTCCACCACCTGCGGGCCAGACAAGCCGAGACCCATCAAAAAACGGCCGCCGCTCAACTGGTTCAGCGTCATCGCCGTCATGGCGGCGTTGGCCGGGGTGCGGCCTGGCATTTGCATGATGGCCGTGCCCAGCTTGATGTTTTGCGTTTGTGCGCCCAGCCAGGCCAACGGCGACACGGCGTCCGAGCCGTACGCTTCGGCCGTCCAGATGGCGTACACGCCCAGCCGATCCGCCTCTTTTACCAGCTCCACGGGCAGCTCGATGCGCCGCCCGGCGTAACCCAACATGATTCCTAAACGCATAACAGCCTCCGTAATGGTTAATGGTCAATTTTTAATGGTTAATGCAGGTGCGTCGCACCTTTGCTGGAGGATTGTACCAAAACAAAAGCCACCCGTCTGGCAGCAGGCGGGTGGCTTTGATCATGGGTAAAGAATGGGGGTTAGACGGCCGTTGCCACAAACGCTCGCACAGGCCAGCAGATGGTGAACGTGTCATCTTCGTGCCAGATTTCGTAGGTGGTCAGGTCGTGGTCCCAGTTGGGTTCCAGATTTTGCTCATTCACGTACCGGCCAACGCCGTTCCACATCTCCAGAATCTTGGGGAAGTCGTTGTATTCGCCAAAGGTGCGCACCTGGATTGTTTTGTGGGCGGGCAGTTCGCGCACCTTGATCTCGCCCGCAGGCGGCACCAGGCCGGTGAACGGCACGGCGATTTCTACAGGGCCATCGTCACTTTCATTGACCGGGCCATAAAAAAGGCAGATAGGCGGGCCACTGGGTGTGGCTCCATGCGCTTTAAGATGATCCCACATCTGGTGCAGCGCGGGTTCGTTCCACTCGTGGAAGGCGGGCACTTTGATGTGGCGGCGAATCGAGACAACCATTTGTGCCGGATGTTCGGCTTCGGTAAAGCTAAAAGACATTTTATGCTCCTTGTCGGGTTCTAATTCTTCTTGCAGCAGGCGGGCAGCCAGGTGAACGGCCGTTACTCGCTTGGCAACGGCCGTTACATGACCCTGAATCAGGCGCTGCGCCGTGGCGGGATCGTCATCCCACACGGCCAGCACCGCCGCAATCGTCTCCAGCGGCATCTCCATCAGCCGCAGCAGGCGAATGTGGCGCGCCACCGCCACTTGCGCGCGCGTGTAGTAACGGTAGCCTGTTTCCGGGTCGATGCGCGTTGGCGTCAGCAACCCCTTGTCGTCGTAAAGCCTCAGCGCTTTGCGGGAAAGCTGGGCCAGACGGCCGAACTGCCCAATGGTTAAACGTGCGTCTTCTGTCCGATCGGTCATGAGGGTATGATACGCCCGGCCCCAGGGGCCGAGTCAAGAGGGAATCTGTGAACGGTAGGCGGTTAGCGGTAGGGTTGATAGAAGCGACAACGTCAGCTACCAGTTATGGGCACAAATCCGCTATCATTGGCCAGTATGTGTTATGCTTCCGTCAGCCTACCAAAAAGCGTCTGGTGACGCAGGCGTGACGGCCGTTTACCCCCTCACGCCGCCAAACATCCTGGCAAGGAACCTGGCCGATGACCCCCCAAACAGCAGAACGTATTCAGCATGAATCCCCTATCTTTTCCCTGGCAGTTTCACCCGATGAACGGCTGCTGGCCTGCGGCGGCACAGATGATGTGCCGGTGACCGTCTGGGATCTGGCCACGGGCGGCCTGGTGGCCCGGCTGAGCGGGTTAACGGAGCAGGCCCACGCGCTGGCCTTCTCGGTCGATGGCACGTGGCTGGCGGCGGCCAATTTGTGGGGTGGCCTGCGGGTGTGGTCGGTGGCCGACGGCCGTTTGCAAGAAACACGCCCCAACGCCAGCGGCCGTAAAAAACGCAGCCTCGTGTATCCGCGCAGCCGCCCCAACGCCAGCCTGCCGCTGATGCTCTCCGACAGCATCGCAGGCAGCACCAGCCGCGCCCTTTCGCCAGACGGCCGTTTCCTGGCCCGGCTCAACAGCACAATCCAGATCAAGCCGTACAAAACGGCGACCATCCTGACCGAACTGAACCCGCACAGCTGGCCGATTGCCCAAAGCGGTTTCAGCCAGATCGCCTGGGCGGCCGATTCTCAGACGCTGGCGGTGGCAGGCCCTGGTTGGCTGGGCTGTTGGCTGCCCCTGGCCACCCCCGCCTCATTTTTTGCCGCGCCGCTGCCCGCGCCAGACGAAGTGACGGCGCTGGCCATGCTGGGCCAATCGCGCCAGATGCTTTATGCCACCGGAACGGCCGTACAGCGCTGGACGGCCCAAACGCCCCTGACACCAGCCTCAACCCCCTGGCAGCGCTTTGTCAACGAGGTACCGCCGCTGGCGGACGGCCGTTCGCTCCAACAAGAATGGACCTGGGACGTGACGCAATGGGGCCATGAGGGGGTGCATACCTACGAGGGCCAGCTGCTCTGGTACAGCCACAGCCACAATCCCCATGCGGGCGGCGGAGCGGCAGGGCAGCAATATGCCGACTTTCTGGCCAACGGCCCGCCCGTAGCCGTCCCAGAACCGATCTTGCGTGAAATTTGTCAGGTAGTGCGGCAGTTGCGGCCGTAACGAGCCTCTGTGCTTGTAGGGCAAGACTGTATAACCAGTCTCTTAATAAGTGCTTTGTCGCAAGCTAAACAGAGTCCAGCAAAGTCACATCCTTACTCCAATGTTTCAGTTTATCTACTAAACATAGTTAAAAAGCAGGAGAATAGCATGAGCGTTTTTGATATTTTCAAAGCCCCAAAGATAAAAGAAGAAAACGAATATCTAAAAAAGTTTATCGACGAAATTGGCGGAAATGATGCGTGCATTGAAAAGCGTTGATGATCGTAACTGGCCACTTGATGAAGGCGCTAAACGTGCTAGTCAAGCAGCTACTTGATGACAAAATCGCCGAAAAAAGTAAGGAGCTACTTGTCATCGATGAAGATATGCTTCTTGAAAGTTTTGCCCTATACAAGCCCAAATTCAGTTTTCAGTCCAGTGATGAATATAAGAAACGTTTAGACGCAATTCGAGAGAAACAAAAAGCCCTTATCAAAAACAACACGGCAGCTTCCGGTAGCCAGACCTGGACTGTTAACAATAGCAAGAGTGAAGGGAAAAAGATGGTTAATGACATGATCAAGCTCGTTTTACGTTCATTCAACAATGAATGTGACTACTGCGTAGATCATGTGAAGTTCAACAACATCGAATCTAGCGTGAAGCGAATCGAAAAATCATTTGAGGCACTCAACAAGCTAGGCACAATCATGCAGGTTTCTATAAGTAAGGAATATAAACAAGCAAATTGAGGATACCTGTTTGATATCAAAGGAGCAGAAAAAAAGGGGGTGGCGAAATGAGCGGCGGGAAAATATTAAAGAAAAACATTTGCCTGCCGGCAGGCTTGAATCTAGGCTGTTAACCATAACAGATGAATCTGAGAAGTCATTGGTTAGCGAAAAACTAAATGAAGTTCGACAAAAGATGCTTGAACTAGATAACGAAGAAAAGAATGACTACAGAACAAAAGCAAGGGATTAAGCGTTTGGAGAGAATATTTACAAAATTGGTATGACCAGGCGTTTAGAACCGATGGATAGAATTGATGAATTGGGCGATGCCTCAGTCCCATTTTCTTTCGACGTTCACGCCTTAATCTTCTCCGAAAACGCTCCTGAATTAGAAACGAAACTTCATCAACGATTCCACAGCACCAGATTAAACAAACTCAATTCCCGCAAGGAATTTTTCAGAGCCGATATAAACGAGATTGAAAAGGTTATCAAAGAAAATTACGATAAGGTCGTTGATATTTTGAAAGAAGCGCCAGCTGAACAGTTTCGAGAAAGTCTAAAACTTAGCTAAATACAATATCGCGGGAATGGTCGTTGTGACACGGTCATCCCCGCGTTCCCCTCACTCCCCCATCACCAACAACACCTTGCCGCCAGACATTGTGGCTTCGTAGTCGGCGACGGCTTGCTGGGCCTGGGCCAGCGGGTAACGCGCCCGCACCTCGGTTTTGAGCGCGGAGAGCAGCAGCGTTTGCGCCCGCCGCCACATCAGCACGCTTTGCAGCATGTTTTTCTGCCCCACCCACGGCGTCAGCCAAAAGCCATTCACCGATTTGTCCTGAAAAATGAGGCCAGTGGGGTCGATTTTTACCGCCTGCTGCGACAGGCCGCCGTACACCGTCACCCGGCTGTGGTTGGGCATGGCCGCCAGCAATTGCCCGGGCATATCCCCGGCGATGGCGTCGAATGCCAGCCGGATTTTTTGCTGGTGGCACAGGTCGCGCAGCGCTTCATCGAACGTGGCGCTGCTGCTGTTGAGCACGTGCCGCATGCCTTGCTGCTGTAGCTGGGCCACTTGCTCTGCCCGCCGCACGATATTGACCACTTCGACGCCCTCTTGCTGGCCCAACCGGTGCAGCATTAGCCCCAGGGCGCTGGCTCCGGCGGTGTTCAGCACGGTTTTGTGCCCTGCTTTTTGGGCCAGCTCGATGAGGGCAACGGCCGTTAACGGATTCACCACCGACATCGCCCCCTGCTCTAAACCCACTGCGCCCAGCAGCGGCAGGGCATAGTTGAGGGAAACGGCCGTATATTCCGCCCACAAGCCATCCCCCGTTTGCTGGGTCACACAGGCGACGCGCTTGCCCAACAAAAAACGCCCCATCAACCCGGTGGCCTTGCCCACAGCCACCACCGTGCCGGAACCTTCAAAGCCAGGAATGGTGGGCAGCGGCTTCTTAAAACCATACCGCCCCTGCAAAAAGCTGAGGTCAGATGGATTGATGGCGGATGCGGCAACTTTTACCAGCACCTCTTTGGGCCCCGGCTGCGGCACAGGGCGCTGCCCGGTTTGTAAGCCAGATGCGCCGCTGTACGCTTCGAGAAATACGGCCGTCATTTGCTCTGGAAGGTGTGATTGGGTCATGAGGTCTCCAATTTGTTGTGGGCAAACCAGCGCAAGCCTTCACGCAAGAAGGTGGCGGCCAGTTCATCCAGAGTTAGTTGCTGCGTTTTGGGGGTGGAAACGGCCGTTCCCATCACCCCCACAGCTTCTTGCAACGCCGCCTGCTGCACCTCGTTCAAATCCTGCTGTTGCAAAAAAGCCGCCCAGGCCAGCGCAACCGCCCGCTCACCCCGCCGCCATTGCAGGCCAGGCAGCTGCACCAGCACATCCAAAATGTGCTTCTCCATCTTTTGCGTTTGCGCCCGCTGCAAGCTGGCCAACAAATACCGGGCCATTTCTGACCATTGCCCCCGCGACTGCGCCAGCAAGGCAAAACTGTAATCAATTTCCACCAGATTGCGCTGCTCGTTCACCTTTAGGAACAGATCTTTGCTCAGCGTCAGCGCCGCCTCTGCCTCGGCCAATTCCCCCTTGTTTTGGTGGTAATGGGCCAACCATTTCTGGGCAAACGCCTGGGTCAGCGGAATCTCATTCAGTTCGGCCAGTTCCGACGCCCGCCGCAGCGCCTGGGCCGCTTCTTCGGGCCGGGCCAGGGTAAACAGCCGCTGGGCCATACCGCTCAGCACAATCGCTTCGTAGTAGGTATCTTCCATTTCGGCAAACGCATCCAGCGCCTGCTGCGCGTACGCCAACGCTCCTTCCGGGTTCCCCATAAAGTCGGTGTGGTAGGAGCGGGAGACGAACAGCACACCAAACAAAACTGGTTTTCGCGCTTCAAAGGCAATTGCCTCCAGCTCATCCAGCATTTCTGGCACCTCGGCAAATTTGCCTTGCTGCATATTGGTGCCCACCAAAGCATTGTAAGCGTCGAACAGGTCATCCAGGGCCACGGCTTGCCGCAGCAGCGGAATCGTTTGCCCCACGCGCTCAACCACGCCATCGTAATCACCCAAAATGCGGGCGCTGTTGCCTTCGGCGACGGTGAGCTGGGCGTGCAGCAACCGCTGCGGATTGCTGGCTTCGGGCAAATGCCAACCGGCGTCTTCCAGCTGGCGGCACGCTTCGGCCAGCAGGGTGCGGGCGGCGTAGAAGCGGTTTTTTTGGTAATGCAGGCGAATGAACGGCCGTCTCAGCCCCATCACCCATGCCCACGCCAGCTCAGATTGGGTGGCCACCAGCTGGGTGATGGCCCAACGCCAGGCCGCCACCAGATCGTCGTAGGCGGTTACCAGGGCGGGCAAGCTTTGCAAATAGGTGGGGCGATGGTACGTCTGGCTGCGCTCGGCGATGAATTGGGCAAAGTAGCTGGCGTGACGGCCGTTCAAATCCAGTTCATCGGCCGCCCGCTGTTCGGCGGCAAAGGTTTTAAGCAGGGGGTGGATTTGGAAACGGCCGTCTGCCACCTTCAGCAGCGCCGTATCCACCAGCCGCTTTAGCTGCGCCTCCGTGGCCCCCACCACCGCCTGCGCCGCCGCCGCGTCAAACGCCGCCGGGAACACGGTGAGATCGGCAAAAATGGGGCGCAACGGTTCCGGCAACAGCTCCCACGAATACATAAACATCGCCCGCAAGCTGCGATGCCGCGCAGGCACATTGTGCAGCGGCGACGACAGCGCCCCCAAATTTTCGGCCACCTGCTGGGCAATCTCCACACAGCTGGCATACCGCACAGAGCCAGCCGCCAGCTCAATGCCCAGCGGAATCCCCTCCAGCATCTGGCACATTTGCGCAATGGCGGGCTGGTCGGCGGGGCTGGGGGCAAAGGTGAACTGGCTGCGCTGGGCGTGGGTCACAAACAGCCGCGCCGCCTCGCTTTGCAGCGGCGCATCTTCCGCCAGCGGCAGGCCAGACAGATCAAACACCGTCTCTTCTACCAAATTCAGCCGCTCCCGCGAGGTAACCAGCAGTTTTACCTGGGGCGCTTCGGCCAGCAGGCGGGCCAAAAAATCCCGATTTTGGGCCACAAGCTGCTCAAAATTGTCCAAAATCAGCAGCATTTCCCGCTGACGCAGCAGGGCAATCGCCTCTTCGGTGGGGGCTTGCCGCCCGCTGGCGGTTTGGCCAATGGCTTGCAGCAGCTGCTGGGCAAAGGGCGCAGCTGAGGCCGCGGCCTCTACGCCGATGAGGGAGACAAAAAAGGTGCCGTCTAAAAACATGCCCGCCTGCTGTTTGAGCAACTGCCGGGCCACTTCCAGCGCCAGGCGGGTTTTGCCAATGCCGCCGATGCCAAACAGGGTAATCAGCCGCCGCGATGGCTCGGCCAGCAGGCGCAAAATCGTGGTTATCTCCACCTGGCGGCCAATAAATTGGTCAGTGGGGGCGGGCAAATTGTGCGGCGGCGGGGTCACCAGGTTGTTGATGCGTTCGTAGAGGGCGGTGGTTTGGGGCAGCACGGCCACGCCTAGCTCTTCGGCAAACAGGTTGACGACGGTTTGGTATTGCTGCAAGGCCCGCGCCCGCTGCCCGGTGCGCATGAGCAGCACCATTTTGGTGCGGTGAATCTCTTCCAGAAAGGGCTCGATGCCCAGCAGCTTGTTCACTGCGTCGAGCGCATCCCAGTAGGCGGCTTGCTCCTGAAGCGCGGCAATCTGCGTTTTGAGTCCTTCGATTGCTTTAAGGCGCAGCCGTTCACGCTCAACCAGCGCCCAATTTTCAAATTCGGGGGCATCGCGCAGGAAGAAGCCAGCCAGAAAATCGCCCTGGTAGAGGGCGAGGGCGCTGTCCAGGGCGTCATTTTCAATTTGCTGGTTGAATTGGGTGCTGTCTAGCCAGATGTCTGCCTGGGGGTTGATGCCAACGGAACGGCCGTCTATCAACAAAAATGGGGCCAATTCTTTGCGCAGCCGGGACAGTGTAGAGCGCAAGTTCGCAGCCGCCTGTTTGGGCGTGCTCGCCTGAAAAAACAGATCGATAAGCTGCTCGCGTTCAACCGGCATTTTTTGGTGAAGCAAAAAAATTAGCAGCGCCTGGGCGGCACGGGTGGGGATGCTTCTTACAGGTTGCCCATTCAGCAAAAAGACCGCTCCGCCCAACAGCCTTACTTCCAATCTATCTGCCATGAAAACTCCTGAGATTATGTGACTCGTGGATGGGGCTTACAGGTAGCCAAAATTTGTTAGCCTCAGCTATTGATAAATAATCTTTTAGATTTGGTTCCCTTTTTGTATGCTCAATGATTATAGCTTATAACGCACCGGTCTGTGGAAATAAAAAAGCTTCACCAAATGGTGAAGCTTTTGTGCCCTCACGGAGATTCGAACTCCGGTCTTAGCCTTGAAAGGGCTACGTCCTGGTCCCCTAGACGATGAGGGCAACGGGCAAAATTCTATCATTCTGCGGCGGATGGGTCAAGAAGTTTGTATAATTCGGTATGAACAATCTGCCCTGGTTGGTACGCGCTCCTGTTTTGGCTGATGTATTGCCGTTGGCGGCGATTGCCACGGCCGTTTCTCAACCCCATACGCCCATCAACCCAGAGATCATTCGCTGGTCTATGGATCAGTTGGACGGCCGTTTCTGGACCATCACCCAGCAAGCCCAGCCCATTGGGTATGCAGCGCTGCTGCCGCTGCCGGGCCTGCCCCATCTGTTCGAGCTCACCGGCGGCATCGATCCCCCGTTTCAGCGGCAGGGGGCGGGCAGCTACTTGTGGCACACCATGCGGCAAACGCTAGGCCGTCCGGCTCTGGCGACCGGTGCTGGGCCAGAAATCACCTACACTGTGCCCAACCTGGATACACCCACCGCCCGCTTTTTGCGCCACCACCAATTTACCCTGGAGCATGAAGAGTGGACGATGCGGCTGACTGGCTTGCCTGGGGTTGAAGTTAACCCGCCCCACCGGGATGGGCAGCTTATGATGTTGGGGCAGGATACGGCCGTTCGCACCTTGCCTGCTCTTTATGAGCGCTGTTTTGTCGGCACGCCCTGGTTTCAGGCGTACACCCCCGCCGAAGTGGCCGCCACCTGGGAACCTGGCGACCAACTTTGGACGCTCACAGATGAAAATAAACCTGTTGGTTTTGCCTGGCTGCGCTTTCCAGAATCAGGCGCAGCAGAAATTGAGCCGATTGGCATTGTGCGTGAGAAACAGGGGATGGGTTACGGCCGTTTCCTGCTCACCAGCTTATTGCAGCTGCTGCAAAAGCGGGGCATCGAGACCGTTTCACTGGGGGTGTGGGCCAATAATGCAACGGCCGTTCGCCTTTACCAAAGCGTCGGTTTTCACTACGTTAGCAGCAGCTACAGCCTCACCTATATCGTTCCGGCAACATGAGTTGTTTCCTAGAACTGTCTTTACGATTTATCCAAACCATCTTACAATGAACCCAGTGTATCGGCGATCAGTAACCGGTGAACGGTCATCAGTTATCTATAAACCGATTGCCGAAGACGGATAACCGATCGTACCTGCAAGTTAAAAATGGAGAAAACAGCATGTTCAAAGATATTGCCGATGTACGCCAAAAATTAGGCCAACAGCAGTACATCGCTTCTGAAGAAATAGGCACCGTTGTTTATCTGGCTCACGCCCTGTGCAAGCCAATTTTGGCCGAGGGACCCGCCGGTGTGGGCAAAACGGAACTGGCCAAAGCGTGGGCACTCTCCACCGGAATGCCGCTCATTCGCCTGCAATGTTACGAGGGGCTAGACGAGAGCAAAGCGCTGTACGAATGGGAGTACGCCAAGCAAATGCTGTACACCCAACTGCTGCGCGACACCCTGCGCAATGTCTTGGGCGATGTGAACAGCCTGGCCGAAGCCGCCAGCCGCCTGGCCGACGAAGAAGATGTCTTTTTCTCCGAAAACTTCCTGCTCCCCCGCCCCCTGCTCACCGCCCTCACCTCCGACGAACCCGTCGTGCTGCTCATCGATGAAATTGATCGCGCCGACGTGGAATTTGAGGCGTTTTTGCTAGAAGTATTGAGCGATTTTCAGGTGAGCGTGCCAGAACTGGGCACCATCAAAGCCAAGCACCAGCCGATGGTGCTGCTCACCAGCAACAACACCCGCGAACTCAGCGAGGCGCTCAAGCGGCGCTGCCTTTACCTGCACGTCGATTACCCCACGCAGGATGCCGAATTGGAAATTGTGCGCCTGAAAGTACCAGACCTGAAGCCCGATCTGGCGCAGCAGGCGGTCGCTGTTGTCAATCAGCTGCGCAACATGGATTTGCGCAAGATGCCCAGCATCAGCGAAACGCTGGATTGGGCACGGGCGCTGGTTACGCTTAACGCCGCTTCGATTGACGAGAAAACGCTCACCAACACCCTCACCGTGCTGCTAAAGTATGAAGCCGACGTGCAAAAAGCGCGGCGCATGATGGGTGGCGAAGGAGATGGGGGGCGATACGGCCGTTATAACCGGTAATCAGTGGTCGGTAATCGGTAATCGGTTTACCAATTACCCGAGTTCGGAGAACGCAAATGGATAACCGAGTTGTAGAATTCATACGAGGCTTACGCGCCGCAGGGGTGCGGGTGTCGCTGGCAGAATCGGTAGATGCCATGCACGCGGTCGAATCGCTGGGCATCAGCAACAAAGAGGTGTTCCGTTCTTCCTTGCGGGCCACCCTCGTGAAAGAACATGACGATTTTGCCGCCTTCGAGGAACTGTTTCCGCTCTACTTCGGCAGCGGCGGCCCCCCGCTGCAAAATGCCCTGGAAGATTTAAGCCCGGAAGAGCAGGAAATGATGCAAATGGCGCTGAGTGCGCTAAGCGGCCGTATGCAGCAGCTGCTCGACTGGCTCTCTAGCGGCGAAGGCCCCAGCAAAGAAGAGCTGGAAGAGATGGCCCGCCGCGCGGGCGTAGAATGGGCCAACAGTCCCCAAGAAGGGCAGTGGGTTACCCGCCGCATGTTGCAGCAGATGGGGTTTGCTCATTTAGAGGAGCAAATGCAACAGCTTTACCAAAAGCTGCAAGAGATGGGCATGAGCCAGGAAGCAATCGAAAAGCTAATGGGCGTGGTTGAGGCGAATAAAGAGGCATTGGCCGAGCAGGTCGCGCAGCAAGTTGGTCAGCAGATTGCCGAACAGCGCGCCAACCGCCCCGACGATTTGCACGGCTCTGACCTGATGAACAAGCCGCTGCAATCTCTGACGGAAGAAGATGCCAACCAGCTGCGCAAAGAGGTGCAGCGGCTGGTGACGCAGATGCGCAGCCGGGCCGCGCTGCGGCGCAAGCGGGGCAACAAGGGCAAATTCGACGCCAAAGGCACCATCCGCTCGAACCTGCGCAATGGGGGCGTGCCAATCGAACTGAAGTTTAAGAAAAGAAGCTCAAGCCCAGCCTGGTGCTCATTTGCGACGTGTCTACTTCCATGCGGGCGGTGGCGGAATTTATGCTGCGGCTAACCTACGAACTGCAAGACCAGGTGGCCAAGGCGCGCAGCTTCGCCTTCAATTCCGACATGCAGGAGATTAGCGTGACGCTGTCCGGCAGCCGCGCTGCCGATGCGGTAACGCGGGTGCTGTACGACATCCCTCCCGGCTACTACGCCACCGATTTGGGCAACAGCCTGAACACGTTTAGCAAAAAGTTCATGGATGCGGTAGACGGCCGTACCACCGTCGTCATTTTGGGGGATGGGCGCAACAACTACAATTCACCGCGCCTGGACCTGATGAAGGATTTGCAGCGCCGGGCCAAGAAACTGGTCTGGCTCAACCCGGAGCACCAGCGCCAATGGGGCACCGGCGACAGCGACATGCTGGAATATTATCCGGTCTGTGATTCAGTGAGCGTGGTGCGCAATTTGGCACAGCTGGCAACGGCCGTTGATCGCCTCCTCGCCGATGCGTAGGAATTAGAGATTGGAGATTGGAGATTTTTTTCTGTCGCTAATCTCCAATCTCCAATCAGCCAATCCCCATATTTTTACCCCCCAATCTTAGCGTTAGCCGCCTCAATTGCGGGAATCAACCGGTTGAGACTGTCGTTGATGCCGCTGCGGGCCGCGCCGTAGTTGAGCTGGCTCAAGCCGCCCCCACCGCCATCACACAAGGCATTGATGCTTTCATTGGTGGCAATGAAATTCTCGACGGCAAAGATGTAATCGTTGTAGATGCCTGCCCAATCGTCGGGGACGCCACTGTAGGTGGCGCTGCGGATGGCGTCGTCGTAGTAGCCCTGGAACTCGGCGCAGGTTTGGTTTTCGCCGTTGTACAGGCGGTCGAGCAAGCCGCCTGCCTGCTCGATGGTCCAGCGAACGCTGGTCATGCTGTCGCGCAGGGCAGTGGGGCTAAAGGGGACGGGATTCGGCCGTACGGGATTTGCAGCGGCTACCGGGGCAGGTGTTGCCGTGGCCGCAGATGGTGCCAAGCCAAGCGTAATGTCATCCCACAATGTTTCCCTATGAATGGCATTATTATCATTGTTGAAGAGAGCCACTTGCAAAATGACGGTAACGCGATCATTGGTGGCCACTGCATCAACGGAAATAAACTGCCATACATCTAACGGCCGTACCCAGCCGGAGCAAATCGTGGTTGGCAAATCAATGGCATCATCACCAAACGTGTTCAGGCAAATGCGCCCTCGTATATCGGCAGGATTTACTGACACAGTGCGATCTTCTTGGGTACTAGACCAGACTTTAAACCAGCCGCCCGCCCGATAGGTTGTTCCTGCTGAAATATTGCTGAACACTCTCTGCCAAATCCGGCCAGCTCCTTTTAACGAGCGCTGCCCGGAATGAATAAAGTTTGGCTGGCTGTCAGCGGTGTGAAAAGAGAATTGCGTATTGCCGTTGGGACTTTCCCATGGCTGATAGCCATTCTCAAAGCCAGGGTTTGAAAGCAAATTGGGGCCAGCGGGGGCTGGCGCGGGTGGTGGGGCAGAAACGGGAGCCGGCGGGGCAGTGGTGGCGGTGGCCGGTGCCTCAGTTGGGGGAACGGCCGTTGCCGTATTTGTGGCAGTAGGTGGCACCGAGGTGCGGGTAGGGGTTTCGCTAGGTTCCGGCGTTGGGGTGTTGGTTTCGGTGGGTTCAGCCGTGGCCATGGCCGTCGCCGTTTCAGTTGGGGCATTGGTGGGTGCGGTGGTGTTGATGGGTGCGGCCGTCGCCGTTGCCACAGCCGCCTCGGTTGGCTGAATGGTGGCTTCCGCCACCTCGGCAGCGGGTGCCTCCTGGCAGCCTACGAACATTACCAAACAGTAAAGCACAAGAACAGGAATGATTTTTTCATTGAGGATTCTCCCGCAAACGGTTGACAAGACAGCAAGATTTTAGCGGAAACGCCTGAACCGGTTCAATTACAAATGTAATTTTTTTAGCATGAGGGAATTCCCACAAGCCTCTGCCGCCCGCCCTCTTTTTCAGCCTTACTCAGCCAGCGCGCCTAAGAACCAGGCGCTTAAGAACCAGGTTAATATCTGTGCAAAATATTGACAATCTTACGCAGAAACTGTACATTTTGGGCATGAAAACAAAAATTTTTCACTCCAAAACTTTGCAATTTGTCAACATCGTGGCGCTGGTGCTGGCATTGGTTATGAATTTTCTATCGAATGCGCTGCCGCTGAACGGCCGTACCGCAGGTGAAATTTCGGATGCCCTGCCCTCCTTTTTACACCGGCAGGCTACACCTTTTCCATCTGGGGTCTCATTTATACAGCGCTGATTGGCTTTACCATTTACCAGGCGCTGCCCGCCCAGCGGGGCAATAAGCTGCTGGGGCGCATCGGCTGGGGCTTTGCCTTGAGCAGCGTTTTCAACGCGGGCTGGCTGGTGGCCTGGCATTATGGCTACTACGGGCTGTCTGTTTTCTTAATGGTGAGCCTATTAATCACGCTCATTGCTGTTTATACTCGGCTTGAGATTGGCCAGCCAAACCGTAAGCTGTCTACAGCAGATCGGTTGCTTATCCAATTTCCGTTTAGCCTGTATTTAGGCTGGATTACCGTAGCCACAATTGCCAACGTAGCCAGCGTAGCCAACTATTTGGGTTGGAATGGCTTTGGCATTGCTGAACCGACCTGGGCAGCCATCATGATGCTGGTAGCCGTGGTTGTGGCAGGGTTGCTGCTGTTTAATCGACGCAACATTTCCTATGCTGGCGTACTCATTTGGGCGCTGTTTGGCATTCGCACGGCGCAGGCCGACGTGGCGATTGTGGCCAATACGGCCGTTGCTGCTGCCGCCCTCATTTTGCTCATTGCCCTGGTGGGCTACTGGCGTACCCGCTCTAGCGAGCCAGCCGTTACCACCCGCACGCAGCCTGCCTAAACGGAGCATACTCATGCAGTTACCTAACGTTAGCGGTTCTAATTTGGCCCGACAAACATTGACTTTTCCGGCAGATTTTGCTGGTGAGCTAAATCTTGTTTTTGTCGCTTTTCAGCAGTGGCAGCAGCGGGATGTGGATGGCTGGGCACCGCTGGCAGAGCAGATTCGCCAGAACACGCCCAATTTTGAATATTACGAGTTCCCAACTATCCAGCGGATGAATTTTTTGTCTCGGACCTTCATCAATGAAGGGATGCGGGCGGGCATTCCCAATGAGGCAACCCGTCGCCGCACGATTACGCTATACATTAACAAACGGCCGTTCAAGCAGGCGCTCAATATCAGTACAGAAGATGAAATTTGGGTCTTTTTGTTCGATAAGCAAGGTCATCTGTTGTGGCAAACAAGCGGTGCTTTTACCCCAGAGAAAGGTGACGGACTGCAAACGGCCGTCAGGCAGCAAACGGCCGTTATTTAATATGGCCCCCTTATTCTCAGAAAAAACTGTCGTTTTCCGGCAGTTTTTTCATTTACCGGGGTAGACTCGGCAGTTGTTGCAATTGAGGGTAACCCATATCACCGCGATTAGGAAATTGTGATGGCTACCTGGCATTTAGCAGAACGAGCAGCAGGGCGGGCAGGGTGCAGCAAACACAAAGCAGCGAGGGAATGCCAAACAAAAAAAGGCTGGCAATGATGAAGGCAGAGACGGTTGGGTTTTGCCGCTCTAGAAAGCTGGGGGAAACGGCCGTCATCGGTGGCGATTGTTCGGCGGCAGCGGCTAGATGGCCGAGGGCGTACACCCACTGCTGGGCCGCTTCCGGGGTGAAGTCGCTGGGCATGGCGGGTGTGGTCCACATCCATTTGCCGGGCGTCAAATAGACGGCCGCACCCGGCGGCAAGGTTGGGTGGTTCATGAGGAGGATGATGTGGGATTGAACGGCCGTATCCGCCAAAAACATCTCCCCCCAGGCCGGATCATGGGCAAAAGCCATAAAGTTTTCCACCAGATTCGGCGCATTTTCCACTGGCTGTTGCCCCCGCCAGCGCTGCACATATGCAGCAAAGCGCCGGGCCCAACCGCGCGGCTGGGCGGCCATAAATCGGCTCATCACCGGAGTCGTGGCCGAAATATCCAGCCATAGCCCCGTAAATTTGCGGTAGCTGATATCGCTGGTGATGTATTTATTGCGGGTGCGCAGGGCAATGGTGATGGTGACGGTACGGCCGTTCACCTCCCCCACATACTTCCGCCCGGCAAACATAGCGTCTAGTTCCAAGCCCAGCGGCAAAAAACAGCGGTCCAACTGATCCCGCACGTCCCCCAACCCCGCCACAAACAGCGGCTTGCCCACACCCTTGTTCAGATCGTTTTCACTCATGCTTGCTCCAGCTTTGCTAATTTTTCAACAATTGCAGATTATTTTAAGCAGCAATCGATCACGATCCGATCCGACAACGACGAATTTGAGTAACGAACGATTTTTTAGAAGAAAACCTCATTCGTTGCTGACTCAAACTCGTTGTTGCCTTTGTTACTCTGCTTCCAGCCCAACCGCATTTATGTACTCCAGCGATTGATGCCGAAAATAGGTGTTGTACAGCTCGGCGTAATGGCCGCTGCCCGCCATCAGGCTGTCGTGGCTGCCTTCTTCGATGATACGGCCGTTCCCCATCACCACAATCCGGTCGGCATTTTTTACCGTGCTCAGCCGGTGGGCAATGACGATGGCGGTGCGTTCGCGCATCACCTCGTCCAGCCCCTCCTGAATTTGCGTTTCGGTGAACGGGTCCACGCTGGCCGTGGCCTCATCCAAAATGAAGATGGCTGGATTTTTCAGCAGCACGCGGGCCATCGCCACCAACTGCCGCTGCCCCATCGAAAGGTTGCTGCCGCGCTCGCCCACGTCGGTGTCTAGCCCGTGGCTCAGGCCGCGCAGCCATTCGCCGTGGCTGATCCGGTTGGCGGCGGTGAGCACCTGGGCATCGTCGGCGTCGGGACGGCCGTAGCGAATATTGTCGCGAATGGTGCCAGAAAAAAGGAATGGCTCCTGCGGCACCAGGCCAATCTGCTGCCGGTAGCTGCCCAGGTCCAGGGTACGAATGTCGTAATTGTCTACCAGGATACGGCCGTCCTGGAACTCATAAAATCGATTGATCAGCTTGGCAATGGAGCTTTTGCCCGCGCCCGTGTGCCCCACCAGGGCCACCGTCTCACCCGGCGCAATCGTCAGGGAGAATTCTGGCAGTACCATTTCTTTGTCTGTGTAGCTGAAGCGCACGTTTTCAAAGCGAATCTCACCGCGCAGCCCACCAGCGATCTCGCGAGAACCCGTCTGCTGCACTTTTGGCTCCAAATCGATCAGGGCAAACACCCGCTCCGAGGCCGACAGGCCATCCTGAAACTGGCTCCAAAACGAGGCGATACTGGTCATGGGGAACCAGTAAAAGCCGACGGCCTGCATGTACAAATACCAGTCTCCGACGGATAACCCGGCCAGCCCGCCCAGGAACGAATCAGGCAAGGTGGCCAAACCGCCGGAATAGACGAGAACGGCCGTACCAATCCCCGAAGCAATCACCATAATTGGGAAGATGGAGATGAGCACCAAGCCGCGCCGCACGCCCACGGCATACCCCTGCTTGTTATTGGCGTGAAACGTGTCGTAAATGGCCCCTTCTTGCCGGAACCCTTTGGCCACGATGATGCCGCTCACCGATTCCTGAATTTGGGCGTTGATTTTGGCCGTCACCCGGCGCGCATCCTGCGTCACGCGGCGAGCGATGGTGCGGAAGCTCAACGCTATCGCCACCGCCAGCGGCGTCATGCCGATGAGGATCAGCGTCAGCCAGACGTTGATGCTAAACAGCCAGCCGGTCAGGATGAGCACCAGCAGCACCTGGCTCAGCAAATTCAGCGACAAATCCACCACCGCCGCAAAATCCTGCGTGTCAGACGTCACCCGGCTCACCACTTTGCCCGACGGATGCTCATCGTAAAAAGACAAATCGTGGTTGATGGTGGCGGCAAACACGTCTTCACGCAGCTGCAACACCACGTTACCCACAATCCGCGCCGAGAAGTATTGGCGAATGAAGTTGAACACCCAGGCCGACGCCCCCATCAGCGAAACGCCGCCCGCCAGCAGCAAGATTGTCCGCGTAGACGGATCGGCCGTAATCACATCAATCGCCCGGGCAATGATGATCGGCCCCGCCGTGCCCGCCACCGAGTTCAGGGTGATCATCGCCGCCACCAGCAGCATCTTGCGCGAATACGGCCGAAAATACCCCACAATCCGCCCCATCAGCTCCCGATCCGAGTAGCTGCGGTCATAATCTTCAGTGTCTAAACCATCTAAAATAAAACCCATAACAACCTTTTTTGCCACAGAGGGCACAGAGGAGAAAGAGAATTTTTAGAGAGAAATTCGCTTAACTCCGTCTACCAATTTCTTCTTGTTAAAATTAATCAATAGGCCGCGCTTCAGACCAGTTGCTTTCAAGTAAGACATCAGTTGAGCTAGAGCAAAATCGGGCACTTTTTCCACAGCTTTTAGTTCTAAAACGACCTCTTTTTCGATGAGCAAGTCAATCCGTTGGCCTTTAATCACGTGTCCTTTGTAAAGCACGTCAATACAAACCTGCCTCTCCACATGAACGCCTCGCATTTCCAGTTCCAGGCACAGCGCTTCTTCATAGATCGATTCCAGCAATCCCGGTCCGAGAAACCGATGTACCTCAATTGCTGCCCCGATTATTTCTCGTGTCAACAAATCACCCATGAAAACAAGCCCTCCTTCTTGCTCTCAAACCCTCTGCGTTCTCTGTGCCCTCTGTGGCTAAATCTTAATCGTACCGGGCGAAGATGCGCTGATAAGCGGGGCTGCGGGCCAGCAGTTCGTCGTGGGTGCCCTGGTCGGTGAGACGGCCGTTATTCAACACCACAATCTTGTCTGCCCAGCGAATTTGAGACAGGCGGTGGGTAATCAGGAACGTCGTGCGCTGGCGGCTGATGCGCCGCATCGCCTGCTGAATCTGGTCCTCCGTGGCGCTGTCGATGGCGCTGGTGCTGTCGTCCAAAATGAGGATGCGCGGATTGGTGAGGAAGGCGCGGGCGATGGCGATGCGCTGGCGCTGCCCGCCAGAAAGCGTCACCCCGCGCTCACCCACTTCTGTGTTGTACCCCTCGTTGAAGCTCATGATGAACTCATGCGCCTGGGCTTCTTTGGCCGCCTGCTCAATCTCTGCCTGCGTCGCGTCTGGCACGCCAAAGGCGATATTTTCCGCCAGCGTGCGCGAAAAGAGGAAGATGTCTTGCTCAATGGTGGAGATTTGGGAGCGGAGGGATTCCAGGCTCCAGTCGCGTACGTCGTGGCCGTCGATGAGGATACGGCCGTTCCCCGCATCAAAAATCCGGTTAATCAGCCGCGTCAGCGTCGTCTTGCCCGATCCTGTCTGCCCCACAATGGCCACCGTCTGCCCCGGCTCCACCGCAAAGCTGATGCCATCCAGCACCGGTTCGCCGTCGTAGCCAAAGCGCACATCCTCAAACTGCACCCGCCCCTGAATGGTTGCCTGATGACCGCCTTCGTTCTCGTCCAGATCCGTCTCATCGTTGATCAGCTGCAAAATGCGGCGAGCGCTGGCAATGCCCAGCTGCACCAGGTTAAACGAAAAAATAGAGATGAACGTGGGGAAGCGCAAAATGCCAAACAGCCCCATAAACGTCACCACCTCGCCCAGCGTCAGCGTGCCCGCCTGCCACAGCCACATCGCATGGAAAAAGCCCGCGCCCAGGGCCAGGCTAAAGATCAACAGCGGCAAATAACGCGCCTGAATCACACCCTGCTGCACAAAATGATCCCGGTACCGCCCCGCATTGGTCACAAAATTTTGAATCTCCTGCCGCTCTTGTGCGTTACCCTTTACCACCTCGATACCGCCAATCGATTCGGCCAACCCGGCATTCATCGTGCCAAACTGCTCGCGCATCGCCTCGCTTACCGGGTTGAGCTGGCGGGCATAATCCCACACGGTAACAATAAACAGCAGCAGGAAAATGGCAGGCACCAACAGCAGTTCCAGCCGCAAAACGGCAATGAGCACAATGGGGGCAATGATGCCCATCAAGCCATCCACCAGCAGCATAATGCCTGGACTAAACATAATGTTGAGCGTGCGTACATCGTTGGTGGCCCGGGCCATAATGTCGCCGATCCGCTGACGGCCGTGGAACGTCTGGCTCTTGCCCAGCAGGCTGAGGTACAGCTCATCCCGGCTGTCTCGCTCAATAAGCTGGGCGATGTATTCGTTGGAATAGTTACGGGCGATGCCCAACAAACTTTGCGCCGCCACCGCGCCAAATACCGAAAACGCCACACCGAGCAGCGCCGTTGTGGCCCAGCCGGGCGTGTTGATCAGGTCAAAGGCCCGGCCAATGAACACCTGCACGTAGCTGGCGGCAAAGTTGTTGATGATGGCGGCCACGGTGACCAACAGTGGCAGCCAGGGGTAGCGCAGCACGTGCGACAAAATCCAGCGCACCGGCCCGCTGCGGTTGTAATCGTACTCATTTTCAACGCGAAACTCTTTTTTGCTCAAGGTCGCCTCTCCAGATGCCTTTGATTTGGATAGTGGATGGTGCATAGCCTGGCAATTATAGCCCAATTAGAACAGTTGTGCGCCCCAGCGGCCAAAAATCGGGGTCAGGAAGGTGTTGTCATTGAAATTTGTGAGGGTTTGCGTTGCCGCGTGGTAAAGTTGGGGCATGACCACTGCCCAAGATTTAAGACGACATCTGCATAGCTTAGACGGCCGTAATTACAAAGCATACAAAGCAGTTCGCGGCCACTACACGTTCGACCAGTTCACCCTGTTTATCGACTACGTTCAGGGGGATCCGTTTGCCGCGCCCAGCCGCCTGCGGGTGCGGGTGCCGCAAACTGTGGCCCGCTACCCAGAAGAAACTTATGAAAACGACAGCCGCCGGATCGGTTTGGAAAATTATTTGGCAACGGCCGTTGCCGCAGCGGCCGAGACGGCCGTTTCCCGACACGGTTCTGGCAAAAGCGGCCTGCTGGCCATCGACGCGCCCGGCCAAACAATGTTGCCGCGCTCCTGCTTGCAGGTGACGCCGGAATTTGTAGAGGCGCAAATTGCGGTGGGGCTGCCCGCCCAGGGGCGGCGGGTGCTGGGGCGCAGCGCCGCCCAAATGCTGTGCGACGATCTGCCCCAACTTGTGGCCCAATCGCTGCTGTACGCCAGCAACGACCCCCAGGCAATTGCCCAATACACCGCCACCGCCGAAGACGCGGACTTCTTACGCAGCCAGCTCAAAATGCGGGGGCTGGTGGCCTTCATTGCCGATGGCGCAATTTTGCCGCGCAGGTCTGGGGTGGATGAACGGCCATTGCGCGGCCCCAACGTCATCCCCTGGCAAGGGCCAGCGGCGTTTCAAACCCACGTCACCCTACCCAACGCCGGGGAGGTGAGCGGCACGGGCATTCCGGCGGGCGTCACGCTCATCGTGGGGGGCGGCTTTCATGGCAAATCGACGCTGCTCAACGCCCTCACGCACGGCGTCTACAACCACAAACCAGGCGACGGGCGGGAGCTGGTGGTGACGGTTGAAAATGGGGTGAAAATTCGGGCGGAAGACGGCCGTTCCGTCAGCCAGGTGGATATTTCCCCCTTCATCAACAATCTACCTTTTGGCCAACAAACCCAGCAGTTCAGCAGCGACAACGCCAGCGGCTCCACCTCCCAGGCGGCCAACATCATGGAAGCGCTGGAGGTGGGCACCCACCTGCTGCTCATCGACGAAGACACTGCCGCCACCAACTTCATGATTCGCGACCGGCGCATGCAGCAGCTGGTGCCCAAGGTGCAAGAGCCAATCACCCCGTTCATCGACCGGGTGCGCCAGCTTTTTAGCGAGCACGGCGTCTCCACCATTTTGGTCATCGGCGGCAGCGGCGATTATTTTGATGTGGCGGATCAGGTGATCGGCCTGGAAAATTATCAGCCGCACGATTTAACGGCCGCGGCCCAAACCATCGCCAGCCAGCACCCCACAGGGCGCAGCAGCGAAGCGCCCGCCCCCTTTGGCCCCGTTCGCCTGCGTGTGCCGCTGCCCCGCAGCCTGGATGCTCGCAAAGGGCGGCACGACACCAACGTCAAGACGCGCGGCCTGCACACCATCCAGTTTGGCACAGAAACGATTGATTTGTCGGCGGTGGCGCAGCTGGTGGACCCCAGCCAGACGCGGGCAATTGCGGCGGCGCTGGTGTGGGCGAAGGAGAAGGTGGTGGATGGGAAACGGCCGTTGTCCGCCATCCTCCGCCAAATTCAGCAGCAAATTGCCACCCACGGCCTGGACAGCCTCAGCCCATACCCCGGCAACGATTTCGCCGCCTGCCGCCCCCACGAACTGGCCGCCGCCCTCAACCGCCTACGCAGCCTGCAAACAAAACCAGAACAATCAACGACGTCTAGCGCATAGACTCACACAAAGTCGCAAAGGAATAAATTTTTGCCTTTGCGACTTCGCGTGAATTTTTGTAACGATACAGCCTCTCTGGCTGTGGCCGGTCGCCAGACCGTGCCGGAGCGCTTGAATAGTTACGTATTTTTTATGTCTTCGTACAGAGTAGCTGTTTACAGCTTGGGGATCTTCAAAACCTGGCCGATGCGGATCAGGTTGGGGTTGTCGCCGATGACATCCTGGTTGGCTTCGTAGATGAGGCGGAAGTTGGCCTGGGTGTTGTAATATTTCTGGGAAATGACGCTGAGGTTTTCGCCAGCTACCACTTTGTGCTCGGCAATAAATTCCGTAAAGCGGGATTTGCTGGCCGCTTTTTGTTTGGCAGCTTCAGCCGCCGCAGCCGCTTCGGCGGCAGCTTTGGCCTCAGCGGCGGCTTTGGCTTCGGCTTCGCGCTCTTCTTTTTCCTGCTCGCGTTCTTGTTTGCGGGCTTCTAGCGCTTCTTCCCGCTTTTGCGCCTGGGCTTCCAGCTTGGCCTGGCGTTCAGCTTCGGCTTTGGCTTCGGCAGCGGCTTTGGCTTTCGCTTCGGCTTCGGCTTTGGCGGCGGCCGCGGCTTCAGCTTTCGCTTTGGCTTCGGCTTCGGCGGCGGCTTTGGCGGCAGCAGCGGCTTTGGCTTCGGCGGCTTCTTTGGCCTTTGCCGCAGCGGCTTCTTCGCGGGCGGCTTGTTCGGCGGCTTGTTTGGCCTGGCGGCGGGCTTGCTGGTGGGCGGGGGTGGCTTGCAGCACTTTGGCTAGCTTTTGCAGCATTTCGCTTTCTTCGTCGCTGGTGTTTTTGCCGATGCCCAGCACGCCTTCGCCAGAAGATTCAGCAATAGTCCGGGCGATGCTCAAGAGGAAGGTGTTGAACTCATCCAGATCATCAACGCCAAGCGAGCTTTCTACAATTCGGGAGATGCGGCCCAGGGCTACTTCTGCTTCATTTTGGGATGCGTTGCCAACCGCCTTATCCGGTTCATCTTCGTTGGCGATGACATCACGTACCAGTTGGTTGCTGCTTTTGTAGCTTTTGACGGCGTTGTCCAGGGCTTTGGCTTCTTTGCGCTTGACGATGAGGGCCACACGGCCGTCTGCGGCGGACATTGCTGCATTGACCCAAAACGGGGCATCCTTTACCAATTCCCATTCAACTGCTGATAATTTTGCTTTAGACATAAACTACTCCTTGTATAAACGTATCTGCTTAGTAAAACCTTTGGTTATTCCAACCGCTTCCCTTGCGTGGGACATGGGCATAGACAGAGCAAACTATCGATCCGTCACAAATTGCTTTCGGCTGGTGTAGTACCAGAGTCCTATTAAAGCTGGATATTGTTAATTTGTCACCTGATCTGGTTTAACGTTTTGTTATGGAGAGACGGCCGTTTCCCATCTCTACTCTAAAAATAAAAAATGGAACACAGCGTTTCTGTCGTAGTCAATCACTCCTTGAACAAAATTTCGCCGCAAAGGACGCAAAGAGCGCAGCGTTTCACAGAGAGCTTAAGGGAAATCTGTGCGCCATCTGCGCCAATCTGTTTATTTTTTACTCATGTAACCTCTCCTGACCTTTACCGTCTAATAAAGCATAACGGGTTTACTTTTTTAGCTAATCATTTTCGGAGGAATATCATGAAACAAAATATGGGAAGCATGGATCGGATTATTCGGGTGGCAGTGGCAGCTCTGGTAGCCATTTTGTATTTCACAGGCGTGATTTCGGGCACGGTGGCCATCATTCTGGGCATTTTGGCGCTTGTTTTTGTGCTCACCAGCGTGGTTGGCTTTTGCCCACTGTACCTGCCGCTGAAATTATCCACCAAGAAATAAAATCACCCTTTTTGCAAAAAAAACGGCCGCTGCCTGCAGGCAGCGGCCGTTTTTTTTTGCCTGATTCAAATTTTTATGGCTCTTTGGGATTTCCGGGAGCGCAACAGACATCGGAACCTGTGGGTGGCTAGGCTACCCAGTAGCCATTGGCGTAGAGCGCGGTAAACAGGGCCAGCAGCGGGAGGGAAACGGCCGTTACCAGCTTGTCTACCCAGGTGCGTTCGCCCCATTCGGCAAGCAAAATGAAAGCGGGGAACAACACCCACATGTAGCGCCGCTGGCTCATCAGCAGCCCAGAGCTAAAGGGGATAACCACGCCCAGCAGCACAAAAGCCGCTTCTGCGTAACGCCCTTTGTAAAGCAACACCATTCCCAAAGTGAGGAAAACGGCAACAAAGATAAAGTCAATCCAGTTATCAAAATGGATTTGCCCGGCGCTAAATGCCTGGAGCCAGCCCCCGGACGGCCGTTGCAGCAGCTGGGAAATTGTGATGAAGGGGGATTGAGGCACCCGCCCCCAGGCGGCCGAAGCAGTGGCAAAAGCGAGGGCATCGCCAAAAGCGTACCAAAGGTAAACCATGTAGCCAGCCACCCCCAGCGGGGCGCTGATCGGAACCAATAAGGCCCAGCGAGACGGCCGTTTCGCGGCGGCCTCAACCTGCCACTGCCGCCACCATTCCAACAACAGCATGGGCACAATGATAAGGCCCACCAGGCGGCACAAGGTGGCGGCAATGGCAAAAGGTAGGCTGTAATGCCATTGTCCTCGTCTGGCAAAATAGTAGGCAGCCAGGGTCACCAGCAAAAAAAGCGATTCCGTATAAATGGCCGAACCATAAAAAGAGAGGGGAAAGATGAGTAAATACCAGACAGCACGATCGGCTACTGGCTCTGAATACGTTTCGGCAACAAGACGGTAAAAAAAGACGGCCGTTCCCAACAACGCCAAATTGCTAACGATAATTCCAGAAACGGCCGCATCCCCCACCAGCGGGGTGAAGGCCGCCATCACCAGCGGCAGCAGCGGAAAAAAGGCCACCGAGGGCAGCGGCACCCCCTGAAATCGGTATCCCTCTTCCACAATGCTGATGTAAAAGCCGGTGTCCCAACGGCTGGCAAATACATCCAGCAAAATATTTTCCGTACCGCGCAAATGGTACGGCGGCGGCGAAGTTGCATCGAGCAGCAGCGGCACGGCCAGATAAGCCACAAGAAAAACGCCCAGCCGGGTAACAGCAAAGAGAAGCAGGGGCAACCATAACCAGCGGGGAAGCGAAAACCTATTGCTCATATTTTGAGAGGAACGGCCGTACCGGGGGGAACGGCCGTTCCCAACCTGAATCAGACTACCGATTTACCAATGGAAGGAAAACAGAGTTGCCCGTTGTGCCAAACGACGGCCCGGTAAACCCACCCGGAGCCGGGACAACCGTCTCTGCCCCATCTATCGTAACCATCTTAAAGGCAGATACATTCGCATCTGTCTCCATAACAACAGTTAACTCACCATCTGAAACCCCAGTCGTATCAATAAGAAACGTTGCCGAGCCACCGCCATCTGTGATCACACTCCCCACTACCTGGCCGTTTACAAAAATAACCGCCAGCCGATTGGGATGATACCCAGTGCCGGTAAAAGCAAACTGGCTTCCCGGTGCGCCCCTGTTTGCATTGACGCTTAAGTCTGGAGAGTAAGCCCCTCCAAAAACTTCCCAGTTGATGGCCGCCCGTGCATTACCCATGTAAGGCAACAGCAGCAAACCACCCAGCAACACAAATGCGGTAATAATCAACCTGCTAACTGCTTCTTTTCTTTCTTGACTCATAGAGCCTCCTTTTAGAATAACGTGAAAAACAAGGCATCCTGAACAAACCGTTGAGGCTCACCAAAACAAGCAAACACCTGCCCGATTAACAGAACCTGTCGCGATTGTCGTTTCCCTTCATTTTCCACAAAATAAAACACACCGTTACGGAACCGACTCCAGCTTGTAAATTGGCCCCACAGGCACAGCCGACACCTGCCGCAATAAAGTAAAGGATGGGTTGTTGATGTAAATCGGTCGGGTATCAATTTGGCTGAGTACCAGCTGTTCCATCGCCTCACCAGAGATGAGGAAACGGTTGATGGCCTGCACGTCGGGGCGCTGGCCTTCTACCATTTGCAAATATTGCACGGCCGGAACCGTGTCCCACCAACCCAGTACCAAGGCATTTGGCTCCACTTCCTGCAAAATTGTTTCGGCCATCTCACGAGTACTCCAATCATCTGAAAGGTCCACCAATCCCCAGTTGAGAATAACGGCCAGGCAAACAGCACCTACCGCCAGGTAATGGATGGGCCACGGAACAGCGAGCGAATCTGTTTGGCGGCGCAACCAGTCGGTCAGCTGCTGGTACCCCACGCCCAACCAAATTGCCCAGATAAGGTAGGTGGGCAAAAACATGGTGTTTTTGTCGATGACGCGGTAATTGATGTAGAAGATGGCGTTTGCCAGGAACATGAGCAGCAGCATACCGCCCAGCTGCCAGTTGCGCCGGGTAAGGGTCACCAACCCCACCAACCCTGGCCCAATGCCAATGGCCAGAAAAGCTGTCCACAGCTGCCGGCCATAGTCGGCAATCTGCGGCCACACGTCAGTCCATTGATAGCCAAACATTTGCCCAGAGAAGCTTTGGCCGGTAATGAGCCACCATAATCCAGAAATGGTATGCAAATTTACGGGATTGAAGGTGCCGCTGGCGTCGTATTCGCCAGCATAGTTAAACAGCGGTTGGCTGGCATAGCGCAGGGGTAAGATCAGAAAAATAGTGAGCCCGAGGAGAACGGCCGTTCCGCCCACACCCCACACCCGCCACGTCTTAAACTGGGCAGGATGGCTGGTGAGCACATACCAAACCGCCCCCGGCACCAGCAGCACCGTCGCCATATGGTTGCCCAGGCTCAAGGTCATCAGCAAGATCGGTACGGCCAGGCGCAGCGGCGTGGGCTCTTCAGCCCAGCGCAGCAGCCCGAGCAAGATGCCCGCCATAAGGGCGGTGTGCAGCGTGTACACTTCGGCAATGAGCGACATTGCCCAAAAATAGGGGGCTGTGGCCAGCAGGCCCAACGCCCCCAGCCGCAGCCACGGTGCGACCTGAAGGCGGCGCAAAATGTACTCCCCTTGCAGCAGCGTCAGGGCACCCCAAAAGGCAGAAAAAAAGTTCATGCGGTAGCCCATGTCGCTGCTAAAAGGCAGCCAGGACCAGGCTTTGCCCAGCAGCAGGTAGAGTGGATACCCGGTCGCGCGGATGATGCCGTTGCTGGCAACGGCCGTTGTCAATTCGGCACTGTCCAGGTTGTAAATAGTGGGGGCCAGCGTCAGCCAATAAAGCAGCAGCGGCAAAAAAAACGTAGCCACTGCCAGCCAATCCCATCGCGTTAGCCACTCCCGCAGCGCACTGCGGATCTCATCAGAACCTGTTGTAAATAAGGGCAAGGTTGTCAGCCTAAACATCTTTTTCTCCATCAAGCCAGCCTTCCGCAAATAAGGACACATAAAGCGAAAAACGTTTTCTGTTTTGTCAGTGCGCAAAGGAAGTGAACAGTGACCGTTTTCCCCAACATCGCCCAAAAGTGAATTCGACGCCCAATAAGTAACGGTTTTGCTTTTGTCTGCGCCTACGCTTTTTTCTGGCTGGTATAGACCGGGCTTTAACTCGACTGATTTGTCTCCGCAAGGCGCAAACCCTGCGGGCGTTGGTAACCAAGTTGTATCGCGTACCGCTGTGGCGCGGTGAGAATTTTGCAATTTTGGGGATGGGAGACTGGCCAATCTCCAGTCTCCCATCTCCAGCCTTCGGTTGAACAATGATGGTATTTGTAACCGATCACTTAATCATTTTGGTTGTTATCGTTGTTGTTGTCGTTGTTGTTGTCATCATTTCGGTTGTTATCGTCGTTGTCGTTATCGTTGTCATTGTCATTGCCATTCCCGTTGTCGTTGTCGTTGTTGTTATCGTTGTCGTTGTCGTTGTTGTTATCGTTGTTGTTGCCCCCGGCGGGAGTGCTGGTGGGCGGGTTGGTAGGCGTGGGCGGAACGGCCGTTGGCGGGGGCTGGGTGGCGGTTGGTTGGGCCGTAGCCGCAGGCGGGGCCGTTGGGTTAGATGTGGCCGGTATGGCTGTAGGGCTGGGGCTGCCGGTTCCGGGCGTATTGGTAGATACGGCCGTTGTTGGTACGGCCGTTGTTGGCACTTTGGTGGCGGCCGGTTCCGGTGTGCCCCCCCCTGTCCCCGTGGGCACAGGAGAACCGGTGGACAATGGTGTGGCTGTATTCCCCGGCGAGGCGGTTGTGGTCGCCGTAGGGCTGCTGGTTTGGGTCACTGTACCGGTAGGCACAGCCGTTGTGGTGGCCGAAGCCGCTGGTGTTGCCGTGGCGGATGCCATCTGCAAAACGGTAATCTGGCTGGCCAGCAGTTGACCATCTTGGGTACGGCCGTTTACCCACAGCAGCGCCCCCACCTCCGCGCCCGGTTCCACCTGGGTTTGCGCCGTCACCTGCACGGCAATGCCCCCAATGACCCAGTTGCTGCCCTGTTTGGTGTTGAGCTGGCCTTCAAAGGAGACAACGGCCGTTTCATTGGTGCGCAGCAGCGATTGGGTTTCCCGGATTCGTTCGTCATTTTGCTGCGACTTCAGGCTGAAAACGGCCGTGGCATCCGTCGCCTGCTGCACCTGCACCGTTTCTACCCACCGCTTTGTGTCGTACAGCAAATCCCCCGGCAGCGCAACGGTAGAAGCAAACAGCAAGGTCGCCCCCAATAACAGCGTCACCATAGCCAGCGAGGCCAGCGGCAGCAGCGTGCGCTGCACCCCTCGCCAAGAAAACCAGCCGCGCCGCCCAGCCGCCCGCATCTCCGCCGCTTGCTGCAAAAACAGCTTCTGCGACTGCTGCTGGGCCGCCAAACGGGGCTGCACCTGCACCCGTTGCAGCTGCGCCGCCACCGCCAAAAACTTTTCAATTTCAGCCGCCGCATGAGGGTATTTGGCCATCAGCGCCTCTACCGAAACGCCGGCTTCAAACTGCTCTAAACAGTCGAACAAAATTTGCTCGTGCACAATTTTCATGCCAGCACCCCTTGCAGCATAATGCGCTGCGAAATGGCCGAAATAGCCCGCGCCTGCAACATTTTGACGGACCCCTCGCTCTTGCCCATTGTGTCGGCAACCTCTTGAATGGGCAGGCCAAAGCCAAAGCGCAGCGCCAGCACATTTTGCTGGTCATCCGTCAGGCCGCTCATCACCGCCTGCAAACTTTCGTTTTGCATGATGGTTTCTACCTGATGATCCAGGCTGTGCTCCCCGGCCGGAATCTCATCATGCAGCAGGGTGAATTTGTCCCGTTTTTTGCTGCGGTAATGCTCTTTTAGCACGTGCGAAGCAACGCCGTACAGCCAGCCGCGCAGCGTGTTTTGCGGGGCAGATTTGTCGCGCAGGGCATTGAGCAGCCGCAAAAAAACTTCGCTGGTGAGATCTTCGGCCGTTGGGGCATCGTTGACGCGAAAGGCAATGTAGCGGTAGATGGCGTCATAGTAGCGGTTGTGAACTTCAGCCAAGGCTTCCTGGTCTAAAGAACGGGCGCGGTGGAGTAATTTCATTTCGTCTTGCATAAAAATAGTTCCCAGGTTGTGAATTTCAATGCTGGCATTGTAGATTTTTTACGGGCAGCGCAGTAGGGGAGATGGTCGCGACCTGGCTCAGACGGTGGGGCCGGCTTTTTCAGACCTTGGTCTATGTGGGGAATTGGGCGAAATCGGTATAATCGGTCGCCAAGTTTCTTTTTGAATTGTTCGAGGAGTTTGTCATGGTTGCCAAACGGCCGTTTACCCTGGCCCAACAATATATGTTCGTCAGCCTGGTGGTGATGTTGGGGGGCATGTTGGGCATTGGTTTGTGGATTAGTCAGCAGATTGAAACGGCCGTTACCAACCGCACTGCCGCCGTTACCGCCCTGTATGTAGATAGCTACATCTCCCCCCATTTGCAAGGGCTGGCCGCAGGTGGCGCCGAAAGTGGCGATACGGCCGTAAACGTCACCGCCCTGGAACGCCTGCTCACCGATACCTCGCTAGGAACCCAAATTGTTTCCTTTAAAGTATGGTCGCCAGACGGTGTGGTGCTGTACGCCACCAATGCCGAACTAATCGGCCAGCAGTTTCCGCTGGAAGAAGGGTTGGCCGCTGCCTTTGCTGGCGATGTGGTCACCGAGGTGAGCAATTTGGACAAGCCAGAACAGGCATTGGAGCGTGAACGGTTTGGTACCCTCATCGAAACGTACGCCCCCTCCCGCGATGCCAGCAGCGACACCATCATCGCCGTTTCGGAGTTTTACCAGACGTCCGACGGGCTAGAGGCGGAAATCCGCTCGGCGCAGTACCGCAGTTGGCTAGTGGTGGGCGCGGTGATGATTTCGGTTTACCTGCTGCTGGCAGGCATTGTGGGGCAGGCCAGCCGCACCATCGTTTCCCAGCAAGATGAGTTAAAGGCCAACGTTGCCCGGCTAAATGAGTTGTTGCAGCAAAATGAGGTGCTAAACGGCCGTGTTCGCCGCGCCGCCGCCCGCTACACCGCCCTCAACGAGAAAAACCTCAGCCGCATCTCCGCCGATTTGCACGATGGCCCCGCCCAAGATTTGGCGTTGGCCCTGCTGCGCATCGAATCGCTATCCGAAGCAGTCGCCGCAGATCAGCCAGAGGTGCGCCGCGATTTCCAAACCATTCAGCTGGCTGCCGAATCGGCCATGAACGAGCTGCGCACCATTTCGGCCGGGCTGCGCCTGCCAGAAATTGCCCCGCTGGGCCTGAGCGAAACCATCCAGCGCGCCGTGCATGATTTTGAAAAGAAAACTTACTGCGACGTAACGCTCACGCTGGGGCAACTGCCCGAACAAGCCCCGCTGCCGGTGAAGATCACGGCGTACCGGGTGCTGAAAGAGTCGTTGGCCAACAGCTTTCGCCATGCCCAAGGGGCCGGGCTGGCGGTGGGTGTCTACACCAGCCAGGACGAAAGCGAAACTTTAATTGTAGAAATATCAGACAGTGGGCCAGGGTTTGATTTGGCGGGTACGGCCGTTTACAGCCGCTTGGGTCTGGTGGGCATGCGTGAACGGGTCGAGCTGCTAGGCGGCCAGTTTGAACTGCACAGCACCCCCGGCCACGGCACCACCATTCGTACCCACCTGCCCCTGTCTGTCCCCGAGGTAGATGATGTCTGATCCCATTCGCATTCTCATTGCCGATGACCACCCCCTGTTCCGTGAAGGCGTGGCCCAATCGCTGGCAGGCGTGCCCGAATTCACCGTGGTGGGCCAGGCTGGCTCTGGTGAAGAAGCATTTGCCCTGGTGGGCAACCTGCTGCCCGACGTGCTGCTGCTAGACGTAACCATGCCCGGCGACGGCGGCGTTGTCACCGCGGGCAAGGTAGCCGCCGCCTGGCCCGTGGTGCGCATCATGATGCTCACCGTCTCGGAAGACCAGGATACGCTGATGGCGGCGCTGAAAGCAGGCGCGCGCGGCTATGTGCTCAAAGGCGTCACCGCCCGCGACCTGGCCAACGCCGTGCGCGTGGTCGCGGGTGGCGACATCTACATCTCCCCGGCGCTGGCGGGCGGCATTTTGTTTGAGCTAACGGCCAACAAGCAGGCAGCTGACCCAATTACCACCCTCACCGACCGGGAGCGAGACATTCTTGGCCTGGTGGCCGAGGGGTTAACCAACCGGGAAATTGGCGACCAGCTGCATCTGGCGGAGAAGACGATCAAGCATTACATGACCAATGTGCTGCAAAAGTTACAGGTGCGCAGCCGGGTAGAGGCCGCGCTGCTGGCGCAGAAGCACGGCTTGGCCAGGGAGTAGAAAAGCATATAAAAGCTATGGGCGATTCCCTTCACCTGATGTACCATCCCACCATCTTTGACCTCTGTCAGCCGATAGAGGTCTTATTTTTTGGGAATTTGGCATGAAACAACCGCGCCTGGTGGCGTTACAACACCGCGATTTTCGGCTGCTCTGGTTTGGCCGATTGCTCTCGACGATGGGCTCGCAAATGCAGCAGATTGCTATTAGCTGGCATGTGTTTGAACTGCTGCGTGGGCAAACATACAGTGTAGAATTTTTCGGCCACCCACTGGAATTAAATGCCAGCGCCATCGGGCTGGGGTCGCTGGGGCTGGCGCGGGTCATTCCCATCATCATTTTTGCCCTGCTGGGCGGCCTGTTGGCCGATGCCCGCGACCGCCGCAAACTGCTCATTTGGGTGCAAACGGCCGCTGCACTTTTCTCCGCCACCCTCGCCTTCCTCACCTTCACCGACCGCATCACGATTCCCATCATCTACCTGCTCAGCGCGGCGCTGGCGGCCGCCTCGGCCTTTGATGAGCCAGCGCGGCAATCCATTGTGCCCAACCTGGTGCCGCGTGAGCATTTGGCCAACGCCGTCACGCTGAACACGGTGCTGTGGCAGATTGCCACCATTGTGGGGCCAGGGCTGGCGGGGTTGCTGGTGGGCCAGTTCGATGTGGGGCTGGTGTACGCCATCGATGCCATCTCGTTTGGGGCGGTGATCGTCTCGCTGCTGCTGATGGAGTACCGGGGGCAAGCGGCTACGCAGATTGGGCAAGGCTTGGGCTGGGAGGCTTTGGTCGAAGGCATCCGCTTCACCCTCAAAACTCGGCTCATTCGCAGCACGATGCTGCTAGACTTTTTCGCCACCTTTTTTGCCTCCGCCCGCACCATGCTGCCCATCGTGGCCACGGACGTGCTGAAGCTGGGCGTGGAAGGGTATGGCTTTTTGGCCACCGCCCAGCCGGTGGGCGCGCTCATTGCCGGGGGGATTGTGGCCCTGCGGCGGGACATTCGCCGCCAGGGGGTGGTGCTACTGGTGAGCGTGGGCGTTTACGGCGTGGCGACGGCGCTGTTTGGCCTCTCCACCAGCTTTGGGCTCTCCTACATTTTGTTTGGCCTGACGGGCGCGGGGGACACGGTTTCCACCGTCATTCGCGGCACGCTGCGGCAATTGCTGACGCCGGATCAGCTGCGCGGGCGGATGACGAGCGTGAACATGGTCTTTTTTATGGGCGGGCCGCAGCTGGGCGAGCTGGAGGCGGGGCTGGTGGCGTCGCTGTTTGGTGCGCCGGTGGCGATTTTTACGGGCGGGGTGGCCACGGTGCTGCTCACGGCGCTCATCGCCTGGCGCTACCCTCGCCTGCGCAACTACACCAGCGATATGGCCGACGACCTCATCAAACAGGCCGCCGCGTAAGAAAATTTAGCCACAGATTACGCAGATTACACAGATTTTTGTCACCCCCTCACCTTGTCACCCCATCACCCCAAATCAGGTAAAATACAGCAACCAACCAGTGAGGCAACCGATGGCAATTATTATTTTTGGTACCAAGGCGCGGGTTGTGGCTGACGACAGCGCCAGTAAACAAACAACCACCTGCCGCTACTGCGGCGAGCTGACGCAAATGGAGCCGGTGCGCAACAAGCGGTATTTTTCGCTCTTTTTTGTGCCGGTTTTTCCGTTGGAAAAGGGGGAAGCGGCGTGGCGCTGCCCCAACTGTAAAAAATTATTCCTGCGCCGGGAGTAAAGCTTAACCTCCCGGGGGTTTTATCCATTTGGTAACTCGTGTAACAACCCTCCGGGAGGTTTTTACAGATGAATCTGTTGGGAGGCAGCCAGCATTTGGCGGAGGGAATCGTAGTGGGCGTCAACGGCCGTTTCAAACCGAACCATCTCCCCCAACGACAAAACCTGCTGCCCGGCTGGGGTCTGGTGCATTTGCGTCAGCACCTTTTGCAGCGAGTGGCGCAGCGGCGCGGGCACGCTTTGGTGCACCACCCAGGGCGGAATCGGGCTGGGGCCGAGCGGCTCGATAATCCGAATGTGGGCGGACAGCGTGGGCTCTTCACGCAGGGCCATTGCCAGCACGGTGCTGTCGATGGCGGCACCATCCGCCTCGCCTGCCAAAACCATTGCCAACGAGTTCAAATGAGCGCCAGAGGCGACAACTTTGCCAAAAAATGAGCCATCGGCCCCGATTTTGGCCAATTTGTAGCGCACGATGTGGTAGCCAGATTGGGAGCCGACCTCGTTGTAGGCCCAGGTCGCGCCGCGCAAATCTTCAAATTTTTCAAATGAACTGTCGCGCCGCACAATCACGTCGGAAAAGTAGACGGGCTGGTTTTGGTAGCGGTCTCCAGCCATGACGGGCAGGGCGAGCAGTTCGATGGTGGGGTTGGCAACGGCCGTTTCCCGCACGTACGGGTAGCCACACATCCAGCCAATCTGAATCTCCCCGGCCAAAACGGCCTGCAAACAATCCTCCCACGGCGGCTCGATGATGAATTCGGTTTCCAGGTTCAGCTGCTCGCCCAAATAATTGGCGATGGCGGCGGTGACGGCGTGGGTGTTGCGTGCCTGGCAGGTGGTGAACTGTATTTTCATAAATGACTCTACTAAAAAAAGCCACCCCGCCGCGCAGGAAAAAAAGAAAAATTTCTCCCCCCTTTTTTTTGCCCCGGCGGAAAAAAAAATAGGGGGGGCCCCCCCCGCCGGCCCCCCCCCCACCAGGGGGTTTTTTAACAAAATTTTCCCAGGTTTCCGGAAAAAAATTTTTTCCCTCCGCAAAATTTTTTTTTTTTTCCCCCCCGGCAAGAGCCCCTGGGCAGGTACTAACTGGTTGAGGATAAGTTGGGCGGTTTGGGACGGCCGTTCCAGCGTCAGCATGTGGCCGCAATCGGGAATTTCAATGAACGTGGCGTTGGGCTGCAAATCCTGCCACAGCTGCCACGCCTGCGGGTACAGCGTGTCCGACTCTGCCGCGCGGATGGCCAGCGTGGGCTGGCTGATTTGCGGGATGGCCTCCCAGACGCCCTGCGGCGGCATGGCGTAGAAGCGGGCTTCCCACTCGCGCGGGTACACCAGTTCAAAGTCGCCACTTTCCGTTTCTCGCGTGGCGAAATTGACATAATCCCACAGTGCCTCGTCGGAAAAACGGCCGAATACCGTCTTGCGGCGAAAGCGGCTAAACGCTGCGTCGCGGCTCTCCCACCGGTTGCGCCGCTTGAGCGCCCCGGCCACCATCGGGGAAAATGCGCCATCTCCCTGTTTTTGGGCGCTCAGCTGCAAAATCTGCGGCGGCAAGAAAACCGGTTCGATGAGGATGAGTTGGGAGAAGAGGTCTGGGCGGGAAACGGCCGCATACAGCGTCGCCACGCCCCCCAGCGAATGCCCCACGCCAACCACCTGCTGCCAGCCCATCTGGTCAAAAAAGCGAATCAAGTCGTCGGCGATGACGGTCCAGTCGGTCATCTCCTCGGGCTGGGAACCGGGCCACAGCGGCCGGTGCTCGACGGCGTAGACGTGGAACTGCGCGGTGAGCGGCTGCAAAAATTGGCGAAACGCGGCCGGGGGGTAGGCATTGGGATGGGCGAAGTGGAGGATACGGCCGTTGCCGCCAAAATCAAGGTAAGGAATAGAATCTGTCATGATCACTCGTCGTTAAAGTGCCAGGCACGGGGCGGAAAAGCTTTGGCTGGTCAATATCCCGCGCCCCGTGCCTGGCACTTGGTCACGAAACTTTGAAATTTCCTAAAAAGTGTACCCTGTTTAGCTTTTCGCTCACCGCGTTAAACAGGCGTAAATCGGCCGTCCAAAAGGCACAGCCTAAATGCTCGGCGAGAGCCAGGTAATGGGTGTCGTATGCGGTGGGTCGGCCGAATTCAGTGGCCAACTGCCAGGCGCGTGCGTGAATGCCGTCAAACGTTTGTAACGCCACGTCGAATTGCAGCGCTTTTTCCAACATCTTTTCCGCTATTTCTGTTTGGATCAGTCCACGATAGGTGAGTTTGCGGAGAACGGCCGTAACTTCAAACGGAAACAGCTGCGGCGCGACGGGCTGCACCCCCGCGCTGATCCAGCTTTGCCACAGCGCCTCCGCCAGATGGCTGTCCGGTTCTTGCAGCACCAGCTTGAGCAGGATGCCTGCATCAACGCAAATCGGTGAGGTCATCGGGGCGCTCCTCGCGCACTTCTTCCAGAACGGCGTCTACGTTGTAGCTGGCCTCTGCCGCACTTTCGCGCAGTTGACGAGCATCGGCCAGTAAATTTTGCTGCTGAGTTTGGTACAGTTCACGCTGGCTTTCTGCCAGCAGCTTTTCCAGCAGGCGCAAATCCTCCACGCTGATGAGTGCAGCCCGCTCCTTGCCATGCGACAGCAAAATAAACCGCGTGCCGCCAAACGACGCCTCGTTCACAATCTCACCCAAATTTTGCTTGAGTTCCGTCACGGAAATGGTTTTTGCGGTCATATCACTCCACCTTTAATACAAATCGTACGATTTGTGCGAATTATACTGTAAAAGTGCCAGGCACGGGGCGCACGATCCTGAATGAGTAAATAGCTTTGCCCCGTGCCTGGCACTTGCTAGAGAGGGCGGCGGGATTCGTGGAAGAGGTACGGCCGTTTGCTGGCAATGGCGGTGACGAGGTCTTGGAAACGGCCGTGTCGCTCCACATACCCCACCAACGACACCATCCGCCCATCCAATTCATCCCCAGCCAGTTCACCCGGCCGGATGCTCAAATCAAACAGCAGTTCGATGAATTCCTTTTCATCAAAGCCAGCTTTCAGCGCCGCCAGAATGTCGCGCTTGTTGGGCAACCCCGCCTCGCGCATGGCAGAGGTGCTAACGCCGTTGAGCAGTTCCTGCACATTCAGCAAAATCGCTTCCCCATTTTTGCCGGGGTAAGGAATCACGTCCATCTTCTTTGCCTCTAAATCCTCCAGAAAATCATAACCGATGGGCTGGGCGTCTGGATGGCCGGGAATTGGTACCACCTCCCGCGGTTTGGTGCCCTGGATGGTGTCGTGAATGCCCGCAAATTCCAGGCGGAGCGAGTAGAGGAACTGGCGACGGTCGCCATCGCCACGGACAGAATTGTCCACGATGGAAATGCGAATGGTGGCAGCTTTGATGTCTGCTTTGACGAGCGCGGTGAAGCCGTCGTGGTGCAGCATGACGCCGGTGCGCCAGCGGATTTTCTCGTCCACGCGCTGGTGTTGGCGCACCATGAAGCGGTGCAGAATGCTGCGCGGCAGGACGCTGTACTGGTAGGCAAACTGGAGCGCGTTGGCGTCGTCCCACTCAAAGGCGGGCTGCTCTTTGCTGATGAGATCGGGGATGAGGAGCGTTTGACCGCCGGGCAAGCCAAAAGCCAGCTCAAATTTGGTCATCATGTCCAGCAGGAAGCGGCGCTGCTGGCTAGGGTAATCAGCATGGGAAAGCAGGTCGCGCACCTGGTTGCGCACCAGGATGCCCTGCTTTTGCTGCAACTGTTCGCTGTTGAGCAAGGCATAGATGCCGCCCGTCACCCAATTGGGATTGAGGACACTGGTGTCGCGGACGCGGTCGTCGTCGGTGAAGTTGAGAACGATGCCCAAATCATGGAGAAAGCGGACGAGCGTGGTCTGGCTGCTTTCTTCGGCGATGCCGTGTTGGCGGCAAAGGTCTTCGTACTCACTGTAAGGGAGGAAATGGCGCTGGGACTGCATGGCGACGAGATCGGTTTTGACTTGCATCCAGCTGGCGGGGAAGGCGGTGTCTACGTGCTCCATCGTGGCCAGGAGGTTGGCGATTTCGGTTTTGAGCTGGTCAATGCCCTGGCCGCTGCGGGCAGAAGTGCGGATGAACCCTTTGATCGCCGGGTATTTTTCTTGCAGGCCGCGCCGGTTGATGTCCAGGTGGTGCTGGTCTGATTTGTTGATGACGATGAGGACGGGGGCGTCGGGGGCGAAGCTGTTGATAAGCGCCAGCCAATACTCCACGCGCCCCTCATCTTCCCCCTGGCGGGCATCGAGGACGAGGAGGTAGAGGCTGCGTTTGGTGAGGAAAAATTGGTGGGTGGCGTGCATGATTTCCTGCCCGCCAAAATCCCAGATGTTGAGGGCAACGGGCACAACGCCCTGCTGAGGACGTTTAACGTCCAATGCCCAGGTTTCGATGTTAATCCCTTCCGTCTGGTTTTCCGCCTCGTCAAACTCCTGTCCCAGCAGCCGCTTGACAAGTGAAGTTTTGCCCACACCCCCTTGCCCCACAAGAATAAGCTTAGCTTCGTTGAGCGGATGGGCGGGTGCTTCATGCCACTGGCGCAAATAAGCCAAGATGGCTTTAGGATTATCATATCGCTCGACAATTTCTGGCGGGATAGGTAAATCAGGATTGCTTTGGAGCAAAAACTGTCTCAAGTTTGCTAATTGTATAATTTCGCGTGGAAGTACCACTAGCTGATTTTCATCAAGAGCAATTACTTCTAGCTTGTCTAACTTTCCTATTTCAGGGGGAATGGCCGTGAGCTGATTACCACTAAGAAAAAGTTTCTTCAACTCAATCAACTGTCCAATTTCGGGTGTAACAGCCGTTAACTTGTTATCATTGAGATAAAGTTTCTCCAGCCCAATCAACTGTCCAATTTCGGGCGGAACAACCGTTAGCTGATTTCCCCAAACGTAAAGATTCTTTAACTTAGTCAACTGTCCAATTTCAGAAGGAACATCTGTTAGTTGATTATTAAAAAGTCTAAGATCTCTTAATTCTGTCAACTGCCAAATTTCGGGTGGAAGGGCCGTTAACTGATTCTCATAAAGTCCAAGATCCTTTAACTCTGTCAACTTCTTAATTTCGGACGGAACGACGGTTAACTGATTCGCTTGAAGATAGAGGTACAGCAACCCCGTCAACTGCCAAACTTCTGGGGGAACGGCCGTTAGTCCCAATCTAGTCAAAACAAGCTGTGTTGCCGCTTCATCTTTCGCCTTTTTAATGCGCCGCTGTGCCTCTTTGTAAGCATCATCAGGGTTTTCGTATTTATAAGGGGATCGTATTGGTCTGCCTGGAATTTCTAACGGCATGGTGTTCCTCGTGTTTTAAGTGGGGTGCTGCATCCGGCAGGCGCATCCCGCTTGTCTGGCAAAATTCAGGTTCCATTTTACCCAATTGCCCGTTGTTGTTGTAGGGCAATAGCGCGCTATTGCCCTACAAGGCTTGCTCCGGCCGGTGTCCTCACCGTGCCGGGTTGGTGGCGCGGTCAGGAGACCGGCCACAGCAATAGTGCTTATCCCAAGTGCCAGTCACGGGGCGGAACGCTCCTGAATGACCAAGATCGTGCGCCCCGTGACTGGCACTTTTTACGTGAGCATCTGCAAGAGCTGCCGGGTGACCTGCTTGGTGTCCGGGCCGATTTCGCCGGGGGGGCCGACGCAGGCGGGGCAGCCGTCGCGGCAGCGGCAGTCGCTCACCAGCTCCAGGGCGGCGGGCAGCAGGTCGTGGTGCTGCTCAAACAGCCGCTGGCTAAAGCCCACCCCGGCCGCCACAGATTCGTAAATGACGATGGTGGGGGCCTGGGTCAACGGGCTGCGGCTTTCGGCGACCACTTCGATGTCGCCGGGATCGCACATGAGGTACAGCGGGGCCAGGTTGCGCAGGACGTAGGCCAGCCCGCCCAGCGCCGAGCGGGCCTGCTGCCCGGCTTCGGCCTGCTTGTGGCAGCTGGGGCAAAGGGTGATGAGGTTTTCTGGCTGGTTGGCCTGCTTGTAGTGGTCGTTTTGGCCGGGGATGTAGTTGAAGTCGCGAAACGGCCGTATATGATGCACGTGTAGCGTCGTGGTAGATTTAGACCTGACAGGTTCCTCCAAACCGGCCTCGCTTGCCGAAGATTCTGGTGAGGAACCTGTCAGGTCTCGTCCGGCGGCACCACAGTTGCGGCAGCGATAACTGTCTCTCGCTAAAACAATTTTCCGCTGCTGCTGCCAGTTGGGGCCGTAATTATTCGGCCGTAGCAAAATGCCCGCGTCGTACAGCCGCTCCGTCAGCGCGTCGGAGAAGATGAGCCAGTAGCCGCTGGTCTCCAGCACCATCTCCGGCAGATCGATCTCGCCAAAACCCAGCGTCTCATGCGTGTACCGCTTAATTTTGCGGTAGCCGGTAGCCTTCGTCACCACGGTCACATCGCCCCACGCGCGTAATAAATCAGCAGATTTCGCAGATTTTTCCTTTGCTTCTTCAAAATCTTTGCGCCTTTGCGTCAAAAATTCCTCAGCCGTTTCCACCGGGCTCAGTTCGCGGATGGAGCTGCCGATGCTGGCGCGGGTGTAATAATCGACTTCGATGGGGCGAACGTGGGCGATACGGCCGTTCCAATCAAAACTCTCCACCAAATACGTCCGCGCCTGGTGCATGTAAATCGAGCCTTCGTACACCATCACCGGCGAGGTGTCCATATCCACCTCGCCAATGACGTGTACGCCGTCCTCGTCGTGGGCCTGGATGACGACGGTATCATCGCCGCTGGTGCGCAGGGAAACGGCCGTAGCTGGCGACCCCTCCCCCACGTAATGAAACTGATGGCGCGTCTCGTGCAAATCCCCTTCGTCGCGCAGCGCTTCCAGCAGCGGCGTCACGTCGCCAAAGCCGCCAAAATCCTCGCCCTGCTTAAACGGCAGTTCAAACGCGGCGCACAGCAGATGGCGCACCATGATGCGCAAATTGTCGGGATTGGTGAGGGCGTGTTCGGGCGAACGGCCGAAAATGTAGCGCGGATGGGTGCAGATGTACTGGTCCAGCGGGCTGTTGTTGGCCACCATGACGGCCACCGACTGCTCGTTGCGCCGCCCGGCGCGGCCCGCCTGCTGCCAGATGGACGCTATCGAGCCAGGGTAGCCGGTGATGACGGCCGCATCCAGCTGGCCAATGTCGATGCCCAGTTCCAGGGCGTTGGTGGCCACCACGCCGCGAATCTGCCCGGTGCGCAGGCCGTGTTCGATTTGACGGCGCTCCAAAGGCAGATAGCCGCCGCGATAGCCAGTGACCGACAGCGCCTCACCGCCCTGGTAGACCACATCGTCGCGCAGGTAGGCCAGCAGCAGCTCCACCGTCTGCCGGGCGCGGGCAAAAACGATGGTCTGGATGTCGGCCGCCAGAAAGGTGCTGGCGGCATCGCGGGCGGCCAAAACAGAGCTGCCGCGCAGCCCCAGCGTCTCGTCGATGAGGGGCGGGTTGTAAAGGATAAACTGCTTCTCACCGCTGGGCGCGCCGTTTTGCGTTTCGTCGATGAGGGTAAACGGCCGTTCCACCAACCGTTCCGCATGTTCCTGGGGATTGGCAATGGTGGCCGAGCAGCAAATAAATTGCGGGTCGCTGCCGTAGAAGTGGCACAAGCGCTGCAAGCGGCGCAGCACGTTGGCCACGTGGCTGCCAAAGATGCCGCGATAGGCGTGAATCTCGTCCAGCACCACAAATTCCAGGTTGGCCAGCAAATTGCGCCAGCCGGTGTGGTAAGGCAAGATGCCGCTGTGCAGCATGTCTGGGTTGGTGATGAGGATACCGTCGCTGCGGCGCACCTGGGGGCGCTGGCTGCGCGGCGTATCGCCGTCGTAGCTGTACACCTCAAACGGCAAATTGCCCGCGCCGATGAGGGTTTGGGTTTCGGCGAGCTGGTCTTGCGCCAGCGCTTTGGTGGGGAAAATGTAGAGGGCGCGCGCTTTGGGGCGTTCCAGCAACCGCTGGAAAACGGGCACGGTGTAACACATCGATTTACCGGAGGCGGTGGTGGTGGCGATGACGACGTTTTGGTGTTGGGAAACGGCCGTAACCGCCGCCGCCTGGTGGGTAAACAGCTGCTCAATGCCGCGCTGCTGCAACGCCTGCCGTATTTGTGGGGGCAGGTCCACAGGCTGGGTGGCAGACGGCCGTGCCGGAAGGCGCTCCCAGGCGACCACGTTGCTCATAAAATCCCGATTGAGGCGTAACGAGGCAATCAGTTCGGTAAGTGACATGGGGGAATTATAGCGATTGTTACGCAGCCACGCTGGCAAAGATTGCCAAGGTCTGGCCAACCAGGGGGCCTTCCCAAAGCGGTTAAAGACTTTTGCCGTTCACGCGGCATTTCTTATAAAAAGAAGTTATCCCTATGGTTTATCTTTTTAATTTATCTTATTAGTAGTTTGTAGTAGGGCCTGGGGATATGTGTACATCGTTTTGGCAGGCCCATATATGTGGTTGGGTGCCTGGTTTTACCCATATCTTTCTAGACAGTCCCCATTGGGCTGGCCGTGCCGCTGGGGAAATCTTCGGCAAACTCCAGAAATGGCGTTTATTCTTCAATTGTTTACTAAAGTAGTCAAAATGCGTATATATCCCAGGACCCAGGTATACCCCCATATATGGGGTTTTGCCGAAAACACACTTACTTATGACAAATTGAGTTTTCCACAACTGAAATCAGTTTTCCACAGTTTACGGCCGTTTATCCACAATATTATGGTAAATTCAGCCGCAAAACGGAGATGGCTGTTCATTCAGTGCTTCTGTATATGGGTGCCCCAAAGGGCACAGGCATATATCTGGGGGCTGGCTGTTTTGGAGTCGGGAACGGCCGTTTTTCTTCAGTCAAATGTTTGTCAAATTGGCAGAACTGTGGCACATTTCCCCTGGTACCGCCTTTTTTTGCCAGGATTCGCGCGTACTGCTATCCTTGACAAGCTGTCAATGTATTGACTAGAATTTACTCATCCTGAGCATTACTCTCTCTAGCATGAAACCACATGGTTCATCAATGAGAAAACTTGGAGGCCCAACATGAACGTCATCAAAGTTTCTGCTCGCTCGCGAACGGCCGCTGTCGCCGGTGCTATTGCCGGTGTGATGCGGGAAGTGAGCCGCGCAGAGGTGCAGGCCATCGGGGCCGGCGCCGTCAACCAGGCCCTAAAAGCGATTGTCATTGCCAAGGGATACCTGGCCGAGGAGGGGTTGATATCGTTTGTGATCCGTCATTTGTCGAAGTGGCTATTGACGACCAGGAACGAACCGCAATCCGCATTGTAGTTGAGCCACGTAATCAAGCGTAGAAGAAGCGTTGTTTGGTTACAAGGGGCTTGTTGTTGGGAGACAGCAAGCCCTTTTTTGTTGCCAGTTTTTGTTAGCGGCTGCCCCGCTGCCCCGTTGCCCTTAATTCGGTAGAGGAAATATCTTTGCGAAAGGCTTCTGCCGGAATGGGGCGGAACAGCGCGGTGAAGGTGCCGGGCACTTTGAGCTGTTCGCCATCGCGAAAAACGCCATTTTCATCCTGCCGCCCGGCCACCAAAAAGGAACAGCCCTGGCTGGCAATCTCGCTGAGGGCGGCGTCTCGCTGGGTGACGCTGTTTTGGTAGTAGCGGGGATGCAAGACGCGAACGGCCGTATCAAACCCAATCACAAACACCGTGTTCGGAAACAGGCGCGCTTTTTCCAAATACGTCGGCGCGTTGGTGGCATAAACGGGCCAGCGACCGGCAAACTGGGCCATGCGATCCACCACCGTTTCTGGGGCGATGGGCGGCTTGTCCACGTTTTGGGCCGAAATCTCAAAGGCGACGGGGTGCCCCAGCAATTTGGCCGACACTTGCAGCAGTTCCAGGTGGCCGTCGTGCAGGGGGTTGAACGAGCCAGAGAGCAGCGCCTGGGGATTGACGTTTTTGTGGCGGATACGGCCGTCTGCCGTGACCCCAAAGTAAGCCAGCTCTCCCCGGTTGAGCTGCCGCGCAAATTCGCCAAAATGGTAGGTGTTCACCACCAGCCGGTCTGCCTCCGTCAGCGAAAGCGGCAGCGGATTGGCCACAGCCATCGCCTCTGCCAGCCCGTTGAGGATGATGCGGCTGACCAGATTTTCCTCGCCAGACCGATCGCGGTGCCCTTTGTTCAGATGAATGCCATACTCCACCAGCCGGTCCGGCTGCCAGACGGCGATGAAGGCACGGTGTTCCCCCCGCTTCGGCCGATCGGTGATGATGGTGGCCGTGCAGGCGACGCCCACCACGGGATGCGCTGCGGCATCCAGCCAGCGGGCGCGGGTAAAGGCGCGCCCGGCCAACAAACGGGCGGTTCGTTCTGTGACGTATTTGGCGGGCGGCTGGCCCAAAAAGTCGTCGAAGGCGGCTTTGCTGTAAGGCACCAGCGCTTCTAGCAGGGTGCGGGTGGCTCCGGCTACGCCTAGCAAATTAGAAAGCGCCTCGGTCCCGGCACCGGCGGACACGTAAACGATGCGTTCCGGGGCATCGTGAATGGTTTGTACAAGCTGATTGGTTTCTACTTCCATAACAGCTGAGATTTTATCATTGGCGGGGGTAAATACAATTTGGGATTTTTGTTCAGGCAATTGTGTTTGGCGCGGTGGGTGATTGAGCCTTGTACTGAACATTCGTTCACTTAGCTGTTCAGTCATTGCGCTCCAGAGGTCAGCACCGCGTTGCGCAAAAAAGGGGGATGGCGATAATTGATCCATTGTGATGACGGAAATGGCGAAAACAATTCCCACTTTTCTGTGGTTGACGGCGTTGTTGCTGCTGGTTGGTTGGCTGCTGCTGCGTCGTTGGCGGCAAAATGAGCTGGGTGGGGAGACTGCCGTTCACCATTCAATATCCCCCGCGTTAACTCCCAAAACCCACCGCCAACTGATTGCCGCCCTGCTGCTGAGTGGCGTGCTGCTGGCGCTGCTGGGCCAGCTTGCCTTTGCCCAGGTGCCGCTGCCGGGGCGCTGGTTTGTGGGTGGCTTGATGGCTTTGGGCGGCGGGCTGTTTGTGTGGGCGGGCAGCCGGGTTCGGCCCGATGGGCTGGCCCGCGATTGGCCATCGAGCCAACTGCACCGGCTGGGGCGGCGCTTGGGCGTGGCGGGGTGGCAAATGGTTTTGCTGCTGCTGGCCATCTGCCTGGCGCTGCTGGCCTGGCTGGCGGCTGGCGACCAATTTTTGGCGCGTCGTTGGGATGTGTCGGTGGTGGCCTGGCTGTTGGCGATTGGCTTTGTGCTGCTGGGGGGCGTGCCGCTGGCGGAGTGGCGCTTTTGGCTGCGGCGCGGGCTGGGGCTGGCGCGCTGGGAATGGTGGTTTTTGCTGGCGTTGGTGGTGGGGGCGTGGCTGCTAAGGGGAACGGCCGTTACCCAATTCCCCAACACCTTTTCTGGCGATGAAGGCTCGGCGGGGCTGCACGCGGCGCTGTTTGGGCAGGGGCAGGCGGACAACTGGTTTACCATCGGCTGGTTTTCGTTCCCTTCTTTTTATTATGCGCTGCAAAGCGTGTTTATTGATCTGTTGGGGCAGACGATTGAGGCGCTGCGTTATTTTGCGGCGCTGGGCGGCACGCTGGCGGTGGTGGCCACTTACTTTTTTGGCGCGGGGATGTTTGGGGTGGGAACGGCCGTTCCTGCGGCTATCCTCATGATGGGGTCCCATTACCACATTCACATCAGTCGCATTGGGCTGAACAACGTGTGGGACAGCTTGTTTGTGGCGCTGGTGCTGGCTGGGGCCTGGGTTGGCTGGCGCAGCGGCCGGCGGCTGCCCTGGCTGTTGGCCGGGTTGGCGTTGGGGCTGGGGCAATATTTTTACGTCTCGGTGCGGGTGCTGCCGCTGCTGCTGCTGGTTTGGCTGGCGGGGCTGGGGTGGCGACGGCGGGCTGAGTGGCGGCGGCAGTGGATGAATGTGGTTTTGGCTGGGGGAACGGCCGTTATCACCGTGCTGCCGTTGGCCATTTATTTTGCCACCCATTGGGCCGAATTTGAAGCGCCGCTGAATCGGGTCACCATCATGGGCGAGCGGCTGCAAAGCATGGCGGCGACGGAAAATGTGAGCCAGGCGGCGATTGTGCTGCGGCAGATGGGGCAGGCGGCACTGGGCTTTACCCACGAACCGCTGCGGCTGCTGTATGCACCGGGCGTGCCGCTGCTGCTGCCGCTGGCGGCGGGCCTGTTTTTGCTGGGTGTGGTGTGGGCGGTGGTGAGGTTAGACGGCCGTTTCACCTTGCTCTTGCTGCCGATTTTGTCCGTCGTTTTTCTGAGCGGGTTTAGTCAGGACCCGCCCGCCTCGCAGCGGTTTATTTTGGCGCTGCCGTCGGTGATGCTGCTGGTGGCTTTGCCGCTGGGGCTGCTGGGGGATTGGCTGCGCCAGCTGTGGCCAGACAAAAAAGAGGGCGTGTGTTGGGGAACGGCCGTCCTGCTCGTCGCGCTCCTGTTTATTGACATAAAGTTTTACTTTGGCGATTTGTACGAATCATTTACGTTGGGCGGCGATAACACGATGGTGGCGACCCAAATAGCATACGATTTGCAAGATGAGCCGGTACCGCCCGATGTCTACTTTTTAGGCTTCCCGCGCATGGGGTATTTTAGCCTGGCGACCATTCCTTATCTGGCTCCAGATGTGGCGGCGGTTGACCTCATCGAGCCGCTAACCGCCCCACCCGATTGGGAGATCGACCAGCCGACGATGGTCATTTTTTTGCCAGAGCGGTTGGCTGAGTTGGCCTTGGTGCAAGAAAGATGGGGGAACGGCCGTTACGATGAAATTCGCGACGCCCGCAACCGATTGCTCTACGCTGTGTACCGCCTGGAACCATGACGCGAGCGTGATGCGTAAAACGTGATACGTGATTCACTTTTGTCAAGTCCTAAAATAAATTGACAAAAAAGGGGCAACACGCAATCCCTTATGTAAAGTGAATAGTGGCCGGATAGGCAAATTCAAGGGAGAGGTGTGGCCTGTCGTAATTGTAAAGCCACACCGCCTGCTCAACAGCCAGCCGGACATGTTCCAGATTGACAAACAGGTCATCAAGACCATATTCGCACTTTAAAATACCATTCATCCGTTCAGCCAAGGCATTTTCATAACAATTGCCAACTTCACCCATACTGGGCAGTATCTGGTTGGCGCGGAGGCGGTCAAGATAATCCCAGGAGCCGTACTGGATACCATGGTCAGAGTGATGGACTAAGCCAGCTAAGGAAACGGCCGTATGGGCAATGGCCTGGTTAAGGGCGCGTAAGCAGCCTTCGGCGGCCAAAGAGGTGGAGGCATCCCAACCGACGATGAAGCGGGAGTAGGCATCTGTCAACAGCGCCAAGTAGACAAAGCCCCCTTCAGTGGCAATGTAGGTGATGTCTCAACCCAAGCTTGATGCGGTCGCGTTAGGGTCATGCCCGCCAGGCAGTTGGGGCAGCGCCACAAGCCAGAGCGGGTGGTGCGCCGTCGGCTGAGCCGCGGCTTAACCAACAATCCATGCCGACCCAGCAGCGCAAAAAAGGCGTCTCGTCCTCTGGTGATGCCCGCCGCGACCAGGTCAAGGGTCAGTTTATGATGCAACTTACGCACTCCCATTCTGGGATGTTTCTGCCGCTGCTCTCGTACCATTGCCAAGATGCGCTGGTCCTCGGCCGCATGCCATTGCGCCTGTTGCTCGGCTTGGTGATAGGCTTGGCGGCTGATGCCGTACCAAGCCAGGGCGTCTTTGAGGCTCACTTGCTTCTCTTGCCTGACGTGCCGAATAGTGGGTTGCCGAAATTTTTTTGAGGTCAAGTTTGAGTGCGGTGCTGGCCACGGTCAAGGTTGCCTCTAGCATCCGATTCTCCAAGACAGTTTTGGCCAGTGCTGATTCTAGCGCCGCTATTCGTGCTTTCATCTCTTTGACCTCAACTTGGTCTTCAACCGTCTGGATGACCACTTTTTCGGTGCGGAAACCAAAACGGCCGTATTGCTTGACCCATTTCTTGATGGTCGTATGGGTGCCGATGCCGTATTGTTGCGCCAGGCTGGTGGCACTGGCTCCAGCCTCGTACTCCCGCACCACTTGCTGTTTGAAGGCTTGGCTGTATCGTTTGATTGGTTCTTTTTTCATATTCATCTCCGTCTTGAACAATGTGACATGGTTAAGGTCTGGTGTCAACTATATTCAGGACGGGTCATTTGTCACGTATCACGCAGTTTGCTAACTGGCAGACCAATCAAACCCGTCGGGGCGGCGCAGTTCGGTGTTGAACATGTAGCTGCTTTTGGCGGTCCAGGCGTCTTCGCTGTTGTCGTTGGCCAGGTGGTCAAAAAAGCCCTGCACGCGGCTGTCTAGCAAATCGATCTGGTGCAGCAAAATTGCTTCCAACGTTTTGGGCACCACGGGGAGCCCCATTCTTGCGTGCCATGATGGGAAGCAACGAGGTGTACCAGATGGCGCAGCTGGTCTTCGGAAAGTTACCCAGCTCGGCGGCGGCTTTTTCTACCATCACAACCGCGCGGATGATGTGGCCTACGAGACGGCCGTCTTCTGAAAAGCTAAACGATTTGCTGATGTCGTACTCAATTGCTTTGCCCATGTCGTGCAGCAGCGTGCCCGCCAGCAGCAGGTTCCGATTCACAAATGGGTAATGCTCGGCCAGCATGTTGGCCAGTTTGGCCATGCTTAGCGTGTGTTCCATTAGCCCGCCGATGTAGGCGTGGTGCATATTGCGGGCGGCCGGTGCATCGGCAAACTCGCGCAAAAACGCTTCATCCAAAAGCAGGTGGGCAACCAACGACTGCCACGGTTCGCCCAGGCTGGCGACTTGTTCGGTGAGTTCATCCAGCATTTCGGCGCGGGGGCGACGGCTGGCTGGCAGCAAATCGGCCAGCGTTGGCTCCAGGTTGCGGTTCATATCGGTGATGGTGATTTGCAGGGCGTCTTTGTAGCGCACGGCGCGACCGGTGATGAGCACAGCGCTGCCGGTGGCCACCCAGCTTTCAGCGTAAGGAGGAATATCCCAATAGACAAACGCAATTTGGCCGGTGTTGTCGCGTAAGGTGCCAAGGAGATACGGCCGTCCATCCTTCGTCTCGCGCAAAATAGAATCCTGAATCAAAAATGGCTCGTTTTCCAACTCGTCGCCAACATTGATATTGGTTATAAAAAATGATTTCACAACAGCCTCTCAAGTTTGGTTTGCAAATGAATGCAGGCGATTGTAAGGGGATTTTGGTTTTCAGGCTACCTCATCTAAAATCGGTAATAAGTAATTGGTAATCGGTAATTGGTAAGCGGTTGGAAGGATTGGCAAGAATGAAAAAATTAATTGTGGGGATTTCGGGAGCCAGCGGCGTCATTTACGGCATTCGCCTGCTGGAGATTTTGCGGGACGTGCCAGATGTGGAAACGCACCTGATCATGAGCACGGCCGCTGCGACGACGATTGGCCTGGAAACTGAGTTTACGGCCGAACAGGTGATGCAGCTGGCCGACGTGACGTATCGGTTTCGAGATATTGCAGCGGCCGTTTCTTCTGGCTCTTTCAAAACGTGGGGCATGGTGATTGTGCCCTGCTCCATGAAAACGTTGGCTGGCATTGCCAATTCGTTTAGCGACAACCTGCTGCTGCGGGCGGCGGACGTGGTGTTGAAGGACCGTCGGCGGCTGGTGCTGGTTGCCCGGGAAACGCCGCTGCACCTGGGCCACCTGCGGCTGATGGTGCAGGCCACAGAGATGGGGGCGATTCTTGCGCCCCCAATGCCCGCCTTCTATCACAGGCCTGTGACAATCGACGACATTGTGAACCAGACGGTGAACCGCGTTTTGGATTTGCTGGAGGTTGAGCTGCCGCACGATTTGTTCACGCGCTGGCAGGGGGGCAAAGAAAACCGTGGCTGAACGTGACCCGCGGGCCTTGGCGCTGCAATATCTGGCAACGCATCAGGTAATGACGCTGGCAACAAGCGGGCCTGAAGGGGTATGGGCTGCGGCCGTTTTTTACGTGAATGAGGGCTTCGACCTGATTTTCCTGTCGGCTGGGCATACGCGGCATGTGTTGAATTTTACGGCCGTTCCCCATATCGCCGCCACCATCCAGGAAGATTACCGGGATTGGCAGCGAATCAAAGGCATCCAGCTAGAGGGCAACGTCACGTTACTCACCGATGTTTCCCGTGAAACATCCATCGCCCGCTACCTGCAAAAATACCCCTTCCTGGCCCAGGCAGACGCCAAAATGCAAAACGCCCTGGCTAAAGTGAATTGGTATCTGCTTCCAGCCAGAGCGTCTATTTTTTATTGACAACAGCCTGGGATTAGGCCATCGAGACGAAATCCCTTTGTGAACTACATCCCAAACCGCTCAAAATTTTTGATGAGTGTCTTCAGATAATGGCCGTACTTTGGCTCGTAGTAAAGGGCAACGGCCGCTTCCGTCTCATCAAACTCCTCAGTCAGCTCCAGAATCTCTTTCACGTACACCGCATCGCAGCGCATTACCGCTTCCTGGTACGCTTTAGGCCCTTTTACTTCTAGCAGCACGGGGGCAGTGGACAGCGACTTGTCTTTTAAGGTGTGGATGACCTGGGCGCGGCGAGCGACCAGCAGCACGGCATTAATTGCATTTTTAGAGATTTTTTGCTCGGTGGCTTTGTACTCGTCGGCCATCGTGTCGATCAGTTCGCGCCAGCGAACTTGTTCCTCGGTGGTCAGGTGGCGCACCAAATCTTTGAGAATGGCGAAGCGGGCATCCTTCTTCACCACGCGCAGCCGCTGTTTTTTCAGCTCGCGCCGGTAGCGAACGTGCAGCGGCGCTGCGGAATTTTCTTGCTTTTGCGGCCGCGTAACGTAAATGGTTGTTTCTTCTTGTACCACCATGACCAGCTCTGGGTACTTTTCCAGGAATTTACGGAAGCTGCCTTCCGCGTGGCTGCTCTTCTCAAATGCGCCTTTGCTGCTATCTGACATATGCTGTTTGAGTATGCTGGCGCGCACCCGGTCTTCATTGGAAAGCAGCTGTTGCAGCGAGTTTTCTAGCAGCTCTCGCACCTGTGCGTCGCTGAGCTGCGGGGTTGGCACGATCTCTTCATAATAAATGTATTGATCGCACAAGTCGGCCAGGTTTTGGCTGGTGGTATGTTTTACCCCCAGGCCAATAACTTTTTTGCCCCGCTTGCGCAAAGATTGCACCAGCGGGGTAAAGTCACGGTCTCCCGTCATGAGGACATAGGTTGTGAACTCCTGGCCATCCAGCAACGTTTCCATTGTGTCTACAACAATTTGCATATCGGCCAGGTTTTTGCTGTAGTTGTTTAGGCGGATGGCATTGCGGGTAATAAAGCCAGCCGAGGCGAGATCGCGCATGAGCTGCTGATCTTGTCGCCAATCACCATAGGAGTGCCGGAGGACGATACGGCCGTTTGTCAGCGCTTTAATGTAATCTAGCACCAGATTGATATCGAAGCTTAAATTGATTTGTTTGGCACCAATTACCAGATTGTCCAAATCGAGGAAAACAGCAACATCATTTCTGGCTGAGGAATGATCTGGGTTTGAGGAACGCTCTTTATTATTGGATTGGGTAGACATGCGTTAAATTTGTCTTTCTTGCAGGTAAAATGATAGGCTGTTTGTATTCTACTTCATTCAACCATTCCCGCAATTGTTTCCCGTGAAACCATACCTGCTTTCACCTTTATGTTTCCCGTGAAACATGGGGGACTGCCCGATTGGCGGGTTTGTCTGGTAGTGTAGGTTGCTAAACTCGCGCCATGACTTACGGCCGTTTTACTATTTCGCCTTTCCATGTTACCATAACGTAGTCATACTATGTCAACCTGAATCAGGTTCGGAGGTACACAATGGACCGTAATAAATGGGTTTGGTCTGGAAAACCGTGGCAGGCGTTTAAAACTTTTGCCATTATCTTCTCGTTTGTGATGAATTTTGTGCTGTTGGTTGTCCTGTTAATCGCCGCGCCGCTCATTCTGCCTATTGTGGATTCGATCGCAGAACCGCTTGTGGGGGGGCTCAGCGACAGCTTTGTTGATATGAGCAATGCCACAATCTCACAAACAATCCGGCTCGATACAACGATGCCCATTAGCTTTACGCTGCCCCTGCAAGAAGAAACCAATGTTGTTCTTACAGAGGGCGTTCCCCTGACCATTCCCGCGCAATTTACCTTGCCCGGTGGAGGTGGGCAAATTAACGGGAACGTGATTCTGGAACTGCCGGCCGGGTTGGAACTGCCTGTGGCGCTTGACCTGGAGGTGGCTGTTGATCAAACAATTCCCGTGGTCATGGACGTCCCCGTGCAGATTCCCCTACAAGATACAGATCTAGGTGGTCCGTTTAACACGCTGCGCGGCCTTTTTGAGCCGCTCGACCAATTGATCAAAGGCTTGCCCTCTAGCAACGAGGAGCTGATGAATCGGGTAACGCAAAGCAACCCGATGATGCCGGTGGATACGGCCGTTCGCTAATCCACCCATCTTTTGCGCATGAACAACACCGACATCCCACCCGTCTGCGACTACGAAGGCTCCGACTACCGCACCCGCTTTTGGGAAGGCCAGGGGCGCAACTACGAAGACCAGGTTGAACGCATCGCCCTGCGCCGCCTGATGCCACCAACGGGCGGCACGCTCATCGAAATTGGTGCCGGCTTTGGTCGCCTGGCAGATGAATACCTGGGCTACCAAAAAGTGGTTTTGTTTGATTATTCACGTTCGCTGCTGCGCGAGGCACAGGCCCACCTGGGCAATGACCCACGCTTTGTGTACGTGGCGGGCAACTGGTACCAGATGCCCTTCGTCGCCGGGTTGTTCGACACGATGGTGCAAATTCGCACGCTGCACCACGCCGCCGATGTGCCCGCCCTGTTCCAGCAGTTAGCCCGCATTGCCCGGCCAAACGGCCGTTACATCCTCGAATTCGCCAATAAGCAAAACCTCAAAGCCATTTTGCGCTATGGTTTGCGGCGGCAGCAATGGTCCCCTTTTGCTTTAGAACCGATTGAATTTGTGGCGCTCAACTACGATTTTCACCCCCGCTGGATTCGGCAGCAGCTTAAGCAGGCCAACTTTTCGCCAGGGCGCATGCTTACCGTCTCCCACTACCGCTTTGGTCCAATCAAGAAAACAGTGCCCACGGGCTTGCTGGTGGGGCTGGATTCGCTGGCGCAGTGGACGGGTAACTGGTGGCAGCTCAGCCCCAGCGTTTTTGTGGATATTGCCCATCCGGCCAGTGGCGAAACGGCCGTTCCCACCACCTTCTTTGCCTGCCCCCACTGCCAGACGGCGCTGCCAGAAGTGGTGAACGGCCGTCTTACCTGCCCCAACCCTGCCTGTCACCGCCAATGGGCCGTCGAAGACAACCTCTACGATTTCAAAGAGCCTGTTGCGTAAACTTTTAGGAGATTAGAGACTGAAGATTGTTCAGTCTCCAATCTCCAATCTCCAATTTGCTTCAAAAAACATCCTGGAAGTGGTACAATGCACTCATTGTTGTATAAGGTCAACAAATGATTGCAAACAAGTCTCAACGCATTGGCGTCATTGATTTAGGGTCGAATACCGCCCGGCTGGTGATTCTTAACGCTGTGCCCGGCTACGCTTACCGCCTGGAAGATGAAATTCGGGAGGTGGTACGGCTGCGCGAAGGGATGACGGCGGCTGGGTTAAGCGATACGGCCGTTGCCCGTGCCCTCTTCACCCTACGCCTGTTCAAACGCTTTTGCGACAGCTACCCCGTCGATCTCATCATCCCCACCGCCACCAGCGCCGTGCGCGACGCCGCCAACGGCCCCGCCTTCTTGCAAACCGTCTCCCAAGAAATTGGCCTCAATTTACAGGTGCTCGATGGCGAACGCGAAGCGTACTACGGCACGCTGGGCGTGCTCAATGAAGTGGAACTGGGCAACGGCTACGTTCTGGATATTGGCGGTGGCAGTGCACAGGTAAGCAAAGTGCGTAGCAATCGGTACCAAGAAGGCAGTTCGGTGCCGCTGGGCGCATTGGCCCTCAGCCAACAGTTCGTCCACACCGATCCCGTCGAGCCCGCCGAAGTGGTGGCCATGCAGCAATACCTTGCCCAACAGCTAGACACCATCCCCTGGCTGACCAAAAAGCAGAGCAAGCCTCACCGCCATCTGGTTGGCCTGGGCGGCACCATTCGGAATCTGGCGGCCATTGAGGCAGCGCGGCAAAGCTACCCGCTGAACACGCTGCACGGTTTTGTACTGAGCCGTGATTCGGTGGCAGAGACGGTGCAGCTTTTGCAGCAGCTGCCCGTGGCCGAGCGGCGACAAATCGCCGGGCTCAATCGGGACCGGGCCGACATTATTTTTGCCGGAGCGCTGGTTTTGGCCGAGGTGATGGACCGGCTGCGGGTGGAGTCGATGACTATTTCCAAAAATGGGCTGCGCGAAGGGCTCTTTTTTGAGCATTTTTGGCAGCATCTGGCGTACCCGGTAGTGGCCAACGTGCGTCGCTTTAGCGTGTTGAATCTGGCCCGGGTGTATAATTATCAGAAGGCACATGCCAGCCACGTGCGCTACCTGGCTACGCGACTGTTCAACCAGTTGGCCCCGCTGCACGGCTATGGCCCCGCCGAGCGGGAACTGCTGGATGCGGCCGCCATGCTGCATGATTTGGGCACCATCATCAGCTACGACGACCACCACAAACATTCGCAGACGTTGATTGTGAACAGCGGCTTGCCAGGCTTTTCGCCGCGTGAGACGGCGCTGGTGGCGTTGCTAACGCGGTACCATCGCAAAGGGCGGCCTACGGCTGATCTGTTTACCTCGCTGCTGACAGAAGCGGATCCTATAATTTTGCTGCGGCTGGCGGCGATTTTGCGATTGGCGGAATTTTTGGAGCGCGGGCGGAATGCGAATGTGGATGATGTAACGGCCGTTTGGGACGACACCACCCTCCGCCTCACCCTCATTGCCGATGAGTACCCCGCTGTAGAGCTGTGGGAAGCGGAGCGCAATGCGGCCTCCCTGATGGCTGTTGCCTTTGAGCGGCAGTTTGTGGTAGAAAGTACGGCCGTTCCCGATATCCAGTTTGGGCTTTAGAAATTAACGTTCGAGGTTAACATCATGAAAGAATTGCAAAACCGGAAAGATGGCCAGGGTTTGGTGGAATATGCCCTCATTTTGGTCCTGGTGGCCGTCATTGTGATCGCCATTCTTACCTTGCTGGGGCCACAGGTGGGCAATGTGTTCAGCCGCGTGGTGCATGGCTTAGACGGTGCGTCTGCAACCGGTGGCGGCGGTGGCGGTGGTGGCCCCACGCCGACGGGGAACGTCACCTCTGTCAACGCTTTGCGCGGTGGGACGGATGTTGTGGTGCAGGTGCAGGTTTCGGCGGCGGTGACGGTTACGGCCGTTGATTCCCAAAGTGGGCAAACGGTTAGCACCAATTGTAATTTGGCTTGCAATATTTCATTGCCCAACGTTGGCCCCAATGCAGGCACGGTCACGGTGACTGCCTCCGGCGGTAACAGCATGACCGATACCTATCCTGCGCAAAATTAGCCTGTGGGAAATTATTCATGAAAAAGAACTATTGGGAGATGGGCCAGGGGCTGGTGGAGTACGCCCTCATTTTGGTGCTGGTTGCTGTGATTGTGATTGGCATTCTCACCCTATTAGGGCCACAAATCGGCAATATTTTTAGCCAACTGGTGGCCCCCTCCTACTGCGGCAACTGCATTTGCGGCACCTCCATTTGCAATTGACATAAAGTTTGGCGGGCGTGTTGTTTTCTGATGCGTGATGCGTGAAACGTGATTTTGTCACGCATCACGCATCACGGCCGTAAAATCGTAGACCCCGTCGTTTTTCTTCCTTCCAGCAGCTGGTGCGCCTTCCCTGCCTCTGCCAGCGCAAATTCCTGATTGATAGCAATCTTCACCGCCCCGCTTTGAACCACGCTGAACAGGTCAGTGGCGGCAGCGGCCAGTGCCTCTGGCGTGTCGATGAAGTCGAACAGCACTGGCCGGGTGGCAAACAGCGAGCCCCGTTGGGCCAGGTCAGACAGCGCAAAATTTTTGATCAGCCCCGACGATTGGCCAAAGCAAACCCAGGTGCCGTGCTTTTTCAGGCAGTCGAGCGAGGCGGGGTAGGTATCTTGCCCGACTGAATCGTATACCACATCGACGCCCTGTCCGTGGGTGATTTCCTTCACGCGCGCCACAAAATTCTCGGTGCGATAGTTGATCATGTGGGTGAAGCCATTTTCTTGGGCCAGCGCCATCTTTTCGGCAGACCCGGCCGTGCCGATGACGGTCGCGCCCAGATGGGCCAGCCACTGCCCGGCCAGTAACCCCACGCCGCCCGCCGCTGCGTGAAACAAAACGGTTTGCCCGGCTTCAATGCGGAAGCTGCGGCGCAGCAGGTATTGGGCGGTGAGTCCTTTGAGGGTGATGGCAGCGGCCGTTTCAAATGAAATCTCATCCGGCAGCACAATCAACTGCCTGGCGTCGATCAGCCGCTCTTGAGCGTAGGCACCCGTTGGCGTGGTGTAGGCTACCCGGTCGCCTGGCTGAACGTGCGTTACCGCTTCGCCCACGGCCACCACTTCCCCGGCTGCTTCTGCGCCAGGGGTGAGCGGCGTTTGGGGCCATTTGTACAGCCCGGTGCGGTAGTAGGTGTCGATAAAGTTCACGCCAATGGCCCGGTGGCGTACGTGGACCTGGGTGCCGCTGGGTTGGGGAATGGTGACGGGGGTGTAGTGGAGAACGGCCGTATCCCCCGGCTCTTGCATAACAATTGCGTGTGGCATCTCTTCATCTCCTTGGAACCGACGCACGAAGACTACAAAAGTCTCAAAGACTTTTGTAGTCTAGAGATTGCGCAAGTCCTATCCTTTTTACTCAATCCAAAATTGATCATCAACGGGGACCTTGAGGGCGGTGGCCTGGGCGTTGGTTTGGTGGGCCATGCCCACCACCGCCAGCAGCTCCGCGTACTGCGCCTCGGTCATGCCTTTGGCTTTGGCAGAGGCGGTGTGGGAATGAATGCAGTAGTCGCAGTTGTTGGCGATGGAGATCGCAATGTAGAGCATCTCCTTTGTTAGCGGGTCCAGTGCGCCGGGCTGCATGATGGCCCGCAAATTGTCCCAGGTGCGCCGCAGCGAGTCGGGGTGGTTGGCCAACGCCTTCCAAAAGTTGTTCACGTCGTCAACGTTGCGCGCCTGCTTGATTTCATCAAACACCGCCTGTGCCGCTGGCGCGGCGTCCTCATATTCGAGCAGCTTTACAGTTGCCATGCTTCCTCCTAAATCATTGTGGGTCGGATTGTCAATTCGACCTACGGTTTTCACTTGGTCAACGACAGGTTGTGTTGTCACCTGAGTTTTGTGAGCAAAAATAGAATGCTGTAGTTATAGCCAACTTTGCTGGCTGAGGAAAGTTGTCACAATTCCCGGTCAATCGGTAAACTTGCGCCATGAATCGACCTAAAATTATCTTGTTATGTCTATTTGTCTTGGGGCTGCTGGTTGTGGCTCCGCAAAAAAGTGAAGCGGCACCGGCTGAGGCACCAGCGCAGGCTCCGGTTGATTACCGCTTTGGCGTCATCGAAAGTTACCAAAATCCGGCGCAGGCCAATTCATTGGGTGCCGCCTGGACGCGGGTGCGCTTTCAGTGGGCCGAGGTGCAGGCGGGTGGCCCCGGCACCTGGACCGCCAGCGTCAGCGATGGCCAGATCAACGGCGAAATCGGGGCTGGACGCACCGTCGTTGGCCTGCTCATTGGCATTCCTGACTGGGCGCGGGAGGGGGGCTTGCCGCGTGGGCTGCATTTGCCCCACTCGGACCCCAACAACACGTGGGCCAACTTTGTGCGGGAGGCGGTGGGTAGGTACAACGGCCGTATCAACCATTGGATCATCTGGAACGAACCAGACGTCAACGACCCCAACGCCCCCGGCCACACCTGGGATGGCTCCGTGCAGGATTTCTTCCAGCTTCAGCGCACGGCCTACCTGGTGGCCAAAGAGGTGAACCCCAACAGCACCATCCACCTGAGCGCCTTCACCTACTTCTGGAACCCCAACTACATCTACGACTTTCTTGATGTGGTTGTGGCTGATCCGGCCGCGCCAGACCACAACTACTATTTTGATGCGCTGACGGCCCATCTCTACTTCCAGCCAGATTCGATCTATAACATCATCCAGCAATTTTACGGCGCGGTGGGCAGCCGGGGCATTCCCTGGAAGCCGGTCTGGCTGGTGGAAACCAACGCGCCGCCCAGCAATGATCCCGCCTGGCCCGTGCCCAACTGGACCTTCCAGGTGGATCAGCAGGAGCAGGCGGCGTTTATTCCGCAGGTGTTTGCCGTGGGCATGGCCGCTGGGGCGCAGCGGATCGCCATCTACAAAATGCAGGATACGCCGGATGACGTGGCGGCCAATCCGGAACCGTTTGGCCTGCTGCGCATGGATGGTTCGCGCCGCCCGGCGTTTACGACGTACCAGGTGGCGGTGCAGTATCTGGCCGGGATGCAGGGCGTGAAGCGTGAACATTGGGGCCATTGGGGGCAAATTCGGCTGGACCAGGGCACACACGCCACGACGGTGTTGTTTTCGCGCTTGCCTGCGCCGCAGACGGTGGAGGTTGCAGCAGAGGCAAATACGGCCGTTCTCGTAGACATGTGGGGCAGCCGCCAAACCATCTCCGCCAGCAACGGCGTTTTTACCGTCACGGTGCCGGGGGCGATTTGCGCCCAAACGGCCGGGGATTTTTGCATGATTGGTGGCCCCGTTTACTACTTGGTGCAATCGCTGGATGGCGGATCGGTGGCCGCGCCGCCGCCCGTCAGCGGCCCGCCTGCGGTAGACAATCCGCCAGCGGCGACGGCCACAGTGGACCCGGATGTGCCCACGAACACGCCGATGCCAACGAACACGCCAGAGGCGACAGAAACCCCGACCGAGACGCCAACGCCCCGCGACACGGCCACACCACGCCCCACGCGCACTCCAACGGCAACTGCAACAGCCACCGCTACCAATACACCTGAACCAACGGCGACTGAACTGCCAACGGAAACGGCCGTTCCCGCCACCGAAGTTGCTGCCCTGCCGCCAACGGCCGTTCCCACCCAGGCACCCATCGCCGAAGCAGCTGAATCTGGTAATAATTTGGCATTCATTTTGCTGGGAGCGGCGGGATTGCTGGCTTTGGGCCTTGGCGGCTGGTGGTGGAACGGCCGTCGCCAATCATAATTTGCATGTCCACCCAATCCGCCCAGCCGTAAACGGCCTGGTCTAGTTGTAGAAGCCCAGATGGGCTTTAGCCTCGTAGAGGCTTCCACCTTTAGCCGGGGTGATTCATCCCCCGGCGGTGTGGCGTACGAAGAATCTGCGCCAACGGAGTTAAGCTGATGAAAGTAGGCGTTTGTGTCGCCATCATTGAGGACGAAAAAATTCTGCTGACCAAGCGGAAGGATTTTGAAGTGTGGTGCCTGCCCGGCGGGCATGTGGATGCGGGGGAGACGGTGGCGGAAGCGGCCGTTCGCGAAGCGTTGGAAGAAACGAGCCTGCAGGTTCAATTGACCCGGCTGGTGGGCATCTACTCTATGCCAAAGTCCAACGCGTGGGTGAATTTGATGATTCTGTTTGCTGCCAAGACAATCGGTGGCACGCTTAAAGCCCAAGAAGATGAAGTCTTGGACATTGATACTTTTTCGTTGGAAACGATACCGAAAAATTTGTTGTGGGGCCACCGCCAGCGCATTTTAGATGCGTTTGCTGGGCATGGTGGCGGCATTGTGCGGCAGCAAAACGTGCCGTTCGATGAGGTTTCTGATCGCCGGGAGCTGTATCAATTGCTGGATGAATCGGGATTGTCTGGCCTGGAATTTTATACACAAACGTTTGGGCTGGCGGATTCTGGCAATGACAGAAGAGAACTCTAGATGAGCATCCCATTTTTCAAATCCGTGAACGGCCGCACGCTCATCGAGTCGCATCGCGGCAGCGTTGGCTATGCCCCTGAAAATTCCTGGTCTGCAATCAAACAAGGGTATCGTTTGGGCGCAGACTTTATCGAGGTCGATGTACAACTGAGCCAGGATGGCATCCCTTTTTTGCGCCACAAAGCGCAGCTGCCAGATGGCCGGTGGTGCTACCAATGCACTTGGGAAACGCTCAAAACCGTTCAAGTTGAGAATGAACTGCTGCCACGCCTGGATGATGTTCTCGCGTGGGCCTGCGAGGTCGGCACCTATCTTTCCCTGGATTTGAAGACGCGCTTTTCGCCAGAAGGCCAGTTGGCTCTGGCGGTTATCGAACAGCTGGCTCGGACGGGCGCAAAAGATAGGGTAATGTTGCTCCTGCTCGATCATCAAGAACTGTTTCACATCAAAAAGGCCCATCCAGACTTGCTTACCCGCGCGTTGCTGCGTGGCCGATTACATAACTACCCAGACTATCTCAACGCCATTGGCGCAGATTGTGTCAATATCGCTTATGATTTGTTCCGACCTGCGGATATCGAAGCAATTCATGCCGCAGGCATTGCGGTAGCGTTGGGCGGCTTGTGGAATCTGGAGGCAGATATCGCTAATTTGGATATTGACATTTTCAGCCACGATGATCCAGTCGAGGCTGGTCGAATATTAGTGTCCGCCCAGCCGTGAACGGCTTGGGCTAGTTGTGAAAGCCCCGCTGGGGCTACAAACAGCCGCGCAGTGGCTTCCACAACTAGCCGGGGGGATTCATCCCCCGGCGGAATGGCGCGGAAAGAATCCGCGGCTACGAAGGAAACAATTTGAAGAAATATAGTTTATTCGCAATTTTGATGCTCTTGCTTTTGGCTGGCTCAGCCCACGCCCAAACCAGCATCACCGTCACGCGCAACGAGGCGCTGGTGGATTTCCCGCAGTCGGTGACGTTTCAGCTGGAGCTGGTCGATGCCAGCGACGTGGCTGAGGTGAATCTGGTTTATGAGGTGGATCGATCGAGCTGTTTGGAGGCAAATACGGCCGTTCCCGTCCCCCTGGAAGGCAATCAGGCCGAATGGACCTGGGAAATGGTCCGCTCTGGCAATCCGCCACCGGGAGCCACCCTGCGCTGGGCCTGGCAAATTACCGACAACAGCGGCAACGTCACCACCACCGACGAACAAAGCCACACCTTCGTCGATGATCGTTTCGATTGGCAAACCGTCTCCGCCCCCAATATCCGCCTGCACTGGTACGAAGGGGACGAGGTGGGGCCGATGTTGCTAGAAGCGGCCGTTGCTGGCCTAGACCAACTGCAAAACGAGATGGGCATCACCCTGGACAGCGAGGTCCAGCTCTTCATCTACGGCGAATCGGACGATATGCGCGAGGCAGTGCTCTACATTCAGGAGTGGGCCGGTGGCGTTGCGTTCACTGATTACAACATTATTTTGATTGGCGTGCCGCCGCGCATTGCCGAAAGCTGGGGCGTGCCCACCGTGCGCCACGAGCTGGCTCATCTGGTCATCGGCCAGTTTGGTCGCAGCTGTGTCGGCGGCAGCCGCCCCACCTGGCTGGAAGAGGGGCTGGCCACCTACGCCGAAGGCACTCCCAGCGAGCGCGTGCTGGCAGACATCGCCACGGGCATCGAGGACAACAGCTTCGAGCCGGTGCGCAGCCTGAACGGTTCATTTTCGGCCCACGGCACCGAGGCGGGCATCGCCTACAGCCAGAGCTACAGCGTGGTCAAGTTCCTTCTAGAAACCTACGGCCAGGCACAGCTGCAAGCGCTCATCTTCACGCTGGCCGAGGGTGCGGGGTACGATGAGGCGCTGGAGGCGGTTTACGGGTTTAACGTAGATGGGCTGGAGCAGGCATGGCGGCAAAGTTTGAACCTGCCTGCCCGTGAGATTCCGCCGACGCCAACGGCCGTTTCTGCCCAGGCCATCCCCACCATCGAACCCTTTGGCGTACCCGAATCTGTACCGACTGAGCCTGCGGCGGCAGGAACGGCCGTTCCACCCACCACCACCGGCAACCCCGCAGGCGGCATCTGCAACCTCACCGTCTTCCCCCTGCTGCTGGTTGGCTTTGGTCTCGTGATTCGGAGGCGAAAATGAACAGGAAGCAAAGGAAAATCAAAGATTGCGCAGATTTAAAAGACTATTTTATCTGCGTAATCTGCGAAATCTTTGATAAAAAATTTTTCTTGATAGCCATTTCATTTTTGCTGTTTGGCTGCCAACTGGTGAGCAACGCCCCCCAACTGTTCCAAGATCAGGCGGACATCGACCGGGACGATGCGATTTTTCTGCTGGGTGGGCAGCCGCGCACGCTAGACCCGGCCAAAACCATCGGCGGCCCCGACGGCCCGCTGGGGCTCATCTTCTCTGGGCTGGTGATGCTGGACGCCGATTTGCAAATTCAGCCGGAGCTGGCCGCTGGCTGGGAGGTGAGCGAGGATGGGCTGACCTACACCTTCTACCTGCGCAAAAATGTGCTGTTTCATGACGGACGGCCGTTTACAACCCAAGACGTCATCTTCAGCTGGGAACGCGCCGCCAATCCCGCCACCGGCTCCGACACCGTGCAAACCTACCTGGGCGACATCGTCGGCATCCAGGCGGTGATCGATGGCGACGCTGAGCAAATCAGCGGCCTGCGGGCGATTGACGACCACACGCTGGAAGTGCAGCTCACCGCCCCCGTCGTCTACTTTTTGCAGAAGCTGGCCTACCCCGTCGCCTTTGTGGTGGATTCGGAGACAGTGGACACGCGCAATTGGGAGTACACCCCCAACGGCACCGGCCCGTTCCGGCTGCAAAGTTGGGTGGACGATGAAGAAATCATCCTGGTGCGCAACGATAGCTACTACCTGGCACCGGCCCGCGTGCGCCATGTCGTTTACGATTTGGGGCCGGGGCTGGCGCTGGCCCAATACGAAGAGGGCGAGATTGACCTGGTCGGCGTCGGCGGGGCCAATCTGGACCGCGTGGAGGACCCCAACAACCGGCTGCACGATCAGCTTCAGCTCGGCGTCAGCCTGTGCACCAGCACCATCGGCCTGAACACCCAAATCGCTCCGTTCGACGACGTGCGGGTGCGGCAGGCGTTTAACTACGCGCTGGACAAGGAACTGCTGATCGAAACGTTCTCCGGCGGGGATGCGCTGGTGGCCACCGGTTCCCTGCCGCCGGGAATGCCCGGCTACACGGCCGATTCCAATCGTGGCTACCCCTTCGACCCCGCCAAAGCCAACCAGCTTTTGGACGAGGCGGGCTACGCGGATCGCGCCACCTTCCCGCTGGTCACCTACACGACGTCGGGGTATGGGGATGTTGGCGGGTATGTAACGGCCGTAATCTCCCTCTGGCAAGAGGTGTTAGGCGTCACCATCCAGCCCATTGTCATCGACCCATTCATTTATTACGATGAGCTGTACGCGGGCAACACCGGCAACATTTACCAAAGCGGCTGGTGTGCCGACTACCCCGATCCGCAAAACTTCCTCGACATTTTGTACCACAGCGGTTCGCGGCAAAACATTGGGCGTTATGTCAATTTAGAAGTGGATGCGCTGCTGGAACAGGCCCGCATTGAGACAGAGGTGCCCACCCGCCTGGGGCAATATGCCGAAATCGAGCAGCGCATTGTTGCCGACGCGCCGGTAGTGTTTGTCAGCCACAGCCTGCAAGCCGCCCTCGTCAGCCCGGCCTTGGATGGGTACGTGCTCACCCCGCTGGGCGTCCGCCAATGGCACCGGGTGGCGGTGAATCGGTAATCCGTAATCGGTGTTCAGTAATCAGTAAACAGCGGTCAGTTTGGCCGATGAGGTAAACTGATTACCGAATACTGCCCTACTGATTACGTTTTCGGGAAATATATGAAGCTATACTTTTTCGGTCCGCTGCGGCTGGAAATCGACGGCCGTATCCAACTCCTCACTGGCTCCCCGGCGGCGCTGCTGGGGCTGCTGGGCTTGCAGGCCGCCACTGGCTACGCCGCCACGCGCACCCGGCTGGCAGGCACCCTCTGGCCCGATGTGGATGAGGAGCGGGCGCGCCATTTGCTCAGCAACACCCTCTACCGGCTGCGGCGGCAGTTGGGGGACGCTGTTTCCCACCTCACCATCACCCCAGATAGTTTGGCGCTGCATGACGTTTGGCTGGATACGGCCGTTTTCCGCCAAAAATTAGCCTCTGACAAATTAGAGGAATGGCAGGATGCGCTCGATCTGTACACCGGTGACCTGCTGGAAGAGCTGGACCCGTTTTGGCTGCTCAGCCAGCGGGCGGAACTGCGCGAACTGTACCTGACGGGGCTGGATCGCACCTGCCAGGCGCTGCTGGCCCAGGAACGATTGACCGAAGCGCTGGCCATCGCCCACCGCTGGACGCTGGCCGACCCGCTGCACGAGGCGGCGCACGCAACCGCCATCCGCCTGTACGCCCGGCTGGGACGCTATGCCGCCGCTTTGCAGCAGTACAATACCCTGGCCCAGCTTCTGGCAGAGGAGCTGGACGTGACGCCCCTGCCAGAAACGGCCGCACTCGTGGCCGAACTGCGTGAGCAGCGGCAAACGGCCGCTGCGGCAAGCGCCACCGTGCCGGCTGTCCCCACCCAACCAGCCCCGACACCCCTCATCGGCCGGCAGGCGGAGCGCGGGCGGCTGCTGACCCAGCTGGAGCGCCTGGCCGATGGTCGCGGCGGCCTGGTGTTGCTGGAAGGCGATCCGGGCATGGGCAAAACCCGCCTGCTGGAGGCGGTCGCCACGTCGGCGGGGCGGCGCAAGCTGCGGCTGGCCTGGGGCGAGCTGGCCGAGCACGACACGCCCCACCGGTATGCCCCCCTGCCAGAGGTTTTGCAGGCGGCCACCGCTGGTCCGCTGCTGGAGCGTCTGGCAGAAAAGCTCACGCCGCTGCTGCGCGGCCTGCTCGCCCCACTTTTGCCAAGATTGAACACAGGTTCAGCTCACCGTTCAGCCCTTGAGCCAGAGAAAACGGCGGCGGCACTGCCGTTGGCCACGGCCGTTCACAAACTGCTCTCCCTGCTGTGCCAAACGGAACCCACGCTGCTGCTTTTGGACGATGTGCAGTGGGCCGATGACTATTTTTGGCCGCTGCTGCCCACGCTGGCCCAGGTTTGCCGGGAACGGCCGTTGCTGGTTGTGCTGAGTTTTCGCAGCCAGGAGCTGCGCCGAAACGGGGCGGCGTGGCAGGCTATCCAGCAGCTAGAGCGGGAGTTTGCCCCCCACTGGCTGACGCTGGCGGGGCTCACCGTGGCCGAGCTGGGCGAGCTGGCGGCTGAGCTGAATCAATCTCGCACGAGTGAAGAGTTGGCGCAGCTGCACCAGCTTTCTGGCGGCAATCCGCTGGCGGCGCGGGAGCTGCTGCTGAGTGACGATCCGGCGGCTTCGCTGGAGAAGATGTTGGCGGCGCGGCTGGCGCATCTGGCCCCCCATGAGCGGGATGCGTTGGCGGCAGCGGCCGTTTTGGGGCGGGAGTTTGGCCACGGTACCTGGCAGGCGATGTTGGCGGGGGCGGTTCCGGTGCGGGGGTTGCTAGACGGCCGTTTCCTGCAAGAAACCAGCCACGGCTACGCCTTCCAGCACGATTTGGTGCGGGCGGCGTGTTACCAAAGCCAGTCGGCGGCTGATTTGCGGCGATGGCACGCCCGGGCGGGGGCGGTGTTGCGGCAGGCGGGGGCGGCGGCGGCCACGTTGGCCTGGCATTTTGAGCAGGGGGCGGTGTGGGAAATGGCCGTGCATTACCATCGGCGGGCGGCGGAGCGGGCGCTGCATTTGGAGGACGTGAACACGGCGGCGCTGCACGGTGGGCGGGCGCTGAAGTTGCTGGGGCAAACGGCCGTTTCGGCTTCGCTCAGTGCAGGCGCTTCCAACCAGGAGCTGCCGCTAAGCTGCCTCGATCTGCGCATTCGGCAAAAGCTGGCCTGGGCCGAAACCAGTTTGGAGCAGGCACAGGCGCTGGTGGCCCAGGCGCGCGCCGAAAACGATTTGGATTCGCTGCTGCAAGCGCTGCTGCTGACGCTGAACTATTTGATGAGCCAGGGGCGCATGGACGAGCTGCAAGCGATCGGGCAGGAAATTACGGAACTGGCGCGAGATTTGGGGGATCACGTGGCCGAAATTCAGGCGCTGAACCGGGTAGGCCATGCGCTGCTGTTTGTGTTTGGTGATGCGGAGAAGGCGCTGGATTACAGTCAGCGGGCGCTGGCGCTGGCGGAGGCGCTGCCGGATGAGCCGTATTTGCGGGCGCAAGCGCTGTTTTCCCTGGTCCATGCCAATTTGCGTTTGCGGGAGCATCTGCCAGCGGGCGAATATCTGGCCCAGGCAGAAGCGCTGTTGGCCCGGCACCCGGAGCTAGACAGCCTGAGCACGGAGCTGATTCATTACCAGGCCATTTTGGCGCAGCTGGACAGCCGCTGGGAAGAGGCGCGGCGGTTGCAGCATGAACTCATTCAAATTCACCGGGCAGACAACAACATTTTGGGGTTGACGAATGCGTTGTACAACGCGGCGCACATCGGGTCGTTTATGGGGCAAAATGAAGAAGCGGTGCTGTTTGCCGAGGAGTTGATGGTGCACACGCGCCAGAACCGCTCTTTGGCGGACCGGTATATGGATGTGTTTGACCGGACGATGCTGGTGGAATGTTACACGATGGCCAACCGGCTGGATGAGGCGGAGGCGGCGCTGCCGCCGCTGCTGGCCTGGCTAATGCGGGAAGATGCGGGGCGGGGAGCGATTCAGGCGTGGATGGCGGTGGGCAATTTGCGCTTTATGCAGGGGGATTACGCGGCGGCGTACGAGGCGCACAGCCGGGCGCTGGTGCATATTGAGCATCGCGGGGCGTCTACCTCTGCCCCGTACATTTGCCATGCGGAGGCCGCTTTTTTGCTGGGCAAGCAGGTGGAGGCGGCGGCGAGCTTTGCCAAAGCGACGCTGCTGATTGATGTGGAGCAGACGAGTTCGAACCTGACCTATTATTGGTACGTGCAATTTTTGCTGACGGGGGAACGGCCGTATCTGGCCCTGGCGCGAGAGCAGAAGCTGATGCTTACCCTGCTGCTGGCGGAGACGCGGCTGCGGCGGGATTTTTGGCACAATTTGTCGGTGCACCAGGATATTGAGCGGTATTGGCAGGCGGGGACTACAACAGAAACGGTGCGGCTGGCGGGGGCGGATGTGCCGTTGGGACGGCCGTTAACGCCAGACGACCTTTTGTTAATTACCTGGACGGTGGACGATGGTGTGGGGGATACGGCCGTTTACCAGCAATCGGGCAAGGTGGGGCTGCGGCGGCACCGGCTGCGGCGGCTGGCGGATGAGGCGTTTGTGCAGGGAGCGCTGCCCACCGACGCCGATCTGGCGCAGGCGCTGGGCGTCTCTGTGCGCACGGTGGAGCGGGACCGGGCGGCGCTGGCGGCGGCTGGTTTGGGGCTAAGGACGCGGGGATACGGCCGTTAAGCAGGAGATTGGAGATTAGAGAATGTCTCCCTTGAAAATAAAAAGCGGAACACAGAGCTACACGGAGAAGCGCAGAGTTACACAGAGAAATTAGGAGAAATCTGTTGAATCTGCGAAATCTGCTGATTTTTCATTCGAGGTGGTGCGCCCACTCATGAAGTCTCCTATTTAATCTCCAATCCCCAATCTCCTAACCCCAATCTCCTAACCTTCCAAACGTCCCATTTTGTCGGGATACTTTTTCCTCTACTCTGCCTGTGAGACTAACGTGAGGCGAAAGCGGTATGCTGCTTTGCGTGAATAGTCAACCCGGGCGACGCTACTTTATTCTTGCTATCTGGTCACAACCCAGCGGGGTAGAGCCAGACGTGTGGCGGGGGTATGTAGAAACCCCCAACGGCACGCGGACCTACTTCGCCACCCTGGATCGGCTGAATGAGCTGTTGCTGGGGATGGGGTGGCGGCAAGACGCGATTTCGCCTGGCCAGAGCAATCATAATAATTTAGACAAGTTGTAAATATTTAGACAAGATGGAGTAAATGCAATGATGAACAGCAAATTGGCACAGTTTGGTTTATTGGTTTTGATTGTCATTGTTGGGGCCGTTTTGGCGACCTCATTTCCGGGGGCCGAGCGGCTTGTGGTGCGGTTGACGGTGATTGCCGGGGCGGCGGTGCTGCTGAATTTATGGGCCACCTGGTCTGAGGAGCGCAAGGAAAAGAAGGCGGCAAAGGTCGAAGATGACGCGTCTTAATGGGCTGGCGATCCTGTTTTTGTTTGGCAGTGCGCTGGTGGGGCTGCTGCTGCGGGGGCTGATTGCGCCAGGCAATGATGCCGTATCTGTGTTGATTGGCGGCACGCTGATGACGCTGCTGGATTTGGGCTACCGGCTGCGCAACAGCCAGTTTAACGGCCGTTCCAAATGGCTCTCCATGAAGGCGGGCGCGTACCTGGCCTTTTTCCCGCTGTGGGGCTGGGGCCTGGCGCTGATCGTCGTCGCTGGAATTCAGCTGGTGACGGGGGAGTCGCTCTTTTAAGGTTAATGGTAGAGGGGGGAGGCGTGAAACGTGAAACGTGATTAAACGCTTTTCACGTTTCACGTTTCACGCGGCAATCCCCTAAAGAACCAGCAAAACGAGATAAAAAATGACAACGGCCGTTTCCCCAGAAGCGGCCGTTTTTTGTGCCTACCTCCTGAACGGTTACAATCCGCCGCTTATGGTTGTGACCCTGATTGTTTTCTTTGCGATTTTTGTACAAGCTGTTTCTGGTTTTGGCCTGGCGCTGGTCTCTATGCCGCTGCTGGTGAGCGCCATTGGGGTGACCACCGCCACCCCCTTGGTGGCGCTGGTGGGGCTGACGGCCGAAATTTTTTTGCTGCGTCGCTACTGGCAGGCGCTCAATTTTGCCGCCGTTAAACGTCTTTCTATTGCCTCTGTCATAGGCATTCCGCTGGGGGTGTATGTGCTGCGAGCGGTGGACGGCCGTATTGTCACCCTGATTTTGGGCGTGGTGGTAACCGGCTATGCGCTGTATGCGCTGTTTGGGCCGCACCTGCCCCAGCTGCGCCAGCCGGGGTGGGCGTACGGTTTTGGCTTTCTGGGCGGCGTGCTCAGCGGCGCGTACAACACCAGCGGCCCGCCAGTGATCATTTATGGCACCTGTCGCCGCTGGGAGCCGGCCACCTTCAAAGGGAATTTGCAGGCGTACTTTTTTATCAACAGCCTGTTTACCCTGACGGCCCATACCCTTAGCGGGAATTTTACGGCCGTTGTCTGGCTAGATTATTTGTGGGCGCTGCCGGGCATTGGGCTGGGCTTGCTGCTGGGGCGTTGGGTAGACGGCCGTTTGCCCCCAGATAAATTTCGTCAGGCCGTTTTGCTGCTGCTCATTTTGTTGGGAATTCGGCTGATCGTTGGTTGAGGAAGGTCACTTTTGGCAAACAACAGCTTGTCCAAAAAGTGAGAACTTATTACACTCCTTTTTATGGATGACCAAGCAAACAACGATGCTCCCCAGGAACAGCCCGCTGAAGCAAAAACGGTTGAAACGCTATCATCTAGACGCCGGGAAGAGCGGCGCTACCGCTTTGATTCCCCCAAACCACCCCCAAAACGCTTGTTCCGCCGACCCCAACTGCCCCAACTGCCCGCAATCCCCTGGTGGCGCGAGGCCTTGCTGGGGCTGTTTTTGCTAACGGCCGTTACCGCCTTCTTGAACCCGTTTGCCACCCTGTCCGCCGCCCTGGGCCACCCTGGCCAACCGGCTCGGCCGCTTGCTTTTGCTCTGGCCGATGAATCGCCTGCGGGGTACTGCATCGCCGGGGGCTTTCAGGATTGGGACGGCAGCAGCACGCCGCTGCTGGATGACGGCACTTCAGGGGATGCTGTGGCTGGCGATGGCATTTACGCCCGCACCTTCACCCTGGCAGAGCCAGGCCGGGCGCTGTGGCGGGTGTTGGCTTGTGGTGATTGGAATACGGCCGTTCCCCAAGAAAACGGCTGGGTGCTTACCACCGATCCCAATCAGCCGATCACGTTTACGTTTAATCCAGCGCTGGCCGAAGATGGCTTCTGGCCCGATGCGTACGCTATCACCATTGATGATCCGCTGCCGAATGCGGTTTTTGTCGTCGGGTCGTTCCAGGCGCGGCCCTGGGATAGTGGAGACGGCCGTACCCAAATGAAGCGCACCAGCGACCGACAATTTGAGCTGGTTTACCGCGTACCGCAGCCCGGAACATACGATGCCTATGTTGCTTTGCCAGATCGCAGCGAGGGTGTGGGTGCAGACGGCCGTTCCGTCCAGCCCTTACCCCTGCAATTTACCACCCAGCGGGCAGGCGAGACGGTTTTGTTTCAATACGATGCCCAAACGAACCGCATCGCCATTTTTTCTGGCATTCCCTGGCTGTTAAGCTGGTTGGGCTTTGCTGGTGGCGCCTACCTGCTGGGGGGGATAGTGCTGCTGGGCACCTTGGTGATGGCCGTCCTTGTGGGGTATCGGCGGGCGCTGGCCTGGCCCGCCTGGCAGCACACCACCGGCTGCCCCAACTGCCAGCAGCCCACCCTTCGGCGCGTTAACCGAACCAAAAAAGATTATGTGCTAAATTTGTTGGCGATTCCCATCCGTCGTTACCAATGCCCGGCGTGTGGCTGGACGGGGCGACGGATTAAGCGGTAGCCTCCCCACCAGTCGTTACGCCCTGGCGCGCAGCAAATCAATCGTTTCGATGGCGTGGCGCAGGTGGGGAATGACGATGCTGCCGCCCACAACCAGGGCCACATTGAGCGCATCGACAATTTCCTCATCAGACCAGCCCGCTTCTACACATTGAATGAGATGGTAATCGATGCAGTCATTGCAGCGCAGCACAGCTGAAGCCACCAGGCCCAACAGCTCTTTGGTATTGCTGGGCAGCGGGCCATCGCGGTAAGCGGCCGTATCCAGGTTAAAAAAGCGCTTAATCCCCAAATGATCCAGCGACATGATCCGCTCATTCATCTTTTCGCGGTACGCTTCAAAATTATCCAAACGTGTTTCAGACATCTTCTCTCCTGTGTAAATGTGGGTCGGATTGCCAATCCGACCTGCGCTATTCCCCCACCTGTGCTTCCGTCCAGACCGTTTCAAACTCTTCCAGGAAGTAGCTGGCAAATTCCGGGTCGTGCACGATGACGATGTTTTCATCGTTGCGCCGGTTGGCGTTGTCGCTGAAGTTGAACGAGCCGAAAATCACCATGCTGCGGTCGATGATGAACACTTTGTGGTGCATTACCTGCGGATTGCCATCTGTAAGCACGGCCACGTTAGACAGCCGCGCCTGCGACAGCGGCGTGTAGTAGCTAAATGGCGTGTCGGCACCGACGCGCTCGAACACGCCGCGCACAATCACGCCGGAATCGGCCCGGCCCAGCAGCGCCTCGCCAATTTGCTCATCGGTAAAGGAGAAGGCCATGAACAAAATTTCGCTCTGGGCGCTGGCCACGCGGCGAGAAATGATGAGGCTGATCTCTTTTTCGGGGCCAAAATAATTTTCCACTTCAACGCCGCCAATCGTGAGCGCTTCATTGGGGGTGTTTTGCGGTGAATCGGGGCCAAACAGCTCGTCGTTGTACATTTCGTCCATTTCGGCGGTGTAGTTGGCGGCCAGCCGGGGCGAATTGAGGCGCACGATGTTGTTGTTGTTGCAGTAGACGCCGTTGGTGGTGAAGTTCATGGAGCCAAGCCAGGTGATACGGCCGTCTATCACCACAAATTTGTTATGCATCAGGCTGGTGCGCTTGTCTTCGCGCACGCTGATGCCGTTGCGCCGCAGCCGGTTGATGCTGCTCAGCGAGGCGTTGTCTGTATCTGTCACCACGCGCACTTCCACGCCGCGCGCCTCCAAATCAATCAGCGCCTGCACCATTGGCTCTGCATCCAGATCAAAGGCCGCCACATCCACCCGCCTCTCGGCATTGAGGATGTCGTTGGCAATGTCTTCATCCAGCCCCCCCACGCGCTCCGCTTCTGGCGGGCAGGTGGGGTTGGTGAAGTAAATCTCGTACCAATCCGCCGGTGCCGAAGCATCGGGCACGGTGTCTACAATTGGCTCCCCTTCATCCAGGCCAAACTGCTGCAAAAAATCCTGCCCAAAAATGACTGAGAGAACGGCCAAAATCAGCACGAGAATCGCGCCGCCTGCTTTTTTGTTCATAAAAGTTCCTTTTTGTGAGACCTGACAGGTTTTCATTGGCTGAAACGGTCTCTTGAACAAAACCTGTCAGGTCTGAATATCGTTGTGAACCGCTTTGGCCCAGGTGCGCACGTCGGCACAGTAGCGTGCTGGGTCATCCAGATGGATGTCCATGATGGTTTTGGTCCAGGTCCAGGACGGCCGTTCTGCCACGTCACCTTTCACCAGGCTAACAGAGTGCGGCTGCATTTTTTGCTGCTGACGAATCACCTGCCGCATCCGCGCCGGGGAAACGCCGTCCACCACAAATTCGTGCAAAATTTGGACCATCGCCAGCCAGCCAGCGGCCGACAGGCGGCTGGGATGCTGAAGCATGTAGGCGGGCACGGTAAAATGATGCACCGCGCCGTAAGCCGGATCGGTTAACTCCAGCGCCATGCAGGCGTGGTACCGGTCGGTGCAGGTTTCCTCGGCGGTAAATTGCCCGCCGCATTCGGGGCAATGGGTTGTTGCTGTTGGTTCCGTCATCAGGGGACCAGTTTGTTTTCAGCCAGCGTCGGTTTGGATCAGTTCCCGTAAATGTTGGAAAGCTGATTCGCGGTCTTCAAGCTCGCGGGCGTGGTTGAACTGGCTAACGCGCCGCAGATTGTCGGGGCGCAGGGGCTGGTTGGTGAGCCAGCGCAAATTTTTGAGCAGGCGGGTCATGGTGTCGTCCACCAGATCAAACGCAGGTGGCTGGCCAATGGTGCCGATGAGGTCGTTGACGCCGGCCATGATGAGGTGAACGGCCGTACTGTCCTTTTCCAGCAGCGGGTTGGCATCTTCATCGGGGAGGCGTTGGGTGTGAACGGCCGTTTGTTCCACCTGCGCCAGCCCCCACCGCAACAGCTGCTCCGCCTGCGCATCCACCAGATGGCTGCGCCAGCCTACCTCGTCCAAAATCGGGGTAAACCAGTGCTTCAACCGCGTACGTACAATGTCAGAAGATGTTGATTGCATAACATGTGTTCTTGTAGCCGCAGATTCTTCCCGCGCAAAAAACGCGGCTACAGATTTTTACTGTTTTAAATCATCAGGGGAAGCCAATCTTTTCAGCCATCCCACTTTGTCAAAATCACGATCAAAACTGACAATAAACTGAATGCCATGTGTCTGACAAGTTAAAGCGATCGGCGCATCGTTAAAATTGAGTTCGCCCTCGGATGTTCGCACCAAATCAAGAATGGCTAAATAATGTTGAGGCAAATCTCGCATAATCCAGGATATTGCAGAAGGCGGGTAACTTTCATGAATCTGAGTCAGCAAATTGCTAAATTCGCCGTCTCGCCGTTTCTCGTGAAAACGTCTGGCTAAAACGCTCACGGCTTCAGCAATCACACAATCAAAAATGACAATTTGTGCATCTGTTTCGATGAGAGAATTTTTGAGGGAAAGCGCCTTCACATGCCAGATATCTTTCGCATCAAGCAGACCAACCAGCATTGAAGTATCAATTGCTACTTGTATCATACAACTCTTCGGATTCTTTTAGAGCGTTGCCGCCTACTCCTAAAACGGCCGTTACTTTCTCAAGTTCACGTGCTGGTAAAAAATTGAGCCCCTCTTGAGCAACTTCCACGGTCAAATCTACCTGTGTGCCCTCAGGTAAATCCAGCGGAGAGAGCAACTTTAAGCTGCCACGCTGATAAACTGCCCGTACATGAGAGTAAAATGGTGATGTGCTCATACCAATACCAACCTCACTTTGAATCCAGAATTCGTCTCTGTGACATTATAACCGAAAATCAAGCATAACCCGGCAGCAACACAAAATCGTCATCTACCTGGACGATGTGGTGCGGCAGCCAGGCCACGCCAAACAGCGTGGTGCGGATGTTGCTTTTGGCGGGCGTCATGGGGATGGTCGTCATGTCGTTGGCAATCGCTTCCCATTTGGCCTGAATTTCGGCCAGCGCTTCTTCTGCTTCCGCTTCCAGCGCGGCAATTTCTTTTTGAAATTCTTCGATCTGGTCTTTGGACTCTTCGATGTCGGCTTTGGCCTGGGCCGTCATGCGCCGCTTGGTCATGGAGGAGGAGACGCTGCGCCGCCGCTTGCTGAACAGGCTAAACAACGTCTCGGCGTGGGTCACCGCTTCTTCCCGCTTGCGCTGATCGTACTCAGCTTCGTCTTCGGCCAGTTCGCGCTCTTCGCGCTTTAGCTTGTCCTCGACGGCATCAATTTTCTTTTCGTACTGCTCGGCCACCTTTTTACTTTCTGCGTCAGATGCTTCTTTGCCAGCCTCAGCACACTGTTTGGCAAATTCCTGAATCGAGATGTTGGGGCCACCATAAATTTTGAGCTCTTCGTTGGCCTTCACTTCAATTTCCAGCCCGCGATAAATCCATTCCTCAAAATCTTTTTTCATGGTGGCCATGCTTTTGGCGTCGTTGAGCGGCGCTTCCAGCATCTCGAAGCGGGCATCTGGCACGGGGGCGCGATCTAGTTGGCGATCATCTATGCGTTCGGACTCAAAATCTTGCCAGCGCACCACGCCACGCCGATCTGGTTCGGGGACAACGGCCGTTTGCCACACCTCATGCTCCAAATTGTAACGACGGTTGCTAAAGCCAATGCTCGCCTGGGCCAGCAGCACGGGCCGGTACAACATGCCTGCGGATTGCGCATTGAGGGGGAGGGAACGGCCGTCTCGCTTCGCCGCTTCGCTCAAGGTCAAATTTTGCGGCAAGAAAAACTCCTCCGTCCGCCCCGGCACGCCGGGCTTGGCCCCTTCTCCCGGCAAAGTTGGAGATTGGAGATTGGAGATTGGAGATTGAACTGCTTCCAGCGCAGGCGTTGTCGCCGCCAGCTTCTCACTGCCCACTGAAGAGTGTTCACTGATTACCGATAACTGCTCACCTACCCCCGCCAGCGCATTCAGCGCCGGAATCTGGTCCCGCGTCACTGGCCCGGCCAGGTAGTTCATCGCCCAGCGGGTTTGGAAGAGCGACGGCTGCTTGTCGTGCACGTTGCGCAGCAGGAACACCCGCTTGCCCAGCGCCGAGATCAGATCATCGTAGACGCGCCGGTCGAAGCCGCCGCTGGCCGCCGTGGTGAGGCCGTCCAGCAGCCGCGCCTTGTCTTGCTCCGTGCCCAGCTTGCCGATGAACCAGGTGCCGGCATTGGACAACGCTTTGTAATCCACATCGACCGGGTTTTGCGTGGCCAGCACCATGCCCACGCCAAAAGCGCGCGCCTGCTTCAGCATGCGCAGCATCGGCTCTTTGGAGGGCGGATTGGCGGTAGGGGGCAGGTAGCCAAAAATCTCGTCAAAGTAGACCAGGGCGCGGAGGGTGGTGCTGCCCTTCTGCGCCCGCATCCACGACTCCACGGCCGAATAGAGCAGCGTCACAAAAAACATCCGCTCCGCTTCTGACAGGTGGGCGATGTAGAAAATGGTGTGGCGGGGACGGCCGTCTGGCATATACAGCAAACTGGCCACGTCCAACGGCTCCCCCTCAATCCAGGTCTGGAAGGCGGGCGAGGCCAAAATGTTGTTCAGCATCATCGCCAGCTCAAAGCGGTCTTTTTCCGGGAAGAAGGTGTTCACATCGAACACGCCCAGCTTGGTAAATGGCGGCGCTTGCGTTTGCATGATGAGACTGGCCAGGTCGAGGTCTTGCCCCTGGCTCCAGGCGTGTTCAAAAATGTTGGCCAGCAAAATGTGCTCCCGCGCCCGCACCGGGTCGATGTCGCGCAGCCCCACCAGCCCCAACAAGGCGGTGACGGTGCCAGAGATTTTCTCGCGCAGCAGTTCGCGGTTGCTTTCCCAGGGGATGTTGGGCGCTTTGAGCGAGGCCAAAATGGAGACGGGCAGGCCCGCATCGGAGCCGGGGGTGTAGATGGAAAATTGGGCGCTGTCTTTAAGTTTTTGGATGCGGTCGGGGGTAATCTCCCAGTCGGCCAGACCATTGCGCCAGAGAGCGGCCGTTTCTGCTGCCGCTTCCGCCACTGTTTTGCCCTCGCGGCGGGCCTGGTTGGCGTTGATCCACGGTTCAAAATCGGTTGGAGCCAGCTCTGGGAAGTGCATCAGCGCATTGGTGATGTCCCCTTTGGGATCGATCATCAGTGCGGGCACTTTGTTCAGCGCCGCTTCTTCCAGTAAATCCAGGCAGAGGCCGGTTTTGCCGGAGCCAGTCATGCCCACCACCACCGCGTGCGTCACCAAATCATCCGAATCATACAGCAGCGGCTGGTCTATCTTCTCGTTTGTTTTCGCGTCTACGACGCGGCCTAAATAAAATTTTCCATCTGTGTCTAACATGATTTCGCCTCCGGTTCCAGTTTACCGCAAGTTGCGGATGTGTCTACTGAAAATTTGCGAAATCGGGCGGCACCGTAAAAAGGCCACAAAAAAATTTGGGGGACGGTTCGCAGACGGGTGCGGTGGTTGGCTTAAGGATTGGCGGTGGAGGCGGAACGGCCGTTTCGCCGGGCAATAAACGCGCCCAACGGTGCTGCCACCAGAAAAGCCAACCCGCCAGACAACAGCAGGCTGCCCAACATCAGCAGCCCTACCCAGTAAAAGGCAAAATTGGGGCTGCCCTCTTGCACCACATTGCCGTTGGCATCCAGGCAGCGCATTTCGTAGCCAGTGGCGGGCTCTAGATTGCCAAATTCATCGGTGGTGGTGGTCTGGAAGGTAACCACATCGGCGCTGCTCTCTTCTGGGCAGAGGTATGGCCCCATAATGCCCGCCACGGTGTCTGCCCCCAGCGTGGTAGAAAAGGTGCCAATGACCACAGCAATGGGGCAAAGGCAGATGGAGACTAGCCCAAAGGCAAAAATCCAGATAACGCAGCCAGAGGTGGTGCCAACGGCCGTTGCTTTCATAGTTGGTTTTCCTTAATGTGGTGGGCGGCTGAACGGCCGTATCCCGCAAATAACCCGAACAATGAGATGATAAAAGGAAACCCGGCTGGCAGATCTTCGTTACGCCCGGGCGCTCATCTCTTGATGCAGAAAAATGGCACAGAGCAGATGCGGCGCTTTTACCAATTTCTCCCCGTTCATTACGTCCTTCGCGGTTAACGATGATGGGTTAACGGCTTAACGTGAGTTTTTTGGGGAGATTGGAGATGGGGCAATCTCCAATCTCCAATCTCCAATTAATTTGTAACCGTCTTGCGATTACTTTTTAGCGCCGCCTGCGCCGCCGCCAAGCGGGCGATCGGTACCCGATAGGGTGAGCAGCTCACGTAGTTCAGCCCCACTTCCTGGCAAAAGGCAATGCTGCGCGGCTCGCCGCCGTGCTCGCCGCAGATGCCCACCTTCAGCGCTGGCTTGGTCTGGCGACCCCGCTCCACGCCGATTTTTACCAACTCGCCCACGCCGGTTTGGTCCAGCACCTGGAACGGATCGTCAGCCAGCAGCTTTTCACTGACGTAATGGGAGAGGAAACGGCCGCTGTCATCCCGGCTCAGGCCAAAGGTGGTTTGCGTCAGATCATTGGTGCCAAAGCTGAAAAAGTCGGCGTGTTCGGCAATGCGGTGCGCCGTCAGAGCCGCACGGGGCAGCTCAATCATGGTGCCGATGGCGTACTCTAGCTTCATGCCGTACGCGCCCAGCACCTCTTCGGCAATCCGGGCCACCACCGCCCGCTGGTGGCGCAGCTCCGTCTCCACAGACACCAGCGGGATCATGATTTCTGGCAGCACATTTACCCCTTTTGCCTGTGCCTCGCAAGCCGCTTCCATGATGGCCCGCGTCTGCATTTCGGTCACTTCTGGGTAGACCAGCCCCAGGCGGCAGCCCCGGTGGCCCAACATCGGGTTGGCTTCGCGCAGCTGGGCTACGCGGTGCAACAGCTGCTCTTTTTCCCAAATCTGGCGCAGCAGCTGATCCATCTGGGCAAAACTGTCTACCTGCTGCGTTTTTAGCTTTAGCTCGTATAGCTCGGTTTGCAGCTCCTCAAAGTTGGGCAGGAACTCGTGCAGCGGCGGGTCTAGCAGGCGGATGGTGACGGGCAGGCCGTCCATCGCCTGGAAAATCTCTAAAAAGTCGTGGCGTTGGATGGGCAGCAGCTTTTCCAGGGCGGCTTGCCGGGCGGCCAGGTCGGTGGCCAAAATCATTTCACGCATGATGCTTAGCCGCTCTTCGCCAAAAAACATATGCTCTGTGCGGCAGAGGCCAATGCCTTCTGCGCCAAAGTCGCGGGCGACGGTGGCGTCGTGGCCGGTGTCTGCATTGGCGCGCACGCGCAGTTGGCGCAGGCCATCGGCCCAGCCCATGAGGGTTTGGTAATGCGCGCCCAGCTCTGGCTGCTTGGTGGCTACCTGGCCCAGCAGTACGGTGCCGGTGGAGCCGTCGATGGTGATCCAGTCGCCCCGGCGTAATTTGTGGTCGTTGGCGTAGAAGTACCCTTCTTCTTCACTAATTTCGATCTCGTCTGCGCCGACGATGCAGGGGGTGCCCATGCCGCGGGCGACGACGGCGGCGTGGGAAGTCATGCCGCCTCGCGCGGTGAGAATCGCTTCGGCAACGACCATGCCGTGGAAGTCGTCGGGGCTGGTTTCGTGGCGGACGAGGATGACGGGATCGCCCTGTTCGCTGTAGCTGACGGCGTCGTCTGGGGTGAGGACGATTTTGCCGGTGGCGGCCCCGGGGCTGGCGGGCAGGCCGGTGGCGATGATGGTGGCGTCGGCGTCGGGGTCTACGGTGGGGTGCAGGAGTTGGTCTAGCTGGTTGGCTTCTACGCGGAGTACGGCCGTTTCCCGCTCAATCACGCCCTCGGCCACCATATCTACAGCAATGGCTACCGCCGCCGCCCCGGTGCGCTTGCCGGTGCGTGTTTGCAAAATCCACAGCTTGCCCTGCTCGATGGTAAATTCAATGTCTTGCATATCGCGGTAGTGGGTTTCCAGCCGCTGGGTAATTTGCATGAGCTGGTCGTACGATTGGGGCAGTTCTTCGGCCATTTGGTGGATTGATTTGGGGGTACGGATGCCGGCGACCACGTCTTCGCCCTGGGCGTTGAGCAGGTATTCGCCAAACACCAGCTTTTCGCCGGTGGAGGGGTTGCGGGTGAAGGCGACGCCGGTGCCGCTGTCCCAGCCCATATTGCCGAAGACCATGGCTTGCACGTTTACGGCCGTTCCCAAATCATCTGGTATGCGGTGAATGCGGCGATAGTCGATGGCGCGACGGCCGTTCCACGAATCAAAAACGGCCGCAATCGCCATGCGCAGCTGCTCGTACGGATCCAGGGGGAACGCATCCCCGTGCCGGTCGGTAAAGATAATCCGCTTGTAAACGGTGATCAGTTCATTCAGCTGCTCTTCGCTCAGGTCTGTATCCCGCCCAGAGGCGGTTTGCGCTTTAAACCGCTCCAGCGCCCGACTAAACTTTTCTTGCGGCACCTTCATCACAATGCTGCCAAACATGCTGATGAAGCGGCGGTAGGCATCCAGGGCAAAGCGGCGGTTGTGGGTAAGCGCGGCCAACCCTTCCACCGTCTCATCGTTCAGCCCCAGGTTGAGCACGGTGTCCATCATGCCGGGCATAGAAATGGCCGCGCCGGAGCGCACAGAAACCAGCAGCGGGTTGGCCTGGCCGCCAAACTGTTTGCCCGTCATAGATTCTACCTGGGCCAGCGCCGCCTGCGCCTGCGACCACATGCCTTCGGGAAAACGATTTTCATACTGAGCATAAGCGTTGCACGCTTCGGTGGTGAGGGTGAAGCCAGGGGGCACGGGCAGGCCCGCCTGAGTCATTTCGGCCACGTTGGCCCCCTTGCCACCCAGCAAGGCTTTCATGTCAGTGCGCCCTTCAGAAAAGAGGTAGACCCATTTATGATCGCGTTGCTCGTATAACATTTTTTCTCCTTATGCTGACTAACTGAACAAGTTAAGGTGGGGACGGGCCAGGTATGGCGAGGGAATGAATGTGCTCCCACACTGGTTCAGCCATTGGCACGTCTAGGCGTATTATACAATTAGCTGCAAGCGCCATGAAAGTAGACTCACCACCCAATTTCACCACTGCTAGACAAACAAGCCGATAAATTTTTTTATGGTAATGTTATGAGTATGGGCAGTTGATGATTAAACTTTAGCTGATAACATCAGACCATCATCTTTGCAAATTTTGACTTTGCCAGTGTGTGTCATACCCGTGAAAGCGGGTATCCATTTTGTGCACCAGAGTGGATTCCCGCCTTCACGGGAATGACAGCCTAAAAATGCAAAGATAGTGATCAGACATCTGGTAGACCGACAAAACTTGCAATGGGGGAGACAACAGCGACGATTGAAAGTTAGCCCTGCCAGAGAAAATGGGTTGTTTCTTCTAATTCGTCTATTTATGTTTTCGTGAGGGCCACCGTCATGAAATATCTTAACTCTGAGACATTACGAATTCCACTTATTTATGCGTTGTTTGGGCTGCTGTGGATTTTGGTTACTGATCAAATTTTGTTTTTACTGATTGGGCAGGTAGATCAGTTGGTGAAGTGGCAAACGTACAAGGGGTGGTTGTTTGTTACCTTAAGCACGCTCATTATTTATACGCTGGTGACACGGGCTCACCAACAAAACAAAGAGGCGAAGCTGGCCCTAACCGAAAGCGAAAGACGATACCGGCTGCTGTTTAACAACAACCCGCTGCCGATGTGGGTGTATGACCTGGAAACATTGGCGTTTTTGGAAGTGAATGAGGCAGCAATAGAAAAATACAATTTTTCGCGGTCTGAATTTTTGCAGCAAACCATTCGGGATATTCGCCCGGTGGAAGATGTGCCTTTACTGGAAAAGGAGGTTTTTGAGCGGCCTAGGCAGCTGAACGTGACGGGGGAATGGCGACACCAGCGCAAGGATGGTACGGTGTTTCCGGTAGAAATTGTGTCGCATGCGGTAACTTATTACGGCCGTTCCGCCCGCCTCATTGTCGCCAAAGATATCACCAACCAAAAACGCGCCGAATCCGAACGCGCCAGCATTTTCCAGCGGAACCAGGCCCTGGTCATCGCCCTGGGTGAAATTGTTTATGAATGGTTTCCTCAGGAAGATAGAGTCATCTGGCAGGGAGAGTTTCAGCGCATTCTAGGGTATTCCGCCGCAGAAATGGGCCACACCAGCCAAAGCTGGACCGATAAAATCCATCCTGAAGATCAGGAACAGGTGGCTCTGGCTCTGGAAAATGCAAAAGCCCACAAACAAAATCTAAAAATTGAATACCGCTTTTTGCAGCAAGATGGCACCTACCGCTGGATGCTGGACCGTGGGATACCGTTTTACGACAACGAGAATAAACTTGAAAAAATAGTGGGCGTCTTTTTAGACATCCATGACCGCAAGCAAACAGAAGAAGCATTGCGCCAAAGCGAACTTCGGTTCCGCAAAGCCATTGAAGTTGCACCTTTTCCCATCATCATTCATGCAGAAGATGGCGAAGTGCTGTCGTTCAGCCAAACATGGCTGGATACCACAGGCTACACGCCAGCAGAGGTTTCTACGATTGCCAACTGGGCCAAACTGGCATATGGAACAAACCAGGCCAGCGTGATGGCCGGCATTGACCAGCTCTATACGCTTGCCAAACGAGTCGATGAAGGGGAATTTTTTGTTACCTGTAAAGACGGCACGCAGCGCATTTGGGAGTTTAGTTCTGCCCCGTTGGGCCGTCTGCCAGACGGCCGTCGCACCGTCATCAGCATTGCCGCTGATGTCACAGAGCGGCGTGCCTTTGAAAGCCAGCTCCATTTGCAAAGCAGCGCCCTCAATGCGGCCGCTAACGGCATTGTGATTACCGATATAGCTGGCCGGATCGAATGGACCAACCCCGCCTTTACAGAGCTAACTGGCTACAGCCTGGAAGAAGCCCGGGGGCGGAACCCACGGGAATTGGTCAGATCGGGTGAGCATGATGCCGCTTTTTACAAGCAGATGTGGGACACCATCCTCAGCGGCAAGGTGTGGCGTGGCGAACTGCTCAACAAACGCAAGGATGGCTCGCTCTATGTAGAAGAAGAAGCGATTACCCCAGTTGTGGATGATGACGGCAACATCACCCATTTTATTGCCATCAAGCAAGATATCACCAGGCGCAAACAGGTGGAAAAAGAGCGCGAACAGCTGCAGCGCCAGGAGCGTTTGGCCGCCATTGGCCAGCTGGCCGCAGGCATCGCCCACGACTTCAACAATCTGATGGCGGTCATTTTGCTGTATTCACAGCTGTTGGGGAATTCTAAACACCTAACCCCCAAAGAGCAGAGCCAGTTGGCGACAATTAGCCAGCAAGCCAAGCGAGCGGCTCGCCTTATTGAGCAAATTCTCGATTTTAGCCGCCGGTCTGTGGTGGAGAAACAACCGCTTGATCTGCTCGTTTTGCTCAAAGAAGAAGTGAAGCTGCTTCAGCGCACCCTGCCAGAAAACATCGAGATCAATCTGGACTATGATGCAGAAAGCTATGTAATTTTGGCCGATGTAACCCGTATGGAGCAGACGCTGATGAACCTGGCGTTAAACGCCAGGGATGCAATGCCAGATGGCGGTGTGCTGCGTATTGCCCTGGCAAACCGTCAGCTTGAGGCGCGGCAGCCTGCTCCCATTGCGGGCATGGAACCTGGGGATTGGATTTATTTATCGGTTTCGGACTCAGGTATGGGGATTGCGCCAGAAATCATCAACCACATTTTTGATCCGTTTGTGACTACCAAGGAACCGGGCCGGGGCACGGGGCTGGGGCTGTCGCAAGTGCATGGCATTGTGGCGCAGCATGGGGGCTTTATTGAGGTGGTTAGCCAGCCGCAGGTGGGCAGCACGTTTAAGATTTATTTACCGGCGCATCAAGAAACGGTGAGCGCCCACCAGACATCAGAAACGCAAACGGCCGTTTCCGGACGTGGCCAGCGCTTGCTCATTATTGAAGATGCACCCGCCCTGCGCAGCGCCCTGCGAGACAGCCTGAACCTGTGGCAATATGAGGTCATTGAAGCGGCCAATGGGGAAGAAGCGTTGGCTATTTTGCAGTCAGATACGGCCGTTGCCCTCATCATCAGCGACATGATCATGCCCAAAATGGGTGGGTTGGCCTTTGTTCAAACCTTGCGCGACCTGAACTTGTCTATGCCCGTCATCTTTATCACCGGGCATCCCATCACAACCGACACCGCCCTGTTACGCGCCCTGGGGGTAAAAGAAGTGCTGCTGAAACCGATTTCACCCATTACCTTAAACCAGGCCGTCACCCACGCCCTAAGCGACACGGCCGAATAAGCCCCCAGACCCGGTAACTGGCCAGCCAGGGAGAACCAGCGTTGTGCAATCTTCACGGTGTTCAAAAAAAGTTGGGTCTTCAGGATTCCGTGGGGTTCGGCGTGAAACGTGATACCGCTATGGTCACGTTTCACGCCTCACGGGCTGTAAACCCCCTGACTTCCCCAAAAGCCAAAAAGTTTAGGGGCTTTGCAACCAGGCCATCGCGGCATCTACATCATAAAATGGCTTGAATTCATAGCTGGTTTTTAATGCCTGCAAAAAGCGAGCCAGAAATTGCCCTACTTCCACTTGCAGGCGGCTGCGCATTACAAAGGCCACGCGGGCAAACCCGGTAACAGACGCAAAGTAGCGCTGCGCCTCAAAGGTCAGGTCGCTGTTTGCGCCTTGCAGCAGCAGTAGATGAATGGCGTCAGACGGGCTCTGCGCCTGTACGTCGGTTACCATTTGCTGGGCAACCGTGAGGGTTATGGGCAGGTCGTCGTTTAGGTGTAGGGCAATGATCTCATCGGGGTATATGAGGATACGGCCGTATGCGGTTTCAACTGCTCGTGGCGGTGTGGGAAGGCTCATGGGATGGCCAATAACCACGCTTCAGCAACCTCTTCCCGTGAAAAGATATGCATCTCATAAGGGGACTTTAGCAAACCCAGGAAGCGGACAAAAAATTGCCCAACCTCAGCCTGAAGGCGAGTGTGCACCACCAAAGCCACGCGGATGACCCCGTTGGTAGTGCCTAAAAAGCGCTGTGCTTCAAAACTGAGGTCATTATTGATGCCTTGCACAATCAACAAAAGCACCTGCCCGGAATTATCCAAGGCCCGCACATCTTCAACCAATGTTTGGGCCTCTTGTATAGTCAGGGAAATATTGTCTCGCATATAAATATAAACAATACTATTTTCATGGCGAAAGATACGGCCGTACATGGTCACTTGACTGCTTTCAGGAATTTTTCGGCTCACAATACCCCCAAGTTTCGAAAAGTAAAAATCATGATTTAGTCTAGGTAAAATCACAGTTTCGGCAATATGACATCTGCCCTACACCTGCTAAATGGGGCAAAACAAAGATGAATTGACTTAAGTAAAGTGCAGAAAGTTTTTGAAAGACAATCAATCAAAGATTTAAAAGATTTCGCAGATTTAGAGGAAAAAATCTGCGAAATCTGCGAAATCTGTTGACAAAGAGTTTTGAAAACTATTTACCAATCACTTAAAGGACGCGACGAACAAGAAATGCAAACAAAGTGTAACAGGGAGCAGCAATTTATGAAAAAAGTTCTGGTTTGCGGGCATACCAATGTGGAAACCACGCTGGCTATTGAAGCCTTCCCCATTGAATATTCGCCCATTTGCTATCCGTTTTTTGGCATTCAAACGGCCGTTGCCGGCGTAGGCTACAACATTGCCAAAGCGCTCACCACCCTGGGCAGCCCGATCAGCTTTCTCACCCTGGTAGGGCAAGATTTGTCCGGTCAGCAGGTGCTGCACCAGGCCAGGGCAGATGGTCTCCCCGGCGACAACATCGTGGCGGGCATGCCGCAAACGGCCCAATCTGTCATTCTGTACGACAAGCAGGGCAAGCGGCAGGGCCACACCGATTTGAAAGATGTGCAGGAACGGCCGTATCCCCCCGAACGCTTCCAGCAAGCCCTACAAGAAAGCGACTGGGCCATTTTGAGCAATGTGAATTATACACGGCCGTTTCTCACCCAGGCCCAGCAAGCAAACCTCCCCATCGCCACCGACGTTCACACCATCGCCACCCTGGACGACGCCTACAACCGCGACTACATGGCCGCCGCCACCATCCTCTTCATGAGCGATGAACGGCTGCCCCTGCCGCCCGAACAGTGGGCCAAAAAAGTGCAGCAAACCTTCGGCACCGAAATTGTGGTGATTGGTTTAGGCGCAGCCGGTGCCCTGCTGGCCGTCAAAACAGACAACTTCTGCGAACGGTTGCCCGCCATGCCCGTTCGCCCCATCGTCAACACCATCGGCGCAGGCGACGCGCTGTTTTCTGCATTCAACCACTTTTACCGCAAAACAGGCAATCCTTACACTTCCCTGCAAAAAGCGATCCTGTTCGCCGCCTACAAAATCGGCACCGCAGGCGCAGCGACCGGCTTCCTCACAGAAATGGAACTGTTACAGTTGGCAGAAAAAGTGAAAAGTGAAAAATAGGCGGTTTTATCTTGAAGAACGGTTTCGCCCAATGGGGCTTTCCTATTTAGCCGGATGGCTTTAGCCACCAGCGGCGTGGCAATACGCGATTACCCTCGTTCAATTCTTGACGAATCACCGCCCCCATGCTACCATGCCCACATTATGAAATTACACGTTTTCAGCTATTATCGCAGCTATACTTGGCAAACACAGACGCCGCAGGCGTGTGGGAATGAAGTTGGCTGTCACTGACAACTAAACCAAAACACCCAGACTATCCAAGACGCGGCTAACCCCCGCGTCTTTTTGTTTCTAGCCGCAGATTAAAAGCAAATAATCTGCGAAATCTGTGTAATCTGCGGATAAATCTTGTAGGAGATGGAATGATGAATGCAATTGAGGAACTACGCTGGCGCGGGTTTGTGTACGATCACACGGAAAACGTGCCGGAACTGCTGGCCAAAGAGAAAATCACCCTGTACAACGGCTTCGACCCGACGGGCGACAGCCTGCACATTGGCCATCTGGTGCCGATGATGGCGATGGCCCGGATGCAGCGCTTCGGCCACACGCCCATCGCCCTGGCGGGTGGCGGCACGGGCATGATTGGGGATCCAAGCGGCCGTTCCACCGAGCGCAACCTGCTCACCCTGGACGAAGTGCAAGCCAACCTGGAGCGCATCCAGCAGCAGCTCTCTGGCATTCTGGATTTTGAGGTCAAAAGCAACCCGGCCCGCATTGTGAACAACGCCACCTGGCTGAGCCAGCTCAGCATGATGGCATTTTTGCGCGACGTGGGCAAACATTTCACCGTCAACTACATGATGGCCAAAGATTCGGTCAAGTCCCGCATCAGCCGCGAGGACGGCATCTCCTACACCGAATTTAGCTACATGCTGCTGCAAGCTTACGACTTCATGCACCTGTTTGAAAATGAAAACTGCGTCCTGCAAATGGGCGGCAGTGACCAATGGGGCAATATTTTGGCGGGCGTAGAGCTGATTCGCCGCGCCAGGGGCCAAAAAGCGCACGCGCTCGTTTTCCCGCTCATCACCCAGGCGGATGGCAGCAAGTTTGGCAAAACGTCGGCGGGCACCAACGCCTGGCTGGCGGCCGACCGCACCTCGCCCTACCGCTTCTACCAGTTCTGGCTCAACGCCGACGATGGCGACGTGCTGAACTACCTGCGCTACTTCACCTGGCTGGACCAGCAGCAGATTGCCGAGTACGAGGAGAAGCTGTTCAACGCCCCGGAGCAGCGAGAGGCGCAGCGGCGGTTGGCACAGGAAGTGACGGGGATGATTCATGGGGAAACGGCCGTTCACAAAGCCGAAAAAGCCGCCGAAGTGTTATTTGGTGGCGATCTCGATGGCCTGGAAGCCGAAGACATCCGCGACATCTTCGCCGACGTGCCCAGCAGCGAACTGGCCAAAACCGCGCTGGAAGGGGACGGCTTGCCCGTAGTTGACCTGCTGGTAGATACCGGCCTCGCCTCCTCCAAGGGAGACGCGCGCCGCTCCATCCAGGGTGGCGGCCTCTACCTCAACAACGAGCGCATCAGCGACCCCGGGCAAACCGTCACGCTCAACCAGAGCATCGACGGCCAGTTCCTCATCCTGCGCAAAGGCCGCAAAAAGTATCATCTGGTGCAAATTCAACAGTAGAGCTGCTCACAATACAACAACAATAAGGCCACTTCTTGCGAGGTGGCCTTTTTGTTTACAGTTAAGATTGGTCCAATCTGGCAGATTGGACCAATCTCTGGGCACAATTTGTTCTTTTTAGGTAGCTATTTGTTGGTGTAGCGATAGTAGCAGGACAGCTCTGGATTGACGGCCAATTCATTGCGCACTTCGGTTCTGGCAGTGACGTAGTTTTGAACGGCCGTTAACTCCGGATTCTCGGCAAAAATATTCCTTGCGGCTTTCTCCCGTTGCGCCGCCTCATACCACCGGAAGCTGCTCAACTCTGGATTTTCAGCCAGGGAAGGCGCAGCAGCCAAACCCTCATACAAAGCCATCGTTTTCAATTCTGGATTAACGGCCAGCGGATCACGAACTTCCGCCGTCGTCGTCGTGGCCGAAGTCACGACCAGATACCCAATAAGAACAGCCACAAGCAGCAACAAGATGCCAACGACAATCGGCAAATAGTTGTGCTTTTGCTGACGCTTCAGAACCGGCTGATAGCTGGTCATCACACACCTCCATTTGTTGTGGGCACCAATAAAAAACAGCAGCCAAAAAGGTTTCGGCTGCTGTTTCAAACTCATCTATGTTTCAGCCGCTACAACGTGTGCAGCGATCACTCTCTATTATAAATCCGCCCGATGGCGGTGTCATGTGACAAACATCATATTCGGTTTCTCCCTTGCTCTGGCCGGGTCTTCTGTTCGATAAACCAATTAAATCGGCTGCGGTCGGCGTCTCGCCGTACCGCTTATTTTGCAATTGGAAACGGCCGTTTCCCAGCCCAAATCATCAAGAAAAGAAAGTGGCACGGTCAGAGACCGGCCACAGCTTGCAAGAATCTATCTAAAACACAGAAGCCGCCCGTTTGGGCGGCTTCGCACCCTTTCGCCGAAGCTACCGGGGGAGATGCCAAGATTTTAGCAAAATTGAGCGGTTGATGAAAGTATGAATCGTTGAATGAAAGATTGGTCCAATCTGGCAGATTGGACCAATCTCGGTAGGCTAATCCTCGTACGCTTCGATAGGCAGGCAGGCGCAAACCAGGTTGCGGTCGCCGTAGACGTTGTCGATGCGGGCGACGGCGGGCCAGAACTTGCTGCTGCGCACCCAGTCGGTGGGGAAAGCGGCCGTTTCTCGTGAATACGGCCGTTCCCAAACCTCCCCCGCAATCACAGATGCCGTGTGCGGGGCGTGGGCCAGCACGCTCTCGTCGTGCTTGACGCGGCCTTCCTCGATCTCCGCAATCTCCTGGCGAATCTGAATCATGGCGTCGCAGAAGCGGTCTACCTCAACTTTCGACTCGCTTTCCGTTGGCTCGATCATCAGCGTGCCGGGCACGGGGAAGGACATGGTGGGGGCGTGGAAACCGTAATCCATCAGCCGCTTGGCCACGTCATCTACCGTCACAGACTCTTTGAGCGGCCGTAAATCAATAATGCATTCGTGGGCCACACGGCCGTTTTCACCCTTGTACAAAACCGGGAAGTGCGGGTCCAGCCGGTGGGCGATGTAGTTGGCATTCAAAATCGCCACCTCAGTTGCTTTTTGCAGCCCGGCGTCACCCATCATGGCGATGTAGGCGTAGGGGATGGGCAGGATGCTGGCGCTGCCCCACGGCGCAGAGGAGACCGGGCCAATTGCCTGTTCGCCACCGACGCCAGCCACCACCGGATGCCCGGGCAAGAACGGTGCCAGATGCGCGGCCACGCCAATCGGGCCAACGCCGGGGCCACCGCCGCCGTGCGGAATGGTGAACGTTTTGTGCAAATTCAGATGGCAGACGTCCGCCCCAATTTTGCCGGGGCTGGTCAGCCCCACCTGGGCGTTCATGTTGGCCCCGTCCATGTACACCTGCCCGCCGTGGTCGTGGATGATTTGGCACATCTCCTCGATGGCCGCTTCAAATACGCCGTGGGTGGAGGGGTAAGTAATCATGACGGCGGCCAGATGTTCGCTGTGCTTTTCAGCTTTGGCGCGCAAATCGTCCACGTCGATATTGCCGTCGTCGTCGCACTTGACCACCACCACGTCCATGCCCGCCATGACGGCGCTGGCCGGGTTGGTGCCGTGCGCCGAGCTGGGGATGAGGCAAATGTTGCGCTGGTTATCGCCGCGCGACAGGTGGTAGGCGCGAATGACGAGCATCCCGGTGTATTCACCGCTGGCCCCGGAGTTTGGTTGGAGGGAAACGGCCGTAAAGCCCGTCACCTCCGCCAACCAGCGTTCCAACCGCTCGAAAAGTATCGTGTACCCTTCAGCCTGGTCACGCGGCACAAAGGGATGCAGACCGCCAAACTTGGGCCACATCACCGGCAGCATTTCGGCCGTGGCGTTTAGCTTCATGGTGCAGGAACCCAGCGGAATCATGGAGTGCGTCAGCGACAGGTCGCGCGCTTCCAGCCGGTTGATGTAGCGCATCATTTCCGTTTCGGAGTGGTAGCTGTTGAAGACGGGGTGGGTGAGAAAGTCGCTGGCGCGGGCGTGGGTGTCGGGGTAGGCCAGATTGACGGCGTCGGCCATCTCGGCCACGTTGAATTGCCCTGGTTCTGCGCCAAAAATCTCAAACAGCTGCTCCAGTTCGTATGTTTCGGTAATTTCGTCCAGGGAGATGCCGATACGGCCGTCTGCCCAATAGCGCAAATTCATCTCCCGGCTCAGCGCCGCTTCGCGTATCGCCTCTTGCGATTTTGGCCCGCCAGAGACGGTGATCGTGTCGAAGAGGGGGCCATCGTTGAGGGTGTAGCCGAGTTGGGAGAGGGCGTGGTGGAGAACGGCCGTTAACAGCTGCAACCGTCGGGCAATCTTGCGCAACCCATTGGGGCCATGATACACCGCATACATCGACGCCATAATCGCCAGCAGCACCTGCGCCGTACAAATATTGCTCGTCGCCTTTTCGCGGCGAATGTGCTGTTCGCGGGTTTGCATCGCCAGCCGCATGGCCGGGTTGCCTTGCGCATCAATCGACACACCCACCAACCGACCCGGCATTTGCCGCTTGTGCTCTTCGCGGGTGGCCATGAAGGCGGCATGGGGGCCGCCGTACCCCAGCGGTACGCCAAAGCGTTGGCTGTTGCCCACCACCACGTCGGCGCCAAACTCGCCGGGGGCGCGCAGCAGCACCAGCGCCAGCAAATCGGCGGCCACCACCACCATAACTTCTTTTTCGTGGGCAGCCGTCACAAATGGTTCGTAGTCGATCACACGGCCGTCGGTGGCCGGATATTGCAGCAGTGCCCCAAAGCAGTCGTCAAAATCATAGCTGGCATGGTTGCCTACCACCACGTTGATCCCCAGCGGTTCGGCGCGCATCTGCACCACAGCAATCGTTTGCGGGTGGCACAGTTCAGACACAAAGAAGCTGTTGGCCTCGGAGCGACGCGGCCGTTGGCGCAGGGCCAGGGTCATCGCTTCGGCCGCGGCCGTGCCTTCATCCAGCATCGAGGCATTGGCAATTTCCATGCCGGTCAGGTCCATAATCATCGTTTGGAAGTTGAGCAGCGCTTCCAGCCGTCCCTGGGCAATTTCGGCCTGGTAGGGAGTGTATTGCGTGTACCAACCGGGGTTCTCGAAGATGTTGCGCAGCACCACGGGCGGGGTCAGCGTGTCGCTGTAGCCCATGCCGATGAAGCTGCGGTACAGCTTGTTTTGGGCGGCAATCGCCCGCAGTTCAGCCAAAATTTCAGACTCACTGCGTGGCGGTTCCAAATTCAGGTTGTTCCGCAGCCGGATACTGCCGGGGATGGTTTGTTCCATCAGCTCTGCCAGGGATGCGACGCCCAGCGTGTGCAGCATGTGGGCAATATCTTCCTCGCGGGGACCGACGTGTCGATCGACAAAACGATCTGTGGGAAGGAGCAGATCGCGGTTACTCATTTGGATGTCACCCGTTACCTTGCCGTTTTTTGAAGCGGGCAAGGCGGCAACAGATGTGGGAATTGTCATGGGGTATCTCCTGGTCTGCAAAAAAGGGGGCAAAAAGAGCAAAGAGGCAACGTGGTCACCTCTTTATCTCTTTTGGGCGATGATGTGTGTGGTGTTTATTCGCGCTCGCTCAGATAGTTTTCGTAAGCGGCGGCGTCCATCAAGTTGTCCAGCTCTGAGGGATGGCTCAATTTCACTTTGATCATCCAGGCTGCGCCGTAGGGGTCTTGATTGACGGTTTCGGGGGCATCGATGAGGTCTTCATTGATTGCGGTCACATCGCCAGAGACGGGCATTAGCAAATCGGCGGCGGCTTTTACGGATTCCACCACGCCAAACGTTTCGCCTACGCCAAAAAAGTCGCCCACGTTGGGCAGTTCCAGATAAACGATATCGGAGAGGGCGTCTTGGGCATGGTCGGTGATGCCGACGGTAGCGATATCACCCTCAATGCGAACCCATTCATCATCTTCGGTATATTTCAGATCTGCGGGAATTTTGCTCATGTTCATCTCCTTGGTTTTGGCCACAGAGAGCGAAGCGATTTTGTGAGGGCTCTGTGTGGCAATTCTTAAATTGGGCAGCCAACAAAAAAGGACGCGTAGCAATCGAGAAAATTGCTAGCGTCCTCTGTCATAGACCTGAGAGATTCGCAACAAACGGTATGTTTGCCACTTGCCCCGTCGGTGTGGGCGTCAATTTCGCATTCGCTCAATTCACGCGCACTTTCCAGATTAACCCAGCAGCCCGGTCCTTTTACCTGAGAGTTTCACAGAGATTTTCTGCTTGCCCCTTCGGTGGCAAATGTGCTCTCTCCCGAACGGCCGTTTGCTCTATTTAATTGTTTTCAAACATCACTACTGCTAAAAGTTGCTCTGGCAACATTGTAAAGTTTGCCCCCACAATGTGCAAGTAACAAAATTTAGACCCAGCCGCGCAGCCGCACCGCTTCAGCCACACGATTCACAGCCACCAGATAGGCCGCCACGCGGGTGTCTACCTGCTTCGCTTCAGACATCTGGTTCACGGCATGGAACGCGGTGGTAATCTTTTTATCTAGCCGCTCATGCACCATCGCCTCGTCCCAGTAATATTGATAGCCGTTTTGCACCATCTCAAAGTAGGAAACAATAACACCACCTGCATTGCACAAAAAGTCTGGGATGATGTAAATGCCCTTATCGTTGAGGATGTTGTCGGCTTCGGGGGTGGTGGGGCCGTTGGCCAGTTCCGCCACGATTTTGGCTTTTACGTTGCCTGCATTTTGGCTGGTGAGCTGGTTTTCGATGGCGGCCGGAATCAAAATATCGACTTCCAGTTCCAGCAGTTCCTGATTGGTGATGTTCTCGGTACCGGGGCAATTCATCAACTTGCCGGTTTGGCGCTGGTGGGCTGCGGCAACGTCAAAGTCGATCCCGTTGGCATTGTAGATGCCGCCGAACTCATCGCTGATGGCCACAATTTTGAGGCCAAACTGTTTTTGGCCCAGGCTGTGGGTAAAGGAACCCACATTGCCAAAGCCTTGTATGGCGGCGGTTGCCCCGTTTAGGTTCATCCCTTTTAGTTTAGCGGCTTCCCGGATGGTAAACAGGCCCCCCATTGCCGTTGCCGGGGTGCGACCAGCGGAGCCACCCAATTCCAGCGGCTTGCCGGTGATGACGCCAGGCTCGCGCTTGCCGTTGATGGTTTCGTATTCGTCTAACATCCAGGCCATAATGCGGGGGTTGGTGTTGACGTCTGGGGCGGGCACGTCTTGGGTAAGGCCCACATAGCGGGCGATGTTGCGCATGTAACCACGGCTAAGCCGCTCTAGCTCTTCTTGGGACATTTCGCGTGGGTTACAAATAACGCCACCTTTGCCGCCACCGAGGGGGATGTCGGATACGGCCGTCTTCCAGGTCATCCATGCTGCCAACGCCCGCACGGTGTCGATCGTTTCATCCGGGTGAAAGCGTATGCCGCCTTTGGCTGGGCCACGGGCGTCGTTGTACTGCACACGGAACCCCTGAAAGGTTCGGGTGGTGCCATCGTCCATACGAACAGGAATGGTAAAGTGGAATTCGCGCATTGGTTCACGCAAGAATGCACGCATATCGTGATCTAGTTGAAGCACTTCAGCGGCTTCATCAAACTGTGCTTGTGCAATTGCAAAAGGGTTCAGATTTTCTTTCATGATGAGGCATACTCCATTGGTAAAGTGGGTTTAGGGATTTTGCCAGCAGGGTGAGTTGGACGGCCACCTATCTTGGAAAAGTTCAGGGGGGCTTAGAGAAAATAGAAACATCTCTTTTATTGGGAAAGTTGTTTTGAGTCGGTGACAGCCACACGCTGGTTATTTACTAGCCCCAAAGCAGTCTCTTGAACGGCAATTCCGCTTGGTAAAGAGTTGCACCAAGATTTGCCTGGGCTTGTAAATTGTACAGGATTGATTTATGAAGGTAAACAGTTTGATCCGACGGGAACGGGAGATCATGACTTTTAACTCACAGAGAGATTATCTTTTGCTCAAAACCAGCGGTCGGCACTGCCGCCATCGCGCTATTTTCTACTCTACCCAATCGGGAACGCCTTTGGTAAACTAATCTAACTGATTTGGAACGTCCATGGTCAACCAACTTGTTCTTGCATTCCTCCTTAGCGGCTTGATAGCCGCTTTAGCTTACTGGCGTGGTTCTTTGGCCCTTTCGGGAGCGGTCACGGCGCTGCTGGTTGGCACCGTTATCTTTGGTTTTGGCGGCTGGGTTTGGGGCGTATTGCTGGCGCTTTTTTTCATCAGTTCCAGCTTGTTGTCTCATTACAAGGAGAGGGAAAAGCAGGCCGTCGCTGAAGAGAAGTTTGACAAAGGGCACCGGCGCGATTGGGGGCAGGTGTTGGCAAATGGTGGGGCAGGTGCTGTTGTGGCTTTACTGCATGGCCTATTTCCTTCTCCCTTGTGGTTGCCCCTTTTTTTAGGGACGATGGCCACGGTAACGGCCGATACCTGGGCAACTGAATTAGGCACCCTGAGCAAACGACCGCCTCGGCTAATCACCACGGGGCGGGTGGTGCCGGTGGGCACCTCTGGCGGCATTTCGGCGTTTGGCACGGCCGTTTCCTTCACAGGTGGCTTGCTTATTGGGCTAACGGCCGGGCTGCTGGGGCAAAACAACCTGGTGGCGCTTACCGTTATCGGCGGCATTGGGGGGCTGGCTGGCTCGCTAAGTGATAGCTTTTTAGGTGCCACGGTGCAGCAAATTTATTATTGCGATATTTGTGGCAAAGAGACAGAGAAGAAAATTCATTGCGGCCAGCCAACCCGACCCTTGCGCGGGTGGCGCTGGATGAATAATGATATTGTAAACTTTCTGTCTTCGGTTCTGGGGGGAGTTACGGCCGTATTGGTATACACGTTAATCGTAACCTGACAACCGACTTGCATGGGACGACGTTCAAATCACGCATCGCACACAGGAGTAACAATGAAAACCCAAGCATGCCCAAATGGGTTCACGCTTCGGCATACGCTCAAGGCGAATAATCGGGCCATTACCCGCCTGGCCTGGTCACCAAACGGCACGCTGTTGGCGTCTGCTTCCTACGATCAATCTGTACGCATTTGGGACACCGAAACAGGCCAGGAAATGCGCGAACTGCATGGCTACAGCGGTTCCGTTTTTACCGTCGTCATGACAGCCGACGGCCGTTTTGCCATCTCTGCTTCTAAAAATTCCCTTAAAATTTGGGACACCTCCGGCGAGGTGCGCTCGCGCACCCTGCGCGGCCACTCAGATTACATCTACGCGGTGGCCGCCACCCCAGACGGCCGTTATGCCCTCTCTGGTGCCTACGACGAGACGATCCGCGTCTGGAACCTGGAAACGGATACCGCAGAAAAAGTGCTGACAGGTCACAAAGGGCGCATCGGCTGCCTGGTTGTTACCCCAGATGGACAAACGGTTATTTCTGGCGCAGCCGACAGCCGTATTCGGCTGTGGGATTTGGCCAGTGGCCAAACCAAGCAAACCCTTGCCGGGCATCGCGGCGAAGTTCTAGATTTAGCCCTCTCCCCAGACGGCCAGTTCATCGCCTCTGCCTCTCACGATAGCGACGTACGCCTCTGGCAAATTGATGGTGCCTTGCTTACTGTTTTAACCCTGCACAAAAAGCCGATTACGGCCGTTTCCTTCTCTGCCGACGGCCAACTGCTGGCCAGCAAATCTGCCGATGACACCGTTCGCCTCTGGCGCACCAGCGACTGGGAAACCGTGGCCATCCTGGAAGAGCCACACTCCAAATTCGCCTTCTCTGGCCTTGCTTTCCACCCCAGCCAGCCCACCCTGGCGACCCTCGGCGACAAAGATAAAGTGATCAGAGTGTGGGACCTGGACACAGCGCAATGGTTATAAAGAACCATTTTTTAAACTAAATTACCACTTACATTACCTTCAAAACATGCTACCATGTTAAATCAGTGGTCTCTGTAAAGCGTGCGAAACAACAACTTGCCCTGCGTTTACCTGTTGCTCACCAGGTTTGTGGCTTCCGTGGCCACGTCAGATCGTGAACTTGCAGACGGTACGCTTTTCAACTCAGCCATCCAAAACAGGAAATTCATTTCTTGATAAATCACTTTCGGAACAGCGTCAGCAAAAGGCATTGGCATGTACCGGGAAATTGGACGCGCCGCCATCGCGCATAACAAACGAATTATCGCCCACGCAACGTTAGACACAGCGTTAAATATCTTGAGCTACTCGCCAGAACTGCAAAAGTGGTCTTGCCTGAAGCCAGGAACGCTTGTGGGGACGAACCTTTTCACGCTATTTCCCCATCTTGCTGCCCAGCGCGACTATTTATTGGAGCAGATGGAATTCTCCGATAATTTTTTCACTTACCAACACGCACGCTTTGCCCAAAACCCCTACCCCGACCAGATTTTCGACCTACAGCTAGAGCGGTTCCCCGAGCTGGATAATCGGCTGCTGCTCACCATCATCCCCGTATTTAGTTCATCACGGCCCCAGGATCAGGATAAAAACCTGGTTTTGCTAACGCGCCACAACCGTGAACTGCTGCTGCTCAATCGGGCCAGCCAGGTGCTTACGGCCACGCTGGATATTGATGAGGTGCTGGAGCGGCTGTTGCAAGTAACGGTGCAAATTATTAGCGCCACGGGTAGTTCGGTTTGGCTGTGGGAAGATGAACACCAAGAAAGGTTGGTCTGCCGCGCGGCTTTTCACCCTGGCACCGAACAAAAGCTGTTGGGGCTGACGGTGAATTCTGGCAATGGCGTGGTGGGCTGGGTGGCCCAAAAAAATGAGGGGACGATTGTGTCAAATCCGGCGGCCGACGGCCGTTTCTACCCCCGCATCGACAACAACAGCGGCTTTATCACCACCTCCATCCTCGCCGTGCCCATTCACCTGCGCAACCGGGTGCTGGGTGTTTTGGAAGTGGTAAACAAGCGAGACGGCCGTTTCCAATCGCAAGACCTTACCTATGCCCAAATGCTGGCCGCCTCTGCCGCCATCGCCATAGACAACGCCCAACTCATCCAAACCCTGCGCACCAAAATGGAAGATTTAAAGGCGCAAAATGCCGAGCTGGAAGCGTTTGATCATACCGTTGCCCACGACCTGCAAAATCCGCTGGCGCTGGTGGTGGGTTTTGCCGATTTGCTGCGCACCACAGGCAAAGAAATTTCGCTAGAAGAGCAGGATCGCGCCCTGGATTTACTAGGCCAAAACGCCCACCGCATGAGCAATATCATCCAGGAAATGTTGGTGCTTTCCAGCGTACGCAAGCGAGACGTTGAAACCCACCCGTTGGATATGGCCCAAATTGTGCTGGGGGCGCTAGACCGGCTGCGGTTTACCTTGCAGCAGTATAACGTGCGGCTCATCTTGCCAGAATCGTGGCCAGTGGCCAGCGGCTACGCGCCCTGGATTGAGGAAGTGTGGGAAAATTACATTGGCAATGCCCTGAAGTACGGCGGCAAACCGCCCCAAATTGAGCTGGGGAGCACGATTTTGCCAGACGGCCGTATCAAATTCTGGGTACAAGACAATGGCAACGGGGTTGACCCAGAAAAGCTTCACTTGCTGTTTACCCCGTTCACGCAGCTAAACCAGGTGCGCGTCACCGGGCATGGGCTTGGCCTTTCCATTGTGCGCCGCATTATGGAAAAGCTGAGCGGCGAGGTAGACGCTGAAAGCAAGCCGGGGCAGGGCAGCACCTTTAGTTTTATCCTGCCTGCATACCAAATTCCCCCCGAATAACCCCCTTTGCGCTGGCAGTACGGCCGTTGCCGCGCTATCATTCCACCATTCAGTAATCTATAAACAGTAACCAGTAATCGGTGGCCAGTAACCATTGATTGCTGACCACTAAACCGTACCACCCACTATTTTGGAGGTATCATGTCCCTAGAAAAACGGCCGATTACCGCCGATGATTTATACAAACTCGAACTCGTCTCTGACCCGCAAATTTCCCCCGATGGCCGCCACATCATCTTTGGCCTTACCCGCGTAGACCGCAAAACGGAGAAGAAGTTCACCAACCTGTGGCTTGTCCCTACCGATGGCCGCCGCCCGGCCCGCCAGTTCACCTACGGCGATCATTCTGACACCCACCCCCGCTGGTCGCCAGACGGCCGTTCCCTCGCCTTCCTCTCCAACCGCAAAGATGAAAAACAGGCCCAAATCTACATCATCCCCATCGACGGCGGTGAAGCCCGCCCCGTTACCAAGATGGAAGGCAGCTTTGCCGGTTTTGTCTGGTCGCCAGACGGCACCCAATTTGCCACCCAGTTCCGCAAAAAAGACCCCGCCGCCATCGAGCGCGACAAAGATGAGCAAAAGAAAAAGCTGGGCATCGTCAGCCGCCACATCACCACGCTCGACTACAAATTCGACGGCGGCGGCTACACTCCAGAAGAAAAGTGGCATATCTGGACCATCGACGCCGCCAGCGGCGCAGCCACCCAGCTCACCGACGGCGACAAGTTTAGCGAAACGCAGCCCCAATGGACGCCAGACGGCCGTTCCCTCATCTTCATCTCCAACCGCGACCCCCAGCCAGACCTCAACTGGGACCAAACCGAGCTGTACCGCATCCCGGCAACTGGCGGCGAGATGAAACTAATTTCTTCCCAAGAAGGGCGCAAAAACAGCCACACCATCTCCCCCGATGGCAGCTGGATCGCGTACATGGGGCGCAGGCGCAAAGGGCATTGGTACCAAAACGATTGCCTCTACATTGTGCCCATTCACGGCGGCGAACCCCGCAATCTATCTGGCGATACAGACCTGCACCTTTCCATTGTTACCCTGGCCGACGTGGGCAGCGGCACGCCCCAAACCTTGCCGACCTGGTCGAAAGACGGCCGTACCATCACCATCCAGGCCACCGAAAAAGGGAACCAACCCCTGCTCGCCTTCAGCACCGACCCCGCCAACCCCGGCTACCAGCGCCTCATCGACGACCCCGGGCTGGTGGGCAGCTTTAGCCTGGACGATGCCCAGCAAACCATCGCCTACTTGTGGGGCGATCTCAGTGCCCCGGCCCGCGTCTGCACCCGCAGCCTGGCCGACGGCACCAGCCAAACCCTTACCAGCTTCAACCAGGAGCTCTTGGCTGAGCTAAAAACGGGCGACATTGAAGAAGTCTGGTTCAAGAGCGCCGACGGCACCGACCTGCACGGCTGGATCATGACCCCGCCCAACTTCGACCCCAGCCAAAAACACCCCTCCATTTTAGAAATTCACGGCGGGCCACAAACGCAATACGGCCGTGCCTTCTTCCACGAGCTGCACCTGCTGGCTGCCCAGGGGTACGTGGTTTACTGGAGCAACCCGCGCGGCAGCCAAGGGTACGGCGAAGCGTTTGCCGGGGCGATCTACAACCGCTGGGGCACGGTTGATTATGATGACGTGATGGCCTGGGCCGACTATGTAGAAAAACTACCCTACATCGACACCACCCGCATGGGCGTCACCGGCGGCAGCTACGGCGGCTACATGACCACCCTCATCATCGGCAAGACAAATCGGTTCAAAGCGGCCGTTGCCCAGCGCGTCGTCAGTAACTTCATCAGCTTCTACGGCTCCAGCGACATGAACATTGGCACAGAATACCTGTTTGGTGCCGAAAAAGCGCCCTGGGACGACCTGGAAAATTATTGGCGGCAATCCCCCATCGCCACCATCGGCAACGCCAAAACGCCCACGCTGCTCATCCACAGCGAGCGCGACTTCCGCTGCGACAAAGAGCAGGGCGAGCAAGTGTTCGTCGCCCTCAAAAAGCTAGGTGTAGAGACCGAACTGATCCTCTTCCCCGAAGAGTCGCACGGCCTCTCACGCGCCGGCCGCACCGACCGCCGCATCGAGCGCCTCAACCAGATGATCCGCTGGTTTGCGACGTACCTCTAAGAATCAGTTATAATACGCCCTAAAGAAAAAATCGGGTCTTCAGGATTTCGTGGGGTCTGGCGTGAAACGTGATGCGTGAAACGTGATGCCTCTCTGGTCACGTTTCACGCATCACGGGCTGTAAACCCCCTGAATTCCCAAAGAGCCAAAAAATTCAACTCGTTTGAGAAATATTGAGATTAGAGATTGGAGAGTGGAGATTGAAAACATCTCCAATCTCTAATCTCCACTCTCCAATCTCCCAAAAATATGTTAGATAAGATTAAACAAGTCGTCGCCCGTTACGACGAAATTGAACGACAAATGACAGACCCGGCCGTGCTGGCCGACCACGTAAAGCTGACCGACCTGGCGCAGGAGCGTTCTGATATGCAAGCGCTGGTAGAGGCTTACCGCGAACATGAGCGCGTAGCGCAAGAGCTGGCCGAAGCCCGCGAGATGGCTGAGCTGGAAACAGGCGAAATGGCCGAACTGGCCGAAGCCGAAATTGAGACGCTGGAAGCCCGTCTGGAATCGCTAGATGGGGAAATGCGCCGCCTGCTCATTCCCAAAGATGCCCGCGATGAGCGTAACGTTTTTGTGGAAATTCGCGCGGGAGCGGGCGGGGATGAGGCGGGTATTTTTGCCGCTGATCTGCTGCGGATGTACATGCGCTACGCCGAAGGGCGCAACTGGAAACCAACGATTCTGGAAGAAAACGCTACCGGTGTGGGCGGTTACAAAGAAGTGATCTTTTCCGTGAAGGGGAAAGGCGCGTATTCCCGCTTTAAGTATGAAAGCGGGGTACACCGCGTGCAGCGGGTGCCACAGACGGAATCGCAGGGGCGCATTCACACCAGCACCGCCACCGTGGCCGTGATGCCCGAGATTGATGAGGTGGACATCACCATCGATCCCAAGGATTTGGAGATTACGGCGACGTTTTCCTCTGGCCCTGGCGGGCAGCATATGCAGAAGAATGCTACGGCCGCTCGCATTGTGCATATTCCCACGGGCATGTTTGTTAAAATTCAGTCGGAGCGCAGCCTGACGCAGAACAAGCAGTTGGGCATTGCCATCATTCAGGCTCGCTTGCAGGAAATTGAAGAAGAGAAGCAGCATACGGCCGTTGCCGCCAACCGCAAATCCCAAGTGGGCACCGGCGACCGCAGCGAAAAAATTCGCACCTACAACTACCCGCAAGGGCGCGTAACTGACCATCGCATTGGCCTGAGCAGCTACAATTTGCCCGCCGTCATGGATGGCGACATTGATCAGTTCATCGACGCCCTCACCGTCGCCGACGAAGCGGAGAAGCTAGCGGCACTCAACGAATCGTAACTTGTGTTCGGGTGTTTAAGTGCTCTAGTGTCAGGTGCTCTCGTAGCTTTTTCCTGAACACTTGAAAACCTGAACATGAAAACACCACACGGAGTAACGCATGAGTAAACTCACCTACCAACCACGGGGCAGCTATTTTGAACAATTTGCCGTGGGGCAGCAGCTGGTAACGGCCGCTCGCACCATCACTGAAACCGACATCGTGACCTTTGCCGGGATGACGGGCGACTACAACCAGATTCATACCGATGCGGAGTACGCCGCCAACGACACATTTGGCCAGCGGGTGGCCCACGGCATGTTGGTGCAATCGATCGCCACCGGGTTGGCGGTGCAATCGGGCATTATCGAGGGCACCGTGCTGGCCTTTCGTGAGCAATCTGCCAAGTTTAGTCTGCCTGTTTTTATTGGCGACACGGTGCACGTGGAGCTGACCATCACCGAGACAAAGGCGCTGCCCCGACTGGGTGGCGGAAATATCAACATGAAGTACGCTATTTACAACCAGCACGGTAAGGCGGTGCAGCGGGGTGATTGGGTGATGTTGATTAAAAGCCAGAGTAATGGTTAATTGTAAATGGTTAATGGTTAATTGATGAGTGATGAGCGCAAACGGCCGTTTCCGGACAACGAGCCAGAAAAAGAACCAAAAAAACCAACCCCGCCGCCAAATGAAGATGAATTTGGTACGGTGTCGCTGTTTGATTTGATGGATGAGGCGGGTGACGAAGAACCGCCAGAAACCATCCTGCTGCGGCCCGGCGTGCCCCGGCCTATTCCCCAGAAACACGAAATACCCAAAACAGCAGACCAGCAGGAAATGGATACGGCCGTTCCCACCCCACAAGAACGCCCCGACCAGGACGCCCCCACCGAACCCGCCGACGACGAACAAACCCTCACCATCGGCCTGCCCAACCCAGACGATGAAGAGACGGGCGATTTACCCGCCATCCAGCCGCAGCGCCCCAAGCCTGCGCGTAAACCTACGCCACTGCCGCTCACCCCGTCCAAGCTCAAACCGTTCGATCGCCCCCCCGTCGAAGACCCAGACGCCACCGAAGTGTCGCCCGATTTGGCGATACCGGCTCCAGAACGGCCGCTTTCTGAACAGCCCACCCAAATTTACCAGCGCGACGAACCAAAAGCGCCGCCGCCCGACCCCCGCACCGTAATGCGCCCCGTGCGCGAAGCGCCCACCCAGCCACGAACCCGGCAAGAACCGCCGCGCCGCCAGCCAGACCAAAAAACGCAGCCGAAACGGCCGCAGCCGCCCGCCCGTCAACAGCAGGCACAGCCCACCGGGCCAGTGGCCATGCCCCGGCAGGAGCCAAAGCCGCGCCCCAAGCGGCAAGCGCCCGGACGGCGCAACTGGGGCAGCTGCCTCATGCGCGGCGTGGTCCTTAGCCTCATGCTGGGCATCGTTGGGCTGGCGCTGACGGCGGCCGGATTGGCCATTGGCTACAACGTCATCGCCAGCGACTTGCCGCCAGTAACCGAACTCAACGAGCGCGTCAGCACCTTCGAGACGGCCCGCATTTACGACCGCAACGGCAACGAACTGCTCTCCCTGGCCGATCCCAACATGGGCAACCGCACCCGCGTCTCGCTAGACCAAATCTCACCCTTCCTCATTCAGGCCACCATCGCCACGGAAGATTCTCGCTTTTACGAAAATTTTGGCTTCGACACCATCGCCATTGCCCGCGCCGTCTGGCAGGCCGCGCAAGAAGGGGAAGCGGTATCTGGGGCTAGCACCATTACCCAGCAGGTGGTGCGCGCCACCCTGCTAGAAGAAGACGAGCGCACCGAGCGCACCTTCCGCCGCAAAGTGCGCGAAATCATCCTCGCCGCCGAGATGAATCTTGAGTACGAAAAAGATGACATCCTGGAAATTTATCTAAACGAAATTTATTACGGCAATCTGGCCTACGGCATCGAAGCCGCCGCCGAGACCTATTTCAACAAATCGGCCGCCGATTTAACGCTGGCCGAAGCCTCTTTGCTGGCCGGGCTGCCCCAATCTCCTGCCAGCTGGGACCCGTACACCGCCCCGAACTTAGCCATTGGCCGCCAATCGGAAGTGCTCACCCTGATGGCGTCTGAGCAGTACATTTCCACCGATGAGGCACAGGCGGCGTTGAACGAAGCCAACGTCTTCATTTTGGATATGACCCCACCTGTACGGGAGATTACCTACCCGCATTTTACGGTGACGGTGTTGCAGCAGGCAGAAGCGCTTTTGGGGGCGCAATCCATCTATCGCGGCGGGCTGCGCATTCAAACAACGCTGGACCCCGCCGCCCAGCGGCTGGCCGAAACCACGCTGGCCAACGCCCGCCCCAGCATCAACGCTGCCGGGGCCAACAACGCGGCGATGGTCGTTTTAGAACCATCTACCGGGGAGATTTTGGCGCTGGTGGGCAGCGTCGATTTTGACGATGAGGCGATCAGCGGCCAGGTGAACATGGCCCTGGCCCCGCGTCAGCCTGGTTCGACGATTAAACCGTTTGTTTACCTGTCGGCGATGGAGCAGGGGTGGACGCCCGCCACGCTGATTTGGGATGTGCCCACCTCGTTCCCCAACGGCAGCAACCCGCCCTACGAGCCGAAGAATTACGACAATGAGTTTCATGGGCCGCTGCGTTTACGGCCGTCTCTCGGCAACTCCTACAACATTCCAGCCGTCAAGGCGCTGGAGTTCGTGGGAGTGTGCAATTTCATTGCCAACGTGCAAAAAATTGGGCTCACCTCGCTGCAAGACCCCGGCTGCGTGGAGCAGGGTGCGCCGCGCAACTATGGCCTGGCGCTGTCGCTGGGCGGCGGCGAAATTAGCCCGCTGGAGATGGCCGGCGCATTTGGCACGCTGGCCAATCAGGGCAACTTTATTGCCCCGTTCACCATCCGCCGCATCGAAAACAGCGCCGGGGAGATTTTGTTTCAGCAGCCAGCGCCCGATCCGGCCGTGACCCAGGTGGTGCGCCCGGCCCATGCTTATCTGCTGAACGATATTTTGTCGGACAACAATGCCCGCCAGCCAGAGTTTGGCGTGAATAACACGCTGGTCATTCCGGGGCATCGGGTAGCGGCCAAAACCGGCACCTCTGGTTCGACAGAGTTTGACGTGCGCGACGCCTGGACGATTGGCTACACGCCGCAGGTGGTAACGGCCGTTTGGGTTGGCAACACCAACAATGAACCGATTGGGCAGAGCCAATCTGGCACGCGGGTGGCGTCGCCCATCTGGAACAGCTTCATGAGCCAATATTTGGCCAACAAGCAGCCGGTGGATTTTATACGGCCGTCCAGCGTGGTAGACATTGAAATTTGCAGCGCCTCCGGCACCCGCCCCGGCGGCGACTGCACCGACCGCCGCATCGAGCGTTTTGCCGAGGACCAGCCGCCGCTGAACAGCGAGCAAGATTTCATCCAGGCGGTGCAGCTAGACCAGTGGACCGGGGCGCAGGCCAACGAGTTTTGTGCCGAAAACGTGTATCAGGCCAGCTTCTTCACCCTGCTGGTGAGCGGTGGCGATGCGGTAAACGGGCGCGAGAAAACGGTGGCCCAAAACTGGCTAGAAAATACGGCCGCTGGCCAGGCCTGGGCCAATGCCCGCGGCATCGCCGTGCCACTACGCCTGCCACCCAACCAGGCGTGCGACGAAAACACACCCCGGCCGCAAATTAGCCTTAGCCAACCCACGGCTGGAAGCGAAATTATCGATTCTGTGGAAATTCGGGGTCGGTGAGCGCGCCAGGCTTTGGCGGCTACCAGGTGGAGTATGGCTTTGGCAACGATCCGGGCGGTTGGGGGCTGGTGCAGGAGCGGCAGGATTTGAGCGTAGAAAACGGGCTGCTGGCCAGTTGGGACACATCGTCGCTCAACTATTCTGGCCCACTCACCATTCGGGTGCTGCTGTTTGGCCCGGACAACCCCACCACGCCAGAAGAGGATCGGGCCATTGTGGTAGAGCGGGTGACGGTGACGCTGCTGGAACCGACGCCAACGGCAACCCCCACGGCCACGTCTACGGCCACGCCCACCGAAACGCCCACGGCGACAGCTACCAGCGAGCCAACGGGTACAGCGACCCCCACAATTGAGAGTACGGCGACGGAAACGGCCGTTCCCACCGAAACGCCTACCCCCAGCGCCACCCCTTAAAAAAAACGGGGCATTCTGCAAAATCACAGAATGCCCCGTTTCCCTTTAACTACACCTCTTCCAATTCTTCTTCCATCGCGTCGAGTTCTTCGTCTGTCTCTGCCCCGGTGGCCAGTAGCGTCTCCTGAATTTCCTGTTCAGTGGGCAGATTGTCGGGCCGCTTCCAACGCTCCTTCAGCTTGGCGCGCCGCTGGCGCACCTGGCGCTCGGCGGCGTCCAGCGCCCCTTTCAGCGCCATCTCTGGCGAGGAATCTTTTTCTGTGGCCGCAATTTGCTCTGGACGAATGTAAATGACCACCGTCACTTCGTGCAAGTAGGCGGTTTCGCCGGAAGCGGGGCGGCGCACGTTGATGGCTGCGCCGGTCATGTCGTTGTGGTTGGCGGCCAGGGCGTGTAGCCGTTCTTCAGCCTGGGTGTAGAGATTGTATTCGGCCGTTTGGGGTAAATTTGCGCTGTTCAGTTCCAGGGTGAAATCTAGTTCATTCATTCTTTTCTTTACTCCTTAACCTAACACTATCTTTGCAGATTTTAAACCCACCAGAGGTCGTGTCTTACCCGCGTAGGCGGGTAGCCATCTTTTCACTCTTTTCACTGGCGTGGATTCCCGCATTCGGGGAACGACAATCAAAAGTGCAAAGCTAGTGAACCTAACCGGATTGGGCAATATGTGGGACAATTTTGGCGTCAATTTGCCGGTAAAAATGTTCCAGCGCCCCATCGTTCCAGAGAATTACATCGGCCCACTCGGCAATGTTTAATCGCACATCCTCCGGCGACTGTATTGCATCAGGCGGTTGTTCCACGGTGGGCGACTGAGGGATTTCTACGTAAGCCAGCATCAATCTTGGGCCAAAATAATCTTTCAGCGTGGCGGCCTCAGCTGGGGTTTGAATGCCGGTAATGATCAAGGGGGCATCTTGCCACGCATCGCTCTGGCTAATGGCCTGAATCAGTTGGGAGATCACATGGTCTGCGCCATGTTCGGCCAGCTTTCGTGCCGAAAGGTCGTATTTTTTGGGTGTATCCTTTTCCGCCTCTTCCGCCAGTTGGCGGGCGAAAGGTCCAATTTCGATGGTGACAATCTTGGGGTGCTGCTGCCTGAGGTAGTAGGGCAGCACCTGGTTTCCCAGGTTTAGTGCGCCCACAACAGCCACAATGGGTGCGGCGGTATTCCAGTTTCCGAGTTTCGTTTCTTTTAATGGCATTGTTTTCTTGATATTAATTGCGAGAATGATCCGTTTCAATGTATCTGGATAGAGTAAGAAGGCATAGAAACGATAGGCAAATCATCAAGCCAGGCATCGGGTCGGCCGTTTGTGACAAGCTTGACCAGTTTGGGCAAACAGCCATCTTCAGCAGAAGAAACAAGTCCACGCTTTCCTAGATTTCTTTACGAGGCAGTTTTGATGTGACTTTCACGCTATAAACCTGTCCAAATAGCTACAATGACAGGCCATGCAAGATCACATTTGTACAAGGTTGGATTATGAGTTCATCGCGGAACACATGGCAAACAGGGCCGGTTACGGCCGTTCTTTTTGATTGGGATTTCACATTGGCGTATTCTTTGGGGCCAAACGTCTCTCACATAGCCCGCACCACCCGATTGTTTCAGGAGTACGGTGTTGTTTGCACAGAAGCTGAAGTTGCCGCAGCCCAGGCGTCGCTGGAGGCCGATATTGCCAGCGGCAAAATGAGCGGCTCGCTGCGCCCACAAAAGAAGCGAGAGATCATTCGCCTTTACGGCGAACTGCTGCGGCGGCTCAACCATCCCGACACCAGCTATGAATTTGCGTATTCGGTTTATGCAGGCTACGGGCTTTTGCCCCATTACCTGTTCGACGATGTGTTGCCCACCCTGCGCACGTTACAAAACCAAAATCTGAAGCTGGGCATCCTCTCTAACCATTCCTCCTCCGTACGCGGCACAATTGAGCAGCTGATGGGTGATATTGTTCCCCAAACGCATGTCATCATCAGCGAGGAAGTGGGGGTGCACAAGCCTAGCAAAACCATTTTTCGGCGGGCCGCGAGCAAGCTGCACCAGGCACCCGGCAGTTGTTTGTACGTGGGAGATAATTTGGTGGTAGATGCAGAAGCGGCCGTTAACGCTGGTCATTTTGCCGCAGGTATCTGGATAGATCGTGCAGACAGCGGCGCCGCGCTGCCGCTGCCAGAAAACGTCTTTCGTATCACATCTTTATTGCAGCTTCTTTTGTTTTTCGGCCGTTAGACTTGCGCCCCAAACCTGGTTCTGGCAGCTGCCCAGCCTGGTAAGAAAAGCCCGCCTGGCCCAATTCCCCCAAAGCAGAAACAGATAACATAGCCAGATAACGCTAGTTACTATCTACAAATGGTGTAGTATTATGGCGATCGGCTTTGTTTATTAAACGTTTGCAGGTTCAAAGAGGTATTGTATTTACCATGACACATTCTGATATTCTCATTCTTGGCGGGGGCATTGTCGGCCTGGGGACAGGCTATAGCCTCTCCCAAAAGTATCCCGGCAAAACGATAACCGTTTTAGAAAAAGAATCGATTTTGGGTGCCCACCAAACCGGGCATAACTCGGGGGTGCTGCACAGCGGCATTTATTACAAACCCGGCTCACTCAAGGCCCAAAATTGCCGGGAAGGCAAAGCGTTGATGGAAGCGTTTTGCGATCAGCAAGGCATCGCCTACCAGCGGGTGGGTAAAGTGATCGTGGCCGTAGATGAAAGCGAGCTACCTACGCTGCAAATGATTTTCGAGCGGGGTCAGGCCAACGGGGTCGATTGCCAGATGATTGATCAGGCCCGTTTGCATGAGTTGGAACCCTATGCCAACGGCATTGCGGCCATTCATGTGCCGGAAGCGGGCATTACAGATTATAAGCATGTCATTGCCCGGTTTGCGGAAATTATAGAGGCAAATGGAGGCACCGTTGTGCTAAATGCACGGGTGACCGATATTCAGGAGCGGGCGGATAGGGTAACGGCCGTTACCACCCAGGGCGAATTCAGCGCCGACTTCCTCATCAACTGTACCGGTTTGCACTCCGACCGCCTGACGCGCATGACGGCCGATACCGTCCCCGCCCAAATTGTGCCGTTTCGCGGCGAATATTTTGAGCTAAAACCAGAGGCGCGCTTTTTGTGCAATGGGCTCATTTACCCGGTACCCAACCCCGACTTCACGTTCTTGGGGGTACACCTTACCCGCATGATCGATGGCGGCGTGGAGTGCGGCCCCAACGCCGTGCTGGCCTTCGCCCGTGAAGGGTACAATAAACTTGACATAAATATTGGCGACCTGTGGGAAACGTTTGCCTACCCCGGCTTTCGCCGCATGGCCAAAATGTATTGGCGGGCCGGACTGGGCGAAATGTGGCGCTCGGCCAGCAAAGCTGCCTTTGTGAAGGCGCTGCAAAAACTGGTCCCCGATATTCGCGCCGAGCATATGATTCCCGCCCCTGCGGGTATTTCGGGCGCAGGCAATCAAGCCAGATGGGGGCATGCTGGATGATTTTGCCTATCAGGAGAGCAAGCGGATTGTGAATGTGGTCAATGCGCCCTCACCGGCCGCCACGTCGTCCATCAGCATTGGCAACTCCATTGTGGCGCGCCTGACTACCCATTTTGGTTAAGAACCTGTAAGGAAGTTACGTTATGAAATCTCAGTTCAACGGTATTTACAACGGCCGTACCGTCCTCGTGACTGGCCACACCGGTTTTAAAGGTTCCTGGCTGACGCTATGGCTCAAGGAATTGGGGGCCAATGTCATTGGCTACTCTTTAGAGGAACCGCCCACCGACCCCAGTAACTTTGTGCTTAGCAACATGAGCCAGCGCATCACCGATGTGCGGGGCGATATTCGCGATCTGGACCCGTTGAAAGGCGTGCTAGAAACGTACCAACCTTCCCTTGTTTTTCATTTGGCGGCCCAACCCGTTGTGCTGAACGCCTTCAAAATGCCACATCTGACCCTGAAACGAACGCCTTGGGCACGGTCAACATGCTGGAAGCGATCCGCCAAACCAACAGCGTGCAGGCGGTAGTGAGCATCACCACCGACAAAGTGTATTACAACGAAGAGTGGCTGTGGGGTTACCGGGAGACGGATCGCCTGGGTGGCCTGGACCCGTACAGCGCCAGCAAGGCGATGGCCGAACTGGCTATCGCTTCTTACCGGGCCACCTACTTTGCCCCGGAAAATTACGCAGATCATGGCGTGGCGATTGCCTCGGTTCGGGCGGGTAATGTGATTGGCGGTGGCGATTTTGCCGCTTACCGCCTGGTGCCCGACTGCATGAAAGCGCTCATGGCCAACCAGCCGGTTGAAATCCGTAACCCGCTTAGCGTACGGCCGTGGCAGCTTGTTTTAGAACCGCTTAGCGGCTATTTGTGGCTGGGCCATCTGCTGCTCACGCAAGGGCCAGAATTTGCTGAGGCGTGGAACTTTGGCCCGCTGGAGCTAACTGGCATCTCGGCACAGGAGATTGTCACGGAGCTGATCTCGCTGTGGGGCAGCGGTGAATGGCTGCACACCGATCCGGGCTTTACCAAGGCAGAAACCAATTATTTGCGGCTGAGTTGGGAAAAGGCAAACGGCCGTCTCGGTTGGCGGCCTGTTTTTACCTGGAAAGAAGCGCTGGCAGAAATTACCACCTGGTTCAAGTCGATGGTGGCAAAAGAGGATATGTATGAAATCGGCCGTTTGGGCATCCAAGAATACACCAAACGTGCCAAAGAATTGGGTCTACCCTGGATATAGCCATCGAGCGGCGCAACAGCTTACTAACAACCGACCCGGTTCAAACACCAACGCAGTTTTGCCTCAGCAAAACCCACCCAGATGAAATCGTGACCAATGGGAGTGAAACATTGTCTAACCATCTAAACACCTGCCTGGCTGATTTCAGGGTGGTGAGAAACAAGCAATGGCTGGGAACAGGTGTACTGTACGCACTCTGGAAAAGATGCCAAACGTCTCTAGGGTAAATGGTTTGTCACCAGAGAAAAACAAGACTTTTCAAATGTAGGCTGCGTAACATAAGTTATTAATTTGTTAACGGTTTTCCGGGTGACCTACCCTTAATAAGAGTTGTAAGGGTCCCTAGACAATAATAGTGCTAATTAACAAATTTCATCGCTATGTTGCTTTGTGTAATGTGCAGGAAAATGGGGATTAGTTCTGAGCATTAACTTCCAATAAAAAGCTGTAGTGATTGTACAGGCAGCAAAGCCAGTTACTGCATAAACTAAGCCGCTGCTACGTTTACATCAAACAATGGTAACTATACAGACCCTTAGCGTTTTGCCAGGGAACCTGAATAGTTCCAAACAATTTAACAAGGTTTCACAAAAGGTCTCCTTACCCAAAACACAAGCATAAAGTTGACCATTAACGCTATTCCCCGTCACAGAACTCCATGGGCCTATGGTATATAAAAACAGCACGGCCCCTAGACAAGTTAGAAGTATTTTTGCCAGATCACGCTATTTTTAACCTCCTTTTCTCACCAAGGAAGGGCGCGGCTTGGAAAAAGATGAAACAGTTCGGGCAAGTTCTTCTTGATTCTTTATTTAGACAAGACATCATCAAAATGCAGGGGATAGTACATAGCAAATGAACACATTACTGCAAGCAGGATTGCTCGGTCTGCAATTCATCACCACTTTTATCGTATCGTATCTTCTTCTTCTAACTTTTGCCGCCTGGCGTGCGCCTAAGCACACACAATCAGCACGGGCCAACCAAAAGCGACACAAGTTTTTGATTCTGATCCCAGCCCATAACGAAGAAAAATTGTTGCCACGCCTGCTTGTCAATCTTCAAGCCCTGGCTTACCCCAAGGAAGCGTACAGCGTACATGTTATTGCCGATAATTGCGTGGATAAAACGGCCGAATTCGCCACACAACACGGGGCCATTGCCCACGAACGGCAAGACGACCATAAAAAAGGCAAAGGTTATGCCCTGCAATGGATGCTGGAAAAGTTGTGGCAAGACAACGTGGCCCACGATGCCGTCGTCATTCTGGATGCCGACACCATCGTTTCTGAAAATTTTTTAGACGTCATGAACGCCCGCCTAAACAACGGTGAACGCGTTATTCAATCTTATTATGCGGTCCAAAACCCAGAAAGCTCCTTTAGCGCGGGCTTGCGCTACGCAGCGCTGGCGGTGCTGCATTATCTGCGGCCCCAAGGGCGCATGGTGTTGGGTGGTTCTGCCGGGCTAAAAGGCAACGGCATGGTCTTTGCCGCCGATATCATGCGCAACCAAACCTGGTCAGACTCTGTTACCGAAGATATAGAACTGCACATGACTTTGCTTTTGTCGGGTGAACGGGTGACTTTTGCCCCAGATGCCGTGATTCAGGCAGAGATGCCAGATAAATTGACAGATGCTCGATCACAAAATGTTAGATGGGAGCAAGGCCGCCTGCAGATGGCAAAAAAATATATTCCGCAGCTGTTTACGGCCGTACTACGCAAGGCAAACCATCCTAAAAAAGCCTTTGTGCTGCTGGATGCCATTATGGAGCATTTGATCCCGCCATTTTCGGTTTTAGCCGGGCTGTCCGTGGTCTCTTTGTTGGGCAGCCTGCTTTGGTGGTTTACAGAAGCGCGCACTTTAGGGAGCCAACCCTCCACCCTGGGCGCTTCGGGGACAACCTTTAATCTCAGCCTATACAGCCTGATTCTAAGTTTAGGCGTTTTACTGGGACAGGTGGTTTACCTGCTGGCAGGTTTAAAAATGGTAAATGCACCAAGGTCTGTTTACCGCGTTTTTATTTATGCACCGTGGTATATCCTTTGGAAAATTTGGCACTACGTGCGCATTTTGTTTGGCTTCAAACAGCAAACATGGGTTCGTACCACGCGCAACGAGGGTTAGTCTTATGCTAAACAATCAAATTTCGATGCAAACACCCTATAAAGCCTCAACAAACCAGAAAGGTATTTCTGTGGAAAATATAACAAGCAATGTTCCCGCAATAGATATGTCGGAAGATGTATCGGAAGAACAAAGAAAAGCAGATCGCATGGTTGAGGTTTTCCTCAACCGCACCTACACCTCTTCCCTGGCAATTCGGCGTATGCGTATGCGCATGATTGGCCGCGTTATCCGCTTCAAGCTGATCGAGCGCATGAAATATCTATTTGATGCGGCCATTGTATTGCTCTGCCTACCGTTTGTTCTTCTGATTGTATTGCCAATTGTCTTGGCCATTAAGCTAGACTCGCCTGGCCCCATCTTTTACAAGCAAATACGGGTAGGCCGGTGGGGTAAACCATTTTACTGTTACAAGTTCCGCTCAATGTACATAGACGCAGACGCCCGCAAAAAGAGCTGATGGAACAAAATGAAGCTGATGAGGTCGTTTTTAAAATGCGCAACGACCCGCGCATCACGCGTGTGGGGCGTATCATTCGCAAGTTGAGTATTGATGAAGTTCCACAGCTGCTCAACGTTTTGAAAGGTGAAATGAGCCTGGTAGGCCCGCGGCCAGCCGTGCCGGAAGAAGTTGCCTATTATCAATTTGATTATTTACAAAGATTGGATGCAGTACCGGGAATCACAGGGTTGCAGCAGGTTTCGGGGCGCAGCGATCTGGAGTTTAAACGTTGGATTGAGCTTGACCTGCAATACATTCAGGAACAGAGTTTGCTCAAAGATGTGGAGATTCTTTTAAAGACAATTCCAGCGGTTGTTACCGGTAAGGGAGCTTATTAGCAATCTCATGCGTAAATTAATTGTCATTTCAGGTATACCTATCGACGATCTTAATACTGAAGAAACCTTGGATCGTTTGGAAGATTTTGTGGAAGTTGGCCGGGCCACGGGCAAAAATCACCAGGTTGCAACGGTGAATGCTGATTTTGTGGTTAAGGCAATGTCAGACCCAGAGCTGCGCTTTTTGTTGCAGGAGTCTGATTTGCTAATGGCGGATGGCATGCCCCTGGTGTGGGGGGCGCGCTTTTTGGGCCTTCCGCTAGAAGAGCGGGTGGCCGGTTCAGACATTGTGCCGATGTTGGCTGAACGCGCTGCGAAAAAAGGGTACTCGATTTATATGCTAGGCGCTGCGCCGGGCATTGCGCAACAAGCGGCCGTTGTTTTGCAAGAAAAGTTACCAAACCTGGTGATTGCTGGGATCAATTCGCCGCCTTACAGCTCTGTTTTAGAGATGAGCGACGAAATTGTACAGGATATTCGGCAAGCGAATCCTGATATTTTGCTGGTCGCCTTTGGTAATCCAAAGCAAGAGAAATGGATTGGCATGTACCGGCATCAGGTGAATGTGCCGGTGATGATTGGTGTGGGGGCCACGCTGGACTTTATTGCAGGTTACCGGGCGCGGGCTCCATTGTGGATGCAAAAAAGTGGGCTGGAATGGTTGTTCCGTTTAGCCCAGGAACCGCGTAGGCTTTGGCGGCGGTACGTGCTGGATCTTGTTAATTTTGGCTATTTCTTTACCCGGCAGTGGTGGACGATGCGCCGGGGGGATCAACCGGCGATGGTTTTGCCTAAAGCCAATAGCATGATTGTGGATAATGAAGCGGCCGTTCTTGAGCTACAGGGGAAAATTACCGTTCAGAACCACGAGGAGATTTACCATACCGGGCAAGAAGCCCTGGCTGAAGTGCCGTACCTTGTGGTTAACATGGAAAATGTGGCCTTTTTGGACAGTACGGCCGTTGGCTCCCTCGTGGCGCTGGCCAAAGATGCAAGAAACCAAAAAGGGGAGATGTTCCTGGCCCATGTTCCAGAAAACATCAAGCGAACCCTGGATGTGCTAAAGCTGGCTTCTTTCTTTGTGATTGTACCAACAATAGAAACTGCGTTTGCTGCATTGCGTGAGGAAAAAGTGCGAATCCCAGAAACAGCCGCCCCCTCGGTGCCCACCCGGCCCCAGGCGGTAAGCCCGGCCCAATGGACCGTGGTAAAAGTAACGCGTCGCCTGGATGCCAACACGGCCAACGACTTGATCGAACAGTGTGAAGAGCATCTCTGGAAAAACCCATTCCTCATTTTGGACTTTGCCGCCACTGTTTTTCTGGCTAGCGCGGGCCTGGCTGCCCTGGCAAAAATTCAGCGCCTGGCAGAAGAGCAAAACGGGAAGGTTCGTCTGGCCAACTGCTCTGAAGACGTGAACCGCGTCATTGAAATTGTTCGCTTCGACAAGGTTCTGTCGCTTTATAAAGATATTGATTCTGCCATGGGAATGCTGGAATCTGCTTAGTGCTTTGTTTGGCAAAACCCACAAAGCTTCCAGTGCTCTGATTGGTTTTGCCCTGTAAAAGAATTTCGCTAACAGAGCACTTAGTAAGCGGCCTTTCATTTTTAACGCACAAACTAGCTACATATCACTTTCTGAATTGGACACGGATTAACACTGGTTTTGGGCTGTTGTCTGTGAAAATCACTGTTTATCAGTGTCTAAATTTCTTTTTTCAGTCAAACTGATATGTGGCAAGACGCACAAAGAGTTATCAGGAAGTTTTTATGCTTAAGGCAATTATGTCGGAATCGAAGGAAAATGTGACAGAACCGGTACAGGTTCTGCTTGTGGCTACTGGTGAAAACCAAAAATTGCAGCCCGTAACCAACCTGGTGCCACCCCCGCTGGTGCCAATTGCAAATCGGCCGTTGCTGCTTTACCCGTTGGAGTTGCTGGCCCGGCAAAACCAGAAGCAAATTCTGGTGGCGTTGCATAATCAGGCCGGGCATATTGAATCTTACCTGGGCAAAGGTGAACGCTGGGGCGTCAAGCTAGACTACTTGCTCCAAAGAAAGGCCCTGGGCAACGGCGGGACTGTAAAACAAGCGGCGTCACACGTGGGCGACAACCTGCTCCTGGTGGTTCCGAGCGATACAGTCATTGATTTTGATGTGGCTGAACTGATTGCGTTTCATCGGGCGCATGGGGCTTGCCTGACGGCGCTGGTTAGTTCACATGGAGCTGAAGGGTGGGCCCAGGTTCAAGTGAACGCTTCTGGCCAGGTTGGGCAAGTGGGGGATGGTGAGGAAAACGGCCGTTCCCAATACGACACTGGCCTTTATCTGCTTAGCCCTGAAGTGATTGCCCACATTCCGGCTGGTAAACATATTGATATTTACGCGCAGCTTATTCCGCACCTTCTTGAAAAAGGGCTGCCGGTTTACGCCTACGAAAGCAAACGTTACTGGAACCCCCTCCTTTCTTTTACCGCTTACCAGGAGTTTCAAACCGCTTTGCTAAAAAACGGCTCTGGCAGCGAGGCGGAAGGCGACGTAAAACCGCTGTTGCAGCCATATTGGCAGCGCAGCCGCAAAATGGCCGACGGCATTTGGATTGGCCGCAACAATGTGATTCACCCAGACGTCCGCTTTCAACCACCCGTGGTGATTGGCGACAACTGCTACATTGGGGCCGGGGCACAGCTGGGACCAACGGCCGTTATTGGCAACAATGTGGTCATTGCCGAAGAAGCGACGATTCGGGAAACGGCCGTCTTCAACGGCACCTACGTTGGGCAGCTGGTCAACCTGGAAAACCGCCTGGTGAACAAAGGGCAAGTCGTAGACATTAACACCGGCAAAGCCGTACACATTACCGACCAGTTTTTGGTAGGCCGCGCCTTTCAGACCGTTTCAGACACGGGGTTCTTCCAACTGCTAGAAAGAGCCACCGCGCTCGTCTTGATGGTCGGGTTTAGTTGGCTAATGGTGCTGATCAGCCTGTTGTCTTACCTCTTTCAGCAAAAAGCGCTGACCAAAACCACCTACTACCATGCCGATGTGCAATCTTCCTGGCAAAACAGCACCTTTGTCCCCCAACCGCTAACCCTGTGGGAGTTTGCCACTACAAACAGACGCGGGCAGTCAACAAAATTCGGCCGTTGGTTAGCCAAGTGGCATTTGCACCGGCTGCCGCAATTATGGAACATCTTCACCGGTAAACTGGCGCTCGTTGGCGTCAAGCCCCTAACCGAAGAAGAAACCCGCTCTGTTCAAGAAGAGTGGCAACAAAAACGATTTGAACGCAAAGCTGGCTTTACCGGCTTGTGGTTTGTACAGCCTCAGGATTTAGGTGGGATTGAAACCATACTGGTCGCCGATACATACTATACGGCCACACATACATGGCGTCTTGATTTACAAATCCTCAAGCAAACAGGCCCCGCTTGGTGGCGTCTGGGTTGGCAAAAACCCCCTTTAACGTCGCTCGCCTCTTGAATCTACATCGTACTGCTGCGCTCCAAAAGGTGGCATCAGGTTAGCAATAGGTTCCGTACAGATTAAGTAAAGTGCAAAAAGTTTTTGAAAAATAATCATCAAAGATTTCACAGATTTCACAGATTTTTCCCCCTAAATCTGCGAAATCTGTTGATAAAGAATTTTAAAAACTTTCTGCATTTTACTTATGTAAAGCCAAAAAAGAGTTTTGAATAAGAAGGCACGCGAAATTGGTTTTTACCTGAGTAAACCGCAAAGCAACTGCTTTTTTCACCCGAAAAAATTTCTGTGGTTTACTGCACACGAAAAAGGCCCCGGTAATAGGCGCAAATAACAAGCGCTCACCGTGCCTAAAGGCAGGTGGGGCTTTAGTTGAACGCTCATTACAATAGGTAGACGACTAGATTAGTTGATTAGGGTAAAGGAGAGGCTGATTCACCGACCGTCGTCTCTTACAGAACAGGACTCTTCCCGTCAAAACAAAACTTAGGGCCAAAATCTTCCCCTGGCAACATTCAGTAATATAATCTGTCAGGCTAATAGGGCATTCTTGTTTTGGCAAGTGCCAAACCATTGAAGCACACATGATACTGGCGCATTCATGATAAAACTCACGCGAATTGCGAGAAACAAAGACCAAGGATTGGCAGTATGCAAATTACAGAAAGAAAAGTAAACGATATTCAAATTTTAGAACTGGCAGGGCGGTTTGATACCTCTACCGCCAATACCGTTCTGGAACGGATTGATTTGGTAACAAACACCACCCCGGCAAGGGTGGTTGTGAACATGGAAAACGTTAGTTTTGTCGATTCCACCGGGCTATCTACGCTCGTTCAAGGCACTAAGCAGTCTAGAATGCAGGAGGGTGATCTTTACCTTTGCGGGCTGCAGCAGTCTGTGCGCATTATTTTGAACTGACACGCCTGGACAAATATTTCGAGATCTTTTTGGCTGAAGAAGATGCTATCGCTGCATTCTCTATGTAGACGCATAGGCTGACTGCACTCGTGTTAGAGACACTTCTTGTCAATCGGCAACCCATCTTTTTGAAGATGGCTGAGGCCTGGCACAAAGCCGGTGCCACATTTTTCGCTGTCACCAGTGGGAAGCGTGTGCTGGCTAGCTGGCCTCATGGCGTTGATGTCTCGGAAGCCAGCCTGGCAGAGTCCATTTATTACAACAATGGCTGCCTGGGTGAGTTTCGAGTGGGCGGGATTTGCACTGACGAGGCCAAACAGCTGTTAGCAATTGAAAGCCAGATTATTGAATCGATTATTCAGCAAGAGCAGGAACTTAATAATGTTGCGGCCGTTTTGGTGGATACGCAGGATCAGTTTTGGGCCTTGCACCAACTGACCCAAACCACCCGTAATCACCTGGATATGGAGGAGATGCTGGAGGCGCTGCTGGGCAAATGTGCCGATTTAATGGCAACCGGCAGTGCGTTTATCTGGGTAGAGCTAAAAACGGGACAGCTACTTTTTTTTCAATATCCAACTATTTTACTGGATGCAGATGACGTAGCGGATTTCCGACTGCAAATGAACCGGTCACGCGCGGGCTTTTTGTTTTTGCGTGAGGTGGAAGATCATCCAGGAATTCGCAATATTTTGATGGTGCCGGTGGATGTGCGGTTTGCCAAAACGGCCGTTATCGGCATGGTTAATAAGGTTGGCAACGCCTTTACCACCCCAGATATCAAACTGGCGCGCATGATTGCCGAGTACGCAGGTGCGCAGGTTGAAAACGTTATTTCCTACCAGGATGGCCTGGACAAAGCGCGGTTGGGGCATCAAATGGAAATGGCTCAACGGGTTCAATCTCAGCTGTTCCCGCAAGAGTTACCACAGATACCTGAGCTAGACTTTTGGGCCGCCTCAAAAGCGGCCTCCCATGTGGGGGTGATTTTTACGATTACTGCCTGCATCCAAACGGCCGTATCACGTTTGTCGTTGGCGATGTCTCTGGTAAAGGAATTGCGTCTGCGCTGTTGATGGCCATGACCCTCAGTGTGACCCGCCTGAGAATGCAGCGCATACCCGCCCTGACGCCGGGGCAAATAATTGAACAGGTCAGCAGCGAACTTTACAAAGATTTTTCCCGCGTTACCATGTTTGCCACCATTTTTGTGGGCCAGTTCGACCCAGCAACCGGCAAACTGATTTACGCCAATGCCGGGCATTCGCCGGTCATCTACTGCCCTTCCGATGGTCGAGCCTTGACAATTGGCGCAGATAGTGAGCCGATGGGCATTTTGCCCCACACAACCACCGTCGAGCGCACCCTTTACCTGAGCCGCTACGACCTTCTCATTGTGGGCAGCGACGGATTGTATGAAGTGCATAATGAGAAGGAAGAGCAGTTTGGTCTCAATCGGCTGGTTACGGCCGTTGCCGCCCTGCGCCACGAGACCCCGAAAGAGCTGAGCAACAAGCTGTTTGCCATGCTCGAAGATTTCAATGCAGGTCGATATCAAGAAGACGACAGAACTGTCCTAATCTTGAAGCCCACCAAATAAACAGAGACAGCAACCCATTTTTGGGGTAAAAAAAGATTTAAGTAAAGTGCAGAAAGTTTTTGAAAAATAATCATCACAGATTTTTCCCCCTAAATCTGCAAAATCTGCGAAATCTGTTGATAAAGAATTTTGAAAACTTTTTTCCAACCACTTAGTACCTTCAACAGGAAAAATCAAAGAACCAAGCATCGAGTAATTCATTATGATCCAAAATGAACTAACCAACAAAGTCGAAACTATTCGAGTAGAAATGCCTGCAGCACATGCCTATCTGCTCATGATTGGGACTTGTATCTCCTGCGTATTTAACAATTCCTCTTCTGTGCCCACCAGCGAGGGACTCACCTACAATATTGAACTGGCCGTGCATGAGGCGTGTACCAACATCATTGAGCATGCCTACAGTGGATTGCCCGGCTCAATTAAGCTGGAGTTTATGCTGCGGGAAAACCCACAGCAGTTGGTGGTCAATTTGTTTGACAACGGCCGTTCCTTTGAATACGCTGCCTCCCGCACACCCAACCTGGATGAACCACAAATCCGTGGCTACGGGCTCTTTATCATCAAAAACTTGATGGATACCGTAGACTATTGCTCAGATGCAAATGGTAACTCCTGGCATTTGGTAAAAAACCTCGCTTAACGATCAACGCGTCTTCGTAAACATGTTTGTAAGTTTGAGTTCTTAACCTATGACCTAGATGCGGGACTACGCTTTTTCATGGAGAAAGTTCAAGAAAAGTTTTCCAGATGCCCAAACGCAGTTAGCCAGGTTTTCGCAAACTATCGAAGACACGCTTGAAGTTGTCATCAACACTTCACCATCACACAGGAGATATCGCAATGGCCAACATACTTATCGTTGATGATATGCCCATGACCCACAGATTACTTTGCATTATGCTCTCACGCAGCAATCACAATGTAATCACCGCAATTAACGGACACGAAGCATTGCAAAAACTGCAAGAGACGCCGGTAGATTTAATGATCACCGACATCAATATGCCAGAGATGGATGGCTTAACCTTAATGGAAAAGATCCAATCCAATGACAAACTCAAGAAACTGCCGATTATTGTTATGACGGCCAGTGTTACCGACCATCTGAAGCTGTTGTCTAATGGCATTCGCAGCCATCCCATCTTGACCCAGCCAATCACCTCGCGTGAGTTGAATGATGCGGTAACTCACTGCTTGCAAATGCCAGTCTGTGCCGATTAGGTGTTTGTTTGTTTGAAAGTTGTATACATTTTGGGGTTGGGCTGGTTGGCCCAACCCTTTTTCTATTTCCAGGGGTGTATCCCGTTAAATCTACAAAACTTATCGCGCCATGTCTATTTTAAGAGCTATTTCATCCGTTCCTTTTGAACTACATGTTGGGGATCCGTCTGTGCTGGGTTGGGTGACCTTTGTGTTTTACCTGGTTGCCGCGGCAGCTTGCCTGGTTTGTGCTATGTATGCTAAACGAATTTTCCCCGTAGAAAATTCACGCGCGCACGTTGTCATTTGGCTGGGGTTGGCTTTCTTTTTGACCTTTTTGGGCATTAACAAACAGCTAGACTTGCAATCTTGGTTTACGGCCGTTATCAAAACCATCGCCTGGGAACAAGGCTGGTATGAATTTGGTCAGCGTGCCCAAATTCTCTTTCTGGGCGTATTTGGCCTGGCGGGTCTGGTGGCCATGCTGGCCCTCGTCTGGCTGGTTCGCCACTATTGGCGGCGCTATCTCTTCATCTTTTTTGGCCTTTTGTTTATTTTTCGCTTTATATTTGTGCGCATTGCCACTTTTTATGGCATTGCGCTCCCAGAACTCTCTCAATTTACCGGCGGCATCCGGGTAAACAGCGCTTTGGAACTGGCTGGGTCTATCGTTATCATTCTGACCGCACTTAACAATTTGCGCACCCTCTCCACCTCGCCCCAACAGCCAGAAGCGCCAACGCTCAATTTTTAAACGCTTATGTTTTCAGATAATCGAACGGTTTGGCTGCTCTTGTTTTTACTGGCACTGCTTCTGCTTTCGTTGGTTTTCAACGTGTTTTTCATTAAGCACAGCCGCCACTTTTTCCGGTTATTTAGCCTCACCCGCCTGGACCCGCTAGGATTAAACCAGATAGACACAGCACATGACGCAGACCTGGCTGCCCAGCCGGGGGATGTTGTGGTTTTTGTGGGCGATTCCCGCGCGGCGGCCTGGCCAGCCCCAGAGGCCCTGCCTGGGTTTGTTTTTGTGAATCGGGGGATTAATGGACATACGGCCGTTCAAACCAGCCAGCGCTACAATTTGCACGTCGCCCCCCTCCAGCCAGATGTTGTCATTATCCAGGTGGGTGGCAACGACCTGATTTCTATTGCCGTGCTGGCCGCAAACGAAGAAGAGATCATCCAAATTTGCCAGGAAAACATCAAAAACCTCGTCGAGCAAAGCCAACAATCTGGCGCAACGGTTATTCTTAGCACCATCATGCCTTCTCGCGCCCCCATCGGCATAGACCGGCTGTATTGGTCGAAGGCGGCAGAAACGGCAGTAACCACCGTCAACCAGTACATCCGCTCACTAGAAAGTGAAAACGTCATCATCCTAGATGCCTATGCCCTGCTGGCCGAGGCAGACGGCCAGTTAGCCATCCCCTACGCCGCCGACGACATCCACATCAACGAAGCCGGCTACGAACGCCTCAACCAAGAAGTTGTCCAGCTACTGACACAGAACCAATAGCTGGACAACACTACCTGCTTATAAACGGCCTACCAGGCCAGAAAGCCGATTAACGAGCCCACACCGTAATGTCGCGGGCCTGCCAGCCCCCACCACTGGCTCGGAACAATACCTGCGTACTGCCCGCCGGAATGGGCGTCCAGTAACTAGAAAAGTGGTATCGATCGTTCCCCTGCGGATTTTTCTGAGCCGCCTGCCAGGTGGCACCGCCATCAAACGACACCTCTACACTTTGGCCAATGGCCGCAAAGCGCAAGTGTGCCCCCGCTGGCGCAGGTTGGTTTAGCTGCACCATGTTGGCTGAACTATCCACATAGCGCCGGTCGCTTTTGATGATGGTAAAGGGAATCCCATTTTCAATCTCAAAATTGTCCCAGTGCCAGGTATTGGGCGTGCCAGAATTATCCTTGGTGGGCGTGTAGCTGTGGTGACCAAACTGGATAATGCCCTGGTCCCAGGTGAGGGGGGCCTGAAGCGGCATATCAATCCAGCAGAAGTTATGGTCTGGCATACAGAACTTCAGGCGCGTTTGGCTGATGCGCAGCTCAAACGTTTGGCGCTGGCGTGCGTCTGGGGTGAAGAAATCATCGTAACCCACCCACCAGTTGACGCCGTTGGCCCCAAACTGATACTTGGTGCTAGACCCATTGCGGGTGATGGTGGGAATAAAGGCCATTTCTGGCGACAAATCAATTTGGATAGCGTTTCGGGGCGGCCCTTGCAGATCAACATTGAACTCCAGAGGCAGCTGCAAATGTTCATCATAGGGAGAAATCCAGATGTTAACCCAGTCGCGGCTAGACGTTTTTAGCGTGCTCATATCAAACCGCACGACCGCTTCCTGGCCATTGGAGAAGTCTAGAATCTGGTTAGGGGTCAGATAAATGACGCCGTAGCCATCATCGTTAACGGCCGTCATGACATGGTTCTTGCACAGGAACACGGCTCCTTCATAGGTGTCATTGTAATGCGTGTTTTCGGTGGGGGGTTCACAGTTCGGTCCGTGATGGGCCTGAATACCTTGCATGGTCAGGCTGGTACTGCGGCGGTGCACCGTTACATCCCAGTTAGAAAAATCGCTTACCTGCGTCCAGGGTAATGGCGAAGCGGGGTCGCCATCAAACGTAGAAAGGAAAGAGACATTGCCCGATGGCGGTGTGGTTGGCTGTGGTTGGGGTGTTGCGGTGGGGTCGGTTGGCGGTATTGGGGTTGCCGTTGGGGGTAGGTCGGTTGGTACGGCCGTTGCTGTTGGCTGTGGCGTGGTGCCCCCCCGAACCGGGGAACACTCCAGGCTCAGCCGGGTGCGCGAAATCCGCTCGACTCTAAACCCGCGCCCTTCACAATCGACAACCAGTGTCTCGCCGCCGGCCACAGAAATTTGCTCGTTCTGAGCAAACAAGGTGCTGGCAAACAGGGCCATCTGTGCCACAAAGACAAGCCCAACAATTACGATAAATAATGTAGGAAAACGTTGAACAAACTTTTTGAGTTGGTTGGTGGATGGCGCCAGCAGCGGATCTCGCTCGGCGCGCTTATTCTGCATCTTCATTTTTTTTCTGCTCCTATTTTGTTACGCTAACTGATGAAAATACACTTCTTCACGATGTATTTCATTTGCCACGTTTAGCTTCTTCACGACTAAGGTGGGCGCAATGTTTCACACGGGTTTTGCTTCTATCTCATTGACTATTCTCCTTCTGCCAAACACAGTTCAGTACCTTCATGGAACCACTTTGTTTTGGGCTATTGCGCTTGGGCAGCTGAATCGGTTTGGCTGGCACTATAAGGAGAGGTCCTGGTGGGTTGAATAGGAAATGGGTTATAGGCCGTTTGACCTATTGCCGGGAAACGGCCGTTTGCATGGCCATATTTTTTTGCAACTTTTATGAAAAATGGCGAAAAACGAGGAAAAAACGGGGCAAACTCAACATAACATGTAGCCCCAAACAGATGTGGAGACCATCGGTTAAAAATCTATATTCACGGTGCCTTCACAGCATAAGGCGTCAAACTCAGATTTCTTTCATAAACCCCAGCAAATTGTATTGCGCCCACCGCGCAAATGGGGGAACGGTTTTGGCGGGCAGCGCACGCGTAAGACAGAGCGTAAGCGTGGCCGTCTAGTCTAGCGAAGGTTAATTAGTAAAAGGGCACGGTGTGTGCCTCCTCAAACTAAGTCAATCAATTATAGGAAGTAACTAGTTTATCAACCGTATCAATATATCGTCATAGTCAGCATCATAACCACAGGTATCAAATGAAAAAATCAACGACAGCACATCATCCCCGGTATATTTACGCAATTTTTCTGGCGCTATTGATGGCCTTGCTGCCACACTTTAGCAGCAACATTTTTGCCCAGACTGATGAGACATCACAGCTGGTAACGTGGAACTGCACCAGCTCTCCTTGTAATTGGGGCAGCTCCCTCAGCGGGCAGGCAGTTGTTTGGCCAGCTCCTCTGGCTGCCGTGAACAATCGGCTGGGTTATACCGTGTCAGAAAATATTTACCTGCCCGCAGAAAACAGCTCCGGCGTATCCATTACCCTTACGTCTGGCTCGGCTACGGTTTATGCAGGCTTGCCCAACGGTGCTTCTCACAGAGTCTTGACGACGCTGTCTGTAGGCAGTGCGTACGCCATTACGGGCGTTACGGCCGGTGAAGTGATTAGCGTGCAGGGTGGCAGCACGTTTGGCTATACGCTTAACGAAAGCAGCGCCAATACCCCAACGCCGGAAGCAACGGCAACGGCCGTTTCCACCGTAGAACCAACTGCTGTTAGCACAGGGGAACCTTCTGCCTTTGCTTCGCAATTGGTTACCTGGAACTGCACCAGCTCCCCCTGTGGTTGGGGTAGCTCCACCACCGGGCATGCGGCTGTTTGGCCGGCTAACCTGAACCCGGTTAACACACGCCTGGGGTACACCGTTTCGGCCGGAATTTACCTGCCAGATACGGCCGCTTCGGGCATGACCATCACCATCGTTTCCGGCTCGGCCGGGATTTACGCCGGGTTGCCCAACGCCGCTTCGCACCGCGTGCTCTCCACCCTGTCTGCCGGGCAAACCTACACGGTTTCTGGCCTGGCAGCTGGCGAAGTGATCAGCGTTCAGAGCAACAACGCTTTCTCCTACACCTATACCAGCAGCCCGGTCACCCCAACGCCAATTGCCTCACCAACGGCTGTGGGCACCACCCCACCCACCCCCACAACCACCGCCGGTGCCGATTGTACCGACCCGCTGACTTGTGAAGTTGTTGATTCCGTTGCCACTTACTGGCGCTGTAATATCACCAACTGCACCAGTAGCGACTGGCTAGGCGCTGTAATTGTCTGGCCTGAGTGGGCAGCTTATTCAAACAATGCCCGCGCCGGTGGCAGCTCCAGAACTGTGTACAACTATCAGGGTGAACTTCAGTACCCCTACATGGGTGCCTGGGCCAATGGATGTCAGGTTACGGCCGTCTCCGGTCTGGTTCTCATCATTGAATGGGAACGGGGCACCGATGTCTGGCGCGAAACCTACTTGCAACCAGGTCAAAGCCATACGATTTCGTTGACTCCCCCCGAAAACGGGGCCATGATTGAAACAATCGACGGCGTCTCGCCAGCGATCGACTTCAGTGTGCAGCTGTCTAACTGTAATCCACTGCCATTGAACCAAACGCCAGTGCCAACGGCAACCGCCATCGGCCCCACGGCGACCGCTACCGCTACTGGCCCAACGGCTACGCCAACGGCCACCGCCACCGTGCCTACCGTCTCTGGCTTCCCCACCACGGGCATCCTGGACGATTTTAACCGCGCCAACGGCCCCGTAGGCAGCAGCTGGGCGGGTAACACCGCCGGGTATACCATTGCTAACGGCCGTTTGGATGTCGGCAACGACGAAGATATCTACTGGAGCAGCAGCAGCTTTGCCGCCAACCAGGAAGCGTACGTCACGCTGCTTTCCATCGGTGCCAACAGCTCAGAAATTGGCCTTATTCTTAAAGGCCAAAGCGGCAGCGGGTACGGCACCGGTCTCATTGATGTTGTCTATGACCCGAGCAGCCAGCGCGTTCAGGTGTGGACCTATGCCACCTCATCTGGCTGGCGGCTGCAAGGAACCAGCATTCCGGTCACCTTTGCCAACAATGATCAATTTGGTGCCCGCGCCACGGTGGATGGCAACGTAGAAATCTTCAAAAATGGCAGTTCAATTGGCGTGCGCAGCGTATCTAACTGGCCTTATGCGGCCAACGGTGGCTACATCGGTTTGTTCAATCTCAACGCTTCCAATGCTGTGCTAGACAACTTCGGTGGCGGCACGGTGGGAGCAGCGCCAGCACCCACCGCGACAAACACGCCAATGCCGCCAACCGCTACATCTGTACCGCCGACCGCTACTACGGTTGCGCCAACCGCTACCGCCACAGCGGTGCAGCCCACGGCCACCACAGTTGCCCCAACGGCTACGCCGGTACAGCCCACGCCCACGGCCACGGCCACCACGGTTGTGCCTACGGCAACGGCCACCCCGGTACAGCCCACGGCAACGGCCGTTCCCCCTACACCAACCGCCACGGCCACCACGCCGCCAAGCGGGGGCTTCCCGGCTACGGGCATCCTGGACGATTTTAATCGCGCCAATGGGCCAATTGGCAACAGTTGGGCTGGCAGCACGAGTGGGTATGCAGTGGCAAACGGCCGTTTAGACATTGGCTACGACGAAGACATCTACTGGAGCGGCAGCAGCTTTGGCGCCAACCAGGAAGCCTTCGTTACCCTGCTATCCATTGATTCCGGCAGCACCGAAATTGGCCTCATTCTCAAAGGCCAAAGTGGCAGCGGGTACGGCGCTGGCCTGATTGACGTACTCTACGACCCAGGCAACCAGCGCGTTCAGGTGTGGACCTACACCAGCTTCGGCGGTTGGACACAGCACGGCAGCAGCATCCCCGTCACCTTTGCCAACAACGATCAGTTTGGCGCAACCGTCAGCGCAAATGGCACCGTAGAAATATTCAAAAATGGCAGCTCCATTGGCGTTCGCGATGTCTCTAGCTGGCCGTATGCCACCAGCAACGGCTACATTGGCTTATTCAACTTGAATGCACCTGGCACCATCCTGGATAATTTTGGTGGTGGCAATTCAAACTAGCTGAATAGTTAAGCACATAAAGAAAAAAGCGGGAGAATTTTTGCAACACGCAAAATCACTTCTCCCGCTTTTATTTAGCGTCAAAACACAGAAAAAGCACCCGTTAACTGCAAAATGGATTCTGTGTTTTCATAGTAAGCTTATTTGTTAGTTAAGAATAGATAATAGTAAGTATTAAGACCCTTTTGGTTTAGACAGTGGACTCCCATCCCACCCGCTGCCTAAGCACAGTGTCAATCAAGGGATGCGGATACCAGAGCCGATTAAGATGAGAATTGGCTCCATCGCAAAAACATTCCAGTTAATTCCACAACCCTTAATTTTCTTCTGCTGTATCTTATGAATATTTCGAGAAAGACTTTGAAAAAGCACACGCTTCTTCACTATTTTCGCGCGTAGGCAAAGTCTCTCTAAATCATTAATATAAGAATTGTAATGAAGCAAATTACAGAAAGTTCTTTGAAAATCGGAAGGCAATTTCTCTGTCGTGTGCTCAAGTAAAAGCAGGAGAAATGACGCTGATTTTTTGAAAGGGCTTTCCGGCTTTTACATAGTTCAAATCTTCGTAAGGATCTGTCTTTATAGTAATCTCCATTCATCGTGGAATGCTAAACAGTAAGGAGAGGGACAAAATGTCAACAGAACAACCATTGGTAAGCATTGGCCTGGCAGTTTACAACGGCGAACAATATCTCGAAGAAGCCCTTAACTCTCTTCTTGGTCAAACATTTACGGATTTTGAGATTATCATTTCCGATAATGCCTCAACTGACCATACGGCCGAAATCTGCCTTCGTTATGCAGAGCAAGATGCGCGGATACGCTATCATCGCAATGCTACCAATATTGGTGGGGCCAACAACGAAAACCAAACTTTCAGAATGTCTCGTGGCAAATACTTTCGTTGGGCAGCCGACGACGATATTTGTGCTCCCACGTTGATTGAAGAATGCGTTAAAGTTCTTGAGGAAAACCCAGATATTGTCCTTTGCTTTCCTAAAACCATAAAAATTGATGGTGAAGGCGATGAAATGGGCAGAGCCATCGTAGAGGAACCTAATGCAGAAAAATCCTTTAGTCGATTCAGAGCGATGGCTATTGCCAAAGATAGCTGTGAGCAAACCTATGGGTTGATTCGCTCAGACGTTTTGCAGAAAACTCGATTACAACAAAACTACACCAATTCTGACCGAACGCTCTTAGCCGAGCTGGCTATTCATGGGAAATTTCATGAAATCCCTCAATACCTGTTTTACAAACGCTTCCATGAAAAAAATGTCTACTTAGACTGGCGGACGCGGATGGCCTGGTTTGATCCTTCAATAAAGGGCAAAATTGTTTTCCCCTGGTGGATGCAGTTTTTCGATTACTTTAAAACAATCAAACGCAGCCCCATTTCCCGTTATGAACAGATGCGTTGTTATTTATTTATGTTTGAATGGGCCTTACGTTTTGGCAAAAACCTAACAAAAGACCTTTTAGTTGCATTTTACATGCTCGCACATTCCAAAGAATGGAGGAAACAATTATATGAAGTTACTATTAACTGGTCATAAGGGCTATATTGGGCCCATCATGGTGCCAATGTTGTTGGCCGAAGGTCACGAAGTTGTTGGTATAGACAGCGACATCTTTGCTGAATGCGCTTTTGGCGACCCGCCGGTAGAAATCCCGGAAATCAAAAAAGATATGCGGGACGTTGAGTTGGCCGATTTGCAAGGTTTTGACGCCGTGCTTCACCTGGCCGGACTTTCAAATGACCCAATCGGCAACCTGAATCCGGACCTGACCTATGAGATTAACCACAAAGCGTCTGTCCGCCTGGCCGAACTGGCCAAGGAAGCGGGTTGCAGCCGTTTTCTGTTTTCGTCTTCCTGCAGCACCTACGGGGCCGCCGGAGATGATGCGCTAACCGAAGAAGCCTCTTTTAACCCTGTAACGCCTTATGGCCATTCCAAAGTGTTGGTGGAACAAGATCTGGCCAAGCTGGCAGATGATACTTTTTCGCCCACCTATTTACGCAATGCTACGGCTTACGGCCACTCCCCCCGCCCCCGCTTTGACCTGGTGGTAAACAACCTGGTTGCTTATGCGCTCACCATTGGCCTGGTCTATATGAAGAGCGACGGCACGCCGTGGCGGCCGTTGGTGCATGCCGAAGATATTTGCCGTGCCTTTATCGCTGTTTTGAATGCGCCGCGTGAAGTTGTTCACAATGAAGCTTTTAACGTGGGCCGCAATGAAGAAAATTACCGCATTCGCGAACTGGCCGAAATCGTTCAGGCCTATATTCCTGATACGCGTATTGAGTATGCCGAAGATGCTGGGCCAGACAAACGAACCTATCGCGTTAACTTTGACAAGATTGCCCGGGTTCTGCCTGAGTTCCAGCCGCAATGGACGGTGGAAAAGGGTGTCGCCCAGCTGTACGCTGAATTCCAGAAAGTTGGTTTGAAGCGTGAAGATTTTGAAGGCCCTCGCTACAAGCGCATTTCTCACATCAAGGAATTGTTGGCAAGCGGCCGTTTAGGCGAAGACCTGCGCTGGCGTGAAGAACAAATGGCAGAATCTGCCTGATAAATAGCTCGTTTACTGATTGCGCCAGTTTGAAACTGATCAAGCTTCAAACTGGTCCAATCTTAACGGGATTAAACACAGGATTTACGCAGTCGCCCTGACCCCACCCCTGACTGCGCCAGGCCAGTGGCCTAGCGCAACACTAGCCACAGCTCATATACTGCTTAAATCCTAAAACAAAAAGAGAGTACGCGATGGATTCATTAAAAACAAACCCGGCCGCCGAAAACAGTGGCCTGGAAGCATTTAGCAAAGCAACCTGCCGCTTTTGCGGCAATAATCTAAAACATACCTTTGTCGATCTGGGCATGTCTCCCCTGTGCGAAAGCTACCTCAGCATGGATCAGCTTAACCAGATGGAACCGTTTTACCCGCTCTACGTCTATGTCTGCGACAGCTGCTACCTGGTTCAACTGGAAGAATACGTAACTCCCGAGCATATTTTTACAGAGTATGCCTACTTCTCTTCATACGCGACCTCCTGGCTGGAGCATGTGAAAAATTACACCCACCAGATGATCGATCGCTTTGGGCTGAATAAAGATAGCTTTGTGGTAGAAGTGGCCAGCAACGATGGCTACCTGCTGCAATACTTTGTGGAAAAGAATGTCCCCGTTTTGGGCATTGAACCCGCCCTCAATGTAGCCAAAAAGGCCGAAGAGATAGGTGTACCCACCCTAACCGAATTCTTTGGTGTAGAGTGTGCCACCAAACTGGCCGCAGAAGGCAAACAGGCAGACCTGATTGCCGGAAACAACGTACTGGCGCAGGTGCCAGACTTGAATGATTTTGTGGCTGGTCTCAAAATTCTGCTCAAGCCGGAGGGTGTCATCACCATCGAGTTCCCGCACCTGATGCGGCTTATGGAAGAAAACCAGTTCGACACCATCTATCATGAGCATTTTTCCTACTTTAGCCTGATTACTTCCGAAAAGATTTTTGCCGGACACGGCATGACCATTTTTGATGTGGAAGAGCTGCCAACGCATGGTGGGTCGCTGCGTATTTACGCCCGCCACGCCGATGATGATTCCAAGCCGCTCTCCGACCGGCTCATTGCTCTGCGCGAACGTGAGCTGGAGGCAGGCTTTACCGAAATGAGCTCCTACGCGGACTTTGCTGAACAGGTAAAAGAGACCAAGCGGAAGCTGTTGGCGTTCCTCATCCAGGCGAAACGTGAAGGCAAAACGGTTGTGGGCTATGGGGCGCCTGGCAAAGGCAACACCTTGCTCAACTACTGCGGCATCCGCACCGATTTCCTGGACTTTACGGTGGATCGCAATCCGTACAAGCAGGGTAAATTCTTGCCCGGCACGCGCATTCCCATCTTCCATCCAGACCGCATTGCCGAGATTCAGCCAGATTACGTCTTCATTTTGCCCTGGAACTTCAAAGACGAAATCATAGAGCAAATGTCATTTATTCGTGAGTGGGGTGGCCAGTTTGTGGTGCCCATTCCCGAGGTACAGGTAATCTCTTGATATTTACAAAAACTGCTCTTCAGGATGCTGTAATCGTCGATATACAGGCGCATGCTGATGAACGCGGTTTTTTTGCCCGGACATGGTGCCAGGAAGAATTTGCCGCGCAGGGGTTAGACCCTAATTTGGCGCAATGCAGCCTCTCTTACAATCGTCAAAAAGGGACTCTGCGCGGCATGCATCTGCAATTACCGCCATTTGCCGAGGCAAAATTGGTGCGCTGTGTACAGGGCGCAATTTATGATGTGATCATTGACCTGCGCACCAATTCCCCTTCTTACATGCAATGGATTGGGGTGGAGTTAACGGCCGTAAATCGTCGGGCTCTCTATGTTCCCAAAGGGTTTGCCCACGGGTTCTTATCCCTGGCAGATGATACCGAAGTTCTGTACATGATTTCAGAATTCTATGCCCCAGACCAGGCGCGTGGCCTGCGTTGGAACGATCCTCAATTTAACATCCAGTGGCCGGGCGCTGTGGCGGTTGTGTCAGAAAAAGATCAGGTTTATCCAGATTATCATCCAGCTGATTTTCCGTTGACAGTAGCCTAACAACCACTCAAACAAGGATACCACTCTCACATGCAGCAACAAGGTAAAGCGAACATCATCGGCCTGATTGGGCCCTGGCACTCCAATTTGGGAGATGCTGCCATACAAGAAGCAATGATGCAGCATATTAAAGAGTACCGCCCTAACGCGACAATTATTGGCTATTCTTTAAGCCCTGAGCATACTGAAGCACGTCATGGCATAAAAAGTTACCCTTTGGGTTGGCATGGAGAATATTCGGGTAAATTGCAATCCCTGTGGAACCTGAGAAATCACCCCAACCCGCGCGTGCAAAAGCTGGGCAAATGGCTTACCAGAGCCCCGTTAGAAATAGGATTATGGGTGCAAGCGTTCAAAAACTTGCGCGGTGTCCAAATGTTTTTTATATCGGGCGGCGGTCAGCTAGACGATTATTGGGGTGGCGCATGGTCTCACCCTTACACATTATTCAAGTACACACTTCTAGCAAAACTACGGGGCGCTAAAGTATGTTTTGTGAGTGTGGGGGCTGGGCCGCTAGATTCACCCTTAAGCCGCTTCTTCGACCGTACTGCCCTAACAGCGGCAAACTACCGATCCTACCGAGACGCCGATTCCCGCAAGTTTATCACCGAGGTGGTAGGTTTTAAGCGGGATGATCCGGTTTACCCAGATTTAGCCTTTAGCTGGCAAGTAAAAGATCATCATTACAACCAGGTTTCTTCGGAAGACCGACCCATAGTTGCAATTGGGCCTATGTCCTACTTCGATCCTCGTATTTGGCCAGAAAAAGATGAAGCTGTCTATCGTGACTACTTGAGCAAATTGGCTACTTTTTCTGAATGGCTGCTAGCAAAGAACTACAGAATTTTGTTCATTACAGGTGAAGCCGTACATGATCGCTGGGCAATTGATGATTTACGCCAAATTCTGGCTGAAAGAGGTGTCTCGGCACAAGATGACCGAATCATCGATGAACATATAGAATCAGTAGACGATTTAATGGGCAAACTTGCCACAGTGAGTTGGGTTGTGGCTTCTCGTTTTCATGGGGTTCTTCTCTCGCTGCTATTGCATAAGCCAGTTTTAGCCCTTTCCTATCATCGAAAGATCAACGAATTAATGGCCGATACAGGGCAAAGTCAATACTGTCTTTCTATTGCGGACTTTCAGGTAGATACTTTACAAGAGCGATTTGAAAGCCTGGAGGCGAATTCTGAAAAAGCCAGCGCGCAGATTTCAGAAAGAGTTGGTACATATCAGGCCGCTTTGGCTGAACAGTACAAGGTAATCTTTTCAGAACGGTAACGCTCTGGCTTGAGAACTTTGGTTATCCGTTTGAAGCACCCATTTTTCAGTTCAGCTTGGTGCTAAAGATGAGCCATTTGGGGTTTTGTTTGTGTTGGAAAGGGGGCGGCCTGCGGCATCCTGTTTGCAGCCTGGGTTTTGTGGATAACACCTTAAGCAAATTGTAAATGTTGCTGCTTACAATATGGGCTGAAGGGCAAAATGTTGGTCGGGTTAGCAATTATCTCTCGCTAATGCTTATACATCTTACCCACGAGTGCAAAAAATAATAATGAGCGCGTAGGAGCGACAAGTGATGAGAGAAAGTTTACCTATAGTGTCTGTGGTAATTCCAACCTACAATCGTGGGCTTAGTATTGTTGATACGCTAGATTCAATACTTTTAAATGAGTATCCAAATTTTGAAATTATTGTGGTGGATCAAAGCAAAAATGATCTGACGGAAACGGCCGTACAAAAGTATCTTTCAAACCCCCAATTCAAATATATTCACACGGATATTCAAGGAGCGGGGAGAGCTAGAAATTTAGGCATTGCTCACGCTGAAGGTAGCCTGGTGGCCATTACTGACGATGATTGCATTGTCCCGGTTAATTGGTTACAGGCTATGGCTGAAATTTTTGAGAAGCAGCCCAAGGTTGCCGTGGTTATTACCAATGTGGAAGCTGGTGAACATGATGGCACCAAAGGGTTCATTCCCGCTTATGTGCGCACGGACAGCATGCTGGTAAAAACGATTTGGGAGAAGCGCTCGGCCAGAGGCATTGGGGCCAGCCTGGCCATACGCAAGGATGCAATCACCAGCATGGGCGGCTATGACAACAATTTAGGGCCGGGTGCTTATTTCCCTGACGGTGATGATATTGATTTGGCCACACGCGCAATCCTAAAGGGTTGGCATGTTTACGAGACACATGAAGTTGCCGTGGTGCACAATGGGTTTCGCACCTGGCAAGAGGGCAAGGCGCTCTCTAAACGCAACTGGATTGGGATTGGCGCAACGTATGTCAAACCTTTGAAATGTGGGTATTGGAAAATTCTCTCTATTATTTTTTATGAGGCTTTTTATATTGCACTACTGCCCCCGCTGTGGAATCTTATCCGTCTGAAGAAGCCAAATGGCTTGAAGCAGATCGTTTTCTTTTTTGAAGGTTTTTTCAAGGGGCTATTTACACCTGTCGATCGTGAAACGATTATGTATGTCTTGAGTCATAACGGCCGTTCCCCCGCAGAAACCTCCACAAGCAGTGAACGCGCCAATCTCTCGGCCAACTAAAAAACATGCACACATTTTCACAACAATGTAACCCAGCTGAACTGGGTTCCCAGATGATTACCTTGATGCAACGGTTGTATCCCATTTGCCGCAGTATTACCGGCGATGGGCTGCGCCAAACCTTGCAAATTATTCAAGAACAGATCCCCCTGACGCTGCACGAAGTGCCCACCGGTACCCAGGCATTTGACTGGACCGTGCCCAAAGAATGGAACGTGCGCGATGCTTACGTCAAAAATGAGCGCGGCGAGAAGGTGATTGACTTTCAAAAGCACAATTTGCACCTGGTGAACTACAGCACGCCCATTCACCAAAAAATGCCGCTGGCTGAACTAAAAAAACACCTGCACAGTTTGCCCGATTACCCCGATTGGATACCGTACCGCACCACTTACTACGCTGAAACATGGGGCTTTTGCCTGAGCCACAACGCGCTTTCTGCCTTAGAAGAGGGCACCTACGAAGTGTACATAGACAGCACGCTAGAAGAAGGGCATTTAACCTATGGTGAACTGGTGCTGCCCGGCGCAACTGAAGAAGAGGTGCTCATCTCCACCCATTGCTGCCACCCCTCCCTGTGCAACGATAATTTGGCCGGGATCGCCCTGGCTACGCACCTGGCGCTGCATCTTTCTGAGCAAGAGCGCCGCTACACGTACCGGTTTCTGTTTTTGCCAGGCACCATTGGGGCCATTACCTGGTTGTCCCAGCATGAAGCCCAGGCCGCACGCATTCAGCATGGTTTGGTGGTGGCTTGTGTGGGCGACCCTGGCCAGATGACCTACAAACGGAGCCGGCGCGGTGACACGGCCATTGACCGGGCCGTGGCTCATGTGCTGCAACTGAAGGCACAGCCTTACGAGATTGTTGATTTTTCGCCGTATGGATATGATGAACGGCAATATTGTTCGCCCGGTTTCAACCTGGCAGTGGGCAGCCTGACGCGTACGCCACACGGCCGTTTCCCCGAATACCACACTTCCGCTGATAATTTTGACCTGGTACAGCCCCAACACCTGGCCGACTCCCTGGCCACTTACCTGGCTGTGCTAAACGTACTAGAACACAATCAAATCGTGATTAACCAAAAGCCCAAAGGCGAACCCCAGTTGGGCAAAAGAGGCCTGTACGGCTCCCTCGGCGGTGGAAAAAGCACCCAAGACAGCGTCATGGCCATGCTGTGGGTGCTCAACCTGGCCGATGGTCACCACACCCTCCTGGAAATTGCCGAAAAAGCCAACGTTGAATTTGAGCTGATTCGGCGTGCCGCAGCCGCGCTTTTGGCCACGGATTTGTGCATAAGCGGGGAGCTGGTCTGAAATAAGCAGAGCTGCTTCTCCCGCTATTACTTGAGCAAACCACAAAGAAATCGCCCCCGCATTTCAACCCATTTTCTGTGGTTTGTCTATTGGTCGAAGAAAATTTGGGATATCAAAACCCAACCCATCAGTCAGATAACGGCCGTTGCCCTTAGCAACCGCTTACTATCTGAAGGAGCAATTAAACATGATTCACTCAGCAAAACCCCGATCCTTCATCACAGATTTTAGCCGTTCAAAGTCGCTGCAACAGAAGAGCCATGCCCTCATTCCCGGCGGGGCCCATACCTACGCCAAAGGGGACGACCAATACCCAGAACAGGCCCCCGGCTTCATCGTTCGCGGCAAAGGCTCGCACGTCTGGGATGTAGATGGCAACGAATACATCGAATACGGCATGGGGCTGCGCTCCGTTACCCTGGGCCATGCCTACGATTCCGTGGATGAAGCTGCCTACCGCGAAATGCAAAAAGGCATCAACTTTACCCGCCCAGCCCTCATTGAAATTGAAGCCGCTGAAAAGGTATTGAGCCTCATCAAGAGCGGGGAAATGGTGAAGTTTGCCAAAAACGGGTCCGATGTCACCACAGCGGCCGTAAAACTGGCCCGCGCCTACACCGGGCGCAACATGGTTGCCGTTTGTGGCGACCATCCTTTCTTCTCCGTGGACGACTGGTTCATCGGCAGCACCGCCATGTCGGCTGGCATTCCCGAACGCATCCAAAGCATGAGCGTCAAATTTAGCTACAACGACATTGACAGCGTGCGGGCCATGTTTGCCCAATATCCAGACCAAATTGCCTGTTTAATTATGGAAGCCGAAACCGTGCACCCGCCCCAAAACAACTTTTTGCACGAGGTAAAGCAGGTGTGCCATGAAAACGGGGCGCTCTTCATCATGGACGAGATCATCACCGGGTTCCGTTGGGCCGTGGGTGGGGCGCAAAGCGTGTACGATATCGTGCCAGACCTGTCTACCTTTGGTAAAGCGATGGGCAACGGGTTTTCGATTGCAGCCCTGGTGGGCAAACGAGAAATCATGGAACTGGGTGGTTTGCAGCACGATCGCGAGCGCGTTTTCTTGCTCTCTACAACCTACGGTGCTGAAACGCATGCGCTGGCAGCAGCCATTGCAACCATGAACGTCTACGAAAACGAACCGGTAATTGAGCACCTGTTTGCTCAAGGCGACCGAATTCGCGAGGGCATTAACCAGATGATCGTCGCCCACAACGTGGGAGATTATTTTGGGGTAATGGGCAAACCGTGTAACCAGATTTATTACACCCTGGACCAGGATGGGGAGCGCTCACAGTCATTCCGCACCCTGTTCATGCAAGAAACGATCAAGCGCGGCCTGCTGATGCCATCTTTGGTCATTAGCTACTCTCACAGCAATGAAGATATTGACCGGACGGTGGAAGCGATTGGCGAAGCGCTGGCTGTTTACCGTAAGGCATTGGATGAGGGCGTAGAGAATTATTTAAACGGCCGTTCCGTCCAGCCCGTCTTCCGTAAATTTAACTAAAGGTTCATTCACCAATAACCGTTGTTCAAAAAACAAATCCCACGGCTTGACCGTTTACCAAACTGCAAAAGTTAAAAACGGTCAAGCCCTAAGCAATCAGGAGTAATTATGAAAGTCGTACTATTCTGTGGTGGCCTAGGCACCCGCCTAAAAGAGTATTCAGAAACCATCCCCAAACCCATGGTGGATATTGGCTACCGGCCCATTCTCTGGCACCTGATGCGCTATTATGCCCACTATGGCCATAAAGATTTCATTCTAGCCCTGGGCTATGGTGGCGATGCCATCAAAAATTATTTTCTAAACTACAACGAATGCCTCTCCAACGATTTTGTTATGACCCAAGGCGGACGCGACATTCGCCTTTACAGCCACGACATTGAAGATTGGTCCATCACCTTTGTAGACACGGGGCTCAATTCTAACATTGGGCAACGCCTCATGGCTGTAAAACCTTACCTGGAAGGGGAAGAGGTCTTCCTGGCCAACTACAGCGATGGCCTGACCGACCTGAATTTTGATACCTACATGGAGCACTTTTATGCCCAGGACAAGATTGCCAGCTTCCTCTGCGTGCAGCCTTCCCAATCTTTCCACGTAGTTAGCCTGGGTGAAGACAGCACGGTTGCCAGCATTCAACCCGTTGTCAATGCCGATTTGTGGATCAACGGGGGCTTCTTTGCCTTTCGCCAGGAAATCTTTGACTATATGCAGCCCGGCGAAGAGCTGGTGCACCAGCCATTCCAGCGCCTCATCGCCGAAAATCAGCTCATTGGGTACCGCAATCCTAGCTTCTGGGCCTGCATGGACACCTTCAAAGAGAAGAAATTGTTCGATGAAATGTACGCCTCTGGTGATACCCCCTGGACGGTTTGGAATCATGCTCCAGTTGGCGAAAAATCATTCCATACAATGGCTTACAAGCCCAACGGCAGCGGGCTGTTTCGCTTAAAGCCATAATGCTAGGAAAAGCAAGAGCTTGTTATGATAAAACAGTTTAGTTTAAGTGAGCAGCCCGACTACAGTCCACACATTCTGTGCCTGGGCGCGCATAGCGATGATATAGAAATTGGATGTGGTGGCACCATCCTTAAGCTGCTAAAAACATACCCAAATGCCAAAGTAACCTGGGTGGTTTTTAGCGCCACGGGGTCGCGTATTGACGAAGCCAAAGCGAGTGCCGCGTCATTTTTGGCCGGGGCCAAAGAAAAACAGATAGTTGTCAAAGATTTCCGTGATGGGTTTTTCCCGTACACGGGTGCAGATATCAAGGCGTTCTTTGAGACTTTGAAACCTGGGAATCCAGACCTTGTTTTTACGCATTTTCGGAATGACCGTCATCAAGATCACCGCGTCATCTCCGATCTCGCGTGGAATACATTCCGCGATCATTTGATCCTGGAATATGAAATCCCTAAATATGACGGGGATTTGGGCACGCCCAATTTTTATACGCATTTAGATAAGGAAACCTGTCAGGAGAAGGTACGGTTGCTGGTGCAGCATTTTGGGACGCAAGCCAACAAACATTGGTTTACCGAAGAAACCTTTTTTGCCAGCTTGCGCTTGCGCGGCATTGAGTCGCGTGCCCCAGAACATTATGCTGAAGCGTTTTATGGTCGCAAAATCGTACTTCAACTATGAAGTGAAATTTTATGAAAGAAAATTTAAACCGATTGCAATCGCTTGGCTTTAAGATGGCTGGATTTCTGTTTTTGCTGCTTGTTGTTTTGGTTGGCTGGCTGCTTATTCGTGGCGCATTGGTGAAAGATAACCGTTTTTCAGAAGCGGAGTCTGTTACGACTGATGTTCAAGGCACCTATACGGTTACGCAGATCAATACGCCAACGACAGAAGCTACGGCAATGGATCTGGTGGGTGAGGAAACGGCCGTTTCCCCCCCCACCGCTACAACTGCTACAACAGAACCCGCAGAACCAGCCGCCCCCACCCCGCCAGCCGAAAAAGCCACCGCAGCCCCCTTCATCGCCGCTGCGGCTTCTGGCCCGCTGCGGGTTAGCCAGAGCAATTCCCGCTACTTTGAAGACGCCGAAGGCAACATTGTGTATCTCACCGGGTCACACACCTGGTCTAACCTTCAAGACAATGGCGGCTCAGACCCGCCCCCCGTCTTCGATTACGGTGGCTATCTCGACTTCCTGGATGCAAACAACCACAACTTTTTCCGCCTGTGGAGTTGGGAAGAATCCCGCTGGACCGTAGAAACCACCGACAACAACTACTGGTTCTACCCCATGCCCTACGAACGAACCGGCCCTGGCACCGCGCTAGATGGTAAGGCCAGATTCGATCTCGACCAGTTTAACCAGGCCTACTTTGATCGCCTGCGCGAACGCGTGGTTGCGGCCAACGAACGGGGCATTTACGTGGCGATTGTGTTGTTCAACGGCTGGAGCGTTGCCGACAACAAAGGTGGGTTTGGCGATAACAACCCGTGGCGCGGGCATCCGTTTAATGAATCCAACAACATCAACGGCATCGATGGCGACACCAACAACGACAACAGCGGTGAAGAGGTACATGAGTTAGGCAATACGGCCGTTACCGCCATCCAAGAAGCCTACGTGCGCAAAGTCATCGACACCGTCAACGACCTGGACAATGTGCTGTTTGAAATCAGCAATGAAAGCCACGGGGATTCAGAAGATTGGCAGTACCACATGATCAACTTCATCAAAGATTATGAAGCCACCTTGCCCCAACAGCACCCGGTTGGCATGACCGTGGAATACCCCAACGGCAGCAACAGCGAGTTGTTCAACAGTCCGGCCGACTGGATATCGCCCAAAGGCAGCGTAAGCAACCCAGACCTGGCCGATGGCAGCAAGGTTGTTTTAGCCGATACAGATCACCTGTGCGGCATCTGTGGCGACCGCCAGTGGGTTTGGAAGAGCTTTACTCAAGGCGAAAACCCCATCTTTATGGATGGGTACGATGGTGCAGGGTATGGTGTCGGCGGTGCTGGCTTCGACTTTAATGATCCAACCTGGGTCAGCCTGCGCCAAAATCTAGGCTTTACCCGAAGTTACGCCCAACGCGTTGACCTGGCCACCATGGAGCCCCGTCCCGATCTGGCATCCAGCGGCTACGCCCTGGCCAGCGACAAAGCCTTCATTGTTTACGACCCCTCTGGCGGTTCTGTTCAGGTGGATTTAACGGCCGTTACTGGCCAGTTCACAGTTGAATGGCTCAATCCCGAAACGGGAGATGTTTTTACAGGGACAACCGTAGACGGAAACGGAGTGCGCAACTTCATTGCACCCTTTAGCGGTGATTCGGTTTTGTACCTTTGCTGGTCGGGCGCAGCCACTTCCTTAAGCACCCCGGTGAGCGGGTTAAATGACACAAACTATTTACCGCTTGTCTTAAACGGTTCACTTGATTGTAGTTAAGCCAAAAGGAGAAAAATATTCCTTAACCTGCGGCGTAAGCGACACATGCTTATATTACACGGAGTTTGCTTTAGATAATTTTGGCAACCTTCCTGCAAACTAAAAATCTTAATAAACGAAGGTTGGAGAATACGAATCCACACAAGAGAAACTGTTTTGTTAATTGTGTAGAGGCATCTCCAACTTTTGTTTTACCAACAGTTGATGTAGTGGTTAATAAATGAGCAATAATACAAAAACAATCGCCAAAAACGCCAGCGCTTTAATGCTTTCGCAGCTTATTACGTGGGCGATGGCCTTCGTCTTGATGATTTTTCTCCCGCGCTATTTGGGGGCTGTAGGCGTTGGCAAATTTCAATTGGCAACCTCTTTGTGGGCCATCGTGGGGATTGTGGTGAGCTTCGGCATTGACACCTACATGACAAAAGAGATAGCCCGGACTCCTGAAAAATTAAACCAGCTCTTCAGCGCGGCCATTATTTTGCAGGTTGTTTTGTTCATTTTGGGTACCGGCGGCATGGCCTTGTACGTTCAGGTGGCTGGCTACCCAGAAGATACGATACTCATCATTGCCATCATCGGGATTGCCACGTTGCTTGGGCAGCTTTCCATTGCTAGCCGCGCCGCCTTAAGCGCGTTGGAACGCATGGAGTTTGTTTCACTTGCTGATGTGATTGGGAAAGGGATCGCCACTCTTTTAAGCATCATTTTTCTGTTGTTGGGATATGACATTGTCACCATTGCCCTGATTAGCGTTCTGGGTAGTGTGGCCAATTTAATGGTTCAGATTATCACGCTGCACCGGGTGCACCCGCTCCACTTTCAACGAATTGATTTTTCATTGGCGCTCGGCGTTTTAAAATCGGGGTTTCCGTTTCTAATTTTGAGTGGATTCCTGGTATTTTATGCTCAGGTAGACATCATCATCATTTCATTGCTTGTGAATGAAGAAGCGTTGGGTTGGTATGGGGTGGCGGATCGCTTTTTTACAACGTTCCTGTTTATTCCCACAGTTTTTGTAACGGCCGTTTTCCCAGCCTTGTCTCGTATGCACAAAGATGATTCTGCCAAAGCCACGCGCGTATCGCGGTTGGGGTTCGACTTGCTGTTGTTAACGGCCGTACCGCTCGGCTTTGGCCTGATTGCCATCTCAGACCCCTTAATTGCCCTCATCTTTGGCGCAGGCTTTGCTGAAAGTGCCCCCATTCTAAAAGTGTTTGGCGTTGTCCTCATCCTTACCTATCAAAATATTCTAATAGGCAGCTTCCTCATCACGTCAGATCGCCAACGGCCGTGGTCAAAAATCATCATCATTGCCACCCTCATCTCCATACCATTAGACCTGGTTCTTGTGCCCTGGTGCCAAACCGTTTTCAACAATGGCGCAATTGGTGGGGCAGTAGCCTTTGTCATTACCGAAGCGTTTATGCTAATCGGTGGTATTCGCCTCTTGCCGCCAGGTACCCTGGATCGCACCAATTTGTCCTTTGCGGCGCGTACGCTTTTGGCTGGGGGCATCATGTTTGCCGGGGTTTGGGGGCTGCGCAATGCCTTTTTATTAATTCCCATTGTGGTTGGGGCCGTTATCTATTTGGCGTGTATCATTTTGTTACGCCTGGTTTCGCCTGAAACACAACAAATTATGAAATACGTATCGCAAGGTGTGCTGGATAAGCTTAGGTCAAAGCAAGTTCAGCCTGCGAGTAACACAGTTGAATAAAGCCCGATCTCTGCATGTTGTAGGAAAAAAGGTGTGAGATTGAAAAGGTTGAGACATCCCTCTTTTTTTGACCCCAATCAACCTTCACTAAAAACGCTTACAAGGTTTGGAAAATTATGATACGTCTTATTATTTTACGGATATTGGAAAGCTACTTTCGTCATCGCTGGAAATATTTATTACCCATTGTCCTGATGGCAATGTTGGGTGTGGTTTTTGTGCTTACCACAAAACCGACCTATACGGCGGAAGGCGTGCTGTACGTAAAAACGGAATCTTACCTGGCGACCCTTACTTCTGCCGGTACTTCCAGTGCGTCCTGGTGGTCTACCCCATCACAAGTCGTTGAACAGGAAATCACTGAACTCCTAAAAACAGACGCTTTCATACGTGCCATTATCCAAAAAACAGACCTGGAAAAAGAGATGGGCGGGGGGTCGGCGGCTGTTAACGAATTAATTGAAAGCACTCGTGAAAATGTTTGGCCAACAACCCTTGGGGATAACCAAATACAGGTCAATGCCGTTCATGAAGACCCAACAATTGCGTTTCAAATGGTAAATGCCGTTATTGACGGTTATTTACAGTGGCGGGTCAACGCCGATTTGGCGGAAAGCGAGGTTGCGCAAGCGTTTTTCTCAGACTTGATCGACACGTACTCTGTGGATCTCACCGCCGCCCGCGCAGAAATGCGAAACTTTTTAGATGCGCATCCAGCGCCTACGCGAGGCGATCGCCCCGCAAATGAGGTGCTGGAAATGGAACGTTTGCAGGCCGAGATTGACCTGACCGCTTCCAGATACGCAACGGCTTTGGATAAAGAAGAAGAAACAAGGCTCGCCATGGCCCAAATTGAGAGCGAGGCGCGTCAGACTTATTTCCTGATCGATGCCCCATCGGTTCCTGAAAAACCGGACACTTCGTTCCGAAGTTTGGTGCTGTCTGGGGGTGTTTTTGTTGTGCTTGGTGTTTTGTTGAGCGGGGGGCTGGTCGTAGGCGTCGCCTTGATCGATCGCAGTTTCCGCTTTCCGGTTGATGTTATCCATCGCTTGGGCTTGCCTGTGCTGACAATGATTCCGGAAACGGCCGTTCCGCAAGGCGTACCCGAGACTCTGCCCACAACCGAACCGCAACCTGAAGACGCTTCGGTTACGGCCGAAGGCGTGCTGGTGGTTCAATCGCAGATTCATAAACTGGAAGAGTTTAAATCGCGGAAAACCGGTAACAAGAAAATGGCAGATGCGGCCGTATAAGTAAAGGTATCGGCTACAGGGAGTTATACAAATGAAACTTTTACGGCGAAGCAAAAAGCAAGAAACAATAGAAATACCAGGCCTCATTTTGCCACTGCCCGATGGCACACCGGTTCGTCAGTTCCCGGCCTCTTTCATTGACAACATGCGAGCCATGATCAATCGAGTTGAGCGCAATGAAACGATCCCCCAACGACTGGCAGTGGTCTCAGCCCTGCGGGCAGAAGGCGTTTCGCACATTTGTCTTGCCCTGGCCACCACCCTGGCCCACGATACGACAAAAAAGGTGTGTGTGGTTGATCTAAATTGGTGGTGGCCATCAAATGTCGTCGATGATGAAAACCCTGGGCTTGCGGGGGTGATTTCCGGGGAAGCCAGCCTTGAAGAGGTGATCACGCCTTCTGGCTGGTCGAATCTGGCCTTTGTCTCCGCCGGTAATGTACAGCAAGGCCTTCGGCCAGTTATGGCACGCAGCAGTATTCTAAAAGATATTCTTGAAGAGCTAAGCCAAAAGTACGATCACCTGATTCTGGACATTCCGGCCATTCTCGCTACCAGTGATGCAATCCCGTTGGCTTCGCTGGCAGATGCGTGCTGCGTGGTGGTTCAACACGGCATTACAACCACAGAAGATATTAGTTCGGCCCTGGATGAAGTGGCGCATATGAAAATATTGGGCGTCATCATGAATCGGGTAAAGCTGAGCACGCCTGAAAAGATACTGAAATATATCCCGATTAAGTAGTAGCAGGAGCAGAAAAATAAGCCAAGGGTTGCCGCCCGCTTTTAATCGGCAAATCCAGAAGCTCTGGACCCGGCTTGATTCAACAGCGTAGGGATTGAACGAATTATGACTCTTTTCATTGGTTTCACTATTCTCTGTTTTACTGGGAGCATTCTTTTTAACAAGACTTCACCCACCTTACGCGCAAGGTTCCTTTTGGGATTTTGTCTTTTCATGGCGTTTGCCTACTATTTTTTAGATCAGGTTTAACGATTCCACGAATCAGGTTTATAAACCCAACTAGCTGTCTCGCATGCAAATTTTAGAGTCACTCCAAGAATACCCTTTAGCCACAGTAAAAGCGCGCCAATTTCGGTCGGGGCTGTCTACGTTGCTGTGGTTTACGGCCGTATTCGGTCTTGGCCTTATCCTTGGCCTGCTCATGCTGCGCAGCGGTCCATCGGGCTCATACATCGCCTGGTTTTTCTACCTGGCCGGCGTGGTGGCCATCTTTGTTCAGCCCCGTGTTGGCATCTATTTGCTCATCTTTCTCACGCTCATTGGCGATGGTACCCTCACCTACTGGATGCCATTCACCTTGAATTTTTCTAGCCGCCAATCATTGCTATTTTTGAGCAATGCACTCATTATCAGCCCCCTAGAAACTTATATCGCTTTTACTGTTATTTCCTGGCTTGGCCGAGGTGCCATGCAGCGGAAAGTCGTATTCCATCGGTCAGAACTGTTCTGGCCAGCCGTTGTTTTTCTGGGTTTTGTGGTTTTGGGGTTGCTTTATGGCCTGGGCACAGGGGGCAATTTCACAATTGCGCTGTGGGAATCGCGAGCCATCTTCTACCTGGTAGCAATGCTAATCTTAACCAGCAACCTTTTTACAGAGCGGAATCATTTTCACAATGCAATCTGGGCAGCGATGATCGCCCTTTTATTGAAGGCATTTTTGGCAGTTATTACTTCCTGGTAACGCTTCAGGGCAGCCTGGCAAGTGTGCAAGCAATTACCGATCATTCAGCGGCCATCCACATGAACACGCTCTTTGTGTTTATGCTGGCAGCCTGGCTTTACAGATCTTCCTACGCAAAACGCATCATACTACTGGTGATGATACCCCCTGTATTGCTTACCTACCTGGCCACACAAAGGCGTGCTGCTTTTGTCACTTTGGTTATTGCTTTACTGCTCATGGCCATTATTTTGTTTTGGGAAAACCGCCGGGCCTTCTGGGTGCTCGCCCCAGTGATAGGTTTTGTGGGCATCGTATACCTGGGGGCATTTTGGAACAGCAGCGGGGCCCTTGGGCTGCCCGCACAAGCTATCAAATCCGTCATTGCCGAAGATCAAGCAAATGCGGACGATCAATCATCGAATGTCTATCGCGAAATTGAAAATTTCAATACACAATTTACGATTCATCAACGGCCGTTAACCGGCGTAGGCTTCGGCCAAAAATTTTACATCGTCTGGCCCATGCCCGACATTAGCTTCTTTGAATGGTGGGAATATTTGCCGCACAACTCAATTATTTGGGTTTGGCTAAAAACAGGGGTGGGCGGGTTTGTCGCTATGCTCTATCTGGTAGGCAAAGCTATCATGGTCGGTTCGCGCACATTGCTGCAAATGAAACGAGAACCCATCGCCGCAATCATACTAACCGGAACACTCTACATCGTCATGCACTTTATTTATGCCTATGTTGACATCTCCTGGGACACACAAAGCATGGTGTATGTAGGCATGACAATGGGCATGCTAGGCGCAAGCGAGAGAGTGTTGGCCAACCCCGTACCACAGCCAAAACAACGTTGGCCCTGGCAATCACCAGTACCCGCTCCATAATTAACCCACCTTTCCCCAATTTTGTTACCAACTACAAATCCCTTCTCTTTGGAGTTTCCAATGTCAACGAGCGCCTTAATAGGCAATTTAAGTCAAGAATTTAAGATACAGAACAAACGGTGGAAACTTGCCCAACTTTTATTATCGCCCTTTCCCCATTTTACAGGCAGTCGTATCCGGGCAGAACTGCTGCGTCTCTTTGGCTTTGATATTGATAAAAATGTCTGCTTTTGGGGATTGCCAACAATAATTGGGCAAGGGAAATTTCACAAGCAATTATCCATTGGGCACGGGTGTCTATTTAACATACAATGCTTTTTTGACTTAGCCGCCAACATCACCATTGAAAACAATGTGGTTCTAGGCCCACAGGTCATGCTTGTTACAGGTGCACACCATATCGGAGATGCCACCTTTCGTCTGGGGCCTCTGACACCGAAACCAATTCATATTAAACAAGGGGCCTGGCTGGGGGCCCGGTGCACCATACTACCCGGTGTAACCATAGGCGAAGGCGCCGTTGTTGCGGCCGGGTCTGTGGTCTCAAAGGATGTCGCCCCCAACACCCTGGTCGGTGGCGTACCCGCCAAAATCATACGCGCACTTGCGCTTGAAGAATCCATTTACCAACATTAAGCGAAGTTGACCCAATATCACTCATGCTGAAAGATCAATTCTCAAACATACAAGCCGTCCTCGGTGCACATTGGTATTTTAGGCAGGCAACCCACCTGGGTAAAAAGTCCGGCTTTGGGGAAAAGCGGCCGTTAACAACCAGGGCTCGCTCATCATCGGAGATCGTGTTCGGTTTGTCGGACGATTTGTTCCTTTAGAAATAGGAACCAGCAAAGGGGCAACTTTAGAAATTGGTGCCAATACCTATATTAATTACGGCAGTTCCATTGCCGCTACAAAACTCGTCCGCATTGGCCCAAATTGCAATATTGGCACATACACAATCATTATTGACAACGATTTCCATCACCTCCAGCCAGAGCTCCGGCATGAAATGCCAGAATCTGCACCTATCATCATCGAAGAAAATGTTTGGTTAGGTGCGCGTGCCATTGTGCTCCGTGGCGTCACCATTGGAGCTGGCAGCGTTATCGGGGCTGGCAGTGTCGTGAATCGAGATATTCCTCCGCGCTCATTAGCAGCAGGAATACCCGCCAAAGTGATCAAAGAATTATGAAAATCAGTCTCGTTATACCTACTTATAACCGGCTTGATTCGCTAAAACGCGTCTTAAGTGGATTAGAAAATCAGGTAGATGTTGCATTGTCTGACTTTGAAGTCGTCGTTATTTCCGATGGCGCTACAGACGATACAAATGAATATCTTACAACCATCACAACACCGCTTAACCTGGTGCCCATCCTGCAAAAGAATGGGGGCGCAGCGGCAGCGCGCAATAGTGGCATCAACGCAGCCAGCGGCGAATTAGTGCTGTTTTTAGATGATGATGTATACCCAACGCCACGCCTCATCGCCGAACATCTGCAGGTACAAAGCAGCTATACAGAAGATGTGGCCGTTTTAGGTCCCATGCTGACCCCAGATGATTTCGACATGGCCCCCTGGGTTCTATGGGAACAGGCAATGCTAGAAAAGCAGTACACAGCCATGCGCGAAGGTGAATGGGAACCCACGGCCCGTCAATTCTTCACCGGCAACACCTCGTTGCCCCGCAAATGCCTTTTAGAACAAGGAGGGTTCGATACCCAATTCCGTCGTGCTGAAGATGTAGAGCTTGCTTATAGGTTAGCTGGTGCCGGCTTGAAATTTGTATATCACGAAAAAGCAGTTGGCTATCATTATGCCCATCGCAGTTTTGCTTCCTGGCTTGACATTCCTTACGCCTATGGAAAAAACGATGTCATCTTTGCGCTACAAAAAGGGCAGGGCTGGTTACTGACAACCATCTGGCGCGAATTCCCCCAACGCAATCTTGGCATTCGCACGCTGGTTAGATTATGTTTAAATCGGCCGTCGCTCAGCCAGATATTTACAAATGGTTTGCTGCAAATTGCCCAAAAAGCAAAACAAATATAGCAAACAAAGCATACAGCGGTGTTTATAATTTACGGTATTATCAAGGTGTGGCGGATCAGATTGGCGGGCGGAAAAAGTTCTTTTCTGAACTTATAAACAGGCAAACACCGCCAACCTTAGCTCCCATTGGGGAAGATACGCTTGTTCAATCCATTCTTTCGCAATAAGTGGGAGGTTTGATCATGTTTGACCTATTTCGGCGCGATGCCCAACGATGGTTTGCCATACAGCCCGGTTCTGATCCATCGAAAATAACAGCCTTAACCATCGTACGGCTCTTGTGGCAGCATATGCCGCTAAGAGCAATGTTATGGTTCAGACTCGGGTCCTGGTTTAAGTGGAAACGGGTTCCTTTACTGCCAGGGCTGATTCAGCGCTATTTGTATCGCTTCTTTGGCCTTGAAATCATAGTAGGGGCGCAAATTGGCGGTGGCTTGTATATTGCTCACCCCATTGGAACCGTGATTGCAGTCGAGAAAATGGGTGAGAATTGTAGTATCATTGCCAGCGTTACCATTGGTATGCGTAACGAATGGGCCTTCCCCAAGATTGGTGATAACGTTTTTATCGGTGCCGGCGCTCGCGTTTTAGGCGATATTTGTGTTGGCGATGATGCGGTTATCGGGGCAAATGCCGTCGTTATAAAAGATGTCCCACAGGGAGCTACCGTTGTGGGTATTCCAGCAAAGGTCGTTCGCTTAGCAGAACAAGAGTAAATGATTTTTTCAGTAGCCTGTATTGGACTTATAGATTACGATTGCATCAACTTTGTAATGGAAACCGTTTTTGAGGTTTTTTGATCGTGTGCTAACTGTTGGGCCAGTTCTATCTTTGGTCAGGAGTCAGTCGCTAAGTGGCCATTAGGGTGAACACGATTCCAAAAAAATAATTTATGAAAAAGCTAATCATTGTTGGCATCTTCTTACTTTTGGGTGTAACAAGCTGCACCGTGCCTAACCTGAATACGGAAGATGCTGAGGTACAACTGCCAACACCAACAACGTTTCGTTTCTTTGACGACCGTAATGGGAACGATTCTGACAATTTGCCAGCCACAAATGCAACCGTGGGTATACCAACTGTTGCGGGCCTCTTTACCGAGAGGAATACGCCTACCCCACGGCCGACTTTGACTCCAGTCCCAACATTTTCCAATTCAGGGGTAAACAACAGCCCGTTAGACCTGGAAGCGGAGGACCTGATTGCTTTTCCTATTTTTGACGACACGTTGAACAGCGACTGGGAAATTATTGAAACGACGGGAAGAACGGTTGATACCGCTAGCAGCGAGTATGTCTTCGATGGGGAATATGCGATTGCATTCACCCCAGAAGATGATTTTAGCTCTATATATTTTGCGGTAAAGCCGGACTCCTCCACTATTTTCCCTTATGACAAGGTGCTGGGCTTAAGTTTTCAGATCAGTGGTGGGGATGATTCTATTTACCGGGATGAATTGGCCCTTACTGTTATTGGCAGTAATGAGTATACATATTGGGTGGCTGATGATAATTCGGTTGATCTGCCACCGGGCGAATTTTTTCAGAGACGGCGCTCTATTTTTGGGTATCAACAATTCTATCGCGCCCAATACGTGGACAGAAATTTTCTTGCAGCTTGATTCGCTTATTTATGACCCAGAATATGATTATGTGGTTGGCTTTTACTTAAAAAATGATGCGGAATTCCGAAACAGTGTCTATATCGACAATATTAATTTAATCTTGATTGACGAGTTGCCAACGTCTTCGTCATCTGATCTACTGACGCCAACCCCAACTATATTGGCAACACCAACGCTTGAGGCCACGGTTGAACCCACTGGAACCGCCGAGGATGGGGAGGCCACTGCCACTGCCACTACGACTGGTACTGAAGAAGGTGAGGATGGTACGGCCGTTCCCACACCTGCATCCACCCCAGAACCCACAGCCACAGAAACGGCCTGTGTCATTACACCCCATCCGGGTGGGTGCAATATACCATTCAGCAAGGGGATAGCTTGTCTAACCTGGCCGTGGACCGCGGTGAATCTGTTGAATTTGTGCTTGAGGTAAACTGCCTTGGCTCAGACGCTGTTTTGAGTGTTGGTCAAACTATCTGGTTGCCAGACGTTTCTCCGTAAAAGCAACTGGGTCTTTAGGATTTGGCGGGGTCAACCTGTTTTTTGCACCGAACTAGCCTGAATGAACGCTAATTTTCGTGATAATTCGCGTCAATTCGTGGCAAACCCCAGGAAATCCCAAAGAGCCAAACAACTTGATGAACAACAACTGCTTAAAGTACAGCGAGCCTTGTATAACCTGGAACATATTTCCGCAAAGCTGTATTTACTGCGTTGTCAGGCAAATTTGTTAGTAAAGTTTTTGGCAAAACCCACAAAGCTTTCGCGGCTCTGATTGGTTTCACCTTGTAAATGAATTTAGTTAACAGCGCATTTAGATTAATAGATAGTTAGCTCTTGCCTGTGTGTGTAGCGTACAAAACTGCCAAAACCCGCTATCTCCCAGTACAAAACTGTCATCTTTGTATTGTGTATAAGCCTGTACGGCTGCTGGAGGATAACATTGAAACTTAAACTGCTCTTACTGGCGACTGTTGGTATTGTGATTCTTTTTGTTGCTGGCCCCCAGGTCAATTTTAATAAGATCACACGTGCCAGCAACATGTATACCGTCAATATTCCCCTTGTCTCCAATCCATTAACAATAGCGAATGCGACCTGGGCGTTTGAAGAATACTTTGATCAAGACCCCGCCGCACCCTCCCAGGCTCTTTGCCTAGAAATTTTGGCTACGCGGTTACCCATCGCACCAGCCCATCTAATCACTTCAACCAATTTCCGGCCTACGCGGCAGACCATGCCACCAATTGCACAGGGCCGGATCCTGGCACCTCTCCGCTGCCACAGCATACCGTGCGAACCTCACATCTGAGTAATAGTTCCGCGCCAGATAAAAGTTTTTTATCTGCAAAAACCATATGATGTCTTCCATGGGTGAGGTAGAAGGGTATTCTGTCACCTCCTTTTGGCCTCGGCAGGAGTTTGATTTTAGTCGGGACGGTATCCTGGAGTTCGACGTAAACATCAGTGGCAACCATCCACGCACCTGGTTTGAAGTGCTAATCGTTCCGCGCTCTGAACTAAAAGTTGGCGCGGCCCCTATTGGTTGCCGATTGATGAAGCCTACCCCAAAGATCGCATCGTTTTTCAGTACAACTACACCCAAAAACGGTATATTCAGGTCGGCAGCGAGCAAATAGATCCCAAAGGAATTACGGCCGAAATTTCAGATTGGCAAAGCTGGGCCCAAGAATACCCCAACGACCCCGCCCTTAACGATCGGCGTATTCGGCGCACGATGCGCATTTTTATTCGGGGTGGGCAAATTACCTGGTCTATTGAAAAGGCGGACGGCAGCTTTGATGATTTGGTACTCAACTTGCCCGAAGGATTGCCGTTTACCCAGGGCCTCGTCGTATTTAAAACACATGCCTACGTGCCTTCAAAAGAAGGCAACACCAATAATTACACCTTTCATTGGGACAATATTCGCTTTACTGGCCCCATCGTGGGGCGCTACGAAGCGTTTGATGCCAATGATGTGGTTTACCTGCAAGCCAATGGGGATCGGGATATCGGCGAATCGAAAACGGTTACAGTTGATTTGCCACACCTTGGCCCCAACCCGGTGCTGTTTGGGCAGGTGCACAGCCCCAAACGGGGCCAGGTTTTACTCAGCATCAATGGCGGTCCCCAAATTAGCGTTGAGCCTTATGATTACGTGCCGGGCACCTGTTCCGCCACGGGCTGGAAATCTTTCCAGCTCGATCTGAATGAGGGGTGGCTGGTACAAGGCCGCAACACGTTTACCTGGACCATTGGGCCGCGACCTGGCTGTGCCGAAGATTGGTTATGGGATGGGTTTTCGATCAAAAATCTAGAAGTCAATTTCGATCTGGATTAACTGGCAGGAGGGGAGGCAGCTACGGCCGTTTCTCCCCCGCCAACCATCGCAAACAAAGGAATCTTGCGCGACCCATGAGAAAAACCGCACAACGCCCCACCTCCATCCTCAGCCTCCTGGTTGCCGCCCAGCTCGTCACTTGCCAGCACACTAACGATAATGACAGCAGCACGCCCGCCGCTACAGAGACGGCTCTGCTGCCAACCACAGAGCCTACCGCGCCTCCTGCCGTCGCCACAGCAGAAGTAACGCCAACTCAGGAAACGGCCGTTCCCAACACCATCATCATCAACCCCGCCGACGCCAGCCCCATCAACCCCGCCATTCTGGGCACCAACATCCCCGCCTGGTTGGGTAACGACCGCCTCAGCAACGACCTCCTCCAGGCGCGCACCGCTGGCGCTGGCGTTAGCCTCATTCACTGCCCGGCGGCAGCTGGAGCAACTACTACGACTGGCTTGCCTGTGAGCGGGGGCGGCGCAGGCATCGATGAAACGGCCGAATGTTACTGGCCCTGGGCCGCCAAACCCACCGACTTTATCAACTACCTCAACGCCACCGGCCTGGAAGGCATGTACACCATCAACATGAACGGCACCGCCAAAGAAGTTGCCGCCCTCGTCGCCTTCTTCAATGGCTCCGTAGAGGATGAAACCGTCATCGGCGTCGATGTGCGCGGCCGCGACTGGGGCAACGTAAGCGACTAGCCCAGCTGCGCCGCGACAACGGCAACCCAGAACCAGTTGGCCTGCGCTACTTTGAAATCGGCAACGAAATTTACGGTGGCAAAGATGGCATGGGCACCGACTGCGCGTTTGGCTGGGAAGATGTGTGGACCTGCGACGGCACCGAATATGTCAACGGTATTGGCACAGGTAGCGAACGCAAAGAAGGGTTCCTGGAATACCTGGAAGCGATGAAAGCCGTCGATCCCGCCATTTGGGTGGGCGCGGTGGGCATTCCTACCAGGATGAATGGAGCAACTGGGGCAATGAAGTGATTGCCGCTGCGGGCCAGGCAATGGATTTTTACATCATTCACCATTATGGTTTTTTGAGCCGCCCCTCAATTTTGCCGACGCCCTCGCCGAACCTGCCTTCACCTGGCCTGCCGTTATGGCCGATGTGCAGGCCGCCTTTGATCAATACGCAGATGGGCGGGACGTGCCTGTAGCCATCACCGAATACAACATGTTTTCGGTGCAGGATATGGACAACAGCCATCTGATGACCCAGCTGGTAAACGCCCTGTACACCGCCGACACGGTGGGGCAAATGATGGCCAATGGCGTGCAAATGGCCACCCATTGGAATTTGGCCAATGGCCAGGCTGGCAACGGCACCGATTACGGCCTCATCAACGCCGACACCTACGACCCGTATCCGCAGTTTTACACCTACACGCTCTGGTCTCGCTTTGGCAGCGAGATGCTGGCCGTGCGCAACCCGTTCCCCGCCGATACCACCCTGGCGGTTTACGCGGGCCGCATAGATGAGAACACCCTCTCGGTTTTGGCCATTAACAAGACGGGGGAAGCGGTGGAAACGGCCGTTCAGCTCCAAAACAGCCCCACCATCACCAGCGCCCTCATGGATCAGCTTGCTGGCGACGCCCTCGATGCCCAAACCATCACCTTCAACGGCAGCAGCGCCCCAGCCGTGGATTTCTCAGATGCGCCGTCTGAACAATTGGCCATCACCGGCAATCCATTTACTGTTACTTTTCCACCGTATTCAATTACATTGATCCGGTTGGAGTTGGATTCATAAATCTCAATGCCATCTCCAAAGTGGATGGCGGCACAATCAGGCTGAATCACAATGCGCATCTTCACCTTGCCTGGAAACCTTACGCTGCTTATTAGGACAAATCGGCTGGAAACCCGGCATCGGCGATCCCACAGTGATGGGCTGGCTAACCGTATTGGCTTACCTGCTTGTTGCCCTGGCTAGCTGGCACCGCTCGCGCACCGTTTCACCAGACGCCTTTCCGGTTGAGCAGCGGTTTTGGCGGCGCTTAACCGTCATCGTTCTGCTGTTAGGCGTCAACAAGCAGCTCAATTTTCTTACCTTATTTACCATGCTCGGCCGCAGCTGGGCCTGGCAGCAACAATGGTACGCCGGGCGACAAGCCGTCCAGCTGGCACTGGTGGGCATTGTCGTGCTGCTGCTGGTCACCGTTGCCGGCATTCGTTTGTGGCGGCTGCGCCGTTTGCCCAGGCGCTATTTGCTGGCCCAAATTCTCATTTTGCTGCTGGTGGGGTTTGTGTTGGTCCGGGGCCACGTCTTTGCACGCGGTGGATTACTATTTGTATACGCCGTTTGCTGGCATTCGGTTGAACTGGTGGTTGAACTGGGCTTGCTGGTTGGGTTGTTTGTAACGGCCGTTTCCCCCACTCACCTTCCGCCCCAATCCCCTCCCGCCCCAGCCCTACCCCGTAACGGCCAACTATACGAATTGTCAACCGTTAGCCTGACAGTAAGCCTGCTGCGCCAAACTGATACCGTTAATAATGAAAAACTGCACAGCCCCCGCCCTGGTGGCCCGGTAGGACACTGGCCACCGCCGGAGCGGCTGTATGGTTACCAACCTTTTGATTACGCCAACAATTTTCAGCAGTAGGAACGCTTCATGTATGAAATAGGATTTATCGTTGAACAAGCATTGGGTCATGTAACACACGGCAAAATCTCCAGCAAAACGTGCCCACCGACCTGAAATCAAGGCCCGCTGGGCGTTACCCACCGGCAAAAACTGGGCTCAAGGCAAAATCCCCGTTTATAAAAAAGCAACTGACTGTGCAAGCCGGCTTACAAGCCCGGCAGGCCATCGCCCACTGGCAGCGCCAACGCCGGTGGATGGCCTGTTTTTTCACACCCAGGTTCCCGCCGAGCTGGCCCAAAAGTGGCTGCACAAAATTCCGGCCATCCTCCTCGCTAGACGCCACGCCTCGGCAGTATGACCGGCTGGGCGAATTTTACGAGCACGACACCGGCCCCTCCTGGCTGGAGCAGAAAAAGTACGAACTCAACGTCTCTTGCTACCAGGCCGCCAGTCATCTGGTTACCCGGTCGGGATCAGCCAAACAGGGGCTGATCGATGAATATTTTGTGCCCGCAGAAAAATCACGGTGATCTCGCCCGGCGTGAATACGGCCGAATGGACCCCACCCCCCACCCCAAAAAGCGAAACTGCGCCGGTAAAATCTTGTTTGTGGGCGGCGATCTGGCCCGCAAAGGGGGGCTGGTGCTGCTAGAAGCGTTCCGCCAGCCGCGCAGCCTGGCCAACGACCCTGCCAGCCTGGAACTTCACCTGGTAACCCGCGATGCGGTAGCGACCTGACCGGGCATGGACGTTTACAAACCAGATGCAGCCCAATAGCCCACAATTGAAGCAGCTTTTCTACGACAGCGACATCTTGTGCCCGCCCACCTTTGGTGATTGTTTGCCGATGGTGCTTTCTGAAGCAGGGGCGGCTCGGTTTAGCCGCTGGTTTCTACCCGCGTGGCCTCCATTCCAGAAATTGTGCAGCATGAAAACAGGGCTGCTGGTGCCGCCAAACGATATCGCTGCGCTAACGGCCGCTTTGCAAACCCTCAGCCAAAATCGAGAGCAGCGGCTGACCTATGGGCCAACAGGCCCAGGCGCTGGTGCGGCAGGCCCACGACGCCCCACCAATGCAAAGCAGTTAATCACGCTGCTCAAACAAAATCGACGAGGCAAAAGAGAACTAATGCACGACGTTTTACTGACAGTATCCGCACCATTCCCGCCAATATTGAAGCTGAAATTGCCGAGGGAAACGGCCGTTAGCCGACTACATCGCTATGGGCAAACCTTCGGCGCAGATTTAATCGATTACCCCATCGCCCGCCAGCAAACTGGCTGGCTGGGGGCTCATTGAAAAAGTGGCGGGGCGCAATGCCCTGCTGGCCTGGGCCTCCCAAAAGCGCCGCCAATACCGGGTTATTTTCACCGATGGCGAACAGGTGGGTATTCCCTGGCATTGCTGCTGAAATTTGCCAACTTTGGCAAAACGGCTTCACTTTTGCCATTGGGCACATCCTCTCCGTTGGCAAGAAGATGCTCTTCTTCGACCGGCTGAAAAATTCAATCCCACATCGACCGCTTTTTTGTGTATGCCACCCGGGCAAAAAACGGTTCATCGAAGAACGGCAGGTGCCCGAAGAGCGCGTTGTCTTTACCCCCTTCATGGTGGATGCCGACTTTTTCCCCGGAACGGGCTGGTGGGCAATGGACAAGCAGCCTGCTGGCCCCGCTGGCGTCCTGGTGATTTGCGCCGTGGGGCTGAGTTCAGGACCATCCCACCTTGATGGAAGCGGTGGAAGGGCGCAACGCGCAGTGGGATTGCCGCAGGCAGCCCTGGTCTAAACGGGCCGACACCACCGAAGGGCAAGAAATCCCCAAAACGTGACGGTGCAGCGCTTCAGCCAGTTTGAGCTGCGCGACCTGTACGCCATGAGCGACTTCCTGGTGATGCCCTTTGTTCAACGTCAATTTCAGGTCGGGGTTATTGCCCTGCTAGAGGCGATGGCGATGGGTAAAGCGGTGATTTGCTCCAGCACGCCCGGCCAAACCGATGTGGTGGTGGCGGTGAAACCGGCCTCTACGTGCCGCCAGAGGACTCCAAGCGCTGCGCCAGGCGATCCTGTCTTTGCTGCAACAGCCAGAACTCAGCGAGCAATTGGGGCGGAACGGCCGTAAACGCATCGAACAAGAAATGAGCCCCTGACCGTTACACGGAACGCCTCAACGCCTACGTCAACTCCAGAACCAATCAGGACCCTTAACCCAATTTTTTCAGCACCTAGGGTCGGAAACGCAGATAAACGCTGATATGAGAACAAGTAAATCAGCGTTTATCCGCGTTAATCCGCGTCCTGTTTTTCTCCCCCACACCACAATCCAGAGGGGTCGCACCGGGGGCAGGGCGAGTACAATTCTGGGCAAATTCATTTTGCGCAGAGGTATTTTCGTTGAAGACACACTTTTTGCTTGATCCTGATGTTGTATTCCTGAATCACGGCTCGTTTGGGCCACGCCTAAGCCCGTTTTTGCCGATTACCAGGTGCATGGCAGCTGCGCCTGGAACGGCAGCCCGTCTACTTTATTCAGCATGAATTATGGAACCATCTGGCCCAGGCGCGGCAGCAGTTAGGGCGTTTGTCCGGGCGAATCCCGATGACCTGGTTTTCATTCCCAATGCCACCTTTGGCCTGAACATTGTGGCCTTGCTCTGACCCTGGACACCAGAGGACGAGGTGTGCTCACCACCGACCACGAGTACGGCGCGTGTAATAATGTCTGGCAGTTCCTTAGCCAAAAGCAGGGCTTTGGCTAGCGTGCAGCAGCCCATCGACCTGCCTGCCACCACCCCAGAAGCAATTGTGGGAATAGCTTTGGCAGGGTGTCACGCCCCACACCCTAATTATCTACCCAGCCATATCAGCTTGGCAACGGCGCTTTGCTTCCCATAGCTGAAATTTGCTACCGGGCGCGGCAGGCGGGCATCATGACCATCATCGATGGGGCGCATGTGCCGGGGCAGCTGCCTGGATTTAGCGGCCATCGACCCAGATTTCTACTTTGGCAATCTGCATATTGGTTGTGCAGCCCCAAAGGGTCTGCCTTTTTGTATGCGCGGGCTGATCGGCAGCCGCTTATTGAGCCGCTGGTGGTGGGCTGGGGTTGGGGAGCCGGGCGCACCCTGTCGTTTGGCTCCGATTTTTGGATTACAACCAGTGGCTGGGCACCAATGACGTGTCGGCTTACCTGGCGGTCCCGGCGGCGATTCAGTTTCAGGCGGTGCACGATTGATGGCCGTTCGCCAATCTTGCCACGCCTTGCTCACCGAAACTATCCACCGGGTTTGCGCCCTGACTGGTTTGCCTTCCATTTATTCAAACGACAGTTTTTATCACCAGGTGGCCACCATCCTGCTCCCCAGCTGGCCGAGGCCGAGGTGTTTACGGTGGCGCTGCTGGAAGAATTCAAAGCTGAAGCGCCCATTGTGACGTGAACGGCCGTCATTACATCCGCATTTCCGTTCAAGCGCACAACACTCCAGACGACATCGATATTTTACTAGAGGCGCTGGCCACCCTGCTGCCAAAACATACCCAAAAATAAAGGAGCAGATACCAACTGTCGCCGACCAGTGTGGTCGCCGATTAGTATGGTCGCCGACCGCCACCAAAGGAAAACCAACAGATTTCGCAGATTATGTAGTAGCCACAATCACGCCTTGAACAAAATTTCACCGCAAAGGACGCAAAGAGCGCAAAGTTTTACGCTTTAATCTTGGCGTGCTTCGCGTCCTTTGCGGTTCAACCAATTCTTGACCAAATACAAGATTTCGCAGAGTTCGCAAGATTTAATCCGCGTTCATCCGGGCAATCCGCGGCCTGTTTAAACGGCGCACATTAGCACATTAGAACATGGTAATTTGCCGGACCAAAACGCAGGAAGAATAACGGCCGTTTCCGGCTATAATTGCCTCGATTCTGGCAGAAAACCGATTCACTGAGAAAATTTATGCAAGCAACCGCACCCCGACCGATGATGAATACGCGCCGCAACCTGGCCTTCTTTTAGCCCCTATTTTGGCTGGGCTTTTGCTGCTGTTTGTGGCGTTGGCGATTGTGTTAGTGGAGTTACCAGAGTCGGCACAACGGGCCGTATCTTCACCGGCATCAGCGTCATGGGTGTGGACCCAAGGCCTGGAGATGGCTGAAGCCGAAGCGGCACTCAGCCAAAACTTTAGCTTTGCCACCACCGGAACAAATCGTCTTTGTAGACCCAGAAACGCAAACCGAATTCAGCAAAACCCCAGCGAACTGGGCCTGGACGATCGACGCCAGCCAAACGGTGCAGGCCGCCTACGATTTGGGCCGTACTGGTGGCTAGCTCAGCAGGCGCAGGAGATGTTTAGCAGTTGGTATTATGGCCGTTCCCTCTCTCCCGTCCTCGTTCTGGATGTAAGTCAGCTGGATGGCGCTTTTACCGAACTGGCGGCGGACATCAACAAACCACCCGTTAGCGCCACATACATTTAACCTGAACGGTAGCGACACCAGCTAACGCCGCCGGGCGGCCGGGCCGCTTTGTAGACGTGGCTGACGCCCGCAACCGCGTCATCAACCCCCTCACCAGCTTCCGCCCTGCGCAGGTCGAGCTGCTGGTGTATGAAGTCGCCCCGCCGTGTTTGATCCAGGACAGCCGCCGCCGAAGTTCAGCAAGTGTTGGGCAGCCCCACTACCTTTACCCGGAAAACCGCTGGATGATCTTGATCTGGCCCCCATCACCCTAAACCAGGCTGATTTGGCTGCCTGGGTGCGTGGAGGTGTTTCACTCGGCCACGGGTAGCCGCACGCATAACGTTTTTGTAGATGAAACGCCTCGCTCCACTGGCTGCGTCAGTTTGAAGATCAGCTCTTCCGTGACCCGGTAACTGCCCGTTATTACTTCGATGATGGCACCGTGAACTGGTTTTAAGCGCCGCATGTAAACGGCCGTGAGCTCGACATCGACGCCACCATCGCCCAGTTCAAAGCCCAGGTAACAGCCCCAACCGCTCCATTCCCTTCGTGGTGAAAGATATTGTGCCATTGGCCAATCTCCACCGCCACTGCCGCCGAACTGGGCATCACCGAGCTAATTACCGAAACAACCACCTCGGTTCTCCGGCTCCTCCGATGCAAGCACAACATCGCTACCGCTGCGGCCAACTTCTACGGCATCGTCGTTGCCCCTACGAAGAATTCTCCTTCAACAAATATTTAGGCAGCATTTCAGAGGCAGACGGCTACACCGAAGGGTTAATTATTGTGCGGGTTACGGATTCTGGCGGGCGGCGGCGCTCTTTTTTTTTTTTTTTTTGTACAGGTAAGCACCACGTTGTACCAGACCGCCTTTTGCTGGCTTCCCATCACCGGCTGGCTGCCGCATGGCTACATGTTGGGCTAATACCGGCGACGGCGCAGGGCACGGCATGGACGCGACGGTATTCAATGATGGCAACATCAATATCGGCGCTTTAGTTCATCAACAATACGCCCTATCATTTGCTCATCGAAAACTATTTTAGTGAGGAAAACCAGGCGCTGACGTTTAAGTTTTACAGCACCAGCCTGGGGCGCACCGTGGTGAAGGAAGACCCTGTTTTTGCCAATGTCACCGAGGTGCCAGGGCCGGAGCAGGATCGCCGGGAGTTTGTGAAACAGTAGAGCCGGGTACCGTGAAAAGATTGAATCAGCCAAATGAAGGGAGCTGATGTGTCGATCCGCCGCCCGGTTTACAATGCAGATGGGCAACCATCGAAGATCGTAATCTTTGTGAGCAACTATCCCCGTGCCCAACGTCTTTCATTACGGGCCTGATGTGAGCCGTATATAGTTACAATCTGGTGCCGGAAGACGATAACAATGGTAATTGGGCAATTAAGTAATTCAGCAATTAGCTTATAAATTCCCAATTACCGATTGCCAATCACCTTATGACCAAAACTCTGATTTATACTTTTCTGGCTGTTTATGGTGGATGGTTAAAAAATACTCAGCACCCTCATAAGCATCATAAGAGACGAACCGCCGCGTCGAGTATGGATGCTAACTGCTCTAGTTGAGATATGGTTTAACTAGAGCTCCACTACCTTGCGTTCAAAGTTTTGAAATTCGTCACTTTACTTCTAATCCTACAAATAATCTTTGAGCTGGCCAAACGATTGAGACTCACCACCGGCCTCAGCTGCTTGGCGGCCAAACGGCGGTGCAGGTCTGGGGAATGCGAACCAAAAACTTGCCGCTATACTGTCTTACCGCTATCGGTTTCAGTATCTCTTCACCATTTGCCGCAAGGTCAGCCACAACATCAGCAACCACTTGCCGAATGCCGTGCAGCGCGGCTTCAGGCGACGCATCCAGCCAGCTTAAGCTGGGGAATTCATGCAAAGTCTGACATATTTTTTTTCCTTCATCTTCTTCGGACCAGGTGACGCGATAGTGTAACGATTCATTAAGCATCACCATGCTCCAATCTATCAATAGCTTTCAACCCTTGCCTAACCTGATACGCTT
>JADJOJ010000005.1 GCA_016713825.1 Candidatus Leptofilum gracile | reverse complement strand
TGGGTAGATTGTCGCTTTTGCTAGACAGCTCCAGCAGCGTGCCGTACCGGTCCTGGCCCAGCACGTAACCCAACCGCAGGCTGGCTTGCGAACTGGTGGCATCCTGCACGGGCGGCACGTAGTTGCGCTCGTTAGCCAACAGGGCCTGGTCGGGATGGCGGAAGGGAATCACGTCATCGTTGCCGATGATGACAATATATTCCAGCGGATTGATAGCCCGGTACGCGTCCACAATATCTTTGATGGCGTAAGCGGCCGGGTTTTGGCGAAGGGGCAGGCGGTGTAGGTATCGGCCTGGGCGTTGGCGGCGGCTACGCGAGCATCGCTGTTCACGTCCACAATAACGCCGTTCACTTCAGGGCGGGCGGCGAAGGCAGCCAGCTGGGCCTGCATGGTGGTGAGGTCCCCGCCCATACGGCCGTTATCCACCAAAATAATGGTGCTGTAATTGTTGGCAACGGCCGTATGCGTGCTGGCGGGCAGGGCGGTGATCACTTGCCCACAGCTGCCGCCGGTTTTGCAGCACGTTCAGCGTAAAATTGCTGGTAGGCGCAAACACCCCCGTTGCGGCCACGCACACGAATGTAAAAGTCGCCGCTGTTTTCCCACGTGTTCAGGCGCACCCTCACCCGCCGTGCCGTTGAAGGCAGAGACGGCAATCAGGCTGCGCATCTGGGCGCTGGAGAAGGCGTCTGGGGAGAAGCGTCTGGGCTAAATGCGTCCGGACTGAACGCATCTGGACTGAACGCGTCGGGCGAGAAAGCATCCGGGCTGAACGCATCGGGCGAGAAGGCATCGGGGCTAAACGCGTCCGGGCTGAACGCATCCGGGCTAAACGCATCGGGGCTGAACGCGTCTGGGCTGAACGCGTCCGGGCTGAACGCATCCGGGCTAAACGCATCGGGGCTGAATGCGTCTGGGCTAAACGCATCCGGGCTGAATGCGTCTGGGCTAAACGCATCCGGGGCAAATTCGGCCGTAAGCGAGACCAAATCTTCGGTTTCATCCAGCGTCAGCAGCGATTGCCACTCAGCGGCGATATCTTTGTAGACGGTGAGATCGTAGTTGGCCGGCAGGTCGGTGAGGGTGATGACCAGCTGGCTGTTCGGCTGGACGGTGAACTTGAACCAGCGAGATTGGCCCAGCTGATCGATGGCCTGGCTGATTTCGGCGGTTTGCACATTGGAAACGCTGTCTGGCGTCAGGCCCAGGCGCTGGGCGCGTGGCCAGGCATCATTGCCCAGGCTGCTTTGGATACAGCGGCTAAATTCGGAGGTGCCGTCTGCGCCGGTTACCAGGGCGGTGAGGCTGACGGTGGTGAGTTCGGTGGGAACGGCCGTTTCAAAACTCCCATTCCCCGCTTCATCGGTCATCAATTGGGTGCTGCCCAACCAGGTTGCTCCCTGGCCCTGGCCTGCCGCACAGCTTTCATTGGCGTACAGATCGATCACATAGGCGCTGGTTGGCTGGCTGTTGAGAATGCCTTCCACAACCAGGCCCTGCCCCATGGGGACGGCGCGGATGAGGGTGGCTGTGTTCTGACGGCCGTTTGCCCCTTCATCGCCATCCGCCAAATCATTGGCCGTGGGGCCATCGCCAGACAGGTCCACACCCAAAACAGCGTTGCCAAAAAGTGCATTTTGGTTAAAAAGATTGCCGCTGCCGTCCAAAACCACAATGCCACTGCCACCGTTTTCGCTCATGACAGAATCTTCAACGCGGTTGTTGCTGCCGTTGATAACCAGACCATTGCCCGCAAAATTCCGAATCGTCAGGCCGCGCACAAGGATGTCGTCCGCTGCCAACAGCAGGCCATCCGCTTGCCCGGCTTCGCTGCCGTCTAGCACAATGGAGGCGGTGTCGCCCTTTAACTCAAGCGAAGTGGTGATGGCAGGCAACGCCGAGGTCGGCGCGATGACAATCGGGTCGAGGCCATCAATGTCAAATTTGATGATAATTTCGTCCGCATAATAGCTATTGCCACCATACCGGTATTGGCTGTACGCACCATCATCGTCGTCATCGTCATCGTCATCGTCATGGTGACCGCCGTTCAGGGCATTGGCCGCCTGGATGGCTTCGCGCAGGGAGCAGTGCCGCCAGCTGCAATAGCCATTGTCTTCATCATCGGCCGTGTTAACAGTAAACACCGTTCTATACCGATCGTGGGCCAATACAGACGTTGTTACGAACAAAACGAAAAAAACTGCGAGGATAAAGAAAGAATTCGCCAAACTGTTGATCGATTCACACCGTTCATACCTTTTCTCGTACCAAGATGCAGGTCATGAGAAATTAGCCTGTCGCTACTTCCAATCTTGGATGCATTGGGATAAATATTCAGTTTTGGCTCCACCTGAGGTTGTTGAATCTGCCAGATGTTGGCTGCTGCCGAACTCTTCCAAATGGGAATAGCAGCAAAAACAATCGTGGCTATATTGCAAAATAATGCGGGAGGCTGCTTACAAAGCGTATTAACTTCTTATTATGGGATTTTTATATAATTCACCTGGATTTTCGCAGGACAACGGCAGCAGTATACCAACCAAGGCGAAGGGGTTGTGTGAAAAACGGGGGCCTTTCCAGTGAAAAGTAAGTAAACAGCTAAGAATCTGCGGCGGGGACGGGCAACCCGGCCAGCTGCATAATTTTGAGGGCGTTGGTGGTGGGGCACGGGCCGGCATGCAGCTTGTAGTCGAAAACCATACGGCCGTTCACCACATCATCCCGAAAATGCACATTCACCAACCGGGGATTCTCCTCCGCCAGCTGCACCAGCTCCAGATCGTGGGTGGCAATCGCGCCCAGGCCGTTTCCCTGGGCCAGCGCCTGAATGTAGGAGCGGCTGCCAATCAGCCGCTCCCGGTTGTTGGTCCCCGAAAAATCTCGTCGATGAGGAAAAGCAACGGCCGTTCCCCCCCATCATCCAGCGCCATCAACAGCTGCGACAAGCGGCGCACCTCCGCATAGAAAAAGGAAAAGCCATCATTCAACGAATCGGCCACGCGAATGGTGGCAAAAAGGCGCAGCCAGCTGGCGCTAAACGCCTGGGCCACCACCGGCCCCCCGCGTAGGCCAGCACCAAATTCACCCCCCACCGTGCGCAAAAACGAACTTTTCCCGGCCATGTTGGAACCGGTGATCAGGTAAATTGCCTGGGCGGCGTCCAGGTGCAAATCGTTGCAAACCCGCGGCGCGCTGGGAATCAGTGGATGGCCCAACTGGGTCGCCACGATTGTGGGCTGCGGGGCCGCCACCAGCGTGGGCCACACCCACTCCCCGGATTGAGGTAGGCAAAAATGGCCAGGCTGCTGGCCGCTTCCAGCTCAAACCAGATGTCCAGCCAGCGCGGCAGCTGGGTAGCCAGACCGGCGCGGCATTGGTCCAGGCGGTAGGCAAAATAGATGTCCCAGGGGACGAGCAGGTTGAGTAAAAAGCCGAGCAGCCAATTTTGGCGCAGCCCCACCCCGGTCACCACGCGCTGCACTTGTTGAATGTGGGCAGACGGCCGTTCCCCCGTCACCCAAAACGGCCGACAAAGCTGTTTCGTGTGCGGCATGTGGCGAAAGCGCCAGCGCTCTAAAAAGGCAAACACGCCATCCAGCACCCGCAGCCGGTCGGTCAAAAACATCACATCGCTAAACAGGGTCGCCGTGCGCTGAAAGCCCAGCGTAATGAACAGCACCCCATACAAAAAGAGGGTGCCCGCCCACAGCGGCGGCCATTGCCAAAGCTGGTACCCGGCAAACAAAACCCAGTTCAGCACCGCCAGCAGAGAGAGGCCAATGAGCAACGGCCGTAACGATCCCCCCACCTGTTCAACCTGCAACCAGCCCAGCAGCTGCTGCCCCGCCCACTGCGCCTTGCCGTCGTCGATGGCCTGCCGCGCCCGCAATGCCAGGCGCTCCCGAAAAATCGTCTGGCTGGCCAGCTCTTGCACCAGCGCCTGCCGCGCCAAAACCGCATCTGGCGCTGGCTGCGTGTCTAGCAGCCAGTTGTGCAAACGGTGGCTGCCGTCCTGGGAAACGGCCGTATCCAACAGCCGATGCAAAGAAAAATCGCCCACCAAATCCAGGTCCACCGCAAACGGATGATCTGCCGGAATGGGGAAGGTTTTGGCCAAAGGCAGCTTGTCCCAGGCCAGCGTCATGCGGGCCACGTGGGTTTGCTTACGCCGCTGCCACAAAGAGGCACGGGCTACGGCCGTTTCCACCCGCCGATGAATAAACACGGTGATGATGAAAGGGATGAGCAGAACGGCCGTACTCACCAGCCACACCACCGGCCCCCACTGCAAAAACGCCGCCCCACCCAGCAGCAGCGCCCCGACAAACAAAATCAGCCGCCAGCGCGAAAGCTGGTCGCTGCGCTGCTGCCAACCAGCCAGACGCCGCTCCAGGCGAGCCAGCTGATGCTCAAACAGATGAAGGCGCTGCGCTTTTTTACTCATGCAAGTACGTTCGTTGGGGGGATTGGGTAATGGGGGAAACGGCCGTAGCCCACCCACCACCAGTCGCTAATCCAAATTATCAAACAGGTCCGGCAAACCTGGCTTTTCGCGGGCACATTCCGGGCAGCCCACCTGCGGCTTGGCCACGTCGATGAGGTGCTTGCTGCAAAACGCCTTCACGCCAACCCGTCGATTAAAGCCCAAAAACCCTTTTTCAATATTGGCCTCCAGCACCAAATTGGGATTGCTATTCGCCAGCAGAATATCGGGCACGGGGCAACTGCTGCAATCCGTGGGCCGCCATGCCTCCGAGCGGGGATTGGCCATAATCAGGCGGCACTCCTGGTCAGATTTGCCACGATGGAAGTTTTGGTAATAAAAACGGCACTCTTTGCCAGCCGGTGTTTTCATAAAAAGTTCCAATTGCTATTAAAAGTAAAGTGCAGAAAGTTTTTGAAAAATAATCATCAAAGATTTCATAGATTTTTCCCCCTAAATCTGCGAAATCTGTTGATAAAGAATTTTAAAAACTTTTTTCCAACCACTTAAAATCAGCCGTTAATTATCGTTGTTTCCCCATTTTGTTCAACCACCTACCCCGTTTGATCATGGGCATCTCATCGATTTAGGGCTTACGCAGTTACGCCGGCCGCCTCTCAGTCCCGAAGGGCGGCTCGCCTGACCAAGCCGATGGTGGCATGGTGGGGACAGCGGCCACAGCCTTTAAGTGCATAACGCCTACGATTATTACATCACTATCTTTGCAGATTTTAAACCCACCAGAGGCAGTGTCATACCCGCGTAGGCGGGTAGCCATCTTTCCACTGGCGTGGATTCCCGCCTTCGCGGAGCCTGCCATCACGAAGGTGGGGGAGTGACCATCAAAAGGGCAAAGATAGTGTTACATTCTTCCATAAGTTTTACTTACTGTTATCAATACCGTCTGCTTATACAAACGTGTATCTTTAGGCCGTAACCCGATCAGCAAGTTGACGATCGGGCAAAATAAGCGCTCTTTAGGAATTTGCGGTGGACTGCCTGAAAGGTGATACGCGCGCCGAGGTGCATCACGCGTCACGCATCACATTTCAAAGCACATGCCCTGGAAACTAAAGACCCAAAATTGTTTACAAACTGGAGGCTTTTGCATGAAACGTGCTTTGTATCTCATCATGGCGCTGCTGCTGGTTAGCCTGGCGGCGTGCGAACAAACGGCCGAAGAAGACGCCCTGGCAGTGGTGAATGAACCGGGCGTGGTCACCGTCTTCAAGTCGCCCACCTGAGGCTGCTGTGGCGATTGGAGCGCCCACCTGGAAGCCAATGGCTTCACCGTGGTAGAAAAAGGGGTTAACGACCTGTATGCAGTCAAAGCAACTTACCGCGTTCCCGAACAGCTCTTCTCTTGCCATACGGCCGTTGTAGACGGCTATATCATCGAAGGACACGTACCGGCCGCCGAAATCAGCCGGTTATTAGCAGAAAAACCAGATGTGCTGGGCCTTGGCGTGCCCGGCATGCCCATCGGCTCCCCAGGCATGGAAAGCCCCGGCCAGGCCCCCGAAGCGTACACCGTTTTTACGTTTAACGACGCGGGCGAAACGGCCGTTTACGCCTCGTATCCCTAGTTTTTCCCCCGTTCAACAACTCCCCCCTGGCACAGGCGGTTCGGCAGCGAACCGCCTTTTTTTGCGCCGCAGCACGGCCGTCAACGCCAGGCAGGGCGAAGAAGCCAAGGCTTTTTGACCTCTTTATCCCCTTTGCGCCTTTGCGTAAAAATAATGCTGGCCGGTCAAAGTTAGACAAAACCACCAAACCGTTCATCACTTTCTTGACAAAGTTGCCCAACGGCAGTACTCTTATGTTACCGGTCACGTGACCGGTAACATGGAGACGGGAGAAGAAGGTAAAGATGGCGCGTTCATCAATCACTATTCGGGATGTAGCGGCAGAGGCGGGGGTTTCGCACCAAACCGTTTCCCGCGTGATCAACGACAATGAGCGCGTCAGCCCAGAAACCCGCGCCAAAGTGGAAGCTGCCATCGAGAGCCTGGGCTACAGCCCCAGCGCCATCGCCCGCTCCATGGCCAAGGGGCGCACCGGCATCCTCGCCTGCATCGCCCCCAACCTCACCGACTACACCTTCGCCCGCATCATCCAGGGGGCCGAACAGGAAGCGCGACAGCACGGCTTCTTTTTACTCTCCGCCTCCGCACCCGACGAAGCGATTTTTTCAGCCCTCATCGAGCAGTTGGTGCCCAGCCGCCAAACCGAGGGCATCATGGTGATCAATCCGTACGCCGACGGCCGTTTCAACCACCTGCCCGACCAATTCCCCGTGGTGTTTGCCGGGGCCCGCCCCCGCGAGGACGCAGTGAACTCTGTGGCGCTGGATGACGTGGCTGTGGCCATGACGGCCACCAACCACCTGCTCCAACAAGGGCATCGCCGCATTGCCACAATTACCGGCCCCATGGTGGAAGATTGCGGCCAGGACCGGCTGGCGGGCTACCAGCAGGCGCTCCAGGCGGCAGGCGTGCCGCTGCGCCCAGAGTATGTGGTGGAAGGAGATTGGCAAGCCGCTTCTGGTTTTGCCGCCCTGCACCAGCTGATGCAGGCAGACACGCCGCCCACGGCCATCTTTGTGCAAAACGACCAGATGACCGCCGGTGTGCTGCGGGCCGCCGCCGAATTGAACCTGGCGGTGCCGGATCAGCTATCGCTCATCGGGGTGGACGACATTCCGATGGCCTCTTACCTGTCGCCACCGCTCACCACCTTGCGGCAGGATTTTGCTGAAATCGGCCGTTTGGCGGCCCAACTGCTTATTGAGGCAGTGAGTAATCCCAACACGCAAAAGCAACATTTAACGTTACCGGCCACCCTGGTTGCTCGTCACTCTACGAGGCCCATTTTGTAGGGGAACGGCCGTTTCCAACGCACCAGACATTATCTAAATTTCACAAAATCAATTTTAAAGGAGGTGATGACCTCACTCGGAGAGAACAGCATCGATTTTTGTAAATAAACTATTTCAAACCAAAAATTCCATTGAGGAGAGAGATTTAAAATGAACCTGAAAAGATTTTGGCTTTTCCTGATTGCCCTTTTAGCGATGGCCTTGCTGGTGGCCTGTGGTGGCGATGCCGCTGAAGAACCAGCCGACGAAGCAGCCGATACTGCCGATACAACCGAAGCGGCCGACACGACCGAAGAAGTCGCCGAAGAACCGGCCGCTGAAGAAGAGATGGCGGAAGTTCAACTGCGTTGGCGTACTCGCCCCGACAACCAGGCCGAAATTGACGTTTACCAATCCGTCAGCAACGATTTGGACGCCAGCCTGGACAACATCACCCTGGTTTATGAGCCAGGCGGCAGCGAAAGCTCCAGCTACCAAGACGTCTTGAAGACGGAATTGGCCGCTGGCACTGCCCCAGACGTGTTCTGGATTCCCGGAACCGACATTGCCGACTTTGCCACCCGTGGCCTGATTTTGGACATGCGCGACCTGGCTGACGCCACCGATAGCTACAGCGACGCCGATTTCTACCCTGGCCCGATGTTCCACCTGACCTTCAACCCAGAAACCGGCAACACCGGCGAAACCCTGTGGGGTCTGCCGCGTGACGTATCCACCTTTGCCCTGTACCTGAACCTGGACCTGCTGGCCGAATCTGGCGCACCGGATCCGCGTGAACTGGCTGCCAATGGCGAATGGAACTGGGACAGCTTCATCGAAGTGGCCACCGCCATCAACGCCCTGGGCGACGACATCTACGGCTACGGCCAAAATGCATGGTGGGGGCCGTACGGCTACTGGATCAACGCCGCTGGCGGCAGCTTCTACAACGACGATCGCACCGCTTGTGGTCTGGACACCGCTGAAGCGTTGGCGGGTCTGGAATTTGAGCAGCGCATCTACCAGGAATTCAACGTGGCTGTGCCTTATGGCGAAGACAGCGAACCGCCATTCCTGGCTGGTAAAGTTGGTATGTTCCAAAACGGCCGTTGGGCAACCCCCGGCGCTCGTGCTTCGGCCAACTTCAACTGGGACGTGGTTGAACTGCCGGATGGCCCCGCTGGCCCAAGCAACTGGCTCTTCTGGGGCGCTTACGTCGTTAACGCCAACACCGAGCATCCCGAAGAAGCATGGGCTTTGGTGCAGGCGCTGACCACGGCCGACACCCAGGGCAAAATTGCTGAGTTGGGCGCCAACGTGCCCAGCCGCGTTAGCCAGGATGCTTTGGATGCGTTCCTGACCTTCTCGCCCCCGGCCAACAACCAGGCATTCCTGAATGGTTTGGCCCGCAACCCCGCCACCGAAGGCCCGCTGTGGGCTGGCAGCTGGCCAGAGTTTGATGCTGTGATGGGCCCGGCGGTTACGGCCGTTCTCAATGGCGAAACCAGCATCGACGACTTTGCCGCCACCATCTGCAACGAAGCCAACCGTACCTTCAACCAGTAATGTCTAACCGGGTAGTCGCTACCGACACTACCTGAAAATTAACCGCAGAGAGCGCGGAGAACGCTGAGAAAAAACAAAAAACTCTGCGCTCTCTGCGTCCTCTGCGGTGAAAAAATCCACAGATTTCGCAGATTACACAGATTTAGAATCTCTTTGCCTCTGTGTTTTTCTGTGCCCTCTGTGGCCAAACACACCACCAACCCCTAGCAACTAAATCCTTTGGAGTTTTGATATGACAACAGCGACTGTTGATCCACAAAAGGCACCTTCTTCCGAAGATCGGGCGGCGCTTTGGCTGCGCCTGGCGACGATCTGGCACGCGTTTCTCGTGGTGGCGGGGCTGGCGGGCGCGTTCATCGTGTGGCAGGGGGCGGATACGGCCGTCTGGCAAAAAGCTGTCTTTGGCGTGCTGCTGCTGGGGCTGGCGGGGGTGAGTGGAACGGCCGTTTTCCACATCAACCAGCGCCGCTCACGGGGGCGAAATTTGTCCCTGGCCGTCAACTACCTCGGCTTTTTGTTTGCCCTGGTGGGCAGTATGCACCAGCTCAACATGTTCGTCGGGCTGGATTCGCTGGCCGACACCTTTGCCCGCGGGCTGCCCTTTTTGGCGCTCATTTTTGTCGGTTTGTGGCTTGGCTCCCAGACCGAGCGTTTTGAGGGGGATTTGATTCGGCAGCAGCAGGTGCGGCAGGTGGGCCGGGCGATTGCGATTTTGGCGGGCATCATCTTTTTGTTTGCTGTGGGGCTGCTGGATGGGTTGGCAACGGTGCCGAGTGCGCTATTGGAGGGGTGGGAAACGGCCGTTTTCCTCTCCGCCACCGTGTTTTTTGGCCTCATGGTCTGGGGCATGTGGCAGCAGCCCGTGGCCGACATCTTCCGCGCCACCAACGCCGACTCCGAAATGCTCAACGGCTACCTTTTCCTCTCGCCCAACCTGCTTGGCTTCCTCATCTTTTTCGCCGGGCCGCTAATCCTCTCGCTCTACGTCAGCTTCACCGACTCCGACGCCTTCAGCACCCCCAACTTCATCGGCCTGGAAAACTACGCCGAAATTTTCAACCTGGACCTGGAGCCATTGGCCAGCGCCGATCAGCTCGCCAGCGAAGTGTTGGATGTGACCCAATACGACGAGCTGAACCGGTTTACCATTTTCGGCCAGAGCTACATCATCGGCGCGCAGGATCGGCTGTTTTGGACAGCGCTGGGCAATACGCTGCAATTTGTGCTGCTGGCCGTGCCCCTCAGCGTCATTCCCGCCCTGTTCCTGGCCAACTTGCTCAACAGCAAGGTTCCCGGCATGCGCTTTTTCCGCGCCATTTACTTTTTGCCGAGTGTAGCGGCCGTCGTCGGCATCGCCCTGGTGTGGCAGTGGCTCTACAACGCCACCATCGGCTACATCAATTACGGAATAACGCTGGTCATCGATCTGTTCAACACCATCGGCCTGCCCCTCACCGATCCGCAAATACGCTGGCTATCCGAAGGCAACACCGCCCTGCTGGCCGTCATCATCATGGCGGCGTGGCAGTGGATAGGGTTCAACACCGTGCTCTTTTTGGCCGGGCTGCAAAACATCCCCCGCGCCCTGTACGAAGCGGCCACGGTCGATGGGGCCACACCGCGCCAGCAGTTCTGGAAAGTCACCCTGCCCTTGCTTGGCCCCACCACCTTTTTTGTGGTCACCACCACGGTAATCCAGGCAATGCAGGTGTTTGAGCAGGTGTTCATCATCATGGGCACCAATCCGGCTGGCCCCAGCAATTCTACGCTGACGATTGTGCTGTATCTGTACCAAAAAGGGTTCCAGCGCTTTGAACAAGGCTACGCCTCGGCGATTGCCTGGGTGCTGTTTTTGCTCATTTTTGCCGCCACCCTGGTTCAGTTCCAACGCCAGCGCACCAGCGGCAGTTCTTACGAAAGCTAGTAGACCCTAAGGGTTTTTTATGAGCAAGCATCCAAATGGGACAACAAACCCTTAGGGTCTTCGCCACGACAAGGTGATCTGATGATTCGTTCATACAAAGCAATTCAATATACGCGCAACGGGCTGGTCTACCTGGTTCTGACAGTTTTTGCCTTTTTCATGATCTTCCCGTTCCTGTACATGCTCACCACCTCCTTCAAGGAGCCAAAAGATACGTTCCGCTACCCGCCGCGCCTGCTGCCCCGCGAAACGCTCACCACCGAAATGCCTGGCTTCGACGAGCCGCTGCCACTTTACTACGGCGAGGTGAACGGCGAACAGCGCGAACTGGCGCTGGTAGAGAGCAATATTCGCATTGGCGTCTTTGTCGATCCGGCCAATCCGGGGGTGGAACTACAGCTGCCTTTAGACAACGCCGAACCCAAAGGCGGCTTCACTAACACGGAGCAAGTAGTGGTGAACGGTGAAGAGGTCCCTGTTTACCTGGTCACCAGCGAGGGGCAAACGCAAGAGCTGGCCCTGCTTAGCCAAACCGCCCTGGGCCGCTTTGTAGACCCCAACGACCCCAGCGTGGAAATTTTGCAAAACGTGCGGCTCAGCCAACCGGTGGAAGAGCTCACCGCCCGGCCGGAAAATTACACCGATGTGATCGAGCTGCAAAATATGGACCGCAGCCTGAGCAACACCATTTTGGTCACCGTCCTGGTGGTTTTTGGCACGCTCACGACCTCCGTGCTGGGCGGTTACGCCTTTGCCCGGCTCAACTTTCCGGGGCGCAACAATTTGTTTGTCTTCTACCTGGGCACCATCATGATTCCGTTTGTGGTGCTGGTGACGCCGATGTACCAGCTGATGGTCACCATCGGCTGGGTAGACAAGGTTGCCTCGCTGGTGATTCCCTGGATTTTTAGCGCCTACGGCACCTTTTTGATGCGCCAATTTTTCATCACCATTCCCAAGGAGATTGAAGAGGCGGCGCTGATTGACGGGGCCAACCGGCTGCAAATCTTGATGCGCATCTTCCTGCCCGCCAGCACGCCCGCCCTGGCCACGCTGACGACTTTTACCTTTTTGTATGCCTGGAACAGCTTCTTCTGGCCGCTGGTGGTCATCAACACCGGAAACGTGGACAATCACGTGCTGACGCTGTCGCTGAACGTGCTGCGCGGGCGCGCTTCGGACAGCCCCAACCTGATTTTGGCGGGCGCGGCGATTGCCATTTTGCCGCCGATGATCATCTACATTTTGGGGCAGCGCTTCTTTGTGGAGAGTGCGACGAGCAGCGGGGTCAAGGGCTAAATAATGGTTAATTGTGAATGGTTGATGGTTAATTTTTAATGATGAGAGAGTTTGACGCTTACATTTTTGATTTGGATGGGACGGTTTACCTGGGGGAGGCGCTGCTGCCGCAGGCCGGGGAGACGATTGCCAGACTGCGGGAGATGGGGAAGCGGACGGTTTTTTTGTCTAACAACCCCACCAAGACGCGGGAGGAATATGCGCAAAAGCTGACGCGGTTGGGTCTGCCGACGCCGGATGGGGACGTGATCAATTCGTCCTTCGTGATGGTGGATTTTTTGCAGCGGCGGATGCCGGGGGCGAAGCTGTTTGTGGTGGGGGAGCAATCGTTGTGTGATGAGCTTACGAAGGCTCGCTTCACCCTCACCGATGAGGCGAGCCAGGTGGAGGCGGTGATTGCCAGCTTTGACCGCACATTTGCTTACCGCAAGCTGCAAATCGCCTTTGATGCCATCCGGCACGGGGCACGCTTTTTTGCCACCAATGCAGACCGGTACTGCCCGGTGCCCGGCGGCGGCGAACCAGACGCGGCGGCGATGATTGCCGCCATCGAGGCGTGTACGGATACGAAGATCGAGGCGGTGGTGGGTAAGCCGTCGGCGTACATGGCGGAGGCGATTTTGGGACTGCTCAATTTGCCCGCCGAGCGGTGCATCATGACGGGGGATCGGCTGGAGACGGATGTGCTGATGGGGCTGGACGCGGGCATGGCGGGGGCGCTCACTTTGACCGGCGCAACCAGCGAAGCGATGGCGGCCCAATCGGATATAATCCCCACCTACATCATCCACCATTTGGGGGAATTGTTACCAATTTAGTAGGCAAAATCTGGCTGCATATCACCTTTTAATTGGGGCACTGATTTTTACGTAAGCGATCAGCCTTGCCTGGAGCAAGGGCAGCGCCTCGGCGCTTCGCGCCTGGCGCTGCCAAAGGTTGTGGGTTTTTTTCACTTTTTGGGGTCAAAATGACCCCAAAAAGTGAAAAAAACAATCTTCTTCCCCGCACGGGGCGCAAAGCGCCCTCGTGCGGGATGATAGCTGAACGCTTACCTAGAATGATAGGCAGTTCAGGCAAACTTTAGGAATTTTGCATGTCGAAATCATTTTTGTTAGGGGTGGACCAGGGCAGCAGCGGCAGCCGGGCTTTGATAGTTGACGAGGCGGGCACGGTGCATGGCTATGCGTACCGGCCGCTGGCGCGGCTGCATCCTCGGCCCGATTGGGTGGAGCAGGACCCGGCGGAGGTAGCGGCGGGCGTGGCGGCGGTCATCACCCAGGCCATTGGCGAGGCAAAAATCCATCCCAACCAGATTGCTGCCTGTGGCCTCACCTGCCAGCGCAACACCGATTTTGTGTGGGATGCCCGCAACGGCCGTTCCCTCAGCAACGCCATCAGCTGGCAAGATTTACGCACCAAAGGGTATGTGAAGGAAGTCGAAAACTCCCCCTTTGCCAGCGAAGCCAAGCGGCGGCTGGGGTACGCCCCCGGCACCTACATGACCGCCCTGCACCTGAAATGGCGCATGACCCACGATACGGCCGTTCGCGAAGCCGCCCAGGCAGGCCATTTACGCATTGGGCAGTCGGCGCTGTGGCTGGTGACGGCGCTGGGCCAGGCCAACGGCCACGCCATGGACAGCTCGCTGGTGCAGGCGACGGGGCTGTACGATTTTCGCGCCCGGCAATATTGGCAGGAGTGGCTGGAGTGGCTGGGCGTGCCGCTGGCGGCGCTGCCCGAAGCGACCCCGACGCTGCATCCGTTTGGCGAGATTGAGATTGCCGGGCCGGGAGGGGAAACGGCCGTTGTCCCCGTCACGGCGATGATTGGCGACCAGCAGGCGGCGCTGTTTGGCCACGGCTGCCGCATTCCCGGCGACGCCGAATCGACCCACGGCACGGCCGCTTACGTGAAGCTGTTTTTGGGCGACAACATTCCCTACCAGGAGCATATCAACGTCTACAATGCCTGGCATTTGGGCGACCGGCAGACGTACTGCCTGGAAGCGCCCACCACGGTCATCGGCGCGGCGATCCGCTGGATGCGGGACAATGCCCGGTTTATTGATGATTACGAGGATGTGGAGCGGCTGGCAACGGCCGTTCCCGACTCCGGCGGGGTGATGTTTGTGCCCGCTTTTACCGGCCTGGACGCCCCGTACAACGATCCCAACGCCCGCGCCGCCCTGCTGGGCATGACCCTGGGCACCGAGCGCGGCCACATCGTGCGCGCCTTTTTGGAGGCGCTGGGCTACCAGTTACGCGCCATCAAAGAAACCATCGCCCGCGACGCCGGGGTGACGATGGGGCAAATGCTGGTCGGCGGCGGCGTATCGGCCAGCGACATCGCCTGCCAAATTCAGGCAGACATGCTCAACATCCCCATCCTGCGCCCGACGTTTACGGAGACGACGGCCTGGGCGGCGGCGCTGCTGGCGGGGATGCAAACCGGCGTCTGGCCCGACGTGGCCAGCCTGCCCCCCCTGCCCGGCAGCCACCACCGCTTCGAGCCGTGCCCCATCCCCCCGCGTGATTTGTTGGCGGGATACGGCCGTTGGCAGCAAGCGATCCGGCTCATTCAATCCTGGCAATAAAAAATCCACAGATTTCGCAGATTACACAGATTAAAGGAGCTAAATCTGTGAAATCTGTGGCTAAATTGATTCACAAATTAATCGTTTACATTGGAGGCAACAACGAATTGGAGTAAACAACGAATTTTTCTTCATTCGTTAATTACTAAAATTCGTTGTTGTCTTTTTGGAAAAACTTATGAAATTTGGCATCTGTTACTACCCTGAACATTGGCCCGAAGCCCGCTGGGCGGAAGATGCCCGCCTGATGGGCGAGCTGGGCTTGAAAATCATCCGGCTGGCAGAGTTTGCCTGGGCGAAGATGGAGCCAGAACCGGGCGTGTACGATTGGGAATGGCTGGATCGAGCGATTGCGCTGTTTGCCGATTCCGGCATGGAGATTATTTTGGGCACGCCGACCTGTACGCCGCCAGCGTGGCTCACCCGGCAGCACCCGGAGATTTTGCGCGTGGATGGGAACGGCCGTTCCCGCAACCACGGCACCCGCCGCCAATACTGCCCCAACAGCCCCACCTACCGAGCGTTCAGCCGCCAAATCGTCACCCAGATGGCGCAGCGGTATGGCCAGGATGCCCGCGTCGTGGGCTGGCAGATTGACAACGAGTTTGGCGGCGGCAAAACCGCCCGCTGCTACTGCCCCGACTGCGCCGCCGAGTTCCAAAGCTGGCTGCAAGCCCGCTACGGCACCATCGAGGCGCTCAACGAAGCGTGGGGCACCATTTTTTGGTCGCAAACCTACAACGATTGGTGGCAAATATTGCCGCCCGGCGACGACGTGAACTACAAAAACCCCAGCCACGTCCTCGACTTTTACCGCTTCTCGTCCGACTCCTACGTGAGCTACCAGCAGGAGCAGATTGATCTGCTGCGTCAGCTCTCGCCGGGGCGGTTTGTGACCCACAACTTCATGGGGCTGTACCAGGATTTGGACCAGTTTGACCTGGCCCAAGCGCTCGACTTTATCACCTGGGACAACTACCCCACGGGCAACCCGGACCGCTGGCGGCAGATTTTGTACCCGCCGGGCAGCGACACCCGCCAAAACGACCCGGTCTACGCCTACGACGTGGGCGAGCCAATCGTGCAGAGCATGTCTCATGCGTTGATGCGCGGGTTGAAGCAACGGCCGTTCTGGATCATGGAGCAGCAGTGTGGGCACATCAACTGGGGCGACGTCAATCCCGGCATTCGCCCCGGCACGCCCCGGCTGTGGGTGTGGCACGCCGTCGCCGAAGGGGCCGACCACATCGTCTACTTCCGCTGGCGCGCCACGCTGCTGGCGCAGGAGCAGTACCATTCCGGCCTGCTGGGCCACGACGGCCGTCCCGACGTCGGTTTTGGCGATCAGCAAACGCTGCTGGGCGAACTGGAACAGCTCAGCCAGCTCAGCGCCGCGCCGCTGGACGCCCCCGTCGCCATCCTGTTCAGCTTCGACGATTTGTGGGCGCTTCAGCTCCAGCCCCACCGCCACGATTTCCACTACCTGCGCCACCTGTACGCCTTCTACCACGCCTGCCTGCGCCTGGGCATCGGCGTCGATTTGGTGCCTGATACGGCCGATCTCAGCCAATACAAGCTGGTTATCGCCCCGACGGCCCACCTGGCGGACGAGGCGCTGGCCCAACGGCTGCACGACTACGCCAGCGGCGGCGGCACGCTGCTGCTGGGCGTGCGCTCCGGCTTCAAAACGCCGTCCAACCGGGTGACCGACCAGCCGCTGCCCGGCGCACTGCGCGATTTGGCGGGGGTGACGGTCACCAGCTGGCAGTCGCTGCCGCCGGGCCAGGCGGTGCCGTTCCGCAGCGAGATTGCCGGTTTTGCCGGGGAAGCGAGTTATTGGATTGAGACGTTGGGGGTGGAAACGGCCGTACCGCTGGCAAGCTACGAGTTAGAAAGACCTGACAGGTTTGCGGCAAACCTGTCAGGTCTAGAACAACCAACCGCGCTGGCGGAAAACAAGGTAGACCAGGGCCGGGTCCTCACCCTCGGCTTCTACCCCACCCCGGCGCAGGCGTGTGCCCTGCTGCAACATCTGGCCAGCCAGCTCGCCATCCCTAGCCTGCCCGATTTGCCCGCTGGCGTCGTCGCTTACCAGCGCGGCGACGTGCGCCTGCTGCTCAACTTCACCGACGCACCCCAAACCATCACCGTGGGCACAACCAGCCACACCCTCCCGCCCCGCGATTTGCTTTTTTACCGCTGAGCGTTGTTACTAATTTTCTATAAGTACAAACACCTCTGACTCAGTTGGATCAAATCCAACTGACCATTGCGTTTTAGTATCATATTCAATTCTACCCAACATCTTTGCATCGTTTAATCTAGTGGCTTTTAGATTAGCCGATTGCAGCTGAACATTATAAAAGATAGCATCCACGAGATTGGCACCCTGCAAATTGGCTCCTTGTAGATTAACTTCAGATATTGATGTCCTTTGTAGGATTGCATTCTTTAGATTAACATAACGCATATTAGTTTGACCAAAGAAGGCACCACTCAGGTCAGCATTTTGCAAATTAGCACTTCGAAGAATGGTTCTTGTGAAGCTAGCCATTCTCAAATTAGCATCCTGCAAATCTACTCCCGTCAAATCCGCATTATCTGCATCATTGAAATATAAAATTTCCCATACAATACGCCATTTCCGATCAATCTTAGTACTATTCCCAATATAAGCATCATATAAAATTGCTTGCGACAAATCTGCGCCACGTAAATCTGTACCGTCTAATTTAGCTTTATTAAGATTGGCACTCCGTAGATTTGCCCCGCTCAGGTCTGTTCCTTTTAGGTTAGCCTCTTGAAGATCAGCTCCTGCTAAATTAGCTCCACGCAAGTCCACATGACTCAAATCCATACCCCGAAAATTCTTATTTACATTCTGCCCGCTCACAATTTTTAAAACGAGTTCATTCTTGCTATTCATAATTCTCTGCGTCCTCCGCGTGCTCTGCGGTGAATCGTCGTTAGATTTCCTGGCGTTCGAAGAGGGCAACGGCCGTTACCAAAAACACCAAAATCAGCACCCCATTCGCCGCCAACGCCGCGCCGCTAAACGGCACGTCGCCCGGCAGGCCAAGCTGCGCCGCCCAGCCCACCAGCGCGCCGGGGAAAAATTGGGCCACCTGCGGAATGCCGCCCAAAATGAGCAGCAGCACCGCCCCCAGCAGCGCCAATCCCGCCCCGCTGCCGATGCTTTTGGCAATGGTGCTGGCCAGGAGGGTAACGGCCGTATACACCAACGTCCACAGCCAGAGCAAAAAGCCGCCCCACAAAAACGGCCCCAGCGCCAGCGGCTCGAACAGCACCAGCGTGTAGTAGTACGCCGCCAGCGTGCCCAGCAGCAGCGCCACAAAGTAAACCACCCCCTGGGCGGCAAACTTGCTCAGCAAAAAGGCCCAGCGCGGCAGCGGCTTGCTCAAAATGATCGCCGCCGTGCCCTTGTCTTTCTCGCCCGCCACGGCCCCCATGCCCAGCAAAATGACCAGCACAAAGCCAAATTGGGTCAGGTTTTTGATGTACTGCGTCACCGCGTCCACCGCCGTCGGTTCGGGGATGAGCCCGGCAAACTGCTCCGCGCCGGGCACACTTTTGAGCAGCTCCGGCGTGAACTTGGCCAGCATCGGCGAGGCCAGGCCAAACAGGACAAACACAGCCACCATCACCAGGGCGCGGCGGGTGCGCCATTGCAGGTTGAGCTCGTGGCGTACGGCCGTTCCCCACAACCCCACCTCAGCCCGCCAGCCCAAACCAGCCTGCGTCTTGGTAGCCGACGGCCAACTGCGCCACAGCCAGATGGCACCGGGCAGGGCAATGGCGACCAGGATCAGCTCCACCCAAATCACGTCTAAAAATTGGGCGGCGTAAACGGCCGTTCCATCCAACAGCGCATGATACGCCACCGCCAGCAGCACCGGCCACACCTGCCGCATCTTAAACGCCCGCCACACCAGCACGGACAGCGTCACGTGCAGCGTGATGGCAATCAGCCGCTCAAAGACGGCCAAAAAGATGAGCCAGGGGGTTTCCTGAAGGGCGGTGAGTTGGGAAGAAACGGCCGTTAGCTGCGCCGCCGTCAGTCCCAACGTGCTCAAATCCACGTCCCGAATGGCCCACAGCGAGCTAACCGAGCCAGCGGTAAACACGCCGCCGATGATCATCGCCTCGATGCCGCCGTGCCCCAAACCGACCAGCACGCCGTCCTCAAACCGCTGCGCCAGCCTGCCCCGGAACAGGAACCAGTAGCCCAGCACGCGGGCAATTGTTTCACTGAGACCAGCAGAGAGGCCGAGGAGTACGGCCGTTCGCCACAAATTCGGCGCGTCCGGCCCAACCTCGCCCAAGACGCCCAAATCGGTCAACCAATTGTTGAGCGGAATGTGATAAATCTGTGATCCAACAAAGGTCAACATGCCGATGCAAAACAGCAGCCACGGCACCTCAAACCGCCGCCGCAGCCAAACAGCCAGCCCCAGCGGGATGAAAATCATGAGTAAAACTGCAATTGTGAAAAAAAAGAGTGCCATTGTTTGCTCCCAGAAATAATGGGACGCAGATTAACGCAGATAACGCTGATCTTTTTCTTTTTATCCGCGTCATCCGCGTTCATCCGCGTCCTATTTTTAATGGTTCGATTACACGTTACTCGCTGTGGCCGGTCTCCTGACCGAGCCACCTAGCCGACTCGGTCAGGAGACCGGCCGGAGCGGGGTTCGATTACCGGTTACTTGTCACTGATCGAGAGGAAAATTTCCTCCAAAGACGGCCGTATCCATTCAAACCTGTTCAGCTGCACCTGGTTCTCCGCCATGAGCGGCAGGATGGCTTGTTGGGCCGCCGCCACATCGTGGACGTGCAGGTGGATGCGGCCGTTTTCCTGATCAATTTGTTGCACCCACGGCTGGCTTTGCAGGATGGGCAGCAGGGTGGAAACGGCCGTGGGCGATCCCTTCGCCACCTCCAGCAAGATGCTGTCCGTGGCGTACTGCTCCATCAGCTCGTCGCGCCCGGCCACCAGCACCAGCTCCCCTTCGCGGATGATGCCAATCGTGTCGCAGATGCGTTCCACGTCCGCCAGAATGTGGCTGGAGAGGAAGATGGTCACCTGCCCGCGCAGGCTGGCCAGCAGTGCCAGCAGTTCGTGCCGCCCCGCCGGGTCCAGCGCGCTCGTCGGCTCGTCCAGAAAGAGCACCGGTGGCTCGTGCAGCAAAGCCTGGGCAATGCCCAATCGCTGCATCATGCCGCCAGAAAAGCCGCGAATCGGCCGTTTGGCCGCGTCCGTCAGCTTCACCAGCGTCAACATTTCGTCGCTGCGGCGCTGGCGGGTGGGTTTGTCCATCTGGAACAGCTTGCCCACGTAATCCAGGTACTCGGTGGCCGTCATCCAGCCGTAAAACGCCGGTTCCTGCGGCAGATAGCCAAAGCTGGATCGCGCCGCGCTGTCGGCGGTGGTCGTCTCCACGCCCGCCACCCAGGCGCGCCCGCTGCTGGGCACCGCCAGCCCGGTCAGCAGGCGGATGGTGGTCGTTTTGCCTGCCCCGTTGCGCCCCAAAAAGCCAAAAATCGCGCCCTGGGGCACGGTTAAATTCAGCGGCTGGAGGGCGTGCACGTCGCCGTACTGCTTGCTCAGACCCTCACAACGAATCGCCAAGGTGTCCATTTACGCCTCGTCCCGCCCCAGCAAAAAGTAGATGATGGGGCCAATAAAATTAACAAATAAAATCACCAGCACCCAGACCCATTTAGGGCCGCGCGTGCTGCCCCGCTTAGACAAATCCAGCAGGGCAAAAGCTATCAGCGCCAGCTGAATGAGGAAGATGGGGATGAGTAGAGGGAGGTTGTTGGTTATGAATTCCATGTTGGTTACTCCAGTTTTTTTTTAAGTGAAGCGTGATACGTGAAACGTGAAATGCGCACTCTTCACGTTTCACGCATCACGCCCTTCCGGCAGTGGTTGTGAAACGATGGCCAGTTTGCGGCGGGAACGGCCGTCTCCCGACCCATTGCCCAGTAATTTCATAACGGCCGTATTCAACGCCACCGCGAACTCGTCCAATTCGGCCGTGGTTGCATAAAAAGCGACCTCGCTGTAGCCCGTGCGATCGGCCAGCATATCAATCGGTGCGCTTTTGCTAACGTAATCCGAAAAATCCTGCACCAGCGTCAGAGCATAGGTGGTGAAAAAGCGAATATGGTCATCGGCCGACAAATTGGCCATATCCTCGACGCCCAGCCGGGCGGGCTGGTCCAGGCGGTACGTTTTTTCCTGGATGCCGTTCACCAGCCGGGTGTCTGCCAGGACAATCAGATTGTGTTCCAGCAGCAGCTTCAAATGCCGGTAAATCGACGATTTGGGCGTGTCGGGCAGCCGGTCAGCAATTTCCTGGGTGGTGAGCGCCTCGGTGCCGATGGCGCGCAAAATTTGAAAACGAACAGGATGGATAACAAGCTCAATTTTCCGCAAAACAAACCTCATTATTAAAATTGATAATGTTATCGAATATAATAATTGGGAATACGGCCGTTGTCAAGCAAATTCAGTTAAACCTGCCAATTGAACGATGCCAGAGAAACTGTTAAACTTGGCGTGAACGCTCACGATGGAGGTAAAAGTGAAAAGAGCCACAATTGAAGATGTTGCCGCCCTGGCTGGCGTCTCCCGCCAAACCGTATCCCGGGCCATCAACGACAAAGGCGAAATCAGCCCCGCCACCAAAGAAAAAGTAATGGCCGCCGTACAGCAGTTGGGTTACCAGCCCAACCGCCAGGCCCAAAGCATGGTCACCCAGCGCACCCAAACCGTTGGGCTGGTCATCCCAGACATTTCTAACCTTTTTTTTCCTGAAGTTGCCCGTGGCGTGCAGGATACAGCCCGGAAGCACAACTACAACGTCTTGCTGTGCAACACCGATGACGATCCAGATGAAGAGATCCGGATGCTACACTCACTTGCCGCTCAAGGGGTAGATGGCATCATCATCATTGGCAACGCGGCGGATCAAGTCACCACACAAACCTTTGCCGACAGTTACGGCCCGATTGTGATGGTCAATCGCTTTTTTGATCATCCCAACGTCAATATCATCATTGTAGACAATGAACAGGGTGCGTTTTTAGCCGTAGAGCATCTCATCCAGCAAGGACATGTAAAAATTGGCATGTTGGCCAACAAAAATTTCTCGCGCAGCCAGGTGCGACGGGTGCGCGGCTATGAAAAAGCGCTCACTGAAAACGGCATCCCCTACGATGAAGCGCTGATTGTGGGGGCCTCCCCGACTTTGGAAGGTGGTTACAACGCCCTGAACCAGCTGCTGGGCGAACATCCGGAGATAACGGCCGTTTTCACCTACAACGATCTGATGGGCATCGGCGCAATCCGGGCCGCCCACGACCTGAACAAGCGAGTACCCCAAGATCTCGCCGTCGTTGGCTTCGACAACATCGGCCTCAGCAGCATCTTTATCCCTTCCCTCAGCAGCATTCACGTAGACAAATACGAAATCGGTCAGCGAGCCATGAACCGGATTCTGAACATGCTTGACACCCCCAATAAATCCTTCGCCCCCATTGAATTACCCGTTACGCTCATCCCCCGGGAATCATCCACCTAAAATAAGTTGACGCCAGAAAAACCTCTTTCTTGACAAACCGGGTCTGTTCTTGTATATTTTCCGTGAACGCTCACGGGAGCGCTCACACACTGCAAGATGGAGAAAAATATGACCACATCCGCTGCATCCCGCCCGCCCCTGCCATCATTGCTCAAACGGTTATTCAATCAAGAAACTTTTTTGGCCTGGCTGTTTCTGCTGCCCAGCCTGATCGGTTTCATTACATTTTATGCTGTGCCTGGTGTGCGCGGGTTGTACATCAGCTTTACAGACTGGGACATGCTGTCTGATCCCAAATTTATCGGGGTTGATAATTATGTTGATATGTTCCAGGACAAGCAGTTTTGGCGGTCGCTTCAGGTAACGTTTTATTACGTCATCCTGAACATTCCGCTGCAAACGGTACTGGCCATCGGCCTGGCAGTGATGATGGACCGGGTGACAAAATCGAACATTATTCGCGGCCTCTTCATTATGCCCTGGCTGCTGCCGCCGGTGATTGTGGCCCTGATTTGGCTCTGGATGCTCGATCCCACGCTGGGTTTTATTAACAATCTTTTCCAGTTCTTAGGCTTTGGCCGCCAGCCGTTCCTGGGTTCGCCAGACCAGGCAATGCCGTCGATTGCTCTCATCAACATTTGGCAATATACAGGTTACACAGCCCTGCTTTTCTTTGCCGGTTTGCAAACCATCCCCAAATCGCTTTATGAAGCGGCGGCGATTGATGGGGCGAGTGAGCGGCGCATTTTTTGGTCGATTACGCTACCGTTGCTGCGGCCGGTGCTAGTGTTTGTGCTGGTGACCACCATCATCGGCTCCTTCCAAATTTTCGACACGATTGCGGTGACCACTGGCGGCGGCCCAATTGATGCGACGCGGGTGATAACCTGGTACATCTTTGAGTTTGCTTTTCAACGGTTCCAGATGGGGTATGCAACGGCCGTTTCCGTCGTGCTCTTCCTCATCCTGATCGTCGCCACTATCCTGCAAATGCGCATCCTGCGCGCTGATGAATCGGACCTGGCCTAACCAGGTAGGAGAGACGACCATGAGCAGTTCAACCGCAGCAACACCACAAACGTACACCCGCCAGCGCCACATCAACTGGGGCAAACTTCTTTCCTGGGCTGTCATTATTTTGGCGCTGATCATCATCCTGTTCCCTTTCTGGTGGGTGGTGCGCACATCGCTTTCCACCCAACGAGAAATGCTGGCCAATCCAGAATCTTTAGCGCCGGTTGGCTTTACCACCATTAACTATGCGCGGGTCTTGGGGCAAGTGGACACGGCAACGGCCGTTGCCGCCGGTGGCTCTGGGCAACAAATCAATTTTTGGCTCTTTCTACGCAACTCCACCATTGTGACCGTGCTGATAGTAGTTGGCCAAACCTTTTTTAGCGCGCTGGCCGCCTACGCCTTTGCCCGCCTAAAATTCCCGTTTAGAGACAAGCTGTTTTTCGTTTATCTCACCGGCCTCATGGTTCCGGCCATCGTCACCCTCATTCCCAACTACCTTTTAATTCGGGACCTGGAATGGGACAACACCTACATGGGCATCATCGCCCCAACCTTCTTAATGTCTCCGTTTGCCGTCTTCTTTTTGCGCCAATTTTTCCTGGGCATCAATAAGGAATTAGAGGAAGCGGCCAGCCTGGACGGAGCCAGCAAATTTGGCATTTTCTGGCGAATCATCATTCCCATGAGTGGGCCGCCGCTGGCCACGCTGGCCATCCTCACCTTTGTCACCACCTGGAATACATACCTGTGGCCATTCCTGGTGGGCAAGGATGAAAGCGTCCGGGTGCTCACTGTAGCCCTGGCCATTTTCCGCTCGCAAACACCGCAAGGTGCGCCAGACTGGACTGGACTGATGGCGGCCACCATCATCAGCATGATCCCCACGCTCATCTTGTTCATGCTTCTGGGCCGACGTGTGGTCAATAACATTCAATTCTCTGGATTCAAATAAACATAAATTCGTCAGTCGGATGCACAATCCGACCGATATGCACATAGGAGGTGAATGATTGGTTGCTGCCGAAACAAATTTGGTGGCAGGTTAAATTTTGCAACTCATTTCAGACTGTTCCAGACCTAAACAGTCGAGCAGGTAGCTGCTCTAGCAATTGACAAGGTCTTTAAAAACTTACCCTCAGCAGAATTTAAATTTGGAGGAGATACAAAATGAAAAAAAATCTATTGCTTACTTTGCTGCTGCTGCTGTTAGCTATGTTTATCGTAGCCTGTGGTGGTGGAGAAGCGGAAGAGGCAGACAGTGACACAGCTACCACCGCTGATTCTGGGTCAGAAACGGCCGATTCCAGTTCCACAGATACGGCAGCCGACTCCGGTGAAGTTGTAACCATTCGCTACGCTTTGTGGGATTCCGCCCAACAGCCAGCATACGAACAATGCGCCGCCGCCTTTAATACTGCCAATCCAAGCATCATGGTGATTGTTGAGCAAGCAGGTTGGGACGATTACTGGAACACCATTCAAACCGGCTTTGTCAGCGGCGATGCCCCCGATGTATTTACCGATCATTTGGCCAAATTCCCTGAATTTGCTGTAAAAGAACAAATTGTCGATCTTCAGCCATTCATCGAACGAGATAGCGTAGACACAGGCATCTACATTGAAGGTCTGGCCGACCTGTGGGTGCGTCAGGGCAAGCGGTATGGCCTGCCCAAAGATTGGGACACCATTGCCGTGGTTTACAATGCCGATATGTTTGCCGCTGCTGGCATCGACCCGGCAATAACCGATACCTGGACCTGGAACCCGCAAGATGGCGGCACGTTTGAAGAAGTTGTGGCGCAGCTGACACTGGATGCCAACGGCAACAACGGCCTCAGCCCAGACTTCGACAAAGAGAATGTGGTGCAGTATGGCTTTATCCACCAAGGCTCTGGCGGTTTCTCTGGCCAGACACAGTGGAGCCATTTTGCCGTCAGCAACGGCTTCCAATTCACCGATGGCCCCTGGACAACCCAATATTATTACGATGACCCGGCTCTGGCGGAGACGATGGATTGGTACGTTGGTTTAATTGAAAAAGGGTTTGCTCCCCCGCTGGCAGACGTGACCAGCCTTGGCCCGCAGCAACTTGTAATTTCTGAAGTTGGTGCAATGACCACGGATGGTTCCTGGCAAATTGGTAATTATGTAGACAACTCAACGTTTGAAGTAGGCTTCGGCTTGCTGCCCATTGGGCCAAACGGCCGTAAAAGCATGTTCAACGGTCTGGCAGACTCGATCTACATTGGCACCGAGCATCTGGAAGAAGCGTGGCAGTGGGTGAAATTTGCCGCCTCGCCTGAGTGCGCCAATATCGTTGGCGACACGGGCGTTGTCTTCCCCGCCATCCCATCCGGCGTAGAACGGGCTTTGACTGTACGCGAAGCAGCCGGTGTTGACGTGAACGCTTTCACCGACCAAGCGCTTGATCCAAACGGCACCTTTTTGTTCCCCATCACCGACAATGGTGCTGAAATTTCTGCCATCCTGGACCCAACAATGGATAGCATTGTTTTGGGTGAAGCAGATGCCGCTACAGCGCTGCAAGAAGCCAACGAGCAGGTAAACGCTCTATTTGACGAATAACGTCCTCCTAGCGATAGGTGCGGCGCACTTTCAAAAGTGCGTCGCACCTTTATCGTTAATTATCAATTTTACGCGGATCGAGCATCGGGCCTTTGTCCCTTTCATTCACAACATTGGCTCGATGCTCGTTCTTCTTGTGAGTCGGATTGATTGTGAATTAAAAAATAAATTAGGTAATGTGCTCCGGCCGGTCTCCTGACCGTGCCGGCAGGTGGCGCGGTCAGGAGACCGGCCACAGCGTTACGCGATTATTTTCTTAAACTACAAACAATCCAACTTACGATTATTGTCCATTCAGTGAGGTTCGATTTTCGAGGCGGGTATGAATAAAAGTTTCTCTGCCTATCCAAAAGTGACAGGCCTCATACGACAGCAGTCACGCTGGAGCACACTGCTGGGAATCGTGCTGTTCGGGTGTGTCTTGCTTGGCGTCTTGTGGCCTACCGTTGTTACGCCAGCCAGAACGAACGCGCTGCTTGCCCCTCTGCTGGCGCAAGCAGGGGCCACGATGCCAGAACGTTTGCCGTCTGCCTCAGCGGCACAAGTGGCGTTGGGTGAAGCCCTTTATTGGGATCCGCTGCTGAGCGGCAATAAAGACACGGCTTGTGTTACCTGTCACCATCCTTTGTTGGGGACGGGAGATGGGTTGTCTTTGCCCATTGGCACTGGCGGGCTGGGGCTAGCGCCAGAACGTGTCTTTGTGAGTGACCGGCAGGTATTGGTGCCGCGCAATGCCTCGCCCGTGTTTAATTTGGGGTTGGCAGGGATGGATACGATATTTTGGGACGGCCGTATTCAAACAACTCCCACCGAGTTCCTCAATCCCGCCGACGACAATCTGCCTGCTGGCCTGGAAAACGCCGTAGCCGTGCAGGCCATGTTCCCCATCACCTCGCGCGATGAAATGCGGGGGCAGCACGGCGATGACGATATTGAAGGTAAACACAATGTGCTGGCCACCATCGGCGATCATGATTTACCGCTAATGTGGGACACGCTAATGCAGCAGCTCCTGGCCGTGCCAGCATACCAACAGCTTTTCCGGGCCGCCTATCCCCATACGCCGCTGGCAGAACTGGGGTTTGAAGATGCCGCCAATGCAATTGCCGCGTATGAAATGGAAACGTTTACGTTTTTAGACAGCCCCTGGGATCGGTATTTGCAGGGGGATGAAAGCGCCCTTTCAAATGTGGCGCTGCGTGGCGCGGTGCTGTTTTTTGGTGAAGCAGGCTGCGCCCAATGCCACAGCGGCCCTTTGTTGACAGACATGCAGTTTCACAATATCGGCGTGCCACAAATAGGGCCTGGCAAAGGGATTGAAGCGCCGCTGGATTACGGCCGTGCCCGTGAAACTGGCTATGAAAGCGATCTATTTGCCTTCCGCACGCCCCCCCTGCGCAACGTCTCTATCACTGGTCCGTGGATGCACAATGGCGTTTATCTCACGCTAGAAGAGGCGGTTCGGCATCACCTCAACCCGGCGCAAATGGTGGCTGAGTATGATTATGGGCAGCTCTCGGATTTGATGCAGGATGCGTATTTGGGGGTAACGGCCGTTCGCACCACTCCCCTCTCTGCCCCCTCCTTTGCCCTGCCCCAGAAAAACTTGTCCAATACCCAAGTTGCCGCCATTTTGGCCTTTCTAGACTCACTCACCTCGCCAACCGCACGGGACCTCTCTTTTACAATTCCAGAGACGGTTCCCAGCGGCCTACCAGTTGGCGGTGCCATTCACGCGCCAGCAGCACCAGTCGCAGCCGCAGAAGAACCCATTGACACCCCCCAGACACCTAGCCCACCCACCCGCACCCCTCTGCCGGTAAACATCACCAGCGCCCCCTTTGCCGCCGCGCCAACCTGCAACGACGAATTTGTCACCCATTGGCTGGATCACGTCACTGATGTGCACGGCGAAGTTGTGCGCATGTTTGAAACCAATGGCGCAGGCGTGGCCATCAACGATTTGGATCAGGATGGCCTGCTCGATCTCGTCTTTGCCAACCTCAACGGCCCCGCCTCCATCTTTTGGAATCAGGGCAACCTGGCCTTTGAAAAAGAAACCTTGCCTGATCTCAACACGCGGGCGGTCAACATTGTTGACGTTACAGGCGATGGGCGGCTGGATATCGTTTTCACCCATATCGTTAGCTCCCTCACCTATTGGGAAAACGGCGGTTCCGATCCAGACGGACGCACAATTTTCGAGCGGGTTCCCCTGCCCGGCGTGCGCGCGCTGGCCCACTCAATGGCCTGGGGCGACCTCAACGGCGACGGCACGCTTGACCTGGTCACCGGCTCCTACGATGCCGAACTCAACCTCACCCTCGGCAACACGTTTCTGTTTAGCGATGGTGAAGGTGTGTACCAGTACACGCAAGAATCGGGCAACCAAAACTTGGGTACATTCACGCCCACCCGTCTTGCCCATGCCTCTCAGGCGCTGGTTATTGCCCTGTTAGACGTGAACCAGGATGGGCAGCAGGATATTTTAGTCGGTAACGACTTTAGCATTCCCGACATGGCCTGGCTGCGGCAAAACGGCGTTTGGCAGAGCGCGGCTCCCTTCGCCACCACCGCCAAACACACAATGAACTTCGACTGGGGTGACATCAACAACGATGGCACGTTTGAACTATTCGCCACAGACATGGTCCCTTACCAAACAGATGAAATCGGCATGGCTCCCTGGATGATCATGATGGAAACAATGGAATCAGGCCCAAAAGAGATTGGCGATCCGCAAATCACCAGCAACGTGCTCCTGATGCAAAATGAAGCTGGCACATACCAAAACCGGGCGGTAATGAGCGGGGTGCATGCGTCTGGCTGGGCGTGGTCGGGTAAATTTGGCGATCTGAACCAAGATGGCCTGCTCGACCTGTACGTGGTTAACGGCATGATTGACGCGGAAATGTTCGACTACCTACCAGGCAATGAGCTGGTCGAAGAGAATCAAGCGTATCAAAATGTGAGTGGAAACTTCTTTGAACCCGCGCCAGAGTGGCAATTAGGCTCCAACGAAAGCGGGCGCGGCATGAGCATGGCCGATCTGGACAACGACGGCGATCTGGACATCGTGGTGAACAATTTGCGCTCGCAAGCCCAATTATTTGAAAATCGGCTGTGCCGTGGTGCCAGCCTTGAAGTTGATTTACGCTGGCCGGAAAGCCCAAACCGATTTGCGATTGGCGCAAAACTTATTCTTCACACCTCAACCGGAAGCTACACGCGGGATGTTCGGGCCAACAGTGGCTACCTCTCTGGCGATACCACCCGCGTGCATTTTGGCTTCCCGGTCGGGTCGCAGCTCATTGCATTAGAAATCATCTGGCCCGATGGGGCTGTCACTTTTATTAACAACATTGCGGCGAACACACTTCTGGGGGTGGAACGGCCGTAATTCTCGCATGATGCGTGATGGCTAAACCGTCATGCATCATGCATCCCCAAATCAACTTTAATATTGACGAAAAGGAAAATTCACCATGCCCAAAATTACATTTATTGGCGCGGGCAGCACCGTATTTGCCAAAAACCTGATGGGAGACATTCTCAGGTTTCCAGAATTAAGCAATTCAACACTGGTTTTGCACGATATTGACGCCGAACGTCTGCACACCTCGAAAATTGTCGCCGGGAAAGTGGCCGCCGCGCTTGGTGTCAAACCCACCATCCAGGCCACGCTGGATCGACGGGAAGCGCTCGATGGAGCCGACTACGCCATCAGCATGATTCAGGTGGGAGGCTACAAACCGGCCACCGTCACCGACTTTGAAATTCCCAAAAAGTACGGATTACGCCAAACCATCGCCGATACGCTAGGCATCGGCGGCATCATGCGTGGCCTGCGCACCATTCCCGTGCTGCTAGACATGTGCCGCGACATGGAAGAACTGTGCCCCGATGTGCAGTTCCTCAACTACGTTAATCCGATGGTGATCAACTGCTGGGCCATTGACCGCGCCACCTCGATCAAAACAGTAGGACTTTGCCACAGCGTGCCCCACACCGCCCACGACCTGGCTGATGACATGGGCATCCCGCGCGATGAACTCAACTACCTCGTCGCCGGTATCAATCATGTAGCCTTCTTTCTCAAGTTAGAACATGAAGGGAGAGATGCGTATCCCCGGCTGCGGGAGACGCTGGCTGAATTTGAGCGCACGGGCAATTGGCCCAAACGGTTTGTGCGCATGACCGACCATGTGCGCTACGAAATGTTCAAGCATCTCGGCTATTTTGTCACGGAGTCGAGTGAGCATTTCAGCGAATATACCCCCTGGTTTATCAAGCGCGACAGACCCGATCTGTTGGAAACATTCGACATCCCGCTGGATGAATATATTTTTCGCTGCGAAGCGCAAATTATGGAGTGGGAATATCTGCGACGCGAATTAGAAGATTCCGACAAGCCCATTCAAGTTGCCCCGAGTGTCGAATTCGGCGCGGACATTATCCACGCCATTGAAACAGGAGAACCGACCCGCATCTATGGCAATATGCCCAATCATGGCATTATCGACAACTTGCCCGCAGGGGTACCGGTAGAGGTGCCATGCCTGGTAGACAAGAATGGCATCCAGCCGGTGAAAATTGGCGCATTACCCCCCCAGCTGGCAGCGATAATGCAAACAAATATCAATGTGCAGTCCCTCACAGTTGAAGCGGCTTTGACGCAAAAGCGCGAGCACATCTACCATGCGGCCATGCTAGATCCACACACCGCCGCCGAACTGGACCTGACGCAGATTCACGAGATGGTGGATGAGCTGATTGAAGCCCATAGTGACTGGTTGCCAACTTACCGGTAGTTTGCACGGGTGAATTTTGCCCTTTTCGCGTAAACTAGGGGCATGATGAACCAGCGCCAATTTGCCATTGTTGGCATCCCCCTTAGCCGCCCGGAAATTGTTGATTTTCTTGTGCCGCCCCAGCCAGAAAGCCGTGGCGCGCTGGTGACCATTGTGGGGCAACGGCCGTCTCCCACTGCCGAGGCCAACTGGATCAAACGGTTGCAGGAAACGGCCGTTCCCACCATCACCGACCTGCTGCAAATTGACGATCCGCACGGTCATCTGATGGCTGTGCCCACCGACCGGCTGGTGCCCGTCGAGTTCCTGGCCGAGCCCGATTTTTTGACACGGCCGTTGGGCGGCTGGATTGCCAATTACTTCGGCACCATCGGCTACCAACCGCCGCTGGCCAATGGCGATCCGCTGCTGGAGCGCGCCGAAATTTTGCATGATTTTGGCGACCGCATTCGCTTTTTTGGGGCAAATCCGCAGCAGGTGGCTGCCCAGCTGGGGGATGAAACCGGGCAAACAGTGGCCGAAACGGCCGATGCATTCTGCCGCCTGCACGCCATCCGCCAGACCCAGCTAGGTGAACAAGCCACCCTGCCCGCCCGCATGGCCTACATCGACCAGCTCTACGCCGAAATCGGCAGCGAGCGCGGTTTTGCCACTGGCAACCAGCCAGCATTACCGGCCACGTTTCTCATTGATGAGCTGATGGGGCAGATGGTGACGCTAGAATTGTTGCGGCGAACGGCCGTTGCCAACCAGCAACTTGCCATCAGCGACCAAATCAAAGCGTGGCAAGCAAAGCACCAGCAAGCCAGCGGCCTAATTTTGCTGCTCAAGGGGGAGTACATTGTGGGGCGACACCGGCGCAGCACCATCCTCATTGCCCCGGAGTTGGGTTTGGTGGTGAAGCAGCCCGCCCCGGAACCGTTTCATGAAATTGAATTGGGGGCGCGGGTGGTAAACGGCCGTCCCGAAAATTGGCCCTACATGACCGGAACTGGCGAACTGGTCACGGCGCGTGGCCGTCTGCGTTTAATTTTGGAAGAAAATCTGGTGCCGCGCATCAGCCGCGCCTTTGGCTACAACACCCAATTCTCCTCGCTGCTGGGGCTGACGCTGGAGCCGTTTGTGCAGGGCAGCACGGTGATGGAAGCGGCCTGGCAAGACGCCAACATCCTCACCCCCACCCTGTACGAAGAAATCCTGCTGCACCAGCTCGTTTGCGAGCAGCTGAGCATTGAAAACGGCGATTGGCACGCCGCCAACTTCATCATCCGCCAGCCAGACGGGAAGATTGTGCATGTGGATTGGGGTGCCGCCCGCCCCCTCCGCCCCGATGAATTCACGCCCGCTGACCAACAAGCCCGCCTGCACCAGGTGCGCAACATCGCCTTCTCTTTCAAACACGCCCCCCTCGTCGCCCGCATCCAGCAATTACACGATGAATTGACCGGGGATGACGCCCGCCTGAACATTTTGCAGGCCAAAGCAAGAGCATTAAGTGAACCGTAGGGGCGAGGCGATTGGGAAAAACCTTGGCAAAGTGCAAAATCGCTGCCACCAATCGCCTCGCCCCGCTTCTACAAAAAGTGAAAAGTGAATCGTGAACCGTGAATTTGACCCAACCGAACATCCGCACCGGCGGTTTAATCCTTTGATTGATGAATGGGTGCAGGTATCGCCCCACCGCATGAAACGGCCGTGGCAGGGCCAGGTAGAAAAAGCGCCGCCAGACAGCCGCCCAGCGTACGATCCGAAATGTTATTTGTGTCCGGGAAACGGCCGTGCCAGCGGCGACACCAATCCCGCCTACACCAGCACCTACGTCTTCCCCAACGACTTTGCCGCGCTGCTCAGCGACGTGCCAACGGCGGGCGAACCGACCCACCCGCTGCTGCGCTCCCAGGCAGTGAAAGGTGAGTGCCGCGTCATGTGCTTCTCGCCGCGCCACGACCTGACGCTGCCAGAGATGAGCCTGCCCGAAATTCGCGGCGTGGTGGACACCTGGGCCGAACAGGCCACCGAGCTGGGTAAAACGTACCGCTGGGTGCAAATTTTCGAGAACAAAGGGGCGGTGATGGGCTGCTCCAACCCCCACCCGCACGGCCAGATTTGGGCGCTAGACGCCCTGCCCAACGAGCCAGCGGCGGAGGATGTGGCTCAGCGGCGGTATTGGGCGGAAAACGGCCGTCCCCTCCTCATAGATTATGTCAATCTAGAATCAGAACAGCAAGAACGCATCGTCGTGCAAAATGAGCATTGGGTCGCCGTGGTGCCCTACTGGGCGGTCTGGCCGTTTGAGCTGCTGCTGCTGCCCCGTCGCCACGTCCTGCGCCTGCCCGATCTCACCAACGACGAGCGGAATGCCCTGGCCGACATCCTCAAAAAGATGCTCACCAAGTACGACAATCTGTTTGAAACCGCTTTCCCTTACTCGATGGGCTGGCACGGGGCACCGTTTGAGCCGGAGACCTGTCAGGTTTCGCACAACGATCCGGCAGATGGTAATAGCGCCGCGAAACCCTGACAGGTCTTATTCGCCCCAACACTGGCAGCTGCACGCCCACTTTTACCCGCCGCTGCTGCGTTCCGCCACGGTAAAGAAGTTCCTCGTCGGCTACGAAATGCTCGGCGAAGCCCAGCGCGACCTGACGGCCGAACAGGCCGCCGACCGCCTGCGCAGTTTGCCAGACGTGCATTACAAAAGCGGGTAAACGCCAGACTTTTGAAGTTTTAAAAACTTCAAAAGTCTCCCCAATCAGGAGAATTTACAGATGGATTTACGACAAAAAGTAACCACCGCCTTCACCGAAAAGTTTGGCAGCCCGCCGCCGCTGTTGGTGCAGGCACCTGGCCGCGTCAACCTCATTGGCGAGCACACCGACTACAACGACGGCTTTGTGCTGCCGATGGCGATTGATCGCGGCATCTGGCTGGCGCTGCGGCCGCGTGAGGATGATCAGGTGGCGGTGCATTCGCTGGATTTTGGGGAAACGGCCGTTTTCCACCTCAGCAACCTGCAAAACACAAACTCCGGCTGGGCCGAATATCTCAAAGGCGTCGCCTGGGCCTTGCAAGCAGATGGCTACACCTTGCGCGGCTGGGAGGGCGTGATGGCCGGCAACGTGCCCAAAGGGGCCGGGCTCTCCTCCTCCGCAGCGCTGGAGCTGGCGACGGCGCGCGCCTTCCAGCAGCTGTCTGGCTTCGACTGGGACGCGGCTAAAATGGCCAAACTAAGCCAGCGTGCCGAAAACAAATGGGTGGGCGTCAACTGCGGCATCATGGATCAGATGATTTCGGCGGCGGGGCAGGCGGGGCACGCGCTGCTCATCGACTGCCGCAGCCTGGATGCCCAGTTGGTGCCATTGCCACCCGCGCTGGATGGGTCGGGAACGGCCGTTGTCATTCTAGACACCACCACCCGACGCGGCCTGGTCGATTCGGCGTACAACGAACGCCGCCAGCAGTGCGAAGCCGCCGCCGCCCATTTTGGCGTGACCGCCCTGCGCGATGTGTCGATTGGCGAATTTCTGGCCGAGGCAGACAATCTGCCAGAGCTAACCCGCCGTCGTGCCCGCCATGTGATTACCGAAAATTTGCGCACCCTCAACGCCGCCAAGGCAATGCAAAACGCGGACGCGGCGCTGCTGGGCCAGCTGATGAACGAGAGCCACGCCAGCCTGCGCGACGATTTTGAAGTGACCAACGAGGCGCTGAACGTCATCGTGACCATTGCCCAGGCGCAAGACGGCTGTTTTGGCGCACGCATGACGGGCGCGGGCTTTGGCGGCTGCGCCGTGGCGCTGGTGCATGAGGCGAAGGTGGCGGGGTTTGTAACGGCCGTTTCCGACCAATACCATCAGCAAACCAGCCACAGCCCCAAAATTTACGTCTGCCACCCCAGCGACGGCGCGTCTGCCATTACCCAGAATTGACAGGGGTACTGCAAGATTGTCTGTGTAAAACTGGTAATCGGTGAGCGGTTATCCGTAATCGGTAAAATATACCGATTACCGTTTACCGAATACCGACCAACTGAAACAAGGAGATTAACTGAATGAAAATTTTAGTAACCGGCGGCGCGGGCTATATTGGCAGCGCCACCGTAGAGCGCCTCATCCAATCGGGCGCGGAAGTGGTTGTTTTTGACAATCTATACCAGGGCCACCTGGATGCCGTTCACCCAGACGCCGTGTTTGTGCAGGGCGATTTAGCCGATAAAGCGGCCATAGAGACGGCAATCGCCACCCACAAGCCAGACGGCATCATGCATTTTGCTTCCTACACGCTGGTGGGTGAATCGGTAGAAAAACCGTTCATGTACCTGCGCGACAACATTGTGAACGGGCTGAATTTGATTGAAGCGGCCGTAGCCAACAATGTCAAAGGATTCATCCTCTCCTCCACCGCCAACCTGTTCGACGACCCAGAACGGATGCCCATTGATGAAGATGAGCGCATTGTGCCCGGCAGCCCGTACGGCGAATCCAAATTCATTTTGGAGCGGTACCTGCACTGGATGGACCGGCTGTACGACATGCGCTACACCTGCCTGCGCTACTTCAACGCCTGCGGAGCCACGGAAACGCGCGGCGAAGATCACACCCCGGAAACCCATCTGATTCCGCTGGTTTTGCAGGTGGCGCTGGGCCAGCGTGAAAAAATCACCATCTTCGGCGACGATTACGACACGCCAGACGGCACCTGCGTGCGCGACTACATTCACGTGGTGGATTTGGCCGAAGCGCACATTTTGGCGATGAAAGAGATTCTGAATGGGGGACACAGCCGCAAGTACAATTTGGGAAACGGCCGTGGCTATAGCATCCGTGAGGTGATCGAAACCGCCCGCGCGGTCACAGGCCACCCCATCCCCGCCGAAGTCGGCCCACGTCGCCCCGGCGACCCGGCCATCCTCATCGCCAGCAGCGAAACCATCAACCATGACCTCGGCTGGGCACCCATCTACCCCGACCTGCGCCAAATCATCGAAATGGCCTGGAAGTGGCACGTAGCCAATCCCCAAGGGTACGAGAAGTAATTTTTTGAGTAAAAAGTGAAAAGTGAGCTGTCCTTACTTTTCACTTTTTACTTTTCACATTCCCCTCATCCCCTCCGCTTGAAATCCCCTTCAAACGCAGTATGATCCAGCCAAAAAGGATTATCTGCCCATGTCTAAAAATAAAAGATGGCTTCTCAAAGCGGGCCTGCTTGGGTCCGCGCTTGTTTTTCACAACTACCAACTCAGTAAAATCGCCCGCAAAACGGATCGGCTGACCGCCCAAGCGGTGGATGCACTCAATGCCGCCCATCCGGGGCTGAACGCCGACTGCCACTTTATTGATGTGGACGGCATCATTTTGCACACGCTGGTTGCTGGGCCAAAGGATGGCCCGCTGGCGGTGCTGCTGCACGGCTTCCCGGAGCATTGGGTCTCCTGGCGCAAGCAGATTCCGGCGCTGGCCCAGGCGGGTTACCGCGTGGTGGTGCCAGACCAGCGGGGGTACAACCGCAGCAGCAAACCGTGGGGGATACGGCCGTATCGCCTCGACGCCCTTACCAAAGATATTGCGGGGTTAATTGGGAAGTTTGGGGGGGAAACGGCCGTTATCATCGCCCACGATTGGGGCGGCGGCGTTGGCTGGCAGTTTGCGGCTGATTATCCGCAAATGACCGACAAGCTCATCATCATGAACGCCCCCCACCCCCAGGCGATGTGGCGCGAGTTCCAAAAAGGGTGGGAACAGCGGCTCAAATCTTGGTACATGCTCTTTTTCCAGCTTCCGCTGCTGCCAGAGCTAATTTTCACCCTCAATCCACACCAAACCGCCCGGCAATCATTCCAACAAATGACATCCCAACCCGGTGCCTTCAGCGATGACGAGGTGGAAATGATGGCCGTCGCCATGAGCCAGCCCCGCGCCATGACCAGCATGATCAACTGGTACCGCGCCTTGCGCTACCCAGCGGCCAACCAAACCGCCCATATCGCCGCCCCCACCCTGCTCATTTGGGGTGAACAGGATTTCGCCCTCAGCCGCACCCTAACTGAAGATTTAGAGGAGTGGGTACCCAATATCCAGCGCCATTACGTGCCGAACAGCAACCATTGGGTGCAAAATGAAGCGCCCGAAGCGGTAAACGGCGCGATGCTTGCCTTTTTGCGATCATAAATTCCAATGTCCCCGGAAACTTGCCATGAGTAGTTTCCGGGGACATCTACGCAAATCGGGGAATTCTGTTAATCGCCACCTAAACTCTGGATAGCGGGATGAATAATGTCAATAGCATTGTTCACTTGCTGTCTGGCCAAACCCCATTGCTGGAAGCCGATGGAGGTACCAGAGTTATTGGTGATTGCGGTACGGCAATTCTCTGCCATATCCCTGGCTCCAGTGCCAAATACATCTATTGCCGCTCGATAAGAGCCGTAGGCACCTTGCACAGCTGGGCTGGCGCCACTTACGTCAAAGGTAGGAGCCAAGACAACATTATCATATGTTTCTACAACGGCCTCACAACTAATGCCGCCACTGTTCAAAGCAGTGTCGATCATGCCGCCAAAATTTTGCATATTGGAGCGCGTTTGCACCATCGTATTCAATAACGTTTCTTCCAGATTGGGTTCTGCTGCCGGTGGTGGTGCTGAGGTGTCTTGACTGGATGTAGCAGGCGCTGGTGTATTTGTGGGTAAAGGCGTGGGTGTTTGGGTAGGAACGGCCGTTACCTCCACCTCTACCTCTACAATTCTAGTCACTTCTACCTCAACCTCAGTTATAACTTCCACCGGGAGTTCAACTTCACGAGTGACTTCCACTTCTTGAACAACTTCTCTCGTTACTTCCACAACTCTCGTCACTTCAACATCGTTTTCAACGATTCTAGTGACTTCCACTGGCTCGCCCGCACACGCAACAAAAAACAGCAAACTCAAACACAAAATTAGCAATTTCAGGTTCATTTTTCCCCCTTGCGGATCGGAAACATGACAACGTTGATAACACAAACCATTTTCAGGTCTATCATCCATTCCGCCGTCATGTTGTGAATAAAATTGAGCGTTTTATCTGTATGGGCAAAAGCTGACCCTATAGCGACATTTAAAACCCCTGAGGTTAGTATAATTCAAACTAACACTGTTTCTCAACTATTTTGGCTGCCCGACTACGGTAGAAAACAACGGCCGTATTGCCCCCAGCTAATCACCCACACCGCAAAGACGCAAAAAAGCAAAGAATTGAAGGGAAAACTTCAAATTCTTTGCCTCTAAAAAATCATTTTATTTTTGCGTCAAAAACAGCTGCGCTAAGGTTTAGCCTTTCAAAGCGCCGGCCAGCAAACCCCGCAGGAAATACCGACCCAGGAAAATATAAACCAGCAGCGTCGGCAGCGCGGCAATAAACGCCCCGGCCATCTGCACATTCCACTCAATAATTTGGCTGCCCGCCATATTGTTCAAGGCCACGGTAATGGGCCAGTTTGCCGGGCTGGTTAAAACCACCGCAAACAAAAAGTCATTCCAGGCTGAGGTAAACTGCCAAATCAGAACCACCACAAAGCTGGGAATCGAAAGCGGCAGCAAAATGTTCCAGTATGTTTCCAGCAAGCCAGCCCCATCAATCCGCGCCGACTCGACTAACTCATTTGGCACGGTGGCATAATAGTTGCGAAACGTCAGCGTTGTAATGGGAATGCCGTAGATGACGTGCGTCAGCACCAAACCGGGGACACCCCCGTACAAGTTAATGTCCCGCATAAACTCCACCAGCGGAATCAAAATGCTTTGGTAAGGAATAAACATGCCAAACAGTAAAAAGGGGAAGATGAAGTCTGCGCCGCGAAACTTCCACCGCGCCAGCACAAAGCCATTGATGGAGCCAAGTACAGAAGAAATAAACGCGGCCGGAATCACCAGGCGGATGCTGTTCCATAAAGCAGGGGCTAGTTGTTCAAAAGCGGCCGTAAAGTTATCAAAATGCAGCCCAGACGGCAGCCGCCACATCGTTTGCAAATCCACTTCGGCAAAACTTTTGAAGCCGGTATTTAGCATCAAATAGAGCGGAATTAAGTAAAAAGCAGTCGCCAGCAAAAGCGGGATGTACAGCAGCAGCTTTCTTTGGCTTTTCTTTTCGCGGCGAGGGGGAGTTAAGGTCGTCATACTTTGGCCTCCGTGCGTAACGTGTACCACAAATAAGGAATCACCAGCACCGCCACACTCAAAAGCAGCATCATGCCAATGGCCGCCCCGCGATTATAGAAGTTCCCATCAAAGGTAGTCGTCCACATGTAAATCGCGGGCACATCTAGCGCCACCTGCTTGCCCGCCATGGCCACAATCAAGTCAAACACTTTTAGCGAAATGTGGCCTAAAATAATCATGGCGCTGAGGGTAATCGGCCGTAGCATGGGCAAAATTTGAAAGCGATAAATCTGAAGCTCTGTCGCCCCGTCCACACGAGCCGCTTCCCGAATGGATTCAGGAATTGCGCGCAACCCGCCCAGGTACAGCGCCATTGTATACCCAGACATCTGCCAGATTGCTGGAATGGCGATGGCGGCAATGCCCCATTGCGGCGTTGTGTGCCATCGGCTAATCAGGAAATCAAGGCCCAAATTATCAAACAGCAAATTGAGTCCGCTAATGCGGCTGCCGGTAGCCGGATTCATCAGCCAGCGCCAGACGACACCTGTCACAATAAACGAAATCGCCATGGGAAAAAGAAATAAGCTGCGGAAAAACGATTCCCCGCGCAATCCTTGATCCAGCAAAACCGCCAGCCCCAGGCCAACCAACAGCGAACCACCCACAAAAAGAACGGTAAAAATAACCGTGTTGCGAATATCAATTTGAAAGCGAGGGTCTTGCAGCAAGTTGGCGTAGTTAGAAAACCCGGCCCATTCGTAGTTGGGCAGCAATCCTACCCATTCGCTCAGCGAAACCCGCCCCGACCACGCTATAAAGCCATACACAAAAATGAAAACGGCCAAAATTGAGGGGGAAACCAGGGCAACGGCAAGCATGCGGTCTTTATTGAAGCGCATCGGAACTCCTTACATTAAAAAGGGGTAGGCACAATTTTTGCGCCTACCCCCATTTCAATTCAGTTTAGCTTATTGGCAGGGGCCAGAAGAGGCGCAGCCCGCAACCAGAGCGGTTTGGAAGTTCTCTATGCTGCCGTCGGCCAGGAAGAGACCCAGAGCGGTGTCAATTTCTGACTTCCAGGCATCGTTGGCTACGACGCCGTGGGTCAGGCTACCGACAACGCGGTTGCTGGCCCAGTCGTCCATGGCGGAGAGCAGGTATTCGCCGTACAGGCTGCGGTCGGCATCGCTGCGGGCGGGGATGGAGCCTTTGACCGGGTTGAAGGCGTCTTGCCCTTCGATGGAGCCAGCGACGGTGAGCCAGGCAATGGCGGCGTCACGATGCGGTGCGCCCTTGGGCAGCACGAAGCTGTCGGACAGGAACTGGAAGTTGCCACCGGTACCGGGCACTGCCGCCCAGCCGTAGCCCGTGTTCGGCTCGAAGCCGATTTCGCGGAAGTAGCCTTCGGCCCAGTCACCCATCACGTTGAAGGCGGCGTCGCCATTGACAACCAGCTGGGCAGCATCTTGCCAGCTCAGGGCGGAGGCGTCGCTGTTGACGTAGGTGAGCACTTTGGCGAAATCTTCAAGAGCGGCCGTTACCTCAGCGCTGCCCCAATCACCAGAGCCATCCCACAAAGCTTCGTAGGCATCTGGGCCTAAGGAAGCCAGCGCAACGGTTTCAAAGAGGTGCAAAGCGGTCCATTGCTCACCCATAGCCAACGGGGCATCCATGCCAGCGGCTTGCAGAGCGTCCATGGCGGCAAACCATTCATCCAAAGAGGCGGGTGCATCGATGCCGTTTTCGGACAAAATGGTGGGGTTGTACCACAGCACGTTGGCGCGATGGATGTTCACCGGTACGGAGTAGATGTTGCCATCCTGAGAAATCAGGGGGATAAGCGTTTCGGGCATAACTTCCAGCCAGCCATTTTCTTCAAAGAGGAAGTTAACGGGTTCTAGTTGGTCGGCAGCAACGTAGGTGCCGATCAGCTCTTGGCCCGCGTGGCCTTGCCAACTGTCGGGGGCGTCGCCTGCCTGAAGGCGGGTGGCCAACACGGCGCGGGCGTTGGTGCCAGCACCACCGGCAACGGCCGCATTTTCAAAGGCGATGTCGGGGTATTTTTCGGCAAATACGCCAATCATCGCCTCCAGGCCAGCTGCTTCACCACCACCGGTCCACCAGGAGAAGACCTCAACAGATTGGGCCATCTCTTCATCAGCCATTTCTTCGTCGGCCATTTCTTCGTCCATTGCTTCATCGGTTGATGCGGTATCGGCGGTATCGGTGTCGGCTGCTTCTGGTTCATCAGCGGAGCCACCACAGGCGGCCAACAGCATGGCGAACAGGAGCAAAAGGATAAAAGGGGTAAATTTACGTGACATGTTCTCTCCTCATTTTGTGCAAAAGCGGGGTTTGGTTATTTGTCCATTGCAAGAAACCAGGGCTTTTGCATGTGGGTAAATAATGATTGGTTACGGCGTTGGGCAAAAGAAGCATGCTGCCCAAATACAAGAAGTTCCGCAACTATAGCAAATGGGGAGAGCGCGATTCAAGGGGATTTGGGCCAACTGTATGACATGAGTGTGCCATATTTGGGCAGTTTGCCCAACAGTTGGCTCAAACCACTTTCAACTGCCGCAAGGCGGTCAAGATTTGGTCCCGGCTGACGGGTTTGGAGATGAAGTGGGACGCGCCCAGGGCGTAGGCCAGCTCCGGGTCGTTGAAGACGGAGCAGATGATGACGGGGGTTACGGCCGTTTCCACCCGCGTTCTTATTGTTTGCAGCACATCCCAGCCGCTCACGTCTGGCATCATGGCATCCAGAATGATGGCATCCGGCGTGGTGCGGCTGAGGATTTCCAGCCCTTCTTTGCCGCTGTTGGCGGCGATGACCCGGCAGTTGTGGCCTGTCAGGTACCGCTCCAGCAGCTCCACCAGGCCCTGGTTGTCATCCACCACCAGCACGATGGGGCCGTGCAGGGGAATTTGGAGTTGCAGCTGGTAACGGCCGTTTTCCCCCTCGCCAACTTCAATCAGCCAACCCAACCGCTCGGCCAGCGGCGCAATGACCTTGTCTGCCACAAAATTGAGCGCCAGCGGCTGTGGCGCGGGCAGCCAGAGCGTCAGCTGGGCCATCTCCTCGCCCAGCGTGCCCTGGATGGTGATGGTTTGCTGCTGCGTGGCCTGAATGAGGCGGCTCAGCAGGCTGACCAAAAGCTGACGGGAGACGGCCGTATCCACCGAAACCACCAACCGCGGCCACGGCGCTTCCCGTTGAAACGCAACCGCCCGCGCCTGGGCCAGCGGAGCCACCGCCTTTTGCGCCTCTTGCAGCAACTGCCCCAAATCGGTTGGTTGCAGCGTGGTTTCTAGCTGGGCAAACTCGGCCTGTACCGATGACAGTTGGGCGGCCGAAAGATCGTTGGGGGGAACGGCCGTTGCCAGCGACTGCACCTTGGCCCACAAAATCGTGGCCACGCTCGCCTCTGCTTTGCGCAAAGAGCGGTGCGTTTGCCGTGTAGAAAGCCCCAGCCGCTGCCCCACCTCTTGCACTGTTAACCCCTCCACGTAATGAAGCTGCAACAAATTGTACTGGCGCATGTCTGGCGTGTGGGCCGCCACGCCTGGCTCTGGGCTTAGCGCCTCAATCGCTTCAATCAGCTCCCGCCGCAAATGATGCCCCACCGTCTGGCTGGGGCGCTTGTTGCTCTCCGCCAGCTGCAAAGCCAGGTCCAGCTTCTGCAAAAAAGCAAAATCGTACAGATGCTCCAGGGCAACTTTTACATCATCAATAAATTGGGCAGAAGGCTGCGGTATCATAAGCTCAATCATCCCAACATTTCCTGCGTTTGTCCATTCAGGGCCGCATCCGCCAGCCAGTTGCCGTACTGCGGTTGGAGCGCTTTCACAATCGGTTGGATGCAGTTGAGCAGTTCCACTGGCTGGAACAACGTCGAGCGCTGCACCACAAGCTGGCTCGTCTGCCCGGCAAACTGCTCGCTAATAAAATCAGTGGCGGTGAGCAGGATGACAGGGATTTCGGCCAACTGTTCATCCTGCTGCATCAGGTCGAACACCTCACGGCCGTTTAACCCCGGCATGATCAAATCCAGCAGCAGCAAATCTGGCGGCTGCTGGCGCATGGCGCTCAGGCCGCTTTCGCCATCGTAGGCCACCCGCACGGTCGGCGGGTCGGGTCGGGCCGAGAGGCCGCGTTCCACCAGTTGGCAAATGCCGCTGTTGTCGTCCACCACCAAAATGTTTTGCACGCTGTCCAGGCTGTCAATAAGACGGTTGAGCAGCTCAAAATTGATCGGTTTGTTCAGGCAAGCCAATGCGCCAAAAGCGTCGGCCATCCAGGTGCGGCTGGGCAATGAGCAGCTAATCACGGGCACGGGCAGCCCCAGCGGTGGCAGCGGGGGCGTGGTTCCGGGGGCCACGTTCCACACCACCGCTGCCGGATGCTGCGCCGCCACCTGCTCAGCCAGATGCGCGTCATTGGCCAGGGGGACGATGCTGTAGTCGGTGAGGTGGCGCTGCACCAGGCTGATTACCGACGGGTCTGAATCGATCATGAAAACGGGCGGCAGCTTGCGGCTGGGCTGCGCTTCCAGGTATCCGGTGTGGTAGAGGCGGCCGCCGGGTGACAGCTCTTCGATGGGCAGCGCGAGGGTGAAGGTGGCCCCTTCGCCCAAAATGCTGTTGACCCAGATACGGCCGTTGTGCGCCTGCACAAATCGATGACAAATGGCCAAACCCAACCCCGCCCCGCCATGCTTGCGGCTGAGCGAATAATCTACCTGGTAAAACTCCGTAAAAATGCGGGCCAGCTGGTCCTCTGGAATGCCCGGCCCCGTGTCGGCCACCTGGATTTGCAGTTCGCCATCCTGCCGAAAGGCGCGCAGGGTGACGGTGCCAACCTCTGTAAAGCGGCAGGCGTTGTTGAGCAAGTTGAGGAACACCTGGCGCATGCGGGTGCGGTCTAGCTCTAGCAGCGGCAAGTTTGGCTCGATTTCGGCCAGCAGCGTAACCGCATCGTTGCGAAACAGATCGCCCACCATGCTGAGCGACTCTTGCAGCAGCGGTTCTAAATCGGTTGGTTCCTTATTCAGGGTGAAGCCGGTCATTTCAAAGTGAGACAGGTCTAGAATGTCATCGATCATGCTCATGAGATGGCGGCTGTTGCGGTAAATTTGGCTCACGTCGCGGTACAGCTTGGGCGGCATGGCGGTGGAACCATACACCTCTGGCGACAGGTACATCACCTCGCTAAACCCTAAAATGATGCTCAGCGGCGTGCGGAATTCGTGACTAATGTTGGCGGCAAACTGCTCCTTCATCCGCTGGCTTTCCCGCGCCTGCTTGTTGGCGATGAGCAGTTCCCGCTCCGCCTGAAGCCGCGCCTCGTTGGTGATTTGCAGTGATTTGACGGCGCTGCGCAGTTCGGCCTGCTGGCTGCGGGTCACGTCTAGCAGCTGCTCGGCGCGGCGCTGGGTTTTGCTCAGCCAATCCAGGGCGGTGTACAGCGCCCGAATCGTCAGCCAGGCAATCACCACCGCCAAAGGGAGGTTGGTAAGCACGCCGGCCAGCGGGTAGGGGTAATTTTGAACAGTGGCCAGGTAAACGGCCGTTCCCGCCATCGCCGCCCCGGTCACAAATTCACTCCCCTGCACCAGCATCGCCTGGCAAAAGATGAGCAGCACGCCCACAAACGGCAGCCAGGGCGCGGGCAAAAAAAACATGGCAAAGAGCAGAACGGCCGTTAACCCCCACACCAGCAAATGGCGCGCCAGCCGGGGTTTGCGCCCAGAAAGCGAGAGGGCACCGACGGCAACGGCCGTTAGCAACAGCCAAAAACCTATCGCGGGCAGCGGAAACGCCTGGCCAGATTCGTAAAATAAAATGAAGAATTGGGCCACAACCAGCGCCAGCAGCGCCAACCGCTGCGCCAGCCGTCCGCGCAAATCATCCAGGTTTAGCTGCACCGTTTCGTCTTGCAGCGGGGAAAATCGGTGAAGAAGATTTAAGTTTGCCATGATTTATTGTATTGCGGAATGGGTTGGGGGGAAAACGGTTGCAAAAAGGGGGATGGGAGATTAGAGATTGGAGACTACGCCAATCTCCTCATCTCTGCTCGCGCACGCGCCAGCGGCGGTGGAGCACGTACAAAATAATTGCCAACAGCAGCCAGCCAAACGCCAGAAAACCTAGCTCAGCCACGCCGCTGCCGTAAAAGACAACGGCCGTATCGCCCGGCCCCGGCATGCGGTCATTCAGCGCCCACTTCAGGCTAAATTCGTACCAAAACCAGAGCCAAAACAGCCCAATGAGGAGGCAGAGAACGGCCGTTGCCGGCAAAATCACGCGTCGCAAAGAAGTAAACATGGGGGCATTATGGGCAGAAAAGGCTCGTTTCGTCAATGGTCATTCTGTCGGTCGGTGCTATGATCGACGCATGAACAAACAAAATCTCGCCCCATTTTTGCAAGCGTTGGCCGCCGCCGCCCTCTTTGGCATGAGCGCCCCGCTGTCCAAACTGTTTTTAGGCGAAGTAGAGCCAGTGGCGTTAGCCGCTTTCCTTTACCTGGGCAGCGGGTTGGGGCTGCTGCTGCTGAAGCTGGGCCAACGGGTGTGGGGAACGGCCGTTCCCCCCGAAACCCCCATCGGCAAAGAAGATATTCCCTGGCTGGCTGGGGCCATTGTGGCAGGTGGAATCGCCGCCCCGATTGTTCTATTGTTTAGCCTGCGCGAAACGGCCGCAGCCACCGCCTCCCTTTTGCTCAATTTTGAAGGCGTCGCCACCACGCTCATCGCCGCCTTCGCCTTCAAAGAAGCCGTCACCCGACGCGCCTGGGCGGCCATCATCACCATCACCGCTGCCACCATTTTGCTTTCTTATTCCCCCGGCAGCAGCTGGGGCTTTTCCTTTGGCGCGCTCGGCATTCTGCTCGCCTGTGTCCTCTGGGGCATCGACAATAATTTTACCCGCAACATCTCCGGCAAAGACCCCCTCACCATCGTCATCGTCAAAGGGTTGGCAGCCGGTTTGTTTTCGCTGCTGCTGGCCATGCTGTTGGGGAACGCGCTGCCGAGCCTGCGCATCATGTTGGGGGCGCTGCTGTTGGGCAGCCTCAGCTACGGGCTCAGCATCACCCTGTTTATTCGCGGGATGCGCCACCTGGGGGCGGCCCGCACCAGCGCCCTGTTCAGCACCGCGCCAATTGCCGGGGTGCTCCTTTCCTTGCTGCTGTTTAGCGAAACGCCCAGCTTGCTCTTCTTGTTGGCTCTGCCCCTAATGATTGGCGGCGCAATTTACCTGGTGAACGAGGAGCACAGCCATTACCACGCCCATTCCGCCACCTTCCATGACCATTGGCACAGCCACGAGGATGCGCACCACACCCACACGCACGATGGCGCACCAGCCAGCGGCGCCCACGCCCACGCGCACCCGCATGAGCCAGTGGCGCACGATCACCACCACCTGCCCGACCTCACCCATCGCCATACCCACGAAGAATGATTGGCCACAGCAGAGACAAAGTGTTTAGGTGTTTTCTCGTACCAAAATAAATTAACCGCAAAGAACGCGGAGAACGCAGAGAAAAAATCTGTGAAAATCTGTGTTCATCTGTGTCCCTTTAATTTTGTGTTGGTGTGCCCATTCATGAACTCTCTTCTCTGTGGCAAAAATTATTCAGGCCGCTTGCCCACGTACCGGGCGCGAGGGCGGATGAGCTGATCTTCGCGGTACTGCTCGATCGCCTGACCCAGCCAGCCCGCCGTGCGCCCCAAAGCAAACAGCGCCAGCGGTGCCCCTCTGGGGAAATCGGCAGCAACAGCTAGCGCAGCCAGGCTCAAATCTATCGTCGGCAGTTGGCCAGTGGCCTCGGCCATCACCTGGACCAGTTCCTGGATGATGGATACGGCCGTTCCTCCCCCAAACACCCCCACCACCAAATCCAGCAGCAAGCGCCCGCGCGGATCGCCCGCCGGGTAGAGCGGATGGCCAAAGCCGGGAATATTTTCACCCCGCCGCAGCCGCGCCGCTACCGCCGGGCGCACCCCCGCCACGCTGCCCGCCTCGCGCAGCAAGTTCACCACGCGCTCCGTGTGGCCACCGTGCCGCGCCCCTTGCAGCGCCGCCAGCCCCGCCTGCACCACCCCGTACGGGCTCGCCTGCGCCGAAGCCACCACCCGCGCCGCAAACGCCGACACGTTCAGCTCATGGTCGGCGCACAAAACAAGCGCACTGTTGATGAGCGTTTGCAGGGTGGGATTTGAGGGCGCCCACGCCTGCTGCAACGCCGTCGCCAGATCAACTTGCGGCCGTTCCCCCGTCGCCACCCAGGTAAGCAGATGAAGCAGCCGTGCCCCGGTTTGGGAAACGGCCGTTTCCGCCAAATCAAACGCCGCCAAATCGTACCCCGCCAGCAGGGGCAGCGCCGCCTGAAACCGCTCAAACAGCGGCAGCGACTGCAACGTGGGCTGCAAAGCCACCAGGCGTTGGGCCACGCTCTCTGGAATTTCGGGTGGAAACAAATCGCTGGCATCGAGCTGATCGCGCCACAGCAGCGACGCCACCGATTCAAATGCGGCCGTTTGCGCCAACTCAATCGCCTCGTGACCCCGATAGAAGAAACGGCCGTCCTCAATCAACGTCACCGCCGAAGCCAGCACCGGCGTGCCCCAATGCAGCGCCGTCTCCGCCGCCTGGGCCGGATTTTGGCGCAGCGCCTTGCGGGCCAACAGCGCCTCCACATCCGCCCGCGCATACCGCCGCGCCCGGCTCTTGCCCGTCCCCGCCTCCGAGCGAATCAACCCCCGACTCACGTACGCATACAGCGTCGGCAGCGAAATTTCCAGCATCACCGCCGCCTCTTTGGCACTCATGAAGGTCTCTTTTGTCATCTCAATTACCCAATTACCAATTTACCCAATTACTGAAATTAGTAATTGGGTAATTGAGTAATTATTTCGTGCAGTAAATTCATGGCTAAATTGCCGCCAGTGAGCAGGCAAACGGCCGTTTTCCCCCGCACATTCACCGACCCCACCAGCAGGGGCGCAACGGCCGTTGCCCCCGACGGCTCAATAACCAACTGCTGCTCCGCCAGCAAAGCCAAAATCGCCTGGCGAATTTGCGCCTCGCTCACCAGCACAACTTCGGGTGGATTTTGGCGCAGCAAAGCAAAAGGCGTCACGCCAAAACCGCCCGCCAACCCGTCGGCAATGGTGGGCGCGTGGTCGTAAGGGTCGATGGCCCGCCCCTGGGCAAAGCTGAGCTGCGCCGCCGGGCTGGCCTCTGGCTGCACGCCGATGATCTGGCAGGCGGGATTGATGTGGCGAACGGCCGTTGCCACCCCACTCACCAAGCCGCCACCCCCGATTGGCACCAAAATCAAATCGGCCGTGGGCAAATCGGCCATAATTTCCACGCCTGCCGTGCCCTGCCCGGCAATCACGTCCAGATCATCGTAGGCCGGAATTTCTAGCGCGCCGGTTTGGGCGGCAAAATTGGCCGCCGCCTGGTGCGCATCTTCGTACGTTTGCCCCGCCAGGTGCAGGTTGAGGGGAAAGCGGCGCAGCTTTTTCAGCTTGGCGTCGGGGGCAGTATGCGGCACAAAAATATCCACCTGCGGCAGCCCCAGCGAGGTGGCCGCATGGGCCACCCCCAGCGCATGGTTGCCCGCCGACGCCGCCACAATCCCCCGCGCCCGCTCCTCCTCGCTGAGCTGGCTGAGCCGGTTCAGCGCCCCGCGCACCTTAAACGAGCCGGTCGGCTGCTGATTTTCACATTTTAGCCAGACGTCGCCGCCCGTTTGTTCACTCAAAAACTCGCTGCGGATGAGCGGGGTGTGGTGAATGAACGGCCGTATCCGCCCCGCCGCCTGCAAAAATTCAACCAATTCCATAACAAAGCCACCTTACATTGATTATTTAATCAATATTGACACGCATCAATCAACCATTAAAATGAAGCATACTGAATTTAGCTTTTGCAGTCAATAAGTAGTTACAAGTGTGCAAGTTTTCAAGATTTCAAGTGCTGAAGTGGATTTGTACACCTGACACTTATTCACTTGAACACCTAAACACCTAAACACCTGAACACCAATTAAAGGAGTCAACATGTCACCAAACAACGGATACGCCCCCGGCCTGGAGGGCGTTGTGGCCGCCGAGACGGAGCTGAGCCACGTAGATGGCCTGAAGGGCGAACTAATCATTGCGGGATTTCCGCTGGCGCGGCTGGCGGCCAACGCCACGTTTGAAGAGACGGTTTTTTTGCTGTGGAACGGCCGTCTCCCCACCCAACCCGAACTGGCAAACCTGAAACAAGCGCTGGCTGCATTACGGCCGTTGCCCCCCGCCACCCTCAACTTGCTACGCGAAGCAGCCGAAGCCCGCACCACCCCGATGGACGCCCTGCGCATGGCCGCCGCCACCCTCGACCTGGGCCTTGATACCACGGATCACCAAACCACCGCCAAAACAATCGTGGCCCGCGTGGCGACCATCGTCGCCAGTTACCACCGGCTGCGGCAAGGTGCAGAACCGATCGCGCCCGACCCGGCGCTGGGGCATGCGGCCAACTTCCTCACCATGCTCACCGGCGAGCCGCCCAGCGACGCCCGCGTGCGCGGCCTGGAAACGTACCTGAACACGGTTGTGGATCACAGCCTGAACGCCTCCACCTTTGCCGCGCGGGTCATCGTGGCCACGCAGACGGATTTGGTATCGGCCATCGTCGGGGCGATTGGGGCGCTGAAGGGGCCGCTGCACGGCGGCGCACCCGGCCCGGCGCTGGAAACGGTGTTCGAGATTGGCACCGCCGACCGCGCCGAAACGGTGCTGCAAGCCAAGCTAGACGCTGGCGAGCGGCTGATGGGCTTCGGCCATCGTGTCTACAAGGTGCGCGATCCCCGTGCCGAGGTGCTGGGCGCAGCGGCTGAGCAAATGTTCCTGGCAGATGGGGATATGGGGCTGTATGAATTGGCCAAATCTGTTGAGGCAACGGCCGTTCGCCTCCTCGCTAAACACAAACCGGGGCGCAATCTGCAAACCAACGTGGAGTTTTACACCGCCCTGCTGCTGCACGGCCTGGGGTTGCCAACCGACCTCTTCACCCCCACCTTCGCTGTGGGGCGCACGGCGGGCTGGCTGGCCCACTGTTTTGAGCAGATGAAATACGGCCGTCTCATCCGCCCCCAATCCCGCTACACCGGCGTGATGGACCGGGAATGGACTCCTCTCGCTAAAAGGTAAACAAATATGAGTTCGCAAGTTGCAACCCCCAACGCGCTTGCGAACTTTTTCTCCCCATCCCAACCACCCCCACCCAAACAGTAACTTAATTGCACCGGGCATACGGTACAATCATCACCTTGAGTTGCCAGGTTAAGCCCCCTATAATGCAATAATCAGGATTGCTAAAGGAGGATCCGACTCTGCCAATTAACACAGCCACACGGGTTAGTTAAACCGTTATTAGGATAAAAAAAATGACCACCTCACCTCAACGCGTACAGGAGGAGCTGCAACAGGCACTATTTGCGCAAGCCACCGAAAGCATGCTTGTGGCTGACAGTGAAGGTACTATTTTGGATTTTAATGCGGCCAGCTGCCAAGAAACAGGGTATCGGTGCCAGGATTTGCAGCAATTAACCCTAGACAACCTATTCCCAAACCAAAGACCCACGCCGAACATTCAATTTAAAGCTTACGAGCTGCGCCAACAAGACGGCCGTCTCATTCCCATCTCTGTCGAAACGCGCCTTTTGGGCAACGGCCGTTTCCTGCTCATTCTCTACCACCCCACCGAACAAACCGTCGCCAGGCAAAAGATTGCCCAACTCACCGAAACCATCCAAACCATCAACGACCTGGCCATCAAGCTCAACGGACTGCTCATCGCCCCCAACCCAATCAAGCAAATTGCAACCATCATCCGCGAAATCCCTGGCGTTTTTGCCGCCTCTGTTTCCACATACCAACCAGAAAGCAAAGAGCTGCTGATTCGCGAAATAGCCACCCCGGCGTCAGAATCGGGCCTACTCAAGCGGGTAAATGGGTTAATCGGCCGTTCGCTCATTGGCATGCGCATCCCCGTAAGTTCGGAGATGTACCAAAGAATGCTGCGAGAACAAGTAACGGCCGTTGGCAATTTACACGAGGTAACCTTTGGCGAAATCCCCAAGCCCATTTCCGCAATCTTTCACCGCACCTTCCAGGTAGACAAACTATACGGTCTGGCTCTGAGTGAAGGAGAAGAGCTGATTGGCACGGTTGTCATTGTCATGCGGCGCGATGCGGAGCCGCTGACCCAAGAAGTGCGGCTGATGCTGGCACGCATCTGCGCCATCACCCTGCGCCGCGCCCGCTACGAGCAGCAGTTGCAAACCAGCGAATCCAAGTTTCGCTCCTATGTAGAACATGCGCCAGTGGGGATTTTTGTCACGGATAGAAACGGCCGTTACCTGGAAACCAACCCCGCTGCGGCACGAATACTCGGCTACACCCAGGCAGAAATTCAAAACCTTACCCTCAAAGATATCGTCCATCCAGACTTCCTGGAAGCCAGCTTGCAATACCTAAAAAAAGTCCGGCAAATCGGCCACGCCAGCGGCGAATTTTGCCTTTGCACCAAACAGCGCCAAAAAATCTACACCCTCATTGAAGCCGCCGCCCTAAATGATGAACAGCTCATCGCCTTTGTCCAGGATATTACCGCCCGCAAACAGGCAGAAGAAAATAGCAAACTAAAAGATGAACTGCTGCACCTGACCGGGGAAATGGGCCACATCGGCGGCTGGGAATTAAACCCCGAGACGCTCGAAGGCACCTGGACCGACGAAATCGCCCGCATTCATGATGTCGATCCCACCTCCCCCACAAATGCCAACTTTGGCCTGAGCTTCTATGAAGGTGAATACCGCCAAAAGATTGAAAAAGCGGTCCAGCAGCTGTTGGAAGATGGCACTCCCTATGATTTGGAGCTCATCATAACCAGCGCTCGCGGCAAGAAAAAATGGATCCGCACCCTAGGCATTCCCATCTGGGAAAATGGCAAGATCGCCAAAGTCCGGGGCATTTTTCAAGATATTTCCAAATCCAAAGCCGCAGAAGAAACCCTCCGCCAACAAATTGAACTGCAACACCAGCTAAGCCAGATTGCCGCCACCGTGCCTGGCATGATCTGTGCCTACAAACGAGCGCCAGACGGCCACACCAGCATGCCCTTCACCAGTGCCGCCCTGGCAGAAATATACGGGCTGCCCGCCGAAGAGCTGGCCCAAGATGCCTCCCCTCTCTTTGCCAGAATACACCCAGATGACCGCGAAAAAGTTCAGCACGCTATCACTGTTTCGGCAAAAACTATGCAGCCCTGGCACAATGAATACCGCTACCAACATCCGCAAAAAGGAGAACTGTGGCTAGAGGGTCTCTCGGTGCCCCGCCAGGAAGCAGATGGCTCTATGCTCTGGCACGGCTTCATACAAGATATCACCGAGCGCAAAAAGGCCGAACAAGAACAAGCCCTGCTAGAAGCCCAGCTGCGCCAGGTGCAAAAAATGGACAGTATCGGCCGTTTGGCCGGGGGCATTGCCCACGACTTCAACAACCTGCTCACCGTCATCCAAATGTACACCGACCTGATGGATATCCAAATGGCCGAAGCAGATCCCCTGCGCCCCAAACTTGGCCAAATCAAGCGAGCCAGCGAACGCGCCACCGACCTCACCCGGCAGCTGCTCGCTTTTAGCCGCAAGCAAATCATGAGCACCGTCATCCTCGATCTAAATGAGCTGATCACCCAGCTGCACAAAATGCTGGGGCGGCTCATCGGCGAAGATATTACGCTCACCACAGCGCTAGAGCCAAAACTTTGGTCAATCCAGGCAGACCCGGGGCAGATTGAGCAAGTCATCATGAACCTGGTGGTCAACGCCCGTGATGCCATGCCCACTGGAGGCATGCTTACCATCGAAACGCAAAACGTCTTCCTGGATGAAAGCTTCCTCACCTCGCAGCTCAAATCCCCCACCGGGCCTACCGTCATGCTGGCCATCTCAGACACGGGGAACGGCATGGATGAAGCTACGCGGCAGCGCATTTTTGAGCCATTTTTCACTACCAAAGAGGCTGGTAATGGTACCGGCCTGGGGTTGGCCACGGTGCACGGCATTGTGCGGCAAAGCGGCGGCAGCATCTTTGTCTACAGCGAACCGAATCAGGGCACCACTTTCAAAATCTACCTGCCAGCCAGCAACAAGGAAGCCCCACAAACGGCCCAGCACTTGTCAACAACGTTTGACAACTCTGGCACAGAAACGATTTTGGTGGTGGAGGATGAAGAGGCGGTGCGCAACCTGGTTTGCTCAACGTTGGAAGGGCTGGGCTACGCTGTCATGGCAGCCAAGGATGGCTATGCGGCGCTTTCGCTGATGCGCCAGCGCAATGAAGCGGTTGACTTGCTGCTAACGGATGTGGTGATGCCCAAGATGAGCGGTCGCGAACTGGCGGAGCAGCTGGTAGAACAGTACAGCAACCTGAAGGTGCTGTTCATGTCTGGCTACATGGATGATGCGGTGGTGCGGCACGGTATTTTGACGGCGCAGGTTGCGTTTTTGCCCAAGCCATTCTCGGGAAATCTGCTGGCGAACAAAGTGCGTGAAGTGTTGGATGAACAAACGGCCGTTCCTCCACTCCACCCCTAATTGGCCTCAATCGTCACAGGGTTGGCGTAGTAATGCGGCAGCACCTGAAACCAGCTGTTGCCAATTTGCAGCGGCACAGGCTGGCCAGCGGCATCCACAAACGTGAACATGTCGCTGCGATTTTCGCGCAGCCAGGTGACGGGGTATTGCTGGCCGTCTCGCAAAATGATCGCACTGCCCTGCCCCCAAATTTGAATTTCAATTGGCCAGTCAGAACAAATGCCGTTGCTGTGCGTAAGGCAGATGGAACGATCTTTTTCGTGGATTGCGGTTAGCAAAATCACGTTGGCGGCGCTGATTTGCTGGCCGTTGTTGGCGTCTATTGTGGCTTCGCCATCGGCCCAGCGGTAGTAACGGCCGTCTGCCGAATTAAACACCCATTCCACCAGCGTGTAGGTATCATACGCCACGGTAACGCGCCCGGCCGGTTCACCACCGGCCAGCGGCAGCGTGCTAAACGTCAGCCAGGCCGTAAATTCTGGCGGACGATTTTCCTCGTGCACGGCAAGCGCTTGCCACAACCCAGCCGGATCAGCATGCAGGGTATGTTCCCACGGTTTGTCTTCATCGGTGCGGTAAAAGCCTGTTTCATGCGAGCGCAAAATGCGGTCGCCAATGTCGGAACCGTGCAGCCGCTGGGAGACAACCGGGTGCGCACCAGACATAGCCAGGGCGGCGTCGTACATGGCGGGCAGCTCCTTGTCGATGAGGCGGGCGCTGCGCACGGGGCCGATGTCTGGCGGCGTCTGGCTGTAAAAAATGGCGGTAAAGCGGGTAATATCGGCCTCGGTGACGTGCTCAAACACCAGGTCGGCCTGGCTGAGGCCGTTTTGAGGGCGGGCGTACTGCGGCGGGCTGTTGGAGACTTTGATGGCCAACGGCCGTCTCAACAAATTCTCTGGTTCCGCCACTATCTCCCCCGTCAGCGGGTTGCGATTGGTGCCAAAATCTTCGGGCGCGGTGAGGGTGAGGCCAGGCAGCGGGGTAGAGGTGGGAATGGCGGTGACCGTGGGAAAAGGGGTGGGCGTATCTGCGACGGTGGCCGTGGCCACGGCCGTAAATGTCGGCGCAATGGTTGGCGTGGCGGTACTTTCGGCAACGGGTTGCGCAGTCGGGGCCAGGGTGGGTAACGGCCGTTCGGCCCCATCCTGGCAAGCCACCAAACCCAGCGCCAGACCCAAACAAGCAAACCAAATTCCCAAACGATACTTAAAGTTGTGTCCCATAACGCCATTGTAGCCCACTCTGAGCCAACGCCACAACGATCTTTTGTGGGGTGCCGGGGAATCGCATACACCCGCATCGCCGTTGGCTGTTGTGAATAAAAAAAGGGTCTTCAGGATTTCGTGGGGTCTGGCGTGAAACGTGATGCGTGAAACGTGATGCCTCTCTGGTCATGTTTCACGTTTCACGCATCACGGGCTGTAAACCCCCTGAATTCCCAAAGGGCCTAAAAAAATAAATCAGGTAATGTGCTGTGGCCGGTCTCCTGACCGTGCCGGCTGGTGGCGCGGTCAGGAGACCGGCCACAGCGTTACGCGATTATTTACTCAAACTACAAAAGCCAACCGGCTCGTTGGGCTTGAAACATAGGCCCTGCGGGCCTTTCATTCATCGGCAGTGGGGCGTTTCCGCCCCCGTGTACCGGGTAGGCAATTGCCCTCATTCCATCTTCAAAACATCCCAAAAATCACCGTGCCGCAGGCTGGGCTTGATATATCACTGATATATTAAAAACTTGGCAGCAGGTGCATCTCATGTTATCATCTTTGCGGAATCAATTAGGGAAACAACACCATCTCACTTAGTCAACAACCCGGTTTGTTATAGAGCAACTTGCTTGGTACAAGATAGGCAGATATGGCTCTTATTTACACGCAACACAATATCCTTGCAAAATACCCCCCCGCTTGTTTCACCACGCGTGTTTGTCTGCTACCCCAAATTCAATCGCAAATTCGCTAGCTAATCGTTTAATCTAACCACTTCCAAAATCGTCACAAAAAGAGGAGGTGAGGCGTATACAAAACTGAATACCCCCCTGATTTATCAATCTCAGGTTTACGCATGGCAAGCAAATCCACTGATATTGTCTGCCCTGGCACAACCATCAAGTTTCTGGAGGAGAACCGTGAAACAACCTCAAATCTCAAAAAAAGAGATGGAAAAAATCCATATTGCCATTCCCAATGCCTACGAGCAATTAGAGCAAGGGCGCATCAGCCGGCGTGAGTTTATGCGCTTTGCCACCTTGCTGGGCATGTCGGCCAGCGTGGCCACCATTGCCGCCGCCTGTGGCAGCGGTGCGGCCGATGAACCCGCCACCGATTCTGGCGACTCAGCAGCAGATGCTGGTGGCAGCACCGATAGCGGGAGTGAAACGGCCGTTTCCAGCATCAAACGTGGCGGCACCCTCACCAAATCCATGCAGCTTCAGCTGCTAGACCACCCCGCCCGCCTCTCCTGGGTAGAAGGGGCCAACATCGTCCGCCAGATTGGTGAATACCTCACCGAAACCGGCTCCGACAACATCACCCGCCCCTTCCTGCTCGATCGCTGGGAAGCCAACAGCACCGTAGACATTTGGGACCTTTACCTCAAACAAGGCATCAAATTCAACAACGGCGACGAACTCACCGCCGACGACGTGATGTTCACCTTCGGCGAATGGCTCAACCCCGATGTCGGCTCCTCCATGCTTGGTTTGCTTTCTTACCTCAGCGGCATGAGCGACGTAGAAAAAGTAGACGACTACCACATCCGGCTCCACCTGCAATCCCCCAACATCGGCGTGCCAGAGCACCTGTTCCACTATCCCGCCATCATTTTGCACCGCAGCTTCGAAGGCGACATTGTGCAGCAGCCCATCGGCACCGGCGCTTTCCTGCTCACCGAATATGCCGAAGGTGAACGCGCCGTTTTCACTCGCCGCGAAGATTACTGGCAAATGGGCGAAGATGGCAGCCCCCTGCCCTATCTAGACCAGGTGATCTACGTCTCTACAGACAAAGACGCTGGCGTCGCCGCCCTGCAATCTGGCCAGGTAGACTCCCTATACGACCCGCGCCCCAGCGATTGGCAGGCGTTGAAAGACGTGCCCGGTTTGGCCACCTACGCCGCCAGCACCGCCCAATGCCTGGTGCTGCGCATGCGGGTAGACCTGGAACCGTGGAACGACAACCGCGTCCGTACCGCCCTAAAAATGGCCCAAGATCGCAGCAAGAATTTGCAGCTGGCCTACTTTGGCGAAGGCGACCTCTCCATTGATGCCCACGTGGCACCCATCCACCCCGCCTACGCCGAGCTGCCCATCCCCGAATACGATCCCGAAGGTGCCCGCGCCCTGCTGGAAGAATACGCCGCCGAGATGGGCATAGAACTGCCCCTGAAAGTGACGCTGGCCACCAAAAACGACCAGAATGAACCGGAATTGGCCCAGGCGATCAAAGAATCGGCCACCGACGCTGGCTTTGATATCACCCTGGACATCACCGAGCCGGGTGGCTACTGGGACCGCTGGACTGAGGTAGACCTGGGCATCACCTCCTGGACGCACCGCCCGCTCGATACGATGGTGCTGCCACTGGCCTACATCGAAGAAGCGATTGGGGCCTGGAACGAAACCCGCTGGACGGATGACGAGTTTGAAACGCTGCTGCGCCAGGCAGAAGCAACGCTGGACGTTGAAGAACGTCGTGCCATCATGGCCAACATCGAACAAATCATGCAGGATCGTGGCCCCATCGGCAACAGCTTCTGGAAGAACGTGTGGAACATCACCCACGAAAAATTCCAGAACATTGACGCCCACCCAACCGCGTACGACTTTCTGAACAACGTCTGGATTAACGAATAGATCGCACCCTGAACGCTTTCGGCTCTGCCGGAATTCAGGGAATTGACAAGCCGTGAAACGTGAAACGTGATGCTTGAGAAAACTCACGTTTCACGTTTCACGCCAAACCCCACCATCGCCAAAGAGTCCGTACATTCAAGTTTAAAGGAAGAGGAAAATGGCACGTTTTTTAGCCCGCAGCGTCATCTCCACCATTGTGACCATGATTCTGGTTTCGGCTGCCCTGTTTTTTATGATCGAAGTTGGCAGTGGAGACATTACTGTCAAGATTTTGGGCATCGAATCGACACCAGAGCAGCGGGCGTCTTACCGCGCCCAGTTGGGATTGGATGCGCCTGCCTGGCGCCGCTACATCGATTGGGCTGTTGGCAGCGATTGGCGCGCCGAACGGGAAGTAGGGTATGACCTGGTAACGGTACCCAACCCACAAAATGATGAGCCTGAATGGTGGGCCGAGGTAGATGGGGAGCTGGTACGCTGGGAACTGGATGGGGGCGAGCTGTACGCTCTGGTACGGCAAGAAGATGGCTCATCGGTCAGCGAACCGGCGGGTGACGTGTGGCAGGTTGATCCAGAAACCGGGAATGAGTTTTTCTGGGGAGTGAGCCGGAACAACAGTGCCGTAAAGTGGGCCCGGGGTGAAGGGGCTGAGGTGTGGGTGCGCACCACGGCTGGCTTCCGGCGCGAGGGGGATGGGCCGCAGCAGTACATTCCGCTGCGCAAGGGGCTGCTGCGGGGGGATGCGGGCGAATCGCTGCAATTTGGGCGGCCGGTTTCTTCTATTTTATGGCCACGGGTGCGGAACACGGCCGTTCTCGCCGGAGTCGCCTTCATTGTCGTTATGCCGCTGGCGCTGGTCTTGGGGGTGCTGGCGGGCATCAACGAGGGCAAATTTATAGACCGGTTGATTTCCATTACCAGCCTGGGAGCCACCGCCACCCCGGAATTTGTCACCGGCATCTTCCTGATCATCACCCTGGGTATCTGGTTGAGGCAGGTGTGGCCAGAGTCGCCGTTTAAGGCGGTGGCCATTTTTACCAGCGCCGACGCCATTTTCCAGGACCCCACCTTGCTGGCGCTGCCGGTGCTGACATTAACGGCCGTTGAGCTAGGCTACATTGCCCGCATGACCCGCGCCAGCATGGTAGAGGTGATGAGCACGGCCTACATTCGCACCGCCATCATCAAGGGAATGCCTTACCGGCGCGTGGTAATGCGCCACGCCATCCGCAATGCGCTGATGGCCCCCATTACCATCATCATGCTGCACGTGAACTGGCTGGTGGGCGGCGTGGTGGTGGTAGAGGTGATTTTTGGCTTCCCCGGCCTGGGCAGCTACATCTACAACGCAGCTATTTTTGGCGACTTCAACGCCGTGGAAGCGGCGGCGATGATCACCGTGGGGCTGGCTGTCTCTACCCGCTTGCTGGGTGACCTGGCCTACACCTTCCTGAATCCCCGCATTCGCTACGCATAAAGGAGAAAAAGCTTATGGCTGTGGCACAACCAACTCAGAAGGCGGAACGGCCGTCTCGCTGGCAAAAAATATGGCAAAGCATCTCCATTATCTTTGAATCCCGCGTGGCAACCATCGGCCTCCTCATGGTTTCTTTTTGGGTTCTTCTCGGCTTCCTTTCCCTCTTTTGGACGCCATACGAGCCAAACTCATCCGACTTCATCCAAAACCTGCCGCCCAATTCCGTTAACTGGCTAGGCACCGACCACCTGGGGCGCGACATTTTGTCCCGCCTGATGCAGGGCACCCAGGTCATCTTGCTCAAAACCCGCCTGCCCGGCGATGGAGACGTGGCCATTCCCGGCGGCGTGGCCATTTGGGGCGTGCTTGGTTCGCTGCTGCTTGGCTCCGTGCTGGGGCTGAATGCGGGCTACCGCGGCGGCTGGTGGGACCAGATCATCATGCAGGTGCTGGATGCGCTGATTGCGTTCCCCGTCATTGTGCTCTACCTGGTGGTGATTGCCGCCCTGGGGCAAGGCGATCTGGTCGTCATTCTGGCCATCACCATCACCGGGGCACCGGGGGTTGCCCGGCTGGTGCGCAGCCTGGCGCTAGACATCAAAACCCGCGACTACATCCGCGCCGCCGAAACGCGCGGCGAGAGCGTCTGGTTTATCATGTTCCGCGAAATTTTACCCAACGCCCGTGGCCCCATTTTGGTGGATGCAATGCTGCGCGTGGGGTACGCCATTTTTGCCATCGGCACCCTCGGCTTTTTGGGGTTGGGGCTGCCACCGCCAGACCCAGATTGGGGCAACATGGTAAACGAGGCACGGAAAAGCATCTTCTCTAACCAATGGGCAGTTTTGTGGCCAGCTTTGGCCATTGCCTCGCTGGTGGTTGGGCTAAATCTATTCGCCGACGGACTGCGCGAAGAGCTAACAAGGTATCAAAAATAAGGAAATGGCGATGGAATGGCAAGTTGATGACAAAAAAGCGTCGGTCTTAAAAGTAGAAGATGTAGCCGTCGCTTACAAAATCCGCGGCGGTGAAATTGAAGCGGTACAAAACGTCTCGTTCGAGATTCGTCGGGGCGAATCGTTTGGCATTGTGGGCGAGTCTGGCTGTGGCAAAAGCACGATGGCCTGGGCGATTGTGAACTTTTTGGGCAGCAACGGCTACATCAAGCGGGGCAGCATCAAGTTTCAGGGGCAGGAGCTGGTGGGCAAAAGCGGCGAGGAACTGCGTAAGCTGCGCGGCGACCAGATTGCGATGGTGTTTCAAGACCCCATGCAGGCGCTAAACCCGTCGATGACCCTGGGCGACCAGATGAAAGAGGTGCTCACGGTGCATCGGGGCATTGGCGACAAGGAAGCGGCCAAACGGTGCATAGAAATGTTGGAGCGCGTCTACATGCCAGACGCGGCCAACGTAATGCGGCGCTACCCGCACCAAATTTCTGGCGGGCAGCAGCAGCGCGTGGTGATTGCGATGGCGCTGCTGAATAATCCGGCATTGCTGATTATGGATGAGCCAACCACGGCGCTGGACGTAACGGTGGAAGCGGCCGTTCTTGATCTAATCGCAGAGTTACGACGCGATTTTGATACGGCCATCATGTACATCACCCACAATTTGGGCGTGGTGGCCCGCGTGTGCACCCGCGTGGGGGTGATGTACGCCGGGGAAATGGTGGAGCGGGCCGAAATTCAGCAGCTGTTCGAGGAACCGCAGCATCCGTACACGCAGGGGCTCATCCGCTGCGTGCCCAAGCTGGGGGCCGACAAGGCAGACAGCGTGCTGTATCCCATTCGGGGGCGCGTCCCCCCGCCCAACAATCGCCCGGTGGGCTGCATGTATACCCCCCGCTGCGACTATGCGCGGGATCGCTGCTTTGATGAGCGGCCGCAGTTAAGAATAATGGGGAATGGAACGGCCGTTCGCTGCCATTTTGCCGAAGAAATAGACCCCAGCCAATGGATCCCCAGCGAAGAGATCAAACCAGCCCACACAAATATAGCCGCCAACGGTGAAGCAGAAACGCTGATTGAAGTCCACAACCTGAAAAAATATTACGAAGTTAAAGGCAGTTCCCTAAAAGATGTGCTGGGTTTAGGCGAAACGCGCTACGTAAAAGCCGTAGAAAACGCCTCTTTTGCCGTCAAAAAAGGCAAAACGCTCGGCGTGGTGGGCGAATCTGGCTGCGGCAAAAGCACGCTCATCAAAACGCTCATCGGGCTAGAAGACAGCACCAGCGGTGAAGCCAAATTCATGGGCTTCGACATCACCGGCGACCTGAACAGCCGCAACGAAAAGCTGATTCAAGAGCTGCAAATGGTGTTCCAAAACCCAGATTCCACCATGAATCCATCGTACACGGTGGGGCAGCAAATTGGGCGGCCCATGGAGCGCTTTGGCACCGTGCCCAAAAACCAGATTCGCGGCGAGGTGATCAAGCTGCTAGAGGCGATGCGGCTGGGTGAAAATTATTACAACCGGCTGCCCCGCCAGCTGAGCGGCGGCGAAAAGCAGCGGGTGGGCATTGCCCGCGCCCTGGCCAGCCGCCCAGACCTGGTACTGTGCGATGAACCAGTGAGCGCGTTAGACGTTTCCGTCCAGGCGGCGCTGCTGAACCTGCTGCTAGAAGTGCAGCAAGAGTACAAAACCACCATGATCTTCATCGCCCACGATTTGTCGGTGGTGCGCTTCTTTTCTGATGATGTGGCGGTGATGTACCTGGGGCAGATTATGGAGATTGGGCCAGCCGAGGCGATTTATGCGCCGCCTTATCATCCATACACCGAGGCGCTGCTTTCGGCCGTACCGATTCCTGATCCCACCGCCAAGCAAAAGCATATTCGGCTAGACGGCTCCGTGCCCAGCGCCATCAGCCCGCCCAGCGGCTGCCGCTTCCACACCCGCTGCCCCCGCCGCGAAATGCTGCCCGACGGCGGCAAAGTTTGCGCAGAAGAGATTCCACCCTGGCGCGAGCTGGAAAATGGCCACCGGATTTTCTGCCACATTCCCGAAGAAACGCTGCGCGCGTTTGATCCGGTAATCTCGACAGAAACAAGTTAGAACCAAACGTAACGATACAGACCCGAAGGGTGTTTGCCTCGACTCATTTATCGCAAGAGATGCCAAACCCTTAGGGTCTTGCGGGGAATCTGAACAGTTAAACCCAAAAAGCTTTACAGCTTTGACAAAGGCTAAGTGCTCTGTTAGCGAAATTCTTTTACAAGGCAAAACCAATCAGAGCAGTGGAAGCTTTGTGGGTTATGCCAAAAACTTTACTAACATAATTGCCTAACAAAGCACTAAGCTTGGCAAAGGCAACCGGGCTTCGCCAAGCTCAGGCAACGACAGACAGGAAGGGATAAAGATGCTTGTTAAAGACCGTATGACGCGACATCCAATCATCATTTCGCCAACAACCAAGGCCGCCGAAGCACAACAAATTATGGCAGAAAACCAAATCCGGCATTTGCCTGTAACAACCGACGGCAAGCGGCTGGAGGGGCTGGTTACCCGCACCCGGCTGGCGCTAAAGGCAGACCTGCTGGGCAGCCTGAACATGTGGGAAATTTCTCGCCAGCTGAGCAATCTCACCGTGAAAGATGTGATGGTTAAAAAAGAAAATGTGTTAACCATCGCCGCAGACCGGACGATTGAGCGGGCAGCCAAGCTGATGGCCGACCACAAAATCGGCTGCCTGCCCGTGGTTGATGCCGATGGTGCCGTGGAAGGAATCATCTCAGAAGTGGATGTGCTGCGCTCTTACCAGGAGATGTTGGGGCTGCCAGTGGATGGCCTGCGGGTGACGGTGCGCATGCCCAATCGCAAAGGTGAATTTGCCAAGCTGATGAAGGTGATGGCAGATAATGAGTGGGGGGTTATGGCCGTCGGCACGTATCCCACCTACCGGCGGGAAGGGTTCTATGACGTGGTGCTGAAAATCCCTGGGGTGCCAGAAGCGGAGGTGCGAACAGCATTTAGCCAAATTGCCGACCAGGAAGTGATGGACGTGCGGGATGTGGTGTAAGTTCTCTGTTCAGCAAATAATTGAATATTGCAGAAGAGAAGGAGGCGCTCCTTCTCTTTTTTGTTTGTTGCGGAACGGGGTTTGCGCCATGAGGTCTTTTGGCTGTTTGGGAAGGTTTTGAACGACGCAGCTGCTATCTGAACCGAGTGGTGCGGTCTACGAAGACCAGTTGGCCGCTGGGAGCGCCACAAATGGTGACCGTCATGAAGCGCTTCACCAGGAAGGTTTGATTGTCGGTTTCGAGTAAAATACAGCTTCCGTTGGCGCGGGACTCGGCACCCATGTCGAAGGTGACGGAGTACCATTGGTAGACGGCGTGGAAGCCGTCGTCGGTGCGGAAGGTGTCGTCCCAATTGTAGGAGCGGGGGAAGTTGCTGTAGTTGCTGTGGTTGGCAACGGCCGTTGCCCCCGGGTACCGCGCCGATTCACGATCTCGCTGGACGAGGGTTAGCAGCCCAAAGGCAATGCCGAAGAAAAAGAGAATGCCCACCAAACCGCAGCCGACAAGCCAGCGTTGATTGTAACTTTTGCTTACTGAGTCAGAATGTAAAGAGGCCATGTCTGAAATTCCTGTAATTACTTCTGTTTTGGCGGTGCCTGCGTTGGCGGCCAACGGCCGTTCCCAACTCACCATCGGCCTGCAACTGAGCAACGGACAATGGTTTTGGGCCGATTGCCTGGCCGTGCCGGCGGCATCTCGTGGGGGGGAAACGGCCGTTTTCAATCCCATCCAGGCCGCCGACCACGTGCAAAACCTGGTGCGCCCACTGTGGCAAGGCCAGCCAGCTGCCGCATTTCGGCCCCTGGCGCAAATGCTGCTGCCGCTAACCGAAACGTTTTGCTACACCAGAACCAGCCCGCCCAAGCCAAAACCGGCCACCGGGGCTGTCTCCCGGCGCAGCCTGATTACCGGCTTTCTGGCGGAAGAAGAACCCGCAGCACCTAAAGAAGCGCCAGTGATGGTGGAACGGCCGTTGCATCCGGCCTTGCAATATGGGCTAACGGCGGCGCTGCTGCCAGCGGTGGCGGCGGCGAATCGGGTAACGGTGGCCGAGTGGCTGGCGCGGGAATATGGGCTGGTGGGGGTGGAAACGGCCGTACCGCTGCAAATTCCCCTCGACGACAAAACCATTCAGGCCGCCCACACCATTTTAACCACACACGTGGCTTCTTTTGGTTATACCACAGGCAGTAAGAACCACAAGGCCGCCCTGGGTACCAACGGCGAGCGCTTGCAGCAGCACGTGCGCCAGCTGGCCGCCTGGCTGCCCACGCTCAATCCAGAGTACGCACCCACGCTCCATTTGGATTTACAGGGCGGTTTTGGGCAGCTGTTTGGCAACAACAGCGGCAAAATTTTGGGGGCCATCTACGGCCTGGAGCAGGCGGCCAAACCGTACGAACTGCTCATGCAAAACCCGGTTTGGCGAGAAGATTTGGCAACGCAGGTGGCCCAGTTAAAAGAGTTAACCAGCTTCTGCCGCATTCGCCGCCTGAAGGTGCAATTGGTGGCCGATGCCTGGGTGGATTCTTTGGCGGCGGTGCAGCAGTTTGCCGACGCCACCATTTGCCAGATGGTGCACCTTGAGCTGCCCCGTTTGGGCAATTTGGAGGTGGGGATTACGGCCGTTCTGCACGCCCACGCCCAAAACCAACCCGTCGTCCTCTCTGGCAGCGACACGCCCCTAACCACCCAGGTTGCCCTGGCAACCCGCCCCGCCCTGCTGCACGGTTTGCCGCGAACGCATTACAATGAACTGCAAAAATTCCTGCACACAAAAAACAAACCTCCGGGAGATTTGATGCACAACAAAAGCGATCTCGGGAACCTCCCGAAGGGTAATCTATGAATCCACTGAAAAACAAACCGCAACGACGCAAAGGACGCAGCCATTTAAAGATAACCAGAGAAAACTCTCTGCGGGCTCCGCGCCTCTGTGAAATCACCCATTTTTCAGAGGAGACGACACCGGCTGTCGCCGACCACCATGAATGAAAACCCAACCTCCGGGAGGTTCAGTGCGTACCAGAGGCCATTTTTGAAGCCTCCCGGAGGTTTATTTTCAGAGGAGCCATCTATGAAAAAGAGGAGGTGCAAAACATCATGGAGAATGTCGTTCAGTTAACCCCCACTGCCATTTTGGCCGAACGGCCGTTTACCCACCCAGCCCATATCCCCAACGACCTGGCAACCCTGCGTTACATGGCGCAGCAGCTTTGCCTCACCCTGCAAAATCCCCACATGATCGCAGAACTGCCCCAGACGATTCTGCACAGCAAACCGGGCCAAAGCGGCTGGTTTCAGCGCCAGGTGCTGGCCCACCCGGCCCATTTTCAAAGCCACAGCCTGTTTCACATCGTCGGCTTTTTTGGCCAAAGCCGCTCCCAGGTAAACATTGATTTGGCGCAAGATTTTGACCTGACGCTGCTGGCCGAAATTCCCCAGCACGACGGGCTGAGCAGCTACTGCACCATGCAGCTAAAAGACGGCAACTTTGCCAATTTGGTGCTGTTTATAGACGAACAGTCGCAAATGCATTGGAGCCGCAGCGAAGCGCACGCCAAGGCGGTGTATGAGTTGTCACCTGGGTTTTATCATTCAGTGCGGATTTATAACGGCCGTCTTCCCCAAGGCATTCACCACAGCGACGCGCTGACCCTGCACAAAGCCCGCTACTTCGATTACGACGAATCGCCGATGTGGCGTGGCGTGCGCACGCTGGCGTAATGGGTGAGGCGTGAAGCAAAAATCACGCTTCCCGTTTCACGCGATTTTAGGGAATGATGAGCTGCTGACCAGGGGAAATGTTGTTGCCGACCAGGCCGTTGGCTGCCTTTACAGCATCCACCGTGGAATTAAAGCGGCGGGCAATGGAGAACAGCGTATCGCCCCGCTGCACCACGTAGAGGGTGGTTTCCGGGGTGGCGGTGGACGCTGGGGCAAACAGGGATTGCAGCCCCGCTTCCGCTTCTGTGCCCTGGGGGAAGATGGCCAGCGCCGCTTCAAACTGGTCGGCCGCGCCGCTGATGTCGCCCTGAGCCGCCAGCTGGTAACCATAATTAACCCGAGCCGCGTACAGCTTTTCAGCCAGGCCCAGCTCAGCGGGGGCTTGTGGGCCAATTTCCTCAATGAGGCGAATGACTTCGGGCCAATTTTCGGCCGCCCAAGGCAGATCCAGCTGGATTAACAGGTCGCTAACGGCTGGCGTGGCGGTTGGCGCTGGCGTGGCAGTGGGCTGCGGTACGGCCGTTGCCTCCGTCGTGGGCAGCGGGTCTGGCAGTTGGGCCACGGATTCACCCGTAGAAAAGGGGGAGGTGTACAGCAGCAAATCCAGCGTTAGCAATGCCGCATTTTCATCCGCGCCGCTGGTAATGACCAGGTTTCGCAGGTTTACGCTGGGCACAGCCATTTGCTCGATGCGCCCCACAAATTGATTCAGCTGAGGCAGCGTGCCGGTGACTTCCAGGCGGAACAGGCGTGTGTCGTAGACGGGCTTTTCGCCGCCCACGGCCGCCCCTTGGGGCACTGCCTGCGCCTGCAAATCGGTGATGACAACGGCCGTTTGCGCGGCGCTATCATACAAGCTGTCTAAAAAAGCGGCCGCCTGAGCCTCGGTGAGAAAACGGTTGGCCGTCTCATCAAAGGCGACCTGAGCCGTTTCAATTTGCTGGCTTAGCTGCCCGGCAATGGCCTGCTGCTGGGTGGTGCGGTCGCCGTAGGCGGCGTTGACGGTGGCCGAGGCGGCAGCCAGCTCTGTGCGCTGCTGCCAGCGCGGCACCAGGGTGCGCAAAGCGAAGACGAGGTAGCCAACCACCAGCAGCACCATGATGGCAATGGCCAAAACGGTAAATAAATTTTCGCGCAGGTAATCGAGGATCGCCTCGAAATCAAGCTCAAAGTCCATTAGGGTTCCACCGATTTTAGCGTCACAATAATGACAAATTCTACGGCTTCAGATTGGCGCTGGGCCACTTTAGCAACGGGGGAGAAACGGCCGTTGCCAGCAGGCAGTTCACTCTGTGCCGGATCAATTTTGATGGTAACAGGAATAGTTTGGCGGCAGAAACTGGCCCAAGCCAGGGTAATTTCGCCCTCGTGGGTGCCCACAGCCAAACCAGAAATATCGGCAAACACGTTCAGCGTGGCGGGCGTGGTGCCCGTGATGAGATCGGTGCTGAGCCAGGGGGTTTCCGTGGTTACCTCCCAATCCAGCGGCTCGGTGCCTTCAATTTGTACCGCCTGGGTTAGGGGACTGGGGCTGCCCTGGACCAGTGCGCCAAAATCTAGGGCTTCGGGGTCTACCGTCAGGAAGGGCACTTCATGCACAGAAACGAAGTAATTTTTGCTGGGGTCAAACTGCTGCCCCACGTTGCTGATGGTGGCAACGGCCGTTCCATCTGCTTCTGCGGCAAAGCAAACGGCTGAGGCAAAGTTACCAGAGCCAGGCACGTCGTAATCGTCGTTGCTCCAGGCTTGGCCGTTGAAGTTGACGGTAACGGCCGTATCCACCCCCACCCCCAGCTGCGAGGTAAGAATTTGGTAGAAACGGCCGTTCTTCACCAAAAAGCCTACCTTGTCCAGGTCGCCATTGGGGTAAAAGTTATGAATCTGCGCTTCACCCACCGCAATGGGATTGGGATCGATATCATTCGGCTCGTATGGGTCGCGCAAATCTACCGTGGGCGAAGGGGTCACCGTTGGTGGCGCATTGGTGGGGGTGATGGTGGGCGTGGGCGTCGTGGGCACCACTTCTAGCACTTGCAGATCGTACCACTGCTCTGGCCCGTACACACCACGATTGGTCACCCGCACCAAAATCTCTACATCCCGATCTGGCGGGGCCTGCACCGTAACGCTAGAAGCCAGCGTGCCCAATGCGGCGTCATCATTTTCCAGCACCACGCCATCGTAGCTAACGGTTAGGAAGGTGTCTACGCCCGGGGCCAGAAAATCGGTGCTGATCTCGTAGGTGCGCCCTACTTTGGCCAAAAATACCACGTGGTCTAGATCAAAATTGGGGTAGAAGTTGTGCAGTTGGGCGGGTGCGCCTACAAAAATTGGTTTGGCGCGGGTGTCGTCCCATTCGTAATCATCGGTGAGCTGGGCGGTGGGGGTGGCGGTTGGCCCGGTGGTGGCTGGCACTCTGGTGGGAACGGCCGTTGCCGCTACCGTATTTGTGGCCACCGGGGTGGCCGTTTCGGAGGGCAGCAGGGGCGTCGGCGTGGGGGATTGGAACGGTACGGCCACCTGGGCAATCGATTGAATGACCACCTGGGCAAACTGCCCAGAATTTTCTAGCTGGCGGGCGTAGTCGGTGACAAAGCCATCGTTCAGGGCTCGTCCACGCAAAATTAGCTGCTCGCCAGACTGCTCGATGCCGGTCAGGGCAAGCCCGGTTTCATCTACGTCGTTGATGGCGGCCATGGCGGCGTTCCAATCCACGTTTTCGGCTTCCAGGGTGGGCAAGACGGCGCTCATCTGGTCGGTTTGGCTATGAACGGCCGTTAGCGTCACAATCAGCTCTTGGGCCTGGGCGGGTGGGCCAGGGGTAGAAGCGAGGGCCGTTTGCAGGGGCACCAGCTCCGTTTCCAGCCGCGTCACCTCGCTGCCCAACGTGTTGGACATTAAATAGAGTGGAATGAACAGAATTGCCAGACCGAGCACGCCCAGCCACAGGGTCATCGGACCAAACTGGCGCGGTGCTTCTGGCTCTTCCAGGGTATCTAACTCGTCTAAATCAAATGGACTGTCTGTTTGCACTTCATTTTTTAGCTCGACTGGGTCACAGTCAAACTCCCCATAAAGGTCGTTGGCGGGGCTGCACCAAAGCACAACACGGCCAAAAAGGTATCTTCTGGGCAAATTATGTCATATCCAGGCCGCGCAGTCCGTGAAAATAACGCACTATCGCCGTGAAAAAACCGTTGGCGTTGGGGAACGGCCGTTTGCCCCCACCCACAAGGACGAATTACCCGTTTATCCTGAGTCTGTCTGATACATGAAGGCTATTGTCACCCTTTTGGGGCTTTTTTATGATTGGGTTGCTGGCCAAAGGGCTTTGTTAACAAAACAGTTTTACAAGGCAAAACCAATCAAAGCAGCAAAAGCTTGGTGGGTTTTGCCAAGAACGGTTGGGGCTTCAGCCGTGAGCCACCGCTGGTTACACATCACGTTTCAAACATCAGTGTGGCAAGCCCCACGAATTCCCAATGAGCCAAACTTGGCGAACAAAGCATCAAATCCAGCTTGACGGACCTGTATCTATTGAAAAAAGCCGCAAAAAATATATGTTTATGAGCAACCATCCTGAGCAAATCGAAGCAGCCGCCAGCGGGACAACCGAAAGATTGCTTCTTGAAGAAAGCCAACAGCTACGGCGCACCAACGAACTGTTGGAGAAACGTGTCAAGGCCCGCACGGCCGCCCTAAAGCTAACCAATGAACAGCTAGAAAAAGAGATCGCTGAACGGATTAGCACAGAGGCACAGCTGCAACGCCGCATTACCTTCGACCAAATTCTTACCACGATTTCCAGCAACTTTATTAACCTGGACATTCATGAAATTGACAAAGGGATCAACGAAGCCCTGGTGGATTTGGCGGCATTCAACCATTGTGATCGGGCCTATATTTTTATGCTGGATGAAAACGGCCGTTCCCTTAAAAACACCCACAGCTGGCGCAGAAAAGGGCAACTGGTAGAGTTCACCGACTTCAAAACGTTGCCCGCAACGTTGTTTTCTAGCTGGCTACCTCGCTTACAGCAGCAAGAAACAGTGCAGGTAGCCCACCTGGGCGATGAAAATAGCGAAACCCAGAGCGAGCATAAGCTGCTGGCCATGCAGGGCGTTAAATCGGCCTTATGGGTGCCGCTGGTTTTAGGTCATGAAACTGTTGGCTTTTTGGGCATAGATTCGCACTTGCCCAACCCTCCCTGGCATGCAGACTCCATCGATTCGCTAAAAATGGTGAGCTCGGTCTTTGTAAACACGCTCATGCGCCAAAAAGCGGAAGAAAACCTGATTGAAGAGCGCAACTTTGCCCAACAGATCATGCGTTCCATGGGCCAGGGGCTGGTTGTTTCCACCATCGATGGTGCATTTGAATACGTCAATACCGCCTACGCCCAGATGCTGGGGTATGAACCGCAGGAGCTGATTGGCCAGACAGGGCTGGATATCACCTGCCTGGAAGACCATCCCCGGCTGATTCAGGCTCAGATGCAAAATTTGGAAGGGCTGGCTACCTCTTTTGAAGCGCGGTTAAACCGTACCGACGGTTCCTGGCTGTATGCGCTGGTCAACAGTGTGCCCAACCATGACCGGCAAGGGCGGGTTGTGGGCACCATCTCTACCATCACCGACTTAACGGAACGGCGGAATGCCGAGGCCCAAATTGAAGCCAACGCCGAAGAGTTGAAGTTGATTTACAATGCGGCCGTTCAGCTGTTTAAGCCTAGCAATGTGCAAGAATTGGCTGAACAGATTGCCACAATTACCATTCACGAGCTGGGCTTTGATGCTTGCAGCGTTTTGCTGCTGCACGAACCGCTCAAGCTCAGCACCGATCGCATTAGCCTGGACCCCATTGATGAAGAAAATCACCTGGTTTGGCTGGCCAGAATCGGCCGTTTCCTGGATGGCAAAGCAAGGAAAATTTACCTGAAAGAGGATGGATTGGTGGCAACGGCCGTACGCAAAGGCGAAATCGTCTACGTGCCGGACGTCGCCCAAGACCCTCGCTACGTGCCCGACAGCACCTACACCCAATCCGAAATGGTCATCCCCCTGCGTGCCTACAACACCATCATCGGGGCCATCGACCTGCAATCGCCCCACACCAATGGCTTCGATGAACGCGCCCGCCGCATCATTACCGTTTTTGCCGAAAACGCCGGGCTGGCCCTGGAAACCGTGCGCCTCTACGACAAACTGCGCTACCACGCTCAAGAACTGGAGCGCCAAATTAGCGAGCGCCAACGGGCCGAACGTGCCCTGCGGGCCAGCGAACAGCGGTACAAACAGCTGGTAGAAAACGCCACCGACATGATCTACCGCACCGACGCCAGCGGCAACTGCACCTATGCCAATCCGGTCACCATCCGTACCCTGGGCTACAGCAGCGAACAAGAGTTAATCGGCCGTCATTACACAGATTTTATCCATCCCGATTACCAAGCCGCGCTGATACAAGGGTATAACCAACAACAAGTTGAAAAAATCGACAACACCTATTTTGAATTTATTGCGCTAGACAAAGATGACAACGAAATTTGGCTAGGGCAAAACGTGCAGCTTATTAGCGAGCACGGGCAAGTATTGGGGTATCAGGCGCTTGCCCGCGACATTACCAAGCGGCGCATCACAGAAGAAGCGCTGCGCGCCCGCAGCCAGGAGCTAAATGCCACCAATGCCAAACTCGCCAAAGCGCTGCGTGCCAAAGATGAATTTTTGGCAAACATGAGCCACGAACTACGCACGCCGCTCAACGCCATTTTAGGCAAAGCCGAGATTTTGCTAGAAGGCATTCATGGTGAAATGGCAGAAAAACAGCGCCAATCAGTGCAGGTTATCGGCGACAGCGGCAATCATTTGCTAGAGCTCATTAACGACATTCTCGATATGGCCAAAATTGAGGCGGGCAAAATTCAGCTAGATATTCAAACCGTTTCATTGGTCAGCGTCTGCGAGAGCAGCCTGCAATTTGTGCGGCAAATGGCCCATAAAAAGCAAATTCGGCTTCAGGCCAATATTGACCATTCGCTAAAAACTTGCCAGTCCGACGAGCGCCGCCTTAAGCAAATTTTGATCAATCTTTTGAGCAATGCCGTTAAATTTACGGCAACGGGGGGCGAAGTTGGCCTGAACGTGATGCATGATCCAGACCGGGAAGCGCTACAGTTTCAGGTTTGGGATACGGGCATTGGAATATCCTCGGAGGATATGGAGAAGCTGTTTAAACCGTTTGTGCAGCTAGACAGCAGCCTGGCACGCTCGCATGAGGGCACGGGGCTGGGGCTTTCCCTGGTTTATCGCCTCACGGAAATGCATGGGGGCAGCGTTTCGCTAGACAGCCAGGTGGGGGTTGGCAGCTGTTTTACGGTGACCTTGCCGCAAAACCAGCAGCTGGATTCGGCGGCCTTGCAAAAGCAGGCCAGGCAGGACCGGATGCAGTTTACCACGGCGCAGTTGAGCAAATATCCGCCAGGGCAGGAGCCATTAATTTTGCTAGTGGAAGATAATGAAACAAACATTGAGACGGTGCTGGAATATCTGCCCGTTTGGGGTTACCGGCTGACGGTGGCCCACAATGGGGCAGAAGCTATTCAGCGCGCTCATGAGGAGCCGCCAAACCTCATTTTGATGGATATTCAAATTCCTGAGCTAGATGGGTTAACGGCCGTTCGCCAGCTGCGTCGTGAGAAAGCGTTTCAAAATACCCCGATTGTGGCCCTGACAGCCCTGGCGATGCATGGCGATCGTGAGCGCTGCCTGGAAGCGGGGGCAAATGAATATTTAAGCAAACCAATCCAGCTGCGCCAGCTGGTGACCCTCATTAATGATCTTTTAGCCGAAAGCGCCTGATAAACCAAGGAGCCATCTCATGAATAACGCAACGGCCGTTCATCATTCCACCAGATCCAGCCAAAGCACCTCCCTTCCCACAGGGCGGCTGCTTATCAACGACACCGACGAAATCATCTACGCCAATACGCAAGCCCGCCACTTTTTAGGGCTGCTCTCTGAAGAATCGTTACCGGCGGGGCAAAAATTTTTGCCGCTGCTGCGCCAAACGTACCAGTTTTATCCCACCGTTGCCTGGCTGGGCTGGCCGAAACGGCCGTTGGCCACCACCGCCCGCTACCTCATTTACACCCCGCCCAACAGCCAGAACGCTTCCCTGCTTAAAGTAGAAACCATTGAGCAGATCATGCTAGAGGGCCGAACTATTTGGGTCATTTCTATTCAGCTAGTAGAATCTAGGCAAACAACGGCCGTATCCCATCTTACTGTCTAAAACCAAGCCTATCGCTTCACATTACTGGTAAGGAAACTGTAAGCCATGTCCCAAGCCATCTCCTCTCAGGCACACATTTGCATCGTAGACGACAATCCCATGGCCCGTGAAGTTATCATGGAACAGCTTTCCATCGAACCATACCGGGTCACCCAGGTTCCCGGCGGGCTGGAACTGCTCGCACAACTCGCCACCCTCCAGCCAGACGTTATCTTGATGGATGTGATGATGCCCCAAATGGACGGGTACGAAGTCTGCCGCCAGATCAAGCAAAACACCACCTACCAGCACATCCCCATCATCCTGGTCACCGCCCTCAACAGCCGCGAAGATATGCTGCACGGGCTAAACGCTGGGGCCGATGAGTTCCTCACCAAGCCCGTCAACGGCCCAGAACTCCGCGCCAGGGTGCACACCATGCTGCGCATCAAACAGCAATACGACTCCCTGCAAGCCACCATGCAGCTGCGCGAAGATTTAGGCCACATGCTCATTCACGATATGCGCAACCCGCTCACCGTGGCTACCCTGTACAACAACTTTCTACTCAAATGCGACACCCTCTCGCCCCGCGACAAAGAGTACGCCGGCCGCGTGCAAGATAGCTTGCGCAACCTGGCTGGCTTTCTCGATGAAATTTTAACCATCGCCAAAATGGATCAGGGCAAGCTCAGCCTGGCGCTTAGCGCCAACAACCTCAACCGGCTCATCACCGAAGTGGCCCAAAATCACGCCGAAATGGCCCGCATGCATGGCTTTCATCTGGAGCTAGATTTGCCCCCCCAGCCACAGCTGGTGGCGGTAGATGCCACGCTCTTCAAGCGGGTAATTGATAATTTGCTCTCTAATGCGTTTAAATACGCCACCGACGGCAGCCAGGTAACCCTGCGGCTGCGCTATACGCAAGCCAACACCCCCGACCAGACCAAATCATTTTGCGTGCAGGTTATCGACGAAGGCCCTGGCATTGCCCCAGAAAATTACGAGCGCATCTTCAACCGGTATGAAGTGGTGGCCTTAAAGCAGTTGGGGCAAGAGCAAATTGGGCTGGGTTTGGCATTTTGCAAGATGGTGGTGGAAGCGCATAACGGCCGTATCACCGTCTCAGCCAACCAACCCACCGGAGCCATCTTCACCGTCGAAATTTAATCCCCTCCGCCCCCGTAAACGACCCGTTAATAATTTGTTCAAGTGACCTCCTTCCCATTCCAATGGCCCCGCCCCTCTGGTAAGTTTGCCACTGTATAAACGCATTGGCAGAGAAATACCGGCAGTTTTTTCTCCCACAACAGGTAAGCAAACCACAGAAAGTTCTGTAAAAATCGCAAGGCGATTTCTCTATAGTTTGCGCAAGTAAAAGCGAGAGAAGTGACTCATGAACACAATATTGGCGAAATTTCAACCGTTTTTGGGAGGACACATGTCTTCACCTCGCATCTTACTCATCGACGATCATTATCGCCTCATTGAAGGCATTCGCATTAGCCTGCGCGATGAAGGCTACGAAGTTTACACAGCCGCCAATGGCGCAGATGGCCTTAAAGCCGCCCGCCGCCACCACCCCCACGTCATCGTGCTAGACGTCAACATGCCGTGGATGGATGGCTTAGAAACTTGCCGTCGCCTGCGGCAAGATGCCCTACTGGCCAAAACCCCCATCATCTTCCTCAGCTCCAAAAACAGCGTCGAGGAGCGCATCGATGGCCTGGAAGCGGGCGCAGATGATTACCTGAGCAAACCGTTCAATACGGCCGAATTAAAAGCCCGCATCCGGGCCCAACTGCGCCGCACAGACGCCCTCAGCCCAGAACTCCCCGCCGGCCAGGATGACCGGCTGGAAGTTGGCCCGCTCACCCTAGACCTCAAAGCCTGCTGGGTAAAAGTGCATAACAACCAAACAATCCAGCTCACCCCAGCCGAATTTGAGCTGCTGCATTACCTGATGACCCACCCCAACCAAACCTTTACCGGCGACGATTTGCTAGAAAACGTCTGGTCCTACGAACCCGGCACCGCCGACAAAAGCCTGGCCCGTTGGCACATCCGCAACCTGCGCTCCAAAATTGAGCCAGACCCAGCCAACCCCGTCTTCATTCGCACCATTCCCCGCCACGGCTACATTCTGGACCAAAACAACAGCGCCTAACATCATTACACTTTTTATTCTTCCCAACACCCTCTGCCTAAAAAACAGAGGGTGTTTTTGTTTTTTAGCAGGGTCACTTTTGGCAACTGCTTTGGCCCAAATTGCCAAATCTTAAAAATTGGGCCAAAAGTTGGGACACGGGTCATAGTCCGCCAGTACACCTCTAACAGAACCCCCACGGTTTCCTCTCGCTAACCAAACCCACAGCCCCATAAAAATCGTATAAAGTCTGTTTATGCCCACACGGCAAAAGGAAAAATCAATCTTTTAGGCAAAAGGAGCCAAAAAAAATGAAAGGTAAATGGAACATCTTCAATAAATTGTACAAAGACGAACAAGGCGTCAGCGCCCTGGAAACCGCCATCATCTTGATCGCTTTCGTCGTGGTCGCCGCGATTTTCGCGTTCACCATCTTGTCGGCAGGCACCACCGCCACCGAACAAAGCAAGGAAGCTATCTACGCTGGTCTGTCTGAAGTACGCAGCACGTTGGAATTGCGCGGCGCAATTGTGGCCGAAACCGATGGCACCGAAGTGACCGACGTTGTTTTTAGCGTAGCCAACGCCGCAGGCGGCGAATCGATTGACCTGACAGCACCCGTTTCCAACACGATGATCATTGATTACCGTGACAATTCGCAACGTGCCGCTAACCTCACCTGGACGATTGACTGGATCGTGCAAAACGATTCTGACGATTTGCTGGAAGAAGGCGAACTGGCCGAAATCACTATCGACATTTCTAGTATGAACCTGGGCACCAGCACGCAATTTGCTCTGGAAATCAAGCCAGCCGAAGGTGGTGTGGTTGTGGTAGAACGCACGACCCCCGCTTACCTGGACACGATTATTGACCTGCGTTAAGCAGTAACGTTTTTCCCAAAGGTGTATGCGCCCTGTTACCACAACAGGGCGCATTGCCGATTCAGCTGATAACCAGACAGTTTTACCTAGTATCGATTTTCTTCATTTATTTATCATCCAGATTAGCTCAGTTGGAGGCCAGGTGTGTCATTAGAAGATAGAGTCAAAGAACTTGAAGAGGAGTTGAAGGTTCTTAAGAACGAAATCCGGGCAACCCTCTTGGATATTGAAGAGCAAATTCTGGTCCATTATTATCCATCGCTCTACCCAACCCTGAGTGAGGATGCCCGACCCAAGCTGAACCCCAAAACGGAACCGCCCCCCCCCACCGTCAATCAGCCTCAGATGATTTCGGCCATTCCGCTGCCGCCAGATTACTTTGCCAGATTCAATCCGCAAAAAGTAACGCTGCCGGCAGAGCCCGAAGAGGATCTGATGGAGATCGACGATCCGATTTTGGCTGATGACAAGGCAGAACGGCCGTCTCCCACCCCTAGCAAACCAGCCAACAATCAAAACGGCAATGGGCACAGCAACGGCACCCCCTTAGACCAGCTCACCGATGAAGACAACGCCTTCCTAGACAAACTCATCGCCGGAGAATCTTACCCATCCCATCGCAAAGTCTCTTTTGCAGAAGTGCAAAAACGAGCGCCAAAATCGCACTTAAGCAACGGCCAGGCCACCCCCCAGGTTAAAGAAGCCCTGGTAGATGAACTGCTGGCCGTGGGGCCCAAAACGGCCGTTGAGGAACATTCCAGTACCCTGCTACACATCTTCGACGCCAGAGCGCCAAAATCCAAGCCCCACCTGAGCACCGGGCAAATCAACAGCCAGGCCGTACGGCTCACCGTGCGCAAGCTGCTCACCTGGGTAGACCAAAGCGTCGCCACCATCGGCAAAGAAAATACCCACAAAACCATCGAAATGTACATTCGCGCTGGCGACCTCTCGCGCGAGATGCGCCACGCGCTGCTGCGCCTGGTTAACTCTAGCAAATCTCCCCAGCCCACCAAACCGGCTGGCATCCGCCAGGTTATCGACACCCTGGGCCAACTAAACGACATTCTAGACCACCACACGCCAGAATATCTAAATGAACTGCTGGTCTTTATTTCGGAGGTGAACTTTGGATAAGACAATCACCACCGCCTTCATGGTCATTGTCAGCGTAGTGGCTTCTGTGATGGTGTTCAACGCCCTCTACCCGGCCATTGTGCAAAGCAACAACGCCATGATCGTTATGAAATCTCGCCTGGACGACCGTCTGCAAAGCGAAGTGGAGATCATCCACGCCAGCGGCGAGCTAGATGGCAGTGGCGCATGGCAAGATGTAAATGGAGACGGCCGTTTCAACAGCTTCATCTGGGTCAAAAACATCGGCGCCTCCCGCATCAGCGCCCTCGACCGCATCGACGTCTTCTACGGGCCAGAAGGCAACTTCAGCCGCATCCCCCACCAAAACAACGCCGGGGGCAGCTTCCCCTACTGGACCGCCACCCTGGAAAATGATACCGACTGGAACCCCACCGCCACCCTCAAAATCACCATCCATTACAACAGCACCCTCGCTTCCGGCCGTTACTACGTCCGCATCGTCACCCCCAACGGCATCGAAGATACCTACATGACAGGACTTTAGCCATGGAATCAATCTTTACCGTTATCGTCGTCATCGCCCTCATCCTCACCGCCGGGCTCAACATCTTCCAAACCTCCCTGGATACCCAAGAACAGCTCATGACCTCCTGGCAAGAAATGGAAGAACGCACCGACGACCGCGTACGCACCCAACTCACCCCCATCTCCGCCACCGTGCAAAACAACGGGGCGCAGGTGCAGCTCACCCTGCGCAACGACGGCAGCGCCAGCCTGGCCAACTTCGATGAATGGGACCTCTTCATGCAATATTACAGCAGCGGCGATGTGTACAATATCAACTGGTACCCCTACACCAGCGGCCTGCCCAGTGGCAACCAATGGACCGCCACCATCTACACCGATGCTGCTGGTGGCCTGCCAGAGCTATACGAACCCGGCATCCTCAATCCAGATGAAGAACTACTGCTTCAGCTCAACATTGCGCCCGGCATTGGCCTCACCACCACCAACCGGCTCACGCTCAGCACCCACAACGGCATCAGCGCTTCCACCATCATCACCAGGTAGGTGACCCAACCCTCCCGGAGGTTTGTTAGCATATGAAGCCTAAACGACAAAACCTCCAGGAAGTTAACCGAGGGAAATTATGGAAATCGTAAAGACAAAAAAGGTGGTTTCCACCGGCAGCACTGAGCTAGACGACAAAATCGGCGGCGGCATCCCCATCGGCTCACTTTCGCTCATTGAAGGCGGTTCCCATGCCGGGAAATCGGTCTTTTCGCAGCAGCTTTTGTGGGGGTCGCTGCGCAACGGCTTCACCATTTCGCTCTTCACCAGCGAAAACACCGTCAAGAGCCTGATGCGCCAAATGCAAAGCCTGAACATCGACGTGCAAACCTACCTGCTGCTGCACCAACTGCGTGTTTACCCAATCGAAGTATCGCAATCTAAAGGCGAAGCCCTGGACGATTTGCTAACCGCCATCCAGCGCGAGGCCCGGCACAGTGACTTTATTTTTGTAGATGCGCTAACACCTTGCATTGTTGGTGCGCCGGTTTCGGCCGTTTTAGGCTATTTTGAACAGTGCAAACGCCTCTGCTCCGACGGCACCACCGTGATCACCATCATGCACTCCCACGCCATCGACCAGGATTTACTCATCCGCATCCAGGCCGTGTGCGACGCCCACCTGCGCCTGCGCACAGAAAATGCGGGCAGCAAGCTTGTCAAAATCATGGAAGTGGCCAAGATTCGCGGAGCCAGTAAAAACACAGGTAACATCATCAGTTTTGAAATCGAACCCGGCATCGGGATGCGCATCATCCCCATCAGCAAAGCCAACGGGTAAGGTAAAAGACCCTAAGGAGTTTGAACTCGACGAATTTATGGCGGAAAACACCAAACCCTCAGGGTCTCGTCGAAAATCTCTTAACTCTCTGTGCCCTCTGTGGCCAAAAAAACAGGAAGCATAAACCATGCCAGAACTTGTGATTCCCTTTGCTCAAGAGGCCATTCATTACCGACCTGCCCGGGTGGGCACCCCGTTCCTACCTGGGTTTCCCCAGCCACTGCGCGAGGCCGCCCAGGAGAAGCCGTACCTGGCGGCTTACCTCAACGCCCTACCCGTTAATGAAATTGGTATGCCCACCTACTACCCAAAGTTAGATCGCTCACTGGGCGGGCTATCCCGGCGTAATCTCATCTACCCGGTCAAAAACGGCATCTTTGTCCACATCTACCCAGACGAGCTAAGCGAGCGGGATTACTACATCGTCATCGAGCCAACGCTGGGCATTCACCTGAACGGGCTAGAGCGGGAGATTGAGCTGAAGCTGCTGGAAATGGCGGAAGAGATTGGCCAGGCGGAAGCCGATGACCGGGGCCAGGTGTTTTTAGACAGCCTGGACAAGATTTTGACAACGGAACGGCCGTCTCACAAACGCAAGTCCAAAAAACTCCACGTTAGCAAAGCGGAACTGGAAGCGATCCGCTACACCACCCTGCGCGACAAGGTCGGCGTGGGCGCGCTAGACCCGCTGCTGGGCGACCCGTACATCGAAGACATTTCGTGCAGCGGCCTGGGCAGCATCTTTTTAGAGCACAAAATCTTCAAAAGCCTCAAAACCAGCATCGTCTTCACCTCGCACGATGAGCTAGACGCCTTTGTCGTCTGGCTGGGCGAGCGGATCAAGCAGCCCGTCACCCTGCGCAACCCCATCGTCGATGCCGTCCTGCCCGATGGCTCACGCATCAACATCGTATACGGCCGTGACATCACCAAACGCGGCAGCAACTTCACCATCCGTAAATTCGCCGAAGAGCCGCTCAACATCCTCAAACTCATCGAATTTGGCGGCATCGACGCCATGATGGCCGCCTACCTCTGGATGGCCATCGAAGACGACCTGAATGTCTTTGTCTCTGGCGAAACTGCCTCCGGCAAAACCACCCTGCTCAACGCCCTCACCACCTTCATCAAGCCAGATGCCAAAGTAGTGAGCATTGAGGACACGCCAGAGCTGCAAGTGCCGCAAGAAAACTGGCTGCGCGAAGTGGTAAAGCATATGGGCGCAGGCAAAACCGGTGCCAGCGTAGACATGTTCGACCTGCTTAAAGCCGCCCTGCGGCAGCGCCCAGACCGCATCCTCATCGGTGAAATTCGGGGTGTGGAGGGCAATATCGCCTTCCAGGCGATGCAAACCGGCCACGGCGTCATGGCCACCTTCCACGCCTCGTCCGTAGAAAAGCTGATTCAGCGCCTCACCGGTAGCCCCATCGACGTGCCCAAAACATATATTCCCAACCTGGATTTGGTGGTGATTCAGATGGCCGTGCGCGGGCCAAACGGCGGGCTGCTGCGCCGCATTCTTAGCATCAACGAAATTGTCGATTACGATCCAACAACCAACAGCTTCTCGTTCGTCACCGCCTTCCGCTGGCGGCCAGATAACGACACGTTTGAGTTCCCCGCCTACATGAACAGCTTTTTGCTAGAGGAAAAAATCGCCCGGATGCGCGGCTACACAGAGATGAACAAGCGCAAAATTTACGATGACCTGAACAAACGCGCCCGCATTTTAGAAAAGCTAAAGGGGCAAAATATTGAAGGGTTCAAAGAGCTGTTCCAGCTGATGACGGAAGCGTCAAGACAAGGATTGATTGATTAAAACAGCAGGTCAAATTTATAAAATTGACCAACGGATAAATATTATGACGGCCGTTTCCACACCCAATAACACCCAAGAAAAATCAGCCAAGAAAAAGTTCAAAAAAACGCGGCTGAAAGAAGTAACCGGCTACGACCTGTTCTACCAGCTCATCTACATGTCGGCCACGGCCGCGGCCCAAATTGAACGACGGCGTATTTTTCAGCTTGCTTCAGAACTGCCCCGGAAAACGGCCGCTTACTTCCAACGCATCCACCTCCTCTCCCAACGCCTGGGGTACGACTACGCCCAATCGTGCAAAATTGTGGGGCAAAACACCAAATCTGAAGTGATGAAAAGCCTGCTGCTGCGCATGGCCGACTCCCTGGCCGCCGGGCAGCCCGAATCCGTCTTTCTGGCCGAAGAAGCCGAGCTGCAAACCCGCGCCTACGAAAAAGAGTACGAACGCGACCTGGAATCGCTAAAAAAATGGACCGACGGCTACGCCGCCATGGTCATCTCCTCCGCCCTCATCATCATCGTCAACCTCATTTCCGTGCTCATCTACCCCATCGACTCCTCCTCCGTGGGTGGCCTGGTAGCCGTCAGCCTCATCACCTCCGGCGGCGGCGCGTGGATTTTGTCCCGCTCCGCCCCCACCGAGCAGCGCGCCCTCTTCGCCGAAGAAGGCGTTGGCCCCCGAATGCAAAAGCTGGCGCGCAAGCTGGCCTTCTTTGGCCTGGCCGGGGCCGTCGGCCTGTGCGTACCGATGGGGCTGCTGGGCGTGCCGCTTGGCCCCACCGTTATTGCCGCTGGCGTGGTGCTGCTGCCTGCGGGCCTCACCAGCATGTGGGCCGGGAGTGAAGCCGCCAAAAAAGACAAAGAGATTGGCTCATTTTTGCGCGCCCTGGGCGGCTTTGCCAGCACCACCGGCACCACCATCGGCGAATCGCTGGAAAGGCTAGACATTAGCTCCTTCCCCACCATCCAGCCCGATTTGGAGCGGCTGAAGGCGCGGCTGCGGGCTTCCATCGACCCTGGGCTGTGCTGGCAGCGGTTTGCCCAAGAATGCGGCAGCCGCCTCATCACCGAAACCACCACCATTTTTCACGATGCGGTTGGATTGGGCGGCGCGGCCGACACGGTGGGGCTGTTTTCCGCGCAGTACGCGGCGCTAACCAACACGCTGCGGGCCAAGCGGGTGGTGGTCTCTTCCACCTTCACCTCGCTCACCATTGTGATGCACGCGGTGCTGGCCACGCTGATGATTGTGATTTTGGAAGTGATTCGCAGCTTTTCCATCGTCATCGAGACGTCGATGGCGGCGGCTACAGAGGCAGTGGGATCGGCGTCTATGCCGCTGCCCACGTTTGGCACGCCAGAGCTGGGCTTCTTGAATACCGTGACGGTGGGCATGGTGATCGCGTTGGCGCTCATCAACGCCGTCGCTATTTCGGTAACCGATGGGGAACATATGGTGAAAACGTCGCTTTATCTTTCCATTTTGCTCATTGTGTCGGGGATCAGCTTTATTTTGGTGCCGCCTGCGGTGGCCAATCTGCTGACGCTGTAAGAGGTTTTGCTATGTCTACGCCAAACGATTCGTTATTTGCTTTGTTTTTGAGCCAGCCGCTGGTGTTGTGGAGCTTTGTGCTGGGGGTGTTGGTGTTGGTAACGGCCGTTTCTATCAACATCACGGCCACCCAACGGCGTAAAAAAACGGCCGCCCGCAAAAAGCAGCTGCAAAAAACCACGCCCGCCGAAGCCACCGCACCCTTGCCCATCGCGCTAGAAACGGCCGTTACCGCCCTGGCCAACCTGGACGAACCAGAAGCGGAAAAAGTGAATTCGCCAACGGCCGTAAACCCCCTGGCCGCCATCGCCAATGACGCTGGCGAAGCGGCCACCGGCGACGCGCCAGAGTTCGCTGGCGTGGAGGTAAACAGCAAGCTGGCCGACCTGTTCCACAACGACATCATCATCGACCCGCACGTGCAGGCGCTGCGCGACAGCCTGGACGACGTGCCCCTGGCCGATTTGCTAGCCCAGCTGCACGATGTGGCCGACCAGCTCAAGGAACACATTCCCCAGCCAGCGTTTGAGGTGCAAAAATGATGGGGCTGGGAACGGCCGTTCTCCTGGGCGCGGTGGTTGGTTGGGGACTGCATTGGTTTAGCGACCGCTGGCCTAAACAGTGCCTGGCTCCAGCGGGGCGCTGGATTTTAGGGCTGCTCATCACTGCCGGCGCGGCGCTTTTTGGCATTTTGTGGCAGCGATTGGGCTTTAGCGGCAACTTTGTTTTTTTGGCGGTGCTTATCACCTTCTTTTTACTCATTGCCGCGATTGATTTGAAGCACCAGCTGATACCCAACCGCCTCATTTTGCCCGCTTTGGCCGCCATGTTGCTTTACCAGTTTGTGCCGCTCACGGCAGGCAGTTGGTGGGCGCTGGCGGGCAGCGCCGCCGCCTTCTTACTCTTTGCCGTGGTGCGCGCCATCACCCCCGGTGGCCTGGGCGGTGGTGATGTGAAGTTGGCTGCGTTTTTGGGCGCTACGTTTGGCTTGCCTTACCTGTTTTGGGCGCTGCTGGCTGGGGGATTGGTGGGGGGGGTACGGCCGTTTTCCTGCTCATAGGCCCCGGTAAAAATAAAAAACAGCAGATGCCGTACGGGCCATTCCTCTGCCTGGGCGGCATTTTGGCCCTGCTCTACAACCCACTGCCGCTCTTAACGTCTATTTTTTAACATCAAAAATTTCGCCGATTTTGTCGTAGTTAATCACTCCTTGAAGAAAATTTCACCGCAAAGGCCGCAAAAAGCGCAACGTTTTACGCTTTAATCTTTGCGCTCTTCACATGCTTTGCAGTTCAACCAATTCTTGACCCTTGCACGGTTTCGCAGATTTGCGCAGATTGCGCCCAGATTTAATCCGCGTTCACCCGCGTTCATCCACGGCCTATTTTCAAGGAAGACTTCATGAACGGCAGCACACCCCACGAATGAAAACCGTGGGTCGGATTGGCAATCCGACCCACATTTGCACAGGAGAAGCCCTATGTGGTCTGCAAAATCTGCTGATAAACAATTGCCTTTTTACAGCCGGTTACAGCTCAACGGTAAAGACAGAGCCACGTGGTTTGTTGGCCGCCACCGAGATACGGCCGTTGTGCGCCTCTACCACCATTTTGCAAAATGCCAGCCCTAGCCCCACCTGCTTTACATCTCGCCGCCCGGTTGCCACAATCTTAAACTTGTCAAAGATCGTTTCATGATGCTCCGGAGCAATGCCAGGCCCTTCATCAATCACCTGCAAATGAAGGTGGGGCGAGCTGCCGTTGCTGCTGGTGACACCAGGCCCATCATACCGCACACGCAAGGTAATATTGCCCCCCGTAGGCGAAAACTTTAACGCGTTAGAAACCAAATTATCCAGCACGCGCCGCCACAAATTGGCATCTAGTAAGATTTTTTCACCACCTTCTGCCAAATCAAGGTTCAGCTGAATCTCTTTCAGGCGGGCCATCGGTTCGTAACTGTCGCGAACGGCCGTTGCCAACGCATTCACATCCACCGGCGACTGGCTGAGCATTAAACGGCCGTGCTCCATCTTGGCCATCATCAGCATATCCGTCAGGAACGAGCTGAGCCGATTGGCCTCACCACGAATCGTTTCCAGCGTGGGCACATTGCCCCCCATCTCCGCCTCCAACAAATCGCAATAAATCAGGATGGTAGACAGCGGGCTGCGGATATCATGGACAATCATGTTGGCCAGGTCTTGCCGCATTTGCAGGGCCGCTTGCAGCTCATCATGCCGCAGCTTAATGCGCAGCATAGAACGCACGCGGGCGCGCAGCTCTAGCCCGTTGATTGGCTTGTGTAAAAAGTCGTCGGCCCCCGCCTCCAGACCACGCGCCAAATCCTGCTTGCTGTCCAACGCTGTCACCAAAATAATGGGGACATGGCTCCATTTGGGGTTTCGCTTGATGCGCTGACACAGCTCAAAGCCATCCATGTTGGGCATCATCACGTCAGACAAAATCACATCTGGAATTTCGTCATCCAGCTGCGCCAGGGCCTCGTGGGCATCTTCAGCAAAAAAAAGCTCGTACGACTCTTTCATAAGCAGCATTTCAATCGCCTGCCGCGCATACGGTTCGTCGTCAACAATTAAAATTTGAGGTTTCTTGTTCATAGGTTCGATTATACAGTTACACTACTTTTCTGTCTGGCCCGAGCCAGTTGTGCATGAATAGTATCTACCAGCCGCCGCAAACTAATCGGCTTGCTTAAATAGCCGTTGGCACCCGCTTCCAGGCAGGCTTCTTTGTCGCCGGGCATGGCCAGGGCCGTAACGGCAATAATGGGAATTTGGGAAACGGCCGTATCCGCACTTTGACGAATCTGCCGAATCGCATCCAGGCCGTTCATCTGCGGCATCTGGATATCCATCAAAATAAGGTCTGGTTTATCAGCCTCGGCACGGGCGACCGCTTCAAGGCCGTTGCGAGCCAAAATCAGGTCAAACCCTTTGGCAATCAGGTAGCTGGAAAAGGTATTGATATTGGCTTCATGATCTTCGGCAAGCAAGATGAGGGGATGGGAAACGGCCGTATCCTGCCGCACAAACCCATTCCGCTTCACAGCCACCGCTTGCAGCGCCATGTGCAGCTGCGCCCGCGTAAACGGCTTCATCAGGCAGTAATCCGCGCCAGCCGCCATAATTTGCACCTGGTCGTCCAACACCGAAACCACCAATACCGGCACATCGGCCGTTTGTGGATTCTCACGAATGGTGCGCAACAGCACCAGGCCAGAGCTGTCGGGCAAAAACAGATCCAGCACCAGCAGGTCCGGCGGCTCCGCTTCAATAAAAGCCAACGCCTCTTTGCCCTCGCCAAACAAGTGTACCTGCCCACCGCCACCATCAAAATATCGCTTTAACTGAGCCTGCACCGATGGCGAATCTTCCACAATGACCACCGTGTGCCAGGGGGCCATATACGGCGGCATATCCAACAGCTCGTTGTCGGCATTTAGCTCAAGCGGCTCATCGGCCAAATGCCAGGGGAAGGAAACAGTAAACCGGCTCCCCTGCCCCACATCGCTCTGCACCGCAACACTGCCGCCGTGCAGTTCCATCATGCGCAGCACCAGCGAAAGCCCCAGCCCCGTCCCGGCATACTCCCGCGACAGGCGGCTATCTAGCTGCACAAACGGCCGAAACAGCTGCTCTATATGCTGGTTGGCAATGCCAATGCCCGTATCCCAAACTGTAAACAGCACGGCATGGGCGTCTTCATCCCCCACAACCTCTAGCCCAATTTCACCCCCTTCTGGGGTGAACTTAACAGCGTTACTGAGCAAATTCACCAGCACCTGCTTCACCCGCCGCTCATCGGCCACCACCGTGGTAACGGCGCTGTCGTAGGAAGAGTGAATGCGCAGGCGCTTTTTGTGGGCGTTTTGCTTCACCATGCGCAGGCTGGCCTGGCAAACCGCTTCTACCGGCATGGGAGCCAATTCCAGCTCCAGCTTGCCCGCTTCCACCTTAGAGAGGTCCAAAATATCATTGATCAGCTCCAGCAGATGACGGCCGCTTTCTTCAATGCTGCGCAGCGAGCTCATCTGCTTTTCGTTCATCGCGCCATAAACACCCTCTTGCAGCGCTTCAGAGATACCCAGCACAGCGTTGAGTGGCGTACGCAGCTCATGGCTGACACTGGCCAAAAATTCATCTTTCATGCGGGCGGCGCGGGCTAATTCAGCATTGGCGGTGCGTAAATCGGCCGTACGCTCTTCTACGCGCCGAGCCAGCTGGGCGCGTTCCGCTTCTAACGCCGCCTCGGCCCGCTTGCGCTCGGTAATTTCTTGCTGCGACTGGGCAAAAAGCTGGGCATTTTCAATGGCTGTGGCCGCGGGCACGGCCAGGCGGGTCAGCAGGCGCAAATCTTCTTCATCGAAGGTGCCATTTTCTTTGTTGATCGCCTCAATCGCCCCAATTGGCTGCTCCTTTACCAGCAGCGGCACGCACAAAATGGACCGCGCCTGGAACCCAGATTTGGCGTCGAAATCGCCAAAATGGCGCGGGTCGGTGGTTGTATCTGGCACCAACAGCGGTTCACCCGCCTGGGCCACCCAACCCAGAATACCCTGGCCAATTGCCAACCGCTTGCCTTGCACAAATTCAGACGCCGCACCAGAAGCGGCCGCAAACCAAAGATCGCCTGCTTCTTTGTCATGCAACACCACAGAAGCGGCATCTACTTGCAGCAGTTCCGTGGTGTTTTGGGTGATGATGGTGAGCGTTTCGGTGAGGTCTAGCGTGGAGGTGATGGCCTGGCTGATGCGGTTGAGGGTGGTTAGCTCAGCGACGCGCTTTTGCAGCTGCTGGTAGAGGTTGGCATTTTCAAAGGCGATGGCCGCCTGCACGGCAAAATCCTTCAGGCGGGCGGCGTTTTCTGGCTGGTAAAAGCCGGGTTCGCTGTAGTTGAGGGCCAAAAAGGCCACCACTTTGCCTTCTACGATGATGGGTGCGCCAGCCCAGGAGCGCACGTGCGGCGACAGCTCGGCATCGACCCATAAATCGCCGGCTTCGTAGGTGTCGGGCACGATGAGGGGTTCGGCCGTTTCTACAATTTTGAGCAAACTGGGGCGCGAGTTAATGTGGAAATGGCGCGGCTGGCGCAGCTCTTTGCTAAGGTCGTAGCCTCGGGTGACCACAATCTCAATCTCGCGACCGTGCACCAGCATGATGTTGGCGGTGTCGTAGCGCAGCACAGGGCCAATCTGGTCCAGGAAGTTATTGAGGAGCAGGTCGAAATCGAGGGTGGAGTTGAGGGCCAGGCCAACTTGCCGCAGGGCCTCGGCGAGGTTGCGGTGCTCTTGTTCGGCGGCTTCGGCGCGTTTGCGCTCGATTATCTCGCGCTGGAGGGCTTCGTTGACACCGCGCATGCTTTGGGCTGCCTGTTCTGCTTCTTTAAAGATGGTATACATGCTGCTGAGCAGGCCAATCAAAACAGAAAGATAGCCGACTTGCTTGAGCAAGACGGCCGTATCAAACAATCCATCAAACGGGGTGCGGGCAAAATACATAAACAGCCCTTGCGCCGCCACGTTCACAATAAGGGCAATGACCAGCCAATTCTCAAAGGTGTCTTGCTGCCACTCTCTTTTGTGCAAATAGCCAATAAGGGCAATGAGGAAGAAGGTGGCGGTAAAAACGGCCGTAATGCGCCCGGGTAAATATTCTGTAGAGGTAATCGGGGGCTGGGGCAGCAGGGCAAAAATGAAAATTGTCACCACAGCCACAACGCCAACCACCACGTAATATCGGCTGCTGTGGGGCTGGAACCGCTTGTTGCGCTGCCAAATCATCCAGCTACCAGCCATTAAAATAGACAAAAATGTGGGGGAGGGATTCCAATTCCAAAGTTCAGGGGAAACGGCCGTTGGCAAGAGCGCATTCACCAAAACCACCGTGCGCATGGCATGGTATGCATCGAGCAGCCCTGCCCCAATAAACCCCGTGCCAATGAAAAAATAGGCGCTGTTTTGTTTGGTGTAAAAACGTACCAATGCCAGGGCGCCCACAAACAGCGCCAGCGTCGCGGCCACAAACTCCACCAGCATATGCAGCATAACCGAGCCGAACCAATGGGAGTTGCCAATAAAAATGCGGGCAATAACCAACGTGATGAGAACGGCCGTATACGCCGCTATTTTCCTTTTGGCTGGAGTTGACAGGCTGGCAATCATTGTTTTTTTCTTCGGTAGATTTGCAACTAAACTGACTCCTCAATCTCGTCAAGAGGCAAGCAACGAGATGTTGGGTAAGGTACTACAAGGACAGTATTATCTACCACACAGTTACTTCTGCACCTAAGGCGTGAAAGTTTCATAGCCAGATAGTACCAGTTTATCTAAGATCGCCTCATATCCCTATGGTACTATTGGCCTGCTGTTAACCCGACCCATGCACGTAAAAACAAAAAAAGAATTGGCTCTTTGGGAATTCAGGGGGATTACAGCCCGTGATGCGTGAAACGTGAAACGTGACCAGAGCGATATCACGTTTTACGCATCACGTTTCACGCCAAACCCCACGAAATCCTGAAGACCCATAGAATTGTCCCTGTTTTGGCTCTCCAGCGGGGCCTGTTGTGGATCAACCCCTTCCGGCCATTCCAGAAATTGGGTTTTGCTTGCGCAAACCACAGAAAAATGCGCTTCAGTTTTTACCGAGCTTGCTGTGGGTTGCTTTACGTCGTCAAAATTTACACTTTTTCCCTACAATATTACAACGTAACGAAACATATTCTCGCCATATTTCTGGAACTGGTTAAGATTAGGGTATGATGCAAAAACAGTGGCCTTTGCTGCTTATTTTAGCAGGTTATTTGCTGGTTGGGGGATTGTATGCCGCGCAGGTGCCAGCCTGGCAAGCCCCAGACGAACCCGCTCACTACAATTACGTGCGGCAGTTGGCAAACGGCCGTTTACCCATCATGGCCGCCGGTGATTATGACCAGGCGTACCTGGATGAAATCCGTGAGGCACGCTTTGCCCCGCAATACTCGGTTGCAGAAATTGAGTACGAAGATTGGCAACCACCGCTGTACTACCTGGTGTTAACCCCCGTATTCCTGCTTACAAATGGTTCACTGCTGGCGCTGCGGCTGACTTCGCTGCTAATTGGCCTGGGCGTTGTGGGGCTGGCATATGCTACAGCTCGCCTGCTGTTCCCAGAAGCCAGGTGGGTGGCGTGGTCTACGGCCGTATTTGTCGCCTTCATTCCCCAACACGTCTCCATACTCGCCTCCGTCAACAACGACAGCCTTTCAGAACTGCTCATCGCCCTGCTGCTTTACCTGACCCTGCGCTGGGTCACCCGCAACGGCATTCGCAAGCTGGGCGACGACCGCCGCTGGCTCATCGCGCTTGGCCTCGTGCTGGGGTTGGGATTTCTCACCAAAGCCACCGTCTACCTGATGGCTCCCGTGCTGGCGGTGGTGCTGCTGTGGCAATATTGGGGTACCTGGCAGCGGCTGTTTCAGGCAGGCGTGCTGCTGTTTACCCCGGCGTTTATGCTGGGGGCCATCTGGTGGGTACGGAACATTGCTGTGTACGGCGGGCTAGATATCCTGGGCAAAGCGGCCCACGATGCCGTGGTGGTTGGCCAACCGCGCACCATCGACTGGATTGCCAATTATGGGCTGGACGGTACAGTGCAGCGGTTCTTCCAAACGACGTTTAACAGCTTTTGGGGGCAGTTTGGCTGGATGGCGGTGCCGATGCGAGTTGAACTGTATTGGTTATTGATGGCACTGTGCGGTACGGCCGTACTTGGCCTCATCCTCTACCGCTTTACCGTCAATCAGGTGCCTATCCAATTCCGGTCTCGCTTGCCGGTGCTCATTTTGTGGCTGGTTTTTCTGCTGACGCTAGCCATTCACGTGGGGTACAACGTGACCTTTGTGCAGCATCAGGGGCGTTACCTGTTTCCGGCGCTCATTCCCATCTCGCTAGGCTTTTCGCTGGGGCTGGGCACCTGGCTGCTGCTGGTGGAAAAGCCGTTTCGGCGAGAACGGCCGTTGCTGGTAAACATCTTCCCCCTAGGCATGGGCGCCGCCCTGGTACTGCTAGACCTCTTCGCCCTCTTCCGCTTTATCTTGCCCAGCCTCAGCCTGTAGCCAGTAATCAGTATCCAGTGGCCAGTAACAATCTCACTGATTACCGACCCACTGATTACCGATTACTGTTACCCGTGCCACGGCTCAAACTTCTCCAAAATCGACCCGCCAATAAACTCCCGCAAAATCGAATCACTGGCAATCAGGTCCAAACCTTCCGCCGGGATGGGATCAAACCATTGCAAAAACGCCAGCAACCGGTTGGCTTCAATGCGCTCCGGCGTACCCGGCTCCACTTGCAGCAGCAGCGGTTCCGCCAGCCGCTTCATCGCCGACATTTCATACACCAGCGCCGAATTAAAAAAGACGTTGGCGTTGTTTTGGTAAGGGAAGATGTGCCGCTTTTCCCCCCGGCGCACGCTGGGCCAGCGGGCAATGGTGTCGGCGGCGGAGTAGCCGCGATGGGCGGCATCGCGCACAATGCGGCGCAGCAAGCGGGTGTCGGTGGTGGGGACCCGGTTGTGTTTATCCAGGTTTAGCTGGGTAAAGGCAGAAATGAAAACGCGATACATCGCTTCTGGGGGGATTCCCTCCACAATTTTGGGATTCAGACCGTGAATGCCCTCGATCAGCAGCACGTGGTCGGGGCCAATTTGCAGTTCTGGCCCTTTTTCACGCATCCCCGTGTGGAAGTTGTAGATCGGCTGCTCGATGGCTTTCCCCTGCATAAGCAGCTTCAAATGTTCGCGGAACAAGGGCACATCCACCGCTTCTAACGTTTCAAAATCGTAATCGCCATTTTCGTCACGCGGCGTCAGGCTGCGATCCACAAAGTAGTTGTCCATGCCAATGGCCATCGGAAAAATGCCCTGGGCCATGAGCTGGATGGAGAGGCGTTTGCTAAAGGTGGTTTTGCCGGCCGAAGTGGGGCCAGAAATGAGCACCAGCTTGATGGTGTGGCGGTGGCTGGCGATTTCTTCGGTGATTTGGGCCAGCTGCTGCTGGTGGAACGCTTCGGCAACAAGGATGGTTTGCTGCAAACGGCCGTTTGCCAACGCATTATTCAACGAAGCCACGCTGGGCAAGCCAATGATGCGCAGCCAATCATCATACTCCTGAAACACGCGGGCCAGCCGGGGTTCATCTTCAAATGGCTGGAGCCGGTCCGGCTCGTGGCGGCGGGGGAATTGCAGGATGAAGCCATCTTTGTACGGCCGTAAATCAAACAGATCCAAATAGCTGGTGCGCGGCACCATAAAGCCATGAAAGTAGTCGCGCACGCCGTTCAGCTCGTACATGGTCAGGTAATCTTTGCGCCGCTTGGCAAATAAATTTGCCTTCTCCAAATCCCCCTCCTGCCGGAAAAGCGCCAGCGCCTCATCTAGTGGCATACGCACCTGGTGGATGGGTAAATCGGCATCAACCAGCTGCCGCATCCGCTGCTTGAGCTGCTGCAAACCGCCGGGCTGCAAGCAAGTTGGGTCTTCGCATTCGCAGTAGTAGCCGCCAAACGGCATGGAGTGCTGAATGGTGATAATTTTGCCAGGCCAGATTTCATCGGCGGCGGCAATCATCAAAAAGCAGAGTGAGCGGCGGTAAATTCGGCTGCCATCGGAATCGGCGGAGGTGACGGGCACGAGCAGGGCGTCTTCGACGAGCGGGTGAGACAGTTCGCGCAATCTACCATTTTTAAGCGCGGCTACGATACGGCCGTTCACCTCTGGGCTTGCTGCTTCAATAAACGCTTCTAACGGGGTGCCGCTGGGGGCATCATAAGCACGGCCATCGGGAAAACGGGCCTGTACGGTATCGCGAATTTGGGAAAGGGTGGGAAAAAAAGACATGGGGATTATCCTTGTGACAGTATGATGGGCCATTTGGGGGATGGCCGCTGGCTATGACAGGTAGCTGCTGATAAGTTCAACACTGCGGGGAACGGCCGTTTGCAAAATCGTTTGCACCTGCTCCACAGGTATCTTGCCAAACACCTGAGCTTCCATCCATTCTGGGTCCTGCAAATTGGCGGCAAACTCAGCCGGAGACATATTCAGCCGTCCCGCATAAATTTCAATCGTTTTAATGGCTGCCCCAGGCTGAAGCTGATCTACCAACATCGCCTGCCAGGCAGTTAAAATAGCATCGTCGATAAACGGCAGCCACTGGTTCGGTTGGGCAGCGGCGAGGGTGGAAACGGCCGTTTTGGGCAGTTCGGCCAGGGCCAACGTGTCCAGGTAAGTAAGCAAAATAAAATGAGTCAACCGGCGCTGCTGCCGGTCGCCCCAACGATTTGCCAGATGGAAAAATGGGTACACCACCTCACGCAGCCAGACGAGGTCTAGCAGCAGGTGGGCGCTGTACGCCGCCACGCACACCACCTGCCCCGGCGACATCGCCGCCAGGTTGGTTAGCTGTGGATATTGCGCCAGCATGGTGCCATAGGCCGTTTCTTCAGGGTCAGGCGGCACGTCGTAAAAATGGGTATTTTCTCGTGGCAGGGTGGAAATAGCATTTACATCTGGGGCAACGCTGCCCAGGTAAAAAGCAGGCCATTCAGCAGCCAAAGCTTGTTGCAAACGGCCGTAACCATTGGCCCCAGCCATCGTCAGGATTTGTTCGGCAACATGCAGATGCATAAAAGGTGTTGGCATAATCTAGTTCTTCAATTCACAATAAAAAAACGCCGCAACCAGCTCGTGAGGCGTTTAGGCAGTACCAAAATATTATTCCAATTCGACAAAGCAGAAACGATTACGTTTGTCCTAAAAAAAGGAACTTGTTCAGAATCAACGATGCCAGGAGGGACAACCAGAAGGGGCAAACCAACGGGTGCTAGCAATACCCCGCAGGCGGCTAAGGCTGGGTAAACAGGCCAAAATAATGCGCGGGTTGCTGGTGTCTATCTTGACACCATCGTCACTGATGCGGGCCTGCAAATGCAAATCGATTTCATTGCCACGCCCAGGCGTTAGATTGGTGGTTTCTGGGTAGGTTGGTATTACCAAAGCCACAGGCACAGCATAGCCATTAATAAAGTAAGAACGGCCGTAATCATCCACATAATCATAAACCCGGTGCGGGGCGTACGTGTATAAACCAGAAACGGGCTGCTCCCCTAAAACCAAAAACGATTCATGGGGCACATACCCTTTGTCAATCTCCACGGCGATGGTCCATTGCGTGGCAATTTCCGGGGAAAGCCCCTGGCGAATAAGCACAGCCTGCGCATAATTGTTTAGCACTCTAGAGGCATACGCTTGCGGCACGGTGCTGCCTGCATTTTCCCAGCCGCCGCTGTAAGCGGCCAACGCCGAAGCCAAATCTCCCCCAGCCTGCCGCACTACCTCGGCTAAAATGGAGACGCCCCAGCGCAAATTCACAGAGGGAATCATTAATTCTTCGGTGGTGGGTCGCCACTCCAGGCCAGGCCCTTGCGGCATGACGCCCATCAGCCCCACCGCCCCCATGTAGCTAACACCGTCGGTGCTGCCGTTGGACTCTTCATTGACCACGGCGGCGATAAAGTCGGGGTCCAGGCCGTACATATCGGCCAACACGCCGATGTAGGTGGACCATTGGGTAATGGTTGGCCCCCACATGGGCGAGAGCAGCGTAGCCTCCGGGCGGCTTTCAGAACGATGTAAACCTTGTCGGGTGGCGGCACGTGTTTCTACAGGATTTAACGCCCACAACAATCCAGTCAGCAACAAACCGACAATGAAGAAACGGCCGTAACGTTGCCTAAGCTGTTGAAAATTTGTAAACACATCCTGAAAAAACATGGTGAAATTTTAGCATAAGTGCAGAAATAGTGTCAATGCATTATGTAAACTAGTCGATTTTCCTCATTTGCCCGATCCCGCTAAAATAAGTTCTGGATTTAGGTCAATAATTTCAACCACCGAAAGCGAAAGGAAAACATGCCGGTCATTCTGGTAGTAGACGACAATCCCAAAATGGTTCAGCTTTTGTAAGATATGGTGCAATTGGCTGGCTACGAAACCGAAGTCGCCTTTAGCGGCCTGGAAGGCTTAGACAAAGCCAGAGAAGGCATGCCCGATCTCATCCTGGTCGATTTGATGATGCCAGAAATTGACGGCTGGGAACTTTACCACCGGCTGCGCGAATTCTCCACCATCCCCATCATCTTTGTTACCGCCTACGACACGCCCCAAAACGAGGCTAAAGCGATCGCCCTGGGCGCAGAAGGGTTCATCGGCAAAGATTTAACCCCCATGCAGCTCATCCAGCATATCGAATTTGTGCTCAAGGCCAACAATCCGCCCGCACACAACGAACTCTTGCACTAATTTTCTGGTTCTGGTGTTGCATCTGGTATCTCGATGGGTATCGGCGTGGGCGTAGGGACAAACTCAAAATTGGTGGAAATAATTTCAAAGCTGGTCTGCCCGGGAAAAATCGTCACTTCGCGCTCGTAAATGTGCACCCCATCATTGGCATCAATCGTCAGGCGGTATTGGCCAGCGGGCACATCGGCAAAGACGAAGTTTTCCCGCCACACCTCATCAGAGCGGACGGTGGGGTAATAGGTGCGCTGTTTGCGAACGGCCGTATCCACATCCACCGGCGTCAACGTCAGGCTGGCGCTGGAAATCATCTGGCTGCTTTTATCCACAAACCGCCCCGCCAGCGTGCCCCACCCCTCAAACGGAGCCAGCCACAGGGCCGGGTTGCGCGCATCGTTGTAATTATTGGTGCCCACGCGCACCTCAAAATGCAAATGCGGCCCGCTCACCTCGCCAGAACTGCCCACCCCGGCAATCAGCTGCCCCTGCTGCACAAAATCCCCTTCCTGCACAAACAGCTCCAGCGTGTGGGCGTACAGCGTAAACACATCCTGCCCCTGCCATTGCCAATCGTGCTGAATCACAACCGTGTTGCCATAATAATTCACCCCGTCGCGCGGGCTAGGGAACGGCCCGGCATGTACCACCGTGCCGCTGCCAGCGGCCAAAACTGGCGTCCCCGTCTCGTTAGGGAAATCAATGCCGTGGTGAATGCGGTACGAAGGCAGCTCCGGCAGCTGCACATCATTGCCAAAGGGATACCACTCCAAATCGTAGTTGCGGCTGCCAGAGGGGATGGGGCGGGCCAGCCAGTAATGGTCGTCGTAATGGAGGGAGAGGGGCACGTCGTACGGCGGCGGCCGCCACCCTTCGGGCGGTTCTGGGCCAGCGTCTGGCACCCAGAGCTGCTGCGCGTCGCTGGGGCGAATGCCCACACCAGCTGGCGTGGGCACGCTGGCCGGGCGGCTGCTGCTGCCGGTACGCCCGCCCGGCACAATCCGCGCCTCAGATTCGGCCGTGACGGCAATTTCTGTTTGCTGGGCTGGCGGCAAATTCAGCACCGGCACCAGCGTAGGCGGCACAATCTGCTCACCGCCACAGCTAATTAGCAAAAATAAGAGGCCAGTGATGAACACAGATTTCCACAGATTTTTCTTTAATCTGCGTAATCGAACCTCCGAGAGGTTCTTGGCATTGTCCAGACAATTCATGAAACCTCCCGGAGGTTTATTTTGTGAAAACATGGGGGTTACGGCCGTTCCAGCACAGCCGCCAACTCCTCAGCACTGTAAAGCTGGCGCATCGCCGCTTCCCAGGTGAGGCCATCTCGCTTTTCGTAATGCCAAAAGCGAATGTCGGGGAAATAGGTGCGCCAGTTGGGGTTGGCCGGCACCCAGCGCCAGCCATAATCCGCCGCCAGCGCCGTAAAGTCGATGTAGTACCCTTCTGGCACGGTTTCACGCCATTTGCCGCCTTGCTCGTAATAACTGGGGTCGTCGCCACTGCGCGCCTGCAAATCCCAGGTGAGCGCCCGCAGCGGTTCACCCTGGCTGCCGTCTTGAACGGCCGTTTTCACAAAAACGCGCCAATAAGTCTCCCCATTCAATGTCAGCTTCACCAGCTCCACCTGCGGCTCAAAGCCCAGCGCCTCGCGGAAATAAAGGTCAAAGGCACGCCCCGCCTTGTTCCACGATTGGGCCGACTGCCCCGGCAGCGGGCGCGCCTCTAGCGCTTCGAACATGCCATCCAGCTGGCCCAAAAAGTCCCAGCCCGCCTCGGCAATCACCCGCTGGCGCAGGGCGGCAAACGATTGGTCCACCGCATCGCTCAGGTAAGGGGAGGGCGCGTTCACTTCCACAGGGAAAAGCAGCGACGGCGGCCCAACTTGCGGTTCAGCCAACGCTTCAACAAACAGCGGTTCGTTGGTTACGCTTCGATCAATATTTTGCAGGCGGCTGCTCATGTCTGGGGTTAAGCGCGTCGCCGTCCACGAAGGGTCTTCGATACGGCCGTCTGTCACAAACATCTGCGGCACCACGCTCCACGCCTCCACGCTGCCAGAAAGCAAAAAGCTGCGCCCGCCCTGGTCATACACAAACAGCACTGAGCGCCGGTCTGGCGACCAGGCGGGCGAACGCCCCTGCTGGCCCAGCCCGTAAGCCGGTTCGGCCGGTTGGTAACTTTCCGTCAGCGGCAGGGCATACATCACCGGGAAACCAACGCTTTGCTCCGCATAAACCAGGGTACGGCCGTCTGGTGAAAACGCCGCCTCATCCTCATCCAAAGCCGGAGATTGAGTCAAATTCACCACGCCCGCGTTAATGCCCGCATCCAACGACCGCACAAAAATATCCCGACTGCCACCACGCAGGCTGGTGAAGGCAATATGCCGTCCACCCGGCGACCACGCCGGGGCGAAATCAGGAGCCGGATCATCGGTCAGGCGGAACGGCCCTTCGCTGCCGTCGGCCTTGATCAGGTAAATGTCCAAATTGCCATCCCGGTACGATTCATACGCCAGCCATTGGCCATCGGGCGACCAGGTAGGCGCGGCGTCGTAGGCCAGGTCGCGGGTTACGCGGCGCAGCTCCCGGTTGGGGATGTTGTAAACGTACAGCTCCCAATTGCCGTCTCGCCGCGAGGCAAAGGCGATTTCGGTGCCGTCTGGCCCCCAGGCGGGGTCACGATCTTCAGCCGGATGGCTGGTCAGCCGGATGGGGTCCGCCTGACCCACGGGCAAAATGTAGATGTCGCTGTTGCCGTCTACATGCTGGGTAAAAATCACCGCGCCACCCCCGTCCAGCGGATTGGGCGTGGCCCACGGAGTCAGCTTGACAGAAACGGTAGGGATGATGGTGGGCGTGGGAGGCAGCGGCGTGGGTGTGAGAACAATGATTTGCGGCGTGGCGGTTTCAAACGGCCGATCATCGGCCACGGCAGTGGGCTGAGATTCGCGCATACTGAGCATCCCCACCACCACCACCAGGGCAATGGCGGCAACGGCCGTTGCCAGCCGAAAAGTCCGCATGGCCCGCACATTTTCATGCGGCCGTTTGGGGGCTACCAGCGCCGTCGCGGGTGGTTTGGGACGGCGGAAGAGGAGACGCAGGTTCGCCCTAAACAATCGCCAGGGGGAGCTGGCACGACGGCCGTACACGGCCCGCTGCGGCGCGGTTTTGCCCCAAATAAAGCGGCCAAAGCGACGAATGTGCCCTCCCAACCAACAAATCCCCTGCCAGCTGGTGCGCAGCAGCCACAGCACAAACGCTTTGACCACGTACCGATACAGCCAGCGAGACGGCCGTACCACAAACATAACAAACCCACGCCACACATACGCCGTCAACAGATGGCGCAGCGCCAGCCCCATACGCCCCACAAAGCGCCACACCGGCGGTGCAACCGCCACCACCGAATCCCACAGCAGCCAACGCAGCGGCAGCCAAAACGGCATGGTGACGTAAAAAATAGGTTTCCAGATAAGCCAGGTAAGGAGGTTGCGGAACGCCAAACCAAGTCGGCCAAGGAAGAGCCAGACGGAGGAGCTAACTGCCAAAAGTGTTTGCCAGACCTTCATTGCGGCCTGCCGAAATCTTGCGCGCATGTTGCTGCCAGTGTAGCACGGCTCATTACTATGTCAAGTTAATATTTGCCTATGTCAAGTTGAATCAAGCCAGAATGTTGGCAATTGCGGCCGAGCTGGTTTTCCCAATAGGAACGTGGCGCTACTTCAGCCTGACCGTAAGAAACGGCCGTTACGCTCTTGAATGTAGAGAGCCAAAAATAATAGTACAGCTGAAGTTATGGTCAGTTGGCTCCCTGGACGAAGAGCAATCTTGCGGTCAAAAGGGTCAAACCAATGCCAGGCTAAATGTAAAAAATGGCTCTCTACTTCAGGAATTATTCAGCCATCAGCCCAAAGCTGGTGGTTTTTTGTTTTCTAGCCCCCAAAAAACGATAATTGGCCCATGCCTCGACGTTTGCCCAGCCTCTCGCCTGTTTTGGCCCACAGCTTGCCCTGGGTGGCACTGCTGCTGGTTACGGCCGTTTGGCTCACCAGCATGCCCGGCCAAATCGCCATCGCCAACGACCCACTGCCTGATCCCACTGGTGAATTCAACGGCATCTTGCAGCTGATGGACGATTCTGGCGAGTTTGTTATTGCCTGGCACACCTGGGGCATCACCCACGCGCCGGGCTATCCCCTGCTCAGCTTGCTGGCCAACCTGGGCGTCCGCCTCATTGACCCATTTGGGGCGTACCCTGCCGTGGCCGCCAATCTGCTTTCACTTTTCTTTGCCATCGGGGCGCTGCTGCTGCTGGGTCAGCCTTTGGCGCGATTAGAAGGGGCGAGAACGGCCGTTGCCGCCACCTACCTGCTGCCCGCCTTTGGCATTTTGGTCTGGCTATACGCCGTCGTCGCCGAGGCGTATGCCTTTGGTCTGCTGCTGGCGTTTGGCACGCTCAGCCTGGCCTGGGCGCTGGGGCAAGCGCCCAGCCGCAGCAAATTGCTCTGGCTGGGGCTGCTGTTTGGTTTGGCGGTGGGGCATCACCGCACGCTGCTGTTTTTGGCCCCGGCGCTGCTGCTGGCAGCGTGGCCAGCCCGCAAGTTGGGCTGGCGCGTCTGGATTGAGGCGGGGCTGCTGGCGGCGGCTTCACTGCTGGTTTACCTGTACCTGCCGCTGGTGGCCTGGGCGGGTTCGCCTTGGGTATACGGCCGTTCCCCCACCACTTGGGCCGGATTCAGCGACGCCTTTTTTGCCCGTGAGTACAGCGCCCGGCTGGCCCCGCCCACCAATTTACCGGAGATTTGGGCAGCGTTAGACGGCCGTCTCCGCTTCCTGGCTCAAGAGATGAGCAGTTGGGGCCTGGCGGCGGGCTTGTTTGGCTTTTTGCCAGGGCTGCTGCACAGTAAAACACGCAAGCTGGCGCTGGTGCTGCTGCTGACCTTTGCCGGATATTGGCTGGCACCCGTCAGCCAGGGCTTGCTCATCCGCTCTTACATGATGATTTTGGTGGCAAGTTTGACGCTGGCCGCGGCCTGGGGGGTGGGCTTGTTGGCGCTGGGGCAATGGCAGCGCTGGCTGCCCACAGCTGGCCTGCTGCTCACCATCGGCATCGCCCGCAACAATTACGTTTCGCACAAAGATTACATCTGGTTCCATACCAAAGATGAGACCGGCCAGGCCATTTTGGCTGATGCCGCCACCCTGCCGGGCGCACAACCCATCGTCGGGGAGATTTGGGGGCCGCGCTACTTCCCGCTGGCGTACGGCAAACTGGTCACGGGCGAACTGGCACACATCCAACTGGTAGATTTACGCGCCGATTTGAGCGGCCTGCCCAGCCCGCCCCCGAGTACGATTTTTGTAAACCAGGCGGTGCTGTACGCCGCCCCGGTTGGGCTATGGCAGGAAAAATTGGGTACGGCCGTTTCTCTCAGCAGTGTGGGGGATGAGCTGATCGCGATCCAAAAAGTGCCGCACATTGAACCGTTAGCGACCCACGTTTTGGCCGCTTCGCCGGAGATTGAGTTGGTGGCGGGAACGGCCGTTCTCCACCCCAACCACAGGCTCAGCATGCAGCTCATTTGGCAAGCCCGCCAGGTGCCAACAGCCGATTACAGCATCTTTGTCCACGTCACCGACCAGCTCCAAATTCTTGGCCCAGGCGATTTGCTAGCGCAGGGAGATCGCAACCACCCGGTGTATGGCTTTTATGCCACCAGCCGCTGGCAAACCGGCGAGCTGGTGCAAGACAACTACCTGATCCCCCTGCCAGCAGAGCGCACGCCGCAAAAAGTTTTTGTGGGACTGTACACAGCAAATGGGGATGGCACATTCACCAACTACCTCGTCCACGAACTGCCCATCGCTATCGAAAAATAAACTATCCCGCCGCAGGAACAACGTACCAGAGCATAAACAGAAAGTGGCTCAGGCTGCCGCCCAGCACAAACAGGTGCCAAATTTCGTGGTGACCAAACAGGTCTGGCCACGGATCGGGCCATTGGCGGTAGTAAACCACAAAGCCCACCGAATAGATGAGCCCGCCCAGCAGCAGCAGCTGCAAGCCTCCTGGCGGCAACCATTGAGACACTTCCCCCGCCAAGATGAGCGGCAAAACGCCGCCCCAGCTCACAATCAAGTAAATAGAGGCGTTGAGGAAGCCATGAATTTGGCGGCTGAACAGTTTGTACGCCATGCCGATTACGGCCGTTCCCCACACCCCTCCCAACACCCACCCACGCCAATCCGCCGGAAAAAAAGTGGTGATGATGGGCGTGTAGGTGCCCGCAATGACCAAAAAGATAGCCATGTGATCCAGCCGGTTCAGCTGAAATTGCAGGCGCGGCCGCGGCTTCACCCCGTGCAGCAGCGAGCTGGCCACAAACATCGCCGTCAGGCTTAGGCCATAGATGAGCAGCGCCAGCCATTTGAGCCAGTCGCCCCATACCAGCCAAAGCAGCCACACCGTGCCCAACAGCGCAGTAATAGCCCCGGCCACATGGGTTAGCGTGCTCATCGGTTCATGTAACAGTTTGTTTAAGCGATTCATGCAGGAAATGTAACGGCCGTTTCATCCATAAGCAAATCCCATCCTGCCGGTTTGTGAACCCTTGTGAATGTTGTTACAATTGCTTTAGAAGTAAACAAAACACCTCGTTCGGAGACCGAATGTCACTAACAGATACGACTCAAAAACCTGGCCTGGCTGGCTCCTCGGCAACGGCCGTTTCCTCAAGTAAATGGCGCAGCAAATTACAGCTGATTGTGGTGCTCTTTAAGCTGCGCATTGTGTTTTTGTTGCTGATGGCGGCTACGGGCGGCGCGTTTATGGCTGCTGGCGGCTGGCCAGGGCTGGGCAACCTGATACTGCTCTGGCTCACGGGCGGCATGGCGGCGGCGGGGGCCTCGGCCCTGAACCAATATTGGGAGCGTGAATCGGACGGCAACATGGGGCGCACCCAGAAACGGCCGTTGGTCACCGGCGAAATTGCCCATCCCACCTGGGTGCCGTACGTGGGCATTGGGCTGGTGCTGCTGCCATCGCTGGCCGTACTGCCTTTTAACCCGGCGCTCACCTTTTTTTTGGTGCTGGGGGCGATTATTTACGTAGGCATTTACACCATCTGGCTGAAGCCGCGCACCTTGCTCAACATTGTCATTGGCGGGGCGGCGGGCAGTGCGGCCGTTCTTAGCGGCAGCGCCGCGGTAGGCAACTGGAACGAAACGGGGGCGCTGGTGCTCTCCTTGCTGCTGTTTCTCTGGACGCCGTTCCATTTTTGGAGTTTAGCCCTGCTTTACCGCGACGATTATGCGCGTTCTGACGTGCCAATGCTGCCGGTACACACCACACCCCGTCAGGCGGCCTGGTGGGTGATGTCGCACACGCTGCCCACCGGAATTGGCGGCCTGCTGCTGGCGCTGCTGCCCACGCTGGGCTGGGTTTATCTGATTCCCGTGGTCTGGATTACGGCCGATTTATTCTGGCGCAACGCCAAACTGATCCATACCCCATCTCCCCAGAATGCCAAAAAGTTGTTCATGTCGTCCAACATTTACCTGCTGGTGCTGCTGCTGGCCATTTGTGCAGGCACGGTGGCCGCAGCCTGGGCAGGCTAAGCCGATGCTGAGAGTCACCCTCTACACCAAAATGGGCTGCGGCCTATGCGATGAAGTGAAGCACAGCCTGAATTTGTTGCAAGCTCGCTACCCCCACCAACTGCAAGAAGTGGACATCACCCAGGATGAAGCGCTGTTTGAAAAGTATCGGTACACCATCCCAGTGGTGCAAATTGGCGAGGTGGAATTGATGGCTCCGATGACGGCCGTTCAGCTGCAAAGGGTGCTAGAAACGGCCGTTTAATTGTCATCGCGCGCCAGGTCAAAACTGTATTGTGAAGCGTTGCACAACCTTGTCATCCCCCTGTGACTGTGTTAGTATCCTGGCAACCCTGCTGTGTGCGTGATGAGCTTGCCAGTGTTGAGCCAACGCTTCACAAATGGGGGTCACAAATACGCTGAGGGGATGTAGTAGCTCACGGCTTAGGCCGTCCAGCCAGGCAGATACTCGCGATAAGGCTCCCACCTGCATCTGCAGGTTCAAACAACGGGGCTCACACGGCATGGCGGGGCTACTGAGCAAGCACCCTTGATCTGCATCAGGGGGCTTTTTTGTTCAGGTCACCATTCGTCAATTGTATGTCATTCAACTCAGGGATTAACCTGGTCGTTAATTCCCATTAGCAGAAGGAAATAGCAGCTTTATGGTGCGTGAGCGAATTGCTGACGACATCTACGTATTTACAAGTCAGCTGTATGCCCAGGTCACGTCTGGGGCCATTCTTACCAAAGATGGCGTCATTCTCATTGATACGCTTTACTTCCCAGAAGAAACCAAAGCAATTAAAGAGTTTCTGGAAGATCGGCAAGGGTTGAAAATCCGGTATGTGATTAACACCCACTACCATGCGGATCATTCCCAGGGTACCTATCTTTTCCCCGAAGCCCAGATTGTAAGCCATGCTTTGTGCCGCCAGCTGTTGGACAGTGTGGGGCGTTCTGGTTTGGCAGATGCTCAGGCGCAAAACCCAGAACTGGAAGAGGTGCAAATCATTTTGCCCGAGCTGGTTTTTAAAGAAGGGGTGCTGAATTTGTACCTGGGCGGAAAGACCGTGCAGCTTTACCATATGCCGGGGCACAGCCTGGACCTGGTTGGCGTGTATGTAACCAACAACCAGATTTTATTTGCTTCTGACAACTCAATGCCCGTGCCCACTATTTTTGATGGCAGCCACAAAGCGCTGGTGGCCTCTTTGCACCAAATGCTGGCCCTGGAACCAGACACGATTGTGCAGGGGCATGGGGAAGTGATTTTGCGGGGTGAAGTGGAGGCCATTATCCAAAATGACCTGGATTACCTGACAAAAATCAAAGAGGAAGTGTCTAAGGTGCTGCGCAGCAACAAGCCGATGAGTGCCTTGGACAAGATTGATATCGAGAGCTGCGGCAAATCTCGCATTCCGCTGAATGGATTGGTGTCTGATTTGCACCGGGCAAACCTGTACCGGCTGTATGAGGAGTTGAAGGAAGAAACGGCCGTTTCCGAAGGTGGTGTGGCGTGAAATTCACCGGGGGCCTTTTAGGCACCTCGGTATACACAATCTCGCGCGGCTTCTTTTGGCTTTTTTGGATAGGTACGGCCGTTGCCAGCACCGCCTGCCAGACCACCCCACCCTTTTTTGCCGCCATCGAGCCACTGCCCACGCTGGTGCCCACCCTGGCCTTCCTGCCCAACCCGCCAACCCCATTTCTTTCGCCTACGCCGATATTGGCCACTGCCACACCCAGAGCGACGCATACGGCCGTTCCCCCCACCGTCCCTCCCACTCAAACCCCAACCCCAACAGCCAGCTACCAACTAGCGCTCAAGGCCGCGCAGCCACAAGGTTACCTGAGCCAGTTTCGGCTGGTCGCCTTTTACGGCAGCCCCACCGGGCCTGGCCTGGGCATCCTGGGCGAACTGCCCCGTGAACAGATGCACCAGCAGCTTTTAAGCACCGTTGTCCAATACCAGCCAATGTCTGATCAACCCATCTTGCCCGCGTACCATCTGGTAACAACGGTGGCCAATCCCCACCCGCCACTTTATTTTCATCGGGTAGATTTGGCGTTGATTGAGCGGTGGGTGGCGCAGGCTAAGGAGGTGGAAACGGCCGTTATCCTCGACATTCAACCGGGGCGAGGCGACATCATGGCTGAATTTGAGCGATTAGAACATTTGCTATACGAACCACACGTCCATTTTGCCATCGATCCGGAATTTGTGATGAGCAGTTGGCAGGTGCCGTTGGTGAACGTGGGGCAGCTGTACGCCGCCGAAATCAACGCCATCCAGGCGCGGATGAACGCCATCGCTGCCCAGATTGGGCTGAACCGGGTGCTCATTTTGCACCAGTTTAGCCCCGGCATGCTGCCCGACAAATCGCTTATTGAAGATTATCCATTTGTAGAGATTGTAATTGACGGGGATGGCGTAGGCGCAGCGGGAGCCAAAATTCGCAACTACACCAGCTATGCCAGCGAACCCGCCTTTGAGTACGGCGGCTTCAAGCTGTTCCCCACCGACGGTGATTACCCGGTGCTCACCCCTGCCGAGGTGATGAATTTGGACCCTCAGCCAGCGCTGATCATTTATCAATGAGCCAATTAGCTTTGCAGTAAGGTTAGCTTACCGGGGAGAATCTGATACTCAATTTGCGTGGCAGCTTCGGCGATGATTTCGCCGTCGGCGTGGATGGGGGTGCCGGGGCTGCTGGTGATGGAGAGGTGGGTGGTACGGCCGTATACCACTTGCGGATGAAAAATATGCGTCTTGCGAAATAACCGTACCAAAATCGAGAGCACCGTCAGCTTGGGCACCTCTGGCGCAAACACAAAATCAAACAAGCCATCGTCAACGGCCGCATCGGGAGCCATGTAAAAACCGCCCGTGCGCGGCCCATTGCACACAGAGAGCAAATAAGCCGGGCCGTCATGCCCGCCGTCGTCCCAGCGCACCTGCATATGCCACGCCTTCAGCTTTACCAGCCCCTTCAGTAGCGCCACCACGTAGCGCAGTTCGCCAGACAGCCGCTTCATGTGAATGTTTTCCAGCGTAATCATCGGCTCCATGGCCACGGCGCAGTTGTTGATGAAAAAATGATCGTTGATGCGCCCGGCGTCAATCTGGCGCGTCTGGCCACGAGCAATGATCTGCACCGCCTGGTTCAAATCGCGCGGCAGCCCCACCATGTCGCTAAAATCGTTGGCCGTGCCGATGGGCAAAATGCCAAAGGGCACCGTCGGGCCATCCCCGGCGGCGCGCAGCAGGCCGTTGGCCACTTCGCTGAGCGTGCCGTCGCCCCCGGCGGCGACTACGGCGTCATAATTTTGGGATACGGCCGTTTCCGCCAACGCAATCCCCTCTGCTGGTTTCTGCGTCTGCACAATGTCTGGAGCCAAACCTGCCGCTGCAAACGCGGCCCGCACCGCATCTAGCCGCGCCCCTGCCCGCCAACGATTGGCGTATGGATTCAAAATCACCTTAATTTTCATGCTGAAACAGCGCTTCCCGAATGAACTTCGGCTTGTTGGTAATGATGCCGTGCACGCCCAGCGCCAGCAGCCGCCGGGCTTCGGCGGGGTCGTCCACCGTCCACACGTTCACCCGCCAGCCGTTTTTGCTGGCCCAGGCCATGTAAGCCGCATCCACCATTTTGTAATGCGGATGCACCGCCTGCACAGGAATAAGGGCATGCTTGAACTGCAAGGCGGATTTGTAGCTGAGGTGGGCCACCCAAGTCGATTGGGTGAGGTGGCGGCGAGCATAGCGCACCGCCAGCGGATTAAACGAGGAGACGACCGTTTGGCGCGCCAAATTGTGCGCCTGAATACGATCGGCCACGGCCGCTGCCAGACCGTTGTCGCGCAGAACGGCCGTTTTCAATTCCACATTGTATAAAAAATTAGGGCCCAAGGTTTCAAAAACCTCATCAAGGGTAGGAATCGACTGCCCCTGGCCAGCGTCTAGTTTTTGCAGCTCGGCAAGCGTCAAATCTTGCACGGCCCCGTGGCCGTTGGTGGTTCGATCCAGCTTGCCATCATGAATCACCACCGGCCAGCCGTCGGCCGAAAGCTGCACGTCGAACTCAATGCCATCTGCCCCTTGGGTTTGCGCCAGCAAAAAGGCAGCCAGCGTGTTCTCTGGTGCGTCTGCACTGGCTCCGCGATGGCCGATGAGAAACGGCCGTTGCCCCAAAGACCACTCACTCATTGCCTAAAGCTGCACAAAATAGGAGTCTGCAGCTTGGTCAATCAGCTCCTTGGTCAACGTTGGCTTCACGCCCAGGTAATCTGCAATGTCCAACAGCTGGTCCAAAATATCGCGAGGATGGTTGGCCCGCAGCTTCTGGTTTCGCTTGATGTAATACTCTTGCAGCAGGTACCGCACCCCCTGTTCATCATACTCCACCCGGCGGCGCTCACACACCCGCTTAAAAATCTCCCTGTACCCATCAAACGTCGGCGACGTGACCTCAATCTTGTGCCGGATGCGCCGCAAAAACGCCTCGTCCACCAGATCGCGCGGCGGCAAGTTCGTCGAAAAGACAATCAGCACCTCAAACGGCACTTCCACCTTGCGCCCCGTGTGCAGCGCCAAAAAGTCAATCTGCTTCTCCATCGGCACAATCCAGCGGTTCAGCAAATCACGCGGCCGTACCTGCTGCCGCCCAAAGTCATCAATGAGGAACATACCCCCATTCGCCTTCATCTGGAATGGCGCTTCGTAATATTTGTTAATGGGGTCGTAAATCAATTCCAGGCCATCCAGCGTCAGCTCACCGCCCACCATAATCACGGGGCGCTTGATCCGCACCCAGCGAGCATCCCCCCGGCGCGGGCCTAACTGCCCGGTAGACATTTTTCGCTCAATGTCGGGCACAGCCACATGGTTAATCTCGTCAAAAACTTTGATGATCTGGCCATCCACCTCGACAGCGTAAGGAATATACATGTCGTTGGTGAGAATCATTCGGCCAATGCTTTCCGCAATTGTTGTCTTACCGTTTCCTGGCGGGCCATATAAGAAAATGGATTTCCCAGAATTAGCAGCCGGACCAATCTTGGCAAACACAGAATCTTCCAATATCAGATGAGACAGCGATTGCTGCATCATCTTGGGGTTTACGCGCAAGCGGTTGCCCCCTTGGGCCTTAACGGCAGCCACGTAGTTCTCCCAAGGCACCGGCGCTGCGCCGACGTAGCTGGTGCGCTCTAGCTGCTCACGCGCCCGTTCAGCCCCCTTCGTGGTGATTGAATATTGGTAGGTAGCCGCTCCCAAGCCACCAGACCCTTTTACCTCACACATCTGCTCCCGCTTGAGGAAATCCATGACGGTACTTACCACCGTGGCAAAGGGCAGGTGCATGTATTCGGCAATATCATGCCCGGTAAGCTGGCCGCGGAAGTACATAATCTTCAATGCCAAATCTTGCAGGAACCCCTGCGACAATCCGGTATCTTCAATGCCTTTAATTGCTGGTGGCTCCCAATCTAGTCGTTGTGGCCCTGGTAATGATGTGCTCATCTACTTTTCTCCGAAAATCCCTGAAACTGATCGAACAAACGAATGGAGCTTAATTGTAATTCGCCTAAATCAATTTCACAAGCTGATTGTGTGGGTTAGGTTACATTGGAACGCAACCTGGCTACCAGGAACAAGCCGGGTAGCCAGGGACAGCTAATCACCCATCTGATGCACCTGGATGAGGTTGGTTTGCCCAGCCATACCAAACGGCACACCCGCTGTAATGACAACCTTGTCGCCGGGGTCTAAATTGTAGCGCTCCATCACGGCAACGGTTTGGCCCAACATGGCGTCGGTATGGGAAAAATCTTTAACCAACACGCACTCTACCCCCCAAACCAGCGAGAGCTTGCGCTGCGTCCGTTCCAGGGGGGATACGGCCATAATGGGGGTGGGGGGGCGGTGGCGAGCAATTTGGGTGGCGGTGTAGCCAGACATGGTTGCGCTCACAATGGCGCGGGCATTGATCTGCTCGGCAATATCACAACAGGCGGTGCTAATGGCTTGCGTTACGCTGTGCGATTCGGTGACTTCAGCCTGCCGCCGGTTGCGCCAATCGTTATAGGGAAAGGCCTCTTCGATAATCTCGCTGATTTGTTTCATCATCAGGACCGATTCGACGGGGAAGTTACCGGAGGCGGTTTCACCAGAGAGCATAACGGCATCGGTGCCATCCAGAATGGCGTTGGCCACGTCACTGGCTTCGGCACGGGTGGGGCGGGGATGTTCGACCATGGATTGCAGCATCTGGGTAGCGGTGATGACGGGTTTGCCCACATCATTGCAGGCGCGGATGATGCGTTTTTGCAGCAGTGGCACTTCTTGCGGCTGCACTTCTATGCCTAAATCGCCACGGGCTACCATCATACCGTCGGCGGCATCACGGATTTCCATGAGGTGTTGGATGGCTTCGCTTTTTTCAATTTTGGCGATAATGGGGATGTCGGCACCCTCGATTTTCATGAGGTCGCGCAGTTCTTGGATATCTGCGGCCGTTCGCACAAAAGAGAGGGCTACGTAATCTAGCTCCAGGGCACAAACCAGCTTCAAATCTTCTTTGTCTTTGTCGGTAATGCTGGAGATGGGCAAATCTGTGCCGGGGGCGTTGACGCCTTTGCGTGATTCTAGCAAACCGGCAACGGTGGTGATGCAGCGCAGGGCGTCGCCCATTTTTTCGGCGACGGCAAATTCCACTTCGCCATCGCCAATGACCAGGCGGGCACCGGGCTGAATCACCTCGATGAGGTCTGGGTGGGGCATGTGGATCATGGCGGGTTGGCCACGATGCGGTGTAAGAACCACCTCTTCGCCCAGCGAAAGCTGAATGCCGCCTGTTTTTACATGCCCCAGGCGAATTTTGGGGCCTTGCAAATCGCCCAAAATGCCCAGGACTTTGCCTTCGCTTGAGGCCACTTCGCGGAGCATTGAAACGGTTTTGGTATGCTGCTCATGCGTACCATGAGAAAAGTTGACGCGGGCTACGGTCATGCCCGCAGCGATCATGCGGCGGATGGTTTCGGGGTTATTGGAAGCGGGGCCAATGGTTGCAACTATCTTTGTTCGGGCCATACAAAATCCTTAGTGGCCGTCCGCAAATAGGTTGGCGGAATTGTGCGGACGGCTTGGAGTAGGCGGCTGTTCAATCAGTAAGTTATTGTTGGCCGCTTACTTAGCTAGTAGTTATCTCGGGTTTGGGGTAATGGTATCCCAAGCAGATAACCCTAACAACTTGTTTTCGTTGTGCAAACGGCCGTAAAATACCCACCCCTCAGTACAATCCAGAAAACAGTTCTCTTGCAGGACAGAATTGCTAAAGGAATTTGCTGCTCTTTCTGGCATACTTATCCTGCGTATTCGTTTATTAGCAAGCGCTTTTCAAACTTCAGGGGCGTGCGGGGTGACAAGCCAAATTTCGTTGCCACAAGCAGCCAATATCGCGCCCCCAAAGTTCGCATCAGGTTATTGATGACGGCACCATACTCTAACAGTCCGGTAACTTGTCATAATAACGTTATACGGATTTCTGCCGGACTGTGCTACTTATTCAACCGACCAAATAGCTTTTGATTGCACAATAAACCACCTAACATGATCACTCTGTTTACCTATTTAAGCCAAAAGCTTTATCAGCTATTAGATCGATTTATTCCTGATGCGATTTATCAATCTTTGGGCAGCCAGGATTTACACAGAAGGTACCGATTGCTGGTGGGGCTTTCACTTTATAACAGTGTCTCTCTACTCTCCACCAGCATCAGTTTCCCAGCAATGTTAAAGGGATTAGAGCCTGTAGGAGGCCTTCTTTCGTCGCTGTTCGTAGTGATGGGCCTTGTCAATTTAGCCATCCCGTTCATGCTTCGGCGAATAAATTCCTACAAAATTTTAGCTACAACGCATTTATTCATAAACTTTGTCAGCATGGTCACCTTCATTATGCTCACAGGGGGGATTGCTTCACCAAATCTATTCATCCTGGGCGTTATTCCCTTATTAACCATGATATTTCTGGGGCCTCGCTTTAGTTTTGTTAGCGTGGTTCTGGTGGTGTTTGCTATTGCCAGAATTGAGGTTTTAGGCTCAGTGGAGCTAGTACCCGTCCCCACAGCTCAGCTTAATGAGCTTCGGGCTTTGTCGGCCACAATAGGTACATTTGCTTTGGTTTTCATTGCCTTGTTCTTTGAATCTGCCCGCAACAATACCCAAAACAATCTGGAAGCTGCGCTAAAAGATTTACACATGACCAATGACAAGCTGCGGCAGGCCTATAAAGAAGCCCAACAAGCCACCCAGGCAAAAAGTGAATTTTTGGCCAACATGAGTCATGAGATTCGGACCCCTCTCAACGGAATTATTGGTATCGCAGGTTTGTTATCTAGTACGGCTCTTGATCAGGAGCAGCAAGAATATGGGCAGATCATCCAATCAAGCGGCGACGCATTGTTGGAAATTATTAATTCCATTCTGGACTTCTCTAAAATTGAAGCAGGCAAGCTAGAATTGGAAGCAGCGCCATTTAACTTGCGGCAAAGCATTGAGGATTCGCTCGATCTGGTAACGCCGAAGGCTACCAGCAAGGGGGTGGAACTGGGGTATTGGGTTGACTTGAATGTTCCTTCGTTGTTTGTTGGGGATGTGACGCGCTTTCGCCAAATATTGCTGAATTTGCTAGGCAATGCGGTAAAGTTCACGGGGGTTGGCGAGGTTATGGTGTTTGTATCGGGCGAGGCGGGGGCAAACGGCCGTTTCCAACTACACATCTCTGTCCAAGATACCGGCATTGGCATTCCGCCAGACCGCCTGGAATTCTTGTTTAAATCTTTTAGCCAGGTAGACAGCGCTACAACCCGCAAGTTTGGGGGCACGGGCCTGGGTTTGGCCATCAGCAAAAGCCTGGCAGAGCTTATGGGCGGCAACCTGTGGGTAGAGAGCCAATTGGGCATTGGTTCCACATTTCATTTTACGGTGCAGCTAGAAACGGCCGTTCCCCCCCACCAGGCACCCCCTTTGCCACCCAATCACCCGGCCATGCAAAACAAACGCGCCCTGATTCTGGATAAAAACGCCACCTACCGGCAAATATTGAATCGCCAACTCACTGATTGGGGATTCGCCTGCGTAGAGGCAGAATCGACCCAAGAAGCCCTGGCTTCAGGGCCACTGGGCGCATCATTCGATTTCGATATTGTTCTGGTAGACCAACACCTGCCAGACGCCACCGCATTGCAGTTTGCCCAGACTGCACAGGAGCGGTTTCCCGCTTTTCAAGCACCGCTGCTCCTGCTCACCACCCTGAGGCAGCAAGATGAAGCCAGTAAACAAACCTTCAAGGGCATTTTGACCAAGCCGATAAAACCAGCGCAGCTGTTTGAGGCACTCCTGGCCGCCCTTTCCCCAGAAATCGCGCCCACGCAAAAACCATATCTGGCAGAAACGCCATTGCCAAACCCAATCAACCAAACATTACGCATTTTGCTGGCGGAAGATAACCGAATTAATCAAAAGGTGGGCTTGCGGATGCTGAACAAACTGGGGTGCCAGGCCGATCTGGCCACCAATGGCTTAGAAGTTTTGGCGGCGCTGGGTGAACGGCCGTATGACATCGTGCTCATGGATATTCAAATGCCAGAAATGGACGGCGTCGAAGCAACCCGGCAGATTATTGAACAATTTGGGGCGGAACGGCCGTACATCATCGCCCTCACCGCCAACGCCCTTACCGAACATCGCGATGCCTATCTTGAAGTGGGCATGGATGACTATCTTAGCAAGCCCCTGAAGCTGGAATCTCTACACCGCTCCCTGCAAAAAGCCAGCAAAGCCATCGCACAACACAGCCCACGCTCCACCACCGCTCACTAATTACCGCTCACCGCTCACCAATTACCGATTGCCCAGCAACACCTCAACCTGCTCATGGGCGCGGTAGCTGCTGCGCACCAGCGGCCCGCTTTCTACCCAGCGGAAGCCGATCTCCAGGCCAATTTGTTTGAGCTGGGCAAACTCTTCTGGCGTGTAGTAACGGTCGATGGGCCAATGGTTACGCGTTGGCTGCAAATATTGGCCGATGGTTAAAATATCTACCCCCCAACTGTGCAAATCTTGCAGCGTGGCCAGCAGTTCTTCCCACGTTTCGCCCAGCCCCACCATGATGCCGCTCTTGGTGAGCAGGTCTGGGGCCATCTGCTTGGCGTTGGTGAGGGTGGCCTGGGCCCATTCGTACCGGTCTTGCGGCTGGATGGTGCGGAAGAGGCGCGGCACGGTCTCTACGTTGTGGTTGAGGATTTCCGGGCGAGTATCCATCACAATTTGCAGGGCGTCGCGGCTGCCTTTGAAGTCGGGGATGAGCAGTTCGATGGAGCAGCCGGGCTGTACCTCGCGGATGCGGTTAACGCAGGCGGCAAAGATGGGTGCCCCGCCATCTTTGCGCTCATCGCGGTTGACAGAGGTGATGACGACGTGCTTGAGGTTCATGGCGCGTACAGCCTGGGCGACCCGTTCTGGTTCGGCCCAATCCATAGGCAACGGCCGTCCCGTCTTCACATCACAAAAGGCGCAGCTGCGGGTGCAGGTGTCGCCCATGATGAGGAAGGTGGCGGTGCGTGCCCCCCAGCATTCGCCAATGTTGGGGCAGCGGGCTTCTTCACAAACGGTGTGCAGTTCCTGGGTGCGCATCAACCCTTTGAGGAAGTCATAATTTTCGTTGGTGTCGTGAATTTGGCGGACTTTGATCCAGGACGGCCGTCTTAGCGGCCGGGGTGTTTCATTGATTGTGTCTAAAGGTATGCGAGACATATTTCTCCTAGAGCGTTAAAACGCGGAACACAAAGTTTCACAGAGGGCTGGCCATGTGGCTCTCTTCCGCGTTGAGTTGAGCTTGAAAAACATGGGCAAAGGCAGCGATGAGGTGGGGCAGCACGTCGGCAATGGCCACGGGCTGTGGCAGCAGTTGGGCCAGGCTCACCACCCCATGATCGCGAATGCCGCAGGGGATGATATGGTTAAAGTATGTCAGATCGGGATTGACATTGAGGGCAAAGCCGTGGCTGGTGATGCCATTTTTCTGAATACGCACGCCGATGGCGGCAAGTTTGTCTAAACCGTTGGCCGTCTTGACCCAGACGCCGCGATGTCCGTCTAATCGTTCAGCAACGATGCCAAACTGGGCCACCGTTTGGATGAGCACCTGCTCCAAATCGGTGACGTAGCGCTGCACCATGCCCAAACCGGGCTGGTCGTAGACGCGCTTTAGCGAGAGGATGGGGTAGCCCACCAGCTGGCCAGGGCCGTGGTAGGTAATATCCCCACCCCGGTCTACCTGGTAAAAGGCGATGCCTCGTTCGGTGAGTTGGTCTTCGTTGAGGAGGAGGTTTTGGAGACGGCCGTTCCGCCCCAAAGTGTATGTATGCGGATGCTCCAACAGCAGCAATTTGCCGTTAATGTCTGGATTGGACACACGTTCGGCCACCAGCTCTTTTTGTAGTTCCCACGCTGCCAGATAATCCAGGCGGCCCACCCATTCTACATCAATCGTTTGCATAATTTGCTCCCAGTAATAACGGCCGTATTTTAGCACAAATTGGCAAAATACGGCCGTTCGGGAACCGATTACTGTTTACAGATTACCGACTACAGCCGCGCCTGGATGACTGTTCTGACGGATTGGAGACGGCCGTTCAGCTCATCCTGCCCCTTCTCATTCACCTGATCCATCACCTGATCAATCAGCTGAATCAAATCGGCCGTTACCAAATCGGCATTCTCATCAAGCAGCGCCACTTGCTCCTCTGGCGATTCCGAGCGCACCAGCTGATTTAGCAGCTGCACGTGCGGCGGCAGCGTTCGCTCCATTTGGGCGTAGATGAGGGCGTGCACCTCGTTCAGCGCCTGAAATTGAGCCATGTCGTTCTTTTGCTCCGCCTCGTTCATGCGGGCCACCAACACAGACATAAACGCCTCGTCAATCATCTCGGCATTTTCCATCAGCGCCTGCTCTTTGTTTGGCGCTTCCAGGATGATGTTCAGCGTGTTCAATGCTTCTTGCAGCATCCCCCGCGATTGCTCCTGCATGCCTTCGTACACCTTCAGCAACTCCGAGCGCAGGGCCGTCAGCCGCTCAACGGCAGCTTTGTCACCGCTCTTGGCAAATTGGTCAATTTCGGCGGTAAGCAGGCTAAAAAACTCATACTGCAACGCCCCCTGCCCAGCCATTACCAGGGCATTAACCACGTGCGGCTGCTGCTGATTGGCCACCACGTGCTTCACCAACATGGCCGGTGACAAGCCCCCCTGCTGCTTCGCTTCGCGGCTGAGCTTGTGCAGGGCCATTTGCTGCTGTTCCATCCGTTGGCCAACGGCCGTTTCCGTCATCAACCGCGCCCGCAAATTGGTCAGCTTAATCATCTGCTGGTTGTCTTGCATTTGGGAAGCCATATCCACAACCTGTTGCAACATGGCAAAAAAGGTCTCATCAATCTCGCTCACGCGCTCCTTCAGCAGCACGTCCTGCACATCCTTGTCCGCCCGCATCAACGTTTGCAACAATTCCGACTGCTTCTTCTGCCGGGCAATCATCTCTGGCGTAATGCCTTCGGTTTCCAGCACCTTCTCCATAAAGGTTTGCCAGTTCAGCATAATTTGCGGCTGGAACATGTAGGCGCGCCGTTCTTCGGGCGGCATCTCGTCCATTACCTGCTTGGTAAGCTGGCCAATCATCTGCTCGCGCTGCATCTGGTTCAGGTGCAGCTCTTGCGGCACGTGCACCATAAACATCTCATGATCGGCATCGTGGAACAGCATCAGGGTAGCCATCTGGCCACCTGCGCCGCACTTGGGGCACACGGCCAGGTTGAGTTGGCCGTTGAGCAACCGCTGCTTTAATTGTGGCGTGTGCTTGGAATCAACGACCTGGTGAATTTCAGCCGTGTAGGGCGTGCCACACTGCGGGCACGTGAGTTGTGTGTACATAATTGCTCCTAAAATTAGTCATTTGCATCAGTAATCAGTCATCAGCTTTCAGTAACCAGCCTTCTGATTACTGACCTACCGATTACTGATTACTGGCATTAGTTTCTTGGTAAGGAAAAGGTGAAGGTAGTACCGGGGCCATCGGGGTTTTTGTGGAACCAGATACGGCCGTTGTGCGCCTCAATAATTGCTTTACAAAGGAACAAACCTAGCCCAGTGCCTTCTGTTTTGCGGCTCAGGGCGTTGTCCAGCCGCGAAAATTTCTGAAAAATACGGTGCTGCTCATGATCCGGAATGCCAATGCCGCTGTCTCGCACCGAAACGGTAACGTGCTGCGGATGCACCTCGCCCCGAATCACAATCTCGCCACCCTCTGGTGAATATTTGATGGCGTTGCTGAGCAGATTGTTCAACACCTGCCCCAGCCGTCGCTCATCCCCCCAAATGGGTGGAAACTCTGAAGCAAACTGCACCGTGATTGTATGTTTATCTGACTGATTGCCAAATTTCCGCGCCGTGTTTTCTACCACGCGGTTTAGCTGCACGTCCTCGCTCACTTCCAGGTTAAAGGTACCTGCCTGCAAGCGAGACACTTCCAGCAGGCTGTCGATCAAATCGGTTAAATTGTCTGCCTCTTCTTCAATAACGGCCAGCGAATCCTGAATGATTTCCGGCGACCAGTTGGCATCTTGCCGCCGCAGCGTGCCGGCATACCCTTTGATGATGGACACGGGCGTTTTCAGCTCGTGGCTCACCACGGAGATGAACGTTTTTTGCAGCGCTTCTTCTTCGCGGTAGCGGGTCAGGTCGCGCACGTTGGCGATGATGTCGGTCATACGGCCGTCTCCATCCATCAACGGCGCGTAGGTAATGCCCAGACTCACCCGCTTGCCATCGGCTGTTTCCAGGTGTTCTTGAAACGGCCGTTGCAAATCCCCTTCCACATACAGGTGCGCCGCCCCCGGCAGCGGCCAGCCATTGGCCAGCGCCTCATGCAAATCCATGTCTGACTTTAAAGACAGCCACGTAAAGACATTCTCATGCAGTTTGCCAATGGCTTCTTCTGGGGCCAGGCCCACCATGCGGCTCAGCGCCCGGTTAAACACCGTAATCCGCAGCGACTGGTCTAAAATCATCACCCCATCCGCATTTTGCTGAATAATGGCGTCCAGACGCTGCTTTTCCTTGTTCACCTGCTCGTACAACCGCGCATTTTTTACGGCAATGGCCGCCTGCTCGGCAAAGCCGCTTAGCAGCAAAGCCGCATCTTTGGGCAAATGGTACGGCGTGCCAGAAAGGAACACATAAATCAAGCCAATCGTCTCGCCACCGCTCATCATTGGCAGGCGCACCATTTGGGTAAAGCCCAAATTGGATCGGCGAGCCACCAGTTGCAGCCGTCTGGTTAGCTCCGCCTCCTGCTCATTGGCATCCCCTTGCGGAATATCGTGGAGCAACGGGGCAAAATGGTCCACCAGCTGAGCCGGGATGCCGTAAACGGCCGCTACCCGCACGCTGTCTAGTTCTGGGTGGTGCAGGGCAATCATGCCCGCCTTGCCAGCCACCAGCTCCACCGCTGCCCGCAAAATAATGCGCAACACATCTTGCAGGTCCAATTCGGCCGTTACCGCCCGCGAAATTGCCAGCAAATATTCTCTTTGCAAGATGCGAACATCCACTAATCCATGAGCCATTCAGTCACTCTTCCGTTCATAAAGCCAAGCGGCGATTTTAGCATAGGTCATGGCCAACAGACAGGCCAAATGAGGGTCAACGTAACACAACGGCGTTATAGTTGCATAAAAATGCATAGAAATGCCCAAAATCGGCGCAACAGCGACCAAAACAGGGTAAAACTTGCCACATCTGCCCAAAAATTCGTATGATGGGCACGAATTTTTGGAGAGTTTTGCAGTTTTCCACCAAATTTTGCCGGCCCTTTAGGCATTAACCCAAAGGCCCCAAATGCTTTAAGGAAAAGAGTTATGGCAGTTTCAGTCAATGTCCGCCCCGTTACTGAAGAGGATCTCCCCGCCGTGCGCGATCTGTTTTACCGCAGCTATGGCGAGGAATACCCGTACAAAGAGTTTTACAACGATGAATGGCTCAAACGCTCCATCTACCAGGACAGCTACCTCTTTTTGCTGGCAGAGCTGGGCACGCAGGTGGTGGGCACGGCGTCTGTTTATTTTGAGGTAGGGGCATATGCAGATTTGTGTGGGGAATTCGGCCGTTTAGCCGTAGACCCCAACTTTCGGGGCGAAGGCGTTGGCAGCGCCCTCATGAAAGCCCGCCTCAACTTTGCCGACCGGCGGCTGCACTTCGGCCTCACCGAATGCCGCACCGCCCATCCTTACGCCCAGCGCATCTCAGAAAAGTTTGGCCTGAAGCCAATAGGCTTCCTGCCCCAAAAAGTGCTGCTAGATGACCGGGAAAGCCTGGTAATGATGGCCAAGCCGTTCGGCCCAGCCCGCGATCTGCGCCTGAACAACCCGCGTGTCATCCCGGAAGCGTTTTTACTAGGGCAGCTGGCCCTGCAAAACATGGGCTTCCGCAGCGACCTCATCGCCGTGGACGATGTGGACGGCTACCCCATCGGCACGGCGTTCCAGGTGGAAGAGCTAACCGAATCTGGCCTGCCTTACCTGCTGCGCATTGAGCGTGGGCGGCTGTCCAGGCGGCATGTGTTTGGCAATTTGCAGCTCAGCTACGGTCTCTTTTTGTTAGAGTCGCGCAACGTGCGCTATTTGGTCGCCCGCGAAGATGAGCGCATCGTGGGCGCAATTGGCTTTACGGTGGACCCCATCGGCCACAGCATCAAAATTTTGGAAATGATCGACTTGCGGGATGACGTGGCTGGCTTTTTGCTGAAAGAGCTAGACGCCTGGGCCAAGGAAATCTACAAAGCCGAATATATTGAAATTACGGTGTCGGCTTACTGGCCAGATATTCAACGCACGCTGAGCAATCTGGGCTTTGTGCCGGTGGCTTACTGCCCGTCTTTTGTTTTTCACGAGGTGGAGCGGCTGGATACGCTGAAGATGGCCAAATTGTATGTGCCACTCAACATTGATCAGGCGCAGCTAACGCCTGCCAGCCAGGAGATTTTCGAGCTGGTTCGGGCGGGGTTTGAAGAAAAGCGGCTGGGCATCTCGGTGAACGAAACGACGCGCCACATGGCTATTTTTGAAGGGTTAGAAGAGGGAGAATTGAGTAAGATTGCTAGTTTATGCTCGGTCATTCAAAAAACTGCGGGCGAAATGGTATTGCAAGCGGGCAAAACGGGGGATCTGTTTTTCATGGTGATGGAGGGGGAGATGGATATTTTGTCGCCGGATGGGTCGCATTCGGTAGGCAAGGTGACGGCGGGGGATTTTTTGGGTGAGATATCGCTGGTAAGCCGCCAACCGTACACGGCAACGGCCGTTGCCGCCACCAATGTGCAGTTAATTGCGCTTAAATACCACGACTTTGAAAATCTGATCAACCGGTATCCGCGCATTGGCCTGCGGGTGATGCGCAACATTGCTATCTCAGTGGGGGAAAAGCTGCGGTTGCTAAACTTGAAGAATTGAAAATAAAAACGGCCGTTTCCTTTAAATTGGAAACGGCCGTTCAACCACAACTTTTTCGCAATCTCTAAAATTAATTCACGCTAGCAGGGTCAATACCCGCAGCCTTTAGCGCCTTGTTATAAGCCGACTTCGCCTTAGAATTGGCAATCCGGGCCTGGCGCACTTGGTCGGGATCCATATCATCGGTAATTTCGATGAGGTCCGGTTTGGGAACATTGGTGGCAATGGCTGCCGGTTGGGCTGCCGGCGCGGCCGCAGGCGCGGCTGCAGCCGCGGGCGCAGGGGCAGCCGCGGCAACGGGTGCGCCACCGGGCATCACTACCTTGCCATCCACAATTTCTACTTCACTTGGGTCCACCCCGGCCGCCTTAAGCGCCTTATTGAAAGCTGACTTCGCCTTGGAGTTAGCAATGCGCGCTTTGCGCAGTTCGTCGGGGTCCATATCGTCGGAAATCTCAATGAGTTGAGGCGGTTCAATATTGACACTAACCGCTTGGGCCGCAACGGGGGCGGCAGCCGCTGGTACACCAGCGGCCACTGGTGCGGCCGCAGGAACGCCTGAGGCCTTGGCCGCCTTCATCGCGGCTGATTTGGCCTTGGCATTGGCAATGCGCACCTTCCGCTTTTCGTCTGGCGACATGCTGTCGGTAATTTCCGTAAATTCGTAATCTTTACCAGGAACCAGTTTAATTTTACCGGCTGGGGCTGCGCCTGCGGCGGGTGCGGCGGCGGCGGCCGGTTGAGCAACAGCAGCCACGGCACCGGTTCTGGCCCCATCCCACCCGTGATGAATGGCAATGCGAACGGCCGTTACCGGATCTTCATCCAGCGCAGCACCGGCCGTACGTAAATTGGATTGCCCTTTGCGGCCAATGCGCATATTGGCCCCACGCGGTAGGCTGGCAGCTTTACGGGCAGCTTCCAAACGGGCTTGTTGCAGCATCTCTTCTGGCGAGGCCCCTACTTTTACCTCGTGGCCAAACGTGATTGCCGGATTGAACCCTTTATCTTTGTTTTCTACTGCTTCCTTTGTGCTTTCCACAGCTTGAGAAAAGCTAGCGCTGCCCCAGGCAAAAAGGCCACCGAGCAAGAAAGGCAATAAAACGACACCTACAGTTATCAGAAAAATCATATGAAACCCTCGATCAGTTTTGGCAAATCGTACAGATTTGGTCGTAAGCCAAGTTGGCAACTAATTATACAGTTTGTGCTGATTTTCTCAAACAAATTATGAGAATAGCAGCTGTGGCGGGTAATAGTTGACGAGAACAAAAACATCTGCCAAAATGAAGGCAATGGACACAGAAAAATTTTGGCAAGTCGTCAGAAGTTCAACCGCTTTGGACAACGGCCGTTCCCGTCCAACATTCCCCCATTTTGCCAAAATTTCTCCCCGATATCCTAAACAAATAAAAACAGCCCGGACAAAGTTGCCCGAGCTGTTTTACTTATGCCGAAGGTGGGAGTCGAACCCACACGAGCGTAATGCTCACTACGCCCTGAACGTAGCGCGTCTGCCTATTTCGCCACTTCGGCTCAGTCGTGCGGTAGTGTATCAACGATTTAGCAAAAGTCAATATCTTAGCCGATTTTATTACAAATCTGGAGGCACCCATGTCAATTGCTAACCTACTAAAACGCGTTCAGCTTTTCGCCAACCTGGAACCGGACGAGCTGGAGCAGCTTGCCGCCATCAGCCAGGAAAAAGCGATCGCAGCCGGTAAAACCATCCTCAGCCAAAACACCACGGGCAATGAAATGTACATCGTCGCGCAAGGTTCTGTGGAGGTTTTTATTCAAGGGCTAGAAGATGCGCGCAGCCTGGTTGTTTTGGGCAAAGGGCAGGTATTTGGCGAGATGGCGCTCATCGACCAGGGGTATCGTTCGGCCTCCGTGCGCACAACGCGCGAAGGGGCTAAGCTTTATCTCATCGAAAGCGATGCTTTCTATCAGCTGTGTGAAGACAACAACCACATCGGTTTTATTGTTATGCGGAATTTGGCAATAGACATTGCCTTTAAACTGCGGCATCGCAATCTGGCGGAGCTATAATTCTGTTCAGAAGGAGCATAGGGCAATGAATGAAGAAGTTTTCTACAAAGTAAGCTATGTGGTCGCTGGGGGAGAACACCCGGGCGCAATTATCAATATGGATTCACGGCCAGAAATTGGAGAAGAGGTTTCTTTTGACGGCCGTATTTTTGAAATTCTGGAAGTGATGGAACTGATGCCCCCCGTCGGTAATTTTGGCTTCCTGCATGCCACCTGCCGCTACCTGCGCGACGCCAACGGTGACGAATAACCATTTACAACGTTAACTTGTTACTTTTACCGATGACGAGAATCACACCACCGTGACCGCATTCACGGCTAATTTCCCCGCTTCATCCAGCCCCGCCAGGGTTTGGCCCTTGGCGTTGATCCAGCGGATTGTGTAGTTTTCTGCCAGCTTATCCAGCGCCTGCCACAGATCAGAGTTGGCAATCGGCTCTTCGCCCCCTTTTTTCATCCACTTCCGCTTGCGCCAGTTGCCAATCCACTGAGTAATTCCCTGAAATAAATAATCTGACATGGTAAAAACCTGCACCTCGCTGCCGGGCGGCAGCAGCAGCAAACCTTCAATGGCGGCCGTAATCTCCATGCGGTTGTTGGTGGTTTGCGGCTCTGAACCGCTCACCTGCTCAGTGTCGTTCCCTTCTTCCAGCACCACGCCCCAACCGCCTGGGCCGGGATTGCCTTTGCAGGATGATCGCAGGTAAAGGCGAGGGATATTGGGATCAATGAAATCCCCTGGTGTAATTTCTAGCCGGGCGGCACGGGCCAGCTTGTCTACCCGCTCGTTGTACTCGTTGCCAGCGTGCCCTTTCACCCAGTGCCACTCGATCTCATGGGTTTTAACCAGCGGCCACAACGTTTGCCACAAATCTGCATTTTGGATCGGCTTGCCCTTCTTTTGCCAGTTTTTGGCCGCCCACCCGTCAATCCATTCGGTGATGCCTTTGCGCAAATATTCGGAATCGGTGTAGAAGGTGATGTGACACGGCCGTTTCAAAGCCTCCAACGCCCGAATTGCAGCCGTTAACTCCATCCGGTTGTTGGTTGCCTCCGGGTCGTTGCCTTTGAGCACCTTTTCATGCTTGCCAAAACGCAAAATGGCAGCCCAGCCCCCAATACCAGGATTCGGGTCTGAGCCGCCATCGCTATAAATGATCACGTTATCTTTAGACGTGTCAGGCAAACCTATGCTTTCCCCAATGCCTTCAGCATGTCAGCCACGCGGGTAAACTTCACCCGTGGCCGACCTTGTTCTGCGCCAATGGCAATTTCCAGCTCATCCAGCTTCAGCCAATCTGCGTAAGAAACATAAGTCGGCTTACGCGACTCCACAAACGCGGTTACAGCTTCCCGCTCAGGGTGAGCCGGGGTAAGGGTTTTGCCTTCAGCGAGATCGGCTAGCATACATTCGGCCGTTTCCACCGCATCTGGTTTATTCGTCCCAATCACACCACTGGGGCCGCGCTTAATCCAACCCGCCGTATATTCACCCAGCACCGGCTCCTTGCTCTCGCTGTCTAGTACGCGCCCTTTCTCATTCAAGATCACGCCCCACCGCTCATGGAACGGCACACCAGGAATTGGCAAGCCCCGGTACCCAATCGAGCGGAACACCAGACCAACCGGCACTTCTTCAATCTGATCGGTTGCCCGCGGGCGCATGGTGCCGCTTTCCGTCTGGTACAGCTCATTTTTCACCATGCGCATCGCCACAACTTCACCCGCTTCATTGCTAATCAACTCCGTGGGCGACACCAAGAAGCGAATCGTCAGCTTCTTTGGCTTACCAGACAAGCCCCGATGGGCCAATTCCTGGATAATTTCAATGTTGCGCATCGTGCCCCGGTCGGCGTCCGCCAGGGATGCCTGGCTCAACGGGTCCAGTTCAGCTTCTTCTGGCAGCACAACCGCATCTGCCCCAGCCATTTCGCCCAGCTCTTTGGCTTCTGGCGGTGTAAACGCTGCCTGCGCCGGGCCTCGCCGCCCCAGCATAATTACTTCTTTCACATTGCTGTTGGTTAACTGCTCCAGCGCATAATCCGCAATGTCTGTCTCCATCAACTCGTCGCGAGTACGGCACAAAATGCGGGCCACATCCACCGCCACGTTGCCAATGCCAATCACGGCCACGCGCTCCTGCGACAAATCAAACACATAATCCCTAAAGTCTGGATGGCCATTGTACCAGGCCACAAATTCTGTCGCGGGATGGCTGTTCTTCAAATCAATCCCGGGGATATCCAGATTGTGATCTGTTTGGGCCCCTACGGTATACACGATTTGATGATAATAATTGCGTAAATCTTCAACAGTAACGTCGCTACCCAGCTCTACATTGCCAAAAAAGCGGAATTCTGGCTTCTGTGCCAACCGGTCAAAAATTTTGGTCACCGACTTGATCTTCTGATGATCAGGGGCCACGCCATTGCGCACCAGGCCAAACGGCGTGGGCAAACGATCGTACATATCAACCGTGACGAAGATATTTTTTTCTTTGAAGAGGCGCTCCGCCGTATAGAATCCAGCCGGACCCGCCCCAACAATAGCGACACGCAGTGGGTTCGTCTCGCTGCCAATTTCAGACATTCTCTTGCTCCTGTATGATAAAATTTCCGCAGGCAACCATCAAGAATCGCCACCAGAAGACGCGCCTACGGATATGTGTGGTTTTAAGGTGAAAAATTTACCGGTCGGTGGCTAAAATTTGTGTTTCCAGCGTGTCAATCTGACCATGATAGTAATCACGCTGAGCCTTCAAAACATCACCAATGGAGATAATGCCAAGCAAGGCACCCTCTTCAACAACGGGCATGTGCCGGAAGCGCCGTTCGGTCATGACACTGGCAACCGACATCAGGTCGTCCTGCGGCACACAGGTTACAACTTCGGCCGTCATCAGGTTTGCCACCGGTTGGGCGAGAAAATTATGCTCCACAACCAGCTGACGCACCACATCCCGTTCTGAGAAAATCCCTACCAATGATTCGCTCTCGTCGGTTACCACAACGGCACCGATATTGTACTCGGCCATCAGGGCCAGGGCCTCGCTCACAGATTGATTCGGGGCAACGGTGATTAGTTTATTGCCTTTTGTCGCTAAGATTGTACTGACTTTCATCACTTTTCTCCCAATTAGTTCATCACGTCACCCAGACGGGAACAGGCAGGGCAGCTACCATCTAGCCGAATGATAGCATATCCTGCTTGCGGATCCCCGCCTGGTTCGTATTTGATGAAATCCAAGTTGAACACAATTGCCAAACGAACGTAATTACTATTTTTTGCAATTTGGGCAGCCTCAGCCAGCCAGGTGGCTTGCTCATCCAGGCTGGTGTTGGCGGCCCAATTAAAGCCAGGGGGTAGGCCCTCAAAGCCATCGGCTGTAAGGTAGCCAAACTCTGTAAGGCAGAGGTCGCGGGTATTGCTGAAGGCGTTGCGGTAGAGGGTGAGCGTGGGCACATAATACCAGCTGTAATGGCGGTCGCCGGGATCGGCGGGATGGCCAGAGGTGGCGCTGGGCGAAGTAGCTCCAGCATTGTAGTGAACGCCAACGCAGTCCAGGTAGTTGGCCGCGCCAGCGCTGCGCAGGCCGGTTAGATAGCGGGCATCGGACCAGGCGTTGGTGTTGTTGTCGAAGCCGGTGGGGGCCAGCGCCCCAGAAATGACCAGGATGTTGGAATCGACAGCTTTGATGGTGGTGTAAGCGGGGGCCAGCATATTGTTCACGTAGGAACTGGGGCTAATTTGCCCGGCTGGCCATTCAAAATCGATATTCATCTCGTTCCAGACTTCAATGCCGTCTGGGCCAAGCTGGGCCACTTCGCGTACAAAGTCAATGTAGGCCATGTAATTGATGCTGTTGGCGGTGGGATAAGGTGTATCGCCGGTGACCGTTACCAATATCTTGAAGCCCTCGCTGTGTGCGGATTCAATCACTTCTTGTAGATTGGCCAATGTATCTTCAGAAGGCCATTTGTATTGGTATTTGACCCAGGTCATGCCGGCCTCTTCTAGCCGATCCCGGTTGTGCAGGTTGAGGGTTTGGGCACCGAGGGCAAAGCCGTTGGCTGGTGGCGGTGGGGGCGCAGTGGGCACGGGGCCGCTGCCGGGGATGGTGAGCCGCTGACCGACGTAGATGAGGTTGATATTGCTGATGCCGCTGGCCTGGGCGATGGCGTTGATGGTGGTATTGAAGCGGCGAGCTATGGACGAGAGGGTGTCGCCGGGCTGAACGATGTAGGTTTGGCTACCGGTGGGTGGCGGTGTTGGGGTGGGGGTATTGCCGGGCGGTGGGGTGGGCGTGGGTGTGGGATTCTCTCCGGTGGGTATTTCTAGCTGTTGGCCAACGTAGATGAGGTTGGGGTTATTGATTTGGGGGTTGGCCTGGAGAATGGTGGTGATGTTGGTGCCGAACCGGTTGGCAATGCGGGTGAGGGTGTCGCCCCAGGCAACGGTGTAGGTGAGGGCGGATACGGCCGTTACCACACCCAACAACAGCAGCAGGGAAAACACGTAAGCAAGCCAGCGCGATTTTTTCATGAGCACTCCTTTGGGGGTCGTTTGCTAAACAATAATTATTTGTGAACGAACCCTTTTTAAAAAGCGGAACACAGAGCTGCGCAGAGAAGCCACAGAACTACACAGAGAAGTGAACGGTTTTACTACCATAAACTTTTTACATTATAAACGGAGATGGTGTGAACACAAACGGCCGTTTCCCATCATCATTTCATCGTGGCCTACGGTTCGTGTATACTTGGCGCAAATCCGAATTTTTGACTTTTTGGCGGCTAACGGCCGTTTCCACCCCACCCCGTCCGCCACAAACCCAATTCAACAGGAACCGTATGACACAACCAACCAAACCGCAAGACGAAGAGATGGAAATCTACCACAACATCATGGAAACCATCGGCAACACGCCGCTGGTGAAGTTGAACTCCGTGGTGAGCGACCTGCCCTGCACCGTCCTGGCCAAGGTGGAGTTTTTTAACCCCGGTGGCTCCGTAAAAGACCGCATCGGCCCGGCGATTATTGAAGACGCCGAGCGCAGCGGCAGGCTAAAGCCCGGCGGCACCATTGTGGAATCTACCTCCGGCAACACGGGCGTGGGGCTGGCCATCGCCGCCGCGTTGAAAGGGTACCGCTGCATTTTTGTGATGCCAGACAAAATGTCGCAGGAGAAGATTTTGCTGCTGCGGGCGTTTGGGGCGCGGGTGGTGGTGACGCCAACGGCCGTTGAGCCAGATGACCCCCGCAGCTACTACTCTGTGGCCAATAAGCTGGTGGAAGAAACGCCAAACGCCATTTTGGCCAACCAATACCACAATCCGGTAAACCCGCAGGCCCACGTGGAAAGTACCGGCCCCGAAATTTGGCGGCAAACCAAAGGGCGCATCACCCATTTTGTGGCGGGCATGGGCACCGGGGGCACCATCACCGGCACGGGACGTTTCCTGAAGAGCCAAAACCCACATGTCAAAATTATTGGGGTCGATCCGATTGGCTCCATTTTGTACGAGCTGCACAGAAGCGGCCGTTTCACCAAAGCAGAAGGATACAAAGTCGAAGGAATCGGTGAAGATTTTCTGCCCAGCACCACCGATTTGAGCGTGGTGGACCATATCGTGCAGGTGAACGATAAAGAGAGCTTCCTGATGACCCGCCGCCTGGTGCGGGAGGAAGGCATCTTTGGCGGCGGCTCTTGCGGATCGGCGGTGGCGGGGGCGATTAAGTACGCCCACGACCAAAAGCTGGGCAAGGATGACGTGATGGTGGTCATCCTGCCAGATTCTGGTTCGCGCTACCTGAGCAAGGTGTTTGATGACGAGTGGCTGCGCGAAAATGGGTTTCTGGAGCAAACCTGGGTCGAATTCCGGGCGGCAGACATCCAGGCAGCCAAGAGCGAAGGGCAGATTATTACGGCCAAGCCGACCGATTTGATGACCGATGTGGTGGCGCTAATGAAGCAGTACAATGTGTCTCAGCTGCCGGTTTTGGGGGGAAACGGCCGTCTCCTCGGCGTCGTTTCTGAAATTGATTTGCTCAACCATATCCTGCTCACCAACCACGCCAGCCACACCCCAGACGAAACGATCGAAGCCATCATCGAAACCAACGTGCCGGTGGTGCGCCCCAGCGCCCCGCTAGAAACGCTGGTGGGCATCTTCGCCAAGCACAGCGCCGTCATCATCGCCACAGACGATCAGGTGCAAGGCATTCTCACCAAAATTGACATCCTGGACTTTCTTTCCACCCAAGTCCGTTGACAGACAATTTTGACGCAAAGGGCGCAAAGCTGGGAAAGGTGCAAAGGCTTTTTCTTTTGCCCCTTTGCACCTTTGCGTTGATGTTGACAACCATAACAAACGACAAACAGGAAACGTTATGATCGCTGAAACCGCCAAAAAGCTGCGCCAGAACATCCAAAAAGTGATTGTGGGCAAGGACGAAATCATCGATTTGGCGCTGATTGCCATGCTCACGGGCGGGCATCTGCTGCTGGAGGATGTGCCGGGCACGGGCAAAACGACCCTGGCCAAAACGATTGCTGCCTCGCTGGGCTGCACCTTCCGCCGCGTCCAGTTCACCCCAGATTTGCTGCCGTCGGACGTGACGGGCATCTACTTTTATAACCAGAAGCAGCAGGAATTCGAGTTCCGCCCTGGCCCGATTTTTGCCCAAATTTTGCTGGCAGATGAGATCAATCGGGCCACGCCGCGCACGCAGGCAGCGCTGCTAGAGGCGATGCAGGAGCGGCAGGTGACGGTGGATATTGCGACGCATGGGTTGGAACGGCCGTTTCTCGTCCTGGCCACCCAAAATCCCGTGGAGCTAGAAGGCACCTTCCCCCTGCCCGAAGCGCAGCTCGACCGCTTCCTCATGAAGGTGGCTATCGGCTACCCCAGCGAAGCCGAAGAAAACGCTATTTTGCTTCGCTTTGAACAGGCAGACCCGCTGGAGACGCTGGAAAAAGTGGTGGAACCGGCCGAGATTTTGGCAATGCAAGACAGTGTCCGAAAAGTCCGCGTGGAAGAGTCGGTGCGAAACTACATTGTGGCCATTTGCCGCGCCACGCGCAGCCATGAGGATATCGAGCTGGGCGCCAGCCCGCGAGCCACGATGGCCCTTTACCACACCTGCCAGGCGCTGGCCGCCATCCGCGAGCGCGATTTTGTCATCCCCGACGATGTGAAAACGATGGCTCCCTACGTGCTCACCCACCGGCTGATGGTGAACCCGCAAACCCGCCTGCGCGGCCGCCAAACGGAAGACATCATCCGCGACGTCGTCGCCACCGTCCCTGTTCCCGTAGAAAGTTAATTTTTAATGGGACGCGGATAAACGCGGATGAACGCAGATAAAGAAAAAAAATCAGCGTCATCTGCGTTTATCCGCGTCCTATTCTCTTTTTGGTGGGGGGACGCGGTGCATTTGGAAGAAGTCGTTGATGTGAGCGTAGCTAGAGCCGGCCAGACGGCCGATTGGCTGCAATTTTTCAGGGGAGATACGGCCGTTTTCATACACCTCATCCCGCACAAAAATAGACTGCACCTCGCCAAAAACGGCCGCGCCGCCACCCGGCCCCTCATTCACCACCACAATCTGCTGCAAGGTGCACTCAAACGCCACCGGCGCTTCCGCCACGCGCGGCACGCGGATGGTCTCGCTGGACACCGGGGTAACGCCCGCCCAGGCAAACTCGTCAACGCCCGCCTCGAACTCGGTGGCTGTCAGGTTCATCGCCTCGGCCGTGGCCTCGTTGACGATGTTGACCACAAACTCCGGCACGGCGCGGATGTTGTGCAGCGTGTCCTTCATCCGCCCGCGCAGATCGCTCCAGCCGGGAACAAACATAAGGGTCATGGGATTGGGGCAAACGGCCGTAAAAAAAGAAAATGGGGCTAGATTCGGCCGTCCCTCGGCATCAATCGTGCTCACCCAGGCGATGGGCCGGGGCACAATCGCCCCAATCATCAGCTTGTACCGATCTTTGCTGCTCAAATTTTCTGGATTGATTTTCATTCGCCACTCCCATTTTTACATGAATTTTGCATGGATTGACCGGGAACACGAACCCTCTGCTGCGGTCGGCGTCTCGCCGTACCGCTTGCCTGTCCGGCTAAATCTTCATGTTATTTTAGCATCAGTTGGGAGGGAAACGGCCGTTTCCACCCCACAGTTATCGCTCACCCCACAATTCATCCTGGCCAAGAAGGTGGCGCGGCGGGACGCCGGCCACAGCCATTACGAAGACCCGCCCACAGCAGGGGGCCGCCAACAATTGTGAGAAATCGTGTGAAAGAAAAGATGCTGTGATCCTGGCAAACACGGTTCCACCAATCACCGCAAATGGTAACAGGCAACCGGAAGCACCCCAATTCTGCCCCTTTGAGGTTAAGGTTTTTGGATCCCATACGACATATAGATACACACACACCATCAAACCTGTAACACCACCTATTGGTATCGCCCATAAAAGTTGCTTAGGATTTTCAGGCGGTGCAATGAACCATCGGCAAAGAATGCCACTGCTAAAAATGAAGATAAATATGGGAATAGCGGTTAACCCCACTTTACGATTGCTTTCCATTTTAAATATCCAGAGAGCGTTTCACATGAAGCAGATATTTCTCTATACTGTTTCAACTAAAACACCATCTTAACTCTCTACCTACCCATACCTTGGATCGGTGGAAAATACCCCTGCTGTGGCGCGGTCTTCGGCCAGCACAAACCCGGACGCGGCTGCGGCCCGGCGTCTCGCCGCGCCGCCTACTTTGCTTTAGCATAAGCTCGCCCACTACGGCCGTTGACAAACACACGACACACGAAGAAACGGCCGTCTTTTGCATGGTTGGTAGGCGGCCTTAGCTCCGCACTTATCAAGTGAATCGTGTAGGACGGTCAAAACATCAGAACGTTAGTAGTTCACCTTGGCCGATGCCACCATAGCTGAAAAACAAAATAAATCATTGTAATTTCTAGCCACGAAAAAAGACATCCCAACAACAAACCACCAATGACATCGCCAACAAAATCGGACAATATATTTGCGGCAACAACACCTAACGGTACAACCCACAAGAGATTCCAGCTGGCTTTTGACGTGCTCGGATTAGTAGGCTGTAAACCAACCGGATCCCAAGCCTCAGCCAAATAAATACACATACCGATACCAAAAACTACGCCGACGAGTAGTCCCCAATAAAAAGTAGGGGAATCAGAGTTTTGCGCAATTAGCACAATGAAACCAGTAATGATGCTTAACCCTAATATTCCGGTGACGAGTGCAATTTTTCTGTCTTGTTCCATATAAATCAATACCTTCCGGCTGCATCGGATACGTTATTAATAAGATTTGGTCTAATACGAGTAAAATTTAACCCGAACCCAATGCCAGTAGTGATCCCAAAACCAAGAAGCCCAGCCGCAAAGGCTGGAACCCCAGCGGTCACAAAAGCAACCACAAAAATAGCACCTATTGCCCCAGCTCCCAACCCGAACAGCAAGGCCACATAGGCTCGCCAAAAGAATTGGTTGGGTGAAAGGCATAAACCTTGCGACCAGTCACTGTAAAGCTGAAAGGCCGCGTCTATTAGTCCAGCCCCAATAATCGAGCTAATAAGCCCCCTTGGGCCTACTGTAGTGCGGGTTTTGGTGTTTTGAATGATAACTTTACGGCCGTCCCCCATACGTATTATTTTTGGCGAATTGCTACTTGCTTGTGTTATTTCGGCAATGTCTGTCATTTTTAAGTTGGTAATATCCACATCATGATATGTTGTGGAATATCTGTCAACGCCAACTTTTCCAAATGATGTCGAGGCTGGCCATCTGCCGTAAACATCTACCCGGCTGGCTATTCTCTGTGCCGGTGTAGTCCACAAGCCGAAAGCCAATTGTGCTGCGGGATTGCCCATGTTGGTATTCAAGTTCTCTGTGTAGTTAAGAGCAGCTTTTGGAAGCCCATGTCCACAATCACAATCTTCTGGTTGACTATACCAATTATCAATAAAATCTAATCCCCTTTCAAAAATACGCCGGGTGCTGTCGCGCATGTCATCGCGGTTTGGCATATTTAACCCTTGAACCGGTAAGGAGGGAACATTGCCGCTGGGGTCTGTCAGGTTAATGGGAACAAACCGTAACAAAAACCCAGAAAGCGGTCAAAGATCTGCGGGTTGTGGCGCTGAGCCAGGCCACCTTCAGCTTAGAGGCTCTCCTCTCCTTGGCTAAACTTGTTCAACAACTGAACGAGACCCCCCAGCCACCCAAGGAGAAAAACAATGCCTCCCCAGCCAAACAAACCGAGCCCCACCCCACCCACCTGGGCCACCTGGGCCACCTTGACCGCCCAGCAGCAGCAACAACTGCTTCACCAACTCAGCCAGCTCATTCGCCAGCAGCTGCTGGCCCAGCCACCCCAGCCCCCAGCCCCGCCCGCAACGACAACAAAAGAGGTGGGGCATGAGTAACGCGCCTAAAATCACTGCTAATCACCGGCGAAGACTCGCCCCCTGCTCTGGCGAGGTCTTCGACAAACGCGAAACCTCACCCGGCTGCGGCACGGCGTCCCCGCCGCGTCGCCAACTTTATCCTGCTGAATCTTTTCATTTTAGCATTAGTTGAGAGGGAAACGGCCGTTTCCCACCAAAACAGTTCGCGCTCACCCCATAATTCATCCTGGCCAAACAAGTGGCACGGTGAGGACACCGGCCACAGCCCGCGATTTAGAAGACCCGCCCAGAGCGAGAGTTATCCACATTTCCACCAGCCCGATTATGTCCAAATTACGGCGACCAACCAAACTTTAAAAAGGTCAGCAAAGTGACGAGACGGGATGCTTACAATAGCGCGAACGCAAAAACTGTTCTAGCGCAGACCGCATATGCTGGGTCAATTATTGCCAACCCGCCATAGTTCTGAAGAGGTATCTATACAAGGTGATTCACTGGAATTTGCAAATTTTTCATATAACGTTTCAGGTGTAAGGTCTGTTTTTTCTTCTAAAGGAAAGAAGATAGCGTCTGGCTCTTGGACAATCTCGTCTATAGTTTTAGTCTCTGCATTTGCCCATATAAAAATTTCGGGACTTGCTGGAAAAAGATCAGGATTGCTTAATTCTACAAATCCGGGTTCAAAACAGGCGGTAACCACATCGTCGTTTAGGGTAGCATCAATACTATAGTACAAACTGAACCCTTTGCTCTGATAGATAATCACTAGCTCAAAAGGCAGTGTTCCTAAATAAGGAGCATCTAGAGTCCTAACCCATACCTCATCTGGTATCCCAAAAATGCCCACCATTGTTTTTGCATCATATCCACTAATATTAATAGACTCAATTGTTATCGTATCAATGATCCCTAATTCATTCCAAGAGTAAAGTTGAGTAAAATTTGATGCTTCGGATAAGGTGTCTGGTAATGGGAAATTGAGCCAAATCCGATTTTCCTTTTCGAGAACTACCGTAGATATTGTCATCAAGTTTAACTTTGCGTCTTCCCAACTTGTAATTCCAGGTATTGCATCCCACCAACAAGGCAGCAAGCAACCAGAGTTTTGATAATCTTCTAGGAGAGTCATAATGTACTCAATGGCTTCATCCGGAGACAAGGTAGGTAAAGGCTCAGGAGAACTCGTGCTTGTGGCCAAGGTTGTTGTTACAGTAGGAATAGTAGGTACTGTAGTAGAAGTAATAGAGGGTGATGGTGTTTCAGTGATGGCAGAAATAGGCGAAGGTGGCTGTGTAACAGCTTCAATTGTAGGTGTTGTTTCAATTTTAATCGTTGGAGTTGTCTGCGGTTCAATTACTCCTTGATCTGAAATCATTTCTCCGTGTTCACTAATATTAGGTTGGCATCCGACATTACTTAATAAAATCCATATCATCACCGCGGTCATAAAAAGTTTATTATCCCTTATTTGTAACATTGTGACTTGCCCCTTGATTGAAATATTATTGATCTAAGCCCTTTGCAATATTAATAAACTCACCCATGTTTGTGGTCATAAAATTAGCTTTATCCTGCCCGTCAGCAAAGTCTACAGCGTCCCTGCTCTGGCGAGGTCTTCGACAAACGCGAAACCTCACCCGGCTGCGGCACGGCGTCCCCGCCGCGTCGCCAACTTTATCCTGCTGAATCTTTTCATTTTAGCATTAGTTGAGAGGGAAACGGCCGTTTCCACCCCACAGTTATCGCTCACCCCACAATTCATCCTGGCCAAGAAGGTGGCGCGGCGGGACGCCGGCCACAGCCATTACGAAGACCCGCCCACAGCAGGGGGACCTTGCTGCTGCACAGCGATTGAACGCGGACAAAGCCATGGGGACTTATTGTTCCAATTGAGGTGAGCAACCAGGAGCTACATCTCCAAGATTCCACATATACTCAATCGTGGTTTCTTCTTCGCCTTTCATGTGAAGGAAGATACATCCTGTTTCAAATGCAAGTTGGCCTACAGAACCAGAACATTCGAATAGAATCATGGAATATGGTTGTGTCAACTCCTGCATGCGCCAAGTGCCAGAGACATAAACGTCTAAATCTTCTGCGTCTATCGGTGTCAGTAGATTATTATAATACTCTGAAATGTCTTGAACCGACTTATCCACATCGACCCGTCTATATCTTTCCTCATTGGGATCTAACGATTGTGTTGCTGGAAACGGTGGAGGTATACACTGTGACCTTTTCACCATTCTCTCGTGTGTACACCCTGTTGATATTAGAAAACAAGTCATAATAATGACATATCCAGTAAGTTTGACCTTTATGTCTTTCATGTTTGTCCTTATTTTGTAAGAATATCGACAATCAAATTCCCGATATTTTCTACTGCTTGTTTTGGATCCTCAGTATCGTTAGGAGCATGATGGTCAAGTCCTGGAACAATATGTTGCTGCACTTTAACACCATCAAAAGGATTTATATCTACACTATAGTACCAGTCTGATAAAGGTGGATCGCCCGCTAAGTAATGGACTTCTCCGACATTTGTCAGGCTACCTTCCATTACGAATGATCCTCGCAGAATTAAGACATCTACAAAAATATTTTCAGCTTCTAATAATTGAAGCAATTCCACTGCGACTGTTCCCCCTGCACTAGACCCAACAATAACAACTTGTTCTCCTGGAGCTGGCGGGTTTGCTAGAATGAATTCTAATGCATCATTTGTCCAAGGTTTTTCTGCTCCAATAGCTTCACCAACCATTTGAGCTCTTCCAGCCCATATTTCGGCTCCGTCATTGAAAACTGGGACGTGTAAAACATTCTCCTCACCAAGAGTATCTTGAAGCAAATAAAGCAAATAATTATATTCACTTGTAGTTGAAGATATAGGAATGATGTTGTTCTGGCCACCAAGACCATTTAGATAATAAGCCATCATTCCAGGTGTTGATGATGGATTTGGCAAAGGATTATCACAATCTTTGCCGCATTCGCGATGACCTGTCGGATCCTTAAGATTGACAGGATTATTACGTACATAACTGTAGCGGTTAAAGCTTTGCGGGTTGGTGGGGTTTGGTACAATGGTGTCGGGAGACAATCAGCGGTTCGTGTTTGGAACGTAGTACCTCGCATTCATGTAATTTCTCGTAAATTTGCTGCTAGCCACGGGCCACGCTTGGTGGCACAACCCGCATGGGCCAGGCACCCTGTTTGCGGCTCAGGTAGGTGGCGCGGCGGTTGGCAAAATCGGGGTCGAGGGTGGATAACGGCCGTAACACACCATCCGCCCCCAACAGATCCGGGTCCACCGCCCGCAGCTTCGTGCTCACCCGGAACGTCGGGGTGGCCTCATCCCACACAAACTGCGTCTCGGTAGAGACCTGCGCCAGCAATTCCTGCAAATACGCATCCTCGGCCGCGTGCAGCTTGTGCCACAGCAGTTCATCCGTCAGCCAAAAATCATCCTGCACCACCGCGCCCGTTTCCAGGCCGCGCCGGATGGCTCGCGCCGTCAGCTCGTACAGCCCCACCTCACGGAAGTTGGCCCAGCTGGCGTCGTCGGCGGCCATGAAGGTGTCGCCAAACCAGCGGGCAATGGGGATGGTTTTGAGGGCGATACGGCCGTTTCCCACCACTAAATCCGCCACCGCCCGATCCACATCTTCTTGCGTCGCCAACCCCAGCCCAATGCAATCCCGCAAAAAATAATCAATCCGGTCGGCACACAGCCGGGGCGACGGCTGTTCCAGCAAAGGGAATTCGTCCTCATCCACAAAATCGTGCCAGCTGTACCCATGCCGCCCCAACACGTCCGGCAAATCGGTGGTCGCCATGTACGCTTCCTTCATCTCGTCGTGGTAGCTTTGCCCGTCGTGGTCATCCAGCACGTAATCAATCACGTGGCTAAACGCCGTGTGGCTCACATCGTGCAGCAAAGCCGCAATTTGCTCCCGCACCGAACCACCCAGCCGCCGCACCAGCAGCAGCGCTCCCAGCGAATGGTCAAACCGCGTAATCGGCTCCGTCAGGCCAATGAGCCCGGTGATGCCATGTTGCAGCACCCCATGCAGTCGCTGCACCGCGTTCGATTGCAGCAAATCTTGCAGCACGGGCTCATCAATCACTGCCGGGCCATAAATTGCATCCTGGTACTTCATCCAATCCTTCCTTAACAGGACGCTGATTTACCTGATTCCCATGATCATTTTATCAGGAATATCAGGTAAATCAGCGTTCCATTTTTTTATAGTTAACAACAGTTTGTGTCGTCTCCTTTAACGATTATGAACCAATGCACACTTTCTCCGCCAATTTTGGTATCATACGGCAGATTATTGCCAACTCCGGCAAAGCAACGCTGCATTTTTCAGGAATTGATTATGAGACCACGCCATCTTATATTTTTGCTCGTACTGTTAACCTTTTTGCCGCTTGCAACGGTGACACGCGCCCCACCCCAACGCCCTTCGGCAGCGAGGACGTAAACGATGAGACCCCGCCCACAGGCAGCACGCAATCAATTAGCATCAGCGATTTGGCCGCTGACCCGGAAGCATACGCCAATACCGTGCTCGAACTCACCGGGCAATACCGGCGGCTACCGTTGCTGATATGCCAAACCGATCCACATCCTTCCCCGGCGACCTGGCAGCTGGTGGGGGAAGATGGCAGCGTGGTGGCCATTGGTGGCTTCGATTCCCAGGTGCGTTCGCTGCTGCCCGACAATTTAACCGTGACGGTTTCGGGCATATGGCAGCTGTTTGAAGGGCCAGTGGGCTGTGGCAAAGATGCCAGCAGTGGCCAAATTTGGTACCTGAAAGCGGGTGACATTCTCTCGCCGAGTCCGATTGCCCGCGTCACGCTAACGCCGACGGGGTCGGCCGGCCAAATTGCAGACAGTGGTGGTGGGGATACGGCCGTTCCCACCCCAGACGAGCAAGGCAATTTGCCCCCCACGTCCACCACCAGCGGCGAAACGATTCCGGCTACCGGCACACCTTCAGGGGCCAACACCAGCGTGCCCACCCTGCCCGGCACCGCCACCAACCCACCCATCTCGCCCGAAACAGGGCCAGGCGGCCCCGGCGACAGCCAACCTACCGACACCCCATCGCCCACCTTCACGACAGACCCCAACGAAACAAGCACCGCCACCCCGGCAGGCGATAGCGGCAGGCCAACCGCAACGGTTACCGGAGGCACCGCCACCCCAACCAATGCCAGCGGTACTGGCGGCAACCCCACCCCCACATCCTCTATTCTTTCCACAGCTACGCAAAACCCCAACAATTTTGACATCGTAGAATTTGATGACCTGCTCCCCGAAACGCCCGTCCTGGAGCTGTTGGCGGTGGCCGAAACGCATCAATGGCCCATGCTGCTAGAAAACACCGGCGCGGTAACGGTAACGGCCGTTGCCGAACCCAACATGAACATCGTCCTGGAAATTATAGACCCCGCCAACGACGTGGTGCAGCAGGCCAACAGCGGCGGCAACGGAGCGCTGGAATCGATCGTTAATGTCCAGCTCAACCTGGCCCTGGATTACAAAATCCGCATTTATGATCTCAATTCCACAGAAGGGGATTATTGCCTCATCTTCAACGAAGGAGGGGGCTTCCCAGACACCATCAAAGGGCGTATTGCCTACGGCCAAACGCTAAACAACACGCTCGACGTGCTGGGCATCGATTACTGGTGTTTCATGGGAACCAGTGGCGACAACATCACCATCACCGCCAGCCCCACCGGCAGCGGCGGGAGATTTGGCCATTGGGCTGTTTGGCCCGCCAGATTTTGCCGCCATCGGGGATGTGTTTGATGGGCCGGAATTGACCAATATCACGCTGACAGATGACGGCATGTACGTGGTTGGCATTCTGGATTTCGAGTCGCAAAAAGCGGGCTACTCAATCACCATCACCAAAAATTAGCGCTTTGGCCGCAGCTTCGTACGGTTTTAGGCCGCTGCGGCGGGTGTTCCCGTTTGCGGATGGAACCGGTTGAACCAAAAGAGCAGCGCCACCAGCAGCAGCGTCAGGGCAATACCGACGGCGGCAACGGCCGTCATGCCACCTTGCTGAAAAACAGCCCCCGTGCCCAAACTGCCTGCCCCGGTCGCCAATGACACCAGCACCTCGCTGGCACCCTGGGCACGGGCCCGTTCCCGAGCGGCCAGAGCATCGGCCAGCAGCGAGGAACCAGCAATAAAGCAAAAGTTCCAGCCCAACCCCAGCAAAAAGAGGGCGACCACCAAATTGGCCATCGCCACCGACAGCGGGGCCATGATGCCAGAAATGATCAAAATGGCCGAACCCGCCACGATGAGGGGAATACGGCCGTACCGGTCAATCAGCCAGCCCGTGACGCTAGAGAGGCCAAACATCCCCAGCGTGTGCGCCATGATCACCAACGATACCGATTCTAACGTGTGGTTATTGTGGTTCATGTGCAGCGGCGTAATCACCATGATCATCGCCATCACCAGCTGACCAATCGCCATTGAAGCCACCGCCAGCAGCACCACCGGCTGGGTAAAGATTTGGGTTAACGGCCGTACCGGCAAATCTGGCTCCTTGTTAGGATTTTCCGCCTCCAGCGCCCGGCTCACCGCCAGCGGGTCTGGCCGCAGAAAGAGGAAAATCGTCAGAAAGCCAATGAGGTACAGGCCAATAGACGCCAGGTACGGCCCCGTGTTGCCCAACAAGCCCCACGCCTCCGCCAGCCGCGCCGATGGCCCCACCAGCGCCGGGCCACCCACCGCGCCAATCGTCCCGGCAAACACAATCAGCCCAATCACCTTCGCCCGGCGATCGGCCGTTTGCACTTCAGCCGCCACATAACGCGCCTGCTCGCTGCCGCCGCGCCCCATGCCCATCAGCGCCGCCCCCGCACAAAAGCCCACAAACGATGCATTCATCACCGACCACACCGTCAGCACCGCCCCCGCCAGCGCCAGGCCAAAGCCTAAAGAGAGGCCCAGCCGCCGCCCGATCTTGTCGAACAGCCAACCAATCGGGTACGCCGCCGCTGCCCGGCCCAACAGCGTAACGGTGTTGGGCACGCCTGCCAGGCTGTCGCTGCCGCCCAATTCTGCGGCCAAAATGGGGGTCAGGGTAAACGCCGCAATCATCGCGGCGGAAAATAAGCTTTGCGAAATAAAAAGCGCGCCGGTCAGTCGTTGGCGCGTCGCGTGGGAAAAGTTTGTGGTTGTCATCGGTTCCTCTGTGATTTCGAGTTGTACAAAAGAGGCGAATGTTACTCGCAAGCTGCTGTTTTAACAAAACCAACCTTCCCGCTGGAAACCTGACAGGTCTGCGGCGCACGTTCGCTTTGCAAGCTGCGTTCGTAGACCTGTCAGGTTTTTCTTAGCCACCAACCTTCCCGCTGGAAACCTGACAGGTCTGCGGCACCTGTTCGCTTTGCAAGCTGCGTTCGTAGACCTGTCAGGTTTTTCTTAGCCACCAACCTTCCCGCTGGAAACCTGACAGGTCTGCGACACCTGTTCGCTTTGCAAGCTGCGTTCGTAGACCTGTCAGGTTTTGCCTGGCCAACCAACCTTCCCGCTAGAAACCTGACAGGTCTGCGGCACCTGTTCGCTTTGCAAGCTGCGTTCGTAGACCTGTCAGGTTTTTCTTAGCCACCAACCTTCCCGCTAGAAACCTGACAGGTCTCGCCACAGACCGTCAGGTTTTGCCTGGCCAAATCTAACCTTCCTCATAGAAAGCTGTGGTACGCTTGGCCGCTATGAGCGAACTTGCCCCCACCCTTTCTGTAGCCATTGTGGCCAACGACCCGCTGGCCCGTGCTGGCCTGGCCACGCTGCTGGCGGCCGAACCCACCTGCGACATCATCGCCCAGATGAGCCTGGCCGATTGGCTGGCCGACCTGCAAGCCGACGATTGGGATGATGCTCTGTTGGATGGCATTGTGTGGGATGTGGGTTGGGAAGCAACCATCCCCCTGGCAGAGGAACCGTTCCCCTTGCCCGTCGTCGCGCTGCTGCCGGATGAAACGGCCGTTCCCCACCTCTGGTCGCTCGGTATTCAGGCACTGCTGCGCCGGGATGCCTCAGCGGCGGCCATCGTCGCGGCGCTGCAAACGGCCATGCACGGGGTAGCGGCGCTGGATGTGGGATTTGTAACGGCCGTTCTGCCCCCCACCCCCACCCCCCCAGAATTACTGCCCGACCTCATCGAGTTCACCCCCCGTGAGCGGGAAGTGCTCGCCCTGCTAGCCGAAGGGCTCACCAACAAAACAATCGCCCACCAGCTGGCAATCAGCGACCACACCGTCAAATTCCACGTGAACGCCATTTTGGGCAAGCTCAACGCCCAAAGCCGCACCGAAGCGGTGGTGCAGGCGACGCGGTTGGGGCTGTTGTTGTTGTGATTTGGTGATTCAAAAACCTGGGGCTGAAGCCCCAGGCTAAATGGCTTACCTAACCATTTTTCCAGGTAGGGCACTCCCGAAATGACTGATTTTAGCCTGGCCATTTTCCCCTAAACTAAAAACCATCACTAACCGCAGCCGCGGATTCTTCCGCGAAAAATAGCGTGGCAACAATGTTGGTTTCATAAAATGGCAAAGATAAAACGCACGCATAAGCGCAAGGCCACTGAAGTGACCAGCGCAAAATCTGTGTAATCCTTCGGCAAGCTCAGGACAAGTTCTGTGAAATCTGTGGTTTTTCAGCCTAAAACCAGCTACCAACAACTGTTGACTAAAACAAGGAGCAAACATGAGCAACGTATTGACTGAACTTTCGGCAGCGATGAGTACGGCCGTTTCCCAGGCAGATTCTGGTATTGTGCGCGTAGAAGGGCGGCGTCGCCTGGGCGCAACCGGCATTGTCTGGAGCGAGGGCCTTATCCTCACCGCCAACCACGTGGTCAACCACGAAGACGGCCTGAAAATTGGCCTGCCCAACGGCGAACGGGCCAGCGCCAGCCTCGTCGGGCGCGATCCCTCCACCGATTTGGCTCTGCTAAAAACCGACGCCAGCGGCCTGACGCCCCTCACCGAAGGCAACAAGCAAGAACTGGGCGTCGGCAATTTGGTGCTGGCGCTGGGGCGGCCCGGGGCACACCGTGCAAGCCACCCTGGGCATCGTCTCTGCCCTGGGCGACAGCTGGCGCACCCGCCTGGGTGGCGAGATCGACCGCTATCTGCAAACCGACGTGGTGATGTACCCCGGCTTCTCTGGCGGCCCGCTGATTAATACCGCCGGGCAGCTCATCGGCCTGAACACCTCGGCGCTGGGGCGCGACGTCAGCCTGACGATTCCCACACCAACCCTGGCCCGCGTGGCCGAAGCGCTGCAAGCACATGGCCAGGTGCAGCGTGGCTACCTGGGCGTCAGCACCCATCGGGTACACCTGCCCGATGATTTAAAGGCGGAGCTGAACCAGAAGCGCGGCCTGCTGGTCGTCTCGGTAGAAAATGACAGCCCGGCGGCCAAAGCGGGGCTAACGATGGGCGACACGCTGGTGGCGTTTGGCGACAGCCCGGTGCAATCGCACGATGATTTGCTGGCGCTGCTGGCGGGGGATGTGGTGGGAACGGCCGTTTCCACCCAATTCGTCCGCGGCGGCCAGGTTCACACCACCGAAATCACCGTGGCGGCCCGCTCCTAATTACTTAATTACCAATTACCTTTTTGTAATTGGTAATTGGTAATTGGTAATTTTTCCACCATGAACCTTCTAAACAACATCAACCAAACGATGAATTCGCTCATCCAGACGGTGCAGCAAAGCGTGGTGCGGGTGGGCAACGGCCGTTCCGGCTTTGGCGCGGGCACCATCTGGCACGCGGATGGGCTCATTTTGACCAACGCCCACGTGGTGCAAGGGCGGCGCGAGCTTGAGGTGACTTTGGCCGACGGCCGTTCCTTCCCCGCCCAGCTGCTGGCCACCGACGAAACCACCGACCTGGCCGCCCTCTACATCGCCGCCCACAACCTGCCGACCATTGAGCTGGGCCATTCCAGCCAGCTCAAAACGGGGGATTGGGTGGTTGCCGTGGGGCATCCCTGGGGCGTGATCAATGCGGCCAACTGGGGCACAGTCATCGCCGTGGGGCAGCCGCTAGAGCAAAATGGGTATCGCGGGGAGCTGGTGCAGCTGGGGATTCAGCTGCGTCCGGGGCATTCGGGCGGGCCGTTGGTGGCTGGAAACGGCCGTCTCGTAGGCATCAACACCATGATCGCTGGCCCCAAAGTCGGCCTCGCCGTCCCGGTAGACATCGCCAAGCAGTTTTTGCAAGAAAAGATGGGGAGTGCTGCCGAAGCAGCATGAACGGTAATCGGTAATCGGTAATCCGTTATCGGTAATCGGTTTTTTCACCGATTACTGTTCACCGATTACCGATTACCGATAACTAAAACCAGCGTCCGCCAGAAAAGCGCTGCTCCTGCCACGGATCCGCCTCATTGTGGTAACCAGCCCGCTCCCAAAAGCCCAGCTGATCATCCGCCCGAAACTCCAGGGCGCGCAGCCATTTGCCACCCTTCCACAGGTAAGCTGACTTCGGCTCGCTGCGGTCGGCAAACGCACCGATGACGCCGCGCAGGGGCCAGCCGTGCTCCAACGGCAGCGGCTTGCCATCGTAATGGGTGGCCAGCAAGAAGTTATCCTGCATCACCAAATCCAGCGGCGTGTTGGTGGTGTAGCCCACCTCGCAGTGTTGGATCACGTACTTCGCTTCCGGCTTTGGCTTGATAAAGCCTTCATCCACCAACGTTTTCAGCGAAACACCTTCCCAATCGGTGTCAAACTTGGACCAACGGGTGACGCAGTGAATATCCAACGTCACTTTGGTGCGGGGCAGCTTGTTAAACGCTTCCCAATTCCACACCGCTTCCTCCTCCACTGCGCCAAAGACGCGTAAATCCCAGTTGGCCAGATCGGTGTTGGGCGTGGGGCCGTAATGCAGCACCGGGAACTTTTGCGTCAGCGACTGCCCTGGGGGCAGCCGGTTCATGCTTTTGATCTGCTCTTCCTCTTCACGGCGTCCAAAAACTCGGTTAAACATGCGGGGTCTCCTTAAAACAAACCTCCGGGAGGGTTAAAAATGGCTTTTGTTACACGCTAACCCTCCCGGAGGTTAGGCTTGATAAGTTTGAGTATAGCAAATAGAGCCAGTTTACAAAGCAGTTCTTACGTGCGCCTTACCAGGCTGTAAACGTTTTGTTAGAATTGCCGCACTGGGATGAGGCTCGCTGTACAATCCCACATTTTGCCCACCTTGAGGAGTATTTTTATATGGCAACCAGCCAGGCAGCAGTATACCGTGAACGGCCGTTCCTCGCCGTCGCCCTGACCCATTTTTTTGTGGATGTGCTGAACAACGGCCGTAACCTGCTGGTCGCCCTGCTGGCGGTGAGTTTAGGCTTAACCAACGCCCAGGTAGGGCTGGCCCTGCTGCTGTACAACGTCGGCAACGCCCTGTCGCAGCCCCTGTTTGGCCTGCTGGCCGACCGCATCGGGGCGCGGCTGCTGGTCATCGGCGGCCTGGCCTGGATGATCACCTTCTACACCATCGCCGCCCTGGCCGGGGATTGGCTGGCGCTGATTGCCCTCACCGTGGCCAGCATCGGCTCTGGCGCATTCCACCCCAGCGGCACGATGGTCGCCAGCCGCACCAGCATCACCTACCGCAGCCGCATCACGGCGCTCTTTTTTACCGCCGGGCAGCTGGGGCTGTTTATGGGGCCGGTGCTGGCGGGCATGCTGCTGGATGCATACGGCCGTCCCGGCTACATCCTCCTGCCCATCCTGGCCCTCACCGCCCTGGTTAGCGGCTGGCGCTGGCTGCACGATGCGCCACCCGCCGCCAAAGTTCCCGCCAAACCAACGTTGGCCCCAAAAGAAAAACTTATCCACCCGCCCCACTTTTGGCGACGCATCCTCGTGCTGTCCCTCGTCATCTTCACCAGCAGCACCGCCAGCATCGCCGTCATCACCTTCACCCCCGTGCTTTTTACCGACCAGGGCTACTCCCCCAGCCTCATCGGCTGGCTGTCTGGGCTGATCATGATGGGATCGGCCGTGGGCGGGCTGGTGGGCGGCACGCTGGGCGATCGCTTCACCGGCAAGCTGGTCATCCTGCTGGGGCTGGCTGGCTCCGTGCTGCCCTACTACTTTTTTGTCCCGTCAAGCGTGGGCTGGCAGGCGGCGCTGCTGCTGCTGGCAGGCTTCTTCGGCGGCATGCCCCACACCATTTTGGTGATCATGGTACAATCGCTGTTACCGAAACAACAAGCGATGGCGTCTGGATTGGCCCTGGGGTTCATGTTTTTTAGCGGGGCCGTGGGCAGCTATTTCGTCGGGCTGATGGCTGACCGCATCGGCCTGGCCATCACCCTACAAGGGCTGGCGCTGCTCCCCCTGATTGCCGTCGTAATCGCCATCTGGCTTCCCAGCCAGGTGCAACAACTTGAACCAAACAGGTAAATTTATGAATATCTGGCAAGAGTTCCATGGGCCAAACGCTGGCTACATTTTGGAACTGTACGAAAAATATCAACAAGACCCCAATTCGGTGGATGCGGCCACGCGGGCGCAGTTTGCCCAGTGGCAGCCACCAACTGAGTTTGGGCAAAATGGGCATCCTCCGGCAAGTACAGCCCCCGCTTTGCCCAGCTCAGCGCCCGGCTACCAACCCGAAAAAATCATGGGGGTGGTCAATCTGGCGCAAAGCATCCGCAAGTTTGGCCACATGGCCAGCCAAATCGATCCGCTGGGGCTGTTTAACCCGCCCGGCGACCCCGATCTGGATTTGGAGACCCACAACCTTACCGAGGCGGATTTGGCCGCCCTGCCCGCCAGCCTGATCGGCGGGCCACCTGCGGCCAACGCCGCCAACGCCAAAGAGGCGATCGATAATTTGCGCCAAATCTACTCCGCCAGCATCGGCTTTGATTATGCGCACGTGCGCGTGCCGGAAGAGCGGCAGTGGCTGCAAGAGATGGTGGAAACGCGCCGCTTCCGCCCGCCGCAAACGCCCATCGACAACCACGCCCTGCTCAGCCGCCTTACCGAGGTGGAGACATTTGAGCTGTTCCTGCACCGCATCTTCCCCGGCAAGACGCGCTTTTCGATTGAGGGGCTAGACATGATGCTGCCGATGCTGGACGAAATCATCGGCGGGGCGGCCGAGGCCAAGGTGTTTAACGTTTCCATTGGCATGGCCCACCGGGGGCGGCTGAACGTGTTGGCTCATATTTTGCAACGGCCGTATGCCGAAATCCTCACCCAGTTCAAAGACCCCGCCCAACAAGACCGGTACGAAGGGCGCAACTATCGCGGCTGGACCGGTGACGTGAAGTACCACGCCGGAGCCAACCGCACCGTCGATTTTGAAGGCGACAACATCATCGACCTGGTCATCAAAATGGCCCCCAACCCCAGCCACCTGGAGCACGTGAACCCGGTGGTGGTGGGCATGGCCCGCGCCGCAGGCACCCTGGTGAACCAGCCCGGCAAGCCCGAATTTAACCACTCCATCACCCTGCCCATCCTCATTCACGGCGATGCCGCTTTTTCGGGCCAGGGCATCGTGGCGGAGACGCTGAACATGCATCGGCTGCGCGGCTACCGCGTGGGCGGCACCATTCACATCATCGCCAACAACCAGGTCGGGTTTACCACCAACTACTGGAACAGCCGCAGCACCCGCTACGCCAGCGATCTGGCCAAAGGGTTCAAAATTCCCATCGTACACGTGAATGCCGACGACCCGGAAGCGTGCCTGGAGGTGGCCCGGCTGGCCATCGCCTACCGGCAAACGTTCCAGGAAGATTTTTTGATCGACCTGATTGGCTACCGGCGCTACGGCCACAACGAAGGGGACGAGCCGCGCTTCACCCAGCCGCGCATGTACCGGGCGGTGGATGCGCTGCCCACGGTGCGGCAAAAATGGGCCACCACCCTGGTTGAACGCGGCGACATCGACGCCGCCGAGCCAGAAAAGCTGGTGGAGGCCAAGCTGGGCGTGCTGCAAGAGACGTACGAATCGCTCCAAATTGAGGAGATTGCCGACTCGCTGGAGCCGCAGGCGGAGCTGCCGCCAAAAGGCGCGGCCAAAACGGTGGAGACGGCCGTTCCCATCCCCACCCTCCGTGAACTGAACCAATCGTTGCTGGAAACCCCGTCCGACTTTAACGTGAACCCCAAGCTGGCCCGCGCTATGCAAAAGCGGCGCACCGGCCTGGACGATGCCGCCGCGCGCAGCGTCGATTGGGCCACGGCCGAAGATTTGGCCCTGGCCTCCATTTTGGCCGACGGCACCCCTATCCGCCTGACGGGTGAAGACGTGGAGCGGGGCACCTTTAGCCACCGTCATGCTTTGCTGCGGGATGGGGAAAACGGCCGTGTCTACATCCCCCTCCAGCACATTCCCCAGGCCAAAGCCGCCTTCGAAATCCGCAACAGCCCGCTGACGGAAAATGCGGCGATTGGCTTTGAGTACGGCTACAACATCGAAGCGCCAGAGCGGCTGGTGGTTTGGGAAGCGCAGTACGGCGACTTCATCAACACCGCCCAGGCGATTATTGACGAATACGTGGTCAGCGGCTACGCGAAGTGGGAGCAGACGCCGTCGCTGGTGCTGCTGCTGCCGCACGGCTACGAGGGGCAGGGGCCAGACCATTCGTCGGCCCGGCTGGAGCGCTTTTTGCAGCTGGCGGCCAAAACCAACATGCGCATCGCCTACCCCACCACCGCCGCCCAATATTTTCATCTGCTGCGGCGGCAGGCGCTGCTGCTGGTTACCGATCCGCTGCCGCTGATTGTGCTGACGCCGAAGAGCCTGCTGCGCCATCCGCTGTCTGCCTCCACCCTGGCCGAACTGGCCGAAGGCGGCTGGCAGCCGGTGATCGACGACCCCAAGACGACCGACGACAACGCCGCCGGGGTGCGCCGCCTGGTGCTGTGCAGCGGCAAGGTGTATGTGGATTTGGCGGCGGTGCAGGAGACAAAAGACAACTTTCATGTGGCGCTGGCCCGTGTGGAGCAGCTGTACAGCTTCCCCGAAGCGGAAATCGAGGCGGTGTTAAGCCGTTATCCGAATTTGGAAGAGGTGGTGTGGCTGCAAGAGGAACCGGCCAACATGGGTAGCTGGGAGTTTATGCGCTGGCGGTTGGAGGGGGTGGTGAACGGCCGTTTCCCCCCTACGCTACATCGGCCGCCCCGCCCGCTCCAGCCCCGCCGAAGGCTCCAGCGCCTGGCACCGCCGCAACCAGCAGGCGATTACAGAGTATGCGTTTGAACAAGTGAGAAGTGAGAAGTGAAAAGTGGCAAGTCTATTTTGCACCTGCAACCTGCAACCTCTAACCTGCCACTCTCAATAACGAGGAACCAATGAGTATCGAAATTAAAGTACCACAAATGGGCGAATCGGTTGTGGAAGCAACCGTGGGTGAATGGCTAAAAAAAGAAGGGGACGCCGTGAATTTGGGCGACGTGCTGGTGGAGCTGGAAACCGACAAGGTAGACGTGGAAGTCGGCGCGGAATCGTCGGGCGTGCTGGGCAAAATTTTGGTCGCCTCCGGTGAAGATGTGCAGGTGGGCGATGTGCTGGGCATCATCGAGCCCAACGGCAGCGCCAGCCTCGCAGGCAAACGCCGCGCCGGAAAAACGGCCCAAGCGAACCCTCCAGCCGCCCAAATGTGGCCGCCGCCGAAAAAATCACCCCCGTCGCCCAGCGCATGGCCAGCGAAGAAGGGGTGGACGTGACCAGGGTCAAGGGCAGCGGCCCCGGCGGCAAGGTGACCAAAAACGATGTGGCCAGGCTGTTGGAATCGGCCCAACCGATCTCGCCAACGCCAAACCGGCCGAAAGGCCCGCCCGCAAGCCCCTGCGCCGCCCGCTCCCAGCCGCCAGGCCGATCCGCGAGGAGCGCGTCAAAATGTCGCGCCGCCGCCGCACCATTGCCGCCCGGCTGGTGGAAGCGCAGCAAACGGCCGCTATGCTCACCACCTTCAACGAGATCGACATGCTTGCCGTGATGGAACTGCGCAAGCGGCGGCAAGATGCGTTTGTGCAGCGGCACGGCGTCAAAGTGGGCTTTACCTCCTTCTTTGTGAAGGCGACCGTGGGAGCGCTGAAAGCGTTCCCCCGGCTGAATGCGGAGATTGACGGCGACGAGATGGTGCTGAAAAGCTACTACGACATTGGCATTGCCGTGGGCGCGGAGGAGGGGCTGGTGGTGCCCGTTTTGCGCGACGCCGACCGGATGAGCTTTGCCCAGATTGAGCAGCAGACGAAGGAGTTTGCTAAAAAGTCGCAGGATGGGTCGCTGACGCTGGACGATTTGCGCGGCGGCACCTTTACCATCACCAACGGCGGCGTGTTTGGCTCGATGTTGAGCACGCCGATATTGAATCCGCCGCAGGTGGCCATTTTGGGGCTGCACAACATCGTGGAGCGCCCGGTGGTGGTTGGCGGTGAAGTGGCGATTCGCCCCATCATGTACGTGGCGCTGAGCTATGACCACCGCATTGTAGACGGCCGTGAGGCGGTGCAGTTTTTGGTGCGGGTGAAAGAGTTGATTGAAGACCCGGAGAGTTTGTTGCTGGAAGGGTAATTGGTAATTGGGTAATTGGGTAATTGGATGAATCGGTATTCTCGGATTGGGTTTACGATTGCTTTTATTGGCTCTGGCATTGCGCATTTTTTGTCGCCGCGTATTTTTGTGTTGCTGATTCCGAAGGGGGTGCCGGGACGGCCGTTTCTGGTCTACCTCTCTGGCCTGGTGGAGCTACTGCTGGCGGTGGGCTTGTGGCAGGCGCGGTGGCGCAAGCTGGCCGCCCAGGGCACGCTGGGGCTGATGCTGCTCTTTTTGCCGCTGCACGTGGTGGATATTTTTCGGGAGAAGCCAGTGGCGGGGGGACGGAGGTGGACGGCCGTTTTGCGCCTCATTGCCCAGTTTGGGTTGATTGGTTTGGCGAAAGGGATGACTGAAGAAGAAGTTTAAAACAACCTCATCCAATCAATCATTTTTCACTTGCATCCTCAAGGACACGTTTATAAAGGGCTTCCGAGATGTAAAAACCAACCTCGTTTCTCAGCCTGTTGATCAAGGGGCGTATTTCTGGAATATGGCTCTTTTTCTTAGCCAAAACCAAAACACCGAGCAAACCAATATATTTTAAGCCGAAGTATTGTGCCGTGGCTCGCCCCAAACGCTCATCCATCAACAGCAAATCAGCCTGCAACTCTAACGCCAAAGCAATCGCTTCAGATTCTCCTGCATCTAAATCTTGGCGCAAAGCCTTTACAAATTCCTGATTAGAGACATTTCTAACTGTAATCCAGGGAGCTTTCTCAATATTTGCCGCACCTGGCTTGCCGCGGCCTTTCTCCACGACTTCATGCCAAACGGCCGTTGGAACATGAATTTCGTCATATAGCTTTTGTAACAGCTCTAGTTCGCCAAGCCTGGCAAGGTTGATGAGGGTGGAGGTATCGCTAACAACTATCATTCCATTTCAGATATCGTGGCTAAATCTTCTTCGTAATCCGAAACATCATAATGTGGAGAAATGCCGCGACTACCAAGCAATTGTTGGAACGTCCAGGCATCCATGTCAGCCATTTCCCGCGCTTTGCCAAAGGAAAGTTTATTACCCCGGAACAGCGTGATGGCCAGCTCCACTTTTAGCTCAGCGGGCGTCATCCGTGTAGCCCGGAGAATATCTTTTGGAATTTCAATTGATGCCATAGTTGTCATGGGCATTTCCCTCATCGAACGATAGTATGAAAAATCGAATCCCTTGCATTATACAAAATGGTACCAAACTGGGAAAGCAGGCCGCCAAGATTACAAAAGTCTCGGAGACTTTTGTAATCTTTTAGCTGTCATCCGGCATTTGGTGGATGATGCGCATGGTTTCGACGCTGACGGTGCAGACGCGGGCCAGCAGGTCGATGACCTGTTCTTTATAGTCGCGGAAGCGGTAGGTGTTGAACTGCTCGCGGATGGTGGGGTCTTTGGGGGTGCGCTCTTTGTAGCGGTCCAGCACCCATTCCAGGGCGGAGCGGTTGCCCAGCTGGTACTCCCACGCTTCGGCGGGGATGCCGCTGAGGGTGGTGAGGGTGTCGATTTCGATGCTGCCGTAGGGGCGACCCGGCGGGTCGCCCGTACCTGGCGCTGCGTCCTTGATCGCTTTGAGGCGGGCTTTGTAGGCCGTGCGCGTGGTTTCCGGGTCTTTGTCGTCGCGCTCTAGCGGGTAGGGGGTGATGGTTTCGTAGTTGAGGTGGAGCTGCATGAGCTGCTGGCCCCAGGCGGCCCACTGCCAGAAGTCGTCGTAGAAGGGGATGCGGGGGAATTCGCGCTTGAGGTTGAGCTGGTATTTGGCGCGGTAGGCGGGGTGGTGCAGGACGGCGTAGACGTAGTGGAAGATGTCTTGTTTCGTTAAACCTCCCGGAGGTTCGGAACCTCCGGGAGGTTGGGTGGCGGCGTATTGCTGCTGGAACTGGCGCAGCGCCCAGTCGGTAATGTTGTCGATGCGGTTGCCCAGGTCGTCGTAGCGATAGAGGGGCAAACATTGTGCGCTGCACCCCGCACCCACAACATGCAAATCAGCCAGATGATCACTGACAAGTGTCATAAATGGTTTTTCTGAACCAGAATCGGTGAAGGAAATCACAAGATTATCAGAGTCATTTTTGGGAAAAAAGGAAGGGTTTTGCCCTGGACGATGAATAACGCCCTCACCGAAATAAAGATGCATTTTCACAAAAGGGCGATACAAACTTTCGAAAATCTGCGATCGTTCGTAAAATTTTCTGCCTCTGGAAATTCTTTGAGACTACTGACCATTTAATTTTGTAATTCAATTGACTATCAACATGCTTCTCTTGAAAACTTCAGTAATTTTCAACATCCCGATTGTATAAATCAATAAAGTACCTGCTTTTTCAAGATTATTCTCACTAAAATCGTAGACCCATTCATCGCGTGTGGTTTCAACTCCCCGTGAAAAGGATTGAAAAATGGCCTCTTTCCCTCTACCACTTTTCACATCTTTGGTTGCTATTGACAGAAAATCGTCAAAATCGTTATCGGTTAGATTAATCCAATTATGGTTTTATTCGGTGTCACATGCTCAAAATGTATCTTTCGAAAAGGATGTTCACGTAGAAAGGCTAATTTTTCGTATCTGGTTGCTCGAATATCGCAGGGATGTATGTGGTTTATCATGCATTTTGTTTTTTGGACATTCTTGCTGCGAACCAAGAACATAATTGCAATACCTACTTAATAATTCCTTCTTCGCCAATTCTGTCCGAAGCCCATCTGTAAAAGCGTGTGTACATATCGTAAACGGCTATCTGGTTTTGCGCCGTGCCATGTTTGATGTAGGTGTCCTTGATGCGCTGGTCAACTTCTTTGTAGGGTCGGTTAGCATTTTGCATGTTGAAGTTTTCTTGCCACGCATTGTACGGCGGGTTGCCAATGATGACGGAGATGTCCCGCTTGTTTTGCCGCTCGATGCGCTCGCTGTTTTCGTCGGTCAGGCCAAACAGCCCCAGCTGGCGCACGTAGCCGGTCTTAAAGCCCATGTTGTCCAGCGTGTCTACAAAAACAATGTTTTCAAACGGTTCATACGCGCCCATCTTTTGCTTGTAGGTGTATTCAATGTTCAGGTTGGCAATGTAGTAGGGCAAAATGGCCACTTCGTTGCAGTGCAGTTCGTGTTTGTATTTGTGCGCCAGCTGGTGCGGCGGCAAATATTCAATCAGCTCGGTGATGAAGGTGCCGGTGCCGGTAGCCGGGTCCAAAATCTCTACGCCGGGGTCGCCCAGCGTGCGGCCAAAATGTTTAAAGCACAAATGATCAGCCGCTTCAATCATAAAGCGCACAATCTCGTTGGGGGTGTAGACAATGCCCAGGCGGTCGGCGGCTTTGGGGTTGTACGCTTTGTAGAAGTTTTCGTACAGCACCTTGAGGAATTTTTGCTTTTCCTGGTGGTTGTAAATCTGGGCGGCGCGGGCTTTGATGGCCCGGGTGTAGCCTTCGATTCTGGCGTCAATCTGCCGCCGCACCTGCCCGCTGTAAAAGGTGCCCACCACCTGGCCCAGCTCATGGGCAATGATGTTTTCGCGGTGGAACTGCGGCTCGTCGAACACGGTGACAAAAATATCTTCGGTGAGCACGTGCTGCACGATCATTTCGCGCACGTCGGTTGTCTCCATGCTGGGGTTGATCGCTTCCTGGCACAGCTCCAGAAAATCTTTGGCCGCTTTTTGGAATTTACTGTTCTGCTCAAACTGTTCGCGGATCGCTTCGCGCAGCATTTCGCCCAGGGCGGGGATGTCGCGGGTGAAGTTTTCAATCGCTTCGCGGAATTCGCGCACCTCGCGGCTTTCGTAGCTAACAAATTTAGTCAGCAGCGCGTCCAGGGCAGCGGCGTCCAAAAAATCGACGCGGGCGACTTCTTCACAGGCCTGGTAGAGAACGGCCGTTTGCGTATCCTCAAATAAAATGTTGTTGCAGGGGTACCCTTTGGCAAACTTCTTCTCAATTTCCACGTCGAGGTCATCGGCCTCGTCTTTGCTTTCCCAGTAGCCCCAATCCTGGCGCAGGGCGTCTTTCAGCGTGCCGTCGGGGTAGATGGTGCGTCCGGTGCGGGTGCGGTAATCCAGCTCGGCGATCATTTCCAGGTTGCGCTGGCGGGCGTACGCTTCCAGCAAATCCTGAAACGGTTTGCGCACGGAGCTTTCTTTGCGGCTGCCGCCGTAGCGGATGATTTTTTGCACCTGGGCGTGGTATTGCTGAATAAGTTGAACCGACATAGACACCTTTTTTGCCTGGGTTTGTTTGGTAATTGGTAATTGAGTAATTGGGTAATTAATCGAACCAATTACCCAATTACTCAATTACCTCTTGCCGGTTTGGCTGGCTGGAAAAACTATACCATACCGCGAAAAAGTACAAAAGTGCCGGGTTGAGATTGGCGGAAAGCAGATTGGGCCATTCTTGAAGAATGGCCCAATCTAGCGGTGGGTTCTAAGCCAGATGTTTGATGAGCTGAAGGCAAGGGTTGGCTTCGCCCCAGAGGGTGGGGAACTCTTCCAGAGGCCGAAAGCCCGCGGCCAGGTAGAATTGGCGGGTACGGCCGTATCCCTCATCAGGATCGCGGGAACTGAGCGTTTTTACCTGCAAAAATTCTACGTGCTGTGTCCGCAAATATGCTTCGCTGGCGGCCAGCAGCGCCCGCCCCACGCCATGCCGGTGCCAATCGGGCAAAACGGCCATCACGTGAATTTCGGCGGCGTAGGGGGTGTGCTGCTTGAGGGTGAGGAAGCCAACGGGGTTGTTTTGGTTGAAAGCGAGAAAGGTGGGGAGAACGGCCGTATCGGCCACGTACTGCTGATTGGCTTCTTCAATGCCAAACCAGTCCGGCAGCGCCCGCAAAATCGGCTCGCACAGGTGTGATTGGTTTAGCAACGGGCCTTCGATAGCTACTTTCAAGTTTCTTTGCCACCTCAAAACATAACAACCAGTAAAACCACCAACGCCACGACAAAAAGGAAAATGAGCAGCCCTAGAACAACATTGTTTTTATGCTGTGAAGGGTTCCACCAAGACGGCCGTTCCACTGGTAATGGTGCTTTTTCCCGTGGTCGCTTCGTTTGGGGTTGTGGAGGCAATACGGGAGGCACATGCTGAATGGGATCCCGTTCAGCGTTTACAATCGCCCGGCACTTGGGGCAACGTTTGGGGCGATGCAGGTTTCTCTCGCGATAAAATCGCTGCTCGCCGTAGCTCCACGTGAAATGGCGTCCGCAGCGCTCACATTGAATCGTTTCGTCATTGCGAAACGTCATTGACTCCTTACTCCAAAGATAACTCGTGTTTTATCTCGGCAAGCGACAACCGTTTATTTGATTGCACTTTCACACGTTGCAGATGTAGATAATCAAGATAATCGGCTAATTTTTCCTCATTATCGAGCAGCTCTTTTAGAAATCGGTACTCATCAATGGGAATAATCGCAAAACGATCCTGATCATTTTCTTTGATAAATTGAACTTGATCGAGCATCTTATCTTCTCCGGCAAATGTGTCTCCGCCGTTTACAAAAGTCCTGTTAATGTTTCAATGTTTAGTCGGCAAGGTGTCATTTCGAGGTCCTCCGAGAAATCTTCTACTTGGCAAAGACATAAGATTCCTCACTCCGAAGACTCCGTTCGGAATGACAACTTCAGGCCCGTTTTCTCTCGTAAATTACACACTTTTGTGTCTTTTAGCTGTCATCCGGCATTTGGTGGATGATGCGCATGGTTTGCACGCTGACGGTGCAGATGCGGGCGAGCAGGTCGAGTTTACCAAAGTTAGCGGAACCTGTCAGGTTTTCAAGGGGTCTTCAGGTTAAGATTATTTTGCAATGTCAGCGCTTTTGTTGGCGAAGGGGTGCGGTAAACCTGACAGGTTTACAAGGGGTTTTCGGTTTAAGATTATTGGCTCTTTGGGAATTCACTGATTGACTGACAGAATTAACAAAAAAGCACCTTGACAATATCATAACCACTCTAGAGAGTGCAGCTCAAACATCGGCCTGTAAAACTGTTTCCACGAAGCAATGGCCGGTTCTGGGTCAGGATTCGGCGGCAACCAAAGAAAGGATTGGAGCCATTTACGGTTGGCTAGCGCATGTTTGCACCAGCGCCAGCCGATTTGCAAGTAGCTCAAGCCCCGTCGCCAATGGGTATCTACCAGGGGACGAAACCCGAGTGTAGCGACCGCCACACCTGTAGAAACCAGGTAAACTGTAGCTGTGGCCAATACGAGACACAGTCGAGAGATAGCCATTGAATCCTGCAAGCGGCTATCTTCCAGATTGAAGCCAGCCGATTTGTCGTCCAGAAAGTTTTCTTCAATGTTGAAGCGCAACCCATACTCGTCAAAGGTGTGGCGGCCAACTGGTTCATCGCTGACAATCGCCCACTTCTCGCTGCCATTGGGCGTGATAACATGAGCAACGGCCAAGTGGAGCGGTCCATATTTCTGTTTGGTCAACCAAACATGCGTATAGCAGCAACCTTTGCCCACGGGTGGCATCAGGGCTCGATCTGACGGCGCTGGCCATTCGCCAGAAAACCCAGGTGTCACTTTTGAGACGAATGCGGAAATGCCAGCCCAATTGGGTCGCCACTTTCAGCAGCTCAATGTGGCCAAAGCCCCTGTCGGCCAACAAGATCACTTTGGTTGTCGTGGGTATCTGGGCGGCCACTTGGCCAGCATCCGCTGGTAGCAAGCTACAGCAACCGTGGCGCTGCCACCGGCACAAACAACCCAGCCTAGTGGAATAGCTCGACCGCAGTAGACAAGGCCCGGCGCACAATGACAAACCGCTTCCACAGTTGAGTTGTATCCAACGCTAGATAGGCTGTGTGGTCACACCAATCTCGTAAAAGGTGCTGGATGAACCGCTGGTAAATGGGCATCGGGCGTATCTTTTCGTTGTGTATCCAGCGCGAGAACTGCCGTGCTTTGCTGGCCGCCTTGGCCTTTCCCTTGCGAAAGGGCAGCCAGTGGCTAAAGTGAGGCTGTTCACTCTGGATGACGCCCACAACGGCCCAAATAAAGGTTTGGGCAATACGCAGGTCATGAAACTTGAGCTGACCATCGCGGATAAATGTCATGATATTGGTAAAGAGCGTGTTATGATTAGTCATGGTGCTACCTTTTTTTGAGTTTGTGTTTTTGGTGAATCACAAGTTTATCTCAAAAAGAGGAGCACCTTCTTTATGTTAAATAAGATTTGTCAGTCAATCAGGGGAATTCAGGGGGTTTACAGCCCGTGATGCGTGAAACGTGACCAGAGAGGCATCACGTTTCACGCATCACGTTTCACGCATCACGTTTCACGCATCACGTTTCACGCATCACGTTTCACGCCAGACCCCACGAAATCCTGAAGACCCAGATTATTTTGCAATGCAGGCGTTTCTGTTGGCGAAGGAGTGCGGTAAACCTGACAGGTTTACAAGGGGTTTTCGGTTTAAGATTATTTTGCAATGCAGGCGTTTCTGTTGGCAAAGGGGTGGTGGAAACCTGTCAGGTTTTTTTTTGGGGGGGTTAGCCGAGGCGCTGGGTGCAGGCAGAGGCGACACCGCAGCGGGCGCAGCGGTTCCAATCGTTGTGGTCGCGGTCTAGTTCGACTTCGTACAAATCTTCGCGCATTTCGGTGAGCAGATCGAGCAAATCTTCGCGTAGCTCGTCGGTGTAGTCTACGGCAAAAGCGCGGTCTTTGTATTGGATGATGCCGTGAGACGGCCGTATCCCATACGCCCGCTCCACCAGCCAGCAGTATGCCGCCAGCTGGTACAAGTGGCCTTCCCACGGCTCCGGCGGCGCTTTGCCCGACTTGATTTCCACCGGGATGATGCCCCCGTCTGGCTCCTCCACCAGGTAATCCGGCTTGCCCACCAGCCGCAGCTCTGGGTCATACAGCGCCTCGTCGTTGACCATCCAGGCACTGCCCGCGTCGGTGTAGAGGATACGGCCGTTTGGCAACCCCGACTCATCCGCCAGCAACCCGCCGCGCCACCACAGCCACAGCGCCAGCGCCAGCACAAAAACCAATACCGAGAGAGTAACCGCCCCAAATCATGATTGGGTAATTGGGTAATTGAGTAATTGGGTAACTACCTAATTGCCCAATTCCTTATCCCCGCCTCCGTTCATCAACGAATAGGTCATAAACGCTACGACCACAAAAATAAGCACAAACGCGGCGCGGCGCAGCCAGAGCGACTGCTGCACCCGCTGGCCATGCTGCCGGTGATGCTGCGTACCCTGCTCCAGCTCCCGCACGTTTTGCGGGGCAATGCCCCGGCTGCGCTTGAGCCACCAGCTGCGCTGGCAGTACAAATAATCGCCAATTTCACTTGCTCGAATCCAGTAATCGCTCATATGTTCTAATTCTAACCAAAGGCGGGCGGCTGTCAAGGCAGATTGTATGAAGAGGTTTCGGGTCTTTAAGATTTGGCGGGGTTAACTGTTTTCGCACCGAATTAGCCCGAATTATGTAATGGTCAAGAATGGTTGAAACGTGATGCGTGAAACGTGACCAGAGAGGCATCACGTTTCACGCATCACGGGCTGTAAACCCCCTGAATTCCCAAAGAGCCAATTTTGTTCAAGAAACGATTGACGACGACAGAATTGGTGAAATTTGTGTCACAAAATCGGTTACGGCCGTAACAAAACCTTCAATACCCCCGGCTCAGCGGCTTTCTGGAAGGCAGCCAGGCCATCGGCCAGGGGATATTCTGCCATGATGAACGGCTCGGTGATGATTTGACCGGCAGCCAGCAAGCGCAGCGCGGGGGTAAACGGGCCACAGCGGGAGCCAACCACCTCAATTTCGCTAACCACAATCTTGGTCATATCCAGATGGTTGTCATCGGCAAAGGTGCTTTTGAGGACGATGGTGCCCATCGGGCGCACCAGCCGCAGCGCCTGGGCAAACCCAACGCTGTTGCCGGTGGCTTCCACCACCCGGTCAAAGCTGTTTTCGGCAAAATCGGTGGTGAGGCCGGTGGCCAGCCCCCACGAAGCGGGCAGTTCCAGCGAACTGCGCCGCCGCCCCAGCACGGTCACGTTGCCCCCCGCCAGGTTGAGCACCTGGGCCACCAACAAACCAAGCCGCCCAGGCCCCACAACGGCCGTTTTCAAGGACGGCCGTATCTTCACCTGCTCCCGAATTTTCAGCGCCGCCGCCAATGGCTCCGTAAAAACGGCCTGTTCGTCCGGCACGTTGTCTGGCACGGCAAACAAGTTGCGAATGGGCACCGTCATCCATTCGGCAAACGCACCATCTTTGTGGTGCATGCCCAGGGCGCGGCGCGTGGGGCAATGCTCTGGGCCGTGCTTGCGGCAAATTTCGCACGTCTGGCAGCCGATGTTTATGCTGGCTACCACCCGCTGGCCCAGCCAGGCAGGGTCGGCACACTGTTCCACGACGCCGACAAATTCATGCCCCAGCACCCCGGCAAAGCCGGAAACATATCCTTTCACCATCTCCAAATCGGTGGCGCAAATGCCAGCGAGGGAAATGCGCACCAGCGCTTCATCTGGTTCAGGCAGTGGCAAGGGATACTCCTGCCGCAAAATCAGCTGGTTATCCTGGCAAAATAATGCAAACATCTCTATTGATTCCCTTATCACCATTTACCCGCTGTCTGGCGTGGGCGATGGGGTGGTTTCTGGCACTGGCCGTTTCTTCCGGCCCTGGTGTGGTGGGTGTGTCGGGCGTGGGGCTGGGTGGGGTTGCCGGAACGGCCGTTTCGCCCGCGAGCAGGTCGTTTAACAACGTATTTAGCTCAGCCAGCTCCTCGGCGCGGAACGCATCGTTCCATTGGGCATCGTAAACGCCGCCAGGGCCGCGCACCAGCAGCACAGACCGGGTCGCCTCTGGCGTGACTGTGCCATCGCTCAAGAAGGTGGTGAGGCCGGTGCGCAGGCTGCCGCTGGCCAGCAATTCTGTCGTCAGGCTGATGACCTGGCTGCTGCTGAGGGTGGTGCTGATGGGTTGGCCGTTGAGGAGGGTGGCAACGGCCGTATCGTCCAGCAAAATCGTCAGCTGCGCTCCGTCGCTGCGCTGGTAATCGAGCACCGCGTCTAGCGGAAAGGTGGCGGGGGGGCGGGGCAGCGTCGCTTCGCTGGCGTCTAGCATCTCATTCAGCGCCCTATCCAGCGCCAGGTAGAGCGGCTGCAAGGAAGACGGTACGGCAAATTCCGGGCAAACCAGGGCGATAAGACGCTGATCTTCACGCCCGGCCAGCAGCAGCGATTCTAACGAACTGCCGGGGCACGGCGCGGCGTACTGCTGTGCCAGGGCGGGGGCATTCAACGCTTCGTAGGCGGCCAGCAGTTCCGGGGACGCCACCGCTGCGGGGGGCCACCTCTGCCTGATTGGCCATCCAGCGATAGAGACGGCCGTCTTCCATCACCGCAATGGTGTGGGCGGGCGCGTACGGGGAAGCGCTGCGGCGCAGCCCAATCATTGCAGCAGCTGGGAAGTGCGGGCCGAGGGTAATGGTGAAATAATTTTCCAGGCTGGCCAGCAGCACCGGATCACGCAGCCAGCCTTCCCCCTCAACCCCAGAAAAGGGCAAACTGTAGGTGATACGGACGCAGCTATCGCACCCTTCTGGCACAGCGGTGGTCACCAGCTCCGGCAGCACCTGCTGTAAATCCAGCAAAACGCTGGCCTGATTGTCTCGCTGCACAGCAAAGCCGGTACGCTCATCTACCAACACAATCTGGCTGTTGACGCTGCCCTGCAACCGGCGATCCAGCCCCAGGCTGGGGATGGTGAGGCGCAGTTCTACCACGTTGGCCCCAAAAGGGATGGGCGTTTTGGTCGCCTGCGTCGGCAGCGGGGCCTGCGTTACGGTAACGATGGGAATGGTGTTGATTTCGCTGCCGGGCGGCAGGGGGTGAAGGTGGGGGAATGACGGGCGCGGTTGGCACGGGGAACTCTGCCAGTGGCGATTGTTGATCCACAGGCGGCTGTGAGCAGGCGACCCAGACGCCGCCTGCCAACAATAGCAGCACAAGCCAAACTTTTTTCACAAATTTACGCTTTTAGGAAAGGAATTTCGTTCTTTTCCCAGGCAACCAGCAGGGGAACGGCCGTAAAAATGGAGCTGTACGTTCCGCTGAGCAGGCCAACAAACAGAATGGCAATAAACGGTTTAATGGAGGCACCACCAAACAGCAAAATGGCCACCATGATGAACATGGCATTTAGCTGGGTTGCCAGTGAGCGGTGAATGGTTTCCAAGATGGAGCGGTTGACGATGCGTTCGTATTTTTCTAACGGCCGTTTGGCAATATTTTCGCGGATGCGGTCGAACACCACGATGGTATCTTGCAAAGAGAAGCCAGCCACGGTGAGAACGGCCGTTAAAAACAGCGCGTCCACTTCCCAACCCAAAATCATGCCGGTCAATGCTGCCACGCCAAAAATCACAAACAGGTCATGCAGCATGGCCACCACAGCACACGCCCCATAGCGGAACGGGTTGGGCACCTGGCGAAACACCAACATGATGTACACCAGGATAATCAGGGCAGCGACAAGCACCGCAATAAAGGCGGAATTGGTTACTTCACCGGCCACCGTACCGCTGACGCTTTCTACTTGAGTGCTGTTTGGCACCAATGGAGCCAGCTCGTTCAGGGCGTCCTCGATCACTTGGGCCTCTTCAGGGCTCAAGGTTTCGGTGCGGATCTGCCACGCATTTTGCAGCCCCTCACCGCGCAAGGCGATGATGCTGGGATTGCTGATGCCCGCATTGCTAAAAACTTCTTCAACGGCCGTTTCCGTCACCGGCTCGGTAAACTGCACTTCAAACCGGGCCCCACCCCGGAAATCCACACCCAGCAAAAAGGGGGAACCGGTGGAGATGAAGGAATAGACCATTGCCAAAATGCCCAGGCCAATGACAATGCCAGAGAAAATAAAATAAGTTTTTCGTCTTTCAACCAAGTTAAATAAAAACATCACACACCTAACAACCAGCTGCTGCGGCCAATACGGTCGGCCAGGGAACCCATCACAAAACGGACAAAGGTTCTGGTGACGATAACGGCCGTAAACATGCTAATTCCCACCCCAATGGCCAGCGTCAGGGCAAAACCCTGCACCGCGCTAGCCCCAAAGCTGCGGCCAAACGTCCACAGCACCAGGCAGATCACCAGCGTGGCAATATTGGAATCCCGAATCGAAGTCCAGGCCCGGTCAAACCCGGTGAAGATCGCCTCGCGCAGCGAACTACCCGCGCGCAGCTCTTCCTTCATGCGCTCAAACACCAGGATGTTGGCATCCACCGCCATCCCTGTCGAGAGCAAAAAGCCGGTAATGGCCGGTAACGTCAGCGTCACCGGAATAGCCATGAACACGGCCACATTAACGGCCGCATACAAAACCAAAGCCAGATCAGCCAGCAAGCCTGGCAGCCGGTAATAAACAAGCATAAACAGCAGCACCACGGCCACGCCAATGGTGCCCGCCTGCACGCTAGAAGCCACCGAAAGTTCACCCAGCGTCGCCCCAATCTGGCGCGTGCTGTCGATGACCAGCGGAATGGGCAAGCTGCCAAGCGAAGTTGCAGCGCCAGCCGCTGCGCTTCTTCCAGGGTAAAGTCACCGGTGATGGTGCCCTGTCCTTCAATAACCGCGCTGATTTGCGGGCTAGAAATCACCTGCTTGTCTAACACGATGGTTAAGAACTGCCCCTGATGCTCGCGCGTGTAGTTGGCAAACAGCTCGCGCTCATCGGCCTGCAACGTAAATTCCACAAAATGCTGGTTCAGGTCTGTCGCGCGGGATTCGGCCGACTGAATGGCGGCACCGGTCATCACCGTTTCGAAGGTGGGAGCGGCCGTTCCACTCGTTTCGCCATCTGGCCCCAGTTCACAGCGAGAAGGGCCCTGGTTCAGGCTGGTGCGAATGCAGGTGCCTTCCTGGCAGCGGTACCGTGCCAGAATCCACAAACTCCAGCAGGGCCGTCTCCTGAATCAAGGAGACCGCCTCTTCCGGATTATCGATGCCGGGCAGTTCCACCAAAATGCGGCGGTCGCCTTCGGTTTGTACCAAAGGCTCGGCCACACCCAGCGCATTCACACGCTGCTCAATAATTTGGCGTGAAGTATCCAGCTGGGCTGGCTCAATTTCTACGTCGTCGGGCAAATCGGCTTTCAGCAGCACTTGCAGGCCGCCCTGCAAATCCAACCCTTGCCGAATGGGGTAGTCCGGATTTTGTACAATCCAAATGGCCCAACCAGCTATCGCCAAAATAACGAGTAGCCACACATAATCTTTTCCTTCCATGACAAAAGCCTACTTTGGTCCACGAATAAAGATGGATCGTTGAATTTATGAATTTTGACTGCGAGCCACTGCCAACAGGCTCGCAACTGGCGGATTATAACAGCCGCAAACACGGTCGCAACTTTATGGGGTACCAATTTATGCCCGCGTATTCGGGAAACAACATGAGCACAAGCTCAGCCCCATCAATGAAAATCGTAGGTCGGATTGGCAATCCGACCCACATTTACGAAGCAGACGACACCGGCTGTCGCCGACCACCATGAATGAAAACTCAACCTCCGGGAGGTTCAGTGCGTAACAGAGGCCATTTTTGAAGCCTCCCGGAGGTTTATTTTCTAAGGAGGTAGTTTGGAAAAATAGTGGGTGCTGGCCAGGGCGTTGCTGAGATGATCGCGCGAATCGTGGCGGTGGGTGCCTTCGAACATGAAGCCGCAGCGACGGGCCACGGCCGCACTGCGTTCATTTTCTGAATCGCAGCGAATGAGAAGGCGCTGGGCCTCCAGGTGGTGGAAGGCAAACTGGCAAATGCCGTTGACCGCTTCGGTGATGTAGCCGTGGCCGGTGTGGCTGCTGTGCAGCCAGTAACCGATCTCAAAGCTGGGCACGTCCCAGTTGGCGTTGTGCAGGCCGCTGCTGCCAATGAGGGTGTCGCTATCCTTCAGGAAGAGGAGCAGCCAAAAATCTTTGCGGCCCAGGTAGTTAAGTTCACCTTCACGAACGCGAATTTCATATGATTCTTCAGAAGGGATTTCCACGGCCCAGGGCATCCATGGTTTAAGCGCCGCCTGTGATTCAAGGACGGCCGTTCTCACCCGCACACCATCTCCAGGCAAAGGGCCACGAATGGTTAACCGGTCGGTGTCGAATGAATAAGGCATCTGCTTCAAAATTGGGTTCATGGGGCAACCTGGTACTTCAGTACTGCTCTTTCACGATTTCTTTACCGTGCCGTAAGCCAAATATTCAGCAAAGCACATAAAATAGGGAACCATGTCTGAATTGATTCTCCACGCAAAACGGAAATCCTGTAACGGCCGTTCTCCTGGCGGTTCCGTTGCTCATCTTTGCCCTGCTACGGTTGACGCCTGGATTAAACATTGATGCCTGGAGTCTATCATGGTACACACACCTGATCAATACTACTTTGGCGCGTTTGCGAGTTTTATGGCCCTGATTGCTGCCCTGTTTGCCAACAGCGCCCTGGGTGACAAAACCACAGCCCGCTCTATTTTCTCACAGTTGGGTTTTATTGTCCTGGCTGCACTCGTTTGTTTAGCAGTTTGGCCACCCCCAATATTCTCATAGAAGATCCTTACAGTGTGGCCTTTACCTGGTCGCTCCGGTTAAGCTTACCGGTGAGCAGCCTGTTTTTTGCGGCGTCAGCCGTAAACTGGCCCGCCAGTTTTGAGCGTTGGCTCATTCGCTTTCGGCGCGTGTTTTGGCTGATGGGATTCCTGCTGCTGCTGACATTTGGCTTTGTTGTGTTTGGCTTGCCCGACCTGTCCAGTCCGTTTGCCGAGTACGATCTTTTAATTAATGTGTTGGGGGGTATTAGCCATTGTCCTGTTTTGTGGACCGCCCGTCGGGCTCTGTGCTCAACTGGTATGGAGAAACGATGATAAACGGCCGTTTAGCGGTCGTCTTTTCTTTTGGCAGAAGCCCAACTCTGCTTACTCGCAGGCAGTGCCGGTCGGCTGAGCTGGCTGATGTACAACCCCACGCATCGTCGCCCTCATCGTCGCCCTTTCCGCCATTCTTAAAA
>JADJOJ010000004.1 GCA_016713825.1 Candidatus Leptofilum gracile | reverse complement strand
TTACCGAACTGTAGAGGATCAAACGCTTTTAGCGCATATCATCAACCGCCGGGCCGAAGCATTGAGCGTGTTGTATGATCGATACGGCCGTTTGCTCTACAGCGTCGCCTACCATCTGGTGGGGAATCAACAGCTGGCCGGAAGAGATTACCCTGACGTGTTTCGGCGCGTCTGGGACAAAGCTGCCAGTTACCGGGCCGACCGGGCCAGCGTGCGCACCTGGCTCACCAGCAGGTGACCCGCAACCGGCCATCGACATGCTGCGGCCGCGAAGGCGTGCGCCCAGAGCACAACACAGCATTAGTTGGGCCGACTTGACCATAGAAACAAGTGCAGACGGACATTTCGCCGGAAACGGCCGTTGCCTACCAAATGCAAAAGCAACGCATCCATGCCGCCCTGGCTGAACTGCTCGAAGAACAACAAGAGGGTGCTGCTGCTCGCCTTCTTCAACGGCTACAGCCACAGCCAAATTGCCGACCAGCCAGGAAATGCCCTTGGGCACGGTCAAAACGCGCATCCGGCTGGGGATGCAAAAACCAAAAAGCTTGTTTTGCAGCCGTAAATCCAAAGAATTGTCAATGCGTATCTGCTTAATAGAAAATATTACAGATTTTTATAGATGTAATGCCAACCATGAGTTCTGAAACCCACGTCACTGAACAGCTAGCCGCTATGCGCTCAACCTGCTGGCCGACGACAAGCGGCCCCAGGTTGCCGCCCACCGGCCACCTGTGCCGCCTGCCAGGCAGAGCTAGACGCATACCAGGAAGTTACCAGCTCACAACCCGGCCACCCCCACCCGTGCTGCCCCCTGCCAACTTAAAAAACCCGCCTCCATGCAAGAAATTAAAGCGAACGATGATGTCCAAGAAACGGCCGTTCCCACCAATCCCCGTCAACCCATCAACTGGCGCGGCTGGTTTAGAAACGGCCGCTCTGGCAACCAGCGTTAGCCTCGCCTCATCATTCTGCTCATCAGCAACTTCCAGCTGCGGCAGCAGCTAGACGACACCCGCACCCCGCCAACTTCGGCACCATCACCCTCAGCAGCGAAACCAGCGCCGAAGCCACCGGCCTCATCATCATCAGCGGCGATGGCGAATACGGCACCCTGGTGGTGCAAAATCTGCCCCAGCTGCCCGAAACCCAGGCGTACCAGCTCTGGCTCATCAAAGACGGGCAGCGCACCAGCGGCGGCCTGTTCAACGTCTCGAAGATGGCTACCTGGCCAGAATCATCTACTCGCCAGAGCCGCTGGCCCATTACCCGAAACTTCGGCATCACCATCGAGCCAGCCGAAGGCAGCCCCGGCCCAACCGGCAACAAAGTACTCGGCAACTAATTTTTTGACTGGGACACCGGATTGACACAAAAGAATACCAAAACCAGTGTTAATCCGTGTCCCAAATTCCTCCCAAACGAGGTAACCCATGACAAACGAACCAACCCTGAAAGCCGCCACCCAATGCATTTGGGCAGGCGAGGAAGAATATTTGCTGCAAGGAGCGACCCAGGTGCCAGTGGTACACAGCGTCTCCTTTGGCTACCGGGATGTGGATGAATGGCAGGCGGTGGCTTTGGGGCAAAAAGGTGGAGCATATTTACGGTCGTAACACCAACCCCACTGCACGCCTTCGAGGAAAAGTGCGCCAGCTAGAGCGGCGAAGCCGCCACCAGCGCCGCCACCGGCATGGGGCATCATCAGCAGCGCCCTGTTTGGCCTGCTCTCGCCCGGCCAGCGCGTCGTCTCGAGAAGGATACCTACGGCGGCACCAAACGTGCTCTTCACCGAATTCCTGCCCCGCTTCCAAATCGGCGTCACCCTGTGCGACACCACCGACCACCCCCAAATCGAAGCCGAAATTGGCCAGGGCTGCGACCTGGTTTACCCGGAAAGCCCCACCAACCCCACCACCAAAGTGATGGACATCGCCCGCCTGGCGGCTGCCGCCCACGCCGTCGGGGCCATCGTCATCGTCGATAACACCTTCGCCACGCCCATCAACCAAAATCCACTGGCGCTGGGGCCGATTTGGTGCTGCACAGCGCCACCGCAGTTCCTGGGTGGCCACGCCGATGCGCTGGGCGGGGTCATCGTCGGGCGCAAAGATTTGGTAGGGCAAATTTACCATTACCGGGAGATCAACGGGGCGACGCTGCACCCGATGGCGGCGTACCTGCTGCTGCGGCGGCATGAAGACGCTGGCGCTGCGCGTTCGCCAGCAAAACGAGAGCCTTGCAAATTGCCCAATTTTTAGAGGGTCATCCAGCCATCGAGCAGGTGTTTTATCCGGGATTGGCCTCGCACGGCGGGCACGCCATCGCCCAAAAGCAAATGCGTGGCTTTGGCGGAATGCTCAGCTTTATGCTGAAGGAGAACAGCTTCGACGCGGTGCGCCGCTTTTTGCCCCGGCTAAAGTTGGCCCACGCTGCCGCCAACCTGGGCGCGGTAGAAACGATTGTGGGGCCGCCAGCCACCACCAGCCACGTGGAATGCACGCCGGAGGAACGAGCAGCAATGGGCATCCCGGAAAGCCTCATTCGCTACTCCACGGGTATTGAGGCTGTAGAAGATTTGCTGGCAGATTTGGCGGGGGGCGTTACGGCCGTTTACCTAAAAACATTCACCGCAGAGAACGCAAAAGACGCAGAGAAATTAAAAACTCCGCGACCTCCGCGACCTCTGCGGTAAAAAAAGAACATGGCTTTTGCACCATGTTCTTTCTGACTGCGGGACCAGGATTCGAACCTGGACTAGACGGTTCAGAGCCGCCGGTTCTGCCATTAAACTATCCCGCACTGTTCCGTTGACCGAAGCGAGATTCTACCAGAAGCGCTATCACATGGCAAACAAGCCACGGCAAAATGTTGGGCTGTTTCTCTCTGAAAAGAGGCCCGCAGATTACGCGGATGAACGCGGATTAAATCTGTGCGCAATCTGCGCTAGAACTGCATGCGCATGCATGCGCCAATCTTTGATTTTCATTGATGGTGGTCACCAGCAGTTGGTGCTGTCTCCCCCAAAGGGCCAAAATCTGGTCTAACCGTTCCACCACGCGGGCACGCCCCAGGGCCAGCACAGATTCAAACAGCGGCGGTGAGACTTGCTGCCCGGTGACGGCCAGGCGCATCTGCCCCCGGAAAGGGCCAGCTTTGCCGCTGGTGGTGTGTTTTTCGCCAATGGCCATCAATTTGGCACTAATTTCTTCCAGGGTAAACGGCTGCAATTCGGCCAGTAGGGTATGCGCTTCACGGAAGGCGGTGACGGCCGATTCCAGTGGCAGCTGCTTGTGCGTGAGCGCGGTGGCGCTTTGCTGGCAGGGGGCTTTCTTCACCTAAAAAGCGCAAAAAGTCGATGGCGTCGGTGAAACGCTTAAGGCGCACGCGCATGGGGGGCATCACGAGCAGCAGGGCTTCGACGTTCACTTCTAAACCGGCGGCTTCTAGATACGGCCGTACCGCCTTCGCCAGTTCCAGCGGTTCCATCTCTTGAATGTACTGCCCATTCAGCCAATCTAGCTTGCTGTAGGGCAGCTTGGGCGGGCGCGGGGCTCACCGTTGCCAAATCAAACCGTTCAATTGCCTCTGCCATCGTAAATTTTTCAACGTCATCGCCAAAAGGTCCAGCCGATGTTGGCCAGGAAGTTGAGCACCGCCTTGCAGGTAACCCTTCCATAAACTCATCGGCACCAAAATTTTGGTGCCATCTTCGGTGAACGCCTGGTGCTTGCTGAGTTTGCCTTGCCGCTAGGGTTCAAAATAACGGGCAAATGCACAAACACGGGCATCTCCCAGCCAAACGCTTTGAACAAATCTGGCTGAATCGGGCGGTGTTGAGCCACTCTACGCCACGGGTAATGTGGGTGATCTCCATAAATGGTCATCGACCACGTGGCCAGGTGGTAGGTGGGCAGGCCGTTGGATTTAAGCAGCACGTAGTCGGTGAACTGGCTGTTGTCGAACATCACATCGCCACGGAGCAGGTCGGGAACGGCCGTTTGCCCCTCTAGCGGCATCTTAAAACGCACCACACTCCCGCCCCGCCGCTTCCAGCTCAGCCACTTTTTCGGCAGGCAGATCGCGGTAACGACGGTCATAGCCAGAGCGGTCACCTTTGGCCTCCAGCGCGGCCCGCATTTCAGCCAGCTCTTCCGGCGTGGCAAAACATTTGTAAGCATAATCATGTTCAATGAGCCAGTTGGCCCATTTTTGGTACAACTCTTTGCGTTGGGTTTGGATGTATGGGCCATAAGGCCCGCCTACATCTGGCCACTTCGTCCCACTCAATGCCAAACCAGCGCAGGCTGGTCATGAGGCTTTCTAACGCCCCGGGGATAGTGCGCTTGGTGTCGGTATCTTCAATGCGCAGCAAAAATTGACCGCCGTGCCGCCGGGCATACAGCCAGGCAAACAGCGCCGCCCAAACGCCGCCAATGTGTAGATAGCCCGTGGGGCTGGGTGCAAACCGTGTTCTAACCGTCATTAAACCTTCCTGAACAAATATTGGCCACAGAGATCACAGAGATTTAAGAGGTTTGTCCTCTTTTTGCGGCACCTTATAAGTAAAGAGTACAGCGAGTAGGGGAGTATACTGGATTCGGCGAATGGCTTCCACAATGGGCTGAGAAAAAACCGTATACGAAGGAACGAAGATAGAAAGAAACAAAGAAAATCTATCTAAACCCTTCGTCCCTTCGTTCCTTTGTATAAAAATCTTAGCCAAATTCCTGCTTGCGGTGGCGCATGAGGACAGATTGGACGATGCCAATGCCAATAAACAGCGTGGTGAGGGAACTGCCGCCGTAGCTCACAAAGGGGAGCGTAAGCCCGGTGACGGGAACCAGGCGCACGTTCATGCCGATGTTTACGGCCGTTTGAAAGAAAATCACCGTGGCAATGCCCACACAAATAAACTTGCCCGCCATATCCGGCGTTAGCCAGGCAACACGCAAAATTCGCCATAGAATAAAGCCCAGCAATAACACAACAACCAACGAACCAAACAGCAGCCCCATCTCCTCTGTCACCACTGAAAAAATAAAGTCCGTATGCTGTACACGCAAAAGCCAGCTGGCTTTGCGTGCCGTTGAGGTATCCCTTACCCCACCAGCCGCCAGAGCCAATGCTGATCTGTGCCTGCTCGATATTAAAAATATCATCTTCATCGGCATCTTCAGGGTTCACAAAGGTGGTAATGCGCTCCTGTTGGTACTCAGCTAAGAATGGAAAACGGCCGCAATTGTGCCAACCCCAACACCGCTAAAATAGCAAAATGAGACAGCGGCAGGCCCGCCAGCCAAATCATCACAAACCAGACAGAAACGTACAGCACCGACATCCCCAAATCTGGCTCCACAAAAATGAGGGCAATGGGCACCCCACGTAAATAAGAGAGATAATCGTATTGGAGAACTGGTTCATGCGACTGTGCCGGTTTGCTAAAACTGGCCAAATGTAACCGGCAGAAAAATACGGCCGAATTCCGAAGGCTGAATGCGAATGCCAATGCCCGGAATCTCAATCCAACGGCGGGTTTCATTGCCCAATGCCCCAGCCACCAGCACCAAAATCAAGGCCAAAATCAGCCCCGCATAAATGTACCAGTGGGACGAGGTTAAAACCCGGTAATCTACAGAAGCAACAACAAGCATGATGACAACGCCAATGACCGCCCACTGAATCTGGTCACCTGGCAGCGCTTCAAAGGCAGGGGCCCCGTCACGGCACTGCGTATAATCAAGATGCCGTAGGAGGTGAGCAGCAGAACCGCAGCCACCAGCCAAATATCAAAATAGCGCCAAACAGACGCACGACTTGCATTTACAGAGCCAACCATACGTACCATTGTAAAACGCAAACCGCCCGGTGGCGACACCAGGCGGCATTTTACACAATTTATTCAGATTTGCTGATTATTGGCTAACCTGGGGATAAATCCCAGGCTATTTACTATTTACCCCAGGCTATTCTTTACCGATTATTGAACCGTGGCTCGGCGACGGCCGTTTTGTTGCAACAGCGGAATCTCAGCCACCAACCGACTTTCCTGCGCCGTGTTATCCAGGTTTACCACCACATTGTCCGGGTTAATTTCCAGCCGCTTGGCAATCACCTCGATGATGTCATCTTTAATTTGCTCCAGCAGCCCCGGCGACACATCCGCCCGGTCATGGATGAGAACCATTTGCAGCCGCTGTTTGGCAGTCGCACCACTTTTTTCCTGTTTTCCTAGTAGTCGCTCGAACCAATTCATTGCATGCTCCTTGATTAGCTCTTGCTAAACCAGTTGTTTAAACGGTTCAACAAACCCGTTTTGGGGTTAAATCTACAAACGGAACCGTTTCACCCTGTAAACGTTGGGCCACATTGCGAAACGCCTGGCTGGCACTGGAACCATTCAGCCCACTCATGGCCACCGGCGTGCCCCGATTAGACGAAATCAAAATCGACTCATCCTCAGGAATCACGCCAATCAGCTCGACGGCCAGAATGTCCAGCACATCATCAATGGAAAGCATATCGCCCCGGGCCACCATCTCTGGCTTGAGGCGATTGATAATAAGCCGCCCCGGCCCCTTCTCCTCTGCTTCCAGCAAGCCAATGATGCGATCCGCATCCCGTACGGCCGAAACTTCTGGGTTGGTCACAATCACCACTTCGTCCGACGGGGCCACTGCGTTGCGAAAGCCGCGCTCAATCCCGGCAGGCGAGTCGATGATAATGTAATCCATCTCTTGCCGCAGTTCATCGCACACCAAAATCATATCAGACGGGCTAACGGCCATTTTGTCACGCGTTTGGGCCGCCGGAATAAGATACAAATCGGGCTGGCGCTTATCTTTAATCATCGCCTGACGCAGGCGGCAGCGGCCTTCAATCACGTCTACCAAATCGTAAACGATGCGATTCTCCAGCCCCATCACCACATCCAGGTTGCGCAGGCCAATGTCGGCGTCGATAGCCACCACTTTCTTGCCCAGCATGGCCAGGGCGGTGGCAATGTTGGCCGTGACCGTCGTCTTGCCCACACCCCCTTGCCGGAAGTTACCGTAATTACTTTTCCATTCATGATATTTTCTCCTACACAGAAATTGGAGATTAGAGATTAAAGAGTTGTGACTGGTCTAATCTCTAATCTCCAGCCTCCAATCTCTTTTTTATCGCTGCCACATTTCGGCCACAATTTGGCCGCTGCGAATAGCTGCTTGTTCGGGGGATTGCTCTGCCCCGCTTTTCGTCTGGGGAGATGGCAATCTGGTCAGCGATGCGCAGCTGAGTTGGGGTAAGTTCAAGGGCACAAATAACGGCCGTTTCATCCCCCAACGCCCCCGCATGCACCAAACCACGCAGGCGGCCCCACACAATCACATCGCCGCTGGCCACAATCTCCGCCCCAGGGTTCACATCCCCAATGACAACCACATGCCCCTCATGGTAAATAGACCGACCAGAACGCAGCGTCTCTTTGAGGATGAGGCCACCTTGCGCTGGCAAGTCGTTGGCAACGGCCGTTTCCGGCTCCGCCACCTGCGACAAAAAAGTTGCCGTTTAAATCCGTCTGGCTGCCAGAAAGGCGCGTAGCCAAAGACAGCTCACGGGCGGCTTCCCTGGCGCTGGGGTCTTCGGCCAAAATCGCCCACAGTTCCAGCTGGTTTTGTTCAAAAACGGCTTGCAGCTGGCGCACCTGCTCTTTGTCTAGCTTGCGATAGCCTACTTGCAGCGCCACCTGGCTGCCCTGCAGAAATGCGCGCTTCTGCGCCAGTTCCACCGTGAGCAAAGCCACCAAATCCGCCAAAGAACCACGATCCGGCACCGAAATAAGGAGCCCTTCACGGATGCCTTTGATGCCAATTTGGGACGCTACCTGTTCCATTGCTTGCCTTTACATAACAAATTTGGGCTATTAAGCCAGCTGGATAGAATGCGGGACAGTACAACAATATATCTGTTGCAATAATACAACAAAACCAGGTCAATTGCAAGCCCCAAGATCGCGTCTATATGCGAAGAAGTTCAGGCATCATTTAATCTATAGGGTATAGGTGTGAGGAAACGGCCGTTTTTAGCCCACAAAAATTGACGACCCAGCGCCCAACCAGAAGGTCCCCGCCAGGCAATTTCTGGCAAATAAACAGGCTAAGTAACCGTCCGCAAATCTTGCCACATATCAGTTTGACTAAAAAAAGAAATTTAGACACAGATGAGTCCACTGAAAAAACAAACCGCAAAAACGCAAAGGACGCAGCGTTTTAAAGATAACCAGTGAAAAATCTCCGCGATCTCCGCGCCTCTGCGGTGAAATCACCCTTTTTCAGTAGAGCCATCAATGTCCAATTCAGAAAGTGATATGGAGCCAGCCCGCAAATAAGTTAACGGCGTTGTGCAGATGGTTTAGCAGTAAGCGGCCACCTGAAAGGGGGAAGTTATTGTTGGCCGCTTACTTAGAGGCTTGATATTGTTGGGGAAGCGTCACCGAAAAAGTGCTGCCTACGCCGGGCGTACTTTGCAGCGTCAGCAAACCGCCCATTTTTTCTACCAATTGCCGGGCAATGGAAAGCCCCAGCCCCAGGCCACCGTGGTTTCTGGTAAATGGATTTTGCACCTGCTTAAACGCATCAAAAATCTGCGCTTGCTGCTTCTCTGATAGCCCCGGCCCGGTATCTGTTACCTGGAACTGCCAGCGGCCCTCGCCGCCAGAAAGCGTAATCGTCACCGCGCCCTCGGTGGTATAGCGAATGCCGTTTTGCACCAGACTGGCCAACACCTGCTTTACCCGGGCCTGATCCCCCACCACCACATCGGGCAAGCCGGGGGCGATGTGCAGGGTAAAGGCCAACCCCTTGGCCGCCGCCATGACGCCCAACGAAAATTCAACCTCTTGGGCCAGCAGCTGAGGACTGAACGGATCAACCCGCAGCGCCAGGGTCCCCGATTCCAGCTGCGCCTGATCGATGAGGCTATTGACCAGCTCGGTTAGCTGCTCGGAGCTATGCAAGATTTGGCGCAGCGTACGGCTTTGCGGCTCAGAAATGTCGCCGTAGAGGCCTTCTTCCATCATTTCGGCCTTGCCCATGATGGCGTTGATGGGGGTGCGCAGCTCATGGCTAACAATGGCCAGGAATTCACTTTTGAGGCGGCTGGCTTCTAGCGCCTGATCCCGCGCCTGCTTGAGCGCCTCTTCTGCCTGCTTGCGTACGGTAATATCGCGCACCAACAGGACATAGATTGGTTTTTCGGCGATGTGGGTTTGGGAAACGGCCGTTTCCAACGGAAAAGTCGTGCCATCGGCCCGCTGCCCTACCGTCTCATGGTATTGGGCATCCTCCGCCTGCACCAACGGGCCGCCCAACAAGGTTAGCAACGGCCGTCCAATCATCTGCCCCGCCTCCCAACCAAACATCGCCTCTGCCGAGGGGTTCATGGATTGAATCACCCCCTCCTGCGCCGAAAAGGTGATGATGCCGTCGGAAGCGGCCGCCACGATGATGTTGTTTTGCACCACTGCCTCTTCCAAACTGGCCATCACCTGGTTGTATCGCTGGGCAATCTGCCCCACCTCGGTGAACGGCTCCACAGGCACCCGCAGCTGCAAATTACCTGTTTGCGCTTGCGTATCCATCACGTTAAACAAATTCAGCAGTTCGGTGGAAGCGTCATGCTCAGAGACGTTCAGGCCAATCCGCTCCGCCTCCAGCGAAACGCGAAACGTATAAAACTGGTTGATCAGGCGCAGCAGCAGGTAGCTAAGGCCAAAGGCCCAGACAAAACAAACCACCAATCCCAACGCCTGTACGCCAATTTGCTCCCCGCGCGACAGGCCAGTTTGCAGCAGCTCTGGCTGGCCAAAAATGCCCACAGCCAGCACGCCCCAAATGCCCGCGCCCAGGTGTACCGGCACGGCACCCACCGCATCATCGATCTTCCAACGCAGCAGCAGCCCACCGGCAACCGACATAAACAAGGTCCCCACCAAGCCAATAATAAATGCCGAAAAGGAGGAAACGACGTGCGCGTTGGCGGTAATGGCCACTGCCCCGGCCAGCACGCCGTTGAAGGCCAGCCCCACGCCAATCCGCCGGTAAACCAGCCAACCCAGCAGCAAGCCGCAGGTGAGCCCCGACGATCCCGCGATGAGGGTGTTGCTAATAATTCGCCCAACCTGATCATTAAAAGCCAGCGTGCTGCCGCCATTGAAGCCAAGCCAACCAATGAACAGGAGCATCACGCCCAGCCCGGCCAGGGGCATGCTTGATCCAGGGATTTTTTGGGGCGGAGCGTTTTGGGGGAAACGGCCGTATCGCGGCCCAATAATCAGCAGCATCGCCAACGTCACCCAGCCGCCCACGCTGTGCACCACAGAGGAACCGGCAAAATCCACATAGCCCAGCTGCGCCAGCCAGCCAGTCGCCTGCCCGTCGTTTAGCCCATGCCACACCCAATGACCAAACACCGGGTAAATGAACAGCGTTACCACCACCACCACGATCATGTAACCGCCAAAGCGAACCCGCTCGGCAATACCACCGGAAATAATGGTTAGCGCCGTGCCGCAAAACATCGCCTGAAAGATGAAAAAGGTGGCTGTCCACAGATCGCTGCCCAACTCAAGCGCAAACAAATCCAAACCAATCCAGCCATTGGCCGTAGCCCCAAACATGAGGGCAAACCCCGCCAGCCAAAATAGCAAGGTAGAGACGGCAAAGTCGGCCAGGTTTTTGATGGCAACATTGATATTGTTTTTACTGCGGGTGAGGCCGGTTTCCAGGCAAAGAAAGCCTGCCTGCATCAAAAAGACAAGCGCGGCAGCAAACAAAACCCAAAGAATATCGAAGCCATTTTTTTCCATAAAATAAGTCCAGATTCTTGATTCTAAGTGATTTTTAAGGATAGACAATGGGATAGCCGGTAAAAACCGGGGGCTTTTCTGGCAATTGGCAAATTTTCACGACCCATTTACCCGGCAAGCGGATTGGCAAAACGGCCGTATCTGCCGTATCCTTTCACCCTATTCCACACTGAACAGGAGCATGACACCATGATTGTTGTTGCCAGCAGCAACGGCCGTATCGGTATCGAAGCGGCCACCCAAATTTTACGCCAGGGCGGAACGGCCGTAGACGCCGTGGAAGCCGGTATCCGCCTGGTAGAAGCCAATCCCGAAGATAACACCGTGGGGTTCAACGGCTACCCCAACATTTTGGGTGAGGTGGAACTAGACGCGAGCATGATGAACGGCCGTACCCTGGAAAGCGGCGCAGTCGGGGCGCTCAAAGGGTACCTGCACGCCATCACCCTGGCGCGGCAGGTGATGGAACGCCTGCCCCACGTCCTGCTCGTCGGCGACGGAGCCAGCCGCTTTGCCGCCGAAATGGGCCACCCGCCCCAGCCAGAGATGATGCTGCCAGAAACCCGCGCCGTCTGGCGCAATCGCTTGCAGCCAGAACTGAGCGACGCTGAAGTTGCCCAAATCGCCGAGCGCACCGATTTGGCCCGCTGGGTAGAGCTGGCCACCGACCCCGAACGGGCCAAAGGCACCGTCAACTTCATCGCCCAAGACAAAGCGGGCAACATTTGCACCGGCGTCAGCACCAGCGGCTGGGCCTGGAAATACCCCGGTCGGCTGGGCGATTCGCCGATCATCGGCGCGGGCAACTATGCGGACAACCGGTACGGCGCGGCCGCCTGCACCGGCATGGGCGAAATGGCCATCCGGGCCAGCACGGCGCACAGCCTGGTGTTTTACATGAAGATGGGCCTCAGCCTGGCCGAAGCCAGCGAGCGAGCCATGACCGATTTACGCGATTTAGACGGCCGTTTCATCAGCGTCATGAATCTGGTGGCCATCGACAAAGATGGGAATCATGCGGGGTATAGTTCGGTAGACGGCCGTTCCTACATCTACCAGACCCCCGACATGCCCGAGTGCGAAGAACTGCCCCGCACGGTGGTGCCCATTCCGCCGCGCTGGGGCTAAACAGGACAACAACGAATGGGAGAAATTAACGAATGGGAGATGGTAAAAATTCGTTGATTACTCAAATTCGTTGTTGCCCAAAAAGAGAGAAACTCATGGAAATCATCCGCACGCCCGACGGCCGTTTCGACAACCTGCCCGACTTCCCCTTCACACCCAACTACGTGGAAGTCAACGGCCTGCGTTTGCACACCGTAGACGAAGGCGCGGGCGAAACCATCCTTTGCCTGCACGGCGAGCCGAGTTGGTCCTACCTGTACCGCAAGATGATCCCGCCGCTGGCAGCGCAGCATCGCGTGGTGGTTCCCGATTTGGTCGGATTCGGCCGTTCTGACAAGTACACCGACCCCGCCGCCTACAGCTTCCAGATGCACCGGGATGTGCTGGTGGGGTTTATCGAGGCGCTGGATTTATGGGGGATTACGGCCGTTGTCCAAGATTGGGGCGGCTTGCTCGGTCTTACCATTGCTACCCAGCTGCCGGAGCGCTTTGCCCGGCTGGTCATCATGAACACCGGTCTGCCCACGGGCCTGTTCCCCATGCCAGAGGCGTTTATGCAGTGGCGCGCCGCCGCCGAGCGGTTTGGCACCAAGCTGCCCGTCGGGCGCATCATCCAAAACGGCACGATGACCCAGCTGCCCAGGGAAGTGGTCAAAGCGTACGAAGCCCCCTTCCCCGATGAGCGGTATAAGGCGGGAGCGGCCGTTTTCCCCCTGCTCATCCCCCTCACCCCCCAAGACCCCGGTGCCGCCGAGATGAGCCGCGCCCAGCGTCAGCTTACCCGCTGGACCAAACCCGCCCTCGTCCTGTTCAGCGACGGCGACCCCATTACGCGGGGCGGCGACACCCTGTTCCGCCGCGCCATCCCCGGTGCCAAAGGGCAGCCAGAAATCACCATCGAGGGTGCTGGTCACTTTTTACAGGAAGACAAAGGTGAGGAGATTGCCGGGCATATTTTGGACTTTATGGGGCGAACGGCCGTAATCTGATCCATTTGCGCAAATTGAGGTAGTTGCCGTTATAATCATGTTATGGAGTTTGAATGGGATGTAGCGAAGGCAGAAAGCAATGAAAAGAAGCATGGTGTTTCTTTTATGGAAGCAACGGCAGTTTTTGGAGACATGCTGTCTTTGACCTTTCCCGACCCTGACCACTCGAATGACGAAGATCGATTTATTATCATCGGAATATCTCAGCAACAACGACTGCTCATTGTATCTCACACAGACAGAGAAAGTCGTGTCCGAATTATTTCTGCTCGCCAGGTAACACGCGGCGAGCGAAAAATTTATGAAGAATATGGCAAATAACACAAACTACAATGATGAATTACGCGAGGAATACAATCTTTCTGAGCTAAAAGATGGTGTTCGCGGCAAATATGCGGAGAAATATCAGGCTGGCACGAACCTTGTTTTGTTGGAACCAGATGTGGCGGCCGCTTTCCCGACAAACAAATCCGTTAACGAAGCCCTGCGGCTGCTCATGAAAATTGCCAAACAAACTCAAAACCAATCCGCATAGCTATGATAATTCCTAAACATATCGCCTTCATCATGGATGGCAACGGCCGTTGGGCCACAGAACAGGGCATGCCACGCTCAGCCGGACACAAAGCCGGGTATGAACACATTCCCGACGTGCTAAAAATGTGCCAGGCGCTAGGCGTAAATGTCATCTCCTGCTACGCCTGGTCAACTGAAAATTGGGGCAGGCCCGAAAAAGAAACCACCTTTCTGCTGCGTGCGCTGGAAAACCATTTGCCACGCTTTGTCAAAGAGCTTCATGGCCGCGACATTCGCTTTGTCCACAGTGGCTTCAGGGAAGATTTAACCGCCAAAGCCCAAAAACGACTCAGCGAAGCCGTCGAACTAACTCGCCACAACAAGTCTGGGATTTTCAACTTTGCTTACAACTACGGAGGGCGTGCCGAAATTGTCCATGCTGCCCGCCAACTGCTGGCCGAAGGCACCGCCAACGACGAAACGCTTCAACAAAAACTGGAAGCGCATTTGTGGACGGCAGGCTTGCCCGATGTCGATCTGGTCATTCGCACCGGTGGTGATTTGCGCTTGAGCAACTTTATGCTGTGGCAAAGCGCCTATGCCTGCTTACACGTTGTCCAAAATCAGTGGCCCGCCATCACTCGCCAGGATATCGAGGCAGGTCTTCAATATTTTAATCAAGTGGTGGCCCCCACTGAAAAATGAATACAAAGGAACAGAGGAACAAAAGAAAACTTTGTCTCTTGGTTCCTTTGTCCCTTTGTCATAAAAACTAACGGCCGTCTACCCCCGAGAATCATAAACACCCTGCGCCCCCAACACTTCGGCAATGTTTGCCCTCAGCCCAGTGGCGAATGGTGGCCAGCGGCGTACAAAGCGTCTCTCCCAGCGGCGTCAGCGCATATTCCACGCGGGGTGGAACTTCGGCGTAAACAGTCCGGTTGACCAACCCATCACGCTCTAAACTGCGCAGCGTTTGCGTCAGCATCTTCTGTGAAATACCACCAACACTCCGCCGCAACTCTGAAAATCGCTGCGGCCCTTGCTCCAGCATCCCCATGACCAGCGCGGTCCACTTATCCCCAATCCGGTCCAACACCTGCCGCGTTGGACAATCACTGGCATATACATTCCCGTAAAGTTCAATTGTTTCCATTTGGTAACCACCCCACTTTTAAGTGCCTACTTTCCAATAGAGAGTTAATCACTTATAGTAACTGATGAAACATTCTAGCTGAGAACAAGGAGTTATACAATGAGTAAAAATGACCTTCCAACTTTATTAGTAACTGGCGCTTCCGGCCAATTGGGGCGACGCGTTGTTGAATTATTGCTAAAGGCAGATACTGGTACAGTTGTCGCCGACAAAGTTGTCGCCACCACGCGCACGCCAGAAAAGCTAACAGACCTTGCCGAGCAAGGTGTCATTGTCCGCCACGCCGATTTTAACCAGCCCGATTCGCTGCGAGAGGCATTTGCCGGTGTGGATCGCCTGCTGCTCATCAGCACCGATTCCCTGGAAGAGCCGGGCCTGCGGGTAAAACAGCATCAAGCCGCTATCAAAGCAGCCGAAGCGGCGGGTGTAAGCCATGTGATTTACACGTCCGTGGTGAACCCTGGCCCAGGCTCGGTCATTCCCGATCATTATGAGACGGAACAAGCGTTGGCGGCCAGCGAGCTCAACTGGACCATCCTGCGTAACAATCTTTATGCCGATCTCTTACCCGGCAAGATTGGGCCGGCCATTGAGATGGGACAGTTGTTCAGTGCGGCGGGCGACGGCCGTTTAGCCTACATTTCGCGCGAAGATTGTGCCCAGGCGGCAGCGGCGGCCCTGCTGTCCTCGTTTAACGGCCGTAGAACCCTCAACATCACCGGCCCCGAGGCGTTGTCCACAGCCGATCTGGCCGCCCTGGCCAGCAAAATTGCAAACAAATCCGTGACTTACGTTCCCCTGACAAAGGAAGAGCTCATCAAAAATATGGTCGCCGCAGGTGTCCCGCAGCCTGTAGCCCAATTTGTAGCGGCCCTTGACGCCGCCACCGCTCGGGGACAATTTGACGTTCTATCGGATGACTTTGCCGAACTGACGGGCCATCAGCCAACGGCCGTTGCCGATTTCCTGGCCGCAAATTAGGCAGCTTCCCCGGTTTATCCAGGCAAGTTTACTACCGACAAACTTGCCTGGATACCATACCTTACCACTTGCCACTCGCCCCACCGCCGGAAGAACTGCCCCCGCCAAAAGAGCTGCTTGAACTTGAACTGGAACTGCTGGAGCTGGAACTAGAGCTGCTGCTGTCCGATTCAACCAGCATGGGAATAACAGATTCCGTAATTTTTTCATCACCGCAGTGGTTGCAGTAGGCCCGGTCCCGCTTCCGACCGCTTCGGGAATAGGTTGGGTGAGACAGAATAGTCGAACTATGGCTCACCGTCCGGTAATGGCATTTGCGGCAACGGCCGTAACGCTGTAGCCAATTTTCATACGGAATCACTTGCCGCTGCTGGCAGTTTGGGCAAAGCCACACATCATAATCCACAGAGCTCAACCGTTCCTCGGTTAGCTGCCCCTGGTTCAGATAAGCATCATCAGCCTGCTCTTCCAGACGGGTCATCGTTGTCTGGCAGGTAGAACAGGTACGGGGTTTATACCGGCGATAGCGCGAAACGAGCAGGCTGCCCAACGGTACGCCCACCGCGCCCAGGCCGAGCAGAATCTTGCCCAGCCCCCCGGCCGATGGCTCAGCCACACCCGTTGTGCGTGAAGGAATGCTGCCGTTGGTTTCCGCCAGCGATTCATACACGTCGCCGCGCAAATCAGCCACAATAGCCCGGCTGCCTTCAAAAATCCCCAGGCTGTAATCCTCCTGACGAAAATAGGGCACGATGATCTGGTCGATGATGCGCTGCATACGGCCGTTATACGCCGCCCCATACCCCGATCCCAACTCAACGCGAAGTTCACGATCTTGAACCGCCACCAAAAACAGCACGCCATCGTTCCGGCTGGCATCACCAATGCCCCATTCGTTAAACAAATGGGTGGCAAACTGCTCAATTGAAGTATCGCCCGTGCTGTAATCGCTCAGCGAGCGCACCGTCAGCACCGTCATCTGCACACCGCTGCTCGCCTCAAACTCGGCCAGCAGGTCACGAATCTGCGCCTCATCGGCACTGCTAATGACGCTGGCGTAATCGTTCACAAACAGATCGTTGGCCGGTGGATAAATCGTTTGGGCGGCGACGGCCGTTCCCGCCCACAGCCACACCAGCCCCAAAAAAGTAAACAGAAGACCGATTGTCCAACTCAATTTACGGTTTGCCGTACGCATAAAAGTGTCCTCAGGATGATTAAGTAACCATGCAAAAACAAGTTAGCGGTTTTCAGATTGGGCCAATCTTGAAGATTGGCCCAATCTCAATAAGTAAATTTTAGACGGTTGCTAAGAATTGCCCCAGATTATTCCGCAGCTGCCCCACTTACAATATCAACTGCATCACAGTTTGGCACAATTTGCCCGACTGTATCATTTTTAGCCAGATTCTATTTCGCAGGTATACTTGGCCAAAATCTAAACGAGGAGGTTAATTTTCATGTTTGTCATTAAAACTGCATTGCTTGTGGGGCAAAACGGCCGTTTGCGACCAAACACCGTATCCCACCATCAACTTACCAAAAATCAACCGACTCGGAACCTCCCCCGCTAAAACCATCACCCGAGGGTATGTGCTTCCAGAGTCGTCTATCTAAACCGCAGACACCACAGATTGCGCAGATTTTGTAGCCACACTTCTCAAAATCTCTTCCCTCTCTGTGCCCTCTGTGGCTAGCTCAGGAAAAATGGACACAAAATCACTACATACCCTTGAATACCACAAGGTACTCAACATTCTAGCTGGCTACACCAGCTTCAGCGGCGGCGAAGAGCTGGCCCGCAAACTCCAGCCCACCACCGACCAAATTCTGGCCGAGCAGTGGCAAAAAGAAACGGCCGAAGCCCTCTTGCTGCTGGATACCCACACCAACATCACCATCGGCGGCGCGCGCGATGTACGCCGCCCGGCGGAAAATTCCAAGCGCGGCTTCACCCTGCCCGCCGAAGATTTGCTAGACATCCGCAGCACGCTCGCCGCCTCCCGCACGCTCAAACGGCAGCTGCTCAAAGTGGCCGAGGAGTTCCCCTACCTGGCAGCCATCGCCGAACTGGTGGAAGAAGTGCCCGGCCTGGTAGACGCCATCAGCAGCACCATCGACGAGCGGGGCGAAGTGCTAGACAGCGCCAGTTCAAAACTGGCCAAAATTCGGGCCGATTTGCGCACGGTACACGGCCGTATTCAAGACAAGCTCCAGCGCCTGCTCAACTCCAGCCACAACCAGTGGCTGCAAGAACCCATTATTTCCATGAGAAGCGGCCGTTACGTCGTCCCCGTCAAAATCGACGCCAAAGGGGCGCATCAAAGGATCGTGCATGACCAAAGCGGCAGCGGGGCCACCGTCTGGGTAGAGCCAATCGGCACCGTAGACCTCAACAACGAATATCGCGGCCTGCAAATGAGCGAGCAAGCCGAAATCGAGCGCATCCTGGCTGTACTGTCCGCCAAAGTCGCCGACGTCGCCGACGTCATCATCCGCATTGTGGAGCGCATGGCCGAGCTGGATTTAATCTGCGCCCGCGCCCGGTACGCCGCCATCATCAAAGGCGTGCCGCCAGATTTTGTCGATTGGCGCGAATTTGAGCAGCCCCGGCCGCCCAAACACGCCAACGAGTTGGCCAAATGGGTGCCCCAACCGCGCAATCCCCACCCCGGCAGCACCGTCTGGATTCGCAGCGCCCGCCACCCGCTGCTGCCCCCGGCAGCGTCATCCCCACCGACCTCACCCTGGGCGATGACATCTTCACCGTGCTCATCACCGGGCCAAACACCGGGGGCAAGACGGTTAGCCTCAAAACGATCGGCCTCATGGTGCTCATGGCTCAATCTGGCCTGCACCTGCCCGCCATCGAAGCGCGGTTGACCGTGTTCGAAGACGTGTTTGCCGACATCGGCGACGAGCAATCCATCGAACAAAGCCTCTCCACCTTTTCGGCGCACATGACCAACATCATCCGCATTTTGGAACACGTAGACGACCGCTCGCTGGTGCTGCTGGATGAACTCGGCTCTGGCACCGACCCGACAGAAGGGGCGGCGCTGGCTCAATCCATCACGAACTTTTTGCGCGACAAAGGGGCAACGACCTTCATCGCCACCCATTACCCGGAGCTAAAGCTGTACGCCGACCAGCAGCGCGGGGCGACCAACGCCTCCATGCTGTTCGATGTGGAAACGCTCTCCCCCACCTACGAAATGGCGATTGGCATTCCGGGCAAATCCAACGCCTTTGCCATTGCCCGGCGGCTGGGGCTGGATGACACCATCCTGGACGACGCGATGAAGCTAACCGGCGCGGGCAGCAACGAAGCGGAAAGCCTGCTGGATGCGATTTACGATCTGCGCGACAAAATCTCTGCCGAAGAAGCCGCCGCCCGGCTCATCCGCCGCCAGTTGGAGGATGAGAAGGATGCCCTGGCGCGGCAGGTTGAGCAGCTAGAGGAAGAGCGCGAAGCGGTGCTGGCCGAAGCGCAGGAAGAAGCGCGGCAAAAAATCGCGGTCATCGAGGAAGAGCTGCGGCAGGCGCGCAGGCACATCCGCGACGCCCAATCGCTGAACAAGCTGAAGCAGGTGAGCAAAGAAGTTGCCGAGCTGGCCGAAGAAAAGGTGGAGGAGATTGCGCCAAAAACAACCAAAACGCGCAAACCCACCAAGAACAGTTCAGAATTGGAAGTGGGCGACAAAGTGACGGTGAAAGCGCTGAACACGGAAGGTGAAATCATCACGCTGAGCAAGTACGAGGCGATGATTGCTGTCGGCCGATTGCAGATGCGGGCCAAGTTGAGCGATTTGGAGTTTAAGAGCCGCCCCAAGGAGGACGAGCCGCAGATGGAGTCTACACCCATCAGCAAAACGCGCTCGCCGGGCCTGGAGCTAGACATTCGCGGTCGCCGCGTGGAGGAGGGGCTGTCTGAGCTAACCACCTTCATCGACCAGGCGTTTTTGTCGCAGATGCCGTGGGTGCGCATTATTCATGGCAAGGGGACGGGCAAGTTAAGAACGGCCGTACGCAAATCGCTCAAAAACAACCAGCACATCGCCGCCATCGAAGAAGGCAAAGATGGCGAAGGCGGCGCTGGCGTCACCGTCGTCAAATTTCACGACAGTTAACAACCACAACGGTGCCAGGCACGGGCGAAACGATCTTGGTGTGCAACCATCTTCTGCCCGTGCCTGGCACCGTAAAGCATAGAAAACAAAAAGCCTTGCGGCTGCAAGGCTTTTTGCGGGAAGAGGAGAAAAAGGAGGAAATTGGGTATCAAATTGGGTGTAAGATGCCATTAGTGTACGGCAGGGTACTAGGACCCAGCAATAGGACGTGCGTACTGTTTTCTAGATTGCATGTGTTTAAGTTTTCCACTGGGCAAATAAACCGGCAAACACGCACGGCCAAAAACTTGCAAATGCACAAATGTAATGCTTAATCAATGCGAAAATTGCGGCCAAATTGTGGCCGCCACCGACGGCGAATGCTGGCACTGTGGCCAGGCGCTGACCCCCACAAAAACCGCTGCCGCAGCGCCAACGGGGCCAGATGTGGGGATGATTTTGCGCTATTTGGGGTTAACGGCCGTTTCCCTCCTTCTGCTCATTCTTACCACCCGCGCCATTGGGCAAGCGCCGCTGCTGCGCTTTAGCGGCAATGCGCCGCTGCCCGGCTGGCACGCTGTCACCGACAGCCAGCTCCGCTTTACCCTGAACTTACCCGATACGTGGCAAGCCATCGACTTGCCCCACAACCCAACCGCCAGCAAAACGCCCCCAATCCCCACCCTGGCCAACAGCTTTGCGGCGATGGTGGCGGATAATGATCTGTTGTTTTTGGGAATTGGTGAGGAAACGGTCGTTGCCCCACCCTTCATCCTCATCACCCACAGCCAGCGCCTCAACCAGCTAACCGCCGAGCAGTACGTGGCCTATGCCCAGCAGCAGCTGCCCCAACCATCACCGTAAGCAGCGCCGAAATCACCGTTGACGATCTCGGCGTTGTCAAAGGGCAGTTGGTCTTTGATTTGCCAGAAACCACAGACACGTGGCGCTGCCTGCACCAGTTTGTATCCGGCAATGGCGCAGTTTACCTGCTCACCAGCTGCGCCCCAGCCAACCAGTTCACCATCTTTGCAGAAGATTTCGCTACCATCCTGCGCAGCTTTCAACCGCTCGAATCTTAAAGCCACCATTCCCCTACCCGTTGCCCATGACTACAGTCCCATCCGCTTGACGCTGGCATAGCCACTCTGTACAATGCAGCCATGTGTAAACGCGGGTACGCTGTTCAAAATCCTTCACCCGCTTTTACTTCGGCAAACCACAAAGCAATCGCCCTCGCTTTCCACCATCTTCTGTGGCTTGCCCAAAACACGCAGAATTGGCGACCACATGACAAATAAACAAAAACAGGCAGTTGAACTGAATCAATCTGGATTGGCTTTTTACGATTCGTGGCAAATCGACAAAGCAGTCGATTCATTTACCGCTGCCGTGGCGGCCGACCCAAACAACCCAGAATACCACCTGAATCTCACCCGGGCCTACACGCGCGGCGGCGACTATGATCAGGCAATGGCGGCGCTGGGCGGCTACCTGCAAACAGAAACGGAAGGGGACGTTGCCGCCCGCTACGAGCAGCTTTTTTCTACTGGTCTGGACGAAGTGGAATCTGACCTGATTGAGGGGATGAAGCAGCTTAAACTGGAGCTACCCCATATTGGCAAAGCGATTCAGATGTGGCTGGAGTACCGCATTGCCATTGGCAGACGGCCGTTACGCACCCCCAAACCCTCGCTCTGGGCCGGGGCGCTCACCTACGCCATTGTCAAAGTGAACTTTTTAGAGATTACGCGGGCGCAAATTGCGGCCGTTTTTGGCATCAACGAACGCTCCCTCAAAGAAAAGTATCAGGAAATCATCGAAACGCTGGACCTGATGCCCGCCGACTACCGCTACTTCACCGGCGAAGAAAACCCGCTAGACAAGCTGGTAGAAGCCGCCCAACTGCTAGAACAGCTCGACCAACATTTCCAAGAAGAGTAACCCTGGTCTCATCGCCCCCACATTTGCAGCACGCAACCCTCTTTGTGTAACTCTGCGTAACCTCCGTGAATCTCTGTGTTCCGCTTTTTCTTTCTAATTCTAAAAGGAGAGCCATGCCCAAACTTACCGATTTTATTGAATGGAAAACCGTGCAGGGAACGGCCGTTACTTCGGCTTCACTCAGTACAAGTTCCACCCCACACCACACCCTCATCCCCGAATCCCAGGCGCTGATCATCAACTTTCCTTACGGCGGCTTTGTGTGGCAATGGCCAACGGCCGTACACATCCAAAACGGCGACCAAACCGAACGCCACCCCATCGTAGACGTCACCCGCCTGGCCACCTGGAGCGTACTGGCTGCCAGCCTGCTGCTCCCCCTGCTTTTACGCATCATCAAGAAGAGTAAATAGTGGTTGGTGGCTGGTGGTTAGAGGCTGGTAACTCAAACAAACCACTAACAAACTATCCACCAAAACCAAACCCTGGAGAATCCCATGAGCGACAGCTTTAACAAATTAATGATCGAATCCGTCACCGACCAGAAATCTGCCAATGAACTCATCGGCAAACTGTTCGATGTCACCCGCCCCGACGCCGTTTATGGCCCGCCCATCACCGTCGGCGAGCACACCATCATCACCGCCTCGGAATACATGGCAGGCATGGGCGTGGGCTACGGCAGCGGCGGCGGCAACGCCCCCGGCGAAAGCGAAGGTGAAGAAGAAGCAGGCGCGGCCACGGGCTTTGGTGGCGGTGGCGGCGGTGGCGGCACCACCATGGCCCGCCCGGTGGCCACCATCATCATTGGCCCCAACGGCGTGCGCGTGGAGCCAGTGGTGGACGTTACCAAAATCGCTATCACCCTGTTTACCGCCCTGGGCGCAATGGCCATGGCTCTACGCAAAATGAAAGGGTAATGGGACACTGATAAACACAGGTTTTCACTGTTTTTTTAGACCTAATCTGAGGCTTTGCGACTTTGCGTGAGTTTTATCACTATCCAATTCAGAAATAAGCATCTTGCAAACTACCATCACCTACCGACCGGCTAAGGCCAGCGACGAAGCAGCGATTAAGTCTCTTATTCGAGCTGTGAACATCAATCCGATGGGGCTGAAGTGGCCCCGCTTTTTGGTGGCGGTGGCTGAAAACGGCCGTCTCGTCGGCTGTGGGCAAATCAAACCCCACCGGGGTGGCTCCCGCGAATTGGCCTCCATCGCCGTGCAAAAAGAATACCGTCGGCAGGGCATCGCCGGGGAACTCATTCAGCGGCTGTTGGCTGAGGAACAGCCGCCCGTCTGGCTCACCTGCATGGACAAGCTGGTACCGTTTTATGCACAGTTTGGCTTTGTAGAGGTGCAGGGGGGAGACGGCCGTTCCCTCCCCTTCTACTTCCGTTTGGCCCGCGCCCTCTTCAAACCAATCCAAAAACTCAGCCGCATCCCCGGCTACCTCGCCGTCATGGTCTGGTCCACCAAACCTTAAAACCTCTGCGTCCGCCACGTGCTCTGCGGTAAAATTAAAAATATTAATGACCGGAGACTGGTTCAATCTCTAATCTCTAATCTCCAATCTCCCATGAGGTATCTTTTTATGAACCCAAAACCATTCGGCCATACCAACTTAACCGTCACCCCCATCGGCCTGGGGTTGGCGGCGCTGGGGCGACCCGGCTACATCAACCTGGGCCACGCCACCGACCTGAACCACAATTACGACATCGCCGCCATGGAAGCCCACGCCCACACCGTGCTAGACGCCGCCTGGGAAGCGGGCATTCGGTATTTTGATGCGGCGCGGTCGTACGGCCGTTCCGAAACCTTCCTCGCCTCCTGGCTGCAAACGCGCCACATCGATCCCACCAGCGTCACCGTTGGCTCCAAATGGGGCTACACCTACACCGCCGACTGGCAGGTAAACGTGCCCGCCGGGCAACAACACGAAGTGAAAGACCACAGCCTGCCCGTCCTCCAGCGCCAGTGGCAAGAATCGCAGGCAAATTTCGGCGCACAGCTCAACCTGTACCAGATTCACTCCGCCACGCTAGACAGCGGCGTGTTGGAAAACACGGCCGTTCTCACCGAACTGGCCCGCCTGCGCAACAGCGGCACCCTCATCGGCCTCTCCCTCAGCGGCACCGGCCAGGCGGACACGCTTTGGCGCGCCCTGGAAATTGAGTTCGACGGCAAACTGCTGTTCGGCTCCGTGCAGGCCACCTGGAACATTTTAGAGCAGTCGGCAACGGCCGTTCTCACCGCCGCCCATCAAGCAGGATTGGGCGTAATCGTGAAAGAGGCATTGGCAAACGGCCGTCTCACCCCGCGCAACCAAACCCCCAGCTTTCAGCCCCAAATGCAAACCCTCCGCCAACTCGCCCAGCAGCACCACACCACCGTCGATGCCCTCGCCCTGGCCGCCGTTCTCAATCAGCCATTTGTGGATGTCGTCCTCAGCGGGGCCGCCCAGGCAGACCACCTGCTTTCCAATATTCAAGCGATCAACATCAACTGGCAGCCAGAGCTGGCTGATGTTTTATTGGGGATGGGGGAGGAAACGGCCGTTTACTGGCAAACCCGCAGCAACCTCCCCTGGAACTAATCAAAAAGTGCCAGGCACAGCGCAGCAGGTCTTCTCCTGCCAAAACGTGCCGCCCTGTGCCTGGCACTTGCTCCTCCATCCCCCCAGAACAGATTTTCTAACACGATTCTGACGTAGGACTATTGTTTAACCCATCACTCTTCCTAAAATACTATAGACCTATTGTGGAGCAAACACAGTCGGTTAATACTGAAAAAATTATCGTCAAACGACAGAATCAAACGCCACCCACTGCCCATGCAAAACAAGAGCCAATCGTGTAAGCAGAAAATATAGAAAGTGACCGTATTGTTAATTAGGCAGTATTAGACAAAGGCGCAGTAAGATTCGAGTCGATTAAAGGACATACTCATGGAACACAAACACCATGTAACCGTACCCATCGTTCCCCTCCGTGGCGGCGTCGTTTTTCCCGGCGTAACCACAACCATCTCCATCGGGCGACGACGCTCGTTGGCGGCAGCCCAAGAGGCCGTTGAGCGCGGTGGCGAACTGCTCATCCTCGTCCAATACAACGCCGAAGTGGAACTCCCCAAAAGAAGACCTCGTCCCGGTTGGCATCCTGGCCACCGTACGAGACGTGCTGCGCACCCCCACATGGGCGTACAAATGCTCGTGGAGCTGCACCGCCGCGTACAATTTGTGGGATTGGAAACGGCCGAACCGTTCCTCACCGGCCAATACAGCGAACTCCCCGACGCCGATGAAGGCGAAGACAGCCCCATCATCACCGAAGCGATCGCCTACCTGGAGCAATACGCCGACGCCCTCGGTGAAGCCAACCAGCAAGTGATGGCCACCACCCGCAGCAAAGACAGCGCCGGTGAACTGGCCGACTACATCGCCGGCCTGCTCAACCTTCCCTTCGAAACCGAAGTCGAACTGCTGGCCACCGTCAACGGCGAAAAGCGGCTGGAAATTACGATAACATTCCTCAAGCAAGAGCTGCGCATCACCGAAGTGCGCAACAAAATCCAGCAAGACGCCCGCGCCGGGGCCGACAAAGCCCAGCGCGAATACCTGCTGCGCGAACAAATGCGCGCCATCCGCAAAGAACTCGGCGAAGACGGCGAAAGCGTTCCCGACGAACTGCGCAAGAAAATTGATGAAGCAGGCATGCCCGAAGACGTCCAGGAACGGGCCATCAAAGAGCTCAAACGACTGGAATACCAGGGCCAACAATCCGCCGAAGCCAGCGTCATTCGCACCTACCTGGAATGGCTCACCGAGCTGCCCTGGAACAAAGCCACTGCGGACAATCTAGACATCCACCACGTCCGTGACGTGCTGGACGAAGACCATTACGGCCTGGAAGATGTGAAAGATCGCATCGTAGAATACGTTGCCGTACGCAAGCTGGCCGGTACCAAGATGCGCGGCGCCATCATCAACCTCAACGGCCCGCCAGGAGTCGGCAAAACCTCCATCGCCACCTCCGTGGCCCGCGCCATTGGGCGCGAGCTGGTGCGCATCAGCCTGGGCGGCGTGCGCGACGAGGCCGAAATTCGCGGCCATCGCCGCACCTACATCGGGGCGATTCCTGGGCGCATTATTCGCGCCCTGCGGGATGCCGAGACGCGCAACCCCGTCATCGTGCTGGATGAGATCGACAAAGTCGGCACCGACTGGCGCGGCGATCCGTCATCCGCCCTGCTGGAAGTGCTGGACCCGGAACAAAACAGTAACTTCACCGACCATTACCTGGAAGTGCCGTTTGACCTGAGCCAGGTGATTTTCATCACCACCTCCAACCAGCTCAGCACCATCCCGGCACCGCTGCTGGACCGCATGGAAACAATCACCATGCCCGGCTACATCGAAGAAGAAAAAGTCGCCATCGCCGACGGCTATTTGCTGCCCAAGCAGCTAGAAGGGCACGGCATTGGCAACATCGAAGTCACACTGCCGCAAGCATCGTTGCAGCATCTCATTCGCTACTACACCCGGGAAGCAGGCGTGCGCAACCTGGAGCGCAGCATCGGCTCTGTGGTGCGCAAAATTGCGGTGAAGGTGGCTGGCGGCGAAGCAGGCCCGTTTTCCGTGACGCCAGACGAGATTACCGACTATCTTGGCCCCACAAAGTTCCGCTACGGCATTGCCGAGGAGCAGGACGAGGTTGGCGTGGTAACGGGTCTGGCGGTGAACAGCTTTGGCGGCGACACGCTGCCCATCGAGGTGAGCCTGAGCGAGGGCAACGGCAAAATCACCCTCACCGGCTCGCTGGGTGACGTGATGCGCGAAAGCGCCCAGGCAGCGCTGACCTATGCGCGGGCCAACGCGCGGGCACTAGGCCTGGAACCGACCATCTTCGACAAGGTGAACATCCACGTCCACGTGCCAGATGGCGCCACGCCCAAAGATGGCCCCAGCGCAGGCATCGGCATGGCCACGGCGATTATCTCCGCCTTTACCCGCCGCCCCGTGCGCCGCGATGTGGCGATGACGGGCGAGGTGACGCTGCGCGGCAAGGTACTGGCCATTGGCGGCCTCAAGTCGAAAACGATTGCCGCCCACCGAGCAGGCATCAAGACGGTGCTTTTGCCTAACGACAACGCCAAAGACATTCCCGAACTGCCGGACTCCATCCGGAAAGAGCTGGAGCTGATTCCGGTGAGCCACCTGGATGAGGTGCTGGCGATTGCCCTGCTGCCCGGCAGCGAAGCGCCGTTTACGGTGGCTGGCGGCAATGAGGGGCTGAACGTGCCCCTGCCCAAAGCATCCAGCGGCTCCGGCATCCCCCCCCTCCGCGCCGACAACAGTTAACCAACTTTTTTGACACAATTCCAGCGCCGCTGCCTGTACAGGCAGCGGCGCTTTTGTTTCCAGCACCCCTCTAGCCTGGCAATTTAATTTCAAATTGTCAAAAGTATCTGAAAGTTTTATACTGCATTAGATCGTGTTTATCGTCAGAAAAGGTTATTCCCTACGCATGATAAAATTTCGATTTTCATCTTTTCCAGCACTTTATGTAGGTACTTTGCCTTGATTGAAGATTTTCCAGCATTGATGACGCAAAACGAATCTTGGTGGTTTATCAAACATCGGTGCAAGTTAGTAAGTAGTTGAGTGCTTCGCACCTAGTACATAAAAGGTCTAACTATCATGCCAAATATATTCAACATATTCAACGACGAACCAAAACGAAAAGGGCAACGCGATGAAGTTTTGCCTCCAGAAAATGATGGAGCGCCTGATTCAAATAAGCCGAGTGGTTTATGCCCTCGCTGTGGTAAGCAGTCTAGTTTTGAAATCGCAGGTTCTCTGCCTGCTACGTTTGATTACGAGACTTATGCAAGAAAGCCGAACGGCGAACGGCACTACGACCTTATAGATAGAGCAACTTCTCTCATATGCCGCCATTGCAAACAAGGTACCATAGTCATTGAAGAACAATGGGTAGGAGAAAATCCAAAGAATAAGCAAAAAACAGGTGGTGTTATATCGTTTCGTGGAATTCATTGGTGGCCATTATCAGAAGCAAAATTATCACCAGCAGTACCTTCCGATATTGCAAATGTATTTTCTGAAGCAATTATTACACTTTCTGCAAATTGCCCCAGAGCATCAGCGGTAATGTCTCGAAGAACGCTTGAAGCAATTACAGTTGAAAAAGGTGAGACAAAGGGTTCATTAGCAAAACGATTGAATACTTTAGGAGAAAAAGGTATTTAGCACCCTACGCTTTCTGAATGGGCTAAGGAAGTTCGTTTAGTTGGTAATGTTGGGGCACATTTTGACCCGATCGAAAAAGTAACAATTGATGATGCCCGACAACTTACCAATTTCATTAGTGAACTTCTTAAATATCTTTATGAATTACCTGCCGAACTTCAAAAAAGGCGTTCGCAACCATAAAACACACCCAACTCCGCGTTAAACTGATACATCACAAGAAAGGGGTGAGCAGCTTAAGCAACTGAACGACAGGCATATTTGCTTCTTTAAAATAGAACTTATGACGAGTCAACGATCAGCCATTCTTAGAATCTTGCGCGATCCAATCTGGCAATTTGCGGGCGCAATTGTAGCTATTGTAGCAATTGCATTTGCATTTGCTCAAGAATACTTTTTCAGTGAACAATACTCTCTACAGCTTGTGGTTTTAGCAACTACTGCACTTGTGGAAATTGAGGAATCAGCTGCAGAAGATATTGAAATATATTACAAAGGGTCGCCAGCTAACGACATTGTTCTCATGCAAATAAAGTTAGAGAACACTGGAAATCAACCGATAAGGCCAGAAGATTATTCATCACCAATAAAAATCATTTATCCTGTTGATGCACAAGTTGTTGAAGCGAGAATACTAGAAACTGAACCAGATAATATCAACGTTAAATTAGATCAGGAAAAAAATGAAATCCAATTATCACCAGAGTTATTAAATGCTGGTGATCGGATAATCCTACGTGTACTAGTATCTAATCTAAGTTCGTCAAACTCAATTCCGTTTGAAGTTCAAGCTAGAATTGCAAACATTCGTACGATAGAGGTGCTAAATGCTATTGACCAAACAACTACAGCATCTAATATAGCATTTGGAGTAATTAATGTAGTAGCAGGTGCTGGTGTAGCATTAGCTTCAATTTTGTAACTATTCAGGTGTCCTTGCCCCGAATATTCGGGGTTATCGCACAACCAGGGCGCAAAATATGGCGGTCATGTTCGAGAAAAATAATTTAGACTTTAAAATGACAGCAGTTTTTACAAAACAGTACCGCCATATTTAGGCAAAAATCGGTTTTTTGACGCTTTGGCCCATACCTATACCTGTATAGTTACTCAATTTTTATGTTTTATGGCTTTACAATTATTTTTACTTTTAGACGGGGTGCTCGCGAAATTAGTGAGGCACGAAACTCACTTACGAATACAACGATTGGATTAATCATTTTGATTCTGGTGTATATGATTTTCAGTTGGTTAAATCAATTCTTTTCTAAAATATCAGTTTTCTTAAATCAGATTTGGTTCCGCCCAACGAGCGTTAGGCATTTTGTTTTGAAAGAACAGGGCCGTTTCCCACACTCTCACCCCCCAAAATTGATCTACATCAAGGTCGCCCCATGCTCATCTGCTAAAATAGAAGCTCCTTAAACCAATTTCGGGAGAAATAAGATGAGCGAACCAATTTACGGAGTTGTTGAAAATTTAGCGGGGCTGCTGCCGGACATTCCGGCGGAATCGATTGTGAGCCGCAAGGTATACAGCGATGATTTGCTAAAGGTAACCCTGTTTGGCTTTGCCGCCGGGGAAGAGCTATCGGAGCATACGGCCGCTTTCCCCGCCACCCTCCACTTCCTAAGCGGTGAAGCCACGCTGACCCTGGGCGAAGACACAATGGAAGCCCAGGCGGGCACCTGGGTGCAGATGCCCGCCCATTTGCCGCACAGTGTTTTGGCCAAAACGGCCGTTACCCTACTCCTCACCCTCACCGTCAGTAAATAATTTAATGGCCCGCTTGCGCAAACAACTCATCCTCCCCGCCGAGCACGGCTCCTGGAGTTGGCTGCTGGTGCCGTTTTTGGTAGGAACGGCCGTTTCCGAAACCATCAACCTGCCCATCATTTTGGTGCTGGTGGGCGGATTGGCCTTCTTCTTGCTGCGCCAACCGGCCACCGTCTGGCTGCGGGTGCGGCAAGGAAAAGGGCGCCGCAGCGATGGCCCGCTGGCTTTGCGAATTCTGCTGCTGTTGGGCGGCATTGTGCTGCTTTGCGGCCTGGGGCTGTTGTGGTACGGCCGTTTCGTCATGATTTACCTGCTGCTGCCGTTTGGGTTGCTGATGGCTGCCTACCTGCAAGTGGCCCAGGGATCGCAAAGCAGCCGCTCGCTGCGCATGGAGCTGATTGGGGCGGCGGCGCTGGCGCTCATGGCTCCGGCGGCGCTGCTGGCCGCGCTGGGGCAATCCTACCCCACGGTGTGGCTGGTGTGGGGCTTGATGGCGGCGCAAAATGTGCTGGGCGTTTTTTACGTCCGCCAACGCATTGCCGACACCCATGAACGGCCGTTTAACCGGCAGCCGCTGTTGTGGAGTCATGTGATAGGGTTGGTTTTGGTGGGGGGAACGGCCGTAGCGGGTCTCATTCCCGGGCTGGCGATGCTGCCCTTTGGCGGCTTCCTGCTGCGCGCAGTCTGGACGGGGCAGCAGCCGCGTCCTATCGACAACATCAAGAAATTTGGCTTCCAGGAAGTGGGGGTGGAATTGTTGGGCGGCGCTTTAATCGCCGCCGGGTATCTGGTTTAACTGGCGCACGTGGCGTTCATCCACCCGCCTGGGGCTTCAGCCCCAGGCTAGTTGTGGCAACAAAAAACCGGATTTTGAGCACTGTTTTTGCTCAAAATCCGGTTTTTGTTTGAGGTGGAGATGGCGGGAATCGAACCCGCGTCCGAAAAATTCGACCGCTAGACGTCTACAAGCTTAGTTGGTCTATTTATTGGTTTAGCTGATAGGCACCCCGACCAACTGGGTCAGCTCACAGCCCGCTGCTGACTCCCGAAAGAGCCGCTTAAGCATCTCTAGCAGCATCGAGATGCAGCACGTTGGCGTTGATGTCGCCTAACACTCACCCGGCCAACGAGCGAATGAGGTAGACGGAGCTTCCATCTTTGGAAGCCACACGCTAGGTTTTAGCCGTTATTAGGCGGCCAAAGGCATAGCGCTGTAGTTTGTGCGTGTGTTTGCACTTATTGTTTGCTTCCAGTTTTACGAGGTGTAAAGCGTGCTCGGCTTGCAGTCCAGGACCAACCTTCCCCGTCGAAGCCAGTCATCCCCAGACGGGTGTAAGTATAACAGAATGAGGAACGGCCGTCTATTTGAAGCGCGTTAGTTTTTGACCAGATGACCAGGACAGGTTCAAAGGGCAGCGCGAAATTGGGGAAAGGTTTTTGGGGTGCGCGAGCCAGAGCTGGGATACGTTACCAGCGGGGCGGCCGTTTCCACGGTGACGGTGTGCGGCTGGCCATCACGGGCCTGAAACTGCACCTGCCAGACGCCCTCGGCGCGTGTTTGGGTGGCGATGTGTTGGTAGGCGTCCAGGTGAAATTCGGCCGTTTCCTCCCGCAAAAACTGTTCCGCTACCTGCACCACCGGTTCGTAGCACACCCGCCCGCGCAGCTTGTCCAGCCAGAGGGTGCGGTTTTGTAGATTGGTGAGTAGTTGGGGCACATCTTCTGGTTGGATACGGCCGTAATTCACCCCATCCGACAAGGTGAGCAGCGTGGGCGCAAAGCGATGGCCGCCCAGGTGCGTCGTCTCCCACAGGCCCGGCACGTTGGCCGCGGCGAGTGCCCGCAGCAGGGCCACGCCGTGCAGGGCACAGCAGACGTCCCGCTTGCCGTTGGTACACACCAACATGTGCGGCTCGGTGGTGCGGTTCGTCTCGTAGCGCGAGGCACCCGCCACGATGGCGGGCAAATCCAGCGCAAACAGCTCGTCGTAGTGGGCCAGATCAAAGCGGTAGAGGCGAGAAGCGGTGTCGCCAAAGACGGCCACGAAGAAGGCCCAGCCCGTTCGTTCGCCGCGCGGCTGCTTGATGAATTGGAGACGGCCGTTTACCACCCCGCCCTGTTCCGCCAGCCAACTTTGCACCGGCTGGGGCAGGCTGTTGTCGCTGGTGGCTTTGGCCGTCCACGGCTGGTTGACCTCTAGAAAGAGCCAGATTTTGCTGGAAACGGCCGTGCCCGCCAGCGGCTCATCAATGGCCAACGACCAGTCAGTGCAATAAAAATCGGGGGCAGGTTGGGGAGTTGCTATCATCATTTTAAAAAACCTGACAGGTTTACGGCGAATCTCATCAAACAAGGTTCTTCGCTATCCAAAATCAACCCTCTTCTCACGTACTTTGTAAACCTGACAGGTTTACGGCGAATCTCATCAAACAAGGTTCTTTGCTATCCAAAATCAACTCTCTTCTCTTTGTCCTGACAGGTTTACGGCGAATCTCATCAAACAAGGTTCTTCGCTATCCAAAATCAACCCTCTTCTCACGTACTTTGAAAACCTGTCAGGTTTAGCAATTCAACCTACTCCGCAGCCTCGCCACCACCGGTGGCCATCGTACGCCGCACAAAATCTTCCACCAGCAGCAGCGCGCCGCCTGCGTGTTTGATGGTGTTCAGCAGCGTGGTCATCGAATCCACCTCTTCCACCTGCTCGGTGACAAACCATTGCAGGAACTGGCTGCTGGCGTAATCCTTTTCCGCATCGGCGATGGAAATCAGATTGTTGATCTGGTTGGTTACTTTTACTTCCTGATCCAAGGCAAACTGCACCGCATCGCTGGCGCTGTCGAACGCGTTGCGCATCTCCGGCAAGCCCGGGATGATCGGCTTGGCTCCAGCTTCTAGCATGAAGTGGACAAATTTCATGGCGTGCATCCGCTCTTCTTCCGCCTGGCGATAGAAAAAAGCGGCCAGATCGGGTAGGGTTTCGCCATCAAAATAGACGGCAATGGCCACGTACTGCGCCGATGCCGCAAACTCGCTCTGGATTTGAGCGTTCATTGCTTCTACAACTTTGGGTTTAATAATCATGGTACTCTCCATTTTGTAATTGGGTAATTGGGTAATTGAGAAATTAGGCAATTGACATAATTACTCAATTACTTAATTACCGAATTTCCTCCGATTATACAAACAAGTGCAGACCTGTTCAGCGACTTTTGTCGGAAACGACGTGGTTTTGGTAGAAACAGGGCAGCGAATGGGGGGCGGCAAACTGGACGGAAACGGCCGTTCCCTCCCCCATACTGTTCTCATGCGGCTGCCAGCTGTGGATGCGCGTGCCGTCGTCCAGGCGCACCTCGTAGACAAAGGCGATGCCCACAAACTGCCGCGAAACGATACGGCCGTTCCCCCCTTCATCTGGCGTCAGCAGCAAATCATCGGGGCGGATGGCCACTTCAACGGCCGTTCCGCTGGCCAGCGGCAGCGTTTGCGGCAGGGTGCCCAGCGGCGTCTGTACGCCGTGGTTGGTTACTGTGCCGGGTAAAAAGTCGGTCTGGCCCAAGAACTCGGCCACAAAGCGGGTGCGCGGCTGGTGGAAAATCGCTTCGGGGGTGCCCACCTGTTCCAGGTGCCCAGCGTGCATCACCCCCACCTGGTCGCCCATAAACAACGCCTCTTCCTGATCGTGCGTGACAAAAACGGCCGTTGTCCCACTCGCCTTCAACAAGCGCCGCACCTCCTGGCGCATCTCCACCCGCAGGGCAGCGTCCAGGTTGGAAAATGGTTCGTCTAGCAGCAAAACGACTGGTTGCGGCGCTAAAGCTCGGGCCAACGCCACCCGCTGCTGCTGCCCGCCAGACAGCTGGTGCGGCATCCGCCCGCCCAGCCCGCCCAGGCCCACAAAATTCAGCATCTCCTCTACCCGCGCCGCTTGGCCCCGCTTGAGGCCAAAGCCCACATTTTGGGCCAGGCTCAGGTGGGGGAAGATGGCGTAATCCTGGAACACAATGCCTACGCGCCGCTTTTCTGGCGGCACGTGGGTGGATCCGTCGGCCATGAGCTGGTTGTCGATTTCGATACGGCCGTTGTCCAACGTCTCAAACCCGGCAATCAGGCGCAGCGTGGTTGTTTTGCCGCAGCCGCTCGGCCCCAGCAGCACCAAAATCTGCCCCGGCGGCACAGACAGGCTTACATCTTGCACCACAGGCATATTTTCAAACGATTTGTAGAGGTTACGGCAGGTGACGGTGGACATGGGGATAATGGTTAATTGCTAATGGTGAATGGTTAATGGTTAATTGTAAATGAACTGGCGTGCGAACAAATAATGAACCATTAAAAATTTACCATTCACCATTAATTATTCCTTCTCTCGCAGCGTCATCCAGGCCAGGGGGATGGAGGAGAGCAGGAGCAGCAGCAGGGTGGGGGCGGCGGCGCGGGCGAAGAATGCTTCGCCGATGTTGGACCAGATTTCGGCGGACAGGGTGTTAAAGCCGAGCGGGCTCAAAATGAGGGTGGCGGGCAGCTCCTTCATGCAGGTGAGGAACACCAGCGCCCCGCCGGCCAGCATGCCCGGTTTCACCAGCGGCAGGGTAATGCGGCGAAAAATGGTAGACGGCCGTTTCCCCAAACTTTGCGCCGCTTCCTCCAGGCTCGACGAGACTTGCAGCAGCGAACTGCGCTGCGCCCCCACCGCCTGCGGGATGAACAAAATAACGTAAGCGATGAGCAGCATCGGCAACGTCTGGTAAAGCGACGGGGCGTAGTTGGTGCCAAAAAAGACGTAGGCCAGGGCCACCACAATGCCCGGCAGGGCAAAGCTGGCATAGGTTAGCCGCTCAAACAACCGGCTCAGCCGCCCCGGTCGGCGCACCACCAAAATGGCGATGGGCAGCGCCAGCAGCATGGCCAGCCCCGCGCCCAGCAGCGAGGCGGAGAGCGAATTCCAGGCCGGTTCGATCAAAGATACGAGAGATTCCACATTGGTTTGGGCCGCGCCCAGGCTCCTGACGGCCCAATCCTGGTTCAGGCCGCGCCAAAACCAGTAAGCCAGGCCAAAAGCGGGCACCAGCAGCGCCCAAAAAGAGAGCAGGCCGGTGAAGCCCAGCCCCAGCCAGCGCCAGCGCCCCAGCTTTGTGGGGGTCTGTGCCCGGGCCACGCCAATGGAGACGCGGGCGTAGCGGGCTTTGCCCTGGCTGCGCTGTTCCAGAATGAGGATAACGGCCGTTACCAACACCAGCACCAGCGCCATCGCCGCCGCCATGTCTAGCTTGTAGCCCAGGTAGCGGTTGTAGATGATGCGGGTGAAGGTGGAGTATTGCAGCATGGTGACCGCGCCAAAGTCGCGCAAAGTGTAGAGCATGACGAGCAAACTGCCTGCGGTGATAGACGGCCGTAAATAAGGCAAGGTCACCCGCCAAAACGCCCGCCACGGCGACAGCCCCAGGCTGCGCGCCGCTTCCACCAGCGCCGGATCCATTTTCTTCAGGGCGCTGCGCACGGTGAGGAAGATGAACGGATAGCTCACCAGCGTCAGCACCAGGAAGGCACCGGGGAAGCCGTAAAAGTTCGGCAGCCGCTCAATGCCGAAGATGGGGTACAACATTTGTTGCAATAAACCTTTGGGGGTCAGAATTGAGGCAAAAAGGTAGGCGGCTACGTAGCTGGGCACCACCAGCGGCAGGGCGACAATCACCGCCCAGAAGCGCTTGCCGGGCAAATCGGTGCTGGTGGTGAGCCAGGCCAGGGGCACGGCAATGAGGATGGAAGCGGCCGTTACGGCTACCGCCAACCCCAGCGTGTTGCCCAAAATTTCCAGCGTGCGCGGCTGGGAAAGTGTGGCCCACGCTTCCGCCCAACCGGTGCCGATGCGCAGCAGCAGGTAGATTGGCACAATCAAAATGAGCGCCGCTACCAGCCCAGCACTGCCCACCAGCAGCCAATGAAACACCGACCAATGCCGCTGGCGCAGCCAGGTCTGCCCTAATTCAACTTTGATTCTCGGCAGAGATCGCACACTGCCAAAATCAGTCACACCCATCTTGTTTTCCCTGCAAAAGAGCCTAACGGTTTTCGCTTAACCTGAACGACTATTAGTTAAAAACCCTCAGGACCTGAATTTACTCAAAAAAGTCCGGCTACCTTCAGTAGGCACTATCTTTGCAGATTTTAAACCCACCAGAGGTAGCGTCATACCCGCATTCGCGGAGCCTGCCCTCACGAAGGTGGGGGAATGACAATCAAAAGTGCAAAGATAATGAGTAGGATTATCTTGAGAAAATGGTTTGAAACAAGAGGGGGCGGTCAACTTTTGAGTTAACAAACGATCAAGCCAAATATGCAAGACGTTAACTCTAAAGTTAACCGAGGTTAAAAGCGGCTGCATTTTGGGGGATTCCGTGTTGTTTGGTATGAAACGTGATGCGTGACCGCCGATCTACTTCTGGTCACGCATCACGCATCATGGGCCAATTTTATTCGATGATGCCGAGTTCAAGGAGCAGGTCCTGCGTGCCTTCAAGGTCGGCCAGGTCGTTCATGGAGATGCTGAGGGCCACTGCATCCAGCTCTGAGAATGCAGGCAAACTGGGGTCAATGGCCACGCCTTCCACCACGGGATATTCAAACGTTTCGTCGGCAAAATATTGCTGGGCTTCGGTGGATAGCAAAAAGTCGATAAAGCGTTGGGCGTTTTCGGCATTGGGGGCTGTGTTCAAAATGCCCGCGCCAGAAACCATGATGAGGGAACCAGGGCCACCACCCGGCAAGAACTGGTTGCGCGCCGGAAAGCTTTCGCCTTCTTCAGCCAGGAAGCGGTAGAGGTAATAATGGTTCACAAAGCCGACATCGACTTCGCCAGCGGCCACGCCGGAAACGACGGGGGTGTTGCTGCTGTAGACAACGGGATTGTTGGCCTGAATGCCCGCCAGCCATTCGCGGGTTTGTGCCTCGCCCCAGGTGGCCCGCATGGCGGTGACCATCGCCTGGAATGAGCCGTTGCTGGGAGCCCAACCGATACGGCCGTTCCACTCCGGATCCACAAAATCAAAAATATCTTCTGGTAGCTGATTACCAGGATCCGTGATGACGTTGGTGTTGTAAACCACCACCCGCGCCCGGCCAGAGATGCCCACCCAGTTGCCATCTGCCGGAGCAAACCGTTCTGGCACCTGCGCAATCGTGTTCTCTGGCAAGGTGGCAAACAGGCCCGCGTTGGCAATCGCGCCCAAACCGCCGGGGTCCTGAGCATAGAAAACGTCGGCCGGGCTGTTGGCCCCTTCTTCCAGCAGCACGCCCGCCATTTCTGAGGTGCTGCCGTAGCGCACCTCCACGTCGATGCCCGTCTCCTGGGCAAAGCGCTCAATGATGGGGCCTACCAGGCTGTCGCTGCGCCCGGAGTAAACAACCAGGCTGCCCGCCGTGCCGTCGCCTTCGGTTACGGCCACCGCTTCGGGGTCAGCTGCTGGATCTGGTTCGGCCGCTACGCCGTCTGCCGTAGTGGCTGTTTCTGCAGAAGAGCCACAGGCTGCCAGCAGCAGGGCCAAAAAGATGAGTAAACCAATCGAAACAAGTTGTCGGGATGCTTTCGATAACATAAATTGTTCTCCTTCAAAGCTAAAAAACGGCATACAGAGTTACGCAGAGAAGCAGAGCGTTACACAGAGAATTAGGAAAAATCTGTGCGCCAATCTGCGCCAATCTGTTGATTTTTATTAACGATAGGCAAAGATAGTTGGTATCGTTTACTTCGCGAGTTGTGAAGTTGGGGCCATTATGCCGGAGGGGGCTGGGGGCTGGCAATGGCAGGCGATCATTTGTAAGTGAACGGCCGTTCACCCAGAATCAAGCGTCGGTTAAAGCAAAAGTTAACTGCGGTTCAAGAAGAGATTGGAGATTAGAGACTGGAGATTAAAAGCGGCCAATCGCTAATCTCTAGTCTCCAACCTCTTTTTTTTAGATAAGCGCGTGAATTTGGGCAACGGCCGTTGCCGTATCCGCATCATCCACCACCACGCTGATGCTGCATTCAGACGAGCCCTGGGCAATGGCGATGACGTTGACGTTGTGATCCCCCAACGCCGTAAAAACGCGGCCAGAAATGCCCGGCGTGCCGCGCATGCCCGCCCCCACAATTGTGACAATAGAAACTGGCTCTTGCGCCCAAATGCGGTCGATATCCTTGCGCGCCTGCTCCACCCGGAACTCCGCTTCCAGGCTGGCGATGATGCTGCGAGTGGCTGTGTCTGGCGCGGCAAAGCAGATGGATTGCTCCGACGACGCCTGGCTGATGAGCAGCACGCTCTGGTTGTCGCGGGCCACTGCGCCAAAGGTGCGGGCGGCAATGCCGGGGATGCCCATCATGCCCTTGCCTTCGACGGTGATGAGCCCCAGGTTGTTGATGGCTGTCACCGCTTTGATGCCGCCGTTGCCGTTGGGCGCGTCTGGCACGATGACGGTGCCGGGATGGCCGGGGTTGAACGTGTTTTTGATGCGCAGCGGGATGCCATTTTCTACGCAGGGGCGCATCGTTTTGGGGTGCAGCACTTTGGCCCCGTAAAAAGCGAGTTCAGACACTTCGCGGTAGCTCAGCTGCGGGATCGATTTGGCCCCAGGCACAATGCGCGGGTCGGCGGTCATGACGCCGTCCACGTCGGTCCAAATCCACACTTCATCGGCGGTGAGCGCTTCGCCCAAAATCGCGCCGGTGTAGTCGGAGCCGCCGCGCCCCAGGGTGGTGGTAATGCCGTCGGCGGTGGCAGCAATAAAGCCGGTAACGATGGGGATGATGCCCTGGGCCAGCAACGGCCGTATCCGGCCCACCGTTTTTTCTTTGGTGGCTTCAAACTGGGGGGTGGCATTTTGAAAATTGTTGTCCGTCACAATCAGTTCGGTGGCGTCGATTGCTTCAGCGGGGGTGCCCGCCTGGCGCAGGTAAGCGGCCAAAATGCGGGCGCTCATCTGCTCGCCCATGCCGCCGATGGTGTCCAGGGCGCGGGGGCTGAGTTCGCCCAGCACGTAGACGGCTTGACATAAATCTGCAAAACGGTCGATGAAACGGCCGTTTTCCATCAAAATTTGCTGCCGTTCCCCGTCGGGGGCCAGCAGGCCGTCAATCGCTTCGTAATGGATTTGCCGCAGCTGTTCCGCCAGCTTTTGGTACGTTGCGCCGTCGCCGTTGGCGGCCGAGTGCGCCCCTTGCAGCAGCAAATCGGTTACTTTAACGGGCTTAGACCCCATCGCCGAGACGATGGCCACGGTTTGGCCCCACTGTTTTTTACTATTTTGAATGAGAACGGCCGTTTCCCGCATTGCCTGGGCGCTGCCCACGGACGTTCCGCCGAATTTCATTACAAGTGTCATTGTTTTCTCCAGTTCAATTTCAAGTGTGTTCAGTTCTCAAGTGTCAGGTTTTCAAGTACGTTTTTCTTGAAAACTTGAAAACCTGAACACATTTCATTGCTCACCTACGGCTAATGCCTGTTCCAAATCGGCCAGTATATCGGCCGTCTCTTCTATGCCAATGGCAAATCTAACCAAATTATCCTTCATCCCAATTGTGCGTCGCTCCTCTGTGGACAGTTCAAAATAAGACATGATGGCGGGCTGCTCGATGAGGCTTTCCACCCCACCCAGGCTGGCGGCGATGTACGGAATTTTCAAGCCATCCACCACGCGGGCAGCGGCGTCCAGCGCCGTCTGGCCGGGGGGCACGGCCACCTCAAAGCTCACCACACCGCCAAAGCCGCCCATCTGCTGGCGGGCAATGGCGTGGTCAGGGTGCGAAGGCAGGCCAGGGTACCAGACCCGGTCGATGGCCGGGTGGCCTTCCAAAAACTCGGCCACCGCCTGCGCCGAGCGATTTTGCTGCTGCACGCGCAGGGCCAGCGTCTTCAGGCCGCGCTCTAGCAGGTAGGCGGCGTGCGGGTCCAGCACGCCGCCCAGCATGCCCTGGCTTTGGCGCAGGGCATGGATCAGCCCTGCCTCGCCCACGGCCACGCCCGCCATCACGTCGTTGTGGCCGCTGAAATATTTGGTGCCGCTGTGAATGACGAGATCGATGCCGTAGGTTAACGGCCGTTGGTTCACCGGCGTAGCAAAGGTGGCATCAATCATCGTTTTGATGCGCTTGTGCTGTTTGGCAATGGCCACGATGCGCTCCAAATCGGCCACGCGCAGGTATGGGTTGGTGGGGCTTTCGGTGAGGATGATGCGGGTGTTGGGCTGGATGGCGGCGGCCAGAGCGTCGTAGTCGCCCATGGGCACCTCACTGCTTTCTATGCCCAGCCGCTTGAGAAACGTCTGGCAAAATTGGCGCGTTTTGCGGTAGCTGTCGTCGGTGAAGATGACGTGGCTGCCGGTGGGCAGCATGGAGAGGAGGATGTGGGTAATGGCCGTCATGCCCGTGGGAAAGAGCAGGGCGTCGTAGCTGCCGGGCAGATTGCCTGCTTCCAGGGCGGCCAGCCGCTGCTCCACAGCGCGCACGGTGGGGTTGCCGTAGCGGGCGTACTCTACTCGCCCGCCGGTGCCGCCCCACAACTTGCCCTCCTGGTAGGCGATGAGATCGGCTGTGTTGGCAAAGGTGTAGGTGGCGGTTTGCCAGATGGGGGTGGTGAGGGCGTGGCTGGGGTTGGCTGTGCGTGCGGGAAGGTGGCCGTGAACGGCCGTTGTCCCATTTGGTAATCCCTCTTTTGGTAACTCAGATCGTTTTTCCATCATCTTTCCTCGAAACCCTCTGTGTTCTTTGTGGCCAATAAAAAAAGCCCCTCCTGGAAGTTACAGAAGGGGCTCATCAACTCAGTATCGCCACATCTCATCTTCCAGAAGATAGATTCTTCTGCCGGAATTAGCACCTGTCCCTGTTTGGGTAATCAGTGTTCAGTGGGTCAGTAATCAGTTTAAAACGGGCTGTTACTGATTACTGGTTACCGATTACTGACTACTGTCAGAAATGGTTGCTGAGGTATCATCGGGCCGTTCCCTCCACCTCTCTAGATAAGAATTGCTGGTGCAGCATATGGTTGCACCAGACTTATTCAGTTGTAGGCAAGATCGTAACAAAAGGAGATTGGGTTGTCAAAAAGTTGGTGAGGAGGCTGTTGCGGACTGCTGGCTGGCACCGTGGGCCAGGTAAGCCAGGCTGCCAATGGCGATGTAGACAATGAGTTTTTGGCCGGTGGCCTGGTAATCGAACCCCTGGGGGGTCACGCCGGATGGGCCAAAGAAGAGCAGCCAGATGTAGCCAATGAGACAGACCGTGAAGCTGAGCAGAACGGCCGTATACCTATTTGGAAACGTTGGGTGCCGCCAGATGGCTATGGCGAAGATGAAAATAGCCAGCGGCAGGCTGAGGAAGGCGCTGTAGACAAAGTTGACGTGGGCATCCAAAAAAATATCCGCCGGGGTGAAGGCGATGCCAACGAAGGAGATGCCGGACCAGACGCCAACCAGCGCGCCCAGCCAGCTGAGCCATTTCAGCGGGCCATAGGCGGCAAAAAAGCGGGGGAAGGTCAGGAAAAAAAGGACCAGCCCCAGCCCGGCGCAGGTGAGCGCGAGCAAAAAGAGGGTGGCGGCAACGGGGTTGGCGTGGCCACCGGGCGTGGTCCACATGCCCAAATCGCTAAAAAAGTTTTGGAAGAAGCGGTAGCCATCTGTCGTGGGGTCGGCCCAGGTGCCGCCGGGGTAAAAGAACATGCCCAGGATGGTTAACCCGATAAATAGCCCGCAAGCCCCCATGACGATGGGAAACGGCCGTATCCACCCCGCTTTCATTCGATGCATATTCCACCTACAAAAATTGGCTCAACCGCTGCACAAACGTATCCAGGCGGTACGGCTTTTGCAAAAAACCAACCAACGGTGGCGAAACAAAGCCGCGCGTGGCATCTGCCTCGCTGTAGCCAGACGAAAGCATAATGCGCACGTTGGGGTCAAAACCTTGCAGTTCGGCAAACGTTTCCTGGCCACTTTTGCCCGGCATCGACAGATCAAGCAGAATCAAATTTATCTCTTGATGGTTCTCTTTATAGAGCAAGATGCCTTCATCACCATTCGCCGCAGTTAGCACATCGATGCCTTCCATTTCCAGGATGTCGGATACAGCTTCCCGTACTGCCTTCTCATCATCAATAACCAATATCAAACCTTTTGTATGCTTTTCCATCTTTACTGGCTCCTCTGGAGACAATTCGGCGGCCGTTTCTGAGATAGGAAAGAGCAGCTCAAATGCTGTGCCACCACCGGGCTCGCTTTCTACAAGCAAGCCTCCGTCATGACTACGAACGATGCCCAATACCGCAGCCAGACCCAACCCACGCCCGGTAAATTTAGTGGTAAAAAAGGGGTCAAATATTTTGGCCACAGTCATCTCATCCATGCCGATGCCGCTGTCGTATACATGCATCTTGATGTACGACTTTTCTGGCAAGGGCTGGTCTGTGTACCGCCAGTAACGAAAATCTTGCTCGGTGATGGGGCAAACGGCCGTTCCCAACTCAATGGTACCAGGCTGATCCCCAATCGCCTCGGCGGCATTGATGATCAAGTTCATCAACACCTGCTGCATTTGAGCCACGTCCCCATCAATTAACGGTAACTCTGGCGCGAGGTCCAGATTCAACATCACCTGCTTGGGCAGCGCCACTTTTAATAGATCCACACATTCACAAATCAATTCATTCAACTGCAACGGTTTAATTGTGAACTGGCCCCCGCCCGAATAAGCCAACAGCTGTCGGGTAAGGTTGGCCGCTTGCTCAGCAGCCTGCACCGCTTTGCTCACGTGCACATAGGCCGGGTCAGACGGCTGCAAATGCGCCTGGGCCAATGACGTTTGGCCCAGCATTGCTACCAACAAATTATTGAAATCATGGGCAATACCCCCTGCCAAAATACCTAAGCTTTCCATTTTCTGGGCGCGGTGCATCGCGCGCATCGTTTGTTTTCTTTCGGTCACGTCGCGAGCGGTGGTGACGAATGAGACAATGGCACCATCGCCACCCAACACAGGATTGGTAGCAAACTCAATTTCGCGATCGCCGCCAGGCATTGGGTAAACAAATTCGCGCAAGATGGGTTTGCCCGTTTGCCGCACGGTAGCCCGGTCCTGATCGCTCAACCGGCCAAAATCTGCCGGAAAATTCAGCTCTTGCCACGTTTTGCCAACCACATCATGGGCGCTAACCTGAATATAATCCAAAATATGTTTGCTCACGAATTGGAAACGGCCGTCTAAATCAAACACCAAAAAACTGTCGGGGGTTGCCGCAAAAACCGCCTCTAGCAAGCGCGTTTGCTGCTTTAGCTCCGCCGCCAACTTCCGCTGCCGCTCCTCCGCCTGCTTGCGCTCAATTGCATTGGCAATCTGTTCCGAAACAAAACTCAAAAACTGCCGATCTTGCTCAGAATAGGCCGTGGATTCTGCGTAGCTTTGTACCACCAACGCCCCCACGGCACTTTCCCGCGTGCGCAAGGGAACGCCGAGCCATGTTTGCGGAATGGTGCCCCGCACATTCAAGCGGCCCTGCGCAATCCGCGACTCAATTTGCGCTCTGGTCAACAGCTGCGATTGATTCGAGTAAATGACCAATTCCGTCAGGCCGCTGCCCGCCTGGTACTGCCCAGAGCGGGTATCAAACTGATCAACAAAATAAGGCACATCGATCGTATCGGTCGTTTCATCGTAGAGCGCAATGTAAAAGTTCTTTACATCCAACACCAACGCAAGCGTGTTGTGGATGGAGCCAAACAAATCTTCCAAAGAGATGCTGGTGGTGGCCACTTCGGCAATGCGGTACACCGTTTTTTGCAGCAAATCGGCTTGAACCCGCTCGGTAATATCGCTGATGACGCCCTCAAGAAACAACAGCTGCCCCTGCTCATCGTACACGCCCCCACCAACGTCTTCTACCCAGCGCCAGGTGCCAGAGGAATGCTGAAGGCGGTAAATAAAGTGAAACCGATCATTTTGTTGGATGGTTAAGCCGTCTAACAAATACCCCGCATTTGCCTGGTCATCAGGATGAATCAACTCTCTAATGGCAATCTCTTGCCGAACAAACTGCTCTTTGGGGTATCCGGTGAGGGTCTCGATATTTTCATTTATGTAAAGCAGGGGAAAGTGGCGCTCATTTTTCGCCAGGTAGATGCAGCCAGGCACGTTTTCGGCCAGTACCCGAAACTGCTCTTCGCGCTGACGGAGGGCATTTTCTGCCTGCTTGGCTTTGGTAATATCGCGCACCACGCCATTGAGAACGGAACGGCCGTCCAGCGACATCACCGTCGTAGAAACCTGCCATTGATGCGTTTTGCCCGCTTTGTCTACAAACGGCACTTCAAAAAAGTCTCGCCCCTTTTTTAGCGCAACTTCCAGATGCCGGGTGTATCGTTGGGCAAGCTCCGGTGGGATGAAATCAGACACCCGCAACGTTTGCGACTCCGCAGCCGTCATTCCCAGCAAAGCCCGCATCTTTTGGTTAACCGAAATCAGCCTAAAACTTTTCACATCGAGCACAAAAATACCGTCATTGGCCGACTCAAAAAGACCCCGATACCGAACCTCCGCCTGCTGCACGGCCTGAAACAGGCGTGCATTTTCCAGAGCAATCGACAAATGGGTCGCAAATGCGCCAATCGCTGGCACATCCTGCTGGCGCAGCTTTTCGCCCGCCAAATACAAAACGCCGATTGTCTTGGAATTAGCAAAAATTGGAGCCAGCACAGCGGGGATATTCAGGAAAGCGTTTAAAAAGGGGGCGGCAAAGGGGTACAGCTTTGGCGGAATCACCTGCCGCATTTTTGCGCTATTGTTTGGTAAAAAAACAATATCTCCTTTTTGGAGCACCAGCGCGTCGGCGGGGGACGCATCGGCGGGGTAGCAAAAGTCCAATACGTTTATTTGCAACGTTTTTTCGGCTCGTTTTACAACTTGCATGAGCCGATCAGAAAACACAACAGACGCGATACACAGCTTTTTGCCGGTTTCATCTAGCAAATTAATGCTGCCATGCAGCCCCAACCGGGTGAGCCGCTCGCCAAATACCTGGTAAACGGCCGTTTCCGACTGTGCCGCCTGCTGTAAAGCCACCGAAGCTGCATTCAACCCTTGCCAAAAATCACCACCTTCCGGGTTTTCTAACAATGATGCAACTTGAAATTCAATCATCTCTTTTTCCATTACCCAATCTTGCTTAGACAAAATCTACATGACCATACCATTTCGGGGTCTTTAGGATTTGGCGGGGTTAACCTGTTTTTTGCACCCAATTAGCCCGAATAAACGCAAATTTTCGTGATAATTTGCGTCAATTTGTTGCAAACTCCAGAAAATCCCAAAGAGCCACCATTTCAACACACCTTGTAGACGATACCCTTCATCAAGATGGCTTTCACCAAGCAGTTTTTATAGTTTAGCACAAAGGCATGAAGAAAAATCTGGCAAAAGAGAAAAGGGGCAGCGCCGGAAGCTGTTTTTTACCCGGCACAACCTTCATTTTGGGGCCAGCGCCCGGCAAAAACCAACCAAAATTACATCCGCCAATTCATTGTTTTCAGCGCAAATTGGTGTACTATTTTGGGCATAAACTTGTTAATTTGCAGAACGGCCGTTTACCGCCAAACCCACTGCAAAAAGATACTTTCCTCCCCAGTCCGGCAACCCCAGGTGCCGGTCTCTTTGTGTAAGGAGGGTATGCGGGAAACGGCCGTTCACCACAAAAGGAAAAGTGAAACAAACGATGGAAAAACGAACGATGAGCTTTGTTTCGCCCAAGCTGGCGGTGCTGCGCAACCCAGCCAAGGGCAACTTTGGGCTTTTTGCCCGTGAAACAATCGCAGAGGGCGAACTGGTGATTTGCTGGGCTGGCTACGTAGCCACCACCGAACAGTTCGCACAGCTCTCTGACTTTGAACGCGAACACAGCGTGCAAATTGAAGAAAACCTGTACCAGGTTCCCTACGGCCAGGGTGAAGACCCTGGAGATTATGTCAACCACTCCTGCGATCCCAACCTGGGCCTCAGCAGTTCGATTTCCCTGGTCGCCCTGCGCGACATCCAGCCAGACGAAGAAGTTTGTTTCGACTACGCCATGACCGACAGCACCCCCTACGACGAGTTCACCTGCGGCTGCGGCACCAGCCACTGCCGTGGCGTGGTGACTGGCAACGACTGGCAGCTGCCCGACCTGCAACAACGGTACGATGGCCACTTCTCCCCCTACTTGCAGCGCCGCATCAACCGGCTAAAGCAAGAGAAAGAAGTCAACGAAGTTGTCTTTCTCTGACTGACAAACCCGACCAGGGATTTTCTTCCGGCAAAAGGTGACGTGCAGCCTCGTTTTTCTGAAAATTAAGGGTGCACGTCACCTTTTTTGTTATGCCTGCCCGATTCACATATAATGCGCCGCTATGGATTTTGAATTCAAGTTTGAGGTAACGGCCGTTGATCCCCATACCCAGGCCCGAAACGGCCGTTTCCATACCCCGCACGGCGTCATCGAGACCCCCGTCTTTGCCCCCGTGGGCACCCAGGCCACCGTGAAAGCGATACGGCCGTCTGACCTGCACGACCTCAACGCCAGCCTCATCCTGAGCAACACCTACCACCTCTACCTGCGCCCCGGCGACGACCTCGTGAAGGAGCTGGGCGGCTTACATCACTTTATGCAGTGGGATGGCCCCATTCTCACCGACAGCGGCGGCTTCCAGGTGTTCAGCCTCAGCCAGACGCGCAAAATTGATGCCGACGGCGTCACCTTCCAAAGCCACCACGACGGCTCGCGCCACCGCTTCACCCCAGAAAGCAGCATCGCCATCCAAGAAAATTTAGGCGCAGACATCATCATGGCCTTTGATGAATGTCCCCCGCCCAACGATTACGATTATGTCAAGCAATCCCTCACCCGCACCCACCCCTGGTTGGAACGCAGCCTGGCGGCCAAAACGCGGGGCGATCAGGCCCTATTTGGCATTGTGCAGGGGGGTATTTTTGCCGATTTAAGGGAGGAAAGCGGCCGTTTCGTCACCGATCTCAATTTACCCGGCTACGCCATCGGCGGGTTGGCCGTGGGCGAAACCAAGCCCCAAATGCACGCCGTGCTCGACGTGCTGCACCCCATCCTGCCCCAAAACAAACCCCGCTACCTCATGGGCGTCGGCGCACCAGAAGATTTGGTCAATGGCGTCATGCGCGGCATAGACATTTTTGACTGCGTGCTGCCCACCCGGCTGGCCCGGCACGGCTCCGCCTTTGTGCTGGGTGGCCGCCTAAACCTGCGCAACGCCCAATTCAGCCGCGATCCGGCCCCCATCGCCCCCGACTGCACCTGCTACACCTGCCAACACTTTAGCCGCGCCTACCTGCGCCACCTCGTCAAAGCCAACGAAATTTTGGGCCACATGCTGCTCTCTACCCACAACCTTCATTTTCTCATCAACTTAATGCACCAACTACGAGAGGCAGTTCGTCAGGGAGCGCTGGCACAATTCGGCACGGAATTTTTACAACATTATGGGGAGTAAGTGATGGGTAATTGGGCAATTACCCAATTACTCAATTACAAAATCACACACCTACAAGGTTTTCAACTTTATGTCAATTATCGAAGCGATTATTATTGGAATTATTCAGGGCGCCACCGAGTTCTTACCCATCTCCAGCTCTGGGCACCTGGTGCTGCTGCCAGAAATCTTTCAGATGACCAACCCAGATTTGCCCCTGATTGGTCTGGTGCATACAGGAACGCTGCTGGCCGTGCTCATCTACTTTCGCAAAGATTTGTGGGAAATTATCAAAGCTGTCATCCGCGATTTGTCGCAGCACCAACCGCTGGCCAGCAATGAATCCAAGCTGGGCTGGCTCATTGTGGCAGGCTCCCTGCCTGTGGCCCTCATCGGGCTGCCTTTTTCTGGTTTTTTTGAAGAGGTATTCAGCAACCCACGCATCGCCGCTGCTTTTTTGTTGATAACCGCCCTCCTGCTGGTATTGGGCGAGCGGGCACTATCCGGCAAAAAAGATATTGCCCAAATGACCTGGGCCGACAGCCTGGTGATTGGCGCGTTTCAGGCGCTGGCGCTTTTCCCCGGCATTTCCCGCAGTGGCAGCACCATTGTGGGTGGCTTATCGCGAGGGCTAGACCGCTCGACGGCGGCTCGCTTTAGCTTTTTGTTGGGCATTCCGGCCATTTTTGGCGCGGGTATGGAATCGATTTTGCAGCTGTTCACAGCGACGCCGCAATTTTCGGTGAGTGTATACGTGTTTGCCTTTGTGGCCGCGGCCGTTTCCGGGTATGCCTGTATTCATTGGCTGCTCACCTGGGTAAAAAACCACACGCTGTACGGCTTTGCCGTCTACGTCACCCTGCTCAGCATCGGCTACCTGCTTTACTCGTTCCTTGCGGGCTAACGCATGAAACGTTTGCTCTGGCTGTGGCTGCTGCTGGCCCTGGCGGCCTGCACGGCCCAGCCTTCTCCCCCACCGTCGCTGCCCGCCACGCCTGCCCCTACGTTGTTGCAAATTGGCGTTACCAGCAGCGCCAGCCCGCTCATCCCGCTCATCGAAGCCAACTACACGCCGCAAAATACGGCCGTCTCGCTGCAATTTGTGTCTACCAACAGCGCTGCGCTGCTGGCCGATTTAGACAACCGTCTGCTAGACGCCGTGCTGCTGCACACCATCCCCACCGACAACAAGCGCTACTTCAACCCGGTGGCGCTGGACGGGCTGGTCGTCATTGTGCACCCAGACAATCCCCTCACGGCGCTCACCAGTGCAGAGGTGCAGGCGATTTTTAACGGCCGTATCACCAACTGGCAATCCCTCGGCGGCCCGGATGCGCCGATTGTGCTGCTGAGCCGCGAACAGGGCTCTGGGCTGCGCACGCTGCTGCGCCAGCAAATCATGGCCGAGCAACGCATCGATCCCAATGCCCTGCTGCAAGCGAGCGACGCAGCGATGAGAACGGCCGTCTCCGACAACCCTGCCGCCATTGGCTACAGCAGCCTGGGCAGCGCTAGCCAAACTGGTGGGGTAAAAATAGTGGAGGTAGACGGCCGTTCCGCCACCATCGCCACCGTCACCGACCAAACCTACCCCCTCACCACCCCCCTCTACTTCCTGGCCGCCACCCCGGCTGAGCCAGAAGGTGAATTACGCGCCTTGTTGGCCTGGCTGCAATCGGCTGAAGGGCAGGCGGTAGTGGGGGGCGTGTACGGCCGTATTCGTTAACCCCCCATCGCGGCGGCTTGCACCGGTTTGGCAGCTTGGGGTAATAAGAAATCTCGCCTGTAGACAGAAAGCAGAAGCAAATCTATAATTACTATCTGAAAAAAGTATAATTTTTGTGAAAAGATGACGCGCACCCCCACCGGTACGCTGTCTGAGCAAAGCCTGATGAGCGGACAATTGTTCGAATTATCAGGCTTTTTTTTATCAAATGTAGAGACATTGCAATGCAACGTCTCTACACCGGCATTTCCCGCTGGCAAGGAGCGTGTAACATGAACAGTGAATATTTTGTAGAACTAGATGAAACATACAGTGCCCACAACTACCATCCGCTGGATGTGGTCATTGAAAAAGCAGAAGGCGTTTGGGTGTACGACGTAGATGGCAAAAAATACCTGGACTGCCTGGCGGCGTATTCGGCCGTCAACCAGGGGCATTGCCATCCCGGCATTTTGGCCGCTGCCACCGAACAAATGCACAAAGTCACCCTCACCTCGCGCGCCTTTCGCAACGACCAGATGGGGCCGTTCGTCAAAGAGCTGTGCGCACTGACGCAGTACGAGATGGCCCTGCCCATGAACACCGGCGCAGAAGCTGTAGAAACAGCCATCAAAGCAGTGCGCAAATGGGGCTACGAGGTGAAAAACGTGCCCAACAACCAGGCAGAAATCATCGTATGCCAGGGTAACTTCCACGGCCGTACCACCACCATCGTCGGCTTTTCTAGTGAAGAAAGCTACAAGCGCAACTTTGGCCCGTTCACCCCCGGCTTTGTGATGGTGCCCTACGGCGATACGGCCGCTCTAGAAGCGGCCATCACCCCCAACACCGTCGGCTTCCTGGTGGAACCGATCCAGGGCGAGGGCGGCGTCGTCATCCCGCGCGATGGGTACCTGCGCGATGCATACGCCATTTGCCAGCGGCACAACGTACTTTTTGTGGCCGATGAAATTCAGACAGGATTCGGCCGTACCGGCCAGCTCTTCGCCTGCCACCACGAAGGCGTACGCGCCGATGTGACCATTGTGGGCAAGGCGTTGAGCGGCGGTTTTTACCCGGTTTCGGCCGTTTTAGCCGACCGCAACGTGCTCGGTCTGTTCCACCCCGGCGACCACGGCAGCACCTTCGGCGGCAACCCGCTGGGCGCCGCCATTGGGCGTGCCGCCCTAAACGCCTTGGTGGATGAAAAGCTAGTAGAACGCTCCTGCGAACTGGGGGAATATTTCAAAGGTCGCCTCCAGCGCATCGAAAGCGAGCACATCAAAGAGGTGCGCGGCAAAGGGCTGTTCATTGGCGTAGAGCTGCACGTACCCGCCCGCCGCTTTTGCGAAGAGTTGCGCGAACGCGGCATTTTATGTAAAGAAACCCACGAAAACGTCATCCGTTTTGCCCCGCCGCTGGTCATCAAAAAAGAAGATATCGACTGGGCGATGACCCACATCGAACCCGTTTTGCAGATGCCTTAAAAAGTAGCCGCGCTTTTTTACGCGTTAAGTGATTGGTAAATAGTTTTCAAAACTCTTTGTCAACAGATTTCGCAGATTTTTTCCTCTAAATCTGCGAAATCTTTTAATCTTTGATTGATTGTCTTTCAAAAACTTTCTGCACTTTACTTAAGAAACCGCGGCTACAAAAAAAGAGACCGGATAATCTCCAGTCTCTAATCTCCAATCACCCTATTCAATTTTGCTTCCCAATTTCACATTACGAACGGCGGGTGCGCACGCGCAGGGCAAAAATTGCCAGGGCAAACATGGCCGTACCCAGCAGCAAACAAGCACCCACCCCTTGCCAGATGAGCGCGGCGTCCCAGCCACTGTTCAGCGTGGCCCGCATCGCTTCTAAAACGTAGGTGATGGGGTTGAAGGTAGCGGCCGTTTTCAGCCAACCATCCAGCAGCTCCAACGGCACAAAGCTGGCCGTCAGGAAGGTGAGCGGGAAAAAGATAAAGCTGGCACCCTGCGTCGCGGCCGCACTGCCGCTGCCCAACGCCGCCGAAACGGTAAACCCGGCAAAACCCGTGCCCAGCAAGATGGCCAAACCCACCACCAGCAGCAAACCGGCAAAACCGGTGGCCGACTCCAGCCCCATAATCAGCGCCACACCAATAACGATGCTGGCCTGAATGCCCAAAATGAGCGCCCCGGCCAAAATTGGCCCCAGCAGCAGCGCCGCCCGGCTAATGGGCGTCAGCAGCAGCTTGTCGAAGTAGCCGCTTTCAATGTCGCGCACCATGTTTTGCGCCGCAATCCCCGCCCCAGAGAGTGACGAACTTACGATAGAAAGTGGCAAGATGAAGCCCAGGTAGCTGTTGCCGCTGAGATTGGGAATGAAGGCCGCCGCCCCACCCAAAGTCGATTCATAAATGACCAAAAAGAAAATGCTGATGGCCAGCGGCGGAAAAAGCGCCACCGGGGTGCGGAAAATAGTCGTCAGGCTGCGCCAGGTGACAAGCCAAATTTGCAGCAGCAAATTGGCCTTATCGTGCCCTTGTTGCCGACGAATGTTGATTGTGTTTTGAATAGATACCTGTGTTGTCATTTACTTATCCTACCTTTGCTGCTTCTTTTTCTTCTTCTGCATTAATACGCTGGCCAGTTACCTGCAAGAACACGTCGTCTAACGTGGGCTGGGTGAGCGTCAGCGAGATGGGGTTGAGCTGGGCCGCTTGCAGCCGATTGACAACGGCTGGAATAGTCTGGGCAGCCTGGCTCATGTACAGGCGCACCATGTCGCGGTCGGTTTGGATGTTGTCGGCCATGTCGCTCAGTTCAGCGCGCGCTTTTTCGGCCAGTTCGCGGCTGTCGAAGGCGAGGTTGATCGATTCTTTGCCAACGGCCGCTTTCAGCTGAGCCGGGGAGCCACGCTTGGCAATTTTGCCTTTGTCGATGATGGCGATACGCTCGGCCAGCTCGTCGGCTTCTTCCAAATATTGGGTGGTGAGGAAGATGGTCATGCCCAGCTCTTTGTTGAGGCGGCGCACTTCTTCCCAGACGTCACGGCGGCTGGCGGGGTCTAGCCCGGTGGTTGGCTCATCTAAAAAGAGGATATCTGGCTTGTGTACCAGGGCCAGGGCCAAATCCAGACGGCGGCGCATACCGCCGCTGTAGGTGCCTACCCGCCGGTCTACGGCGTCGGTGAGGCGCACCAGCTCAATCAGTTCGCTGGCACGGGTTTTGGCTTGCTGCCGGGTTGCGCCAAACAGTTGGGCCTGCATAGAGAGCAGTTCCATTGATTTCATGAGGGGGTCGAGGCCGATATCTTGCAGCGCCACGCCAGCGATGCGGCGTACCAGGTCGGCTTCATGGACCACGTCGTAGCCACCGACGGTGGCTTGCCCGCCGGAGGGCAGCGCCAGGGTGGTGAGAATTTTGATGGTGGTGCTTTTACCTGCACCGTTGGGACCTAAAAAGCCAAAAATCTCGCCAGAATTTACGCTGAACGAGACATCATCTACGGCCGTTACGCCCCCAGAATATTGCTTCATTAAATTTTGGACTTTAATTTCTCGGTTGGACATCTACACGCTCCCTTACCAGCAACGCAATTTGTTCAGGTTTTGCTGCCTTTGGCAAAGATAAAATGAATAACGAACGGCGTAATAGTAAACAATTGCACAATTTTTGTCAAGGTATAATCCATAATCTTATGCAAAATATAGACAAAATGGGTGAAAGACGGCAATTGCCAGGCACTGGGCCAACTGGTTTGGTTCATGTTAGACCCGAAGCCGTGTGGCTGACATTCCTGCTCTTTGCGGATTTCCATTGACAAGACGGCCGTTTCCCCCCTACCATTTCACCCATGAAACCAACCAACTGGGATTTCTGCACCATCATTTTTAGGACGTACCACAATTCTGGTGGGGGCGGCTATGCGGGGGTGACGGCGTTCAATTTGGGGTTGTTGTGGTTTGAAGCAGATGCCAAGGGTGGAAACGGCCGTTACACCGCAGGCAAATCGGCCGAAGTACCTTTTGCCCAGGTTTCTGAGGGGTATCCGCAAGAAAAGCATCCGGCACACCAGGAAGCGTTCCGCAATCTGGTTTTGGCGCTCAAAAAGGACGGCTGGGAACCGGTCTCCGGCGGCGGCTCCGGCTGGTGGGAGCAGCGCTTCCGCCGCCAAGCAGGCAACGCGCCCCCATCGTTTTTACAAAAAGTACGCCAATGGCTCAGGCCATCTTAAAAAATTTACACAGCGCTTCGCAGGGAAGACACCAACCGTCGTTGACTACAATGAATAAAAAATCAACAGATTTCGCAGATTTTGTAATGGTCAAGAATGGGTTGAACCGCAAAGCACGCCAAGAACGCCAAGATTAAAGCGTAAAACTTTGCGCCTTTGCGGTTTGTTTTTTCAGTGGACTCATCTGTGTCCTATTTTCAAGGGAGTTAAATGAGTGCGTAAACTTGCTGCTTTTGCTGGCCTCATCCTGCTGGCTGCGGTGGGCACGGCCGTTTATTTTTTTCAGCCACCCAGCGCGTTAGCGTACGAAGATGTGCACATGTTTCGGGTTGGCCCCCATGCCGTTACGCTGGAAACCCAGTCGTTTACCATCGCCCAGGGGGACAACGGCGCGGCCAAGATCATCGTGTTGGCGGGCGGCCAGCAAACGGTGCTGGATTCCTGGTTCAACAATGACCTGTTTAGCAACATTCATCCCGCCTACATCTCGCGGCAGAATGTAGATGACCATTGGCGGCGCGATCTGGTTATCTGGCAGCCAACCTACGCTGGCGGGCTGGCGGCTTCGGCGTATATTTCTAGCGAAGACGGCCGTCTCCACACCCTCACCCCTCCCTTGCAGCGTCAACGATTGTGGGATTAGCAAATCCCCCACAAAACGTTATCATTCACCCCTTATGCATACAAAAGCTTTACCCTACGTGGGCCTACTGGGCCTGCTCTGGGGCACCAACCTGGTAATCATGCGCGTGGGCGTGGGGCAGTTTGACCCGATGGTTTTTGTGGGAATCCGGCTGCTGCTCTCCAGCCTGGCCTTTGTGGCGGTGTACACCTTCTCTGGTCGCCGCCTGGTGCCCACCGACCGCAAGCTGTGGCTCTACGCCACCTTCTTGGGCATTGTCAGCACTGCCATTCCCATGACGGCCGTTGTCACGTCGCTCACCTTTCAATCCAGTGGCGTCACCGCCTTGCTCATCACCACTGCCCCGGCGTTTATCACCATCGCCGCTCACTTTTTTTTGCCAGATGAGCAGATGAGCAGACGAAAACTGTTTGGCGTCGCTCTGGCGCTGGGCGGGGCGATGCTCATCGTGCTGCGTGGCGAAACGGGGCTGCCAGACGTGACCAAAGGCAATCCGCTGGGCTACGCCCTGGTGCTGTCGGCCATGCTGTTTGAAACGGCCGGGACGATTTTGATCCGGCAGCGGATGAAAGAGTTCAGCTCGTTTGACGTAACGGCCGTTCGCCTCACCGTCGCGGGTGTAACCGTCATGCCCATAGCCATCCTGCTGCGCGGCTTCGATTTGTCGGCCGTCACGGGCAGCGGCTGGTTTTCTCTGCTCTATGCCGCCTTCATCGGCGCGTTTACGGCCCAGATTCTGGCGTTCAACATCACCAAGCGGTTTGGGGCGACGGCATTTTCGCTCACCAGCTACGTCATCCCCGTGGTGGCGGCCATCACCGGCGTGCTCTGGCTGGGGGAGAGGATTACCAGTTGGATGATGGCCGGGATGGTGCTAATTGGCGGGGGGATTTTGTTGATAAACGGCCGTCGCAGCGTCAAGCTCATGCCCAACCCTTAACCTAAAAGATTGGGCCAATTTCTTTAAAGTCTAACAAGTTCCACCTGCAAGAAAATTGGTCCAATCTAATCGCACACGTCACACGTCATGCCCCACATCATGACCCCGTCATGACCTCTAGCACATCAAACCATGACCTCCGGTTGGCTATGCTAGAAGCATAACCTTACACCCAATCGGAGGTCATCATGACAACTGCTTCCCTGACTCACACCCAGGAAATTTCTAAACTGAACACAACTACCCGGCTGGTGCTGGGCACGCTGCTTTCCCTGCTCAGCATGGGCATGTTTTTACTGGCGTTTCCCCCCTTCGCCATCTGGCCGCTGGTGCTGTTTGCCTTTGTGCCAATGCTGGTGGCTCAATTTCGGGTAATGCCCGCCAAATATTCCAGCCTCGCCTCGGCCATCACCATCGGCGGCTGGCTGGGCATCTTCTTCCAAAACATTTTCGACTTCAACGGCTCTCGCGTGGGCATGGTGTGGTGGATGCAAGGCTTGCCAATCATCATCGGCCTCATCACCTACCTGACCGACAAAAGCCGCCGCGCCTTTCATGAGCAGACGCGCTACCGCTGGTTTGTGGTGGAAGGGGCCGTCGCCTGGATCGGGCTGGAGTACATTCGCGTGCTCGTTTTTGGTACCTGGGGCTTTGTCGCCCATCCGCTGTACCAGCAGGCGTGGCTGCTGCAACCGATCAGCATCGTAGGTATTTTTGGCGCGGGCCTGCTGATAATCGCCATTAATTACAGCCTGGCGCTGGGCGTGCTGCGCTGGTTTGATACGCGCTTTCGTTGGGATGATTTGCCATTGGTGAACGCAGTTTCTAGTCGGCGCTGGTTGGGGGGAACGGCCGTTGCCACCACACTCTGGATCGCCCTCAGCCTGATCCAATACGCCGCCATTCCGGAAAACCCAGAAACAATCCGCGTCGCTTCTGTGCAGCCCGGAACCAACATCGAAGAGATTTTGGGACAGGCAGCTACCGAAGCGGCCCAACAGGCCGAATGGGACACGCTATTTGCCCAAACCCGTGACGCCGCCGCCCAGGGAGCCCAACTGGTCGTCTGGCCCGAAGGGGCGTACTTGGGCGAACCGCAGGTGGAGCAGGCCGAGGCGCTGCGCGCGCTGGTGGCAGAAACCGGCGTCTACCTCGCCTTTGGCTACGTGGTACAAACGCCGGAAGGGCTGCGCAACGAGTCGGTGCTGCTGACGCCACAGGGAGCGTTCTCCGACGTGTATGGCAAGACGCATCCGGTCTTTTTTGCCGGAGAGACGAGCATTTCGAGCGGCACCTATCCGGTGCACGAGACGTCGCTAGGCATTATCGGCATCCCCATTTGCTACGACCTGGACTTTACGGACGTGTCGCGCATCATGGCCGGGCAAGGGGCGCAACTGCTGGCTGCACCCTCCAATGATTGGTCGGGTATTGCTTACCACCATTACACCCACACCGTCTTCCGGGCGATTGAAACCCGAACGGCCGTTGTCAAATCGGAACGCGCCTTTAACAGTTCGGTGGTGGATGGATACGGCCGTATCCTCACCCACACCGCCACCCCCGAAGGCAGCCAGGCTTTGCTGGTCGCCGACGTAGCCCTGGGCAGCGCCAACAGCCCGTACATTGCCCTGGGCGACTGGGTAGGCATCCTTTGCCTCATCGGCTTCATCTTCTTCATGATTTACCCGGAAATTGTGAAGCGGCAGCAGAAAAAAGAGAGTTAATGCTCTGGAAATTGAGTAATTGGTAATTGGCGCATAATTCTCAGTTAACCAATTACTCAATTTCCCCCCTGTGCTGCGCCACAACCTGCTGAAGTTGCCGTAACAAACTCTCCCACGTTGGCGCAATCTCTGCTGTTGTTATGTCAAATTCAGCTTGCAGCGCCATCACCTCGGCCAACTGGTCTGCCACCAGATTGGCCCGCTGATGCAAATAGGCGGCCACCTCTGCCGCCAGGGCTGCTTCGCCCAGCAGCGCCAGCCAGCGCAGCACGGTAGACAGGCCAACAAAGGTGATAAACGGTTCCCGCAGACTGTCGGCCAGCGTTAACCCTTCTTGCAGCAAAACGGCCGCTTCCCCCCGCTCCCCCAAAAAATGCAGCGCCATCGCCCGCAAAAACAGCGTCTGGCTGAGCCGCCATTTGTTCCCCACCTGCCGGTCAAAGTGCAGCGCCTGCTGGAGTACCTGGGCCGCATCCGCCCAGCGCCGCTGCTCCAGGGCAATCTCCCCCTTGGCGCTCCACAAACTGGCCAACAAATCCTGGTCGCCCACCCGTTCCGCCACCGCTTCGGCCGCGTCCATTAGCAGCAGCGCCTCATCCAGCCGCTGCTGCCGGTGCAGCACAAACGCCTGCATCTGGATAGATACCGCGCGGAAATTGAGAAAATCGTCGCCAGCCAGCGCCGCCACAGAGGCCGCCGCGTGCCGCTCTGCCTGGGGCAAATCGCCCATGTGCCAGTAAAGCACAGCCAGAGCATATTCTGCCTGCCACTGCACCAGCGGCTGCCCCAACCGTTGGGCCATTGCCTGGGCCAAACGGCCGTATCGTTCCCCCTCCGCCAGCCGCGACAGCGGCGGTGCATTCAGGCAAAGCCGCGTCGCCAACGAAGCCCGCAGCCAATCGGCAGGGCTGTTTTCTAGCAGCGCCAGCCCCTCTTCCAACTTTTGCCAGGCAGGCTCAAACTCCCCCGTGCGCTGTAAAGTGATGGCCCATTGGAAGCAGGCGTAAGCCGCCTCCACCCAATCGCTGGCCGCGTGGGCCGCCTGGTACGCCACCTGGGCCAACCCCTGCCCCTGAGCGATGTCGGTGGCCCCCCAGCTGTGCAGCTGGGCCAGCCGGTTGCGCAGCCGGTAATTGTGCACCGCCGTGCCACAAACGGCCAGCGCCGCTTCGAGCAGGCGCACCCCTTCGGCATGGCGGGCGCTGTGGTGCAGGTAGCTGCTGACGGCATCCACACTCTGGGCAAAAAAGGCGCAATCTGCCTGGGCCAGCGCCCATTGCCAGGCCACCGCAATGTTGTCCATCTCTGGCTCGATCTGGCGCATGGCGTTCAGGTAGGCGGCGCTGCGCTGCCGCTGCGCCTGGGCGGCCAGCAGGCTGGCAAAAAATGCGGCGTGGCGCTGCTGCACCACGGCCGTTTCCACACCCAACTGCCCCCAGGCAAACAGCCGCACCAGCTCATGCAGCACGTAACGAGACGGCCGTTCCGCCACGCGCTCCATATGCAACAACGAACGATCCACCAGCCGCTTGAGCAACGGGAGTGGCGCCTCGGCCACCTGCTGGGCCGCCTCGCGGGTGCAGCCGCCGCGAAAAACCGCCAGCTGGCTCAGCACCTGCTGCTCGGCCGGGGAAAGCCGCTGCCAGGTTTGCTGCAAAATTTGGGCCATGCTCACGTGACGCAACGGCCGTTCCCGCGAACTCTCTTGCAAGATGGCAAACCCCGCCCCAATTTCGGCCGCAATGTCACGACAGTCCAGCGTATCGACCCAACCCGCCGCCAGCTCAATCGCCAGCGGATGGCCACCCAGCAGCGCACAAATGCGAGCCACCAGCGGCTCGTCCACCACCGACAGGGGAAAGCTGGGGCGCATCATCCGGGCATGTTGGAAGAAGAGGCGCACCGCGTCGGTCTCGTCGGCATTGGGGCCAGTGTAGCCCAGCGGCGGCACGGGCAGCAGCCATTCGGCCGTCAACCCCAGCGGCTCGCGGGCCGTCACCAGGCATTGCAGCCCCGGCAGCGCTTCCAGCAGCCCGGTCAGGTAGCCGGGCAGCGCCGTCAGATGCTCGCCATTGTCGAACAGCAGCAGCACCTGCCGGTTTTGCAAAAAGTGGTGGATTTGCTGCCGCAGCGGGGCCGCGCCAGACGGGGCAAAGGGCAGCGCCTCGGCCACGGCAGCGTCTAGCTGCTCTGGGCTGCTGCCGGGCAGCAGACCGGCCAGTGGCACCCACCAGACGCCATCTGGATAGTCGGCGTACCGGTCGCGGGCGGCTTGCAGGGCCAGCCTTGTTTTGCCAATGCCGCCGATGCCGGTGAGGGTGAGCAGGCGGCAGCCGGGCGTGGCCAGATGTGCCTGAAGCTGGCTGCGCTGCGCCTGTCGCCCGATAAACGGGGTGAGGTCGGCGGGCAGGTTGTGGCGCAGGGGGTGGCTGGCGGGGGTGGCAACGGCCGTTTCCCCCACATCCCCCAATTTGATCTGCTCGGCCAGGGCGATGGTTTCGGGCATGGGCAGCACGCCCAGCTCTTGCCAGAGCGTCTCGCGGCACTGCTGGTAGACGGCCAACGCTGCGCTGCGCTGCCCCTGGGTGGCCAGGGCTTGCATCAGGCTGCGGGCGGCACTCTCGCGCCAGGGGTCCAGCGCCAGCTGCCGGGTGGCCAGCGGCACAATCTGCGCCCAGTCGGCGGCGCGGTGGGCGGCGGCCAGCAAGGCGTCGCCGGCGGTCATTACCTGCTGGTGCAGCTGTTCGCGGGCCAGCAGCAGCCATTCCTCGAAGGGGGCGCTGGTGACCAGGGCGGCCTGGCTGAGGAGAGGGGCGGGGTAGTGGGCAACGGCCGTTTCCCAAACCACGGTCTGTTGGGTAGCCAACTGCTGCCGCACCGTTACCACATCCACCTGGCAAGCGGCGGCCAGGTTGAACTGGATGGTTTGGGCGGTCACCAGGAGGAAGGGGGTGGAACGGCCGTCATCTTGCAGCAGGCGGCGCAATTTGAACAAGGTTTGCCGCAAATTATTACGCGCCCCTTTTTCATCATGCTCTGGCCAGAACAGCGCCGCCAGATAGCTGCGTCGGTGCGCCTGCTGGGCTTCTACGGCCAGGTAGGCTAGCAGCGCCCGCGCATTGTCAGATTCAAAGCGGGTGAGCGGCTGGCCGTTTAGCTGCACCTGGAACCGCCCAAACAAAGAAATGATGAGTTCGTTCATTGGCTAATGGTCGTCCGCAAATAAGTTTGCGGAATGGTGCGGACGGCTTGGCGTAAACGGCCGCCACAAAAGGGAAGTTAATGTTGGCCGCTTACTTAGGACTTTCGCAGTTGACACGAATTACACGAATCCACACGAATTTTTCGAGATTATTTGCGAAATTCGTGCCATTCGTGTCGAAAAATGTTCCAAGTGCGTAACGCCTATTACTAACAGAAGTCGTAACGTTTTCCTAACACCGACTGGTGTAAGGTGCGCCCATGCAAAAGATGGCTTATCGGTATCACGCATTTTTACTGCGCGTCTGGCAAGAAGGCTCTGACCAGAATGAGTGGCGCGCCTCTTTGGAAGCGGCGGGCAGCGATCAGCGCCACGGGTTTGGCTCGCTGGCGGAGCTGCTTGCCTATCTGGAGGCGATGACCCAGCAGCCGGGGCCAGACGCGGCAAATCATACCCAAATTAACAGGAGCACACAATGAGACAAAAAGATTTTGTACTGAAACCATTTATTCACCTTTGCTTGCTGGCGATGGCCCTGCTGCTGGCCGCTTGCGGCGGCGACGTGAGCTTTAGCACGGCCAACATCGGCGCGGCTCAGCTGGCCCGCGATGAGGCGGGCGGTGAAGTCACCAGCACGTTTGGCCCCAACGACACGTTTTATTTGCTTGTGGATTTGAACAATGCGCCAGATGGCACCACGGTGAAGGCGACCTGGACGGCCGTTTCTGTACCCGACGTTGACCCAAACACATTGCTAGACGAGGTGACGCTGACGGGCGGCAGCGGCCGTTTAACCTTTGACCTGAAAAATGACAATCCGTGGCCTGCGGGGGAATACGAAGTAGCGATCTTTTTGAATGACGAACTGGATCGCAGCCTGGACTTCAAGGTGAACAATCCGCTGGGCGAGGCGGCTCCGGACGAAGCAGCGCCAGAAGAAGCGCCTACGGCTGTGGCGGAAACGGCCGTTACCCCTGGCGCAGTCTCCACGTTGGAAGATGTGAAAACGGCCGTTATCCAGATCGAAGCCCAGGGCACCTTTGTAGACCCAGAGGTAGGCACCCTGTACAACGCCGCCGGGCGCGGTTCTGGCTTCATCATCGACCCCAGCGGGCTGGCGGTGACCAACAACCACGTGGTCACCGGGGCGGCGCTGCTGAAGGTGTGGGTAGGCGGCGAAGCTGAGCCGCGCAATGCCCGCGTGCTGGGCGTATCGGAATGCGCCGACCTGGCGGTGATTGACATTGATGGCGACGGCTTCCCTTACCTGGATTGGTACGACGGAACGGTAGACGTGGGGCTAGACGTGTACGCGGCGGGCTTTCCTTTGGGCGACCCGGAATACACCCTGACACGAGGCATCATTGCCAAAGCACAGGCCAACGGCGAAACCAGCTGGGCCTCGGTGGATGGCGTGGTGCAGCACGATGCGGCCATCAATCCGGGTAACTCTGGCGGGGCGCTGGTAACCACCGACGGCCAGGTGGTGGCGGTGAACTATTCTGGGGCGCTGAGCGTAGGCCAATATTTTGCCATCGCCCAGGCGCAGGCGCTGCCGGTGATTGAACAGCTGCGCCAGGGGCAGGATTTTCTGTCGATTGGGATAAATGGAACGGCCGTTAACAACGGCGAAGGCTTATCGGGCATTTGGGTGTCGTCGGTAAAGTCTGGCTCCCCGGCTGATGCGGCGGGGGTGGCTGCGGGCGACATCATCACCCGGCTGGAGGGGCTGGTGCTGGCCACCGATGGCACCATGGCCGACTACTGCGACATTTTGCGCACCCACGCCCCAGAAGAGACGCTGGCGATTGAGGTGCTGCGTTTTGCCACAGAAGAGGTGCTAGAAGGTCAGTTGAACGGCCGTTCCCTGGAACAATCTTTCTCCTTTGCCCAGGAAGTGGTAGATGAAGCCGGAGCCAACACCGCCACCGCCAGCAGCAGCGCTGGCTACAGCGGCTACGTCGCCATCAGCGATGAGTCTGGGCTGATGCAGATGCAGGTGCCCGCCGAATGGGGCGACGTGGACGGCAGTGCCTGGCTGCTAGATGGTGAACCCATCGGCCTCTCGCTCACCGCCGCGCCAGACATTGACGGGCTGAACAGCAGTTGGACCACCCCCGGCGTTTTCTTCGGGGCCACCGACCAGTTTGACCTGACGGTGGATGAACTGCTGGACGGGTTTGATTACAGCGGCGACTGCACCTACGAAGGCCGCTCGGTCTATGACGACGAGGTGTACAGCGGCAAATACGACTTCTGGTACGGCTGCGGCAGCGGCCAGGAAGGGGCGATGATCCTGACGCTGGCGGTGCAGCCCAGCGACGGCAGCTACCTGGCGCTAGTGCTCATCCAAATGCTCACCCAGGCAGACCTGGACGCCGCCGACCAGATTTTGGCGACATTTTTTGTGGGGAATTAAGTAAAGTGCAGAAAGTTTTTGAAAAATAATCATCAAAGATTTCACAGATTTCGCAGATTTAGAGGAAAAAATCTGTCTAATCTGCGAAATCTGTTGATAAAGAATTTTGAAAACTTTTTTCCAATCACTTAGGTGATTAAGTAATTGGGTGATTAGGTAATTGGCTACCGAGGAATCTAATTACTCAATTACTCAATTACTCAATTACCAATTACTTCATAGGTAATCGACAAGGAAACAATCATGCAAAAATCAAAGCGTCTTCTTCTTTTATTAACGATTTGGCTGGGGTTTGTACTGGTTTTGGCGGGGGCGTGGCGGCAGTTAACGGCCGTTGCCGCACCCCAGGCAGCCAATCGGTACGTCGCCCCTGGCGGGGTAGATGGCAGCAACGACTGCACCAACCCCAACAATCCATGCAGCAGCCTGATGTACGCCGTGCAGCAAACAGAGGCTGGCGATACGGTCATCGTCGCCGCCGGATTTTACACAGAAACCGACACGATCAACTTCTTCCGCGATGTGACCATTCAGGGTGCCGGACTGGAACAGACGATTGTGAGCGTACCAACCGATCCAAACATCTGGCGCGTCTTTTTGGTATATGGCGGGGTGAATGTGTCTATTTCGCACCTGACGCTGCGCAATGCAGACCGATCAGGCATCTTAAACATTGGCAACCTGACGCTGGATCAGGTGAGCATTGCCGACAACCGGGGCGTTTTGGGCGGCGGCGGCATTTACAATGAAAGTGGAGCCGTCATCACCATCACCGACAGTTTGATTAGCAACAACGGCCAGGGCAACGATGTGGCCGCCGGGATGCTCAACTTTGGCCAGGCGACCATTCAGCGGGCGCTGGTGGTGGGCAACAAGGCGGGCAGCTACGGCGGCGGGCTGCACAATCAGGGCACGCTGCTGCTGGAAAATGTCACCTTTACCCTGAACGAGGCGGATTCGGGTACGGCCGTTTCCAACGGCGGCAGCGGCGTCATCACCATGACCAACGTGACGATTGCCCGCAACACCAACACGCAAACCAACCCCAGCCAGGCATCGGCGATAAGCAACTTTGGCACCAGCATCCAGGCCAGCAACAGCCTCATCGCCGAAAACGGCCCCAACCAGCAGTGCAGCGGCACCACGCCACTCACCTCGCTGGGGCACAACCTGAACAGCCACAACGATTGCAACTTTAACCAGCCAACCGACCTACTGTCTGCGGATCCGCTGCTAGACACGTTTGCCAGCGTCAGCGGCACGCCGAACTGGGTTTCGGCGCTGACGCTGGCCAACAACAGCCCGGCGCTAGACGCAGGCAGCAGCACCACCTGCCCCGCCACCGACGCCCGCGGCCTGCCCCGCCCGGTAGATGGAAATTTGGACGGAACGGCCGTTTGCGACATCGGTGCCTACGAAGCGCAGCGGTTTGGCGCGTTTTTGCCCATGATTGTGCGCTGATCTGCCGCAGGTGTCATTTAGTAACTCGTTGCGGCGGGGGGGTGTCCCCCAAAACCTTTCCCCCCGGGGGAAACCAACCGCCGGGGGGGGGGGGGGGGAACTCCCGCGGGGGGGGCGGGCCAACGGTTAGTAACTGGTAATTGGGTAATTGGGTAATTTGCCACTCCATTACTCAATTACCTAAATACCACTCCCCACGTTAAAATTCCCCGCATGAACCGTAATAATTTTCCCATCCTCGAATTTGATCCAGACCCCACCGCCTTCATTGACCCGCAAAAGCTGCTAAAGCCATTGGATATTGCCCGCCGCTGCGTGCTCTGCTTTTTTCAGGACGTGTTGACGCAGCTGGAGGCGGACGGCCGTTTGCAAATCATTTCCCACCTTGGCTCAGAAATCGGCAAAAATCCTGTTTATGAAATGGCGGTGGCCGGAGAGCGCATCGCTGTGGTGCATCCAGGCGTGGGCGCACCGCTGGCGGGCGGCTTTTTAGAGGAGCTAATCGCCCTGGGCTGCCGCGATTTTATCGCCTGCGGCGGCTGCGGCGTGCTGGATGGGGAGATTGGGCTGGGGCAGGTGCTGGTTCCGGCAACGGCCGTTCGCGACGAAGGCACCTCTTACCATTACCTGCCGCCCAGCCGGGAAGTGGCCGCCCATCCCGACGCGGTGCAGGCGGTCGAGCTGGCGCTGCAAAAACATCATGTGCCCTACATCGTGGGCAAAACGTGGACGACAGACGCCATCTACCGCGAGACGCCCGCCCGCATCGCCCGCCGCCGTGCAGAAGGCTGCCACGTTGTGGAGATGGAATCGGCCGCCTTTTTTGCCGTGGCTCAATTTCGCGGCGTGCGCTTTGGCCAGCTGCTCTACGGCGGCGACGATCTAACGGGGGATGCGTGGGACGGCCGTAACTGGCAAAAAGAAAGCGCCACCCGCGCCCGCCTCTTCCAGCTCGCCGTCGAGGCCGTACGCCACCTCTAAAAAAGCGTAGGTCGGATTGCCAATCCGACCCGCGCTCACAATAAATCTACTGCTCGGCCAGCCAGGCTGTGACGTGGTTGAGCAGATCATTCAGGGGCACAACGGCCGTTTCCCCATCCCCTCGTATCTTCACCTCCACACCCCCCGCCGCCAGCGAGCGCTGGCTCAGCGTCAGCCGCAGCGGCAGCCCGATGAGGTCGGCGTCGTTGAACTTCACACCCGGTCGCTCCTCACGGTCATCGAACAGCACGTCGATGCCTGCTTGCTGTAAATCGTTGTAGAGCGAAACGGCCGTTTCCAACCCACCCCGCAGCGCCAGCAAATGCACCTGGTACGGCGCGATGGCCACCGGCCAGACCAGCCCCGCCGCGTCGTGATGCTGCTCCGCCAGGCAGGCCAGCAGCCGCGTCACGCCAATGCCGTAAGAGCCCATCACAATCGGTTGGGCCACACCGTGCGCATCCACAAAGGTGACCCCCATCGTGCGGCTGTAGCGCGTGCCCAGCTTAAAGATGTTGGCCACCTCCACCGCCCGCACCGTGCGCAGCGGCTGGCCACAGCTGGTGCAGGCGTCGCCGTCCTGCGCGGCGGCGATGTCGGCCACTTTGTCCACCTGGCCAGACCAACCCGTCACGCCGTCATCCACCAGCCAGAGGTCGGTGGCCTGGTCTGCCGTGGGACGCAGGCGTTGGGCGTCTAGCAAATGCACCAGTTTGGTTTCGTTGAGTTGGGAATGGTGGGCGAGAACGGCCGTAACCACCCGCTCCAGCTTCTCTTCCCCCACCACCAGCTCCGCTACAAACTGCATTGCTTGCGTGTCACCGCCAGTTTCCGGCTTACGGAACGTCGCCACCTGACGATTGGCCCGGTAGCCACAACCGTCGCACAGCAGCAGCGTGTCCTCGCCAATCGGCGTCAGGTACATAAACTCATCAGCCTGCGTGCCGCCCATCATGCCCACGTCTGCCTCCACGGCCAGCACCGGCAGGCCGCAGCGGGCAAAAATACGAAAGTAGGCGTCATAATGCGCCTGGTACTGCGCCGCCAGCCCGGCGTCGTCGGCGTCCAGGCTGTAGCTGTCTAGCATGGTAAATTCACGGCTGCGGATCAGCCCGGCGCGCGGGCGCGGGTCGTCGCGCCATTTGGTTTGGATGTGGTACGCCAGCTGCGGCAGCTGCCGGTAAGAGCGGATCTCTTGCCGGGCCAGCTCGGCCAGGGTTTCTTCGTGGGAGAGGGCGAGGGTGAGGGAACGGCCGTTTCTATCCACCAGCCGCCCCAACTCCGCATCAATCTCATACCACCGCCCAGAAGCCTGCCACAGCGCCGCCGGATGCACCAGCGGCATCTTGATCTCCTGCCCGCCCAGTGCATCCATCTCCTGCCGCATGATCGCTTCCAGCTTTTGCAGCGCGCGCTGCCCCAAGTGCAGGTAGCTAAACACCCCCGCCGCCACCTGCCGCACAAAGCCCGCCCGCAGCAGCAGCTCATGCCCCTTCACTTCCGTCACCGACGGCGCTTCCCGCACCGTTTCATTCATCAATCGACTCATCTTCATGGTTAAATTTCCTTAAAAAGTTTTACCAACCAGTGCCAGGCACAGGGCTCCAAATTTCATTCGAACCAGGCCGTTCGTGACCAGTGCCAGGCACAGGGCTCTAAATCTCACTCGAACCAGGTCGTTCGTGACCAGTGCCAGGCACAGGGCTCTAAATTTCACTCGAACCAGGCCGTTCTGCCCTGTGCCTGGCACTGCCCAGGGCTCAAAATTTCACTCGAACCAGGCCGTTCTGCCCTGTGCCTGGCACTGCTATCAACAGAGATTGGAGGCTAATCTCCAATCGCCAATCTCCCAAACAAAAAAGCCCCGTGCCAAGGCAGACACGGGGCCAAACGTTTTCACAAATGCAGATCAGTCGATGGGTTAGATGAATGAATCCTTTTGCTGATCAGGTGACAAACGCCAGCCGCCCGCTGCCTTGGCAACGGGGCTGGTAGGTACGGGGGTGTTCGTCACAATCAGCCAGTCGTTCATAAGTGGCCTAACCTTACAGAAACAACGCTTCTTTGTCAACCGTGCGGGTAGAGACGTTGCAATGCAACGTCTCTACGTGTACCATTCGGCCTATGAATCGACCCACAACATTGCGTAAAAACATCTGGCAGGTAGCCCCGCCTGTGCCGGACCACATTCAGGACAAATTTGGCCACATTCACCCCGTTATGCTCCAGGTTTTGTACAACCGGGGCATTATTAAGCCGGGCGATATTCAGGCGTTTTTGGAAGGGCACTACCTGGAATCCACCGATCCGTTTTTGCTGCCAGACATGGACAAAGCGGTTGCCCGCATTGAGCAAGCGATAGACAACGAAGAAATGATCATCGTCTATGGCGATTTTGATGCGGATGGGGTCACCAGCACCGTGCTGCTGACGCAGGCGCTGCGGGGCATGGGGGCGGATCGCAACCGGGTACGGCCGTACATCCCCGACCGTGTAGACGAAGGGTACGGCCTCAACGTCGAAGCCCTCAGTGAACTCAAAGAAAAAGGGGCGAATCTCGTCATCACCGTTGATTGCGGCATTCGCTCTGTGTTTGAGGTGGAACATGCCAACCAGATTGGCCTGGAGATGATCATCACGGATCACCACAGTTTAGGGCCAAAGATGCCGCCGGGAACGGCCGTAATCAACCCCAAACGCCCCGATTCCGCCTACCCCGACGACATGCTCGCTGGCGTCGGCATCGCCTTCAAGCTGGCCCAGGCGCTCAAGCAATCCCGCCCCGACCGCGCCACCTTCGCCGATGCCGACCTGCTCGATCTCGTCGCCATCGGCACCGTCGCCGACCTGGCCCCGCTGCTCAAAGAAAATCGCAAACTGGTCATCGACGGGCTAAAAGCGCTCAACAATTCCAAGCGAGCGGGCATCGCCGCCATCACCCGCACCGCCCGCCTCACCCCCGGCAGCCTCACGGCCGAATCGATCGCCTTTGGCATTGGTCCGCGCATCAACGCCGCTGGCCGCCTGGCCCACGCCTACACCGCCGCCAAGCTCCTGGCCGCCAACAACAGCATCGACGCCAATCGGCACGCCGATGAGCTAGACCGGCTCAACCGCCAGCGGCAAAAGCTCACCGCCGAGTTGGGCGAACTGGCAGAAAATATGGTGCAGCCAGACGCCCCCATCCTCATTGCCGCCGATCCCGCCTTCAAGTCTGGCGTGGTGGGGCTGGTAGCCAGCCGCCTGGCCGAAAAACATTACCGCCCAGCCATTGTCATGGAGCAGGGCGAAGAAGAAAGCCGTGGCTCTTGCCGCTCCATCGACCAGTTCCACATCACCGATGCACTGGATGAGGTGGCCGATTTGCTGGTGCGGCACGGCGGGCACGCCCAGGCGGCAGGCTTCACCGTGCGCAACGCCAATCTGCCTGAATTTTTGACCCGCATCACCGAGGTTGCCGAGCGTAAGCTGCAAGATATAGAGCTGGTGCCCACCCTCTCCATCGACGCCGAAATTGCTTTGGAAGAGGTGGATTGGGCGCTGTTTGAGCATTTGCAGCAGCTAGAGCCAACCGGTGCGGCCAATCCACAGCCGGTGCTGTTGAGCCGGGGGGTGGAGGTGGTGCACCATCGCGCCGTGGGGCAAAGCGGGGATCATTTGCAGCTGACGCTCTCAGCCGACAGCCTGAACGGCTACCGCGAAATCGGGGCGATTGCCTTCCGCCAGGGCGAGTGGGCCAATCAGCTGCCGCAAACAATCGATCTGGTGTACAGCATCGGCGTCAATGAGTGGCGCGGTAATCGTAATTTACAGTTGATGGTGCAAGATATACGGCCGTCACAATTTTAGAGAGTGGAGATTGGAGAGTAAACGAATCTCCAATCTCCACTCTCTAATCTCCCAATAAAAACCATGAAACTTCTCATCACCGGCGCGGCCGGATTCATTGGCAGCAATCTTGCCGAAAAATGTGCCAAACGGGGCGATACCGTTGTGGGACTAGACAACTTTAACGATTATTACGACCCGGCCAAAAAGCGGGCCAACGAGGCGCGGCTAAACGCCTACCCCAACTTCCGCATGGTAGAGCAAGATGTGCGTGAGCGACAGGCAATTTTTGACCTGTTCGAAGCGGAAAAGTTTGATGCCGTGGCCCATCTGGCCGCAATGGCTGGGGTGCGCAACGCGGTGTTGTACCCCGATTTGTACGTGCAGGTAAACCTGAACGGCACGCAAAATTTAATGGACGCGGCCCGCACGATGGGCCGGGTGCAAAACTTTGTCATGGCCTCAACATCGTCTGTGTACGGCAATACCACCCAAATTCCGTTTGTAGAAACAGACAATTGCGACCGCCCGTTGCAGCCGTACGCCGCGGCCAAGCGGGCGGCCGAGATGTTGGGGCATGCGTACCACCATTTGTACGGGCTGAACTTTACGGCCGTTCGCTTCTTCACCGTTTATGGGCCAAACGGCCGTCCCGACATGATGGCCTACCTGGTGGCAGAAAGCGTGGCCAGGGGCGTGCAAATTCCCCTGTACGACGGCGGCCAAATGTACCGCGACTGGACCTTTGTAGAAGATATCACCGATGGGGTGGTGGCTGCTTTGGAACGGCCGCTTGGCTACGAAATCATCAATCTGGGGCGGGGCGAACCGACGCTGCTGAAAGATTTTGTGCAAAAAATTGAAGCGCTGGGCGGCCGTTCGGCCAATGTGGTGCACAAACCCCGCCTGGCCGCCGACTTTGTGAAAAACCAGGCCGACATCAGTAAAGCTCGCAGGTTGCTAGATTATGACCCTCAGGTGTCGGTGGATGAAGGGGTGCAGCGGTTTTGGGCGTGGTATGAAACGGCCGTTCTCCCACAGCAAGAAAATCGTAGAGAATAATACCCATTGTCAACGATCCGCTCCCCACAGAAAATAAATTTGCAGCAACAGCCAGACGCCAAATGCTTGACCCAACTGTTATAATTGGGTCATGTCCACAAACCCATTGATGGAGCATCCTTAGTGAAATTACCGCCACACAAACTCATCACCTCGCAATCCGATTGGCAACTTTGTTTAGAAAAACTGCAAGCAGAAGCACGCCTCGCCATTGATTTAGAAGCCAACAGCATGTACGCCTACCGCGAAGAGGTTTGCCTGATCCAAATCAGCATCCCCGGGCAAGATTACATCATCGACCCATTGGGCGTAGACGATCTGAGTGGGTTGGGCGAAATAATCCAAAACCCGCAGGTAGAAAAGGTGTTTCACGCTGCCGAATACGACATGATTTTGCTGAAGCGGCAGTTTGGTTGGCAGCTGCACAATTTGTTCGACACAATGTGGGCCGCCCGCATTTTGGGCTACCAGCGGTACGGCCTGGCCAGCATGATCGAGACGGTTTACGGCATTGAACTGGATAAACGGCATCAAAAATCGAACTGGTGCAAACGGCCGTTATCCCCCGAACAGCTCGTTTATGCCCAGCTAGATACCCACCACCTCCTCGACCTGCGCGACCATCTGGAAAAAGAGCTGCAAGCAGCCGGCCGCCTGGAAGAGGCCGCCGAAACATTTGTCGAACAAACCCACATCAAACTCAGCGACAACGACTTCGACCCAGACAATGACTTCTGGTCCATCAGCGGGGCCTACGATTTAACCCGGCAGCAGCAGGCGGTGCTGCGGGCGCTGGCCATTTTCCGCAACCATGAAGCGCGGCTGCAAAATCGGCCGTTGTTCAAAATTTTTCACGACAAAACCCTTATCGAGCTGGCCCAAACCACGCCTGGCAGCATCTCTGCGCTGCGAGATGTGTATGGCATGTCGGCAGGCCAAACGCGGCGATACGGCCGTCAGCTGCTCAACACCATCGCCGAAGGAATGCGCGCCCCGTACCCCGCCTACCCCAAACGCACCGAGCGCCCGCCAGATGCCGCCATACACCGCTTCGATAAGCTGCACACCTGGCGCAAAAACAGCGCCAGCCAGCGCGGCGTCGAATCCGACGTCATCATCAGCAAAGATGCCCTGTGGGCCATTGCCCTCAAAAATCCCCAAACCGAAGCAGAAATTGCCGAACTAGATGAAGTCGGCGACTGGCGCTGCAAAACCTACGCCCAAGATATTTTGGCCGTCCTGCGTAATAACTAAATGTAGAGACGTTGCCCTGCAGCGTCTCTACCGTCCAAAATCAAGAAAGGAGACGACACCAACTGTCGTTGACCACCATGAATGAAAACCCAACCTCCGGGAGGTTCAGTGCGTAACAGAGGCCATTTTTGAAGCCTCCCGGAGGTTTATTTTCAGAGGAGACTTCATGAGCGTGAGATCAACACCAAGAATGAAAAATCAACAGATTTCGCAGATTTACTAGATTTAATCCGCGTTCATCCGCGTTCATCCGCGTCCCATTTACAGAGGAGAAAATTATGGAAATTACGTTTCACGGTGCGGTGCGTACCGTTACCGGTTCCCAACATCTGGTAGAAGTAAACGGTCTCAAAATTCTGCTAGATTGCGGCCTGTATCAAGGCTCCCGCAAAGAAAGCTACAGCCGTAACCAAAATTTGCCGTTCGATGCCTCACAAATCGACATTCTGGTTCTCTCCCACGCCCACATCGACCACAGTGGCAATATCCCCAACCTGGTAAAAAGCGGCTTCACGGGCGACATTGTGTGCACCTACGCCACGCGTGACCTGTGTGCCATCATGCTGCGCGACAGCGCCAAAATTCAGCAGTACGACATTGAATACGTAAACAAAAAGCGAAGACGGCAGGATTTGCCCCCCGTCGAACCGATCTACACGATGGCAGATGCGGTTGAGAGCCTGAAAAATTTTATCGGGATTGGGTATGAACGGCCGTATCGCCTCACCCCCAACATCACCCTCACCTTCTACGACGCCGGCCACATTCTCGGCTCCGCCATCGTCGCCCTAGACATTGTAGACCAGGAAGCCAAACGAGACGTGCGGCTGGTGTTCAGCGGCGACCTGGGCCGCCCCAACCGGCCCATTTTGCGCGACCCAACCTTTTTGCAAGAAGCGGATGTGCTGCTCATCGAAAGCACCTACGGCAACCGGAACCACGAGGAAGTTGAAGAAGCGACCGACAAGCTAGAACGCATCGTCAACGAGACATTTAATCGGGGGGGCAAACTCATTGTGCCCGCCTTTGCCGTCGGCCGCACGCAAGAGCTGGTGTACCGGCTGCACCAATTGGTTGAAAGCCGCGATATTCCGCCCCACCTGCCCGTGTTTGTAGACAGCCCGCTGGCGATCGACGCCACCGGCATCTACCGCCTGCACCCGGAAGCGTATGATGAGGAGTTGGCGCAATTTCTGGCAGATAATCATCAGGGTGACCCTTTTGGTTTTGAGATGATGCGCTACACGCGCTCGACGCGGGAATCCAAGGAGCTCAACTTTTTGCGCGAACCGGCGGTCATCATCAGCGCCAGCGGCATGGCCGAGGCGGGGCGCATTTTGCACCACCTGAAGAACAATGTGGAAGATCCGCGCAACACGGTGCTGATCGTTGGCTGGCAGGCACCGCACACGCTGGGGCGGCGCATTGTGGAAAAGCAATCCAAAATCCGCATTTTTGGCGAAGAGTATGCCCTGAACGCCCAGGTGGCCACCATCAACGGGCTCAGCGCCCATGCCGATCGGGCTGAATTGCTGGAGTGGACGGGGCATTTGGGGAAACGGCCGTCTCACACCTTCATCGTCCACGGGGAAGAAGCAGCCTCACTCGCCTTTGCCGAAGCGTTGCAGCGCGAACAGCAGTTTGAAAACGTAGCCGTGCCCCAACTGGGGCAAAAATTTAAGGTTTAAGGTCTTAGCCCAGGATTCCTATGCCCTTGGTCTTCCCTTCTTTGGTATAGTTGATGCACACAACCGATCATCGCAGCCTACTACCTACAAAGAGCGTATCATTGAACTGCCCATCGTGGATGGGCAACGGGAGCCACAGGTGAGCCATTTTACCGAAACCGGCTTTTGGCGTATTGCCAAGCCATACGAATCTGATCCAACGAGTTTGGGCAATGCACCAGCCAATCTGCCTGACAAAAACGCGATGAGTGTTCAAGTATTGCGGCGTGCCTTGATCCAGCTAGAAGCCTGGCCAGAAGCGGGAGACACCTTCCTGGAATTGTTGGCCAAAGCTCAGGGCTACGGGGTAACGCTGGTTCAAAGCGATTATGAGTGGCTATCACAAGTAGCAGATGCAGCTCGCCAGGGGGATGATATTGGGGCACGCTATCCTTCCATCTTCCAAAAACTGTTAACCTACCCTGATTTACGAGAAAAATTTCTGCAAATGCTTCAGATTCGCAACATCGAGGTTTAACCCCACCACGTGAATCAAGAAAAAAAAGAACCCGGACAGGCGAGGCCCGTCCGGGTTCTTTCGTTTTAGCAGCAACCCAAATCGTTAAATTACATTAAGTTCCTTGCCCACACGGCCGAATATATCCAGCGCCTGTTCCAAATCATCGTGGCTATGCGCAGCGGAATTCATGACGCGAATGCGCGCCTTGCCCTGCGCCACCGTGGGGTAGCCAATGGCCATGGCAAACACGCCTTCTTCAAACAGCCGCTGGCTAAACTTTTGGGCCAACGTTGCCTCGCCCAGCATCACGGGCACGATGGGGGTTTGGGTTACGCCGGTGTTGAAGCCCATGTTTTGCATCTCTTTTTTGAACAGCGCGGCGTTGCTCCACAAACGGTCTACCAGTTCGGTGGATTCTTGCAGCAGTTCGACGGCGGCCAGGCAAGCGGCCGTATCTGGCACGGTTAGGGCGCTGGAGAAGAGGAACGGCCGTCCTCGCTGCCGCAGCCAGTCGATGATGGACTGTTTGCCCGCCACCAGGCCGCCCATCACCCCAAACGCTTTGCTGAGGGTTCCCACTTCAACGTCTACGCGGCCATGCAGGCCAAAATGGTCCACAATGCCGCGACCCCCTTCGCCCAGCACGCCTTCGCCGTGGGCGTCGTCTACCATCAGCAAAATGTCGTGCGCTTCGGCCACCTCGCAAATTTTATCCAGCGGGGCGATGTCGCCATCCATGCTAAACACGCCGTCGGTGACGATGAGGCGACGGCCGTATTCAGTCGTCTCGGCAATCTTGCGGCGCAGGTCGTCTACATCGTTATGCGCATAACGCACAATGGCGGCCCGGCTCAGCCGCGACCCGTCGATGATGCTGGCGTGGTTCAGCTCATCAGAAAAGATGATGTCTCCCTTGCCCACCAGCGCTGGAATGGTGGCTAAATTGGCCGTGAAGCCGCTTTGCAGGGTGATGCAGGCCTCGGCCCGCTTAAACGCCGCCAGCTTCTGCTCCAGCTGAATATGCAGGCTCATCGTTCCGGCAATGGTGCGCACGGCACCTGGCCCCACGCCATACTGGTCTACGGCTTCTTTTACGGCCGTTCGCAATCGGGGATGGTTGGCCAGGCCCAAATAGTTATTGGCGCAAAAGTTAAGCAGGGAACGGCCGTCTATCGTCACGTGCCCGTCCATCGGCGACTCGATGGTGCGAATGCGGTTAAACAAGCCCGCCGCTTTGAGCGCGGCAATTTCATCATCAATCCAGGCAATTGCTTTGTCAGTCACAAGAACTCTCCTTGGTTTAGGGGATAGTGGTTGGTTGTTAGTTGCTGGTGGTTGGTGGCTCGTCCAAAACTAGCCACCAACCACCAGCAACCATTTACATTTTGGTGGGAAAATCAAAAAAGCGTGTCTCCAGGCCGAATTCTTCGGTGAGGTGGGCACCCAGCGCCTGCACGCCAACCGTCTCCGTGGCGTAATGCCCGGCAAAGATGACGTTCATGCCAAAGTCAGAGGCGGCCCAGTAGTTGGCGTGGGAAGTTTCACCCGTGAGAAAGGTATCGGCCCCTTGCGCTTTGGCCTCGGCCACCTTGTCTGCCCCAAAGCCGGAGAGGATGGCCAGCCGCTGCACGGTGGCCGGGCCGTGGGCCAGCACCTGCGCCTGGGTGTTTAGCTGGCTGTTTACCTGTGCCGCCAGCTCGTCCAGGCTGGGCTGGGCGGGCACGTTGCCCACCACGGCGATGGGCACGTTGGTGGGCGCGTACCACCATTCGATATCTGTAACGCCAAACATGCGGGCCAGCACGGCGTTGTTGCCCACTTCGGGGTGGGCATCCAGCGGCAGGTGGGCGGCGTACAGATTTAGCCCGTGGGCCATCATCTGCCGCACGCGTTCGCCCAGCGGCCCAGCGATGCGCTCTACCTGCCGCCACAGCACGCCGTGGTGCACAAGGAGAAGATCGGCTTGATGGGATACGGCCGTTTCAATAATCAGCGGCGACACATCCACCGCCAGGGCAATGCGCTGCACCGCTGTGTTGGCCGTCTCTACCTGCAACCCTTGCGGCCCATAATCGGCAATTTCGCCGACGCGTAAATAATTGTCCAAATAAGTTATCAGTTCAGCTCGATCCATCCTCGCCTCTTTTATCAAAATTTTTCCGCGCCAACGTTTGAATGCGCGTCAAGCCTCGTTCAAGCAAATCATCTACCTCGGCCACCATGCGCGCATACTGCTGCCGAGACCCGCCATAAGGATCGCGTACGCTGCCGCGCTTATCCACCATCTGCCGCAGTGTATAAATTTTGTGTTGGTGCGAGGGGTAAGCCCGCCGCAAGCTGCGTGCGTGGTCCGTTTCCAGGCACAGCAGCAAATCTGCCTGCTGCATCAGCTGGTTAGTTACAGGCTGTGAGCGGTGCGCCTGAATATTTAGCCCCTGCTCCTCCATGAGCAAGGCGCTAAACGCCGAGGCGGCCTGGCCCTTAGTGGCCCAGGTGCCTGCAGACGCGACTGTCCAATCAGCCAAACCCGCTGCCTGGAGTTTGCTTTGCAGCAGCGCCTCGGCCACTGGCGAGCGACAAATATTTGCGGTACACGCAACCAAAATGTAGGGTGCTGTCATTGAAACGTGTGAAAACGATTGAGGAAAAACAATTTGCCCGAAGACAGTGACTTCGGGCAAATTGCGTTCAGTCAGTTAATCCATATCGGGCTTAAGTAACCCAAAGTTGTTGTCGCGGCGGCGGTAAAGCACATTGACCGCTTGCTCGTCTGCACTGAAGAAAACGAAGAAATCATGCCCCAGCAGCTCCAGTTGGTCCACCGCCTCTTCTGTGGTCATGGGGCGCATGGTAAACCGTTTGGTGCGCACAATGGTCGGTTCATCTGATTCGGCCAATTCTTCTTCCATCGGCAGCGGTTCGCCGATGACGAGCTCTTCTCCACCGTTGCCACCGCGCCATTTACGCTGCCGTTTACCCCGGTAGCGGCTAATCTGCCGATACAGTTTATCCACCACGGCATCCACGGAGGCAAACATATCGTTGCTGCGCTCTTCGGCTCGCAGAATAGTGCCGCGATTGTCGCGAATGGTAATTTGGGCAACTTGCCGTTCCACGGCGTTGCGGGCGTTGGTTTCAGAAAGGTCTACGTGTATTTCAGCCAGATTGGGCATATATCTATCGAGTTTTACTGTTTTCTTTTCCACATAGTTGCGTAATCTTGTGGTGACTTCCATGTTACGGCCGTTAACTGATAGTTCCATTGTCTAATCTCCCTTTGTTTAGAAAAGATATTCTGGTTGTTTACACATCTCCATCTTATGAGAAATGGTATGATGACTAAAGTGATTAAGTTCATTATAACTGATGCCAAAAAGCGAGTTTTTCACATCAGACGGCGCGGGCGACGCAGTAGCCAGATACGGTCTGCGCTCCGGCGGCCAAAAGGGCATGGGTGGCAGCGGCCATTGTTGCGCCGGTTGTACACACATCGTCAATGAGCAGCAGATGCTTGCCTGCAACCTCTACTTGGGTGGCAAAGGCGTCTTGTACATTTTTTAGCCGTTCAACGGCCGTTAATCCCACTTGTGGCGTGGTAAATCGGGTTCGTGTCAGCCCCTTCTCGGCAAAGGGCAGCGCCACCAAATGGCAAAAGTCACGGGTTAGCAGCGTCGATTGGTTGTAGCCGCGACTCCGCTCTCGTTCGGCGTGCAGGGGGATGGGCAGCACCAGGTCTACGGGCATACGCCAGGTTTGCCAGGCCTCGGCCATCAGTGCGGCCAACGGTTTAGACAAGCCAAATGCGCCGTTGTATTTCAGGTTGTGAATCAGCTTAGAGACGGGGTCGGCAAATAAAACGGCCGCACGAATTTGGTTGAGGGGTAACGGCCGTTCCTGGCACACCGAACAGCAATCCGTCGCTCGGGAAACCGGACGACCACACCGGTTACATAGCGGCGCATGCACCCATTGAAGCTGGGCGTGGCACGCTTCACACAATAAGGAACCTGCTTTTTTGCAAGCGCCACAGACAGGCGGGAAAACAAAATTAAGGAGGGAATCTGCCAGCCCTCTAGCTCGACTACGCCAGGTCAAGGCTGGCAGTTGAGTCTTTTCAGTCAACGACTGCTTGACCTTTTTCAGAAAATTGTTAATAAATCAGGCAAGAATAGCTTTCTTTCTAGCCAGTAATGCCACCCAAAGAATCGTTCCGCAGCACCTGGAAACCGGCTGGCCCCAACAATACCACAAAGATGGAGGGGAAAATGAGGAACACCATCGGGAAGAGCATCTTCACCGGTGCTTGCTGCGCTTTTTCTTCAGCCCGCTGTCGCCGCCGCACCCGCATCTGTTCAGATTGGATACGCAGAATTTTACCAATACCTACACCGAGCTGGTCGGCCTGCAAAACGGCCGCAATAAAGCTGGTTACGTCTGGCACATCCATTCGGTCAGACATATCGCGTAAAGATTGGCGGCGCGATTTACCCAACTGCATTTCATGAATGACACGGCCAAACTCATTGGCCAGCGGGTCATCCCATTTTTCATCCACTTTTTGCATGGCTGCATTAAACGTCAAACCGGCATCCACGCAAATAGTCATTAAGTCCAGGGCATCCGGCAGCTTTTTGATGATTGCATCTTTACGCCGATCGACCATCGAGCGCAGTAACATCCAGGGCAAATACCAGCCCAAAATTGCGGCCCCCAATGTATAAAGCAGCCGCCGGTTTAGCTCAGCGCTGCCCAACCGGGTCATCATCAAGAAGACCAAAGCGGCGAGCAATACGGTGAACACCCCCCGGATCACAATAAAATCGGCGGCTCGCATATTTCGCGGATTGCCTGCCAATTCCAGGAGACGCGTCGTGCTTTCCAGCGTTTTCTGGGGTGTATACCGTACCAGAAATTCACTAATCCGCCGGATCATCGGTACAAAAATACGATCCGTAAACGGCAGGGAGAGCTCGATTTCTTCAATAGAAACGATCTCTTCTCTGGCTGCGAATTCGTCAATACGGACGGCTAACGGATCATCTTCTGAGCGCCGTAGGAGCAAGATGCTGCCAACCATCAGCAGAATCGCTACAACTACAATTACAAGTAAGGTCACTGGTGTCATAGTTTACTGTTCTCCAGAGGCTAGGAAACGGCCGTCACACCTCAATATCAACAATTTTGCTAATGGCATACGCGCCAGCACCAATCATCATGCCGCTAAAGGCAATGACCAACCAACCACAGGGGATGACCTGCGGGAAAATCCATGGATCTTCACGAACCCAAAGTTCAGCAACATATTCAGGGTTAATCAGCCAGAGGACAAAACCTAACACAATGGGCAGCAAGCTAATAATCCAGCCAGAAACGCGCCCTTGCGCGGTAAGCGTACGAATTTCGCCTTTTATGCGAACTCTCTCACGAATGGTAAAACTAATCGTATCCAGCACTTCTGCCAGGTTACCACCGACTTCACGCTGGATATTTACGGCCGTAATCACCAGATCCAAATCTTCACTAGGCACCCGACGATACATATTAGCCAGGGCTTGCTCGACGCTTAACCCCAGCCGCACTTCTTGAACTACGCGCTCAAATTCCACAGAGATGGGAGGCGGCAGTTCGGTTGCAATCGCTTCCATCGACTGCAAAACGCTGTAACCAGAACGCAGCGCATTCACCCACAAATTCAGCGTATCACTTAGCTGGGCATCAAAAGCTTGCATACGCCGCTTAGACATCGTTTGTACATAAAAACGGGGAATACGCAGCCCCAACAAACCCGCAATGCCGGCAATAACCAAAGAGTTCTCTTGCGGCAAAAAGTAGCCAACAACGGCCGTTAGAAAACCAGAAGCCACTACCAAGATCATATATTCACTAACGCGAAGCTTAGCATCAGCTCTGGAAATACGTTCTCTGATAGGTTCAAAAAAGTTTCGGCTTGAAAGCGCCTTGTCCAGCCGATCTGCCACATCAGGCCCACCAGCAACCTCTACACTTTCAGGCAAATCCACCACGGTCGCAGTGCCTACAAACTGCTCCAGACGCTTATCAACTGCGCTTTGATTGCCCGTAACAACAATGGCAATACCAGCGCCTAGCATCAAAAGGATAGCCAGAGCGCCGCCAATGATGATTAATGGGGGCATAAACACGCTCCTCTAAGATTAGATCTTAACTAGCGACGACGAGTCCCAATACCAAAGATAGAAGGCGGCAGCATAATGCCAGCTTCTTGGATCTTCCACATAAACTTGGGCCGCAAACCCGTCGGACGCAAACGGCCGATCACCTTACCATTCTCAATATTTGTCTGCTCAAACCGGAAGATTTCAGATGTAGTAATGACATCCCCTTCCATACCCTGAATCTCACTAATTGAAGTAACCTTACGAGAACCATCCCGCATACGATCTTGATGCACAACCAAGTGAATTGCCGAAGCAATCTGCTCCCGAATAGCTCGGTGCGGTAAATCCATACCAGCCATCAAAACCATTGTCTCCAAACGAGACAACATATCACGTGGGCCGTTGGCATGGCCAGTAGCCAAACTACCATCATGACCAGTATTCATGGCCTGAAGCATGTCTAGCGCTTCCCCACCACGAACCTCACCCACAATAATGCGGTCAGGGCGCATACGCAACGAGTTAATTACCAAATCCTGAATCGTTACCGCACCACGTCCTTCAACATTCGCATTTCGCGATTCCAGCGTCACCACATGATCCTGGCGCAGCTGCAATTCAGCCGCATTCTCAATAGTTACAATACGCTCATCATCTGGAATAAAACCAGAGAGAATATTCAACAATGTGGTCTTCCCAGAACCCGTGCCACCAGAAATCATGATATTTAGTTTGCCAATAACACAGGCTTTCAAAAATTCAACCGCTTCTACAGTAATACTGCCAAATTCAATAATATTTTCAACCGTAAAAGGAATTTTAGAGAAGATTCGAATGGTTAACGTGGCTCCATTCAAAGAAATAGGGGGAATAACTGCATTCACACGAGAGCCATCTGGCAGACGAGCATCCACCATAGGCGACCCTTCATCAATACGACGACCAAGCGGCGCGACGATCCGGTCAATAATGCGCAGCAAATGATCATTATCTTCAAAAGTCACATTCACGCGCTGAATTTTGCCACCACGCTCAATAAACACATTTTTAGGCCCATTCACCATAATTTCTGTGACGCCATCCATGTGTAGGAACTGCTCAAGCGGCCCAAAACCCAAAATTTCAGCCACAATTGCTTCAAAAAGCCGTCGCTTCTCATTACGGGTAAGAACAATACTTTCTTCAGCCAGCATAGATTCAAACATTTCCTGAATCGTCATGCGCACTTCGGCCGTCTGAGTGATATCCATGCTTGGATCCAACTCAGCAATCAAACGCTGCTGAACACGGTTTTTCAGGTCTACATAGGCATCACGAGAGCCCACCGCCGGAGAGGCCCGCTTCACTCTCAACTCTTGTAGTTTTGAGGGTTCTGCTTGGGTAGTCGATTCCTGGTTTCTTTCGATACGTTTTAACAGAGACACGATTATCCTCCAGCTTTTTCGCGACGACTAAACAGCCGCCCAAATAAACCGCTTGGTTTGTCAGGTTCAACTTTGCTAACAGATACTTTGCCTTCCATCAATTCTTTCGCAATTTGGTCGGCAACTTTCATAATGGCCAAGCTTATCGCTTTCTTCTGATGCTCGCCCATGACAATGGGAACACCCCGGTTAGAAGCATCACTAACCGTAAGTTCATCATCAGGAATGGTGCCGTAAATCGGCCGTTTCAACGCCTTGCCGACATCATGAACTGAAATACCCTTACCTTGCTTGCTCTTGGCACGGTTCACAATCAGCCAAACCTTCTGAGTTTCGTATTCCAAACTCTCAGCCAAATCAAAGAACCGGCTCACATTCTTCAAACTCGATAAATTCTGCTGGGCAATCAAAACAATTCGATCAGATAAATCCAAGATCGCCAGGGTCTTCTCACTTAAATAAGAAGTCGTATCCACAATAATAAAGTCAAATGATTCTTTCAAAGTGGCTAGCAACTGCTTAATATTTTCTTCAGTAACCACATCAGCCATTTCGGGTCGAGGTGGTGCCAATAACACATTCAAATTACTTCGATGCACTTGCGAAATACTGCTAACCAAATCTTGATCCAGTTCATTGCCGCGATCGCTTAAGTCAGCAATGCTAGTTACAGCCTTCATGTTTAACATGACTGAAACATCACCAAATTGCAAGCTACCGTCCACCAAAATAGTCCGGCGTCCACGCCGCGCCAGAGCAACCGCCAAATTAATAGCAACGGTTGTGCAGCCAGCACCGCCCTTCGGGCTATAAACAGCAATCAAGTTCCCTTCAGGAGCCGCCATAGGTTCATCGGGCAAATTATTTGTAACTTGCCGCGCCTGTCGCGCAGGCGCTGATGTAACAGTAGGACGTTTATCATGCACACGGCGGATAGCGGCAACTAACTCATCGCCACCAAAAGGTTTTGTGAGGAAATCACGAGCGCCTGCCATCATTGCACGCCGCAAATAATTCGGGTCGCTTTGCACAGACATTATAATAATTTGTACAGAGGGAACCGATTCTGTGATTTGTTGGCTAGCCCCAATACCGTCAATACCCGGCATGTTGATATCCATCAAAATGATGTCTGGCTGATGTTCTTTAGCCATCTGTACAGCCTCTTCACCTGTACCAGCCTGGCCAATTACTTCAATGTCCGATTCAAATTGAAGGAGTTTTCGAACATTCTCCCGGGTTTCGGGAAGATCATCTACAATCAGTACACGAATGTTTCCTGCCATTATTTATCCAAATTATGCTTAAATTTACAATTTAGTGAACTTTGTTCAAGTTCAATAGCTTACTTAATTAATGCTCCAAGAAATTCTACGGTCTGCGGGGTATGGGAGATACGAATTGCCTCATCTCTACATAATATTATGCCCCAAAGAGGGAATTTAGACCATCATACTATGATCCATAACAATGTCAATAGGGGAAGTAAGCATTAATAATGCAGGGGATATGCAAGCCCAATATAAAAAAATCGAGCCCTATCTTGCAGATAGGGCTCTGGTCTCATAACAAACAATGAATATGTCTTAAAATGAATATTGCCAGAAATTAGGCGTCGAGACCATTAACAATGCGGCTAAACACATTACCAATTTGGGGACCGAGCAGAGTAAGAATCGCAATTACGACAACAGCCACGAGGACCAAAACGAGTGCGTATTCTACCAAGCCTTGACCATCTTCACGGTGTAAGAATAACATCTGTTAAAACCTCCTTTACAGTTTACAGATTAAAATCACATTACATTAGACTTATGTTCTAAGCTTAAACTTTCTTAAGCTTTATAACAATAGGATTGTGGTACTTGATTAAAAACTTTTTCTTAACTCAACTGGCCAGTTAATGAATATAGTAGTCCTAGTACCTTACACTTAACATTACTGGCGAACTGTATTATTTTAGATTATCAGGGAGTAGTGTTATTTGTCAAGCAGGCAAATCTTTAAATTTTCGCTTTTAAAAGGCAGCCTCGTCCAAAATAGGGATAACAAATTCAACTCGGGTACCCTGACCTAAATTACTTTGTATATTCAATTCACCACCCAGCATTTCTGTACGTTCTCTGAGCGTGGCAAGGCCTATTGTTTTGTGTCCGCCATTAAAAGCGTCCTCTACGTTAAAACCGGTGCCATTATCTTCGACTACGGCCGTTACCTGCTCTGACCCCATATCTACTTGGACTTGAATTTGGGTTGCTTGCGCATGGTTCATTGCATTCTGAAGCAGTTCCTGCACATTACGAAAAACAGTTACTTCAATATGACTCTCTAAACGACGCTCAACGCCTGTTACCGTAATAGGAACGGGGACGCCATTTTTCTCTTGAAACGACTCTGCGTAACGGCGAAGGGTTGGCACAACACCCAAATCATCCAACATCATTGGGCGGAGATCAAAGATAAAATCTTTTACATTGCTGAAGGTGGAGCCAGCAGAACTTTTGAGAGCATTCAGTTCCGTTCGAGCACGATCAGGGTTGACATCGAAAAAACGCTGGCAGATTTCGGCCTGCAAAATGAAGTTGCTAATTGAGGAGGCAACACTGTCATGCATTTTACGGACAAGTCCTTGGCGGACAGCTTCCTCAGTTTGAATCACTCGAATTACGTTTGGCTGGTCTCCAGAGCGCCGACGAGTTCCCCCAGAAGCGGGGAAAGAGGAACCACCATCTGTTAATTCAATAATCTTTCTTTGAAATTCAGCCAGCCGTTCCAGGTTACGCTGGTCGCTTTGCAGCTTTTCTAGCTGACCACGCATGGTAAACAAGCGCTGCTGCACGTCGTTTAAGGCTTCGTAGGCTTCTTTGATGTCTTCGCGCGGCAAGGTTTCAAAGTTGGTCTGAAGTTGGCGAGTATAGCTAGTTACCTGGGAATTACGTTGGGCCAATCGCTCAACTTCAGCCGCACTTTGTTTGATCAGAATGTCAATTTCTTTGAGATCTCTTTGGGTTTGCTCGTAATCTTTGTGTGTTTCCTCTAAGAAAGAGACCATTGAAAACTCATTGTCCATGCCGACTGTGTTTACCATCTAACATTTTCCTTGCGTTATACAAGCCAAAATGCAAAACAGCAATTGATTGAGGCTTGTTCTAGGGTTAGCGAGTGCCTTCTAGACGTACCCATCCATGACGTAAAGCGTATACGGCCGCTTGTGTTCGATCATCTACGCGTAACTTGCGTAAGATGGCCGTCATGTGGTTTTTTACCGTCTGATGGCTGATCCCTAGTTTATACGCAATCTCTTTATTGCTCAAGCCCCGTGTGACATGCTCCAAAATTTCCATTTCTCGCGGTGAAAGCGGCACAAAAAGATCTTCCGAATCGCTGATCAGGGGGCCACTAAAACGGCCGATTCGCTGCTCTACCCAGTGCATCAACTCATCATACGACATGGTTTTCTCTTCTACGTAGTAGTTGCCTTCGCGCACTGTATGGATGATGTTGATCAATGCTTCGGGTGTAATATCCTTGGGGCAGTAGGCAGAAGCACCGGACCGAATGGCATGGAAAACCTGCTCGGCGTCATCATACCCGGTGATCATGATTACTTTGACGTCTGGCAGCTGAATCTTGATTTTGCGGGTAACCTGCAAGCCATTAATGGTGGGCAGGTTAATATCCATCAGAATTACTTCTGGGTTGATTTCGTAAGCTAATTCAATAGCCACTTCCCCATCGGCCGCTTCCCCAATTACTTTCATCCGGGGATCGGTTTCTAGTACGTCACGCAAACCCTGGCGAAACACGGGATGGTCATCAACAATAAGTAACTTGGTTTGTTCTGTCATGATTTTACCTCGCTGTGCATTTTATTTGCGAACAGATTTAATACATACCTTAAGCAGTTCTACTGGTTTGTTGCGATCTAAAAATTTTTAGGCTTGGAATAATTGACTGTTGACAATGTAGCAACAGGTGGATGTTTGCTGTAAATATTGGAGTGATGTCAGTATAACAGGTTTCGATCTATCAGGTACCAGGACTACGGTACCGTTAATTTGTAAACTGCCATGTTGTTCAGACCTTGCTCCGTTGTCGCTGTAAAATTTGTTGTAAAGCGCAACAGCGTTGTTGGCTGGCTGGCAATTTGTTCATAAGGCCAGCCTGGAGCAGTAACCAAATATTGGGCCTTGCTGTTCAGGATATATTGGGTCAATGCTTCCTCATTTTGCAGCAATGGAATAACCTCTGGTGTTATCAGCCCGGCCAAATCCAACAACGGCCGTTCCGCAAAATAACCAATCGCACCAATATCATGCGAGGCAATGAGGGCATCGGGCGGGGTGTTGTGGGCTAACCACCCCGCCACACTGACCATTTCCCCTTCAACGATGGCAACATCTGCTGCAAAAGCCAAAGCCCCTTGCAGCAGGAAAAACAACTGTATGATGGTAAAGGACAGGCGAACTACCTGTTTTCCTAGCCACAAGGTACGGTCATATTCTGACGAACTATATAACAGTACTAGGACCCACCCCGCCAACCCGTATAGCACCCAAATGGGCATGATGGGGATGAGGTAACGGCCGTGTTGAAATGTTACCGGCAAACGCCAGGCATAGAGCAGCACGTGCCCGCCTGCCCAAAACAGTGGCAGCAGGTAAAACAGCCGCCGCTGGGCCCAATCTGCCCTGATGGCCTGCCAGGCGGCGATGATGAGACCGGGCAGCAGCAGCAAATGGGGGCTGCTTACCCCGCGCCAGCCAGAGGCAGGGCCACCCAGGCTTAAAAACAGCAGCTGGCTAAATCGACGCACAAAGGGCTGGGCCAAAACGGCCGCATATTCCACCTGCTTGGCGTACAGCGTGTTGGGCCAGATGGTGCCGCTGGTGGATAAATTGAACAAAAAATAAGGGAGCAGGGGGAGTACGGCCGTTCCCAGCAAAATCCCACCCCGCTGCCAACGCTCCCCAAAGCTGCCGGGCAACAACAAAATCCCTGCCACAATGAGCAAGAACAAACCAAGCCCATCTGGCCGAATGAGGATGAGCAGCCCCGCAAAAAAGCCCAGCCGCGCCACAGCCCGCAGCGTGATTGCTTTTTTGATTACCAGTTCTGCGTACCAGGCGGCCAACTGCAAGCCCAGCGCGGCAAAAAAGAGGGTTTCCATGCCGCTGACGGCGGCCCACAACAGCGGCCAGGTGAGCACCAGCACCCCCCCTGCCAACCAATCGCGATCTGCCTGGGCAGGCCAGAGCGCCCGCCACAGCCGCATCCCGCTCCAGCCCAGCCAGACCAGGCACAGGCCTCCGAGCAGATAAGCCCACAGCAAGTACGGCAAGCCCAGCAGGTAGCCCCACGCCAGCAGCAGCGTCCAGAGCGGGGCGGTGGAGCCTGCGCTGCTGACGCCGGGGGTGAATTCGAGACGGCCGTTCCGCGCCAAATTCCGCGCATACGTTTGGTGAATCCAGGCATCGTCCAGCGGGAAGCCCAACTTGTTTTGGGCCGTGACGCCCAAAAACAGCCCCACGCCCACAACCGCTGCCACCAAAACCCAAATGCGTCGATTTTGCCAAATGGTCATATGCTATCCGTCATGTTTAATCGTTATGGCTGCACAGCGTACAGCTGGTACCCATCGCGGGCAAATAGCAAAGTAAAGCCTGGCTGGTTTGCCTGTTGGGCATACAAATCATTGAGCGGCTGGGGATGATCGGCGTCTAGCAGCAAATGCGTGACGCCATACCGGGCGGCCGCTGCTTGCAGCACCACCACTGGCTCGTTGGGAATGCTCAACGCAGGCAAGCCTGTGTGGTAATAAACGCCAGGCGCGTTGCCCGCCATGAGAACGGCCGTTTCCCCCACCATCTGCCCCACTTCACCATAAACTTCCGCTTCCAATGTGCTGTCTGCCCGTGCATAAAACAAGGTGGCGCTGATGGCAAAGGCCACCACCACAAACAGCGCGGCAAAGCGGGGCTGCGCTTTTTGTGGTTCCCAATGGGGCAGCTTTGTGGCTATCCACGCCACGGCGTAGCCCAGGCCAGCTGTGGCCAGCACCATCAGCCAGGGCCACAGCGCCACGGAGGAGTGCAGCAGCCCGCCCCGCCCGCCCGGCAGGGTGAAGATGAGGCTCATCGCCGCAAAAAGCAGCCCGGCGTACCAACTCATCGGGCGTAGAAATTCGCGTTTTTCCGCATCTTGCCACCAGTTCCACCAGCCCCACACAATCAGCGGCGTCAAAAAGACCACGCCGCAGACGGCCACAAACGTGCCGCCAGCCAGCAGCACGCCGTCTAGCTTGGATTGCAAAATATTGCCCCAGCCCCACTCCAGATAGTGCGCCAGGTTGAAGGAACGGCCGTACGCAAACAAATCATCATACGTGGTGAGGAAAATGGTTTGGGTGCCGCTGGTGGGCAACGGCCGTTCCCACACGCGCCAGTTGCGGATGAACCAGGGAGTCATCACCAGCAGGTAGCCGATTAAGAGGAGAATTGGAGATTGGAGATTGGAGATTAGGGAGCGCTTTTCAATCTCCAATCTCCAATCTCTAATCTCCTTCAACCAAACGAACCCAGCCACAACCAACAGCAGCGCCCCATCCGCGCGGGTGAGGTGGGCCAGGCCAGCGGTGAAGCCCGCCAGGAACCACCACTTTGGGGCCGGGCGCTGCTGGGTGAAAGCGAGAAAAAGCAGGCACAGCCCACCCGCCCAGGCAAATGGCACAAAGGTGGATGGCTGGTTCAAAAATCGCGTGTAAAAACCGCCGGAGAGGGTGAGCAGAACGGCCGTCCACACCTGCCACCGTTCGCTAAAAAATTGCAGGGCAATCCAATAGGCCAGCAGCGGCAGTAAACCGGCCAGCAGCCAAAACGGCAGCTGCGCCGCCCAAAAGCCATTCCCCAGGCTGTAGCCCGCCGCCGCCAAAATGGAAGTGAGCGGCATCCAGTAGCTGTGGCTGGGCGTGGGCAGCCCCGCCGGATCGTCCAAATATTGCCAGATGACCAGCTCCGTGAAGCCGTCGCCCGCCGCCAGGCGCTGGCCGTTGGTGGTGTAGTAGTAGGCGTCCATGTAGGTGGGTGTGGGCATTTGCACCGCCCAGATGGCCTGAAAAAGCAGGCCAATCAAGGCCAGCCAGAGCCAATCGGTACGCCGCCAGTTAGCTATTTGTGGAGGCACAATGAATTCCATAAAGGCTGGTTGATTTTTTAACACAAATATTTCTGGCGCGAAGGAAATCATTGGCCCGTGTAAGGCTTTCTGAGGTAAAGAAAAGTTTCTAACCCCTTTGCACCTTGCAAATCTTGGCTGGTCTTCTGCCCGTCAAAGGTTTCAACTGCATTAATTTTTGAACTCCACAACCCAAACCACCAGGGCCCCCCCCAACCCCCATTTCCTTTTAAATCTGCAAAATCTTTGATTCTTAACCTCACTCTCGAACAAAAATTTGGGCCAGATCGTCGGCATACACCTCGGCCCAGTCGGGGCTGGCGGCGAGGAGTGTGGTTAGCGGCGTCCCGCGCTCCATTAGCACGTAATCCACAGCGTACGCGTCCAGCGGTTCTTGCCAGGTGGGGCGCACGTCATACGTGTCGCGGTAGCGCAGCAGGAAGGGATCGCCGTACACGTCGGCACGGCCGTCTACAAACACGGGCACGCCGCGCCAGATGAGGTAGCCGCCCCAGTTGTAGCTGTTGTAGCCCCGCGCCGCGTCTAGCCCAGATTCTTGCAAATAATCCACGGCAGCCACCGGGTACTGGGCGGCGATGGCAGTCTGGTTGTTGTCGATTTTGGTGAGGGTGTAGAGAACGGCCGTTGCCATCGCCACCAGCAAAATCACCCAATTCAGCACCGCAAACAGAGACCGTAAGGGTTTTGCCTGCTGGTTTTTAATTGTGCCGTCAATGAAACCCTTAGGGTCTAAAACGGCCAGCCAATGCCGCACGATAATTGGCGTGGCCACAATGGCAAACAGCGGAATGTGCCGCGCCGAGAGCAAGCCCGCCGCCCCCGTGCCCAAAAAGAGCAGCAGGTCGGTGATGGTTACTTGCGCATGTGCTGTGGCCGGCGTCCCCGCCGTGCCACCTATCTGCGCACCAAAATCAAAATCTGCTTCAGCAGACAAACCGGCACGGTCAGGAGACCGGCCGGAGCCATTAACTTGTTTATTTTTGTTAAAAATCCAGCCGAGCACGCCCAGCGCCAGCATCCCGGCGAAGGGCCAGAAGTAGGTTTGGTGAAAATCGGGGGAGTGCCACTCCTGGATGTACGCCTGCATTGCGCCGCTGCCCAGGGTGAGGAAGGGGTAAATCCACAGCTCCACGCCGCTGGGATTCACCGCCGCGGCCAAAAAGCTAACAGCCGTCACGCCAAAAAGCTGGTAAATGATGGGCTGCGGCAAGGTGCGGTCGGTGGGGGTAGCCAGCCAGCGCTGCGCCAAATCGCCGACGGCGTAGGTGCCCAGCAGCACCACGCCGAGCAGGTAGCCGCTGTGCAAATTGGCCCAAACCAACGTTAGCAGCGGCAGCCACCAGAGCGCGCGCGGTCTCCATTTGCCATCCTTCACCCGCTCGACGATGAGGACGAAAACGGCCGTAAACCACAAATTAAATATCTGCGGGCGCGCCCCCCAAACGATGGCGGAGGTGATGGCAGCGAGGAGAACGATAAAGGCGGCTAGATACGGCCGTCCGTCACACGCCAGATAGAGCAACCAGTACGTCCAGGCAATCAGCGCCGCAAAAAATATAATGAGTCCCGGCAGCCCACCCGCCAGATAGACCAGCCACATAATCAGTTGGGAGAGCCATTCATGCGTCACCCAGGCGTTTTGGGGCACGGTAAAGGTAAACACGTCCTGCGCCGGGATGCCATTTTGCAGGATGAACTCCCCAGTACGCAGATGCCACCACATGTCTGGGTCCAGCGTCTCGCGCACCGCCATCGTGAAGAGGGCAATGGCAAACAGGGCCACAAACAAGCGTTTGGTGTTCAAAAATGCAAATTTAGTCACAGTGAGACACGGTACTAGGAAACTCTGTCAGCAGAAATTACGCCGCGATGGCTCAACAACATTGCCAGACTTTTTTGGCTCTTTGGGATTTCCTGAGGTTTGCAACGAATTGCCGCGAATAATCACGAAAATTCGCGTTCATACGGGCGAATTCGGTGCAAAAAACAAGTTAAGCCCGCCACATCCTCAAGACCCACTTTTCTTTCTGGTCTTCTTGGCCACTTTACACCTGTAAAGCCTGGCCATACTGCAACAGTTTCGGCGATTTTCTGGCCAGCAATGAGAATGCCACGTGTACAAGCTTTAATCACGCAGCCTTAAAAAGTAGCGCTGCCCCAGCGCCCAGGTATCTTCGGATAACGTCTCTAGTTCAAAGCGCCTCGCCAATAGGGCCAAAATCTGCTCCTGATTGGCGAGGGTATTGTCGTAAGATAAATCGCTAATGTACAGATCGTTTTCACCCAGCTCGGGCAGCCACAGATCAGGATTTAACAGCAATTCTTCCTGCGTGGCTGCATAAATAGCGGCATCTGCGGGTAAGCCCAAAAATATTCGGGGCAAGATGCCCTGGTAAACGCCATCGGCCACCACATTTTTGCCAGTGAAGGGCGCGGGGTGCGGCCCGGCGTCGGTTGATTGACCATTTTGCCAGGTCATCACAGCAGCGGAGAGGAAAACGGCCGTTCCCACACCCCACAATACACGATACCGGCTTTGGGCAGGGAACGCTCTAAGAAGCAGCACGGGCAAAAAGGGAAAGAAAGGCCAAACGGCGCTCATGTGGCGGGCCGTCATGGCATGCACCGGGCTGACAAATGTGAGATACAGCAAAATCGAAACGCCGCCAATCCAGGCAAAAAACAAACCCATCTCGAAGCCGGTGAACTCTTTTTTCTGGGTAAACGGCCGTACACGCGCCGGATTTTTTATAAGAACCATTGCCAGCCAGATCAAAGAAGCCAAAGCAAGACAGAACAGAATCAGTTGAGCAACCTGGGAAATTGTCCAAAAGCGAGTGAAGGTATCGCCCACGGCATAAATTCGTTGCAAAACGGCCAGGATGCCGCTTAGATATTTGGCTTCAAGCGCCTGCCGTCGGCTTAACTCTCTGATGGATTGCATAAAGTGAGGATGCAGGGCAAAGAAAACCAGGTAACCAGCCGCAACGGCCGTTCCCACATACAACACCCGCTTAAAATCTCGCCGAACCAGTTTTAGCACAAACACCAGCCCGGCCCCCGTCACCACCAACACAAAATGAAAATGCGTCAGCGCCCCGGCGGCGGTGGCCAACAGCAGCAAAACCCAAGGCAGCCAGGCCAGCCCCGCTGGCTGGTTCACAATCCGCACAATCATCCAAACAAAAAAGATGGTGCAAACGGCCAACAATCCATACTGCCGGGCTTCTAGAACGGCCGTTAACACCGCCGGACTCACCGCCCAGATAAATGTCACCGCCAGCGCCTCCTGCGTATCGGCTAACGTTGTGCGCGCCAGGGCAAACAGCCCCCACGCGCCCACCGCCTGCAACAGCATGTTCAGCGTTGGCCCCGTCCAGGGATGCACGCCCCACAGCCAGGTCCACACGTGCAGTAACCAAAAATAGAGCGGGGGATGAATATCACTTTCGGCCAGGTCCCGGCCAATTTGGCCAAAAGCAAATGGCGTCTCTATAGAAAACCAGGCTTGCCACTCACCAGCAGGTACCCAATGGTTTGCCGGATACGCATTCTCACGAAAAATGCGCTCAAACGCCCCCTGCCGACCAACGGCCGAAAGGTAAGAGATGGTCTCATCGTGGGTGAAACTGGTTTTTGAGGCAACCATCAAACCTTGCATCAGAGCTGATGTAAGGATAATGAGCAGAAGAATTGCATACGGCCGTCTAACCATTAACCATTTACCATTCACAATTCACCATTCACAATTAATTCGGCCGTCTGGCATACACCGTAAACAGATCACCAAAATTCAGGGGAATGGCCACATGCCCCAGCCGCAGGCCGTTCACCACCCAGCTGGTCAAGCGACCTAGCGGGCGGCTTAGCGCCGTAACCCGGCTCACCAGGTAGTTCAGCCGCAGGTAGCGCCCCTCTGCACCAGACCAGACGACCTCAAACCCATTTTTTTGCAGCATTTGGCCCAATGTTTTCTGGCTAAAGTAATGGATGTGCATATCCATCAGCCAGGGCCAGCGTGGCCCCATCAGTTTGGCAATGAGGCTGCTGATGTCCATGGTGTGGATGACCACCCAGCCGCCCGGCTTCAGCAAATTGTACGCCTTGCCAATCTCGCCCGATGGGTCAACCACGTGCTCAATTACGTCCCACATCGTCACCACATCGAACTGCTTACCAGCCAACTCCGGTGCATCTTGCGTGCCGTGAATCACGTTTAGCCCCTGCTGCTGGGCCACGCGTGATGCCCATTCAGATGGCTCCACGCCGTGGGCCTGCCAGCCTGCCTGGCAAGCTGTCTCCACAAAAACACCAATGTAGGCACCGACATCTAGCAGGGAACGGCCGTTTGCCCCGCCCACGCGCTTCTCCATGGCCCGCAAATGTTTTTGGAAGGTGAGTTCACGACCGGCTCGTTCCTGGACGTAGGTTTCGTCGGTAACGGCCGTATACGCCTGCAAAATGTCGTCGCCATCCCAGCGCGGGTTGGCGTACACGTAGCCACATTGCTGGCACTGCACAATTTGAGCATGATGCCCGTATCCGGGATTGGTACAGGAAAAGGCATCGACTTCTAGCTGTTCTTGCGGCCGCATGGTGGATGGAAAACGCACCACGTAATCATCCGCACCGCATAAATTACATTGAACTTCAATCATGATGAGGAAATTGGCACTTCTGGGCGTCTCGGCTCGCCGCCCCGCAGCCTGCGGAACGCCAGCCGCAGCAGCGTGTATTGCGCTTTGATCACTTCATTGCGCGAAATTTTAGTTTGTCCCTTGCGACGATCTTCAAAAATGATGGGCACTTCGCCAATTTGCCAGCCCCGTCGCTGGCACATAAAAAGCATTTCCACCAAAAAAGAGTAGCCGCTAGAGAAAATGCGCTCCAGCGGAATGGATTCCAGCACTTCGCGCCGGTACAGCCGAAAACCGGCCGTGGCGTCCCTGGCCTTCAGCCCCAGCAGCGAGCGGGCCACAAAGTTGGCTCCTTTGCTCAGCAGCACGCGCTTCCAGGTGCAGTTGCGCTGGCCACCGCCCGCCACATAGCGGGAGCCGATGACCACGTGCTTTTGCTTGCTCAACTCAATCATGTCGGGAATGTAGCGTGGGTTGTGAGAAAAATCGGCGTCCATGGTGAGCACGCGCCGGGCCCCGATGGTTAGCGCCTTTTTGAAGCCCGCAATGTACGCCGTGCCCAGCCCCATCTTGCCGGGACGGTGCACCACATGTACCCGCCCTGGCTCTTTGGCCACCCATTGGTCGGCCAGCTGGCCAGTACCATCGGGGGAATTGTCATCCACCACAATCACACCAATGGACACTGGCAGCGCCAAAAGCTGCGAGATAAGATCGTCGAGGTTATCGGCTTCGTTATAGGTTGGTACAATTACAAAACTGTCTGTCATAAAGTTAAACCTGTTAAGGGAACCAACCAAAACGCGTTTTTACATGCGCGTGGCGATTCCATTTGCAACGGCCGTTTGCCAAAAGTATAACCATTGCCTAAGAACTGGCCGATTGTAACGGTTCCTTATCCGCTAAACAACTTTTATCGACCCTGGAAGTTCAACTTTTTAAGGGACCCCTGAATGAAAGTCGTAGGTCGGATTGCCAATCCGACCCACATTTACGAAGGAGACGACACCAACTGTCGTTGACCACCATGAATGAAAACCCAACCTCCGGGAGGTTCAGTGCGTAACAGAGGCCATTTTTGAAGCCTCCCGGAGGTTTATTTTCAGAGGAGTATGCATGACACAACAATATAAAGCGATCTTTTTCGACCTGGACGGCACGCTGCGCATTCCATCGCCCGATCCCACAGACGCTTTCATCCAGTTTGCCCGCGCCCAACAGATTGTCATTGATGAAACGGCCGTTCGCCGCCTAAAAATTTGGGCACACCGCTACTGGGGACAAGATAAGCTGGTTCTGGACGAGATGAACCGGCTGGGCGAGGAGGGCTTTTGGCTCAACTATTCGCGCCTGCTGCTAGAAACCATCGGAGCAACCGATAATTTAGAAGCCCTGGCCAGGCAAGTACGAGATTATTTTGGTTCTGGCTACGCCCCAGAAGTCAGGTTGGCCGCCGGGGCCACCGACCTGTTCGCCACCCTCAAAGCGGCAGGCTACCACCTGGGGGTGGTTTCCAACCGGTCACGTATTTTTCAGGATGTGCTGGAACAGCTGGCGATTGCCGACTGGTTCGACATGACGCTGGCGGCTGGGGAAATTGGCTGCTGGAAGCCAAACACGGCCATCTTCCACCATGCCCGCTCCTATTTTGCGGATCTGGCCGCCGAGGCGTGCGTGTACGTGGGCGACAACTATTTTGCCGACGGCATTGGGGCCAAGCGGGCAGGCATGCTGCCCATCATTTATGATCCAGATGGCTTGTATGGGGAGTCGGAGATGGCTTGTGTGGGGGAATTGGGGGAGATTACGGCCGTTCTCCATCAGCCAATCTAAGGGCTTGACCGTTTTTAACTTTTGAGTTTCGGTAAATGGTCAAGCCTTGGGGGTCGTTTCCTTACCGAAAGTTATTTGTGAACGAACCCGAAGTGGGACATTACCAGAATCCGTTAACGCCGTACTGGGCCAGCGCCACGCTTACTCAACTGCGCCGCTCTGATCACCAAAATCAATTAACCCTCGCTGGAGCGCCTCTTCTAGCGAGATGCCCCGGCTGCTTTCCGTGCTTTCATCTGCGCCAGACATATCCCAGAAGGCGTCTAGATCGGCCGTTACATCGGCGGGGCCATCCACGGCGGCCAGCAAATCTAGCAGTTCATCTGGGGCGATGTCCAGGTAATCGGCCGGGGGCTGTGGTTCAGGTTCTGGTTCAGGTTTGGGTTTGGGCTGGGGCGGTGAGGGGGGTACGGCCGTTGCCACGTCTGGCGGCGCGGGAACAGGCCGCGCCACAGCCGGTTCCGGCCTGGCAGGCGTTGCCGCTAACGGGGCGACCGCCAACGAAGGCAGCAGCTGCTGCAAATCTTTGATCGCCCGCTGCGTGAATACCCAAATAGTGCCAATGCGGCCGCGCCGGGCAGCCAGATCAAAAAAGAGGGCCAAAAAGTGATGGCGTCCTACGTTGGCGCAGTAAAATTCAAACTGACTGCCGGTGTGGTATTGCAGGGTAAATGGTTCCGTCGCCTTCAGTTCACGGGCCAAAGAAAAGCTGTTGCGGAGGTTATCGGCCACAATGCCCATCAGCTTGGGCAAATCAAACTGACGGCCGTCGCCCGCCGAAAACAAAATCTCCCCCACCGCCGAAGCCAGGGTTAGATGCACCGCGCCAGTATCCACGCGCAAGGCATCGAGGCGGCGCTGCAAATCATCGGAAACGGCCGTTGCCGCAGTTGTCATCACCGGTGTGGGTTCAGGCAAGGTAACTGCTTCACCATGCAGGGCGGTATGAACGGCCGTTAGCACGCTGTCGGTATCCAACGGCTTTTGGAAGTAGCGGTAGACGCCCAAATCGGCGGCCTCTTTCTTGCCCTGGCTGGAGGAGTAGGCGGTAATCATGATCACCGGCAGCTCTCGCCCCAGCGCCTTCAGGCGGCGTACCAGGTCAAAGCCGCTCATGCCCGGCAGGCGCACGTCGGTGATGAGCAGGTCAAACTGAGAGCGGCGCAGCTCCAGCAGCCCTTCTTCGGCAGAGGGCACTGCCAGCACCTCACAATCCTGGTTAGACAGTTCCAGCATCGAGCGCAAGAACTCCAACATCTCAAAATGATCATCAACGACTAAAATTTGCTTTGCGTCTGCCATATGATTTCCTGAATGTTTGAGCGGTTTTGCCCATTATAGGGCGGGCCAACCCGTAAAGACAAGTAGACATTCGTCATGAAACGGCCGTCTAAACGATTTCCCGTACCCACCAGCCAGCCAGCCCCACACCGCTGCCATCCGCCAGAAATCCTCACCGTCATGAACAAAAAAGGTCTGCGTGGCAGACCTTTTCCCAAACACCCATTTTTACAACTGTCATTCCCCTGAACACAGGAATTCAGCAGGTATGAAAGATGGATTCCCGCCGGCGCGGCAATAAGAAGCGCAAGCAACAGCCTACACTTCTACAAGGCGCACTTCATCTGGTAAATTCTCGCGGGTGAGCTTGCTGGCACCCTTCTCGCCCGTTTCCAGCAGCCAACAGGCGGCGTAATGCTCTTCGCCATAATCCTTAAACGGCGGCTCTTCCTGCGAACATTTGTCAAACGCCAGCGGGCAGCGCGTGTGAAAACGGCAGCCTGTCGGCGGATTCAGCGGGCTGGGCACATCCCCTTCCAAAATTACCCGCTGCCGCTTTAGCGTGGGGTCTGGGATGGGAATGGCCGACATAAGCGCCTGGGTATACGGATGCAGCGGATCACGGTACAGATCGTCCCGCGAAGCCATCTCTACCATTTTGCCCAGATACATCACGCCCACACGGTCGCTAAAATGCTCTACCACGCTCAAATTGTGGGCGATAAACAGGTAGGTAAGGCCAAAATCTTTTTGCAGCTCCCGCAAAATGTTCAGCACCTGGGCTTGAATAGAAACGTCCAGGGCAGACACTGGCTCATCACACACGATGAATTTCGGCCGTAAAGCCAGCGCCCGGGCAATGCCAATGCGCTGCCGCTGACCGCCAGAAAACTCGTGTGGGTAGCGCCGCGCATGGTCAGCACGCATGCCCACGCGGGTGAGCATCTCTACCACAATGTCGTACCGCTCGGCGGCGCTTTTGTCTGTGTGAATGCGCAACCCTTCAGCAATGCTTTCGCCGATGGGCATGCGCGGGTCTAGCGAGGAGTACGGGTCTTGAAAAATAATTTGAATGTCGCGGCGCAGCTTTTTCAATTCGTTAGCCGTCACGTCGAAAATATTTTTGCCATCAAATGTAACGCTGCCAGAAGTCGCCGGGATCAGGCGCAAAATAGTCCGGCCGATTGTCGTCTTACCACAGCCAGATTCGCCCACCAAGCCAAACGATTCACCTTCGTAAATGAAAAAAGAGACGTCATCAACCGCCTTCACCCAACCCTGAGTGCGCTGAAGCACGCCCCCACGCACCGGAAAATGCTTGACAATGTTTTTGACTTCAACCAAAACCCGCCGTTTTTGGGGAGCCGTGCCGTTTTGCTCTAAATCCTGTGCCATGTTAACTCTCCAATTCCTTTTCATACAACCAACAGCGTACCTGATGGTTGGGGGCTATCCGTTCAATCGGTGGCTCTTCTTCGGTGCATATGGTTAGTTCGTTTTCTACGCGGGCCATGCAGCGCGGCGCAAATTTGCAGCCTTGCGGCAAATCGATGAGATTGGGCACCGAGCCGGGAATCGTAACCAGCTCCTTTTCTGCCTGGCCCAGCACAGGGGTGGAACCGATGAGAGCGGCCGTATACGGATGCTTGGGCGATTTAAACAGCTCAAGAATCGGCGCTTCTTCCACCACGCGGCCAGCATACATCACCACCACCCGGTCGCACATTTCGGCCACCACGCCCAAATCATGGGTAATCAGGATGATGGAAGTATCCATTTTGGACCGCAAATTGCGCATCAGGTCTAAAATTTGGGCCTGAATGGTCACATCCAGCGCCGTCGTTGGCTCATCGGCAATGAGCAGTTCTGGCACGCAGGCCAGGGCCATAGCAATCATCACCCGCTGGGCCATACCGCCAGACATTTCATGTGGATAGGCATGAATGCGGGATTCTGGTTCGGGAATGCCCACCATTGTCAGAAGCTGAATGGCACGCTTTTGGCCAGCCTCTCTGCCCAAATCTTGATGAATGTGCAGTACTTCTGAGAGCTGATCCCCAATTTTGAAGACGGGGTTGAGGCAGCTTTGCGGTTGTTGGAAAATCATGGAAATGCGGTTGCCGCGAATCTTTATCATTTGCGATTCGGGCAGCTTTAGCAAATCCCGATCGTCGAAGAAGATTTGGCCTTCCACAATTCTGCCTGGTTGGCTTACCAAACGCATGATGGAGAGGGAGGTTACACTCTTGCCGCAGCCAGATTCGCCTACCACTCCCAGCACTTCACCCCGCTTGACAGTCATATCAATGCCATCAACGGCTCGGACAATACCGGCTTCGGTATAGAACTGCGTTTTCAGACCTTTAATTTCTAAGATGTTTTCTTTGTTGTTCTGCACACTCTGCCTCTTCGTCCCTTGGTGGTTTGCTTACGCGCTGTTGTGGAGCAGGCGCTCCTCTTGAGGTAAGCAATCATCTTCCCAGTTAACTTGTTGCGGACCGCTGCTTACCAAGTATGGTGATAAAAGCTAAGTTGGGCAAGCGATTCTACCAAAGCAAACCTATGCAGGCCAAAAGCAAATCAGTTTTTGAGCCGCAGCAGTTGGTCGGCGGCTTTAAGCGCCTGGTTGACGGTGACGCCTTCTTGCCAGGAGAACGGCCGTATCTCTTCCCCCTGCCACAAGGTTACTACCCGTTCACTTTTGGGGGAGTACGGGGCCGACAGGGTGGGGTTGCTGGGGCCAAAGATGGCCAGCGTGGGGCAACCCACAGCGGCGGCAATATGGGTGGGGCCTGTGTCGTTGCCCACGTATAGATTGGCAATTTCACCCAATGCCCCCAACTCGCCCAGGGTGATGCGCCCGGCCCAGTTGGCGCAATGCACAGAGGTCATCCCGGCAATGGCGGTGGCCAAAGCGTGGTCTTGCTGGCCGCCCACCAGCAAGATGCGGGCGTTGTGCTGCCGCACCAGGTGGTTGATGAGCCGCACAAATCGTTCGCTGGGCCAGCGTTTGAGCGGATCTTCGTACAGGGAACCTTCGCCGCCGCCGGGGTGGATGATCACCAGGGGCACATCCCCCAGCCAATCCAAATCATCGATCAGGCGTTGGGTAACGGCCGTTCGGTCATCATCGGCCGGGTGAAATTCCATCGGCGGGCGCTCGCCGGGGGGTAAATCGACACCACACGCCTTGGCCAACGACAGGTAAATGTCGGCGGCATGCTGCCGCCCTACGCGGGTCGGAGCCACCAGCGTGTGGGCAAAGCCGCGCCCGCCAGAGGCTACGCCGATTCGCTGGGGAATGCCCGCCTGCCAGGCCACCCAGGCAAGCAAGCTAGACCGGCCAGGGATGAGGCAGGTGTCGTAGCCGCCCTGGCGAATCTGCTGGGCCACGGTGCGCAGTTCGGGCAGAGACATGCGGGTAACGCCCAAATCGCCAGTGGGCAGCAGCTCCGAGATATGCGGGTTTTTGGCGATGGCGGGTCTGGCCCAGTCGCTGACGGCCCAATCAAACTGTGTATCGGGGAAGGCGGCGCTGAGGATGGACAGCAGCGGGGTGGCCAGCATCACCTGGCTAAGGCAGCAGGGGTGCAAAATCAGCGCTTTTTGGGGTGAGGCAAACGGCCGTCTCGCCAAACGAAACGGTATGCTTAACAATCGCGCCGCAGCAGCGGTGAGGAACGTCTCTTGGGGCATGTTGTGCTGGGTAGCCGCCAGCACGCTGCCGGGGCCGTCCTTACTCTCCTACGGTAATAAAAGATTGAATCTGCTCAAATTTGGCCGGGCCAATGCCAGAGACGCTGGTAATTTCGTCGATGGTGGCAAAGGGGCCGTTGGTTTCCCGGTATTCTACGATCTTTTCGGCCGTACTGGGACCAATCCCGGGCAATGTGTCTAATTCGGCCACGTCGGCACTGTTTATGTTAACTAAACTGGTGGGGGCGGCGACGGCCGTTTCGCCCCCAGCGCCCAGCTCCACACCCACAGACCGCGCTGGCTCCGAAACAACAGCGGGGGGCTGAGCGGCCGTTTCGTCTTGGGTGGGTACAAAAATTTGCATGCCTTCAAACAGGGGCAGCGCCAGGTTGACAACGGCCGTATTCGCCTCATCGGTAAAGCCCCCTGCCCGCTCAATGGCTTGCTGCACAATCCCGTCGTGTGGCAGTTCATACACGGCGGGTGCCGCCACAGCCCCGTTCACAAAAATACGCAGCGGGCCGGGCGTGGGCGTGGGGTCTGGCGCAGCGGTGGGCGCCGGTGGCTGAAAAACAATGGGCGTAGGCTGGGCCTGGCCAACCAAAGCCACACCCGCGCCCCCAATAATCACACCCACAAATAAAACAATCAGGTACGAAAGCAAGTTACTTTTGTTCAGCACAATCATCCCCCAAATGATGACGGCCGTTTTGCAACAACCTTGGGTTAGAAAAAAGTATCGACCTAAACGCGCATAAATTTGATTGTTGGCTAAAAAGAATGGATTCAGGCCAAGGGCACAAACCTATTTTACCTACAGTGGCGGCAGCAAACAAAATTCTCTATTTTTCAAAATGGGGCTGTTGCAGTATCTTACAAAGAGGGCTTTACACATATCAATTTGTGTCACAAAACCCAAAATCGTGTCCAACTGTTTGCCCGTATGCCCGCAAGGCCACTCGGGATGATTAGGTAAACTATACCTTGATTTTTATTTTCATGGAGATGCCGAAATGAGCGATACCCCCAATCCCCCCAATCCTCAACAAGCCCCACCCCCAGGGCAAAAACGGATTGCAATTGATATTCCCAAGGAGATAACGGCCGTTTACGCCAACCTCGCCTTTATCAGCCACACGCCAGGTGAAATGGTGCTAGATTTTGCCCAGATGCTGCCCCGCATGCCGCGCGGGCGGGTGCTTTCTCGGGTGATTATGTCCCCCATGCATGCCAAAATGCTGCAAAACGCCCTGGCACAAAACATCGCCAACTACGAACGGCAGTTTGGCGAAATTCGGCTGCCCACCAACCTGGCCGATCAGTTCTTCCGTTTTCCGCAGCAGGGTGGCGACAAAGACGACGAGTCTGACTAGTACAGTCCGGCAGAAATCCATAAAATGTTATTATGACAAGTTGCCGGACTGTTTAAGTATTGCGCCGTCATCAATAACCTGATGCGAACTTTTGGGGCGCAATACTAGCTGTTGCTTGTCTTAAAAGAAAGTTTAGAAAGAAACAGGACACAGATGGCTCTACTAAAAAAAGGGTGATTTCACCGCAGAGGCGCGGAGAGCGCAGAGATCTTTCTCTGGTAATTTCTAAAACTCTGCGTCCTTTGCGTCTTGCGGTTTGTTTTTTCAGTGGACTCACAGATAAGAACAAAAATCTGCGTTTATCTGTGTGAATCTGTGTCCTAAATTCTTTAATCAGGAACAACTCTAATCTTGTCCATCTGCGAAATCTTTGAGCCAAATCATAAGTCGTCAGCAAAAAGTTTTTGAAAAAAATCCATTAAAGATTCAAAAGATTTCGCAGATTTAGAGGAAAAAAATTTGTCTAATCTGCGAAATCTGTTGATAAAGAATTTTGAAAACTTTTTTCCAATCACTTAATATCAGCATATTGGGGGGCAGACGTTACGGCCGTTCCCACAAAGAGACGGTTTCGATGTGAAAGGTTTGGGGCTGCATGTCGATCGGCTGCACCTCGACCAATTTGTAACCGGCTTTGGCCAGGGAACGGCCGTCTCGGGCCAGCGTAGCCACATCTGAACTCACATAAATAAAACGGGCCGGTTTGGCTTGGGCAACGGCCGTTACCGCCTTCTTAGACAAGCCCGTGGCCCACGGATGAGCCACCATCAGCTCCACACCCTCCGGCATCAGCGGCAGCACCTCTTCCACTTCCCCTTCAAACACGCTCACGTTATCCAGATCATCCAGATTCACAGCCAGGTCGGCCACAGCATCAGGGTTGCGCTCCACGGCCACCAACTCGGCCGCGTGCGCAGCCAAAAAGGCAGCCAGCGTGCCCGCACCGCTGTACAGCTCAATCACATTTTCATCACCCGTCAGCGCCGCGTAGCGCAGCACGGTCTCTACCACCAGCCCCATACCGGCCGGGCTGGCTGCCATCTCCACCCCTGGCGACACGCGAAAATCACGGCCGTTTACCCGCTGCACCGAATAAAAATCACCGACGAGGGAAGCGGCCGTTTTGTCTGGCAACACAATAGCAACAGAGATGGGGAAATCCGCTTCCAGCTCTGGCGGTTCCACCTCATCCACCTCAATGGCCGCCAGCAGCGCCTCATCATCCCCCACCCGCAAAGACAGCTTGCGCAACCCCGGCAAATCCAGCTCCACATCTTGCAGCAGCGCCACCAATTCTGGCCGGGTGATGGGGCATTCTTCAACGGCAATTACTTCTTTTTGCACGGGCGACCAGTAACCGAGACGGCCGTTTCCCACCGGACTCAGCACCATCTCCGCCCCATACCCCCACGGCTCAGGATTTGGCAAAACAGGCTGTACATTCGCCAGCTTAAAGCCACCCAACCGCGCCAGTTGGTCCCGCACCACCGCCGCTTTAGCCGCCAGCTGCGCCCCATAAGCCATATGCTGAAAATGGCAGCCGCCACACACCGCAAAATGCTGGCAGCGGGGCATCACCCGCTCCGGCGATGGGTGCAGCACCTCCACCAACACCGCCTGCGCATACTTATTCTTCTCCGACACAATCTGCGCCCGCACCTTTTCACCCGGCAGCGTCAGCGGCACAAAAACCGTGCGCCCCCGGTTCGCCCGGCCAATGCCAGAACCACCATGCGCCATTTCCGTAATATCCAGCGTCACTTTTTCCATGAAATCTCTACACTCGCGAAGCAATCACCATCGTAAAGGTGGCAATAAACCAATGAATCAAAAAAGGATAGACAAACGATTCTGACTGCCAGGCAATAAAGCCAAACCCCGCCCCGCCAAAAATCGTACTCAACGACTCCACCTCAGGCTTACCCAAATGCATAAACGCAAACGGCACCGCCTGCAAAAAGATAGCCGCCCCAGGCCCAAACGCCCGCGCAAAAGCAAACAGCATCAACCCCCGCCACATAAATTCCCAACCAACCATCTCGATGCCGTTCAGAAACAGAATGCGCCATACAGATTGCTGCCCCGTGCGAGCAGAATAATATTCCTGCATTCCCGGCTGCTGCGCCAAAAAATACAAAATGATGGCCATCCCCGTGCAAGCGCCCAACGTCCAGGCCACCCCCGTCTGCCAGTTGCCCAGCTTAAACCCATACTCAGCCGGTGACTCCCGAAACAGCAGCACAATCACCCCCATCGGAATCACAAAATACCAGACAAATCGGTCGAACGCCTTGTTGCTGGTAAACGCATGCCCATAATAATCCAGCATCGGCACCACAGTGGCCAAAATGATGAGAAAGGTCACCTTCAAGTCAAACCGCACGCCGCCAATCGTCACAAATACTCTCCTAAACAATCTAAAACCGCCCAATGCAGACCACCGATTATAACAAAAAGCCCGGCCTAATGGCCGGGCTTATTGTGCGGTTTTAATAATGAAACGATTGTTTAGGCGGTCTCGGGAGTTCCAAGCATTTCGCCCAACACACGTTCAATGGCCATCGTGTGGCTGCAATAACCACGGGTGTGGAAAAAACTGCAATCACAATCCCACTGGCCAGATTCATATTTAATGTGGTGCATCCCACCGCTATCCCCTTCAAGCCGGACAGTGAACGAATCAAAGCTAAACCGCTCGGGTTCCTGTGCATAGAACTTAGACTTCTCAATCTTTCCAATCATTCCATAGTCCATAATTTTTACGCTCCTCTCTGCATGATTAAGGGTTCAAGGGACTTCATATAGGGTTTGTAGAAATAAAAAACGCACGCAAAATGCGTGCGCTTCGGGCTAATTTTTGTGTCCATCAATTGATGATTGTGTAACTTTATCATCCATGTTCAAAGTATAGCGCACAAACATGCGATGTCAATAAACCGTGAATAACGATTTACCTATTGTTAAGTTTCAAATGGGGCAATTTTGGCGCTACGCCGGTGCTTGAGGAACAGTAAACTGGAAGGAGGTACCCTCGCCCACTTCGCTCTCCACCCAAATTTCGCCGCCGTGCAGTTCGATAATACCTTTGGTGATAGAAAGCCCCAGGCCGGTGCCCTTGGCCTGGCGAATATTGGGATCATCAGAGCGGAAGAATTTGGTAAACAGCTTTTCTAAATCTTGCGGGGAGATGCCATACCCGTGATCCTGAACGCAGCACCAGACCATGGGCTGCATTTCGCCGGACTCTGGATGGGGCATCATGCGGGGCACAAAGTTGAGCGAAACGTCGGTGTTGGGTGGGGAATATTTACAGGCGTTGCTAAGCAGGTTTGTGAGCACCTGCACCATGCGCCCCTTGTCTGCCAGGATGAGGGGCAGCTCGTCTGGCAGTTCCAAATGGACGCGAATCTCTTTTTCATCGCACAAGCCTTTGACGGTTTGCATGGTTTCGTTGACCACGTTGACAAAGGAGATGGGGGCCAGTTCGATGTGCAGTTGGCCAGTTTCAATGCGAGAGATGTCGGTGAGGTCTTGGATTTGTTGGCTCATGCGGCGAATGTTGGCAGCCATGATTTCCAGAAAGTTTCGCTGCTGCTCGGTGAGTTCGCCGGTCATGCCAGAGAGGAGCAGATCGGTGTAGCCACGCAGGGAGGTCATGGGGGTTTTGAGCTCGTGGGAGACCATTGAGACAAATTCAGATTTGGCCTGGTTGGCTTCGTTGACTTTTTCGTAGAGGATGGCGTTGGCGATGGCGGCGGCGGCGTGATTGGTGATGCGTACGGCCGTTTGCAAATCCACCTCTGAATAATTATCTAACGCGTCACTTTCAATGGCAATCACCCCAATCAGCTCTTGCTTATTGATAAAGGGCAGCGTCATCTGCGACAGCGTGCTGAAATGGGCAATGACATAATTTTCCTCTTCATGCACGTTGGGTGCATAGTGGGGTTGCTTGGTTTGAATGACCTGGCCAATAAGACCCGTTTTAGCCGATAGTTTATTCTTGTCTGGCAGCACATCTTGCTGGTCATAACCACGCGTCACCTTGCGGAAAATCTCGCCCTCTTCGTTGACCAGGGCAATGGCACCGGCCACGCCCTGATAAATGCTGAGCATGCGATCCAGGGTCAGGTTTAGTACGTTGTCCAGGTTTAAAGTTGTGCTCAGGTCGCGGTCTAGCTGCTGGAGCAAAAACAGTTCATCAACACTTTTTTGCAGCGCTTCGTCTGTTTGGGCCAGCAAGCGGGCGTTTTCCATGGCCACCACCGCCTGCCCGGCAAAAGCCATCAGCAAGCTTTGGTCTTCCTTATCAAATTCGGCGTTGTTTCTTTTGTTGATGACCTGAAGCACGCCAAGGACGGTATTTTGGCGTACCAGGGGCACGGTCAGGATCGATTCGGAGCTAAAGTTGGAGCTGGCGTCGATGTCTGAGAACCAGCGGGAATCATCTTTCACGCGGTTAACGAGGATGGGGCGACCGGTTTGGGCGGCCGTTCCGGCCAAACCGGCTCCCAATGGCAAGCGTCGCCCCACCAACCCATCGCTGGAAGGTCCCCGCGCCACTTTAAATTCCAGTTCGCCATCTGCCTCGCGGTAAATCATGAAGGTGCCTGCCTGGGTATCTAACAGCTCCATAGCGGTATCAAGGATCAGTTCTAGCAGGGGATCGAGGTCTTTGGTAGACGCCAGCGAGAAGGTGACCTTGTTCATGATTTCTAACTGCTCGGCCCGCTGCTGGAGTTCTGCATTGGTTTCGATGCGCTCCAGTGCGGTGGCGGTGCGGTCGGCAAAAACGGTGAAGAGCTGCTGCTGCCTGGCCCGTATTTTTTGGGAGGGGTCGCGGTAGAAGGTGTGGATGGCCCCAATGGTGTCGGCACCGGCATTGAGGGGAGCGGCAATCCAAGAACGGCCGTGTTCATCTTCCTTCACCACCATTTGCCCCATACTCACAACCTGGTGGATGGTGGGGTCAGTCACTACTTTATCCAACCCCTCTTTTTCTTCGTACCGCTCCCCTTTTTCCAGGAAAAATGCCGTGTAAATTTGCTTGGTGGCCTTGTCGCGCAGCGAAATGAAAAAGTCGTCAATCTCTAAAAGCCGCTGAAAGTTGATAAACACCAGTTCCAGCAGGGCATCAAAATCAATGGTGAAGTTGAGCGCCTGGGAAAACTGGCTGAGCATATCCAGCTCGGACACGCGCGTCTCCAGGCGGCGAATGACGTTGGCCCGCTCCAGGCCAATCAGCGATTGATCTACCAGGGAGCCAAGGTAGTTGATTTCGGCCTGGTGAAAATAGTCGCGGTTTTTTTTGTGGGAAAGGGAAAGCCAACCAAGCAGCTCACGGCCGTTGTTGATAGGCACCAAAACGGCCGCATCCAACGCCGCCACCGTCTCATACTGCCCGGAAATCGGCTCTGGCCAGGCCCGTGATTCGGTCAGGTCAATGGGGCCACTGGTTTCGCGCATATAGGTCACCAGGGGTGACTCCATGCTCAGCCGCTCCGTGGCCCCGTTGTCGTAGCTGCTGTAATAATTCATTTGGGCATCGGGCAAGAAGAGGTGGGGGGTGGCTTCTGGCACCCCAGAGGCGGCGTATTTAAGCAAGTTTTTGGCAACCTGATCGGTGTTTACGGCCGTTGTCAATTCCCGGTTGTACCCCCGCAGCAGATTATCCAAAGCCACCGGCTTGGCAAAAAAGAGCTGGTCAATGGCCCCCTGCAACCGGGTGCGCAGCGGATTGAACACCAGCACCAGCAACAGCACCAGCAGCGACAACAAGACCGGATTTTCTGTCACCACGCCAAAGGTGTTGGTAAGCCCCACCGTTACCAGGAAAAACGCCAGCAGCAGCAGCCCGGTCATCACCGCATAAGAAAGGGAGCGACGCAGCACCACATCAAAATCGAGCAGCCGGTAACGAATGATGGTGTAGGCGATGGCCAATGGATAAATTACCAGCGGCGGCAAATAAAAGGCGGTCGGCAGCCAGGCCACATCCACCATCTGCGAAGCAGGAAAAAAGAAAACGATGAGGGGGGTAAAGGCCAGCACGCTGCCAAAGAAAATAATGCGCGCCTGCTGCCGCACCAGCGGGGAAGGGGACCGGAAGCCGCGGTAGGCCATCATAAACAGGGAGATGAGGATGGCCAGCCCGTTGAGCAAAAACAGGGTGCGCCAGGGGATGGCGTAACGCCACGGGTTGGCCGCATCATACAGCCAAAGCTGGGCCCAGACGCCTGCGGCCACTCCTGGCAGCAGGGTCAGCCAGCGACCACGGGGGTATTTGGTTACAAAATGCATCTGGTGAGGAAAAACGGCCGCTAACCAAATGCAAAATCCCGGCGTCAATGACAAGGCCAGCAGCCAGACCCGGGCAAACTGGTGGGTGGTGAGCAGGTTAAACAGCCCGCCGACGGCCAGCGCCGCAAACCCCATGAACAGGGCAAAAACCTGCGCCGCTTCGGCTTTTGGCCGCAGGGCAAAGGTCCACACGCCAATGATCAACATGAGGAGGCCGGTAAGGTAAAAGAGGCCAAACTGGTTCCACAAGGCCAGCGTGGTAAAGGCAATGACGGGCAGGGTGACTGTTCGTTGGGCGTCTGGGTGGCCGGGTTCGATGTCGATGCCTGGGGGGGGCTGTACCAGCGTCAGCTGCACCGTGTCTCCCAGGGATTTGCCCGCCAATGCCGCCAGGTATTCTGGGATGGTGCTGATCGGTTGGTTGTTTACGGCCGTAATCTGGTCCGGATACCCCACCAACGCATTCTCGCCCTGGGAAGGCCACGCTGCTTCGCCAGAGTCGTTGATGACCATATTGGGGTCAATAAAAAAGCCAAGAAAGGGGGATTGGGCCCAGCGCAGCGCCGAAACCGGCAGGAGGATGTAGATGATGCTGCCTACAAGCAGCAACAGCCCGATCAGTCCGACCCGCAGTTGGCTAACTCTTTCCGCTGTCACAAATAGAAAACCTATTAGATAGTAAAAAAAACCGAGGTGATTTTTTGATGCTTACCCACAAGCCGCTGGTTAGGGAACAACTGGCTTCGCGCAACGGCCGTTTTGGTAACTGCCACTCATACACTCAGTTCATACGCTCGCATCATGGTTGAATACGGATGTTTGCTAATAATAAGCGATCATCAATATAGTGTCCATCCTCGGCAACAATATTCTGGGGTGCTTTGGTCATGGCGTCAATTAAAGCGACGTGAATACTGTAAGAACCGGGCGGCAGCGTGGGGTCTAGCGTCAAAATATGGGTATCGGCCACAATTTGGCCCGGCTGCCAGCCGCTGGTGGGGGCCGCCGACGGTGGGGCGAGGCTGGTTGCCAGCGCGGGCATCCAGTCGGCGCAGGGCAGCGCACACAAGGCCACTTCCACCAGATAATCTGGCGGGGCGTCGCGCAGCGCTTCCCAGTAGAGCGTTACGGCCAGCGTTTCGCCCGGTTTTAGCACCCGCTGGCTGTATTCGTACCCGATCAGGCGTATATCGTTAAAAAAGTTCTGGTTCAATAAGTTCGGCAACGATTGGCCGTCTTCGCGCCAATTGTTTACCTCGGCAAGGGCAATCTCCCCCAGGGGCAGCGCATCGCCCAAAAAGGTGCCATCCTCAGCGGCGATGCCCAGCCGGTAGCTGTTTTCGCCGGGGGCGTAAAGGCCTATGCTAAGGACGGCCGTTCCCGGCACATACATCGTCTCGCTGGCATGAATCCGAATTGAATCCACAAAGCGGTCGCCCGGCTGCCATTGGCTGCTGGGGAAGTTGCCCAGGCCAGGGTGCGTGTCTCGCTGGGCAATCAGCGTGCCCGTTTGCTCGTCAATCAGATGCACAAACAGCAAAAAGTTGCCGGGCGGCTGGTTAATCACTTCCCAATACAAATCGAGGGTGAGGTAGCCACCCGGTTGCAGCGTTGTCTCATCCAGTTCGTAGCCGCGCAGGATGGCGAAACTGTCGAATTGGGCGTTGCTGGGGTTAGGAACGGCCGTATCCACCCCAAACGGTTCAGGCTCGGCAAAAGCCGCTGCCAAATAGCCAAAAATTGCCACGATGGTGAGGCTGGCCAGGCCCACGTTTACGGCAATCGCTAAATAGAAGACTGGAGATTGGAGATTGGTCCTGAGCGAAGTCGAAGGATTGGCGCGTGGCGCGTGGGGCCAGATGAGATCGACCCAGGCAGACAAGCCATAAAAAGTGAGCAGCGCCAGGGCGGGCAGCGCCGGAAAAAAGAAGCGCCCCATCGCCCCGGCCGGGCTAACCAGCAAATAGTTGAACACCACCGCAAACAGCAGGGCAACGTCTACAACCAGTAAAGCAAGCGGGATGTAGGGAACATGCTGACCAACAGCCGCTTTCCGCCAAAGGCGCAGCAATAAGCCCAACAACCCAATCCCCACCAGCCAGCGCAAACCGATGTAGATGCCATCGGGCAAGGGGACCTGGCCATAGCCAAAGCGGCCCCACAGGCTGGTCCAGGTGTAGGGCAGTTCAAAAATGGCCACGCCCCAGCTTTCGGCGGGATTGCGCACGCCCCACAGCTCGGTAAGGCGCTCAAAGCCGGTGGGTTCGCCGTATAAAATCTGGTTACGCACAAACCACCAGCCTGCCAGCAGCAGGGTAAAGGCGGCAATCAGCAGATTGGCTTCCCACCAAAGCCGCCACTGTTTTTTGCGCCAGGCGGTCCAGGTGACGGCCATCTCAATCAGCAGGGCCACGGCTGCCAGGTTAAACTTGCTCAGCAGCGCCACGCCAAACAGCACGCCCAGCCAGATGCCCCAGCGGCGAGACAATCCGGTATCTGACTGCACCAATTTAACGCTGGCGACGAGAACGGCCGTTCCGCTCAGCGCCGCAATCACATCATTGTTAATCGACCCGGCCATGTAGACAAACATCGGGTTGAAGGCGACAAATGCGGCAGAACCCAGGGCGAGAGACGGCCGTTTCGGCCACAGCATTCGCCCCAGCAGCCAGGTCAGATACACCACCCCCGCCCCAATCAGCACGTTCAGCCCCCGCACGATGTGCGCCGCCAGCGCCTCGCCCGTCCAGGGAAACGCCTCCGCAGCGGTGTGCAGGTATTGGTTTTTGTTGTCGTCCCCCACTTCCCAGTAGCGGTACTGCCAAAACGGATTGTCCTCTAGCTGCGAACAAACCGGCCGGCCCGTCTCAATCCAGAATGTGGCGATGGCCCCCAGCGTGTAAAACAGCGGCGGATGATGCCCCTGGGCGCTGCACCCCGCTTCTCCCTGCACCGGCAAGCGCTTTTCCTGGATGATGTGCTGCACAAAACGATAATGCCGCAGCTCGTCCGTGGACTCAAACAGCGGATTGATCACGCTGGACGCAAAAGAGAGCGCGACAAACGCCAGCAAAATCAAGGCAATCGGTTGTTTGACAATCCGCTTTATCACTATCTTCTCCAAAATCATGTTGTAGAGACGTTGCAATTGTGAATAAAAAAATAAATCAGGTAATGTGCTCCGGCCGGTCTCCTGACCGTGCCGGCTGGTGAGACGTTGCAATGCAACGTCTCTACAGTGCAACGTCTCTACGGGATTTCCAGACGCAAATGATCGCGGCCGTCGGTGGTGAGGATGCGCTCGCCCGTCATCGGGTCGTACAGGCCGAAGGCGACGGTGGCGGCCACGCTGCCCTCTGGCAAAATGAGCCAATGCTGCTGCAAAAAGGTGTCGCCCGGCTGCAACGTTACCGGATCAACCCACAAGCCGTCGTCCCCAATGAGGAAGTTGCCCGACGCATCCAGCAGTTGGGCAAACACCTGCAAGCGCGGCCCGGCGTACACGCCCGGCGGCGGCGGATTGCTGATGAGCGGCATTTCGGGCAGTTGCAGCGTCTCGCCCACCTGCCAACCGAGCTCCAAACGGCCGTTCCCCGCATCGTAAACGGCCGTTAACCAGCACAGCCCATTCGCAAAACAGATGCGCTCCTCAGAGCGGTCGGCCAACATTTGGGCCTCTGTTTGGGCCAGCGAATAGGTGCCAGCCGTTACCGGTGGCGCCACTGGGTTCAGGAGTTGCTGGTAGGCAACGGCCGTTTCCGGGAATCCCACAAAACTCAGCGGCGGACTCAGCAGCAGCGCCCGCTCCGCATTAAACCAGCGAGGGCGCACCGCCTCGCTGTTATGTAAACTATTTTGCAACGCCAGCCTGTCCCACGGCCCCGCCAACAGCCCAGAAACGCCAAAATCGGTCATCTCCGGCTCACTGTTGACATAATCTGCCACGTCCTGAATATCCGCGCGGTACAAAAAGCGCACCATCCCCCGCTCTGGCCAGCGCTGAAAATAGTCGGGCAAATCGCGGGTGGCGATGCTGCCGATTAGCAACATCGCGGCAAAAACAGTCAAAAGAGATTGGAGATTGGAGATTGGAGATTGCGTGAAAAATCTCCAATCCTTGCCCTGAGTGAAGCCGAAGGGTCCAATCTCTAATCTCCCAATGATCAACGCCGCCAAAATATACGTAGCAGGCTGGGCCAAAATGGTGTGCCCCAGGCTGGCGGGCGGCACGCTGATGAAGGCCGGGGCAATACCGGCCAGCCACCAAAGCAGCAAAAAGATCGCCGCCAGCCCACGCTTTTCCGTGGCTGGGGCGATGGCCCGACGGCGCAGCCGGGCAACCAGCAGCCACAGCCCGTCGGCCAGCGCCAGCAGCACGCCACCCCAAAAGAAAATCGCGCCAACCGCACCAAACAACGGCCGATTGGGGATGTTGTACAACCATTCATCGTCGCCCGTAGCGTGGAACATGCCCAGCGTGGTCACGATGTACTCTTGCAATGGTTCAAAGTTGCCAGCCTGCGCTTCCACCAGCGGCACAGCCAGCTCCGTTACCCGCCCCTCGGCTTCTGGCTGGGCTTGCAGGGTGAGGATGAGCGGAATGGCGAGGACGGCCGTTCCCACCAACATCAGCCCCCACCCCCGCCAATTTTGTTGGAAACGAGGCCGCGCCAGCAGCCAGACCACCCCCATAAACGCCAGCAAAATCAGCGGCACGCCCCGCCCGGCAAAGTAGGTGTAGAAGCCGAGGCTAATAAACAAGGCGGTAATTAAGTAATTGGTAATTGGGTAATTGGAGATTAGAGATTGGGGATTGGAGATTGCGAACCGCCGCCAATCTCTAATCTCTGGTCTCCAATCTCCTTTTTCAAAGCCGCGCCAGAAGAAGTAGAAAGCGGCCGTTATCAACACGGGCATGGTGATGTGGCGCAGGCCGAAACGGCCGTACATCAATCCCCAAAAGCTAAACGCCAGCCCCGCCGCCGCCACCAGCCCCACCGTGCGCCCAAACAGCTTGCGACCCAACAAATACGTCAGCGGCACCGCCAGCGTGCCCAAAAAGGCCGAAAGCAGCCGAATGCCCACCCAGTTGGCCCCAAACAGCCCCAGCATGATGGCGTTCAGCGCATGGTACAGCGCCTCGTGGCCAGAGGCGTCTGGGTAATAGACGGCCAGATTGCCGTCCAGCACCTTTTGCGAGATGACCAGCGAGTTGATCAGCTCGTCGTCGCGCCAACCGGGCGGCAAATGGCCCAGCTGCCACAGCCGCAGCCCAAAAGCCACCAAGGTGATGGCCACCATCAGCCCAAACTCACGCCGTCGGCTCATGCCTTGCCCCAATAATTTGGCATACCCGCCTGCGCGGGTATGCACGCACCATTTGGATTCCCGCATTTGCGGGAATGACAGTGCAAAAATTCTCCGTGCAACTCAGTGTCTCCTTTGTGCAACCCTGTGTTCCTCTCTGTTCCTTTGTCCTATTCCGAAACCACCAATTCAGTTAAAAGCAGATGGTCGCCAACGGCCGTTCCACCCTGCCACACCGTCAAACGCTCCGTCTGTTCACAGGCCGGGTCCAGGCAGATGTACAGGCCAATGGTGAGCGGATAGGTGCCAACGGCCGTTCCCTCTGGCACCACAAACGCATGCAGCTGGATGAGCCAATCCCCAGCCACCCAACTGCTGCTGGGTGCATCCAGCCGGTCTGCCTGGGCCAGCGGGGTGCCATCTGGCCCCACCAGGTGGGTAAACAGCCGCAAATCGGGCGTGGCGGACTGCACCTGCCACACCGTCACCAGCTGCACCACCTCCCCCACCGCCACGCGCTCCGCCAACAAATCATAGCCGATGAATGCCGCCGCGTCGCCAAAGAGAGCCGGTTGGGGCGTGAGCCAATCTTGCCACGCCGCCGCTGCCTCGGCTGCCGCCAGCCGGTAGACCCAAATGGGGCGATCCGCGTCATCGGGGCGCAGGGGGAGCGTTTCTTGCAAAACGGCCGTTGCCAAATAAGGCTGCAACGCCTCCGGCAGCGGCGCAAATCCCGAAAAAACAACCAGCGATTCGTCACCATTGGGCACAATCAGGCTGCCCCGGCCATCGAACCAGCGCGGCTGGCGAACGTCCGCAGGCAGCACCAGCTGCGCCAGCGCGGGGGTGTGGAACGGCCCCGGCGTGATGGTAGAAATGCTGGCCTCGGCCACGCCTTGCCCCGCCACATAATCCAGCGCCGCCGTCATCGTGCTTTCGTACTGCACCCGCACCTCCGGCGCATTGGCCCAACTGCCAAAATAATCACGCGCAGTAAAAACGGCCGTCCCCCCAAACAACAAAATCACCCCAAAACGAACAGCGGGCGTCAATCTCCAATCTCCAATCTCCAATCTCCATAACCAATCCACCCCCAGCGCCACCAGCAAATAAACCACCGGCTGCATTCCCATCCCCTGCGTCATGCTCAATTCCGGCCCGGTGATGAGCACGGGAGCCAGCCCGCCCAACAGCCAGATGAGCGCCGCCGCATACGCCAAACGGCCGTTCCGCCCCACTAATCCTCTCACCTGCCACCTGCCACTTGCCACCTGCCACAATGCGACGCCAATCCCCACATAAAACAAACCACCCATCACCGGCCCCAGCAACGGCCGTTCCGGGATGTTGTAGCGCCAGGCCGTATCCCCCGCCACCGTAAAAATTGCCAACCCACTTTTGAGGTTGGCCCACAGCAAGGAGAAGTCGCCCTGGAGAACGGCCGTTAACGGTGCACTCAGCTCATCAATGCGAACTTCGGCCTCTGGATTGGCCCGCAAATAGGCCACCAGCGGCCAGGCAATGATTCCCGCCACCAGCAGCGTTACGGCCACCCCCGGCCAAACCCGCCGCAGCCAACCCCGCTGCCACACACCGCCCAGCAGCAAAAGCGCCGGAAACAGCAGCCACAGCCCCCGCGCCGGAATGTAGGTGTAAAAGGTGAGGCCGAGGAGGAGGCCAGCCGTTAGGAAAGTGAGCAGTGAGCGGTAATCGGTAATCCGTAATCGGTAATCCGTGATCAATGATCGGTGAGTTTCTAATCTCCAATCTCCACTCTCCACTCTCCGTAAACCACGCCAAAAAAAGTAAAGCGCCAAAGAAAAAAGCGCAGGCAGGGCAATGGAGCGCAGCCCCTGGCGGGCGGCCATAAGCGGCCAAAAGCCAACGGCCAGCCCGGCGGCGGTGAGCAGGGCGACGCGGTTGTTAAAGGCAAAGCGCGTCCAGGCGGTCATGCCGCCCAGCAAGATGAGGCTAAAGAAGACGGCCGTTCCCCGCAAAACCCAGCCGTGCTGCCCCAGTAACGCCATCGCTCCGGCCGTCGCGTAATCAAACAGCGGCTCCCGGCCATGCCCAATGGTGAAGTAAATCTCCCGCGTGCCGTTGAGGATGGAAACGGCCGTTAGCCCATGGTCCGCTTCATCGTGGGTAAACCCTGGGGGCACGGCATTCAATTGGTAGAGGCGCAGAGAAACGGCCGTTAACAAAATCAACAGCAGCCAAAAGGTAAACCCGGGTCGCGTTTCTACATCTAGCAAATTGCGCATCGTTGGCGGATATTACAAGAGCGCGTGAGGGGAGACAAATACGGCCGTCCTGCGTTTAGCCAACATTCAACAAAACAGCGCCCCGCCAAAAGTGCCAGGCACGGGGCAACCAGTGGTGGTCTAACCCAATATTCGCGCCCCGTGCCTGGCACTAAAAAAAAAGCGCCCCGCACAATCATGCGAGGCGCTTTCAAAATGTAGGCAATCAAAAGATTAATGAGGCAACCTGTAACCTAGTTCGCCAGCGCGTCCTTTGCCAGCGTCACAACAGCTGCAAACGCAGCGTCGTCCCGCACCGCCAGATGCGCCAAAGCCTTGCGATCCAGATTGACGTTAGCCAATTTCAATCCGTGCATAAAACGGCTGTAGCTCAAATCATGCATCCGGGTAGCCGCATTGATACGCGTAATCCACAAGCGACGGAATTCCCGACGCCGCACGCGACGATCCCGGTACGCGTACCAGTAAGATTTCATCATGGCCTCGTTGGCGCGACGGAACAGCTTGCTCCGCGTCCCCCATTGGCCTTTCGTCATCTTCAATATTTTTTTATGACGACGTTGGGTTGTAAACCCACCTTTAACTCTCATTTTTTATACCTCGCATTTGTGGCGATGGCCTGGCGCTCAAGCCTGCTCCCAAAGGGAAGACCGAGGCCAGGCAGCGAATCATCATGTAAGTTAATAAATTAAGCTGGCGGATTGGCTTTGTATTTTTTCAGGTAAGGGGCCAACCGTTTGATACGTTTAATATCGCCAGAGTTTTCTACAACAAGCATGCGGCTAAACAACTGCTTGGTCCGCTTGGATTTACGCCGCCGCAAATGGCTTTTGCCACCTTTGGTGCGCACAATCTTACCGCTGCCCGTCATGCGAAAACGCTTGGCCGCCGCTTTGTATGTCTTCAATTTGTATTTTTTCTTTTTTGCTTTAGCCATTTTTTCCTCTTAAACAGGTGAAAGTGTCAAATATATAGAAGGACTCTAAAAATTGACTCTCACACAAAAGCCCCCGGAGGGGCTTTGCCTACATACCTACATTTTATTATGAACAAACAACAGCTAGTCAATCAGCAGGGACGCTGCAAAACTAACCTGTTGGATTCAACAAGAGGGTCATCGACCAGCCTTCCAGCTTTGGTTCCTGTTCCACTTCGGCAATATCACCCAATGCTTCGGCAATTTCTTCAAGCGTTTGTTGGCCGATTTCTGGGTAGGTGATCTCACGCGCTTTAAAACGGACCTGAAACTTAACCTTTTTGCCTTCTTCGAGCCATTTTTTGGCTTTACTCACGTAAACATCGCGATGAAAATCTGAGGTTCTGGGCGTCAAGCGCAGCGTTTTGATTTCAATCTGCTTCTGCTGCTTGCGCGCTTCACGCTCTCGCTTTGTTTTTTCGTAGGCAAATTTGCCGTAATCCATAATGCGGCAAACTGGCGGGTTAGCGTTAGGGGCCACTTCTACCAGGTCCAACTCGGCTTCTTCAGCCAATTGCAATGCCTGGTTGATAGGCACAACTCCGTGGTTTTCGCCGTTATGGTCGATTAAACGAACCTCGCGAACCCGTATACGCCGGTTAATACGATATTCCGGGCCTGCTTCGACCCTTGTACGATTACTACTGCGCCGTTTTCGAATAGCTAATGTTCTCCAGTTATTAAAGTGAGCAATTGACGCCAACTGCCCGGTCGATAAAGAAACAAATAGTCCGGTCAGAAGACCGGAACTGAGCAAAAATCATATCACATCAGTCTGGGAGCGTCAAACATTTTGCCCTGAAGCCGCGCCTTGTTTGCGACGGGGAACGGCCGTTCCTACAGCAAAACAATGTTCAAAACTATCAGCAAAACAAACATAATGGCTGCCAACAGGAAAACGCGCCGCAAATCTTTGAGCACATAAGCGTATTCCTGAGCAAAGGTTGTGTTGCTGTCTCGTTTTTTGTCTACTACGTTGGCATTTTCGGCCGTCTGCTGCCGCAATTTGGCCCGACGGCTGGCTCTATCTTTGGCCATTTCTTGCCCTTCCTTTCATTAAAAAATTACCCACGTCATCTTACCGCCAGAACAGAAAACACGCCACTTTCTGCAGCAGCACCCATTTGCGAAACCAACAAGCTGGGCTCCCATAAAATTAAAAACCGGAACACAGAGTTACACGGAGAAGCACAGAATTACACAGAGAAATTAGGAGAAATCTGTTGAATCTGCTGATTTTTCATTCGCGAGGGTGCGCCAACTCATGAAGTCTCCCTTGAAAATAGGACACAGATGAGTCCACTTTGGTTACAAAGCTGTAGACGGCTCCCAATCTAAATGGGGCAATCTCTAGCGAACTTTTGGGCGTTAAATGACCGTCCGCAAATAAGTTAACGGAATGGTGCAGACGGTTTAGCCGTAAGCGCCCATCTAAAAGGGGAAGTTGTTGTTGGCCGCTTACTAAGGGTTTGCCCGTTTTTAACTTTGGGTTTTGGTAAACGGGCAAACCTTGCGGATGCGTTTTCTTAGCAAAAGTTATTTGTAAACGCATCCTAAGTGCTCTGTTAGCTAAATTCTTTTACAAGGCAAAACCAATCAGAGCACTGGAAGCTTTGTGGGTTTTGCCAAAAACTTTACTAACAAAATTGCCTAACAAAGCACTAAGTGGTTGGAAAAAAGTTTTCAAAATTCTTTATCAACAGATTTCGCAGATTTAGGGGGGAAAATCTTTGAAATCTTTGATGATTATTTTTCAAAAACTTTCTGCACTTTACTTAAGAGGCGGGGTTGTTGGTTTTGAGGTCAGCGAAGACGACGATGCGCTGGGTGTTGATGCGGTAAGGATAGCAGGAGATGAGCGTGGCGCTGGCATGCGCGGTGGCCTGCATTACCTCAACCTCCGTAGGCTCTACAATCTCAATTTTGGTGACGACGTAGGTGTAGCTACGTGCCCCAGTGGAGATGGTGAACTCATCACCGGGGGAGAGCTTGTCCAGATCGCGGAAGATTTCGCCGTAGATGTCGTTGTGGGCGGCCAGGACCATGTTACCCGCCTGCCCTGGCAGGGCAGAGCCGGTGTGGTGCCCCACGCCCCGCTTGAGCTGTTCCCAATCGTAGACGCCGGGCACGATGGGGGCGTTGACGCCAATGCCGGGAATTTCGATGATGCGGGCTTGTTCGGGGCCGGGGGTGGGCAGCGGTGGCGGTTTGTACGCCTGCATGGCGGGCAGCAGATGGGCGGGGATGTCGCCAGATTCGACGGGTTCGGGGGAACGGCCGTCTACAAACCGATGTCCCGTGGGCAACACCACCAAATCAATGAGCGGCGCGGCCGTTGGCGTGGGCAAAGACAAAGCCACCGCCTGAGATTGCTGCACCTGGGCCAATTCCTGATTGAGATCGCGCTGGGTACCCCACAAATTGAATAGCACCAGGACCAATCCAACCACCGCCCCCACTTCTACCAAAAAGAGGAGGCGGTTGAGGAAGGTACGGCCGTTTCCCCTCTTCCTCGTTCCGTCATTGTGTGCTATTTCTGGAGTGGGTTCCGGCTCATCTTCAAATTGGAGCTGGTATTGGCGCAGGGCACCGCTGGGGGCTGCTTGCGGACGGGGCAGCGCGGGCGGCCTGGCATTGGGGGCGGGCAGACCCGCCACATCCACCACGCGCCCTTCTGCCTTGAGCCGCTGCAAGCGTTGGCGGCGCAAGGCGTGCTTCTTGCGGTACAGTAACTGCTCAAGTTCCTCAACGGACAAATTTTCGGGCAGCTGCGGGTTGCTCATGCGCCCAATCATACGGAAAAAGTTACACTATGTAAAGTAAATGATCAATTTATCAGCGTGTTCGGCACAATTTCTCCGAATCCCTTAAGCCTACCTATTCCCGCTAAAAATAGTTTGAATAAAATCCTAAAACTGCTAAGATATTTTCATTGTCGCCAGATGTGATTTCAGAAAAGAATGTGTGGAGGAAGCTTCATGAGTTCGCTTATTGACGCGGTATTGTTCATAGGAATTGTTGCCTTTTTTACAGGGCTTCTTTTAGGCGTCTTCTCAAAAAGTTCCAAAGTCAGAGGCACAACTGCCTGGAAGTGGCGAAATATTCTGTTGATAATTGGCGGTACTGGGTTATTCATGGCATTCGGGGGTGTCTCTTTGTGGGATTATTCTCAAGAATCGCAAATCAGTGATTTGATTTATGGTTTGTTGGGGTTTTACTTTGGACCATTGATGATTTGGGACAGCATCAGTGAACTACGTCAAAGCAATCAAAGACCCAAAACAGAAGCTTTTTCAGGCGTTATTACAGGAATGGTTTTTATAGTCGCTTTCGGTGCTTTGGCAATTTTTCAGTCTACAGAAAATAGCCCTTTTTCATTCCGAGATTTGATTTTTGTAGGTTTTGGAGTGTACATTCTTTTCTTTTCTATACACAAAATTACGAAGCTAAAAACTACTCCAGTCGAGTAAGAAACGCTTGCTTAGCTTGCCTAATCCGCAAAACTGGCTGAATCGCCTAGTTGTAGTGTCGGAACGGCCGTAAAATCCCCCACCACTTCCCCATCATCCCCCAAAATCGGCAGGCGATCGCCAGAAAGCCGGTCGTAAATGCCGACGATGGCCTGGTAGCGGCCGGGCGCAGTCTCAGCCGGGATGGCGATGGCATGAATCTGAGCCACCAAATCCCCCGCCTGCCAGCCCCACGATGGCGCATCGAGCGCGTCGCGCTGGGCAAACGGCACCCCAGATGCGTCTAAAAGCTGGGTGAACATGACCACGTCGGTGGTGAACACGGGCGGCACAATCGGCCCCACGTTTTCCGGGTTGGTAACGCGCCAGATGAGGAGGAGTTCGGCCGTTTCGCCCGGATTTACGGGGTTGAGCCATTCGGCGTGGTGCAGGGTGAGGGCGTTGTTGAAGTTGGCCAGCCCAGGCGCTTGCGCCCAGGCTTGCATTTGGGACGCATCCAGCCAAAAGTCGGTAAAATTGGGGTCCAGATCGGTGGGGCGCAGGGAGACGGTTTGGCCTGGTTCCAGCCATCGGGCAAAAAATGGATGGGGCGGCGTGGAGGCGGGAATGAGGCTGCGGCTGCTGTGGCCGCCGGGAGCCACCAGCGCCCAGCGAGCGTCGGCCCAGCGCTTGTTGGCCTCTTCACCTGTGAGTACCAGATTGATGGACGGGTCATGCGCCGGGCCGGGATAGACGGTGGAGAGCAGCACTGGCTCCGTTGGGTTTTGGTCTGCCAGATAATCCAGGGCAGCAATGAGGTTAACCTGGTATGCGCCGCGCACGTCTGGGTCATTGGCCCAGGTGATGAAGTAGTCGGTGGCGCTGCGCCAGCCGGCAAACAGCAGCCAGACGGTGGCCAGTGCGGCGGGCAGCCAGCGGGGTGCGGTTTTGATGTTGGCTTTGAGGGGCTGAACGGCCGTTTCAAACCCAATGGCTGGCAGCACAAAAATGGGAATCAGCGCGGCCAGGTTGCGCGTGGTGTTGGCCGTGGGGCCGGTGATGAGCGAGGGCAAGATACCAACGCCAAACCAGAGAAGAAGAAAGGTGTAAGACGGCCGTTTCCAGCGCCACAAACTCACCCCCAACCCAAGCACAAAAAAAACGGCCGAAACCGCATCAAACACGGGCCGCCCCGGAATGTTGTACGCCAAAAACTGGTCGCCATACCCCGGCCAGATGAAGGCCAGCAGCGCGGAGGTTGCGTTTTGCCACAGGGGCAGCAGGTTGCCATTGCGCAAATTTTCCAGCGGGCCATCCAACATGCTAAGGCGAGTGAGCGCGTACGGATTTTGCGCCAGGTAAACAAACAGCGGCGTCACCAGCACCCCCGTCAGCAGCAGCCCGGCCAGCCCATAACGCCAGCTTTGGCGAAAGCTTTCCCGCTGCTGCCACGCCAAATACGCCAAAAAGAGGGGGAAAATTAGCCAGGCCACCCGGGCGGCCAAATAGATGTGCAGGGTTATCGCCACGCTGATGCCAAAAGCCAGCGCCACCCCCCAGCGGCGGCGCGATTGCCTATCTCGTTGGTCTAAAAGGAGCCAGAAGAACCAAACGGCCGTACCCATAAAAAATGGCAGCATGCCCGCCCGCAGCGCCTCTCGTGCGGAAGCTAAAGGCCAAAAAGTGATGGAGAGGAGAACGGCCGTTACCAACGCTGTCGTCTCGTTAAAGCGGCGACGCACCCATAAATAACCCACCCCAACCGCCAAAACGCTAAATAAAACATTCACAAAACGCAGCGCAAATAGCGTCTGGCCCAGCAGCCACATGCTGGCCGCAGCCGTGTAGCTGTACACCGGTTCACTGCCATAATTCAGCGGAAAAATAAACAGCCACACCCCGTTTAAAATGCCAATCGCCTCCCGGCCATGGTTTGCTTCGTCATGTGTCAGCCCAGGGGGAATGTGGGTAAGCGCGTAAAGACGCAGGCCAAACGCCAGCAGCACAATCAGCAAAATCGGGAGCCATTTGGGGTATCGGTTCATCACAAGAGGCGCATTATAAAGTAGCCCCAGCACCCCGTCAAAGCAAGGCACAGTGGCGGCCAAAATCAATTTTTGACGTTGCCTTACGGTTTTATGCTATAATCGCCTACGCCATTCCGGCATGGAACGCGCATTATAGATATGAAATCCAATTCATCTCGTCGCACCCCGCCCCGAATTCGCTTACCGCTTTGGGCAGCAGCGCTGCTGGGGCTGGGTATTATTATTTTGCTTATTGGCAGTTCGGTTTGGCTGTACCAAACAGTTCAAAAAACCGTTTCCTCTTTGGAAGTGATCAACCCCGATTTTGCCAATGCCAGCAGCAGCAATGTGGATGCTGTGCAAACGTTGCCAGCGCCCAGCAGCAGCGATTCCTCTACCGATCCTGGTAGCAGCGAGCCAGCGTCCATCTTTTCTACCGATGCGTTTCATCGCTGGGACGGCAAAAACCGCGTTTCCATTTTGCTTATGGGCATCGACCAACGATGCGAAGAAGATGGCCCCACCCACACCGACAGCATGATGATTCTGACAATTGATCCGGTTGGGTTGTCTGCGGCCGTTTTATCATTGCCGCGCGATTTGTGGGTAGAGATTCCCGATTTTGGCGTAGACCGCATTAACCAGGCCAACTACCTGGGCGAAGTTTATGAATATCCCGGTGGCGGGCCTGCGTTGGCCGTCCAAACCGTTGAGACTTTATTAGGGGTACCCGTTGATTATTATGTTGCCGTTAATTTTGATGCATTTGTAGAGGTTGTTGATTTGGTCGGCGGCATTGATATTGATGTGCCAGAACCAATTAACGATCCGAATTACCCCGACCGGTGCTATGGTTATGATCCTTTTTCTATTGAAGCAGGCGAACAACATTTAGATGGTGAGGCAGCGCTGAAGTATGCCCGTACCCGGGCCACATTCGGCGGCGATGTTGATCGCGCCGCGCGCCAGCAAGCCGTGATTCTGGCAGTGCGCGAGCAGGTGTTCAGTCTGAACAGCCTGCCGCAGCTCATTGCCCAGGCACCGCAGCTGTGGCAAACGTCGCAAGAAAACGCGCGCACCAACATGACGCTGGATGAAGCGATTCAGCTTGCCCTGCTGGCGCAGGATATTCCGCGTGACAGTATTCGTACGGCCGTTCTCGACTTTAACTATGTCTACAACGAAACAACCCCAGACGGCCGTCAGGTGCTGGTACCCGTACGCGAAAATATCCGCCAGCTGCGAGACCAGTTGTTTGCCCCCCCGGCTATTCCCACGCCGGTTATTGAAAACCTTCCCGCGCTCATGGCAGCTGAAGATGCCCGCATCGCCGTGCTCAACGGCACAGCCGAATTTGGCCTGGCCGCCTCTACGCAGGAATATTTGCAATCGTTTGGCATTAACGTAGTAGAAATCGGTAATGCCGACGCCTCGACTTACCTCACCTCCCAAATTGTCACCTATGGATCATACCCCAACACCAGCCGCTACCTGACCCAGTTGATGCACGTCCCACCGCTCAACGTCAGCAGCGGCACCAATCCCGACGGCGACTACGATATCCTGATCATCATCGGCAATGATTGGAGAGTGCCCAGCTCATAGCCGCAGCCAGAACTTCATTCTGGCCACCCGGTTCCTCTCCTAAAATTTGCCGTATTCACATTTACTGGCTGCCATCGCCTGGCTTGCCCACTGCATCATGAGGGCTGACGGTCAAATAAACATGGAAGCCCCTCGTCAGCGGCAAGCGTCGCCGGGAGCTATTACTGGTTCCCGGAGCGGTTGCGCGCCGTAATTGAGGAGAGAACAGGAGGATTGTTCATGCGAAAACCAAGCTGGTCCTGCTTGCTGCTTGGCTTGCTGCTGGTCACCGTGGTGGCCTGCAAACCAATCAGCGAGGAAGAACAGGAGCAATCAACCGTTGAGCCGCCCCCTGCCGCGACGGATATCGCCCCCATCGAAAGCAATACCAATCAGGCCGCAACGCTGACCATCCCTACCAAAGCGAATGCCACCAGTGCCGCCCCACCCGCGCCTACCGCCGCCCCCACCACCCCAGCCTTCGCAGGTTGGCAGCAAATTGGCAACCCGGCGACCGGCTTGCAGCTTTTGGCTCCACCAGAGTGGATTAACCTTTCAGGCCAGGTGGATACGGCCGTTACCGTCAATGAACTGGGCATCACCGTCATGCTTCTGGCTAATTCGGAACGCACCGGCAACAGCCTGCTTGGCAGCAAAGCCATTGGCGACGGGGCTTACGTGGCCGGCCTCATCGCCCACCTGGAACTGCCGCCCAACACCCCGCAGGCCACCCTCAACCGGCTGGCCACCGACCTCACCAGCAACACCGAGCGCAGCACCCTCTCCCAGGCAGCCCCAGTAACAGCCACCGTGGGCAACGGTGGCCAGGTAACCGGCGCTTTCATCGATCTAGAAGGCCCTCCCCTGCTGTTTGGCAGCAGCGGCAGCAGCATGCGCACCCGCATCTACCTGTTCACCACCAGCCTGGCCAACAACCTTAGCCAACAAACCCAGGCGCTTTTCATCATGAGTGCCCCCAGTGAACAATGGCTGCAATACCAGGGCAACTTTGAAAAAATGGCCAGCAGCATCGTGCTGCACAACATCTACGCCGACATCGTCATTCAGGATGGCTCAGCCAATGTGCTGGGCAGCCTGGGGCAGCAAGATTTGGTCAATGGCGAGCTGAAAGCCAGTGCCAAAGATGTGTGGACCTTTAGCCTGCCCGGCCCCCGCTACGCCAACATCACCCTCAGCCCAGACAACAAAGATGTCGATCTCATTCTGTCACTCATCAGCCCCACCGGGCAAACCGTTACCCGCATCGACAACGGCTACGCAGGCGACACCGAAATCATGATCGACAATTTGCTGCTAGACAGCGGGCTTTACGTGGTGGAGGTAAGCGAATTTTTTGGCGATGCAGGCCGCTACACGATGAGCCTGGTGCTCACCGAGGAGCCGCTGTTTGGCGGCGGTGGCCGTCTGTCGCTGGGGCAAACCATCCAGAGCAGCCTGGCACGCGGGGGGCAGCATGTGTGGACCTTCACCGGCAATGCGGGTGAGTTGGTCAGCATCGTGCTAACCCCGGCCAATCAGCTAGACGCCATCCTAGACGTTTACAGCCCGGATGGTACCCGCCTGGCAGCGCTAGACGAAGGGTTCAGCGGCGATGCGGAGGTTGTGTCTGGGCTGGAACTGCCGCTAACGGGCGAATATGATATTTTGGTGCGCAGCTTTGCCGGGGAAGGGGGCAGCTATTCCTTGTCGCTGGATGAAGGCGGCGAGAGCATTGCCAATTTCTACGATGCGGGCGACCTGATTTTTGGCCAGACGGCGCAAGAAGTATTGCGCGAAAATGAAGCGCACGCCTGGTTTTTTAACGGCCGTTCCGGCGACACTATCTTCCTCACCGTGAACCCGCTCACGCCCAACCTGGACCTGGACATGTGGCTGCTAGACAGCAACATCAACCGGCTGGCCGAGCAGGATGCCTTTCTAACTGGCGAGCCAGAGATGATCGAATTTGAGCTGCCCAGCGACGGGCAATACCTGGTTTTGGTGCGCGACTTTTTTGGCGAATCGGGCCGATACGAGATTAGCCTGCGGGCCAACCAGGCCGCCCCGCCCGATGAAGCCGGGATGTTGACGTATGGCACGGCCGTTTCTGGCAACCTTCAACCCAACCAAAGCATCATCTGGTATTTTGAAGCCGAAGATGGCGACGAAGTTAACATAAACTTAACGCCGGGAGAGAGCAGTGCCGACCTGTTGTTCACCGTCTACGACCCGGTAGGCAACCAGATTTGGGCCGTCGATGCCGTCCAATCTGGTGAAACAGAGCAGGTATTGGCCTACCCCATTATGAGCGAAGGCCGCTGGAGCATTGTGGTGCGAGAATTTTTTGGCGAAGCCGCCAGCTACACGCTAGAAATCAACAACAATTAAGCAGTCCCCCCAAAGCCACAGAGCAAGCAAGAAATTTAGAGCGGGCAACCCATCTCAAACTTCTCTGCAAGCTCTGTGGCTCAGCTTCAACCAGCCCCCCAAAAAACCACACAACGGCCAAGATATTTAGCCAAAAGTTCCAAAAAATGAGCCGTTTTGGTATTGAAATTGCCCTGCCAATATGGTAAGATGCCCAAACATCTGATTAATATGATTTATTGGATCATTTAGATGAGTATGCCCACACCCACTGTTTTTACCGCTGCTTTTTTAAGCGCCTCTTTTTTGGCCGTAAACGGCCGTTCCCTACCCCCATGCGCCTCAACAAACTAGATTCCAACTTCCTCCGTTACCTGGTAGATAGCCAGGTGCCCCCCGGTGAACGGCTGCCCACGCTGAACCAAATTGGCCAGGAGCTAGGCGTCAGCGTGGGCAAACTGCGTGAGCAGTTGGAGATTGCCCGCAGTTTGGGGCTGGTTTCCGTTCGGCCACGGGTGGGCATTGTGCGGGAACCGTTTGATTTTTCCCAGGCGGTGCTGGCGGGCGTGCTGTTTGGCCTGGGTACAGGCGAAGCCACGTTTGAGCAGTTCAGCAATTTACGTCAGGCCATTGAGATCGATTTTTGGGAAACGGCCGTTCATCACCTTACCCCCGACGACAAGCAAAAATTACAGCTGCTGGTGCAAAAAGCGTGGGCCAAGCTCAAAGGCAACCCGATCCACGTGCCCAACGAAGAACACCGCGAACTGCACCTGACCATTTTTTGCCGCCTGAACAACCCCTTTGTCAAGGGCATGTTGGCCGCCTACTGGGACGCCTACGAAGCCAGCGAACTCACCCGCTTTTCCCCCTACAGCTACTGGTTGGAAGTGTGGGATTATCACCAAAAAATTGTAGAAGCGATTGTTGCCAATGAGTACCAGACAGGCCTGGCCCTGCTGTCTGCCCATTTTGATTTGTTGCCCACCCATCCCGAACCAACCATTGGCAACAACCACCGCTAACTATTTCTTAACGATTTTATTAATTGGGGCATCGTAAGGTGGCTCCCACAGGAGGTTTACCCCCATGAGTTTGAAGGAAGAATTAAAGAGTGAGCGTGTGTCTCATCTCGACTTATCTAGATTTTGCCAGATTGTTAGCGGAACGGCCGTACGCCAATCGCTGGCCAATATGCGGCAAAACAAAACCAATGTGTGTCTTATTACCAAAGAGAATGCCCTCATCGGCATTCTCACCGAGCGAGATGTGCTCACCAAAGTGGCCACCAATCCGGCCAACCTGAATCGGACGGTAGACGATATCATGACCGCCAACCCCATCACCGTCACCCCAGACACCAGCGCCGCCGACGCCCTTTGGCTGATGGATGAAAAACAGTTCCGCAACCTACCCGTTGTAGACCGCGACGGCAAAATCAAGGGCAACATGACCCACCAGGCCGTCATCAGCTTTTTGGCCGCCCGCTACCCGGTAGAAGTGCTCAACCGCCCACCCCGCCCAGACCATTTCCCCCACAAGCAGGAAGGCGGATGACCGTAATCAGTGAACGGTAATCGGTAAACGGACCACCGATTACGGATTACGGATTACGGATTACCGAAAACCAGGAGATTATGATGAATGAAGAAACCGAATTTAAAGAATTAGACTCCATTGTTGTCCGCTTTGCCGGGGATTCTGGGGATGGCATGCAGCTGACCGGCACGCAGTTTACCAACACATCGGCCGTTTTTGGCAACGACATCAGCACCATGCCAGACTTCCCCGCCGAAATCCGCGCCCCCGCCGGTACGCTGGCTGGCGTCAGCGGCTTTCAGGTCAACTTTTCTAACAAAGATATCCTCACCCCCGGCGATTCGCCGCAGGTGTTGGTGGCCATGAACCCCGCCGCCCTCAAAGCCAGCCTAAAAGATTTGGAATCCGGCGGCACCATCATCGTCAACACAGATGCGTTCACCCAAACCAATCTGCGCAAAGCAGATTACGCCATGAACCCGCTGGAGGATGAATCGCTGGTTGGCTACCACGTCATCGAAGTGCCGCTCACCACGCTCAACCGGGAAGCGCTCAAAGAGATTGAATCACTTTCCACCAAAGACAAAGATCGCTCGCAAAACTTTTTCGCTCTGGGCATCGTTTTCTGGATGTTCGAGCGGCCCATGGAAACCACCTTGGAGTGGGTGCAAAAGAAATTTGCCAAACGGCCAGACCTGATCGAAGCCAACACCAAGGCGCTGCAAGCGGGCTACTTTTTTGGCGACACCACCCGCACCTTCCAACAGCGCTACCGCATTCGTCCCGCCCAACTGCCCCCCGGTACCTACCGCAAAGTGACCGGCAATGAAGCGATGGCGATGGGGCTGGTAACGGCCGCTCACAAAATGGGCAAACCGCTCTTCTACGGCACCTACCCCATCACCCCCGCCAGCGACATTTTGCACGCCCTCGCCCCGCTGCGCCATTTTGACGTGCGCACCTTCCAGGCCGAAGATGAAATTGCGGCGATGGGGTCCATCATCGGCGCGGCCTTTGGCGGTGCGTTTGCCGTCACTGGCACCAGCGGCCCTGGCGTCGCCCTGAAAAGCGAAGGCATGGGGCTGGCCATCGCCCTGGAACTGCCGATGGTGATTGTAAACGTGCAGCGCGGCGGCCCCAGCACCGGCCTGCCCACCAAAACGGAGCAGTCTGACCTGCTCCAGGCGATGTTTGGGCGCAACGGAGAAAGCCCCATTGTGGTGCTGGCGCCGCAAAGCCCGGCCGACTGCTTCAACATTGCCGTAGAAGCAGCCCGCTGCGCCATGCGCGCCACCACGCCCGTCATGATTTTGTCTGATGGCTTCCTGGCCAACAGCTCGGAGCCGTGGCCCGTGCCCAACCCGGACGATATTGAGCCAATTTTGATTGAGCATCCTGCTGCGCGCGAGGCAGAAGATGATCCCTTTATGCCCTACGCCCGCGATGAAGAGACGTTGGCCCGGCCCTGGGCCATCCCCGGCACGCGGGGGCTGGAACACCGCATTGGCGGCTTGAGCAAAGCGCCGCTGACGGGCAATGTTTCGTACGTACCGGAGCATCACGAGCAAATGACGCATGATCGGGCGGAGAAGATTGCCCGGCTGGCTGAATTTTTGCCAGAGCAAGAGGTGTTTGGCCCCAGCAGCGGTGATTTGCTGATGATTAGTTGGGGCGGCACGTTTGGGGCGGTGCGGTCTGGTGTGATTAAGGCTCAGCGGAACGGCCGTTCCGTTGCCCATGCCCATCTGCGCTACCTCAACCCGCTGCCCCGCAACCTGCGCGACATTATCAGCAACTACAAACAGGTCATCGTGCCCGAGCTGAACGGCGGCCAGCTGGCCTTTTTGCTGCGCGGCCGTTTTGGCCTCAACATCCAATCGTTCCCCAAGATGCACGCACGGCCGTTCAAAATCAGCGAAATTACCAGCAAAATTGAGGAGCTGCTTGGTTAATAGCCAGCAACCTCCCGGAGGTTTCATCCACGATGAACCTCATCTGCTTAACCTCCGGGAGGTTACGAAAATTTGGAGAAAATTATGAGCATTCCAATTACCTTAAACCGCAAAGATTTCGTTTCTGACCAAACCGTGCGCTGGTGCCCCGGCTGTGGCGATTACGCCATTTTGGCCTCCGTGCAAAAAACCTTGCCCGACATCGGCGTGCCCAAAGAAAACATCGTCTTTATTTCCGGCATCGGCTGCTCTAGCCGCTTTCCGTACTACATGAACACCTACGGCATCCACAGCATCCACGGCCGTGCGCCCACGCTGGCTACCGGTCTGGCCATCGCCAACCCAGAACTCAGCGTCTGGGTGGTTACCGGCGACGGCGACGGGCTGTCTATCGGCGGCAACCACCTCATCCATGCCATCCGCCGCAACATTAACCTGAACATTTTGCTGTTCAACAACCGCATCTACGGCCTCACCAAGGGGCAATATTCACCCACCTCCCGCACGGGAACAAAAACAAAGTCCTCGCCGATGGGCTCGCTGGAGCAGCCGCTCAACCCCATCGCCCTGGCAATGGCTGCCGAGGCCACCTTCATTGCCCGCTCGATTGATGCCCACACCCAACACCTGAACGAGACGCTGATGGCCGCATCGCAGCATAAAGGCATCTCCTTTGTGGAGATTTACCAAAACTGCGTCATCTTCAACCCCAATGAATGGATTGGTTTGGATGACCGGCGCGTGCGGGATGAGAACATTTTGTACCTGGAACACGGTAAGCCAATGATCTTTGGCAAAGATATGGACAAAGGTATTCGCCTGAACGGCTTCCGGCCCGCGGTGGTGCAGTTGGGCAACGGCATCACCGAGGATGATCTGCTGGTGCATGATGAGACCTCTACGCAGCTGGCGTTTATCCTGGCCAGCATGGAGTTCCCGGAATTCCCTGCGCCGATGGGCGTGATTCGCCGGGTAGAGAAGCAAACGTACACCGATGGGTTGATGAACCAAATTGAGACGGCGCGGCAGATTAAAGGCAATGGCAATTTGCGCACGCTGTACGAATCGGCCGATTTGTGGACGGTGACGGCCAAAGATCAAAATGGGGTGGCCTCCAAACAAACAGGCCAGCTGTCGCTGGAGGTTGACGAGGAGTACGTGGATGAACTAGACAAGGAACCAGAGGTCACCACGGCGATGCAAGACCGCCTGATTGAGGATACGATTGCGGCGCTGTCGCCCAAGGCACCCATTACCATCGACGTTTCGGCTTCGTTGGCGAAGGCGGTGCGGCAGATGAACACGCATCGCATTGGCTGCCTGGTGGTGACGGATGCCCACGACAAGCTGGTGGGTATCTTCACGGAGAAGGATGTGCTGCACCGGGTGGTGGGTTTGGTAGAGGATTTGGAAACGGCCGTTATCGCCGACTACATGACCCCCGACCCGATCGCCCTCAAAGCCAACCTGCCCATTGCCCAGGCGCTGCATGAAATGCATATGCATGGTTTCCGCCACATACCGTTAGTAGATGATGAGCATCGGCCCGAAGGCATCATTTCCTTCCGCGATGTGGTGCATCATTTGAAGGAGCGATTTGCCTAGCTTCTGGCCAGGTCAATCTACATTTAACCTATCAATTTGCAGTACAAACTCATAGGCGTGGCTGGTTCACGTTTATGAGTTTCTTTTTCCCAATTTGCAGAACCAAGGAGAACAAACATGGGAGTAATCAACCTGGCACCAGACGAAACGGCCGTTGCCCACCAAAACGTGGCTGGCGAACGGCCGTCTATCGTCAACGACTTTTCAATTGTGGCCGCCACCGCCAACGGCACCGGCAGCCAAACCGCCAACATGGCCATCTTACGCGCCCTCTTCAAAATGGGCATCCCGGTCAACGGCAAAAACATCTTCCCCTCCAACATCCAGGGCCTGCCCACCTGGTACCACATCCGCGTCAGCCACGAAGGGTACGTCGCCCGGCGGCACACCTCTGAGCTGCTCATCGCCTTCAACCCCGCCACCGTTGACCAAGATATCCAAATGCTGCCCCCCGGCGGCGTCTGCATCTACAACGAAGATTGGCGCACCGTGCCCCAACGCAACGACATCACCACCTATGGCATCCCCGTCAACCAGTTCATCCGCGATACGGGCTTCAAAGGCAAGCAAAAAGATTACGTCGCCAACATGGTATACGTTGGCGCGGTAGCCCAACTGCTGGGCATCCCCCTGCAAAAAATCGAAGATGCCCTCGATTACCACTTCAATGGGCGGCGCAAGCTGATCGACGCCAACATGGCCATCGTGCGCGACGCCTTTGAATGGACGGCCGAAAACATCCAAAAGAAAGACCCGTACACCGTTGCCGAAATGAACGCCACCGCAGGCCAACTCATGATCACCGGCAACGAAGCCGGCGCACTCGGCTCCATTTTTGGCGGGGTCAGCTTTGTGGCCTGGTACCCCATCACCCCATCTACCAGCCTGGTAGATGGCTTAAACGACTACCTGCCTCAGCTGCGCCGCGACCCGGAAACAGGCGAAAAAACGTACGCCGTGGTGCAGTCTGAAGACGAATTGGCCGCCATTGGCATGCTCCTGGGCGCAGGCTGGGCAGGCGCTCGCGCCATGACCGCCACCTCTGGCCCCGGCATCTCGCTGATGTCTGAATTTGCCGGATTGGGCTACTTTGCCGAAATTCCAGCCGTCATCTGGGACATCCAGCGGGTTGGCCCCAGCACCGGCTTGCCCACCCGCACCGGGCAAGGAGACGTGCTCTCTACCTACTACCTGGGGCACGGCGACACCAAAAACGTCATCTTGCTGCCCGCCACCGTGGGCGAATGTTTCACCTTCGGCACCACCTCCTTTGACCTGGCCGAGACGCTGCAAACCCCGGTTTTTGTGCTAAGCGACCTGGATTTGGGCATGAACAACTGGATGACCGAACCCTTTGCCTACCCCACCGAGCCGCTCAAGCGGGGCAAGGTGCTCACCGCTGAAGAGGTGCAGCAAAAAGGGTTCGCTCGCTACAAAGATGTTGATGGCGATGGCATTGGCTACCGCACGCTGCCCGGCAACGAGCATCCGCTGGGAGCCTGGTTTGCCCGAGGCACCGGCCACAATGAAAAAGCAGTCTACAGCGAAAAATCTGAGGATTGGGTGCAAAACATGGCCCGCCTTCAGCACAAATTTGATACGGCCCGGCAGCTGGTGCCCGCCCCGGTGGTGGACCACAACGACGCGGCCAACATTGGCATTATCGCCTACGGTTCCACCAAATTTGCCATCGACGAAGCGCGAGATCGCCTGGCGGCCGATGGCCTGGCCACCAGCTTTTTGCGGCTGCGGGCGCTGCCTGTGAATGAAACTGTGGCAGAATTTGTGGCCCAGCACGACCGGGTGTACGTGATTGAGCTGAACCGAGATGGCCAGGTACACAACATTTTACAAACCGAGATGCCAGAACTGGCCACAAAGCTGATCTCATTGGCCCACCTGGATGGGATGCCGCTGACGGCGCGCTGGGTGGTTGAAGCGATTTTGAACCGCGAGGAGAAATAATGATGAGTACAGGAAAAACTGCACGCGTAAATCTAATCGGGCTTTCCAAGACGGATTACAACGGGGGCGCATCTACTTTATGTCAAGGGTGCGGCCACAATTCGATTGCCAACCAGATTATTCAGGTGGCTTACGAGCTAAATATTCAGCCACACCAGATGATCAAGCTGAGCGGGATTGGCTGCTCTAGCAAATCACCGGCTTACTTTTTGGGGCGGTCGCATGGGTTTAACTCGCTGCACGGCCGTATGCCGTCTATCGCAACGGGTGCCCTCATGGCCAACCACACCCTGAACGCCATCGGCGTCAGCGGGGATGGGGACACGGCCAGCATTGGCATGGGGCAGTTTAAGCATATGATGCGGCGCAATGTGCGCATGGTGTACATTGTGGAAAACAATGGCGTCTATGGCCTGACCAAAGGGCAGTTTTCGGCGACGGCCGACGAGGGGCAGGAGCTGAAGTACGCGGGGTCCAACGAACTGCCGCCGATTGACATCTGCATGGAGGCGATTATGGCGGGCTGTGGCTTTGTGGCGCGTTCGTTTTCTGGGGATGCGAAGCAGGTGCGGGAGCTGTTGAAGGCGGCGTTGAGTCATCGGGGGACGGCCGTTCTAGACATTATCAGCCCGTGTGTGGCGTTTAACAACCACGATAGCTCCACCAAGAGCTACACCTACGGCAAAGACCACGAAGAGCAGCTGCACGACATCGGCTGGGTGGCCCCACAGGAAGAGATTGTGATCGACGAATACGCGCCGGGCGAGATGAAGGTGGTGGAGATGCACGATGGCTCTCATTTGCAGCTGCGCAAGCTGGATGAGGATTACGATCCCACAAGCAAGATGGGCGCTTTGCACCGCCTGTTGTGGGCGCAGGAAAAGCAAGAGTTCATCACAGGCCTCATCTACTACGACGGCGAGCGGCACAATTTGGCGGAAGCGAGCCATCTGCCCGCCACAGGGCTGGCCAATTTGCCGGAAGCGAAGTTACGGCCGTCTGCCGACTCCCTTCAAAAGATTATGTCTAGTTTGATGTAGATCGTTTTTATATGTTGGGGACGCGGCTAAACGGGGACGAGCGCAGATTTTTTAATCTGGGTTATCTGCGTTTAGCCGCGTTCCTTTAAATTTCCGTTGACAGAAACGGCCGTTCTGCGTAGTCTAGTCGCTCATGAGCGAAAAACGTGTCCCCAGCCTGACAGACCCCACCGGCCGCGCCCACACCTTAACCGAAGCGACGACGATGATTGGTCGCGCCGTGGAAAATGAGATTGTGGTCAGCAGCAAGCGCATTTCGCGGGAACATGCACGGATTGTGCGCGACGGGTGGCGGGTCATTTTGGAAGATGTGGGCAGCACCAACGGCACTTTTCTAAATGACCAACGGCTAACGGAGCCGATGCAGCTGCGCGATGGGGACCAAATTAAGGTGGGGGATGTGCTGTTTGTCTTCCACGACCCAGAAGTGACGTACCAGGACACGATGCTGCCGGAGCTGGAAATGGACGTGGCGGCGGGACTGGTGCGGGTGAACCGGCAGCTGGTGGAGCTGGCCCCCAAAGAGTTTGAGCTGCTGGCGTACCTTTACTCTCAGCCGAACCTGGTTTGCTCGAAGGATGCGATAGGAACGGCCGTTTGGCCCGAATACCAGGGCGGCGTCTACGATTACCAGATTGAAAACCTGGTCCGCCGCCTGCGCACCAAGCTAGAACCGGACCCCGCCACCCCCCAACTCCTCCTCACCGTGCGCGGGCGGGGCTATAAGCTGATCATTTAGTGAACTCCGGGAGGCTTCGTACTCGACTACAGTCATGTTCTAAACCTCCCGGAGGTTGGTTCAGAGGGGTACGGCCGTTTCGATTCACACCCCTTTCTAAACAAACCACAGATTTCACAGATTTTTCTGGCTCTTTGGGAATTCAGGGGGTTTACAGCCCGTGATGCGTGAAACGTGACGTGACCAGAGAGGCATCACGCATCACGCATCACGCATCACGCATCACGCATCACGCATCACGCATCACGCATCACGCATCACGCATCACGTTTCACGCCAGACCCCACAAAATCCTGAAGACCCATTTTTCCTAGCCCCCTCCCCTCACCCCTTCACCCTGTCACCCTGTCAAAATCAGATAGCCAACCGTTAGCTCCCCGATAGGCAACGTTCCTCTCTACTTCGTTACACTACCAACATATACTTTTGCCCAATCTTTGCCCCTTTAATTGTCATTCCCGCAAAGGCGGGAATCCACTGGTGTCAGCAAAAGATAGATACCCGCCTTCGCGGGTATGACAGGCTTTCTGGTGTGGCCGAAATCGGCAAAGATTGTGTTTTATTGAAGGTGTGGAGGTAAAGATGAAACAAGAAATGGTACAACAAGATGAACGGCGGCCGGTAACATTCTGGCGCGATTTGGGGGGTGTGACGATGTTGTTGATTGGGCTGACGTTTTTGGTAATCAATATTTTGGGTAAGCGCCAGGTGGATAATTGGTGGAGCTTCTTTGTGATGCTGCCGGGCGTGTTGCTGCTGGGCATGGGTCGGACGCTGCGGTTGAGCAACGGCCGTAGCCATCTCCTGACGCGAGTAACCGTGGGACTGGGGCTAATCATCCTGACGGTGGGGTTAATGTTTGCCCTGAACCTGGACTGGAACGTCTGGTGGCCGCTGATGATTGTGCTGCCCGGCGTGGCCTTTTGGTTGGTAGGTGGGGCAAAAGCTGGTGTGGGGGGAACGGCCGTACTCCGTTTCCACCGCTGGCTGGCCGTTACCCTGCTCTTGCTCGGCTTCACTTTTCTGGCCAATCAGCTCAATATGATTGATTTGTCGGCACTGTTTGGCAACTTTCACTGGTGGGGCTTTTTTATCTTGCTCCCTGGCATCGGGGCCTTTTTTGAGGGCTGGCGCGTGCTGCGCCGTTCCACCTGGGCCGCGACGCTCTTGCTCATAACGGCCGTCTGGATTGTGAGCAGCGGGGTGATGGAACTACTTGCCCCAAACTGGCTTTCGTGGGAAGGTATGGTCGGTATCGGCCTGATTGGCACCGGGCTGCTCAGCCGCGGCTGGCTGTTCCTCGGTCCCAGAGCGGCAATAGATGAATCGTAGGTCGGATTGCTAATCCGACAGCCAAAGTGGCACGGCGAGACGCCAGCCACAGCCAACACAGCTATATCGTTAGGACGTACGCAGTTGACACAAATTACACGAATCCACACGAAATTTTCGAGATTATTTGTGAAATTCGTGCCATTCGTATCGAAAAATGTTCCAAGTGCGTAACGCCTAATCGTTACCAAAATTCTTTATCAACAGATTTCGCAGATTACCAAGATTTTTCCTTAATCTGCGAAATCTTTTTAATCTCTGATCGTTGTTTTTCTCGAAGAGGCAACCATGTTGCGGTCATCGCTGACGGGGCAAAATTTAGGCAAATATCGGGTGCTGGAGCCGCTGGGCAGCGGCGGCATGGCCCGCGTCTATCGCGGCTACCATCCGCAGCTAGACCGCTACGTAGCCATCAAAGTGCTGCGCTCCGATTTGGTAGAAGACGAACTGTTTTTGACCCGCTTCCGCCAGGAGGCGCAGGCGGTGGCCACCTTGCGCCATCCCAACATCATCCAGGTGTTCGATTTTGACGTGGCCGACGACATTTATTTTATGGTGATGGAGCTGCTGGACGGCGACACGCTGCACACCCGCCTTAACGATTACCGGGTGCGAGACGAGCAGATGCCCTGGGGCGAGATCGTGCGCATTTTGCTAGATGTGCTGGACGGGCTGAGCTACGCCCACCAGGAAGGGATGATTCACCGCGACATCAAACCAGCCAACATTTTGCTGACGCGGCAAGGCCAGGCGGTGCTGGCCGATTTTGGCATTGCCCAGATTGTGGGCGGCACGCGCCACACCGTCTCTGGGGCGCTGCTGGGCACGTTGAATTACATGGCCCCAGAGCAGGGGCTGCACGGCGTCAGCGACGTGCGCAGCGATTTGTATTCGCTGGGGGTGGTGCTGTACGAGATGCTCACCCGCCGACCGCCGTTTAACGCAGACACGCCGCTGGCGATTCTGCTGAAGCACGTGAACGACCCCTTGCCGCTGCCCACAGAACTCAACCCTGAAGTGCCTGCGCCGCTGGAGCGGATTGTGCTGAAGGCGCTGGCGAAGGAGCCAGACGGCCGTTTCCAAACCGCCCCCCAAATGGCCGAAGCGCTTAAAACGGCCGCTGCCGAAGCCCACATTGCACTGCCCACACGCATCTCCCTGCCCCTCTCCTTTTCCACCAGCGACGACCCATCTGACTCGGTGGCCGTGTTTTCTGGCACCGCCCGGCAGAAGCTGGCCGATGTTGCGTTTGCAGCGCAGGATACGGCGGCGACAAGCCAGGCATCAGTCAGCGCAGCCTTGGCGGCTCTCAAGGCCGCGGAGCCCCCCCTCCCTTCAGAAACTTCAGTGGAAGATACGGCCGTTCCCCAAACAAAGGCGCAGTCCGGCTCACAGGCAGTTTTTCAGGGACTTGGTCTTTTTCTGCTGGTCAACGCCTTGATCATTATGTTTTCTGGCGAGGCTGGGGCTGGCTGGTTTTACAACCGGGGCTGGCCCATTGAACTGCTGCTGGTCGCATTATTCTTTTGCCACCTCATGATCGGGCTACGAAGCTATTGGCTCAGCATACCGATTGGGCTGCTCATCGGTGAGGCGTTGCTGCTGGGGTATTACGCCCTCACTGGCCGCTGGGACGATTGGTCATTTTTGTGGCCAATGCAGATTTTTGTCGTCTTGGGGGCGCTTTGGTTCACCATTCGCGGGGGCATGGGGGCGGCAAATCTGGAGCAGACGGCCGTTTTTTGGGGCAAGCGGCTGCGTTTACTGACCATGATCCTCGCGGGTTTCTTCTTTTTGGTCGTTGTGCTGACTAACTAACTCATGTTACGCAGTGTAGATTTCAAAAGTCTAATTTCTCTCTGGTGATAAACCAATTGCCTTGGAGACTTTTGAAATCTTTTCCAGAGTGAGTGCGTAACATCAGTAACTATTTTTTTTTGATAGCTGGAAGTTAGCTAACCGTTAGGCAGGGAAACGGCCGTTCCCCTACACTCCTAAATATCGTTCAAAATAATGGTAAGCGTTCAGCTCTACCTGGAGCAAGGGCATCGCCTCGGCGCTTCGCGCCTGGCGATGCCGGATACCAACTGAACGGTTACAAATAATGAAAAGGAGTGAACTCATGAAAACAAGAACAACAAATACCAGTGGCTGGATTTTGATTGCCTTGGGCAGCCTGGCGCTGTTGCAGGCCACACTCTTCCCCGTGCTGGGCTGGGATTTTAGCCTGTGGCGCTTTTGGCCGGTGGGGCTTGGGGCGGTTGGCCTGGCTTTTATTGCTGCGCCCTTCATTTTTGCCGATCAGCCTGGTTTGAAGGCGTTGTTCATCCCCGGCTTCCCTGTTTTGGTGGTGAGCGCCTTGCTGCTGTGGGGCTCCCTGTTTAACTTTTGGGGCATTTGGCAATATTTTTGGCCCATGATTCTGCTGGGGCTGGCGGTGGGTTTTTTGGCAACGGCCGTCTTTTGGCAAAACATTTGGCTGATGATTCCAACCATCATCATTGGGGTGAACGGCCTTATTTTCCAATTTTGTGCCCTGACTGGCTTGTGGGATGCTTGGGCAATTTTGTGGACGCTGGAACCGTTGGCCGTTGGGCTGGCCTTTCTGGTGGTGAGCAGAGGCACACAGCCAGCGCTGCTGTGGCTTGGTCTGGGGCTGAGCGCTGTTTCTGTGGGCGCGTTTACCTTGATGAGCCTGACCTTGTCTGGCTGGGCAAGTTTGCTTGGTGCCGCTATGCTGATTCTGGCCGGGGTGGGCCTTCTTGTTCGGGGGCGCGCCGGGCTGTTTTTGGTAGAAAAAAGCCCGAAGGAAGAGCTGTATGACGGGCTGAAATATTAGCGAGGTTTGGTTAAACGGCCGTTTCGGCACAGGAACGGCCGTTTTTTTATTCCCGATTCTTCAATTTGTAGGCCAAAATTTGCTTCCAGCCTTCGGCCAAAGTCGGCAGCGCCAACAGTTGTTGCACCAATTTTGCCTCTGGCGTGCCCAGGGTGTTTTGGTTGATGAGCTGGATGGTGAACTGAGGAGACGGCCGTTCCACCACCTTCAGTTCCGCCCCCGCCTGCACCGCCCCTGGCGTAAGCACCCGCAGATAAAAGCCAGTGCGCTGGCTGTGCAGCACCTCGTTAAAGAAGTTGGGCAGCTGCAATTTGCGCTCTTGCTTGGTACACGGATAGCGCGGCGCACTCACCTGCACCACCGCTTCCCCCACTTCAAAAATATCCCCCACGGCCACAGCCGCTTCCGTGCAGTCAGTTAACGTCCAGTTTTCCCCCACGCTGCCTGGCCCCAGCCGGGCCGCCCCTTCTAGCTGGTAAAAATCGTTCCAAAAATCATAGTGGGACAGGGGCTGGCAGCAGACCGCCTGGTCTGGCGAGCCGTGATGTTTGGTATCGGCCACCTGATCGCCGGTGAGGCCGCGCGGGTGCAGCCAAACGGGTTCAGCCACTGGTTGGCGAAAGATGGCAGATTGCCAGCTGCCGCGCGCATCGGTGTGGGTTTGGGGCTGGCCAATGAGTTGGGTGTGAATGGTGATCATGCAAATTCTCCTTATGGGCCGATTTTAGCATCAGACAGCAAAAAACGGCCGCTCTTTCCTCTAAAACGGCCGTTTCTTGCAAAACAGGAGAAATGTTGATATGTGTAATTAAACAGACGTGTTACGTGGATGTGAGACGATGAACGAACCTTTGAGCACGGAAAAACCGGCAATGTTGTCCATCTGCTCCAGCAGGCAAAGGATTTGCTCGCGTGCGCCGCTAATGGTCAGGTTCAGGACTACATCTTCCTGATAGGCTGCCGCTTGAACGGCCGTTTTGGCTTGGCTCTCTTTGTGCATGACAATGTACAGCTCCCCGAAAAAAAATTAATGACTACAAATGGGGCTTCCTATACGTCGCTTGCTGCCCCAGCCGATACAAAGTGCGGCTACTCCCGAATTAATAATAAACGGCCGTTACCAGTACAGTGACATCTGAACAAATTGGTGTGATTCTCGGAAAATCAACATGTTCGCCAATAGCTCGAATCCGAGAATCACCAAAATAAAAGTGAAAACAAGCAACCATGTTACGAAATAATGATTTCACTCTTATGTACGCAGAACCCTAACGACAAATGATAGATCAACTTATACAATCGGCTCCGCGCGATTCGCTTGTTCAGGTGAGTGACCTCCGCTAAATTATCGAATAACAATGAGGTGCGGATGTCGGTTCCCATGAGATGAAACCTAGCATAAAAGATTCGTGAATGCCTGCCAATTACATAAAAGTCATATATCTTAATTCCTATTGGCAGCCCCGCTTCTGTTTTTGGTAAGTTTCTCCCTTTTGCATAAAATGACATTATCTTTGCACTTTTGCTTGTCATTCCCCCACCTTCATGAGGGCAGGCTCCGCAAATGCGGAATCCACGCCAATGAAAAGATGGAGACCCGCCTACGCGGGTATGACATTACTCTGGTGGGTTTAAAATCTGCAAAGATAGCGAAATGAACGGAACGAGGAGAAAATGATGCAAAAAAGTTTATTCGACAATTCCGGCCCAATACACAACTCATTAGATGACCTGATAGCCAGCATGATGGCCATGAAGGATGATCCACTGGCCAATGCGGGCACCAATGTGGTCATCTGCCGGGGCAATCCTCAGGCCAAATTGATGCTTGTGGGGGAAGCGCCCGGCCCGCAAGAAAATATTCAGGGCAAACCATTTGTGGGGCGCTCGGGGCAGCTGCTGGACCAAATTTTGCAGTCGGTGCATTTTGATACCGAGCAGGATCTGTTCATCAGCAATTCGGTTTTCCGCATGCCGCCAGGGGATGGGGGCAAAAATTTTCGCAAGCCCACCAATGAAGAAATCGCGTATTACCAGCCGTATCTGTTGGAAATTATTCGGCTGGTAGACCCCAAAATTTTGCTACTAACGGGCAATGTGGCGACACAATCGTTGCTGGGCCTGACGGGCATCACCAAGCTGCGCGGGCAGTGGCATGAGTGGAACGGCCGTAAAATCATGCCCATCTTCCACCCTTCTTACCTGCTGCGCAACCCCAGCCGCCAACCCGGCAGTCCCAAATCGCTCATGTGGCAAGATGTACAAGAAGTGCGCCGCGTGTATGATTCGCTGGTGGGGGGATAAGCGTTGACAAAACGGCCGTACACGGCTACGATTTCCGCTAGAAACTGACGAATCGTACGACTTTTGGATGGTTGAGTATGGCAGAAATTAGAATGTCCAGCGATGAGGCCCGGACGAAATGGCGTGAGGTGTTGGATACGGCCGTTGCCGGCAACCATGTCATCATCGAGCGGTACGGCAAACCGGTGGCCGTCATTGCCCCCTATGCTTCTTCACAGGCAAAAACGGTGCGGGAGGAAACGGCCGTTTACCAAACCCGCGACTGGGAAACCGTGAAGGCCGAACTGCTCGCCGAACTCAAACAAGAACTTTTGGCTTCCCCAGCGCCAGCAGCAGCCCAAGTGGGCCACGTCTACTCACCCCGTCTGGCTCACCCCGAACAAGCGCCTGAATTTAAAAAAGAGATCATTGCGGAACTGCCCGATGCCAACGTATGAGGCCACTCTTTTTGATCCGCCTGCCCCGCTGGCGCAGGTCATTTTGCGCGATCCGCAAAACGCCGAGCAGCTTGCCGCAGCCCCAATGCTGCTAGACTCTGGCGCAGATGTCACTCTGATTCCCACGGAAACTGCCAACCATCTCAATCTGCTGGCCGAAGCCAATTCACAGTATGAGCTGATCGGTTTTGATGGCAGCCGAATGGTGGCAACGGCCGTTCAACTAGAAATGATCTTTCTCAATAAGATCTTTCGCGGCCGTTTTCTACTCATCGATCAAGCATGGGGCATTCTTGGCCGAGATATTTTGAACCTGGTCACCTTATCACTTGATGGCCCAAACCAGTTTTGGGGCGAGCACCCCTCCGGTTAAACAGCGTATGTCTTCTTCCCACCGTCACTCCGACAAGGCCGCGTTGCGCGGCGAACCCGGCTACGTTTGGCGCTCTGGCCAGGCGCGCCGCCTGGGCATGATCCAGCAATGGATCACGCTCAACGATGCCACAATTTTGGACAACGGCTGCGGCCTGGGCACCTACCTGGACGCCTTTGCCCCGTTTACCCCCCACCGCTTTGGCCTGGAGCTGGAGCTGGACCGCGCCCAAAAAGCGCTGGCCGTGGCCCCCGGCATTGTGCAGGCGATGGGCGAAACGCTGCCCTTTGCCAGCCACAGCTTCGATTTTGTCTTCAGCAACGAGGTGATTGAGCATGTGCAGGACGACCGGCAAGCGTTGGCGGAAATGGTGCGGGTGACGAAGGGGAACGGCCGTATCCTCATCTTCTGCCCCAACCGCTGGTACCCGGTGGAGCAGCACGGCATTTACTGGCGCGGGCAGTACAAATTCGGCAACATCCCCCTGGTGAACTACTTGCCCACCCCGCTGCGCAACCGGCTGGCCCCCCACGTGCGCACCTACACCAGGCGCAATCTGCTGGATTTGTGTCGTGGTTTACCGGTGAAGGTGGTGCATCACGGCCGTATTTTTGGCGGCTACGACAATATCGAAAGAAGATGGCCGGGATTCGGCCGTTTCCTCAAAAACAGCCTCTACGCCGCCGAAAAAACCCCCCTGGCTGTGCTCGGCATCTCCCACCTGCTGGTCCTAGAAAAACGCTCCTAAATTTTTTACTGCAGAGCACGCCGAGGTCGCTGAGAAAAACAAAACTCCGCGCCCTCCGCGCTCTCTGCGGTAAGTTAAACGAAAAACGGTGGGCTGGTCACCAGATAGCGGTCGAAGTTGCCCAACGGCCGTTCGCTCATAAACATCGCCATAAACACATCCATCTTGTAGTGGCGGGCGAGCAGGTAGGTAACGGCCGTTTCATTCACCATCGGCACCTCCACGCCAAACTGGGTGTGCCCCGCCGCCTGGGCCGTGCTTTCGGCATGGGCCAGCACGGCGGGGAAGTCGCTGGCCTCCAGCAGGGCAAAGGGGCCGCTGTTTTCTGCCACGTAACCGTAGCCAGCGGGACGGCCGTTGCGCACATACAAAAAGCCGCGCCGGTTGGCCAAAAACCATTGATGATCCACATCCCGCCGAAAGCCAATTACCTCCCGGTCAATTTCGCCCAGCATGGCCACCGTTTCTGCATCCGCGCGCAGTGGCACCATCTGCAAATCAGTTTCAAACGGCACCTGCTCCGGCGCACGTTCAAAAAAGTAGATGGGAAAACGGGGGAACACGCCCGCCTTCAGGTAAAGCGCCTGCGCCCGGAAGTCCGACGTGGCAATGATAAACCGGTTACGCGCCCCGTCTTGAGGAAAAGCCCGCTCCATCAGGCCGCGCCCCAGCCCGCCCGATTGTGTGCCCGGCCGCACAAACAGTTCCGTCAGCTCGCGCACGCCATCCCGCAAAATGGAGCGGGCAAAGCCCACCGTTTGGCCCTGTTGCTGGGCCACCCAAAACTGTTCGGCCGTTTGGCGGAGATGGGCGTAAAGCGGCCGTTTGCTGCGCCACATCTGCGCCAACCCCGCTTCATCCTCACCAACCCCTTCTTCGGCAAAGCCCAATCGCCCCACCAGATCCGCCAACGCCTGCTCCAAAATCAAAAACAGATCATAATCACCGGCCACCGTGCCGGGCTGGTATTCCACTGCATGTTGTGACTGATTATCCATCATTCGCCTCGCTTGTTGACATAAATAGGTATTATCGCCCACCATTTTCAGACAACTCAATAATACCAATTTGCTTGTTTTGCCCACCCGCACTGATTAAAATCTTTAGTAGAGAAATGTGCAACAAACCCGATCTCGATCGGCAGATAAGAAAATTTGGAGGTATACGATGAGCAACAACGGCAATATCAATCAAAATGGACAAAGTGAAGTGGGCAGCTTTAAAGTAAAAGCTGGCCTGGCCCAAATGCTGAAGGGCGGCGTCATCATGGATGTGGTGACGCCTGAGCAGGCAGTGATTGCGGAAGAAGCAGGCGCTTGCGCCGTCATGGCCCTGGAGCGCGTGCCGGCCGACATCCGCCGCGATGGCGGCGTGGCCCGCATGTCTGATCCCGGCATGATCAAAGAGATCATCGCCGCCGTCAGCATCCCCGTCATGGCCAAAGCCCGCATTGGTCACTTTGTAGAAGCGCAAATTTTGCAAGCAATCGGCGTCGATTACGTGGACGAGAGCGAAGTGCTCACCCCCGCCGACGAAGAGCACCACATCAACAAGCACAACTTCAAGATTCCGTTTGTGTGCGGCTGCCGCAACCTGGGCGAAGCGCTGCGCCGCATCGGCGAAGGCGCGGCGATGATCCGCACCAAGGGCGAAGCGGGCACCGGCGACGTGGTCGAAGCGGTACGCCACGCCCGCACCGTGCTGGGCGAAATCCGCCGCTTGCAGCTGATGCCCGACGAGGAGCTGATGAGCTACGCCAAAAACATTGGTGCGCCGTACGCGCTGGTGCAGGAAACCAAAGAGCTGGGCCGCCTGCCGGTGGTGAACTTTGCCGCTGGCGGCATCGCCACCCCCGCCGACGCTGCCTTGATGATGCAGATTGGCGTAGACGGTGTCTTTGTTGGCTCGGGCATCTTCAAGAGCGGCAATCCGGCCGAACGGGCCAAGGCGATTGTGGAAGCAACGACCCATTACCAAAATGCCGACATTCTGGCCAAGGTCAGCGAAAACCTGGGCGAGCCGATGGTGGGCATCAACGTGAGCAGCCTGCCGGAGAGCGAGCAGTTGGCCACGCGCGGTTGGTAGTTTTGACGAGGTGAGCGGGTGAACGTACGTGAGCTGGACCCGGCGCGGGATATGGTGGAGTGGCTGCAGCTGCGGCGGGGCTTGTTTGCGGACAGCACCGAAGCGGAGCATCGGCGGGAGATGGCTGAGATTTTGGCTGAGGCTGTGGGGTGTGTGTTGGTGGTAGAACGGCCGTCTTCCCCCCATCTCGCCGGTTATCTCTGTGTCGGTACGCGCAAGTACGCCGAAGGCTGCACCAGTTCCCCGGTGGCCTACCTGGAAGAATGGTTTGTAGCCGCCGACGCGCGCCGCCAGGGGGTGGGCAAAGCGCTCATCGCCGCCGCCGAAGCGTGGGCGCGGCAAAACGGCTACACCGAACTCGCCTCCGACACCACCCTCGACAACGACATCAGCCTGGCCAGCCACCTGGCCCTCGGCTTCACCGAAGTCGAACGGCAAATCAACTTTATCAAAAAACTAAGATAGCCACAGAGGGCACAGAGGAAAAAGAGAAGAAAGGAAAAGGGCCAAACCTCTCAAAATTCTCTGTGCTCTCTGTGGCCAAAATAAAACTATGAAAATTGGGGTTTTGGCGCTGCAAGGTGCCTTCATTGAACATATCAAGATGCTAAAATCGCTGGGGGTGGCGGCGGTGGAAGTGCGCCTGCCAGAGCAGTTGGCTGACCTGGACGGCCTGATCATCCCTGGTGGGGAGAGCACGACGATTGGCAAGCTGGCGCGCCGCTTTGGGCTGATGGAACCGCTGCGTGACTTTGCCGCAGCCAAACCGGTCTGGGGTACCTGCGCTGGCATGATTTTCCTGGCTAAAGAAATTGGCAACGGCACGGCGGGGCGCGATCAACCGCTGCTGGGCATCATGGACATTGAGGTGGCGCGGAATGCGTTTGGGCGGCAGGTGGATTCGTTTGAGACGGGGCTGGATATTTCTGTGTTTAGCAACGGGGATGCACGGCCGTTTCCCGCCGTCTTTATTCGTGCCCCCAAACTGGTCGCGGCCAAAGCAGATACCCAAATCATCGCCACACTGCCGGATGGAACGGCCGTTGCCGCCCAGCAAGGCCATTGGCTCGTCACCTCTTTTCATCCAGAATTGACGGGAGACGGCCGTTTTCACCAATACTTTTTATCGCTAGTGCAGAAGGAAACTGCCTAGTGTAAAATTATTCTCCTCATCAAATAGTAACCGTGAGAGGGAAAACGGCCGTGACAACGTATATGAAGACGATTTCTAAGCGATTTGGCGAATGTAAACTTGGGGAAAATGGCCTGATTTATTTGTATAAAGCAGACTATCTTTCGATAGATAAACCTTGGCCGGGGGTGCTTTTCAGGGTCGGCACGGGGTTATAACTTTGATGCGATTAAAATTACAGGTTTCTTGTTTCAGAGCAATACAAAGCGGCAGAAATCTTGCGCGACCGACCAAACATTAATTCAGACTTACAGGTCTGTTCCAACGGTTGGCTGACAGAAACTGTTGCTGGCTGTTTTTTATGACTTGTGCCACAACGGGTAAACGGCCGGGCACAATTTGCCGGGAAATAAACAACCCCAGCCCGGTTCCCTTGCCCGTCTGTTTGGTGCTGAAAAATGGCTCAAAAATGCGCTCCAGCAGGGCTGGCTCAATGCCACAGCCCGTATCCCGAACAGAAAAAGCATAACATTCCCGATGCGCCCCGTTGCCGTTCTGTTTAGGCAGCAAATGCTCTTCGAGCACGCGCCAGGAGCGCACCTCCACGGTGCCACCAGCGGTTGGCATGGCATCACGGGCGTTCATGAGCAGGTTTAGCAGCACCTGCGTCAGCCGGTTGTGATCCAGCACAATCGTCTTCAAATCCTCGTCCAGCTGCTTCACAATCTGGATGTTGAATTCACCCCGGAATTGATGCTGCACCAGCACCAGCGCGTCTTCGATGATCATGTTGAGGTCGGTAACGGCCGTTTGCATTTCCTCCGCATAAGAGTAGTTGCGCAACACTTCAACAATGCGAGCCGAGCGCCAGGCGCTTTGCTCAATCATCTGCACGTAGCGCATCAGCTGATCCATGCCCAGGCTGTTTTCCTCAACTTCATGCAGCAAATTGCTGCACGTGGCGGCGATGATGCTTAGCGGCGTGTTTAGCTCGTGGGCCACGCTGGCGGTGAGCAGGCCAATGCCCGCCAGCCGCTGCGTGTGCAGCAGCGCCTCGTTGAGCTGCTCAATTTCTTGGCTGTGGGTAAAGGAAACCATGGTGGTGCTGGTGATATGGTCAGAAACGGGGGTAATGGCTAGATTGACGGGAATGGAACGGCCGTCTGGCTGGCGCAAGGTCGTTTGGTGCGATGGGCATTCAGCCAAACTGTGCTCTTCTGCCCCAAAATCGGCCCAAGTACGGCCGATGAGCTGCTCAGACTCCCAGCCCAAAATGCGCCCAGCAGCCGAATTGGCCGACGTCACAATGCCGTTATCATCCAAGACCAGCACACCTGCCGACACCGCTTGCAGCAAATGATCGTAAAACTCTCCGGTTGTTTTTGGTTGGGTAATGACCATGAATCTTTCCTATTCCTCATCCCGAAGGCGTTTTAGCGACGCTGTTTTGGATGGCGAGTTACTGCCCAAGTGAGTACTATTCATAGAATACGCCAGGGGGCAGATCCCGTCCGTATGTGCCCCGTAAAATCACCGTGAACTCAGCGTGAACGGACAAACAGCATCTATTTGGGGCGGTCAATCCCACTTAATAAAATGGGCCGCTTATAAACGCGGACAACGCAACGCGACAGGAGATTTCAGGCGTGAGCACACCACCACATATGAAAATCAGCAGATTTCGCAGATTTTGTAATGGCCAAAAATTGGTTGAACCGCAAAACACGCGAAGAACGCAAAGTTTTACACTTTATTCTTTGAGTCCTTTGCGGTGAAATTTTGTTCAAGGCGTGATTGACTACAACAAGATTTCGCAGATTTACCAAATTTTTCTCCGCCCCACCGCGGTTAATTTAGCTTCACAGGTGCTGCGCAATGAAGAGTACAAGACGCAGGTTCTCTGTTATCGTTCAACAACCAAACCCCGAAGGCTCGCGCATAGTCCATTTTCCCTAGAGATTTTCCAGTAGGATTCGCGTACTATGTTGGCAGCAGAATAAAGTAGACGGAGCAAAAAAATGAAGAAGTTGACCCAATGGAGCCTGTTTGGCTCGATTCTCAGTGCAATCTTGTTGGCCGCTTTTTTGCTGCTGCGTCAGCAGCCACTCCAGCCGCTGCTGGCCCAGCCCACCGCCGCAGACTGCACCCCCCTGGCCGCCCCCAGCGGCCCCGTCGTGACGGTGAACAGCGTGGCAGCGCTGGAAAATGCGGTGAACAACGCCTCATCAGGCGACACCATCCTCATTGCCGACGGCAGTTACAACCTGAATGGCGTTTATTTGCGCATGGATACACCAAACGTCACGCTGCGCTCGGCCAGCGGCAACCGCGAAGCGGTGGTGCTAGATGGCAACTACCTCACCACCGAGATCATCCAAATTGTGGCTTCGGATGTGACGGTAGCGGACGTGACGCTGCGCGAAGCGTATTACCATCCCATCCACGTGATGACCTCGGCCACGGGCGACACGCTTAACACATTCATCTACAACGTGCATCTCATCGATCCCGGTGAGCAGGCGATCAAAATTAACCCTGCGGTGGTTGGCACCTACCCGGACGACGGCGTAATTGCCTGTTCTCACCTGGAGCTGACAGATGCGGGACGGCCGTTCATCCGCAACAACTGCTACACCGGCGGAATCGACGCCCACCAGGCGGAAGGGTGGGTGATTCGCGACAATCTCATCGAAGGGTTCTGGTGTGAAAATGGGCTGTCGGAGCACGGCATCCACCTGTGGCGGGGCTGCCGCGACACGCTTGTGGAGCGCAACACGCTGCGCGAAAATGCGCGGGGCATTGGTTTTGGCCTGGCAGAAAGTGGCGACGGCCGTACCTACCCCGACAACCCCTGCCCCAGCGCCAGCGGCGGCTACGTAGACCATTACGGCGGCATCATTCGCAACAACTTTGTTTTTGCCAGCGACACAGATTTATTCAGTTCCGGAGTTTGGCTTTGATTGCGGTATCTGTTTGTGGCAGGCGTGCGGGGCGCAAATTTTCCACAACACCGTCGTTTCAACGCAAGCGCCGTTTTCCTCGATTGAGTGGCGTTTTGCTAACACCGACATCGAGCTGCGCAATAATTTGGTAAGCCATAATTTGCGGGATCGGGGGGGAACGGCCGTACTCAACAACAATCTGCAAAATGCCCCCCTTTCCCTGTTTGTAAACGCCGCCAATGGCGATTTGCATCTGCACAGCGCCGCCACAGCCGCCATTGATCAGGCCACCGCCCTGCCGGAAGTGACCGATGACGTGGATGGCCAAGCGCGCCCCTTCGGCCCCGCTCCCGATCTTGGCGCTGATGAGCTGAATGCCCCGCCTTTTACACCGACAAACTGGGTAAACCTGCCCCTGGTTACCCGGTAAATCTTGCGCCCACGCCTGACGTGACGCAAGTTGGATGTGAGGAAAAATATGAAAGCGTATCGGTTGATTTTTGTAATGGGTTTGTTTGGCTTTATTGTTTTAGGGATAGGTGGCTGGGGCGGAACGGCCGTACAAGCTGGCACCATCGCCTCCCCCGTATTGAAGTGGCAGCAGGGCGGCTGCTACAGCTCCTGGTGTGAAACCGGCTGGTACGCTTCGCCCGCCGTGGCCGATCTAGACAACGACGGCAAGCCAGAAGTGATCGCCTCGCCCTACACGCTGTTTGTGCTGAACGGCGAAAACGGCAGTGTCCAGTGGAGCGTCGATCCGCCCGGCGGCCGTACCTGGCCTGGCGTGGTCGTGGCCGATATCGACAACAACAACGACCTGGAGATTGCCGTCGCCCAAAGCGGCGGCTCCCTCACCGTGTACGATCACACAGGCAGCCAGGTCTGGACGCGCGCGCCAGAAAGCGGCGAACTGCGCGGCCTTTCGGTCTACGATCTGGACGCCGACGGCACGGATGAACTGGTGGTCACCTCCACCGGCGACGAGGTGAACACCTACGTCTACGAGCACACCGGCACGCTGCGCAGCGGCTGGCCGCAGCTGAACAACGACAGCGGCTACGGCTGGGGCGTCTACAACGACAACGCTGCCCTGGGGGACCTGGACAACGACGGCCAGGGCGAACTGGTCGTGCCGTCCGACGTGCATTACATCAACGCCTACGAAGCCAACGGCACGCAAATTGCCGCCAACGCCATTTACGGCGGGGTTGGCTGGGGCAAAGTGGGCATCTGGGAAAGCCTGGTGCCAGAACTGCGCGGCTGGGGGGCGTGTGACGGCACGCGCACGGAAAGTTACCGCACCAACTTCGCCGATGGCCCGGCGGTCATTGCCGATGTAAACGGCGACGGCGTGGTGGAAGTGGTGGTGACCGGCAACGTGTACGACTGCGATGCGGGCTACCCGCCCAGCCGCTACATCGGCGTCTACATTTTTAATGCCGACCGCAGCCGCTTCAACGAGGACAGCTACAACTGGGAGACGGTGCCGATCAACACCGGCGCGCCGCTGAGCGAGGATTACGGCGTCATCGAAAGCGCCATGCCCAACCCGGTAGTGGCCGATTTGGATGGAGATGGGGAGAAGGAGATATTGTTTGCCTCGTACGACGGCCGTCTCCACGCCTTCTGGCTGGACAAAACGGAACATCACAACTGGCCCTACAACGTCAGCAATACCGGCCCCGGCATCCGCTTTGCCTCGGAACCGGTAGTGGCCGATCTGGACAATGATGGCTTTGCCGAAGTGATTTTTGCCTCGTGGCCGCAAAAAGGGAGCAATTACGTGGGCAAGCTGCATGTTTTGAATTACCAGGGCACGATGCTGTACGAAATTAATCTGCCCGCCCCGTTTGGTAGCCCAGACTGGAACGGCGCGATGGCCGCACCCACCCTGGCCAACATCGACGCCGATGCGGATTTGGAGCTGGTGCTGAACACCGCTCACTCCGGCGTGGTGGCCTACGATTTGCCGGGCACGGCCGATGCCCGCGTGTTGTGGGGCACAGGGCGGGGCAACTATCAGCGCACCGGCTCGTTTTTGTTGGGTTCGTTGGATGGCTCCTGGCTGGGTGTTAACAACAGCCTGCCCGGCGCGGGGGATACGGTCACGGTCAAAATCACGCTCAAAAATCCGGGGCCAGCGTTGAACACTGTTTCACTCACCAGCGCGATTCCGGGGCAGGTCACTTACGCGGGTGGGCTGTCTGCCAGCGGCGGCACGCCGATGTACGGATCGGGGCAGGTGAGCTGGTCTGGCGCGGTGCCTGCCGGGGTGCCGGTAACGATTCAGTACAACGTGACGATCAATGCCGGGGTGATGACGCCGACGCCGATGGGGTTTACGGCCGTTCTCGATGACGGCGAAGGCAATCAGGACACGCTCTCCATGACGGTCATCGCCAACGGGCTGCCCACCTATTTGCCCTTCATTTCTAGACCGTAATGTCGTGATCCAGGTGACAGTCACTTTTGGAAGTGGCTGTCACCGTTGCCCGCAAAATTTGCTATACTTTGGGCACTTCGATTGTTCCAGTCAATCACAAAAGTTTACATAATTGCGAGTGCGTGCATGACACAGTTAGTTTTCTCCCAGAAAAAACCATCTTCAAACAGCGTTCCCTCTGAGCTTTATCGGTTGATTATTGAAAGAGGCTTCATTTTTCCCCTGCTGACTTACTTTATGTTTTTCTTGACTGAAGATTTTGTGAACTGGTGGGGGTTAACAACAATTGTGATTGTGGGTCTCGTCATCGCTTTAATTTTCGTATTGGGGCCAATCCTTGTTGTTTTCAATAATAGGTCTGCGCGTATGCAAAGTTTGCCAGTAGCTACTGTGCAGGTTAGTCCGCAAGAGGTGGTGTATAACAACCGTTTCGGCAACGAAATAGTCCGAGTGAAAGATATAAAACTGGTGCAGGTCAGCCTCAAGTCAGATGGAACAATATCGGAAATATTGCTTTACAAAGGGTTGCTTCGTAGCTTACGCCTACAAAATTTTGAAGATATGCCTGGCTTACGCGCCGCGCTCATAGAAAATTTACCCATGCCATTCCCGTGGACAGAAGCTAAATCGCCGCAATTTAGTACGCTTCAATTTTTTGTTTTTTATGTTGGTGGGGGCTGGCTGTGGGCTTTGTTGACGGGCGAGAATTTTATTTCGTCTGTGGCTGTTGGTGGGTTGGCCGCTGTGGGAGCTTATTTTGCTTATACCATCGTCAAGCATAATAAGAACGCTTCACGCACAGCAAAGGGAGCTTTGGTGGTAGGGGCAGCAGTGCTTATTGGGTATTGGTTAGTCGGAACAGGTGGCTTACAGAGAGTCGTGACGCATCCTTGCAGTTTAGTAAACCGTTGGCAAAACAGTGGCTGCCTCAAAGCATACCCCGACAGCGAAAGTTTGTACTTTTTGCCAGACAACCGGTTGATTCGGCAAGCTTACCGGGCCATCGTCATTGAAAGTGTAGACAGCAACCGCATCCTTAACCTGTTCCAAGCGACACGTTTGCGGCAGGGTGGGTACATTTCTGATTCATTGGTTGCGGCAGACGGCCGTACGGCCGTTACTGATGACGAAAATGGCATCACCATCTGGAATCTGGCTGACCAAAGCAGCACCTTCCTCGATAAAAATTTTCTGCACCGCTCTCACATTATTTCGCCCGATGGCCAATTTCTAGCTTACACCGATCGTGACAGTGGCGTGATTGTACAAACAACATCTACGATGGAACCTGTGTTTACTCAAGAGACAGAGGGTTTTTCTGAGATTGCTTTGGGGCAAACATTGGTGGCAATAGGCCGAGAAGAGGCTGTTTATTTTTATGAGGTAAGAAGTGGGGAGGAAACGGCCGTTTTCAGCATTGATTGGTCCGAGGAACAAGATTCTGTACGCTTGATGGCTTTCTCTGACGATGAACAACTCCTGGCATTTGTTACAAAACAAAACATCCTGTCCATTTTGCAGCGCAACGGCAACGAGTGGCAAGAGATACACCGCGTCCAGTTAGACCCCGCATGGCAGTCAGATGAGGCGCTCGCATTTTCTGCCGACAACGCCTTGCTGGCTGTTGCTCAAGACTTTTACAGCACTTCCGAGAACCGTGGGCAACTGCTTATCTTTTCACTGGCAGATATGGAATTGCTGCGAACGATAGATTTGGGCAGAGGTCTCGGCCAATTTGGTTCTGTTCGCGTGCTGGATTTTTCACCAGATAACACCATGCTGGCGGTTTCCAGCTCCAGCGAAGGGGCAGTTTTTGAGCTGTCTTTGGCAAAATAGCTACAACGTCATTTCAATGCCGCGCGCGGGTTCCGCCTGGGCGAGTTTGATTTTGACAAACAGCCACGGCGCGTAATAGGTCACCCACAGCGTGAGCAGGGCGTAGCGCAGCAGGCGCAGCGGCAGCGCCAGCCACAGCGGGTCATCGGGGAAAACGGCTCCCAAACCCGCCCAAATGGCGACGGCGACCGCCATCCCCAGCAGGTAGCGCACCGCCCGCTGCCAGATGGGGCCATCTACCAAAAAGCGGATGCGGCTGCGCTCTAGCACCAGGCCAATGCCCGCGCCGAGCAGGCTAGAAACGGCCGTTACAAACCCCTCCACGCTCTCCAACTCGGCCACAGGAATGCGGCTGGCCCAGGCTACCGTCGTGTCTGGGTCGCCAATGATGAGCCGGATGATGAGGTAAACGGCCGTAAACAGCCCCGGCACCAAAACCGCCACCAACAGCCGCTGCCCCATAATGCGCTTTTCAAACCGGGCCTGGTACCGCCGCTGCCAAAGCAGGTAGCCGCCCAGCACCAGCAAGCCAATCACAAAACCGACCGCCACATCATGCACAAAATGGGAGCCTAAATAAATTCGGCTAATGCCCATCAAAATGATCATCAAAACGGCCAGCAGCCACATCCAGCGCCGCCGAATCCAGGCAGCGGCAAACAGGTAAATGGTGGTGGTAAACTGCGTGTGCCCGCTAGGAATGCCGTACCCGCCGTCCGTAAACTTTTCCAGCGTAGGGTCCAGCCAAAACGGCCGTGGCTCCCGAAAAGCATGTTTCAGCGTGTTGTTAACCACGTTACCTACCAAAAAAACATACGCCAATGCCCGCCCAGCCTCTTTGTGCACGCTCCAATAAATCAGGGGAAACAACGCCAGATAAAACTCTTCGATTCCCAATGTGCTGATAAACTGAAAAAACGCCTCCAACTGGGGAAACGTTGCCTGCAACCAATGCGATGCGTCCAGGCCAAATTGCAATACTGGTTCCATTGTTACACTCCAGAAGAGGTCATCATTGCCGCTCTTAGGCAAGGCTGGCAAGCCAGGCAGCCATTTTTATAGATGAGAGATTAAGAAACACCCACTTTGGTAGACGAGCGATTCACTCATTTGTTACTATCATAGATTAGAAACAAAAACATCATTTCGCAATTGAAGCAAAAAACAGCCGCGAAATATGTAAAAGCAGGAAAGTTCCTTAAATAAACCGTAGCCATTTCTCTCGCTTTTACTTGAGCAAACCACAGAAAAATCGCGCTTCGGTTTTTAACAAACTTTCTTGTGGTCTGCTTAATAGTCACATTTTCATCTTCCCGCGACCATTGTAACCTTGGCGCAACCAAACGGACAAGCGGGTTTTGTGCAAATGTGGCACCGCCTTTACAATTCATAGCAAGCAAAAATTCCTAAACGCTATATTCGCCCTGGTTTTCCTTGAATTACCAGTTGGCGTCATCTATTTGGAGGACAAACATGACTACACGCATTCTCGTAATTGAAGATGAAGAACGCATTCGACAATTTTTACAAAGAGGGTTGAGCTTTGAAGGCTACCGGGTAGATACGGCCGCAGATGGCCAAACTGGCCTGGACCTGGCCCGCGAAAATCCCCCCGACCTGGTGCTGCTAGACCTGATGCTGCCCGGCATGGACGGCATCGAAGTGTGCCGCCGCCTACGCGCCGTCAGCGATCTGCCCATTCTGATGCTCACGGCCAAAGAAACCATCGAAGACCGCGTCACCGGCCTGGATGCTGGGGCCGACGACTACCTGGTGAAACCATTTGCCTTCGACGAGCTGATGGCCCGCGTGCGCGCCCTGCTGCGCCGCTCGCAGCCTTCGCAGCCGCAGGTGTACCGCTTTGCCGATTTGGAGCTAGATACCGGCACGCGGCAAGGTCGGCGAGGCGGCCGTATTTTTGACCTCACCGCCAAGGAGTATGAACTGCTAGAGCTGTTCATGCGCCATCCGCGCCAGGTGCTCACCCGCGATCTCATCTTCGACCGCGTTTGGAATTATGATTTTGGCGGCGAGAGCAACATCATTGAAGTGTATGTGCGCTACCTGCGCCAAAAAACGGAAGAAGGAGATTTATCTCGCCTGATCCATACCGTGCGCGGCATCGGCTACGTGCTGCGCGAAGAGTCGTAAACCGTTGTCTATTCAGAACCGTCTCCTGTTTGTCTATACTTCCATCTTCATGGTGGCTTTTGTGCTGTTTGCCGCTATTGTGTACCTGCTGCCCCGCAGCCGGATCAATGATGAGGTAGACACCGACCTGCACACGCTGACGAATGAACTGCGCTCGGCGCAGGTTTTTACAGCACGAGATGGCACAGTGCGCTTTGAAATTGGCAAAGATTTAGATGATTTGGAAACGGCCGCTTCCTTCTTCATGCTGGTAGACCCATCTGGCGGCATTGGGCTGCGCTCACAAAACATGGGCACCCTCCCCCAGGACTTTGGCCTGCTAGATGACAACGGCCTGCACAATACCGAAACCATCAACTACGTTGTGCGCGGCGAAAGCACCCTGCGTGTGCTAACCACCCCACTTTACGACGAGAGCAACGAAGTTGTGGCTTACCTGCAAGTAGGTCGCCTGGTAGACAACATTGAAAGCTTCAACCGCTTCCTGGTGATTGCCCTTTTTGTTGGGTTTGCTGGCGCTTCGGCCTCTCTTTTCCTGGCGGTGCTGCTGACCCCCAGTTCCTTTAAACCGCTAGAGGATATGGCCGCCGTTACCCGGCAAATCACCAACGCAGACGATCTAAGCCGCCGCGTGCCCAACACCGAACGCACCGACGAAATCGGCGTGCTGGCCCGCTCATTTAACCAGCTGCTAGAGCGGCTGGAGCGGCTGTTCCAAACCCAGCAGCGGCTGCTGGCCGACGTCTCGCACGAACTGCGTACGCCGCTCACCGCCATCCGCGGCAACGTCGATCTAATGCGCCGCATGGGCGACGCTGATCCGGAATCGCTGGAGATTATTCAGGAAGAGATTGAGCGCATGACCCGGCTGGTGGGCGACCTGCTGCTGCTGGCCCGGGCCGATGCGGGCGGGCTGCCGCTGGAAATAGAAAAGGTAGAGCTAGACAATCTACTGTTTGAAGTGTACCGCCAGGTGCGCCTGCTGGAATCCTCGGTGGCAGTCAAAGTTACGGAAGTGGATCAGGTGTGCATTATGGGGGATGTGGACCGGCTAAAGCAGCTGCTGTTGAACCTGATCAGCAACGCCACCAAATACACGCCGGATGGGGGCACGGTTGATGTGAGCCTTTCTAAAAAGAACGGCTGGGCTTACCTGAAGATTGCCGATACCGGTATGGGCATTCCGGCAGAAGATTTGCCTTACATTTTTGATCGCTTCTACCGGGTAGACAAGGCGCGGGCGCGTGGGCAGTCGGGCAAAGGTGGCGCGGGGCTGGGGCTGGCTATTGCCAAGTGGATTGCCCAGGCGCACGGTGGCAACATCGACGTGATAAGCAAGGTGGGCGAAGGGACAACTTTTACCATCATTTTGCCTATTTTGGTGGAAACGAAGACGGTACGGGCCGAAGCTGGGGCCGACGAACTTACCAAGACGCGCCCGGGGCTGCGCGCGCTGGGGGCAACATTCCGGCGCTCTTCTTAATTTAGAAAGAAAAACGGCCGTCTATAAAAGACGGCCGTTTCCTTACCAAATCCAAACGTGCAACTTTTTTAATAAGTTGCACTTCTTCAACTACTCATCCCGCCGTAACAGCAAGTAGATGCCCCCACCAATCAGGGCAATCGACCAAAACACAACCCCGTTTACCCAGTGGAACCAACCCAACTGCGACAGCAGGAAGTAAATACCAAACAAGATCAGAATTGTGCCAATTGTGCTGGGGCGGTTCAACCGGCCCATCTTGCTAGAAACAGTCTGGCTCAAATCGTCGAAGTTGTCTTGCAGTACCGTGCTGCCAGATTCACCAGCCACCGCCTCACGGGGCATGATGACCCACAAAACCAGGTAAATCGGGGCACCAATACCGCTGGCAAAAAACAACAACACAAAAAGAAGCCGCACCCAAACCGGGTCCAGGTTCAAATATTCTGCCAAACCGCCACACACACCGGCGATCATTTTGTCTGTTTCGCTGCGAGTTAATTTGTTTTCAGACATTATTGCCTCCATTGGAGCGCCGCAGGTGAACTTTTTAGAATTGCAACGCCCGTTTGAACTATCCGCCTATACGTCAATGGTTTGGTAAAGTTTCGCAGGCGGCGGCGCTGCGGGGCAGATGAGTGCGGGCTAAACCACAGCTAAACGCCAGACTAACGTTTTGCCATCAAACCAGATAACATCTGACGCTGGGGGTGGTTTTTGCTATACTGTTGCGTCATTATTTTAGATGGTAACCATAATCTGCCAACGCCTAAAAAAGGCGGTCAATCTGCTGATTTTGGCAACAAAAGAATGGTTTGCCAAACTTGGGACGGAATAAGGCAGGCAACGGCCGTTTTGGGTCATCGAGGCGTTACATGTGGAAGAAAAAAGCGGCCCAATTTATGCGGTTCCCGCTGGTATACAAACTGATGCGCCTCATGATTCGGCTGGTGGTGCCCCGCACCCGTGTCGGCGTAGCCGTGGTGGTGGTTAATGAAGCCGATGAGGTGTTTATGCTGCGCCACGTCTTTCATCCTGTGTACCAATGGGGGCTGCCCGGCGGCTGGCTAAAGCGAAACGAAGACCCCGCCGTGGGTGCCTTGCGGGAATTAAGGGAAGAGACAGGGTTAACGGCCGTACTTGGCCCCGTCGTAGCGGTGCAGCATGATCCAATCACAGCCTATGTGGGCGTTTCTTACGTGGCCACGCTGGCACCCGGCAGCCCACAGCTGAGCCACGAAATACGTGAAGCCCGCTGGTTCAACACCAAGACGCTGCCAGAACCTATTACGGAGCATACCAAAGTGGCCATCGAAGCGGCCGTAACCTACCGAAAGAATTTGGGTATAGGAGAAGCAAACCAAGCATGAATCGTCGTACCTCGCCAGGCGCGGGCCAATGGCTCACCGTTACCATCCTGGTCGGCACCTCCATCTTTCTTCTGATAAAGCTGTTCCAATTTGCCAGCTTGCGGGGCAACTACCCTACCGGGCTAACCATTGCTGGCGTCAACATCGGCGGCCTATCGACAGCCGAAGCCACCAATGTGCTCACCAACCGGTACATCGAAGCCCCCGTCATCATCTACCACGGCCAGGATCGCTTTGAAATTAGCCCGTCCGATGCTGAATTTGAGCTAGACCTGGACACGATGCTCAGCCGGGCCGATATTGAGCGCACCCAACAAGATTTTTGGGCCGGGTTTTGGGGCTTTTTGTGGGGACAACCCGTTGAGGTGAATCCCGTAGAGCTATCGGCCACGCATGACCGCGAAGCGTTGCGGCGCGTTTTGGCCGATATTGCCGCCCTGATGGATGAGCCGACCCAGCCAGCCCAACCCGTACCTGACACCTTTAGCTTTCAGTATGGCGAAACGGGCACGGTGACCAACATCGAAGCCAGCTTTGCCGATATAGAAGGGGCGCTTTACCGCGCCAGCAACCGTGAAGCCCGGCTGGTGGTGGAGCCCAGTTCACCAGAACGGCCGCAAATCAACCTGCTCACCCGCCTGCTGGTAAATAACCTGCAAGATTACGAGCAAATTACCGGCGGCGCAGCCAGCATGTTTGTAATGGACCTGAACTCTGGCGTAGATGAAATTGCCATCAATGCCAATTTGCCCATGTCGGGCATGGATTTGCTGAAGCTGCCCATCGTGCTAGAAACGTACCGCCTGCTGGATTCAGAGCCAACGCTGACGCAGGCGGAGTGGATTTCTAGCACGCTGTCGGCCGATTTGAGCAACGAGGGGGCCAACCAACTGCTGCGTTTTGTAGCCGGGCAGGACGACCCCCGCCTGGGCGCACAATTGGTGACCCAAACGCTGCAGCGGCTGGGGTTGGTGAACAGTTTCATTGTGCTGCCGTACGATACAGACCCACCCGCAGGCACCACACGGCCGTCTACCCCTGCCAACTCCATCGATGAGATGCGCACGCTGCCCAACCCCTACCTGCAAACCACCGCCGAAGATATGGGCACGCTGCTCTCCATGATCTATTACTGCGCCGAGGGCAAAGGTGGGGCGCTGCTGGCGGTGTTTGAAGGAGACATTACCCAAACCGAGTGCCAGACCATTCTGGCCTTTATGCTGCAAAACCAGATCGGGAGTTTGATTGAAGAGGGGGTGCCGCAGGAAACGGCCGTTGCCCACCGGCACGGTTGGATTAGCGACACCCACGGCGATGCGGGCATCGTCTTCTCCCCCGGTGCCGATTACGTCATTGTGCAATTTTTGTACAAACCAGATTGGCTGGAGTGGGAGATTAGCTCCCCACTGCTGGCCAACCTGTCCCGCGCCACCTACAACTACTTCAACTTCGACAACCCTTACCTGGTCACTGCCCGGACAAACTAAGCTATGTTAAAAGCCATCCAACGATTCCTGATAATAACGCTGCTGGTAGTGGGGCTGCTCTTTTTGGGTTACCAGGCGTTTTTGTACAGCCTGGTGCGCGAAAAGCTGCCCACAGCTACGATGGTTGCCGCCGTCAATGTCGGAGGCATGTCCCGCGAGGAAGCCGCTGCGGCCATCAACGAACGGTATCTGGCTCCCATTACCCTGCACCACCTGGAAGAACAAGTTGACATAAATCCACAGGATGTCGGCTTTAACCTGGATGTTGAAACGATGCTGGATGAGGCAGAGGCCGCCCGTGGCGAGGTGCCCTTCTGGGAAGGGCTTGTGGAATATTTGCTCAAGCAGTCGTTTGATGCCACCAACGTACAGCTCATTGCGGGCTATGATCAGGCAGCTTTGCGGGCGCAGTTGGCAAATGTGGCCAGCTTTTTAGACAAACCGGCCACCGCACCGCAGCTGCTGCTGGGGGCAGGCAGTAATTACCAACCGGGTGAAGCGGGCTATGTGACTGATGTGGAAGCCAGTTTGCCTGCGGTGGAAATGGCCCTTTACCAGGCAGACCTGGCCAAGCGGCAGGTTGATCTGGTCATCGAGATGCAGGAGCCGGCCGAATTGAACATGGACGTGCTGCGTACCCAAATTGAGCAGGTGATGGCCAACGATGGGCAAGGGTTGCTGGCCAGCGTGTTTATCATTGATCTGGAGACGGGGGAGGAGCTGGCCATCAACGCCACAAATGCCATTTCTGGGCTAAGCATTTTGAAGATTGCTATTTTTGTGGAGACGTACCGCAAGCTGGATGGGCCACCCAACGAGTATGTGCAGGGGTTGTTGTTTGATACGGCCGTTCAATCCAGCAATTTTGGCGCAAATCTACTGCTGCACGAGATTGCCGGGGAGCCAAATACCTACCTGGGGGCCGAACTGCTCACCGAATCGCTGCACCGCCTGGGGTTGGTAAACACCTTTATGGCCATTCCTTACGACGCAGCCGAGGTAGCCACACGGCCCAGCACTTACCCCACCCCGGCCAACGCCACCGCAGACCTTATTTTTGAACCAGACACCGCCCGGCAAACCACCGCCGAAGACATCGGCACGCTGCTTTCTATGATCTACCATTGCGCCAACGGCGGCGGCGCGCTGCTGGCCGTCTACCCCGGCGAGCTAACGCCCCAGGAATGCCAGGCAATCATCGACCTGATGGTTTTGAATGATGAGGGGAACCTGATTCGTTTTGGCGTGCCAGAGACAACGGCCGTTTCTCACAAACATGGCTGGGATGAGGTAACGCACGGGGACGCGGGCATTGTGTTTTCGCCTAACCGGGATTACGTAATGGTGGAATATTTGCACTTCCCTGGCGGCGACTTTTTGCTGCACGATTTTAGCTTCCCCATTTTGCGCCAGTTTGCCCAGCTCACCTACAACTACTTTAACTTTGCAGAACCGTACACAGAAAATGTGGTAGACCGGGCGCTGCGCGAAGCGGCCGTTCGTGAGGCGGCGGCGGCAGAGGCAGCGGCGGCGGCGGCGGCTGCTGCCGAAGAAGGGGTGGTGGATGAAACGGCCGTAACCCCCACACCTGCCCCATAACCCCAAAAATCTGGCTTGCTATTAAAACCCCAACCTTTTTATAATGCAGGCGCTATCTTGCTGTTGCATCCCAAACCATAAAAAAAGAGGTGTTCATGCTTAGTTCCGATGGTTTTCTAGCGCCTGCCAGCTATCTTGGGGCCGATCTCGCTTTGGTGGGCGAGATCATTTTTTATTTGCTCATTTGCGTGGCTGTGGTGGCCCAGCGCCGAGGCAACTACCATCTGCATGACCGCATTCAGATACCGGTGGTGGTGGGCAACTTCTTTTTCGTTATTGTTATCATGGTGCTTTCTTTGCGGTATGAAAATGTGCCCGCCGAGTTTGTGGAACGGCCGTTTGAGCCATTTTATCTGGTTGTCGTCAGCCATGCCGTGTTGGGCATTGCCGCCCAACTGTTGGCGACGTACTGTTTGTTGGCGGGCACCAAAATCTTGCCGCGTAAAATTGGCCGTTTGCGCTACTGGATGTGGGCCACGTTCATTGTGTGGACAGCGGCCGTGGTGATGGGCGTTTACACCTACTACATCTGGTACATTGTCACGCCAGAACGGCCGCATTTGTTTTAGCTGGGTTAGGCTGTCCGGGCAAGAACGGCCGTTTCTCGCCACGTTTGCTGCAAATAGTAAAGGTTCACAAACACAATAAAGCCATTCACCACGGCCACCGGGTACGCGGCAATCACCAACCCATAAACCGTAAACAAAACCGCCCCCACCAGATTAATCATCCGCAGCCGGGTCACCGAGCGCATCATCAGCGAAATTGCCACAAAAACAGAAGCCATATATCCCAGCAGTTCAAAGCTCAATAAACTATCCATTTCACAACTCCTTGTTGATCATTCATTACTGTAATTGATTTAGCCAAACAGTAATCCGCGCCCGTGACACAAGCGTGACAAATCTAAATTAGGCAAAAACCAGTTGCTGGCGGTATCATTTTGGCACAATCTCCGGTGTGGCACTTGGCACCAAACCCAAAAATGGAGGCAAGGAAAGAAAAATGGCAACACAAAATGAAACGGAACGACGAATTTTATTGTGGACAATGCTGCTCTCGTCATTGGTAGGCATGTCGATCTGGTATATTCGGCGGCTTACCAATGCGCCGCTGAATGAATGGTTCTCGGAGACGGTGGTGATGTTTAGCTACTTCACCAACCTGTCTAACCTGATCATCATCGTGATGGCCGCGGCGCTGCTGACGGGCAAAGGGACGCTGTATCGCTGGTTTAAGTCGCCGGTGGTGCAGGCGGCTTGCTGCCTGTACATTGCTTTTGTGGGGCTGGGCTTCTGGTTCATTTTGGGCGGGCCACAAAATGTAGAATCGTGGCTGTTTTGGATTCCAGAAATCACGGCGCACACCCTGTCGCCGATTTTGGGCGTCGTTTTTTGGGCCAGGCAGGTAGAGAAGGGGGAGATGAACGGCCGTCACCCGTTCCTCTGGCTGGCGTACCCCATCGGCTACCTCATCTACTGGCTCATTCGCGGGCCGATTGTGGGCTACTACCCCTACTTTTTTGTGGATGTGAACCTGCTAGGCTACGGCGGCGTGGCCATCTGGTCTGGGGCGCTCATCGTCATGTTCCTCATTTTGGGCACCCTCATGTGGCGGGTTGATATTTGGCAGGCCAGGCGGCAGGTGCGTTTGGCGGCAACGGATTGAGCAGTTTACAAACGGCCGTAATCACCCTATCTTTACAACTATGAATAACGAAACAACCACCATCGTTTTGATCATCCTGGGCTTTTTCATCGTCTTTCCCCTCTTTTGGAGCGCCATCGTCTTCCTCATTTCCCGCCTGGGCGGCTGGGGCAGCATGGCGGAGGCGTATCCCTACCGCGAACCATTGATCGTTCAATGTTTCTCGCTGCAAAGCGCCATTTTGCGACTTGCCTCCAACTACAACGCCGTGCTCAAAATTTGCGCCGACGAGCAAGGGCTTTACTTTTCTGTCATGTTCCTCTTCCGGCCGGGGCACGCCCCCTTCTTTGTGCCCTGGGAAGAAATCACGGGCACCCAAAAGCAATACTTTCTCTATCCAGTGGTCGATCTGCGTTTCCAGCGCACGCCCAATTTGCCGTTTCGCGTTTATAAGCGGACGGCCGATAAATTGGTGGAGGTGTCCAACGGCCGTTGGGCTTACACAGAATAGGCAGTTGTAATTTAACCTTCGGAAGAGTGCTTGCTATGTCTAAAACAATCAAACTTCGGGTCACGGATGACGTTTACAAAATGATAGAAACGGCCGCAGATGGACATCGGCGCAATCTTTCCGACTTTGTTGAGTTTGCTACCTTACAATATTTAACCTCAGCAACGTATGTTTCTGATACTGAGATGGAACTGATTCTGAATGATGCAGAATTGGTTGCCAATTTGAAACAAGGACTCGAAGATATTAAAAAAGGTGACTATACTGAGATTTAGCAGATGATTTTGAACGGCCGTTTCCCATTCACCAGTTGGTTGGAGTGAGGTCACGAAATATGAAGAAACCATCTTTTTCAAAGCGTTCGGAAACTGACGAAGCGTTTCTAAAAACAGCCAAAGACGACGAGATTGATTTGTCGGATATTCCTGAAATTACCGAGGACAGTTGCCCCTGGTGAAGCGTGTTGGGGGACCCGTGAATGGAAAAGAAGCTCAAGAAGTAGCATTTGCTTTTTTAAGCAAAGGCGCTACCAGAAGATTGTAGACGAGTGTTCCCGACAGCGTGACCAGTGAAGAGCTGAGCGTTAGCTGAGCCGCATTATTTGGGAAGAGTTGGATACAGTTTGGTTCGGCAAAAGTTTTTGGCGGTTTTTACTTGGCCAGTTGGTTGGGGTGAGGTTGGGGATGAAAATGGCCGTACCCACCAACAAAACTAGCAGTATGGCGGGACGCCAGCCGCCAAAATAGCAAGTCAGTATAACGCAAACGCGACTATTTAAGACCAAGAAAATAGGAAATGATGATTTACATAATACGTCTGATAATCCTGTTGCAAAAAGTTGCATTTTTGTGACCATTAATTGTTGTGTATTTAAAGTTATAAGCAAGTTTCAATTAACTGTTGTTTGACTTGCTTCAGGCGTAAAAAGCATTGACAGATAACAGATTGCCGAACCCCTGGAAACTTCCAAATCGAGCAATCCTTTTCCTAATTGAAAACCATGCTGAGTATGTCTGGACTAGACCAGGTAAAATCAGATAATATTCGCTTAGGCTATTGGTTAAAACGTATATTGAGTTTTAGACATTAAGACATTTTTATGGGTATTTTGAAGAAAAAGGCACTTTTTGTCATCCAATATTGCCAAGTTGGAGGAACGTTTGGGGTGAAATACTACGCCTTTTAATCCATCAGACAAAAAACTAGAATTTCGCCCGAGGATTGACCTTAGACTTGCCGAGATTTTAATGCTTGACTTCATAACTTACTTTCTGATTGGGAATTTAAATCCAATCAATTTGGCTTAAATCTTCAATAAAATGACTGATTTGCTCGCAAAGCGTACTCGTGAAATAAATGCGATTTTTTGAAAAATAGTCAGAAAGTTCTTCTCGACTTGCACGTGCCTTTTCATCTGAGCCCGCGAAAAAGGGTAGGTGGTCAGAATTTAGTGACATTATCAATTCGATAGTGTCTTTTTCTGTCTGTGCAAGGAGTCTGTATAGTTCGGCAATAATTTTGGCTCTTTCAGCATGAAGACGCTCAAATCGAATTTGATGTTCGATGCTTGTTTTTTCCAAGTTGGCTTTTAATAAGTCAACCTCTGTCTGTAATTTTATTTTATAGTTCTCAATGTCTCTTGAAAGTATCTGAGAAAATAACCTGTAGGCTATATATCCCAAGATGACCAAAATCACTGCAATACTTGATGTAGTTGCCAATGTTGTTTGAATGATTGTGACCCAATCCATATCTTTACCTCTTGGTGAATTAACGAAAGCTGATCTCAGTATCTGAGCCAGTTTTTTGCTTTGACAATGGCAAACGGCCGTTACCACCACAAAGAAACCCAACTTTACTCGCGGTTGATGGGGCAAGGCAACGAGTGAACTTCCCTCCCACTAATTCCCCAAATTAAGCGCCATTTTCTGATTGCTGTAAAAACTGCTGAAAAGCGTTGGCCAACGCGGGGCCATAAAGCAGCTCCACAAATTTGATTTCATCGGTTTCGGACAAATGGGGGTATCATTTTCAGCGAATTGTGCCAGAAAGTTCAAACATGACTTGGCGGACAAGGACAACATAAGCTGGGTACGCCGCGCCTGCCCTGCCTGGCGCAGCAGGTCAATCTGAATTTGTTCTACTTCAGGTGGCGTATCGGTAAGCGCTTGATCAAAAAGCATAAGGTTTCACGTCCGTAACTTAAAAATTGTACTAAACAGGGAAAAGCCGTTAATTAATCTCCAATCTCCAATCTCTAATCTCTCTCAACAAGGCAGACGGATACGGCCGTATCCCCACCCCCAACATTCCCCGCCGCATCCACCGCCACCACCCGAAAACTATGGCACCCCGGCCCAGGAATGTCCCACTTTTCCGTAAACGGCGGCACCGTGCTGATGGCAAACGGCACCCCCGCCCCATCCACGTAAAACTCCACCCGGCTCAGCGATAAATTATCCGCCACCTGCGCCTGCACAATCACCCACTCCTCATCGGTGAAGATTTGCTGGTCGGGCAGCGGGAACAAAATTTCGGCCGTGGGCGGCGTATTGTCCACCGTCACCTGCACGCTGTACTCCTCAAAGCCGCCGTCCTGGCGCACCACCGTCAGCAGCAGCGTGTACAGCCCCTCCAACTGTGACACGTCCCACACCGCCAGCTCGGCGTTTTCGCGCGGCTCCGTCACGTTGTCCGCCAGCGTTTGCAAATTGTCTGGCGTCAATCCCTCAAAATAAGCCAGCCGGTAGAAGGCAAAATTGTCGCTGCGCGCCGTGCCCGTAATCACCACCTGCCCCTGCACGTAGGCAAACGGCGTAGGCGAACTAATGCGGATATTCTCATCCGGGCTGTCTGGCGCGGTGATGGTGTCGTACTCGTCCGGCGGCTGGGGGAGCTCGTTTTCACGCACCCAGTCGGCGGCGGCTTCCGGATAGACCACAAACAGCTCCCGGTCGATCAGCTCCGGCGGCGTGTAAATTGTGGCCAATCGGCCCGTCTCCCGGTTGATGGCAAACTCCTGATACATGTTGTCAAAAATGGTCGGCTGCGTGCCGTCGATGAAAATTTCGGAGACGGTGGGGCAGAAGGAGGTGGGCAGCAGGCCAGACAAGTTGCACACTGGCTGCTCCACGATGCCCGTGGGTCGGGGCCAATTTTCCAGCGGTTCGTCCTGCAGCGCCCAGCTCATCAGCGCGTGCCAGATGGGGGCTGCGCCTTTGGAACCGGGCACGGTTTGCATCGGGCTGTTGTCGCTGTTGCCAATCCAGACGCCAGTGACCAGTTGGGGCGTGTAGCCGACCGTCCAGCCGTCGCGGTAATCGTTGGTGGTGCCGGTTTTGGCGGCGGCGGGGCGATTGTCCGGCAGTTCCAGGACGTTGGGGCAGCCAAAGGCGGCACAGCGGGCGCTGCGGTCGGACAAAATGTCGTTCATCACGTAAGCCAGCTGGGCGGTGAGGATTTCACGCCGCTGCGGCTGGTTGTACTCGTACAGGACGTTGCCATTTTGGTCCTCCACGCGCAGGATGGCGACGGGGTCCAGCGTGCGGTAGCCGGGCCGCTGTTGATCTACCGGGCGCGGCTGGCCGACCATCACACCCATGTTGTCCATCACCGAAAAGGCGTACACCATGTCCAGCAGCGACACTTCGCCGCCGCCGAGGGTGAGGGAGAGGCCGTAGCTGCCGCTGCCCTGGTCCAGGCTGTTGATGCCCAGGCTGTGGGCGGTGCGCAGAACTTTGTTCACACCCACCCAGCTCATCACCTGGACGGCGGGCACGTTGTAGCTGTTGGCCAACGCCTGCCGCAGCCGCATCGGGCCGTGGAACTGGCGGTCGTAATTTTGCGGCACGTAGGGGATGCCGTTGTTGGCTTCGCTGAAGTCGGTTTCCACGTCCAGCACCATGCTGGCGGCGCTGTACCCCTGGCTGAGGGCGGTGAGGTAGGTGAACGGTTTGAAGCTGGAGCCGGGCTGGCGCAGGCCGTCCACCGCCACGTTAAACGAGCCGTCGATGCTGGCGTCCCAATAGTTCAGGCTGCCCACCATCGCTTTGATTTCGGCCGTGCGCGGGTCCAGCATGAGAACGGCCGCATTTCCCACTTCCCTATCCACCCCCTCATCACTGGCGGCCAGCGGCGGCAAAAAGGCCAGGGCGGCGCAGCTGGCTTGCTCGTCAGCGGGCAGGCCAGGGCCAATCGCGCCGGAGAGTCGGTTGACGTGGGCGCGGGCCACACATTCCGCCTGCTGTTGGTAAGTCAAATCAAGCGTGGTGTAGACGCGCAGTCCGCCGCCGAGCACCAGCTCGGGGCCAAACATCTGCTCTAGCTGCTGCTGCACGTACAGGGCAAAGTGGGGGGCAATGATGTCGAAGCGGTCGGCGATGGCGTTGACGACGGGGACGGGGAGGTTTTTGGTGGATTCGGCCGTTTCGGCACTAATCATCCCTTCGCGCACCATCGCATCCAGCACCAGCGCTTGCCGCGCTTTGGCCGCGTCCGGGTTGTTGATCGGGTTTAGGGCGGGGGATTGGGGAATGGCGGCCAGCAGCGTCGCCTCGGCCAGGGTGAGCTGGGAGGCGGGCTTGTCGAAGTAAATGCGGGCGGCGGCTTCGATGCCGTAGGCCAGATTGCCGTAGAAGTTGGTGTTTAGATACCACTCCAGTATTTGCTCTTTGCTGTAGGTTTGGGTCACCTGCCGGGCCAGCAGCAGCTCTTCCAGCTTGCGCTGGTAATCGTCCAGCCCCACTTCGCCGCCCACAATGCGCCGCTCTGGCTCGATGAGGTTGTTTTTGACCACCTGCTGGGTGATGGAGGAGCCGCCCTGGATGTCGCCGCCCTGCAACACATATTCGTTGAAGGCGCGACCAATGCCCACCATGTCGAAGCCCTGGTTGGTGTAAAAGGTGCGGTCTTCGATGGCGATGGTGGCGTCGATGAGCTGCTGGGGGATTTGGTCCAGCGGCACCCACTGCCGGTCGCCGCCGAGCGGATCGATGATTTCGTAGATGAGGGTGAGGTCGCGCTGTTCGGGGTTGGCCAGGCTGGGGCTGCCCCAGGCGTAAATTTTGCTGGTCTCGAAGGTGGCCGTGCTGTCCTGACCCAATCGCTCCAGCTCGGTGAAGTCGGGCAAATCACGGCTGAAGCTGGCGAATACGGCCGTTACCCCCACCGCCCCTAGCAAAATGAAGGTAAAAACGGCCGTTGCCAACCCCAACACCGCCACAGCGACCCAACGAAAAACGTTGACCCCACTGCGCTGCCTGCGCTGCTGACGCCGAATGCGCCATTTGATGATGCGTGCTGGTTTTGGCATGTTTCCGTTCCGTGATCGGTAATCCGTAATCGGTAATCGGAACACCGTTTACGGATAACCGATTACCGTTCACTGAAAACCGGATTGTCGCAGGATTACAGGTGCGGGGCAAGCGGCGGCCAACCATTCTGAGCAACAATTCAGGCGGGAATGCGTAACTTGTTGAGAAAAGAGGGGGGTAGGTATAAAATTAGCCAGTTCTGTCAGACCCAAAGTGTTTGCCCATGAGGGATGGTCTTCTTTGATCGACAAACCCTTGGGGCCTAAACTGGGTAAAACATGTCCAGGCAATGCAACAACGGCCTGGGCTTATTTTTGTGAAGAGGAGATGACATGAGCGCAAGCTCAGCACCATGAATGAAAATTAGCAGATTTCGCAGATTACACAGATCTAATCCGCGTTCATCCGCGTTCATCCGCGGCCTATTTTCAAAGGAGATACCAATGATTGGTGAAACAACATTAAAGAGGCCAGGGCTGATTCCTGAAATGCTTTGGGATGTCGAGCATTATAAAGAAGTGGGACTCTATTTTTATCTGGAAGCGACCCAGGATATTTTGCCAAACGGCCGTGTGAACGTAGAAAACCACGGCGAGATGATCATGCTGGGCAGCTACTCTTACCTGGGCCTGATTGGTCATCCAGAGATTAACGCGGCGGCGAAAGCGGCCGTGGACCATTACGGCACCGGCACCCACGGCGTGCGGCTGCTGGCCGGTTCCCTGAAGCTGCACAACGAGCTAGAAACGCGCATCGCCAAATTTAAGCAAACCGACGCAGCCATCACCTTTTCCAGCGGCTACGTCACCAACCTGGCCACCATCTCCAGCCTGCTGCGCAAGGGAGACACGGTGATTTGCGACAAGCTGAACCACGCCAGCATTGTGGATGGTTGTTTGCTGGCGATGGCCAAATTTGTGCGCTTCCGCCACAACGACATGGATCATCTGGAAAGAAGATTGCAAGAGGCGGATGGAGACGGCCGTAAACTGGTCATCGCCGATTCCGTGTTCAGCATGGATGGCGACATCATCAACCTGCCAGAAATGGTGCGCCTCTGCCGCAAATATGATGCTTACCTGATGATTGACGAAGCCCACTCCATCGGCGTGCTGGGCGAAGGCGGCCACGGCATCGAAGAACATTTCGACCTGCCGCCCGACAGCATCGACATTAAAATGGGTACCCTCAGCAAAGCAATTCCCAGTGCCGGCGGCTATGTGGCTGGCAATAAAGAACTCATTCAATTTTTGAAGCACGAAGCGCGGGCCTTCATCTTCTCTGCTGCCATTCCCCCCGCCTCTGCCGGGGCCGCCAAAGCCGCCTTTGACGTTATCGAAGCCGAACCGTGGCGCGTGAAGAAACTGCAAGAAAATTATGCCCACTTTGCCGGGCGGCTGCGCCAAGCTGGCTTTGATTTGCTCTACACAGAAACCGCCATCGTGCCCGTGGTGGGCGTCACCACAGAACGAACCGCCTCGCTGGCCAAATATTGCCAGGATCGCGGCATTTTTGTGCAGGCGATTGTCGCCCCTGTGGTGCCCGAGGGCCAGGCCCGCCTGCGCGCCTGCGTCTCGGCCGCCCACACGATGGAAGATATTGATTACTGCGCTGATACGATTATTGAAGGTGGTCGGGCGCTGGGGATTATCCGGTAGACGGTAATCGGTAATCGGTGGTCGGTAATCCGTACCCCGATTACCGATTACGGTTCACCGATTACCGTTTACCGAAACATGCGACTAAACGGCCGTCTCACCCTCGCCACCGTAGGCAAGATCAAAAACAAGGCGTGGCTGGCCGCGCAAAATGATTATGTCAAGCGGCTGGGGCGGTACACCACACTCGATCTGATCGAAGTGAAAGATGTTGTTGGCCGCAGCATCCCCGACGAGGTAGCGCTGGCCAAAGAAGGGGAGCAGCTTCTGCAAGCCGTGGCCGACAGCAGTCGCCTGATTGCCCTGACGCCGACGGGCAAGCTGGTTAGCAGCCCCAACCTGGCAGTTTGGCTGCAAAATCGGGTGGAGGTGTACGGCCGTATCGCCTTCCTCATTGGAGGCCCGCTCGGTTTTTCCGACGACGTACTGGCCGCCTGCCACGAACAGATCTCCCTCTCCCCGCTAACCTTTACCCACGAACTGGCCCGCATTTTGCTGCTGGAGCAGCTGTACCGCGCCTGCACCATTTTGGCGGGGGAGCAGTACCATAAGTAGAAACGGCAGATTAACAAGATTTCAGTTACCAACGTAAGTGCAGAAAGTTTTTGAAAAATAATCATCAAAGATTTCACAGATTTTTCCCCCTAAATCTGCAAAATCTGTTGATAAAGAATTTTAAAAACTTTTTTCCAACCACTTAATCCGCGTTCATCCGCGGCCTATTTTCAGAGGGGGCTTCATGTGGCATAAAGGTGCAAAACAGTCCACAAAAGTTTGGGTATAGTAGCCAAACTTTCCAGATTGTTGCTTTGTTTCTCCTGCGATAAAATAAAAATCACAATAAGATACCGCAAGCAAAAGCACGTACGATTGAAATCGCTTTAACAGCCGTGATGCTGTTGTTTTCAATGGGGCGTGCTTTTTTTATGAGGAACCCGATGGTGCAGCCCGACTTGCCTTCCTTTTTTGCCAATTACCAATTGGATGAACATTTCTATGACGAAATGTTTACCACCACAGCCACACCCCGTCCGCAGTACGCCGCGCTTTTCAAACGGCTGCTGGAGCTTTCGCCGGAAGCGTTGGACCAGTACCAACAAGCTGCCGACAACTCGTTTTTGCACCAGGGCATCACCTTCACGGTGTACGGCAATGAAAAAGGGACCGAGCGCATTTTCCCTTACGATTTGCTCCCCCGCATCATCACCAACCAGGAGTGGCAAACCATTGAATCGGGCCTTAAGCAGCGCATTACCGCCCTGAATCTCTTTTTGCAGGATGTGTATGGAGACGGCCGTATCATCCAAGACGGCATCGTCCCCCCAGAACTCATCTACACCAGCCAACATTACCGCCGAGAAATGCGCGGCGTGCAGGTGCCCAACGGCATCTACATCTCCGTCGTCGGCACCGATTTGGTGCGCATTGAGGACGGCAGCTTTGCCGTGCTAGAAGACAACCTGCGCGTGCCCAGCGGCGTCTCTTACATGCTGGCCAACCGCCAGGTGATGAAGCGCATCTTCCCCACCCTGTTTGGCGGCTACGGCGTGCGCCCCACCGACCAGTACGGGCAGGCGCTGCTGGCCACGCTCAAAGCGCTGGCCCCCAAACACGCCACCGATCCCGTGGTGGTGGTGCTGACGCCCGGTGTCTACAACGCTGCCTACTTTGAGCACACCTTTTTGGCGCGGCAGATGGGCGTAGAGCTGGTAGAAGGGCGTGATCTGCTGGTACACAACAACGTCGTTTACATGCGCACTACGGCTGGTCTCCAGCGGGTAGACGTTATTTACCGCCGCATCGACGACGACTTTTTAGACCCGCTGGCCTTCCGGCCCGATTCGGCGCTGGGGGTGTCTGGGCTGTTTAATGCGTACCGGGCGGGCAATGTGTCGCTGGCCAACGCCATTGGCACCGGCGTAGCCGACGACAAGGCGATGTACGCCTACGTGCCCAAAATCATCAACTATTACCTGGGTGAAGAGGCCATTTTGCCCAACATTGAAACCTACCTGCTGGAAGATGCGGCGCAGCGCAGCTACGTGCTGCAAAATCTAGACAAGCTGGTGGTGAAGGCCGTGGGTGAATCTGGCGGGTATGGCATGTTGATTGGGCCACACAGCACCCAGGCGGAGCAAAAATCTTTCCGTGAGCAGATTTTGGCCAACCCGCGCAACTACATTGCCCAGCCGACGCTGGCGCTGTCTCGTGCGCCCTGTTTTATTGAAGGGAAGATTGATTCGCGGCATGTGGATTTTCGGCCGTATATTTTGTATGGGGATGAGGTGCGCATCATTCCGGGGGGCCTGACGCGCGTGGCGCTGAAACAAGGGTCGCTGGTGGTCAACTCATCCCAAGGTGGCGGCAGCAAGGATACGTGGGTGCTGTATGAATAATCTAGAAAAGATTTCAAAAGTCTGCCCGGCAATTTGGCCAACACGAGAGGAAATTGAGACTTTTGAAATCTGGCCCGCACGTCAGGAAGATGGAGGAAACGATGCTTTCACGCGTTGCTGATAGTTTGTATTGGCTCAGCCGGTATTTGGAGCGAGCGGAGCACACGGCCCGCCTGACCAGCGTTTATTTTGACCTGATTTTGGATCAGTCGAGCCAGCTCCAGCAAGAGCGGTACCAGCTGCTGCTAGAAAACCTGAACATGCCCATTGAGGCAGACGCCATTTTTGAGCCGGACGCCACGCTAAAGCTAATTGTGCAGGATGAAACCAACGGCAATTCCATTGCCTCTTGCGTGATGCAGGCGCGGGAAAATGCGCGTCAGGTGCGGGAGCGGCTGAGTTCGGAAACGTGGACGCATATCAACCAGCTTTATTTGTTGATGAAACGGCCGTATCGCCAATGGCGCGGTCAGCCTCAGGTGTACATGCACCAGCTCATCCAGCAAATTCACCTCATCAACGGCATCTCCCACGCCACCATGAACCACGACGAAGGCTGGCAGTTCATGCAGCTGGGCAACTACATCGAGCGGGCCATGTCTATTTTGCGGCTGATGAGTACGCAATATTTGGCAATTAACGGCCGTTCCCCCTACCGCGAAGATTACCTGGACTGGATCGCCCTGCTAAAAAGCTGCACCGCCTTTGAAGCATACTGCAACGTCTACACCGCCGATCTGGTGCCAACCCACATTGCCGAATTTTTGCTGCTCAATGCCGAGTTCCCCCATTCGCTGCACTTTTCCGTGAACATGATGCGCAACTCGCTGGCCCAGATCGGGCAGATCACCAAATCTCATCGCAACCAGCAGCTCAATCGTAAAGTGGGGCGGCTGCAATCTTCATTGCAGTTCAGCCAGATCGACGAAATTACCGACGCCGGGCTGGCCCAATTTTTGCAGGATATCGAGGCCCAATGTTGGGACATTCATGAGGCTGTGTACAAGGTTTACATCTCATTCCCGGTAGCCGAAGAACTACCCATGTAAAATTTTAGCCACAGCAAATACAGAAGTTTGGTTATTTAGATAGAGTTGTTCCTCAATAAAATTTAGGAAGAAATGGGACACAGATTTTCACAGATAAAAACAAAAATCTGCGTTTATCTGTGTGAATCCGTGGCTCTACTGAAAAAGGGTGATTTCACCGCAGAGGCGCGGAGAGCGCAAAGATTTTTCTCTGGTAATCTTTAAAACGCTGCGTCCTTTGCGGTTTGTTTTTTCAGTGGACTCATCCGTGTCCTAAATTCTTCACCCTTTAATCAGGAACAACTCTGATAAACAAGCATTTTGGAGAAAACGTTATGAAAGGTGTTCCCCCTGAGGCAGCTTTAGCGCAACAACGACGACAAACGATAACCGGTGCACCGATTCATTACCGCATTCAGCACCATACGCGCTTCCGCTACAGCCACGCCGTTACGGAAGGGTTCATGGAGGTGCGGTTGCAGCCCATTTCTGATGAGCAGCAGCAGTGCCACACCTTTCAGCTGGTGGTACAACCTCAGGCGCGGGTGATGGCTTACCAGGATTTTATGGGCAATCTGGTGCACCACTTCAACATCCCCGGGCGGCACGACCAGCTGCTCATGATGACAGACACGGTGGTGGCCTGTCATCGGCATGTGCCCCTACCGTCGGCGCTGACATCGCGGAGCTGGCAGGCGTTATCCAGCGCCAATTTAACCGTGGCTTTTTGGGATTATTTGGCACCAAGCCATTTTGCCAGGCCAACCGCAGCGTTGTTAGGTATGGTGCAAGAAATTGGGCTAGAACGGCGCATGGATCCGCTGACTTTGTTGCGTTGGTTGAATACGGCCGTCTACGAATATTTCGATTACACCCCCCAAAGCACTCAGGTCGATTCCCCCATCGACGAAGCCCTGACCAACCGCCAAGGCGTTTGCCAGGATTTTGCCCACATCATGATTGCCCTGGTGCGCCAGGTGCAAATCCCCTGCCGCTACGTCAGCGGCTACCTGTTCCACCGAGACGACAAAGATCGCTCATTGGAAGACGCCTCCCACGCCTGGGTAGAGGCGTGGCTGCCAGAGTTGGGCTGGGTCGGCTTTGACCCCACCAACAACCTCATTGCCGAGGAACGCCACATTCGCGTGGCCGTGGGCCGCGACTATGCCGATGTGCCCCCCACGCGCGGCGTCTTTCGCGGGGATGCGGAAAGCGAGCTGGATGTGGGGGTTTGGGTAGACCGGATGGATCAGCCGGTGGTGCATACGGGCGAGATTTTGGAAACAATCGAGTGGCACGCCCCCAATCCGCCGGAGGATCAACAGCAACAACAACAGCAGCAGTAGTTGGATGGGTAATCGGTATTCGGTAACTGCTTGTTGATTACTGGGCGAAGCCGCTGATGACGACGACGTATTCGCCGCGGGGTTCTTCCGTTTCAAAATGGGCGATTAGCTCAGAGAGGGTTCCCCGGTGGACGGATTCGTATAGCTTGGTGAGTTCGTTGCAAACGGCCGTTTCCCGATCCCCATAAACCGCCAGCGCATCCTCTAAAAATGGCTTCAGCCGGTACGGACTTTCGTAAAAAACCAGCGTGTGCGGCGATTCGGCATCCACAGCCATAAAGCGCTGCCGCTTGCCGCTCTTGCGCGGAGGAAAGCCGCGAAAGGTGAAAGCATGGGCGGGCAATCCGCTCAAAACCAGCGCCATGATCAGCGCCGTCGGGCCAGGAATCATCGTCACGGGCAAATTTTCGGCAATGGCTCGCTGCACCACCGAATAGCCAGGGTCAGAGATGCCCGGCGTGCCTGCGTCCGTCACCACCGCCACCGACTTGCCCTCTTGCAGCAGGTTGATGATTTTGTGGCCCGCCTTCGCCTCGTTGTGTTCATGGAAGGAAAGCTGCGGCTTGCTGATCTCAAAATGTTTGAGCAGCAGGCCTGTTTTGCGGGTGTCTTCGCTGGCAACCACGTCCACCTGGCGCAACGTTTCCAGCGCCCGCAGGGTGATGTCGCCAAGGTTGCCGATGGGAGTCGCTACGAGATAAAGCATTTAGTTTCCAGTTTAGGTTATGTCTAGTTCGTGCAAAACCAGGGCGGCGGCGACGAGTGCGGCCGTTTCTGCTCTTAAAATCCGCTTACCCAGGGTAATTGCCCGGAGGCCCGCCGCCTGAGCTGCCTCAACTTCTTCGGCCGCAAAGCCGCCTTCTGGGCCGATGAACAGCGAGATGTGAGACGGCCGTTCCCCACCCCCCAACGCTTCCCGCAACCCCAAACCCACTTCCTCTTCCCAGGCGATCAACCCCGGCTGTGGCGGATGCGCCGCCAGCGCTTCGGCCAGCGTTTGCGGCGGATGCAGTTCGGGGATACGCCCCCGGCGGGATTGTTCGGCCGCTTCGGTGAGAATTTTGTGCCAGCGCGCCTGCTTGTTTGTTTTTATGTCAACATCTTGCACCAAGCTGCGCTGGGTGACGAGGGGCACAAACTGGCTCACGCCAATCTCGGTTCCTTTTTGCAGCACCCACTCAAACTTGTCGCGCTTCATCAATGCCTGGTAGAGGGTGAGCTGCACGGCTGGTTCGTTGGGAGACGGCCGTTTGGCCACCGCTTCCCCCACCACCTGCTGCTTATCCACCTGCCGCAGCAGCACCTCGTACTCTGCCCCGCTGTTGTCTAGCACCAAAATGGCGGCCCCCGGCCGCAGCCGCAGCACATTCCGAATTTGGTGAGCAATATCCTCAGGCAAACTTACCCGGTCGCCTGAAAATTGTTGGGGGTCCACAAAAAAGCGATGCATGATGCTATTTTAGCAGAAAAGGGGTGGTTGGTGGTTGGTGGTTGGTGGTTGGTGGTTAGGGGCTGTTGGGTAAACTAGCCACTAACCACCAAACCTATCCTTAATACAAGAACATCGGTTTGCCCATAACGTGGCGCACGCGCGGACGATATGAATTTACATCATACAGCTCATCCACATCTACACGCTTGACGCCGCTGGTAACGGTGCTCATGGGGATGTGGGTGTATTTGCCATCGCGCAGGGCTACCATACGGCCGCTTACCCCATCTTTAATCAGGTCAACCGCCATATTGGCATAATTGGTCGCCACCATCAAATCCAACGCGTCGGGCGCGCCGGAGCGCATCAGGTAAGAGACCTTCTGGTTGATAATGCTTTCGCCAGTGATCTTCTTGAGCGCATCGCCCAAAATTTCACCAATGCCACCCAGCTTTTTGTGCCCGTAGGCATCTGCTTCGCCATACTCCACCACTTTGCCACCCATCATGTGCGCACCTTCGCTCACGGTGACCATGGCGTAGTTGCTGGGGTTGGCCCGTTTGTCTTTAGCACCAGTTCGCCCAACTTTTCCGGGTCGAACGGCACTTCAGAGATGACGGCGCGGTCTACGCCGGCCAGGTAGGAGCTGATGAGGCTGGTTTCGCCAGAGTTACGGCCGAATAGTTCCACCACGGCAATGCGCTCATGCGAGCCGGTGCTGGTACGCAGTTGATGAATGAACTGGACGCTGCGGGTAACGGCCGTACTAAACCCAATGCAGTAATCGGTGCCGTACACATCGTTGTCCATCGTCTTGGGAATGGCCAGCACGCGAATGCCTTCGCTGTGCAGCCGCTCCCCGTAGCTTAACGTATCGTCGCCGCCAATGGGGATGAGCGTGTCGATGCCCAGATACTCCAGGTTTTTCATCACGTGCGGCGTAAAGTCTCGCAAGCTTTTGTCGGCCGCTTCCGCTTCAAGATGGTCTGGATCGCGCAAAAAATCGGGGACGCCGTCTGGTTTTACCTTGCCGGGATGCGTACGGCTGGTGTGCAGCATGGTGCCCCCCGTCCGGTCGATGGTCCGCACGGCGTTTTTGTTCAGAGGCATTATGTGCTTTTCAATAGAGGTGGGGTCCTCTATGTTGAGATCAAGCAAGCCGCCCCAACCACGCCGGATACCCACAATTTCATACCCTTCGTCGATGGCGCGGTTGACCACCGCCTTAATGCATGGGTTCAGCCCAGGCACATCGCCACCACCGGTTAAAATGCCAATTTTTGTCATTATTCACTCCTTTTATAAATAATAGACTTGTTCCTCAATAAAATTCAGGAAGAAATGGGACACAGATGAGTCCACTGATAAAACAAACCGCAAAGACGCAAAGGACGCAGCGTTCTAAAAATTACGGGTCTTCAGGATTTCGTGGGGTCTGGCGTGAAACGTGAGCGTGAAACGTGAGGCCTCTCTGGTCACGTTTCACGTTTCACGCATCACGGGCTGTAAACCCCCTGAATTCCCAAAGAGCCAAAATTACCAGAGAAAGATCTCTGCGCTCTCCGCGCCTCTGCGGTGAAATCACCCTTTTTTCAGTAGCGCCATCTGTGTCCTAAATTCTTCATCTCTTTAATCAGGAACAACTCTAATGTCTTTGTAACGATAGAGACCCTATGGGTTTTCACCCGACTAATTTGTCTTCAAACGTTAAAAACCCTTAGGGTCTTACCAGGTCACCTGAATAGTTATATAAAATACCACAAATACGGCCGTCTACTGCGGTGCCGGTTTGGCCAAAACGCGCGCGATTGGGCGCAAATTCAGCCACCACTGTTTTTTCGGCCGTTTCTTGGCCATATCAAACATGCGGGGCACGTCTTCCATGGCGGTAAACAGCAGCGAGCCGCCCACCTGCCCCAGGCAAGCGCAGGTCGTCTCCCCCGCATCAATCAGCTGCTCCAAATGGTTCACCGCATGAGAAGCCAGCCGGGTGGCCAAAATGCGGTCAAAGGGGGAGGGGTTGCCCCCCTGCTGCAAATGGCCCAAAATCGCCTCGCGCACATCAAACAGGTCGCCCCCTTCCTCTTCAAACAAGGCGCTGATGAAGGATGTGGTGTAAATCCTGTTGGCGCTTTCGTTGCGAATGATCAGCCCCAGCCGTTTGCCTTTGCTAAACCCTTCAGCCAGCTCATGCACATCATCCAGCAAATTGCTGGTGGTAACCCCTTCCTCATTGGTGTAGAAACGTTCCGCACCGGTGGCCAGGGCGCTCATCAGCGCCAGGTAGCCACAGTTGCGCCCCATCACTTCTACCACAAACACCCGGCGCGAGGCCACAGCCGACTGCTTAATTTTATCAACCGCCTGCACAATGTTGTTCAGCGCCGTGTCGGCCCCAATGCTTAGTTCGGCACCGGGCAGGTTGTTGTTGATGCTGGCCGGTACACAGACGATGGGAATGTTGTTGGCCGGGAAGGTAGGGCGCTGGGCTATCATGTTCAGCACATTTTCATAGCCAGACCAGCCGCCAATGACCAACAGCCCGTCGATTTTGTGTTCTTCCAGGGAGCGGGCAATGGCGTAAAAGTCGCTACCTTCGGCAATGTAGCGGTTGGTGCCTAGTTCGGCCCCACCCTGCGAGGCCCAGCCAGAGACGCTCATCCAGTTCATCTCGCGGATATCGCCTTTGATCAGCCCGCGAAAGCCGTTTTGCACGCCGAGCATGATGTGCCCTTTGTCGGTGCCCAGACGAACGGCCGTACGAACGGCCGTATTCATCCCCGGCGCTGGCCCCCCCGCATTGAGCACGGCAATCCGCATGCGCCGCTGCCCCGGCGTGGGTGGGTGCGGCAAGGCCCGCACCAGCGTACGCACAATCTGGAACGATTCGTTAAAGCTGCTGCCGCGCAGGCGCATCGCCTCGGCATAATTTTGCTCCCGGCTGGCCTCGGCCACCGCCTGGGTTTTGGCCAACGCCTCCGCCAGCGGCGTGCGGCTAATCTTGTTGCCGCGAATGCCCATCACAAACGGAGCTTCTGGCCCTTCGGCGGCCAGCAGGTAATCAACAGCCGCCGCCCCCAGCAGGGTGCTCAGGTTGCGGTCGAAGGCGCTGGGGGCGCCGCCCCGCTGCACATGCCCCAGCACGGTGATGCGCGTTTCTTCACCCAGCCGCTCTTCCAGCACCTGCTTGATTCGGTCGCTGGTGATGGGCTGCCCGTACCGATCTTGGGCCCCTTCGGCCACCATCACGATGATGTCGCGGCGGCCAGCCTCGCGCCCCAGGTGCAGCACTTCGCACATTTTTTCTTCCCAATTGTCAATATCGGGCGGATTTTCGGGGATAAACACCCAGTCGGCCCCGCCAGCCATGGCCCCCATGAGGGCCAGGTAGCCACAGCGCCGCCCCATTACCTCTACCACAAAGATGCGCTGGTGGCTGGCGGCGGTGCTGGAGATGGCGTCGGTGGCTTCTACAATGCGGTGCAGCGCCGTGTCGGAGCCGGTGGTGACGTCGGAACCGTACATGTCGTTGTCGATAGAGCCGATGATGCCGGCAATTTGGATATGGGGGTGGTTGGCGGCCATCTCGGGGCTAATTTGGCCAGCAGCTACCAGTTCCTCTACCAGGCTGGGCCATTCTTCATACAAAAAGTTGGCCCCGGTCAGGCTGCCGTCGCCGCCGATGACGACGAGGGCGTCAATGCCGTTGATGATCAGGTTGTGGACTGCCTTGAGCCGTCCACTGCGCTCGCGGAATTCGGCACAGCGGGCGGTGCCGATAACGGTGCCGCCCTGCTGCAAAATACCGCCAACGTTGGTCCAGGTGAACGGCCGTATCTGGTCGCCCCCATTCACCATGCCCTGGTACCCTTCATAGATGGCGTACACCTGTACATTTTTATCGAGCGCCATGCGCACGACGGCGCGCACAGCGGCATTCATTCCCTGGGCGTCGCCGCCACTGGTTAAAACACCTATTCGTTTCATCATAAATTGCTCACCTACTTTGTTGTAATTTCTGCCTTTATTCAAAAGTAATCGGCAGGTCTTTTTGGGGAAATAGTGCAGGTGATTTGGCCGATTACTGCCCGAAGAGAGAATACACGGTCAACCGGGCAGGCGTTAGGTGACAAAAATCATAACCTTTGCTTTGTATTGTAACAGCTTGCGCAGGCTATAGTGGAAGAGATCAGATTTGTTTATTTTGGGTCTTCAGGATTTCGTGGGGTTCGGCGTGAAACGTGATGCGTAAAACGTGATACCGCTCTGGTCACGTATCACGCATCACGGGCTGTAACCCCCCTGATTTCCCAAAGAGCCTTTTTTTAGAGGAGACGACACCGGCTGTCGCCGACCACCATGAATGAAAATCAGCAGATTTCGCAGATTTTGTAATGGTCAAGAATTGGTTGAACCGCCAAGGACGCAAAGAGCGCAAAGTTTTACGCTTTAATCTTGGCGTTCTTCGCGCGCTTTGCGGTGAAATCACCCTTTTTTCAGTAGAGCCACAGATTAACACAGATTTCCACAGATTTTAATCCGCGTAAATCCGCGTAATCCGCGGCCTATTTTCTAACGAGTTTGTCGATGATGAAGACGATTTCGCCTTCAAAAAGCAGTTCGGTGAGGGGCCAATCCAGGCCGGCAATGAGCTGGTGCATGAAGTCGCGGTAGCGGCTGGTGAGGTTGCGCCCGCCGTGGGTGCTGATGCTGGGGTAGGAGAGGACGAGCCAGCGAACGTTGAGTGATTGGAGTAACGGCCGTCCCAAATCGCCATAATTGCGGGTAAAGCGGGGCATCTCTTTGAGGAACAGCGCCACATCCGCCTGCTCGTGCGGGAACTGCATGGCCACATCCTGCACCCGCGCCAGCGGTGCCAGCCCCTCTAGCTGAAAATAATGGTTGATGAACTGAATGCGCGGCTCATGAATATCATACGCATAAAACTTCACCTGATTACTGACCACTGATAACTGATTACCGACATTGGGGAACATCCAGCGCAGCGCCAGCGGATTCAGCGCACAGGCGATGTCCAAAATGGCGCTGGGCTGGCCGGTAACGGCGAAGATCTGCTGGTAAAACTCCGTCATGATGGGCAGGCGTTCGCGGGTGGAGAGGTGGGCGTCCAGGCTGGCCAGGCAGAGCTGGTTGATGCGCGCCTGGTCGTTGGCGGCAAACGCGTCGCTGAGCTGCCGGGCCAGTGCGGCGTAGTCGGGGTCGCCCAGGTAGGGGGCCATGATGCTGTGCAGCCGGGCGCGCACCGCTTTGATGGCCGCTTTGGGCTTTTTGTGCTGCCTGGCGGCTTCTTCGGCCAGCTGGCGGATGGTGGCTTCGCTGGTGTCGCCGTATTTTTTGGATTGTTTGATGGCGGTGGTAACGGCCGTTACCACTGCTTCACGTTCTGCCTCTGTGGTCATAGGGCTAGCTCATCCAGCGGGCTGCGTACACCCATCGCGCCGCGGTTGATCACATGGGTGTAGATCATGGTTGTTTTGACGTCTTTATGACCCAGCAGTTCCTGAATGGTGCGAATATCATAGCCTGCTTCCAGCAAATGGGTGGCAAAGCTGTGGCGAAAGGTATGGGGGGTAACGTGTTTGGCAAGGCGGGCTTTTTTGGCAGCCTGCCGCACGGCTTTTTGTATGCTGCTGGGATGGAGGTGGTGGCGGTACAACGTCTCGTCATCTGACTGCGGGTCTTGCGACAAAGTGTGTGAGGGGAAGACAAACTGCCACTGCCACTCTGTAGGGGCATTGGGATATTTTTGAGCGAGGGCATGGGGCAGTGAAACACGGCCGTTGCCGTCTGCCAGGTCCTGGTAATGCAGTTTTTGTGTGGTTTGCAGCTGGGTATGTAGGGCGGGAACGGCCGTTTGGGGCAGCGGTGTCGCTCTATCCTTAAACCCTTTACCGTCCCGAACAATAATCAGCTGCTGGCCAAAATCGACATCTTTAACCCGCAGCCGAAGGCATTCATTTACCCGCAAACCGGCACCATAAAGCAGCTGAACCACAAGATGAGGCAGTCCCGTTAATTGGTTTAAAACAGCGTGCACTTCTTGCCGGGTTAACACAACAGGCAAACGGGACGGCTTTTTTGCCCAAAGTACATTCACCCAATCCAACGGTTGATTCAGAACGTCTCGATATAAAAACAACAAGGCGCTGAGCGCCTGATTTTGCGTTGAAGCCGCGACATCTCTATCCACCGCCAGATGGGTCAGGAAGGCCTCGACTTCATCCTTGCCCATTTCAGACGGATGCCGCTTCTGATGAAACAAAATAAACCGTTTAATCCAATCCACGTATGTTTTTTCGGTTTGGTAGGAATACCCCTTGAGGCGAATCTTCTGACGAACCTGATCGAGCAGTTTGATCTTTTGTGCCATTTTCTACTTCCTAAATTGAAAAACCACAAAAAAGCATTTATACTGGCTGAAGTCAGCATTTTGCCAGGGAATTGGGGAGTTATACTGAACAGTATTCTGCATAAACCCTGGATTCTCGTCTTATGCCGACACGAACGCAGCAATTTTACCTTATCAGGCATGTTATGCCGAAAGAAAGCCGAAATCTTTCGGCATAACATGCAAAACCCAGTTCTTATGCCGAACACCAGTCGGCATAATATATGTTGAACTAAGCGCTGCGCGCAGGTAGTCGAAACAACTTATTCCCCTTCAAATTCAACCGCATAAACGATTATATTTCCTATAAATCCATTTTCCCCTAGGAGGTATAGTCATGACCCCTTTACGTCAGCGCATGTTACAAGACATGCAACTGCGCGGCCTGGCACCCAAGACCCAGGCGGCTTATGCCACGGCCGTGCGCCAGTTGGCCGACTTTTTCAACAAATCCCCCGACCAAATTACCGAAGAAGAACTGCGCGACTACTTCTTGTATCTCAAAAATGAGAAGAAAGTGTCGCGCAGCACCTGTACCCAGGCACTGTGTGGTATCAAGTTTTTCTTTGAGCAAACACTCCAGCGCGATTGGCAGACCTTTGACCTGATTCGACCTGGAAAATCAGATAAGCTGCCCGTCGTCCTCAGTGTCAGCGAAGTTCACCGTCTTCTCAGCCACCTGAAACATCCCGCCTATCGCGCTTGCCTGAGTCTCATCTACGGCTGTGGCTTACGCTTACAAGAAGGCGTTGGCTTGCGGGTTGGCAACGTCGATAGCGACCGCATGTGCCTGCATATTCAACAGGGCAAAGGCGGCAAAGATCGCTACGTCCCCTTGCCAGAATCCGTGTTGCCGCTGCTGCGCGCCTTCTGGCTCACCCATCGCCATCCTACCTGGCTCTTTCCGGCTAAGACAACGACTGGCGTTCGGGAGACGATGAGTCCTACCGGGGTACAGCGTGCCTTCAAGGCCGCGTTGCAGGAGAGCGGGGTCAACAAGACCGCCTCTGTCCATACCCTGCGCCATTCCTGGGCCACTCACCTGCTGGAAGCGGGCGTCAATCTGCGCCTGATTCAAATCTGGTTGGGGCACCGTTCCTTAAAGACGACAGCTATTTACACCCACCTGACCCGCCCGGCCGAAGAGATGGCCACCCGCGCCATCAATCTGGTCATGGCCAACTTACCTGGCCTGCCTACCGATACGCCATGGTGACCCTGGCCGACATCTACCAGCAATATGGCCCGGCCTATGAAGCTGCCTTCGGTGACCAACTCTTGCCCAGCCATCGGCAGGCTATCCGCGCTATTGGGCAGTGCCGCACAGCCGCTCTGGGTGGCCACGTCTATCTATGTGACACCTGTGAGCAGACGCAGTACAGCTATCATTCCTGCCGCAATCGCCATTGCCCGCAGTGTCAGGGGGACAAGGCGGCGCAATGGTTGGCCCGGCAGGAAGAGATGCTGCTGCCCACACCTTACTTCATGCTGACTTTTACCCTTCCCGCCGAATTACGTCCCTTCGCTCGCAGCCATCAGCGGCTGTTCTACAATCTGCTCTTTCGCGCCTCCGCCGAGGCCACCCAGCAGTTGGCGCAAAATCCTCGCTTTCTGGGCGGGGATATTGGCCTGGTTGGCGTGCTGCACACCTGGGGTCGCGACCTGGCTTACCATCCCCACGTCCATTACCTGGTTCCGGCCGGGGCGTGGGACGGGCAGGTTTGGCGCTGGCGGCGCACCAGGCGCTTTTTTCTCCCGGTCAAGGCGCTTTCCCTCTTGTTTCGCGCCAAAGTCCGTGATGCCTTGCGCCAGACCGACCTCTGGGGACAAATCCCCCCGGCCGTCTGGCCTAAGCCCTGGGTCGTCCATTGTAAACGGGTCGGCAGCGGCCAACGGGCGTTGCGCTACCTGGCCCCTTACATCTTTCGCGTCGCCATCACCAACCGCCGCATTGTTTCGCTGAACCATGACCCGGCCGGTGGTCTGCCGACAGTCACCTTTCGTTTCCGTCCATCTGGCTCACGCCACTGGCGATTGTGCACGGTGGCCGTCTTGGAGTTCATCCGCCGCTTCTTGCAGCATGTCTTGCCCAAGGGGTTTGTCAAGGTGCGTTATTATGGTTTGTTCAGTCCGGGGCAGCGGGCACGCTTGCGGCAGGTGATCGCCTGGCTTAGACCTACGCCATCGCCGCCTAAACAGGAACAACCAGAGGAGACAGTGCCTCCTGCACCAACGATATGGTTGCGGAGATGCCCTCTTTGCGGCCTCCCCCTCCGTCCTGTTCACTCTTTGCCGAAGCCACTCCCGGTCTCATCATCCTGGCTGCCGCCTTGACCTGGCTCATTGGGTGACAATTGGTGACTAACTGAACTGCATCCTGGTACGGGTTGCTTTTTTTAAGCTGCCTAACGTTTGCCAGCCGACGAGTTATGGTGGCTTCGCGAGAAAACGTCGGTCCAAACCTGTCGCTGTTTATTGACCTTTTCCAGTCCAAACTGCTACAATGACCCCCATCGTGTGGGGCTGGTGTTGGCGGTTAACGTACATCCCCTGGTCTTAAATTCCAAGTGAAAAGGGTCCCGCCCATCCGGCTTTGTTCAACTCAGGATTATGCGGCGGCTCCGAAGACTCCGCGCCGCATGAATCCTTACTTCGTTAGCGCAGCCAGTGAGTAAAAATGTCTGCTACAACGGAAAGGAGGTCAGAGAAAATATTGAGTACTACGCGACTATAATAATTTAACTTACTTGGTAGCGTATTTGGGGTATCGGATTGACTGGTGCTATTAAGAATACCTTTTGCCAGGACAGGGAACTCCTATAACAACTTTATCGTCATTTTTGGTAATACATTTTTTGCCAAACCCTTGTTGTTATGGAGGATTCAATAATGCTAAAAACTGACTACATCAGAAATTTCGTTGCTAATCATCTAAGACCTTATCCACAAGTGCCAACAAAGATAACCCTGATACAGTGGTCAATCTTATTACTAATATCGATTATAAGCGTTTGCACCACTGTAGGATGCACATCAAAACCAGGGCCGGAACGGTATGAAGGCATCGATTTTTTGGAAATGGATTCAGAAACGAGGTTTCTTGAATCGGCATGGTCTCCAGATGGTCAAAAAGTAGTAGTCAGGTATGAAAAAGGCTGGCTTGAGGACATTGGTGTGGCGGTCATAGACATAACTACAGGTGTATTTCATCCTATTCTACCGGAGCAAGAAGACACTAAATTTACCCCAGAGTGGTCACCTGACAGTCAATCATTGATCGTAACAATTTATGTAGAACGACCGACAGAAGACACACCATTCAATATTGGTATCGTCGATGCCCAAAGTGGCCAATTTCAACAGGAATTATGGTTTGGGAGTGCAGCAACTTGGGGTAGTGAACCAAACAAAATTATCGTTATTGACAATGACATTGGTCACCTGAAAGAACAAGTGCCCATTTTTGAAATCGACCTAGATAGTGGTAAACAACGTCAATTTGCCCAAACTGAGGCTGCTATGGTCACTGTAACTGACAGTTTTGATGTTTCTTCGGATGGGTATTTGACCGTCATGAATGTAGATGGGCTACAGATTATTGACATTGAGTCAGGCGAGCTGATTGGGGTAATTGACAAACGTTTGCGAACCCCTAATTGGTCTCCTGATGGTGATATGTTGGTTTTTACATATGATGTCTCCGAGGACGGGGAAAAGATTTACCATGACCATATCTTCCTTTCAACTGCAGACGGATCATGTTTCAGCGATTCATTAGACCTACAATCCAGAATATGGACCATCGACTGGTCACCAGATGGACAACAATTGGTTTTTGCAACCTTTGAACCAGGAAAACTCTATTTTATGGATCTGACTATTGGCGTAGGCAAAGAGTTGATTGAATCATTCAATGCCAATTGCATAATGGATTGATCTAGTTATCGCGCTAACAAAACTTCCACCTGACCGCGAGCACGAGGCTCGTTTGATATTTTGGTTTTGAGTAGGTAAAGTTGTCGGGGTATTCAGGTCGTCGGGTTTGCTCGCGGCAGGTGAAGTAAACGTTAGGCAGATAACATAAAAACCACGGCCGTGTCTCTCTCCCCAGACACGGCCGTGGTTTTTCCCTTACCCACCCCACACCACCACCCCCTCAAACCACGCCCGACAAGCTTGGCGATAAAGCGGGACGCACCGAGAGCATAAGCCAAATCGAAGTCGTTGAACAGCGAGCAGACGATAACAGGCAACACGGCCGTGTGCTTAGTTGGTCAAGAGAATGACGAACACCTCTTCTACGCTCTTTTCTCTGCACTTTTTTGAGAAAGGGGATAGGCTCGTATATACTACGCGCAGTCGCTAACTACGCTGTCCATGGGGGGACATGTTGCCAATTATTCAGCCTAATTACTTGCTTAGCTGACTACAGGCTTTATTCAAAAGGGAAATCACACCACTACCAACAACTGCTGTTCCTGGCACCTGAGACGAAACCCCATGATAGGCATTGACGTTACCATCAGCCGCATGGAGTTGCCGCCAGCACGGTTTTTGTGTAAGCTGATATCATGGCACGTTCCAAAAGTTTTAATGAACAAGAAGTTGTAACCCAAGCAATGTTTGCCTTTCTTGAACGAGGGTACGAGGCAACGAGCCTCAGTGCCATTGAAAAAGCCACGGGAGTGGATCGCAAAGGGCTCTATAACACCTTTGGCGACAAGGAAGGTCTATTCGTTGCTGCCTTGCAACGGTTCATCGAAACCGGCAGCACAAAACACATCCTCTTCACCGAATCAGAGGGAGCGGCTTTCTCTGAGATTGTTTCCGCTTTCGAGTTCATTGTGGCGTATTCTCAAACACATATGGGGCAATACGGTTGTCTCGCCTGCAATTCTTTACGGGAACCCATTGGTGAGTCACCGAACGTTCGGCCAATTTTGCAAGGGTACTTGACGCGTGTGCGCTCTGCGTTTCAGAATGCTCTGACCAATGAACTACAGAACTATGACATCCCCACGCAGGTAATCGACAAATTAGCGCACGCGCTCGTCGGCACTTTTGTCGGCACTTTTGTCCTAGCTCGCTCGCCTATCGAAGCACAGGTTCTCGTGGATTTTGTCGAACTCTCTCTAGGTCAACTCAAGGGGCAGTTGCAAACACTAAAAAGCGGTGGTGGCTTGCAATCTGTCATCTGGCTACGGTCTGGAACGGGCGCAGCCAGATGATAGGTAGCGATTTAATCAATGCAAATCGGGCGATCAAGCACCGGCTCAAGAGGATTCGGCACGCGCAATCCAGCGCAAGACATGAGCCAGATATTGCTCGGCATTGTCTTCATATGAATAATGACCTGCATCTTCAATGAGAGCAAACTCGCTGTTCGGCAGGAGTTCATGTAGCCGCTGTGAATTGGATACAGCGACAAACGTATCGTACTCACCATGCAGCACAAGGATAGGTGATTTAATCGACGGCACATCTTTGGCGAGTTGTGGGGTTTCATTTGGATAGCTACCCAAAAATTTAACCTGTCCACGTAGTTTTTTGATGTCGGTCGAACCCGCCAGATAATCTTTCAGAATATGTTTGGGCGGGGTATACCGTTTATAGCCAACGCTATTTGCGCTCGCACAATAGATTCGACCTCCAATGGCACCGCCGCCAAGTAATGTGAGCTGCTGAACGACCGGCGAATAAACAAGCTGTCGAAACAGCCACTCACCATCAACCTGCCCAACACAACCGGCATCACCAACAATGGCCGACTTGATCCGTCCGGGGTTGTCGGCCATAAATCGCAGTGAGGTTGGCGTTCCCACATCCGGTGCAACCAGATGCGGGTGATCCAACCCAAAGTGCTCGAGAATTTTGCCGAAAAATGCGGCCTGTTGGCTGACAGTGGTGATCTCGGCCACCGCATCAGAGTGTCCATGATTGGGCAAATCGACTGCGACAAGATCAAACTGTTGCGTCAGCCTTTCCCACCATTGTTCATACGCCAAAATACTTTGGGGTTGTGGCGAGGTTAATAGGAGTTGTGGATAGCCCTCTCGACGCGATGCCGCGTAGCGAATGCGATGTCCATCAATCGTTGTAAATTCCGGTTGGACAATCGTTTGTGTCTGCATTTGTCGATCCTCTAAATCCAATTCAGGCGTTCGGTTAAAAGCATCAGGAACCCAATCCCCCGATATCATAGTTGTAAAATTCTATGGTTAGCCCCATGGGTTCTTGTTGAGCTGCTGAAAAATAAATCCGGGTGCCAGTCGGCTCATCAGCTTCAGTTGCGCCGACTGACCAGGGGTGATCTCATCCACATTGTTTTTTAGCCCCTTGATGAATGCTGCAACGAGCTTCTCCGGCGCCATGCGGGCGAATGACGGATCTAGTTCAGCGGCCATCTCGGTATCCACCACCGGCGGCAACAGCTCAACCACCCGGACTGAAGTACCCGCCAACTGTGCTCGCAAGCTTTGGGTGTACGTATGCAGAAAGGCTTTGCTGGCACTATAAATCGGGGCCGCAGCATAGGGAACATATGCCAGTCCGGAACTGACGTTAACGATGACCGATGCACGTTGCAACATCTGCGGCAAGAAATGGTGGACGAGGCGCACCGGTCCTGACACATCGATAGCGATCTCTTGTAGTTGTTTCTCCAGCGGGAACCCCTGTGTTACATCAAACCGATGCATCACCCCCGCATTGTTGACCAACAGATCCGTGCCGCCCGCGGCATCCATTGCGTCGCGCAGCGCGACAACCGCAGCCTCGTCAGTCACATCACAAACATATGCCGAAATATTTGCGTGTTTAGATGCTGCCTCAGCAAGCTTGGCTTTCCCGCGACCGGTGATGACAACCTGCGCACCTTCCGCTGCCAGTGCCAGTGCCATCGCCAACCCAATCCCTGAACCGCCACCCGTAATGACGATGCGTTTTTGATGCAATTCCATGTTTTTTTCCTAAAGTGGGGGCGTAATAATGGTATTCACTACAACCCGTATTTGCGTAGGCTCTATGCTGTGGTTAGGCTCTGGTGGCACTCGTTTTGAGGTCACTATTTCCTTTATTGATGAGGCGGTACACAATATAAACGTGTGCGATAAGAATGGTCGGAAAATACCAGATGGCGACCAACCACATCACGCCAACAGCGTGGTTGAACAGATCGAGATTGACGGCGATGCGCCCGACATTCACCAGATCGGCGAACCCGATGATCGTAAAGAGCCAAATTAAAGGCACGGCCAAAGCAGACCGACCCCGTAAGGCAAGAACTGCGAGCAACGCGCTCATACCGGCCAATAAATCGCCATATGCTATCGCGGATAGCGCTGCCTGCGGTACAGATGGATCGACTTGCCCAATCACCAACAAGGTAAGGCCCGTGAACCGAAAAACGTGTAACAGTAGCATTGGCGCAACGGCTCTTTCAAAGGATAGCTTTGAGAGGGCCGGTTGCACGTACCAGAAAAATACCAATGCGTAGACAATTAATCCGATGGTGCTTTGAACACCTAAGATAATCCAATTATTCATGTAACTCCTTTACTCTGTGCTCAGTTATCCGTAGTTTATTGTTAATAGCGCAACTACGAGTGGATTGACAATTGGCATTTTACAACGATCGTTGTAAAATGCCAATTATCAACGCAATCCAACACAGAATCAGAGTTCTTGGCAGCTTTCCTGGTTGGCGAAAACAGACCATTATCACGAAGGAAACAAATGATGAACAACTGGATTATATTAGGCCTACAATTCAGCGTATCGGCTCTGGCCGCAGCGCTCATATTTTTCGAATATATGCAGCCACGCCTTGCAAAATTGCCGTTCGAACGGGCAGTTTTGCCAATGTTATTGCTGCAAGCGTATCGATTTACGGGCATGACGCTCCTAGTAGGGGGGCAGGCAGACGCAGCCATCCCACAGGATGCCTTGGCACAGATGGCTTGGGGTGATTATGTGTCTGGGGTTATGGCACTACTTGCGGCCTATGCGGTGTGGCGACGCCTTGGGTTATCGGTTCCGCTTATCTGGCTCTTCGTCGTTGTATGCGTTGCGGATCTCGTTAATGTGACGCGTATCATCTTCGAGATTAATTTCTTCGATTACTATATTGGTAGTACGTGGACGTTCCTCATGTGGTATCTGCCGTGGGTCGTCATTTCCCTCGTTTATCTGCTCTATCGTTTGTTCAACAGAGCACCTCAAGCATAGACAATCTAAGTTATTACAACAACGAGACTACGGTTGCAAACTTCCGGAAAGGAGCGATGGCAGACTGAATGGGCAATCATTTTGTCGCTTCCCTTGCTTTGGGGAGGTCTTCCATTATTAGAGTCCTGTGGATGATCTCCGGCCGGTGCACCTCTTATATAAAAGCTTTGGTTTTGGGGTCCCGGGCCCCCCCCGGGGGGGGAAACGCGACAAGACCCCCCCCACCCCCCCCCCCCCCCCCCCCCCCCTCCCCCCCCCCCCAACCCCCAGGAAGACCCTTATATATAAATTGCATAGTTAGCCGCCAAACAAGGCATAGAGCCGACGCAAAGCGCGGCTGAAGCGGGCGTTAGGCCGCTTACTTAGCCATTTTTACAACATAATTACCGTGATACTCGCCGTATGTTACGAAAAACAGTGCCAAGAGAGCCGTTTTGAGAAGAATTTGCTCACTTAACGGCCGTTTTTGATGCACCATAATCCCCTTTGCTGAACAATATGGTTGATTTTCGAGCTAAAATGAGCTTCAAAGCCTCCAAACTTTCTTAACGTAGGAAATTGCTCCGAAAACAGATACGGGAGCATTTCGGCGAACGAAGGGCGGGGTGTTGTTTGCCGGGGCGATCGCGTCGGGCCAACGTCCACGCACCGGTTGCTCAGATTTGTTGACCTGTTTCTTGAACAGGAATGTTTTTCTGTTCGTATACTGCGCTGGAGCGCAAAGGAGTGAATGCGTAATGTTAGTGAAAATTTTTGTCGGAAACCTTCCTTGGAGCGTCGGTGATGCTGAATTGGAGGGAATCTTCGCCCCACATGGCGATGTTAAGAGCGCACAAGTGATCAGCGACCGTGACACGGGTCGATCACGGGGCTTCGGCTTCGTTGAGATCGAGACTGATGATGGCCTGACGTTGATCCGCGCCACCGACGGTTATGACGTGGATGGCCGCCCCTTGCGGGTGAACCTGGCCGAGGACACGCCATCCGGCGGGGACAGCTCCTTTGGCGGCGACCGGGGTGATTTTGGTGGGGAGGGCCGCCGCGATCGCTACTGATCTCTTGATCAACAGACTTGGCCTAAAACGAGCCAAGCTGTGCCGTTGCCCACGCCGATAACCGCACACCGCCGCCAGGCGGTCGGTCGTGCCCCATTTCTACCGATATGACCCGTATTATCCGTAACCACTACGGGTCTTGCAGTGGAGGAAACGGCCGTAGCCAGTTGGCACAGCTTATCGGGGCGTTAGCCAGCTCTCGTGAGCTTATGGTATTCCGCGCAGCTAGCGTCAGCCGTTGGGCGTTTGGCAACAACAACTAATGATATTGGGAATAAATAGTGAAACTCACCTGTCGCACATGTACCAAAGAAGATGATTTCTGGCGTACCCGCAATTTTTTGCGGGAAATATTCCTGCTCAACGGCAGGCTCGAACACAGTTGGAATGTCGCACGCCTCGATTACTGGCGTTGGCATTACATCAAAACCTGCACTATTTTTGAAGCAGTAGAAAAAGGAATGGCACTTTGGGAAAACACCGATGGCAAAATTGTTGCTGCGTTGAATCATCTTGGCGGTAGCGAACTCCGCTTACATATCCATCCGCACTTTCGTTCTGCAGAGTTGGAAAATGAAATACTCACTTATGCAGAGGAAAATTTCTATGCGACGACTGAAGATGAGAGGCATTATATTCATATGCCCATCTTTGAAGACGATACACAACGTCAGGAAATCGCAAAAAATCGGGGTTATAAAAAGGAATCTGGCTGGGGGCATCATTATCGTCGCAATTTAGATTCCATCCCCAATACGCCACTTCCTTCGGGCTACTCAATTCGCTCGATGGGTGGAGCAGAAGAATACCCTGCGCGGAGTTGGGCATCCTGGCGGGCATTCCATCACGATGAACCTAATAGAAATTACGACGGCGATTATTCATGGTACGCAAATCTTCAATCCGCGCCATTGTACCGCCGTGATCTGGATATTATTGCTGTTGCACCAGATAGAAGTATTGCCTCGTTCTGCACTATTTTTTATGATGATTACACGCGTAGCGCGGTGACTGTTTTGGTTGGTACTGCGGCTGAACACTGGCAGCGCGGGCTCGGCAAAGCGGTTATCACCGAAGGGTTACGAAGGCTTAAAGAAATCGGCTGCACACTTGTCTTTTCTACCGCCCACGAAGAACCTGCTGATTTTTTATATCGTTCGGTTATGCAGGAAATGAGAGTAACCGATACATGGCTTAAGGTCATAAAGTGAGAGTTAACTTTCGGTAGCGTTTTGTATCAGCCAATGAATCTTGCTCAACAAAAACGCCCAACAAAGCGCACACCGGACGTGTGGGATTCTGCGGCATTTTCAAGCATTTTTCTGGCTTCGGGCTTTTCCTGCTCCCAAGCAGAACCCACGCCCCCCACAGGCAGGTAACGCAAACTGTTAGGGAGACTTCAAGTATGCATGGGAAGGAACCGGACCCCGCACCCTCTATTCACCCAGGGGCACAATCCAGGCAGACGGCCGTATTGAATACGTGGCTGTCAGCAAATCTACGTTGGGGTCGATGAGCCGCTGGGGAGAACGGCCGTTCAACGAGGCCATCACCTCGGCATAAACCGCCACGTCGGCCACCCCCTGCTTTTGCCATTCCGCCTCTAAAAAGCGAGCAAACTGCCAGATCATGTAAGGATGAGCCGCCATTTTGCTCGCCTGCCAGCCGGGCAAATATTCTTCTGGCGCTACCTGCCAGGTTTGGCCCGATTGGGCATCCACCACCTGGAACGTCGCCTCGGCGTCCTTATCGCGCAGCTTCATGTGCCAGGCGTAGCGGTGCCCCTCTTCCGTCCAGCTGGGATCGCCCGCGTACAGGTAATGGCGCAGCGGCAGCAGCAGCTGCACCAGCAGGTAAAAGCCCAGCAGCGCCACCACCAGCGGCTGGCTGGCTGAGGTGTGGTGCTTTTCTGGCCCGGTTGGCGGGTGCAGCACGCATTGGCAGCCCAGCCAGGCAATCACGCGGCGGGGCCAACCTGGGTTGAAGAAAACGGCCGTTGCCGCAATCATAAACCAGGGGAAAATGCCAATCGAAAACAGTTTGGCGTTCATCAGATGAAAGGTGAGGCCCGCCGCAAAGGCAAACGGCCGGGTGCGCCGCCACAGCAAAAAGGGCACAATCAGCAAATCCAGCAGCAGACCGCCGTAAGAAAACGCATACACCAGCCACTCTTCCGTAAAAAATGGGCCGATCAGCGGAAAATCGGTGCGCGAGGCCAACCAGCCGCGCATCGGCTCCCCTTGCAGCCAGTCGCGGTTGAGCTTGGCCAGCCCGGCGTAAAAGTAAACAATGCCAATCTGCGCTCGCAGCAGCCAGAGCGTCCAGGCGGGGGCGCGTTGGATGCTGCCGTGGGCCGCCCGCCGGGCATCCAGCGAATACACGCGCCCCAGCGGTAGCCAGATGAGCAAAAAGCTGAGCAGCACAATGAGGTAAAAATGGTTGAGGTAGCGGGCTTGCTCCAGCAAAAAGCTGTAGGTAAACCCAAGAAAAAAGAGGGTGGCGCTGAGCCGGTAATAAAAGCCCAGCATAATGAAAATGGCCAAAACGCCTAAGCCCGCAAACAACAGCTCCATGCCCATGCCGGGCAACGGCCGTACCCAACCAAATCCATAATAAGGAAAGTTCACCACCGGCTCAACCCAGTAGCGAGTAATCCAGCCATTTGTAAAATAACGAGACACTTCCCACAACATGATCAGCCCAAAGGCAATGCGGAAGTAGGCGAGAACGGCCGTATCCACCGGAGCAAATAACCGCTCAAAGACGGCCGTTTGCCGCCACCGAGTTAGCCAACTCTCTTGTTTCCAGGTCGTGGGGGCAAAACCTTCCATACAATTCACTCCTCTGAAAATAGGCCGCGGATTACGCGGATGAACGCAGATTAAATCTGGGTGCAATCTGCGCAAATCTGCTTGTGCCTGCATGCACCAATCTGCTGATTTTCATTCATGGTGGTCAACGACAGTTGGTGTCGTCTCCTTCGTAAATGCGGGTCGGATTGGTAATCCGACCTACGATTTTCATTCGTGGTGTTGAGCCGGAGCTCAGGCAGTCTGTACTTAACAAACAGCGCTCTAGATAAATCGGGACTGTTTTTACAGTGAAACTTTGTGGCCAAAAGTAACGCTTTCGCCCAATAATATATCTATTCTCCCAAAATCTCCCACTGCCAACGACAAAATTTATAGGCAGGCTGGCGGTAAAGCAAAAAATAACAAAGGAGAAGCGCCAGGCGGAACGGCCGTTCGCGTTTCCCTAAAAACTATGCAATAATGCTTCTCATGAAGAACGCATCCATCTGGCAACAGGCTCAGTCAGAGGAACTCAATTGTTGGGTTCAAATCTCCCACAAACTAGACAATGACCTGTACATCGCCCGCAAAAAAGCGTATTGGCAGCGTATTCTGGCCAAAGCCAGGCTTTCACCAGAGCGCCTTGCGACAAAATCGGTGCTTGAGGTCGGAGCCGGTCCCAGTGGCATCTTCTTACTGTTTCCGGAGAAGGCTGATTTTGTTTCGTTGGATCCGCTAAATAACCAGTACACACAATTGGCCCCGCACCTCTATCATCAGCAAACCGTAGTCACTGGCCCGCTAGAAACGTTTGCCACCGAGCGTCAATTTGATGTGGTGCTGGCTATTAACTGCATCGATCACAGCGAAGCGATTGACCTGTTCATACAAAAATTGGCAGCCGTGTGTGATGGGGCCGGAACGGCCGTACTTGCGGTAAACTGCCATCAAACTCGCTGGGGGGAATGGATCTGGCAGCATTTTCAATCGATCCTGGAGCCACATCACCCATACCATTTTACAGAAGCCAACTACACCCGGCTGCTGCTGCCCCACTTCCAAATCCTGCACATTGAAGATATTGAAGACGATATCATTTGGATAAACAACGAAACAAGTGACGCCAAGATACCGTCATCCACCCCGCCCCAAGCGACACCCAAACGGCAGCTGTGGCATGCCCTGTTAAGCGGCCGGGCTGTGGCTTTGCTGTTTATGCGCCTGTTGGCCTGGTTGGGCTGGCCCGCTCATGATTTTGCCGGGAACGGCCGTTCACTCTATCGTCATAAACTTTTCATCCTCACGCCCAAAGCAGCCCCGCCACCGTAAAAATTAAGCGGTGATCATTTTTTGCTCACCCAGACACAGCCGCATCGCTAGCTCAAACTACCCAGAAAACAACATCGATTTTTCATTGGCAAATTGGAGGCCCATGAATATTCAAGCCGATATCACCTCGCAATATTTGGCCACCCTGGCCATGATGAAGCAAGTCATCGAAAAATGCCCCGACGAACTGTGGCGTAACCCAACCTTCACCAACCCCTTCTGGCACATCGCCTACCACGCCCTCTTTTACGTCCACCTCTACGCCCAGCCAGAAGAAGCCACCTTCGTCCCCTGGGAAAAACATCGCCCCAACCTCAACGGCTTTGGCCCGCCCCCCTGGGCACCCGACGCACCGTGGGAACGAGGTGAGCCGTTCAGCCGCGCCGAACTGCTGGATTATTTGGCCATTTGCCAAAAAGAAGTGACCAAACAAACCAGCCAACTCAACCCCGAAGCCCCCTCCGGCTTTAGCTGGATTCCCCTCAACAAATTAGAGCTGCAATTCTACAATATTCGCCACCTGCAACTGCACGTCGGCGAGCTGTGCGAACGGCTCTGGGCCGAAGCAGGCATTGAAGTGGGCTGGGTTGGCAAGTTCCCCAACGATTAACAGCTTTGGGAAATTAGAGATTGGAGATAAGCGCTGGCTCCTGATTGACCGACAAAACTTATTTAACCGCAAAGAACGCAGAGAGCGCAGAGAAAAATGAAGGAGAAATCTCTGCGTCCTTTGCGCCCTCTGCGGTAGAAATCTGAGATTTGTCAGTCAATAAGCGCTGGCTCTTTAGGATTTGGCGGAGTTGACCTGTTTTTTGCACCGAATTAGCCCGAATGAACGCAAATTTTTGTGATAATTCGCGTCAATTCGTTGCCAACCCCAGGAAATCCCAAAGAGCCTAAGCGCTTTCCAATCTCCAATCTCCAATCTCCCCAAACTCTGTTGCGCTATTACAACAATTGGTACTTGACATATGTCGAGTTTTGTTGTATTGTTGCAACAGTTGGAATTGTTGTAGTATCCCGCATCTGTGAGGATGCTTCTTAAAAATGATGAGAAGCAATGAGTAAAGACGACTTAATCGAAAATTATGCGGGTGTAGCAGAGGTCAGTAAGCGGCTGAACATTCACCCTGAATCTGTTCGTCGCCTGATCCGCCAGGGCAAGCTGCCAGCTATCAAATTTGGCAACAAGTGGCTGGTGGAAAAAGCAACGCTCGATCAGTACGCTAGCCGGTATGACCCCCGGCCAGGCAACAAAGCAACCTTGTTTTAACCATTGAGAGCAAGGGGCAAACCTGGGAAGAGGTTCTGTTTGCCTCTTGTTTCTCAATTTTTTTGGTCACCTAGTAAGAGGGTATTCACATGCAAAGAGCGCCTGAATTTGAAAATGTAGCCTGTATTCGCGTGGTTGGTGTGGGCGGCGGTGGCTGCAATGCCGTAAACCGCATGATTCAAGAAGGCATCAACGGCGTCGATTTTATTGCCGTCAATACAGATAATCAGGCGCTGCTGCTTTCCGACGCTCCTGTGCGGGTGCGCATCGGCGAAAAGCTGACACGAGGCCTGGGCGCTGGCGGCCATCCGGAGCAGGGCGAAAAAGCCGCCGAAGAGTCCACCGAAGAGCTGCACGAAGTGCTGGCTGGTTCCGACATGGTGTTTATTACCGCTGGCATGGGCGGTGGCACGGGCACTGGGGCGGCCCCCATCGTGGCCAGGTTGGCCCGCGAGCAGGGTGCCCTGACGATTGGTGTGGTGACACGGCCGTTTCTCTTCGAAGGCAGCAAACGTTCCAACTCCGCCGAATCCGGCATCGAAAAGCTAAAAGAGCATGTAGATACCCTGATTGTCATTCCCAACGACCGCCTGCTGGAACTAACCGACCGGCGTGTTTCCCTAAAAGATTCCTTCAAGATGGCCGACGACGTGCTGCGGCAGGGCATTCAGGGCATCAGTGAACTCATTACGGTGCCTGGCCTCATCAACCTGGACTTTGCCGATGTGAAAGCAATTATGTCGGAAGGTGGCGCAGCGTTGATGGCTGTGGGCCACGGAGAGGGTGAAGAGCGGGCTCGACTGGCCGCTGAGCAGGCCATTAGCTCCCGCCTGCTGGATGTGACCATCGACGGCGCACAGGGCATCCTGTTCAACGTCACCGGCGGGCCAAACATGAGCCTGTACGATGTGAACGTCGCCGCCGCCATCATCCGCGAAACCGCCCACCCAGACGCCAACATGATCTTCGGCGCGGTTATCGACGAGAACATGGGCGACGCAATGCGCATCACGGTTATCGCTACTGGCTTTGAGCGGACAGTTTCTCGGCGACAGGTGCTGCAGCAGCAGTACGGCCGTCCAAACACCCCGCCCACCCATCGTCCCAAAACAGAGGCCAGCGCCGCCGCACGGCAGGTGCCCGCCCGCGAAAAAGAAGAACGCGAACTGGAACCGGTGCAGCCAAAATTTGCACCCAACAATCTGGAAATTCCGGCGTTTCTACGCCGCCGCTGATTAAAAATTTATATAACGTATCAACTCCAAGGAGTTGACAACCCAAAAGGTCGAAGTTGGCCTTGTGGGATTGTGTCGCCAACACCAGTTACCGAAAGGTAATTGTTTTGGACAATGATTGTAAGAGCAGGTATCGGACAACACCTAACAGCAATCATTGTGCAGCGCTCCTTTTTTGTTTTCGTCGATGAAGTCCCTCATCTCATAACTTCATCGACAACATCCCCTCTGCACGCGCCCCCTGTTTATGCAGGACAGGGGGCGCACTTCTTTTTATTAGCCCCACAGAGAACAGATACGTTTTTGAGTTTTGCTTTTCGAGCTATTCACGACTGACAAAAGGCTATCATTTTGGGCTCTTTGGGAATTCAGGGGGTTTACAGCCCGTGATGCGTGAAACGTGACCAGAGAGGCATCACGTTTCACGCATCACGTTTCACGCCAGACCCCACGAAATCCTGAAGACCCTCATTTTTTATCAACAGATTTCGCAGATTTAAGAGATAAAATCTGTTTAATCTGCGAAACCTGTTGATAGTAATTCTCTAAGGTGCCCAGACGTCGAAGACGGCCGTATCCCCCCCCGTCTCGCCCACAACCAGCGTATTCCCAGCCAGATTGCCCGTGAGGAACTGCCCGCTGCTGCCATTGCGAACGGCCGTTACAAACGCCCCATCCGTCAGCCACTGCTGGCTGCTAACGCCGCCCGCCACCAGCACCTCCAGCGCAGGCTGGCCCACCTGCCCCACCCCCACGTAATCTGGCCCGGCATACAGAAAATGCGTGCCCGCTGAATTCCACCCGGCAAAGCTCAACGGCTGGTTGTTGGCCGTGCGCACGGTCACCGGGTTGTCGCCATCCCCATCCGCAATCACAATCGATTGCACGTTGGCTGGCCCCAAAACGACCTGGGTGTAGCCCAAATTGCCGCCGCTGCGCGCCCACTCTGGCGCGGCAAACAGCGTGTTGCCCAACACTGAGCCAATCTCCACAGCCGGGCCGCTCACCGGAATTTGGTACAGCGCGGCTTCCGCTTCGGCCGTCCACGGCTCTGCATCCGGGATGGAGACGTAGGCCTGGCTGCCGCTGGGCAGCCATTGGGCGGTAGGCACCCAGGCGTATTCGCTGGCGGTGTTGATGAAGGGGAACTCGATCACCACCTGCCGATTACTGCCATCCAGGTTTACCCGCGTCACGCTTTCTGGGTTGCCAAAAATCACCCGGCTGCCGTCTGGCGAAAGCGAGAAGGTGTGGCCGCCATCGCCCAGGGCAAACGACTCTGTCAGGCTGCCGCTAGTGGTCACCAGCCACAAATCGGGCTGGGGAGCGCCGCCGGGGCCAATCAAGTTAACAATGCTGGTGTTGAAGGCCAAACTCTGGCTGTTGGGCAGCCAGGCCACCTGGTTGATCAACGTGGCAAAATCAGCAGTGTCCGCTTCTGGTAAATCGGCCGAGCCGACCAAAATTTGGCTGCCGCCTGTGGCGGAAACAATGCCTAGTTGATTGCTTTCAAAGCTGCCCGTCACAAAAGCAATCTGCTCCCCGTTTGGCGAGACGAGCAGTTGAGCCACGTCGGTGATGGCGGCTAGCAGCACCGGTTCACCGGCCGTAGGGGGTGATTGGGTGGTGTCCAACGGCAGCCGCCAGATGCCGTCCGTGTCGCTGTAAACGAGATAGCTGCCCAGATCGCCAATAACGGCCGTATCCGCCGCCGGTTCTGAGGTAGCTGTGGCTGGGGGAATGGGGGTGGGCGTCGGCGGCACGGCAGCCACCGGCACGCCCGCCACATTGCTGGCCAGCGTATATTGCGGCCCGCCAGAAACCCAACATTGCGGGGCCGACACGTCGCTGGGGCAGGCCACCAGCCACCAGCCAGAGGCCGGGTCTTGCCCCAGCACCTGGGCGGTGGAATCTTTCAGAAAAAAGCCCAGCCGATCGTAGGCAACGCCGGGGCCAGAGCGAATGTTGAGATCGACCAAAATGGTGACAAAGGGGCTGCCGTTGGTTACGGCCGTTCCCCCACCACCACCGGGCAACGTTGCCGTGGGGGCAATGTCTGTGATGGGGGTATCGGTGTTGGGAACGGCCGTACCGTCTACCACCGTCACCGCAGGCGGCGGCACCGAGATGGCTGGCTCTGGCTCACCCGCAAACGCATTACAGGCCAGCGTCGCCAGGAAAAGAAGAGAAATGAAAAACAACAACGGATGTTGGCGCAACATGCAATCACTCCTTACAATAAATTTTTTGGATAAATCAAGATTGGGCCAATTTCTCAGTTTGTCATTCAGGTTGACCGTCGTTTAAGAAATTGGCCCAATCTTCTGCGTCATGAGTAAATTTTCAGGATAAACCCAAACAGTTTACAATAGATTACGCTGCCACGCGATCCTGTTCTGCACGGGAAAGCGGCGGGTTTTCTACGCAACTGCCCCGCTTGCGTCAATTTTGCGTAAATGAGGGTAAGCTGCCAGACTTTTTCATTCAGACTTTTGAAGTTTTTTACGCCGATAATTGCTGCAATAAAACGCAAAACTTCAAAAGTCTCCGCGGGAATGAACGGGCAAAATGAGGAATCATGAGCTTTAGAAAATTTTTAGACCTTGCCACGCAAGCGGGCGCTCTCATTGAAATTGAGCAGCCTGTCAACGTTAATTACGAACTGGCCAACGTGGCCCACGCCCTGGAAGGACGGCCCGTGCTGTTCAACCACATTGTGGATTACCCCGGCTGGCGCGTCTGCGCTGGGCCATGCGCCGACCGCAAATATTTCAGCATGGATTTGGGCGTCCCCATCCCAGACCTGATCGCCCACCTGGCCCACGCCACCGAAAATCCGCAGCCCCCGCCAATGGTAGAAAGCGCCCCCTGCCAGGAAGTTGTTTTAGAGCAGTTCGACCTGCGCGATTTGCCCATTTTGTTCCATTTGCCGCAGGATGGCGGGCATTACATTGCCAGCAACGTGGTGATTACAGAAGACCCAGAGCTGGGGCGCAACATGTGCTACCATCGGCTGCTGCGGCTGGACGAACGCCGCTTTGCCGCCCGCATCATCGAGCGGCGCGGCACCTGGACGGCCATGCAAAAGGTGGAAGGCGATCTGCCGGTGGCCATCTGCATTGGCGTGTCGCAGGCGGTGCATTTGGCGGCGTCTATGTCCCCCGCGCCGGATGTGGATGAGCTGGCGGTGGCCCACGCGCTGGCCCCCACGCCGCTGGTGAAATGCCTCACCAACAACCTGGCCGTGCCTGCCGACGCAGAAATTGTGCTGGAAGGGCGCATCACCAAGCGGCAAACGCAAGAAGGGCCGTTTATGGACCTGACAGAGACGATGGACATCACCCGCGACCAGCCAATCATCGAGATTGATTTGATTACGCACCGCAAAAACCCGATTTACCATGCGCTGCTGCCGGGCGGGCTGGAGCACAAGATTTTGATGGGCATGCCCAAAGAGCCGACGATTTTTGCGGAGGTGAACAAGGTAACCCGCTGCACGGGGGCGGTGATTACCCCTGGGGGCAGTTCCTGGCTGCATGCGGTGGTGCAAATTGAGAAGCGTGGGGCGGAAGACGGCCGTCTCGCCATTGCCGCTGCCTTCAAAGGCCATGGTTCCCTCAAACACGTCTGGGTGGTAGACACCGACGTAGACATCTACGATCCCGCCCAGGTAGAATGGGCCTTCGCCACCCGCTTCCAGGCCGACAAAGATATGCTGCTGCTGGAAAACCAGCCCGGCAGCTCGCTGGACCCCTCCGGCATTCACGAGCCAGGGCAAAAAAGCCGCACCGCCAAACTGGGCTTCGACTGCACCATCCCCTGGGGGGCCGATAAAAGCAAATTTACGCGGGGGGAGTACGGCACCGTCGATTTGGATAAATATCTGTAGGTCAAGTTTGAAAACTTGACCTACGCTTAGGGTTTGCCCGTTTTTAACTTTGGGTTTTAGTAACCGGGCAAACCTTGCGGATGCGTTTTCTTATCAAAGGTTATTTGTAAACGCATCCTTAGGAGAAATAATGGGCTTTCCTGTCCTTCCAGACCAACTGCCCCAACTGCTGTTAGCGCAAGAAAACGGCGGGCTGGTACAGCAAGAACTCAGCCTCATGATTTTGCTGTTCATCGCCGCGATGGTGGCCATTGTGGTGCGCCGCATCCGGCTGCCGTACACGGTAGCCCTGGTTTTGGTTGGGCTGGTGCTCTCCTTCTTTCCCAACTTTTTGGGCTTCACCGTTAGCTCTGACCTGATTCTGGCTATTTTGGTGCCGCCGCTTATTTTTGAGGCGACGCTGCACATTCCCTGGCGCAGCCTGAAGAAAGATTTGCTGCCGGTGCTGCTATTGGCGGTGTTCGGCACGTTGGTAGGCACCTTTTTGGTTGGTGGATTGGTGGTTGAATTTTTGGGCATCCCCTGGCCTGCGGCGCTGGCGTTTGGCGCGCTCATTTCGGCCACGGATCCGGTGGCGGTGATTGCTTTTTTTCGCAGCCTGGGCGTGAGCAAGCGGCTAACCATTTTGGTAGAAGGGGAAAGTTTGTTCAATGACGGTGTGGCCATCGTTATTTTTAATTTGGCGTTGGCGGCTGGCACCGCGTCTAGTTCGCTGGGGTTGGGCGAAGCGCTGCAAGAGTTTTCCATTGTGGCCTTTGGCGGCGTGGCGGTTGGCCTGGTCATGGGGTATGTGGTCTCTTACATTATCTTGAAAAATGTAGATGACCATCTGATTGAAACGGCTACCACTGTCGCTTTGGCCTTTGGTTCGTTTGTGGTGGCGGAGTCGTTTGGGCAGTTTGTGGGGGTAGAGGGGCTGCATTTTAGCGGCATCCTGGCGGTGGTAGCGGCGGGGCTGATGGTGGGCAACATTGGCACGCTAAACACCTCGCCCACCACCAAGCTGACGCTGGACAATTTTTGGGAGTTCCTGAGCTTTGTGGTGAACTCGTTGGTCTTTTTGCTGATTGGTTTGGAAATTGAGCTGTCGCAGCTACGGCCGAATATCATTCCCATTATCGTGGCGGTGGTGGCCATTATTTTGAGCCGGGGGGTGATTATTTATACGTTTGGCTGGGTTTACGGCCGTTTCCAACCCCGAAATCGCATCCCCCTCAATTTTCAACACGTCATGTACTGGGGCGGCCTGCGCGGGGCCATCAGCCTGGCCCTGGCCCTCTCCATTGAAAACGCCGTGTTCGGCTCCGATGTGGCCCTGGAACTGCGCGTGATGACTTTTGGCGTGGTGCTGTTCACCCTCCTCGGGCAAGGTATGACCATCGAAAAGCTCATCCAGCGGCTAAAACTGGCCGACAAACCACCCCAGCGAGTGGAATTGCAGCGACGGCAGGCTACCCTTTTTGCCAAATGGGCGGGGCAGCATGAGTTGGGTCGCCTGCGCGACAACGGCATCCTGTTCCGCGACATTTGGGAATCGATGAACCAGGTGTACGACGAGGAAATTTTGGAGAAAAAAGCGAACCTGCGCGCCCATTTGCAAGATTTTCCGGAGCTGGAACAGGAGATGTATTTGCAGGCGCGTGAAGATGCGCTCAATGCCGAACGCAGCGCCATCGGCGAAGCGTCGCGGCGCGGGCTCATTTCCAACGAAGTGCACGATGAGCTGATCATTGAGCTAAACAACCGCGTGGCGGCCCTGGACCTGATCAAGAAAAATCGGGGGCTGGACGTGGAAAACAAGGAGGTTCATCATGGGTAGCATTGTGTGTGCCACGCGTGGTGGCGAAGGCAGCCGGGCAGCCCAGATGGCAGCCATTGAGCAAGCCAAGGCAACGGATAAACCGCTCATCTTTTTGTACGTAGTTGACCCGCACAGTCTGGATGATGAAATAGATGAGAGCTTAAGGGAAGCGCTGCTGGCGGAGCTAAACTGGATGGGCGAAACGCTGCTGCGCATTGCCCAAAAACGGGCCGATGCGGCGTACCTGGGCACCGAAGTGCGTATTCGCCGGGGCAACGTGCGGGATGAAATTACCCGCTTTGTCAAAGATGTGAAGGCAGATTTATTGGTGCTGGGTGCGCCACGGGGCACCACGGCCAACGTGTTTGGCGATGATGCGATTGAACGGTTGGGCAAATGGATTGAGGAGCATACGGCCGTTTCCGTCCAAATTACCCGCCCAGATTATGTCAAATCAAAGAAGGAACCGGCAACCCGATGATCGATGATATTGGCCAGGCCATTACCAATTTTCTAGCCACCTTCAATATTGATCTCACCAATCCGTTCCAGCGCAACCTGCTCTACTCCCTGCTTATCCTCATTGCGCTGGGGCTAACGCGCTGGCTGGTGATGCGCTTCATTCACCGCCGCTATGCGGAGAATGCCCGCACCCTGTACAACCTGCGCAAAACGGTGGAATATGCTTCGGTCGTTTTGGGTGTTTTGCTCATCGGGCGGCTGTGGCTGGAAGGCATCGGCACGCTGGTCACCTACCTGGGGCTGCTCTCTGCTGGTATTGCCATTGCCCTGCAAGATTTAATTGTGGCCCTGGCTGGCTGGATGTTTATTGTGTGGCGACGGCCGTTTGTCGTCGGCGACCGCATTGAAATTGATGGCCAAATGGGGGATGTCATCGACATTCGCCTCTTCTCGTTTAGCATGCTAGAAATCGGCCGTCGCATCAACGCCGAACAAAGCACCGGCCGCATCATCCACATCCCCAACGGCAAAATCTTCTCCGAAGTGCTCACCAACATGCACCAGGGCTTCCCCTTCATCTGGAACGAAATCCCCGTCATGGTCACCTTCGAAAGCGATTGGGAAAAAGCCAAAGCCATTCTAGTCAATATCATCAACGATCTGGCCCCAGACGTCACAGAAGCGGTGCGCAAAGCCCGCCGCTCCGGGCAGCGCTTTATCATCAGCTACAACAACGTCTCCCCCACCGTCTACACCAGTGTCGCCGACAGCGGCGTGGTGCTCACCCTGCGCTACATGGTAGACCCCCGCCAACGGCGCGGCAGCGAGCAAGATATCTGGGAAGCCACCCTGCGCGCCTTTAAACACCATTGGGATATCGACTTTGCCTACCCCACCCAACGCGAATATCTGCACTTTGAAGAAGGCAAAAAGCCGCCAGACCCGCAAGAAATGACCACCGTGGTGGCTGAGCGCAACAAGCTCCAGCGAGACACAGGCTATTTGCCCACCACACCTAGAGATAAAAAAGAGTAGGGGCGGGACAGCGCGGTAATATCTTATTTAAAACAAGACAACTTCTCTCCGCGCTGTCTCGCCCAGAGGACTTCGATATAGGGCGAGACAGGCGGGAGAAAAGATAATGCTGCTAAAGGTAAGGGGTTTCCCGCCTGTCCCGCCCCTACCTAAGCAAATAGAGAACAAATAAAGATGAGCAGAATAGAATTAAACGAAGAACAACAGGCAATGATCAACGGCCAGCATGGGCAGGCCCGCCAGATGGCGATGCGGCTGCTGCTGGATTTAGCCGCCACGGCCGGGGCCACCGAGCTGGTTCCCATCAGCAGCGCCCACCTGTCTGGCGTATCGCCGCTGACCGGCGGGCTGGGCCTGCGCCAATTTTTGGCCCGCCTGGCAGAAGATCCACAGGCCAAAGTGGCGGTCCCCACCACTCTCAACGCTGCGGGCTGCGATGAAGCCCAGTTTGAAGCCATGCGCATTGTGGCCCCCCACTTCAAGGAGCACAATGCCGAAATCGTAGCGCGCTACACACAATTGGGCGTGCGCCCCACCCAATCCTGCATTCCCTACGAATGGGAAGGCGTCGTGACGGCAGGGGAAGCCGCCTGGGCTGAATCCAATGCCATCTGCTTTGGCAATTCCTACACGGGGCTGGTGACCAACCGGGAATCGGGGCTGTCGGCCTTGGCGGCGGCCCTGACGGGCTACACGCCCAAATACGGCCTGATGCTGGCCGAAAACCGCCGCCCCAACCTGGCAGTCACCGTCACCACACCGCTGGAAGATCCGACTGATTTTTCGATTTTGGGTGACTGGATCGGCAAGCAGCGCCAGCCCAACTGGCAGATGCCCAATGGGCCGATGCCGCTGATTAAGGGATTGCCAGCGCAGATGACGCACGAACAGAAAAAGGCGCTGACGGCGGCGGCGGCCAACTATGGCTGCCCGCTGCTTTACATCGACGGGCAAGGGGAGGTGCCGCCCGCCAATTTCCAGGCAGAGCTGACTTTTGGTGAGGCGGAGTTGCAGAAACGGTATGCGGAATTGGGGCCGGGGGGAACGGCCGTTTCCCTCATCACCATCGGCTGCCCCCAAGCGTCTATTGGCGAACTGCGCGCCACGGCTGAACGGCTGCAAGGCAAGCAGCTCGCCCCAGACGCCCCACCGCTGTGGGTCTTCACCTCTGCCGCCAACAAAGCCATCGCCGAAAAAACCGGCCTGGCACAGATCATCACCCAAAGCGGCGCGCTGCTGCTAGAAAACACCTGCCCCGAAGTGGTGCCCTACGATCCAACCTGGGTCCACCACGTCCTCACCAACTCTATGAAGGCGGAGCATTACATCAAATCGGGGCTAAATGGCATTCCAACCTCGGTTATGCGCCTGGCAGACTGCATCGCCCTGGCCACCGGTGAACTGGAGATTGGGGATCGGAGATTAGAGATTGACGCTTCCAAAGCGAACCAATCCGGCAAAAAACGCCCTGTCACCCCGTCACCCCATCACCGGGTCACCCCTTCACCCCGTCACCCCTTCACAGCCACCGGCCACGGCCTCCCCTCCCAAACCGACTTCAGCATCACCGCTGAAGCGTTTGTCACCGACACGCCAATCACCCTGCTGGGCTTTGTGAATCGCGAAACCGGCGTCATCGAAGAGCCGGGCCATCCCGCCAACGGGCAGAGCATGGCGGGCAAGATTGCCATCTTCCCCAAAGGCAGCGGTTCCACCGTAGCCCCCTACGTGCTGCTAGAGCTTTTCTATCGTGGCCAGGCGCCCGTGGCCATCGCCAACACAGAAATCGACCAACAAAGCGCCCCCGCCTGCTCGCTAGAAAATATCCCCTACGCATACCGCTTCGATGCCGACATCATCAGAGGCATTCAACAGGGTGATACGGTACGGCTGTCGCGCCAGGGCGACCGGGTAACGCTTGACGTCATCAAGCGCAACACGGTATAACTAACAGATGAGCCAACAATCCACCTGAGGCGTTCTAACGTCTTCCTGCTATCCCATTCCCTCAGAACTAATTTTTATGTCAAGGATTTTCAATGGAAAGTGAGTTTTTAGAATTTATTTTGGCGATTGTCATTATTATTGTCGCCGCCAAGTTGGGCGGGTATATCAGTACCCGCTTCAACCAACCATCTGTTTTGGGCGAGCTATTGGCCGGGCTGGCGCTTGGCCCCACGCTGATAGACATGCTGCACAATTGGACGCTCTTTTTTCACCATGCAGACACGCTAGAAGAGCTGCTGGCCATCATGGCAGAGCTTGGCGTTATTTTGCTCATGCTGCTGGCAGGGCTAGAGCTGCATTTGCCGGATTTGCTCAATGCGGGCAAGGTATCGGCGCTATCGGGCGTGATGGGGGTGCTGCTGCCGTTGGGGTTAGGGGCGGGAGCAGCCGTTTTGTTTGGGGCAAGTGGCCAGGAAGCGTTGTTTATGGGGCTGACATTGGCCGCTACCAGCGTCAGCATTTCGGCCCAAACGTTGATGGAGCTGAACGTGCTGCGTAGTCGGGTGGGGTTGGCTTTGTTGGGAGCGGCCGTTTTCGATGATATTCTCGTCATTCTAGTGCTCTCTATCGCCTTTGTGCTGGTTGGCGAGAGCGCTGGTGGCCTGTCTGGCGTGCTGCTCACCATCCTGAACATGGTGCTCTACCTGGGGCTTGCCTCGGCCATCGGTATTTGGGTTCTGCCCTGGCTAGCCCGCCAAATCGATCGCCTGCCTATCAGCAAAGGCACCCTGGCGTTTGTCCTGGTGGTCTGCCTGCTTTTTGCCTATGCTGCCGAAATTTTTGGCGGCATGGCTGCCATCACCGGGGCCTTTCTGGCCGGGCTGTTCCTGGGGCGCACCCACATCCGCGAACAGATCGAAGAAGGCATCTCTTCCCTGGCTTATGCCTTTTTCGTTCCCATCTTTTTTGTAGACATTGGCCTGGCGGTCAATCTGCGCGCCATCAGCGGCAATGCCTGGTGGTTTGCCGCCATCTTTACCATCATTGCCATCATTAGCAAGATTGGCGGCAGCGGCTTGGGAGCCCGAATCGCAGGGTTTACCAACCGCGAAGCGTTTCAGCTGGGCATCGGCATGGTGTCTCGCGGTGAAGTTGGCCTGATTGTGGCCTCTTTCGCCCTCTCCGCCGGGCTAATCTCGCAGCAAAACTTTTCCATTGCCGTCTTCATGGTCATTATGGCCACCCTGGTTACCCCACCGATGCTGCGAGCCGCATTTGCCCGCCGCCCGGAAGCAACCAAAAGCACAAAACCAAGCCCGCGCTAGGCGGACAATAACCGCGTCAACAGGAGGAAACTGAAATGTACCATATGATTTTGCTGGTTCTAGACGACGTTAACCAATGCTCCAACATTCTGGAAGCGTGGGAAGCTGAAGGGGTCGGCGGTGTGACCATTTTAGAAAGCACTGGCCTGGGTCGCATTAAAAAGCTGAGCATTCGGGATGATATGCCGCTGATGCCCAGCCTGAGCCGCTTGCTGCAATCACGCGAAGAGCGCCACCGGACGCTCTTCACCGTGGTTACCGACGACCTGGTAGACAAGATTATCGAGACCACTGAAGCGATAATTGGCGACATGGAATCGCCCAATAATGGGGTCATTTTTGTGCTGCCGGTTTCCCGCGTGAAGGGGCTGCATGGCGGCCAAAAGCGTGCCTCTACGGGTTGATGGGGCCGCTGGAAACAAAAAAAAGACCCGATTGGGTCTTTTTTAATGGGGTTTGTGTGGGCGCGATTGGACTCGAACCAACGACCTCTCGGATGTGAACCGAACGCTCTAACCAGCTGAGCTACGCGCCCAAAGGCAAGCAGGATTATAGCAGTGTGATGACGGGATGCAAGGGGAACGGCCGTTCCCCCACTGCCAATTTTGCCCCCCTCAGGTATAATGCCAGAACAATTTCAAAGTCAATAACTAAGGAATAAAGTTTATGAAAGCGTTTGTAACTGGTGGTTCCGGATTTATTGGTCAGCGCGTCGTGCAAAAGCTGGTAGCCCGCGGCGATACCGTCCATGCCCTGGCCCGCTCCGAAGCGAGCGCCAACCTGCTGCGCCAGCTAGGCGCCACCGTGTTTATGGGCGACATCACCGACACCGCCTCCATGCGCCCCGCCATGCAAGGGTGCGACCTGGTGTTCCACATTGCCGCCTGGTACAAAGTGGGCGCTTCAGACTGGCCCCAGGCGGAAGCCATTAACGTGGGTGGCACGCGGCGGGTGCTGCGCCTGGCCCATGAGTTGGGCATCCCCAAAATTGTGTACACCAGCACCGTGGCCGTTTTTGGCGACACCCAAGGGCAGTTGGTAGATGAAGCCTACTACAAAGAAGGCCCCTTCCTCACAGAATATGATCGCACCAAATGGCTGGCCCATTACAAAGTGGCGCTGCCGCTCATTGAAAAAGGGGCACCCATTGTGATTGTGATGCCGGGCGCGGTGTTTGGCCCGGGTGACACCAGCGTTGTGGCCCAGATGATGCGTATGTTTTACCGGGGAATGCCGCTGCTGCCGGGCGGCGACCTGACGCTCACCTACGCGCATGTAGATGATATTGCTGTCGGGCACCTGCTGGCCGCCGACAAAGGCAAGGTGGGCGAAAGCTACATCCTGACAGGGCCAGCCATCCCCCTGAATGAGATGATGGATTTTTGGGCGCATCTTATTGGCCGTAAGCCGCCGTCGGTGCGGTTGGCTGGACGGCCGTTGCGCAAATTTGCTCCGGTGATGGGGGCGGTTGGCTCCGTACTGCCGCTGCCAGAGCTGTTTTCTGAAGAAGCGGTGGGCAGCCTGGGAGCCAGCTACATGGCTCGCTCAGACAAAGCACGCACGGAACTGGGGTGGACAACACGGCCGTTGCAAACCGGCCTGCTAGAAACCTTCGACTGGATCGCCCGCACCGAGCAAGCAAACGCCCCCGCCCAACAAGAACGAAAGTGGGCCGGTTATGCGCTGTTGGCCGCGGCTGGTTTATTTTTGCTGTGGTATCTGGGACGTCGCAAGCGGTAGTCGTTTTTTTTAGCTAATTATGCGTAAACAAAAACAGGCAGGTTACTTTTTGTAACCTGCCTGTATCTTTTTGGGTTAAGGTTTAATCGAACTAGAAGCGGTCGTATTGCTGTTGGCGAAGTCGTTGTTGGCGTTGCTTGGCAATGGCAATGGTTTGCGCCTGAAGCTGACGACGACGTTTCTGCACAAAAGCCACAATCAAAATGTAAAACAAGATGGATGCCAACAAAATCAACATATTGAGCCTCGCTTTATTAAATGACCAATTTCAGTTCAATACAATAATGGTTTTCGTAAAAAATATCAAGATGAAATTTATAGGAATTAATATCTATCTTACTCAAAAATGGGCTTTTGCGGATGAGTAACTGTTGAGAATGTTAATTTTCTCATCGTTTTGCCCAACTTGATGCCAAGCATACCTTTCATTTATCACAATCTTTATTACAAAACCGTGCAAATATCGAAACTAGCCGGATGCTGCGGCCGCTCCTTCGCCGGAAGGGATACTGGCCAGACCGCACAGCCCAAGAGGTTACGTTAAGGGACCTCGGCAGCGGTTATCTGGGGTTCCACAATAACTTCCGGGGTGAAATCGCCAAGACGGCCGTTTTCATCCAAAGCCGTCACGCTCACAGCATAAACAATATTGGGGTCCAACCCCGTCAGCGCCACGTTGCCCGCCTGGTTGGCCCGTACAAAACGGAACGTGGGGAAGCTGCCTTCGGTTAATGGCCGGAAAGAGATGGCATACCCTGCCGCATTTGGATCTGTTGGCCAGCGCAACCAAAAATCACCAGGGGAATCTAGCGACTGAATGATGGGCATCTGCGGCGTTTGCGGCGCACCAGCCAGGTTGGCTACCACAGCAATATTCATCTGCACCACATTTTGCAGATAGTTGTAATCGATTCGGTCCCAGGTATCTGTGCGAGAGTTCACCATGTCTGGGTCTTCCACCGACTCGATCACCCGAATGCCGGGCATGCCCGCATTCACAAATTCGCGATGATCGCCCCAACGCCCTTCCCGGTCCAGCGCATCGATGACCTGCACGGGGAAGGTGGGCAGATACAACCCCGCCACATATTCATAATAGCGAGCCAGTTCGCCTGCTGGCGAGGCAGTGAGGTCAAAGGCAAACAGCCGGGCAAATTGGGGAATGCCGCTGCGCCCGCCAACCGCATCATAATTGATGGCGGCGACGATATTCAACCCGTCTAAAAAGGCGGTTTGCACAAAATGGCGCGAACCAAAGGTGCCTTGTTCTTCGGCGGCGGCGGCCAAAAAGACGATGGTTTGGTTCCACTCAAAGGCGCTAAGCAGCCGAGCCGATTCGACCAGCAGGGCAATGCCAGAGCCGTTGTCGTTGGCCCCTGGGGCATATGTTTCGCCGTCGGTGGGTTCGGGGGCGCGGTTGTCGTAATGGGCCATCACCACGATGATATCTTTACTCTGGCTGCGGCCGGGCAAGGTGGCAACGACGTTGTATGGTGTGGTGGCCAGGCCGTTGTAAAAGAGGGGGAATTCCTGGATGCTAACCTGGAGACGGCCGTTTCCCACCCGCGTAAACTCATCCACCAACCATTGCCGGGTGGCCCCGATGCCAAAAGCAGGATCGTCCGTAACGCTAAACACGTTGCGATTGCCAAAGCTTTGCATCGTTTGCACGTACCCCATTAGCTGCTGCTGCGAGACAGAATCGACCAGCGCGGCAATTTGCGGATCAATTTTGGGCACCACATCGCTAACGGGATCGATCACCATTTCCCCGGCCGGGTATTGGGAGATGTCGAAGGAAACGGCCGTTGCCACAGGCGTGGGTACCGGCGGCGTTTCTGGCGCTTCCACCAGGCCACAGCCAGCCAACCACACCGCTAAAATCAAGAATCCAATCAACAGCTTACGAAAAGGCATCTTTCTATTTTCAGGAGAAACGAGATTTGCGGCAACCCTTCAATAAAATTAACAGCAAATTCTAAGATTCCGCAGGAAAAACAGGCAGTCAATGGATCGCTTTTCGATCGCTTTCGCTTTATCCTTACAGGCAACAATGCGCATTCTGGCCAACAACTCGCCCAAATGAAGCATTTGTCTCCCCCCAAAAAGGAACAGGCAAACAAACATGAAAAAAGAAGAAGAGCGGTTACCCCTGTGGCAAAAACTGATTTATGGATCAGGCGATTTTGGGTTATCCAGCTTCAATACGCTGCGCCTCATTTTCTACGCCATCTTTTTAACCGATGTGGTGGGCCTCGACCCACGCCTGGCTTCTTTTGGCACGCTGGTGGGCATCATTTGGGATTCCATTAACGACCCTGTGGTAGGGCTGCTGAGCGACCGCATTAAAAACAAACGGTTTGGCAAGCGGCGCAGCTTTTTGGTGACGTTTGGCGTGCCATTTGGCCTGGGCTTCATGATTTTGTGGTGGGCGCCCCCGTTTGAAAGCGACATTCTGGTTCTGGTGATTGTGACGCTGGCGTTTATGCTCACCGACACGCTGCAAAGTTTGGTTTCGGTGCCGTACTTTAGCATGACGCCGGAGCTAACCCCCAACTACAACGAACGCACCTCCGTCACCAGCTACCGCATGTTGTTCAATTTGCTCGGTTCGCTGGTGGTGGCGATTTTGGCCCCTACCATCGTGAAGGCAACGATGGCTTCTGGCGCTTCGCAGCAGCAGGGGTACCTGGTTGTGTCGGGGATGTTTGGCGTGGTAGCGATGGTGCCGTTTTTGCTGATTGCCTTTTTTGTGAAGGAGCAGATCGACCCCACCGACCCGGAGGTGCCACTGCCGTTCCGCCAGGTGCTGGCAACGGCCTGGGAAAATGTGCCGTTTCGCTTTGCGGCGGCCATTTACATGCTCAACTGGCTGACATTTGACTTTATTGCCCTGATGCTGCCCTACTTTTTAACTTACTGGGTGGCCGATGGGGATTTGCTGGCCACGACCACTATTTTGGGCACAGAAATTGCGCTGGAGTCGTTGGCGCTGGGGGTGTTGTTGATTACGGCCGTTCTCACCCTCCCGCTCTGGAATTTTCTCTCAAATCGGTATGGCAAGCGCCGCGCCTACATCGGGGGGCTGCTGTTTTGGGCCGCCGTGCAAATTGGCGTGCTGTGGGTAAGCAAAGGCAACCTGACGGCCACGCTCATCATCGCCGTACTGGCGGGCATTGGCGCGTCGGCGGGGCATATTTTGCCCGACGCCATCTTCCCCGACGTGATGGAGTGGGATGAACTGCGCGTAGGCCATCGGCACGAGGGGATTTATTACGGCGTAAAAAATTTTACGCGCAAGCTCACCGGGGCGTTTGCCATTTTTGTGGCGCTGCAAGTGCTGGGCTGGTTTGGCTACCAGGCCCCGCCAGAGGGTGCGTTCGTGGCCAGCCAGACGGAAAGCACGCTCACCGTCATTCGCGTGCTCACTGGCCCGGTGGGTGCCGTGCTGCTGCTTAGCGCAGCCGTGGTAACCTGGTTTTACCCTTTAACGCGAGAGAAACACGGCCGTATCCGCCACCTGCTGGCCAAACGACAGGCTCGCTTGCTGCGGCAGGCCAGCGGTGTGGATTAGCCGTTGCCATAATCACCGGTGCGGCTCGCGGGGAGAGCGGCCGGTGAGCCGGGTCATCATCTGGTAGCCCATCCAGCGGAACGGGTCTAGCGGCACAGGCGAATAATCCGCCCCGATGAAGGGCAGGCCGCGCCACGGCTCGTCGCTGCCGCTGTAAATATCGGTGAGCACCTTGCCCGCCATGTTGGCCGCCGTCACCCCATGACCGCTGTAACCCAACGCATAGTAAACATTGTTGTACTCGCCGCGCACGCCCATGAAGCAGTTGCGCCGCAGGGTGATGGCCAGGGTGCCGGTCCAGCGATAGGCGCGGCGCAGGCTGCCGCTGCCTGTGAGGTATTGCCCCATCGTTTGCTGCATCTCATTGAAGGCGGGGTTGGCGCTGTCTGGCGTGCCGGGGAAGGCGGTGCGGTTGTTCCACAGGTAAGCGTAGGAGATGTTACTGCCACCGCCAAAGACGATGTGCCCCTCGCGGGTGCGGGTGGCGTAGGAGATGCGGTTCAGGTCGTCGGAGAAGCCGGCGGTGCCGTGCCAGCCAAGCTGGCGGGCAGCTTCATCGCTCAGCGGATCGGTGGCGAAGACGTGGGAGTGCAGGGGGAAAAACGCTTTGCGGAAGTAGCCCAGCTTGCCGGTGTAGCCGTTGGTGGCCAGCACAATTGCTTTGGCTTTTACAGAGCCGTGGGCGGTGGTCACTTCAATGGTAGGGCCTTCGCTGATTTTGGTAACGGCCGTTCCCTCATAAATCTTTACCCCCCTTGCCTCTAAAACCGGACGCAGCCCGCGAATAAACTGCACGCCGTTCAGCTGCCCTTCGCTGGGATCAAACAGCCCGCCGTAGATGCCGTTGAGATTCAGCTTTTGCCGCACCTGGGCGGCGTCCCAAAACTGCACGGGCACGCCGATGCTGTTGAGGTGGGCAACTTCTGCCTGCGCCTCGCTGGCCCGCTGCTCGTCGGTGAACACCTCAAAGCAGCCGTCGCGCCGATAGCTCACGTCCAGGTTGTGCGTTTGGATAATTTGCTCGATGCCATCAATGGTTTGGTGGGTGGCGTGGTAAACGCGGGCAGTCATCGCGTCGCTCATGGGGCCGACGCCGTAGACCCAGTTGAGCATCATGCCACCGTTGCGGCCGCTGGCCCCATTGGCCAGCGCTTTGGCTTCCAGCAGCACCACCCGCTTTTCTGGGAAGCGCTGGCTAAAGTGGTACGCGGTAGAGATGCCGGTGTAGCCGCCGCCGATGATGCAGAGATCGGCCGTTTCTGGCCCGGTTAGCGGCGGATTGGGCCGGTAATCTGGCGTGTACGTCGCCCAAAGCGAGCGGTTCTCGTCAATTTCCAGCTTTTCCCAGCGCAGCGGGTAACCGAGCACGGCAGAAGCGCCCGCCATGCGGTAAAGTGCCAGTTCAAGTTTGTGCGTCCACGAATCCATGCCATTACCCATTCCCAATTAAAAATTCACAGTGCAGAATTAGAACGGCCGTATTCTACCCCGCCAATCCTGAAATCCGAACAATTCTGTTCTAAATTCTGTTTGACTTTTTAGAACATCCGTGCTAATATCCTTTTCAGACACACGGAACCCTCTTCCCTCTTCTCAACCCTACATACCCTCTTCCCCCTCAAACCGTGGCACTGGTAAGTGCGACCCTTACCAGTGCCACATCCTCTTTTTAACAATCAACCCACGGGGAAACCACAACCAAAAGAGAAAAGAGAAGAGGCAACAAAGAGAAAGAAGCGAGCGAGCCATTGGTTCGATTTTTTTTATTTCAAGTCAGGAGAAATAAAAAATGCAGGAGAAAGATCATGGAAACAGAGGGCACAAAAAATTCGGGCATGAATACCCGCCCTAAACAAGCCAGCAGCAACACGCTGCTGGGGTTAAATCTACCGCAAAAGACAATCATGGGGCTGTTTTTGTTGGTGGCGCTGGTGGCCTTTGAGCTGTTCAACTTTGATACCACGCGCTATGCGCTGAACAACCTGTTGGGGGATGTGCGCTTTGCGGGGGTTGGCTGGGCCACCATTTTGGCCATCGCTTTTTGCGCGATTGATTTTGCCGGGTTGGCCCGGCTTTTTACGCCAGAACGGGGCCAGAATGAGCCAACGGCCGTTTGGTACCTGATGGGTGCCTGGCTGCTGGGGGCCACCATGAACGCCGTCATGACCTGGTGGGCCATCTCCCTAACGCTGCTGACGCACGATTTTGGCAATGAGGTACTCAGCCGGGAGCAGCTGCTGCGCTGGGTGCCTTTCTTTGTGGCGGTGCTGGTTTGGCTGACCCGCATTTTGTTCATTGGGGCCATCTCTGTGGCGGGGGAATATATGTTTGCCGGTTCGTTTTTGCAGCGCGGCAGCCAGGCAACGAAACGGCCGTCTGGCACGCCGACTGCACCAAACCCGCGCACGCCACCAGCAGGACGGCCGTTCCGGCCCAATCCGGCCCCCATGCGGGCGGCGCCTCGGCCAGGAAACGGCCGTCGCCCCCCCAGCAATCGGCCCACAGCGGGCGATGCCTCACGCAGTGGCATGCAGGCACCGGGGCCCCCAGGCAACCGGCCCCGACGTTGATTTTGGCGAGAACGGCCGTATGGGTTACGGCCGTTCAGCCATGCACATAATAGCAACCTAAACGTGCCGCAGCTTTAGGAGAACCGTATTGCCGCTTCATATCGGCTGTGATACCATCCTTAAGGAATCGTTATTGCTTCATTCTTTATTTTTTTATTGTTGATGCGGTAGCAAAGGTTCGGGCAAAACTACCCAATTGTCAGATCAAATGGCGCATCTTTATTTCGTTTGTTGTTCCGCAATTTTGCGCCATTGTGTTGCCTTATTGTGACTTAAAAAATAAATCAGGTAATGTGCCAACTGGTGGCGCGGTCAGGAAACTGGCCACAGCATTACGCAATTATTTTCTTGAACTACAAAAAGGCAACAAACGGAAGCAGCGCATATCATCGCAACCCTCTTCATAGGCAGCAACGCTTCGCATTGTTTGGGACTTATCCTTCGTCAAAATAACTGGTTTAAGCAAGGTAAAACAGCATCATGAGCCGTTTCTTCGGGTAATGGTTCGCTTCAATCGGCAGATGCAGTTCCTCATCATTATTATTACCTTGACCTTTTGACTTTGTAAGTTTCGCCTACCCTTTGTAAGTTTATTCAACTGAATAATACGGTTGATGATAGCTCGATTGATCCAATCAACCCGCTGCATCAGACAAGCCAGCAGATGAACCTACCATCCGAGGTATGTTCAAGTTTGTTTCTATCAACAACCGGATTTATTTGAGGATTTATTCTATGAGCACTGAGTTTATTTTTCGTATTATCGGTGCGATTTTAAGTGCCATTGGCGGCGGCTTTCTGGGGAATACGGTAGCGCGTCTTTTAAATGTTACCCCAGAAGGATACGTGATTGTCTTCATCCTGCTGGGTTTTTTGGTGGGGTTAATTCTAACGCCCTATGTGACAATACGGCCGTTACGCCACATCAGCGACCGTTTAGCCCAAATGCCCGCAGAACGGCTTATCGCCATTGTGCTGGGGCTGTTCATTGGCCTGGTGGCCGCCGCCTTGCTCTCCTTGCCGCTGGCCCTGCTGGGTTCCCCCTTCCGCCAAATTTTGCCGCTGGTTGCGGCTGGGGTGCTGTGTTACCTCAGCGTAGTCATCCTGGTTTCGCGCCAGAATGATTTGCAGGCGTTCTTCAACGGCTTCCGCTCCCCACTGGCCCAATCGGGCAGCGACCCAAACACCACCGCCAATATCGAGCAGTTCATCTTGCTAGACACCAGCGTGATTATCGACGGCCGTATTGCCGACATCAGCAAAACCGGGTTCATCCGCGCCACCCTGCTCATCCCCAACTTCATTCTGTCCGAATTGCAGCACATCGCCGACAGCGCCGACCCGCTGCGCCGGGGGCGAGGACGGCTAGGGCTGGAAGTGCTCACCCAACTGCAAAACGATTCGCCCGTGCCCACCCAAATCATGGATATGGACGTAAGTGAGGTGCGCGACGCCGACAGCAAGCTGGTGGCGCTGGCACGTCATCTGCGCAGCCCCATCATGACCAACGATTACAACCTCAACCGCGTGGCCGAACTGCAAGGCGTCAGCGTGCTCAACATCAACGATCTGGCCAACGCCGTAAAGATCACCTCCCTACCCGGTGAAGAACTCAAGGTCAAAATCATTCAGGAAGGGCGCGAATCTGACCAGGGGGTGGGCTTTTTGCAGGATGGCACGATGGTGGTGGTAGAAGACGGCCGTAATCTCATCAACCGCACCCTCAACGTCACCGTTACCAAAGTGCTGCAAACCTCCGCTGGCCGCATGATTTTCGCCAAACCGTAATGGTACCCCGACTGCGCTTCCCCCCCAGCCCAACCGGCCCCGTGCACGTGGGCAATATGCATACGGCCGTCTTCTGCTGGGCACTCTCCCGGGCGCTCAAAGGCGACTTTATCATCCGCCTGGAAGATACCGACGCCGCCCGCAACACTCCAGAAGCGACCCAGCTCATTTTTGATGCGCTCACCTGGCTGGGGCTGGATTGGGACGAAGGGCCAGACATAGGCGGCGAGTCTGGGCCATATGTGCAGTCAGAAAGACGGCCGTTTCACCAACGCACCATCGAAAAATTGGTCGATGAAGGCCACGCCTACTACGGCGACGATCCGGCCCACCCGGCCAGCGCCAGCGGCAACCCCCTGCGCCTCAAAATGCCCAAAACGGGCGAAACCGTTTTGCACGATGCCATTCGCGGCGAGATAAAGTTCGACAACGGCCGTTTCCAAGACCCCATCATCGTGCGCAGCAGCGGCGACCCGCTCTACCACCTGGCCACCATCACCGACGACCACGACATGGGCATCACCCACGTGATACGCGGCGAAGATTGGATACCCAGTTCACCCATTCACATTCAGCTGCACAAAGCAATGGGCTGGGATGAACCGGTCTGGGTCCATCTGCCGCTCATCCTCAACCGGCAGGGCCAAAAGCTGAAAAAGCGCGACCCCGAAGGCGGCTACCTCATTCGCGACTTTCAGGCGGCGGGCTACCTGCCCTCGGCGCTGTTCAACTACCTGCTGTTGCTCGGCTGGACGCCCGACAACAGCCAGGAAATGGTGGACAAGTGGGACGTTCGGCAGCAGTTTCGGCTGGAGCGACTGTCCGCCAGCCCGTCGATCTTCGATTGGGACAAGCTGAACTGGATGAATCGGCAGTACATGCAGCGGCACAGCAACGAGAAGTTGGCAGAATTGATACGGCCGTTCCTCGAAGAAGTGTACGATGAAATGCCGATGCAAAATGAATGGCTGGTGCGGCTAACGGCCGTACTCCGCGACGGCCTCAGCAAGCTGGAAGATGCCGTAGACGCCGCCGAATGGGCCTTTGCCGACAATTTCGAGCTGGCCCCCGGCGCAGCAGAAGCGCTGCACAGCGAATCGGCCCATCCGGTGCTGACCCGCCTGGTGGCCGAACTGGCCCACGTGGTGCTGCTGGATGAAGCCACAGCGCAAAGCATTTTGCAGGGGTTGCGCAACAGTTTTAAGGAAAGTGAAGGGTGGAAGCCAACGGCCGTTTTCCATCCCATCCGCGCCGCCCTCACCGGCCAAACCGGCGGCCCGCCCCTGGCGGAAGTCATGGCCATCCTGGGCAAAAACCGCACTTTGCAACGCACCGCCAATGCGCTACGATTATAGAAAATTGCCACAGAACGTTAAGAGTTTTGGTTATTTAGATTTCTGATGCGTGAAACGTGAACCGTGATTACCATCCAAAGCAAATCACGTTTCACGCATCACGTTTCACTCAAAAACTTACGAAATCTGAACGACTCGCGTTTTCCTCTTTTCCCTCTGTGGCTCACTCTGGAGTTTGTATGTCACTGAAAATTTACAATGTACTCAACCGCGAGAAAGAACAGTTTGTGCCGCTGGTAGACGGCCGTGTCAATATCTACGTCTGCGGCCCCACGGTGTACGATTATTCCCACATCGGCCACGCCAAAACGTACGTCGGCTTCGATGTAATCGTGCGCTACCTGCGTTACAGCGGCTACAAAGTGCTCTACGTGCAAAACATCACCGACGTCGGCCACATGCTGGCCACCGGCGAAGACCGCATCCTGCGCAAAGCGGAGCAGATGTCTGCCCTGCCCATGCAGGTGGTAGAAACCTACATGCGCGGCTACTTTGCCGACATGGACGCCCTCGGCGTGCAGCGGCCAGACATCAGCCCCCGCGCCAGCGGCCACATCCCGGAACAAATCGCCATGATCCAGGAGCTCATCGACAAGGGCCACGCCTACGAGGTAGACGGCTCCGTTTACTTCGACGTGCTCTCTTATCCTGAGTATGGCAAATTAAGCGGCCGTATTGTGGAAGATCAGGAAGAAGGCGCGCGCGAAGCCGTCCGCAGCGAAAAGCGCCATCCCGCCGACTTTGCCCTGTGGAAAAAAGCCGAACCGGAGCACATTTTGCGCTGGCCCAGCCCCTGGGGCGAAGGCTTCCCCGGCTGGCACGTGGAATGCTCGGCGATGGCCAACAAATACCTCGGCCCCACCTTCGACATTCACGGCGGCGGCATCGACAACATCTTCCCGCACAACGAATGTGAAATTGCCCAGAGTGAAGCCGCCCACGGCGAAACGTTTGCCCGCTATTGGATGCTCACCGGCTCGCTGACGCTAGACGGCGTGAAGATGAGCAAAAGCCTGGGCAACACGCTCACCATCAAAGAGGCACTGGCCCGCTGGCGGCCAGAAGCAATTCGCGCCTTCATTTTGTCCAGCCATTACAGCAACCCCATCGACTTTTCTGATGAGGCGGTGGAAGCGGCGACCAAGGGGTGGCAGCGGCTGTGGGGGGCGGTGACGTTGGTGCGGGAGCAGATGAGAACGGCCGTTTCCGGCCCACTCTCCGCCACCGTGCAAGAACTGGTAGACAAAACCAAAGCCGCCTTCATCGACAAAATGAACGACGACTTCAACGCCCCCGCCGCCCTGGCCATCCTGCAAGATTACACTCGCCAGGTCAACAGCCTGCTTAACGAGCAGGGCGCCCAGTCGCAGGAATCGCTGGCCGCGCTAGACGGCCTCTACCGCGAGCTGGGCGGCACCGTCCTGGGCATCATCCCCGATGAAACCACGCAAGACAGCGACGCCGAGCGCGAAGCCGGGCTCATCCGCCTGCTGATCGAGCTGCGCGCCCAGGCCCGCGCCAACAAAGATTGGGCCACCGGCGACAAAATCCGCAACCAGCTGCGCGAGTTGGGCGTCGTTTTGGAAGATCGGGCCGATGGCACGATCTGGAAGCTGGGATAAACGGTAATCCGTAAACGGTGAACGGTAATCGGTAAAACACGGATTACCAATAACCGATTACCGATTACCGACAACGGACTACCGATGACCGAAATCCTCATTCGCCGCAACACTGTTTTAGAAGCCCTGCGCGGCAGCCGCCGGGAGATTTTTTCGCTGTGGCTGCAAGAGGGGCTGGACAAGAAGCTGGCCCAGCCGGTGCGCGAGGCGGCGCAAAAGCGGGGCGTGCGCATCCAAACGGCCGATAAACAAAAAATCGGCCGTCTGGCCAAAGACCACAGCCACCAGGGCATGGCGCTGGAGGTAGGGCCATACGTCTACAGCGAGGTGGATGAGATTTTGGAGTTAGCCGAACAGCGCGGCGAAAAGCCATTTTTGCTGCTGCTGGATTTGCTGCACGGGCCGCAAAACATCGGTGCGCTGCTGCGTACGGCCGAAATTTGCGGCGTGCATGGCGTCATCGTGCAGGACCGCCGTGCCCCGGAGATTACCCCCGCCGTGGTGCAATATTCCGCCGGGGCCGCCGAACATTTGCTGGTGGCCCAGGTGACGAACCTGGTAGCCACCATGCGCCAACTGCAACAAAACAACGTTTGGCTGGTGGGCATGGATTTGGCCGAAGACGCCCAATCGCTGGGCCAGGTGGATTTGAACATGCCGCTGGGCATTGTGGTGGGGCATGAGGGGCAGGGGATGCGCCGCCTGGTGCGTGAAACCTGCGACATTCGCCTGATGCTGCCGCAGAAGGGCAAGGTGGAGTCGCTCAATGCGGCCGTGGCCGGTTCCATCCTCATTTACCAGGCGTGGCAAGCGCGGGGATTTGCTTAAAGGGCCAAAACCAGTCGTAAGCCAGATTCTACTTCGGAAAATTGTTTGGCGCTGAGGGAAGATACTTTTTCTGTCAGCGCCCGCTTGTTTACCGTGATAATTTGCGAAACATTCACTACCGAGTCTTTCGGCAAACCGCTTTCCGTTGCGGGCAAAAAAATGTTGCCTGGTGCTGCTAAAAGGTTCAGATTGGAGCTGATAGCGGCCACAACGACCGTTTGAATCTGGCTGACGTTGAAGAAGTCCGACTGGATCACAAGAACAGGCCGCCGAAACCCAGGTACGGACCCGGTTGGCTCTGGCAAGCTGGCCCACCAAATTTCCCCTCGTTCCATTACCATTCGTCCAGAGTTAACGCTTGTTCTTGCAGCTGCTGTAAATCAGCCTCAAGTTCGGATGGCTCCTGACCATAAATCTTATTGAGCGCCTCGACAATTTGCTCACCACGATGCTCTTCGACAAAAGCAGCAACTGCTTTGGCGTATAGTTCACTGCGCGAAACGCCTAAACGTTTTGCCAGGCCCTCAGCTTCCTCAAAAATTGGGTCAGGAATAGAAATTGCTGTCTTCATGCTAAAAGTATAACTCGGGTATAACCGCTGTCAACTGTTAAACGGCCGTTCCCCTTTCCGTCTTTACTTCTGATTTCACCGCCAACTTTGCCTCCCGCCGCAGCCCCAGCCGGAACTGCACCAGCTCCTTAAACGCGCGCAAAATGACGCTGAACTTAGCTCCCGTCGGGTTGCCCGCCACACGCGGCCGATGCCCCACAATCGGTACTTCCACAATTTTGAAGCCCGCCTGCTTGGCCCGCACCAAAAATTCGGCACTGAAGGTGGCCCCGCCAGAACTGATCTCATCTTGCAACCGCTCAATCACGCTGCGGCGCATCAGCTTGAAGGCACAATCAATGTCGCGGGCGGTGTAGCCGAAGAGCAGCGTCACCAGCCAGCTCCACCCCTTGCCGTTCAGCCGCCGCATAAACGGATCGCGGCGCGGCGCACGGTAACCGACGACGAGATCGGCCGTTTCAATGTGCGCCAGCAGTTTTTCAATCTCCGCCAGATCAAACTGGCGGTCGGCGTCGGTGAAGAAGACCAGTTCCTTGGTGGCGTGGGTGAGCCCGGTGAGTACGGCCGTTCCATACCCCCTGTTCACCTCATGCTGCACCAGCTTCAGTTCAGGATGTTGGGCGGCGAGAGTTTGGGTGACAACGGCCGTATCGTCCCGGCTACCATCATCCACCACAATAATCTCAAACTCATCCGCCAGGCGCGGCAAAACCCGCAGCAGATCGGCCACCATGCCGGGGATATTTTCCGCCTCGTTAAAGGCGGGCATGGAGATGGTTAAACTTCTTCGCACAAATGACTCCTCAAAGGTAATTGGGCAATTGAGTAATCAGGTAATTTTATGTCAATTACCCAATTACTTAATTACTCAATTACCATTTTTTATACACAGGCAGCAGCCAAACTACGCATCATTCCGCGCCAGGCGCACCACTTCGCCGCCGCAAACGCGCAATAAATCGGCAAAACCGATGGCCACGGTGGCGGTGTTACGGCCGCTGCCACAATAAACAATGTCCAGCCCAGCCAGCTGCTCATCCAGCAGCACAATCACCTCTGGCCGCAGGGCAAATGGCCCCACGCCGCCCACTTCGAAGCCCAGTTCCGCGTCTACTGCTTCGGGCGACATGCTTTCCACAGCCCGCCGGTTGACGCCGCAGTAAGCTGCCAGCTGGCGATAATCGATGCGATCGTGCCCACGCAGACCGGCTAGAATGAAACGGCCGTCCTTCACCCGAAACGCCACCGTCTTCAGCATCTTGTCTAGCAAAAAAGGGAGCTTTTCCTCCACCTCGGCCACGGTGCGCACCGGTTCATGCACGTGCATTTCATAAGAAATCTTGTTGCTTTGCAGCAAGTTCACAATTTGGTCATAAACAATCATACCCGGTGGATTTTAGTAGCTCACCCCATTTTTGCCGAATTGACCAGCCCCGTCTTGGCCTCCTTGGCAGTGAAGGGCCAAAGCGTCTAATTATTAAATATAGTTTAATGTTAAACTATTTAGCATTGACATTATTCTCGCCGATGGTATGCTCATGTGCGTAGCAAAATTTTGCTATTTTCTTGGTAACAAGCCAGGTGCTGCGGCCACCCGACCGAGTGGCACGGCGAAACGCTGGCCACAGCCAGAGAGTGTATACATTTTTCTTTTAAGAAAGCACAACGCGGAGCAATATTTATGGGCACCCATTTTGACGGCACAGCAGAAGAAATGTTGGCGCTAGATTGTTACATCAAACTTTTTAGAGCTGCTGATTCGGTCGGCCAGCAAATCAACGCCCACCTGCGGGATTATGATCTGACCACCAGCCAATTTGGCACGCTGGAAGCAATTTACCACCTGGGACCCAGGCAAAGCGGCGAGCTGGGCCAAAAGATTTTGAAGAGCAGTGGCAACATGACGATGGTGATCGACCACCTGGAAAAGCGGGGGCTGGTCAGCCGCCAGCGGCGCGAAGACGACCGCCGCTGTGTGGATGTGCACCTCACCCCGGCCGGTCATGATCTGATTGCCGCCATTTTGCCCAGCCACGTGGCGGGCGTGGTGGCCACCTTGTCGTCGCTTTCTGCCGAGGAGCAGCAGCAGTTGGCGGCGCTTTGTCGCAAATTGGGCCTGGCGCAAGCGTGACGGCTTTTTTTAACGGATTAGTTTAATGTTAAAACATTTTGGAGTAAATTATGAAACCGGTACAAGGCTTACACCACATTACGGCCGTTGCCAGCAACCCCCACAATAACGTCGAATTCTTCCACCACATCCTGGGGCAGCGGCTGGTGAAAAAAACCGTCAACTTTGACGATCCCGGCACCTACCACCTCTACTACGGCGACGAAGTGGGCACGCCCGGCACCATCATGACCTACTTCCCCTGGCAGCATATGCGGCGGGGGCAGCGAGGCAATGGCGAAACGGCCGCATTCGCCTACACCATCCGCCCCGAAGCAATGGGCTTTTGGCAAAACTGGCTCAAGAAAAATGACATCAGCACCGGCAAAATCCAGACCCGCTTTGGCGCAGATGTGCTCCCCTTTGCCGATCCCGACGGCCTGCCGCTGGAACTGATCACCAGTGACGCCCCAGCCACGCTGCAATTCTGGGCCGACGGGCCGATTGGCGAAAACGAGGCGCTGCGCGGCTTCCACAGCGTCACGCTCTGGCTGGATGCGGTGGAGCCAACCGGCCAGCTGCTTACTGAACAGCTGGGCTACCAGTTTGTGGGCGAAGAGGGCAACCGCTTCCGCTTCCAGGCCAATGCCAACGATATGGGCACCATCGTAGACATTTTGCACCGGCCGGGGCAGCCAGCGGGCCAGTTTGGCGCAGGCTCCATCCACCACATCGCCTTCCGCACGGTGGACGATGATGAGCAGTTGGAGTACCTGCAAAAGCTGCGGCAGGCGCGGGTGCAGGTGACGCCGGTGCAGGATCGGCAATATTTCCACTCGATCTACTTCCGCTCCCCCGGCGGCGTGCTGTTTGAGATTGCCACCGACGCCCCCGGCTTCCCCTACGACGAACCGGTGGCGGAACTGGGCACGCACCTCAAGCTGCCTGCCTGGCTGGAGCAGCACCGCCCCGCCATCGAAGCCCGCCTGCCGGAAATCGCGCTCAAACCAATCGCTAAAGCAAATTAACCACAGATTACGCAGATTGGCGCAGATTGCGCTCAGATTTTTTCTTCTCTCTGTGACCCTCTGTGTCTACTCTGCGAAACTCTGTGTTCCGCTTTTTTAGGAGTGAAAAATGATGACAATGAAAGCAAATGGCCCACACCAGGGCCAACCCATCTTACAGCAAGGCAAACCGCTCAACGAAGCCCAGGCGGCGATGATTTTGGTACACGGCCGTGGGGCGACGGCGCAAAGCATTTTGGAGCTGGCCGCCGTCCTGCCTCACCCGGAGATGGCTTACCTGGCCCCGCAAGCGGCGGGCAACACCTGGTATCCGTACAGCTTTTTGGCCCCGATGCCGCAAAATCAGCCGGGGCTGGATTCTGGCTTGCAGGCGGTGGCCGAGGCGGTGGCGCAAGCAGAAGCGGCAGGCATTCCGGCAGAAAAGATCATCATTGGCGGGTTTTCGCAGGGGGCGTGTTTGGCCAGCGAGTTTGTGGCGCGGCAGGCGCGGCGCTACGGTGGCCTGCTGGTTTTTAGCGGAGGGCTGATTGGCCCGCCGGGCACGCCGCGCGATTATGACGGGTCGCTGGACGGCACGCCGGTTTTTATTGGGTGCAGCGATGTGGATTTTCATATTCCGGTGGAAAGGGTGGCGGAAACGGCCGTTACCCTCACCCACCTTGGCGCAGCCGTCAACAAAAAAATCTACCCCAACATGGGCCACACCATCATTCAAGACGAAATCGACCAGGCCCAAAAAATTGTAAACAACCTATTAACCGCAAGCTAAACTTCACCGCAGAGAACGCGGAGAGCGCGGAGTTTTTCATTTCTCTGCGCCCTCTGCGACCTCCGCGGTAAAAAACGGAGGAAATTATGCAGAAAATTCAGACACAAGGGGTGCATCACATCACCCTGATTGGGGCCGACCGGCAAACTTCGATTGATTTTTGGGAAGGTGTTTTGGGGATGCCGTTCGTTTTTGAACAGCCGAACCTGGACGTACCCGCCGAAAACCATCTCTACTTTGATCCGGGAGACGGCCGTCTCGTCACCATCTTCACCAACGAAAACCGCAAGCCAGACCCCACGCCCAACCCCGAAGGGATCGGCAATTTGCACCACATCGCCTTCAACGTTTCCCGCGCTACCTACACGCAGGTGAAAAAGCGGCTCGACGAGCGAGGCATCTCCAACAGCGGCGAGGTGGATCGCGGCTTCATGTACTCGATTTACTTCCGCGATCCGTTGGGGCAGCTATACGAGTTGGCCAACTACAAGTTCGACCCGCCGCCGGGGGTGAGCCATGCCGAAGTGCTGCTGCTGGCGCACAAGCTGCGCACCGAGCGGGGCGATTACAACATCACCGATGAACATCTGGCGGACGCCATCGAGATGTTTGTGCAGCGCACCACCAGCACCCTGTCTGACGATCGCGGGCCGAAAAATCCGTACGGCCGTTCCTAACCTGAGCAAACCAGAACCAAAAGTGTTTATCAGCAGATTACGCAGATTAAATCTTTTCAATCTGCGTAATCTTTGCTTTTCCTTGTTCGCTCGACCAGAAATTGATTGGTGAGAGGCTAACCCACCAGCGCAGCAAAAGTGGGTTTGAGCGCCGGGTAGAGCTGTTGGTAGAGAGGATAGAGCTGGTGGTAAACGGCCGTATCCCCCCCCGGCTCTGTCCTGCCCGTCACCTGCACCAGTTCGGCACACGCCGCTGCCACCGAGCTGAACACCCCCGCGCCAACCAGAGCCAAAACGGCCGCACCGTATGCCGCGCCTTCGGTACTGTTTACCGTCACAATTTCGGCTTGCAGCACGTCGGCCAAAATTTGCCGCCAGAGCGAGCTGCGCAAGCCGCCGCCCGCCGCCCGAATCTGCGTGATGTTGGCCAGCCCCGCGCCGCGCATCAGCCCCAAGCTGTCGCGCAGGCCAAAGGCGACGCCTTCCAGCACCGCCCGCGTCAGGTGCGGCTGGCTGTGGCGCACCGTCAGGCCGATGAAACCGCCGCGCGCCAGCGGATCCGGGTGGGGCGTGCGCTCCCCGGTGAGGTAGGGCAAAAAGAGCAGCCCCGCGCTGCCGGCGGGCACGGCCGCTGCCGGAGCCAGCAAATCGTCGAAGCTGACGCCTGGGGCGAGGGCGTCCCGATACCAGCGCAGGCTGCCCGCCGCCGAAAGCATGACGCCCATCAGGTGCCATTTGCCCGGCACAGCGTGGCAGAAGGCGTGGAGACGGCCGTCTGGCTCCACCACGGGCACGTCACTGCTGGCAAAAACCACCCCGGACGTGCCCAAACTGAGCGCCACCACGCCATCGACCACCGCCCCGGTGCCCACGGCGTTGGCCGCCTGGTCGCCACCGCCCGCCACCACGGGGACGCCTGCGGGCAGTCCGGTGGCTTTTGCTGCGGCGGGGGTGAGATGGCCGGTAACGGCCGTTCCTTCAAACGTTTTGGGCAGCCAGGCCGGGTCGATGCCCAGCTTGCCCACCACCTCGGCTGACCAATCCCGCTGGCGCACGTCGAACAGCTGGGTGCCCGCTGCGCCCGCCTTGTCGGTGGCAAACTCACCGGTCAGCTTGTAGCGCACATAATCTTTGGGCAGGAGGATGTGGGCGATTTTGGCGTAAATTTCCGGCTCGTTGTTTTTCACCCACAAAATTTTGGGGGCGGTAAAGCCGGTCAGGGCATCGTTGCCCGTTATGTCAATTAGCTGCTGCGGGCCGATGATGGTGCGCATTTCGTCGCACTCGGCGGCGGTACGCTGATCGTTCCACAGCAAGGCGGGACGCAGCACGTCGCCGTTTTTATCTAGCAGCACCAGCCCGTGCATTTGCCCGGTGAGGCCGATGGCCTGGATGGCGTGGGGGGGAACGGCCGTTTCCGCCAACAGCTGCTGGATACTGGCCACCGTGCCCGTCCACCACAGCTCCGGCCGCTGCTCGCTCCACAGCGGCTGCGGCGTTTCGTAACCATAGCTGGACGACGCCACGCTCAAAACACGGCCGTTCTCATCCATGAGCAGCGCCTTGGTGGCGGTAGTTGAACTATCAATACCGATGAAATAATGCATCTCTCACCTCGTTAACCAAAACCTGACAGGTTTACGATGCTACTTCGCCATAAAGATCATTTGCTACACGATCCAACTTATTGGCGAACCACCTTAAAAAACCTGTCAGGTTTACGGCGCTACTTCGCCATAAAGATCATTTGCTACACGATCCAACTTATTGGCGAACCACCTTAAAAAACCTGACAGGTTTACGATGCTACTTCGCCATAAAGATCATTTGCTACACGATCCAACTTATTGGCGAACCACCTTAAAAAACCTGACAGGTTTACGGCGCTACTTCACCAGCTAGTTGATGCGCAGAACAATCTATCTTGTCGTGCAGCAACCTGAATAAACCTGTCAGGTTTAGCAAGCTAGCGCACCCCCAACAGCAGCTCCACCACCAGCTGGTCCAACCGCTCGTACGGCTGGCCGCGCTGGCCCAGGGCGGCACGATCAAATGAATGGGCGCGCAGTTGGGCCGCTTTTTCCGAGCTGTACTGCCCCATCAACGGCGTCATCTCGCCGCTGTCGGCGTTGATTTCCGCCAGCAGCGCCTGAATTTCGGCGTCGGCGTTGAATTGGGCCGCTTTTTCTTTGAGGATGAGGTAGGTGCGCATGCAGCCCCGGGCAAACGCCTTCACGTCTTCATAATCGCTGGTGCGGTAGGCGTGGGCGTCGAAGTGGCGGCTGCCGTCGTAGCCGTTGTCCTCCAGCAGCTTCACCAAAAAGAAGGACGATTTCAGATTCACCGAACCAAAGCGGAAATCCTGATCGTACCGGCCAAACGCCTGGTCGTTCAGATCGATGTGGAACAGCTTGCCCGCTTCCAGCGCCTGGGCGACGTGGTGGGTAAAGTTCAGCCCGGCCATCTGCTCGTGGGCCACCTCGGGATTCACGCCAACCATGTCGGGATGGTCGAGGGTTTGGATAAAAGCCAGCATGTTGCCGGTGGTGGCGTTGTAGATGTCGCCGCGCGGCTCGTTGGGCTTGGCTTCCAGGGCAAACTTCAGGTCGTACCCTTGATCCAGGACGTATTCGCACAGATAGTTCATCGCTTCACGGCTGCGTTTTACGGCCGTAATCGCATCCTTCCCCGCATCGGTTTCTGTACCTTCACGCCCGCCCCAAAAAACGTAAATCCTGGCCCCCAGCTCCACGCCCAGGTCGATGGCGTTCATCGTCTTTTGCAGCGCGTAGGCGCGCACGTTCCGATCGTTGCTGGTGAACGCCCCGTCGCGGAAGGCCGGATCGGTAAACAAATTGGTGGTGGCCATCGGCACGACGAGGCCGGTGTCGGCCAGCGCCCGCTTAAAATCGGCCACGATTTGGTCACGCTGGGCGGGCGTGGCGTCGATAGGCACCAGGTCGTTGTCGTGGAAGTTGACGCCCCAGGCGCCCACCTCCGCCAGCAGGTGCACCAGCTCCACGGGCGATTTGGCGGCGCGCACCGGCTCGCCAAACGGATCGCGGCCCACGTTGCCCACGGTCCAGAGGCCGAAGGTGAATTTGTGTTCAGGTTTTGATTCGTACATGAAGTTTCTCCTCGTAAACCGTAGGTCGGATTGGCAATCCGACTTACGAAATTGTAACCTGGGTGAAGAAGGTTTTTTGGGGCAGCACGGCCGTTTCCCCCACCACCTCTATCTCCGCCCCCAACGGCAAATCGGCTGACGACGTGCCGACCATCAGCTTGATGGTGCCCGGTTCCAGCACGTAGCGCATCTGGCTGTCGTAGAAGGCAAGCTGGTTGGCCGCCAGGGTGAAGGTGACGGTGCGCCGCTCGCCCGGTTCCAGCGGCACGCGCTGAAACCCTTTCAGCTCCTTGAGCGGTCGCGTCACGCTGGCCACCTCGTCGCGCACGTACAGCTGCACCACCTCGCTGCCCGCCCGCTGCCCCACGTTGGTAATTTCTACGCTGATGGTGACGGATTGGTGGGGGGAAACGGCCGTTTTATCCACCCGTAAATTCGTTATGTCAAACTGCGTGTAGCTCAGGCCAAAGCCAAACGGCCACAGCGGCTTGTGGCTCAAATCCACATAGTCGCCTTTCCAGTGGGAGCGCCCGCCGGACGGTTTGTGGTTGTAAAAGATGGGCACCTGCCCCACGTGGCGCGGCACGGTGATGGGCAGCTTGCCGCCGGGATTAAAGTCGCCAAACAGCACGTCGGCCACGGCTTCGGCCCCTTCTTCGCCGGGCAGCCACGCTTCGACGATGGCGGGAATGTGGTCGGCGGCCCAGGTGGTGGAGAGAGGACGGCCGTTTACCAACACCAGCACCGTCGGCGTCCCCGTGGCGTACACCGCTGCCAACAGCTCTTGCTGCACGCCGGTCAGGTTCAAGTCCGCCCGGTCGCGGGCTTCACCACAGGTGCAATCGTCCGTCAGGCCAGATTTGCCGCCCAGGAAAAGCAGGGCCACATCGGCGTTGGCAGCGGCGGCAACGGCTTCGGCAAACCCGGACCGATCCTCCCCCAGCACGTCGCACCCTTTGGCGTAAACCAGCTTCGTTCCCGGCGAAACTTTTTCGCCAATCGCCTGCAAAATCGTCTGCATCGGCACAAACGCCTCATTCATTTCCAGCTCATCGGGCATGGGCATCCCCAGGCCACCCAGCGACTGCTCCCGCGATTCGATCAAATTTTCGATGTGGGCGATGTAGGAATAATCCCCCACCAGATGGCGCGTGCTGTCCGCCTGTGGGCCGATGAGGGCAATTTGGGCGATCGTTTTGGGCAAAGGCAGCAAATCGCCATCGTTTTTGAGCAGGATGATTGATTTTTGGGCAATCTCTCGCGCCAGCTGCCGCTCGGCGGGCGTGTCTAGCACCACCGCCTCGACCTCCACATACGGATTTTCAAACAGGCCGAGGGCAAACTTTTGCGTCAGCAGGCGGGCGACGCTGCGCTCAATCAGGGCCACGTCAATCGCGCCCTGCTCGATGGCGCTTTTCAACGGCGCACCATAGCAATCGGTGCCCGGCAGCTCCACATCAATGCCCGCCGCCAGCGCCTGTACGGCCGAATCTGCCTTGCTGCGGCTCACGTGGTGGGCCTGTTGCAGCTGGTCCACCGCAAAATAGTCGGACACCACCACGCCATCAAAGCCCCACTCCTGCCGCAGAATCGTGTCCAGCAGCTCCCGGTTGGCGGCGCAGGGCACGCCGTCTAGCTCGTTATAGCCGTTCATGAGGGATTGGAGGTGGGTGATTTTTACGGCCGTTTCAAACGGCAGTAAATAAATCTCGCGCAGTTCCCGCGCCGGAATGTGCGCTGGATTCCAGTTGAAGCCGCCATCCGGCACGCCGTACCCCACAAAATGCTTGGCCGTGGCGATGACCCGCTCAGCCCAATTTTCCCCCTGCAACCCTTGCACAAACTGCACCCCGTTCAGCGCCACCAGGTACGGGTCCTCGCCAAACGTCTCTTCCACCCGCCCCCAGCGCGGATCGCGCACCACGTCCAGCAGCGGCGACAGCCCCTGATGCGCCCCCGCCGCCTTCATCTGCCGCCGCACCACGTCGGCCATCTGCCGGGTCAGCGCTGGCTCCCAGGTGGACGCCAGGCCGATGATTTGCGGGAAGCAGGTGGCGTTGCGGGCCATGTAGCCAGAGCAGCACTCCTCATGCACGATGGCGGGAATGCCCAGCCGCGTCTCCTCGCGCAAAAAGCGCTGGATGCGGTTGGCCAGCGCCGCCCCCTGGCGCGGTTTCAGGCTGCTGGCCCCGGCCACGCGGGTGATGTGCCCCAGGCCGTGCTGCAAAATGGGGGCCGCTTTTGGAGCATCAAACTGCATCTCGGTGAGCAGTTCAAACACCCAGGCGCTGCCCAGTTGGGCCAGCTTTTCGTCTAGCGTCATGCGGGCCAGCAAATCGGCCACGCGCTCGGCGATGGGTTGGTTGGCATCCCGATAAATCGCATTTTTCATGATTGCTTCCTTAGATTATTTATCAACAGATTTCGCAGATTAACCAGATTTGGGCAAAAAATCTGCGAAATCTTTTTAATCTTTGATGGATGAGTCTTTTACCCTAACAGACTACAAAAGTCTCAGAACAAATGTTGATATTGCCGGAAAGTGCAAGACTTTTGTAGTCTTCACTCCGTCAGTCCAGTTTACGCTTCCTGCGGGTAAACCAGCCCCCACTGCGCCCGCATTTCGTCCAGGAGGGTCATGATTTCCAGGGTGTCGGCCTGGGGCACTACGGCCGTTTCCAGCTTACCGGCCCGAACACAATCATGAACTTCGCGCACCTGGTAGCCGTAGCCGTTGCCCTCGTACGGGATTTGTACCGTTTCCGGTTCGCCGCCGTGCTGCTGGATGGTGACGGTTTGACTGTGCCAAAAGTTGGCGTGCAGCTTGATGTACCCCTGGCTGCCAGTGATGAAGGCGTCACACGGCCGTTCCAACCGCTGCGTGCTGGTCAAAACCGCCTGTGCCCCATCGGCATACTGCCAAATCGCCGTGTTTAGCTCATCCACCCCCGTCTCACCGATGTGAGCAGCGGAGAGAATGCGGCTTGGCTTGCCCAACAGCAGGTGAGCCAGCGTGGCGGGGTAGATGCCCATATCTAGCAGCGCCCCACCTGCCAGGGCAGGATCGTACAATCGCCCCTGGGGATCGAAGGGAATGTTGAAAGCAAAGTTGGCCTGCACGAGACGAATGGGGCCGATACGGCCGTCCTCCACCCACTTCTGCACTTGATTGATAGACGGCATGAACTTCATCCACATCGCCTCCATCAAAAAGAGCCCTTTTTCTTGGGCCAGCGCCATGCATTCCCGCGCCTCAGCAGCGTTTACCGTCAGCGGTTTTTCACACAGCACGTGCTTGCCCGCATTCAGACAGAGCTTCATATTTTCATAATGCAAATTGTGCGGCGTGGCGATGTAAATCACATCCACATCAGGGTCGGCGGCAAGCGCCTCGTAGGTGGCGTAGCGGCGGGGGATGCCCCATTCGTCGCCAAACTTATCGGCCGAGGCCTGCGAACGAGACCCCACCGCCAGGCAAACCGCATCCCGCTGTTGGCCAATGGCCTCAGCTAACTGTCCGGCAATCCAGCCAGTGGCTAAAATACCCCAACGAATTTTCTCCATTTTGTCACTCCTTTTGTGTTTCGCTTAATCAAGCATAAATCATGGCCGATCTTTGTGCCAACGGCCCATTTGTGAGCGCTAGATTAGCAGCAGACGGCAAGGGCTGGATGAATGTCAACAATTCCAGGTGATTTCTTTCCAGAGAAGCCAAAAAGCAGCGCCACGCCATTGAAGCGGCCAGCCAGCGCTGGCTATAATGTTGGCCATGCAAAATTTCCTTAGCCGCAAAAAACGTCATTCACTTAATTTAGGGGCGCGCCTGACGCTTAGCATCGGCAGCAGCATCATTTTGATCAGCCTGGGCCTGTTTACCTGGCTGTACCATCTGCAAGAAAAGCAAGCCATGCGCCAGATCGAAACCCAGGCCGACGCCCTGCTCACCGAAATGTTGATTTTGCGGGATTGGGTAGCCCAATACGGCGATGTGTGGACCACCCAGCCAGGCTCCCATTTTGTAGAAGGTGAAGGCCCCTTTTACCGCAAATCCCCCGGCATGGTCACCAAAGAAATTTCTGTCATTTCCAATGCGCGAGAAAACTTTCATTTTCACATCACCAGCCTGGAGCTAAAAAACCCGGAAAACGCGCCAGACGCATTTGAGCTGGAGGCGCTGCACAAATTCGAGCAAGCCCCCACCACCGTCAGCCAGATTGAGGAGATCAACGGCGAGCGCTATTTCCGGCAGATGGTGCCGCTGTTTACCCAGGCCAGCTGCCTGGAATGCCATCCTGGTGCCCAAATTGGGGAGGTGCGCGGCGGTATCAGCGTGCTGGTGCCGATGGCGGAGGTGGATGCATCGTTGGCGCAGGGGCGATTGGCTTTGGGGGGAACGGCCGTTCTTCTCACCACGCTCATGACCGGATTGCTGTACTGGCTGGTGCGGCGCATGGTGGTACGGCCGTTAGACCAACTGCGCGGGGCCGCCGCCGCCATGGGCCAGGGCAACTACCAGGCCAACTGCACCCTGCAAACCGGCGATGAGCTTCAGCTTCTAGGCGAAACGTTTAACCAGATGGCGGGCAATCTGCACCAATACCAGGATTCATTGCATCAGCAAATCTCTCAACGCACCAAAGAGCTAAACGCCCTGGCCGAAATGGCCCTCATCATCAGCCGGTCGCAGGATTTGAAGACGGTGCTCAGCGAGGCGCTGGCCCAGGCGCTGCAAGCCACCGACATGGCAGGCGGCATCATCCACCTGGTGGGGCCATCCGGCGGGGTGGCCATCTCGGTGCAGCATGGCGTACCCCCGGCGGTGGTGCACTGCATGAGCCGGGCCGTCACCAGCGAGGGTTGTTCATTTTGGGGCAGCAATCACAGCCTGCAAGTGATCAACCTAAAGGAAAACAGCTACCTGAGCTGCCAGGAGATTACCTGCCCGGCCATTGCCCACAACTATCAGGGGCTCATTGTGGTGCCTTTGCACTCTGGCAGCCAGGCGTTGGGCACCTTGACGTTATTGCAGCGGGAGGAAACGGCCGTTTCCCCCGAACAACATCAATTCATCACCTGCCTGGGCAACCAGCTGGGCGTGGCCGTGGCCAATGCCCGCTTCCAGGAAGAGATCGAACGGCTGGCCATTTTGGAAGAGAGGGGCCGCATCGCCCGCGAACTGCACGACAGCCTGGCCCAAACCCTCAGCTGGCTCCATTTGAAGATGGATATGCTTACCCAAACCTTGGAAGAGGGCAACATTCTGCAAACCCGGCAAGAGGCCCAAGACGTGCAGCAGGTGGTGAACCAGGCGTGCTTCGAGGTGCGCGAATCGATCGATGGCCTGCGCATTCAGCCCGCCGACAGCTTTAGCCGCGCCGTCACAGATTACGTCACAGAGTTTAGCCGCCGCAGCCGCCTCACTGTCCACCTGAGCATCGGCGACGCCTGCCGCCTGAGCCCGGTGGTGGAAATTGAAGCGCTGCGCATTTTGCAAGAGGCGCTCACCAACATCTTCAAACATGCCCAGGCCAGCGAAATTGCCGTCGCTTTCCACCGGTATAACGGGGCGGTGGAGCTTTCGGTGCGGGACAACGGGCGCGGGTTTGAGCCAACGGCCGTTTCCCCAAACGGTCACTATGGCCTGCACATCATGCAAGAGCGGGCCGAACGGGTAGCAGGCACTTTCTACCTGGAATCTGCCCCCAATCATGGCACCCAGATTATTGTGCGCCTGCCCGCCGACCAGGACGGAACGGCCGTACCCCACCACACTGCCCTGCCCCAGGAGGTTGCCCTATGACCCCCATTCGCGTTTTGCTGGCCGACGACCACCAGCTGTTCCGCGACGGCATTGCCGGTTTGCTCAATCGGGAAGCCGATATTGAGGTGGTGGGGCAAGCGCCCAACGGGGCCGAAGCCGTGCGGCTGGGGCAGCAGCTTCAGCCAGATGTGGTGCTGCTAGACATCCAAATGCCGGTAATGGGCGGGCTGGACGCCGCCCGCCAGCTGCTGGCCCAGCAGCCGCAGCTTAAAATCATGATGCTTACCATCTCCGAAAGCGACCAGGATTTGTTTACGGCCGTAAAAGCGGGTGCCCAGGGGTATCTGCTCAAGGGCAGCACCAGTACGCAGGAATTGGTAACGGCCGTTCGCCAGCTCGCCGCCGGGGATGCCATCATTGCCCCCAACCTGGTGCCCCACCTGCTGGCCGAATTTACTAGCCTCAGCCAGCAGCCACCCTCCGCCGTACCCAGCCCATCTCCCCCCGAAACGCCCGCCAACAGCCCCCAAAAACTGCTTACAGAGCGGGAGCTAGAAGTGCTGCACCACGTCAGCCAGGGACGCACCAACCGGGAAATTGCGGCCAAACTGTTCATTTCTGAAAACACCGTCCGCTCCCACCTGCGCAGCATTCTAGACAAGCTGCACGTGCAAAACCGGCTCCAGGCCGCCGCCCTGCTCAATCCGCCCCCCGCGCCCCTCGAATCTGAATAAAACTGCGGTTGGACTTTGAGGCGTGATGCGTGATGCGTGACCAAAAGCTCACGCATCACGCATCACGCCTCACCCGGACTAGTCCGATCGGCTGATGACTCACCCGCTCTGGCAAATTTCATCCCCTCAATCATCCACCCGGATGATAGACGGCAACCTCCCCAAACCCCTAAAATCAAGCAAATTAACCTGAGCACAATCGGGCAATTGCACTTCTTTTGGAGACTTGATTGTGTTGTTTAAGGAGAAAGAAATGAAAAGATATTCCCCCTATATTCTCGTTTTGGTCGCTCTTGGGCTGCTCTTCCTGGGTGGCTGTGGCTCATCGGAACCGGAAGCAACGGCCGTTCCCCCCACCACCGCCCCCGATGAATTCAGCCGCGACGCCCTGGGCGCGTTCATCGTCTTGCCAGAAGTGGTAGAACCCACCAACTACGAACTCACCCAGGAAATGGTTGATCTGGGCCGGATGCTCTACTACGAAACCCGCATCTCCATCAGCCAGGAAATTAGCTGCAACTCCTGCCACCTGCTAGACAACTACGGCGTGGATGGCCTGCAATTCTCTCTGGGGCATGATGGCAAACCGGTTGGCCGCAATTCGCCCACCGTCTACAACGCCGCGCTGCACATCTCCCAATTCTGGGACGGCCGTGCCGCCGACGTGGAAGAACAGGCTCAAGGCCCCATCCTGGCCTCCGGCGAGATGGGCATGCCCGATCCAGAGTACGTGCTCTTCGTCTTGAACACCATCCCCGGTTACCTACCGCTGTTTGAAGCCGCCTTCCCGGACGATGCAGACCCAATCAACTACGACAACGTAGGCCAGGCGATCGGCGCGTTTGAGCGGTATCTGCTCACCCCCGGCCCGTTCGACGACCTGCTCAACGGCAACGACGATGCCTTCACCGATCAAGAAAAGCGCGGTTTGGCCCTCTTCGTTTCCACCGGCTGCACCACCTGCCATTACGGCGAGGCCGTTGGCGGCGAACGGTACGCCGTGCTGGGGCAGGTCAATGCCTACCCAGACCTGACAGACGAAGGCCGCTTTGCCATCACCGGTGAAGAAGCGGACCTGTACGCCTTCAAGGTGCCGGGGCTGCTCAACATTGCCGAAACCGGCCCATACCTGCACGACGGCAGCATCACCTCCTTGCCAGAAATGGTTGAGCTGATGGCTTTCCACCAGCTGGGCAAAGAGCTGACTGATGCGGACATCGCCGACATCGTGGCCTTCCTGGAAGCGCTCACGGGCGAACTGCCAATGGATTACATCGCCGTGCCGGAGTTCCCGCCCAACGGCCCAGACACCCCTGGCCCGTATGAGTATGAAGCCGGCACGAATTAAGGGTTGAGGCAACGGCCGTTCCCCCCACGGCCCTATCTAAACTAAACTGAGTTTCGCAGGGAAATTCTCTGCGAAACTCTTTTCTATTCACAACTATGCGCAATAAAAATCGTTTTCGCAGCAATATTCCCCGGTCAGAAATTACGCCAGAGGCGCTTTACCGCAGCCGTCGCCACTTTATGCAGGGAACGGCCGTACTCTCCGCCACCGCCCTGCTGGCCGCCTGTGGCGCACCTTCTGGCCCACCCGAGGCGGGTACGCCGCCCCCACCCGGCGCAGAAGGGCAGATGGGAACGGCCGTTCCCACCTTCACCCCCGCCCCAGACAACCTCACCAGCGAACAAGACATCCTGAGCTACAACAACTTTTTTGAATTCACCATCGAAAAAGAAACCGTCGCCGAAAAAGCGGCCAACTTCGTCACCGCGCCGTGGGAAGTGGCCGTAGGCGGGCTGGTGCGCCAGCCGGGCGTCTACGACATTGCCACGCTCAAGCAGCAGTTTGAACCAGAAGAGCGCATTTACCGGCTGCGCTGCGTAGAAGGTTGGTCGATGGTCATCCCCTGGCTGGGCTTCCCACTGCACAAGCTGCTGGAAGCAGTCGAGCCGCTGCCAGAAGCCCAGTACGTCCGCTTTGAAACGCTCTACGACCCGGCGCAGATGCCTGGCCAAAACAGCGACTGGTACGACTGGCCCTACGTGGAAGGACTGCGCCTGGACGAAGCGATGCATGATCTGACGCTGCTGGCCACCGGCCTGTACGGCAAAGATTTAGCGCCACAAAACGGCGCACCGATCCGGCTGGTGGTCCCCTGGAAGTACGGCTTCAAAAGCATCAAATCGATCGTCAAAATTGACCTGGTGGCGGAGCAGCCGCAATCCCTATGGATGAAGGCAGCGCCGGAGGAGTACGGCTTTTACGCCAACGTCAACCCAGATGTGCCGCATCCGCGCTGGTCGCAAGCGACGGAGCGGCGGCTGGGCGAGGTGCGGCGGCGCAAGACGGCGCTGTTCAACGGCTACGCCGCCGAGGTGGCCTCTCTTTACGAAGGCATGGATTTGCAGGAGAATTTCTAGTCCGTTAACCCTGAAATTCTGGCAAAGCGGGCACATAATCAAAGATTTCGCAGATTGAAAAGATTTTAAGCAAACCACAGAAAGTGCTTTAAAAACCTGAAAGCGATTTCTCGGTGGTTTGCTCAAGTAAAAGCGGGAGAAATGGCTTTGCTTTTTTTAAAGGACTTTCCCGCTTTTACATATTGGCGTAATCTGCGAAATCTGTTGATAAAAATTCTATTTGATTCTGGCTAGTCCAGGTTAGGCATAAACAATATGAAAGAGAAACGGCCGTTCCCCCCCACCCTCCAACTTATTTTCCACCTGCTGGCCTGGCTGCCCCTGCTGTGGCTGCTGTGGAGCTACTGGCAAGATGCGTTAGGGCTGAACTTTGTGCGCACCATCACCCTGCGCACGGGCAAGGCGGCGCTCATCTTTTTGCTGCTGTCGCTCACCGTTACCCCCCTGTACCTGCTTTTTGGCTGGAAGTGGGTGTACCGGTATAGACGGCCGTTGGGCCTCTACGCCTTCCTCTATGCCGCCCTGCACCTGCTCACCTTTGTCGGCCTGGATTATGGCTTCGATTGGGCGCTGGTGGGCGACGCCATGCGCAACAACCGGTACACCCAGGTGGGGCTAACCGCCTTCCTCATTTTGCTGCCGCTGGCGCTCACCTCCACCCAGCGCAGCCGGGCGTGGCTTGGCCCCAAATGGTGGAAAAGGCTGCACCGGCTGAGCTACCTGGCGGCAATCATTGCCATTTTGCACTACGCCCTGCTGGTGCGGCAATATTTCACCCAACCGATCACCTTCGGCGTGATTTTGGCGGTGCTGCTAGGCACCCGCCTGTTTATGGCCCTCGTAAAAAAACGGTATGCCCTTGGGTGATTTTTATACAAAGGCACGAAGAAACAAAGGAACAAAAGAATTCCCCTTCGTTTTTTCGTACCTTTGTTCCTTTGGATAAAAAATCCCCATCCTGCCCAAAACAAGATACAATGCCCCAAACGATGCAAAAATGAGGCTGTCTGATGAATGATGTGACGTGTGTGTGGCAAATCCCCGCCCTGCTGGGCGAAGGGCCGCTGTGGGTGGCGGATGAAAATGCGTTGTATTGGGTAGATGTTTTGCAGCGGCAGGTGCACCGGCTGGAACCGGCCAGCGGCCAACGCCGCAGCTGGACGTTTGCCGAACCGATCACTAGCCTGGCGCTGCGCCAAGCGGGCGGCTTTGTAGGCACCACGCCCGATGGTTTTGTGGTTGTCAACTTGCAGACGCAAACCGTGGAGCCAATTGTGCTGCCAGAAGCGCATCTGCCCAACAACCGGTTTAACGATGGCAAGGTGGATGGCAACGGCCGTTTCTGGGCAGGCAGCTTACACCGAGGCGAAACAGACCCCAGCGGCACCCTCTACCGGCTCGACCCCGACCTGACGCTGCACACCATGGACCGCGACTACATCATCACCAACGGCCCGGCGTTTAGCGTGGATGGCAAAACGATGTACCACAACGACTCGGTGAAAGGCTTTGTTTATGCGTTTAATTTACATAACGATGGGAGTTTGGGGGGGAAACGGCCGTTTGCCCAACTCACCTTTGCCATCAACGGCGCACCCGACGGCATGACCGTAGACAGCGAAAACTGCCTCTGGCTGGCCCACTACGGCGGCGCACGCCTCACCCGCTTTGCCCCCACCGGCGAAATTTTGGCCGAAGTGCCGCTGCCCGTGCCCAACGTCACCAGCTGCACCTTTGGCGGGCCAGAACTAGACACACTCTACATCACCACCGCCGCGCAAAACATGTCGCCCGCCGAGCTGAAAAGATACCCGCTGTCGGGCAGCCTGTTTGCCTACCAGCCCGGCGTCAAAGGCTTACCGACCCCCCACTTTGCTGGCTAACTTCCGCGAACCCAAACAAAAAAATCCCGCCAGCAAATGATTCTGGCGGGATTATTTAATCCCAATAGCTAAAAATTTATGTTAACTGAATGGTGGAAAGTTTTCAAAATTCTTAATCAGCAGATTTCGCAGATTAGACAGATTTTTTTCCTCTAAATCTGCGAAATCTTTTGAATCTGTGATTGCTAGTTTTTTGTAAACTTTTTGTACTTCACTGACTGATTGAGTTCCAGAAGTTGTCGAGAACGGCCGTAACCTCCCCCAACATCTCCCAATGCGGCAGCCCACGAGACGGCGTCACGCGCTCAGCCCGCCAATTCGACTGGCTGGCCACAAAGCCGGACAAATTCTCAAACGTCACGTTCGGGTCTTCATCGTACAGCACCAATGCGGGCGTGCTTAATTTGGCATATACCGAGGGCAAAATATCAAAGCTAAACAGCTGCGTAGAGAGGAAGTAGAGCGGCGCAAAACGCGCCCCGCGCTGGTGCGAGGTGGCGTAGGCATAATCGACAAACTGCGGTGCCGCATCCCCCACAAAGCTCATGTTGGAATAATATTGAATGATGGGGCGCTTGGTCAGCAGCGTGTACACCCCCTGGCTGAACAGCGGCAGCGAGAAAAAGCGATACAGGTTCTCACCTGGGTACTCTTTTTCGGACTGCCCTTCCTGAAAGCCCGTCGGGCTAACCAGCGTGATCGAGTTGAACAAATCGGGCCGCTGCATGGCGGCGCGGGCCAAAAATTCACTGGTCAATGAAAGGGCGATGGCGTCTACGGCCGTTCCAATCTGCGTCGAAACCATCTCGATAATCGCCTGGGTGTACAGCTCTGGCAAATACGGCCGTTCCCCACTCCGCTCCGAAAAGCCAAACCCCGGCAAATCCAGCGAATACACGGGCCGCTCTTTTTGGTAATGGTCGAATAACGGCCGTACTTCCATGCTGGATGGTGCCGCGTTGATGGAGTGCAGGAGGAGCAACGGCCGTCCGCCGGGCCGCTTGTTTGCATAATAATACAACTCGCCCGCCACATCAGACGCAAAATGGCCCATGTCGCTTTCAATCGCCTTGGGCAAATGCACCGATGGCAAATTGTTTAACTTGTAATACATATAGCCGCTGGCCATCGCCGCCAGGGCAAATCCACCGAGTAGCTTACTACCCTTTGCCGAGCTTTTTTTATTGTTCTGGTTCATTCTGTCCTTCTTTGCGACTGGTTGGGAAACCGATTATCTGTTTTAGCAAGCGGCCCCCATGATTTAATTATGTTAAGTTTTTTTGGGAAACGGCCGTTACTCACCCACCACATTGGCCGCCAAATCCGCAATCTGTTCACCGCTGGCGTTAGGCAAATACGCATAATCGCCACCCAGCCACTCCGCCAGCTGGCGCGCCTCGCCCCGGCTCAGGTAGCTGCGCTGGGTATCCACTACCATCACCTGCAGCGGTGATTCAGCAATGAAACGGCCGATCTGCTGCAATTCTTCCTGCACCTGACCACCTGCCTTCAGGCCAATGTTGGCCCGGCCATCGGTCAGCAAAATGAGCACGGTCTGCATGATGCCCCGGCTTTTGGCCTGCGCCGCCACATCATCAGCCAGCAGCAGCGCCGAGGCCAGCGGCGTGCCGCCCCCCGTGGGCAGCAAATCGAGCGCCCGCCGCGCCAGCTCCACGCTTTGCGTCGGCGGCATCAGCAGTTCCGCCGCCGCGCCCCGAAAGGCGATGAGCGCCACGCGGTCCCGATTAACGTACGCTTTTTGCAGCAGGGCGTTCACCGCCCCCTTGGCCTGGCGCATCCGGTGCAGCGCCATGCTGCCGCTGGCGTCCACGGCAAAACAAAACAGCGCCCCCGCCTTGCTGCGGTACTGTTTTACGCGAATGTCGGACATTTCTAGCTGGATGCGTCGGTGGCCACCGTTGCCGTTGCCGTTGCCATTTTGCCGGATGCGCTGCCAGGGAGCGGCCGTGCGCAGCGTAGCAATCACGTCAATCCGCGCCTGCTTGGGATTGCCCGGAATGGAGCGCACGTGCCGCCCACGCTTGCCCTCGGTGCTGCCCCGCGAGCCGGTGCGCCCGCGCCGCAAATGGCGGAACGGCAGCTCATCCAAATCGTCGGGCAGCGCACTTTCTAGCGCTTCCAAAATTTGCTCCGGTGGCAGCGCCAGCGTCTCCGGCGGTGGGGCCGATTCGCCCTCTTCATCCGTCTCTTCCGGCTCCGATGTTTCCGGTTCAGGCGGTGGCGGCGGTGGCGGCGGCGGATTGTCCGGCATCTGCTCTGGAATTTGCGTGGCGCGGGGCAAAATCACCAGCCGCGCCGCCAGCATCAAATCTTCATCCTCGACGGTGGGGCGCAGCTCCAGGGCGGCGGCGGCACAGGCAGCCCAGGCCGCAAACAGATCCACGCGATGCCCTTCCACGCCGTACTGCAACGCGGTTACGCTCAGCTGCCGCAGCTGGTGGTCACTAATTTCTACGTGGGGCAGATGATCCCGCGCGGTTTTGACCAGCCCCTGCAAAAATTGCAGATCTTCCTGCCAGCTTTCACTCTCTGTGCGGAGGTTTTGGTGGATAACGGCCGTTCGCTGCCCCACATCAAACGAACCCGGCAATGACACCAGCAGGCCCAATCGATCCAGCAAATGTTTGCGCGGCATCCCTTCCGCCGGGTCATACGAACCAATCAGGCTAAACTCAGCCGGTGAGCGCAGGCTGACGCCCTCGCGCTCCACGCGCACTTCCCCTTCATCCATCACCGCCAGCAGCAAATTGCTATTGGCATCCGTCAGCAAATTGATGCCATCGACGTAGGCCACGCCACCGTGGGCCCGCGCCAGCACGCCCGGCTGGAGCACCATCTCGCCCCGGCGCAGCGTTGCTTCCAAATTCAAACCGCCGTACAAATTCTCCGCATCCACCCCCGGCGGAATTTCCACAAAGGGCATCGCCTCGTCGTTGAGCAGCAGCCGCATCCCCCGCGCCAGGCTGCTCTTGCCCGTCCCGGCCGAAGCGGTCACCACCAGCCCCCGCAGGCGCGGCTCGACGGCCAGCAGCAGCAGTGCCTGCTGCGCGGCGTCTAATCCAACCAGGGCATGAAAGGGTAGTGAGTTCATAATCGTTGTATTTCCCCGAAAACTCGAAGTTTCCGGGGAAATGGTTTAGTTGATTCCTAATTCAGCCAACACATCGGCCAGCTCTTGCGGCGACACCGGACCACCTAGCCGGGCGGCGATACGGCCGTTCCCATCCAAAACAAACGTCCACGGCTCCGTAATCAAGCCCCACTCAGCCATCTCATCAGCCAAAACCAGCGGGCTAAACTCTTTGTAAACCTCCACGTGAATAAAATTCGCCGCGTCGCCAAACTGCTCCTTAGCCGCCGAGACGCTGTCCACTACGGGCGTGCAGTAGCGCGTCTGGCAAAAGCCGGGCGTAGCAAAGGTGATCACGCTGGGCTTGCCAGAAGCCATCGCCGCCGCAATCGTTTGCTGGTACAGGTCCGGGTCCGGCGCAGCGGCGGAGGTGAGCTTGGCCAAATCTGGCTCGGTAGCGACGGTGCGATTTTCGCTGGCGGGTGGTATCTCACCAACGGCGGGCGAGTTGGTTTCTTCTACCAGTTCGACCACAATTTGCAGCCGGGCCGTTGTGCCGCCCAGCGTAGTGTCTATCACCAGCCCCCACTCGCCCGCGTGGGGCAAATCGGGGTACACCACCCAGTAGGGCAGCGCATAATCGTTGTAGCGCGTCGCTTCTCCCTGCCAAACCAGTTCAGGCTCGTCCAGTGACAAATCGAAGGCGGAAATCTCCACCTTGTCCGCCCCGGTGATCCAGTCGCTGCCGTCCTGCAAAATGAGGGGGATGCGGGGATATTGGTAGGAGATATCGTCGCTGGCCACCACCACGCGAAAATCGGTGATGGTTTGCGGGGTGGCGGTGGGGTCAGCCGCCGCCTCTCCGCCACCACACGCCGCCAAAAACAAAATGATCGCCACAAAGAACACAGAGGAAAAAGAGAAAACTTTGTGTGCTGCGGCCGGTCTCCTGACCGTGCCGCCGGGTGGCTCGGTCTGGAGAGCAGCCCTGCGGGGCGCAGTTCTTCGATCATTTCGTCGCTGGCGTCCCAGAAGCCGCGCGCTTCGGCTTCTAGCAGGCGGCGAGCGATGCCCGCGGTGGCGTGCGGGTTGGCTTTGGCCATCCGGGCGCGCATCGCCTCGTCCAGCAAAAAGGTGTCGGCGATATCGTCGTAGACCCAGCCTTCGACGGCGTCGGCGGTGGCGCTCCAGCCGTAGGTGTTGCTGACGCGAATTTCGATTTCGCGCACGCCTTCGTAGCCGTGGTTGAGCATGGAATCGTGCCACTTGGGATTCAACAGCTTGGCGCGGGATTCCAGGCGAACCATCTGCTCCAACGAGGAGAGGCGGTCATCCATCGCAATCGCGTCGGCTACCATGACGGACGGCCGTTTCCCCCGCAACTTCTCCACACTCTTCGCCACCCCGCCCAAATACTCATAATAATGGTCCACATCGCTGATGCCCAGCTCAAAACTGTCGATGTTTTGGAAGGTGGCGTCCACCGTGGCCAGGCTGCGCTCCATCACCTGCCGCGCACCGCGCCATTCGCCGCTGGGCGTAAAGGCGTACGATTTGCGCGAGAGGAAGGTGTCGCTGAGCTGGTCGTCGTTGTCCCAGGTGCTGCTTTCCACCAGGTGGTTGACGTTGGCCCCGTAGGTGCCCGGCGCATTGGAAAAGACGCGGCAAGCCGCTTCCGACAAATCCACACCGAGTTCGGCCGCATGGGCCAGGGTGTGCTTGCGCACAAAATTCATGTCCAGCGGCTCGTCGGCTTCTGCGGCAAGCCGTACCGCTTTGTCCAGCAGCCCCGCCTGGTAGTGGAAAATATCGCGGAAGATGCCGCTGAGGGTCATGATGACGTCGATACGCGGCCGGGTCATCTCGGCCAGCGGAATGAGGGTCACGTCGGCAATGTTGCCCAGCTCATCCTCGATGGCGCGCGCGCCGAGCAGCTCAAAACATTGGGCAATGCCCTCGCCGTCGCTTTTTAGATTGTCGGTGCCCCAGAGAACCATCGCTACCGTTTCGGGAAGCTGACCCGATTCGGCCGTGAGCCGCTCCAACATCTGATCCACCAGCTTTTTGCCGTTGGCCGTAGCCAGCGGCGACGGCACGCGGAACGGGTCCAGGGCGTGGATGTTGCGGCCGGTGGGCACAATTTTGTCGTTGCGCATCACGTCGTTGCCGGGGGAGGGCAGCACGTAGCCGCCGTCCAGGCTGCGCAGCATCCCGGCCACTTCTTCATCGTGTACGATGCGGCTGAGCAAGTCATCCAGCCAGGGCCACAGGTTGGCCAGCAGCCCCTTGGGAATGCGCGCCGTCTCTTTGAGATAGGTCTCCACTTCACGCACGTCCAGCTCTGGCTGGCGCGGCGCGGCCACAAACAGGCGCATCGTCTCGTGCATGATGTTTTCGATCTGGTCCCAGCGCTCCTGGGATTGGATGTTAATCTTAAGCGACTGCTGGAGCTGCTCAAAGTCCCAGCCCAGGCCGCGAGCAATGAGCACCGGCAGCGTGGGCAGCTTTTCGTCCCGCTTGGGATGTTTGGTCGGGTTGAAGGCGACCACCAGGGCCAACATGTCGATCAGTTCGGCCTCGACGGGAGCGCGGCCCAGCACGTGCAGCCCCAGCGGAATCATGCGGTGCTCCACCTGGATCAGCTCATGCCCCAGGGCCGCAATGTAAGCGTCATCGGAAAGATGACCGTTTGCCCCATTGGTGTGGCCGTTGGCTGAGCCATTCGTGTGACCGTTAGACGAACCGTTGGCGTGACCGTTGACACCGTTGGTGAGGCCGTTGGCCTGGGCGTAGACGCCATTCACCACAATGCCCAGCTTGTCGGCCTGGGTACGGATGTCGGTGAGCAGTTCGGTGTCGGGGCGGCTGTGGTAGTTGTCCAGGCTGTCCTTGAGGCGGCGCAGCCCTTTGTAGAGGCCTGCCTGCTGGAGCGGCGGCACCATGTAGCTCACCAGCGTGGCGGCCCCGCGCCGTTTGGCAATCGAGCCTTCGCTGGGATTGTTGACGCAGTAGTAGTAGAAGTTGGGCAGGCTGCCGAGCAGGCGCGGCGGCCAGCATTGGGCACTGACGCCGGTTTGTTTGCCGGGCATAAATTCCAGCGCGCCGTGCGTGCCAAAGTGGACCACGGCATCGGCGTCGTAGATTTGGTCCAGCCAGGTGTAGAAGGCGGCAAACCCGTGGTGCGGCGAGGCGTCTTTGCCCATCAGCAGGCGCATTGGGTCGCGCTCGTAGCCAAAGCTGGGCTGGATGCCAACAAAGACGTTGCCAAACTCTGCGCCGAGGATGTGGAAATTACGGCCGTCTGTCAGCAGCTCTCCCGGCGCATACCCCCAATATTTTTCGATTTCGGTGTACCAGGGGAAGCGGTCACGGTAGTCGCTGAGCGGCAGCTGGGCGGCGACGTTGCCATCGGTGCCGTAGCGCAGGGCGTTGCCTTCCACCACGCGGTGGCGCAGGTCGTCGGCGCTTTCGGGCAGTTCCACCGTGTAACCGGCGGCCTGCATCTCTTTGAGCAGCGTGGTTAAACTTTCGAAGACGTCGAGGAAAGCGGCCGTTCCCGCATTGCCCAAATTTGGTGGGAAGTTGAAGAGAACGACGGCAATGCGCTTGTCGGCGTTGGCTTTGTGGCGCAGGCGCACTCGCTTGGCAATGCGCCTGGCGGCCATGTCCAGCTCCTGCTCGTTGGCGATGAACTTCTCTTGCGTCATCGTCGGCCCGCCAAAAATGACCGGCTCAGCAATCCCGTCCAGCTCCGGCAGGGCGATGTTCATGGCCACCTGCATCGGCGTCAGGCCAATTTCGTCTTTCCGCCAATCTTCGATACGCTGGAAGGAGAGCGGCACCATGTCGAAGTAACCCACGTTTAGCTTGTCCAGCTCAACCACAGCTTCATCGGGGCGTGCCCCAGCCGGGCCACCCACCAGCGGAAAGCCGATGGTGTTGATGAGCAAATCGACGGGCGGCAGCTCGGAGTTGGGCACGGTGGTTTTGCCTTCGCCCTCGGCAGCAAAATATTGGTCGATGCTGGGGCGAAAATCCATGAGCGAGCTGTAAGCGGCGCGGGCTTCGATCCCCTGCGCTTCAATTTTGCGAATGATGGCGTCGATGTGGGCCGTGTTGCCGGTCAGGATGATGGCCCGCATCGTCAGCACACCGACGGCTCCTTTCCAGGCGCCGTTGCCGTTGGGCGCGCCCGCAAAATGGCCAGCGACGGGCAGGCCCTGCTGCTGACGCCACTTCTGGTAGCTGGCGATGTCGGGGAACGGTTCGGGGGCGTCGGGGTGGTAGATGGCGGCGTCCGGGTAGGTGATGGGGTCTAGCACAGGGAACTGCCCGGCAAAATCGGGCACGTACCGGTCGATGAGCAAAACCATCATGCGCATCAGGTTTTCTGGGGAGCTGTGCAGCCAGTAGTCGTGCATGGCGATGAAGGTGTGCAGGTCGCGCACTTTGCCGGGCACGTATTTCATCAGTTTGGTGAGATTTTTGAGGAGGGCGGTTTGGCGATTGCCTTCGGAACGGCCGTTCTTTTTCGGCCGTAACTTTTGCATCCAGCGGCTAATCAGGCCAGGCTCTTCATCTTTGGGCTGGGCCAACACAAATTTATTCAGCCGGGTGCAGTAAATGAGGGCCGGATTGGAGGTGATCATGCAAGTGGGTGTTGGCACAGATTGGAGGATGGTTTGCAACGGCCGTACATGCTCTTCGCCAAAAATCATGCAGCCAAAAATGAAATCTGCCTGTTGCACATCTCGCTCCAGCCGTGCCCAATCATCTGGCGAGCGCATGGCTGAGGTCTGGTAGAGGCCTAGATTCATCTTGAGGCCATGCTGCTGATGCAGCAGCGTGGCGGCCTCGCGCAGAGCGGCGTTATGCAAACCATCCATGGTGATATAAACAAAGCGCAACTCTCTCATATTTCTCTCCTTCCCGATGGCGGGCGCCAGGGATTCTTCCTATTTTTTGCCACAGAATGAACAGAGGGGTAAGAGATTGTACTCTTTTTTCCGTACCAATCTAGAGCAAAATTATCTGGTTCTTTGGGATTTCCTGGGGTTTGCAACGAATTGACGCGAATTATCACGAAAATTCGCGTCAATTCGGGCTAATTCGGGGCAAAAAATAGGTTAACCCCGCTAAATCCTAAAGACCCAATTATCTTCACGCAAAATGAGCAATCAACCAATGTTTATACGCTGATATAAGTAAAGTGCAGAAAGTTTTTGAAAAATAATCATCAAAGATTTCACAGATTCCACAGATTTTTCCCCCTAAATCTGCAAAATCTGCGAAATCTGTTGATAAAGAATTTTGAAAACTTTTTTCCAACCACTTAACAAACCACAGAAAGTAGTTTGAAAAACGGGAATCAATTTTTCTGTGGTTTATAAAAGCCAGCTATGCGCCAAAACGAATTGAAGCGACTTTTTGGCTTTTGCGTACCCAGCACACATCGCCCAAATTTAGGCCAACAAGCGTTTAGAAGTAAGTGTTGAATTTCGTGTTATCTTCCGACAAAGCTCATTCTGTAATCAGCTCGGCAACGGCGCGGCGGATGCGAATGTCGTCGCCGACGTTTTCTAGCGGGTCCTTACGCAGGCGATGCAGCAGGGCCAGGGTGGCAATTTGGGCGACGTCTTGGGGGGTGGTGTGGGAACGGCCGTTCAAAGCCGCCAACGCCACTGCCGCGCGACACAACGTCAACTCGCCCCGATGGCCATCCACTTCCAACGACACACACAGGCTGGCAGCGGCGGCGATTGTCTCGTCCGTTAAATCCACTTGGGCATGGTTCTGCTGTGCTTGCAGCAAACGAGCCCGCAGCGTCTCCTGCTCTGGCTCCCAGGCGGCGGCAAATGCGTCGGGGTCGGCATCGTAAGCACGGCGGCGGCGCACAATTTCCACACGCGGTTCGATGTCCACAATAGTGGTGATGCGGGCGTGCAGGCCAAAGCGATCGAGCAGCTGCGGCCGCAAATCCCCTTCCTCCGGATTACCGCTGCCCACCAGCACAAATTTGGCCGGATGTTTGATGCTAATCCCTTCACGCTCGACCAAATTCACGCCGCTGGCGGCCACATCCAACAATAAATCGACGAGGTGATCTTCCAACAAGTTCACCTCGTCGATATATAAAAACCCCCGGTTGGCACGCGCCAACAGCCCTGGGGCAAACGCTTGAACGCCATCTACCAGGGCCCTTTCCACGTCCAGCGATCCGGCCAGGCGGTCTTCTGTTGCCCCCAGGGGCAAATCGACCACGGGGACGAGATCGGTGATTTTGTGGGTAACGGCCGTTCCGCCACCGCTACAATGCGGACAGAGCGGCGAGGGGCTTCTGGGTCGCAGTTGTAGGGGCAGTTGGCCACCCGGTCTAAACGAGGCAACAGGGCAGCCAGAGAGCGAACGGCCGTACTTTTGGCCGTGCCCCGGTGCCCCATCACCAACACCCCACCGATGGTGGGGTCAATCACACAGCTGCAGGGCAAGTTTTAGCTCTTCCTGGCCAACAACGGCCGTAAACGGAAAAGCAGGCTTCTCTTGCTTGCGAGCAACCGCTGCAGCTGGGGTAGCCCCAACCGCAGCTTCAGGTTCCTCTTCCGTGTGACGATTGAAAAAACGCTTCAATGACAAACCGTGACCGTTATTCATTTTCGTCTTGCGACTGTTTGTCCTTTGCGAAAAAAGTTTCGCGCACGCTGTACAGCAGCGGCAAGAACCCAGCCAACACCAGGCCAAATGTGATTAGAACGCGTAGTGACCATTGATCCCAAATATCAGGTGTCATTTCAAATCCTCCAAATTACTTTTTGATGAACATTTATGCCAATGGTGGCTTGCTTAATTAGCTACCTGCGCGCTAAACGAATCCACAATACCCGGAACTGCTGCCGAAAAGATTGAGAAATCCTCGTCGGACAATCCAGAGTAGTAGGCATCGATGGGCAGGTGATAAATAAAATACGTATCGCCACGATTCACAATATTAGTGTAACTTCCCGGATGTGATCCGTTCTGGGCCCAGTATTGCGACATAGACAACGCTTCAATGAAGAAAACTTCTGCGCCACCTGCTTCGGTAGCATACTCAAAATAGAGCTTGTTCCCCACATTGCGCGTTTCAAATTGGCCCACCCAATCGGCAGGAACCACCACCTCAACATCATACATCGGGCCAACTTCTGCCCCATCCACGAATTGCAATTGGGCCGTTACCGTCTCCGAAGCTATGGGCAATGTTTCATTCGCCAAAAATGAACCGCCACAACCGACTAACCCAAAAACCAGAAGCCCCAACAAAGCTAAAAGAAAAACACGTGATTTGCCAAACATCTTTCCCTCCATCTTCAAGAAAGGTAAAAAAATTAAACTAAAACGCCAGCTGATCGGCAGGAATCTCTTCAACACCAGACCAGGGCATGGTAATTTCGCTAACCTGGAGGCGCTTGCCTAAACGAAACGCCAAGATCAAAATAACGCTCAGCAACAGCAGCAGCGAGCCGGTATACACCACCGTATACCCCAATACAACGCTGCCCGTCTGGCTTTGCGCCACATCTCGGATAATGCCACCGCCAATGGTGCCAAAACCTTGCGCCATGGCCTGCACAATCCCCCAAATACCCAAAAACAAACCGGCATGGCTCACATCTGTCAATGACATGACCAGGATAATGCTGCCCACCAGGAACAAACCACGTCCCAAGCTGATCAAAACCACACCAACCCGGAACGGGCCAACCAACGTCACATCGCTGGCATAGCTAATCACACCAAAACCCAGCAGACCGATGGCGCACCCCCGGCAATTAGCAGCACAGGGGCTTTTTTGACGCCACAGTAAATAGGCCGCCAACGTGACCCCCCACAATCGTGGCTACACCCCACAATGCCGTAAGCTGCATGGTTGCTGAAACGCTCATTTTCAAAACCTGCCCACCGTAAGGCTCTAGCAGCACATCATGGGTAGCAAAAGCCATGGTGGCAATGAAGATGACCACAAACAGCCCCTTGAGCACTTTCTCTTTACCGAGCAGCTGAACAGATTCCCATAAACTTAGGCGAATCCGCACCGTTTCCAGGTCTGATTTGATGCTGCCATCTGGGTTGAGCTGTTCTTGCTGCCACAGGGCAATCACCGTCAGGGCCACAAACGCCATTGCTGAACCTTGCATAACCTTGATAAGCAGCAGATGGGAGTATTCCACCAGCAAACCACTGACAATGACGGCACTCAATACGGTACCAAAGATCAACATCATCCACAGCACAGAAAGCACTTTACCCCGATCTTCTTTGGGTGTGATATCGCTCACCAATGCCAGATAGACGGTTTCTACAATGCTAACACCCGCACCATACCCTATGAAAATGACCATACAAAGAATTAAAGCCACCCAGAAGGAATAACGCCATTGCCGCCCAGCAAAATGAGGGCGAACGGGGCCAACGCCAGCCCACCATAGGTAAGCATGACGCCCAGCACAATATACGGCGTGCGCCATTTGCCCATCGAGCGAGATTTGTCTGAACGATAGCCAATAACGGCACGTACTGGAGACACAAAGTAATGCATGGAAATGAGCAACGCTACGGCCGCTGCCGAAATGCTCAATTCGTCAATCAGCACTCGATTCAGCGTCCCCGTAATGGGGGCCAGCGACAGGCCAATGCCTAACTGGAATAAACCAAGGCGCAAAATGCTGAGCCAAAACTTCAGCCGGGGGTGCCGATTTACCCAGCGAATCAAAGGCTGGAAGGGCAACAGCAGAATGGTTACTAACAATGAGATCGGTTTGAACAGTTTTGCCATCACTTCTCTCTCAGTTTTTGCGAGTGGCCAGAACTTGTTGAATTAATTCGGCCGTTACTTTCTCTAGCCCGGCTTCATGTGCCGCTTGTTCTGCCTGCATTTGAATTTCGCGGCTGGCAGAAATGCGGGGCAGGAATGGCAGCTGATCCAACGCGGCATCTAAAGCTGCTTTGGCTTCCAATTCCCAGGGTAGGTTACCGGGCTTGTCGGCGGCCGGTTTGCTGGCCCCGTTGGTTGCGCCGGGGCGCGGCCCTTTGCTGTAGGCGCTATCTACGGGCAAGAAGTTGAACAGCACTTCGTACAGTCGGTTCACAATTTCTTGCAGCAGGTAAACTGTGCCACGATACCCCATGAACGGCGTGCCCACCGCTCGCCGCACAATTGGCCCTGGAAAAGAGGCCGGAATAAAGTTGGTGTACCGGGCACCCGCTTCACTCAAGTAAATCTTTTCATTGATCGAGCCAAAGACGAAAGCGGGCGGGTTGCTGTGCAACAGTTGGCGGACGCCCTCGTTGTCTAGTTCACCAGGCCGAAGCGGGCGAGACGAAGCGAAACTAATCGGCATACCTAGCTCATTCCCCAGAAAGGCGGTAAACCCGTCCACATATGTGCCACAAGCCACAATACCGATGTTGGTGGTGGGGAACCAGTCGCTTTGTGGCCCTTTCCATAAATCCCAAATGGCGGATAGGGTGGTTTTCTTTTCTTGCGCGATGAACGCCTGGGCTTTGTCTTGGGTGCCTAGCAGCTCACCGAGCTTTTGCACAAACTGGGTGGTGCCTTGCATGCCCATTGGGGCGTGCAACCAGGGCTGGCCTAGCGAATCGGCCAGGGTATGGCCAAACTCTTTGTAGAGCACCACGTTCACCTGCGCTTTGGCCAGTTGGGCGATTTGTGCCAGGGTGGCTTCGTAAGGGAAGATGAGGTTGAGTCGGCCACCTGCGCCTTCGATGGTGCGCTTGATTTCGTGCAGGTCTGATGGGGCGTTGAAGCAGCCGTAGGTTGGGCCGATGATGTTTACCAATCCCGGCTCAACTTGGATGTCGGCGGCGGCGGCTTGCCCGTAATTTTCCCAGAGCCATTGCAGCACGCGGTCGCGCCCCAGCCATTCGTCATCTGAGAGGGATTCGCTGTGGAAGAAGGTGGTACCGGGCTGGAGCTTGGTAACCAGGTCAGACAAGTCTGAGCCGATCATTTCGCTCTCGGCGGTGGAGACGACGATGAGCTTTTTGCCGTCTAGTATTCCTTCGTCGCGCAAATTTTCGTAGGTGCGCTGCACGGCGGGGCCGGTGCCACTGCCCCCCACTTCGGTTTCGGTGATGACGGAGGGGGTGATGTTTTCGATGTGGGGAATGGCGTCGGTGTAGTCGGGAACGGCCGTTGCCACCAAATTAAAACAGCCAATCGGCGCATCACAAATGACGTGCACGTCTGGCATGGCACACATCGTCCACACGGCCGCCCAGTAGCTGCTGCTATCCGACAGGTCACGAATTACTTTAGGCATCGGCCGCCTCCCCTTCAAAGAAGGATTGCATCCATTGATACCGCTCGTGCCCCTTCATGGTCTGGTTAATGAAGCCCAACGTCGCCGCCATGCCCGTGCTGAGGAAAAACGGCCGTGACGCCAGCTGGTTGGTAAAGTACATGGCCGGAATGCCCCGCTCCTTGGCGATGGCGCAAAACGGCGTGGTGCCCAGCACAAAATCGGGTGGATATTTATCCAGAGCCGCCACATCATCTTCCAGCGACTTGCGATAAACGATCTCTTTGGTGCCGCGCGCCCGCAGCCACATCTCGTCTGGCAGCACCAGCGGGTCTTGCCCGATGGAGGTGGAGATGTAAGGCACTTCGGCCCCGGCCTCCACTAGCAGGCGGGCGTAAGCCAGTTCGGTGCCTTCGTAGCCAGTGACAAAGATGCGTCCAGAGAGCGGCTGTGCTTTGAGCATTGCCTCGGCACGGGCCCGCTCTGCTTCGGCCACATCGTTCACCAGTTTAGGGTCTAACTCTAGCAATGAGCCAACCGCCTTGAGCCAGGCGTAGGAACCGGAAATACCTACCGGCGCGCCACCCACCACAGGGATAGACCAGGAACGGAAAACGGCCGTTGTCTCCTTATAAAACGGATGCAGTGGGGCTAATGCACCCACATGCCCCGCCCGACGCAGATCATCTATAGCGCGACCGGGCAGCGTAATCGTTGCCTCCACACCCATCTGCCGCAGCAGGTTATCAATGGCCAGCGGGTCTGCCGGGAACACCTCACCCAGCAAGGCCAATGTCTTCTTCTCTTTAGGGGCCGTGGCGTTACCCAACCGCTTTAGCAGCGCCGCCAAGGCCACATCCTTCGCTTCTGGATGGGAGTGGATGGCGTACGCTGGCACGCGGACCAGCACCACCTCGGCATCGCCAATCTTCTTGGGCAGCATTTCTTCAGGTAAACCGGCCGTTTCGGCCACGCAAAGCGACACCACCGGAATGAGCTGACAGCCAGGTTCCTTCGCTGCTACCTCTATCGCCGCGCGTGTCCCTTCTACCACCTGCCCGGCCATCAGTTCAGAAGTGCCCAACTGGGGCGCCAGAATCGATTTCCGCGCCCCATAAAAATGGGTCACAAAAGTGAGGCCATACAAGCAACCCGTATCCGTGGCCATAATGGGATGCGATCCTCAATCCGGGTGAGCACGCGCAGCGAGCCAAAGGCCGGGCACATGCTCTGCGGATGCAGTTGGCACGGTTTTGCTTCTTGAGCAATGGTTCCCAATGGAATGGAATTAGACATTCGCCTTCCTTAGTAAATTAACCAATCTAAAAATTAACCACAGAGTTCACAGAGCAGGCTGAAAGCAACCTGAAATGCTCTATTTTCTCTGTGGCTTTTGATGATGTGCCTAGCGACGGCCGCCTTTCAGATCATCCTGCATTTTTTCAAGTTCAGCCCAATTACCAGCCGCGGCCAAGGCTGCCTGATCTGGCCAGGTTGTCGGATCGTTGATGGCGCTCAAACCCGCATCATCCAAAATCTGGCGCACTGCTTCGGGAGCCATCGCCGCCAGTTGGGCAAAGGTTTGCACACCAGCATCGTTCAGAACGGAGCTAATTTTGGGGCCGATGCCTTCGATACGCTTCCAGGTCGTCGGGGACGACTGCGGCAACGGGCGCCACTTCCACGGCCGCCGTGCGTACGGGCGCAGGCGGTGCGGCCACGGGGGCCACCTCGCTGGGCATTAAGCGCACAGAAACCCCTGAGGCCGTAAATGCCTCTACCGGGCGGGTTAAATGAACGGGGCCTTCGTCTACCCGCTCTGCCTCTGGGCGCGGGTCCAGACGGCGCAGGTAGGTGGCTCGGGCCTTGGCATCGGTAATCATGGCAAAGGCGATAAAGCCTAAAATGACAAACGCCAACGGGCCGTAGCAAAGAATATAACTAGACAATCCCAAACCTTGAAAATCAAACATCTCAACCTCCTTGTACCTCTTTTTGGGCGACGGGTGCATGTGAGGGCATGATTACCTCGCGCATCTTGTCGCGGTCGAACCAAAAGTTTTCCACCAACTCAATGATGTATTTAAAATGATGCCGGGGGATGGAAACGAACATGTCGCTGCTGGCCACCTGGTTAAAAGCGCGGCCACCCCCATCTCCCAGGGCGAAGACACTATTTTTTTTGTGCCAGGGCGCGGCAAAAATAGAAGAGCAGGCAGAGGCGCCTAGCTCGCCGTGGGGAAAGGTTCCCTCTCGTACGGAAGCGGCTCCGGCAATTTGCATCGCTTGCTGGGCGTTGCATACGCACACAATCAGATCAACCGGCACGCCTGCGGGCACATCGTTTAGCGGGGCGGCGGCCAGGGCGGTGATGGTGCCTGCTGGCAGCGAGTAGCTTTGCTGCTTGTTGCATTTGGCCCCTTGCTCAGTGAAGAAGCCTTGGGCCATGGTCAGGTACTCGCCTTCGGTGATGAAGGCATCGGCATTGGGGTTCCAGCCCAGGTGGTATTGGCCCACGTAGCAGTCGTGGTGATTGGCGTCTACGTAGATTTTACGGCCGTTTTCCGCCAACCTTACCACCATGCAAGCCACCACATCCACTGGCTCGTAACCCGCAGGCGGCTCATCGTACACATACGTAACCGCCACCGGCTGCCGCTTGAGGCGCATCTTGTCTACCAAAATCGAATTCAGGTATTGCAGATCGATTGTTTCACTCATGCAACACCTCCTACCGGTATGATGGTGCGTCCGCATACCGCACATCAATCAATGAAAATGTCTGCCCAGTGCGGGCCAATGCCGATAAGAATGCGACCTTGTTTTCCAAATCGTCCGGTTCACCAATACGAATTTCCGTAGCGCTAGAAATGACGGTGATGCCATCATCATGGCTGCGCTCCAGCCCCGTCACATGAATGCCAATTGCTTCCATCATTTCTTGCACCCGGCGCTGGGCCGGGTCGGTGACGTGTACCTGGCGGATGGGCGTCAGGGTGAGTTCCGGCAAGAAGGGCGCGGGCGTTGGGTCGGTTCCGTTGAACAGTTCTTCACGCGTGGCGGAAGACGGCCGTCCCGGAGGCTCCTTCGCCCCAAACACTTCTAAAAATTCGTTGTAATCCAGCGGCTTAAAGTCGGTGCAGGGCGGAATTTCGCGCCGGGCAATACGGTCGGCCAAATCCGAGAAAATCGCATCGAACGCGTCTACTTCCAGGGCCAGCTTGCAAGCGTCGGCCAGCACCCGTGCTTCATGATTGAGGGGAACCCGGGTAAGAATGGGCAGGCCAATCGCTTCGGCAAAAATATCGGCCGTGTCCGTCCCATCATCCCGGTTCACAATCAAACCCAAAATTTGGGTAGAGCCACCCATCGTCTGGAAGTAGCGGGCAGCCTGGGCAATGTTGTTGGCCGCATACAGCGACTGCCGGTCGTGCCCTACCACAATGATGACCTCTTCGGCCAGGGAGCGAGCCAGCGGCGTCGCAAAACCACCGCACACCACGTCGCCTAAAAAGTCCATAATAATGTAATCCAGCGCCCACTCGTTCATGCCCAGGCGCTCTAGCACCTTAAAGCCGTGGGAGATGCCCTGGCCACCGCAGCCGCGCCCCACATCGGGGCCACCAATTTCGCAGCCAAACAGGGCCACATTGGGATCAATCTCACTGCGAAAGATGATGTCACCCACCGCCATTTTGTCTTCGGTGCCTAAATCTTTATGGCCGCGCCACACGTCGCCCAACGTCGGCAAGGAGTGTCCGCCAAAAATGGTGTTACAGGAGTCGTGTTTGGGATCACAGCCTAACTGCAAAACGCGTGCGCCATCGTAGGCCAAACGCGCCGTCAGGTTAGAGGTCGTGAAGCTCTTCCCGATTCCCCCCTTGCCATAAATTGCCAACATGCGTGCCGTCATAAGATCTCCTTTGGCTAGTTGGATGGGGCGTTTTGCCACTCCAAAACCAGCTTCAAACAGTTGGCGTCGTTGAGGGCCACGTCGTAAGCGGTGGCCACGTCGGTGATGGGTAAATAATGGGTAAGCATCGCTGAGACATCCAGCGTACCGTCGGCGATGAGGTCGCGGCAGTGCAGCAAATCGCCGGGGGCCCACTCTTTGGCCGTAAGCAGCCGGGCTTCTTTGAGGAAGAGGGGCATATAAGGGAGCTGTAGGGTTTGGTAGTAGCCCAGCAGCAAGATGGTACCCTTCTGTGCCAGCAGTGACAAGCTCTCGGCCAAAGCTGTCATGGAACCGGTGGCTTCGATAACGGCCGTTACCCCACCCACAACCTGCTCATTCAAAGGCGCGTGGCCTTCGCCTACCTGCACAATTTGGTCTGCCTCGGCATGGGCCAGCCGGTGCTCGTTGCGATCTGCCACAACCACCTGGGCACCGCGAATGCGGGCCAGCCGGGCCGCCAGTTGGCCAACCGGGCCTTGCCCCAGCACCAGCAGCCGGTCGCCAGGCTGCGGATCGAGCAGGTTGATGCCGTGCAGGGCGGTGGCGGCCAAAGCCAGCAGCACGCCGTGGCGCGGGTCTACTTCATCCAGCGGAATCACGCGGTCGGCCGGAACCGACAAGCGGGCAGATTGGCCACCCCAGGCGGCGTTGATGCCGTCGTAGCATTGGGCGCCGCCCACGTATACCCAGCGGTTCAGCCAGGATGCATCGACCTCGTCGCCGATTTCTACAATGCGGCCGACGGTTTCATAGCCAGGAATGACGGGCAGTTTGAGCATGGGATGGGGCATTTGCCCGGCCAGCAGCATGCGCTCGGTGCCGGCGCTAATGGAGGTGTAGGCGGTTTGCACGATGACGTCTTGGGGGGTAAACGGCCGTAACGTCACCATTTGCAACCCCACCTCACCCGGTTTAGAAATGACTACTGCTTGCGTCTTTGTCATGGTTTAATTTGTGTCACCGTGGCCGGGCGCATCGCCTCTTGCTCACGTTGCTTGCGTGCCTGCAACCCCTTCATAATGAATTGGGTGCAGTTAACCAGGTAGGATGTGTAAGCCAGCAGCATCAGCAACATCACCGACCGCTCTGACCAGCCTAGCCATTGCGCCAGAAAATAAAGATTGTGCATCACCATCGCCACGGCGTTGCCCACATCTTCCCAAAAAAATTGGGGAGCCAGGAACCAATGCCCAAAAATCTCCTTCTCCCAGATCATCCCGGTGATGGTGATGAGCCACAGCAGGCTAATTTTGATGAGCACCGTCACGTTGGCAATGGCGTAACCGTTGCCCGTAACCAAATAACGTATCACCAGCCCAAAGCTGATGATGAACATGAGAAACTGCACGGGTGCCAGCACCGCCTGCACCAGCGTCCATTTGCTGTTGTTTCGTCTTTCTAACTGTTCAGGAGTATAAGTTGCCATGTTCTCTATTTTCTTCCAATCGCGCTGTGCTAAACATGTAGAAAGTCATGCAAAATTCCCATATATTCGTCAGCTTTTTCCACCATCGGCAAGTGGCCACACTCTTCCATCCAGCGCAGTTGGCAGTTGGGAATAACACCAACAGAGTAGTTGACGTTCTCTACAGGCATTACCTGGTCTTGGCGGCAGGCGATGAGCAAGGTGGGTACCTGCACTTTGGCCCCAGACGCTTCAATGCGAGGGTCGGTGACGTTTTTGGCGCAGGCAGCGGCCGTTTCAAAATCTAGCGTTAAATAATCCAGAAATCCTTGCCGCAAAGCAGCGGGATCATTGGGCACGCGGTAAAAGTAGCGCAGCGCCATCATGTAGGAAAGGCCAGGAATCTCGGCCATCTGCTTAAAGCGAATGCGCATCATCAGCCGAACAACTTTCATAATGCCGGTGTAAATTTCGGCCTGCTTTTCGGTCATAAAAAAGCACATAGAGGTGAGCACCAGCCGCTCTACACGGTCTGGAATTTGCTCGTTCAGCAGCAAGGTCATGGCTGCGCCCATGGAGTGCCCAATAATCTGCACTTTTTCTAGCTTCAAGGTTTCTACAATGAGCTTGAGCGTATTTACCTGATCAAACATATTCTGCGGCGGGTTTACCGGCAAGGAGCGGCCTGTACCGGGCAGATCCGGCACCACCACCTGCACTGTTTGGGATAAACGGCGAGCGGTATCTTCCCAATAGCTACCGCTGCCGCCCCAACCGTGGATCAGCAAAATGGGGGTTGCCCCGCTGGGTTGGCGAGCTGGCCAAACATCCACCACCACTGGGCCTGTTTTGCGCTTCAGGGTGATGGTTTTCTTTTCTTGCCTGGCTGGGGCGTCGGGGGAAACCTTCAGGATGTCAGGGTCCCACAATGCTTCTGTTTTGGTCATTGCTTTAACCTTCAGCCATCTGTTCGGGCAGTGCCCGCAGGGCTGTGTGTGTCTTTTGGGTGGTGATCTCGACCTCTGACGGGTTGGATTGGGGCAAATGGCGCATCCCCCAGCCCCACAACGTCATCGAGACCGGCAGAATCAGCATCAAATTTTCAATAACGCCCAAAAGGATGAGCGTGCCAATGGCCAGGTTGCCAATGACGTGGGTTGGTTCTGCGCCGGGCGTAATGCCGCGGTAAATGAGCACCAAGGCGGTGATGGTGCCCAGGGTAAGGATGGCTGGCGACAGTGGGTTGTTGGCCCGCTTTTCTAAAAAATGGTCCAGCTTGTGCAGGTGGGCGGGTAAAAAGTCGATGCGGAAGTTGCGCACCCCCATAAAGACATTGAGCTTGGCCAGCCCGTGCATGGTCCACAAGGTGAGGAACACCCACAGCCCCCAACGGTTGGGGGCGTCTTGGCTCACAATGGCCATGAGAACGGCAAAGGACAATACGAGCAGTTCATGGTAAATGCTGGCCTGCAACGCGTAACGGAAGCGGGTGAGGAGGGTGTGGAAACGGCCGTTGCCCAACCGCACCTCTCGTCTAAACTCTTCCAACTTTACCGGCCCGGTGATGTACCCCAGGTAGTAACTGGAAACATGCCAGGCCCACAAAACCAGGCCACAAGCAAGGTTCAGGTACACAGCAGCCGGGCTGGTTTGCGCCCCTGTTGCAATAAAGCCAGCCAGCGCCCCCAGCATCACCAGGGTGGCAATGCCAAAATAGATGTGGGTGAATCGGGGGGAACGGCCGTATGCCACAAAAATAAGTCCGGTGACAAACCACCAGACAAACAAGGCAAACAGCACTGGCTGATAAAACGGTTGCATTACGCAGAGACCCTTCTACGACGTGGCAGCAGATAATGCCGTACTTGCGCTGCCAAAATGTCGCCCGTCATGCGCATCTGGGCCAACCAGGGCACAGGCGTCATGTTTTTGTGCATGTAAGATTCAAACGTCAGCTGCTGCACGTCTTTATTACGGCACATATCGGTAAACACTTCCATTTGCCGTTCGTTGCCGTAGCCCCACTTTTGCAGCCATTGCAAAAAGCGGTACATGGTACGATACTCTTTCCACCACACCTGCTCATACCGCCGCAGCGCTTTTTCAGACACATCCGGCAACACCTCGATCAAGGTTTGCGCCGCTTGCTTGCCACTCTTCATGGCCCAATAAATCCCCTCACCAGAGGTACCTACCACCAAACCGGCCGCATCCCCAATCAACATCGCCCGCTCAAAGGCAATCTGCTTGCGCGGGTGCATGGGCAACGCGTGGGCTTCTTCCAAAAAGACCTCGCCCCCCTCAATCATCGGGGCGATACGTTCCTTGAGGTTGGCCAACAGGCGTCGCGCTTCGGCCGTATTGCCCGGCCCGGCGCCACATCCTACCGCCACATGGTCAGATTTGGGGAAGACCCAGGCGTACAAATCGGGGCTAACATCGTGACCGAGGTAGAGATCGGCCGTTTCTTGCCAGCGCGCCATTTTGTCTTCAGGCAGCCGAATCCTCTCCTGAATAGCAATGCAGCGCGGCAGCCGGTCTAGCCCCAGCGCCCGCGCCGTGGTCGAGTACGCCCCATCCGCCCCAATGACGACTTCAACCAACATCGTCTGCTTTTCGCGCTCACCCTTGGCCCGATAAGTAACCAACACACCCTCATTCTGAACTTCCAGATCAAGCAGTTGGCCTTCAATCAGCTCCGCCCCATTTTTAACCGCACGCTGTCGCAAAAATGGATCCAAATCTTCGCGGCAAGCCATTGCCACATAATCATGCTTCCCCTTTTCCAGGCCAGCCACCTCAATCTCGGTGCTCCGCTCAGATGGGGAAATAATCTTTGTTTTATAAACCTTGCGGGAAATGAGCGACTCAGGCAGGTCGAACTCTTCAAACGCTTTTGGTGGCAGCGCCCCACCACACGGCTTCACCCAATTTAAATCCCGCTCCAGCATCACCACGGGCAAGCCCGCCAACGCCAATGTATTTGCGGCCGTGGCACCCCCAACCGACGCCCCTACAACTAATATTGGTTTCATGGAATTCTCTCCCTTTTCTGCCAATATGCTGGGTTAGCCAATAACTGAACGCAAACCAATTGCCGCAGCCATCATGCCCCAAACATAAAAACTAACTCCGATCGCACTAAACTTTAAGTACGTTTTTTGAGGATTACGCACAAAATTACGCTGTGTAGGTAGTTGCGCCAGCAAAATAACCGTAATGACCAGAGCAATCCACCACACCTGCCAGTACAAAAAGGCAGCAATTACCACAATTTGGGCCACGTTCATGGTCAAAACAATCATCCAGGCTGCCTGTTTTGGTCCATACAACACAGGAATCGTACGCAAACCGCCATCTTTATCGCCAGCCATGCTCTTGTAATCGTTGATACTCATAATGCCATGAGCTCCGAGCGAATAAAGAATTGCAATTAGCACACTTTGCCAGGTTAATCCGGCAAAAGCAGCATGGCCCGCCATCCAGGCTAATCCCTCATACGAGAAAGCAGCCATTGCATTTCCCACCCAGCCATTCCGTTTAGCACGAATTGGCGGCGCACTGTACAAAACAGCCAATACCTGTCCCGCAATAACAAAGTACATGACGCGAAGGTTCAAATAACTACTTACAAAAAGGCCAGCAACCAATAAAACCAGGAGCGTTACAAAAATTTGTGTAGTGGAAACCATACCAGAAGGAACCAGCCGATAAGGTTCATTGACGGCATCGATATCCTGGTCAAAGTAATCATTGATGACCTGAGAAAAGCCACATAAGATGGGCCCCGCCATAACAATACCCAAAATGACGAGGCCTATATCTGCAAGCGACCAGGTCGTTGCGCCACTGGCAACGGCACCACATAAAAACGCCCACATGGGTCCAAACCAGGTAATCGGCTTCATCAATATAAGGGAACGGCGTAGGACAGAAGGCTGTGTTACCTGCGCTGGGGGAGTGGAAGTTTCTATTGAAGTCATTGAATGTCTTTTTAAAGTGATTATTAGTTGATAAAAAAGCCGATGATATTAGTTGACCATCGGCTTTTGCAACAGCCAAAGATATACAGCCTTTTGGGAAGGATAAACATGTGGCCCATCAATACGACAGGCCACACCATTATCATTGACATTTAGGGCGCATAACTAGATGTTAATACATCTGGCAAGAACACTTCTGCCTGCACTGCCCCTGGCGGCCGTACTTGATTGCGATGGCACAGGAAGCAAGATGGCTCTTGCCCATTCATGGAATCTTGATAATTCTCACGAATGTATTGAGACATTTGCAGCATGGTGAGTGCATAGTATTTTGCTGGCTGCTCCCAATCGGGGAAGTAACGCGAATTGTGGCAATGCGTACAACCGACCCCTAGGCTCTCGCTCATGTGGTACATCGTATGCTGATTATACTGCACAGCATCCAACGACACGTCCAGGTTACCGGTGACAAGCAAAACATCCAGGTCGTCCAAAGGCAAACGGTACTCATCAGGCAATGCGTGCAAATTCTCTGGCCAGGCCACCGGCAAAGGTTCTGCCAAATGACATGTAGCACAGATAATTTGGGCACCGGAAGGTTGTTTCCCTTCAATGTCTGCTAGTTGAGTGAGCCAGTTTTGGTTGAGATCGGCCACCATTTGCAAATGCTGTCGTGCATTGTCTTTACGGGCGGCAACCACATCATCACCAATTTCTGCACCATCTGCGGCAAAGTTGGCAACATTGTGGCAGTAAGTACAATCAACTTTCATCCCACCAGCTACGTAAGTGGTCATGAAGCTCCAGATCTCTGAAGTGGTCATGCCGGTTAAAACCTGAACATTCTGTGGTTCTGGGAATTCGGCGATGTAGGCTTGAACGGCCGTTAACGAACTCGTTGCCACATAATCACCCGAAGTCGAGTAATTGATGTAAGCCTGATTGAGCGTGATTTCATCTTCAGCTGCAGAAACCACCGTGCCCCGTACAAAGCTGAGCACCCAGAGAGCACCGCTCAGCAGTAAAACCGTTATGGCTAAGAATACAGCCCAAAACGCAAGATTAGGGCCATATGGATTTTTAAAACCGCGTCGCATCGTTCTCTCCTTTATGGCAATGGGGCCGTAATGCCAATGCTTTGTGCCCAGGTATACCAGTCTGTAACTACCGTACCAGACAACAGCAGGCCAATCCCACCAGTTACCACTGTTAGAATTGCAAACCACCAGCACCAATCATGGATCGTTTTTGAGTTTACGTTGAAACCCATCGTCCAACGCCAGAACAGCTGTGCCCGATGCGTGCCAGAGCCTTCCACCATCATCTCTTCAATTTCACGATGTGACCCATATTTCGAGGTAGCCACAATGGTTGCCCCATGCATAGCCAGCAACAAGGTAGAGCCAAGCAAAAAGAAGATAGAAATCATGTGGAATGGGTTGTAGTAGAAATTACCAAACTGAATGCTCACATTGTTTGTCCAGTCTAGCAATGCCTTAAACCCTTGCCCGGGGGCTTGCGCCCAGTTTCCAATCATCAACGGACGCACCAGATAAATGATGAAGTAAAGGAAGAGCGCAGTGGCAAATGCATAAGCCAACGTTGGACGCAGTCCAGAAGCTTTGGCTCGTGTATACACACGCACCCACCAAGCCACCACAGTGACATTTATCAGGAACGTAGCAACAATCCAGGCACCACCCTCACGCCAGGGGGCCATGCCCAAACCATAGCTCATCGCCGGCGGATTCACCGACAACACGAAAAACTCACGCAAGAACAGAATTGGATTGTACCCAACCTGGTACAGGTAACTTTCCAAAATGATGAAGACCGCAAAGAAGCCAAACACAACGGCAATGGCCCCAGCGACGCCCAGATAAACCGGACCAACCTGGCCAACACCAAACAAACGCTCCAAGAAATTCACCTGATACGGCTTCCGCAGAGCTGTGCCATCGATGCCGCGGCCACCATACTCCACTTCATCCATATCTACGATGGCTTGTTTGCGACCACGCCATACAAAGCTGGCTAAAGCGCCACTACCGACGAGCAGGGTGCCAGCAGCCGCACCTTCCCAGAAAGGAAAGCTGTCAAAAAAGGACCAGAAACCGACCCAATTGAAAACAAGCGTACCAGACAGGAAAATGCAAAGATTAGCAAACAGCACTGCTGCAATCGCTAGCCAAAAGCCCAAACGATGAATCCCAACTTCACCAATGCTATAACCCAGCAGATTCCGCCAAAAACCATCCACATTTCTTTCATTAAGGTATGGCTTATCAACGGCACTCAAAATTGCCGAGCCGTGCATTGCCAAAATTAATGTTGAAGTGAACAGTAAGGAAATACCAATAGCGTGGAAGGGGTTAAAGAAGAAGTTGTAATATTGGTAACCAATATTGGAGACCCAATCAAGATGATGGGTAATACCAAGTGGAAAACCATTGCCCCAAGCGCCCATTGCTAACGGCCGTAACCACTGCAATGTAATCCAAGACGTCACAACAGCGCCATAAGCAATCGGAACTTCATAGCTCATGCCCAGCTTGCGTGAAATGTCAACCTGACGCAGCAACCAACCCAAAAAGGCAATCGTTGCAAAAATAACCGTAAGCTGCCAAAAGAACCCAGGTTCCCCAGCCGCTGCAAAACGTAAACCATTGCTAATTGGTGGCGGATCGATCCGTGCTCGTAAAAGGTTGTATGCACCTTCCACCACCCACGCCTGATAAAGGTAACTAGCAACGCCAAAAAATATCCCAATCAGGGATACCGCACCAAAAGTGCCTACATAAAATCTTCCAATCCAAAAATCAAAGGGATCAGCACCAAATACCGAGTGAAGCATTGTTCCACCTGGTTTTCTGTACTGCTTTTCGACCTCAGAAAAAGGAATGTTTTCTCCTTCCCTTATTCGCTCAACAGCTGGCCGCTCACCTTCAACATTTGGCTTCTCATGAATTACTGAAGGGGTAACTATCTCTGTAACCACAGGCTGCCTCTCCTTGTTATGTACCAAATGTGCATTTCACTGGCATAGGCAACCATCTGCGCCGTTAACTAGGGATGGCGCTTATGTCAGGGGAAAACTGATGAGTCTTTCGAACCATAAGAATTGCTACTCTTCCCAAACATTTCCTGAAAGCAAGAACAGTTCTCAAAAAATGCCAGCAGCAGTTAGTTTAGATTCATTGAGCCACAGCTCGCACGACTCATTAACACACCGCATTCATCTCTGAATGCATGCAAAATAGAAAGCTTATTCTAGGCAATAATCCACCTAAAATAATGTAGAAAGGCCATCAGGTTTTATCAATACCTAGTTAACGGGCGAAGATAAACCTCACGGCCTCACAAATCTGTTGTTTGTTGTTCGAATTTTGTGGGGGGGCCACAAAACCGCTCGCCCAATCACGTGCTGGCGTTATGCTCCAGCAAACCAATTATAAGCCGGCGTGCTCAGCAAGATGAAGTGAATCAGCAAAGCAATGCCTGCACCGAGCAAAATGTACAAAAACAAGATTGTACGAAATTCAACTGGACGTTCCGGTCGTTGGGGTTGATCGTGCTGTTCTGCCATTAGAAACCTCTCCTATTTTTCTCGTTTCGGCAAGAATAAAAAACGTGAGTTTATATATTGGTAAGTTGAACCTAAAAAACTAGGGCAACCACGGTTTCCACATATAAACCAGAATATGTGCCACGATGGCAATGGCTAAGAACCCATAGGTCGCCTTTACCACGATGTCATGCATAAACCATTCATCATTTGTGAAAAGGTTCTTCCATTTGTCAGGAACCTGATCATTGTTATAGGGATTGTCTTTATTGGCCATTCCGAATTCTCCTTATGATATTTGTAACGCAATAAAGCTGATAAAAATAAACAAGAAACTCTTGTTTATATACAAAAGAAGTCGCCATCTCTTCCCACTCAACCGCTCGACATCATGCACACAATTTGCAGAAGAATGAAGTTTTCGTCAGGCTTGTCTATGAATTCTCACTAAATTGAGAATATCAACCAAAAATCTAATATTAAAATTGAAAAAGTTAGGTTTTTTCTGCTATACTAAGTATAATCTAAGAATAACCTTAATATAATGTAAGTAATTCTAACAAGTAAAAAAGGGGTTGTCAATAGCTTTTAAACAAAACAGACGACCTATCGCCTGACTAATTGCTAAAAAATCAGGATAAATTAAGTATCAAACACACCCAGGCCTAAAACTTACATATCTGTTAGAATTATGAGCTTTGCTCTTCAGATAATATTGACAAAATCTGATTTTATACAGGTAACTGGTAAACTTAAATGGCGCTTCCACAAAGAGAACCCACCTTTAATCTAAAAGTAGTCCTCGCCGAAACCGGTGTTAAAGCTCATACAGTGCGAGCCTGGGAAAAGAAGTATGACCTGCCAAAACCAACCCGCAGCCAGGGTGGGCATCGCGTATACACACAACATGATATTAGTATTGTGAAGTGGCTCATGGCTCGCCTGGGGGAGGGGATGACTATCACGCATGCTGCTGAACTTTGGCATAGTATGGAGGCAAAAGGTGGTGATCCGCTGGATTACGCAGGCTACCAAGTTGATGATTTAAATACAATTTTTGAAAAAGGCCAAACACTGGGGGAAATTCGGCAGGCCTGGATAAACAGCTGTTTGAAATTTGATGATGCCAACGCTGAAAAATATCTAACACAGGCTTTTGCTTTATACCCTATCAAAATGGTTTGTCTTGAAATTCTACAAAAAAGCATGGTGCTGATTGGCGATTATTGGTTTGAGAATAAAGCCACGGCTCAACAAGAATTATTCACTTCCGCCAAGGCCATTAAGCGATTGAGTGCACTGCTTGCCGGTACGCCAAACCCAACCAGGCTTGGCCGACTTTTGGTTGCCTGCCCCCCTGGGGAAGAACATGTTTTTAGTATCTTGTTGCTATCTTTATTGCTGCGTTACCAGGGATGGAACGTCGTTTATTTGGGTCCTAATTTGCCCCTGGCCCAACTAGAAACCACTATTAACGCCATTGAACCGAATGTAGTGGTTTTGGCTGCCCAAAGGTTAGAAACGGCCGCTTCCCTTGGCAAAGTCACGCAACTGTTAGCCCACATGAATGTCACCTCTGCATTTGGTGGTTCAATCTTTAACCTCATCCCCTCGCTCAGACATCATGTTTCTGGGCATTTCCTTGGCGAAACAATTGAAGGGGCTGTGCAAGTTATTAACAAAATTATGACATTTGAGCCCCCGATGCATACAGCCACCCCGTTACCCCCCAAATACCAGTCTGCACTAAAACATTACGATTCAAGGCAATATCTCATAGATTTTGATACAAGGCAGGCGCTAGAAAAAGAAAACATCCCCTTTTCCCACCTGGAAGATACCAACGACCGCTTAAAGAAAAGCATTCTGGCCGCTTTAAGCCTGGGTAACATAGACTATATAAACCCCGAACTTGCCCTGGCACAGCAGTTGATGAACAATTATGGCATTCCTCCTGAAATGCAAACCAAATACCTTCGCGCATATCATGCTTCTAGCAAAATCAGATTAGGAGCCGAAGGTCAAATTGTTATCGATTGGCTAGACAAATTAGAGAGAGCCAATTACCGAGCCTATCACTAAGAATCCCCCCCCATTTCTAACTCCAAAATAAAAATTAGTCAGATAAATCTGAACTTCTTTTGCTGAGAAAAAGAAAGCTATCTCTTTCATTTACCAGAAAAACCTCCTCAAAACCTCACATTTTCAACTATAGTCAGCATTTAGTTAAGTTTTTGTTATGTTTTGTCAACATTGAACATTTGGTTATAATTTATTTCTTGCTTTTAATGTTGCGTTAAGGAAACTGATAGAAAGGAGAGTTGATGATGAATCAAGTGGGTAAGAATGTTCTGGGTTTTCTTAAAGGTGCTGTCAAAACTTTGCGTTTGGCTTTGCCAAAACTGGGTGTGGGGTGGATGTTTGCCATTCTCACAATTGACTTCAACCGAATTGCCATCGTTGAATTAGGCATTGCTGCGGTTTTGATCACTGCAATGTTATCACTGCACTACTTTTTATCTCCGTTTCAAGTTATTTCTGGCCGATTTGCCGACCGGCACCCAATTTTTGGGCTTCGTCGCACACCTTATTTGTTCGTTGGCGGCGCTGTTGGCAGCCTCATCTTCATCGCCCTCCCCCGCATTGTGCATATGATTAGCGATGGTTCTGGCTTAGCTATAGCTTTAGGTTTTGGGTTGCTCATTATTTATGGCATCGCAATTGCATTTATGGGTGATGCCCATCATTCGCTTATTGCTGAGGTAACTGAACCAAAATCACGCGGGGCCGTTATTTCTGTGGTATGGACATTTACTATTCTAAGCTCGATTCTATCGGCCATTGTGTTTAACATTGTGCGACCAGAATACAGTTTGGAAGCGATGCAGCGGCTTTACAATCTGACTCCGTTTGTGGTGATTATCTCTATTTTGTTGGGCACAGTGGGCATCGAAAAACGGCTCAAAGGGGAACAACTGGAGACAGCGCTGGAGCAATCGCGCAAGGCCGCCCCAGATGGGAATGCTATTCAAGCAGCGCTGAATATTTTGCGCAAAAATTCTCAAGCGCGTGAATTTTCATCTTCGTATTTGTCGCCATTTTCTCTATCTTCCTGCAAGACAACATTCTAGAAGTATTTGGGGCTGAGGTTTTTAACATGCCGGTGACGGAAACCACGCAATTCCAGCCGATGTGGGGTGGTGGTGTGTTGCTAGGCATGTTGGGCATGGGTATTGCCAGCGCCATCTTCTCTATTAAAAAGCGAACCATCACTATTGTGGGGTGTGCAGGTACGGCCGTTGGTATGCTTGTTCTTGCCCTGGCCGCTATGAACAGAGCCGAGGGGCTTGTTTTCCCAGCTTTGGTGATGATGGGGCTCTTTACCGGGTTCTTCAACGTCGGGGCGCTCTCTATGATGATGGACATGACCATCGAAGGCGCTACAGGCTTGTTTATGGGCTTGTGGGGTATGGCGCAGGCGTTTGGCAACGGTGTCGCCTCCTTTAGCGGTGGCGCATTGCATACCGGGCTCATTGAATCTGGCTTATTGGGGCCAAACGTGGCTTACTTCCTCATCTTTGCCATTGAAGCCACGGGGATGGTTGTCGCCACAATTTTGATGTGGCACGTAAGTGTTTCTAACTTCCGCGAAGCGCATGCGGCCAGTATGACCAGTGCCGACACGTTACGGGCAATGGAAGCGGGCGCAACGTTTTAATGAAGTTCGATTTTTCCTTTGATAAGCGTGTAGCGCAGCAATATGATGCCCAGCGCACACACCCGCCTGAGGTCGCACGGCAAATTGGTGCCGCCATTGCGGCCGGGCGGGTGCCAATGGTCGGGTGCTAGAAATTGGGATAGGCACGGGCCGCATGGCTTGGCCCGTGGTGGCGGCTGGCTGTGAAGTGGTGGGGTTTGACCTCTCTAGAGAGATGCTGGCTGAGGTTTTTCGGGCGGAACGGCCGTTTGCCAAACACGCCGCCCTCCATACCCTGCAAGCAGATATGCACCTGATGCCCCTGGCCAGCAACCAGTTTGATGGCGTGTTGGCAGTGCATGTGCTGCATCTGGCCAAAGATTGGCAGCAAGTGCTGCGCCAGGCGGCCCGCGTCTTGCGCCCCGGCGGCGTTTTTATCCAGGGCGACGATTGGATTGACCCCCAATCGGTAACCGGGCAGCTGCGGGATGAGCTGCGGCGGCAAGCGATGGCCCTTTCGCCGATGACACGCCCCCCGGCGGCTGGTATTTCTAAGCAAGATTATTTGCACCAGTTAGGCGGAACCGAGTTGGAAGAGCTCATTGCCGCCGAATGGACCACCTGGCTAAGCCCCAATGAACGCCTAAACACAATTGAGCAGCGGCTAGACGCGGAAAGCTGGATGTTCACGGATGAGATTTTCACTATCTTGTTCCAGAAGCTGCAATCGTACGCAGCGGAAACCTGGGCTGATCTGGATGAAAAACAGCCCGTCACGCGCCGCTTTTTGCTAAAGGTGTCTCGCGGAAACTGGGCATGAGCACCCCTATTCAGCGTAAAATTATAATTGTCGGTGGCGGGCCTACGGGGCTCGCCACTGCTTTGCATTTGGCCAGGCAGCTGCCAGAGCTGGTCGATGAGCTGCTGGTTTTAGAAGCAGCCGAGCATCCTCGGCCAAAATTGTGTGGCGGCGGCGTAACTTTTCACGGAGAAGAGCAACTGCGTCAGTTGGGGCTAAGCATCAATGTGCCCGCGTTTGTGGTAAACAAGCTTGTTTTTCGCCTGGGACAGCGTGATTTTTCGGTGCAGGTGCCGCAGGCGATGCGCATCATCGAACGGCAGTTGTTTGATGCGGCGCTGGCACAGGCGGTGCAGGCGCGGGGCATCACTGTTCACTCCAATGAAAAAGTGCTTGACATCCATCCAACACCTGAGGGGGTTGGTGTATGCACCAGCCAGGGGACGTACCAGGCACAGGTGGTGGTGGGGGCAGATGGGGCCAATAGTGTGGTGCGTCGCAAGCTTAATCTGAAGGCAGAAGCGGGCGTGGCGCGGCTGTTGCGGGTGCTCACGCCGGTTGCCCCAGAAATTGATGGCAGTTGGCAGCAGCAAACGGCCGTCTTCGACTTCTCCTGCATTCAACGGGGCATACAGGGATACAGTTGGGACTTTCCCTGCTACATTGCCGGGCGTCCATTCATGAACCGGGGCATTTTCGACAGCCGCATTGCCCCAAACCAGGCACCTAAACGGCCGCATGGCAACCTGAAGCAAACTTTTTGGGAAGGGCTGGCCGCCCGAAATGTCAACCTGGACGACGTGCAGCTAGAGGGTCATCCGGTGCGCTGGTTTAACCCCCAGGCCGAGTTTGCCCGGCCACATGTGCTTTTGGCAGGCGACGCTGCCGGTGTAGACCCGCTGTTTGCTGAGGGAATTTCTTACGGGATGGAGTACGGCCGTATTGTCGCCCACCAAATCAAACAAGCGTTTAGCCACAATGATTTTCGCTTTGACCAGTACAAGCGGGCCTTGCAAGCCGATCAGCTGGGTCACCTGCTGCGCCGTCGGGCATTCATTGCCCAACATCTGTTCCCCTACAACCAGCCACGGCTTTACCAGCTCATTTGGCGGCTGGCAACCATTGCTCCCCTGGCCCTGCAGCAGACGTTCGGGGCGTTTTTTGGCCTGCTGCCACCTCGATGGGAAACGGCCGTTTCGCCATCCGCTCCTGTGAAAATAGGCCACGGATGAACGCGGATTAAATCTGTGTAATCTGCAAAATCTGTGGATTTTCATTGATGGTGTTGAGTCTGCGCTCATCAACGCCTCCTTATAAATTTGCCGCTGTAAAAATCTGGGTTTTGTACAATTTTTCACGAGCGATAGCTTTACAAATAGTTGACAAGACGAAGATTTTTGCTTTAATTCAGACCCTAGTAAACACCTACAAAATAAGGAGTAGAATGATGAAATTAAAGTATTTACTTATTCTCGCAATCTTTGGTGCACTCTTTTTTGCTGCCTGCGGTGGTGGTGGTGAAGAAGAATCAACAGGCCCCGAAGCAACGACGATCCAGGTGACCCAAAACGACAACTACTATGGCAGCACTCCCGACAACGCCGACAACCCCCGGTATGGAACGTAAACGCTGGTGGTCAGGTAGCCGTTCAGCTCACCAACAACGGCACCACGCAGCATAACTGGGCCGTCATTAAAATGGATGCAGAGATGCCTGCCACGTTTGACAGCGCAGCCAATGCGGACCTGATCCTGCACGAGACCGGTTTAGTAGATGCAGGGAGTGATTTCCGCGAAACGTTTGTGGCCCCAACCGAACCGGGTGATTATCTGGTTATCTGCACCGTGGCTGGCCATTATCCCAGCATGCAGGGTCGTCTGAGCGTTCAGTAACAATTAAACGCGATTGCGAAACAAAAAAGGTGCCGTAAAAATTACGGCACCTTTTTGTTTTGGGGATATTTAGCTGACGTGAGCTATTCGGCTGGGGAAACGGCCGTAACCTGACGCAGCACCGCCACCAAGCCTTCCAGGCGCATGGGCTTGCTAAGATAGTTATCCATGCCAATGGTCAGGTACTTCTCGCGATCGCCTTGCATAGCGTTGGCTGTCATGGCCACAATGTATGGCTGGGTCTGGGCCGGCAGCAGGGTGCGAATGCGCTGGGTGGCGGCAACACCGTCCATCTCGGGCATCTGCACATCCATCAACACCAGGTCGTACAGTTGTTGCTTGAGGGCAGCCAGAGCTTCGACGCCATTACTCACCACAACGGGCCGGTAGCCTAAACGCTCTAACATGCGCGTGGCAACCTTTTGGTTCACCTTGTTATCTTCGGCAATGAGAATGCGCAGGGGATGCTCTTGGGCCATTTTTTCTGTGTAAAGGCGGTCGATTTGCGTGGCCCTATTTTGCATTTCTTCGGGAAAGAAGAGGATGTGCAGGGCGTTACGCAGATGGTTTGATTTTAGCGGCAGGGCAACGGCCGTTACCCTTTCCCCACTTAGCCCGTCTGGCAAACGCTGCCCCCAATGGGTGAGGGCTACAAAATGCAGGTTCGCATGCGCCGCTTTTTGCTGAGCCAGCAGCGCCAAACCATCCAACTCCAGGTTATTGAGGTCCACAAAAAGCAGATCGGCTGCGTTAAGTTGGTTGGGCAGGGTGGTGGATGAAACGGCCGTTGTCAACGATATCTGCCACTGCTTAAGCTGCTGCGCCAAAAATTGCTGGTTTACCACATTATTGCTAAGCAACACAGCTCGCTTGCCCGCACACGGGTTCGGTTCAGCTGGCTGGGGCGGGGCCAGTACGGCCGTTGCCCAAATGGTAAAAGAAAAAACAGTCCCCTGCCCGACCTCGCTGCTGACCCTTAATTCGCCACCCATCATTTCTGCCAAACGTTTGCTAATGGCCAGCCCCAGGCCAGTGCCGCCATACCGCCGGGTTGTAGAAACATCTGCCTGATGAAACATGCCAAACAAGCGGCCCAACTGATCGCCAGGGATACCAATGCCGGTATCCTCCACGCTAAAACGCACCGTGATGGGTAAATTATCGGCCGCAGCCTGGGCACCAACAAGCTGCACACGTACCACAATGTGGCCTTGTTCCGTAAATTTAACTGCATTGCTGAGCAAATTTGTGAGGATTTGGCGGACGCGGGTTACATCTTGCTGCAACATAGCAGGTACCGCCTCATCAACAAAGTAAGCCAGCGTCAACCCTTTTTCTGCCGCTTTGGGCGCGACAAGGTCAAACGCTTCTTCAATGCACCGGGCAACGGCAAACGCCACCTGTTCCAATTCCAGCTTATTGGCTTCGATTTTGGAAAAATCGAGAATATCGTTGATGAGCGTCAGCAAGGTGTCGCCGCTGGTGCGGATTGTTTTAACCAGCTCGCGCTGTTCGGGGTCCAGGCTTGTTTCTTGCAGCAGGCTGGCCATACCCAACACGCCATTCATTGGCGTACGCAGTTCATGGGTCATGCTAGAGAGGAAAATGCTTTTGGCGCTGTTGGCCGCTTCGGCGGCCTCTTTGGCCAGGGCCAGTTCGCGCGTGCGCTCGGCTACCAGGTGCTCCAGGTTTTCATTGATGTGGGCGTTTTCAATGGCAACGGCCGCTTGATTGCTAAAAAATTCCAGGGGGATCAAATCTTCGTCGGAAAAACGGTCAGAGGTGGAGCGGTTTTCCACGTAAATGGCACCGATGATGCGGTTACGGGTAATGAGCGGCGTGCACATGATGGAGCGCAGCCGCATGGCCATCACGCTTTGGGCAGTGGAAAAGTTAGGGTCAAGCAGCGCATTGCGCACCACAATTGATTTTTGCTTTTGGATAACTTCATTTAGAACAGAGTGACTGATGGCGTCGGCATCGGGCACGATGTCGGTGCCATCTGCTTTGCGCTTAATGCGAAAGTCGAGCGCGCCGCCTTCTTCTAGCAGCACAATGTACCCACGTTCGGCCCCAACCAGTTTAAGCACCTCATCCACCACGTAAGAAAGCAAGGGCTTAAGCGCCCGCATTTCTGCCATATGCTGGCTGACAGAAAGAAGATGGGTTAACAGGGTGGAGTTTTGGATGTCTGTCACAATATCTTACTTGGTTGTCAGAAACGGCCGTTTCTCCCACAAAAATAAATTAACCGCAGAGGGCGAGAAGGACACATATTCAAATCTCCTTACCATTTCTGGACAATTTCTTTTGGGTCTTTAGGGTTTCGTAGAATTCAGCGTGATGTGTAACCTCTGGTCACGCTTCACGCATTATGGGCTGGCGACCCTTTAAATTCCCAAACTGCCTTTCTTTTTACAACCATTTGCAGCATACCGATAGACGATAGCAAAAGTGGCCCCCCAGCCCGCTTCGTGCTTTGTTAGTAAAGTTTTTGGCAAAACCCACAAAGCTTCCAGTGCTCTGATTGGTTTTGCTTTGTAAAAGAATTTAGCTAACAGAGCACTTAGCCCCAGTATGTTTCACCTTCCAAAATTTGCGCCAGCTGTTCTGGAAAATAACGACGGTTGATCGGCTTGGTAATGTACCCACTAAACCCTTTGGCTTTGGCTTTGGGCATTTCCACATCTGGATCTGCGGCCGATACAGCGACAATCGGCACCTTTTCCAGTTCTGGCAGCGCCCGAATCGCATCAAATACATCATAGCCAGAAGCCTGCCCCGGCAACATCAAGTCTAATAAAATCAAATCCAGAGGGAACGGATGATTATTGAGGCGGCTCAGCGTTGTATCGCCCCAATAATCGTGCGTGGTTATGGCCCCATGCTGGCGCAAAATGGTAAGAATAACTGAATAGTTGATTGGGTCATCTTCCAATAAAAAGATATTTTTACCTTGTAAGAGCATTTGAAAAAACCTTTACTAAACAATTAGGCGATGTACCAAACAGATTCACCAGCCAAAATACGGTGGATCAGTTCTGGAAATACCTGGCGAATGATGGGCTTGCTAATTAGGCCATCAAAGCCAGCCTCGCGCATCTTTTTAATATCGGGTGGCATCACTTTGGCCGTTACAGCCACAAATTTGACCGTCTGAAATGTACTGTTTTGCCGTAATTTTTGCAAAATTGCATACCCATCAACGGGCCATACCACCAAATCTACCAAAATCATATCTGGATTAAATGTCAATGCCGCTGTCTGCATCTCCAGATCTGCGCTATCGGCGAAAAAGGCAACCTGATTGCAGTTGAGCACTTTTTGCAACAATATCTGCAAAATGGTGCGGGTGTCGGGGTCGTTGTCGATGACCCAAAAGGCAGTTTGGCTAACGGAAGACATGGTTAAGCTGCTTGTTGTATGGGTAACTGCACAAAGAAGGTTGTGCCTACATTTTCTTCGCTGGTGAACCAGATACGGCCGTTATGCAGCTGTACCAAATCATACGTAATGGCCATCCCCAGACCCGTGCTTACTACATTACCCACATTGGCGCGGGCCTGTCCATAGGCTTCAAATACCAAATGATGATCTTTGGCCGCAATGCCAACGCCTGTATCCTGAATCCGAATTTCCACACAGGCAGCTTCAACAAAATGGCTGGCCGTAATGGTGATGCTGCCCTGCTCCGTATATTTGGCTGCATTAGACAAAATGTTGAGCAAAATTTGGCGCAGACGCCGCCGGTCTGCCTGGATCACCGGCAAATCTGGTTCAATGTCTACCACCAGGGCAATGGGCTGATCTTTCACCAGCCCCTTCGCCGTAGAAACTGCATGATGCATAATTTTGTTCATATCGATGGCTTCAAAGACCAGGCGCATCATGCCCGCTTCAATTTTGTTTAAATCCAGGATGTCGTTGATTAAGCTGAGCAAATGCTCGCCACTGTCCAGGGCTTGCTGTAGGGCGTGCTGCTGCTCTGCATTCACCTCGCCGTACAAGCCGTCGTAGACAAAGCCGGTAAAGTTGAGAATGGCGTTGAGCGGCGTGCGCAGTTCATGCGACATGTTCGATAAGAAGCTGGTTTTGGCTTCATTGGCGGCTTCGGCCAGTTCTTTGGCTTCGGCCAGTTCCCAGGTGCGCTCGGCAACCAGCTCTTCCAAATTTTCATTCAGGTTGGCGTTTTCAATGGCAACGGCCGCCTGGTTGCTGAAAAATTCCAGTGGAGCCAGATCATCTTCGGTGAAACGGCCGCTTCTCGACCGACTCTCCACGTAAATGGCCCCAATAATCCGGTCTTGGGTGATGAGCGGGGCGCACATGATGGAACGCAGCTGCATGGCAACAACGCTTTGGGCTGCGCCAAAACGTGGGTCCAGCAACGCATTACGCACCACCAGCGACTGTTGATTACGCACAACCTCAGCCAAAATTGAGTTGCTAATCGTATCTGCATCAGATTGGATGTCTGCGCCATCGGCGCGGCGGCGCACCCGAAAATCGAGTGTGCCATCGTCGTTGATGAGCACGATATAGCCGCGCTCGGCCCCCACCAGGGCGATTACCTCGTTTAGGGCGTAGGAGAGGAGCGGGGCCAGGGAGCGCATGGTGGCCATGCGGCGACTAACCGCCAACAGATGGGTGAGCAGCGCCTCGCCGCGCAGCTTCTGGCGTGGCGATTGGCCAGTGGCTTCATCCAAAATTTGTTCGATCAGTTCTTCGGGGAGAGGGCGGTTTTGGGGGGGATGGAAACGGCCGTAGTCACTGCGTCCGGCAGCGGGGCAGGTATCACAACCGGCAGCTGTTCATCGAGCAGTGCCTGAGCCACATCGGCTAACCGCTGCCCCAGCAGCTGCTGGCTGGCCGCCTCATAAACCGCTTCCCCAGTTTGGCGCGCAGATCGGCAACCAATGGCATCCGGTAGAGCAACCGAATTGCCTGATGATCAAAATCGCCCTGGGCGTCTAAAAGCCCGCAAAGCGCAGCGGCCTGCGCCAGCTCGCCCTGCCGCCGATACAAATTGGCAAAACTCGTCAACGCGTTAATACGCAGACGCCCCAGGTTATTCTGCTGGGCCAACGTAAGCGCTTCCCGCAAATCTTGCCCGGCAGCAAGCATATCCGTCTGGGCCAGCGCACGTCCGGCGAGGGTGTCGGCTAGAACGACCGTCTGGCCCACCTCTCTAGCTGCGTCAACAGCCTGGTTGTAAGCGGCCAACGCTTCGGTGGGTTTTTGCTGCGCCAGCCGCACATGACCCAGCCAAAGCAGCGCCTCTGGCTGGTAAAGGCGGTTGCCCAGCGCTTCAGCCAGCGCTAGATTTTCCATGACACACCGTTCGGCGGCCACGTGCTCACCCGCGATTAACTCCACCACCACCATGCTGTTCAGCGCCAGCCCCAACGACGTTTCCAGATCAAAATCACGCTGAATCTGAATACTCTCTTCCAGGTAACGACGAGCCTCAGACCAATCTCCCCGCGCCAGGGCATTATTGCCCAAATTGGCCAGCATAACGGCCACCCCATGCCGATCTCCGCGCCGTTGGTCAATTTCGTAAGCCTCTAAATAATACCGATGCGCGCCGAGGTAATCGCCTTCGTCGGTCAGGCCTTCGCCAATATTGTTGAGGGCGATGGAAGCAAAGTAGTGATCTTTTTCGATGTTGCGGGCAACTTCCAGGCATTGGTGATAATAGTCGCGAGCTTTGGCCAGATCTCCAGCATTGTCGTAGGCGAGGCCCATCTGGTTTAGGCTGTGGACCAGGCCAGAAGCGTCGTCCATTTTGCGGCTTAAGGCAAAAGCCTGGGTAGCGTGGTTGACCATGGCCTGCTGGTTGCCGCGCTGCCAGGCCACGTGAGCCAGGGTATTGTGGGCTCTGCGTTCAAGTCGGGAGAGGCCCAAGGCCTGGATTTTGGGCAGGGCCTGCTCAAAACAGCTCTGGGCCACCGCGTATTCACCCAATCCGTCATGCGTGGAACCTTGCATAATGGCCAGCTCTAGCTGCACAGGTACATCCTGGAGCTGTTCTGCCAGGGAAAAGCCACGGGCAATTAATTCCAGAGCATACTGAAAATCGTTGCGGCTGTGCGACACTTGCTGCACAAATTTCAGAATGTAAGGTAGCTCTTTGGCAATGTCGCCGGCATTGCGCCAATGCTCCATCAGTTGGGCGCTGCGCGTTTCGTCGTCTGGGTACAATTGTTCAATGGCTTTAGCCACCTGCCGGTGGAGGCTCTTTTGCGCCGCCTGGGGCAGGTCGGCGAGCACGGCTTCGCGCAGCTTGTCGTGACTAAAGCGCCATTGGTCTTCCTGAACGTCAAAGAGGGCAACTTCGGCGCCTACGGTGAGCCAGGGCGATAATTCTGTGTGGGGGGCCAGGGCAGAGAGTACGTGCAGATCAAACTGACGGCCGTATACCGCAGCCAATTGCAGCAACGGCCGTCCCCATTCAGGCATTCGACCGATGCGACGCTGTAACACGTCTTGCACGCCCCCAGCCAGCACCGCCTGGGGCAGCGTCATTTGCCCAACCTGGCTCAAATCCCCGGCCTCTGTGGCCAAGGCCCGCATCACTTCGACCATAAAAAAGATGTTGCCTTCGGTCTCTTGCTGCAGCAAATTGAGCAAAGCTGGCTCTGTACCTGCCGGGCCTAACATCGCCTCGGTTAAACTGGCGATGTCTGCTTTGTTCAGCCGCGACAATTTGATTACCTGGGCCTGGGGCAGCAGCTGGGGCAAATCTGGCCGTTCATCGTCGCGATAGGTGCCTACAATGAGCAGGGACAATCTTTTGACCAATTGGCTCAACGTTTTGAGCCAGATGAGGCTTTCTTGGGTCCAGTGGAGGTCTTCCACCAGGAGCAACACGGGGGTTTGCTGCCGCCGGAACACCGCCAGGATGGTAAAAAGCAGCCGCTCGTAATGGGCGGAACCGGTTAAGGTGGGGGCATTGGGGATGACGCGCGCCAGCAGCTGAGGCAGGTCTGGGATGAACTCTTTTAAGATTCCGGCTTCTACGTCGCTGAGATCGGTGGTTAACACCAGCCGCCGCACAGGCTCGCGCCAAATCTGGTAGGGAATACCGCCGTCTCTTTCTGCTTGCCCTTGAATAACCAAAAATCCGTTAACCAGGGCCAGGGTGCGCAGCTCGCTGAGCAGCCGCGATTTGCCAACGCCGCTCTCGCCGCCGATGAGCCAGGTGGAACCCGCGCCACGGGCCGCCTGGGGCAGCGCGGCGGTTAGCTGGGCGAGTTCTGCCTTACGCCCTACAAATTTGGCGGCTTGCAGGTAGCTTTCGCGAATAGCGGCCGTTTCTGGCGGGGCGGGTTGGTTTAACGCTGCGGCGAGGGCAAATAATGCTTCTGGGGCCGTAGCAAATCGTTCGTCGGCTGTTTTTGCCAGCAGGCGGGCCAGGAACGGCCGTATCGGCTCATTCACGTGTGCCAGATCGGGGGCATTTTTTAGCAATCGGTCCAGGAAACTGTGATCAAAGGGAGCAAACGGATGATTACCGGTGCAGAATTGATACAGAAGAACGCCCACAGCATGCAAATCGGCAGCGGGGGTAAAGGGTTCACCCTGGAAAATTTCTGGGGCCAGGTAAAGCGGCGTACCGAGCGACTCGCTGCTCGTCTTTTCGCTAATGGAGAGGCCAAAATCAAGGACGCGGACATGGTCGTTAACCACCAACACGTTGTCTGGCTTCAAATCTCGGTGCAGCACGCCGCGCCGGTGCAGGTAGGCCAGCGCTTGCAGCAGCTGCTGAATCAGCTCAATTTTGCGGTCGAATGGCTGGTCTTTAGCCGCTTCCAGGATGTTTTGGCTTTGTGGCAGGTAGGTCATGGTGAAGTACGGCCGTTTCGCCCCATCAAAGCCATAATCCAGCACGCTAATAATGTGCGGATGCCGCAGCCCGGCCAAAATCTGGAACTCGTGGGCCAGCGCCAGGCGCAGGTCGTCTTCCGTTGCGCCGGGGGCCAGGCTATCGCTGATTTGCAGCTTGTCGGAGAGGTGGACTTGCTTCAGGGCGACGGTCTCCCCCGTCAGGCGGTCGGTGGCGCGGTAGACGGTGCCCATGCCGCCTTCGCCGAGTTTGGTGTGGAGGTGGTAACGGCCGTTGATCGTCTCAAGCACAGGTGGGGTGGAAACGGCCGTGTCTGCCAACGCTGGCAGCGCCGCATACAAGCGCACAACTTCCCGATGCACCACATGCGTTTCCCAAAAGATTTGCCGGGATTCATCTTGTTCAATTTTCTCGGCTTCAGTTTCCAACAACCGATAGGCAGTCCGCAGATACGTGTCCGCTTCTGGTAAGCCATTCCCCTTTAACACATCGTAACATGCCAAATACAAATTCAGGGTAGAAAAGTCTGGCGCGTCGAGAGTATCTAAAAAGGTTAACACAGCTTGCAAAGCAGTTAAGCTCCGCTCCGGTTCGCCCTTTGCCAAAATTGTGCGGACTAAACCAGCCTTTGTTTGAGCTTGCCTCTCCATGACGCCGAGTTCTTTGCGGAAGGTTAGAGCAGCTTGATACGCCTCTTCTGCTTCATCAAAACGGCCCAGATAAAAAAGATTATCAGCCATTACCTGCCAAATGTCACCCATCAGATAGGCATCGTTTTTAGCAATTTTTTCGATGATACCCAAACTGTATTGGGCATAATTGAGCCCTTCTTCAAAATGGCCCAGAAAACAAGACGTATGGCCCAAACTTTCAGCGGCAATGGCCACGTTAATCTGGTTGCCTACCGTTTCGCCTAAAGTCAGGGCTTGTTTTGTTAATGATTGACTTAACGCGTAATCGTGAAGCAAGGCGCGGCAAATGCCTAAATTAATGAGTAAGGATATTTGGTATATTTGATTGCCTACCCGCTGGTTAAGTTGCAAGGCCTGTTCAAAATAGTCAACGGCTTTATCAACTTTATTTTGCTCCATGTAGCTACTTGCCAGGTTGTTCAGCACACTAATAATGCGGTTTGGAGAACCCAATTTTTGAGCAAGTGCAAGTGCTGTGCTGTGCGCCTGGATCGCCTCTTCATATTTGCCCATTCTTTGGGCAATCGTGCCTCTATTCGCTATCGTGCGGACTTCAGCAAAGGTGTTGCTGCCGTCTAAGAGCGGTTGAGCTCGATCTAAAATGGCGAGCGCTTCATCATAGCTTCCCTGCAGGGTTTTACTCCATGCCCAGGCGGGGTACAGGTCAACCAACTTGTTGGCTACCTGTTCGGCAAATCGATCAGCGGTTTCTTGCGCTAGTTGGTTTAAGGTATCGAAATCCCCTTTTACGTTTAAGAATTCGACTTGCGCAATGCGCGCCACAACAATTTTTTCTGCTTCGTTTGTTTCTTCGGCAAGGGCAATGAGTTTTGTTAACGCTTTACTTTCTTCATCAGCTTCCCCCACCAGATGCAGCGTTTTGATTTGCCAGGTCAAAATATCGAAATATGCGGTTTTGTCACTGTCATGGGTTAGAACCAAAACGCGATCCAGGTGAGCAAGCAGGTCGTCATAGGCAAACTGTTCCTGGGCATAATTTGCAGCGACGAGGCGATACCGTTGTTCCTGTTCGTTATTGCCGGCTGCCTGCCAATGGTGCGCAATTTGGGTGGCCATTTCGGGCTGCTCTGGATAAATGATAGTCAGCGCATCGGCTATTTGCCCATGATGGGCGGCGCGGGTGGCAGCGGGCAGGGCCATTAACACGACCTGGCGAATTTTATCGTGGCTAAACTGCCAACGGCCGTTTCTCACCTCCAGCACCGCCGCATTACTACAGCTTGGCAGCCACCACGTGGGCACGTCTACCGCGTTGGCCAACGCCTCAATCAACTTGATATCCAGTTCGCGCCCCGCCACCGCCGCCAGCTGCAACAGCGGCCGGGCGGCAGCCGGAATCCGCTTAAGCCGCCGCTCAATGATGTTTTGAATCCCCTTGGGCAGCAGTTGCTCCGGCAGCGGCATCTGCCCAATCGCTCTTAATTTGCCCACGTCTTCGGCTAAAGCGCGCACCACCTCAACCGCAAAAAAGGCATTTCCCTCCGTTTCTTGCTGGATTAAAGTTAAAACATTTTCTTGCAGCCCAATATCACCCAGCATCGCGCGGCTCAATTCAGACATTTCTTGGACCGTAAAACGGGGCAACGAAAGCAGCTGCATATCCGGCACGCGCTGGGGCAAATCGGGCTGCTCATCATGCCGGTAACTGCCGATCAGCACAACTGCGTGGTCTTTGATGGTGCGCGTAATAAAGGGGATCGGCTGCAAACTTTCTTTTGACCACTGTAAATCTTCAAGGAGGATTAGCAACGGCCAATCTGCCTGCCGCAGGAGAGAGGCAATGGTGGTAAAGAGACGGGTTTGGGCAGCGGCTCCTGCCAGCTCGGGCGCAGGGTTTACGGCGCTTCCAATTAGCTCTTCAATGTCTGGCACCAAGGGCAGCAAGACACTGGCCGAAAATGGATCGATTTTGGGCAAGGTGGCTACCAGGTGGCGCACCGGTTCGCGCCACGCTTCATACGGCAGGCTGCCCTCTTGACTCATTTGGCCATGCAGCACCTGGAAGCCATTTACCAGCGCCTGGGTGCGCAGCTCGCTGATGAGGCGAGTCTTGCCTACGCCGCTCTCACCCCCAATCAACCAGGCGGAGCCATGTCCGTTGGCGGCTTGTTCTAGCGCCTGGGTGAGCTGGCTCATTTCTGCTTCACGGCCCACAAATTTGGCCGCTTGCAGGTAGCTTTCGCGGATAGCGGCCGTTTCTGGCGGGGGTGGTTGGTCTAGCGCTGCGGCTAAAGCCAGCAAGGCGTCGGGGGCGGTGGCGAAGCGTTCTTGTGGGGTTTTGGCCAGGAGTTGGTGGAGGAACGGCCGTATCCGCTCATCTACAGCCTCTAAATCCGGTGCGCTTTCTAGCACCCGATCCAGAAATTTATGGTCGAATGGCGCAAAGGGGTGCTGGCCCGTGAGCAGTTGGTACAAGACCACACCGGCGGCATACAAATCGGCGGGTTGGCTGTAGCTGGCCTCTTCAAACAGTTCCGGAGCCATGTACAGCGGCGTGCCGATGGAATCGCTGCCCAGCTTGTCGCTGGCAGAGAGGCCAAAATCGAGCAAACGCACGCCGCCCTCGGCTACCAGCACGTTGTCTGGCTTGAGGTCCCGGTGCAGCACGCCGCGCCGGTGCAGGTAGGCCAGCGCTTGCAGCAGTTGCTGGATGAGCTCGATTTTGCGTTCGAAAGATTGATCTTGGGCGGCGGCCAGAATGTTTTGGCTTTGTGGCAGGTAGGTCATGGTGAAGTACGGCCGTTTCGCCTCATCAAACCCATAATCCAGCACGCTAATAATATGTGGATGCCGCAGCCCGGCCAAAATCTGAAACTCGTGGGCCAGCGCCAACCGCAGGTCGTCTTCGCTGGCACCGGGAGCCAGCGTATCGCTCACTTGCAGATTATTTGAAAGGGTGACCTGCTTCAAGGCGATGGTTTCCCCCGTCAGCCGGTCGGTGGCGCGGTAGACGACGCCCATGCCGCCTTCGCCGAGTTTTTGTTGGAGTTGGTAACGGCCGTTGATCGTCTCAAGCACAGGTGGGGTGGAAACGGCCGTTTCCGCCACGCCAGCCTGCATCGCCTCATACAGCTGCACAATTTCCCGATGCTCTGGCACCGCTTCCAAAGCAAAGCGCCGCGCCGCCTCATCCTCAATGAACTGGGCACGCGTTTGCAGCGTGTCATACGCTTTTTGCAACAGGGCCGCTGCCCGCGCATCTTGAGCAGCCTGAAGGATATGATAGCATTGCGCGGCAACCCGCATGTTGTGCCAGCCGTCGGTTAATGGTTCATTCAGGATGTCTTGCACAACGGGCTCAATGCGATTCGTCGCTGCGTCTAGCGCACCTTCCGCTAACGCCAGTGAGGCCAAACCGCTTAGCGCAGGCGCACGCAATGCTGTATTCGCGCTGTCTTGAATCAGAGCAAGCAGTTCCAGATAAACCGCCTGGGCCACTTCCCTTCTGTTTTGTTTATGCGCCATCATTGCCTGATGAAAGCGGATAGTTGCCAGGGCATCTTTTTGGCCGAAGGAGTGACAATGCGCGGCAGCTTGCTCAAAGAGGGCCTCGGCCTGCTCATATTGCCCCTGCTGCTTGTAGAGAAACCCCAACAGGCCGAGCCGTTCACCCAAAACCTGGTTTAATTTCAAGGTCTGGGCGTTTTGAATACTTCCCTCTATCAAGGTTTGAACAGGCTCGACATCCCCCGTTCTTTCGGCTATCAGACATAAAAAGGTCAGAGCCAGCGTCTCCCCAAATGGGTCACGCACCTGATAAAAAATGGAGGCACAACGCCGCAGAGTCGTTTTGGCCTGTTGGTAATCACCGATATGGTAAAAGTTAATCCCGGCGTTTACCGTATTAATGCCGATACCCCACAAATTGCCTGTCTTTTCAGAAATATGTAGCGACTTTTCTAAGTAGGAAAACGCGTGAAGATAGTCGCCCGCATTGAGAAACTGAATGCTTAAATTGTTGAGCAAGCGCGACTCTAAGGCAAGGTCCTCTATCTGTTGGGCAATGCCCAACGCTTCCTCAAAATAAGCTGTAGCTTCCAAGTTTTCTCCCATCGTGCCAAGAAAAAGCCCCAGCTCATTCAACGCCGCGCCTAACTTTTCTGGTTTCTTCAGCGGCCGGAAGCGTTCAACGGCATACGCCAGATGGGCTTTCGCCTGGTCAGGCACATTCAGCAGGCGAAGGGTAGAGCCTAAAATCACATACCCTTCCAACATGAGTGGTTCATCACCCGCAACCTCGGCTTGTTGAATCACAAATCGGGCAGAAACGGCCGCTTCCTCCATCTGCATGTCGCGTCTCAGGAATGTTGCTCGCCGCAGCGCCACGACGGCAGGTTGAACGGGATTATCGAGAGCGTCGGCTAACTCAGCCAACTGGTTAAGGTCTTCTTGCTGTTTGGCGCGGTGTGTGGCGAGCAGGCTGTATACGGCTTCACGCGCCAACAAAATTTCATATCGTTGCGCAGCACGCTCAGCGGGGATTTTGTCTAACGCCTGGGTAAAGAAGGCAATGGCATCTTCATTGGAAAATTGCTGGGCCGCATGTTGGCCTGCCTGAAAAGCATACGCGATTTCTTTTTCCACATGCCCGGCATGTCCCCAATGATAGGCTAGGCGTGCAGCTTGTTCCGGCGTCTCTGCGTAGAGGGCTTCCAAAGCCAGGGCAACGGTTTCATGCCGGGTCGCCAACTGGTCTGGCGCAAACTGCGCCAACAGCCCGTCTCTAATTTTGCCGTGGCTAAACTGCCACTGACCCCGGTGGATATCTAAAACGGCCGCTTCCGCACACAGAGGCAGCCATTCATTTTCCACGTCAATCCCGTTGGCCAGCCGTTTCACCAAGGGCAGCTCTAACTCGCGCCCGGCAACGGCCGTTAGCACCAACAAATCCTGAGTCGCGGCGGGCAAACGAGCCAAACGCCGCTGAACCACGTCATGAATGCCGTTCGGCAGCAGCGTTTCGGGCAGCTCCATGCGGCCGACATCGCTCAAGCGCCCCACTTGTTCAGCCAGGGCACGAATCACTTCAACGGCAAAGAAGGCATTGCCCTCAGTCTCTCGCTGCAACAAGCGAACCACCTCAGGCTGCCGCCCCACATCCCCCAACATGGCAGCACTCAGCTCCAACATCATCTCGGCCGTTAATGGATTTAACGGCATCAGCTTCATGGTAGGCAGCGTATCTGGCAAGTGCGGCTGCTCATCGCTGCGGTAGGTGCCTATGAGCAACATGGGCTGGCGGCCGATTTGCTGTGTTAAGTAGGGAAGCGGCATCAAGCTTTCTCGGCTCCAATGCAAATCTTCTAGCAAAAGTAAAATGGGACGTGCCAGCTTTTGCAGCAGCGTGCCAATGGTGGTGAATAACCGGAGTTGTGCTGCGCGACTGTCCAGTTCCGGCGCTGGACGAACCTCACGCTGCAACAATTGCCCGATATCTGGCACCAACGGCAGCAAGATGCTGGCTGTTAAGTCATCCACATCAGAAGAGGCAACCAAAGCGTGACGAATTGGCTCACGCCAAATTTGGAACGGCAAGCCCCCGCCCTCTTGTTTGGCCTGGCCATGCAGCACCAGGAAACCGTTCACCAAAGCCCGCGTGCGCAGTTCGCTAATGAGCCGCGTTTTACCCACGCCGCTTTCGCCGCCGATGAGCCAGGCGGAGCCAGTGCCAGCAGCAGCCTGATTGATCGCCTGGATGAACTGCGTCATTTCAGCCTCGCGGCCCACAAATTTGGCGGCTTGCAGGTAGCTTTCGCGAATGGCGGCCGTTTCTGGCGGGGATGGCTGGTTTAATGCGGCGGCTAAGGCGAACAACGCTTCGGGGGCGGTGGTGAAGCGTTCTTCAGCTGTTTTGGCCAGCAGTTGGGCGAGGAACGACCGTATCCGCTCATCCACAGTTGCCCAATCAGGTTCTTCACTCAGCACCCGATCTAGAAATTTGAAATCAAATGGCTCAAACGGATGTTTACCCGTCAGCAGTTGGTACAAAATGACGCCAACGTTATACAAATCGGCGGCTGGCGAATATGCCTGCCCAGTAAACAGTTCGGGCGCCATGTACAGCGGCGTGCCAACGGAATCACTGCCCGAATTGCCGCTGGCAGAGAGGCCAAAATCCAGCAGGCGTACGCTGCCGTCGGCCACCAGCACGTTGTCTGGCTTCAGGTCGCGGTGCAGCACGCCGCGCCGGTGCAGGTAGGCCAGCGCCTGCAAAAGCTGCTGGGTGAGCTCAATTTTGCGTTCAAAAGATTGACCTTTGGCGGCGTCCAAAATGTTTTGGCTTTCTGGCAGGTAGGTCATGGTGAAGTACGGCCGTTTCGCCCCATCAAAGCCATAATCCAACACGCTAATAATGTGCGGATGCCGCAATCCGGCCAAAATCTGGAACTCATGCGCCAGCGCCAGGCGCAGGTCGTCCTCCGTTGCGCCGGGGGCCAGGCTGTCGCTGATTTGCAGCTTGTCAGACAGGTGAACTTGCTTCAGGGCAACGGTGTCCCCCGTCAGCCGGTCGGTGGCGCGGTAGACGGTGCCCATGCCGCCTTCGCCGAGTTTGGTGTGGAGGAGGTAACGGCCGTTAATTGTTTGCATTTCTGGTGAATCTTCAACACCAGCTGTACTCAGCAGCTCCGCCAGCACCGTGTTTAGCTCAAGCCGCTGGCCCGCCTCAAACGCCCCAGCCAACGCAGCGGCAGGCAGCGCCCCTTCTAGCAAAGCCAGGAGCACGTCCAGCAAAGCCAGCGTGGCTGTGTTCTGCGCCGGATGCTGCTGCACCAAACCCGCCAGCTCGGCCGCGCGCCGTGGGCGCTCTTGCGCCACGTCCAACCGGGCAAAACCAACCACCAGTTCCAGCATCACAGGAACGGTGGGAATCGACTGCGCAATGGGCAAAGCTTGACAAAATAGCTGTTTTGCCTGCTCCATTTGCGCTTGCTCCAACGAGACAAACCCGAGCATGGTTAAACAGTAGGCAATGCCATATTGTTCGCCCAACTGCCGGAAAATAGCCAATCCTGCATCAAATGCGTCGCGAGCAGCCGACTGTTTATCCTGCCTGTAGGCAATCATGCCAAAATTAAAATGAACGATACCTTCGCTGTTTCTATCCCCAATCGAACGGAAAATTGCCAGCCCCTGCCGCAAATAATCGGTCGCCAGATCATATTTTTCCAAGTTCTCGGCAACAACACCCAGGTTGCCCAGGCTTAATGCTTCCCCTTGAACATCACCAATCTCTCGTCGAATCGCCAAACTCTGCTGGTGGTAAACCAAGGCAGTTTCATCATCCCCCTGAAGATGAGTGATTGAGCCAAGGTCATTGAGGCAAATGGCCATGTTTATCTGATCATCGACCTGTTGATAAATAGCCAGGCTTTGTTCTGAATAAGCACGCGCCTCTTCAAGCAAACCCTGCCGCCAACAAACTTGATTCAGCACAGTCAGGCAGCTTGCCTCACCATATTGATCGCCTAAACGCTGCCACAGCACCCGGCTTTGTTCCACAAGCTCAACCGCTTTTTCATGCTGCCCTTGGCGGGCGGCTATCAACCCCAATTTGCGCAAACTGGCGGCTATCTCTTTTGTATTGGCCAGCTTGGTCGCCAGCTCGTACGCTTGCTCCGCCAACGGTGCCGCCAGTTTGAAATCACCCTGGTGAATGTGAGTGCTGGCTAGCCAAGAATAAAGCGCCATGCAGCGGGCGTCATCTGGGGACAAACGAGGCAGCACTCGCTCAATCAGCTGGCGCGCGTAGTTGTAATTCGCCGTTATGTTAACCAACGTTTCCAAAACAAGCAGCAAGTAATGAAGTTCTTTATCCAGATCATCTGCCTGATGCCAATGCTCCAGCAAGAGTAGATAGTAAGAGACGTTTTCTGGGTAGAGCGTTTCTATTGCTTCCGCCAGCCGACGGTGCTGAGTTTGACGGCTGCTGGCATCCATCGTGGCTATCAGGGTCTCGCGCAGCTTTTCATGGGCAAAAAGCCAGTGGCCTTCACGCGGCACAAGAATGGCAACCTCGGCCGCACGCTGCAGCCAGCCATTGGTTTCCGCTGCCCCGTTTAGTTGTTGCAACAGCGCCAGATCAAGCTGACGGCCAGCAATCGCCGCCAGCCGCAGCCGTTGTTGGTCCGCAGGGCTAAGCTGACGGATGCGCCGCCATAGCAGCTGCTGCATCCCCTGAGTCAGAATCTGGTTGGGCAGGGTTAGGGAGCCAATCTCCTCCAGCCGTCCCGCCTCTTCCGCCAGCGCGCGCATTACTTCCACAATAAAGAAGGTGTTCCCTTCGGTTTCTTTAGTGAGCAAGGAAACGATTTCTGGCTTGTTGGCCTGTGCCCCCAGCATCGCCTGACTAAGTTCGGCCACCTGGGCTTCATTCAGCCGGTTCAGCGGCAACAGATGGGCGCCGGGAAGCTTTTCTGGCAGATGGGGTTGTTCGTCGCTGCGGTAGGTGGCAATCACCAGCAGCTGCGGCGTCTGGTCCAGCACTTTGAGCAATTGCTGGAGGGGGGCCAGGCTTTCGTGCGCCCAGTGCAAATCTTCTAGCAGCAGCACAATGGGCTGCGTTTGCCGCTGCAACACCGAGACCAGGGTGAGGACGAGCCGCTGCTGGACGGCCGTTCCTTCCAGTGCCGGTGGAGGCGCAATCTGACGCCCCAGCAAGCGATCGAGGCCTGGGGCGATTTGATGCAGCACGCTGGCTTCTAGATCGCGAAGCGGGGTAGTAAGGGCCAGGTGGGGCACCACTTCTTGCCAAAGCTGGTAAGGCAAACCGCCTTCCGGTACCGCCTGACCAGTTAGCACCTGCCAGCCATCTACCAGGGCGCGGCTGCGCAGCTCGTCTAGCAGGCGGGTTTTGCCCACGCCGCTCTCGCCGCCTACCAGCCAAACGGCCGTTTCCTTTTGGCGGAGCAGGTCAGTTAGCTGGGCCATTTCGGCTTCGCGGCCCACAAACTTGGCAGCTTGCAGGTAGCTTTCGCGGATAGCGCTGGTTTCTTGGGGCAGCGGCTGGTCTAAGGCTTGGGCCAGGGTTGTGAGGGCCAGGTGGATAGTGGCGAAGCGGTCTTCTGGCTTTTTGGCCAGCAGTTGGGTTAGGAACGGCCGTAACCGCACATCCACCTTCTCTAAATCTGGCGCCTCAGCCAACACCCGGTCCAGAAATTTGAAATCAAACGGCGCAAATGGATGCACATCGGTGAATAGTTGGTAAAAGATCACGCCAACGGCATATAAATCGGCAGCGGTGCTGTGGCTTGCGCCCTCAAACAGTTCTGGGGCAAGGTAAAGGGGTGTACCGATGGACTCACTGCTCCTCGTGTCGCTGGCAGAGAGGCCAAAATCGAGCAAACGCACGCCGCCCTCGGCTACCAGCACGTTGTCTGGCTTCAAATCCCGGTGCAGCACGCCGCGCCGGTGCAGGTAGGCCAGCGCTTGCAGCAGTTGCTGAATCAGCTCGATTTTGCGGTCGAATGGTTGGTCTTTAGCCGCTTCCAGGATGTTTTGGCTTTCTGGCAGGTAGGTCATGGTGAAGTACGGCCGTTTCCCTTCATCAAACCCATAATCCAACACGCTAATAATGTGCGGATGGCGCAATCCGGCCAAAATCTGGAACTCATGCGCCAGCGCCAGGCGCAGGTCGTCCTCCGTTGCGCCGGGGGCCAAACTGTCGCTGATTTGCAGCTTGTCAGACAGGTGGACTTGCTTGAGGGCGACGGTCTCCCCCGTCAGGCGGTCGGTGGCGCGGTAGACGGTGCCCATGCCGCCTTCGCCGAGTTTGTGGTGGAGTTGGTAACGGCCGTTAATCGTTTCTAACTGGCCAAAAAGCATCGACTCCACCGCCTGCACAAATGACGGGCTGTCCGGTTCAGCTTGGGTCCACTCGGCCAGGATGGTTGCCAGGCTTAACTGAGCCGCCCGCGCCTGGTCCGCTTGGACAGCGTCTGTGGCCAGCTGCGTCTGGAACTTGTGGCGCAGTTGCGCCAATACATCCGTTACATGATGCGCCCGCTCCTGAACCCTGTTGGCAGACGTGGTCAAATGGGCTTCGGCCAAACTTAGCCAGGCGCCGCCTTTCTCATTTTCAGCGGCTAAAAGGTAGGCCCCGGCCTGCAAAGCAGCCAGGTAGGCAACATGGGCAACCGGCGCTTTTTTTACATTGCTCAGGCCGCGAGTGAGGCTATCGGTTAATTGGGCGCGATCGGCACGCAGCAGGGCCACGGCTCCCTGTTGGCAATGTTCAAAAGTAGTATCCAGATGTGGCCGATCGTGATTGTTTAAGTTGAGGCCAATGTGATGCTGAGCAAGGTCTAGCTCACCACGATGAATGGCTAAAATGGCGGCGAGGCGATTTACGGCCGTATAGAAAAAATCTCGCCGGTTCTTGCTAAACTGGGTTAACTCCTGCAAATGTCGCTCAAAACTGGGCCAATCGGCCTCAAACAAAGCCACATTGGTCAGCGATTGCAAAATATAGCGAATGATGCGCGGACGACCGACTTCATGGGCCAAAGCAAGCGCCTGGAAAAAATACGCTTTTCCCGCTGCCAAATCGTGTTCCATGGTGAACAAACCAATATCGTACAAAGAAATCAGCAGATATTCTGGCTTCTGGACAGCCTGCACAACATGCAGCCCGCGCTGCATGTAACCCAAGCCTTTTTTAACATCACGGTCACGCACCGCAAAAACAAGACCCAAATTGTGCAAACAGCGCCCCATGCCTACCTGATCACCAAGGGTTTCTGCCAGGGGAAGCGCTTCCTGAAAACAGGCTTCGGCAGCCTCCCAGCCAGCCTTATCACGCAGCCTGTCTTCGTATTGCAGCTGGCCCCAGATGGACCAACCCAGCCCAATGAGCTGGTTGACAATGGCCTGCTGGTCGGCGCGTTGGCGAGCCAGCACCAGGGCAGCCTGACACCGCGCCAACGAGTGGGTGTACTGGTTGGTGCCTCGGTACGCTTCACCCAATAAATGCAACACCGTGAAGCTGTCTGCATCGTCAATTATTGCCGCAAATTCCGTCCGAAGGCGCTCTAAAAGCTCGATGACCTGTTCGAAATTCCCGGCATGATGCAGCTGTTCGCTGGCCTTGAGGCTGTAATAAATCTCTTTGGTGGGGTTGCCCGCTTCGCGCCAATGCGTGGCCAAAATCACAGCCTGTTCTTCGGGGTGGTCATAAATGGCTTCTATGGCGGTTGCGACTTGCTGGTGGCCCTGCTTTTTGGCAGCGGTGTCTAGATTCTGCAGCAAACCTTCGCGCAGTTTATCGTGGGCAAAGCGCCAGGTGTTGTCGGTTACTTCTAGCACCATGGCTTCGTTACAGGCGAGCAGCCAGGCTTGCAGGTCTACTGTCTCACGCAAGCGGGCCAGAACGTTGAGATCGAGCTGGCGGCCACCGATAGCGGCCAGACGCAGCAGGGGTTGGTAGTTCTGGGGCACTTTTTGCAGGCGTCGCTTCACAACCTGGAGAATGCCACCGGTGAGCAGTTGATGAGGAACGGCCGTTTCCCGACGCACCTCGCCCAAGCCACCAGCCACTTCAGCCCAGGCACGTAAAACCTCGACCAAAAAGAACACATTGCCTTCGGTCTCTTGCAGCAGTTGGGCAACCAGTTCAGGTTGTTTTCCGGCTCGCCCCAACATCGCCTCGGTCAGCTCCTGAACGCCCGATTCGTTGAAAGGCAGCAAGGTCAGCAGCTGAACGGCCCGCCCCAGCTCTGTGGGCAGCTTGGGCCGCTCATCGTTGCGGTAGGTGCCAACAATCAGCAGCGGCTGCCCATCTAGCTCATAAACCAACTGCTCCAACGGGCGGAGGCTTTCATGGGCCCAATGCAAATCTTCTAGCAGCAGCAAAACGGGCTGTTTTTGCCGTTGAATGAGGCCAACCAGGGTGTTGACCAACCGCTGTAGGTGGGCGGAGCCTTCCAATCGCGGCACGTCGGGAATGGATCGCCCCAGTAGCAGTTCCAGCTTCGGGTACATCTCTTTGAGGATGCCCGCCTCTAGCTCGCTCAGGGCGGTGTGCAGGGCGAGTGTGCCCACAATCTCTTGCCATACCTGAAAAAATGCGCCGTGTTCGGCAATGGCCTGGCCACGCCAAACCTGAAAACCAGCTACCAGGGCCTGGGTTTGCAATTCGTTGAGCAGGCGCGATTTGCCCACGCCGCTCTCGCCGCCAATCAGCCAGGCGGACCCTTTGCCACTGGCCGCTTGGCTCAGCGCCTCGGTGAGCTGGGCCATCTCCGCTTCGCGCCCTACAAATTTGGCGGCTTGCAGGTAGCTTTCGCGAATAGCGGCCGTTTCTGGCGGCGGTGGTTGGTCTAACGCGGCGGCTAAGGCAAACAGCGCTTCGGGGGCGGTAGGAAAGCGTTCTTCGGCTGTTTTGGCCAGCAGTTGGGCGAGGAACGGCCGTATCCTCGCATCCACCTGACTAAAATCTGCGGCATCTTCCAATACCCGATCTAAAAATTTATGGTCGAATGGCTCAAAGGGGTGCTGCCCCAGCAGCAATTGGTACAACATGACGCCAACCGCATACAGATCGGCGGCGGAGGTGTATCTCTGCCCGTGAAACAGTTCGGGCGCCAGGTACAGCGGTGTTCCAATGGAATCATTGCCAATCTGCTCGGTGGCGGAGAGGCCAAAATCGAGCAAACGCACGCTGCCCTCGGCCACCAGCACGTTGTCTGGCTTCAGGTCGCGGTGCAGCACGCCGCGCCGGTGCAGGTAGGCCAGCGCTTGCAAAAGCTGCTGAATCAGCTCAATTTTGCGCTCGAACGGGGCGTCTTTAGCGGCGTCCAGAATATTTTCAGATTCTGGCAGGTAGGTCATGGTGAAGAACGGCCGTTTCTTCCCATCAAAGCCATAATCCAGCACGCTAATAATGTGCGGATGCCGCAGCCCGGCCAAAATCTGGAACTCATGCGCCAGCGCCAGGCGCAGCTCATCTTCGCTCGCCCCGGGGGCCAGGCTATCGCTGAGTTGCAGCTTGTCAGACAGGTAGACTTGCTTGAGGGCGACGGTGTCCCCCGTCAGGCGGTCGGTGGCCCGGTAGACGGTGCCCATGCCGCCTTCGCCGAGTTTGGTTTGGAGGTGGTAACGGCCGTTAATTGTGCCAACTATTTGCTCTGAAAATGCAGTTTTATTTTGATCCGCTAACTGGTGATACAGCTCAATAATTCGACGGTTTTCAGGAACCAACGTGCGGAACTTTTCGCGGCTGGCTTTGGTGGCAATGTTGGCAGCACGTTTTTGGAGTTCGGCATATGCTTGCTGCAGAACGGCCGTTGCCCGCCCATCATCTAACTGACCAAATGCTGCATACAGATGCAAGGCTGTGCCTGCCCATTCCCACTCACCATCAAACGACTTCTCTTGCAGATGCGCCCACACCTGCTCCGCATACTGTTGTGCCTTAGCCAAATTGTCCAGATGGGCAAAGGTTGTGGCTAACCCAGCCCACGTTTCCACCAGAGTAGGCGTCTGGCTAAGGTTGGCTTGTAGCGATTCGGCCGTTTGGTAAGCATTCAATGCCTCCTCCTGCTCCTCACTGTTCAGCAGCAAATGCCCCAACATATTCCAACTGTACGCCTCAGACCAAATATGGTTTAATGCCTGTTTTTGCTTAATTGCCTGCTGCAAGTATTGCTTTGCGTGGGCAAAGTCACCGATTGCATGGTAGGCCACACCGATGTTATTGAGTGAAAAACTATAATTGGGCCAGTTACCAACCTGGCGGCTCAATACCAAACTGGCGGATATGGTGGCAATGGCCCGCTCATACTTGCCCAAGTTGCTATAAAAGATCCCCATATTGTTGAGCAAGATTGATTCACCATACACATACCCTATCTGCTGGGCAATCTTTAGTGCCTCTTGAAAATACGCTTCAGCCTGCTCAAACTCACCCAGCATCCGATGTATACTGGCTAGATTTGATAGCACTTTTTGTATTTCAACAGGGCTATTTTGGGCACGGCTAAGCTGTAGGGCCTCCTCATGATACTCGATACTGTGTCTTAGATTGCCCGAATAACTGGCCAGCACGCCCCTGGCATTGCATAGCTGAATGTGCTCCAAAGGTTGATCAATATGTTCAAGAATCGAAGAAGCTTGTTCAAGCTTTTCAATCGCTTCCGTCAGCATTCTACGGTCTCTTAGCACAGTTGCCTGTTGAATTAGCGCGCGCAATTCATATATCTTTAAGTTATGAATCTGTGCCTGTTCAACTGACTGCGCAAATATGTCCATTGCTTCGGTGAACTGCCCACTTTTGAAGTAAAACTGTCCTTGTTCGATCAGAACGCCAACTTGCTTCTGCTTATCGTCCAATGACCGAGCCAGCTCAGCCATCGTGTGCAATGTTTCCTGTTGTCGATCAACATCACCGGTAAAGCGATAGGCTTCTAAACAAGCCTCGTGCAGAATGTAACGCTTATCGAAGTCATCATCTACGTTCAAGGCCAGGGCGCGGTTGAAATAGCGTAGGGCGTCTTGATGCGCATATTGGGCAGCGGCTTGCTGCCCGGCAATTTCAACGTAGGTGCGCTCTTTGTCTTGATTCTGGGCTTCGTGCCAATGGTAGGCTAACCGCACCGCCTGTGTCTCATCGTCGGGATGCACGGTTTCAATGGCCAATGCTATTTCATCGTGTAGGCTGCTTTTTTCTATTTGGCTCAGTTCAGCGAGCAACCCATCACGAATCTTGCCGTGGCTAAACTGCCAAACGCCATTTTGCACCTCCAAAATGGCGGCATCCGCACACAAGGGAAGCCATACATTTGCAATGTCGAGGCCATCACTTAAGTATTGAATCAAAGAAAGTTCTAGCTCGCGACCAGCAACGGCCGTTTTGACTAATAACGCTCTCGCATCAGACGATAACTTACTAACCCGCCGCTGGACAATATCTTGAATGCCATTCGGCAGCAGCGTCTCTGGCAGCGTCATTTGACTAATATCACCAAGACGTCCTGCTTCCTCTGCTAAAGCACGCACAACCTCAACCGCGAAGAAAGCGTTGCCTTCCGTTTCGCGCTGAAGCAATGCTTGAATCGCTTCATCACGCCCCGCATCACCAAGCATCGCCGCACTGAGGTCGCTCATTGCATCTGCTGTCAGGCGCGGCAAAAATAAATGGGTCATGCCGGCTAGTTCAGTGGGCAGTGTGGGCCGCTCGTCACTACGATAGCTGCCTAAAATGAGCAGCGGGTATTCTGTGACCAGCCGCGTGAGATAGGGTAAAGGTAATAAACTGGCCTCGGCGATGTGTAAATCTTCCAGGATGAGAAGCAACGGCCGTTCCGCCTGCCAGAATAAACGGGCTATGGTTGTGAACAGACGCGCTTGCGCCGCATCCTCCTTCAACTCTGGGGCCGGTTCTACGAGCCGGTTGAGCAGTTGGGCAATGTCCGGCACCAGCGGCAGCAGGACACTGGTCGCGAGGTCGTCAATTTCGGGCAAGGTAGCCACTAGCTGGCGCACGGGTTCCCGCCACGCTTCATACGGGAAGCCGCCATCTTCGGCCGTTTGGCCACGCAGCACTTGGAAACCACTCACTAGCGCCTGCGTGCGTAATTCGCTGATGAATCGCGTTTTACCCACGCCGCTCTCGCCGCCAATCAGCCAGGCGGAACCTTTGCCGCTGGCCGCTTGGTTCAGCGCCTCGGTGAGCTGGGCCATCTCCGCTTCGCGCCCCACAAATTTGGCGGCTTGCAGGTAGCTTTCGCGAATGGCGGCCGTTTCTGGGGGCGGTGGTTGGTTTAATGCGGCGGCTAAGGCAAACAGCGCTTCGGGGGCGGTAGGAAAGCGTTCTTCGGCTGTTTTAGCCAGCAGTTGGGCGAGGAACGGCCGTAACCGCACATCCACCTTCTCTAAATCTGGCGCCTCAGCCAACACCCGGTCCAGAAATTTGAAATCAAACGGCACAAATGGATGTACACCAGTGAATAGTTGGTAAAGGATCACGCCAACGGCATACAAATCGGCGGCGGTGCTGTGGCTTGCATCCTCAAACAGTTCTGGGGCAAGGTAAAGGGGTGTACCGATGGACTCACTGCTCATCGTGTCGCTGGCAGAGAGGCCAAAATCGAGCAGACGCACGCTGCCCTCGGCCACCAGCACGTTGTCTGGCTTCAGGTCGCGGTGCAGCACGCCGCGCCGGTGCAGGTAGGCCAGCGCTTGCAAAAGCTGCTGAATCAGCTCAATTTTGCGCTCGAACGGGGCGTCTTTAGCGGCGTCCAGAATGTTTTCAGATTCTGGCAGGTAGGTCATGGTGAAGAACGGCCGTTTCTCCCCATCAAACCCATAATCCAACACGCTAATAATGTGCGGATGGCGTAATCCAGCCAAAATCTGGAACTCATGCGCCAGCGCCAGGCGCAACTCATCGTCGGTAGCGTTGGGGGCCAGATTGTTGCTGATTGGCAGCTTGTCAGACAGGTGGACTTGCTTGAGGGCGACGGTGTCCCCCGTCAGGCGGTCGGTGGCGCGGTAGACGATGCCCATGCCGCCTTCGCCGAGTTTGTGGTGGAGTTGGTAACGGCCGTTTACGGTTCCTAAATCTTTCGTCATATTTTTTGCTCTTGGATTGATTTTCTGCAAGCTACATTTTACGCCACCAGGACCATCTACTCTAGCGTACAGAATAGCCAAGATCGCCTAATTTAGTACCAGAATCATAAACAGGGCGTGAAAAGTGAAGGGTGGAGCGCTTTTCACAGGTAAATGACCCCTGGGTAGCAGGAATGATTGCTGGTTGTTCATGGCGTTGCGGACGGCCGTTTGCCATCGTTTCATCTTCGGCGCGACTTTTCTACTCATAAACTTACGTTATGATTATATAAAGAGCGAAAAAAAAGCTAATAGTTAATTTGGTTAGCCAATTGCCCATTTCGTCACAAATTGAACAGGATTTATCACCACGCATGAGGATTTATGTCAACCACTGAATACAAACCGGGATTATCCATTGAAGATTTGCCGCCGGAACTGCGCCAACAAGCGCCGCTGAAACTCGCCTCCAACGAAAATCCGCTGGGGCCTTCCCCCCTGGCGCTGCAAGCCATCCGCGACAGTTTAGAAACGCTGAACATTTACCCGCCCAATCAGCTGGAATGGCAGCTGCGCCAGGCCATCGCCGCCTCGATTAGCGACCAGCTTGGCCCAGAGCACATCGTCATTGGCAGCGGCGGCATTGAGGTGCTGGAGTTTGTCGCCCGCAGCCATCTCACCACGCCAGACGCCGCCAGCGCCCTGCCCCGGCAGTCGTTTCCGTTTTTGGCCCGATTTAGCGGCCGTTCCGGCAACCCGATCCACTTTTTCGATTTAGACGAAGATGATTTTAGCTACCATCCGGAAGCAATCGCTGCGGCCATCACCCCAGACACCCGGCTGGTTTACGTGTGCAACCCCAACAACCCCAGCGGCACCTACGTGCCCGCAGCCACCTTGCAGCAAATCATAACCATCGTCCCCGACGACGTGCTGCTCATCCACGACGAAGCGTACGTGGATTTTGTGGACGCGCCCGATTTCCCCAACCTGCTGCCAGAGGTGCTGGCGGGCAAAAACATCTTCCTCATGCGCACCTTTGCCAAAATTTACGGCCTGGCCGGGCTGCGCCTGGGCTTCGGCATTGCGCCGCCCGCCGTCATCGAGCGGGTCGCCGGGGTGAAGCGCAATTTTCACATCAACAAGCTGGCCCTGGTGGCGGGACTGGCGGCGCTCAACGACGCGGAGCACCGTCAGCGCACCATCGCCAACAACGTGGCGGGCAAGCAGTGGCTGACGGCGCAGCTCACCCACCTGGGCTGCCGCGTCTGGCCCAGCCAGGCCAATTTTGTGCTGTTCGCGCACGAAACGGTACCCGCCCAGGCGATGATTGATGGCTTGATGGCCCAGGCGATCATCGTGCGCCCGGCGTTTGGGCTGGACAACCACATTCGGCTCAGCATCGGCACGCCGGAGCAAAATGCGCGGCTGGTTGAGCGTTTAACGGCCGTTCTAGACCAGGAGAGTGGAGATTAGAGATTGGAGATTGGCTTAATCTCCAATCTCCAATCTCCAATCTCCCCCAAACCCATGCCCAAAACCCTCCCCACCCAACCCCTGGCCGACACTGAGCGGGATTTTTTGATACGGCCGTTCCTCATCGAAACCGATCCGCAAGAAACGCACGAGGAACCCCATCGCCACAACTTCCAGGAAATATTGTGGGTGCGCTCTGGCCAGGGCCAGCATGCCATCGACGGCCGTTTGCTCACCATCCAGCCCCATACCTTCTACCTCATCGCCAAGGGGCAGGTACACCAGCTCATCACCGGCATCGACCTAGACGGGCTGGTCATCCGCTTTACCGATGCCTTCCTGCCCAACTTTTTGTCGCCGGAGATGGGGCATTACCAGACGGTGCTGTTTAACAATGTGACCATCAACCACACGCTGCCGGTGCCGCCGGAGGCGCTGGCCAATTTTGAAGCTTTGTTAGGGCTGCTGCTGGCGGAGTTTGGGGATGAGGACGGCCGTTCCAACCAGGAAGTTTTGCGCCATTTGCTCACGGTTTTGCTGGTGAAATTGGGGAAAGTGCAGCAAGAAGTGGTTAGGGAGGTGGGAACGGCCGTATCGCCCGAAGCCCAGCTCTTCCACCAATTCACCCTGCTGCTGGAAGCCCACTACAGCCAGACCCACGCCGTCGCCGATTACGCCAACGCGCTCAACATCACCCCGCGCCAGCTGTCCGACATTACCCGCCAGCTAGTCGGCCGTACCGCCAAGCACCTCATCGAAGACCGGCTCATCCTGGAAGCGCGGCGGCTGCTCACCTTCACCAACCTGTCCGTCAAGGAAATTGCCCACCGGCTAGGTTACAAAGATCCGTCCCACTTCAGCAAAATCTTCAAAAAGAAAACCCAAACCACGCCGCAGGATTACAAAACCAGTTGAATTGGGAATCAAGAAAAAATCAGCAGATTTCGCAGATTTACCAGATTTTTTGACAGTTGCTCCGGCCGCATCTCAGTCCCAGAGGGCTGCTCTCCTGACCGTGCCGGCTGGGTGGCACGGCGAGACGCCGGCCACAGCAGAAAATTTGCGTAAGTCCTAAATCTTTTCAATCTGCGAAATCTTTGATAAAAAAACAAAAGAGCAAAACCATGTCCCCAGTCAAACCCACCATCATCCACGAACCTGCCCAACCCTTCGAGCAAACCATCGACCTGCCCGGCGGGCGCACCCATTGGAAAACCCTGCTCAGCGCCGACCGCACCCCCACCAATGCCATGACCGTCGGCATTACGGAGATTGAACCGAGCGAAGCAAAACAGTTCTTCCTGCACCAGCACGCCCAGCCAGAGGTATACCACATTTTGGCAGGCCACGGCGTGGTCCAAATTTCCGGCGAAGAATACACCTTGCAGCCCGGATCGCTCGTCTTCATCCCCGGCGACGCCCCGCACGGCCTGTGCAACACCGGCAGCGAACTGCTGCGCCTGCTCTACGTCTTTGCCGTCGATTCGCTGGATCAGGTGGTGTACAAACTGCCGGAATAGCCCGCCCACCCGTAAACGGGCGGGCTAGCTATGGAAGCCCAAAGGGCTTGCACAACTAGCCGGGGGATTCATTCCCCGGCGGATCGCGCCAGCGAGAATGAAGCGGTTGGTGGTAGAATACGGCCGTAACGAGGCCAGAAAAATATGAACAGATTCAAAAAAGCAACACGAATGATTCTTGATTTGGCAAAAGATTTTGAAGGTCGTTTGGCAGACCACATCATTTTCGACGTGAGAGATTATGTGGATCACAATGAACCGGGAATTGCCTTCCGTATCCTATACGCCCAGTTGTATGAATTTTATATCCCAATTTCAGAAAATGAATGGAGTCGCATCGACAAAGTAGGCCAGCTTCTTCGATATGATGAGCAAGGTTATGATTGGAGTTCCCTCAAAGAGTTGATTGAATAATGTTCAGACAGCAACGGTTCTGGTAGGGGCGAGGCAATCGGCCACGATCTTGGCCTAGCAAATAACCTTCTCTCCGATTGCCTCGCCCTAAATTGTGTAAACAAGATCATTCGCTCCACCACACGTTCTTTGCCAACAAATCAGGGCGAGGCGGTGGCGAGACCATTTCATTCGCCACATCCCACACTATTCGCCACCGCCTCACCCCTACCAAGCCCTCTGCAAAAAATACCAGCCGCAGGCATTTTTTTCCATTTCGCCATTCCCATCCCTCCGGTACAATGAACAAACTGAACCGTGTGAACGGATTGCGTAATTGGGTAATTAGGTAATTGGGCACCCCACAGCCCGGCTAATTACTCAATTACCCAATTACAAATTACCAATTACCCACTATGACCCTACTGACCGGCGGCGAAACGGCCGTAAAAACCCTCATCGCCCACAACATCCACACCCTGTTTGGCCTGCCCGGCGTGCAAAACGACTGGCTGTACAACGCCCTGTACGACGCCCAGGATCAGATTCGCGTGATTCACACGCGGCACGAGCAGGGCGCGGGCTACATGGCGCTGGGCTACACGCTGGCCACCGGGGAGATTGGCGTTTTCAACGTGGTGCCTGGACCCGGCCTGCTCAACGCCAGTGCTGCCCTGGCCACGGCGTACGGCCTCAACGCCCCCGTCCTTTGCCTCACCGGGCAGATTCCGACGCGGCACATTGGCAAAGGTAAGGGCGTGCTGCACGAGATTCCCGACCAGCTGGCCATTTTGCGCGGCCTCACCAAATGGGCCGAGCGGGCCACCAGCGCCGCCGATGTGCCCGGCTTGCTCTACGCCGCCTTTGCCGAATTGCGAAACGGCCGTCCCCGACCCGTCGCCCTGGAAATTCCGATGGATGTGCTGGCCGAACGCGGTGCTGTTGAACTGGCGGCCCGCTTTGCCCCAATGACGCATCCCCAACCCGACCCAGACCTCATCGAGCAAGCCGCCAAAGCACTGGGCAAGGCGAAACGGCCGCTCATCTTCGTCGGCAGCGGGGCACAAAACGTCAGCGCCGAGGTGCGTCAGTTGGCCACCATGCTGGAAGCGCCCGTCGTTGGCTACCGCACCGGCATGGGGATTATGGACGGCCGTTCCTACCTTAGCTTCCACCTGCCCCCCGCGCACGAGCTGTGGAAAACAGCTGACACCGTCCTGCTCATCGGCAGCCACGCCCGCGAAACGTTGGGCTGGGGTGTGGACGACCAAATGACGCTCATCAAGATCGACATCGACCCGGCCACGCACGATTTGTTCCACAAACCCAACATCGCCCTCACCGCCCGCGCCGAGGAGACGGTGCCCCTGCTGCTGGAACGCACTGCCGCCCACAACCGCAAACGCGCCAGCCGCGAAGATGAACTCCTGGCGCTCAAAGCCAGTTGGGAACAGCAAACCGACTACCTGGAACCGCAAAAAAGCTACCTCAACGTCATCCGCGAGGAGTTGGGCGAGAACGGCATTTTTGTCGATGAGCTGACCCAGGTGGGCTTCACCAGCCGGATTGTGTACCCGGTTTACCACCCCCGCACCTTCATTTCCACCGGCTACATGGGCACGCTGGGCTACGGTTTTCCGACTGGGCTGGGCGTCAAGGTGGCCAAACCAGACGTGCCGGTCATCAGCGTGGCGGGGGATGGCGGGTTTATGTTCGCGGTGCAGGAGTTGGCAACGGCCGTTCAGCACCACATCGGCCTCATCACCATCGTCTTCAACAACAACCAGTACGGCAACGTCCAGCAAATGCAGAAAAATTTGTACGGCAACCGGGTCATCGCCTCCGATTTACACAACCCGGATTTTGTAAAATTGGCCGAATCATTCGGCGCGCAAGGCCTAAAAGCCACCAATCCCACCGAACTACGCCGCGCCATCCAACAAGCCCAGCAAACCGACCTGCCCACCGTCATCGAGGTCCCCGTGGGCGACATGCCCAGCGTGGACCGGTTCCGCAAACTACCAAAAATTCGGTAATCGGTGAACGGTAAACGGTAATCGGTGCATTTACCGATTACGGATTACCGACCACCGATAACCGTTTACGGATTACCGAAAATGCTCGTTATCCCAATCGCCTCCAACCTACACAAAGTGGTCAAAGAGATGGTGCACAGCAAGCGGCTCATCTTTGTCACCGGCATCCCCGGCGTGGGCAAAAGTTTGCTCATCCAGCAGATGGCGCTCATCGCCAGCGAGGCGGGGCGCGAGGTGCATCTGCTGCGCTACAATTTGGCGCGCCAGCCGTTTGAAACCGAAGTTAACATAACAAAATACCCCGAAATCGACGGCGTCACCGACCCGGCCATCCGCAAAGCCGTCGGTCTGTGGGCGCGGCAGGCGGTGTGGGCGTGGCACGAGGCGCACCCCGCCGCCAACCAGCTGCTCATCGGCGAACTGCCGCTCATCGGCAACCGGCTCATCGAGCTGGTGGAACCGGCCAACGACGCCGCCGAACCGCTGCTGACCAGCGCGCAAACATTGTTTGTGGTGCCCGTGCCGTCCTGGGAAGTGCGCGAAGTGATCGAAGCGACCCGCGCCCGCACCCTCGCCGAGCCGCAAAACGAGCAGGAAAAGCTGGACGCGCCGCCCAACGTGCTGCAATTTATGTGGCAAGAGGTCAATCGGCTGGCGCGGCAAATCGGCCTGACCAAAGCGAGCCCACAAACGCCGTACAATCCGTACATTTACGGCGGCGTTTTCGAGGCATTGCTCCAGTTTCGGCCGTCCAAACTGCTGCTGATTGATGAGGTGTTACGGCCGTCTCGCTCCGTCTACGATTTAGATATTTTGGCAGGCACCCTGGTGCCCACCGCCAAAGAAGCCAATCAAACGATGGCTCAGGTGGAAAGCCAATATTCGTACGCCGAGCTTTCTGAACTGGTGCAAAATTGGCACGCGCTCATCACCGACAATCCCAAGCCGCCAGACGCTGGCCCGGAACTGCGCCTGCCCCTGCCAGAAACGCTGGCGGGTGCGCCGGAGGAGACAAAGTTAACGGCCGTTCAGCGCACCGCCTTACAAAAAATCATCAACCTGCCGTTGGATGCCCCGCCGGACCAAACGATTTTGGCGCTGGATGAGGCGATGGCGGTGCTGGGGGGGGAAACGGCCGTACCCACCACCCCCGCCAACGTCCACAAATTCGACGTCTACGACAGCTATTTCAACGTCAGCCGCAGCAGCGCGCAAAGCGGGCTAACTTTCCTGCACGGGCTGCTGCAAGCGTACCGCAACGTGCTGCTCGACCTGCAAAAACCGCCGCACACCCTCACCGTCATCGAGCTGCCCCTGCTGCGCATTGCTTTAGAAACCAGCCTGCGGCAATTCGATATTTTATTGGCCACAGATTTCGCAGATTAACACAGATTTTTCTTTGCACCTTTGCGCCTTCGCGTGAAGATTTTGGGAGGACGGAATGTTAAACATGCTAGAACTCGATCACGCGCGGCAGCGCTGGCAGGTGGGGCACCATCTCTTTTTTGCCTACGTGCAGTCGCTCATTCTTATCTGCGACAAGCTGCAAAAGCAGGTAGACGCAGGCGATCTCAACGCCGCCCGTGCCTCAATCGAAGAAGCCACCTACCTGATGTGGGGCGTCTCCGTCACCTTCAAGCTCACCGGCGGCTTCAGCCAGGCGGCGTACGATGGCTACGTGCGCCCCAACATGTTTGAGGCCAGCGAAGGGTTCAGCGGCCTGTGGGCGCAGGACCACGACTTTTTGGTGAAAAAAACGATGCGCCAGCTCAAGCCGCTTTTTGCCAATCCGCCAGAGGAACTGGCGCTGGCGGTGCAAAACTTCCGCCACGCCTTTGCCATCATGTATGACGCGCACAAATACGTCTGCGACAAGTTCGAAGGCGGCCAGCCCAGTTTGCTGATGGGAGAGGCGGCCCAAAAAACGGCCGCAGAAATGATCGACACCTTCAAACGCAACCGCCTGCTGGTGCTGGGCGTGAGCTAACCTCCCGGAGGTTCGGAACCTCCGGGAGGTTTTCTTCAATCTGCGAAATCTGCTGATAAAAATCTATGTCTGAGATAATCATTCCAACCAATTCCAACATCTACACCACCTTCCAGCAGCTGGCCACCGGGCAGCGGCTGGTGTTTCTGGCCGGGCTGCCGGGGACGGGCAAAAGTTTGCTCATTCAGCAGCTGGTTTTGCTGGCGCAGCAGGCGGGGCGCACGGTAGATTTATTGCAGTGGGATTTGGCAAGAGCGCCGTTTGAAACGGCCGTTCTCCTGCAAAAATACCCCGAAATCGACGGTGCCACCCACCCGACCATTCGCAAAGCGGTGGGGCTGTGGGCAAGAACGGCCGTTCACCAGTGGCACGCCCTGCATCAAAACAGCAACCGCTTGCTCATCGGAGAAACACCCCTCATCGGCAACCGCCTCATCGAGCTGGTTCAAGCTACCAACGACGCCATCGAAGCTGACCTGAGCAGTTCGCAGACACGGTTTGTCGTGCCCGTGCCCTCCACCGACGTGCGCCGCCACATCGAAGCGGCCCGCGAAAAAAGCATTGCCAATCCCCAGCACCAAAATGAGTCTGACGACGCGCCGCCCAACGTGCTGCACGCTATCTGGCAAGAGGTCGCCCGTCTGGGTCAGCAGCTTCAGCTCGCACAACAAGCAGCTCCAGCCGAAAAGCCGGGGCATTTTGTATACGATCCAGCGGTGTATACGGCCGTTTACCAACACCTCCTCCAGCATCGCCATCACCAAATGCTGCCCATCAACACCTTGCTCAAGCCCAGCGGCTCTGTCTACGACCTACCGCTCAGCGGCACCAAACTCACCGCCACGCCTGCCGAAGTAGACGCCATCATGCAGCAAATCGAAACAAAATTTACGGGTGATGCGCTGGAAACGGCCGTTGCCAACTGGTACCAACTATAAATCCACAGATTTCGCAGATTAACACAGATTTTTTCATCTAATCTGCGAAAATCTGCGCCAATCTGCGGATAAATAAAGGAGAAAGAATGAAACTTGCCCGATTCGCCTACAACGGACAAATTCACGAAGCCGTCTACAAAAACGATCAGCTCTGGGTGGGCACCGTCGCCTACGACCCGGACGACGTGATGTGGCTGCCCCCGGTCGATGCGCGGGGCTGTACGGCCGTTGGCGTCGCCCTCGGTTACGCCGACCATGCCGCCGAGCTCAAGCTGGACGTGCCGGACTACCCGCTGCTGTTCCACAAGCTGCCCAACACCTTCATCGGCCACAAAGCCAAAGTGATTCGCCCCGACGTGGAGTACATGCATTACGAGGGGGAACTGGTGGTGGTGATGGGGCAAAACGGCCGTCACATCCCCGAAGCCGACGCCCTGAACTACGTCTACGGCTACACCATCGGCAACGAATGCACCGTGCGCGACTTTGTGGGCAACTACTACCGTCCGCCGGTCAAAGCCAAGGGGTTCGACACGTTTGGCCCGATGGGGCCCGTGCTGGTCACCGCCGACGAAATCGACCCGACCAACACCGAAATTCGCACCTACGTCAACGGGGAGCTGAAGCAGCAGGGCAACACCCAAAACCTGCGTCACAGCGTCGCCCAGCTCATCGCCTACATCTCCGAATTCAAAACGCTCCAGCGCGGCGACATCATCTACACCGGCACGCCCAAAGGCATTTCCCACGTCTACGCCGGGGATGTGATGCGCGTGGAAATTGACGGCATCGGCGTGTTGGAGAATGAGGTAATTGCGGGATAAATCTAGCCACAGATTTCGGGTACACGTTCAATTTTTCTCTGTGAATCCCAATCCCCCCGGCCTGTTCCCATTTTAAAAGGAGAAACAATGGCAGCAACAGGAACCCTAACCGAAAATCTCGAAAAAGTAGCGCCCTTCCGTGAACGGATTGCAAAATCGGGGCTGAAAAACATTATCAACGGCCGTCACCTCGATGCCCAATCCGGCAAAACCTACCACAACCACACCCCCATCGACAACAGCCTCCTCTGCACCGTAGCTGAAGGGGATGCGACCGACATCGACCTCGCCGCGCAAGCCGCCCACGACGCCTTCCCCGCCTGGGCCGCCCTGCCCGCCAAGCAGCGGCGCGACCTGCTCTACCGCGTCGCCGACCTCATCGAAGCCCACGCCGAGGAGATTGCCCTGCTGGAAAGCATCGACACCGGCCAGCCGATACGCTTTATGAGCAAAGCGGCCGTTCGCGCCGCCGCCAACTTCCGCTTTTTTGCCGATCGCGTGGAATCGGCCAACGACGGCCTCGCCCTGCCCGCCCACGAGCACATGAACTACACCATCCGCCAGCCCATCGGCCCGGTGGGCGTGATTACGCCGTGGAACACACCGTTCATGCTCAGCACCTGGAAAATCGCCCCGGCGCTGGCCGCTGGCTGCACCGTCGTCCACAAACCGGCCGAACTCAGCCCGGTCACCGCCCAGCGCCTCACCGAGCTGATGCACGAGGCGGGCATTCCGGCGGGCGTGGTCAACCTGGTCAACGGCTTTGGCGAGACGGCGGGCAAGGCGCTCACCGAGCATCCGCTCATCAAAGCCATCGCCTTTGTCGGCGAGACGACTACCGGCAGCCACATCATGCGCCAGGGGGCGGCCACGCTCAAGCGGGTTCACTTTGAGCTGGGCGGCAAAAACCCGATTATTGTGTTTGCGGATGCGGATTTGGAGCGGGCGTTGGATACGGCCGTTTTCATGAAATACTCCCTCAACGGCGAACGCTGCACCTCCAGCAGCCGCCTGTTGGTGGAACGCCCCGTGTACGACGAATTCACCGCCAAACTGGCCGAGCGTGTCAAAAAGCTCAAGGTCGGCCACCCGCTCGACCCCGCCACCGAAATCGGCCCGCTGATCCACCAAAGCCATTGGGAAAAAGTGAGCAGCTACGTGCAAATCGGCCAGGAAGATGGCGCCACGCTCATGGCTGGCGACGGCCAACATCCCGCCGGGCTGGGCGACGGTGCGTACATCACCCCCACCTTCTTCAAAGACGCCACGGCCACCATGCGCATCGCCCAGGAAGAAATCTTCGGCCCCTTCCTCACCGCCATCCCCTTTAGCACCGACGCCGAAGCGCTGGAAATCGCCAACGGCGTCAAATACGGCCTCACCGCCTACATCTGGACCCGCGACGTCAGCCGCGCCCTGAAAATGGCCCATAAAGTTGAAGCGGGCATGGTTTGGGTAAACTCACAAAACGTGCGTCACCTGCCCACCCCGTTCGGCGGCGTCAAGTCCAGCGGCATCGGCCGCGACGGCGGCGACTACAGCTTCGACTTCTACATGGAAACGAAGAATATCAGCATCGCTTTTGGGGATCATCGGATTCCCAAGCTTGGCACGCAAGACCGGTAATCGGTAAACGGTGAACGGTAATCGGTAAGAAGCACCGATTACCGATTACTGATTACCGATTACCGGCAGTAAAAGAGGAGAGACCATGCCCATCCAACACCCCGCCGGAACCCCACCCTTCAACATCATCCGCATGAGCCATGTGGAGCTTGGCGTCACCGATTTGGACGCCTCGCGCACCTTTTACACCGAAATTTTGGGGCTGATTGAAACCGAGCAGGTCGGCGACTCGATATACCTGCGCGGCTTAGAGGAGCGCAACCATCACTCGTTTGTCCTCACCAAAGTAGCCGAGCCGCACGTCATTCGGCTCGGCTTTAAAGTCGCCAGCGAGGCAGATTTGGACCGCATGGCCACCTATTTTGGCGCAAAAGGGATGGCTACGAACTGGACTACCCAGCACGGCCAGGGCCGCACCCTGCAAATGCGCGATCCGTTTGGCATGCCATTGGAATTTTGCTACGAATTTGCCCAGGCGGAGCGGATGCTGCAAAAGTACGGCGCGTATCGCGGCTGCCATCCCCAGCGCATCGACCATTTCAACTGCTTCACCCCCAACGTCCAGGCCAGCCACGACTTTTGGGCGCTGGAGTTGGGCTTCCGCACCACCGAATACACCGTCTCCGAAGATGCCGATCCGCAGCTGTGGGCGGTGTGGATGCACCGCAAGGGCAACATCCACGACATGGCGTTTACCAACGGCACCGGGCCACGTCTGCACCACGTGGCGCTGTGGGTGCCAACCGCCATGCACATCATTCATCTGTGTGACCTTATGTCAACAACTGGCTATTTGCGCAACATGGAACGCGGCCCCGGGCGGCACGGCATCTCCAACGCCTTCTTCCTCTATGTCCGCGACCCCAACGGCCACCGCATCGAAATTTACACCAGCGACTACCTGACGGTGGACCCCGACCTGGAACCGATCGAATGGCAGCTCCGCGACCCCCAGCGGCAAACCTTGTGGGGCGCACCCGCCCCCAAATCCTGGTTCGAAGAAGGCTCCTTGTTTGCCGGTGTGCCAGTTCAACCCCCCATGCTGGCCGCCCAACCTATCGTCGCCCCGTAGCCGCGGATTCTTTCCGCGTATTTGCGGCATTGAATGATAGTTAAAACAATTGGCGGGTTACCGACTATCTTCTCCTTACACCAAGATAAAAAAGAACGACAAGAAGCCAAGAGAGGACAAAGTTTGTTACTAATATTTCGGCTTGTGGAGAAAAGATAGATGCAACAATATTACCTGATATTAAACCTACAATTGCTACAATAGTTATCCATTTTGATTGAGGATTATTTGTGCTTGTAGCTTGTGAATTAGAATTAGCAGGAGGATGTGCTGACCATTTGTTATTCACTAAACTACAAGTAACTATCCCCAGACTACTGCCCAAGAGCAAACTTAACCAAAAAAACCAATCTCTAGGAACATCCAGCGGTCTAAAAATTAGAAATAAGGCAAAAAAGAAGGAAAGGAAAAATACGACTATCTTTGCTTGCTTTACACTCATCGCAGCAACCCCATTTGTCATGCATTGTGAAGTGGTTGAATTTTAACATAAAGTCGTATCTTAAATCCGTTCAAAACTCGCTTCCAAGCTAAAACCCTTTCATTTTGTAGCTTTTGTGCTACAATGTTTCTATGAGTGACGCCCAAATTGAACTGCTTGAATACCTGACGGATCATGGTCGAAACCCTTTCCGAGATTGGTTGGAAGGGTTAAAAGATCGACAAGCGCGGGCAAGGATTCGGGTGCGCCTCAATCGAATTCGCCTTGGCAACTTTGGTGATTGTAAAAGCGTGGGCGGTGGCGTCAGCGAATTACGGATTCCTCATGGCCCAGGTTACAGAGTTTATTTGGGACGAAAGGGCAATACAGTGGTTATATTACTGTATGGTGGTGACAAAAAAACGCAATCTAAAGACATAGGACAGGCTCAGGCGTATTGGGCTGATTATCTGCGGAGGACAAAATGAACCAAGTTACAGCGAAGTATGAAGATGGCTTGAAGGCATCCCTGACAAATCCTGAAGAAGCGGCCGCTTACCTCAACGCAGCTCTTGAAGAAAACGATCAGGAGGTTTTCCTGTTGGCGTTACGCGACATCGCTGAAGCACGCGGCTTTTCTCAGGTAGCCCAAGAGACATTTCTGAACCGAGAGAATCTTTACCGCATGTTGTCGTCCAGCGGCAACCCGCAGCTTTCCAGCCTGAATGCACTGCTAAAGGGCATGGGCTTACGTTTGGCCGTGGAAGTTGAGGCAACATAGGTTTCCCCAAAACCTCCCCAAACAAAAAGTGGCCAACGAAAGTTGGCCACCATTCAAGCAATTAAGCGCGGGCAATTTTTAACTGCCACCAACCGGCACGGTCAGGAGACCGGCCGGAGCACGATGAGTATTTACGCGCGGGCGATTTTCTTCAGTTCGCCAAAGCCGATGAGGCGGAAGTTGGCCTCGTCCCACAGCCGGTAGCGAATGCATTTGAAGCTTTGCAGCAGCGTCAGCGGCTCCACATGGAGCTCTGGGTTGGCATTGTGGCACGGCTCCAAATTGTAGTTGGGAATGCGCGGGCTGAGGTGGTGAATATGGTGGAAGCCAATATTGCCGGTAAACCACTGGAGCACCTTGGGTAATTTATAAAACGAACTGCCTTCCACAGCGGCCGTGGCGTAATCCCAGGCGTTGTGCCGCTGCCAGTACACTTCTTCATACTGATGCTGCACGTAAAACAGCCAGACGCCAGCCATCGCCGCCAGACCAATAATTGAAACCTGCAAAATGGCGTACGTTTTGAAGCCAATCAGCAGGCTCATCAGAATGGTAATCATCACCAAGGCCACATTGGTAAGCCAGACGCTGCGGTGCTCCCGCTTGCGCCCTTTCAGCGGAATGCGGTGCACAAAGAGGAACAGAACCAGAGGCGAAATGACAAACAAAACGAGCGGATAGCGATAAACACGGTAAACAGCTCGCCGCCACCGGGGAGAGGCCAAATATTCGTCCACGGTCATCATCCAGACGTCGCCGTCGCCGCGCCGGTCCAGGTCGCCGGAGGCGGAATGGTGCAGGGCGTGGCCGTGCCGCCAGGCAAAAAATGGGGTGAAGGCAACCAGGCCGGTGATAAAGCCCACAATCTCGTTGGCGCGGCGCGACTTGAAGAAAGCGCCATGACCACAATCGTGAAAGATGATGAAGGCGCGCACGGTGAAGCCTGCGTTCAAAATGATGAGTGGCAGCGCCAGCCAAACCGAAATACGGAAAGCAGGCACCATCAGGAACCATATCAAAAAGTATGGCACCAGGGTGTTTACAATTTGCCAGAGGCTGCGGCGCAGGTCTGGCTGTTGATAGGGGGCCACGGCCGTTTTCCAGGCGCGGCTTTCGGCCAAAATTGGCCGGGGGGCAGATTGGGTCATCGGTTGTCTCTCCATTTGTGACTAAAGGTTGTGCGGGATACTGGGGGGAATTGTAACGGCCGTTCTCCTCAAAAACGAACCATCCCCCACCCAATACCCAAAATTGTTAACTGTTACTCACCCACCAACGCCGCAAAAGCATCATCAATTGGTGCATCAGACGATGATTCCTGCGCCATAATCCAATCAATAACGGGTTGTCGCCAGTTGATGGCCGTGTTGTAGCCGTCGGGGTCATAGACGGCCAGCAGCGCGTAATCGTCGCCGCCTGCGTACATGAAGTCGTTCACCAGCACGCTGTATAGGCCGTTCCGCTCCAGCGTTTCGCCAGTCGATTTAAGATGCCAGCGGAAGCTCTCGCGGTAGACCCCGCCCACCGCCGCCGACTCCTGCCCCAGCATCGTCTCCAACTGCTCACCCGTCAGCAGCAGCTCCACAATCACATTCTCAAAAGGCATCACCCCCACCACGTCGGCCAGGGTGATGTCGCCGGGCGGTAAGTCGGCCCGCATGCCGCCCAGGTTGGTGATGGCCACATCGGCCGTGGGGTAAGCCCACAGCCACGCCTCGGTGATAAGCGACTGCATCCCCTGGCTGTGCCGCAGCAGCCCGCTCTCGCTGTAGCCAATGGTGCGGTTTAGCTCGGCATCGGCTTCCTCTTGCCAGCGCATCACAATCGATTCCACCACGGGATCGGCCGTGCCGCCGCTGTTGCTGCGCACGCCATAATCCACCGAAACCACTTCATCCGTGGCAATGTCAAATTCAAAGGTGGCGTAAGCGTAGCTGTTCAGCGCCGTGCCGCCTTCCACCAGCACGATGTCGTTCAGCTCGGTGGCAAACAGCTCGTTGCAATGGCCGCCGCCCAGCAGGGCAATGCCCAAATCGGCCACGTCCTGCGCCAAAATCTCCAGCGACGTTTGGCAAATGTGGGCAGGCACCACAATCATTTCTGCCCCCGCTTCGCGCACCTGGGGCACCACTTCGCGCAGCGCAGTTTCGTACTCCAAAAAGTCGAACTGGGTAATGTTGACCGGGTTGGTGGTGGTGGCCGTGCGGGTGGTGGTGAGGCCGATGATGCCCACCTGGATGTCGTTGACGGTGACGATGGTGAACGGCCGTATCCCCAAATCCACCGGCGTCGTCCCATCACTCTTGTACCGTATGTTGGCGCTCAAAAAAGGAAAATCGGATTCGGCGGCGCGGGCTTGCAGCGCCTCCAGGCCAAAATCGAACTCATGGTTGCCCACGGCAGCGGCATCGTAGCCCATAGCGTTCATCACCTCGGCCATGCTTTGCCCCTGGAACCAGGTGGAGATGGCGGGGCCAGTCCACATATCGCCGCCGCTGAGCAACAAAAAGTTGCCGTCCGGCTGGTACCCCTCAGCGCTGCGCCAGAGGCCCATCAGGTTGGCAGCGCTGGCCCCGGCCTGCAAACCAGCCATCCAGCCATGCTCATCATTGGTGTAGAGGATGGTGATTTCGCGGATGGTGTCCTCTGCAGTAGCCTGAACCGTTGGTTGTTCTGTTGGTTGTTCTGTTGGCAGCGGTGTGGGGGTGGGAACGGCCGTTTCGCGGCAACCAACCATCACAAAAATCAGCAACAAACTTGCAAATAGAAAGAAACGTTTATAAACATTCATCAAGCACCTCAACAATATTTTGTCCTAGAATCAGGCTACTTTGCCCCCAACACCCCTAAAAAGCAACCGTCACCTTATGCACAAATGTTACCGTTCTCATAAAATTTCTCAATAAGCAAAAACTATTATGCGATTTTTATAGACGTTCATCTAATTATGAATATTATAAAGGGAGGTCTGCCTAGGTTAAGAGGAACTCCTCCCCCCCAAACTGGCACGAGAGAAACGCGACTGGAACAACCCTGGTGCAGACTCAGATGGATACCTACCCCTTCCTCGACCCAGATATCTATCGTAGCTCTGTAAACCACCCTCCTGGTTATTGAGCGGACCGCCCCCTGGGCGGTTTTTTTTTGCCAGTTTGCTGCCAGCGGAACCAAAATTCACCATTTGTCGTTAATATTGGTATGCTCCACCAACCGAGTGTGGCATTTTGCGATGTTTTCCAATACAAAAAGTTAACATAATGAAAAATCTACCAGATTACTTGAAAAAATCGTTTGGTCAGAATCTCTTTTTGCTTCTTCTACTTCTTCTTCTGGCTGCCTGCGGCGGAGGTGCCGTAGATGAAGCTGTTGAAGAGGTCACAGACACCGGCGCGAGTGAAGTGACAGACACCAGCGATAGCGAAGCGATTGAAGATGGCAATATCGGGGCCACGGGCAGCGAAGAAGACAGTGGTGAACTGCCGCCCACGCCAATACCGGGCAGCAAAGTAGAAACCAGTCGGGCAACGGCCGTTCCTCCCGACTCAGCCTTGATTACCGCCAACCCTACCCCAGCCAACCGGGGAGAATCGGAAGGAACGGCCGTATCTCCCCCGCTCGATCTGGTTCTGCTCATCGACACCACAGGCAGCATGGCCAATGAACTCAGTTCCCTTCAGGCCGACCTGCCAGATTGGATCACTAACCTGACAGCATTGTCCGCCGAGGGCACTATGCGTCTGGGGCTGGTGGCCTATGGGGACGCAGGCAAGCAAGACCCCGTGCAGCTGTTTGCGCTTACAGAAAACAGGGCGCTGTTTGCCGAAAATCTTGCCACGCTAACGGCCGTTGGCGGTGGCGACTACCCCGAAGATTTAAACGCTGGCTTTTACCAGGCAGTTACCAGCCTGGATTGGCGCCCCAATGCCCTCAAGCTGCTCATCTTGCTTGGGGATGCCCCTCCGCAATCGGCGGCTGCTTCAACCGCTTCATTTGAGCAAACCAGCGCCCTGGCTGCCGGGCAAAATATTACGCTTGTAACTATTGGCAGTGATGGGCTAGATGCGGTCGGGGCGGCGATCTATGAACAAATTGCGCAAACGGGGAACGGCCGTTTCTACTTCATTTCAGACGATCCCCTCAACCGTGTCGCTGGGGCAACGGCCGTTTACCCCACCGCCCAACTGCCCACCGCCCTGGCCGAGATCGTGCAAGAGGTGCTGAATGCGCAACTTCCTTAGCCGTGTACGGGAACGGCCGTATCTCTGGCTCATTGGTCTCATCCCGCTGCTGCTGGCCACCCTGGCTGCCTGCTCCCAGCAGGAAGAAGCCGTCGAAGTCACCCGAGTGGTCACAGAAACCGTCATTGTTGAACCAGGAGATGAAGCGGTTGTCATTGAGGTAACGCGCGTTGTCACGGAAACAGTCATCGAAAACGTAGAGATCGAAGCAGAAAGCGAAGAAGCCGAGGATGCAGCCGCAGCAGAACCGGAACCTCCCTTGGCCACAGGCAGCGAAGATGATTCTGGCCCACAACCGCCAGAACCAGAAAATGGCCCCAAAGTAGCCTCCAGAACCGATACCACAGCGATTGCAGACGTTACACAGGTAACGGCCGTTCCGCTCCGAACCAACCCAAACGACCCCAATCCACCGAACCCGGTGGCATTTACCGCCACCTTACATAGCCACGAGCTTCAGAAATGGTGTAATCAGGCAGAAACCGCACGAAAAAAGCGTTGCCATTGAGCCAAACAGACAAAAAAAAGAGAGGCCAGACTTGCGTCTGGCCTCTCACTATGGAAGTAAACACCTACTGTGAAGTAAACGAGGCAGGGCACCTGTTTACAACAACCCGATTCAACAACTCGCTGTAAGAGTATCCCTGGCAGGATACTGGCTCACCCAAAAAACTACTATCTTGAAGAGGCAGTTTTTTTTGACCCTAAGGTCAGATAAGCCGTCGAAAGATTTTACGCTGTGGAGTGCAATCATAACCACAATTTTTAGGAAGCTGGCGCTGTCACGAATGTGCTCAACGAACCAAGTCAATCCAGATTACACATTATGTTTTGACTCTGCCGTTTTATCTTTAACGGCGGCTTATGTGTAAATAATATCAGCTTTAAGCAAAGCCAATAGTGCCATTTGTCACAAGCAAGTTGTGACATTCTTCAAGAATCAATCTATGTCTAAAATACACGAGTTATTCGGCTGTCAACTCATACAGTTCTACCAAAACCCCATTGGCAGCTTTGGGGTGGATAAAGGCAAATTTACGGCCGTCTGACCCCAATACAGGCTGTTCATTAATGAGTTGGATTTCGGCCGTTTTCAGCTTTGCTAATGCAGCTTCAATATCATCCACCTCAAAACAAATATGGTGCATACCCGCACCCCGCTTTTGCAAATAACGCGCCACGCCACTCTCAGCATCGGTCGGCTGCAAAAGCTCAATTTTGCTATCCCCTACCGGCAGAAAAGCCACATCAACCGCCTGGCTTGCCACATGCTCTTCACCAGCTAACACCAAACCCAGGGTATCCACCCAAAACCGCTTGGCTGCTTCCAAATCATCTACCACAACCGCCACATGATTCATTTTCTTAATCATTCTTCCACCTGCTTTATGTCAAATAAAGATGCCCTGCCGGGCAAGATGTAAACTGATTTACATTGTACTTGTAGTCAGCTCACCAACAGAACCAATTAGACTGGGCTAAACTAATAAATATAAATGAGTTGTACTGGATTTCAAATTTTGTAAAGGTATCAGTAACAGAATCGTATAATTATTTATCCTCCAAAATTCCTCTTTTCTCCTTCTTCTCCTCTTCCCGCAAAAAGCCTCGCTAAGCGAGGCTTTTTGTGTTCTTGGGCAATCTTGCTAAAAAAAAGCACCCTATGCGGCAAACACATCGGATGCTCTTTAGTTCAAATTTTCAAAGGTGGTAAAACATCACCGCAACAAATCAGTAACCACCGATTTTTCGTCCTTCAGCTCTTGTTCTGTCGCAACGACCTTCTCTTTGGCAAATTCGCTCAACTGCAAACCTTGAACAATTGAGTAGCCGCCTGCGCCATCACTCACAACCGGAAAAGAAAAGATTAAGCCTTTTTCAATGCCGTAGCTGCCATCGGACGGAACGGCCGCAGAAAACCAATGGCCGTCTGGCGTTTTGCTCTCAAAGCTCATTACATGATCTAGAGCCGCATTCGCAGCTGACGCAGCAGAGGATTTGCCACGTGCCGCAATAACGGCCGCGCCACGCTTTTGCACTGTAGAGATAAATTCGCCACGCAGCCAATCATGATCTGTGATGACTTCCATAGCAGGTTTGCCATTGATTTTGGCGTTTTCTGCGTCTGGATATTGTGTGGCGCTGTGGTTGCCCCAAATGGTGACATTGCTAACAGCACTCACCGGCACACCTGCTTTTTGGGCCAATTGGGCATAAGCCCGATTTTGATCCAACCGGGTAAGGGCACCAAAGCGTTCCTCTGGCAAATCGGAATTGTTCATGGCAATGAGGCAGTTGGTGTTTGCCGGATTACCTACCACCAAAACACGGGCATCGCTGGCAGCTTTGCTTAAGGCACGCCCCTGCCCCACAAAGATAGGACCATTTTCACGAATGAGGTCACCCCGTTCCATGCCGGCTCCGCGCGGTTTTGAGCCAACAAACAAAGCCCAGTTGATGCCGTCGAAAGCAGTTTCAGCATTATCAGTTACCACTACATTTTCCAACAGGGGAAAAGCGCAGTCGTCTAATTCCATCACAACGCCTTCTAATGCAGGTAAAGCGGGGGTGATTTCCAAAAGGTGCAGAGAGACTTTGGTATCTGGCCCGAACACTTCACCAGAAGCCAGGCGAAACAAAAGAGAATAACCAATTTGACCAGCCGCCCCAGTGACGGCTACCTTTACACTTTTTCTTGACATGAAACTCTCCTTCAGAGTGTAAGCTACGTAAACCGCTATCGGTTTTTGAAAATAAACGACCGGATATGGTTTACATCTAAATGAAAAAAGGTCGGAAAGGGAACAGGTTTGGCAGTGCGAACATTGTCAAACCAGCTCCAACACTGCAAATAAGGCAGTTGGTGCAATTATCGCTGAGGTGCCAAAACTGACAACTTCTCCCTAGCGTATATTGGGCGGTTTTGCCTTTGGAAAGGGTTGTGTGGCTTCTGGCGGCTTAAATTTCGTTTAGCAGTTCAGTAATTGATATCCAATTACGCAACCAGTCGCTTGTCTTTGGCATGCGGGCATCGATACCGGCTTGCTTTATGGCCTTCATATCAACGGGGATACGCCGCAGGTCTACGCTAATGGCGTTACCTTCGGAGTTGACGATGGCGTATTCTGCCCAGGGCATGACGCGGGGACCACGGTCTGTAAACGGCATTTGCTCGAAAGGTAGGCCAACGCTGCCGGAGTTTACCAGCAACACGCCGATATGCTGCCGCATCATTTGGACGTGTGTGTGACCACCTGCCATCACGGTGGCTCGGCGACCAGCCAGCATCTCGTTTACTTCTTCGGTGGGGGTGGTAGCAAAAATGTTGTCGGTATGGCGGCGGGGTGAGCCATGAAAACAGATGAGGGTGCTTTCGCCTTCGAGCTTTATTTTGAGCATGGGCTGGAAGGAGCGCATAAATTGGTAATCTTCGGGGGTGAGGCGGGCGCGACACCAGGTGAGAATATCGCTAAACCATTGCGTGCCGCGCATATAGGCTTGGCCTAATGAAGGTTTAAAGAGGTAGGTTTCGTGGTTGCCGATAATGCAAGGGCAGCCGAGTTCACGCAAGCGGTGCAACACTTCATGGGGCTGGGGACCTAGCGTGGCTGCATCTCCCAGAAAGATGATTTCGTTGACGTTTTGGCGATCAATATCGGCTAAAACGGCTTCCAGAGATACGAGATTCCCATGAATATCTGAAATTAACGCAATTCGCATGAACTGTAACCCAACTAACTTAGCGTACATTTAGCCAAGTGGCTTAACCACCTTTCTGACGCTGACGAATGGCTTCGAACACAACAACGGCCGTTGCCACCGATAAATTCAAGCTATCTACTGTACCAAACATGGGGATTTTCAACCGCAGATCGGCTTCTGCGAGCCATTGAGGCTGCACGCCGTGTGCTTCGCTGCCCATCACCAGGGCTAGGCGACCCTGGAGGTTGGTTTGGGCGTACGGCCGTTCTCCTTCTGGCGTGAGCACTGCAATCTGTATTTGCTGGTGACGCAGCCAGGCGAACAGTTCTGCTGGCGTAGCTTCGACGACTGGGAGGGTGAACAAGGCACCCAGGCTGGCTCGCACCACGTTGGGGTTGTGGATGTCGGTGCCGCTGCCGGGCTGGCTGGTCACGATGACGGCATCGATGCCGGCAGCGTCGGCGGTGCGCAAGATGGCCCCCAAATTGCCGGGCTTTTCGCTGCCGTCAATGATGAGCAGCAAGGGGGCATGGGGCAGCGTGAGGGAAGCAAGCGAGTGGGATAGGTAAGGGATGACTAACAAAATGCCGCCGCTTTGGCCCCGGTAGGCGGCTTTGGCGAACAGTTCTGGCGTGACGGTGAACAAGGCGAGCTCTGCGGTTTTGGCTAAGGCTTGGAGCTGCTGGTAAACGGCCGTCCCCGCCGCATCGGTGAGCAGTTCAGGGCAGACGTACGCTTCTTGAGGCAGCAAGCCACTGTGCAACACGCAGCCAATCTCGCGGATGCCCTCTACAACCGTTTTTTGCTGGGCATCTCGATACCGCCGATTTTGGAGCTTGAGCAGATTTTTTATACGGGGATTTTGCAAGCTCGTTAATAAAGTAGCCATTATTGCGTCAGGTTCACTTAGACCAATCTGGGGCAATTTTGAGTCGATGAGGTGATAGGTGAAGCAGTCTTGGGGCAAACGGCCAAACCCTACAGAAGGGTTATAAAACCGTACTCTGTGTCCTTTTGGCCAGCCAATGCCTGCACATACCGTTTGGCCAAGAACTCCTTAATTTGCCGAAAGACGGCTTCATAAAACGGCTCTAACTCACCCTGTTTATCTTCTGGAATCTTGATTTCACGGCCTCTGGGGCCTAATTTCACGATAAAATTTGGGCCGACTTTTTTGATGAAAAAACTGAGCACCAGTGAGAGCGGATAAGCGCCAGACATTTCCATCAGGCTAAGCTCGACGCCAAAATGCCAAAAGGATTCGGCGTCCATGCGCATGGCACCAGCCAGGGCATAAAATTTATTGTTGGGATCTAGCTCTTCGCCCAGGGGGATGTAGGTAATTTCGCGATCTTGCGGCCATTCAAAATACTCTACCATCCCAAATACCAGATCACGGGCAAAGTTACGGCAAATTTCTTCATAATCCCGGAATGATTTACGCGCATGGCTGTAGCTTCGCACCAACTCTTCATACTTGGACATGTGTCATCCTCTTTTTTGGTTTGCCTTCGTAAAAGTTTGCCCTGTTGTTTCACTGCCCCAAACAGACAGTTATCTTTTACAACAATTGATACATTAGACGATTTACTGGTTTTTGACAAGCTATTTTGAGGTTGGCGATTTGCTAAATCCAGGGGCCAGCATCATCTCTGCAGAAGACCAGACGGATTCGGGGAGTTGGGGCTTTTCATCTTCGCCTTTGAGCCAATCGCGCATGAGCAAAACGGCCGTCCACGTAAACACAATGCCGCCGACAACCCACACAAGCGCTGCGCCCAGGCTTTGGTCGGTAAGGTTGAGATTGTAAAGTTGGATTTCGGCGGGGTATTGGTAAACGGCCGTTGACGTAAACATAAGCACCAACCCCACCAACTTTACCGGGGTGGCCCCCAACGCCGCGTACCCTACGCGCCACAATGGCGGCAGGGCAGGATGCAAACGCGGGGAGGCAGCTAAAATGTGCCACCAGTAGCAAACGGCCGTTCCCATCAACGTCACATTCTCAAACCGGTGCACCCAATCGGCTTGCAGCACCAGCCGGTCGATCTGCACATCGTGCCACAGCCAAAAGGTGCACACAAACAGGAACCAAACCGGCAGCGGGCTGCTGAGGCGCAGCCACAGTTTGTAGAAACGTGGTGCGGTTTGCGGCAGCTGCCAGAGCCAGTTTTGCGCCTTGGTGGGCAGCCCCGCCTGCAAAATCGGCAGGGGATTGCCGCTCATAAAGAGGCAAGGGATGAGCGAAACCAACAGCAGCCGCTGCAAAACGTGAATGTAAAAGTAGCGCGTGGCCAGGCCGTGCAACGGCGAAAAAAGCACCGCAGCCAGCAGCAAAAGGGCCGCCGCAAAGGTGATCATACGCCAGGGTGAAGCGAGCAGCGTTCGTCTATCTTCAGCTGGTTGCCGCCGCCAGCCACGCAGATAGAGCAAGACGGCCGTAACCAGCACACTACCGATGCCAAAATCCCAGATGCTCATGTGCCGCTTCCTTATGCCAGTTGTTGAATCTATTCGATTTTAGCACAACTCCAAAACTGCACAGGGGCAATAAAAAAACCTGACCCTGCAAGAAGCAGGGCCAGGCCAGGAAAAATCACGCTTGGGGAAAAGTGAAGGTATGTGGCTTTAGGGCTGTAACATCATATCTTGCGCCATGAGATCGCCGCTTTTGTTGGGCAGGTAGAATGGTTCGCTGGTGGTGAGCAAACGGCCGTCTGCCACTGCGTACACCTGCCAACGGTAAGGTCCGGTACCCAATTGGGCATCGGCCAGCCAGATTTCCTTCAGGCCTATCCAATCCTCTTTTTGTTGGATGGCATCCAGCGTACCCTGCCAGCCCGCCACATCTTGCCAAACGTCATTCTCATCCAGCCATTGCACCTTCAGCCACAACCCTTGCTGCCAATGCAGGCTCTCCCACGGCCAATCCTGGCTAAAGTGGGCCTGCAAATGCACCCGCGCCCCCTGCCCGGTGGCGACGATGGGCGCATCGTTGCTGCCTGGCGTTTCGGCACCATCGTCGCGTGGCGGCAGGTCGTAACCATCGGCCAGGGTGGTATGTGACCCCAGCAGCAGCAGGCCAAAGGCAGCCAGGCTAAACAGGGCAATGAGATAGTTGATGCCGATACGGCCGTTTCCAAACTGTCTTTGTTTCATAATTCAAGCTCCCTCATCAATACGATGATTTGGTAACAAATTTATTTAACGTGCGGGCAGTGCCAATGGCGGCCCCTGGATTACGATCAATGCGGCGGGTAGGCTGGCTGGCCCGGTGGCAACGGCCGTAAATTCGGCACTGACGTTGTTGTACGGTTCTCCTAAAATTTCGTGCGTTTCCAGCACACCGCCGTAAGAGGTATTGAGATGGGCCGAATCTACCTGGGCATACACAGGGGTGCCCACAGGCAGCACGCCGCCATAATTGCTGTTTGCCTCGGCAAAATACAGGTTGGGGGCACCGGGGGCGGTGCTGTATGTCAGCGTTAGCGAACCGCCAGCGGGGATGGAAACGGTGACGCCCCAAACAATCCCTTCGTCGCCAACGTCGCCCCACAATTGATTTTCATGGGTGGGTACTGGGTCTGGCGCAATGTAAAAATCGACCCAGAAGCCGCTGGTGGTGGCCTGCGTGCCCTGATTTTCAATAACCAGTTCGATGAGGTCGCTGCTGGCGCTGATGTTGGTTACGACCAGGTCTGGCGCGCTCACAAAGTTATTGACGAGCACGGGCATAAACACCTCGTAGAGGCCCAGGCGCACGGTGACGCTGCCGGTGTCGGTGCCGGTGCTGCCGTCGCTGATGGTGTAGGTGAAGGTATCGTCGCCAATTTCGCCGGGGTTGGGGGTGTAGGTGATGGTGGCGCCGTTGTGGCTGACGCTGCCTTTGCTGCCCTGGGTAACGGCCGTAATGCTTAAACTGTCGTTTTCCGGGTCGGTGTCGTTGTCTAACACGTTGATGGTAACGGCCGTATCGGGCGGCGTGGCTTTGGTATCGTTTTTAGCAGTGGGGGCATCGTTGATTGGGTTGATGATCACATTCACCAAGATGCTGTCCATGCCCCCATGCCCATCGCTAACGTACACCATAAAGGCGTCGTTGCCGTTATAGTTGTTCACGGGTGCATAGCTGATTACTTGGGACGTGCCCGTACCAGAAGTAACATCGGCATCGCCGTACCCGGCCTGGCTTTGAATGGCCCAGGTGAGGGTGTCTGCGGCATCGGCGTCGGTGGCGTGCAGCGTCAGGCTGAAGTCTGTGGGGCTGCCATCTTCATCCATCGTCACGGTGGTGGAAATACCCTCGGTAATAACCGGGTTAAAGTTCACATCGTTCACGGTGACGCGAATGGTGGCGGTGTCTGTACCAGAACGGCCGTCGCTAATGGTGTAGGTAAACGTTTCGGTGCCAATAAAGGTGGAAAGCGGGGTGTAGGTGAGGCTTGTGCCGTGGCTGGTAACCGTGCCCCCGTGATTTGTGGCCCCAACGGCCGTAATCGTCAACGTCTCACCCGTGTCAGGAGCAATGGTATCGTTACTGAGTGGGTAGAGGGTGTTGTTACTGCTCTGCTCATTGACGCTGGGGGTGTCATCAACAGCATCGGGATTGTCATTGACCTCGGTGATGGTGACGGTGACGGTGATGTCATCGGTTCCGCCCTTGCCATCGCTGACGCGCACCACAAAGGAGTCAGAGCCATTCATGTTGGCAGTGGGCGTGTAGTTAAACGCCATCACATTAGACGGGTTTGAATAGGTGTTGGTCCGAACGGCCGTACCCAGCAAGGCTGTCCCTGTAACCGGAATACTCCAGGTCAGGTTATCACCATCCGTATCTGTGGCATTGAGGGTAAATGGGGTAAAGAAAGTTGGGCTGTTATCTTCATCTATGGTTCCCGCGTTGTATGAAGCACCCTCGGTAATAACGGGCGGGTTGTTCAGGTTGTTCACGGTAATGGTGACGGTTGCCGTGTCGGTGAGCACACCGTCGCTAATGGTGTAGGTGAAGGTGTCTGTGCCATCAAAACCAGCCAGCGGGGTGTATAAAATGGTGCTGCCAGAAATGGTTGCCGTGCCGCCCTGGGTTGTGGGGTTGGCAACGGCCGTAATTGTCAATGTAGCGCTGGCATCGGCATCGGTATCGTTGCCCAACACAGTCAGGTTGTTGTTGGTGGAATTCTCGTTTACGGTAAACCCGTCAACTACCGCGTTCGGGGCATCGTTCAAACCACTCAGGTTAATGGTAACCGTGCCGGTATCTGTGCCCGTGTTGCCATCGGAAATGGTGTAGGTGAAACTGTCGCTGGTGTTGTCCCCGGCATCCAAGGCTTGAACATTGGTTGAGCCTGTGGGGTTATAGCTAAAGGTACCATCGGTATTTACGGAAACGGCCGCTCCCATCACACTGGTCGCGTTAAAATTTGTTACGGTCAGGGTATCGTTTTCCGGGTCTGTGTCATTGTCCAGCACACCGTCTGCCACCAGAGAGACCGTGAGTGTTGTGTCTTCGTCGGTTGAGTAGGTGTCATTGGTGGCGGTGGGGTCGTCATTGGAACCAGCCACGGTGATGGTGACAGTAACAATGTTGGAGTTGGCAGAACCGTCATTGGCATGGTAGGTAAAGGAATCGGTGCCGTCAAACTGGGCTTTGGGGGTATAGGTAAAGGTACCGTCGTCATTCAGGGTTACGCTGCCGTTGGGGGGTTGGGTGTCTAGAACGGCCGTTAACGTATCCACCGGGTCCACATCTTGATCGGTATCATTGTTCAACACCCCTTCAGCCACCAAAGTGACGGCCAAAGGTGTGTCTTCTGAAGCGTTATACGGACCATCCGCCACCGCCACTGGCGCATCATTCGCCTCGTTAATTGTAATTGTCACGGGGGCGATATCACTTAAACCACCATCCGTGGCCAGCACATAAATGGTGTAGCTGGTTGTTCCAGATTCATAATCAATCTGCGTTGTATCAGCGATTCTAATTTCACCATCATCGCTATCAATAGAAAATGCCGTTACGGGGCCAGGAATGAGATTATACGTAACCGTATCGCCTGGATCATTGTCCGTAGCTGAAACAGTGCCTACCAAACTGGTATCGGGCAAATTCTCGTTAATTGAAAACGTATAAAACCCTTGATCCATTTTGGGTGGGTCGTTGACGTTGATTACATTGATAATCACCGCTGCCGAATCTGTGCCCTCCAGATTACCGGCCTCAACGGTCAATGAAAATGAACTGTTTACCTCAAAATCGATCTGCGTCCCATCGGCAACGCGAATGAAGCCGCTGTTATCAATTGTAAAGGCCCCACTGCCATTTCCCCCCGTAATGGTATAACTGGTTGCCTCGCTGGCAACCACCTGGCCTACCAGCGTGCCGGTTGAGCTGTTTTCTGTAATGTTGAATGGCCCATTGGCCGAAAATACGGGGGCGGCGGCAAAAACGCTCATGGGGATAAATAAACTTATTGCCAGCAGCAATAAAATCAGTTTATGGATTTTGCCTGGTTTTTTGTTTTTTGCCTGGTTGAAGAAAAAATAGCGTCTGATAACACCACTCGTTGGGCGACCAGATTTATGAGATACACGCTGCAACTGCTGCATAAATGCCTTCCTAAATTTGAATTGGTGTATGGAAACGGCCGTTCCAATGCAATAATCTTCATGCAGGCACATTGGCTAATCTTTCCAACCGTTCAGCTTGTATTGTAGGAGGCAGTACCAGTACCGTATATCACATAACGGTCATAGCTATTTGGTCCCAAAAGGCATAAATTTTGCGTAAAAAAGCCCCGTCCAGCAAACAGAACGGGGCTTTTTCCTCTTTTTATTCGCTTGTAACAATCAACAACTGGCCTCCGGTTACCGCAGCCGCGCCAGCAGCGTATCCAGTTCGGCAGGGGACACGCCCGCCACCCCCAACGGCCGATCCACCCGGTCGTGGCAGTCGGAGCCACCGCTGGTAATGAGGCCATACTTTTCAGCCCACTCAGCCATCAACGTGCGATGCTCCGGCGCATGACCCGGATACGCCACTTCCAAACCATCTAACCCCAGCAAATCCTCGTCCAAAAATTCTGGCATCAAAATTTCCACCGTCTCGATAGGCGGCAGCACCTCGTTGTAGAGGCTTTGGCCAGGGGAACGAACCGGCCGCTGGATGGGCAAAGATGCGCACCAGCTGCGGGTACCTTTTCAGCAGCGGCGTCAGCTGTTTGGGATCAATACCGGAGGGCACATACGCCACGCTGTCGTTGCCGATGAGCCGGTTCACCTGCTCTTTGTCTAACCCGTGGTTTTCTTTGAGCGCCACGGCAAAGTGGCGGCGAGAGACGTTATCGGCCAGCGCCTCAATTTCCTCGGCGGTTAACGCTTGCTTGAGCAGCGGCTGGTTGCCGTTGGGGCCAAATTCGGCGTTGATGGCTTCTACGCGGGCGCGCACCAGGCCGCCGCCACGCCCCTGGCTAAAGATTTCTGTCGCCATTTGGCGGAAGTCGGCGTCTTGCAGCAGGTTGTAGGGAATGTAGAGCAGGTAGTGGAGGGTGCCGGTGAAATACGGCCGTCTAAACCGCAAAGACACCTCCACCCCCGGCACCACCTGAATGCCCAGCGCCTCCCCAGCCGCCAGCGCCTCATCCAGCCCGTTCAGCGTATCATGATCCGTAACGCCAATGGCCTCCAGCCCCAACGCTTTACCCGCCTGCACCAGTTCTGTCGGGCTGTATTCGCCGTCGGAGGCGGTTGTGTGGTTATGTAAATCCGCAATGTAGGATAGTGACATTTAGTAACTCCTGGTTTTTGACAAGATGAATGGGTGACAAGGTGATCTATTCAATTGTATGCCCTTCGTGCCTTGAGTATCTCATTTTTTGCAGCGGTTATTGCAATATGGCAAGCTGTCAGGGAAGCTTAACGGCCGTTTACCGTCACCACGTTCCCCATCACCGAGACATCATACCCCGGCATGGCGGCAACGGCCGTTCTAAACCCATCATCATTAAGCAAATCCAGCAACGGCCGTATCCGCTCACTCTCAAACGTCTGGCGGGTCATCACCAAATCGTACTGCTCGTGGGCCAGCGGCACAAAGTCCAGCTTGAGCGCCCGCGCCGCCGCCTGAATGCCCAGGCCAAAATCGGCCGTGCCAGACACCACCGCCGCCGCCACCGCCAGATGGGTATACTCCTCACGGCCGTAGCCGCGCACCTGCTCTGGCGCAATGCCCAGCTTGCCCAGCTCATAATCCAGCAGCACCCGCGTACCCGCGCCCCGCTGCCGGTTCACCAACTGCACATCCTCTCGCGCCGCCGCTGCCCATCCCGCAATCTTCTTCGGATTGCCCGCAGGCACCAGCCAGCCCTGTTCGCGCCCCACCAGCGTCAGCAGCACCACGTCTTCGCCCGGCAGGTAGCGACGCACGGTGCTTTGGTTATAAATGCCCGTCTCCGGGTCCAGCAGATGGCTGCCCGCCAGATGGCATTCGCCCCGGCGCAGCGCCACCAGCCCGCTCAGGCTGCCCACGTTGGCCGAGGCCAATCGCCCCGCCCCCCGCTCTGCCAAAAATTGGGCGATGAGGTCCAGCGTGAGATCGTGGCTGCCGATGGCCAGAATGGTGCGCGCCAGGTCGCGGGGATCGCGGTACAGATGCACGGTCACCTCGCTGCCCATGTCGGCCCCTTCGCTAAAGCGAGGGATGCGCACCAGGCCATCGGCCCGCACCAGCGAGGTGATGACCCCCGCCCCGCGACTGATCGGTGTGGTGACAAAACGGCCGTTCACCTCCCCCACCGCCACGCGCACAAAATCATCATCCCCCGTGTGCGAATTCACTTTACGGGTGAGCGTGGCCTGGATGGTTTGCGGTTGGAACGGCCGTTGCCCCTGCCACCGCGCCAAAACCGGCTCCACGAAGATTTCGCCCGTGAGCGCCGCGCTGACGGGGTAGCCGGGGACGCCGATGATTGGGGTGAAGGGGTGACCGGGTGACAAGGTGACCGGGTGACCGGGTGATGGGGTGACGGGCGCATCTGTCACCTTGTCACCTTGCCCCCTTGTCACCTTGTCACTTCCCACCATGCCCAAAATGACTGGATGCCCCGGCCGGACGGCCACGCCGTGCACCAGCAGTTGGCCCAGCGATTGCACCACGTCGGCGGTGTAATCTTCGCTGCCGGCGGAGGAACCGGCGTTGAGCAGGATGAGATCGTGATCTTGGGCGGCCTGGCGAACGGCCGTTTGAATCGCCTCAAATTCATCGGGCACAATGGGCCAACGGGTGGGCAATCCGCCCCACTCGGCCACCTGCGCCGCCAGTACCAGGCTGTTGTACTCGATGATCTCACCCGGCTGGATGCCGCTTTCCGCCACTTTTTCGGCCGCCACCAGCTCAGAGCCGGTGGGGATGATGGCCACGCGCGGCTGGCGGTAGACGGGCACCGTAGCGTGGCCCGATCCGGCCAATGCGCCCAAATCGACCGGGCGCAATTTGTGGTTGGCGGGCAGCACCAGCTCGGTGGCCACCATATCTTCCCCCATTGGGCGCACGTGGTGCCAGGGGGGCAAACTGGCGCGGATTTCAATGCCGGAACGGCCGTTCCCCAACACCACCTGCTGCGTATGCTCAATCATCACCACGGCGTTGGCCCACGGCGGCAGCGGATGCCCGGTGTTGACGGGGCGGATGGGGCGCGGTTCTGTGGGTGGCGTGTCCCAATTTTCGACGAGGGTGAACTGGAGCGGCTGGGTTTCGGTGGCCCCTTCGCTGTCCTGAGCACGCAGGGCATAGCCGTCCATGGCGCTGGCGTGGTAATGGGGGGAGGAAAGTTTGGCCCAGATGGCTTGGGCAGTGATACGGCCGTACGCCTGCGCCAGCGAAACCTCTTCAACTTCAAGCGGCTGCCACCAGCCCGCTGCGGCCAACGCCGCCTGAAACGCCGCCTGCGCCTCATCCAGCGGAATATCTTCTAAATACACGTGTCGTTTGCTCGTTTCTTTTGCCATGATTCCCCTAAACAAGGTTCTGGGAGGATTATAGAACCTGACACAATGAAGCGTGATACGTGATACGTGACAAATGGCTCCTCACGTATCACGCTTCACGCCAAGTCCCAAAACATGAAATGAAAAAGCCCCCACAACTGCTGCTGTGAGGGCTAATTCTGTATGACTCCGACAGGATTCGAACCTGTGACCAAGTGATTAAAAGTCACCTGCTCTGCCAGCTGAGCTACGGAGCCGCAACAGACAGAGTGTAAGTATAGCCCCGCCCGAAACGGTATGCAAACCAAATTTGGTGAGGTACGGCCGTTTCAATCGTTATTATTTGTGTAACAAATTTAGCAAATACTTTACGAAACCCATTTTCTCTACTACGATACCCAAACCCAACCGGGTACCAAACCAAAAATGAGCCAAAAGCGCTGGTTTGCCCCACCTTTTAGCGTCGTTTATAATTTCCAACATCTTCAGGAGAATCATTTCATGGCTCTAACCGAGTCCAACGCCCCACAACCCTCATTCCACGACACGCCCGCCGCTGCCGAAAGAAAACAACCCACCGAACTGGTCGTGCGGGAAATCGTCGAAACCCTGCTCCTGACGTTTTTCATCTTTTGGTTGGTCAATAGCTTCGTAGGGCGGTATCGCATCGACGGCAGCAGCATGAACCCCACTCTGGAAAACGGTCAATATTTGCTCATCAACAACTTCAGCTACTACCTGAATGAACCGAATCATGGGGACATTATTGTTTTTAAACATCCCAACAGCGACCTGAACCTGATCAAGCGAGTCATCGGTATACCGGGCGACCAGGTTGAAATCCGGAATCAGCAGGTGATGGTAAACGGCATTTTGCTGGAAGAAACGTACATTCAGGCAGAACCGACCTACACGGGCGACTGGACTGTTCCCAATGGGGAATTTTTTGTCCTGGGCGACAATCGCAACAGCTCCAGCGACTCCCATTCCTGGGGCTTCTTGCCGGAAGATAACATCATTGGCAAAGCAATGGTGGTCTACTGGCCTATTTCAGATTGGGAACTGATACCCCATGTGGACCTTCCCATCAATTAATTATGAGCTACAGTTCTGAAGAGATCGAAGCGCTGGTGCGCCAGGTGGTAAAGCGGGTGATGGGCGAAGGATTAGCGGCCCCTGGCTCACACGTTTCTGCTGGAAAACGGCCGCTTCTCACCGCCGACCATATCCACCAACTGCCGCCCAACTCAACCTTCCCCGTACCGCCCAACGCCCTCATCACCCCGCTGGCCCGGCAAGCGGCCCTGGAGCGGCACATCCGCCTGGAAGAAGCCAGCGCCAGCCAGCCAGCGTCCACCACAGGCAAACCTACCATCGCCATTGGGGCCGATCATGGCGGCTACGGCCTGAAAGAAGCGCTCAAAAAAATGTTGGCCACCAGCCACCCGGCGTACGAGGTGGTAGATTGTGGCACGCACAGCACGGATTCGGTAGACTACCCAGACTTCGCCTATGCGGTGGCCCAGCTGGTGGGCACCGGGCGCGCCTGGCGCGGCATCATCATCGACGGGGCGGGCATTGGCAGCTGCATGGCCGCCAACAAAGTCCCCGGCGTGCTGGCCGCGATGTGTTATGACCAGGCAACGGCCGTTAACAGTCGGGAACACAACAACGCCAACGTCCTCACCCTGGGTGCGGGACTCATCGGCCCCAATCTGGCCCAGCAAATTGTGCAAACCTGGCTGGCCACCGAATTTGGCGGCGACCGCCACGCCCGCCGCGTAGACAAAATTTGGGCAATTGAAAAGCGATTTACAAAATAATTACTAATTACCCAATTACGTAAATTTGTAATTGGGTAATTGGTAATTGGGTAATTAACCCAATGCAGAATCAAGCAGCCATCGAACAAATAATTGAAGAAATCACCCGCGAGGTGCTGCTGCGCTTGAATCAGCCCCAGCCGGGCAACGGCCGTTCCGGCTGCAACTGCACCGATGGCTCCTGCGTGCAGCATTGCGCCGATAAGGTGCAGCAGGTGGTGCAGGCCGGGGCCAGCCGCGTCACCGCTACGCTGGGCACACGGCCGCAAGATGCTGGCGTCGCCCGCTACATCGACCACACCCTGCTCAAGCCAGACGCCTCCCAAGACCAGATTGCCCAGCTTTGCTACGAAGCCCGCACCTACCAGTTTGCCTCCGTCTGCATCAATCCGGCCCAGGTAAAGCTGAGCGCCCAACTGCTCAAAGATTCAGGTGTGAAGGTGTGTACGGTGGTTGGCTTCCCGCTGGGGGCCACCCCCGGCACAGTAAAAGCGTACGAAACGCAGCAAGCCATCCGCGACGGCGCGACGGAAATTGATATGGTGATCAACGTCGGCGCACTCAAATCGCAGGATTACGTGACGGTGAAAGAGGATATCGCCTCGGTGGTGCGCGCCGCCCACGCGGGCAACGCGCTGGTGAAAGTGATCATCGAAGCAGCGCTGCTGACGGATGAGGAAAAAGTGATCGCCTCTCACCTCTCCAAGCTGGCAGGGGCCGATTTTGTGAAGACCTCCACCGGCTTTGGCCCTGGTGGGGCCACGGTGGAAGATGTGGCCCTGATGCGCAAAGTGGTGGGGCCAGACATCGGCGTAAAGGCGGCAGGCGGCGTGCGCAATTTGGCCGACGCCCAGGCGATGATCGCCGCAGGCGCGACCCGCTTAGGGGCCAGCGCCGGTGTAAAGATTGTGAAAGAAGCAGGGGGTGAGGGGGTGGGAACGGCCGTTTCCCCCTCTGGTTACTAAATCAACTAAGATTTCAAAAGTCTTGTTTGTCTTTGGCCTTGCAACAGGTTTAGAAAGACTTTTGAAATCTACTCAGGAAATTATTTATGGATTGTCATCATTGTCGAATTGGTAAATTTCAGCCCACCAAAATTGCGTACTACAGCCCAATCAACGAGCACCTCATGGTTATCCCCAACGTGCCCGCCTACCAGTGCGACGTTTGCGGCATTACCGATTATGACGAGATTTTTATGCTGCGGCTGCATTACCTCATTGATAAATTAACCGGCAAAGAACCAGATTTGAGTATGGATGAATGGCAGCCACGCACGGAACCCACCCATCAGTGGCCGTCAGAAAGGAGTCGTTAAGTTGACCGTTGAACTGCGCAGCTATGTGTTTTTAGACAATCTTCAGCTCCAGCACGCCGCCTTTTTAGGCACCGTCGCCCGTGGCTTCCTCCCCCTGCCCGGCGACGCCTCCCTCTGGATTGAAATTTCCCCCGGCATCGAAATCAACCGCATCACCGACGTTGCCCTGAAATCTGTAGGGGTGAAGCCCGGTATGCAAATTGTAGAGCGGCTGTATGGCCTGCTGGAGGTGCATTCCAGCAGCCAGGCAGACGTGCGCGCTGCCGGGGCGGCCATTTTGGAAGCATTGGCGCTAAAGGAAGAAGATCGGCTCAAGCCGCGCGTGGTGTCCAGCCAGATTATCCGCAACATCGACCCACACCAGGTACAGCTGATTAACCGCATGCGCCACGGGCACATGATTTTGGCGGGGCAAACGCTGTACGTAATGGAAGTGCAGCCCGCCGCCTACGCCGCTCTGGCCGCCAACGAGGCAGAAAAACGAGCCAATCTGAACATTTTGGAAGTGACCGCCTACGGCAGCTTTGGCCGCGTCTATTTGGGCGGCTCTGAGCAGGACATCATGGCGGGGTATCAGGCCGCCATTGATGCGATTGAAAGTGTAAGCGGCCGTTCCCAAGAAACCAAGAAAAGTGAATAGTTTTAGTGGCCGGTGGCTCATGGCTAGTAACCAGCCACCAACCACTAACCACTAATAACAGGAGAACCGAACATGTCAGAAGCATTAGGAATGATTGAATGTCGCAGTTTTGCCGCCATGGTGGAGGCATCAGACGCGATGGTGAAAGCGGCGCGTGTCGAGTTGGTTGGCTATGAGAAGACCGGCGGTGGCCACGTAACCGCCATTGTGCGGGGTGACGTAGCGGCAGTAAAAGCGGCCGTTGAAGCCGGTACACGCGGCGCTGAGAAAGTTGGCGAAGTGGTCGCCGTCCACGTCATCCCCCGTCCCCACGCGAATGTGGACGCGGTTCTGCCGCTGGGTCGCCAAGACGCCTCTGAATAGGGTAATCGGTTATCGGTTATCCGTAATCGGTGCAACTTACAGGCGACCGATTACCGTTCACCGATTACCGTTCACCGTTTACGGATAATGGAAACATGTTTCTAGGCAAAGTTGTTGGCACGCTGGTGTCTACGCAAAAAGAGGCATCGCTGGACGGGCTGAAGTTCCTGCTGGTGCGGCGGCTAACGGCCGAAAACGAAGAAGAATCCGGCTATCTGGTTGCCGCCGATGCCGTGGGCGCAGGTCTGGATGAGGTGGTGATGGTGGCTACTGGCAGTTCCGCTCGCCAAACCAAGGTTACAGATAAACGGCCGTGTGACGCCGTCATCATGGCCATTGTGGACAGTTGGGAAGTGGGCGGCGAAGAAAAGTACCGAAAGTAAGCATGGGACACGGATGGCTCTACTGAAAAAAGGGTGATTTCACCGCAGAGGCGCAGAGACCGCAAAGATTTTTCTCTGGTAATCTTTAAAACTCTGCGTCCTTTGCGTCTTTGCGGTTTGTTTTTTCAGTGGACTCACGGATAAACACTGATTTTTTCTTCCTCGCTCATCATTCTTGCACAAAGGCGAAGGATCATAGAAATGTATCGAGAAAAAATCTGTGTAATCTGCGTAATCTGTGGATTTTTCTTTCAATGACACCAGCGACCCAGGAGAAGCGCAGCCAGTTTCTTGAATTTATGGAGCGGGTGCTGCTGCCAGAAACGGCCGTTCAAGCCATTATCGGCATCGGCAGCATCGCTACCGGACGCATGCGCCCCGATTCCGACATCGACATCATTCTCTTCCTAGCCCCCTACGACCTTTACATCGTCCCAGCCGAAGCGTACTGGCTAGCCGCAGACAACAGCTTCCACAGCATCTTCAGTAAAGATGAAGCCGTTCAGCAAGGGCTACAGCTCGATTTTATGCGGTTCGATTGGCAGCAGTGGCGCGATCCCGCCTTTGCCTGGCCAGAAGAACGGCTGAGCGAACTGGCCAATGGCTGGATTGCCTACGACCGCCACGGCGAGGTCACCCGGCAAATTCAGCAGCGCAGCGCCTACCCAGACGATGTAAGGCAAACCCGTCTGGACGAAGCGATTACTTGGCTGGATCAACACCTGGGCTGGGACGCGCCGCAAACCAACTGGGAAGCACTCGGCCCGGCCATCGCCCACGACCGGCTAAACGCGGCGTACCATTATTTGGTAGATGGGCTGTTTGCCTACAACCGCCGCTGGCGCATCTGGCGCAACCGGCAAATGAGCAGCTTGCTGCAACTGCCCTGGCTACCCGCTGGCCTGGCCGACGACATTTTGCAGGTGGCCAACGCTCTTGGCCTCGATCACGCAGGCTACATGGCACGAGTAGAGAAGCTCATTACCTATTTTGAAGCGTTCCAACAGCAGCTCATCGCCGACGGCGAGTACACAGAACCGGTGGATGAAGCATTCATCCGCAGCCACGAAGAACCGGGCCGGGCGTGGAATATGGCGGAGTGGAATGCAAAGCAAAAAATCAGGTAATTGAGTAATTAAGTAATTGGGTAATTGGTCAGTCTGGAAACAAATTATTCAATTACCAATTACACAATTACAAAACATCAGAGTACGTACCATGAATGAAAACGACATTCAGGCAATTATTGACCGGGTAAACCGGGAAGTGGGTGGGACGATACCGGTGACAAGGGAAACGGCCGTTTCCCACCGTCATCGCCAAAGCACCCCAGAACCCACCCCCACTGGCGGCGAAAGCGGCGTCTTCGCCACGCTAGACGAGGCCGTCGCCGCTGCCGGAACCGCCTTCCGCCAGCTCAACAAGCTGCCATTGGAAATTCGCAAGCATATGGTGGCCCACATGCGCCAGGCCGGGCGGGAATACGCCCAGGTGCTGGCCGAGATGGCCCACAGCGAATCTGGCATGGGGCGCGTGGAAGACAAGGTGCTCAAAAACATCCTCAACGCCGACAAAGCGCTAGGCCCCGAAGATTTGGAACCCACCGCCTGGAGCGGCGACGGCGGCCTCACCATCACCGAGTGGGCACCGTACGGCATCATCGGGGCGCTGACGCCCAGCACCAACCCCACCAGCACCGTCATCTGCAACGCCATTGGCATGGTGGCGGCGGGCAATGCCGTCGCCTTCAACGCCCACCCCAGCACCCAAAACGCCTCCAACTTCACCGTGCAGATTTTGAACCAGGCGATTCAAAAGGCGGGCGGTCCGGCGAATTTATTAACGGCCGTTGCCCACCCCACCCTGGAAAGCGCCACCGCCCTGATGCAGCATAAAGATATTCGCCTGCTCACCGTCACCGGTGGGGCCGCCGTGGTGCGCGCCGCCATGCGCAGCGGCAAGCGGGCCGTCTGCGCCGGGCCGGGCAATCCGCCCGTGGTGGTGGATGAAACGGCCGATCTGGCCCAGGCTGGCCGCGACATCGTCATCGGCGGCTCGTTCGACAACAACATTGTGTGCACCACCGAGAAAGAAACGATTGCCGTAGACGCAATTTGTGACGAATTGATTCAGGTGATGACTAAAAATGGAGCAGTCAAGCTAAACAGCTGGCAATTCAACCGGCTGTGGCAAGCCGTCACCGTCAAAGATCGCGGGCCACGCAAATATGCCGACATGAACAAAGCCTTCATCGGCAAAAACGCCAGCGTGCTGTTGGCCGAAATTGGCATCTCCGCCGGACCAGAAGTGCGCCAAATTGTGGTAGAAGTGCCGGAAGATCATCCAGTGGTTTGGTCTGAACAAATGATGCCGATCATGCCCGTGGTGCGGGTGGCCAATGCGAATGCGGCCATCGACCTGGCGGTTGAGGCGGAACATGGGTTTAGGCATACGGCCGTTATGCACTCCAAAAATTTAGACAACCTCAGCCGCATGGCTCGCGAGATGAATTGCAGTATTTTTGTGAAAAATGGGCCGTGCCTGGCCGGGTTAGGCTATGGCGGCGAAGGCTACTGTTCCTTTACCATTGCCAGCCCAACAGGTGAAGGTTTAACCGGCCCACGCAGCTTTAGCCGCCTGCGTCGCTGTACGTTAGTAGATTCCTTCAGAATTGTATAGTAAAGTATAGTGGTACTATGCCATATTATTTAGTTTTATCGTAACCGTAGAAAGAGAAGTGAATCAATGTCTACATCTTTTAACAAACGCAATCTTATCAACCTGGATTTATTTACAGATGCGTACCGCGTCACGGGGCGGGCCTCTGTAGGAATGGGAGGTATCCATGCAGAACTAGGCAATCCCAATTCCAAATATCTAGAGCTGCAAGATGCGTACATTTCCCGCATTCACACCCCGGGCGATATTGTGGCCAATTACCAAATTGCCGCCTTCCGCAAAGACAATATCAACTTTATCGTCTTGCAAGATCGGCGCGAAGGCATTCCGGTGGGTACGCAACACGGCCGTTCCATCTTCACCCGTGGCCGCAGCATCCCCATCTTCCTCACCGTCCCCTCCTTCGAGATTGTCGGTGAGGCGATGCATGAAGGTAAATTCTCTGCCCGAGAAATTTTGGTACAATCCATGGGTAGCTTTCAGCTCATTTTTGCCGCCAAAGCATCGGCATCCGTTTACCCAGACATTTCTTACAGTGGTGACCTGATTTTGGTGCACAAAGACCGCATCGGCATATTTTGTCTAGATAACAACAAACAGTAACTTTGGTATTGTAAGTAGTAGTGTAATCAGGAAGGAGACGGCGCTGTGGCCCGAATCTTTGTAATTGATGATGATGAACAACTGTTGCGCATGGTTGGCCTCATGCTTGAGCGTGGCGGGCACAACATCACGCTCATTAACAATCCGCTAGAAGGCCTGGAACAAATCAAGGCCGACAAGCCAGATTTGCTGGTGCTAGACGTGATGATGCCGAACATGAGCGGACACGATCTAACCCGCGAAATTCGCGGCGATGCCAACATTGAAGATTTACCCATTCTGGTACTGACCGCCCGTTCCCAGGAAGTAGACCGCACCACCGCCCTCAAAAGCGGCGCAGATGATTATTTAAGCAAACCGGTCACCTCGCAGGAGCTGATGGAGCGGGTAGACAACCTGCTGGCAAAAAAAGGGGGCCAATCTAGCCCAGAGACGGGTATTATTATCACCACCTTTGGCATGCGCGGTGGTGTGGGCCAAACCACGCTGGCGGTCAATTTGGCCGCCGCCCTGCGCCGGGCCAGCCAGCAAGAAGTTTGCCTGGTGGATCTGTCGCCCTCTGGCGGGCAGGCGGTGATGCATATGCGCTTGCAGGCGCGTTCCTCCTGGCTAGATTTGCCCGCGGAGAAGGAATTGGATTGGGCGGTGCTGAAAAATCGCCTGATTATTCATCCCTCTGGGCTGCGGGTGTTGGCGGCCCCGGCCAAACCGCAAGACCCATCGTCCATTTCGGGCGAGCGGGTGCAGTACATTTTAAATTTGCTCAAGCACCATGTGGCGTTTACGGTGGTAGATGCGCCGCATGTTTACACGCCAGCCTTTTTGCAGGCCGTGACGATGGCGGACATGGGTCTGCATGTGATCACCCCAGAAGTGGTTTCGGTGCAAACGGCCGTTCAGCTCAACCGCCTTCTCAACAAAGCAGGCATTCAGGTCAAGCGCAAATCCCACATCCTAAACCAACACACCCCAGAAGCACAGCTGCCACAAGCCGCCGTCGAGCGCGGCCTCAACAACAAGGTAGCCTTCCAGATTAGCTACGATGTCAACCAGGCGCGCGCCATTGCCCAGGGCGTGCCGCTGACGCTTACTTCTGCCAAATCGGGCCTGCCCAACGTGGTTCGCCGCATGGCCGAAGCCATCTGGCAGCGTGTCTCAACAAAAAGCTTGTAATCGTGTTTAAGTGATTAGGTGTTCAAGTGTCAAGTAAAGCGCAAGCACCTAAAAATTTGAATACCTGAACACACCTATGGATTTCCCCGCCCTTGCCCTGTTGGAATTTAGCAGCATCGCCGCCGGTATTGAGGCGGGGGATGCCATGGTGAAGCGCGCCCCGGTGAGCAAAATTCAGTCGGGGACGGTGCAGCCGGGGCATTACCTGGTGCTGGTGGCTGGGGACGTGGCCTCGGTGCAAGAGGCTTTTGCCGCAGGCAAGGATGTGGGGCAGGCGGCGCTGCGCGATGCGCTCTTGTTGCCCAATGTGCACCCCGATGTGGTGCGGGCTTTGGGCGGTCAGCGACAAGCGGCGCAGGCAGATGCGCTGGGCATCATCGAGACAAGCAGCGTGGCCAGCGCCATTTTGGCGGCGGACGCTGGGGTAAAAGGGGCAGATGTTGCCTTGCTGCAACTGCGCCTGGCCGATGGCCTGGGGGGCAAGGGATTGGTTTATTTTCAGGGGCTGGTGGCAGATGTGGAAACGGCCGTTGCCCTCAGCGCGTCCATCGCCCACCAACAGCTCGTCCGGCACATGGTTATCCCCCAGCTTCATGCCGAAATGTGGGACAATGTGAATGGATACGGCCGTTTTGGCCAACATTTTGGCTGGGAATCAGCGTGATTCAACAATTAGCCTGGGGCTTTAGCCCCAGAAAAAAGAATCCAACATGCAATTAGCACGCGTTATTGGCACGGTGGTGGCCACCCAAAAATATAAAGGGTTAGAAGGGATCAAATTCCTGATGGTACAGCCTTTGAGCAAAACCCAAGAACCGGAGGGCAAACCGGTGGTGGCGGCCGATGCCACCGCCCAAGCGGGACCCGATCAGCTGGTGTTCATTGTGGGCAGTCGAGAAGCGGCCGAGGCCATGCCCATCCCCTTCGTACCGGTGGATCACGCCATTGTGGGCCTGGTAGACGACGTTAGCCTGGCCTGAATTCCCCCCCAAACTCAAACAGTATTGCGAACAGTTACCAGCAAGAGCGCTTGCTGTAGCTCTTGAATGCGCACCGGTTTGCTGATGTAGTTATCCATACCGGCCTGCAAATATTTTTCGCGGTCTCCGGCCAATGCATGGGCGGTCATGGCGATGATAGTGGGCTGCTGCGCCGGTGGCAGCTGCTGGCGAATGTGGTGGGTGGCCGCCACGCCGTCCATCTGGGGCATTTGTACATCCATCAAAATGACGTCGTACGGCCGTTCCGCCAACGCATCTACCGCTTCCTGGCCATTGTTGGCGATGTCTGCCTGGTAGCCCAGGCGGGCCAAAATACTCAAGGCCACTTTCTGGTTCACCCGGTTATCTTCTGCAACCAAAATACGCAGGGGGTGTGTCTGGCCCTGGGTGGCATCGACTGTGGGAAGAACGGCCGTTGGTTGTGCCGCTAATATCGCTGTTTGTCTTTGCCTGGCCTGGGCCGCCAATTTCTGCTCGAATCCTGTGCCGGCGGCCTCGGTGGCGATGGTAAAGTGAAACGTGGAACCATACCCAAAGTCACTTTCTAGCCAAATATGCCCCCCCATCATTTCCACCAGCTGTTTACTGATGGCCAATCCCAACCCGGTTCCCCCATGTTTGCGCGTCGCTGAAGCATCGACCTGACTAAATGATTTAAACAGCCGCTCAAGCTGCTCTGACGAAATGCCAATCCCCGTATCCTTAACTGAAAATTGCAGGGTAAGCCCCCCCGCGAGCCCATCTTTTGCCCATTGTGGGCCTGGCCCTACAGTTAGAATCACTCCGCCTTTATCTGTAAATTTGATGGCGTTGCTCAGCAAATTCACCAAGACCTGTCGCAAACGGCCAATATCGCCCACAATATGGTTCTGCACCTCTGATTTGATGGCGTACGATAGCGCCAACCCCTTTTCAGATGCCTTGTTGCTCACAATCCCAATGGCTTCTTCCACACAGTTGCGCAGGTAAAACGGCCGTTGCTCCAACTCCATCTTCCCCGCTTCAATCTTAGAAAAATCAAGAATATCGTTGATGAGGGTCAGCAACACTTCGCTGCTGCTGCGAATGGTTTCAATGTAATCTTGCTGCTCGGCGGTGAGCGGCGTGTCTAGCACCAGGCTGGTCATGCCAATAACTGCATTAAGCGGGGTGCGAATTTCATGGCTCATGTTGGCCAAAAATTCCGATTTCAAGCGGGTGGCTTTTAATGCCTGGTCTCGTGCCTGCGCCAAAGTGTTTTCGATCTTTTTCTGAGCAGATAAGTCAGTCACCACACAAATGATGCCCGTGTTGGCAAACTGCTGCTGGGGAACGGCCGTTACCAACACACGGATCAAACTCCCATCTTCCCGGGTAAGGTCCACCTCTTGCACCCGCTTGTGCGGCTCAAACTGCCCAAACTGCTTGATAAAACGGCCGATTAACGCCCCCTGCTCATACCCCAACAGCTCAGCAAACGCCGGATTACAAAAGCTAATTTGGCCATCGCTCTCCAACAAAAACAATCCCTGGCCCATATTGAGCATAATCTGGCGCGCAAAGTCGCGCTGCTTTTGCAGCGCCTGCTCTGCCTGCACCCGCTGGATAATTTGCCCCAGATGAAGGGCCACCTGATCAATAAACTGAATATCATCCTCTTGGAACACAACCGGATGATTTGTGTCTAACATGACCAGGCCATTCACAGCGTCCGAAGACTGAAAAGGAATCATCAACGTGGCATAATTATCAAACGCCTGCAAAAGCTCCCGCACCGATGCCAATTTGGCCGATTGCTGCACATTGGCAATAAACGTTGTTGTTGATTGCTGCACCAACTGTTCAATGGGCAAAATATTCGCCAGGGACGTGAGGCTAGCCTCTGTTTCTGGGTTTTGGTAGTAGCCCAAAATATCTATTAACATCGCTTCTTTATCAACCTGCACAACGCTAACAACCGGCACGGCGTAAAACTCTGCCAGTTTCGTGCAGATCAGATCCAGCGCGGCCTTTAGCTGGTCAGCCGATGGATTAATAGACACAATCTGGCGCAGCAGTTCCTCTTCTTGCAGTTGGCGACGCAGCTGTTTTTCAATCTGCTTACGTTCGGAAATATCTTCTTTAATGGCGATGAACTGAATAACACGGCCGTTCCGATTCAAAACAGGCGTAATGGTCATCTGCTCAAAATAAATCGAGCCGTCCTTCCGCCGATTGATAAGCTCATCACAATGCCACACCTTACCCGCCAATACAGTTTGCCAAAGATCAGCATAAAGCGATGAATCATTTAAGCCCGATTTCAAAATACTCGGGGTTTGCCCCACAGTTTCCTCAAAGGAGTACCCAGTTAGTTCAGAAAAGGCCGGGTTCACCCAGACAATCGTGCCATTCCTTTTGGCAATCACAATTGCGTTGGCCGCAGATTCCAGGGCGGTTGCTTGCAGCCGCAGCACTTCCTCAGCCTGCTTTTGCGGCGTAATATCCTCAACCGAAACAATTACCTGAGACCAACTCTCTGCACTGGCATCCGGCACGGACCAGCGGATTAACACCTCTAGCCTGTCACCAGCCAGCGTGTAGTTGACCCCTTCAGCCTGAAACGCCGTGCGCCCTTGGGCAATCAAGATAAGCGCTTCTTTGTACAGGTTAAACGCTTCTTCTTTCAATATTTTGGGAAAATGCTCAATCAGTTCTTTTTTGTTGGCAGCCTTGTATAACACCAAAGTCGCATGGTTAACATCAACCACTTTGGTCAGCTCCAGGCAGTGAAGCACATCCTGCGGTCTGGCATCAAAATGCGCCTGGAAGTCGGTAACACCTTCCTGCCACAGCTCATCGATAAATAGTTTTACTTCGGAGAGATCTTCTTCCCAAAGGGGGATGGGGGTTGCTTCAAAAAGCGTCCGATATTGGGCCACAGCAGGAAACGCTGGTGAATGAGCCGGGGGGGCATCACCAGCATGGTGTTTCATGGACTCTGCTCGTTCTGTTATTGACATTATTCAGCAACCACATGTACCGGGTATTAGCTTTCGCTGTAGTTGCAACAGTATTATCACAAAGTAAGGCTGGGTTCGATTCTACATTGGTACTATCCTATTTGTAAATAGGGGATTAACGCTGCGCTTTGGGTAAACGCAGCGTTAATTCTGGGCAGCCAAACTAATTGGCGCTAAAGCGCCCCTGACTCTCCTGCGCTTCTTGGGCCGCCCACTGCATGGTGTACAAATTGTAATACCGCCCTTTTTGGGCCAGCAGCTCTTCGTGGGTGCCTTGCTCTACGATACGGCCGTGATCCAACACCACAATCTGGTCTGCCCCCACAATGGTGCTCAGCCGGTGGGCAATCACAAAACTGGTGCGCCCCTCCATCAGCTTGTCTAGCGCCTGCTGAATCACCTTTTCCGTGGTGGTGTCTACGCTGCTGGTTGCCTCATCCAAAATGAGGATGCGCGGGTCGGCCAGCAGGGCGCGGGCAAACGAAAGAATCTGCCGCTGCCCCACGCTGAGGTTGACCCCGTTTTCGCCAACTTCGGTCTGGTACCCTTCTGGCATTTTGCGAATGAACGCATCGGCGCCAACGGCCGTTGCTGCCGCAATCACTTCTTCATCGGTGGCATCGAGACGGCCGTACCGAATATTCTCCCCAATCGTGCCCGTAAACAGGAACGTGTCTTGCAGCACAATACCCAGCTGGCTGCGCAAACTCGCCTGCGTTACCTGGCTCACCTCATGCCCGTCAATCGTCAACGAGCCGCCCGTAATGTCGAAAAAGCGCGAGATGAGCCGGATGATCGTGCTCTTGCCCGCGCCCGTCTCGCCCACCAGGGCAATGCGCTGGCCAGGGCTGGCGCTCAGCGTAATGCCGTTAAGCACTGGCACACCATCCTGGTAGCTAAATTTCACATCCCTGAACGCCACGTGCCCCTGCACAGGCGGCAGGTCTGGCGCGTTTGGCACATCCAGCAAATCGGATTGGGTGTCTAGCAGGCCAAACACCCGCTCGCTGGCCGCCATCGTTGCCTGGAACGTGTTGTACCGCTGCGCCAATTCCCGAATCGGGTCAAAAAAGCGGTCGATGTACAGCACAAAGGCAACCAGCGTCCCGGTGGTGAGGGCATCCCCCAGCACCAGCCAGCCGCCCACGCCCACCACCAGCGCCGTGGCCAGCGACCCCATAAAATCGACCCCAGGGAAGAAGATTGCCGTCAGGCGGCTGGCATCTACGTTGGCATCAAAAAAGGAGTAGTTGAGATCGTCAAAATGCTGGCTGTTCTTCTGCTCGCGGATGAAGCTTTTGGTGACGCGAATGCCAGAAATTGATTCGTTCAGGTAGCCGTTGATGAGCGACAGCCGCTGCCGCGTGGCCCGGTACGCCCCGCGCACCCGCGTCCGCCAATAGTTGGTCAGCGCCACCATCAGCGGCAGCACGGCAAAGGTCACCAGCGCCAGCCGCCAGTTCAAAATGAGCATGGCGATGATGATGCCGGTGAGGGTAAAGAAGGAGCGGAACAGCCCGGTGATCGACCAGGTAATAAAATCTTGCAGCACGCCCACATCGCTAATGAGGCGGCTCATCAGGCGGCCAACGCTGTAATTGTTGTGAAAGTTAAGCGACAACGTGTGCAGGTGGCGGAACAGGTCGCTGCGGTAGTCGGCCACCACTTTGGTGCCCACGTAGGCCATAATGGCGATGCGGGATCGGTTGGTGATCCATTCCCCCACGGCGGCTACGGCAAACAGCACCGTCCACAGGCGCAGGGTTTCTGGCACGCCAGCGCGAATGCCGTCGTCGATGGCGCGGCCCACGATGGTGGGTTGGGCCACAGACAGCAGCGAGCTAACCACCATCAGCACAATGGCGGTGATGAGTTGGGGCAGATACGGCCGCATATACCCCAGCAATCTTCGCACCAAACGGCCGTCATACGCCTTGCCCAGCATATCATCATCATCTTCGCGCAGCAGGGCGCGAATGCGCTCTTCGCGGTCTTGCCGCTCGCGCTCTTCGATGCCCATTTTGGGGTCAAACTGTCTTTCGCGGGAACGGCCGTTCCGGCTGCCATTTTGCTTCTGTTTTTGTTGATTCGTCATGAGGATTTGCCCTCCATTTCTGCTTCCAGCGCCACAAACGCTTCCTGATCCTTCAGCTGTAAGTCGTAAATTTCCCGGTAGAGGCCGCCCTCGGCCAGCAGTTGGTCATGGGTACCGCGCTGCACGATACGGCCGTTGTCCAACACCAAAATCATGTCCGCACTTTTCAGCGTCAGCAGCCGCTGGGCAATCACAAACGTGGTGCGCCCTTCCATCAGCACCGCCAGCGCCTCCTGGATCAGATGCTCCGTTTCCGTGTCTACGCTGCTCGTTGAATCGTCCAAAATCAAAATGCGCGGATCGGTCAGCAGGGCGCGGGCGATGGCCACCCGCTGCTTCTGCCCGCCGCTCAGCGTCACGCCCCGTTCGCCGACGCGGGTGTCGTACCCTTCCGGCATCTCGGTGATGAAGCCGTGGGCGCGGGCCGCCTTGGCTGCGGCTACAATTTCTTCCCTGCTGGCGTGGGGACGGCCGTACGCAATATTCTCCGCCACCGTCTGGCTAAACAAAAACGGATCTTGCAGCACAATGCCAATTTGCCGCCGCAGCGACTGCACCTGCACCTCCCGCACATCGATGCCGTCCACCAAAATCTGCCCCGCCGTCGGGTCGTAAAAGCGAGGAATCAGGTTGGTTACCGTCGATTTGCCAGAGCCCGTTGGGCCAATCAGGGCAATGGTCTGCCCCGGTGCCGCGTCAAAAGTGATGCCCGCCAAAATTGGGCGATCTTGCCGATAGGCAAAATCAACCTCTCGGAACGCCACCGAACCGTCCAGCCGCGCCAACTCCAGTGCGCCAGCCACCTCTTCAATCTCGCTGGGGGTGTCGATGATGTCGAACACGCGCTTGGCGCTGGCCCCGGCCGTGGCCGCCAGGTTTACCAAAAAGCCCAGCCGCTGCACCGGCGCACCCAGCATCAGCACGTAAGAAATGAGGGCAAACAACGAACCCACCGTAATTTCCCCCGCCAGCGCCCGGGGACCGCCAAACCAAAGCAGCAAAAAGAGCGATGCCGCCACCAAAAAGGTGAACAGCGGCCAATTGTTGGCCCACGTTTTAATCAGGCCAAAGCGGCGATCGAACCACTCATCATTTTGCTCGTCGAATTTGGTCAGCTCGTGCGGTTCGCGGGCAAACGCTTTTACCACGTTGATGCCCGTCATGCTCTCCTGCATAGTGGAGGAAAGCACACCCATCTGTTCCTGAATCAGGTTAAACATGGGGCGCACCGTGTTGCCAAAGCGAATGGTGGCGTAAATGAGCAGCGGCACGGGGATGAGGCCCAGCAAAGAAAGCTGCATCGATTCCAGCAGCATGGCCACAATCACGCCCAGCAGCAGCAAATTGGTGGAAATCAGCCCCATCAGCCCGGTGCCCACAAACCGCTCGGTTTCGGCGATGTCGCTGGTGGCCCGGCTCATCAAATCGCCCGTCAGGGTGCGATCATGAAAGCTAAAGGGCAGCGACTGAACGCTGTTGTAAAAATGATTGCGTAAATCGTAAGAAACGCGGTGGGTGAGCCATTCGCCGTAGAAAAATTGGCCAAAGCCCGCCACGCCGCGCACGACGGCAATACCCAAAATAACACCGCCAGCCACAAACAAGGCGCGCGATTCGCCTGCCGCCAGCCCGTTGTCGATGGCGTCTTTAATAATCTGCGGCACAAACAGGTTGAGCAGCGTGGCAAACAGCATGGAAAAATAAGCAAGAAACAGCTGTTTGCGATACGGTTTCAGGTATCCCAGCAAACGTTGATAGATATGGTCTTCTTTCATGGCTTGGTTCCTCCAGGAAAGGGTTTGAGGTAACGGCCGTTTCCCAACCAACCTCGGTGCTTATAGAGCAAAGAGCGATTCTTCATACATCATTAGACAAACATCTAACAGAACTGGTAAGTTTATATCAAACCCCCAACAGAAGTCCACCCTTTGTACCGATTGCCCCCTAATTGCCACTGACCTATTTGTCCCACCAAAAAATTTTAGCGTCCGCCTCGTAAATTTGATGAAATTACAAAATACCGCACTATTTTTGATAATTTTTCAAATAATTTTGCAAAATTGCCAAATTTATTGTTGACATTGCCAAAATTTTTGTGTATAGTGCCAACATCGTTTAGCTTTTTTAGGTTGCACACAAAAAAGAAACAGGCACCTGGCAACAGGCAACAGGCACGGGCAAAACGATTCTGATAAACCAAAACGTTCAGCCCGCGCCAACCGCAAACAGTGTGCAAACAAATCAAAAGGAAATCTTTTTCATGCGGAAACTGCTAGAAAAATGCCCCGCCTGCGCTGGCGAGCTGGTTGTCACGCAGCAAACCTGCCGCACCTGTGGCACGATGGTCGTCGGGGAATTTACCCCCAATATTTTCTCCAAACTCACGCCGGAAAATCTTCACTTTCTGGAACTGTTTGTCAAAAACAAAGGCAATGTCAAGGAAATGGAGCGGGAGATTGGCATGTCTTACTGGACCATCCGCAACCGCCTGAACGAGATTGTTGAAGCATTGGGCTTCGAGAACAAAGATGTGGAGCCCGTCGTCGCGGAAGAGACACGCCGTCAAAGCCGCCAGGAAATTCTGGCCCGCGTAGACAGTGGTGAGATTGACGTGGCGGAGGCGGCGAAGCTGCTCAAAGCGCTGAAACAGTAATTCGGTTATCCGTTATCGGCGATCGGTTTAGCCTGCGGGCTTTAGCCCCAGGTCTGCGGGCTTCAGCCCCAGGTCGCTTTACCCATTTTATAAGCAAATTTAGTTAGCGGTTACGGCCGTTTGGCACAAGGCAGTCAGCCAGATTGCCCCCTGCCACCCTAAATCAGCAGATTTTTATCCGCGTCCATCCGCGTTAATCTGCGTCCCTTTTTAAGGAGATAAAAATGAACGAAGAACGAAAAATGATTTTGACCATGCTGGCCGAAGGCAAAATCTCGGCCGAAGAAGCCAATACCTTGCTAGAAGCGCTGGATGTGAGCGAAGCCAAACCGACACCGTCTAAGCTTCGTATGCCCTCTCTACCGCCACTGCCTTCCTTGCCTTCCTTGCCGTCTCTGCCGCCAAAGCCACCCAAAATGGTCACACCCCCCCAGGTGTCCTACGAATGGGAATGGAACGATCGCAGCCGTGGCCGCAGCAACCAGCGCATCACCCCGCAGTTTGCCGAAGCAATGGCCCAGGTTGGCCTGACAGATTTGACGGAAGACGAGCTGTGGGAGCTGCAAATTCACAACGTGCGCCCCGGCTACATCCGCCGCCTGCACGAAGCGGGCCTGACAGACCTGACCGTAGACGAATTTGTGCAAATGGCCATCCACAACGTGCGGCCAGAGCTGGTTATAGAGGTACACAGTCTGGGGTTGAGCCACCTCACCGCCGACGATGTGGTGCAGCTGGGCATCCACAACGTGCGGCCCGATTATTTGCGCCAGGTGCAGGCGCTGGGCCTGACAGACCTGACCGTGGACGACATCGTGGAGCTTAGCATCCACCGGGTACGCCTGGAAATGCTCCAGGAAATTCGCGAGCTGGGGCTGGATGATTTGACGGTGGACGATGTGGTGCAGTTGGGCATCCACAACGTACGGCCGAATCTCGTCCGAGAAATCCGCAGCATGGGGCTGACCGACCTGGACATCGACCAAATTGTGCAGTTGGGCATCCACAACATCCGCCCAGAGCTCATCCAGCAGCTGCAAGCCACCGATCTGGGGCCATTTAATCTGGACGACATCATCAACATGGGCATTCACAACGTTTCGGCCGATTTTATTAAGCAGATGACGGCGTTTGGCCTGCCAGATTTGGATGCCGAAGAGCTGGTCAACCTGCGCATCCACAACGTGGACACGCAATTTGTCGCTGCCATTTTGGACCTGAATTTGCCAGACATATCGGCCGAATCGCTGGTGACGATGCGCATTCACGGCGTGCGCCCCCAGTTTGCCGAGCGGATGCAAGCAGTTTTGGGCAAAGGGCTCACCGCCGATGATTTGGTAACGATGAAAATCCATGGCGTCTCCCCCAAATTTGCGGAGCGCATGAAGGCCAAAATGGGCGAATCGCTCACGGCCGATGAGCTGGTAGAGATGGTGATTCGCGGCGTACCGGAAGAAAGCTGGTAAACCGTAATCGGTGAACGGTAATCCGTGAGCGGTAAACCGATTACCGTTTACGGATTACTGATTACCGACACAATCGTTTCATCTTTTTGCAGCTTGAGCAAGGGGGCTGTTTTGCTGCTGTCGTCCAGGGGGGGACGGCCGTTTTCCCACAGCAGCAATCGTTGTGAAGTCAATAAATAAACCGGCGCGTCTTCCGGCGTGGGCACGGCGGCGATGAGGTCGCTGCGCCGGGCAATTTGGGCTTTGCCCCGGTCGTTCTCCTTCGGCGGTTGGGGAACCCAGTGGGCCAAAAGCTGACGGCCGTAGCCATCCTCAGTCAGCAGCAAAATGGGGGTGGTTGGGTGGATGAGAACGGCCGTTTCCACCCGATCTCCCTTAGCCACATTCATCAATTGGCTGCCAGAACCGCGCAAATCGGCCACCTGGCTGCGCAGCGCCTTGCCGCCGCGCGTGAAAAGCAGCAATGTTTCGTCCCCCTCCGCCCCAGCAGCAAACACCGGCACGCCGGGCAGCGGCTGGTCGAACAGCAGCGGCACGGGCGCTTCAATGCTTTCGATCATCACGCGGGTGGGATACGGCCGTGCCAGCCCCGCCGAGGTCACCAGCAGCAATTTCTCTTGCTGCTTGATTTGCCGCCAGCGCGCCACCGTACACAGCACCTCCCGCTCCTCCAGCTGAAACACCTGGTTTAGCGTGACGTTCGCCACCTGCTGCTCTGCCAGCTGGCGCGGCGTCAGCAGCAAAAAGCGGTACTTGGAGGTGGTAATCAGCAGCTGCTCATCCCAATCGGCCGTGATGGCCCGTTGGCCGTTTGATGGTAGCTCTGCTGTTTTTAAATCAACAGATTTCGCAGATTTTTCAGATTTTGCTTCTTCTCTTTCATCTCTGTGCCCTCTGTGGCCAAAAATCTCTGGCAGGGGAACGGCCGTAATCACCTTCCCCGTCCCCAGCACCACCAGCGCCCGGTCGGCCTGCGCCAATTCCGCCTCCACCACCCCTTCTTGCACCTGAATGCGCCGCCGCAGCGTGTCGAGGTTGGCCGGGCTGACGCGCGGACGGCCGCTTTCGGCTGGTTTTGTCGGTGCCACATCGCCAGCGGTGAACGGCTGGGCGGTTTCTGTGCCCGCCTCCACACCCTGAGCAAAGATGCCCAGCCCGGCAGTGACGCTGCTAAACGTGTCCACCCGCCGCACCTTATCTGGGCCAAATTTGCGCTGGAGCATCTCGTCAAACGCAGGCACCTGGCTGGAGCCGCCGGTGCGAATCACCGCGTCAATCTGCTCTGGCTTCAGCCCAGAAGCCGCCATCGTCTCGTCGATGTGGGCGTCAATCGCCTGAATTTCGGCGCGGATGATCGTCTCGAACTCGCTGCGGGTGACAAACTCCTGCACCTTGAAGCCCGGCCCTTCCAGCGTAATCGTCGAACCCCGCTTGTCAGACAAAGTGCGCTTGGCCTGCTCTACAATATCGAACATTTGCAGGCCGTAGTTGCTAGACACCAACGCTTCCAGCGCTTCGATCTGGTAGCGACGCTGGGCGGTTTGGGCGATGTCGTGCAGCATCCGTTTGTTTTCGGCCGTTTGCAGCTCCAAAATCGTTTGCCAACTGGAAAATGAGTCGTAAATCCAGCTGGGGATGGTGAGCGCTTTGTGGCGGGGGCCAAAATAGCTACCCTCGCCAAAGTGGCGCGGCAGCTTGGCCCGCACCAGCTTTTGGTCGAACACGTCACCGGCTACCGGAATACCGCCGGTGGCCAGCACGCGCTGGCTGGTGCGCTCGCCCAGGCGCATCACCGTCAGGTCCAGCGTGCCGCCGCCAAAGTCAAAAACGAGCACATTTTGTGGCTGGTCGATGCTGGCTTCGTAGCTGTAGGCGGCGGCGATTGGTTCTGGCTGGAGGTAGACGGTTTCGTAGCCGGCCTGGAACGCGGCTTGCAGCAGCCGCACCTGCGCCAGCCGGTCTTTCACCGGGTCGGCGGCAAAGCGGACGGGGCGACCCAGCACCACCTGGTTGAGCGGCATGCCCAGATGCTGCTCGGCGCGGGTTTTGGTGATGTTGAGGTAGAGGGCGATTAAATTTTCTAGCGAATAATAATGCTGGCCGATGACGGTGCCGGGGTAGTCGCTGTCGCGCAGGCTGGTTTTGATGGAGAGCAGCAGTCGCCCGGGCGAGAAAACGTCTACGTACACGTACACATCGGTGACGTAATGCATGTCTGCCCCGCGAATTTCAATCTCGCCAATCCACACTTTTTTGGTTTTGACGGGGCGGCCGACGTTTTGGGCAAAGTAGCGGTTGAGGGCGTCGCGGCCGATGTAAATTTGCTGCTCGTTGGTGATGTAGAGGGCGGTACGGGCGACGCGCGGGTTGTTGTTGGCTGGATCGAGTGGGATGATTTGTACGGAACGGCCGTTGCTCACCGCCATCCCTGAATTTGTGGTCCCAAAATCCATCCCCACAATCATGGTTCACCTCCTTAAAAATCGGAACACAGAGCTGCACAGAGATAATCAAAACAATCTTGTAAATCTACCAAATCCTTGATTATGGTTGGCTCTGCTGAAAAAACCACAGATTTCACAGATTTTTTCTCTGGACTTACTTAAGGCTTTGCGCCTTTGCGTGAGTTTTTCAGTGGACTCATGGTTGATAAGTTCCCTGTTTTGTGGCGCAGTTGAACGAATCAACCAGTCTAAACGTGCCTCATGGTTTCGTCAAATTTTGCGGCTGAATTTAATACGAAGGAACGAAGGGTGGAAGGAACAAAGAAAAACTGACCTATATCGGCAGGCAACCTGAATAGTTACAAAAAAATCTTTGTTCCTTGGTATCTTTGTTCCTTTGTATAAATTACCGGTTGTTTGTGTGGGCGAATTGCCGTATAAACATCCCTTATGGTAGAAGATTGGGAAAAACTGGACAGCGAAGAGATTGCCAATTACCGCATCTTCAAAATGCGGAAGGATGTGCGGCGCTCGCCGCGCACCGGGAACGAGCACAGCTTTTTTGTGCTGGAGTCGCCCGATTGGGTGAACGTGGTGGCCCTGACGGCCGAAAACCAGGTGGTGCTGATTCACCAGTTCCGCCACGGTACGGCCGAAATTACCCTGGAAATCCCCGGTGGCATGGTAGACCCTCACGAAAATGACCCGGCGGAGGCGATCCGGCGGGAGCTGCTGGAGGAAACGGGCTACGCCGCAGAGGAAATTATCCACATTGGCACGGTGGCTCCCAACCCGGCGTTTTTGAACAACCGCTGCCACACCTACCTGGCGCTCAACGCCCGCTGGCAGCAAGAACCCCAGTTCGACGGGGCCGAAGATATTGCGGTGGAGCTGGTGCCCATTGCTGAAATTGCGGGGTTGATTGGGAACGGCCGTATCACCCACGCCCTCGTCGTCGCCGCCTTCTATCATTACGACAACTATCTTAAATCAAAATAGGACACAGATGAGTCCACTGAAAAAACAAACCGCAAAGACGCAAAGGACGCAGAGTTTTTAAGATTACCAGAGAAAAATCTCTGCGCTCTCCGCGCCTCTGCGGTGAAATCACCCTTTTTTCAGTGGAGCCACGGATAAACACAGATAAGCAAAAAATCAGTGTGAATCTGTGTTTATTTGTGTCCCATTAAAGGCAGAAAACATGGCCAAACAAGGCAAAAGCCAAAAACTGTTAAGCGAAGACATTCACCTGCTGGGGGATATTTTAGGGCAGGTGATTCGCCAGCAGGCAGGCGTGGAGATGTTCGAGCTGGAAGAAGGGGTGCGGGCGCTGTCCAAGGCGCGGCGCATGGACGGCAGCCCGGCAATCGATGCCCGGCTGGCGCAAATTGTGAACGGGCTGAGCGTGGAAAAAGCGGAGCTGCTGTCGCGGGCGTTTGCCAACTATTTTGAGCTGGTGAATCTGGCCGAAGAGCAAAACCGGGTGCGCGTTTTGCGCGAGCGGGAGCGCAAGGCGCATCCGCAGCCGCTGAAGGAATCTATTGCCGCCGCCATTGCCCAACTGCACCAGCTGGGCGTGGATGAGTACGAGATGGGCAAGCTGCTGGCCAAGCTGCACGTGGAGTTGGTCTTCACCGCCCACCCCACCCAGGCCAAGCGCCGGACGGTGCTCTCCAAGCTGCGCCGCATCTCGTCGGCGCTAACGGAGCTGCACGTGCGCGATCTGCTGCCCACCGAGAAGGCGAACCTGATGACCAGCGTGCTGGCAGAAGTGACGGCATTGTGGCTGACGAATCGGACGAGAACGGCCGTTATCACCGTCACTGACGAAGTGAAAACCGGCCTCTACTACATGAACACCACCATCTGGGACACCATCCCGGAGATTTACAACAGCATGACCCAGGCCATCCGCGAATATTATCCCAATCTCACGCCGCCCAAACAGTTCCTCACCTTTGGCTCCTGGATTGGCGGGGACCGGGACGGCAACCCCAACGTGACGGCCGACGTGACGGCCGAAACGCTGCGCCTGCATCGCGGTTTGGCAATGGTGCAGCACCGGGATTCCGCCACCCGGATCAACCGCTCGCTGACAGTTTCCGACACGCTGATCCCCATCCAGCCAGAATTTTTGGCTGCGTTGGCCGATGTACAAGACAAGTCGGAGCATCTCGCCTTTTTGAAAGATCGGTATCCAAATGAGCCGTATCGGCTGTGGGCCGCGGCCCTGGCCGAAGATTTGGCCACGGCCGCTTCTGGCGACATGGTGGCTCGGCTAAAAGGGGTGTCTAACCCGCCGCTGCGCCTGAAAAGCATGAAGGACCTGCTGGAGCCGCTCAAGCTGATGGACAAAACGCTGAAGGAAAGCAAGCTGGGCGATCTGGCGGCAGACCAGTTGGCGCGGATGCGGCGGCAGGCGGAGGTGTTTGGCCTGCATGTGGCTCGATTAGACATCCGCCAGTACAGTGATTTTAATACGGCCGTTCTCCACGAACTTCTACAAAAACTCCAGCTCCACGACAGCTTTGGCAACCTGGAACCAGACGAACGCGCCCAAATCCTCTCCAACCTGCTGGCTTCCCCCAACCCAGATTTGAGCCAGCTCACCGACCTCTCACCAGAAACCGAAGAAACGCTGGCGCTGTTCCAAATCTTGTTCCGCGCCTACGATTTTTATGGGCGCGAGCTTCTCGGCCCGTACATCGTCAGCATGACGCATGGGCCGGAAGATATTCTGGCGCCGCTGCTGCTGGCCAAATGGCACGGCCTCTGCCTGGACCCGAACCGGCAAGACGAGGGGATGACTTTCGTGCCCCTGTTTGAAACCCGCGAAGATTTGCGCAACGCGCCCCAGATCATGGCCGCGCTGTTCACCCATCCCGCCTACGCGCCCCATCTGGCTCGGGTCAACCGGGACCAGACGATCATGATTGGGTACTCGGACAGCAACAAGGATGCGGGCTACATGGCGGCCAACTGGGAGCTGTATCTGGCGCAGGAGGCGCTGGCCCAGGCGTGCGCCGACCACGACGTGAACATCATGCTGTTCCACGGGCGGGGCGGCACCATTGCGCGGGGCGGCGGCCCGGCCAATCGCGCGATTTTGGCCCAACCTCCGGGGTCGGTAAACGGCCGTATCCGCATCACCGAACAGGGCGAAGTGATCGACGAACGGTACGGGCACCCGGCTGTGGCGCGTCGCCACCTGGAGCAGGTGGTCCACGCCACCCTCATGGCCAGCGTAGACCAGCGGCACGGCGGGAGTACCCAACCCCAGGATGATTGGCGGGAGGCGATGGATGAGTTAACGGCCGTTTCCTACCGCACCTACCGCCACCTCATCTACGAAACGCCCGAACTGCTGGAATATTGGGGCGCGGCCACCCCCATCACCGAAATTAGCCAGATGCGCATCGGCAGTCGGCCGTCGCGCCGCACCGCCAAAGCCACCTTTGCCAGCCTGCGGGCCATCCCCTGGGGCTTTAGCTGGATGCAGTGCCGCCACGTACTGCCCGGCTGGTACGGCGTGGGCGAAGCGCTGGAAGCGTACGGCAGCCAATCGCCAGACCATTTGCGCCGCCTGCAAGAGATGTACAAAAAATGGCCCTTCTTCCAGGTGGTGATAGACAACGCCCAGGTATCGTTGGCCAAAGCAGACATGAGCATCGCCAGGCTGTACGCCAATCTGGTAGACGACGAAGCCATTCGCGACAAGATTTTTGGCGAGATTGAAAGTTCCTTTAACCGAACAGTGAGCTGGATTTTACGGGTAAGCGGGCAGCGCGAACTGCTGGACAATGATCCGGTGCTGCAACGTTCGGTGCGGCAGCGCAACCCGTACGTGGATCCGCTGAATTTTGTGCAGGTGGCCCTGCTGCGGCGGCTGCGCTTTTTGCCAGAAAAAGACAGCCCCAAAGCGCAGCAGCTGCTGCACGCCATCTTTTTAACGATTAACGGGATTGCTTCGGGCCTGAAAAACACGGGGTAATGGATTACAAAAGTCTTTGAGACTTTTGTAATCTGGGATCAGGCAGCGAATTCGGCCTGGATGGGCTGGCCAATCCACTCTTTGGGGGCGGGGACGCCAAAATAGTGGGCAATGGTGGGGGCGATGTCGGTGATTTGCACCGGCTGGCTGAGCTTGAAACCTTCTGGAACATCTGGCCCGGCCAGGATGAGCGGCGTGGTCATATCTTCGGGGCAGTCGGTGCCGTGCATTTGCTCGTGGCCGCCGTGGTCGCTAGTCACCAGGATGGTGCAATCTGCGGGCAGGGCATCCAGCACCGTGCCGATGCAGCGGTCGGCGTGGCTGATGGCTTGCAGGTACGGCTGGCTCATCCAGCCCCAGGCGTGCCCGGCGATGTCTGTGCCGCCCAGATAGATGAAGGCGAAGTTGAATGGGTTGTGGGCCAGCCAGTGAGCGGCGAGTTGGGCAACGGCCGTATCCGCCGTACCATCCCCGGTTGTATCCTTCACCATAAACGACGCATTGAGCGCACCCGGACGACCCAAATCGCGCAGTTCCTCCCAGTTGTAGAAGAAGGCGGTGGTGAGCCAGGCATCTTGCAGCACATCAAACAGGCCAGGGACGGGGCGCACCTGGGGCGTCCAGATGTTGGTGGTGATGCCGTGGCGAGACGGCCGTACCCCCAAAAAGAGCGAGGTGTGGCAGGGCAGCGTCATCGAGGGCATCACCGTTTGGGCCGTGAGCGTATGCGCCCCTGCCGCCAGCAGCCGATCCAGCACCGGCGTGTCTGCCTGCATCAGCCCATCGGGCCGCATCCCATCCACTAAAAAAAGAACAAACTGTTTTGACTGGCTCATCCTAAACATCCTTCACTTTTTTTCTATCATCCTGGCTAATTTTATTAAATATGTCCCCATTAACCAATCCCGACCAGAATCAGGCCAACGGAAACAATGCCGATGCCCAGCAGCTTGGGCGCGTAGCGCGGCTCTTGCTGCAACGTCAGGCCCAGCACCGCGCCGATGGGAATGCTAAGCTGGCGAAAGGCGGCCACGTAGCTAACGTTGCTCACGTAGGCCATTGCGGCCAAAACCAGGCCATAGGTAGACATAATGACAACGCCGGTGAGCAAACTGGTGAGCAGCAACGTGCGATTTTGCCTAATTTGGTGCAGTTGGCGGCGCTCTGCTGGTGAAACCAGGGTGGCCAACCCCAGCATGAGCGCGGTGCTGCTGGTTTGCAAGGCAATGAAGATGAGGGTGATCTGGCTGTTTTCTAGCGGAATGGCAACGCGCATCTGGCGCAGCGCCTGGTCGTCGATGAGGGTGTAGCCAGTGGTGCCTACGGCGGCCACCAGCGCCATGAGGATGACGGCGTCCTGGTAGTTGTGCAGCTTCAGCTGCCGAAAATGGGGCAGCGGCAGGATGATACAACCAGCGGTGATGAGCCCCATGCCGATCAGCCCGATGCGGCCAATCTGCCCACCGTTGCCCAGCAGCAGGCTGATGAGGGCCACAAACAGCACGGGCAGGGCGCGGGCCAGCGGGTAGGCCAGGGAGATGTCGCCCTGGCGGTACGCCCCGGCCAGGCCAAAAAAGTAGATGCCCTGGGCGATGCCGGTTGCCAGTACCAGTTGCCATACGGCCGTTGGCACCCCGCCTAACACGCCCCGATGGATGAACAGGATGGGCGAAATGGCGAGGGCGGCGAATACGGCCGTTACAAAGAAAAACGCCAGCGACGGATTGCGCCGTTTGCTGATGAAGTTCCAGCCTGCGTGCATGAAGGCAGACACAATGATCAAAAGTGCGGCAGTGAGGCTCATAAGGTTGTGGATTATAGCGGGAGATGGCGTGGGGGGAAACGGGTGTTCAATCTGCAAAATCGGCAAATTTTTCGGCAATGAAGCGGTAATCTAGCCAGGCAGATTCTTGCAGGCTCCAGGCATTCCGGCATTCAGCCAGAATAACGGTTTTGTGGCTGTTGACGGTTTTCACGGAAATGCACAGTTTAAGGGCTACCTGCTGGGGCAGCAAGCCGAGGGCAAAAGCTTTGAGCACATCTTTTTGGCGGGGGGTAAGCTGCTGGAGAACGGCCGTTTTCCGGGCATTTTCCGCATAATCCAGCACCGCTCGCTGCGGAGCCAGCACGTCGGCACGTTTGGTCACCGGTTGGGTGAGCTGGCGCAGCGCCGGGAAATAGCTGCCCCAGGGCATCATTGGCACCTCAATCAGGTTGAAACCCGCTTCTGGCGGCAGGTGCATCAGGCCACCGTCGAGCGAGGGAGCCAGCCAATCATCTGGGGTATAGCCGTGCCACAAAGAATCTTCATGGCCAAAATGCAGCATAGCGGCCGACATCGTCATAAAGCCCAGCATCTGGCGGCCCCCGCTAATGCAAACGTGCAGCGTCTGCTGCCGCTTTTTCAGTTTAATAATGAGCTGGCTAATTGCTTGCCAGGCGGCGTGGGCATCTGCCTCGTCGCGGATATCGGTAAGCGGACCAACCTCTGTGGCGACAGGGAAGAAGTTGAACTGTAGGCCATGATACTGCGGTTCGCTGAGGGTGGTGATGATTTTTTGAACGGCCGTTTGCAACCGAGGCGTGTTCATTGCCAAATGAATCAACAAAACCTGGTTTACCCGCACCCCACGCCCCAACAGCGCATCCAGGGCAAAAGTAACCACCTGCGGCTGCCCGCCCAACGTTGCTACAAAAGTTGTTTGCCGTTTGGTACTCATCACGAAAAAGCTCTTCAAACGTAACGTTACACCCGCTCTGGCGGTGGGCGGCGTCTGGCCATGCCACCCAGCCAGCACGGCCAAGAGAGCCTCTCTTCGGGCGAAAAAGCGTCCGAAGCAGGTGTATAGTTACCTGCAAATTAGGTAAAAGCTACAGAATGAATGACGATACCTGCTGCGGGTAGGCGGTTGTAGCCTCCATCATTTCGCGAACAAAATGGTTTAAAAAAACTTCTGGATGGCGCTTTTCTTGAAACAGCAGGGGGAGATTCCCAGACACGCGCCCCAAGGCTTCTACCAACGGGACATAGACCGGATAAAGCAGCCCAACTGGCTGCCCCAGCAAAGCGAGCTGCTCGATGAGTTGATAAACGCGCGGGTCGATCATCAGGTGCTGCCCGCACATGGTTCCGCCAGCAATCAGCAAACCGTCTGGCGGTTCCTGCTGCAGCATATCGCCTAACAACAAGCCAGGCACGGAATTTTTGCCATAATTGGCAGCTAATTGATTAATCGCGGGGCTGCGGTACAGGCTTAAAAAGGTTAGATTGACGCCAGTAGTGAGAAAAAATTCGGCCGTTTGCCTGACACTATTTTCAATGAATCCGTCCGCAACCAGAACAAAGCAATTTCTATTTGACTTCATGATTATCAATCCCCTAAAATGGCAAGATGGCAAGCAAAGTGCCTGCCACCTTGCGCAATTCCCCATCCTGGTACGCCGCATTCACTTTAGCAAAACAGGAACTCAAATTAATAAAAAAAGAAGACGAATACGAGCCAGTTTCTGCAAAATGCGTCTATTCGTGCAAATTCGGGCAATTTGGAGCCAAAACAATCAAAATACACCCCAATTTAATTTCTGTAGCTACAGGACCTGTATGACAAAAACAAATTTTCCCAACCAGCTTATCAAAGATGTACAACAAGCTTTAAAACAGTACCATCTGGTGGAAGAGCCAGCCAGCACGGAGTTGACCCGGCTGGTCTTGGTGCAAACGCGGCAACAAAGCCAAACCATGCTCTCAATGCGACTCGCTGTCAATGCCGTTTTAGATGAAGGGCTTACGCAAATGCGTACCCATCAGCCAGAAGGCGAACAGATATTGTCCCGGCGATTTCGCGACAATATTCAGACCGCCGAACTGGTTCAAGAAATGGGCCTGACGGTTGACCAGGTTAAACACAAACAAAAAGATGCCTTCAAGGAACTCGCCAAGATTATTTGGAAAATGGAACGCGAGGCGCGAATTGCTCGGGTTGCGGAACAAAAAAGCAAGCTAGAAGCCAAACGATACACCGAGCTTTTTGGCATCGACCAGCTCTCTGACAATCTTTTTGCGCACCTGACGTCTGAAGGGGCGCCCTGGGTAGTGACCCTGGCTGGGATTGGGGGTATTGGCAAAACGGCGTTGGCCAATTACACGGTACGGCGGGTCATTGAGCAACTTCAATATCACGATGTGATTTGGCTAGCGGTTCATGATATAGCGCAAGACAAACGGCCGTATCCACCCACCACCCCGCAGCAAATGTTTGACAAGCTCATTACCCAGATGTGCCGCAAAATGCTGCCTGGGCTGTCTAACCAAACACCGTTAGAAGAACGGCTCAAACAGCTGCATCAGCTGCTAAAAAGCCAGCCATATCTAATAATCATCGACGATCTGGAGCTAGAAGCAGATACGGCCTATTTAATTTCGGAATTGGTGACATTGGCCAAGCCCAGCCGCATTTTGCTCACCTCACGCACCCAACCAGCCCCGCACTCCGGCTCACGATCGATCAGTTTGCCAGAATTAACGCCAGAGCACAGCCTGGCGCTCATTCGCCATTACGCGGGCGAGATTGGGTTTACGGTAGCCGTGCAGGCCAGCGACGCAGAACTGCTACCTATTTACCAACTGGTCGGCGGTAATCCGTTCAGCTTAAAGCACCTGGTAAACCTGGCGCTGCACCGTCCGCTAAAATCGCTGCTGGTTGCTTTGGCGCAACGGCCGTTAGACAACGGCAACGACATTTACAAGCATATCTTGCACGAAACCTGGCTTAGCCTGAGCGATGATGCCAAAACAATCCTGGCCATCATGATTGTGTCTACCGAAGGCGGCATGGACCCCGAGCAAATTGCCCAGTTTAGCGGGTTGCCCGATACCAAACTGTGGCCAGCCATTAACGAACTGATCGGCCGTTCGCTGCTAGAAGTGAGAAGCAATACTTTGTGGGATCGCAGCTATGGCATTCACCGGCTCACAGAGCTTTTCCTCCGTTCGCTGCTCGATGGCGATGATGGCCAAACAGCTGCCAGTGAAGATGACAACAATGACCTTTGATATTAATGCGGTTTTTGCCCAAGCCATCAACAGAGGCTTAACCAGCTATAAAAATCAGCTGTTCACCACGCCAGAACAAGCTGACAAGTTAAAGCCGAAACATGCCGCCATCTTAAAAAGCATTGAGGAGAGCTTCCGCTATCCTCATCTTCACGTGGAAGCCGTCCAGCTTTTTCTAGATTTATTCCCTATTTTTGAGCGTTGGGGGTACTGGGCAGAATGCATTTATATCTCAGAAACGGCCCTAGACCTGGCGTTGCCCGTTGCGACGCAAGTTTACCTCTACGCAAATTTAGGCCACATGCACCATCTTAACCGCAATTTTGATGATTCGCTGCGCTGCTTGAATAGGGCTCTGCAGATTGCTGAAAAACATCAGTTAGAAACCGTTTTAGGGTTAATCCACCACCGGTTTATGAACACCTACATCGGGCAAGAAGACCATTTAACAGCCAAAAACCACGGGCTTCAGGCGTTGGCTTATCTGGCCGGCCCCCCTTCAAAAACGCTGGCTGCCGCCTACGATTCGTTAGGCCGCACCTTTATGGACCTGAAAGATCTGCCAATGGCTGAAAAATATTTTTGGGATGCTTTGTCGCTTTGGGACAACCTGAAAGATTACACCCATATGGCACGTAGCTACCTGAATTTGGGCTCGTTTTATTTTGGGCAACGCAAATTGGTGGAAGCCCAAAAATGTTATGAGAGTTCTCTGGCGGCCTTGGGCAATTTGTCTAACATTGTGGATGAACTTAGAGCCAGAATTGGTTTGGGGATTGTCTATCATACAAATGGGGATTTTGAGAAAGCGGTTGCTATTTTTCGTGAAGGGGCAAACCGGCTAGAAAGCGAGTTGGGGGAAAAAGTAGGCTGGTATTCTATACGCGGATCGCTGCTGCATAATTTGGGCAATTCGCAGCTGGCATTAGGGGAACCACAACAAGCTATTCTCAATTTGTATAAAGCCAGAACCATCTGGCATCAAGCGAACAATCAGTTAGAAATGGCCAATACGGTTGGTACCATCGCAGAAGCTTACCAGGCAGAGGAGGAGTGGGAAACGGCCGTAACCACCTACACGGAAGCCCTCATTTTATTAGCCAACTACCCTAACCATCCCTGGGCCATTAAACTTACCCAAGATTTTTCTAAAGCCAGAAAAACATGTGCTGACCATCTCGATTCACTCGATTCGTTTGAGGAATAAAGCTGCTCAGCACATGCTCCTTATAAAACAGGCTAGATGTTAGCCACTACAGGTAGCCGTGGGAACAGAGCAATCACCGTTTGTTGCGGGCACTGTTGGGGCGACAAAAAAGACAAACATCAACCCCGCTGCCACTGCCAGATGAACCAACTTTGTTTTGAAAGACATTCCGATACCTCCACTGGTTTGGAGGCTCCGGTGTCAGGCGCGCCCAGGGTTGTCCCTCTTCATGAAGTCCACAAGAGCCTGGAAAACAATACTTGCTGCATGCAACTGTCAGCATACCAGCTGGCAGCCGCACATGCGTGAGAACCTTACCGAGGAAGTTCCGAATTTAATTCTGAGATTACGCTTTGGCGCACGCCCCCCCCCAAACTGCCGCAGGCTGGCCGCTTTTGCCTTGCCCGGCACTCGCCCATCATTGCACGCTATGTTAGAATCGCACTCGTGAAAAATATTGATTATCTGGTCATTGGGCACATTACGCGGGACATTACCCCAACGGGCAATTTAGTGGGCGGTACGGTTTCCTACTCGGGGCGTGTGGCGCAGGCATTGGGTTACCAAACGGCCGTTCTCACCAGCTGCCAACCAGACTACGAAGGGCTATCCCAGCTGGCAGCGCTGGCCGTAGAGGTAATTCCGGCCGACCATACCAGCACCTTTGAAAATATTTACGGGGCAAACGGCCGTACCCAAATGCTTTACACCGTCGCCAACAACATTTGCCCCCAACATTTACCGCCCGCCTGGCAGCAGCCCACAGTGGTGCACCTTGGCCCGCTCACCAATGAGGTAGACCCGGCCTTTATGAACCAGTTTCCCAACAGCATCATCGGGCTGACGCCGCAGGGTTGGCTGCGCCGCTGGACAGAAGACGGCCGTGTCTATGCCCGCGAATGGCCCGAAGCAGCGCAATTTTTACCGCTGGCCGATGTGGTCATTGTGAGCGAAGAAGATTTGCTCAACGACGAGATGCTGCCCCACTACCGTCAGCTGGCAAACCTGCTGATCATGACAGAAAGCGTGCGCGGCTGCACCGTTTTTGCGGGCAGCGACGCACGCCAAATTCCGGCACCTGTTGTCGCCCAAGTAGAACCCACCGGTGCCGGTGATATTTTTGCCGCCGCATTTTTAACCCAGTATGCAGGGAACGGCCGTAACCCGTGGCAAGCCGCCGAATTTGCAAATTTTGTGGCCGCCCACTCGGTCACCCAAATTGGCCTCGACGCCAAAATTGAACTTATTCGAAAAATGACACAAAAAATTACTTGATTACCAAATTACTTAATTACAACGTTTGTAATTGGGTAATTGGTAATTGGGTAATTGGGTAATTGATTCATGACAAAAATTTACGCAGTTGCCAATCAAAAAGGGGGCGTAGGCAAAACCACCAGTGTGATCAACCTGTGTGCTTTTCTCGCCTCCAGCGGACGGCGCGTGCTGATGGTAGACATGGACCCCCAGGCCAATGCCACCTCCGGCCTGGGCTACGACAAATACGCACTGGAACGCTCGACATATGACCTGTTGCTAGAAACGGCCGCTCTCGACAACATCCTCATTCAGCATAAAGAGTACAAGCTGGATATCCTGCCCTCGCATCCCACGCTGGCCGGTGCCGAGGTAGAGTTAGTCAACGCCATTGGCCGCGAATACCGGCTGCGCAATGTGCTCAACGCCATAGACGGCCGTTACGACTACATTCTCATCGACTGCCCGCCCAGCCTGTCTATGCTCACGGTCAATGCGCTAACCGCGGCCAAAGACGGCATCATCATCCCCGTCCAGTGCGAATACTTGGCGCTAGAAGGGCTTACCCAACTCACCCAAACCATCGAGCTGGTGCAAAAATACCTTAACCCCAACCTGGCAATTCGCGGCCTCATCATGACCATGTACGACAGCCGCACCAACCTCAGCCGCCAGGTGGTAGAAGAGGTGCGCCGCTTCTTCCCCGGCAAGGTGTTCCGCACCATCGTGCCGCGCAACGTGCGCCTGAGCGAAGCGCCCAGCTTTGGCCAACCGATCAACCTGTACGCGCCCAACTCACCTGGGGCAGTAGCCTACAAAGTGCTCGCTGCCGAACTGGTGAAGGGAGATTTGACAGCCAAATCAGCAGCAGCGGGGGTGGCAGCATGACCAAAAAACGTGGCCTAGGGCGCGGGCTGGGGGCGCTCATCCCCAGCGATCATCAGGCATCTGCCGAGGAAGGGGGCGTGAAGATGGTGCCCGTAACGGCCGTCTCCCCCAACCCGCACCAGCCGCGCACCGTCATGGATGCGCAAAAGCTGCAAGAGCTGGCCAACTCCATCAAAGAGCATGGCCTCATTCAGCCGCTGATCGTTACCCAGGCAGACGGCGGCTACACGCTCATCGCCGGGGAGCGCCGCTGGCGCGCCTGCCAGCTGGCGGGCATGCAAGAAGTGCCCGTGGTCATCAAAGAAGCCACGCCGCAAGAAATGCTAGAGCTGGCCATCATCGAAAACGTGCAGCGCGCCGACCTCAATCCGCTAGAAGAAGCCTACGCCTACCAGCAGTTGGCCGAAGATTTTGGCTTTACCCACGAGCAAATTGCCCAACGCATGGGCAAAGGGCGCTCCACCATCACCAACCTGATTCGCCTGCTGGAATTACCAGAAAATATTCAGCAAGCGGTGGCAGACGGCCGTATCAGCGGCGCACATGGCCGAGCCTTACTCCCCCTGCCCAACGCCACCATGCAAACCAACGTCATGAACGACATCATCAAGTTCAACCTCAGCGTGCGCCAGGTAGAAGCCCGCGTCACCACCCTGCTGGCCGCCAAAAAGCCCAAAGCAAAAAAGGTGCGTCCGGGCCTGCCCGTTGAGCTAGAAGCGCTGCAATCCCAGTTTCAGAACTCCCTCGGCACCAAGGTCAACATCGAAAGCAGCGGCAAGGGCCAAGGGCGCGTCATCATCCACTACTACTCCGACGAGGAGCTGCAAGCCGTCTACGACGCCATCATCGGCGAAGAGTAAGCCCATGAACAAGTTGCAACTGGACGTTTCAGCATCTGAAATTGCCGCTTTCTGTCAAAAGTGGCGAATACAGGAATTTGCACTTTTTAGTTCGGCCGTACGCGAAGATTTCCATCCAAATAGCGATATTGACATTTTAGTCACGTTTAAACCAGAGGCCCAATGGACCTTATTTGGCCATGTCGATATGCAAGATGAGCTGAAGAAACTCTTTGGGCGGGAAGTCGATTTAGTCAGTCGAAAAGGAATCGAACGTAGCCAAAATCATATTCGCCGCCAAGAAATTATTGACTCTGCCAGAGTGATGTATGCCGCCCCGTGACGAAAGTTACCTGCTTGATCAATTGGCAGGCTGCCAATTGATCCAATCCTTTGTTGAAGGGATAGATCGTGCCTCCTTTAATGACAATCGTAAAACGCAATCGGCCGTTATCAGGCAGCTTGAAATTTTGGGGGAAGTTACCAAACGTCTCTCAGATGAGCTGCGGGCACAACATCCAAACATTCCTTGGCGGCAAATGGCAAATATGCGAGATGTCTATCCCAGAGTTACGATTCAAGATAGAGGCCATCATCAACAGATAGTTTCTCTTCTCTGACACTTTCAGGATTAAAGTTCAAAACGGAAATAATATGATTAGCATTGGCGCAACGGCCGTAATTATCCAAGACAACAAAGTACTGCTGGTTAAACGCGAAGATTTCGAAGTGTGGGCCTTGCCAGGTGGCGGGGTGGACGAAGGGGAATCGTTGGCAGAAACGGCCGTACGCGAAGCCTACGAAGAAACCGGCCTTCAGGTCGAAATCACCCACCTCATCGCCCTTTACTCAGAAATTGGCAGCTGGAGCGACTGGCATCTCGCCTCATTCGCCGCCAAAATCGTAGGCGGCAGCTTAAACTCTCAAATAGGTGAGGTGCTAGATTTACAGTTCTTCCCCCTGGATGAACTCCCCGAAGATATGTTTTGGTGGCACCGCCAACATATTGCCGACTTTCTAGCTGGCCCCGGCAGCGCCCCCGCCCGCCGCCAAAACGTCCACTCCCAGCCCGGTGCCACTAACCGCGCCGAACTGTATGCCATGCGTGACCAATCCGGCTTAACCCGCACCGAATTTTACCACTGGTACTACAAAACATCTCCGTAGGACAATTTTTAAAAATTGCCCTACAGCCCTCGCTCGCCCCGGATGTAGGGCACGCCCAGCGCAGCCGGGGCCCCCAGCCGCTTGCGCGCCACCGCACGTGAGCCAACCACCAAAGCAATAATCGTCAAAATAAAAGGCATCATCTGCAAAAAGAAGCCAAAGTTAGAATTCACAAACAGCGGATTGCGGAAGCCAAACAGCGTCGCCGGCCCCTGCAAATCCAAAATACCGCGCCGCAGTGCCCCAAACAGATAACCGCCCAACGCCGCCCGCAGCGGGTCCCACTGGGCAAAGATAACCAGCCCCACAGCAATCCACCCTTGCCCAGAAGTCGTCTGCGTGCTGTACCAGCCAGGGGATACCGATAAGCTAATGGTGGCACCAGCCAAACCAGCCAGGCAGCCCCCCACAAACACGTACATATAACGCAATCGGTACACGTTAATGCCCATTGTATCGGCCGCTTCTGGCTTTTCGCCGACGGCCCGCAAATGCATGCCGGGGCGCGTACGGTGAATGTAATACCAGGCCAGCGGGGCAAAGAGGTAGCCCACATACACCAGCAGGCTGTGATCAAAAAAGAAGATTGGCCCAATCACAGGGATTTGCGATAGCAAAGGAATGCTAAAAGAGGGCACCAATGGCGGGTTCTGCCCGGTGAGGCCCTCACCCAGCACCAGGGCAAGACCTGTGCCCAAAAAGGTAAGCGACAAGCCACTCACCACCTGATCTGCCTGAAAATGAATGGTCACCAAACCATGCGCCAGACTGATGATGCCGCCTGCCAACATGGCCACAATTAAACCCACCCAGGGGCTGCCCGTGCTTAAAGACGTGCTGAAGCCAGCCATCGCCCCCAGCAGCATCATGCCTTCCACACCCAGGTTAAGAATCCCAGCGCGCTCGGCAAAAATCTCGCCAATGGCGGCAAAGAGCAAAATGGTTCCGGTAGCTAAACCAGCGTGCAAAATGATGATTGGGTCCATGCAAATCTCCTAAAAGCTATCCGCAGATTTTTTTTACAGACGAACGAGGCGAATTTTGTAGCGCAGCAGTACGTCGCTGCTGATAACCATAAACAGGACGATGCCCTGAAGCAGGTTAGACAAACCAGCGGGCTGAATTTCGCGGCCGGCCACAATGAGGGCACCAAACAAGATGGAAACCAGGATAACGGCAAAGGGGTTAAGCTTGGCCAGCCAGGCGACGATGATGCCCGTGAAGCCATAGCCGGGTGAGATGCGCTCCTGTAAGCGATGTACCACGCCGCTGACTTCGGCCATGCCAGCTAAACCAGCCAAACCGCCAGAGAGCATCATCACAAAGACGACATTGCGGGTGATATTGATGCCAGCATATTTGGCGGCGTTGGGATTGTCACCGATGAGCTTAATTTCGTACCCCCAGCGGCTGCGCTCTAAAATCCACCAAACGACCACGGCGGCAACAACGCCAAACAGAATGCCCAGGTGCAGCGTAATGCCGGAAAAGGCGCTGATTTCGCGCGCGTAGTCGGCTAAGCGGGGCAGCCAGGCGTTTTTCTCAAAAACGGGGGTCATCTGAAAACCGGCGTCAGACCAGCGGTCGAAAATCCAGAAGTTGTTCCAGAGAATGGCGACGTAGTTGAGCATGAGGGTGGTGATGATTTCGTTGACCTGGTAGCGGGCTTTGAGGTAACCGGGAAAGAAGCCCCAGATGGCCCCGCCGAGCATGCCCATGATGACCATCATGGTGATGACGATGAAGCGGGGGGTTTCTGGGCCAACCAGGGGAACGAGTACGACGAGGCTGGCGGCAAATGCGCCGATGTAAAATTGGCCTTCGGCACCGATGTTCCACAGCTTCATTTTGAAGGCGACGGTGCAGGCGAGGCCGACCATCATGAGCGGGGTGGCCTTCACGAGTGTGTCGGAGATGACGGGCCAACTGCCAAAGGTGGCGTCGAAAAAGAAGCGCAACACGACAAGTGGCTGACCACCAATTAGTTTGAGGATGATACCGGCGATGATGAAAGCGATAATAACGGAGCCAAAGGAGGTGGCGGCGGGCAGCCAGCGGGGAATGTCTTCAACGCGTTTTTCAATTTGCAGGGTGTAGGGAAAGGTGCGCTTACGGGTTGTGGGAGTGGTGGTGCTCATGCGGTTGCCTCTTCTTTGGTGCTACCTGTCATCGAGGATGACGAGGATGACTCTTTTGCCTTTTGAAGCGGGCTCCCCGTCATCATAAGTCCGATTTCGTTGATGTTGGCTTTGTCTGTTTCGATGATGCCCATGATACGGCCGTCAAAAATCACCGCAATCCGGTCACTCAAAGCGAGCAGCTCTTCCAGCTCTTCCGAGACGAGGAGGACGGCCGTTCCATTCTCCCGTTGTTCCAGCAGCAAGGTCTGAATCGCTTCAATTGCCCCCACATCCAGGCCGCGCGTGGGCTGTACAGCCACCATCAAATTGGGCTCTGCCGAGATTTCGCGGGCCAGAATGACCTTCTGCAAATTGCCACCAGACAGCTTACGGGCCATCGTTTCGACACTTGGGGCCAAAATGTCGTACATTTGCTTGAGCTTGCGGGCCCGCTCGCGGGCACGAACGAAGTTAATTTGCCAGCGGCTGCTGATTGGCTCGCCGCGATAGCTCTTCATAATCGTGTTTTCGGTGATGCTCATGTTGGGGGCGCTGCCCACCCTGGTGCGGTCTTCTGGCACGTGCGAGACGCCGGTGCGAATCGCCTTGATAGGCGGCTGGTTAGACAAATCTTCACCATTCACCTGGATGATGCCCGTGCACGGGCGAAGCCCGGTGATCACTTCCGCCAGCTCGCTTTGCCCGTTGCCCGCCACGCCAGCGATGCCCAAAATTTCGCCGCTGCGCACCTCTAGCGAGACGCCGCGCAGGGCGGGCACGCCTTTGTTGTTCTCGGCATGTACATCCTTCATGGAAAGCACAACCGGGCCAGCTTGATGCGGCTTCTTTTCCACGGCAAACACCACGCTGCGGCCCACCATCAGTTCAGCCAGCTTTTCACGGGTGAGCCCTTCGATGCTGTGCCCTTCGGCGGTGACTTTGCCTTTGCGTAAGACGGTGATACGGTCGGCAACGGCCGTTACTTCATGCAATTTATGGCTAATGAAAATAATCGACTTGCCCTGGTCTACCATGGCGCGCATCGTTTTCATCAGGTCATCGATTTCTTGTGGGGCAAGAACGGCCGTTGGCTCATCCATAATCAAAATATTGGCCCCACGGTACAGCGTCTTTAAAATTTCTACCCGCTGCTGCTCCCCCACCGAAAGCTGCCAGATTTTGGCCTTGGGGTCCACGCGCAAGCCAAACTGATCTTGCAGCGCCAAAATCTTCTTGTCGTAATCGGCCAGATTCATGAAAAATTTCGGCTCATCCAGCCCCAGCAAAATATTTTCGGTAACCGTTTGCGTGGGCACCAGCATAAAATGTTGGTGTACCATGCCAATGCCTTTGGCAATCGCATCCTTCGGCGAATTAAAATCGACCAACTCCCCATTGACCCAAATATTGCCCGATGCTTGTTTATACAAACCGGCCAACACATTCATCAACGTGCTTTTACCAGCTCCATTTTCCCCCAGCAAGGCATGAATTTCCCCCCGCTTGAGCGTTAAGTTGACCCGATCATTGGCCAACACCCCGGGAAAACGCACCGTCACTTCCTGCATTTCAACGGCGAGTGGTGAGTTGCTCATGGTAGTGCCCCTTGTTTCAGTGAGCAGTATTCAGTTGTCAGTAATCAGTAAAAGCTGAATACTGATTACTGACTTACTGAATACTGATTATAGGTTATTCAAGTTCAGGTAGTTCAGCGGTAACGTTCTCGTTCCACCAATACATACAGGTGGTACACGGGCTGCCAAACTGCGAGAAGCCATCCAGGTCAACCTGCTCCAGGCTGACGCCATCTTCCAGAACGGTGTTGCCCTGGTTGTCCACGATGGGGCCTTTGAAGACGTCGAAGCGGGTGAATTCACCAGCCAGCATAGCGGCCAGCGTGTCGCGAATCATCTGCAAATCCGCTTCTGGCAGTTCAGCCACGCCGGGTTGCAGCGTTTCACCTTCCATGAAGCCGTACAGGCCCATGGCGCCAGCGTCGGCGTCGAAGTACTCAGAGCCAGCAACCCAGGTTCCGGCGCGGGATTCTTCTACGATGCGGGCATAGACAACACCCCAGTCCCAGTACATGGAGGTGAGGCAGGCATCGATCACGCAGTTGCCGGCGTAGTCGTAGGTGATACCCCATTTACCTTCGGGGGCAGCTTCGGCCGGGGCGGGGGTGTCGGCACCGGTCATCACAACCTGCACGCCGCTGTCAAACAGGGAAGAAGCGGCATCTTTTTCGATGATGGGATCATGCCAGGTGAAGATCCAGCGGACATCCACGGTGCATTCGGGGCAGGTTTTCTGCGCGCCGAGGGCGAACGCATTACCCAGGCGGAGCTCTTCGGGGATGGGGAAGGTGGCGATATAGCCAAGACGCGGGTTGCCGTCCATCATGGCGCGGGAACCGGCCAGCATACCGGCCAGGTACTTCATGTTTTCCATAGCGCCCATCAGGTTGCCAAAGTTTTCGCCATTGGTCATGAAGCCGCTGATGTGAATGATGTCTACGTCGGGGAATTCGTCGGCGACGGTGGCGGAGGCGTCCATGTAACCAAAGGAGGTGGTGAAGATGACATCGAAGCCTTTACGGGCCAGGGAGCGGATCACCTGTTCGGCGTCGGCACCTTCAGCCACGATTTCTACGTAGGCAGTGTGCACATCTTCTACGTTTTCCTGTACGTAGATGCGGCCTACGTCGTGAGCCTGAGACCAACCACCATCATCGTGGGGGCCAACGTAGACGAAGGCAACGTTATAACAGCCTTCGATGGCTGTAGGGATTTGGTAGCTGCCTTCTTGTTCGGCTTCGCCGGTGCTGCTGGTGCAATCTACGGCCGTATCTGCTTCAGCAGCCGTATCGCCACTATCTGCAGCGGTATCCTCGCTGCCTTCATCGGCGGCCGGTTCATCTCCACCACCGCAAGCCGACAGAGTCATCGCCAGCGCCAACATCATCAAAAAGAAAATCCAAAGCGTTTTATTTTTCATCATTTACTTTCTCCTCAGTAAATTATCATGGTTGAAAGCGGTTGAATGCGTAACAAGCATTCGGGGCCGGTTGCCTGGCTTGTTACTTTACCTGGACTGTTGGTTTTTGTGCCGAATCACCTCCTTATTTTTGTCATAAACTCGATGAGGCAATGCTATCCGTTGAATCACTTTGGGTCGAGTGTACAGAGTATCCAACGATGTTTCGGTCTTGTTAGTGCGTCATGGCATTGGTTTCAGGTGATATTGATCATGTTTTGCTGGGAAGAAGGTCCTATTAGCTACGGCCGTTCTGCCCATGCAGCACCGCTAATTCACGCTGGTAAAACGCGATTCCTTTTTCATCGCCAGCGGCTTGCGCCAGAGCCAGCGCCTGTTCGGCATCTTGCCGCGCCTGCTCATGCTGCCGCTGCCGCTGATGCGCCAGGCTGCGCAAATGGTAAAGCTGCGCTGTTTGCAGCAAATGTTGGCTGCTCTCTGGCAGGGCGGTGGTGGCCGCAATCGCCTCGTCCAAATGGTGCAACGCCGCAGCCCCCTGACCAATGTCCAAATAATATTGGCTCAAAAATTGGTGGGCGATGGCCCGCTGACCGGGTGCATCCAGGCCCAGCTGCACCGCTTTTTCAAAGTGAGTAACGGCCGTTTTGGGCACATTCCGCTTGCCACTGGTTTGAATCAGCGCCAGCTGCAAATACGCCCCGGCCAGGTTGGGGTTTTGAGCGATGGTTTGTTCCAGCACGGTTTTGGCCTTCTGCGGTGCCCCACCTCGCCGCAGGGCGTCTACATACGCCAACGCCAGCTTCGGGTCGTGCGGGCTGTTTTGCCAGTTCGCTTTTAGCTGGGCAAAGGCGGCGGCCTCTTTTTGGCTGCTGTGCCCTACCATCTCAAACCAGCCGCGCCGGTTGGCCTGCCAAAAGAGGAAAAGCAGGGCCGCATGAAAAACGGCCGTTCCCCCACTTAAAATTGGCGTCGCCCCAAAATCGTAAATAATGCGCCAATCGCCAATAAACGTAACGGCTGAAAAAATGGGGTAATAGATGAGGCTGTAGTAAGAAAGTGTTTTCAGCGACTGGCGGGCAAAATAGCGCAAAGTCTGGCTTTGGTGGCGGTAGAGCAGGAAGAAGAGAACGGCCGTAAACAACAAAGAGCCCAACGTCCCCCCCAGGCTGATAACCCACTCCTGCCCCGCCGGGAAAATGCGATCGGGCTGCACAAAACCCCAGTAGAACCCATAACCACAATTAACAACCCGCCCGCCAAACAGCCAGATGGGAATCGCATGAAAATATTCATGCACAATGACAGAAGGGGGAATGGCCAGCAAAAACGCCCCCTGCTCCACCAGCTGCATCTTGTACCGCGTCAGCGGCGGCTGCCGAAAGCCAGACCAGTCTCGCCGGATGACGCCAGCCAACTGCAACGCCCGAAACGCTTGCAGCAGCGATAGACCGTAGAAAATCAGCTCCAACGGACTGGTCAGATCAATTCGAAAACAACTCATAGAAATAATGAATTGTGAATATTAAATTGTGAATGAGGCGGATAACCCACATTCACAATTCACGATTCACAATTGCGCGTTCTGCCTAACTCGTTATCCACGTCCCCGTTTCATGGCGCATTGCCTTGCCAATGTTGTCGGGGCTAGTAATGAGCGCCTGTTTGCCACCATTGTCTAAAAAGGCTAGCACGGCCTCAATTTTGGGCCGCATGCTGCCAGGGGCAAAATGGCCTTCTTGCAGATATTGGTGGAGTTGAACGGCCGTAATCTCACCCAAATTTTCCTGCTGCGGCGTATTGAAATGGATAGACACCTGCGGCACGCCCGTCGAGATCAGCAGCAAATCCACACCCAGCTGCGCCGCCAGCAAACCACTGGCCCAATCCTTGTCGATCACCGCCATCACGCCCCGGATTTCACGCAGTTCGCCCTGCGGATTTTGCACCACCGGGATGCCCCCGCCACCAACGGCAATTACCACGCCCCCGGCCGAAACCAGCTGCCGGATCGCCTGCTCTTCCACAATGCGCTGCGGCTTGGGTGATGCCACCACCCGCCGCCAGCCGCGCCCAGCATCTTCAACCACGCGCCACCCCTGCTCTTCAAACAGCCGGGCCTGCGCCTCCGTCATAAAGCCGCCAATCGGCTTGCTGGGCGAATCAAACGCAGGATCATGCTCATCCACCAACACCTGCGTCACCACAGAAACAACAGGCAGTTCCAGCTTGCGGCTAAACAGTTCATTGCTCAACGCCTGTTGCAGCATGTAGCCAATAGCGCCCTGCGTATCGGCCACGATTAAATCCAGCGGTGTGGTGTGTACTTCATGAGCCGCCAACTCATTGCGGCGCAAAATGTAGCCAACTTGTGGCCCATTGCCGTGCGTCACCACCAAATGCCAGCCAGCTTCCACCATATCGGCCAGGTGGCGGCACGTTTCACGCACGGCATCCCATTGATGGGGAATGTCGGGATTATTTTTATCGGTTATGAGTGAGTTGCCACCAATGGCAACCAAAGCAGTGCGGGACAAAGTGGGACCTCCAGTTAAAGCCTGTGGGATAGGCAAATGTGTAGGAGAAAAATATACAGCAGAGAGGCAGCAGCGGCAAAAAGTGGCGCAAAAGGTCTGACAAATTCCAGGCAATCCAAAATCCGGCCGTTTAGCCACCCAACCACCCTAAAGGCACAAAGGACGTAAAGTTTTAACGATTACCAGAAAAAATCTCTCTGTGAATCTATGTGCTAAATTCTTCATCTCTTTAATCAGGAACAACGCAAGGCAACCTCGTCCATTTTGGCACCACAAGAATTCAATCCACACGCATCGCCAATGAACAATATTTGCGCCATTTGTGTTTTGTTCTTCCTCGGCTGACGCCAGCAGGTATCCATGTTATAATGCCCTTCTGACCAATAGGAACATCTGAGCTATGGCCAAAAAGACAACAACACGCACCACCAGCACCAAACGCAAAACCGAAGCCAAATCTGGCAGCACACGGGGCGGAACCGGCAAACGGACGCCGCGCAAAAAAACGCCCAGCCGCAAGCCGAGCGCCAGCCGTAAACCAATCAGCTTTAGCGTCGCCCAAAAAGCGCTGATGGTGGGCATTCTGATTATTTTCATCACCGTTATATTTGTACTGAGTTTGCTCTCGCCCACGCAGGGGCAGCTTACCACGTCGCTGGCGGGGCTGATGCGCCGCACCTTTGGCTGGGGCAGCGTCTTGCTGCCGCTTATTACGGGCGGCCTGGGGCTGTATTTGGTGCTATGGGGCATGGAGCAGCCACCGAAACTGCCTGTTTATCGTCTAACGGGCGCAGGGCTGCTTTATTTTGCCTTTATGGGGTTTGCTTCATTGGCTCTGCTGATGTTGGAAAATGAGTTTTTCGACCCGTGGACAATTGCCCGGGCAGAGCAAGGGGGCGGCTATTTGGGTGGGCTGATTGCCTCGCTGCTGATGACGGCCGTTGGCAACCTGGGCGCTATTTTTACCCTCACCGTGGTGGCCATTTTGGGCACCATTCTGGTTTCTGGGGTCACCCGCGAGGATATGGGCAATTTTTTGCAGGCGCTGTTTAGCAAACGGCCGTCTCAACCCACCCCCACCCGCAGCACCCCACGCACCAGCCGCGACCTGCCCATCAACACCAGCCGCCCCCAACGCCCCCCCGTCACCGAAGCCAACCAGCCCCGCCTGATTCCAGACCCACCAACCGCCGCTGTGGAAACAGCCGCCCCCACCCCACCGCCCCCCCAAACCAGAGCCCAAACCGGCACCGCCTGTGCGCCAGGGGCGCGGCTCGCGCGGTAAGCCCGCCCCGGAACCAGCCGAGGCCCCCACCATCGTCACGCCTGTCTTTTTGGGCGGCAACGGCCGTTCCCCCCAACACAACTGGAAGCTGCCCGTTCTCGAAGAGATTCTAGAACCCGGCACCGACATGGACCCCAGCGGCGCTATCATCCGTGAGCAGGTGGAAATCATCGAGCACACCCTGGAGAGCTTCGGCGCACCCGCCACCGTGGTAGAAATCAACCAGGGGCCGACCATCACCCAGTTTGGCGTAGAGCCAAGCTTCCTCACCATGCGCAACGGCAAGCGCACCAAAGTCAAAGTGGGCAAAATCGCCGGCCTGGCCGACGACCTGACCCTGGCGCTGCACGCCCAATCGATCCGCATTCAGGCCCCGGTGCCTGGCAAAGGGTATGTGGGCATCGAGGTGCCCAATCCGGCCAAGGCGCTGGTTTCTTTGCGAGATGTGATGGAAACGGCCGCTTTCGGCAAGCTCAAATCCCCCTGCGCATCGGCCTGGGGCAAGACGTGGCCGGGCAGCCCATCGTGGCTGATCTGGCCGGCATGCCCCACCTGCTCATCGCGGGAGCCACCGGCTCCGGTAAATCCGTCTGCGTCAACGCCATCATCGCCAGCCTGCTGCTGCTCAACACCCCCGACCAGCTCAAAGTGGTGATGGTAGACCCCAAACGGGTAGAGCTAACCGGCTACAACGGCATCCCCCACCTGGCCGCGCCGGTGGTGGTGGAGATGGACAAGGTGATTGGCGTACTGCAATGGGCCATGCGCGAGATGGACAATCGGTACAAAATGTTTGCCGAAGTGGGTGCCCGCAATATTGTAGATTACAACAAAAAAACGAAGCGCAATAAATCGATTGAAGAGCTGCCTTACATCGTTATCATCATTGATGAGCTAGCCGATTTGATGATGCTTTCGCCAGAAGAGACAGAGCGCGGCATTACCCGGCTGGCCCAGCTGGCCCGCGCTACCGGCATGCATATGGTGATTGCTACGCAACGGCCGTCTGTAGACGTGGTCACCGGTCTCATCAAAGCCAACTTCCCCGCCCGCGTCGCCTTCGCCGTTGCCTCCAGCACCGACAGCCGCGTCATTTTAGACTCCACCGGCGCAGAACGGCTGCTGGGCCAGGGCGACATGCTTTACCAAAGCCCCGATGCCGCCGCCCCCGTACGCTCCCAAGGTTGCTACGTCAGCGACGGCGAGCTAAACAAACTGATTGGTTACTGGCAAGCCGCCCGCCGCTTCAACCTTATTTCCGCCGCCGAAAGCAGCCAGCCCAAGCCCGTCGAAATTCCCTCGCAGCCCGTGGCGGCCCCACCACCCCAGCCAAAACCAGAAGCCAAAGCGGCACCGCCAGCACCGCCCAAAACCATCGAAGCCCCGGTGGTGAACCTGGGTAAATCAACCGCCAAACCCATTGAGGAAGATGCGCCGACGGTGGTAAACCGGAAACCAGTCGAACCCAGCCCCAAGCCCGAACCAGCACGGCCGAAGCCGCCCACCCCCGCCCCGCCAGAAACCAAGCAGCAGCCCCTGTGGGAAGCGCTGCAAGAGATGGAAAACGAGCCGTCGCAGGTGGAAATTGACGACGATCTGATGCCAGAAGCGATCGAAATGGTGCGCAAATTGAACAAAGCGTCTACCTCCCTGCTCCAGCGCCGCTTCCGCATCGGCTACACCCGCGCCGCCCGCCTCATCGACGCCATGGAAGAGATGGGCATCATCGGCCCGCCCACCGGCACCAGCAAAGCCCGCGAAGTGCTCGGCGCTGCTGGGCCAGCCAGCGCTGCAGATGAAGATGAGGACACAATCATCACCCTAGACGCCGAACCCGACGACGAATAACTTTCTCTGCACCGCCGCAACTTAAAATAGACCGCCAAGTTACCAGTTTTCTCCTAATCTCTCTGTGTAACTCTGTGCTTCTCCGTGCAACTCTGTGTTCCGTTTTTTTGTTTTCAAGGAAGACAACATCAGCGCAGACTAAACACCATGAATGAAAATCCGCAGATTTCGCAGATTTGCGCAGATTGCACCCAGATTTAATCCGCGTAAATCCGCGTAATCCGCGGCCTATTTCCAGAGGAGACACATTATGCGTACAGTCACACTTTTTGATGGCACCCCGCTGCCCGTAATGGGGCTGGGCACCTGGGCCATGGGAGGCCGCAGCCGCCCCAATCGCAGCCAGGACGCGCGCGCCCTCAAAGCGATCCACGCCGCGCTGGAAATTGGCTACACCCACATCGACACCGCCGAAATGTATGCCAGCGGCCACACCGAGGAGCTGGTGGGCCAGGCCATCCGCAGCTATGACCGCAGCAAACTGTTCCTTACCAGCAAAGTGATGCCGCCCAACCTCAGCTACAAACGCACCCTCAGTTCGCTCGATGGCTCGCTCCTGCGCCTGGGCGTTGACCAGATCGACCTTTACCTCATCCATTGGCGCGACAGCACCCCCCTGCCAGAAACGTTTCGCGCCCTCAACGAAGCGGTGCGGGCAGGCAAAATCCGCTACCTGGGGTCAGCAACTTTGAGCTGGACGAGCTAAAAGAGGCGCAAGAACTGAGCGAAACGCCGATTGTGACCAACCAGGTGCCGTACAGCCTCACCACCCGCAGCGAGGTGCAAAATGGCGTCATTCCGTACTGCCAGGCCAACAACATCGTGGTAACCGCGTACTCCCCCATGGAAGAAGGCCAACTGCGCGTACAAAATGTGCTGGAAGAGATTGCCGCCGCGCATAACGCCACCCCCTACCAAATTGCCCTGGCCTGGCTGGTGCAGCAGCCGTGGGTGATCACCATCCCCATGTCGCACAACCCGGTTCACTTGCAGCAAAATTGGGATGCCGCCAGCATTACGCTTACGTCTGATGAGATGGCACGGTTGATGGATTTGGGGTAGGTGGGAACGGCCGTTTCCCACCTACCCTATGCTAACATTCAGGCGTTCAAGATTGCAAAATAGGCGGTGCGGCGGGACGCCAGCACAGCCGGGACAAGGTTTCGCGCTCGCCGAAGACAGCGCCCCAGCAGAGAAGCTTTTCGCCTTGTTCTGCGCTTATCAAAAATCCCTCATGCAGATGACAAACGAGCCGCCGCCGCCTAAATTCCCCTAGCCTCGCTACCCCGCTTCGATGATCCCTCTAAATTCACGTGGACAAATCAGCTAAACAGCCTATGATCAAGGTCAAAACACAAGTGGCAAGAGTGGAATTAATTACCAATTACTCAATTACCCAATTACATTCCCTCTCCTGCCTAGAACAAGGTTTTGACTATGGCCCATCTACAAGGACAAGAACGCGCACAGTATGTGCAAAGCATGTTTGCCCGCATTGCGGGCCGTTATGATTTGATGAACCGCCTGATGACCGGCGGACAGGATATTAAATGGCGTCGCTATGTCATCCAGCAGGCCAATTTGCCAAAGAACGGCCGTCTCCTCGACATCGCTACCGGCACCGGGGACATCGCTCTGGAGGGATTGCGCCAAACGCCCGGCCTGCAAGCCGTCGGCGGTGACTTCACGGTGGAAATGATGCAGGCGGGCAAGCAAATCCCCGAACGGCAGCCAATCCAATGGGTGGGGTCAGACACGCTAGCGCTCCCCTTCCCCGATGATTATTTCGATGCCGTCACCTCCGGCTTCTTGATGCGCAACGTCATCGACGTGCCCGGCGCATTTGCCGAGCAGATGCGGGTCACAAAGCCCGGCGGGCGGGTTGTGGTGCTGGAATCCAGCACACCGAAGCAGAATTTGTTACGGCCGTTCATCCTCATCCACCTCAACCACGTCATCCCCCTGCTGGGCAAGCTCATCACCGGCGAATCTGAAGCGTACCGCTACCTGCCAGACAGCACCCAGCAGTTCAAAGACCCGGAAACTGTGGCCGACATCATGCGCCAGACCGGCTTCCAAAACGTCACCTACAAGCTGTTCATGTTCGGCACCGTCGCCATCCACACCGGGCAAAAACCGAATTAATTGGGAGCCAATGATGCTAGATTTAACGCATGAACCCGACCTCGGATATATTTTTTATCCTTCTGAAGTTCCCCACTATCCAGGCCATCCCCGACTCGATATCATCCTGACCACAAAACCCACCGAGCGCCATTTTGATCCCAGCAAAGTTCAGTTTCAGATAATCTCGGCGCAAGATCATCTGGAACATCTAACCATTCACCACCCCTGGACGGGCGGAAACCAGTTTCCGGGTATGTGCCGGACGCATTTTTATTACTGACCGGATCAACAAAAAAGTAGAGGCGTTCACCTTTGGCGGCGCGCTGCAAATTCTCTCCCAGGGCGATCACACCGTTTGTGCCCATACCTCGCCAGCCCCGATCTTTGATTTAGCAACCACCCATAACTTGCCGATGTGGCTGACGGCCGAAGTGGAAATTTTGCTGGCCCAGCAAAACGCACATTGGCAGCCCCACCAGCACGACACGTTTGAGGCCCATTTAACCCAAATTGAGCCATTCGTTTTGTACACAAGCTGCCTGCAAGCGCTATACGACACAAAATTCCCCGCCGGGGAAGAGGCCTACAGCGAAGGTGCTCATTTTATTCGGGCAGAAATCAAGCGACTTAAAAACGCGGGCACCTGGCCGCTGGTGCTGCCTTCACTCACCGAACTCTTTTCTGATTAGCCCCATTCAGGCGTTAAGAAAGATGTAAGAACTGGGGTCGTCAGGCCCGGTATACTTAAGGGCATGAGACGATTTTTTTGGTTTAGCCTGCTATTTTTACTGCTAACGGCCTGTGCCCCAACCACAGAAACGGCCGTTTCCCCCCAACCATCCCCGACAACGGCCGTTCCCCCCACCGCCACCGTGCCCCCACCCGTCATCACAGAAACCGTGACGGAAGTTGCTGCAGCAACGGCCGTACCAGAACCAACTCAGCCCGTTAGCGACCCAACAACAACCGAAACGCAGACAGTTGAAGAAGTTGGCGTGATAAGCGGCCGTACCGCAGAAGGCGCTTTCTTTCTGGGCGATCCCAATGCCCCCATCACCCACATCGACTACTCCGACTTCCTCTGAGGCAGCTGCCGTGCCTACCGTGCTAGGCACCGAGCCAGAGATTATCGCCAACTACGTCAATACCGGGCGTGTTAAGCTCGTTTTTGGCCCGTGCTGAACCACGGCGACCCCAGCGTCTACTCGACGCTCACGGCCGAATGTATGGGCCAGCAAGACCCGAATCTGTTTTGGGCGGCACATGCCTACCTGTTTGCCAACCAAAATGCACTGTGGGGGCAGATCGGGATTACTATGTGAATACGGCCGTTGCCCTCGGTGCCGATCAGGCCACCTTTGAAGCATGCTACGACGGCCCAGACGGCATTGCCACCGTGCTGGAACTGGACAATATTCGCCGCCAGCGCAGCATTTTCAGCCAACCCATCTTCGACATCAACGGCCAAATTTTTGTCGGTGCCCAGCCCTTTGAAGATTTTGCGGCCGTTTTTAACGCCATGCCCTGATCGATTCCTATTATTTATCCAAAATTCACAGCCAGAACCGCAGATCGACAGGCAAAGTAGTTGCCTTCTCACCCCTGCTGTATTAGTATTCTGGCTATGTTGATAGGGAACGCAGAAGATACCGCCTTCAAAATTTTAGTCGTCGATGACAACATCTCCATTTTACGGGCCGTGCAAACTGCCTTGCAGCGAGAGGCGTATGTGGTGCATACGGCCGTTTCCGGCGAAGAAGCCCTCTCCGTCATCTCCCGCACCGGCTTGCCCCACCTGGCCATCATCGACCTGAATATGCCCGGCATGGACGGCTTTGAACTTTGCGAAGCAATCCACGAATTTTCTGACCTGCCTATCATCATGCTCACCGCCATCGACGATGAAGAAACGGTGGTCTTTGGCCTGGACCGGTACGCGGAAGATTACATCGTCAAGCCGTTCCGCGCGGCAGAACTCATGGCGCGGGTGCGGCGCGTGCTGCGCCGCATGGGGATTTTGCCTACACCCTGGAACCCGTCATCAAAGTAGATGACAACTTGCAGGTCGATTTTCCCAATCGCAAAGCGTTTGTGCGCGAACGGCCCGTGCAGCTGACCCCCACCGAAGCCAAACTGCTGTACATCCTCATGCGCAACGCCGGTCGCACCGTCACCAACGGCTTTTACTGCGCCGCGTCTGGCCCATGGACGATGCCTTCGAAGACCGTTTGCACACCCATATCTACCGCCTGCGCCGCAAAATTGAAGTTTCTCCCAAAGACCCCATTACATCATTTCAGATTGGGGTACCGGCTACAGCTTCCTGGCCCAACCAGAAGCATAGCCATTCTTCCACACTTTTTCTCGTAGTTTTACACATTTCAAGATGGAGGATTTGGCATGAAGATCACGCGTCTGGATCATGTACAGTTGGCTATGCCGCCGGGGGGCGAGGCACAGGCTCGGGATTTTTACGGCCGTCTCCTCCGCCTGCGCGAACTGGAAAAACCAGAACCCCTCAAAGCCAAAGGGGGCTGCTGGTTTGCCGGTGATGGCCTGGAGCTGCACCTGGGCGTTCAGGTCGATTTTGTACCCGCCCGCAAAGCCCACCCCGGCCTGCGCGTCGCCGACCTGGCAGCAGCTCGCACCCATTTGCAAGCCGCCGGCATCCCCCTCGTGGCCGATGAATCTGGCGTAGCCCTGCGCCGATTTTATGTCGATGACCCATTCGGCAACCGGCTAGAGTTTATGCAAGAAGGCGACTCATTTTAACCCCACAAGTACCCCACCATGAACACACCCAGGCTCCCTGTCCCTACCCCGCTGCGCGGCATCGACACCGATTACACCAAAGATTCTATCGTGCGGCGGCTCGCCGAAAATTTTGCAGCGCACCCTGGCCGAAAATGAACTGCCGGAAACGGCCGTTGCCCAACTCGCCGCCCTACACAACAGCATCCCCCACGGCCCCATCACCCAACTGCCCAATCATCTCGCCCCAGACCTGGACGACTGGCAGCGCCATATCGAACCGTACCGGGGGCAAAACTGGCTAGAAATTCCCTGGTTTTTTGTAGAAACCTACTTTTACCGACGCATTGTGGCCGCAGTGGATCATTTTCGCAGCGGCATCGATCCTTTTGCCCACCAAAAGCGAGAAAGCTTGCGCACCGCCACCAACCAAACCCAGGCGCTGGTAACCCAGCTGAACCAGTTCATCCCCCACGGCTGGCAGCCGGGCAGCTTCCGCCACCTGCTGCTGGCCGACCTGTGGGGCAACCAGGCAGATATGAGCATGTGGGCCGCCGGGGACGACGCCATGCCCAACCACGCCAACTCTGCCGACCAAACGGACCATTTGCTGGTAGATGAGGAAACGGCCGTTACCCCCTTGCTGCAAAAGCCATTGCGCCAGGTAGATTTCATTATCGACAATGCCGGGTTTGAGCTGATTGGGGATTTATGTCTGGCAGATTATCTACTGGCGACAGAACAGGCAGCCGCTGTCATCTTTCACCTGAAGCTGTTCCCCACCTTCGTCTCCGACGCAACGCCGTACGATGTAGAAAGCACGGTGGCCTACTTACACCGCCACGAAAACCCAACCCTACAACAAACGGGTGAGCGGTTGATTGGTTATTTGGTAAACGGCCGTCTGCGCCTTACCACCCATCCGTTCTGGACCTCGCCCCACCCGCTCTGGCAGCTGCCAGGCGATCTACGCCACAAGCTGGCCGCGGCCGATCTCGTCATCAGCAAAGGCGACGCCAACTACCGGCGTGCCCTGGGCGATGCCCCGTGGCCACACACCACGCCATTTACAGAGATCGTTAGCTACCTGCCCACGCCCACGCTGTTCCTGCGCACCTGCAAATCGGAGGTGCTGGCAGGGTTAAGCGACGCTCAGGCAGCAAAAATGGCGCACATGGAGAAAGATTGGTTGGTGAACGGCCGTTGGGGAGTTATTCAGCTGGCCTAACTGCTTCTACCGCAGGGTCATGCCAAAACGAATCGGCCAAGCGCACCCGGTACACGCCCTTAAAATCATCGGGCGGCACCGGCTTGCCCTTGCGCAAAATTTGCACGTGGCCAGCCTCCGCCAGCTGCTTTACGGCCAGCCGGATCCGTTTGGTTAGCGCCTGCCACTCCACCTCGTGCAGAGTAATGGCAATATCTTCTGGTCGCACGGTCTCATCGGGCCAACTGGCGGCACACATTTGAATAATCGTTTCAAAACCGCTTCATCACTGATGCGGAACTTTCTTGGTTTAGGCATCTACTTTGTCTCGATTTAAAAAATTTAGTATGAAAGGAGGAAACGGCCGTTACTTTCCCGAAAGCGCCAATTTGCTCGCCTGCAAATAAGCCGGGCTCTGCGCCGCCAGCGCCAAAACTTTGCGCGCCTCACTCTCCTGATGGTTAGCCACATACAGCAGCCCCAACATAAAATAAGCCGCAGGCAACTTTAACCCGCCCTTGATTGCCCGCTGATAACAGCTAATCGCATCATCAAGCTGTCCACGCGTCTCAAAATCCATCGCCTGCCCCAGCAGCGCTCACGCTCCAGCTTACTCAGCCCGTTAGCGCCCTCTTCCGCGTCATCCTCATCGCGGAACAGTTCGGCGGCCAACTCTTCCTGGGCTAAACGCCGGGCCTTCTCCAACGGGTCAGAAACCGCTTCTTGCTCAGCCACCACGTGCTGGTTGCGCTCGGCTTCAAAAATAGCTGCCATCTGGCGCACGGTTTCCGTCAGGCTGTCGGCCTCCGCCTGCTCCTCAGCCGAGAGCCCCGTCGTGCGTTCCGGTTTTATGACCTCTTCCACCTCTGGTTCGGCAAAAGCCGCCTCACCATGACGAATAAGCTCAACGGCCGTTAACACATCCTCATTCCCCGGGTCCAAACGCAAGGCCGCCTGGCACATTTTCATCGCTGTCTTGGGCTCACCCCGCATCTGCAAAATACGGGCAATCGCCAAATACTCTCGCACGGCATCGCGGGTCCGGTTCAGCCGCTGGAACACCATCGCCAACCGCTTGTGCGATCCCAACAAGCTAGAATCCAAACGGATCGACCGTTCCCAGTTGCCAATCGCCTCTTCCAACTGCCGCTGCTTCAACAACGTTTCGCCAATCGCCAGGTAAGTACGTGCCGCTTCAGCCAGCTGCCCTTGCCGCTCCTGAATATCCGCCACGCTGCGCAAATACCGCATATCCCCTTTGGAATAACGCGCCGCCAGTTTAAAACAGTCCAACGCCCGATCCAGCTGCTTTAGACCCAAACAGGCCTCGCCCAAACCAGCATACGCCGCAGCATCACTAGGGAACTCCCCAATCGCCACCTGAAATGCCGTAAAAGCATCCTTCCACCGTCCGGCCTTGTTATAAGCCAGCCCTACTTTTATTGCTTTATCGTATTTTGCTTTATCTTTCGCCATGGGTTTTCAAAAACGTCCTGCTTATGTCTCTAGCAATGCCCAAAACTTCAGAAAATCACTTAACCAGGCAATGTAGAGTGAGGTTAAGCGTATATCAGTGTGATTGGATTCGCAAGAGCAATCTTGTACCGGGCACCTCAATGCTAAATTGATTATGTCGATTTACACAATTAAACCCCGAATCATGCCCCAATCTACAAAAATAGGCCAAAAGTACCATCCCAGCCAGCCAGGATTTCACAGGGCCTTAATAACAATCTTAAGTGGGTAATGATATTATGTCACTAGTCCAATTTTCTGGGGATATACCAGGGAGCCATTGTCTGTATTGGTCCAGCGTCACGCCAGGTGACGCCAAGAGTCAAACAAGCGAGGTTAACGCAGCTATGGAATCCTTTTCCTTCTACCAATGGCTAAAAACACAAACAGAACGCAATGATGCTGTCGGCGATTTTGCCCACACGATCAGCCAGTTCGACGAGCCACAAACCAATCGTAAAAAAGCCAACGGCCATATGATCTGGGCCACCTGGTTGATAGATAAAAATGCCTCCCCTGCCGTCATCGAAGCGTTCAACAGCGCCTGGCAAGAGTACCAGGTACAAGTCAGACCTTCCTAAAAATGTGCGGAACTATACATTGGCTTCGGCTACCTTTCAGCCCAGGGGAATACGCTCCTAACCGTGTCGGCTGGGCAGCGCAGGAAGACGCCTACCACAGCCAAAAAGGCTCTATTGTTACAAACTTACCTCATTTTTAATTGGTACTAAAACCTTAATTTATACCGTAAGAAAACGGTACTACTTTATAGATACTCTTCCTATTTTACTTCTTCCCCCTAAAATTGTGGCGCTGCTTAAACAAACCCGATTTAAGCAGCGCCACTCCTCTTTAGCCCAATTGACCCAATGTTGCCGCCAAAATAATGTTTCTGGCCAAAGGGTTCCCTGTTAAAGGGGCATCTTCCTTTGCCGGCCGCCCACGCCGCATCAGCCGTGGCAAAAGGGTATTTTGCTACGGCTGATGCAGATGATTTGTCTTGTGCAATTCTTTATTGGGCTTGCGCTTCTTCGATGGCTGCGCCGATAGCTGCCGCCAGTTCGCCAGCGCCAGGTTCCAGCACCAAACCGGCATGGGTGCAGTCGGCAATTTTGGTGTGAAGCTCACCGGAAATCAACTCCGACCACCTGAGATGCCACGCCTTGTCTGGCAGATGGGTGGATTCTCTACTCCGGATAAAGGTGACATCGCCGTAAAACTGACCCGAGCGGTAATCGCGGTGGGCCTGGGCATGCGCCTGGCGGATGGTGGCCACACGCTGTGCTTCATCACCGCCTACGCGCAGCAGCAAGAGATTTTGATAAATCAACTGTATCTTCCAGGCAATGGCGTGCCAGAGGCGCTTGTCTTGCCAATAGAACATGGCTCGCTGGGCTAGATGCTTCAGGCGGGGCACTTGCGGTGGCGCAATATTTGGCGGTTCTGAATCTACCAGGACCAGGAGTTGAACTTCTTCACCTGCGGCTTGCAGTTGTTGGGCCATTTCAAAGGCTACCCAGCTGCCAGCACAATGCCCGCCCAGGTAATAAGGTCCGTGAGGTTGGAGGGTGCGCATTTCTTTGATGTAGTGGGCGGCCATATCCTCTACGCGGGTGTGATGCGGCTGATTGCCATCCATGCCTTGCGGCTGCAAGCCGTAGAGCGGCTGATCCTCGCCGAGGTAACGTGCCAGCCTGGCAAAGCTGAGCACGCTGATGAGAAAGGGCGCAACGTAGAAGAAGGTGGGCTTGGTGCCATTGGGCTGAATGGGTACCAGGGAGGACCAACTGGTGTGCCAGCCTTCTTCACGCAGGGCTTCGGCCAGGTGCGCAATGGTGGGGGCGCGGAAGAGGATGGGGAGCGGGAACTGCTGCCCGGTGATTTTTCGATTTCGGCAAAGACACGAATGGCGAGCAGGGAGTGGCCGCCTAGCTCGAAGAAATCATCTTGACGGCCGATTCCCTTGATGCCCAATACGCGTTCCCAGATGTGGATGAGTTGCAGTTCGAGTGGGTCGGTGGTGGTGGTTTGGCTTTTGCTGGAAACGGCCGTTAACATCTCTGGCACTGGTAAGGCACGCCGATCTATTTTTTGTTGGGCGTTAGCGGAAAAACGTCTAACGCCACAAAGGCGGCGGGGATCATATAATCTGGCAGGCTGTCGCCTACAAATTGGCGCAGTTCGGCCGTTTCTGGCGGATCGTTCCAGGGAATAAAGTAGGCAACCAGGCGCACATCGCCGGTGGCGATCTCCTTGGTGGTGACCACCAGTTCGCGCAGTGCGGGATGTTTGGCCAGCACGGCTTCAATCTCACCCAGCTCAATACGATAACCGCGCACTTTACCTGATGGTCCAGACGTCCCAGGAAATCTACGTTGCCATCGGGCATAAAGCGGGCCAGGTCGCCGGTGCGGTACAGGGGCTGCGCTTGTGCCTCTTCTGGCAAAATGGCGGCCAAAGGGGCCAAATCGGCGACGTGCAGGAATTTTTCGGCTGTGAGTTCGGAGCGGTTGAAGTAACCACGCGCCACGCCATCGCCGCCGATGTACAGCTCGCCGGGGACGCCGATGGGCAACGGCCGTTTCTGCTGGTCTAGAATGTAAAAGGTGGTGTTGGCAATGGGCTGGCCTACGGGGATGGCGCTGTGCCCATCCCGCACGCGGTAAATAGAGGACCAGACCGTTGTTTCTGTAGGGCCGTACATGTTCCACAATTCCTGGCAGCGGGGCAGCAGCTGCGCGGCCAGGTCGCGGGGCATCGCTTCACCACCGCAGAGAATTTTTAGGGTGGGGCTGCCCGCCCAGCCAGATTCTAGCAGCATGCGCCAGGTGGTGGGCGTGGCCTGCATAAGGGTGGCCCCAGATTGCTGTAGCGCGGCTTGTAGTTTTTCGGGGGTTACGGCCGTTTCCCGACTCACCAATTCACCTTTGGCCCCCACAATCAGCGGCAAAAATATTTCCAGCACGGAGATGTCGAAAGAAAGGGTGGTGACAGAGAGCAGCGTATCCGCTGGCGTTAGCCCCGGCTGCCGGGCCATAGACAGCAAGAAGTTGACTGCATTGCGGTGGGTAACCTGCACCCCTTTGGGCTTGCCGGTAGAGCCAGACGTGTAAATCATGTAGGCCAGATCATCGGCGGTGGCGATGGGCGGCAGATTGTGCGCCTCTAGCTGGGCCAGCAGCGGGGCAATCTGGTCCATGTAGGCAATTTGCAATCCGGCATGCCCGTCGGCGGCGCTAAACAGCTGCGTCTGGGTGATGATGGCTCTGGCCTGGGCATCGTCTAGCATGAAGGCCAGCCGGTCTGCCGGGAAGCCGGGGTCTAGCGGAATGTAGGCAGCGCCCGCTTTGTGCACCGCCAGGAGGGCGACAATCATCTCCAGCGAGCGTTCTAGCTTGACCCCTACCAGGTCGCCCTGCACGACACCGAGCGTTTGCAGGTGGCGTGCCAGGCGGTTGGCCCGCTGGTTGAGCTCCTGGTAGGTGGCGCTGTGGCCGGCAAAGGTGTAGGCGGTTTGCGCCGCACGCTGGGCTGCCTGGGCTTCGAACAGTTGGGGAATGCAGCTGGTGTGGGGGTAGGCAACGGCCGTATCATTCAGTCGCCGCAGTTGGTCAATCTCTGGCTGGGTTAGCAGCGGCAGCGCGGCGATTGGCTGGTCTGGATCGGCCAGGGCGGCGGCCATCATCGTCCAATAATGCCCCAGCAGGCGTTCCATGCGTGCCGGATCGAACAGCGAGCTGTTGTATTCCAACGCAGCTTGTTGGGTCATCTCCATATCTACAGTCAACGAGAGGTCGAACTGGGCCGCCCCCGGTCTACGATGATGACTTCTTGCTCAATTCCGGGCAATTGGGGCAGGGAAAACGGGGCATTTTGCACGTTAAAGAACAGCTGAAACAGGGGGGAACGGCTGGTGTCGCGCTTGACCTGTAAACGATCCACCAACTGCTCGAACGGCACATCCTGGTGGGCGTATGCTTCCAGGGCGACCTTTTTGACCTGCTGCAGGAATTGGCGGAAGGTGAGGTTGGGGGAAACGGCCGTACGCAGCACCAACGTATTCACCAACGTACTGATCAACGGTTCGGTCTGGGCATAGCGCCGGTTGGCAATCGGCGTGCCGATGGGAATATCCTCCGCACCCGTGTACCGATTGATCAACAAATAATAACCAGCCAGCATCATCATAAAGGTGGTGGCATTTTCCTGCTGGCCCAACTGCTGCAAACCTTCGCGCACCGACGTTGGCAATGGTGCGGTTATCACCGTCCCTTCATACGTTTGCACCGTCGGTCGCGGCCGATCGGCGGGCAGTTCAACTATCGGCAAATCGGCGAGCTGTTTAGCCCAATAGGCAAACTGAGCATCCAGCCCCCCACCCTGCGCCAGCCGACGCTGCCAGATGGCATGGTCCTGCACCTGAATGGGCATGGCTGGCAGGGCAGCCGGTTTATTTTGCAAATGTGCCTGGTAAAACGCGGCCAAATCACGGCTCAAAACACCAATCGACCATTGATCAGAAATGATGTGGTGCATGTTTACCAGCAAGATATGCTCTTCGTCAGCCAGCTGGAACAGCTTTATGTCAATCAGAGGCAGCTTGTCTAATTGGAAGGGGGTGCGCACAGCCTGTTCCAGAGCACGCATAACGTGTGCTTGTTGCGCTTCGGGCGGCAGCGAGCGGCAATCTTCCACTGGCAGCTCTGGCACAAAATCGGGCTCGATAACGGTAGCGGGTTGGCCATCAACCACCACAAACCGGGTGCGCAAACTTTCATGACGCTTGAAGAGCTGCTTTAAGCTCCAGGCCAGCGCCTCGACAGCCAATGGCCCGGTCAGGCGCAACGCGCCGGGAATGTTGTAGGCTGTGCTTTGCGGATTTAGCTGATACAAAAACCACATCCGTTCTTGCGAGAACGACAGCGGTGGATGGGCGACAGCGTCTTGGGGCACCAGCGGCAGCTGCGGCTCGGCGGTGGCGTTCATGCGCAGCTCGGCCACAATGGCGGCCAATTCTGCCACTGTAGAGGCATCGAACAGCGTGTGGATGGGCAGCTCAATCTGAAAAGCATCCCGAATTCGGGATACGATTTGCGTGGCTAACAGGGAGTGGCCACCCAGGGCAAAGAAGTTGTCGTGAATGCCTATTTGCTGGCGGCTGAGCACTTCGCACCAAATGGCGGCAATCTGTTCTTGTTCGGCCGTTTGGGGTTTGGTTACGGCCGTTTCGCGCAAAAGGTTATTCCCCAGCATTTGGGGCAACGCCCGCCGGTTGATTTTTCGATTGGGGGTTAGGGGGAAGGCGTCTAGCCGAATGAATTCGACGGGAATCATATATTCAGGCAGGCCGCGCTTCAGGTGGTGCTGTAGCTGCTCAAACGTGAGATCGTCTGATGTGGTGGTGAAGTAAGCGATCAATTGATGATTGCCGGGGCGAATTCTCGGGTGATAACGGCCGTTTCCTGCACCGCCGGGTGTTCGTTAAGTTTTGCTTCAATTTCGCCCAGCTCAATGCGATAGCCGCGCACTTTTACCTGATGGTCTAGCCGACCCAGAAATTCCAGGTTGCCATCTGGCAGCCAGCGCACCAAATCTCCTGTGCGGTAGAGGCGCGGCGCTGACTGATCCTCTGTGGCTGCCGGGGCGGGTAATGCGTGGGGCAATTCGGCCGTTTGGAGGAATTTTTGGGTGGTGAGTTCTGGCCGGTGAAGATAGCCACGAACCACACCTTCTCCACCGATGTAAAGTTCACCGGGGATACCAACGGGCAGCTGCTGCTGCGCTTTATCTAGAATGAAAATATCGGTGTTATCGATCGGTTTGCCAATGGGCACTGGCCCGGTGCCGGATTGAACCTGGTAAATGGTTGACCAGACTGTGGTTTCGGTGGGGCCGTACATGTTCCACAATTCTTTACAGCGGGGCAGCAATTGCTCGGCCAGGTCGCGCGGCATTGCTTCGCCGCCGCAGAGGAGTTTCAGGTTTGGGTCACCGGGCCAGTTGTTTTCTAGGAGCATGCGCCAGGTGGTGGGGGTGGCTTGCATCACGGTGGCTTGAGCAACGGTAAGGGCAGATTGGAGTAGTTGGGGGTTTACGGCCGTTTCCCGCCCTACAAGCACAACCTGAGCCCCCACCAGCAGCGGCAAGAATATCTCCAAAACAGAAATGTCAAAAGCCAGGGTTGTCACCGAGAGCAAAACATCGTTGGCAGAAAGCCCAGGGGTGTGAGCCATCGCCTGCAAGAAATTGACCATATTGCGCTGCGTAACCTGCACCCCTTTGGGGTTGCCCGTAGAACCAGATGTGTAAATGACGTACGCCGGTGCATCCTGGCTAACGGGGGTATCTAAAGCCGCAGCTGAAAAAAGGGTTATCTCTGTTTCCCACGCCGCAGCCAGGTCGATGAGGCGGGTGGGCAGCGCTGGCAGGTGGGGCTGGTATTGGCCAGAAGTCAACAAATGGCCAACACGTGCATCATCTAAAATGTAAGCCAGCCGCTCAGCGGGAAAGCTGGGGTCCAGAGGCAGGTAGGCGGCGCCAGCCTTCATGATGCCCAAAAGCGCCACAACCATTTCCGGCGTTCTATCCAGCAACACACCCACAATGGTGTCTGGGCCAACCCCTTCTTTTTGCAGAAAACGGGCCAATTGGGTGGAACGGCCGTTCAACACCCCATAACTCATCTCCTGGTCTTCAAACCGGAGCGCCACCGCCTCTGGCATTTGGTCTGCCTGAGCCGTAAAAAGCGCAGGCAGCGCCTGCTTAGGCAGCGGCACACGCTTACCACGCCCCCAATCCGCCAACAATTCCGTCTCTTCAGCAGACAAAATAGCAAAATGAGCAATCGGCGTTTCTGGGGCAGCCACCATCTGTTCCAATATGGCCCGGAAATGGGCCGCCAGTCGCATAATCGTCGCCGCCTCAAACAGATCCGTTCTATACTCAAACCGAACCACAATGCGCTGATCCACTTCACCAAAAGAGAGCATCAAATCCAGCGGCGACACCTGCGCCACCAATGGATACGGCCCCCCCTTAAACCCCTCCACCTCTTTATCATCCTGCCCTACGCCCAATGCGCCAGAGCTCATCAAATCACTGCCCAGCTTCAACGATTTTTGCCAGCTAAACCCCACCCGAAACAACGACTGACCCTGCCCATTGCTGGTTGCCCGCGCCGCGTGTACATCTTCCATTATTTTTTGCAGCGGGTAAGCTCCATGAGCAAAAGCCGCTTCAATAATCTGGTGAACCTTGCGCACAAAATGGCTAAAAGGCGGGTTTTCTGTTTCCTGAACGCGAAGCACAACCGGGTTGACAAAATAACCGATGAGCCGCGCCGTTTGCGCCGTGCGGCTCGCCAGCGGCGAACCAACCAAAATGTCATCCTGACCGCTGTAACGGCGCAAAAGAAGTTGGTAAGCCGCAAACAGTTGCGCGAACAACGACGTTTCGTGGGAATCGGCCAAATGGGCCAGACGCTCCGATAACGGCGCATCAAGCGCCAACAGATGGATCGCCCCCCGGTGCGTCAACGATCGCTGCAAAGGTTTATCGGTTGGCAAATTCAACAGCGGCAGTTCACCAGAAAGTTGTTCCTGCCAAAACGCCTGCAAACGCAGCCCTTCTGAACTATCAAGCAATTCTTGTTGTTTGTGGGCAAAATCCTGATAGCTTTTCCGCAGTGGCGGAAGCTTCTTTTTTGCCGTGCCGCTGCGCTCATTGTAATAATGAAACAGCTCTTTTAAGAAAATAGCAATCGACCACATATCGGTGATGATGTGGTGCATATTGAACAGAAAAATATGGTTTTGCGGACCTTGTGAAAACAAAAACGCCCGGAATAATGGCCCGCGCGCCAAATCAAACGGCCGATACGCTTCCTGGGTCAACCGCTCATTAAGCGTTTGTTCGCTCCAGCTAGAAGCATCTTCATACTGAAAATCTACGGGCTGGCTGGCCCGCACTTTCTGAACAAGCTCCCCATCCACCTCAACGAAAGTGGTGCGCAACGTCGCCTGCCGGTCTGTCACCATTTGCAAAGCTGCCCCAAAATTGGCAACATCTATTTCGTTTTGAAAATGAATCGCCTGCACAACATTGTTGGCCACCGTTTGTGGATTCAAAACATGATGTAGCCAAATAGACCGCTGATTGTAGGAGAGCGGGAAATATGCAACTTCCTCTGTGGGGTTTGCCCAGAATTGGCTTTGAACACGTGGAGGCTGAATGTTTGCTTCCTCATTCCAGATTGATGGGAATTGCTTCATCAATTGTTCCTTTGATCAGCGTTTTTCCATGGTAGCGATGTGAAAAATGGTTAGCGCACGAGGATGATGTTGGTTAATTTAACTAACAGTAGGTTGAATAGGAAAACGCCAAAATAGCTATCTATCAATATTTTAAATTTAGCAACGTTTCCGCCAGGCCCCAAAAGAGAAAATACAGCAAGCTTTTTTGCCTTTTTCGTTTTAGAAAAATTGGATTCTTTTGCTTCACTTTTGGCCACAACATGTTTCGGAACAACGTCAGCTTATCTTAGGTTAGTAACTGTTACTTACGAGGTGAATTACGTTATGGTAGCCACACATAACGGACTGAGCAAGAAAGATACCCTTGTGGCAGCCAACTTCTGAATTGGGTTATGGGGGGGATTATTCGTTTAACGGCCGTATCCGATACTGCAACGCCTCTGCCAGGTGCGCAGGCTTAATGGTCGCTTCCTCAGATAAGTCGGCAATGGTACGCGCCACCTTTAAAACACGATGAAACGCCCGTGCACTCAGGTTCATCTGCGCCATCGCACTCTTCATAAGGCGATTCCCCGTATCGTCCAACTGGCACATTTCACGCACTTCACTTGGCCCCATATCGGCATTGGCATACAAAGAACGCCCCTTAAACCGCTCAGCCTGGATAACCCGCGCCTGCTCAACCCGCGCCCGAATTTGCGCCGATGACTCCCCGCGCTGCCGACTGGTTAACTTTTCATAGGCAACGCGCGGCACTTCCACATGCAGGTCAATCCGGTCCATCAACGGGCCAGAAATGCGCTTCTGGTAGCGCGTGATCATTGCATTGGAGCAAGAGCAGGCGTGCGTCGGATCCCCAAAGTAGCCGCACGGGCACGGATTTTGCGCCGCCACCAGCATAAAGTTAGCCGGATAGGTAACCGTGCCAGAAGCCCGAGAGATTGAAACTTCGCGCGGAATCCCCTCCAGCGGCTGGCGCAGGACTTCGATAAGATTTTGGCCAAACTCCGGCAGCTCATCGAGGAAAAGTACCCCCCTATGCGAAAGGCTAATTTCACCAGGACGCGGCCAGGCCCCGCCCCCCACCAACCCCGCATAGCTGATGGTGTGGTGCGGCGAACGAAACGGCCGATTCCGCACCAGCGGCGTATCGGACGGCAGCAACCCGGCCACGCTGTATATTTTTGTCACCTCCAGCGCCTCATCCACCGACATCCGCGGCAAAATGCTGGGCAATGATTTGGCCAACAACGTTTTACCAGCCCCAGGCGGACCAGACATCAACAGGTTATGGTTGCCACTTGCACTAATCTCAAGCGCGCGTTTAACATGTTCCTGCCCCATGATGTCTTCAAAATCGGCTGCATAGGTTGGCTCCTGTTGAAATTCCACTTCCAAATCAACAGTGTACGGATTAAGCGGCTTGAGCCCGGTAAGATGGGCTACCAGCTCGCCCAGGTTGCGAATAGCAAACACATCCACATCGGGCAGCAGCGCAGCTTCTGCCGCGTCCTCTGCTGGCACAAAAACGCGGCTAAAGCCTTGCTCACGCGCCAACGCCGTCATGGGCAAGATGCCCTTGGTGTGCCGTGCCGTCCCATCCAGCGACAGCTCGCCCAGGAAAAGCGCCCCCGCCAGCTTTTCTGGCCAAATTTGCTGCGAGGCGGCCAACACGCCCACGGCAATGGGCAAATCGTAGGCCGGGCCTTCTTTGCGCAGATCGGCGGGGGCCAGGTTTACGGTGATCCGTTTACCTCCGGGGAAGGTGAAGCCGCTGTTTTTAATCGCGCTATGCACACGATCTCGGCTTTCGCGAACGGCCGCATCTGGCAACCCCACCAGGTTAAACGCTGGCTGCCCCCGAATGATATCCACTTCAACTTCTACAATTTCGGCTTCCAGCCCGACAATGGCGCAACTAAAAACTTTGGCCAGCATGGCACTTCCTTCTTTTGGGTGAACAAATATGAAACGTTTTGCTTCTGGTTGCCCAAATTATAGCAGATGTTTCTTGTTTGCTTTAGTGAAGTTGCACCGCAAGCTGGCTATCTGGTTTTAGGGTACATCATTCATAAATCAAATCGACCTGTCGTTTGCTCATTGCCGAATTCAGAATCGCATCACAGACAACGGCCGCTTTATACCCATCCTCAAACGTCGCCCCAATGGGAGCCACCGGCTTATCGTTGACAATGCTGTCCAGGAAGTGGGTCAGCTCGTGGATGAAGGTGTGTTCCCAGCCGATGATGTGTCCCGGCGGCCACCAATGGTGCAGCCAGGGGTGGTGTCCTTCGGTCACATTGACCGTGTGGAAACCCTGCGTCTCTTTCGGCTCGTCGTGCACCCAGTACACTTCCAGCTCGTTCAGCCGCTCCAGGTTAAAGCGGATTGAGCCTTTCTCGCCGTTGATCTCAATCACTTCGTAATTTTTGCGCCCGGCCGCCAGCCGTGTTCCTTCCAGTGAGCCAATTGCCCCGTTGGCAAACTCAACGGTCGCTACGAAGGCATCATCGACGTCTACTTTGGCCATACCGCTGCCATCGGGCAACGGCCGTTCCTCAATAAACGTGCGCGTCATCCCACTGAGGCTCTTCATTTCTCCCACTAAATACCGACCCAAATCCACAATGTGCGCCGCCAGGTCGCCAATCGCCCCGGTGCCCGCCCGCTGTTTGTCCATGCGCCACAGGTGCGGCGTGTTGTAGTGCGGCAAAATCCACTCCTGCAAATACATCGCCCGGAAATGGTAAATGCGCCCCAGCGCCCCGCTCTCAATCAGCAGCTTGGCCTGGCGAATGGCCGGCACGAAGCGGTAGTTGAAGGCCACGCCATGTTTGACGCCCGCCTTCGTCACCGCGTCCAGCATCGCTTTGGCTTCTTCGGCCGTACGCGCCAGCGGTTTTTCGCAAAAGACATGCTTGCCCGCCTGCGCCGCCAGGATAGACGGCTCGGCGTGGGCGTCGTTGGGGCCGCCGTTGTCCACCAGCTGCACCGCGTCGTCTTCCAGCATGTCGCGCCAGTTGGTGTACGTTTTTTCATAGCCATAGCGCGCCGCCATCGCTTTCAGCGCCGCTTCGTCACGGCCGCATACCGCCACCAGCTTTGGAATCGCTGGCGGGGGATCGATGGCAAAAGGAATTGAGCGCAGCGCGTTGCTGTGCGCCCGCCCCATAAAGGCATACCCCAACATGCCAATGCCAACTTCAGGAATGTCGTTACTCATTGCTTGTGTCCTCCACCCAAAATGTGTCCGGTAGCGCTGCGTTGGTCTTGAAAACCAGCAGCCGGAACGGCACATCGCCGTCGTTGTACAGGCGATGCACGTCGCCCGGCTGCGTCAAAAACATATCGCCGCTGCTTAAGCAGTGTGTTTCATCGTTAATCACCAACCGGCAGCTCCCGGCCATCACGACGTAAAACTCAACCGACTTCCGGTGTACGTGGTCAGGAATCATGTCGCCGGGCGCAATTTCCACCAGCTGCGCCAATGTGCCGGGGCAGGCAAACGTGGCCGCATCCACCAGCCGATTTTTGCGGTAGCCACGGCCGTTTTCCCACCCCGCCTCGTTTAGCTCAATCCGTCCCATCTGCGTCTCCTGAGGCTGCTGCCGCTTCAGACCTCAGACGCGTGAAACGTGATGCGTGAAACTTTTCTTTTCACGTTTCACGCATCACGTTTCACGCCCAAAACATCTCACCCGGCTGCTCAAAGATGTTGGCGTCTTGCAACATCGCCACACCCTTGCCCAGCCCTTCATCGGTGGACATCAGCGCATCTTCGTGCTCAATGGAAATGACATAGTCGTACCCCACCAGCCGCAGGGCGCTGATGATATCCTTCCACACCTGCCCGTCGTGGCCGTAGCCGATGCTGCGGAACGTCCAGGCGCGGTTCAGAATCTGGTCGTACGGTTTGTGGTCGTTGCAGCCGTTGACGGCGATGTTCAGCTGGTCCACGTAACAATCCTTGCCGTGCACATGGTAGATGGCGCTGCCCAGCTTGCGAATCGCCGCCACCGGGTCCACGCCGTTCCAGAAGAGGTGGCTGGGGTCGAAGTTGCAGCCCAGCGCCGCCCCCGTCGCTTCGCGCAGGCGCAGCATCGTCTCCACGTTGTAAACCAACATGCCGGGATGCATCTCAAAGGCAAACTTAATGCCCTGGTCGGCGATAAATTTTTCGGTTTCGCGCCAGTAGGGGATGGCCACCTGGTTCCACTGGTAATCCAGCATCTCCAAAAATTCTGGCGGCCAGGGGCAGGTGACCCAGTTGGGCATGGCGTCGCCCGGTGCGCCAGCAGGCAGGCCAGAAAAGCCGTTGACCACCGGCACATTGAGCAGTTTGGCCAGCTCCACCGCCTTACGAATGACGGTATCCGCCTCTTTGGCCGTTTCTGGGTTGGGATGGATCGGGTTGTTGTGCACGCTCAGCGCGCTCAAAATCAGGCCGCGCGAATGGATCGCTTCTAAATAATCGTCTCGTTGGGCGGCGCTGGCCAGCAGGTCATCTACCGGGCAGTGCTGGCTGCCGGGATAACCACCCGCGCCAATTTCAACGGCCGTTACCCCCGCCGCCACCGCCTTATCCAACGCCTCCTCAAAGGGCAAATTCTGAAACAAAGCTGTAAACACGCCAATTCTCATGGAAACCTCCAAAAATTGTGAATTGTGAACGGTTAATGGTTAATTGTAAATGGTAATTGGCTGAGACTTGCAAGCTCATTAACCATTAACCATTAACCATTTACTATTTACCATTTACCATTATCACCAAAGCAGGCGATCCGGTTCTTCCAGGCCCGCCACCACGTCCTGCAAAAAGCGGGCCGCCACCGCCCCATCAATGATACGATGGTCTACCGACAGCGTCATCTGCATCATCGGGCGAATCAGCAGTTCGTCGCCTGCCGGGGTTTCTACCACCACCGGCTGCTTCACCGTGCGCCCCACCGCCAGAATGGCGCTCTGCGGCGGGTTGATGATCGCCGTGAACTGGTCCACGCCCAGCATGCCCAAATTGCTGATGGTGAAGGTGCCGCCCTGCACGTCTGAAGGCTGCAAACGGCCGTTTCGCGCCCGCCCCGTCAACTCCTGCACCTCAGCGGCAATCGCCCGCAGCCCTTTGGCCGCCGCGTCGGCCACCACCGGCACAATCAGGCCATCGTCCAGCGCCACGGCAATGCCGATGTTGGCCTGCCGGTGCAGCTGAATGCCGCTCTCGCCCCAGGAGGCGTTGACCAGGGCATGACGCCCCAGCGCCCAGGCGCACACTTTGGCCAACACGGCCGTTACACTCACCCGCGCCGTCCCTTCTTTGTCCGCTGCGGCATTTAAGCGCTGCCGCAGGTCGTGAACGGCCGTCATCTGCGCCGACACCGTGAAGGTGATGTGCGGGATGGTCTGGTAGCTGTGCGTCAGCCGCTCGGCGATGGTGCGCCGCATGCGGTTGACCGGCAGCAGATCGTCGGGCGCAACGGCCGTTTCCGGTTCCGGCGCGGGTGGGGCAGCAGGTGGGGGCGGCGTATAAACAACCACGTCATTGGCCTGAATACGGCCGTGTGGCCCGCTGCCGTTGATCTGCGCCAAAGCGACCCCTTGCTCCCGAGCAACGCGCCGCGCCGCAGGCGTGGCCCGCACCTTACCGTGGGTCACCGCTGGCACCGGGTCGTCTGTGTGCTGCTGCAAAAACGCTTCCACATGCTGCCGCCGGATTTTTTGCCCGGCGTCCGGCGGCGGAATGTGGGCCAGGTCGATGGCGTTGGCGGCGGCCAACCGCTGCGCGATCGGGGTTGCTTTGGGGCGGAGTGGCCGGGACGGCCGTTGCCACCACAGGCGCACGCCACACTTCACCCGGCGGCACGATGTAGGCGATGATTTCCGTCACCGGCACCGCGTCCCCCGCACGCACCAGCACCCCGCGCAGCACGCCGCTCTCTGGCGCTTCCACTTCCATGGTCACCTTGTCGGTTTCCACTTCCATGATCGGGTCGCCCTTTTCCACGGCCTCCCCCTCGGCTACCAGCCAGGCGGCGACGATCCCTTCTTCCTGGGTCATGCTAAATTTGGGCATGATGATGGGCGTGGCCATGATTAGTACGCCCCCTGCACCAGCGCCCGCGCCTCACGCACGATATCTTCTACTTGGGGAACGGCCGTTCGCTCCAATTCCCGGTTGTACGGAATAGGCACGTCCAGTCCGGCCAGGCGGCGCACCGGCGCTTCCAGGTAATCAAACGCCGCGCCAGACACAATCTCGGCCACCACTTCGCCGCCAAAACCGCCGGTCTTGGGCGCTTCATGCACCACCAGCGCCTTGCCAGTTTTAATCACCGACTGCGTCACCGTCCCCGCATCGTACGGCTTCAGCGTGCGTGGATCGACCACTTCCAGCTCGATCCCTTCCTGGGCCAAAATGTCGGCCGCTTCCAGCGCGCGCGGCACCATGATCGACGTCGCCACCACGGTCAGATCGCGCCCTGGGCGCTTCACTTCGCTCTGGCTCAGCGGCACGGTGTAATATCCTTCCGGCACGTGGCCCTTGGTGCGATAGAGCAGCTTGTGCTCCACAAAAATCACCGGATTATCATCCTCGATGGCCGCCAGCAGCAGCCCTTTGGCATCGTAAGGGGTGGAAGGCATCACCACTTTCAGGCCGGGCACGTGCACAAACCACGCCTCCAGGCTTTCCGAATGCTGCGCCGCCGCGCCGGTGCCGGAGCCTGCGGGGGTGCGCAGCACCAGGGGCACCGTCGCCTTGCCGCCAAACATGAAGCGAATTTTGGCACCTTGCAGCACCAGCTGCTCCATGGACAGGGTGATGAAATCCATAAACTGAATTTCAGCCACGGGGCGCATACCGGTCATGGCCGCGCCGACGGCCGCTCCAGCAATTACCGCTTCAGAGATGGGCGTATCGCGCACGCGCTCCGGCCCAAACTGCTCATACAGGCCGTCGGTGACGCCAAAAGCGCCGCCGTACACGCCAATATCTTCACCGAGCATGAACACTTTTTCGTCCCGCGTCATCGCCAGTTGCAAGGCTTCACGCACGGCCTGGGCGTAGGTGAGTTCGCGGGTGACGGCCGTTTCCCCCCCCGCTGCCACTGCTTCCATTTGCTTAAGCATACACACCTTCCAAAATTGAGGCCGGGTCCGGGTCGGCCGCCGCCTCGGCAAAGGCCACACTGGCTTCGATGGTTTGTTGGGCAGCGGCAGCGATCTCGGCCAGCTGCGCCTCGTCGAGCAACCCGGCCCGCAGCAGTTGCTGCTCCAGGTGGGCGATGGGGTCACGCGCCTGCCACGCTTTCACTTCTTCGCGGGTGCGGTACCGCTGCCGGTCGCTTTTGGAGTGACCGCGCCAGCGGTAGGTGATCGTTTCGATCAGGCTGGGACCTTCACCGGCGCGGGCGCGGGTAACGGCCGTTTTCACCGCCTCGTACACCGCAAACAAATCATTGCCGTCCACCGTCACGCCGGGCATGTTGTACGCCACCGCCCGCTGCGAAATTTGGGCGATGGGGAACGCCGCTTCCACCGGCATGGACATGGCGTACCGATTGTTTTCGCAAATGTAGACCACCGGCAGCTGCCAGATCGCCGCCAGATTCAGCGATTCATGGAACGCCCCCTCATTGGCCGCGCCGTCCCCAAAAAAGGTCAGGCACACTTTGCCCAGCTGCTGCATTTTGATGCTGAGGCCCACCCCGGTGGACAGCGGAATGCCGCCCGCCACGATGCCGTTGGCCCCCAGGTTGCCCCCGGCCACGTCGGCTATGTGCATGGAGCCGCCGCGACCGCGACAGTAACCCACGTCCTTGCCAAAAAACTCGGCCATCATCAGTTTCGGCTCGGCCCCTTTGCCAATGCAGTGGCCGTGGCCGCGATGGGTGCTGAGAATATAATCGTCTGGTTTCAGCGCCAGGCAGGCACCGACGGCCGACGCCTCCTGCCCAATAGAGAGGTGCATCGTGCCGTGAATTTTGCCCAGCGCGTACAGCGACTCCGCCTTCTCTTCAAACAGGCGAATCAGGTGCATTTTGCGCAGCGCTTCTTGCAGCGCAACGGCCGTTAAACCACTCGGCCGCAATCAGCGCCTGCACGTCATTATCCATTTGTTTCGTTTCGACCACCATATCAATCCTTTGCCGCGTGATGCGTGAAACGTGAAACGTGAGCAGCAAAAACTCACGCATCACGTTTCACGCATCACGCCTCACGCCTCACGTTTCACAACCTATCCTGCTGCCGCCGCAGCTGCACCACCGTGCTGGCTTCGTCCAGAAATACATCGTCCCAGGTGATGACGCGGCCCAGGGAAACCGGGCGCTTCAGCACTGCGCCGGGGGCTAACCCCACCGGCAGCCCATTTTCGGCGGCAACGGCCGTTGCCGTATCCATCAATCCGCGAAAAGTGTAGCCACCAAACTCATCCAGCCGATCGCCCGGCTGCAAATCCCGCTTGGCAATGGTCAGCACATCCGCCACCGGCCGGTCCAGCGGCACCAGCGTTGTCTGCCGGTACAAAACGGCGCGGGCAATAGAGATGGGCGCTTCAATAAACCAGAGGTGGTACGGGCGGAAGAAGGTTGAGTAACGGCCGTTGCCCACCTTCAAATATTTCAGATCGTCAGCAATCCGGTCATCCTGCACCCGCACCGTCACAAAGACGCCGCCCGCCATCGCCGCCCCCTGCACAAAGTCCACCACGCCAGGGAACGGGGCCAAACCGCCATCTTCCCGCAAAGAGAAGATTTCCGTCACCGTCTCCTGTGTCGCTTCTGGCCCCACCATGCCCCGCTGCATCGGCACGCAGCCGGTGGCGTTGGCGGCGCAGGTCATCTCGAACATCGTTTTGGAGCCATCCACATAAGAAGCAGTCTGATAAGCGTCTTTGTTGGCCCGCCGCGCCGATTCGGCCACGGTGTCGGGCGTTGCCGCCGGATTCAGCGGGTTGTTTTTGCCCTTGCCAATCACAATCGGCTCGAACCCAAGCAGATTGACAAACTCCACCAGCTCCATCAGGCAGCCCGGCTCGTCCCCAGAGGATACCGAATACAGCACGCCCGCATCGGCCGCCAGCTTTTTCAGGATGCGGCCCACGGTTACGTCCGCTTCGATGTTGATCAGCACCACGTCTTTGCCGTGTTGGATGGCGGTGTAAGCGGTTTCCGCGCCGGAAGCGGGCGACGGCGTGGCGTCAGTGAGTACATCGATCGCCTCCTGCTGGGCCGCCAGGCTGATGTCGTCGGTGATGACGCGCTTGCCCTGGCGGATGGCGTCCATTGCCGGGCCAACCCGCGCCGCTTCCACCACGTCGCCCCGGTCTAGCCCGGTGGCCGTGAACGCTTCACACGCCGCTTGCAGATCGGCATCCACCAGCACAGATAGCTCCATGCCGGGCACGTGGCCCATTTGGGCGGCAAAGCCGCTGCCCATCCAGCCTGCCCCGCTGGCGGCCACCCGAATCGGATTGCCTGCTGCGGCGCGTTTCTTCAGGTCATTGAGGATCATCGTTACCCTGCCTTGGCCGCGAAAGCTTCCCGGGCGGCGGCGGTGATGTCAACGGCCGTTAATTTATACTTCTTCAGCAAATCATCCGGATCGCCCGACTCGGTGTAGGTGTCGGCCAGCCCCACAAAGCGCATCGGCACTGGATGGTGCGCTGCCACCACGCGGGCAATGTTGCTGCCCATGCCCCCTTGCAGCAGATGCTCCTCGGCGGTGACGATGGCCCCGGTTTCCCGCGCCGCCGCCGCCAGGGCGTCCACGTCCATCGGGCGGATGGTGTGCATGTCCAGCACCCGCGCTTCGATGCCTTCTTTGGCGAGAACGGCCGTTGCATCCAGCGCCGCCGCTACCATAATGCCGCAGGCCACAATCGTCAGGTCGCTGCCCTGGCGCACCACATTGGCCTTGCCAATCTCAAACGGGCAATTGTCCATCGGGTAAATTTCCGGCAGCGCCACGCGGCTGGAGCGGAGGAAAACAGGCCCTTCGAACTCGGTGGCGGCTTTGACGGCCGCATGCATCGAGGCCGGATCGCTGGGCACCAAAATGGTGAAGGTGGGCAGCCCGCCCATCAGCGCCAAATCTTCAATGCCCATCTGCGTTGGGCCATCTTTGCCCAGGGTGATGCCGCCGTGGCTGCCCAGAATCTTGGCATTGATGTTGGACATCGCCACCGCCAGCCGAATCTGGTCGTAGGCGTTGCACAGTAAAAAGGAAGAGAAGCTGGTAATCCAGGGCACAAAGCCACAGCCAGCCAGCCCGGCCCCAACGCCCACCAGGTTGCTCTCGGCAATGCCGATATTAAAAAAGCGCTCCGGAAATTCCTCGCGCACATATTCCGTTTTGGTCGAGTTGCCCAGATCGCCATCAAGAACAACTACTTTTTCATTGGCGCGGGCCACGTTTAGCAGCGCCTCGCCAAAAACATTGCGCAGCGGTTTGGGATACGGTTTAAGTCCTGCCTGTTTACCGAGTTCCATTGAGTTCCTCCCGGGCCAAAACGGCCTGCTCTGCGGTCAGCGCCCGACCGTGAAATGTAAAGTCTGCCTCAACAAAGGAAACGCCTTTGCCTTTCACGGTGTGGGCAATGATGATGGATGGCTGGCCTTTGACCTGCCGGACGGCGTCAAACTTGGCCAGCAGATCGGCCACGTCGTGGCCATCGGCCTCTGCCACGTGCCAGCCAAAGCTCTGCCACTTCTGCACCAGCGGCTCCAGCCCCATTTCGCGGCTGATAGGCCCGGTCTCCTGAAATTTGTTGTAGTCGAGGATGGCCACCAGATTGTCGGCCTTGTAATGGGCGGCGGCCATGGCCGCTTCCCAAATTTGCCCCGCTTCACATTCGCCATCGCCCAGCAGCACGTAGACGCGGTAATCGAGCTGGTTCAAACGGCCGCCCAGCACGTGCCCCACACCAACCGACAACCCCTGGCCCAACGAGCCGGTGGTGGCTTCGACGCCGGGCAGCAGGTTTTGGATGGGATGCCCCTGCACCGGGCTGTCCACTTCGCGCAAGGTCCAGATCATCTCGCGCGGAATGTAGCCAGCGCGGGACAGCGCCGCATACAGCAGCGGCGCGGCGTGCCCTTGCTCATGATGAAGCGGTCGCGGGCGGGCCAGGTGGGTTCGTCGGCGCGGTAGCGCAGCACGCCGCCAAAATAGAGCGCGGTGACCACTTCGGTGGCCGAAAATGAGCTGGAGGGGTGGCCGGAACCGGCCTTGGTGGTCATCTCCAGGATGTCGAGGCGCATCTGACGCGCTATTTCGTTTAGCGCGTCCACCCCGACAGCAGATTGCATGGAACTGTTCATATGGACTCCTTACATGGATAATGGTTGCTGAGACAGGAAGGTTTCTACCTGAACGGCCGTTGGCAGTGCCGGTATCACCCCTTGTGTCTGAGCGGTTAACGCTCCGACGGCGTTGGCAAAGCGGAGCGCTGTCTGGAGATTCCCCAGAGAAAACGCCTGCCGCCAATCGGCCGTTTTTGTGAGTTGAAACAGCAACGCCGCAATAAAAGCATCGCCACAGCCGGTGGCATCGACGGTGGTGACGGGGGAAAGCGGGGACCGCAACCGCGCCAACGGCCGTTTGCGCCCGGCTGCCGTTTGTCCACGGGTGAGCACACACAGGCTGGGTCCCTGGTCGAGGATGGCTTGGAGGGCAACGGCCGTATCCACCCCATCACCCGCCAGCAGCGCCAGCTCAACTTCATTCACTTTCACTAAATCGACTTGCGGAATCATCTTTTGAATCTGGGCCAGCGCCGCTTCCGGGCTGTGCCACAGGCTGGGGCGGTAGTTGACGTCGAAGGAGATGAGCGCCCCGGCTTCTTTGGCAAGGGAAACGGCCGTTTCCGTCGCCGAGCGGGCCGGTTCAGCCACCAAACTCAGCGAGCCAATGTGCAGCGCCCGCGTGTTTTGCAGCAAATCACCGTCCAGTTCGTCGGGGCGCAGCTGTAAATCTGCACCGGGATTGCGGTAGAAGACAAATTCGGCCGTGTTGGCATCCGGCAGGGCAATGATGGCCATCGTCGTCCGCGCGTCGTCATCGATGCGCATGGCGCGTGTCTCCACCTTCCTGCCGCAGCACCTCAATCAGCTGGTGGCCAAAAATATCGTCGCCCACCTTGCCGATGAAGGCGGTGTTTGCGCCCAGACGGCGAGCGGCCACCGCCACGTTGGCCGGTGCCCCGCCCGGTTTGGGATGGAAGGCGGTGACCTGGGTTAACGGCCGTCCCACTTCCGCCGGAAACATATCAATCAGAATCTCGCCTAAAGCGTGACAATATGCATTTTTTCTCTTTGTGCTGTATGGATAAAAAACTTCGTCGAATGGTGGTGACTTACCCGCGCAGATCAGCGTGGAGCGTATACCGGTCGCCGCGGTGGAAAAGGCGCAAATATTCCACCGGAAAATCAAACTCCGAAAACGAAATGCGCTCGATGTACAGCAGCGGGGCCCCTGGGTCGATGCCCAGAACTTCAGCCATCTCTTCGGTAGCCGCGACCGCCTGAATCTTTGCCGGGCGCTGGTAATGCGAATCTGGTAGCTTTCCTCCAGCATCAAACGCAGCGAACGCGATGTGTAATCTTGGGCCAGAATCCCAGGGCAGTAACGATGCACCAAAAAAGAAACCTCTACGCTCATGGGCGAACCATCTGCCAGGCGCAACCGCTCAATCCGAGCCAACGATTCACCCTCTTCAATTTCTAGCTCGCCAGCCAACATTTTCGAGGCAGAAATCAGCCCCGCCGAAATCAAC
>JADJOJ010000003.1 GCA_016713825.1 Candidatus Leptofilum gracile | reverse complement strand
GCTGGCGGGCAAAACCGCGCCAGACAGCGGCGACGTGCGCTGGGGCGACACCGTGGAGCTGGGCTATTACGACCAGCAGGCCGAAGATTTGGCCGACGAGGAAACTTTTGTTCGACTACATGAACAATCTGGCCCCCTCATCCGCACCAACGACGGCGAGCGCGTGGAAGCGGCGCAAATGCTGGAATGGTTCCTCTTCACCCGACCGAGCAGAGGGCCAAAATTGGCAGCCTCAGCGGCGGCGAGCGGCGACGGCTTTACCTGCTGCGCACCCTGGTACGCCAGCCCAACGTCCTCTTTTTGGACGAGCCAACCAACGATTTAGACGTGCAAACGCTCACCGTGCTGGAGCAATTTCTAGACCAGTTCAGCGGCACGCTGGTCGTCGTCAGCCACGACCGCTACTTTTGGACCGCAACGTAGACTTCTTACTCAGCTTTGAAGAAGGCGTGCTGGGCACCCGCTACCCGCCCCCTACGAAACCTACCAACGCCTGCGCGAAGCAGAACAAACGCCCATAAGCAAACCAGCCACCAACAAACCAACCCTAGCAAAACCAACCCCCTACAAATTCCCGCCCCCGCAAGCTCACCTGGAAAGAACAGCGCGAACTGGAAACGGCCGAATCCACCATCGAAGCCCTCACCCAAAAAATCGCCGCCCTCTCCGCCCAAATCAATGAGATCGGCTCCGATTACGCACGGTTGCAGCCGCTGGTAGATGCGTTGGAGCAGGCCAAAGTGGATTTGGAAACGGCCGAATTCCGCTGGCTAGAACTGACAGAAATTGCTGAAAACAGTTGGTTGTTACCCTGCCCAACGAAGCTTGAGCCCATTGGCCTGCATTTTGGCGAAACACCTGCCAACTGAAGAGGGAGGTGAAGTAGAGATGTACTGCCTTCGCCAGGCTGGCTTTCTACCCAGATACGGCCGTTATGCGCCTCCACCACCATCTTGCAAAACGATAACCCCAGCCCGGTCCCCCCGCCACCTGGCCTGCCTTCCGCATCCCGCACCTGGTAAAACTTGTCAAAATCTGGTCTGCTTTGGCCTGCTCAATCCCCTCGCCATCATCGGCAACGGCGACGATGAGCTGCTGCCCGCCTGCTGCCGCAGCGTGATTTGCCCGCCCGCGTCGGTGTATTTCAGCGCGTTGCCCAGCAGATTATCCAGCACCCGGTCAATTAAATTGGCGTCTATGGCGATGGGTGGCAAATTTTGCGGCAGGGCCAGGGTGAGGTGCTTTTGTTGGCGACGATTTGCGGTTGGAAAACGGCCGCTTTCTCCCGCAAAAGTTCTGTCAAAGAATGTTTCCGCCTGGTTGAGCCGCAGCGCACCCGCCTCCAGCTGGGCCGCATCCAGCAGTTGGTTCAGCATTGCAGCATATCCGCCGGCCGACCGGTTGGCCGACTGCACAAATCGCGCTCGCTGGGCCGCTTTGGCCTCATCGGCCAACGTTTTCAGCAAATCCAGGCTGAGGTTGAGGTGGTTAGCGGCGTGCAAATCGGTGCGATCATGTCCGTCAGGTCGTCGCGCAGCGCTTCGGCGGCGCGCAGCTCGGCGTTGGCCTGGGCCAGCTCATCGGTGCGCCGCACAATCAACCCGTCGGCTCGGTTGACGATGACCAGCAGGGCGGCAAACAGGGTGCCCATCGCCAAACCGGCCACCCAAAGCCCGGTGATGCGGGCGTGGATCACCATTTGGGTCAGTCGGGCAATCGGCGCGGAAATGCCGGTGCCCATCAAAATCCTTCCACTTCGCTGTTGATGCCCTGCTGCACAACTTCGGCCACCAGGTGGGAGGCCCAAAGCGTCAGCGCGGCAGTGGCGATGAGGCCAATCGCCAACTAGTAGTATGTGAGGCGAAAGCGGCGCAGCTGTTCGTAGGAGTGGATGAGGGACAGCAACGGCCGTAATCGCCCCCATCAGCAGCAGTAGATGGTACAGCCACCAGCCGGCTGGCAGCCATAAATCGAAGCCGTGCATGCTAATGGTGCCAATGGCCAGCCAGACGGCAATGAGCGCCATCACCCCATCTACCTGACTGCGCGTTTGCTGCCAGACGCGCCGCAGGGCGTAGGCGGCGGCAGCCCAAATGGCAAAGGTGAACAGGAACGCCGTCAAAGCGCGTGCCACGGGTTGGCGATGTTGTCGATGGTAGCCAGCCAGTTGGGCTGGAAGAAGACGATGAGGTGAAAACGGCCGTAAACAGCCCGGCTGCCAGATGCGTGGCGCGGACCGGTTGGCGGATAACGGCCGTTCTGGCCGATCCTGCGCCGCCAGCAAAAAATCAACCCGCCGATGGAAAAGGTAAACCAGGAGGCCCAGCGAATGCCGGGATTTTGCACAGTGGTAATGACGTTGGGGTGAGAATGCCGTGGATGAAAAGAGGCTGCCCATCACCACAAAGGCGGTGGCCAGCAGGCGGTAGCGCGGCGGGCTGCCCTGCCCCAGCACCAGGCCCACAAATACGCCGCCACCACGGCGGCAAAGGTAAAAAAGGTGACGATGTAAAAATGGAAAACGGGCGCTTGAATCGTGGGATCGGCCGCAGGCACCAGGGCAAATAGGGCCAGCAGCGCCAGCGGAATCAAAATTGAGGCGGCAATGATGCTTTTTCATAGGATTCTGGATAAATACGGCCGTTCTACCTTCTCTTACGGGTCAGACTACACAACAGATGACTTTCTTTAACAATAAGTCACGAAACTCACACGGCATTCATGTAAGTGGCTGGCTAAAGGGTATTGTAGGGGAGAAACGGCCGTTTCCAGATGAAAATAGCGGGAAAAAGGACAAACAGCGGCTTGAGCCAAAAAGTTTTATCAACAGATTACGCAGATTTTCCAGATTTATTATCTGCGAAATCTGCGTAATCTTTGATTTTTCTTACGCTTGAACGAAACGTGCTTGCAGCGCCCGCTCGAGGATTTTTTGCCCGCGCCAGAGATGGGCAGCTCTGGCAAAATTTCGATCCGTTTGGGCACTTTGAACGGGGCTAGATTGTGGCGCATCTGCTGCATCAGTTCGTCTGCCGTGGCTTTGGCGTTGGGCTTGAGCACCACGCAGGCCAGGCCAACCTCGCCCCACTTCGGGTCTGGCAGACCAACCACGGCGCACATGTGTACGTCGGGATGGGCGTACAGCACCTTTCGATTTCCGCCGGGTAAACATTTTCCCCGCCAGAGATGTACATATCTTTTTGCGGTCTTTGATGGTGAAATACCACTCGTCGTCGTAGACGGCCAGGTCGCCGGTGTGGAACCAGCCTCGTCGTCAATCGCCTCCGCCGACGCTTCGGGATTGTTGAAGTAGCCCGAGGAGGCGCTGGGGCCTTTGAGCACCAGCTCACCAATCTGGTTGGGGCCGAGCGGCTGGTTCTCATCGTCCACAATGCGGGCATCGACGAAGAAGTTGGGGCGGCCAATGCTGCCCGCCTTGCGGATGGCGTCGTCAGCGGCCAGGGCAAAGATGCCGGGGCCAAATTCGGTCATGCCAAACCCCTGTTTGAACTTGACCTGCTTCTCGTTGGTGTACTTTTCCACCAAAGGCACGGGCAGCGGGGCGCCGCCGCTGGTGCAAAAACGGAGCGAGGTGAGGACGGCCGTATCCCAATTCCCCGCCTGCGTCAACAACTGGTACATCGTCGGCACCCCGGCAAACACGGTGACTTGCTCGCGGGCAATCAGGTCCAGCACCTGCGCCGGATCAAACTGGCGCAGCAAAATCACCGTACCACCCAGGATGATTTGCGGCAGCGTGTACACAAACAGCCCGCCGGTGTGAAACAGCGGAAAGACGTTCAGGTAGACATCGTCGTGGTGCAGGTCGTGGATGATGGTGTTGAGGGTGTTCCAGGCGATCATGCGGTGCGAGACTTGCGCCGCTTTGGGCAGGCCGGTTGTGCCGCCGGTGAAAATCAGCGCGGCGGTGTCTTCTTCGGTGAGCGTGGGGGTGGTAACGGCTTGCTCTACCCCCGCCGCCATCGCCTCTGCAAACAACACGCTGCCAGGCACACCCGCCCCTTCCACGTGCCTGAAAATGGGTCAGCGAGGCCGCCTGTTCATCGTTTGCAGATGGGCCACCGCTTCGCTGAACTCATCGGAGTAGATGAGCAGTTTCGGCGTGGTGTTGGCCATGATTTCGGCCAGCTCGCGCCAGTGCAGCCGCCAGTTGAGCGCGGTGTGGATCGCTCCCAGCTTACCGCAGGCAAAAAAGGTGTCCAGATGCTCCACACCATCCCGCGCCAAAATGGCGACGCGGTCGCCCTGGCCAATGCCCGCTTCGGTACGCAGCCAGTTGGCTAACTGGTTAGCTCGCGCATTCATGTGGGCGTAGGTCAGACGCAGCTCCGGCTGCTTGCCCGCGTCCACCACCGCCAATTTGTCCGGCGAATAAATCGCCCGTCGTCCCAGGTAATCGCCGATGTACATTTTTGGTAATCCGTATTCCGTAATCGGTAATCGGTTATCCGTAATCGGTAACTGCTTTCTTCTTACCGATTACCGACCACCGCTTACCGATTACCGGTCCATTCCCACACATTGCAGGCCATCGAAATGCCGCCGCCGCTGGCGATGAACAGCACCTTGTCGCCCGGCTGGGGGCCACGCCCCTGCTCGATGGCGTCATCCAGGGCCATGGGGATGCAGGCGGAGCCGGTGTAGCCCACTTGTCCACGATCCAGTGCGTTTTTTTCCAGCGGCTGCTCCAGAATTTCCATGATTTGCTTGATGGTGTTCAGGTTGAGCTGGGTGAAGTAGTAATGATCAATTTCGTCGAGCGTCAGCCCCGCTTTTTCGACGCGTGCCCTTGATGAGCGGCGGCCAATTGTCCGCGTTGAAGGTGGCAGGGACGCGTTTGACAAACTGCACACGGGGCACGCCGTTGTTTTCGTCGGCGGGGGTCACCTGGCAGGCGACACCGCCAGTGTAGATGCCCAGCGCGTCGTAAAAATCGCCCCGCGCCAGCCGCTTGCCAGCCAAAAAGCCCGGCTTGTCGCTCAGCCCGACCAGCACCGCCCCGGCCCCATCGGCAAAGAGGGTGCAGGTTTTGTGGTCGGTGTAATCGACAAAGCGGCTCATGCCGTACGCACCAACGACCAGCACGTGGTTGGTCTCGTCGTCGGTGGTGATGAAGCGAACGGCCGTTTCCAAAGCCGTCACCCAGCCCGCACAGGCACAGTTCACATCGAAGGTACCGCGTTCATCGCGCCTAATTTGTGCTGCAAAACGGTCGCCGTCGCCGGACTAAAATAGTCGGGCGTGTCCGTGGCCACACTGATGAGATCAACATCATCGGGCGTGAGATTGGCCCGTTCGAGTGCTTCTTTGCTGGCGTGCAGTCACAGATCGCTGGTAGTTTCATCCTCAGCCATGATGTGCCGTTCTTTGATGCCCACGTTTTTCACCAGCCAGGCATCAATGTCCCGCTCCGGGAAGAGCGCGTCAAAGTAGGCGTTGGTCAACACTTTTTCCGGCACATAGCGGCCGGTGGATAGGATTTGTGCGTATCGAGTCATGTTTTCTCCGTAATCCGTGAACGGTAATCGGTGAACGGTAAACCGATAACGGATTACCGATTACCGGCCACCAATCAGGTTCCAATCACAATCCCGCCATCCACGCGCAGCACGGTGCCGGAGATGAAGCTGGCTTCGTCGGAGGCGAGGAAGGCGTAGGCGTTGGCGATGTCTTCGGGTTCGCCCAGACGGCCGATTGGCGTATGGCCACGCATGCCGTCGAGCACTTTTTCGGGCATCTTGGCCACCATTTCCGTGGCGATGAAGCCGGGGGCGATGGCGTTGACGCGAATGCCGTAACGGCCCAATTCCCGCGCCCACGTTTTGGTCATGCCAACAACGGCCGCTTTCGTCGCCACGTAGTTGGTCTGGCCAAAATTACCGTCCAGCCCCACCACGGAAGAAGCGTTGAGAATAACGCCGCCGCCCTGCCTGATCATAATGGGTGCAGCAGCCTGGGTGCAGTTAAACACACCTTTGAGGTTAACGCTGATGACCAGGTCGAAGGCGTCTTCGCCCATCTGGCCCACCAGCTCGCCCTCTTTCACCTTCACCAACTGGGCATCGCGGGTGATGCCCGCGTTGTTGATGAGGATGTCGATACGGCCGTACCGCGCCACCACATCTTCCAACCAACTTTGCACCGCCTGCCGGTCGGCGACGTTAACGGCCGTAAAGGACGCATTTTCGCCCAGTTCAGCGGCCAGCGTCTGCCCGTCGGCCTCGTTGAGATCGCAAAAGGCAACCGTGGCCCCTTCAGCGGCAAATTTTACGGCCGTTGCCCGGCCAATGCCCGCTGCGCCCCCGGTAATGACACAAACTTTGTCTTGAAATCGCATGAAGTTCAGCTCCTGTTTGTAAAAATTGTAGGAGTGGGAGGTAACACAGGGAGTTGCAAAAGAGGAACAGAGGTGAAGGGGTGAACGGGTGACAAGGTGACAAGGTGACAAGGTGACGAGGTGACAGGGTGACAGGGTGAAGGGGTGGCTATGAGCTTTTTGAATTGAACGCCTGGCACTTGCCCACTTGCATACTTGCCCACTTGCTCACTTGCCTACTTGCAAACTACTGCGCTTGCTCTATAATTCCCCCTTGTTCGGGGCATGGCGCAGTTTGGTAGCGCGCTTCGTTCGGGTCGAAGAGGTCGTCGGTTCAAATCCGGCTGCCCCGACAGATGTGAAAAACGGCCGTTTCTCAGTGAGGAACGGCCGTTTTTCTATTCACCTACCCTCGTTCAAACCCTGTTCCAGCCCACTTGATTTGTGCCAGAAAAACGGCCGTATCACCTGAATTGTCCATGTTGGGAAGCAGACAACGGCCGTTTCCCCCAAGGAAGAAGGCAGAAGGAAGAAGGCAGAAGGCAGAGGGCAGAAGGTAGAAAACGGCCAAGTATCTTAGCTACGCCAGCCCCAAACTGATTAAGAAGATAAAGCTGCGAAATTGTCAAGATCAGTTAGGGGAGACAATAATCCATAAGAATCTGGCAGGCAGTTTATATATCCAACAACATCGGCACTGTTCATTGAACAGTAATCGGGACATTTACCAGTTGGATCAGCTAAATTTATTGGATTGCCGTCAACGCCGTCACTTGTAATCTAATCAGGCACCGGCATACCGCAAACCAAAGCCAAAGGGGTACAGCGGGTCAGCGGAATCATGCGGCACGTCTGGCTTTTGGTTGTGAACGGCCGTCATCGAAGACGGCAGCTCAAACGGTAATCGCCCCTCCGGCTGCGCCTTACCAAAAATCACGTTCAGCACAGCCTCATCGCTGGCACCAAAATCAGCCAACAGCGCCCGCGCCGCAGCATTGATCTCGGGAACAACGGCAGGCCGATCCAGATAAAGCACCACAACCGTAGGCACTTTTTCTAGCAGCGACAAAATTTCCGCCTTCGCCTCATCCTTAAAATCCAGATCACCATGATGGAAACTGGCCGCGAATTGATTTTTTGTCGCCAGCGGTACCCACGGCGTATCCAGTCGCAAAATCGCAAAATCCGCCGCATCAGGCGAATCAACCACCTGGGCATAATGGGCCGCCACAGCACCATCCATATTTTTGACAAATATCTTGGGCTGCCCCAACAGTGGCAGCACACCCCCCTCATTTTTTAGCAAAGTCATGGCCCGGCTCTGCGAAGCCAATCCTGCAGCTACCGACTTTGGCTTGCCAAACAGTTCTGGAACACGCGCCTCATCTACAAACGGATCTTCAAAAAGCCCCAGCTCAAACTTTTGTTTAAGCAGCCGCCGCACAGATTGATCAATACGCTCTTCAGACAGCGCGCCGCTTTCCACCAATTGCAGCACATGGTAGGGGCAGCTCTCACCGCCAAACTGATCAACACCCGCTTCCAGCGCTTTCTGCACCCGTTCCACCTCACTGAGATGTTCAACACCCCACGCCCGGGCCGGCCACATAAAATCCCCCATGTGCAGGTCGCTAATCAAGCCCCAATCGGTACAGACAACACCATCAAAGCCATATTTTTCGCGCAGCAAGGTGGTAATAATTGTTTTGTTGAACGCCATGGCTACATCTTCATCCGTTTGCCCCGTGGGGATGCCGTAATAGGGCATGATGGATGCGGTGCCTGCGGCAACGGCCGCTTCAAAGGGAATCAGGTGGTAATCAAAATGGTTGCCTGGGTAAATTTGGCCCTGCTGGAACTCAAAATGGGGGTCGAGCCCTTCTTTTTGCGGGCCGCCGCCAGGAAAATGTTTGGTCATGCAGGCCACGCTGTGTGGGCCAAGCGCCGCACCCTGGAACCCTAAAATATACGCCTCGGCCAACCGGGCGCTCACTTCGGCATCTTCCCCAAAGGTGCCGCTGATGCGCGGCCAGCGCGGTTCTGTTGCCAGGTCAATTTGGGGATGCAGGGCCACACGAATGCCCACCGCCAGATACTCTTCGCGAGCGATTTCGGCAAACTGGCGCACCAGTTCAGGGTCATCGATTGCGCCAAAGCCGGTGGTTTCGCACCATTGGGAAAAATCTTCTACATGCATGGAGACGACGTTTTTGCCCAGGTGGTGGCGCGGGTCTGAAGCGAGGGTGACGGGAATGCCCAACCGGGTTTGCTCGGCAAACTGCTGCAAGTTGTTGTACCAGGCAGCCAGGGGGCGGGCACCTGGAATTTGCCACACGTTGAAATGGTTCATGTTTAGGTCTGCAACTTTATGTTTTACAGAACCACCAAAGCCGGTAAAGGCTTGTTCCTCACTTTTTTCTTCAATCGATCCATCGGCATTAACCGGCACGCCGTCTATGAAGAGCATGCCTGCTTTTTCGGCCAAAGTCATCTGACTAAGCAGGTCCTCTACACGGGCGGCAATGGGCTGACGCGGATCTTCGTAGATGTCTAGCTTGCCGTTTTTGTTGAGATCGCGGTAAGGGACCCCGCTATCGGTGCGGATAAGGCTGGTGTGCTGCCGGGCCGTGGCGGAGAGGGGGCGATTGGGCTGTTCTGGGTGCATGAAAAAACTCCTGACTCAAGTACAGTCCGGCAGAAATCCACACAACGTTATTATGACAAGTTGCCAGACTGTTTAAGTATTGCGCCGTCAGCAACAACCTGATGCGAACGTTTGGGGCGCAATATTAGTTGGAAGAAAAGCCGAATGCTACCCCTTTATCACCTAATTTGCCAAGTTGGGTAGGAGGCTGGGCAGGGCTTTTCAGTTTTACTGAATGGGGCGCGGATGAACGCAGAAAACGCGGATAAAAAGGTCTTAATCTGTGTTCATCTGCGCTGGTCCGCGTCTTTTTTTGCTTGATTTTGATTTATTGAAAAGCCTTGGGGGTGGGTAACGGCCGTATTCCCCCACACCTTCCTCTCAATTCCCCAATTAGCGTCATAAACTTGTTAACTGCTTACAAATAGAATAGGCTATATTAGCCTCAACAACTCATAATTGGCATCTCTTGGAGTAATTCGTATGACCCAACAACCGGCATTTAAACCAGAGCCGATCCTGACAGATGCAACCTTCAAACAACACGTCCTCAACCTATCCCCGCTGCACCTTATGCGCGTGCTGATGGTCTCTGTATTCGTTGTGGAATTGGCCATTATGCTGACGCTAGAGCCGCTGATTTTTGATCCCGACGCCACCTTTATCGAAATTTTGGTAGAAGGCACCCTCGATGCCACGCTGCTTGCTATCCTCGTGTTCCCAATTTTGTATTACTACGCCTTTAAACCATTGGTAGAAGTGATTGGCCGGTATCAGCGCACCGAAAAAGCGTTGGACACCGCCAATAACTTTTTAGAGATTGTTTTTGCCAGCCTGACCGATGGCGTGATTGTGGTAAACAGTGCAGATGACACCATTTTGTCTTGTAACCGTACGGCCGAAAAACTGCTGGGATTCCCTCAAACCAAAATGCGCGGGCAACCTGTTTCCCGTTTCTTAGCCACCGAGCAAAACCCATGGCCCCCTTTACGGCAAAAAATAGAAGCCACACTGTCTAACGGCAATATCTTTCGCCTTGAGTCTGAGCTGCATCCCCGCCAAGAACTTAAATACACGGCCGAAATTACCGTCAACCGTGTGGAAGCCAAAAATGAAAGCAGCCTACAGGTGTATGTCGTTCGCGATATTTCTGAACGCATAAAGTCGCAGCAGCAGCTTCAGCTGCAAACCACCGCGCTAGAAGCCGCCGCCAACGGCATTATGATCACAAACAACAAAGGGCTCATCGAATGGGTAAACCCGGCACTCACAGAAATGACCGGCTTCTCGTTTGAGAAGCTGATCGGCCAGGATGCCAGCATTTTTAATTCCGGGCAGCATCAACCAGAAACGTTCGCCACCATGTGGCAGGCAATTCAATCTGGCCAGGTATGGTCTGGGGAGTTGATCAACCGACGATTAGACAATTCTGTTTATATCGAAAATCAATCCATCGCCCCGGTACGCAATAAGCATGGCGAAATTACGCATTACATTGCCATTAAGCAAGATATCACCGAACGGAAACAGGCAGAAATACAGATGGCGCGGCACAACCAGGAGCTGGTCATGCTGGGCCAGCTGGGGCAATCGGTGGTGTCTAGTTTGGAGCTGCCCAAGATTTTCACGGACGTTATCGACCAGGTAACGCCTTTGGTAGGTGCCGAATGTTTGTCAATTCTTTTGCGCAAAGGCAACCGTCTGGCCTATGTGGCCACAGCGGGTTTAGATTCAGATACGTTTGCCGGCATGCACGCCTCGCTGCATGAAGGGGTGCCGGGGGAGGTTATGCGGACGGGCCGTGCTTTGTCCCTCACAGAAGGAGACGGAGACGGCCGTTTCGACATCGCCTCAACCTGTGCCTGCAAACCCAAATCGCTGCTGGCCGTTCCCCTGGCCCTGGGCCAGAAGCGGTTGGGCCTCATCCAGGCCGCGCACCGGCAAGCCAACGCCTTCGATGACGACAGCATCCGCGCCCTCACAGCCGCCGCCAACTGGGCCGCCATCGCTATCAGCCACGCCCATCAGCTAGAAGAGATTCGTCATCGGCTCAACGAGACGGCCACGCTGGCCGCCATCAACCAATCGCTCAATGAAACCCTGGACCTGGACAACATTTTGCAGCTCATTGCCGATTCAACGCCCCGGCTGTTAACACAAGCCGATGGTGTAGTAATTCACATGCTAGACGAGCAAGAAGGGTACCTGATGCCCACCGTGTGGAGCGGCGACACAGAAAACGATCTGTCGGATCTGTTTTTGAGCCTGGACACCGGCCTGGCCGATGAAGTTTTTCGCAGTGGCAAGCTGGTAAATTTGCCCGATGTGCAGCAATCGACCTATGCAACTATCTTTTCTGGAAAAGCGCCAGCCTCGTTGGTCATTGCCCCCCTGCAAAGCGGCCGTTTCCAACTAGGCACCATCACCATCCAAAACCAATCACAGACCCACGTTTTTAGTTCTCAGGACGAGCGGCTGCTGATGCGCCTGGCCGATTCTGCCGCCGTAGCCATCAACACCGCCCGCCTGTACCAATCAGAAAAAATTCAGCGGCAGCAGGCTGAACATTTGGCACGGGCCGCCGTAGCCCTTAGCCAAAGCCTGGAAATGGACGCCGTTTTGGCCACCATCATCAACCAAACGGTGGCGATGGTAGACTGTACGGAAACGGCCGTCTTCCTCCTGCGCGATGGCGAAATTTACCGCACCCGGCACAGCCACCCACAAAACAGTAACGGCACCCTGCCCCCCACCCTGCAAAAACTGTTAAATCAAGAATACCTCAGCGACGAACTGCCCCCGCTAGAACTGATCATGGACACGGGCAAACCGGTACTGATTGCCGAAAATCACCAGGAAAACCTCACCAACCTCGCCTTTGCCCAGCCCAACCAGGTCGCCCTGGGGCCAACCGCCCTGGTGGCCGCCCCCCTGCGCATCACCCATGACACCTCTGGCTTCCTGGTGGTACAAAGCGACAAGCCAGCCAATTTCGACCGCAACACCATGCGCCGGTTAGAGCTACTGGCCTCACAAGCTTCCCTCGCCGTACAAAACGCCCTGCTCTTCGACGATCTGGGCAAAATTCTGCAAAAAGAGCAATCGACCCGCGCCCAGCTGGTGCAGGCCCAAAAGCTGTCGGCCATGGGGCGCATGGTTGCCTCTGTCGCCCATGAGCTCAACAACCCCTTGCAAACCATCAAAAATTGTTTATTTTTAATTCAGCAAGATGTGGCCAATGCGATGCCCATGCAGACGTACCTGGAAATGGCGCTCTCTGAAACCAATCGCCTCACCAATCTGGTGCTGCAGCTTCGGGATGTGTATCGTCAGGCCAGCAGCAACGTGCAAAACCCCGTTTCGCTGCCAGATGTCATCAGCCAGGTACATTTAATTTTGCGGGAACATCTCAAACAAAATAACATCGTGTATCTGTTTGAACCGGCACACAAACCGCTGTGGGTGCTAGGCGATGCCAACCAGCTTAAACAAGTTGTCATCAACATCTGCCTGAACGCAATTGATGCCATGACCCCCGATGGCGGCCAATTAACCTTATCGCTCGTAACCAATCAGGACGAAATTGGTTTAGTTATTCAAGATACCGGCATCGGCATTCGGCCCGAAGATAAGGAAAAGCTGTTCGAGCCGTTTTTCACCAAAAAAGACAACGGCACCGGTTTGGGATTAGCCATTTGTTATGACATTGTGCAAAAACATGGCGGCAACATTGCCGTGGCAAGCAAACCGGGCAACGGGGCCACATTTACCATCTGGCTGCCCGTTTTGCCAGATGATGAGATAACTGAAGAATAGTTGTGGAGGTGGCAACAACGGCCGTTGCCCACCATGAATAAAAAATCAGCAGATTGGTGCATGCATGCACAAGCAGATTTGCGCAGATTGCACCCAGATTTAATCCGCGTTCATCCGCGGCCTATTTTTGAAGAGATAACGGCCGTTTACCGCCCAGAGGAAGTTATGCAGCTTCATTACAAAATTTTGATCGTTGACGACGAACCAAACTTACGCACCACCCTCAGCCTTATTTTGCAGCGAGACGGGTATATCGTCACCACCGCCGGGGACGCCGACGAAGCGCACCAAAAATTAAACGAGCAAACCTTTGACCTCGCCTTTTTGGACATAAAAATGCCCAAAAAGAGTGGCCTGATCCTCTTAACAGAAATTAAGCAGCTTTACCCAAACATGCCTGTTTTGCTGCTTACCGCCTTTGCCAGTCTCGATTCAGCCATCGAGGCCGTGCGGCGCGGGGCAGCCGACTATTTGCTCAAGCCCATCGACCCGCCCCAAATTTTGGCCCGCGTCAAGCAAGTTTTGTTGCAGCAGCAGCCAGACCGCCGCCGGGCGATCATGAACGAAATGCAGCGCCTGCTCGGCGAACTGAACCAGATCGACGGCGCGAACCCCGCCGACACCGCCCAGGCAGAGGTAGACACAGAAGGCGACCGCTACCTGCGGCGCGGCCCGTTTCTGGTAGATATGCATACCCGCATTGCCTCTTTCAATGATGAAGAGCTCACGCTCACCCCCACCGGGTTCGACTACCTCACGGTTCTCTTGCGCTTTTCGCCCAACACCTTGGATTACCAAAAGCTGGTAAAAGAAGCGCAAGGATACGAAACCACCCCCATTGAAGCCAAAGAAGTAACCCGCTGGCGCATCCATGAACTGCGCAAAGCGATTGAGCAAGATTCCCGCAATCCCCGTTACCTCATCACCGTGCGCGGCGAAGGGTACCGGCTGGTAACGTAAGGGCGCGTCGTAGACGCGGGTTCAATATCCCCCAATTTTTCTCCATATTTCCTGGACAAAAGCTGATTATAATGTCTACTTATGAGCGACATGGCAGAAGTAGACCAGCGAGAGCTGCTGTTGGTAGAAGATGATCCAAATTTGCGAACCACGATGGCGATGGTGTTGCAAAGGGCCGGGTTTGTGGTGGAAACGGCCGTTTCCCTCCCCACCGCTCGCCAACACCTGCAAACCAAACAGTTCGACCTGCTCCTGCTAGACCTCGACCTCTCTGGCGAATCCAGCCTCCCGCTGCTGGCCGAAGTTAAACAACACCACGCAACCACCCAAATCGTCATCCTTTCTGCCCAAATTTCCACCATGCTGCAACAAAAAGCCCACCGCAATGGCGCTCGCGGCTACCTCGTCAAACCCGTTGACCCCCTGGAAATCATCATCTTCGTACGCTCCCTCCTGGCTGGCCCCACGGCCTAATCTTCACCACCCCCACAACCTTTCACCAATTCTTCACAATTAACGCCAAGCTTTTTCAACTTTTCTAACCCGTTTACTTCCTATCATTGGTATTGGAGTACCAGTCTGTCTCTACACAGCACCTGAATCTACCCAAAGACAGGTACTCCCGATTCATTCCGATTCATTATTACCACATCTGCTTTAGCAGACGCGTTCAGGAGGTTTACATGGAACGAAGAGGAACATTGTTGCTATTATTGCTGTTAGGCTTGTGCATTGCCCTCGTGGTGGTGTTGCCAGCTTCCTCTGCAATGGTAGACACGGCAGGCCCTTCCGCCATTGACAAACTGCTTGTCAGTGCCGCACCCGCCGCACCGGCCGCACCCGCTGCCACCACTACCAACATTGCCCTGAAAGTTGTCAGCGCCCGCACAGAGCCCCTCTGGGGTGCCCCCTTGGGCGACCCCAACCCACCCGGCATTGTGGCTGGCGATTCCATCCCCGAATATAAATTCATCATCAATGAAGACAATACCGGGGATACTCGCATGGGGCGTTACCCAGACTGCGCCCCATTTATGGATGAAGCAGAGCAAATCGCCAATCCAGACTACCCAGACAACTGCCAATGGCCCAGCATTGCCGGTATTGCCAGTTGGAGCCCCATCGTTACCCAGGGTGATGAAACCGTTTTAAGCGAAGGAACCACCCTGAATCTACCCGAAGGGCGCTACCTCATCTCCGTCATTGCCGATGGCTACAAGCTAGACGGCCAATGGTTCTCCATTCCCATGGAAGAAGATTCAGGCAATCCGGGCGTAGCTACCGTCAACGTTTCCATGCAGCCCCTGCCGCTGCCCACCGCCACCCTCATCATCAAAGTGTTTGAAGACAACAGCCTGCCCAACTCCGCCGCAGACGTGCCCGCCGAAGCGGGTTTGGCCGGTTTTGAAGGGCATATCGGCGATATCGGCGGTGAGGTGACCAACGATGTGTACGGCAACCCCATCTGCACAGAGTACGAGCTGGCCCCTGGCCATCCCAACTACGACCCAATTCTGTACCCCAACGGGTACGTTTGGGAAGATGGCGCACCAGTACCGATTCCCGGTTCTGGCGGCAAATGCCTGAGCGATGAAAACGGCGACATCATCATCCACAACCTGGGCACCAACCGGTTCGAGGCGTGGGTTGTGCCGCCAGACGGCACCGATTGGGTGCAAACCACCACGCTGGAAGGCAACAAACCGTGGGATTCCTGGATTCAAGAAGGTTCTACCGGCTACGACACCGAGTTTGTCATTGCCAACGAACCGTTCCCGGTTACCATCTTTGGTTTTGTCCGGCCCAAAAATGACCTGACAAACAATGCTGTTGCGGGCGAAATTCGGGGTGTTATTGCCAACGCTGAGGTTTACGTGCCGTTTAATGGCGGGTTGCCTTACCAGGGTCACCTCTGGGGTGGGCTATCTGGAGCCAAAATTCGGGAAACGATTGCCAACCCGTGGATTGCTTTGAGCGATTTGCAGGGTGGGGATACGGCCGTATGGATCGGCCAGGGTGACGTAGACGGCAGCTTTGTCATCCCCCACGTCCCCGATGGCGATTACCAGCTCACCTACTGGGACGGCCCCCAACTCAACATCCTCGATCTCGTCCAGGTCTCCGTCGTTAACGGCGAAGTTGTAGACATGGGCGTACTCTTCGTCACCGGCTGGTTTACCAACGTCCACGGCTACGTCTTTGCCGACAACAACGCCAACGGCCGACGTGACCCCGGCGAAATGGGCATCGGCGAATACCCCATCCTCCTGAGAAAACGGGACAACACCGAAATGGATCGTGGCGGTATTTTGGTCCCCACCGCTTCCGATGGCTACTACGAATACGAAAACATGTACCCCTACAACAACTGGTTGGTGCTAGAAGCGTTCTCGCCCCAATACAAAGTCACAGGGTACACCTTCCAACCCTTTAACCAACTTGAAGAAACCACCATCCTCGGCGAAGGGGTAGACGTGGGCGTTATGCCCGTCATTGGCCAATCTGGCCGCCTGGATTGGGGCGTGCAGCCCTATGCCCCAGGTGAAAACGGCGGCATCGCTGGCACCGTCTTCTACGACACCACCCGCGCCGAATACGACCCCTCGCTGGCGGCGGTAGAACCGTGGGCACCGGGTATCCCCAACCTGCCCATGTACCTCTACGAACCAGTGCGTTGTGGCACCACCGCCGCTGCTTGTGATGAAAGCGGCCGTTACGAACTGGCTGCCGATGGTTCCTTTGCCAAAGGCACCCTACTGCAAGCCACCACCAGCGAATTGTGGGAAGACGGCCGTCCCATCAACTGCCAGGCGTACGATGTGGAAGGCGATCCGGTAAATCATTGGATTTTGCCCGCCGTAGACGCTGGCAAAATTTGCCTGGAACCGATGGCGATGGGCACCCAATTCCAAAACGACTTCGCCACCGTAAACGGCAACTACGGCTTCGCCGATGGCTGCTTCAACGGCACGCTAGACGCCACAGACCCGGCCAACCCCGTCTGCGTGGGGGGTGAATTTACCGCCCTGCCACCGGCCGATTACCTGGTAGAAGTTGTGGTACCCAATGACGAATACGGCCGTCCCCTCTACCAGGTAGAACGCGAAGAAGACCTCAACGTCTTCTCTGGTAATGAATACCTCAGCCAACCCACAGCAGGCCGACCCGCCGCCAACCCGCCAGACTTCCCCGTCTGCGCCGGTGCCCTGCACACAGTTGATGTGGCTGGCATTGGCTCCGACGGCCCCAACGCCGTAGAAAACCCAGACTTCGCCGCCGAAGGTGGCAGCATCTACGAAGGTACCGACCGCCGCCTGTGCGAAACCAAACTGGTGAGCGTCATCGAAGGCCGCGCCGTCGCCCCCTCCTTCCTCTTCTTCACCGACGTACCGCTGCCCGGCCGCTGGTGGGGTCTCATCCTCGATGACCTGACCCTCTCCACCAACCCGCGCGAATGGACCTTCGGCGAAAAAGCAGGCATCCCCAACGTGCCCATTGGCGTTTACGACTTCAGCGAACGCCTGGTCACCACGCTAGAATCAGACCCGAACGGCCTGTTCTCTGCCCTGATGCCCTCCACCATGACCATGAACGCACCATCGCCAACCGGCATGTTTGCCAACATGTTCCGGCTGGTAGGCAACGATCCAGGTCAACCAGGCCAGCTCAATGGCAATTACAACCCGCAGTACCGCACCATCGCGGCCAACTTCGAGGTAATTCCAGGTATGGGCGTCATCGCCGACCTGGCCCCCACCCAAGTGGCCACCTCTATCCAGTCACCGGGTTCACAATTCAACCACGTGGCCCAGTGCAAGCTAGAAGACACCACGCCCCAGCTCTTCGCCGTAGATGTACCCTATGTTGACCTGACCGGCACCAACGCCGAACGAACCATCAACATCCTCGGTTTGGGCTTTGGCGATGTGCAAGGCAATGGCCAGGTTTACCTGGGCACCTTGCCCGCCACCGTAACCCACTGGGAAGATCGTCTGATCACAATTATTGTGCCGCAGACGCTTGGGTCTGGTCCGCATCACCTGGAAATCATTGCCGCCAACGAGCAAAGCCTGGTGAATGGCATCACCATTCACGCCATTGGCGCGGGGTACCGCCCCTTCATCTACGAAGTTGGCCCCGGCAAAGCGTACGACACCGACAATGGGGCCACCATTCAGGATGCGCTAAATGATGCAGCCAACCGCAATCGCGCCCTGGTTGTGGTGTACCCAGACACTCCAGAACAGTGGAACCCCAAAGGCCTCTACTACGAAAACGTCGTCATGCACTCCCCGGTGAAGCTGCAAGGGATTGGCCCCGGCGGCGTTTACGGCGATGGCTCCTTTGTCTTGGGTTCGGTTCTCAACGGCCTCGGCTTCTCTGGCGACACAGGCAGCGCCGCCGATTGGCGCGACCTGGTAGAAGGCTTGCCGCGGGCTGGCAACCAGGCCATCTATGAAGGCGCGGTTGTTTCCGTCTTCCCGGAAGGCAATAACCAGTTCCGGGCTGGCTTCAACGCCGCCATCGACGGGTTCACCATTGAAGGCGGCGACCAGCAAGGCTTCCCCAACAACATCAACCAGATTGGGGGCGGCAACAACGGCCAGGCAGCCAACGTGGTGATTCAGGGTGGTGGCATCTTCGTCAATGCGTACGCCAAATACCTGCAAATCACCAACAACATCATCCAAAACAATGGCGGGGCTTACGCCGGTGCCATCCGCATCGGCACGCCGAACCTACCGGCCGGTGACCCCAGTAAAGATGCCCAGAACGACCGGATTTTCATCGGCCACAACCAGATTCTGGCCAATGGTGGTACGAATTTGGCTGGTGCCATCGGTATCTTTGATGGGGCACAGCGTTACGAAATTGCCAACAATGACATTTGTGGCAACTACTCAACGGAGTATGGTGGCGGCATCAGCCATTACGGCTACAGCCCTCAGGGCAGCATCCACAACAACCGTATTTACTTCAACCATTCCATGGACGAGGGTGGTGGCATCATGATCGCTGGCGAACTGCCAGCCAATGCCCTCATGCTTTCGCCAGGGGCGGGTACGGTAAATATTTACAGCAACATCATTCAGGCGAACCTGTCTAACGATGATGGGGGTGGGCTGCGCTTCTTGATGGCGGGCAACTTCCGGTACGACGTTTACAACAACATCATTGTGAACAACGTTTCTACCCACGAAGGTGGCGGTGTGGCCTTGAATGATGCGCCAAACGTGCGCTTCTACAACAACACGGTGATGAAGAACCTGACAACGGCGACGGCGCTCACCAGCAATGGGCAGCCAGCGCCAGCGGGGCTTTCTTCTAGCCTGAACAGTGATGCACTGCAAGCAACGTTGGGTGCCAATGCGCCTATCTTCAGCAACCCGCGGATGTTTAACAACATCTTCTGGGATAACCGGGCTGGTTCCTGGAATGGTGATGGCGTTTCGGGTATTGGGCTGGCAGGCGACCCCAGCGGCATCTACACCTGGGATGTGGGCATGAGTGGCAACACGCATCTGCTGCAACCAACCTACTCTATCTTGCAAACTACCGATGGGACGATTCCTCATGCCACGAACCTGGTTGGGGTGAACCCAATGGTGGTGGAAACGTACGATGTGAGCGTTTCTGCATTGCCGTGGCGTACGAATCCGAACTTTGTGGGTGTGGTTTTGGTGGCCGTTGATCTACCACCTAACTTGCTGGGTGATTACCACCTGCAAGAGGGGTCTCCGGCAATCAATGCGGGCATCACCAATGTGGGCAATTCGACGACACCTCTGTTTGATATTGATGGGGATATACGGCCGTCTAACGCTGGCTACGAAATCGGTGCAGATGAAACAGGCCAACTCTCCGCAGCCCGGCTGGTTGTGCCCGGCGATGCCATGCAGTTCAACTTCTTCCAACAATACATGCCCATCCTGCTCCACACAGACGCAGCAGAATAGGAACGAGACAGCTGCGGGAGGTAGGCCACCCCCTACCTCCCGCCAGATAGGAGTACAGAGATGAGAAAAACGATTCGTTCGCGCAAACTAAACCGACGCGATTTCATGAAGTTAGGCGGGGGGGTCCTCGCTGGCGCGGCGCTCACTCGCTTGCTGCCGCGTACCTTGGGCCAGTCTGGGCTCATTGCCAAGGCCGACAACTATTCCCAGGTGGCTCCCGCCCCGGCCAATTTGCACCTGGTAGGCACCGATGGCTGGATCTACCTGCCCGGTGAAGTGCCGATTCCGGGCACCATTAACCAGTTTTACCAGCCAGACGACTTTGCGCCGGACTTGCTAACCACCTACATGTTTGGTTTTAGAGATGTCACCGGCCTGAGCGATGAGCTGGTGTTTGACCAAAAAATGAAGTGCCAGGCGACGGCACCGCTCTTTTGGGTGGATGAAGGGGAAGAGTACCGGGTGAAGCTCACCAACGTAGGGCTGCAAATGCGCCCAGACCTGATTGATGAGCATACGCTGCATTGGCACGGCTTTCGCAATGCGTGGCCAATCTTCGACGGCGAGCCGCACTCCTCGGTGCGAATTCCCATTGGGCGCAGCCTGACGATGTTTTACCAACCGTTCCACCCGGGCACCTACATGTACCACTGCCACGTGGAAGAAACAGAGCATGTGCACATGGGCATGACTGGTTCTGTGTTTGTGCGGCCAGCGCAAGATAAGGGCGGGGCAATCCAGGCGGCCAACGGCAAATGGTACAGCCGCTTTGCCTACAACTGCGGCGATGGTTCTACTGGTTTCGACCGGGAATTTGTGCTGAACCTGACGGATGTCTGGGCCGAGGCGCATTGGGCCGACTCGCACGTGCAGCTGCCCGACTGGACTGATTTTAATGCGGATTATTATTTGTTAAACGGCCGTGTTTTCCCAGACACCATCGCCCCCAACGGCCTGGGGCTAGACACCAACACCGGCATCCTGCAACCACCGCCCGGACGGCCAGAACTGCAATACCAGCCGCTTTCGTCGCTCATCGAGTGCAACGAAGGGGACCGCGTCTTGCTGCGGCTCATCAACCTGACCTTTGGCCAGCACGCCATGACCCTGCCCGGCTTAAAAATGCGCGTGGTGGGCAAAGATGCCACCCACCTGCGCGGCAGCGACGGCACCGACTTTAGCTACGACACCCACACAATTTATCTGGGTACCGGGGCCACGGTCGATGCCATCTTTACCGCCCCCGAAGGACTGACCTACGAATCCGGTGAAGCCTACAAAACGTTCTTATTCTACAACCGGAACTTCAACCGCCTGAGCAATGCCGGTGGCCAGGGCTATGGTGGGCAAATGACGGAAATTCGTGTGTACCCGGCGGGCACGCTGCTGCCACAAGAAAACCCAAACACGAATCCGCACCCTGCGGTATAGCAAGAGAGGTTATGAACATGACGAACTTTTTCACTTTGATGCAGAATCGACGCCGCCAGGGCGTAGCCTTCTTCATGCTTATCATTGCCATTGGCGTGGTGCTGTACAGCGTGGCGCGGGTAGAAGCGGATGGGCCAGGCGTGGCCCCCAGCGTTGGCATAATGTGTACAGAAAATGCCACCTCCACCTTTACCCTGACGGCCAGAGAAGGGTACATCAGCCTGACAGACGGCAACGTGATTTACATGTGGAGCTATGCCGACGGCACCGATGATTTCCAATTCCCTGGCCCCATTCTTTGTGTTAACCAGCACGACAAGGTCACCGTGGTGCTGCACAACGAACTAAGCGTAGACACCTCCATCGTCTTCCCAGGGCAGGCCAAGGTGCTGGCCAACGGTGTGCCGATGGAACCTGCCTTTGACACCGCTGGCGAGCTGGTTTCTATGACCAATGTGGCCGAAGCCAATGGCGGCACCATGACCTATGAGTTTGTGGCCGAAGAGCCGGGCACGTACGTGTACCAAAGCGGTACCAACCCCGGCGTGCAAACGCAGATGGGCCTGTTTGGCGGGTTGATTGTGCGCCCGGAACTGGGCGCAGCCTATGCCTACAACAGCCCAGACACCAAGTTTAATCCCGACACGGAGTACATCATGATGTTGTCGGAGATTGACCCGCTGATGCACCAGGCGATTGAACGGGGTGAACCATTTGATATGGCGGATTACAACGCACGGTACTTTTTGATAAACGGCCGTACCTTCCCCGACACCCTGGCCCCCAACAACGCCTCCTGGCTGCCCTCGCAGCCGTACAGCGCCATGGCCCACATCCATCCCTACGATGCCACCGCCAACCCAGACCCGGCGCTGGACCGCTTCATCGGCATGGGGGTAGAAAGCTACCCCTTCCATCCGCATGCGTTTAACGCCCGGGTGATTGCCCGAGACGGCCGTCTTGCCGCCGACCCCAGCGGCACCCACCTGATGTTCGAGGAACGATTCTCCATCCCCGTGAACCCCGGCCAGACAACAGACACCCTGTTCGAGTGGACCGACGTGTACGGCTGGGATGGCGAAGGTAGCCCATTGCCAGTAGACCTGCCCTCCGACCAAAACCTGGTAACCGGCTTGTTCTACGGCAGCCCGTTCCTGGGCAACCAGGACACCGTGCCCGTGGGTGCCCACTCTGTCAACCAGTGTGGCGAGTTCTACCACATCGCCCACAACCATGCGCTCCAGCAAATTACCGGTTGGGGTGTGGTGTTGGTTGGTCAGGTAACCTTTACCCGCATCGACCCGCCGCTGCCAAACAACTGCCCATAGGCAGTCAGCCTACGAAGGAGATAGATAATGAAGTTACACAGTAAAAAACACACCCTGCTCCTGGCTGTCGTCATGACCTTGCTGGCAGTTGCTGGCCTGGCCCGCAGCTTACGGGCCACCGCCTCACCGGCTCGCCAACCGCTGGCCATGCCCGTGGCCGACGTCTTACCAGCCACCACCTGCGCCGAAGTTGCCGTCGGTGAGCGCACCTGCGAACTATGGGCCCGCGAAGGCAGCATCACGCTGCCAGATGGCGGCACAGCCAACATCTGGGGCTTCACCGATGTGGCCACCGGTACGGCCGCTTTCCCCGGCCCGGCCCTCATCGTCAACGCAGGCGATATCGTCAACGTCGTCTTCCACAACGAGATCGTGACAGAAACCGTCGCTATCGCTTTTACCGGGCAAGAGATGGTACCAGACCTCACCGGGATTGCTGCTGGTGAAACGGTGACGTATACGTTTACGGCCGTTTCCCCAGGCACCTTCAAATACGAAGCCGGCCTCACCCCCAACGGCGGTCGCCAGGTGGCGATGGGCCTCGGCGGGGCCTTTGTGGTGCGCGCCACCACCCCCAACCAGGCCTACGACATCAGCGAAACCGCCTATGACGACGAAACCCTGCTCGTTCTAAGCGAGTTGGACCCGGCCCTCAACAACAGCGCCGACCCCAACAGCTTCAACATGTCCCACTATCAACCCAGCTACTGGTTCATCAACGGCAAAGCGTACTCCCAAACCGAGAAGATTCTCACCGCCCCCAATCACACTGTTCTGCTGCGAACCATCAACCTGGGCCTGCAAGAACATTCCCTGGGCGTTTTGGGCCTGCACCAAACCTTGCTGGCCGTCGATGGCTCCCTAAAAACCTACACCTTTAACGGAACCGAACTGCCAGCGCTCAGCGAAATTGTGGCCTACACCCTCGGTGCAGGCGAAACCATCGACAGCCTGGTCGCCATTCCCGCCGACGCTGTAGAAAACCAAAGCTACGCCGTGTACAACACCGGCACCCAGCAGCTGTACAACAATGGCGACACCACCACCACCGGCGGTATCTTCACCTTCATCGAAGTCAACGGCGGCGCAACTGCCCCCGCTGGCGGGCCACTGGTTACCAGCCTGGCTGTGTCACCCAACCCCACCTCGGCCAATGTAGACGTCGCGCTCAGCGCCACGCTCGACACGTCGGCCACCAGCGGGTTAGACATCGTTGCCTGGGAATACTTCCTCAACGACCTGGGCGAACCCGGCACCGGCATCTCTGAAACGATCGCCGCCAGCACCACCGCCAACGTGGCCGCCACCCTGACAGCCAGCACGCTCACCACCCTGCCCGCAGGCGACATCGCCATCTACGTGCGCGGGATGGACAGCAATGGCACCTGGGGCCCGGTAAACAGCACCATTCTAGACCTGGTTGTGGATGGCCCCGTCATCACCAGCCTGTACCTGAACACCAGCCCCACCAACGGCGACAAAAATGTCGTAATCCAGGCCACCGCCGATGATATGCCCACCGGCCAGGTCAACGTTGTCGCCGCTGAATACTTCATCGACACCGTCACCGACCCCGGCACCGGCATTACCATGACGTTGAATGCCGAAGCCCCCATTGTGAGCCTGAGCGCCACAATTGATGCGGCCACCATCAACAGTCTGTCGCACGGCACGCACACGGTTTACGTGCGGGCGCTGGATACCTTGGGCAACTGGGGTGCAGTTGAACCAATTGACCTGGTCGTGGACATGCTAGGCCCGGATTCATTCTTCATCAGCCTGTCACCGAACCCCACCAACGGCACCAAACCGGTAAACTCGGCTTCCAACGGCGTTCGGTTGTTGATTGACTCCACCGACCCATCGTTCATCGCTGAGGCAGAAGGGTTCATCGACTACGTAGACAGCAACAACAACCCCGATGGCTCTGGCTTCCCGCTGCTGGCCAAAGATGCACTGTACAACAGTTCCCTGGAACGGTCTTACTTCGACATTCCGCTGGCTACCATCCGCCAACTGTCTGATGGCGACCATCTCATCAGCTTCCATGCACGTGACCTGGCGGGTAACTGGGGCGATCTGGTTAGCGCTACGCTGACCGTAGATAAAACCGGGCCAGCCATCGCCAACCTGGCGGCTTCGCCCAACCCAACCCCACGCGGGGCCAACCGGTACGTTACGCTGACGGCAAACGTGACAGATTCGGCCCAAATTACGCAAGTTGAATGGTTTGTGGATGTGGACCCTGGCTTTGGCAGCGGCTTCCCGCTGACGGCGGCCGATGGCTTGTTCGACAGCGGGTCTGAAGCCGTCACGGCCGATATCAACATCCGGGGTGGACGCTGGCGGCCTGGCGACTACACGCTCTATGTGCGGGCGCTGGACTCGGCCGGCAACTGGGGCGAGATCACCAGCCTGGTGCTGACGGTGATGGGTGGCAACGCCAACAACAACGTGCTGCTCCGCGACAACTTCGAGTCGGGCAACCTGGCTGGCTGGCTAAGCGTGGTGGGTGACATTACCATCAGCGAAATGGCCGCCATGGAAGGGACGATGGGCGTTTCGGCCAACCTGAGCAGCGGCGCACCCGCCTACCTGCTAGACAACTCGGCTTCGGCGGGTCTGGCTTGCTATGTCACCTCCTTCGCCTACCGTGGGGTTAACGTGAACACGGCGCAGGAAGAGGTAGACATCCTGGTTGGGCGTGACCTGACCGGTACACCTATCTTCGGCGTTTCGCTGGAGAATGGCGTGCAGGACGACGAGATCAACCTGTGGGCTGTGCAAAATGGTGTGCGGGTTGTGGGTGAAGGCATCCATTTGCAGGATGGCGTTAGCCAATCTGACATTGCTTTGAAGTGGGATGAGGAGAACGGCCGTATCGACCTGCTCCTCAATGGTGTACTGGTTGATTCCCTCACCAACCTGGAAATGGCCTCAGGCGCGTTCACAGACCTGCTGCTGGGGCCGTCTAACGGCGTTACCAGCGCCGCCAGTGGGTTCATGCAGTTCGATAACTTCGCAACCGCACCCTGCACCTACACCACCTACATACCCCTCATCGTCAACAGCGGCAACTAACCCAAGCCAAATTGAAGAGGTGTGGGCAAATCCTGCCCGGCAAGATTCGCCCACACCTCATTAATGGGAGCAACTCATGAGCGACTTAACTGTTAAAGATTCAAGCGAAAAAGCAATTAAACCATTATGGCCACGCCTGCTCGTTGCCGTTATCCTGCTGGCAGCAGTTGCTGCCGCCAGCTATTGGGGTTGGCAGCAGTACCAACAGCAGTTGGCGGCGCAGCACAGAGCCGAAATTCAGGCTGAAGCGATTGCCCAAATTGAAGACCAGTGGGGCGTCCGCTTCACGCATTTAGCCCTGGTGGCCCAAGGCGGCCTGCTAGACGTTCGTTATCAGGTAACCGACCCAGACAAAGCCGTTTACATGTTCGACGAAGTGGAAAACATTCCGCGCATCATTGCCAGCAACGGCATCGAGCTGGCCATGAACGATGACCCGCATACGCACGATATGGAGTTTGGCTTCTCTTACTTCTTCCTGCTGCGAAACATCGATGATTCCGTTAAGCCAGGCGATCTGGTAACCATCAAATTGGGCGAACTGGAACTGCCTTACTTTCAAATAGAGCAGTAAAGTGATTGGAAAAAAGTTTTCAAAATTCTTTATCAACAGATTTGGCAGATTTTAAACCCACCAGAGGTAGTGTCATACCCGCATTCGCGGAGCCTGCCCTCACGAAGGTGGGGGAATGACAATCAAAAGTGCAAAGATAGCGCTGTGAAATCTTTGAAGATTATTTTTCAAAAACTTTCTGCAATTACAAAAAAGGGCACATTATGATACGGCAGAAGTGGGTTTTGGCATTGTGGGTAGCGCTGTTGCTGGCCGCCTGGCGGCCGTGGGCGGTGAAGGCGCATGCCGTGCCGGTGCAAAGCACACCGGCCGATGGGGCCGTGATTACCGCCTCGCCCAACCAGGTAGCCATCACCTTCAGCAATGTACTGAACCCGGCTGGCAGCCAGCTGGTGGTGTATGATCGTCGTGGGCAGAAGGTGGATATTGGGGATTGTGGCGTCGCTTCGGTAGACCCCACCCGCAAGACGCTGGTCACCACGCTAGAGCCAGATCTGCCACCCGGCAAATACAACATTTACTGGACCACCGTCACCGACACAGAAGATGTGCACGATGGCCATGTGGTGAACGGGGAACTGACGTTTTACATTGCCGAACCTCCCTGGCTCACCTTTCTCAAGGGCGTGGGGATTGCGTTGGGCGTTGCCGCCGCGTTGGGTGGCTGGGTTGGTTTTTTTACGACCTCGCGCCAGCTGAAACGTTTAGTGACCGTCCCCAAATAAGTTAACGGAATTGTGCGGACCGTTTAGCAGTAAGCGGCCACTTAAAAGGGGAAGTTACTGTTGGCCGCTTACTTAGAGCAAAAGTTACAGAGGGTCTGATGAAAAAGCATTTGCATGCAATTGTTTTGCTGGTAATGGGTTTGCTGATGCTGCCAACAGTAAGTTATGCGCATCTGGTGGAGCTGCTGTCTTCATTCCCAGAAAATGGGACGATCTTGAGCCAGTCGCCGGGGGTGATTACGGCCGTTTTCAACGAAGAAATTCAAAGTGCAACCAGCAACCTACAGGTATTCGATGCCGACGGCAACCAGATAGACAATGGCGACGGCGGCATAGACCTGAACGATCCCAACCACGCCTCGATGCGGGTCAACCTGCCCACCCTGGCCCCTGGGGCCTACACTGTGCGCTGGCAGGTGGTGCTGCTAGATGGCGACGCCACCACCGGAGCCTTCAACTTTTTTGTGGGGGATGAAGCGGCCGCCAATACCGCCAACTTTACCCCAATTCCAGAAGGGTCAGAAGTGGCAACGGCCGTTGCCAGCACCGCCCCCAACAACACCATCTGGCTCATCGCCGGCATCGGGGTCACCGCCCTCTTCATCGGCGGCGCGTTCTTCATCTTTTCTCGCCGCAGCCGCACCGCTTCGTAAAATGCGTGAGGCGTGAGGCGTGAAACGTGACTTCACGCCTCACGCCTCACGCCTCATTATCTGTTCTCCCTGCTCTGCAAAAAATCCCCGCCTTGCGCCCAATAAACCCCAAGATTTTTCAACAATTTTTGCCCCCAAGTTACCTATACTTTGAATTGGTACCCAAGTACCAAAATCAATCCATGTTGAAAACTGGTGAGAAAACATGCAAAAGCAGTCCCACATTTTGATCATCGCCATCGTACTGGCCCTCTTTTTGGCCAGCCTCACAACCCGCAGCACCTACGCCCATGCCGCGCTAGTGCGTACCGATCCCCCAGACAGCACCGTTTTGGCCGAAGCGCCTTCCCAGGTGCGCCTCTGGTACAACGAGCCGATCTCCGTCAGCTTTAGCACCTTTCAGGTGCTAGACCTGGACGGCCAGCCAGTAGCGCTCACTGGCATTCACCTGGATGAGCTAGACCCGCAGCTGGTTATTTTAGACCTGCCAGAAATTGGCGACGGCGTGTACAGCATCCATTGGCACGTGCTTTCCGCTGCCGATGGCCACGACACGCAAGGGTACGTGGTGTTTGGCGTGGGCAACAGTGCCGATTTAAACACGGCCGTTGTGCATGAAGTGCAAACGGCCGTTCCCTGGACCGAAGTTGCCCTGCGCTGGGCCAACTATGGTCTGATGGCTCTGGTTATTGGCGCGGTGATGGTGGTGCAGCTGGTGCTGCCCAGGGCCCAGCAGCGCGCCGTCTTCGCCAAAAGCCACCAACCCGCCCGCCGCCGCATCCTCCTAATGGCCAGCTACGCTGCGCTCGGCTCCCTGATTGTGGGGCTAGGGCTTTACCTGTATCAGCTCTCCCGCCTGCTGGCCAACCTGGCCGCCGAAGCCACCTGGCTAGGCACCGGTTGGGAGCTGCTGGCCAACTCTCGCTGGGGCTGGCTGTGGCTGGGGCGACAGGCTATTTTTGCGGCGCTACTCATCCTGTTTGGCAAGATGCACAAGCGGTACACACCTGCTTTGGGTTTTGCGGTTAGCCTGTTGGTGGGGGGAACGGCCGTCCTCCAAGCCCTCACCAGCCACGCCGCAGCCGTGCTAAACCAACGCACCCTTGCCCTGCTGGCCGACGCCCTGCACATATTGGCGATGGGCATCTGGCTGGGGGGCGTGGTGGCCCTGCTGGTTGGCCTTCCGGCCGCCACCGCCAAACTGCTGCCAGAACAGGCCCGCCAACTGCGCCGGGCCGCCTGGCAAACCTTTGGCCCCGTTGCCGCCATCGCCGTGGCCCTGCTTGTTTTAAGCGGACTGGTCAGCGCTGGCTTCCAGGTGGCTACCCCCGACGCAATGGTCACCAGCTTCTACGGCCAAACCCTGCTCACCAAAATTGGCCTGATGCTGCTCATGGGCCTGTTTGGCCTGATCAACTCCGCCAGCCTGAACCCGCGCCTGGCCGCCCCGCTGGCCCAACTGCTGCAAAAACCGGCTGGCTGGACCCTCTTTTCTGTAGATAAATTACCCCGGCTGGTGCTGCTAGAGGCCAGTGTGGGGTTGATTGTGCTGCTGGCCACAGGCATCGTCACCGCTTCGCCCGCCGCCATCGGCCCCGGCTACCTGCCCTACCCCGAAAAAGAACAACCTTCCACCATGACCCAATCGGTAGAAGATATGATCATCTCTTTTTCCTCCAAGCCAAATTTGCCCGGGCAAAACATCTTTGTGGTGCGGGCCACCAGCCATCGCCGCCCAGCCCCGGCCGAGGTCGCCAAAGTCATTTTGCGCTTCACCTATCTGGAAGAAGATTTAGGCACCGTTTCCGTGGATGCACAAGAAATTGAAGCAACCTCCTTCCGCCTGGGTGGGGGGTACTTCTCGCTGCCCGGCCGCTGGCATGTCGCTGTGGCCGTGCGCCGCCTGGGCGTCGAAGACAGCATCGGCTCGTTTGAATGGATTGTGCCGCCCACGGCCGAACCAGAACCGGTTGTGGTGTCTGATCAGCCGCTACGGCCGATTTTACTGCCGCTTGGGTTTGCCGGAATGGGCCTGCTGCTGCTGGGCCTGCTGCTGCAGCGGCGCAAGCAAAACAATACCCGCATCGAGGATGTTTTGGCCACGCCAGACAGCCTGCTGGGGGCCAATGGCGACTAACTTACTTCGCTTTATTTGGCTGGCAGCCGCCTCCTTTGCCAAACCGCCAGCCTGAATATCTATTTTTTTCTTACCCAGTGGTGGGCATCATCCATTTATCATCATCGCCACCCACCACGGAAAAAGGCTGAGCCGCAAAACGGCTCAGTCTTTTTTTTGTATCTCCTGTGTAAATGTTGGTCGGATTGGCAATCCGACCAACGGTTTTCATTCGTGATGGTGCCAACGTCGCCCGTGTGGTTCTCAGGCCAAAACCAACCAGGCAGCGATTGCAGCAATTTTGCAGATTGTGAGCAAGGATAAAACAATCTCTCGGGTGAAAATTCAAAAAACAGTCCAATTAGCTCCCCTCGTAACCCTTCCTGTAAGGGATAGGACGTATCCTGTAGCATAGCGGAAAATTTCTTTGCCTTCTCGTCGCAGGATTACTCTATCCATGAAACTAATTGATCTATTAGCCAGTACAGGTGATGGCGCGTTTGCCCTAGACAGCGAACAGCGCATTGTCTATTGGAATCAGGCAGCAGAGGAGATGCTGGGGTATCGCCCAGAGGAAGTTCTGGGCAGGCGCTGCTATGCCCTGTTTGCCGGACGCACACCCGAATGCAGTCCGTTGTGTTGCCAGGGGTGTGACATTATCGATCTGGTGCAGCAGCAAAAACCCATTGACGCCTTCAAGGTAATCATACGACATAAAAACGGCCGTGCCCTACTGTTAGACGTTAGCACACTGGCAGTTCCAGGGGAAAAAGCCAAAGGGCAAGCCGTCGTTATGCATTTATTCCGTCTGGTTGGGGATGCCCCAGTGCAGGGTATGCAGTTGCAGATTCGCTTGTTCGGAAAGGTGCAGGTAACACGAGCAGACGGCACATATCTTCATGGCAAGCTATGGCGGCAATCCAAAGTGCGTGCACTGCTGGCGTATTTAGCAGTACACCGAAGCAACCCAGTATACCGCGAAGTGCTCATTAACGAATTGTGGCCAGAGATGGAAAGCGACGCCGCACGGCATAATTTGTATACAACCGTTTACAATTTACGCCGCTGCCTGGAACCCAATCTGGAGCGGGCAACGGACTCTTGCTACATTTTGCAAGAAGATTACAGCTACCAACTTAATGGTGACACCGATCATTGGCTAGACACACACGCTTTTGAAACCGGTATCAAAAAGGCCCGCCATCAGTTAGATCCAGTTCAAGCAATGAAAACCTACCAATCCGCTTTGGCGCTTTACCAGGGCGATTTTCTATTTCACCTGGGCAATGCCATTAACTGGCATTGGCAAGAGCAAGAACGGCTGCGTGAGCTATATCTCTGCGCCATGGAAGAATATGGCAGATTATTGGCTAATTTGCAGCACAATGAAACTGCCTTCAAAACGTTTGAGAAGATTCTTTCAAAAGATCCTTGCCGGGAAAGCGCCGGTCGGCGATTGATGGCGCTGCACTGGAAACGCGGCAATCGAACGGCCGCACTGGCTGTCTACCAACGATTGGAACAGGCGCTCCATACAGATTTAGGTGTGGTTCCTGAAGCTGACACAGTCACAGTGTATCGACAGATTGCCAGCGAAGCATAATCATTGCCACAGATCAACCGTTGGCCAATGGGCATAAGGCAGCAAGCTGGCATTCGTCGTACATTTATTTTGTAGCTTTGGAGCTACGCAGTTGCTCCGGCGGCCTCCTGACCAAGCCGGTGGGGACACCAGCCACAGCCCTTTAAGTGCGTAACTCCTATAGCTTTTATTTATCGGCCGTTTCTCTCACCACCCCCACCACCCCAGCCCCAAATATTCACAACTTTCTCGGTAGGACTCCTTCGATTGAGTTACAGTTGAGATTCGTATGGTACGCTGGTACCGGTCTTCTTCCTCCCAAAAGGTGAAGCTTTCATTACTCGTGTTATTTGCAACATTACCGGGATGATCCCGACCGGGAACATCATGTAGTCTCCTAGACATCAGGAAGGAAAAAATGAATAAACGTACCTTGTTCACAGTAGTGATGTTTGTAGCTTTTCTGGTGACCTTGAGTGCTGTGCCTGCGTTTGCTAAAACGCAGCCGCTGGCCGTGGCCACCTGCACCACCACCTTAAACCCCGGCGATGATATTCAGGCAGCTGTCAACAGTGCCCAGCCGGGGGATGTGCTTTGCCTCACAGCCGGCACCTACACACCAGCTGCGACTATCACCCTTGGCCAAAGCGTCACGCTCCAGGGGCCGCAAGCTGATGTTGATCCGCGCCCCAGCGCTGGCACAACCCGAACGCCAGGCTCCGCTGCGGAGGCCATTCTGGACGGTGGTAATACACTGACCACCATCCTAAACATCACTGCCAACGATGTGGTGATAAATGGCCTGGAAGTAAGAAATGCCTTAGGTGACATGATCGCCTCCCCCACCAATTCAAATATCGCCAATCTCGTTCTGCAATTCAATATTTTGCGCGACGCTGGCGATGAAGGCGCCCAAATTCGGGATTGTGCCGATTGCATCATCGAATACAACTACGTGCCCGACATTGCCCAAGACGGCCTCAACCTTTGCTGCGGCTCCACCGACGGCATCATCCGCTTCAACGAGGTCAGCAACAACGGCTCAGACAACGGCGCTATTTACGTCTACGAAGCGGACAACACCACGATTGAAGGCAACCTCGTCTACGATGTTCTGGGTAACGACGGCATCAAGTTAGGTGCTAAAAATGGCAGTGATGCCGCGGGCAATGGCGGCACAGTTATCAATAACGTCGTGCACGATACCGCTCAGGACAGCATTTCCATTTACACCAGCAACACCCTGGTGGATGGCAATGAAGTGTACAACAGCGGCAGCGAAAACGGTGCCATCTACCTCGCTTATGGCATCAGCAATATCACCCTCACCAATAATCATATCCACGACAACGTCCTGAACACAGGCAAATGGGGCGATCCGGGTGGGATTATGATAGGAACGGCCGTTAACGCCACCACCGTCTCAGCCTCCAACAACTGCCTCGTCGGCAACACGCCCAACGGCTTGACCAACAAAGCCAGCGGCCAGGTCACCGCCGAAAACAATTGGTGGAACGACGCGGGCGGCCCCAGCGGGGCAGGCTCCGGTGCGGGCGATGCTGTCTCCAGCAATGTGGACTTCGACCCGTGGCAGGCTGCCCCCATCGTGGGCGTTTGCGCCCAGGCGTCCCCCGGCCCCCACACCGTCACGCTGCACGTGGCCAACAGCCAGGGTGCGCCCCTGGCCAATGTGCCCGTTTACTACCGCGTCAACGGCAACACTAACTGGACCGCCATCGGGAACACGAACGGTTCTGGCACAGCCACAACGGTACTTAACAATGGTGATTATGATTTCCACGCGGTTTACAACCAGACGACGGCTACGGAAACGGCCGTTACCATCAACACCCCCACCGACGTCACCTTCACCACAGGACAGTCCATCATCCAGGTGAAAAATTCGGGCGGTAATCCGTTAAACGGTGTGCCCATTTACTACAAAACAGGCTACCAGGGCAATACAAACTGGACCTTCATCGGCAACACCAGCGGCGGTCAGGTAACCCTGGAAACGTTCAGCCGCAGCATCGATTTCCACGCGGTGTACAACGAGACCTCGATTACGGAAGAAGCCGTTTCCAGCGGCGCAACCATCCTCTTCCAAACCGAGAAAACCACCGTCGAAGTCAAAGATTCCAACAATACCCCGCTCAACGGCGTGCCTGTTTACTACCGAACTGGCTACCTGGGCCACACCAACTGGAACCTCATCGGCAGCACCAGCAGCGGCCAGGTAAGCATAGAAACCTTCCCGCGCAGCATAGATTTCCACGCCGTCCACAATGAAACGACAGCGACCCAAGAAGCCCAGGCCAGCGGCTCCACAGTAACGTTTAACACCTACAAAACCGTTGTCAACGTTGCAGCTTGCAGCGGTGACGCCGTTTCTGGTGTTGAGATCTACTTCCGCACCGGCTATGGCGGCGCTACCAACTGGACCTTCTACGACCATACGAATGCCAATGGCGAAGTGGCCATCGAATTCTTCTCCCGCGGGACCGGCGCTGATTTCCACGCGCGCACCCCGGCTGACTGGATGACCGCCACCGAAACCCTGGCCCCCCTGCCCGCCTCCGGCCCCAACGCCGTCACCTTCATCATGGAAGAAGTAAGCTTCCAATATGGCGGCCAGATCCTCTGGCAAAATCCCAAGGGGCAGTGGAAAACGTTCACCTCACCGATGAACATGTTCCCCCGCACCTACCAGTTCAAATTCGACGGCCAACCGCAAAGCATCACCGTCTCCGGTGATGGCAGCTGCCAGATGGCCCAAACCGTCGCCTTGCTGAAGCTGACTGACCATGCCGGTCAGCCACTGGCAGGCGCCACCGCCCGCGGCGGGTATGGCAGTTCCTACTCAACCTGGCACGTAGCCGGCAGCACCGATGCCAACGGCATCCTCTTCGACTACCGGGATGGCCTGCACAGCACCATGTCGTACGAGATGCGCTTCAACGGCACCACAGCGCACCTGACGCAGGATGTTACTGTAGATCCCGTCTTTGAATTCCAGACGGATCTACTGACACTGCGCATGGAAACGTGCGACGGCACCCCGCTAGACGGCGGCAGCGCTCGTTACGGCGGCGGCAGCACCTACAGCACCGCCTGGTTCCCCGGTGGCAGCACCGGTGCGGCAGCGCCCGGCGAAACCACGGCCGAATTCTTCCCCGGCGAATACGCTTTCCAAATGCAATACCAGGCCACGGCCGATGAAAAATTAAACGTCAACTTCCCCGCCGACGGCAACACCCTCACCTGGCAAACCACCAACGTGGCGCTCAACTACAGCGACCAAATTTCCTACGGCGGTGCCAGCGGTGATTCCACCTGGTTCACCAAACCATCGATGGAGCTGCTGCCCGGCACCTACACCTTCCACTTCCGTGGCGCAGGCCGCACCGACCTCACCTTCGGCGGCTGCAGCTACGAGCACAACATGGTCGCCGTGAAGCTGATAGACAGCCAGGGTAACGGCCTGGCTGGCGGCGTGGCCAAATATTACAGCGGCGGCTGGCAAACCATTGGCACTACCGACGCCTCTGGGCTGCTGATGCTCAACCTGAATCAGCCGCTGGGTAACCTGAAATTCCGCATGGAATATGGCGGCGCAGCGCAAGAGTTCTACCAGAACGTCAGCAACAACTCCGTTGTCGTCTTCCAGACTGAGTTGGTCACTGTGAACCTTAAAGATTCAACTGACCACACCGGCAATCTGGCTGAAGGCACGGCCAAATATTATGCCAGCGGTTGGAAAACCATTGGCGAAACAGTGGGTGGGGTTACCAACATCGAACTGCTGCCGCTCAACTACAAATTCCGCATGGAGTACGGCGGCGCGGCGCAGGAGTTTTACCAAAACGTGGGCAGCAACCCCACGGTAAACTTCCAGACCACCCTGGTGACGGTGAACCTGAAGGACCACACAGGCAACAGCGGTTATCTACCGGCCGAAGGCACGGCTAAATATTATGCCAGCGGCTGGAAAACCATTGGCGAAACAGTGGGTGGGGTTACCAGCATCGAACTGCTGCCGCTCAACTACAAATTCCGCATGGAGTACGGCGGTGCGGCGCAGGAGTTTTACAAGAACGTCAGCAGCGATCCCACTGTAGAGTTCCAGACCGAACTGGTGACGGTGGGACTGCAATCGACAGGCAGCCCCATTAGCGGTGGCCTGGCCAAATATTATGCCTCTGGCTGGAAAACCATCGGCGTTACAGACAGCAACGGTGAAACAACGGTTGAGCTGCTGCCGTTGAACTACAAATTCCGCATGGAATATGGCGGCGCGGCCAACGAAAAATACCAGAACGTTGCTACCAATCCAGCTGTTATCTTCACCGCACAAAACACGTTCCCCACTGTGATTTTTCAGGACAGCCAGGGTAATGGCATTGAGGGCGCGGTTGTAAAGTATTACGCCAGTGGTTGGAAAATCTTTGGCACGACGGACGCCAACGGCATTGTGACCAAAGAGGATCTGCTGCCGGGTAACTACAAATTCCGCATTGAATACGAGGGCGCGGCGCAGGAACAGTATCACGACGTTCGGACTGAGCAGCCCCTTGTATTCCAAACGGTGGCAGTAACGGTGCAGCTACTAAATCACAATGGCGCAATCGGCAATCTGCTAGCTGAAGGCACGGCCAAATATTATGCTTCTGGCTGGAGAACCATCGGCGCTACCTCTGGCGGGGTTGCGACGGTTGAGTTGCTGCCGCTGAATTACAAATTCCGCATGGAATATGGCGGCGGCGCAAAAGAGTTTTACCAAAACGTCGGTGATGAACCGGTCGTTGAATTCCAAACCACTTTGGTAACCGTCAATCTGGAAAATCACGACGGCGAACTCGGTATGCTGCCGGCTGAAGGCACGGCAAAGTATTATGCCAGCGGCTGGAAAACCATTGGTGAAACAGCTGGTGGGGTTACCAGCATCGAGCTGCTGCCGCTCAACTACAAGTTCCGCATGGAGTATGGCGGCGCAGCCCAAGAGTTTTATCAAGATATGGCTACAGATACCGAGGTAATGTTCCGCACGAGTGAGGTGACTGTTGCCTTGCAAGATTGCGACGACGCCGGTATCGAAGGGGGCATTGCGAAATATTATGCGTCCGGCTGGAAGAGCATTGACATTACCGACGAAAGTGGCCTAACAACCATTGAACTGCTGCCGCTTAATTACAAGTTCCGTATGGAATATGGCGGTGCGGCGAATGAGTTTTATCAGAATGTTGGCAGCGATACGGCCGTTACCTTCACCGCCACAAAATTTGAATACGTCTCTACAGAGACGGTCAAATATTACGCCAGCGGTTGGAAAACTGTAACCGGCCCGATCTACATGCTGCCAGGCACGTACAGATTCCAAATTGGCAGCGAAACCCAGTATCTGGACATTAGTGGGTGCAGCCTCATCGGCGGGGCAGTCACCATCCAGGCGGTTGACAGCCAGGGCAACCCGCTCAGCGGTGTCGAAGTTAGCGCCTTCAAACCCAACACGGGTGGGTTTACGATGGGCACCACGGACGCAACTGGTAAAGTCACGGCAACGCTGCCCTGGCACGGCAACGGTATCGTGTTTACGGCCCGCTACGCCAAATCCAGCGCCTCGGCAGCGGTGGACGTGGCGGAACTCCTGAACCCCAACCCGCTGCATACCTTCCAGACCACCGTGGCAATGATGGAGGTGAGGGATTGTGAGGGCAACGCGGTTGAAGGAACGGCCGTTACCTACTTCATCTCTAACAGCGGCGGTGGAAACGTAGGCACGGTTGGCCCCTCGGGGATTGTTTCCCGGGAGCTTTTCCCCGGAACATACTCCTTTACCGCGACGATCAACAGAACGTCGGTATCCAGCAACGTCAATATCACGGCTGGCGACCCAATCGATCATACCTTTGTGCCCACGGTTGTTGAGTTCCACCATTCGCTGGGCAAGGTGAGCATGTGGCAGAACAATATTGGCGGCACCGTTTTCAATGGTCCCACCTACATCTTTGAAGGGACGTACACCATTGACTTTTATGAGGGTAACAACACCAAGCTGTACTCGATGCCGCTGACGGTCACGGACGGGACGTGTTCTATCGAACAAAGCATGCTTGTGCTGGATCTGATTGACAGCAGTGGGAATGGCCTGGCAGATGGGGCGTTTAAGTACCGCTTTGGTTGGGGTGATTACACTGAAATCGGCACCACGGATGCAAACGGCCGTCTTTACCACAGCCTCGATGGCCCCCCCACAAACACCAAAGTGACCGTTACGTACAATGGCGCTTCCATCGAAAAGCAGCAAAACGTGGCCACCGATTCCCACTTCGTGTTCCAAACGGTGCCGGTAACGGCCGTTCTCAACGACAGCAATGGCGCTCCTCTGAACGGCGCAACTTTTGAGTACCGCTATGGCTGGGGCAGCAAGGAGACCTTCCCCGGCTTGATGGAGTTGCTGCCGGTAAACACCAAAATCACCGTTTCTTACATGGGCGCCAGTATTGAGAGAGAGCAGCATGCCGGTACAGACCCAGACTTTGTGTTTGCCACGGTGCCGATAACGGCCGTTCTCAACGACAGCAACGGGGCTCCCCTAAGCGGCGCGACCTTCGAGTATCGCTACGGCTGGGGCAGCAAGCAACCCTTCACTGGCCCGATGGAACTGCTCCCCGTGAACACCAAGATTACGGTCAGCTACGCGGGCGCATCCATTGAGAAAGAACAAAATGCCAACACAACTCCAGACTTTGTATTTGCCACGGTGCCAGTAACCGCCACGCTGCTGGCCAGCGATGGCGTCACCGACCTCTCTGGCGACGCCACGTTCGAGTATCGTTACGGCTGGGGCACCAAGCAAGCGTTTGATGGCGCAGAAGAACTGCTGCCGGTAAATACCAAAATCACGGTAACCTACGCCGGTGCCTCAATAGAAAAAGAACAAAATGTGGGTTCAGACCCAGACTTTGTGTTCCAAACGGGCAAGGTAACATCCACCTCAGGCAATGCCACCGGGTATCGTTATGGGTGGGAATCGGTGAACCCCTTCACCAGCGGCATGGAGCTGCTGCCGCTGGCGACCAAGTTTAGTTTTAACGATGGTACGCCAGAAACGACCGTGACGGTTGTGGCGGGCAGTACCACCACCATTCACTGATACATTAGGGTTTAGCAAGATAGAGAAAACGGCCGTTTCCTTCCGTGAGGAAACGGCCGTTCGCCCCTACGAGCTCGAACTCAGCCTCTTTTTCGTCATGGTGCTCAACGGCAGCCACTGTACGCAGTGCCATGCAGACGGCCGTAAACACGACGAACCCACCCCACGCTGAAAATAAAAACAAAACCCAAAGTTACACGGCGAAGTGCAACCGATCGGTTGCTTGGAGTTACACAGAGAAATCAGGGGTAATTTCGGCGCAATCTGCGCAATTTGCCTGTGCGGCGTGAATCGTGGTTACGGCCGTTTAAAAGCCGTAAGGGTGCCCTCTTGATCAACCAAAAAGAGCCAGCCAGCACCAACGGTAAGGGGCACGCGGGAGCGGGGTTGGGGCGCAGTTTGCCACAGCAGGTCGCCGCTGGCCAGGGCCAGGGCGTAAAGCTGGTTGTCGTTGCCCTGGAAGTAAGCGGTGGTCTCATCGAGCGTCAGTTCGGCGCGGGGAGCATTAAACACACCTTCTAGCGGCGTCCGCCAAACGGCCGTTCCCCTCCCCCCATCCACCGCATGCACAAACGCATTGTCGCTGCCAAAGTAAAGCACCCCAGCCTGCCAGCTAAAGCCCGGCGACCAATTTTCGGTGGGATATTCCCAGCGAACTGCACCAGAACGGCCGTCTAGCCCATAAACCATATCTGTATACGCCAGTAAAAAGAGGGTGTTCTCATCGGCCGCCAGCGATTTGATAAAGCCATCCTGCCGCTCCACCTGCCATTGCCGCACTCCTGTCGCCAGATCGAAGGCGTGTAGGCGCAAAAAACCGCCCTCCTCCACCTGGGAAGCCGGGTTCAAGAAGCTGCCGCCCACAAACAGTTGACGGCCGTTGCTGGCTGGCGTGGTGAGGGTGTACACGGCCGTTTCCGCAGACCACACCACCGTTCCCGAATCCAGCGTCACGGCATACACCCAGGCACGGCCGTCTGGGTTGGGCGGTACGCCCGGCCCCACAAACGCCGTGCCCGCATACACGCGGCCCTCGGCCAGCAGCGGCGGCCACAACAGGTCCCCCACCAGCGGCAGCTGCCACAGCAGCGCCCCGTCTGCCGGATTTAGCGCCAACATTTGCCCAGGGCTGCCCAGCACAACGGCCGTTTCATTGGCCACCAACGTGCGCGACCAAACCCCGTTGACCAGCCGCACCTCCCAATTGGTAGCTCCTGTGGCTGGGTCCAGGGCGAAGACGGCCGTATCCGTCGCCACAAACAGCTGCCCGGCCGCAAACGCCGCTGGCCCAGTTAAACCAGGGCCAAACGGCCGTTGCCACACCTGCTCTGGGGCGGTGGCCGACGGGTTGGCTGAGGGAAGCGGGGGAGGGGTGATGGGAACGGCCGTTGCCATCACCGTCGGTGAAGGAGCGGGTGGCGCAGAGGCGCAGCCCAACAGCAGCAAAATCAAGGGAAAAACCAGCGCCCAACGCCCCATACGGCACCTCCCAAAAAGTGGGCCTTCAGGATTTCATGGCGTTTGCCATGAAGCGTGACGCGTAAAACGTGATGCACCTCTGGTCACGTATCACGCATCACGCATCACAGGCTGTCATTCCCAAAGAGCCAAAAGCAAAAAAAAAGCGTGACCCCACCCATAAGATGGAGCCACGCCACAAACCATCAGCTAATCATCATCAAACGAAAGGTTGGCCAGAAAATCAACCAGCAAATCAATCTCTTCGGCCGTAAGTTTTTCGCCAAAGTTTGCCGGCATCGAGTTGGCCTGGTCTTCAAACCCTGGCACCGTAAACGCCTGCGGCTCCAGAATCGATTGAAGGATGTACGCCTCACCGCCCATGCCCGCGATGCGAGACGGGGCAACCTCTGCCAGCTCATCCCAGCCAGGGCCAATCTTGCCGCCCCGGCCAATCGCCTCAATGCGGTGGCAGGCAAAGCAACCCGCCTGCTCAATCACCGCAATCGCCGCCTGATCGCTTTCAGACATTTGCGTAGCCACCTGGCTGCGAATGTAAGCAATCACCTGCCACCGCTCGGTTTCCGTCAGGTACGCCTTCCAGGCAGGCATCGCCGAGAAGAACGGTGCCTGGCTGCCCCCTTCGCTGATGCGCCAGAACAGGTACGAATCGGTAATGAATGGCAGATTCATCAGCGCCGGGTCGGTCAGGTTCACCGGGCGGGGCTTGAGCCCTTCGCTAAAGTTGCCCTGCCCATCCAGATTTTCGCCGTGGCACTCGTAGCAATCATGATCATCGTACACCGCCTTGCCCGCCGCTACCGCGGCCGGGTCGTTGGCAAATGGATTGCTCAGCGCGGCGTAAGCGGGCGGCAGCTTGGCCTGCCACTCTTCCAGGCGCACTTCCGGCACGTTGGGCACTTCTGGGAACACGTTGATCGGCAGCGGCACCTCCTCGCGGATGACGGTGGTGCGGGTGAAGGTGTCTGTGAGGGTGGCGTGCACCGCCAGCCCGGCGGAGAACACCGCCAGCACCGCAAACAGCAAGAAGAAGAGGGTGCGCACGTACTCTGTGCGGTTGGCTTGCGTTTCTGGCTTGCGCAGCTGCACGGCCGAACTAAAGCCCATCGCCACGCCAAACACCACCGTCAGCAGGCCAAACAAGGCCAGGAACATGGGCCGGTAGACTGGCTCCAGCACCGTCTCGGTAATCGTCGCTTCGGGGATTTCCGGCGGGATGGGGGCCGTGCCAGCCGCATCTAGGGTGGAGATGATTTCTTGGGGAGCGGGTGGGACGGTAACGGCCGTTTCCGCACTCACCAGCACCGGTTGAGGCCCCAAACCATCCGTCATGTATCCCGCCGCAATCAGCGGGCCGTCGCGATTGGTCTCTTCGATGTCAAATTCCCAGCCAGGCGGCATCCGGTTGTTGCGCAGCCGGGAGCGCAGCTTGGAGTTGTCCCAATCCCCCGGCAGCACAATCGCCACCCCCGGCGGAGACGAGAGTACATCGCCGCCCAGCATGATGCCTGCGTAACTGCTCATATCCATCTCGTGCCGCGAATCTTCGGAATTGTCGAAGTGGCACTCTGTACACGCCTGCGACCCTGCAAACCAGGCATCTTCTGTGGTGAACAGCGGCAGCACGTCCGTCTCAAAGCTGCCGTTGTGTTCTGTGCCGTCGGTGTCCATCCAGGCAAAGTCGCCATCCGGCGCACCGGCGTCTACCCACGCCCCAATCAGCGCGACGGCAGACACGTTGCCGCCGTCATGTTCTAGCAGCGGGCCGTCGCGGTTGGTTTCTTCAATGTCGAACTCCCAGCCGGGCGGCATGCGGTTGTCGCGCAAACGGCCGCGCAGCTTGGAGCTGGCCCAATCGCCCGGTACCACAATCGCCACCCCCGGCGGGGCGGAGAGCACGTCGCCGCCCATCATGATGCCCGCGTAGCTGCTCAGGTCCATCTCGTGCCGCGAATCTTCGGAGTTATCGAAGTGGCATTCGGTGCAGGCTTGTGAACCTTCGAACCAGGCATTTTCGGTGGTGAAGAGCGGCAACACGTCCGTCTCAAAGGTGGCGGCGCAGGCCGCGCCATTGGCATCGGTGAAGGCAAAGGCGTCGCGTTCTGGTGCGCCGGCATCCACCCAGGCCCCAATCAAATCCACGGCGTACAGTTCGCAGCTGTCGCCAGCGGTGGCGCTGGCCAGGCTGCCCACGGTCACAATCGGGCCATCGCGATTGGTCTCTTCGATGTCAAATTCCCAGCCAGGCGGCATCCGGTTGTTGCGCAGCCGGGAGCGCAGCTTGGAGTTGTCCCAATCCCCCGGCAGCACAATCGCCACCCCCGGCGGAGACGAGAGTACGTCGCCGCCCAGCATGATGCCTGCGTAACTGCTCATATCCATCTCGTGCCGCGAATCTTCGGAATTGTCGAAGTGGCACTCTGTACACGCCTGCGACCCTGCAAACCAGGCATCTTCTGTGGTGAACAGCGGCAGCACGTCCGTCTCAAAGCTGCCGTTGTGTTCTGTGCCGTCGGTGTCCATCCAGGCAAAGTCGCCATCCGGCGCACCGGCGTCTACCCACGCCCCAATCAGCGCGACGGCAGACACGTTGCCGCCGTCATGTTCTAGCAGCGGGCCGTCGCGGTTGGTTTCTTCGATGTCGAACTCCCAGCCGGGCGGCATGCGGTTGTCGCGCAAGCGGCCGCGCAGCTTGGAGCTGGCCCAATCGCCCGGTACCACAATCGCCACCCCCGGCGGGGCGGAGAGCACGTCACCGCCCATCATGATGCCTGCGTAGCTGCTCAGGTCCATCTCGTGCCGCGAATCTTCGGAGTTATCGAAGTGGCATTCGGTGCAGGCTTGTGAACCTTCGAACCAGGCATTTTCGGTGGTGAAGAGCGGCAGAACGTCGGTGGTGAAGTCTGCGGTGCAGGCTTCGTCGTTGAGGGAGGTGAAGGGGAAACGGCCGTCTATCGCCCCCGCATCTACCCAGGCCCCAATCAGATCGACGGCGTAGATGTCGCATGCGCCGCTGCCTTGCTGTTGGGGGGTGTTGAATGGTGCGTTGTAAGTGGGATGGGGTGCGGTGGAAACGGCCGTTTCCATCCGGTCGTTGTTGGCGGCATTGGTTGGCTCCATGCCCCAGCCCAGGGCGATCAAACAAAGCCCCAGGCCAATAAACCACAAATAACCTCTTCTCATTTCACTGCCTCCTGTGGGTAACTGCTCAGATGGCTTACGACGCTCAATGGAAGACGGCACCATGACTAGATTTACATAAGCAAATAGATGTGCGGTCGATTTGGGAGTCGTTGCAAGACGCAAGCAGAAAAGTCGCCAGAATTTTTGCCTTCGTCTGAATTTACGGCCGTTTACAATCGCATGTAGCCGGGCCAGATTGTTGATTGGGATGAGGTGCTATTGCTCCCGAACGGAAGTAAATTCATAGCCGTGTCAATTATAGAACCGAGGTGGGGAAGAAAATATTTGGGTTTGTGGGGAAATATGGAGAAAAATTGGTGCGTAAATCCCAATTTTGCGAAAAATAGTTTAGCCCGTTACCAAGGGCGGCAAGCCAACACTTAAAAGGTACTGCTTCCCAAAATTTGCCAGCGGCTCATCGGGCTGCGGAACGGCCGTACAAACCAGGACTTTTCTCCTAAAAACGGCCGTACCCGTGACGCAATCGTTACAATGCGCACTTAGGGGAGATAGTTTTAGCAGCTGCCACGGCCGTTTTTGAGCAGAATGGCTGCGGCAACGTGTTTTGTCAAGCGAAGGAAGAAGTTCCCTTCAAGGAAGAAAACTATGTTTGGCGCACTTCGTCTACGGCCCTGGCGCACCGTTTTCATTTTTTGTTTTTGTTTTAGCGTAGCCTGTTTGTGTGTTGGCCAAACGGCCGTTGCCCAAAGCAGCCAAAGCGGCACCATCACCGGCAGCGTGCACAACGGCACCACCAACCAACCAGCCCCCGCAGGCATCCAGGTGACCCTGCACGCCTACAACAGCAGCTACACCGCCACCGAAACGCTAACCACTGTTCTGGATGCAGACGGCCGTTTCCAGTTCACCCTCACCGACAAGCCCAGCGACTGGGTTTACATGGTCAGCACCGACTATCAGGAACTTTCATTTAGCAGCACCATCGCCCCCCTGTCTGGCCCAGAGCCGCTCAATTTACCCCTCACCATCTACGACACCACCAGCGACCCGGCCAATGTGGTCATTCATCAGCTCAACATTGCCCTGGCCGTATATGGCGAATCGGTACAAATCACAGAACTGTACAGCTTTGCCAACAGCGGTACGGCCGTTTTCCGCAATCAGGCAGCTGGCCTGCAAATTAACCTGCCCAGCGCCGCCCAATCCCCCACCTTCGAGCGTGGCCTGGGGCCAAACAGCGGTTACTTCCCGGCCAACGAGGTGGTGCAGCAAGACGGCCGTTGGCTAGACACCGCCCCCCTGCGCCCCGGCCCCAACAGCCTCACCCTGCGCGTCAGCTACAGCCTGCCCCGCAGCCAGCTCGATTTGTCCCGCAGCCTGCCCTATGCCACCAACAGCATCTTTGTTGCCGTGCCCGATGGCCTCGCGTTTGCCAGCGAGGAGTGGCAGCAGGAAGCCACCCAATCGGCCGGGGAACGCGGCGCTTTGCAGCAGTTCAGCCAGGCAAACCTGCCCCAGAACAGCAATCTGGCGCTCACCTTTCAGCCCCAGGCCGTAGGGAGCAGCAATGTCACATCCCCCGCCAGTTACCCCCTCTCAGATGGGCTCCTTAGCATGATCGTGTTGCTGCTGGTCACGTCGGTTGCCTTTCGGCTGCTGCGGCCCGTGCCGGGGCAAACGGCCGTTCCCCAACTGGCCACCCCCACCGCCAGCCCCCACCCCACAGACAACCCCGCCAACAGCGCCGAACGCTGGCAGCTCCTCTTTGCCCTGGCCGATCTAGACGCCGCCTACAAAAACGGCAAGCTCAGCGAACAAGAGTACCAGCAGCGTCGCCAGGAAATCAAAACGCGCCTGCGCAACATTTGGGAACGAATTTAAGGGACGCCCCATGCAAAAACGGTTAACCAACTCATTTGTCCGTCGTGAGGATTTTGCGTCGAGTGGGGAAACGGCCGTACGGCCGTATGAACTCGAACTCAGCCTCTTCTTCGTCATCGTCCTCAGCGGCATCTACATCGCCTACGACATTTTAACCACACCCAAAGGCGGCCATCCCTTCGGCCACTCCCTGGGCATCATCGGCACCCTGCTCATGGTCATGACCGAAACCGCCTACAGCATCCGTAAGCGCACCAGCTGGCTCAATTGGGCCGGGCCAGTGCGCTACTGGCTCTCGCTGCACATCGTCACCGGCATTGTGGGGCCATTTATGGTGCTGATGCACACCGGGCTGCAATTTCGCGGCCTGGCCGGGGTCAGCTTCATTCTCACCCTCATCGTGGTAGGCAGCGGCTTCATGGGGCGTTACCTCTACACCGCCCTACCCCGCACCATTTCTGGCGTTACCACCTCGCGCCAGGCGCTGGAGCGCGAAATCGGCACCATCTCGCAATTCCTCACCCAGTTCGAGGCGCAAAAACCGGAGCGCGTTCAGCAAATCGTCGCCGAGTTAGGTGAACGGCAAAGCGGGCGCAATCCATTCCTCACCATCCTGGGCCGATCCTATTACCAATGGCGTTACCAGCGCCGCCTCAAGCGAGAACTCAAGCAGCTAGACCAGTTGGCCACCGAGCAAAAGCAGCAGCTCAGCCAAATGCTCACCCGCCGCCGCGACCTGCAGCGCCAAACCGACATGCTGGAAGCCGCCCGCCGCGTGATGCGCATCTGGCACATTTTGCACATTCCCTTCGGCCTGACGCTCTTCTTTTCCGTGGCGCTGCACGTGTTTGCCACCCTCTACTTCCGGGCAGGCTTGTTCAAATGAGGCAGTACAAACGGCTGGAACGCCAGCATCCCATTTTTTCGCCGGTTGCCCTCAGCTCCACCCTCATTTTGGCGGTGGGTTTGGCCGTTTGGGTATACCTGACAGGCGGGCGCGCCTTTAGCCCTGGCGAGCTGTCTGCCCTCAACCACAGCGGCGAACCGATTGCCAACGTCATGTCCCACGCCGACATTGCCGACGACTGCGGCCAATGCCACGAACCATTTCGCGGTGTTCAGGCGGCGCTCTGCCAGGATTGCCACGAAAATATCGCCGTGGAACGGCAAAGCGATGGGCTACACGGCCGTTTACCCGATGTCGAACCGTGCGGCAGCTGCCATCTGGAACATCTAGGGCACGACTATGATCTGAAAACGGCCGCTGTCGCCAACTTCGACCACGATCTCGCCCGCTTTAGCCTGGCCCATCACGATGTAACAACTCTTAACGCCGAAATGGCCTGCGCCGACTGTCACGTTGACGCAGGCAGCTACAGCATCGAAAACAGCACCTGCGACAGCTGCCACCGCGAGCTGGATGCCGAATTTATGGCCCTGCACGACGACGCCTACGGAGCCAACTGCCTCAACTGCCACGACGGCCTGGACAGCATGTCTGACTTCACCATGGCCCAACACGCCGAGCTGTTTGCCCTCACCGGTGCCCACGAAACCACCCGCTGCGAAAGCTGCCACGCGGGCGGCGAATTTGAAGGCACGCCGCAGGAATGTGTGGCTTGCCACGCCGAGCCGGAAGAGCACCTGGCCATGTTTGGCACCAACTGTGCTGAATGCCACGCCACCGCCGCCTGGCAGCCCGCCCAATTTGACGACGCGCCGTTTGACCATGAGCGCACCACCCGCTTCAGCCTGGCCCGCCACATGGAAGATTTTGACGGCAGCCCGCTGGCCTGTACCCATTGCCACACCGGCGAGCAGCCCATCCAGGTGCAGGATGCGACGTGTGCAGGGTGTCATGGAACGGCCGTTCCCACCTTCATCGCCGAACATACCGCCCTCTTTGGCCCCGCCTGCCAGGAGTGCCACGACGGGCTAGACAGCATGGCCAACTTCAACCATGCCGACGTCTTCCCGCTGACAGGGCAGCACGCCACCGCCGAATGCACCGCCTGCCACCAGAATCAACTATTCCAGGGCACGCCCAAAGAGTGCGTCGCCTGCCACGCCGAGCCAGAAATCCACTTGGGCATCTTCGGCACCGACTGCGCCAACTGCCACACCGTCGATGCCTGGCTGCCCGCCCAGCTGCGCCAGCACACCTTCCCGCTGGACCACGGCGAGCAGGGCGTGTTGGCATGTACCGCCTGTCACACCACCACCAGCTACACCGCCTACGACTGCACCACCTGTCATGAGCACAACGTTGAGCAGGTGCTGGACGACCACGACGAGCTAACCATCACCCAGGCCGAACTGTTCGCCTGCGCCACCTGCCATCCCACCGGCCACGAAGACGAGGCAGAGGACGACGATTGACCCCCACCTTAACCCTCCCCCCTGGCAGGGCTGAGGGCATTAGCTCCCTCTCCCTTGAGGGAGAGGGCTGGGGTGAGGGTGACCTGTAACCGGTACTTTGGTCAGGGGTACCCGTTACCAGGCTGCTTTTGTGAACACTTTTTGGGTGGAACGGTCAAGATTGGACCAATTTGTATCTGGAAAAAGCAACTTTCAGCCAAAGAAACTGGTCCAATCTCATAAGCGAATGAATCGTAACGAAGGATTTTTATGGGCTTATTTGATGCACTCATCCGACGAAAAAAAGAGCCAGAGCTAGAAAAGACGGTCCAGCTGGGCCGCGTGGTGGCCGACGCCAGCCGCTGCGTCCAGTGCGGCATCTGCGGCTACAACTGCCCGGTGGGCATCCCCGTGCGCGACTATGCCCGGCAAGGCCTGCCCGTTAGCGACGCCGCTTGCATCAGCTGCGGCAACTGCGTCAACGTCTGCCCACGCGGTACGCTGCGCTGGGAAACCCAGGCCCACGTCATCGTCATGGACCGTTTTGCCGCCCAGATGGGCGAAATGGCCAGTGGAGATTAAACCATGCGCTACGTGATTATTGGCAACGGGGCAGCCGGGGCCACCGCCGCCCAAACCATTCGCCAAAACGACGCCGCCGGGGAAATCATCATCCTCACCGCCGAACCGTACCCGATGTATTCCCGCCCTGGCCTGGCTTACGTGCTCATCAACGAGGTGCCGCCGGAGCAAATCATGGCCCGTACCCTGGGCTGGTACGAGGAGTGGGGCATCAATCTGGTACTGGGGCAGGCTGAAAGGATTGATGTGGCGCAGCAGGTGGTTTGGTTGGGAGACGGCCGTTCCCTCCCCTACGATCGCCTGCTCATTGCCACCGGAGCCAGAGCCACCCCGCCCCCCTACCCAGGAGCCGAACTGGACGGCGTGGTTTACCTGGACACACTCGACGGCACCAAAGAGCTGGTGCAAAAGAGCCGCCGCGCCCGCCGCGCTGTAGTCATTGGCGGCGGCATCACCGCCCTGGAACTAAGCGAAGGGCTGGCCCATCGCGGCCTGGAAACCCACTACTTTTTACGCCGGGACCGCCTCTGGGCGCAAGTGTTTAACGACGAAGAAGCCGCCCTGCTGGAAAAGAAGATGAGAGCCCACCACGTGAACATCCATTACCACACCGAAGCGGTAGAAATTTTAGGCGACCGCAAAGGGCGCGTGCGCGGCGTGCGCCTGAAAGACGGCCGCGAATTTAAGTGCGATCTGGTGGGCGTGGCCATCGGCGTCAAGCCGCTCATCGACGTGGTGGCCAACAGCCCCATCGCCACCGACCGGGCCATTTTGGTGAACGAGCGCCTGGAAACCAACGTGCCCCACGTCTACGCCGCTGGCGACTGCGCCCAGGTGTACGACCGCTGGACCCAAAAACATATGCTAGACGTCCTCTGGCCCAGCGCCGTGGCCGAGGGCAACGCTGCCGGGCTAAACATGGTCGGCAAACCATACGCCTACGAGAAGGGCAGCCCATTCAACGCCTGCCTGCTGTTTGGCCTGCACATCACCACGATGGGGCAAATCAATCCCCGGCCAGATAGTGAGTCAGACGAGCCTCGGATTTTGCAGCACGTGTCGCGCGGTTCCAGCGAGGTTTGGTACACCCACCCACGGCCGTATCGCAGTGCCTGGGCTGCCGAAAAAGAGAACACCATCCGCCTGGTGCTCAGCGGCGATCATCTGGTAGGGGCGCTGGTCATCGGCGAGCAAAGCCTCACCGACTCGCTGCGTTACCTGATTGAGCATGAAGTGAACATTGGCAGCATGTTTGAAGAGCTCAGCGCGGGCGGCCCGCGAATGCGCCGCTGCCTGATGCAGTTTTGGCAATCGCTTTTGCCGGAACCGGCTCAAGTTTCGTAGTAAAAAGTAAAAAGTTTAGAGCGCTTTTTACGCATCACGTATCACGTATCACTTTTCACTCACCGCACTGGAATTATTTTTTATTAAAGCGTAGTGGAAGCAGAAGTAAGTCGTAGTGGAGAAACGTTATCATGTTAAGACGAATCCTCGTTGTTGTATTGGCAATTTTTCTGTTTATAGACATTGTTGGGGGAGCTGTTACCTACTCCGTGGCCCGCACCGGGCCGTACTTGCCCGGTGACCAGTTGTTCAAGGCGCAAAACAATGCCGAGCAGCTGTGGCTGAACCGGCTGGTACGCGCCGGGGAACCCAGGGCCAATTCGCTGCTGGATTTGCTGGAGCGGCGCATTGACAATTTGGAAATACTGCTGGGCAGCGCTAACCAGCGTCTGGCGCTGGCCTACCTGGACAATGCGTTTAACCAGGCAATCAACGCCATCGAGCTGGCCCCGGCAGAAGCCCAACCGGCACTCAAGCAGCGGCTGCTGCTGCTAACAGAGCGCACGCTGGCCTTGCTAGATGGGCTGGAATTGGTGGAGGGGGATGGTGAGGCGATGGCAACGGCCGTTTCCACCCTCCTCGATAAAATGACCGAACTGCAACTGGCCCTCAGCAATCCAACCCCCACCCCCATCGCCGAGATTGCCGCCATCAACCCCGACCTGGCCGCGCTCACCCGGCCCACGCCCGACCCAGAAGCAGACAGCGACGCTACTGGCCTTCCCGTTAGCCTGGACAATCCGCTGGACGTGCCGTTCCCGGAAGGCTCGCTGGAGCACGATTTCTTCCCGCTCACCGGTGGCCACGATAACCTGAAGTGCAGCAACTGCCACACGGGCAGCACCTACAAAGGCACGGCCACCAACTGCCTCAGCTGCCATGCCAAAGATGATCCGCATGAAGGCCAGTTTGGTACCGATTGTACGGCTTGCCATGATGTGACGGTGTGGACGGCCGTTTCCTTCGACCACAGCCTCATGGGCAACCAGGATTGCGCCGCTTGCCACGCCCCACCCGCCAACCATTTCGCTGGGGCCTGCTCCGCCTGCCACAGCGATACCGACAACTTTGCCAACGCCGTCTTCAACCACGCCACCATCGGCGGGCAAGATTGTGCCAGCTGCCACGCTCCACCCGCCAACCATTGGGCAGGAGCCTGCACCCTCTGCCACAGCGATACCAGCAATTTTGCCAACGCCATCTTTAACCACAGCGTCATTGGCGGGCAAGATTGTGCCGCCTGCCACGCCCCACCCGCCAACCACTTCGCCGGGGCCTGCTCCGCCTGCCACAGCGATACTGGCAACTTCGCCAATGCGGTCTTTAACCACGCCACCGTCAGCGGGCAAGATTGTGCAGGCTGCCACGCGCCGCCTGCCAACCATTTCGCCGGGGCTTGCGCCGCCTGCCATCAAGACACCAACAACTTCAAAAACGCCAACTTCAACCACGCCACCATCAACGGGCAAGATTGCTCCGCCTGCCACGGTGCGCCCGCCAACCATTACGCCGGAGCTTGCAGCGCCTGCCATCAAGACACCAACAACTTCAAAAACGCCAACTTCAGCCACGCCAACATTGGCAACACCGATTGTTCAGCCTGCCACGGCGCACCGGCCAATCATTTTGCCGGGCAATGTTCTGCCTGCCATCAAGACACGGGCAACTTTAAAAATGCCAACTTCAACCACGCCACCATCGGCGGGCAAGATTGTGCCGCCTGCCACAGCGCCCCGGCCAACCATTGGGGTGGTGCGTGTTCCTCTTGTCATCAAGATACGGGCAACTTTAAAAACGCCAACTTTAGCCACGCCAACATTGGCGGGCAAGATTGCTCGGTTTGCCACAGAGCGCCAGACAATCATTTTGCGGGTGCGTGCAGCACCTGCCACCAGGACACGGGCAACTTTGGCAACGCCAGCTTCAACCATGCGGGCCTGACGGACTGCGCCTCTTGCCACCAACCGCCCCAAAACCACTTTGCCGGGCAATGCTCTGACTGCCACAATACCAACTCTTTTTCCGGGGCTTCTTTCAGCCATTCGTTCCCCACCGGGCACGGCGGGGCCAACAACAATTGCGAATCGTGCCATCCTGGCGGCAACACTTCCAGCTGGACCTGTACCAACTGCCATTCGCAGCGAAAAATGGATGAGGAACACAAGGACGAAAATGGGTACAACGGCAGCAACTGTACGCAGTGCCATGCAGACGGCCGTAAACACGACTAACCCACCCCGCTGACACCGTTATGAAAAGGCTCCTTCGCATGAAGGAGCCTTTTTTTATCTGGTTGCTGCATTGTGTGGGATGGGTAACAATACCCGCACCACTATTTTATTGTGGCCACTATTTTATTGTGGCCACAATTTTAGTGTGACCACTATTTTGATCGGAGGCGCATATTGCACAAGAGGAACGTTCGCATTATTGGCGTGCCCATGGATTTGGGCCAAAACCGGCGGGGCGTAGACATGGGCCCCAGCGCTGCCCGCTATGCAGGCTTACAAGCTCGGCTGGAGCGGCTGGGGCACACCGTCTTTGATGAAGGCAACGTGCCTGTGCCCAACCCAGAAGAAAATGTGGCCCAAACGGGCGCGAAACGGTTGAAAACGGTAACGGCCGTTTGCCAAAACATCTACGACATCGCCCGTAAATGCGTCCTGGCCGACGAATTTGCCATCTTCCTGGGGGGCGACCACAGCATCAGCATCGGCTCCATCGCCGCCCAGTCGCAGGATGAATCGTTGGGCGTCATCTGGGTAGATGCCCACGGCGACTTTAACACGCCAGAAAGCTCCCCCAGCGGCAACATTCACGGCATGCCGGTAGCGGCGCTGGTGGGCGAAGGGCCAGAACCGCTGGTGAACGTGGGCACGCCCGGAGCCAAGCTCAAGCCGCGCCAAATCGTGCAAATTGGCATCCGCGACCTGGACGATGCAGAACGAGAGCGGCTGGCCCGCAGCGGCATCAGCGTCTTCACCATGCGGCATGTGGATGAGATGGGCATGGCCAGCATTGCCCGGCAAGCGATCGACCGATTGCGCCATTTTTCGCGCATTCACGTCAGTTTAGACATGGACAGCCTGGATCCAGATGAAGCGCCGGGGGTGGGAACGGCCGTTCCCGGCGGACTCAGCTACCGCGAAGCCCATCTGCTCATGGAAATTCTGGGCGACAGCGGCCGCGTGCAGTCGATGGACATCGTAGAAATAAATCCCATCCTGGATACCATGAACCGCACGGCCGAACTGGCCGTGGAGCTGGCAGCATCATTGTTAGGCCAGCGAATTTTGTAGAATTGGAGATTGGAGATTGGAGATTGCATTAATCTCCAATCTCTAATCTCCACTTTCTAATCTCCCTAAAGGAAAACCTATGGCAGCCGTCATGCGCGGTTTGGAAGCAGAAGCTTACGACCGCCAATACAGCGACAAACAGCTGGTGCAGCGCATTCTGCACTACTTTCGCCCGCACAAACGCAAAGTAATCATCGTCACCATCTGCGTCTTTTTGATGGCGCTGGCTGGGGCCGCCCTGCCCCTCATCGTCGCCAACGCCGTGGGGGTGATGGCCGATGGCGGCAACGACCGCCTCATCCCCCTGCTGATCGGCGTGGTGTTTGTTACCGGCATCGGCAACTGGGGGCTTAACTGGGTCCGCCGCCAGCTCACCACGGAAGTGATTGCCGACATCATTTTGGCAATGCGGCAAGATGCCTTTGCCGCCGCCGCCCGGCAAGACCTCTCCTTCTACGACGAGTACAGCTCTGGCCGCATCGTCAGCCGCATCACCAGCGACACCCAGGAGTTTGGCGAAGTGATTGTGCTAAGCACCGACGTCATCAACCAGCTGGCCGTCGCCCTCATTTTGCTCATCACCCTGTTCACCATCGAGTGGCGGCTCACCCTGCTGGTGTTGGCGATGGCGCCCTTTGTGATGCTGGCCGCACTCTCCTTTCGCAATTTGGCCCGGCGGGTGACGCGGCAAGGCTCACGGGCGTTGGGCGAGGTGAACAAATCGATCCAGGAAGCGGTGACGGGCATTCGCGTGGCCAAAAATTTCCGCCAGGAGCAGGCAATTTACGATGAATTTTTGGGCGTCAACCGGCAGGCGTACGCCATCAACGTGCGGCGCGGTTTTGTCATTGCCAATGTTTTCCCGGTGCTAAATATTTTGGGTGGGATTGGTACGGCCGTTCTCATCTATTTCGGAGGGCGCAGCGCCGTGGCTGGAGCCATCACCATTGCATCCTGGTATCTGTTTGTGGCCACAGTAGACCGCTTCTGGTTCCCCGTCACCAATCTGTCAGCGTTTTGGAGCCAGTTCCAGGCGGGCCTGTCTGCCTCTGAACGGGTGTTTGCGCTGATGGATGTGGAAACGGCCGTAAAACAAACCAGTGGCATCAAACCCCAACAATTGCAGGGCGAGATTATCTTCGACCACGTCTCCTTCCGCTACTCGGAGCAAGAACAGGTGCTAGACGACTTCTCGCTGCACATCCCCCCCGGCGAGAGCATCGCCCTGGTAGGGCACACCGGCGCGGGCAAATCCAGCATCATCAAGCTCATCGCCCGCTACTATGAATTCCAGGAAGGGGAAATTTGCGTGGACGGCACCGACATCCGCCGCTTCGACCTCACCGCGTTCCGGCAGCAAATTGGCATTGTGTCGCAGGTGCCATTTTTGTTTGCGGGCACGGTGGCAGAGAATGTGAGATACGGCCGTCCCAGCGCCACCAACGCCGAAATTGAAGCGATGGCCCGCCGCATCGGCGACGGCGAATGGCTGGAAACGTTGCCCAACGGCCTGGACAGCGAAGTAGGCGAGCGTGGCAGCCGCCTTTCAATGGGGCAGCGGCAGCTGGTGGCCCTCACCCGCGTGCTGGTGCAATCCCCCCGCATCTTTGTGCTAGACGAAGCCACCGCCAGCGTAGACCCGTTCACCGAATCCCAAATTCAGCAGGCGCTGAACCTGATCATGGCCAACAGCACCGCCATCATCATCGCCCACCGGCTCTCCACCGTGCGCGCCGCCGACCGGATCATCGTCCTGCAAAAAGGACGCATCATCGAGCAAGGCGACCACGACGCGCTGATGCAGCAAGGCGGCCATTACGCCGAGCTGTACGATACGTACTTCCGGCACCAATCCCCCAAGTACAACGAAACCGTCTCTTCCTGGCGGCAGGAAGCCCGCGAGCGGTGAGCAGTATTCAGTATTCGGTAATCAGTTTTCAGATTTTGGGAATAACCTGATCTTTCGCCTGTCGTTCCCGGCTGTGCGGGAATGACAAAAGAGGGATTATTCAGAGATGAGGATAAAGTCGGCGGCGACCCAGCCGGTGAGGCCAGTTTCGGTTTGCACCTGCCGCCAAACCAGATCGTCGGCCGTTTCCTGGCCATTAAGCAAGGTGAGGACGGTGCCATCCAGCAGCCATTCTAACTGCTCGCCGGTGGTGCTGGGGGAGCCACGCAGCCAAACGCCCACGCCGCTGCTAACGATGGCTGTGTTGGAGACTGGTTCTGGCGTATTGGTTGGGGCGGGAGTGGGTTCATCGGTGGGTGGATTGGAGGGAACGGCCGTTGCCACAACCGTATCTACTACTGGCGGAGCCGTCAAGGTAGGCACAACCGGATCAGGCAACTCAGTCGTCAGCGGTGTCGCAGCCGGCTCTGCTGTCTCTACAGGGGATTCTTCTAGCACTGCTGGCTCTGTGGGCGCAAGCAGCGGCTCCACCGGGCGCGGTGTCAGGCCAAACGCCCCCAGAAAGATGAGCGCCACCACAATCGAAGCCAAGGCGCGCACGAGGTCAATCTGCACCGACCGGCGCGCTTCCAACCGCCCCACGTTGTAAGCAGAATCCGTCGGCTGCCCACGACGTAGTACGGCGCGTCCCCCGAAATATAGCGCTGCTAATATTGCCACACCAGCAATGCCAGCAAAGACAATGTTTAAAACGGCCGTCACACTGCCTCCTTCCTGTACAAAATCACAACCATTAAAACTGCGACTACTTTAACCAACCCGGTACCATTTGGCAACTCTCTTGCGAGCAACACCCGCTCATACCCCATAAACAAGTCGTGAGAGCAAAAGATAATCTGTTCCCTTACACACTGTGCCATGTTAGAATTTGATCGTTCCTTATGCAAACGGCGGGTAGCGACCCAAAAGAACACACCTCTACGACAAAGCCAACAAAATATATGCTTCCTAAAACACCAAAAGGTTGGAGGATTAGATTAAATGAATAACTTAATTCAGATATGTGTAGTGGACTCCTTCCCAATTGCTTGTGAGGGGGTAGTGAAATTCCTGGAGCCAGAAGCAGATATTGTCATTGCGGCACAATCTATCAATTATGAAAACGCTTTGTTGTTGTGTCGTCAGAAAAGTCCGGATGTGCTTGTTCTTGGCATGGTCACACCTGATAAAGAGATGCTAAAGCTAATACACCAGTTAAAGCAAGAGATTCCAGAAATAAAGGTGTTGGTGTTAGCTGCCGTCTGTGATAAAGCCTGTGCAGAGGCCACTTTACAAGCAAATGCCGATGGCTATATGCTCAAAACGGAAACCCAATCGGAACTGGCTATGGCCATCAGAGAAGTGGCAAACGGTAAAATTCCGCTCAGTCGCCAGGTAGTAGAAAGGCTAATACACAGCAACCACAACGAGCCCTTACCCAAGCTGACCAAACGACAAAAAGACATCTTGCGCCTAGTAGCCAAGGGACAGACAAACGCTCAAATTGGACAAACGCTAGAAATTAGCCAAAACACCGTACGCTACCATTTGCGGCAAATCTTTCAATGTCTGATAGTTTGCAGCCGCACCGAAGCCGTTATGAAAGCAATCAAACACAATTTACTTTAGGGCTGAAAGTGCTAAACCTATCGAAAAAGATAGGAACAATCTTGTCTGATCGGACGGGGCTAATAAAGTGACCATGTGATAGAGTGGCATATAGAATCCATAAGCAAGTATCAACGTTGCATTTGACTCTATAGGCAAATTGACAGACTGCAATTTGCCAAAGGAAAAAATCACATGGAACGTTATTTACTGTTCGATTCTGGATGCGGCCGTTGCACCCAAATCGCCAAAGATATTGCAGTTGAAAGCGACGGATGGCTTCAGGCAAGAAGCTTACGAGACGAGGAAATGCAAGCTTTGCTGAAAGAGTCAAACCCTAACTGGCACTGGCAGCCCACATTAGTAGAAATAGAAAAAGGTGGCGAAATAGAAATCGCCACTGGTGTAAGGCTGATGGCTAAAATCGTGATGGGGCTAGGTGTACAGCGTGCCTGGCGCATTGCCAAGCTGCTACAAGCGGCACCCGCATCTCAGCTACAGGTCGCCCATCCAGGACGGCGACGCTTTCTCAGCCGAGGCAGTGCACTACTTGCAACATTTCCCCTGCTAGGCGCACCTAGTCTACACCGTACCTTGGCGTCAGCAGGCTCCTACACCCTCTCTTACCAAACCTACAGAGATCCCGCTTCGGCTTTAGTTTGGAATACCCTTCCGAATGGCAAGCTAATATCCTTGAGGAGCAACCCACACCGCTCATTGATGACGAAGCCATCCTCAAGCGTATTGCTTTCTCTTCTTCACCGGTGCTAGTTTATCTAGACATTTGGATGGCAAAAGGAAGGAGCTTTGCTAATTGGATGAATTGGTACAAAGAAACTCGTTTAGTTGACCAAATGACTATAAAAAGTAATGCTACTGTATCTGGAAAACCAGCAGTTACATTTTTACAGGAACATAAGAGAGATCTGATGCTCACTTATTTTAGCGACGGAAATTATGTATACCGGCTCATGAACTGGATGACTGGCATGACTACGGATCTAAATGCTTATTGGCATATGCTAGAATCTTTCAATTTGCCGGGGACCAGCACATCGGCAAGCGTCGAGATTCCAACAATCGCTAGACATGATGGCAAACTATCTGCTCAAAAGCATCTTGATAGAATGGTTAATACTTGTTGTTATACTGCCGCTTACAATCCTTTCCCTTGTTGTAACGATGGTAACTGCACTTGGTGGTGTTACTATAAGTATCCGGGACTTCCATTCAGCGGAAATGCAGGAACATGGTGGGGTCAGGTAAATGATCACTCTGCATGGACTCAATCGAGCCAGCCAGTAACAGGTGGGATGAGCATTGCTTGTTGGGGAGGCTCTCCGGGGCACGTTGCCCATGCAGCTAATTGGTCAGGTAGTGGTAATGTTACAATCACTGAGATGTCGTGGTGCCAACCTTGTGACGGTACCAGGGCAATTGCTGCTTCTAGTCCATCTCAGGGCTGGACGTATTCTTATGTTTGAGCTTATTCCTAGTACCAGTACAGCGTTGTTATGTGTATTCATTTTTACTAAACGCTGTACTGGGTGCGAAGCAAAAAGCAACGTTATTGAGCAATGAATGTAAAAAGATATAACAAAAAAGATGATGGCTTTGTGAACCGGCTTACTATTCTACTTTTAGTTGGATTCTCTCTTGTTTTTACTTTAAGCGGGTGTGAGGAACAACCTGAGCCACTACCCCCCGCTGGGGATTCAACCTCACAAATTGCCGAGGAATCGCCGATCTCAACCCTTGCCACATCGTCACCCGCAGCCACTAGCACAGCAATACCAACAGTAACACCAGAAACGCCTGCTACAGAAACCGCCACAGCCACAGCTATCCCTACAACTATAAAATTGACACCAAATCCGGGTTGGAAATGGCATGAAGAGGGCGAGGCACCCGACGTTTTGTTTCAATTGCCACAAGCGTGGGACATTCAACCGTTTCGCCCTAAGCGTTTTCAAGTTCCAGAGACGGGCTCGTTCATCACCGTGCAGGCTTTCGAGTTTTCTGGTGCTAACTGGCTTGGCTGGATACAACAACACAAATCACAAAGCGGCATTTTATTGGCCGACGGCTTCGTAAAGCAAAATGGTGAAGTAAAAGGTCGCCCCGCGTTCCTGTTCCTGGAAGGCGGTGGGGGCGCCAACGCGATTGAGTTGTACATTCTGGACAACAATCAAATTGTAAACCTCTATTTTCACAGCGGCGTCGCTCCGCGCACTCCTGCGGAAATGGAAATTTTCCAGACGATGATTGAGACGCTGCAATTTGCCACAGATAACGATGGCGAAACGATCATACCTACTGGCTGGGTGCAGGGCCTGATGCTAACCATTTATCAATCTCCCCTGGAAAGGATTGATTTTGCCGCAGCACCTCAAACAATAAGTGGCGTCGTGGAAACCGAAGCAAATCCACCAACCTACGATTTCACGCTTGTTGATACGGAAGGTGTTTCTTATGAGGTAGATTTAAGGTCATATTTTGGGTTGGGGATGCTCTCTGGTTCTTTACGGCCGTTTCCCACCACAATTTCGCCGCGAGACGTGATCCAGCCCGGTCAGACGCTGACGCTTACTGGCTATCGAACGGCAAACGGTGGCACTTTTTACCCAATTTGGGGCCAGGCAGTTAGCCCAGATGATGAAACGATTACTTTGTATCAACCGTTCTTCGATCTGCACCGCTTCAATCCTGAAATTCTGACGATGTATCCGCTATCGGCTTCGTTTCAACTGCGTGGCTCTTGGTCGCAAGTGCAACCCTATCTCATTAACAATTCACTACCTGAGATCGTATCATCGCTTGATCCAGAGCAGGATGTGATTATTGAAGGAACATTGCAATCCACTGCGCCACTGCAAATGGTTGTTGAGCGTTTTTATTATTTAGACGGCGATTGCGAACTGATGACAAGCAACGAACAGCAGTGTAAATTTTACCAACCGCTAGAAGTGGAAGAATAATCTGTACACTATCTTTTTTCAGTTTCTCGCTTTACCTCTTGCCAAAGTGCTTCTAAATCATCTGGAGCCATCTCCGACAGTTGCAAATTGCGCTGCGCCGCCAGCTTTTCTAACGCCCGAAAACGGCGGCTAAACTTCAAATTGGCCTCCCGCAGCGCCGATTCGGCATCAATATCCAGCCATTTGGCCAGATTCACGGTCACAAACAGTAAATCGCCCAGCTCTTCCGCCCGGTGCTCCGGCGTTTCCGCTTCTCGCAGTTCGGCAATCTCTTCCTGCACTTTTTCGTACACACCCTCGATAGTGGGCCAGTCAAAACCCACCTTACGCACCCGCCCTTGCAGCTTCTGCGACCGGGCCAGCGCGGGCAGCGCCTCGGGAATGTTGTCCACCAGTGAATCCGAACGATCCGCCTTCTCTTTGGCCTTGAGCATCTCCCAATTTTCAATCACCTCGGCGCTGTCGGCCACCTGCCAATCTCCCCACACGTGCGGATGGCGGTATTTCAGCTTGGCGTCAATGCCCGCAATCACGTCCGTCAGCCGGAACTCTTCATCTTCACTGGCGATCTGCGTTTGCATCACCAAATGGTACAGCACGTCGCCCAACTCCTCGCGCAGTTCCTCCATATCGTTGGCATCGATGGCACCCAGCACCTCGCTGGCTTCTTCCAAAAAGCCGCTGCGCAAGCTTTGCGGCGTCTGCTCCTGGTCCCAGGGGCAGCCATCCGGGCTGCGCAAGATGGCCACCGTCTCGGCCAGCGCGTTCAGCGAGGAGGGTTGGGGCAGCGGCGGCACAAACAGGCTGGTAAGGTGGCTCACCGCGTCGCTGCGGTCGATGGCGTACAGCGGCACCTGCTCGATGGCCTCATCGTCGTCTCCGGCCTGGTGGATGAGGGTGACGGGATGTTCATCGGGGTAAACGGCCGTTAACACCAACTTCAGCTCACTGGCCAACATCCGGCTGTACACCTGCCCCAGCAGCAGCGGAAAGTCCGGGTTCACCGGCGGGTACAAATACTGACTCAACTCGATCGCGTCGAAGATTTGCACGCCGTCCATGCCGTCTTGGGCAACGGCCGTTAAGCAAGGCTCCACAAAGCTCAACCCAGCCACCACCTGTACCGGCACGCCAGCCGCTTTCGCCTCCGCCACCAGCCGCGTCACGGTAGACTCTCCTACGAAGGGATGTCCTGGCACCGCATAGATCACATCCCCCTGTTGGGCCAATTGCAACAGCTCCGCCACAATCGTTTCGTACACCGTCTCAAAGCTTTCGGCGCTGTCGTAGATGTGGTCAAAGCTGTGGCGCGTCACGTTTTCCGGCAAGTCGGCTACTGCTGGATGGCGTGCTGTGCGCAGGTATACTTCCTGTGCCTGGCCGAGTGTGTCCCAGGCGGTGCGGGTGAGGAAACGGCCGTTTCCCGGCCCCAACCCAACAACCGTAATACCCATTTTTGCCTTCCTTTCCCCAAAGCAAAAAGACGAGAGAATTCTCTCGCCTTTTTAAGCACTAAATTAAGCCAAAAAACCAAACAAATTAACGCTTGGTATAGGTCGGCGCTTTACGAGCACGCTTCAGACCTGGCTTTTTGCGTTCCTTAATGCGCGCATCCCGGGTTAGATGTCCCCCCGCACGCAGCGCACTACGCAGATTCTCATCGTACTCTACCAAAGCACGGGCCAGGCCAAGACGCACAGCACCCGTTTGGCCAGTCACCCCGCCACCATTGATATGCACACTAACATCAACTTTGCCCGTCAAGTTAGCGTCATCCAACGGACCAGTCAGCGCCAGGTAATCGCCAAAACGCGGAAAATATTCTTTCACGTCTTTACCATTGACCATGAAATTGCCACCAGCTTCCTGATCCAGGTAAATACGCACTCGCGCAGAGGCACGTTTGCGGCGGCCAATTCCTTCGTAATACCGTCTTGATTCTTCTGCCATCTCAATCAATCTCCTACAGTTCCATTGGAACAGGCTGCTGTGCCTGATGCGGATGCTCTTCACCCGCGTAAACTTTCAGCTTCTTAATCATCTTGCGTCCCAGCTTATTTTTGGGCAGCATCCCTTTAACGGCCGCTTCAATCGGACGCGTTGGGAATTTTTCCAATTGGTCACGCAAGCTGATTTCTGTCAGGCCACCCGGATAACCAGAGTGTCTGTAATACATCTTCTGATCCATACGCCGACCCGTTACATGAATTTTTTCTGCGTTGATTACAATGACGTAATCGCCACAGTCCACCGAGGGGGAAAACCCTGGCTTATGCTTGCCGCGCAAAATTGCAGCAATGCGCGATGCCAGCCGGCCTAAAGTTTGGCCCTGAGCATCCACAACATGCCATTGGCGTTCAACCTCGGCTGGTTTTGTGATGAACGTTTTCATGCCGCTTTCTCCTACATCTAAGCCGATCCATCAGACCAGCTCAGGTTTTTATACGTTATAGAAACAAGACAAAGACCTTGTGGGGGAGCCACTGTACCGCACGCCTGGCGATTTTCAGCCTGAAACGCCCGCACAAACTCTTCGATAGTCCAGGTACCATCTCCCACCAGCTTTAAACTGCCCACAATGCTGCGCACCATCCGGTATAGAAACGCATTCGCCTCAATCCGAAAGGTTAAATCATTTTCAGAGCGCAGCCACTCGGCCACAAACAGCTCACGCACAAAGTTATTACCCTGTGGTGGCTGTCCAAAGGTGGCAAAGTTGTGTGTACCCAACAATGATTTGGCAGCCCGGTTCATCTTTTCTTCATCCAATGGCTTGTAAACATGCCAGCTAAACCGCCGCTTTAGCGGATGTCTCACCGGGCCATCGTATACCGTGTACACGTAAGCCCGGCGCTGGGCATCATACCTGGGATGAAAGGAGGATGGTACCTGTTTCAGTTGTAAAATTGCGATATCTTCTGGCAAATTGGCATTCAGCGCTTTCTGTAAATCTTCGCTGGAATGCCGCCACGCCAGAGAAAAGGAAATGACTTGTCCAACTGCATGAACACCGCTGTCTGTTCTGCCTGAGCCGAGCACCGTAACGGGTTGGCGGGATAGCCGGCTCAGGACAACTTCAAGGGTGCTCTGTACGGTTGGTTGCGTTTCAACCTGCCGCTGAAAACCATGATACTCTGTGCCGTCGTAGGCAATCAGAGCAGCATAAGTTTGCAAGCATTACTCCCCGTCAACCAGCATGATCAATGCCATATCGGCATTATCGCCGGAGCGTTTGCCAATTTTAACCATGCGGGTGTACCCACCTGGCCGATCAGCATAGCGGGGGGCGATGTCGTCGAACAGTTTCTTGACAACATCCACCTCGCCGGAAACGCCGTCTTCATCTTCTGCCTGACGGAAACGAGCGATGCGTGCGGCAACCAGGCGCCGCGCATGAATAGCCTGGGCGACATCGTTCTTGGCGAGCCCCCGTTTGGCCATGGTAATAATTTTTTCGGCTGCGGGACGCAGCATTCGTGCTTTTGCTTCTGTGGTCAGAATTTGTTCGTGGACGAGCAGCTCGGCAATCATATTTTTGCGCAATGCTTTACGATGCGCGCTGTCTCGACCCAACTTACGACCGCTTACTCTGTGTCGCATGATGTTTACCTCGTTTTGTTAGGCGAACGGCCGTACCTAAGCAGCGGCCGTTTCCCCCTCTTCATCTCTCAAAAAGCCTTTGGCGCGCAGTTGATCTTTCAATTCATCCAGCGATTTCTCACCGAAGTTGCGGATGGCCAGCATGGTTTCTTCGCCACGCTCCAGCATATCCAGCATTTCACCCACTTTGGTAATGCCGGTCCGCTTCAAAGAATTGAAGACGCGTACGCTCAGATCAAGCTGCTCAATCGGCGTATCGTAAATTTCATTCGGGATGGCCCCTTCTTCCTCTTCTTCCTCTTCAACAGGCAAGAAGGTTTCTTCGCTCACACCAGCAATAGGCCGCAAATATTGCATCATAATTTGGGCCGACTGTGCCAGCGATTCTTCTGGTTTGATGGTGCCATCTGTCCAAATCTGCATGACGACGCGATCATAATTTGCCGCTTGTCCTACGCGGGTTTTCTCAACTTCGTAGCCAACGCGCCGGATGGGGCTAAAAATAGCGTCAACGGGCAGCTCGCCAATGGGCAAACGTCCACGCTCCTCAGCTGGAGAGTAACCGCGACCAGTTTCGGCCGTCATTTCAATCTCCAAAAAGGCGTCATCAGAATCGACCGTAAACAAGTACAGGTCGGGGTTGATGATTTCTACCTCTGGGGGCGTTTGAATGTCTGCGGCGGTGACGGTGCCCGCGCCGTGTACTTCCAGCCGCAACCGTGCGGTGTCTGTACCATGTAACTTTAGGCGCAGCTGTTTAATGTGCAGAATCAACTGCATCATATCTTCGCGCACGTACTCGATGGCCGAAAACTCGTGTGGTACATCGGTAACGCGAATAGACGTAATAGCAGCCCCCGGCAATGATGCAAGCAAGACGCGGCGCAGAGCGTTGCCCAAGGTTGTGCCATACCCTCTTTCCAATGGGCCAAGGATAAAACGGCCGTATTCACGCGACATCGCAGTGCTTTCAATTTTGGGCAGTATAAGGTTACTAATAGCCAACGTACATACCTCCCTATGCTAGGCTCAGGACGGTTAAAATTACCGCCGGGAGTAATATTCAACAACAAGCTGCTCATTGATAGAAACATCAATATCATCACGAGCAGGTAAATTCACAACATTTGCGGACACATTTCTAACGTCTAAAGATAGCCAGCGGGGTACCTGCCGGTCATCCAAATCTTGACGTAGATCCTTAAAATAGGTGCGCCGCATACTTTCAGAGCGCACACCAACGGTGTCGCCTGGGGAAACCAGCGCAGATGGTACACCTGTTTTACGGCCGTTCAGCGTAATATGCCCATGCTGCACCAATTGACGAGCCTGAGCCCGTGAATCAGCCCAGCCTAAACGATAAACCACGTTGTCTAAACGAGTCTCCAGCAAAACCAGCAAGTTTGTACCTGTCAGGCCAACCCGCTGCGTCGCACGCCGGAAATACCGGTTAAACTGACGCTCCATCACGCCGTAAATACGGCGAGCTTTCTGCTTTTCGCGCAGCTGTAACAAATAATCTGATGCACGTCCACGACGGAACTGATTATCGCGACCATGTTCCCCTGGGGGATAGGAACGACGCTCAAAAGAGCATTTGGGAGTCAAACAACGCGACCCCTTCAAAAACAGCTTTTCGCCCTCACGGCGACAAAGCTTACATACTGGACCAGTATACCTTGCCAACTTAACCTCCGTATTCAAGCTAAAATGAGAGGTTTACAGGTGTGGCAACACCCCTTCTTCCCTCTCAAAAAAATAAACTGTAAATTCCGAATTTGATTCAGGAAAATTTCCCAGTGCACCAGATTGCTCGAACCAGGTGCACATCCTCAACAACAAAATTTAGACGCGGCGCTTTTTCTTCGGGCGGCATCCATTATGGGGCACAGGCGTAATATCGCGAATGCTTTTTACGCGAATGCCAGATGCCTGCAAAGAGCGAATGGCCTGCTCGCGGCCTGGGCCTGGCCCTTTTACAATGACATCCAGTTCCTGCATACCACTTTCTTGGGCCACACGGGCAGCATTCTGTGCTGCCAAACGCGCTGCATAAGGGGTGCTTTTGCGCGAGCCCTTAAAACCAGAGTTCCCAGCGCTCGACCAAGAAATTGTATTACCGGCCATGTCTGTAATGGTAACGATGGTGTTGTTGAAGGTGGCAAAAATATGTGCCTGCCCTTGTGGCACCATCCGTTTTACTTTTTTACGTGTCTGTGACTGTCTTCTACGTCCCATTCCGTCTCCTAAAACCTAACCAATGAGTAGGGGGGATACGGCCGTATCCTCACCCACCCATCAAAATCAACGATGAATTATTTACCCTTACGGCGTCCACGTCCGGCAACCGTCTTCTTGGGACCCTTACGCGTACGAGCATTGGTTTTTGTCCGCTGCCCATGCGCAGGCAAATGACGGCGATGCCGCAAACCACGGTAACAACCAATTTCCGTCAAGCGCTTAATATTCATGGCAACTTCACGACGCAGATCACCCTCCACAACATACTCGCTGTCGATAATCTGACGCAGCTGCGTCACTTCGCTCTCCGATAAATCCTGCACTCGCGTATTAGCATCAACACCGGCCTTGGTCAGGATTTCCTGACTGGTGGTTTTACCAATGCCATAAATGTATGTTAGACTAATCTCTACCCGCTTATTACGGGGGATATCCACACCAGCAATACGTGCCATAATTCCTCCAGAAATTCCTTACGAGATAATCTTGCACCAACGAATACCATTGGCGCAACACTCTTGTTACCCCTGGCGCTGCTTGTGATTTGGGTCAACACAAATCACGCGCACAACACCTTTCCGCTTAATAATTTTGCACTTTGGGCAACGACGTTTAACAGACGCTGATACTTTCATCTTTAGCTCCTCAAACAGTCTCACATGCATCAGACTGTTCAGCTCATTCTATTATTTCTGGTAAAAAACTTGAGAAAATAGTTGTTTCGGCTTGCATCCAAAGCAATCTACTATTTTGCCATCAAACTGCTTTTCTGTCCAGAAATTCCTTAATTCACATCACTTGCTGCACAACTTTGGTTAAATCGGCCGTTACCTCATCAATAGATTGTTCCCCATTGATTTTTACCAACAGCCCCTTTTCATCATAATAATTCAACAAAGGCGCTGTTTCCGACCGATAAACTTCCATTCGCACCCGAATTGTCTCTTCGTTGTCGTCTGCCCGACCTTCGATTTCAGCTCGCTTGGCAAGACGCTGCACCAGCATATTCTGGGTCACATCTATAAAGGGAACCACCGCAATTTTTGCAGAGAATTCCTCCAGCAAAGCATCCAAAGCCTGGGCCTGGGCCGTCGTTCTGGGAAAGCCATCCAAGATGGCCCCCTGCTCACAATCTGGCTGGGAAAGACGATCACGCACCATGGCCACGGTAACCTCATCCGGGACGAGTTCCCCTTTGTCCATATAAGTGCGTGCCAGCTTACCAAGATCCGTTTCGTTTTTTAAATTTGCCCGAAAAAGATCTCCTGTGGCAACCTGGGGTAAGCCCAACTTCGCTTCCAACTTCTTTGCCTGGGTCCCTTTACCAGCACCAGGAGCCCCCATTAGAACGACAAAGGTTTTCATTAGATGAAACCCTCATATTGACGCATTAACAGTTGCGACTCAAGCTGGCGCATCGTGTCGATGACCACACCTACGACGATGATAAGGCCAGAACCACTAACAACCAGGGTGCTCTGTTCAATACCTGGGATGTTCAAGATAACGCCAACCAGGCTCATTATGCCGGGCAAAATGGCGATGACACCCAAGAAGATTGCCCCAGCAAAGGTAATACGGCGCACAACCTTGGTAATGTAATCTTCAGTGCGCTTACCTGGACGAATACCCGGGATGAAACCGCCTTGCCGCTGCAACGTTTGCGGAATGTTTTGCTGGCGTACCATCACATCGGTGTAGAAAAAGGTGAAGCCTACAACCAAAATGAAGAAGGATAACCAGTAAATCACAAAGCCAACGGGGGCAACTGTTGGGTCTGCATTGCCAAAGCGACTAACCGCCGTAGCAACCGTATCAACAAAACCGCCATCGCCGCTAATAAACAGCCCAGACAATACAGATGGGAAGGTGAGGATTGATTGGGCAAAGATGATCGGGATCATCCCGGCGGTGTTAACTTTCAGCGGCACGTAGCTGCTTTGGCCCTGATAAACTTTACGACCTCGAACACGACGGCCGTATTGCACAGGTATTCGCCGCTGTCCCTCTTGCACAATCACGATAACAAAAATTGTAAGAACCGTTATCAACAAAAAGGCAAGAACTGTGAAGACCTTGGCCACTGTATCGTCTAGCTGGAACAAACCAGCCACGCCTGGCAAAATACCAGAAACTATGCCACCAAAGATGATAAGCGAGATACCCTGACCAATACCGTCTTCAGTAATCAACTCACCCATCCAGATGGCAAACATCGTACCACCCATCATGGCTAACAGCGTTGTGAACGTCGGCAGCAGCTGCTCTGGGGCAAAACCAAAGTTTGGCATAATCTGTGCCAGGCCATCTGCACCACCCACGCCAATGCTAAAACCAATCAAACGAATTTGACCAATTGCCTGTAACAAAGCCAGGGGTACAGTCAAATAGTAAGTGATACGGTTCTTACGATTCCGCCCAGATTCACCTTCTGAATCCATTTCCTGCAATTGCGGGATAATTGGCGTGAGTAGCTGAATAATGATGGATGCGGTGATGTAAGGGTACACACCCATTGCCATCACAGAAAAATTCCGAACCGCACCACCAGACAGTAAATCTAAAAAGTTAACCAACTGATTGTTACCAGCAGTAAAACTTAACCAGGCAGACAAATTAACCCCAGGTACGGGAATGTTGGCTACCAAACGGTAGATCACCAAAATGAACACCGTAAAAAGAATACGACGGCGTAAATCTGGCAGGGAAAAGGCAGCTCTGACTGATTCGATCATGATTTTCCTCCAATAATCGGCGTTTGAGAAGGCAAGTTTGCCTTCAAAAACGCATTATGCCAGGGGGAGTACCTCGATCGTACCTCCAGCTGCCTCAATCTTTTCTTTAGCAGTTGCGGAAAAACGATGGGCCTTTACCGTCAGGGCCACATCCAGTTCACCATCGCCCAATACAACAACTGGGTCTGTTGGTTTTTTGATGAGGCCAATTGCGGACATAACTTCTGGGGTTACATCAGCACCTTCGAAGTCGAACTCTGCCAGGCTTTTTAGGTTAACTGGCTTGTAATGAACCTTATTGACGTTGGTAAAACCACGTTTGTAAGGCAAACGACGGGCCAATGGCAGCTGACCACCTTCAAAGTAGATGCCTTTGCCGCCACCACTGCGAGCGCCCTGGCCTTTGGTACCACGACCGGCGGTTTTACCCTGCCCAGCGGAGATACCACGACCCACTCGCTTGCGCTTTTTGGTTTTGCCTTCATTTGGGCGCAGATCGTGTAATTTCATTATTTAACCTCTTCCACAGTCACCAGGTGACTGACTTTGTTAACCATTCCACGAATAGCGGCCGTATCTTCATGCTCAACCGTCTGATTCAACTTGGAAAAACCAAGTGCACGGATGGTTCCCTTTTGATCTTTTTTATAACCAATTGAACTTTTTGAATACGTAATGCGTAATTTAGCCATTAGTCACGACTCCAGAATGGGGTAACGTCAGCTACTTCCTTGCCGCGATCTGAGGCAACTTCTTGAACACTTTTCAGGCTGCGCAGGCCATTCATGGTAGCCTGGAGCACGTTCAAAGCATTCGCACTGCCCAAAGATTTTGACAGGATATCCTTGTAGCCAGCTGCCTCAATAACGGCACGTACGCCACCACCGGCAATAACACCTGTACCGGGTGAAGCTGGTTTGAGCAACACCCGCGCGGCACCATGCACACCAACAATCTCATGCGGAACGGTGCTGCCAACAATCGGTACGCGAGTGAGCGATTTGCGGGCGGCTTCCAATGCCTTGCGGATTGCATCCGGCACGGAGCGCGCCTTGCCAACACCTACGCCCACGCGTCCTTTGTTGTCGCCTACCACAACAGTCACCCGGAAGGCGAAACGGCGACCACCCTTCACAACTTTAGCCACACGGGTAATGTCGATGATGCGCTCATCGTATTCCTGTTCGAAACTTTGTCGTCTTTGACCCATTTCTCTCTCCATACAGCTGCGCCATCACACAATTGTTTTGGCGCAGCATTTCCAGTTCAGCAAGCCAATGGCAGCCTGAATCTGTCTGAACTTCTTTTAGAAATCGAGACCACCCTCGCGAGCGCCATCGGCCAAGGCTTTGATACGGCCGTGATACAAATAACCACCCCGATCAAATAGCACCTTTGAAACACCAGCCGCTTTGGCCCGCTCGGCAATTGCCTTACCAACCATCGTTGCCTGGTCTTTCTTGGGCTTACCCACCACTTCGCTGCGCAGCGCCTTATCAACTGTAGAAGCTGAAACAATGGTTTTGCCAGCAACATCGTCGATTACCTGAGCGTAGATATGGTCCAGGCTACGAAAAACGTTCAAACGCGGCCGTTGAGCAGTACCTGAAATCTTATTCCGAATACGGCGATGACGCCGTTTACGTGCAATCTTTGATTTAATAGCCATGTCAAACTAACCTTTAAACCTTACCAGCCTTACCAGCTTTACGGCGAACGTGTTCACCTCTGTAGCGAATCCCTTTCCCCTTGTATGGTTCTGGGGGACGCTGTTTGCGAATAACCGCAGAGACTTCACCAATAACCTGCTTGTCGATGCCGGTAACAATGATTGTCTTGTTACGGTTTTCAACAGCGAAGGAAACATCTTGGGGTGGGACAAAGCGAACAGGATGGGAGTAACCGACATTCAAAACCAACGTCTGTCCGTCCATTTCTGCGCGGTAGCCAACACCTTCGATATCCAAGATTTTGCTGAAGCCATCGCTGACACCCATCACCATGTTGCTGATGAGGGCCCGCGTAAGGCCATGTAAAGAGCGATGTTGACGAGAGTCAGACGGCCGTTTCACCGTCAATACCCCATCTTCCTGCTCAAACAACATATCGGGATGCACCTTTTGCGTTAGTTGCCCCTTAGGACCCTTAACGTTGACACTCCCTTTTTTCACTTCAATTTGTACCCCATTTGGAATAGTAATGGGGGCCTTACCAATGCGAGACATAATAATCCCTCCAACTACCAGACCTTACAGAGCACTTCGCCGCCAATACCCAGACGGCGGGCCTGCTGCCCAGTCATCATCCCTTGAGAAGTAGTCACAACCGCAATACCCATGCCACTCAACACCCAGGGAATTTCACCTTTACCAACATAAATCCGACGACCAGGACGGCTTACACGCTCCAGCCCGGTAATAACCGAGCGACGATTGCGCCGATCGCCAACATACTTCAAGGTCACCTGCAAAACAGCCTGCGGCTCCTCTGGCAAAACCTTGAAATCTTCAATATAACCTTCTTTCTGTAACACTTCTGCAATCGCTGCCTTCACATTTGAATGCGGCATGGAGACCGTTTTGTGCTCCCGCATTTGGGCATTGCGAATGCGTGTCAACATATCAGCAATAGGATCACTCATTGACATGATACACCACCTTTACCAGCTAGATTTGACTACGCCAGGGATGTTGCCCTGCAACGCCTGCTCACGGAAACAAATGCGGCACAAGCCAAAACGGCGAATATAGCCGCGCGGCCGTCCACACAATTTACAGCGATTACGTACCCGTACCTTATACTTACGGTTCGTTTCCCGTGCAATCATTGATTTCTTAGCCATACTAATTCTCCCAGAAGGGCATGCCCATCATAGATAACAAACGCCGCCCTTCTTCATCTTGCTGGGCAGTAGTTACAATGCTTACTTCCATACCCCGAATCTTATCGATTTTATCGTATTCGATTTCGGGAAAAATTAACTGCTCACGCAAACCAAGCGTGTAATTTCCCCGGCCGTCAAAAGAATCTGGCGAAATACCCTGGAAGTCACGAGTACGGGGCAGGGCCACATGAATGAGGCGGCTTAAAAAGGCCCACATGCGCTCACCGCGCAACGTCACCTTCACGCCAATGATACGCCCTTCGCGCAGTTTAAAACCGGCAATTGAGTTTTTCGCTTTGGTCAACACCGGTTTTTGACCAGTGATTGCCGTGATATCGTTTGTGGCAAATTCGATTGCCTTGGCGTTATCCAGCGCTTCACCTAAACCAACGTTAACCACAATTTTGGTAATTCGCGGCACCTGCATGACACTTTGATAACCAAACTCTTTCATCAAAGCAGGCACCACTTCTTCTTTGTACTGCTCTTTAAGTGGTGTAAACACAGTTTACCTCCGAGTTGAGTGGCAGGTCGGCATACGCATCTTTTTCAAATCGCGCATTATGGCCACCTGGCTCACCGATGGTATTAATAAATTAATTACTTAATCGGGTTTCCGCTCTTCTTTGAAATACGAAGGCGGTTACCATTTTCATCGCGGCGAACGCCCACCCGGGTGGGGCCGCCAGTTTCTGGGCAAACCAACATCACGTTAGACACATGAATGGGGGCTTCAAACTCAATGATGCCACCCTGCGCCTGCGTGCGTCCCCCAGTTGGGCGAGGACGCTGATGCTTTTTCACAAGGTTAACACCAGAAACGACAACGCGATTGTCTTTTGCCAAAACACGCTGAACGGTTCCCCGGGTACCTTTGTAGTTACCAGAAATAACTTCTACTTCGTCACCGACTTTAATTCGCATGGCTTCCTCTCTATAAAACCTCTGGTGCAAGCGACATAATGCGGCTGTAACCAGCAGGGCGTAGTTCGCGAGCCACCGGGCCAAAGATGCGGGTGCCGACCGGATTTTTACTGACCGGATCCACAATAACGGCCGCATTGTCATCAAAGCGAATGTAGCTACCGTCGTCCCGCTTATACTCTTTTTTGGTCCGTACAATAACGGCCTTAACAATGGAGCCCTTCTTCACGTTAGAGTTTGGGGCTGCCTTTTTTACAGTCGCGGTTACCAGGTCACCAACGCTACCATACCGGCGAATAGAGCCACCCATTACCTGGATGACCAGCAGTTCGCGAGCACCGGAATTATCTGCGACATTCAAACGACTTTCTTTTTGAATCATGATGCAGTCCTCTTATTTTGCTCGCTCCAAAACGGAGACTACTGACCATCGCTTGTGGCGGCTGATCGGCTGCGATTCGATAATTTCTACACGATCACCAATGCGGCATTCGTTTGCTTCGTCATGCGCTTTGTATTTCTTTACCAGCCGCAAGACTTTGCCATAAATTGGGTGGCGTTTTGTTGTGGTCACCGCAACAACCACGGTTTTATCCATTTTGTCGCTGGTCACAACGCCTTTTAATCGTTTACGTTGTTCTCTCATCGTTCACCCTACCCTGCAACCTCAGCCGATACAACACGCTGGGATTGTCTGACTTTTTTCGCTTGACGGCGGCTGTGCGGCCGTTTCTTGTTTAGATTCACCAAGGCAGTAGCCAACTCTTTGCCGCTGCCATCGGAGAAGGTCACTTGCCAACCACTCTCTTCGTAGCTATAGCGTGCAGCGGCTTGCCATTCGGCACCGGCTACAGCAGAGGCTACCGTTTGGTCAGCAACGGCCGTTTCTATCGCCAGTTGACGCATATTCAGCACCGATTCAACCTGAGCGATCTCGCGCCGAACTGCCTTGATTCGAGAATAATCTTCAAGCTGAGAAGAAGCCCGCTGAAACCGCAAATTAAACATCTCTTCACGGCTGTTCTCCAGCATCTCTTCCAGCTTGGCATCACTCATCTCACGTAATTCAACAATATTTGCCATTACAACCGATCCTCCCGAGAAACAATCTGCGTTTTAATCGGCAGCTTATAGCTGGCCAGGCGCAGCGCCTCACGGGCCGCATCTTCCGGCACACCAGCCAATTCAAACAGGATCCGCCCGGGTTTCACAACTGCAACATAATGATCTACAGATCCTTTACCTTTACCCATGCGAGTTTCGGCAGGTTTTGCAGTAACCGGCTTGTCCGGAAAAATCCGGATCCAATATTTGCCGCGCCGCTTGTTATGACGCACCACCACACGACGAATCGCTTCAATCTGCCGACTGGTAATCCAACCCGGCTCCAAAGCCTGGATGCCAAATTCACCATTCAACAGATCGGAGCCGCCCTTCGCCATGCCGCGCATACGCCCACGCATCTGCTTACGGTATTTTGCTCGTTTAGGCATTAACATAGCTCAAACTCCGTCTAAACTCAGGAAAATAATGTTCTCCCGAGATTACTTTTTATTCACTAATATAAACATCCGTGGCTTCAAACTCGGTCTTCTGCGGCAGGATTTCCCCTTTATAGACCCAAACTTTCACGCCGATTTGGCCAAAAGTCGTCAGAGCCTCAGTAAACCCATATTGCAGATCAGCCCGAATGGTATTACGCGGCACACGGCCGTCCCACAGCTTTTCTTTACGCGCCATTTCAGACCCACCCAAACGGCCGCTTACCTCGATGCGAACACCTTCCACACCCTGGCGCATTGCCTGTTGAATCGCCCGCTTCATCGCACGACTATGAGAAATACGGCGCTCCAGCTGCCCAGCAATATTCTCAGCAATCAACTGTGCATCCGTATCCGGCTGAGAAATTTCTTCAACCTCAACCCGAACCGCTTTATCAGTTAAATTGCGCAGCTTGCCGCGCAGTTCTTTTACAGAAGCACCCTTACGACCAATCACAATACCTGGACGGGCCGTATGAATTGTTACCTGAACTTGATTGGGAAACCGTTCAATCTCTAACAGAGAAATACCCGCCGAAGGCAGTTCCTTCTTGATCATCGCCCGAATCGCGAAATCTTCATGCAACCGCTCTTCGTACTGTTTGCCTTCAGCAAACCAGCGCGTATTCCAATCACGAATAGCTTTTAAACGGAATCCAACAGGATGTACTTTGCGTCCCAAGATTAATCCTCCATACCACCAACAGCCAGATGGCTATCAGTTCTAACAGCAACCTTAATCACCGTACTCAACCACATCCCGTTCAGCGAGAACCACTGTCACATGGGATGACCGCTTAATAATTGGCCGGAAACGGCCGCGTCCCGCAAAACGGCCACCATAAGGAGCTTTCCGGTGACGTGGACCATCATCAGCAAAAATTCGGCTCACATACAGCTCATCAGCTTCCAAACCAAAGTTTTGCTCAGCATTGGCCACCGCCGAAGCAATCAGCTTATAAACTGGGCCGGCAGCACGCTGCGGCATAAAGTTCAAAATATCCAGAGCCTCTTGCGCACCTTTGCCACGTACCGCATCTACCACCAGGCGAACCTTCTGCGGCGTAATCTGCAAATAGCGCAACTTCGCTTTAATCTCAAATGCTTCAGCCATGATTACCGACGCCCCTTCTTTTCAGCTTTGCTGACATGACCACGGAACGTGCGCGTAGGTGCAAATTCACCCAGCTTGTGCCCCACCATATTTTCCGTCACATAAATCGGAATATGGCGACGGCCGTCATAGACAGCAATCGTATGGCCTACCATCTGCGGGAACACCGTGCTAGAACGAGACCAGGTACGAATAACTTCGCGCTTTTTAGAACTATTCAGCGCCTCAACCTTCTTCAACAACTTCGGACTAATGTACGGACCTTTCTTAAGTGAACGAGACATTTCCTAATCTACCTCCTACCGGCGCTTCTTGCTGCGACGACGGAATATAAACTTATCCGTAGCCTTATTGCGACGGGTACGTCTACCTTGTGCCGGTTGGCCCCACGGCGTTTTCGGCGCAGCCATACCAATTGGCGAACGGCCTTCACCACCACCATGCGGATGGTCGTTCGGGTTCATAGCAGACCCACGAACACCGGGGCGAATACCCATATGGCGTTTACGCCCAGCCTTACCCAGCTTCACATTACCATGTTCCACATTGCCAACCTGGCCAATTGTTGCCAGGCATTCTTGCGGCACATACCGTTCTTCCCCAGAAGGCAAACGCAGCGTCACAAAGCGCGGATGGTCCTTTGCCAACAGCTGAGCCGATGTACCAGCCGAACGCACCATTTGCGCGCCACGGCCAACCTGCAACTCAATGTTGTGCACCTGGGTACCTAACGGAATATTCTGCAAGGGCAGCGCATTCCCGGGGCGAATCTCAGAATCAGGACCGCTCATCACCGCATCACCAACCCGCAAACCCAGCGGAGCAATGATGTAACGCTTTTCGCCATCAGCATAAACCAACAGAGCGATACGCGCAGACCGATTCGGATCATATTCAATTGAACTTACACGAGCCGGAATTCCAAACTTGTCGCGCCGTTTAAAGTCAATCTGACGAAAACGTCGCTTGTGGCCACCACCGCGATGACGAATGGTGATCTTCCCTCGAAAGTTACGGCCGCCTTGCTTTCTCAAACCTTTGGTTAGACTCGGTTCCGGGCCAACCCGGGTGATTTCTTCAAAGGTTTGCCCACTCATGTCTCGACGACCCGGTGAAGTGGGTTTAAAAACTTTGATTGGCATATTTCCTCCAGAGACGGGCTACAGGCATTTTGACCTTTCAGGAACAAACCCCATCAGGCAAACACCCTCATCCCTGCTCAAAAATGATTAACGACTATACACCCTCAAACAGGGGGATCGTATCCCCAGGAGAAAGCGTCACAATTGCTTTCTTCCAACCAGCTTTGCGGGTAGTAACACGCCGATAACGACGTGCTCGTTTAGCAGGCATATTAGCTACACGAATCTTCTCAACAGAAACTTCGGGGTAGGCCAGTTCAACCGCCTGCTTGATCTGCATTTTGTTTGCCCGTGAGTGCACAACAAACGTATATTGGTTGTTAATATCAACCATATAGTTGCTTTTTTCAGTCACGACCGGGCGACGAATGATTTCACGCCAATGTAACTGCATGATTATTCTTCCTCCCCAGTTTCATCTGCTTCTACAAAAGAATCGTCATCACCCAAAAAATTGGTAATGACATCCAGAGCGGCCAGGGGCAGCACAATTTTGTCATAACCCAACAGGTCACGGATGTTCAGGTAATTGGCATGCAGCGTTTTCACGTCGGCCAAGTTCCTGGACGATTTTTCAACATTCTCGTTGCGGCCTGGTAATAGAACCAACGCGCTGCCGCCAGACACCAGAGCTTGAACAACTGCTTTCATACCGCTGGTTTTGGGTCCATCCAGGCTCAAGTCATCAACCAAGACGATATCTTCGTTGCTGGCTTTGGCGCTCAGTGCTGACCGCAAGGCTGCCCGGCGCATTTTGCGAGGCATGTTTTTTGTATATTTACGCGGCAATGGACCATGCGCAACACCACCACCTACAAAAATGGGGGCTCGTTTGCTACCATGACGGGCATTACCGGTACCTTTCTGACGATAAGCTTTGGCTCCAGTCCGGTTAACTTCCGAACGGCCCTTGGCTTTATGGGTTCCCAGGCGGGCATTGGCAAGCTGCCGTACCAGCGCCTGGTGCATTAAATCACGATTTATTTTTGCTTCAAAGATGCTAGCCGGAAGGTCTACGCTGTTGACTTCCTCGCCAGCCATGTTGAAAACTGAAACTTTCATCACAACGCCTCCGCTAGCCTTTTGCTGCTTTCCGAATGACAACGAGCCCACCTTTGGCACCGGGAATTGCTCCCTTAACAGCCAACAGGTTTCGCTCAGCATCAACGCGAATTACTTGCAGATTTTGGGCTGTATACACTTCGTTACCCATCCGACCAGCCATTCGCTTGCCTTTGAAAACACGTCCGGTACCAGAAGTGCCACCAATGGAACCAGGTGCACGCCAGCGGTCGGATTGACCATGTGTTTTTACACCACCACCAAAGCCATACCGTTTCACAACGCCTGTGAAGCCTTTGCCTTTGGTTTTACCGGTAACGTCGATGCGTTCACCAACTTCGAACTGTTCAACGGTTATTTTGTCCCCAACAGAATGTTCTGCCGCATCTTTGGTGCGGAACTCGCGCAGGTAACGCAGAGCTGGGATGGCGGCTTTTTTGCTGCCTTTGCCTTTCTTGAGCAAACCCAAATGACCCCGCTGGCCTTTGGTTAACCGTTTTTCAACAACTTCGCTAAAACCGAGCTGAACGGCCGTATATCCATCCGTTTTCTCTGTTTTAACCTGTGTTACATAGCATGGTCCCGCCTCAATGATGGTCACCGGCATCACTGCCCCGCTCTCATCAAAAACCTGGGCCATACCCACTTTTTTGCCTAGTAATCCTTTCACCTCAACCTCCCAGGACTGTCAGCAACCAGGCGCTTGCTGCATCATCCTTTAATCAGAGATTCGTTTTAAATAGAAATCTCAATATCAACCCCAGCAGGCAGATTAAGCCGCATCAGGGTATCAATCGTCTTTGAGTCCGGATTGATCACATCGATCAACCGCTTGTGTGTCCGAATCTCAAAATGTTCGTGCGAATCTTTATCAATGAATGTACTACGGCGCACGGTAAATCGCTCAATGCGCGTGGGCAGCGGCACAGGTCCTACCACACGGGCACCTGTACGTTCAGCAGTACCCACAATACGTCGGGCAGACTGATCCAGTACACGGTGATCATAAGCTTTTAATCGGATGCGAATTCTCTGCTTAGCCATACGTTTCCTCGAAAGTAGAGGCGCTGGATTCGTAGAATCACAACGCCTCTATGACAATCCTACTTCAGGATTTTAGTAATAACACCAGAGCCAACGGTCAGACCACCTTCACGAATGGCAAAACGGCCGCCTTCTTCCAACGCTACCGGCTTGCTCAACGTCACTTGCAGGTTTACGTTGTCACCAGGCATCACCATCTCTACCCCGTCTGGCAGCGCAATCTCGCCCGTTACGTCCAGCGTGTGGATGTAGAACTGCGGCCGATACCCAGGGAAGAATGCCTTGTGCCGTCCACCTTCATCCTTGCGCAGTACGTACACCTCGCTCATGAACTCCGTGTGCGGCGTGATGCTGCCTGGCTTGGCCAACACTTGCCCACGCTCGATTTCTTCACGAGCAATACCCCGCAGCAGCAAACCTGCGTTGTCGCCTGCTTCCACTTTGTCCAGAATCTTGTGGAACATTTCCATCGAGGTCACAATCACTTTGCGCGTCTTTTCGGCCAGGCCAACAATCTCTACTTCGGTGTTTGGCGTCAGCGTTCCCCGGTCTACTCGACCTGTCACCACTGTGCCACGACCCTTGATGGAGAAAACGTCTTCTACAGACATCATGAACGGTTTGTCGGTCTGACGCTCTGGCGTGGGGATGTATTCATCTACCACGCGCATCAGCTCCAAAATCGGGGCATATTCAGGCGCGTTTACATCATTGCTTTCGCTTTCCAGCGCTTGCAGGGCACTGCCGCGCACGATTGGGGTTTCATCCCCAGGAAATTCGTAGATGTCTAGCAGCTCACGCAGCTCCAGCTCTACCAGCTCCAGCAGCTCTTCGTCATCCATCATGTCCACTTTGTTGAGGAAGATGACGATGGCGGGTACTTCTACCTGGCGGGCCAGCAAGACGTGCTCACGGGTTTGGGGCATTGGGCCATCCGGTGCGGATACTACCAAAATAGCGCCGTCCATCTGGGCTGCCCCCGTGATCATGTTTTTGATGTAGTCTCGGTGCCCCGGGCAGTCTACGTGGGCGTAGTGCCGGTTTTCGGTTTCATATTCAACATGGGAGATGGCGATCGTGATCCCGCGAGCTTTTTCTTCGGGAGCGTTGTCGATCTGGTCAAAGGCAGAGAAGTCGGCAAACCCTTTGAGGGACAGCGTTTTGGTGATTGCTGCCGTCAGGGTGGTTTTGCCGTGATCTACGTGACCAATTGTCCCAATGTTCACATGTGGTTTTTCGCGCACAAATTTTTCTTTTCCCATAATTTCCCTTTCCTCTATGCTAATTGATTCGTAAACCAACGCACTGGTTTAAATATTTCTAACCCTACTATTTTTAACGGCCGCTTTTCATCAAGCCCTGAGCAATATCATCACTTACGGGTGCATAATGCTCAAATTCCATCGTAAACGTGCCACGACCTTGGGTCATGGAACGCAACCGCGTTGCGTAACCAAACATTTCGGCCAAAGGCACTTTAGCCTTAATCGATTGCAAACCTTCAGAACGCATCGCCATGCCTTCGATCATGCCACGCCGAGAAGAAATATTACCGATTACATCACCGGTGTACTCTTCGGGTGCCACAACTTCAACCGACATGATTGGCTCCAACAAAATGGGACGGCCTTTCTGCATACCCTCTTTCAAAGCCATCGAACCCGCAATTTTGAATGCCATTTCTGAAGAGTCAACCTCGTGGAAAGAGCCATCGTACAGCGTCGCTTTAATATCCACGATAGGATACCCAGCCAACGTTCCGCTCTCCAGAGCTTCCTGAATACCAGCTTCTGTTGGTTTAATGTATTCCTTTGGAATCACACCACCAACAATGGCATTTTCAAAGACGAAGCCAGATCCCGGTTCCAGCGGCTCCAGGCGCAACACAACATGCCCAAACTGCCCCCGACCACCAGACTGGCGCACAAAGCGCGCTTCGGCCTTATCAACCGTACGGGTAATCGTTTCACGGTAGGCCACGCGTGGCTGACCCACATTTGCCGCGACTTTGAATTCACGCAGCATACGGTCTACTAACACTTCCAGATGCAACTCACCCATGCCAGACAAGATAGTCTGACCAGTTTGTTCATCTACCTTTACCTGGAACGTGGGATCCTCTTCGGCCAAGGCGCGTAAAGCAATACCCATCTTATCCTGGTCGGCATTGGTTTTTGGCTCAATGGCCAAATTAATAACTGGTTCTGGAAACTTGATAGATTCAAGAATGATGGGACGGTCGCCAGCAGCGAGAGTTTCACCCGTGAAGGTGACTTTCATACCTAATGTGGCAGCAATATCCCCAGCATGAACCTCTTTCAAGTCTTCACGCCGGTCGGCATGCATACGCAAAATACGGCCGATTCTTTCCTTCTTATCCTTGGTGGTATTCTGCACCGTATCACCGGTCCGCAATACACCCGAGTACACCCGGAAATAAGCCAACTTGCCCACGTATGGGTCCGTCACAATCTTGAACACAAGGGCAGACAACGGTTCTTCATCAGAAGCAGAGCGCGTCTCCATTTCACCGGAGTTCGGGTTGAGCCCCTTAATCGGCGGCACATCCAGCGGTGACGGCAGGTAGTAGATCACTGCATCCAAAACACGCTGAATCCCTTTATTTCGCAGAGCTGTACCACAAAGAACCGGTGTCACCTGATTTTTAATGGTTGCATTGCGCAAAGCCACTCGCAACTCTTCAGTTGTTGGCTCATCACCTTCTAAATAGCGCTCCATCAAATCATCGTCGGTTTCAACGATTTTCTCGATGATCGCCTGGCGAGCCTCTTCGGCCAGAGCCTGATACGCTTCAGGAATTTCTACAACTTTGGCCTGTGCGCCCAAATCGTCGTCATCCCAAACGGCCGCTTCCATCGTCAACAAATCAATGATGCCCCGAAAGTCAGATTCCTGACCAATAGGCAGCTGAATAGCAATTGGGTTAGCCCCCAGGCGCTCCTCAATCATGCCGATGGTGCGCATAAAATCCGCACCAGTCCGATCCATTTTGTTAACAAAACAGATACGCGGCACACTATAATCATCAGCTTGGCGCCAAACAGTTTCAGACTGAGGCTCTACCCCGGCAACCGCATCAAAAACAACCACACCACCATCCAAAACGCGCAGACTGCGCTGCACTTCGGCCGTAAAGTCAATATGACCTGGTGTGTCAATAATGTTGATCTGATGATCGAGCCAGAATGTGGTTGTGGCCGCAGACGTAATCGTAATACCACGCTCCTGCTCTTGCACCATGTGATCCATCGTGGCGGTTCCTTCATGAACCTCACCCATACGATGGATGACACCCGTGTAATACAGAATACGTTCCGTTGTTGTGGTCTTACCCGCATCAATATGAGCAATAATGCCGATATTACGCACGCGGTCTAGTTGCAAACGACTCATAATATCCAATACCTAATTCCCTTAAAAGCGGAAATGCGAGAATGCCCGGTTGGCTTCGGCCATGCGGTGCGTATCGTCACGCCGTTTTACAGCAGCCCCCTGATTGGTGGCGGCATCCATAAATTCATTGGCCAGCTTTTCGGCCATTGAACGACCACCACGACTGCGGGCTGCCATTAAAAGCCACCGCATCGCCAGCGAAAGCTGACGGCGGCTGTCTACCGGCGTGGGCACCTGATAGGTAGACCCACCCACACGACGAGGCTTCACCTCGATCTGTGGCGTGACATTTTGAATAGCCTGCTCAAAAACTTCGATGGCTGGTTTCTTGGCCCGCTGCTCAATCAGATCAAAGCTGTCATACAGCACGCGCAGCGCAGTGCTCTTCTTGCCATCATACATCAGGCGATTAACAAACATAGAAACATGATTATTGCCATATTTCAAATCAGGTATTACCTGTCGTTTTTCAGGACGTTCACGTCTTGGCATCTTGCAATTCTCCGTAAATTAAAACAACTACTTCGGCGTCTTTGTACCGTATTTAGAACGGCCTTGCTTGCGCTTATCGACACCACCTGCGTCCAGCGTTCCACGAACAATGTGGTAACGAACACCCGGCAAGTCTTTCACACGACCACCACGAATCAAAACAACAGAGTGGTCTTGCAAGCTATGCCCTTCACCAGGAATATACGCGGTAACCTCAATGCCATTCGTTAAACGCACACGAGCAACCTTGCGCAAAGCTGAGTTTGGTTTCTTGGGCGTCATCGTTTTTACTTGGGTACAAACGCCACGCTTTTGCGGCGCCCCCTTCGGCTGACGGGTCCGACGCTGCTTAAAAGAGTTGAATGTCCATTGTAAGGCAGGGGCCGTGCTCTTCTTGCCTTTGGCGTTACGCCCCTTGCGTACAAGTTGATTAATCGTAGGCACGCTGATTTATCTCCTTACTTCTATAATTCTTCCAGAATGAATTAACGTTTGTAGCCATTGGGCCAACAAACTTTCTATTACCCGACACATGGAGGCCATCGTAGTTGTAGCAACTCGATGGCCTCCATGTGGTTTCACCTATTCAATTAGTAACTACGTATTTAGTTACCTGTTTGGGACAGACATACGAAAGGTGATTCTATCACAGTTAATCTGGTTGTCAAACAGTTGACAGCCGGTTTTTAAAACTACACACAGGGCTGTGGCGAGCGGTTCGCTTGCTCGCCACAGCCATTAATTAATGACGGCTACGAGCCAGATCCATCAGGCCAGTGCCTGCCCATTTCTTGTTTTTCTTTTCGTCTTCTTTGCCAAAACGAACCACTTCGCCACTGTCGGTAACAGCTTCAACTGCCAAACCGAGGCTTTGCAGCTCTTTTACCAACACCCGGAAGGAGGCTGGCACCCCAGGCTCATCAATCGGCTCATTTTTGACGATGGACTCGTACGTTTTTACACGACCTTGAACATCATCAGACTTGATGGTGAGCATCTCTTGCAAGGTGTAAGCTGCGCCATAGGCTTCCAGCGCCCATACTTCCATTTCACCAAAACGCTGACCGCCAAATTGGGCTTTACCACCTAACGGCTGCTGGGTTACCAACGAGTAAGGGCCAGTTGAGCGAGCATGTGCCTTGTCTTCTACCAGGTGAGCCAGCTTAAGCATGTGCAGAATCCCGACGGTGACAGGTTGGTCAAACGGCCGTCCCGTCTTCCCATCAATCAGCATTTCCTTACCCAAAATTGGCAGCGGCTCATGCGTAATCGTCGTAATCTTATTGGCCAACGTCTGCAACTCGGCAACTTCCGCTTTGAGCGGATCTACCTTGACTGCCTCTGGCAAGCCATCACCAAATTTGTCCAGAATGTAGCTGTACCATTCGCGCACACAGGCCTCGATAGCACCTTCATTGTTATCTAACCAATCCAGCTTACGCATCGACTCGTGATTTTGGGGGAAGAGCAAGTCTGGATCCCAATTGCGACTGCGTACCCATTCACGAGCAACGCTCCATTGGGCATATCGCAAATCCACTTCCAAACGCTCCACATCGTACCCTTCTTCACCCAACCAGCCGGTAACAAAGAGACGACGCGCCTCGTTTTCGTTTTCCAGAGATTCCAGATCATACTCAATCTCGGTAAGCCAGTCCCAGGCCCAATCAACGGCCACCTGCCAGGCACGGCCCATCAGCCAGGCACGCGCCAACTCAGCCGAGATTTCGCGCTCGTTGGCCCCATCGAACACGGGGGTAATGGCCCGGAAGCCTAAACGATGCGCTGCCCAACCCAGGTGCGTTTCCAATACCTGACCGATGTTCATACGGCCGGGCACACCCAACGGGCTCAAAATAATGTCGATGGGCGTGCCATCTGCCAGGTACGGCATATCTTCAATAGGAACAATCTTGGAGATAACACCCTTGTTCCCATGCCGACCGGCCATCTTGTCACCTTCAGAAATTTTGCGCCGCTGGGCGACGCTTACCCGCACCATCGTTTCCACACCAGCGGGCAAGTCGCGGTCATGCTGCCGGTCAAAGACATGCACATCCACCACTTTACCGCGAGCGCCGTGCGGCATGCGCAAGCTAGAATCTTTTACTTCGCGAGCTTTGTCACCAAAGATGGCGCGCAGCAATTTTTCTTCGGGGCTAAGTTCTTTTTCACCCTTGGGCGTAATCTTACCCACCAGGATGTCCATTTCGTTGACATCGGCACCCACGCGAATGATACCGCGCTCATCCAAATCTTTCAGTGAATCTTCACTGACGTTCGGGATGTCGTAGGTGATTTCTTCGGGGCCGAGCTTGGTGTCGCGGGCTTCCACTTCATGCTTCTCGATGTGCACAGAGGTGAAGCGATCTTCGCGCACCATCCGCTCGCTCACCAGGATAGCATCTTCATAGTTGCCACCTTCCCAAGAGAGGAAAGCGACGAGCACGTCTTGCCCAAGGGCCAATTCGCCGTATTCGGTAGAGGAACTATCGGCCAAAACATCACCCAGCTTCACACGCTGGCCTTTCACAACCACAGGGCGCTGGTCAATGCAGGTGCTCTGATTGGAGCGATTGTATTTGCGCAGGTTGTAGGTCCGTGGGCCATTTTCGCCAACCACCACAATGGTATCGCCGGTGACGCTCACTACTTCGCCATCTTCCTTGGCCACCACAATCTGGCCAGAGTTGATGGCTGCCTGCTGCTCCATGCCGGTGCTTACAATCGGCACATCCGGCTGAAGCAGGGGCACGGCCTGCCGCTGCATGTTGGAGCCCATGAGGGCGCGGTTGGCGTCGTCATGATCCAGGAACGGAATCAAGGCTGCCGAGATACCTACAATCTGGCGCGGGGCCACATCGATGAAGTCGATGCGCTGCACAGAGGTAAAGCGGAACTGCTGGTTACGCCGGGAGGAGACACGCCGATCAATAAATTGGCCTTTATCATCAATGCGGGCGTTGGCCTGAGCGATGGAGTAATGGTCTTCTTCATCGGCCGACATGTACACAATGTCTTGGGTAATGTACGGTTTTACCTGAACTTCGGCAATGCCCGCCTTTTTGATTTCTTTGGCGGTTTTGGTAGTGATGGTTTCATCGGAAGCAACAATGATCTCGCCCGTTTCGGGATGCACAACATTGTTGAAGGCGTCGTGATCAACAAGTGCATCACTGTCGCCAGCAATGGTGTTGAGTACGCGGCGGTAGGGGGTTTCAATAAAGCCATATTTGTTAACACGGCCGTATGTGGCCAACCGACCAATCAAACCAATATTCGGACCTTCAGGCGTTTCGATGGGGCAGATACGGCCGTAATGACTATGATGCACATCACGCACTTCAAAGCCAGCACGCTCACGCCGCAAACCACCTGGGCCTAAGGCCGACAAGGTTCGCTTGTGGGTCAACTCTGCCAGCGGGTTCGCCTGCTCCATGAACTGGCTCAACTGCGAGCTGCCGAAAAATTCACGCACCGCTGCCACCACAGGACGAATGTTGATCAAGGAAACCGGGGTTACCGTGTCGCTGTCGCGGATGGACATGCGCTCACGCACCACCCGCTCCATACGGCGCAGCCCAACGCGCAGCTTGGCTTGCAACAGCTCACCAACCGTCTTCACGCGGCGATTGCCCAAATGATCAATGTCATCTGGCCCTTCCAGGCCGTTGTTAATGTTCACCATCCGGCGCACCAGGCGCACGATGTCGTGTTGAGTGATGGTGCGGTGGGTCAACGGCACCACCTCTTGCAAGCCCAAACGCTTGTTCAGCTTGTAACGACCCACGCGAGCCAAATCGTAGCGCCGTTGGTCAAACAGCTGCTCTTGCAAATATTGGGTGGCATTGTCCAAAGTTGGCGGATCGCCAGGACGCATGCGCTTGTAAAACTCAATCAGCGCCTGCTCAGCCAAAGACCGATCCGGGTCCCAAGGCGGTTCCTGCTCAATGCTGCCCTGAATGTAAAGATGCTCACCATTGGTGTCGATATCCTCAAAGAGCGCATAAATCTCTTCATCGGTACCTGCTTTCAACAGCGGATTATTCAAGCCATCATCAACAGCGGCCATTGCCCGCAAAAAGAGGGTGATGGGCACAGTCCGCTTACGGTTGAATTTGACGGTGATGTAATCAGTTTTGCGGGTTTCAAACTCCATCCAGGCACCACGGTCTGGAATAAGTTTGCCGGTGGCTAACGGCCGTCCCGTTGTACGCTCTTCCTGCACTTCAAAATAGGCACCCGGGGAGCGAATCAGCTGGCTAACGACAACGCGTTCCGTGCCGTTAATAATAAACGTACCAGCCGGGGTCATGAGCGGAAAATCACCCATGAAAATATCCTGCACAATCGGCTGATCCTGATCGGTGCTATACAGCATCGCCTTCACATACATAGGGGCCGCATAGCTCATATCCCGCTCGACACACTCTTCCACTGAATATTTCGGTTCGCCAAACCAGTAAGTCAGGTCAAAACCCTCTACTTCTGGCCGGTTGCTGGGGAAATACAGTTTCAGATCACCATTAAAACTTTCAATAGGTGAAATTTCATCGAAAAGCTCGGCCATACTTTCTTCGACGAACTGTTTAAAAGAATCCAGCTGTACGTCGATGAGCGTTGGCAGCTCAAGCAATTCGGTCATGCGGGCATAATTTTTTGTTGGAAGTTTAGACATTTAAGATTCCTGCTCCCTAAATTGTTGATAATCGACATTAACCAGCTCAACCCATTTAAGCTTTTTTTGTCAATTACTGGGCAAAAGCGAACCACTCGCTTTCGCACGACCACTCTTTCCAAAAATTTCCGATTTATTCAGCTCATTACAATAACCACAAACAAAGGGTGCAACGAATTCCCTCAAATTGTTGCACCCCTGGTTTCAATTCCAACTGCCCATTTGCAATGAAAAATGTTTGCATCGCCAGACAGTAAAGGTCGTGGTTTGTTTGCACGTTGTAATGAACGAATAGTAATTCGCGAACGGAGATTATAGTGAGGTGATTCTACTTTGTCAACTGTCGGTACAAGGCGACGATGCGCTCCCCCGCATTGTGCCAGCTGTAAATTTGCAGTGCGCGCTGACGCAGCTGTTGGCCCAACAACTGGCGGCGTTCTGGCTGGTGCAGCAGCATGGCAATGGCTTCGGTAAAGGCGGCGACATCGCCGCTGGGGGCATAAACGCCCAGATCTGCCAGGTATTCTCGGTGCACGGCCGAATCGTACGCCACCACCGGTTGGCCCAGGGCCATGTAGTTGAGCAGCTTGCCGCTGCCCTCGCTGCTAGACATTTTAGGCGCGACGGCAATATCCCCCAAAGAGAGATAGGCTGGCGCATTCTGGTACATCACTTTGCCGGTGAAGGTGATAATGTCTGCCACGCCGAGTGCCTGCGCCATGCGCTGATAATGCGCGACGTTGGGGTAGCCCATGATGAGAAAGTGGCAGTTCTCGCCCGCTTGCTTGAGGCGGGCAGCCGCCTCGATGAGGTGGGGAACGCCCTGGTAGTCTGTAAGCAAACCGAGGTAGGCAATGATGGGACGGCCGTTTGGCACCCCCAACTTTTGCCGCAGCTCTTGCTTCAGCGCCGGGCTGAATTTGGTGGGATCGAAGCGGCGGTCGTTGGCGCAGTCTGGCAGGGGAACCAGCTTGTGTGAGGCGATCTGGAACTCTTCTTCCAGCAGGCGAGTGGCTTTGATGGAGCTGGTGAGGATGGCGTCTGGCAACCGGTTGATGAAGTTTTCCAGGCGGAACGTGAGGCGGTAGAGACGGCCGTTCTTCCGCAAAAAGTTGTGGTCGGTCATTTCGGCCGTCATGCTGCCCTGGAAGTCAAACACCAGCGGGCGGCGCAGCAGCCTGGCCAGCACCCCGCCGATGAGCGCCCCTTCGTGCATGTGGCCGTGAATCACGTCTGGCTTGAAGCGGAACGCTTCTACCAGCGACTGCCACGCCAGATAGACATCGAAGGCAACTTTGTGGCGGGAGGAGCCAACTTCGTATTCGGGCCGCCAGGGGAGCGGTGCGGTGCGGCGAATGTCAAGGTCGGGCATGTCGCTTCCTTTATAGTAGGTCACGATAGCCACCTGATGCCCCATCCCTTGCAGCGTGTACGCCTCTTCCAAAATGCGGATATGCCCGCCGTAATCGCTAAAGAAGGAGGTGGGGGCGATCATGAGGATGCGCAACGGCCGTTCCACATCCACCGCCTGGGTTTTGCCCTTTGCTGCCATCTCTACCTCGCCCACTGCCTGTTGGCTACTTCGCATCCTTGTCGCCCCCGCGAGTGATCCAGCCGCCAAACAGATGCTCCGCCATGCCGCGCCGCTCGATTGGCGGGGATTGACGCTCGTCCCAATCATTTTCCTGACGCGATTGGAGCCATTTGGCCCGCTCGATGGCCATTTGCTCGCTGAGGGCGGCTAAAATTTCTTCCTGATCTTCATACACCAGGCGGCGCACATTTTTCAGCTCTGCCATGAGGGCGTCTAGCCAGCGCAGGGTGGCTTGCTTGTTTTGCAGGGCGTGCAGGGGGATGTTGCGATCGTTTTCCAGCGGCAAGGTGCTGAGGGCAAATGGCTGCCCGGCAAAGCGGAGCATATCGCGCCAGCCGGTGGCTTGCTGCAAGGCGTTGAACATGGCCAGGGAGACGAGGGCGGGCAGCGTTTCGGTGCCCTGCATCAGGCCATCGTACTCGTCTGGGTCTACAAAGTAGGGGAGTGCACCGAGGAGAATGCCGAAGTTTACGGCCGTTTCCACTGCTTGCGGTTCGGCTTTGGGTGAGGGCATCAGGCAAAAGGCGCTGTTTTTGAATAAATCGGGGGTGGCATCGGTGGTTTGGGAACGGCCGTCTGCCAAATATTCAGCCGCCAAAACCGGCACCGCCCCCACGTAATGCCCTTGCTGCATGTGCAGCTTGGCCCAATTCAGCCCCAATCGCTTTAAGCTAGACAAGTCGATCACCAGCGTGTGCGGCTGCACTTCGCTGCCGATCACCTGCAAAATGCTGTGAATGTCGGCGATTTGGGCCGTGATGACCAAAATATCGGCCAGGCGAGCCGCACCTGCCAGGCTGCGCTCAAATTTGTCGATCGCTTGCACCGTCTGCTTGGCTGCCTGGCCTTTCGCCTCGTCTGGGTCGTGGCCGATGATGGTGACATCTAGCGGCGATTTTTTGATGGCCAGGCCAATGGATGCGCCGATGCGGTCCAGGCCGATGATGGTGATGGTTTGTGTTTTCATATTTAATCCAACGGCCAGGGGATAAATCCCCCTGGCTAATAAAATGAATTCCCCCAATAGCCTGGGGATTCATCCCCAGGTCATGTCGGGTTAATTTTGGTCATCCGCCCATTGCAGATGACGGAGCAGTTCGGCCGTTTCGCTGGAGTCGCCTGGCGAGATGGGGTCCTGGTGGCGGCGCATCAGTTCAACGGCCAACGGGTCGGTGCCAGCGGCGGCGGCCATTTCGGCGCTCCAGGCGGGATGCTGCATTTTAACGACAAACGGCCGTTTCCACCCCACCGCCTCCCCTTGCCCCCAAACGGCCGTTTGCCGGGGCAGCAAAATGGAGGCCAGCACAATGAGCGACCGTTCCCAGATGGAAAGTTGGAGCCTGGTTTTGCCCACGTCGTGCAAAAGGGCAGTGACAAGCAAGGCTGGCTGGTTGTACCCCGCGCCTTGCAACATTTTCATAACGCGGTAGCTGTGCCACTGGTCATTATGCGAAAACTGGTCAAACAGCGCCAGTTCGCTGGCCGTCAGGATGGTGGCAATTTCAGTGCGAGCGGCCGGTTCCAGGGGAACGGCCGTTACTATCTGCCAAAATTGCCACAAACGATACCGAACCATTGCGCCTACACAAAAAACGGTGAAAACGGTCCCAGAAACAGCGGGTAAAAGAATGAAATGACCGGGCCAATCACTTGAAAAGCAATATTGATACCCACGGCTGGCAGCAAGAAAAAGACGCCTAAAAAGATAATCTGGCTGTATTGGCGCAGACTTTCCAAGCGGTAAGCCATGTCGGGCGGCAAAATGCCCAGCAAAATGGTGAAACCGTCCAGCGGCGGAATGGGAATCATGTTAAAAGCGAATAGCAGCAGATTAAAGTAAACGCCAAACGCCAAAAATGAGTAAACCGAAGGTAAAATTTGGCCCGGAGCCTGCACATCTACCAGCCCCAACCGGATGGGTAAGCCCATGGCCAGGGCAAAGAGCAAATTCATCAGCGGGCCAGCGATGGCTACGATGGCGTGGGACGTGCGGGGATTGCCCCGCAGATAGCGGGGGTTGATGGGCGTGAAGGCGTAGCCAAAACCAATGATGAGCAGCAAAATCAGCCCGGTGCGGTCCAGGTGGGGGATGGGGTTGAGGGTGATACGGCCGTACTGCCTCGGCGTCGGGTCACCCAATCGATCCGCCACGATGGCGTGGGCAAACTCATGGTAAGCAAAGGCCAGCACCGCAATCAGGATAAAGCTGATGGCGGTGGGAACCAGATAATCGGCACCGCGTAAAAATAAGAGCATATTTTCCCTGAGCTTGTCATTCCCGCGAAGGCGGGAATCCATATCTTTGTAGTGGTGGATTCCCGTTTTCACGGGAATGACACCTTTTCTGGGCAGCCAAGTGCCAGGCACAGGGCGGCACAATCTGGGTAGGCCAAGTTTTGCTGCCCTGTGCCTGGCACTTTTAGTAGCTGGAGTATACCTTGCAGGCAAAGTGGGGGCGAATGATGTGGGAAAAGTTTACTGCTTTTTCAGGATTGCATGGGGAAAACGGCCGTAAATCGTATTGGCAAACGGCCGTTCCCCCACCTATAATCCCGCCCATGTACGTAGAAATTCACCTGGGCGACATTGTGCGCCTGCGCAAGCCGCACCCCTGCGGCAGTTACGATTGGGAAGTGGTGCGGCTAGGCACCGACGTGGGATTGGTCTGCCAAACCTGCGGCCGAAAAGTGCTGCTGCAACGGGGCGTCTTCAACAAGCGGCTCAAAACCATCCTCAAATCCGCCGCCAACCCTGCCGAATCGGCCGAAGACAGCCCGCCCGCATGAACCTGCTTGTCCTGAGCCTCTATTTTTTTGCCCTGGGCGGATTGGCGCTGTACGGCCTGTTTGGCCTGCTGACGTTCGGGCTTTATTGGCGACATCGCCACGCCCAATTCCCTACGCCCCCCCTGCCCGCCGAGCTGCCCAGCGTGACGGTGCAGCTGCCCATTTTTAATGAGCCATTTGTGGTGGAGCGGTTGATTCATACGGCCGTTACCCTCCTCTACCCCCCCGAAAAATTACAAATCCAGGTCATCGACGATTCCACCGACGGCACCACCGAGCGGGCGGCACGCTGGGTGGCTTACTATAAGGAAAGAGGCGTCAACATCGCCCTGCTGCACCGCAGCCAGCGGGATGGCTTCAAAGCGGGGGCGCTGGCGGCGGCGCTGCCCCAGGCCACGGGCGCGTTCATCGCCATTTTTGATGCCGATTTTCAGCCGCAGCCAGACTTTTTGCAGCAAACGATGCCCCACTTTGCCAATCCGGCCCTGGGCATGGTGCAGACGCGCTGGGGCCATTTGAATGACGGCCGTTCCCCCCTCACCAGCGCCCAGGCCATCGCCCTGGACAAACATTTTGCCATGGAGCAAACGGTGCGGCACCGGGCCAACCTGTTCCCCAAATTCAACGGCGCGGGCGGCATTTGGCGGCGCAGCTGCCTGGAAGATGCGGGCGGCTGGCATACCGACACGGTCTGCGAAGATATGTGCCTGAGCACCCGCGCCGTCCTGCGCCAGTGGGACTGCCTCTTTCTCAACGAGGTGCAATCCCCGGCGGAGCTGCCCACCACGCTGTCGGCGTACAAAAGTCAGCAGGCCAGGTGGTCCAAAGGGTCGTCGCAATGTTTGCTGAAATATGGCCGGGCCATCGCCACCACGCCACACCAGACGCGCCTGGCCCGCTTTTATGCCCTCATGTCGATGTCGGCTTACAGCACCAACCTGCTGCTAATTTTGCTGCTGCTGCTGCAAATCCCCCTGCTGCTGCTCGATTTTCACTTTTCGTCGTGGATGCTGCTTTTTTCGGTGGCGGGCATTGGCCAGCCGCTGCTGTTTGTGATGAGCCAGCGGGTGCTGTACCGGGATTGGCTGTGGCGGCTGCGCCACTTCCCCACGATGGTGCTTGTCGCCATTGGGCTGGCTCCCAGCAACGGGCGCGCCATCTTGCAGGCGCTGTTGGCCCGCCAGCAGGCGCATGATTTTGTGCGCACGCCTAAACAGGGCAACCACGCTTCTTCCCCGCTCTCTGAGCTGCGCTTCGATTGGCTGATTTTGGTGGAATTTGCATTGGCGCTGTACGCCTGGGCGGGCGTGGCGCTGGCGCTGCGGCAGCACAATTTTGGCCCGCTCTTCTTTTTGCTCAGCTGCGCCCTGGCGTACAGCGGCATGGTGGCGCTAAACATGCGCGAATGGCGCTGGCACCTACAACAGGAAGCGCGTCGGCAGGAGACGGCCGTTACTCCCCTCCCTTAACCAGAACAAGACAAACTCAAAACTATTTTTATCAGCAAATTTCGCAGATTTTGTAATGGTCAAGAATTGGTTGAACCACAAAGCACGCGAAGAACGCCAAGATTAAAGCGTAAAACTTTGCGCTCTTTGTGGCCTTTGCGGTGAAATTTTGTTCAAGGCATGATTGACTACTTCAAGATTTCGCAGATTTGACAGATTTTTTCAAGAATGTTGATAATTTTGATGGGGTTATTCAAATTATCAATAGATTTTCCTATTTTTATTAAAAATTGCTTGACACGGCCAGAAAAACAAACTATTATTGCCTCAGTTGTTAATTTTATTTACGTAGGTATTAATCTTTTTGATACGGGGCGAAGAAAATGAAAACTGTCACGTTTACGGAAACAGTTGAGGCGAAAACAAAGCTGGACGTGTTGGTAGAGATTGGCTCGGTGGAAATACGGCCGTCTACCACCAACACCCTCCACGTCACCGCCACCTACCGCCATATGAACGTTTGGGTAGAGCGGCAGGGGGACACCATTTTGGTACACGCCGAACAGGAAGACGATTTTGTCTTAAAGCTCACCCGCTGGTTTAGCAACGACCACCCCAAAGCAGACCTCATCATTGAACTGCCCGCCCACTGCCCCATTCAGGCCAAAACTGTCACTGGCTCGCTGACCATCACAGGCAGCGCCGCCCCCGTTTCGGCGCGAGTGGTTACCGGGCAGCTAAAATTGCGTGATATCGACGGCCCCATCTACGCCAAAACCGTCACCGGGCAGCTGACCTACAGCGGCAACCTGACGGATGAAAGCCACCGGTTTGAATCTGCCACGGGTGAAATTGTGCTGACGGTGCCCGAAACGGTAAACGCCCAGCTATCGGCCAAAACAGGTGTGGGCAATGTCAGCTGCAAGCTGCCGCTCACCGACCGGCGGGAAGAGCGCCATCTGGTTGGGGGTAAGCTGTGGGGCACCCTGGGCAGCGGCGCAGGCCGGATTAAAGCGCAGATTGGCACGGGGAGTTTGGAGATACGGCCGTTCCTCCCCAAACAAAAAGAACCAGAAAAATTGGTAAGCAAACCAGAACTCGTTTAATTATTGTTGGACGAATTCTTAACCTGTCGAGTATCATCGACGAAAAGACCTGACAGGTTTCGAAAACCTGTCAGGTCTCGATAACGCTCAATTATGACAGTTTAAGGAGACCAGATTCATGAATTCAGTCATTGGCCAATGCCCCATTTGCAACGATACCCTGCACGTCACCCGGCTGCACTGCCGCAACTGCGACACCAGCATCGAAGGGCATTTTTCGCTGGGGCGGCTATACCAGCTTTCGCCAGAACAGCTCAGCTTCATCGAAACGTTCATCAAGTGCGAGGGCAAAATCAACCGGGTGGAGCAGGAGATGGGCATGTCTTACCCCGCCGTGCGCAGCCGCCTCACCGAAGTGATCGAAGCGATGGGGTACGAAGTTGGCCCACCCGAATCTGACCTGTCGCCAGAGGCGCGCCAATCCATTTTGGATGACATCAGCAGCGGCAAGCTGTCGGCGGAAGAAGGGCTGGCCATTTTGCGCGGACAAGGCTGAGTTTAATGTTCAGTAAACAGTATTCAATGTTCAGTTTGCCGACCTACTGATTACTGACTTCTGACTTACCGATTACGAATTACGGAACAATCAATAAGGAGACTGTCATGAGCAAACCAAGTCGTATGGAAATTTTGGAACTGTTGAGCAATGGCAAAATTACGGCCGCAGAAGCCGCCAATTTGTTGAGCGATGTGGGCGAACCTGCCCCGCAAGCGGCCCCGCCGCCGCCCCCACCCGTTGAAAAAGCGCCCGCCCCTGAGCCAGTGGTGGCCAGCAAAGGTGGAAATGGCAGCGAACCCAGCTGGTTCCGCGTCCGTGTGGCCAATCTGGAAACTGGCAAAAACCGGGTCACCGTCAACATCCCGGTAAAAATGATGAAGTTTGGCCTGAAAATTGGCAGCCGCTTTAGCCCAGAGATTGAAAATCTGGATTGGAACGAGCTGACGGGCATGATGCAGGATATGAAAACCGGCATGCTGGTAGACGTTCAGGACGAAGAAAGCAACGAGCACGTGCAGGTTTATTTAGATTAAAAAACTTTCCCGGAAACTGGTTTGCGTCAGCAATCCCACAGGGGCAGTTTCCGGGAAAATGGTTACAAAAGGGTACTTTTATGAACCAGGAAAAGATTTTTACGGGCAAAGCCCCCCAAATAAACATTACCGACTGCAACGGGGATTTGGTGGTACGAACCTGGGCAGAAACGGCCGTTTCCCTCAAAGGTGAAAGCTTCGAACTCACTGAAGGCGAAGAGAAAATCTCCGTCAGCAGCCAACGCGGCCTCAAGTTGACGGTGCCGCTGCACAGCAGCCTTTTTGTTAGTTATGTCAATGGCGACGTGGCCATTAAGCTGCTGGAAGGGGACGTCAACCTGGTAGAAGTCAATGGCGACGTCATTTTGAGCGGCGGCGGCAACGTCCACATTCAAACCCTCAATGCCGATCTGGCCGCCAAAAACCTGGACGGCGACCTGACCATCGACCAGATCAACGGCGACGCCTCCCTGCGCAACATCGGTGGGCTGACCATCCAAACCATTCAGGGCGATCTGTCTGTGCGCAACGCCAACGGCGACGTGCACCTGCACCAGGCCAACGGCGATGTGAGTTTGCGCACCATCAACGGCAGCGTCACCGTGGAAGGCGGCATGCGCGACATTAATTTGCGCAATTTGGGCGGCATTGCGGCAATTGCGGGCATCCAGGGCGACATTCGCCTGTACGGCGGCCTGAGCCAGGGTGAGCACAGCTTCACCGCCGAGCGGGACATCATCGTGCGCTGGCCCATCACCTCGCCACTGAACCTCACGGCCACGGCCCCCGACATCAAAAACCGGCTGCCGCTGGAAAAAGAGACCGGGCTAGAAAACACGCTCATCGGCCGTTTGGGCGATGGGGAAACCAATGTGAGCTTGACGGCAAACGGCCGTATCATCCTCAAAGAAGGTGACATTGTGGACGAAAAATGGCAAGATGACGCCACCTTTGAAGCAGACTTCGACTTTGACTTTGCCAGCTTTGGCAGCCAGATCACCCAGCAGATCAATGAACAGGTGTCCCAAATCAGCAAAAAGCTAGAAAACACGTTAGGCCCCGATTTTAGCCAGCGCATGGCCACCAAAATCACCGAAAAAGTGGAACGTGCCACCGCCAAAGCCGAACAAGCTGCCGAACGCGCCCGCCAACGAGCCGAACGGCAGCAGCGCCATTCCAGCAGCCGCAGCCGCGTTGTAACGCGCCCTGGTACACCGGAGCCCAAGCAACCTGCCAGCAGCGAAGAGCAGCTCAAGATTTTGAAGATGGTTGAGCAGGGCATCATCTCCCCCAGCGAAGCCGCTACGCTGCTGGAAGCATTGGAAAAATAACCCCCTCCCTAGCCCTCCCCCTGCTGGGGGAGGGAATCTGATCCCCCCTCTCTTCGGGAGGGGGCTAGGGGTAGGGAAAAAGGTAAACCATGACCATACCTGTCCGAATTGAGAATTTGCAAAAAACGTACCAGACCAAGAAGCGGCAGGGGCTGTTCAAATCGTCGGTGCGACAGGTGGATGCGCTGAAGGGCGTCTCGCTGGAGATTGAGCGGGGTGAGATTTTTGGGCTGCTTGGCCCCAACGGCGCGGGTAAAACCACGCTGATCAAGATTCTCACCACCCTGCTGCTGCCCACAAACGGCCGTGCCTTCATCAACGGCTTCGAACTCACCAAGCAGGATGACGCCATCCGGGCTACCGTGGGCTGCATGCTCATGGGCGAGCGCGGCCTCTACTGGAAGCTAACCGGGCGGGAAAACCTGGTTTTCTTTGGTGCCCTGTACCATCTGCCACCGGCGGCCCGCGCCCGCCGCGCCGATTCGGTCATCGAGCGGCTCAATTTGGGCGAATATGCCGACCGACCGGTAGAAACCTACTCCTCCGGCCAAAAAATGAAGCTCGCGTTTGCCAAGGCGCTCATCAACGACGCGCCGCTGCTCATTTTGGACGAGCCGACCAACACGCTGGATTTACCCTCGGCGCGAGAGCTGCGGGCGGTTGTGCGTGAGCTGAACCAGCAGGGCAAGACGGTGATTTACACCACCCACATCATGGCCGAGGCGGAAACGTTGTGCAACCGGGTGGCAATTATCGACCGGGGCGAGGTGATTGCCCAGGGTACTGTTCCCGCATTAAAAGAGTCTATTGGGCAGGAAACAGTGATTAAGCTAGAAGGGGTGATTCCGACGCAGGCGAGTACGGCCGTTGCCAGCCTCCACGGCATCACCCGTTCTGCCATCACCTCTGTCAATGGCCACAATCAATTGACCGTGGTGACGCCGAATCAAACGGCCGTTCTGCCCCAACTCATCCAAACGCTCAGCGGGCACGGGGCCATCTTGCAAAAAATCACGCCAGAAGAGGTGACGCTGGAGGATGTGTTCATCGCCCACACCGGCCGCACCCTGGCGGAGGATACGGCTCAGTAACCAGTGTTCAGTAATCAGTAGGTCAGTAATCAGTTACTGGCTCACTGATTACTGATTACTGATTACTCCACACCAAAATGACAACGATTCAGTACACTCCCCCCACCTTTCGCCACAAGCTGTCGGCCATGCTGGCCGAGACGCGACTGCGGCTGATCAACATCTCCCGCTACCCTGGGCAGCTGGTGATGGAGTTCATCATTCCCATTGTGTTTGCGGCGATGCCGATGCTGCTGGGGCAGGCGACGGCGGGCGACCAGGCGGCGGCCAATTTTGCGGCCAACACCGGCACGGCCAACTATGTGGCTTACCTGCTCATCGGGGCCAACGTGTTCACGATTGTGTCGGGCGCGTTTTGGCACATAGCGTACTGGGTACGCTTTGAGCAGGAGACGGGCACGCTGGAGGCGGTTTACATAACGCCCACAAGCAGCCCGGTGCTCATTGCCGGGGTTTGTTTGTACAGCGCCATACGGAGTACGGGAACGGCCGTAATCGCCTTCCTCATTGGCTGTTTAATCTTTCGCGTCAATCCCTTTCAGGGGGACATCATCCTGGCGCTGCTGTTCCTTTTTGTGGGGCTCATTCCGCTGTATGGCATCGCCTTCATTTTTGGCGCGGTGGTGCTCAAAATTAAAGAGTCGCAGTCGGTACTGAATTTGATGCAGTGGCTGGTGAGCTTTTTGATGGGCATCTTCTTCCCGGTAACGGTGCTGCCGCCGTTTGTGCGGTTTATTGCCCAGCTTTTCCCACCCACCTGGATGGTGAACGGGGTGCGATCGGCCTTGCTGGGCGTGGGTTTCTTTTTGGAAACGTGGTATCTGGACATGGCGGTGCTGTGGGCGTTTTTGCTGTTTGCACCGCTGTTTGGCATTTGGGTTTTCACCCGCACAGAAGGCAATTTGCGGGGTAATCAGGGCATTGGGCAGTTTTAGCAAGAAAACCTGACAGGTCTGTTCAGCTGAAGCTTGCTTCGCATGGTAGACCTGTCAGGTTTAACAACAAGAGGAAGTGATGAGCGAATCCTACAAATCAGTGGAAAAGCAGGTGGTGGTTTTGCCGCAGGAAAAGGCGGTGTGGCAGCCAGCTTCGGACAGCAAAGAGATGATGGTGCAGGTGGAAACGGTGCAGTCGATGGCCAAAGCAGCTCCGGTGAAAATCGGCCGTCGGGCGTTGTTTTCCTGGCTGCGCATTTTTGTGCATAACCCTGGCGACGGTGAGCGGGTCAACCTGCGCATCCCGATTCCGATTCCGCTGGTGGGGCTGCTGCTGCCCACGCAGCCACCGGTGAACCAGGCGCTGCGCCTGCGCAACCTGATGACCGAGAGTGACAATCCGGCCAAAACGTTGGAAACCTATCTGGATTCGATGATGGCCATCGAGTTTATTCGCGTTGAGGATGATGGCGAGTTGGTGATTATTGGGTTGGATTAAATTGGGAGATTAGAGATTGGAGATTAAAAGCACACAATCTCTAATCCCTTTTGAGGTGTTTTGAGATGACGGCCGTTTCCCCCCACAAAAAAGAGCCATACGAGCGCATGTCTGAACCGATGGCCACGCTGAGCGCCTTTGCGGCGATGGTGAAAAAAGAGTTCATCATCCAGCTGCGCTACCCGGTAGAGTTTGTGGCCAGCTTTGCCCAAATCTTCCTCATTGTGGTGGTGCTGACGCTGGCCGGGCTGATGTTTGCCCCGGATGGCGTGCAGAGCGAGTCTAGCAGCGACGTGACCGGGCTGGTGGTGTACGGTTTTGTGCTGTTCATTTATTTGTCGGACACGCTGTGGAGCGTGGGGTTTAACGTGCGGCGGGAGCAAAAACAGGGCACGCTAGAGCAGCTTTACCTCAGCCCGGCGTCCAAGTTTGCGGCGCTGGCCTCGCGGGTGGCGCTGACGCTGCTGTGGACGGGACTGCTGTCGATTGGAGCGGCCGTGCTGATGAGTTCCATGCTGGGCGAGCTGCCGTTCCACAACGGGCCGCTGGCGCTGTACATTTTGCTCATGACTTTGTCTGGCACGTTTGGCACGGGCTTTGCCTTTGCGGCTTTAACATTGCGGATTAAGGAGGCGGCGAATACGGCCGTAAACCTGCTGCAATTCGGCTTTATGGTGTTTTGCGCCCCGTTTTTCCCATTTGCCGCCTTGCCAGAGCCAATGCTGTGGATCGCCAAAGCGATTCCGCTTTCTTACGGCGTAGACGCTTTCCGCTCCACGCTGATGGGATATCCAAATGGATTCCCCGAACTGGCCCCGATTGGTGTAGAATTAGGTATTGTGACGCTTTTTGGCGTTGCCATGCCTCTGCTGGGCTTCTGGCTGTACCGCAAAGCAGAAAACCAGGCCCGGCGCAGAGGGAGTTTGTCGGAATATTAGCGTGTGCGAGTAGCGAGTTTGCCAATGGCAAGTTTGCCCATATTTTTATGACTTGCACACTCGCCTATTTGCATACTCGCAAACTGTATGATCGTTACTGCACCCTCGCAAGACCAATCAAAAAATGGGCCGCGTGCTATCAACCTGAATACCGATATTCCCGGTATTTTGCGGTTGTTGGAGCTGGTTTTTGGCAAATCGCTAGACGCTGAAGGACAGCGCATGTTTGCCGGCACGGCCGCTGCCGCCCAGTCGCCCGCCATTTTGTGGCGATTGAGCCCGGCAGCGGCCAAATTGTCATTGGGTTTTGTGTGGGAAGCAGACGGCCGTATCGTCGGCAACGTTACGGTTCTCACCACCGAAATGCCGGGGCGGTATCTGGTGGTTAACGTGGCGGTGCATCCAGATTACCGGCGGCAGGGCATCGCTCGGCTGCTGATGAAGCAGGTAGAAAATCTAGTGCGGCAGCGTGGCGGCAACCAGATTTTGTTGCAGGTGGTCAAGCAAAACAGCGCCGCCGTTGATCTTTACAAATCGCTAAATTACAGCACCATTGGCAGCATGACCAACTGGAGCACCTCCATTTCCCGGCTGCGGCGGCTAGATTTGAACCTGGAAAGCGCCGGGCCGGCTATCCGCGAGCTAAAGCGGCAGGAGTGGCGCGATGCGTACGGGCTCGATCGCCAGGCGTTGCACAACGATCTGCATTGGCCAGAGCAGCTAAAGCCAGAGGCGTACAAGCGCGGTTTTTGGGCAAATGTGAGTAATTTTTTGAACGGCCGTCAGAGCGAAACGTGGGTCACCAGCAGTGGGCAAAACCAGCTGGTGGGCCTGGCCCAAATCAGCACCGAGTGGGGGCGTTCGCATGAGCTAACGCTGCGGGTGCATCCAGCGTGGCAGGGTCGGTTGGAACGGCCGTTGCTGGCCAAGCTCATCCGGCGGTTGCAGCAACTGCCGCGCCGCAATGCACACATAGAGCATCCAGACAATGACGAACTGGTCAACGCGCTGCTGCAAGAGGCAAACTTCCAGCCCCGCCGCACGCTCACGCACATGCGGCTGGACTTAGCGTAAATTGGTGCTCAGGTTTTCAGGTTTTTAAGTGTGAAAAAAACATAACACGTGAAAACTTAATCACATGAACACAAATGAATCATAGAGGACAATCATGGCATCCGCAGAAGAACGTATGCAAATTTTGAAAATGATCGAAGAAGGCAAAATCAGCGCCGCCGACGGGGCGGAGCTGCTGCGTGCCCTGGGCAAGGAGAAAAGTAGCGCGCCATCCATGCCGCTAAAGGGAGGCGCTAGCAACCCGCGCTGGTTCCGCGTGCGCGTCACAGACACGTTTAGCGGCCGCAACAAGGTGAATGTGAACATTCCTTTTGGCCTGGTGAACGTGGGGCTAAAGATGGGCGCCCGCTTTGTGCCCGACATGGAAGATGGCAAGCTGCAAGAGATGATGGCCGCCATTCGCAGCGGGCAGCAGGGCAAAGTGATTGACGTGACCGACGAGGAATCGGGCGAACGCGTCGAGATTTTTGTGGAATAGCGCCACCCATGCACAGCGTTGTGACGGTTTTAGAGGAGCCACATCTGGGCCAGGTTTACCAATTGTGGGCCGAGATGAACCGTTTGTTCGGGGTGGGTGCGCCGGAGGCAACGGCCGTTCCCCACTTTAGCTACCACGTTGCCCCCACCTATGAGTTAGAAAAGTTGAGAACGGTTTTGCTGGAAACGGCCGTATCCACCCCACCCTTCACCGTCAAAACCACCGGCATCGGCATCTTCCCCGGCGATTTGCCCGTTTTGTACCTTCCCGTAGCCCGCTCGCCACAGCTGCAAGCGCTACACACCACGCTTTGGCCCCAGCTACAAGCCGTCGCTCACGCCTCGCTCGACTACTACGCACCGCAAAACTGGTTCCCCCACATCACCCTCGGCCACAACGACATCACCCCCGACCAGCTCGGCCCGATTGTCACCTGGCTCAACCGCCAACCCCTCGCCTGGGACGTGCTGGTGACCAACCTCACCCTCCTCTACGACACTGGCGAACGCCACGTACCGCTTCATCAAGCAGTCCTAAGCTAAGCCTAATTCAAAAAATCAAGTAGAATACGCGGCATGGACGATATTTCTCACCCGTTTGACGCGGACACCTGGGCGCAGCTGCCTGACCTGTTGGAAAACTTACCGGAGCCGGTGCATATCATTCTATGGGGGGACCCGGCAATGAGTGAGGCAGAGAAGGAAACGGCCGTTCTCCTACAAAGCCTCAGCGAGCGATTTAGCCAGCTCACCACCCAAACCCTGCCCCGGCGCATCAACTACCATTATTACCCCGTGCTGGGCATCATGGGCGGCCCCGCCGACGAGTGGCACGATTTTGGCGTGCGGCTGATTGGCCTGCCCAACGGGTATGCGATGACGTCGTTTATTACGGCCGTTCAGGCCGTCTCCTTCCGGGGCATGACGCTGGAGGCGCTGACCCGCATCAAGCTCAAGCAGCTCAGCCAGCCAGTAAACATCGAGCTGTTCAGCGCGGCCGACAATGAAGCCGGGGCGCTCATGGCCCAGCCGCTGTTCAATATGGCCGTGGTGAGCGAACATATCCGCACTTTTTTTGTGATGGTGGACCAATTCCCAACGGCCGTTGACCGGTACTCGCTCAACTATTTGCCGCACATGGTGCTCAACAATCGGGTGCACATGGAAGGGGTGGTGGGGGAAGAAGTGATTTTGAAGCAGATTGCAACGGCCGTAAAAACCACCCCATAACCTGGGGATAAATCCCCAGGCTATCCCAGCCATTTGTACATCACCAGCGCGTCCACAAATCCTTTAGTTGGATGATTAAACGCCTTTGGCAGCCGCCCCACCGTCTCGAAACCCAGCTTGTGCCACAGCCGCACCGCCCCCTCGTTGGATGACGCCACAAAGTTGAACTGCATCGCCCGGTAACCCAACGCAACCGCCACTTTTTGCGAATGTTCACACATCAGCGTGGCCAGGCCGCGCCCGCGCGCCTGAGAAGCCACCATGTAGCCGCAGTTGCAGACGTGGCTGCCCGGCCCCGCCTGGTTGGTTTTGATGAAGTAGGTGGCCAGGATACGGCCGTCTTCTTCCACCACAAACGTTTGACGAGGCATCTCTAGCCACAGCCGCCGCGCTTCATCCGGGCTGGTATCGCGGGCATAGGCGTACGTCTCGCCCGCCGCCACAATCTCCTGAAAAATGGGCCAGATGCCATCAAAATCTTGCTCAGTTGCTTCGCGAATCATCATGGGAAATCGTAAAATTTCCCCGGAAACTTCTCTTGGAGAATGTTTCATTTGAACAGTTTCCGGGGAAATACAGCGTCACGCCGTTTTGCGCAGCAGCATGACCATCCAGGCGGCCAGGGCCACAAACAGCGCCGTAACAAAGAAAAAAGTTAAGCGAATGGGCGTTGCCTCGGAGTTGGTGATGGGGTTTTGCGGATGGAGCACCAGCTCTGCACTAAAGTTGAACCAGAGCAGGATAAAAATGACGCTGGCCGACAGCGCCCCGCGCACGCGCAGCCACGGCTGCCAGCTGCCCAAAATGAGCAAAATGGTAGCCACCGCCAATCCATTTAGCGAGGCGGCCATGCGCGGCTCCTGCAAAAAGACCGCGCCCCAGTTGTCGGCAGAAGCGACCATGCTCATGAAGACGCCCGCCGCGTAAAAGCCCAGCGCCACCCAGCTGACAGGCGACAGCCAGCGCAGCCAGGCTGGTTTTTGGGTGATGAGCAGCCCCAGGCCAAGTACGGCCGTTCCGCCAAACCCCACCAATCCAGCCCAAATCAGCCCCACATGCAGGTACACCGAGCGAATACCGCCGCCCAGAGTGCGCTCTTCTGGCCCCAGGGCAATAAGCAGCGTCACGCCAATTAACAAAGCCAGGGGAATGCCCCAAAACCAGTTGGGCAACGGCCGTTCCCTCTGTTGATTACTTTTTACCTGCATCACGCATCCTCGCGTCGGGGGTCGGCGAACCAGCCACCCGATCAATAATCCGCCGCCGCCACTTCTTCAGCTTAGAGCGACCACGGGCCACAATATAACGCGCCCGCCGCCACTCGCGGCGCGGCAATGAAATTTCTGGCGGCGTCACGTTCCACTTCACCACCGCTGAAGCCCAGGTGAGACCGCCGCCAAAGCCAACAAATACCACATTGTCGTCTGGACGCAAACGGCCGTCGTGCACCGCATCGCACAGGGCAATGGGAATGGAAGCGGCCGAGGTGTTGCCTACCGCATGCACATTCATGTAAAACCGTTCCTGGGGGATTTTCAGCCGTTTTGCGGCCGTTTCAATAATCCGCGTGTTGGCCTGGTGCGGCACAATCAGGGCGATCTCGTCGATGGTCAGCCCCGCTTTGGCAATCGTTTCTTCAATGGATGAGGCGATCACCTGCGTGGCAAAACGGAACACCTGACGGCCGTTCATCTCTACCGTGTTTTTTTTGTGCCCATTGTGCAAATATTCTGGCCCCAGCATCGGCATTGGGTTGTGGTAGACGGCAGGCAGACTCAGCAAGTCGCCGCCAGAACCATCGGAGCGCAGCGTGGAGGCCAGCACCCCACCGGGCACAGAGGAGCCTTTGAGCACCACCGCCCCCGCCCCATCGCCAAACAGAATGCAGGTGCCCCGGTCTTCCCAATCCAGCACCCGCGACATCGTTTCTGCGCCAATCACAATGGCGTTGCGCACCGATTCTGTCTGGATCGCCTGGGAAGCCATGCTGAGCCCGTAGACAAAGCCAGAGCAGGCGGCGCTCAGGTCAAACGCGCCCGCTTTGGTGGCGCCCAAATAATCCTGCACGCGGCACGCTGTAGAGGGGAAAATGTACTCCGGCGTAGAGGTGGCCACAATAATCAGCTCCACCTGCGACGGGTGCAAATCGGCCCGTTCCAGCGCGCGGGCGGCGGCTTCAAAGGCCAGCGTGGCGGTGGTTTCTTTTTCGCTGGCAATGCGCCGTTCGCGGATGCCGGTGCGTGAAAAAATCCATTCGTCGGAGGTGTCTACCATCCTTGCCAGGTCGTTGTTGGTCAAAATTTTATCGGGGCGAAAGCTGCCCCAGCCCACAATGTGTGCGTATTTCATATGATTCCTCAAGGCGGATTACGGCCGTTTCTCTTCCACAGTTACAAAACCCAGGCAACTCGGTTCCGTTGCGCCACAGGTGGGGGATTATCCGCAGATGGAGCCAAATGCCAACGGCAAACGGCCGTCTGGCCAACCAGCTCACCCCCTGCTAAACTGGCAATTTGTGCCAATGTGCACATTTTGAGCGTCAAATTCGTATACAAAATGAGAAACAGCAAGGAGAGTAGTTTTTCCCTATGGACAATCCTACGCAGACCGCTATCCTTTGCCATGACTATCATCAAACATCACTTATTGGATCCATGAATTATAACGAGTACAAACCCTACACACCTTCAACCGAACCGCAAACCAACAACAATCGCCGCATTTGGTACGTGCTGGGCGGCTGCCTGCTAATATTCCTCTGCCTGGGCTGCCTGACGCTTGGCGCAGGTTACTATCTCTGGACCGAATTTGGCGACGACATCTTGTCGGAATTTGGCACGGCCACGCCAGAACGGCGCGACACAGAGCGCGAAGAAGCACTGCCAACACGCGCCAGCAGCGGTGGGCGCGAAGGAGCAGTCACCCCCACCACCGCCGTCGCGGCCCAACCCAGCAGCACACCAGCAGCCACAGCCACGGCCGCACCTTCGGCAACGCCAGAAAACACACCCATCCCCACAATCACCGCCCTCATTCCCGGTGAAGTGGAGCAGCGCCCGCTCCCGGCCCGGGCCGAAACGGACCTGGCCCTGCTGTACAGTGCCAACTATCCATCGCATGATTATTTTGAAACGGCCGTACGCCTCGGCAACAAAAATCTAGGCCCGCGCACCGTTAGCAAACCGCCCCACGCCGTGGGGGACATCGTCTCCTTCTACAACGGCTCAGACCAGATCGAAGCCCGCCTGGCCGTGGCCACCGAACATATCTACTTTTGGGTAGAAGAAGGGTTAACTTTAGACCCGGCTGAGCTAGAAACGGCCGCCAATCGCCTGGAAAATGAGTTCTACCCGCAGCTGGTTTACCTGTTTGGTGAAGTATGGACCCCCGGCATCGACGGCGAGCCGCACTTTTCCATTTTGCACGCCCAAAACGGGGCCAGCGACGAGCTGGGCCGCTTTAACAGCGAAGATCAATATCCCAAAACCCTCTACAGCAGTTCCAACGAGCAAGAACTGATCTACATGAACATGGGCGAGCTGACGCTGGGCACCAACCTGTACTACGGCACGCTGGTGCACGAAGTACAGCATCTTATCCAATGGTACATCGACCCCAGCGAGACGGTTTGGCTGAATGAAGGGTTGTCGCAGCTAGCCGAAATTTATATGGGGTTCGATGATACCGCCCCCAGCGTAGATTATCTGGAACAGCCAGACATTCAGCTCAACACCTGGAACTACGATGATGAGTCGGTGTATGCCCATTATGCTGGGGCGTACCTCTTTTCGGTTTATTTGTGGGAGCAGTTGGGGGATGCGGCCATTCAGGAATTGGCCCGCCATCCGGCCAACGGCATGGCCAGCGTCTGGGCGGTGCTGCAAGGATATGCGCCAGACATCACGCTGGAGCAATTTGCGGCCAACTGGGCGGCGGCCAATTTTCTAGATGCAGATGGTGGCCCGCGTGAATATTATTACGAATCGCTCAATCTGCGGCCTGCATTTGTGGCTGCCAAGCTAGACCAGGCAGAACCGACATTAGACCGGCTGGAGGAGATGGCCCAGTTTGGCGTGCATTACATAGACCTGAATGCGTTGCGGGGCAACACAACGATAACGTTTGCGGGGGATACGGCCGTTGACCTCATCGCCTCCCCACCCCGCAGCGGGGAACAAATGTGGCTGGCTCCCGGCATCGATGATATGAATGCCCAACTCACCGCCACCTTTGACCTATCGGGCGTTCAGCAAGCCACACTTCGGTATTCTGTCTGGTATGAGCTGGAAGATGATTACGACTACGCCTACGTTTCTGCCTCTGCCGATGGCGGACAAACGTGGGACATTTTACAGCCGACGCATTATACGTTTGGTGAATATGGGTATGCTTATAACGGCCGTTCCGCCGACCGCGATGGGGCTGTCGATGGGTGGCTCAAACAATCCATCAACCTCAACGACTATGTCGGGCAAACTATCCAGATCCGCTTCGAACTCCTCACCGATGGCGGCATCAGCGAACGCGGCTTCGCCCTTGACGACATTACAATTCCAGAATTAGGGTATCAATCCGACGTAGAAGGTGGTCCCGACGGCTGGCAAGCGGATGGTTTTGTGCAAATTGGCTGGCAATTGCCCCAAAAATGGAGCGTTTTACTCATCGAAGACGGCCCCAACCCCACAGTTACGCCCCTCCCCCTAAACACCAGCAATCAAGGCCAGTGGAACATTGAAATTGGCAAAAGCGGCGGCGTGCTGATGATCATGCCCCAAACCGCCTTCACCAGAGAAACGGCTACCTACTGGCTTTCCGTTCAGCCGTAGTCGGTAATCAGTAGTCGGTAATCAGTAACCGGTAATCGGTAATCGGTGGGGTTGTCCACCGATTACCGTTCACCGCTAACCGCCTTTCATCCGCTCAAACTCATTTTCCAGCTGCTGCCGCGTTTGGGCGCGGGCCGCTTCGGCCTCTTGTTTGGCCGTTTCCCAGCGGGTCACTGCTTGCTCACGCAGGTCATTGCCAGAAGCGGGCGTCAGCAACAGCGCCGTTACCCCACCCACTAAAGCGCCACAAATGGCCCCCGCCATAAAGCTAAATACTTTGTTCATCTACGCGCAACTCCTTCGTTTCCGTTAACAAGAAACGTTCATTCGAAATTATGGATTAAACGGCCGTTTCCCATCTTGTTTCAAACGTAAACCCATTCACCTGTCATTCCCGCGCCAGCAGGAATCCATATTTAACCCACAGTAGATTCCCGTTTTCACGACAATGACCCTTAGGAAGTTTTGTAACCACACAGGTGCTGTATCGTTACGAAGATTTTTACCAGGATGCTGGCAATTATACTTTACCTGCCGAACATCTGCCCATCAGGGCTATCATTGTTATAATCCAGGCCATGTCTGAGTATATTGAAATTGAAACCGAAATCAGCGACGACAACAGTAGCCTGACTGTCTATACGAACCTGCGCCTGAATGATGGCGAACCGGAACCGTACCATTCCAATGAGGCGCTAGAAGAAGGCTCGCCCGTAGCCCAGGCGTTGGCCTTCATCGAAGGCATCACCTACCTGCAAATTCAGGGCAGCAATCTCACCGTCCGGCGCGATCCAGATACCCCCTGGCACATCATCATCAGCGATATTTCGGCCGCGCTGAAGGACTTTTTCCTATAAAAGTAATGGGTGATTGGGTAATTCAGTAATTACCCAATTACCCAATTACCCAATTACCCCTTATGCCTGCCCCGCGCCGCACACCTTCCCCCAGAACCATTTTATTTGTCGTCGCTTTTGGCGTGTTTGTGGCCGCCGATGATTTAACGGTGGTTTCGACCATGCTGCGCCAAATCATCTTCGACCTGGAAATCCCCCTGCCAGATGGCTTGGACCAGGCCGCCTGGATTGTGAATGCGTACCTGATAGCCTACGTGGTGGTGATGCCGTTTATCGGCCGGTTGAGCGATATTTGGGGGCGGCGCAACGTCTACGTGGCCTCGCTGCTGCTCTTTTTGGCCGGCTCCATCTGGGTACCGTTGGCCCCAGACCTGAACAGCTTCATCATTGGGCGGGTGCTGACGGCGCTGGGCGGCGGGGCGATGGTGCCGGTGGCGATGGCTGTCATTGGGGATGTGTACCCGCGAGAGAAGAGGGCTTCGGCGCTGGGGGCGCTGGGGGCAATAGACACGGCGGGCTGGGTGTGGGGGCCGCTATACGGCGCATTGCTCATTCGCTTTTTGAGCTGGCAGTGGCAGTTTTACCTGAACATCCCGCTCAGCCTGCTGGGCATTGCGGCGGCGTGGTGGGCCTTGCGCGATCTGCCAGAGCCTAAAACGCGGGAACGGATCGATTGGGTGGGTACGGCCGTTCTCACCATCTCCCTCATCTCCCTCAACATCGCCCTGCTCAACAGCGGCGACGTGCAGGCTGCGGGCGGCTTTGCCCAGCTGCAAAGCAACGAGCCCACCTTCAACACGAGCCTGCTCTACGCCATCGCCGCCATCACCTTTGCCCTTTTCCTGGCCATCGAAACCTACCTCGGCAAACAAGCAAACCGTCTAAAGGCAAACGCCGTCACCCGGTCACCCCGTCACCTTGTTACCTCGTCACCCCCACCTCCCCTCATCGACCTCACCCTCTTTCGCCGCCGCAACTTCTCCCCCGCCATCCTCATCAACTTTTTTATCGGCGCCATTTTGATTATGGCGATGGTGAACGTGCCGCTGCTGGTGAATGTGCTGGAGTTTGATGTGGAAACGGCCGCTCTCACCAGCGGCTACCTGCTCAGTGGCATGACCGGGGCAATGGCCATCATGGCCTGGGTGGGCGGCCAGCTCACCGAGCGCTGGAGCTACCGGCCCGTCACGCTCATCGGCCTGGCATTTTGCGCCGTGGGCATGGGGCTGATGGGCTGGCTCTGGCTGGTAGACACACCGTACCTGAACATGGCCAGCCATCTGGTGGTTTTGGGTGTTGGGTTTGGGCTGGTGATTGCGCCGATAGGAACGGCCGTTATCAACGCCGCCCCAGAAGACCAACGCGGCGTCGCCAGCAGTTTGGTCATCGTGCTGCGCCTCATGGGCATGAGCGTGGGGCTGTCTGGCCTGACGGCGTGGGGGCTGTACCGCTTCGAGATTTTGCGCAAGCTGATCGACCTGCCAGAGCTGCCCCTGAGCGACCCCACTTACCAGCAAGCCCTGGCCAACGGCCTGACCAACGTCACCGTAGAAGTGCTCACCGAAACCTTTCTCGTCTCGGCAGGCGTAGCGGTGCTAGCCCTGCTTATCGCTTTTTGGCTCAAGCCGGATCTCCTCCAAAGCGCCCAACAATAACGATCGGGCCATCTCACTAAGCGCCATCTCGGGAAAGGGTGCGGTTCCAGGCATGAACGGCAAAGAAAACGGCCGCTCCAATCTCTGCCCCGCGCCCCACCAGCAAAAAGAGGCAATCCGCAAAGTGAAAAAGCCCATAATCTCTGGCAGCGCCGAGGCGCTGCCCATGCTCCAAATGGTTCAGGTAGCAAAGGTGCGCTGCCTCACAAAGCCTGCCGCCCAATGCGGACGCGCCAGGCCGTTGGGCCTTTTTCCAGGTATTCCCAGCTAAACTGGCCGGTGCGTTCGGCCTGGAACTGGTAAAAAAGCGGCTTCGGATCGTGGTCGTTGACCAGCACAAAGCTTTCGGCGGCGGCCAACGCTTCAAACGTGGCGAAGATGAGCGGGTGCCGCTGTACCGGCGGCAGGGAGCGAATGTCTAGAATGTTGTCAATGTCCATTGTAGGTTCTCCAATTGGTAGGTTCTCCAATTGGTTTGTAAAGGTGACGGCCATGCCGTGTGGGTACGGCCGTCACCTGGGTTGTTCCTCTGCTTGAGTGGCGGTAACGCCAAAATTAATGTCCTGAGGCATCGGGCTCGCCGCTGCCGCTAAAGATCTCTGGGTTTTCATCCCCTTCCGCGTACAAGAAGCCCACCAGGCCACGCTCCAGGCGGCTGATCGCGTGGTCTACCAGGATGTACCGGCCCGGCACGTCCAGGGTGAACTCCACCATGGTGGCCCCACCCGGTGGCACCAGTGTGGTCTGCACATCGGTCAGCGGCGGCGCAGTCAGCGAAGCCTGGTCGTACACGCGGTCAAAGATTTCGCCAATCAGGTGCATCGAGGAACTCTTGTTGGGACCACCCACACCAAAGAAGATGCGCACCGTATCGCCCACTTCTGCGCGCATGGCGTATTCATCCAGGGTTAGCGCGTTGGCTGCGCCATTGAAGACGTAATATTCCGGGTCTTCATCCAGCGCCTTTTCATGGCTGAACGTGAGATGTCCTTCTGTGCCAAACGGCTGCTCCGTATAAATTTCGCCCTGCATCACGTAAAACTCATGATCGACTGGCGGCAATCCTTCTTCTGGCTCCACCAAAATCAGGCCGTACATGCCGCTGGAAATGTGGTGCGGAATGCTAGCCGTGGCGCAGTGGTAGACGTACAGGCCAGGCTGCAAGGCCTTAAACTCGAAGATGGACGTTTCGCCAACGGCCGTTTGGGTAAACACCGCACCGCCGCCAGGGCCTGTCACGGCATGCAGGTCAATGGAGTGTGGCAGCAGGCTCTCCATCTGGTTGTGGAGATGCAGTTCCATCGTGTCGCCGACGCGCAGGCGCAGCATGGGGCCAGGCACCTGCCCGTCGAAGGTCATGTAGTGGAAGGTGGTGCCGTCGGCCAGCTGGCCTTCTACCTCAATGGCCGTCATCTCTACCACGCGATGCTGCGGCGTGCGGGCGGTAATGGGCGCGGGCAGGTCGGTGGGATTACGCACAATCGAAACGGCATCGGCGACGGCGGGAGCGACGGTGTCGGTGGCCGGGAGACTTTTGCCCGCCGTCGAGGGAGCCGCCTCTGCCAGCGTCGCCAGTGCCGTGGGCTGCTCCAGGTAGGCCAACACGCTGGCGACCTCATCGGGCGAAAGCTGCAAGTTGGGCATGGCGATGTTGTTGAATTCGGCCAGCAGTTCGGTGGCGATGGGATCGCCTTCGGCCAGCATGGCGTCTGGCTCAGCGATCCAGCGGCTCAGCCAGTCGGCGTCGCGCCGGGCGGTGACGCCGGCCAAATCCGGCCCCAGTCGCACGCCGCCACCCACCGAGTGGCAGGCAACGCAGTTCGTTTCGAAGACAGTTTGGCCCAGGGCAATGGCCTCAGCGTTCACAGCGGGGACAATGGCAGGTTGGGCGGGAGAAACGGCCGTTTCCCCCCCTTCTTCCCCACCAGAAAACAGCAGCAAAGCCACACCGCCCACGCAGGCAATGACGGCTAAGGCCATAATCACACCCATTTGCGTTACGGTGATCGGTTTTTTGTGACTGGGCAGCGGGGCTGCCTCGTTGTATCTTTCCTGCATCTCTAACCTCCAAAAGTTACACCATGACGGCAGCCCTTTTACCGTGGGTTGCCATTCAGGGTTCAGGTTGTTGCCTGAGGGGCAGAAGTGAAACTGCCGCCCGAGTTTGTTTTTCTGAGTTAACTCAAGGTTAGAGAAGTCCAGGCAGAACATCCTTGATATATATCAAGTTCAGGTTGAAGCAGGGGGGCAAACGGCGCAATCTGGCTTACAACTTCGCCTGATCGCGCAAAATTTGAGGAGCAACAATGATGATTTGCTGCCGGTCGAAGCGAATAGCGCCTGCCTGCTCCAACACGCGCAGGGAGCGGCTGATTGATTCGGGGGTGGTGGCCAGATGGTTGGCAATCAGGGTGCGGGTGATGGCCGGATGGGCCAGGTCGGCACTGGCGGCTTCGGCCTGATTGAGCAAAAAATTGGCCAGCCGGGCGGTGACGGGGCGCAGGGCCAAATCTTCCATACGCCCGACGATGTGGCGCACGCGGCCCACCAGGCCGCGCAGCACGGCCAGGCAAAGCTGGTGGTCTTGCTGCAAGGCGTGGGTGAAAACGGCCGTATGAATCACCCACACAGAGGCGTCCGTCACCGCCATGGTGTTCACAGGATTGGCCGCGCCGTCCAGCGCCGCCAGCTCGTTAAACGAGTCACCGGGGCCGAAGAAGCGCAAAATGTATTCGTGACCGTCGGGGGAGATTTTGTACGCTTTGATACGGCCGTATTCCACCGCACACAACCCCGCCGATGCCTCACCCTCCCAAAAAATCGCCTCATCCGCCTGAAAAGTGCGGTGCACCGCCTGCGCCGCCAGATGGGCAATAAAAGCATCGTCTACGGGGGCAAAATAGGGCAGCTGGCGCAGCAGCGCCTGCACAGAAAAGTCACTCATCGGGCTTGTCCTCGTTAGCTGGTTCGGGCGACCACAGCTCCAGCCGGTGCCCCTCGGGGTCGGTGCAGTAGCAAACTTGCGAGCCCCATTTTTGCTGAATTGGTGTCACGTCGATGCCGCTTGCTTTCAGCTTGGCCCTGGCGGCGGCCACGTCGTCCACCTGCCAGGTGAGGGTGATGCCCTGGCCCTGCACAGCGTCAATCGTGGCGCGGGCGGCGTTGGCAATGCTCAGGAAACTGGTGGTCGTTAGCCTCAATTCAATAAACCAGTCGTTGGCAAACACCACGGGCAGCCGCAGCTGTTCGCGGTAAAAATGGGCGGTTTCCTGCCAATTGCGGCAGTACAGGATGGTGTTCGTCCGTTTGAGTTCAATCAAGGAAGTCATCTATTCATTGTACCTGCAACCAAATAGCTTCTGCAATTGAGTTCAAAAAACGGACTGTCATGCCCGCTTTACCATACTAATGACATCTTCCGGCAGTTTGTTTGCCCATTGTTCTGGGGCTTGATACGATTCGACCAACCTTGGTCCACCGGGAGAACCGTTTTGCTGAAAACTTTGTGGCGGCAGCCTGCCGTGCGTCATGCCCTCCTCATCTTTGTACTGCTGCGGCTCTTTTTGAGCGGCTGGGCGCTGATGGCGCAGCTGGCCAGCCCGGTGCCGGATGTGGTGGATGAGGGGGTACGGCCGTATCTCCACCAACCGATCCTCAACGACGGTGCCGCCGGGCTGCTGCTCGGCCCGTGGCAGCGGTTCGATGCCCTGCACTACACCCGCATCGCCGCCGACGGCTATGCCCACCCCGAAGATTCCGTCTTCCCCCCGCTCTACCCCTGGCTGATGCGGGCGCTGGGCGGGCTGTTTGGCGGCACCCACGCCGCGCACCTGGCCGCCGGAATTCTCATCTCCAACGCCGCGCTGCTGGGGCTGCTCATTTTGCTGCACAACGTAGGCAGCGATTTGCTCGGTGCCGAACACGCCGCCCGGCTGCTGGTCTACTTCGCCCTCTTCCCCACCGCTTTTTTCCTCTTTGCCCCGTACACCGAATCGCTCTTTTTGCTGCTGACGCTCGGTTCACTCTGGCTGGCGTTCCGCTATGACCAGTTTGAATGGGCCGGGGTGCTGGGCTTGCTGGCCGCGCTCACCCGGCTGACGGGCTGGGTGCTGGTGGTGCCGCTGGCGTACCATTTTTGGCAGCGCCATTTGGGGCAGGGCAAATGGAAAATTGATCCGGTTGGCAGTTGGGATTGGCGGTTGCTCCGTCAAGCCGTTGCCCTCTTTTTGCCCGGTTTTGGCTTGGCGCTGTTCTTGCTCTACCGTGCCTGGGCCGGGCTGCCGCCGCTGGGCAACGTATACGCCGAATATTGGTTCCAGCGCACCGGCATTCCCGGCACCGACTTACTGCGGGCGCTGGCGGGTATGGTGGGGGTAGGCCCAGGTCGCGTTGGCGAATTCACCCTCTGGTTCGACTTTTTCATCACCCTGCTGCTGCTGGCAACCACTGCCGTCGCCTTTTGGCGCTGGCGGCACCGGCTGGGCTGGGGACTGTATGCCGCCCTGCTGCTGCTGTTCATGCTGCTGCCCAGCTCTGAATTTAAACCGCTTTACTCTTTTTCCCGCTACGCCCTCGCCTTTTTCCCCACCTTTTTCTTGCTGGCACTGTGGGGTGCCAACGGCAAAATTCACCGCCTCATTTTGTATCCCTCGCTGATTTTGTACCTTTACTTTTCCGCCCAATTTTTCATTTGGGGTTGGGTGGCCTAAGCAAGCGGCCAACTGGCACCCTTTTTTGCCCAATTTAGACAAAATATAGATTTTATACGTACAAAACCTTTGCATATTCGTATTGCATCTGAAACCTTGCCTTTTTTTTTTGACCATCGCCTCATGCTGGGGCAGCCATCATTAACGACAGGAGAAATCAGATGACCGCTATGATCAATGACTGGGAAAACCCGCTGCTCCATCTGGCTCATCAGGCCAAAAACAACCACAGGCGAACCGCCAGTATCGCCACCACCAGTTCCCTCATTGACCAGGCCTACGGCTACTGCGAGCAAATTACCGCCGAAAACAGCCGCTCCTTCTACCTCGCCTCTCGCCTGCTGCCCCCACCCCAACGCCGCGCCGTGCGCGCCCTCTACGCCTTCTGCCGCACCACCGACGACATTGTAGACAACGCTGAAGACAATCACGCCCCAAGCGACCTGCAAACGTGGCGCAATCAGGCGCTGCACAACCATGATCATCAATACGACCCCATCGCCATCGCCTGGCGCGACACCAGCGCCACCTACCACATCCCCCAGCTGTACGCCGAGCAGCTCATCGACGGCGTAGCCCGCGACATGGTGCAAAACCGATACGAAACGTTTGCCGAGCTGGCGGAGTATGCCTACGGCGTTGCCTCCACCGTGGGGTTGATGAGCATGCACATTATTGGCTACCGGGGGGAAGAGGCGATTCCCTACGCCGTGCGGCTGGGCGTGGCGCTACAAATGACCAACATTTTGCGCGACGTGGCTGAAGATTGGCGGCGCGGGCGGCTGTACCTGCCGCAAGAAGAGCTGGCCGCCTTTGGCCTGAGCGAAGCGGACATTGCGGCTGGCGTTGTCACCGAAAAGTGGCGCAGCTTCATGCGCTTTCAGATTGAGCGCAACCGCCGCCTGTACCGCGAGGCGTGGCCGGGCATCGCCATGCTCAACCGGGAAGGGCGGCTGGCCATTGCCGCTGCGGCCGATTTTTACGCCGCCATTTTGCACGATATTGAGCAGCACGATTACGACGTTTTCACACGCCGCGCCCACATCGGTAAGTGGGCCAAACTGCGGCGCATTCCATCTTTGTGGTGGCAGACCCGACAACGGCCGTTTCACCCAATTACCTTACAGGGGGCAGCATGAAAATAATTGTGATAGGCAGCGGCTTCGGCGGGCTGGCAGCCGCCAACCGCCTGGCCGCCAAAGGGCACGAGGTGCTCCTGGTGGAAAAGCGAGACCAACTGGGCGGCCGTGCTTACCAGTACGAGATCAACGGCTTCAAGTTCGACGGAGGGCCGACGGTGATGACCGCCCCCTACATTTTTGACGAAATTTTTGCCGCTGCCGGGCGCAATCGGGCCGATTACATCAATTTTGTGCCGCTGGACCCGTTCTACCGCATTTTTGATGGGAACGGCCGTTACCTCGATTACCACCACCAGCTCGACGATATGCTGGACCAAATCGCCAAGTTCAACCCCGCCGACCGGGCTGGCTACCAAAAGTTCGCCCGCCGCGCCCAGGCGATCTTCGAAGCGTTCCATCCCTACACCGACCAGCCGTTCCTCAAGCTCACCGACATGCTCAAAATTATGCCCGCCGTCATGCGCCTGCAAGCGTTTTTGGGCACCTACGGCTTTGTCTCGCAAAACATCAAAGATCCGTTTTTGCGGCAGGCGTTTTCTTTCCACCCGCTGCTCATTGGCGGCAATCCGTTCGACACGCCTTCGATTTACACCCTCATTGTGCAGTTTGAAAAGCAGTGGGGCGTGCATTACGCGCTGGGCGGCACCGGGGCAGTGGTGCGCGGCCTGGGGCAGCTGTTTACCGAGCAGGGCGGCACCGTCTGGCTCAACAGCGAAGTGGAAGAGATTTTGGTGGAAAATCGGCGCGTCACCGGGGTGCGGCTGGCGGATGGCACCGTGGAAAAAGCGGACGTGGTGGTGTGCAACGGCGACGTGGCCTACACCTACCGCCATCTCATCCCGGCCAGCCAGCGGCGCAAATACAGCAACCGGCGGCTGGATTGGCTGCGCTACAGCAATTCGCTCTTTGTCATCTACTTTGGCACCAAACGGCGCTACCTGGACAGCCAGCTTCAGCACCACAACATCATCATTCACGGCCAATACCGGCAGATGATGCGGGAAATTTTTGGCAAAAAGCAGCTGCCCGGCGACCTGGGCCTCTATTTGCACATGCCCAGCCTCACCGATCCGGGCATTGCCCCGCCGGGCTGCGAATCGTTTTACGTGCTGTCCTTGGTGCCCAACCTGGAAGCGGATGTGGATTGGACGGAAACGGCCGTTCCCTACCGCAACCGCATCATGGAATTCCTGGAACAACATTACCTGCCCGACTTGCAAGAAAATATCATCGCCGAGCATCACATCGACCCGCTGCACTTTCAGCACACCCTGAACAGCTACCGGGGCGCGGCGTTTTCCGTCAAGCCCACCCTGCTGCAATCCGCCTGGCTGCGGCCGCACAACCGCTCGGAAGAGTTCGACAATTTGTACTTTGTCGGCGCGGGCACCCACCCCGGCGCGGGTGTTCCGGCGGTGCTCTCGTCTGGCAAGATTGCCGCCGAACTGATTGATCCGCGGCCAACGGCCGTTGGCCAACCCAATCCATTTTATGTCCCAGCTTCCTGATTACTTCCAGCCCGGCTTCGGCCAAAATGAGGAGCTAACGCTCGACCGCCTGCCCATCAGCGGCAGCCTGCCGGAATGGCTCAGCGGCACGCTGCTGCGCAACGGCCCCGGCACTTTCCGCGTGGGTCAGCAGCGCTACCGCCACTGGTTCGACGGGCTGGCGATGCTGCACAAATTTTCCTTTGGCGATGGGCAGGTGAGCTACGCCAACAAATTTTTGCACAATCGAGCCTACACGGAAGCACAAGAAATCGGCCGTATCGCCTACTCCGAATTTGCCACCGACCCCTGCCGCTCGCTCTTTGGCCGGGTGATGTCCGTCTTCTCGCCGCAAATCACCGACAGCGCCAAAGTGAGCCTGACCAAAATCGCTGACCGCTTTGTGGCCCTGGCCGAAACGCCCATCCAGGTGGAATTCGATCCACACACGCTGGAGATGGCGGGCGTGCTGAAGTACGAAGAAAATGAGGTGGGGCAGATGACCACCGTGCATCCCCACCACGACGGCGACACCGTCTACAACGTCGTCACCCGCTACCACGCCATCAGCCATTACCGGCTGTACGGGCTGACGGGCAGCACCCAGGCCAAGCTGATTGGCCAGATGCCCACGACGCGACCGGCCTACATGCACAGCTTTGGCCTGAGCCAGAATTACGCCATCCTGTCGGAATTCCCGCTGGTGGTGAATCCGATTCATTTGTTGTTGTGGTTACGGCCGTTTATCGAAAATTTCCGCTGGCAGCCGGAGCGGGGCACGCCGTTTTGGCTGCTCAACCGGCACACCGGCGAAAAAGTGGGCCGCATCGACAGCGATCCCTTTTTTGCCTTCCACCACGTCAACGCCTTCGAGCAGGGGGATGAGCTGGTGGTGGACATCGTGGCGTATCCAGACGACAGCGTGATCAGCGCCTTTTACCTGAACCGGCTGGCCGAGCCAGACAGCGAAATTCCGTTTGGCGAACTGCGCCGCTACCGTCTGCCGCTGCGCGGGCCACACAAAAACCGCCGCGCCACCTACGAGGTGCTGTCCGACGCCTGCCTGGAGCTGCCCCGTTTTGATTACGACCGGTACAATATGGACGCCAGCTACCGCTACGTGTACGCCTCCAGCATCAATCCGGCGCAGCGGCACGGCTTTTACAACCAGGTGGTGAAGGTGGATGTGAGAAACGGCCGTTCCCAAACCTGGTACGAACCCAACTGCTACCCCGGCGAACCGGTCTTTGTCGGCGCACCGGGCCGCACCGCTGAAGACGATGGCGTGGTGCTCTCCGTGGTGCTGGATGCGGCGGCAGGGCGCTCCTTCCTGCTGGTGCTGGACGCCGCCAGCTTCAGCGAACGCGCCCGCGCCGAAATTCCGCACGCGGTGCTGTTTGGCTACCACGGCGATTACTTTGAAGAACTTTAACCGCGGAGTACCCCGGGAAACTGAGAGGCCTCCTGGATCAGGCGATGATGCGTGAAAACGTGACTCTCCCTCCTAGGGAGAGGGCTCGCGTCCGAAAGCCAAAATGTACCTGGACTTTTATGATTGTTAAACTGGAAAACGTAACCAAAAATTTTACCGTCGGCGACGAAGAGATTCTGGTGCTGCGCGGCATTGACCTGGAGATTGCGGCCGGGGAGTTTGTGGCCATCGTCGGGCCGTCGGGCAACGGCAAATCGACCTTGCTGAACATGATCACCGGCATTGACCATCCGACCAGCGGCAGCGTGGTGGTAAACGGCCGTTCCCTGCCCAATCTCAGCGAAAACGAACTGGCGGCGTGGCGGGGCCAGGCGCTGGGCATCGTCTTCCAATTTTTCCAGCTGCTGCCCGCCCTCAGCCTGCTGCAAAACGTGATGCTGCCGATGGATTTTGCCCGCACCCTGCCCCCCGCGCAGCGGCGGGAACGCGGCCTGCACCTGCTGGAAATGGTGGGCTTGTCTGACCAGGCCCACAAGCTGCCCGGCGCGGTCTCTGGCGGGCAGCAGCAGCGCGCCGCCATCGCCCGCGCCCTGGCCAACGACCCGCCGCTCATCGTCGCCGACGAGCCGACGGGTAATCTGGACGTGCAAACGTCTACGGCCGTTTTCGACCTGTTCAGCCACCTCATCGACCAGGGCAAAACGCTGCTGATGGTGACCCACGACAAAACGTTGGCTAACCAGGCGCAGCGGGTGGTGGAAATTGTGAACGGCCGTATCGCCCAAGACACCCGCCTGCAACCCGCCGCTAAATTAGCCCCCGAACTGGCAGAAATCGCATGAGCGTCCTCTGGTACAAAGCATGGTTCGACCTGTGGCACAGCAGAACCCGCACCTTGCTGGCCATCCTCAGCATCGCCGCCGGTGTCTTTGCCATCGGCGCGATTTTTGGCATGGTCGATCAGCTGCTCAGCGGCATGGACGCCGCCCACCGCGCCGTCACCCCCTCCCACCTCAACATCATCCTGCGCGATTTGGTAGACGAGGCTACCGCTGAAGATCTGGCTGATCTGCCCGGCGTGGTGGACGTGGACCCGGTCAACCTGATCACCGTGCGCTTCAAGCAGGGCGAAGACGCGCCGTGGCAGTCTGGCAGCCTGGTGATGCGCCCTGACTACGACAACCAGACCTTCGACCTGATGCGGCTCACCAGCGGCGCGTGGCCCAGCGACCTGGAAATCGGCGTGGAGCGGCTGACCAGCCAATATTTCGACGCCAATCTGGGGGACGAAATCATTTTTGAGCTGCCCAACAGCGACCGCGCCTTCACCGTCAACGGCACCGTGCGCCATCCGTTTGTGCAGCCGCCCCCGTTTGGCGGCCAGGCATACTTCTTCACCGACGGCGACGGGCTGGCCCGCTTTGGCATTCCCGAAGACCGGTACAACCAGCTGCTGGTGCAGGTGGAACCGTACAGCCGCGACTTTGCCGAGGAGATGGCCGGGGAGATTCGGGCGCGATTAGCCGACCAGGGCTACAGCGTCGCCGTCACCATTTACCAGGAGCCAGATGAACATTGGGGGCGCATGTTTGTCGAGGGCGTCATGCTGGTGCTCCAGCTGATGGCCGTCGTCTCGCTGTTTTTGAGCGTGGTGCTGGTGACCAACACGATGACGGCGCTCATCACCCAGCAAACCGACCAGATTGGGGTCATCAAGGCGATTGGCGGGCAGTCGGGCACAATCGTCCGGCTGTATTTGGCCGAAATTGGCGTGTACGGGCTGCTGGCGCTGCTCATCTCGCTGCCGCTGGGGGCGCTGACGGCGTTTTACAGCAGCCGCTGGTTCCTCAATTTGTTCAACATTGAGTACAACAATTTTCGCTTTTCGCCGCAGGCGGTGTGGTGGCAGGTGGTGGCGGCAACGGCCGTTCCCCTCCTCGCCGCCCTCTGGCCGGTGCTCAAAGGGGCGGCCATCACCGTGCGCGAAGCGATCGCCTCCTACGGCTTGGGGGCGGATTTTGGCAACAGTAAGCTGGACCAATTTGTGGAGCAGACCGCCACCCGGCTGCTGCCCTCCCCCTACCCGCTGGCGCTGGGCAACATGTTTCGCCGCAAGGGGCGGCTGCTGCTGACCCTGCTGGTGCTGATCACCGCCGGGGTGATGTTTTTGGTGGTGATGAGCCTCATCTCCTCCGTGAACCACACGCTGGACAACGATCTGGCGCGGCGCGGCTACGACATCCGCCTGGGCTTTGGCGAAGTGCAGCGGGCGGAGCAGGTGAAAACGCTGGCCGAAGAGCTGCCGGGCGTGGCCTACGCCGAAGCGTGGTACGCCCGCAACGCCACCATTTTGCGCGAGGGGGAGCGGCTGCAAGATTCGGCCGGGCTGGGGGCACAGCTGACGGGCATTCCGATTGAAACCGAGATGCAGCAGCCGTTAATTGTAAACGGCCGTTGGCTCCAGCCAGGCGACGAGCGGGTGCTCATCATCAGCCAGGAGACGGCCAACGAAAACCGCATCGGCGTAGGGGACACCATTCGGCTGGATTTGGGCAACCAGGGCGAGGCGGAATGGCTGGTGGTGGGCACCTACAAGGTGGTGTACGGCGGCGGCTTTGTGACCGAGGCGCTGTACGCGCCGCTGCCCGCCGTCATGGCGGCCATCGGCCAAATTGACCGGGCGTCGCTGCTGTATGTGCAGACGGAGAGCCAGGATGAAGCGGTGGTAACGGCCGTATCCACCAATCTGCAAAACATGTTTGAAGATCGCCGCATGGACATTGATCTGTTCACCAGCGCCACCAAAGCAGAGGAACGGCTGGACATTGAGAACCAGTTTTTCCCGATTGTGGGCATGTTTATCAGCCTGGCGTCGCTGGTGGCCACGGTGGGCGGCATGGGGCTGATGGGCTCGCTGGGCATCAGCGTGGTGGAGCGCACCCGCGAGATTGGCGTGATGCGGGCAATTGGGGCGCGGTCGCCCACAATTATTTCCCTGTTCATCATGGAAGGGGTGCTGCAAGGGGTGCTGAGCTGGCTGGTGGCGGTGCCGCTGGCGTTTTTCATCAGCCAGCCGCTGGCCCGCCTGCTGGGGCAAACGATGCTGGAGATTGATTTGGATTTTGCGTTTAACTGGACGGCCGTTCTCATCTGGCTCATTTCGATCATCCTCATTTCGGTGCTGGCGGCTATCTGGCCCGCGCGGCAGGCGACGCGCATCAGCGTGCGGGAAAGCCTGGCCTACGCCTAAAAGCAAAAATGGGACGCGGATAAACGCGGATGAACGCGGATTTTTGTGCCTGGGCAGCGACAAGGCTATGATTGCGGCATGACGCTGAAGATTCGTTGGGAAACGGCCGTTGACGCCGAAAAAGTGTACGCAATAGAAGCCGCCGCCTTTGGCCGCCCCGATGAGGCGGCACTGGTGCAAAAGCTCCAGCAAGCCGGGGTAGACACCATCTCGTTGGTCGCCCTGCTGGATGATGACCTGGTGGGGCACGTCCTCTTTTCGCCAGTGACGGTGAAAGGTGATGGTGGGGAATTTACGGCCGTTGCCCTCGGCCCCGTCGCCGTCTCACCCAACCACCAAAAAGCGGGTATCGGGTCAGAACTGTGCCGCCAAGGCATTGAAGCGTGCCGGGAAGCCGGGTACGAACTCGCCTTCGTGCTGGGGCATCCCAGCTACTACCCGCGCTTTGGCTTCACCCCCTCCGCGCCGCACGACCTGCACTGCCAGTTCAACGCCCCGGCCGAGGCGTTTATGGTGCTGGAACTGGTGCCAGGTGCGCTGCGTGGCAAGCGGGGCACAGTGTATTATCATCCGCTGTTTGCAGGCGTTTAACAAATGACAACAACGAATGGGAGTAATCAACGAATTAAAAAAATTCGTTGATTACTCCCATTCGTTGTAGCCCACTTAAAAGATGGCTCACAAATATGCTCAAACTGAACTAGAACGCCGCTGGCTTTTGGTCCGCTGGCCCGATGCGCTGCAAAACAGCCAGGAATACCAGCTCATCGAAGACCGCTACCTCAGCGGCACACCGCTGCGCCTGCGCCGCATGACGGATGCTAGCGGCCAGGCCACGGCGCTGAAGCTGACGCAAAAATACCAGGCCGCCGACCAGACCGCGTACGCCACCACTATCACCAATTTTTACCTGGACGAGGCCAGTTATGCGCTGTTGGAGACGCTGCCAGCCAAAGTTTTGGTGAAAAGAAGGTACAAGTTGGTGGACGGCCGTTTCCCCTTCAGCATCGATCAGTTCTTGGGCCGGCTAGAGGGTTTGGTCCTGGCCGAAATTGAGCAGCCAGACATCGCCAGCCTGCTCGCCATCCCGCACCCCACCTTTGCCCAGCGCGAAGTCACCGAAGATTCGCGTTTTACGGGCGGGGAATTGGTGGCGTTAACGCCGAATCAATGCCAACAACTTTTGTGGGAAATTCGTAATTGAGTAATTGGGCAATTGAATTGCTAATTACCCAATTACTTCCTCCCCAACGTTTGCCCCACACCTAACCACGACTATAATTCCCTCAGCACATTAACCCACCCACGCAAAAAGCACCAAACAGACCTTGTTAACAAAGCAAAGGGAGACCTATGTTCAAAATATTGATCTCAGACAAACTGGGGCAAGCCGGGCTGGATCGCCTCGATCTGGCCAAAGATGCCCATTACGATATGAAACCCGGCCTCAGCAAAGAAGAGCTGATGGCCATCCTGCCTGAATACGACGCCCTCATCATCCGCAGCGGTACCAGGGCCGATGCCGACATCCTGAAAGCAGGCACCAACCTCAAGGTGGTAGGGCGGGCTGGTATCGGCGTGGATAACGTGGATGTGCGTGCCGCCACCCTGCGCGGCATTATCGTCATGAACACGCCAGGGGCCAACAGCATCGCCACCGCCGAACAGGCGATTGCCCTCATGCTGGCCGCTAGCCGCCACACCGCCCAGGCGCACGCCTCGGTGAAAGATGGCCAATGGAAACGCTCCGAGTTTGTGGGCACGGAGCTGTACCGTAAAACGTTGGGCATTGTGGGCTTTGGCCGGATCGGCCGTTTGGTAGCTAAACGCGCCCAGGCGTTTGGCATGGAGATTTTGGCCTACGATCCGTACGTCTCCGAAGAGGTGGGCCAGGAGTTGGGCGTTACGCTGGTAGACCTGGACGATTTGCTGGCCCAATCCGACTACATTACCCTGCACACCGCCCTCATGCCCGAAACGGAAAAGATGATCAACGCCCAAACCATCGCCCAAATGAAGCCGGGCATGATTTTAATCAACGCGGCACGCGGTAAGCTAATTGATGAAGAAGCCTTGGCGGAAGGGTTGAAAAGTGGCCAGGTAAAAACGGCCGCTCTCGACGTCTTCCAAAAAGAGCCACCAGAAAACAACCCGCTCATCGGCCTGCCCAACGTCATCCACACCCCCCACCTGGGTGCCAGCACCAAAGAAGCCCAGCGGGATGTGGCCACCCAAATTGTAGACCAGGTGCTGGATGCCCTGCGCGGCACCGATTTCCGCAACGCCGTCAACTTACCCTTCCAGGCCGGGCTGAATTTTGCTGAAACACGGCCGTATATGGAACTCAGCGAAAAGCTGGGCAAGCTGCACTGCTACCTCACCGACCGCCCCATCCGCCGTGTCGAAATTGAGGTGCGCGGCGAAACTGTTAATGAACTGGTCAAACCAATCGCCGCCGCACTGCTCAAAGGCATCATGGAAAAATCGATCAGCGAACAGGTAAATTACATCAACGCCCCCCTGCTCGCCGAAGAAAACGGCATCACCGTCGCCCAAACCAAAGCGGCCAGCTCGCTGGATTACGCCAACCTCATCACCTGCCGCGTCACCTGGGACGGCGGTGAGCGCACCCTGGCCGGCATGCTCTTTGGCGGCGTAGAGCCACGCATTGTGCAGGTAGATGATTACAAGCTAGACGCCCGCCCCGACGGCTACGTGCTGGTCATGCAAAACAAAGACGTCTACGGCGTCATCGGGCAAGTCGGCACCATCTTGTCTGCCTACGAAGTCAACATCGCCGAATGGCGCATGGGCCGCGATAAACCCGGCGGCGAGGCGCTTTCGTTCATCAACCTGGACAGCGAACCCAGCAAAGAAGTGCTAGATGCCCTCAACAAAATTCCGGCCATCACCCAGGTGAAGCTCATCAATTTGTAATTTGAACCTGTAGGGGCGGTGCGCACACCGCCCCTACGCCAGGCTCACAGCCGTAAAGACATAAGCAAATCCTTATGCAATAGTCCTGCCCCCTTCAATGTTTTTATTTTCCCCTCTATAATCATCCAGGTAGCGGGTGCGCCTTTGCCACCCATCTGTAAATCCTTCAAATGAGGAGCATTTTATGCATAATTGGAAACGCTGGTTTGGCCTGGCGCTGTTACTGTTCGTTCTGGTAGCCTGTACCAATGAGGCTGACCCAACAGCAACCCCACGCCCGGTAGAACCCGAACCCACGCCAGAGAAAACCCTCACACCGACCCAAACAGTTCCGCCAACTGAAACACCTGTGGAGGAATCCGACCCCACCAGCCAAACCTGGCCTGATCCACCCAAAACACTCAATCCCCTCAGCCGCGCCCCCGTTACCCCCGCCGAAGAAGCCACCTTCGCCGACCTGGAGGCCAATTACCCGCCCGAACGAGACGATATCCGGCTGGCCATCGCTTATCGTGGCCTCACCGAACTGCCCACCGACTCACCCACTCCCATCGAATACAGCGTCGGCGTTCGCGAGCCGCTCTTTATCCTCAACACCGACGTCAATACCCTCTCCTCACCCGATTTCGAGCTGCTGCACATCAGCGACCACGCTTACTTCTGGTTCGACACCACGCCCGGCCTCTCCACCCCGTCGGCCCAGGCGCTAGAGCAAACCGGAGCCGCCTTCGATGAAATTTACGAACGCGACACCCTGCTCTTTGGCCCAGAAGACAACCCCGGCATCGACGGCGATCCGCGTATCCATATTGTCAACGCCTCACCGCTTTCCGTATGCGACGTCACCGTCACCAGTGCGGGCCAGTGCGGGCTGGGCGGCTACTTCGGCTCCAGCGACATCCTGCCCCAAAGCGTCGATCCCAGCTCCAACGAGCGAGAAATGTTCGTCATGAACGGCAGCTTTTTTGGCTCCACCACCTACCTGGACATTCTGGCCCACGAATTCCGCCACATGATCGAATCCAACTACGACGCCAACGATTGGGATTGGGAAACAGAAGGCTCTGCCATGCTTGCCGAAGATTTGCTCGGCTTTACCGGCGACCCCATCAGCCGGGGCAACATGTTCCTCAGAAATCCAGACCAGCAGCTCAACCGCTGGGTAGATGGCAACACCCTGCCCTACTACGGCCAGGGGTACGTGATGAACCGGTACATCTACAACCGGCTGGGCGAAAAGCTATACCGCGATTTTGCCATGCATCCAGAACCGGGCTTTGCCGCCATCGACGCCCTTGCCGCCGAAAACGGCCTGGATTTTGATGGCATGTCCATTTTCTTGGATTGGCTGGTGGCGCTGGCCATTCACGACGACCCGAATGCCCCGGCCATTTATGAGCTGCGGGATGGGTTGAATACGGCCGCTTACACCGGCATCAACAACTTCCCCACCAGCATCGACACCACCGTCAGCCAATACGCCGCCGACTACTACCAACTTTCTGGCAATGGCAGCGCTACCCTCAACTTCACCGGCAGCAACCATGTGCCGCTCATCGAGGTGCTGCCCCTTTCTGGCGAACATATGTGGCTGGCCAACCGGGCCAACTACAGCAATATGCACCTCACCCGTGAATTTGACCTGAGCAGCGTCAGCAGCGCCACGCTGGCATACGCCGTCTTCCACGATATCGAAGTGGGCTACGACTTTGCCTACGTTTCCCTCTCCACAGACGGCGGCACAACATGGCAAGGGCTAACCGCCAACAACATGCAGGGCCTATCCGTCAGCGACGACCCGGCCGATGCCGCCTACACCGACCGCTTCTACACCGACCGCAGCAACGGCTGGGTGCAGGAAAGCATCGATTTGTCGGCCTACGCCGGACAAACGGTGCAGCTGCGCTTTGAGTACGTCACCGACCCCATCCTCACCTTCGGCGGCATCGCCTTCGACAATATCGCCATCCCCGAAATTGGTTTCTACGATAGCGCCGAAAATGATGAAGGCTGGCAGGCTGAAGGGTTTGTGCGGGCCACGGGCACCATCCCACAGCGCTGGCACGTGCTGCTGGTGACGTACGAAAGCGAGACGCCCACCGTCCGCGAAATTGAGCTGGCAGCAGACAACACGGCGACGGTACAATTTTCGTTGGCCAGTGCGGGGGGGAAACGGCCGTATCTCATCATCGCCGCCACCAGCCCCATGACCCTGGAACCGGCCCATTACCAAATTGAACTTACCCAGTAACCAACAACCTCCCGGAGGTTTGAACCAGAAGAATCTTCGCTCATCAAACCTCCGGGCGGTTTATTTTTAGGAGAGAACTCATGAAAAACCTACGTTACCTTCTACTTTTGCTTCTCAGCCTGGGCCTGCTGCTGGCAGCCTGCGGCGAAGACCCCACCCCCACGCCCCGCCCCACCGACGACGGCGAAAGCGATGCCGACCCCACGGCCGAAATCGTCGAAGTGCAGGTCACCGTGGTGGTCACCGCCACGCCCGCGCCCATCGAAGCCACCCCCACGCCCGCAGCCAACGAAGAGCCGCCCGTTGACGTCGCCGATTTGCCCGGCCCGCCTGCCGAAATCAGTAACGACGAAGGCGGCCCCGTTGGCATCACCGGGGCGGTGGAATACACCAATCCCTTCTTCAACGTCGGCGTGGCCGCCCCCGTCGTCATTTTGGAAGACCAGACCGGCTTTGTCGATCGGGATGAAGAATACCTATTCCCCGTTGAATCCCAAGCGCTGGGGCAAATCACCTCAGACTTCTACACCTCCCCCTTCAGCTACTCAATCGCCCTGCCCATCGCGCCCAAAGGCGGCGTGCGCGATGTGGACAATGACGGCGAAGAGGATATTGGCGTGCAGGTGTTTGCCGTGGCCTACTGGAACAACGTCTTTGGCGACCCGTTCCTGGAAGAACGCGATCTGGGCGGCGGCGGTTGGTCAACAGCTTACGCCTCTACCATCATCAGCGATGACCCAGATTTGGAGCGGGAAATCGTGGGCGGCACGTTCCTGGTGTATGCTCAGGATGATCGGCAAGGCTTCCCCAGCGGCTTCGGCGACGACGGCCTGCTCTTTACCGAAGACGATCCCATCGTGACGCTGCCGCAGGGGTACACCATTGTGAATATGGACAGCGATCCGTTCGTCTTCGACCGCTCGCGCAATCCGGTTATCGACCTTATCGAGCCGGAAGGGGCGGCGCTGGTCGATTACTCTGACCTCAGCTACACCGAGGCGTTCGACGCGCTGGTGGACCAGTTGGCGAATGAATACGCCTTCACCGAGTACAAAGGCATCGACTGGGAAGCATTGCGCGACGAGTTCCGCCCCCGCTTTGAAGAGGCCGACGCCAGCGGCGACGAACTGGAATATCGTCGGGCGCTGCGCGACTTTGCCTGGCAAATTCCAGATGGCCACATTTCTGGCCCCTTCATTGGCGAAGATTTCCAGGCAGCGGCGATTGGCGGCGTTGGCATGGCGATTCGGGAACTGACAGACGGCCGTATCCTCATCAACTTCCTGCTCGATGGCGGCCCGGCAGCCGAGGCGGGTATGGTTTTGGGCGCTGAGGTTCTGGCCATGAATGGCCAGGCTATGGGGGATTACCTGGATAACACGGTAAGCTACTTTGCCCCATACAGCACCCCACACAGCCAGCGGCTAGACCAACTGCTGTTTGCCACCCGCTTCCCCATCGGCACCGAGGTGGAGGTCACTTTCCAAAATCCGGCCGGGGCTGAACAAACGGTGACGCTGACCGCCACGAGCGAATTAGACAGCTACAACTTCTGGCTGGAAGATGAAACCCGCGACGGCTTCGAACTGCCGCTGGAATACGAATTTCTGGCGGATCAGGGGGTGGGCTATGTGCAAATTTTCAGCTTCTTCGACAACGATTTGCTCACCATCCAGCTCTGGGAACGTATGATCCAGACCATGAATGACAATAGCGTCTCCACCATCATCATAGACATGCGCAAAAATGGTGGTGGGCGCGGCTTTTTAGCCGACCAAATGGCCGCTTACTTCTTCAACGAGCCGCTGGTAACCGGCAACACAGGCTTCTACGATGAAGAGCGGGGCGAGTTCTACACCAATCCCGAATACGAAGACACCTTCTTCTTGCCGTCTGAAGATTTTCGCTACAACGGCGAGGTGATCGTGCTGGTGGGGCCAGATTGTGCTTCAGCGTGTGAGTTTTTCAGCTACAACCTGACACTGCAAGACCGGGGCACCATCATCGGCATGTACCCCACGGCCGGTTTGGGCGGCAGCGTGGACGACGTAGCCATGCCCGGCGATGAGACGTTCCGCTTCACCCAGGGGCGCGCCGTGGACCCGGATGGCAATATCCACATCGAGGGCATCGGCGTGGTGCCAGAGATCGTGGTGCCGCTGACAGAGGAGACGTTGTTTAGCGAGGGCGACCCGGTGCTGGAGGCGGCCTTTGCCTTCATCAATGGCGAGGCCCCGGCGGTGTCTGACGGGGATAGTTTGGTGCTGGGGGATGAGGTTACGGCCGTTCTAGACCCCAACAGCGCCACCCGCTACACCGTCAACCTCAGCGCCGGCAGCACCGTAGGCCTCATCCTGGAAAGCAGCAGCGACCAGCTGTTTGTCCTTTCCGTCTACGACGAAACGGGCGAACTGCTAGCCATTACCGACCCCGACACGCTCGTCGGCTTCAGCGAAATCCCCGTCAGTTCCGACCTCATCCTCATTCTGGAAGTCACCACGGAAGATGGCAGCGGGGGTGAGTACACGTTGACGATTGCGGATCAGAGTTAATCGGTATTCAGTGTTCAGTGTTCAGTAATCAGTGATCAGTAGTGGCTTGCCCACTGATTACTGATTACTGACTCACTGATTACCGACTCACCGATCAAAGCCACTGGCGGCGGCGCAGGTAGTAAACAACTCCCACAGTCAGCAGGACGCCAATGGCGTTGACGCTGTAAAAAAGTGTGGGGCCAGCGCCGTAGGGCAAATCCACATTCATGCCAAAAATGGTAGAAAGCACCGTCAGCGGCACGGTTAAAATGGTGATGATGGTGAGCAGGCGAATAACGCCATCAATGCGATGGGAAGCCAGCGTGTCGATGGTGTCCGACAAGCCACCAATCACCTCGACATGCTCATCCAGCATAGAAAGCAGCCGCGTCAGATGATCGCCGATATCGCCCCAATACATGTCCAGATGCCCCTGAATAAACGGCCAATCCCCCTGTCCCAGCTCGCGCACCACGTCTAGCTGCGGCCGTAAAATATGGCGAATGGCAATAACCCCGCGCCGCGCCACAGCCACCTCGTACAAAATATGCTCCATATCGTCTTCAAACAGGCTTAGCTCGATGTGGCGGATGGTCTGGTTGACCTTTTCCAAAATGGGATCGCAGTAGCGCACCAGCGTATCCATAATTTTGTAGAGCAGCGGACTGGCCCCCTGCCCCATCATGTCGCCCATTGCGGCTTCATCCGCTTTGGCGGCGGCAAACATATTGTTCAGCGGCTTAATTTCGCCGTTGTGCACAGTGACCAGCACGCCGCTGGCCACAAAGAGGTCAATTTCTGTGGGGTAACAGATGCGGGCTTCGCCATTCCAACGAGGCAGCTGGGCCACAATGAAGAGGTAATCCTCGCCCACATCCAATTTGGGGAACTCTAATTCGGTCAGGCAATCGCCCAAATGGAGCGGATGGAAGTTGGGATAGCGTTCCCCCAGCGCTTGCATATCTTCTTGGGTAGGATTGGTGATATTGGTCCAGGTGACACGGCCGTATTGCAAACTGTCTGTACTCATGAGGAAGAATATTAGGGGAAATTACGGCCGTTGTCCATCACTTTCGCCGGGAAAAGCCAGTGGGTGAGTAAGAAGTCAAAAGTAAAAAGGGGACCACTTTCACATCTCACTTACCCTGGCGACGCCACAGCAGCAGCGCCAACCCCCCAACGGCCGTTGCCACCACCGCCACCAAACCACCTGAGCTCTTCCGCCGCGAGGAGACCCCCTTGGCCTGCACCGGAATTTTGGCCAGCTGCGCCCCGGTTTCGGCCTGGAGCTGGGCAAAACGCATCGGGTTGGCCTTCAGTTCAGCGGCCAGCTGGCGCTTGGCGGCAAATTGCGCCTCGGTCACCACTTCCTCAAACGAGCGCAGGTCGGCAATCTGGAACTGGTGCTTTTTGAAGAGGCGGTAAATTTCCTTGACGCGCTCGACGGAGATGTTGCGACCCAGGGTGTAGTCTTCGAAACGGCCGTCCATCGCCAAAAGCGCCGTCTCTGCCAAACACGCATACGCCGTCTTGGGCGGCAGGCCGATGTTGTAGCCAAAATCAATGTCGCCGGGGATAAGCACTTCGCCGCTTTCGATCACCAGCACGTCGGGGCGCAGGGCGGCTTCTGCTTTGTTGATGTCCGGCGGGCGGGCCACGTCGCAGATGACCGCGCCGGGCTTACATTTGGTGATGTCCACAATGCGCTGGCCAAAAGCGGAGGTGGCGGTGACGATGAGGTCACAGTCGCCAATCAGCTCGTCGGGGCGGGTGGCGATGGCCACATTTGCCCCTGGCGTCTCTTCCTGGATGGTGCGCTTGAGGTCAATCAGCCGCTCCGGCTCGATGGAAACCAGCACCACGTCGTAAATTGCCTGGGCCAGCAGGCGCGAGCAGACCGAGCCAATCGACCCGGTCGCGCCGATAATCATCACCTTGCCTTTGGTCAAATCGGTCGCGCCCATGTTGATGACCGCTTGCTTGGCCGCTTCCAGTGTGGCCGCCACGGTCAGGCTGTTGCCACTGGTGATGGCGATGTCCGCCTCGTGGGCCACGGTGATGCCCGCATCCCCCACCACGCTGGTAAACGCGCCAAGCCCCATGATGCGCGCTCCTTTGCGCTCGGCCATCTGGGCCGCCCGGCGCAGCCGGTCATAGGTGAACCGCTCGCCGTGGCGCATCATCTGGCGCGGCGTGGCGCCCAGGCTGAACAGATGCCCCTCGATGCGCTGCCCGGTGGTGGGCGACTGTCCGCCGGTGATGCGCGAGATGGGGATGGGCGGCATGTAAGCGGCAAACGCCTCCACAAGGCCGTCGGGCAGATATTTGGTCCAGCGGAAGGCGCGGTGGTGGTGAATAAAGCTGACGCTGAGCGGATGAATGACAAAAGCGAAGCGGTTGATGTCTACATTTTCTGGCTGCAAGCTGCGAATGGCGGGCGTCCACTCCAGGTCGGCCATCATGTCCAGGTAGGTGTCTTCGTTGAGCGGGGCGTCAGGGTCCGGCCGCAGGGCGGTGAGCGCGGCCTCAACGGTAGCGGCAGACCATTGGCCCAAACCAGCCGCCTCATTCAGCGCAGGCATGAGGGTGACCACAATGTCCACCCCCCGCGCCTGCAAATCGGCCAGATCGGCCTCGGTGGCGCTTTCTACCACGATGGTTTTGCGCTTGAGCGTGGCTGGGGCAAAGTGGCGAATGGTGCCGATGTCGCCCGCAATCACGTCGGCCCAGTCGAAGGGGGCCTGGTTGACGGCGGGCTGCCCGTTGGCCTGCGGGTACAGTTGGGCGTAAGGCACGTCTTTTAGGCGATCCAGCGTGAAGGGGGCAGCCTGGTTGCGCGTCTGGCGCAGGCCGATGCCGGGCACTTTGGGCAAATTGAAGAAGATGAAGGGATCAGCGTAGCGCAAATCGCAGCCGTGCCGCTCGAAGGCGCGGGCCATGCCGTTGTGGTTCAGGCCGGGGGTCATGAGCACCTGCTTGCGGCTGAAGATGCCTGGCTGGGCGCGGTCGGCCAGGATCATGCCCCACCGCTCCAGCCCAGGCCGGATGATACGGCCGTCTACCACCGCTGTTTGTTGAGCAACGGCCGTTAATCCAGCCCCCTGCCCATGCGCCCGCCGCACCGGGCCAAGTTCCAGCTCGGCAGGCATCCCGTCCAGAGCAATGGCATCCACCTGACCATCGTAGCGGGCAATGAGTTCGCGCGCTTTTTCCAGGTCGTTGGCGCAGTTCAGGTGGTGAATGTGGAGCGGCTGCCCCATGAAGGTGACAGTTTCGGCCGTTTCTGGCCGGTTCAGGTGCAACACAGCAATCTGCTTCATAACTTCCTCACTTGTGGGATGGGCATGGCAGCAGCCACGCATGCCGGTGACTGCCACTTGAAAAGCATACTCAAACGGCCGTTTTTTCGTTAGGAGGAACGACACCGAAGCGATGTGAACTCTGTCACCTTTCATCACCCACCCAGCAGAGCAACCTGCCCGCCGCAACTCAGAGATAGAATCATGCCATCGCAGCCAAAATGGCGGTTTACTGTTCAGTACACAGGATGATTTGTACAATTAACCTGGCCGTTTATGGCATGCAGCCTGATCGTTATCAGCGAATTACTGGAAGATGCAAACGCACCTTTCCCAAATTTTGTGGAGATACGCTTTGAAAAATCACAATGATTTTATGAGGTTTATTGCTCAAGACAATATAAAAGAGTTTGCCACCAAAAAAACATTGGAACAAGGCAGTCGCTATTTTAAGGAAAATCGCGTGGAGATGATTTCCCAACAAGAGGATCATCTTCACCTGCACGTGCGCGGCAGCGGCGGCGCCCAATATTGCATCGATATTGCCCAACTTGATGAGGATATTTACTATGATTGTAATTGTCCGACCGATGTCAGTTTTGACATCTGCAAACATATTGTGGCCGCGCTCCTTTTTATCGAGAAGCAAGTCTCGGCCGACATGGACCCCACCAGATGGCAAAAGCAGCTGAATGACGTGCTGCAAATGGCCACCTATTACTCAGGAACGGGCACAACACGGTCCAAACAAACCGTGCTCTTTTTAAGCTTGTACGCCGAGTACTATGGCTATGGTTATCAGCTAAACGGGTATCGCCTGGACCGCAAGCTGTTCCCCGACGAATTTTTTGAAGACAATGACAATATTGATAACTTCGCCCTGGCCAATTACCTGATCGCTCATCCAGAAATTGCTCAAAAACCCAAATCGGTAGACAGCATGCATGGGCTCAACGGTGGCAACGATGTGAACATCTCGCCATTCTTGAAAACAGTGTTAACGTTGAGCCTGGACAACAACAACAATTATTATTATCGGTCACAAAATGTGGCCACAAAGCTAGATGCGTTACGGCCGTTTGCTATGCCCATTTTTACCGGGAGCAGCCAACGGCCGTTTGAAGCACTCCTGCGCATCTCCCCCGACCTGGCCCAAATACGGTTCGACCTGAGTGAAACAGGGGAACAGCTCACCCTTTCATTGAAGGCAGATGTGGGCAATGAAACCGTAGACCTCCACCAAAAAACAACAGAAATTTTTGGCACAGATCGATATTGGCTAAAAACGGACGCACTTTTAGCCAGGTGTGAGGATCACATCCCCTATCACCTGGTTCATCGATTGGTTGAGAGAGGCAAGCTAACCATTCCCAAGGCGCAAAAATCGTTTTTTGTAACCAACTATTTAGCGCCGCTGCTGGAACATTTGCCGCTGGGGGGAACGGCCGTTTCCCACCAAAAACATCACACCCCGCTAGCAGCCAAACAGCTCTTCCTCGAAGAAAAAGATGGCGAACTCACCGCCACGCTCCATTTTCGCTATGGCCAAATCAGCGTGCCGCACACACCCACCTACCCACTGTTCACCACCACCCTCGATGAAGCCAATTCCGACGCCGAGCAGCTGACCCTGATTGAAGTGCAGCGAGACGGCCAGCAGGAGGAGGAAATTTACCGGGCCACCTCATCGGCACAAACTGGCCTGAAATATGCCCCCAAAGCACGCGACGAAACGTATGCCCTGCGTTCAGGCACCACCCCGCTCGACTTCTTGTTGAAAAAGCTGCCCGTTTTGGCCGCCAATGGCTACGAAATTTTTGGCGAAGACAACCTCAAATCGGTGCGGGTGAATCGCAACACGCCCACCATTTCCTTCAACGTCTCTTCAGGCATCGACTGGTTTGATATTCAAACGCTCATTCAGTTTGGCGATGTGCCCGTGGACCTCAAAACGGTGCGCCAATCGCTGCGGCGCAAGGACCGGTTTATCAAGCTGGCCGATGGCACCATTGGCGAAATTCCCGAAGCGTGGCTGGAAAAATATCGCCATCTGTTTTACCTGGGCGAGCAAACGGATGACAATATCCGCCTGTCTAACCACCACCTCACGCTGCTGGATCAGCTGTTGGGTCAGGCCGACCAGACGCAAGTTGACGACCAGTACCAGCAAAAGCTGCAGCAGCTGCGTTCGTTTGAGGGGATTGCAGAACGGCCGTTACCCGCACAATTTGTGGGCGAGTTACGGCCGTATCAACAAGCCGGGCTCAACTGGCTCCACTTTCTGCACGACTTCAACTTTGGCGGCTGCCTGGCCGACGATATGGGCCTGGGCAAAACAATCCAGGTTCTGGCCTTGCTCCAATCCCTCTATGAAAAAGATAGCACCCTGCCGCCCACGCTCATCGTTATGCCCCGCTCGCTGCTGGGCAACTGGGAACGCGAAGCCCAACGCTTTACGCCCAGCCTCAAACTATTCACCCATTTTGGCAACGACCGCCCCCAAACGGCCGCACCGTTCGCCAAGGCCAATCTAATCCTGACCACCTACGGCGTCGTGCGCCGCGACATTCAAATGCTGCGCCAATTCACCTTTCACTACATCATTTTGGATGAATCCCAGGCAATCAAAAATCCCAACACCAAAATTGCCAAAAGCGTGCGCCTGCTCCAAAGCCAGCACCGCCTGGTGATGACCGGCACCCCGGTAGAAAATTCCACTTTCGAGCTGTGGTCACAGTTCGCCTTTCTCAACCCTGGCCTGCTGGGCAGCGCCGACTACTTCAAAACTGAATTTAGCAACCCCATCGAACGCAACAACGACAAAACGGCCGCCGACCTGCTGCGCAAGATGGTCTACCCCTTCATTATGCGCCGCACCAAAAGCCAGGTCGCCCTCGATCTGCCCCCGCGCTCAGACCGGCTGGTCTATGTAGAAATGGACAGCGCCCAGCGCAAAGTGTACACAAAAACCCGCGACAGCTATCGCGCCCAGCTCTTGGGGCTGATTGAATCCGAAGGAATCAACAGCGCCCGGTTTAAGGTGCTAGAAGGGCTGCTGCGGCTGCGCCAAATTTGCAATCATCCCAAACTGGTGCGGCAAAACTTTAAGGGCGACTCGGCCAAAATGGCATTCCTGCTAGAAACGCTGCAAACCTTGCACCAAGAGGGCCACAAAGCGCTCATCTTTTCCCAGTTTGTAAAAATGTTGGAGCTTATTCGGGATGAGATGGAGAAACACGGATTAACTTACACTTATTTGGACGGCCATACCCGCAAACGGCAAGAACGTGTAGACAAATTCCAAAATGACCCCAACATCTCCTTCTTTTTGATTAGCCTGAAAGCTGGCGGCGTGGGCCTCAACCTCACCGCCGCCGACTATGTCATTCACGTAGACCCCTGGTGGAATCCCGCCGTCGAAATGCAGGCGTCCGACCGTTCCCACCGCATCGGGCAAGAAAACCCGGTTTTCGTCTACAAGCTCATCACTAAAGATTCCGTTGAAGAGAAAATTCTGGAGCTGCAGCAGCGCAAGCAAAATCTCGTCGAACAGCTCATCACCGCCGAGAGCAACTTCCTCAAACAGCTCACCGCCGAAGATGTGCAGGTGCTGTTTAGCTAAACAGCAAAATAAGCGGCGCTCCCAGACTGGCTAAAAAGGGCCAGCAATGCTTGACAAACGGCCGTTCCCCATGCTAAACTCCCCCCAATAAACCGACCAACCGGTCGGTCTTGAAGGAAAGTTATGACCGAACACGAAAGCAAAGCCCACATTTTGGCCACCGCCCTGGCCGTTTTTGCCGAAAAAGGGTTCGCCAAAGCCAGCATGAACGACGTGGTGCGGGCCAGCGGCCTGAGCAAAGGGGGCGTCTACTGGCACTTCAAAAGCAAGGATGCGCTGATTACCGCCATCTTTGACCACTTTTTTGTGGAGCAGCTGGCGCTGTTGGATGGGATGCTGGCGGGGGAGGGAACGGCCGTTGCCAAACTCACCCAACTCGCCACCGTTACGGGCCAAAGCGTGGCCGCTATGGCCAGCCAGTTCCCTTCCCCCCTGGAATTTTACGCCCTGGCTGCTCGTGAGGCAGGATTACAAACAACGCTGCAAACCCATTTTCAAAATTACAAAGCCAAAATTGCCGCTCTCGTCGAGCAAGGCCTTGGCGACGGCGAGTTTCGCAGCGTAGACAGCCAAACCACAGCCACCACCATCATCGCCCTGTTTGAGGGGGTGCTGCTCATTTGGGCCGTCTCGCCAGAGTTGGTCAATTTAGAAACGCAGGTAGAAACGGCCGTACAGCTGCTGCTCCAAGGATTACAAGCTTCTTAAAAAGTAGAGGACCCCATGCCAAAGAAAACACTCCTGTTTGCCCCCGTCGCCTTCAATCTGGCAGAAACCACGCGCATGCTAGAGATTGCCAAAGGCATCGCCCAGCACCCCCAGGCCAGCAATATTTTCAACATCCAATTCATTTCCGATGGTGGCCAATTTGAGCGCCTCATCACAGACGCGGGCTTTCCGCTCAAATTGATGGAACCCCGTTTGACACCTGAAAAAATCGATTTCATCAGCAAAGTGGATAAGGGAGAAAAATTTGCGCCCGCCTTTTCCCAACCAGAACTCATTGCCAGAATCAACAATGAGGTTGCCTACCTCCAAGAATTAAAGCCCGTGGCCGTTTTAACCGGCTCTTACGTCACCATCCCCGTCTCCTGCCAGATAGCCCAAGTACCTCTGGTGTGGACCATCCAATCCACCTGGCTGCCAGAATTCTTCAAGCACGGCGCAGGCATGACCGACCAGATTGCGTTTAAGCCACTCAAATGGCTGGCCGATGGCCTGGTTTACCTCTTTATCAACTTTTGGATTCGCTATGGCTTTCTGGGCCCGGTCAACAAAGCAGCCAAACATTTTGGCGTCAAGACCTATCGCTCCATATTTGATTACTGGCGCGGTGATATGACCCTGGTAGCCGAGCCAGCCGAATTTACCGATATTGAGCTGCCGCCAGATTACTATTACACCGGACCGCTGATTGCCCGCCAGGATTTCCCCCTACCCGAAGCCATCCAGCAAATCCCGCGCGACAAACCGTTGATTTACTTTGCCATGGGTAGCTCAGGTACGCCAGAAATTGTGGCCACCATCACAGAAAGTTTTGCCAACAAACCATATCACGTCATTGCCCCAGTCAAATCCCATCTGGACAAGGTTCCCGGTGTAAAAATTCCCGAAAATGTGATGGTTACCGACTGGCTGCCTGCGCATAAGGTCAACCATCTCGCCGACCTTTCTGTCATTCACGGCGGCATTGGCACAATCATGACGGCCGCTTACGCCGGAAAACCGGTGGTCGGAGTGGGTATGCAGCCTGAGCAAGATGCCAACATCGCCGCTCTGGTGCGTAAAGGCTTTGCCATCCGCATACCCAAAGCCAAAGACCCATCGGCCAAAGTGCAGCAAGCAATCAAGCAACTGCTGCACGATCCCGTGGCCAAGAAAAAGGCCGCAGAATTTGCCAAAGTGATGGAAAAATGGGACGGTCCTTACCTGGCGGCGGAGCTGCTGCTGGAAAAATTTGGGTGACAAAAACGATAACAACAAAAACGGAGCTTTTACACGAAATTGAAGAAACGCGGCGGCAGTTCCACCAACTGCTAGACAGCCTGCCCGACGACGCATTCGGCCAGCCCAGCAGCAATCCCGCCTGGACCATCGGCGAGCTGCTCTACCACATGAGCATCGCCCCCCGGTTTATGGTGGCCGATGTAGCGATGGTGTTGAAACGGCCGTTCCTGCTCACCCTCCTGCCTAAACTGTTTCCCGAACGGCTCTTCCACTGGCTCAACGCCCACCTCACCCGGTACGGCGCACGCCATCTCAACCGCCAATTTTTGGCCGATGAATACAACCAGGCCCACGAACGCATTCTGCAAACGTTCCGCCGCCTGGATGAAGCCGATCTGCAAAAAAGCGTGCGCTACCCCAGTTGGGACCCGCTGCTGGCAGGCGACGTAACGCTGGCGTACCTGTTCGGCTACATCAAGCGCCACTTCGACAGCCACGCCGCCGACATCCAGGCAATTTTGCCTGATCTGGACAGGCCAGAACCAAAAAAATATTGATGAGCAGATTATGCAGATTGAAAAGATTTAAAATCTGTGGCTCTTAAGGACTTCCTAGGGTTTGCAACGAATTCGGGTGCAAAAACAGGTTGACCCCGCCAAAGGAAATTGAAATGAGTACCCTGCTTTTTGCCCCCGTCACCTGGAACATCGCCGAAACGAGCCGCATGGTAGAAATTGCCAAAGTGTGCCGCGACCAGTTCGCCTTTGACTGCCACTTTATGGGCTACGGCGGCGATTTTGTCCATCTCATCACCGACGCGGGCTTTGCCTACCATCCCCAGCAGCCGCAGCTAACCCCGCAGCGCATCCAGGAACTGTGGAAGGCCGATCGCGGCGAGCGCGGCGGCAAGATGTTCACCCCGCAAGAGCTCATCGAACGGGGCAACAGCGAGCTGGCGCTGATTGCCGATCTGCAACCGGCGGCAGTGGTGATGGGCTTCACGCTCAGCATGTACATTTCGGCGCGGGCGGCCAGGGTGCCGCTGGTGGTGGTCTGCCCGCTGGCGTTCACCCGCCCCTTCTTCGAAGCCGGGCTGGGCACCTGGCCCGCGCAGTACGACGTGGGGCCACTGCGGCTCATTCCCAGCGGCTGGAAGGATCGCTTTTTGAACTGGGCCGGGCCGAGGCTGAAGCTGTGGGTACGGCCGTTCAACCAAACCGCCACTCATTTTGGCCTTGCCCCCTTCAAATACACCGTGGATCTGTTTGCCGGCGACCAAACGCTGGTCACCCACATCCCCCAGCTCACCGGGCTGCACAATTTGCCGCCGAACTGGCAATACGTCGGCCCCATCTTCGCCCGGCTGGAAGGGGAAATCCCCACCGAGATTGAGCAGCTGCCCCGCGATAAGCCGCTGGTCTACTTTGCAATGGGCAGCAGCGCCAACCAGGACGTGCTGGTACACATCATGCAGCTTTTGGGCGAGCTGCCGTACACGGTGATTGCCCCCATCAAGGCCCATTTGCGCGGGGTGGCAGTGGCCGTTCCGCCCAACGTCCACACCTTCGACTGGCTGCCCGCCCACAAAGTAAACCCGTTGGCGGAAGTGGCCGTCATTCACGGCGGCGAGGGCACGGTGCAAACCGCCTGCGCTTCTGGCACGCCATTTGTGGGCATCGGCCTTCAGCCAGAGCAAGATTGGAACATCGAGTTTATGGCGCGGCAGGGAACGGCCGTACGCCTGCCCAAATACGGCGTCACCCGCGACCAGCTTCATCAAGCAATCGAACATCTGCGGCTAGACCCCCAGGTGCGCCAACGCGCCCAAGAAATTCAGGCGCTCATGGCCGACTGGCCTGGCGCAATCAACACCGCCACCTTTTTGGCTGAGCGGTATTCATCAGAAAAAAATTAAACCGCAGAGAACGCGAAGCACGCAAAGAATAAGAAGAAAAAACGCTGCGTCCTCCGCGCCCTCTGCGGTAAAAAAGAGACGAAATCATGAACCAGACAGAAAGAAAACCGGTTACCGGGCTTAAAAAGTTTTTCTTCCGTGCCCCGCTGTTCCTTTACCGGATGGGTTTGGGCGGCCTGCTGGGCCAGCGCTTTTTGCTGCTGAACCACATCGGCCGCAAAAGCGGCCAACCGCGCCAAACAGTCCTGGAAGTCGTCAACTACGACAAAACAAGCGACACCTACTTCATCGCCTCTGGCTTTGGCCAAAAGTCGGACTGGTATTTGAATATTTTGGCCCAGCCCAAAGTAGACATTCAGGTAGGCTGGCGCAAAATGGTGGTAACGGCCGTTCCCCTCACCCCAGAACAATCCGGCGAAGCGATGGCAGATTACGCCCGCCGCCACCCCACCGCCGCCAAAAACCTGGGCAAACTCATCGGCTACAACATCTCCACCGAAGCGGAATATCGCGCCGTCGGCCGCGACTCCATTCCCTTCATCGCCTTAAAGCCGAGATGAACCCAGGCACCAAAAATTCACACATTGCGCACAGATTTTTCTCTGCGTTCTCCGCGGTTAAATGATTTTCAATGGAGACTTCATAAGTGGGCACACCACCACGAGTAAAAAATCAGCAGATTTCGCAGATTGATCAGATTTCTCCTAATCCCTCTGTGTAACTCTGCTTTTCTTTGAGTAACTCTGCGTTCCGTTTTTTTGAAGGAGTGATGATGAAAATTGAATGGACACCCCCAGAACCCCGCCCCGGCCTGGCTGGCGCGTGGGACAAATTTATTGGCCCTGGCGCAACGGATGCAGAGTTGTGGCTACAACTGGTTGGGATGGTGGGGTTAACGGCCGTTCTCACCCTCATCAACCTCAACCAGCGCAGCGACCTTAACTGGTCTGGCTGGCAATGGCTTGTTTTTCTACTGTTTGCCTTCGACTTGTCTGGGGGAATTGTGACCAACGCCACAGCAACCGCCAAGCGCTGGTACCATCGCGCCGGGCAGCGCTTCATGGACCATTTTGGCTTTGTGGCGGTGCACGGCTTGCATCTGGCCGCCATCGCCTGGCTGTTTCGCGATGGCGATTGGCTTTATTTTGCGGTGTATTATGGCTGGTTATTGGTGGGAACGGCCGTTCTGCTACGCACACCGCTGTATTTGCAACGGCCGTTGGCTTTGCTGCTCTACAGCAGCACCCTCCTACTCAACATCAGCCTGCTCCAGCCAACCTCCGGGCTGGCCTGGTTCATTCCCTTCTTCTTTCTCAAGCTGCTCGTGGCCCATCTATTGCCAGAAGCACCCTTTACACCAGAGTCCAGGTAACCTATTTTGTCTTTTCGATGGTATGGCCATTCATTTGAGAGTGGGCAAACGAAAAATCACCCACCTCTTTAGACGATTCCATTAACCGATTGAGAACAGGATTTTTGGGATCCGTCACAAACTTCCAGAACGCCGTTTGGGCCGTCGTGCCCATCCGGTTTGCATCGCGGCCAATGAAAATCTCCTGCTCAATCTCCATGCCACGCACCTTCACCGGCTTCACCTTGCCTTCAACAATGCGCGTAATAATCATCTGCGACACAAAAGCAACGCCAATGCCTTCCTGCACCGCCAGAGCAATCGCCTCTGAGTTACCCAACGTCAGAACCGTCCTCATCTGCTCAAACACAATGCCATGTTCCCGCATCTTCTCTTCTGCCACATAGCGCGTGCCCGATCCCTCTTCCCGCCAGATAAAGTTTGCCTGAAGCAGCTCTTTTGGCTCCACAGATTCTCGGTCCGCCCAGGGGTGGTTTAACGGCACAATCAGGCACACCTTATCCGTAATAAACCGGCAGAATTCCAAATTGTTATTCAGCTCTTGCTTGCTGGCCAGGGCCACGTTCACTTCCCCATCGGTCAACATTTGTACAGCAATTTTCCGTGGTGTAACGTAGCAGCTGGCCTCTACTTTTGGATATTGCTGCATAAAGCTGGCCAGCAGCAGCGGCAGCACATATTTACCGACTGTGGTGCTGCAACCTACGGTGAGACGGCCGTATACATCCCCCTTCAACGACTGCATCTTGTTATCAATGCTTTGCGAAATGCTAACCATCTCCTGCGCCATCGGCAGCAGCGCTTCACCCGCATCCGTCAGGCGCAAATGCCGCCCCGCACGAATAAACAGCTGTAGATCAAAATGCTGCTCCAACGCCTGAATATGTTGGCTCACACTCGGCTGCGTCATGTGCAGCTGCCGCGCTGCGGCCGTAAAGTTCAAAGTCCTGGCGGCGGTTAAAAATACATTTAGTTGATGCGCATCTAACATGGTACCCTCACAGTTTCAGACACATATTAAAAGGGAACATGTGGCGGAAAACAGAACATTTCCCCAAAAAACAAAATAAAATCCATTCGTGCATATTTTCACAAATAGTATGCCAGATTCGCCACAGATAAAATAGTGCTAAATGTCATAAGCAAATATTATAAATGGCACACACCACCCCCCACATTCACCCATCCTACAAACGCGAAAGGACAAAAGCCCCCTGCAAAATCACAAGGGACTTTTGCCTTTCGCTCAAAGAAGGAATTTTGTAACTTCATAGCCTCTCTGGCTAAGAGGCGGCCAAAGCCGCGTGTAGTCACAAAACTTTAGATTTTGCTAGGGTGCCACAAACTCAGCTGCTGGGTAACCAGCTTCCACCCAGCCACCAAAGCCGCCACGCAAGCTGTGCACATCCGTGTAGCCGTACGACCACAAGATGCTCATGGCGATGGTAGAACGATGACCAGAACCACAGTAGACCACAATCGGTGCGTCTGGGTCGGCCGGCCATTGGTCTTTCAGCGCCACAAACGTTTCCAGCGGCACATGAACCCAGTTTGCTGCTTCGATCACGCCATTTTCTTCCAGCTCTTCCTGGCGACGAACATCAATCACAAACAGCTCCGGATTCTCTAGCAAGGCCAGGTTGAAATCATCGGCAGTAATGGCACCAAAACCTTCTGGTACGTTGTGCAACATCTCTTGCATGGCCGCAACGGCTGCTGGATCGGGCTCAGCCACGTCCAGTACCATTGGTTCCAGCGGCAACCCTTCAGCTACCGGATAACCAGCTTCCACCCAGGCACCAAAGCTGCCACCCGTCAGGCCACGCACGTCTTCCCAACCCATGCCTTCCAAAGCCACCAGGGCGATGGTGCAGCGCCAGCCACTGCCGCAGTAGCTTACAATGGGAGTGTCAAAGCTGGGCAGCCATTCGATATGGTCAGCTACCTCACGCAGCGGAATGTTGACGGCACCTTCAATGTAACCATTCGCTTCAAGTTCCGACGGTTCACGTACGTCCAAAACAAATGGCGGCGGGTCTTCCACCAGCAGCAAGTTCAGGTCGTCTACGCTGATGGTGTTATAACCGGTCATCCCATCCAAAAAGGTGGTAAAAGCAGCATCCATATCAAAGGTTGGTTCTGGCACGCCAACGGCCGGGAAGCCGCCAGAGGCCCAGCCACCAAAACCGCCGCGCAAGCTGCGCACATCTGTGTAACCATAGGACCACAAGATGGACATGGCAATGGTGGAACGATGGCCGCTGCCACAGTAAACCGCAATGGGAGCATCCATATCAGCTGGCCAGTCAGCAGACAGTTCAATAAATTGCTCCAGCGGCACAAAGATCAGGTTCGAATGGTCAACGTAGCCATTTTCTTCCACTTCTTCCGGGCGACGCACATCGATCAAGATAATGTCGGGGTTTTCAACTAGCTCAATGCTTAGATCATCCGCGCTGATGGCTCCAAAGCCATCGGGAACGTTGTGGAGCATTTCTTGCATGGCCACAACCATTGCCGGGTCTGGGGCGGCCGCATCCAGAGCAACCAGTTCAGGAATGTCGCCTTCAGCAATGGGATAGCCAGCTTCTACCCAGCCACCAAAGCTGCCGCCAGTCAGGCCACGCACGTCTTCCCAACCCAGGGCTTCCAGGGCAACCAGGGCAATCGTGCAGCGCCAGCCACTGCCGCAGTAGCTAACGATGGGGGTGTCGAAGCTGGGCAGGTATTGCAGATTATCGGCCACTTCACGCAATGGAATGTTAACAGCCCCTTCAATCCAGCCTTTTTCTGTCAGTTCACTTGGTTCGCGAACATCTAGCAAAAAGGGCGGCTCTTCAACCATCATCTCGTTGAGCGCGTCGATGCTGATGGTGTTGTAACCGGTCATGCCGCTAAGGAAGGTGGTAAAAGCGCCGTCGAGGTCGGCAACGGCCGTTTCCTCTTCCATTGGTTCTGCCACAACTTCTTCAACCGGTTCGTCGGCAACTTCTTCGGCTGGCTCTTCAACCGGTTCGTCGGCGACTTCTTCGGTTTCTTCAACGGCCGTATTATCCGGCTCTACTACAGGTTCATCGGTAGCCGTATCGCCGCCACAGGCGACCAATAACAAGCCCAAAATCAGTAAAAGCACTAAATATTTGTAAGTTTTCATCTCTTACTCCTCACAGTTTTGTCTGGCGGGTGGCCAGGTAGCCACCCGCCTTAGAATATTTAACTAGGGTGATTCTTCCGTTGTGGTAATCACCGTGGTTGTCGTAATGGTTGTGGTTGGTGAAATCGATAACGTAGACGTAATCTCGGCAATCGGCGGCGGAATTGTGTTCACAATCACAGACAGATTCGCCTGCAACTCTTCTGGATACACTTTGTCCGCCGTCAAGAACAGATCGGCATTGCCGTGGCAAGCGTCACAAGATTCCGTCTGGGGCGTATTCCGCTGAATGTTATGCGGCGTGGTGTAAACCCAGGTGGGCAGCGCATCATAATTCTTCAGCAAATCTTCCCCGTAATAGGCAAAGCTGTCGTGAGCCACCGGCACGTGGCGCAGCGTTACGTACTCATACGGCCGATCGTAACTCTCCAACGCATTCTTCCCGATGATGAAGGTAAAGTACGAGCCATCTGTGGCGTAATACGGGTTGCCCGTCGTCTCGCTAATCTGCACGTGGCAGCCATCGCAGCTGGTGTAAGCTACCGAATGGCACACCTGGCAAGAAAGATCGCCGCCATGCTGCTGGTGCATCTCAATGTCGTCATCTTGCATGGCCACCGTCATATGGCATGATTCACAGCTTGGCAGCTGCGCCCCGTCGTACCGGTGGTCTGGCGGCGCTTCCAGCTGGGCCAACTGGGCCTCTGGGCCAGTGTGGCAAGATTGGCAATCGTCGGGCGCACCGTGCATCTGGTGGCCAGAGTGGCAATCTACACAAGACATCCGCCCCTGGCTAAAATGCACATCGGGCCGCAAATCTTCGTGTTTGCCCAGGTATTCGTTACCCACCCGGCTGCCGTGGCAAGCCGTACAGTTGCGGGTCATCGACGGCGTTTCATTAAACAGATGTCCCTCGATGAGACCCCCACCCACCAAATTTGGCTGGCTCACGTGGCATTCACCGCAGGTTGCATGACAACTGTTGCAATGGTTGGCAAACATACCGTCTAACGCTTCATGATCTTCTGGTACAGACCGGGCATCCAGCACCGTCCAATACCCTTCCAAATTGCTGTGCAGGTTACTATCGTGGGTGGCCACCACATCGGGATGGCATTCCCCACAAGATTCCACCGGGTTCTCACTGGGATTTTCAATAAGCCCCACGTGCGCCTCAAACTTATCTGGCGTGTTTTGTCCGGCGTGGCAATCGGCACAGGCTACCTGTCCATGCACTTCTTCGGGGAACAGTTCCCCATCTACCAAGACCTTCTCCCATGGCTCCAACGGAGCCACCTCTCCGCCTCAGCCTTCACCTTCGTTTTCGGCGATCACCTCTTCTTCGGGGTCGGCTGTTTGGATGAGCAGGTCTTTGTTGGTGTGGCAGTCCAGGCAGTTATCTACGGGGGCTGGCTCCAGGGTGGGTTCTGTGGCTGGCGCTTCGGTGGGGGTTACGGCCGTTGCCGTTTCCACCAACAGCGGTTCAACATTGGCTACCGCCTCTACCGCTTCAGCTTCATCTGAGTCGGCCGACTGGCAGCCAGCCAGCGCCACAATTCCCACAAGTAAAAGCAGGCCCATCAAAAATCCAATCATTTCGAGCGGAATTTTCGCCTGTTTCAAGATACGCTCCTTCAAACTGTAATCCTTGTTGAGAAACCAGATGCAGATTGGACTGCGTTTTTAGTTAACCGCCCTCACAAAGGTGAAACAGGGCCAATCCAGGTTTGGTATCTCTGTGTAAGATTGATGGTTTTGTTCACCAAAATGGTCAACCTTAACGGTTTATTGGTGAAAATTTTCACTAACAGTATAACCAACCAGCAGGCGAAATCAATCTGTTTTCAAGGTTTTACTTATTGCTTTTGCTTCTTGGCATGCATAATCAAAAGCAATGCTTCTGCCGCCCCAGCCTATTGAGATTGCTATTTTTCGATGTTAGAATGCCTATATTGTTAATAATTTCACAAACAAAAGTTTGGAAACTGAGGCGACTATGAAACAGTTTTTGAAGAGATTTTCTTTGAACTGGCCGGTTCTGCTGGGAGGTTTGGTGGGAACGGCCGTTTTGCTTTTTACCGTTCAACTCACCCTGGCGCAGGACGACGAAGAGCCAGATGCCCCCACCATCCCCACCCAGGAATGCCAGGAGTGTCACCTGGATGTAGCCAGCCATTGGGAAGACAGCGCCCACGCCCATGCCTTCGACGATGAGGTGTTTCAGGCGCAGTGGCTGGCGCTTGGCGAGCCAGGTGAATGCCTGGCCTGCCACACCACCAACTTCCAACCCGCTACCGGGGAATATGACCAGGAAGGCGTGTCTTGCGAATCTTGCCACGGCGAAACCACAGAAGAGCATCCCCCGGCAGCGGTACCCATCCTGGCCGATACGGAATATTGCGGCACCTGCCACACCACCACCCTGGGCGAGTGGCACCAAACTGGCCACGCGTCGGAAGATATTGGCTGTATGGATTGCCACGACCCCCACAGCCAGCAGCCGCTGTTTGAGCAGCCAGACGAACTGTGCGTAAACTGCCACAAAGACACCATGGAAGATTACCTGGAAGATTTGCACATTCAGGAGGGGATTGGCTGTGTGGATTGCCACGCATTGGTCATTCCACCTGAAGAGATGCCGCAAGACGGCATTGTGCCCACCGGCCATGCTTTTACCATTACGCCAGCCACTTGTGTGGCTTGCCACACCGATGCCCTACACGCTGGTTTTTCGTTGCCGGGCTATGAACATGGCGCAACGGTGGCCAGTGCAGAGCTGGTTGAAGGGGAAGAGGAGCTGGTGACGGTGTTGCAGGGAACCGTGAGCCTGGAGGAACCAGACACGCTAACGCCAGAGCAGAAGGTGCAAACGTTGGAAGCAGCACTGGCCAATCGAAACCTGACGCTGCTGTTCCAGGGTGGCGTGTTGGGGCTGGTGCTGGGCGGTTCGACAGCCTGGTTTGTGGCCAACAACGTGCGTCAACGGCGGGAAGACGAAGGTGAGAATGATGAGCAAGAAAAATAAGGATAACCGCAAACCGCCGCTGCTCAGTCGGCGGGAGGCGTTAAAGATTATTGGGGCGACGGGGGCAACGGCCGTAATTGCCCAGGCAGTTACGGCGGGACCTCTATCCTCTGGGGCGATTGAGGGGCTTAAGCGGGAAACGCACCACGCCAGTTCAGACCATGAATGGCATATGGTGATCGACCTGGCCGAGTGCATCGGCTGCCAATATTGCGTTTGGGCCTGCCAGGCCACCAACGATGTGCCAGAAGACAACATGCGCTGGAACATCGGCTTTCCGGAGCGGACAGAGAACGGCACCGACTTTTTCATGACGCGGCCGTGCCTGCACTGCCAGGAAGCGCCCTGCACCAAGGTGTGCCCGGTGGGCGCCACCTGGGTGCGTGAAGATGGCATTGTGGCCATGGATTACGATCGCTGCATTGGCTGCCGGTATTGCGAGGTGGCCTGCCCCTACGATGTGCGCCGCTTCAACTGGGCCTCTATCGAAACTGAAAATGCGTACCAACCCACCTGGGGCGTGCCCGAAGTGGAGCGCCGCGAGCGGGGTGTGGCGGAAAAGTGTACCTTCTGCGTGCACCGCATTGACCGGGGCATGGCCCAGGGGCTAACGCCAGGGGTAGATCCACAGGCGACGCCCGCTTGCGTAAACATCTGCCCGGTAAACGCGCGGATTTTTGGCGACATCAAGGACCCGGAAAGCCCGGTCTCTAAATATTTGGCAGAGCATGAAACGTTCCGGCTGCGAGAAGATTTTGGCACGGAGCCGAAGGTGCATTACGTGCGCCCGGAACGGGAGGAGGTGTGAGATGGCTGTAGCACAAATTCCTGAGCAGAAAAAAGGTGGGATACGGCCGTTTCACGTCTGGCTCGTCTCGTTGGGGGGCTATGTTGGCGGTGGGCGGCTGGGGCATCTACCAAACCCTCTGGTATGGCTTACAGGTGACAAACCTGACAGATCAGGTGCCCTGGGGGTTGTGGATCACCCATGATCTGTCGGCGATTGCCCTGGGGGCCGGGGCGTTTACGTTTTCAGCGGTGGTGTATCTGTTTCGCATCAAGCGGTTTGAGCCAATGGCCCGGATTGCCGTGTTTGTGGGCTTTTTGGGGTACACCTCGGCCATGCTGGCGTTGGCGATGGATATCGGCCGTCCGGACCGGTTTTGGCACCCGCTAGTCTATTGGAATGTGCATTCCGTCTTGTGGGAGATTACGCTGTGCGTCATTTTGTACTCCACGGTGCTGGTCATCGAAGTGCTGCCGATTTTGTTCGACAGCCGCCTGTTTGATAACCGCCCCAAGTGGCGCGCCTTTGGCCATAAATTGCATAAGCTCACGCCGGTAATGGCCGTGTTGGGGCTGGCGTTGTCTATGCTGCACCAATCGTCGCTGGGAGCTACCTACGGCGTTTTGTCTGGGCGAGCCATCTGGTACAAGCCTTCTATGCCGGTGATGTTTATTTTGTCGGCCGTGGCGGGGGGTGTTTCGGCCACGCTGCTGGCGACAATGATCACCAGCAAGCTGACCCATCGGGAGCTGATTGACAAGTTTTTGCGGCGGGATGTGGCCCGGCTGGCGGCGTTTACCCTGCTGGCTTACCTGTATTTGAAGGTATGGGATTGGGCCGCCACCTCCTACTACAGCCAGGCACCGGGCACGGCCGATGCGCTAACGCGGTTGCAGGCAACCACGCCGTACACCCAGTCATTTTGGTGGATTGAAGTGTTCCTTTGTGGTTTGGTTCCTGCCGTGATTTTGCTAAACCGCGAAATGCGGCGCAAAGAGTGGCCGCTAATGGGCGCGTTGTTCCTGGTGGTGTTTGGGGTGATTATGAACCGGTGGAACGTGACGCTGTCTGGGTTGGTGGTGCCGCCACAATGGTCGCCTGGGGTGCTGGGGCGCACGATTGCTGTGGCGTATGTGCCATCTTGGGTAGAGATTGCGGTTTCTGTGGGTGTATTGGGCTATGCGTTTCTGGCGTTTACGCTGGGGGCCAAGTATCTGCCGCTGTTCCGGCACGGGCATGAGGCCGCAGAGCACGCTGTGCCAACTGATTAAAGCGTAAGGGTGGTTTTTATATCAACCGCCCCTACACACAAAAGGATTGTGTGTAACATGAAGCTGTTAAAATCTGCTCATTTTTTACTTTTGGGAATGGTTTTGGTTTGGCTGGGAACGGCCGTTAGCTGCAACAGTACCAATCAAACCGAAGAACCCATCGTTGAAGAAATTAACGAAATGGCGGTGCCAGACGAAGTGATGGTGGTACGAGAATCCGCGCTGGCGCATTTGCGTACCATCGCCCAAATTATGGTACCGCCAGAAAGCACGCCGTGGGACGCGGCCCACAACGACGATTTTGCCGAAACTGGCACCAGCGTTTACCTGTTTTCGGCTGAAGATGACAAATTGAGCGTCTCTTACCCTACCCCGGCTAGCGAGGACACGCTTTTTTATGTGGCGCTGCGCAATGCCACGCTGGATTTTTGCTGGCAGGCGTTTATTGATGCAGATGGCGAGATCCAATCATCTGGGTACGATTTGGTAGAGCCGGGTTTGGCCAACCCGTCGGCGCAATATTGCGTAGACCAGGGGTACACGTTTGAAATTCGCACGCGGGAAGATGGCAAGCAGTGCGGCGCGTGCATTTTCTCTGAAGCGGAAGAGGATGTGTGCAACGCCTGGGATTATTTCTACGGCAACTGTGGGCCAGCGGAGTAACGCTTGGTGCTACGGATTCTTCCCACATTTTACCAACGCGCTAACAAAGCGCGGCTACAGAAATGAACAAAAAAGGGCACGTTGCGTGCCCTTTTTTGCCTTTTTACGCGCCAATGCCGCGAATGTAGAGCAGATACATGCCCAGCAGGTAGACGATGATGGTGGCGATGGTGTCCACCTCGATGAAGAGGAATTTGCGCTCGACGCGGGCCAAATTGCCGACGAGGGCCATGTTGGTAAGCAGCAGCCCCAGCAGCCCAACCAGCACAAAATTGTCGTCGATGGCTCCGAGGAAACGGCCGTCCAGATAAAAGAAGTCGGCAATGCCCAGGGCCAGCATGTTGAAAACGCTAGAGCCGAGCAAATTACCGACGGCCATGTCGAAGGCGTTCATGCGCATGGCGGCCAGGGCGGCCAGCAGCTCGGGCAAAGAGGTGACCAGGCTGAGCAGCGCCGTGCCAACGAAGCCGGTGCCCAGGCCGGTAATCTCGGCAATTTCGGTGCTGGCGTTTACCAGCATTGGCACTACAGCAATTAGAAGAACGGCCGTAAGGCCAAAACCAATCATCCCCGCCGCAACGTTGGAAAATTAGGCGCGGGTTCAGGCATGGGGGCTGGTTCGCCTGGGCCTTTGTTTTCGCGCTGAATGAGCCAGATGCCGCCAAAATAAAGGGCAATGATGACCAGGCTGTCTAATCCCACCCAACCAATCTTTATGTCAACTTCATCCAAAATAGAGATGATGGCGATGAGCATTAAAATGGTGGTGAGCGCGGCGGTGAGGGCATGGCTAACGGCGATGCGGCGCAGCAGCGGTACCTGGTAGTTAATCAGGTCTACCAGCGCCAGCAGCATCATGTTGACCATGTTGCTGCCAAAAAGTTGCCTGCTGCCAGATTGGGATAGCCGGATTGGAAGGCGCTAATTGAGGCGATTAGCTCCGGCAGGGAGGTGGCCCCAGCCAGGAAGATGGTGCCAACAAACAGCCCACCTAGCTTGGTGCGCACGGCGATAATGTCGCCGTATTCGGCTAATTTGATGGCCGCGTACACAACAACGGCCGAACTGAGTAAAAATTGTATCCAGACCATAATTTTTTAATTTGCTAGTTTGATAGTGGCGAGTGGGCGAGTATGTTTGGGCCATTCACCGGGTCACCTTGTCACTTCTTCAAAGTCAATCCCCACGTTTTAGCCACGGGCAGGGCAAAGATGATCCCTTTATCTGGCTCTGTGAGGTCGCCGAGGACGGCTTCTGTGGCGGCAACGGCCGTTTCTGCCAGCTCCAAATCCTCAATAACGGTGAACAGGGTGTTGTGCCCCACGCGGCCGCTGCCAAACATCTGGCTGAAGCCCACAAAAGCCATATCGGCGCTGTGCCGTTGCAGCACGCGGTTGAGGCCGGTGCTTTCGATAATCGTCACGCCACCCACGCCTGCCTGGTCCCAGGCGGTCAGCACGTCGTTCAGATGGGATGTGTCGTCTAAAACCATGATGAGCATGTACATAGGGTTTCTCCTGGTTTTTGGTTTTAGACCTGACAGGTTTACTAACTATTTTCGCAATCGAGTTACTTTGCAAAACTCAGCTATTTTTCCATAAAGTCGCATTGTAAACCTGTCAGGTCTTTTTGGCTTTAAGAATCTTTCTTCGCCTGCCGGTACGCCCAGTATGCCCGCTGGGTTTCTGTGAGCCATTGTAGCAGATTGGCTTCGTCGTGGGTTTCGATGAGGGCGGCGACGTCGGCGAGCTGGGTTTGGTATTGGGCGATTTGTTGGAGAACGGCCGTTTTATTCGTCAACAAAATGTCCAGCATCATCCGGGGATCGGTGCCGGAAACGCGAGACGTGTCGCGAAAGCCGGAGGAGCTGACGGGCCAAAGGCGATCATCGTCCAGACTGGCGGCATTGCGCATGAGCGCCGCGGCCACCATGTACGGCAGGTGGCTGACCACGGCGACCATGTTGTCGTGCAAAGCGGGCGGCAGCACCAGCGGATTGGCTCCCAGATCGGTCACCAGCTGCCGGGCTACTGCTTCCAGGTGAGGCGTGGTGCGCCGGGTGGGGCACAAAATGAAGGTTTGCTCCCGAAACATATCGGGCGTGGCTGCGCCAAAACCAGCCGTCTCCTTGCCGCACATCGGATGGCCGCCAATCGCCTGGAAACTGTCTGGCAGATTGTCCATCGCCTGGCAAATATTGGTTTTGCTGCTGCCCAGGTCTAGCACCAGGCAGCCGTCGGGGCGCAGTTGGGGCAGCTGCTCCAGCACGCTAACGATGGTGCGCACGGGGGTGGCCAGCACCACCAAATCGGCGTGCTCCACGCCCAGCGCCAAATCGTCGCTAACAAAATCGGCAATACGCCCGGCGGCGGCCCGGGTTTTGGGGTTGCTGTCTACGATGGTGAGGTGAAACGGCCGTTGCGGAATGGCCAACCGCCGCGCCAGCCGCAAAGCCAGCGCCAACGAGCCACCCATCAAGCCCAAACCGACGACACAAATGCGTTCAACGTGCATGATGGGGATTATACCGGGAATTTATACGGCCGTCCTTACAGTTGAAGAGGAACACAGAGGGGCGCAGAGAAAACCCACAAATCGCTGTGAAGCTCTGTGTTCCAAAAGGTGTTGCCGCCAGTCACCAGCTTGCCCGGCGGGCCTCCTTCCTCCCCCGCCCCCCCCCCACCCCCCCCCCCCCCTTTTTTTGGCCCTCCCCTCTCTTCCCCTCCCACTTACCGGCGCCCCCCAATGGGTCGGCTAGGTGAGGGGCAAAATGAGGGCCGAGGGATGGTTCGGATCATGGTAGATGGTTTGGTGGGCGGCGTGCATGGCGGTGCCGTGCATGACCGGTTCGCCGGTGCCCAGGTTGCGGCTGAGGCGCGGATGTGCCCCGCTAGACACCTGCAAGCGCAGCCGGTGGCCGGGCTGGAACTGGTAAGCGGTGGCGGTCATGTCTACTTCGACCAGCAGGCTGCCGTCTGGCTGGGGTTCGCCCCGCCCTGGCTGGATGCGGAAGAGGCCGTCGCAGACGTTGAGGGAACGGCCGTCTTCCGACACATCGCACAAACGGCCGTAAAAATCCGTAAATGCCAAGCTGGAGCGCACGTACAGCCGCAGCCGCACGTGGCCGATGACGGTGAGCGGCTGGCTGAGCGGTTCGGTGGTGTAGGTGAGCACATCGGGGCGGGCTTCCAGCGGGCGGTTGTCTACCTGGCCCGCCTCGGTGGAGAGCAGTGCCCCGCCCAGGTTGGGCGTTGGATCGGCCGGATCGTAGCGGTATTGATCCGGCGCGGCGTTGGCGGGTGGCTGGCTGATGGAAAGTTGGCCGAGCGATTGCAGGTAGTAGGCGGCTTCCTGCTCGGCGGGCGGGGGCCAGCTTTCGTACCCCAGCCATTTGTTGGCCCCTTGCAGGTAAAGGTGGACCGGATACGGCCGTATCGCCTCTGCATCCCCCTGCAATTTTGCCGCAAACCAGCTCAGCCCTTCCTGCACGGCAGCGATCATGCCGGGGAACGCCAGGTGCGTCCACGGGCCGATGGTGAGGTACGGCTCGTGCCCCGCCTGGCGCAGGGCAGCGTAATCGGCCAGCTGACCTTGCAGAAAAATATCGTACCAGCCTGCGATCAGGTGCATCGGTACGCCAATTTGGGGCACGTTGCGGCGCAAATCCACCGCCTGCCAGTACGGATCGTCTGGCTGGTAATGCTGGGCCCAGGTTTGGTAAAAATCTTGGGGATGGCCCAGCACCGCCTCATCGGCAGTGGCCAGGGGAGGTGGTTCCAGCCGGGGCGACGCGCTTGTTTTGGGCTGGCGCGTAGTAGGAGAGCGCCATTTTTTGCCGGGCGGGCAGCGATCGATCCATCATCGCTTCCAGCAGCAAAATCCAGCGCAGGGTGCGGTCTAGCCACATGAAGCCATGGTCGGTTGGCCCGCCCAGGTTGGATTGGGTGATGGCAGGCAGCATGGCATGCAGGTGGGGCGATCCAGTCGAGGCGGCGGCCCACTGCACAAACCCGACGTAGCTTTGACCCCACATGCCGATACGGCCGTTGCTCCAGCTTTGTTCGGCAATCCAGGCCAGGGTTGCTTCACCGTCGGCCGCTTCGTGCACATACGGCTCAAACTTCCCTTCGAGCCAAAACGGCCGCGCACATCCTGGGCGACGACGTTGAAGCCTCGTTCGGCAAAAAGGGTGGCAAAGAGTTGGGTAATGCTGGAACGGCCGTACGGCGTGCGGGTCAAAATGGTGGGAGCCGTGGCCAATCCCACCGGATGATACAAATCAGCCGCCAGCGTCACACCGTCGGGCATGGGAATGCGTACGTTCGGCTCTCGGCGTACGTCATTTTGGGGTGGCGGCAGCTTGAGCAGTTGGGCGACAAGCCGCCGCCGATTGAGGTAAACAGCCCCGCCCGCGGCGGTAAGCGCGGCCAGCCCCAACCATTTTTTTAGGGAATTCGCCATTCGCCTTCGTCCAGGAAGATCAAATTGATCTGCGTGCCTTCATCTTGCCAGGAGATGATGAAGCCTTTTCTGAATGTTTGAATGGCGACATCGGCGGCTTGCTGTTCCTGGTCTAGCGGGGCACCGAGTTTGGTGGCAACGGCCGTTTCATTATCATACACGTACCCAATCGCCCCTTTGATCAGCTCTGACACCTGAAATCCTTCCAATCCCGGATCGTTCACCACAAAGGTGTCCAGGGTGCGGTCGTTGTAGAGCACGTAGACCGTGTCGGTATCTTTGCGCCAGAGCATACGGCCGTTGGCAAACTCCTGCCACACGCTCAGCGGCTGGATGACACCGCTTTGGGCGCAGCCCAGCTGGAAGCGGTAGGTGGCGTGCAGGGCCGCCCAGGCCGGATTCACAGGGTCGGGACAGCTTACGGGCGTGGGGGTTTGCTGAATTTTGGCGGGTTGGGCAACGGCCGTAAATAACCCTTCTACCCCGGCCAGTTCACGCTCAAAATCCACCTCCAAAAAACCGGGTAGCAGCACAAAAATGGCCGGCACACCTATGCTGTCTAGCCAGTTAGAGACATCGCCTGCCAAATCAGCATTTGACACAACCTCTGGGTTGGTAAAATATTCATGCTCGGCAGGAATGGCGTAGTAATGGGTCAGCGGCGCCGAGACCTGGCTGACGGGTTCGCAAGCGCCGGGAGCCACGGAGCCGGCACCGCTCCGGGCACCCCAAAACAGTACGGCCGCTGGCTCGTTCTCTTCAATAAAATTCTTCAGCAGCTGGGTTTCTGGTTCAGAGAAAACTTCTGTGCCTCCGCCCCCTTGCACAATCTGCCCCAAGATAGCCGGGCTGCGCTCCCAGCGGCAATCCCAATTGCGGTTCAGGTCTACCCCGTTACCGTTCAGGCGACCGGTCACCTTCCCTGGATCCACCCTTGCATCAGGGCTGAGGTTGGGAATGATGTAAAGGGTAAGCTCTTGGGGAACTTCAAGCAAATTATCTTCAAAATAGTCGATGAGCAGCTGGGCAACCACCACGGTGTTCGGCGCATAGCCGTAATGGATACCGCCCACCATCAGCAAAACTTCTGGTCCGTTACCGAAGCGCACCACCTCAATATCCCGCCCGCCAGCGGAAGGCCCCAGCACAATTATTTCTGGCCCCAAAGAGTCTGGATCAATTTCGCGGGTGGGGGTGCTGCTGCTGGTGGGTGTGGGGGTGGCTGTGCTGGTGGGCGTGGCTGACGCCGTGGGGGTGAGCGTGGGCAAAATGATGGAGGCATCCAGACTGTTGTAGGCCACAATGCTCGAATAAGCAGTATTTTCAAGCACTGGTTCTTCATCGGCGATGAGATAGGCCGATTCCCCCTGGGCGAGTTCCAGCGGCTCGGCTTGGGCGTTTTGCGCCAGTTGACATAACCCAGAAAGGCAATCGATTTTCCACTGTTCATCAGCGGGGGTGAACTGGACCCCCATGATACCGTCTAGCAGAAGCGCCTGGTAGCCATCGGCGTGGTAAACCTGCACGGCGTTTTCTGATTTAACCAAAACGCGCCCGTGCTGCAATTCCAGGCGGACGGGTTCATCGTTAACGGCCGTTTCCACATAAACGGTCGTGTTGGCATCCAAAAAAATGCGGGTGAAGTTGGGCAGCAGCAGTTCAATGGCCCCCTGCCCGGTGCGGAACAATACAGGGTTCAAGAAGGGGATACGGCCGTCTTGCGGGAATTGCTCCGGACTGCCTCCATCTTGCCACACCGCACTCTCATGCGATTGAAGCGCCAAAATGGCATTGGCAATGGGCGTGGGCGGCCTGGACGTTTCCGTTTCTTGTGGTGACGTGGTTGGCACAACCTGCGCTAAGTCAACAGTTGGCGTGGCGCTGCCTGGCGACCCCAGACGGCTGCCAATAAACAAGCCCAACACAATCACCAGCGCCACACCCAGCCCGCCAGCCAGCCATTGCCAGCGGCGGTGGGCCTGGGCGTCTACCGTGGCGGGCAGTTCGGGTGTGCGCTTGGTATCAGACAACGGCCAATTTGCGCCGGATGGATCGTTGGGGTTCGCGCCAAGGCCAACCGGGGTGTTGAACATCTCTTCCTGGGTACGAACCAGGGCATCGCGCGAGGTCATGTAAGCGGTGGGGGATTGCAGTGCGGCTTCCAGCGAATGCGCCAAATGCTCGGCTTTGCGAAACCGATCGACCGGTTTTTTGGCCATCGCTTTCTGCAAGATTTCATCCACCTCATCGGGCAAATCATCGACTCGTGAAAACACGCTGGGGATGGGCTCGTTCAGGTGCCCCTGAAAGATGAGGGCCAGGTTGTTGCCGCCGTAGGGCAGCGTGCCGGTGAGCATTTCAAACACCATCACCCCAAGCGCGTAGATGTCGGAACGGCCGTCTAGCTCTTCCCCCATAATTTGTTCTGGGCTCATGTAGGAGCGGTCCCCGGTTGGCCATCGTTGGTGAGGCTTTCCTGGGCTTCGCTGTCTTTAACGATGCCAAAATCGGCCAGATAGGCGTAGCCGTCATCATCCAGCAAAATATTGCCCGGCTTGATATCGCGGTGAACCAGATTGCGCTTGTGGGCCGCATCCAGCGCCTGGCCAATGCGCCGGGTGATTTGAATCACCTCGTCGTTTGGCAAACGGCCGTGCCGAATTTTGTCGGCCAGGGTACCGCCGGTCATGTAGCGCATCACTAAAAAAGGCTGCTCGTCGGGGTTGTCTGGCAAGCTGAAATCGTACAGCGGCACCACAAAAGGATGCTCCAGGCGGGCAATGGTGCGTGCTTCGCGCTGGAAGCGGGCACGACGCTGCCCAAGCAATGAGTTGGCTGGCAGCACTTTTATGGCAACATCACGCTCGGTTTTGGTATCAAACGCTTGATACACTTCCCCCATCGCGCCTTCGCCAATTTTGTGGCCCAGGGTGTAACGTTTTGGCAGTTGGGTCATATCGACTATCTTCGCTGTTGAAAATGGGTCGGCACACGCTTTGAGCAAACCAAAACAGACGCAAATTTAACCGGGACCATTGCCAAATACGGCCCTTCATTTGGAAAATTCAGCGGTAATGGTTGCCAATAATCGGGTACAAACACACTTTCCTCCTTAAATTGACTCGGAACAAAATCAGTATAGCACAGTCGCAAGATGTTTTGGACAGCGATTTTGGCTCAATTTACGGCCGTTTCACCACCCGCACGCTGCTTCCGCAGCAGCCGCACCGTAAACAAAGCAAACAGCACCATCCCCAAAAAGCGCCCGGCCGCGCTCAAGCCAAAGATCAGTTGGTAGCTGACGGTGTCGGCGAGAAAGCCGCCCAGCAGGGGGCCAATGACGGCGCTGGTGAAGACGGCCGTTTGGTACAACGCCACCGCCCGCGGACGCTGCTCATCGGGCGTCAGCGTCAGCAGCAAATTGAAGTTGGCCAGGTTGTAACCCGCCCACAGAAAGCCGCCAAAGGTATTGATGAGGCCCACCTGCCAATCGGCGGTGATGAACACCCAGGCCAGCGGCAGGCCAGGAATTAGAAAGCCCGTAACAATTTGCACCCAAAACGCGCCGCGCACGTCCAGCAAACGGCCGAATACCCGCTGCCCCAGCAGCGCCGTCAGGCTGCTGACGCTGGCCAACAGGCCAATGGTGGTCGCCGTAGATTGAAACGCGTTCACCAGGTAAACATTAAAAAACGGCGCCGCTACCTGCAACGCCATGTTCCAAACAAAAGCGCTCACCACCAGCCCCACAAACCCGGGCGACTGGCGAATGGCCCGCCGCAAATCGCCGCGATGGTGCACCGCCCGCTGTTCGGCCGTGGCCGGTGGCTCTTCGATGCGCTGGAAGCTGAAGGTGCTAACCATGCCAAACAAAAACGCCAAAAAGAAGATGATCTGGTAGCCAAAATAGGGCAGATCGCCCCAGCCGTTGCCCAAAAAGATGAGCCGCCCCGCCAGCGGCGCTACCAGCAGGGCGGCCACGCCCATCGCCGTGTTGCGGCTGCCAAAGTAGCGTCCCCGGATGCTGTCTGGCACCAGGTCGGCCACCAGGGCAGTCCAGCCGGGGTTGGCCAGGTTGGCCATGAAGGCGCGCACGCCGTTGAGCACAATGATGAGCAGGATGGCCAGGCTGGGCTGCATAATCAAAAAAGGCAGCATGGCCAACAGCAGCAGCATAATGCGGGCCACGCCGCCACCGCTCCAAACAACCACCGGTTTGCGCCGCCCCACCCGCTCTACCAGCCGGGCACCGGGGAACAAAGCCAGTGCGCCGAGCAGGTTGGCCACGGCCGTCATCGTGCCTACCTGCCCGTTGCTGGCCCCATAGGCCAGGGCAAACAGGGTCATAAAGCCCAGGTAGAAGTTTTCGCTGATGGCGGCAAAGAGGCCATCTAGCCAAAAGTAGCGCAGGCGGCGCACCGTGCGCCAGGGCAAATCGTCGGCCTGATGGGCTAGCCGGTCATCGAGGGGTTTGACGATGGCCGACCAGTTGAGGCGGTGCGGCCGTAAATAATCTACATTGGCGCTTACCCGGCGCTGAATAAAGGTTTTGCGCCAGCGGTTCGGCGGTTGCGGGGAGTTTTTTGATGACATCGCCCGATTATAGCTTAGTCTGGAAAGGTCAGGAAGATGAATGAAAGATGACAAGTTTACATGCTATTTGACGTGTAAACTTGACATACCGTCAACTTTACAGTACACTCCTGTCAACTTTACCTGACATATCGGAGAGCGTATGTTTATGGCAACTGAACAAAAAAATCATCCAATCGGCAGCGGCGCATCTGGTGGGAAGAGCTGCTGGGCATTTATCGGGATGAGCGCATCGACGCCATCAATCGTGTGGCTTCCCGCCGCTATTTTTTTGTGCTGGCAATCTGGCTACTGGGCAGTAGCATTTACCAACTGGTGCGAGGGGATGCGTGGGGTTGGCTGGTGCTGGGCGTGGTGCTGCTGGCCATTGGGTACATGGCGTGGCAGCGGTGGCGCACAGGGCCTGGCCCCATGGATGAATGGGCAGCGTACCAGTTTAACCGGCAATTTTTGTATCCTGGCACTGTGCTGATGTTTGTGCCGCTGGCTTTTTGGCTGCTGCCGGTGGAAACGGCCGTTGACGACAGTATTTGGGCCCTTGGGGTTGCAATCCCCATTTTTGTAAGCCTGGGCACCCAGTTTGCTCGCCGGGCCTACCCGCTGCGCACCTGGCTGTTGTCATTGGTCTTGTTTGTTGGTGGCGGTTTGTTTGGCTTCCTGGCTGGCAGCGAACAAATTTCTAGCCAAACGATCTGGATTGCAGGCGTTGCGTATGCCGTTGTCCTGATCGCTATCTCTATTTATTGGCTGCGCAGCCGCAAATGGTGAGGTGAAACATGGCACGTACCAGTGGAGAAGGGTTGGCCAACAAAATTCGGGAACTGCGGGCGCGTGACCGCCTGACGCAAGCAGATCTGGCTGACCAGATTGAAGTAAGCCGACAAACGGTCAGCGCCATTGAGAATGGAGAATACAATCCATCGGTGGTGCTTGCCTTGCGCATTGCCCAACTTTTTAACGAGCCTGTGGAGACTATCTTCTGGCTCGCAGATTAAACTTTCCTGAAATAAGGTCCATTTTAAGCAAGTTATTAGATGATTGATAAAGGCAGGTTACGGCCGTCTTGCAACTGCCCCCTGCGCAAAATAGGAGATTTTATCATGTCTGACATTGTAAATAGTGCCATTAACCAACCGGACCCGACGGCGGCGAAACGGCCGTTACGCCTGTGGAATCGGTGGAGTGCGGTGGCCATTGCCGCCATTTTTATCGCCGTATACATTATTTCGCAGGTTGCCGTGGTGCTGCTGCTGGCGGCCAATGCCTCTATTCTCACCATCACGGTGGTGACTGTTTTCACCAGCGCCCTGGCTGGGATTGGGGCAATTTTGCTGGCCAATGCGCTGCTGCACAAACATTCGCTGGCCGCGTTGGGGTTTACGGCCGTTTCGCGCCGTTGGTTGGTCACCGCTACCTTGCTCAGCCTGGCCGTGGGCGTGGTGCGGGCGTTTGGGCTAGATTGGCTCTCGGTCACCTTTCCCGTGCTCAACGCCGGGTCCGAGGCGCTCAGCCAGATGCTGGTTTTTGATGAGCCAGCGGCGATGATCGTCTCTGTGGTGCTCATTTCTACGCTGGTGCCGCTGTGGGAGGAGATGTTCTTTCGGGGTTATGTGCACAATGTGCTGCGCAACCGGCTGGGGATGTGGGCCGCCATTTTTGTGAGTTCGCTGCTGTTTGGGCTGTTCCACTTCATCCCGCTGCAAATCATTGGGGCGTTTACGCTGGGCCTGCTGCTGGCCTGGCTGTACGAGAAAAGCGGCTCGCTCTGGCTGCCCATTTTTGCCCACGCTTTGAACAATCTGGTCTTTGGTATCCTGGCGCAACTGATAGGTTAATGTTCTTGCCTGGTAACGGCCGTTGGGGAACGGCCGTTACCAACCTTGCCGACGAATAGGAGAAAAAGTAATGCAACAAACAATCTTCAATCATAATGAGAGCCGCGACAAGCAAGATTTGTCGATTCCCCTGGATCAGGTTGGCATCTCTGCCTTGCTGATGGGGCTGCTGCCCACCCTCCCCTTCATCATTGCCTTCGGGCTGGGCTGGGGCTGGCGGGCTGCGCTGGATGGCTTCGATGCCTTTTTTGGCACTTTTGGCCTCTTCTGGCTGGCGGTGCTGGGCGGCATTGTGGTGCACGAACTGCTGCACGGCTTCACCTGGATGGTGGCCGGGCGCAAGCCGTTACAGGCCATGAAGTATGGCGTCCAGTGGAAAACAGGCACCCCCTACGCCCACAGCACCGAGCCGATGCCCGCCTGGGCGTACCGGCTGGGCGTGCTGATGCCCGCCCTGGTTTTGGGCTTTGCGCCCATGCTGGCCGGCTTAGCAACTGCCAACGGCTGGCTCCTCTTCTTTGGCGTCATTTTTACCATTGCGGCGGGGGGTGATTTTTTGGTGCTGTGGCTGCTGCGGGGGGTAGACGGCCGTTCCCTCGTCGCCGATCATCCCGAAAACGCAGGCTGCTTCGTCTACGCGGAATAATTTTTGGGACACCAAAAAGTTCAACTTCTTCGGAGAAGTTGAACTTTTTTAGCGAGAAACCAGGGGAAGGTAGGTGGGGATGCCGGCCCAGAAGTCGGTGTTGTACTGCATGGCTGGGTCGCCGAAGAGGGTGAAGGTGTCTAGCAAATCCAGGTTGGCCGGTTTGTGGGTGAGCAGGTTGAGCTTTCCGGCGAGTACGGCCGTTCCCACCCGCACCTCATCTGCCCCAATCACCGTTTGCAAAAAGCCGCCCGCCAGGGCATCGTGACCGGTGCCCACGCCCAGGCCGGTGGCTCCCCAGACGGCCACCGCGCCGCCGTTGGGCTGGCGCAGCAGCGCCTCGTCCAGCGTATTCCAAAACGGCTGGGCAAACGAGCCGGTGAAGCAGGTCATTTCCAGCACCACCGGCAGGCGCGCGCCGTTGCTCAGGTTGGCCACATCGTCCAGGTGGAAAAAGCGCTCCGCCCCCCATTGATGAATGGAGGAGTGCCCCGTGTACACCAGCAGCCCTGCCCCATTTTGCCAGCTTTGGCGAACGGCCGTTTGCATTTCCGTTTCGCTGAGCAGGGCGGGGCTGTAGCTGAGGCTGCTGGCCCGCCACGGATCGGCGACGTACGCCTGGCGCAGGCTGGCGGCGTGGGCGGCAAAGTTGCCCGCCGCGTCGGTGTCGTCGGCAATGAAGGTGATACGGCCGTTCCAATCCCCAAAAAATGGCTCCGTCTCATACCCCACAATCTTACTCACCACGGTTTGCGCCTCGGCCAAACTATTGACCGGCAGGCGACCAATCATCATGTCGGGCAAAAAGTCGCTGCCGTCTACGGCCACGTACCGGTTGTCGGCGGCAACTTCGCCTACCCAGGGGTCGGCGTTGGCCAGGTAAGGGGGCAGCCAGGTAAATTGCGAATCGGCGCGGTACTGTTTGGGGTCGATTGTGCCATCGCCCACCAGTAAAACAAACTGGGGAGCAGACAGGCTGTTGTGGTAGCGGTCGCTCAGATAGCTGCGAATTGCTTCGGGGGAGAGACGGCCGTTCCCCCAGCCATCATAAATTGCCTGCACATCCATCACCTGCACGGTGAGCCCCTGGCTGCGGCGCAAATTCACCAGCGGGGTCAGCGTCGGGATGAAGCTGGCGGGGCTGATGATGAGGTAATCGGCGCTGGCGGTGAGCGTGTTGCGCGGCAGGCGGACGGCGGCGGGGGTGTGCAAACTGCTGCTGTTTGTGACGAGGTAGCTGTGCCCGGCCGCATCTGGATCGCCCCAGGAGATACGGCCGTCTTGCCAACTCAGGCTGCTGAGCACGGCGGGGGCGGCGGGGTTAGACACATCGTACAGGCGCAGCCCGGCGCTGCTGCCCAACTGCACGGTATAGGCGCGACGGGCGGCTGCGCCCTGCACAAAAAGCTGCTCGGCGGCGGCGGTTTGGCTGCCGTCGTAGCTGTAGCGGATGGCGAAGGCGTCTAGCCATTGGCCGTCGATTTCCACGCCCGGCACGGCGGGGATGGCCAGGTTGAGGGCGCTGCTGGCTTGCAGGCTGCTGGCGGGGATGGTGAGGGTGCGGGTAACGGCCGTTTTGCCATCCCAACTCACGCTGCCCAGGCTGGTACCGTTGAAGCTCAGGTTCAGGCGATGGTCGGGGTTGGCGTCTAGCGCGGTGAGGCCGATGGTCCAGAGGGTGAGCTGGGCGGGTTGATTTTTGTTGACATAAGGTAAATTGATGGGGTAACTGCCAGACGGCCGTCCTGGCTGGCGCAAATCTTCCCAGACCCAGCGGTCGCCATCCCGCCCGGCAGGCAGCTGGCCACAGAGGCAGTCGGGGGTGTAGAGATTGTTTTGCTCGGCAACGGCCGTTAGCGTCAGCGTGCCTGTGGTGAGGCCGTTGGGCGAAGCCGCTTGCCCCCCAACCCGGCTGCCGGGGCTGCTGCCTGCGGTGAGTTTGTACACGTCGTTGGCCTGCCAGCGGTTGAACCAGGGCGCAGCGTAAAAACGGAACGATTCGCCCGGCTCGAACTGGGCGTCGCCGTCGCCAAACCAGTCCAGCGGGCGCGGCTGACCATCGAGCCAAAGCTGCAAGTTGGTGGGGTTGATGGTGCCGACGGGGAAGCCTGCGCTTTGCAGATCGGTGAAGGAAACGGCCGTCATCCCTGGTTCACTCACTTCAATAAACACGGCGGGGTCTGCAATAGCTGGTTTTTCTGGCTGGGCAGCGGTTGGGGCAATGAGTAGCTGGCTGGGGTTGATGATTTGCTGGGCAACGGCCGTTTGCAGCAAATCGGGCACGGCGGCGGCGGGTCGGGCCAAACCGGGCGGGCTGTGGAACTGGATGGTGGCTGTCGCCAGATTGACTATGCGCAGGCCGTCGCCAGCGGGCTGGATGGGGCGGTAGGTGAGCCGGGCCAGGCGCACGCCGCGCAGCACGCCGACTTCGTCCAGGCTAAAAACGGGGCCAGCGGCGGGTGCATAGGTGATGGTGTTGGCGAGTAATTCCCCCGCCCCACTTTCGGCAAATGCCAGCGTGGGGTCACCTTCTGGCGGCAAGGCCAGCAGCAGCGCGGCGGTGAGATCGTCGTTGAAGGTGGGGAGGCTGAGGGTGGAACGGCCGTCTGGCTGCCCCGTTTCCACCAGTTCCGGCGTGGGCCACACCACCTGCACGCCGTCGGGCAGCAAGCTGATTTGTGGCTCCGGGTTAGCGGTTAGTTCAGCCGAGTAAGTTGGCTTGCCCTGCCCGGTTAGCAGAATGAGCGCCAGGAGGAGGATGAGAAGACGGCCGTTTTTAGCAAGCATGGGAAGTAATTGAGTAATTGAGTAATTGGGTAAATTACGTAATTACCCAATTACCCAATTACCTCTTTCAGTTGCCGCCGATGACCAACGGCAGGTAAACATTGAAGAATGGCGTGACGTTGGCGATGGCGGGGCCGTGAACGGCCGTATCCCCATCCGTCTCCACATCGACCAGCCAGTAGTAGTAGGTGCCGGTACCGGGCACATCGTCGGTGTAGCTGTAGCTGGCTCCGGGGCCGGTACCGTTGGGAACGGCCGTTGGCTCAAAGTGAATCTGGGTGGCCCCAGCAAAGCTGTTGCTGCTGCTGCGGTAGAGGCGGAAGCCGAAGTTGTCCAGCTCGGAGGCGGTGGTCCAGTTGATACGTACCTGCTGGTTGCCCAGGTTGGTGGCGCTGAAGCTGGTGAGGGAAACGGCCGTTGGCGTGGCCACAAAGCCCATATCGACGGTCAGGTTGGTGTTGTCGTTGTCGTCGGTATCGTCGTTGTTGCGCGGCTCCAGATCATAATCTAACCGCACCGCCCGGCTGACGATGCCCGTATCCCACGGCTTTTCCTCGTCCACACCGTTGTCGTCGATGTCCGAATTGTCGTCGGGGTCTACCGCGCCGGGGCTGCTCCAATACCCTTCCAACGCACCGCCCGGCTGGAAGTTTTCTGCGCCAACCAGCACCCGGTATTCGCCGGGGTACAGATTGGTGAACTGGTAGTAGCCGCTCTGGTTGGTACTGGTTTGGATCGGCTGGTTGGTTTGCGGATGGCGTATGGGATTGCCGTTGCCATCCAGCAGGTAAACGATTACGCCGCCCACGCCCGGCTCGCCGGGATCGATGGTGCTGTTCTCGTTGTTGTCTAGCCAGATGTAGTTGCCCAGCGTTAGCCGCTCGAAGAAGCCGAAATCTACGGTGAGGTTGCTGTCGGCGTTGGGGAAGTCGCCGTCTTCGTCGGCACCCTCGTTGGTCGGTTCACCGCCCACGGTGAGGGTGACCGGATAGCTAACGATACCACCGTTGGCCGGGTCTGGGTTGTTACGGCCGTTATCGTCCACATCGCTCTGGTTGCTGTCCGGATCGACGGCCGGATCAACCGCCAGGTTGCTGCGGCTGCTGACAAAACCGTACAGCGGGTCTGTCCACTCGTCGAAGTTGCTGGCCGCCACGCGCACGATGTAGTCGCCCGCGGGCAAACTATCAAACAGATAGATGCCGTCGGTGCTGGTGGTGGTGGTGAGCGGCTGGCTGCTGGCGGGCAGGATGACCGGGTTGCCCACGCCATCCAGCAGTTCCATGACCACGCCGGGCACCGGCTGTTCGCCCGCGTCCAGGATGCCGTCATTGTCCACATCGAACCAGACGCGGTTGCCCAGGCGGAGCGTTTGGTAGAGGCCTGCGTCCCAGGTGGGGTCGTTTTCGCCAGCGGTGAGGGTGGTAACGGCCGTTTGCCCACTCACCGGGTCCGCATCCGAATCATCCAGATCGGTCACGCCGCTGTTGGCAAAGGTGAGCGCGTAGTTCGCCGGGGGCATAAAACCCACGTAGTAATCGCCCGGCAGCAGGTTAGTGAATTGGTAGAAGCCGGTCGCATCGGTGGTGGTTGTGTCTACCAGCACGTCGCCGCTGGTGTACAGATTGACGGTCACATTTTCTACGCCGCTCTCGCCGCCGTCCTGCACGCCATCCACGTTCACATCCAGCCAGACAAAATCGCCCAGGCTGGCGGTGGAGGGGGCGCTGGGGATGTACAGACCAGCGTCCCAGGTGGTGTCGTTCTCACCCGCCACCAGATTGGTGGGGATCGTTTGGCCAAAGGTGGCGCTGAAGATGTTGGCGTCCGCGTCAGAATCGAGCGCGTCGTCGGCACCCTGGTCTTGCCCGGTGAGGATGTAGCCCGTCGGCGGCACAAATTCCACATAGTAATCGCCCGGCGTCAGGTCGATAAACTGGTAGAGGCCGTTGGCGTCGGTACTGGTGGTGCCGGTGAGCACGTCGTTGCTGTCGTACAGATTCACCGTCACGTTCTCGATGCCCGGCTCGCCGATGTCTTGCAGGCCGTCCTCGTCGGCATCCAGCCAGACGTAGTTGCCTATGGCCGCCAGGGCGGGATTGAGCTGCTGGATCAGGCCAGCGTCCCAGGTGGTGTCATTTTCACCCGCCACCAGATTGGTTTGGATGGTCAACCCCGTGGTCGTGTCGGCGTCGGAATCGGCCGTATCGCTGGCACCCTGGTCTTGTTGAGTAAAGTCATAGCCAGCGGGCAGGATGAATTCCACGTGGTAGTCGCCCGGAACCAGGTCAATGAACTGGTAGAGGCCGTTGGCGTCGGTGGTAGTGGTGTCCACGAAGCCACCCGTATCGTACAGGTTCACGGTGACGTTTTCCACGCCCGGTTCGCCTGCGTCCTGAATACCGTCGCCGTCCAAATCTTCCCAAACGTAGTTGCCCAGGGCGGCCAACAGCGGATTGAGCGGCTGAACCAGACCGGCGTCCCAGCTGACGTCGTTTTCACCGGGGGTGAGCACGGTGGGGATGGTCAGTCCGGTGGTGGTGTCGGCGTCGGAGTCGGCGGCGGGGTCTGCGCCCTGGTTTTGCAGGGTGAAGCTGTAGCCCACAGGCAGAACAAACTCGACGTGGTAGGTGCCGGGGGTGAGGTCGATGAAGGTGTAACGGCCGTTCACATCCGTCGTCGCAGTCATGATTTGCGTGTCGGTGATGTCATACAGATAAACCGTCACGCCCTGAACGCCCGGCTCACCCACATCTTGCAAACCGTCGCCGTTCAAATCTTCCCACACATAATCACCCAGGCTGGCGATGGCGGGCACCAGGCCCGCATCCCAGGTGGGATCATTTTCGCCCGCGATGAGCGTGGTGACGATGGTTTCGCCCGTCGTCGTGTCCACGTCGGAGTCCGTCGCGTCATCGCCGCTGGCGTCTTGCGTGGTGAAGGCGTAGCCGTTGGGCAGCGTTACGTCCACGTAGTAGCTGCCGGGCGGCAGATTGGTGAATTCGTAGAAGCCGGTGGCGTTGGTGGCGGTGCTGTCCAGCAGATTGCCGCTGCCGTCGTACAGGCTCACGGTGACGGCAATCACGCCGCCTTCGTTAAAGTCCTGCGTGCCGTTCAGATCGGCATCCAGCCAGACGGTGTCACCCAGGCTGGCCGGTGGGGTGTAGATACCGCCATCCCAGGTGGGGTCATTTTCGCCAGAGGCCAGGTTGATGACGCTGGTTTGCCCGGTGGTGGCGTCGATGTCGCTGTCCAGCGCGTCGTCGCCTGCGTCCTGGCTGGTGATGGTGTAGCCGGTGGGCGGCACAACTGCCACGTAGTAGTCGCCGGGGGTCAGGTTGGTGAAGCTGTAATTGCCGTAAGCGTCGGTACTGGTTGTGTCCAGCAGATTGTCGCCGCTGTCGTACAGGTGTACGGTGACGTTGGGCACGCCAAACTCGTCGGCATCTTGCAGGCCATCCTGGTTGGCATCCAGCCAAACCAGATCGCCTAAGCTGGCGGGGATGATGTAGAGGCCGCCGTCCCAGGTGGGATCGTTTTCACCGGCGATGAGGGTGGTAACGGCCGTTTCCCCCGTCGTCGTATCAATGTCACTATCCAGCGCCTCATCGCTGCCCTGGTTTTGTTGGGTGATGGTGTAGCCCGTGGCTATCACTTCGACGTAATAATCGCCGGGCGGCAGGTTGGTGAAGCCATAGCTGCCAAAGGCACCCGTCGTGGTGGTGCCGATGAAGGTGCCGCTGCCGTTGTACAGGTTCACGGTGATGCCGGGAATGCCAAACTCGTCGGCGTCTTGCAGGCCGTCCTGGTTGGCGTCCAGCCAGACGTAGTTGCCAATGCTGGCGGGTTGGGCATAGAGACCGCCATCCCAGGTGGGGTCGTTTTCGTTGGGATCGAGGGTGGTAACGGCCGTTTGGCCCGGTGGGGCCAGGTGTCGGATCAATGTCACTGTCCAGCGCATCGTCACCCGCGTTTTGGCCAGTGATGGTGTAACCAGCGGGCGGCGTGACCAGGACGTAGTAGTCGCCTGGCGGCAGGTTGGTGAAGCTGTAGCCACCGTTGCCGTCCGTTGTGGTGGTGTCAATCAAATTGTCGTTGTCGTCGTACAGTTCCACCGTCACACCGCCGATGCCGTACTCGTCGCCATCCTGCAAACCGTCCTGGTTGGCATCCAGCCAAACCAGGTCGCCAATGCTGGCCGGGTCGATGTGCAGACCCGCATCCCAGGTCGGATCGTCTTCGTCGGAAGCGAGGGTGGTGTCGATGGAGAGGCCGCTGGCGTTGATGTCGCTGTCCAGCGCGTCATCGCCAGCGTCTTGCGTGGTGATGGTGTAGCCAGCGGGCGGCACCACTTCGATGTGGTAATCGCCGGGGGCCAGGTTGGTGAAGCTGTAGCTGCCGTCGTAGGCGGTGGTGGTGGTGGCGATGAAGGTGTTGCTGCTGTCGTACAGGTTCACCGTCACGCCGGGGATGCCGAATTCGTCGGCGTCTTGCAGGCCGTCCTGGTTGGCATCCAGCCAGACGAGATCGCCCAGGCTGGCGGGCAGGATGTAGAGGCCCGCATCCCAGGTGGGATCGTCCTCGCCAGAGGTGAGAGTGGTTGTGGCGGTTTGGCCGGAGGCGTTGATGTCGGAATCGGCCGTTTCGGCCGTTTGGTCTTGCGGACTGATGGTGTAGCCAGCCGGAGGCGTCACGATGAGATAATAATCGCCTGGGGGCAGGTTGCTGAAGCCATAGCTGCCATCGCCCAGGGTGGTGGTGGTGTCGATGAGGTTGTCACTGCCGTCGTACAGGTCCACCGTCACGCCGCCAATACCCAATTCGCCACCGTCCTGAATGCCGTCCTGGTTCACATCCAGCCAGACAAAGTCGCCGATGCTGGCCGGGTCGATGTAGAGACCCGCATCCCAGGTGGGATCGTCCTCGTTGGGATCGAGCGTGGTGAGAATCGTTTCTCCGGTGGTCGGGTCAATGTCGCTGTCCACGGCATCATCCACCCCCTGATCTTGATCGGTAATGGTGTAGCCTGCGGGCGGCGTGACGACCACGTAGTAATCGCCGGGCACCAGATTGGTAAAGCCGTAGCTGCCGTCGTAGGCGGTGGTGGTGGTGTCAATCAGGTTGTCGCTGCTGTCGTACAACTCAACCGTGACGCCGGGCACGCCGTACTCGTCGGCATCTTGCAGGCCATCCTGGTTGGCATCCAGCCAGACATAGTTACCAATGCTGGCGGGATCGATGTAGAGACCGGCATCCCAGGTGGGGTCGTCTTCGCCCGGATCAAGCGTGGTGACGATGGTTTGGCCGGTGGTGGCGTCGATGTCGCTGTCCAGCGCATCATCCCCCGGCACGTCCTGGGTGGTGATGGTGTAGCTGGCGGGCGGCACAACCTCGACGTAGTAGTCGCCGGGCGGCAGGTTGGTGAAGCTGTAGCTGCCGTCGAAGGCAGTGGTGGTGCTGCCGCGCGGGTGGTCGTCGTAGTCGTACAGGTTGACGGTGACGTTGGGAATGCCGAACTCGTCGGCATCTTGCACGCCGTCCTGATCCGCATCCAGCCAGACGTAGTTGCCGATGCTGGCGGGCTGGGCGTAGAGGCCGCCGTCCCAGGTGGGATCGTCTTCGTTGGAGATCAGATCAGTGGGGATGGTTTGGCCGCTGGCGTCGATGTCGGAATCGGCCGTATCGTCACCACCTTGATTCTGCGGGCTGGTGGTGTAGCCAGTGGGCGGCACCACTTCGATGTAGTAGTCGCCGGGGGGCAGATCGGTGAAGCTGTAGCTGCCGTCGGCCAGCGTGGTGGTACTGGTGATGAAGTTGTCGCTGCCGTCGTACAGGTTCACGGTAACGTTGTAGAGGCCAATTTCGCTGCCGCCATCCTGGATGCCGTCGTTGTTGAGATCGTACCAGACGAAGTCGCCAAGCGAAGCGGGCTGGTAGAGACCGGCGTCCCAGTCGGGATCGTGCTCGGCGGCAACCAGGTTTGTGGTAGCCGTTTGCCCCGTGGTCGGATCGATGTCCGAGTCGGTGGCGTCGGCACCCTGGTTTTGCTGGCTGATTTCGTAGCCAGCGGGGGGCGTGAAGATGAGATAGTAGCTGCCCGGATCGAGATCGTAGAAGATGTAGGAGCCATCGGCCAGGGTGGTGGTACTGGTGATGAAATTGTCGCTGCCATCGTACAGATCGACGGTGACGCCCAGGATGCCCGTTGCGCCGTCATCCTGCTGGCCGTTGCCGTTCACATCTTCCCACACGTAGTCGCCGATGGAGGCGGAGACGGCGTCGGTGTCGGTGTCGTCGTTGTTGTCGGGGGTGGGGTCATTGCCGTGGGTGTTGTCGTCGTGGGCAACGGCCGTATTCACCACACTATTCACGTCAGGCGGGCGGCTTGCATCAAAAATAACGGAGAAATCCACATCCGTAGAGGCGCCCACGCCCAGCGTGCCGAGATCGTAGGTGCAGGTGCTGCCCACACACGTCCAGCCTGCCGTGCCCGCGAAGGTGGTGTTGGCCGGGACGGTTTCGGTGATGGTGACGCCAGTGGCAACGGCCGTTCCCTGATTTTCAATCGTCAGCGTGTAAGTAATTTGCTCACCGGGGTCCACCACGGTGATGCCGTCGGTTTTGGTCAGCACAATGTCCGGCACGATGACGGTGAGGTCGTCGCTGTCGTCCACATCCGGCTCGTCCCGCTCTTCCGTGTCGTCGCCGTCGTTGGCGGTGCTGTCCAGCGTGGTCGCCTGGGTGACGGTGGCGGTGTTGGTGAGGTCGGGCGGGCTGGGCGGCAGGTCGGGGTCCAGGGTCATTTGGAAGGTGAAGGTGGCGCTGCCGCCCACGGCGATGCTGCCACCGGTGTAGCGCACAATCGTGTCGCCGCCGGAGGGCACGGTGCTGAAGGTGAAGCCCGCTTGCGTACTGCCTTCGGTGAGGGTGTGGAACTCGTTGTTGTCAATCGGATCGTCGATGATGACGTCGAAAGCAGTGCTGGTGCCGGTGTTGGTGACGGTGAGGGTCACGGTGATGGTGTCGTTGGGGGAGGCTTCGTTGGTGCTGAAGCTTTTGACGATTGCCATTTGTGGCTCAACGACGGTGACGTTGACCGGGGTGAGCGTTTCTGGCGTGGCGCTGCCAATTTGCACGGTGGCGTTGTTGGTGAGGGTGGTTTGGCCGGGATTGACGCCATCGTTGCCGGGTACATCCAGCACGACGGCTTGCAGCTGCACGCTGAAGCTGTTGTTGCTGGGGTCGTTGTCGGCGGGGACGGTGAAGCCAGCGAAGGTAAAGGTAACATCGCCGCCGCTGCCGCCGGGGGCGGTGATGGTGGGGGTGGGAAGGGTGCCGTTGAAGCCTGTTGAGTTAACAACGGCCGTTCCTACCACATACTCCAATCCAGCAGGCAAATTATCCACAATGACCAGGGAGGGAATTGTGCCTTCGGCCACGGCGACGGAGATGCTGTAGGTGATCACCTCGCCGATGGTGACGCTGCTGCCGCTGGTGTGCCCGGCGGAGGTGCCCACCAGCGTTTTGACGCTGGCGGTGCCGTCTACGGTGAGGTTGGCGGTGTCTTCGACTTCGTAATCGTCGAGTGCGCCGCCGTCCAGCAGGTCGCTGCCGTCGGGGTCGCCGCCGCCGTCCCGCTCTTCGGCGGGGGTGCCGTCCAGGGTGCTCCAGGTGGCTCCGGCGGTGTTGGCGATGGTTTGGCCGGGGATTGCCGAGCCGCCAATGGTGGCCGAGACGGTGAGGGTGATAACGCTGCCCTGGGGGAAGTCGAAGCTGCCGCTGGCGGGCACGCGCAGCACGCCGCTGGTCAAATCGTAGCCGGGATCGGTGATGCCGCTAACGGCCACGCTGTCTACGGTGATGCCTGTGAGGGTACTGGGCAGCGTGTCGGTGATGACCACGTCGTAGGCATCGGCGGCGGTGCTGGCGGCATGTTCCAGCACAATCTGGTAGGTGATGCTGCTGCCTGCGTCTAGTGGATCGGGTACAGGGGCGACGAGCTGCTTGCTGATTTGCAGCACCGGTTCTACCAGGTCAATGTCTACGGAATCGTCCTGGGTGACGGGACTGCCGTTAGCGGTGTAGGTTACTTCGGCGGTATTGGTGAGGGTGTCGCCATTTTGGTTGCCGAGTTCGTTGAGAACAACGGCCGTTACCGTCACCAAGAAGCGGTTGTTGTTGGCATTGTTGTCAGCGGTGATGGTCGTATCGCCAAAATCGAGCGTAAGATTGGCTCCGCTGCCGCCGGGGGCGGTGACGGTGGGCGCGGGCAGCGTGCCGTTGAAATCACTGCTGAGCAGGCCGCCGCTAGAACCACTGGCAGTGATGATCTGGTGACTTTGATAGGCCAGACCCGTGGGCAAATCGTCCACAAAAACAAAGTCTTGAGCGATACCTTCGGGCAGGGTGACGACGACGGTGTAGGTGAGTATGTCGCCGATGGTGTAGGTGGTGGGCGATACTTGCTTGTCCAGGCTGGGCGCTTGCAAATCAACATCGGCACTGTCGGAGTCGAAGTGATCATTGGTGCCGCCATCGCCGTTGCGCTCGCCGTCGGCATCGCCAGACGCGCCGGGCGTGTCTGAGCCGGTGCTGTTGCCCGTGGTACCTTCACCGGGCAGGGAGCTGTAGGTGAGATAGGCGGTGTTGGGGATGGTTTCGTTGACGGGGGCGGTGGCGTTGACAACGGCCGTTACCGTCACCGTTACAGAATCGCCCGGATCAAGCATATCAACCGAAACATTCACCTGATTGCTCGCAATGCTGCTGTTGTTGGTTGCTGTGGCGTAGGCTGGCTCGCTCACATTCACCGTTTGCAACGTCAGGTTCGCATCCAGCGTGTCGGTGATGAGCAGTTCGAAGGCGGTTTCAATGTTGGCTGGCGCTGCTGTTGGTAGCCACAATTTCGTACACAATCGTATCGCCCGCGTCGCTGGGCGTGGTGGTAATCGTTTTGGTCAACGACACATCTGGTTCCACAATGCGTATCTGCACGTTGGGGGTGGTGAAGCTAAAGTTGTTGTCGTAGGTAACTGTGAAGTTGTTATTGCGTGTGGTGTTGTGCTGGTTGCCTGAGTCATTGCGCACCAGGGCGTTGAACTCAACCAGGACGTACTCCGTCCCGGTGTCTCTGTCATTGTTGGTAACGGTGCCCAGGGTGAACACCGGATCGGTGCCGCTGCTGAAAGTGGCGGGCGTCACGGAGAATTCGCTCCAGGTAACCGTGCTGTCGGCAGTGAATGTGATGGTTGGCGTGCCGACAACTTGCAGGCGAGCTGGCAACGTGTCGGTGATGACCATATTGGTGGTGGTGCCTTCGGGCACGGGCACGGCCAGCCGGTAGCGCACAATTTCACCAATGGCCAGATTATTGCCGCTGGTGTGCGCCTCGGAGGAATCGATTACGCTTTTGACGGGCAAATCCATCAGTTGCACCTGGTAATCTTCAACTTCACCGTCAACGGCCGTTCCCTCCGGCGTCAACCCTGTATCAGAACTAAAACGAAAACGGGCGTAGGTGGTGCCAGCAACGGCCGTTGGCGGCACGGTCACGCTCAGCGGATTGCTGCCGTTGCTCAGCGCCTCATCGACAAAAATATGCTCACCTAAATCGTCCCAATCGCCATCAGCGTTAAAGTCGATCCAGGCGTTGAGATAGCCGGTCATGGTGGGTGGAATGGTGGCCGTGAGGGTGAGGTTATTGCTCCGATTGATCAGCAGGAGCGCTGAGGGAAGAGCGGCCGTTCCCTGATAGGTGGCAAACAAAACCCCATCCTCATCATCTGTCGCCAGATCATCCCCCCAGGCGGTGGTGGTAGGCTGGCCGTCGGTTTCGGCGTCTACGCCGCTGCCCAGGAAAAAGTTGGGCACGATGATATGCCGGGCGGCGTCAGCCGGGTTGGCCTGCGAGGCCGCGGCCACGGGGTACGCGGTCGGGGCGTCGCCGTAGTCGGCTTCAATCCACATGCCCTGGTCGATGGTGTAATCGTCGGCGTTGTTTACCGTGAAATCGTCGGTTTGGCTGTAGTCGCCGAAGGTGGGGTCTGTGCCGAGCGTGGTGCCGTTGGCGTCAACGGCCGTATCCGCCCCCTGCTCCCCCGGGCTAAACGTATAGTTCAACCCATCCTGCGGCTGGAAAAAGCGCACAAAATAATTGCCGTTGGGAATGTTGATAAATTCGTAAAAACCTGGATTCCCATTGTCATCTGGCCCAGTCGTGCGGAAATCAACAAAGGTGTTGGTTGTTGCGTTCCACAATTCCACCCGCACGCCGCTCAGGCCAGTTTCTTCTGGCTGCTGGATGCCATCGTCCTGCCGCCCCACCAAGTCTAGCCAAACGTAATCGCCAATGGAGTAACCAGGCAGCGTGTTGGCCGCCAGCTCAATGCCCACCCGAATCGGCTCAGAAGGCAGCAGCTTCAGGCCGCCACCTTCGGCCGTAAAGCCAAACGAGTTCCAGGCTACCTCACCCGGCACGGCACTGTTGGGCGCGACCATGTGCCAGTTAAATGCCAGGCTGCCGCCGCCTGACCCATCGTCGGGCGGCAGTTCCAGGCAGCCGCCGCTGTCACAAAATTCAAAGCGCACCGCCTGCACCGTGGTAATGTCCGCTGGTGGCGTTTCCGACCAGTCGTCGGTACAACCCGCCGGGCCGCTGGGCAAAATTTCCGGGCGACAGGGATTGCTGCTCTGGCTGTAGGAGATGGTCATCGGCAACCCCATCGTGTCGGTGATGGGAAAGATGAGGTGAGGCCGCCATTGGCTGCCCCGGCTGGAGAGGTCAATGGTGCCTGTGTCGCCGATGTAGGGGAACACGTCGTAAGCGGTGATGTTGGTGGCGGTCACGTTGCTGGTGTTGGTGATCACCATGCGCCAATCCACTGCCCCACCAGTGACGGTGTAATCGTAGTCGGTCCAGCCAGGGTTTATGTCCAGCGTGCCGTCTACAAATTTCTCGGAATCCATCGCCAGAAACGCTTCCACCGTAACGGGCAAGGTCACCACGCAGCCCGCTTCGCCGCTATTGCCATCCTGATCCACGTCGTCGGCATCGGTGTAGGCACCCACACCATCGTCGCCGTCGCAGGGCAGGGCATTGCTGGTGGCGGCATCGTCCCACAGCAAAATGCCCTGATTTGCCAAACTTTGCGGCCGGGTGTAATCCAGCACGCGGGCATAAAAATTAATGGTAATTGATTCACCAGGAGCCATCTGGTAAGGTGCAGGCCACTCCCAGCGCAGCAGCGTGTCATTCTCTGCGTTGAAGGTAGGGGTGAAAACGTAGGTGGGGGCAGGCGCACCATCGGTGGCGACAAAGGTGAACCAGTCGCCATCCAGGATTTGCGTGGCGGTGGGTACGCTGTAGCCGCTGGAAACCGTCCCGTCGGGCACCACAATTTCCATGCGCGCGGGCAGCAGGTCGGCCAGGGTGAGCGGGGCCACCACGTTGTTGTGGGCTTCGCTGGGATTGTAAACTTGCAGGGTGAACTGGGTGACTTCACCGGGCAGCAGGCTGTCGGACGTGGTCGTTTTGCTCACGCGAGGAATGGCGCGGGCTTCGATGGTGGTGACGTTGACACACTGGTTGTTGGTGGAAGTACCGGGAATGCCGTCTTCGATATAGTCGGCAGAGGTTGTGGCGCAGTTACCAAAGGTGATATTCCCAGCCACGCCAGGATCAATGGTGCTGGCAATGCTGGCGCTCCAGGTGGGCGTGCCGGGCGGCACATCGCCCAACTCCCAGCGAATGCCGGTGAGGTAGTCACCGGGCGCTAACTCGATGTCGGTTGGGCTAGCTGTTGTGGTATTAACAACGGGTACGGTGCTGTTTACTGTGTAGCCATTGCCAGGGAAGGGTAACCAAACGCCTGGGTTGGCATTGCTTTCATAAAAACCATCGACCGGGTCCACAATAGGCCGGATGGAAATTGAGGAGACGCGAACCTGTGCGGGGAGCGTATCGGTTACGGTGACGTTGGTGGCGGTGATGGTGCCCTGGTTGGTGTAGCGGACCGTGTAATTCACGGAGCCGCCGGGCAGCTCTTCCAAGGGGCGACCGATGTAGCTAGAGGGGGTGCTGCCGCTTTTGCCGTTGCCATCGTCGAAGTAGGGGCCGATGAGCAGCAGGTCTACGCCGTCGGTGTCGGTGTAGTCGGGGGAGCCGTCTTCGGGCGTGCCGTGGATGTTCATGGTGTTGGTGACGGTGCTGTTGATGACGGGGTCGTCGCTGTTGCCGGGGACGCCGTCGGGGCCGTCGGGATCAAACCGAACATTGACGCTGAGGGAAAGCGAGCAGCCGTTGGTGACGGGAATGACGTTGGGCAGGCTGCCACCCAGGCTGGTGGACGACCAGGTGATGGTATGGCTGCCAGAATCGTACGCGCCGCCATTGCTGGCGCTGACGAAGGTAGCTTCGGTGGGTAAGGTGTCTGTAATGGTGACGTTGGTGAGGTGAACGCCGCCGATGTCGTCTGGGTTGCAGACGTTGAGGCTGTAGTTGGTGGTAAAGTCGGAGCCGATGACGCCATCATCGAAGTCGTTGGCGACGGTTTTGTCGATAGTCATTTCAAATTCGCCGGTGGCGGTGGCGGTGACCTGGTTGCTGTTGTAGGTGCCGCCGGTGGTGGTGCTGGTGGCCTGGTTTACGGCCGTTGTCCCCGGCAGCGTTCCTGGTGGAAATTTAACGGTAATTTCCAGGATACCGGTGGAGCCTGCCCCAAGCGGATTCACAAAATTGACGGTGACGGTGTGGCTGCCGGAGTCGTAGTTTACGGCCGTAATATCCCCAATCGGCCCGGTACCTTCCACATACACCACCTCGGGCGGCAGCAGATCGGTGAGGCTGGTATTGAGACAGTCCTGCGTAATACTGGCGCAGCGGTAGGCAATGTAGTAAGTAAACTCTTCCCCGGAAGCCACGTCCAGGGCCGTGCTGCCGCCAAAATCCTTGGTGATCTCCAAAATGGGATTTACCTGGGCGTCTGCAGTGCGGTTGCTCACGATAAACAGCAAACTCCCAATGAAGATGAAGAGGGCCGTGCGGCCCAGGCGTCGCACAGTGGCTGCCGACCACTGACCTGGGTTCCACCAGACCAAAAGAAACATAATTGTCGATAAAGTGAAGAGGATCAGTAAAGCCGTCATTGAATAAAATCCTTCGCATTAAAATGAAAAATGTTTTGGGTCACCCCCAGCATCAAACGACATGATGTCTACGCTGAACTTAGGGGATGGTTCTGGCGGAAAATATTACAATGAACGGAATCGGGACTGTTATCCTACCTGACGGAAAAGGCGTTGAGTTATACGGCCGTTCCGCCCACTTTCCGTCAGGTAAACCAAAAAATTTCGTTGTAAAATAGGGTTACATTTGCTGAGGAAATCGGCCTCTGTGCCCTGCAATCTTCCTGGCGACCCCTTCCCCCAACAAATGTGGGCACAACAGCCTTACCCAATTGCCTGTTACAAAATTCGCACCAAACGCGACATCTTACAAAAGGATTTTATGGCTCAGTCGTGTTTGCGATTGAGCAAACGAGGTGGATCATGAAAAAGCAAACCGTTTCAATGGTTTTTCTGGCTGCCGCTATGCTGCTAGGCAGCCTGTTGGCCTTTGTTCCGGCTAACCCGCTGCTGGCAGCAGACACGAGCTGGCAAGCCTCTTATTGGAACAACAAAACGTTGTCCGGCTCTGCCGTTCTGGTACGGAATGAGGCAGAGCTAAACAACGATTGGGGGGATGGCGCACCCGATGCCCTCATCGACAAAGATCAGTTTTCGGCCCGCTGGACGCGCAGCATTAACTTCCCCACGTCCAGTTCTTACCGCTTCACGGCCACAATGGACGACGGCATGCGCGTCTATGTAGACAACGTGCTCATCATCGATTCCTGGACCGACAGCCAGGTGCATGCGCTTACGGCAGATGTGTACCTGAATGCAGGTGACCACACCGTGAAGGTGGAGTATTACGAGGCGGGCGGCAAGGCTGTGGCCAAACTTTCCTGGGTGCCGGTGGGCGGCACCGCCCCGGTTCCTATTGCCAACTGGAAGGGCGAATATTTCAACAATACCAGCTTCACGGGCAACCCCGTGCTGGTGCGGGATGACGCCAGCATCAACTTCGACTGGGGCGTTGGCGCACCAGCCGCCACGGTGGTGGCCGACAACTTCTCGGCCCGCTGGACGCGCAGTATGAACTTCGACGCGGGCCGCTACCGCTTCATTGTCCAGGTGGACGATGGCGTGCGGCTCTGGGTGAACAACCAGCTTATCATCAACCAGTGGGTGAATGGCAACACCACGTACACGGCCGAAATCGACCTGCCCAGCGGCAGCGTACCCATCCAGATGGAGTATTTTGAAAGCGTGGGTGGGGCAATTGCCAAACTGAGCTGGGTGAAATTGAGCGGTTCTGGTGAGTGGAGCGGGCAATATTTCAGCAACAAAACGCTGAGCGGCTCGCCGGTGCTTACGCGCAGCGACAGCCAGATCAACTTTAACTGGGGCAGTGGTTCGCCGGGAACGGCCGTTCCCATCGACAACTTCTCTGTACGCTGGAACCGGTCGCTGAACTTTGCCGCCGGGCGGTACCGCTTCACCGCCACGTCTGATGATGGCGTGCGCATGTGGGTCAATGGCCAACTGGTTATCAACGGCTGGAGTGACCACACACCGCAAACCTTTAGCGGCGAAATTGATTTGCCCAACGCCTCTATCCCGCTGCAAGTGGAGTATTACGAAGGGGTAGGCGGGGCTCAGGTGCAGGTAAGCTGGACCCCCATCTCCAGCACGCCCACCACACCCACCACGCCGACAACGCCAACCACCCCCACCACGCCAGCCCCCACAGCGGGCACGGGTACGGTGGTGAGTGCGTATCTAAACGTGCGCACAGGGCCGGGTGTGCAATACAGCGTCATCACCACGCTGGTGCGCAACCAGACGGTGAACCTGACAGGCTACCGCAATGCGGAAGGCAACTGGGTGCAGATCAACATGGCAGACGGCACCAAGGCGTGGGTGAGCGGACGGCCGTATTACCTGCAAACCAACGTCACCATTGCCAACATGCCGGTGTGGCAAGGCACCACCTCTACACCAGCGCCTACCAGCGGCACCGGTTCGTCTCGAATGCGTATTATGTTAACTTACGCTCGGGGCCGGGCGTGGGGTATCCGGTGATTACGGCCGTTCCGGCTGGAACCAATGTCACCTTAATTGGCCGCAACGGCAGCACCACCTGGCTCAAGATGCGCCTGCCCAACGGCACCACTGGCTGGATGAGCGCCACCTACGTGAGCAACAGCGCCACCTTCCCCAGCCTGCCGGTTTTGGGGAATTAAAAACTGATCAAATTTCCCCGGAAAATGTTCTGGCAAAATTGTCCAATTGAGCATTTTCCGGGGAAATCACCCGTACACAATTAGGGGTCTTCAGGATTTCGTGGGGTCTGGCGTGAAACGTGATGCGTGAAACGTGATGCCTCTCTGGTCACGTTTCACGTTTCACGCATCACGGGCTGTAAACCCCCTGAATTCCCAAAGAGCCACAATTAGTTTCGCGTCAATGCGTCCATAGCGGGCGTAAAGACGGCCGTATACAACGCCTCACTCTCGCTGCTGTCGCTAATCAGCAGCACCAGCAGCACGCCGCCATCATCTTCATAAAAGCCCATGTTGATGGGAAAGCCCTGGAAAGCTGCGGCGTAGAGCTGCCAGGTACGGCCGTTCACATCCACATACTCCCCACTTTGCAAAGGCGCTTCCTCTAAACCCAGCTGGCTAGACAACAGCTCCAGCAGCGCGGCCGTACTCAGGCCGGGCGGCGTCGCCTGCTGAATGATCACCGTCTGGTCTAGCGCCGAATTGCCCCGCAAAAACGTGCCCGGCGACGCTTCATCCCAGCCCACGGGCTTCTGGCCAGAAATGCCAAACGTCGCATTGCTGTACGCCTCTAGCTCAAGCCCAGCGCCAGCCACCGCCGGCACCAGGAACGGCGGCCCAGCCATCTCGGCCACACAGGCAGCGTCTGGTTCTGTAGTGGGGTCGGCAAGAAACGCCTGGGTCACCGCCAGCGGACAGTCGCCCGAAACGCTGGCCCCGTGGCCAATGCCTGGGAACTCAAAGTAATAAAAATCGCTCAGCCCTTCGGCCACGTCTTGCCCCCAGCTGGGCGGGGTGATGGGATCGTATTCGCCAGCCAAAATGAGCGTGGGCAACTCACTGTTCACCAGCATATTTTCGATGGGATCCGCCTGGCCAGCCTGCCACAAATTGCACACATCAAAGCCAAACTGGCCGGTAACGGAGCTGGCTTCAAAAATGTCGTTGAGGTAGAGGTAGGTGGTGGCGGGCTGCGTCTCGCCGGGCACGCTAAAGCTCACTTCTTCGTTGCACTGCACCGAAAGCTGCATCCCCTGGCTAACAAACTCTTGCTGAAACAGCAGGTTGGTCACCAATGGATTGAGATCGGTGGTACGGCCGTCTCGCACGTCAAAAATCAGCTTGGGCATAATTGGCGTCAATTCCACGCTGTACAGCGCCTGAAACAGCAAGCTCACCATGAAGTCGCCATTGAGCAGCGCGTCGTAATATTGCCGGTCGCTTAAATTGTACGCTTCCAGCATGATCGGGTTTTCGTTCAGGTCGGCCACCAGCTGGGCAAACACCTCATCCAGGTTGGGGTAAGCAGCGGCACAGCCGGGGTCCGCCGCACAGCCCGCAAAGAAAACCGAGAAGGCGCGTTCGGCGTTTACGGCCGTTTCCAGCTGCAAATTAGCCGCCAACGGGTAGGCCGAATCTAAAATCACGCTGCGAATCCCTTCTGGATAATCTCGCATCACGGTTTGGGCCAGGCGCGTGCCGTAGGAGATGCCGTACAAATTCCACGCTTCGTAGCCCAGAGCCAGGCGCAAATCAGCCACGTCGGCGGCATTTTCGGCGCTGTTGTAGGCAGTGAGGTCTACACCTTCTGCCACCAGCCGGTCACGGCATTCGCCCAGCGCTGCCAGATAAAGCGCCTCGCCTTCTTCGTCGGTCAAGTTGTCGTCTAGCGTATCCAGCGTCAAATCGATCAGCTCGGGGCAGGCCAGCGATGGCTCTGAGTAGCCGGTGCCGCGCTGGTCGAACATGATGAATTCATGGGTAGCCAGGAAGGGGGCAAAGCGGTCTTCAAAGGCCAGCGGCACCACTTCCAGCGCATCGCCACCAGGGCCGCCCTCCAGATAGAGGATGGGATCGGGGGCAGGATTGGGGCTGTCGCTGGCAAAGATAGCCACGTGCAGGCGCACGGTACGGCCGTTCGCTACATCGTTCCGGTTTTCGGGCACGGTCAGGTAGCCACAGGTAACATCCCGGTTGCCGGGAATGCCAAATTCGCAGGTGGATATTTCAAACGCGGGCTCGTACGCGGGCACGGCTGTGGCGGTTGGTTCGGGCGTCGGTTCCGGGGTATTGGTGGGGGGAACGGCCGTTGGCGCATCCGTCGCCGCGGGTTCCGCAGTGGCCGTTGGTTCTTCGCTGGCGGTGGTGTCGGCAACGGCCGTTGGTTCTGGCGTGGGGGTAGGCTCTTCAGAATTACAGCCAGCCAGCAGCAAAACGGCCGAAACGGCCAACCCCAATCGGTACATAATTGGTAATGGTTTCATTTATCAACTCCTTGTTTCGCAAGTTTCTTGCTTTTGTCACCCCCGTAAAAACGGGGCCATATCGGACCAATGGTGGATTTCCGCCGATGCGGAAATAACAGGTGAAGGTTCTGGTTCCTGTTATTAGAACAGATTCACAAGGCCGTATACGGCAAACAGGGCAAAAGGTAGCGTAGTGCGCCGCAAAAAACCAGGGCAAACTGCACCAGGTTCACCACCCATTCATACAATTCGGGTGCCCCTTTCCGCCCATTTGCTGATAGACTACGGGCATGATTCGCTTAAAACCCAACCAATATGCCCAAGTTGCCCCGCTGTTTGCCCAGATGGGGGAATGGAATGTGTACGTAACGGCCGTTCTCCACCAAACCAGCCCCGGCCGCGTCTACGTCGATAACCTGGACGCCCCGCAAAGTGGCTTTCTAGTCTCCATAGACCGCAGTTACCTGGTAGGCAACCCCCGCAATGCTGCGTTTAATGCCGCCCTGCGCGACGAACTGCACGCCACCCTGCTGGCTGGCGACCGGGTGAATCCGGCCGACCCGGAGCTGGTGCTGAGCGTTGCTTCGCCCCAATGGGAACCTGCCCTGGCCGACATGCTGGGCGACTGGCATTGGCCACCCATCTGGGGGCGCAACCAGCATTTTACCTTTGGCCAACCTCAGCTAAATTGGCAGACGGCGCTGCCCGCTGGCTACACAATCGCCCGGCTGGATGCCAACTTGCTGCAAGCTCAGGGCAAAAATCTGCCGCAAACCATTGCCGACTCCATCCGCATTGGCTGGCAAAATGAGGCCAACTTTTTGCAGCATGGGTTTGGCTTTGTGGCGCTGCACGGCGAGGAGATTGCTTGCTGGTGCCTGGCGGATGCGACGGTGGCGGACAGGTGCGAAATTGGGATAGAAACGGCCGTTTCTCACCGCAATCGGGGGTTGGCAACGGCCGTTACCGCCGCCACCGTTGAATTTTGCCAAAACAATGGCTTCCGCCACATCGGCTGGCATTGCGAAGCCAACAACTATGCCTCTAGCCGCACGGCCGAAAAAGTAGGTTTTGTGCAAGAACGCGCCTACAGCGACTACACCTTTGTTTACGACGAGCCACGCCACTATGCCGAGCTGGGCCGCTTTTTCTTCAAGGCCCAGCTGTACGAAGAAGCCGCCGACATGCTGGAAATTGCCATCGAAACCGACGAAGCGCCGCCCGCCTACGTATACTTTTTAACGGCGCGGGCCATGGCCCATTTGCAAGAACCGGTAGCTATCGAATATTTGCAGGAAGCGGTCGCCGCCGGGTTTAAGGATTGGCAGCTGCTGCAAACGCTGCCAGAATTTGCCCCTTATCGAGATGATCCGGCATTCCCTGCGCCAGGAGTTGACACCTTAAATGAATGAACTTGCTCAAACAGAAACGGCCGTTGAACAACTACAAATAGAGCCGCTGCCCGCCACCGACCCCGCCATTGGCCGGGCGCTGTGGCAGCTGGAAGGCGCACGGGGCCGACTGAAAGAGCTGCTGGCAACGCTCAACCCAGATTGGTTGGATTGGGAACCGTACCCCGGCGGCAATAGCATCGGCACACTGCTTTACCATATCGCGCTTATCGAGATCGATTGGCTGTTTGCCGAGGTGCTGGAACAAGAATATTCCGAAGCGGCCAAAGCACTGCTGCCTTACCCCGATCGGGATAAAAGTGGACGGTTGTTTGGGGTAACGGCCGTTTCCCTTCCAGACCATTTGCAACGGCTAGACACCGCTCGTCAGATGTTGCTAGATGTTTTTACCAACCTTTCCCTGGCCGATTTCCGGCGCGCCCGGCAGCTGCCGCACTATCACGTCACCCCCGAATGGGTGCTTTTTCACCTCACCCAGCACGAAACCGAACACCGCGGCCAGATTGGCGAAATCATCAGTTGGAGAAAACAGCATGGAAGAGAAGATTCGCAGTCGCTTTAACGACAAGATTTTGGCCGAAGCCCGGCAACGGTATGGCATTCTGCCGGAAAAGTTAGAGGAGCTGGGCGGCTTCGAGAGCTTCATCTACGGCTTTGAGAAGGATGGGGCAAAATTCGTGCTGCGGCTGGGGCACAGCCTGCGCCGCAGTCCGGAACTGATTCACGGCGAGGTGGATTGGATCAACCACCTGGCGCGCGGCGGCGCGGGCGTGGCCAAAGCGGTTAATTCTGAAGCGGGCAATCTGGTAGAGCTGCTGCCCGACGGGCAAGGGGAACAGTTTTTAGGCACCGCGTTTGCCTGGGCCGAGGGGGGGCCAGTTCGGCAGATGGGCGGCTGGACGGAGCCGTTTATGCTGAATTACGGCCGTCTCATCGGCAAAATGCACACCCTCTCCAAACAGTACACCGTAGCCAACCCCGCCTGGAAACGGCCGCAGTGGGACGATCCCATCATGACCGACACCTCCGCTTCGCTGCCCGAAATCGATCCGGAAGTGGCGCCGCAACTGGCCGCCACCCTGGCCCACCTGCGCAGCCTGCCCCACACCCCAGACGGCTACGGCATGATTCACCAAGACGCCCACACCGGCAATCTATTCGTAGACAAAAACGGCCACATCACCCTATTCGACTTCGACGACTGCGTGTACGGCCATTTTGTCTACGACATCGCCATGGTGCTGTTTTACGCCGTCACCAACCACCCCACCCCAGAGCAGTTCATGGCGCAAATTTGGCCCCCGTTCTGGCGCGGCTACCGGCAAGAAAACCAGCTCGATTCCCACTGGCTGGCCGAAATTTTGCCTTTTATGAAGATGCGTGAGCTGGACCTGTACACCGTCATTCGCCGCGACATTCCGGATCTGACCGGCGACGGTTGGGGGGCGACTTTCATGAGGGGGCGACGCGAGAAGCTGCTGGCGAAACGGCCGTATCTCAACTTCGACTTTACGGTGAGTGCCAGCGATGAAACTTGAGCGAGAAACGGCCGTCTACCTCCAGCAATCACCCACGCCAAACCCGCCAGTCACCAACCCCCATAAATGAAAAATCAGCAGATTTACCAGATTTTAATCCGCGTTCATCCGCGTTCATCCGCGGCCGATTTTCACAGGAGTTTTCCAAATGCTGGACCTGACCCAAAGCTTTAAAACCTTCCCCGTGCTAGAAACGGAACGTCTGCGCCTGCGGGCAATGGTGCCCCAGGATGCCACAGCCGTGTTTGCCCTGCTGGGCGACCCCGAGGTGATGGTCTGGCACGGCCGTCCCCCCTTTGCCACCCTTGAGGAGGCCCAAAAACATATCGCCTGGTACGCCGAAGCATTTGCCGAAAAGCGGGCCATCCGCTGGGCCATCACCCGCCACGGCGAGGACCGGGTGCTGGGCACCTGCGGCTTCCATCACATGATTCTGTACCATTTCCGGGCCGAAATTGGCTACGAGCTGGCCTCCTCAGAATGGCGGCAGGGCATTATGGCTGAGGCAGTGCGGGCCATCGTGCGCTTTGGTTTGGTGGAGATGGGGCTGCATCGCATCGAAGCGATTGTGGACCCGACCAACACGGCGTCGGCCAGGTTATTGCGCAAAATCGGCTTTACGGAAGAAGGGTTTTTACGAGAGCGGTTTTGGGATAACGGCCGTTTCACAGACGACTGGTTCTTTTCTATCCTCGCCTCAGAAATTGACAAAGTGAGGTAAGTTATGTTTTCCATTCGCCCCTTCCAGCCCACAGACGCGGAATACGAAGCGATCGCCGCCGTAGAAAAAGCGGTCTACCCGGAAAATGCCGACACGGTGGCCGATTTCAAACATGCCGACGCCAGCCGCGAGCCGGAACAGTTTTTTCAGCGTTGGGTGGTGGCGGAAAACGGCCGTATCCTCGCCTTTGCCCAACTGCAACAGCAAATTCACAGCAGCACCTCCGGCCATTACCGCTTCCACATCACCGTACATCCCGATTTTGAACGGCGCGGCGTGGGAACGGCCGTTTACAACCAAATCTGGCAAACCCTGCAAACACAAGACCCTCACCCCGCCGTTTTGGATGCACACTGCTACCAGCACCATCAGCAAGCCGTCCGCTTCTTGGAAAAGCGCGGCTTCCGGCAGGTGATGCGCTGGGTCATCACCCGCATGGAGCTGCCAAAATTTGACATAACGCCATTCGAGCCGCTCATCTCCAAACGCCAGACACAGGGCATCAGCTTTGTCACCTTGCCTCAATTGCAACAGCTAAACGAAAACTGGCTGGAGGCGCTGCACGAGCTGGATTGGCAGCTGGTGCAGGATGAACCGCTGCCCTACACGCCCAAAAAGATGCCCCAGGAGCAGTTCAAAAAGATGTTCATAGAAAGTCCCAACGTTCTGCCGGACGGGTGGATGATTGCACTGGAAAACGGCCAAACCATCGGCAACTCCAATCTGGACAAAGGCCCTATGCCCGGCGGCCTCAGCACCGGCTTCACCGGCGTCATGCGCGATTACCGGCGGCGCGGCCTGGCCACCGCCCTCAAAGCGCTCAGCCTGAATTGGGCCAAACAAGCGGGCTACCAATTCATCCGCACCGGCAACGAAGAACACAACCCGATGCTCACCCTGAACAAAAAGCTCGGCTTCCAAGAAGTCACGGCCAGCCTGGCCTTTGAGAAATCAGTCACGCCCTAATGCCCAATCCGCTGACCACCTGCGATTTGCATGTTCACCTGGCTGGCTCCTTTTATGCCGAAGATTTGCTGGCCATCGGTGCCCCTATCTTCCGCGAGGTAGATTGGGCCGCGCGCGACTTCCTCAATGGCTACAACGCGGCGCTAGACACAAAACTCGACCCAGTACAGCTTTTTGCCGAAGCGCTGGAAAATCCCGCAACCGGCTTCCCCAAACTGAAAAATGCCTACGTGTTTGGCCCCGAAGACAGCGGCGATTTTGAAAAATTCATGTGGAAGTACCGGCTTTTTTCCCATTTGTGGGGCTACGGTTGGGAGCAGGGGCGGGAAACGGCCGTCTCCATGATCACCCAGGCCGTGGAGCACCACAAACGGCAGGGGCTGCGCTACGTGGAGTACCGCGCCGGATTTTGGGGTGAAGGGGCCGATCTGCGCCAAAAAATACAAATCTGCGCCGAAGCGCTGGCCGCCGAAGGCGACGAGCAGTTCACCGCCCGCTACATCGTCGCCCTGCCCCGCGAGGAACCGCTGGCCACGTACCACGCCGTGCGCCAGCTGCTGGTCGAACAGCCCCAACTGGCCCCGATCCTCCTGGGGATCGACCTGGCCAGCCGCGAAGAAGGGTATCCGCCCAAGCTGTACCGCGAGCTGTTTCAGCAGCTGCGTCAGGACAATGCGGCACATCCTGATCAGGCGTTAACGGCCGTTTACCACGTCGGCGAAACCTTTTTCGACAAATCGCTGGAAAGTGCCGCCCGCTGGTGCCACGAAGCCGCCCTGCTGGAGGCCAAACGGCTGGGGCACTGCATCGCCCTGGGGCTGGACCCCGAAGTTGCCGTCAGCCGCCGCCCCCAGGCGCATGAAAAAGAGCTGGTCAGCGAGCGGTTGGACCAAATCGCCTACGATCTGCGCTTTGCCGCCGAATTGGGCCTGTTTGGCGTGCCGGTTGATGAAGAACGGCTGCTGGCCGAGCAGAAAACGTTGCTGAACCAGGCGGATGATTGGGTGGAACGGCCGTACACCCCTCAACGCTTCCAACAAATCCGCCAGCGGCAAAATTTTGTGCTGAATCAGCTCCACCAGCTCGGCACCGTCATCGAATGCTGTCCCATGTCCAACCTGCGCATTGGCGGCGTGCCCGACGCCAAGCACCATCCAATCCACAAGCTGCTGGCCAGCCCCGTCAACCTCTGCCTCTGCACCGACGATCCCGGCACCTTCGACATCACCCTCGCCTCAGAAATTGAGTGGGTGGTGCAGCACACAACCTTCAACCATGACAGCCTGGCCAAGCGATTAGGCAATCCCCACCGCTTTTCCTTACGCTCTGCTTCTTCAACAAAACCTTAGAAGTCGCTCATTTGCACAGAATTTCGCCAAAATACCTGTTCAAAATATAGACAAACATGCAGTTCTGCACTAAAATATGAACATTAACTTGAAGATCCGCAGATTGGCGCAGATTGCGCCCAAATTTAATCCGCGTTCATCCGCAGCCTATTTGCAGAGAAGACGACATGAGCGCGGGCTCAACACCATGAATGAAAATCGTAGGTCGGATTGACAATCCGACCCACATTTACGAAGGAGCAGCAAACCATGCGCGTAATTATTACTGGCGGTACCGGGCTCATTGGCTCGGCCCTGGCCCACAACCTGGCCGCCGATGGCCACGAGGTGATTATCCTCAGCCGCAATCCAGGCAAACACAGCTTCCCGTCTGGCATGCGCGGCGAAAAATGGGACAGCAAAACGGCCGCTCACTGGGGTCATCTCGCCGACGGGGCAGACGCCATCGTCAACCTCGCCGGGGAGCCGATTGCTGGCCCCGGCCTCTTCCCCTGGCGCTGGAACGAGGAGCGCAAACGGCGCATTCGCCAAAGCCGGATCGATGCCGGAACGGCCGTTACCGAAGCCGTCCGCGCCGCCACCAACAAACCCAAAGTCGTCATCCAATCCTCCGGCGTAGACTACTACGGCGATGTGCAAAACGACCAACCCATCACCGAAGCCGCCCCCCCCGGCCGCAGCTTCCTGGCCGACGTCTGCATCGATTGGGAAAATTCCACCGCCGAAGTAGAAGCGATGGGCGTGCGCCGGGTCATCATCCGCACCGGCCTGGTGCTCAGCAAGGAAAGCGGCATGCTGCCCATCACCGTGCTGCCCTTCAAATTTTTTGCCGGTGGCCCACTGGGCAGCGGCCAACAATGGTGGCCCTGGATTCACCTGGATGACGAGATCCGCGCCATCCGCTTTTTGCTGGAAGAGGAAACGGCCGTTGGCCCCTACAACCTCTGCGCCCCCAACCCACTCAAAAACAAAGATTTTGCCAAAGAAATTGGGAAAGTGATGAACCGCCCCGCCTTCTTCCCCACGCCAACCTTTGCCCTGAAGCTGGCGCTGGGTGAAATTGCCGCCCTGGTGCTAGACGGCCGTCGCACCGTACCCCAAAAATTAGCGGCAGCCGGGTTTAGCTTCAAATTCCCCCAGGCACACGAGGCGCTGCTCGATGCGCTCAACCAGTAGCCGATGACCGACTTTTTCAGTGAACCAGAGCACCAGCCGTTTCAGCTGGGCCGTGGCGCGGTGGGTGCCCTGCTGCTGCACGGCTTCCCCGGCACCCCGGCGGAATTACGGCCGTTGGGCGAACAGTTAGCCGCCGCAGGCTGGGCCACCTACGGCCCGCTGCTGCCCGGCTTTGGCCCCCAAATTCCCACCCTCGGCCAAAAAACCCGGCACGATTGGCTAAATGCCGCCCGGCAGCAATGGAAAAAAGTACAAGCGTCGCATGAAACGGCCGTTCTCATCGGCTTTTCTATGGGCGGAGCGCTGGCGCTCAACCTGGCCGCCGCCCACCCACCCCACTTCCTGGTGCTGCTGGCCCCGTTTTGGCGCTTTGGCAGGTGGGAAGGCAACCTGCTGCCCATCGTGAAGCATTTTCAAAAGACATTTCATCCCTTTGCCCAGGCCGATTTTGGGGATACGGCCGTACGCCAGCAGCTCAACGACCTGATGCCAAACGCCAATCTAGACGACCCCACCGTGCAGCAGCAAATTCGCCAGGAAATCCAGCTGCCCACCAAAACCATCGACGAAGTGCGCCTGCTGGGCAAAGAAAGTGGCCAGCAAGCGATCCAGATCACCAGCCCCACCCTGGTGCTGCAAGGCCGCGCCGACACCGTCGTCTTACCCCGGCTCACCCGCCAGCTCATCACCCGGCTCGGCGGCCCCGTCACCTACCGCGAACTGCCCGGCAGCCACACCTTTCCCAAAATGCGCCCGCACACCATTACCCCAGACATTCTCAACTTTGTGCAAAGCGGCTAAAATCTGCTACCGTTGGGCAACCGTTTGATGTAAAACTACATCATCTTAGCTCGGCAACCCTTCAAAAGGAGAATTTCTTTCCATGTCCACAGTTCCGACATTACCCGGCATTACCTCACAAATGGTGCAAACCAATCGGCTGAAGGCACACGTGCTTTCTAGTGGCCCTGCAGATGGAACGGCCGTAATTTTTGTCCACGGCAACGTCTCTTCCGCCACTTTCTGGGAAGAAACCATGCTCGCCCTGCCCGCTGGCTATCGCGGCATCGCCGTCGATCTGCGCGGTTACGGCGACACCGAACCCCTGCCCATCAGCGGCGCCAGTGGCATGGCCGATTGGGCCGCCGACGTTCGCGCCATCGTAGAAACGATGGGGCTGGGCCAACACCACATCGTCGGGCACAGCATGGGCGGCGGCATCGTCATGCTCTACGCCATCCACCACGCCGCCGATTTGCTCTCCATCACCCTCGTCGATCCGGTATCCCCCTACGGCTACGGCGGCTCCAAAGGGGCCAACGGAGCCATGACCTACGCCGACGGCGCACCCAGCGGCATCAATCCTGAATTTGTGCAGCTGCTGGCCAACGGCGAAAGCGGCCTGGAAAACCCGATGTCCCCCCGCAACGTTTTGCGTGGTTTTTATGTAAAGCCACCCTTCGTTTCCGCACGAGAAGACGACCTGGTAGCCTCTATGCTCACCACCAAAATTGGGGATGACCATTACCCCGGCAACGCCGTACCCTCTACCAACTGGCCCGGCGCAGCCCCCGGCGACAAAGGCGTGCTGCCCGCCTTCAACCGCAAATATTTCGACGCCAGCGCCCTGGCCAACATTGACCCCAAGCCACCCGTGTTATGGGTGCGCGGCGCTGATGACCTGATTGTGTCTGACTACGCGATGTTCGATTTGGCCGCGTTGGGCCACATGGGGGCCGTCCCTGGCTGGCCAGGCGACGAGGAATGCCCGCCACAGCCCATGCTGGCCCAAACCCGCGCCGTGCTAGACAGCTACGCCGCCAACGGTGGCACCTACCGCGAAGAAGTGATTGAAGACGCCGGGCACTCCCCTTACCTGGAGAAACCAGCAGCCTTTAACACCATTTTCCAGGCGCATTTAGGTGGCTAAGTTGGGCTAAAAACAAAGGGGCGAAAAGACGAGGCTAACAAGGTAAAAGATTCGCTCTTTTGTTTCAACAAATTGGTACCAAAATCCCAAAATTTTTTACTATTTCATGAGCCCGTTGTAAATGCAGCGGGCTTTTTGCTGACTCCGAATGCCGATTTTTAGATAATAGTGCCATTGAGCGGTCCGTGAAGAAAGTTACTGTAGTGTGAGCAAGAAATGAACGGCCGTTACCAAGCCCCCGCTCCTTGGTAGCCCGTCGTTATTCGTTGTATCGTAAATATAGGAGCAGAAATGAATAAGCAAATAGTAGCCCGGTTGTTTGGGTGGGGAACGGCCGTTTCCCTCCTCACCCTCTTCATCTTCCAACATACCCACAGCCAGCCCAAACCCGTCCTGGCCCAAGAAAGCAGCAGCGATGCCCTGCTCTTCCCCATAGGCTGTGGCCAAAAATTCCTGTCCGGCGTGAATGTGCCCTGGCAAAATGGTGGCTTTGGCGCAGATTTTGCCACCGTAGAAGAATGGAACCAGCATACCTACAACTCCAGCGACACCGAAGCCATGTTTGCCGACCTCGCCGCCGCCGGAGCCAACTCCGCCCGCTGGTGGCTGTACACCGACGGCCGCGGCGCACCCGAATTTAGCGCCAACAGCGGCGGCAGCGTCACCGGCCTGGATGCCAACTTCCTGCCCAGCATGGCCGATGCCATCCAGCTGGCCGCACAATACGACATCTACCTGGTGTTCACCTTGTGGGACTTCTCCATGGTCTTCGCCGACGGCAGCAGCAGCGGCTCCGGCGAACATTCTGGCTTTCATGGCAACATCATCACCAACAGCAGCGACCGGCAGTCGTACATCGACAACGCCCTCCTGCCCATGCTGGCGTACCCCGTAGATGGCTACACCATTGGCACCCACCCCAACGTGCTCGCCTGGGAAATTATCAACGAGCCAGAATGGATTATCACCGATTTGAATGCCCTGGATTCCCGCGCCGTGCAGCCAGTTTCCCTCAGCCAAATGCAGCGCTTTGTGGCCGAACTCTCCTCAGCCATTCACCAAAACAGCAACCAGATGGTCACCGTGGGCAGCGCCGCGCTTAAATGGAACAGTGACACCGCCCTGGGAGCCACTGGCAACGTTTGGGATGATGAAGCGCTCTCCCCCTACGCCGCCGACGGCACGCTAGACTTTTACCAAATTCATTACTACGGCTGGATGAATGGGGATGAACAGTTTTGGTCATATTCACCATTGTTCAACAGCGCCGCCGATGCCAGTCTGGACAAACCAACGGTCATTGGTGAATTTCCGGCCAGCGGTATTGACACCGGCACAACAATCAGCGGCTTGTTAAATGGCTTCTACAACAACGGCTACGCCGGTGCCTGGACCTGGACCTATGATTATGATGATGGCAACGGCGATTGGAATGCCAGCGAAGCGGCCATGACCAACTTCAACCAGGCCCATCTGGCGCAGACAAGCCTCTCCCTAAACCTGTGTGACAACCATGTGTATTTGCCCTTTGCGGTGAAATAGCGACCCTTAAAACAAAAAAGCCCGTTGGACAAATCCAACGGGCTTTTTTTCTTACGGGCAGGTTTTGCATCAGGTGCTGTAGGCCACAAAGTAGCGTTCAGCCTCATCATGGGCCAGCAGCACCCAGAAGGTGTACACCCCCAGCAGCGTGCCAAACGGCACATTCATCAGGCTCAAAAAGCCGATGATCACGGCCAGCAGGCGTGACCACGGTTTACGCTTGAGCAGCCCCCAGCCAGTGATGATGCCTGGAATAGAAACCAGCACCAAAATCCCCAGCACAAAGGTGCCTACCAGCGCCAAAATGCTCATCGCCTCGCCGTCACCGGACAACAGGCCCGTGCCAATTAAAATAAAGAACACCAAAACACCAATGAACAGGGTGAAAATGTTGAGCGCCAGATGCAGCCAGCCCAACAGCGTTACATGTTTTTCTAACTCTTTCAATCCATTTTGCTTCATGTTAACCTCCTAACTTTTCTCGCAAGCGGTTCATGAAGCTATACGCGCTGATTCGGGGCAAGTTGTAGCGGCGGCTGGTTAAACGGCCGTTCTCACCCCCATCCTTTTCCCCTGCACAGCCAACCCCGCGGGCAACGGCCGTTCCCCAACCCAACTCTCTATCATCTCCGTAAACAACGCAGGAAACTCTCCGTTCCAGCCGTGGTGGGCGTTGGGAATGAGGGCGGTAACGGCCGTTTCTACCACCTGAAAATCTGCCAAACTGTCCAAAACCAGCTTCGCTTCTTTTTGCCCAGCCACCGCCAGCAAACGGGGCCGCCGAGCCGCCAACCCGGCAGGCAGCGTAAAGTTCAGCACCTCGTCGTACGTGCGCAGAATGGTTTGGGGCGTCAAATTTTTGCTGTCGCGGCGGTAAAACGGCTTTGCTTCGTCGGGCAGTTGCATCATGCGGCTCATCAAGTTGATGGTGAGGCTCCAGCCCATGATGCGGCTCATAATTTTGGGCATCAATTTGTAAGCAATGTTGTCTGGAAACGGCCGTATCGTCACCCCGCTGACCAAAGTAGACAGCACCAATTCTGGATGATTGCCCAGCAGCGTCAGCGCCGTGTAGCCGCCCAGCGACAGCCCCACTACGTGCGCCTGCCCGTTGCTGGCTCGGGTTTGGATGATCTGGGAGAGGGTAACGGCCGTATCCGCAAACGACACCCACTCATTCTGATAGCTCTCCCCGTTGCCCGGCAAATCCACCGCCAGCAAATGGTACTGCTCCTGCAGCGACTCAAGCTGCTCCAGCCACATCCAGCTGCTAACCCCCAGGCCATGCAAAAACAAAATGGTTGGCTGCCCAACCGTGCCGTATTCAAAAATTTTCAAGCTCATCTTAAAGATTCCTTTCTTCGGGAATGGTGACCGAAGCCAGCGTATACCGTTTCCGCTCCGGCGTGGGCTGGTTGACCATTACCCGGCCCACCAGCTGCACAATTTGTTCCTGAAACGCTTCCCGCTCCGCGTCGCTCAAATAAATGATGGCCCGATTGTAGCTCAGCCCATCCTCCGCCAGTTTGGTGGGATCCGCCTGCTGCACGTAGCGGGTAAACGTGTCGATCAGCACGGCGGCAAAAGTGGAAAAGTAGCGCACATGCTGCGCTGGCGTAATCGCGCTGCGCTCATCCAGCGACAGCCGCTCTCCGCCGCCCACCACGGCATACGTCCGCTCCGTCGCCCCGTTGACCACCTGCTCATCCACCACTTCAAACACGCCACCTTTCAGCAGCCGGTTGATCTGCCGGTAGAGCGTCGCCTGGGGCACGTCGGGCAGCGCCGCCGCCAGCTGGCCCGGCGTCATTTGCCGCCCCGCCAGCTCCGTCACCAGCCGCATCCGCACCGGATGCAACAGTAAATCACTTTTTGATTGCGCCATAATCCAACCTTTATCATTGTTGATAAAGGTATTGTATTCTCAATAGTGATAAAGGTCAAGACCCAATCTAGTAATTCATGTTTCGCAGCGTAGATTTCAAAAGTCTCATCTCCCTGTGATGGTAAACGAATTACCTTGGAGACTTTTGAAATCTCTTCCAGCGTGAGTGCATAACCTTAGGTAGCAATCAGCATTCAGTAACCAGAAATCGGTGAAAAGCAAAACTGTCTTTTACTGATTACCGATTACCGAAGACCGATTACCGCCAACGGTTTGCCCCCCCGTTCCCTGCTGGCTACAATGCACGCCCATGTACCAGCAAAGCATTATTGTGCGCACCAAACTTGTTCCGCCGCGCCCGGCGCAGCACACGCTGCCCCGGCAGCGCATCATGCAGCGGCTGCTGGCGGCGCAAAACCACCGCCTGACGCTGGTGCAGGCAGGCACTGGCTACGGCAAAAGCACCGCGCTGGCGGCGCTCGCCTCTAGCCAGCAGGCAGCGTTTCGCTTTGTCTGGTACCGCGTGGAGGCGGAGGACAGCGACGCCCAGCCATTTTTACTGCACCTGCTGCACGGCTTTGGCATCGCCCTGCCCAATTTGTCTGATGTGCCCCTGGCAGCTTTGGAAGCGTGGGGACAGCAGCGGCAAATGCCGGGCTGGACGGCCGTAATCGACAACCTCATCAACGAACTGGCCCGCGAACTGAGCCAACCCACCTTTTTGGTGCTGGATGACGTGCATCTGATCAACGAAAGCAGCGAACCGATGCGCATTCTAGACCGCCTCATCGGCCTGGCCCCAGACAATCTGCACATCATTTTGGCCACCCGCTACCCGCTGTCGCTGCCGTCGCTGGTGACGTGGCGGGTGAAGGGGCAGGTGCTGGAAATTGGGCAGGAGGAGCTGGCGTTTACCCCCAGCGAAATTGATGCGCTGTTCCGCGAGATGTACGGCCACGCCCTGTCGCTGGAGCAGGCAACGATGGTGATCAGCCGCATCGAGGGATGGCCGATTGCCCTGCATTTGATCTGGCAGCGGTTGCAGCGGGATGGCGGCGCCTCGCTGGCACAGGCGCTGACGCAGCTGTCTGGCTCGGCCAGCGATCTGTTCCAATTTTTGGCGCAGGAGGTGCTGAACCAGCAGCCAGACGATGTGCAGGCGTTTTTGCGGGAAACGGCCGTTCTCCGCGAAATGACCACCCCCCTCTGCAACCAGCTGCGCCGCCGCCAAGACAGCCAGCAATTGCTGCGCTATCTGCTGGAAAAAGGGCTGTTTGTGGTGAACCTGGGCAACGGTTTCGTGCGCTACCACCACCTGTTCCGCGAACTGCTGCTGAGCCAGCTCACCACAGCCGAGGCAGACGGGCTGCATCAGCAAGCGGCCACCATCTTCCAGCAGCAAGGGGAAGAGGAAGAGGCGATTTACCATTTGCTGGCGGCGGGCGCGTTTGAGAAAACGGCCGTTCTCCTCACCACACTCGGCCGCAGGCTGGTCCGCTTGGGCCGACTGGATACCCTGGCTGGCTGGATTGGCCGCCTGCCGCCCGACATTTTGGCCCACTACCCCGCCCTGCTCATCTACCTGGGCGACATCACCCGGCTGCATTCCCGCTTCGACGAGGCGCTGGGCTGGTACCAGCAGGCGGAACAGCGCAGCCGCGCCCGGGCCGACCGGCGCGGCATTGGCCAGGCGCTGCGCGGGCAGGCGCGGGTCTATCTAGACACCGTAAACGCCACCAAGGGGGAGGCCCTGCTGCAAGAGGCGCTGCGCCTTTCCGACGGGCAGGAAGATCGAGAAAGCCAGGCGCGGCTGCTGGAGCTGCTGGCCGAAAACATGCTCAACCAGGGGCGCATGCGCGAGGCAGAAGATTATCAGGCGCAGGCCCAGCTTTTGCGCGACCAGGGGCACGGCCCGGCCGAGGTGCCGGTGCGGATGCTGCTGCGCACGGGGCGGCTGGCCGAAGCGCGGGAAATTTTGGAGGCACAGGCAGAGCAAGAGGCACAAGCGCCGGTGCTGCGCCCGCGCGCCCATCGCGAAACGCTGCTGCTGCTCTCGTTGATTTTGGCATACCAGGGTGAGGCGGAGATGGCGTTGGCAACGGCCGTTTCTGGCACAAATCGGGGCCGCGAGCTGAACTCTGATTTTATTACGGCCGTGGGCCACAGCCGCCAGGGGCACGCCTGGCTGCTGCACAAAAACGAACACGGCTACGAGCAGGCGCGCCAATCGTTCCAGCAGGGCGTGAGCATGAGCGACCAGATGGAGGTATCGCGCCTGAAAATCGAGGCGTTTTGGGGATTGTGCCAGGCGCACGGCTTCCCCGGCGACCACGAGACGGCGCTCAATTTTGCCCGCGAAGGCATCGCCCTGGCCCGGCTGCACGGCGACGAATGGGTGGAGATGGGCATCCGCCTGACGATGGGGGCGACATACACGCTGCTGAACATGGTGCGCGAGGCGAATGAATGGCTGGCTCAGGCGGGCAATGGCTTCCACGATTGCAGCGATATTTTTGGGGAAACGGCCGTTCACCTCTGGCGCTGCCTGCTCTGGTACCAAACCGGAGACGAGACACGCCTCAAGCGCGATTTGGACGATTTGCTGCCGCAAATCAGCCGCCACCAGTACGACTTTTTATTCATCCGCCGCACGCTGCTGGGGCCGCCCGACCCGCGCGCCCTGGTGCCGCTGCTGCTCTTTGCCCGCGACCACAGCCAGCACACCGCCATCGCCGAGGCGATTTTGGCCCAGCTGGGGCTGACCCAGCTAGAGCTGCATCCTGGCTTTCAGCTGCGGGTGCAAACGCTGGGGCCGTTTCGCATCTGGCAGGGGGAGGCGGAACTGCCGAGCCGGGCGTGGCGGCGCAAAAAGTCGCGCCAGCTGCTGCAGCTGCTGCTGACGCACCGGGGCACGCTGCTGCACCGGGACCAAATTGCAGAAATGCTGTGGCCAGAGCTGGACCCGGACGGCGCGGTGCGCGACTTCAAGATTGCGTTCAGCGCGATGTGCTCGGTGCTGGAGCCGAACCGGAAGCGGAATGCGCCGTCGGCGTTTGTGGTGCGCGACGGCAGCCGGTACGGGCTGCGGGAAGAGGCGGATATTTGGCTGGATACGGCCGTCTTCGAGCAAAACATCGACGTCGGCGACCAGCTTTACCAAAAAGATGTGGGGAAGGCGGTGGTGGGGTATGAAACGGCCGTTGCCCTCTACGAAGGCGACTACCTGCAAGCGTATCCGTACGAAACCTGGTCCCACGAAGAGCGCGAACGGCTCCGCGCCCGCTACCTGCACGCCGCCGACCGGCTGGCCCAATGGCACGCCGATCAGCAGCATTGGGAAACGGTACTCACCCTCTGCCAGGCCATCTTGCAGCAAGACGACTGCTGGGAAAACGCCTACCGCCTGCTGATGCAGGCCCACATCGCCAGCGGCAACCGCGTTCAGGCATTGCGCACCTACCAGCGCTGCGAAACCGCCCTGCAAACCGGGCTTGGCGTCCAGCCCGCCCCCGCCACCGTCCAGCTCTACGAAACCATCCGCTAACTTAACAGGACGCAGATTAACGCTGATAGACGCTGATTTTTTGTTTTTATCAGCGTCATCCGCGTTAATCCGCGTCCTATTCTTTGGAGAGTTTAGGTGGTTTTCATATAATCAACCTCATGAATGTGAATTATCCCGACAGAAAACCACTTGCCTACTTACCCACTCCGCTGGAAAAACTAGAACGCCTTAGCAAACATCTAGGCGGCCCAGACATCTACATGAAGCGAGATGACCAGACTGGCCTGGCCACCGGCGGCAACAAAACGCGCAAGCTGGAGTTCCTCGTCGCGGATGCGCTGGCGCAAGGCTGCGACCATCTGATTACCACTGGCGCACCGCAGAGCAACCATTGCCGGCAAACGGCCGCTGCCGCCGCCCATTTTGGCCTCGGGTGCAGTTTGGTTTTGCGCGGGGAACCGCAAAGCCAAATTCAGGGCAATCTGCTGCTAGACAAGCTGCTGGGCGCCCATCTTTACTGGACCGGCGATCGCCCCCGCCATGAGGTGATCGCCGAAGTGGCCAACGAGCATCGGGTGATGGGGCACAAGCCGTACATCATCCCCCTGGGCGGTTCCAACGTGATGGGAGCCACCAGCTACGTCCTGGCCATGCAGGAGCTGATGGCCCAGCTCACGGCCGCCAGCATCAACATCGACTTCATCGTCTTTGCCAGCAGCAGCGGCGGCACCCAGGCGGGCATCGTGCTGGGCGCAGAAGCGTATGGCTTTCGCGGGCAAATTTTGGGCATCAGCGTGGACCACCCCGCAGAGGATTTGCAGGTGCAGGTGTCGGCGCTGGCCACGGCCACGGCGACCCATTTGGGCATCAGCAACGTCTCCATTGCCAATCGGGTAGAAGTGAACGACGACTACCTGGGCGAAGGATATGCGATGGTGGGCGAGACGGAGCGGGAAGCGATTCAGATGGTGGCCCAACTGGAGGGCATCTTGCTCGATCCGGTGTACACCGGGCGGGCGATGGGCGGCCTGATTGATTTGATTCGCTGGGGAGCGTTTACACGGGGGCAGAGCGTGCTCTTCTGGCACACCGGCGGTGCGGCGGCGCTGCCCGCCTTTGTGGATAAGCTGCTGTAGGTTTGCAACGCAGATGAGATGATATTTTCATCTCTTGAGGTTTAAATTGGAATCGAGCACAGTGGGTAGCCAAGAAATATTGGATCTTGAGGCGCAACTAGAACAAGCCACTGATCTACAAACCAAAATTGCGCTTCTCCACGAGCTTGCCTGGAAGTTAACGCTGGAAGATGCCCCAAAAGCATACCGTTTAGCCAGGCAAGCGTATGAATTATCTTCGAGTGGTGAATTTGAAAAAACGCCTTATTTGCCAGGCATAGCTGGCAGTCTGCGCAGTTTCATTGCGATCAATACCGATGCGGGCAACTACGACCAGGCATTAACCTACTCGTTACAAGCTGTTGACATCCTGGATAAAATCCCAGACGGAAAAACTGACATCAACTTAATTAAAGTAGACGTGCTAGGCACCGTCAGTTGGACATACCGTTGTCTTGGCGAGTATGCCATCTCTGCGGAGTATGCGCTACGAGGATTAAAAATTGCCCAAGCAACGGGGGTGCGGCGATATGAGGGTGGTGTCCTCAACATTCTCAGCGTGATTTATGCTGAATCCAACGACCTGCCAGCAGCTCGCCAGGTGGGCCAAAAAGTTGTGCAATATTGTCGTGAAGCGCGTAATTTTCGGGGGGAAAGCATCGCACTGAACAATTTGGCAATGACCTACCTGGAGATGGGGGATGGCCAGCAAGCCTTAGCCGTTTGTCAAGAAAGCTTGCAGCTGGCTCAAGAACATGGCCTTGAGAAGGTGGTCATTACTGCTTTAAGTACCCTGGGGGAAATTTACTTGGGGCTGGATGACCTGGTTAACGCAGAACGGTACCTGGTGCAAACTTTGCACCTGGCTCGCGAGAAAAAGGCGGGATCAGATGAACTGCAATGCCTGATCCACCTGGGTAAAGTTTACCAGCTGCAGCAAAAGGAACAGGCGGCCCTGGCTTCTTTTCAGGAGGCGCTTTTGCTCAGCCAGGCAGCCAACGATCGGCGCAGCCAGTTTCAATGCCACGAATTGCTATCGGCGCTTTATGAGCAGCAGGGGGATTTGGGCAGCGCGCTGCACCATTTTAAGCAGTATCACCTGATCAAGGAACAGGTGTTTAACGAAACGGCCGATCACAAACTCCGCAATTTACGCATCAGCCACGAGGTGGAAACGCTGAAGCATGAGAGTGAAATTCACCGGCTTAAAAATGTGGAATTGCAGGCAGCTTTGGAACAGGTAAAACAGCTGTCGGGCATGCTGCCGATCTGCGCCAGCTGCAAAAAAATCCGGGATGATGCCGGGTATTGGCATGATGTGGCCGTGTACATTCGCGATCATTCCGAAGCGGAATTCAGCCACGGGATGTGCCCGGACTGTATGCAAAATCTGTATGCAGAGCTGGAAAAAAGACGCAGAAGCAAGGGCGACAAGTAAATTGTGGTATGTTGGTTTTCCCGTTGTCCATTTTCACCCCCAACTCTATAATTCCACGCTATGATCATCATGAACATGATTTTAACCAACCATTTTACCTGAGGCAGGCACGCAGGCGTCGGGCGACGCCTTTGGCCAAACCACGTTGGCTGCCTCCGGTTACCTTTGCCTTCCTGACCCCGTTCTGGATGCCATTTGCGACCGCTGTCAGCTGATGTTGGCAGCGGTTTTTTGTTGCCTGCCTCCCACCCAAAGGAGGCTGAATGCAAATCCATTCTTTACGATTACACCCCCATCAAGATTTAAAAGTTGAGCTGGACAACTGGGCCACCGCGCACGCCGTGGAAGCCGCTTGCGTGCTGACCTGCGTCGGCAGCCTGCGGCGGGCGGTGCTGCGCTACGCCAACCAGCCAGAAGGCACGGAGCTGGACGGCAAGTTTGAGATTGTGGCCCTCACCGGCACGCTGTCGCGGCATGGGTCGCATTATCACGTGGCGCTGTCGGATGGGAACGGCCGTACCCTCGGCGGCCATTTGCTGGAAGGGTGCCACATCTACACCACCGCCGAAATTGTCCTCGGCGTGCTGCCCGATGTGCGCTTTTTGCGGCTGCCAGACGCGGCAACCGGCTACGACGAGCTGTACATTGCAGCGGACAAAACCGTTTAAGCTTTTGGGGATTTCATGGGGGTCAACGTGATGCGTGATGCGTGATGTACCTCTGGTCACGTATCACGCATCACGTGCTCACTCCCAGGAATACCTGAACTCTTAAAAACTTTTCAGTAACAGGAGAAAAAGATGAACTTCAAGGACCGTTTACAACAAGATTTTTCTACGATGACGCTGGTGCTCATCCCCGTGGCGATTGTGCTGAACATTGTTGTGGGGCAAATTGCCAGCACGCTCAGCCTGCCCATCTTCCTCGATTCCATCGGCACGGTGCTGATTGCCCTGCTGGCGGGGCCTTGGGTGGGGGCGCTCACCGGGCTGCTCACCAACCTGATCTGGGGGCTGATTAGCGACCCAATCACGGCAGCATTTGCCCCGGTGGCGATGGTGATTGGTCTGGTGGCCGGGCTGCTGGCCCGCGCCGGGCTGTTCCGCCAATGGTGGCAGGCGATCCTCAGCGGGGCGATTATTGCCATTGCCCTGTCGTTTGTGGCGGTGCCGATTCGGGTGTACATGTTTGGCGGCGTCACCGGCAGCGGGGCCGATTTTGTCACCGCTTACCTGCTGGCCGTCGGGCGCGATCTGTTCAGCTCGGTAATTATCACGGTGATCAGTTCTAATTTGCTGGACAAGGTGGTAACGGCCGTTCTCGCCTGGGCCATCGTGAAAGCATTATCCAAACGGTTTGTGGCGCGGTTTCCCCGGGCAACGGCCGTTGTCGGCAATTAGCAAAGTGCGGTTGTAGATTGGACCATTTTCTCAAAATGGTCCAATCTTACTGCTGTCATGACCCTTTACCTTTCTACCAATGGGCCGCTGCACCGGCTGCATCCACTCACCAAGCTGACCTGGCTGTTGGCGGTGCTGGCGGCTGCCCTGCTGGGGCCGAGCGGCTGGCTGCCGCTGGGGCTGTTTTTGGTTGCCTGGCTCCTGGCGGCGTGGGGTGGCGTGGGGCGCGTTTGGCTGGGGCGGAACGGCCGTATCCTGCTCCCCCTCATCCTCATGCTGTTTGTGATCCACGGCTTCTTCAACCCCAACGGGCAAACGCCGCTGCTCACCCTCTGGCGGCTGACGCTGACGCAGGAGGGCGTGGCCTACGCCTTTTTGCTCAGCAGCCGCCTGGCGACGATCGTCGGGGCGGCGCTGCTGCTGCTGCTTACCACCCACCCCGGCGATCTGCTGACGGCGCTCACCGAGCGCGGCCTGCCCCCGGCGCTGGCCTACATCATCAGCAGCACGCTGTACATTTTGCCGCAGATGCAGAGCAAGGCGACGGCCATCTTGCAGGCGCAGCAGGCGCGCGGGCTGGAGACGGAAGGGTCGCTGTGGCGGCGGGCGCGGGCGCTGCTGCCGCTGCTGGCTCCGCTGGTGCTCGGCGCATTGGTCGATAGTGAAGAGCGGGCGATTGCCCTGGAGTCGCGCGGTTTTCGGGTGCGCGGCCCCAAAAGCTCGCTGGTGGAACTGCCCGATTCCCCCGGCCAGCGCTGGCTGCGCGCGGGGCTGCTGTTGGGCATTCTTTTGCTCATAGGATGGCGAGTATGGCGCTTGTTCGCGTAACTGATCTCACTTACCGGTATCCGCAAACGGCCGTTCCCGCCCTGCAAAACGTCACCTTCTCTGTGGAGCCAGGGGAGTTTGTGGCCGTCATCGGGGCCAACGATGCGGGCAAATCGACCCTGTGCTACGCGCTGACTGGCTACGTGCCCCACTTTTTTCACGGGCAGATGGATGGCAGCGTGCAGCTGGCGGGGTTAGAAACGAGGGAACGGCCGTTGCCAGAACTGGTGACGCTGGCGGGACTGGTCTTCCAAAACCCAACCACGCAAATGTCCGGCGTGCGCGACACGGTGCGGGGCGAGGTGGGCTTTGGCCTGGAAAACCTGGGCGTGCCCCGCGCCGAGATGCATACCCGCATCGTCGAGGCGCTGGCAATGACGGGCACCACCGAGCTGGCGGAGCGCCATCCGCGCGAGCTTTCTGGCGGGCAGCAGCAGCGCGTGGCCCTGGCGGCGATGCTGGCGATGCGCCCCCAGCTGCTGGTGCTGGATGAGCCAACGGCGCAGCTAGACCCGGTGGGCAGCCGGGAGCTGTTTGCCGCCCTGCAGCGGCTCAGCCGCACCGGCCTGACGCTGGTGCTGGCGACGCACAAACTGGAATGGGCCGCCGCCTACGCCGACCGGCTGCTGCTGCTGCACGAAGGCCGCCTGGTGCAGCAAGGCCCGCCGCAAGCGCTGCTCACCCAGCCGCAGCTGGCCGACTGGGGCATTGCGCCGCTGCCGTTTACGGAAGCCGCCCGGCAGGCGCGGGATGAGGGGTTGTGGGATGCGGAACGGCCGTTGCCCATCACCCTCGCCGACGCCATTGTCGGGTTTTTAGAGATGAGAGACACGAGCAAGCATTTTTGACACGAATTACACAAAAAACACGAATTGAGGGCGTTTTATTAGTGAAATTCGTGCCATTCGTGTCAGAATCTTTTCTGGCTTGCCAGGTCAAAAGTCTGGCAAAGGTGTTTTGATGGAAATTGTGATTGACCAGATTGAGTATCGCTACCCCAACGGCGTCACCGCCCTGGCGGATGTGTCGCTGCGGGTGGCGGCGGGGGAGCAGGTGGCCATCGTCGGGCAGAACGGGTCGGGCAAGACGACGCTGGCCAAGCAGTTGAACGGGCTGTTACGGCCGTCTTCCGGCCAGGTGCAGATTGGCGACTGGCGTACGGACGGGCACAGCGTGGCCCAATTGGCGCGGCGGGTCGGCTATTTGTTCCAGCACCCAGACGAGCAGCTTTTCCAGCGCACCGTAGCCGCCGAGCTGGCGTTTGGCCCGCGCAATCTGGGCTTCGACGCACAGCGCACCGCCGCGCTGGTGACGGAAGCGCTGCATAGTTTGGCATTAACGGCCGTTGCCCAAGAAAATCCGTACGATCTCAGCCTGGCGTGGCGCAAGCGGGTGGCCCTGGCCGCCGTCCTGGCAATGGACACGCCGATTCTCGTCCTGGACGAACCAACGACGGGGCAGGATGCCCGCTTCCAGGCGCTGCTGGCTGGCCTGCTGCTCCGCTGGCGGCAAGCGGGCAAAACGGTCATCGCCATCAGCCACGACATGGAGTTTGTGGCGGCAAACTTTACCCGTCTGGTCGTCATGCACGCGGGGCGGGTGCTGCGCGATGGGTTGACGGCGGAGGTGGTAGGGGAAACGGCCGTTCTCCAGCAAACCCAGGTCGAACCCCCAGCGATCACCCGGCTGGCCCAGGGACTCAATCTGCCGCAAACCGTCTGGACCGTTCCTGATTTTTTGGCGGCGTGGCGGGGAAACGGCCGTAAATAAAAAGTGGCTGGTGGCTGGTGGTTAGTGGCGAGTACCTTTCACCAGCCACCAACCACCATCAACCAAGGAGACGACATCAACTGTCGTTGACCACCATGAATGAAAACCCAACCTCCGGGAGGTTCAGTGCGTAACAGAGGCCATTTTTGAAGCCTCCCGGAGGTTTATTTTCAGAGGAGCACAACCATGAACTTTCTTTATCTAAATTCCGACAAAATGGGCGAGGGCGACCCGGAATTGGGGCGCAAGCTGCTGCTGGTGTTTTTGGAGAAGCTGGCGGCTTCAGACGTGACGATTGACGTGGTGGGCTGCATCAACAGCGCCATTTTTCTCACTACCTCGCCGGACAGTCCGGCGCTAGCCAGCCTGCGCCAGCTAGAGGCCAAAGGGGCGCGTATTGCCAGCTGCGGCACCTGCCTGGACCATTACGACCGGCGCGCGCTGCTGCAAATTGGCGAAGTGGGCGGCATGGATGGCACGGTGCAGCTCATGATGATGGCGGATCGGGTGATACGGCCGTAACCTACCCTTTGAGGTTCATTAGGAACTCAGGAGATTGACAGACGTGATGCGTGAAACGTGACTATTAAGACGCCACGTTTCACGCCAAACCCTATGAATGCCTAAGGAATTCATTTAAAAAGCAGGGTAGCTGAAAGTTTCCAGGGATTTAGTCTGTGCGGTATTCGGCTCTGGCTTCGGCAACGGCCGTTGCCAAAACCTCCTCATTTACTCCCTGCCGTCGCAAACTCTCAACCAATCGAGACAGCTCCGTTTCCTGGTCCAACCGCTCTAAGTCGGCCCGCAGCCCCTGCCCGATGTAGGCCCGCATGAGCGGTTGGTAGCCAGAAAAACCCAGCAGCGGTGCAACCCGCTTCATCTCCTCAACCACATCTTCCGGCATCCGAATACTCACCATTATTTTTTTGCGATTTGGTTGTAATCTTGCCTTCAATTTATCCACGCTCATACCGTTTCCTCTCACTATTCGTTGCCAATCTTGCCGAAATCAAGCGAATATTGTCGCCACGCCAGACGAATGCGACGAATATAATCTGCCAGTTTTTGGCCATACCAAGCGCATGATGCCGCAGTTCACCATCTTCTAGCTTATCCTCTACTGCCATTAAAAAGGATCGAAGAAAAGTTCAACAGCCATTCGAAAATCAAAGCCATGTTTTTTAGAATTGGCAAGCTCTTTATCAGCATCCCATTCAAAGTTAATTCCTTGAAAATGAATTTTTACATCCATAACATTCTACGGTTTCGTATTGACACTGTCAATACGAATTACTCTTCAACTAGGATTGTGGTCAATAAATAAGCATCCGTCTCACCGTTTGGGGTGGTGATGGGCAGGCGGTTGGCGGGGTTGGCCAGATCGTAGAGGCCGAGCCGGAGTTGGTAGCTGCCGGGCGGCAGATCGCTGGGGAGGAGCAGGCCGTGGTTGTCCAGCACGACTGCGCCGGGCTGCCAGGTGGGGGTGAGGGCCAGGCCGCCGCCCGGTTCGCTGTCGCGCTGGCTGACCAGGTTGCCGTTGGCGTCCAGCAGATGGAGAAACACTTTGTAGCGATTTTGCAGGGGAACGGCCGTTTCCCAAAACAAGGTCACTTCCACAATATCCCCCGGGCGAAGCGCCGTTTCACCCAAGGTGTAGCCATTCAGCCTGATGTTTTCGCCGAAGGGGAGGGAAACGGCCGTCTCCATCTCCGTCGCCGGAGCAGAAGGAATGGCGTAAGTCACAAAACGCACGTCACCGACCCATTCGTCGGTGGCTTTAAAGGCGTGGGCGTCCAGCCAGCGCTCGATCAGCCGCTCCGGATCGCGCTGCGCTTCCCCCCAAAAAATGGCGTAGAGACGGTCGTGCTGGGCGGCAATCTGGCTCAAAGCCGCATCAACCGCTTCTGGCGTGGGGCGGCTGCGGCCCTCTGGCAGCGGGTAGACGTTGCCGTCGTCGGGGAAGTAGTAGGTGAACGCTTCCCACTGGTTGGCGGCGTTCAAAATGACGCCCGCGTTGGGATGATCCTCGGCCAAAATGCGCTGGGCCATCGCCCGGTAATCGGCGCGGGCGTAGGCGGGGTCGCTGTGCATGTTTTGCAGCGATTGGATCATGCCCCAGGGCAGCACCAGCAGCAGCACGCCCGCCAGCAGGCGAAAGCCGCGCTGGTTGGTTTCGGTAAAAGCCGCCCCCAGCCAGATTGCCCAAAAGGGCACGGCGACCATCAAAAATTTGTAATACTCGCGGCCCGTCGTGCCGGTGGCAAACATCATCGCCAGCGGAATGAGGACGCCTAAAATGGGCAGGCTGAGTTTGGACCGTGCGTTTACCAACCCAATCCCCAACAAACCAGCTACCAGCCACAGCAGCATCGTCTCTGGTTCAAGGGTGGCCCCAAAGGTGAGGAAGTGGGAAACGGCCGTAACAAATTCCCCCACGCCCGGCCTGTTAATCGAATCGCTGCCGAACTGGTCCAGGAAAATGGGCAGCCAGGGGGCGTAGAGGAGGAGGGTGGCCAGCATGAGGAAGGGCCAATGCTTAATGGTTAATGGTAAATTGTTAATGGTTAATGATTTGGGCAGGGATTGGATCATTTTGATGAGGACGAACAGGTTGTGGACGAGGAGGACGGCGGGGAAAAAGTAGTGAGTGTACAACCCAGCCGCCGCACACAACACATACGCTCCACCCAACAGCCATTTCCAATTACTGTTCACCGAATACCGTTCACCGTTTACCGATAACGGATTACTGACCACCGACAACCAGCGCAGCAGCAAAACCGTCGCAAGCACTGCCCACAGGCCCAACAGCGCATACATCCGCACTTCCTGGCTGTAGTAAATCATCCCCGGATTGATGGCGATCAGCGCCGCCGCCGCCAAACCCAACAACCAACTCCCTTTTTGCCCTTTGCCCCTTTGCGCCTTTGCGTCAAAAAAATTTCCCAAAACAAACGTCAACGGTACCACCAACAGCCCCGCAAACAAGGAGAGCGACCGCAGCCCAAACTCACTGTCGCCCACCAGCTTGCGCCACTGGTTCAGCAGCAAGTAGTAGAGCGGCGGATGAATGTCGCTGGCCGTGCCCTCGATGATGAGCGCCACCGACCGTTCGCTGAGCCGGGCGCTGTTCCCCTCATCGTTCCAAAACGACTGCGCCTCCAAATTGTGCACCCGCAGCCCAAACGCCAGCAGCAAAATCGCCACCAGGAGCCATTTTTTGTGAACGGCAAAGGACGCAGAGATCGCAAAGTTTTTTTTATTTTTCTTTGCGTTCTTCGCGTCCTTTGCGGTTAAATTCTCACTTTTCATGAGGGGTTAACCAGCGGAGGAGGGCGAAGAAGAGGATGGCGAGGGCGGGGATGAAGAGATACGGCCGTAACTCCATCCAGCCATAAACCCACCCAGGCTGAGGCACTGGATCGGCCATCTGGGGCAGCGTTTCGGCCAACGCTTCGTACACCGGCTGCGGCGTAAAATCGGCATCCAGCAGCCGGAAGTAATAAAACGATTGGTCCAGCTCCGACTCATCCTTGCGCTTGAGGAACCAGGTGTTGATCACCCCCACCCAGGGCCACTCTGCCTGTGCCCGCTCGTACGCCTCCACGGCAAAACGGGCCTGCTGCTCCGGCGTCACCCGACCAAAACGGGCCTCCATCCCCTCCGGCACCACGTTCCAGCCCATCTCCGAAATCCAGATCGGCTTGTCGGCGTCGCCGTGGCGCACCATCACGTCGCGCAAATACAAATTGTGCGGGTAGTTGATGACGTTGGGCTTCAGCCGCTGATCCAGCGCCCCAGACCAGAGCCCGTACCCCTGCGCCGACATCACGTCGAAACAGTCACCTGCCCCGGCGGCGTACATCCGCTCCAAAAAGATGAGGTCGTTCAGGTTGCCGTCGTTGATGGCCACGGTGGGGGTGAGCGCCCCAGCCAGCACCACCGCGCCCGGATTCACTTCCTTGATGCGGCGGTAGGCGGTGCAGAGCAGCTCGGTGTACTGCTCCGGGTTAACGGGCTGGTGGTTGCCCCACTCGCCGTTGCCGTTGGGTTCATTCCACAGTTGGTAGTAGCGGATACGGCCGTTATACCGCTCCGCCACCGCCGCCGCAAAATCGCCAAAATCGTCGTAATTGTCTGGGGGAGCCAGCGTGCCAGTGGTTTCCACCGGCAGGGCGCGGCTCCAGGCGGGCGGGTTACTCAGCCGGGCAATAATTTCGATGTCGTTTGCCTCGGCCAAATCCACAATGTTGTCGTACTTTTCCCACGCTGAGCGGAACGGCTCATGCCGCCGGTCTTCAAAATCCCCCTTGGCATGAATCTCAATATCTTCCCAAACAAATTCCTGGCGGATAAACCGGAAGCCCGCCTGCCGGGCCATTTGCAAACTCACGGCTCGCTTTTCGATCTCGGCCTCCTGCTCTAGAAACGTGTTCACGCCGTAGGGGACCACATCGGCCAATTCGGGGATGGTTTGGGGAGCGAGCTGGGGTTGGGGGCGAACGGCCGTATTCAACCAATGCACCACCCCCCGCAGCTGAGCCAACAAGGCATCCTCACCCGTCAGCGCATACAACGAGCCAACCGGCGGCCACAGCGCCAGAACTAATAACAAGCCAGTAACCAGTATCAACAACTTCTTCCACATAGCGCCGAATTATAACCCAAATATCCAATTGCACATTCCATGATGCACTGCGTCAATAAATTGTGTAAAATAGGGGCTTTGCGGTAGAAACGGCCGTATGATAGACTTTCGCCCGAAGCTTAACGGCACATTAAGCAGGCGATTTTCCAACAAAATATACAAGAGGGACACGCATGTTAACACCAATCGAAAAGACATTGTTTGCATTTTTAGTGCTCGTTTGTACCGTGGCCACCATCAACACCTTTGGCCAAATGGTCAAAATCATCATGCGCGGGCAAGGCAAGCTCCGGCTGGATGAACTGCCCCGTCGCGCCGTGACCGGCCTTGTCGCCCTCTTTTCCCAAGGGCGCATCATCCGCCACCGCAAACTCTCCTCACTCTTCCACTACGGCGTCGCCTGGGGCTTCATCTTCTACTTCCTCGTCAACGCCATCGACGTCGCCGAAGGGCTCATCACCGGCTTCGAATTCCTGCCCAACAACATCATTGGCGACATCTACCGCTTCGCCGCCGACATTTTCGGCACACTCGTGCTCATCGGCGTGCTCTACTTCATCCTGCGCCGCTTTGCCTGGGGGGACCAAGCCCTCAAAATTCGCGATAACGTCACAGTGATGCCCAAAGTCCGCGAAGGGGGCGTCAATAAAGATTCGTTCGCCGTTGCCTTATTCATCCTGTTCCACGTCGGCTTCCGCATGATGGCCGCCGCCTTCCTTATTGCCCAGCACGGCCCAGACCCGTCCCAGCCCGTGGCCAACCTCATTGCCCAAACCTTTATGGCGGGCGGCAGCGAAACCGCCCTGAACTTTGGCTGGCATTTTAGCTGGTGGGTAGCCGTTGGGCTGGTGGTCATGTTCCTGCCCTACTTCCCCTACACCAAACACGCCCACCTGTTCATGGGGCCAGCCAACTTTATGACCAGCCCAGACCGCACCTACCTGGGCCAAATGTTCACCCTCAATTTTGAAGATGAATCCATCGAACAATTTGGGGCTTCTACCTTATTTGATCTGGAACAAACCCAAATTGTGGATGCCTTCGCCTGCATCATGTGCAACCGCTGCCAGGAAGTGTGCCCCGCCTACAACACCGGCAAAGAGCTTTCCCCCGCCGCCATCGAGGTGAACAAGCGGTACCACATCCGTGAAAACATGCTCGATTTTGCCAACGGCGGGGCTGCCACCATGCCGCTGCTCGATTTTGCCATCAGCGAGAGCGCCTTGTGGGCCTGCACGGCGTGCGGTCATTGCATTGAGGTTTGCCCGGTAGGCAACACACCGATGCTAGACATCATGGACATGCGGCGCGACCAGGTGCTGATGGCCTCCGCCTTCCCGCAAGAGCTGAAAGGGGCGTTTGTGGGCATGGAGCGCATGGGTAACCCGTGGCAATCCACCGAAGACCGCATGGCCTGGGCCGAACCGCTCGATTTTGCCGTGCCCACCGTAGAGGAAAACCCGGATTACGACTATTTGCTCTGGGTGGGCTGTGCGGGCGCGTTTAACCCAGACGCGCAAGAAACGGTACGCGCCGTGGCCACCATCATGCGCCATGCAGGCGTCAGCTTTGCCGTGTTGGGGGATGCCGAAAGCTGCACTGGCGACTCCGCTCGTCGCGCTGGCAACGAGTACCTGTACTATGAAATGGCGCTGGGCAACATTGAAACGCTCAACGGCGCTGGGGCCGACAAAAAGCGCATTGTGACCAGCTGCCCGCACTGCTTCACCACCATCGGCAAAGAGTATGGCGAGCTGGGCGGCCATTACGATGTGTTCCACCACACCCAGCTCATTTCCGACTTGGTGGGGCGGGGCAAGCTAAAGCTAAATGGCACCAAGCTAGAAAGCGTCACCTACCACGATCCGTGCTACCTGGGCCGCCACAACGGCATCATCGCCGAACCGCGCGAGGCGCTGGCCAAAGCGGGGGCCAAGCTGCTGGAGATGGATCGCAGCGGCAAAGATTCGTTCTGCTGCGGCGCGGGTGGCGCGCAATATTGGAAGGAAGAGGAGCACGGCACGGAAGCCGTCAACGCCAATCGGTTTGCCGAAGCGCAAAGCACTGGGGCCAGCACGCTGGCCGTCGGCTGCCCATTCTGCGCCACGATGATGAGCGACGCCAACCGGGAAAAAGGCGCACCGATGCAGGTGAAGGACGTGGCCCAGGTTGTGCTAGAAGCGATGAATTAATTGTTGATAATGGCTGTGGCAGATGGTCAAACAGCCATCTGCCATATGCAAAAGTCTGCTAAATCTGCACGTTTTGTTTTATAATGAACCGTATTGAGGTGAAATTATGACTCCACAAGAAATTTTGGCAGATATTCATGCGCTCGAAGAAGAGTTACTGAGTTTTGAGCGCAAATACGGCGTCCGGTCTGAAACATTTTATTCTGCCTATGCTAGCGGTGAAGAGCCGGAAAACGAGTCATGGGTACTCGATTTTGGTGAGTGGGCCAGCGTGTATCGAACCTGGCTGGAACGTCAAGCAGTGTATCGTAACGAAATTCAGCGTATGCAACGCAACAGCTCCAGCTTGACGGGCCTCGTGCGTGTAAGTGCATGAACGATCCGCTGAGAACGCCTGAAGATTACGAGCTTTTTATTTACTCGTTACAGAAAAACTTCCCTTCTGTTCAACAGTCAACCGTAACATTTTTTCGCAAAGGAGCATCTCTGGCCCGAATTGCCGGAGAGCTTTTTTTTGCACTTGATGTTCGCGTGGTGGTTCGTGAAAGGCTCACTTATTCACGTTTACCCGTCCAGATTGATTGGTATGGGTATGAGGTTTGGCAAGGTTCTGAAAAGCTCTACTGGTATGACCCACAACCACATCCAAGCGAACCGAGTTTGCAAAGCACACATCCTCACCACAAGCATATACCGCCCGATATCAAGCACAATCGCATCCCCGCACCAAATATGAGCTTCACCAGACCCAATTTACCGGCAATCATTGAGGAAATTGAACAGCTGCTTACCAGCACAGAAAGCGAATCTTAACGGTCTGGCTGCCATTCTTGCGCCAAGTGGGATACGGCCGTTCCCCACCCCCTCCCCCAATCTCAATACCTCCTTAACTGCGGCTGAACCCTCTCGCCAAAACAGGCCTGCCAATGTATCATCACCTCTGTATTTCAAACTTTTGGAGAATTCAGGCAACCATGCATAAAAAAATTTTACGACTCTTTGTTTTTTTGGGGCTTACGGCCGTTTTCACCGCTTGTGGTGGCACACAGCCCTACACCGAACCGTTTGACGCCCCCGGCAGCTGGCGGGTAGAAAGCAGCGGCGATGTAACCGGTGAAGTGCGCGACGGCGTGTTCGACTTTACTGTGAATGAAGATGAGCTCACCAGCTGGACAACCGCTGGCGAAAGCTTCAGCAACGGCATCTACACCGTGGAAGCCACCCAGGTCGCCGGGCCAGACAATAACGCTTACGGCATGCTGTTCCGCGTAGACGACGAAAACGACAACTTCTACTCCTTCCAGATTTCCGGCGACGGCTATGTGTGGATCGGCCGGTATCGCGATGGCGGTGCGGCGGAAGCAGAGCCGATTGTGAACGACTGGTGGTTTGAGTCGCCCGCGATCAACCAGGGCAACGCGACCAACAAGCTGGCGGTGCAGGCAGAAGGGCAGAACCTCATCTTTTTCGTCAATGATCAGGAGGTGGGGCGCGTAACCGATGATGCGTTTAGCAGCGGCGATATTGGCTTGATGGTGCGCACGCTGGGCGTCGGTGGGGTGCAGGTTCAGTTTGATAATTTCACCGTGGAGCCATTGCCTTAGGGGAACGGCCGTTTGCTGAATTCATAGCCAACGAATGGCAAGGAACATTGAAATGCATGGCAGAAGAAATGCTGGCCCTGCAGGCTTCATTGTGGGGATGCTCTTTTTCTTGTTCGTATTTGTTGATTCAGGCAAACCATTGCTTGGGCTAATAATCGTATCAAGTGCCTCCCTACTGGCATTCTACCTTCACAAAAAGGGGTGGAAAATCAGCTAATTTTTTACCCTATTTCAGACAATTTATAGCTTCTAGGAGAACCTCATGATCGAAAAAATTCCTTTTGGCAGAACCGGACACAACAGCACGCGCACCCTGTTTGGCGCGGCCGCTTTTTGGGGCACCCCGCAAGATGAAGCGAACAAAACCCTGGATTTGCTGCTGGAATATGGCGTGAATCATATCGATACGGCCGCTTCCTACGGCGACGCAGAGTTGCGGTTAGGCCCGTGGCTCAAAAATTACCGCGATCAATTCTTCCTGGCCACCAAAACCGAAAAACGCACCTACCAGGCCGCCAAAGATGAGCTGCACCGCTCACTCGACCTCCTAAAAACCGACCATGTAGATTTGTGGCAAATGCACATCCTCGTTGAGCCGGATGAGTGGGAGACGGCGATGGGGCCAGGCGGGGCGCTGGAGGCGTTCATCGAGGCGCGGGAGCAGGGGCTGACCCGCTTTTTGGGCGTGACCGGGCACGGCACCACCGTGGCCCAAATGCACCTGAAGAGCCTGGAACGGTTCGATTTTGATTCCGTGCTGCTGCCCTATAACCCCACCATGATGCAAAATCCGCAGTACGCTGCCGATTTTGAGCAGTTGGTAAACGTTTGCCAGCAAAAAAACGTCGCCATTCAAACCATCAAAGCGCTGGCCAAAGGCTCGTGGGGCGATAAGCCCAAAACGCACACCACCTGGTACGAACCATTCAGCACCCAGGCTGAAATCGATCTGGCGGTGCAGTGGGTGCTTAGTCGGCCCGGCGTTTTTCTGAACACGGTGGGGGACACGACTTTGCTGCCAATGGTGTTGGATGCGGCGATGCGGGTGGATACGGCCGTTCCCCAAGCCACCCTCACCGCAAAAATGCAAAACATCAACATGGAACCGCTGTTTGTTTAGGAAATGGGACGCGGATCAACGCAGATGACGCGGATAAAAAATGTCTGAGTATCAACATTTTGAACTGACGAAAGAAATCATTGGAACGTTCTATGACGTTTATAACATGCTTGGTTACGGCTTTCTGGAAAAGGTTTATGAAAATGCGTTAGCTATTGAACTTGGAATTCGCGGGTTTCAGGTAGAACAACAAAAACCCATTGCCATTCATTTTCGCAATCAAATAATTGGGGAATATTTTGCAGACATTCTGGTCAATGGTTTAATTATACTTGAACTGAAAGCAACCAGAGCTTTGGTTAAAGACCATGAAGCGCAACTGCTAAACTACCTGAAAGCAACACCTTACGAGGTAGGCTTACTTTTGAATTTTGGCCCCCAACCAAGCTACAAACGCAAAGCCTTCAGCAATCACAACAAACCAACCCTGACCAACAAATAAAAAATCTGCGTCATCCGCGTTCATCTGCGTCCCATTCTCTTGGAGTTCACATTATGAGTCAGCCAGATTTCACCAAAATTGCGTACAAATCCCCAGGAAAAGAAGAGGGGGAAACGGCCGTATCCCCCCCAACAACCTGGCAAACCTTAGAACAAATCGGGGTACGGCCGTTCTACACTCAAGATGATCTGCAAAACATGGAGCACCTCAACTTTGTCGCCGGGATTCCCCCCTACCTGCGCGGCCCCTACCCCGCCATGTACGCCGTGCAGCCGTGGACCGTGCGCCAGTACGCCGGGTACAGCACCGCCGAGGAAAGCAACGCCTTCTACCGGCGCAACCTGGCCGCCGGGCAGCGCGGCCTCTCCATCGCCTTCGACCTGGCCACCCACCGCGGCTACGACTCCGACCACGAACGCGTTGTGGGCGACGTGGGCAAGGCAGGTGTGGCGATTGATTCCATTCTGGACATGCGCATCCTGTTCGACGGCATCCCGCTGGACAAAATGTCCGTCTCCATGACGATGAACGGCGCGGTCCTGCCCATCATGGCCTTCTACATCGTCGCCGCCGAAGAGCAAGGCGTAAAGCATGAACAGCTCACCGGCACCATCCAGAACGACATCCTCAAAGAGTACATGGTGCGCAACACCTACATCTACCCGCCCCTGCCCTCCATGCGCATCGTCGGCGACATCTTCGCCTACACCGCCCGCGAGATGCCCAAATTTAACGCCATCAGCGTCTCCGGCTACCACATGCAGGAAGCCGGGGCCACCGCCGACATCGAGCTGGGCTACACCCTGGCCGACGGGCTGGAATATTTGCGCGCCGGAATCGCCGCCGGGATGAACATCGACGACTTCGCCCCGCGTATCTCCTTCTTCTGGGCCATTGGCATGAACATGTTTATGGAGATTGCCAAAATGCGCGCCGCGCGTATGCTGTGGGCCAAAATCGTCAAGCAGTTTAATCCGCAAAACGAGAAGTCGATGGCCCTGCGCACCCACAGCCAGACCTCCGGCTGGAGCCTGACGGAGCAGGACCCGTACAACAACGTCGCCCGCACCTGCCTGGAAGCAATGGCGGCGGCGTTTGGCGGGACCCAATCGCTGCACACCAACGCCCTGGACGAGGCGATCGCCCTGCCCACCGACTTTTCGGCGCGGATTGCCCGCAACACGCAGCTTTATTTGCAGCATGAAACCGGCATCACCCGCACCGTCGATCCGTGGGCCGGTTCGTACCTCGTCGAAACGCTCACCCACGAGCTGGCCCAACGCGCCTGGGCGCACATCCAGGAGGTAGAGGAATTGGGCGGCATGGCCAAGGCGCTGGAAACTGGCCTGCCCAAGATGCGCATCGAAGAAGCGGCCGCCCGCCGTCAGGCGCTCATCGATTCCGGCCAGGAAACGATTGTGGGGGTGAACAAATACCGGCTGGATCAGGAAGATGCGCTTGATATTTTGGAGGTGGACAATACGGCCGTTCGCCTCTCCCAAATCGCCCGGCTTGAAGAACTGCGCGCCAATCGAGACCCCGCCGAGGTCCAAAAAGCGCTCAACGCCCTCACCCACGCCGCCGAAAGTGGCGAAGGCAATTTGCTGGAGCTGGCCGTCAACGCCGCCCGCGCCCGCGCCAGCCTGGGCGAGATTTCCGGCGCGTTGGAGCAGGTGTGGGGCCGCCACAAAGCGACCATCCGCTCGATTGGCGGCGTTTACAGCAGCGAATTTGGAGAGAAAATGGAGATTGAAACCGTGCGCCGCATGGCCGACGAATTTGAGCAGCAAGAGGGCCGCCGCCCGCGCATCATGGTGGCCAAAATCGGCCAGGACGGCCACGATCGCGGTGCAAAAGTGGTGGCCACTGCCTTCGCCGACCTCGGCTTCGACGTGGACATCGGCCCGCTCTTCCAAACCCCGGCCGAGGTGGCCAAGCAAGCGATCGAAAACGACGTGCACGTGGTGGGCATCAGCTCGCTGGCGGCGGGGCACAAGACGCTGCTGCCGCAGTTGGTGGAGGAATTGGGGAGGTACGGCCGTTCCGACATCATCGTCGTCATCGGCGGCGTCATCCCGGCGCAGGATTACCAATTTTTATACGACCACGGCGCAGCCGCCATCTTCGGCCCCGGCACCGTCATCCCCATCGCCGCCCAAAAAGTGCTGCAAAAACTGCGCCAACGACTGGGGCATGAAGGTTGAACAATCCGGGTTAATATCAAATAGTGTGCTTTCATGATTCATCATCAAAGATTTCGCAGATTTACCAGATTTTTCAATCTTTTTAATCTGCGAAATCTTTGATAAAGTGCTTTTCACGCACACTGGTTGTCGAAGTGCCAACAATCTTCATGTTTGGTTCTGTGGTAAAATAGGCGCATGGAAAAAACAGTTTCCCACAGTCGCAGTGAAGAAACACCAGAGGCTAAGGCCCGCTGGTTCCAATCCTTGCCCCTTGAAGAGCGCATGGAACTGCTCTGCATGTTTACCGACATGATCCTCAGCGCCAATCCCAGCATTTTGGAAAGCAAAGATGTTAAACCGGTTGCAGGGCGTATTCGCGTCCTTTCAAAAGCATGATGTCAAATGTGAATTAAGCAAAATTTAACTTGCTTGCTTTCCAAATCTAAAACTATTAGCATACAAACTGCATCATGAAGATTGACGAGATAAAGCAACTTATTCGGCAAGACGATTATTTGTATAGCTTACATGCTGATATCGAAAGAAAAGCAGATAATCTTACCTTGATGCAGATTGAAGAAGCTTTGCTAAATGGCGAAATTTTGGAAACGTATCCAAACACAGGCCGAGGTGAAAGTTGCTTGATCGTTGGATTCTCAGCTGATTTACCGATTCATGTGGTTTGCGGCTGGCGTGGAGAAAAAATCGTCTTGGTAACGGTATACATTCCACAACCACCGAAGTTTGTAGATCCGTGGACACGAGGAACAAGAGATGAGTGAAAAAACAGAAGGCCATTGCCCATTTTGCGGCGCAGAATCGTACGAAATTCGCCATACCGATTATCTTTACAGCCATGATGGTGATTATTTGCTTGTTCCGAACACTCCTGTGCAGGTTTGCACTCAATGCGGCATGATTTTTTATGAAGCGGCCGTTCTAAAAGAAATTGAGCGTCGTTTTTTTGCCATCAAACAAAATCAGGAAAAACCAGACCACTACATCCAAATGCCTTCGGCTAATTTCGCCTAAGTTTTCAGGGCATAACCCCCTCACACCAACACAATTCCTTTATAACTTTTTAGTAGGCTAACGGGGCACTGAAAATTCAGTGCCCCGTATCTTTTGCGCACCTCATGCGTCTTGGAAGAGTGAGGGTGACCGTGAAGAATTGTGATGACCAACTGCTGCAACAGGCTCGGAACTTTGATCGGACGGCGTTAACGGCCGTTTACGACCATTACCACCCCCTGCTCTACCGCTACATCACCCGGCAGGTGAGTGATGGAGAGGCGGCGCGGGAATTAACGGCCGTTGTCTTCGAACGGTTCCTGGCCGCCCTGAAAAACGGCAATGGCCCCGAAACCCAGCTCAAGGCGTGGCTCTACCGCACCGCCCACAACCTGGTCATCGACCATTACCGCCGCCAGGCCCACCGCAACCACCTGCCCCTCCCCGAAACTGTTCCCAGCGGCGGCGACTCGCCCGGCCAGCTCGCCGAACAGCACCTGCTGGGCGAGCAGGTCATCACCGCCCTGCAAACGCTCACGCCAGAGCAGCAGCAGGTGCTCACCCTCAAATTTTTAGAAGGCTTTTCCAACGCAGAAGTGGCTGACCTGATGCACAAACCCATCGGAGCCATCAAAGCGTTGCAGCACCGCGGCCTGGCCCGCTTGCAAAACATCCTGGCCCCGCAGCCCGCCCAGCCAATTGAGGAGCGTGTGGCATGACCAACAACTTTACCGACATTTTGGATGAAGCTTTAGAAGCCGCGAAAACGGAACCGGTAACGGCCGTTCTCCACCGCTACCCCGATCACGCCCAAACCCTGGCTCCCTTGCTCGCCGCCGCCGAACAGTTGGCCGATTGGCAAACCGTTACGGTAGAAACGGCCGTTCCCAACCCCAACTGGCAAACGGCCGCTCGCGCCCACTTCCTCGACCAGATCGCCCAATTGCCGCCCGCACCCGTATCTCCCAACCCGCTCCTGCGTCTGAAAGGGTGGCTGACGCAAACACGCACAGCCCTTCAGAACCAAAACATTCACAAGGAGCATAAACCCATGAACGCTTTATTTGCCCGCGCAATCGCCACCGCCATCGTCATTTTTGGCTTGGGCGGCGGCACCGCAGCCCTGGCTAACAACAGCCTGCCAGACACCCCCCTCTACCCCGTCAAGCTGATGCTGGAAGAAACCCGCCTGAACCTGGCCGACGGCCCCGCTGAGCAAGCCAGCCTGCAAACCGAACTGGCCCAGGTGCGGCTGGCAGAAATGACCCAGCTCGCCCTCGCTGGCGATCCCATCAGCGAAGCCCTCATGGCCCAGCTAGAAACCCACCTGCAAACCGCCCTCCAGCAAGCCGCCCAAACCGGCGACCCTGAGCTGGTTGGCCTGCTCACCCAAATGCAAACCATGCTGCAAACCGAGCAGCAAACCATGACCCAGCTTGGCGATCCAACCCTGGCCACCGTCAATCAGCTGCTAAACCAATACCAGGAACAGGTGCAGGCTGGCCTGGCCGATCCGCCGATGTTCCGCTGGCGTCAGGGGCAGAATCAGGAGTGGGAACCAGCAAACGGCCCCACTGACGATGGTAACGATGCAGGCCAAAACGGCCCAGGCCAGGTTGGCCCAGGTGACGGCACCTGCCTCACGGGCGACTGCGACCCGGTCGGTGATGAAAATCGTTTTGGCCAGACCGACACCAGCCACGGCAGCCGCAATCAGGCCAACGGCAACAACGGAAACGATGGCCCCAACGGTTCCGATGGCACCTGCCTCACTGGTGATTGTGACCCAGTTGGCGACGCCAACCAGTACGGCCAAACCGACAACACCAACGGCCAACATGGCAACGGCGACTTCGATGGCGACGGCATCTGCAACAACGATGACTGCGTCCCCGCTGGCGACGAAAACAAATACGGCCAGGATGACGCCAACAGCGGCCAAAATGGCGCTGGCGATTGTGACAACGACGGCACCTGCACCAACGACGGCGTGCCCGCTGGCGACGAAAACCAGTACGGCCAGGACGACGCCAACGCTGGCCAAAATGGCGACGGCGATTTCGATGGCGACGGCGTCTGCGACAATGATTGCACCCCCGTTGGTGATGGCCCCCAACCCAACCCCGACACCGGCGGCGATAATGGCCACGGCAACGGCGGTTAAGATTCCTCCCTCCACAACGGTCTAGAGAACCGCAAAGAGCCGACACGGTTTCCCCAATCGTGCCGGCTTTTTTTGTGCCACAATTTAGCGCCGCAATTTTTGCGCCGCAATTTTGCGCCCTCCCCCCCGACAAAAGTCACCCCGCCACGTACCAAAGATCAGGTGACGGCCGTAAAAATCATGCTACACTTCCAATTAGATAATCATCTAACACAACCTACGAAATCTGTGATTTTTATAAACCCATCAAACAGTTACGAAACAGAGCGTACAACATGTCTCAACCAACCGGTGGCCTGGCCACCTACCTCGAAAAAACCAAACAGTTCAGCCCCAATGCCCGGCTGGTGCTGCTCTACAGCGCCTTTACTGGCCTCGCCTTTGGCGTTTTCCGCTTTCTGTTCAACTTCTACGTCCTCAGCCTGGGGGATGCGTACAATGAGGCATTTGTCGGCTCGCTGCAAACTGCTTCCTCGTTTGCCTCCATCCTCATGGCGCTGCCTGCCGCCTACCTGGCGGAGCGCTTCTCACAGAAGAAGATCATGATCCACACGGCGCTCATCAGCAGCCTGGCCATGATTGGCCTGGTGCTGTTCCCCTACCGCGGGCTGCTGATTCTGTTCAACATGGTGGCGGGCGTCAGCATGAGCATGCGGCAGGTGGCGATGGCCCCTTTTCTCATGGCCAACACGTCGGAAAATGAGCGGCAGTGGGTGTTCAGCTTCAACTTTGGCCTGATGACCGTCTCTGGCTTTTTTGGCAATTTGCTGGGCGGCTGGCTACCCACCTGGCTGGGCCACTGGTTCGATGCCGCCCCCACCGACACCCTGGCCTACCAGCTGGCCCTGGGCAGCATGATGATCGTCACCATCTTGTCCATCGGGCCGCTGACCCGCATCATCATGCCGCCGGTGGACCGGGAGCGGCGGGTGGAGCTGCCCTGGGTGCAGCTGCGCCGCTACGGCTGGAGCCTGAGCCAGTTTTTGCTGCCGCAGCTCATCATCGGCCTGGGCGCGGGGCTGATGCAGCCGTTTATGAACATTTACTTTCGCAACGTCTACCAAAAGCCAGACCCGCCCATCTCGATGGTGTTTGCCATTGGCGGGCTGGCAATGGCCATTGCCCAATTTTTAGGCCCGCCGCTGGCGGACAAGTACGGCAAGATTCACACGGTCATCCTGACCCAGATTTTGTCGGTGCCGTTTTTGCTGCTGCTGGGGGTGGGGGCGTGGCTGGTGCCGGGCGGCCTGGCGGCGGCCAGCCTTTGGTTTTTTGTGGCGGGCATTGCCTACATCTTCCGCCTGGCGCTAATGAATTTGAGCAATCCGGTGTACCAAACGTTTGTGCTGGAACACGTGCCGACTGATGTGCAGGCGCTGGCCATGAGCCTGAATTCGCTGTCGTTTCAGTTTGGCTGGTTTATCATGCCGCAGGTGAGCGGCTGGCTGCAGGTGCGCTTTGGCGAGTTTGGCTTTGTGCCGATTTTTGGCATGGTGGCGGTGTTTTACGTGCTGGCGACGGCGCTGGAGTGGCAGTTGTTTGTGCGGCGGGAACGGCCGTTCCCCACCGTCGCCCCTTCTGCCACTGATTAAGGCTTTGCCACCAAAGGACGCGGACGAGCACAGATTAGAAGCCGCTTGTCCGCGTCCTGAAATTACAAAAAAATGAAAAGCCCCTGTAAAAAAGAGTAGACACAACGTCGGGCAACTTTGCTACAATTACGCCAAGCAAAAAAGCCAGCCGTATCGGTAAAGAAAATTTGCAGGAGCGTATTGTATGCCCTTAGCGTGGATGGTAAACGCGGTGTGGGTGGCGATTACGGCCGTAATCATCGTCACTCTCTTCTCCAGACTACTCAAAACCAAACTGCCGCTTGGCCTCATCGGATCTGCCATTTTGACCGTTGTCTTGGGTCAGGGGCTGATCATCTGGTTTTACAACCCCAACGTGCCCATCCTCAGCACCATCCAGCGCAACATCTGGCTGGCGCTCGCCTTTTTTATGGCGCTTAGCACCACCCTGCGAGCCATCAAATGGCTGCTGCTGGAGCTTCTCGTCATGCGGCGCAGCGTCAAAATCCCCCCCTTTTTGCTAGACATCCTGGAATGGTTTGTGCTGCTGCTGGTGGTGCTCCTGACCATCCGGCTGGTGTTTGGCGTAGAGCTGACCGGGCTGCTCATCACCTCCACCGTCGCCTCGGCGATTATCGGTTTGGCGCTGCAAGACACTCTGGGCAACCTCATTTCCGGCATTTCGCTGCAAGTAGAAGCCCCCTTTTCGGCAGATGATTGGGTAGAGATTGACGGCATCGAGGGGATCATTGTGCGGCAAAATTGGCGCACCCTTACCCTGCTCACCCGCGAAGATCACCGCGTGATGCTCACCAACAGCACGGTGGCCAAGAGCAAAATCATCAACTATTCCCGCCCCACCAACAGCCAGATTCAAACGGTGTACCTTACGCTCAGCGAAAGTTATTCGCCCAATCTGGTAAAACAGACGCTGATGGAGGCGGTGCTGGGGCTAGACGACGTGCGGCTGCATCCCCGGCTGCGCTCGCATGTGGTCTCTATGCAAGATGGCTGTGTCACCTATGGCCTCAGCTACTGGCTAGAGGATTACAGCGACAAGGTGATTGCCCGCGACAAGGTGCTGACGCGTGCCTGGTTCAGCCTGCACCGGGTGGGCATTGCCATTCCCGACCCCACGGGCAACTACCGGGTCACCGTTGTGCCAGAAGATGAGGCGCAGCGCAAACGGGAAACACAGCAAACAAACCTGTTTAATGAAATGCAGTCGCTGCATTGGCTAGACGTATTGACGGAAACGCAGCTGCAACAGTTGGCCAAGCGTACGGCCGTTGCCACCTATACCACTGGCGAACAGCTTGTCAAGCAGGGGGAAGCGGGTGATTCTTTGTTTATCATTACCCGAGGGTCGGTTTCGGTGTATGTGCGGGCAGCAGACGGCCGTTCCATCTACGCCAACCAGCTGAGCAGCGGGGACTTTTTTGGCGAGATGAGCCTGCTCACCGGCGAAGCCCGCGCCGCCTCCATCCGCGCCAATGAAGAAACCGACGTCATCATCATCGACAAAGAAGCGTTTGCCACCGTGCTGGCCCAAGACCCCACCATTTTGGAGCGGTTTGTCACCGCCCTGGAGCGGCGTCAGGAAGGTATCAGCCAAAGTTTGCAGCAAGATTCGGCCCTACGGCGGCAAGAGATGGAAAACGGCCGTGATGCCTTCATCCAGCGCATCCGCCGCTACCTGCGCGTGCCGTAGCCCATTCTGGTTAAGCGCAACATGAGCGCCTGCCCCAAACAACCGGCTGAAACTGTTGTTAAGAACTTTTGAAAGATGTACAGTAGGCGCATCATGAGTGAAATTCAGCAAGCAACCAAGAACAAGCGCGTGGTGGTGGCCATGAGCGGCGGCGTAGACAGCTCCGTGGCTGCGGCGCTGCTGGTGGAGCAGGGTTACGAGGTCATCGGCATGATGATGCGCCTGTGGAGCGAACCGGGCATTGGCCAGGCCGCGCCCGCCAATCGCTGCTGCACCCCAGACCAGATGGCCGATGCCCGGCGCGTAGCTGGCCTGCTGGGCATTCCCTTTTACGTGGTCGATGTGCAGGATCATTTCCGGCAGACGATTGTGCAATTTTTTATTGATGAGCACGCAAACGGCCGTACCCCCAACCCCTGCATCGAATGCAACCGCCAAATTCGCTTCACCCACCTGCTGGAACGCGCTTTAGCCCTCGACGCCCACTACCTGGCCACCGGCCATTACGCCCAGGTGCAGCACACACCAACAGGCTACCAACTGCGCAAAGGGGCAGACCCCAACAAAGACCAATCCTACGTCTTGCACGTGCTGGATCAGGAAAAGCTGGGCCAGGTGCTGTTCCCCATCGGCGGCTACACCAAGCCAGAGGTGCGCGAGCTGGCGCAAAAGTTTGGCCTGCCCGTGGCCAGCAAAAGCGAAAGCCAGGATTTATGCTTCCTCGGCGACGGCGATTACCGTCGCTTTCTAAACGAGTACAGCCAAAAGAGCAGCCAGCCCGGCCCCATCCTCACCAGCAGCGGCGAGGAGTTGGGCGCGCATGAGGGGCTGCCGTTTTACACCATTGGCCAGCGCAAAGGGCTGGGCATTTCGGCCAGCGAACCGCTGTTTGTGCTGCGCAAAGATGTGGCCCGCAACGCCCTCATCGTGGGGCCAAAGTCGGAACTGGGGCAGCAAACGCTCATCGCTCGCGACGTGAACTGGCTCAGCGGCCAGCCACCCCAGCAGCCCGTTCCCGCCCAGATCAAGATTCGCTACAAGGCGCAGGGCATTGCGGGCGAGGTGGTGGATTTGGGCAACGGCCGTTCCCAAGTTACCTTCCACGAACCCGTTTTTGGCGTTACGGCCGGGCAAGGGGCCGTCTTCTACGACGGCGATGTTTGCCTGGGCGGCGGCATTATTGCCGATGGGGTGAATGATTTGGGGGATAAAACGGCCGTTCCGCCTATCGAAGCTGCTTCCCTCTCACTGGCTCACATTCAGGTGCTTTCATGACCGTTGCTGCCTCTGGACTCATTCTTGGTTTTTTGCTGGCTACCGCCTACGGTGCGGGCTTTCACCTGCTGCTCGGCGGCCCGGCGCGGCGCATCATCCTTTACCTGGTGGTCGCCTGGATCGGCTTTGCCATTGGGCATGTGGTGGGCGATTTAATCAACCTCAACTGGCTGCGGCTGGGTGCGTTGCAGCTTTTTAGCGCCAGTGTGGGGGCCTGGGTGGCTTTAATTTTAAGCTGGTGGCTGGCTGGGGATACGGCCGTAAGCCAATAACCCATCAGCCTCACGTTCGCATCCCAATGGATTCCCGTAAAAGCGGGAATGATATCCTTATTAGTTTGCTTTGAAGCCGCTGCGCTTTAATGCTATACTTGCCTTCGTACTTCCAACAAACCCGTAATCAGGAGCAAAACATCCACCAGTGGATAGCAGCAACGTTGTAAATACCCCTGGCACAGCGCCAGAACAGAAAAAACTGATTTCCGTTAAACCCGTCTACATCGTTTTGGCCGTCATTCTGGTCGTCGCCCTGCTGGTCGGTTCGGTCTGGGGGATCGTCTGGTTGGCCAGCACGCAGGCCGCCACCATTGAAGCCGTGCGCGATGTATTGCTCATTGCGCTGGCGCTGGAATCTTGCCTCTTTGGCGTGGTGCTGCTCTTCATGCTGCTCATGATTATCCGCCTCGTCAATATGTTGGAATTTGAAATTAAACCAATTTTGGAAAAAACAAACGAAACCGTGGGAACCATTCGCGGCACCACAACCTTTGTCAGCAAGAATGTGGTGAAACCGGTAACCGAAGCCCGAGTGCACGTTGCCGGGATTCGCCAGGCCCTCAAATCCTTGTTTGGCAATCCGCGTAACAACATTCCACGTTAATTAGATTTTTGGGAGAATGATATGAGCGATAATTCAAACGATCTTGGTGCATTTTTAGCAGGATTTGTGATTGGCGGGCTCGTCGGAGCCGCCACCGCCATCATTTTGGCCCCCCAATCGGGCCAGGAAACCCGCAGCCAACTGGCTAACAAAAGCAACGAACTACTCCAATCTGGCAGCACCCGCGTCCAGCAGGTGCGTGATACGGCAGGAACCTACAGCCAGGAATACCTGGATAAAGCTGGCTCCGCGCTGACCAGCACCCGCCAACAAGTTAAAGATGTTGGGGGACGGGTGCAGGAACAGGCACGGATCGTATTGGACAAAGGCAAAGAGCAGGCGTCGCAGCTATCCAACCGCAGCGAAAAATCTGAAACCAACGGGAGCGACGCGTAACGGCCGTTTCCCATCCATAATAGCCAGCAACGCAGCCTCCCTTTTCCTTTACATTCACAAAACCACTGAGTCTGTAATCGCATAACGTTTTGGCTCTGGCAATGTTTTACTGCTAACCATTTGCAGACAGGCGTCTCCCCACCGGAGTCGCCTTTTTGCGTGTAAAAGCCCACCATGACCCAAATATCTCTCGTCTCCATCACGGAACTTCTCAACAGTTTGCCCAATGGGCAAACGGCCGAGCAGGTACGCCGCGCCTATGAATTCGCCAAAAGCAGCCACAACGGCCGTCAGCGAGAGTCCGGCGAACTGTATATCGAACATGATTTGGGCGTCACCCAAACCATGAGCCAGCTCGGAGTTGATCCGCCCACCCTCGTTGCCAGCATGCTGCACGACAGCCTGCTGCCCCACACTGGCCAAACCGTAGCGAGCATCCGTAAATATTTTGGCGAAGAACCCGCCGCCCTCATCGAAGGCTTGGAGCACCTGTACGCCTACGCCAGCGAAGCCCAATACCAGCGCCACCGCGACCCTGAAGCCGACCGCAAAACGCTGGAAGGCGTGCGCCGCGCCGTCCTGGCCATCATCGAAGGCGATATCCGCGTTATCCTCATCCGCATGGCCGACTGTTTGCAAGATTTGCGCAAAGCCAGCAACCTGCCGCTAGAGCAGCGCCGCATCATCGCCAACGAGGCAATGAACATTTACGCACCGCTGGCCAACCGGCTGGGCATCTGGCAGCTCAAATGGGAGCTGGAAGATTTGGCCTTTCGCTACCTGCAACCTGAAAAGTATAAAGAGATTGCCAGCCAGCTGGCCGCCCGCCGGGCAGAACGGATGGAAAATATCGAAGAGGCCGTAAAAAAGCTAGAACGCGCCATTCGCGACAGCGGCTTAAGAGGCTCTGTCTCTGGCCGCTCCAAGCATATCTACTCCATTTACCGCAAAATGGTGCGCAAACAGCTCGATTTTGACAATATTTTTGACATCCAGGCGCTGCGTGTCATTTTGGAGCCAAATAACAAAGAGGCGTACGAGCAAAAAAGCAGCAAAGAAAAAGAAGAAGAAGATCGCCATTTGTGCTACCAGGCGCTTGGGTTGGTGCACAGCCTGTGGCAACCCATCCCCCGCGAATTCGACGATTACATTGCGGCACCGAAGGCCAACGGGTACCAATCGCTGCATACGGCCGTTATCGACACCAACACCGGTGAAAATCTGGAAGTGCAAATTCGCACCCGCCGCATGCACGATGAAGCAGAAAGGGGCGTCGCCGCCCATTGGGCCTACAAAGAAGAAGGTGGCCGCGTTGCCAGTTCTGTTAAAAAACGGATCGACAACCTGCGCGAACTGCTGGCCAGCCTGCAAGACGACTCCCGCGAGGATGACGACGATGATTTGCTGGAAAATGAAATTTTGGCAGACCGCATCTACCTCTTCACCCCCAAAGGAGATGTGATCGACCTGCCAGCTGGCTCTACCCCCATCGACTTTGCCTACGCCATCCACACCGAAGTGGGCCACCGCTGCCGAGGCGCACGAGTAAATGGCAAAATGGTCAGCCTGGATTACCTGCTCAAATCGGGCGAGCGCGTTTCCATTCTCACCACCAACCGGGGCGGCCCCAGCCGTGATTGGATGAACGGCAGCCTGGGCTACACCGGCAGCGCCCGCACCCGCAGCAAAATTCGGCAATGGTTCCGCAACCAGGAGCGGGAGCAAAACATTTTGCAAGGGCGCGAAGTGGTAGAGCGGGAACTGCGCCGCCTGGGGCTGGCCGACACGTACACCGTCTCCGACATCGCCCTGTCGCTAAAGTTTGACGACGAAGAGCAGTTTCTGGCTAAAGTGGGTTTTGGCGACATTCAAAGCCGTCAGCTTAGCGGGGCAATTGCCCTGATGGAAAAAACGCTGCATCCGGACGATGAATTACGGCCGTTACTCCTGCAAGCTCCCCCCAAAAAGCAAGGGCTCACCATCAATGGCGTTAGCGGCCTGCATACCCGCATGGCTAAATGCTGCCAGCCCATCCCCCCCGAGCCCATCACCGGCTTCATCACCCGGGGCCAGGGCGTCACCATTCACCGCGCCGACTGCAAGCAGATCGAAAACACGTCAGAACCAGAGCGGTTGATTGCCGTGGAGTGGGGGGATGATTCGGCCGTTTACCCCATCCCCATTGTGCTCAAAGCGTACCGGCGGCCCAACATCATCGAAGAAATTGTGGCCATCCTGCGCGGGCAGCGCATCAACACACCCAAAACCAAAACCACCTCTGTGGGCAACATCATGACCATTTCGCTCATGGTAGAGGTGAATAGTTTGGAGCAGCTCAACTGGCTGCTGCAAAAGCTAGAATCGCTGCCCAACGTCATTGAGGCCCATCGGCAGCGCTGGTAAAACGGTCGTCAGTAATCCGGTAATCGGTAACCCCCCATAGCCTGGGGATTCATCCCCTGGTTGGTAGTCGCAATAGCCTGGGGATTCATCCCCTGGTCCAGGAAACGAATTGAAACGAATTATCATCATAGGCACAAGTGGGGCGGGCAAATCGACGTTGGCGAAGCAGTTGGCGGCCCGGCTTAACTATCCGCACATTGAGCTGGATGGGCTGTACTGGGGCGAAAACTGGACCAAATCCCCGCACTTTTTGGCCGATGTGGCGCAAGCGGTGGAACGGCCGTTCTGGATCATCGACGGCAACTACAGCAGCGCCCACCACATCATCTGGTCCCAGGCCGACACCATCGTCTGGCTGGATTATTCCATTTGGGTTTGCTATTGGCGCATGCTGCGGCGGGTGCTCCAGCGGGTGTTGCTGCGCGAGGAATTGTGGGGCGGCAATCGAGAAACGTTTCGCAAACAGTTTTTCTCTAAAGAGTCACTCTTCGTCTGGATTTACCAAACGCACGGCTCGCGGCGGCAGAAATTTCAAAAAGAAATGCAAGAGGGCGCGTATCCGCATCTCACCTGGATTCGTCACTCCGCCCCACGCCACACCAGGCGATGGTTTTCCCAGCTGCCACGTTAACTTTCGGTTTGCACCACCCCCATGTCGTCTAGCTGCACCGTTTCTTCACCAGCTTCCGTTTGCAGCGTCAGCCGCCACGTTTTAAGCTCAAAGCGAAATTCTTGCAGCCATTCGTCTGGGGTTTCTGCTTGGTAGACGAGATGGCCCCAAACGGCCGTTTCATCCCGCCCCCGCAATCTCAAGCTGGCACTGTGCCAGCGGCAATAATACACAAGTGCTTTCATCTACTTTCCTACATCGCTAAATTTTCAACCTGTCATTCCCGCCCAAGCGGGAATCCACTCTGGCGTACAAATCGACTGCCCTATTCCTCAATCGCCTCGTACTGCTCAAAAATGCGCCGATACGCCACCGAGCGCACCATCAGCTCATCGTGACTGCCCACGGCCTCCATGCGTCCCTTGCGCAACACCACCACCTTGTCTGCCCAGCGAATCTGCGACAGCCGGTGGGTGATTAAAATCGTGGTTTGGTGGGCCGCCGCCCGCACAATCGCCTGCTGAATTTGGTCCTCCGTGGCGCTGTCTACCGCACTGGTGGAATCATCCAAAATGAGGATGCGCGGCCGCGTGAGGAACGCCCGCGCCAGCGCCAGCCGCTGCCGCTGCCCGCCAGAAAGCGTCACGCCCCGCTCGCCAATCACCGTCTGGTACCCATCCTTAAAATTGCGGATGAAGTCGTGCGCCTGGGCCGCTTTGGCCGCCTCCTCAATCATCGCCTGCGTAGCGTCGGGGCAGCCAAAAGCGATGTTCTCCCCCACCGTGCGCGAGAATAAAAAGATATCTTGCTCGATGATAGAAATTTGTTGGCGCAGCGCCGCCAGGTTCCAGTTGCGCACGTCGATGCCGTCTATGAGGAGACGGCCGTTTCCCACATCATACGTCCGGTTAACCAACTTGGCCAACGTGCTCTTGCCCGCCCCCGTCTGCCCCACAATGGCCACCGTCTGCCCCGGCTCGATGGCAAAATCAACAGCTTGCAGCACGTGGGGAATCCGTCACATAACCAAACGTCACCTGGTCAAACTGCACCGCCCCGGTAATTTCCCCCTGATATCCCGCCGCATTTTCATCCAGCAAAGTCTCCGCGTTCATCAACTCCAAAATGCGCCGCGCCCCCGCCAACCCCAACGACACCCGCGAATACGCCAGCAGCGAGATAAACGTAGGAAAGCCAAACAGCGCCAGCAGCCCCATGTAGCCCACCACGTCACCCACCGCAATCTGCCCCAGGTTAAACAGGTAGAGCGCATGCATAAAGCCCAGCCCCTGGGTAATGCCCAGCAGCAGCAGCGGCAAAAAGCGGGCTTCGATTTTGCCCTGCTCCACCGCCGCATCCCGGTAGCCGGTGGCATTTTCGTTGAACAAGCCAATTTCCTGGGTTTCCTGCGCCGTGCTTTTTACCAGCTCAATGCCGTCGATCGCTTCGGCGAGACGGCCGTTCAAAGCCCCAAACGCCCGCCGCACCCGATCCGCAATCCCTTGCAGCACCCGCAAATAACGTATCACCGCCAAAATGTAGGTGATGATGAAAAACAGCGGAGCCGCCGCCAACTGCGGGTGATAACTCGGCGCGACCAGCAGCGGCATAATCATAAAATTAGCCGAACCCGCCACCAGGTTCACCCCCGGATTCATCAGCAAATTTACTTCATGCACGTCGTTGGTCGCCCGGGCCATTGTGTCGCCCACCGGCTGCAAATCATGAAAAGCGGTGCTCTTGCCTAGCAGGCTCGCGTACAGCTCCTCGCGCATATCCCGCTCCAGCCGCTCCCCCATCACCGCGCTAGAAAAGTTGCGCCCCAACTGCAACACCGCCCGCACCGCCTGGCTGCCAATCACCCCCAGCGCCATCAAACCAATGGTGCGCATATCCGCCGGAGAAGCCAGCGCCGCATCAAAAGCAAGCCCAATCAACACCGGCACTACCGCCGCCAGCGCCGCATTGCCAAACGCGCCAATGAACATGCCCGCAATAAGCAGCTTGTGCTGTGAAAGATGGGATAAGACCCAGCGACCAGTGGTACTTTTGTCAGTCTGCTGTGATCTATTAACGTCAAATTCACTCACAATTTTTTCTCTTTGTTTTAGGATGACTCCATATCGTTTAGCACACCGTTGTCACAGCCACACAGCCTTGCATTCCAGCCAAGACAACACCAACTCTGTTCATTCACTGGTAGTTCTATGAGCATTCAAAACTGTTTAAGCAATGAATTCCGTTGGGCGCAGCCGTTGGCTCCCGAATCGGGCAAAAACCATTATCCCACACAGCCAACGTTTAAGCACCCCGCCCAATTTAATCGCCCGTTGGAGGGCAGCACAAGTATGAAACGCATCCTCATTATTGGTTCAAGCGGCTCTGGTAAATCCACATTAGCTCGTCAGCTTGGGGCAAAATTAGAACTACCCGTCATTCACCTGGACCGGCATTTTTGGCACCCAGGCTGGGTGGGCACACCCGCACCAGAATGGCGCAACACTGTCTATGACCTGGTAAAGCGAGACAGTTGGATCATGGATGGCAATTATCGCGATACGATGGATATTCGCCTGGAAGCGGCCGATTCGGTGGTGTTTCTAGACTTGTCCCCCTGGATTTGTGCCCTACGAGCCATCAAACGACGCATTAAATATCGCAAACGCCCCCGCCCCGACATTGCCGATGGCTGCATAGAGCCGCTGCTGGACCCTCAACTGTTCCAATTTGTGCGCCACGTCCTCAGCTACCCAGACCGAGCCAAACCGTATGTGATGCAGCAGCTCAGCCCCATTGCCCACGAAAAGCATATTATTTTTCTAAAAACCACGCAGGATGTGAACAGTTTTTTAAGTGCGCCGCTGGATTATCCATCGCTGCAACTCATCCGCCACAGCAATTATGCCCAACAGCCGCCAGCCCCACTCATGCACCTGCATATTGATTAAGCACCACCTGATGGCGCACGGTGTACAGTGGACCAGACGGCCGTAATTCACTCTGCACCAGCTGAACGGCCGTTACCCCAAACCCAACTTCCGCCAAATCTACCCCCCAATTTAAGCCCCGCGCCGGCCCGACATCCTTCACCCGCCCCAACGTTAGATGCGGGTTGAACGGCCGTTTCTCCCGCGCCCAGCCCAACGCCACCACCCGATCTTCCAACGCCGCCTGCATCGTTTGCAGCCGGGCCAACTCCCCCGCCAGCCCCGCCCACACCACGCGCGGCCGTTTGGCGTTGGGGAACGCCCCCACGCCGCGCAGCCGCAGCTGAAACGGTTGGTGGCGCGCAGCCAGCTGGGTCAGTTCATCGTGCAGGGCGGGCAGTTGGGCAACGGCCGTATCCCCCAAAAAACGCAGCGTCAGGTGCATCTGCTCACGGCCCACCCAGCGAATCGCCCCAGCGGGGACGTTTTTAGTCAGGGAAACGGCCGTTTCCGCCAGCGCATCCTTCACCCCCTCCGGCAACTCAATCGCAATAAACAAACGAATCTTTTCACGCATGCCCCCATTTTACCCAAAACCGACCCCAGACGAACGGTAAATTCGTTAATTACGCCAATTCGTTGTGCTCAGCCAAAATGTGACCCAACCGCCAAACCCGTGTCCAACAAACCACATGGCCACTGCAACGTTCCCACGCTGCCCGCGTAAACAGAACGAACTGGCCTTCGGGTGAAGCGCGGCTTCACCACCTGGATTTTGTAGCGAATGAATTGGACCACTGAACAAATATTGGGTCTGGCACCTGATCAATTTACCCTCCGCGCCGGGCGTGGCCTGGCGGAGCCGCAAAAATGGATCGCCCTGCATCACGCAGACGACACCGTTTGGGGCATTCACCCCAACGGCCGTAACCAAACCACAGAAACGGCCGTCTACCTGCCCACCTTCAGCTACCTCTGCACCTGCAACAGCCGCAAAGCCCCCTGCCGCCACAGCCTGGCCCTGCTGCAACTGTGGCAGCAGCACGCCCACAAATTCACTCCCCAGCCACCCAATCGCCGCCTCGCCACCTGGGCCAAACGAGAGCAGATCAAGCAGCAGCGGCCCAACGGCCGTTCCCAACCCCACAACCTGCCCCAGCTAAAAACCGGGCTCGATGCCCTGGAACTGTGGCTGCTAGACATGGTGCGCCACGGCCTGGCCCGCCTGCCCGAACGCCCTCAAGCGTATTGGGACACCATGGCCCACCGCCTCGTCGATACCCAGGCGCTGCCCCTGGCCCAAACGGTGCGCCACCTGGCCCAGCTGCCCAAAACCCAGCCCGACTGGCCGGAACAGACGCTGCAAGAAATCGGCCGTCTTTACCTCATCATTCAAGGGTTCCGCCAGTTTGAGCAGCTGCCCGCCACCACCCAGGCCGATTTGCAAACGGCCGTTGGCTGGCTGCCCACTTCCACAGAAAACCCACCCATCAGCGACAACTGGCTGGTGCTGGGGCGGCAGCAAGAGCCAGCTGGCAGCCAGACCCGCCACACCACCTGGCTCTGGGGGCAAGAAACCCAGATCACCGCCCAACTGATCGATCTGAGCCGCAGCGCCGTGCCCGAAGGCAGTTGGCTGCCCAGCGGCAGCGCCTGGCGCGGCGCACTCCAGTTTGCCCCCAGCGGCTGGCCCCAAATTGCCGTCCGCCACGGCCAGCTGCAAGCGATTGCCGCCCCAGCGATTGCCCCGGTTGGTTTTGCTTCGATTCGCACCGCGACCCAGGCGTACGGCCGTTCCCTGGCCGCAAATCCGTGGTTGGCACATTTCCCCATGCTGCTGCCAAACGTCCAGCCCAAACCAACCGAATCCGGCTGGCAGCTAGAAGACCCCAGCGGCACCTGGCTGCCCCTGCCCGACAAGTTTAGCCACGGCTGGCACCTGCTGGCGCTGGCAGGCGGCCGTTTTGACCTGACAATTTTTGGCGTGTGGAACGGCCGTTGCCTCACCCCATTCACCGTCCACGCCCAGCAAACCTGGCAAGACATCCTCATCTGGCGAGGTGCCAAATGACCGCCTGGAACGACACCATCAAAACCGCCCTACTGGGCACCAACCGGGCCGAATTACCCAACTTGCCGGGTCGCAACGCCCTTGGCCAACTGCTCACCCAGCTGCCGCCGCAGGAAGACGCCGCCAGCCTGCTGGCCGTGGCCGGCACCGTGGCCCTGCACCAGCAAACTGGCTGGCAGCCCCGGCAAAACGCACCCACCACCCCCACCGCAACCCGGCCCGATTTGCCCGTCTGCCCGGCGCACATCGCCTACCAGCTCGATTTGCTCATGGAAGGGTCGCAGGCGGTGCTGCTGCCAGAGATGCTGGCAGCGCTGGCCCAAACTGGCCACCGCGTGCCCGAAATTTTGCTGCCCAGCCTGCTGGAAAAAGGGAAAAAGCTGTCGCAATCTCGCCCCGCTATTTTGGCAGTGCTCGGCCAACGCGGCCGCTGGCTGGCCGGGCAAAACCCAGAATGGCATTACGCTTCCCCCGCCATCGACAGCTGGGCAGGCTTGTTGGCGGAATGGGAAACGGCCGTACCCGTCCAGCGCCACGCCCTGCTCCGCCAACTCCGCGCCACGCAACCTCAGCTAGGCCGCCAACTGCTGGAACACACCTGGAAAAACAACAGCGGCCTCGTCCGCCACCAGGCAATCAAACTGCTGGACGTCAATTTAAGCCAGGCCGATGAGCCATTTTTAGAAGCCGCTCTAGACGATCGCACCCATCTCGTGCGCCAGGCCGCCGCCGATCTGCTGGCCAAACTGCCGCAATCCCGCCTGGCCCAGCGCCTGACGCAGCACGTCGCTGGCGTGCTCAGCTGGACGCCCCACCACGAACGCGCCATCACCATCCGCCTGCCCCAGGAGATCAGCCCCGCCATGCTGCGCGACGGCATTCCCACCTTCAAACCAGAGGAAAAAGCGAAGGTGCAATCCCGCCTGCTCAGCCAGCTCATCAACCGGGTGCCGCTCAACCATTGGACCGAAACGTGGCAAAAAACGCCGCAAGAAATCGTCAACGCCGCGCTGAACAGCGGCTGGCCGCGTACGCTCATCAGCGCCTTCAGCACCGCCGCCATTCGCCAAAACGACGCCGCCTGGGCTGAAGCGATCATCCTCGCCAGCGCGTTCAACAGTTCAGCCGGGCGGCTGGTGCCCGTGCTGCCGCCCGACCGCTGTGCAGCGCTGGTGCAGCAAGCGGCGCAGCAAGCTACCAGCTTGCACCGCGCTGACCCGCTCTTTATCTTTTTACAGCATTGGCAGCAGCCCTGGCCCGCCGCACTGGGCCAATTTTGGCTCGATTTGTTCGCGCAGCATTTACAAACCGCCGCCGACAAAGCGCCCGACCCCACGCTGAACAATCTATTGCGCCGCTTTGGCCAAAAGTGCGATCCGGTGTTGGCAGATACGGCCGTTTCCCAACTCACCACCATCCCCGGCCTCAACAGCGCCTGGCAAAAAACCGTCACCCACCTCTGCCAAACCCTCCACCTCCGCCGCACCCTTTTGGCAGACATCCAGCGTCTGAATGTTGATTATTTTTTTTTGCCCCGGGGGGCGGCGCGGGGCGCGGAGGTTTTTTTTTTTTTTTTTTCGCCCTCCGCGCTCTCTGCGGTGAAAATTGAGGAAGAACTATGGAAACAATTTTACGCGCCCACGCCGAGCAGCAGTTTGCCGCCGAGCTTTACGAACTAGAAGAGGCCGACCGCCGCCCCCGCCCCGCCAACTGGCGGCTCTCCCCCTGGGCGGTGGCCACCTACATTTTGGGCGGCACGCTAGACAACGGCTTCGAGATTGTGCCGAAATATATTGGCAACGGCCGTCTCATCGAAATCGCCATCGCCACCCTCACCACCGACCGCGCCCTGCTGCTGATGGGCATCCCCGGCACCGGCAAAACCTGGGTCTCCGAGCACCTCGCCGCCGCCATTTCCGGCGACTCCACCCTGCTGGTGCAAGGCACCGCCGGAACCAGCGAAGAAGCGATTCGCTACGGCTGGAACTATGCCAGCCTCATCGCCAAAGGCCCCACGGCCGAAGCCCTGGTACCTAGCCCACTCATGCTGGCTATGCGCAACGGGCGTATCGCCCGCGTCGAAGAGCTCACCCGCATCCCCGCCGATGTGCAGGACGCCCTCATCACCATCCTGTCCGAAAAGCTGCTGCCCATCCCGGAGCTCAACCAGGAGGTGCAGGCGATTAAAGGATTCAACGTCATCGCCACCGCCAACGACCGCGACCGGGGCGTCAACGACCTCAGCAGCGCCCTCAAGCGCCGCTTCAACACCGTCGTCCTGCCCCTGCCCGCCACCGCCGCCGAAGAAGTGACCATCGTGCAGCAGCGGGTGCACAGTCTGGGCCAGGCGCTGGAACTGCCCGCCGAACCGCCCGCCCTGGCCGAAATTCGCCGCGTCGTCACCATCTTCCGCGAGCTGCGCCAGGGCGTGACGGAAAATGGCAAAGCGAAGCTCAAATCGCCCAGCAGCACGCTCAGCACCGCCGAAGCGATTTCCGTTATCAACAGCGGGCTGGCGCTGGCGGGCCACTTTGGCGATGGCGTTTTGCGCGCCAACGACATGGCCGCCAGCCTCACCGGAGCCATCGTCAAAGACCCCATCCACGACACCGTCATCTGGCGTGAATACCTGGAAACCATCGTCCGCGAACGGGACGGCTGGGGGGATTTGTACCAGGCGTGTCGGGCGCTTGTATGAGCGGGTGAGCGGGTGAAAGGGTGAACGGGTGAAAAGCAAATTCACCCCTTCACCCCTTCACCCCTTCACCTTGTCACCAGGTCACCTTGTCACTAAAAAAACCATGATCGAACCACCCCCTTTCCTCCACCTCTTCCCCATCCGCCACCACGGGCCGGGTTCGGCGCGGGCGCTGCTGGCGGCGCTGCACGGGCTGAAGCCGGACGCCATTTTGGTGGAAGGGCCAGCCGATGCCAACGAGATCATTCCCTGGCTGGGACATGAAGATATGGAGCCGCCGATTGCCCTGTTGGTGTATCGGCCCGACAAGCCGGATGCGGCAGGCTCGTATCCGTTTGCCGAGTTTTCGCCGGAATTTCAGGCGCTGCGGTACGGGGTGCAGCAGGGCATCGTCACCCGCTTTTTTGATTTGCCGCAGTCGGTGATGCTGGCTGCGGTTGCTCGACCGCTGATGCCGGATACGGCCGTCTTCCACCAAATCGCTCAAGCAGCCGACCACCACGATTACGAACTCTGGTGGAACGCCGCCATCGAGCAGCGCCAAAACCAGGACGACCTGTTCACCGGCATTCTGGAGCTAATGACCGCCATGCGCTCCGCTGCGGAAGAAACCCTGCCGCCAGCGATGGATGAGAAAATGGCAGCGGCCCATGCCCAATCTGGGCAAATCGCCCAGCAGCGCGAAGCCCACATGCGCCACGCTATCCGCCAGGCGCGCGCCGAAGGGTGTGAGCGCATCGCCGTGGTGTGCGGGGCGTGGCACGCACCTGCCCTGTGCCATTTGGACAATGCCGCCGCCGATGACGCCTTGCTGGCCAATCTGCCCGGCGTGGACGTGGAAACAGCCTGGGTGCCGTGGACCTACGGCCGAATCTCGGCCACCACCGGCTACGGCGCAGGCATTCGCTCGCCCGGCTGGTATCATCATTTGTGGCAGATGGGGCAGCAGCAAGCGACGCCGACGCAGATGAGCATTCACTGGCTCAGCCACGTTGCCCAGCTGCTGCGCGACCAGGATTTGGATGCCTCGTCGGCCCACATCATCGAGGCGGTGCGGCTGGCCGAAGCGCTGGCTGCCATGCGCGGCTTGCCCGCCCCCGGCCTGCCAGAGCTGAACGAAGCGACCCAAACGGTGCTCTGTTTTGGCGATGCCGCGCCGATGCAGCTCATCCAAAAGCGGCTCATCGTCGGCGAGCGGATGGGCGCGGTGCCGCCCGACTCGCCCATGATTCCGCTCCAGCGCGACCTGCACCAGCAGCAGCGCCGCCTGCGCCTGCGCCCGGAGCCGGAAACAATCACCCTCAACCTGGATTTACGCACCGACAGCCACCGCGAGCGCAGCCAGCTGCTGCACCGGCTCAATCTGCTCAAGGTGCCCTGGGGCAAAATCACCCCGATTCGGGGGCAGTCAGGCACCTACCAGGAGGTGTGGCAGCTGGCCTGGAAGCCGGAATTTGTGGTGCGGCTGATTGAGGCGGGCGTCTGGGGCAATACGGTGGAAACGGCCGTTACCCAATTCGCCACCCATCAAGCCGAACAAGCCCAGGATTTGCCCACGCTCACCCATCTGCTGGACCAGGCGCTGCTGGCCGATTTGCCGGAGCTGGTCCTGAGCTTGCTGGGCCGCATCGAAGCGCAGGCGGCCGTCAGCAGCGACGTGCCGCACATGATGGATGCGCTGCTGCCGCTGGCCCGCGTCCTGCGCTACGGCGACGTGCGCCAGACCAATCCCGAACTGGTGCGCCACGTCGTCGATACGCTGGTGACGCGCATCTGCATTGGCCTGCCCAGCACCTGCGCCAGCCTGGACAATGACGCCGCGGCTGAGATGCTGGACCGGGTAACGGCCGTTCACACCACCATCGCCACCCAGCAAAACGAAGACCATCTGGCCGCCTGGGAAGCCACGCTGCGCCAGTTGGCCGATCAGCCGGGGATTCATGGTTTGTTGGCGGGGAAAGCGACGCGGGTGTTGTTGGATACGGCCGTTTTCCAACCAGCCGAAGCCACAACGCGACTGGAACGGGTGCTGTCTGGCGCAACCAACAGCGCCAATCAGCTCACCCAGATGGCGTTCTGGATCGAGGGCTTTCTCAAGGGCAGCGGCCTGCTGGTACTGCACGATCAGGCCCTGTGGCAGCTGCTCGACGGCTGGGTGATGCAGCTCGATGCGGAACGATTCCAAACCATCCTGCCCCTGCTGCGCCGCACCTTCAGCACCTTCTCCGACGCCGCCCGCCAGCAGCTCATGGAGCGCGTGCGATACGGCCGTACCGCTGCCAATCAGCCCATCACCCACCCCACCTTTGACGAAGTTCAGGCAGACAAAGTGCTGCCGCTGGTGGCAAAATTGTTAGGTATTCAATCGTAGGGGCGACCCGGCGGGTCGCCCCTACTGGTGGCACTATGAACGAAACAGAAAGCAAATTTACTTACCAACCCTTCTTCTCCGCCGCTGACGGTTTGGATGAAAACGGCCGTCGCTGGCGGCTCATTCTGGGCCAAACGGAGCAGGAGGAAGCGGCGCAAGAAGCCCAGCCCGGCGAGGGCGACGGGCAAGGCGACGAGCAGCAATCGCAAACCGGCCTCTCCGAGCAGGACCAGGCGATGGATGAGGCGCTGGAGGCGCTGTACGGTGACAGCACCGGCGGCGATCTCAGCGACTCCAACCCGGACATCGCCCGCTGGCTGGGCGACATCCGCACCTACTTCCCCGCCGAGGTGGTGCAGGTGATGCAACACGACGCGCTGAGCAAGCTCAACCTGCGCCGCCTGCTCAGCCAGCCAGAATTTTTGGCAGCGATTGAGCCAGACGTGCAGCTGGTGGCCAATCTGCTGGCGCTGCGCCGGGTGATGCCCAGCAAAACGAAGGAGACGGCCAAAGAAGTGGTGCGCAAAGTGGTGGAACAGCTGCTGGAGCAATTGCGCTATCCGCTGGAGCAGGCGATTTCGGGCAGCCTGAACCGGGCCACGCGCACCCGCCGCCCGCGCCACAAGGAGATCAACTGGGGGCGCACGGTGCACGCTAATTTGAAGCATTATCAGGTGGAGCAAAAGACGGTGGTGCCAGAGACGTTGGTGGGATACGGCCGTAAACGCTCCGCCCTGCGCGATGTCATCATTGCTCTGGACAGCAGCGGCTCGATGGCCACTTCCGTGGTTTACGGCTCCATTTTCGCCTCTGTGATGGCCTCGATTCCGGCGCTGGCCACTAAACTGGTGCTGTTCGATACGAACGTGGTCGATTTAACCGACCAGCTCGACGATCCGGTGGAGCTGCTGTTTGGCCTGAAGCTGGGCGGCGGCACCAACATCGACCGGGCGCTGGGCTACTGCCAGCAGCTCGTCACCCGCCCCCGCGACACCGTGCTGGTGCTGCTGACTGATTTATTCGAGGGGGGCGACAAGGAAAACATGATCCGCCGCGTGGCCACGCTGGTGGATGATGGCGTAGAAATCGTGGCCCTGCTGGCGCTGAACGACCAGGGCGCCCCCCGCTTCGATCGGCAGCTGGCGCAGGAGCTGGTGAATCATGGCGTACCTGCTTTTGCCTGCACGCCACAGCTTTTCCCCGATTTGATGGGCGCGGTGCTAAACGGCCGTGACCTCCGCCAATGGGCCGCCACGCACGGCATCGTCACCGCGCCAGACAATTAACCACAGATTTCGCAGATTACACAGATTTTTATTGTTCCGTGGGAATTCGTGTCAATCCGTGGCTAAACCATTTGTCGGCCAGCCAGTCGGCGGTGAGGAGCGGCAGGGTGAAAGCCAGGATAATGGCCCAGCGGGTGAGGGGATTGGTGAGGGGGAGAACGGCCGTAACCAGCAAAACCAAATTCCAAATATTATTAAGCATGTGCAACGGCATTCTTTGACTATTTGTATAGCTTTGCCTCATACTTTGCCACAACGACACATAACATTGCGTAGCTATCATGATCATAAGCAAGCGCAGCCACAACGACACATTTTCATCAGAGGACAAAGGGAACTTGTCCACAACGGGCAGGAACGGAGCCAGCATACCTAGAACGAACTGCCAGAAATAGGCGTAGATGCGCAGGCGGTTGGGGATGGTGAACTGGTCGGGCGGAAACGGCCGTGCCCCCAACCAAATCGCCGTCGTGCGCGCGCCAAAGGTAAAATCGTTGGCCAGATCGCGCAAGCTGCTGTTGACGCCGTTCACCAGCAAAATGTACACGATGATAAATCCCGCCGCCACCCAGGTTTGCGGCGTGGGCTGCCCCACCACCAACGCGCCAAAGAGCAAAAACGCCGCCCAACTGGAGCCCTGCACCAAATCCGTCAGCGGCGGCAGCGGGCTGCGCTTGCCGACAAAGTTGTACAGCGTCATCCCGCCCACAGCCCAAGCCAGGCACAGCAGCGCCCACCCGTTGCCACCGAGCAGCAGCCACAAAATGAGCAAAATGGGCAGCTGCACGGCCACCCACACGCGCCCCTGCCGCACGGTCACCAGGCCGCTTACCAGCGGGTAGTTTTGGCGGGAGGGCTGGGTTTTGTCGAGGGGTAAGTCGATGAGGTCGTTGAGGAGGTAGGCGTAGAGGTGGTAGGCAACGGCCGTTCCCAACAATCCCGCCACCTGCCAACCCGTCACCGAGCCAGTTGCCGTGCCCGCACCGATGAGGGGGAGAACGGCCGTATACCCCCAAATCGCCACATGCCCAAACCGGAACCAATCGCGCATCTTCATGCGCCAGATTATAACAACAAAAAAGTCCGCACTGGCATCCCAATGCGGACTTTTCACTTATCACTTTTTACTGGGCGAGGCAGGTGTGGGTTTAGCCACTTTGTTAAGCATCAACCCTCTTCACCTGCCTCGCCCCTACGGGTTTGTTCAGGCGGACTGCACTCTGGGGAACAGCTCCGGCCGCATCGCCGCCATGCGCAGCATGTGCCGGATGTGCCTGCCAGAGATGATGCCGATGATACGGCCGTATTCCACCACCGGCAGCGCGTTCAACTGTTCATGGTTCAGCCGCTGCTGCACATCGTACAAATCGGTCGTCAACGAGACGGGCTGCACGTCTCGCGCCATCACAGCGGCGACGGTCTGGTCCGGGCCATCTTCCTGCAAAGCAGCCATCAGCCGCTCATTGCCCAAAAAGCCGACGTAGGTGCCATAGTGAGCCACCGGGAAATCGGTCAGGCCACGCGCCGTCCAGTTGACCACATTGCGCAAACTGTCGGCCGGGTCCAAAACCGGCACCTGGTTGCTGTACGCCTGCTGCACCGTGTAACCACGCAGCCGCTGGCGGAACTGCACCATCTGCGCCTCTTGAGTCGCCCCGGAGTAGATGAAGATGGCAATTAGCACGCTAAAGAACTGGCCATTGAACAGGCCGTAAATGCCAAAAAGCACGGCCAGAGCGCGGCCAATGGTGGCCGCGATGTTGGTGGCTCGCGCATAATCCAGCTTCATTGCCAAAGCCGCCCGCAAAACACGGCCGCCGTCCATCGGGAAGGCCGGAATCATGTTAAACAACGCCAAAATCATATTGTAGAAAAAGATATACGAGAAGATGGACCCAAACGTCAGCGAAATGCCGCTGGTTAGCGGGTTAGACAGCGGCAAGCCAAACAAAATGGCCACCCCACCCATCAAAATCGCCAGCGCCACATTTACCGCCGGGCCAGCCAGGGCAATCACCAACTCCTGTTTCGGGTTGTCTGGCATGTGGCGCAGCTGAGCCACACCACCAATCGGCAGCAGCGTGATACGCTCCACCGGCACGCCATAGTTGAGGGCGGCAAAGCTGTGCCCCAACTCATGCAGCGTCACCAGGACAAACAGCAGCGAGATAGAGATTACGCCAAACAAGGCACCAGCCAATCCACCCCCGCCCAGCACGCCAAACTGAAACGCCGCCCACAACAGGATCAGCGGGAATGTCAGGTGAACACGAATATCAATACCGCGTACAGAAAACAGTTTCAACGAGCTGTTCATTGTTTACTTCCTTTTAAATTTTTGGCAAGAGCCAGGTAATACCCGCTCTTTTCAGTTGTACAGATGCACAGTTGTAGTTTAAGAAAATAATCGCGTAATGCTGTGGCCGGTCTCCTGACCGCGCCACCAACTGGCACATTACCTGATTTATTTTTTAAGTCACAAGAGTTCATCTGATAGTTTTTTACGAATACGTTGTTGATAATAGTAAAAAACTGTTTATTTTCTGTTAGCACAGGATTAAGGCAACATGAACATGGGCCAAAGGCGGTGCAATGAACGTTGGCAACAGAACAGGAGATTTTAGACAATTTGTAAGGATAGGACGAGGGGGAAACGGCCGTTTCCCTTTTCCCATCTCCCCAAAGCCAACTATACTTACCCAACAAACGGCACGTGAGCCATTAGCCACAAGGAGAAAAATGAGCCAGCACAGCCAACAAGAATTTGCCATCATCGGCCTGGGGCGGTTTGGGTATAGCCTCGCCGTGGCCCTGGAAGAGCACGGGCACACCGTGATGGCCATCGACAAAGATACAAAATTAGTGCAATCCATCGTCGATCTGGTTACCCATGCCGCCTCGCTAGACAGTACCCAGGAAGACGCCCTCAAAGCCATAGATATTGGCGCTTTTGATACGGTCATCGTCGCCATTGGCAATGATTTTGAAGCCAACCTCCTCACCACAGTCAACCTCAAAGCGCTGGGCGTGCGGCGCGTCATTTGCAAATCGCAAACCAACCGGCAGTGCGATATTTTGCGCCGCCTCGGGGCAGATCAGGTCATTCAACCAGAACAAAACAGCGCCCACCGCCTGGCCGAAGAACTCAGCACCCCGGCCATTATTGAACATTTCAATTTAGGCCAGGGCTATAGCGTTGCCGAAATTATGTTGCCCAATCCACTTGCCTGGAAGAGCATGGGGCAGTGCGACATCCGCAACAAGCACCATGTAAACATTTTGCTCATCAAGCGCGGCGATGAAGTGCTCATTTCGCCCCGCGCCGACACAATTTTGCAAAAAGACGACATCCTGATTGTGTTTGGTGAAGATCTGCACATTAGCCAATTTAGCAACCTGACATGAGCCCCCAACCATCTACCCAAAAATGGCTGGCCAAAATTCAGTCAACCCGCAAAAGCCACAGCGCCGCAAACCGATACCGGTTACCCTGCGCCTGGTGTTGGGGCTGTTGCTGCTGATTGGCGTGGGCAGTGGGCTACTGCTGCTGCCCGGCGTTACAACCAGACCCATCACCTGGTCCGAAGCTATCTTTACCGCAACATCCAGCGCAACCGTCACTGGGCTCACCGTCCTCACCACCAGCACAGATTTTACGTTTTTGGGCCAAATCATCTTGCTCTGTCTCATTCAACTGGGTGGGGTGGGGTACATGGTGCTGGTTGCCGTAACATTGCAGCTTTTGGGTCGGCGCATTTCCCTGCTGGATCGGCTCCATCTCAACTTCATTGGGTTTAGACAAGCCAGCCGCCATCTTGCGCTTATTGCGGCAAGTGGTGGTGGGCATCTTGGTCATTGAAGGAATGGGGGCCTTGCTGCTGTACCTTCATTGGCGCACCAGCGGCATCGTTGCGCCAGATCAGGCAGCTTTTTACGCCATCTTTCATGCTGTATCGGCCTTTTGCAATGCGGGCTTTGATCTGTTTGTTGGCCTGCCGCAATTTCCGCAAGGCATTCCCGGCGACAACGGCACCTTGCTTATTCTGGGCGCACTCATTTTCCTTGGTGGATTGGGCATCCCTGTTTTTGTCGATTTCTCCCAGCTGCGCCGACGTCGTAAGCTGACTTCCCATACCCAACTCACCTTATCGGTGGTTATTTTGCTAACGTTGGTAGGCTGGCTGGGGCTTTTCCTGGCGGAAATTCAGGTGGGGGGCGTTTTGGAACGGTCGCCTCTGAGCGAACGGCTGGTGCACACCTGGTTTCAATCCGTTTCTACCCGTACGGCCGGATTTCCGGGCCTGCGGGATTTTGACCAGCTGTTACCAGAAAGCCGCCTGTTGGTGATGGCGCTGATGTTCATCGGCTGTGCCCCGGCGTCATTGGGGGGTGGCATTACAACGGGCACCTTTGGGGTGCTGGGGCTGGCGCTGTGGAGTTCGGTTCGGGGGCACAGCGTGGTGCGTTTCAAACGGCGCACCGTGCCAGACGAAACGATTCGTCGGGCAGCGGCCGTTCTTAGCATTAGCCTGGTGTTGGTGTTTGTGGCCACGTGGCTCATCCTGGTGACCCATCAGGTAGATTTTAGTGATGCGCTGTTTGAGGTGGTGTCTGCTTTGGCTACCTGCGGGCTTTCGCTGGGCATTACGGGGGAGCTGAATTTATTCGGCCGTTTCATCATTATCCTGATGATGTTCTGGGGCGGCTTGGCGCACTCACCATTGCGGTTGCCCTGTTCCAACCCCGTCCCGAAAAGAGCTGGTGCATTACCCAGAGGCAACCCTGCTCATCGGCTAATTCAACTAAAAAAGAAAAGACCTCCAAAACTGGAGGTCTTTGTGTACGCCCTGAGAGACTCGAACTCCCGACCTTCTGGTTCGTAGCCAGACGCTCTAATCCACTGAGCTAAGGGCGCAAAGGTTATTGATTGTAATGGTCAGATTAACGGCCGTTGGCTTTAAAGGCGGGGAGGAAGGGATTCGAACCCTTGAACGATTTTTACACCGTTAACCGCTTAGCAGGCGGCCCCAATCGACCACTCTGGCACCTCCCCTAAAAGCCAACTTGCTGCCAGGTAAGGCCTACAACCAATTGGTAAATCTCAGGCGGAGGGAGAGGGATTCGAACCCTCGGTAAGCTGTTGCCTACTACGGTTTTCAAGACCGTCGCAATCGTCCACTCTGCCATCCCTCCAGGCTGTGGAGGGGGTTTTTCAACCCGGTCGCGGAGTATAACACGCCACTTTTTGCCCGTCAATAAGGAATCGTGCCGTGAATTTAGCCAACTTCGGCAATTGAGGGGAAAACGTAGGTGGGCCGGTAAGGAAATCTGTCGATATCGGCCGCTTTGGTGACGCCGCTGAGCACCAGAATGGTGTCCATGCCGCTTTCTACACCGGCAATGATGTCGGTGTCCATGCGGTCGCCAATCATGATGGTTTCTTCGGAATGGACGCCGAGGTAGTTGAGGGCGGTGCGCATCATGAGTGGGTTGGGCTTGCCGACGTAGAAAGGTGACTTGCCTGTCGCTTTCTCAATGAGGGCAGCCACCGCGCCACAGCCGGGCACGATGCCGTTTTCTTCCGCGCCAGAAGCGTCTGGGTTGGTGGCCACAAAGCGGGCTCCAGCTTCAATCAGGCGGATCGCTTTGGTCAAAATATCGTAGCTGTAGGCGGTGGTTTCGCCCAAGACGACGTAATCGGGGTTAATGTCGGTGATGATGTAGCCTACCTGGTGGATGGCTTCGGTAAGGCCGCTTTCGCCGATGACGAAGGCGGTGCCGTTGGGGCGCTGGCTGTCTAAAAAGCGGGCGGTGGCCATTGCCGAGGTAAAAATGCTGCTGGCGGAGATGTTTAAACCCATCGTGACCAGGCGGTGGGAAAGGTCACGGGGTGTGTATTTGGGATTGTTGGTTAAAACGAGATAGGGTGTCTGGTTGGCTTGCAGCCGCTCTATAAATTCGGCCGCTCCGGGGATGAGGGTATCGCCCCGCACCAACACACCATCCATATCGGTGATGTAATTTTTGATTTGATTCATGGGGGTGGATGTTACAGGGGGAACGGCCGTCTGACAACAAAATCCCACCCGTTAACAAAACCTTAACCAGTCTGCTCACGGCAAATTGTACCGTCTTCATTTATCCGCTATCATTTGCTCACCGTTTAAGCAAACAACCCTCTGTGGTAAACATTTCGAGGCAGTGCATGACTGATTCTGAGCAAAACAACGATTTTTTAACTGAGCTGGGCAATGAACTGAAGCAGGTTTGGCAAGATTTGGGCAATGCGTGGCGGCAAACGGCCGTTTCCCTGCGCAACGGTTGGCGGAAAATCCGGCACGCCCAAATCGATTACGTCGTCCTGGAGTTGGGCGGCACTTTGCCTGAACGGGCCGAACCGCCGCGCAGCTTCATCGAGCGGCAGCTCCCCCTGCCCGCCCCCAACCTCAGCATCGAGCAGATCAACGAATGGCTGGCCTACATCGCCGACGCCGATAATGTGCGCGGCGTGCTCATCATCTGTAATGGCATTGGCAGCGGTTCTGCCACCATTCAAAATTTACGGCGCTCGCTGATGCGCCTAAAAGAGGCCGGCAAGACGGTGGTGTTGTACACGCCGTACCTGGATTTGCGCCACTACTACCTGGCCACCGCCGCCGACCGCATCATCGTGCCCCCCTCCGCCTCGTTTGAAGCGTTTGGCCTGCATTCGGAAGTCACTTTTTTGAAGCCTGCCCTGGAAAAAGTGGGCATCGACGTCGAGGCGGTGCAAATTTCGCCCTACAAATCTGCGCCCAATACCTTCATTAAAGATGGCATCACGCCAGAGCAGCAGGAGCAGATGACCTGGCTGCTGGATGATTTGTACGACCAGATTACGGCCGCTTTTGCCGACGGCCGTTCCATGACCCAAAGCCAAATCCAGGACCTCATGAACCAGGTACCCCTGTCGGCCGAAGCGGCGCTGGCCGCCGGGCTGGTAGATGACGTGGCTTACCAGGACGAGCTAGAAACCTTGCTGGCAGTACGTGAAGAAGCCGAAGAGGCTGACGAGGAAATAGAAAAAAGCGAAAAAGAAGCAGCCGAAACGGCCGAATCCCCTCAAGACGACGCCCAGCCAGCCAATAACCCGGAAAAACCAAAAGCGAAACTCCTGGACTGGGATAAAGCCTTCCCGTTGCTCAACGAAAAATCGCGGCGGCGCAGCCGCAAATTTATCGGCGTTGTGAGTTTGGAAGGCTCCATCTCGATGGGCAGCAGCCAAAACCCGCCCATCGACCTGCCCATTCCGCTGATTGGCGGGGCCACGGCAGGCGAGCAAACGCTGGTCTACCTGCTGCGCCGCGCCGAACAGCTAGACAACATGGCCGGGCTCATCTTCCACGTAGATTCCCCCGGCGGCTCCGCCCTGGCCTCTGACCTGATTGGCCGGGAGATTCAGCGGCTGAGCCAGAAAAAACCGGTGCTGGTGTACATGGGCAATACGGCCGCTTCTGGCGGCTATTACGTCAGCGCCTACGCCAAACATATCATGAGCCAGGCGCTCACCATTACTGGCTCAATTGGCGTGTTTGCCCTGCGGCTGCAAACACAAGCGCTGTACAACAAGATCGGCATCAACCGCGTGGGGCTGGATCGCGGCAGCCGGGCCAACCTGTTCAGCGGCATGGCCCCCCTGTCGGATGAGGAGCGGGAAGCGTTTCACAACGCCATTGTGGAGAGCTATGAGCAGTTTAAGCAGGTGGTGGCCACCGGGCGCGATTTGCCCTACGACGAGCTGGATGCGATTTGCAACGGCCGTGTTTGGACCGGACGTCAAGCCCTGGGCCACAAGCTGGTAGACAGCCACGGCGACTTCATCGACGCCATACACAAACTGGCCGAGCTGGCCAACCTGCCCGACCCCGCCAGCCACGACATCCCCGTGGTGAACCTGTTCGCCAAAAACACGCGCTACCTCACCCCCCAGCCGTTTGAGATTGCCGAAACGGTAGGCAAGCTGCTGGCCCCAGACCACCTGGAAGCGTTCAACAACAAACCACTCTTTCTGCTACCCTATGCCATCAAGATTTAGGGGAGTCGTAAGCCTTCAGATAAAAACGCACTTATGCCCGCACGAGGCACGAAGCGCCCTCGTGCGGGGGGATTTTAAGGTTTATTCAGTTTTCAGGTGGGTTCCACCACCCAAAAACTGAATAAACCCACCTCACACTAGCGTCGCCAGGCGCGAAGCGCCGAGGCGACGCCCCAAACTGCGGCCATTTGGAAGCAGATTTTTAAAAGGATTTCTGCCGTGAATAACCAATCGTATGATGTCATCTTTGTGGGCGCGGGGGTGATGGGCTGCGCCATTGCCACCAACCTGCTGCGCCGCGATAGCCAGCTCAAAATCGCCCTCATCGAGAAAGATTTGAGCTACGAATTCTCCTCCACCGTTTTGTCCGATGGCAACAGCCGGGTGCAGTTCAACGTCAAGGAAAACATCCAGATGTCGCTGTACGCCCTGGAGGTGCTCAAAACCTTTGCCGAGGAGATGGCGGTGGACGGCCAGAAGCCGGAAATTGGGTTCCGGCAGCAGGGCAATTTGTTCCTCACCGACGAGGCGGGCCGCGCCGAGGTGGAGGCGGGGCTGGCGTTGCAGCAAAGCCTGGGCGGCGAGGTGGCCTGGCTGACGCCGGAAGAGGCAAAAGCAGTCTACCCACTGCTCAACACCGAGGATGGGCTGTTTGTGGGGGCAACGTTTGGCCGCACAGATGGCACCATGCTGCCCCAGGCGGTGCTAGAAGCGTACAAAAAGAAGGCGGTGTCGCTGGGGGCAGATCTGATCGAGGCGGAGGTTACGGCCGTTCTTCACCAATCCAACCAGGTTACCGGCGTCCAGCTCAAAAATGGGGAGCTGCTCAGCGCGGGCGTGGTGGTGAACAGTGCGGGCGGCTGGGGCACAAAAATCGCCCGCACCTGCGGCGTAGAGCTGCCGATGCAACCAGTGATGCGCCAGGTGTACATTGTGGAAACGGCCGTTCAACCCCACACAATCCTCCCCCTGCTGCTGCTCCCCTCCGGCACCTACCTCATCCACGAAGGGCACGGCACCTTCATGACCGCCCACTCCTACCCCGACGACCCCATCACCACCACCGATTTCAGCTGGCAGCGCTACAAATTCGAGGAGCGCATCTGGCCAGAGCTGGCCGAGTTCCTGCCCGCTTTCGACTCGCTGCGCCTCGTGGATGGCTGGGCGGGCATCTACGCCGTCAACAGTTTCGACGGCAACGCCATTTTGGGCGAATGGCCGGGGCTGCGCGGATTTTATCTGGTGAATGGCTTCTCGGGGCACGGCTTTCAGCAGTGCCACGCCGTGGGGCGCTACCTGGCCGAGTGCATTTTGGGCCTGCCGCCCACGCTCGACCTCTCCATCTTTTCGCCGCGCCGCATTTTGGAAAACGCGCCCGTGTTTGAAAACAAACAAAAAATCATTTAATCCCTGGGGCTAAAGCTGGGGCTAAAGCCCCCCTGGCTATTTGGACGCATTGTGACATACGCATTGAATTGGGCAATCCGGCGGGTAAAGCCGCGTGAGGGATGGCTGCCGCTGCTGCTGCTGCTGGCGATTGTGGCTTGCGTGATTACGGCCGTTCTAGAAATCGCCTGGGTGCCGGAGGATGGGGTGGTGATTCCCGCCGCGCTGGGCGGGCTGCTGCTGGGGAGCGTGCTGGCCAAACGGCCGTTGCCCACCCTGCCCGCCTGGCTTTTGATCACTGCTTACGGGGCGTTGATTGCCATCGTGGGTACGGCCAATTTGTGGCCGACCTGGGCAGCGCTGGGCGGCGGTTGGGCCACCCTGCGGCCGTTTTGGCTGCAAAACGGGGCGCTCTTTTTAGACCGGGTTGCCAGTTGGGGAACGGCCGTCTTCAGCAACCAAACCAGCCAGGAAACGATTATTTTTGCCCTGGGGCTGGCGCTGCTGGGCTATTGCCTCACCGCGTATGCCAGCTGGCAGCTGTTTCGCCATCATCGCCCGTTTGCCGGGCTGCTGGCGCTGGGTCTGGCGCTGGCGCTCAACGGCTACTTTGGCGGCGGGCAGATTTGGTGGCTGGGGCTGTTTGTGGGGTTAACGGCCGTTCTCACCGCCCTCATGCATTTCACCGCCCTGGCCGATGAGTGGGAAGCCAACCAGGTCGATTACTCCGATGAAGTGCGGCTGGACCTGGTTTTGCACGCTGTGGGCATTGCCGCCGTGCTGCTGGCGCTGGCCCTGCTGCTGCCCAGCTTCAGCATTCGGGCCATTGTGCAGCGCTTTCAGGCGCAGCCCGCCGTGCAGCAGGCAGAAGCCGCGCTGGAACGCGCCTTTGGCGGCGTGGACGGGCGCGGCGGCCAGCCACGCGGGGCCGACGGCGTGGGCGGCAGCGGCATTTTGCCCCGCAGCTTTTTGCTGGAAAACGCCCCAGAGCTGTACGAAACAGTGGTGATGACGGCCGTTGTGCAAACCGACGCCAATCTGGCCGGGGTGCATTGGCGAGGCATGAGCTACGACGTCTACACCGGGCGCGGCTGGGCGCTGTCTGAGGAGCGCACCGAGCCGCTGGCGGCCAATCTGCCCCTTGCCCTGCCGACTGTGCAAGCCACCGCCAGCGTCTTGCAAACGGTGCAGTGGCGGCTGGATGAGCGGCTAACGCGCTACACGCTGGGCTTGCCGGTGCAGTTCAGCCAGCCCAGCCGGGCCGTCTGGCGCGGCCAAACCGATTTGGTGCGGGTGAACAGCGAGGAGCCGCTTTACACCGCGCTGACCCAGGTTTCGCAGGCGACGCCAGAGATGTTGCGGGGAACGGCCGTAACCAACATTCCGCCCGCCATTCTGGCCCGCTACACCGCCCTGCCCAGTTCTGTGCCGCAGCGGGTGCGCGATTTGGCGCAGGAAATTGCGGGCGACCAGGCCAATCCGTACGACCAGGCGCGGGCCATCGAGCAATTTTTGCGGCAGTACCCCTACTCGCTGGAGGTAGACAGCCCGCCGCGCAGCGCCGATCCGGTGGATTATTTTTTGTTTGAGCAGCAGGCGGGCTACTGCGATTTTTACGCCTCGGCGATGGTGGTGCTGGCCCGCGCGGTGGGGCTGCCCGCCCGGCTGGCGGTGGGCTACCTGCCTCAGCCGCCAGACGACAGCGGCGTACAAACGGTGTACCAAATCAACGGCCACTCCTGGGCGGAGGTTTATTTTGCCGAATTTGGCTGGGTGGAGTTTGAGCCAACGGCCGCTTTTCGCAGTCCACACAGCGCCCCCACCCCGCTCAGCAACCAGCCACCGGAATTTGCCCCGCCCGATTTTGCCCAAACCGAGGCAGAATCGTTGACGCTGCCGCCCGTGCCGGAGGTGGAAGCGGAACGGCCGTTCCCCTGGCTGATTCTGCTGAGCGTAGCAATGGCTGGCTTTGTCTACTGGCTGTGGCGGCGCGGCCAGCTGCCCGCCGGGGCAGATGCGGTTTTGTGGAGTTACGGCCGTTTCCAGCAGCAGGCAACCCAATTGGGCCAATCGCCCCAACCCAGCCAGACGCCTCAGGAGTTTTTGGCGACGTTTGAGCAATTTTTGGCGGGATACGGCCGTTCCCCCCGGCTGGCTCGCTGGCTGGCACCCATCCACCCCCACCTGGCCCGGCTGACGGCGCTGTACGTGCGGCGGCGCTATGCGGGGGATACCCAATCGGGCCAAATTCAGGCATGGGAAAGCTGGCGGCGGGTGAAACGGCCGTTGTGGCTGCTGCGCGTCGTCAGACTTTTTGCCAACCAAAGAGCCTAAAATGCCTTTCATGACCCAAATTCAACACGCTATCAAAAAGCTGCTGCTCATCTCTGAATTGGAATTTTCACTGCAAACCAACACAGCCCACATTTTAAGCGCCATTCGGGAGCGCATTGTGACGGTGCTGCTGCGCCTTTGCGCCCTCCTTGGATTGGTTTCGGTCTCGGTGGGCACCTGGGCGTTATGGCAAGATAGAAATTGGGCAGGCATTCTCACCGGCAATCTGGCGTTGGGCGCGGTGATCTATCTCGCTTTTCGGCGGCCCATTGATTACCGCATCCGCAGTACGGCACTGGTCATCATTGCTTACCTTTATTTCTTTTCTAGCCTGGTGCAAGGGTTTACCGAACTGACGCTGGCCGTTTTGTTCGCCTTTGTGGTGATGACCACCTTGCTGCTGGGGCAAAAGGGAGGCCTTTTTGCTTTTCTGATTAGCGTGGTGACGCTTCTTTTTAGCAGCTGGGCGCTGACCCTTGGCCTCATTCAGTTTGCCCCCGCCTTCCCTAAACTCTCTGAACCGTTACCCAAAATTTTGGTTCTGTACACCGACTGGGCATTTTTTATGGGCATCTTTTTTTTCACCATCTGGACTTATTTTGATGGTTTTGGCATTGCCTGGGAGCGGGAGTTAGAGGCAACAACCCTGCTCATGCAAGAACGGGACCGGCTTAAACAGGCGGTGGCGCGGGAGCAGGCGCTGTTGGAAGAGCTAAGCCAGGCGCACCAGCGCGAAATTGAGCTGAGCCGGATGAAGTCACAAATTATCACCACTGTTTCGCACGAATTTCGGACGCCGCTCACGGTAATTAGCAACTCGGTAGAGCTGCTAACGCGCTATGCCAACAAGTTCGATCCGACCAAGCAAGAAGCGATTCACCAGCGTATTGATGATTCAATTGCGTATCTAACCGAGCTGTTGCAAGATGCCTCATCGGTGAACCAGGCGTACGCGCAGGGGTTTCAGGCGAACATGGCGATGCTGCCGTTTAACGGGCTAGCGCAGCGCCTAAAAAAGGAGCTGCTGCAAAAGTGCAACGATCCGGCTCATGTTTCTTTCACTTACGATGGGCAGTTGGAAACGGCCGTTTCCATCGATTACGATTTTGTTCACCGTGCTGCCCTTGTTTTCCTCAACAATGCCCTCAAATATTCCCCGGAAGCCAACCCGATCACCGTTAGCCTCTTGTTGGCTGACAGCCAGTTAACCATCTCCGTTCACGATGATGGCATTGGCATTCCTCCCAATGATCTTCAGCAAATTTGGGAGCTATTTCACCGGGGCCGCAACGCCACAGAAAAGCCGGGAATGGGGCTGGGGCTTTACCTGGCCAAGCGATTGGTGCAGGCGATGGGGGGGACGGTAACGGCCGTTTCCCCCGGCCTCAACCAGGGCAGCACTTTTTCCCTGCAAATTCCCCAACCTGGTTTGCAAATTGTGTCAACCAGTTGATTGATTTTCTCCGAGAAAATAAATTAAAATTCCGCCAACAACTTTTCCGCTATTTGGAGGCAACCGCAACATGCTACAAAGCTTTGAATGTCCTAACTGCCAGGCCCGGCTGGATTATAACGCGCAGGCGCAGGCGCTGACGGTGCGCTGTGATTTTTGCGGCAGTACCGTCATTGTGCCAGACAGTTTGCGCAGCCAACCCAGCCCCGGCCAACGATCCCCCGAACGACTGGCAGAAGTGGTGAATTTGGTGCAGAACGGCCGTAAAATTGAAGCCATCAAACTGTTCCGCGAAACCTTTAACGTGGGGCTAAAAGAGGCCAAAGATGTCGTCGATGCCATCGAACGGCACGAAGATATTCACCTGGGCGGCACCAACTTTCACACCGAGTCGGTCATGGTTACCTACACCAGCACACCCGCGGTACAAACCAGCAGCGGCCGCGGCGGCTGCATCGGGCTGGTTGCCATTTTGATCCTGATTCTTGCTGGCGCAGGCGCTTTCTTTTTCATTTCCTCCTCGGCCACTTCAGACCTGGTTGAAGACATTAGCAGCATCACCCAAACGCAGCTAGAAACCAGCAATCCAGAGGATGAGATAGCCGTCATCATCTCCACAGTTGAGGCAGCGATACCCGGAGCCGTGGGCGTCACCCCCGAGCCCGGCTTTGCCGAGGTGGTGCTGCGCATCGGCGGCGAGGAAGGCACCGGCCCCGGCTTCTTCAACGACACGCGCCGTCTGGCCATCGACGGCCAGGGCAACATTTACACCGGTGATTACAGCGGCGGGCGCATTCAGGTTTTTTCTGAAACCGGGGAGTTTTTGGCTACCTGGAACGCCGGGCAAGATTTGTACATGGTGGGCATGACGGCCGATCGCCAGGGCACTGTCTACGTCATTAAAAACAGCGGCATCGAAAAATTCAATGGCCTCACCGGGGAGTTTTTGGGCACGGTGGACATTCCCAACAGCCAGTTCGTGAATTTTAGAACGGCCGCAACCGCCCCGGATGGCAGCGTTTACTTTTTTGCCGAAAACCGGCTGGTGCGCCTAGACAACCAGGGCAACATTACGCTAGATGTCAGCGACCCGTTTGCCAATATTAGCAACTTTGCCACCACGCAGGAGGATGCGGCCATCGACGGCGAGGGCAACATTTACCTGCTAGGCAGCGAAACGATTTACAAGCTCAATGCCGAAGGGCAGTTTGTGGACCAGATTGGCAGCAAAGGGGAAGCGGAAGACCAGTTTTACACCTCGCCCCGCGCCATTGCCGTGGATGGCAAGGGGCGCATTTTTGTGGATGATTTTTGGGGGATTAAGGTGTTTGAGGGAAACGGCCGTTACCTCGCCACACTCGAATCTGCCGGCGTCAGCTTCGACATGGTCATCACCGACGAAAACGACCTGCTGGTGATGGACCGCAACAGCAACGAAGTGCGCAAGTACCAGCTCAACCAGTAAGCGGTAATCGGTGATCCGTAATCGGTAAAAAAGCAACGAACCGATTACGGATTACCGTTCACCGATTACCAATCAATCCCCCGCTTCGGCCTGCGCCTCAATCTCCGTTTCGGGCGCAGGCTCTTTTTCCAGCTCTACCTCTTGCAGCGTAATGCGGAAGTAGCCTTCGGCGTAGGCATAGCCCACCCGCTGGCCAGATTCAGCCGCCCATTCGCGCATCCGCTCATTCGGGTCCCAATCCCCCAGCTGGCTCACGTGCTTGCGCAGCGCCGCAATTTTGGTGTCGATTGTTTCCGTTATGTCAATATACATATTGGCTTCGCGCCGCCCAAAAGAGATGTACACATAGTTCACTTTGTGCGGTTCGTACCCTTCTTCTACCAGTTCAGGGAAGAGCAGCGGCGAATCGCCAGAGGGGAAGACCGCCTCCAGCGCCACCTGCCCCGCATTGCGGTGATCGGGGTGGTTGATGTAGCCATCGCTGTAAAAAAATTGGGGGTCGCCGCAGACCACCACGTTGGGTTTGTACTGGCGAAGGAGCCGGACCAATTTTTTGCGCAGGTCGAGGGTGGGTTGGAGACGGCCGTCTGGTTCCCCCATAAACAAACAGCGCGCCACGCCCGCTACCTCCGCCGCCTCACTCTGTTCGCGGCGGCGAATTTCGGCTAATTTTTCGGCCGTCATCCCTTCTTCGCGGCTGCCGATGTTGCCATCGGTCAGCACCACGTAGGTTACCTCGCTGCCGTGTTTGGCCCATTTTGCGGCCGTTCCCGCCGAACCAAATTCAATATCATCGGGATGGGCAAAGATGAACATTGCCCGGTCTGGAATGTAATCGTTGGCGTTTATCATGCGCTTGCTGCCTCTTGAGGTTGGGGTAAGGGGGTGATGGTCAAGCGGCGGAACGCCTCGGCATAGGCCAGGCCCACCTGCTTGCCCACGGCGGCGGCCCGTTCCCGCAGCCGGTCTGAATAATCGTTGTCGCCCAGCTGGCTTTTGTGTTCCTTCAGCGCCTGCAGCTTCGTTTCTAGCGATTCAGACACGTCTTCGTAATGGTTCAGTTCTTGATCGGTAGAGACGTAAACAAAGTTCACCTTGTGGGGCATAATGCCTTCGGCCTCAAATTCTGGGTAGAGCAGGCGCATCTCGCAGGTGGGGAAGACGGCATCCAGCGTGGCCCGGGCGGCTGCCCGGTGGTCTGGGTGGTTGAGCCGATCGCCCCGGAAAAACATATTCGGGTCGCCACACACGACAGCGTTGGGCTTGTGCTGCCGGATAAGCTTCACCAAATCTTTGCGCAGCTCTAAAGATGGCTCCAGCGAGCCATCGTCGTAGCCGAGGAAGATGCAGTGGGTGGCCCCGGCCACTTTGGCAGCGGCCGTTTGCTCTGTGCGCCGGATTTGCCCAATTTGACCCCGGGTCATGCCGGGTTCGTGGGAGCCGGCATTGCCATCGGTGATGACGACGTAGCTGTTTTGGCAGCCGTGGCTGGCCCATTTTGCGGCCGTTCCGGCCACGCCAAACTCAATATCATCCGGATGGGCAAAGATAAACATGGCCCGGTCGGGAATATAGCTGTTGTTCATGATTGCTTGGTTGCCTCCAATGTAGTTTCTGGGTGGGGATTATACCGGACGCCATTCCGCTTGCGTATGATCAAAGGGACAGGTCTAGCAATTTGTTAACGCAGGGCGGCTTAAAACAACGGCCGTTACCACAGTACCAACAAACTGCACATGATAAGAGCGTTCTGGTTGTGCTATACTTATGTCACCCCGCAGCACAAAGCTGGTGCGACCGGCTGATCGAGATCAGCGATAAACTTTAAGGGCAAAACAAAAGAGATACGGCCGTTCCCAAAAATCGCTTCTGTACAACTTCACACCAAGCGATGCCCCCCGGCCTAAAAGAGAGGATTTCCCTATGACCTGGTTTCAACAGGATGTAGATACCACCCTTCAAACATTAAACAGCGACGCAAAATCTGGCCTCAGCGCCGCCGAAGCACAAAACAGACTTACCCAATACGGACTCAACGAACTCGTAGAAAAAGACACCAAAAGCCCCTGGCTCATCCTGCTGGATCAGATGAAAGATGCGATGGTGATCATTTTGATCATTGCCGCCGCTGTTTCGGGCTTTCTGGGCGAAATGAACGACGTCATCGTCATTTTGGCGATTGTCATTTTGAATGCCGTCATCGGGTTTTCCCAGGAGTACCGCGCCGAGCAAGCGATTGCCGCCCTAAAAAAGCTGGCCGTACCCACCGTGAAGGTGCGCCGCGACGGGCAGCTGGTAGAAATTTCGGCCCGCGAGCTGGTGCCTGGCGATGTGGTGCTGCTAGAAGCGGGTAATCTGGTTCCCGCAGACGGCCGTCTCGTCGAAAGCATCAACCTCAAAGTTGAAGAAGCCGCCCTCACCGGTGAATCGGAACCTGTCTCCAAGTTTATTGACCCTATCGAGAAAAAAGAGCTGCCCATCGGCGACCGTAAAAATATGGTGTTTATGGGCACGGTGATTACCTATGGTCGGGGAACGGCCGTTATCACCGAAACCGGCATGAACACCGAACTGGGCAACATCGCCGAGCTGATCCAGGGCGTGGAGCAAGAGCAAACCCCGCTCCAGCGCCGCCTGGATGACCTGGGCAAGAAGCTCGCCTGGGTGGCCCTGGCCATCGTCGGGGTAGTGGTCATTACCGGCTTCCTCTTCCGCGATCCCAACCAGGCACTCATCGAAACGCTCGAACTGCTCTTCCTCACCGGCATCAGCATGGCCGTGGCCGCCGTGCCCGAAGGGCTGCCCGCCGTCGTCACCATCACCCTGGCGCTCGGCTCCCAGCGCATGCTCAAGCGCAACGCCCTCATCCGCAAGCTGCCCGCTGTAGAAACGCTCGGCTCCGTCACCGTCATCTGCTCCGATAAAACCGGCACCCTCACCGAAAACAAGATGACCGTCACCGTGCTAGACGTCACCGACCACACCGAAACCATCGAAACCTTGCGCGATGAAAAAGGGGCCATTATCAACGCAGAGTTCAAACCCCATGTAGATGCCCGCCTGCGCTCCCAAAGTTTGCTGCTCAAAGCAGGAGCCTTGTGCAACGATGCCATTTTGCAAACCGAAGATGGCGTAGAACGGGCCATTGGCGATCCCACCGAAGGCGCTTTGGTGGTGGCAGCCGCCACCATGGGCTACCGCAAAGAAGAGCTGGATGAACGGTGGCCCCGCGTGGCCGAAATCCCGTTCACTTCCGAACGGAAGCGCATGACCACCATCCACGAAGTAAATGTGGAGGAGGATGACAGCGACGCCCCCTGGAACGCCTCAGATTACGTCGCTTTTTCCAAAGGTGCCGTAGACAGCCTGCTAGAGATTGCCGACCGGGTGTGGACCGGCAAGCATAACGAGTTTGTACCGCTGGACGACGCCTGGCGCGCACGCATTTTGGAAGGCAATGCCCAGATGGCCAGCGAAGGGCAACGCGTGCTGGCCCTGGCCTTCCGCCCCTTGGACGATGTTGAAGAACCACGCGAAAACAATGCGATTATGATTGGTCTGGTGGGGATGATTGATCCGCCGCGACCGGAGGTAAAAACGGCCGTTGCCACCGCCAAACAAGCCGGCATCCGCCCCATCATGATCACCGGCGACCACCCCCTCACCGCCCAAAACATCGCCAAAGAATTAAATATCACCCAAAGCGACAAAAACCTTACCGGCTATGAGCTGGCCCACATGGACAAAGCCACCTTAAAAAGCAAAGTGGAAGAAGTTTCTGTGTATGCACGGGTTTCCCCAGAACATAAGCTCAACATAGTAGAAGCATTACAAGAAAAAGGGCACATTGTGGCCATGACCGGCGATGGCGTCAACGACGCCCCCGCCCTCAAACGAGCCGACATCGGTGTGGCGATGGGCATCACCGGCACCGACGTCTCCAAAGAAGCAGCCGATATGGTGCTGCTAGACGACAACTTCGCCACCATCGTGGCCGCCGTGGAAGAAGGGCGCAAAATCTTCGACAACATCCGCAAATTTGTGAAGTACACCCTCTCTAGCAACACCGGCGAGCTGTTTGTCATGCTCATCGGCCCGTTTTTGGGGATGCCGCTGCCGCTGCTGCCGCTGCAAATTTTGTGGATCAACCTGGTAACCGACGGCCTGCCCGGCCTGGCCCTGGCTGTGGAAGATGGCGAACGGGGCATCATGAAACGCTCACCGTTCCATCCCAAAGAGAGTATTTTTAGCCGGGGTCTGGGCACCCAAATTTTATGGATTGGCTTTTTGATGGGGCTGGTTTCGTTGGGCATTGGCTACGTTTATTGGCTGCGCGACCCAAATGGGCCGTGGCAAACGATGGTGTTCACCACCCTGACGCTGGCCCAGATGGGCAATGCGCTGGCCACCCGCTCCAACATTGACTCCATTTTCAAGATTGGCTTCCTCTCCAACCGGTTGATGCTGCTGGCCGTGTCGATAACTTTTGTGCTGCAAATGGCGCTGATTTATGTGCCGTTCTTACAAAATTTCTTTGAAACCGAAGCGTTACCGCTGACAGATTTGCTGATTGCGCTGGCTACCAGCCTGATTGTGTTTGTGGCCGTAGAAATCTCCAAGCAGCTTAGAAAATCTAGCGAGTAGCCAGAGTGTGGCTGTCACGCTCGCCTTTGCAGGCGTGACAGCCACACCATAATTCCTCAAGCGCGCTCATGAGCGCAAGCGCTCCCCACGAATAAAAGGGACACAGATGAACACAGGTGAGTCCACTGAAAAAACAAACCGCAAAGACGCAAAGGACGCAGAGTTTTAAAGATAACTAGAGAAAAATCTCCGCGCTCGCCTTGCGGTAAATCGCCCTTTTTCAGTAGAACCAAATGTCGCTTTCTCCTGATTCCTCGTGAACTCTGCTTCCAGCTCTGTGTTCCGTTTTTTATTTTCAAGGGAGATTTCATGAACGGCGGTACACCACCACGAATGAAAACCGTGGGTCGGATTGGCAATCCGACCCCCATTGACGAAGGAGGAGACACGCTTTAGGGGTGTGTCTTTTTTATTTGGCGGGATTTGCAGTTCGGTGACGAGTTCTGCATCCGCCATATCTGGGGCGTGAACGGGGCCGGAGAGGTGAATTTCTCGCAGGGGGCCAATGGGCACGTGCTGATGCTGCCCCACCCAGCTGAGCAGGGCCAGCACGGCGGGAATCATTTCGCTGAAGGGGCCTTCATAGATGAGGGAAGCTGCCAGCGCGTGGGCGGGCAGTTGGCGAAAGCTAATTTTTTCGTCGATGGGTAAATTGCTGAGGTATTTAGGATGGACGGCAACGGCCGCTTCCACATCCAAATCTTCTTCCTTGTACTCTTCGGCGTGGTAAAGGATGAGTTCGGGCTGCAACGGCCGTATCCCCACCTTCTTCAACCCCTCGTACACCTGCCCGGTGAGCCGTTCACAATAATGACCCATCTCGTGCACATTGGGTACGGTGGTGCGCACGGTGGCAACGGCCGTTTCGGCCACCGGCTTCACCACAATCTCGTACGGCAACGGCTGCCCCTCTTCCTCCAAACGACGCAATCGGGCTTCTATTTGTTGCAATTGCCAACGGCTTTGCGCTAACGATTGGCGCACTTCGGCCTGCTTTAGCAGCAGCATCCCGCGCAGTTCCGCAACAGAGAGCCCCCCCTCTTTTTGCAGCAGATCGCCAATTTCTTGCAGGCTAAAGCCCAACTCCTTCAGGGCAATAATGCGATGCAGGCGCGACAGCTGATCCAGGGTGTAGTAGCGGTAGCTAGTCCATTCGTCGGTGTGGCTGGGCACCAGCAGGCCCAACTTGTCGTAATGGCGCAGCATCCGCGTAGACACCTGGCCCAATTTAGAAAATTCACCAATCTGAAACATAATCTTCGTTTTTGCCACAGAGGGCACATAAACCCTCTTTTTTTAGTCACTATTCAGGGCCCCCTCCCTAACCCTCCCCCGGCGGGGGTGGGAACTGCGTCCCCCCTCCCTTCGAGAGGGGGCTAGGGGGAGGGAAAAAACAGACCTGAATAATTACCTTTTTTCTCTGTGCTCTCTGTGGCTCATCCTTTTTACCAGCCGTTTTGCTGGATGACGGAGCGGTACCAGTGGGCGCTGTCCTTGGGCAGTCGCTCTAACGTTTCATAGTTGACATAAACAATACCGAAGCGCTGTTTGTAGCCAAAGGCCCACTCAAAATTGTCCATGAGGGACCAGACAAAGTAACCGACCAGCGGCACCCCGGCCTGCACTGCCTGGTGAATGGCACCCAAATATTGCTGCAAAAAGAGTTGGCGGCGGGGGTCTTGGATACGGCCGTTCTCATCCGGCCCCTCCCCATAGCTGGCTCCATTTTCGGTGATGTACAGCTTGGGGATGCGGTAATCCAGGTGCAGCCGCAGCAGCAGATCGCGCAAACCCTCTGGGGCCACTTCCCAGCCCATTTCCGTGAAGTTGTCATTTGGCAGCAGCGTGGGGGGATTGTTTACGGCCGTTTCATCCCGCGCAATGGCCCGTGAATAGTTGTTGACGCCTAAAAAGTCGGTAGGCACGGCAATCGCTTCCAGGTCGCCGGGCTGCACAAGAGCGCTCTCAGCGGGCAGGTGCCCCTGCTGGCGGTAGGTGTGCACCATGTCGGCCGGGTAATGACGGCCGTACAGCGGATCCAAAAACCAGCGGTTCAAAAAGCCATCTGTGTAGCGTGCCGCCTGCAAATCGGCCCAGCTGCTGGACGCAGCATACACCTGGCTGAGGTTCAGGGTGATGCCCACCTGGGCACCGGGGCTATTTTGGCGGATGACGGGCACCGCCCAGCCGTGCGACAGCAGCAGGTGGTGGCTGGCGCGCAGCGCCTGCGCCATATCCTTGATGCCGGGGGCGTGTTCGCCATTGCCGTACCCCATAAAAGCCGCCACCCACGGCTCGTTGTGGGTGATCCAGTTTTTCACCCGGTCGCCCAGCTTTTGGCTCACCACGTCGGCGTAGGTGGTAAACGCTTCGGCGGTGCTGCGGCTGGCCCAGCCACCTTCCTCTTGCAGCGCCTGCGGCAAATCCCAATGGTACAGGGTGATGAACGGGGCGATGTTTTTGGCCAGCAGTTCATCCACCAGCCGGTCGTAAAAGTCCAGGCCGGCGCTGTTGCTGGGGGTACGGCCGTTTGGCAAAATGCGCGGCCAACTGAGGGAAAACCGGTACGCCTGCAAGCCGAGATCGGCCATCAAAGCGACATCGCCGGGCATCAGATTGTAATGATCGCAGGCCACGTCGCCACTGCTGGCGTCTTTGATTTTGCCGGGCGTGTGGCTAAAGCGATCCCAAATGGATTCCCCCTTGCCATCGGCCTGCCAGGCACCCTCAATTTGGTAGGAGGAGGTAGCGGCTCCCCACAAAAAGCCGTCGGGAAATTGGACGGTATTGGTCATGTTACACCTCGTTACTGATTAATGTCGCCCATCGCAGCGGTGCGTATGGTGCGTTGGCCGACGAGTTTACCAGTAAACGGCCGTAAACGTCACCCCACCGCCGCCACCAATTCGCCCTGATTTTGGTACCAGGCCACCGTTTCGCCAATCGCCTGGGCATGGGGCGTTACCTGGACGCCAAATGTGGCGGCAAACTGGCTGTGATCAACGATGAATGGTTCGTCAAACTCGTACATCATTTCTACCACCTCACCGGCCGCTGGATTAAACAAGCCAATGAGCCGCAGGATCATTTTGCCGGCTGTGCGCACCTTGATCGGCTGGCCGATTTCCGCTTCCACCAGCTTGATGAATTGGTTTTGAGTGAGGGTTTCGGCGCTGGGGACGTGCCAGGTACGGCCGTATGCCGCCTCGTTTTGGCTCAGGATCACCAGTGCCCGGGCAAAATCCCGAATGTAGGTGAGCGTGTGGGGCAAATTCAGGTTACCGGTCAGGTTCACCGTTTTGCCGTGCAGCGCCGCCTCAAACAGCATCTCCCCCGCCATAGAATCGGTAACGCGCGGGCCGTAAAAGTCGGAGGCGCGGCCGATGGTTACCTGGAGTTTGCCCGCTTTGTGGGCCGCCAGCAGCAGGTTGGCCACCTGCGCCCGCGCTTTTCCCTTGCGCGTGGCGGCGGCATAGGGCAAATTCTCGTGGAGCGGTTGGCCAGCGGTTGGGCCGTACATGTACAGATTGTCGCCAAACACCAGCTTGGCCCCGCTGCGGGCCACGCCCTCGATGACGCTGGCCGCCAGCGGCGGGAACTTCTCTGGCCATTGGTGGTAGGCGGGCTGCACGCAGAAGAAAACGACGTTGGCTCCGGCTGTGACGCGGGCTACTTCGTCGGGATTGGTGGCATCGGCCGTTGCCAAAATGACGCCAGCAGGCAAGGTTTCGTTGACGCGCCCGCTGCGGTTTACCAGCTTCACGGGCTGCCCGGCGGCCACCAATTCATCCATAATGGCCAGACCCAGCTGGCCGGTGCCTAAAATGACATGCTCAATTTGTTGGTTCATGATTCAACTCCTGAAGTTGTTTTTGTTTAACTGCCAGGAGCTTACAGCTTGACACAGTGTCAAAGTCAAGGGGGAAAATTAAAAACCACAAATTGCGCAGATGGGGGGCTTGGGGGTTTCTTGGCGTGATGCGTGACGCGTGACCAGAATGCCTCACGCCTCACGCATCACGCATCATAGATACACCATGCTAAATGATTTGCTTCAAAGAATCAGTCGGCGTATTCGATGGGTTGGATGACGGCCGTATCAAACGCCCCCACCCGCTCTGGCCCCAGCTCGGTAAGAATTTCCTGAACCTCGGCGGCGTTTTGGCGCAGCTTGGCGATATTGACCCCCCGGCAAACTGGCGGCAGCGGGTCTAGCCATTGGCGCAGGCGCAGCAGCATCTTGATTGCCCCCCGGTAGTTGCCCCGCTGAATTTGGTAGTAGGCAATGCCCACCTGCAAAATGCCCCGATACAGCTCTCGCGCCGGGCTTTGGTCCGCCATCCACGCCTCTTCCAGGGCGTCGTGGCATTTGTAATATTCGCCCTGGTTAAAAAGGGCAATGCCTTCTTTGGCCAGCTCGGCCAGCGGCTCAGCGCAGCTGGCGGCCAGGGCGTCGCGGTCTGGGATGCGGGCGTATTTTTGCAGCAGGTCTGGCATGGCCGAGGTGAAGCGAGAGCGCCCCACCACCCAGTTGGCCCCCAGCTTTTTGGCGTCTTGCATCGTTTCTTTGTCTTCATGCGGGCCAAAGGCGAGGATGGGCAGGCGGCGCGTGGCGGGGGAGGATTTGAGGATGGGCATCCAGCGTCGCCAGGGGATTTGCGGGTTGGTGAGGTCGAACAGCAGCAGGGCGGGCTGCCAGGCGGTGATTTGCTCAAACAGTTTGCCCTCGGTGCCGTGCAAGGATTCGCCGGGGCGTTCAGGCTGGTTGGGGGAGTGGGGGGTGCCGATGGATACGGCCGTTTCCACCCACTCAATGCGCCAACCCAGATGATCCACCACGTTTTGAATGCGCGTCGTAAACAGTAAATCGGCCACAAAGGCCACAACAAGCGGAGCGTTTTTAGAGCTATTCATGCCTCCATTGTAGCAAACTGTATCTCGCATGGGCACACCGCTAAAAAAAGATGGCCTGGGCCGGATGGCAAAGGCAGTTCTTTACGGCTCCTTCACGGCGTTTGGTCTTCTTTTCCCATTGAGGCAGCTGTTTGCCAAAATTTATACTTTAATTGTTGCCTGCAATAGCAATTCGAAGCGATACCAGAACCCCAACTTTGGCTTAAGGAACAACGCTTATGCACATCAAAATATCTACAAAATTGATTGCTGTACTGCTGTGTACAACGCTAATCCCCCTACTTTTAGCGGGGATTATTGGGTACAACAACAGCTTGCGGCTGCGAGAAATTGCAACTGAGAGCAGCCAAAACGTTGCCTCGCTGGCCATGACAGACAGCATGGCGGCGCTGACCCGCGAAAAGCAGCTAGACCTGAACCACCACACAGGGGCCATTGCAGGGGACATCAACGAGGTTTTAGCCCGGGTAGCGGCAGATACGGCCGAATTGGCCGCCTATGCCACCTTTTTGTACAACCATCCAGACAGTTACGGCCGTTACCCGCACACCACCACCTACACCTACGCCGCCAACGGCTCCTTCGGCAGCCAGGCACCCAACGAAAACTCCTGGCTGGTAGCCTCTACCCTGGGGCTAGACGCCCAGGGGCAGGCCAGCCAGGCATTGCTAGATGAAATTCACCTCACCGAATTTATGGACGTGAAATTCCGCAGCATTGCCCACAGCAATCCCTACGCCGTGCAGCTTTACCTCAACACCAGCAGCCAACTCTCACGCGGCATGCCCTTCATCGACAACGACTATTTGTGGATTGATGCAACCGAGCAGTTCCCGTCTGACATGGATTTGAGCTCATTCGATTTCTTCTTTTTGGCTGACGCCACCCACAATCCCACCCGCCAGCCTGTGTGGACAGAGCTTTATTGGGACCCGGCCGGGCTGGGTTGGATGGTTTCTTGCGTGGCCCCGGTATACGTGGGCGATCAGCTAAAAGGAGTTGTGGGTATCGACATCACCCTGGGCAAAATGATTGATGAGATTCTCAACGTACAGGTTGAGCAAACCGGTTTCGCCTTTTTGATGTCTGACCAGGGCCAGGCAATTGCCTTCCCCGAACGTGCGTCACGGTTTCTGGGCTTCCAGGGCAGCTTGTCTGGCGATTTTGGCAACGATGAAGAGTTCGCCTTTTTCCTGAATGAAAGCGAGGACGAAAATTTTTTACAGCTGATCCAGGCGATGATTGCCGGGGAAACCAATTTAACCACCTATACAGCCGGGGCTGAGGAAACCGACACCAGCTACTTTTTTGCGTATCACCCGGTTGAGGTGACCCATTGGAGCGTGGGCATTGTGGTGCCGGTTAGCGAGGTGATTGCCCCCGCGCTGCAAACCAATGTCAAAATCGAGCAGAATACGGCGGAAACGGCCGTTGTCATCCAAGAGCGCTCACATGATTTTATTACCAAATTTCTGCTAACCCTGGGTGGCATTGTGCTGCTGGTGGTGCCCCTGGCCCTGCTGTTCTCCCGCTCCATTTCTACGCCCATTCACCAGCTAGAAGAAGGCACCCGCAAATTTGGCGCTGGCGAGCTGGAACACCGCATCGTCGTGCACTCGGGTGATGAAATTGAAGACCTGGCCAAAACCTTCAACCAGATGGCCGATGATCTACAGCACAACATTGGCGAAATTGCCACCGCCAATGCTGAATTAAAAAAGCTAGACGCGCTGAAATCCCAATTTATCTCCATGGCTTCGCACGAGCTGCGCACGCCGCTCATCGCCATTAAAGGGTACGTGGAGCTGCTGCAAGACGGCAATGCTGGCCCGGTTAACGACGAGCAGCAGCAAATGCTCAAAACCGTTTCGCGCAACACCGTCCGGCTGGCCCGCATTGTTACCGAGCTGCTAGACCTGTCTCGCATTGAAGAAAACAAGCTGGCCCTGCACCCAGAGCCGTTCGATGTGGCCCAACTGCTGCATGAAATTGCCCTGGAGCAGAAGCCAACGCTCGATCGTCGCCACCATTCGCTGGTGATTGAGGCCCCGGCTAATTTGCCACCGCTGGTTGGCGACCAGGACCGCATTAGCCAGGTGCTTATCAATTTGCTGGGGAACGCCATCAAATACACGCCAGACGGGGGCCAAATCACCATCACCGCCCACGCAGAAGCGAACAAGCTGCACCTGACGGTGCAAGACAACGGGGTCGGCATTCAGCCGGAACATCAGGACAAGATCTTTAGCCGTTTTTACACGGCTGGCGACCTGTCTAAACACAAAACGGGGAAGGATTCTTTTATGGCAGGCGGCAGCGGTCTGGGGCTACCCATTGTGAAAGGTATTGTGGAGGCGCACCAGGGCGAGGTCTGGGTAGAGAGTGTGTATGGCGAAGGGAGCACTTTTCATGTGCGGCTGCCTTTTGCGGCAGCGGCAGAAGCGGCAGAAACGGCCGTTTCCCCCACCCCCATCTATAAAGCCACCAAGTTCAGCCACGCCGCCCCAGAAGCCGAGGCCGCCATTTACAGCAATGGCCACACCAAAATCCTCATCATTGATGATGAAACGGCCGCCATTGATATAACCGAGCGCATGCTGGCTGACCATTACCAGGTGATCACCGCCCACACCAGCGCCACCGGCCTAAAAGCCGCCATGCAAGACCACCCCAACCTCATCTTGCTAGATGCCTGGCTGCCGGGCATTTCTGGCTATGACGTGTGCAAAACGTTGAAAGCCAACAAAACCACACAGCACATTCCCATCATCATATTTACCGCCGCCACTCAGCAAGCAGACGAAGCCCAGGCACAGGCGTCTGGGGCCGATGGGTTTATAACCAAACCGTTCCAAAAGTCAGATTTATTGCACCTGATAGAAGGATTCAAGAAAGATGCATGATCAAGCAAAAATTCTTGTTGTTGATGATGAAGAAGCGGCCCGCTTTGTGATGAAGCGGTTGCTCGAACAGGAGGGGTATGCGGTATTTACGGCCGTTTCCGGCGTAGATGCCCTCATCATCCTAGAAGAACATCCCGATATAGACCTGCTGCTGCTAGACATTATGATGCCAGTGCTAAACGGTTTCGAGCTGCTAGAACTCGTCCAGAGCAACATCACCCTGTCCCAAATGAAGATTATCATGATCTCGGCCATGGCCCAGGTAGAAGACAAAGTACAGGCGTTCCGGGGTGGGGCCCACGACTACATGGTTAAGCCCATCGAAAAAGCGGAACTGCTGGCCCGCGTACGCCTGCACCTGCGCCAAAAAAGAACCGAAGCTGCGCTGCAGCGGTACGCCAACCAGCTAGAGCAAGAAATTCAGGAACGCAAGCGAATCGAACAGAAAATGAAACCCCTGGTCATGGCCATCGAAGCCATCTCCGAAGCGATCTTTATTACCGATCCCGATGGCCAGATTGAATATGTAAACCCCGCTTTTACCAGAATTACCGGCTGGCCTGCCGAAGAAGCAATCGGCCAAAACCCGCACATTTTAAGCAGTGGGCAAATGCCAGCGGCATATTACCAGCAAATGTGGCAAACCTTAAAACAGGGCAAAACGTGGGAAAGCCGGGTGCTCAATCAGCGCAAAGCAGGCATACCGCTCAAGCTGATGGGGCAGGCCACCTCAGAAAATGGCGGGGGGTACTGGGCACAAAGCATCAACGCCCCCATTTGGCACGATGACGGCGACCTGCTGGGCTACATCTCTATTCAGCGCGACATTTCGGCCGAGGTCGCCCGCGAAGAGCAGCAAGCCCTGGCCAAAGAAGCGGCCGAGGTTAAAGCCAAAGTGGGGCATATTTTGCAAGAGCAACGGCCGTTACAAGCCAGATTCAACGCCGTACTCGATGAGCTAATGAACATGGATGGCATGCAGCTGGCGCAAAAAGCTGGCATTTTCTTGCGCCAGCCAGACAGCAACCTGCTGCACCTTTTTACCACCCGGGGGGATCTGTCTCCACAATTTTTACAGGCAGAACAAACCATCGCCCTGGGTGAATGCCTTTGCGGGCAAACGGCCGTTACCGGGCAGCTGCTCGTTTCTGATGGCTGTTTTTCAGACATTCGTCACCAACGCCAACCAGAAACCATGACCAACCACGGCCATTACATTGTGCCCATCATGCATCTAGACGAAGTGTTGGGCACCCTGTTTTTGTACACAGCACCCAACCCATCTCGCCTGCCCGTGCGCCTGGAAGCGCTGCGGCAAATAGGGGAACTGCTGGGCATGGCCATTGGCAACGAGCGGGTCAAAGAAGCGTTGCAACAAGCCAAAGACGAAGCCGAAACGGCCGCTCGCGCCAAAAGCGCCTTCCTGGCCAACATGAGCCATGAGATCCGCACCCCCCTCAATGCCGTCATCGGCATGACCACCCTGCTAGATGACACCCAACTAGACGAAGAACAAGAAGAGTTTGTGCGCACCATTCGCGGCAGCAGCAACAACCTGCTTATCCTCATCAACGACATCCTCGACTATTCCAAAATTGAAGCCGGGCAGCTAACCCTGGAAGAAAGCCCGTTCGACCTGAACATTTGCCTGGAAGAAGCGCTCGATCTGGTTTCGGCCAAAGCCGCCGAAAAAACGTTGGAACTGCTCTACTACATCGCCGATGACGTGCCCACAATGGTCATGGGCGATGTAACCCGGCTGCGCCAGGTGTTGGTAAACCTGCTGGGCAATGCCGTCAAATTTACCCACCAGGGCGAAGTGTCTGTGTTTGTGCGGCACGTGGCCAGCCACAACGACAACATCCGGCTCCATTTTGCCATCAACGACACCGGCATTGGCATCCCCACCGACCGGCTAGACAAGCTGTTTCAGGCGTTTAGCCAGGCAGATGCCTCGACCACGCGCCAATTTGGCGGCACGGGCCTGGGGCTGGTCATTTGCAAAAATTTGGTAGAACTCATGGGCGGCCGCATCTGGGCAGAGAGCCAGCCGGGGCAAGGCTCAACGTTTCATTTTGATGTTGAACTGCTCAAGCTACCCTTTGCGGAGGCCGCCAGCGAACAATCCCACGAGCAAGCCAACCCGCTGGCAGGCAAACGAGTGCTGATTGTAGACGACAACAAAACCAACTGCCTGATTGTGTCTCGGCACACGCAAAAATGGGGAATGCAGGCCGAAACGGCCGTTTCGGCCGCCGCCGCAATGCAAAAAATAGTCAGCCACCCCCCCTTCGATCTGGTCATCCTGGATATGCAAATGCCTCACGAAGATGGCATTAGCCTGGCCCGCCAAATTCGCAGCCAGCAACAAAATGCGAAGCTCCCCCTCATCTTGCTCTCCTCGCTGGGCATGAAACAAGCCGAAGGCGCTGAACTGAACATCGCCTGGCAAATTACCAAACCGATCAAGCAGTACCAGTTAAAAATGATTCTCCACGACGTGCTTGCCCAAAACGGTGGCAGCAGCGCCGCCAACAGTCGGCCCCCACTAACCAGCGGCATCAATGCCAACGCCGGTAAAGAATCACCCCTGCGCATCTTGCTGGCCGAAGACAACATGGTGAACCAAAAAGTGGCGCTGCGCATGCTAGAACGCATGGGGTACCGGGCCGACGTGGCCGCCAATGGTGAAGAGGTGCTGGTAGCCTTGCGCCGCCAGCGGTACGATGTGGTGCTCATGGATGTGCAAATGCCAGAGATGGATGGTGTGGTGGCCACCCAACGCATTTTGGCCGATTGGCCCGCCGCACAACGCCCACGCATCATCGCCATGACGGCCAATGCGCTCAAAGGCGACCGGGAAAATTACCTTGAACTGGGGATGGATGATTACATCAGCAAACCGATTCGCATTGAGCTGCTAGAGGAAGCGCTGCACCGGATTTACCAAACGGCCGTACACAGCTAAGTGCTTTGTTAGGCAATTTTGTTAGTAAAGTTTTTGGCAAAACCCACAAAGCTTCCACTGCTCTGATTGGTTTTGCCTTGTAAAAGAATTTAGCTAACAGAGCATTAAGTAACCGTCCGCAAAAACTTTAACGGAATTGTACGGACGGTTTACCAGTGAGCAGCTACCTAAAAGGGGAAGTTTTTGTTGGCCGCTTACTAAGGCGCAGGGAACTGGGCGCTGCCGTTTACCGCCACGCCAGGGCTAAACGGAATATTGTTGTCTACCAACACATTGCCAAACGAATCCGTCACGCGGAACCTAAAAGGGCTGGTAAACGGGCCGCCAGAGCTTTGAATTTCATAATAGTTGTAAGACGCGCGGGGTATTTCTACAAAGCTACTGCCATTCCAAAATTCAAATTTGGCAATCGGGTTGCGGTGGTTGCGCATTTGCAGGGCCATCCAATAGTTATGGCTGTCTGACTTGAAGTAATACTGCACCGGGCCATCCAGCGGCGGGCTAACAAACTGCCAGCTAATGGGCACCCGCCCGGCGGAGATGGGGGCGATCTTGGCAAACGCTTCGACGCTCAAATCCACGTCTCCTTCCGGGCAATTGGCGCATTGGTCCACAATGCGCACCATCACGCTGCCCTGCGGCCCCGTTACCTGAATGTAAGCGCCGCAGTAGGCGGCGTTGGCGTAATCGACATGGTTAAGGGCAGCTATCATCATATTTTGCGGCGAGGGGTCGAAGGCGCAGTTGCCCTCGCCGGTGGCGTAATAGTAGGTGCCATCGCCGGTGTGCACGGGGCCAAACGGAACGGGATCATTGGTTTGTTTGATGATGAGGGGAAGATAGGTAAATTGATTGGTGCTGGCGGAAACGGCCGTATCCCGTACCGTCCAGCTTACCACCATCAGGCCAACCCAACTGCTCAGCAGCAGCAGGCCAACAGAATACAATACACGCTTGGGGGATTTTTTCATGGCAGCATTTTAGCAAATTAGAAAATCTTTCTCCAAGTAGGCAGCCAGATTTTGTCATCATTTGCTCAAGAAACCCCAATTGGCCGTATCACCCGCAGCACAATTTACAGCTTTAGGGCAGGCTCTGCCCTACAAGGTCGCCATTGCCACGCCCAAATGGGCTCCCGAATCGGCCGCCGCGTGGGTATGAACCTGGTAAATCGAAGCGGCTTCGTGCCGATTGCTGACATCTAGCTTTTTGAGAATATTGTGCACATGGTTCTTCACGGTGCCGCACTCAATGATAAGCTGGTCGGCAATCTCCTGGTTGGTGCAGCCTTCATTGATAAGCGTCAGCACCTCTTCTTCACGATTGGTCAGCTCATCTAGCTGCGTACCTCGCGCTTGGATGTAGGCCAGCGGCGTTTCCAGGTTGGCCAGGTGGGTCAGGCGATCCATCATCGCCGCAGCCATCGACGGCGAAACGATCGCTTTTTCCTCATGCGCGGCCTGCAACTTCTCTACCATGTCGTTTACCGATTCATCTTGCAAAATGTAGCCCGCTGCCCCAGCTTCTACGTAACGCATAATGAGCGCAGGCTGTTCTTCTACACCCATAACCAGCACTTTGGTTTCTGGGTGGGTGGTACGAATTTCGTCGAGCATGTCGAAGGCAGTTGTGCCGTCTAATTCTGCGCCCAATAACACAATATTGCCGTGCGGCAGCAAGAAATGAAGCTCCTCTGCAGTTGTGGCACAACCGACGACATACACATCATCTTGACCGTCCAGGGCCGTGCGCAGCGAATCCGATACCAAACGAGAGGGATGAGCGAGCAAAATTCGAATCATTTTCCAAGTCTCCTTTGATTTTGTTTTTGAGTTTTGTGGGGTTGTTTTCAGCATATAGCTTTAGTATGGGGGGGAACGGCCGTTCCGTACATGGGGAGGTTTCCTACCTTCTGATGGGGAAATACCCTACCCTGAACAAAAATTTGGCTAAAGGGTGGCGGACCCGGCTGAAGCGGCCCGAATGGCGGGGATGAGCGCATCGTTGGCCCGCTGCTTAACAACGTAGCCCACGGCCCCATTCTTGCGGGCCTGCTTCACCAGCGCCGAATTGTGATGCATAGAAAGCATAATGATAGGGACGGCCAACCCCAGTTGCAGAATTTCCCCGGCGGCACGAATGCCATCCAGTTCCGGCATGGAAATATCCATCACAATGACATCTGGGTGGGTGGTTTGGGCAGTTTCAATGGCATCACGGCCGTTTACGGCCGTACCAACCACTTCCATATCCGGCTCCCGATTCAGCAGCGCCACAATGCTTTGCCGCACAATGGGATGATCATCTGCAACCAGAATGCGGATTACCTTGTCTATCATGAATAAAATCTTACTTGCTTGCCTGATGAAGCGATAACGATGTGCAATTAAAACAGGCGAATGGCTCCCTCGCCTGCACCTACGAGTTTGACACATAGCAGCCCATTCCCAAATGGGGGAAAACCCTACCTTGCAGGCGTAAACGGGTGGTTTTTCTTTCGTTCTTCCTGCTTTCTGCAGCAGCGTCATTCATCCAGAAAGATGAGCCCCTGCTTGATGCCTTCCCGCACCAACGACGCCAAATCCTTCACTTCCAGCTTGCTCATCACGTTGGCGCGATGTTTTTCTACCGTTTTCACGCTGATGCCCAAAATTTCGGCAATACCGCCGTTGGTGTGCCCCTCGGCTACCAGCTGCAACACTTCGCGTTCACGGGGGGTCAGCAAATCGGCCATGCTCTCGGCCTGGGCATCTGGTGGGGCAAGCAGCAAGCTCATCACCGAATCAGAGAGGGTGGGGCTAAGAAACAGCTTGCCCTGGCTCACCGACTGGATCGCCAGCAGCAGCTCCTCGGTGACGGCATCCTTCAGCAGGTATCCCTTTACGCCGCGCCGCAGCAGCTGCTGCACCATGGTGGTGTCGGCATGCATCGAAAGGATGATGATTTGCGTGGGCAAATCCATCTCTAAAATGCGTTCAGACGCCTGTACCCCATCCAGGCGGGGCATGGAAAGATCCATCACCACCACATCGGGCTTGTGGGTTTCTGTTAGCTGCACCGCTTCTTCGCCGGTGGCGGCTTCAGCCACCACCTGAACCGTGCCACTTTGTTCTAGCAGGGCACAAATGCCCTGGCGCACCAGATGGTGATCTTCCGCAATAATTACCCGAATCATGCCACTTCCTTGTTTGTATTGGTGTGGGCGGGAATGGTGGCCACCAGTGTGGCCCCCTGGCCTGGCGCGGTGTGGATGGTTAAACGGCCGTCTACCATTTCCAGCCGCTCCACAATCCCAACCAGGCCCGCACCATCCGCCGGGACGGTGTTGTCTAAATCTGGCGGAAGGAACCCTTGGCCATTGTCCTGCACCGTCAGCGAAATCATATCTGAATCACACGCCAGCGTCACCTCAATAGCCGACGCCTCGGCATGCTTGGCCGCATTGGTCAGCGCTTCCTGAGCAAACCGGTACAGCGACAGCGCCGGCAGCTCCTTTAGCCCCGGCAAATCCTGGCCAGCATAGGTCACTTTTAGCGGCGCATGCAGGCTAAAATCGTGGCACAGCCCCTCCAGCGCCGCATTCAGCCCGTAGCTATCCAGGCCCGGCGGGCGCAGATTGTGCGACAGCAATCGCAAATTGCTCATGGTGCGATCCGTCAAATCCAGCACATCCTGCAACCCCTGACGCACGCTCTCTAGCTCTGCGGGCACGGTGGCGCGGATCATGTCCAGGCTAATTTTGAGCGAGGTGAGCGCCTGCCCCGATTCATCATGAAGCTCACGAGCAATGCGCTGACGTTCTGACTCTTGCGCTTCTACCACGCGCCGGGCCAGCTGCTGCATGCGGTGCCGCTGCTGTTCCGCCAGGCGGCGCGCCCGCTGCTGCGAGCGGTAGAGGCGGGCATTTTCCAGGGCGATGCCCGCCTGCACCCCCAGCACGGTCAGCAGGCGCTCGTCGTCGGCGGTGAAGATGGCGGGGGTGGTACTTTGCACGCTGATGGTGCCAATGCGCCGCCGCCGACTTTCTACCGGCACCACCAGCATGGCGCGCACGTTCATGGTGCGGTTAATGGCCAATCGGCGCGGATCTACCTGCACATCGGGCACGTTGACCAGGCCGCCTTCGGCCATCACATGCCCGGTAATGCCTTCGCCCAGCTTGATGGTATACGCCGCTGGATCCACGTCGCGGCCAGCGCTGGCGGCCAGTTCTAGCAAATTGCCCTGCGCCTGGTAGAGATGAATGGTAGACCATTCGGCATGGGGCACGATGTGGTACGTGCGTTCCACAATGAGCTGAAGCAGAGATTCTAGCTCCAGCGTTTCCGTCATGGCGTTGCTTACATCGGCGATGGCGCTGCTTTCGCTGAGGCGGCGCTGGAGCTGGGCATACTGCCGGGCGTTGCCAATGGCGATGGCGGTCCAGGCGGTGGCAATCTCTAGCAGGCGCAAATCTTGCGCATCAAAGGCATCTGGGTGGGGATGGGCGGCTTCTAGCACGCCGAGGGTTTCTTGGGAGAGGAGGATGGGCACCAGGGCCATTGATTTGGGCTGAAAGCCGAGGCGCTGCTGGTGGTGGGGCAGCAGGCGCTGCTGGCACGCTTTTTCTTGCAGCAAAAGCGACTGGCGGCTGTGCCATACCTCGCCTTCAATGCCAGCCTGGCCGGCTGGCAAAGGCAGGCTGATGGCTGGCTGGGGGGCGTGGCCTTCTTGCTGGCGTGCCACCTCGTTAAGCGTGCCTTCGTTGTGCAAAAAGAGGAGCAGGGCTTTGGCGTTGATTAACGGCCGTACCAAAGCCAACACCTTATCGTACAGTTGGTTTAAATCCAATGTGCTGGTGACCGCCTGGCCAATTTCCATCATCGCTGTAAGCTGGCGCACTGTTTGGGCCAGCTTTAGTTCGGCCTCTTTTTGGTGGGTCATATCTTGCACGGTGCCATACAGCCGGGTCAGGCGGCCAGATGGGTCATGTTGGGCCTGCCCGCGTGCATGCAGCACTCGCTCGGCCCCGTCGGGGCGGATGATGCGGTGGAAGTAATCGAACGGCTGGCCGGTTTGTTGGGCCAGCGCAACTTTGCTGCGCACGTACGCCTGGTCGTCGGGATGCACAAATTCGAGTAGGGTTTGGTATTGGGCGGTGAATGTGGCAGGGTTCAGGCCAAAAATGCGGTACATCTCGGCCGACCAGATGATCTCGCCGCTGGCGAGGGACCATTCCCAATGGCCAACCTGGGCCAGGCGTTGGGCTTCGGCCAGCTGGGCCTGGCTTTTTTGCAGGCGGTGCTGGGTTTGCTGCCGCTGCAGGGTGGCGGCCAACAGCTGGCACAGGTGGGTGAGGGTGACCAAGGTTTTGGGGGGCAGGTCGGCGGGGGTGGGCAAGAAAAATTCGAGTACGGCCGTTACCGCCCCATCTACCTTCACGGGCAAGGCGAGGTAGCCAGTGAGCCCTTCAGCCAGGGCGGGCTGGCGGGGGGCAAAGTGGGCTGCCTGGGCCATGTTGGCCAGCAGCAGCGGCTCCCCGGTGGTGCGCAGCGGGCCAGGAATGGTGTGTCGGGTAAGCGGCCGCGCCTCGGTTTGCGCCCGGAAGGCTGCCCAGTGGCCCTCGTTGGCCTGGTACCAGATTTTGCTGGAAACAAACTGCTGCTGGGCTTCAGACCAGCGGTAGGCGTGTGCCAGGGGCCAGGCCAGCTGGCGGCCAATTTGTTCCAGGGTATGGGTAAAGGCAGATTCGGCGGATACGGCCGTTTCCAACGCCAGGAACAGGGTTTGCCCCAGAGCCAGCTGCTGCTGTGCGGAAATCGCTGCGGGTTTGGAAGGTTTTTGTTTAGCCATTGTTCTCTTTTTCTTGCTGTCAGGCTCGTAAGTCGGGCCCAGTATACCGCAAGAAAAAGAATGCAGGGGCAACCAGCTGGTTGGCAAGCGTTGCCCCTGGGCCAGTTGGGGACGCTATGTTCCATTTTTTATTTACTGACAAGAATATATCTTTATCCATATCCCTCATGCCTGCCGGGATACATTAGCAGGTTCCCTGCCAGCCCATAAAATATGAAGCGTTACGTTATTTGATAAGGCGAAAGGCCAAGATAGTTTACGAGGTTAAGCAGATGAACCAAACCAACGCACAAAGCATCCATCTACCCAGACAGGCTCCATACCGCAACCAGCTGATTGGCAAAGTCGTGCTGGTAATTGGAAATGATACGGCCGTTCTTCAAACCCTCATCATCCAACTGGCCCAAAAAGGGGCCGACATTGCCCTCTTTTGCCGTCAGCTATCGGCAGAAGCCGTGCGCCGCATTCAGGCTCAGGTGGAGTCGCTGGGTCAGCGCTTTCTGCTTCTCACAGAAAAAGCGCTTCTTCCCGCGCCAGATGCGTATGCCAATCCCGTGAATTCGTTGGTGGATGCCGTTGTTTCCACCTTGGGCCAACTGGACATTTTTATTGATTTGTCGGCCCAAAAGGGCCTACCCAACCTGCACAACCGCCAGCCCGAACCGAAAACAGTGCAGCCAAGTTGGCAAATGCGGCAGGCTATCTTTGCCGAATTGGCCCATGCCTAGCGGACAAGCCGCCCCACCCCACCTACCCAGCATCAGGAGATAAAAATGACAACAAATTTGGAAACAACTGTAGAAAAAAACAAAGAAAAACTGCAAGACAGATTGGCTGAAAAGCAGGTCGTTGCCGATGGTTTGTTCACACAGGCCAAAGGTGTCGCGCAGGAAAAATGGGGCAATCTAACCCACGACAGGGCGGCGCAGGTTGCTGGCAAAAAAGACCAGGTTATTGGGCATCTTCAGGCTACCTATGGCAACAGCTGGCTGGTGCGTAACAGGGGTTGGCTGATGGGGGGAACGGCCGTTGCCGCCTGCCTCGTCATCCTCACCTACTTCTACGCTCGCCAAGGCAGCGCCAATTCCTAAATTTACACCCCATCATTCATTTCATTCAAACGAACAAAGAGATTTCATGAATTGACACACCACCACAAATGAAAACCGTGGGTCGGATTGCTTTGTGAATAAAAAAATAAATCAGGTAATGTGCTGTGGCGCGGTCAGGAGACCGGCCACAGCGTTACGCGATTATTTACTTAAACTACAACCAATCCGACCCACATTTACGAAGGAATAAACATGCATACCATTACCAAAACTTTAGAAAAAGCACACACGGGTTTAACCATCGAAGCCCGCGCCGGGATAATTGAAAGATTGAACACGCTGTTGGCAGACGAGCATCTGCTCTACACCAAAACGCGCAACTACCATTGGAACGTTACGGGCATTCATTTTGCCTCGCTCCATGCGTTTTTTGAGGAACATTACAACCGCCTTCAGGTCATGGCCGACGCCATTGCCGAGCGGACCCGTCAATTGGGCGGCACCCCTATCGGCACGATGGCTGAATTCAGCCAGGAAAGCCGCCTTTCAGAAAACCCAGGCACCGTTCCCGCAGCCAAAGATATGATCGCCAACTTGCTGGACGACCACGAGCAGATCATCAGCACCCTGCGCAAAGATATTGACGCCTGTACAGAAGAATTTGGCGACGAAGGTACGGCCGATTTACTCACCAGCACCATGGGCAGCCATGACGAAATGGCCTGGATGCTGCGGGCGCACCTGGACTAACCAATTTTGGGTCTTTCGGAGCTCGTGGGGTTTTGCCTGAAACGTGAAACGTAAAACGTGATTCACCTCTGCCCCCCCCCCCGCGGCCCGGGCCCCCGGGGGCCGCCGGGCGGGCCCCCCGCCCGGGGGGGGGCCGGGCCGGCGGCCGGCGCCGCCCGCGGGCCCCCCCCCCCCCCCCCCGCCCCCCCCCCCCCCCCCGGCCCCCCCCCCCGCCCCCCCCCCGGCCCGGGGCCCGCCGGGCGGGGGGGCCGCCCGCCCGGGCGCCCGCGGGCCGGGCGGGGGCCGGGGGGGGCGGGGGGGGGGGGGGGCCCCGGGCGCGGCGCGGGCCGGGCCGCCCGGGGCGGCCCCGGCCCCCCGGGGGGGCCGGGCCCGGGGCCCGCCCCCCCCCCCCCCCCCCCCCCCCCCCCGGCCCCCCCGCGCCCCCCCCCCCCCCCCCCCGCCCGGGGGGGGGCGCGGGCGCGCCGCGCCCCCCCCGGGCGGGGCCCCCGCCCCCGCCCCCCCCCCCGCCCCCCCCCCGGGCCCGGCGCCCGGGGCGCCGCGCGGGGGGGCCCCCCGGGCCCGGCGCGGCGGGCCGCGGCGGGGCGGCCCCCCGGGGCGGGGGGGGGCGGGGGGGGGCGGGGGCCCCGGCCGGCCGGGGCGGGGCGGGCCGGGGCCCGCGGCCGGGCCGGGGGGGGGGCGGGGCCGCGGCGGGGGGGCCGGGGGGGGGGGGGGGGGGGGGCCCCCCCCCCCCGGCCCCCCCCCCCCCCCGCGCGCCCCCCGCGCCCCCCCCGGCCCCCCGGGCCGCCGCCCCCCCCCCCCCCCCCCCCCCCCCGCGGCGGGGCCCCCCCCCCCCCGCCCCCGGGGGGGCCGGGGCCGGCGGGGCCCCGGGCCCCGCCCCCGCCCCCCACCCCCCCCCCCCGGGGCCCCCCCCCCCCCCCCCCCCCCCCCCCCCCCCCCCCCCCCCCCCCCCCCCGGCCCCCCCCCCCCCCCCCCCCCCCCCCCCCCCCCCCCCCCCCCGCCCGCCCCCGCGCCCCGGGGCCCCGCCCCCCCCCCCCCCCCCCCCCCCCCCCCCCCCCCGGCCCGGGGGGGGGGGGGGGGGGGGGGGGGGGGGCGGGGCGGGCGGGGCGGGGGGGGGGGGGGGGGGGGGGGGGGGCGGGGGGGGGGGGGGGGGCGGGGCCCCGGGGGGCCGGCGGGGCCCGGGCGGGCGGGGGGGGGGGCGGGGGGCCCCCCCCGGGCCCCCCCCCCCCCCCTACCCCCCTCCCCGGCCCCCCCCCCCCCCCCCCCCCCCCCCCCGGGGGGGGGGGGGGGGCCCCCCTTTTTCGGCGATTTTTTTTGGGGCCCGCCCCCCTGGTCACGCATCACGTTTTACGTTTCACGGGCTGTCAACCCCATAAATTCCCAAAGAGCCCCAATTTTTATGCATCCGTAAAAACAAAAAGCCTGCCGGATGATTTCCGGCAGGCTTTTTTCACGTTTGCCTGTTAGGCCAGCGCCGCAAATTAATCTGCGGGCATGGGCACGGGGTCGGTGAAGGGAACGGCCGTTTCCAACTCTTCTGGCCGTTCAAACTGGCTGTTGTACAGCTCCGCGTAAAAGTCGCCGCGCTTCAGCAGCTCCTCATGCGTACCCTGCTCCACAATGTCGCCATCGCGCATTACCAAAATCAGGTCCGCATTGCGAATGGTAGAAAGCCGATGAGCAATGATAAAGCTGGTGCGCCCCACCATTAGCTGGTCCATCGCCTTTTGGATCAGCACCTCTGTGCGCGTATCCACCGAGCTGGTTGCCTCGTCCAAAATTAGAATCTTGGGATCGGCCAGCACGGCCCGGGCGATGGTTAGCAGCTGCATCTGCCCCTGCGAGATGTTGGTTGTCTCTTCGTTGATCACCAACTGGTAACCCTCTGGCAGGGTGTGGACAAAATGGTCCACGTGGGCGGCCTGAGCCGCAGCTTCCACTTCTGCGTCGGTAGCATCGGGACGGCCGTACCGGATATTCTCCATGATCGTATCGTTGTACAGCCAGGTATCTTGCAGCACCATGCCAAACCAGCGCCGCAAATCCTGCCGCCGGAAGCTGCGAATGTCGTGCCCATCCACCAGAATCGCGCCACCATCCACATCATAAAACCGCATCAGCAGCTTCACGATGGTGGTCTTGCCCGCCCCAGTTGGCCCCACGATGGCCACCTTCTGGCCCGGCTGGGCCACCCCAGACAGATTGATAATAACCGGCTCTTCCGGGTTATAACCAAAGCGCACATTGCGGAATTCCACATGCCCTTCGATCGTATCCAGCTCCACCGGATCCACCGTTTCTTGCACTTCTTCCGACTCTTCCAGGAACTCAAACACGCGTTCGGCGGCAGCGGCCGTTTGCTGCAACACGTTGGAGATGTTGGCCATTTGCGTCAGCGGCATGTTAAAGTTACGTACGTACTGGATAAACGCCTGAATATCGCCTACCGTAATCGTATTGCGCACTGTCAGGTAACCGCCAACCACCACAACCGCCACGTAACCCAAATTGCCAATAAAGCTCATAATCGGCATCATCATGCCAGAGAGGAACTGGGATTTCCAGGCCACATCGTACAGCGTGCGGTTGAATCCCTCAAACTTTTCAATACTCCGTTCCTCGCCATTAAACGCTTTCATCACCCGGTGGCCACCAAACATCTCTTCCACATGGCCATTCACGTGCCCCAAATAATCTTGCTGCTCCTTAAAGTACACCTGCGAGCGCTTCACAATCACCGCAACCACGCCCAGCGTCATGGGAATGACAATGAGCGAGACCAACGTCATAAGCCAGCTGATAGAAAGCATCATCACCAGCACCCCAACCACGGTGATGGTAGAAGTGATGATTTGCGTCAGGCTTTGGCTGAGCGTCTGGTTCACCGTGTCTACATCGTTGGTGATGCGCGACAGCACCTCACCCTGCGTATTGCGATCGAAGTAGCTCAGCGGCATTCTGTTGATTTTGGCGGCAATCTCTTGCCGGAAGCGGTAAGAAATATCTGTAGAGACACCCGCCATAATCCAGCCCATGAAGTAAGCAAACAAAGCCGACAAGATGTACAAAATGAGCATGATAAACAGGATACGGCCGATAGTGTCAAAATCGATCGAACCAGTTCCGGCAATCTCGGCCATCACCCCTTCAAACAACCGAGTGGTGGCATTGCCCAGCACTTTGGGGCCAACAATGTTAAAAACGGTCGAAGCAATGGCAAAAATTGCTACGATAATGAGCTTGACCTTGTAAGCGGCCAGGTAGGCAGCCAGCTTACGCATGGTCTTTTTAAAGTTTTGGGCGGTGTCACCTTTGTGCAGGGCCTGGGCAGGCCCACCACCGCGTCCTCCGTGCATCATCATGATGAGAGTTCCTCCATACTGAGCTGCGACAGGGCAATTTCCTGGTATGTTTCACAGCTTTCCATTAGCTCTTCGTGGGTGCCTTTGCCCACAATGCGACCTTGATCCAGCACGATGATTTGCTCGGCATTTTTCACTGTGGAAACGCGCTGGGTGACGATGAGGATGGTGCTATCTTCTGTGTTGGCATACAGGGCACGGCGTAAGGCGGCATCTGTTTTAAAGTCTAGCGCCGAAAACGAATCGTCGAAGATGTAGATGGGTGGCTTGCGCACCAGGGCGCGGGCAATGGAAAGCCGCTGCCGCTGCCCGCCAGAGACATTGGTACCGCCCTGGGCAATTTCGGTGAGCAACCCTTCTGGTTTGCTTTTTATAAAGTTGGCGGCCTGGGCGATGGTAACGGCCGTTTCCAACTCCGCCACGCTGGCAAATTCATCCGCATAGCGCAGGTTGCTCTCGATAGTGCCCGAGAACAGCACCCCCTTCTGCGGCACATAGCCAATCTTCTCGCGCAAATCATGCTGCGTCACGTCGCGAATATCTACGTCGTCTAGCAATACCTGCCCTTCCGACACATCAAAAAAGCGCGGAATCAGGTTCACCACCGTCGATTTACCCGACCCGGTAGACCCAATAAACGCCGTCGTTTCGCCTGGCCTGGCCACAAAGTTAAGGTTGTGCAGAACATCGGCATCCGCCCCAGGGTAACGGAAGGAAACGTTGCGGAACTCCACCGTGCCGGTAAACGACCCGTTCAGCCGCTGCGGATTGGCCGGATCGAGAATAATCGGTTCCGTCTCCAGCACATCGGCAATACGCTCCGCCGAAACCTGGGCGCGGGGCAGGATGATGAACAGCATAGAAAGCATCAGGAACGAGAAAACGATCTGCATGGCATACTGCAAGAAGGCCATCACATCGCCCACCTGCATGTTGGCATCCGCCACTTGCTGCGCCCCCACCCAAATGATCACCACAGACAAGACGTTGAGAATCAACATCATAACCGGCATCATAATCGCCGTGATACGGGCGATGAAGAGGGTGTTGTCTGTCAGGTCCATGTTGGCCTTGTCGAACCGTTTTTCCTCGAAGCCTTGCATATTGAAGGCGCGAATCACCATCATGCCAGAGAGATGCTCGCGGGCGACCAGGTTGATGCGGTCGATGAGCTTTTGCACCACCTGGAAGCGGGGCATGGCGATGGAGATGACCACGGCAATTACGCCGACCAGCACAATCACCGCCACGGCGATGGTCCACCACATGGAGGAGCCTTTGCCGATGGCCCGGATTGTTCCGCCAATGCCCATAATCGGCGCGTAGAAAACGAGGCGCACCATGAACATGGTCACCATTTGCAGCTGGGTAATGTCGTTGGTAGAGCGGGTGATGAGCGACGCCGTGGGGAATTTTTCAAATTCGGCACTGGAGAAGCTTTCTACCTTGCGGAAAATGTCGCTGCGCAGGTCGCGGCCAATGCCAGCGGCAATTTTGGCCGAGAGGTAGCCCACGGTGATGGTGGCGACGGCGGAAAGCAGGGTGATGCCCAGCATGAGCGCCCCAATGCGCAAAATGTAGCTATTTTGCAAAGCAGCCACGTCCACGCCCAGCGCTTCGTATTCCGCTTTTACTTGAATAACGGCCGTTTGCTCAATCATCGACGCGCCCAAAGCAGAAAATTGCTCATTAATGGTGCTGGCAATCTGGTCTCGCTGCGTTGCCGGCAGGTTGCCAATCAGGGCAAACAGGTCGGCCCCGGCAGGCAGCCGCGACAGATCGAACGCCCCACCGCCACCGCCCATTTGGGCCGCCGCCTCGGGGTCATCCATCGCCCGCTGCAAAGCAGAAACCACCAGCAGCGCCTGGGACATCGGCTCTTTGAGTGCGTCAATTTCCTCGTCTGTGAGGTCCTGGCGCACGTAAATCGCTTGCTCTTGCAGCAGTGGGTACGTTTCTTCGTACGGGTCTGCCGCCAGGGTATTGGGGTCGATGAGGGTGTAGGCGCTGCGTACGGCCGTTTCATCTGCATCGCTCAAAAAGAGGGCCAGATGGTTTAGCGTCTCCTGGCGCATCGCCTCCGGCACGGGGCTTTCGACGCCGCTTTGCTGAATGCCCGTGTTCACAATCCGCGACAAGTAGTCGGGCAACGCCAGGTCCAAATTGGCCTGGATGAACAACAAGATCACAGCCACCGTAAACATGAACATGTACGGGTTCAGGTACCTTCTTATTCGAAGCATAATTGTTGTCTCCTAAATTTCAGTAATCAGTGTCCAGCGAGTCACTATTCGGTAAAAATCAGACTGACCACTGATTACTGACCACTGATTACTGATTACCGATTACCGACTGCTGACGAACGGCCGTTACATGCGCCCCCAATTTTTGCAGCAGGTTGAACAACGTCTCCTGCTCCTCTGGCGAGAGGGCGCTAAAGCATTGCCCCACCGTGTCGAGATGATCATGCATGTAGGTGGCCACGAGGGAACGGCCGTTGTCGGTCAGGCTAATGTTAAAACGACGGCGATCGTCCGGGTCCAGACGGCGCTCCACCAGCTCCTCATCCTCTAAATTGCGAATGAAGGCGCTCATGGTGTTGCGGCTCACCCCCTGGCGCTCGCTAATTTCCGACGGGTTAAGCTCCCCCGGTTCCCCCATTTGCTCCGCAAAAAAGAGGTGCATCAGCACCCCATACTGGGCAAACGAAAGCCCCGCCTCGTCAATGCTTTGCTCTCGCATGTGGTAAATCGAGCGCGAAACAAAGCCTAACTCGTCCATCAAACGAATCGTCTGTGGATCAATATCGGGATGGAAGTTTTGGATAAACGCCATCCACTTTTGCCGCTTTTCTTTATCATGCAGAAATGCTTTTTGTGCCATTCAGTTTCCACTAAAAAAGACAGCCTGCGCCCTAAAACGGGGCCAGTGCTGCCGTTGCAAAAATATTACCAGACAGAATTGTACTACGCCGAACTATTCTGTCAAGTACCAATGCGGCCTTTGAAAATTTACTTGTTTTTGAAAATCCCTGATAGAATCGGCCGTTTGGGTCAGCCAGATGGTTGCCTAAATTAGATAAACTGCTGAAGGAGTTTTTGAAGGAACCTATGAAACAAAAATTTTTCTTACTGCTGTTGCTGCCGCTGGCTCTGCTCATCGCCTGCAACGCAACGCCCACCACCGTAGAAGTCACCCGCCTGGTCACGGAACAGGTAGAGGTACCGGTGGAGGTTACCCGCATCGTAACGGAAACAAACACGGTAGAACTGCCCGTTGAAGTTGAAGTCACCCGGCTGGTTGAGGTGATGGTAACGCCAACCGAAGCAGCAGAAGCGGTGGAAGAGACAGCGGTGGAAGCAACGGCCGTTCCGCCCACACCCACCCCGGAAAATGCCACCTACACCGTGCAAAGTGGCGACAACATCTCATTCATCGCCGCCAAAACCGGCGTGCCCGCCGCCGACATTTTGGCCGCAAACGGCCTCACCACATCATCCTTTTTAGACATTGGCCAGGAGCTGATCATCCCCGGCTGGAACGGCGAAATTGTGGCCGTCATTCCCCAACCCGCCAACCCAGAAGCCCCCGCCGCGCCCTCTGGTAATGAAACGGCCGCTCTCACCCCCGTCGGCCCCAATTTGCTGCCCAACCCCTCCTTTGAGGAAGATTGGTACTTCTTCCAGGGCGTCTCTGAGTGGCAAATTCCCAACGGCTGGCTGCTGGCCGTAGACGAAGGGCAAAACACGCTGGAAGGCGGCTCTGGCGGCACCTTCTTGCGGCCAGAAATCCGCGTCGTGCCCAGCACCGACATCCCCCCCTCCGAACGCGCCTCGTTCATTTTTGATGGGCAAAAAACGATTAAAGCGTTTAAGGGAGGCGCCCCCACCAACTTCGCCATCTTCACCGACGTGACGCTGCCGCCAGGGCAGTACCGCCTGAGCATCAACTTCTTCCCAGACATCATCGGCATGTACGACGGCGGCAACAAAGTTTGGTCCACGCTGGCGCTTTCATCAGAGGCGCGGGTCATCGTCAACGATGGCGGCACGGGCTGGGTATCGCCCCAGCCGGGCACTCGCGCCACGCTCACCTACGACTTCACGGTAGAGGCCACCGGGCAGGTACGCGTTGGCGCTGCCTTCCGCAGCCGCCACGTGAATAACAACAATGGCTGGTTCCTGGATGCCTGGTCTTTGCAGGCTTTGGGCAATCCGTAGCCCTGTTTTCAGCAGGCAAAAAGCGGCTTTGTTTACATAAAGGACGCCGCTAAACGCAAATGGCGCAGATTGATTCAATCCACGTTCATTTGCGTTTAGCGGCGTCTACTTTTTTACGGCCGTTCCTCCCCCAAAAATTTCCGCTACAATACCGCAACACTCAAATTAAGGAGCAGCGGATGACCCAAATTCCTTCCCATTTTCAGCTAGATTTTGACCCAATTGCTAACCCAGAGGCCATCGTGGTTGCCGGATCGGCCCGGTTTACTGTGTTTACCTCCCGCCTGATCCGGCTGGAGTACGACGAAAACGGCCGTTTCCAAAACGCCCCCTCCCAACCCTTCTGGTACCGTAACCAGCCCGTGCCGCAGTTTGAACAGGTGGTAAAAGACGGCCGTCTTCACATCGAAACCGAGCATCTCCAATTAACCTACAAAATTGGCAAAAAATTCAAGGCCAAAACCCTGCAAATCACCTTGAAAGAGAATGGTACTGTCTGGCGATTTGGCGACAAAAACCCGCAAAATCTGCTGGGCACCTACCGCACCTTGGACGAAGTCAGCGGCAGCACGCCGCTGGAGCCAGGGCTGCTCTCCCGCAGCGGCTGGGCGCTGGTAGATGATTCGCGCACGCTCATCTTCAACGCCGATGGCTGGCTGGAACCCCGCCCCAACCCAAATGCCCTCGACCTCTACTTTTTTGGCTACGGCCACGATTACGCCACCTGCCTGCGCGACTACTTTGCCCTCACCGGCCCCGTGCCGCTGCTGCCCCGCTGGGCGCTGGGCAACTGGTGGAGCCGCTACTGGGCCTACACGCAAGAAGAGCTCACCCAGCTCATGCGCGACTTCCGCACCCACGATGTGCCGCTCGCCGTCTGCATTGTGGACATCGACTGGCATTTGGCCGGCTGGACCGGCTACACCTGGAACCGCGACCTGTTCCCCGACCCACCCGCCTTCATCCGCTGGCTGCACGAGCAAGGGCTCAAAACCGCGCTCAACCTGCACCCCGCCGACGGCGTCGGCCCCCATGAAGCGCAGTACGAAGCCATGGCCCAACGGCTGGGCCAAAAAGCGGATGGCGCGTTCATTCCTTTCAACATTGCCGATCCAGCTTTTGCCAACGCCTACTTTGAGCTGTTGCACCACCCGCAAGAAGCAGATGGCATCGATTTTTGGTGGATGGATTGGCAGCAGGGCGAACTTTCTACCATGCCGGGGCTGGATCCGCTCTGGTGGCTCAACCATCTGCATTTTTATGATTTGGCCAGGGATGGAGAAACTCGGCCGTTCATCTTCTCCCGTTGGGGCGGCCTGGGCAACCACCGCTACCCCATCGGCTTCTCCGGCGACACGCACGTGGATTGGGACAGCCTCAACTTCCAGCCATTCTTCACCGCCACCGCCGCCAACGTCGGCTACAGCTGGTGGAGCCACGACATTGGCGGCCACATGTTTGGCGTGGAAGAGGCGGAACTGTACGCCCGCTGGGTGCAGTTTGGCGTATTCAGCCCGATCTTTCGGCTGCACAGCACCAAAAACCGGTACCACGACCGCCGCCCCTGGGGCTACGACCGCGAAGTGCTGGCCGTCACCCGCGACGCCATGCAGCTGCGCCACGCCCTCATCCCCTACCTGTACAGCCTTTCCTGGCGCAACGCCACCGCCCACGAAGCCCCCATTCGCCCCATGTACCACGACTACCCAACCCGCGATGAAGCGTACCAATGCCCGCAGCAGTACACCTTCGGCCCCGATCTCATTGCCGCCCCCCACACCACTCCCGCCGACCCAGACACGCAGCTCAGTCGGCAGGTGGTCTGGCTGCCGCCGGGCACGTGGCACCATTTTTTCAGCGGGGAACAATTTGCTGGGGACAGTTGGCAGGTGCAGTACGGCCGTCTCCACCACATCCCCCTCTTCGCCAAAGCCGGGGCGATTGTGCCCATCGGCCCCAAAGTTGGCTGGGGCGGCATCGACAATCCTGAACTGCTCGATCTGCACTGCTTTGCTGGGGCTTCCGGCGAATTTACCCTGTACGAAGATGATGGCGAGACGCTGGGGTATAAAAACGGCCGTTACGCCCTCACCCCATTCACCCAAGATTGGCAGGCTGGCGAGATGACCGTCACCATCCAGCCCGCCAGCGGCGACACCAGCCACATCCCCGCCAGCCGCCGCTACCGGCTGCACCTGCGCGGCCTCAGCGCCAACGTTACGCTCACAGCCCGGCTCGATGGCCAGCCGGTGGATTTGGCGGCTGTTTATGATGAACAGACTGAAAGTTGGCAAACGGCCGTACTCGCCGTCCCCCCCAGCAGCCAACTCCAGCTCACCGCCAGCGGCAGCTCGCTCGTCGCCCCGCGTGACCGTCTGGTGGAAACTGTGGACGAGATGCTGGTGGCCTTTAAGCTGGAAACGTTGGTGAAAGCGGCCGTTTTCCACAACGCCGATCAACTCCGCAACAACCCAAACCTGCTGGAAACGTGGGAAGATCAGCTCCGCCCCAGCCAGATGCAGGCGCTGCTGGAGGTGACGCAGCAAGCAGGCAGCCACACCCTGCCCGCCTTTGCTGGCGGCCAAACCATCCAGTGGGACAATAAGACTTAAAAAAATGGGCCGCTGATTAACGCTGATGACGCTGATTTTTCCTTTTATCTGCGTTTTCCGCGTTTATCCGCGTCCTATTATTATTTAACTGTCGGATAGCTAAGAACCAACCGGGAAGAAATAAATTGTCTGTACGAATTGATCCTGAGGAAAGAGAGTTTGCGGCGCTGCTGGCGCTGGCTGGGGATTTAACCGGGCAGCGGGTGCTGGAGGTGGGGTGCGGCAACGGCCGTATCACCACCCACCTCGCCCCGCACGCCGCCCACATCACCGCCATCGACCCGGATGCCGGGCGCATTGCGCAAGCAAAAGCGAATCTGCCAGCAGAACTGGCCCACAAAATCAGCTACCACGCCATCCCCCTGGAAGACCTGCCGCCGGGCGAAAAATTCGACCTGGTGCTGCTCAGCTGGTCGTTGTGATGAATGGCTCCGGAGAGCATGGTTCATGCTCTAGAGATAATTCGCGGGTTGTTGAAAGCGGGAAACGGCCGTCTCCTCGACATCCACCCCAGCGGCGAACCACCCCCCATTTTTGTCCGCCGGGATGACGAGCGCCACCTCACCGGCTGGATTCAGGAAGAGAGCGACTACGCCAGCTACGCCCAAGCAGAAGATGCCCTGCGCGAAGCCGTGCGGCGCGGCTGGTTCCGCCGCGAACAGCGGCAGTTGGTCACCTTTGCCACCTACGCCACCGATTTAGCAGCGCTGCGAGAGCATTTACGCCACAACTGGCAAGACGCCTGGATTGAAGAGTTGGTCGCCATGCAAATTGAAAATCAGCTCAACAGCCTGGCCCGCGAAAAAGAGATCATCGTCGAAGAGCAAATCTGGCTCAGCCGCTACCAGCCCCGCCGCAGCAAGCTATAAATTTACCCATGAGCAAGCGACTAGCGATGCCCAAGCTAAAAACTTGGGCATCATTTTTGATTCGAGGCAAAAATTAAGGCAGATTCAGTACCGCGTTGCGATCCATCGCTGATGCGGGCATATCACTCGGCGCTTCTGGTGGCAGCACCGCCGCCGCACTGGCCTGGAAAAACACATCATCAACAAACAGATTGCTGTTCACAGAAGCATCTGTTTCTACTCGAATTTGTACCAAGACAGTCTGGCCTTTGTAGGCATTGAGATTCACTACATGCTTTACCCAACCGCCCGTATTAGCCGATTGACATAAATCATACAAATTTACAACTTGAATACCGTTTACAACCACCATCCCAAAGTCATAGCCACACGCATCCTCAGAAGCAATCCAGTGCCAGTAAGCCAGGTAAGGCGTTGCGGTGGGAATCGTGACGGCTTGCTGCACAAAAGAAATCTCATCATCACTGCCACCCAACCAGGCGGCCCAACTGCCGCCATGCGGGGCCACCCCCGGAGGAAAATTCGAAGAACTCAGAATGAGGTCCCAACCCTGGCCTGAAAATTCCGTCCAGCCAGTTGGCCCGCTTTCAAAGCCGGCGTTAACCAGGGGGGATGGCGGCAAGGGATAATTATTCATGATTGTAGGCAGGTAAACATTGAAACTCAGCGGTTGTGTATTTAGCGCATTAAAAGCATCCACAATACCCGCACCACATTGGCTAATATTACAGCTGCTGCCACTGGAAAACGGCCGTGCCGTTACCTGCAAGTGCGTCAATAGTTCGGCTGGGGTCATGCTGGGATTTTGGCCCAGCACCAGTGCTGCCAGCCCAGCCACATGCGGCGCGGCCATGCTGGTGCCTTGATAATATGCATAGCTGTTGTCGTTGACAGGCGTCGTCGTGCCGCTGTCCAACGTTGAAAGAACCCCACCGGTAGGAATCGTCGTATCGCCACCAGGGGCAGTCACCTCGATGGTACTGCCGTAATTGCTATAAAAGGCGCGGTCTCCGTACCGATCATTTGAGGCCACAGTGATCACCCCATTGCAATTGCCTGGGGAGTAACCACTGGCATTGGCGTTGTCATTGCCCGCGGCTACGACTACAGTCGTGCCCGCGGCCACAATCGCGTTAATGGCGTTTTGCTCTGTAGTAGAGCAAGTGCCAGAACCACCCAGACTCATGTTGATTACTCTGGCAGGATTGGCATTGGCAGGCACCCCAGAAACAGACAACCCAGCCGCCCAGCGCATCCCATCCACAATGTCCGAGATATTGCCGCCACATTTCCCCAGCACGCGCACGGGCAAAATTTTGGCATTCCAGTTGACCCCCACCACGCCCGAACCGTTGTTGCTGGCCGCACCAATAGTCCCGGCTACATGGGTACCGTGCCAGGAACTGTCCTGCGCAGAATGGATACCGCCGCATTCGTTGGCCAATATCCAGTCGCCGGGATCAGCAGGGTTGTTGTCACGGCCGTTTCCATCATTGGCTACAAACGTATCAGCAATAAAATCATAGCCCGCCGCGGTCCGCCCAGCCAGATCGCTATGGGGAAGAATGCCTGTATCCACCACGGCCACCACGATCGAGCTGCTGCCGGTGGTAATGTCCCAGGCCGCAGGCAGGTTTAGCCCTTCTGAGGTGCCAGCAGCATAGGTGTAATGCCATTGGTTGCTAAACCCAGGATCGTTGGGTACCAGGAGGGGCGCGGCTACGTGAATCGGTGCGTTGCCAATGGCCTGGCGCACATAATCTGGCTCGGCATAGGCAATCCCTGGTTGTTGAGACATCTCTGCGGCCAAGGCTTCTGCTTCGGCAACAGACAATGCTGCTGGTAATTTGAGTACATGGGCATCCCCCGACATGGCCCGCACGTACTGCAAATTGGCCCCTGTGATCGAGCTAAGTTGTTGGATACGGCCGTCTAGCGCTGCTTCGGTCATTTTTGTACCAGCCGTTTCATCGGCAAACTGCACAATCAATTGGTTCACGGGTAGCCCTGCCAGAACAGGTTGCATCGCCTGGGCTGGCATACTGCCCTGAACCGTCACCACAAGAACAGCAAAAGCAAAAAGCATAATCGCAAAAACGTGTTTTTTTAGCATTTTTACTCCTTTCAAAATTAGATCGTAAAACGAGATTTGCTGCCTGGCGGAATCACTATAACAGACTTATAGCACCAAATTTGTAGAGTATGACACAGTTGCCATCTGCGATTGCCCAAACGGCCGTTGCGCCAGCAAGCTGCTTCTGCGCCTGATGTTACGCGCCCAAAACCACATAGGTTTGCGGTGAAGTAACAATTTTCGCTTTACAGTACCCCTTGCAATGCAATTTTTGCTGATCTATAATGCCCCTTGTTAACGCTTTGTTAACAAACTCGCCTGACCAGTAACATTCGTTTTTGTTAATAGATTGTCGTTGCGCCGCTTCTGTCTTTGAGTATCGAACAATTTAATAGGCTTGATCAACCATTCACGCGCTTGCTTGGTATGGCTGGTCAGCAGTACAAACATGAGGTGTCATCATGTCAACCCGCCTACATCGTTCAACCATCTTTCTCATCACCCTCTGGATAATCGACGTGGTATTAATCACGCTCCATTTTTTCCACCGACTGGCCATTCGGGGCATCATCCATTCCGATTTTCTCATAAACTCAATTTTCTCGATGAGTGAAGAAGGGCAGCTGCCCGATCTTTTCCAGTATGTGAAAGAACTCGCCATCGTGGCCATACTTGTATTCATTGCCTTACAAGGCAAACGGATGTATGCCATCTGGGCGGCCATTTTTGGTTACATTCTGTTGGATGATATTGCTGAAATCCATGAAAGGATAGGGTATATCTTCGAAGACAAAATGCCTCAAATTGCCTCAATGGATCCGGCGGAAGTAGCACAAACTGGTTTTTTGGTTTTGGTCTCTGGCATTTTGTTCGGCGTCGCGCTGCTGATGATTTGGCGAAACCGCGACAAACAGCGCCAGGCATGCCTTCATTTAACCATCTTGTTGGCGATAGCGGCCTTCTTTGGTGTTGGTGTAGATATGCTTCAAGGGCTGATCATGAATAGGTTTGGCATTTCTGGCATCGTTAAGATTGTCGAAGATGGCGGTGAAATGCTCATTATTAGCGTGATCCTCTGGTACACCTATCGAATCGCTTTTGAATCAATTCCAAACATCAATTTTGCACGTCTAATCCCGGTCCGGCTTAAAGCCAGATACGTTCGGCCGCTTTCCAGCAACTTGGATTAAAGCTGATTAAAACTCCCTCTTTTTTGAGTTTTAAAATCCTTTGCGCTGGCTTTGCCACGGCGGTGGGGTGCCTGCCTTAAATTCGGCCACGCTGGGGCCTGCCAAGTGGCGCAGCCGCCACGTGCCGTACACGTAGGTGATGATGAGCAGCAGCAAAATCCCTGGCCAGCCCAGCAACAAATTGAGCCACGCCAAACGATCGACCGCGCCCGCCTGAAAAAAGAAGAGCTGCCCCAACAGCCGCGCCAAAAAGTACGCCGCCCACAGCCAGGTCACTTCGGTGTAGGCGGGGCGCACCTGGGGATGCCAATACCAATCCAGCGGCCAGCGGCGGGTGATGAAGCTGCTCCAGGCGACGAGCGGCCGTTTCGCCACCACGCTCCCCACCGCCAACAAAACCGTCACCCCGCCAGACACAATCGTGGGCAAGAAAAAACCTTCTTCACGATCCAGCAGCAGGGCCACCGCCGCCGCCAACGCCACAGAAAGCACCCCACCCAACGCCGCTTTGATGGGCTGTTTTCGCAGCCAGCGGACGATGAGGAAGAGAACGGCCGTTCCCCCCGCACCCCAAACCGCCACCGTAAACCCAACCCAACTGTTCAGCAGCACAAACAGCAGCGGCGGCAAAATCACGTCCAGCAGTCCACGCCCCAGCAGCACCTGCCGCAGTTCATCCCAAATTTCAGTTAGCTTTTCATTCATGCGCATCTTTCACGGATCAACATCAAATAGTGTACGTTCATAATTCACAATCAAAGATTTCGCAGATTTACCAGATTTTTAATCTGCGAAATCTTTGATAAAAGTGCCTGTCAAGCAGGCTGCTTGTCGAAGAACCCCTTTTATTTTTCGTTCGCTGTTGCCCCCCGTTTGCAGACGGCTACAATATTATCATGAACACAGCTGATTTTAACTACACCCTGCCGCCAGAGTTGATTGCCCAACGGCCGTTATCCCCACGAGATGCCAGCCGCCTGATGGTGCTCAACCGGGCGGACGAAACGATTACCCACCAAACCTTCAGCGACATCCTCGACTATTTTCGGCCGGGGGATGTGCTGGTGGCCAACAACAGCCGCGTCATTCCGGCGCGGATTTACGGCCGTAAACCCACCGGCGGCAAGGTCGAAATCTTGCTCCTGAGCGAGCAGGAAAACGGCACCTGGCAGGCGATGGTCGGCGGCAAGCGGCTGGACGAAGGCAGCCAGATTCACCTGTTTGATTATGACGGGAATGAGACGGAGTTGGTGGCCACGGTAACGGCCGTTCTCAACGGCCCCCAGCGCGAACTCAGCTTTAACCAGCCCCTGCACGACTGGCTAGAAACCGTCGGCCACACGCCGCTGCCCCCCTACATCCACGAAACGCTGGACGACGCCGAGCGGTACCAGACGGTTTATTCGCGCCCCACTGGCTCCGCCGCTGCGCCCACCGCCGGGCTGCATTTTACGGGCGATTTGCTGCTGGCGCTGCGGGCCAAGGGCGTCATTTTTGAGACGGTGACGCTGCACGTGGGGCTGGATACGTTCAAGCCGGTCGAGGCGGAGCAGGTGGAAGCCCACACCATCCATTCCGAATGGGCCAGCCTGACGGCCGAATCCGCCAAGCGGATCAACGAGGCCAAGCTGGCCGGTGGCCGCCTGATTGCCGTAGGCACCACCAGTATGCGCACGCTAGAAACGGCAGCACTGCGCTCAGCGGGCATCCAAGGCAGCTTGCAAGACATCAGCGCCCGCGACGCCAGCGGCGAGACGAGCAGCTTTTGCCCCTGGAAGCCCGTCGCCGCCTTCACTGCCCCCACCGATCTATTCATCTACCCCGGCTACAAATTCCGCGCGGTAGACGCCATGATCACCAACTTTCACCTGCCCCATTCCAGCCTGCTGATGCTGGTCGCCGCGTTTGCCAATCGAGCGTTTATGCTGCGATCGTATGAAACGGCCGTTGCCGAGCAATATCGCTTCTTCTCGTTTGGGGATGCGATGTTGATTTTGTAATGCCAAACCTGACAGGTTTTTCCCCGACAAAACTTCTCCATGACAGTAAACCTGTCAGGTTTTCGCGGCGAGGGTGGTATGTCTGAAACGGCCGTCCTCCCCCTCTCCATCCTCGCCGCCATTGTGCCCACCGTGCTGTACGTCGGCCTCATCTACTGGTTCGACCGGTACGAGAAAGAGCCGTGGTGGCTGCTGGTCGCCGCCTTTTTGTGGGGTGCGGTGCCCGCCATCCTCATCTCCTTTGTGCTCAACACCACCCTCAGCGTGCCGCTGCTGCTGGTGCTGGGGGATGAGCTGGGCGCCGCCGCCGCCCCATCGCTCATTGGGCCGCCCGTGGAAGAGACGATCAAAAGCGTGGCGCTGGTGGCGCTCTTCATCTTCTGGCGCAGCGAGATCGACAGCCCGCTAGATGGCATCATCTACGGCGCGATGGTGGGGATAGGTTTTGCCATGGTGGAAAATGTGTACTACTTTGTGCAAACGTTCAATTCCGGGGGTGTGGAAGCGTGGGGTGTCAACATTGTGCTGCGGGCGATTGTTTTTGGGCTGAATCACGCGCTGTTTAGCAGCTTTGCTGGCCTGGGAATAGCCATTGCGCGATTAGCGACCGAGCAATGGATGAAAATTGTGCCGCCGGTGCTGGGGTGGATGACGGCCGTTTTCCTCCACTTTCTGCACAACTTCACCGTTACCCTGGGCAGCGGCTTCATCTTCCTGGCGCTGCTGTTCGATTGGGGCGGGTTGCTGCTAATCTTCGGGATTATTGTGTGGGCCGTGCTGCAAGAGCGGCGCTGGCTGCGCCAATATTTGGCAGAAGAGGTGGCTCTGGGCACGCTGACAGTGAGCCAGTTTACCCTGGCCAGCTCCGGCCGCAAGCGCGTCGCCTTTTTGTTCAACAGCTGGCTCCAGCGCGGCTGGCGCGCCAACCGACACGCCGCCAACTTCTTTTTGCAGTGCAGCCATCTGGCCTACACCAAGCACCATTGGCAGCTGTTTCAGGACGAAAAATCGGCGCTGGAGATTGCCCAACTGCGCCAGGAAATCGCCATGCTCGCCCCTCAACTCCGCCAATAAAACAAAAACCGCAGAGGTCACGGAGAACGCGGAGTTTTTTTAAGACTCTGCGCCCTCTGCGACCTCTGCGGTAAAACCGTCAGGGAACGATTCCTACTCAGCGGCGAGGGTGACTTCTGGCTCTTTTTCCTCGGCCACGCGCTCGACGGTGATGGTGCAGTCGATGGCCAATGCGCCCACCACGGCCACGGCGGCGATAAACGGTACCCACAGGATGGCCAGGGCGAGGCCCGGCAAGCCAACCGCCAGCGGCAGCGACAGGTGAATGTTGCGGGCTTCATTTTTAACGACGACGCGGCGAACGGCCGTTTCATGCATCAAACTTTTCACCATCTTCACCAAATCCTCACCCGCCGCCACAAACTCTTGCGTCCAAGATTCACCAGCTTCTTCGCCAGCCAAATCCTCTTCTTCGATGACAACTTCTTCGCCCATTTCTACTTCTTCTACAGTTTCTTCATTTTTCTTAGCCATTGTAAATTCTCCTATAACTTATTGCGCGGTAAAAAACCACCGCTGCTGTTTACTGAATACTGCTTACCGAATACCGATTACTGCCCACCGTTCCGCCGTTCTTTCACCAGCAGATACACACCAAAACCGATGACGCCCAGCGGCAGCAGCGGGTTCACGCTGCCAAACACGATAACTTCAAAGAACACCACCAGTCCCATCGCCAACAGCACCATGAGCCGCATGAAGTTATAACCATTGTGATGCACTCGGTGCGTGGGCTCAAAGCGGCGCATGTACATCAAGCCCCAGGCCACCGCCGCAAAAACCAGCGGCCAACTATACGCCCACGCCTCAAAATGGTTGCTCAGGTTCATCACAAACAGCAGGGTGGCAATGGTGATGAACATCGCTCCCGGCACCGCCAAAAAGCTCAGCCGACTGGGACGCTCTGGCGTGGCGTTGTAGGCGGGCCACAGCAGCAGCAAGCCAGGAGCCAGCACAAAACCAGGCCACAGCACATCAATCAGGGCAAAGCCGAAAATCTGGCTGGCCAGCAGCGCCAACCCCACAGCAATGACGCCATACGCAGGCCATGCCTGCCGATTTTGCAGCTTGCGGGATTCTTCAATCTTCAAAACGGATTCTTTTGTCATTTCTCACGCTCCTTCATCAATTGGAGATTGGACCATTTTCTTCCACTGAAGATTGGTTTTAAGTAAAGTGCAGAAAGTTTTTGAAAAATAATCATCAAAGATTTCACAGATTCCACAGATTTTTCCCCCTAAATCTGCAAAATCTGCGAAATCTGTTGATAAAGAATTTTGAAAACTTTTTTCCAACCACTTAGGACAAAATAAAATGGTCCAATCTTAATCGGGTTGATTCTGTGGGGCTTTACGCGAGGCTGGAGAGGTGAGTTGCGCCAATGGTGCGCTTCTCATGAGATGTACACATTCTCTACACAAACAAAAAGAAGTTCAACTTTTGGCAAAAGTTGAACTTCTTGGCAACTGTGGCAAAAATCAGGCAGGCTCCGGGGTGGGCTCGGGCGGCAGGAAGGTGATTTCCAGCACGCCATTTTGCAGGCTGCCACCGCCAGCGCGCCGCTTGGCCAAAACCGTCGGCAGAATCATCTCTCGCTTAAAGTTGCCGATGGTGATGAACATTTCGTCGCCCCGCTTGCGCAGCTTCACGTCGCCGCCCGTGACAAAAGGCATGGGGAGGCGCATCAGGTAACGGTCGTCTTCCTGTTCCAAAATCTCCTGCAACGCGCCCCGGTAAAATACGCCGCACGGATCAATCTCGCCAAAACAGTCGTGGGCCAGTTGGGAGAGCGCTTCCACGCCAACCACCTCATGCGCGTAGTACGGCGCGCGCCACAGCGGCAGCGGCTTGAAGTTGTTCTCGATCATCTCCAGATATTTGGCCTGAATTTCCCGCCGCTGGGCGTAAAACGCCCCCTCGTCGGCCGATTCCGGCAGGATGCGGTTGATGACCACGCTGTCCACCGGGTAGTTGAACAAACTCAGGTAGCTCACCGCCCGCTCGGCTTCGCGCACCACCATCTTTTCTGGTTGCAGCACCACACGGTAGCTGCTGATTTCGGGATTGCTGAGGGTTTCGCGCAGTTCGCCAGTGGCGGCATCCAGTTTTTCCAACGCTTCCAGCACTTCGGCGGGGCCTTGGAGGAAGCGGCTGGCAAACGGCCGTAACGCATTCACCACCTTGCTCCGTCCCCGGCTCAAATGCCCGGCGTACCAGCGAAACGTGTCCGGCATCGTCAGCAAGCGAATCGTTTCGCCCGTGGGGGCCGCGTCGATGATGACGCGGTCAAAGTTGCGCTCTTTGGCCTGCTTGTTGATGTGCAGCAGGCTCACAATCTCATCCATGCCGGGGAACGCCGACAGCTCATCGGCGACCACGTTGTTAATTTTGTTACCATCGCGCAGCATGCCGGAGACAAAATCTTGCAGCGTGCCCCAATAGTTGTGGATGTCGGCCACGACGCTGATTTCCTGCGCCCACAGGTTGGGGGCCACTTCCACCGGGATTGGCCCCAGCGGCACATTCAGCGAATCGGCCAGACTGTGGGCGATGTCGGTGCTGGCCACCAAGGTTTTGTAGCCTAATTCAGCGGAGCGAACGGCCGTTGCCGCCGCCACCGTTGTCTTGCCTACCCCACCTTTACCTAAATACAAAATAATACGCATAATTTCTCCTTGCTACTTTGCCGTTACGTTCCATTATACGTCAGTTTGGGGAGGGGGTTGCAGAAGCGTGATTAAGTGTCAGGTGTTCAAGTTTTCATTTGCTCGCTTGAACACCTGAAAACTTGAACACCTAAAAACCTGAACACTATTTACTCAATTCCAACGTCAAATAAATCGAATCCGGGTCGTCTGCGGTGAAGGAGAGAAAGCCATCGGTGTTGTAGTAGCCGGTGAGGCCAGCCACGCCGGGGTATTCCACGCCGCGCTGGAGCGATTGAGGCAGGAAGAAGTATCCTTTTTGGTCGGTTTCAGCGTAGGTGTACACGTCGGCGTCGGTAGGGTTTTCCAGCCAGGCGTCCAGATCGGTGCCAGGCTGTAAGATGAAGATGACGGCTCCGCTGAGCGGTTTGCCGCTGTCGGCATCGAGGATTTCACCTTCTACCGTGACGCCAGTTTTGCTGCCGCTGCTGGTTGTGGTCGTGGTGTTGTTGGAATTGGTGGCGGTGGTGCTGCCAACGGCCGTTTCCGCCACGCCCACAAATTCCAATCCATCCCCCGCATAAATCTCCACCGAATAAGTTCCGTTGGGAATCGGATCGCCATAATTGTGGAAGTAAAACGCCGTGCAATCGCCCGACGCCCCCTCGCTCCACTCATACACCGACGTGCTCATAATCTCATCATCCAGCCACCAGGCAATCAGCACCTGCTGCCCATCCGTCAGGCCGCTGTAAGAGAAGATGGCGACGGCCAGCGTGGTGTTGCTGGGGTAGCTGCTCCGCTCGCCGATGGCGCACTGGTCTGCATCGCTAAAATCATCGGCCCAGGTGATGAGCGTAAACGCCTCCTGCCCGGTGCCAGAGACCACGTAGGGGCTGGCGTAGCTGCCGTTGGCGGCCGCCGCTTCCAGCAGGGGCAGCGCATAATTGATCGCCCGCATCCGGTTAATTGCCCCGCCGATCGCCTCTTGGCCAAAGGAGGGCACGCCGATGATTTGCCCAGCGGCGTTGACGCCCAGCCCGCCGGAGTTGCCGGGGGAGATGGTGGCATCTGTTTTAATCCAGGCGCGGTCGCCGACGCGGGTTTGGCTTTCGAAGCCGGCCACGTTGCCCCGCGTAAAGGTGATGGTTTCGCCACCGGCACCGGGGTAGCCCAAAATGCGAATCTCATCGCCCAGGCGAATGCTGTTGGAGTCGCCAATCTCTACAAAAGGCAGGTCGAGCGTGCTGGTGTCCAGCGGATTGCCGTCCAGATCGGCGGTGATTTTGATGACGGCCAGGTCGAGCGAGCCATCGGCGGCGGCCAGTTCGGCGATGTAGGCTTCGCTGGGGGGGCGGTCGGCCGAATCGCTGAGGGCCACCACCAGCTGATCTGGCTCCTCGCCAAAGAGCAGTTCCGGGTCGTTGTAGAGGGTGGCCAGACCGGGGGCGCTGGGGGCGGCCACGTGGGCGTTGGTGAGAATGACGCCATCGGGCGAAAGAATGGTGCCGGAGCCGGTCCAGATGGTTTGGAGACGGCCGTTTACCACCTGTTTGGCAAAAATCTGCACCGTCGCCGCCTGGAGCCGTTCAATTGGAGCCACTACCGCTTCCGGCACGATCGGTTCCTCGACCGCTGGCTCTTCTGGCTCTGGCGTGGGGGCCGCCACGGTGGGCGGTACTTCGGTTGGGTCCGGCTCTGCTTCCGGCTCTGCCTCCTCGCGAGCGCGGGGCGTGGGCGTGGCTTCCAGCGCCGCCCCCAGCTGGCAAGCCATCGCCGTGAAGGAGAAAAGCAGCAGCAGTAAAAAGAGCAGTTGCAGGGGCGCATTTTGGCATCGTTTCATGATTTACTCTCCTGAACTGTGGCGAATGGATTGGACAAACGATTGGAAGCCGGGCAAGGCCTCAGCAAAATGGTCGCTTTGGGCTTCCAGCGACAGCACGGTGACCTGCTCGCTAGCGGGAAAGTAATAATCTAACCCTTCGATGACGTGCGGCAGGCCAGGCGAAGCCAAATCGACCCGGGCGAAGCTTACCTTGTAGCCATCTTGCCCGGCAAAAACGATCGGCTCGGCAGCGAGGACGCGGTAGGTGTCGTCCAGGCGGGTGCGGGCCAGGTTGCGATTTTCGGCCAGCGCGGCCAGGTCTGGGGCGATGGGCAATTGGCTAACGCGGTACAGCTCGTTGAGCGCCTGCGGATTGCGCACCACAAAGAGCAAATCACCTGCGCCTTCCTGCACCAGCCAGCCGTCGGGGACGTCGGCGGTGAAGCTGCCAATTTCGATGGGGCGGGTGGCGTTTTGTACGGCCGTTTTCACCCCCCAACCCAGCAGCAAACTTAGCAAAACCAGCGCCACCACCAGCAGGGCAGAGCGCCGTTCCTGGGCAAATCTTTCTTGAAGAACCGTCAGCGGCGTCATGTTAGTCACCTCCGTGCACGGCCAAATCGTGCTGAATGGAGCGGGAAAGCAGCCAGGTGATGGCTCCGGCCAAAACGGCGGCCAGCGCCAGCCCCACCCAGTTGTTCACCGTGCCCAGGCTGCCCTGGCTGAGGTTGCCACGCAGGAAGCCAAACAGGCTGTTCAGCGCGGCGGCAATGGTTAAACCGAGGGGCATCCACCAGAGCGGCCGTTTCTCGAACTTCAGCCGCCCCAAAAAGTAGCCAACAATGCCCGCAAAGCTGGCCTGGGCCAACGTGGTTAGCACCATGCGAATCGCCCCGGAGCCTAAATTGACGCCGCCAGAGCTCACGACGAAGTTGATGTTCAGCACCACGGCAAAACCGATGGCAACGGCCGTTGTGTAAATGATGCCGTCGATCGCTTCATCAAATTCAGCCGCATAATAAACGGAAAAGCGAACGGCCGCATATTTCAGAAACTCCTGCGCCATGCCCACAATCAAAAAGCCGCCCAACAGCTGCGCCCAGGCGGGGCTGCTGCTGAGCCAGGCGGGCACAGCAAACAGGCCATTTACCAGCGGCAAACCAACGGCGCTGGCCAGCAGCCCGCCCAGGATGACCATTTGCAGCACCAGCGCTTTTGGCTCCGGCTCCAGACGGTCTCGCCGGTAGAAAAACGCCAGCCAGATAGCCGCAGGCACCAACGCCATGATGACGCCGGTTAAAACCAGGGTTGTGGGGGTAAATTGGGGTTGAAGCCACGCATCCAGGCCGAAGATGGCCAGGACAAACAAGATGAGCAAAACAATGGAAGCGATATCAGCTTGCCATACGCTGCTGCGCTGCTGCCAGGGTCCACGCATAGAACACCTCCTAGAATCAAGTCGTTGGGTTGTTGCCAGCCATTTTAATGAAACGGCCGTTGGCGTCAACCAGTATGAGTGTAGCAGGTTATCGATCCTAAACCGATCCTGAAACGTGATAAATGTCAATTGTGAAGTTGGCTCGCGGTCACTATACTTTTTTCCGTGTCCGGTTTTACCATCGCGGGTAACGGCCGTTTTTGCCAATCATTTTCATCACAACCAAATTGGAGGGTTCAATGAAACATTTACGTCTTATTCTTCCTATCGCTTTTCCCTTACTTCTGCTTGGTCTCTTTTTCACCACCCTACAAACCAAAGCCAGTCCAGCCGCCACCTTTGTCGTCAACAGCACGGTTGATGCGGTGGATGCAAATCCGGGAGATGGGGTGTGTGAAACGGCCGTAGCAGGGCAGTGTACTTTGCGAGCGGCCGTTATGGAAGCCAATGCCTCTAGCGGCCTAGACACCATTAACCTTTCAGCCAATACCTACAATTTAACAATTTTGGGGGCAGAAGAAGATTTAGGGGAAACTGGCGATCTTGACATCACAGATGATCTGTTTCTAAACGGTGATAGTGCTGTGACAACTATCCTTAATGGTTCGGGAAATGATCGCGTCTTTCACATTACTTCAACAGGCAGCATCCATGTCTCCATAAGTAACTTAACCATACAAAATGGCGTTTTTGATGAATCTTCAAACGTGGCAGAGCCAAACGGAGGTGGCATTTATATCCCTCATCAAGGGGCAACAGTATTTATCACAGATACTGTCTTTCTAAATAATCGAGCATTTGGTTCTTCTCTCTCGGGGAGCGGAGGAGCCATTTACAATTCTGGCTCTTTGCAAATCAGCAGCACAGAAGTATTCACCAATGGGAGTCCAGGTGGACATGGGCTTTTTAATTCAGGTGATCTTTCCGTAAAAAATAGCACCTTTGGCTTTAACTCAATTGAATTTGCTGGCCCTGGTGGAACAATTTACAACACAGGCAAATTAACTGTAAATGGAACCTCATTCCACAACAATTACTCTTATGCTGGTGGCGGTGTACATAATAGTCCAACAGGTATCGCAACATTGGATGATGTCAATATTTTTAGCAACACGGTATATCTAAACGGAGGAGGCGTATTTAATTTTGGCACGATTACAGTTACCAATAGCACTATCCATCATAATGATAATACGACCAGTCCGGGTGGCGGCATCAGCAATTTTGGCGTTTTCATTCTCAACAATAGTATGGTTCACCATAATGCGGCCGAAGGATTTGCTCTAGGTGGGGGCATCGCCATTTCTGACGGCGTGTTTGAAATTAATAATTCGACTGTCTATAGCAACAGCGCTGGTATTGGGGGAGGAATCTATCTAGAAGATGGCGAACTATTATTAAATAGCAGCATCATTTCGGGCAATGTAGCCGATACAACCGGCGGCGGCATCTACACGCTTAAGCCAGTCTCAGTTGAAAACAGTAACATCTCTGACAATGTCGCAGCGGAAGGGGGCGGTATCTTTGTGGATGGCACTGCCTTCACCATCACAAACAGCACCATAGAAAACAATCAGGCAAATAGCGCCGCAGGAATTGGTCTTTACAATACAGCTCAAGCATCCATGCACAATTCAACAGTTTCTTATAACTCTGCCATCACAGAAGGAGGAGGATTATTCGTAGATTCAACGTCAACGGCCGTTCTTGCCACCTCCACCTTCAGCCATAATTCGGCCACAACTGGCGGAGGTATTTACAATAATGGTCTACTAAATGCAACTAATACAACTGTTAGCCATAACGCCGCATCTTCAGAAGGTGGGGGTATCTGGCACGGTGGCCTGGGAACCAACGAAGTCACGTTTACAAATGTCACATTAGCGGAAAACAGTTCGCCGAATGGAAGCGGTATCTACCAGGCAAACTTTGCGGCGATAACCATCACCAATACGATTATTGCCAGCAATGGGGTAGAAAATTGCAACCTTGCGCTTACCGCGTCAAGCTACAGTTTAGAAGACAAGAATGATTGTGGTTTTGTCGGTATAGGGGATCAAATTGATATCGACCCAATGCTTGGACCACTGCAAAATAACGGCGGGGTGACCGATACTTTTGCTCCGCTGGAAAACAGTCCAGCGATTGATGCGGGGAGCAATGCCAACTGTTTAGCCACCGACCAAAGGGGCATTTCACGACCTATCGATGGAGATGGTGACGGAACGGCCGTTTGCGACATCGGCGCAGTTGAAGTTGAGATCGTTACTGAAACCATGCAATATCTCTATCTGCCTATTATCGTAAAACCATAAAACAAACGCGCCCGTTGCTAGGCGCGTTTCCCTTCTTTTTTCAATTTTTAGGGGGCGGCGATGGTTAAACGGCCGTTGCCACCCCCATCTTCTCCCGCGTCAAATCCAGCTCAATCTCAGACTCTGTACCTTCAACCGTACGCTTGAGCGGGTACGGCAGCTGATCAAACAGATGCCACATCGGCTCGTTATCATTTTGCACCAGCCCCACTACCGACTCTGCCCCCGTGATCTGGGCCAGCTCCAGCACCATCGCCAGCAGCCGCTTGCCAATGCCCTGCCCCTGCCGGTCATCCCGCACCGACATCGCCACCTCAGCCACGCTGTCTGATAACCAGACAATGCGGGCCACGCCGACGGCCACCTCGCCTTCACCCGGCAGTTCAGAAAAGGCAATCAAACCCAGCTGTTCGTCGGGAACGGCCGTTGCAATCTTCTCTGCCTCTGCCCACACCTGCTCCGCTGTCACATGATCCGTCGGCTGGTGAAACCGCCGGTAGCGGCTCTCTGGCCCCATATGTTCAAATAAATCCACAAGATGGGCGGCATCTTTGCTCCGCAATAATCGTACAGAAACGGCCGTACCATCCCGCGCTAAAAATCGTTTTGCTAATTGTGCTGCTCCCATAATCACAATCGTCCTCCAATAATATAACGCACCGCGTTATAAACGAAAAGAGTAACACACAAAAGGCGGAAGATCAATAAGCAAGCCATAAGAAGTTACATTTATAAACAAGCAAATCTGCACAAAACGGCCGTTTCCCCCCACCTTGCAACCTTTCCCCGCACCCCTGCGTATAAACCAATGTACCGCAAACTGCGGACATTCTTGCCTATGTGGCACCAAAATAATTAATAAAAAATTTGTGTAATCTACAAAATCTGTAGATAACCATAAAAATTTGCAAGGAAGGTATAGCCAAACATGAGCCCGAAAAAGCAAACCGACAAGTATGAAGAACTCAAAACATCCCTGGAAACACTCCCCCACATCAGCCCCATCCAGGTTGAGCACTGGGTACACATGCAAAAAGTGATCGACCAGACGCGCGATTACCTCATCCGCGCCGTGCCCCAGGCACAACAAAGCGTGGACGAAGCGCAAAAGATTCTGGCCCAGCGCACCTATACCCTCGTCTTTTTCGGCGGCACCGGCGTGGGCAAAAGCACCCTCATCAACGGCTTGCTGGGGCGCAATTTGCTGCCGACCGGGGCGGTAACGGCCGTTACCGGCACCATCGTCTACATCGAACAGGCCCAGGAAGGCGAAGCTGAATCCCTCGTCCTCACCTACTGGACCCAGGACGAATTTGCCCAGCGCGTCCGCCGCCTCTGCCAACTCGGCCAGATCGACGGCTTCGACATCATCAACGACGGCGAGCGCGAGCAAGCCCGCGAAGCAATCCAGCAAATCATGACCGACGGGGCCGACAACGCCAAAACCGAGCGGGATGAATATCTGGAAATCCTCATCGACTGCATCGACTCCTACGAGCACAACAAAGCGCTCTACGCCGATGGCCCGCCCGCGCCGCGCAGCCTGGCGCTAGACAACGAAGACTCCCTGCGCCACCTGCGCGAAGATGGCTTCAAAGGCAGCCAGCAGCGCCAAATCCGGCTCATCAAATCTGCTACCTTTAAGATTCAGCCCAAATCTGGGCAAGAAAATCTGCTCATGAACGGCTACCTGCGCATTGTGGATGTGCCCGGTTTGGGCGCAGGCATGAAGCTGCACGAAGCGATCACCCTGGAAGAGATGAAGCGCGAAGACGCCATGATCGTCCTCGTCACCGATGCTGGCCGCCAGCGCGTGGATGAGCTGAAATCGCTTTCGGCCGTCAACTGGATTAAAGAAAATCGCCTCTTCGGCCTGAGCGGCGGCGATTTGGATGAAGCCGCCAGCAAAATCTTCCTGGCCGTCAACGGCGGCAACATCCGCCAGGCGTTCGACCGCCTCAACTCTGGCTTGCCGGAAGCGGAACTGGAAGTAAAAGAGGTCACCCGCTACATCGCCCCCAACTACTGGGAGCGCTACCGGGATCGTGGCCACAATCGGCCGTACTTCCTGGTGATGGCCCCGCCCGCCCTCTACGTGCAGGACCCGGACAACGCGCCCGACGAATTCGCCAGCGAGACCGAACGCATCCTGAAAGTGTTCCGCGACCAGCTGGGCCAGGTCAACGCTACCGATCCGCTCGATCCAGAAACGGCCGCTGCCCTCCTCAAGCTCAGCGAAATACCGCTGCTGCGCGAAAAGCTGATCACCTTCATCAAAACGGAGCGCGTGCGCAGCCAGCTGCGTGAAGCCGCCACCCGCATCCGCAACAGCCTGCAAGCGCTGCGCTTCTACTACGAAAAACAGCTGGCCCATCGCGGCGTACACCCGCCCTTTGCCAACAGCTGGGAGCAGCTGCAAGAGCGCCGTTTTGAAAATGTCGTTATTCGCCAGCAAAAAGAGCTGCCGCGCGCCTTCCACAACGCGCTGCTGGAGCTGAACAATCGGACGAACAGCGACGGCCGTTTCCGCAACATCCTCCGCCCCACCCTCAACGGCATCAAAGGCATGGTGCAAGATGCGGTCCAGCGCGAAGTGGAAACGCTGCTAGAAAATTACGGCACCGAATATTGGGACGACCGCGACGTGACCTACGACAACCTCATCTGGGGCAGCAGCGGCATCGAAATTCCGATCAAGCGCATTTTGTTCCAGGTGGAGCTGATTTTGCAGGATTCCGTCTCCAAGTTCATGCCCCAGGCAGCGGATGTGATTGCCGCCGAGCTGGAACGCACTTTGGAGGCGCATGAAATTTACGGCCGTCTCCAACGCGCCGCCTACAATCAGGCATACAGCTACGCCATCCCCGGTGAAACAGCCGATGGCCTGGCCCTGGACGAAGCGTTCAACGTCCTGGTGGAGCGCGTCGGGCGCAACTTCCGCCACGTTTGCCAGCAAGCCACCATGTACGAGCTGATGAAGCCCGAACGCTCCGTGCATTTCCGGCTGGATGAAGGCGAGCGGGAACTATCGCTCAACACCAATGAGCGGCTGCTGGACGTGGCCCTCAACGGGGTTGAATCCGTTCGCCGCGAAATGGCAGCCAACATGCCAGCGGCCAACAATACGCGGGCAGCAGCTGCCCCCGCCGCCGTGGCTGATGAACCGGAAATCAACATCTCCATCCTGGATGAACCAGCCCAGCCGGAAGATTTGGGCATCAGCCTCATTGGCGACAGCGACAAGGTGACGCCGCAGGCCGACCTGGAGATGAGCTACGCCGACAAGCTGGACAACGTCGCAGTGAAGGTCAACCGTATCTTTGGCGAGATTCTCAACGACCTGTTCAACGACGACGACCTGCTGCCCCGGCTGCGCCGCCTCTTCTGGCTGGAAGCCACCAAGGCGGAGCGCGACTTCAACACCCACATCGTCAAGCCAATGCTGAAGCAGCACGACCGCAACCTGCAAAAACCGGAACTGCGCGAAGCGATGGAAATGGACCTGGAAAATGTGTCCGACCTCGAAGAGCTGATGCGCGTCTGGGACGGGCTGCACAAGCTGGAAAACAGCTTGGCGATATAAAAAACTCCCCCTCCCTAACCCTCCCCCGACGGGGGAGGGAACCTGATCCCCCCTCCCTTCGGGAGGGGGTTAGGGGGAGGGTAAAAACCTGTAACTTCTGTAGGAACGTCTCATGACAGACCTTGCCACACAACCTTTGCTAAAACAACTCGATGACACCCACTTGCCCGTCTTTGCCGTACGGCTGACGGAGTGGCTCATTGCCGACCTGAACGCCAACAGGGATGAGGCGCGCCTCGCCCCGGCAACAACGCCCGATTTCACCGAATCGCGGGCGAAGGCATTGCTGCGCGCCGCTAGCGTGGTGGATGACCCCACCCTGCACGATTTTGCCCGGCTGGTGGATGGGGGCGGTACGGCCGTTCGCCTCGCCCTCCATGACTTGCTGCAAGAAACCGGCCTGATTGAAGATGAAGAGGTAGCTGGATTAGCAACCGCAATCTCCAATCTCCAATCTCCAGTCTCTAATCAAGTCTCCTGGCTTTCGCTCAGCATCGCCGCCCACGCCTGGAAAAGCGGCTATCCGCTCTACCAGCTCGACCCGGCGTCACCGCCCGGCGAGTACAGCCCGGCGGGGCAGCTCATCAAGCGGGCCGCCACCTTTTTGCGGCAACAAATCCAGCGCAGCGCCACCGAACGAGACAAGCTGGGCAAAAAGCTGGCCTACAACCCTGGCGACGGCACGCCGACGCTGGACACCATGCTCAACAGCCAGCCCATCGCCCCGGTGCCGCCCCACTTCCGCCCGCCGATTCCGGTGCGCTATCCAGAAGTGTCGCGGGAAACGCTGCACGTCAACGACAATGAGGAAGCCCCTTCGACAAGCGCCGGGGGCAACGTCACACGCAGCGCGCCGCTGACCATCACCAACGACGACATTCAGCCCGCCAACCAGCGGCCCGTGCGCATGCCAGAAATTCGCATTCGGGCAGACCAGGTGCCCGCGAGGCGACAACCGCAGCCCAGCCAGCCCCGGCCCCAGCCGAGCAGTAGTGGTGGGGGGAATTTGGGAACGGCCGTACGCCAACGCTTCAGCCGCGACAAAGAACCCCTGCGCAGCACCAAGCTCCGCGTCGTTGTGCAGGATGTGCAAGATGGCCCCGGCCTGTATGGCATTCAGGTGCAGGTGCGCTGCAAGGGCATCAACGCCCACGTAGCTGGCACCACCAACCGCGATGGCGTCTTCCTCTGCGAGCTGCCCGTGCGCGTCCACTCTGGCCTGACATACGACGTGGACATCACCTGGCCCCGCGACCTGGGCGGCGAAGTCGAACGCAAATCGGTGACGCTCAATGTGGATCGTACCGAATTTAAGCTGCCCTTTTTCCGGCGTTTACAGGGGTAATCTTTAAGATGGGGTTGGTTCAGCAGAGGTAAAAATCTGGAAATGCGTATCAAGGTGAGGAAAGAATTAGCCCGTCCCTTGATACGTTTTCATAAAGTGTAAACCGATCTGACTTCATCCGCCGCCAACGATCCTCGCCAATGACACGAGGGCCAATTAGGACATCATGTGCCAAAGATAGTTGAGCAGCAATTCGGCTAATTTCATCACGCAAGGCCCAATTTTCTTCGTCAACAATAATCAGAATATCAATATCTGATTCTGGCTGGCTGTCCCCCCTTGCTTTGGAGCCAAACAAAATGACTTGTTGGATGGCATTGCCATATGCCTGATCCAGGCATTGCAAGAAGGCACGGATAGATATCTGTTCATTTGCTGTCAATTTCTCGAATTGATTTGATTGCACAAATTTCATAACCAACCTTCCCGCTTCAACCAACTTTCAACACGCTCCACAAATCGGGCAGCATCTTGCAAATCAGATTCTGCCTGTTGATCACTGATGGTTAATTCCAATTCATAATCGCTGATCTGACGATGATCCAGCAAAAGGCCATAAATATCACTGTACTCCGGCTCTATCAAACCAGGTTTGATCTATGTTGGCGAAAAGCGCTAATGACACCGCTGTGCTTGCTCCGAGCCAAACTTTGCGTAGACAACATGGCATTTGCAGCATAAAAAACCGCATAATAAGCCCGGTTGACGGCAGAGGCATAAAACCCACTTTGGCGGTTGCTTGCCGCTACGTCAAGCATTTGGTAAGCATGATCCATGTACAGCTTTACTTCTCGACGCCGATTGAACATTTCTTCAGGCATTTTTGGTCACCTTTTTCATTAGTGTATGGAAAGTTAAGCTGGAATACAAGTCGGAGACGGCCGTTTCCCAACGCAACTTTCACCAGCCTACAACGTAAACAGCAGTGTAAACCAAAAATTACAAATCAAACTGCAACATTCACGCAGGAGTTTTTATGATTGAAGAACCCATCATCATCACCGATCCCGACAGCGACCGGTACCACACCTTCGGCTACATTAGCTGGTGGCAGCAGGAGGTGGTGCGCAACGCCACCATCCTGGTGGTCGGCGCGGGCGCACTCGGCAACGAGGTGCTCAAAAATCTGGCCCTGATGGGCATTGGCAACATCATCATCGCCGACTTCGACACCATCGAAGACAGCAATCTCAGCCGCTCCGTGCTGTTCCGCGCTTCGGACCGGGGCCGCCGCAAGGTAGACGCCGCCGCCGAAGCCGTGAAGGCGCTCAACCCAGACGTCAACGTAAAAACGTGGCACGGCAACATCAATTTCGAGATGGGGCTGGGCGTGTTTAGGCACGTAGACGCCATCATCGGCTGCCTGGACAACCGCGAAGCGCGGCTCTCCATCAACCGTTTTAGCTGGCAAATTAATCGGCCGTGGGTCGATGGGGCGATTCAGGAGCTGATGGGCATTGTGCGCGTTTTCTGGCCTGGCCAGGGCGCGTGCTACGAATGCACGCTGACCGATCTGGATTACCAGATTATCAACCTGCGCTACTCCTGCCCGCTGCTAGCGCGGCAAAACATTTTGCAGGGCAAGGTGCCCACCACCCCCACCAGCGCCTCGATTGTGGCGGCGATGCAAACGCAGGAAGCGCTCAAGCTGATCCACAACATGGAAGTGCAGCCGGGCAAAGCGGTGATGATCAACGGGCTAACCAACGACATTTACACCACGGAATATCCGGTGAAGCAGGGCTGCATGAGCCATTCGCGGCTGGAGCCGATTGTGGAGGTGGCGGGGGGAACGGCCGTTGCCACCACCCTCACCGATCTCCTAACCACCGCCCGCGAAAAGCTGGCCGATGACGCCGTGCTCGAATTCGACGGCGAAATTGTGACCAGCATGCACTGCCTGGACTGCGGCGAAGCGTTCCCCATCTTCAAAAAGATGGCCAGGCTGTACGAAAGTGAATCCACCTGCCCCAACTGTGGCGGCCACCGCGAAATGCGCATGACCCACCGCATCAACGGCAATGAGGATTTCCTGGATCGCACCCTGGCCGAGATGGACGTGCCGCCCCTGGCCATCATCCGCGCCCGCAGCGCCAGCCAGAAGCAAAGCATCTACCTGGAGCTAACCGGCGATAAAGAAACGTTTTTGAAGTTTGACTGATGTCGGTGGTGGTAACCGTTGAACTAATCGTTTTTCAGAAGTTTTTACCATAACCTTACCGTTACGCTCAAAAGGTGCAACCCCGGCAGAAAACTACGTATTAGAAAATGAATTACCAAGTTGATTTGACAAAATAAACCACAGCAACAAATCGCGTGGCTCAAGAGCAACTCAACCAAAACGAATGGAGGCTATCATAAAATGGCAAGCATAAAAACAATTATTTACGACCCCACCGGCTCAAAAAAGACCCCGGTAGAACTCCCAGACGACGTACCGATGCGGCGTTTGATTCCTGCGCTGGTTAGCAAAATGGGGCTCCCCACCAGCCAGGGTGCCAACCCAATCACCTACCGCCTGGACCATCGTTCCTCTGGCAAGCGGCTCAGCGAAGATGAATCATTGGCCGATGCTGGCGTAGTTGAAGACGATATCCTGAGCCTGTTCCCGGAAGTGACGGCCGGTTAGCAAGAAAGAATTGAGAAGGAAGAATTAAGAAGCAAGAAGGAAGAAAGGTGCTCAAATAGCTTTTTCTGCCTTCTTCCCTCTTCCTTCTGCCTATTTTTGAGGAAAACATGGCTTTTGACATTCGTGAAACCAGACTGCGCAATGATTTCAAGCAGATTCAAACGCTGGTAAATCGCAGCGAGTTTATTCATATTCTCACCACAGAAGGTGATCCGGTAGAAAAGTATCTGATTCGCTTCACCTGCAACGGGGTGGAGAAGATCAATTCCGCCGGGAAGCCGCAGCTACGAGACGTGCATGAGGTAAGCATTTATCTGCATGCCGAATACCCGCTAAAGCAGCCGCAGCTCAAGTGGCATACCCCCATCTTCCACCCCAACATTCACATTACCGGGGCGGTGTGCATTGGCGCATGGTGGGCGGCCAAAACGTTGGATGAGCTGCTGCTGACGCTGGGTGAGATGATCCAGTACAAAAACTACGATCCCAAGGATCCGATGAACTCGAAGGCGGCTGCCTGGGCTTTGCGCAACAAGCAGCTTTTCCCCATCGACCGGCGCAGCCTGAAGGGGCAATCGCTGGAAGATTTGATTAAGCTGGGGGAGGAAGAATCGGATGAATTCGGCATCAACATTCTCTAACGGCCGTTCCACCGACCCTGAACCGATGATTGGCCAACCAGAAATTGAGAGCTTGCCGGAACGGCCGTATACCGACCTCACCCGCAACGCTTACCTGCATGGCCAGCAACCCGCCGCCAACCAGGTACTGGTCAGCCATCGGCAACAGGCGCTGAGCCAGATTCGCGCGCATAGCATTAGCAACCTGCGCTCCGAGCTGGGCGGGGTGCTGCTGGGCCACGCCTACCGCAACGGCGAGCTGCTGCTGGTGGAAGTGATCGCCGCCCTGCCCGCCCGCAACGACGACCACGGCCCGATCCATTTCACCTTCACCGCCGACGCCTGGAGCCAGATTCACCACGAGCGCACGGCACAATATCCCAATTTGGAGATTGTGGGCTGGTTCCACACCCATCCTGGGCTGGGCGTTTTTTACTCCAGCGATGACGTGGTGGTGCATACGGCCGCTTTCACCCTGCCGTGGCACGTGGGGCTGGTGGTCGATCCGTTAGGCAATGAAGCCAGCTACTTTGGCTGGCAGGCGGGCCATCTGGCCCCCATCCCTGGCTATTTTGAGCAGCTAGACACGCAGGAAAAACCAATCGTGCCCTGGCGCGTAGCCAAAACAGAAGTGTGGCACACGCGGGAGACGGAGCAATTTTACGCCTCCTACGAAGGACGCGGCGAGGACGCGGGCACCCTGCGGGCCTCTTATGCCCTGGCCAACGGTTTGCCGCTGAGCAATGGGGCGCTGTTGGGCATTCTGGGCTTTGTTATTGGGTTTTTTTTGCTTTTTGGCTGGGTGGTGGCGCTCAACCGGCAGGTCAACAGCCTGGAAAGCGTCGTGACGACGCTGGCGGATGAAACGTCGCTGAATGCGGCCGTTTGCCCCAACCCCAACCTGCGCATCCTGGCCCCAACCACGGAAAGCAGCGTGGCTGGCGGTGGGGATGTGGCCATTTTTGGCACGGCCGTTCACCCTAACGCCGCCCGGTACCAACTGGAATTCCGCCCCGCTGGCGCTGAGCTGTGGGAGCTGGCTGGCGTACAGCGCCGCCAAACCGAGCTGGGCTTGCTGCTCAAGTGGGACAGCAGCGAACGGCCGTTGGGCTGGTACGATTTGCGGCTAACGGCCGTTGATCGCCAAAATATCCCCTTACCCAATACGCCAAGCTGCCAAATTTCTGTTGAGTTAGTGGCTGGTGGTTAGTGAACCTCCCGGAGGTTCCTGAATTGTTTAAACATCCGCGCAAAACCTCCGGGAGGTTATACGCAGTTGGACTTTTTTATGACTGAAACAACGACCCATTACGTGGCGATTATTCAAATCCATTTGCCGGGGCAAGAAACGGCCGTCTCCGCCAACATCCGCCTGACCCCCACCGAACTGGTGCCCGTAGACGGCAGCTACAAAACGCTGCACGAATGCACCCTGGCCGAACTGCAAACATTTGCCGACCAAACCGAAGCCGAAATCTGGCAAACCTACGGCCAAATCAAGCTGGCCGACCTGGCAAAAGATAGCTCGGTGAAGATGGCGATGGATGTGGTAGATGCCGCAGGCGAACCGGTTGCCCCCTCGCGCGACTGGCTGGCGCAGATGGTGGTGGAAACGGCCGTTCCCACCCTTGTAGAAAGCGCCGACAGCACAGAAATTGAGGAAACGGCCGCGCCTGAAGCAGAAATTGTGGCGGAAACGGCCGTCACGCCAGAGCCAAAACCGGAACCAGAACCGATCGAACCAGTGGCCAAAGCCGCTGGCGACGTGGACGACATCGTCGTCTCTGAGCCGGAGCCGGTGCATGAAGAGATAGAAGCCGGGCCAGACAGTGCTGAAAGCGGCGCGGTGATTGCCCCCAGCCGGGCGCGGGTGCGCCTCGCCGGGCGGTACCTGCCCGTGGGCGATCCCACGCCCGCCGCGGTGGACATCACCATTGAAGAGCCAGCCCTGCGCGCTGCCCAGGCGCACGCGCTCAGCAGCCTGAACCGCGAGGTGGCCGGGGTGCTCATTGGCCCCCGCCCGGAAAAACAGCCAGACGGCCGTTACCGCGTTCACATCCTGGACACCATCATCGCCAAATACACGGTGATGCACGGAGCGAGCGTGACCTACACGCCAGAAAGCTGGCGCTACATGACAGACAAGCTGCGCGAGCGATACCCAGATGAAACGGCCGTGATCGTCGGCTGGTACCACACCCATCCCGGCTTCGGCATCTTTTTGTCGGGGATGGATTTATTTATTCATCAGAACTTTTTCACGCAAATCTGGCATGTCGCTTATGTGCTGGACCCCCGTGCCCAAAGCAGCGGCTTTTTCAGCTGGAACCGCGAGAAAACGCAGGTTTCCCGGCACGATTTTCAGTGGCCGGACTGGGCGGCGGGAAGTTGGTGAGTCGGTTATCAGTAATCGGTGTTCGGTAATCGGTGTTCGGTAATCGGTAGATCGCTGATTTAACCATTTACCGATAACGGATAACCGATTACCGTTTACGGTTTACCGATAACCGATTACTGCTATAATGCTAAAAATGGACGAAAAGGAAATGCCCCCCCTCACCATCACGAGTAACGACATTCAGGAAGCGAATCAGCTGAGCCTGCATTGCCCCATTTGCGCCAATCCGGTAGAGAAGTTTGTAGAAGAGACGGATTTGCAGCCGGTGCTGTGCGCCAAATGCGGCACGCTGTACCATAAAACGTGCTGGGAACTGGGCGGCGGCAAATGTGCCGTCCTCGGCTGCGGCCATGACAAATTTAAGGTACATGGTGTGCCAGCTAGCCCGGTGCTCAGCATTAAGTACACAGATTTGCCGAAGCCGTCGGCAAACGGCCGTTCCAGCCAACAAACCAAGCAGCTCAAAGAGCAACAGCGCCGCGAAGTCGAGCAGCTGAGTCGCCCCAGCTTGCTGCAACGCTTGTTCCAATGGCTCATGGATCAAATACGAATTGGTTAACAAAGAGATTGGAGATTGGAGATAAACTCTCTAGTCTCTAGTCTCCAATATCCAATCTCCCCCCATGCTCTCCCCCGTCACCATCACCAAACAATCCCCATTCTTGGGCGAAGAGTGTGCCCTGTGCAAGAATCCGTTTGCGCCGGGCGACGAGGTGATTGTGTGCCCCGATGACGGCAGCCGCCACCACACCCACTGCTGGCGGGCCAACGGCAACAAATGCGCCGCCTACGGCTGTCGCGGCCGCGGCGAAATCGCAGCGCCCGACGCACCCACCCCAGAAACACCCGCGCGGCAACCCGAAACCCAACCATTAACAAACCAGCCACCAACAAACCAACCCCCAACCACTGAAACCTCCCGCCTGCAACGCACCGCCCGCCGTTTTGGCTGCGGGCAAGGCTGCCTGCTGGTGGCCATCGCCATCGCCATCATCTTTTTCTCGATTGGCTGTTTTGGCCTGTGGGCCATTGCCGATTACATCATGCTAGAGGTGCTGGGCTGGCAGTACCGCGTCCCCGAAGCGGGTGCCTTCTTGCCCCAAATTGTACTTTTGTTTATCTAAAAAGCGGAACACAGAGGTGCGCAGAGATTCAAAAAATCTGTGCTAATCTGCGAAATCTTGCAATGGTCAAGAATTGGTTGAACCGCAAAGGACGCAAAGAGCGCAAAGTTTTACGCTTTAATCTTTGCGTTCTTCGCGTGCTTTGCGGTGAAATTTTGTTCAAGGCGTAATTGACTACTACATAATCTGCGAAATCTGTGGATAACTTTAAACGTCTTGGCGGGGGTCGGCTTCGCGGGCGGTTTTGTAGGCGGCCAATGTCCAGTCGCGGGCTTCAGAATGATCCACAATCGGAGCTGGATAATCATTGCCAATTTGGCAGTTGGCCGCTTTTTGCACCAGCGGCGGCATCAGCCACGGCTCGTGGATGTAATCATTGGGCACGTTGGCCAGTTCTGGCAGCCAGCGGCGAATGAATTCACCATTGGGATCAAACTTTTTGGACTGCGAGATCGGGTTGAAAATGCGGAAGTAAGGCGCGGCGTCGTTGCCGGTGCCTGCGGTCCATTGCCAGCCGCCGTTGTTGGCCGCTGGGTCGCCATCCACCAGATGCTGCATGAAAAATTTTTCGCCCCACTGCCAGTTGATGAGCAAATCTTTCACCAAAAATGAGGCGACGATCATGCGGGCGCGGTTGTGCATCCAGCCGGTGGTGGTGAGCTGGCGCATGGCGGCATCGACGAGGGGGTAGCCGGTACGGCCGTTTCCCCAAGCCTCAAACTCATCCTCCCTGTTGCGCCACACAATCTCATCGTATTCCGGGCGGAAGCTGCGCTGGAGCACGTGGGGAAAGTGGGACAAAATATGCACGTAAAACTCGCGCCAGATGAGCTCACTCAGCCAGGTGTCGGCCCCTTTTTGGGCGTCTTTGGTGGGGGCGTTTTGCAGGTGAGAAACGGCCGTTACCACCGCCTGCCGGGCCGAAATCATGCCAAAGCGCAGGTACGGCGAAAGCTGCGATGTGCCGTCCTGGGCCACCATGTCACGATCTGCCGCGTACCGAACCATCGTTTCTTGAGCAAACGTCTTCAGGCGGCGCTGCGCTTCTGCCTCGCCGGGTGGAAATGGCACATCGTCTGGCAATTTTGGCTCGGTCGGTATCTCTTGCGATTTGATACTGTCGGGCGTGTTGATTTTGTCTGGCGCGGGCAGGATGTTTGATTGTTGAGGCAACGGCCGTTCCAGCCACGCTTTCTTTTTGAACGGGGTAAACACAACGTACGGGTCGCCATCTGGCTTGAGCACCGTACCCGGCGGATGCACCACCACGCCCGCTGTCAGCGTGAGCGGCAGCGCTTTGGCAATTTGGGCATCGCGGCGGCGAGCGTAGCTGGTGAAATCTTCCTCGGCGAAGATCGCTTCGGCACCGCTTTCATCTAGAAGTTGGGTGAGGATTTGTGGGGGACGGCCGTAGCGCACCACCAACCGGCTGCCCAGGGCCTGCAAATCTGCATCTAGCTGGCGCAAACCGGCCCACAAAAATGCGCGCCGCTTGTCGCCCACGTGGGCAGAATTTTCAAAAAAGGGATCAACAATAAAGAGGGGAACCACCTGTTCGGCAGCGTTTACGGCTGCGGTGAGCGCCTGGTTATCTGTCAGGCGCAAATCACGGCGAATCCACCAGACGGCCGTTTTCATTATAAAAATCCTTAATGCTTTGTTAACCAGGTTTTGGGTCAACCCCACCAAGCCGCCACTGCTCTGATTGCTTTTGCCTTGTAAAAGAATTTAGCTAACAGAGCACTAAAAGTGACCGTCCGCAAATAAGTTAACGGAATGGTGCGGACGGTTTAGCAGTAAACGGCCACCTAAAAGGGAAAGTTATTGTTGGCTCCTTACGAAGCCGACTCAGCAACCAACGCCGGGTTGCTGGAAACATCCGCCAGCCAATCGACCACCAATTCCGCCGGGCCATCCAAATGTTCCTGGGCGGCTTGATGATAAGCGTGCAAATAGTTGCGCAGCGTTTGTACCGGCATGCTGTAGTTCAGCAGCAGCTTCTCTGCCCAGGCAATCTCGGCGCTCAAAAACTCAATATCCCCAAAAGTCAGCGCCGCATAAATGTCCCGCGAAAGGTGCAAATTGGCATTGGTGTAATGTTCATAGGAGATGCCTTCTACTTTCAACAAATGCCAGGCGCGCGCCTCAATAACTGCCTGATTCTCACGAAAGGCCATTAACGCCCGCGTGTAAAAATCGGGCACCTGCTTGATGGTAGGCGCAGACATGCCAAACGTCAGCAAGCGATCGACTGTTTGGGTCGCAGCATCCATCGTTTCACCCAAAAAATAGCCGGGAATGCGCTGGCGCAAGCGAGGTACCGTGTTAAAAATACGGCCGCCAAAAGCAAGCATCACGTGATTTTCTGCCGCCACGTTTTTAGCTACTTCAAACAGTTTAGCCGCCGTAAACAGCTGCTGGGCGGTCATGATGACGAGGTCTGGCTTGATAGATTCCACCGTAGAGGCAAACCGGCTCTGGGGGACATTGGCTCCCAGATAAATCATCTCCCAGCCACGATAGCGCAGCATGATGGTAAGCGTTAGGGGCGCAAAGGTGTGGTCTTCGTGCGGGGGGCAGCCGATGAGCACCCGCCCCTGCCGGGTGGGGGCTGGCGAGGCAGCCAGCAGCGTATTTAACCGCCGCATCGCCAGGGCAGAGGCAAAATGCTCTTGCTGTACCGTAATTTTGTCTTTAAACCAAAGTTCGCCAATGGTGGACAGCGCTTTTTGCAGCAGTTGGGTTAGCACCATCTCTGGCTGGTAGAGGGCAAAGGCCTGTGTCAGAATGCGCTCAGCAGACGGTTCATCGAAGTTCAGGCAGGCATTGATCCAGGCGGCGCGCATATCGTCGATTTTGCTGCTGGCGGCAACGGCCGTTTCCCTTGAAGGCGGCGACATTTGCTGATATTCCGGCACCTGGAGCGGCGATTCGCCATCAGCTTCCAGCGTATGCCACAGCTTCACGGCACGGCTAATGCTCAACCCCTCGTCCTGCCGGGCCATTAGCCATTTAATGACGGCTATATCTTTGTCAGAATACAGGCGATGGCCACCAGACGTTCGGTTGGGATTGGGCAAACCATAACGACGCTCCCAGGCACGCAGCGTATCAGGCTTGATGCCGGTTTCATTGACAACGACTTTCAAATTGTAGGCTGGGTTTTCACTTAGTGAGGTCATAGTTTTGGCGGCTACCTCTAGCTTTGTTAGCTCTGCTAGCTCTATTTTCGCTTAAATATCATCTCCTTTTGTTGTCACACCAATACCCATGAGAGTTGGAAAGATAGGTGATTTAAGCGATACTAATGTCAGAATACGAATCGCAATATTGTAAAGTAGTAGCTTATATCGGGCGGTGGTGCCAGACATAAGGTAGACAACATCAAAAAACTGCAAGAAATGTCGTTGCTTGCAGTCTAAAGTATACTGAAGGCGCGAGATTTTGTCAAGGTTTTGCACAAAATTTTTGCGGCAATCAGGGTGAATATCCGTTTTTTGTTCAACTTTAACCCCCCAAAAGGACTGTTTTCATGCACACAACGTTTCAATTGTTACTCGAAAAAGTGTATCAAATTCACGATATTGATAAAGCAACGGCCGTTCTCAGCTGGGACCGGGAAACCAATATGCCCAAAGCGGGTACAAAGGCGCGTATCCAGCAAATGACCACCCTGCGCCGCCTGGGCCACGCCATGTTCACGTCTGACGAAATGGGCGAATTGATAGAAACGGCCGCTGCCGAACTGCAAGACGCCCCCTACGATAGCAACGAAGCCAGCCTTATCCGCTACCTGCGCCGCAGCTATGCTGAATCCCGCCAACTACCCGCCCAATTTGTGCAGCGCGTCAGCGAAGTCAGCGGCAAAGCGCATCCCGCCTGGGTAGAAGCCCGCCAAACCAACAATTTCGCCCACTTCCAGCCCCATCTGGCAGAAGTGGTCAAGCTGGGGCAAGAAATGGCCGACCTGTACGGCTACGAGGATGAAAAATACGACCCGCTGCTAGACAAATTTGAGCACGGCATGAAAACAGCCGAAGTCCGGGCCATCTTCAACGCCGTTAAAGCAGCGCTCATTCCGCTGCGGCAAGCGGTGGTAGAACGGGGCAGTGCCGTAGATGACAGTCTGGTGCACCAGCCATTCCCCATCGAGCAGCAAAAAGCGTTTGCCCACTACATCGCCGACGCCATCGGCTACGATTTTAGCCGGGGGCACCTGGGCACGGTGGTGCATCCCTTTGCCACCAGCTTTAGCCGCAACGATGCCCGCATCACCACCCGCTGGTATCCCGACTTTTTGAACCCGTCTTTGTTTGGCACGCTGCATGAATCTGGCCACGCCATGTACGAGCAAGGCACCCACCCAGACCTGGCCCGCACGCCGCTGGCGCGGGGCACCTCCAGCGGCATCCACGAATCCCAATCCCGCATGATGGAGAATTTGGTGGGGCGCAGCCTGGGCTTTTGGCAGGCGCATTATCCCAAACTGCAAGCGCTGTTCCCCGCCCAGCTGGGCGGGCATGATGTGATGGCTTTTTATCGTGCCGTGAACAAGGTGCAGCCCTCCTACATTCGCGTAGAGGCGGATGAGTTGACCTACAATTTCCACATCATTTTGCGCTTTGAGCTGGAGCAGGCATTGCTGAATGGGGATCTGGCGGTGGCAGACCTACCCACGGCGTGGAACGACAAGATGCAGGAACTGCTAGGCGTGGTGCCTCCCACGGACACAGAGGGTTGTTTGCAGGATGTGCATTGGTCGCAGCCCAGCTTTGGCTACTTCCCCACTTATGCGCTGGGCAATCTGTACGCGGCGCAGTTTTATGAAACGGCCGTCTCCCAAAACCCCACCATCGCTGAAGAAATGGCCCAGGGCAAAACCGAGGCGCTGCTGGCCTGGCTGGGGGAGAATATTCACCAGTACGGCCGTAAATTCACCCCGTCTGAACTGGGGCACCGGATCACCGGCGGGCCGCTGACGCACGAACCGTTTATGCGCTACGTCACCCAAAAATTTAGCCAAATTTATGAGCTGTAGGGAATCAATTAGCGAGGATTTTTTACCGCTGAGGTCGCGGAGGTCACGGGGTTTTTAATCTCTGCGCCCTCAGCGGTAAGTTTTTATACTTTTTACTAGAAAAAGCCGCCCCGAATGCGCATAACACCAGCAAACACCAGGGCCAACACCACAATCACCAAAATCAGGTTATTGCGAAACTTCTTGGCGCTATCTTCCGATTTGCGCCAGGCGGCGTTGCTGTGCGCCAGCAAGACCGCTATGAACATGGTGCCCGCATGTTCCACAGCCACTCTGTCAAAACCGCGATTAAAAAGCAAAATCAGCCCCAGCAAAAAGTTAACGTCAATCAAGCCCACCAGGCCAGACATCAGGCCACGATCCATCGACTTGTACTCTGATTTTTGCAGCAAACCAATGACAAACTTTACAATGACAATAACTGCCATGATGGCGACAAGCCAGCGTATTTCACCATGAATGGTGCGTAGAATATCCACAAGGTTCTCCTTTTATTTGAATTAATCAGTTTCGGGGGGAACGGCCGTATCCTCTTCCTCAACCTTCTTGTTTGGGTCTGGAAATTCCACCAGCACCCGCGACACCGCCCGCCCCTCGACCGCCAAAACGCGGATTTGTATCTTCCCATTATAGACAACTTCGTCCCCAACGACAGGTGGCCGACCCAACTTGGAAATGACCAAACCACCCACTGTCTCCACATCCGGCAAATCTTCCTCATTGCCCCAAAAACCATCATCAAAATCATCTACCAGGTATTCACCTTCCGCTTCAATAAGGCCGGGGCCAAGCTCCACATAAGGCTCCTTCTCCAGGTCAAACTCATCCCGCACTTCGCCCACAACCTCTTCCACCAAATCTTCCAGCGTTACAATGCCATCCATGCCGCCAAACTCATCCAGCACAATGGCCATATGCAGCTTCTGCCGCTTGAATGCGGCCAACAATGTTTCCACCGGCAAATCTTCTGGAACCGCCGGTGCCGAGCGCAAAATCAGGCGCAAATCGAACCGGCTTTCAGGCCGCAGCGTCTGCTTCACCAAATCTTTCAGGTGCAAAATCCCCACAATATGGTCCCGATCACCATCATAAACCGGAAAGCGGCTGTGTCGGCTTTCAGTGACATATTTCAAAATTTCTTGCCGAGAAACATCCAGCGGAATCGCCTCCACCTTGGTACGCGGCGTCATCACCTGCGACACGGTTCGATCACTAAAATCAAAAATATTCAGAATCATCTCCTGCTCTTCTGCATTCAGCAGGCCGCCCTCTGTACTTTCCGTCACAATCAGCTCTAATTCTTCAGGTGACAACACGCGCTCGTGGCCCTCGGCAGGCGGCACCCGAAACAGTCTCAGCATCGCCACACCAACCCGGTTCAATACCTTCACCGGCAGGCCCAAAAACCAGCGAGCCACGGCCATCGGGCGGCTAAGCAGCAGCACCATACGTGGCGCATCAGACAGCGCCAACGATTTGGGCACCATTTCACCCACAACCACGTGCAAATAGGTAAGCAACCCCAAAGCAATGACGTAGCCAATGCTTTCTACCAGTTCAAATGATGGCTCAAACCACAGATTTTCCAGATACGGCTCAATAAAATGGGCAATTTGTGGCTCGCCATACATAGCCAGGCCCAGCGACGCCAGGGTGATGCCCAATTGTGCAGTGGCGATGTATTGGTCTTGTTTCTGGCGTGATTCAACAATATCCAGCACGCCTTGAGCCCGGTTCACACCTTCATCCACCATCTGTTCTAGCTGAGTCGGCCGTACGCCGATGATAGAAAATTCGGCCATCACAAACAGGCCATTCAGCAGCACCAGCAAAACAATAACCACCAGGGCCACCAGCAGCCCGCCTACGGCCGAACCAGTCGCTTCTTGGGCGGCGGCGGAAGCCAAAATACCAATGCCGGGCAGCGCCAGGGAAAGCAGCAGATACTTAGTCATGATCGGCCACCTCCCATTCGATAAACGGTTCTTCGGTACCCTCTGTGAGAGGCAGCTGCAAGGAGACTTCAGAAACGCTGGGGTCAGACATCGCCTCGACGCGAATGGTAATTTCGCCAAAAGCAACGGTATCGCCCACCACAGGCGGACGGCCGAGTTCACTAAACACCAGCCCTCCCAGCGTATCGGCATTCTCTTCGGGCAGGTTCAGCTCCAGGTATTCATTCACATCAGAGACTAACAAATCGGCGCGTAGGTAGATACGGCCGTCCTTATCCTTGGCAATCAGCGCCGTTTCATTGTCAAACTCATCCTGCAGCTCACCAAAAATCTCCTCGATCAAATCCTCAAAAGTGATCAACCCCACCGTGCCGCCATACTCATCAAACACAATCGCCAAATATTTCCGACGGCTGTTCAGCCGCTTCCACAAGTCAGAAACCGGCATCGTTTCTGGTACAAACACCACCTCCCGCAAAATGGAAGGAATGTCTTCGCTTTGCTGATTGTGCAAGCGGAACAAATCCTTCACATGCACAAAACCGCAAATATCATCTACCGACTCTTTGTACAGCGGAATGCGGGAAAAACCAGCATCCAGCGAAATTTGCATCAGCTCGGTCACCGAACTGCTGATTGGGGCCGAAATCAGCTTGGTGCGGTGCAGCATCACCTGCCGCGCCGTCAGATCGCGCAGGCGGAAAGTGTTGCGCAGCAAACGCCGCTCTTCATCGCTGAGCAAATCCTGTTCGTGGCTTTCTGTTACCAGCAGCTCAATTTCCTCTGGCGAATGGGCGTGCCCGCTTTTTTCTTTCATCGAGCGCCCCATCAACCGCAAAATCAAATTCCCGCTCCCATTAAACAAAGCAATTAAGCCCGTATACGTAATAATGAGTTGAGAAATACGCATGGGAATCGTCACCGCCAGCGCCACCGACTCTGGATATTGAATCGCCACCGATTTGGGGAATAGTTCCCCAATAATCACCTGCAAAATCGTAATAAAAATCAAGACCAGCGTTACCGAGATGGAAGCCGCTGCCGGTTCTGCCCAGCCAGCCGTCGATTCCACACCCACCGATGCTAAAAACGGTTCCAGCGTCGTAAGCAAATTGGCAACAGGCTGCACCAGCATCTGGGCGATCACGCTTTGCCCATAAGCCCCCACCACCAGCGATGAGATGGTGATCCCAATCTGGCAAGTGGCTACGTAGGTGTCTAGCTTTTTGCTGTCTTGCATAATGGGCAGCAGCAGCAGGGCCATGCGGTTGCCCTGCCCGGCCATCTGGCTGACCCGCGTGCGGCGGGATGAGACCGTGGCAAATTCAGCCGCCACGTACAGCGCATTAAAAAAAATCATGATGGCCACAACGGCCACTATCGAAAGAATGGTTAAAAACATCAGTTATTTTTTTACTGGCACCAAAACCAGATACGCAAAATGCCCACCTCAAGGGGCGGGCTGCTAATAATAAGTTGCTCAGACACACCGGGAAAAGCTGGGTGAGGAGGGTCAGGCGGCTCAGAAAAAGAGTCGATCAACGCGTCCCCCTCATAAACAATCGAGGCTGTAACCGGCCAAACAAAACCGCAAGAAATAAATGCCCTGCTGATTTCCCATTTGATTGACTCGTACAGTGGGTGGTGGAGTTGTTTACACTAATTTTTGGTTGCATCAAAATTTTCTCAGAAATATGCTACCAAAAATTATAAAACAGGTGGGGGGGATGGTCAAACGGAATAAAGTTCAGCGACGAAAAATACGAATGACGATATTTAGCAGGATGGTGCCCAAGATGCTTACCAAAATCATGGTGGCCAGCGGGAAGTAGATGCGGTAGTTTTCGCCTTCAATTTCAAAGTCGCCGGGCAGGTTGCCCAACCAGGGGAAATATTTGGCGGCAATGAGCACCAAAATACCGGCAAAGGCAATGGTACCGCCAATAATCAGGAGCAAACGGCCGAATTCCACCATCCTCAATCTTATGCCTCTACATCCTCATCATCCGCCTCAACGGCAGATGTGAACAAGCTGGGCTGGTTGGGCTTGCCCGCCACCATGTTTTGCGGCAGCGGCAGGTTCAGGTGGGCATAGGCATGGGGGGTGGCCATGCGCCCCCGCGAGGTACGCTCTAAAAAGCCCAATTGCAGCAGGTATGGCTCCACCACATCCATAATGGTGTCCGACTCTTCACTAATCGACGCGCCGATGGTGTCTAGCCCCACCGGCCCGCCGCCAAACTTTTCGATGATGGCCCGCAGCACCCGACGATCTAGATCGTCCAGCCCCAGATTGTCAATTTCTAGTAAGGTGAGGGCGGCAACGGCCGTTTCCCCCGTAATCTCCCCTTCAGCCCGCACCTCTGCATAATCGCGCACCCGCCGCAGCAGGCGCAGCGCCACCCGCGGCGTGCCCCGCGACCGCAGCGCAATCTGCGTAGCCCCCGCTGGCTCAATAGGCACCTGCAAGATGCTGGCCCCCCGCATCACAATCGACTCGATCGCTGCCTGCTCGTAAAAATCCATGCGATACAAAGCGCCAAAGCGAGCCCGCAAAGGTGCCGTCAGCAGCGCCAGCCGCGTCGTCGCCCCGATGACCGTAAATTTGGGCAGCTTCAGCCGCACATTTTTGGCCCCCGGCCCCTTGCCCACCACAATGTCCAGCACAAAATCTTCCATCGCCGGGTACAAAATCTCCTCCACGGCGCGGCCCAGGCGGTGCACCTCATCAATGAACAAGATGTCGCCCGCGCGCATGTTGGTGAGAATGGCGGCCAGATCACCCGCCCGCTCGATGGCTGGCCCGGCGGTGATGCGAATGTTGACATTCATCTCGTTGGCCACCACGTGGGCCAGGGTGGTTTTGCCCAACCCCGGCGGCCCGTGGAACAGCACATGGTCTAATGGTTCCTGCCGCCCTTTGGCCGCTTCAATCAAAATAGAAAGATTGGCCTTTAGCCGTTCTTGCCCGGTAAAGTCAGCCAAAAGTTGGGGACGCATCAAGCCATCGAGACGGCCGTCTTCCCGCTTTTTGCCTGGTGAAATGGTTCGTTTACTTGCTGCGTTATCAGTCATAAAAAATCGGTTGCCAACAAACTGTATGCGTGGGATTATACGATAACTGAGGATGAAATGAAATTGTTGATAGTTGTTAGCGGTTAGTGGCTGGTTGTTGTGATAAGCCACCGACAACTCGCAACTAGCCACCAGCCACAATTATTGAAGGAGCAAAGGAATGGTTTTTGAATCAAAACATCCGCTGGTAAAGCACAAACTGTCGCTCATGCGCGACGTGGCCACCAAGCCCAAAAAGTTTCGCGAGCTGATTCGCGAAGTGGCAATGCTGCTTTGCTATGAAGCCACCGCCGATCTCAGCACAACCGACATCGACGTAAAAACGCCAATGGGCACCGCCGCCGGTAGAGAGCTCAGCGAAAAAATCGGCCTGGTGCCCATTTTGCGCGCTGGCCTGGGCATGGTCGATGGCATCTGGGAGATGATGCCGGGTGCCGAAGTGTGGCACATCGGCCTTTACCGAGACGAGGAAACGCTGCAACCCGTCTCCTACTACAACAAATTGCCCACCTTCCCCACCGTGCAGGTCTGCCTGGTGCTGGACCCCATGCTGGCCACCGGCGGCTCCGCCATTGCCACGGTGGACATTTTAAAGAAGTGGGGGGCGCAGCGCATAAAATTTGTGGGCTTGCTGGCGGCACCAGAAGGCATCCAGGCGCTGCATGAAGCGCACCCCGACGTGCCGATTCACATCGCCCAGATTGATTCGCACCTCAACGACATTGGTTTCATTGTGCCAGGTTTGGGCGATGCGGGGGACCGGCAGTTTGGGACAGGGTGAAAACCATTTTTCCATAGCCTGGGGATTCATCCCCAGGTCCCGAAAAGGCATGGGTGACGTTTGATTTATTTGTTGGTTTTGGGGGTGGCGTTGGGAACGGCCGTTCTCTTCACACCGCCTGTGCGCCAGTTGGCTTTGCGCCTGGGAATTGTGGCCGCACCAGGAGGACGCCGCCAGCATGCCGGTCTGGTACCAAAGCTGGGCGGCGTGCCCATTATTCTGGGGTACCTGGTAGGTATTGTGCTGATCTACCTGCTGCTGCCCCCAGAAAACGACAATGCCTTTAGGCTGCGCGGCGTTATTTTAGGCAGCCTGGTCATCTTTTTAGGCGCACTTGTAGATGATCGTCTGGATCTGGCGCCGCGCTGGCAGTTTGCCTTCCAGATTGTGGCTGCGGTCATCGCCATTAGCCACACCGTCTTCATTGAGCGCTTTACCAACCCTTTGCCCACCACCGAATTTTGGCAGGCTGGCTTTGTGTCTCTCTTCTTTTACCTGGATGCAGGCGACCCAAATATTGTGGTGATACGGCCGTTTCTCGTTTACATCATCTCCCTCATTTGGGTATTGGGTATGGTTAACGCCGTCAACTTTTTAGACGGCCTGGATGGGTTGGCGGCAGGAGTGAGCACCATTGCCGCCCTAATGTTTGCCCTGCACAGCTTTCAACTCACTGGGCAAACGCCTGTCACCCTCTTCCCGTTGGCGCTGGCTGGGGCATTGGTGGGCTTTTTATTCTTCAACTTTACCCCTGCCAGCATCTTTTTGGGCACTACCGGGGCGTGGCTGCTGGGGTACAACCTGGCCACATTATCTATTCTGGCCCCGGCCAAACTCTCTACCGCGCTGCTGGTGATGGCCGTGCCCATTTTGGATGTGGCCTGGCTCATTGTGACTCGCCTACGCCGGGGGCAGCATCCGTTTCAGGGAGACCGGCGGCATTTACATTTTCGGCTGCTGGATCGGGGGCTGCCGGTGCGGGGCATTGTGCTGGGTTACTACGTCATCGCCATTGCCTTTGGGCTGGTGGCCATTTTTGTAGAAAGTCGGCTGCTGAAGATTGGGCTGTGGTTGGGATTGGCAACGGCCGTTCTCATCCTGTTGGCCTGGCTTACCACACGGGCAAGCCGCACATTGTCTGCCCCCAAACGGTAAAGTAAACTGTAGCCAAATTAACAGTTGGCACGGGGGTTCTACTACAGTGTAATTTTAAGCGTTAGTTACACTTGGTATTATATAGTTCTAGAGTACTATTTAGGGGTTTGGGATGTATAAGGAAGGGTCTGATTATGGAAGTTGAACCGATTAAATACTTTTCACATGAAAACAAGCAGCAAGAAATGAAAGCGTTGCCCAATTTGCAAATGCTTTCTTACCAAATTGAAAACCTGCGTGTTGTGTTGCGCCGCATGAAGGCAAATGAATCTTCATCTTTAGATTTATTGATCAATCAAAAATTGCAAGCTTTAAAGTAGCTCATTTTATAGAGAACCAGATCACTCAAAGAGCCAGGCCATTGCCTGGCTTTTTTTGATCTAGGAGGCACAAGCGGGGTATTGGCTGCGGTCAAACAGCCAGGGAATGGTGTACCAGGCCAGGTAATCTGGGATGTGGGTTTGCCAGTACGCTTCCTCGTGGCGGCCCTCGTTGAGGACCCAGGTGTGGGGGATGGGGGGAACGGCCGTTTCCATCTCCAAATGCAGCTGCCGAATGTTGTTGATCACGTAATCCTCGGCCCCAATATCAAAATAGATGCGCAAATCACCTAAATTCTGACTAAGCCCCGTATATTGCGGATTAACGGCTGGCCAGGCATACGCATCTAGCAGCGCCGCACTGTGCCCCCCCACGCTGGCAAATTCCTGCGGAAAGCGAAACGCAATCTCCAGCGCCCAGTAGCCACCGCGTGACAACCCGCCAATCGCCCGCCCCGCTGGTTCCGCCCAGGCACAGTAGGTTTGCTCAATGTACGGCAGCAGATCGTTCATGATGACGCTTTCAAAGGAGCCAGGGCCGCCGGAGCTGTAATTGGCCACCCACCCACCATCTGGCAGCACAATGAGCAGCGGCGGCCATTGTTCCGCCAAAATGCCAGCCTCGGCCACCTCAGCCACGCCCAGCTCATCCCAGATGGCGTCGGTGTGGATGTTGCCGCCGAGCAGGTAGAGGGTGGGGTAGGTACGGCCATCTACCCCATAACAAGGCGGCAGGTAAATGCGGTATTTCGTGGAGCCAGCCGTCACGCTGGGGAAGCTGCCGGTTTCGATGCGGCCAGGCGCGGCGCAGGGCGTGGCGCCAGGCGACGGGGCTGCGGTTGGCAGCTGCATCTCAGCAGGGCTGGCGGCGGGCGCGGCGCTGGCGGCGGGGAACGCGGTCTCAACCGTTGCTGCGGGCGGGGGCGGGGTGTAGGGAAAAGGGGGAATTAACGTTGGTAACGGGGCCGCGTCTGCGCAGGCTGTCAGGCTTAGGATTAGCAACAGCAGCCCAACGATGCACCTGGATGAGAACATACGGCCGTTCCTTTTCTATTCTACCAGGGGTATTCGCGGGGCGGGTCGTTGAGCAGCTTTTTGTAAGCACCTTGCCACAGCGACGCCTTGCGAGTCATCGTTTTGATTTGAATGTCGGTGAAATTGGGGTAGAGCTCCGCCATCAGTTCTGGAACCAGATCCCACGCCTCATGGCGGATCACATCTTCTAGATTCGCGGCAATCTCGCCAGTCCATTTCCAATCACGCAAAAACCGCTCCGCCTTCATCCAGTAATCCCGCTTTTCCCACGCCTTGGCCGACTGTTCAATGCCGTCGGCAATTTCCCACAGCAGCAGGGTTATCATCGCCGCCATGTCCTTGGCTTCGGCATCCATTTGGGGCTTTTGCATCAGCTGGCGCAGCATTTCGGCAATGCTGCGCATGTTGCGGTTGCGAATTTTTGTGGGGGTGTCTACGTGAACAATTCGACTCATAACATATCCTTAAAAAAGGACACAGATTAACATTGGTTTACACTGATTTTTGTTTATCGGTGACTCCACTAAAAAAGGGTGATTTCACCGCAGAGGCACGAAAGTCGCAGAGATTTTTCTCTGGTAATCTATAAAACTCTGCACCGTTTGTGCCTTTGCGGTTTGTTTTTTCAGTGGACTCATCTGTGTTTATCTAGGTTAATCAATGTCCTATTCATTTCATCAGCCCGTTTCCTCGGCGGGGCAGGCGATGGTGACGTCGCGGTAAAGCAGAAACCAGTTGGCGAAGGTTTGGTATCGGTCGCGTGGTTCGTAGATGGGGCCAACTTCGGCCTGGTTCACTTCGCTGCTGAGGGCGTAGGTGTAGACGTGCTGGTACAGGGTGACGGCAGGCACCTGGTCGGCATAGATGGTGAGGAAGGTGTTGTAAGACGGCCGTCTATCCCCCACGCTCCACACCTGCCGCCCCGCTTCCAGCGCCTCACTGGCCCGTCGATTGTTCCAGCCGCCATAATTTTGGCCGCGAATAATCGCTTCCTGGCTCCAAAAATCGTACAGGTCGGGGTCGATAGAGGGCGAAATATCCACCAGGGCCACGTCAAAATCACGCGCCGCCAATTTTTCACGCAGGTCGGTGACAGAAACGGCCGTTTCCACCACCACCGCCACGCCAATTTCAGCCCACTGGGCCGCCACTTCCTGGGCCACTTGCTGTTGAACGGCCGTTGCCAAAGTGAGCAGCCGCAGCGTAAACGTTTCGCCATCGGCCTGGCGCACCGCCGCACCTTCCGGCAGCGCCCAGCCCGCACTGTTGAGCAGGTCATTGGGGTTGGCCCCATTGGCCCGCGCCGCCGCAAAGATCGCCTGATCATTGGCCCAGGAATCGGGCAAGTACGGCCCCGTTAGCGGCACGCCCTGGCCATTGAGCGCCCGGTCGATCAGCCGGTCCCGGTTCAGGCCAGCGGCCAACCCTTGCCGCACTTCTGCCAGCTGCAGCGGGGCAAAACCGGTGTCGGTTTGGTTGAAGATGAGCTGGGTGTAATGGGGGGCCACCGTGGTGAAGAGGCGGGCTTGGGAAACGGCCGTTACCCCCGGCAGCAGTGCATCCGATACTGAATTGATGGCCTGAATATCGCCATTGGCAAAGGCGGTGAGCACCGTCGTTTCATCCGGGTAAAAGCGAAACTCCAGCACCGGAATTTGCGTGCCCTCGCGCCAATCCATCGGGTTGGGGGTCAGGCGCAGGCTGCGCGTGTTGGTCCAATCCTGGCCAGGCAACACCTGCCACGGGCCGCTGCCCACCGGCTGCTGATTGAAGCTGTGGTTAGCCAATTCAGCCGGGGGCACATCTTGCAGCAGGTGGGCGGGCACAATGCCGCGCAAAACAGCTTCCAGGAAGGGGGAATATGGCTCCGCCAGCACAAATTCAATGGTGCGCGCATCGAGCACGTTGATGGTGACCGTTTGCCACAGCGCCTTGACGGCGGGGGCGGCGGGGAAGGCGTCGTTTTGCAGCAAGCCGTAGCTAAATGCAACATCGGCGGTGGTAATGGGTTGGCCATCGTGCCAAAAGAGGCCGTTGCGCAGGATGAATTGGAGGGAACGGCCGTCTTCACTCACCGTCCAGCTTTCGGCCAGGGCGGGGATAAAACGGCCAGCATGATCGTACTGCACCAGGCCATCAAACAGCAGATTTACCAGCTCTTGATCAACCGGGAAGCCATCGCTGAGCAGCGGGTTAAGGCGCTGCGGTGTGCCCACCATGCCCTCAACAAACACGCCCCCAGAGGCAGGCACGCGTGTGGTACATAATCCAACCGATTGCACCTGAAAAGAGAGAATGGCCAAAATGAGGCCAAATCCCACCAGTGCCAATAACATTTGCCAACGTAAATGCAGCTTCATAAACAATAAAACGTGAAACGCAAGCCCAATACGGCCAACGGTTCACGTTTCTCGTCAACGGCAATCAGGCCATGCCCTAATTACCAAATTTCTCACTTACTTTTGTGTTAGTAAAGTACAAAAAGTTAAATTGCCTGCCCCCAGGCTAAAAAGGCCAAGATGGTGCACAGGAAGAACAAAACGGCCGTTGCAATGGTCACTTTATGCATTGTCGCTTCCACGCCACGCCGGGTACGGAAACTGCCGCTGGAATCCCCGCTGCCACCAAAAAAACCACCCAAATCAGAACCTTTGGTTTGCAGCAAAACTAAAATCGTTAACGCAATAGCCAGAATAATTTCGGCGATCCCAAAATAGGGCGCTAATGTTTGCAAATTCATCTAATTTTTCCTCTATGAATTAAGTATTAGGCAATTTAGCGTTGCCTGCGCTCTCTTACAAAAACCAAGCGAGGATTATATCAGTCCCCAGTAAGCGCGTCGAATGGCCAATAATTCTGTGCCAGAATTATCAGATTCTGTTAACGACCGGCCGATTGGGGCCACAGAGTTGCACCGTGCCGCAGCGAAGCAGCTTGCAGTGAGCAGAGAGGCCGTCGGTAAACCAGTTAGCGGCCTTGTGTAGACGGCTGGCCTGCATGAACAAACGACTAATGTTTGCCCGGTTCCAGGCTGTGCGGCTTTTCATCCCCCCGAAATGGCGTATGATTCTGCTGATCTTTGCATGAAAAAAGCAGGTAACTTGCGCGATGGACACAACCAGCCGGCCCATGATCGAGGCCAAACAGTTAACCAAACGGTACGGGGGCGTTACGGCCGGGCGTGAGCTTGCCGAAACGGCCGTTTCCCACCTCACCTTCGCCTGCCAACCAGGGGAAATTGTGGGGCTGCTGGGGCCAAACGGAGCAGGCAAAACCACCACCATGCGCCTGCTCACCGGCTACCTGCCACCTTCCTCTGGCGCGGCGTTCATCGCCGGGCACCATACCGTGAATGCCAGTTTGCAGGCGCGGCAGCATCTGGGCTACCTGCCAGAGACGGTGCCGCTCTACCCAGAAATGTCGGTGGCCGGTTACCTGCACTTCATCGGCAAGGTGCGGCGGCTGGATGACGTCTGGGATCGCGTAGACCAGGTGCTGGAAGCGGTAGGGCTGCTAGACCGGGCCGAAAGCTTCATCGGCAAGCTGTCTAAAGGAATGCGCCAGCGCGTCGGGCTGGCCCAGGCGCTGCTGCACAACCCAGACGTGCTCATTCTGGACGAGCCGACAATTGGCCTGGACCCGGCCCAAATTGTGGAGATTCGCCAGCTGATTGCCAGCGTGGGCCGCCAGCGCACGGTGCTGCTAAGCACCCACATTTTGGCCGAGGTGGAGCAGGTTTGCAGCCGGGTAATTTTGTTGATGAACGGCCGTATCCAGGCCGACCTCCCCCTGAGCCAGATCAAACAGGGCGGCAACCAACTCACCATCCAGCTGGCCAATCCCAGCGCACAAACGCATGAAATTTTGCAGGGCATCGCGGGAGTAACGGCCGTTTACCCAGACACCCCCAACCAATTCCTGCTCAGCTTCGATGGCCGAGATGAGACGCGGCAGTTGGTGGCGGAAACGGCCGTCTCCCAAAACTGGGGCCTGCTCGAACTCAAAACCAATCCGCACAGCCTGGAAACCCTCTTCCTGGAAAAGCTCAAAGAAGCCCAAACCCCCACCCTCTCCCTCGTAGGGGGAGGGCCAGGGAGGGGGCCAAATGCATAACGTCTGGCAAATTGCCCGGCGCGAACTGGGCGCACTTTTTGTGCAGCCGCTGGCCTACGTTTTTGGCGTGGTGCTGCTGGCCCTCACCGGCTACGTCTTTGCCGCCGAGCTGTTTGTCCACGCCACCCAGCCCGGCGTGCTGCCGCTAGACGTGCAGAGCGTGCTCGGCCTGTTCACCTTCCTCTACCTGTTTGCCATGCCCGCCCTCACCATGCGCCTGCTGGCCGAAGAACAGCGCAGCGGCACGCTGGAACTGCTGCTCAGCCTGCCCATCCGCGATGGCGAACTGGTGCTGGGCAAATTTTTGGCCGGATTTTTGTTTTACGCGCTCACCGCCGCCCTCACCGGCGTGTTTCCGCTTATTCTGTTCGTTTTTGGCAATCCCGACCCCGGCCCAATTTGGAGCGCCTACCTGGGCGTGCTGCTCTACGGCGCGGCACTGCTGGGCATTGGCCTGCTCGCCTCTGCGCTCACAGAAAACCAGATTGTGGCCTTCATCGTGGCGCTAGGCATTACGCTGCTGCTCTACCTGCTCACGATTGTGGCGCAATCGTTTGCTGTGGCAGAATCGGTTGCCACCCTTTTTAATGAACTCGCCCTGGCCAACCATCAGGATAACTTTTTCCGAGGCGTGCTGCTGGTGAAGGATGGGCTCTATTTTGTGGCGATAACGGCCGTTTTCCTCCTCACCACCAGCCTCATCCTCAAAAGCAAGCGGGGGCGGCTGGCAATGGCAGATTGGGCAACATTGGGCGGAACGGCGGCCGTTTTCACCCTGCTCTACATTCTCGCCACCCAAAATCCCGGCTGGCGCTACGACGCCACCGCCAACAACGCCCTCACCCCCCTGCCCGAAACCATCGACCTGCTGCAAAATCTGGATGAACCGATTCGCGTCCTCGGTTTTTACACGTCCGAAACCGCCTTCCAGCAAAGCCAGGCCGAAGCCGCCCTGCAAACAATGCAGGCGTACACCAACCAGCTCAGCTACGAATTTGTGGACCCCAACGCAAACCCGCTGCTGGCCGAGCAGTATGATCTCACCTTTGCCGGGACGCTGGTATTTACCCGCGAGGACGGCAGCTTCGCCAAAGCCGCCACCCTCACCGACCGGGATTTGCACACCGCGCTGCTGCGCACGCTCAACCCCACCGTCAAAACCGCCTACTTCCTTACCGGGCACGGCGAGCGGGGCTGGCAAGATTTTGGGGAAGAGGGGATGGGAACGGCCGTTACCCTGCTGCAAGAAAGCGGCTTCACCATCAACACGCTCAATCTGTTCACCGCCGGCGAAGTGCCCGCCGACGCCAGCGCCGTCTTCCTCATCGACCAGCAAGCCCCCCTGGCCGACGCCGAGCTGGCCGCCCTGAGCCGCTACGTAGACGACGGCGGCGCCCTCTTCATCGCCCGCGACGCGGTGGACACGGAAGGTCGGGCTGCCGCCGAGGCCGACGGCCTGCTGACCTGGCTGCAAACCAGCTGGGGCATCACCCTGCGCAACGATCTCATCATCGACGCCGCGCTGGCCCAGGCGGGGCAGTCGATTGGCCTGACCTTCATCGGAGCGCAGTACGGCGACAGCCCGATCACGCAAGGTTTGGCCCAGTTTGGCACCATTTTCAACGTGGCTCGCTCAATTGAGACGGAGCTGCCGGGGGGGGTAACGGCCGTAAATCTCATCACCACCAGCAGCCAGGCGTGGGGCGAAACCAACTTCGAGCAGATGATTTCTGCCGGAGAGGTGGCCCCAGACGCCGAAGACGCCACCGGCCAGCTCACCGTCGCCCTCAGCGCCCGCAACACCGCCAGCGGCGCCCGCCTCGTCGTCTTCGGCGATACCGACTTCCTCAGCAACAGCTTCATCCAGCAGGGGGGCAACAGCTTCCTCTTTGAAAACGCCGCCAACTGGCTGGTAGACGACGTGCTCACCATTCAGCTCTCCGCCCGCGAATCGATCCCGCGCCAGGTGACCATCAGCCAAAGCCAGCTCACGCTGCTGCAACTGGTTAGCATCTTCCTGACGCCTGGGCTGCTGGGGCTGGCGGGGGTGTGGGTTTGGGTTTCGCGCCGCCGCGTTGGGTGAACAGGTGAGGGGTGACGGGGTGACGGGGTGACATTCTCCTGCATTTCCCTGGCATTCATAGTAAAATTTCCTGGTATTGAAAATGAGTAGTTTTCGCAGATTTGCGCAGATTGCGCCCAGATTTAATCCGCGTTCATCCGCGTTCATCTGCGGCCTATTTTCTAAGGAGACGACACCGGCTGTCGCCGACCACCATGAATGAAAACCCAACCTCCGGGAGGTTCAGTGCGTAACAGAGGCCATTTTTGAAGCCTCCCGGAGGTTTATTCTAAGGAGTTAATGTGAAACAGATATCGTGCCTCGGCTGGGAAAACTGCATCCAGTTGAGCAACTCTCAAATCGAACTCGTTGTCACGGCCGATGTTGGCCCCCGCATCATCCACTTTGGCTTTGTGGGCGATGAAAACGTCTTCGGCACCTTTCCTGAGCAGCACGGACAGACAGGTGGCGGCGAATGGCACAGCTACGGCGGCCACCGCTTCTGGCTGGCCCCGGAGCAGCATCCCCGCAGCTACTACCCGGACAACAACCCGGTCACCGTAGAAGATTACGGCAGCTTCGTGCGCTTCATCGCGCCCATAGAAACAACCACCCGCATGCAAAAAACGCTCGACGTGGCGCTCGACCCGGAAGCGGCCCAAGTGACCGTAACCCACACGGTGCAAAACCTGAATCCGTGGCCGATTGAGCTGGCACCGTGGGCGCTGTCGGTGATGGCTGCGGGTGGAACGGCCGTCCTCCCCCTCCCCCCACGCGCTGGCCACGAAGGCAACCTGCTGCCCACCACCAGCCTGAATCTGTGGGCCTACACCCAGATGGGCGACCCCCGCTGGACCTGGGGCACGCAGTACGTGCTGCTGCGCCAGGACCCCACGGCCACCACGCCGCAAAAGCTGGGCGTGAACAATGTGGCTGGCTGGTTGGGGTATGTAAAAGACGGCCGTTTCCTCCTCATCAAACATCCACCCCACAACCCACAAGCCACCTACCCAGACCGCAGCAGCTCCGCCGAACTGTACACCGACGCCCAAATTCTAGAGCTAGAAACGGCCGCACCGCTCACCCTACTGGCCCCCGACGCCACCACCAGCCACACCGAAACCTGGCACCTCTTCAACAACGTGCCCACCCCGCAAAACGACGCAGACGTAGTCGCCCACATCCTGCCACTCGTTGGCTAACTGCCCTCCAAAAGAGTGTTATTCCCGTTTTCACGGGAATGACAGGTGTAGGTTATACGTTTTTCAAAAGTAAATTTAAGCGTTGCTTGGGGCGTGTGAACAGGTGATGTTCACCGTACTGAGGGGGATCGCCGACGTCTCGGTGACCAGTTCATAGGTGCGGGGCAGCTGCATGACGAAGGGGCACGCGCCGTTGCTGCCGCAGCTGCCGCACTCGGTTAGCGCCGCGCTCTGGCGGATTTTGCCCTTGCGCACCCAATGCTGAATCATCCCCTCCAGCTGCTCCGGCGATACCGCCAGCTGGCGGGCAATTTGGGGCAGAGAGAGGGGGGTTACGGCCGTTTCAAAAACCGTCAACACCTGGCGTAATCTACTTTGAGCCATACTTTTGCCGTTATCGGTGAACGGTAATCGGTCATCCGTTCACCGAATACCGGTTACGGATGACCGATTACCAGTTCCTCTAAATGAATAACTTGCCAACCTGGAAGACCAAAACGGCCGCAATCCAGGCTACCGCCAACGTGTACCCAACCTGCGCCAGCGTCCAGCGATTGCCAAACTCCTGCCGCATCGCCGCCACCGCCACCATGCAGGGCACATACAGCAGCACAAACACATTAAACGCCACCGCCGCCAGCGCCCCCAGCGCCGCCGACCCCGCCGACCGCTCAAACGAACCAATCAGCGCCGCTTCTAGGCGGGTGTTGTCTACCACTTCCTCTTCGATGCCGAAGAAGTTGAAGGTGGGCAGGGTAACCCCCGGCAGCAAATTGATGGTGCGTGGGGCAATGTTGAGCAGTTCCTGCACGGTGAGAACGGCCGCTTCGCCAAACCCCAGCACCGCCTCCCCCACCTGCTCACCAAAGCTGGCCGGTTCAGTAACCTCTGCCGCAGCCACTTCTTCCCCCACAAAAATTTGGCTCATGGTGCCTACAATCACTTCCTTGGCCATAAAGCCGGTAATGAGCGATCCAGACGCCTCCCAACTGCCAAACCCGGCGGGCTGGAAGATGGGTGATACCGCGCCGCTGAGCACCGCAAACAGGCTGTCTTCCGCCGCCACATCGTTGAACGAACCGGCGTTGGCCCGCCCCGGCACGGCCATCATCAGCCAAAGCACGGTGGACACAGCTAAAATGACGGTGCTGGCCTTGATCAAAAAGCCCTGCACCCGCTCCCACATTTGCCGCCAAACGTCAAGCGGGCGGGGCAAGCGGTAGGGCGGCAGTTCCATCACAAACGGCGCAGGCTGCTGCCCTTTGTAGACGGTGTACTTCAGGGCAAAACCGGTCGCCAACGCGACGGCGATGCCCACCAGATACATGCTAAAAATGAGATTGCCAGAGGCGGTGCCAAAAAAGGCTGCGCCAAACACCACATAAACGGGCAGCCGCGCTCCGCAGCTCATAAAGGTTGCCAAAAAGCCGGTCAGCTTGCGATCTTTTTCGTTTTCCAGGGTGCGGGTGGCGTAGACGGCCGGAACGGTGCAGCCAAAGCCCACAATCAGCGGCAAAAAGCTTTTGCCGTGCAGCCCCATCCAGCGCATGACGCGGTCCATCACAAAGGCGGCGCGGGCCATGTAGCCAGAATCTTCCAGCACGGCCAGGGCCATGTAAAGAAAGAGCAGCACGGGCACAAACACCAGCACGCCGCCTACCCCGGCGATAATGCCGTCGGTGAGCAGAGCGGCAAACCAGGTATCGCCCAGGCCAACGGCCGTTAACAACGCCCCCGCCCAGCCATAAATAGTGCCATTCACAAAACCATCCACCCAATCCAAAAACGGGGCGCTGACGTTGGACGTGAACTGGAAGACCAGCCACATCATCAGCAAAAAGATGGGCAGGCCCCAGATGCGGTGGGTGACAATTTCGTCAATTTTGTCGGAGGTGGTGAGGATGGAGGTAGACGGCCGTTCCAAAACCGACGCCACCAGATCGCCAATGAAGGTGTACCGCTGGTCGGCAATCAACGTCTCGGCATCGTCCTCGGTGGCGTCTTCGATGCGCGCCTGCGCGGCGGCGGCGGCGGCCAGCAGCTCTGTTTCACCCTGCGCTTCCAGCGCCTCTACAATCGCTTCATCATTTTCCAGCAGCTTGGTCGCCAGCCAGCGCGGCTGGTAATGGGCCACCAGCACCGGATTTTGGGTGATTTGGGCAGCCAGGGCGGCCATTTCTGCGCCCAGCACGCCGTCGTACTGCGCCTGCGGCAGGGCCAGCGGCGGATTTTCTGTAACCTGTTTGATCGCTTGCTTGAGCGGCTCCAGCCCCAGGCTGCGGTTGCCGACGGTTTCCACCACCGGAATGCCGCCCATGCGCCGCGAGAGCTGGGCGGCGTCGATTTTCAGGCCACGATTGCTGGCCACGTCGGTCATGTTTAGCACGATGATGACGGGAGTTTCTAGCTCCAGCACCTGGGCCACCAAATAGAGATTGCGCTCCAGGTTAGAGGCATCAACGACGGCGACAACGGCCGTTGGCCGTTCATGCACAATAAAATCGCGGGTAATAATTTCTTCGATGGAATACGCCGTCAGGCTGTACGCGCCGGGCAAATCGACGAGCAGAATCTCCTCATCGCCCACGCGCAGGCGACCTTCTTTTTTTTCCACGGTTTTGCCCGGCCAGTTGCCGACATGCTGCCGGGAACCGGTGAGGGCGTTAAAAATAGTGCTTTTGCCGACGTTGGGATTGCCGGCCAGGGCAATCATGACTGTCATGTGGAACCTCGCTTCAAACTTACCTTAACTTTTTTAGCGTGCTGCGTGACGCGTGATTTTTGCTCACGCGTCACGCATCACGCAGCAAAAGATGTCAATCTTTTACATTCTCGTTGGCAACGGCCGTTACCAACACCCGATGCGTCATATTGCGGCCCAGGGCAAGACGGCCGTCTCCCTTCACCGCCACAATCATGGGGCCAGAATGTTCATTTTTGAGCACCTGCACCTTGGCACCTGGATTCAGGCCCAAATCAATCAGGCGCTGGCGCACGGTGTCGCACCCTTTTATTTTTTTGACAACGGCCGTTTCCCCCCGGTTTACCATCGTCAAAGGCAGCAGGGGGCCAGTCGGCGCTTCTTTAATCGCTAAAGGAATGTTAAGTGGCTCTTCCATGTTAAATAATGACCTCAATAAGTTGGGCTTCTGCCTTGCGCAGCGAAAGATGGTAGCCACGCACCAAATAATCTACCGGGTCGCCCAGCGGCGACGCCTTGACCACATCAATTTGCACGCCTCGGGTCAGACCCATTTCCATCAACCGACGGCGCACCGCGCCCTGGCCATGAATTTTTTTCACCTGGGCGCTTTGGCCGGGATTGAGTTGATCTAGAGTTACGTTTTCTTCGTTCATATGGTTAGAACTCCTTCAAAAGCGGAACACAGAGTTACACGGAGATTTCACAGAGTTTCACAGAGAGAAAAAATCTGTGTAATCTGTGTAATCTGTGGATTTTTAAACATTGACCCACACCAGTTCGGCCATGGAACGGCCGAGGGCAACTTTGCCGCTGGGTAGGTCCAGGGTGATGGGGCCTTCCATCGGGGCAATTTCAGAGACGGTAAAGTTGCGGTCGGGCAAAATTTGGTATCGATTCAGGTAGGCGTACACGTCTGTGGTGGTGGGTTGGATGCTGTGGATGCACCCTTTTTCGCCAACGCGCAGGGCGGTTAACGGCCGTGTGCTTACCAGCGGCAAGCTGCCATCACTTTTGGGGATGGGGCTGCCGTGCGGGCAGGTGGTGGGGTGCCCCAAATAGGCCGACAGCGCTTCCGCCAGCACGTTCGAAGTGGCGTGCTCCAGGCGGCAGGCCATCTCATACACGCCAGACCATTCCATTTTGAGATGATCCACCAAAAACCGCTCCCACAACCGCTGCCGCCGGATGACGTTGTGGGCAATGTAACGGCCGTTCTTCGTCAACGTCACCCCTTTGTACCGCACATGCGCCACCAACCCCTGCTCGCCCAGCCGCTTCACCATCTCGTTAGCCGACACAGGTGATATGCCCAGCCGCTCCGCCAGGCGGGCAATGACCACCGGCGCACCGCCGTCACCCAGCTCGGCGATCGTTTTTAGATACATTTCAATGGTTTCGTTACTGGTAGATTGTGTCCGCATAATGGCTAACCTGCCTTAAAAGATAAGGGTGACCTTATAAAGAATGTTAGCCAGACCAGCAAAAAAGCCGTACGAACAATGTTAGGCAAGCGCCGTGACAAATGTCATAAACTCATTTTGATTTTCAGCGTGGGGAACTTTTTGTGAGGCATGAGGCGTGAGGCGTGACAAAACAGGGCACGTCTCACGCCTCACGCCTCATCTTTCGTTTTCCCCTTCCCGCCAAACCATGCTAAGATCAGACAAAAATAGGTGGAATCCTTTATGAACTACGAAACGCAAATTGCCAAACAGATCAACGTAAGGCCAGGGCAGGTAACGGCCGTTATCACCCTGCTCGACGACGGCAACACCATCCCCTTCATCGCCCGCTATCGCAAAGAAGCGACCGGCAGCCTGGACGAAGAGCAAATTCGCCAAATTGAAGAACAGCTCAACAAGCTGCGCGCCCTGGACGACCGGCGCGGCACGATCCTGGAATCAATCAGCAGCCAGGAAAAGCTGACGCCAGCGCTGGAAAAAGCGATCAAGGCTGCCAGCAGCCTGACTGAGCTGGAAGATTTGTACCTGCCGTACAAACCGAAGCGGCGCACCAAGGCGATGATCGCCCGCGAGAAGGGGCTGGAGCCGCTGGCGGAGCTTATTTTGGGGCAGTTGGTGAGCAGGCAAACGGCCGTTCAAATCGCCACCCCCTTCCTTAACGAAGAACTCCCCACCGCCGATGACGCCCTGGCCGGTGCCCGAGACATCGTCGCCGAAACGATCAGCGACACGCCCCAGGTACGCCAATCTCTACGCGAAAAGGCGCTCCAGTTTGGCCTGCTGCGCAGCGAAAAGCTAAAAGATGCCGTGGACGAGCGCACCGTCTACAAGCTGTATTACGAATTCGAGCAGCGCATCGATCGCCTGCGCCCCCACCAAATTTTGGCCATCAACCGGGGTGAAGCAGAGAAAATTTTGCGCGTCAACGTAGACATCGCCGAGCGGGACTGGATTTTGGCCATCCGCACCAGCTACCGCACCGACCGCCGCTCGCCGCTGGCCGACGAGCTGCAACTGGCCATGGAAGACGCCGCCAAGCGGCTGCTGGTGCCCGCCATCGAGCGAGACGTGCGCCGCAGCCTCAGCGAACAGGCCGAAGCCCACGCCATCCAGGTGTTTGCCGACAACATGCGCGGCCTGCTCACCCAGCCGCCGCTGGCCGGGCACAACGTGATGGGCATCGACCCGGCGTTCCGCACCGGCTGCAAGGTGGCGGTGGTGGATGCAACGGGCAAGGTTTTGGAGACAACGGCCGTTTACCCCCACCAACCACAAAACAAGCGCGACGACGCCCTAAAAACCCTCGCTGCCCTGGTGCAAAAGCACCAGATCAGCCTCATCACCATTGGCAACGGCACCGCCTCGCGAGAGACGGAGCAGCTGGTGGCCGAACTCACCCGGCAGATGGCCGACGTGCATTACCTCATCGTCAACGAGGCGGGGGCCAGCGTCTACAGCGCCAGCCCGCTGGCCAAGGCAGAGCTGCCAGAGCTGGACGTGACGCTGCGCGGGGCCGTCTCCATTGCCCGCCGCGCCCAGGACCCGCTGGCCGAGCTGGTAAAAATCGACCCCAAATCGATTGGCGTGGGGCTGTACCAGCATGATGTGAACCAGAAGCAGCTGTCGGCATCGCTAGACGGCGTGGTGGAGTCGGTAGTGAACCAGGTGGGTGTGGATGTGAACACGGCGTCCCCGGCGCTGCTGACGCACGTGGCGGGCATTGGTCCCAAGCTGGCGGAAAATATTGTGGCGTTTCGGGAGGCAAACGGCCGTTTCCCCAACCGCACCACCCTCAAAAAAGTAGCCGGCCTGGGGCCGAAAGCGTTTGAGCAGTCGGCCGGATTCCTGCGCGTGCGCGACGGGGACAATCCACTGGACGCCAGCGCCATTCATCCAGAAAGCTACGGGGTGGCCACGGCCGTACTCAAACAAGCCAAGCTCAGCCCCAGCACACCGCCAGAGGGAAGAACGGCCGTTCTGGCCAAGCTGCCCCCCGTGCCGGAACTGGCCAACCAGCTCAACACCGGCGTGCCCACCCTGGCGGACATTTTAGAGCAGCTGGTGCGCCCTGGCCGCGACCCCCGCGAAGATTTGCCCAAGCCAATCCTGCGCAGCGACGTGCTCTCCCTCAGCGACCTCAAACCGGGGATGCAGCTCAAGGGCACCGTGCGCAACGTGGTAGATTTTGGCGCGTTCATCGACATCGGCGTGAAGCAAGATGGCTTGCTGCACCGCAGCCAAATCCCGCGCAGCGAAGCGTTAAGCGTGGGCGACATCCTCACTGTGGCCATCCAATCGATTGATGCCGAGCGCGGCCGTATTGGCCTGAGCTGGATTCCTTAGCTTTCTCCGCGCAGAAAAATCTGGTAACGGCCGTTGCGCTCTACAAAACCTGTTCAAAATGATGTTTTGCACATGTTTTCGCCTCATTTCTGGGTGATTTTCGCTAAAATCGACGCAAAATGTAAACAATATCTTGACAAAATGACCTGGGTAGGCTACCATTTTTCTTAATGGTTCACTATTTTAAGTCAACCAGAACGCCCCAATTATTTTGCGTATTTATTGATTTGATGAGATTTTGGAGGAGGAAAAGATGGCGTTAGAAACATTGGAACCAGCAGTTTGGGAAACCCGTCTACTGCGCCTGGCCCATCACGCGCTCGATCATGACAGCATTAACGAACCCATTCATGATGGTCGCGAGCATCTTGCCCAGGCGTATGAGCATTGCGCTGCGATTACCAAACAGCACAGCCGTACCTTCTATCTGGCCTCTGGCCTCTTACCCAAAGCCCAAAAGGAAGCTGCGCGGGCGCTGTATGCGTTTTGCCGCGTTAGCGATGATTTGGTAGACAAAGAAACCAACAATCAGCATCAGCGGATTTTGCAATGGCGTCAGGAAAGTCTGGCCAATCACCCGCCTATCTACAATTTGGTGGCGCTGGCCTGGGCCGATACGCGGGCCAATTTCAACATCCCCCGCCGCTACGCTGAACAGCTTTTAGACGGGGTTACCTCAGACCTGGTGCACGACCGGTACGAGACGTTTGGCGAACTGGCGCAATATTGCTACGGCGTGGCCTCCACAGTGGGGCTGATGGCGATGCACATTGTGGGGTATGAAGGGCACAAAGCGATTCCGTATGCCATCAAGCTGGGCGTGGCTTTGCAGCTCACCAACATTTTGCGGGATGTGCAGGAAGATTGGCAAAACGGCCGTCTCTACCTCCCCCTAGAAGAATTGCGCATGTTTAACCTGATGGAAGCAGACATTGCCGCCGGCACCATCGACCACCGCTGGCGCGCCTTTATGCGCTTCCAGATTCGGCGGGCACGGCAGCTGTATGCCGAGGCGCTGCCGGGCGTGGCGATGTTGGGACGAAGCGGCCGTTTTGCCATTGCCGCCGCCGCCGAACTGTACCGCGCCATCCTGGACGACATCGAAGCACACGACTATGACGTGTTCAGCCGCCGGGCCCACACCACCAAACGCGAAAAACTGCTCAACCTGCCCGGCATCTGGTGGCGTTCCAAAACCAACGGATACGTCAACCTGATTCACAAACCAGTCCACACGCAGCCCGCTCTGGTGGCCTGCTCGCATGAAGCGCCACTGGAGGCGGACAATTTGTACGCAGTGCCGCAAGGGTGAGTGGAGACGAAGTAAGAAGTTAGAAGTAAGAAGTTAGAAGTTAGAAGTAAGAAGTTAGAAGTGGGAAGTAGGGAAAGAGGGGAGCCATCAATTTTTCCTGCTATAAAAATTAAAATTTACCTGTGGGGTAGATTATTCCCCCATTGTAGCCTGGGGCTTTAAGCCCAAAATTGTATTACCTGAGGGCTTTAGGCCCAAAATTGTTTTACCTGGGGGCTTTAAGCCCAAAATTGATTAAGTTGGGGCTTCAGCCCCAACTCTTTAGCCTGGGGCTTCAGCCCCAGAAAAGCGAAACCATGAAAGAAAAAGTTATCATCATTGGCAGTGGATTTGGTGGTTTGGGCGCAGCCGCACGGCTGGCTGCCCAAGGCTATCAGGTCGATATTTTTGAGAAATTGGATCAGCCCGGCGGCCGGGCTTACGTATTTGAGCAGGACGGCTTCAAGTTCGATGCTGGCCCCACGGTCATCACCGCGCCGTTTATGTTTGACGACATTTTTGAGCTGGCGGGGCGCAAGCGGGAAGATTACGTGGAGTTTGTCGCCTGTGACCCGTTCTACCGCATTTTTGATCATAACGGCCGTCACCTGGATTACAACGACGACGAAGCGTTCATCCTCGACCAGATTGAGCAGTGGAACCGGGCCGACCGCGAAGGATACAAGCGGTTTATGGCCACCACCAAGGCGATCTTTGAAAAAGGGTTCGTAGAGCTGGCCGATCAGCCGTTTTTGTCGGTTAATGACATGATTCGCGTCATTCCAGACCTGCTGCGCTTGCAGTCGCACAAAACAGTGTACAACTATGCCTCGCAGTTCATCGAGAATGAATTTTTGCGCCGCTGCTTCTCCTTCCACCCGCTGCTGGTGGGCGGCAATCCGTTCGACACCACCTCCATTTACGCCATGATCCATTATTTGGAGCGGGAGTGGGGCGTGCATTACGTGATGGGCGGCACCGGGGCCTTGGTGCGGGCGCTGGGACGGCTGATTGAGGAGTTGGACGGCCGTTTCCACCTCAACGCCGAAGTTGACGAAATTTTGGTAGAAAACAGACGCGCCACCGGCATCCGCCTCAAAGACGGCACCGTGCATCACGCCGATCACGTCATTTCCAACGCCGATGTGGCCTTCACCTACACCAGGCTGATCAACAGCAAAAACCGCAGCCTGCGCAACTCCGACTTCCGCTACAACAACCTCACCCGCTACAGCATGTCGCTGTTTGTCATCTACTTTGGCACCAAGAAGCGGTACAACGATGGCCACCTGGCCCACCACAACATCATCCTCAGCGAGCGGTACAAAGGGCTGCTGCAAGACATCTTCAAAAACAAGCAGCTTTCCGACGATTTTTCGCTCTACCTGCACATGCCCACCCTCACCGACCCCAGCATTGCCCCAGAAGGGCACGAAGGGTTCTATGTGCTCTCCCCCGTGCCGCATCTTGGCTCCGGCATCGATTGGGAAAAAACGGCCAAGCCGTACCGCGACGCCATCATGCAGTTCCTGGAAGAAAATTACCTGCCGGACTTGCAGGCCAACCTCGTCACCGAACGGCATATTGACCCCCGCCACTTCAAGGGGATTCTGAACAGCCACCTCGGCTCCGCCTTCTCGGTGGAACCGATTTTGACGCAGTCGGCCTGGTTCCGCCCGCACAACCGGTCGGAAGATATCGACAATCTCTACTTCGTGGGTGCAGGTACGCACCCCGGCGCTGGCCTGCCCGGCGTACTCTCCTCCAGCAAAATTGCGGAAGATTTGATCATGCAGTCGGTAATCGGTGAACGGTAACCCGTAAACAGTAACCGATTACCGATTACCGACTTACCGATAACGGAAAAATATGACCTACTTTGGCTTTCTCGGCCTCTTTTTGGCCATACCAATTACGATTATGCTGGGGCTAACCTGGCGGGATGCTCGTTTGGGTCGCCAGATGCCCCGGCGCTTTGGCAGCTATTCACCCTGGGCCATTTTGGGGCTGCACCTGGCAATGGCTCTGGTGTACACCACGCCGTGGGACAACTACCTGGTGGCCACCTCCGTTTGGTGGTATGACCAGGCAAAAGTCACGGGCATTGTCCTGGGCTACGTGCCCATCGAGGAGTACACCTTTTTCCTGGTGCAGCCGATTTTGACGGGGCTGTGGCTGCTGTTCTGGATGCGGCGGCAGCCGGATGGGGTGCAGAGGGGGTGGGAGAACGGCCGTATCCGCCTTTCCGCCCTGGCCATTTTAGGTGTTCTCTGGGCTGTCATGGTGGCCATTTTGGTAACTGGCTGGGCACCGGGCACCTACATGGCGCTGATTTTGGCCTGGGCGCTGCTGCCCATCATGCTGCAAGTGGGGTATGGCGGCGATATTTTGTGGCGGCACCGCAAACTGGTGCTGCTGGGGCTGGTTCCGCCCACCCTCTTCCTGGCCGCTGCCGACACCCTGGCCATCTACGACGGCATCTGGACCATCGATCCGGCGCAAACAATCAACTGGTACCTCGGCGGCATCTTGCCCTTTGAAGAGTTTCTTTTCTTTCTCATTACCAATGTTCTGGTCACCTTTGGCATGACGCTGTTCCTGGCGGCCGAAAGCCAGGAACGGTTGGCGCAGCTGAAAACGGCCGTAACCCGATGGCGCGCCAGCCGACTACCAATCGCAAGTGAAAAGTAAAAAGTGGAAAGTAAAAGAGTCCAACCCCAACTGATTACTGATTACCGATCACTGATTACTGAACACCGCTCACCCACGATCACCCTCATCATCCTCTGGGTGCTGGCCATGATTGGCCTGCCCATCATGAAGTGGGTTTGGGGCCGGGCATAATTCCGCTAGGCCTGACGCTGGGCGTGCTGCTGCAAGCAACGGCCGTATTCCTCATCCTGCGCGATTCCTGGGGCTGGCAAAAAACGATGGCAACGGCCGTTACCATCGCCACGCTTACCCTGTTTGTGGAATGGCTGGGTTCCACCACCGGCTTCCCCTTCGGCAGCTACAGCTATACAGACCTGATGCAGCCGCAAATTGCCCACGTGCCCGTCCTCATCCCCTTCGCCTGGTTTATGATGCTGCCCGCTGCCTGGGCGGTGGCCCATCTCATCCAGGCGCAGCTGCCGGGCAAATGGGGCAGCAACCGCTGGCTCTACCTGCTGCTGGCCGGGCTGGCGCTCACCGCCTGGGACCTGTTCCTCGATCCGCAGATGGTGGCCTGGGGGCTGTGGGTATGGGATAATCCCAGCGGCTATTTTGGCATTCCGTGGGTGAACTATGCGGGCTGGTTGGGAACGGCCGTACTCCTCACCGCCCTCATCCGACCCAAAAATCTGCCCGCCAAGCCCCTGCTCATCATCTACACCATCACCTGGTTCCTGGAAACATTCGGCCTGCTCTTCTTCTGGGGGCTGGTCGGCCCCGCCCTCGTCGGCGGCGTGGTGATGGGATTTTTTGTCTGGCTCGGCTGGCGCTCGGTGGTCGGTGAGCAGTAATCGGTAATCGGTGAGCAGTAAGCAGTAATCAGTTCACTCGCAAACTGGCAAACTCGCAAACTCGCACACTGGCAAACTCGCACACTGGCAAACTTTCTTATGAACCAACTCCTCCCCACCCTCCTCTGGACCCTCTTCGGCTTTACCCTTGGCGCACTGCCGTTTTCGGTTTGGGTGGGCAAGCTGGTGCTGGGCAAGGATATTCGCCAGTTTGGCGACAAAAATCCGGGGGCCACCAACGTGCTGCGCGCGGGCGGGGCGCTGCCGTTTGCCCTGGCGCTCATGCTGGACATCGCCAAGGGGGCGCTGCCGCTGGGACTGGCGGTGCACATTTTTGGCGTAGAAGGGTGGGCCATCGTGCCGATTTCATTAGGCCCGCCGTTGGGGCACACCTTTTCGCCGTTTTTGAACTGGCGCGGGGGCAAGGCGATTGCCGCCGCCTTTGGCGTCTGGATTGGCATTACGATTTGGACAATGCCGCTCATTTCCTTATCGTTGCTAATAATTTTTACGCTGCTGATTACACCCTCTGGCTGGGCGGTGATGCTGGCGCTGGGCGGGATGCTGGCAGCCCTGCTCATCTGGTTTGGCGATCCGGTGCTGCTGGGCGTCTGGGCGGGGCAGGTGCTGCTGCTGGCCTGGAATCATCAGGCGGATTTGGGGAAACGGCCGTCTCTCCGCCGTCGCCAGCAAACCAAAGAAAATACAGGAAAATAATCAAAGATTGCGCAGATTAAACGAATTAAAAATCTATTCAATCTGCGCAATCTGCTGATAAAAAATCAGGCATGTTATTAACGATATTTGGGGGATTCATTTCATTGGCGCTGTTGATTTTGGGGATTACGGCCGTTTCCAACTTCCTCTTCTTCCCTCGCCTCAAAACAACCCAGCCCACCATGCAGCCCAAACTGTCCATTTTGATTCCCGCCCGCAACGAAACGGCCGTCATTGACCACACCATCCGCGCCCTGCTGGGGCAAACGTACCGTAACTTTGAATTGATCCTCTTGGACGACCAATCCGACGACGGCACCGGAGCCAGCGCCACCCAGGCGGCCAACGGTGATGAACGCTTTCGGCTGCTTGCGGGCACGCCGCTGCCGCCCGGCTGGCTGGGCAAAAACTGGGCTTGCCACCAACTCAGCCAGGCCGCCACCGGCGATTACCTGCTCTTCGCCGACGCCGACGTGCGCTGGGCACCCGAGGCCCTGGCCGCGCTGCTGGCGCTGGCCGAAGCTGAAAAGTCTGATTTGCTCACCGTCTGGCCCACGCAGCAAACCGAAACCTGGCCCGAACGGCTGGTGGTGCCGCTGATGAGCTTTGCGATCTTGTGCTATCTGCCCATTTTGCCGGTGCATTACACAAATCTACCCGCCTTTGCCGCCGCCAACGGGCAATGTTTGCTGTTCCGGCGTGAGGCGTACGAAAAAGTGGGGGGGCATACGGCCGTTCACCACAACGTCATCGAGGATGTGGCCCTGGCCAAAGCGATCAAAGCGCAAAAATTACGGCTGCGCATGGCCGACGGCAACCGGCTGGTGAGCTGCCGCATGTACCAAAATTGGCCCGAAGTCCGGGCCGGGTTTGCCAAAAACATCCTGGCCGGGCACGGCAACAACATTCCTTTTTTACTGCTCTCGACCCTTTTTCACTGGCTGCTGTTTCTCTTTCCCTGGCTCTGGTTTGCCGCGACTTTGAACGTGTGGCCGCTGGTCTTAGGGCTGGTGGGAATGATTTTGCGGGCGGCAACGGCCGTTTTCACCCGCCAACGCCCCCACGACGCCCTGCTCATGCCCCTCTCCGTCCTGCTGATGAGCCGCATCGCCTTCCAATCGATCCAATGGCAGCGGCGCGGCACGGCGGAGTGGAAGGGGAGAAGATTGGAGATCGGAGATTAGAGATTGGAGATTTTTTTAATCTCCATTCTCCAATCTCCCTAATTACCTATGAAAAAGATTCTCATCATCGGCGCAGGCATCGGTGGGCTCAGCACAGCCATTCGGCTGGCCGCCGCCGGGCAGCGTGTCACCATTTACGAAAAAAATCCGCAGGTTGGCGGCAAGATGGGCCAGGTGCAGGCCGACGGCTTCCGCTGGGACATCGGCCCTTCGGTCATCACCATGCGCCACGTGTTCGAGGCGCTGTTTGCCAGCGCCGGCCGCCGCCTGGAAGAGTACCTGACGCTGGAACCGGTCGATCCGCTCACGCGCTACTTTTACCCCAACGGCACCATCCTGGACGCCAAAGAAGACCCGCAGCAAATGGCCGCCCAAATCCGCCAAATTGCCCCGCAAGATGTGGCTGGCTATGCGGAATATTTGCGCTACGCGGAGCAGATTCACCGCATCACCGGCCCCGTCTTCATCTACGACCAGCCGCCCACCTGGCGCAGCTTTTTGCGCGTGCCCTTCCCCGACTGGTTCAAGATCGACGGCCTGCGCACGATGCAAAAAGCGATTGAGCGCCATGTGCAGTCGCCAGAAATGCGGCAGCTTTTGGGCCGCTTTGCCACCTACGTTGGCGGCAGCCCGTACCTGGCCCCGGCCACGCTCAACGTCATCGCCCATGTGGAGCTGAGCGGCGGCGTCTGGTACCCGCGCGGCGGCATTTATGCCATTGCCCAGGCGATGGCCCGGCTGGCCGAGGAGCTGGGCGTGACGATTCATACCAGCTGTGGCGTGAAGGAAATTGGGGTGGCCAACGGCCGTTTCTCCCACCTCATCCTGGAAAACGGGCAAATTGTGCGGGGAACTGCCGTTGTCAGCAACCTCGACGTGACGACCACGCAGCAGCATTTGCTGAAAAATTTTAACGCAAAGGCGCAAAGGCGCAGAGGGTTAAGAATTAACAATTTACCATTAACAATTAACCATTCACCATTAGAATCCTCCTGCTCCGGCTTCATCCTCCTCCTCGGCATCAACAAGCAGTTCCCCCAGCTGGCCCACCACAACATTCTCTTCTCGCCCGACTACCCGGCCGAGTTTGAGGCGATCTTCAAACAGGGCCAGCCGCCGGATGATCCCACCATCTACATCGCCATCACCAGCAAAACCGACCCGCAGCACGCGCCCGAGGGGGGCGAGAACTGGTTTGTACTGGTCAACGCCCCGCCGCTGGACGAGCGGTACGATTGGCACGCCAACCAGCAGGCGTACCGCGACCGCATCCTGCAAAAAATCGCCAGCTTTGGCTTTGACGTGCGCGATCATATCGTCAGCGAGCAAATTTTGACGCCGCACGATCTGGCCGAGGGCAGCGGGGCGTGGCGCGGGGCGCTGTACGGCGCGTCGCCCAATTCACCCTGGGCGGCGTTTAAACGGCCGCACAACCGTTCCAAACAAATTGAGGGGCTTTACTACGCCGGTGGCACCACCCATCCCGGCGGCGGCGTGCCGATGGTGACACTTTCCGGTAAGGTAGCGGCGGAACTATTGCTGGAAGATTTGCAAAAATAGGGTCTTTAGGAATTTTAATGCGTGATACGTGAAACGTGATCGCCTCACGAACTATCCACCTTTTTAACGGCCTGAAGCCCCCAAAACATTCACAGGAAACCTATGTCAAAAATTCTTAAATCTCTCGTTGTACTCATTATTTTGGGCGTGGTGGCTTTTTTCCCGCTGCGCTGGCTGGTGCCGCGCGTCAGCCCGATGCCTGACAATTTGGGGGTAGAAAACGGCCGTCTCACCCCTTGCCCAAACAGCCCCAACTGCGTCTCTACTCAGGCCCCAGACGAGCAGCACCGCATTGAACCGATAGCGTATGAGGGGGAAACGGCCGTTGCCCATCAAAAAATCCTCACCCTTCTGGCCAACGACACCAGCTACACCCTCATCAGCCAGACGCCCACCTACATCCACGCCGAAGCCCGCTCCAACCTGTGGCGCTTCATCGACGATGTGGAATTTTTCTTCGACGAAGCCGACGGGCTGATCCATTTTCGCTCTGCTTCGCGCCTGGGCTATGGCGACGCGGGAGCCAATCGCCAGCGGCTGGAGGAGCTGCGCACGGCCTTTGCTCAGGCCAATTAAACTGGTAAAACCTGCCATTTTTGCCTGCTTGACATTCATGACGCACTGTGTTATATTTTGTTCATGATGCGATGCGTCATAACCAAAGCAAATACCTAAAGATAACGCAATCCTCACTCATTATCGGATTGCAGGAGGCACTAAAAAATGGCAGAAAAAATCGAGTTCACCGAAACTGTAGAAGAAAATGTAAACGTATTGGTCGAGAACGGCCGTAAAGTTGTCCTGGCTGGTTTGGGCGCAGTAACCCTGGCTCAAGAAGAGCTGGTAAACGTGTTCCACAACCTGGTAGAGCGCGGCAGCACCACCGAAGAAAAAACCCGCAGCATGGTCAACAAACAAGTTGAAAATCGCCAAAAAGACGCCAAAAAAGCAGCCAAACGCGTAGAAAAAGAAGTTGAAAAGCGGTTTGAGAATTTGCTGCACTGGATGAACATTCCGTCCAAGAACGACATCGACAAGCTGAGCCGCAAGGTCACCACCCTGAACAAAAAAGTCAACGACCTGAACAAAACGGCCTAGTTTTGTAACCATCTCTGGGGAAGAGCAACTTAAAAATTGGACCTGTTTTCGCGGGTAGATGGCCATCATCTACCCGCGTTGTGCAACACAAGCCGAGGTAAAAAATGGCAGAAAAAATTCAAATCGAAGAAGAAGCAGTTGAAGAAGCAAAAAATAGTTTTGTAGAAGGCGTTCGCCGCGTACTGTTGGCCGGTGTGGGTGCAGTTTCTCTGGCCCAAGACGAAGCCGAGAAATTTGTGCATAAACTGATTGATAAGGGCGAAATTGCCGAGAAAGACGGCCGTTCCCTCCTCAACGATCTGGCCGAAAACCGCAAACAGCGCGCCCAAGAAAGCAGCAAGCGCGTCAGCGACGAGCTGGAAAAACGCATGGAAAGCTTGCTCAACCGGATGAATATCCCCACCAAATCCGACATTGAACAGCTGAGCAGCAAGGTAGCTGAACTTACCAAAAAGATTGAAACCCTGAAAGAGTAATCAGCCCCCGCTTGCTTACAACAGAATAACGATGATTTTGGGAGAGGAACGGCCGTCCCGCCGAACCTCTCCCTTTTTGCATATCCCACAATCACGCCTATAATTTCTAATGACGCACTGAATCATCAAAACGCCAAAAAGAGAAACCAGAAATGCAAGATAGATCCGCTACATTCTCTGTGCCCTCCGTGGCGAACCAATGCAGGTGCCAAATCACCTGATCTGTTTATCGAAGGAATAAACCGCTATGCCCGTCATCAAACGTTACCCCAATCGGAAGCTGTACGATACCGAAGCCAAACGGTACATCACCCTGGACGGCATTGCGGAACTGATTCGCGAAGGTGCCGAAGTGCAGGTAGTTGATCACACCACCGATGAAGATTTAACGGCCGTTACCCTCACCCAAATCATCTTCGAACAAGAAAAGCGCAACAGCGGCTTCCTACCCAAATCAGTCCTCACCGGGCTGGTACGCGCCGGGGGCGACACGCTCAACACCCTGCGCCGCAACCTCAATTCACCGCTAGAACTGCTTAAGCACGTCGATGAAGAAATTGAAAAACGTCTGCAAACGCTGGTAGAACGAGGCGAGATGGCAAAGGAGGAAGCCATCAACCTGAGTGAAAAATTGCTCGCTGCCGGCCAGGAAAAAAGCAAAGAAATGATTCCTGGGCAGCAACGGCTGGAACGATTGCTCAGCGTACGCGGCGTACCCTCCCGCGAAGAAGTGGAGGAACTGACGAATCAAATCGAAACCTTGTCTGCCAAAATTGATTCGCTCATTGATGAAAAAACACCTACTAACAATAAAGAGAACTAACCAATAAACCCACTGCATGATAAACATAACCGGCTCCATTAAACGAGCGTTTGTTTTTCCCGCCATTCCCAAAGTTGCCCTGACCTATTACAGCGACATCAGCCGTGTCGCTGAGTTTTTGCCCCATATTTCCCTGGTGCATGCCTACAGCCACAACCAAATTCGCATGCTGTACGAGACGGTTGAACTGGGTGCCTACACCATCCAAATATATTCAGACCTGGAAAGCAGCGTGGATTGGAACGCGATGGTGCTCAATGTGTATCCCATCAAAATCAACGAAGCCCCTCCTGTTCAGGCCGGAACCACCATGCGGCAAGCGACTGGCAGCGGCCTGTTTGCCATCGACACCCAGTTTTTCGACCTGGGTGCGCAAACCCGGGTGGAATACACCATTCGCCTGAAGGCAGATTTGGAACGGCCGTTAGGCATGCGCCTTATGCCCAAACGCGTCGTCGGCCGGATCGCCCAAAGCATCACCGACGAACGCGTCAAAGAAATCGCCGACGGCTTCATCAAAAGCTCCATCGAAGCGTTTCCAAATTGGAAAGCAGCTGAGCAAACCGTGAGTAAATAAAATGGAGTTTCAGGGCACTGTCTCCGTTGCCGCGGCACAAACGGCCGTTTGGCATACCCTCACCACCCCCCACCTGGTTAGCCAATGCACCCCCCGCCTACAAGGCTGGACAGCGCTAGAGGCCAATACCCGGTTTCAACTCCAGTTTTGCTGGGGTAGCGGTAAAAGCACAGTTTTCATACCAGTCTTGCTTACCTGGCAAACGGTAACTCCACCCACTTATCTGCACTGGCAGGGCGAGGCACAACTAGGTAATACGGCCGTTCCCATGCAGGGTGATTTTTCCCTTAAAAGCACACCAACCAATCAGACAACCCTCACCTTTTCCGCCCAAATTACCCCGCATAACAAATTGCTCACCCAAATGATCCAAACCACCGCCCCCCGCCTCATCGAAAGCTTCTTTCACTGCCTTAAAAAAACGGCCGAATCCGTTTGACAGCATCTACGACATTAGGTAAAACTTATTTTGCCCATACACACATCACTGTATCGGCGCTTATCGCATCCAGCTTAACCAGCTTATTCAAAAAGCAATCGAGCGTTAAAAAACCAACGCAAATACCCATCAGGAGAAAAACCAATGAAAGTTGAAGGCAGTTATCCCTTTGCAGCACCCCGTGACGTGCTTTGGCCCATGCTGCTAGACCCCACTATTCTGGCCAACGTTTTACCTGGCTGCGAAAAGCTGGAAACCAGTGGGGAAAACCAGTTCAACGGCATTCTCAAAATAAAAGTTGGCCCCGTGCAAGGCAAATTTATGGGCGATGTCGTCATGAGCAACCTCAAAAGCCCAGAAAGCTGCACCATCGCCGTAGATGGCAAAGGCGCACCTGGCTTTGTCAAAGGCACCGGCAACCTGCGCCTGGAAGCCGATGGCGACATGACCACCCTGCATTACACCGGTGACGCCGATGTTGGCGGTCGCCTGGCAAGTGTGGGCCAGCGAATGCTAGAAACCTCCGCCAACGCGATTATCCGGCAAAGCCTGGAGGGCTTGGGGCAGCAGGTACAGGCTCGCATGATGGCCTCTGCCAGCGGTGAGCTGGGCTTGGATGAGCCGCTGCCGCCCCCTCCGCCCCCCTCACAAATGCAGTTTGCCGCTGGCGTTGCCAAAAATTTAGCCGCCGACTACCTGGCCCCAGAAAACCGCGACAGCCTTATCAAAACCGGCCTCGCCATTTTGGGCGCGATTGTGCTGATTCGCATGATTAGCAACTGGTGGACAGACCAAATCGCCAAAAAAGTAGCCAACAAGTTAAGTAAACCAGAGTGAATTCTGGGAAAACCAAAATGAGCTTTCTCTGGATTTGTGGCACAGCATCACAACTTACTGTCCATCAAAACGGGCAAAACCCGTACCGCCAGCAGATGGCTCCGGTGTTTGTGCGTTGGGCTTTGGAAGCGGCCGTTTCCCGCGCAGGTTAGTTTTGTGCCACACAAGGCTCACAGCGTGAAGCGGTTTTAAGAAAAGCTTTGCGCTGTTGGTGCCCTTTGCGGTTAAAATTTCAGGCTCTTTGGGATTTCCTGGAGTTTGCAACGAGTTGACGCGAATTATCACGAAATTGGCGTTAATTTGGGCCAAAAACCAGGTTGACCCCGCCCAATCCTAAAGACCAAATTTCAATGGAACCGGCTGGTTGTACAACCAGCCGGTTTTTTTATGTTTGCGCAATTGGCACCGTGCCGGTAACGCACAGCCGGGTGCTCATTTCGGCCATTTGCAGAGGTGTGTAGGGCATATCATTCATCAGCCACCAGGTGATCAGCGCGTAAATTGAACCCGCCACGTGCCGCGCCATAATTGCGATGGGAATATCGGGTTCGACTGTACCCAATCCAGCGCGCAATTGCAGTTCGCTAAACCGGGCAATGTAATCAATAATCCGGTTGATCACATACCCCATGCCGTTTTCCCCTAGCAAAACCCGATACAAATCAGCATGTTCGGCCACGTGGGTATACACCAGGGCATCGGCTTCTGGATTTTCCCAGATCGGTTTGTTCATCGTTTTGCTGGCAATTTGCGCCACCAGCGCATCAAAATATTCTTCCAGGCTGTCGGCCAACAGCTCCTCTTTGCTGCCGTAATGCAAATAAAAGGTGGCCCGGTTCAAATCGGCCCGATCTGTAATCTCTTGAATGGTGATCTGGTCGTACTTTTTTTCTTGCACCAACTCCAGAAGCGCTTTCCCCAGCAGATTGCGTGTGCGTTTGACGCGCCTGTCCATGTGTATACCTCTTTTCAACAACTGTCGATAAATCAACAGTGGATTGTGATTCACGCTTGACAATCAACCAATCCGATTTATTATTTTGGCAACACTGTATCAATTAAACAACAACTTGTCAATTATCTCAAAAATTCAGGAGTAACTATCATGGCAGTAAAACGGCCGTCTGGCCCTAAAAGCTCTGGCATCATGGGAAGCGCCAGCCAATTCAGTGAAGATGAACCCGCTTTTTTGCTGGAAAGTATTAAAAAATATGGCGATCTGGTCTATTTTCGGCTGGCACACCTGCACACCTACCTGGTAGGGCACCCCGACCTCATTCGTGAAGTGCTGGTAACGCAAAGCGATAAATTTGAAAAAGCGCCGCTAGACAAACAAATCCTGGGCAAATTTTTAGGCAATGGTTTGCTCACCAGCGATGGGGATTTTCATCGGCGGCAGCGGCGGCTGGCCCAACCCGCCTTCCACAGCAAACGCATCCACAACTATGCTAAAGTGATGCTTGATTATGCAAATCAAATTATGGCTGGCTGGGAAAATGAAGCGGTAGTAGACATTACTGAGGAAATGATGCATCTGACGATGCTCATCGTCTCTAAAACATTATTTGATGCAGATGCTATTGCCGAGTCGGGTGATACGGCCGTTACCATCGGCAGCGCTATGGAAGACCTGCAAGCCGTTTCTAACCGGGATTACCAGCGAGGGGTTTCGCTGCCCAACTGGGTTCCCACGGCCGATAACCGGCTGCGCAACCGGGCGGTGGCTGAATTTAACAAGGTAATGGACCAAATTATTGCCGGGCGACGACAAACGGCCGTTAACGGCCAGGTAGAAGACAGCGGTGATTTGCTCTCTATGCTGATGCTTTCTGTAGACGAAGATGGCGAATTTATGGACGACAAGCAGCTGCGCGACGAGGTAGCCACCCTGTTTGCCGCCGGGCATGAAACCACCTCCAATGCCCTCAGTTGGACCTGGTTTCTACTGGCCCAACATCCCGAAACAGAAGCCAAACTGCACGCAGAGCTAGACAGCGTGCTGGCCGGTCGCCAGCCCACGCTGGCCGATTTGCCTAACCTGCCGTACAGCCTGCAAATCATCAAAGAAGCAATTCGGCTATACCCACCCGCCTGGATTTTGAACGGCCGTCTCGCTCTAGCAGATGTTGAATTAGGCGGCTATACCGTCCCCAAAGGCAGCACCGTCTTTATCTCGCCGTACGTGATGCACCATCTGCCCCACTATTTCGACGAGCCAGACGCGTTTAAACCAGAGCGGTTCACGCCAGAGTTCGAGAAATCGCTGCCCAAGTTTGCCTACATGCCGTTTGGCGGCGGCGCACGGGTTTGCATTGGCAACGCCTTTGCTATGATGGAAGCGCAGCTCATTCTGGCCACCATTGCCCAAAATTACCGGCTCACCCTGGCCCAAACCGAACCTGTACGCTACAACACCCAAATCACGCTCACCCCAGAAAATGGAATTCAGATGAAAGTTGTGGAACGGGAAACGGCCGTATCTCCCACCCCCGAACTCGCCCTCGCCTAAATAGGGAACACAGATGACACGAATTTGACGGATTTTTTGCTTTTTATCCGTGTCTGCCGTCAAATCCGTGTCCAAATTGTGACGCAAAAAAGCGGTGCCTGCTCAGCAAGCACCGCTTTTTTGATCAACGTTTACAGGAGGTTTAAGAACTTTTCAAATTAACGCCGGCCGCCGCCATTGCCCTGGCTGCCCTGGCTGCCCTGGCTGCCTTGGCCACTGTTGCCGCGGCCACTACCCTGGTTGCCACCAGCCTGGCCACCGCCACCGCGTGCGCCCTGGCTGTTGCCGTTGCCAGAACTGTTACCCCCGCTCAAGATGGCTGCCACGTCCGCATCACTGAGCAGTTGGGCGGCGTATGCCTCGCCTGTGGCATTTTCATAAGCGTTGGCAAACCCATTCAGATGATTGCCCGAGGCGCTGAGCAAGCTTTGGTACACCTGCTGAATCGCAGCCACGTTTGTGGTGGCCAATTCGGCCCGCAAATCTGCAATATCCACTTCTTCGATCAGGCCACCCACCCGCAGCGCCGCTTCGTACGATTGGCTGCCCTGGCTCACCAGGTCATTGTACAACGCTTGCAGCTCTGCATTGGCAAAAACGCCAACCGCATTGCCCACCGCCGGATCCGCCAGACCGTACTGATTGAGTAAAGCCAAAACCATCTCTGTGTGGTTTTGCTCACTGGCGGCGATGTTGTTGAAAAGCGGTGCGCCCCACAGTTCGTAGAGCGTTACGTATACGTCGTGGGCCAGCTTTTCTTCCTCGCGCATGTAAAGCAGCGAGGCAATGTCCTCATCGGTCAAGCTGCCATCGGTGGTTTGGGCAGAAGCTGGCTGCACCAGCAGCACCAGCCCGCCAATAAAAAGAGAGGCCAAGCCAAGGCCTAAAATAGATTTCCAACTAATCAAGCGTTTGCCTGTATTTTCAGATTGTCTGTTTTCTAACATGATTTTGTTCTCCAATACGTTTTTTAGCCAATCGGCTAGCTGTTTGTAAATTTTGAATGAATCGTTTGCACTGCAATGGATTCATTACGCTTTATCATAAGCAAAACTGTGTAGACAGTATAAAGATTTGATAAGTTGAGCTTATGGTAGCTATTGGGCTTGGTGATGAAACGGCCGTTTTTACAAACACGTTACAGTTATCAGGCCAATCATTTACAAATTGCTGCCACCATAAATGAAAAGGACACAGATGAGTCCACTGAAAAACCAAACCGCAAAGACGAAAAGGACGCAGCGTTTTAAAGATAACCAGAGGAAAATCTCCGCGATCTCCGCGCCTCTGCGGTGAAATCACCCTTTTTTCAGTAGAGCCACAGATTTCCACAGATTTTAATCCGCGTAAATCCGCGTAATCCGCGGCCTATTTTCAGAGGAGACGACACCGGCTGTCGCCGACCACCATGAATGAAAACCCAACCTCCGGGAGGTTCAGTGCGTAACAGAGGCCATTTTTGAAGCCTCCCAGAGGTTTATTTCTAAGGAGAACAAAATGCGACAATTAACAATAGCTGTTTTACTGGTAGTAGGTAGTTTACTTTTGGTAGCTTGCGGAGCAGGTCGGGTTGATATTGTGCGCGAGCGGGGCAGCGATGTTTTCAATGTCACCGTCGAGCTTAATGAAGCAGATATGGCTCAGCTGGTTGAAGAAGCGCTGCAAGCTGGCGCAAATCCGCTGCTGCGGGACCCTGTGGTTGCTTTACAAAATGGGCAAATCGAAGTGACCGGGACGCATGACCGGCGAGATGGTGGGGGAAGGGTAAACGGCCGTATCGTCATCATCCCCTCCGTACAAAATGGCACGTTGCTACTGGAAGCCACAGAAATTCAAATCGAAGGCGTAGATGTAACCGACGAGCGCATTGAACAGTTCAACAACAACCTCGCCGAACGGATCAACGGGCGGGCAGAACCGCGCAACCGCAACATCACCTTAAAAAACGTCACGGTCTCTGATAATCTGTTATTGCTCACCTTAGACGCAACGCCGCGCAATTAACCTGGCCGTCACCCCAGAATGAAGGGATTGCAATAAAAAAAGGCTCGCATAACTGCGAGCCTTTTTTACTTCATTTTAAAATTCCTCAGAGAAGAGGAAGTTCAAACCAACGGTTTAGATTTTACGGACGTCGGCTGCGGCTGGGCCTTTCTGGCCTTGTTCAATCGTAAACTCTACCCGATCGCCTTCAGCCAGCGAGCGGTAGCCTTCAGAAACGATTGCGGAATGATGCACGAATACATCATCGCCATCTTCTTGTTCCAAAAATCCAAATCCTTTTTGATCATTAAACCATTTTACGGTTCCAGTTTTACGTTCGCTCATTGTTGTACACTCCTTGTTTTGGTACATAAAAATAGGGTGGTTCTCAATATCAATACGTATGGTTCTTAACAAGAAAGACAACAAAAAAGCGTTCTCTGGATTTATATGTCCAGACAACGCTTTAACATACTTTAATTCAGAACTACAACATCTTGAATTTTGATCCAACCTCAACTATACCGGGCAATCCCTTTTCTGTCGAACTATTCAGGAAACGTGCTCATATTCTCTTCATACGGCCGTTACTTCATCCACAAAGGCGCTTAACAGGGCGCTAAACGCTTCGGGGGTTTCGGTTTGCGGCGTGTGGCCGGCACCAGGGATCATTTGCACTGCGCCGCGCCACAGCGTGGGCATCTCTAGCCCGCTGATGTACGCGGCGTTAACCAGCTGCTCTTGCTCACCGTGGAGGATGGCTAACGGCCGTTTCAAATTCCGCACAATCTCCACCTCATCCTGGTAGCCATCTGGGGCAATGCTGGCCGCCATTGTGGCGCGGGCACGGCCATCGGTGCGGGCGATGTCCGCCACGTACGGGGCCAAATCATGGGTGCAGTCTGGGGCCAGGCAAGCGGCGGCAAATCCTGCCATTTGCTCCTGCGTTAATTCTTCGGCAAAAGCCGCGCCCATCGCCGGATTCGGTAAAAACGCATTCTCCATATCCGGGGGGAACGCCAGCGGGGGTGTACCAAAAATAACAAACCCAGCCGCATCTGGCAGCAGGTTATGGGCTTCTAGAACGATATGCCCACCCAAACTCCAGCCGACAAACACGCCATCTGTCAGGCCCAATTTTTGCGCCACTTCAGCCACAACGGCCGCATAGCCCGGCATATGGTACGTTTTCGCTGGCTCGGCCGCCTGGTCTGATTCACCATGACCGGGCAAATCCATGGCCACCACCCGGTATTTCTGGCCAAATTCGCCCGTCAACTGCGCCGCAAACGTTTGCTTAGAGGCGGAATTGCCGTGAATGAGCATTACCGCCGGGCCGTTGCCTGCGCTTTCATAGTAGGCAATCTGCTGCCCACCGGCTTCAACTTTTTTTACATCCATCTGTTTTGATCCTCCGAAATAAGCGTTGAATTCAATTTGCATTCAAAAAGAATCCAGGGGAAATAGCTACCTGTCCGTAATCTATCACAAAATAGAATGGCGGCATATAATGTGACACTGAAGGTGCAAACGGCCGTTTCCACACGGCAAATTGTAACTAGGGGCCGGTGGTTAATGGCTCGTTCGCCTGACAAACCAACCACCAGCCACCAACCCACAACTTTGGAGGCACGCATGAAGTTCAAAACCATCATCGAACCATTTCGCATTAAAATGGTGGAGCCAATCCGCCAGACCACCCGCGCCGAGCGGGAAAAATTATTAGCTGAAGCCCACTACAACCTATTCCTGCTCAAGGCCGAAGACGTGCTCATAGACCTGCTGACCGACTCTGGTACGGGGGCGATGTCTTCCGGGCAGTGGGCGGGCATGATGCTGGGGGATGAGTCGTACGCCGGGGCCAAATCGTTTTATAAGTTTGAAACGGCCGTACAAAACATCACCCACCTCAAACACGTCATCCCCACCCACCAGGGGCGCGCCGCCGAGCGCATTTTGTTTGGCTCCGTGCTCAAGCCGGGCGACATCGTGCCCAACAACACCCACTTCGACACCACCCGCGCCAACACCGAATATCGCGGCGCTGTCGCCTACGACATTCCCATCGCCGAAGCGCACGACCCCGCCGCCATTTTGCCCTTCAAAGGCAATATCGATTTGCAAAAACTGGAGCAAACCATCGTGGAAAATCCGGGCAAAGTGCCACTGGCGATGATCACCGTCACCAACAACTCCGGTGGCGGGCAGCCGGTGAGCATGGCCAACATTCGCGCCGCCAGCGAGATTTGCCGCCGCCACAGCGTGCCGCTCTTCCTCGACTGCTGCCGCTTTGCCGAAAACGCCTGGTTCATCAAAACCCGCGAGGAAGGTTACGCCGACAAAACGCCGCTGGACATTGCCCAGGAGATGTTCAGCTACGTCGATGGGGCCACCATGAGCGCCAAAAAAGACGGCATGGCCAACATCGGCGGCTTCCTGGCGCTCAACGACGACGCACTGGCGCAAACGTGCAAAAATCTGCTCATCCTCACCGAAGGCTTCCCCACCTACGGCGGCCTGGCTGGCTACGATCTGGAAGCGATCGCCGTGGGGCTGGAAGAGGTGCTGCACGAAGATTACCTCAACTACCGCATCCGCTCCGTCGCTTATCTGGGCGATATTCTCACCGCCAACGACATTCCGATTGTGCGGCCAGCGGGCGGCCACGCCATCTACATCGACGCCAAAGGGATGCTGCCCCACATTCCGCAAAGCGAATATCCCGCCTGGGCGCTGTCGCTGGCGCTCTACCTGGAAGGCGGCATTCGCTCGGTGGAAATTGGCTCGGTGATGTTTGGCCACCAGCCCGACGGCAGCGAAAAACCTGCCGCGATGGAGCTGGTGCGATTGGCCTTCCCGCGCCGGGTCTACACGCAAAGCCACGTCGATTATCTGGCCGAAGTGCTCCTTTATGTCAACAGCATCAAGAATGAGATTCGCGGTGTGCGCATTGTCGATGCCCCGCCCGTGCTGCGCCATTTTTCGGCCAAGATGGCGCTGATTTAAATAAAACCTGACAGGTCTATTAAGCTACTTTGCCATGAAACTATTTTGCATCACGAAACACCTTAATGGTGAAGTTTGGTCGTAGACCTGTCAGGTTTTTTTACGGACGAATGTTACTTCTTCCCACTCGCTGCATCTAATAAAATTAGAAACTGCATAACTGGAACTGGAGCAACATTATGTCAAATTCACATCACACTGTTAACCACAATCGTCGCGCTGCCCGGCAGCAGAAGAAGGTTCAGCAAAGCAACCGGCTGCTGGCTGCCGCGCTGGTGCTCATTTTGGGCGGGCTGGCTGTTCTTGTTTGGATGAGTGTGCAAACGGCCGTTCCCACCCCCACCACCAACAGTTACGGCGCACCCGCCCTGGCCCAACAAGGCGGCACCGTCACCGACTTCACCATTGAATCGCTGGGCGGTTTTCCCGTCTCCCTCAATGATTACGAAGGCGAGGTGATCATCATGAACTTCTGGGCCACCTGGTGCCCCCCCTGCCGCGCCGAAATGCCGGGCATTAATAATTTTTATGAAGCGTACAAAGAGGAAGGGCTGGTTGTTTTGGCAATCAATGAAGAGGAAAGTGCGGAAACGGTACGGCCGTTCATCGAATTAAACAACTTCACCTTCCCCGTGCTGCTAGACATTGAAGGCCGCGTGGCCCAGCAATACAGCACCCGCAGCTTCCCCACCACCTTCATCATCGACCGCCAGGGCGTCATCCAGCACGTGCAAACGGGCGAAATCAGCGAACGCGAGTTGGAAAAAATTGTGCTGCCTTTGCTAAACTAATCAACTGCAAAACACACCGCGCCCCTTAAACCCCCATTTTTTGCTGTTATTTGCTTAACAACTTCACAAGATATTTTTCCGATACAATCAGGCCAACCTTTCATGATGTAAAGATGTTGGCCTGATTTTCATTTCTCTCCCTCGTAAGCCAACACCTATTTCTGCGATCAACAACTTATTAGCCAAACAGTTTCACTCATATTTCCTAATTTAGGAGGATACATTGATGAGACGTATGCTGATTTTTATCTTTATTTTTGTCGCATCGTTGAATGGTTTATTGGCCATTTTGCTGAGGGCGGAAACGGCCGTTGCCTCCCCCACAGCCACCATTACGGTGAACAGTGCTGGCGACGAACCTGATGGCAGCGGCGGCACGGGCAGCTGCCTCACGCTCATTGGCGGCTGCACCCTACGAGCCGCTATCGAAACCGCCCAGGCACAGGCTGGCCCCGACGTTATCAACTTTAGCGGCGACTTCACCATCAACCTGGGCAGCGCGCTGCCTGTGCTATCCGTAGCTGGACTCACCATTGACGGTGTGGGACACACCGTTCGCATCAATGCCGGGAATGGAAACTTTAATAGACCTCTTGCAAAAGTCATCTAGCCGCAAGGGACATATTGTACAAAGCGGCAATCAAGTTAAATCGCAACCCAAATCGTTTTCTGCGATTGCGATACCGTTCTTTCAAAATACGAAATATCTTTAGCTTACCAATGACATGTTCACAAAAGATTCGCCTTTGCGACAACTGTCGATTGCGCGCCTTTTCTTCGGCAGTTAAGGGTTTCTTTTTTGACTTTTTCTTTGGCGTCTCGCTGTTACGATGTAATTTTGCTAATCCTTGGTAGCCGCTATCGGCCAAACAGATGATTTCTGGATCAATGCCTGCGTGATTTGCCTTGAATAGTTTGAAATCGTGCATTGTCCCGTTACCAAACGCCGTGGCAATTATTTCAAGGGTTGCTTGATCAATAATGACCTGCGCTTTTTGAGTATGGCATTTTTTCTTACCGCTGTAATGCAACTTCTGTTTTTTTGGGTCGTTCAATTGCCTGTTCAGTGGCGTCAACCAGGATTACCTCTATTGTTGTATCGCTTTCCGTCAATTTTTTCTTGCCTGGTAGCCTGAATTGTCCAGAATCCATAAGCATCTTTTCGATTTTGTGAATGGTTCGACATACCGTAGACTCACTGACACCATAGGTTTCTGCAATGTGGAACTGCGTCCGATATTCCCGCCAATACATTAACGTCAGCAGCAGTTGATCGGCATTTGGCAGTGTTGGTGGTCGGCCAAAGGTCGGGCTTTCTTGGTTCACAATGGTAAGCATCTGTTTAAAAAGTTGGTGCGGAACACCCGTTAAACGCTTGAATTCTTTGTCTCGCTTGTCTTTGATATTTTCGTATTTCATGCTTTCGATGATACTTCATTTACTTATGCAAGAGGTCTAATGTTTTCCGCATCAATGGGGAAGCGATTGCCCTCAAAAACCTGCGCCTGTACGGCTCTGGCTCTAGCTATTCCAACATCTGGCTGCAAACCGATGCCGTGGAAGTGGAAATCGCCAACAACATTATTGGCGATGACAATCCTGGTACGGGTGGCTGTGGCAACAGTAATTCATCTTTTGGCGGAATTTATGTTGCGTCGAACATTGCCGATGAGACGAAGCCCACCGCCTGGATTTATGGCAATACGATCAAATGCCATGTTGGCTTGCCGGGAGAAGGAATTTCCATTTTTGGCAGCCAGTATGTGATGGTGGGCGTCGATCCGTTGGGCAACGCAACGGCCGTTCAGCAAAACAGTATCCACGACAACAATACAGGTATCGCCGTAACAAGCAACGCCCAAAGAAACCAAATTCGCAACAATCATATCTTCAATAACAGCACGGGTATTCAAGTTAACGGCAGTGGACGTACCAGCATTTGGGCCAACATCATCGAAAATAATACAAATTATGGTGTGGAGTTGGTGGGCGGAACGGCCGTTAACTTCGTTGGCTGCAATGACTTTGAAGAAGATGACGCATTGGCCCGCAACTACATTCGGGGCAACGCTTCAGCCGGTGTTTATGTAACTGGCGTATCAAGCGAATTTAAGTATATCTCCTGCAACTGGATTGGGACGGATAGCAGTGGAACCACTGCCGCCCCCAACAATTATGGCATCTATGTGACCGGCGACGCCCCATCTACCTGGGTTATCAACAATCTCCTGAGCGGCAACACGCTGGATGGGCTGCGCATTCAAAACTCAGGTGGCAGCAACTTAATCATGAACAACATCATTGGCCTGGATCATACAGGGATGTTGAGTTTGCCCAATGGGCAGCACGGCATTGGTATATTTGATGACGCCGGGAATAACATCATTGGCAGCACCTTGCCGGTGGCAACCGGCAATATCATTGGCAGCAATACCAATTACGGTATCCTTATCAGCAATTCCCCCACCACAACGTTGGACTTAAATAAAATCGGCGTCGCTATTGATGGCGTTACGCCACGCGGCAACGGATTTGATGGCCTTCATGTTTCAAATTCAACTGGCACCAAGATTGGTACGCTGGACTTCCCTGGAACCCAAATCATTGCTCATAACGGGGAAAGTGGGATTTATTTGGAAAACGTTCAGGAAACGCAGCTTGTTACCAATACGCTTTTACTCAACAATGACAATCATGGCCTGTATGTTTTCCAATCGCAAGGCAATTATCTTACCCCGCAGCAAGTACAAGGCAATGGGGCAGCCGGTATCCGCATTATTGGCAACAGCTCTATCAACAACCTCATGATTCCCCAAGAAATTGATAGCAACGGCGGATTACCCATCGAACTGGGTGCGGATGGTCTGGAACTAAACGATCCAGGCGATGCAGACACCGGCCCAAACGGACTGCTCAACTATCCAGAGGTCACAACGTCCAGTGGAACTGTCGTCACGGGCACCACAACAGCAGGAACCTTTGTGATTAGTATCTATGAAGTCACAAACGACCCAACCAAGCCCGGCGGCGGTGGCATTTTACGGGGAAGCAAATTGATCGGCGGTGCCGATACCTGGTCGGTTGACCTGGCAGACTATAATTTGCAGAATCGCCCGGTCGCTTTTGTCGCCCATTGGGGTTCGGCCACTGCATTTGATCTAACAAGTTCACCCTTAAGCCCGGTTACGCAATTGGGCTACGAACTGTTTTTACCCGCCATCGTCAAAAATTAAGCCGTCTTGTTTATCCTCATAATTTGACTTTGCCTCCATTAACGTGTGTGCGGGGAAACGGCCGTTTCCCCGCACACACATCTACAAATCCATTTTTTGTTAATCCCCTCCCTCTACGATAAAACTTGGCTGCAACTATTTCCCACATTTTGGAGGTTCCCCATGCAGCTAGACGGTAAAATTGCCCTGATCACCGGCGGCGGTTCTGGCATTGGTCGCGAAACGGCCGTTCTCTTCGCCCATCACGGTGCCAAAATCGCCATTGCCGACCTGAACCCGGACGGCGGGCAGGCAACGGTGCAGCTGATCCGCGACGCAGGCGGCAGCGCTTTTTTTGTGCAGACTGACGTTTCCCAGGCGGCCCAGGTGGAAGCGATGGTGAACGAGGTGGTGGGGGAATACGGCCGTCTCGACATCGCCTTCAACAACGCGGGCATCGAAGGCGCTCCCGTGCGCACCATCGATGTCACCGAAGAAGAATTTGACCAAATTATGGCCGTTAACGCCAAAGGCGTCTGGCTCTGCCTGAAGTACGAAATTCAGCAAATGCTCCTGCAAGGCGGCGGAGCAATCATCAACACCGCCTCCGTCGCCGGGCTGATTGGGGCCCACTCCATGCCCGCCTACGCCGCCAGCAAACACGCCGTCGTCGGCCTCACCCGCACCGCCGCCGTGGAATACGCCCGCAAAGGCATCCGGGTGAATGCCGTCTGCCCCGCCGTCATCCGCACCCCCATGATCGAACGCGCCATCGAGCAGCTGCCCCAGCTGGAACAAGGGGCCATCCTGAACAATCCCAGCCGCCGCCTGGGCGCTCCGCGTGAAGTGGCCGAAGCCGTTCTCTGGCTCGCCTCCGACGCCGCCTCCTTCACCACCGGGGCCACGCTGACGGTGGACGGCGGGCTGACGGCCCAGTAGCCGGTAATCGGTAAACGGTGAACGGTAATCGGTGAACGGAAAACCGAATACCGCTTACGGATTACCGATTACGGCACCAGGTGTTTTCTTGCTAAAATAGAAGCAAATTTCCCACGGCAAGGAGAATTCATGCAGATTGAATCCATCGACCAATTACAAGAGGCGCTGCGCGGTCGGCATTATGTGGCCGACCGGGGCTTGGCAACGGCCGTTTACCTCGCGCTCAAGCTGCAAAGGCCCCTCTTTTTGGAAGGTGAACCCGGCGTAGGTAAGACCGAAATTGCCAAAGTGCTGGCTGATTTACTGGGCACGGAGCTGATTCGCCTGCAATGTTACGAAGGGCTAGACGTGAACCAGGCGATCTACGAATGGAACTACACCCGCCAGATGCTGCACATTCGCCTGCTGGAATCACGCGGCGAGCGGGCCAGCGAGGCAGAGCTGTTTGGCAAGGAATTTTTGCTGGAACGGCCGCTTCTCCAGGCCATCGAGCGCAGCAAAACCCAGCGCCCCGTCCTGCTCATCGACGAAATTGACCGCAGCGACGAAGAGTTTGAAGCGTTCCTGCTGGAAATTCTCTCAGAGTTCCAGATCACCATCCCGGAAATCGGCACCATCAAAGCCGCCCAGCCGCCGGTGGTGGTGCTCACCTCCAACCGCACCCGCGAGGTGCACGACGCGCTCAAGCGCCGCTGCCTGTACTTCTGGATCGACTACCCCAGCTTCGAAAAAGAGTACGACATCGTCCGGGCCAAACTGCCCCACGCCGCCGACCAGCTGGCCGAGCAGGTGACCTACTTCATTCAAGAGCTGCGCCAGCAAGACCTGTACAAAATCCCCGGCGTGGCCGAAACGCTGGACTGGACCGCCGCCCTGGTGGCCCTGGACGCCCAGGCGCTCAGCGTGGAAGTGGTAGAAAACACCATCGGCGTCATCCTCAAATACCAGGACGACATCGAAAAAGTGAACGGCGAGACAACGAAGCAGATTTTGGACCGCGTAAGGGCAAATGCGTAATTGGGTAATTGAGTAATTGAGTAATTAGGTAATTGAAGAATTACTTAATTACCCAATTACCTAATTACTTAATTACACAGGCAAAAACCACCTGTGTCTAACAACCACCTCCTCCACAACCTGATTTTATTCGGCCGTTTGCTGCGGGCGTTGGGCATGGACGTGAATCCGGGCCGGATGATCGACCTGGTGCACGCCCTGGAGCACGTGAATCTGGCCCGCAAGGCGGACTTTTTCTACACCGCCCGCTGCTTGCTGGTACACGATCGGGACGATTTACCCCTGTTTGAGCAAGCGTTTGAGCTGTTCTGGCGCGCCCCGCGCGACAAAACGATCTTCGATGCGCTGTTCAAATTCCGCCCCGAAGCGGCCGATCACAAACCAATCATCGCCCCGCCGCCGCTGCAAGAAGATGCTCCCGCAGGCGGTGATGACCAGACTGAGGAGGATGACGATGAGGTGCAGCAGGTCATCGAGGTGACGCAAACGTACAGCACCCGCGAGGTGCTGCGCCGCAAAGATTTTGGCGACCTGACACAAGAAGAGCTGCACGCCGTCAAGCAGTTCATGGCTCAGATGGTGTGGCAGTTGGGGCTGCGGCGCACCCGGCGGCAGCGACCCGGGCGCGGCCAGCGGCTGGATTTGCGTCGCAGCCTGCGACGCAACCTGCGCTACGGCGGCGAACTGATCGAATGGCCCAGCCGCCAGTTCAAGTACAAGCCCCGCCCGCTCATCGTCATTGCCGACATCAGCGGCTCGATGGAGCGGTACGCCCGGCTGCTGCTGCACTTTATTTACAGCCTGGCAGAAGGGCTGGAGCAAGAGGTGGAGGCGTTTGTGTTCAGCACGCACCTCACGCGCATCACGCGGCAGCTGCGCGGCAAGGAGATTGATCGCGCCCTGGCGGAGGTGTCACGCGAGGTGACGGATTGGTCCGGCGGCACGCGCATTGGCGAATCGCTGAAGACGTTTAACTTTGATTGGGGACGGCGGGTGCTGGGGCGCGGCGCGGTGGTGCTGCTGATTAGCGATGGCTGGGACCGGGGCGACCCGGTGCTGCTGAAGAAGGAAATCGGCCGTTTGCAGCGCAGTTGCCACCGGCTGATCTGGCTCAACCCGCTGCTGGGTTCGGCCGAATACGAACCGCTGACGCGCGGGATGCAGGCGGCGCTGCCCTACATCGACGACTTTTTGCCGGTGCACAACCTGGCCAGCCTGGAAGAGTTAGCCACCCATTTACAAAATTTGACGGCGGAGAAACGGCCGTCTCGCCGCCAACAGCTCAAGTTATCCGGGGCCGCCTTCGTCAAAGATCGGTAATCGAATACAACAAGGACCAAACCATGAAAGAAGTAATCGACGACATCAACCGCTGGCAAGCAGAAAACCAATCAATCGCCCTGGCCACCGTGGTGCAAACCTGGGGGTCTGCACCGCGCAAGGTGGGGGCCAAGATGGCGCTGACGCCCGACGGCCGTATCAGCGGTTCGGTGAGCGGCGGCTGCGTGGAAGGGGCGGTGGTTGAGGAAGGGGCGCAAGCGCTGCAAGCCAATCGTCCCAAGCTGCTGCATTTTGGCGTGGCCGACGAAACCGCCTGGGACGTGGGTCTGGCCTGTGGCGGCACAATTGAGGTGTTTGTGGAGCAGTTGGATACGGCCGTTACCCAGTTCATCCACTCCCTCATCCAAAACGACAGAGCCGGCGCAGCCATCACCGTCATTCGCGGGCCAGAAGGCTTGCTGGGGCGCAAGCTGGCCGTCAGCCGCGCGGGGGAGCGCCTGGGCACGCTGGGCGAGGCGGCGCTAGACGCCCAGGCGATTGCCGCTGAAGCCAAAGCAGTGCATCCCCAGCGCGTGCAGCTGACGGACGAAATTGAGGTGTTCATAGACACCGTGCGCCCCGCGCCCACGCTGCTGATGGTGGGCGGCGTGCACATTGCCATTGCCCTCACCAGCTACGCCAAGACGCTGGGCTACCGCACCCTGGTCATCGATCCGCGCCGCGCTTTTGGCAGCGACGAGCGCTTCCCGCACGTGGACCAGCTCATCCAGGCGTGGCCAGACAAAGCGTTTACCGAAGTGAAGATTACGCCGGAAACGGCCGTTGCCCTGCTCACCCACGACCCCAAAATAGACGACCCAGCGCTAAAAATCATCCTGAAGGCCCAGCCGTTTTACATCGGCGCATTGGGCAGTAAGAAGACCCACGCCAAGCGGGTGGAGCGGCTGCGCGGCTACGGCTTTGGCGATGACGAGATTGGCCGCATCCACGGCCCCATCGGCCTGAACATCGGCGCACAGACGCCAGAGGAAATTGCCCTCTCCATCATGGCCGAAATCGTCCAGGCACGCAGCGGTTCGTAAAACATTCATGGAATTTCTACAAGGCGGTCGCAAAAACAAGATTGGCCGCATCGCCAACACGGTACACCGGCCTGCTGGCCCCTGGACCCAGTCGGTACACGCGTTGCTGCGGCAGGTGCGGGCGGCGGGATTTACGGCCGTTCCCCACCCCCTGGGCTTTGATGAGGCAGGCAACGAAATTGTCACTTTTCTGGCCGGGGATGTATGCAACTACCCGCTGAGCGCCGCCGCCGCCAGCCAGGAAGCGCTGGTCTCGGCCGCCCAGCTGCTGCGCGCTTACCACGAGGCGAGTCGCACGTTTCTGGCCCAAAACCTGGAGAGCCACACCTGGCTGCTGCCCAGCCAAACGCCCATCGAGGTAATTTGTCACGGCGATTTTGCCCCGTACAACGTGGTGCTAAACGGCCGTCTGGCAGTGGGCCTCATCGACTTTGACACGGCGCACCCCGGCCCCCGCATTTGGGACATCGCCTACGCGCTGTACCGCTGGGCACCGTTCACCCATCCGCAAAACCCAGATAGATTGGGTAACCTGGAAACCCAAATCGAGCGGGCACGCCTTTTTTGCGACGCCTACGGCTTCCCCGTCGCGCAGCGGCACAATCTGGTAGAGATGATGATTTTGCGGCTGGAAACGCTGGTAACCTACATGCAGGCCGAAGCGCAAAAAGGGAACGAAGCGTTCATCGCCAATCTGGCCGATGGCCATCATCTGCTGTACCGGGCGGATATTGAATATTTGGGGGAGAAACGGCCGTTCATCCAAAAAAGTTTGCACCGCTAAAGTCCCCATTGCCTAAACAGTGGTAAAGCCTGTTTAGGCCCGCCTATATCCAGGCACATTCACCCCTGCCAACCTTGTGATATGCTATAATGTGACAACGATTGCGACCTGATTTTCATCGAGATCGGACCCCACGCTCTTCCCCTGCACATCATTCCCGATTGATGAAAATTGGTCGTAACGCCCCTTACCATTTGCCACACAATGGCTGGCCTGAGCCCCTGAGCCCAGGTTACCCCCACATTCTTGAGTGTTATCTCAATTTTGTTTCGTCGCTGCCCGCAGCACGGAACAGGGAGCAGAAAAATGAAAAACAAAATGACAAGCAATACTGCCGAACTAGCGCTTACGGCTCAGGCCCTGGTGGCCCCTGGCAAAGGCATTCTGGCCGCCGATGAAAGCGAAGGCACCATCAAAAAACGGTTTACCAGCATTGGCGTCAGTTCCACCGAAGAAAACCGCCGAGCGTATCGCGAACTGCTGTTTACCACCCTCAACATGGCCGAGGCAATCAGCGGCGTCATTTTGTATGATGAGACAATTCACCAGGAAGATGCGGAAGGACGGCCGTTTCCCCAACTCCTCCAGCAAAAAGGGATCATCCCCGGCATCAAAGTGGACCAGGGCAAAATTGATCTGCCCGGCTTTGATGGCGAAACCGTAACCGAAGGGCTCGATGGCCTGGGCCAACGCCTGGACCATTACCGCGAACTCGGGGCCAAATTTGCCAAATGGCGCGCCGTCTTCACCATTGGCGACCATTTACCCACCCGCACCGGCATCCAGGTGAATGCCCACGCGCTGGCTCGCTACGCCGCGCTGTGCCAGGCACACGGCATCGTGCCCATTGTGGAGCCAGAGGTGCTGATGGATGGCGAGCACGACATGGCCCTGTGCGAACTGGTCACCGGAGCCGTCTTGCAGGCGGTCTTCGCTGAGCTGCTGGCGCAGGGTGTCAGCTACGAGGGCATGCTGCTTAAGCCCAACATGGTGCTGCCGGGCAAAGATTCCGGCCAAACCGTCTCCCCTGAAGAAGTGGCCGAGGCGACTTTGCGCTGCTTCCGACGCACGGTGCCAGCGGCCGTTCCAGGTATCGTTTTTTTGTCTGGCGGGCAAAGCGCCGAAGAAGCGACCGTACGCCTAAATGCAATGAACGCACTGGATGAATCGCCGCCGTGGGCGCTGAGTTTTTCGTACGGCCGTGCGCTGCAGCAGCCGGTTTTGCAGGCGTGGCAGGGCAAACAGGGAAACATCCCTGAAGCCCAACGACTCTTTTACCATCGCGCCAAATGCAACAGCGCCGCCCGCAGCGGCACCTATTCGCCGCAAATGGAGCTGGCCACCGCAGCCTAGTACAGTCCGGCAGAAATCCATAAAATGTTATTATGACAAGTTGCCGGACTGTTTAAGTATTGCGCCGTCATCAATAACCTGATGCGAACTTTTGGGGCGCAATACTAGCTAGGCCTTGCTACTGCCACGCTTCCTCAGATTGCTCTTCATAGTGCGGGAAGGCGGTACGAAGGCCCACAACACTTCGGCCGCTGTTTGAAACAACGCCTGGGCCTGGGGGTCGCTTACCTTTCGTTTTAACCCAGCGCCACGTCCAGAGTCATCATGGTGGCAAAGCCGATCATGGCCCCCATCGTGGCTAAATCTATGTGGCCATGGTTATGCGCTTCGGGAATAAGATCTTCGATGACGACAAAGATCATGGCCCCGGCCGCAAAAGCCAGGGCATAGGGCAAAATGGTGCGAAACAGGAGAACGGCCGTAACCCCCAACACCCCCGCCATTGGCTCTACAAACCCGGAAAGCTGCCCATAAAAAAAGCTGCGCCGGCGCGACATGCCCGCACTGTAGAGCGGCATGGAAACGGCCACCGCTTCGGGAAAGTTTTGAATGCCAATGCCAAATGCCAGGGCCACAGCGCCAGCCACGCTGGCCGAAGGCAAATCAGCCGCCGCCGCCCCGAAAGCAACCCCCACCGCCAACCCTTCAGGAATATTGTGCAGGGTGATGGCCAAAACCAGCAGCGTGGTACGCTGCCATGTCGTTTTGGCACCTTCTGCTTCGTTCGGGGAGGGTGAGCGAAAATGGAGATGCGGCAGCACTTTGTCCAGCCCTCGCAAAAAGAGGCCACCCGCTAAAAAGCCCACCACCGCAGGCACCCAGGCTGGCAGGGTGCGCCCCTGGGCCATTTCCAGGGCCGGGGCCAGCAGCGACCAGTAGCTGGCCGCAATCATGACGCCCGCGGCAAAACCGAGCAGCCAATCCAAAATTTTACGGTTCAGCCCGCGCCCCAGAAAAATAACGGCCGCTCCCAAAGCCGTCATGCCCCAGGTAAAGCCAGTGCCAAACAAGGTTTGCACCAGGGGTGAAAATTGTTCCAAAAAAGCAAGCATGCGTCAGCATCCCACTCTCGTCTAATCTAGCGCCTGTTTTCGTTTTCAGTTTCAGCGGATTCTGGATTTAGTTCCCACCGCTCTTCATCTCGCTGGGCCAGCTTGTCGCCCGTGTGCAGCGGCTCATCATCTTCATAACGAATGCCGTACGCTTCACCAATCTTGGCCACATCGTCCTGGCCTGGGGTAGGCGCCATGCCGCCCACGGTCTCTTCGCCTACGTTGGCCTCGTCCCAGGCGGCATCCAAATCGCCCCCAGACAGCGTGGGCGATTTGGCATGGTATGCCTCAATCTGTTCCTGACGCGCCGCACCAGACACGTTCAGCTCCTGGCGCGCTTCTAACGAGTCTTGAATTTCGGGATCGTGGGTGTAACGGCCGATTTCTTCCTCATACGCTTCTTCCTGAGCATCTTGCAGCAGGTGAAGCGCCGTTTCTGCCTCTAGCTCCAGCGGCACCTGTCCTGGTTCAGCCAAATCAAGAGAGATCATTTCGATGGGTCTTTTCTTTTCATCACGCAACAAAACGTCTTCGCTGGTCAGTTTTGCCTCATTTTCTTTTTCTCGCTGTGTAGGCATGGTCAATACTCCATTATGCGGATAGGTTTAAAGTTGATTTTGCAGGAACGGCCGTACACAAACAAACCGCTCCTGCTTTGTAAGGTTAACGGCCGTTTCCAGCCCCCTCATGTACTCAGACACATAAACCGGGTATAAAAATGACACAAGTTCCGCCTAACCGTAACCATTTATGCCCCCGATAGATTGAAACGGCCGTACGCCACCCGATAAGCTAGAACAAGAGGCGACCTGAAAACAAAGGAGTACCATATCTATGTCACAATTAAGAATGGGGAAAAAAACGAAGAAAAAACCAAACGAACTGTTATTGGCAGCCACAACCTATTTCGGCCCTACCGGGCTGGGGCTAAAGATTATTCCCCGCGAGGAAAACGTTATCCTCTTTACCAACGACAGCGCATTTGTACAGATCTCGGCCGAACCAACCGCATCGGGCACGGAAATCGATATTCAGTCCAGGGAACTATCGTACGATGTCAAACGCTTTTTGAGGAGATTGTAAATAGGTAAAACACCTAAACTTCCAGGCAGGCGGCCCAGTGGGCTGGCTCAATTTCCCGCCAGGCGGGGTCAGTTTGCTGGCAGTGGGGCTGGGCGATGGGGCAGCGCGGATGAAAGCGGCAGCCGCTGGGCAAATCAATGGGGTTGGGCGTTTCCCCTTGTAAAATGATGCGTTCTCGTCGTAAACGGGGGTTGGGCACGGGCATGACGGAAAGGAGCGCTTTGGTGTAGGGGTGTAACGGCCGTTCCAACACACTTAACGTCCCCCCCATCTCCACAATCCGCCCCAAGTACATCACCGCAATTCGGTCAGCAAAATAGGCCACCGTGCCCAAATCGTGGGTAATAAACAGCACCGAAATGCCCCGCGTCTCCCGCAGCGACGCCAGCAAATTCAAAATCTCCGCCCGAATGCTCACGTCCAGCATCGACACCGGCTCATCGGCCAGCAGCACCTTTGGCTCCAGCACCAGCGCCCCGGCAATCACCACCCGCTGCCGCTGCCCCCCAGACAGTTCATGCGGGTAGCGGTGCATAAAGTTGCTGGCAGGCTTTAAGCCCGCATCTTCCAGCGCGCGCACCACCCGATCCTGCCGTGCCTGCTTGTTCGGCTCCAGGCGATGCACCACCAGCGGCTCCGCCACAATGTCGCCAATCGTCATCGTCGGGTTGAGCGATTCGTACGGGTCCTGAAACACCATCTGGATGTGCCGCCGCATCTCCTGAAGCGGTTTACCGCTCAGGTGCGTCACGTCTCGTCCCTCAAAAAAGATTTGCCCCTCGGTGGGCGTTTCCAGATTCATCAGCGTCAGCGCCAGGGTGGATTTGCCGCAGCCACTCTCGCCCACCAGCGCCAGCACTTCGCCAGGGTGCAGCACAAAGCTCACATCGTCCACCGCATGCACAAACTTCTCTTCCTGCTCCCACAACGATGTCTTATTAACCGGGAACAGCTTGCGCAAATTTTTCAGTTCGATGATGGGTTGTTGTTCGCTCATAATTCATTGGATTTCCCCGGAAACTCTGGAGTTTCCGGGGAAATGTTACTTTCAGGTTCAACCAGATGACAGCTGGCAAAATGGCGGTCTTGTACCCCGTGCAGCGGCGGCGCTTCCACATGGCAGCGGCCGAAGGCGTGCGGGCAGCGGGGGGCAAAACGGCAGCCAGCGGGCAGGGCATTCAGGCGCGGCGGGTAGCCGGGAATGCTGATCAATTTTTCCATCGGTTTGGTCAAATCGGGGAAAGCGCGCAGCAGTTCCTGGGTGTACGGATGCTGCGGCGCATTGAAGATGGTGTCTACGTTGGCATATTCGGCCGTCACGCCACCGTACATCACCAGCACCGTGTCGCACATTTCGGCCACCACGCCCAGGTCGTGGGTTACAAACAGAATGGACAAGCCCAGCTTGTCGCGCAGCGTGCCCAGCAGCTCCAAAATTTGGGCCTGGATCATCACGTCCAGCGCCGTGGTTGGCTCGTCGGCAATGACCACCTGCGGGTTGCAGGCCAGGGCCATAGCGATCATGGCGCGTTGGCGCATGCCGCCGGAATATTGGTGCGGGTACTGGTCTTTGCGCTCCGCGCCGATGCCCACCAGCTCTAGCAGTTCCACCACCCGGTCGGTAACCGCTTTTTTGTCGGTGATGTAGTTGTGCTGGATGATCGCTTCGGCAATTTGGCGGCCGACGGTGTGCACCGGGTTCAGGGCGTTCATTGCCCCCTGGAAGATCATGGCGATGTTTTTCCAGCGCACGTCGCCCATTTCCCGCTCAGAAAGGTCCAGCAGGTCGTTGTTCATGAAGTTGATCTGGCCGGAGGTGATACGGCCGTTTGCCGGCAACAATCTCATCAACGACAGCATCAACGTCGTCTTGCCGCAGCCACTCTCCCCCACAATGCCCAGCACCTCACCCTCGCGCAGCCTGAAATTGATATCCACCAGCGCGTGGGCTGGCTCTTGACCCGCCACCAAAAAATCGGTACTCAGGTTGTTCACTTCCAGCAAAATCGGTGCATCCCTTTTGATTGTTCTCATGCCTGCACCTCTGCCCCGCGATCAACCATTTGCACACCCACCGCCAGATGGTGCGTCTCTAAACGCGGGTTGAGCACCTGCTCTAACCCCTGCCCCAGCAGCGTGCAGGCCAGCACCGCCCACACAATGCCCAGCCCAGGCATCACCAGCGCCCACCAGGCACGGGCGCTCATTGCGCCACGAGTAAAGGCAAAGTTCAGCATCTGCCCCCAGCTCAGCGCCGTGGGGTCAGACAACCCCAAAAAGCTCAGCGTGCTCTCGTTCAAAATGGCCAGGGAGATAACCAGCACGGTGTTCACCACAATCAGCGGCAGCACCATGGGGAGGATGTGGTAGCGAATGATGTGCATGTTGCCTGCGCCGATGGACCGCGCCCGCAGCACAAATTTGCGCTGCTTCACCGCCAGCGTCTGCGAGCGCACCAGCCGCGCCGAACCGGTCCAGCCCAGCGCGCCAATCACAAAAATAATGTTCCACAGGCTTGGTTTGGTGAGGGCCACAATGACCACAGCCAGCGGCAAATCGGGGATGACCAGCATGATGTCGGTAAAGCGCATCAGGATGTTTTCGGCGCGACCGCCGTAAAAACCGGCCACAATGCCCACAAAGCTGCCAATAAAAATGGAGATAAACGAAGCAAAAAAGCCCACAATCAGCGAGACGCGGGAGCCGTAGATGAAGTTAGACAGCACGTCTCGTCCGGCGTCGTCGGTGCCTAGCCAATGCTCGGCGCTGGGGGCGGCGTAGATGTCGTCGATAGTCACGCGGACCACTTCTTTGGGGTCATAGGGGGCGATGGCCGGGGCAAAGACGGCCATTAAAACGACGACGAGGAACATGAACAGCCCGATCAGCCCCATGCGGCTGCGGCGGAAGCTGCGCCAAAAACCACGGATAGATGTTGTGGAAACGGCCGTATCACTCATCGCTAACCCGCCTGTACCCGTGGATCAAGGTATGAATACAGTAAATCGGCAATTAAATTGGCAAAAATGACGCTGACGGCAATCAGCAAAAATGCGCCTTGCAGCATCGGATAATCCTTGCGCCCCACCGCCTCAAAAATAGCCCCGCCCAGCCCTGGCCAGGAGAAAACCGTCTCAATCTGGATGGCTCCAGCCACCGTAAAGCCCAAATTCAGGGCGATGATGGTCACCATCGGCAGCATGGCGTTTTGCAAAGCGTGGTCCTTTAGAATTTGCACCGTGCGCAGCCCTTTGGCTTTGGCCGTGAGGATGTAATCTTCGCTGAGCACGTCCAGCAGCGTGCTGCGCATGATCAGCATATATTCACCCAAAAAGACGATGGTGTAAGTAAGCGTGGGCAGCAGCAGATGCCGCCCCACATCGGCCCACTCTTGCCAAACAGTGGCAAAGTTGCCGCCAGGTGTGGCTTTACCGCCCGTGGGTAAGCCAAACTGATTGCTGCCCCAAAACAGCAAAATAATGCCGAGCCAAAAGGTGGGCAAGCTCCAAAAGGTAAGGCTGGCCAGCAAGGCCGTATAGTCGATGGTGGTGCGAGCGCGCCATGCCGCCAAAATGCCCAACCCCATCCCAAAAAAGATAGCCAAAATCTGCGCCGCACCAATGAGCAGCACCGTATTCCACAACTGCTCCTTCAGCATGTCCAGCACCGGGCGATTGGTGTGGTAGCTAATGCCCAACTCTCCCTGCAACAGGTTGCCCACGTAGATGAACAGCTGCGTATCCAGCGGATTGACGCCACAGCTGCCAAACTTCACCGGGTTCAACGATTCAAAGCAGTTGATGACCGGCTTGTCCAGGCCAAAGCGCTCGCGGATGGCGGCTACCGCATCCTGCGTCAGGCGCGGATCACGAATGCCCGCCCGTGCCGGGTCGCCCGGCAAAATGCGGAAGAGGAAAAAGTTTAGCAAGATGACAATGAGCACCGTCAGCAGCGCCCAGCCAATTTTTTTGAGGAGGTAGCGAGATTGTCTCATGAGCGGTGAACAGTAATCGGTGAACGGTATTCGGTCATTTACCGATTACCGTTCACCGATTACCGATTACGGATTACCGAACGGGTTCAACCACCAGCAGCGAGCTGGGGTCTTCCAGAGCAATTTTGCCAGCGTCGGTTTGCCAGCCGGTGAAGCGGTCGGTACGGAACGCCTGCACCGATTGTTCATAGAAGGGAATGATGTAAACCACATCCTCATGCACAATGCGCTGCATCTCCCAGATGGTGTCGATGCGGGCCTGCTGATCCAGCTCCACGGCTTGTTGCAAGTAGAGTGCGTCATAGGTGGGGTTGGAATAACCGGTTTCGCTGTTCCCGGTGGGGATTTCGTCGGTGAGCATCACGCTGAGCAGGAAGTTCGGGTCTGGGTCTGAACCCCAGCCCCACAAAATGACGTCGAAGTCGAAGGTGGGGCAGCAAGTTGCGGTGAGGGCGTCGGGGTCGAGGGCTTGCAGTTGGGTGCCTACGCCGATTTCACCCCACATACCTGCGAGAAGTTCCGCCATGCGGGGGGCGTTGGTGCTGTCGCTGGGCCAGTTCATGCGCAGGTTGAGCGGATTGCTGCCGTCTGGCATTTCGCGGATGCCGTCGCCGTCGCTGTCCAGGTAGCCAGCGTCATCTAGAATTTGGTTGGCCAGGGTAGAATCGTAGGCGTAATCTTCCAGGGAGTCGTTGTAGAAGACACCCAGGCTGTCTGGGATAAGGGTGAGGCCGGGCGCACCAAGGCCAAGCAGGACGACGTCGATGATTTGCTGCTTGTCGGTGGCATGGGCCAGGGCCAGGCGCACGTTGCGGTCTTGCAGGGCGGGATGGCCGGTGCAGAGGCCGTCATCGGGCGGGCAGTTTTCTGGTGCGGTCTGGTTGAAGATGATGTCGGTAACGCTGGGGGCGAGCGGTGGGCCAGAGACCAGTTCGATATTTTCTTCGTTGCGCAGGGAGACAACGGCCGTATTTGGCATTTCCGTAATCATGTCTACCTGGCCGGTGCGCAGCGCTTGCACCAGGGCATCCTGGTTTTCAAAGGTCTGGAACACCACTTCGTCGATAGTCGGCCCTTGCAGGTAATGGTCTTTCACACCTTCCAGGCGCACGAATTCGTTCTGGGCATATTCCACCATCTTAAACGGGCCAGAACCAATCATCGCTTCGTTTTCAAATTCAGCCACGGCTGCCCCTTCCAGGCCACCCCAGATATGTTCTGGCAGCACGTAGAGGTAGATCAGCTGGCTTTGGATGTTGGGGATGGCGTCGGTGAGGGTGATGATGAGGTTGTTGCCGTCGTCGGCCTCGACGGTGTCAAAAAACTCGGTGTAGACGGGCAGGAAGGGGAAATCTTCCTGGCTGGCGTACAGGTTGTATGAGAAGGCAACATCTTCCGCAGTGAGCGGCTCGCCATCGTGGAAGGTGATGCCGTCGCGAATGTGGTAGGTGTAAACCAGGCCATCTTCGGAAACATCTAAGCTATCGGCCAGCTCCAGCGAATAGGTGCCGTCCAATTCCAGCTGGTACATGGAGTCGTAAACAACTTCGAAAATGGTGTACGCTTCGGTGAGAACGGCCGTTCCCGGGTTCAGCGTATCGGGGCTGCCAGCCCAACCAACACGCAGCACAACCGGTTCGTCACTGCTGCTGGCCTCGGCGTCGCTGCTGTCGGCCGTTTCGCTGCTGGTGTCGGCGCTCTCACTGCTGTCCGTGTCGGCAGAGTCCGTTTCGCCACCGCCACAGGCCACCAGCAAGCCAGCGATCCATAAAAATAACCACAACTTCAAAACAATCTTCTTCATCTTTCTTCTCCTTTTTTACCTGAGGTGCGCTGCACGCAAAAAGCGCCTCGCACCTGCACATTTACACCATAAACTCCTTCACCGGATTTTCGGCGAAGAGGATGGGGCGACTGAATTGGAACGGGGCCAGGTCAAACTCAGATTGCCCGGCAATAGCCAGCTGGCTAAGAATTTTGCCCAGCAGCGAGGCAAACTTGAAGGCGTGGCCCGCACCGATGGCGACGGCCACATTCGGGTGGTCAGGCAGCGTATCCAGGACAAAATCCCGGTCGGGCGGCATGGTGTAGAGGCAGGTTTTGGCGGTAATGATGGGGCCATGCGCCGTGGGGAGATGCTGGCGCAGAAAGGTGTCGGTGCGCTGAAAAGCGGCGGGATCAATCTCAAAGGTGCGCGATTCGGCCGTGGTTTCCTGCCCACCCACATCCTGGGCGATCTTCGGCCCCGCTTCGCCAAAGGCGGGGAAGCCATAGTAGCATGGCTCATCCAACCAAATCCAGATGGGAAACCGCTCCAGGGAAAAATCGGCCAGGTGGGGCGAGGCGTAGTAGGTTACCTGCTCCTGCGTTACGGTGAGGTTAATTTTGTGGCCAAAATGGGCCAGCAGTTGGTTGCTCCACGCGCCGCTGGCAATGACCAGCTTTTCGCAGGTGTAGGTTTCGCCACCCGCCACAACCGTAATTTCATTGCCTGCGGCCTGGATGTTGGTAACTGGAGCGTTGTCGCGCAGGGTGGCCCCATATGCCAGGGCCATTTTTTGGTGCGCAGCGTTGCTTTTGGCGGCAGCAACCAATCCACTTTCTGTCTGGTAAAGAGCGGTGACGTGGTCTGGCAATTTCCATTGGGGCCAGCGGTACATAATTTCGGCGGCGTCTAGCAGTTCAAAGGGAATGTTTAAGGCAGTGAGGCTGTTACTGTAATCGCGAAGGGGCAGGCGAGAGCCAGCTGGGGACAGATCGAGGCCGCCGGTTTTGTAGACAAGCTGCTCGCCGGAATCTGCCTCTACGGCCGCCCAGGCGCGGTAAGCTTCTTTGGCTAGATTGACATAATGGGGTTCGTGATAGGAGAGCCGGATGATGCGCGAATGGTCTTGCGAGCCACCGCGGACGTGACCCAAGGCAAATTGTTCCAGCCCCAAGACGTCGCCGCCTGCCTGTCGTGCCAGCCAATAAGCGGCTGCGCTCCCAATTCCACCAAGGCCTAAAACGAGGTGTTGAAACGCTCGTTTACTCAACAGTTACCTCAACAACCAAAGAGGCGTCCAACGCAAAACCCAATCCTGAGCCTACGCAGGAACAGAAGTGATTACATCCAATTGTAAAAAAAGTTGAGGGAGTGTATAGCCGACTGGACAAATGTCAAGGAATTGGACGGCTACACGATTCTACCGGCAACGATACGGCCGTCCCCCCTTACCGCCTGGCGCAGATTTGTTGGAAACGGCCGTAGGACTGGGTGAAAACGGCCGTATCCTCCGGTTCATACAGTTGCAGTTCAGCCAGCCCGGCCACAATGTGCCGCGCCTCGTTGAGGTTGGCAATCTCGCCCAGGGCGATGAGCTGCACCAGGGCGTTGCCCATCACCGTCGCCTCGATCGGCCCAGCAACCACCGGCAGCCCGGTGGCGTTGGCGGTCAGTTGGTTGAGCAGCCCGTTTTGCGTACCGCCGCCCACAATGTGAAGAGTGGAGACTGGTTGATGGGAGACCGCCTGAACCCGTTCCAGCACCTCACGATAGGCCAGCGCCAGGCTCTCCAGCACGCTGCGCACCACTGCGCCCACGGTTTGGGGCACGGGCTGGCCCGTTTGCTGGCAAATGTCGCGGATATGTTGCGGGTGATCGCCGGGCGGCAAAAAGCGGGCATCGTTGGGGTTGAAAATTGCTTGCAGCGGCTCCGCCTGTTCGGCCAGCTGCACCAATTGGCCGTAAGAATATTCTTGCCCGGCGGCGGCCCAGGTGGCGCGGCACTGCTGCAAAATCCACAGCCCCATCACGTTTTTCAGCAGGCGGTAGGTGCCGTACACGCCTCCCTCGTTGGTGACGTTGGCCGCCAGCGCCTCTGGCGTGAGGATTGGTTGGGGCACTTCCAGCCCTACCAGACTCCAGGTACCACTGCTGATGTAGGCGAAATCGGCCGTTTTGGTGGGAACGGCCGCAACCGCACTGCCTGTATCGTGGCAAGCGGGCGCAATGACAGGGATGCCGTCGTAGCGGCCCAGTTTGGTCCCCGGCGGCACAATTTCCGGGAAGATGTGGCTGGGAATGCCCAGCTCGTCCATCAGTTCGGTGGCCCAGGTGCCGGTGGTGGGGTTGAACAGCTGCGTGGTGGTGGCGTTGCTAAATTCGCACACCGTGGCCCCGGTGAGCCAGTAATTGAGCAGGTCGGGCGCGGTCAAGAAGGTGTGGGCGATTTGCAGCTGGGGCGAGCCGGATTCGACCAGGCTGAGCAGCTGGTAGAGGGTGTTGATGGGCATGAACTGGATGCCGGTTTGGGCGAAGATGGTGGCTTGGGGGGTTTTAGAGAAAGCGGCTTCCATCATTCCGCTGGTACGGCCGTCTCGGTAATGCACCGGATTGCCAATCAAACTGCCCTGCTTGTCCAGCAAGCCAAAATCCACGCCCCAGGTATCCACGCCAATGCTGGCCGGGTTCAGCCCCTTGCCTTTGGCGATGCCCGTCTGGATATCGTCCCACAGCCGCAAGAAGTTCCAGTGCAGCGTGCCGTTGAGGGTAACGGTGGTGTTCGGGAAGCGGTGCAGTTCTTCCAGTTCAAGCCGGTGGCCATCAAAATGCACCGCCATCACCCGCCCCGATTCCGCCCCCAAATCCACTGCCAAAACTGTTTTCATGGCCATAAAAAACCTATGCTATAATTTCGCCCATGGTTGAAATTAAACTGAGTGCCCATATTGTTAACGGAAAAATTGAGCTTTCTGAAGAACAACAACAAAAGTTGATGGTCATTAATAGTGACTCGCCTGTTGCGGTAATTATTCGCACCGATCAAGCGGCAGAGCAGATGCCCGAAAAGAGAGACATCCTTAAAGAAATGGCCGAACTTGGCTATGAATCAATCATTGACTATCTTATGGATTATCCCTTTGATATTCCCAATCCGATTCGCTTCACACGTGATGAGCTATATGAACGGTGAATTAAGAGAGACAAAACGAACTAGAGGGCATAGCGAATTTGTTATCGAATGCCAGTTATTCGTTTATTACTAAAATTCGTTGTCGTCATTTCCCTCGCTAATTTAGCGGTTTGCCAGTACTTTTTCCTCGTAAGCCCGAATCTCAGCCATAAACGCATAGCCCACCGGTACATTTTGCTGCTGGCAATATTGGTCCCACACTGCGCCGAACGGCAGCCCTTTGAGCTCTTCCAGCAGGGCCAGGCGGGCGGTGAAATCACCCTCGGCTTCCAGCGTGCGGAGCTGGTCGATTGGCTCCAGCAGGGCCATGAGCAGGGCGCGCAGGGCGTTGCGCGTGCCGATGGTCCAGGCGGCCACCCGGTTGATGCTGGCGTCAAAGAAGTCCAGGCCGATGTGGGTGCGATCCAGGAAATTGCCGCGCACCAGCTCTTGCATGATTGCTTGCAGCTCGTCGGTGAGGGTGACCACGTGGTCGCTGTCCCAGCGCACCCCCCGGCTGACGTGCAGCAGCAGTTCCGGCACGTACAGCAGCACGGCCGAAATTTTGTCGGCGATGGTTTCGGTGGGGTGGAAGTGGCCGGCGTCCAGGCAGAGCAGCTTTTGCCGTGAGCTGGCGTAGCCCAGATAAAATTCATGCGATCCCACCACGTAGCTCTCGGAGCCAATGCCAAACAGTTTGCATTCGACGGCATCCAGGTTGTGGGCGGGGTCTAGCGGCTGGGCGAAGACCTGGTCCAGGGCATCTTGCAGGCGCTGGCGCGGGCCGAGGCGGTCTACCGGGGTGTCTTTGTAGCCATCGGGAATCCAGAGGTTGGTAACGGCCGTACTCCCCAACTCTCGCCCAAAATACGCCCCAATCTCCCGGCTGGCGAGGCAATGCTCAATCCAGAACTGGCGAATGCCCGCGTCTGGATGAGCCAGGGTAAAGCCATCGTCGGCCAGAGGGTGGGAGAAGCAGGTGGGGTTGAAATCGACGCCGTGGTTGTTGGTTTTGGCCCAATCGACCCAGCCCGCGAAATGTTCCGGGCGGATTTCGTTGCGCGGCACTTTTTGGTCGCTTTCCAGGTAGATGGCGTGCAGGTTGAGGCGGTGGGTGCCGGGGATGAGGCTGTACGCCAGGTCCAGATCGCGGCGCAGCTCGTCGGCGGTGCGGGCTTTGCCGGGATAGTTGCCGGTGGCCATGATGCCGCCGCTCAGGCCGCGATCCGGGTCTTCAAAGCCGCCCACGTCGTCCCCCTGCCAGCAGTGCAGGCTGATGGGAATGGTGGCCAGCTTTTGCAGCGCGGCGTCGGTGTCCACACCGAGCGCGGCGTACCGTTCTTTGGCCAGGGCGTAGGCTTGTTCGGTTGGGTTGCTCATGATTGCTTCCTGTCGTTGATTTTCCCCCTCCCTAGCCCTACCCCAAAGGGGGAGGGAACAAGAGTTCCCCCTCCCTGCAGGAAGGGGTTAGGGGGAGGGTGTTTCCTTAGTCGAGGTGAAACACTTCTTCCAGTTCCACCATGGTTTTATCGGGATGGGCACCGTCGGGCGACTCAAAGTAGGGGGCCATGAACTGCTGCCATTGGGCGTTGATCGGTTCGCCAGCCATGCCGTCCAGGGCAGATTGGAAGCTGTCTGGCGTTTCAAAGTAGCCAAACAGGGTGCCATCTTCGCGCATGAAGAGGGAGTAGTTGTGCCAGCCATGCCGACTGAGCGCTTCGAGCATTTCAGGCCAGACGGCTTCATGGTGCTTTTTGTATTCTTCTATCCTATCCGGTTTGACTTTGAGCAAGAACCCGATTCGTTTCATGGTGTCTCCTGAATTTTTTAACGCAAAGGCGCAAAGGCGCGGAAGAAAAAGGGGCTAATATGGTCATTTTTTCGCTTTTCATCCGCTTTTTTGGTTGAAAATTTTGGCTAAATGGTAGCGGGGGTGGGCAGAAAAGGCGTGGCATTGGGAGCCATCGGGAAAGTCCACGTTCCAGTTTTCCCAGGTGGTGGGGTAACCTTGGTTGACCCATCTTCCCCAGCGCCGTTTGATGATGTTGAGGATGGCTGGCGTACGGCCGTATTTCCCCAACCCCTCAAAAATATAATGGTGCATAAACGGACTGGCCAGCACCATCTCCCCAGCTTCGTGGTCGTCCCGCGCGTTCAGGGAGCGGGCAACGATTTCGTCCAGCAGCGCGTCTGCTTCGGCGGGGGTGGCGGTGCCGGTGAGCAGGGCCATGGCTGCGCCCAGCTGGGAGTAGGTGGTGTGGGCGAGGTCGTCGTGGAAACGGCCGTTTCCCCAAAACCCATCCCGGCATCGTTGCTGCAGTTTAGCCGCATCTGCTTGCCAAATAGTTACCAGCTCCGACTCAAACGTCTGGGCCAATTCTGCCCCGATTTGCAGCGCCAGGACGACGTGCAAATTAAACACCAGGTGCGGGTCGCTTTGCGCCGTGGCCGACCAATCAATGTAAAAGCGGCGGCCCGGCGGATGCACCAGCAGGCCGTCGTCATTTTGCAGGGCCAGCAGGGCGGCGAGCAGTTGCTTGAGCGTGGGCCACAGCTGGCGCACCAGCGCCGCGTCGCCCGACTGCTGCCAGTAAAGCGCCAGCAGCTCCACCCACATGGCGCTGTAGCGCGGGATGGTGTAGGCGTGTACCTCGGCGGGGGCGACGCTGGGCAGGATGCCGTCGGGATAAATGCCCTGGGCGGTGTCCAGGAGGATGGTTTGCAACGGCCGTAAATCCTCCCCCATTGCGCTCAAACCCAGCGCCTGCGGCAGCGCATCCCCCAGCCACTGCGAGCTTTCGCGCCAGACGCAGTCCACAAACGTCTCTTGCAGGCAGGCGTGCAGCGTGTTTTCGCACAGCGCCACGATGCCGTCCAGCAGGTCATCGCCGGTGCGCAGCGGTTTGCTAACCGTAAGCGGATATTCGGCCAGGCGCACGTGCGGCGTCAGCTGCACCGTCTCATCTGCGCCAATCAGTTGGAAAAGTACGTACCGGCCCCCACGCATGGCAAACGGCTCGATGGTTTGGTCGCCCGGCCGCAGCGTAAAAAAGTCGGTGGGGCGCATGCGGCAGTAGGTGGCGGGGTCGGAGATGACGAGTGCGCCGTCGGCCATCTTTTCTGCATAGCTGATGGCTAACTGCTCGCCGCCGCTGGCGTTTTTAATCTCCGCCCAGCCCTGGCAGGTGTGGGCGCGGCCTAAGTCAAACAACCAACTTTCCACCCTCACCCCAGCCCTCTCCCTCAAAGGGAGAGGGAGCGAGTCCCCTCCCCCTGCCAGGGGGAGGGTTAGGGAGGGGGTCTCCCATAACGCTTTCACCGCTTCATGGGTCAATGCGCCCACTTCGGCTTGCCCCGTGCGCTGCTCAACCAGCGTAATCTCGGCGTCGCGATCCACCAGCTGCGGCGTGAGTCGCGTTTGCAGGCCAGACCAAATCGGCCCAGAGGCTCCGGCTACCACGCGGGCGGGTGACCAGTGGCTGTCGTTGAAAGCGGCCGTTTGCCAACTTTCCACCTTCCGCCAATCCCGCCGCTCAATGCCGCTGCCGTAAATGGAAATGCGCGGCACGTTGCTGGCAAAAGAGTCGTCGCGGATGGTGCGCCAACGGCCGTTTGTCACCAACCCCACCGCGCCATCCACCGCAACCCAGGCCAGCAGCCCCGCCGCCGCGCGATGCACGGCGCTAAAGTGGGAGTAGCCCGGCTGGTACACCTGGACGGCAATCTGGTTTTCCCCCACGCTGAGCTGGTTGGTGATCTCCAGCACGTCCATTTTTTGGGCGTGGGGCCAGCTGCGGGCGGGGCCACGGTGGTGGAAACGGCCGTTCAGCCAAACCTTGTAGCGGGAATCGGCCGTAATCCACAAAGTCACGTTGCCCGAACCATCCCACTCCCACAGCGGCGATCGAAAGTTCAGATACACCTCGTGCAGGTCGAAGGGGTGCGGGGAGGCAATCCAGACGGCCGTTTCCGGCGGCTGAATTTGCCAATCGTCAGGCTGGGGCCAGGGTGCCATACTGCTTTGCCAGCTCGTTCACCACTTTGTACGCGCCAATCAGCCGCTGTGGCGGGATGTCTGGCTGTACAAAGTGGCCGGTGTTGAAAATAAAGCCGCCGCCCGGCGCGTAAATCTGGAACCGTTTGCGGATGTACTCGGCCAGCACGTCCCCCTCGTAAGCCAGCAGCCCGTCGATCACGTCCAGCGAGCCGTAGCAGACAAATTTGTCGCCGTAGCTGTCCTTGATCGTTTGCGGATCCATGCCGGAACTTTCTTGCAGCGGATGCCAGCTGTGGTAGCCAATCTCCACCAAATCATCCAAAATTTGCATGATGTAGCCATCGCTGTGGAGGTTGACATAAAGCCCAATCGAGCGGGCGTACTGCACCACCCGCTTGGCGTACGGCTTGATCAGCTTGCGCCACATGCGCGGCGAAAAAAGCATCGTCTGGTTGCTGCCCCAGTCGTCGCTGAGGGTGACGATGTCTACGTTGGCCGCTTTCAGGCTGTCCATCAGCCCGCACAGCCAGTCGGCGTAGCGATCGAACCAGGCGGCCATCTTTTTTGGTTCGCCCGCCAGGTTCATCCAGCAGTTTTCAATGCCAATCAGGCGGCTGGTGCCTTCGATGATGCCCCAGGTGTGGGCGATGATCGCCCGCTTGTCGCCCTGCTGGTCTACCGCCTGCCGCACGTTCAGCCCGGCAAAATCGTAGTTCCAGTCGGTGTGGGACAACCATTTTTCGTCGGTGGGATCGCCCAAATCCACATCTTTCAGTTCGGACACGTCGAATAAACGGCCGAATAAATTCGGGTACGGCACAAAGCCCACAAAAATATCAATGTTGAACTCATCCAAAAACTGCTCGCGGCTGCCGTATTCGGCCGCCAGCTTTTCCACAAACTGCTTTTGATACAGCCAGCAGTCGATGGGCGTGCGGTCGGTGGGTTGTCGTTCCAGGGTGGCAATGACACGTTCTCGGCTGTTCATGCGTTCTCCTTGATCGGTAATCCGTGTTCGGTAATCGGTAAACGGTTCACCGATTACTGATTACCGATTACCGATTACCGGTTTTAGTTGCAACGCCTCATCCCACGCCGCCATCTCCACGCCAGCCACAAACTGGCTGTGGAACGATTCCCAATGCACCTGCTCCCAAACGGGAATGACCGGTTTGAGGTCGTCGGGCAGCTTTTTGATGATTTCGGCGTAGGCGTGCTCCAGCAGGCGGTAGCCAGAGGTGGGCGAGACGGCAAATTTGGGATGCGGCTCGATGACGCCGTCGGCGACCATGAAATGGTCGAGCACATCGCTCATCTGGTCCAGCAGTGCCAGCTTGCGCTCCCACGGCGTGCTCAACTCAACTGCCTCATCCACCAGCGGCTTGAGCGGCGCGGCCAGGCGGGGCAATTTGGCAAAATGAGCCATGATCCATTTGTCGTACGGGTAGTAGGTGCGCTCTAGCATGAAGGCCAGCTGGATAGCCCACTTCACGGCGCGGCTGAAGGTGATGTTGGCATAGTACGGATTGTCGCGCAGGATGGCTCGCTTGAGGGCGTAGCTGCCCATACCGGAAAAGTAGCGGCACCAGTGGGCGATGCGGCGCAGGCGCACCGGTTCCGGGTAGTATTGCTGGAAGGTTTGGCGAACGGCCGTAAATTCCCCGCTCTCATCATGCCACACCTCCCCGTTGATGACGTGGGTGATGTCCTCTTCCGGCACATGCAGCCATTCGGTATGGTTTTGCGGCGCACGCGTCAGGCCGATGGTGCGCTGCAAAAAGCCGGGCAGCGTGTCCAGCGCCAGCCCTGCCCCGGCCAGGTGCGCGGCGTAGAGCGAATGCCCGCGATAGCTCTCCGGCAGGTTGGCGCTGACGGTGGCCATGATTTGCTGCTGCTGAACGGCCGTTACCGACCCCGGCAGCAGGGCATCAATGCGCACCCCCCAGTGGTGATCCCGTGAATAGGTGTCGTCCAGCCCCAATGCTTCAGAACCGTAGCCAAAGAGACCAAAGGCGGTAACGGCCGTAATCTCCGGGAAATGCGCCGCCAAAATCGGCTTAACAATTTCCCCAAAAAACGCCCGGCTGGTGTCTAGAATTGATTCGCTCATATCCGGTTATCCGTTATCGGTGAACGGTAATCGGTAAGAATATCAACCGATTACCGTTCACCGTTTACCGTTTACTGATTACTGCGAAGCAGCCTCAACATTCGAAGCATCGTACACCGTGAACGGCCCCATCAGGACGCGCAAACCAGCGTCGCGAGTCGGGTCGGTTTCGATGGTGTAGGTGCCCATGCGGCCCGCTTCAAACGTCACGCCGGGGGCAGCTTCCATCTGGCCCGTGGCGATGAGGTAGGTGGTGTAGTAGGTCAGGTAACCCAGGTCCACAAAGCTCCACAGAGCGAACTCGGGGGCGCAGCCGTTCAGGGTAAAGCTCACCATCTCGGCGGGCAGGCCCAAACCGCTGACCTTCACATCTTCGCACAGCCCTTCATCCTGCATCGCTTTGGCGGCGGCGGCAATACCCACCGTCGTCGGGGACATGATCAGTTCCATGTCGGGGTATTGGTCTACGAGGGCCAACGCCTGGTTGTAGCTTTCTTCGGATTCGTCGTTGCCGTAAACAATGTCTACCAGTTCCAGGCTGGCATAGGTGCTGTCATTGGCCAAAACTTCTTCCAGGGAAGCGATCCAGGCGTTCTGGTTGGCCGCGTCTGGGCTGGCGGAAAGGACGGCAAACTGACCGCCATCTTCGCCCATGATGCTCAGGGCCATGTCGGCCATCACCTTGCCGGTTTCGTCAAAGTCCACCTGGGCAATGAACACCTGTTCACCTTCGGCAGAAGGAATCGGGGAGTCCCAGGTCACAATCGTCAGGCCAGCGTCGATGGCGGCTTGCGCGGCCGGGGCAATCTGGTCGCCCGCATTGTTGGAGATCATGACGGCGTCCACCCCTTGCGTGGCGGCGTTGGTCATAATTTCAATCTGACCCTGGACGCTGTTTTCCGGGGTGGGGCCGGTGAATTCCAGGGTACCGGTGGAACCCAGTTCAGCAGCCGCTTCTTGGGCACCGTTGTTGGCCTGGTCAAACACCAGGATGCCCAGGAATTTGGGCAGGAAGATGCCGTTCAGTTCCTGACCCGGCTCGGCGACGATGACGCCACCGTCGCTGCTGGCTTCTTCTTCGCTTTCCAGCGGGGCGACCACTTCACCACCGGCGGCGGCTTCCACGTTGGAGGCGTTGTAGACGGTAAACGGCCCCATCAAAACGCGCAAACCAGCGTCGCGGGTCGGGTCTGCTTCGATGGTGTAGCTGCCCATGCGGCCCGCTTCAAACGTTTGGCCTGCCTCGGCGGTGATGTTGCCGACGGCCAGGTTGTAGGTGAGGTGGTAGGTGAGGTAACCCAGGTCCACAAAGCTCCACAGGGCAAATTCAGGGGCACAGCCGTTGAGCGTGAAGCTGGCCATTTCGGCGGGCAAGCCCAAACCGCTGACCTTCACATCTTCGCACAGCCCTTCATCCTGCATCGCTTTGGCGGCGGCGGCAATACCCACCGTGGTGGGGGACATGATCAGTTCCATGTCCGGGTATTGGTCTACGAGAGCCAACGCCTGGTTGTAGCTTTCTTCGGATTCGTCGTTGCCGTAGACAATGTCTACCAGTTCCAGACTGGCGTAGGTGCTGTCATTGGCCAAAACCTCTTCCAGGGAAGCGATCCAGGCATTCTGGTTGGCCGCGTCTGGGCTGGCGGAGAGGACGGCAAACTGGCCGCCGTCGTCGCCCATGATGCTCAGGGCCATGTCGGCCATTACCTTGCCGGTTTCATCGAAATCTACCTGGGCCACAAACACCTGCTCGCCTTCGGCGGAGGGGATGGGGGAGTCCCAGGTGACGATGGTCAGCCCGGCGTCCAGGGCGGCCTGGGCGGCGGGGGCAATCTGATCACCGGCGTTGTTGGAGAGCATAATCGCTTCGGCACCCTGCGTAACGGCGTTGGTGACAATTTCGATTTGTCCCTGGACGCTGTTTTCTGGGGTGGGGCCGGTGAATTGCAGGCCGCTGGCGGTGCCCAGCTCGGCGGCAGCTTCCATCGCGCCTTCGTTGGCCTGGTCGAACACCAGGATGCCCAGGAATTTGGGCAGCAAGATGGCGTTGAATTCGCCATCGGCCAGCACGCCGTCGGCGGCTTCTTCAACGACTTCCTCGACTGGCTCGGCGGTATCGCCGGTGTCGGCGGCGGGTTCATCGGCCGTATCTTCGGCTTCGGTGGCTGTATCTTCTGCGGGCGTTTCTTCCGCGCCAGATGAACAGGCCACAACAAATAGTGAAACTACCAATAATAAAATTAACCATTTGCTTATTGCCTTCATTTTCGTTCCTCCTAAGAACTAAAAGGGTAATAATGAGAATGCTGCGCATCGGCGTTTAACCAAGTTTTTGCAGCGTTTCAAACTTTTTTTGCCACAGAGGACACAGAGGTTTATGAGAAATTACCCCTCTAAAATCTCTGTGTCCTCTGTGGCTTTTTCTAGTTGGTGGCTTTTAACGGCCGTTCCCGATTCCACCGCGCCTGGGCCGCCTGTAACCAGTTGGGCAGCAGGACGGAAAGAATGAGCAGCAAACCGATAACGCCGGTTTGGGTGTTGCCGGGAATGTTGACCAGCGAGAGGCCGTTGCGGATGTTGAGGATGATGAGGATGGAGAGCACCACACCGGTCAGGGTGCCGGAGCCGCCAAAAATGGAGACCCCGCCAAGTAACACCATGGTAATGATGTCTAGCTCGAAGCCAACGGCCGTACTGCCCCGCACCGCCCCCAATCGTGCTGCAATCAGGATGCCAGCCAGGGCGGAGACGACGCCGGAGATGATGAACAGGCTCATTTTGACGCGCCGCACGTTGACGCCAGAGTAGCGGGCCACGTCGGCGCTGTTGCCGATGACGTAGAGGGTACGGCCGTATCCCGACCGCTGTAACACCACCCACACAATCACAATCCCCACAAAAAAGAGCAGCAACCCAAACGGCACCGAGCCGACAAAGCCTTGCTGCCCCAACGCCTCAAACCAGGCGGGGAAATTGCCAATCGACTCATCTTCTATCAAAATGCTGGCCACCCCGCGATACCCAATCAGCCCAGCCAGCGTCACCACCAGCGACGGCAGCCCCACGTAGGCAATCCAAAAGCCGTTGAACGCCCCGGCCAGCCCACCCACCAACAAGCTGGCAACGATGGCCCACCAAAACGGCTGCCCCTGATTGTGCAGGTACGCCAGCAAACTGGCCGCCAACCCCATCACCGACGCCACCGACAAATCAATCTCGGCATTGATGATGATGAGCGTCATCGCCAACGCCACGATGATTTTTTCGATGGAGAGCTGGAAAAGGTTGATCTGGTTGTTCAGCCCCAGGTAAAACGGAGACAGGCTGACGTTGATCAACACCACCACAATTAAAATGAAGAGTAAGAGTGCTTCCCAGCTTAACAATTTGCGAGTCATCAAATATTCCTACGGAATGTAATTGGTAATTAGGTAATTGAGTAATTACCCAGTTACCAATTACTCAATTACTTCTTAAGCAGTTTCGGCAGGCAATGGTTCATCTGCCTGGAGCTGTTCAATTTCGCCGCGAGCCCAAAGCTGGCGCAGGCGGGTGAGAATGACGGAGTCTGTGGCCACGGCCAGCAGGATGAGCAGCCCCAGCAAGGCATCGCGCCAGAATTCGCTAACGACGCGCCAGCGCAGCAAGCTTTGCTCCAGCGTGGCGATGAGCACCGCGCCGAACAAGGCCCCCAGCATGGTGCCGCTGCCGCCAAACGTGTTCACCCCGCCCACCACCACAGCCGCCACGACTTGCAGCTCTAGCCCCTGCGCCGCCACCACGGTAATGGTGCCAAATCGGGCCAAAAAGAGAAATCCGGCCAGGCCGCTGAGCGCCCCGCACAGGGTGTAGGCGCTGATGGTCATGCGGCGCACGGGCAGGCCGGTCATTTCGGCGGCGGCGGGATTGGAGCCGATGGCGTAGAGGCGGCGGCCCCAAGGCAGGTAGGTGACGACGAGCTGAAAGATGAGCACAATGACGATGGCGACCATCACAATCAGCTTAATTTCTACTTCGCCGATGGTGAAGGCGTTGGCCTGGGGCAGATTGACCAACCACTCTGGCAGGGCGCTGGTAATGATGGTTTGGGCGTCGGAAAATTGGACAAGGAGGGAGCGGTAGATGGCCAGCGTGCCCAGGGTGGTGATGATGGCGGGGACACGGCCGTATGAAATAATCAACCCGTTCACCAGCCCCAAACCGCCCCCCATCGCCACCGCCAGCAGCACCACCACGGCGGGCGACATCTCGTTGTTGGCAACGACGGCGCGGCCCACAAAATACGCCGTGAAGCCCACAATCGAACCAACCGACAGATCGATGTTGCGCATGAGGACGACGAGCGTTTGCCCCACGGCCACCACGGCCAGGATGGCCACGGTGGAGGCGATGCGGGTAAAGGTGCGCGGCTGGTAATAATTTTCAATTTGGGAGCCAAAAAACAAAATCGCCCCAAAGATGATGAGCAGCAGAATGAGTTCGCGGATTTGCTCCGGGCGGATGGCGCGTCTGACGGTGTTCATGCGGTTTGTCCCATGGCGGCGGTCATCACCCGCTCTTGTGTGGCTTCGCGGCGATCCAGGATGGCCATCTGCCGCCCCTCGCGCATAACGACGATGCGGTCGCTCATGGCCAGCACTTCGGGCAGGTCAGACGAAATCATGATGATGCCCATGCCTTGCTGGGCCAGTTCGTCGATGATGTGGTGGACTTCGGCTTTGGCCCCCACGTCGATGCCGCGCGTCGGTTCATCGAGGATGAGCAGGCGGGGTTGGGTGTTGAGCCATTTGCTGAGGACCACTTTTTGCTGGTTGCCGCCGGAGAGGGTGCCGGCGGTTTGCTCCAGGCTGGCGGCGCGGATGTTGAGCCGCTCGCGGAACGATTCGGCCGTTTTCTTTTCTTCCCGGCGCTGCACCAGACCAAACCGGTTGGTGTAGCGGCGCAGCATGGGCAGAGAGATGTTGGTGGTGATAGACATGGGCATGGTGAGGCCGAGCTGCCGCCGGTCTTCGGTGACGTAGGCGATGCCCAGCTTGACCGCTTGCTGGGGCGAGCGCATGGCTACGGTTTGGCCGTCGAGGGTGATGGTGCCGGAATCGGCCGTTTCGATGCCAAACAGGGCCAGGGCCACATCGGTGCGGCGGGAGCCAACCAGCCCGGCAAAGCCGACCACTTCGCCCGCGTGTACGTCGAAATTGATGTCGTGAAAGACGTTGTCTTTGCTGAGATCACGCACGGAGAGGAGCAGATCGCCCCGCACGGTGGCGGTTTTGGCGAAGAAGTCGTCCATGTGGCGGCCTACCATGTCCCGAATGGCGGATTCGGGGGTGACCTGGGCGGCGGGGTGGGTGGAAACGAAACGGCCGTCTCTTAAAACCGTCACCCGATCCGAAATGGAAAACACCTCTTCCATCCGGTGGCTGATGAACAAAATAGAGACGCCCTTCTCCTTGAGCCGCCGGGTGAGCTTAAACAGCTGGTCTACCTCGTGGGCGGAGAGTGAAGCCGTCGGCTCATCCATAATGAGGACGCGGGTGTCTAGCGAGATCGCTTTGGCAATTTCCACCGCCTGCTGGGCCGCCAGCGTCAGGCCCCGGGCGGCGCTGCGCACGTCTAGCTTGATGTCTAGCCGGGCCAAAATCTCGGCGGCTTCGCGGTACATCTGCCGCCAATGCACAAAGCCGCCCCGGTTGCGGTGGCCAATGAAAATATTTTCGGCCACGTTGAGGTCGGGGAAGATCATCGGTTCCTGGTGGATGGCGGCGATGCCGTTGGCCTGGGCGTCTAGGGGATTGGCGATGGGGGTGGAACGGCCGTCTAACAAAATCTCCCCCGCATCTGGCTTGTGAATCCCCGTCATGATCTTGATGAGGGTCGATTTGCCTGCGCCGTTTTCGCCCAGCAGCGCATGAATCTCGCCAGGGTACAGCGTCAGCGACACGTCATCCAGCGCCTGGGTGGTGCCAAACCGTTTTGAGATATGCTGCATCTCCAAAATGGGCTTTGTCATGCTCTTCCAGCTTCCTTGATGGTTATTCAGCAATTTGTGGAGGATGAACGTTTTTGCGGACTTAGCGGCTAATACTTTGTTGATATTTGTTGAAAATTGCTGAATGTTGACGAAATCATAGCAGGCACACTAAAATACGTCAACGAATTCATCAAAATTCCCAAAAAGGTGGGCAAACACGCTGTCAACAAATACCATTTGTCAGCTTTCAACAAATTTCTACAATTTAGGGTATTCGTAAAAGTAACCTGACGGCGGCATCACATCATGATTGGTTTTGAACGGCGACAAAATATTCTGCGCATTCTGGCTGAAAAGCCGGGCATTCGCGTGACCCAGTTGGCTGAACAGCTGGCCGTGTCTGAAGGCACCATCCGCAACGATCTGACAACCCTGGAAGAAGAGCAGCAAGTGCGTCGGGTACGCGGTGGGGCGGTGCTGGTTGAACCAGACGCCCCCCTGCCGGGCCTCACCCAGGTGGCCAATGCCGAGGCCAAGCAGCGCATCGCCCGCTGGGCGGCAGAAATGGTGGAAGACGGCAGCACCATCTTGCTGGATGCCAGCACCACCGCCCAATTTATGATTCCCCATTTGCGCGAGCATCAGCGGCTCACCATCGTCACCAACGGGCTAGAGACGGCGCGGCAGGTGGCCCGCACCACCAGCCACACGGTGGTGCTGGTTGGGGGCATGCTCAACCGCAGCGGCAATGCCACCACCGGCCTGCTGGGGCTGGAAATGCTAAAAAATATGCACATCCACGCCGCCTACGTCTCCGGCGTGGGCTTCGATTTTGAAGTGGGCCTGACCGAACGCCACATCGAAGAGGCGCAGCTTAAAGAGGCGATGCTGGCCTCGATTCCGCGCATCATTGCCCTGGTGGGTTCCAACAAGATTGGGGCGTTGGGCACGCTGCCCTTTGCCCGGCCAGAGCGAATTAGCCACTTTTTAACAGACAGCGAGATGCCAGCCGGGTTTGTAGACCAGATGCGCCAGGCCAAGATCAACCTGACGGTGTGCGGCGAAAACACGGTGCGCTCGTTTACGGTGGATGGGCAGAAGGCGCAGTTTACGATTGGTTTTGCCAACCAGAGCGAGGAGCTGCCCTTTGCCGTGGACGTGCGGCGCAGCCTGGAGCGGGCGGCGGCGGACGTGGGCAGTATCGACCTGGTGGTGGCCAACAACCGGCTCAGCGGCGAGGAAGCGCTGCGGGTGGCCGATCGGCTGATCCAGCGCAACATTGACCTGGTGATTGAATATCAGATTGATTACAAGGCGGGCAATTTGCTGATGGACAAATTTCAGCAGGCGGCCATTCCGGTGATTGCCATTGATATTCCGATGCTGGGGGCGACGTTTTTTGGGGTGGACAATTATCGTGCCGGGTATTTGGCTGGGCGGGCGCTGGGGGAATGGATTCGGCAGCAGTGGCACGGCCGTTTCCATCATCTCCTCATTTTGGAAGAGCCACGGGCCGGGTCATTGCCGGAAGCGCGCATCCAGGGGCAGATGGATGGTCTGAAGGAGATGGTGGCGGAACTGCCCCCGGCCGAGCGGACGCATTACATTGATTGTGGGAATACAACGGCCGTTTCTGAAGCAGGCGTGAGCAAAGTGCTGCAAACCTTGCCCACTGGCCAGCACATCGCCATCGTCTCCTTCAACGATGAGGCGGCGTTTGGAGCGCTGCAAGCGGCGCGCAAAGCAGGCCGGGAAGCGGATGTGGTGATTGTGGGCCAGGGGGCCGACCGGCTGGTGCGAGGAGAGATCCGCAACCCGCAGTCGCGGCTGATTGGCTCCACCGCCTACATGCCAGAGCGATACGGTGAAAAAGTGATCGACCTGGCGCTAAAAATTTTGCGCGGGGAATCGGTGTCGCCTGCCGTGTATATTCAACACGTCTTCATCGATGCGCACAACATCGACCAGTATTACCCCCCTATCGAGTAACCTCGGCAAAAACTACTCCACGGTAACCACAATTTGCAGGGTGTCGTACGGCCGTTCTGGCAAAGCAAACGCCTCACTCTGGCCAATGACGCGGCCATCAACCAGCAGTTGCCAGCGGAAGGGGCCGCGGCCCAGCAGTTCTGTGCCGACCCACCACGTTTTGCTGCCGTCTGGCTCCAATTCCCCCTGCCAGCCGGTGACGTCGTGCCACTGTTCGTCGGCGTCTTGCCATTGAACGATGGTCCAATTGTCGGCGGCGATTTCGCCCACCACGTGCAGGCTAATTTGGGCACCGGGGGTTTGAGGGACAGGAACGGCCGTTGCCGTAGGCCGTGGCGGCAAGGCGGTTACCGCCGCCGGGGTGCTGAGCAAAAAGAGCTGGGCAGTGAGAACGGCCGTTACCAAAACAATCAAAAAGGGAACAACTTTTAATTTCATCGTATATCCTACCCTGGTTATCCTACCCTGGTTTGTTTTTAATCAGCAGATTTCGCAGATTTTCAGGATTAAATCTTTGGCTCTTTGGGAATTCAGGGGGTTTACAGCCCGTGATGCGTGAAACGTGAAACGTGACCAGAGAGGCATCACGTTTCACGCATCACGTTTCACGCCAGACCCCACGAAATCCTGAAGACCCAAATCTTTTTAATCTGCGAAATCTTTGATTCATCTAATTTGGTGCGAAAATATTGTTGTACGGATCGCCGTTGATTTCATGGTATTCGCGAACCGCGCCGCTGCTGCTGCCCGGATTGGTGGAATCTACCTGGGCGTACAGCTGGGCATTGGCGGCCAGCGGCCACAAAATGTGGCTGTTGGCATCATCGTAGTACGGGCTGCTGAGCGTCAGCGTGAGCGATTCGCCGGGGTAGAGCGGCAGCGCATTGGCCAGCACGCCCCAGGCCGCCCCCTGAGCACCCACAAGATTCCAGGTTTGGTTAACGGCCGTTGGCACCGTCTGCGGATTGACATAAAGATCAACCCAAAACTCCTCGGTGACCGCCGCATTGCCCACATTTTTAATCACAATCTGCACATTGCCCGGAGACGCAGCCGAGCGGCCCGCATCCAAGACAGTCACCGATTGCACGATGAGGTCGGGCGCGGTGAAGTAGTTGTGGGTAATCAGGGGCAGGAACTTGAGGCCAACGTGGAACAAGCCAAACGTGCCGCCCCGGTCTACCGTCACCGTGAGGCGGTGGTTTGTGGCATCGCGGGAGACGATGTGCACCCCGGCAGTTTGCCAGCTGCTGCCCTCCTGGTAGTAGAGGCCGAGGCTGTTTTCGCTGGGGCCAATGTTGGCAACGGCCGTTTCCGCATAATCAATCACCAGGGTCACAGGCTGGGCAAACCGGTAATCGCTGCTGGCGGGGAAGCCGTCCACCATCGGCACCAGATTAAACGTTAGCCCCGCTGGCACATAACCCGACGGCGCGGCCGGAGCAGGCGCGTTTGCATCCGCCGCCGAAGAGAAGCTGGTCAGGTTAAAGATGAGGGCCAGGTTATCGCTGGGGGCCACGTTGGCCGGAATTTGGGTACCCACGCTAAAGTCGCCCGCATCGCCCAGGTTGGGCACGCTGAAGCTGTCGCCTGCGATGCCGCCGTCGGCCCCTTCAGCCAGACTGAAGATGAGGGTAGAGATGTCACTCAAATCGCCATCGGAAACGGTGTAGGTAACCAGCTCGGTTTGGGAGAGGCCGGGCTGGGGTGTGTAGGTTTGCAGAATGCCTTTGCCCGTCAAAGATACGCTGCCCCCCTGATCTGGCGTGCCCACCTGGGTCACGGTCAGGGCGTCATTCTCCACGTCTGTGTCGTTGGCCAGCACGGTGAAGCTACTGGCCGCCAGCAAGGTGAGGTCGCCCGACGGCTGGCTGAGCACCACCACAAAATCAGCCTGGCCCACCGGCGCATCATTGACCGATTCAACGGTGACGTTCACCGTGATCGTATCGGTAAGCGCGCCATCGCTCACCTGCACCTGGAACTGGTCGCTGCCAAAATAGTTTGCCACTGGCGCATAGCTGATGGGGCTGCTGTTGCCCAGCGCGTCGCTGGTTTGGGCGGTGCCGTGGGCGGGCTGGCTGCTAATCGACCAGGCCAGCGGGCTGTTTTCGGCATCCGTGGCGTTGAGCGTGAGGCTGAACGGCGTGGGGCTGCTGTCTTCGCTCATCGTTTGGCTGATGGCTGCCCCTTCGGTGATGATCGGCGCATCGTTTTCGGCCGTCACGGTGAGGGTGATGATGGCGCTGTCGCTGCTCAGGCCATCGCTGACGGTGTAGCTGAAGCTGTCTTGCCCGCTGAACTCCAGGGTGGGGGTGTACACAATTTGCTGCGTGCCAGAGAGAACGGCCGTTCCATTCCCTGGCGTTGTGATCGATTCAATGGTCAGCACGTCCCCGTCGATGTCGTTGAGGGTGGGGTTGAGCACCACCGTCTCATCTTCCCCAATCGTTTTAATGTCGTCCACGGCGATGGGGCCAATGTTGGGCACGTCGATGCTGGCCTGGGCGCTGTTGTTGGCCAGGTTAACTTCTTGGGCCAGGCTGGCAATGGTGGCCGTGTTGGTGATGAGCCCATACGGCAGCACGTCGGACAACACGCCGCTGACGGTGATGATGCCGCTGGCTCCGGGGGCCAGATTGTGCACCTGCCAGACGTACGGATCGGTGCTGGTTTGGCTGATCGCAACCGTGCTGCTGATGGTGATGGGGGCGACCACCTGCACCGGCAGCGCATCGGTGATGGTGAGCCGGGGCAGCAGGGCGGTGCCGCTGTTGCTAAAGGTGAGATAGTAGCTGATGGGCTGGTTGGGGCCGGGGGTGGAAACGGCCGTTTTCGCCAACGCCACATCGCTCGTAAAACTGGTCTCATCATAACCCAGATCAAAACCGCCACCGCCAGGGCGAGCGTCGCCGTCCCAGTCGGTCGAGATACCCAGATCGGCCCCCACGTTCAGCGCTTCGCTGCTGGCGGTGAGGTGGTAGTTGCCACTCGCCGCGTCCACAAAACCAGCATCCCCGGCAAAGCTGTGATCGCCCTGGGTGACGGTGCCGGAAACGGCCGTTGTGCCCGCAAACAAGTTGTAATCCTCACTCACCGTGCCGGTAATCACTTCTAGTGCGGTGGGATGGCCAGAAAAGAGGCTGTTTTGCACCGAAATGCTGCCGGCTGCATTGCTGGTGAGGGCGGCGTGGCTGGATGGATCGGGCGCGGCAAAGGTAGTGTGCAGGATGTCCACCGCGCCGTCGTGCTCAAAGGTGGCGTCGCCGCCGACGTTTTGGGCGAAGAGGGTGTTGACGATACGGCCGTTCCCCCCCAAATAAACCAGCGCCCCACCCGGCAAGGCGGACTGGTTGCTCAGCCACTGCGTGTTTGTCAGCCAAAGGCTGCCGTGTACCTGCACGGCGGCGCTGCGTCCGCTGGTGGTGCTGTTGCCGCTGAAGCTGCTGCCCACGATACTGGCGTCCCGGCTGGCCCAAATCGCGCCGATGTTTTGCCCGGCGCTGTTGCTGCTAAAGGTGGAATCCGTCAGGGCCAGATCGTAGCGCACGTAGATGGCCCCGGCGTTGAGGTTGGTGGCGCTGTTTTGGCTAAAGCTGGCGTTGGCGATGGTGGCGTTGGCCCAGGCCCACACCCCACCGGCGTACAGGGCGGCGGTGTTGCTGACAAACTGGGTGCCGTTGATACTGATGTTGGTATTGGCATGGATGCCGCCGCCGTAGCTGCCGGATTGGTTGTTTTGGAAACGGCCGTTCACCACCACCATCTCCCCAGTTACCTTCACCCCGCCCCCTTCGCCGCTGGCCGTGTTGCTCAGCACATCGGTGTTGGTCAGCGTCAGGTTGCCCGTTACCGAGAGTGCGCCGCCGTCGGCATTGGCGCTGTTGTGCAGGAAGATGGCATCGGCAATGACCAGATTGCCCGCGCTGCGGATGGCACCTCCAGAAGAGGCACGGCCGTTCCCCAGCGTCAGCCCCGTGAGGCTGACGGGGATACCCGCAGCGATGTCAAACAGCCGCACCGCGTTATTGCCGCTGATGGTTAGCTGGTCGCTCCCTGGCCCGGTCAGCGTCAGCGGATCGTTCTCCACCACAAGCTGGCCTTGCGTCAGGGTGATGACGGCAGGGGAAGCGAGGCTGAACTGGATTTCGTCGTGGTCGCTGCCGGGGGTGCAGGCGTCAACGGCCGTATCCGTATTGGCCGCCATAATCGCTTCGCGCAGGGAGCAATCGCCGTCGCTGTTGTACTCGTCGGCGCTGGTGTTCACGGTAATAACGGCCGCATAGACCGGTTTCGTCTGGTTCAGGTTCCAGAACAGCAGGCCAAACAAGCTGAATCCAACCAAAATGGCCAGGAAAAGGGGAAGAGGTTTGGGGTGTGGTTTCATTGCCACGGGTTCCTTTTTAAGGCGAGTGCAAGATTCGTCATATGGGAGATTGGAGATTGGAGATTGGTGAATCTCTAATCTCTAATCTCCAGTCTCCAAAACAAGTAAATTTGTTACGGTTTCACAATCATCGGCAGGTAAACGGCCATCATATCTTTACCAAAGAGGGCGAAGTCGGGGAGGTGACCCAGCTTCACAACCAGCGGGTTGTGGACGGTGTCCCACTCCACCAGGGTAATACTGCTGGGGAAAACGAGAATACGATTGATTTTTGTTTTCATACCCTATTACTCTTTTGAGGTAAAGCTGGAGCGAGGTCGGCGATGACACGGCCGTTCTCCAAAATTATTGACTTTTTGCTACGTCAGAGAAACGCGAGGCTTAACTGCATTCAGGAGAGAGGAGCCAGCCAGGTGTTCACGTCATTCCCCGATTTTGAAAATTTACCCGCCCTTTTTTTGCATAAAGAAAGCGTTAAATTTGCATCTGAGCCTAAGTTTAGGAGCGGATGAGAACACCTGTCAGTAGTACACAGGTCTGAAACAGCGCCTGAGCGGCTGGTCCTAAGACCATATTCCTAAGGCGTTATCAAATTGACCAATCAATCAAAAAGTGAAAGGGGAGGGAAAAGAGAAGAAACGATTACAAAAAGCTATGCATGGCACAGGCAGCCAGGCCGCCCTGCTCACAAAGACGCAAAAAGTTCTAGAGAAAAAGGGTCTTTAAGATTTGGCGGGGTCAACCTGTTTTTTGCACCGAATTAGCTCGAATACACGCGAATTTTCGTGATAATCCGTGAGTCCACTGAAAAAACAAACCGCAAAGACACAAAGGACGCAGAGTTTTAAAGATTACCAGAGAAAAATCTTTGCGGTCTCCGCGCCTCTGCGGTGAAATCACCCTTTTTTCAGTAGAGCCATCCGTTGCAAACTCCAGAAAATCCCAAAGTGCCAGAAAAAACTGTGTGATCTACAAAATTTGTGATTTTTTCAGCAGGGTCATCAGCTCCAAATAATTTCAGGCAAGCTTTTCCTGAACCCGGCGGTTGAGCGCCAGACAATCGGCTCCCAAATGGATAAAGGCATCCACGCCAGCCGCTTTGTGCGCCTCGATTTGCTCTTTGGGATACCCCGCCAAAATCACCAGCGCAGCTGGCTGTTGGGTTTTGATGCCCTTTACCAGCGACGGCACAATTTCTGGATAGGTGTCGTCGGTGGAGCAGATGACAGTGACGCTGGCCCCGGAATCCAGCGCGGCCTGGGCGGCCATTTGCGGCGAATCAAAGCCGGGCGAATCGATCAATGCAAAGCCGCCCACTTCAAAAAAGCCGCGCGTGAACTCTGCGCGGGCTTTGTGCTGGCGCAGCGGCCCCATGTTGGCCAGGAAGATTTGCGGGGGATGGCCATGCGTTTGGGCATAGGCATCGGCCCAGCGGCGTAGTTGGACGAAGGGGGCGGCGGGGTGGAACGGCCGTATCCCTTCAACCTCCACCATTTCCGCCCCAGCCACCAGCGTTTCTTGCAGCTGGGCCAGCGTTGCGCCCGCCTGGGCCGCCGTAATTGCCAGCGGCACCACATTTTCGGGCGTGGCCTGGGCCAGCGCCGCCAGCGCCAGCTGCGGGTCTGGCTGCCGGGTGAGCGGAATCTCATCCACGACCGGTTCTGGCTGGGGCAGCGGCTTTTCGCCGAAATTGGGGTAGATGTTGGTACCCACCATCACTGCTTTGCGCGTTGCCAGGTCGGCCTGCCGGGCGGCTGCCGTGGCCGCAATCTGCTGCTGGAGCGTGCCCGCTTGCAGCACCGCCACCATGCCGCCCGCCGCCTCGATCTCCTGGAACAAGGCCCAGCCGCGCTGCGCCAGCTCGTCGGTGAGGTATTCAACCGTGTAGGAGCCACCGGCCGGATCGAGTAGTTTGGTGAGATTCACTTCCTCTTGCAGGATGATCTGCACGTTGCGGGCAATGCGCCGCGAAAAGTCGTTGGCCGGACGCTGGTTGGCATCGAAGGGGGCAATTTCCAGGCTGTCTGCCCCGCCGAGGGCGGCGGCAAACGCTTCGGTGGTGGCCCGCAGCAGGTTCACGTGCGGGTCTAGCTGGCTTTTGCTGGCGTCGCTGGTGCGGGCGTGGATGGTGAGCTTTTGGGCCGCTGCGTCGCCGCCAAAGGCAGCCATCATTTGCGCCCAGACGGCGCGGGCGGCGCGCAGTTTGGCCATCTCCATAAAAAAGTCGCTGCCGATGCTGAAAACGGCCGTTATCCTCCCTCCGATCTCCTCAACCGTTACGCCGCGCTGTTGGAGCTGCCGAATGTGGTAAACGGCCGTAGCCAACATCAGGCCAAGCTGCTGCACGGCATGCGCCCCGCACTCCTGGTAAAGGGTGGGCATCACGGCCAGCGTGTGCAGCTGGGGCGCATGTTGAACGGCCCAGCGGGTGAGAACGGCCGTTTGGTCATACAAAGCGTCTAGCGGTTGGCTGGTCATTGTCAGGAGGGCGATGGGATCATGCAGCAGTGCGCCGCGCAGCTGGGCCAAATCAGCTTCGTGGGCGGCGGCCAGCTGGGCCAGCACGGGCAAGCTGCTCAAGCACGGCAGCAAAAGCGGCGTTTGGGCCAGATCAACATTTTGGAAGAGGGTGCGCAGATCGTGGGCGGTAAAATGAGCTTCAGGGGGCCAGAAGACGGCCGTTTGCCCCAAGGCCAGATCGTGCCGCAGCTGAGCGTTGAGCTGGTCTGGCTGGCCACCCTCTAGCCGCTGGGCAATAAGCCACGGCTGTGCTTGCCCAACAGTACCCCGTTGGTAGGGAAATTGGCCGGGAGTGGCAACGGCCGTTGCCGCAGCAGGCAGCAACGGGTCGATCGGGATGCCTTCGTACGTGAGATGGGTCAACTTCTCCAGCGGTTTGCCCTTCAGCGAGGTCACGGTGGCGGTAATCCATTCCTCAATAGTAGGCGGCGTAAATTCGGCAAAAAGCGGCTTTTCGGTTTGCGCATCTTCAGACATGGACGATCTCTCCCTGTGCAGCGGTTTGGTGCATTTGGCCGCTGAATCTATCCTCTATTGTACCGGATCATCGGCGGAGGCTAAAAATCTTCATAAGGCAAGCAGAATGTCAGTCAATCGTGAGAAAGCAGCAAAAAGCGCGACAATACATTGACAAATTGTTAACAAAATGGCTAGAATAAATGTGCAAAAATGGGATATTATTACAGTAACCAGCAGTTAAGTAAGAAAACTATTGAAGAAAGCGCATATAAAAAGCAAAATCAAGGGAGTTCCTGTAAAATACTGTACCGATTTCATGTAGGCCGACAAAGCATCCTACCAGACCCTTTGTCGGCTTTTTTCTTGCTTACCCACTGCTGCATATCGAAAAAGGAGCATTTATCTTATGGAAGTGATTATTCTCACTGTTAGTTTTCTATTCGTGGCCCTGGCTGCCAAAAAAATTGGCCAATGGTTCTCGCAAATTGGCCTACCCTACATCACAGGCTATCTGCTGGCCGGCATGGTAGCCGGTCCGTTTATCCTCAACCTCATCCCCACCGGTGCCTCTACCCAACTGCGCTACATTGATGAAATTTCCCTGGCCGTGATCGCCTTCGTGGCGGGCAGCGAACTGTATCTCAAAGAGATTCGCAGCCGCATCAAAAGCATCACCTGGGTAGCAGGCAGCGTTCTGCTGGTTACCTTCATCATGGGCGGGGCAGCGCTCTTCTTTCTCACAGAACTGATTCCTTTTACCCAGGGCATGGACGTCACCAGCCGGGCGGCCGTAGCCATTTTGGGCAGCACCATCCTGCTCGCCCTTTCCCCAGCCTCAACCATCGCCGTCATCAAAGAAGTACGGGCCAAAGGCACCTTCACGGCCACCGTGCTCGGCGTTACGGTGACAATGGACGTCATTATCATTCTGTTGTTTGCCGTGAGCGTGGCTATTGCCAGTGCCCTACTCACCGGGCTGGGATTCAACGCCAGCTTTGTGCTGCTGCTTGTCATAGATTTAGTAGCGGCCATTGTCGCTGGCTGGCTGGTGGGCAAATTGCTGCAAGCAGCCCTGGCCAGCAATTGGCATGCTTACCTCAAAATTGGGGCATTGCTTCTGATTGGTTTTGCTGTTTTTGCAGGGGCCTTTTGGCTGGTTGAGTTCTCGCACGATAATTTGCCGCTAGAAATTCATATCGAACCGCTGCTAGTAGCCATGATTGCTGGCTTTTACGTCACCAACTTCACCAACTTCCGCGACGAGTTTGCCAGCCTGCTGCACGATGTAGGCCCGGCCGTTTACGTCGCCTTCTTTACGCTGACGGGTGTTGCCCTAAAGCTGGATATTTTGCTCACCACCCTGCCTGTAGCGTTGGCGCTTTTTGTGGTGCGGGCCAGCGGCATCGGCATTGGCTCATTTTTGGGCGGCAAAATTGCTGGAGAACCCGCCGAATTTAACAAATATGCCTGGATGGGGCTGATTACTCAGGCGGGCATTGCCCTGGGTTTGGCCCGCGAGGTTGCCGTTGAGTTCCCGACGCTGGGGGATGCCTTTGCCACGCTGGTCATCTCGGTGGTGGTGCTCAATGAAATCTTTGGGCCAATGTTCCTGAAATCGGCCTTGCGTCGGGCCGGGGAAGCCAATCTACCCGTCACGGCCACGGCCGATGACGTGCGGGATGTGCTCATTGTGGGCATCGAAGCGCAGTCGATTGAGCTGGCACGGCAGCTACAGCAGGCCAACTGGCAAGTTATTCTGGCCGACACCAACCGGGATCACGTAGAGCGGCTATCGCACGAGGATTTGTCGGAGCATTACATTCCGGTCATTGATGAAGCGGCGTTGTCTGAGCTGATCGACACCTCCATTGATGCGGTGGTGGCCATGCTGCCGGATGATGCTGAAAACTTGAAGGTGGTGGAGCTGGCCAGGATGAAGTTTGGGGTAAAACGGCCGATTGTCCGACCCAACGATCTGGCCATGAGCGACCAATTCACTGAGCTAGATGCGCTTATCATCGACCCCGCCTCGGCGATGGTGTCGCTGCTCAGCCAGTCGGTGCGGGCACCGCAGTCGGCTGCGGTGCTGCTGCACCAGGATTCTGGCCGCGAAATGGTGCAGGTGACCATCAGCAACAAGGATGTGGATGGCGTGCTGGTGCGCGATTTGCGCTTGCCCAACGATGTGCTGTTCCTGGACCTGACGCGCAACGGCAGTTCCATTGTGCCGCACGGCTACACCCGCGTTCATTTGCAGGACGAAGTAACGCTGATTGGCAAGGCAGAAAGTTTGGAAGAAGCGACGCTGAAGCTAGGTTATTAGACTCTTGCGAGAGTCCCGCTAAAAAAAAAGGGAATTGCGTGTTTACGCAATTCCCTTTTTGATTACTTACGCTTTTTTCTCTTTTTCTTTGATTGCCAGGGCGATGTGCAAATCGTCTAGCTGGCGCTGCACCACGGGGGATGGGGCGCTGGCCATCAGGTCGGTGGCCTGGGCGGTTTTGGGGAAGGCCATCACTTCGCGGATGTTGGGTTCGCCAGCCATGAGGGCGACCAGGCGATCGACGCCGGGGGCGATGCCCCCATGCGGGGGTGCGCCATACTCAAATGCTTCCAGCATGTGGCCAAACTGGTCTTCGGCTTCCTCCCAGGAAAAGCCGATCAGCTCCATGATTTTGCGTTGAAGCGGCCGTTCGTGAATACGAATACTGCCACCAGCCACCTCAAACCCATTGCATACCAGGTCGTACTGCTCGCTCAGCACCTGGCTGGGGTCGGTATCTAGCAGCGGAATGTGAGCCCGCTTGGGGGCCGTGAACATGTGGTGGCTGGGGGCGTAATGGCCGTCTTCCATGCCTTCTTCAAACAAGGGGAAATCTACCACCCAGGCAAATGCCAGCGTATTGGTGTTGTTCAAACCCAACCGGTTGGCCATTTCGGTACGCAGCGTATGCAGCACTTCATGCACCACCGCTCTGGTATCGCTGGAAATCAAAATGAGGTCGCCAGGGCCTGCGGCCAGCTTTTCGGTAATGGCGATGAGCTGCTCGACGGTGAAGAATTTGGCAATGGGGCCGCGTACTTCTTCCGTTTCTGGGTGGATGGCCAGCCAGGCCAACCCTTTCGCACCTGCATCTTTGGCCAAATCTTCCAGTTCGGTTATCTGCTTGCGGCTGTAATCGCCACAGCCCGGCACGCAGATTGCCTTCACGGGGTTGCCTGCGGCTACGTTTTCGGCAAAAACGCGGAAGGCGCTGTTGGCTACGATGTCGGAAATTTCCACCAGCTCCAGGCCAAAGCGCAGGTCGGGGCGATCGGTGCCGAAGCGGTTGACCACGTCGCCATAGCTGAGGCGGGGAAAGTTTTCGTAGGCCAGGGGCACCAGGCTGGCGTGTTTGACCATGCCGACCATGAGTTCTTCGATGAGGTTGAGGATGTCGTCGCGCTCGACAAAGCTCATTTCCATATCTAGCTGGGTAAATTCTGGCTGGCGGTCGGCACGCAGATCTTCATCGCGGAAGCAGCGGGCAATTTGGAAGTAACGTTCGTAGCCTGCAACCATGAGCAGCTGCTTGAGCTGCTGCGGGCTTTGCGGCAGGGCGTAGAACTGGCCGGGGTGCACGCGGCTGGGGACCAGGTAATCACGCGCCCCTTCGGGGGTGCTCTTGAACAGGATGGGGGTTTCCACTTCCAGGAAGCCGCGCTTGTCTAAAAAGTCGCGAATAAATTTGATCGCTTTGTGGCGGATGGTGAGGTTGCGCTGTAGGCGTTCGCGGCGCAGGTCCAGGTAGCGGTATTTAAGCCGCAGGCTTTCGTCTACCACTTCGTCTCGGTCGATGAGGAAGGGTGGGGTTTTGGCGGGATTGAGCACCACCAGTTCACTGGCGAGGACCTCGATGTCACCGGTGGCGAGGTTTTCATTTTCTTGACCAGACGGCCGTCTCGCCACCTCACCCGTCACCTGGATCACAAACTCGCTGCGAATTTGCTCCGCGGCAGCAAAACCAGCGGCCGTACGGCCGATATCGACCACTACTTGCGCTTTGCCGTTCCGGTCTCGCAAATCGATAAAAATGACGCCACCCATATCCCGGCGGCGGTTGACCCAACCGGCCAACGTTACTGTTTCACCAACGTGTTCTAGCCGCAATTCACCACAGCTATGTGTCTTTAGCATTTTGTTTCCCTTCTATTCTTCTCAGAGCAGATTTCAGTTTACCGTCTGGGGCTTTGGTCCAGGCAAGTTGTGTTATGAACTGTCTCTTTGTGATTGTGAAAATTGTATCATGCCCCTGACTGGACGCCAATTGCCAAGCGTAACAAACAAAAGGGTGGGCCAGTACAGCAGCATTGTGCGCTTTTGAATGGTTGTAGGTGAAGGAACGGCCGTTTTTGTCACGCAGTTCACCGTTTTTCCCTAAAAGCCATCTGTTGATATTGCATAAGAAAATCAGCTTGAAAATTGACACGAGTCCGCTTGCTTGTTAGAATGCGTAGGCATTACGTAAGCATCTAATTTCAAGTAAACAAGGAATGGAACCATGGACCTTCTTGAACAAACAAATGTAGAAACAATCAACCTGACGGATGCTGCTGTGAATACGGTGAAGACCCTTCTGGTACAGAAAGAGGTTCCGAATCATGGCCTGCGTGTTTTTGTGTCCGGGGGCGGCTGCTCTGGTTTGCAGTACGGCATGGCCCTGGAAGCTGAACCCCGTCCTTATGATCACGTCATTGAAAAAGGCGGCGTGAAAGTTTTTGTAGATCCCACCAGCATGATGTATCTAAACAATGCAACCATTGATTATGAAGACAGCATCATGGGTGGCGGCTTTAAAATCGACAATCCGAACGCTGTTTCCAGCTGTGGTTGTGGTACCTCGTTTAAAACGTCAGACAACCAGGGGGCAGCCGGTGGCGGTTGCGGCAGCTGCGGCTAGTTCGTACCTTTTTGATGGATAGATTTTAAGGCGGGGCGTGCAATACGCCCCGTTTTTTATTTGGATATTTAAGAGTATGAAATATTTTACGGTTGAAGAAGCCAATGCGCTGCTTCCCAAACTAAAACCTTTGCTTGAAAAATTGTTAAACCGGCGGGCCCGTGCCTCGCGGCTGGCACAGCAGAATGGGCATTTGACCCACGATTATTACAGCAATGTAGGCAGCCCAGAGCTATCGACGCTGATGCTCGATTTTGTGGCCATTGAGCAGATGATTGAGCAAATTCAGACATATGGCGTGGTGCTTAAGGATCTGAATGCGGGTTTGTTAGACTTTTTGTCTGAGCGAAACGGCCGTGACGTCTACCTTTGCTGGAAATACGGCGAAGAAAAGGTGGCATACTACCACGAGCTGCACACCGGCTTTGCTGGGCGGCGGCAGGTTTAAGGCATAAAAAAAGACGGCCGTTTGCGGGAAACGGCCGTCTTCTCCATTACAATTTACGGCTTACTGTTTACCGATTACCAAACACCGTCTACCGGTCCGCCATCGGCATAAAATCCCGCTCAGCCTCACCCAGATAAATCTGGCGCGGCCGGGCAATCTTTTGCTCCGAATCCTCAAGCATCTCGACCCACTGCGCCAGCCAGCCAATGGTACGCGGAATGGCAAACAGCACCGGGAACATGGCAATGGGGAAGCGCATCGCCTGGTAAATAATGCCCGAATAGAAATCCACATTGGGATACAAATTGCGCTCTACAAAGAATGGATCCTCCAACGCAATGCGCTCCAGCTCCAGTGCAATGTCCAGCAGCGGGTTCTTACCCGTCACTTCAAACACCTGATCCGCCACCTGCTTGATGATGCGAGCACGCGGATCATAGTTCTTGTACACGCGGTGACCAAAGCCCATCAGCAGGCGCTCACGCGATTTTACACCCTTGATAAACTCTGGAACGTTTTTCACATCCCCAATCTCCACAAGCATGCGCAGCACCGCTTCGTTGGCACCACCGTGCAGCGGGCCATACAGGGCAGCAGCGGCACCAGCCATTGACGTATAAGGGTCAGTGTGGCTAGACCCAATAATACGCATGCTGGCCGTACCGCAATTTTGCTCGTGGTCGGCATGCAAAATAAACAGTACATCCAGCGCCCGTTCTAAAATTGGGTCTGGCTGGTATTTAACTTCTGTCATTTTGTCTAGCATGCTCAGGAAGTTGCCGGTGTAGCTCAGATCATTGTCTGGATACACATAGGGCAAGCCGCGGCTGTGGCGGTAAGAAAAGGCAGCAACGGTTGGCACCTTGGCTACCAGGCGGTGAATTTGCTTGGTACGAATCCAGGGGTCAGAAATGTCGCGACCTTCGGGGTAGTAGGTGGACATGGCGGCCAGGGTGGCGATAAACATGCCCATGGGGTGGGCATCGTGGCGGAACGCTTTCATGAGCTGGGTGATGTTTTCATGCACAAAGGTGTGGTGCAAAATTACATGCTCCCATTCAGCATACTGCTCTTGCGTGGGCAGTTCACCATACAGAATCAGGTACGCCGTCTCCAAAAAATTGGATTTTTCGGCCAGCTGCTCAATGGGATAACCCCGGTAGCGCAAAATTCCTTTATCGCCATCAATATAGGTGATGCTGCTTTTTGTGGAAGCCGTGTTTTTGAAAGCCGGGTCGTAGCTCATCATGCCAAAATCATCGTCATTGACCTTGATTTGACGCAGATGCATGGCTTGAATTGTGTCGTGCTCGACTGGGATTTCGTAAGTCCGACCGGTCCGATTATCGGTAATAGTGAGTGTGTCTTTAGACATGATTACCTCCGAATCATACTTTGTGGGTGAATAATTCTTTCAGTTGGCTCCCGTGGTTGGTTGTTTCAATCTACTATTTTTTAGCGTAAGCGGATTTGTACATAAGTATATCTTTTTTTGGCGAACTCTACACGGTTAGATGTGAGTTATTCATAAAGGTTACTTATACCAACTCCTGCTTAGCGGTTATAACGGCTATTTATGACAAGCGTGGGCAAACTGTATGGCTTGCTCGGCTGTGGCCAGTTCACCGGCGGCCTGGGCCTCTTGAATGAGGCGTAAAAGCCGCCCCACTTCGGGGCCTGGTTGCAAAGCGAGGGCGGCCATGAGGGTACGGCCGTCTACCAGCAGCGGCGGGGCAACCACTTCTTCGTGCCGCTCAAAATAATGATGGCACAGGCCAGCCACCACGTTCAGCAGCGCCTGCCACTGCGGCTCTGGCCCTGTGCCGTTGTAAGTGGCCAGATGATCTGCCAGGGAAAGCAGGGCGATGTTGATGCCAGAAACGGCCGTTTCCCGAAAGTACCGGTACACCGCCCGCCGCGATAGCTTGCCCCCGCTGTTGGCCAGATGCAGCGGCCGCATATGCCCGGCTACGATTTTTTTAACCTGGCCAACCGCCTCGTTGCTAAACGCCAGACGGCGCAACAGCTGCCCGGTTAGGGTCGCCCCTGCCTGTTCATGCCCCAAAAAGCGAATCCGCTCGCCGTCAATCGTCTGCGTGGCGGCTTTGCCGATGTCGTGAAACAATGCGCCAAACCGGAGGAGGGTACGGCCGTTCACGCCCCCATCCACCTCTTCTTGCCACAGCCCCTGAATGTGGGCTGCGTAAGGTGCCAAGATTTTATTTACCGCAGAGGGCGCAGAGGGTTTATTTTTTGTGCTCGGCGAATTTTGTGCCTTTTGCGGTTCATTTTCCACCGCTCCTTCAACCAGGGTGAGCCAGCGCAGCACCGAGAGCGTGTGGGCAAACACCGGTTCGTGGTGCGGGGCAGATTGTTCTACGGTGGTCAAGGCGATGAGGTCGGGCAAAATTTCAGCCAGCAGGCCCAGGTTGGCCAGGTCGGCGATGGCCCGGTGGGGAACGGCCGTTTCCAGCAGCTTTACCAGTTCATCCCGAATGCGCTCGGTGGAGATTTGGTGAAGATGGGGGGCGGCGGTGCGAACGGCCGTTTCCGTCTCTGGCGTCAGGGCAAAACCCAGGCTGTGGGCCAACCGCACCGCCCGCAGGCTGCGCACCGGGTCATCCAGCAAGCTATCTGCATGAATGATGCGAATTTGCCCATTTGCCAGATCGGTCTGGCCCTGGTGCGGGTCGATGAGGGCAGCAGCGGTGGTGGCGGTTGCCGGTAGGGCAATGGCGTTGATCGTCAGGTCACGGTCCCGCAAATCGGCCGCCAGGTCGGGGCCGCGAAAGCGGGCAAAGTCGAGGCTGGTGTGGGCTTCGGGCAGCAGCACCCGCCCGGTGTCTCGCTCGCGGTCCAGCACGTAGGCAGGCACGCCCAGGGCATCGGCCACGGCAAAGGCCAGCTTGATAGCGTTGGCGGGCACCACAAAGTCCAGATCGTGGCTGATGCGGCCCAGCAAGGCATCGCGCACCGCCCCACCCACCAGGTAGACGGGTTGGGATTGGGTTTGGAATAACGGCCGTAACCGCGCCAGCAGCGGCGAAAGTGCCAATGGTTGCCCAGATGGATCATCCACAAACTGCAAGGTAAACCGCTCTTTGGGGCGGCTGTGGCGGGCCATGTGCAGCGCGGCTTCTGGCGATTCGCCAACGCCGCTCACCTGGGTGCCGTAAAGGGCCACCCACCGGCCTGCGTATGCGGTTAAATCGGGCTGATCATGGTTCATAAAATTACTAAATTACCCAATTACTCAATTACATGCTTTGTGATTAGGTAATTGAGTAATTGGTAATTGGGGTAATTACAAATTCAAATGGGCAAAAACTTCTGGTTTTAGCACGGCGATGAAGGGCAAATTGCGATACAGCTCATCAAAATCCAGGCCATAGCCTACCACAAATTCATCAGGAATATCAAAACCGATAAAATCAACGGGTACATCTACTTCGCGGCGGGACGGTTTGTTGAGCAGCGTGCAAATTTTGAGCGAGGCGGGCTGCCGGGCCAGCAAGTTTTGGCGCAGGTAGCGCAGAGTATGGCCGCTGTCGATGATATCTTCGACGATGAGTACATTACGGCCGTTCAATGGCTGCTTCAAATCCATAATGATCTGCACTGCGCCGCTGCTCTTGGTGCCGCCGCCGTAGCTGGAAATACCCATAAAGTCAATTTGATGCGGCCGTTGCAGCGCGCGGCTCAAATCAGACAAGAAAATGTAACCACCCTTCAGCACACAAATCAGCAGCAAATCTTCTTCTGTGCCGTAGGCGGCCTCAATTTCGCGAACCATTTTGGTTATGCGCTGCTGCAATTGCGCTTCAGAAATTAAAATGTGGTCGATGTCTTGGTACAAATCATGAAGTTGTTGGCTCATGGTCCCTTTTCTCCTACTGGTTACCGTTGCGTGGCGGCAGCACCTGGTGACAGTCGCGGCAGCGTGCTTCGTACACTTCAGCGGCGCCCACCAGCACTATCGGGTCGTCAAAGGCGGCAGGACGGCCGTCGATGAGGCGTTGGGTGCGGCTGGCTTCTTCCCCGCAAACGACGCAGATGGCGTGGAGTTTGCTTACCAGTTCGGCACGGGCTAGCAGAGCGGGCATAGGGCCAAAGGGCACGCCGCGAAAATCCATATCTAACCCGGCGCAAATGACGCGCTTACCTTGTTCTACAAGCTGTTCGCAGATGTCGATAACGGCCGTATCAAAAAACTGCACCTCATCAATGGCTACCACCGTCGTATTCTCATCCAGCGTTTCCAAAATACGGTGGGATGAAGCAACCGGCAATGCCTGAAAATCGGCTCCATTGTGGGAAGTCACTCGTTCGGCATGATACCGGTTGTCAATGACAGGCTTAAACACCTGCACTTGCTGGCGAGCAATTTGGGCACGACGCAAGCGGCGAATCAGTTCCTCCGTTTTGCCGCTAAACATGCTGCCGCAAATGATCTCAATGCGGCCTTTGGAATGTTTAGACATTATTCCTCCTAATTGAACGGTGCGTGGTGGTCAGCGGCTGGTGGCTAGTAGATATTTCACCAGCACCCAGCACCCAATAACCAAAACACAAAAGGGCAGATACGTAATCGCATCTGCCCTTTTATCTTTTAAATCTTTTAAATCGCGCCTGATCGAAACTAGTCGATAAGCCCTTCGGCACGGAGGAAGCGTTTGATGTCGATCAGCGCTTTCTGCCCAATGCCAGGCAAAGCAAGCAGAGCATCGTCGCCCTGATTGAGAAGTTCCATAACATCTCCTACGGTGGTGATATCGGCATCTTGCAATGCTTTGGTTGCACGCGTGCCCAAATCCATACCATCGACGGTAAGGTTCACCGGCTTGTAGGTTTCTTTGTCTTCTTCTTCTTGCTTCATCAGCTCTTCACGCCGCTGCAAACGACGCATGAAGCGGTCTACCTGCCCTTCGGTGTCTACCAGGCGTTGGGTGCCGGTGTAGAAGGGGTGAGTACCAGACCAGATTTCCACACGGATTTCTGGCTGGGTAGAGCCAACGGTCATTACAACTTCGCCATCAACAATGACTTTGGCGTCGGGGTACCATTTGGGATGAATATCTTGTCTCATAATGCCAACGCCTTCCTTAACTTTCTACCGGGTAAACACTGACGTATTTACGGCCGTGTTTCATCTCGAAAGTTACTTTTCCTTCAATCATCGAAAAGATGGTGTAATCTTTACCAACACCGACATGGTTGCCGGGTTTAATTTTTGTGCCGCGCTGACGAATGATGATATTGCCGGGGACGACATATTCGCCGCCGTACCGTTTTACACCCAGTCGTTTCGCATTACTATCACGGCCGTTTTTGGTTGAACCTGCACCTTTCTTATGTGCCATGTCACTCGCTCCTTTCGCTAGCCTGCTACGATCTCATCAATCCGCAGCCGCGTGTAGCTCTGCCGATGTCCCTGACGACGACGATACCGTTTCTTGGGCTTATACTTCCAAACAAAAATCTTTTCACCACGATACTGTTCTACAACAGTTGCTTTGACAGATACACCTGCCACGGTTGGTTGACCGACTTTTACTTCATCGCCATTCGCCAGGAGCAAGACATTTTCCAGTTCAATCTGCTCACCGACTTCGTAAGGGAGCTTTTCGACGGAGAAGCTGTGCCCTTCTTCGGCGCGGTATTGCCGGCCACCACTTTCTACAATTGCGTACACGTTGTGCCTCCAAAAAAAACCAGCACCTTTACAGGATGCCGGCGTCAAAATTTGTAAGTCATCTGAGCAGTGGTAGAGAACCCAGACGCGAACGGGGATTATAGCCCGGCGCTATCTGATTGTCAAAACGAAAACCAGGGTGGTGTAAGAAAAAAATATTGCCACAGCGAAGGGGGATCCTGGCTGTGGCAAACGTGAAGAAGCGAACGATAAAATTGGAATTTTTGAGGGGACGACACCGGCTGTTGCCAGCCATTACAATTGAAAAATCAACAAATTAACGAGATTTAATCCGCGTTCATCCGCAACCGCCGCGGTTTAATTGTTTACGAAGGGGAAACGGCCGTTACCCCCATCTGCTCAACAATAAAGAAACCAAAAAACCGCGCCGCCCACCATCCAAATTTGTGGGCTGGGGTAACGGCTGTGCGCTGTTGTTATCTTGAGCCGGAGCGATGAGCGGTTGGTTGACCCCCAGGACGGTGTATTCCTGTGGTTTCGGCTGCTGCGGTTGATTCACTTTTTTATACCCGTAGAATGCTGCCAATGGTTTGCTCATGATTTGTTCTCCTAAACAACATATGTGAAATCGGTCTTTCAGCTATTTTCCAGGCAGTTCCTGCCAATTTCGTCCCGATTTCAAGTAGTTTAGTCCCTATTTGGTCCGAAACCTGTGGCGCAAGTTACGGCCGTTTGGTTAACTTTCCGCAAATAGGGGCTTTTGTCATCATCTTGAGCCAGTTTAAACAACAGGTGATCCAAAACCGATCCAAAAAAGGGTTGCATCCTTTGTATGGGTTTTCGGGGGGAGCCTGGTGATGCGATCCACAGGTTGCTAGTTGCGCTGCCCGGCACGGCGAATTGCTTCCGGCGACGGGGCATCTGGCAGTTCCCCTTTGGGTAAATGACATTACGGCAAGCTTATCGATGACACATCCAGATAGCAGCTGGTTTCAGACGGCCGTTTCACCCGCCCCATCACCGACACCACCGTATGGCGATCGCCCACCGTTTCATCATCCAGCACGAAGCTCAGGTCGTCGTCGGCGAATTGGTCTGGTGGCAGTTTGAGCATGTTGGCCCGAGGGGTGTCGCTGGTGCGCATGTCGGCCATGATGCCGCTGCCGCCGCCGCCAAAGTTGAGGCGGCATTTGCCTTCCTGGCAGGTGAGGAAGGTGGGCAGGCTAAACTGCCCCTCCACCCGCACCCAGGTGTTGGCTTCCAGCGTGCACAGCTCGGCCACGGTGGCGGGGATGGGGTCTGGCTCGGCTTCACAGGCGGTGAGGAAAACGGCCGTTAACCCCAACAAACTCAGCAAAAGAATCATTGGTTTCATATCTAAATCACACTCCCTTGAAAATAGGCCGCGGATGAACGCGGATGAACGTGGATTAAATCTGTGCGCAATCTGCGCCAATCTGCGAAATCTTGTCGTAGTCCATCACCCCTTGAACAAAATTTCGCCGCAAAGCACGCAAAGAGCCTGATTGACTGACAAATCTCAGATTTCTACCGCAGAGGGCGCAAAGGACGCAGAGATTTCTCCTTCATTTTTCTCTGCGCTCTCTGCGTTCTTTGCGGTTAAATAAGTTTTGTCGGTCAATCAGCGCAAATTTTACACTTTAATCTTGGCGTTCTTCGCGTGCTTTGCGGTTCAACCAATTCTTGACCAGTACATAATCTGCGAAATCTGCTAATTATTCATTCGTGGTGGTGCGCCGCCGTTCATGAAATCTCCTGCACCAATATTTTCTTAGCGGAGAACCAATGGCAAATAAACAAAGAAGGCATCATCCTGCGCAGGGTCTGGCGTCCCCGTCACGGTGGCCCCAGGAGGGGGCACAGTTGGCGGTTGGCCTGTTCCGGTTGGCGCTGCCGTAGCCGAACCTGTCGGCGTTGGCGTGCTGGTGGGCAAGGTGGTGCTTGTGGGTGTGGGCGAGGGGCCAGATGGGGCCGTGCCAGTTACGGTCGGGGTGTTGGTAGCCGTGGCCGTCGGCGTTTGTGTGGCCGTTGCGGTGGGCGTTGCCGTGCTCGTTGCTGTCGCCGTGGGGGTTGGGGCCGCCGCAAGCAAAGCACAAGCCGAAAACTCGGAGGTATTGCCAGCCGGGTCGGTGGCTGTAGCCGTAAAATAACGGCCTGTTACGCCACCTAAACTAAACTGAATTTGCAGAACGCCCTGGCTGTCTGTTTGTTTCGGAAACGTCATGAAATATTCTTGACCCTGGCCAAAGCCAGTGGGATCGCAGGTATCATTCAGGTAAGCATCAATTTGGTAAACTGTATCTGGCTTGCTCTCTAGCACCACCGTCACGATGGTGCTGCCCGGCATTGTGGTGAGAACCGGATAATTTTGATGTTCGTTTTCAGCCCCATCCGCATCGCCAGGGTCGTTTGTATCAATGCCATCGATTCCCAGATCGATTCCCAACCCGCCATTGGCATAAATGATGTTGCCGCGAATTGAATTCTGCGTGGGCGTGCCCACACCATTGGCGTAAACCGAGACACCGTAGAGCCTGTTATGCGCAATGATGTTTGCTTCAGTAACGGCCGTTCCCCCCACCACATTGGCCAGAGAAGCCCCTGTTAATTCAACCCCACTCCCCGTATTGGGCAGCGGGGTAGAACCATCTCTGGCCACCCCAATGGAATTCCCCTGGACGATATTACCTGTACCGCTATTCACACGAATACCATTCCCATTCCCACTGATCACATTGCCTGCCAGCGAATTTGCCCCGCCTACAAAATTGTTGCCTCCATTTATGTAGACACCAATTCCGTTACCCAAATCGTCCAATCCATCGGCCGTCGTACCCACAAAATTCCCACGGACACGCGTATTGCTGCCTGTTGAAGCAATGCTAATCCCATAAATGCGGTTCGCAGAAATGACATTTCTTTGGGCTGGCCCGCCCTGCCCACCAATCGTGTTCTCGATACCGCCAACATGCACACCCGCCTCATTGGCCATACCAGAAAGCCCATCAGCGCCAACTCCCAGATGATTGCAGCGCACAGTAATGCTACCGCTGAGAATGCGAATGCCTGCGCTATCAAAATTACCAATCACCAGGCCACGAATGGTGCTGCCTTCGCTGCCAGCGAGAAGCGTTAAACCATCTATTTGCCCGGCTGTGCCCGCACTGCTGCCATCCAAAACAATCAGCAAGTTGGCAGGAGCGCTGTTGGTGGGGCAGCTGGCTCCCGGTTGTGTTTCCCCATCAATGATGACGGGCACCGTGAGGGCGGGCAGCTCAGCCCCCGGCGTTATCGTAAAGGGGCCAGTGCCGGGAATATCAAACGTAATGCGGTGGGGGGTTGTGTCTGGGCCTAGAGCGTTCAATTCTTCAATAGCGGCGCGCAAGCTGCACTGGCTGCCAGCTGAAGTAAGAACATCACAAACGCCATCGCCTGGGGATAGGTCGCTTAAATCGCCAGAGCTATTGACGACAACGGTGGTTCCGGCCGCAAATACGGCCCGTGCCAGCCACCAATTGCCCCAGGCCAACAGGCATACGGCAAAAAAAATGAACAGGCTTACTTTACGTTTCATAGGTACTCCATCGTTCGGTAAAAAACGGACGCACGGCAAAGAGCAGGCAATCTGTGGATAAACCTGCTCAATCACCTGATCAAGTTGGGTTTTGGGGCGAAGAAGTTACAGGAATTTGTTGAACAAAAGGGTCAGGATGCGTTTGGTGGCAGACGGCCGTTCGTCAACCTTTTCGCGGGATTTCGCTTGCTTCTCTTTTTTGGGGCGATAAAGGGCAGCCGGTGATTTGCACATACACGGTTCTCCTGTTGGCTCCCGATGGGTACCGGCAAGCCAGATAAATTGCAACCTTCGGACACACCTTCAGGATAGGCGTTTTCCCAGGGCAATTCATCGGGAGACCCTCCCTATTTTGCGCCAGGCGATTCCCTATTTTTGGCGTAATTCTGGGGAGGTGCGGGCCAAAACGGCCGCTTCTTCACGCGAGGAAACATTCAGCTTGCCCAAAACGGCCGACACATGATGATCCACCGTCTTCGGCGAAATGTGCAGCCGCGCCGCAATCTCCGCATTGGTTAGCGCTTCCGTCAGCAAGGCCAAAATCTGCACCTGGCGGTTGGTGAGCTGGAACGGATTTTCTTTCGTGGTCGCCCGTGGTCCGCGCGGGATGGCAGACGCACCAGCCTCACGCAGCCGCTGCCGCACAACCTCAATCATAGGGCGAGCTTCCAACTGCTCAAAAATGGCCAACGCCGCCAGCAGCGCCTCGGCATCCCCATCGGCCAGGGCACGTGCCTGCTCGTAAGGGCAGCCCATTGCTTCCCAGGCCGCCGCCGCACCGCGCCACTCGCCAGCAATCTGCAAAGCAAACGGTTCGGCCGCCCACGCTGGCAGCACCACAGCCTCACCCGCCCGCCACAGCCAAAAGGCCAGCTCCCCCACATACCATTCCTGACGATGCGTCAGCGCCAGTTCAAACACTTCACGCGCCTCGGCCACCGTTTGCTGAACGTCACCAGCCAGCCAGGCAGCCTCCGCCCGCGCCGTGCGGAGCATCCCCTCCCGCTGGCGAAAGCCCTGCTTCAGCAGCGCATCCAGCGCCTCATCCAGAACTGCCCGCGCTTGCGGGTCACCTCGGCGGGTGAACAACCGGCCCAGCGCCGTCAACGCCGGGCCACGCCCTGGCGACGTACTCGGCCGTCCCGCTGCTTCCCGGCCAATTTCTTCGGCCGCCGCCCAATCACCCAGATATAGCTTCAGCAGCGCATGCCAACCATCCATGTAAGCCCGCACCGAATCCAGATGCCGCTCCTGAGCATAAGGCAGCCCCTCGGCAAATGTCTGTTCGGCCCGCCGAAACTGGTGAAAATCGACGTAGATCGAAGCGAGATTGGCAAACACATTGCCCGCCCGCACCGCATGGTCATACTTTTGCGCTAGCATGAGGCTCTGCTCCAAATAATCACTCCCTTTCTGATGATCCAGGTACAGCCAGCACAGCCCGGCAATTTCCAGCAAACGCGGCAATTCTTCTTCATCTTCAAAATATTGGGCGATGGTGATGCCCTTCTCCGCCATCGCCACACCGCGCGGGCTGTCGCCGCTGCCCAGGCTCAGCCACGCTTCCATGTTGTAAGCATGGATCAGCTCAAGGTTGGGGGCCAGCGGTTCGAGAATTTCCAGGGCGGCCCAGTTGGTGGCTTCGGCCTCTCGCTGGCGACCGGTAATTTGCAGCAGCAGCGCCAGGCTGGTCAGGCTGCGGCCTTTTTTGAGCGGCAGCCCGGCTTCCTCCCACAGCGCAATCGCTTGCTCGCGGGCAGCAATTGCATCGGGACGGCGATCGACGATGTCGCACTCCACGGCAAACTCATCTAGCAGTTGGGCGCGTTCGGCCGCTGGTAGATTGTCGGCGTGCTGCAAGGCGAGTTCATAGAGCAGCACGGCGGCGCGGTGCGCCCGTGCGGCCTCGGCCTGCCGGGCAGCGGCGGGGGCGTAGGCCAGGATCGCTTCTTTGTCGGCGGCGGCTTCGGCATGATGGGCCAGCCGAGCCAAATCTTTTTTACCGGCGGGGGGAAGTTTGAGCGCATCTAAAATGGCCTGGTGCAAAAAGGTGCGCTGATGCGGCACAATCTGGTTGAGGATCGCCTGGCGCGCCAGCTCATGGCGAAAAACGAACTGATCGCCCTGAACCAGCAAAATACCCAACTCCACGCTTTCTTCCACGGCGTCGGCTTCCGCCTGGGTAACGGCTTTGAGCAGCCACGGCTCGATGCGCTGGCCGATGACGGCCGCAGCATTTAGCACCGCCCGACCAGTCAGCGACAGCCGCGAGACACGCGCCAGCACCACCTCGCGCACGGTGGGCGGAATGCCCTGTTCGCCGGAGGTGAGCACCTGGTTGATGAAAAATGGGTTGCCTGCCGTCAGCCGGTGCAGCTGGGTCACATCACCCCGGTAATTTTTGGCGAGTTGGCGAACGGCCGTTAACGACAACGGCATCACCCCCACACGCTCTACCCCCGGATAACGCACCAAATCCCCCAGCAGCAGCCGCAAAGGATGCTGCGCCCCCAGCTCATCGTCTCGGTAGGTGGCGATGATCAGCGAACAGGTTTGCTGAATGCGCCGCCCCAAATATTTGAGCAAATCCAGGGTGGCCTCATCGGCCCAATGAATATCTTCAAAAACGAAGATGGTGGGGGTCTGGCACGCTTGCAGGCAGGCGGCGTAGATGGCGGGGCGATGGGGAGCACCGTCCAGCAAGGCAAGCAGTTCACCGCGCAGCTGGGCGGCCATGTCGTGCAGGGGGCCTAACGGCCGGGGGGTGAACAAGGCGTCGGCGGCGCCCCACAGCACCCGCGTGGTCTGGCGGCGGATGAACTGCTCCACCAGACTGGTTTTGCCAATGCCTGCCTCGCCGCTGATGAGCAAGAAACGGCCGTTGCCCCCCACCGCTGTTTGCCAGGCCGTTTGCAGCTGCGCTAAGGCAGATTCCCGCTCAAGAATCTCCATACGGTTGCCTCATCAAGAATCACGCAAAGTGATCCAATCTTTTGCCACAGAAAATTTGGGGAATTATGAGGCAATGGCTTAATCTTCTCTGTAGCTTATTTGATACTTTGTAACTATACCAGCCCCCCTCCCTAACCCTCCCCCGGCGGGGAACGGGTTAAGGGGAGGGAAAAAAGCATACCGGAATAGTTACGATACTTTCTAAATCCAGGTCGGCTCCTCGTACTTGCCAAATACCTCGCGGAAGACGTCCGTAATTTCGCCCAGCGTGGCATATTCCCGCACCGCGTTGATGATGAAGGGCATGGTGTTGGCCGTGCCCTGCGCCGCTTCGCGCAGCGCTTGCAGGGCCGCGCCCACTTTTTCGCTATCCCGCTCCGCCTTCACCCGCTGGATGCGCGCGATTTGCCGCTCGTACCCCTGTGGATCCATCGCCAGAATGGGAATGCGCATCTCCTCGGTTTTATCGACAAAACCGTTGACCCCCACGATGGTCCGCTCGTTCTGGTCAATTTCTCGCTGATATTGGTACGCCGCGTTAGAAATTTCGCGCTGGTAAAAGCCTTGGTCGATGGCAGGCAGCACGCCGCCCAATTCTTCCACCTGCTGCCAATATTCGTACACCTGCGCCTCGATTTTGTTCGTCTCATGCTCCACAAAAAAGGAGCCAGCCAACGGATCTATCGTGTTGGCCACGCCGCTTTCCTCGGCGATGATTTGCTGGGTGCGCATGGCGATGGTGACCGCTTCCTCGCTGGGCAACGCCAGCGCTTCGTCCATGCTGTTGGTGTGCAGGCTTTGTGTACCGCCGAGAACGGCCGCCAACGCCTGAATGGCTACACGCACAATGTTATTCTCCGGCTGCTGTGCTGTGAGCGAGACCCCGGCCGTCTGCGTGTGGAAGCGGCACAGCCAGGAGCGTGGATTTTTCGCACCAAACGTCTCGCGCATTTCCCGCGCCCAAATGCGGCGCGCGGCGCGGAACTTGGCAATCTCCTCAAAAAAGTCGTTGTGGCAGTTAAAAAAGAGGCTGAGGCGCGGGGCAAAATCGTCGATGTCCAGGCCGCGTTCGAGCGCCCAGCGCACGTACTCCAGCCCGTCGCCCAGGGTGAAGGCGAGCTCTTGAGCGGCCGTTGAGCCAGCTTCGCGAATGTGGTAGCCGCTGATGGAGACGGTGTTCCACTCCGGCATGTGCTTCGTGCCAAACTCAATCGTGTCGGTCACCAGTCGCATGGAGGGTTCGGGGGGGAAGATGTACTCTTTTTGGGCGATGTACTCTTTGAGGATGTCGTTTTGCAGCGTGCCGCGCAGTTGGGCCATCGGCACGCCCTGCTTTTCGGCGGCGACGATGTACATGGCCCAAATCATTGGCGCGGGGCTGTTGATGGTCATGCTGGTGCTTACTTTGTCCAGCGGGATGCCGTCGAACAGGATTTCCATATCGGCCAAACTGCTGATAGCCACACCGCAGTGGCCAAATTCGCCCAGCGCTTCGGGCGCGTCGGTATCGTAGCCCATCAAAGTAGCCAAATCGAAGGCGACGGAGAGGCCCATGTTGCCCTGCTCCAGCAGATATTTGTAGCGGGCGTTGGTTTCCTCGGCGGTGCCAAAACCGGCAAACATGCGCGTGGTCCAGGGGCGTCCGCGATACATGGTGGCGTGGACGCCGCGCGTGTACGGGTATTCGCCGGGCAGGCCTAAATCTTGCTGGTAATCCAGGTCGGCCACGTCCAGCGGGGTGTAGAGCCGCTTGATTGGCTCGCTGGAGGTGGTGATGAACTGTTCTTTGCGTTCGGGGAAGCGGGCGAGGGTTTTGTGCAGGGTGGTTTCTTCCCATTTGTCTTTGTTTTCGGCCAGTTGGGCCAGCTTTTTTTTGTCGTACATGGGTGCTCCTTTTGGGGAGATGGGAGACTGGAGATTGGAGATTGTTTTCTCGCAGTCTTGCCTCTCGAAAGTGCGGTTTGCCGTGGGTTGTGTGAGGGGGATTATACTTGGGGGGGATTTTGTTGGCTAGGTGACGGCCGTTTGAATGGTTAATTGTTAATGGTAAATGGTTGGGCGAACGGCCGTTCGCCTGTCTGTGCTATAATGCAGCCATCGCTCATGTGGAGGTGTAAGTATGGAACTGATTTTGGACAAACATATTGAAATAACACCAGAAATTCGTGGGGGAAAGCACGCATTGCGGGTACGCGCATCACTGTTTCAGATGTTGTCATCAGCCATTTTCGCCTGGGGGAATCGCTGGATGAGATTGCGATCACCTATGATCTGCCGTTAGCGGCCGTTTATGCTGCCATTGCCTACTATTTAGATCACAAAAATGAAATTGATGGCGAAATTGAAAACGGCCGTCGCTTCTATGAACAGCAAAAAGCAAAGACGCCCTCATTAGTTCAACAAAAGTTATCTGCCAGCAAACATGAGTGACCGCATTCGCTTTCACCTGGATGAAAATGTGAATCCAGTTATCGCGCTTGCGCTGCGTCGCTATGGCAGTGACGTCACAACGACCATTGAAGCCAATTTACGGACCAGCAGTGATGAAACGCATTTGGCGTATGGTCAGCAAGAAAATCGAGTCATCGTCACCCACGACGATGACTTTTTGCGTTTGGCAGCAGCCACAGCAAATCATTCTGGCATAGCCTACTGCCACAAAGAAGCACGAACGATTGGCCAAATCATTGCCGCTTTACGTCTGATTTATGAAGTATTGACACCAGAAGAAATTCAAGGTCGCGTAGAATATTTGTAGTATGAGCCTCATTTATCGAATACGGCCGTATGACCCCCGAGCCAATCCCTGCCACCCTTTTCGGACGGAGGTTAATCGGGTAACGAATTGGCGGCGTCTTGCAGCTGTTGGCGGTAGCGGTTGAAGGCGGTACGGCCGTTTGCCGTCAAATTGCACAGCGTATGCGGCCGTTTCCCCTTAAACGTCTTCTCGATGGCCACGTACGCCCCCTCTTCCAGCTTGCTCAGGTGGAACGACAGGTTGCCCCGCGTCAGCCCCGTCTCGCGCAGCAAGAAGGTGAAATCCGCATTTTCCACGCCATACAGCAGCGCCATGATGATGAGCCGCGCCGGTTCGTGAATCAGCCGGTCCGTCTCCAGCATCTGCTTAAAATCGGTCATGACAACGCCTCCATCGGCTCGTCGCTGCCCGGCTCGCTATTTTGCCAATAGCGCCAGAAAGCAAAGCCGCCAGAAACCATCAAGCCTAACCCCACCAACCCCAAAGCGTAGGTAGACGCCACCGACTCATCTATCCCCAAAAAGGCAATGGTGACGCCTACGACCACAGCCCATACCGCCAATGCCCAAAAGCGCATCAAGCCAAAGCGCACGCCGATGACAAACAGGCCAAAGCCGACACCCGCGCCAATGAATGCGGTAGCCAGATTGGCAATGTCTATCTGGGTGATGGCCACGGCCGTTCCCGCCCCAATTAGCAAACCAAGCAAGCCGCTCAGGCCGCGCTGTTTGTGGGTCGGTTTGGCGTAGGTCACAAAGCCGGTGCGAGGATAAACTAGCCGCTGCTTAAGCCAGCGCAGCGCAACCCCCATCAAAATTGCGCCGAGTGTAATGAGGAAGGGCATGGCAATGCCGCCTACCAACGGTGCATACTCGGAATCGCTGGAAACCTGCCACCAAAAGAGGCCGCTCAACACCAGAAACAGCAGCCCCAGCAGCAGCTCCACCAGGCCATCTTCAAACCAATATTGCTGGGTGCGACGAATGGTTTTGTTTAAATCGTTCATTTTGACCCCCTTTGGACTTTACAAATAGATTTGCGTTACTATTTTAGTTTGTATTACAAACTTATTTGTATAATACTGGATGGGAACGGCCGTTGTCAAGTCCCAGTCCCAAACAAAGACGACACCAACTATGAGAAACCAAAACGCTTTCCCTCTGTGCACCTCTGCGCCTCCTCTGCGTAACTCTGTGACCCGCTTTTCATCCTCAAAGGAATTCACGATGACCTTATTTCTCAATGAAGCCCAACGATTCACCGCCCTATGGCACTCCTACCGCTGGAGCACGATCAGTTCTGTTGTCGTTCACGCCATTATCTTTCCCGTCCTGATGCTGCTATTTGACAGCCTGGCCACCCGCTACGGCAGCGATTACGGCGCGGCGCGGCAGCTGCAATCCCTCATTGGTTTTTTGGTTTGGTATTTGTGCATGAAGCTGATGGTGGCCATCCCCACGATGGTGGAAGAAGAATCTGTGGTAGGCACGCTGGAAAATATCACCCTGACAACCGTTGCTTTCGAGAAAACCATCACTCTGCGAACTGTCGTCATGACACTGCGCCTGGGGTTGGAGACCGCACTGTTGGCGACTGTCCTATCGTTGGCTTTAGGCTTAACGCTGCCATTCACACCCGCGACCATTTTAATCACGCTGCTGCTGTTGCTGGGCAGTTGCGGTGTTGGTTTTACCCTGGCTGGCCTGGCGCTGCTTTACAAAAGCGTCAGCAGTGTTAGCAGCGTCATTGGCAATTTGGCTTTGCTGCTGTCAGGCGCTTTGGTGCCCTTGGATGGCTTGGGGCTGATTTTTACCTTCTTGAAATGTGGCTTCCCCATGACGTGGGGCATCTCGCTGCTGCGCCAAATGACCTTTTTACCTGGATTTGTGAACATAGCAGAATTGGCTGGCTTAACCTTGCACACATTTGTTGTGCTTGGGATAGGCTGGCTGGTTTTCTCAACTTGCTTGCAGCGGGCACGGCAGCAAGGTGCGTTGGCTTCCCATTAGGTTTTTCCAGTCAATGCGTCAGCATTACATGAGGCAAGAAAAGTGGCACGGTCTGGAGACCGGCCACAGCTCATAATGAAAATGTTGCCGGTGCAGGGGGCATTAACGGCGAATATATTTTTCATCAGGCCGATACTGTGCATTTTGAACGGCAACAACAGCGTCGATTTCCTCACGGGTAATCATCACATCATCTCGTCGATGGACGGGAACATTACCTTTCGCAATCATTCCTGGCTTGATCACATCTGTTTTTTGGGCTATTAACGCGAATTTTTCTATTTGCCAGGCAAACTCAATATCTTCACGACGGTGGGCAAACACATCATTAATCCAAGCCTTCATCCCGGCACGGGTTCTAACCTGCGCCTCCCACTGCCAACGATTCATCTTTTGCCCCTCCTCGAGGAGGATAGGCAGGCAATATCCATATTCCTGCTCTAGCCATTGTAGCCAGCTAGGTTTTATCCACCTTGGCGGTCGGTACATGAACCAGAAACCAAAAACTGGGCCAAAAAGCAGAGTTAGATTTAGCAAACCAGGTTCGCGGCCATTATAGTTTGGCAGTGATGCAACAATGCCGCTTAAAAGGAAACTAATCCCAAATGGCAACGCGGCATACATCATCCTGCCTGAAAGTAATCCTGGCAGAGTTTTTAAAATATACCAAGACTTTAATACTCCAAACCTTATCAGTAAAAATATTCCTATGGGGAAAATCCCCACGATTATAAGACTCATAACCACCTTCTAATTGCTCAAAGGGAGCAATTCTCTCGTTGGGAGCAAACCAACATTTTGGAATATCCAGTTCGAGATTGGAGCCTCTATGAGCCCCCCTGCTCCGGCGCGGTCTTCGCCCAGCGCGAAACCTCATCCGGCTGCGGCCCGGCCTCTGGCCGCGCCGCCTTACTACAACCACCCGCTACCATGCCACACCCGTCAACTTCACATCACACTCCGCCACCTGCTCCCGCAGCCAATACGCCGCAGAAGAAAACCGCCAATCGGCCGCCTCATGAACCAGCCCCTTCCGGCGTGGATTGTCGTGTAAATAATCAAACTTCGTCCGCCAAAATTCCTCTGACCAAATGGCAACGGGATGCTTGCTCTGCTGCCAAAACTGGTTGGCTCGATCTTTACGCCGTGGTGTACCAATCACCTGTCCGTAGACTGCTGGCATCTTTTCATGGCAATAATTGGCTAACTGCCGTCCGGTAAATTGGCGCATGGCTGTTACGGTCTTGTTTAGCCGCTCATTATCAAAATCCGCGTCAAATAGCATGACGTGGGCATGAGTGGGCATAATGACAAAAGCGTTGATGCGTAAACTTTTGTGTTGGTAGCAGTAGTTAAGGCTTTCCGTAAAGATGAGGCACGGTTCAGCAGCCACAAATACAGGTAGCCAATGAACCACTGTAAATGTGAGATAGTAAACACCTGCCCCCTCCTGAATTTTGGCAGTTTCCATGTGGCTCATTGTAGTGGAATGTTTAGCGTGCAGTCAACGTAGTGGGGCTAAATCAACTTTCGAGGCAGACCACAAAAGTGGCGCGGTGAGGACACCGGCCACAGCACGATGGGAAGACCTCGCCCTAGCAGGAGCTGGTCGTTTTCTTGCTTACTGCGCTATTATTTTGGCAAAAGGACAAAACAGAGGCGATTCTGTTATAATCTCCCCATTAGATCATAATTCCCAGGTGATAATGATGAATGACAATTTGATAGTTTCTGATCCGAAAATTTTGATGGGCAAGCCATTGATAAGGGGAACACGCCTGACGGTTGAAATGATTCTGGATAAATTGGCTGCCGGGGAAACGGTTGAGCAATTGCTGGAAGCGCATCCCCGTTTAACGCTGGCGGGCATTCAAGCTGCCCTGGCTTACGCAGCACAAACCCTACGATCTGATATTGTTTATCCCACCAACTTTCCAGTCGCGGCATGAACTTTGTAGCCGATGAGGGGATTGATCGCCCCATTGTTGAAAGTTTGCGCCAAGAAGGTCACACCATTTGGTACATTGCTGAAATGTCGCCAAGTATCTCTGATGAGGAAGTTTTGCACCTGGCAAATGAGCAGCAGGCTGATCTGCTGACGTCTGACAAGGACTTTGGCGAATTGGTTTTTCGACAGGGGCAGGCAACACAGGGGTTGTGCTGTTGCGATTGCATGGCTTATCGCCACAGGAGAAGGCGTCGTTATTCTTAAAGTCAGTGCAAGAACATGCCCCTGAGTTCCACAACGCCTTTACAGTCGTGACGCCTACGAAGATTCGGATTCGGTCTTCAAAATAATATTTTATGTGAAGTGTGGTTGGGTGAGATACGGCCGTTCTTCCCCAAACTGCTTCTATTACGCAACCTCAATAAATGGGCCAGAAAAGTGGCACGGTGAGGACACCGGCCACAGCGCGAGAGGAAGACCTCGCCCCAGCACGCGATTCACCCCACAGGCCAAACAGAACCAAAACGTAGGCTGACAATCATTGCCCCGCCCCCGCCCATCCGCTAGAATGCACCCCAGCTTTAATGGAGAGTGGAGATTAGAGATTGGAGATTAGGATGCAAAGAAATTAGTCTCCAATCTCCCTTTTAAACCGACGCGCTCAAGGAATCGCTTTTGCTCAACTCAAAAGACGCCACAGAAGACGCCACCCAACCCGTCCCGCTGCCGCTGGATGAGGAATTACGGCCGTCTCCCCCCACCAATCTCAGCCAAAACAAAGGGGTGGTGAAGGCTGCGGCCGTTTTGGCCGTGGGCAACATCACCAGTCGAGTGCTCGGTCTGGTGCGCGAGATTGTCAAATCGAACCTGTTTGGTGCGTCGGATCTGCTGGGGGCGTACACGGTAGCCGCCCTGGTGCCGATGACCCTGTTCAACCTGATCACTGGCGGCGAGATGGTGAGTTCCTCCCTGGTGCCGGTGTTTAGCGACCTGGCTAGCAAGGAGCGGCGGGAAGAGTTATGGAGCGTGGTGAGCAGCTTTTTGAGCCTGGCAACGGCCGTTCTGCTGTTCATCGTCGCCCTGGTTTATTTGTTCACCCCGCAAATCGCCTGGCTGGCCGGGGCCCGCAACTTTTCTGACGGCAGCTTAACGGCCGTTACCGAACAAATGATGCGCCTGGCGACTCCCGCCGTCCTCTTTTTGTCGATTGCCAGCATCCTCACCGGGGTACTGTACGCCCTGGAGCGGTTCACCCTGCCCGCCTTCACCGCCACTGTGTTTAACGGCACCATCGTCATCATTGCCCTGCTGCGCCCGGACCACATCGACAGCCTGGTTTATGGCCTGCTGCTGGGCTCCTTTTTGCAGATTGTGCTGCAGCTGCCTGCGCTGCGAGACGGCCGTTTCCGCCCTCAATTTAACTGGCGGCATCCCGCCGTGCGCCGCATTCTCATTTTGTACGCGCCCATTGTGGTGGGCTTGATTGTTAATCAGGTAGCCATCTGGATTAGCTACAATCTGGCCATCCTCACCGGTGACAACAGCGTGACCTACATGACCTACGCCACCACGCTGTACCAGTTCCCCCTCGGCCTCGTCGTCACCGCCTTGTCGATGGCCACCCTGCCCACGCTCTCCCAAATTGTGACGGCGTACCACGCCAGCAAGCTCAGCGACACGGCCGCCGCCACCGCCCGCGTGCAGGAGTTTAAGCAAACCCTGGCCAGTGGCCTGCGCCTGGTGCTCACGCTCATCCTGCCTGCCACCGCCGGGCTGTTTGCGCTCGCACCCGCCATTATCGCTTTGCTGTTGGAACATGGGGAATTTACGCCGCAGGATACGGCCGTAACCGCCACCGTCCTGCGCGTTTATCTGGCCGGATTGCCCTTTGCGGCCATCGACCAGATGCTGGTGTTTGCCTCCTACGCCCGCAAAGATACCTGGCGTCCGGCCGTGGCCGGCATCATCAGCATTGTGATTTACACGATTACGGCCGTCCTGCTGCTGCCGGCCATCGGCCTCTACAGCCTGATGGCGGCCGACGCGGTGAAACATTTTTGCCACACCATGATCATGCTCTGGCTGTTGCAGCGGCAGCTGGGTGGCCTGCGCGGTTTTGGCATCAGCACCGCCATCTGGAAGGCGCTGGCGGCTTCGCTTGTGACGGGATTGGTGGCGTATGGCGTGGGGGAAACGGCCGTTGCCTTCCTGCCGCTCTCCGGTTTTGTGGGCAAACTCACCCTCGTCGCCCTAGCGGGTGGCCTGGGTCTCGTCGCCTTCCTGGCTCTGGTGCGCCTGCTCACCATCACCGAAGTGCAAATGCTGCACCGCACCCTCACCGCTCGCCTGCGCCGTCGGAATCGGTAATCGGTAATCGGTAATCGGTATTCAGTATTCAGTGTCCAACTGATTACTGACTCACTGACCACTGATTACAGAACAGCCAGCTTGCCAATGACGCGCGTTTTTGGTTAAAATGCGCAGCAGTATCACACACCCGCATCTGAACTTTCTTGTTTCAGCGCTGCACGATTAAAGGAAACGGCCGTGGCAGACACCCTATACCAACTCACCGTACGCAAAGGTCCCAAAGTTGGCGAAAAATTTTTGCTAGACACCTTCTCCCTCACCGCCGGACGCGACCCCGTCTCAGACATCATCCTAAACGACCCCGAAGTGTCGCGGCAGCACGCCCGCTTCACCCAAACAGAAACTGGCTACCAGGTGCAAGATTTAGGCAGCACCAACGGCACCTTTGTCAACGGCCAACGCCTGGAATCGGACTCGGTAGATTTGCAGCCTGGCTTCACCATCAGCATGGGCAGCGGCGTCACCCTGCTGTACGAACTGGTGCCCACTGGCGACGCACTCGCTGCGACCATGCTCGACCAGAGCGGATTTGGCAGCATGCTCGACCAGGAAAGCGGCCTCAACGATCTGGATAACGCGCTAGAAGGGGGCTTGCCCCAACTGCCTTACTACGATGAAGACCCCCAGGTTCCCTCAGATTGGGAACCAGACCCGTCGCCACCATTCACCCCGGGGCCGCTAGAGATTCCCGGACCGCCACCTGCCCCTCGGGCCACCGCGCCCCTGGTCCCTCCGCCGACGAAGATGAAGCGGCCAAAAACGCCGCCGCAACAGGATTATTGCAATTACGGCCGTTATCCTTTTGCTCTGCTGCTGCGGTTTTCTCATCTTCATGTACTACATCGGCGGCGACTGGCTGCTGGAAAACATGGGCGTCCTCTAAACAAAAAAAGCCCGATGCTTCACGCACCGGGCTTCTCCATTCAGTTTGGTTACAAATAACAGAGGCTCTTTGGGATTTCCTGGGGTTTGCAACGATGTCACAAAAATTCGCGTTAATTCGGTGCAAAAACAGGTTTGCCCCGCAAGACCCTAAAGACCCATAAAAGATCAGGTTAAGCCTGGTCTTTTTCATTTTCTACCGCATCCGCCTGCGGATCGATGATAATCTTCTCATTCACATCATCTGTGCCCAAAAAACCATCACGCACCCGAATCTGGTCCAGGTAACGCGCCACCACATGCGGCGGAGACAGCTCGATGAACACCTTGGCGCTTACCAACAAAGCGGTCAAATCATCCAACTGCCCCAAACCAAGCAACACATCGGGCAAAAGATCGATTGGCCACAGCAGGTAGAGAACGGCCGTAAACGGCAGCAGCTTCAAATAAAATGGCACTTCCGGATCACGCAGCAAATAATAAACCAGACGCGCCTGCTGCCACACTTCACGAAAAAAGCCGGGGTCTCTACGCTTCCCGGCAATCATTTCCAAATTCATAGGTGACTTTTTTCCTTTTCGTCCATAAAACAATCCTTACCTTGCAAACGCTCCCAAACCATCCTGGAGCAATTCAGTAAGCCATACGTTTTGCCACAGACAAGGTTGCAATGGCTCGCTGCTATTCCTGCCTGCGCACATAATCAGCCAGTTTAGGCAACAGCGGGCCAATATCATACGGACCCCACTGCGCCACCGGCCCAGCCGTGAAAATCGTAAAGCCCAGCACGTAATCATCCTGGCGCACCCCAGCATCATACCAGGCAAGTTGGTTAATAAACGCCTCATCACCCGTACTGCCCCATCCTTCTTGCACCGCATACTGCTGAAAATCGGCCCAACCCAGCCCCGCCGGTCCCGGTCGATTGCCAAGAATGCCATCAATGCCCGCCTCGGAAATTATCAGCGGAATGATCAAGCCACGGGGAATCAGCAACTCCTCATAATACCACCGGTACCGGAAAGTCAACGAACCGCGATCGGCATGGTAGGGGTAACCCGGCAGCGCACTGCCATAGCCAAAAGTCATTACCGGGGCGCTGTATTCATGCAAAGAGAGGATGCCGCCATACTGCATTGCCGTTTCAATGGCGGGAATAAACAGGGCAAACTCATCCATTTCTGGCACGCCAGTGGCAAACCCCCCAACGGCCGCTCTGAAGCCATACCGGGCCAGTTCACGCACCCGCTCTTGCTCAAAACGGGCATACCACGCCATCCGCTCCAGGCCAGGGTCTGGTTCGTTCCACCCTTCCCAAAAATCAACGGCTGGATTAAGCTGGTATTGGCGCAGCTGAGCCTGAACAAATTTACGTGCTTCCTCTTCTGGGTTACCGTTATATTCCTGCCCAGCCCAATTGCGCCGCCCAATAATAATGGTGTTGGGCGACTCCTTCTCCACCTCTGCCAAAAAGCCAAAATCATCCACACCCTTAATAACAGCAGGCTGTGCTTGCCGCACAAACGTCATGATGCGCGGATCATTGTTGAAGATCACGTGAATGCTCAGCTTGCTCCGGTTGGGGTCGCCTTGCAGGTAGGGCGGAATCGGCCCGCTGCCAACCGGCGTCGCCGAAGGGATCGGTGTCTCGGTAGGCGTGGGGGTGGGCGTCGGGGTGTGGGTGGGCGTTGGCGTCCGGCTGGGCAAAATGGGCGTGGCGGAGGGTGTCTGGGTGGGGCGCAATGGTGAGTTGTCACCAAAATTCAGCAAAGGATCGATGGTGGCCGTCGGCCCGGGTGGCGTAAAGGTTGGTGGCACAGCAAAAGCCAGGGATTCCTGGTTTTGCGGCAGTAAAATGGGCGGGGCCAGGGTTGGCAGCGGCGGTTGCTCAACACATGCTGCCTGGGTCAGCAGCAGAATCAGACTACAAAACAGTATGAGTTTGCCGATTTTTGTTGCAGGCATGGCGCGTATCTTACCACCGCTTCAAGATTTATGTCAACATTAAGGTTTGAGGTCACCGTTTGCACCAACCTTACTGAATGTTACAATTTCTGCGCGTCGGGGCAACGTTTTGCCCCGTTTTGAGGGATGATATGTTAATTGTTCTAATCTTAAAATTCGTGGTGATGGCGGCATTTTTGTTCATGTTTTGGCGACGGCCGTCTCTAAAATGGGGCGTTGGCCTACTAACGGTGACCTCGGCGGTGCTGCTGGATACCTTCTTGGGCACGTTCAATCGGGAAGAGATGCTGGCCCAGTTTGGCTTCTTTTTCTACATCATTGCCGGGCTATTGATTGGTGGCATTGCTTACTGGCTGTTTAGCCTGCTGCAACCGTGGCAAGCGGCAGCCGCCGCACCAGGAACGGTGACGGGTACGGCCGTTTCCCCCCCACTTCCCCCCACCAAACCAGCGGCAAATACCCCCGTCACCTTCACCCCCGGCACCGACGAAACCGGCACCGCCTTCGACCGCCAAATGATTTACGAAGAAATTCGCGACCGGCTAGGGCGGGAAGACGTGCTCGATTTGCTGTTCGACCTGGCCATTCAAGACAACGAAGTGATGAACCTTCAGCAAGAAATGCATCAGCTCATCATCAACATTATGGAGCTGACGGCGCAGCGCGGCCAAACCGGGCAGTTGGCCCTGGCCGTAGAGCGCATTCTCACCCCACCCGCACCAGAAGCGCTGCCCCGGCTAGAAAAAATCTCGCTAGAATCCCCGCCCACCATTTTGCGCCACTACCTGCTAGCTCATTATGATTTGGAGAAATTGCAGAAAACGGCCGTTACTCTCGGCATCGATTGGGAGCAGCTGGCCATCGCCAGCAAAAAGTCTAAAGTGCGCGACCTGCTGCACTACCTCTATCGGCGCAACCGAGTGGATGAACTGATCGACCTGATGCATGCCTCGGCAGCCTCAGGAAAGGAAGCCTAACATGCAACGGCTAAAGAGCTGGACGCTATTTTTTCTGCTTTTGACGCTGATTTGGGGGGTAGGAACGGCCGTTGCCCAAGACAACAACCAGCTCACCCTCAACCTCAGCCGGGATTTTGGCACCGGGCTGGGCAGCAACATTCAAGGACGCTTCTCTTTTCGCGTGGAAGGGCCAGACACTCTAACCCGTGTTTCCTTTTACATCGACGACCAACTGGTAGGCGAAGACAGCGAAGCCCCGTTTCGCCTCCAATTCGAAACAGATGATTACCCGCTGGGCAACCACACCCTCTACGCCATCGGCTTCACCGCCGACGGGCAAGAGCTGCAATCTAACCGCATTACCCAAAACTTCATCTCCGGCAGCAGCGCCAACCGTACCGTTCTGCTCATCGTCGTCCCCATCCTGGTACTCTCCATTGGTGGCACGTTGCTAGCCGCCTGGTTCACCAGCCGAGGCAACAAAGGCGGCAATCCCGCCAATATCAAGGTGCATGGCCCCTTTGGCGGCACCATTTGCCCCAAATGCCACAAACCATTCGCCCGCCACATCTGGGGCCTAAACCTGGTCGTTGGTAAATATGATCGCTGTCCCCACTGTGGCAAATGGAGCCTGGTACGCGCCATGCCCCCCGCCGTGCTGGATGCGGCCGTAGAAGCCATGGAAGCCGAAGCCCAACAAAATCAGCAAAAACCAGCCGCCGACAACGCCGAAACCTGGCGCAAACGGCTCGACGACTCCAAATTCGACAGCTAAACCCAAACCGCCTACCGTTTTCCAGTCGCCAGCCAGAGTAGCCCTCCTGTCATAGGGTCATCTTCCCATATACTATTTTATGGGATTTTTATATGATTAAACGTGTAAGGCTGAATTGCTTTTTCAACTCGTTTTCCTCCTCCTTCCTGCTCCGGGCCCCTCCTCCCGGAGCTTTTTTTTGTTTTCCACCCATCCCCACCCAAACAAAAACGCCACCGTGCAGCCCACGATGGCGTCCAACAAATTTAAAGTTTAGCGAGCCAACGCTATTGGGTTGGCAACATTGCCTGATCTCGAAGCAGCTGCTCCATCTGGGCCGTTTCCCGGTACGCTTTATCTAACCGGCGTACTTCTTGCTCAATAGATTGGATAAGCCACCGCAAAGCAGCCATTCGCGATTGCGCCGCCATCACCGTTTCCACTGGCGTTTGGTGGGAAAAGGTTTGCATTTGGCTCATCAATTCACGCAGTTCTGCGGTATGTTTTTGCAAAATCAAAATTGCCTTATCCCGCACCAACTGCCATTCCTGAGCTGTTTTGCTGCCCAATAAAAAGTTTTCTACCAGGTCACCCAAGGGTGCATCTAATTTTGGATTAGCAAACTGCACAAATCTGTCCATCGCAGTAGCTCCTTACTGATGAAGACTTACGCACTCGGCCAAACCAACGACCAAAGGCTCGCATCAAAATAGAAAAAGCCTTCTGCACGGTTCACTGCGTAAGCCCTGTGATTTTTGTTTCAACGCTGCATTATTGGTTCTCAATCACCTAAAAACAATAGAACAATTGTCAGGCTGGGCATTTACGGCCGAATTTTCCCCCACAAACCAGCACCTTAAAAGTTTATTCAACGCTTCACATTCACAAGTCTTTGGTGTATACTGTGGCCTATTGTGGTTAAAAGTGGGGCAATGTGGTGCAAAATTCCACAAAAATCCTGCAAATTTATGCTAAAATGGGGCAATCAGAACAACTGTTCTAATTTTAAGCGCAAAAGATTGGCATGTTTTTAGGCGAATACACGCACACCATCGACAGCAAAGGCCGGATCACCATTCCGGCCAAGTTCCGCAACCTGTTGGCAGCCGGGTTGGTGGTGACGCGCGGCTTCGACCAGAACCTGATGCTGTTCCCCATGGATGGCTGGCAAGAGCTGGCTGAACGCATCGCCCAACGGCCGTTATCCGACGAAGGCGTGCGGGCGTTCCGGCGGCGGGTCTTTTCCGGCGCAGTTGATCTGGTACCCGATCGGCAAGGCCGCATTTTGCTGCCGCCCTACCTGCGCGAATTTGCCAACATCGACAGCGATGTGGTTATCTCTGGCATGTTTAACTACCTGGAACTGTGGGGCAGTGAAGCGTGGAACGCCGTCCGCGAAGATATTGAAAGCGATGGCGACGCCGCCCGCTGGGAAGACCTGGGCATCTGAGAATGTGATCAAGTGCCCCAGTGTCAGGTGTTTAAGTGAACACTTGCACACTTGCACACATGCACACTTGCACACATGAACACCTTTAACCACGTTCCGGTTTTGTATGATGAAGTGCTGGCGTTGCTGCGGCCTCAGGCAAACGGCCGTTACATCGACGGCACGTTGGGGGCAGGCGGCCACGCAGCAGGGTTGCTGCAAAAATCCGCGCCCTCGGGGCGCATTTTGGTCTTTGACAAAGATGCAGAAGCGATTGCTTTTGCCCAAAAACAGCTGGCACCGTTTGGTGAACGCGTCACCTACATACATGCCAGCTATGCAGAAATGGGCAACCTGGCTCCGCAGCATGGCTTTACCAACGTAGATGGCATCTTGTTGGACCTGGGGCTCTCTTCCCGCCAGCTAGACAATGCCGAACGCGGTTTTTCCTTCATGAAGGAAGGGCCACTGGACATGCGGTTCGACACCAGCAAGGGTGAAACGGCCGCAGACCTGATTAACAATTTAACAGAAGCTACCCTGGCCGACATTCTGTGGCGCTACGGTGAAGAAAAAAGCAGTCGCAAGATTGCCCGGATGATGGTGCTGGAACGGCCGTTCACCACCACCACCGAACTCGCCGAAAAGATTGCCCAGGCAGTACGCCGACGCGGCCGCATTCATCCCGCCACCCAAACGTTTCAGGCACTGCGCATCGCCGTGAACCGGGAACTGGAAACGGTAGAAACTGGGGTGCAAGCAGCGCTAACGCTTTTGGGGCAGAACGGCCGTTTGGCCGTCATCAGCTTCCATTCTTTGGAAGATCGCTATGTGAAGCAAACATTTCGCGACCTGAGCAAGAATTGCACCTGCCCGCCAGAACAACCCGTGTGCACCTGCGGCGGGCAGGCCAACTACCGGCTCATTACCCGCAAAGCGGTTCAGGCATCCGCTGAAGAGATCAGCCAAAACAGCCGCAGCCGCAGCGCTCGGCTGAGAGTAATTGAGAAGAAAAAATCAATTACCTAATTACCAATTTACTCAATTACAGACTTGTAATTAGGTAATTCAGTAATTGAGTAATTGCAAACATGATTTTTTATGATGGCACGGCAAACCCGAGAACAGCTAAAACGTCTCAACGCCCTCACCGAAGCGCAAGCCGCGCTCGGCTGGGGCGTCATTTTGGTTTTAGCCGCGTTGCTGGGCACCATTTACGTCAGCCAGGCCAGCCGCATCGCTTCGGTGGGTCGCCGGGTACAAATTTTGCAAAATGAGCTCACCGAACTGAAGCGGCAAAACAATGATTTAGAACGAGACATCGCCGCCGCTCAGGCGCTGGACCGGCTGCAAGCGGAGGCATCTCGTTTAGGGTTTGTAGAAGCAGACCCAGAAGATATTGAGTACATTATTGTGCCGGATTATCCGGTCGAACTAGAAGAAACCGATCCGCTGGAGATTGTCCCGACGGTAACGGCCGTTCCGCCACCGGCCGAAACCGTACGAGAAGCGCTTTGGCTCTACCTGAGCGATCGGTTCACCGATTTTATAAGAGGCGAAGCTCGTGAACAGTAGCCAAAAAAGACGGATGTGGATGGTCGTCGTCGTCCTTATTTTCGCCGCCCTCATTATTGTCGGGCGGCTTGTGGCGTTTCAGGTCGTGCAAGGCCCCGAATGGGCTGCCCGCGCTGGCGACGAAGTGCTTGTTGTGGCCAAACCAGAACGCGGCTCCATTTTTGACCGCAACGGTGCCATCCTGGCCGCCAACACCGCCGACTACCAAATTGGCGTCTCTCCCCGCCTGGTAACCGATTCTGAAGAGCTGGCCACCGCCCTGGCCCCCATTTTGCAGCAATCACGCTATGAAATTTTAGGCGTTTTACAATCGGACCAATCATTCGCCCTGCTCTCTGGCCGCGTTTCGGCCGAAGTTGCCGAGCTGGTACGCGCCCTGCCGTACGAAGGCGTGCAAATCGACCCCCTGCCCCGCCGCTTTTACCCACAAAATGAGATGCTGTGCCATTCGCTGGGCTATGTCGATTTTGACGGCAACGGTGGCAGCGGCGTGGAAGGGTATTACCAGCGCGAACTGGCGGGTGAAGCCGCCAGCGCCGTCATCAACATTTCGCCACTCACCTCGCAGCAAACCGTTGTTGCCCACGAAGGGGCCGATTTGGTACTGACCATCGACCGCTCGCTGCAATATGTGGTGGAAGAGCATCTGCGCCAGGCGCTGCAAGAGTACCGGGCCGTCAGCGGCAGCATCATTGTGATGGACCCCAAAACGGGGGCGATTTTGGCGATGGCCAGCGCCCCGTGCTTTTTACCGGAACAGTTTTACGAGACAGACCCCAGCCTGCTGCTGAATCCGGCTGTGAGCCAGCAGCATGAGCCAGGCTCCGTAATGAAGCTGATAACGATGGCTGCGGCGCTGGATTCTGGCGTGGTAACGCCGCAATCCACCTATTACGACGCCGGTATTTTGGAAGTGGGCGGCCACAAAACGTACAACTGGGACCGCTCTGCCCCTGGCACCACAGACATGACGACGCTGCTGGCGCGTTCGCTGAACGTTGGCGCGGCCACGCTTTCTACGATGATGGGGCCGGATGTTTACTATGATTATTTGCAAAGCTTTGGCTTTGGCCGCCCCACGGGGGTGGATTTGATGTCGGAGGCGGCGGGCACAATGCCGCTGCCGGGCGATCCGCTGTGGACAGAATCGTTTATGGCGACAAATTCCTACGGGCAAAGTATTGCCGTGACGCCGTTGCAGATGATTACGGCCGTATCCGCCCTGGCCAACAACGGCACGATGATGCAGCCCTACATTGTGCAGGAAATTCGCGGGGAAAGCGGCACCTTTGTGCATGAACCAACCATTTTGAGCCGACCGATTAGCCCGGAAACGGCCGCTCAGGTCAACGCAATGGCGATTACGGCCGTTGCCCGCGAAACTTTAGAAGCCCAAATTGATGGCTACACCATCGCTGGCAAAACCGGCACCGCCCAAATTGCTGAAAACGGCATCTACCTGCCCGATGACGTGATTGGCTCCTTCATCGGCTGGCTGCCTGCCGAAAACCCAGAATTGGTTATTTATGTAAAGCTAGATCGGCCCGGAACAGCGCCCTGGGGTTCGCAAACGGCCGCTCCCGCCTTTGCCGATTTAGCAGATGAACTGGTCGTCATGCTCAACGTCCCGCCAGACACCGTCCGCCTGCAAGCAGACGTGATGGCCGCAAGGCAAGGGCAGTAACCAGTGAAACAGTGGTCAGTAATCAGTAAAACTGAAAACTGACCTACTGAAAACTGACCTACTGATTACTGAAAATGTTAACATTAGCACACTTCCTCCAAACCTTATCCACCTACCAAGCCACTGGCCAAGAGCCAGCGGTTTCGCGCGTGGTGATGGACAGCCGCGAAGTGGTGCCAGGCAGCCTGTTTGTCGCCTACAAAGGCGAAAAGGTTGACGGGCATGATTTTGTTATGGCCGCATTTGAGCAAGGAGCGATTGCGGCGCTGGTAGACCGGCCTATCGCGGAAGCGTACCCAACGATTGATTTGCGTACATCCGAGCCGCCTGCTGTGCCGCTCAGCGCGTCCACGCCTGTTTGCCTGGTGGTTGAAGATCCGATAACCGCCCTGCAAACATCCGCCAAGGCGTGGCGCGCTCGCTTTTCTGCTGAAGTGATTGGCATTACCGGCAGCGTGGGCAAAACCTCCACCAAAGAGCTGACGCACGCCATACTTTCTCGCCGGTACCGTACCTTCAAATCACCCGGCAACCGCAACAGCATTTTGGGGCTGCCCCTGGCGCTGTTCGATTTGCAGCCAGGCGACGAAAAAGCGGTGCTGGAGATGGGCATGTACACCACGGGTGAAATTGCCACCCTCTGCGACATGACCAGCCCGAAGGTGGGCGTGGTGACGCTGGTTGGCGCGGTCCATTTGGAACGCGCGGGCAGCATGGAAAACATCGTCAAAGCCAAGCGCGAGCTGGTTGAAGCGCTGCCCGCCGACGGCACCGCCATCCTCAACAAGGATGATGCCAACGTGATGAGCATGGCCGCGCACACGCAGGCGCGTATTTTCACCTACGGCCTCAGCAACACGGCCGATCTTTGGGCCAACAACATTCGCTCGAAAGGGCTAGAAGGGGTGCGCTTTACCATGCACCACAACGGGGAATCCTTGGTGGTGCAGGTGCCGCTGCTGGGTCGCCACAGCGTACACACCTCGCTGCGGGCGGCGGCGGTAGGATTGGTGGAAGGGTTAACCTGGGATGAGATTTTGTACGGGCTGCGCAATACGGCCGTTCAACTCCGCCTCGTTACCGTCCAAGGGCCAAAAATTCGCTGATTATTGATGACACCTACAACGCCAGCCCCGATTCGGTGCGGGCGGCGCTGAATTTGATGCATGATTTAGACGGCCGTTCCGTCGCCGTTTTAGGGGATATGCTGGAATTGGGCCACCTGGAAGAGGAAGCCCACCGGCAGGTGGGGCGGCGCGCAGCCGAAGTGGCCAAATTGCTGGTAACCGTGGGGCAGCGCGCCCGCTGGATTGGCCACGAAGCGATTGCCAGCGGCCTGCCCCAAGAAAATGTGGTGATGGTAGATGATGCGGTTACGGCCGTTGCCACCCTGGAAGAACTCATCGAAGAAAACGATACGGTCCTGATCAAAGGATCGCTGGGCATGCGTATGGACCAAATTGTGAACGCGCTAGGACGGTACAGCTAATGGCTTTTGCACTCACCGTCGGCGGCGTAACGTTTTTGATGGCTGTCATTTGGGGCAGCCCCCTGGTAGAGCTGATGCGCCGCCTGAAAATGGGCAAGCAAATTCGCATCGACGGCCCCAAAACCCACATGGTGAAAATGGGCACGCCATCGATGGGCGGCATTCTCATCGTGGGCTGGGTGCTCATCATGAGCGTGGTGGTGAATATTGTACAAATTGTGCAGGATTTGGAGATTGCCGAAAGCGCCATCATCCCCCTGGGCGTCATGATAGCCTACTCCGTTTTGGGCGGCATTGACGATTGGCAAGGGTTCCGCTTGCGGCCAGGTGAAGGGATGCGAGCTCGCGTCAAAATCTGGTTTCAGTTGGGGATTGCGCTGGCAGCAACGGCCGTTCTCTACTGGCTGGTCAACGATGGTCATGGCTACGTGGCCGTGCCTACCGTGCCCGTTCTGCTAGACATCGGCATCTTTTACATTCCAATTGCCGTCATCATCATTGCCGGTACCGCCAACGCCGTCAACATCACCGACGGGCTAGACGGGCTGGCAGGCATCATTGCGGCTACAGCGTTTGCCGCTTACGGCATCATCGCCCTGCTGCGCGACCAGCAATTTTTGGTAACCTTTTGCTTTATCACCGTAGGCGCGTGCTTCGCCTTTTTGTGGTTCAACGCCCACCCTGCCCAAATGTTTATGGGCGACGTGGGATCGCAAGCCCTGGGCGGCGCGCTGGGCGTGGTGGCCCTGATGACCAATCAATGGCTCATCCTGCCCATCATCGCCATTGTGCCGCTGGCGACGCTGCTTTCTAGCTCGCTGCAAGTATTTTATTTCAAGGCTACTGGCGGCAAGCGGCTGTTTAAGATCGCCCCGCTCCATCATCATTTTGAAGCAATTGGCTGGAGCGAAACGCAAATTGTGCAGCGCTGGTGGCTCATTGGTTTATTGAGCGCGATGATTGGCATTGCGCTGGCGCAAGTTTAGTTTCCGGTAATCGGTGAGCGGTAATCGGTCATCAGTAAACCGATTACGGATTACCGATTACGGATTACCGAAAAAATGGACGATTTTTATGGCAAACACCTTCTCATTCTTGGACTGGCGCGGCAGGGCAAAGCGCTGGCCCGGTTTGCCGTCGGCGTGGGGGCAGCGGTAACCATTACCGACTTGCGCCCGCCGGAAAAGCTGCGGGATATTTTGGACGAATTGCGCGATCTGGATATCCGGTATGTATTGGGAGAACATCCGATGGAACTTGTAGACGAGACAGACATTTTGGCCGTGAGCGGCGGTGTGCCGCTAGAAGCGCCACTGGTGCAGGCGGCTCTGGCCAAAGGCATCCCGGTCACCAATGATTCCCTGGAATTTACGAAGCGAACGCCAACGGCCGTTATCGGCATTACCGGTTCCGCAGGCAAAACCACCACCACGGCCCTGACCGGTGTGATGAGCCAGGTCGCCGGGCGGCGCACCTGGGTGGGCGGCAACATCGGCCAGCCGCTGATTGCTGATTTGCACAAAATGGCGCCAGATGACGTGGTGGTGCAGGAGCTGTCCAGCTTCCAGCTAGAAATTTGGGACCGCAGCCCGCACATTGCCACCGTGCTGAACATTACGCCCAACCATCTGGATCGGCACAAGACGATGAAGGCGTACACCAACGCCAAAGCGAACATTTTGCGCTACCAAACGGCCGCTGACGTCTCGGTATTGTGCGCCGACGACCCTGGTTCGCTGGCGCTGAGCGCCATCGTGCCGGGCAAGCTGCGGCTGTTCAGCCTAAAAAACGAGGTAACGGAAGGGGCGCTGGTGAAAGACGGCCGTATCCTCATCCGCAACGGCGCTGAAAAAGAGATTTGCCGCATCGACGAGGTGCAGCTGCGCGGTCGCCACAACCTGCTCAACGTGCTGGCCGCCACCACCCTGGCCGACTCCGCTGGCATTCCCGCTGACGCCATTGCCCAGGCGATCCGCACCTTTACCGGCGTCGAGCACCGGCTGGAGCTGGTGCGCACCCGGCGCGGCGTGGACTGGATCAACGACTCCATCGCCACCGCCCCCGAGCGAGCCATGGCCGCCCTGAACGCCTTCCGCGAGCCGATCATTTTGCTGGCTGGCGGCAAAGACAAGGCGATGCAGTGGGATGTGTGGGCCCAAAAAGTGACCGAGCGGGTGAAAACAGTCATCCTCTTTGGTGAATTGGCCGACCTGCTGGCAGAAAAATTAAGCGAACAAAACCATCCAGCGTTCCACAAGGTAAACACGGTAGCAGAAGCGGTGGAATTGGCGGCGGGAACGGCCGTTTCCGGCGATATCGTCCTGCTTTCCCCCGGCGGCACCAGCTACGACGCCTTCCAGGATTTTGAAGCGCGCGGGCGGTTGTTCCGGCAGCTTGTTAACGAGTTATAAGTGAAAAGTTAGAAGTAATTGAGTAATTACTCAATAACCAATTACCTAACTGATGTTACGCACTCACTCTGGAAAAGATTTCAAAAGGCCCCCGGGGGGTTGGTTTTTCACCAGAGAGAAATTAGACTTTTGAAACACACGCCGGTTACCTAATTACAAATCCAACAGGATTTTTCTATGACCACAGTAAACATCGTCCGCAAAAGAAGCAATCTCATAAACCCGGTTTTGCGCTTCCGGTTTGATTACTGGCTGCTGCTCTCCATTGCCGGGATGCTGGTGTTGGGCATGCTGATGGTGTACAGCACCACCTTCGATTACGGCCTGCGCTTTCAGGACGATGCCACCTTTTACTTCCGGCGGCAATTTTTGGCGCTGGGGCTGGGTTTTCTGGCCATGGTCGGCGTGATGCAATTCGATTACCACATTTTGCGCCGCTTTTCGGTGCCCTTTTTGGGGATGACGCTGCTGGCGCTGCTGTTTGTGCTCTTCTTCACCGCCACATCGGACCTGGGGGCGCAGCGCGGTTTGTACAACGACTCTTACCAACCCTCGGAAATTGCCAAGCTAGCGATGATTGTGTACATCGCCCACTGGCTTTCCAGCAAAGGGGAGCGCATCAAGCTGCTCACCTACGGCCTGCTGCCCTTTTCCATCATTGTGGGTGTGGTGTGTGCTTTGATTGTGCGCCAGCCAGACCTGAGCACGGCGGGCCTGATTGCCCTGGTGAGCTTTACGCTCTTCTTCGTGGCCGGGGCCGATTGGCGGCAGTTTGCCGTGGCGGGGCTGCTGGGCGGCTCCGTTTTTCTGGTTTTAATCAACACGCTGCCCCATGCGCAAGCCCGGGTAGATGCGTACACGCAAGCATTATCCGACCCGGCGCAGGCGAGCTGGCACGTGCAACAGTCGTTGATTGCCCTGGGGCGGGGCGGCTTGTTTGGCGTGGGGCTGGGTGAAAGCACCCAAAAATTTGGCCCGCTGCCCTTTGCCCACACCGACGGTGTATTTGCCATTTTGGGCGAGGAACTGGGGTTGGCGGGCACGCTGCTGGTGGTGGCGCTGCTGGGTCTTTTTGTGTGGCGGGGGCTGCGTACGGCCGTTCGTGCCCGCGACAGCTTCGGCTTTTTACTGGCTTTGGGTATCACCTGCTGGATTGTGTTCCAGGCCTTTATCAACATTGCGGTGATTACCTCTATCATTCCTTTTACCGGCATCCCCCTGCCCTTCATGAGCTACGGCGGCACCTCGCTGGCAATCTCGATGGTGGGCGCCGGGGTTTTGCTCAACGTATCGCGGGATTCGGCCTTGCAAAAACGGCCGCAAACCAGCGACGCCCGTGAGCGGCAAACAACCACCAATGCCCGGCGGAGTAAACGGCCGTTGGCAACAGACAGGTTTTAAACCATGCGCGTACTCATTTGCGCTGGCGGCACCGGCGGCGGCATTTACCCCGCCCTGGCCGCTGTCACCGCACTACGCAACAGCGGGCTCGCCACAGAAAACATTCTCTGGGTGGGCACAAAGGGTGAAATGGAACAAACACTCGTTCCCCGAGCAGGCATACGGCTAGAAACCATCGTCGGTGGGGCCATTGCGGGCGTGCCGCTGCCCCAAAAGCTGGTCAACGGCAGCAAGCTTCTGCTGAGCATCGGCAAGGCGTGGCAGCTTGTGCGCCGCTTCCGCCCCGACGTCATGTTCATGACCGGCGGCTACATGGCGTTCCCCTTCACCCTGGCCTGCCGCTGGCTGGGCGTGCCCATCGCCATCTATTTGCCCGATGTGGAGCCGGGGCAATCGATCCGGTTTGCCCTGCGCTATGCCCAAAAAGTGGGGGCCACCACCGACGGCTCCGCCCAATTTGTGCCCGCCAACAAGCTGGTGGTAACCGGCTACCCGGTGCGCCCAGAGCTGCGCGCCGCCGCCAATTTGAGCCAGGAAGAAGCGTTGGCCGCCTTTAATTTGCAGCCAGGCCGCCCCACCCTGATGGTGTTTGGCGGCAGCCGTGGCGCGCAGGCAATCAATCGCGCCCTGATCAACATTTTGCCAGCGCTGCTGCCAACGGTGCAGATTATTCACATCAGCGGCACCTTTACCTGGGACGAGGTGGACAGAAACGCCAAGAAACTGCCCAAAGCGCTGCGTGACTTTTATCGGCCGTACCCGTACCTGCACGACGAGATGGGGCACGCCTTCCGCGCCGCCGATCTGGTGGTGGCCCGTGCCGGGGCCAGCATGTTGGGCGAGAGCCCTGCTTTTAGCCTGCCCGCCATTTTGGTGCCGCTGGCCTGGGCGTGGCGCTACCAGAAGGTGAATGCCGATTATTTGTGTGAGCGGGGAACGGCCGTTCAGCTCACCGACGAAACGTTAGACGAACAACTCCTGCCAACCATTCAAAACTTGCTGGCAGACCCCGCCAAATTGGCCCAAATGCGCCAGGCTGCCCAAGCAATCGACGTGCCCAACGGCGCGCAAAATCTGGCGCTGCTCATTGAAAATGTGGCCAAAACTGGCGGGAGGGAGTAAGAAGATGTTAAGCCTGGGGACACTTTTTTGGTTAATGGTTTTGTTTTTTGCCATCATCGGGTCGCTGCGCGGCTGGACGCGCGAAGTGATCGCCACATCGGGCCTTATTTTGTCGCTGTTTGCTATCAATCAATTTGGCAATCTCTTTTTGGGCATTGCCCCCACCACCGGCACCGTGCCGCCCGAGCGGCAGCGTTTTTACTACCTGGCCATTTTGCACCTTGTCATTGCCTTTTTTAGCTACCAGGGCCCCGCTTTTGCCGGATCCCGCTTTGGCGAACGGCTGCGCGTGCGGGATACTTTCCAAGACAAACTGCTGGGTTTGATCGTTGGCGCATTAAACGGCTATCTGATTATTGGCTCACTCTGGTCCTTTTTAGAGTACCGCATTCAGGCACCGGGCCAATGGCTGCAACTGCCTGTTGGCGAACCGTACCCGTTCGATTTTTCGGTTTTGGTGCGGCCCGACGTGGCGGGCGAACTAGGCACCTTGATGGGACGGCTGCCGCTGCCGCTGCTGGAACCGTATTTGCCGTTTTTGGTGGTGATTGTCTTTTTATTTGTGATTATTGTGATGATTTAGTAGGGCAAATTTGAAAATTTGCCCTACGGCCTGTCATACCCGCGCAGACGGGTACCCATTTTAGACATGTGGGTGGATTCCCGCCTTTGCGGGAATGACAAGCGAGAAGCAGTGTGACTCAGGATTTATTTTTAGAGATGCGTGACGAAACGTTTACTTTGCAGCCAAATATGCACATTCATCTGATCGGTATTGGCGGATCGGGGATTTCGGCGATTGCCAGGGTGCTGCTGGGGCGTGGCTTCATCGTCTCTGGTTCAGACATGGCGGCGAATGAGAGTACGGCCGCTTTAGCCAAAGAAGGGGCCACCATCTACCAGGGCCACGCGGCTGAAAACATTGCCGGGGCTGAACTGCTGGTCATCTCCTCTGCCATCCCGGAGAGCAACCCAGAGCTGCAAGCCGCCCGCGCCGCAGGCATTCCAGTCATGAAGCGGTCTGACTTTATTGGCCACCTGATGGCCGACCGAATCGGCATCGCCGTGGCCGGGACGCACGGCAAAACGACCACCACCGGCCTGATTGCCCACATCCTGATGGAAGCGGAACTGGACCCGACGGTGATTGTGGGCGGCATTTTGCCTTCGTTGGACGGCAACGGCCGTTTCGGCGAAGGCGACTATTTTGTGGTAGAAGCCGACGAGTACGACCACATGTTCCTGGGCCTCAAGCCAGAAATGTCGGTCATTACCAACATCGAGCACGACCACCCGGACATCTTCCCGGACGAAGCCAGCTACCAGGCAGCTTTTGCCCAATTTGCCGCCCTGCTGCCCGAAGGGGGCCATCTGGTGATGTGCGGGACGGATGCGGGAACGGCCGTCTTGCGCCAAAACCTCAGCCTGCCCGGCGTACAAATAAGCACCTACGCCCTGGGCGTGGCCGAAGGCAAGCAGCCCAAAGCGGATTATCTGGCGCTGGATTTGCGCCCCAACCAGCTGGGCGGCACCGACTTTTTAGTCGAGACCGAAGGGCAGATGATTGGCCTGGCCCGGCTGCGGCTGCCCGGCGAGCACAACGTGCTCAACGCCCTGGCCGCCATCATCGTGGCCACCGATTTGGGCATTGATTTCAACGTCATTCGCGCGGCGCTGGCCAGCTTTAGCGGCGTCAACCGCCGCTTTGAACTGGTGGGCGAGGTGGCCAGCGTGACCATCATTGATGATTATGCCCACCATCCCACCGAGATTGCCGTGACGCTGAAAGCTGCCCGGCAGCGCTACCCGGGGCGACGCATCTGGGCGGTGTGGCAGCCGCACACCTTCAGCCGCACCAAGCTGCTGCTAGACAAATTTGCCACCTGCTTTACCGATGCCGACAAGGTGGTGGCGCTGGATATTTACCAAAGTCGGGAAACAGATTCGCTGGGGCTGGATACGGCCGTTGTCCTGCAAGCGATGAACCACCCGTCCGCCGTGCACATTGCCAACCTGCACGACGCGGCAAAATATATTTTGGACCGGGTACGGCCGCATGATGTCGTCTTGACGCTGGGGGCCGGCGATGGCAACAAGGTCGCCCAGCAAGTTTTAGAGGGTATTCAACTGTGGAGTGATGCATGAACGTGAGAACCTCAATTCGGATTTCGGCCATTCAGGAATTACAAGCGGCATTTGAGGACCGGCTCAAGCTAGACGAACCGCTGGCGCGGTACACCTCGGCCCGCGTGGGCGGCCCGGCGCAGCTCTTTTTGGTGGTGAACAGTGCGGCGGAGTTGGAAACGGCCGTTTCCATCGCCTACCAAAAGCGCATCCCCTACACCCTGCTCGGCGGCGGCTCCAACATTCTCGTCTCCGACTACGGCATCGGCGGGCTGGTCATCATGAACAAGACGAAGGCGATCAACTTCCGCCACACCGGGGCCAGCGTCATCTGCACAGTAGAATCGGGCATGAATTTGTCTTCGCTGGCGCGGCAATGCATTGGCAAGGGGCTGGGCGGCCTGGAATGGGCCATCGGCGTGCCGGGCACGGTGGGCGGCGCAGTCGTCGGCAACTCCGGCGCGCACGGAGCCGACATGAACAGCAATTTGCGAGCGGCCGTTATTTGGGAACCGGGCCGCGGGCAGCGCATCTACGGCAACAACGAGATGAACTACGACTACCGCGACAGCGTGCTGAAACAGGAGCAAGGGCGCGATTTGTCTCGCCGCGTGGTGCTCAGCGCCGAACTGGAGCTGACGCCCGAACCGGTGAACGTGCTCATTGCCCGCGCCGATGGCTTTACGGCCCACCGCAAGCAAACCCAGCCGGGCGGCGCAACGGTCGGCTCTATGTTCAAAAATCCAGAAAATTATTACGCGGGTTATTTAATTGATGCCGCCGGATTAAAAGGATTTAGCGTGGGCGGCGCATCCATTTCAGAAAAACACGCCAACTTTTTTGTCAACGATGGCACCGCCACGGCCGAAGACATTCGCGCCCTCATTGCCGAAGCGTGGAACAGCGTCCGCGAGCAGTTTGGCGTGGAGCTGGAGCTGGAAGTGGAGTTGGTTGGCGATTGGGACTTTGAATAATTGTTAATGGTAAATGGTAAATGGTTAATTGTTAATGGTTAGGGCCATTCGCAATTCACAATTTTTTATGAGCGAAAACGGGAAACAAAAAGTACGGGTCGGTGTGATTTTCGGCGGGCGGTCGGGTGAGCATGAGGTGTCGCTCAACTCGGCGCAGTCGGTGATGCGCGCCCTGAACCCAGAGAAGTACGAAGTCATTCCGATTGGCATCGACAAAAACGGCCGTTGGCTCACCGGCGATGTCGTAGGCACTCTCACGGAAGGTAAAACCAGCAGCCACCACGCCACCCTGCTGCCGGATCCGCAAGCGTCGGGGTTGATGCAGCTGGATGAGGGTGACGGTGTGGGGATGACGGCCGTATCCCAACTGGACGTCATTTTTCCGGTGCTGCACGGCCCGTATGGCGAAGATGGCACCGTGCAGGGCTTGCTGGAGCTGGCCAACCTGCCCTACGTCGGCGCGGGCGTGGTCGGCTCGGCCGTGGGCATGGACAAAGCAATCTTCAAGCACGTGATGACGGCCAATGGGCTGCCCGTGCTGCCCTGGGTGCTGGTGCAGAGTGGAGAATGGCGGCAACGGCCGTACAAAGTCATCGAGCAAATTGAGGCGATTTTGGTCTACCCGGTCTTCACCAAACCGGCCAATCTTGGCTCCAGCGTGGGCATCAGCAAATGCCGCAATCGGGCCGAGCTGGAAGCAGGCCTGAATGAAGCCGCCAGCTACGATCGGCGCATTGTGGTTGAGCAGGGCGTCAACGTGCGCGAGCTGGAAGTCTCGGTGCTGGGCAACGCTGAACCGGTGGCCAGCGTCGTCGGCGAAGTGCGCCCCCGCCGCGAATTTTACGATTACGTCGCCAAATACGTCAGCGACGATTCCGAGCTGATCATCCCGGCCAATTTGACGGAAGCGGAAAGTGACGAAGTGCGCCGTCTGGCTGTCCATGCTTACAAGGCGATTGATTGCGCCGGGTTGGGTCGGGTGGATTTATTGTTGGATGTGGCGAACGGCCGTCTCTACCTGAACGAAATCAACACCATTCCCGGCTTCACCCGCATCTCCATGTATCCCAAACTGTGGGAAGCCACCGGCCTGCCCTACAGCCAGCTGCTAGACAAGCTCATCGCCCTGGCCATTGAGCGGCACGAAGAAAAAGAGTTGCTAAAAAAGAGTTTTGAATCAACAGATTCCACAGATTGATAGGCAGTGATGCGTGAAACGTAATGCGTGACGAAATGAAATCACGCGTCACGCATCACGTTTCACCTAAACAAGTGAAATCTTTGCTAACTATCTTATGAAACAACGAGAGAACCAGCCAAAACGCCTACGCAAACAGCCCAAGATGCGGCGCATGGATTCCGCCATGCCGCTGCCGCGCCTGAGCGTGCCCAAACAAGCCCGGCGTCGCCGTCGGCGCAACCAGGTGCGGGCGCGGGTGCCGCTGGCCAGCCTGCGCCAAATTCTGCTCTCGGCCCGCTGGATTAGCCTGGGGCTGCTGGCGCTCTCCATTTACGCGCTCACGCTCATCGGCCTGGATGAGAACTTTTACCTGACGGCGATTCCGGTAGAGGGCGTTGTCTCCGTGCCGGCCACCGAGGTGGTGCAGGCCAGCAATCTGGCCGGGTCGCACGTTTTTGCCGCCGATCCGGGCACGGCGGCCCAGCAAATTATGGCCAACGTGCCGGGCATTCTTTCCGCCGAGGTCACGTTGAACTGGCCCAACCAGGTGCAAATTAGCGTCACAGAAGATTCGCCCATCGCCATTTGGGTGGAAGGCAGCAATCAATTTTGGGTCACGCGGAACGGCCGTCTCATCCCCGCACGATCTGGTTCATTGGGCTTACTCATGATCCAGTCTGAAGTGGAGATTGCCGCCGCGCCCACCCCGGTGGCGGTTGCCGAAGGCGCAGAAGATGGGGAGGAAACGGCCGTAGCCACCCCCATCACCGCCAACATGCGCTTTGTGCCCCACGACGTGCTGGCAGGCGCACTTCAGCTTAAAGAGCTGCGCCCCAACATCGACCGGCTATTCTACCGGCCCGGCAGCGGACTCAGCTATCAAGACGGCCGTGGCTGGCGCGTCTATTTCGGCAGCGGCACAGATATGGCCCAAAAACTCGTTGTGTATGAAACCATCGTAGAGGAATTGACGGCCCAGGGGCTCACACCCCAATACGTCAGCGTCAGCAATCAGGAGAAACCGTACTTCCTGGCGCAGTAAACAAACTGGAGATTTGAGGTCGCACAAGAATCTCCGTTATCGGTAAACGGTAATCCGTAATCGGTCTTTTTTACCGATTACCGAATACCGTTCACCGATTACCGAAAAAGAGGGTATTGGCACATGGCAGACATTATTTTTGGCTTAGACATTGGCACAACCAAGGTGTGCGCCCTGGTCGGTGAGGTGCGCGAAGGCCGCCTGCAAATCATCGGGCTGGGCATGGCCGCCTCGCGCGGTATGCGCAAAGGGATGGTGATCGACGTCAGCGAGGCGTCGCTGGCCCTGGCGCAGGCTGTGGAGCAAGCAGAGCAAACCTCCGGCTACGATCTCGCCCAGGCGATTGTGAGCATGGCAGGCGAGCATATCAGCTCCACCAACAACAAAGGCATCGTGGCCATCGGTCGTAACGAGGCAGGCGTCACCGTGGGCGACATCGAGCGCGCCCTGGACGTGGCCCAGGCCATCCCCGTGCCGCCCAACCGGCAAATTGTGCATCTCATCCCCCGCAGCTACACCATCGACGAGCACGACGGCGTGCGCAACCCGATTGGCATGCATGGCTTTCGGCTAGAAGTGGAAACCCACATCGTTACCGCCGCCCGCCCTGCCCTGCAAAACCTCACCCGCTGCGCCAGCAACGTGGGCATCAACAGCAGCGAATTTGTGCTCAACGCCCTCGCTTCTGGCGAAGCGGTACTTGACCCCAACGAGCGGGAGATGGGCGTCATCGTGGCCGATATTGGCGGTGGCACCACCGATATTGCCCTGTATATGCAAGGCAAAGTGTGGCACACGCACGTCATTCCCATTGGCGGCTACCACGTCAGCAACGACATCGCCATTGGCCTGCGCGCCCCGTACGAAGTGGCCGAACAGGTCAAAATTCAGTACGGCGACTGCCGTCCCGACAAGATTGATCCCAGTACTGTCTTTACCGTAGAGCCGTTTGGCGGCGAAAAAATTCAGGTGGGACGGCAAGATTTGGCCCACGTTATCGAGGCCCGCGTGGAAGAAATCTTCCAACATATTTTGGAAGATGTGCAGCGTTCTGGCTACAGCGGTTTGCTGCCAGCAGGCATTGTGCTCACCGGCGGCAGCGCCCAGCTGCGCGGCATCACCGAAGTGGCAGAGCGGGTGCTAAACGTGCCAGCCCGCGTGGCCCAGCCGCAAAATTTGGTAGGCATGGTAGACCGGCTGCATTCGCCCGCCTACGCCACCAGCGTGGGCTTGCTGCACTGGGCGATGAGCGATAACCAGATTTACCAACCCCGCGCCCACAACCGGGAATGGGGTCGAAAGATGGGCAGCATTTTGAAGGCACTTTTACCAGGTTAAAGACCAGTAAACAGTAACCGGTAGGTCAGTAAGCAGTAGACTGACTCACTGATTACCGCTTACTGGCTACGGATTACTGACAAAGAGGGGTAAAGAGAATGAACCAAAAAACTGCAAAAATTCAAAGAATGCCAGAAAAAGAAGGAAATGCGCTGATTCGCGTGGTGGGCGTTGGCGGCGGCGGCAGCAATGCCATCAACCGGATGATTGCCGAAGATATTTCCGGCGTCGATTTCATCGCCATCAACACAGATCAGCAGGCGCTGATGGCCAGCCAGGCGCGGCAGCGTGTGGCCATCGGTGAGCGCACGACGCGCGGGCTGGGCTCTGGCGGCAAGCCAGAGATCGGCACAAAGTCGGCAGAAGAGTCGATGGAGGAGCTGCATGAGCTGCTGCAAGGCTCTGACATGGTGTTTGTGACGGCGTGCATGGGCGGCGGCACCGGCACGGGGGCCAGCCCCATCGTGGCCAAGGTGGCTCGTGAGCAGGGTGCGCTGACGATTGGCGTGGTGACGAAGCCGTTTAGCTTTGAGGGCACGCAGCGGATGCGGGCGGCGGAGACGGGCATCGAGCAGCTGAAAGAGCATGTGGACACGCTGATTGTGATTCCGAATGACCGTTTGCTGGAAACGGCCGATCGCCGCCTTTCCCTTATGGATTCTTTCAAACTGGCCGATGATGTGCTGCGCCAGGGTATCCAGGGGATCAGCGAGCTGATCACCGTGCCTGGCCTGATCAACCTGGACTTTGCCGATGTGCAGACGGTGATGTCGATGGGCGGCGCGGCGCTGATGGCTGTGGGCAAGGGCACGGGCGACGATCGGGCGCGCATGGCGGCGGAAGAGGCGCTGGCCAGCAAGCTGCTAGACGTGACGATTGCGGGGGCACGCGGCATTTTGTTCAACGTGACGGGCGGCAACGATTTGAGCCTGTACGAAATCAACCAGGCGGCGGCGATTATTCGCGAGACGGCCCACCCGGACGTGAACATGATTTTTGGCGCGGTCATTGACGAGACGATGAAGGACGAGATTCGCATTACGGTGATTGCCACGGGTTTTGAGCATGGCGCGCCCATGATGCGGCAGATGTCTCGCGCCGAAAGCAGGCTGCCGCAGCGGGAGCCAGTACGCCAGTCGGTGAGCCGCCCCATTGCCCCACCGGTGTCTAATGTGGTGCAACGGCGAGAAGTGCGTGAGGAACGGCCGTCTTTCCCCGTAAGCGATATCGACATCCCAGCCTTCTTGCGCAAGAAAAAAGAGTAAGTTCAAAATACCCCTTTAGCTGGTTGGCCCGTCAGAGTTGTGTTGCTTTGGCGGGCTTTTTTTTTGCCTCACACAGATGTTCTAATTCCATGTAAACGGCCGTTTAACAGCAGGTTAACGGCCGTTTAATTTTTTAAGGTTTTTCGGTCCTGTATTTGCTTGCTAGGGATACGGCCGTATGCTATAATGCCTCCCACTTGTACCAAATCTAGGGGGATTCGTAGTGCCAACCCCCATATATGGCGGCAAGGCCGCAAAAAGATAGTACAGTCCCATATCTGGTTTTTTTTAGCCAATTAGCAGCAGCTTTGGCCCAACGGGAGATTTTGCCACGTGAGATGTCCGTACTGCAACAATTACAAAACCCGCGTGATCGACACCAGCCACGACGTTCGGGGGGGAACCCGGCGGCGGCGCGTGTGCGATAAGTGCAACGAACGGTTTAGCTCTTACGAGCGCCCCATTCTGGCCACCCCCATGCTGGTCAAGCAAGATGGCACCCGCGAAGAGTTCTCACGCGAGAAGCTGATGGGCGGCATCAAGGTTGCTTGCGCCAAACGGCCCGTGGCCGCTGCCGACATCGAACGCATCGCAGGCGAGGTAGAGGCCGAACTGCAACAGTCAGGCAAGGCCGAAGTTTCCAGCCACATGGCAGGCGATCTGGTTATTAAAAAGCTCAAGGATTTAGACGAGGTAGCGTACATCCGCTACGCCACGGTCTATCTTGGATTCGACGATTTGGAGTCGATACGCAAGGAGATTGACCGACTGCTTGAAGCGCGGTAACGGCCGTTTGCAGCACCCAAACGGCCGCTTACCCAAAACCGATTCAACTAGCATTCCCACAACCACGCATTGGAAAAAACAATATTGGTAAGTAATACCCACAAAGGAGATGGAAACTCGATGGCTGAACAGCAGCAACCACAAGAAAAAGCGTTGGTAAAAACCAACGGTGCCAATGGTAGTAACGGTAAAAATGGCAAAAATGGGAACGGCACCCATCTCAATGCCGACAGTATCTATTTTAAGGTGGCGGTGCCCCAAAGTATTGTGAAGCGAGACGGCCGTATCGTCCCCTTCGATATGGACCGCATCCAAAATGCACTGGAACGCTGCTTTACCACTCTGGACATCGAACCCCAAACGCCCGTCGAAGACATCACCCATCAGGTCGTCAACGTTGTGGCCGCCAAGTATGACCTGCCCACCGTCGAAGGCGTGCAGGACATTGTAGAAATGGTGCTGCAAGCCGCTGGCGAATACGAAGCGGCCAAACATTACATCCTCTACCGCGCCGAGCACGCCAAAATGCGCACCAAGCGCCCCGTGCCGGATGCCGTGCGTGAAGCATTTGCCCAATCGGACCCCTACTTCCCCACCCAACTGCAAAAGTTTCAGTTCTACGACAAATATTCCCGCTTCAACTACGATCTGGGCCGCCGCGAGACGTGGGTAGAAACGGTCAACCGGGCCACCGATTACCTGAAAGAGCTGTCTGAATACCGCCTGCCCGCCGAAACATACGAACGTGTGCGCCAGGGGATTTTGCAGATGAAGGTAATGCCCTCCATGCGCCTGCTGGCGATGGCTGGCCCGGCCGCTCGTCGCAACAACATCGCCATCTACAACTGCTCTTACATGCCCGTAGACAGCATCGACTCCTTTGTGGAAGCGCTGGTCATCTCCATGAGCGGCTGCGGCGTGGGCTATTCCGTGGAGCGGCAGTACGTGGAGAAGTTCCCCCGCATCGTGCGCCAGAGCGGCAAGCCCGCCCCCACACATATCGTGGCCGACTCGTCGGAAGGGTGGGCCGAGGCGGTGCGCGTGGGGCTGACGGCCTGGTTCAATGGCGAAGACGTGAAGTTTGATTACTCCGAAGTGCGCCCCGTTGGCTCGCCGCTGCGGGTAAAGGGTGGCCGGGCCTCAGGGCCAGAGCCACTGCGCCAGATGCTCGATTTTTCCCGCGCGCGCATTATTTCGCGGCAGGGTGGCTTTTTACGGCCGTTAGACGCCCATGACATTATGTGTGCCGTGGGGGATGCGGCCGTTTCCGGCGGCGTGCGGCGCACGGCCATGATCTCCCTGTTTGATTACGACGACCTGGAAATGCGCCACTGCAAAGATGGCGACTTCTGGCGCAGCAACAGCCAGCGGTGGAATGCCAATAATTCGGCCGTGTGGCCCTCACGGGAACTGAGCCAGGCGGAAATTACTCGCTTTGTGCTGGACATGGTGGAATCGGAGCGCGGCGAACCGGGTATCTTCAACCGCAAAGCGGCCGTCGAGAACAAACCCGCCCGCCGCGCCGCCGCTGATTTTGGCACCAATCCATGCGTGACGGCCGATACCTGGGTGATGACCCAACAAGGCCCGCAGCAGGTCAACGAACTGATTGATCGCTCCTTCATCGCTTTGGTAGATGGGGAAGCGCATCCTTCCACAGAAGCAGGCTTCTTCCACACGGGGCACAAACCAGTCTATCTGCTGGAAACCGTTGAGGGGCACACGCTAAAAGCCACCGCCGATCATCCCATTCTGCAAGTGACCAAGCAAACCCGTAAAAAGCAGCAGACGGAATGGACAGAGCTGGGCGCGTTACAGCCGGGCGACATGATTCGGATACATGACCAGCGCGGGGTGACCTGGCAAGCGGCAGATGACGGCGCTTCGGTGGCCTGGCTGCTGGGTTTGCTGGTCGGCGACGGCACGTTTGTGCGCAATGAGTCCAAAAGCGATCTGGGCATCCTGCGCTTTTGGGGTGAACACAGTCGGGAAATGGTAGAAATGGCCCACGCCGTGCACGCTGCCAAAATTCCGGCCCGCTCCGATATGCAGCCAGTCTGGAACAAAGCCAACAGCTTCTGGCAAATTTCGTCCACAGGCCTGAACCATCTGGCCAACCGGTATGGCATTTCTGCTGACCACAAAACCATCACGTCAGAAATTGAACAAACCTCAAGCGCCTTTTACAGCGGCTTTTTGCGTGGCTTGTTTGATGCCGACGGCACGGTGATTGGCTCTCAGGAAAAAGGCGTCAGCGTGCGGCTGGCCCAATCGAACCTGGCAACGCTCCAGGCAGCCCAGCGGATGCTGCTGCGCCTGGGCATCAACGCGACCCTTTACCAAAATCGGCGTGAAGCCGGTTACCGCAACCTGCCCGATGGACAGGGCGGTATGAAAGAATATTGGACGCAAGCCCAGCACGAACTGGTGATCAGCAACGACAATATTCAAGTCTTCCAGCAGCGCATCGGCTTTTCTGATCCGGACAAAGCCGCGAAACTGGCAGAGAAAACGGCCGCTTACCAACGCACCCCCAACCGTGAACGATTCAGCGTTCACATCAAATCCATTGAGCTGGTTGGCACAGAAGCTGTGTACGACTGCACGGTGCCGGGCGTCCATGCGTTTGATGCCAACGGCCTGTATGTGCATAACTGTGGCGAGATTTATTTACGGCCGTATCAATTCTGCAACCTCACCAGCGCCATCGCCCGCGCCGACGACACCCTGGAAACATTGAGTGAAAAGGTTGAGCTGGCCACGATCATCGGCACCATCCAATCCATGGCCGTGCACTTCCCCGGCTTGCGGCCGCAGTGGCAAGCCAACAGCATCGAAGAGCGGCTGCTGGGCGTCGATTTGAACGGGCAGATGGACAGCCCCGCCGCCCAGGACCCGGAAATTCAGGAAAAGTTGCAAAAACTGGCCGTAGAAACCAACAAAACGTACGCCGCCACGCTGGGCATCAACCAATCGGCGTCCGTCACCTGCGTCAAGCCATCGGGCAACTCCTCGCAGCTGGTGAACTCCTCCTCCGGGCTGCATGCGCGCTGGGCACCGTACTACATCCGTAACGTGCGCGTTGGCTCACACAGCCCCGTCTTCAAGGTGCTGCAAGATGCCGGGGCACCGATGGACCCGGAAAATGGCCAGACCCGCGACAACGCCACCACCTGGGTGGTGCACTTCCCGGTAAAATCGCCAGAAGAGGCCATCACCCGCAACGATCGTTCCGCGCTGACGCAGTGTGAGTTCTGGCTGCAAAACAAAACGCATTACACCGAGCACAATCCCAGCGTAACGATCACCTACCGCGACCACGAGGTGCTGGACATCATTCGCTGGATTTGGGAGCACCAGGACAAGATTGGCGGCATGGCCTTCCTGCCCGCCTTCGACGCCCAGTACGACCAGATGCCCTACATCGAAATCGACGCTGAAGAGTACACGCAGCTGGCTGAAAAATTCCCGGAAATCGACTTTTCCAAGATTTACCGGTACGAGGAAGAAGACCTCACCACGGCCGCGCAAGAGCTGGCCTGCATGTCGGGCAACTGCGATATTTAGGAAGTAATTGGGTAATTGGGTAATTGGGTAATTGGGTAATTGGGTAATTTTGTGATTACCTGTGATTACCTGTGATTACCTGTGATTACCTGTGATTAATTGAGAAAACAGCTCGCCGGGTTTGGCGGGCTGTTTTTTTTGCCCGATTTGATGAGGAGTGAGCATCCTCAGATGCGAGCGGCCGTTCGCATCTGAGGATGCTTACTCCTCATTTTTTGTGGTTAATAGTTCAATGGGCATTGAAATATGACGGGTGTCATTGGAATTGGGTGATGAAGGGCACTACGGCCGTTTCCCTCCCCACACTATAGTTCCATCACATTATTTCAACACTGGTTGAATTATTCCAACCCACGTACGTCGGATTGGCAATCCGACCCACAAGTACACAGGAGAACCTCATGCTAAAAATTAAAGTGCTCGGCCCCGGCTGCGCCAACTGCAAACGTGTAGAGCAAATCGCCCGCAGCGAAGTAGAAAAGCTGGGCGTAGCGGCTGAAATTGAAAAAATCACCGACTACGCGCAAATTATGGCTTATGGCGTTATGTCAACCCCTGGGCTGGTGATTGATGGAAAAGTGGTGGCCTACGGCCGTATCCCCACCAACCAGGAAGTCACCAACTGGCTTATCGCCGCCCAAAATTAGGAGCCACCTATGAGCAGCCAAAAAATCACCCTCACCCCGCCCCGCAAATCTGGCTGGCAGCTGCCCGCATTGGTGCTGCTGTTGGGCGTCGTCTGGCTGCTGGTCTGGCCGCAGCTGCAAGCCATCGCCGACTGGCTCACCTACGACCTCATCGGCCTGCTGCCAGAGACGCGTCTGGGCGAATCGGTCAACTTTTTCCTCTACGACGTGCCCAAAATCCTCATGCTGCTGGCCGGCATGATTTTCCTCGTCACCTTCATTCGCTCCTTTTTTAGCCCGGAGCAGACGCGGGCCGCCCTGGGCGGACGACGCGAAGGCGTGGGCAATGTGCTGGCCGCCGGGCTGGGCGTGTTGACGCCGTTTTGCTCCTGTTCGGCCGTGCCGCTGTTCATCGGCTTTGTGGAAAGCGGCATTCCGCTGGGCGTCACCTTCTCCTTTTTGATTGCCACCCCGGTGGTCAACGAAATTGCTCTGGCGATGCTGTTTGGCCTGTTTGGCTGGCAAATCGCCGGGCTGTACCTGGTTTCTGGCCTGACAATTGCCGTGGTGGGCGGGATGATAATCGGCCGTTTACACCCGGAACAGTACGTGGAGGAGTTTGTCTGGCAGGTGAAAGTGGGGCAAACCGGTGACGTCACCTACAAACCGACCTGGGATGACCGGATTCGGGATGCGGGGCGCAGCGCCAAAGAGATTGTGGGCAAAGTGTGGCCGTTTGTGGTCATCGGCATTGGCATTGGCGCGGGGATTCATGGCTACGTGCCGGAAGATTTTTTGGTGAACGTGATGGGGCGCGAGGCGTGGTGGTCGGTGCCAACGGCCGTTCTCCTGGGAATTCCACTGTACGCCAACGCCGCCGGAATTATCCCCGTGGTGCACGCGCTCATGGAAAAAGGGGCAGCGCTGGGCACAGTGTTGGCCTTCATGATGTCTGTGGTGGCATTGAGCCTGCCAGAAATGCTCATCCTGAAGCGGGTGATCAAGCTGCGCCTCATCGCCATTTTTATTGGCATTGTGGCGGTAGCAATTATTTTCACCGGCTACCTGTTTAATTGGGTGATTGGGTAAACTATTTGTCCACAGATTTCGCAGATTACACAGATTTTGCTCTCAAATCTGTGAAATCTTTTTAATCTTTGATTGATTGCTTATGAACGAAGAAGAATTGGCACAACGAACGGCCGTTTTCAAAGCCCTCTCAGACCCTAACCGGCTGCGCATCTTTGCCGAGCTGATGGCCGGGGACACCTGCAACTGCGAGCTGAAAGACAAACTCGGGCTGGCCCCAAACCTGCTCTCGCACCACCTGAAGGTGTTGGAGGGCGTAGGATTGGTGTCGTCGCGGCGGGATGCCGTGGACGGCCGTTGGGTCTATTACGCCACCAATCGTGAAGCCGTGGCCCAATGGCACAGCTGGCTTTCCGTCTTTTTCGACCCCAGCCGGATACAAACTCGCTGCCTGTGCGGCCCCGAAGGGCAGCTAGCCGTGTCCGTAGGGTAATTGAATCCGTGCCGCCATTTATTTGGGGTAAACAAGAATGACGGTGGGAACGGCCACAAAAGCCGGGATGTTTTCCGGCGGATCGGCCAAAATGAGGCCAGTGGAGGTGCCGCCGTCGAGGTTCAGGGCGTTCACCAGGCCAAAGTCGGCGCTGGCCAGGTAGCTGCTCAGTTCGGCCAGGGTAAAGCCACCCCAACCGGCAATGATGAGGAGGATACGGCCGTCCCCATCCACCCCAATCACCGTACGCCGGGCAGTGTCAAAATCGGCCGTTTGGTAGGCAGCTGCGCCATTGAGGACGAGCATGGGGAACGCTTGCAGGGCGTAGTCAAACGTTTCGGTGGGGTCATACGGCCGTTCCACCAATGAACGCACATCCACCCCACCCCCAGCCATCGTCACCATGCCGCCAAAGCCCACGTAGCTGCTGCCGCTGGGCTGGCCCGCCACCACCAACAGCCCCGTGGCCAAAAATTCTGGCGTAAAAAAGCCGCCATTCATCACGATGAACGCCCCGGTTTCTTCTTGCCAGGTGGCCAGCGGCTTCGGCTGGCCCGGACTGTAGCCAATTTCAAAGCTGAATAAATTTGGGTCTATACGCAAGAGGGTGAGGTTTTCAGTTTGACGGCCGTTTTCATCCAACAGTTGAATGGCGCGGCGTTCCAAACCGGCCTGCAACAGCTGCCAGCCGGTGTCTGCGACGGGAGACGGCGTGTGCGTTGCGGAGATCGCGGGGGGAAGGGGTGACAAGGTGGCCGGGTGACCGGGTGAGGGAGTGACAAATAGGGTGGGGGTTGGTTGGAGGGCTGGGGATGGCGGTGTGGCAGGAACGGCCGTTGCCCGGCAAGCCAATGTCAACCCCACCAGCAGCCCAACCATTAACCATTTACAATTTACCATTAACCATTTTCCGCCAACACCATCCCCGTGCGGCAAATGCGCATGTCTAGCGGATCAAAACCCAGTTCGTCCAGCACTTCATCGGGGCGGCCCGTTTTGGACGGTTCCAGGCAGAGATTCATCTGGATGTGCACCTGCCCGTCTTCATCTTGGGTGGTAGAGAGGTCGAGGATTAACGGCCGTAAATCATACGCCTTCTGCTTGCCCCGACGCTCTTTGGTGCGCGCCACCTTCTCCGCCGCCAGCAGCGCCGCCACCTTCGCCTGCACGGTGGCAAAATCTACCGGGTCTAGCGGCGTCGCCACGTAGCTAGACGATTCGGTAATCGCTTGCAAAGATGGGCCGCTAACTGGCACTTCTTCCACTTGCAAAATCACAATGCCAGGAGCCATGCGGGCCATCAGCTGCTGCTGCGCCTGGGCGGGTTCCATCGCCTCGGTCAATAAAATATCCGCCAGTTCGTATTGGCTGGTGTAGCCCAGCGGCAGCGCCGTGGCCATTTGCATGCGGGGGCGGCGGTTGAAGCCTTGCGTGTAGGCCACCGGAATTTTGGCCCGGTTCAGCGCCCGCTCCAGCGTCCGCGCCAGGTCGAGATGGCTGATGTAGCGAGCCGGGCCATCTTTGCTAAAAATGAGTCGGAGTCTTTGTACGTAGTTTGCTTGCATAATCTCATCCTTAAAAACAACAAGGCGCGATTCTAGCGCAAACCTGTCCCGATGTCATTCGACGAATCGCAACGGGTCTACCAGCCAGTTGTATTTGGGTTTCAGGCAAAGCCGCCAAGGTTTTTTTGGGTCTTCAGGATTTCGTGGGGTTTAGCGTGAAACGTGATGCGTGAAACGTGATACCGCTCCGGTCACGTATCACGCATCACGGGTTGTACCCCCCTGAATTCCCAAAGCGCCGTTTTTTTTAGCGCCTTTGCGTGAAGTTTTTTTGATTGCCCCAGGTAAATTAAAACCTGGCACTTTAGCTGCCTACCCGATCGGGCACAGTTGGGTACAATTCGGGCAATGATCTCTTTTTTGCTTATCCAAAGGTGGGCCAAACGGCCGTTCCCCACTCCCTTCATTCTTTTGCTTCCCCTCCTGCTGCTGGCAGGCTGCGAACGACCGGACCCGGAAACGGCCGTCTTCATCACCCCCGGCCCCACGCTCAACGCCCCGCCCACCCCGTTTGTTACCCCGTTCAGCGGCAGCGGCCCCGTGCCACCCACGCCAGAAAGTGGCCCGGCCCAGGCGATTGCCCGGCCAGAATACTTTGGCACGCCCACGCCAGACCCACCGCACGAAACGGCCGTTACCCCCAACGAAGGCAGCACCCTGACCCACATCGTCGGCGCAGGCGAAACGCTGGGCTACATTGCCCAGCTGTACGGGGCCACCGTCGATGAACTGCTCAGCCTCAACCAGCTAGACAACAGCAACCTCGTTTTTGTAGGCCAGGCGCTGCTGGTGCCTACCAGCGCCGCCCAAACTGGCCCCGCCTTCAAAATCATCCCAGACAGCGAACTGGTGTACGGCCCCGCCGCCAACGGCTTCAGCGTGCGCCAGTTTGCCGAGCTGTACGGCGGCTATCTGCTAACTTACGAAGAAACGGTGGAAAATCAACGGCTGGCCGGGCCAGAAATTGTGGCGCTGGTGGCCCATCGCACCAGCGTAAACCCCCGGCTGCTGCTGGCCGCCCTGGAGTTCCGGGCGGGCTGGATCACCCGGCCAGCGGGCGTGGTGGAACAGTTCGCCCTGGGCTACCGGGCCACCAACCAGCCTGGCCTATACACCCAGCTCGTTTGGGCGGCCAATGAGTTGAACTGGGGCTTTTACGGCCGTTCCGAAGGCGGCCTCAACGTCTTCACCATTGCCGATGGCACCCGGCTGGGCTACGACCCCACCATCAACAACGGCACCGCCGGCGTACAAAAATGGCTCAGCGCCCACGACGGCGCCACCTACGCCACCTGGCTGCAAGAAGCCGGGCCTGAGGGCTTCTGGGCCACCTACAACAGCCTGTTTGGCAATCCGTTTGCCTACACCGTTGATCCGCTCTGGCCAGCCGATTTGAGCCAGCCCAGCTTGCAGCTGCCCTGGAGCAACGAAACCTGGTACTTCACCGGCGGGCCGCACGGCGGCTGGGCCGCTGGCTCCGCCTGGGCGGCGCTAGACTTTGCCCCGCCTGCCGACCAGCTCGGCTGTGTGCAGTCAGACAGCTGGGTCACGGCGATAGCTGATGGCATCGTCACGCGCAGCGATTTTGGCGCGGTGGTGGTGGATTTGGACATGCCCAACAATCCCGCTGACGGTTTTGCGGGCACGGGCTGGGCCATCACCTACATGCATTTGGAGAATCGGGACCGCATTGCCGTGGGCACCCCCGTGCAAACGGGCGACCGGTTGGGGCATCCTTCTTGCGAGGGTGGCTTTTCTAATGGCACCCACCTGCACGTGGCCCGGACGTATAACGGCCGTTGGGTCGCCGCCGACGGGGCCGTACCCTTCAACATGGCAGGCTGGATTTCGCAAGGGCTTGGCTCGGAATACGATGGCCTGCTGCTGCGCGGCACCGTTAGCCGCGAAGCGTGCGTCTGCCGGGATGAGATTAATGCAATCGATCCGTAGTTAGTAGACAGTATTCAGTAAACAGTATTCAGTTTTCAGTTACTGACTTACTGAATACTGACCCACTGATCACCGATTACCGACGCGCCAACATGGGGCCTAACGGCCGTCCCCCCAACAAATGCAGATGCAGATGAAACACTTCCTGGCCGCCGTGCGCATTGCAGTTGATCATCAAGCGGTAGCCATCTGCGGCAATGCCTTCTTGCGCCGCCAGCTTTTGGGCCACCAGCAGCAGCCGCCCCGCCACCTGCTCATCCGCCTCGGTCAGGTCGTTGACCGTGGCAATTTCCTTGTTGGGCACGATTAAAATGTGGGTGGGCGACTGCGGGTTGATGTCCCGAAACGCCGTCACCAGCTCATCCTGGTACACAATAGTGGCCGGAATCTCCCCGGCAATAATTTTGGAAAAAATGGTAGACATCGGTTTCTCCTTGCCACCGCGGGATTTAGTGGTTGGTGGTTAGTGACGGGTAAACAACAGATGATGGTAACCAGTTACTAACCACCAACAACCAGCCGCAAATCCGGTTTTACCCGCAATCTGGCAGCAAGGCAAGCTGGGGTATAATAGCCGCCTGTGACCTGAATCGGCAACCTAACAAGGTATGGAGAAACGACATGCCGCATCCCCCACAAAGCTACTATTCGCGCCCCATTCGCAGCATCACGCCGACGATTGATATTTACATAAAGTTGGCCCAATACCCTACCCTGGCCCACCAAATCCGGGTGCGCATGCGGGAAGAGCTGTTCCATCGCGGCATTATCGACCAGGAAGCGTTTAACGCTGAAGTGAAGGGCAAGGCGTTGGAATCGCAGCGGCGGGAGGGGCTGTACGATCCGTTTGGGCAAGAGCAGGCGCACATCTGGCAAAAGCGCAAAGACCGCATTCGCGATTTTCAGACGGATGCCTACTTTGGCAACAACCTGAGCCTGACTTTGCTAGACAGCATCATCGAGGAGGTGCTCAACAGCCAACCGGGGCACACCGATTCCATTGAGCTGACCTTTAACCCAGAGATTGCCCCGTGGGAAATGTTGTTTCGCCAGGGAGAAATGTACGAAAAGCTGCCGCCAGACCAGCTGGAGAAGGTCAAACATCATTTGCTAGAGATCAAGGTCGTGTTAATCAAAGGAATGATCAGCGACCAGCTTCGTTTTATTGCCGTGGCCAAGCATGTGCTGAGCATTGCCGATTTGCGCCGCATTTACCGGCGGCGAATTGGGGGCGGCAAAATTGGGGGCAAAGCGGCGGGCATGATTCTGGCCTGGAAAATTTTGCAGCAAAAGCCTACCGATGGCGGCCCCGAAATCAGCAATTTTATAGAAATTCCAGACTCTTATTTTTTGGGCAGTGAAGTGATTTACGATTTTCGGCTCATGAATAATCTGGACAGCTACATGAACCAAAAGTATCGGCCGCTGGAGGAGATTCGGCAGGAGCATCCCAAAATTGTGGCTGACCATCTGGCTGGGCGGTTCCCGGATGCCATTGTAGACAGCTTGCGCTATGTGCTGTACCAGTTTGGCGACGATCCGATTATTGTGCGGTCGTCTAGCTTGCTAGAGGATAATTTTGGTTTTTCATTTGCGGGCAAGTACAGCAGCTATTTTTGCCCCAACCAGGGCACGGCAGAGGAAAATTTACGCGATTTGCTGGATGCGATTCGGCGGGTGTATGCCAGCACCATCAATCCCGACGCTATTTTGTACCGGCAGCATCATGGGCTGATTGATTATGATGAGCGGATGGCGGTTTTGTTGCAGCGAGTAAGAGGGAAGCGATACGGCCGTTACTTCTTCCCCACCATCGCCGGTGTCGGCTTTAGCCGCAATCCGTTCCGCTGGCACCCCAAAATTGACCGCAACGTCGGCTTCTTGCGCGTGGTTTGGGGCATGGGCACCCGCGCCGTAGACCGGGTAGACAACGATTACCCGCGCATGATCTCGCTGAGCCACCCGCAGCTGCGCCCAGAGGCAACCCCACCGCCCAGCGGCAGTACGCCCAATGGCACATCGATCTGGTAGACCTGGAGCAAAATAAGTTTGACACGCTGCCCGTCAATGAGGTGCTGGGGCTGGATTATCCCGGATTGCGCTACATCGCTTCGCAAGACAAGGGAGATTATTTGCAGCGCATTCTCTCGATTGGCGGCTTGAGTGGAGATGACCAGTTTGTGCTGACGTTTGAGGCGCTGGTGCGCGATCGCAAATTTGTGACGCTGATGCGCACGGTACTGGCCCGGCTGGAAGAGGGATACCAAACTCCGGTAGATATGGAGTTTACGGTGGAGATTTTGCCAGGACGGCCGTATCCCGACTTCAAACTCCACCTGCTGCAATGCCGCCCCCTCAGCCAGCGCAAAAACGAAGAGCAGGTCTCCATTCCCACCGATGTGCCCGAACAGCGCATTTTGTTCACCTCGCGCGGGCTGATTCCAAACGGCCGTGCCGAGCAAGTGCGCTACATCATCTTTGTTGACCCAGAAAAATACCGCGAGATTCCAGATACTGCCACCAAGCTAGAGCTGGGCCGCGCGGTCGGCCGCCTGAACAAGCTGCTAGAAAATGAAGCGTTCATTCTGATTGGGCCAGGGCGCTGGGGCAGCACCAATCTAGAGCTGGGCGTACGCGTCAGCTATGCCGACATCTACAACACCAAAGTGCTCATCGAGCTGGGTGTGGCCCAAGACGGCAAGCCGCCGGAGCTATCCTACGGCACCCATTTTTTCCAGGATTTGGTGGAATCGGGCATTCATTCCCTGCCCATTCCGCTGCATCTGGAGGGGGCCAGCTTCAATTGGCGCTTCTTCCGCCTGGCCCCCAACAGTTTGGCCGAACTGCTGCCAGAGGATGCCCGGCTGGCAGATTATTTGCAACTGGTCGATTTGCCTCGGGTAACGCATGGCTACCGGCTGGACGTGCTGATGGATGGCACAACCAACGATGAAGCAATTGGCTACCTGGTGCAAAGCAGCAAAAATGATCCGTTTAATGCCGATGAAGGTTCGTCGTTGGGGTATCCGTTTACGGTGTAACGGGCTCTGGCACCGCCCCGTTGGGCTGTTGCCAGATGGGCTGCTGCGCCGGTTCGGCCACCAGGCTGATGAGGGTGTCGCCCGCTTGGGGCAGCAGTTCGGCATCGGCGGCAAAGATGTTCAGACGGCCGTTCCCCCCCCATCAGAAAAAGCGAGACGGCCGTTCCCTCATGGTTCGACAAAAAGTCCTGATAGGAAAACGCCTCGGTGATAGACGTCGCCTTGAGCTGGGCATCTGCCTCAAACAGCGCCTCTAGCTGGGCAAAGGTGAGGGCGGGTTGGAACAAAATACGGCCGTGCAGATGGCGCGGCACCTTTTGCTCCGCGCTCTGGTCCACCGCGTCGCTCGCTTGCAGCTGAAACGCCTCCGACCGGCCCAGCATCTCGCCAAAATGGAGCACCGCCAGGGCGTTGGCCTCGTCGTTGGAGGTCATGGCCAAAAAACGGCCGATTCCGCTCAAATCGATCGCCTCCGTCACCCCCTCATCCAGCGCATTGCCATAGTACGAACGCAGCCCCGCCATCCGCGCCGCCGAATGATTGCGCCAGTTTGAGTCCACCAGGGCCACCGGCACGTCCTGATCTTGCAGCAGCTGGCCCAGCTCACGCACCAGGGCATGGCTGCCCATGAACAAAATGCCCTGTGGGGAATCTTCTGCCAGCCCCAGCCAGCGGGCCAGCGGCGCAGCCGTCAGGCCATAAATGATTACCGTGGCCAAAATAACCATGAAGGTGAGCGCCACCAGCGATTCGGCCCCGGCAATGCCCGCTTCCTCCAGCCGCAGGGCAAAAATCGAGGCTACAGCGGCGGCCACAATGCCGCGCGGGGCCATCCACGACACAAACGCTTTTTCTTTGAGGGAGAGTTTAGCGCGCAGGGTGGCCAGGGAAACGGCCGTTGGCCGCACCAGCAGCACCAAAAACAGCACAAACAGCGCGCCGCGCCACCACACAATCTGGGCAAAATCGGCCCAGTCGAGCCGTGCCGCCAGCACAATAAACAGCCCGGCAATGAGCAAATCCCGTATATTTTTCTTAAACTCCTCAATTTGCTTGATGGGCACCTGCTTCTGGTTAGCCAGGGCAAAGCCCATCACCGTGACCGCCAGCAGGCCAGATTCGGGATGCAGCAAATCGCTGGCCACGAAGGCGAGGGTGACAAACAGCAGCGAGACGCCGTTGTGCAGCTGATCCGGCACCCAGTAGCGGGAGAGCAGCAGCCACATTACGCCCGCCGCCAGCAGGCCAACGGCCGTTCCCACCAGCGCCGTAATCAGCACCCCCCGGGCAATAATCATCGGGGCCTGCTGCAATTGGCCAGACAAAATCGCCTCGAACACCAGCACTGCCAACACCGCCCCAATCGGATCAATCAGGATGCCCTCCCACTTGAGGATGGCGTTGGTTTTGCCCTGCGGCCGAATTTGCCGCAGCAGCGGGCCAATGACAGTGGGGCCAGTGACCACAAGAACGGCCGTTAACAAAATCGCAATCGGCCAGGTGAGCTGAAGCAAAAAGCGAGCCGCCAGCGCCCCCAGCACCCAGGTAACCGCCACGCCGATGCTGGTAAGGCTGAACACCACGCCGCCCACCTCGCGCAGTTCCTGCACGCGCAGGCTCAGCCCGCCTTCGTACAAAATATAGGCCACCGCCAGCGACACCAGCGGAAACAGCAGCTCGCCCAGCACCGCCTCTGGCGACAGCCAGCCCGTGACCGGGCCAACCACCAGGCCAATGGTAAGCAGCAGCAAAATGGACGGCAACCGCAGCCGCCAGGCCAGCCATTGGGCCAAAACACCTAAGATTAAAACGGCCGCTACGCCAATCAATAATTGTTCGTGCATCGCCGACTCCTTTGCAAATGGGACGCAGATAAACGCGGATGAACGCGGATTAAAATCTGTTGATTTTTATTCATTGTGTTGAGCTGGTGCTCATGTAGTCTCTTTTCTGTATTGCCACCGAGACACGCAAAAAAGACGCAGTGCATCTGCCGCAGGCTGCGTCGATCTGTAGATACCAGTCGAAAGTTTTCTTGCATTCTCACTTGAGTATGCAAGAAATTTTTCTGCGCTTAAATGGGAAAAGTCACAGGCGAGGGTACAGAAGAGGGTAGATTGTGGGGGGAAACGGCCGTTGACAAAAGGCAGACAGGCCGTATAATTTTTTGCATGAAACACTTCAATTGGAATGCTGAGAAAAATGAACTTCTGAAGCAAACGCGCGGCCTTTCTTTTGAAGAAATCGTATTTCTAATCCAATCAGGGAGCTTACTCGCGATTGAAGAAAACCCTGGTTATCCGGATCAAAAAATATACGTGGTTGAAATTGAAAATTATGCTGTGATTGTGCCTTTTGTTGAGAATGAGGCAGAAATCTTCCTAAAAACAGCCTTTCCCAGCCGAAAATACACAAAAAAGTACGGCTTAAGCGGGGCGTGAAGCGTACGCGTTTAGGAGAAACCGATGACGAAATTTAATTCAAAAGCATTCGAGCCAATTGATGACGAAGAAAAAGCGTTGATGGACTCCCTTGAAGGAGATGAATGGCAGCCCGTTGAAAATAGTGAGCAGGAAACAGAGAAGGCAATGGAAGCTGCCCGCGCCACGCTAAAAAAAGACCGGCGCATTAACCTGCGCCTGACGGAAAAAGATTATTACCAAATCCAGATTAAAGCGATTGAAGAGGGTGTACCCTACCAAACGCTCATCGCCAGCCTGGTGCACAAATATTTAAATGGTTCACTTGTTTCTCAGGAATAGGGAAACGGCCGTTCCCCTCTCACGATCAAAACCTGTAGCCGCGGATTTTTTCCGCGAATTGAGAACGCGGAAAGAATCCGCGGCTGCGAAGGCTAATTTTCAAACAAATCTGGTCGCTTTTGCTTGATTGTCTTGACGAGCATTTCCCCCTCAACCAAACTGCTACCAACAACGACATACCCACCAGGCAGCCAATTCACCAGCGCAAGCACACGAAACATCCAACCCAAACCAACAATGCCCAGCTGAAGATTATTGGAAAACGGCAGCTGCCGCACTTTTTGAACGGCCGTCCACGGCAGCCATTTGCTCTGATAAAACCAGGTTTTCACTCGAAAACCGTCCTCTCGAACGTGAAATTGGGCCATTAGCGGTAACCCAACAGAGACGCCACCGATGAAAAACAAGGCGCTCAGAAGCAGGTTCGTTACGATGAGCAGCCCCACGGAGCTTGCCGTCTCAACGAATGGACGATTGATTACCGCCGCAAGTTTGGCCTCAAACAAAATGACGTCAACCGTACCATACAGGATGAGCAATGGTACGAGAGCAAAAACGGTCGTAGCAATGCCTGCCATTAGGGATACATAGCTAGTTGGACGATAAATTTTGGTTGGCGTCATAGTTTGTTCCAAGAAAGATTTGGTTGGCACTCATTAAAGAAATGGAACGCTGATTTCCCTGATTTTACTGATTATTTTTATCAGGAAGATCAGGTAAATCTGCGTTCTATTCTCTAAGCAATTGCTCCAGCAGGGCCAGCTCCTCGGCTTCGCTTGTGACGTGGCCGTCTAGTTTGGCCGCGAGCAGTTTTTCTAGCAGGATGCCAAATTGCGGCCCTGGCTTGAGCCCCATTTCTTTGAGCGTATCACCAGTTACGGCCGTTCTAACCCCACCCCACTCCGCCAAATACCGCTCAATCAAATCCGCCGCTGGCCGCCCCTCCAGCAAAATGCGCCCCACCAGCAGCACCCGGACGGGAAACGGCCGCATCAATTTCACCACCTCGCTTGGCTTCAGCGTGGCGGGCAGCGTCACCCATTCGCGGCGGATGCGGCCGCAGGCCAGCACGTCGCTGTGGGTGTGTTTGCGTACCCGCAGCCGCTTCATCGCCCCGCGCTGCACCGCCTCCGGCAGCGCCGCCAGCCAGAGGGCAAAGTAGGTAAACACGGGCGATTCCTCATCCAGCCACGCCTGCCACGCATCCGACTGCCAAAATTGAGGGACGCGCTGGAAGAAGACGGCCGTTTCCGGCAGCCAAACCAACCCCTCAAAAATATGCGCCAGCACGTCCAAATTCGCCAGGCGAGCCAGCGGGGCCGTCGGGTCCGGCTCTTGCAGCGTCAGCTCAAGCTCGTGGCGAATACGCGCCCCAGACACCCGATCCAGCAGCGGCAGCGCCTCGCGGATCAGCTCCAGCGTGCGCGGTTCAATCTGGAAACTGAGCCGCTGCTCCAGCCGCACCGCCCGCAAAATCCGCGTCGGGTCATCCACAAAGCTCAGGCTGTGCAGCACCCGAATCAGCCCGTCGGCCAAATCTTGCTGCCCGCCGTAAAAATCGAGCAGCTGGCCCAAAAACGCGCCATCCAGCCGCACCGCCAGCGTGTTGATGGCAAAATCCCGCCGGTGCAAATCCAGCTTGATGGAGCCGTGCGCCACCTCGGGCAGGGCGGTGGGTTCGGTGTAGAACTCGGTGCGGGCGGTCACGAAATCAATCGTGGGCGGGAGATTGGAGATTGGAGATTGGAGATTGGTTTAACGCGCCAATCTCCAATCTCCAATCTCCTTTTTATCCCGCTGCAAAATATTCTCCCACACCGCCTCATCCAGCAGCCATTTGGCCGTGCCAAACCGCTTGTGGCTGCGAATTTCGCCGCCGAAGCGCTGGGCCAGCATCTTGCCCAGCCGGATCGCATCCCCCTCGACCACCATGTCCAGGTCGGTGGGCGGCTTGTCCAGCAGCAAATCGCGCACCAGCCCGCCGACGAAGTAGAGGGGCAAATCGAGCTGATCGGCCGTTTCGCTGATGGCCAGCACCATTTGCCACAGCGCGGGCGTCAAAACCTCCAGCAGCCGCTGGCGCATGTTGCGGGTAGCGGTTTTGCTGGGCGGTTGGAACAGGTGGTTGAGCAAATCGGTGCGGGTGACGATGCCGATGGGGCGCGTGCTCTGCCCCTCCTCGGCCACCACGGGGATTTGGCCCCAGTTGGCGCTGAGCATTTTTTGCTGCACGGTGTCGATGGCGTCAGACGGCCGTACCGTCACCGACCCCTTGCGCATGATCCGCCGAACGGGCACGTCGGCCATCTCGTGGCTCATCGCCCGGTCCACAGCGCGGCGCGTGAGCAAGCCCACCAGCTCGCCCTCCGGCTCCGTAACAACCGGATACCCTTCATAACCAAGGCGCTGCATGAGAACGGCCGCTTCCCGCACCAGCATCTCCGGCGGCACCGTCTGCACCCCGTGAGACATCAATTCCGCCACCCGCACCAGCGGCTCGATCGCCTGGGGAAGCGCGGCGACCACCTCTGGCAAAACCTCAGCCAGCAGGCGCTCCTTCACGCGGGCGGCAGCGGCCCGACTGTGCCCACCCCCGCCAAAATTGCGGGCGACGGCGGCCACATCCACCGCATCCGTCGTGCTGCGGGCCACCAGCTGCACGTCCCGCTCTAGCTGCACCAGCACCAGCAGCCCAGACGGCTGAAGCGATTCGCGCAGCCGATGGGCAATCGAGGCGATCTCATCCGTAAAATCGTCTGGGGCGATGGCTCCGGTGACGACCACCGACTGCCCCTGCACCTCGTGCCAGCTCACGTTGGCGTGCAGCGCGTCGTACAGCTTTTGCTGCGCGGCCGAGAGCGGAATGTTGAGGAAGCGGCGCACCACGGAGAGCAGCGCCCCTTCTTCCAGCAGCCAGGCGGCGGCAGCGGCATCGCGCGGCGTGGTCGTGTCGTAGGTCAGCGAACCGGTATCTTCGTAGATGCCCAGCAGCAGCAAGGTGGCCTCTTCCGGCGAGAGGGCCACCCCCTGCGTCTTCATCCGCTCCACCAGCAGCGTCGTCGTGGCCCCGACGGCTTCCACCTGGGCGGTCCACTCTTCCGGCGGGGTTTCATGGGTGTGGTGGTCGATGACATGCACTTTGGGATTATTCACCATGCCGCGCACGCTGTTGAATGATTGGGTGTCTACCAGCAGCACATCGTTGATCCGCTGTTTGCGCCAGTCAGACGGCCGTACAAAGTGAAACGCATCCCAATACAGCGTCAGGAACTGCTCCACGTTCCGGTTCAGGCGGCGGGCAAGCAGCATCGTGCCGTCGGGGGTCAGTTTGCTGGCGGCAAGCTGGCTGGCCACGGCGTCAAAATCGGCATTCTCGTGGGAGAGGATGAGGCGCATGAAGGTATTGTAGTGAGGGGGTGACAAGGTGACAAGGTGAACGGGTGAAGGGGTGAGGGGGTGAAGGGGCGGCAAATCTTTTTACGCGAGTGGCGGGACCGGGTTACAATGGTGCCATCTGGATTAAACAGCGAGGAAACTGGGATGCACAAATTACCGTTTTGGCTTGTGGTAGGGACATTTTTGCTGTTGAGTGTGGCTGCTTGCAGCCGCGCCGAGGTGGCCGACACGGCCGTTTGCGACTTCACCAGCCAAACGGCCGTTACCCTCAACTTGCGCGATGAAAATGGCGATCCCCAGCGGCTGGTGCGGGTTAGCTATCGGGTGGATGATGGGCCGTGGCAAGAGACCCCCGAGCGGGTGAACGAAACGGCCGTCCTGCGCGGTGGCCCCGGCACCTACCAAATTCGCGCCGAAAAGCCCGGCTACACCCCCAACGAAATGACGGTTGTGGTGCCCGAACCAGCCACCGACAGTTGTGCATTGGCCGCAGAAACGGCCGTCCTGCCCATGTCGCTGGCCGTCTGCCCAGATATCAATCTGGCCAATCTGGAAATTGAGATTGCCGCCGAGGGTGATGCGGTGACGGTAACGGCCGTTGCCCAACCCGGCGGCACGCAATCCCTCACCTGCACCACTGAAACCGCCACAAACTGCACCCTGGCGCTGCCCGGCGCAGGCGAAATAGTGCTCTCCATGGCCGGGCTGGGCGGCATCGGCCCCATGCAAGTGCGCGACGGCGTTGTGAGCTACACCCTGGGCGACAGCCAGCTTACCCTGCGCCAAAACAACCTGGAGCGCACCGTCACCGTCAGCGGGGCTGAATCAATCCGCGCCAGGCTAAACGTGTCGCGGGATGAAGTCGGCTGCCCCCCTGGCCGATTTCCGCACGCTGGAACTCCAGGCAGAGCCAGACGTAGCCAGCGGCGAACCGTTCCCCCGCACTGGGCGTTAACCAGCGCAGCAACCTCACCATCACCAATTTAGGCGCAGCTGCCTGCCAAAACGTGCCACAGCCGTACCCGGTTCGCTTTGAAGCGGAACTGCCCAACGGCACCCCGCTGGCCAACGTCTCTGTGCAAACCTTTTCGGCAGGGGAATGGGAAGCAGCGGAATGTGCGGTGGTAGACGGCCGTTTCCTCTGCACCGCCACCATTCTAAACCCGCTCCTCAACCAGCCGTACGCCTACAAAATCGTGGCCGGAGATGACGAATACACGGGCAGCAGCCTGCCGTTCGACAATTTGTGTCTGCTGTTTGAGTAGAACAGAACGGCCGTTTTCACCCCCCAAAACTCCCAATTCCCCTCTGGTTGTGACAGCTATCGCCACAAATTTGACAGCTGTTTATTGACATTATAGAATATTTGTTCTAATATCCCGCTGTAGAACAAATGTTCGACACCCTCCCGAAGCTGGTTGGTGCGCCCCCAACCAGCTTCCTCTTCAAAAACTGGGCGCATGGAAAGAAGATTGCCCAAGCAGAGGGGCAGCAACAAGGAGAGTTATGCAATGCCAAGTAATCAGTACGCGCGTACCCAAACCATCGGCACCCGTTTGTCTTCCCTGACAAGCTCCGTGCCCAAGAAAACGGCCAGTGGGCTTCATTCTCATCATCGCCCTCGTCGCCTTTGAAATTTTCAACTTCGACACCACCAAATACGCCCTGTTCAACCTCATCGGCGATGTGCGCTTTTTGGGGATGCAGTGGGCGGCCATTTTGGCCATCGCTTTCTGCGCCATCGACTTTGCCGGGCTGGTGCGCCTCTTCACCCCAGAGCGCGGCATGGATGAGCCCAAAGAGGTTTGGTACCTGATGGGTGCCTGGCTGCTTGGCGCGACTATGAATGCCGTCATGACCTGGTGGGCCATCTCCCTCACCCTGCTCAACCACAACTTCGGCAACGAGGTACTCAGCCGCGAACAGCTGCTGCTGTACGTGCCCATCTTCGTCGCCGTGCTGGTCTGGCTCACCCGCATCCTGTTCATCGGTGCCTTCTCCGTCGCTGGCGAGCACATCTTCGAATTCAACGAGGTGGCCGCGCCCGCCCCGCAAAACCGTCCAGCAGCCGCGGCCAGCACCGCCCACCGTGCCGCCACTACCAGCGGCCCCATTCGCCGCACGCCTATGCCCAAAACGGCCGCTCCGGTAAGAACGGCCGTACCCAAGCCAACCAGCAGCCAGCCCACCCAAATCAACATGCCCGTTGAAGAATACAGCGAACCGCAGTCCGCACCATCCGTGCAGCGCCAACCCGTCGCTTCCCGCGTGCGCCAGCGCCCACCCCGCCCCAACGGCATGCGCCGCTCCCCCATGACCGGCTTGCAGGCCCGCCCGCGCAACCGCAACTAGTTTCGGTAATCGGTAAACAGTTGTCGGTAATCGGTTGTTAACGCCCTGATTGCTGAAAACTGAATACCGATTACTGATTACCGTTTACTGACTATCGAGGTAAAATATGACGGTCTACGAACAAAACCTGACATCATACTGGGCAGTTGAAACACCCTTGAACGAACAGTTTGAGTACGAACCCGAAATAATCATCAACGAACAAGATTTGCCAGCCGATCCCACGCAGCGGCGTATGATGATGATCCTGGTCTTTGTTTTGGTAGGTGCCATACTATTTGCCGTCCTGGTAATGCCCCGGCTGGCCAGCGCCAACCTGCCACTCGTCAGCCAAAGTGCAGCCGAAAACAGTGCCAACATAGTCGTCGCCGAGCCGCCAGCCAGGCAGGCAGTTAACTACACAGGCAAAATTTCGGCCGTCTTTTCCAATGAAGTCAAATATTGGGAGGCCGACATCGTGCGCTGGGCCGGTGAATTCAACCTCGATCCCGACATGGTAGCCACCATCATGCAAATTGAATCCTGTGGCGATCCCCAGGCGCTTTCTATTGCCGGGGCGCAGGGCCTCTTCCAGGTGATGCCCTTCCACTTCACCGCCGGAGAAAACATGCTGGACCCCGATACCAACGCCCGGCGCGGCATGAACTACTTCTCTGAACGGCTGGTACAAACCAGTGGGGACGTGGGGCGAGCCTTTGCTGGTTACAACGGCGGTCACGTGGCCGCTGGCACCACTTGGGACAACTGGGCCAACGAAACACAGCGCTACTTTGTCTGGTCTACCGGCATTTATGAAGATGCTAAAGCAGGGCTTACCGAAAGCCCCACATTGCAACAATGGTACGCTGCGGGCGGAACCAGCCTTTGCCAACAGGCCGCCAATCGCTTGAACCTGCAATAAGTCTCAGAAGGTATCTTTCGGTGAAAGAGCCTTCATGAGCGCCAGCTCAACACCATGAAGCCCGTAGGCCGGATTGCCAATCCGGCCCACTTTTACAAAGGAGACGACACCAACTGTCGTTGACCACCATGAATGAAAATCAGCAGATTTCGCAGATTAACAAGATTTAATCCGCGTTCATCCGCGTTCATCCGCGGCCTATTTTTGAGGAGAAACAGTATGGAATTAGGCGCATTTTCAATTAGCCTGGCAGTAAAAGACCTGGAAGTGTCCCGAGCCTTTTATGAAAAATTAGGCTTCACGGTGTTTGGCGGCGATCCGGCCCACCATTACCTGATGATGAAAAATGGCGATCATGTTATTGGCCTTTTCCAGGGGATGTTCGATAAAAACATTCTTACCTTTAATCCTGGCTGGAGCCAGGCTGCGGAAAAATTTAGACAGCTTCACCGACGTGCGCGACCTGCAAAAAGCGCTCAAGGCCCAAGGCGTAGAATTGAATGAAGAAGCCGATGAGACAACCAGCGGCCCAGCATATTTCACCCTTGTAGACCCGGATGGCAATCCGATTTTAGTGGATCAGCATCGCTGATTTTTGCAAAACTTCTTTGAATAACGCTCTGCATTAGCGCAGATGGCAGCGATTTGCTCCATCTGCGCTTTTTTGTTTGAACAACCAGTGCCAGCCAGGCACTGGGCTTTAGCTATTGCGCCAACCAGACCGCTCTGCCCGGTGCCTGGCACTTGGCGCATAGAAGTTTTGCCTACCGTTTCTTTGTTTGATCGGTTTGACGTTCAATCAGCCCCAACTTATACTAGATTTAACTTTCCTACCTCGTTCAATCAGACCATTTACAAACGATTTCAGCTAAACAAGGAGTTTCCTCATGTCGATTTCAATTACCTGGCACGGACACGCCACATTTTCGCTCAACATCAACGGCACCCATCTGGTGGTTGATCCGTTTTTTGCGGGCAATAATCCCGCCGCCAAAACCAGCGCCGCTGACGTAACGGCCGATTTCATTCTGCAAACCCACGGACATGGTGACCACATCGCCGACACGGTGGGATTGGCCAAACGCACTGGGGCAACCGTCGTCGCCAACTTTGAAATTTGCAACTGGATTGGGGCGCAAGGGCATGAAAATTGCCACGCCATGAACACGGGCGGGGGGTATAACTTTCCCTTTGGCCGGGTGAAGATGACGCCCGCTTTGCACAGCTCCGGGCTGCCAGATGGCAGCTATGGCGGGGACCCCGGCGGCTACCTGGTGATGGCCGATGGCAAGACAATCTACATTGCCGGGGATACGGCGCTGTTCTCAGACATGGCGCTGATTGGTCGGGCGGGCATTGATCTGGCCATTTTGCCGGTGGGCGACAATTTCACGATGGGGCCGGAAGATTCGGTGCTGGCGCTGGGCTACCTGAAGCCGAAGATGGTGGTGCCCTGCCATTACAACACCTGGCCGCCCATTGCTATTGATGTGAATTCCTGGGCTGAGCGCATAAAGAAGGAAACGGCCGTTACCCCCATTGTCCTGGCCGTGGACGAACCCTACGAATTGGCATAAATTTTTCTGGACACGGTTAAAGACAGATTCACACTGGTTTTTTGCTTTTACCAGTGAAAACCAGTGTGAACCCGTGCCCTATTTTGGGTCTTTTAGGGAGTCAATATTTCGGTAGAGAAGAGGCCGATACGGCCGTTACCATCCAACCCCGCAATACTCACCGCATACTGTACCGCCGGGTCTAGCCCCGTAATCGCCACATTGCCCGCATCGCCAGAATTGACATAACGAAACTGCGGGTGTTCCGCCGCCCCCACAGGCCGGAAGGAAATGGCGTAGCCTGCCGCGTTGCTGTCTGGAATCCAGGTGAGGATGAATGACCCAGGCTCCGACATTGGCGACAGGGAAGGCGCAACGGGTTGAGCAGGCCCACCAGCAGCATTGCCCAGCATGGCGATGGTGAGCTGAGTCACTTGGCGCAGGTAGTTGTAGTCGATCCATTCGGCCGTATCGCCGCTGTTGTGCTGCCGGTTGGGGTCTTCCTGCGATTCTGTGACGCGCACGGCAGGGATGCCCGCCTGCAAGAAGCTGATATGGTCGCTGTAACGGCCGTCTCGATCCTCCGCATCAATCATCGTGTAAGGGAACTGCGGCAGGTAAAGGTTGCCCACAAAATTCATGTACCGGGCAAACTGGCGCGGGGGCGAGCCATCTGGCCCCGGAGAGAACAGCCGGACTGATTGGGGAATGCCAGGCCGCCCGCCCACAATGTCCAGGCTCATCATGCCATCAATGCGCCACCCTTGCAGCAGGCGCTCCGTTACAAAATGGGTGCTGCCCAGCCGGTTCTGTTCTTCGGCGGCAAAGGCCACAAAAATGATCGTTTGGTTCCATTCGCGGGCGCTGAGTACGCGGGCGGTTTCTAGCAGGGCGGCCACGCCAGAGCCGTTGTCGTTGGCTCCGGGGGCAAAGCTACTGCCATTCAGCGGGTCAATCGACCGGGAATCGTAGTGGGCGGCCACCACAATGACGCCGGGGTGTGCGCCACTGCCTTGCAGGGTGGCCACAATGTTTTGCTGGTTGTACACCACCCCACCCTGATTAACGGGAAACTCATCAACTTCTACGAGGAGACGGCCGTTTCCCACCCGAATAAACTCATTAAAAATCCAGCGCCGCGCCGCCCCAATGCCCAATCCTTCCTGATCCATGACGCTGTAGGTGTTGCGCGTGTTGAACCCTTGCAGCGTTTGCACATACCCCACCAGATTTTGGTTCGACACCTGATCCAGCAAGCCACGCAAATCCGGGTTCACCCCCTCAATCACATTCCCCTCCGGATCTGTGATGAGCGGGCCAGCCTGGGCAATGCTGGCAAACGGCGTCCCACCGGGCGGCGTCGGAATGACCAGCTGCTGCGGCCCTTCCAGCAAAGAGCAAGAAACCAAAAAGATCACACTGAACAAAAGTAAGAGGAGATTTGTTCGACGAGGCACAGACCCACCGCAAAAGCGGGTGAGTTAACCGCTGCTAACTCACCCGCCATAAAAATTTACTCAATTAGCTGGCATCATCTGCCGCTGGCTCATCCAGTTTGGCCGCTGACGCCTTCATTGCTTCCGATTTTTGCTTGGCTGTTACAAACTCAGAGATGATGTCAATCGGGATGGGGAAGATGGTGGTGGTATTCTGCTCCACGCCAATCTCCACCAGCGTTTGCAAATAGCGCAAGGTCATCGCCCCCGGCTCCGTATTCATAATGCGAGCCGCTTCCGAAAGCTTCTGGGCGGCCTGGAAGTCACCTTCTGCCTGAATGATCTTGGCCCGCCGCTCACGCTCGGCTTCAGCCTGCCGCGCCATCGCCCGCACCATGGTGCTGTTTAGCTCCACATCTTTGATTTCCACGATGCTCACTTTAACACCCCACGGTTCCGTTGACTCATCAATGATGTGCTGGAGCGTGTCGTTAATTTGCTCACGATCCTGCAAAATCTGGTCCATCATAGATTGGCCAATGACGTTCCGCAGGCTGGTCTGGGCAATTTGCCAGGTAGCCCGGCGATAATCTTCAATCTGTACAATAGCCATCACTGGATCGACTACTCGAAAATAAACCACAGCGTTCACTTTTACCGTGACGTTGTCGCCGGTAATTGCTTCCTGGGCGGGTACATCTAGCGTGATGGTACGCAAATCCACCTTCACCATTTTGTCGATGATAGGCACAATAAAGAAAAAGCCCGGCCCTTTGGCCCCCTGAACCCGCCCCAAGCGGAAAATTACACCGCGCTCATACTCTTGCACAATGCGGATAGAGGCGACCAAAATGACCACTGCGCCTACAAAAAGCACACAAATAATTGGGATAATAAGCTCCATTGCTGACTCCTTTTCAGTCGTGCGCGTCATGGTCATTGCCAGCTGCGCTACTCTGAACCGTACGGCCGTTTCCCGACACGGCCCTCATTTTGTTGTCATAAGACAACATGCCATTATTATACCCCATTTGTTCCCAACGGTAAGAACAAATGCAGTCACCGCCCAATACGCAAAAGCCGCCAAAAAGTTTGCAAAAATACCCCCATATTTGGTGATATTTGGTAATTCTACCTAAAAAAGCCCATATTTACCCGTCCGCAAGATTTTCTTCACCAAAAAAACGGTGAGCTTTTACTGCATAATGCTGGCAGAATGTTGCTCCACATCTTGCAAACATTAAAATACCATTATGTCTGTTGATTACCGAACCGTAGAGGATCAAACGCTTTTAGCGCATATCATCAACCGCCGGGCCGAAGCATTGAGCGTGTTGTATGATCGATACGGCCGTTTGCTCTACAGCGTCGCCTACCATCTGGTGGGGAATCAACAGCTGGCCGAAGAGATTACCCTGGACGTGTTTCGGCGCGTCTGGGACAAAGCTGCCAGTTACCGGGCCGACCGGGCCAGCGTGCGCACCTGGCTCACCAGCATGACCCGCAACCGGGCCATCGACATGCTGCGCCGCGAAGGCGTGCGCCCAGAGCACAACAGCATTAGTTGGGCCGACCTGACCATAGAACCAAGTGCAGACGGACATTCGCCGGAAACGGCCGTTGCCCACCAAATGCAAAAGCAACGCATCCATGCCGCCCTGGCTGAACTGCCCGAAGAACAACAAGAGGTGCTGCTGCTCGCCTTCTTCAACGGCTACAGCCACAGCCAAATTGCCGACCAGCTAGAAATGCCCTTGGGCACGGTCAAAACGCGCATCCGGCTGGGGATGCAAAAACTAAAGCTTGTTTTGCAGCCGTAAATCCAAAGAATTGGACAATGCGTATCTGCTTAATAGAAAATATTACGGATTTTTTATAGATGTAATGCCAACCATGAGTTCTGAAACCCACGTCACTGAACAGCTAGCCGCCTATGCGCTCAACCTGCTGGCCGACGACGAAGCGGCCCAGGTTGCCGCCCACCTGGCCACCTGTGCCGCCTGCCAGGCAGAGCTAGACGCATACCAGGAAGTTACCAGCCTGCTAACCCTGGCCACCCCCACCGTGCTGCCCCCTGCCAACTTAAAAACCCGCCTCATGCAAGAAATTAAAGCGAACGATGATGTGCAAGAAACGGCCGTTCCCACCAATCCCCGTCAACCCATCAACTGGCGCGGCTGGTTTAGGAAACGGCCGCTCTGGCAACCAGCGTTAGCCCTCGCCCTCATCATTCTGCTCATCAGCAACTTCCAGCTGCGGCAGCAGCTAGACGACACCCGCACCCCCGCCAACTTCGGCACCATCACCCTCAGCAGCGAAACCAGCGCCGAAGCCACCGGCCTCATCATCATCAGCGGCGATGGCGAATACGGCACCCTGGTGGTGCAAAATCTGCCCCAGCTGCCCGAAACCCAGGCGTACCAGCTCTGGCTCATCAAAGACGGGCAGCGCACCAGCGGCGGCCTGTTCAACGTCTCGGAAGATGGCTACCTGGCCAGAATCATCTACTCGCCAGAGCCGCTGGCCCATTACCCAAACTTCGGCATCACCATCGAGCCAGCCGAAGGCAGCCCCGGCCCAACCGGCAACAAAGTACTCGGCAACTAATTTTTTGACTGGGACACAGATTGACACAAAGAATACCAAAACCAGTGTTAATCCGTGTCCCAAATTCTCCCCCCCCCCCCAAACGAGGTAACCCATGACAAACGAACCAACCCTGAAAGCCGCCACCCAATGCATTTGGGCAGGCGAGGAAGAATATTTGCTGCAAGGAGCGACCCAGGTGCCAGTGGTACACAGCGTCTCCTTTGGCTACCGGGATGTGGATGAATGGCAGGCGGTGGCTTTGGGGCAAAAGGTGGGGCATATTTACGGCCGTAACACCAACCCCACCGTGCACGCCTTCGAGGAAAAAGTGCGCCAGCTAGAAGCGGGCGAAGCCGCCACCAGCGCCGCCACCGGCATGGGCATCATCAGCAGCGCCCTGTTTGGCCTGCTCTCGCCCGGCCAGCGCGTCGTCTCCGTGAAGGATACCTACGGCGGCACCAACGTGCTCTTCACCGAATTCCTGCCCCGCTTCCAAATCGGCGTCACCCTGTGCGACACCACCGACCACCCCCAAATCGAAGCCGAAATTGGCCAGGGCTGCGACCTGGTTTACCTGGAAAGCCCCACCAACCCCACCACCAAAGTGATGGACATCGCCCGCCTGGCGGCTGCCGCCCACGCCGTCGGGGCCATCGTCATCGTCGATAACACCTTCGCCACGCCCATCAACCAAAATCCACTGGCGCTGGGGGCCGATTTGGTGCTGCACAGCGCCACCAAGTTCCTGGGTGGCCACGCCGATGCGCTGGGCGGGGTCATCGTCGGGCGCAAAGATTTGGTAGGGCAAATTTACCATTACCGGGAGATCAACGGGGCGACGCTGCACCCGATGGCGGCGTACCTGCTGCTGCGCGGCATGAAGACGCTGGCGCTGCGCGTTCGCCAGCAAAACGAGAGCGCCTTGCAAATTGCCCAATTTTTAGAGGGTCATCCAGCCATCGAGCAGGTGTTTTATCCGGGATTGGCCTCGCACGGCGGGCACGCCATCGCCCAAAAGCAAATGCGTGGCTTTGGCGGAATGCTCAGCTTTATGCTGAAGGAGAACAGCTTCGACGCGGTGCGCCGCTTTTGCCCCGGCTAAAGTTGGCCCACGCTGCCGCCAACCTGGGCGCGGTAGAAACGATTGTGGGGCCGCCAGCCACCACCAGCCACGTGGAATGCACGCCGGAGGAACGAGCAGCAATGGGCATCCCGGAAAGCCTCATTCGCTACTCCACGGGTATTGAGGCTGTAGAAGATTTGCTGGCAGATTTGGCGGGGGCGTTACGGCCGTTTACCTAAAAACATTCACCGCAGAGAACGCAAAAGACGCAGAGAAATTAAAAACTCCGCGACCTCCGCGACCTCTGCGGTAAAAAAAAAGAACATGGCTTTTACACCATGTTCTTTCTGACTGCGGGACCAGGATTCGAACCTGGACTAGACGGTTCAGAGCCGCCGGTTCTGCCATTAAACTATCCCGCACTGTTCCGTTGACCGAAGCGAGATTCTACCAGAAGCGCTATCACATGGCAAACAAGCCACGGCAAAATGTTGGGCTATTTCTCTCTGAAAAGAGGCCGCAGATTACGCGGATGAACGCGGATTAAATCTGTGCGCAATCTGCGCCAAACTGCATGCGCATGCATGCGCCAATCTTTGGATTTTCATTGATGGTGGTCACCAGCAGTTGGTGCTGTCTCCTCAAAAAGGGCCAAAATCTGGTCTAACCGTTCCACCACGCGGGCACGCCCCAGGGCCAGCACAGATTCAAACAGCGGCGGTGAGACTTGCTGCCCGGTGACGGCCAGGCGCATCTGCCCCAGGAAAGGGCCAGCTTTGCCGCTGGTGGTGTGTTTTTCGCCAATGGCCATCAGTTTGGCACTAATTTCTTCCAGGGTAAACGGCTGCAATTCGGCCAGTAGGGTATGCGCTTCACGGAAGGCGGCGACGGCCGATTCCAGTGGCAGCTGCTTGTGCGTGAGCGCGGTGGCGCTTGCTGGCAGGGGGCTTTCTTCACCTAAAAAGCGCAAAAAGTCGATGGCGTCGGTGAAACGCTTAAGGCGCACGCGCATGGGGGGCATCACGAGCAGCAGGGCTTCGACGTTCACTTCTAAACCGGCGGCTTCTAGATACGGCCGTACCGCCTTCGCCAGTTCCAGCGGTTCCATCTCTTGAATGTACTGCCCATTCAGCCAATCTAGCTTGCTGTAGGGCAGCTTGGTGGGCGCGGGGCTCACCGTTGCCAAATCAAACCGTTCAATTGCCTCTGCCATCGTAAATTTTTCAACGTCATCGCCAAAGGTCCAGCCGATGTTGGCCAGGAAGTTGAGCACCGCCTTGGGCAGGTAACCCCCTTCCATAAACTCATCGGCGCGCACCAAAATTTCGGTGCCATCTTCGGTGAACGCCTGGTGGCGCTTGCTGAGTTTGCCCTTGCCGCTAGGGTTCAAAATAACGGGCAAATGCACAAACACGGGCATCTCCCAGCCAAACGCTTTGAACAAATTCACATGAATCGGGGCGGTGTTGAGCCACTCTACGCCACGGGTGATGTGGGTGATCTCCATAAAATGGTCATCGACCACGTGGGCCAGGTGGTAGGTGGGCAGGCCGTTGGATTTAAGCAGCACGTAGTCGGTGAACTGGCTGTTGTCGAACATCACATCGCCACGGAGCAGGTCGGGAACGGCCGTTTGCCCCTCTAGCGGCATCTTAAAACGCACCACATACTCCCGCCCCGCCGCTTCCAGCTCAGCCACTTTTTCGGCAGGCAGATCGCGGTAACGACGGTCATAGCCAGAGCGGTCACCTTTGGCCTCCAGCGCGGCCCGCATTTCAGCCAGCTCTTCCGGCGTGGCAAAACATTTGTAAGCATACTCATGTTCAATGAGCCAGTTGGCCCATTTTTGGTACAACTCTTTGCGTTGGGTTTGGATGTATGGGCCATAAGGCCCGCCTACATCTGGCCCTTCGTCCCACTCAATGCCAAACCAGCGCAGGCTGGTCATGAGGCTTTCTAACGCCCCGGGGATAGTGCGCTTGGTGTCGGTATCTTCAATGCGCAGCAAAAATTGACCGCCGTGCCGCCGGGCATACAGCCAGGCAAACAGCGCCGCCCAAACGCCGCCAATGTGTAGATAGCCCGTGGGGCTGGGTGCAAACCGTGTTCTAACCGTCATTAAACCTTCCTGAACAAATATTGGCCACAGAGATCACAGAGATTTAAGAGGGGTTTGTCCTCTTTTTGCGGCACCTTATAAGTAAAGAGTACAGCGAGTGGGGAGTATACTGGATTCGGCGAATGGCTTCCACAATGGGCTGAGAAAAACCGTATACGAAGGAACGAAGATAGAAAGAAACAAAGAAAATCTATCTAAACCCTTCGTCCCTTCGTTCCTTTGTATAAAAATCTTAGCCAAATTCCTGCTTGCGGTGGCGCATGAGGACAGATTGGACGATGCCAATGCCAATAAACAGCGTGGTGAGGGAACTGCCGCCGTAGCTCACAAAGGGGAGCGTAAGCCCGGTGACGGGAACCAGGCGCACGTTCATGCCGATGTTTACGGCCGTTTGAAAGAAAATCACCGTGGCAATGCCCACACAAATAAACTTGCCCGCCATATCCGGCGTTAGCCAGGCAACACGCAAAATTCGCCACAGAATAAAGCCCAGCAATAACACAACAACCAACGAACCAAACAGCAGCCCCATCTCCTCTGTCACCACTGAAAAAATAAAGTCCGTATGCTGTACACGCAAAAAGCCAAGCTGGCTTTGCGTGCCGTTGAGGTATCCCTTACCCCACCAGCCGCCAGAGCCAATGCTGATCTGTGCCTGCTCGATATTAAAAATATCATCTTCATCGGCATCTTCAGGGTTCACAAAGGTGGTAATGCGCTCCTGTTGGTACTCAGCTAAGAATGGGAAAACGGCCGCAATTGTGCCAACCCCCAACACCGCTAAAATAGCAAAATGAGACAGCGGCAGGCCCGCCAGCCAAATCATCACAAACCAGACAGAAACGTACAGCACCGACATCCCCAAATCTGGCTCCACAAAAATGAGGGCAATGGGCACCCCCACGTAAATAAGAGAAATAATCGTATTGGAGAACTGGTTCATGCGACTGTGCCGGTTTGCTAAAAACTGGCCAAATGTAACCGGCAGAAAAATACGGCCGAATTCCGAAGGCTGAATGCGAATGCCAATGCCCGGAATCTCAATCCAACGGCGGGTTTCATTGCCCAATGCCCCAGCCACCAGCACCAAAATCAAGGCCAAAATCAGCCCCGCATAAATGTACCAGTGGGACGAGGTTAAAACCCGGTAATCTACAGAAGCAACAACAAGCATGATGACAACGCCAATGACCGCCCACTGAATCTGGTCACCTGGCAGCGCTTCAAAGGCAGGGGCCCCCGTCACGGCACTGCGAATAATCAAGATGCCGTAGGAGGTGAGCAGCAGAACCGCAGCCACCAGCCAAATATCAAAATAGCGCCAAACAGACGCACGACTTGCATTTACAGAGCCAACCATACGTACCATTGTAAAACGCAAACCGCCCGGTGGCGACACCAGGCGGCATTTTTACACAATTTATTCAGATTTGCTGATTACTGGCTAACCTGGGGATAAATCCCCAGGCTATTTACTATTTACCCCAGGCTATTCTTTACCGATTATTGAACCGTGGCTCGGCGACGGCCGTTTTGTTGCAACAGCGGAATCTCAGCCACCAACCGACTTTCCTGCGCCGTGTTATCCAGGTTTACCACCACATTGTCCGGGTTAATTTCCAGCCGCTTGGCAATCACCTCGATGATGTCATCTTTAATTTGCTCCAGCAGCCCCGGCGACACATCGGCCCGGTCATGGATGAGAACCATTTGCAGCCGCTGTTTGGCAGTCGCACCACTTTTTTCCTGTTTTCCTAGTAGTCGCTCGAACCAATTCATTGCATGCTCCTTGATTAGCTCTTGCTAAACCAGTTGTTTAAACGGTTCAACAAACCCGTTTTGGGGGTTAAATCTACAAACGGAACCGTTTCACCCTGTAAACGTTGGGCCACATTGCGAAACGCCTGGCTGGCACTGGAACCATTCAGCCCACTCATGGCCACCGGCGTGCCCCGATTAGACGAAATCAAAATCGACTCATCCTCAGGAATCACGCCAATCAGCTCGACGGCCAGAATGTCCAGCACATCATCAATGGAAAGCATATCGCCCCGGGCCACCATCTCTGGCTTGAGGCGATTGATAATAAGCCGCCCCGGCCCCTTCTCCTCTGCTTCCAGCAAGCCAATGATGCGATCCGCATCCCGTACGGCCGAAACTTCTGGGTTGGTCACAATCACCACTTCGTCCGACGGGGCCACTGCGTTGCGAAAGCCGCGCTCAATCCCGGCAGGCGAGTCGATGATAATGTAATCCATCTCTTGCCGCAGTTCATCGCACACCAAAATCATATCAGACGGGCTAACGGCCATTTTGTCACGCGTTTGGGCCGCCGGAATAAGATACAAATCGGGCTGGCGCTTATCTTTAATCATCGCCTGACGCAGGCGGCAGCGGCCTTCAATCACGTCTACCAAATCGTAAACGATGCGATTCTCCAGCCCCATCACCACATCCAGGTTGCGCAGGCCAATGTCGGCGTCGATAGCCACCACTTTCTTGCCCAGCATGGCCAGGGCGGTGGCAATGTTGGCCGTGACCGTCGTCTTGCCCACACCCCCCTTGCCGGAAGTTACCGTAATTACTTTTCCATTCATGATATTTTCTCCTACACAGAAATTGGAGATTAGAGATTAAAGAGTGGTGACTGGGCTAATCTCTAATCTCCAGCCTCCAATCTCTTTTTTATCGCTGCCACATTTCGGCCACAATTTGGCCGCTGCGAATAGCTGCTTGTTCGGGGATTGCTCTGCCCCGCTTTTCGTCTGGGGAGATGGCAATCTGGTCAGCGATGCGCAGCTGAGTTGGGGTAAGTTCAAGGGCACAAATAACGGCCGTTTCATCCCCCAACGCCCCCGCATGCACCAAACCACGCAGGCGGCCCCACACAATCACATCGCCGCTGGCCACAATCTCCGCCCCAGGGTTCACATCCCCAATGACAACCACATGCCCCTCATGGTAAATAGACCGACCAGAACGCAGCGTCTCTTTGAGGATGAGGCCACCTTGCGCTGGCATGTCGTTGGCAACGGCCGTTTCCGGCTCCGCCACCTGCGACAAAAAGTTGCCGTTTAAATCCGTCTGGCTGCCAGAAAGGCGCGTAGCCAAAGACAGCTCACGGGCGGCTTCCCTGGCGCTGGGGTCTTCGGCCAAAATCGCCCACAGTTCCAGCTGGTTTTGTTCAAAAACGGCTTGCAGCTGGCGCACCTGCTCTTTGTCTAGCTTGCGATAGCCTACTTGCAGCGCCACCTGGCTGCCCTGCAGAAATGCGCGCTTCTGCGCCAGTTCCACCGTGAGCAAAGCCACCAAATCCGCCAAAGAACCACGATCCGGCACCGAAATAAGGAGCCCTTCACGGATGCCTTTGATGCCAATTTGGGACGCTACCTGTTCCATTGCTTGCCTTTACATAACAAATTTGGGCTATTAAGCCAGCTGGATAGAATGCGGGACAGTACAACAATACGTCTGTTGCAATAATACAACAAAACCAGGTCAATTGCAAGCCCCAAGATCGCGTCTATATGCGAAGAAGTTCAGGCATCATTTAATCTATAGGGTATAGGTGTGAGGAAACGGCCGTTTTTAGCCCACAAAAATTGACGGCCCAGCGCCCAACCAGAAGGTCCCCGCCAGGCAATTTCTGGCAAATAAACAGGCTAAGTAACCGTCCGCAAATCTTGCCACATATCAGTTTGACTAAAAAAAGAAATTTAGACACAGATGAGTCCACTGAAAAAACAAACCGCAAAAACGCAAAGGACCCAGCGTTTTAAAGATAACCAGTGAAAAATCTCCGCGATCTCCGCGCCTCTGCGGTGAAATCGCCCTTTTTTCAGTAGAGCCATCAATGTCCAATTCAGAAAGTGATATGGAGCCAGCCCGCAAATAAGTTAACGGCGTTGTGCAGATGGTTTAGCAGTAAGCGGCCACCTGAAAGGGGAAGTTATTGTTGGCCGCTTACTTAGAGGCTTGATATTGTTGGGGAAGCGTCACCGAAAAAGTGCTGCCTACGCCGGGCGTACTTTGCAGCGTCAGCAAACCGCCCATTTTTTCTACCAATTGCCGGGCAATGGAAAGCCCCAGCCCCAGGCCACCGTGGTTTCTGGTAAATGGATTTTGCACCTGCTTAAACGCATCAAAAATCTGCGCTTGCTGCTTCTCTGATAGCCCCGGCCCGGTATCTGTTACCTGGAACTGCCAGCGGCCCTCGCCGCCAGAAAGCGTAATCGTCACCGCGCCCTCGGTGGTATAGCGAATGCCGTTTTGCACCAGACTGGCCAACACCTGCTTTACCCGGGCCTGATCCCCACCACCACATCGGGCAAGCCGGGGGCGATGTGCAGGGTAAAGGCCAACCCCTTGGCCGCCGCCATGACGCCCAACGAAAATTCAACCTCTTGGGCCAGCAGCTGAGGACTGAACGGATCAACCCGCAGCGCCAGGGTCCCCGATTCCAGCTGCGCCTGATCGATGAGGCTGTTGACCAGCTCGGTTAGCTGCTCGGAGCTATGCAAGATTTGGCGCAGCGTGCGGCTTTGCGGCTCAGAAATGTCGCCGTAGAGGCCTTCTTCCATCATTTCGGCCTTGCCCATGATGGCGTTGATGGGGTGCGCAGCTCATGGCTAACAATGGCCAGGAATTCACTTTTGAGGCGGCTGGCTTCTAGCGCCTGATCCCGCGCCTGCTTGAGCGCCTCTTCTGCCTGCTTGCGTACGGTAATATCGCGCACCAACAGGACATAGATTGGTTTTTCGGCGATGTGGGTTTGGGAAACGGCCGTTTCCAACGGAAAAGTTGTGCCATCGGCCCGCTGCCCTACCGTCTCATGGTATTGGGCATCCTCCGCCTGCACCAACGGGCCGCCCAACAAGGTTAGCAACGGCCGTCCAATCATCTGCCCCGCCTCCCAACCAAACATCGCCTCTGCCGAGGGGTTCATGGATTGAATCACCCCCTCCTGCGCCGAAAAGGTGATGATGCCGTCGGAAGCGGCCGCCACGATGATGTTGTTTTGCACCACTGCCTCTTCCAAACTGGCCATCACCTGGTTGTATCGCTGGGCAATCTGCCCCACCTCGGTGAACGGCTCCACAGGCACCCGCAGCTGCAAATTACCTGTTTGCGCTTGCGTATCCATCACGTTAAACAAATTCAGCAGTTCGGTGGAAGCGTCATGCTCAGAGACGTTCAGGCCAATCCGCTCCGCCTCCAGCGAAACGCGGAAACGTATAAAACTGGTTGATCAGGCGCAGCAGCAGGTAGCTAAGGCCAAAGGCCCAGACAAAACAAACCACCAATCCCAACGCCTGTACGCCAATTTGCTCCCCGCGCGACAGGCCAGTTTGCAGCAGCTCTGGCTGGCCAAAAATGCCCACAGCCAGCACGCCCCAAATGCCCGCGCCCAGGTGTACCGGCACGGCACCCACCGCATCATCGATCTTCCAACGCAGCAGCAGCCCATCGGTAACCGACATAAACAAGGTCCCCACCAAGCCAATAATAAATGCCGAAAAGGAGGAAACGACGTGCGCGTTGGCGGTAATGGCCACTGCCCCGGCCAGCACGCCGTTGAAGGCCAGCCCCACGCCAATCCGCCGGTAAACCAGCCAACCCAGCAGCAAGCCGCAGGTGAGCCCCGACGATCCCGCGATGAGGGTGTTGCTAATAATTCGCCCAACCTGATCATTAAAAGCCAGCGTGCTGCCGCCATTGAAGCCAAGCCAACCAATGAACAGGAGCATCACGCCCAGCCCGGCCAGGGGCATGCTTGATCCAGGGATTTTTTTGGGGCGGAGCGTTTTGGGGAAACGGCCGTATCGCGGCCCAATAATCAGCAGCATCGCCAACGTCACCCAGCCGCCCACGCTGTGCACCACAGAGGAACCGGCAAAATCCACATAGCCCAGCTGCGCCAGCCAGCCAGTCGCCTGCCCGTCGTTTAGCCCATGCCACACCCAATGACCAAACACCGGGTAAATGAACAGCGTTACCACCACCACCACGATCATGTAACCGCCAAAGCGAACCCGCTCGGCAATACCACCGGAAATAATGGTTAGCGCCGTGCCGCAAAACATCGCCTGAAAGATGAAAAAGGTGGCTGTCCACAGATCGCTGCCCAACTCAAGCGCAAACAAATCCAAACCAATCCAGCCATTGGCCGTAGCCCCAAACATGAGGGCAAACCCCGCCAGCCAAAATAGCAAGGTAGAGACGGCAAAGTCGGCCAGGTTTTTGATGGCAACATTGATATTGTTTTTACTGCGGGTGAGGCCGGTTTCCAGGCAAAGAAAGCCTGCCTGCATCAAAAAGACAAGCGCGGCAGCAAACAAAACCCAAAGAATATCGAAGGCATTTTTTTCCATAAAATAAGTCCAGATTCTTGATTCTAAGTGATTTTTAAGGATAGACAATGGGATAGCCGGTAAAAACCGGGGGCTTTTCTGGCAATTGGCAAATTTTCACGACCCATTTACCCGGCAAGCGGATTGGCAAAACGGCCGTATCTGCCGTATCCTTTCACCCTATTCCACACTGAACAGGAGCATGACACCATGATTGTTGTTGCCAGCAGCAACGGCCGTATCGGTATCGCAGCGGCCACCCAAATATTACGCCAGGGGGGAACGGCCGTAGACGCCGTCGAAGCCGGTATCCGCCTGGTAGAAGCCAACCCCGAAGACCACACCGTGGGGTTCAACGGCTACCCCAATATTTTGGGTGAGGTTGAACTGGATGCCAGCATGATGAACGGCCGTACCCTGGAAAGCGGCGCCGTCGGGGCACTCACCGGCTATGTGCACGCCATCACCGTGGCGCGGCAGGTGATGGAAAAGCTGCCCCACGTGCTGCTCGTCGGCGACGGGGCCAGCCGCTTTGCCGCCGAGATGGGCCACCCGCCCCAGCCGGAGATGCTGCTGCCGGAAACGCGCACCGTCTGGGCCGACCGCCTGCGCCCGGACATGAACGACGCGGACATTGAAGCCATCGCCAGCCGCACCGATCTGGCGCGCTGGGTGGAGCTGGCCACCGACCCGGAACGGGCCAAAGGCACCGTCAACTTCATCGCCCAGGACAAAGCGGGCAACATTTGCACCGGCGTCAGCACCAGCGGCTGGGCGTGGAAGTATCCCGGTCGGCTGGGCGATTCGCCGATCATCGGCGCGGGCAACTATGCCGACAACCGGTACGGCGCGGCCGCCTGCACCGGCATGGGCGAGATGGCCATCCGGGCCAGCACAGCCCACAGCCTGGTGTTTTACATGAAGATGGGCTTGAATTTGGCGGATGCGTGTGAGCGGGCGATGGTTGATTTGCGGGATTTAGACGGCCGTTTCATCAGCGTCATGAATCTGGTGGCCATTGATAAAGATGGGAATCATGCGGGGTATAGTTCGGTAGACGGCCGTTCCTACATCTACCAGACCCCGACATGCCCGAGTGCGAAGAACTGCCCCGCACGGTGGTGCCCATTCCGCCGCGCTGGGGCTAAACAGGACAACAACGAATGGGAGAAATTAACGAATGGGAGATGGTAAAAATTCGTTGATTACTCAAATTCGTTGTTGCCCAAAAAGAGAGAAACTCATGGAAATCATCCGCACGCCAGATGACCGCTTTGAAAACCTGCCCGACTTCCCCTTCACACCCAACTACGTGGAAGTCAACGGCCTGCGTTTGCACACCGTAGACGAAGGCGCGGGCGAGACGATTCTGTGCCTGCACGGCGAGCCAAGCTGGTCTTACCTGTACCGTAAAATGATCCCGCCGCTGGCGGCGCAGCACCGCGTGGTGGCCCCGGATTTGGTGGGATTCGGCCGTTCCGACAAGCTCATTGACCCCGCCGACTACAGCTTTAAGCTGCACCGGGATGTGCTGGTGGGGTTCATCGAGGCGCTGGATTTATGGGGGATTACGGCCGTTGTCCAGGACTGGGGCGGCTTGCTTGGCCTCACCATCGCCACCCAGCTGCCGGAGCGCTTTGCCCGGCTGGTCATCATGAACACCGGCCTGCCCACGGGCCTGTTCCCCATGCCAGATGCCTTCATGCAGTGGCGCGCCGCCGCCGAGCGGTTTGGCACCAAGCTGCCCGTCGGGCGCATCATCCAAAACGGCACGGTGACCCAGCTGCCCAAAGAAGTGGTGAAAGCGTACGAAGCTCCTTTCCCCGATGAACGGTATAAGGCGGGAGCGGCCGTTTTCCCCCTGCTCATCCCCCTCAAACCCGAAGATCCTGGTGCCGCCGAGATGAGCCGCGCCCAGCGCCAGCTCACCCGCTGGACCAAACCCGCCCTCGTCATGTTCAGCGACGGCGACCCCATTACGCGGGGCGGCGACGCCCTGTTCCGCCGCGCCATCCCCGGCGCACAAGGCCAGCCAGAAATCACCATCGAGGGCGCGGGCCACTTTTTGCAGGAGGACAAAGGTGAGGAGATAGCTGGGCATATCTTGGACTTTATGGGGAGAACGGCCGTAAATTAATTTTTAGCCAGATTTTATTTCACAGGTATACTTGGCCAAAATCTAAACGAGGAGGTTAATTTTTCATGTTTGTCATTAAAACTGTATTGCTTGTGGAAACCATTGCCAGATTGCGCGAACGCAAAACGGCCGTATCCACCCACCACCTTACCAAAAATCAACCGACTCGGAACCTCCCCCGCTAAACTCCACACCCGAGGGTATGTGCTTCCAGAGTCGCTAACAAGGAAGCATCTGAAAATCGCGGCAAAGAGGAGATTGGAGATTGGAGATTTTTAATCTCTAATCTCCAATCTCCCAAACCAAACTGCTTTTCAGATGTTCAAAGAAAACAATGGACACAAAATCTTTACATACCCTTGAATACCACAAGGTACGCAACATTCTGGCTGGCTACACCAGCTTCAGCGGCGGCGAAGAGCTGGCCCGCAAACTCCAACCCACCACCGACCAAATCCTGGCCGAACAGTGGCAAAAAGAAACGGCCGAAGCGCTCCTGCTGCTAGACACCCACACCAACATCACCATCGGCGGTGCCCGCGACGTGCGCCGCCCCGCCGACAATTCCAAGCGCGGCTTCACCCTGCCCGCCGAAGATTTGCTAGACATCCGCAGCACGCTCGCCGCCTCCCGCACGCTCAAACGGCAGCTGCTCAAAGTGGCCGAGGAGTTCCCCTACCTGGCAGCCATCGCCGAACTGGTAGAAGAAGTGCCCGGCCTGGTAGACGCCATCAGCAGCACCATCGACGAGCGGGGCGAAGTGCTAGACAGCGCCAGTTCAAAACTGGCCAAAATTCGGGCCGATTTGCGCACGGTACACGGCCGTATTCAAGACAAGCTCCAGCGCCTGCTCAACTCCAGCCACAACCAGTGGCTGCAAGAACCCATTATTTCCATGAGAAGCGGCCGTTACGTCGTCCCCGTCAAAATCGACGCCAAAGGGCGCATCAAAGGGATCGTGCATGACCAAAGCGGCAGCGGGGCCACCGTCTGGGTAGAGCCAATCGGCACCGTAGACCTCAACAACGAATATCGCGGCCTGCAAATGAGCGAGCAAGCCGAAATCGAGCGCATCCTGGCTGTACTGTCCGCCAAAGTCGCCGACGTCGCCGACGTCATCATCCGCATTGTGGAGCGCATGGCCGAGCTGGATTTAATCTTCGCCCGCGCCCGGTACGCCGCCATCATCAAAGGCGTGCCGCCAGATTTTGTCGATTGGCGCGAATTTGAGCAGCCCCGGCCGCCCAAACACGCCAACGAGTTAGCCAAATGGGTGCCCCAACCGCGCAATCCCCACCCCGGCAGCACCGTCTGGATTCGCAGCGCCCGCCACCCGCTGCTGCCCCCCGGCAGCGTCATCCCCACCGACCTCACCCTGGGCGATGACATCTTCACCGTGCTCATCACCGGGCCAAACACCGGGGGCAAGACGGTTAGCCTCAAAACGATCGGCCTCATGGTGCTCATGGCTCAATCTGGCCTGCACCTGCCCGCCATCGAAGCGCGGTTGACCGTGTTCGAAGACGTGTTTGCCGACATCGGCGACGAGCAATCCATCGAACAAAGCCTCTCCACCTTTTCGGCGCACATGACCAACATCATCCGCATTTTGGAACACGTAGACGACCGCTCGCTGGTGCTGCTGGATGAACTCGGCTCGGGCACCGACCCGACAGAAGGGGCGGCGCTGGCTCAATCCATCACGAACTTTTTGCGCGACAAAGGGGCAACGACCTTCATCGCCACCCATTACCCGGAGCTAAAGCTGTACGCCGACCAGCAGCGCGGGGCGACCAACGCCTCCATGCTGTTCGATGTGGAAACGCTCTCCCCCACCTACGAAATGGCGATTGGCATTCCGGGCAAATCCAACGCCTTTGCCATTGCCCGGCGGCTGGGGCTGGATGACACCATCCTGGACGACGCGATGAAGCTAACCGGCGCGGGCAGCAACGAAGCGGAAAGCCTGCTGGATGCGATTTACGATCTGCGCGACAAAATCTCTGCCGAAGAAGCCGCCGCCCGGCTCATCCGCCGCCAGTTGGAGGATGAGAAGGATGCCCTGGCGCGGCAGGTTGAGCAGCTAGAGGAAGAGCGCGAAGCGGTGCTGGCCGAAGCGCAGGAAGAAGCGCGGCAAAAAATCGCGGTCATCGAGGAAGAGCTGCGGCAGGCGCGCAGGCACATCCGCGACGCCCAATCGCTGAACAAGCTGGAAGCAGGTGAGCAAAGAAGTTGCCGAGCTGGCCGAAGAAAAGGTGGAGGAGATTGCGCCAAAAACAACCAAAACGCGCAAACCCACCAAGAACAGTTCAGAATTGGAAGTGGGCGACAAAGTGACGGTGAAAGCGCTGAATACGGAAGGCGAAATCATCACGCTGAGCAAGTACGAGGCGATGATTGCTGTCGGCCGATTGCAGATGCGGGCCAAGTTGAGCGATTTGGAGTTTAAGAGCCGCCCCAAGGAGGACGAGCCGCAGATGGAGTCTACACCCATCAGCAAAACGCGCTCGCCGGGCCTGGAGCTGGACATTCGCGGTCGCCGCGTGGAGGAGGGGCTGTCTGAGCTAACCACCTTCATCGACCAGGCGTTTTTGTCGCAGATGCCGTGGGTGCGCATTATTCATGGCAAGGGGACGGGCAAGTTAAGAACGGCCGTACGCAAATCGCTCAAAAACAACCAGCACATCGCCGCCATCGAAGAAGGCAAAGATGGCGAAGGCGGCGCTGGCGTCACCGTCGTCAAATTTCACGACAGTTAACAACCACAACGGTGCCAGGCACGGGCGAAACGATCTTGGTTTGCAACCATCTTCTGCCCGTGACTGGCACCGTAAAGCATAGAAAACAAAAAGCCTTGCGGCTGCAAGGCTTTTTGCGGGAAGAGGAGAAAAAGGAGGAAATTGGGTATCAAATTGGGTGTAAGATGCCATTAGTGTACGGCAGGGTACTAGGACCCAGCAATAGGACGTGCGTACTGTTTTCTAGATTGCATGTGTTTAAGTTTTCCACTGGGCAAATAAACCGGCAAACACGCACGGCCAAAAACTTGCAAATGCACAAATGTAATGCTTAATCAATGCGAAAATTGCGGCCAAATTGTGGCCGCCACCGACGGCGAATGCTGGCACTGTGGCCAGGTGCTGACCCCCACAAAAACCGCTGCCGCAGCGCCAACGGGGCCAGATGTGGGGATGATTTTGCGCTATTTGGGGTTAACGGCCGTTTCCCTCCTTCTGCTCATTCTTACCACCCGCGCCATTGGGCAAGCGCCGCTGCTGCGCTTTAGCGGCAATGCGCCGCTGCCCGGCTGGCACGCTGTCACCGACAGCCAGCTCCGCTTTACCCTGAACTTACCCGATACGTGGCAAGCCATCGACTTGCCCCACAACCCAACCGCCAGCAAAACGCCCCCAATCCCCACCCTGGCCAACAGCTTTGCGGCGATGGTGGCGGATAATGATCTGTTGTTTTTGGGAATTGGTGAAGAAACGGCCGTTGCCCCACCCTTCATCCTCATCACCCACAGCCAGCGCCTCAACCAGCTAACCGCCGAGCAGTACGTGGCCTATGCCCAGCAGCAGCTGCCCCCAACCATCACCGTAAGCAGCGCCGAAATCACCGTTGACGATCTCGGCGTTGTCAAAGGGCAGTTGGTCTTTAATTTGCCAGAAACCACAGACACGTGGCGCTGCCTGCACCAGTTTGTATCCGGCGATGGCGCAGTTTACCTGCTCACCAGCTGCGCCCCAGCCAACCAGTTCACCATCTTTGCCGAAGATTTCGCTACCATCCTGCGCAGCTTTCAACCGCTCGAATCTTAAAGCCACCATTCCCCTACCCGTTGCCCATGACTACAGTCCCATCCGCTTGACGCTGGCATAGCCACTCTGTACAATGCAGCCATGTGTAAACGCGGGTACGCTGTTCAAAATCCTTCACCCGCTTTTACTTCGGCAAACCACAAAGCAATCGCCCCTCGCTTTCCACCATCTTCTGTGGCTTGCCCAAAACACGCAGAATTGGCGACCACATGACAAATAAACAAAAACAGGCAGTTGAACTGAATCAATCTGGATTGGCTTTTTACGATTCGTGGCAAATCGACAAAGCAGTCGATTCATTTACCGCTGCCGTGGCGGCCGACCCAAACAACCCAGAATACCACCTGAATCTCACCCGGGCCTACACGCGCGGCGGCGACTATGATCAGGCAATGGCGGCGCTGGGCGGCTACCTGCAAACAGAAACGGAAGGGGACGTCGCCGCCCGCTACGAGCAGCTTTTTTCTACTGGTCTGGACGAAGTGGAATCTGACCTGATTGAGGGGATGAAGCAGCTTAAACTGGAGCTACCCCACATTGGCAAAGCGATTCAGATGTGGCTGGAGTACCGCATTGCCATTGGCAGACGGCCGTTACGCACCCCCAAACCATCACTCTGGGCCGGGGCGCTCACCTACGCCATTGTCAAAGTGAACTTTTTAGAGATTACGCGGGCGCAAATTGCGGCCGTTTTTGGCATCAACGAACGCTCCCTCAAAGAAAAGTATCAGGAAATCATCGAAACGCTGGACCTGATGCCCGCCGACTACCGCTACTTCACCGGCGAAGAAAACCCGCTAGACAAGCTGGTAGAAGCCGCCCAACTGCTAGAACAGCTCGACCAACATTTCCAAGAAGAGTAACCCTGGTCTCATCGCCCCCACATTTGCAGCACGCAACCCTCTTTGTGTAACTCTGCGTAACCTCCGTGAATCTCTGTGTTCCGCTTTTTCTTTCTAATTCTAAAAGGAGAGCCATGCCCAAACTTACCGATTTTATTGAATGGAAAACCGTGCAGGGAACGGCCGTTACTTCGGCTTCACTCAGTACAAGTTCCACCCCACACCACACCCTCATCCCCGAATCCCAGGCGCTGATTATCAACTTTCCTTACGGCGGCTTTGTGTGGCAATGGCCAACGGCCGTACACATCCAAAACGGCGACCAAACCGAACGCCACCCCATCGTAGACGTCACCCGCCTGGCCACCTGGAGCATCATCGGAGCCACAGCAATCCTCCCCCTGCTTCTGCGTATTATCAAGAAGAGTAAATAGTGGTTGGTGGCTGGTGGTTAGAGGCTGGTAACTCAAACAAACCACTAACAAACTATCCACCAAAACCAAACCCTGGAGAATCCCATGAGCGACAGCTTTAACAAATTAATGATCGAATCCGTCACCGACCAGAAATCTGCCAATGAACTCATCGGCAAACTGTTCGATGTCACCCGCCCCGACGCCGTTTATGGCCCGCCCATCACCGTCGGCGAGCACACCATCATCACCGCTTCGGAATACATGGCAGGCATGGGCGTGGGCTACGGCAGCGGCGGCGGCAACGCCCCCGGCGAAAGCGAAGGTGAAGAAGAAGCAGGCGCGGCCACGGGCTTTGGTGGCGGTGGCGGCGGTGGCGGCACCACGATGGCCCGCCCGGTGGCCACCATCATCATTGGCCCCAACGGCGTGCGCGTGGAGCCGGTAGTAGACGTGACCAAAATCGCCATCACCATGTTTACCGCTCTGGGCGCAATGGCCATGGCCCTACGCAAAATGAAAGGGTAATGGGACACTGATAAACACAGGTTTTCACTGATTTTTTTAGACCTAATCTGAGGCTTTGCGACTTTGCGTGAGTTTTATCACTATCCAATTCAGAAATAAGCATCTTGCAAACTACCATCACCTACCGACCGGCTAAGGCCAGCGACGAAGCAGCGATTAAGTCTCTTATTCGAGCTGTGAACATCAATCCGATGGGGCTGAAGTGGCCCCGCTTTTTGGTGGCGGTGGAAGAAAACGGCCGTCTCGTCGGCTGTGGGCAAATCAAACCCCACCGGGGTGGCTCCCGCGAATTGGCCTCCATCGCCGTGCAAAAAGAATACCGTCGGCAGGGCATCGCCGGGGAAATCATCCAGCGGCTGTTGGCTGAGGAACAGCCGCCCGTCTGGCTCACCTGCATGGACAAGCTGGTACCGTTTTATGCACAGTTTGGCTTTGTGGAGGTGCAGGGGGGAGACGGCCGTTCCCTCCCCTTCTACTTCCGTTTGGCCCGCGCCCTCTTCAAACCAATCCAAAAACTCAGCCGCATCCCCGGCTACCTCGCCGTCATGGTCTGGTCCACCAAACCTTAAAACCTCTGCGTCCGCCACGTGCTCTGCGGTAAAATTAAAAATATTAATGACCGGAGACTGGTTCAATCTCTAATCTCTAATCTCTAATCTCCAATCTCCCATGAGGTATCTTTTTATGAACCCAAAACCATTCGGCCATACCAACTTAACCGTCACCCCCATCGGCCTGGGGTTGGCGGCGCTGGGGCGACCCGGCTACATCAACCTGGGCCACGCCACCGACCTGAACCACAATTACGACATCGCCGCCATGGAAGCCCACGCCCACACCGTGCTGGATGCCGCCTGGGAAGCGGGCATTCGGTATTTTGATGCGGCGCGGTCGTACGGCCGTTCCGAAACCTTCCTCGCCTCCTGGCTGCAAACGCGCCACATCGATCCCACCAGCGTCACCGTTGGCTCCAAATGGGGCTACACCTACACCGCCGACTGGCAGGTAAACGTGCCCACCGGGCAACAACACGAAGTCAAAGACCACAGCCTGCCCGTCCTCCAGCGCCAGTGGCAAGAATCGCAGGCAAATTTCGGCGCACAGCTCAACCTGTACCAGATTCACTCCGCCACGCTAGACAGCGGCGTGTTGGAAAACACGGCCGTTCTCACCGAACTGGCCCACCTGCGCAACAGCGGCACCCTCATCGGCCTTTCCCTCAGCGGCACCGGCCAGGCGGACACGCTTTGGCGCGCCCTGGAAATTGAGTTCGACGGCAAACTGCTGTTCGGCTCCGTGCAGGCCACCTGGAACATTTTAGAGCAGTCGGCAACGGCCGTTCTCACCGCCGCGCATGAAGCAGGATTGGGCGTCATTGTGAAGGAGGCATTGGCAAACGGCCGTCTCACCCCGCGCAACCAAACCCCCAGCTTTCAGCCCCAAATGCAAACCCTCCGCCAACTCGCCCAGCAGCACCACACCACCGTCGATGCCCTCGCCCTGGCCGCCGTTCTCAATCAGCCATTTGTGGATGTCGTCCTCAGCGGGGCCGCCCAGGCAGACCACCTGCTTTCCAATATTCAAGCGATCAACCTCAACTGGCAGCCAGAGCTGGCTGATGTTTTATTGGGGATGGGGGAGGAAACGGCCGTTTACTGGCAAACCCGCAGCAACCTCCCCTGGAACTAATCAAAAAGTGCCAGGCACAGCGCAGCAGGTCTTCTCCTGCCAAAACGTGCCGCCCTGTGCCTGGCACTTGCTCCTCCATCCCCCCAGAACAGATTTTCTAACACGATTCTGACGTAGGACTATTGTTTAACCCATCACTCTTCCTAAAATACTATAGACCTATTGTGGAGCAAACACAGTCGGTTAATACTGAAAAAATTATCGTCAAACGACAGAATCAAACGCCACCCACTGCCCATGCAAAACAAGAGCCAATCGTGTAAGCAGAAAATATAGAAAGTGACCGTATTGTTAATTAGGCAGCATTAGACAAAGGCGCAGTAAGATTCGAGTCGATTAAAGGACATACTCATGGAACACAAACACCATGTAACCGTACCCATCGTTCCCCTCCGTGGCGGCGTCGTTTTTCCCGGCGTAACCACAACCATCTCCATCGGGCGACGACGCTCGTTGGCGGCAGCCCAAGAGGCCGTTGAGCGCGGTGGCGAACTGCTCATCCTCGTCCAATACAACGCCGAAGTGGAACTCCCCAAAAAAGAAGACCTCGTCCCGGTTGGCATCCTGGCCACCGTACGAGACGTGCTGCGCACCCCCCACATGGGCGTACAAATGCTCGTGGAGCTGCACCGCCGCGTACAATTTGTGGGATTGGAAACGGCCGAACCGTTCCTCACCGGCCAATACAGCGAACTCCCCGACGCCGATGAAGGCGAAGACAGCCCCATCATCACCGAAGCGATCGCCTACCTGGAGCAATACGCCGACGCCCTCGGTGAAGCCAACCAGCAAGTGATGGCCACCACCCGCAGCAAAGACAGCGCCGGTGAACTGGCCGACTATATCGCCGGCCTGCTCAACCTTCCCTTCGAAACCGAAGTCGAACTGCTGGCCACCGTCAACGGCGAAAAGCGGCTGGAAATTACGATAACATTCCTCAAGCAAGAGCTGCGCATCACCGAAGTGCGCAACAAAATCCAGCAAGACGCCCGCGCCGGGGCCGACAAAGCCCAGCGCGAATACCTGCTGCGCGAACAAATGCGCGCCATCCGCAAAGAACTCGGCGAAGACGGCGAAAGCGTTCCCGACGAACTGCGCAAGAAAATTGATGAAGCAGGCATGCCCGAAGACGTCCAGGAACGGGCCATCAAAGAGCTCAAACGACTGGAATACCAGGGCCAACAATCCGCCGAAGCCAGCGTCATTCGCACCTACCTGGAATGGCTCACCGAGCTGCCCTGGAACAAAGCCACTGCGGACAATCTAGACATCCACCACGTCCGTGACGTGCTGGACGAAGACCATTACGGCCTGGAAGATGTGAAAGATCGCATCGTAGAATACGTTGCCGTACGCAAGCTGGCCGGTACCAAGATGCGCGGCGCCATCATCAACCTCAACGGCCCGCCCGGAGTCGGCAAAACCTCCATCGCCACCTCCGTGGCCCGCGCCATTGGGCGCGAGATGGTGCGCATTAGCCTGGGCGGCGTGCGCGACGAGGCCGAAATTCGCGGCCATCGCCGCACCTACATCGGGGCCATTCCGGGGCGCATCATTCGCGCCCTGCGGGATGCCGAAACGCGCAACCCCGTCATCGTGCTGGATGAGATCGACAAAGTCGGCACCGACTGGCGCGGCGATCCGTCATCTGCCCTGCTGGAAGTGCTGGACCCGGAACAAAACAGTAACTTCACCGACCATTACCTGGAAGTGCCGTTTGACCTGAGCCAGGTGATTTTCATTACCACCTCCAACCAGCTCAGCACCATCCCCGCCCCGCTGCTGGACCGCATGGAAACCATCACCATGCCCGGCTACATCGAAGAAGAAAAAGTCGCCATCGCCGACGGCTATTTGCTGCCCAAGCAGCTAGAAGGGCATGGCATTGGCAACATCGAAGTCACGCTGCCGCAAGCATCGTTGCAGCATCTCATTCGCTACTACACCCGGGAAGCAGGCGTGCGCAACCTGGAGCGCAGCATCGGCTCTGTGGTGCGCAAAATTGCGGTGAAGGTGGCTGGCGGCGAAGCTGGCCCGTTTTCCGTGACGCCAGACGAGATTACCGACTATCTTGGCCCCACAAAGTTCCGCTACGGCATGGCCGAGGAACAGGACGAGGTTGGCGTGGTAACCGGCCTGGCGGTCAACAGCTTTGGCGGTGACACGCTGCCCATCGAGGTAAGCCTGAGCGAGGGCAATGGCAAAATTACCCTCACCGGCTCGTTGGGTGACGTGATGCGCGAAAGCGCCCAGGCGGCGCTGACCTATGCGCGGGCCAACGCGCGGGCGCTGGGCCTGGAACCAACCATCTTCGACAAGGTGAACATCCACGTCCACGTGCCCGATGGCGCGACGCCGAAGGATGGCCCCAGCGCGGGCATCGGCATGGCCACGGCGATTATCTCCGCCTTCACCCGCCGCCCCGTGCGCCGCGATGTGGCGATGACGGGCGAGGTGACGCTGCGCGGCAAGGTGCTGGCCATCGGCGGCCTCAAGTCGAAAACAATTGCCGCCCACAGAGCAGGCATCAAGACGGTGCTTTTGCCTAACGACAACGCCAAAGACATTCCCGAACTGCCAGATTCCATCCGGAAAGAGCTGGAGCTAATTCCGGTGAGCCACCTGGACGAGGTGCTGGCGATTGCCCTGCTGCCCGGCAATGAAGCCCCGTTTTCTGTTGCTGGCAGCAATGAAAGCCTGAACGTGCCGCTGCCCAAAACATCCAGCGGCTCCGGCATCCCCCCCCTCCGCGCCGACAAAAATTAACCTGTAAATGTGACACAATTCCAGCGCCGCTGCCTAATCAAGGCAGCGGCGTTTTTCTTTTCGTAAATTACTTTAGCTAAATGAGGAAGAGAAGCGGACTCAAATTGTCAAAAGGCACAGAAAGTTTTATACTGCCCTACATCGTGTTTATCGTCAGATCGTCTATCCAGCACACATGTATGATAAGATTCCGGTTTTCATCTTATCCAGCACTTTATGCAGTTATTTCACCTTAATTGGAGGATTATCCAGCATAGAAGGCACAAAAGCGCTGGATAACGAATTTCAGTGGTTTATCCAGCATCGGTGCAGGTTAAGTAGTTAGACGTTACAAGAAACTACAGGTAAATCATCTGACACAAAGCCCTACAGAAAGAGAATGTCAAAAAATGCAATGGTGGGAAATTAGTTTAATAGCTTGTGCAATACCTGTCGCAATTTTGGGTATTATCGTTTTTTACAAACTGTTTACCCTCTCGACTAAGTTTGTGATGCTTGAGTTGTTTGGCGTAGATGCATTGGCTACTATTACTCATTCCGTTGAATATACTGGTGATGGTTTTCATGGCGGTGATCCCTGTTTCAAAGGTCGCTATTTGTTTAGGGATCGGAAAGGCAAGAACTATTATTCAGAATTCTCTGGAGAATGTTATGATATGTATGATCTCGTTGATTACTGGGAAGAGGCACGTGGTATACACGCTCCAGGAACTCAGATACATGTCAGATATGTTCGCTGGCTTCCAGCGATACATAAGATAACATTTCCACATCCTGAAAAAGAAAGCCTGATGATCAATTGGACGTATGTGCCTTGGCGTGAAAGCGAGTTAGATTATCAACAGGCACAAAAAAAAGCTCAAAAACTACCTATCAGGAATTGGTTACGAAGGCAGAATGTATGGGCTGTAGTCAAGAATCAATATTACCCGCCAAACATTTCAGATGATTTTGCCAGATTAAGAAATGATGAAGTTGCGCGTATTCTTTTGCTTGGATTGGAACGTGGTTTTTACTCACATAACACCATTATCCTTTGGGCTGATAGAGAAATCTTGCTACGAGATAAACCAGAAGATTGGGTTATTGATTTATCTTTGAGTAGAAATAATAACCAAGAAGATGTTGTGTCTTTATTGAAAGGTATTGCTTTTGTTGAGGAAGAAACGAAGGAAAAAAATCGGTTATTGTTGGGAATATTTGGTAAATGTTTACATAGAGGGGATTGTATCCCGCCATACTTTGCTTGTCAGGAAGCATTGAGTTTATCTTTGGATGCAGAATTGTCTGAGGGGGAGGTCGATCCACTAAGGGAAATATGGAGGGAGTTTAGCCAACTCCCGAATCCATTACAAGAACTTCCTGATTGGTTAGAAATGAGGTTGCAAAATTTTTTCGAGCTGTATAAATGAACCCCCCCCATTAAAATATTTGTCAAACAAGTATTGTATTAAGGAGTCTCTTGCTTTGGAAAGATCTTCCGTGTGCTGTGGCCGGTCTTCAAGCCGAGTCACGCAAGTTTTAGAAGGATACAAATGTTATCTGAACTTAACGGCTTTACGTGGGACTCGTTACATGAGTACATCCAAGGAAGGCTCAATGGAACACAAAGTGCTCTTCGAACGATACAAGAAGACAGTCGGGCAAGCGATCTTGAGCAATTAATCAAAGTTTTAGAGAATCAAATAAAGCTTTTGCACTGGTGTCTTCCCCTGGTTGAGGAAATGCAAACAAGAAAGAATATGTATGAAATTTGCCCAATAATGAGCCTCGAAATCATACGTTTGCGTTGTCGCCAAAAGCTTGATTCTCCAGATTTTGCTTGGATTTCTCCTGTTGCGGATAAAAAGTACAGTCTAAAAAAAATTCTTTCCCAAGAACCAGAATTTGAGGGAAGCCTTTTCCAAATAGTGGAAAAGATTGAAGAGATAGCAAAAGAGACATGCACATGTGTCAAAGAATAGAATCAATGCCCCTCGTTCTGGAGAGGTCTTCAGTACGTTGGGGTCGGCCTTCAGACCGTTTTACTTACGTCGCTTTACCGCTCGAACTTGAGTATTAACGGTAAACGGTGTGTTAGAATACGGCCGTTACCCACCACAACACAAAGTGAGATGAAGCCTATGGAACCCATCATTCGCTTAAAAGATTTTGTGCAAGAAATGGAAGCCGTTGGCGATGAAATCAAGGTCTTCTTGAACAGTCGCACCGGAGAATTTGTCACCCTGTCCACGGAAGAGCTTAGCGCTGCGGAAGAAGGCAAGGATTTAGAGAATTTTCCAGAGTGGCAGCGAGAAGTCATTCAACAAGCTGACGAGGTGTTGTTCAGCAGTGATTACCGCGAACTTCCAACAAAGTTTGAAATTCATGAATACAAAATCATGGAAAGTTTCTGCTATTCGGTCGAGGATGAGGCGTTAAGACGCCGATTATTGAATGGCATCCGAGGGCGCGGTGCATTCAGATATTTTAAGGATGTGATCTACGAATTTGGGATAGAAGAAGAGTGGTATCAATTTCGCGAACAAGCATTCAAGGAAATTGCAATCGACTGGCTGGAAAGCAATAAGATTGCATATACCGACGAAAAAGAGGTGGGCTAGATTGCTCAGCGCTCGCTGTTTTCTGTTTTTGCGTAACAAAGTGGATTCCCGCTTTCGCGGGAATGACACCGGTCGAAAGCCCCCAATTTGATCTACATCAAGGTCACTCCTCGCTCATCTGTTAAAATAGAGGCTTCTTAAACCACATTCAGGAGAAAAAAGATGAGCGAACCAATTTACGGACTTATTGAAAATTTAGCGGGGCTGCTGCCGGACATCCCGGCGGAATCGATTGTGAGCCGCAAGGTGTACAGCGATGATGTGCTGAAAGTCACCCTGTTTGGCTTTGCCGCCGGGGAAGAGCTGACAGAGCATACGGCCGCTTTCCCCGCCACCCTCCATTTCTTAAGCGGTGAAGCCACGTTGACCCTCGGGGAAGATACCTTCGAGGCCCAGGCGGGCACCTGGGTGCAGATGCCCGCCCACTTACCGCACAGTGTTTTGGCCAAAACGGCCGTTACCCTACTCCTCACCCTCACCGTCAGTAAATAATTTAATGGCCCGCTTGCGCAAACAACTCATCCTCCCCGCCGAGCACGGCTCCTGGAGTTGGCTGCTGGTGCCGTTTTTGGTAGGAACGGCCGTTGCCGAAACCCTCAACCTGCCCGTCCTGTTGGTGCTGGTGGGTGGGCTGGCGCTGTTTTTGCTGCGCCAGCCGCTAACCGTTTGGCAGCGATTGCAGCAAGGGCGTGGCCGCAGCAGTGACGCGCCGCTGGTGCGCCGCTTACTGCAAATTTTGGGCGGAATTGTGGCACTTTGCGGGATTGGTCTGTTGGGTTACGGCCGTTTCGTCCTGATCTGGCTGCTGCTGCCAATTATCGGACTGCTGGTGGCCTACACCCAGGCGGCGCGGAGCAGCCAAACCGCCCGCACCTTGCAAATGGAACTCATCGGTGCGGCAGGCTTGGCGCTAATGGCTCCGGCGGCAATGTTGGCCGCGCTGGGGCAATCGTACCCGACGGTGTGGCTGGTGTGGGGCCTGATGGCGGCGCAAAATGTGCTGGGTGTCTTTTACGTCCGCCAGCGCATTGCCGACACGCATGAACGGCCGTTTAACCGGCAGCCGCTGTTGTGGAGCCATGTGGCGGGATTGGTGTTGGTGATGGGAACGGCCGTAGCGAGTCTCATTCCCTGGCTGGCGGTGCTGCCGTTTGTCGGCTTTTTGCTGCGCGCAGTTTGGACGGTGCAGCAGCCGCGCCCCATCGGCAACATCAAGCAATTTGGTTTTCAGGAAGTGGGGGTGGAGCTGTTGAGCGGGGCCTTAATTGCGGCCGGGTATCTGGTTTAAACCAGAAAAAGCGGAACACAGAGTTACGCAGAGAAGGCACAGAGTTACACAGAGAGGAAACGAAAAACCGAATTTTGAGCCAAAACAGCGCTCAAAATCCGGTTTTTGTTTGAGGTGGAGATGGCGGGAATCGAACCCGCGTCCGAAAAATTCGGCCTCTAAACGTCTACAAGCTTAGTCAGTCTATTTATTGGTTTAGCTGATAGGCGCCCCGACTAACTGGGTCAGCTAACAGCCCGCTGCTGGCTCCCGAAAGAGCCGCTTAAGCATCTCTAGCAGCATCGAGATGCAGCACGTTGACATTGATGTCGCCTAACACTCACCCGGACAACGAACGAATGAGGTAGACGGAGCTTCCGTCTATGGAAGCCGCACGCTAGGTTTTAGCTGTTGTTACGCAGCCAAAGGCATAGCGCTGTAGTTTGTGCGTGTGTTTGCACTTATTGGTTGCTTCCAGTTTTACGAGGTGTAAAGCGTGCTCGGCTTGCAGTCCAGGACCAACCTTCCCCGTCGAAGCCAGTCATCCCCAGACAGGGGAGAGTATAGCACAGGAGAGGACGGCCGTCTATTGGAAGCGCGTTAGTTTTGACAAGGTGAAGGGGTGAACGGCCGTTACCCCAGAATCCGCTCCCCTTCCCCAGCACCAGTACAACAATGGCCGCTCTATCGGGCCAAACATCCAGAGTCCTGTCATATTCCCGCGCGTTAGCCGTATATACTTTATGAGAATGGCCAAATGAAATGGAAACGATTGATATGGGCGAGATGACCTTGAGTAAAAAGTCAGAAGCAGAATTGGTCCAACGTTCGCAAAACGATATGCGCGCATTTTCCGACCTGTATGACCATTATTTTCCGCGCGTTTACAAATATGTTTACTATCGTGTGGGGAGCGGAAAGTAGCGGAAGATCTGGTATCCACTATTTTTTGAAGGTGGTAGAGCGAATTGACAGCTACCGGGAAAAACACGGGAATTTAGCCCCTGGCTCTTTCGCATTGCCCACAACGTTGTCGTGGATTTTTACCGGGACAAGGCGCGGTCGGAAGTGCCCTTAGAAGACAGCGCCGTAGAAATAGTAAGTACCCAGTTTACTGAGCAACAAGTACTGGAACGGCTAAGCGATGAAGAACTCCTGGCGAAAGTTGCCTGCCTTGCCGATCGCGAAAGAGAAATCATCGGCTTGAAATTTGGCGCCGGGCTGAGCAATGGTCAGATCGCCAATCTTCTTAATCTCTCAGACAACTACGTGGCCGTCATTCTCTATCGAGCCATGAAAAAATTGAGGCAAGGGATAGCAGAGGAAGGTGAGTGATGAATGAATTTGAACAAAAAGCAGTAGAGTTTTCAGAAAAAGTAGATGCTGTGCTTGCGGGCAAGCATCTGGGCAGGGGCGAAGATTTTAAGCACGTCAATGACTTATTTCTCCTCGCCAATCGCCTACACACGCTTGAGTTTCCCGCCAGCAAACAGCTACAGCGCCAACTTCGCCGACAATTGTGGCAGCAGCTAGAAGCAAAACAGGAATCTCGTTCCCGACGGTGGTCGCTGGCTCATCTAGTGATGTCAGGCCGCCAACCGGTAGCACGGACAGCCATAGCAACCATTTTGTTGTTGGGCTTGTTCCTTACCCTGGCAGCTGGTCGTCCCGTATTGGCATCCTTGCAAGAGTTCCTGCACAAATTACAGTGGGAGAATACTTCTGCCGTTCAAGTGGCGCCAGACAGCGAACCGGAAACCCTGGATGAGTTGAGAGCGCGGTACGATCGCGAGGAAGCTGAGGGCAGAGCATGGTCTTACAGCTTTGAGGGTCACAATTTTGGTGGTTGCTGTGCTGATGGCATGCGAAATGAAATCGTCTCCTTAGAACAAGCCCTTACAGAAGCAGGTTACCTACTCATGCTGCCGGGTTATATGCCAAATGGTTATTCCCTGTCTGAGACCAGGCTTTTGGGTCTTCCACCTTATGAAGTTTTTGTCATTTACCAAGGACCGGGTGGCCGTATTGGACTTTATCAATCAAAGGGGGGGAATACTATTCAAGATGTGGATGAGCACACCGTCGAGGTTGATGCCCAAGCATCGGTAATCGTTACAGAAGGATCAATGGAAGATGTGTTGGTCGGGGACATAACGGCTGCTTTGATAGACGGAACCAGCGTTGTATGGGAAGAAAATGGTGTTAGCCTTCACTTAATTGGACCGGGAGTTGATACAACGACTCTTTTGCAAATTGCAGAATCATTAGAACCTTCGAATTAAGATCACACATCGTTAAATCTACTTTGTTGGAGCTGTAAACGGCCGTTTCCCCTTTTCTTGAATTACGTGAATTTACGCAAGGGGAAACGGCCGTTCTTCACAACTATTCCAATCTAACTAATCCAATCAAGGAAGCGGTAGTAGTGGCTTAGCAGCGGGGCAAAACGGCCGTATCTTCGATAATAAAAGTGTGTCACCGGCTGGATGGCGACAAAGGGGCTGGTCCGTTTTTGGCCCGAGAGCAGCAGGCCCGCCTCGCGGCCCAGGTAGGCGGAGAGGGCCACACCTTGCCCGCTGTAGCCCAGGGCATAATGCACCCCGTTCAGCCGCCCGATGTGCGGCACCAGGTCAAACGTTTGCCCCAGGTTGCCTGCCCACACGTGCGACAGCGGCACATCGGCCAGGAGGGGGAAGCGTTTGACCATCTGCTGGCGCAGCGCGGCGGCGCAGTCCAGCAAATCTTGCTCCAGCCGCCAGTGCCGGTGGCTGCCGAACAGGAAACGGCCGTCTGGCGTCAACCGAAAATAATGGTGTAACCAGCGCGAATCCTGGGCAGTACGGCCGTCTGGGTTCAGGTAGGTTTGCTGGGCCGGGGTGAGCGGCTCGGTGACGATGGCCACGCTGTTCATCGGGAAGACCAGCCGCTGCACAGAGCGCACCAGCTTACCCGTGTAGCCGTTGGTCGCCAGCAGCACCTCGCGCGCTTTGACGGTGCCCTGGCTGGTGTGTACCAAAAAACCGTGGGCGAATTTTTCCAGGCGGGTGACGGCCGTTTTTTCACACAACAGGCCGCCCTGCCGGGCCACCGCCCCCGCCAACCCGTACAAATATTTGATCGGGTGCAGGCTGGCGCTCCACTCGTTCACCATGCCGCCAAAATAGGTGGG
>JADJOJ010000002.1 GCA_016713825.1 Candidatus Leptofilum gracile | reverse complement strand
CCCAACTGCTTAACTGGACGGCCGCCCAGGCCGAAGGGCCGATCGTCGTTGGGCGGCTCAACGCCACGGTCGTCACCCACACAAACCCAAACCCTGGAAATGCGCCTCATCCAAGAGCAAAGGCCAACTACAACCGCACGCCATCTTCAGCTTTCGCCGCGAGGCTCTGCTAGACCGTCGCAAAGTGGCTGGTGGACTTGGAGCCATGCGCGTGGTCCTCTTTTTGCCAGGTGTGCAGCTGCTTGGCTGGCTCCCCCGCCAATCGCCGCCGCTACAGCTTGGACATCACCTAGCCAGATCGATCCGGTGTACTGCCGAACATTATCCAATTACAATAAAGTGCTGGAACAGCGCAACGCCACCCTGCGCCAAATAGCAGAAGGGCAGGCGGTGCGGGATTACTGCCTATTTACAGCGAAAAAGTTGGTGAACTGGGAACGGCCGTCTTTCTCCGCCGGGCCGCCTTTCTAACCATCAGCCGGGAAACCCAGCGCATCCATTACGAGGCCTAACTGGGGCAAAGAATCGATCAAGCTGCTTTTTACCTGCCGCGCCTCTGGCAGCAAGCGATCCGGGGTGCCGCGCGACACCCACACCCCACGGCGCTGGCCGACTGGCTAGAGCAGCATCAAGGACAGTCAGAATTAGTTTCAGAACGCTTTGCTAAACTATTGCAAGAATCTTTAGCAATTGATATTGCCCCGGCGCAACCAGCAATTGGGCCGCATCGAGATGACCGGTTTTCAGTTAAATGGCCGTTCCTGGGCAGTTTTTGGTTCTCGTGGACAAAGCAGCGCACCGCCATCCTGGCATTAAAAATGGGCGGGATCAACTGGATGGAAGCCGTGACTGGTGAACGTCCTATTTTGCTACTGCGAGTGAAGTGGTGGCAAATTGGCTGGAACAGCGACGCGCCGCCTCCAGACCGTCACTGGAAACCACGCAAGCTGTCCTGACTGCGACCGACCCAGGCATGTTTACCGAATCATTTTTAGAACAGGCAACACGAATGGAAGTTGAGAACGGCCGTATTAATATCAGGTAACCAACGATAACCCCGGCACAGCGCAGCTTTAACGCCCAGTGCCCTACTTTCGAGTGAATAGTATTGTGAACCAGACCCAACAAGACTCTTCCGTCGTACTTAACATCGACGACATGCGCGAAAATCGGTTGCTGCCTCTTCCAACTCCGGCTGATGGGCTCAGCATCTTGGAAGCCAGCGGCGGCCAAGACGGTATCTCAATGGCCCAGGAGCGACCCCGATCTCATTCTCCTCGACGATGATGCCCGACATCAACGGCTTTGAGGTTTGCAAAATCCTCCAAGCAGACCCGCGAACACACCTCCATCCCCATCATCACGATCACGCCCTCAGCAAAAGTAGAGATCCCGCATCGAAGGCAAGAGCCGGGGCCGATGGGTTCTCTCCGCCCCACATTCGGGAAGAGCTGCTGGTTCGCGTACGCACCCTCATCCAACTAAAACGGGCCAGAACCCAACCTGGAAGAAGAACGCCACCGGCTTAAACTGCTCTACAACATCAGCCAGGCCGTTAGCACCCAACTGGATCTGGAATCGATGATGTCTACCATCATCGAGCAAACCAAGGGGCGGTAGGCGCCACCAGGCAACATCTGCTGCTCAATGAGCGGGGTGAGGTCCACCACAAATTCATCATTCGGGCTGCCTCCCCATCGAAATTAGCGACCGGGTAACCCAAGAAGTGATGACGCGCGGCCTGGGTGCTGGTTGGTTATCAACAAGCGCAGCGATAATATTCGACGATATTCGCCAGGATGACCGTTGGATCACCCTGCCGGATGATGAAGGCGAACCTGGCTCTGCCATTGGCATTCCGCTGATTGGCTCCGACCGCATGGTGCGTATTCTCAATTCTCAACCATCCCGACATTGGCTACTTTACGGAGGAACACAAAAAAGCTGCTGAACGCTTGGGCAGCACTGTTTCTACCGCCATCGCCAATGCCCATTTGTTTAGCAGAAATCAAGCGAAGAGCGCCGCAAGCTGGAAGCGATTTTGCGGCAGGCGACCAATGCCATCGTCACCACAGATGAAAATTGGCAAATTTCTATGTTCAACCAGGCGGCCGAACGGCTGTTTCACCCTGAAAACAGAAGAGGTTGCCGGGAAAATATATTGGTGATGTGCCGCCTTTGAGCGTGTTGCTGACGGTGTACAGCAATGGCGGCAACCAGGCCAACGCTCAGGAAATTAAAAATGGACAATGGCAGGACCTTATTCACCAGCGTCTCGCCAATTCAGGGTGTGTGGGTATGCAGTCGTTTTACAAGACATTACAGAACTCAAGCGCATTGAAGAATTCCGGCTGGCGGAAGAGCGAGCAGAAGCAGGAAATTAAAGAAACGTTCTCCCGTTACATGGGGCCAAGCCTGGTCGATTATGGCCATCGCATGAACCGGGGCTGATGGGCTGCCGGGAAAGACGCCGTGCCGTGGTGATGTTTGCTGATATTCGCAGTTTTACCCGCTTTACCCGCATGGTTGGCCCCAATGAAGTAATTGAACGGCTGAATAAATTTTTCACCAAAATGACAGAAGTGGTTTACCGCTACGAGGGCACCATTTTTGAACTCACCGGCGACGAAATTCTGGTGGCGTTTAATGCCCCGTTTGATCAGGCAGATGCAGCCAGCCGGGCGGTGGAAACGGCTGTTGCTGCAAAAACGGTTCAATGCCCTGAGGATGGAGCTGTTTGCGAAGAGCTAACACCGGTTTTGGTATGGGCATCGAAATTGATGAGGGCACAGTATTGTGGGCGTAATGTGGGGGCTGAAACGCGCATGACCTTCCCATGGTGGGTGATGCCGTCAACACCGCCCACCGCCTGGTAGACATTGCCGTGGACGGCCAGATTGTGGTATCTGAAGGGGGTGTGCCAAAAAGCCTCCAGGTAACCACAAGCAGGCTGCTCAGCCCATCCGCTAACCCCGATGGGGGGCTATGAAATTCCGGGGCAAGGATGAACCGGAAAATCTGTACCAGGTGCATATTACCCAAGAACAAACGTTGGCCGAAGAAGAGCTTAACCTCCGTTTCTGGCATTCCCACTCGGCGAGGATATTTTCTTTCTGGCGTTTCCCCACCTTTTTGATAATGATAAAATAATGCGGCTGCTCTCTTCCGGGCAGGTCACTTCGGCAAGTTCTGGCTGGGCACCCCAACAGGGAACGGCCGTTTGCCCGTTTGGCAGCTCCTCATGCACCCCCTCCCCTTTTTGGGCCAGCACGGCACCCCCTGCCCGGCACAGCGGCAGCAAAAATTCTACCAGCGTGCAGCTCGGCAACGGCGCGCGCCGTTGCTGGCAATCATATTGCTGGCGGTGCTGGGGCATCTGGCCTAGCAGCTCGGCCCGTTCCGCCACAATGGTAACCCTGCCCAGCGCCAGCGCATCTACCACCGCCTGCAAAAATTGCCCGTCTTGGCCACGCACCAGCGTCCAGGCGCATGTGGGGGAACAAAGTTTTGAGCGGCAAGCCAGTAACCCAGCCCCGTACCCACGTCGATGGGGAACGGCCAGTTCAAATCCCCGTTACCCGCGCACAGCTCAACGAATCCAAAAAATGGCGCAGGCGAATTTCGGCCGGTTCCCAAACGGCCGTTAAGTTCATCCGCGCATTCCAGTCCAAAAGCAGCTGCTGGTGGATGGCAAATCCGCCACCTGCTCGGGCGTCAGCGGCACGCCTGAGAAGCGGCCCAGGCCGCAAATCGCTCCCATTCTGTAGAAACTGTCATTGATGGGACCGACTCGTTCCAACTCCTTACGCGCCACTTCAATGACGTAACTGTCGTACTGCTCGCCACCAAACAAGGCGGGCTGGTAGGTCAGCCAATCCTGCACCAGAACCAGGTCGGCGGGCAGGTAAAGGGGACCAAAGGCATAATGCCAGATTCGCCAAACATGATGTTTTCAATTTGGCGGTACAGCTCCAGCCGTTTGCCCATATCCAGGGTGTTAGCCGCTTCCCGAATAAGCGTATCGACTTCGCCATTACGGCCGTTTCTCACGGTTCTCGCTTTCCCTGGCAGTGAGCAAATCACCCATCCAATTTTGCCCGTCGGGGAAGTACCGAGGCCCAGGCCAGCTCCCAAATGTCGGGTCGAGCGGCACCAGCATCGGCCCGCGTGTTGGCCAGCAGCGTGCCAAAAAGGCACCTGCTCCACCAGAAATTGCGACTCATCACAGCCCAATTCATCAATCCACATCTGGATAATCAGTTCCGCCTGCAACAGCGAAAGGTCAGACGAGGTAACCAGTGAAACGAATATCGCTAGGAATCAGGCGACAGGTGCGGAAGCCACTTTCGGCCATTTGCAGGCTGAGCATAGTCGGGGCAGTGGCCCAAAACCAACCTGGTCAACGGGCGGCGCGCCAACGACGCCAGGCGGCAACAGGTGGCGCATGGGCAACGCGGCATTGCCAAACACTTCCTCCACCAAAAATTGGCGATCAATTGCCGCACTGAACGCTCGGCGTATGTTTGCCTCTCGGAACACACCGCTTTCAAAATTAAAGTTGAGGTAAAAAGCGTTTGCTGGCTTACCAGGCGCAGCTGCTGCAAGGTGGCATTAGACAACGTAGTCTGGTTTATGTTGGTGGCCTCAATGACATCCAGCGACTTGGCCTGCCAAAGCAACAAGGCAATATCATCGGTATCAACGTAGTTGATCTGAACAAATTCGGTATTGCCCTGAAATGGGATGGGCCAGAGGGTATTGCGCTGCAACGTGCCAAAGGTTTCATCGAGGGGCGTAAAGGGGGCCGCTGGTTAAGAAGGGTGCCCGTTTTGAATCGGCCGTTTGCCAATCGCTCCCATACTCTTCTACAAAAGACTCCTCGAACAGTTCGCGAGGCAGGGGGCGCATAAACCAAAGGCTCGTAATGGTTAAAAAGTGGGCTGCCGAACGATTGAGGCTTACTTGCAGCGTGGTATCGTTCAGCGCTCGCACACCGACATTTTCCAAATCAGCTGGGGTAGCAGTGGCCAGCTGGTGCACCTGTTCACACCCTTGGATCAGGAAAAGGATAAATGCATCGGGGGAATTGGTTTCGCGGGCACAGGTGCGCTGGATGGCAAAAACAATATCGCTGGCCACCACCGGTCGCACGGCTTCTGCAATGACGTAGCCATCTACCACGCGCTCGCCCGGGCGTACCCAAAAATATCGTCTCGCAGCGAAAAGGTCCAGATATGGCCGTTTTCCGACACTTCCCAAGATTGGGCCAACGCGGGCTCTACCTGGTTGTTGACGTGATTATAACGAGTAAGCCCCACAAACAGGTTCTCGATCAGGTCAATGCCATCGGGGTCATTGGTTACCTGCGGATCGATGCCGGGGACACTGGTGCGCACAAAGCTCAGGTCTAGCACCACGGCTTCATCCGATTCCGACGCAGGAGGAACGGCCGTTGGCGTCGGCGTTGGCTCTAAAATGCGGGTGACAATCAGCTCCTCACCCGCAATGTTGAACACCTCCGTAACGACAATCGGTGGTACTTCTTGGCTATCAGCACATGCCGAAAATAAAACGATTCCGCTTATAATGAACGCGAGGCAGCTCAAGAATATAAATGTATTGTGCTTGGATTGTTTTTCTATCACAGCGTCATGCTATCCCATGCAAATCAGGGCGACAAGTTTTTTAAGCCTAGGCTGAGCAATTCGATTATCACCACAACTGCTTAAAATGTATACAATTAGGCAGATTTCTATGGTTGCATGCTTATAGCGCGAGTAGTAATATAGTGAAATTGACACTTCCCAGCTTAAGGAAAGGATGATATATGTACGAACGCGTACTCATCATTGATGATTCACAAGAGATTCGCGATTTTTGTGCGAATATATTTTGCAGCCAAAAGGTTTTGAAGTATTGCAAGCCTCCAATGGTTTAATGGGTCTGGAGATGGCGATAGCTAAAGAGCCAGATCTGATGATTGTGATCAACAAATGCCCCGTCTAACTGGCCTGGAAGTGTTGGAAAAGCTTCGGGAACGCGGCATTGAAATACCCGCAATTTTGGCAACGGCGCATGGTTCTGAGGAATCGGCCGTTGCGGCCTTCCGCCTCGGTATTCGCGATTACGTCATAAAACCATTTGATGCCGATGAGATTAGCGAATCGGTAGACCGCGCTTTGCGCGAAAGCCGCTTGCAGCGCTAACGGGACCAGCTGGTGCAGCAGCTCATGGAAAGCAACTCGCAGCTCCAACGGCGCGCCCAGGAACTGAACGTGCTGTATGGCGTGGGTAAATCCGTCGCCTCATCGCTAGATTTGAAGAGGTGCTGCACCGCGTGGTGGAAGCGGCCGTTTACGTTGTCGGCGCAAGAAGAGGGCTCCCTCATGCTGCTAGATGAAGAACAGGGCGAACTGTACATCCGCGCTTCCAAAACCTGGACTCCAAAGCCCAATCCATGCGCAAGCGCGTCAACGACAGTCTGGCTGGTAAAGTGCTGCAAACCAAACGAGCCATCGCCATCGGCAACGATTCGCAATGGAAACGTACGCACACCGCCCTCCCTGGTGAAATCACTCATTTACGTACCGCTAATTCTGCAAAACAAGCCCATTGGGGTGCTCGGTGTTACCAATCGCCTCAAAGAAACCTCATTCGACAGCAACGATACGCGCGCCCTCTCCGCTTTGGGTGGCTATGCCACCATTGCCATCAACAACGCCAACATCTACTCAGACATTGAGCAGCAGCGCGTGACGCTTTCTGTGGTGGTAGACCAGATTGATGACCCGGTGTTGGTGGTGGATAATGAAGATAAGCTGCTGCTGTTGAACAAAGCAGCCCGCGAACTGTTTGAACTGCCAGAGGCAAGAGTGGTGGGGCATCCCATCAACAAGCTGCTGAAAAATGAAGCAGCTATTGAATTTATTATGCAGGATAGTCGCACAAACCTGCACACCACGGCCGAAATTGAAGGGGCAGACGGCCGTATCTACCAGGCACGCATGACCCTCATCGAAGGTGGTAGTCGCTCAATTTTGATGGTAGCTAAAGAGTAATTTGGCTTAAGACGCCTTCATCCCCAGCCAAAAATAATGGGGTAAAATCGCCGACTGGGGCTGCACGCTCACCTTCCCCACCAGCATTTCTTCGACAAGCATGGTTTTATTCACCAGGCAGAGTTCTGGCATACGGCCGTACTTCTCTGCATAATATTCCACCGCCCGACTCACCTTCTCATCAAGACTCCGATTGCGATCGTCATCTAGCCACAACATGCCAACGTTCATCCTGTTTATCCTTCATAAATGTGGGTCGGATTGCCAATCCGACGCAAGGTTTTCATCCGTGGGAGTGCCCCCACTCATGAAGTCTCCTGAGTACTGTCCTCAAAAGCTCTAACGCATCTTTGCCACGCACCGGATCAGCCTCATTGGCAGCAATATTGCCCGACAGCTCGTCCGCCCGCTCCCAATTAAAGGCAGGGGAATCTGCCTCGCCCTCGCCTAACAGCAGCGGTTGAGCCAGCAATGGCTGGGGCCGGTTGCGGTGAATGGTTTCCAGCGTCAGGTGCAAATCATAATTGCCAATGAAGGCCGCCTGAAAATGCACCTGGCTGCCATCGGCCACGGCCAAAAATCACCTTCACCCAACAAGGCGTGTGCCTCGGCCCCCACAACGGCCGTTGCCGCCAAAGATTCTGCCTCATCCCGCACCCGCCCCACCAGGCGCAGCGGCAAGTTTGCCCGCATCACGCTGCTCAACCAATCGGCCGTTGGTTGGCTGGTAGCCAATACCAGGTGAATGCCCACTTCGGCCCCACGTTGCAGCAGTTCAGCCAAAGCCGCATGCATGTCGGCCCGGTTGGTGGCAAACAGCACCTCCACGTTGTCGATGAGCGTCACGATAGTCGGACGAATCGTTTCGTATTTCAGCCGGTGATACATCTCGTCTACCAACACTTGCAAAGTACGCAACGCTTCGTCGGCTTCAATAACCACCTGGCTGAGCAAGTGCGGCAGAAACATCAGAGGCGCCAGTTCGCGATTGGTTTGTGCCGGCCGGTCTGGATCGATCACCAGCAGTTGCAGCTTAGATTGCCGGTTAGTCATGGCCAGTGAAATGGCCAGCGTACGCAGCAACGCGGTCTTGCCTGCGCCGTCTGCCCCCACAAGCAAGGCGTGGGTGATGTCTGGGTCGGCAAAAGGAAGCAGCAGTGGGGCACCCTCTTCATCGATGCCCAAAACGGCCGTACTCTCTGGCAGCGCTGGCAGCAGCGGCAGTAAATCTAGCAAAGCCACGGGCGGTTCGTGCGGCCGAACGATGTCCAGCCGCCACTGCCCCCCGCTCATCTTTCACCAGCGACACGTCCGCAACGCCCAGCACCGAGAGCAAATCTCGCTTTAGTCCCCGCAGCCGGTGCAAACCAGATTCCAGGTGAGATTGCAGGTCAAACCGAATGGATTGGGTTTCTACCTGCCCACCGGCCACCCGGGTTGGCACCTGGTGAGTGGAAAACACGCGCTCAATTTGGCGCGATTGCAGCTCTAGCTGATGCCGCAGTCGCGCTTCTTTATTCATCTTTTGCCAGGATTCTTTTCACTCATGATGCGTTCCAGTACGCCCAAATTAAGCACACATGTTCTATTTATGGATAAAAAATGGACGGCGCGTAACGGCCGTCCATACAACTTTAAACTGTTTGCTACCGTGCAGTTTGCCGCAGCACCATCATCACTTTGCCCTGCACCTGAACATCTTTGCGGTCTACGTAAATCGGGTCCATTGTCGGGTTGGCTGGTTGCAAGCGCACTTTGTTGCCTTCTTGATAATAATATTTTAGCGTGGTTGTGTCATCGCGCAGCCAAACAGCCACCATCTCCCCGTTACGGGCATCACTGTCGTGGCGCATAATCACGATGTCACCATCATTGACCATCGCATCGATCATGGAATCCCCATTGACCCGCAACGCGTAGAGATTGTCATGGCGACCAGAAATCATGCTGCTGCTCACTTCTATGGCATCTTCTTCATCGTAGACAGAAAAATCACCATTGCCTACTTCGATTGGCGAACCAGCTACGATATTACCCAGCAGCGGCACCCGAAACATGTTGGAAACGGCCGTACTCACCTTCTCCACAACCTGGCTAACCGTCTCCACAACCTGCTCCGTCACCTCAGTGGCCATATCGGTTAAACGCAACCCACGCGATACGTCCGCGTCCCGCTCAAGCAGACCGCGCTCTTTCAATTTGGTCAGGTTGTAATTTACAACAGAGGTGGAACTGATGTTTACGGCACTACCAATTTCGCGGATGGTAGGCGGTCGCCCAAAGTCGTCAACATATTCCTGAATGTAAGCCAAAATATTTTTTTGACGTTCTGATAAACCTTTTTTACCCATTGCGCCTACTCCTCTACGGCTGCCGCGATATCATGCAATCTGCTAAACTAGAGAAATCTACGTTAAATTACTATTTGCACACATTATGACAATCGCTCATTTGTTCTGGGTGCAGTATACACGAACACCTGTTCGGTGTCAAGGCAAATTTACTCTGCCCTATCTGGTACAAAATTTTAAGGAAAGCGCATGAAATTTGAACAGTTTCAATACCCCAGCAGACGATCCAACATTATTGCTCGCAACGGGCTGGTGGCCACCAGCCAACCTCTGGCGGCGATGGCTGGCCTGGATGTGCTAAAAGCGGGCGGCAACGCTGTAGATGCCGCCATCGCCACGGTAGCCACCTTGTGCGTAGTAGAGCCGTGCTCTACCGGCATTGGCGGTGATGCATTTGCTCTCATCTGGCAGGCAGATGAGCAAAAGCTGTACGGTCTCAACGCCAGCGGCCCTGCCCCGATGGGCTTAACGGCCGAATTCGTCCGCAATCAAGGACATGAGCAATTCCCCCCCATCGGCGGGCTGGCCGTGACGGTGCCGGGCAGCCTGCGTGGCTGGCAGTTGGCGCTGGAACGATTTGGCAGCCTGGGGCTGGATACGCTGTTGAACCGCCCCATCGCCTATGCGCGAGATGGCTACCCTGTGAGCCAACGCATTGCCCGTTCCTGGCAGCTTTCTATGGAAAAGATGAGCCGATTGCCAGATTCCAGGCGCGTATGGTTGCCCAACGGCCGTTCCCCCGCACCGCCGAACTGTTTCAAAACCCCGAATTTGCCCACACCCTGCAAACCATCGCCGAAAACGGGGTAGAGGCGTTTTACCAGGGCGACATCGCCCGCCAGATTGCCCAGGCGGTACAGGCGGATGGCGGTTTTCTCACAGAAGATGATTTGGCCAACTACCGCGCCGAATGGGTAGAGCCAATCAGCGTTGCCTACAAGGATGGCACCGTCTTCCACGAAATTCCGCCCAACGGCCAGGGCTTAACCGCGCTGCTGGCGCTAAACATCGCCAAGCAGTTCGATTTGCCCGCGCTGGGCTATGGCACGGCCGATTATTACCACACGCTCATCGAGGCGATGAAGCTGGCCTTTGCCGACGCCCATGCCTACATTGCCGATCCGCGCCAGGCAGCGGTGCCCATCGCCGCCCTGCTGAGCGACAGCTACACGCGCAGCCGCCTGGCGCTCATCCAGCCAGATTGTGCCTTGCCGCCCACACCCGGCACGCCGCAAATCCACGGCGACACGGTTTACCTGACGGTGGCAGACGGCCACGGCAACATGGTGAGCTGGATTCAAAGTTTGTACATGGGCTTTGGCAGCGGCATCACGGCGGGCAGCACGGGGGTGCAGCTGCAAAATCGGGGGGCCAACTTTAGTTTGGAACCGGGCCATCCCAATGAGGCTGCGCCGGGTAAACGGCCGTATCACACCATCATCCCCGGCTTTATCACCAAAAATGGGCAGGCGTGGAGCAGTTTTGGGGTGATGGGCGGCTTTATGCAGCCGCAGGGCCATTTGCAAGTGGGCATCAATCTGATCGATTTTGGTATGGATCCGCAGACGGCGCTGGATGCGCCCCGCTTCAACTGGCTGAAGGATAAGCAGGTGGCGTTGGAAACGGCCGTGCCCGATGACATCCGCCACGCCCTGGCTCGGCGCGGCCACACCCTGTGGCCCAAGGGGCAGCCCCTGCATTACGGCGGTGGGCAGGTGATTGTGCGCGACCCGGCCAGCGGGGTGCTTATCGGCGGCAGCGAACCGAGGAATGATGGAACGGCCGTAGGCTGGTAACGTGCCCGATTTCACAATCCGGCTTGCAAACCTGCCATCTCGCACTATAATTCCGGTTCGATTTGGAGAGGTCGCATAGAGGCTTAGTGCGCACGCTTGGAAAGCGTGTATACCGAAAGGTATCGCGGGTTCGAATCCCGCCCTCTCCGCCACAAGAAGCGCAGCAACAAGCTGCGCTTTTTTTTTACCTTTTGCCCAAACCTATCACGGCTCAAGATATGGTACACTGGTACTATTCAAAGAAACGTGCTTTGCCATAGCCTATGCCAACCATTACAATAGGCTCACCGAGTAGTGCAAAATCAAACCGTCCTGTCCTTGCAAACGCTGGTGAGTTTTGCCCGATTGGTGCCAAGGACGAGGCTGCCAAGCAGTAGCTCGCATACATGAACGCATACCAAGCTAACCTTTATCTCCCACTCATCGCCGCCGGTTTTTACCTGGTGCTGCTCATCTTGCCCCAAATCCGCCGTCGTCCAGATAAAAGCCAGACTACCTGGCTGGTTATCTTGCTGATTGTGTCGATTGGTTGGGAATTTGCCCTTTATTTTGCCAGCAGCGTCCCCATTCCCAACTTCCCCAACATTGTCTTGCTGCTGGCTGTTTGTGCCCTGGCGGCAACCACCAGCGCCTTTTTGGATTGGCGACCGGCCAAAAAGTATCTATTTTGGGGTGGGGCAGCGCTTGTAACGGCCGTTCTGCTCAACCTATTCGCCCCAAATCACCATTTCTTTTTGCCAGACGGCCGTATCGTCATGCCCACCAACGGTACCATCGCCGTTTACCTGGCCTGGGGTGGCCTGGCCGCTGGCCTGCTGCGCAAAACATGGCGCGAATACCGCAAAACCAGCTTCCCCTGGCATGCCAATCGCCTGCTTTACTGGTTCACCATCCTCAGCACCATCTTTTTAGGGGAATTTATCCAATTCTTCGACCAGCTAGGCTTCATTTTGATTGGGCAAATTTTGCGCCTGTTGGGCATGGTGGGGTTGGCGTACGGCGTTGCCTCCTTCCGCATTTTCGACGTGCGCGCCCGCGCCCAACGCGCCATCGCTTTTGTCATCATCAACACCCTATCGGCCCTGCCACTTATCCTTTCCGTCATTATCGTTTTTCAATTTGGCTCCGCCATTAATCGGGGCAGCGACCTGTTCACCTCAATCCTCATCGCCCTCATCATCACCCTGGGCTTTTTCCTGTATCAGCCGTTTCGTCGGCTCATCAGCAACCTGGTTTTTCGCTACCTGCGCGGCGAGGGGGTAAATGCCGGGCAGGTCGTGCGCCATTACAGCCAGGCTATCTCTCGCACCCTGGACGTGCAGCAAATCTCGCTGCTCATCGTGGGCACGCTCAGTGAACTGCTAGAAACAAACCGGGGCACGTTGATGCTGGTAACCGGGCTAGAAAATGGCGGCTACGAAGTAGAACCGATTCCAGCCATTGGCATTGTGCCCCGCCATCCCATCCGCTTTAACCATGATGATTTGTTCATCAACGCCCTGGTGAACCAACATCTGCCGCTGCTGCAATATGAGCTGGATTTCAACCCGGCGTTTAAGGATTTGAGCGACCAGGAACGCAGCTGGCTCAATGAAATGACGATGGAAGTGTATGTGCCCGTCAGCAGCGGCACAGAAATTGTGGGGCTCATTGGGGTGGGTCCTAAAAGTTCGGCCGTGCCTTACCAGCCATCTGAACTGGAGCTGATGCAAACTCTGGCCGACCAGACGGTGGTAGCCCTGCAAAACGCTCGTCTCTTTAGCGAAATCAACGACCAAAACGAGCACATTCGTTACCTGAACATTGATCTGGTAGAGCAAAACGAAAAGCTAGAAATCATGGACCGGGTGAAGTCAGACTTCATCACCATCGCTTCTCACGAGCTGCGCACGCCGCTGACGCAGGTGAAAGGGTACGCCGACATTTTATCGGCCATGAACGAGGAAAATGCCCTGACACGCGAGCAAACCCGCGAAATTGTGGGGCATATCAACCGGGCTACTTTACAGTTAGAGCGGCTCATCACCGCCATGTTAGACGCCAGCCAGCTGGATGTAGATGGCATGCAGCTGACGTTTGTGAAGACCCAGCTTGAAACGGTGCTGCGCCTGGCCGTCGAGCCGCTGATCCAGGCGATGCGGGAACGGCGCATTCGGCTAGAACTAGCGGGCGTGGATGAGCTGCCCCCCATTTATGCCGATTTTAAGCGGTTGGTACAGGCGTTTACCAATTTATTGGGCAATGCGGTGAAATATACGCCAGACAGCGGCCGAATTTCTGTGCGCGCCGCCATTGTGCCCGGCCAAACCTTTGAGGAAGAGTTTTTGGAGATTGTGATCCAAGACACGGGCATTGGGATTGACCCCAAATTTCATTCCCTGATTTTTGAAAAGTTTTTCCGCATTGGTGATCCGCAGCTGCATTCCACGGGCAGTACTAAGTTCAAAGGGGCGGGGCCTGGGCTGGGCCTACCCATTGCCAAGGGTGTGATTGAAGCACACGGCGGCCGTATTTGGGTGGAATCTGAAGGCGAGGATGAGGCACGGCTGCCGGGCAGCAGTTTTAACATTGTGCTGCCGGTACGGCCGCCTGGTTCTGAGGATATTGTGGATGGGGAAACGGCCGTTCGCCCAGCATACCTCATCGGTTAAAAAAAGAGATGGGAGACTGGAAATTGGAGATTAAAATCTCTACTCCCCAGTCTCCTCTTTATTTGAGGAGGCTGCTATGCCAACTGAATCCCGCAAAAATGCGCTCATCCTTTCCGGCGGTGGCGGGCGCGGCGCTTACCATGTGGGCGTTATGCGCTTTTTGGAGGAGCACGAATGGTTCCCCAACATCGTCGCTGGCACCTCCATTGGCGCGGTCAATGGGGCAGCCATCGCTTCTGGGCACAACTCCCGCTCGCTGTGGGCACTCTGGCAGCGGCTCACCACCGATGATGTGCAAAAGACCCATTGGAATTTACTGGAAGGCAATTACCTGTTAGACACATCCCCCTTGCGCAGCACGCTGCAAGAGCAGGGCTGGGTAAATTTTGAGCGCATTAATTCGGCAGAAGCGGCCGTTCACCTGCGCGTCACCGCCACCGAAATCAACAGCGGCCAGCTTCATGTCTTTGGCAACAGCGACGACGTTTACCCCAGCAAACTGCGCCGCGAAAAGATTGAGCTCAACCACATCATCGCCAGCTGCTCTATTCCCATCGTCTACCCCGCCACCCAACTCAACGATACGCTCTACTGGGATGGGGCCACCGTGGCCAACACCCCGCTTGGCCCGGCCATCGACGCGGGTGCAGAAGAAATTGTGGTGGTCATCATGACCCCCTGGGAAGACGATGATGAAAACACCCCGGTGCTGCCCACGCCCAAAAACATCCTCACTGCCGCCAGCACCATGCTAGAATGGGCCTTGCTCGCCTCCTTCCAATCCGACCTGAAGATGTTTCGCCGCATCAATGAACTGGTGCGGCTACAGGTGGAAAATGCTCGCCTGCAAGCCACCAACCGGCTGCTCATGAGCCAACTGCGTGGCGAAGAACTGAATCTGGAAGATAAGGATGGCAACGGCATCCCCGACATTTTTGAAGATAAGTTTCATGCGCTGCCCGACCCCATCATTGTGGCCCCGCAAAAAGCGATCCCGGTAGATCGCATCATCCGCTACACCCGCGAAGGGCACGATGAGTTGTTCCAGATGGGGTACGAGGATGCCAAGCGGGCCTGGAAGGCGGCGGGCAAAGTGGTAGAAGGCGAGGGGTAATTTGGAGATTGGAGATTGGAGATTAGGGCAACAACTCTCTTTCTCTCTGTGTAACTCTGTGATTCCTCTGTGTAACTAGTATGATGAAAAGGACACGGCAGACCGAGTGAAACTAGGTTTGGAAAACCGACACAGAGCGCGGGTCGCCGTGTCCTTATCAATAAATGCCCGAACAGTTGTAAGGACGGTCGAGTCCGAATTTTGCTAGAGCGGGCTAATTGAAAATCTTGGCGTGAGGGCAAAATGAAAGAAACAACAGACTCATACGTAGGCATCGATGTTTCCAAAAAGGTATTGGATACGGCTGTTGACCAAGAAGGCGATTTTTGGCAATCAGCCAATGACAAGCAAGGGATTGCGGTGACAGTTGCTAAGCTCCAAGAGTTGCACCCAACCTTAATTGTTGTGGAATCCACCGGCGGATTGGAAATCCGGTTATTAACTGCTTTGTATGAAGCTAAGTTGCCGTTTTGCCGGGTCCATCCCGGCAGGGTGCGCGAGTTTGCTCGTTCAGTTGGGCTGTTGGCCAAAACCGACCATCTGGATGCTCGGTTGCTGGCACGTTTTGCCGCAGCAGTTAAGCCGCCAGTCACCAGCTTGCCCGGCGAAGACGAACAGCGGTTGTCAGCCTTGCTGACCCGCCGTCGCCAGGTGGTAGAAATGTTAACGGCCGAAAAGAATCGTCTGGGTACAGCCCCCGCAACCACCCAAGACCGCATTAGCCAACATATCTTGTGGCTGGAAGAAGAGCGGGACAAGTTGAATGAAGAAATTGACCAGTTCATCGACCAAACGCCTATCTTTCGCCAAAAACAAGATATTCTCCAAAGCACTCCCGGTATTGGGTCGGTCACCTCGGCCATCTTGATCGCCGACTTACCTGAGCTGGGCCATCTGAGCCGCCAGAAAATTGCCGCGTTGGTAGGCTTAGCTCCTTTCAACAATGACAGCGGACCGCGTCGCGGCAAGCGGCGTGTCAAAGGGGCCGGGCGGCTATTCGGTCTACTTTGTATATGGCAACTTTATCCAGCATACAATTTAACCCTGTTATTCAAACGTTTTACCAGAGCTTGGTAAAACGAGGCAAAGAAAAGAAAGTTGCCGTCGTGGCGTGTATGCGCAAATTATTGACGATTCTCAACGCCATGATTCGTGACAACAATACTTGGAATACCAAGCAATCTGTGCAAAAGGCTTGACTTTTATCACAGTTGCTCTGTGTTCCGCTTTTTTTCTTAAGGAGTACGATATGCTAACAAAAGATCCAAAACGAGCTTTGGTCCTCTCCGGGGGAGGCGGTCGCGGGGCGTACCATGTGGGTGTGCTCCGCTTTTTGGAGGAGCATGAATGGTACCCGGATGTGGTGGTCGGCACATCCATTGGCGCAGTGAATGGCGCGGCGCTGGCCTCTGGGCACACGGCCAATTCGCTGTGGGCGCTGTGGCGAAAATTGCGGACCAAGCATGTGCAAAAGCCCAACTGGAATCCGTTTTCTTCTGTTTCGCTGCTAGACACTTCCCCATTGCGCGACACCCTGGTGAACGAGGGGTGGGTTGATTTTGAACGCATTAATGATCCGGAGAAAACGGCCGTTCACCTCCGCATCACCGCCACCGAAATTTCTACTGGGTTACTGCATATTTTCAGCAACAGCCTCGACAAAAAAACAGAAATTACCGTAGAGCATATTTTGTCTAGCTGCTCCATTCCCCTTATTTACCCTCACACCAGTTTAGGGCCAACCAAATATTGGGATGGGGCCGTGGTAGCCAACACGCCGCTCAGCGCCGCCATCGCCACCGGGGCCGAAGAAATCTTCGTCGTTATCATGACCCCCATTCGCGAAGATAATGATGAGAACAGCGTGCCAACATTACCCAGCAGCCTGCCAACCAACCTGTATGAAGCCGCCAGCATGACATTGGAATGGGCGCTCCTCGCCTCTTTTCAGGCAGATATGAAAATGTTTAACTTAATCAACAGCCTGGCAGCAATCCGGGATGAGCTGAATAAAATTCAGGCAGACTACCCAGACATTGTGGACCAATACATGCAGGATGTGAATAACTTTGTTGGCAGCAACGTGAATCAAGATTACAAAAAATTAAAAAAACCAACCATTATTTGCCCAAAAGATTTTATACCGGTCGAGCAAATTGTCAGCTACACGCAAGAGTGGCATGAAAAGCTGTACCAGATGGGATATGACGACATGAAGCGCGCCTGGATCAACGCCGGGCACGTGACAGAGTAAAAAAATTTGGGGAAACCTATTCAATGAATCGTACCCGCGTCATTTTCTTTTTGGCATTTTAGGTATCACCGCCTGCGTTATCTTGTCGGTGGTGGCTGTTCAACTTTTTAATCGGGAGGATGGCAGAGAAACGGCCGTTTCCTCCCAAACCGCCCCAGAAATCGACCTTCCCGCAGGGGCCACCCTCGTCACCCTGGCCTCTTCAAACACCAAAGAAAGCTGGCTCAACCAGGTGGTTGAACAGTTTAATGCCGCCGAGGTCGAAACATCTGGCGGCAGCGCCATTGTGGTTAACGTGAGCCACGTCACCTCGGGCGGATCGATGAACGCCATTCTAGACGGCAGCAGCCAGCCCACAGCCTGGAGTCCCGGCGACCAATCCTGGGTAGACCAGGCCAACGACGCCTGGCGGCAGCGCACCAACAAGCCGCTGGCCAGCCAGAGCTGTGTCCCCACCATCTACGCCCCGCTGGGCTTTGCCATGTGGCGGCCCATGGCCGAAACGCTTGGCTGGCCAGAAACGCCCATCGGCTGGGACACCATCGTGGCGTTGGCCGCAGATCCAGAGGGATGGGCCAGTTACGGCCGTCCTGAATGGGGCCAGTTTCGCTTTGGCCATTCGCACCCCGCCTACGCCAACTCCGGGCTGCTGGCCATGACCAGCTTTGTCTACGGTATTGCCGGCAAAACCGACAACCTCACCGCCGCCGAGATTTACGCCCCGGCTGTGGAAGAAGCAATGCGCCAATTGGAAGAAAACACGTCGAAATACGGCCGTCAGGCACCCGCCTTGCTAGAAGCAATGGCCCAGCAAGGCCCCAGCTACCTGCATGCCGCCGCCGTGCCCGAAGCCGACGTGGTGCGCTTCAACGTAGAGCGTGGCGACGAGCTCACCTTCCCCCTGGCGTTCATCTTCCCCGCAGGCGGCACCATTTGGGCCGACCATCCCTACTGCATTTTAGACAATGCCGACTGGGTGAGCGACGAGCAGGCCGAAGCGGCGCAAATCTTCCTGGATTACTTACTGGCGCGGGAACAGCAGGAAATGGCAATTGATAATTATTTACGGCCGTTAAACAGCGCCATCCCCCTGCATGCCCCCCATGAACCTGGAAAACGGCACAGACCCCGGCGTTACCCCCAGCACAATTGCCCCCCTGCCCAGCCCCAATGCCGACATCAGCGCCGCCGTCATTGACCTGTTCAACATCACCAAGCGCAAAGCCACCATTTTGATTGTGCTAGACGTTTCTGGCAGCATGGAGGGGGAACGCATTCGCACCGCTCGCGACGCCACCATCGAATTCCTCAGCCGCCTGGACGCCAACGACGAGGTGGGGCTGCTTATTTTTAACGATGGCGTGCTGGAGCTGGCCCCGCCCACCGCGTGGGGAATGTGGCCGAAGGGCTCAGCCAGCGCATCAACGGGCTGACAGCAGACGGCAACACGGCGCTTTACCAGGCCGTGTGTGATGCGGTAGCCCAGGCCACGGAATTGCAGAAGGAAGATACGGCCGTTAACGAAACACGTCTCTACGGCATCATCTTGCTCTCCGACGGCGAAGACACCGTGGGCAACGTCACCGAAAACCAGATGTTTGCCACCTGCCTACCCACCAATGCCGAAGCCGATGGCGTGAAAATTTTCCCCATCGCTTTTGGCGAAGCCGCCGACCAGGACGTGCTGAACCGCATTGCCACCGTCACCGGCGGGCGGCTGTTCACCGCCGATCCCGCCTCCATCAGCAACGTGTACCTCTCTATCTCAGCCGAACAGTAATGAGATTGGAGATTGGAGTAATCTCTGATCTCCAATCTCCAATCTCCCCAAATTACTAAATCTTCATTCCTAAAATACCGTGTTAACCAGACGCCACGCCACGCCAGACGATTATGGTTTTCTTTATGCGTTGCACAGGGCAGCGATGAAGGAATCTGTGGCGCGGCTGTGGGGCTGGGATGAGGCGTGGCAGCAAGATTACTTCCGGCAAAAGTTTGACCCGGCCAAACGGCAGGTTTTGCAGTGGCAAGGCCAGAACGTCGGCACCCTTTCTGTAAGCGAAGAGGAAGATGAATTATACGTGGCGCTCATTTCGATTTTGCCTGAATTTCAGGGGCGCGGGTGGGGAACGGCCGTTCTGCAAAACCTCATCCACCACGCCCAGCAAACCGGTAAAACCGTCACCCTCCACGTCCTCAAAACCAACCCCGAAGCGCAAAAGCTGTATAAACGGCTCGGCTTGCAGGTGGTTGCCGAAGAAGAATACAAATACAAAATGCAGCTTGCGTCCCTGCCCGCTCCCGATTAAACTAGCGAAAGATTTACATAACTTCGGCAAGAGATTACAAAAGTCTCCAAGACTTTTGTAATCTAAACGGAGACTGATGCTCCCCAATTGGCAGGTTCAAGAACTGATTCAGCTCGTGCGGCAGCGGTACCCGGAATGGGAAAGTTTTGCCCATCCCGACTTCATGGCGGACGAGATTTCTTACAAGCAAGCCACCATCGCCAAGGCGCAAAACTGGCTCAGCCAGGCGGCCCTGGACCAATTGCTGGCCGAAGGAGCCTACGACACGTTTCTAGACAGGCTGAACCGGCTGGCGCAAGACAACAATTTGCTGTGGCGCTCGGTGCCGTCTTCGGGGATACGGCCGTTCTCACCCACCCCGATCTCGACAAACCCGCCTTCTGCACCCAGCTGCGCAACCTGCTCTACGGCGACCGCCCCGCCCCCGACCGCCTGCAAACCTTCTCCGACTACCTCAGCGCCAGCGGCCTGCCCAACAAATGGCCGCTGCCCACCTACTTTTTGTTCATCTGCCACCCGCAAACTGAGATGCTGGTGAAGCCGCGCACCGCCCGCTGGTTCCTCAAATTCATCCAGCCAGATGACGAAAGCAACCCCAAAATTCCCCAAACCAAGCTGTTCATCACCCTGGAACCGTCCGCCAGCAGCTACGCCCTGCTGCGCGAGCAGGCCAAAGCGCTCTTCGAGTCGCTGGCCGATTACGGCGTGCGGAACATGGTAGACGTGCAAAGCCTCATCTGGGTCTGCGAGCAAATTAGCAAGCACCAAACCGGGCGATTAGACGACAAGGGGCAAATCGAGCTGGACGTGCCGCCCGCCCTCGCCAGCTCCATCCGGTATGCGCCTACGGCGATGGGAACGGCCGTTTTCCAAGAACCGCCCCCCGCCTATAAAACCACCCCCGACCCGTACCCGCTCGACCAATGCGCCCGCGACACCGGCCTGCCCCAAGACGATCTCGATCGCTGGCTACGCGCAATCGGGCGCAAAGGGCAAGCCATTTTGTACGGCCCACCCGGCACCGGTAAAACGTTTCTGGCGCAGAAGCTGGCCCAGCACCTCACCCAGGCGCAAGATGGCTTCTGGGAGATGGTGCAGTTTCATCCCGCCTATGCCTACGAAGATTTTGTGCAAGGGATACGGCCGTTTACCGACGAATCCGGCACCCTGCACTACAGCCTGGTCCCCGGCCGCTTTTTGGACTTTTGCCAGCGCGCCAGCCAGCACGACGGCGTCTGTGTGTTGATTATTGATGAGATTAACCGGGCCAATTTAGCGGCCGTTTTTGGCGAACTGATGGTGCTGCTGGAGTACCGCGATGCTTCGATTCCGCTAGCCAGCGGCGGCAGCTTCCAGATTCCGGCCAACGTGCGCCTCATTGGCACGATGAACACCGCCGATCGCTCCATCGCCCTGGTAGACCATGCCCTGCGCCGCCGCTTTGCCTTCATCCATCTGCCGCCCAACTACAACGTCCTGCGCCAGTTCCAAGCGTCTCACGCCTACGACGCCGAGCCGCTCATCAAGCTGCTCCAGCGCCTCAACCGCCAAATCGCCGACCCGCACTATTTTGTTGGCATCACTTTCTTTCTGGAAGAAAACTTGCGTGAGCAGCTCCCCGACATCTGGCAGCTAGAGATTGAACCGTACCTGGAAGAATATTTCTTCGACCAACCCGACCAGATCGCAGCGTTCCGCTGGGCCAAAATCGCCAGCCAACTCCCCTGACTTACTCTCGTTCCCCCGCCGAGCATGGAACGAGGTAAAAATAATGGGTCAACACCAATTAGTGTGCTGTCAAGATTAAGAATCAAAGATTTCGTAGTACGACAATGTCACATTAAGGACTTGAGCCGCTTCGCAAGCGAGATTTGCGGGATCGCGTCCGATTATCAAGATGTTTAACAACTAAATAAGTAGCCTCCTCCGGCGACATTTGTGGCAACGGCATGGCGGCCGTGAGCATGGCACGCACATTAGCCATCGACAATGCAGGTAGCACTTCGACTTCATAATGGGCCAGTAGTTCAGGGTCGCGGGCAAAACGGCGGGACCAGTCCAGTCGGGTTTCGGTGATAAACCAGCTGGCCAGGATGGTCAGGGCTAAGTGATGTTCCCAGGCCCGCAGCTTGAGGGCCTGAAATTCATCCCAGCCCAACTCCGTTTTCACGTCCTGATTGCTGCGTTCGATGAAATAGCGAGCCGATTTGCGTTGGGCCATCGTGACCAACGGCGTGTCAAGGGTGCATTACTCAAGGTGTAGGTGTGGCGTTGGCCATCACGACGAATGAGCAGCCACTCTTCAACCACTCTATAGTCATCACGGACGGTCCAAACACGGCAGCGAGCAAAATCAGCCTGGAGCATGCCTCGTTCGCTGGGACGCAGCGTGATGGCCTGCCAAATCATGTCAGGGTCGTGCCGCAAGCTATCCGCGCGCACGGCGCGTGGTGAGAGGACACGTCGCTTATGGGCTTTCTTCCCCCGCTTGTTTTGGGGGATGCCAATCACGGGCGGTTGCAGATAGACTTTCGTGTCGGCGGGCACATCCGCGTAGTATTCCAGACTGGCCGCACTCATCTGGTCACGAAACCAGGCGCTGCGTCCATAGTGGCTGTCACAAGCGACAGCTACAAAGGGAAAGCCTTCGGCATGCACCCGTTGGATCATCTGCCAGCCCAGTGTTAGCTTGGTCTGAAATTCCCGGTCATCAGGCACACCTGCCTGGCGACGGCGTTCGGCCCAGGCACCACTGAACCAATCTTCCACCAGGAAGAGTTCGCCATCAATCCAGGTGTGATACTGACAACTGGCATCCACACAACTCAGGAAGACGCCGACAATACAGTTGTCAACCTTGCCGCGTCGCCCATTGTATTGACGACCGCTGCCCACCGTATGCGTTCCTGACTTATCATCGGCGCTTTCATCCAGGAGCAACATATTGCCGCTTTGGAATTCGTCTTGCGCGGCGACATCGGCGCGCACTTTGCCCATCAATGTCCCCCTGACCAGGGTGAATTGCTCATAAAATGATGCATATTCTGGGTGGGTACATCGGTTTTGCGCCCGATATTGGCAAATTGCGGTTCGTTTCCATACGCAGCAATCCGCTCAGGTAACTAAAGCCATACTGGCTGGTATCTCTGGTCTTGGTTCTTGACCATTGACCAAAGTAGCGCCAGAAGGCAGCTAATCTATCGCTTAACTCTTTGATTTCGTCGAGGGGTAATCCCCATCGTTCGAAGAGGGTAACATCTTTTTTTCGCTATCAATCATGGGCGTTTTTTATCAGAATCGCTCTCATTTGTGTAATGTGACATTGTCAAAGTAGATTGAAAAGATTAAAAATCTGCTAAATCTGCGAAATCTTTGATAAATGCTTTTGTCAAGCACACTATTTGTTGAAGAGCCAAAAAAAATCTGTGTAATCTGCGAAATCTGTGGCTAAATTCTACCCAAACAGTTTGGCAAAAAAGCCCCCTGCTCTGGCGAGGTCTTCGACAAACGCGAAACCTCACCCGGCTGCGGCACGGCGTCCCCGCCGCGTCGCCAACTTTATCCTGCTGAATCTTTGCATTTTAGCATCAGTTGAGAGGGAAACGGCCGTTTCCCCTCAAAACAGTTCGCGCTCACCCCATAATTCATCCTGGCCAAACAAGTGGCACGGTGAGGACACCGGCCACAGCCCGCGATTTAGAAGACCCGCCCAGAGCGAGTGCTTTTGTCAAGCACACTATTTGTTGAAGAGCCAAAAAAATCTGTGTAATCTGCGAAATCTGTGGCTAAATTCTACCCAAACAGTTTGGCAAAAAAGCCACGGACGCCGCGAGACGGCCGTTTCCCCACCACAACCCCCGTCTGCCCATTCACCAGCACGTCATACGTCTGCCCATCCACGGTGTAATGCGCCAGCCAGACCGGCAGCAGCGCTAGCTTAAACGACTCCACAATCAGCCCCAGCGAGCCGAGCTTGAGATTGTGTACATCTTCCATGGTCAGCTTGTGCGGATTGCGGCGCAGTTCGTTGAGCGTTTGCTTCCGCGCCTGCAACGACGCATCCGCCAGCGGGATGGTGTGCCGCTCGGCGGGCCAATCGGCCAAAAAGCGGCTGTCGTACGCCTGCAAGCCGTCCAGATCGAAGCCAGCAAACGCCTGCGTCAGCTCGCCGCTCAGCTTTTTGCTGGCGGGCACGGGCACGTCGTTGCTAAACGCCAGGTAATTGCCAGAGATGGGCACCCAGTTGTCGCCCCGCTTCACCTGGCCGCCCCAGCGAATTTCCCCGCCCACGTCAAAGGTCCACAGCGGCAGGTAAATGCCCACGATCGGTGAGAAAGACGGCCGTTCCACCCCCACCTCTTTCACCCAGCGCCGCAGCGCCTTTTCCGCCTGCTCCAATGAAATGCGAAACGGCACCACCGCATGTGGCGGCATGATCTCCTGGGCAGCGGCCGTTTCCGTCACGTAAACCGAATCGCAGTAGGGGCAGGTCAGCGAGATCGCTTCAGGTGCCAACACAAACTCCACCGCACAGCCGTGGCATTGGAAGGTGCGCATCTGCACCGGGGCCAGGTGCCCCTTGGCCTGGGCCAGCGCCGTGGTGAACTCCTGCTCAAACGCGCCCTTGCCAAACTGGCTTTGCCCAGGACGCTTGGCATTGCGACCCACCGCCTGCTCAAAGCCGCAAAAGCCGCAGCGCAGCGTGGTGCCGTCGGGCAAAAATTGCAGCTTGCCCGCGCACTGCGGGCAGACAAACTGCTCAGCCCTGGTCTGCTCCGGTTCTTCGCTGGCGGTCTGGCTGATGGTGTCGGGATCGATGATGTTTTGGGCCTGGAGACGGCCGTCTAGCAACGCCAACCCCCGCCGCGCCACCCCGTGTGTGGGATCAAACGCCAGCACCTGCTCCAGGCAGTGCCGCTTGTCTACCGGGTCGTCGTACACCTCGCTCAGCCAGAGCCACGCCTGGGCCTGCTGCTGCTCCGTAGAGTCGGTGCGCAAGACCCAGCTGAGGTAGTGAAACGCTTCGTCTTTGTCGCCCGCTTTGGCGCGCCGCGCCTGACGCAGCAGTTCGCGTACCCGGCGGTGCGCACGTTGGCAAAGCCGCTCTCGTCTACAGAAAATTGCTGTAGGCGCATCAGTTCCTGGGGCGTTTCGCGCTGGCGCACCACGCTGAGCTTGTGGTTGCACCGTTCACATTGGCGGGAACGGCCGTCTGCGGCAAACACCAGTCGGCCACCACATTCTGGACATTGATCGGAGGAGGAGTTGGGTTGGTTCATGCCGTTTAGTGTAATGATTGCAATTTACAAAGTCACTTACACCACGGTCATGGGGGGGGAAGGGGAGATTGGAGATTGGAGATTAGAGATTGAAAATCTCCAGTCTCCAATCTCCAGTCTCCCAATTAACGTTTACGCACCGGGCGGCTGCTGAACGGCCGTTTGGCACGCAGGCCACGGATCATCCCCCACAAAAAGGGCTTGCAACGCCGGGCTATCGGCATAGATGCCCCAGTAGCGCGGGGGCAGCAGGGCGGCAATTTTCACCATAATGAGATGGGTGAACGCCGCCAAATCGGCCCCTTTGGCCCGACGGCCGATTTCTGGCAGCAAATAAGGCTCGCCAATGCGCAAAACGGAGCGCGTAGAGCGCAGCTGCTTGAAATTGGCAAAAGCTGGTCGTTGTTTTCAAACCCCACCGGCAAAATCGGTATGTTGGCCCGATTGGCCAGGTAAGCTGCACCGACTTTGGCTTCTTGCATCTGGCCGGTTTTGCTGCGGCTGCCTTCTGGGGCCAGGCCAAACACCACCCCCCGCTCAATCGCCGCCAGCGCGTCGCGCAGCCCCTGGCGGTCCACCTCGCCGCGATTGATGTAAATCGCCCCAGCCAGGCCATGATCGGCCCGTAGATGGGGTGATGCCGCCACTTTTCCCCGGCAAAAAGGCCCACTCCACCAGGGAAGCCCATCAGCAGCAGGGGCGTGTCTGCCACGCTGGTGTGGTTGAGGGTAACGATGTACGGCCCGTGGGTGGGAATATTTTCGCGGCCTACGACGACCAGGCGAGTGAGCAAAATGGAACGTGATGTGCATGGCTGCACGGATGAGATGGTATCGAAACATGGCAGAATGATAATGGTTAATGGTGAATTGTAAATGGTTAGTAAAACTATACAGCCTCTCAAGACCTGACAGGTTTTAGCCAAGTGTTGGGCAATTCTACAGTCTGGTACAAACCTGTCAGGTCTGAATAGTGACAATGGTTAATTGTTAAGGGTTTGGGCTTCGGCGTGCAGGGTGTAGGCGACGGTGGCGCCGCCGGGTGGGGCGGATTCCGGCTGGAACGGCCAGTTCCGCCCCCACGCCCATTCCTCTGCCAAAACTTGCTGCTGGTAGCCGGTGACGTTGCCCTGGGCATCATAAAGGTGGCGGTGAGCTGGATTTGGGTGACGGCCGTTTCGCCCGCATTCACCACCGTGCCACTCAGGGAAACGCTGTCGTTGCTGGTGGTTAACGTGACGTCCGGCACCGTCAGGGCCAGCGTGCGGTTGCCCAGCGCCCACCACCGACTGCCCGCCAATAACCGCCACGCTCGGCTGGGCATTGCCTGCGGCAAACTCGCTGGGCGGCTCGTTGAGCAGCGCCCCAAACGGGCCGCGCTCGCCCGGTTGGATGATGGCTGTGGCCACCCACGCCTGCACGCTGCCCAGCAAACGGCCGTCTGCCCCCAGCAGCCCAATCTCCACCTGAATGTTTTCCACGGCCGTTTCCCCCGCATTGGTCACCTCGCCCAGCAGCCAGAGGCTGCCCACGGGCGTCTGGTAGGCGTGAATTTTGCTGACGATCACCTGGATGGGAACGGCCGTTCCCGGTGCCAGCAGCGGATTCACGGTGGGCGGCGGCGGCAAGATCACCGGCTGCCCAATCTGTAAATTCTCTGGCACGATGCCCGGATTGAGCGCCAAAATCTCCTCCACCGTGGTGCCCCGTTGAATGGCGATGCCCAGCAGCGTATCGCCCGATTCAATCGGGTAGATGATGAGCGTGGGGTTGGCGTGGCGGTAGGGTGGGCAGCGGCGTCGGGGTGGTTTGCAGCACGGCCACCGTCGGGGCGGCGCGGGTGGCAAAGGCAACCCCAATTGAGGGCGTGGGGCTGGGTACGGCCGTTTCCGTCAGCGCCATCTCCCCATCATCCAACTGGCACCCCGCGAGCAGCCAGCCAACCAGCAGCAAACACAGCATCAACTTACGCATAACAGGCGGCAAGGAGTATATACCCAAACCCAAAATTGGCACGTTCGCCACTTCAGCCATACGGTATCAGCCAGCATGAAATGGGACGCGAACGAGCGCGGACAATCGAATTAAAGCATCTTTCCGCGCTCACCCGCGCTCGTCCGCGTCCTATCCTTGTAATTTTAGCCGCCAAATAATTGCTCAAGGAGTTCGCGGGTTTCGATGGGGCGCAGGAATTGGCCCAGGTAAAAATCGTCGCGCCACAGCTCAAAATGAAGATGGGCGTCTTCGCTTTCGCTGCGCACGGAGGCGGGCGACCCCGTATTGCCAACAAGGCCGATTTGCTGACCGGCGGCAAAATTCAGCCGTTCCTCCCCAATCCCCGCTGCAATTTCGCTCAAATGCATGCACCGGGCCACAAAACCATCCTCCTGG
>JADJOJ010000001.1 GCA_016713825.1 Candidatus Leptofilum gracile | reverse complement strand
CACCGTCGCCCCCATCGCCACCTCTCACCGATTTAGAAGAGATTTGGAACGAGGTTGTGGTGGAGAGCCAATCGCCTGCACAGGTCTTTAGCTCCTGATCCAAACCACTCAACGCCAACAGGATACTGTAAATTCTCAAAACCGAAATTATCACAGTTATCTGAATTGGGATAGATGAAAGCACAAACTAAGCATCACATTTAGGGCAGATTCTGACGCCATGCCGAGTTGTCCGAAAAAAACCATCGTGCAAACTCACTTCGGTTCTCCAACCCAACGGGCTTGTTTCCTCTACTTCCAGTCGTGAATACAATGAATCACTTTCTTTCTGTCTGAGAATATAGTCACCATTTCAAAATGTTCTCGAAGCCAAGCATACAGATCAGATGTGATGAACAGGGAAATATCCTTCGCTAACATCCCGAAATGATTTCGAAATGTCTAAAGGCTCAATTTTGCTCAGTTCATCTCGAATCATGCTAATTTCATCCAAATTGGGTTTAGCTGAATTGAAAGGATGATCATAATATTTGTCTTGAAAATGTCTGAACTCGTGTAATAAATCTTCGCTATCACATGTCGTTAATGGCAAACAAATTCCTTGCAGACCCACCATGTCGCAAGGGGAACCTCCGTAAGCGTGGAGAATGAAGAAATTGGCTATCTTTCCTTAGCTTACCTCTGAGCTTCGTTGAATACGTTTGGTTTGGTTTGGAGGAGCTAATCCTAACCAGAAGCATGGGAAAAAGTCGGACAGATGACAAGCCTTTAATCAAACCATTTTTCTTTTTTCCATAAAACCTTCCCCTTGCTTAAATGAAGCTCCAGATTCAGCAAAACCAGCAGCTATGAATTCATCTGCGATTTTCGCCTTGTGCCTGAGGTGGCACAGCGAGACGCCGGCTACAGCCCAAAATTTGCGTAAGGCTGACTCTTTTTTCTCAGGACAACAGGGGTACGAAGAACCGGGTCGCAAACGCGACGGCTTCTTGTAGTGTGAAAATTTCTCTGTTGTCAGGGTCATTAGCAAGCCACTTTACGGCCGTTTCCTCATCGTGCAGAAAGTTCATCTCCAAACACAAACTGTCGGCGCAACATGACCCCGCCGTGGCGGCGCTCCAGGCAATGCCAAAATGCACACCCTGCACCTCCGCCAGATTCAGAACCGTCTCGCCAGACATCTCTATTTTTACAGGCGTATCGGTAACCCGGCATTGGGACGTAATTTGCGTGGTTTCCCAAACATGGGGGCAATGGCTAAGGCATCCAAACACACATCGCGTGGATTTGATGGCCGTTGACGTGTACTTTGTGCTCACGCGCCATCATCGTGCAGGGATACGCGCCAACAGGCTCACCGCTTTCAGAAAATGTCACCATGTCATACTGGCTCAGCACATTGATAGCTTCTGGCACGTCATCTACCCACAGAGCCATTTCCTCCCTGGTGAGAATGCGGCCTTTGGTGACAAAAGAGCGAAGCATCTGCTGATGAACTTCTTTAATTTCTGGGGAGCATTTGTCCTGATTTTTCTTCAACGGCAAAATAAGGTTCAATCGGTTTAAGGCATTCTCTAGCTTATTGTTCATTGTCCTATTCCTCTTTAGTGCGTCCTTTACCGCCCGGCACCCATCACTCTCCATGAACCGTCACCACCAACCGACGGCTGCCGCCCCGGTTGCGGTGTTCGCAGAGGTAGATGCCTTGCCAGGTGCCCAGATGGAAACGGCCGTCCTTCACCGGCACCGTCAGCGAACTGCCCAGCAGCACCGCCTTGATGTGCGCCGGCATGTCGTCTGGCCCTTCGTAGGTGTGCACGAAGTAGGGCGCGTCTTCGGGAGCCAACGCATTAAAATGGCGCTCCATATCCTGCCGCACTGTCGGATCTGCATTTTCATTTAGCGCCAGCGAGGCGGAGGTGTGCTGAATGAACAGATGCGCCAGCCCCACACGAAACGCCCCCAGTTCCGGCAGCTGCTGCAAGAATTTCGGCGGTTACCAAATGAAAGCCCCGGCTGCGTGCCCCAGGCGAATCTCTTTTGAACCCATCCCATCGTCATTCCCCCGCTAAAATCTGTGCAAAATAGTTAAGAACCAAATTAAACTGTACAATACATGTGCAAAAAGTGTTCGTTTTGTGCTAAAATGATTGCCATCTACTATCTTACTTGGGATTGGAAAAACATGAAACTAAGAATCAACGGAACCGAATACGATATAGCCGAGGAGCCGCCCCGCCCGCTGCTCTGGGTTTTACGAGATGAACTGGGCCTGACAGGCACCAAATTTGGCTGCGGCGCAGGCTTTTGCGGCTCCTGCACCGTACACATTGATGGCGAGGCGGTGCGCAGCTGCGTGACGCCGCTCACCACCGTGGCGGGCGAAATACGCACCATCGAAGGGCTCTCCCTGATGGCTGAGGATGGCACAATTCAGCTGCATCCGGTGCAGCAGGCGTTTTTGGAAGACCAGGTGCCGCAGTGCAGCTGGTGCATGAGCGGGCAGATGATGACCGCCGCCGCCTTCCTGGCCAAAAACCCAGCCCCCACCGGAGACAGAAATCGTCGAAGCGATGAGCGAAAATTATTGCCGCTGTGGCTGCTACTTCCGCGTGAAAAATGCAGTTGCTAAAGCCGCCGCACAGATGGCAACTGTGGAGGTAACGGCCGTATGACCACCCAACAACCACCCCAAAGCAACGTCAAAAAATGGCGCATCTCCCGGCGCGGCTTCTTGATTGGCCTGGGTGCCACCGCCGCCGTCGTGGCCGTGGGCGTGCCCATTGGCCTGCCCCGCGCCCGCCTGGCCATCGCCAATCTGGTCGCTGAAGGCGGCTCCTTTGGCAGCATAGATGCCCCCCCCACCAGCTGGTTTGAAATCAGTGCCGACAATCGCATCCGTTTCTTTAACCCCAAAGTGGAGATGGGGCAGGGCGTGAACACCTCGCTGGCCCAAATTGCGGCGGAGGAGCTGGAAGTGGATTGGGAACAGATCGAAGTGGTGTCTGCCAGCACGGCCCGCGGCATCAACGATAGCATGGGCACGGGCAACAGCACATCTGTCTCCAGCACCTTTACCCCCATCCGCCAAGCCGCCGCCACCCTGCGCGAACTGCTGCGCAGCGAAGCCGCCAAGCTGCTGGGCGTACCCGCCGCCAGCCTCACCGTGGCTTCAGGCGTCTTCACCGCCAACAACGACCCCAGCAAATCGATTACCTATGGCCAGATTGTGGCCCAGGCGGACGTGGCCAACTGGGAAATCCCGGAAGAAGCGCCCGCGCTCAAGCCCGCCAGCGAATTCCGCTTTGTGGGCAAATCGACGCCGCGCGTCGATTTTGAGAGCAAGCTAACCGGGAAAGCGCTGTACGGCTACGACATGCGCCTGCCCAACATGCTGTACGGCGCGGTGGCCCGGCCCAACACCATCGAGGGCAAGCTGGCCAGTGCGGCCCCGGCGAAGCGCCCAACCGCCCCGGCGTGGTCGCCGTGGTGGCCGAAGACGATTTTGCGGGCGTGGCGGCCGAATCCCGGCTGCAAGCGTACGCGGGTGTGGGCAATATGGATTTGGCATGGGAAGACGGCCGTCTCTGGCAGCAGTCCGAAATTGATGAAATCGTTACGGTGGGCAACGGCACCCGCGTGGTGGCCCAAAAAGATGGCGACATCGGCGATTTGCTGGATGGCGACGTGCTCACCGCTGAATTCCGCACGCCGCTGGCCGCCCACGCCCACCTGGAACCGCACGCCGCCCTGGTGGATGTGCAGGCCGACAAGGTGACGGTATGGGCTTCGACCCAGGCGGCGTTTGTGGTGCGCGGCGACGTGGCCGAAGCGCTGGGCATCGACGAAGAACAGATCGAGGTCATTCCAACTTTCTTAGGTGGTGGATTTGGCCATAAATCGAACGTGCCAGCGGCGCGGGAAGCGGCCATTTTGTCTAAAGCGGCGGGCCGCCCGGTGCATGTGGGCTGGAACCGCACCGAGGAGATGCGCCACGGCTTTTTCCGGCCATCGACGCATCATAAAATGACGGGGGTGGTGGATGGGAACGGCCGTATCCAGGCCCTCCAGCATGAAGTGGCCAGCGGCGACGTACTCTTCTCCTTCTTCCCCGGCATCGCCTCCGCCATTGTGGGCGCCGATTTTGGCGCATATCGCGGGGCACGGCTGGAGTACGACGGCATCCCCAACCGGCAGATGGTGAGCTACCGCACGCCGCTGCCCGTGCGCACCGGCCCCTGGCGCGGCCTGGGGCTGCTGGCCAACACCTTTGCCATCGAAAGCTTTATGGATGATTTGGCGCAATCAGCCGGCATCGACCCGCTGCAATTCCGCCTGAACCACCTGGGCAACAGCGAACTTGGCAACCGCTTCCGCACTGCGCTGGAAACGGTGGCCGAAATGGCCAACTGGGGCGGCAGCTTGCCGCAAGGGCACGCCCTCGGCCTGGCCATCAACGTGGATGCCCAAACCGTGGTGGCCCAAATTGCCGATGTGAGCGTAGACAATGACCAAATTCGGGTACACAACGTTTACTGCACCATGGACCCCGGCTTTGTCATTAACCCAGACGGAGCCATTGCCCAGGTGCAAGGATCGATTGTGATGGGCTTAAGTTCAACGTTCTTCGAGGAAATCACGGTGAAGGATGGCGCAATCGAGGCGGCCAATTTTGACCGGTATCCGCTGCTGACGATGAAGGAAACGCCAGACATGCACGTGCAGCTTTTGGAAAGCAGTTCCGAGCCAACGGGCGTTGGCGAACCGCCCATCGGCCCGATTGCGGCGGCGGTGGGCAACGCGGTGTTTGCCCTGACGGGGCAGCGGCTGACGCGCCTGCCGATGCGGTTGTAGGAGATTGGAGACTGGAGATTGGAGATTGGAGATTGGAGATTGGAGATTGAACAAATCTCTAATCTCCAATCTCTATTTATTTTTCTCGCTGCTGCCAGAAGTAAACGCCAGCCACGATGGCCACCAGCAGTAAACCACCCCCACAAGCAAGAATCACTACTTCGACCAGACCAATACCGCCCATTGTTATTTTTCCCTATCCTTTAGAAAAAAGTAAAGCCCCACGCCAATTGCGGCCAACGTTAAGCCGCCACCACAAACTGCCACTAACAAAACCATCAAGCTCATGCTCCTATCCTTTGTCTGTTTTTTGTCATTTCGAGTGAAACGAGAAATCTTTCTACTTGCGTAGTGGAAGATTCCTCACTTCGTTCGGAATGACACCAGCTAGGGTAATATTTCCACGATGACGCCCTGCTCGGCCCAGTCGTACAGTTGGGCTGCATTTTCGTTGCTTAACAGTATACACCCATAGGTTACGGGCGTGCCGAGGTTGTTGGTCCAGAGCAGATTGGCCCCGTCGCGGGTGGGGAAGCCGTGGAAACCGTTCATAAATTCCACGTTGGGTGCGGGCTGGTAAATGCCCATGAAGTTGGGCATCCACAAATCCCAGTTGCCCGCGTAAGCGTTTGACTCATGCGTTTGGATTTGGAAGACGCCGGGGGCGGTGGGGCTGGAGGCGATACCGGTGCTGGCCAGCCATTCCCACTTGAGCGCCCCATTTTCATACACCCAGGCGCGCTGCTGGCTGATGCTCACCACAATCCGCTTGCCATCCACGATTGGGTACGGCAGCAGGTCGTCGGGGAGGGGATGGTGAGGCTTTGGCCGACGGTGAGCGCGTCGCTGACGCCGGGGTTGGCGGCCTGAATCCAGGGGTAGGGCAGGCCCACGGCACGGCCGATTCCGGCAAACGTATCCCCTGCTTGCACCACGTACTGGCTGGGGCTGTGGTAAATGCGCAGATTTATGCTTGGCTGCTGGTTTTTGATGGCGTCGGTAACGGCCGTTAACGCCAACGCCGCATCCAAATATCGATTCTCACCCAGCGCCGCGTTGCGCTCAGCAAAAAATTGGGCCGCTTTGTCTGGCTCGATGGCCCAATCGAACTGCGTGGTATTCGCCTGATCGACGGTGAGCGTGAGCCAGCTGCCCCACACCTGCGGACCCACCACCCAGCTGACAGATTCATCGCGCACGGGGTCGGTAGCCTGGATGGTGAGGGTGGTGCTCAGCAGCGCCTCGGCCTGGGCCACCAGGTTGCTCACGTCGGTGATGGTGGCGGGGACGGTTTGCATGACAAGTGAAATTTCGCCGTTTTGAGTAACGGCCGTTGCCCCATTTTGCACCAGCGCGGCGACGGTGGCGGTTACGTCCAACAGTTGGCCAGCGGCGGCGGGGGTGGTGGTGACACGGCCGTTTTCAATCACCAGACCCGCATTGACCGGTTCAATTGCCAGTTCATCGGCGCGGGCTTGCAGGGTGGCTTGGGTAACGGCCGTATCCAGCGTCCAGGTTGGGGATACGGTCATCGCCCCGGTTTGGATGAGTTCGAGCCAGGCGGCGGGGGAACGGCCGTAGGCGTGGGCAGCTTCGGCAGTGGCGGTGGCGTCCAGCGTCAGCCCCAGCTCGTCGGCGGCCAGCAGCCAGACCGTTTCGCCGTGCGTCAGGCGGATGGTTTGCTGGCTGGCTGCGCTGCTCAGGCTGGCGGCGGCTTCGCTTTGGGTCATGCGCCCTACGTCCACACCCATCACCTGCACGCCGGGCAGCACCAGATCGCTCATGTAGATCAGCCCGGCTCCGGCAACGGCAATGAAGCCCATCGTCAGCAGCGCCAGCAGGGTGAAGGCTATGAAAAGGTGTTTGAGGAACGGTCTCTTCGACAGGTTCAGAGACCGCCGCCGAACTGGCTGGGGGATTGTTTGGGGTTGGGCCGTGGCTGCGGGGAACCAAAGCTGCGTGGGCGCATCTACCAACGAGTGCGCGGATGGCGTCGGCGCTTCAGTTACCGGGGCTGTGGGTCTGCGGAAAAATTGGGTTTTGAGTTCGCTTGTTTGCATTGAAAAAATCCTCAATAAAAAATCTACCTGTACATTACAAACTTGAGGATACTGGACTTGGTTCCGCTTTGCCTGACGCTTGCCTGATTGTTGGTATGCTGGATGGGTACGGCCGTTTCCCCACCACCCCCACAAAGCACTCAGCATTTTCTTTAACCGATAAAATCATGTATGATCGAAATTTTACTTACCCTAGAAACGGAGGCAGCAATGAATCAAGCAGAAGTTGCAGCATTTGTGTCTGGTCTGGAGAATGTGCAGCAAACAGAGAACTTTGGCTACACCTTCTTCTTCATCGGTGAGGATCAGATGGTGCCTTTCACTACCATCGCCCATACCGACAATGAATATGAAACGGTTTCCAATCTCAGCCGCAGTGGCGTCTTCCGCATAAATATCGGCGTCAGCCGCCAGACATTCAACACGCTATGCGGCGAATCGCCTGCTGAACCCATCGACTATACGGTACTGAACACCATCTTGCCTCATCCTGACTATGCCCAGCAAAACTTCATCTGCATCCTGAACCCCGCTGGTGCAAACATTGAAAAAACAAAGGAGCTTATCAAAGAAGCCCACGCACTGGCTCTGGCACGTTACCAGCGCAAAAATAAGGCCAAATAGCGCACCCTGCTCTGGTCTTCGCAGCGGCGAGCATGAGAACCATGGCTTGGGGCCGATCTTTCTCAGCCGTAACGATTGCCCCAGTCACAAGATCATCTGCATGGCTGAGCAGCACATGCTGACAAACAGCAGCCTGATCACGCAGGGACATATTGACCAGCCGGATAATACCGGCATGGGCCTGACCATGCAGCACCGCGAGCGTGCCAAAATCTTTATCCAATGTGATCAATTCCCGTTTTTCTTGGGCGGCAAAAGAGAGAATTTCAGCAACGCCTGGATCTACTGGCCAATCACCAGTCTAAACAACGTCATAGCCCGCAGCTGCCAAGTGGGTGCAAAGCGAGCCGGAGACGCAAGAGTCGAGCAAAAGTTTCATGCAGCCAAATCAAGCGACAAAGGTTCGATACGCTCTTGAGCCACCAGCTTACGAGCATATAGAATACAGGCCTGAATATCGGCCGTTTCCCGCCAGGGGTAGGCCGCCACCAAATCATCTGTCGTGTCGCCAGCAGCCAGCATACCCAACACATGTTCCACAGCCAACCGCCGCCCACGAATGATGGGTTTGCCCCCAAAAATCTGAGGATTAGCGGTGATACGCGCTAACAATTCAATTTCTCGCATAACTTTATCCTCAACAATGAATTTTGATTCTAATGTAGCCTAGTTGCGACCAATGCTTTGTTCAGGGCAGCGCGTTGCGGCAGCAACTGTGGTCACTTGGTGCCAGCTTGGTGATTTTTGTACAAATCCACAATTAGATTGCGGATTTGTACAAGAAGGCGATCGATCTTAAATCGCCCTAGGGCGATTGCATGAAAGTTAACATAATGCTGTGAAGCCTGATAATACCTTCTCGCGATACTCAACATCCCAGGCACAACGCAATCGCTTGTTCTTTTTGCCTACCTTGTGGCTCTGTTCCTGAGACAACAAATTCAGCACCAAATGACGAATGACAGCCAGGTTTTCAGCCGCATATCCTTGTCGAACCCGGCTTTGGTCTTCGTTGAAAGCAACATCCAATACCCAGTGCAACTCATTCTCAATTCCCCAATGGTGGCGCGCGGTCTGGAGAATCTTGGCGGCTTGGGCGGCTAAACTGGTAATGAAATAGCGTGTTTCACTGGTGACTTTTCACCTTCCTGACGTTGTGAACGAATCATGACCACTGATTGCAGCCCAGCCCATTTGTCGAGGTGCGGAAATAGTCGCCAGGCCGCTGGTTCAAACACCCAGCACTCTCGTATTTCCAAGCGCCCATGCCCTTTGTTGACCGTCTTGTGGTAATCATGGTCAATCTCTTTGAAAGCGATACCCTCAAAGTAGTCAAACATTGCGGTCACATCTTGATGCAACTGTCCCTGGTTTCCCTTGAGGGACAGGACATAGTCGCCTGCTTGCTCGACGATTTGTTGGGCAATCTCTCTCTGACAGCCCATCGCGTCAATGGTAACGATACAGCCGGTCAAATCTAACGCTTCTAGCAACAGGGGAATCGCCGTAATTTCATTTGATTTTTCGTCCACTTTGCGCTGACCGAGCACTAAGCCATTGGCCCTCAGGCGCTAACCATATGAATCGCCTCTTTGCCAATGCCTTTGTCATGCGACCGGCGCAATTGTTTGCCATCTATCGCCACGACACCTGCTATGAGTTGGCTAACGCTGCTCATCCAGCTAAGAAAACCTTGTTGGAACTCTTCGCGGTCGATGATGGCAAACGTTCGTCCCAACGTATCGTGCGAGGGGAGCCGTTTTTCAGGTCAAGATACTTGGCCAGCCACTCCTCTTGGGCTTGGGCAAAATCGGTGATGGCCACCCAGTCATCGGCGCCGCACAGGACGCCACAAAGGGTAATAAAATGATATTTATAAGCGGGTGGTCAACTTTTCCATATTGACGTGGATCGCTAACCGCCGCAAAAGCGTCTCGATACCTAATAACAAGGGGGATTTCATGGGCTTTTTCCTTTTTAGCCCGTATTTCACCACATTTCTTCATTCTCGCCACCACGCTATTTACATAAGTCATGCAATCGCCCTATAAATCGCCCCGAAAAATATTGACACCGGGAACAAATCTCATTAATATCTTCATGTCTGGGGTGAAAATGAATTCTCCCAGAGCCAAAACTTATCGCTTTGCCGCTTCACAGGGGCGTGACCCGCAAAGCCTTTACTTTTCGCCCCGGTGGAGGTTGGACATGATGGCCCGTACCCCTACATAGCTTCCCTTTTAGTTTGTAACTGAATATTTGTTTTACGGCCGTTCCCGGTGCATCTCTTTGCGTCGGGCGTTTTGGCTTTTTTATTGTTGCCACCCACAGACACCTGCGCGGCGGTATTTCTTTTGGTCGGGCAGCCTCTGCCCGCTTATGGAGGTAACTCATGTTTACATCAACCACAGCGTTCGTTTTTCTGATCGCTGGCCTAATTGGACTGGTCGTCTTCGGCATTTTCATCAAATCTATTTTGGGATTGGTGATTATCAGCGAGAAGGAAGTGGGGGTCGTCGTTAAAAAGTTTGGGCCACGGCTAAGCGCCGGGCAGCTGATCGCCCTGAAAGGCGAGGCGGGTTACCAGGCAGATACGCTGGCTCCTGGCTGGCACTTTTTTTACTTTCCCTGGCAATACAACGTGCATAAAACGGCCGTAACCATCATCCAGCAAGGGCAAATTGGCCTGCTGGTTGCTGCGGCTGGTGAAGCCATCCCCCCAGAGCGCATTTTGGGCAAGGTGGTTTCCTGCAACAATTTTCAGGATGCCCGCCAATTCCTGATGAATGGTGGCGAAAAAGGGCGGCAGCTGCAAATTCTTACCGCCGGAACGTACCGCATCAACAATGCCCTGTTCACGGTGATCAACTCGCAAAATGCCCCACTGCATGAAATGGCTCCGAAGCAGCTGCATGTGCAAAACATTGCCCCAGACCAGGTGGGAATAGTGACAACGCTGGACGGCCGTTCCATCGACGAGGGCGAAATTGCCGGGGCGATTGTGGACGGGCACGATAATTTCCAGAATGCGCAAACGTTTTTGAACAACGACGGCCGTCGTGGGCTGCAAGAACAGGTGCTGCTCTCCGGCTCGTGGAACCTGAACCCGTGGTTTGTCAACGTAGAGCAGGTGCCGATGACCGAAATTCCCATCGGGCATGTGGGCATTGTCATTGCCTACGTGGGCAAGGCGCACAAAGATGTCAGCGGTGAAGGGTTCAAGCACGGCAATCTGGTCGATCCGGGCCACAAAGGTGTTTGGGTGACGCCGCTCTATCCGGGCAAACATCCGCTCAACACCCGCATTCTCAAGGTGGAACTGGTGCCCACCACCAACATCGTGCTGAACTGGGCCAGCCGTACCGAAAGCCACAAATATGATGCGCATTTGTCGCCAATTACGGTACGCTCCAAAGACGGCTTTGCCTTTAATCTGGATGTAGCCCAAATCATCCACATCGGGGCCACAGATGCGCCGAAGGTGATTTCCCGCGTGGGCTCGGTGCAAAATCTGGTGGATCACGTGCTGCAGCCGATTGTGGGCAACTACTTCCGCAATTCGGCGCAGGAGTACACGGTGCTGGATTTCCTCAGCGCCCGCAGCGAGCGGCAGCAAGAAGCCACGGGCCACATCCGCAAAGCGATTAGCGCCTACGATGTGCAGGCGCTAGACACGCTCATTGGCGACATCACCCCGCCGGAGCAGCTGATGGTGACCCAAACCGACCGCAAGATCGCCGAGGAGCAGCGCAAAACGTATGAAATTCAGCAAATGGCGCAAGAGCAGCGTCAGGAGTTGGTGCGGGCCACAGCCATGGCCAACATTCAGCAGGATATGGTGCAGTCGGAGCAAGGGGTGCAGATTGCTGATTTGAAGTCGCAGGCGGTGGTGAAAGGGGCGCATGGTGATGCTGAAGCGACCAAGCTAAAGGCGTTGGGCGAAGCGGCGGCTATCCGCAGTACGGGGCAGGCCAAGGCGGAGGCTTATTTGGCGGGTGTGGAGGCGCTGGGGAAGGAGGGGTATACGGCCGTTCAGCTCATGCAAATCATCGGTGAGCGGCAGGTGCGGGTGGTACCCGATGTGGCGGTTAGCGGGGGCAACAGTAGCGGCATGGTGGATGGCCTCATGGGCCTGCTGCTGCGGCATGAAGTGCAGGAAAATGGCGCGGATATGATTACGGCCGTAAACAAAAACTGATTCTATGCCTGACCGCCAATCAGGTATTAGCGTGCTGTCATGATTCAAAACCAAAGATTTCGCAGATTGAAAAGATTGAAAATCTGGTAAATCTGCGAAATCTTTGAAAAAAGCCCCTGCACAAAACATCATGCAGGGGCCGCAACTCAACAATCAGCCAGAAAAAGGATGAAGCTTAACGCCCTTCCCACTTCACGGCATCAAAACCAACGATGCGGGAGAGGTATTTCTCGCCTGTCACGTCAGACAGGGAAACGTAGTCGCTGCTGTTGCCCCGGAACGTGTAGGTGCCAAGCGACACCCACTGATCGCTGTACGCCAGTTGGTTCACCACGCGTAAGGTAAAACCATCCCGATGCGACACCCAATAGCGAGCCGATGTAGCGGTGGCATTTTGCGACGGAATGTAGACAAACACCTCATACCGCCCAGCCGCCAACGAAGGGTACCAGCGTGCCCAGTTGTAGTTGCCGCGGGCATAATCATTGTTGTACGTCCAGATCATGCTGCTGTTGTAGCCCACCGTGGACGAGCGCCAGGAAGAGGCCGTGCCACCGGTTACAAAGCCGGGGCTGCTGTTGTCTATCACCACGGAGCCACTGGGGGGCGGCGGGGGGGGCGGAGTGCCATTGTCTAGCGCCCAGTTTAGTTGGGCCACCGCCAGGCCGCCGTGTTCGTAATATTCCATCTTAATCGGCACATTCCCCGACAGATGAATGACATCCGAATAGGTGGACGCTGCCTGATCAAACCATTTGTCGATGAGCAGATGGCCGTTGACCCAAAGGCGCACGCCGTCGTCGCTGGTGGTGGTGAAGCGGTAGTTGCCAGCCGGGAAGTTGACGGTGCGCGTCCAACGGGCCGAGAAGTTGTCGTTGGACATGCCGTGGGTGACCACGCCGGTGCCCCAGTTGAAGTTGATGCTGGCGTCGTCGCGCACCAGGATGGGCGGGCCAGAGAGTGTCGTGTTCAAGAAATATTCGCCGCGCCAGTTAACGATGTCGTTGGGCCGGGCTTCCCAGCTAAATTTGGCCACGGCAAGGCCGCCATTTTCGTAATACTCCACCACAATTTCATGGTGCCCGGCCGACAGGGCCAGGTCGGCAGTAAAGGTTTGGGCTGGATGATCGCTCCATTGGTCGATGATGCGGTTGCCATTCACGTAAACGCGGATGCCGTCGTCGGCGGTGGCGGTGAAGCGGTAGGTGCCTGCGGCTACGTCGATATATTTGCTCCAGCGGGCGGAGAAGCTATCGGCGGGTAGGCCGCTGGGGCCGCCGGTGCCCCAATCCCAGTTGATGTCAGATTCGGTGCTTTGTACGGTGGGGTTCCCGGCCAGGGTTTTGTTGTTCCAATACGAGACTTGCCAAACGGAGTCGGTATGCTGGCCAGTGGGCACATCCTGGGCCAGGGCGGTTTGCTGCAACAGCAGCAAGCCAATAAAGAGTGCCAATACAAGCGTTAATTTACGGTACATGATTTGCCTCCTAGACAATACGCGTACTACTTTGTTTTGCAGTTTTGTATGAAGTTGTCGGGTGGAGACGGCCGTTTATAACACCCCCCTGTCACGTATTCACGCTGCCTTCACAGCTGGCGGTGCCTTAAATGCAAAAAGCCCGACATAGCTGTCGGGCTTTTGATATCGCCACAAACTGTTTTTTGCGCAGCTAACTGTTTTTTAGTTTGGCGCGCACCTGGCGCTGCCAGCGCAGCAGCTTTTGCTTCACCGGATTCCAGCGGGCCAGGAAGAGCAGGGCCACAATTCCCACATAGATGCCTGGCTCGATGTACACATTTTTCACCAGCCAAACAAAGTGAATCAGCGCCAAAATGATGATGAGGTAGCTGAGTTTGTGCAACGTTTTCCAGCGTTTGCCCAGCCGCTTTTGCCACCCTTTGGTGGAGGTGATGGCCAGGGGAATGAGCAGGAGGAAAGCGGCCGTTCCTACCAACACAAACGGCTGCTCCACAATGCCATCAATGATGAACGCCAGGTTCAGCGCGTAATCCAGCCAGACGAAGGTGAGCAAATGCAAACAGACGTACATGAAGGCGTAAAGGCCTAACGGCCGTCTCAACGGAATCACCTGCTTCCAACCCAACGCAATATTAGCCGGGGTCACCGCCAGCGACAGCACCAGCAGCACCAGCGCGGTGGTACCGGTGTGGAACAAAATCTCACGCACCGGGTCGATGCCCAGGTTGTTGGTAAAATATTCGCCGATCAGCACCGCCAGCGGTACCCAGGCGCCCAGGTGGGTAACCCAGGTGAGCAGCTTGGCCGTTTTTTTGCGGTCGCTGCGTTTTGTGGGGGTGGAAACGGCCGTTTCCCGGCCAGAAATTACAGACATGTGCTCACTCTCTTTCATATCGTTTCATCAATAAATTTTACAGATTCAACAGATTACCAATCTTTTTAATCTGCAAAATCTTTGAACCCATTTTTTGCGCGGTAAAAAAACGTTAACCCGACTGCGTTGTGTCATACGTGAGATCGTCGTACAGTGAGGCGACCTGGTCGGCATAACCATTGAGCAGCACCGTTTCACGACGGCCGAATTCGCCAATGCGCCGCTCGGTTGCCTGTGACCAGCGCGGATGATCCACATTCGGGTTCACGTTGGCAAAAAAGCCATACTCGTTTGGCGCAGCCTTCATCCACAGCGACTGTGGCATCGTGTCTACCAGCTCAATCTTCACAATCGATTTGATGCTCTTGAAGCCATATTTCCAGGGCACCACCAGCCGAATCGGCGCACCATTTTGCGGCAGCAGCGGCTCGCCATACAGCCCTGTGCTCAAAATCGTCAAATTGTGCATCGCCTCATCCAGCCGCAGCCCTTCTACATACGGCCAGGCAAAGAGCGAACGAGTTATCCCTGGCATGTTTTCTCGATCTTCGATTGTTTCAAAGCGCACAAATTTGGCGGCTGACGTTGGCTCCACCTCATTTAGCAACTTAGACAGCGGAAAGCCAACCCAGGGAATGACCATCGACCACGCTTCCACACAGCGCAGCCGGTAGATACGCTCTTCTTGCTCAAAGGTCATCAAATCTTCCAGGCCAAATGTTTTGGGCTTGTTGACCAGGCCGCCAACTTCCACCTGCCAGGGCGCGGTGGGGAAATCTTTGGCCAGCGTGGCCACCCGCTCTTTGTCGGTGGTGAATTCGTAGTAATTGTTGTAGTTGGTGATTTCCTCGAATGTGTTCAGCGGATCGCCCAGCTCATCAAAATTGCTGCTAACGGGGCCGGGCATCGCTTCTTGCACAAACCCTTCTTCAGCAGAGCTGCCGGTGGCCATTGTGCTGGTTTCGCCTTCTGCACCTGGCTCTGCGCCTGGTGCGCCACAGGCGACCAGCACCCCACCGGCTGCGGCGGCTGCGGCGCCGCGCATAAATTGGCGGCGGGACAAATAAATTGATTTGGGTGTAATTTCAGATGAGGGAATCTCGATCCCCGTGCGTTTTTTGATTAACATGCCTCGTCCTCTACTCAAAAAATTGTTTCTGTTTGAGTATGCAATTATCCGCAAACTTATGATCTTTTTCTAAAAAAACTCTTATGAGATGATTACAGAAGCACGATTTAGGGGGAAAGGGTGACAGAAAGGCGAATCTCCTGGTAGGTATCGTTTTCGCCGGCAGAGAGGGTGAGCAGTGCGGTGCCAGTGGGGGCATCGTCTGGCACGTCCAGGTCGATGGACCAAAAGCCGAACTGATCGGCAAATGCTTTGCCAGAGGTGATCATGGGGCCGCTGCCGCCCACAGAATCCAGCTCTAGCATGATGTCTACGGCGTTTTCGGGCACGTTGATGGCCACGCCAAATAGGGTGGTTGCCTGCCCCAGGTTGAAGGTGAGCTCGCCGGGATTGCCCAGGTTTAGCACCACGGCTTGGGGATCATCGCTGGCGCGCAGTTGGATGGGGATGATGGCCTCGCGCCAGCCATCTTCGCCGAACTCGCCGGTGTAGGCAACGGCACAGGCGGGGCTGGGTTCTGCATTTTGTGGCAGAATGACATAGCCGTACCAGCTGCCGCCGGTGAGGGAGATTTTCTGGGCGGCGATGAAGTTGGTGCAGTTATCAATCTGTACGCCGATGGTGAAGGCGTTGTTGATGAGGTTGTTGCTGTCGCCCTGCATGAAGAAGGCGTAGCCAGCCACGGCCGTTTCTCCCTCTACCGGCCTAATAATTGAAATGTACGGGCCATCGCTGGCGCTGTCGAAGGCAACCGGGTTGGGCTGCTCTGTCCGCGCCCGATCGCCCAATTCGGCCGTGAGTGTACCGGGGCCAGAAGCAACGTCAGATAAGGTGGTGCTGAGTTCCCACTGGCCGCTGTTGCCATCGGGGATGATTGGGCTGGATACGGCCGTAAACGACCCAATCGTCAACGTCAGCGTAATCGGGTCCGTGGTGGGCGGCTGCACCTCACCCCGGAACGTCACCTCGCGGCCCGCCAGCAGCGTGGTGGCCGCAGCCGGTTCCAAAATGGTGAGCGTGTAGGTGGGCAAGGTGGCCGTGGGGGTGATGGTGGGCGTGGCGGTCACCTCTGGCGTGGGGAACAGAGCGTCTTCGGTGGGTTCCGGTTCGGTGGGGACGATCTCCGTCGTAGCCGTGGCGGTAGGCGGCTCATCGGTGGCGGTTTCGGTGGGGGGGATGGCTTGAGAAACGGCCGTACCCGTTGGTTCCGGTTCTGGTGTGGGCGCACCGCCGCAAGCAACCAGCGTCAGCAAACTAAAACTTACCAATACGCAAAAAAACGTTCTCTTCTTCACGCTAATTTTCCTCTACCACACCTTGAGAAAATTGTTCGCCGCTACGAGTTCTAAAAGACAAGCGGCGATTATAGCAGATTGCCAACCAACGCAGAACTGCGCCCCGCCGATTTAGGCAATCATTCATATTTGCCAGTTCGCCCAGGTGAAATTTTTGGGTCTTCAGGATTTCGTGGGGTTCGGCGTGAAACGTGATACCGCTCTGGTCACGCATCACGCATCACGTGCTGTAAACCCCCTGAATTCCCAATAAGCCAAATTTTTTGTCAGTAGATTACGCAGATTAACCAGATGAACTCTTTCCAATCAGCGCAAACCTTGATTTATTTATTGCTTTGGCTGCTATGATTCAATGGTAATCGTAATGGTGTGCGGTTCGCCCACGTAGTTGCTGTCCTTCACCACAATCAGCCGCAAGAAATAGTCGCCGGGCGGTAGCGCTTCGGCGTGCAGCATCTCCAGCGGGCCGTTGACCACTGGCTGATTGTGGGTTTCGCCCAGCGTCACCCAATTCACGTTGTTGCCGTCGGGAATGCCCAGCTCGATTTTGTAGAACTGCACCACACCCGGTTCAAAATCGGCCGTGCCCACGATGGGCAGGATGCCGCTAACGGTTTCGCCCTGGGCCGGGCTGCTGATACGGTAGACGGCCACCCGGTTGGGGTCGCGGGCCAGAGCCAGGAGATCGTCGTTGCAAACGGCCGTTGGCAACAAAACCACATTATTCGCCTGCGCCCACACATGGGCCGCCTTCAAACTTTCAGGATTGCGCGGCGGGGCCAGGAAGATTTGGGGCAGGGCAGCGCCAGGCAGCAGCGTGGCGTCGGTGCCTTCGGCCAGATGGCAGAAGAGCTGCGGCGGCGGGGCGTCCTCGTCCGCCTCGGTGCCGATCAACAGTTCAACGGGAACCGGCGGCAGCGGCACGGCGGGCATCCGCAGCACGGCTGGCTCTAGCTCGTCCCACACCACACTGTCTGGCACGATGGTTTCGGCGACGGCGGGCGTGTTGTTCACCAAGAACAGCTCAGCCCCGGCAGGCACACACTCCGTTGCGCCAATGGTGACGGAGGGGATGCTGCACAACGGCCGTTCCTCCAACCCCTCTGGCCGCACAAAATCAGTCGGTGGTTCGACGCCGTTCACCTGCAAGGTGGCCAGCAGGTCGTAGTTGGTGTAAACCGCCTGCATGTAATCCCGCCACAGCGGGGCCGCGCCCGTCAGGCCGCTGATGTTGAGCATTTCGCTGTTGTCGGTGTTGCCCGTCCAAACGCCCACCACCAGGCCGGGCGTGTAGCCCATCGTCCAGTTGTCGCGGAAGTCGTTGGTGGTGCCGGTTTTGGCCGCCGCTGGGAAAGGCAGCGCCAGCGGATTCGTCCGCCCCATCGCCGGAACACGCGCTTCATCGTCGTCCAAAATGTTGCTAATCAGGTAAGCCACGCGCGGATCGATGACGGAAACGGCCGCTTGCGGTGGCTGCTCAAACAAAACCTCACCGTTGCTCTTTTGCACGCGCAAAATGGAGATTGGGGTCACCTGGTTGCCGTTGTTGGCAAAAACGGCGTAGGCGGTGGTCAGCTCCAGCGGCGTCACCTCCGCGCCGCCCAGCGTCAGCGACAGACCGTAGTTGCTGGCGTCCGGGTCCCAGCTGCTGATGCCCATCTGCCGGGCAAATTCCACCAGTCGCGGCACGCCCAAATCTTGCAGCAGCAGCACGGCGGGGATGTTGTAGCTGTTGGCCAGAGCGGTGCGCAGGCGAATGGGGCCATGGAAACGGCCGTCGTAATTCACCGGCTCATACGTACTGCCATCAAACTGCGGGTAATCCACTTCCACATCCCACAGCAAATCGGCGGCGGTCCAGGCCGGTTCGCCGGTTTCGCCAGGGGAGAGGGCGGCGGCGTAGGTGAGCGGCTTGATGCTGCTGCCCGGCTGCTGCAGCGAAAGCGTCACGTTCACGTGCCCGTCGATGCTTTCATCTTTGTAATTGACGCTGCCCAGCATGGCCAAAATCTCGCCCGTGCCCGGCTTCATCGCCACCAGGGCGGCGTTGGTCAGATTGTGCTCTGGGCCGACGGCGGCCACGTGCTGCTGGGCCAGCTGCTCTGCCAGTCGCTGGTAGTTCAAATCGAGCGTGGTGGTCACACGGAGGCCGCCGTTGGCCACGGCTTCGGCCCCGTACAGCGCTTCTAGCTGCTGCCGCACGTAGACGGCAAAGTGGGGCGCTTGCAAACTCACTTCTTGCGGGGCAAAGGTGAGCGGCTCCTGGTAAGCGGCCACGGCCTCATCCTGGGTGATGAACCCTTCGCTGACCATCAGGTTGAGCACCAGCCACTGGCGCTCTTTGGCCCCTTCTAAATTGGTGAGCGGATCTAGCTCCACCGGGCTTTGCGGCAGCGCGGTTAGCAGAGACGCTTCACCCAGCGTGAGTTCCTGGGCCGACTTGTCAAAATAGGTGTCGGCGGCGGCTTCGATGCCGTAGGCCAGATTGCCGTAATAAATTTCGTTGAGGTACATCTCCATGATTTCATCCTTGGTGTAATCCCGGTTCATGATCCAGGCGAGGATGATCTCCTTGGTTTTGCGGTTGTAGGAGACTTCGGTGCGCTCTTCGTAGTCGAAGGCGATGTGGCGGACGAGCTGCTGGGTGATGGTGCTGGCTCCGACGGGACGGCCGTTTGGGTTCCGCAAATTAGCCACCAGCGCCGCCACCAGCGAAGGGATGTCGGCACCGGGATTTTCGTAGAAGCTGTCATCTTCCACGGCGACGGTGGCGTGGATGAGGTGGGAGGGGATTTGGGCGATGGGAACGGCCGTACGCTTGCCCTCGCCAAAAAACTCCCAAAGCAGTTCGCCGTTGCGGTCAAAAATTTGGGTGGTCTCGAACGTTTCCCGGTCGCGGGCAGCGTCTAGCTTGGCAATGCCGTCTTCTATTTCTTGCGACAGGTTCGAGTAGACCAGGGTGCCCGCCACCACCACGCCGCCAAAAACGAGCATCGCCAGCAGCAACATGCCGCCAATGAGGGCGCGGCCCAGGCAGCCAAAGCAGCCGCGTCGCTTGCGAGTGGGTGGGGTGGCAAACTGGGCCTGCGGCGGGGCTGGTTGCGAAATTTGAACGGGTGCCATCGGGCGGGTGGTTTGGTTTGTACGCATGGTGTCTCCTGAAAACAGTTGATAGTGGCTAGCTACTACAGCTAACCAGTATCAACTGTAACGGAAACGGCTGTTCCTCCACTTGCCGCCCCATGCACGATTCCGCCACACGGGCCACCACCCCTGCCGCCCACACCCAAACCAGCACAGTGCCCGTGCCGCATTACGTGCCAGGCACGGGGCGCAAACTCTCAGCTGGACCAAGGCCGTTTGCCCCGTGCCTGGCACAGGGGGCACATCAGGAAAGGTGCCCAACAAAAAAGAGCGCCCCGGAGGACGCTCTTTTCGGTAATTTGTATTCGGTGTTCAGTAATCAGTAAAGTACAACTGGAAACTGATTACTGACCCACTGATTACTGCTCACTGGCCTAGCCACGGCGGAGCATGACCACACCCACGCCGGCCAGCAGCACCAGGATGGCGGCAACGACCAAAACAATGCCGCCGACGCTGCTGAAGAAGCCACCTTCCTCGGCAGCGGGGGCCGCGTCTGTGGCGTCTGCGGTTTCGGCCGTTTCGCTGTCAGCGGCGGCGGTGTCGCTGGCGCTGTCGGTAGCGGTGCTGCTGGTGTCGGCAACGGCCGTTCCCTGCGGATCAAAGCGCGTGCCAAACGCCACCGAAATCTGGGCACCCTCAGAGACTGAGACGGCCCAGCTGGGGGAGGTGGTTGGCTGGTAATCTGCTGGCGGGAAGATTTGCACCTGGTAGGTGTCTGGCGCCAGATTCTCGAAGCAGTATGGCTCGCTGGAACCATCGGTGATGTGGGTGGTTACCGTGCTGCCGCCCCGGAAAATGGTGATAGCCGCATCGGCCTGCAACCCTTCCGTGGCATTATCGCGTACGCCATCGGCATTCAGATCATCAAACGCAGCCACGCAGATGGTGCCCGTGGTAGGTGCCGCCGACACCTCAGCGGGTTCCTCGGCAGGCGCCGCAGGCGCTTCTGTCTCTGGCGCTTCGGCGTCAGTCCCTTCTACCTCAATCACCTCATCGGTGGTGTCCCCAGCCTCAGCGGGTGCTTCGGCTTCTGCGGCGGGAGGTTCGGCCGTTGGTTCTGGCGCAGCCACAACAGCCCCCGGTTCCTTAATGATTAGCTCTTGCCCCACTGCAATGAACGCCGGATTGTTGTTTAGCTCTCGAATAATCGGCAAGGCTTCCTCTGGCGTTACGCCCAGAGCCGACGAATATTGAATGGCAATCGTCCAGAAGCTATCGCCCGTATTTACCACATGAACGATTGAGCCATCGGGGCGTGGTGTGGGGGTGGGGAAGGGTGTAGACGTTGGACCAGCCTGGGCCGCAGTACCGCCACCGCTGCTGCCAGAGCTGGCCGGAACCTGCCCGGTGGTACCCAACGCATACAGGCCTACGCCATCCATAAAGAAGCCGCTGTTAATAAATGGAGCCTTAGACCCCATTTCCAAGAAAACGATCATCGTTTCAGCTGTGGCCGTGAAATCCCAAATGTAGTTGATGCTATTGAGATAGAAGCCCCCAACGTTGTCTGCACCCCAGGTGGGGCTGTATGTAAGGCCAGCGGAACGCCAACCCGAACCAGCTGGCCCTACGCTAAACCGGATAAAGCCAGCATCTGGCCGGGCACCTGGCGGCTGCTTGCCGCCGTCGTAAGATTCCACAATGTCTACATAAATTGGGGCAACAATGCGGTAATTTCGGCCAACTTCCAGCCCGGAAACTTCTTGTGAGAGCGCCACAAACAAAGGTGCCCACGGCTTGAACAGCTTCAGGGTATAGCTGCCGTCGCGGAAAAAGAGGGAGCGCTCGTTTGGCGGTGCGTCTTCGATATACCACACAACCGTTTCGGGACGGTAAGCGACGACGCCATCGGTCCCCTCAAAAGCGACGCCATCGAGCCAATGCATCCGCCAGCCGTTGGGCACGGCAATTTGGGGGATGCTGTCTTGATTAAAGTAACCGGCTTCAAAGCCGCCGTTTTCAAACAGGTTGCCAGAGATAATGTCCTGAGCGGCAGCATCGCCACGGGGCAGGCCAAAAACGGCCACTAACATGGTCACTGCAAGCAGCAGGACGCTTTTTACAACTTTACTTTTCATCTTCTTGCCTCCACACACCAATGCCCGACAAACCAGTTGGGCGGGTCATTGTCTCTTCCATGTGCTCGTTAAGGTTATTCTTGTTATCAACAGACCCTAAGGGTTTGCCCTTGCCTGAATTGTCTACGAAAAGATGTAAACCGTTAGAGTCTCGGACTTTAGCGATAGACAAAAATATAGCGCAATTGTGAATTGCGCTACAAGCAAGCGAAAATTGTAACATACCGCTCAGGAAACAACAATTTTGGCAAGGTGTGATATGATCCGGCTGATTTGCAGGATTTTGCAGCTATGAGTCGTGAACGTAACCGATCTTCCCCTCAGCTACATGGTGTTGGCCAACGGCCGTTCCTCACGCCATCTTTCCTCTTTTTTCCGTTGCTCATCATGATCTTTGCCATGCCGGTGTTGCAGCCGCTGTTCAGCAGCCAAATTAGCTGCGGCTTCGACACAATGTTCCACCTGTGGCGCGCTGTGCAGGCGGGGGCGCTGCTAGACGAGGGCATTTTGTTTAGCCGCTGGGCCCCGCAGATGGCGCATGGGTACGGCTACCCGCTGTTCATGTACCAATCCCCATTTTCGGCGCAGGTTACGGCCGTTTTCCACACCATCGGTCTCAGCTGGCCCGTGGCGCTCAATTTGGTGTACGGGCTGGGCATTGTTGCCTCTGGCTGGACGATGTGGTGGCTGGCGCGCACCTTTTGGGGCAACTGGGGCGGGCTGCTGGCGGCGGTGGCTTACCTGTACGCCCCGTTCCACGCCTATGTCGCCTTTTACCGCGCCAGCCTGTCGGAGACGGTGGCCTGGAGCTTGCCGCCGTTGGTGCTGTGGGGCTTGTATCGCTGGCAGCGGGGCCGGAGCGGCTGGGGGTTGGGAACGGCCGTTTTTAGCTTCATCCTTCTTATTTTTACCCACGACGTGACGGCGTACGCTTTTTTGCCGCTGTTTGTGGGCTGGATTGGCTTGTGGTGGTGGGTAGACGGCCGTTCCTGGGCCAGTTTAAGGCGCGGTGGGCTGGGGCTGCTGCTGGGGCTGGGCGGCAGCGCCTTCTTCTGGCTGCCCGCCATCGCCGAGCGCAGCGCCATTCAGTTTGACCGGGCCAACAGCGCCTGGCCGTTTTTATACTTCAACAACTTTTTGCCGCTGGATCATCTGCTGGCGCTGCCCCGCAACGCCGATCCCAGCCTGCTAAACGATTGGCCGCCGCGCGCCCTGGGGCTGCTGCTGCTGCTCGTGGCGCTGGCCGGGGCGGGGGTGGCGTGGCGACGCGCCAAAGCAAACCGCTGGCTGGTGGGTTTTTTGCTGCTGGGGCTGGGCGGGTATGGTTTCCTTACGGTAAGCGCGTCGGAATTTTTGTGGACGGCCGTTCCGCAACTCGCCGCCTTCCAATTCCCCTGGCGCTTTTTGGCCCCCGCCAGCTTCCTGGCCGCCTTCCTCTGCGGCGGAATGAATGGGACGCGGATTAACGCGGATGACGCGGATTTTTCTTTTCTTTCGCGCCTTCGCGCCTTTGCGTTAAATCTTTTTGTCATTGCGATGCTGTCGGTGGGGCATTGGGGCTGGCTGTACCCGGATGTGTGTGCGGTGCCGGATGATTTGTCGGTGGCGGGCATGGTGGCCTGGGAGCAGGCGACGCAGACGCTGGGCAGCACAGCCAGCGGCGAACTGCTGCCCAGCGCGGCGGAAATCGTGCCCGATCCGACCAATCCCCCCGCCTGGCAAGCCCGACTGGACGAAACAACGTTGCCCCCCGACGTCCAAATCCTAACCACCAACCACCAACCCCTAACCACCAAAATCGAGCTGGAAACGGCCGTTCCCTTCACCGCCACCCTGCGCATCTTCAACTTCCCCGGCTGGCAAGCCACCATCAACGGCGAGGCCGTGCCCATCACCCCTTCGGACCCGGAAGGGTGGATTACGGTGCCCGTGCCAGACGGCCGTTCCACCCTCATTGCCACTTTCCGCGAAACGCCCTTACGGCTGGCGGCAGATGGGTTGTCGCTGCTGAGTCTGATTCTGGCTTTGGGAATTACTGTTCAGTATTCAGTATTCAGTATTCAGTTACCCAGGTACCGCTCACTAATTACTGAATACCGCTCACTGATTACCGATTACTGGCCACTGCTCACCGTCGCTGCGCTGCTCATCGCCGCCAAGCTGCTGTGGGTGGATGCGGGGCAAACGCCGCTGCGGCAGGCGCGGCTGCACGATGGGGCGCTGGCGGGCGTGGCCCAGCCGCTGGACGTGACGCTGGGCACGCCAGACAATCCGGCGCAGGTGCGACTGCTGGGGCTGGATGCCTGGGAAACGGCCGTTCCTGCCAACAACCCGCTCGCCCTCACCCTCTACTGGCAGGCATTGCAACCGCTGCCCGCCAACTACAAAGTGGGGCTGACGCTCATTGGCGAAAACGGCCGTCGCTGGTCTGCTGAAGGGCTGCGCGATTACCGCTGGCTGCGCAATCCGCCCCCCACCACAGGCTGGCCTACGGATCAGTACGCCCTCACCGCCTACTTTGTGGATTTGCTGCCCGGCACGCCGCCCGGCAGCTACCAGCTGCAACTCTCCTTTTTTGAGCAAAACAGCCTGACGCCGCTCACCTTTTACACCCCCAGCAGCCAACCGATCGGCCCAGAGCTGGCGCTGGGCACGGTGACGGTGGAACCGCCAACCGAGCCGTGGCCGACCACGTTGCCGATGCAGCACCGACTGGCCGTAACCGACGGCACGGCCACGCTGCTGGGCAGCAATCTGGATCGCACAGAGGCGGCTCCGGGCGACTCTATTTTGGTGACGCTTTTTTGGGCGGCGCAGGCAGAAACGGCCGTCTCTCTCAGCCTGATTGGTGAAGAGGGAACGGCCGTATCCAACTGGCCCGTCACCCTGCCCCATTTTGGCGCTGGCGCGTGGCGCAGCCAGCTGCTGTTGCGCCTGCCGGTGAACCTGGCAGACGGCCGTTACCAGTGGCAGCTCACTTTTCCCAATGGCCAAACCGTGCGTTGGAGCGAGCTGATCCTTGCTGCGCCAGACCGGTTGCTGGTGCAGCCGACGGTAGAAACGGCCATCAACCGCACCCTCAGCGAGCAAGCCACGCTGGTCGGTTTTTCGCTGGGCGAGTCGGTGTTGGCGGCGGGGGGGGCGCTTGAACTGGAGTTGGTGTGGCAGGCCGCCACGGAAATGAGTGAAAGCTACCGGGTGTTTGTGCATGTTTTGGGGGAAGACGGCCGTATCGTGGCCCAAGCTGATGGTTTGCCAGCTGGCTGGACGCGCCCCACCACCAGTTGGCTCCCCGGCGAATTCATCATCGACCCGCACACCATCCCCCTGCCCGCTACGCTGCCCCCTGGCAATTACACCCTCACCACCGGGCTTTATCTGCCCAACGCCAGCCGCCTGCAACAGGCCAACGGCCAGGACAATATCCCCCTCACCACCTTCTCCTTACCCTCACGTTGAGACGTAGAGACGTAGGTAGAGACGTAGCCTGCTACGTCTCTTCTCCCGTCCGCCGCAAAATTAGCAGCTCTTCGATTTTTTGGCGGGAGGGGATGGAATCGGGCGGAAATTCGCGATGGTGCAATGTGAACCCATGTTCAGCAAACAGTTCAATTACGGCGTCTGGCTGAACGACGAAAGGAGGGCCGCCAGGGCGACGGCCGATTGGGAAAGCGAGGCTGATGTAGAGGCCACCGGGCTTGAGCAAGCGTGCGGCCAACGCGGCAAACTCACTCCGCCGAGTTGGGTCTATGGCGCAAAAGCAAACGTATTCGAGAAGGTAATCGAAACGGCCGTTCATCGACTCCGGTAGCTTAAACATATCCGCCTGCAAAACCTGCACCGGATGCTGGGGATCGTTCAGTTGGTGCATGGCCACCACCGCGTCGGAGGCAAAATCGACGGCCAACACCTCAAAGCCATGTTGGGCAAACAGCCGCGCATCGTAGCCGCGTCCGGCCCCTAGCGCAATCATGTTGCCCGGCAGATAGTCGCCACTTTTTGCTAATCTGGCAAAAACGGGCGTTGGGTGCCCCAAATCCCAGGCGATACGGCCGTTGCGGTAGCTATCTTGCCAAAATTGGGGCGCGTTTGGATCCGACATAATGCGCAAGATTATAGCAAACTTCCAGCCACAGTTTGGCAAATTATAGATTTAGGCGTTACGCCCTTAAAGGGCTGTGGCCGGTGTCCCCACCGTGCCACCACCGGCTTGGTCGGGCGAGCCGCCCTTCGGGACTGAGAGGTGGCCGCAGCACCTAAACCGTTGCCAAAGCGTTTGGCATAAGAATGGGCGCGAAATTGGTTTTTGCTTAGCTAGCCAATTGTGGGTTTTTAGGATTTGGCGGGGTCAACCTGTTTTTGTACCGAATCAGCCCGAATGAACACTAATTTTCGTGATCATTCGCGTCAATTCGTTGCAAACCCCAGGAAATCCCAAAGAGCCCCAATTGTTTGAATAGAGAATGCGTAAAAGTGATCTTTGCCCAGGATGAAGGTGCGGAAACGGCCGTTTTGCGCTAGACTCACAAATTGATATAAACAAATAACCACAGCACAGAAATCTGGAAAACCTTTGTGGTCACTGTGGCAAAATATTATGAGGGCTTATTGCCATTTTTGTCTGGCCAGCGCAAGTTGCCAAATAGGATCGATGCAATTCGCAGAAAACAATGAGTGATACTGAAACAATCGAAACAGAAGAAAATGTGAACGAGCCAACCGTTCCTACCCTGGAAGATGCGGAAATTGAAGAACCGGAAGACAGTCTGCCATCGGTGCACATTGGCGATTTGCCACCGCGCCTGGCAGAAGCCACCGCCCGCGCGGGCTGGCGTTCGCTGACGCCGGTGCAGTCTAAAGCGATGCCCTACATCTTTGCCCAACGGCCGATGATGGTGCAGGCGCGCACGGGCAGCGGCAAGACGGGGGCGTTCATCATGCCCATCATGGAGCTGGTGAATCGCTTTAAGGACGAGACGCAGGCGCTGGTGCTGGTGCCTACGCGGGAGCTGGCCACCCAGGTGGTGGCCGAGGCGACGCTGCTGTTTGGCGATAGTGGGTTTCGGGTAACGGCCGTTTACGGCGGCGTCGGCTACGGGCCACAGCTTAAAGCGCTGCGTGAAGGCACCCATCTCATCGTGGGAACGCCGGGGCGCGTGCTGGATCATCTGCTGCGCGGCTCATTGTCGCTAAAAAACCTCAAGGTGCTGGTGTTCGACGAAGCCGACCGGATGCTGAGCATGGGCTTTTACCCCGACATGCGCCGGGTGCAGGAATATTTGCCCGGCAAAGTGTACACCTGCATGTTCTCTGCCACCTTCCCGCCCACGGTGCGCAGCCTGGCGCGGCAGTTCATGGACAAGCCAGACTTCCTCAGCCTGAGCCGCGATCATGTGCATGTGGCCGACACCTCGCACCAAACCGTCACCGTCTCTTCGTTAGAGAAGGATCGCACCCTGATCCGGCTGATCGAGCTAGAAAACCCCGACTCGGCCATCATTTTTTGCAACACCAAGCAGCGGGTGCATTACGTCTCTGTGGTGCTGCAGCGCTTTGGCTACAACGCCGACGAGCTAAGCGGCGATTTGGCCCAGAAAGACCGGGAAAAGGTGATGGACAAGCTGCGCAAGGGCAAATTGCGCTTCTGCGTGGCCACAGACGTGGCGGCGCGGGGGATTGACATTTCTGGCCTGTCGCACGTGTTCCAGTACGAGCTGCCCGAAGACCCGGAAATTTACATTCACCGGGCCGGGCGCACCGGGCGGGCTGGGGCCACGGGCACAGCGATTAGCCTGGTGGGCGACTTTTCGGAGCAGGTGCAGCTGAAGAAGATTGCCAAACAGTACAACATTGTGTTTGAGGAACGGCCGTCTCCCGATGAAGCTGCCCTGGCTGAAGTGGTATCTGAACGGATGACCGTGCAGCTGGAAGCGCAAATGCGCGACCGGGACAAGCTGCGCATCGAGCGCCTACAGCGCTTTGTGCCGATGGTAAAAGAGCTGGCCAACGATGATGAAGGCGTACAGCTCGTGGCTATGCTGCTGGACGATTTGTACCAGCAAACGCTCCATTCGCCGCCCGCTTCGGTGGAGGAAGACACGCCAGCCAAACGGGACGACACTGACCGTTCTGACAAACCAAAACAGACGCGGCGGCGCTCACGCAGCCGTTCGCGTAATTAATCATGAGCTGATTTTTCCCGGAAACGCCCTGTTTTCGGGAATTTGTGGTAAGAGGTTGTTGTGAAAGCAATCATCACAGGCATGAAGGGGGCGGTGGGGTCTGCCTTGCAGGCGCACTTGTTGGCCGATGGGCATGAGGTGGTGGGTTGGGAGCGAACGGCCGTTCCCCCCCACAATCACACCGCCGCCCAAACTTTTCTGCGAGACACCCAGCCCGATCTGCTGTTTCACCTGGCCATCGCCTCCCAATCAACCGGGGTAGAAAATGAAGGGTGGCAAATCAACGTCGCCTGGCCAACCCAGCTTGCCCAACTTTGTGCTGAACAGAATATTCGCTTCGTCTTCACCAGCTCTGTGATGGTTTTCACCGATGATGCCGTGGGGCCGTTCACGCCAGATTCAGTGCCAGACGCACGCGAAGGGTATGGGTATGACAAGTTGGTGGCCGAGCAGCAGGTGCGCGCTGCCAATCCAGCCGCGATCATTGCCCGACTGGGTTGGCAAATTGGGGATGCGCCCGGCTCTAACAACATGATCGATTTTTTGGCCAAGCAGGATCTGGTGCGCGCCAGCGAAAAATGGTTCCCGGCGTGCAGCTTTTTGGCGGATACGGCCGTTGCCCTCCAATCCCTCGCCGACGCCACCCCCGACCTGTACCTGCTAGATAGCAACGACCACTGGAACTTCTACCAAATTGCCACCGCCCTGAATGAACGACACGGTAACCAGTGGCGCGTGGAAAAAACGGCCGATTTCATCTATGATCAACGCATGAGAGATCCCCGCACCAACCTGCCCCTGCTGGACAAACGCCTGCCCTCCCTCGCATAATTACAATCGATGAATGAACGAAAAGGTGTTGGTTTTTGATGCGTGAAGCGTGAGGCGCAGCCAGAAGCTAATCACGCATCACGCATCACGTTTCATCTTATAAATTCGACTCCCAAGGAAACCATCATGTCTGATCGCACCCTCATTTTTACCCTTGCTAAAGTGATTGTTGCCGCAGCCTGGGCCGATGGCCAGGTGAGCCGTGAAGAGGTGAACAGCCTCAAGGATTTGCTCTTCCAACTGCCCCGCGCTGGCAAAGAAGGCGGCCTGCAAATGAGCGGCCAGGAGTGGCAGCGCCTGGAAATGTACATCGACCAGCCGATTGATGCGGCGGAGCGCGCCCGCCTGATTGCCGATTTGCAAGATGCGCTGCGCTCCCCACGAGATCGGCAGCTGGTGCGCCAGGCGCTGGACGAGATGGTGCACATCGATGGCCAGATCACGCCGGAAGAAGAGGCGATTGTGGCTGAGGTGAAGCAGGCGATTGATGCTGTGAACCTGAACTTATTTATGCAGTTGGGTCGCATGGTGGGTGGGGCGATGGCGCGGCGAACGGCCGTTGCCGATGCGCCCAATCGGGAACGCCAATTTGAGGATTTTATCAAGAACAAAGTGTTTTACGCCGTCAGCCACCGGCTGCATGTGGAGCAATCCAAGCTGGACATGCCAGAAGCTGATTTGCGCAAGCTGAGCCTGGCGGGCGGGCTGATGGCCAAGGTGGCCCATGTGGATCAGGATGTGTCTGAGGCGGAGTTTGCGGCGATGGTGCAGGCGCTGCAAACGCATTGGGAGGTGGATGAGAAGACGGCCGTTTTCATCACCGAAGTCGCCATCTCTGAAGCGGCCAAAAAGCTGGACCATCACCGCACGGTGCGCCAATTTGCCAGCCGCACCACACCGGAAGAGCGGCGGCACTTTCTGGATGTGCTTTTTGCCGTGGCCGTGGCCGACGGCCTGGCCGCCTACGATGAAATTGAGGAGATTCGGGCCATCGCCCGCACCCTCAACCTGACGCGCGAGGCATTTATCGAAGCCAAGCTCAAACTCCCCCGCGAACAGCGCGAAGCTTAGACTTTTGAGCCACAGATTACGCAGATTACACAAATTTTTCTCTGCGTCCTCTGCGGTTAAATTTTTTTGAAGGAGATTTTTATGGGCAGTTGGGGACCAGGCAATTTTGATAACGATGCCGCCCAAGATTGGCTGTACGATTTTGGCGAGAACGATTTTCGGCTGATTGACCGCACGCTGGCGGGCGTGGCGGGCATGGTTGAGGCAGATGAGCTGGATGCCTGGGAAGCGCAAGAAGTGCTGGCGGCGGCGGAGTGCGTGGCCGCTGCGGCTGGCTTCCCGCCCGCCGACCCACCGCAAGAACTAGCCGAGTGGCTGGCCGAAAACAGCCCGATGCAGGTGAAGCCAGAGTACATCGAGATGGCGCGCAAGGCGGTGGCGCGTGTGCTGGCAAAATCGGAGCTGCGGGAGGTGTGGCTGGAGAGTGAGGAGTTTGGTGGGTGGGAAACGGCCGTCCACAACCTCCAATCCCGCCTCAACCAAATCCAACTGGAATAACAAACATCATCATGATTCGCTCGAAACAAAACATACTTTCATTATTCGGATTGATTTTCCTGCTTCTCGCAACCGCCTGCGGCGACCCAACCCTGCCAGAAATCCCCGCCGAGGAGCTGGTGCAGCGCGCCGCCGAACGGATGCAAGACAGCGACGGCTTCCAGTTTGTCATTGCCCGGGATGGTGCCCCCGCCTACCTGGACCCCGGCGAAACCCTCTCCTTCCGACGGGCGACAGGCGCGTACGTGGCCCCAGACCGCGCCCTGGCCACCGTGCGGGTCATTGGCCCCGGCCTCATCACCGATGTGGACGTGATTAGCGTGGCCGAAATTCAGTGGCAAACCAATGTGGTCACCGGCGCGTGGGAAGAGCTGCCGCCCAACTGGGGCTTCAACCCCGCCGTCCTCTTCGACGACGAGATTGGCATCCAGGCGGTGCTGCTGGCGGATTTATCACAAATTGCGTTGGCGGAGCCGGAGAATTTGGCGGAGAGTGAGGGGCCGGATGAGTTGTTGTATAAAGTAACGGCCGTTGCCACCGGCACCAACCTCTACCAAATGAGCGGCTACCTCATCGGCCCCAGCGACGTAGAAATCCAGCTCTGGATTCGGCCCGAAACGTTTGAACCAGTGCGCATCGTCGTGCGCGAGCCAGAGCCAGAGGATGAAGAGCTGGAAAGCATCTGGCAGGTGGATATTTCTAATTACGACGACCTGATAGAGATTGAGCCGCCAGAGATTGAGTAATTGAGTAATTACCAATTACTCAATTACTCAATTACCTAATTACCGCTCAATTGCGCCGCAGAATGTAAATACGCCCCCACTGCCCCAGCACGGCGACCGAGTAGCCGGTTAAAATTTCTAGCTTGGGGCATTTACGCACCGACTCTTTGACCAGATCGTATTCGCTGCTGAGCACGATGGCACGGCCGTTTTCCCCCAGCACCCGCTCCAACTCCCCAAAAAATGCCGGATACAGCTTCTTCAGCGCTTTGGGCGAGCCAATTTGCTTGCCAAACGGCAGATTGGTGGCCACTTTGCTGACGCTGCCTGCGGCGATGGGCAATTTTGCGGCGTCCGCGTGTAGCACCTGGAAGTTGGTGGGCGGTTCCTTGCGCAGCGCCTCTACATTTTTCAGCGTGGCGCGGCCGTGGCTGTAAACAATGTCCGCCCCCAGCATCTGGTCGTAGGCCCCCGCGTAGCGCCGCTCCATTAGCAGCGTGCCGCTGCCGCACATCGGGTCCAGGAAGATGTCGCCATCCTCTGGTTGGGTCAGGTGAATCATGGCCGCGGCGACAGACGGCCGTAACGCCGCCTTCAGCTCCACCGGTTTATTAAAACGGTGCCGCGTGGTTCGGTCTGTCAGGCGAATGCCGCCCACCAGCCGGGAACCCAGCAGGTTGATCCAAATTTCCACCTGGGCGTGGTCGTCCACCAGCCGCCATTTGGGATAACGCGCCTTCATGCCGCGCTCCACCGCTTCGCCGAGCTGCTTGCGGTAAAGGTCGTGGCTGCCGTACAGGCGGCTGATCACTCGGTAAGACGGCCGTGCAGGCTGCTGCATTCGGATAGGCCAGGCTGTATCGATTGCGTGTTGGAAGACGGCCGTATCCCGCACCAGCTCCGTAATTTGCGGCAAAACCCCCCGCGTGCGCGCCACCTTATCCACCGAAAGCGCCAGCACATACACATCTTCCACCGTCCGCAGCTGAAACAAATCCGCCACGTCCCCCGCATAGCTAAAAATCAGCAGCCCGTTTTGGTCCTTGGCAAAAACCGTCTCGCCAAACTTGGCCCCTGGCAACTTGTTCCGAATTTCCAACCAGGCAATCTCTTCTACACCTGGCATTGTTTGCACGTAGTACGTCGTTGTGTCCATCTTGCGTTTCACACATATCCTTCCATAAAAGTCGGTAGATGATACCATAACTCGCCACAAGGGGTTTGTTTTGCTTGCTTCCACGCCCCACAATAATTTACACTGCAACCTGTTCTTGCTTAAAAATGAGCCAGCCCGAACAGTCGGGCGTTCAGCTCACCCCCACAACGACAAGGAGGCGTACTTAACAATGTCCCAAAAACACACCATCAGGCGTTGGGCGATCTTCCTGCTGCTGGCGACCCTCATTCCTGCCCTGGCCGCCTGTTCACGCAGCGATCAGCTGCTTCTGGCCGAATACAATCGCGACGGCGAAGCGGAAATCTTTTTAGCCGAACTGGGCGCAGACGAGGCAGAATGGCAATCGTTGGCCCAGGATGTGCAGCGCAACTTTATTTTTGAAGGTGAGCTGGCCATGTTTGTGCCAGACAGTGATCGCATTCTGATCTGGTATCAGGATGGCAACGATGTGCGCATTGAGCAGATGCAAATCGGGGACGAAGCCCCCACGGAACTGCTGGAAGCCGACGCCGATGACCGGCTGTTTGCCAGATTTGACACGGATCCATTTGCCGTTTACGTCACCGAAAGCCAGGATTTTGTGAGCTACCGCTGCTATGTCTCTTTGGCTGGGGCCAAAGCGGCCCGCCTTACCCGCAGCGAGTTTTGCTTCATGAACCAAAACGGGGTGGTGGAATTGGGAATCGATCAAGACGATGGCACAACGGTCACCCTGATTTCGCTGGACGGGGAAGAGGAAACCGTCATTCTGGCTGAAGTGGATGAGGTGGGGGCGCGGGTGCGCTACAACGAGGCGCTGACCCAGTTTGCCTACGTGGTGGCAAATCGCACCGACGCCCAGCTATTTTTGATCGAACCCGGCGCTGAAGAAGGCGAACCGGTTGGGGATGAATTTGCCGTCATCGACAGCTTTGGCTTTTTGGGCGATGGCGAAACGGTGTACGTCATTGGCAAGCCAGACGAGGCTGATGACGAGCTGGGGCTGTTTATCAACGCCACGGGCGAGGCGCTCATGGAGGCGGATGACATGCGCTTTATCAGCCACTCCGAGTCGGGCGATTATGCCGTTTTCATGGCACAATCTGGCAATGACGAGATTGCCTTCTCTTACAGCCTGGATGATAACGTCGTTACGGAACTGCTTGAGGGGCCAACCATCAGCTGGGAGGGGGCCGCTACGGCCGATTTTTTCCTGCTAAAAATGGAAGATGACGATGAATCTGCCCTGTACAGCGTGCGCGAGGATGGTAGCGAGGTTGTTGAACTGCTGGCCACCGATGCGTATGACATTTTGTCCTTGTACCTGAACGTGGCCGCAAAACAGCTGCTGGTTCAGCTGCGAGATGCAGACAACAATGACGCCATCTACGTGACTAGCCTGGACGCAGAAGATGGCTACTTTTTGCTAGAGGAGTGGCATTTGCTTACCATTTTAAATGCGTCGGCGGAGCAGTTTATCTTTTGGGGGCGTGAAGATGCGGCGGACGATGTGGCGTTGTTCAGCATCCCTTGGGCAGAGGATGCGGCAGAGGTGACATTGGATGATACGGCTGATTTTGGGTATTACAATCTGTATTTTGCGAGAGACGGCCGTTCCCTCTACTACACCGCCATCGACAACGGTTTTGGCGACTTTGAAGTGCGCACCGTGCCCGTAGACGGCAGCGAGCGCCCCGATGACCTCTACCGCGATACCGTTTTGCTAGACGTGAGCTGGGATGTAGAACCAAACTTCCAAACGGTGCGCTAGAAATAAAAATGTAATTGGGTAATTACGCAATTACCCAATTACTTCCCAAATCGGTCCTCGCTGCGCGCGCGGAAAAAGAGCCGGATCGGCACCCCCGTAAACGGCCATAGCTCCCGCAGCCGGTTTTCCAGGTACCGTTTGTAGCCAAAATTGAGCCACTCTGGATTGTTCACAAAAAAGACAAAAGTGGGCGGGGCCACGCTGGCCTGTGTGGCATAGAAAAACTTGGCCCGTTTGCCCCCCTTGCCCGGCGGGGGGTGCAGCGTAATGGCATCTCGCATGAATTTGTTCAGGGCGCTGGTGGGCACCCGCTGGTAGCGCGCCTCGTTTACGTCAATGACGTGGGGCAAAATGCGGCTCACCCGCTGCCCCGTCATTGCCGAAATAAAGAGGATGGGCACAAAGGGCAAAAAATTAAGGTCCTGGCGTACCTTATCTTCAAACTCTTTCATCGTATAGCTGTCTTTTTCGATGGCATCCCACTTGTTGACCAGCACAATGATGCCAGCCGTTTCTTCGGTGATCATGCCCGCCACGTGGGCATCTTGGGCGATGAGGCCAGTTTCGGCATCTAGCAGCATCAGCACCACATCGGCCCGTTTGAGCGCTTTCATGGCCCGCAGCACGCTGTACTTTTCAATGCCTGGGTCAATTTTGCCTGGGCGGCGAATCCCCGCCGTATCGATCAGCGTGAATTCCTGGCCGTGCCATTTAATTTTGGTGTCGATGGCGTCTCGGGTGGTGCCGGCAATGGGGCTAACGATAACGCGCTCTTCGCCAATGAGCTTGTTGACCAGCGTAGATTTCCCTACGTTGGGGCGACCGAGCATGGCGATTTTGATGGAGGTGTCTTCTTCGTCATCGTCGGGAGCGCTGGGGGGAACGGCCGTTACCAACGCATCTAGCAAATCTCCCGTGCCATACCCATGCAGCGCCGAGATGGGAAACACTTCCCCCAGAGCCAGCTCGTAAAATTCGTACACATGCTCCGACATCTTGTCGGATTCCAGCTTGTTGGCGGCCACCAGCACCGGTTTGTTCGACTGACGCAAAATGTCCGCCACTTCCTGATCCGCAGCCGTTATCCCCACCTGGCCATCCACCACCAGGATCACCGCATCGGCATCCTGAATGGCAATAGCGGCCTGCTGGCGAATGTAGGGCAAAAACCGCTCTGAATCTTCAGAAAGCGGTTCGGTATGCCAGCCAGCGGTTACTTCAATACCGCCCGTATCTACCAGCGAAAAGGCAACGCCACCCCATTCGCCATCGGCGTAGAGCCGGTCGCGGGTGGTGCCTGCCGTGTCGGAAACAACCGCCATGCGGCGGCCAACAATGCGATTAAAAAGAGTCGATTTGCCAACGTTGGGTCTTCCGACCAACGCGACCAAAGGTTTTACTTTCATAATGATCAAATTTTTTAGCCACAGTAGGCCCAGAGCAATCGGGAATTAGCACGGCTCATTTTTTCTGTGGCAAACTATTAAATGGCTTTGTGATTGGGCAGCCAGGCAACGGCAGGTTGGATGGGAATAGGGAGTTGGGTGGAGGTGGGGGAAACGGCCGTCTCCATTCCCCCAATCAAGGTATCCAGCACGCCCGGCCGCAGCGATTCCGTGTCCGTTATATCTTCCGTCAGCGTTATTGTTTCTGTGATCACCACTTCAATCACCGCAGGCTGAATCGAGCGCAGCTCCAAACCGCGATCCGGCACGTCTACATCTGGCTCTAGCGCATACTCGCCAGGGGCCAGGCCAAACAGATCCAGCGTTACCCGTACTTCTTGTTCTGTTAACGTATCCAGCACAGGCGATGGCCCAAATAATACCACCCGCACCGTGTCGGGATTAATCGTTGCGGTCATTTCTTCTGTGATACCCAGAAGCTCAACTGGCTGATTATATATCTTTGTGCTGGAAAAAGGTTCAATTTGCACCGTCGCCGTAATTTCTGTCACGCTGTCTAGGGTAATGCCCGTGGGTAGCACCAGTGAAACCTGGCCCTGGAATGTTTCCGTCAATCCGGTTATGTCAATCGGTTCAGTTTGTACCCGGAATGGCTGGGCCAACCGCGTCGGCAGCCCGGTTACCAATATGCTAGAAGGCTCAATCGTAACCCCCAACACCCGGTAGCCGGGTGCCACCTCCCCCACAATGTCGGCGGTGATCACCTTATTGGCAAAATCGGCCGATTCATTGATGGGAATTGTCACCTGCACCTGCTCTGTACTCAACTGCAAACCGCTGACGCTGGCCACCCGGCCCTGCCGGTTGTAAAAAAGCGGCTGGGGCGATTCGATGCGCGTCTGGGTATCATCGTTTAAAAAGATGGTGACCTGGGCAAAATCCAACCGATCCACTTCCGTTTCCGTGCCCGTTACGGCAATGGTGGGTGGGTCGATGAGGGGTTCACCCATGGTGTGCCCCCGGGCGACTTCGCCGCGAATGTCTAGCTCAACGTCAATCTCTCGCGTCACTAATTTTTCCAGGCGCACGGTGATACTTTCTGGGATGGGCGCTTCTAGGGTTACGGCCGTATTTTCTGCCTGAATTTCCACCGGTACGCTCACATCGCTGCCCAGCGGCACTTCGCTCAGGTCGATGATGGCCGTAAAGTCGGCCTGGTTAAGTTCAGAGACGATTGAAGTAGGCCCCTCGTAGGTGATAAGGATGGGCGGGTTATCATCGGTTGGGCTTAGCCGGGTGACGTCTTCGGGCAAGCCAATGAAGGTGGCGGGAATTTGCAGCGCCCGCTTGATATCGGGGTCATCTACCTGCATAGCCGTAACCCAAATGACGACGGCCAAAATAAAGCAGAGGATGAGCGTCACCAGATTTGCCAGGAGGGATCGTGCCGTGCGCATCATGCTTCTGACTCTCGATTGGTTGTTTGACGATTGTGTAAAAATGCTTGCAAAATGTCATCCAATCGGGCCGGGTCCTGGCGACGAATCACACGGCCGTTATGAGCAATCGACACCTGACCTGTTTCTTCCGACACAACCACGGCTACGGCATCACTCACCTCGCTAATCCCTAAGGCGGCCCGGTGGCGCAGCCCCATTTGCCGGTCAGACAAGCTGCTTGTGGAAAGGGGCATCACGCAGGCCGCCGCCGCCAGCTTGTCATTGCGCATAATCACCGCACCATCGTGCAGCTCCGTATTTTTGTTGAAGATGGTTAACAGCAGGTCTGGCGAAACCTCTGAATTGAGCAGAATGCCCGTGTCGATGTACTCCTGCAAGCCAGTGTCCCGCTCAAATACAATGAGAGCGCCATGCCGCCGCTGAGAAAGGCGAATGCTGGCATCTTTTACGGCAATGACCACGGGGCTTACTTCATTCTTGCGCAAAAAGCGGAAGTAGCTGCCCGTACGGCCGAGTTGCTCCAAGGCGCGGCGCAGTTCTGGCTGAAAAATGATGGGAATGGAGAGCAGCAGCGTGGGCAAAATCCAGCTTACCAGCTGGCGAAAGGCGGTGAGGCCCGGAATGGCAGAAAGCAGCAAAACGATGAGTGCCAGCCCCACAAAGCCACGCAGCACCTGCACGGCGCGGGTGCCACGAATAAGTAAAAAGCCGCTGTAGATAACGGCCGTTACCAGCAAAATATCAATTGCACTGATCCATAAATTTGTCGAGCGGTTCAGTGCATCGGCAATGCTCTCCCAAGAAAAAACGTTCATAGGTGGATGTGGTGTTTACGGCCGTAATTGCGCAAGCAACTGTCGGTAACTGGCCGCATTTGGGGGATTCAGGCCCAGAATCTTCTCGATGGTTTGGTAGGCAGCTTCCGTATCGTCGGCTTCCAGTTGCGCTTCACCCAACTTGTCTAGTATATCAATCGCGTCGGCTGTCCGTTTTTGTTGCAGGTACAGGCGAGAAAGGCGATCGACCAGGTTTTTGTCAGACGGCCGTTGTCGCACCATATCTTCCAAAATACCCACCACCTTGGCCCCGCGCCCACCGCGCACCAACTGCTTCAAATAGTTATCCAGCTCACCCACGGCGTTGATCGGTTGGCCCACCTTGTAATACAAATCCACCAGGGTGATCGCCGTCCGCTCATCATTGGGGTCCAATACCCGCAGCTCTTTGTAGGCTGTCAGGGCGCGCCGCCAATCAAAACGTTGGATATCAATTTCGGCGGCCAGCCGCAAAAGCCGAGCCTTCCAGTTGTAGGTAGCATCACCGCGCGGTGCCAGCTTAAGCGCTTCCTGGTAGGTGTCTCGGGCTTTGTCTACTTGAGCCAGCTGGTAGTAGGCATCGCCGACAGCCAGGTAATGCTCCAGCGCCCGGTCGATCTGGCCATGCTGTTTCAGCATATCAATCAGCCGCGTTCTGGCGGCTAAATCCAGCGGCATCATCTCTACCGCCTTCTCGTAGGACAGAATCGACCCATTGACATCGCCTCGGATGCGGTAGGTGTCGGCGACGGTGATGAATTTTTGGGCGGCCGTTTCACGGCGACCTTGTTTGCCCAGCAGTTCACCCAGCTGGATGTGGGCTGGCAAATAATCGTTGGAAAGTTGAACAGCGCGGTACGTTTCTTCAACGGCCGTATCATACATGCCCCGCTTGGCGTACTCCTGGCTCAGGTACAGCGACTCCAGCACTTGTTCTGAGCCGGCCGTCAGCATATCGCCCAAAATCATCATGCCAGAATCAGAAATTGCATCTAAACGGCCGCGCGCTTCCTTTGCCTTATCCTCCCACCCCTTGTGGCTCAGGAACTCCACCAGGGCATTGGCAAACGCCGAAGCCTGGTCGCGCTCACCTTGGGCCATCAGGCTGTCCGCCAGGTTTTCGTATAGCTCAATGAGCCGGTCTGCCTGACTGTGCTGCACAGTCGCCAGGTCCACAATCTTGAGCACGTTGATAAAATGCTCCAGCGCCTTTTCAATGCGCCCCCGTGCCCGGTGGCATTCACCTAACGAAAAATAGCTAGCCAGCCGGAAATCATGATCCTTCACCGACAGCTCAAACTCGCGCACGGCATCTTCAAAACGCAGTTTGTCCTGGTACAACAGGCCAAGATTGAAGTGAGCGGCCGTATTGTCCAAACCCAGCCCCATCGCCTCTTCATAAGCGCTGATTGCCTCGTTGGTCATGCCCCGCGTCTGGAAATCCAACGCCTTGCTGATGAGTGACGTCAGCTGAAGCGTTTGCGCATTCAGCTCCATATCTTCGCCAGCAAACAAATCCTCAGCCAATTTTTCTGAGGCCAGGCGACGAGCGTCTTGTACTGGGCTGGCGGCATCGGCCGCCTTCCCATTGCTGCCACCTGCTTTTTCTTGCAGGGCGGCGGCCATGTGCTGGGCTACCTCGCTAATGCTGTCAGAAGATTGGTAAGAGGGCGAATCGGATTCACCCGCCAGCTTTTCGCCACTGCGGATTTGTTCGATAGCCGTGAGCACTTCAGCGTTGCGCGGGTCTAACTTCAGCGCTAACTGGCATGCTTGCTGCGCGTTTTCTGAGTTGCCTTGGGCATTTAGGATGCGGGCAATAGCCAGATATTCCCGAATGGCATTGTGTACAGAGCCTTGCCGCTCGTAAATAGAAGCCAATCTTTGGTGACCACGCAGCAAATCTGGCTCCAGACGCACGGCCCGGTTCCAGTTATCCATCGCTTCCGTCAGTCGGCGACGATTCAGCTCAATTTCGCCGATGGCCATGTACGTTTTGCCTGCTTCGCTGTACAGCCCCAGCCGCTCTTGCACGTCGGCGACCTGGCGCAGGTAAATGACATCGCCCCGCGAGAAGCGAGCCGCCAGCTTGTAACTCCCCAGCGCATCTTTTAGCTGGTTCAACTCCAAATAGGCCATGCCCAAACCGGCATACGGTGCCGGCTCATTGGCAATCTCTTCAATGGCGGTCTGAAATTCTTTAATCGCCTCTTGCCATTTTTGGTCCCAGCTATGTGAATGGCCGCGGTTTAACGCTTCTTCGAACCGGGCACGGTTTCCTGCCATGCCTACGCCTCCATGAACAGCATTTGGTAATCAGTGACCAGGCATTGGTTGGTCTGATCGCTGGTTACCAGTTCAATGTTGGAATTTATGATGATTACTTGCCCATTAACTCAGCCAAAATGGCTTTCTGGGCGTGCATCCGGTTTTCTGCCTGTGGAAACAAAACAGAGTTGGGGCCGTCAGCGACCTCGTCGGTAATTTCTTCACCACGATGGGCAGGCAAGCAGTGCATTACCAGGCAGTCTGGTTTGGCCATGTTGACCAATTGTTGGTTAACCTGGTAAGGGGGGAAAACTTTGAGGCGAACGGCCGTTTCCTCTTCTTGCCCCATGCTTGTCCACACATCCGTATAAATAATATCGGCATCTACCACAGCTTTGTTCGGATCTTCATAGATCTCTATAGAAGCACCCCCTGTGCTGAATTGCTGCCCCAATTCATAATCTTCTTCGTCCAGCGTATAGTTTGGCGGGCTGGCAATGGCAAAATGCATCCCAACTTTCATACAGGTAAATAATAAAGAACGAGCCACATTATTACCATCCCCCACATAAACCATTTTGAGCCCTTCCAGCTTCTTTTTGGCTTCCAGCACCGTAAAAATATCGGCCAACGCCTGGGCTGGATGGTTGTAATCAGACAAGCCATTGATGATGGGTACAGAGCCGTACTCGGCCAGTTGCAAGATGTGGTTGTGGTCAAACACACGGGCCATAATGCCATCCACATAGCCAGACAGCACGCGGGCTACGTCGGCGACGCTTTCGCGCCCCCCCATTTTGATTTCGTTGGGCGACAGGTAGAGGGCATAGCCACCCAGATGCACCATGCCCATCTCGAACGAGACACGGGTGCGCAAGGATGGTTTTTGGAAGACGAGCGCCAGGCTTTTCCCTTTAAGCAGGGGACGATTACCACCGTTTTGCCATTCTTGCTTTAAAGAAAGGGCCAGATCGAGCAGATTGTGCAGTTCATCGGGGGACAGGTCAGCGATGCTAAGAAAATGTTTCACAGTGTTAAATCTCCGAACAGGTGGCATAGAATTTGCAGGATTTGGGTGAAACGGCCGTATCCCAAATCCCCACTGGTGCCACTGGTTACCTTAAAAAAGTATACCACAGGCAAAAACAGAGGGAAAGCATTCAACATAACTTGACGCGCCTATTAGTTATGGTAAGATATTCCTTGCAGAGGGGATGTTATGTCATTTTCGTAATGTCCCTAGTTGGGGGCAAAAGAAGGCAGGTGCCACATGGATTTTATAAAAGAGAAACCCGGACTTTCCGTCCTTATTGCTTTTATTGTTGGCCTCATCATTGGCCAGACCGTTTTTGGCTGGTACCTCTTTCCGGTTGAATGGACAGGGGCCGGTCCCGCTGATCTCGATCAGGCGGAACAAGATGTTTATTTACAAACCATCGCCGATGCGTACTCCTACCAACCCGGTAACACCGGTCTGGTAACGCGGGCCTTGGGCACCTGGCCCGATGCCGCTTCAGCCATTTGTGATTTGCGCGCCCGTACGGCCGATCCCGCCGCCCAACAACGGCTGGATGCCATTGCTGCTGTGCAAACCGGCGGGCAACCGTGCGATGCGCTAACGGCCGGGGGCCAACTCCCTGCTGCCCCTACAACCACGGAAGAAGATTCCAATTTAGGTACAATCCTGGCTTTGTTGCTGATGTTGGCCCTGGTTGGTGCTGGTATTGTGGTTGTCTTGAACCGGCGCAACAGCATGATGACCGAAGATAACAACGTAGACATGTACTACGAAAACATGCCAGAAAACGCCCCCACTATGACCAGCGAGGAAGGGGTGAGCGCTGTGCCGATTGCCCGGTTCCAGAGCGATTATGTTTACGGCCGTGACAACTACGATGACTCCTTCAGCATCGAAAACGCCAGCGGCGAGTTCCTGGGTGAATGTGGAGTCGGCATTGCTGAATCAATTGGCAGCGACACGCCTAAAAATGTAACCGCCTTAGAAGTCTGGCTGTTTGATAAGAACGATATTCGTACCATCACCAAAGTGGTGATGAGCGACCACGCTTTCTTTGATGAAGCGCTCAAAGCGAAGCTGGCCCCTAAGGGGGAGCCCGTTTTGGCGCGTGAAAATGAAGTCATCGTTCTGGAAACGGCGACGCTTATCATCAATGCCGAAATTAAAGAAATGCAGTATGGCGCTGGCTCGTTGCCACCGCAAAGCTACTTCGAGAATTTCTCCATTGAACTGTCTGCCTGGGCCAAAGAAGGGGATTTTGATGAACCAGATATCGAAGGCCGCGTAGACGAGCTGCTTGAGTATTAACCACACAAACTAAAACATGCAGGCAAAGCCCCGACTGAGTTTTCAGCCGGGGCTTTCTTATTTGGGGCAAATACAGATGCGATTTTTAGTGACCGGGGGGGCTGGTTTTTTAGGAGGCGCGTTGGCCAACAAGCTGGCCACAGCTGGCCATGCGGTGGTTGTTTTAGATAATTTGAGCAATGGTGAGGCCAGCCAATTGCATTCCCCAATACAGTTCACCCAGGGGGATATCAACAATATTCCACTGCTTTGGTCTTTATTGCGTGAGGTGGATTGCGTTTACCATTTGGCGGCCCGGGTGTCGGTGGCGGAGTCGGTGTTGCATCCGCAGGCGTACAATGCGGTGAATGTGGGCGGCACGGTGAGCCTGATGGAGGCGATGCGGGACACGGGGGTGCGGCGGGTGGTGTTTACCAGTTCGGGGGCGGTATACGGCCGTTTACCCACCCAACCCGTTCACGAAAGCGATACCCCCAACCCCGATTCCCCCTACGCCGTTAGCAAATGGGCTGCCGAGCAGTACATCCACACCATTGGCCAGCTGTGGGATATAGAAACTGTGGCGCTGCGCATTTTTAATGCGTACGGGCCGCACCAGAGTATGCCCGTCTCCCACGCCCCAGTGGTACCCCGCTTTTTGCACCAGGCGTTTACCGGTGGCTCTGTGGTGCTGCACGGTGATGGGCAGCAAACGCGCGATTTTGTGTACGTAACAGACGTCGTCGCCGCCCTGGTAGCGGCAGCTTCGGCCAAGGCGATCGACCGTCAGGTGATCAATATTGGCAGCGGACAAGAGACGAGCCTGGCCCAGCTGGTGGACCAAATTGAGCAGGTAACCGGCAAGCGCGCCAACCGGCTGCACAATCCACAAAAGGGGAGTGGGGTGCCGCGCCTGGTGGCCGACATCAGCCGGGCGCAGCAGCTGCTGGGGTTTCGCCCTCTGGTAGATTTGGCTGAGGGGCTGCGGCGAATTTTGGGGGAAGACGGCCGTTTCCAAAAGACCTGACACGGTTACAAGCCAACCAACAAAAAACGCCAGCACATTGTGCTGACGTTTTTATGCCCAAGAGAGGACTCGAACCTCCACGCCCATAGGGCACAGGCCCTCAACCTGCCGCGTATGCCAATTCCGCCACTTGGGCCAATGTTGAATATTCAACGCTGGCAATTATAGCCATTGCCACACGGCTGTCAATGCGGTAACAAGCTTTACGCAGCGACCAGTTCGGCAATGGCCGGTGCAGTTGTCCCGTTGGTGTAAACCTGGCGGGGGCGCGCCGGGGCCATCTGCAAAACGCCAGATGCCCAGGTTAAGCCAGAGCCAAAGCTCACCAGCAGCAGCCGATCGTCCAGGCTAATCTCGCCCGATTCCAGCCCATCACAAATGGCCACCGGAATAGAGGCGGCCGACGTGTTGGCGTACTTGTGTACCTTTACCAAAAAACGCTCTAGCGGCACATCCATCGCCTTGGCCGCCGCCTGAATGATGCGCAGATTGGCCTGGTGGGGCACGATGCAGTCGATGTCATCCAGCGTCATCCCGGCCTGATCCAGGCTGCGCTGGCTGGTTTTGCCCAAAATGCGGCTGGCGAATTTGAATACCTCACGGCCGTTCATGCGAATAAACTGCCGGCCTTCCGCAAAGGTGGTGGCATTCACTGGCTCGGCTGAACCCATCGCTGGGGCGATAATGTTGGTATAGCCGCTGCCATCGGAGCCCATGTCGAAGCCAAAGAGGCCACACGGTTCGCTGCTGGCCTGCATCACAAAGGCACCGGCCGCGTCGCCAAACAAAATGCAGGTGCTGCGATCTTTCCAATCAATATAGCGGCTGAGCAGCTCTGAACCAATGATGAGAATGTTTTGGTACACGCCGCCACTGATGAACTGCTGGGCGGTGGTGAGGGCGTACAGAAAACCGGTGCAGCCGTTGGCCAGCACAAACGCGGGCACGTCTGTTGCGCCCAGCATGTGCTGCACTTGGCTGGAAACGGCGGGGGTGATGTAGTCGCCCGTGGTGGTGGCTACGATAATCAAGTCCAGATCGGTGGCGTCTAGATTGGCTTTGGCCAGGGCGCGGCGGGCGGCGGCTACGGACATGGTGGCGTTGGTTTCATCAGGCCCGGCGATGTGGCGCTGGTGGATGCCCGTGCGCTGCACAATCCAGTCGTGATTGGTGTCTACCATCTTTTCCAGGTCGTGGTTGGTCAGCACTTTTTCTGGGACGTACGCGCCCCAACCGGTGATACGGCCGTATCGGTTTTTCATTTTTTCTGCTCCTCAGAGGATTTTGTAGCTTTTGTGGTGCCTCTTCCTCACGTTGTTGAATTCATAACACCGTATTAAACCCGACTCGGCCCAATTCGTCACGCTGTAATTTTTGCCAAAGAAAACACACAAAGTTTGGTGATAGTTTCTCCTAATCCTTTGTGCTCTCTGTGGCCAAATCAGCTTTTGCCCATCGTTCCCCCTGCGCTGGCTTGACAAAGCCCTGGGCACAAACAAAAATAGGCGTCATTGAGGCAAATGCGACCTCCGGTAATCGTTGGCCGGAGGTTTTCACTTTTAATAAACAAATTATCGTAGAGGAAATCTGCGTCCTATTCAGGAGAAATGCAACCCGTGAAAAAATTTAGTTCTCTCTTGATTTTGCTGTTGGCTGTGCTGCTGGCTGTGGCCTGTGGCGGGGAAGCCAGCCCGACCGTAACCCCGATTGCGCCACCGCTGGCTGCGGCAACGGCCGTTTCCACCCCCCTCACCACCAATCCCACCCCAACCGCCGCCCCCACCAATACCCTGCCCCCGCCGCCCACCATCCCCCCGGCGGCCACCAGCGCCCCCACCAGCGAACCGGCTGCCGAGGGTGTTAGCCTGCTCGCCGCTGCCGATTTTGGCACCGACCGCAATCCGTTGACGGGTGAACTGGTGGCTGATCCGGCGCAGTTGCAAAGACGGCCGTTAGCCATCAAAATTTCCAACGCGCCCCCCAGCTTTGTGCGCCCCCAGGCCGGCCTCAACAGCGCCGACTGGGTGTTTGAGCACACCGCCGAGGGGCACATCACCCGCTTCACGCTCATCATGTATGGCCAGGAGGCGGAGCTGGTTGGCCCCATCCGCAGCGCCCGGCTCATCGACGTGGAGCTGCCTGCCATCTACGATGCCGCCCTCGTTTTTTCCGGGGCCAGCACCGGTGTAAACCAGCGTCTCAACGCTTCCGATTTCGAGAGCCGCATCATTCGCTCCGCTGACCCCGGCTACTTCCGCACGGGGGAGGACAAGCCGTTTGAGCATACGCTGTACGGCCGTCCCGCCACTTTCCGCCAGGGATTAGAGGCGCAGGGGCTCAACACGCCACCCGACTTCAACGGCTTGCTCACCTTCACCAGCCAGCCGCCCGCCGGAGGCGAACCTGCCAGCCAGGTGGCGCTGGATTATGAGTGGGAGATTGTGGAGTGGCGCTACGACGAGGCGACGGGACGCTACTTCCGCTGGGCCGCCGGGGAACCGATTCTGGATGCCAACACCGGTGAGCAGGTGAGCGCGGCCAACGTGGTGGTCATTGCCCCGTTCCATGTGGAGGACGCCACCATTTGCGAGCAGATTACCAACGATGTCTGCACCCATCTTTCCGTGCAGATTCAGCTGTGGGGCAGCGGCACCGGCTTCATTTTGCGCGATGGGCAGCAATACCCCGTCACCTGGCACCGCGAAGGGCGCAACGACCTGCTCACCTTCACCGCCGCCGACGGCAGCCCGTTCCCCCTACAAATTGGCAACAGCTGGGTGCAGTTAGTGCCGACCTGGTATGATGACCCGGTTTCGGTGACAGAGTGAAGGGGTGACAAGGTGAAGGGGTGAAGGGGTGACAGGGGTGACAGGGGTGACAGGGGTGACAGGGGTGACAGGGGTGACAGGGGTGATCAGGGTGACCAGGGTGCGGAAGAGGTGCCATAATGGTGCTCCAGTTTTCAGGGAGGATTCATTTTGGCACAGAAAATTCAAACCCATAACGATCTTGAAGTGTACCAGCGTGCATTTTCGGCCGCGATGACGATATTTGATTTATCGAAGCAGTTTCCCAAAGAAGAAACTTATTCGCTCACGGATCAAATTCGCCGCTCATCGCGGTCGGTTTGTGCAAATTTGGCCGAAGCGTGGCGCAAGCGCCGTTACGAAAAAGCGTTTATCAGCAAGCTATCTGACGCCGAAAGTGAAGCGGCCGAAACGCAGGTCTGGCTCGAATTTGCCGTGAAGTGTGCTTACCTTGACCGGGAAACGGCCGCCGATCTTTATCACATTTATGACGCCATCTTAGCCACAATCGTCGGCATGATAAACCATTCCCGTGCCTGGGTCCTCCCCGGTCAAAAGACAAGGTAATCACCCCTTCACCCCTTCACCCTTTCACCTTGTCACTTGATAAACCCTTGCTTCACCAACAGCTCCGCATTCAGCACAGAGCCACTCGCCGCGCCGCGCAGGGTGTTGTGGGTGATGGCCAGGAAGCGGATGTCGTTGACGGGGCAGTTGCGCACCCCGCCGACGGTCCAGGCCAGGCCGTTGCCTGCGTCGCGGTCCAGACGAGGCTGGGGGCGATTGGCTTCGGGGCGGTAGATGAAGACTTGTTCCGGCATGGTGGGCAGGTCGCGCACGATTGCGGGCGGCTGCCACGTTTGGAACAGCTCGATGACTTCTTCTGCCGTGGCGGATTGGCGCAGCTTGACGGAAACGCTGCCCAGATGGCCGTCCATCACCGGCACGCGGTTGGCCTGGGCGCTGACTTTGAAGGGAGCCATCTCAATCGCGCCGTTGGCGTAGCTGCCGCACAGCTTGCGCGGTTCGGTTTCCAGCTTGCCATCTTCGCCGCCGATGTAGGGGATGACGTTGTCCATGATGTCTAGCGAGGGGACGCCGGGGTAGCCAGCGCCGGAGATGGCCTGGAGCGTGGTGACAACGGCCGTTTCCACCCCATACCGCTTGTGCAAAATCTGCAACGGCAGGACGATGCTGGTGGTGGAGCAGTTGGCGTTGGCCACAATCCAGCCATCCCAGCCGTACGCCTCTTTTTGGCGGGGGATGAGCGCCGTGTGGTCCGGGTTCACCTCCGGGATGAGCAGCGGCACGCACGGGTCCATGCGGAAGGGCGAGGCGTTGGTGAGGACGATGTAGCCCGCCTGGGCAAACTTCGGCTCCAGCTCGCGCGCTTCGGCGGTGGGCAGGGCGGAAAAGAGAACGCGAGGCTCAAGATTTGGCTCGGTGGGCTGCACGATCATGTCGGCGACTGCGGCGGGCGGGTCGCCGGGCAGCAGCCAGTTGACGCCTTCGCGGTACGGCCGTCCCGCCGTCCGCTCGGAGCCAGTGAGGGCGGTAATTTCAAACCAGGGATGGTTGACCAGATGTTGAATAAAGCGCTGGCCCACAGAACCTGTGGCCGCGAGAATGCCGACGGGAATTTTGTTGCTCATACGATTTACCTCTTTTGCTCTGAGGTGCGACGCACTTTAAAAGTACGTCGCACCTGAAAAATAAAAAACGCCGCCACCCACATGGGGCGACGGCGTCGCGATTCCACCCAATTCGGTAATCGGTGGTCGGTAAGCAGTAATCGGTGATGTTCCGATTACGGATAACCGATGACAGATTACCCTTGAAACGGCCGTTAACGGGGCCAACCGTGCTTCCTTACTCAAAAATTGTTCAGGAAGTCGCTCTCAGGGGGTTTTCGGGGCTGTCTTTGCTTTGGAGGCTTTCAGCCGGTGGCGCTCCAATCTCTGGTGCAGGCTCAGACCGTACTCGTCCTGATCATTGCTTTTTTACTGCAAACATGCAGCTTTTCTAAATTTCGCTGGATTATAAAGAATCTGGTTGACCTGTCAAGCATTTTCAAGAGTCTCCAAGTGCCAGGCACGGGGCGCATGATTTTGGGTAAACCAAAGCTGTTCGCCCCGTGCCTGGCAATTCGGGCTTCATTCAGTCAAAGCAATGCACGTCGCCCGACCACGGTTGGAGGGTGAAGGTGTGCTGGTGGGTGGGGGAAACGGCCGTAACGTCCCTCACCTCCTCACTCGCATTCAGCGCCACCCAGACGGTTTCCTGGGCGTGGATGCGGGCGTAGACCAGCGTGTGGTCATTGGCTTGCAAAATTTGCGAGCAGCCGTGGCGCAGTGCCGGGTGTGCTTTGCGGAACTGGATCAGCCAGCGGAAAAAGTCGCGAATCTCGCCATCCTGCGCCTCCCCCCACAGCATCGGCTGGCGATTTTCCTCCATGCCCTGGCTGTCTGGGTCAGACATGCTGCGCAGCTGGCGCACGCCCACTTCGGAGCCGTTGTAGACGATGGGCGGGCCAACCAGCGTGAACTGGCACAGCGCCGCCAGCTTCAGCTTGCGCTTGTCGTGGCCCGCGGCAAAGTAGAAGCGGTTCATGTCGTGGTTGTCTAAAAAGCTGGGCCGACTGTACGTTTCGGGGAAGAAGCGCTCGTGCTTGATGAGGAAGCTGGCGAACTCGGAGATGGTCATGCGGTGCAGGGCAAAGGTGTCGCGGATGGCCTGCTCTAGCGAGAAGTCTAGGCAGCCATCCAGGCGGCCTTCGTAGCTCAAAAGCGTGGTGGGCGTTTCCACCACTTCGCCAAAAATCCAGGCGTCCGGTTTCACTTGTTTGACGGTGGCCCGCATTTCGGTCCAAAAATCGTGGGTGGGGCCGAGGGCATAATCGAGGCGTAGGCCGTCGAAGCCGACATCGCCCAGCCAAAAGCGGACGCTGTCTAGCAGATATTGGCGCACTTCGGGATTGTTGACGTTGACCTGGGGCAAATCCATCACGCCAAAAAAGGTTTCGTAATCGACCGGGTAATCGATCCAATGGTACCAGCTCACAAACGGGCTTTGGGGATCGCGGATCGCTTCCTGGAAGCTGTGGTGGTCGCTGCCCCAATGGTTGGCCACAAAGTCTAGCAGCAGGCGGATGCCTTTGCTGTGGGCGGTGTCTACCAGTTCGCGGATGTCGTCCATGTTGCCCAGGCGGGGGTTGACGCTGAAGTAGTCGGTGGCGTGGTAGCCGTGGTGGCTGTTGTCGGGGAAGAACGGATTGAGCCAGATGGCGTTGAAGCCCATCTCGGCGACGTAATCCAGCTTTTGGATGATGCCGCGCAGGGTGCCGCCGTAGATGTCGTTGAGGGTTTGGGCGGGGTTCCAGGTACGGCCGTTTCCCACATAAAACCGATCGGGGAAAATTTGGTACACCACGGCGTCCTGGCTCCAGGCGGGCGGGGCGCTGGGGCCGACGTAGTAAGAAAACACCTCGCCATCATCGGCCAAAATCGGTTCGGAGCCGTCGGTGGGGTACGCTTTGATGACGTAGCGCACGATGGTGCCTTCGGGCTGGGGCGGCAGGGTAACTTGCCAATGCTGCAAATATTGCCAGTTGAGCAGATCCCAATGCGTTTGGGTGCGGGTGAATGTGTGAACGGCCGTTTCCGGCAGCATCACCTCGCACTCAATCCGGTCAATCAGCTGGGCCAGCCCCACGATGACGGTGAGCACGGGGGCATCGCTTGCCTGCGGCGCACGCGGCAAAACCTGGCTGTGGTGCTTCACGCCTTGCCGCCATTCCTGGTAATACTTCAGTCGTTTTTCGGTGGTGGATAGGGAACCAAAAACAAAATCTTCCATGTAAAAAGCCTCTGTGAATTGAATTTTTTTAGGACGCGGATTGACGCGGATTTGAAATGATTCGCGTTCATCCGCGTTTGTCCGCGTCCCATTTTGCTTACATTTGACTACGTCGTTGTTGATAATAAAGCCAGCCGCCCACGAGAAGAACAATCACGATTCCCAGACTGATGAATAGCGGTGTGCGGTTTGGGGCAGGTTCGCTGGCAGTTGGCTCTGCTGCGGCGGGCGCTTGGGGGGGAACGGCCGTACTTTCCACCACAACCTCCGCCACCTCAGCTGCTTCTTCGATTGGCTGTGCCAGCGTCACGATGAACTGCTTCGGCTCAATCACGGGCAGCGGGCCGGATTTGGCCCACAGTTCGCCGTGAGTGAGGATGTAGCCGGAAACGGCCGTTTCCCACTCAGCCAGTGAATCCAAATTTGTTAATTCGCTGCCGTTGAGGGAGACGGCTGTAACCGCCGCATCCCCCATGGCCAGCTTGAGCACGTTGTCCCGGCTGGCGGCTGCGCCATCGTAGCTGCCCTCGGCGGCGGCAATTTCTACGGTGATTTGCCCATCGAGCCAGCGCTGGCTGAGCTGGGTGGTTTGCAGTGCGCCGGTTTGGTAGGCTGTGGAACGGCCGTCATCTTCGAATAAAGTAAAGCTGCTCGGTTCCGGCGCGGGCACCACATAGACGATCAGCTCGTCCCGCGTGCTGCCGTCCCGGCGCAGGCCAGCCAGGTTCATCGTCTGTTCGTCCACAAACAGCTGCGGCACGATGGCTCCGGCCCGGACAAAAAGCGGCAGTTGGAACAGGCCATCGTAGGTGGTCGGCACCTCGTCCAGCCATTGGCCGCTGCTGCTGATCCATTCGCCGGTGTGGAAGTTGACCCATTGGCCGGCGGGGAGGTAGACGGGAACGGCCGTCACCCCCGCCTCCGTCACGGTGCGCAGCAACATGTCGCGCCCCAGCAGCTTGTGGTCGCCCAAATCGCGCGTTTGCGGATCGTCCTGGTAATAAAAAACCAGCGGCGGCACGACGGGCGCGCCCGTCTGCGACGCCAGATGCGCCAGCGAGTAGTAGTAGGGGGCGAGCGCATAGCGCAGCCGCACGTTGGCCAGATTGCTGGCCAGGTCGCCCACGCGGTCTGGGGCGGTTTCTTTGCAGTTGCACAGATTTTCGGTGTGCGGCCGTAAGGGCACGTCTAGCAGGGCGCTGTTGGCCAGCCAGACGGTGTACAGCTCGTCCAAATCGGCCCCGCTGATGGTGCCGCGATGGAAACCGCCCACGTCGGTGCCGAAGTAGTCCAGGCCAGAGAACGACATCTGCATTTGGGCGTTCATGTGGGCGGCCAGGCTGTCGAAGTTGGAGCCGATGTCGGCCGACCACATCGCCGCGCCATAGCGCTGAATGCCCGTGGTGCCAGAGCGGGACAAAATGACCGGGCGCTGGGTGACGCCGTTGCGCTGGTAGCCCAAAAAGATGCTTTTGGCCCAGAGCAGGTTGTAGATGTTGTTGTTCGCCAGCTGGTCGTGCAGTTCCAGGCCGGGCAGGCCCGCGTACCAGCTGTTGGGGGCGACCATTTCCGGCTCGCCCAGGTCGGTCCAGTGGCCAAACACGCCCGCCTCGATGAGCGGCTGGCGCACCAGATCGTGCCAGAAGGCCGCGCCTTCCTCGTTGGTCCAGTCTACCATGCCGCCATTGCCCCACCATTCGCGCATGGTGGCCGGGCCGCAGGTGTCGCATGCTTTCACCAGGTAGCTTTGGCTGGCCATCAGGCCAAAGTTTTGCAGATCATCGTCCACATACGACTCTTCGATGAGGATGAGCCCCAGGCCATCTTCACCTAATTCGGCGATTTTGGCGGCGGGGTCGGGGAAGTTGGCCAGGTCCCAGCTGAGGGAGCCCATCTGGCTGGGCGGGCGGATGTTGCCAAACCATTGCAGGTCGAGGACGAAGCCGTCTTGGGGGAACTGGTTGGCGTTGAGCGTTTGTCGTTTGTCGTCCAGTTCGGCCCAGTTGTCGTAGCCGTATTCGGAGACCCAGAGGCCAAACAGCGCTTTGGGCGGCACGGGCGGACGGCCGTTTAACTCCAAATAATCAGCGCGCAAATCGGGCAAATCGGGGCCGCCGAGCACGTACCAGCGCAGCGGATCGGCCGAGGTGGTCATGCTCCACGCCTCGCCGATGAATTCCCACTCCTGCTTGTAAACCAGATCGACAAACAGGGCGTAGTTGTCGCGCCCCGCGCCGAGGGCGTAGAGGATGGGGAATTGGGCGTTGCCCACCATGCCGCCGCTGAACTCTTCCATGACGTTGCCAAAGAGGCCCGGTTGGCGTTCACTGCCGAGCCAGTCGCCGTTGGGCTCGCCGGGGGTGCGGAACTGCTCGCCCAGGCCGTACACGTCTTGCGTGGCGGCGGGGTCGATGACCAGGCTGCTTTTGCGGGCGTCGAGGTCTTGGGGGCAAACGGCCGTTAACCGCAAAGGTTCCTCGCGCGTCACATCCCAAACCGTGCTGCACAGCGTTTGGGCATCGATCTGCACCTGCAATTCGGCCGTGGTCAGCGTGCCCTGGCCGTCGTCAGTAAAGGTGGTGGGGCCGGGATAGTTGGTTTTTTGCACCATCGGGCTGGTGCCCAGCGGTGTGCCAGCGGCGGGTGGGCTGCCCTGGCCTGCTTCAAAATGGAGCAGGTCGTCATCCAGAACCTCCACGATGAGGTAGCTGTCGGCGGTGGTGTAGGTGAGGTGGGGAACGGCCGTCTCGCTTTGCGCCATCGTTCGGGTGGGTAAAAAAAATAAGATGGCCAGGAGGCCAAGAAAAAGTTTGCGAGTCAAAAGAATCTCCTGTTGTGTCCGGGAAAAGCGGAACACAGAGTTGCACAGAGGAGCACGGAGGGGCACAGAGAGGTGTCTGCTGTGCCCCATCCGTTAGTCGATTGTGCCGCCGACGGGCAGGCCGCTGGGCACCGCGTCGGGAATGACGTGGCTCAGGTCGGTGGCCGTGGGCGAGGTGAGTGCTTCCAAAAAGGCGATCAGCGCCGCCACTTCTGCGTCGGTGAGATCGCGGGTGGGCAGGGCAAAGGAGGGGGCGTTGAGGGCGGCGGTGTGTACGGCCGTATCTCCCGAATCCTCTGCCAAAACCAATGGCGGCAGCTGGCCAAAATCGTAATTTTCTACGGCGTCGCGGGCGTTGAGATGGTGCCGGATGACCGCTTCCAGCGTGGCGTACGCGCCGTTGTGCAGCCACGGCCCGGTGATGGCCACGTTGCGCAGCGGCGGCGTGCGGAAGGCAAATAGATCGCTTTCGTCGCCGGTTTCGCGGGCACGGCCAAAATCGTACGGCTCCTCATTGCCCTTGCCCGGCCCAATTTGCGGCGCACCGATATTGTGGAACTGCAAGTCGCTCAGCAGCGCGCCGCTGTGGCAGTCGGCACAGCCCGCCTGGCCGTAAAACAGTTCCGCGCCAGCCAGCGCTTCAGCCGAGAGCGCTGCCTCGTCCCCCTGCAAATAGCGATCCCACGGACTGTCCAAAAAGGTGAAGGTGTCCATCTGGTAAGCGGCCAGGGCGTTGGCGGCGTGGCCAAAATTGAGCGCGTCCAGCGGCACGCTGGGGTAGGCGGCCTGGAACAGCGCCTGGTAGGCGGGGATGGCCAAAAGCTCGGCCATCAATCCGTCCCACATGATGGTGGCCTGATGGCCTTTGAGATTGCCCATCTCGTTGCGCTCGCCAAACAGGTCTGTGTCGCCGGGATGGCCGCGCATTTCGTCGGGCGAGGTGACAGGGAACATCGCCTGCACGGCGACGGCGTTGCTGAGGTTGTAGGGCAGATCGTCGTTGGCGGGGCTGTCGAACTGGCCGTCGGGGAGCAGGGAAACACGGCCGTCCCAAAACATCACGTCCATGCCGTCCAGCCCCAAATTGTAGACGGGCGTGGCGTTGCGCGGCACCAGCACCTGCCGGGTGCCCACAAAAACGCGCGCTGGCCCCAGCCCTTGCCCGCCGGTGCCGATGGGCAGCTCCAGGCTGTCGCCGGTGCCTTCGCTGGGATGGTGGCAGGTGACGCAGGCGGTGTCTTTGTTGCCGCTGAGGATGGGGTCCCAGAACAGCGCCCGGCCCAATTCAACCTGGGCTTCGGGTGCGGCGGGCAGCTGCAGCGGCGGGATGGCACCGGCCTGGGCCAGACGGTCGGCCAGCGTGGGGTCTGATTGGGCAGGTGGCGGTTCATTGTCGGCGGCTGGCAGGGTGGTGAAGAGGTAAACGGCCGTAATCCCCACCAACACCACCGCGCCAACTCGCAGCACTGCCCGACGGCTGATGCCCAACTGGCGGCGCAGGCGCAAAATGATCAGAAACAGGAGTGACCAGGCGACCAGATTGGCAATGATGAGCACGTTGATGGGGAGTGGGTTCGTGGTTTGTTGGTGGGCGGTTGGTGGGTAGAGGGCCGTCTGCTGGGCGGCTTCGGCGGCGGCGTCTAGCGGGTAGGGCAGGCTGATTTGGCGGTTGGCGGGGATGTGGCTGAAGGTTTGGGAACGGCCGTCTGGCCAGCGAATGGTCAGTTCCTCCACCGTGTCAAACGCGCCCAGGCCAACATGGAGGCGCAGCTCGTGGCCTGCGCCCAGGCTGCCGCCATTTTGCACCTCGCGGGTTTGCACGTTGCCATCGGCGGTGCGGACGGTGACGCGGCTGCCGACGGCGTCCCGGTTTACCGGCCCCGCGCCTTCCAGGGCCAGCGTGAGCCAATGGCCATCTGCCTGGCTGCTTTGGTTGCGCAGCAGGCTGTAGCCGTCGTCTTTGTTGCCTAGCAGGAGGTCGATACGGCCGTCGTTGTCAAAATCGGCCAGGGCGATGCCCATGGTGGGGCCGACGTCCCCCGCCCCGCTGCCGGAGCTGACGCGGCTGAAGGTGCCGTCGCCGTTGTTGTGGAAGAGCGGGTTGGCGGCGATGCCGTCGTGGCTGGCGGTGGTCATGACGGCCAGGTACAAATCTTGCCAGCCGTCGTTGTTGTAATCAAAAGCGGAGGCGGCCCAGGCGACGCCATCGGGCAGATCGACCCCGGCCAGCTCGGCGACGTTGCCAAAGGTGCCGTCCCCCTGGTTTTGCAGCAGCGTCATCGGCCCGGCGTTGGAAAAGTAGAAGTCGAAGTCGCCGTCGTTGTCGTAATCGGCCGTGGCCAGCCCCATGCCCATGACGTGGGTGTCGGCGTTGGCATCTGGCGCGACTTGAACAAAGCAATGGCCTTCACAGCCGGGGCCGTCGTTGCGCCACAGCTTGTTGCCGGTGGGGAAGAGAAATTCGTCGTTGAGCAGGTAGATGTCCTGGTCGCCGTCGTTGTCGTAATCGGTGAAGCTGGCGACAAAGCCTGCGCCATACGTTTCGCCGCCAAGCAGGCGGGTGACGTCGGTGAAGGTGCCATCGCCGTTGTTGTGGTAGAGGCGGTCGGTGTCCCCCTGGCTGGGACGGCCGCAGCGGGGATAGCAGGCCCAGTTGGCCACGTAGAGGTCCAGCCAGCCGTCGCTGTCGTAATCGCCCCAGGAGGCGGTCTGGCTGTTTTCGCCCTGGCCGCCCACGCCCGCCTCGTTGGTGACGTCGGTGAACCCGTGGCCTGCGTCGTTACGGAAGAGGACGTTTTGCCCCCAGTTGACCACGTAGAGGTCGAGCCAGCCGTCGTTGTTGTAGTCGGCGAAGCTGGCACCGCCGCTAAAGCCATCGGGCAGGGCGACGGTTTCGGCAATGGCGGGGCGGCTGAAGGTGCCGTCGCCGTTGTTGCGGAAGAGGCTGTTGGGCCCTTTGGTGTCGGTGACGTAGAAATCGACCCAGCCGTCGCGGTCGTAGTCGCCCCAGGCCTGGCCGATGGCGCGGTCGTTGCCCTGGCGGGTTTGGGTAATGCCAGCGGCGCGGCTGACGTTGTGGAAGAGGGGGGAGGCGGGGGTGGGAACGGCCGTATCCTCTGCTGCTCCACAAGCTGTTAGCAAAATAAGAATGGCAAAAGCAATTATTTTTTTCATGATTTGATTGGAAAAAGGCGGTAATATTTACATGCTGAATACCATTTGTTATACTGCTGGTAAAAACAAAGGTGGGATGATGTCAACTGTAAAAACGGCCATTTCTCTAGAAAAACCATTGTTAGAACAAGTTGATTCTGTAGCTCAAGAGATGGGTATCCCGCGCAGTCGCCTGTTTGTGATTGCGATGGAAACCTTTTTGGAGCAGCGGCAGAATCGGCAATTGGTGGAGGCGATTAACCAGGTCTACACCGAACATCCGCCAACCCCGCAAGAGGAAACCTACTTAAAAGAGATGCAGGCCCTCTATGCCAGCGGTTTGGAGGATGAGGGATGGTAATCAATCAGGGCGATGTTTTCTGGTTGTTTGCCGGCATGCTGTCGGGATCAGAACCGGGCTTTCGGCGGCCTCATGTTGTTATCCAAAATAATGTTTTTAATCACAGCCAAATCAATACGACGGTTGTCTGTGCCATTACCTCCAATTTGCAGCGAGCTCAGGTGCCGGGTAATGTGCGGCTGTACAAGGGTGAAGCCAATTTACCAAAGCCTAGCGTTGTGAATGTTTCTCAACTATTCACAGTAGATAAACGTTTCTTAACCGAAAAAATCGGTTCGCTGTCTAAAGAACGGATTCAACAAATTGTAGATGGTTTACAACTTCTGACTGAGCCGCGTGATGTTGCCTAGTTTAATTTTTAGGTGCCAGGCACGGGGCAAAAAGATTTGAATTGAGCAAGATCGTGCGCCCCGTGCCTGGCACCTGTTTAAGGAGCAAGTTGGATCACATGAACCGACTGCGGCGGGATTTCGTCGAAGGGGACGTAGCCGCTGTTGGTTGGGTTGTTGGTTGGTGTGAGGCCGTGGAGGGAAACGGCCGTCCACTCCCCAGCCAGCCCTAGTTCCAAACTGTAATCCTCAGCCGGTACCGCATTGCGGTTTACATTGATGATGACCAGCACCGTCTCGTTTTCCGTTTGGCGCAGGAAGGTGAGCAGCCGGGGCGAACCGGATTCCACCAGCGTCCAGTCGCCCACGCGCAGCGCTTCATGCTCGTTGCGCAGGTGGATCAGGTCGCGGTATAGGCTCAGCAGCGAATCCGGATCGCTGGTTTGGCGCTCAATGCTGCGCACGGGGAAATCGTCGGCGGCAGGCCGCCACGGGGTGCCTTCGGTGAAGCCCACTTGGGGGCCGTTGCTGGCCCATTGCAGCGGCAGGCGAATATCTTCGTCGGGCTTCATGCCCATCTGGCCAATCTCTTCGCCGTAGTAAATGAAGGGCACGCCGGGGCTGGTGAGCAGGATGGCGGCGGCGATTCGCGCCTTGCCTTCATCCTCATCTAGCTGGGACATCACCCGGTTTTGGTCGTGGTTGGTGATGAAGGTGGCGTACTGGTTGGCGGGGAAGGCATCGTACACTTCCTGGAATGTGTCGGCATAAATGGGGGCCAGGCCAGAATTGGCGCTGTTCAAAACATCTTCAGCCAGGAAAAACTGGAAGGCAATATCGACTTCGTCGCCGGTGTAATCCACCACCTGTTGCGTGCCGGTCCATGCTTCGCCTACGGTTAACGCATCTGGGTCAACCGCTTTGTAAAACTCGTGGAATTCTTGCAGCCATTCATGGGTGCTGGGCGTGTTTTGCTGTCCTTCGCCTTCTTCGATCATATGTTTGATGGCATCGAGGCGGAAGCCATCGACGTTCATCTCTTCCAGCCAAAACCGGGCGGCGTCGAACATTTCAAAGGTGACGTTGGGATTTTCGTAGTTCAGGTCGGGCATACCGCTCCAGAAGACGCCGTAGTAGTAGCCACTGGCGCTGTTGTGCCACACCACCTGTCCATCTGGCCCGCGATAGCCGGGGTTTTCGTCGGCCCAAATGTACCAATCGCGGTATTCAGAGTCTGGGTTTTGCGATTCGATGAACCAGGGATGGGCGCTGGAGGTGTGGTTCATGACCAGATCGACGATGACGCGGATGCCTCGGGTGTGGGCTTCTTCCATCAGCCGCAGAAAATCTTCGTTGGTGCCGTATTCGGGGTCTACGGTGAAGTAGTCGGTGACGTCGTAGCCGTGGTAGCTGGGGGAGACGGTGATGGGCATGAGCCAGATGCCGGTGACGCCGAGGTCATCGGTGGTGCTGGGGTCGCCGTCGTTGAGGTAATCCAGCTTTTGGATGATGCCGTTGAGGTCGCCAATGCCGTCGCCGTCGCTGTCGTAGAAGCTGCGCACGAAGATTTCGTAGAAGACGAGGTCATTCCACCAGGGGAAGCCGTTGGTGCCCACGGTGAAGGGGTCTGGCGTGGGGGTGGGGGCGGGGGTGCTGGTGGGCAGGGGTGTGGCTGTTTCCAGGGGAACGGCCGTTGCCGCATTCGGGTCGGGTGTTCGGGTGGGCCGCACGGCTGGCGTTTCCTGGCAGGCAATGAGCAGGAGGAGGCTGGTTAGGAAGAGAAGAAAGAGGCGTTTTTTCATAGAGAGGTCCTGGGGTTTTATTGAAAACGGCCGTTTCCCCCAGACCTGACAGGTTTTCACAAAAAGCAACTGCTTATGTAGCAAACCTGTCAGGTCTTTTAATGGAAACGGCCGTAACCAATTAACAATTAAAAATTAACCATTCACAATTTACAATGAGCTAGCCTTTCACAGCACCCTGCGTCAAACCACCCACAATCTGGTCCTGCAACAGCAGGTACACAATCATGATCGGCAGCGCCCCAATCAGCGCCCCAGCCGCAAACGGCCCCCACTTCTGCGAGAACTCACCGCTGGTAAAGATAAACAACCCCACCATCAGCGGGTACTGGTCCGTACTCTTCAGCAAAATACGCGCCAGAATGAAGTCCCCATAGGTGCCAATGAAAGACAAAATGCCAATGACCACCAAAATCGGCCGCATCAATGGCAGCAGCAGCAGCGAGAAAATCTGCCAATGCGTTGCCCCGTCTACCATCGCGCTTTCATCAATCGCCCGCGGAATCGTGTCGAAGAAACCCTTCATCAGCCAGATATTCACGCCCATCGCGCCACCCAGGTATACCATGATCAAACCCGCATGCGTATCCAACCCCAGCGCCGGAATGATCGAGCCAAACTGCGTGACCAATGTAAAAATAGCGATCATCGCCAGCAGGCCAGGGAACACCTGAATGAGCAAGATTCCCTTCAACATCAATTGCCGCCCTGTAAAGCGCAGCCGCGAAAAAGCATAAGCCGCCAAAGTCGTGATAGATACCGACAAAATCGTGGTGATCGAAGAAATCTTGATGGAATTCCACAGCCAGGTCAAAAGCGGAAACTCTGGCGACTCAAACAAGAAACGATAATTGTCCAGCCCCACATTGTCCGGAATCAATTTTGCCGAAGCCAACGTGTTAGACGGGTTCAGTGAGGCTGAAAGCACCCACAACACGGGGAAAATCGCAAAGAACATTAAGAACAAAGCCAGGAGCCAGCGAAGAACATGGCCCATCGTTTTACGTTGTTTCAAAGTCATACTAGACACCTTCGCCAACCTCCTCCCACATCTTGGTATAGCGGAACTGGAACAGCGTAATCACCGCCACGATGAGGAAAATAATGATCGTAATCGCAGAACCTAACCCATACTCTTTGGCGCGACCAGACGCAAAAGCAAAGTTATAGACATACGAGATCAAAATGTCTGTATGGCCCGCCCTTGTTGCCGAATTCGCAATCGGCGGCCCCCCTTCAATAAACAAGAAAATCAGGTTGAAATTGTTGAAGTTGTAAACAAAAGAGGCCACCAGCAGCGGGCCAACCGCCACCAACAGCAGCGGCAGCGTAATTTTAAAGAACCGCTGCCACGCATTTGCCCCATCTACCCGAGCCGCCTCATACAAATCTTCCGGAATGGCTTGCAAGGCACCGCTGCAAATGAGCATAAAGTACGGGTACCCCAGCCACAAATTGACGATGATGATGGCCAATTTGGCCAGCGTGGGATCAACCGTCCAGGCTGGGGCAATGCCTAGCAAACTATCCAGCGTCCGGTTAATGACACCAACCTGATTATTGAACATGCCACGCCAAATAATGATGGTGATCAAACTAGGAATGGTGTAAGGAATCAACAAAAAAGATTGGATGATTTTGCGCCCAGGCAGCGAACGGTCATTGTAAATGTAGGCAATCCCCAACCCCAACGAGAACGTCGTAAACACGCTCAAGAAAGCAAAAGCGAAGTTCCAGGTAATGATCCGCAGCAGGGGACCACGGAAAGCCGGGCTTTCAAAAAAGCGGGTGAAGTTGCCCGTTCCTACAGTCGCCCGAAACCCAAAAGGCAGCGTGTCGCCCGTTTGGGAAGTCCAGGTGCCTGCAATTGGCGAATAGCTGACGCCAGTTTCTCGGTCAGTCAAGCTATCTGTGGCCTCGTCATATTCATATCGTAATTGCAGTTGGGCTGCTTCTCGTGCCGAACGAATTTGCACACCGTCCAGCTCTGAACCAAATTGAATACTGGGAATTGTTTGGTCACTGGCTACCTGTAGGGCATTGAGCTTTTCATATCCTTCTATGCTAACAGGGATACCATTGTCATCTAATTCCCCAATGCCTTCAGCCTCGCTGGCAGGGATAAGAGATGTGCCAGGGAAAGCTAAAAAGCTTTCACCCGCTGCATTTTGTAGCCACAGCGCGTATTCGCCAGCTTCATTCCGGTAACCTGTCCAGGAGTACGCTGCACCCCCTTCTGGTAAATAACGCTCTTGCTGTATCAGCTCAATGGATTGAACCTTAGTTAAAAGGTGCCCATCTCCATAATTGGTGAAGGCAACAAATACAGTGAGCAGGATAGGCCAAATGGCAAACATTATCATTAAGATAAGGCCCACCAGCATCCAGCGCAGCGGATACATATCGCGAACAAGAATGATGTAATTTACGGCCGCTGCGATAACCGCAATGACGACCCCTAATTGCGTAAACCCCTCAGCAAAGGCACTCAGGGCAAACCAAATAAAAAAGCCATCTAAAGCTAGAAGCAATACCAGCCGCAGAACAACATTCAGCAAAGTGGCACTTTGCTGGCCACCTGATGAAGCCCCTGGCTGTTTCAGCGCTTGAGCTGTCATAAGACAGTCCTCCTTTTCCTAAATGACGGTTAGACCGTGGTCCTCTCTTCCGAAAAATATTCAGTTTGACTTATCTTGCTTGTTTGGTTAGTGAGGAAAATGCTCCAAAAAATTGGGCACAAAAATAGTGTGGCTCAGGATTTCCCCGAGCCACACTATTTATTTATGCGGGATTAACCGCCAGTTTCAACCGTCAGGATCTTGGTGCTGGAATCCCAGGTGAAGGTTACGGGGCCATCGGCGGCAACAGAGAAGGTGATGTTATCGCCATCAGCTGCGCCGTCAACGCCATAGTTCTCGGTCCAAGCACCGTCAAGCGCTACTTTAACTTCGTAGTCACCAGCGGGCACGTCGAAGGTTGCAGAGTAGGTGCCGTCACCATTGTCGGTGAGTGCAGACCCTTCACAGGCTGGATCCCAGTCGCCTTCGCACAGGCCAGAAGCGGCTTGCCAGGAACCAGGGATGTTTACCATGCCGGTCGCGGAGCCACCGATCAGGTCACGGATTTGGGTGCCTGCGTTGGCCAGAGCGTCGGCCGGTTCTTGCTCACCGTTGATGACCAAGGTGAAGGCATCGCCCCAACTGCCCCAAACGGAGCCCATTTCGGGGATGGCGGGCATTGGCTCTGCGCCAACGGCCGCTTCGCCAAAGTTGGCCAGGTCGGGATCGGTGCTAATGATGGAGGTCCAGGCAGATGGACGGTTGCTGCCGTCAGCCAACAGCTGCATCGTTGCTGGGGTGGCAATGACTTCGGTGAGGAAGGTTTGCGCCAACAGAACGTTTTCGCTCAGGGAGTTTACCGCAAAACCCCAAACGCCCAGGAACGGCACACCGGGTTCGGTAGCTGTCGGGAAGGTGGTGATTTCGTACGGTACGCCAGAGGTGCGGATGCGGTCCAAAGCCCACGGGCCAGCCATGAGGAAGGGAACCTCGCCGGTTTCAAACTGGAGATGCGCGGTGTCCCAGTCGGTGCTGTTGCTGATGTAACCAGCTTCAACGTTGTCCTGGATGAAGTTACCAGCAGCAACCATGCCTTCGCTGTCGATGCCAACATCGCCAGGATTGTAGGTGCCGTCATCATTGACGCCGAAGACGTAACCACCAAAGGCGGTTTGCAGCGGGAAAGCATCGTAGGTGGTGCCGGTGAGGGCCAAAGCGTAGGTGGCTTCGCCACTGTCTACCAATGCGCCACCAACTGCGATCAGCTCGTCCCAGGTGGCGGGAGCGGCGTCAACCATTTCTGGGTTGTAGAAGAAGGCCATGTTTTCTACGGTGTAGGGCACGCCAACCAGCTGGCCGTCGAAGGTCCAGGCCTGGAGGGCGAACGGGTTGAATTCAGCAGCTTTGTCGCTCAGATCAAGGGGGGCCAACAAACCACTTTCAACAAAACCACCCAAACGGTCATGCGGCAGCATGATGATGTCGGGGCCTTCGCCAGCGGGGGCAGCGATGGGGAATTGGTCGTTGCGGTCCGGTACGTTTTCTACAATGAGGCCGATGCCATATTCTGCTTCGAAGGATTCTTTCAGACCCAGGATAACCGGGGTGAGCAGGTCATCGGACCAGATGGTGATGTTGGTGTCGAACTCAGAAGCGGCTTCTTCAGCTGGGGCAGCTTCTTCTTCGGCTGGAGCAGCTTCTTCCTCAGCGGGAGCTTCTTCTTCAGCTGGGGCAGCTTCTTCTTCGGCTGGAGCAGCTTCTTCCTCAGCGGGAGCTTCTTCTTCAGCTGGAGCAGCTTCTTCTTCGGTGGTTTCGGTGGTGGCTGGTTCTTCGGCCGTTTCTTCAGCGGCTGGTTCTTCAGCTCCGCCACAGGCGCTCAGGAACAGGGCGCCCATTAAAAACAAAACTGTTAAGATGTACCATTTTTTATTGTTCATCTCTCTCCTCAAATAACTTGAATTTTAGGTTTTGATAATTTAGTTAGGGTGGGCTGATGTCTATTTGTGCGCATCACCTCCTTCAATTTTATTCGATTCATTTTTTAGATAACAGTTTGAAAAGTGAAGCAAATGGTCAGATTGAAAGGCTGTTGCGACGTTGATTTGCTATCGGTTGTATGCTTCTTGTCTATGTATCTGGCTCTGTTTGCTGAGATAGACAAGACAGGTTGATGCCTTAGGTGATCAGGTGTCTGGCTAATTTGCTTTCAGGGATTCTTTTCTAGCTATTGGATACCGGCTCATGTAAAGGCGGGTGGGTGTAGACCGTGTTTGGCACCATGTCTGCTCCCTTTTGATTAATCTGAATAATACCCATTTGCAGGTTGCGCTGTGAATGATAGTTCTTCCTGGAGCGATTCATTGAGAATGGATAGATTTTCCAGGAGGTTGCCTTGAGAAATTTCATTAATGCAGTTTAGCCGGAGATTGTTGTAGGCTTGATGGGCCGTTGATATTTGCGAACAGACGTTTTTCCCTTTTTCAGTCAGGTAGAGGCGGAGGGTACGGCCGTCTGTCTCGTGTGGCTTACGAACAATGTGGCCTGTATTTTCTAACCCTTTCACAATGCGGGTTACATTACTTTTGTCACAAAGAAGGCGGTCGCTTAATTCGCTGGAGGAAAGTCCTGGCTTTTCGGAAATATGAAGCAGGGCATAGTATCTGGTGGGGCTCAGATCAAATTGGCCAAAAAGCCGTCGGTCACCATCATCGAGGAGGATGAAGGTTGTTTTTAGAAGGTTGTAGAGTTCTTCCCTGTCGCTCATCCTAATAAAGCAGACCTTTTGAGGGTTTAACAAATTTAGTTGATAGGTCAACTGTTGATGCATCAACTATATCATCCTTTGTTGGACATGTCAACCAGTTTTCAGGCATGATTTTTAGTCATTTCATCTAATGATCTTAGCAACTTTCTGTTCGTCAAAGAATAGCTTTTAGCTTGGCTGGAAACTGTTTCACACAAAAAAAGCCAGGTGTAGCACACCTGGCTTTTCTCTTTCTGTGAAATCTAGCGGATTTACTCGCGCAGTTGGGCGTTTAACCGATGCTTGAGCTGGCCCACAATTTTCTGTCGGCTCTTTTGCACGACCTTGTCGGTGAGGGTTTTGTCTGGGGCCTGGAAGGTGAGATGGTAGGCTAGGCTCTTCTTGCCCGCGCCAAGCTGGCTGCCTTCGTACAGGTCGAACAGTTCCACATCCTTGAGCAGATAGCCACCAGAGTTGCGGATAACTTCTTCGACTTCTTTCGCCGGCACGCTTTTGTCCACCACTACGGCAATATCCTCATGCACGGCCGGGTAGGGCGAGATGGGATCGTACGGGTAATGGCTGGGGATGTGGGCGATGAGGGCGTCCAGGTCGATGTCGGCGGCCAGGACGGGCTGGTCATCGTCTTCCATCTGAATATCGAACTGTTCGGCTACCAGTGGGTGCAGCTCGCCCATGACGCCGACCTGGGTTTCGCCGAGCAGCAGGCGGGCAGTGCGGCCGGGCCGGTAGGTGGGATGCTCCACTGGTTCGTAGCTGACGCTCAGGTGCAGTTCGTTGAACAGCGCGGCCAGCACGCCTTTGAGATCGTAGAAGTCGTAGGTGCCAGATTGGCCACCTTGCCAGCCGAGGACGGTGCGCTGCCCACTCATCACAAGCGAAAGGCGGGTTTGCTCGATGGGCAGAATCTCATCCTCATCGGCGATGAAGATGGGGCCGACTTCGAACATAGCCAGGCGATCCTGGTAGCGGCTGTTGTGGGCGGCAATCTCTACCACGGAGGCGAGCAGGCTGTGGCGCATCTCGGCTCGTTCGGCAGAGAGGGGGTTGGTGAGGGTGACGTACGGCCGTTCATCAGGCCCCGCCACATGATTTTTGGGCAGCAACTTCGCTTCCTGCGCTTTGGCGGTGAGGCGGAAGGTGATCAATTCCTGCAAACCAGCCTGCACCAGCGTGTCTTTGATGCGCTCTTCTTGCTCTAGCTTGGCGTTGCCCCGCTGCGGCGGCAGCACGTCGGACAGCACGGTGGAGGGGATGTTGTCGTAGCCGTACATGCGGCAAATTTCTTCTACCAGATCGTGCGGTCCTTCGATATCCATGCGGTGGTCGGGCGCGGTGACGATGAGATGATCCTCTTGGACCTCGGTTGTGAATTCAAGCCGTCCGAGCAGCTCGGCCATCTCCGCACCGCTCAAATTCAGGCCGCTGAGGCGGCGGGCGTAGTCCAGCTTGAGCATCACGGTGATCGGTTCGGGTGGATTGGGATAAGTATCCAGCACGCCGTTGGCGACGGTGCCCCCGGCCAATCGGTTCAGCAGGTTGGCGGCACGGTTGGCCCCCAGCAGCGCCTGGCTGGGGTGTACGCCCCGGCTGAAGCGGAAGGCGGCGTCGGTGTGGATGCCCAATTTGGTGCTGGTGCGGCGAATGTTGATGAAGTTCCAGGCGGCGGCTTCCAGGAAGACGTTTTGCGTTTCTGGCTTTATTTCGCTGTCGGCACCGCCCATCACACCGCCCAGGCTGAGGTTGCCCAGGGGATCGGTGACCAAAATGCTGTACGGCTCTAGCTTGTGGCTGGTGCCGTCCAGGGTGGTGAGCGTTTCGCCGTCGTGGGGCAGGCGGGTGTTAATCTGGATGGGGCCGCCGGGATTGTACTGGTCGGCGCGGCGGCGCAGGAAGTCGTAATCGAAGGTGTGGTTGGGCTGGCCCATCTCTAGCATGACGTAGTTGGAGATGTCTACGACGACGTTGATGGGGCGCTGCCCGGCCAGGCGCAGGCGGTATTGCAGCCAGTACGGGCTGGCGGTTTGCTGCACGCCTTCGATGATGTAGCCGACGAAGCGGGGGTTGAGTTCGGGGTTTTCGGTGGTGAGGGTGATACGGCCGTTTACCGCCGCGCCGTTTACATCCCCGCCTTCCATCTTCACTGAATAATCCGGGTAGCGCATCGGCTGGTTGGTCAGCGCCGCATACTCGCGGGCCACGCCCACCATCGAGGCGCAGCGGGCGATGTTGGGGATGATGTCGATCTCCAGCACGGCGTCGCCGAGCACGTCTTGCAGCGGGGTGCCTGGCTGGTAATCGGGCGAGTTGGCGTCTTTTTTGATGAGGATGATGCCTTCATGCTCTTCGCTGATGCCCAGCTCTTTTTCGGAGCAGAGCATGGCGTCGTTGTAGATGCCGCGCAGTTCGCGCCCTTTGAGCTTGGCGGTGACACGGCCGTCTTTATGCCCATCGTACAAAACAGAGCCTTCGAGGGCGAGCGGCGAGAAAATCTGCAAGCCGCTGATCTCCCCTTGCCCGACATAATCGAACAAATTGGGTGCGCCGGTGACGACGGTTTTGGAACGGCCGTCTCCATAATCCACCGTCGCCAGCACCAGCTTGTCGGCATTGGGGTGCTGCTCTACCTTGAGCAGGTGGGCCAGCAGCACCAGCTCGCGATCCCATTCCAGCGCCGCGCCAGGGATGCCAATCTTTTCGATGGTTTTTACTTCCAAACCGGCATTGGTCAGCAGGCGGTCAACCTGTTCAACCGGTTTATCAATGGTGACAAAATCTTTAAGCCATGAGAGTGGTACAAGCATAATGTGTAATCCTTTTTAAGGAATGATAATCAGTTTGGGCAAAGGAACGGCATCGTTGGCGAACCGTTCATTATTTGTATTTATTGCTGGTAAGCGTAGGCCCGTTTCTGGATGGTAAACGCCCATTAAAATTTGATATTCGCCACTGGGCAACCCTTGGGGCAGAGTAAACCGGTGTGTGTCTACTAGTTGTTCCCCCGGTTCCAGAATGGTGGTGGGGTAACGGCCGTTCTGCGGCGGGCCATCGGCCTGAGTCACTAAATTACCTTGCGCATCGAGCAGGTGCATAAAGATGGTGTAATTCTGCCCATCTGGTTCTACAGCCTGCCAATGCAACGTGACGGCAAACGTTGCGTCGGTGACCTCTGTGGGGGCGTCGTACCCTAAAAGTTGAAGCTGCGACCCAAAATTGATTTGGACACTGTTTTCTGGTGCCTGCTTTACTTGCGCCTCACCTCTAATCTTAACCGTTGCCAGGGTGACGCTGGGGCCGATTGGCTGGCCGTTTACCGACACTGGCAGAGGGCTTTCTGTTTGCCGCCAGGGGTAGAGCGTAATGGCCAGGGTAGCCAGGCCGGGTACGGCCGTTTCTGGGAGGGGCAGGTGGTAGGTGTCTTGAAACGGCCGTGCCACAGGCCAGACAGGCGTTTGGTACCGGTTTTGGTAAGGCAGCGTATCCACCCCGGCAATAACCGCACCATCCACATCTAAAAGTCTCAATGCCACAACGTAACTTTCTTGCATCGGCTGCCTGCCTTCCCAATACAGGCTAACTTCAAATCCGTCGCCGACATCCACTACCGGCATTGCTTCAAACCCCAGCAGGGCGATTTGTTCGCCAAATAGCACATCTTGCGGGGACGGGATAGCGGCACTTTCGGCCAGGGGCGGTGGGGTGGCAAAGGCGTGCTGGATGGTGTACAGGGGGAGGATGGCGGCCCAGATGCTTAGGAGGGTAACGGCCGTTCGCGAAACCCAGCGCCCCTTGAACGCATGAAGGCCCACTGCCCCCAGCAAGCCCAGGCCCGCAATGACCGGGAAAATCAGGCGACCCTGATCCGTTTGCACAGCCAGGCGCATCCAGCGCAGCAAAGCGATGTACACCACCCCACACCAGACCAAAACCGGGATAAGCAAATAGGCTCGCCGGGAGCGGCGCAGCTTGCCAGACCCCAGCCAAAGAATGAGCCCCACCAGCATCACCAGCATAAAACCATTGGTGAACCAGTAAAACAGATCGGGGGCCGGGATGCCGTAGCTAAACATCGCCCAAAAAGATTTGGTCAAGAAAAACGAGCTCTGCGCTGCTTCACCCCAGCCCAGCGGGACTGAACGCAGCAGGTTGCCATTGGCAAGCAAAAACGCCTCCCACGCCAATGGATCACCATATAAAACCCAGTTGCGCCAAAACCACCAGCCAGAGACCAGCAGCATGGCTGCCCCAGCCAACGCCCCGCCGAGCAGCAGCGGCTGCCATTGACGGCGACGCCAGGCGATGATGCCCAATCCCACAACAATGGCTGCGCCCAGACCGACCCCGGTGAGCTTTGCCAGCGTTGCCAATCCCCAGATAATGCCCAACAACAGGTAATGCCGGGCAGATGGCGCAGGTTTTGCCATGAGTTTAAGCAGCCACAGCAGGGCTAAAGCGCTCAGAGCTGTCACCAGGTTGTCGTTGTTGACGACCCCGCTCATGAATAAAAACTGGGGGTTGAAGGCCACTAGCATGGCGGCGGTAAAAGCTATGCGCGGCGAAAAGAGGCGTGCCATGCCGTAGGTGGCAGCCACTGTGATTGCGCCCAAAACCATTGAGAAGAGGCGAATCAGGCGTACGGTAAAAGCCGTTCCGGTGTAGGGAAACTGCTCGGCTTCGGTGTGGAAGTGGACGTTGATGCCGGCACCTGAACGCCAATTTCGGTTGAGTGGCGCAATGCTGGGCAAATCGCTCAAGTCGAGCTGTGCGGCAAGCGGGGCAAGCAGGCCATAATACAGGGGAGGCTGCCCAATTTCGTGGCTCACTTTGGCCAGATCTGTCTCGATGTTGGGTAGTGGGTTTCCTTGAGCTAACCAACTAATAAATTGTAAATGTGCAAATTCATCTGGTGCTTCAAAGAGCGGTGTTACCAGACTGTAAGTCCCGCTCAGCATAACAAAAATTGCCAAGAGCAGTGCCAATCGTTTTGCTTCACTCGTTGCTTTATCCGGATAATGCATTTTGATTGGTGCAGCTCGGGTAAACGGCCGTTTAAAACTGCTTCAAGAACCGCAGATCATTGTTCCAAAATTGGCGAATGTCATCGATGCCGTAGCGGAGCATGGCGATGCGTTCTGGCCCCATGCCGAAGGCGAAGCCGGTGTATACTTCGGGGTCGTAGCCGCCGTTGCGCAGCACGTTGGGATGCACCATGCCGCTGCCTAAAATCTCCAGCCAGCCAGTCTGTTTGCACACCTGGCACCCTTTGCCATCGCATAAAAAGCAGGTGACGTCCATCTCCGCGCTGGGTTCGGTGAAGGGGAAGTAGCTGGCGCGGAAGCGGGTCTGCCGGTCGGCCCCGAAGAGGCGGCGGGCAAACTCGGTGAGCGTGCCTTTGAGGTCGGCAAAGGTGATGTTGGTGCCCACGGCCAGCCCTTCGACCTGGGTGAACTGGATGCTGCTGCGGGTGGTGATTTGCTCGTTGCGGTAGCACATGCCGGGCAAAATCACGCGCACCGGTTCGGGATAATATTCGCGCATGGCCCGAATTTGCCCGGCGCTGGTATGCGTGCGCAGGATCACGTCTGGGTTTTCGGTGTAGAAGCTGTCTTGCATTTCGCGCGCCGGGTGGTGGGGCGGGAAGTTGAGCAGCTCAAAGTTGTAGGCGTCGGTTTCGACGTCGGGCGTGCGGTAGATTTGGAAGCCCATGTCACCGAAGATGCGGTAAATGTCGCGCAGGGTTTGGGTGATGACGTGCAGGCCGCCGCTGGTTAACGGCCGTCCTGGCAAAGTCACATCAATGGCGGAGCTGGCGATCTTGTCGGCCAGTTCGGTGGCTTTCAGCTCGGCCAGCCGTGCTTCGTAAGCCGCTTCCAGCTCGTTTTTAACGACGTTGACCCGCTTGCCGAAAATCGGCCGTTCGTCGGCGCTAAGCTGGCCGACCTGGCGGGTGAGCAGGTAGATGCCCCCTTTTTTGCCCAGGGTGTCGCGGTACCAGGTTTCGAGAACGGCCGTACTGTCCACCTCTTCCAGCTTCGTTAGCGATGCTTCATACAATGATTCCAGTTGGTCTAGCATAATTAACTTCCTGATTGGGTATTCTGTAATTCGGTAATTGGGTAATTGGTAATTTGTTTGTTCAATTACTGAATTACCCAATTACTCAATTGCTGTTTTCAGTGCAAGCGAAAAGTTTAACGGTTCTTGCCCAAAGACACAAAAAAAGACGCGGGGTTGGCCGCGTCTTTCAGAGTGAGTTCGTTTTTACAGCTGCTTCTTCTCAGGCAGAACGAACCTCCGGCGCAAACGCGGCGCGGACGGTGTTAAAAAAGAAGAAGCTAAAAAATCGCTGTTGGTTCATCGTGGGCGCATGATAGCACTGGGTTACAGGTGTGTCAAGGTAGATTTAGCTGTTAAGATGTTCCAAACGTCACGCCTAAATTTTTTAGCCACTGCCGGTAAGCAATCGCGGTGCGGTCGCTGCGCAGGTGGAGTTCGGCCTGCAAATCCAGCGGCAGCAGCTCGGGCCGCTGCGACTGCACAATGGGTACGTCCTGCCCCGTCACCTCATCCTGGAAGGCGCGGATTTCGGCTTCGGGCACGTCGTGGCCGTAGTTCATGGCCATCCACATCCAGGCGCGGCAGCTGGAGGGGGTGATGGGGGAGATGGTGAAGAGGGCGGCAAAGGAGTTGCTGGTGCCATGTTTGATGAAGTAGGCGGTAAACGGCCGTAACACCCGATACGTATACGTCACATCCTTGCCTTCACCCGTGCCGTCTGGATTGGGCTGGTAGACGGTGATGTTCTCCGCCACGATGCCGTCTGGCCCAGTGTGTACCTCGTAATCGTTGATTTCGGGATGCTGCGGGTCGCCCAGGTAACCGGCATGGACGAAGGGAAAGTGAGCCACATCGAGGAAATTTTCGATGGCGCGGGGGGCGGCGGCGGCGTAATCGTACGGGCCGCTCATGATTTTGCGGTAGCTGGCGTCGTGCCACTCGGCAAAGGCGGGGATGTCGTGCGCTGGCTCGCCTAAGCAGACCCAAACGAGGCCGTACTGCTCTTGGACCCGGTACGTTTTGGCGCGGGCTTTGGTGGGCGGCACCTGGTCGGGGTGGGCGGGGATGTGGATGCATTGCCCGGCTTCATCGTACACCCAGCCGTGGTAGGGACAGTGTAGGTGGTCATCGGCCACGCGACCCAAAGACAGTTTGGTGCCGCGATGAATGCAGAGGTCTTGCCAGGCCAGGGAACGGCCGTTGGCCCACCACAGCACAATTTCCTCATCCAGCAGCCGGACGCTCAGCAGTTGTTTGGCCTTCAGTTCTTCAACGGTGGCTACCGGGTGCCAATCATGTACCAAAACGGGGTCGTCGATCATTGTCGGCTCTCCATCTAATATTTTTGGCTCTTTGGGAATTCAGGGGGTTTACAGCCCGTGATGCGTGAAACGTGAAACGTGACCAGAGAGGCATCACGTTTCACGCATCACGTTTCACGCCAGACCCCACGAAATCCTGAAGACCCATATTTTTTTACCGCAAAGCACCCAAAGGTCGCTAAGGTATTCTTTTTTCTTTGCGTTCTCCGCGTCATTTGCGGTTCAACGTTACAATTTTTGTTGGAGTTTGCCAGCCTGCACCGCTTCGTAGCCAAACTGAAACTGCGTACGCTGGAGATTGGCCAGGGGAACCCATTCGATTTGGTTGGCTTCGTCGCTTTCGGTGAGGGTGGTGGCGGTGGTTAACGGCCGTTCCAAGCCATAATACATCGCCGACAATTTCCACGCCCGCCGCGCCTCATCCAGAAAATATTGATCCTCCACAAACAGCAGCGATCCAATCACGGGCGTCAGCCCCGCAATTTGCCGGAAGTAATGGCGAATCGCCTGGGTGGGCGTGTCGCTGGGGGCCAACATGGTACCAGGCGGATGCCACAGCCCGGTTTGCGGCTGCTTTTGCAGCAAAATTTGGGTATTCTCGATGTAAATGCCGTAAACGGCGGGGCGAAAGGTAATTGCTTCTGCGGCGACGGGGACCGCATTGCCGTGAATGTCGTAGCAAACAATGGTGGCCATAATGGGTCGTTAGGGGCGATTATTCGGGAACAGGAACGGGGAGAAAATGTTCTTTGAGTTGGGGAATATGGTCAGCCAACGTGCCCAGCACACCGTTGATAAAGCGTGGGGCGCTGTCTGAGCCATACGTTTTGGCCAGTTCAACCGCTTCGTTAATGGCCACCTTGACGGGTGTTTCGGCTTCAATGAGGAATTCAAAAATGGCGATGCGCAGGATATTGCGGTCAATGACGGCCATCTGATCGAGCGGCCATTCCGGGGCGTATTGGGCGATGAGCGTGTCCATCTCGTCCTGGTTTTGGATAACGCCCTGGATGAGGCGGGAAGCAAATTCCACGCCAGTTTTCTCCATGGGATTATCCAGCAAACGACGCTCCAACACTTCACCGGGCGGGTGGTTGGCAATGTCGTATTCATACAGCGTTTCCAGGGTTACGCGCCGAGCGCGACGTCTAGTTTTCATAGGTCACAGACGGTCATACCAGTGGTCAGGAACTAGTCGGTTGATTCTTCCTGAGCATAGACAACATCTTCTACGTGCACGTTGACAGCTTCTACGGAAATCCCAACCATGGTATCAATGGCTTCGGCAACGGCCGTTTGCAGGCGCTTGCTGGTCTCCATAATGTTCACGTGCGGACTCATTATAACGTAAATATCAAATTTAACCTTATTATCATCGCTCAAATTCAGCAAAATGCCGGATTGGCGAGATTCCCGACGGAAAAGTCGAGCCACATCTGCTGGAATGGGAGCCATTTTGGCTACCCCATCTACCCGCAGGCTGGCGTAATGGGCAATCGTTACCAAAACGTCCGGGGCAACTTCGATGCGGCCAATACTTTCTTGTACACTATCCATTATGGTTTGCTCCCTACTCAGTACGCAATAGGTTGTTAGTTACATGGCAATGCCGCCATCCACACTGATAACCTGGCCAGTAATGTAAGCGGCCTTGTCTGATGCTAAAAATGATACCAGATACCCCACCTCTGGCAATTTTCCCCAGCGTCCCAGCGGAATCAGCTTCTTGGATTCATTGACGATGTTGTCATCCAGCACTTCCGTGAGGGCAGTGGGGAAAAACCCTGGGGTGATGACGTTTACGGTAATATCGCGCGAGCCAACTTCTTTGGCCAGCGACTTAGAAAAGCCGATGATGCCTGCTTTGGATGCCGCGTAGTTGGTTTGCCCGCCCTGGCCAATCAGGGCCACCACGGAGGAGATGTTGATGATTCGGCCGCCTTGCTTTTTGCGCATCATGGGGCGAACGGCCGCTTTGCAACAGTTAAACACGCTTTTCAGGTTGGTATTGATGACGGTGTCCCACTGATCTTCTTTCATCATGGGCAGCAGGGTGTCTCGCGTGGTGCCTGCGTTATTCACCAGGATGTCGATCTGGCCGTAGGTATCAATGGCGGTCTTGATCAGCTCCTGGGCCGCGTCAAATTGGGAGACATCGGCTTGAACGGCCGTTGCTGCCCCACCATTTGCCACAATAGCTGCCACCACCTCTTCTGCCGCCGCGCTGCTGGCGTTGTAGTTAATAACCACCTTCGCCCCGTGCGCCGCCAAATCTTCGGCAATAGCCCGCCCAATCCCGCGTGACGCCCCCGTTACCACTGCTACTTTCCCTGCTAACAAAGTCACAACCCTTCCTCCGCCTGAGAGACTACAAAAGTCTCAAAGACTTTTGTAGTCTGGAAATCTCCTACAAATTATCACCAAAAGTCAACTTCACCCGGCTGGCCTTCCGGTCAATGCGCTTCATAAAGCTGAGCAGCGTATCGCCCGGGCCAACCTCCACAAATGTGTCTACGCCCTCACCCAGCAAATAATTCATCGAATCGGTCCAGGCGACACCAGCTGTAAGCTGTGCCTTCAACTCTGCCCGAATCTGCTCTGGGGTGGTGAGTGGTTGCGCTGTGACGTTGCCAATTACCGGCACGGCGGGCGCTTGAATGGGCATGGCGTCTACCGCCTGGGCAAATGCCGCCGCCGCCGAAGCCATCAGCCGCGAATGGGCGGCAATGGTAATGGGCAACTTGACAACCTTGCGCGCTTTCGCCTCTTCTGCCATCGCCATCGCCCGCGTTAAGGCAGCTTCATCCCCAGAAATAACCACTTGCCCAGGGCAGTTGTCATTGGCAACCTGCACTGCGCCTGTTTCGTCACTGGCTTGCTCGCAAATGTGTTTTACGGTGGGGATGTCCAACGCGAGAATGGCCGCCATCGCCCCAGGTTCCCGCTCGCCTGCCGCTTTCATCAGTTCGCCGCGGGTTCGGACCAAATTTAACCCATCGGCAAATGAGAGTGCGTTTACGGCCGTTAACGCCGAAAGCTCACCCAAACTGTGCCCGGCCACATAAGCTGGCATCTCCCAGCCCTGCGCCTGCATCCGCTGCCACATCGCCATGCTCGTTACAAACAGGGCGGGCTGTTGGTTCACGGTGTCCGTCAGGGTTTCTTCTGGCCCGGCAAAACAAAGCGTGGAAAGGGCAAAACCCAACTGGTTATCGGCTTGATCAAAAACAGCACGCGCTTCCGGGGTGTTTTGGTAAAGTTCCAACCCCATGCCCACGTGCTGTGACCCTTGTCCAGGGAAAAGATATGCGGTACTCACTTGATAATGTCCAAAAATAAATGTGGGTAAAAAAGAGAAAGGCCGTGCGAAGACGGCCTCTTTTCCAAATCAACTACGCTTCGGCAACCGGTAAAACTTGGCGACCATTGTATTTGCCACATTCCAGGCAAACGCGATGGGAACGCTTCATTTTGCCACACTCGGGACATTCCACCAGGTGAAATGTTTGAATCGAGTCGTGTGCCCGTCGCCGGCCGCGACGTGCTTTTGAAATTCTTCGCTTTGGTGCAGCACCCATAATAACATCCTCTCTCGCTAAATTCAGGCTTTTAGCCTGGTTTTAACAGGCGGCCTGCTGATAAGTTTTTTACTGAACAAAAAACAAGCGGCAAATTGGCCGCGACTGGCAATTATAGCCAGGCCTGCTTGACTGTCAAGAAAAAATCGAGGGATTTGGGGGGCGTCAAACTAATCTGCGCTTGGCGTGCTGACTGATTCTTGCTCTCGCTGTACTTTATTGAGGCCGTTGCGTACCACAGACAGGGAGCGCAACAAATCTTCTTCTAGCTTCACCAATACTTCCATCACGTAGGCATCGGCGTCGTGGCGCAGGGCGTCGGCGTCGCGGCGGGCACGCTCTAAAATGTTGTCGGCACGCTGCTGCGAAGAAATGGTGATGGCGTCTCGCTTTACCAGTTCGCCCGCTTCTTGCTTGGCCAGTTCGCGAATGCGCTCGGCTTCTTCCTTGGCCTGGGCCAGAATGCGATCTTTTTCTGCCTCGATGCGATTGGCCCGTTTGACTTCTTCTGGGACGGCAACACGCAGTTGGTCGATGATGCTGAAGATGCGGTCTTCGTTCACAATCAGGTTAGCTGTGAGCGGTATGCGAGGGCTATCGTTGAGGGCTTGTTCCAATCGATCGACCAAATGTTGAATATCCATGCTGTTATCCCAATTTTGCAAAACTATTTAGTAACCGTTCAACCCTCTGGAGATTGTTGAGGTGGTGCGCCAAATGGCTGTCATTTCCAGAGAAAAACTCCAAATGCCTGAACGCTTATATTTCTTATACGGAAACCGCGAATATTATAGTAGTTAAACAATTAATCACGCAATGGCACGGGGCGATTGAATGATGCAGCATCTTTGCTGTTGAATTTTTTGTACAGAGCTTCGGCGACGTTGGGGGGCACCATGCTGCTAACATCACCGCCAAGCGAAGCGATTTCGCGCACGGTGGTGCCGCTAAGAAAGGTATGATCCTCGTGGGTGATGAGGCTGATGGTTTCGATGGTAGGATCCAGCCGTTTGTTGGCCAACGCCAGACGAAATTCAAACTCAAAATCGGAGAAAACGCGCAAACCGCGCACAAAAACTGTGGCGCCTATTTTACGGGCAAAATCTACGGCCAGCCCGCTGAAGCTGGTGACGAGAATGCTGTCTGGTTTGTTTGCTTGAAGGGCTTCTTCGATCATTTGCACACGTTCGTCCACGGAGAAGAGCAGGGATTTGGTGGGGATTTTGTGGTCGTAGACGGCGACGATGAGCTTGTCGAACAAGCCTGCGCCACGTGTCATTAGATCAAGGTGGCCGTAGTGAACTGGGTCGAAGGTGCCGGTGTAGAGTGCGGTAATCAAATGATTTCTCCTTGGCATGGGTGGCTGGTGGTTAGTGGCTGGTGGTTGGGAAGTAGCCGTTGGCCACTAGCCACTAAAACTAACTCACATCTCCTGCATTTTGCCAAAAGCGGGCGACGCGCTGGCGCAGCAGTTGGTGCTCTGGCTGTTCCAGGTTGGGGTCGGCTGCGGCGATGGCTTGGGCTTCGCTTTGGGCAATTTTTAGCATGTCCATATCGAGCAGGCTGGCGAGTTGGAGTTCGGGCAGGCCGCTTTGGCGACGGCCGAAAAATTCACCAGGGCCACGAATCTCCAAATCTTTTTCGGCCAGGGCAAACCCGTCGTTGGTTTGGGTGAGGGCGCTGAGCCGCTCTTCGGCATCTGGGCTGTCGCTGTCGGCGACGAGGATGCAGTAGGATTGGTGCTGACCGCGCCCGACGCGCCCGCGGAACTGGTGCAGCTGGGCCAGGCCAAACCGGTTGGCTCCGTCGATGAGCATGACGGTGCTGTTGGGTACGTCTACGCCTACTTCGATGACGGAGGTGGAGACGAGAATGTTGAGATGCCCTTCGTAAAAGTCACGCATGACGCTTTCTTTTTCTTTGCTGGATAAACGGCCGTGTATCAACCCCACTTTCAATTTTGGAAACACCTGGCTTTGCAGCCGGGCATGTTCCTCTACGGCCGCTTTGGCATCTACCTTGTCACTCTCTTCCACCAGCGGGTAGATGATGTACGCCTGACGGCCGTCTTCGATTTGCTTGCGGATGAAGGCGTAGGCGCGTTCTCGCTCGCGGGTACGAATCCAGCGCGTTTGAATTTCCTGCCGCCCGGGCGGCATCTCGTCCAAAATGGAGAGATCGAGATCGCCGTAGAGCGACAGGGCGAGCGAGCGGGGGATGGGCGTGGCGCTCATGGTGAGCAGGTGCGGGCTGAACTTACCGTCTGACGGCCCTTTTTCGCGCAGCGCCTGCCGCTGCTCAACGCCGAAGCGGTGCTGTTCATCCACAATGGCCAGGGCCAGATTGCTAAAGGTGACGTTTTCCTGGATGAGGGCGTGGGTGCCAATGGCCAGGTCGATTTCGTCGTTGGAAAGGGCGTCGTAGATGCGGGTTTTTTCGGCGGCGGAGGTGCTGCCGGTGAGCAGGCAAAGCCGAATGCCGAATGGTTCTAGCAGGGGACGCAGCCCGTTGAAATGCTGCTCGGCCAAAATTTCGGTGGGGGCCATGAGGGCAGATTGGTAACCTGCTTTGGCGGCCAGCAGCAGGGCGGCGGCGGCGACAACGGTTTTGCCCGCGCCCACATCGCCTTGCAGCAGGCGGTTCATGGGGGTGCTGGTGGCCATGTCGTTGGCAATTTCTTGGATGATGCGCTGCTGGGCGTTGGTGAGGGTGTAGGGCAGGCTTTCTTGGAATTGGGTGAGTACGGCCGTATCTACCCCAATTTCTACGCCTGGCTGCGACTGCCACTCCCGCCGGAAGCTTTGCATGCCCAGTTGCAGCAAAAACAGCTCATCAAAAATGAGGCGACGGCGCGCTTCGTGCAGGGCGTGTTGGCTGTCTGGGAAGTGGTGCTGTTGGATTGCTTCGGGCAGCGGTTCTAGCTTTTGCCGCTGGCGCACGCTGGCGGGCAGCGGGTCTGGCACGCGGGGTGCCCAATAGTTGACGGTGCTGCGCATGATGTCGCGCATGCGGTTGCTGCTAAGCCCCTGGGTGAGCGGGTAAATGGGCACGATGCGCCGGGTGCGCAGTGGCTCCAGCTCCAGCGGTTCCCATTCGGGTGAGTTAAAGACGGGGCGACCCAAATATTGTTCTACTTTGCCGCTGATAACAATTTGCATACCGGCTTTTAGCTTGTCTACGAGCCATTTTTGGTTGAACCAGGTGACCTGCACCTTGCCGGTGCCGTCGCTGATGACGGATTGCACGATGACCTGGTTGTTGCGGCTGTGGCGGGCGCGGGTTTCCCAAACGGTGCCGATGACGGTGACGGTTTCGCCGTAGGCCAGCTTGTGGATTGGCTTCATGAGGGTGTAATCGTCGAAGCGGCGGGGGAAGGTGTAGAGCAGGTCTTCGATGGTGGCAGCGCCGATTTTGGCTAGATGTTCTGCCATTTTGGGGCCGATGCCGTTAACGGCCGTTACCGACTGCAACAATCCTTCTGGGTCTGGTTCCACCTGTTTGCGGTTGGTGGGGCGGCGGCCCCATTTGCCATTGTTGACGGTGGGCAGCGGCTCTGGCTCACTGCTGGGTTCTGGCTCTGGTTCGTCTTCTGGTTCTGGCAATGGGGGGGGAGCGGCCGTTTTGGCTGGCCTGGCTGGTTGGGACGCAGGCTGCGGTTTGCGGGCTGCCGGGGTGGGTTCCTGGGGCAGCTGTTGCTGAAGCTTGTTTTGCAGTTGATCAATCGCTTTGGCCCGCGCTTCGGTACCGGGGAGACGGCCGTAATCGGCCAACACCTCGGCCACTTGCTCCACCAACACTTTGTCCATCTCCGTTTGGGCGGCTTCACGCGCCTGGGTTACCCAAAAGGTGGCAAATTGACGAATGCCGCCCACCACGGCTTTGTTTTTGTAGCCTTGGCTGGCTTCTAATTCCAATACACGTTGCAATCGTTTTAGAGCGTTTTTCATGTGAGAAAGTTTATCCTAGAAATGGAGATTGGTAATTGGGGATGAGGGATTGAACGTTATTTTTTCAATCTCCAATCTCAAATCTCCTCTTTACGTTTTTTATTTGGCAGAAACGGCCGCAAATCCCACCGCCCCTACACCCAAATGGGTGCCGACGGCAGGGGTAATGCCCTGAATCATCGGCGCAGCTTCTGACAAGCTGGCGAAAAGTTCGCTGGAAAGTTGGTACAGTTCCTCAGCCGCCTCCTGCGCGTTAACATGAATGATGGCCAGCCGCTCGAAGGGGGCCAGCTCGGTCACCATTTGCAGCATCTGGCTGAGCGCCCGGTGGCGGGTGCGCACTTTGGCGGCGGCCGAAATGACGCCATCGGCAATCATCATGATCGGTTTAATTTGCAGCAGAGTGCCAATGCCAAACTGGGCCCAACTGACGCGGCCGCTGCGGTGCAGCGCTTCTAGCGAGTCGATCATACCAAAAACGCGGGTGTGGCTCACCTTTTGGTTGAGCATGGCCACAATGTCGCCAACGGTTTGCCCGGCTTTGGCCGCTTCGGCGGCCAGCAGCACCAGCAGGCCCGCGCCCAAGGTAATTTGCCGGGTGTCGAACAGGGTGACGGGGGCCGATTCGGCCGCCGCGGCCCCAATGCGGGCAGCGTTGTAGGTGGCGCTGAGGTCGTGGGCAATGTGCATAGACAGGATTTGGCTGGCTCCGGCGGCAGTGAGCTGTTCGTAAAGCTGGGTGAAGGTACCAACGGCAGGGGCAGCGGTGGTGGGATAGGTGGGGAAGGTGTGGAGACGGCCGTAAAATTGCTCGCGGCTCATCTCTACCCCTTCCAGGTAGCTGTGCTCGCCAATGTTCAGGTAGACGGGCACCACCGTGATGTTGAGCTGTTTAGCCAGTTCCGGCGGCACGTCGCAGGCGCTGTCGGTGACAATTTTAATGGTCATAGTTGGATTTTCCCTCCCCTCACTCCCCTCCCGGAGGGAGGGGAAGCCAGTTCCCTCCCCCGTCGGGGGCGGGCCAGGGAGGGGGTCATTCTGCCCCTAAAATGTAAAAATAGTATGGTTGGCCGCCGGGTAACAGTTCGATTTCAACATCTTCGTACTGGGCTTCGATTTGTTCGGCCAATTCGGCGGCTTCGTCTTCAGAAATATCTTCGCCGTAGTAGAGCGAGAGCAGTTCGCGTTCTTCCATTGCCATGGCGGCAAGAACGGCCGTTAACACCCCCGCCAATTCCGGACCAGAGGTGCAAAGACGGCCGTCTACCAGCCCAATAAACTCGCCCTCATTTACCTCTACGCCATCCAGGGTGACGGTGCGCGTGGCCCGGGTAATTTCCCCGGTGGCCACTTCTTTAGAAGCGTCCAGCATGGCGGCGGTCACTTCTGCCAAATCGCCATCTGGGTCCAGGGCCAGCATGGCGCTGAGCCCTTGCGGCGCGGTTTTGGTGGGCACCACGGTTACGTTTTTGGGGCTGAGATCACGCGCGGCTTCGGCGGCTAAGATGATGTTTTTGTTGTTGGGCAGGATGACGACCTTGTCGGTGGGCACGTCTTGGATGGCCTGGAACAGCTCTTCGATGCTGGGATTGTTGGTTTGGCCGCCGCTTACGACGTAGGAGACGTTCATGCTGCGGAAAATTTCGGCCAGCCCTTCCCCGGCGGCCACGGCGACGACGCCAATTTGCCCAGGCTGGACGGTGGTTTTGATGAGAGGAACGGCCGTTGGCGCAAATTGTGCCGCCTGTGGCGCGTGCACAATCTCCTCCATCTGCATCTGCATATTTTCCACCACCACATCCGTAATTTGCCCCAGGCTGATGCCGTAAGAGATGGGTACGCCAGGGTCTTTCACGTGAATGTGCACCTTGATGGTGGTTTCGTCGCCGACGACGACGGTGGAGTCACCCATCGCGTCGATGCGGGCGCGCACTTCGTTAACGTCCAGATTTTCACCCAGCAAAATAAACTGCACATCGTACGGGTTTTCAATCTCGCCCCCTTCGGGCATGGCCAGCTCTTGCGCCGAAATTTGGTGCGCAGGGCCAACATTGTTGCTGCTGGGTGTGGCTGTCAGCGTGAGGCCATTCATCTGGCCATGCACGTAGCGCAGCATCCCTTCCAAAATGTAGACGAGCCCTTGCCCGCCAGAATCCACCACCCCCGCCTGCTTGAGGATGGAGAGCTGCTCCGGCGTACGCTCCAGCGCTTGCTTAGAGCGTTCCAGCACCCGCTCTAGCAAAAAGCGCAGGTCCAGGCTCTTTTTGGCGGCGTCGGTTGCCTCGCTGGCTCCCTCGCGAATGATGGTGAGGATGGTGCCTTCGACGGGTTTCATCACGCCGCCGTAGGCGGTGTCGGAGGCAGCTTGCAGGGCGTCGGCCAAATCCTGGGCGTTGAACGTTTCTTTGCCTTTGAGCCCTTTGGCCAGGCCGCGCCAAATCTGGCTGAGGATAACGCCGGAGTTGCCGCGTGCGCCCATGAGCGCCCCGTGGGCCAGCGATTCGGCCATCTTGCCGACATTGGGTTCATCTTTGTCTTGCACCCGGTTGTAGGCGGAGCGCATGGTGAGCAGCATGTTGGTGCCGGTGTCGCCATCTGGCACCGGGAAAACATTGAGGGCGTTGACGTGTTGGTGGTTTTGTTCCAGCCAGACGAGGGCGGCGTGGGCCAGTTTTTGCAGCTGACGGCCGTTGCACTGTAACCATTTAGGCGGGGGTGCGGGTCTGGTGGCTTCTGTGGGTTGCGTTTGTGTCACGAAATTGTTCTCCGAAAGCACAATTACACAATTACAAATCGGTAATTAGGTAATTGGGTAATTGTGTAATTTATGTGTTTTCTTTCCCCATTCGCAAGCCCTGAACGTAAACGTTGACGGCATTGACGGGCATGTTGAGCGCTTTTTCGACGTGGAATTTGACGGTGTGCTGGATGCTTTCGGCCACGGCACGAATGTTCACGCCGTATTCCACGATGACGTACACACCCACTGTAATTTCGCCGTGCTCGATGGCGACATCGATGCCCCGTTTGCTGTCGCGGGAGAGCAAATTGGCAATGCCGTTGGCCAGATTTTTGTTGGCCATGCCGACTACGCCGTAGCATTGGTTGATAGCCTGGCTGGCGATGGTGGTAACGGCCGTTGTCGAAATATCTATCACGCCCAGGGTTCCTTCTTGTTGAACGGTTTCATTTTCAGTCATGGTCACTCCTGAAAGGTTCCAGCAGAACTGCCAATGCCAAAACAATCTATTTAGTTAGCAAATAAGTTTAACATTGGCCTGAATGTGCAATTGTATCATAACCTGTTGGGAAGGCATCTATAGCCGCTGTGGCTAAACTGTTTGGCGGTTTGGGAAGTCGAGGAGACGTCTGGGATGCGTGAAACGTGATTTAGCGCAAGTTAATCATCACGCATCACGCATCACGCATCATACAGCCAAGCGACTGCAATGCATTTAATTCAAAGTGGTCGTGAGGATGTGGGTGGCTCCGGCGGCTTGCAAAGCGGCGCTGACCTGGCGTTCCATTGCCTCATCGGTCACCAGGGCGAGCATGTTGCCGCCGCGCCCCGCGCCGCTGAGCTTGGCCCCCAGCGCGCCTGCTTGCAAGGCAGCCGCCACCAACTTGTCCAGCTCTGGCGAGGAAACGGTCATTTTTTGCAGCCAGGCGTGGTTTTCGGTCATGAGTTGGCCCACTTTGGTTACGTCTCCGGCCTGGATGGCGTTACGGCCGTTCTGCGCAATACGGCCGCATGCATCAAAAATCTCAGTAAACAGGGCGGGCTGCTCACTGTATTGGCGGCGCACGTCGCCCACGGCCACTTTGGTGCTGCTGCGCACGCCCGTATCGGCCACCACAAAGCGCAGCGGCGCGGCCACGGTGAACGGCTCAATCAGGTTTTTGGGCGACTGGCGCACAAACCAGATTGGCTGCTCATAAGCCACCACCGTGTTGTCGATGCCGCTGGGCGTGCCGTGGTGAATCTTTTCCACTTCGTAAGTGAGTGCAGAGACAGCTTCGTTTGTTTGCAGCGCTGGCTGGTTCAGATGCTGGGCCAGGGCGCGGATGATTGCCGCGGCAATGGCTGCGCCGCTGCCCATGCCGCTGGCGATGGGAATTTGGCTGTGTACGCGGATGGTGACATCTGGCGGCTGGCTCAGCCCGGCGGCATCCAGCACCAGCCGGGCGGCGCGGGCCAGGGCGTCGTCGTCGGGCAAATCTTGCAGGCGGTTGTGCCGGTTCAGGTCTGGGGCAACCAGGTAGCAGTTGTTGCTGGAGGAGTGGGTGACGGTGGCGGTGGCCCGAATTTGGGAAACGGGGGCGGCGATGGCGGGACGGCCGTATACCACCGCATGTTCGCCAAATAAAATAATCTTGCCCGGGGCCGACGCCTTGCTTACAGGGTTGAACTCAATCATCAGCTAAAAACATAAAGGGTGAGGAATACCACAATGGCAAAGCCAAGCAGCGACACCTGAAATGAGCGGTCTCGCAGCAAAATTTCTTCCGGTGCGCCCCCCATTTCTCGCACGTGAATCAGGTAGAGGTAGCGGAAAATGGCGTACAGCACAAACGGAATCGTCAGCATCATCAGGTGGTTTTCTGGCAATCCTTCCGCCAAAAAGGTGTACAGGCTGTAAGAGACGATTGCACTGGTGGTCACAATGCCCAGCATCCGGTCGATCAAATCCAGATTGTACTCTTTGAGGATGGCGCGGTGATTGTTGGCGTTGTCGCCCAGCAGGGTGAGCTCGTGCCGCCGCTTGCCCAGCACCATGAACAGGGCCAAAAAACCGCCAAAAAGGTACAGCCAGGGCGAAAAGCGCTGCACATCAATGACCGTGACGCCTGCGGCAATGCGCAGCACAAACCCGGCGGTTACGATTGTTATGTCTAGTAAAACGACATGCTTTAGCCAGAAGGAGTAGGCGATCTGGCTGATGAGGTAGGCCAGCAGCACCAGCCCAAACTGCCAGCTCAGAAAAAATCCAGCGGCTAAACTGCCCAGAGCAAAAAAAACGGCCGCAATTTGAGCCATTTGTGGGTTGAGGGTGCCTGCGGGCAACGGCCGTTTCTTCTTCACCGGGTGCTGGCGATCATTTTCTATATCCGCCAGATCGTTCATGATGTACACAGCGCTAGACATGAGGCAGAGCAAAAGGAATGCGCCCACTGTTGGCAGCAAGCTTTCCAGTTGCAGCAGCTTGCCATCAAAAAAGAGGGCAACGAAGACGAAGCCATTCTTGGTCCATTGGCGCGGACGCATGGTTTTGAGTAAGGGTTTCAGCAAGAAAATTTCTCCAAAACTTCCCTAATTCTGTAGAAGCGGCGAGTTTAGCGCAGCGATACCCGTTACGCAACGCGCTTCAGGCGGAAAGCAGGGCTTTTCAGTAAATCAAAATCAAGCAAAAAAGGACGCAGACTTGCGCAGATGAACGCGGATTATGACCTTTTTATCCGCGTTTTCCGCGTTCATTCGCGTCCCATTCAGTAAAACTGAAAAGCCCTGAGGCGGAAAGCCGCCAGCCGCCAGGCCATGAACGACCTGGCTACACAATCAAAGCCCTAAAGAGGCTAACCCCCAGACCCAACCGCCTTTCAATTACCAACCTTTACCAGCCTTCGGCGAAGCCTGGCACAGCGTCGTTTAACTGGCCGGATCGTAGCGGGCGATCAGCTCGTCTAGCAGATGGTCGAAGGCGGGGTCGATGGTTTGTCGCGCTGGATCGGCATCGTACCACCTGATGATCTCTTTGGCACCTTGCCAGAACGGAATTTTTGCGACAAACGCAGGCACCAGCCGCTTGATTTTGCTGTTGTCGAAGATCATGCTGTGCGCTTTGTCGCCCAGCAGGCTGGCGCCCCAATCGGCATCGTGGCGGGCAATGGTGGCGGAGGGGATATGTACAATTTGGGCTTCGGTTCCGGCGGCGGCGGCCACCTGCTGGAAAATCTGGTTCCAGCTCAGACTCTCGTCTGCGGTGATGTGGAAGGTGTCGCCGATGGCGGCGGGGTGGCCCAACAGGCCGACAAAGCCGACGGCAAAGTCGCGGTGGTGGGTGAGCGTCCACAGCGACGTACCGTCGCCGTGCACGACCACTTTTTTGCCCTGGCGCATCCGGTTGACAACGGTGTAGCGGCCGCGCATGGGCAGCAGGGTTTGGTCGTAGGTGTGAGACGGCCGTATCACCGTCACCGGAAAGCCAGTCTCACGATACGCCCGCATGAGCCGGTTTTCGCACGCTATTTTTTGCCGCGAGTACGCCCAAAATGGGTTGTGCAGCGGGGTCGATTCGGTGATGGGCAGGTGGGCGGGCGGCGTTTGGTACGCCGAGGCGGAGCTGATGAAGATGTATTGGGCGGTACGGCCGTTAAACAACTCCAAATCTGTGGCGATATGTTCTGGTGTAAACGCCACCCAGTTGACCACCACATCAAACTGTTCGTTGGCCAGCGCCTCTTTGGCCGCCGCCAAATTGCGAATATCTGCCGAAATTTGCCGCGCGCCTTCCGGGATGGGGCGCGGCGACTGCCCGCGATTGAGCAGCGTCAGGTCGTAGCCACGCTCAATGGCCAACTGCGAACAAGCGGAGCTGATGATGCCGGTACCGCCGATAAATAAAATTTTCATTCCGACCTCCTAAAAAGCGGAACACAGAGCTTCACAGAGAAGAGAAGAAAAATCTGTAATAATCTGTGAGTTCACTGAAAAAACAAACCGCAAAGACGCAAAGGACGCAGAGTTTTAAAAATCACCAGAGAAAAATCGCTGCGCTCTCCGCGCCTCTGCGATGAAATCACCCTTTTTTCAGTAGCGCCATCTGTGAAATCTGTGTTCATATCCTACTCAAATTGCCAGTTGTGGGGGGCGAACCAGTTTTGGCGCATGGCCAGCAGCAGCAAGATGATGCTGAGGCCGATAACGGCCGTCATCAACCCAAACAGCAAACTGCCGCCCCATGAATCGTAAATGATGCCGTTGAGGGTGGAGGTGAGCAGCGGGGCCAGCCCCAAAAAGGCGGCCTGGAACATGGATTGCGCCGTTGACCCCCAACCCTCCGGGGCCCGTTCATTGAGCAGCTGCACCATCACCACAAAAAGCAGCCCATAGCCCACGCCTCTGACAGCACTAACCACAATAAGCACCAGTGGCGACCAGGCGAGCGCATTGCCCAGCATCGAGACAAAAAGGATGACCATTGCCAGCAGCAGCGCTCTTGGCCCCTGGAGTTTTTGGATAATGGCCCCACTGTAGCGCATCACGGGCACCTCAGCCAAAGCCGAGAGGCCAAAAAGCAGGCCAATGTGGGTATCGTTACCACCCAAATCTTTGATGTAGACGCCAATAAAGACATAGGTGCTGAACAGCGCCATACCCAGGAAAAAGGCGCTGACAATTAAAATGACAATGCCTTTGTCTTGGGCTAAAAAGCGGGCAGAGCGACGGCCGTTTCCCACCGCAATTTCCCCCTCTTCCAACCGACGGGCCGCCAGCAGCGCGGGCAGCATGGCCACTGCGGCCGCCACAAACATGACGCCATAGCCCATTTGCTGCCACACAATGCCGCTGATGATAGAAACGGCCGCAAAGCCCAACGACCCCCACAGCCGCATATCGCCAAAATTGAGCTTGTGGCGCATCGCCATGCGGGCAATCAGCCCATCGGCAATGGGCAAACTGGGGCTGCGCAGCGCCGATTCCAGAATGACCAGCAGCAGCATTGGCCCAAAGCTGGTGGGAAAGCGGTACAGCAGCAGCACCAGCGCCCAGCCCAGCAAGCTCAGTTGCAGCACCTTCAGCCGCCAACCCCGTCGGTCTGCCAGCGATGAAATGTTGGGGGATATACCCAGGGCAAACAGTGGAAAAACGGCCGCTAAAATACCCATCTGCGTGCCGCTAAAGCCCAACGACAGCAGGTAAACATTAAAAAATGGCGCATACAGCGCCACCATCGGCCAAAAAAAGCCATAGTAGGCTGCCCCAATGGTGGCCGGGCGTGCCCGCCAGGCAAGACGATCAAATGCCATGAAATTCTCCAAAAGCTGCGGTTTACATTTTGAGATGCGGCAGCTCCCAGCTGGGATTATAGGTTGGTTTGCTCAAAAAAGGGATGGTCAATCAGTCGGCGGGTTCCAGGGTGAAGCGGAAGGGGAAGCCTTCCAGGCGGGCAGCCATCGTGGCCATTTTTACGCGCCGTTCGGCTTCTGTTTTGGGCAGCGTGTCTACGACCGATAGCCCTTCGTTGTGGACCTGCCACATGATGGCCTCGGCAAAGATGAGCGGCTTGTTGAAAACCTGCACCATGATGCGCACCACAAACTCCATGGTGGTAACGGGGTCATCGTGGGCGATCACCTTCCAGCGCGGCTCTAGCGCTTCGTCTTGGCGTACATCTTGCGCTTTTTCCACGTCGGTATCGTGGGCCACGCTGAGGGTGGGGCAAGGGCGCTGTTCTGCTGTAGAAAGTGGGTTGGGCTGCATCATAGGCTCATTTTAATGCAGTTTTGGCTGATCTGCTATTTGTCTGGCGGTAAACAGGCGCATCGTAACTGTTCTTGACAGAATCATATGCAGAATCTAGGGCACATTGGATTGATTGAGTAAATTTTTAATAAAAAAATCGCCTGGCAGCAAAAGTTAACCTCGTATCAATTAGGCACATTCGTAAAACCCATGAGTATAGGTATGAATATGAAAAAAATAATCCGTCCATTTTTGCTTGTAACTTTTTTGGCGCTTGTTTGGACTGGCAATTTGTTGGCGCTGGCCAACGGGCCGGAGCGGGGCACCATTCGTGGTTCGGTGTATCTGGATGTAGATGGCGACGGCCGTTGCCTGAACAGCGGCGCAGCGGGTGAGGTGCCGGTGCCGTTCATCGACCTGGATTTTGCCTCGTTAGATGGGGGGCAGCGGGCCAGCCTGTACAGCGGCAGCAACGGCACGTATGGCTTGCCGTCGGCGGGGCAGGGAGATTGGGTGGTAACGGCCGTTCCCAACCCAACCTACTGGCAAGTTACTTCCGCCAATCCCCGTTTTGTTAGCGTAACCGCCGCCGCGGGTTTGGTGCAGCTAAACGTTGACTTTTGCGTGCAAACGGCCCCTGGGGTCTCTTTGGCCACCGCGCTGCTGAGCAGCGCGCCCGCCAGCAGCGCCACGCCAACCCAAACTGAGCCGGTTGTAGACAATAGCAATTCGGCCGTTTCGGAACGACTGCTCTCTTCACCGCCAGAGCCACAGCCCGCCGAAAACCTGGAAGCGCTGGCTGCGGAAGAAGTCACCCTGGCATCTGAAGAAACCTGGCTGGCCTACCTGAATTTGTTTCGCGGCCTGGGGGATTTGCCACCGTTGCAAAACTCGGCAGCGCTGTCCAATGGCAGCCAACTGCACAGCCGGTACATGGTGCTAAACGATGCCCCCACCGCCCATTTTGAAAGCAGCAGCAATCCATTGTTCACGCCCGAAGGGGATCAGGCGGCCCAAAATAGCAACATCTTTGCCACCACGGAGATAGACGCAACCTACCGTTGGGCAATCAATTTCTGGGTATCTGCGCCGTTCCATCTGGTTAACATCATCGATCCAACGCTGGAAACGGTGGGCTATGGTCAATTTAACGGCAACAACGGCACGTTTAAGATGGCGGCGGCCCTCGATGTTTTGTCTGAAAAGGGGAATGCGGGTGGCCAGGTGACCTATCCGGTTTACTTCCCTGCGCCAGACAGCAGCACCTGGATCACCCGGTACAGCCTGTTTGAATGGCCCAATCCGCTAACGAGCTGCCCTGGCTACCAACGGCCGACTGGCTCGCCCATTGTTTTACAACTGGGGGACGGCAGCAGCACGCCCCGCGTGACCAGCTTCTCGGTTTCGGTAAACGGCCGTGTGGTAGAAAGCTGCCTGCTCACCGAAACCAACTACACCAACCCAGACAGTTTTGCCCAGCAAACCGGGCGTAACGTGCTGGGCGATCAGGACGCCATTGTGATTTTGCCGCGCACACCGTTGCTGGCCAACAGCGTTTACACGGTTAACGTGGTGGCCAATGGGCAAGCGTACACCTGGTCGTTTAACACAACCAACACGCCGCCTGCAAATTGATAAACTCCTCTTCAGCTAGCGTTCGCTAAAATCAAGGAGCCATGCCCCAACGGGATGGCTCTTTTTTTTGCCAGCGCCACCTGTTTTGCTGAACTTTATAGGCAAAGCGTCACGTTACCGGACAGTTTGCCCCCGGCAGATTGGTTATTTTTGCTCTATGCGCGACCTTTTGAATTATTTAGCTACCTGGCCGGAAGACGGCCGTTTCCTTGGGCATAACTGTCCTTACCACACCTTCCAAAAAATCAGCGGCGGGGCCAACAACATTTTGTACAAAGTGGGCGGCGATGACGGTGACCTGGCGGTGAAGTTTACTTTGCGAGACGGCCGTAACCGGGCACGGCGCGAGTTCCAGGCATTGCAAGCGATCCAGGCCCACGGGCTGGCCATCGCCCCAGAGCCGATTTTGCTGGATGAAAGCAGCTACGCCCAGCCGGTGGTGGTGCAAAGCTGGCTGGAAGGGGGGGCGGCCCCCCCCGCCGGCGCGGGGGGGGGGGCCCCGGGGCCCCGGCCGCACCGAATGGCCAACCGCCCCCCGCCCCCCGGGGGGGGGCGGTGGGTGGGCCAACCCCCCCATCCCGGGAGGGGAAAAACGGGGGCGGGGCCGGGGGTGGGGGGCGGTTGACGCGGGGGTGGCCGCCCGGGGGGGGGCGGGGGGCCAGTTGGGGGCGGGGCAGGTTGGGGGGGAGAGCCCCCCCCGGAAACCCCCCCCCCCCCGGGGCCCGGGGCCCCCCCGCCCCCCCGGCCCCCCCCGAACCGGCCCCCCAGCCCCCCCCCGCCGCCCCCCCTTCCCCCCCCCCCCCCCTCCCCCCGCCCCGCCCCCCCGCCCGCCCCCCCCTGGTTGGCCCGCCCCCGCCGGCCGCCCCCCCCCGCCCTCGGCGCCGCCCCTTGCCTTTCCCCCCCGGGCGCTTTTTTGTTACGCCCCCCCCCCGCGCTGGGGGGCCCGCCCTTTGGGTGGGGCCCGTGGCGCCCGGGGGGCGCCCCCCCCCCCCCCCCCCCCCCCCCCCCCCCCCCCCCGCGGGGCGGGGGCCCCCCCCCCCCCGCCCCCCCCGCCCCCGCCCCCCCCCCCCCCCCCCCCCCCCCCCCCCCCCCCCCCCCCCCGCCCCCCCCCCCCCCCCCGGGTCCCCAACCCACACCGCCCTTTTTGCCCCCCCAAAACCCCCCCCCCCCCCCGGGGCCCGCGCCCCCCCTTCCCCCCCCCTGGGTGACTTCCCCCCCCCCACAGCCCCCCCCCCCCCCCCCCCGCTCAAAAAAACGCCCGCGCGGCGGCGGCCCCCGCCGGGGGCCCGGCCGGCGCCGGCCCCCCCGGGCCGGGCGCCGCCCCGCCCCCGCCCGCCCCCCCCCGCGGGGGGGGGCCGGGGGGGGGGCCCGGCCCCCCCGCCGCCACTAAGGGGGACGCCGCCCCCCCCCAGGGAAATCCTAACCATCAGCTCTTTTTCTCGGGGGGGGTGGTGCCCCCCCCCCCCCCCCCCCCCGCCGGGGCGCCGCCCCTGTGTTGTTTTTTTTTTTATCCTGAATTCCCCCGGGTAACGGCAAAAAACAGATCTCCCTAAAACCCCCAACCGTCTGAACAAAAAACCGCCCCCCCGCAAACCCCAAAAGACTGCCCCAAACCACAACCAATAAGTAAGCAACCACCTTCCCAAACCAACAATCTCAGCCCCGGCCACAACCACATGGTTTGTTTCTTGCCCGTTTTTGGTTTTCCCCCCCCCCCCCCCCCCCCCTCCCCGCTCCCCCCCCGGCCCCCTAACACCCCCCCCCCCCCCCCCCCCATCCCCCCCCCGCGCGGGTTCCCGCTTCCCCCTCTTTTTCCCTCTTTTTTCCCGTTCCCTGTGTTCCCGCGGCTTATCCCTTACATAACCCTTTCCCGTTTTTCTAGTCTTTGGCCCGCCCCCCCCCCCTCTGTCCCCCCTATTGCCCGCGTCCCCCCCGGCCCGCCCCCCCCCCAACGGACCCCCCGGCCGTTGGGCCGGGCTACCCTTCTCGCGATACTCAACATCCCAGGCCCAACGCAACTCCCCCCCACCCCCACCCCCCCCCCGGGGGGGTGGCCGGTTTCGCGCTCCCCTTAGCCGGCTGCTTGCCGGAACCTTCAAACCCACACCCAACCCCCCGCGTGACCCGGGGGGCCGGTTTTTCCCATTCCGCAGAACGAACCCGCCCCCGGCCTGGGCGCCAAGAGTCGAATGGGCGCAAACCTATTCCGACCAGGGGGCGGGGCTGGGGTTTTCCCGCGTGTTCAAAAACCACCCCCCGCCGTTTTTCCAGGGCCCGTTTGTGGGGGTGTTGGGACGCTGTTGGAAATAGATCAGGCCCCTGGTTAAAACGCCCACACCCGTCCCCACCCCCCCCGGGCCGCCCGCCGGGGCGGTGGGGGGGGCGGGGGGGGGGGGGGGGGGGGGGGGGGGGGGGGGGCGCGGCGGGGGGGGGGGGGGGGGGGGGGGGCGGGGGGGGGGGGGGGCGGCCGGGGTTGGGGGGGGGGGGGGGGGGGGGGGGGGCGGGCGGGCGGGGGGGGGGGGGGGCCCCCCCCCCCCCGGCCGGCCCCCCCCCGAACAGTGATAAATCGCCCACCGACACTTCCCGCCCAGAAGGGGGCGGCCCCCCCCCCCCCGGGGGCCCCCGCCGGGGTTGGCGGGGGGGGCCGGCCCGCCCCCCCCCCGGGCGGGCGGGCGGTGGGGGGGCCCTCCCCCCCCCGGCCGGCCCCCCGGCGCGGGGGACGGCCCAACAGGATAAAGTTAAATGCTTCTAGCAACAGGGGAATCCCCCCTTTATTTTTCGTCCACCCTGCCCGACCGAGCACCCACAACCTCCCCCCTCCAGGCGCTAACCATATCGACTCTTTGCCAATTTTGCCTTTGTAAACCGCGCGAGTTTTTGCCCCCCGCCCCCGCGGTATGGTGGCCCCGCCCCCCCCCCCCCGGCCGGTAACCTGGGGGGGGCCGCCCGCGCGGGGGGGGGGGGCCCCCCCCCGGGGGGGCGGGGGGGGCAGCCTGACCCTGCGGCCCCCGCCCGACTCGCCGCTTGGGAAAATCCGTCCCGGCGGGGCCTTCTTGTAGCCCGCCATCATTGCCAAACGGGCCGGCCACCCAGAGGGGGCGTGTTTATAAGCGGGTGGTCAAGGGGGCCGCCCCCCCGGTTTCCCCCTCTCTCCCCCCCCCACCGGCGGGGCCCCCGCCCCCCCCAACGCCCCCCCCCCCCCCCCACCCCGGGGTTGGCCCGGGTTCCCCCCTTTTCCCCCCCCCTTCCCCCCCCCTTTTCTTTTTTCCGCCACCTGACGCTTACATTAACGCTATGCAAAAGCCCCCGCCACCCCAAAACGGGGGGGGTTGGCCCGGGTTCCCTTCTTTCCCCGTTTCCCCCCCCTCCCCCCCTCCCCCCCCCCCCCGTTTTTTAAAAGCCGTCCCCGCCCCCCAAGGGTGGATTTTGCCAGGGTTGATGTTTTAGCTTAATCTTCGTAGAATGTGAGTTACAGAATTCAAGAACAGTCTATGAGCGTATTGGCGAAACGGCCGTTGCCTTTAGCAAAAAGCGCAAAAAATATGTTACAAGAAGAGCATATTACGTACTGGCGAACAAGTTCTCAACACGATCTAGAATCAGCCCAGGCGATATTTGATTCAGGAAGATATGATTGGTGTTTATTTGTCGGGCACCTGGCGCTGGAAAAGATTTTGAAGGCTCTGTTCGTTGCCAGAAATGGTGACACGATGCCGCCTAAAACCCACAACTTGGTTAGATTGGCAGAATTGTCCGCTGTAGAAATGGACGATGACCAAAGGTTCCTTTTAGACAAAATAAGCGATTTCAACCTTCAGACACGTTATCCCGATTATAAGCTGACGTTTTACAAGCAGTGTGACGCTGAATACGCAAACGAGTATCTGGGTAAAACGAAGGAATTGCACACATGGCTCAGTTCCCTGATAGAATAAAAACAATCATTGACAATTATCTACAAGCATTGCGTCAATACAATGTCCCGATCAAGGAAGCCATCCTTTTTGGCAGCTATGCCAAGGGAACCCATCGGGAATGGAGCGATATTGATATTGCTTTGGTTTCTGATATTTTTGAAGGGAATCGAATTGACGATAAGGATAAAATCAGACGGATTACACTATCCGTCAGCAGTGAAATAGAAGTTGTCCCCTTCCCCCCCGATGAGTTTAATTCTCAAGATCCATTTGTGAAAGAGATTCTGGCAACAGGTGTGCGGTTAATTTAATCGCACGCTTTTCCCCATCTTTACGCTGGTAGCAACGGCCGTTTCCCCAAAAACAACCAGATCAAATTCGCTGATCACCGTTTACCGATTACGGAATACCGCTCACCGCACCTTTTGCAAACGGCCGCTTGTTTGCCCCGCATCCGTCTGTGCCGGCACAAAGGTGTAATCCGAGAGCCAGGGTACCTCTGGGGCCATCGTCAATTTAGCCAGAGCCACGAGGACGCTGTCGTAATTGACGCGCCAGCCCGCAAAATGGTGCCACGCGCCGTCCCGATCTGGCTGCAGCGGCACCCCCTGGCTGGCCAACCGATCATACGCCTCATCAAATTCCGCCCGCGTCACGGAGATCGGATCGGCCGGAAAGTGGGGATCATCGTTGTAGGCAACCTGAAACGTATCGGCGATGTGGCGCAGGGCGGCAGTGCCCGCGCGAATAACCAGTGCAGGTATCACCGGCGCACCGTCTGGCTGTTTGATGGTGCTCAGGTACAGCGCGGCACCGTCCAAAACCGCCCCGGCGGCCACCACCCAGCTTTGCTGCGCCCGCGGCGAGCGAAAAAAGACCAGCGCCGACAGCGACGTGTGGCTTTCATCAATTTGGGTAAACCAAAGCTCCCAAGACTCCCAAAAATTTTGTGCCGCCAAATCGTTGTTCAGCCCGTGCAGCCGCCACATCAGCTCTGGCGCAGTGGGCGGCGCGCCTGCGCGCACTTCCAGCAGCGACACCGCCTCTTCTCGCTGCGAAAAGGCGCTGTACATGGTGGGCAAGTAGGAGATGAGCATGGCGACCAAAATCAGGCCAACGGTCGCTTCGATGAAGGACAGAATCGTTTGCGGCATGGTTTCGGCTGTGGCAAAGCCCAGCGTGAGAATGGATGAGCCGCTGAGCAGGAACGCCTCTTGCCACGGGGTGATGCCCATCGCCCAAAACATGCAGGCAAAGCCCAGCGTGGTGATAAAGAGCCAGGCGGGCACCATCAGCAGCAGGCTGAGCGGGGCGTAGATGGCCATCAGGCTGTCGCGCTGTTCATAGGTGGGCAGCGCTTTCAGCGCTATTTTGAACAGCTTGCCTACAGAATGAAAAACCAGACTGGTCAATTTGACGGAGGCGCTGCGGGGCAGCACAAAGGTGCGGGCGGCAGAAATGAAGGTGTAAACAGCCAGGCTCAGCCCAAAAAGAAAGAGGAGGAGGCGCAGTAGAATCATGAACTGATCATACCGCGATTTTGATGGGGAGGAAACGATCTAACTGGTGGTGGGACGCGGATTAACGCGGATGACGCGGATAAAAGCAAATAATCCGCGTCCTAACGCTGCTCAAAAGCGGTTATTGGAAAGCCCCAACCACAGCCTGATACTGTTTGGTGAGCTTATGATTGTCACCCAGCAGGGCAAAAACGGCCGTCATCACCTCAGCCACGTACGGCCGATCCATCTCTTCGCCGATGTTTAGCGCTTTTTCCAGTTCAGCCAGCCCTTTTTGCGGATTGCTCTTTTCTAGAGCGCGGGCCGCCTGCTGGTAGAGGCTGTCCAGCGCTTCCACCCCGGTCAGCGCATCCCCATCGGCCACGTCTAGCAAAAAGCGGGCTAAGGGCAGCAGGGTTACGGCCGTTGCCGCCTCCGCGCTCTCCGGAAACTCATTCAGCAGCACAAACGCATTCAGCCCATTCCCCTTTTTTAGCTGATGTTTCGCCTGCTCCAGCCGCTGGGCCGGGTCGTCGCTGCCCTGGAAGCCCGCCGCCGGGGCGGGCGCTTCCACGCTTTTGCTTACAAAGCGGCGCACCATAAATTCGGGTCGGGCACCCATGAACTCGTCGGCGATACGGCCGTTCCGAAACATCTTCACCGCCGGAATCGAGCGCACCCCATACTTCTGCGCCATCTTCAAATTTTGCTCTGTGTTGGCCTTGGCCAGCACAAACGGACTGTCCGCCTCCTCCGCCAGCTTTTCCAAAGTCGGGCCAAGTTGGCGGCACGGGCCGCACCACGCCGCCCAAAAATCCACCATCACCGGCATCTTGTACGAGCGATTAATCACCTGAACCTCAAACGATTCGTCCGTCACCTCAAAAACAGAAAGCTCCGCTTCTGACTTTTTCTCTTTTTTACTGCCAAATGGAAACCATTTCATGCTGCCCTCGCCTCTTTGCTTTTCTAATCGCACCCGTTTTTAACAATTGGATTATCTGCGAGACCCTAAGGGTTTGTAACTTTTGGAGACAAATTCGTCGAGTCAAAATCCTTAGGGTCTGGTCAGTGCATCAGTTTTAGGGTTAGACGGCAGAGGGCACCGTAAGGTTACATGCTGTACAGCAGACGCTCCCGGTTGAAGATTTGCATTGCCAGAATCACGCCCACCACGGTAGCCAGCAGGTTGCCGATGACGCTAAACAGCACGGCGTTGGCGGGCACAATGCCGCCCAGCGTTAACACCCCCACCACGGCCGAGGTGCCGTAAACCGGAATGAGGTACGCCAGGCTGGCTCCCGTCGGCGGCACAAAGGCGGCGGCAAAGGCGGTGAACATCACGCCAAACATCACCGGCGTTAGGGCCGATTGGGCATCCTTGAACGTTTTGGTGCGGATGCTGATCACCATGAGGATGACGTTGGCAAACAGCGCCAGCGGCAGCGACACCAAAATGGCCTGGGCAATCACCCCCAGCGGCAGCGCCCCCACCCCGTCGGTCATCGATTCGGGCAGCAGGCTGCTGGCGGCCCAAAAGCCAAAGAGGGTTAGCATGATGGGAACGGCCGTAACCGTAAACACCGACGCCAATTTCCCCACAAAAATCTCCACATCGCTGCTGGGCGTTACCAGCAACGATTCCAACGTGCCGCGCTCCTTCTCGCCCGCAGTTACGTCGATGGCGATGAACATGCCACCCTGCACGGCGCTAATCGCCACCAAAATGGGCAGGAAAAAGGAAGCCGCTGCCCCCGCCCGCTGCGCCGCCGAAGCCAAATCTTCGGCATCCAGCGTTACCGGGGCCAGCACCGACAAATCGACATCCCGCTCGGTGAGCCGCTGCACGGTAATTTGCTGGTTGTACGCATTGAGCGCCAGTTCCAGCCGGTTCAGCGACAGCCCCCCGCCAAATAGCCCGCCGGAGGTGCTGTTGGTGCGCACAATCAGGGTGGCTTCTTGCTCGGCAGCTACGTTTTCGCCAAAACCGGGGGTGAAGATGAGCCCGGCCGCTTCTTCGGCGCTGGCGATGGTGGCTTCCAGGTCGCCTTCGTACGGTTCTAGCTGAATATCATACGCGGCAAAGGTGTCGATGAAATCTTGCCCGGCGTACTCCAACCCTTGCACGGGCAGGGTGAGCGTGTTTTCTTGCCGGGATTCCACGAGTGAGCCCAGCAGTGGATTGAGCACGGCATAAAAAATGCCCAGGATGAGCGGCACAACGAGCGTTTGGCGCAGCCCTTTGCGGTCGCGGATGATGTCTAAAATTTCTTTTTGCCAGATGTTTAAAATGTTGTTGAACATGATTTTTCCTTTTTAGTTTGCGAGTCTGCAAGTGGGCAAGTTTGCGAGTGGTTTGCTTGCCTACTTGCTACGTGCGTACTTGCCAACTTGCTTACCTGCCACTTTCCTGCATACGGCCGTATTCACTCCGCTGCAACCCTTCACGCCCGGCCAGGGTCACGAAGGCATCTTCCAGATTGTCTTTGCTGGTGCGGGCCATCAGTTCGGCCGGGGTGCCAGAGGCCACAATTTTGCCGCCCACGATGATGGCGATGTTGTCGCACAGCTTTTCCGCTTCATCCATGTAGTGGGTGCTAAAGAGCACGCAGCGCCCCTGGTCGCGCAGGGCACGGATGCTGTCGCGGGTGTCGCGCACGGCCATCACGTCTAGCCCGTTGGTCGGCTCATCCATGATGATGTTGGGCGGGTTGTGCACCAGGGCACGCCCCAGCACAATCTTCTGCCGCTGGCCCCGGCTAAACCCTTCGGCGCGGCGGTCGGCAATTTCTTCCATGTTTAGCTCTTTGATGACGGCTTCGATGCGGGCTTCTAGTTCCTGTCCTTTTAGGTGGTAGAAACGGCCGTAATACCGAAACTGCTCCCGTGGCGTCAGGCGGGGGTACACTCCGTTCATGTCTGCCTGCACGCCCAGCGCCCGGCGCACGCCGCGCGGATCACGGGTGACGTCGTGCTCATCCACAAGCACCGTGCCCGCCATTGGCTTGATCAGCCCAGAGATCATGCGCAGGGTGGTGGTTTTGCCCGCGCCGTTGGGGCCAAGCAGCCCGGTAATCTTGCCATCTGGGCAAATGAACGAGACGTCATCAACCGCTTTGATGCTGTTGTTGTCGCCGTAATATTTCTTCAAATTCTTCACGTCAATCATTTGTTTATACTCCTCTCAAAATAGGCCGCGGATGAACGCGGATGAACGCGGATTTCTGGTAAATCTGCGAAATCTGCTGATTTTCATTCAGGGTGGTCAACGACAGTTGGTGTCGTCTCTTGTTAAATTAACCCTCCGGGAGGCTTCTGCAATGGCCTTGGTTAAGGGCTAAACCGCCCAGAGGTTGGGGCCAACTGCCAGCATTCAACTGTGTGCGGTACAAATACCGTACGTAAAAGATAAAGCCCGTGTGTTAAAACTGGTTGTTAGCTGTGGGCAATGATGCTTTTGGGATTTTGACGGAGCCGCCAGGCTGTCAGGCTAACCACCACCAGCATGACCAAAAGCCAGATGGCAAAATTGGCATTGGTGGCAAGGGTCGTTTCAGGGTTGTTTAGGGCGTCGCCTAATCCCGCTACCAAAAAGTGCGTGGGCACAAAAGAGAACAGCGTGTTAAATGGCTCTGGCAGGGTGATTAGCTTAGAAAACCAGGCGGGGATGAGCAGCACGAGCATCCCAATGCCGAGCCAACTGTTGCACTGCTTGCTGGTTTGCACCAGGCTGCCAGTTAAAATGGCAATGCTAAGCGAGATTGGCAGCGTGATGGCCAGGTAGAGCAGCGCCAGCGGCCAGTTGCCGGTAAGCCCGCCGTTGAGCAGGATGATCAGCCCCAGAATGGCCATGAGGGCGAGGGTGCCAGCCACCGCTTTGCCCAGCGCCACGTGGTAAGGGGTGGCCGGGGAGTTGATGAGGGCAATCCCCATTTTCTTTTCTTTTTCTTCGGTGATGAGCATGGCCACCAGGTTTGTCCCGCTGATAAAGAACACCATTGTCAATACCACAATAAGCAAATAGCTGTCCAGAACGGTGCCTGTGACAAAACCGGTTTCCAACTCCGTCCAGGTGATTTGGGCGGGGAGGGTTTGCTGCCCCAGTTTTAGGATTTCTGCTTCGATGAAGCGCTGCCATACGGCCGTTTCTGAAGCCATTCCCTCTGCCGGATTTAGCCAAATTTGCAGTTCTGGCGTGTTGCCTGCCGCCACGTCGGCATCAAAGTTGGCCGGAATTTGCACGCCGCTCATTTCACCTTCTTCTATTTGGGTTTGTAACTCTGCCTCATTGGTAACCAGGTGCAGTTCTAGCAAATCATTTTCGGCCATGGCGGTAACCAGCTGCGAACTGCCTAAATCGTACACGGCAATGTCTAGAATGCTGCTGTTTTCAATGCCGCTTACCATCAGCCGGTAAAGTAAAAAAATAAGAACGGGCATCAGGCTCATGACGATGAACTGGGTATTGGTGGTGAGTTCTGCCAAATCTTTGCGGGCAATGGCCCAGATGACGCGCCAATGCTGCGATTGGCCGCTCGTTTTTTGCGTCTGCTTAGGCAGTGATTTAATTTCTGTGGACATAGGCATTTTCCCATGAAGTGCTAAATTTAGGTTGGCTGCCAGCCGATTGTAGTTGAGACCGAACTTGGGTACTAACTTTCTTCTTTATCCTGATAGGTGGCCAGCGCTGCCCCTAGGGCGAGTCCCAGGCTGACGCCAAAGGCGATGCCCAGGCTGATGCCAACGCCGATATTGTCGAAGAGGGTACCGAAAATGGTGCCGAATAAAGATCCTAAGCTAATACCAATAGCCAAACCGATACCCAAAAACGTTTCTTTCTTGTCTGAATTTTTCATTGTTTTTCCTGTTTTGTAAAAATGGTTTGTGTTCAGCGAGTTGAACACGGCCGTTTTCCAACCACGCTCTCCACCATAGCAGAACGTGGCGTGGGGCGCATTATTTTTGGGCTAAAAAGCGGCAAAATCGGCTGAATGGCCGCAATTTTGGGGTGAATGGCGTAGAAATTTTGGGTCTTCAGGATTTCGTGGGGTCTGGCGTGAAACGTGATGCCTCTCTGGTCACGTTTCACGTTTCACGCATCACGGGCTGTAAACCCCCTGAATTCCCAAAGAGCCGAAATTTTAAAAGTCGATCAGGTCGCGCAGGTCACGAGCGGCCGTTTTGCTGAGGGGGATTTCGATAGGGTCGGTGGTGTCTGGCTGGTTGCCGTCCAAAATAAGCGTGTAGCTGTCGCGGGTGTAGGCGATCATCTCTTTGATGTGCTGCAAGTTCACCAGGTAGCTGCGGTGGGCGCGGAAGAAGCCGCTGCGGGCGAGGCGCTCTTCCACTTCGGTGAGGGTGAGGTGGGTGGGAATACGGCCGTCTGCCACGTGCAGGTAAGTACGGCCGTCGTCGCTGGTGGCGTAGAGGATGTCGGCGGGGTTAACCAGCGCCACTTTGCCCTCTAGTCGGGCGGGAATTTTGAAGGGCAGGTTGTGGGCTGGCGGCGTGGGCTGGTCGCTGGGTTGGTAGCTGTGGCTGAGCCGCCCCTGGTTCATGATGATGATGGTGTGGGAAACGGCCGTGAGCGCGGCACTTTCATCCCCAATGAGCAAAATGGCCATGCCCGCTTCGGCCTGCTGCCGCAGCAGCTGGGTAAAGATTTCTACCGAGGCGGGGGCGCTGCGATGAAATAGATCGACCAGGATGAGAATGTGCGGCTGGTGCAGCAGGGCGCGCCCCAGCGCCAGCCGCCTGGCCAGTTCTGGCGAAAGCTGCTGCACGCGAATGGGGGCCTTGTCTTGCAAGCCAACCTGGGCCAGCATCGCCACTGCGCGCCCCAGCGGCAAGCCGTAGAGGCGGCAATAAAACTCCAGATTTTGCCGCACGGTAAGCCGCTCATACAGGCCATCTTCGGCGGGTAAAAACCCGACTATTTGGGCAAATTCGGTACGCTCTTGGAAGGGGTCTAGCCCGTCCAGGCGAATTTGCCCGGCGGTGGGGGCGGTTTGCCCGGTGAGCAGTTGGATGAAGGTTTCTTTGTGAGGGGCGGTGAGGCCAGCAACGGCCGTAATACCGCCCGCTGCCACGGTTAATTCGGGAATGTCGATGACAGTATTTTGCTGAACTACCTTTTGCAACTGTGTGATCACGATCATACTGCCTAGTTTAGCAAGGAAATGGTGGAACAGAAAAGAATCCCTGGAAACGGCCGTTTTCCAGGGATTCTACGATTGGTGCGCAACTGTCTAAGCGTTATCTGCGGAGATTGACGATTGCCGGGTTGCCAATCATCAGCCTGCCAAAAGGAACCAATGTTTAGACGACCCTTGCAAAGGTTGGCCCACTAATTGCAATGGTCCATGGTGGTGGAATTGTTGTAGAACCAGTTGTACGAATAGTACGGATACAGGTGGCCGGTTTGGGTGCGCACCGAGATGCGGTAGGCCCCATTCAGGCCATCGGGGATGGGGAAGGTGTAGCGGGCGCTGCTGTTGGTGCCAGAATCCAGCGTGCCCACAACCGTGCCGCCAATGCCCTGGGTGTACATTGGGCCCATCGTGACGGTGAACGCCTGGTTGGTGGGGAAGTTCTTGGTGAGTATGGTTATCTCGCTGTCTTTGCTGACGGTGCAGACGGTGAAGGTGGGAATGCCCGTGTAAATGGGATCGCCGCCGCCCGTGGCCCCGTTGCCGCTGCTGCTGCCATCATTTGTGGTGTTGTTGTAGAACCAGTTGTAGGCGTAGTAAGGGTTGGCGTGGGCGGTTTGGGCGCGGATGGCGATACGGCCGTCGCTGGCCAGCGCTGCGGGAATATCAAAGGTAGCGGTTAACGTGCCGCCTTCCCCTGAATTCATGCTGCCCACCACAATGCCGCCAATGCCGCGGGTGTACATCTTGCCCATCGTGACGGTGAAGGTCATGTTGGCAGGGAAGTTGTCGGTGGTGATGGTGACGTCTTCGCCGGCGGTAACGGCCGTTACCTTAAAGGTGGGAATGCCCGTGTACCCGGTGCTGCTGCCCGGATTGGGCACGCTGCCCGTGGTGGTGTTGTTGTAGAACCAGTTAAAGCTGTAATAACCCAGGTTGCTATCTAGCCGAATGGCGATCTGGTACTCATCTTGCAGCGCTTCGGGGATGTCGAAGCTGGCACTCATAGAGCCACCGTTGCCAGAGTTCAGGCTGCCCACCACAATACCGCCGATGCCCTGGGTGCCCATCTTGCCCATGCGTACGGTAAACGTTTGCCCGGCGGGGTAGTTGGCCGTTTGGAAAGTGACACTTTCCCCACGCGCCACGCTGGTGATGCTAATGGTGGGGGTGACCAGGTTGCTAGAAGCGGCCGTGCCTGCGCCAAACAGCAAGACCAGCAAGAGCAATCCCAGAATTGTGGCTTTTTTCTGCCAGAAACGGCCGAAACTTACGGGGGAGAACAAAGAGAATGACATGAAGAACCTCCTTCAGGTGTGCTGCAGGGGCGTCTGTGGCAGACCAGCTTGGGGCGTGGCGAGGTGGTTATGATGTCAGTTGGTCTTGTCGTTAGAACACACAAGTGGGATGCAGTCGTAAATCCCTCCTGCAACGAATTGTTGCCCATAAGGGGCAAACTGGACGATACGGTGAGGGCATTATAGCGAAAACAGGGGGGGGATTTCTATAGAACGGCCGTTCCCCTGCACAGGTAACAAAAAAGCGCCTCTGGAAAGAAGCGCTTTTGTGGGTAAACTGTTTGAATGTTGTTGGGCTTACAACGGTTCTTTGTCGATAACCACAATGCCAGTTGCATCTCCCTGGCCAATGCAATGCGTGGGGGAAACGTTAAATCGCTTGTCGGAATCGACAAAGTTTTCTAGTGCGCCTTGCAGCACGCCCACCGCCAGGTGGCAAACAGGCGAGTCGGTCTCCCGGTTGGTGCACATCGGGCAGACCAAAATGTTCCAATACCATGATTTGTCATCATCGGTCAACGACACTTCCTGATCGCTAACCTGGTTGAAGAACTTGGCAAAAAATTGCAGCCCCAAACCAATACGCCGTTCTAATGAGCCAATTTTCATGGCGGCGCGGGCGGCAGTGGCCACAGAGCCGAAGCTGTCCAGGCCATCGTTAAATGTTTTCTTGCCAGCGCGCACGGCAAAGGCACGGGCCCCACGGGCCCCGTACATATCCCAAAATGCTTGCTGCAACTGGCCGACATGGGCAAATGGGACTTCTTTTTTCATATTATCTGCCGGGTAGTTGTCAATGTAGTCAGACAGTCCACCCATGTTCAGCAGCGCATTTACACCATTCTTGCCCACGATTTCTTCTGTGGCGATTAAAATGATGCGAACCCATCGGTTTGGGTAGAACTTCTCTTCATTTGCCGGACCTGCCATAGTTACCTCCAACGACTTGAACAAAAATGGGTTGTAAAAGCAAAAACGTTATTTGAAACAGCTGAAGCTTATTCTTACTTTTACTTGAGCAAACCATAAAGGGGTTGCTCTTGGTTTTTCAAAAAATGCTCTGTAAATTGCTACGAAAGCGAACGTTCAGTTCTTAAGACGCCGCTATTATAGTACAACCTTTTTATCTTCACACGCTCTTGTTGGCTTTTGTCACAAATTCTGCACATTTACGCCAATGTGTCAATCTTTTTGGCCCAATAAGGCTAGCGCTTCCTGGGCGCAAACCTGCACATTGGTGGGCATCTTGGTGTTTTCTAAATCGGTTTGGTCAAACCATCTGAGGCGATTGGTTTCGCCGTTGGCCGGATTGAGCTGGTTGGAAACGGCCGTTGCATAATAAATAAAATCAATATGCTGATGGTAGGGATTGATGTTTTCTAGCAGCAAATACATCGGCCGATGCAGTTGGCAAGATTCGTCATCTGGCATAAATAGCTGCGTATCTGGATTGTACAGCGTCACGTCTAGCCCTGTTTCTTCCTTCACTTCGCGTATGGCCGCAATCTCTGGCAGCTCATCCCGCTCGATGTGACCCCCGGCGGGCAGCCAGGTGCCAAACCTTTTGTGCTGATGCAGCAGCACTTTGTTTTGGTACACCACAAAGGTGGTGGCGGTGAAGTGGCGGGTAATTTCCATAAGAACAGAGATTGGAGATTGGAGATTGGAGATTAAAAAAATCTCCAATCTCCAATCTCTTTTTAGCGTACTTTGCCCGTGACAAAACGATGCGCTGTTTCAGCCAAAATGGCTGCGCCCAGGGGCAGCACGCTTTCATCGATGTCAAAAATGTCGGTGTGGTGGTGGCGGGCAAGGCCATCATCAATGGCTGCGCCCAGCATGAACATCGCCCCTTTGGCCTGGCGGGTCATGTAGGCAAAATCTTCGGCCCCCATGCCAAATTCGGTGTTGAGTACGGCCGTTTCCCCCACCATCTCCTGCGCCACCTCACGCATCCAGCCGTTCACCTCTGCATCGTTAAACATGGCCGGGTACCCCTTGGTGAGCTGGAATTCATAGCTGCCGCCCATCTGCTCGGCCAGCTTGAAGGCCCGCTCTACCTCTACCGGCAGCTGCTCCCGCACCTCGTCGTGGAACGAGCGGATGGTGCCCTGAATGTACACCTCGTTGGGGATAACGTTGGGGGCTGCCCCGCCGCTAATCTGCCCCAAACTTACCACGCAGCCCCGCAGCGGATTGATGCGGCGGGAAGGAATGGCGTAGATGGCGGGCAAAATGACGCTGAGCATGTGCAGCGGGTCGCTGCCGGTGTGCGGGTAAGCGCCATGACCGCCGTCGCCGCGCACCCACGCCTTAAACGAATCCACGTTGGCCAGCGCATACCCATCCTGCAAGCGAATCTGGCCCGATGGCTGGTCGCTGGCCACGTGCAGGGCGATGACCGCGTCCACCCCGGCCAGCGCACCGTCGCTGAGCATCGCCGTGGCTCCGCTGATGCCGTTTTCGTCGAACGCTTCTTCGGACGGCTGGAAGAGGAAGCGCACGTTGCCCTGCCAGCCGCCATCGGCCAGGCTTTGCTTGAGCAGGTGCGCCGCGCCCAGCAGCATGGCGGTGTGGGAATCGTGGCCGCAGGCGTGCATCACGCCGGGGTTTCGCGATTTGTACGCTGCGTCTGATTTTTGCAGGATGGGCAGGGCGTCCATGTCGGCGCGGATGGCGATGGTGGGGCCGCTGCCGGTGCCAATCTGGCCCACCACGCCGGTGCGCCCGACGCCGGTTTGCACATCAATGCCCAGTTCGGTGAGCGTGTCGGCGACGAGTGCCGACGTTCTAAATTCCTGAAAGCCGAGTTCGGGATGGGCGTGGATGTCGCGCCGCAGGCGGATGAGTTCATCGTGTAGTGCTTTGGCTTTGTCTAGCATGTTGGTTCCTTTTTTCAGGTGCGACGCACTTTTGAAGTGCGTCGCACCTCGTATGTTGGATTTTCCAGAATAATATCCAGCCCATCCAGCAGGGCGATGGCTTCTGGCAGGGAAAATTTGGTTTGCTTGAGCGTGTTTTCGGCGGCGGCGATGGCGTAATTTTTGGCTCCCCGAAAATCGGTGCGGGTGAGGTTGGTGTGGATGAAACGGCCGTCCAAAAAATCGGTATGCGTGCAGTTGGCGTCGGTCAGATTGGTTTCGGCGAAGGTCGCTTCTTTGGCCAGGCAGTGGCTGAGCACCGCCTGGCTCAAATCCAGCTCCATGAAGGTATTGTAGCTCAGATTGCAATCATGAAATTCAATTCGTTGGATGCGCCCCGCTTTGGTCCAGTTGATGCCAATCAGCTTGCATTCGGTAAATTTGCAGCGCTGGAAGCGGCTGTAGTCCACGTCTAGCAGGGTGAGGTCGCAGTTGTGGAATTGGCAGTCGCGGAAGGTGCAGCGCTTGAACTGGGTTTCGCTGAAGTTGCAGTGGGTGAATGTGCACTCTTCGAAGGTAACGGCCGTTACCTCCGCTTGCAAAATGGACAATCCACTGAACTGCTGTTCGATGCATTCCTCACCACTGTCAAAGGGGCTATTCATCAATTCTCCAGCGTGGCGACGGCAACGGCCGTTACCAGATCGTTGCGCACTTCCATGCAGTTGACGCCCTGCACCACGCCCTCTTTGGGCGGTACCTCGCTCGCCTGGAAGCGAATCATCTTGCCGCCCTGGGCGATGATGAAAATGTCGTCATTTTCCTGCACCGTCACGGCCCCAACCAGCTGATCCGCTTTGAAGATGGTTTTGCCGCCCGCGCCGGGCGCTTTGTTCAGGCGGAAGCCGCTCATCTGCCGAATGGTGCCCTTGCCGTCGTGCCCCACCACAAAAACGCCGCTGCTTTCCGTGACGCTGGCGACGGCCACCACTTCGTCGTCGGGGGCGACGCGCAGCCCCAGGCAGCCGCCGCGCGCGGGCACCTGCGTCTCGCGGAAGCGGATGCCCTGCGCCTGCTGGGTGGCCAGGAGAATTTCGTCGGTGCCCCTGGTCCAGGTAACGGCCGTAATTTGCCCCCCCTGCTTCACATCATGAAACGACATGCCGGGGATGAGATTTTTGCCAAAGTAGCTGGCGGCGACGCGCTGCACCCAGCCGCGCTGGCTGGCCAAGATGACGTACTGCCCCGCCTCCGCTGGCAGCGCCCCGATGATGTGCTCGTTGCCGTGGAAGGGGAATTTGTCGGTGAGGCTTTCGCCGGGAGCGCGCAGCTCGTCGGTTTGGTGGATGCTGGCCACGGCCAGGGGGAAGGCGCGGCCCAGGTTGCTGAACAGCAGCAGCCGCGCACCCTCATCCGCCACGGCGATGTGGGCAGGGAAGTCGTGCTCATCTACTTCTAGATCAAACACGCCAATGCCGCTGCGCCGTTGACGGCCGTATAAATGCCGCGCCGTCCGCTTGGCCACGCCGCGCTGGCTGATGGTGATGATTTGCTGCGTCGTTGGCGGTTCGCTCGGTTCCGCTTCGGCGCTGCGACGGCGGGTGGGCGAGCTGGCCTGGGCGCTGAGCAGTTCCGCTTCCAGCGCTTCGATGTAGGCCAGCACGTCGGGGTTTACGTTGCTTAAATCGGGGCGTTCTAATTCCATAAGTTCTCCCGTTCGTTTTGGGTGACGACAACGAATTTGAGTAAACAACGAATTTCCTTCATTCGTTTGGTACTGTAATTCGTTGTTGCCCTGATCATAAAGAGGGAGCGCAGAATCGGCAATATGAATTGTGGGTTTGGTTGGGTGAGGTTGAAACGGCCGTTTTTATTTTCAGCAGCTTGTCATGTACAATGTGACGCATGGAATTACAAATGTTGTCATCCCACAAGCTCAACACTATTCTGGCTGAATTGCGCAGCCAGCTTGAGGCACTGTATGGAAACCGCCTTGTGCATCTGGTTTTGTATGGTTCGCAGGCACGTGGGGACGCTTTGCCTGGGTCTGATGTTGACGTGCTGGTTGTTTTGGCTGGGCCTGTAGACCCGGCCACAGAAATTGACCATGTTTCCCCAATTACGGCCGTTCTCTCTCTGGAACACGACATTGTGATTTCTTGTGTCTACATTTCCGAAGAACGGTACATTCAAGAAAACAGTCCGCTTTTACTAAACATTCGTCGTGAGGGAATTGCGGTATGACGCCGGAGCAATCTGCCCTTTTGCAGAAAGCCTAGAGCAGCATTGACGCAGCAAAGCTTTTGGTGAGCGAAGCGTTTTTCGATTTTGCCATCTCTCGCGCTTACTACGCTATGGTTTACGTAGCTGAGGCGCTTTTGCTGGCTGATGCGCTGAATTTCTCAAAACATTCGGCCGTTATTGCCGCATTTGGCAAGCATTTTGTAAAAACCGGCCGTGCGCCTATGCACTTTCACCGTTACTTGATTGATGCACAAGATAGTCATTTAATCGGCGACTATGATCCGATGCCAATCCTCTCCAAGCGTAAAGCTTCCCAACAAATTGAACGAGCCGAACAATTCCTTGAATTTGGCAAAGAATTTCTTGGAACTATTCCACAAAGTTAGCGCACCCTTTTCCCAAAATATAGTTCAAAGAAACTAGGACAAAACATCGGCGATGGAGATGTTTGGGTTGGTGAAGTTGGCGAAGGTGAGGTCGGTGAAGGGGAGGTTGTGGTGGGCTTTGAGCTGGGCCATGAGGCCGAGGCTTAGGGGAGCGGTTTTGCCAGTTGAGGTTGTTTTTATGGATGATTGGCCCCTCCCCCCCCGGGGGGGGGGGGGGGGGTTTCTTCCCCCCCCGGGGGGGGGGGGGGTTCCCGGGGGGGGGGGGGGGGGGGGGGGGGGGGGGGGTTTCCTAAAAAGGTCTTCACATCGGTTGAAGGTTGAGTAATTGTAAGAACTCTTTGAAGTCGGCAGGTAGCTGGATCGTAGCCATAAACGATTTGTCGCATCAGTTCGAGCGCAGCCAGGCGCTCTTGTGGGGTTTTTTGCTGCCAGTATGCAATTTCATCTGTGCCATCTGCCAAAGAAGCTATAGAAAGAGCCGTTTTATCCAGTTTGGCAGATAGTGGGTTAGATTCCATAGCTGGACTATAGCAGATGGCCATGAGCCAATCAAGCAACAATTCGTGGAATTGCGCTAGGGCAAAACGTCGGCGATGGAGATGTTTGGGTTGGTGAAGTTGGCGAAGGTGAGGTCGGTGAAGGGGAGGTTGTGGTGGGCTTTGAGCTGGGCCATGAGGCCGAGGTAGTTGGTGAGGATGCGGTTTTGCCAGTTGAGGTTGAGGTGGGCAACGGCCGTTTTCAACCCCGCTTCTTCCCCCTCAAACTCTACAAAATTGCCGTACGGCAGCTCATCCAGCACAATTTCTACGTTCTGCCAGGTGAACGTTTCGCGGTACTTCTCGTACACCACCGCCGGGGCAAAGCCGAGCCGGGCAAAAATTTCGGCCAGCGTGTCAAAATCGCTCACCTTCACTTCCAGCTCTTCGCGCACTTTGGCTTCACTTTGGGGCAAATTGGCAGGGGTGCCTTTGTAGGTGAGGGTAACGGCCGTATCCTGCCTTAACCGTAACAATTTTAACTCCTGGAATAAGCGAGAATCGGCCGTGTCGAACGCCACATTTTTCTCAAACACGCGCGGCTTGCTCAGCACCGCCCCCGCCGCCAGCAGCCGCTCCCGAAACGCCGCCAGGTCCGGCACAAAAAACTTTACCTCAACTTCCAAATTATTCTGCTTACTCGCCACGTTTCACTTTGTGCTTTTTACAAAAAAAGGGCGAGGCGATGGGTAGCAAAGATTGTTTGCTTTGCCACGATTTTTCCCAATCGCTTCGCCCCTACGTTTACAAATTACCGAAAACCGACCTGGGGCTAAAACCGAATACCGAATACCGAATACCGGTTACGGATTACCGATTACCGCTCTTCCTCATCCACAATCACCGCCAGCACCTGGTCTTTTTCCACGCTGGCTCCCTGCGCCACGTTAATGCGGGCCACGATGCCTGCTTTCGGCGCGCGCAGTTCGTTTTCCATCTTCATCGATTCCAGAATGATGATTTTGTCCCCCTTTTCCACATGCTGCCCCTCAGACACGGGCACGGCCACAATCAGGCCAGGCATGGGGGATTTCATTTGCGCTTCGCCGGTCACTTCGCTGGCAACGCCACGTGCTTTGGCCAGGCGGTAGGCCCGCTCATCCTGCACCTTCACGGTGTAGACTTCGCCTTTCGTCAGCACATCCCAAACGTCATCTCGCTCTTCTACCACCGCTTCCAGCGAGCGATGGTTCAGCAGCAGCGACAGCGCATCCGCTTCCGGCAAATGCTGGAAATCAATGTCGTAGCGCACGCCATTGACCACAATCTGGTTGTTGTGCTCAATTTCGATAATAAATTCTTCGTCGTTTACCGTTGTTATGTATTTCATGGGTGTCTTTAAACAGGTGCGACGCACTTTCAAAGTGCGTCGCACCTCCTAGGTAATTATTTACGCAAACGCTCCCAGCGACTGTACCATTTCCAGTTACTGGTGTCCCGATCGCCTGGGGCCACAATCTGGCTGGCGTGCTGGCCTTGCTGATGGGCCATCAAGGTGGCCAAGATAGCGGCTTCCATCACCAGAGGTGCCTCTCGATCGCTCATTTTGAACCGTTCTTCCACAAAGTGGGTGTCGAACTGACCGGTTAAAAAGCGGTGGCTGTCCATCATGTGCTGGTGGAAGGGGATGTTGGTTTTTACCCCCATGATGCGGTACTCCTCCAGGGCGCGGCGCATGCGCAAAATCGCTTCGCCGCGCGTCTCGCCGTAGCAAATCAGCTTGCTGATCATCGAGTCGTAGTAGGGGGTGATTTCGTAGCCGGGGAAGACGCCAGTGTCTACCCGCACGCCGGGGCCTGTAGGCAGGCGGCTGACGGTGATCATGCCGGTGGAGGGCAGGTAATTGTTGTACGGGTCTTCGGCGTTGATGCGGCATTCGATGGCCCAGCCCTTCATTTTGATATCTTCTTGCTTGAAGCGCAGCCGCCGCCCGCGGGCAATGCGCAGCTGTTCCTGCACAATGTCTACGCCCGTCACCAGTTCGGTGATGGGATGCTCTACCTGGACGCGGGTGTTCATCTCTAAAAAGTAGAAATTTTTGTCCCGGTCCAGCAAAAATTCGATGGTACCGGCGCTGACGTAGTCTACTGCTTTGGCCGCGGCGACGGCGATTTCGCCCATGCGCTGGCGCAGCTCTTCGTCCACCACAAAGCTGGGGCTTTCTTCGATCACTTTTTGGTGGCGGCGCTGCAGCGAACATTCACGCTCGCCCAGGTGGATGACGTTGCCGTGCATGTCGGCCAGCACCTGAATTTCGATGTGACGGCCGTTTTCAATCAGCCGTTCCAAATAAACCGTGTCATCGCCAAACGCCGCCTTCGCCTCGCGCCGCGCCGCCGCCAGCGCATCGGGCAAATCGACCGATTTGTGTACCGGGCGCATCCCCTTGCCACCACCGCCCGCCGACGCCTTCACCAGCAGCGGGAAGCCCACGTTTTTGGCCGCTTCGATCAGCTCCTCGTCTGTTCCGGCTGAGGCACCGGGAACGATGGGAACGCCTGCAGCAACGGCCGTATCCCGCGCCGTCTGCTTGTCCCCCATAATGCGAATCGCTTCCGGCGGTGGCCCCACAAACACAATGCCATTGTCCACACACATCTGGGCAAATTCCGCCCGTTCAGACAAAAAGCCATAGCCCGGATGAATCGCCTCTGCGCCAGACAGCTTGGCAATCTCGATGATTTTGTCCATGCGCAAATAGCTGTCACGCGCGGGCGACGGGCCGATGTGGTACGCCTCCGTTGCGTAGCGCACGTGCAGCGCATGCCGGTCTGCATCCGAAAAAACCGCCACGGTGCTGATGCCCAGCTCGTGACACGCCCGCAAAATGCGCATCGCAATCTCGCCCCGGTTGGCGATGAGTAATTTATTGAATCTCTTGGGTAGTAAACTGTCTGTAGCCATTTTTCGGTGATCCGTAGTCGGTAATCGGTGGTCGGTAATCGGAAAATAAACAACCGATTACGGTTTACCGTTTACCGATTACCGTCTAGAGGGGAATATTCCCGTGCTTTTTCGGTGGGTTGTGGTCGCGCTTGTTTTGCAGCATGTTCAGCGCATTGATCAGACGGGGGCGCGTCTGGCTCGGCTCGATCACGTCATCGACGTAGCCACGCCGGGCCGCTTCGTATGGATTGGCGAACTGATCGCGGTAATCATCCACCAGCTCGGTTTTACGCGCTACCGGGTCTTCCGCGTCCTGCAAATCGCGGCGGAAGATGATGTTGACCGCCCCATCTGGCCCCATCACGGCGATTTCGGCCGTGGGCCAGGCCAGGTTGAGGTCGGCGCGAATGTGCTTGCTGTTCATCACACAATACGCCCCGCCGTACGCCTTGCGGGTAACGACGGTGATTTTGGGCACGGTCGCTTCGCAGAAGGCGTAGAGCAGCTTGGCCCCGTGCCGAATAATGCCGCCGTGCTCCTGGTTGACGCCGGGCAAAAAGCCGGGCACATCCTCAAACACAATCAGGGGAATGTTGAAGCTGTCGCAGAAGCGGACAAAGCGGCCCGCCTTTTCGCTGGCGGCGATGTCTAGCACGCCTGCCAGCACCATTGGCTGGTTGGCCACAATGCCCACAGAGAAGCCGCCCAAGCGGGCAAAACCCACCACGATGTTTTGGGCAAAATGCTCCTGAATCTCATAAAAAATGCCGTCATCCATGATGAGGTGGATCACCTCTTTGATGTCGTAAGGCTTGTTGGGGTTGTCTGGCACCAGGGTGTTGAGCGATGTTTCGGTGCGCAGGCTGTCATCCTTGGTGGGCACGAAGGGTGGGTCTTCCATGTTGTTGGAGGGCAGGTAGCTCATCAGCTCGCGGATGAGGTAAAGCGCGTCGGCTTCCGACTCGGCGGCCATGTGGGCCACGCCGCTCTTTTCGTTGTGGGTCATCGCCCCGCCCAGTTCTTCAAAGGAGACTTCTTCACCGGTGACGGCCTTCACCACATCTGGCCCGGTGATGAACATGTAGCTGCTCTCTTTAACCATGTAGATGAAGTCGGTGAGGGCGGGGGAGTAGACAGCGCCCCCGGCACACGGCCCCATGATGGCGCTGATTTGGGGGATGACGCCAGAGGCGAGGGTGTTGCGCAGGAAGATGTCGGCGTAGCCGCCGAGGCTAACGACGCCTTCCTGGATGCGCGCGCCGCCGGAATCGTTGAGGCCGATGACGGGTGCGCCGTTGCGCATGGCCATGTCCATGATTTTGCACACTTTTTCGGCGTGTACCTGGCTGAGGCTGCCGCCAAAGACGGTGAAATCCTGGCTGAAGACGTAGACGAGACGGCCGTCTACCGTCCCCCACCCCGTCACCACGCTGTCGCCCAGGTATTGCTGCTTGTCCATGCCAAAGTTACGCTCACGATGGGTGACAAAGGCGTCAATCTCGCGGAAAGAGCCTTTGTCTAGCAATAGATCGATCCGCTCGCGGGCGGTCATCTTGCCTTTTTCTTTGTGGCGGGCAATGCGTTCTGGCCCGCCGCCTTGCTGTGACTCTTGCCGAAGCTGCTGTAGTTTTTGCAATTTATCGTTCATTTGCCAATTCCAAATATGTAAAAGCGGGAAAGTCCCCTAAATTAAGCAAAGCCATTGCCCCCGCTTTTACTTGAGCAAACCACATAGAAATTGCCCTTTGGTTTTTAAGATGCTTTCTGTGGTTTGCTTAACGATGTTGCCCATTCCAATTGACCATTTGGAATAGGCTTAAAAGTAGGTTTGGGCGGCACGCCGGAGCGCCCACCGGGTAAATAGAGCTGTGCTAATTAAAAAGAGGCTGCTGATGAGCCACAAGGACCAGTTGCGTGGCGGCTGGGCAAAGATGAGCCAGACGGCCGTTTCATACACAGTATACCAGCCAATGGTAATTGGGACGGCTTGAATGGTAAACGGCCGTTTGCGCCCAAGCTGCCACGCCAACATGAAAAATAAGAATGTAAAGAGCCCCGCCGCCACCAAGCGCAGGCGCGGGTCTGGTTGAAGGTTCAGGACGTCTTGTAAATTGAGCTGCTGGCCAATGGCAATGGCTCGCCCAAAATTCCAGGTTCCTAAAAAAATAACACTCCAAAAGGTAATAGTTACGGTGCGGGGGCGCTTTGGAGCAGGTAAGCTACGCATTGCCAAAATTATAAAGGATCGGGTGAGAGTTGTCAGTATTTGCCCGCGAGCTGGTGAACGGCGCATAATATTGGCAAGGAGATTAGAGATTGGAGACTGGAGATTTAGCGAGTCTCCAATCTCTAATCTCCTGTCTCTAGTCTCAAACGAAGTTAAAAAAGCAACCGACAGGATTCACCATGCAAAAACCACAACGCAACCTGGAAGATGATTGGGATGGATTGGACCCAACGCAGTCACGCGCTGGCTCGCCGATGATGCTGTATGCGGGCATTGGCATTGCCGTGCTGTTTGGCCTGGTTGTTTGTGTGGTGGCGGGCTACTTTGCCTGGGCCCAGTTCCGCGAGCGCACCACGGTGGATGAGGAGCCAGCGGTTGTGGTGCCCCCAACCGCTGTGGTGGAAGACGTGCCGACCGACATACCGGCCATTGCCCCAACGAGTACCTTGGCCGCAACGGCCGTTCCCCCCCAAACACCACTCGGCGATGGCACCGTAGAAGCCAGCTTCACCACCACGCCCCCCACCATTGATGGCAATTTGGGCGACTGGCCAGGCACCATTGCCGCCAGCTCCGCCAATCGCGTTTACAGCGTGGCGGGTTGGGATGGGTCGGCGGATTGTACGGCCGTTTGGCAGCTCAGCTGGGACAATGGCAACCTGTACGTTGCCGTCACCGTGACCGACGACATCCACGTGCAAACGGCCAGCGGCAACCAGATTTTCCGGGGTGACAGCGTGGATATGCAGTTCGACACCGCCCGCGACGCCGATTTTGGCGCGGGTCTCAGCCCGGATGATTTCCAGATCACCCTGTCGCCGGGGGATTTTGCGGGCCTCGGCCCCACGGCCTTCCGCTTTCAGGGCACGGCCAGCGGGGCGATTTTGGACGCGCCGGGCGGCAATATTGTCACCCTGGCGGCGCAGCAGACGGCCACCGGCTACACGCTGGAAGCGGCCATCCCCTGGTCTGACCTCAACCTGACGCCCAGCCAGGGGGTAACCATCGGGCTGGCTTTGAATGCCAATGATAACGATACGGGGGGAACGGCCGTTCAAGAAGTGATGATGTCTCACATGCCCAACCGCACCCTGACCGACCCCACAACTTGGGGCACATTGACGTTGAAATGATTTTAATTTGGACACTGGTGACTTTAAAAAACCACAGATTTCGCAGATTACACAGATTTCTTTTTGGACTTCTTTAAAGCTTTGCGCCTTTGCGTGAGTTTTTTAGTGTCCCATTTTTTAAGGTGAGAAGATGAAACACGAAGAAGCAACCTTCAGAAGCGCCGATGGGCTGGATTTATATTACCAAAGCTGGCTGCCAGCGGGTGAACCGAAAGCGGTGATTGTGATTGTGCACGGCATGGGTGAGTATGGCGGGCGTTACCGGCACGTGGTCAACGGGTTGGTGCCCAAGGGGTATGCCATCTACGCCGCCGATCATCGGGGACACGGCCGTTCCCCTGGCAAGCGTATGTTTGTGAATAAATGGTCAGAATATCTGGCTGATTTGGGCTTGTTTATTAAACTCGTGAAGGAGCAGTGGGGGGAACGGCCGTTTTTCCTCTACGGGCACAGCATGGGGGGCAACATCACCCTCAACTACGTTTTGCGAAACCCCGCTGGGTACAGCGGCGTTATCGCCTCCGCCCCGGCGGTGGGCAAGCTGGATGTGCCGCCCATTTTGGCCTTTATCAGCAAAATCATGTCTAAACTGGCTCCGGCCATGCAGGTAAAAACCAATCTGGAACTGGCGGACATTTCCCGCGATCCGGTGGAGGCCAAAGCGTACGGCGACGACCCGCTGGTGCAAACATTTGCCACGCCCCGCTTTGGCGTGGAGTTCCCAGCTGCGGCCGAATGGGCCACCGCCCACGCCGCCGAATTTAAGCCGCCGCTGCTCATGATTCACGGCGATGGCGACAACATCGTCAACGTCTCGGCCAGCCGCGACTTTTTTGCCAAAGTGACGCAGCCAGACAAAAAGCTGATTGTGTACGAAGGCGGCGTGCATGAATCGCACAACGACATTCACCGCGACCAGGTTATTGCGGATATTGCGCAATGGCTGGAGAAACATCTGTAATTGGTAATCGGTAATTGAGTAATTAGCCTATCAATTACCCAATTACCAATAACACAATTACAAAAGGTAAATCAATGGACAAAATTATCATTCGCGATTTGCTGCTGCGCGGCATCATTGGCATCAATCCCGATGAGCGCGTCAAGCTGCAAGATATTCTGATCAACATCGTTATTTGGGCCGATATTCGCCAGGCGGCCGCCAGCGACGCCATCGAGGATGCGGTGGATTACAAAACGATCACCAAGCGTGTCATCCAGCATGTGGAAGAGTCATCGGACTTTTTGGTGGAGAAGCTGGTGACGGACATTGCCCGCCTGATCATCGTGGAGTTTGGCGTGGAGCGGGTGATGGTGCGGGTGGAAAAACCAACCGCGCTGCGCTTTGCTGAATCCGTAGGCATCGAAATTGAGCGCACTCGCGCCGATTTTGAATAAGAATTTAACCGCAAAGGACGCAGAGGACGCAAAGTTTGTATATCAATTTCTTGGCGATCTTGGCGCACTTTGCGGTTCATTCAAGATCGCATGAATCAAGTTGTGATTGCCCTGGGATCGAATATTGAGAAGGAGCGGAATTTGCCGCGAGCGGTTGAACTGCTGCGGGAGATGTGTGAGGTTACGGCCGTTTCCCCCATCTACGAAACGGAACCGGTCGGCCTGCTCAACCAGCCTCTCTTTTGGAATACGGCCGTTCTCCTCCAAACCGATCTCAGCGCCAGCCAGATCAAGCAGCAAATCATTGGCCACATTGAGACGCAGCTCAAGCGGGTGCGCCAGGCGGACAAAAATGCGCCGCGCACTATCGACGCGGACATTGTGCTGTTTAACGATGCGGTGTTTGAGTATGATGGCGGAGACGGCCGTTCCCGCCCCATTCCCGACCCCGATTTAGCCAAATTCCCCCACGTCGCCGTCCCCGTCGCCGACCTGCTGCCCGAGTTTCCCCATCCGCAAACCGGGGAACCACTAGGTGAACTGGCGAAAAGGTTGTTGGCGGAGGTTGTGGTGGAATACGGCCGTTCCCCCCTAACCAAACGCTAATCACCCCTTCACCCCTTCACCCCTTCACCTTGTCACCCTGTCACCCTGTCACCCTGTCACCCCTTCAAACTCAAACTCACCGGACAATGATCCGACCCCAACACCTCGGCATGAACGGCCGCTTCAGCAATGCGCGGCGCTAAGTCTGGGCTGGTGAAGAAGTAATCCAGCCGCCAGCCCACGTTGCGGCTGCGCGCCCCGCCAATGTAGCTCCACCAGCTGTACGCCCCGGTCTGCTCCGGGTAGAGGTGGCGGAAGCTGTCGATGTACCCTTGGGCCACGATCTCATCCAGCCAGGCGCACTCTTCTAGCAAAAAGCCAGTCGTTTGCCGGTTCTGCTTAGGCCGCGCCAAATCAATTTCCTTGTGCGAAGTATTCACATCCCCACAAAAAATCACCGACTTGCCAGACGAAATCAGCTCGTTGCAAAAATCGAGGAAAGCTGCCTTGTACGCCATCTTGAACGGCACGCGGCTGTGGTCGCGGCTGCCGTTGGGGAAGTACGCGCCGATGAAGACAAAGTCGTCGTATTCGGCCACGATGGTGCGCCCTTCGCGGTCATATTCTTCGATGCCCAGGCCAATTTGCACGTTGAGCGGCTCTTTTTTGCTGTAGAGGGCGACGCCGCTGTACCCTTTTTTCTCCGCCCAGGCCCAGTAGGTGTGGTAGCCGTTGGGCTGGCGCAGTTCTGGCTCCAGCTGGTCGGGGTGGCATTTGGTTTCTTGCAGGCTGAGGATGTCTGGCTGGGTGGCGTGTAGCCAATCCAGAAACCCTTTTTTGTGGGCGGCGCGCAGGCCGTTTACGTTCCAGGAGTAAAGTGTGGTAGTCATGAGGGGATTGTACCGAGTTTGCGAGAAATCGGCAGTCACCGAAGCGAATCATGGCTTCCCGCCTGCGCGGGAATGGCAGATTGCGAGATCGTGAGCGTACGCTAGGCGAGGACGGCTTGTTTGAAGTGGGCCAGGCCGCGCTGGTGGGCGGTTTGTTGCAGGCGGCGCATGAAGCTGTAGTTGCGGGCGGGTTCTTCGGGGCGGGGGCGGGAGATTGCGTTTATGGTCAGAATAAGTTTGTTGTCATCGCGCCATGTCAGGCAGGCGGACCATTCGCCTTGCTCTACGTGGGTGTCTACGGTGACGTAGGTGAAGCCGTAGCAGCGCGGTTCGGTGATGACCTGGCTGATTTCGGTCATCGTGACCACATCGAGCACCGGTTTGCCAAAGAGGGAAAAGAGGTGAATGCGCTGCACGATGCGGTCACCCACCTGGGCCCAGCGGTTCCAAAGGCCAAAATCGCTGGTGTGGCTCATAATGTCGTGGGGGTAAAACTGGTAGCGCATCAGGCGGTCGGCGGCTTTTTTGAAGAGACGGCCGTCTTCATCCATCCCTAGCGATAATTCATAACTATCCACCTGCCAGCTGCCGTCAATCGGTTGGCCCGGCTGGTAAGAGCGCGGTGCATCGTTCCAGACGTCTAAAAATTTCACGTCACAGCAACCGTCGTCAAGCCAATTTAACTTTGCAGTGGTCAGTCGTTTCATCAGTCGCAAATCCTTCGCAGGCGCTTTGGATTGGATTATAGGCATTTTGCAGGGAAAGGGTGCCCTGCTTTGGTCCTATTCTAACCATCGGCATTGCCAGGTTACAAGGTAAGAACAGTTAATTTTGTGGCAAGTTGCTGTGAAAAACGGCCGTATTAGAGTGAAAGATGAGTGAATTATGGCGGGCACTGCTTTTTGTTGGCGATTGGTAGGGCGACTGATACTGTTACGGAATGAGTTTTCGACACACCATGTTGCAACAAATTGACAAAGCTGTGCTGTACAGCCTGAACCGCCGCGTACCGGATTCGCTAGAGGCCAGCGCGGCCGAAGCGCCTACCTTCGAAGCTGTTTTGGCCCAGACGTTGGTGGATCGACGGCAAACGGCCGTTTACCAACTTACCGCCCCCGGTGAACACCCCATCACCCTGCAAACGCTGCTGGGCGAAATTACCTGCCGCGTGCGGGTGCGCCCTGCCCTGGCCCCCAACGCGCCGCTGCTGTTGTTTCATCACGGCTTTAACGAATACCCCTACACCAACACCTGGCGGCGGCTGTTTCCACAGGCCGTGCCTTTGCCGTTCCATACCGTTTGCATCCAGGCACCCTTCCACGACAACTGGCAAGACCCGGTGCAAAAAGGGTTCAACTCTGTGCAAAGCGTCTATCAGATTTTTGCCGGGTCGCTGCGCCTGATGGAACTGGTGCAGCAGCAGTTTGTGGCCGAAGGGGCAACCTACGCGGCCGCTTCGGGCGTCAGTTGGGGGGGCATCACCAGCTTGCTGTATGAAGGCGTCATGCAGCAAACGCAAGCCGTTATTCCGATGCTGGCCTCGCCTAATCTGGCCCAGGTCATCTGGGATATTTCTGACCTGTTCAACCGCCCCATGCAGCTTAGCAAAGAGGAGCTGCGGCATTATTTGGATTTTACGACCTTTTATGAGCAGTGTGCCCCCAACCGGGTTTTCCCGCTCTTGGGTGAGAACGATATGTTTTTTCGGATGGAAAATCATGCGGAACTGTTTGCGGAACGGCCGTTGGTCACCATCCCCGCCGGGCACATCTCCGCCATGTGGCAAAGCGCCCCCATGCGCGACCATATCCTCAACGTCTTGTCCCAACTGCCGCCAGCCCCCTAATGGCGCAGGCAAAAAGCTGCCAGCGCCGCAGGTTTAGGAACGACTCTTAATTAGCTGGGTTCGTCAGGTATTGACTTGATTTGTCAGAAAATTGTTCTGTTTTCGCCACAATTTTGCCGGTTGCCTGCTAGATTTCTGTGTATAATACAGACCATCGTGTTAGTTTGATATAAATCGAAAACAGGAGTGCAACCATGTCCCAAAATTTGAAGTTGGCAGGAATTTTGGCAAATCGCCCTTTACCCCATGATTTTTCTCAAGACAATGCTGCTATTTCCCCGCAACCTTCTGCAAAACCTACCCTCGCTCTGGCCTGGCCCGATGGTGTGCAGGATCAGCAAGATTTGCCCAAAGAGGGCGAACTGACAATAGGCAACATTGTCATTCGGCGGGCGCGGGTACGCTACTATCTGGAACGTTTGGACAACGCTTTCCCGGCGCTCCTAAACGGGCAAACCATCGACGGTGCGCGCCGGCTCAACGACGGGGATGTGTTGCAAATTGGTGAGCTGCAAACTATTTTTCAGCTGGCCGCCTAGCATTCACTTATAAACCATTTAACTTTATCTCAGGTTCGGCTTAGATTTGGGGAGTATTCTAATAATCAGAAGTCGCCAAAAGAAGTGTTTCGACCCCGGTTCTCCCTCCTGGCCGGGGTCGAACGCTTTCTGGGGGCGTGAGGCTATGGGCAGCCTTACGCCCTCTTTTCTTTTTCGGTGAGATAGATGCGGGAGACGCGGGTGTTGATGTTGGTGAGGATTTCGTAGGGGATGGTGCCTGCCCATTCGGCCAGCTCTTCGCAGCGAATGGCCACGCGGCCATCTTCGCTTTCACCCACTAAAACCACCTCGTCGTTGTTGTAGGCGCTGTCCCACTCGATATTGACCATCAGCTGATCCATGCAAATACGGCCGATTACCGGATACCTTTTTCCCCGCAAAATCACCTGCGCCTGCCCCGACATGCGCCGAAAGTAGCCATCCCCGTAGCCCACAGGCACGGTGACGACCCGCACCATGTGGTCGCTTTGCCAGGTAGAGCCGTAGCTCACCGGATGATCTGGCTGCACTACCTTGAAGTAAACCACGCGCGATTTCCAGCTGAGCACCGGGTGTACGGCCACCGTTTTGGCCACCTCGTCCGAGGGGTAAACACCGTAGAGCAAAATCCCGGCGCGCACCATGTCGAAATGGCTGCCGGGCAGCTGGAGGATGGCCCCGGAGTTGGCCATGTGGCGCAGCGGCGGCGGCGGCAGCCCGCGCGATTCGTAGAAGGAGAGCACCTGGTTAAAGCGGTCTAGTTGGGTTTGGGCGGATTGGAGAACGGCCGTATCCGCATTGGCAAAGTGTGAATAAATCCCCTCCACCAGACAATGCTCGCAGTTTAGCGCCGCCGCCAGCAGCGAATCCGCATTGTAATAATGCACCCCAATCCGCTCCATGCCCGTGTCAATCTTCAGGTGGACTTTGGCCTGCACGCCCATTTTGGCGGCGGCTTCGTCAATTTGCGTCAGCTTTTCGATGGAAGAGGCGGTGAGGGTGAGGTCGTGCTGCAAAAAGAGCGGCACCTGGTTGCCGATGATGCCGCCCAGCACCAGAATCGGCGCGGTGAGGCCCGCCTCGCGCAGCAAAATGCCCTCTTCCAAAAAGGCGACGCCGAGGTACGGTGCGCCCAGCGAGACCACATGCCGGGCCACCTCCACCAGCCCGTGCCCGTAGGCATTGGCCTTGAGGATGGGCATCACCGTGGCGGGCGCGACGGCCCGCTCGATGGCCCGGTAATTTTCCGTCAGGCGGGTGAGGTTTACTTCAATGTAGGTGGGGCGGACAATGCCGTTGCTGCTAATCGTCGCTTCGTTAAATGCCATGCCTCGATTTTACCTGAGCTAACGCATTTAGCTATTATGGGCGTTGGCAAAGCAGCGTTAGCAGCTCGCCGCTTTGGCGATTTTGTTGTTTTGAGTGGTGATGTGTGGCGGGAACGGCCGTTTCCCTTCCCGGCACCCGCGTATAGAAAACGTAGCTTGCCCGTCAAGTTGCAATCGCTAATGGGGTTAAATTTTGACGTTTGTGGGGCAATTTCGCTGCCACATTTACCATAGGAGGTTTCTGATGAGACACCAACGATGGATCCAATGGATTGGGTTAAGCAGCTTGATTTTAATTCTGGCGGCCTGTGCAACTTCAGCCGGGCAAGAATCAGAACAAGCGCTCTCAGCCGCAGAGGACCCGGGTGAGCAAACGGCCGTTGTGGCCGTCGCACCCGTGGAGACCAGTGCGCCAACGCCTGAACCGACGACACCAGTGGAAGATAGCCCCAGCAGTATGCCAGACGCCGAAACGGCCGTCATCACCTCAGCCAGCAGTGGGGAATTTGTGATTGCCTCAGCCTACATCACCACAACCGTTCGCGACAGTTCGCCGCCGCATGACAATGCGGCCTTTTTGGTCATTTCGCTAACCCGCCCAGACGGCACAGTGCCGGATTATACGAATTTGTCCCTGGAAACGTTTGAAAACGAGCAAATGGATCTGCAAATTGAATTTTTGGATCCAACGGCCGTTGACGCAGCCACGTTTCCTTTCCTTTTTAACATTGCGGACAACCGCTATATTACCATCTGCAACATGGGTGGCTGGCTGGACGAGGCGTTTGTCCAGGTCTGCACGATTCCCAATGTAGCGGCTGAATACAGCCTGGTCTGGGCGGACAATCCCCCGATTCTGATCACGCCAGACGGGGTAGAATAAATCGTATCGGCTGTTTTCTGACAGTCATATGTGGAAAACGGCCGTTTCCTCCCCACCTACTCCCGCCTGCAAATAAACGCCATCGTGCCCCTGCTTTACGCGTAAAACGCTGGTGCCATTTTGAGTGTTTCCCACTGCGCCTGGTCATGGCCAAAAATCACCAGCCCGATACGCTCCCGTTCGACCAGATCGAGCAGTTTAATCGTACTGGCGTGAATTGCTTGGGCGTCTGGATTGCTGCCGTCGTCCGGCTCGTCCCGCGTAAAGCCCACACCGAAGGGCACAGCGTCAATCGTCAATAAAACGGCCCCCGTTTGGGGCAGCCGTACCAGCACCGATTGATGTCCTGGCACATGCCCGCTCGTCTCGATCAGCTCCAGCCCCGGAAGTAATTCCACATCCCCGTCCACCAGGAGAATGCGCTCCAGTGGCTGATCCCATTGGGGCCGAATGGACGCATAACGCGGGTTGCTCGCTGCATCCCAATGATGCGCACGCTGAACCACATACTGCGCCTTCGGAAATGCCGCGTGTCTTCCGGCATGGTCGCCATCATAATGCGTCGAAATGATTGTATGGATATCGTCTGGTTGCAAGCCCAGGCTGGCCAATTGCTCGATCACGTCCTTTCCATTCTCAAACTCTTGTGCATCTTCAGGGATGATCTCCGGTAGACCACTGTCAATCAGAATATTCTTGCCGTCGTTCGTTTGCACCAGGTAACAAACAATCGGAATCTCGTATTCCGGCATAGACCCAACCTGCATCAAATAAAGCCGCTTCACGTTAGTTTGGCTCATGATCATTTCCTTTCGGCATTAGGATAACAATATTGTTGGAAAACACGGCCGTTTCCCCCCATCAATCCGCTTACTCACCAGCGTGCCAGCGCAGTGGGTGCGCTCCGCCTTCGTCGTAGGTGTTCATGAAGGCAAAGTCAACCGTCAGCACAAACAGGATGTAGCGGTCTGCTGGCTTATAGGTGGAAGCTTGCACCGCCTGCTCACGAAGATCAGCGTCGTGCACCAGCGTGGCTTGCCCGCGCACGTAAAATTCACCCTTGCCACCGCCGGAATCTTCAACGGAACAGTGCAGCGTGTAGCGCGGATCGCGCTGCAAATCTTTGCCCTTGGGTGAAGTGGGTTCCATGAACAAAAACAGCTGCTCGCCCACAATCGGCGTGACCGGGTGAACGCGCGGCCCGCCGTCGGGGCGGATGGTGCCCAGGTAGGCGACACCGCTGTGGAAACGGCCGTAACCAAATTCGGCCAAAGCTGGGGCTTGCTGGGCAAACTCTTGCCAACTGCTCATTGCCAATTCCTCCATATGGGGCAAAAGTCAGCCCCCATTTTGCTTCTCACAAATAAAGGTAATCGTGCCGTCGCCTTCCATGTACGCCTCGCGCACCTGGCGAATGTCATCCAGCCCGGCGTGGTGGAGATGGCTGAGCAGCTCATCTTCGGTGATCAGTTCCTGGCGCATGTTTTTGTGGAGGAAACGGCCGTTCTTCATCCACAATATGCCCGCTCATTTAAACACAAGTGGCAAGTATAGGCTATTTGGTAATGCCAGCTCAACAGCTCCAATATCACATATTCCTGCTTGCGGCCGTCCGACACCTCTTTGGTCAAATGTCGGACAGTCAACGTTATCGCCTGCGTTAATCGCAGGGCTGCCAGCAAGCAATAAGTGCGTAGGCGTTCGCCCCCCGTTATCTGTGAGTGGCCCTATCTGGGGATCAATATTTTGGATGTCTCCCGCGTTAGTAAAATCGCAAGTATTGCTGCTGCTAAGATTACGGCCGTTTGACTGCACCGTTCCCGCACAATCCCCGCCGCTTGTATTGTTTGCTACAATGCTGTTTTTTAACATCGTACTGCCACTCAAATTACGAATCCCGCCACCATCAACGGCCGAATTATTGACTATCGTGCTGTTAAATATGGTTACTGTTCCATACACATCAAGCCCACCGCCTCCAGTATCACTTGTGTTCCCACTGAAGGTTGTGTTGGTGATTACGGCCGTAGTACCCGTACAAATGCCCATACCGCCCGCATGCTGGGCCGAATGATTATTGGCAATTGTGGTATCCAAGATGACGCTATTTGCAGAGGCGCAGCTATTATTGATGCCGCCCCCGGCCGTAAGCGTGAGATTCCCGCTAATAACTGAGTTGCTCACATAGAGCTCACCAAGATTATTGATGCCACCCCCTGTATCAATTGAGCTGTTTTCCACTATTGAACTGTTGATGAGTGTCAAGGTTCCGTAATTGGAAATACCGCCCCCAAGCCCCCCAGCATTGCTAATCACCACTGTATCACTAAGGGTCAAATTCGCGGCGCTGGCACAAATACCGCCGCCACAGGCCACCGTATTGCCATCACGGATGGTCAAGCCGCTGATAACGACAATTGCGCCATCAATAAAAAACACTCGGCTTGCGTTGTTGCCACTTACAGACATTATAGTAGAGCCTGGACCAGTTAGGGTTAAATTCTCGGTAATGCTTAGCTCACCACTTGTTAATTCAATCGTCCCACTTACATTTGGGGCAAACGTGATGGTGTCACCATCTTGCGCATCGATAATCGCCTGTCTCAGGGAGCCTGCGCCACTGTCATTGTTGTTTGTCACGGTAAACAGCGTTTGGGGTGCTGACGATCCAGTTGGAAAATTGTCAAAATCGTTTGAGGCAGCGGATGTAATGGAAACACCAAAAGAGAGAGTTAAATACGTAGCAATCAATCCGCCACAAGCTAAAAATAAAGAGAAAAGAATTTTCGGCAATTTTTTATTGGTGAACAGTTTGCTGTTTTTATAGCTTTTGTCTGATTGAGCGTTTTCTGCGAACATTGATTCCCTCCTGCCTCATTTTGAGAGGCTAACGCTGCTGCTTGAACAATTTGTTTTGCTGCCAGATTTTTTTTAGGCGACAAAACAATCATACAATAGTAAAGCTGAATAACCGCCCCATCTTCATCTCATCCGCCATATACCTACCCCCGCCTGGGAATAAACGTAATCGTGCCGTCGCCTTCCATGTACGCCTCGCGCACCTGGCGAATGTCATCCAGCCCGGCGTGGTGGAGATGGCTGAGCAGCTCATCTTCGGTGATGAGTTCCTGGCGCATGTTTTTGTGGAGGAAACGGCCGTTCTTCACCAAAAGCAGCGCCGGTGGATTGTAAAATCGCTGGAAGCGCGGCCAGCGCGTGCCCAGCCAATCCAGCCCGTAGCTCCAGCCAGAAATCGTCGCCACCAAAATGATGCCATCCGTCACCGAGACGTGCTCCCGCGCCATCGCATTTTGCGAAGCCGCCGCCACCAGAGCAATCATCAACACATCGCCCAGGCCAATAGAACTGCTGCCAATGCGCTTAAACGTCAGCCGCAAAATCACAAACAGCACCAGGTACATCACCGTGCCGCGAATGACCGTCTCCAAAAGAGGAGCGCTAGGAACAAAAATAGCCCGCCAATCAATACTCATGACGGAATTATAAAATGAACAGGCACAAAAGTCTTACTTTCGGGGAAATCACGGGGTTGGGCGCAAAAATTAGGACGCTGATACACGCAGATAAAAATCTGTGAAAACCTGTGAGTCCACTGAAAAAACAAACCGCAAAGAGGCAAAGGACGCAGAGTTTTAAAAATTACCAGAGAAAAATCTCTGCGCTCTCCGCGCCTCTGCGGTGAAATCACCCTTTTTTCAGTAGAGCCACCTGTGTTCGAGTGGGTCGGATTGCCAATCCGACCTACGAGCGATTTTGCAATTTGTCTAGCTGCCGCTGTAGGTGAGCGCGCTCGGCGCTGTTGCCGCAGCGGGCGATGGCCTGCTCATAGGCGTCAGCGGCTGCTTCGATCTGGTTGGTGCGGCGCAGCAAATCGGCGCGGGCGGCGTGGTAGGGGTAAAAGTCGTTGGCCCCTTCGATACGGAGCAGCAAAGCCAAACCAGCGGCGGGGCCTTGAGCCATCGCTACAGCAACAGCCCGGTTCACCGCCACCACGGGTGAGGGAATCATGACGACCAGGGTGTGATAGAGGGCGGCAATTTGGGGCCAATCGGTGGATTCGGCCGTTTTTGCCTCTGCATGGAGGGCACTGATAGCTGCCTGAACCTGGTACGGTCCAGGGCCAGCAGCGCCAGCGCTTTGTCTAGCGCCGCTGTGCCTTCCTGGATTTTAGCCCGATCCCAGCGCGTGCGATCCTGATCGGCCAGCAGCACCAGCTCGCCAAGGGTATTTAGCCGCGCCTCGCGCCGCGAATCGTGTAGCAGCATCAGCGCCAGCAAGCCCCACGCCTCGGCGCTTTGCGGCAGCAAGGCCACCAGAATCCGCCCCAAACGAATCGCCTCGCGGCACAGGTCGTGCCGGGTCAAACGTTCCGCGTTTGTACCGCTGGTGGCCACGTACCCCTCGTTGAAGATGAGGTAGATGACTGTCAGTAGGGCGTCTAGCCGTTCTGGCAGCAGATTGGCCGGGGGCACGCGGTAAGGGATGCCCGCGTCGCGGATTTTGCGCCGGGCGCGGGCCAACCGCTGGGCCATCGTGGGCACCGGTACCAGAAAGGCGCGGGCTACCTCTGGCGTGGCAAGCCCGCCGAGGGTGTGCAGCGTCAGGGCCACCTGGGCTTCTAGCGCCAGGGCGGGATGGCAGCAGGTGAACATCAGCTTGAGCCGTTCGTCGGGGATGGCTTCGTCCATGTCGGGTTCGTCTTCGGTGGCCAGGGTATCGGGGTGACCGTGTGGCGGGCCTGGGTGTCGGCGCGGCGCAGGCGGTCGATGGCGCGGCGTTTGGCAACGGCCGTTAACCAGGCCCCAGGGTTGCGCAGCACGCCATCACTCGGCCAGCTTTCCAGCGCATTCACCAGGGCGTCTTGCAGCGCATCTTCCGCCAGCGAGAAATCGCCCAGCTGGCTGATGAGGGTGGCAATGACACGGCCGTATTCCTCACGAAACGTTGCTTCAATCTGGCTGGTGACGGTCATCCTTTATGGGTGCGGCTAAACCTGGTCCCAGAGCGGCCGTATTTCCACCGAGCCATACCGCGCCTGAGGTACCTTTTTGGCCCACTGGATCGCTTCATCCAGGTCCTGGCAGTTGAGCATTAAAAATCCGCCCAGCTGCTCATGCGTTTCGGCAAACGGGCCATCCACGGTCAGCGCTTTGCCTTCACGCAGGCGCACGGTGGTGGCGGTGGCAATGGGAGCCAGCCCGTTGTTGGCCAGCAGCACCCCGGCGGCTTTGGCCTCCTTCAACAAGGTCTGCCACTCTTTGCCAATGTCTTGCAGCTCTTCGGGCGTAAAATCGGGCGCTTCGGTCTCGTTGGTGTACATTAAAAGCATATATTTCATCATTTTTTCCTTGGTAGGTGAGTCGGATTGCCAATCCGACCTACAATTTTACTGCTTGCTGCACGAGGGCGATGATTGTTGCCTCTACACTGTCGGTTAGTTCCTTCACGGCAAAGGAGGTGGCCCACATGCTGCCGTCATCCAGATTGGCCGTGTCCTGGAAGCCGAACGTGGCGTATCGCGCGTTGAACTTGGCCGCGCTTTGGAAGAAGCAAACCACCTTGCCGTCTTCATTGGCGTAGGCGGGCATGCCATACCAGGTTTTGGGCGTTAGGCCGGGCGCGTTGGCTTTCATGATCTCATGCAGCCGGGTGGCAATGGCCCGATCCGTTTCGGGCATTTCGGCAACTTTGGCCAGCAAATCGCTTTCCCCGTCTGCTTTTTTCTTGCTGCGTTTTTCTGATTTTAGCTCCTTGGCGCGCTCCTGCATGGCGGCTTTTTCTGCGTCGGTAAAGCCATCGGACTTTGCGGTTTTGCTTTTACTTTGGGTCATCACAAGCTCCTTTTGGGTCATAAATTGCTAAACGGCGGCAATGATGTGCCGCTCTATAAAAACGTCGGCGAAGGTGGGGCGAGGATGACAAAGAGCGCGGCGTTCTCATCTGGCGCTCATAAAGGCGGATTTGCTCTTCAGTTGACAGGAATTGTAGAGGAAAGACGGCCGTTTCCCCACCATCCATTTTTTCGCCCCTCAAGTTCTTGACTGCTATACTCCACAATGACTTACCAAATTTAGCGAGGAAGGAGAAAAATATGAAAATCAATTGGAAGTTAGGAAGTTGGCTGCTCTTACTGCTGGCTGGCCTGCTGTTGGTGGCCTGTGGCTCTGATGACGCTGAACCCGCTGCTGAAACAGATGATGCCAGCACCAGTGAAGAATCCACCTCGGCCGAAGAAAAAATGACCCTCATTTTGATCGAAAACTCCTGGTCAGCCTCCGAGCTGAACGTGGCGGTGGCCAAAAATTTACTCGAAAATGAGCTGGGCTACACCGTGGAAGTTATCTCCCTGGATGAAAATGCCCAATGGCCCGCCCTGGCCGCTGGCGATGCCCATGCCAGCCTGGAAGTGTGGCCCTCTGGCCACGCCGCCAACGTTGCCGAGTACATTGACGGTGCAGGCACGGTGGAAAACGGCGGGCAGCTTGGCCCCGTGGGGCGCATTGGCTGGTACATGCCCAGCTATCTGCTGGAGAGTAATCCGGAATTGGCCACCTGGGAAGGGTTTACCAGCGCCGATGCCGCAGCGCTCTTTGCCACGGCCGAAACGGGCGACGCTGGCCAATTCCTGGGCGGCGACCCCAGTTTTGTGCAGTACGACAGCGACATCATTGCCAATTTGGGAATGCCGTTTGAAGTGGTCTTTGCCGGGTCTGAAGAAGCGATTCTGGCCCAGCTAGACACCGCCTACAGCCGTGAGGAACCGGTGCTGTTCTACTTCTGGACGCCCCATTCCATCCATGCCAAATATGATCTGGCCCGCGTCGAGCTGCCTGCCTACAGCGACGACTGCTACGCCACGGCCGATTCTGGCGGCGTCGATTGCGACTATCCTGGCGATGATCTGTTCAAAATCTTCTGGTCTGGCCTGGCTGAAGCGGCTCCGGATGCCCACACGCTGCTTTCTAACATGAGCTACAGCACCGAAGCTCAGATCGATATGATTGCCGCTGTGGAAATTGACGGCCAGTCGGTGGAAGATGCCGCCCAGGCGTGGATTGATGCCAACGAGGATGTGTGGCGCGCCTGGCTGCCGTAAAAAATTAGCTTGAATCGTTCGCTTTTTTGCGGACAATTGAACCGAAAATGAAGCGGGTTGCTGCTCTGGCAAGAACCCGCTTTTTTGTTGTGATGAAGAATTTGCCACAGAGGGCACAGAGATTTTAGAGTTTTTCTCTTTTTCCTCTGTGCGCTCTGTGGCAAAAAATAGGATGCGTGTTTGTAAATGACTGTGGGGCGACAAGCAGAAAATTCTGGTTCGGCGCGATGGGTGGGGTGGGTGACGGCCGTTCTCGCCACCTTCATGTCCCTGTTTCTCATCTTGCCGCTGGTGGGGCTGGTGTGGCGGGCGTTTAGTTTGCCAGGTACGGCCGTTCTCGACCAAAGCAGCCTCGTCAGCGCCATCCTGCTCAGCTTGTCTACCACCGCCGTCAGCGTGCTGCTCATCATCCTGCTGGGGACGCCGCTGGCGTATGTGCTGGCCCGTTACCCGCTGCCCGGCAAGCGGCTGCTCACCGTCTTCATTGAATTGCCGATTGTGATGCCGCCGGTGGTGGCCGGGCTGGGGCTGCTGGCGGTGTTTGGGCGGCGGGGGCTGCTGGGGCTGCCCTTGGCAGAGCTGGGGATTACGATTACGTTTTCGGGAACGGCCGTTGTCCTGGCCCAAATCTTCGTCGCCTCCCCGTTTTACATTCGCGCCGCCCAAAGCCGCTTTGCCGCCCTGCCCCGCGAATTTGAAGATGCCGCCGCCGTAGACGGCGCCAATCGCTGGCAAATCTTTCGCCACATCATGCTGCCGCTCAGCCGGAATGGGCTGCTGGCGGGGCTGATTTTGAGCTGGGCGCGGGCGCTGGGGGAGTTTGGCGCGACGATCTTGTTTGCCGGGAACCTGCAAGGCAGTACCCAGACGATGCCGCTGCTGGTCTACGCCTCGCTGGAGCGCGACTTGCGCATTACCTTCATCACCGCGCTCATTTTGCTGGGGTTGGCGGTGGTGGCTTTTGGCGTCACACGCTGGCTGACGGGGTTGGACGGGGAGGAGCGGTAATCCGTAATCGGTAATCCGTAATCGGTAATCGGTAAACCGAATACCGACCACCGTTCACCGACCCACCGATGTCCGTGCCGCGCTGGCCAACAGCAGCCGATCAATCACCACGGCCAAAATGACAATGGCCAGACCGGCCTCGATGCCCTGGCCGAGCTGGTTGCGAAACAGACCATTGACCGCTTCCAGCCCCAGCCCGGCACCGCCAACCATGCCCGCTACCACCACCATCGCCAGCACCATCATCACTGTCTGGTTGATGCCGGTCATGATGGACGGCAGCGCCAGGGGCAGCTGCACTTTGAACAGCAGTTGGCGGCTGGTGGAGCCAAACGCCAGGGCCGCTTCCACCGCCTCTGGGCTGGCCTGGCGGATGCCCAAATTGGTCAGGCGAATGGCGGGGGGCAGGGCGTACAGCACCGAGGCCATGATGCCCGGCACGCGGCCGACGTTGAACAGCATCACCACCGGCACCAGGTAGACGAAGGCAGGAATGGTTTGCAAAAAGTCGAGGATGGGGCGTAAAACGGCCGTTACCCTATCACTCTTCGCCGCCCACACCCCCAGCGGCAGGGCAATAATCAGCGAAAAGAAGACGGCGACGATGACCTGGCTCAGCGTTACCAACGCCAGCTCCCACATGCCCAGCAGCCCCAGGCCAAACAGCACCGCCGCCCCACCCAGCGCCAGCCGCCAGCCAGCCGCCCAGTAGCCCAGCAGGGCCACGCCCACAATCAGCGCCGGCCAGGAGAGAAATTCCTGGAAGAAGGCATCGATGGGATCAAGCAGGTTGAGGATGACAAAGTTGCTAAACGGCCGTGTTCCCAGCAAAAACGGCCCCCACTCAAACTCAAACCAATTGTCGCGCACCCACAGAACGGCCGTATCCACCGGGTCCTGCAAACTGAGCTGCCACGTCTCGGGGAAGGTGGTCCACTCCAGCGCCCGCCCCAGCCAAATGAGTGCCCCGAGCAGCAGCAAGCTGGCAAAAAGGTAAGCGTGCCGCGTCACAAAGTCGCTATGGCTGAGACCCGCCAGTCTAGCCAATAGCTTGCCGCCGGATTGGTAGAGCCACTCCAGACTCGCTTCCAGGCGGATGATGAGCCGGTTGGTTTGCCAGGATTTGGGGAAGAGACGGCCGTTTGCCACCACCACACCCGTCCGATTGCGCACGGCAATCGCTTCGCTGAGCCGGTCTAGCAGCACGGCCAGGAAGACGATGGCCAGTCCCGCTTCCAGCGCCAGCCCCACGCGCAGGCTGCGCAGACCATCCAGCACAATGCCGCCCAGCCCGGCCGCGCCAATAATCGCGGCAATCACCACAATGCCCAACGCCATCATGATTGTCTGGTTCACCCCGGCCATGATGGACGGCAGGGCCAGCGGCAGCTGCACCTTGAACAAAATCTGGCGCGGCGTGGCCCCAAATGAGCGGGCCGCTTCCACCGTCTCCTTGTCCACCTCGCGGATGCCCAGCGTGGTGAGCCGGATAGCGGGTGGCAGGGCATAAATAATGGTGGCGATGGCGCTGGGCACGCGACCATAGCTAAAAAAGAGCACCAGCGGCAGCAAGTAGACGAAGGCGGGCATCGTTTGCATGGCGTCGAGGAACGGCCGTAATCCCCGTTCTACCCTGGCATTTCGCCCCGCCCAAATGCCCAGCGGTATGCCAATCAGCAGGGTGATGAGTACAGAGACGGTCATCAGCGCCACGGTTTGCATGCTTTCTGGCCACAGTCCCACCAGCCCCATAAACAGCAGGCAGAAGCTGGTGAGCAGCGCCAGCCGCAGGTTGCCTGCTTTTTGCGCTGTCAGGAAAACGGCCGTTACCAGCACCGGCCACGGCAGCCAGAGCAAAAACGCTTCTGCCCGGCGCAGGGCAAAATCAATGCCGTCGCTAATCGGCTCAAAAAAGTAGAGGAAGATGGGGTGGGTGGTCTGGTTACGAATCGACCACTGTTTGAAGGCGTCCAGCGGTTCGCGCAGGCGCACGTCCCACGCCTCTGGGAACAGGTTCAGGTTCAGCACAAAATGGTGCACCAGCAGCAGCGCCACCAGCAGCCCCAGGCCGAGGAGGAGGTACGGCCGTTTGTTTTTAATCGTTCGACTCATAAAAATTACCCAAGGAGTTGGGTAATTAGGTAATTGGGTAATTGGGTAATTTGTTTGATCAATTACTCAATTACTCAATTACTCAATTACCCTCCGACAGCGCCTGCAAGACGGCCGTCCTGTCTACCATGCCAATCACGCAGCCTGTATCGTCTAAAACGGCCAGGGCATCGGGGGAAACGGCCGTTAGCCCAATCAGCTTCTCCAGCGTGGTGTCGGCGTGGACGGTTACGTGGTTGCCGCCCGCATCCGTGGCCGCCACCGTCATAATCGTTTTGGCGGTGATGATCTTGATGCGGGGCACATCGCGGGTGAATTCCCGCACGTAATCGTTTACCGGATGGGCCACAATTTCCTCTGGCCTGCCCAGCTGCACAATCTCGCCATCTTTCATGATGGCGATGTGGTGGCCCAGCTTCAGCGCCTCTAAAAAGTCGTGGGTGATGAACACAATCGTCTTGTTCAGCGTTTTTTGCAGCCGCAGCAGCTCATCCTGCATCTCCCGGCGGATGAGCGGATCCAGGGCGCTGAACGGCTCATCGCACAGCAGAATTTCCGGGTCAACGGCCAAAGCGCGGGCCAAACCAACGCGCTGCTGCATCCCGCCGCTCAGCTCATGCGGATAGTAGTTTTCCCAGCTTTTTAGCCCCACCATCTCCAAAACCTGCCGCGCCTGGGCGTGTCGCTGCTCTTTTTTGAGCCCCTGGATTTCCAGGCCATAGGCCACGTTGTCTAAAATGGTGCGGTGGGGGAACAGGCCAAAGCGCTGAAACACCATGCTCATCTTGTGGCGGCGCAGTTCGCGCAGCTGGGCGGCGTCAAAATCGACCACGTTTTGGCCATTCACCACAATTTCGCCCTCGGTCGGTTCGATGAGGCGCGACAGGCAGCGAATCAGCGTCGATTTCCCGCTGCCCGACAGCCCCATCACCACAAAAATCTCCCCGGCGCGCACGTCAAAGGAGACATCCCGCACGGCGATGACGTGCCCCGTCTGCGCCAAAATCTCTGCCCGTGACAGGCCTTGATCGAGCAACGGCCGTACCGCACCCGGATTCGGCCCAAAAATCTTCCAAACCTTGCGGCAGGAGATGGTGAATTGTGGTTTGGTCATGAAAAATCCTTAAACGGTGTTCAACTGTTCAGGTGTTCAAGTGCCATGTTACCTGAACACTTGACACTTGTTTACTTGATCACAAAATCCGCACACCGTTCCCCAATCACAAAACAACTCAAATTCGGGTTCACCCCAATCATGGTGGGGAAGATGGAGGCGTCGGCGATGCGCAGGTTGTCCAGGCCGATGAGGCGCAGGTGGGGATCGACAACGGCCGTTTCATCCCCCACCGCCCCCATTTTGCAGGTGCCCGCCGGATGGTACACCGTGTTGGCCGTCCGCCGCACGTATTCAGAAATTTCGGCGTCAGACTGCACCTCTGGCCCCGGCGACAGTTCGCGGGCGATCCATGCTTTGAGCGCAGGCTGCTGCGCCAGCTCGCGGGCCAGCTTCACGCCTGCCACCATCACCCGCTCGTCGTGCCCCGCCGGGTCGGTGAAGTAGCGGAAGTCGATGCGCGGCGGGTCGGCCGGGTTGGCCGAACGCAGCCGCACCGTGCCCTGGCTTTTGGCGCGGGCGACGTTGGGTGTCAGGGCAAAGCCGTTGGTCGTCGTCGGGTACCCTTCCGGCACGGTGTTCATGTCGAACGGCTCCGTGCCAAAGTGGAACATCAGATCGGGCGCGTTCAGTCCCGGCTGGGTGTGGGCAAACAGCCCCAGCTCCCACAGCTGCGTTGTCTGCGGCGGCACGGGGCAAGCTGCTTCCCAATTGACCACCCCTTCGGGATGATCCAGCAAGTTCTGGCCCACGCCGGGCAGGTGGTGCTGCACGTCTATTTCCATTTCGCGCAAATGCTCTGCCGGGCCGATGCCAGAGAGCAGCAGCAGTTTGGGCGTGTCGAACGCACCGCAGCTCAAAATCAGTTCGCGCTCGGCGTAGACGGGGCCATCGGCCGTTTGCACGCCGATGGCGCGACGGCCCGTTTAGCAGCACGCGCTGCACAAAACAGTTGGTGAAAAAGGTGATACGGCCGTCCCACTGCGCCAGCGGATGCAAATAGGCCACGGAGCTGGAGTGGCGCACCCCGCCCAGCTTGTTGAGCATAAACCAGCCCACGCCCGGCTGATTGATGTTCCCGCCAAAATCGCGGGCCGGGTAGCCCGCTTGCTCTGCCGCCGCAAAAAAGGCGCGGCCCAGGTCGTTGACCGGTTCGGGGAATTCCAGATTCACTTTTTCCTGGACCCGCTGGATGAACGGCCGTACGTCATCTGGCCCCCACCCGGCTGCTCCGGCGGCTTCCCAGGTGCGCAAATCCTCATCGGGTGGCCAAAAGGCGATGCAGGAGTTGTGCGAGCTGCATCCACCCAACATTTTGCCCCGGGCGTGCCGGATACGGCCGTTGCCCCGCACTTGTGGCTCAATCAAATAATCAAAATCCAGCGGCGTGCGCAGCAAATTGGGCCAGTTACGCAGCGTCAAAATCGCATCGTCGCCTTCGTCGCTTGGCCCCGCCTCAAACAGCGCCACGCGCACGCCAGGCCGCTCCGCCAAGCGCGCCGCCACCACCGCGCCCGCCGTGCCGCCACCCACCACAATGTAATCAAAATGCGTCTTCATTCATTGGTACCTCAGCAAAGATGCCCTAGTTTACCCACCTTCCCAGGTAGGGGCGAGGCGGTGGCGAATGATCTTTGACAAAACGCACCATCTGGTCTTGCCGCCGCCTCGCCCCTACGTGCGGTTGTGCCAAAATGGGGAACCTATATAATTTTGCCATTATGTTTCTCAAAATTCTCCGACTTGTTTTCCGCTTCATTTTTCGCATCATTGCCCGGATTGATGGGGACGACATGGCCAAGATTCCGCCAAGCGGCGCGTGTTTGGCCGTGAGCAACCATCTGGGCCACCTGGATGCGATTTTGGCGATGGTGCTGTCTGACCGGCAAGATGTGATCATGATGGTGGCGGAAAAATATCAAAAATATTGGATTTGGCGCTGGGTGGCGCGTAATTTGGACGCGCTCTGGCTGGATCGCCACACGACTGATTTTCGCACCCTGCGCGAGGTGCAAAAGCGGCTGAAGGCGGGGGGCATTGCCGCCGTCGCCCCCGAAGGCACCCGCAGCGCCACCGGGCAGATGCAGCCGGGCAAGCCGGGGGCGGCGTATCTGGCGGCTAAAACGGGCGCACTCGTCTTGCCGATGGCGATTACGGGCACCTGGGACAAGGAAGTATACCGTCGCCTGAAGCGATTCCAGCGGCTAGACATCACCATTCGCATCGGCGAACCGCTCACCGTGCCGCCGCTGCCCCGCCACAACAAGGACGAATTCCTACAGCAGCACACCGACGAAATGATGTGCCGCGTCGCCGCCCTGCTGCCGCCGGACTATCGCGGCGTGTATGCGGAGCATCCGCGTTTACAAGAGCTTTTGTCAGATCAGCTACAAAAGGAGATTGGAGATTAGAGATTAGAGATTGCGAGAAATTTCATCTCCAATCTCCAATTACCAATCTCCATTAAAAATGCGCATTGCAATGGTTGGCCCCTTCGGCCTGCACCCCAACAAAACGATGGCCAGCCGGGCGCTGGGATTGGCACGGCCGTTTTCCCAACAAGGCCACGCGGTAAAAATCTTCATGCCCCCCTGGCAAACCCCCGACGAAGCGGACAAAAGCTGGCAGGAAGATGGCGTGGAACTGCGCTACGTGCCGCTGGGTGGTGGCGTGGTGGGCATCACGCGGCAAATGGTGCGCGAGATTTTGGCCTGGCAACCAGACGTCGTTCACTGCTTCAAACCAAAGGCGTACAGCGGCCTGGTGGCCTGGTGGCTGTGGCAGTTTCATCGGGCCAAGCTGCGCCTCATCGTGGATACCGATGATTGGGAAGGGTGGGGCGGCTGGAATGAGCTCGCGCCGTACTCGCCGCTGCAAAAGCGCTTTTTTGCCTGGCAAGAGCAGTGGGGCATGCGCCACTGCCACGCCCTCACCGTCGCCAGCCGCGCTTTGCAAACGCTGGCCTGGGGGATGGGGCTGCCGCCAGAGCGGGTGGTGTATGTGCCGAATGGGTCCGGTATTCGGTATTCGGTGATCGGTGAGCGGTTATCGGTGAGCGAGCGGCCGACGGTATTGGTGTACAGTCGGTTGTTTGAGTTTGATACGGGGCGGTTGGTTGAGATTTTGCGGGGGGTGAAGACGGCCGTTCCCCATCTACGCATTCTCATGATCGGTGCCGGACTGTACGACGAAGATTCTGCGAACTTCCGCCAGCAGGCGGAGTCGGCGGGCATTTGGGAAGCCATCGAGGATGCTGGCTGGGTGGAGTTGGAAGCACTGCCCGCTTTGCTGGCGCAGGCCCACGTGGGCATTTACCTGATGGAAGATACGCTGCTCAACCGCACCAAATGCCCGGTTAAATTGGCCGACATGCTTTCCGTTGGCGTCCCCGTGGTGGCGGAGGCGGTGGGGCAGGTGGGGGAGTATGTGGTGAACGGCCGTTCCGGCACCACCTGCCCCACCGGCGACATCACCGGCATCACCCAGGAACTGATCCACATCCTGCAAAACCCGGAGCGCCAGGCCCAACTTTCCGCCGGAGCCAAAGCCCACATCGCCGAAAACTTTGGTTGGGGAAAGTTAGCTGATTGGTTACTGCTCGCGTATAAAAATCCAGGCTCTTTGGGAATTCAGGGGGTTTACAGCCCGTGATGCGTGAAACGTGAAACGTGACCAGAGAGGCATCACGTTTCACGCATCACGTTTCACGCCAGACCCCACGAAATCCTGAAGACCCAAAAATCCATCAACAGATTTCGCAGATTAAAAAGATTAAAAATCTGGTAAATCTACGAAATCTTTGATTGTTTATCCGTACAGACCGCAAATTGATTTTGGCCCAAAAGGTTTTAATCCCAGGTACCTTCATCCAACAATTTAGCCAGGCGATCATAGTAGGTTGTGTCCCGATTGGGCAGTTCGGGGGCGATTTTGGCACCCTCGGCAAAGAAGTGGGCACGGCCCCGCCCCATCTTTTGGCCGTCGCCGGTGTGCATGTCCAGGGCGTAGTCGGGGATGGTGGGGCGGACGGTGCCCGCAGCGACGCCGTGGATCATCCAGTTGATCATCTCGTCGCTGGAACGATCTTTTTGCGCTTCGCATAAGTAGCGCACGGCATGTACGGCAAACAGCTTGCGTTCGGCCACGCTGCGGTCCATGCGGGCCAGCATTTGCACCAGGGAATTGATCAAAATGGGTGCTTGTGGATCGCCAAAGCCGATGTCCTCGACCGAGATGATCATGAGTCGCTGCCAGAGATAATCTTCCATCGCAGGGCTGGTGAGCACCATTTCGTAGGCCAGCAGGGCGGCGTTTTCCGTGTTGCCGCGCCGAATCTCTTTTTGCAGGGCAGAGATGACGTGATCGGCGGGGAATCCGTTAAAGGTGGTGACATTTTGCCAGGGGTCGCGGGGTAAATCAGTCATTGTTTTCTCCTATAAAAAATGGGACGCGGATTAACGCGGATAGACGCGGATTAAATCTGTGTAATCTGCGAAATCTGTGGCCAAATAATCTTGAATGATGGTGGTGTAGAGAACGGCCGTTTCTCCCAAACTATCTACCTCTACCCATTCATCCGGGGCGTGGGCGCTGCCGCCAGCGGGGCCGAAGCCGGGCAGGGTGGGAATGCCCGCGCCGATGAGCATGTAGCCTTCGTTGGCCGGGCCTGCGCCGCGAATGGGCCACGGCTGGCCGGTGATCGCCTGGGCGTGGCGCTGGGCAATTTGGGCCAGCGGATGCTCGGCGGGGATGGCGGCGGCGGGCAGGCGGTTTTTCACCTGGATGGACACGTGCAGGCCAGGGCGCTTGCCGCATTCGGCATCGATGATGGCTTGCACGGCGTCAATCACCATTTCGGGCGATTGCCCAGGCATGAGGCGGCAGTCGAGAACGGCCGTTGCCGCCCCCGGCACCATGCTCTCAAACTCGCCACCGTTGAACAGCGTGCCTGGCGTCATCGTGAAGCCGAGATGGTCGAAGGCGGGGTGTGGCTCGTAGGGCAGCTTCAGCTTCTCCAGCTCTAGCAAAATCGCCGCCAGCCCGGTGACGGCGTTGACGCCGCCCTCACCCCGGCTCCATTCGTCGCTGCCGGAGTGAACGGCCGTTCCCCTCGCCTCCAGCACCAGCCGCAGCAGCCCGCGATGCCCCACGCAAACGATGTCGCTGGCGTAGGTGTAAATCGCGCCCTGCACGGGCAGGTGCCCTTCATCCAGCAGGTAGCGCATGCCTAGCTCGCTGCTCGCCCCGGACTCTTCATCCACCACGCCCGCCAGGATGAGCGTGATTTCGTCTGGGTCTAGCTGGCCGAGGTCCCGCAGCAGCGCCAGGGTGTAGAGGCCAATCGCCAGCCCCGCTTTGTTGTCCGCCGTGCCGCGTCCGTAGAGACGGCCGTCTCGCAAAGTTGGCTCAAACGGCGGCGAGGTCCACAGCCCAGCATCCCCGGCAGCGACGGTGTCCATGTGGCCGACCAGGGCAAAACCGCGCGGGCCGTGGCCCCAGCGCACCAGGGCATTGGGTCGCAGCGATTCTTTGGCGATGAGACGGCCGTTCAGCCCCAACTGCTCCGCCTCGGCCACGATGCGCTCGGCCACGGCTTGCTCTGGGTGACGGCCGTTCACCGACTTCAGCCGCACCAGCTCCTGCAAAAAAGCCAGCAGCGGTACCTCGTACTTCCCAACCAGTTTCCTTAAGTCGTCCATTTTAATTTATCCACAGATTACACAGATTACACAGATTTGGGTTGAACGCAGCCCAAAAATCTGTGTAATCTGTGTAATCTGTGGTTTATCTTAAACCCTGTTCCATGAGGGCGAAGAAGCGGTCGGTGTTGAGTTCCAGGATGATGTTGGTGTTGGCGGTACGGCCGTTCCGCTGCCCCCAGTCCGTCGTGGTTTGGCCACGGGTGTACATGCCCGTCAGCTCCACAGAGACGTGCCGCACTTCCGCCTTGGTCACGATGTCTGGCTCCAGGGCCACGGCCATTGCCAGCGGGTCCGCGCCAAACATCATCGTGCGCCCCATGTATTGGCGAATAAATTCCATCGTTTTGGCCGAAATATCTTTGTAAAAGCGGGATTTGGGTGTGTCCAGCGCGTGCCACCGCTGGATGATCTCTTCTGGGATGCCGTGCCGCATCGTCGCTTCCCAATCGATCAGCTCAATCAGCCCGCCGTACGTTTCCCACGCCTCAAACACCACGTGCGCCGCTTCCGGGTCGTGGTAAATGTTGAACTCGGCGGAGACGTTGCTGGTGTTGCCGTGGGCGGTCACCGCGCCGCCCATCACCACAAAGCGCTTCAGCTTTTCCGGCAGTTTGGGGTCCAATTTCAGCGCCACGGCGATGTTGGTGAGCGGCCCGATGGCCACCAGCGTGTACTCGCCGGGGGCTTCGTTCGCCATGCGCAGCAGCGCCAGGGCGGCGTGTTCGCTTTCCGCCTGGCGCGTTTTGGGCACATACCCCACATCGCCCAGGCCATCTTGCCCGTGCACAAAGGCGGCATCTTCCTGGAAGATGACCAGCGGCTTGTCGCAGCCCGCGTAGACGGGGATGTCCTGGCCGAGCGCCTCGACGATGGTGAGGCTGTTGCGCACGGTATGCTCTAGCCCCACGTTGCCGCCCACGGCCAGAATGGCGGCGATGGTGGCGTTGGGATGAGCGGCGGCCATCAGGATGGCTTCGGCGTCGTCCACGCCAGGGTCGGTATCGATGATTAGTTTTTCCATGAGCGGTTCTCCTGTTGGGGAATGGGACGCGGATGAACGCGGATGACGCGGATTTGTTTTTTCTTTTTATCCGCGGTTTCCGCGTTCATCCGCGTCCTTTAATATTTGCGCCAGCTGCGCGTAGCTGCTTTCTAAATCGTGGCGGGCCTGTTGGTAGTTGATGGTTTGGAAACGGCCGTCCTTATACAACCATTCCCCCGCCACCATCACATCCCGCACGTGCATGCCGGAGACGGCGTAGACGAGCGCGGTGTACACATCTTGCCCGTTGCTGGGTGCCCAGCCGATTTCGTCCAGGTCCAGGGCGATGAGGTCGGCCTGCTTGCCCGGCTCCAGCGAACCGATTTGGTCCGCCAGCCCCAGCGCCCGCGCCCCGCCCATCGTGGCCATGTGCAAAATGGTGCGGGTGGGCAGGGCGTTGGGCGTGCGGTGGTGCAGGGCCATCAGCTTGCCCACAATTTGCATCTCTTTGAACATGTCGTAGCTGTTGTTGTTGGTCACATTGTCGGTGCCCAGCGCCAGGTTGATGCCCGCGTCTAACATGCCGCAGGCGTCGGCCACCCCGGCGGCGTTGCGCATCGCCGAGGAGGGGTTGATGGCGGCGCTGAACGGGGCGTTGGCCAGCAGCGGATAATCTTCGGGCGGGACGGTGAGGCAGTGGGCGGCCAGGATGGGGCGCTGGAGCATGCCCATTTTGGCTAGCTGTTGGATGGCGGTACGGCCGTATTTCTCTTGACAATACCTGTCTTCCTCGCCGCTGGTGCTGAGGTGGATGTGGAAGCCGGTGTTGAACTCGATGGCCAAATCCAGCTCAATTTCCATCGCTGCTTCGCTGTTGTCCACAAAAAAGGCGTGCGGCCCCACCCAGCCCTGGATGAGCGGATCGTGGGCCACGGATTGCAGAAACTTTGTGGCAGCGTCCAGCTCGCGCTGGCGCGCTGCCGCTTCGCCCAACTCGACCACGCCGTAGCCGAGCGCGGCGCGCAGCCCGCTCTGGCGCACGGCGGGCACAATCTGCTCCATCCAGAAATATTGGTCGGCAAAGGTGGTGGTGCCAGTGCGAATCATCTCGGCGCAGGAGACGAGCACGGCGGCGGGAATCATCTCTGGCGTCATCACCTCTTCCACGACGCGGATGGTGTGGTACCAGCCGTCGAAGTCGAACAGCGAATGCCCCTCGGCCAGCCCGCGAAAGAGGACCATCGGCGTGTGGGTGTGGGCGTTGACCAGCCCCGGCATGAGGAGCTTGTTGCCGAGATCAACGGCCGTTCCCCCAAAATCTTCTGGCGGTGTGGTGGTGATGGATTGGATACGGCCGTCCTCCACCAACAAATAACCCGGCTCAAAAATCATATCCTGGGCGTCTAAACAAACAATCTTGGCCGCTTTGAGTAATGTCTTCATAGTGTGTAAATGTGTTTAGGTTTTTAAGTGTTCAAGTTTACAGGTGTTCAGGTGTCAGGAGAACATGAATCCTTGAACACCTGAACACTTAAAAATGCTAATCTTTGAGCAGAAGGGCTTCTAGCTCGGCGCGGGTGGGCATGGCGGAGCTGGCCCCGGGTTTGGTGGTGGCCAGGGCTCCGGCGGCCGCGCCCCAGCGGATCGCTTCGGCGAGTGGTTTGCCTTCGGACAATGCCACGGCCAGGCCGCCGTTAAACGCATCCCCCGCCGCCACGGTGTCGATGGATTTGACGCGGAACGGCACCACGAAGCCAGATTCGGTGGCGGATTGGTAGTAGACACCTTGGGAGCCGAGTTTGATAACGGCCGTTTCCACCCCCCGCGCCAGCAAAATATCTGCCGCTTTGGCCGCCTCCGCCTGGTTGGTGGGGCGAAACCCAACCAGCACCTCGGTTTCCAGCTCGTTGGGCGTCATGATGTGGCACAGCTGGTACGCTTCTGGCGGCAGCGGCTTGGCCGGGGCCGGGTCCAGAATGACGATGGCCCCCAGTTCGCGGGCCACCTGGGCCGCCGCCAGCGAGGAGGAGAGCGGGCTTTCCATTTGCAGCAGCAGCACTTTGGCCGTTTGCAGGGCGTCGCGGGTGCGGGCCACTTCCAGGCCGTCGTGGGCCATGTTGGCCCCGGAAATGACGATGATGGCGTTTTCGGCCGCATCATCTACGCTGATGACCGCCAGCCCGGTGCCGCTGTCTGGGTCCACCAAGATGCCGCTGGTGTCCACCGGTTCGTTGGCGATGAGTGCCAGCACGCCCTTGCCAAACGCATCATCCCCAATGCGGCCGATGAACTGGGTGGGTGCGCCCAGCCGCCCGGCAGCGACGGCCTGGTTGAACCCTTTGCCGCCCGGCACGGTGATGAAGGCGCTGCCAAACAGCGTCTCCCCCGGTGCAGGCAGGCGCGGCACGTAGGTGGTTAAATCCATGTTGATACTGCCAAGAACAACAACTGCCATATAAAAGTCTCCCTGGTTGATAATTTTTGCAAGGTTACCAGTGAAGGTTAGCAGTGTTCAAGTGAGCAAGTGTTCAAGTGTTCAAGTGACAGGAGATATGTGACCATGACACCTGGACACTTAAACACCTAAACACCAAAGCACTTAAACACCTAAACACTTTTCAGCTCGTCCGCCAGGCTTCGCTGGCGTTGTGGTGGGGCAGGTCCAGCACGCGCAGGCCGCTTTTGGCGGGGTCTTCGTATTTGGCGAAAAACGCTTCTAATCGCCCAATCAGCGCCTGGACGATCGGCTGCATGTCGCCCCGCTCGATGATGTTGTTCATTTCGCGCGGGTCGCTGGACAGGTCGAACAGCTCGTGCGGACCATCGGGGTAGCGGCGCACCAGCTTGTGACGTGAGGTGCGGATCATGCGGACGTTGCCGTATTCGCCAAACTGCACGGCGCGCCAGTCGGGTATTGATTGGTTGTTTAGCAAGGGCTGGTAGCTGCGCCCGACGTAATTTTTGTCTGGCGGGATGATACCGGCCACGTCCAAAATGGTTTGAAAGGTGTCTAGATGATCGACAAATTCGGGGCGGGCGGGCTGCGGCTGCGGGGAACGGCCGTCGTACCAGATCAGCGGCACGCGAATCGACTCATCGACCATGTTGAGCGGCAGGGTGCCGTTGCCTTTGCCCCAAATACCGTGGTGGCCGCAGTTCAGACCGTGGTCTGAGGTGTAGATGATGATCGTATTTTGCAGCTGCCCGGTGCTTTCTAGCTCGTCGATGAGGTGGGCAACGGCCGTATCTATCTCAGTCACGGCGGCGTAATACTGCGCCAGCGCTTCACGCGGTTGGTGGCGCGTGTTGTTGGTCGATTCCAGATTTTGCACGCCAAAGGGGTAGGTCTCGTCCAGCGGCACGTCGGCAAAGGTGGCGCTGCGGTAGGAGGCAACCAGGCGTTCCGACTGCCCTTCCCAGGGGCTGTGGGTGGCGTAGTAACCGACCGTCATGAAAAACGGCCGTGCCTCATCCCGCCCTCGCAAAAAATGTGCCGCCCGCTCGGTGATGTTGTGGCTGAGGCGGCCGGGGATGGTTTGGAAACGGCCGTTCACCCCATACCGGAACGGCCCTTCATGCGGAATCGGATAATCGCGCCCCAGCGAAAACCATTCATCGTAGCCGGGGGCGGCGTATTCATCTTGCCCCAGGTGCCATTTGCCAAAATGGCCAGTTTGGTAGCCCGCCGCCTGGAAAAGCTGAGCCAGCGTGGTCTCGTCTCCCAGCCAGTCGATATCGTTGACTGCGGGATCCGTGGAGTTGAGGTAGTCGTGAATGCCGTGCTGGGAGGCCAGCCGCCCGGTGAGCAGGTTGGCCCGCGCCGGGGAGCAGACGGGCGTGGGGGTGAAGGTGTTGGCGAAACGTACCCCGTTTTGGGCCAGATAATCAAACGTGGGCGTGCGCAGTTCGCTGTTGCCGGCACAGCCCATCGCCCATTGGGCGTGGTCGTCGGTCAAGAAGAGAAGGATGTTAGGTGCTTGTGCCATATTTTGATTTTGCCACAGAGGTTTTAGAGATATTGAAATTTTTGAAGTTTTTGTGTCAGATTGCTGCTCCAGAAGTGGGAACTCGAAAAATCTGATGGTTACGGGATTGGTGTTCGTTGTTAGTGGATCATGCTGCTAATATTATGCGGCAACTGATTTTTTTTGACGAAAAGTGAATCGGAACCAGGCGAGGGTGCCAGGCACGGGGCAACTGATTTTGTCTGTGCAACAACTTGCGCCCCGTGCCTGGCACCCCATACGCAACGAGCAACATGTACACACCGCAAGAACTTTTACTGGCCGAACTGGATCTGCGTGAGCAGCAGGGATTTGACACCCAACTGCTGGCTGAACTGCGTACGGCCGTTTCCCACCCCCCCCTCTCCCCAACCGCAGCGGAACTATTCTGGCAGCAGCTTGCCAATCTGCCCGCGCCCACCCACTGGCCGTACCACGAGCCAGACGAACTGGCGGCGATTCAGCAAAGTTGTGTTTCTGTGGCATTGGGTGAGGTGGTGGGGACGGCCGTTCCCGCCAAAATTCACGGTGGGCTGCTGGGTCGTTTTGCCGGGATGATGCTGGGCAAGCCGCTGGAAGGCACCTGGCCCGCCGCCCAAATCTGGCGCTACCTGGAACTGGCAAACGCCTACCCGCTGCGCGACTACGTGCCGCTGCTGGAGCCGTTCCCCGACGGCTTCCCCCGCCCATTTTGGAGCCGCTGGCACGACACGACGCAGGGCAACATCCGCCGTGTGGTGCAGGACGATGACGTGGAGTACACGCTGGCGGCGCTGCTCATCCTGCAACAGCACGGTTTGGCTTTACCCCAGCGGATGTGGGGCAGTTTTGGCTGGATCATTTTGCGTACGGCCGTATCTTCACCGCCGAGCGTGTCGTGTATCGCCATCTGGTCAATGGCGTTGCGGCAGAAACGGCTGGTGCTTTACATAATCCGTACCGCGAATGGATTGGCGCGCAAATTCGGGCGGATGTGTACGGCTACGTTTGCCCCGGCCAGCCGCGCCGGGCGGCGGCGCTGGCGTACAAAGATGCCGTGCTTTCCCACCGGGGCAACGGCATTTACGGCGCAATGTGGGTGGCGGCGATGGTGTCTGCCGCCTTCGTGCTGGACGAGCCAGAGGCGATCATTCGCGCCGGGCTGGCGGAAATTCCACAGGGCAGCCGCCTGCATGAGGCGGTGGAAAAGGTGATTGGCTGGTCGAAGCGGGAAGCGACCTGGGAAGATGCCTTCCGCCAGATCAAGCAATATTGCCGCCGTCGCTACAACGCCGACGTGGGCGAAAATTGGATTCACACCATTCCCAATGCGTGCCTGGTGGCGCTGGGCCTGCTTTACGGGGCAGATGATTTTTCGGCGGGGGTGGGAACGGCCGTTGCCTGCGGCTGGGACACGGACTGCAACGGCGCAACGGTCGGCTCCATTTTGGGCGTGATGCTGGGGGCGGACAAAATTCCTGTCCACTGGACGGCTCCTTTGCATGATGAGATTGAGAGCTATTTGCCGGGGCAAAACGGCCGTGCCATCAGCCACCTCGCCCGGCAAATCGCCCATCTCACCCGCTTCAATGAAAAATAATCCACAGATTACACAGATTTCGCAGATTAGGCGCTTTAATCTGTGTAATCTGCGAAATCTGCGGCTAAATTTCCCAGGAGGTTTTGGCATGGAATGGCACATTCAATGTGATCCGAAAGAGATTTCTCGCTACGTCTTTTGCCCCGGTGACCAGGCGCGGGCCAGAAAAATTGCCGCGCATCTGGACGACAGCTACCTCGTAACCGACAGTCGCGGCTACGTCGTCTTTTCGGGCCGTTACAAAGACGTCTTCATGACGGTCTGCGGCACGGGCATGGGCGGCCCGACGGTGGCCATCGCCCTGGAAGAGCTGGCCCACATGGGGGCCGATACCTTCATCCGCGTGGGCTCCTGCGGCGTGTTCCAGGACGGGCAAAAGCCGGGCGACGTGATTATCGCCAGCGGCACCTTCCGCGCCGGGGGCACGGCCAACGCCTACCTGCCGCTCAACTATCCGGCGGTGCCCACCTTTGCCGTGTTGCGTCAACTCGTCGAAGCGGCCGAGGCGCTGGCAATCCCGCACACCGTCGGCGTGGGGCTGGCCGGGGATGCGTTTTACGCGCCGCGTGAAGAAGGATCCCGCGATATTTTCAAGACGGCGGGTCTGGTTTCGGTAGAAATGGAGAGCGATACCCTGTTTGTCGTGGGCGCGTACCGCGGCTGGCGCACCGGGGCGATCTACGCTTCAGACGGAGCGCCGGGTGTCATCAAGCCGGAATGGGGCGAGGCCGACTACCGGCGGGGCGAGCAGCAGGCAATTGAAATTGGGTTGGAGGCGATGTGGCACCTGGCGCAAATAAATTAGCGGGCGCAAATAAATTAACGGGCGCAAATAAATTAGCGGGCGCAAATAAATTAGCGGGGCTGGGGTAATCAACCGATGAAGCCGGCACCGGTCATTCAGCCATTTCTGGCCGTCATTTTGGGCATGGGGTTGGGCCTGCTTTTGGTTTTGCCCACGGGCGAGAATCCATTTCAGGCGTATGGAATTTGGTTTGCCGCCGGGTTTGGCTGCGCAGGCAGCGGCGGCTTTTGCGCCATCTGGACCGCCCTGCAATACGCTACGCCGATGATCCTCAGTGGGTTGGCGGCGATGGTGGCGTTCCGTTCTGGCCTGATCAGCATTGGCCAGTTTGGGCAGATGGTTTGCGGCGCGGGCATGACAACCTACCTGGTTGTGGTGCTGCCGGGTGCGCCGTGGCTGCGCATTGTTTTGGGCTTGCTGGGTGGCATTGTGGCTGGCGGCGTCTGGAGCGCCATCCCTGGTGCCTTGCGCGCGTACCTGAACATCAACGAGGTGATTACGACGCTCATTTTTAACTCGCTGGCGCTGGCGGCGACGGGGCGGGTGAGCTTTTGGCGCATTCCGGCAGAGGTGCGATTGACGCCACTGATTCCCACGACAAAATTGACGGTTGCTTTTTTTATTGCGGTGGGAACGGCCGTTCTCGTTTACATCTATCTGTGGCGGCGCGGGGCCGGTATGGAGATTCGGACGGCGGGGCAGGCGGGGTTGTTTGCCCGGTTTGCGGGCATGCAGGCGCGGCGGGCCGTGGTGCGCGGCATGTTTATCAGCGGGGGGCTGGCCGGGTTGGCGGGCGGGCTGGAGGTTTTGGCGGTGCATCACCGCTTTGTCTCCAGCTTTTCTACCATTGACCAGTTTGATGGCATCATTGTGAGCTTGCTGGGGCAGCTGCATCCCTTGGGGATTTTATTTAGCGCGGTTTTGTTGGGTGGGCTGCGGTTGGGCTCCTTGAATGGATTACAGTTGCAAACGGCCGTACCCCGCCAGCTCAGCAACATTATCATCGGTTTCATGATGATTCTTATGGTCATGCCCGTGGTTGCACGCTGGGTAGCAAAAAAGTTCGCTGAAAAAGATGCGTAAAAATACAAGCATGTTATACTTTCCGCCCAATTCAAGGCAGTTGAAAATAGACGCGAATTCCACGGCTCCCGGCGTTCGCGGCAGAAACAAAACCTCTAGCTACAATCGATAATCTTCACCCACGTAAGGGTTCGCGGCAATGAACTTCACACCAGCAGGTGCGACTCATCCAACCATTAAAAAGCAACCCAGAACCGACATTTACCCGGATTACATTGGCCGCCCAAAATTACAAAATCCCCTCAACCCTGTTTCGTCAAAAGCCGCCTTTGCGTGCTTTTTTCAATTTATTGTGTGCTCACGATATTCCAAAGGAGGAAACAATGAGACGTAATATCCTTTTATTGATTTTGGCGATGATCGTCGCCCTTTCGATTGCAGCTTGTGGTGGCGGCGAAGAAGAGACGGCCGAAAATACCGACTTCAGCTTTGCCCTGGTTTTGCCAGGTGCCTTAGGCGACCGCTCTTTCTCCGACTCTGCCAACCGTGGTGCTGAGCGGGCAATTGAGGAGTTGGGTGTTTCTGGAACCGTTATCGAAACGGCCGGTATCACCGAACACGAAGCCGCCATGCGTGGGGCTATCCAGGCGGGCAACGACATTGTGCTGCCGTTGGCGCTCGATGCCGCGCTGGTGCTGGCCCTGGCTGAAGAGTTCCCAGACCAAAAATTTGGTGCGCCTTCCGACGTTTTTGCCGAAACGCTCCCGGATAATTTCGCTGCGTTCCAAATCAACGTACATGAATCCAGCTTCCTGGCTGGCCTCATTGCTGGCTCGATGACAGAAACCAAGATCGTCGGCGCTGTAGTTGGTGGCGATGCCCCCGCTTTGAACCAGTTCTTCTACGGTTACAAGCAAGGCGTTTTGGAAGTCTGCCCCGATTGTGAAGTATTGGTGGGTTACCTGGGCTTTGATTTTGAGAACCCGACGCTGGGTTTGGAAACCGCGCTGGGCCAATATGAGCAAGGCGCAGACATTGTTTACCAGGTGGCTGGTCGTTCTGGCGAAGGTGTTCTGGAAGCTGCCGCCCAAACCGACAATTATGCCATTGGTGTCGATTCAAACCAGGACTGGATTCAACCCGGTCACGTCATTGTTTCCATGATTAAACGTGTAGACATTGCTACCTACACCCTGATTGAATGGGCCTTGAACGATACGTTCCAGGGTGGCTTCAACCAGTTGGGTATGGCCGATGGCGCCGCTGGTATTTCCTGGGATGAAGGGTCTACCACCTTCAAAGATGAAGGCCCGGCCGACATGGTAGACAAGCTGCCGGATGTTGAAGCGACCGTAGCAGAATACCGCGCCAATATTCTGTCTGGCGATTACGTGGTTTGTGATGCACTGGTTGATCCTGAAATGACTTCAGAAGCGTGTGCACCGCTTAAGTAAGAACAACTGTCTTGCCTGAGAAGTTCAACTTTTTACAAAAGTTGAGCTTCTTCGGCAAATAATCAATAACAATGCGGCGTGCGGCGTGACACTGCATTTTGGTGTGACGCCGTACGCTCTGTGGAAACCTCATGGCAAATGCTGTAGAACTGCGAAACATCACCAAATATTTCCCCTCTTCCAATGTATTAGCCAATAACGACGTGACGCTTTCGATTGCCGAGGGCGAAGTGCATGCGCTGGTGGGCGAGAATGGCGCTGGCAAAACGACCTTGATGAATATTTTTTACGGTTTGCACCAGCCAGATTCTGGAGAGATTTTGGTTAATGGGCAACCCGTAGAAATTCATCATCCTGATGATGCGATTAAATTAGGAATTGGCATGGTGCACCAGCATTTTAAGCTGGTGCCTTCGTTTACCATTGCTGAAAATATTATGCTGGGTATTGAACCGAACCAGTATGGGATGCTTAAGAAAAAAGAAGAAGCAGAGTTGGTACGCCAGTTGGCCAATGATTTTGGCTTGCCGGTAGACCCGTATGCGCGTATTCGTGATTTGCCGGTGGGGATGCAGCAGCGGGTGGAAATTTTGAAGGCGCTCCAGCGTGAGGCCAAGATTTTGATTTTGGATGAGCCTACGGCCGTTCTCACCCCCCAGGAAGTTAAAGAGCTGCTCGCCGTCGTGCGCAACCTGGCCCAACGAGGGCGCACCATTATTTTTATTACCCACAAACTGGTCGAGGTAAAAGATGTGGCCGACCGGCTCAGCGTGATGCGCGGCGGCAAAATGATCGGCACGCGCTCTGTGGCTGAAACCAGCATCCCCGACATGGCCCGGATGATGGTGGGCCGCTCCGTGCTGCTAGAGCTGGATAAAAAACCAGCCACGCCGGGGCAGGTTGTCTTTAAAGCAGACAACATCACCGTGACGGATGCCAGCGGGCTGCCCGCCGTGCGCCACATCTCTTTTTCGGTACGCGAGGGTGAAATTTTGGGCATTGCTGGCGTGAGCGGCAACGGCCAGACGGAGCTGGTGGAAGCGATCTCTGGGATGCGCCCCGTGGAAGGCGGGACGTTCACGTTTGTGGACAAGGACATTACCCGGCGTTCTGTGGGCGAACGGCGCAAGCAGGGCATGGCCCACATTCCCGAAGACCGGATCAAAATTGGCCTGAACCTGGAAACAAACCTGGATGAGAATCTGGTGGTGAACCGGTACAAGCTGCCGGAGTTTAATCGGCTGGGGTTCATGATTTTGTCGGCGATGAAGCGGTTTGCTTCGTTTGCGGTGAAGCAGTTTTCCATTGCGGCGGCTCAGCCGGGCGAGATGATTGCCACGCTTTCTGGGGGAACATGCAGAAGGTGGTGTTGGCGCGTGAGCTGTCTGGCGAGCCGAAGTTTGTCATTGCCAACCAGCCAACGCGCGGTTTGGATGTGGGCAGCATTGAGTTTGTGCATCGGTCGCTGGTGGATGTGCGGGACCGGCAGGCGGCGGTGCTGCTGATTTCTGTGGAGCTGGACGAGATTTTGTCGCTGAGTGACCGGGTGCTGGTGATGTACCGGGGAACGATTGCGGGCGAGGTGGATCCGACCACGGTGACGAAAGAAGAGATTGGTTTGTTGATGGGCGGGAGTTCTTTGAAGGAAACGGCCGTTCCCAAACCACAAAAGGAGGTTGTCGCGTAACGTTATGGACAATTACCACAGACAACAACGTGTGAACACATTTTTGGTGCCGCTGCTGGCTGTTATTTCTGGGCTGGTTGTAGCGGCCGTTTTAATCATTTTTACCGATAACTCTCCCTTTGCCGCTTTTGAGGAACTGTTTAAGGCCGGGTTTGGCTGTTCTTCCCTCAACCGCTGTGCGTTCTTCACCACGCTGGAACGGGCGACGCCGCTGATGCTTACCGGGCTTTCGGCCGTGGTGGCCTTCCGCTCTGGCATGTTCAGCATTGGCCAGGAAGGGCAGTTTGCCCTGGGGGCGCTCACCGCCGCCTGGCTGGGCTTTGCCCTTGATTTGCCGCCCGTCGTCCACGCCATCGTCATTATGCTGGCAGCGATGGTTATTGGCGGCATCTACGGCTGGATTCCCGGCGTGCTCAAGGTGAAGCTGAACATCAACGAAGTGATCACCACCATTGTGATGAATGAAATCGCCGTGCTGTTTTTGGTCTACATGGTCAACTTTCCGCTGCGGGCGGATCGGGGCACCACGGCGTATTCACCGGTGATCGATGAGACGGCCAAGCTGATGATTTTTATGCCCGGCTCCAAGTGGGGCATGGGCTTTGTGATTGCTGTGGCCGCCGTGCTGGCGGTCTATTTTTACCTGTGGCGCTCGGCCCCCGGCTACGAACAGCGGATGGCGGGACAATCCTCCCTGTTTGCCCTGTTTGGCGGCATTCGCAACGACCGGGCGGCGATTCGGGGCATGTTCATCAGCGGGGCGCTGGCCGGTTTGGCGGGCGCAATCGAGGTAATTGGCGTGCATTACCGCATCAATCAGGATTTTGCTCCCGGTTTAGGTTTCACCGGGCTTTCCGTGGCGATTTTGGGGCAGGTGCATCCGTTTGGCGTCTTCCTGGTGGCGATTTTGTTTGCCGGGGTGGGGCTGGGCGCGCAGCTGGGCTTGCAGATCAACCTGGGCATTCCGCGCGAATTGGGTGGCACGGTCATCGCGTTGATGATTCTGTTTGTAGCGGCAGAGAAGTTTTACACGGATGGCATCAGCGGTTTACGAGAACGTTGGGCCCATTTTAGAGGTCAGAAAACGGCCGTTGAGCTGGCCATGGAGGAGAAAAAATAATGGAAGGCGATCTGTTTACTGTCGCACTACTCAGCAGCGGCTTACGATTGGCAACACCCATTATCCTGGCGGCGCTGGGCGGCGCGTTTTGCGCTCGCGCGGGCGTGCTAAACCTCGCTCTGGAAGGCAAGATGCTTTTGGGCGCGTTTGTGGCCATCGTCGCCACATTTTATCTGGGCAACACCCTGGCGGGCATCTTTGTGGCCGTGCTGCTTGGCGGATTGCTGGGCTACATGTTTGCCTTTTTCTATTTAAAGTATGAGGTCAATCTCATCATCCTGGCGCTGGCGATCAATTTGCTTATTGGCGAACTGACGGTGTACGTGATGCGCGTTTTGTTTGGCAACGTTGGCTCCTGGTCGGACCCCAGCATCCAGCGGCTGCCAGATTTTGAGATTCCGCTGCTGAGCAGCATCCCAATTGTGGGCGATATTCTGAGCGGCTACAACTTCATCGTTTATTTTTCCTGGCTGGCTTGCATTGTGGGCTACATCGTGCTGTTCCACAGCAAGTTTGGGCGGCACATTCGCGCCGTGGGCGAGAACAAGCAGGCGGCCGAAACGCTGGGCATCAATGTGCGTCGGGTGCAGGTGTCGGCGATGGTGATTGCCGGGATGCTGTGTGCCCTGGGCGGCGCGTTCCTCTCTGTGGGGCATCTGTCGTTGTTTACGCGCAACATGAGCAACGGGCTGGGCTGGGTGGCCGTGACGGCCAACATTTTTGGCTTCCAGCATCCGCTGGGCGTGCTGCTGACGGGCTACTTCTTTGGTCTGGCTGAAGCGTTTGCCGTGCGCATCCAAAACGTGACGGATTTGCCGCCGAACCTGATTCAGCTGCTGCCGCAGTTTGCCACGCTGGCGGCGCTCATCCTGGTGGCGCTGCGCGAGAAAGCAAACCTGGCGCTGATTCGTCGCCGCTTCCGCCGCCAACTGGCGCGGGGGGAGATGCAGACGCCAGTCGCAGGCGACTGATGGTAATCGGTAATCCGTAATCGGTGAACGGTAAAACCGATTACCGATTACCGTTCACCGATTACGAGAAAAACGGATCAGATGAACTGGTGGCAGGAACTTGAACCTGAGCAGGCGGATCTTCTAAAAGAAGTGTGGATTCCGGTGGGGACGCCGGGGTACGCGGGGTTGGCCAAGGCGCAGTGGCGGGAGGTGCTGAACGGCCGTTTCGGCCCCCAAAACTGGCGCATCCACTACATCGTGCGGGGGAAAAGCGTTCCATTTAGCGAAGCCATTCAAGAGTATGAGGCGGCGTACCGGCATTTTTTGCGGGGGAATCCGGCATTGGTGCGGTTTTTAACGGCCGTTTGCGGCAACGTCTACGACGACAACATCAGCAACGTGTACGATGCCGACTACGAGCAGCCCCACACGGCGATGAACCATTACCAGGACATCTCGGTGCGGCGGGTGATTGCCGAGCTGGTGGATGATGATGAATGGCCGGAGGTGGTGGATACCGAAGTAACCCCCGCCCCGCTCACCGACCTCACCGACGGCCAAACTCACGAACTGCCCCGTGCCAGAGGCTTTCGCGGCAATTATTTATTCCAAATCCGCGATCCGCTGTCGCCCGGCTTTTGCCTGAACCCGGCGGTGGTGCCCGTACACGACCCCGCGCTCATCACCAGCCTGCCCAACCGCGAAGGCTGGTACCACAAAGAAGGGTGCGCCCATCTTTCCGTGGAAGCGTTCTGGCAAATGAGCAAAGTCATCGAAGTGCGCTACGACAAGTTTTTGGCTTTGGGGCCAGAGCGGGCCAATCCGCTGGCTGGCTTGTAATTTTTACCGCAAAGCGCGCGGAGAACGCGGAGTTTTTGAATTTCTCTGCGGTTATGTTTATGGGGTGGTTTGGGGCAGAAAGGTGGAGATGAGCAGCCCCAAGATGGCAAATCCGGCAAACCAGAGGAAGACGTGTTGGTAGGCGGCAACTTGCGTGGTGCCGCTTTGGTCCAGGTAAAACTGGAGCAGCACCCCGCCAAACGCCGATCCACAGGCGGCCCCCAGAAAGCGAATCATGCTGTAAATGCCAGAGGCCGTGCCCAGGTCGGCGGTGGGTACGGTGTCGAGGGAGGCCTGGTGGAGCATGGCCAGCATCAGGCCGGTGCCGGTGCCAAACAGGAACAGCAGCAGCACGATGAGCCAATGGGCGGCGTTGCTGGGCAGTTGAGAGAAGATGAGCATAACGGCCGTAATCATCCCAAACCCCACAATGCCAATCATCCGGCTGCCAAATCGATCCGACAAACGGCCGCCGTACCGCACAAACAGCGTCATCGCCACCGGGTTCACCATCAGGTAAAAGCCAGAGCGGGTGGGGTCTAGCTGGATCACGTCTGCCAGGTAAAGTGGCATGAGGAAGCCCAGCCCGCCGCCCAGGGTCAACATGCGCAGCCCGGCGCTCACGGAGCCGGTGACCAAGGCGCGATTTTTGAAAATTTGCAGATTGATGAACGGGTTGGTTTTGCGGTTTTCGTGGCGAATGAAAAGCGCCAGAAAGAGAACAGTGCCCAAAAACAGTCGCCAATCTTGCAGCGCAGGCCGACCGGTGATGGGGCGGCTGGAAAAGTAGAAGAGAAGCGAAATGAGCGTGGCCGACAGCAAGACGACCCCAATCCAGTCGAAACTTTTTAAGAATTTGTATTGAACTTGTCGGGTTGTGGCTGGGGTCATCCAAAAGATGGCCAGGATGCTGACGAAGGCAATGAGCGTGCCGGGGATGAAGCTGGCGCGCCAACTCCAAGTCGCCACAATCAACCCAGCTAAAATGGGGCTAATGATGCCCAGCACTGGCCCGACGGTGCTCCACAAGCCCATCGCCTGGCTGCGCTGTGCCGGGGGAAACACGCCGGTGATGAGCGCCAGAGAGAGCGGCAGTAGCCCGGCCACGCCCACGCCCTGAATGACGCGGGCCACCATGAGGCTGGTGAGGCTGGTGGAAAAGGTGGCCAACAGCGAGCCTGTGGTGAAGATGCAGATGCCCAGGATGAGCAGGCGTCGTCGGCTGAGGCTGTCGCTGATACGGCCGTAAACCGGCATCAACATCATAAACGGCAGCGTAAACGCCGTGGAAATCCAGGCGGCCGAATCCGCCGCAATGCCAAAATCATCGCGGATGATGGGCAGCGAGACCGAAAGCATCCATTCCGAAAGCGGTAAAATAATGGCGGTGATCATGAGCGCGTAGAGAAGCTGGTTGGGATTCTCAATTTGGGCCGATGCGGATGGTTGTGGTTTGGTGTTTTCCATTGGGCAATTGTAATGTTTACCGGTCATCGCGGCGACTTCCGCTGGAGGATAATAAAAAATGGGACGCGGATGAACGCAGATGACGCGGATTTAAAAAGATCAGCGTAAATCCGCGTTTATCCGCGTCCTAAAATTATTGGAGGAAGGAAATGGCTGAGGCGGAGACGATTTTGTTGGGGGCGGCGAGTTTGGATATTTACAAGGCAGACGGCCGTATCCTGCCCGGTGGTGGCTGCCTGAACATGGCGTACCATTGGCGGCAGCTGGGAGTGCCGCATCTTTTCCTCACGCGCCTTGGGCCGGATGGCGTGCAGCTGTTTCAGGCGTTTTTTCAGCGGCATGAGATTGCTCATTTGCCAGAGAGCCTGGTGGGAAACGGCCGTACCCCCTCCATCGACATCGCCTTTTTGCCCGACGGGCAAATTTACATGGACAACTTTGTGGAAGGCGTGCTGGCCGATTTCCGGCTGACGCCTGCCGAGGAAGCGGCTGTGGCTCAGGCGGCGCGGGTGCATGCCGTGCTGGTGGACAGCGTGGCGCGGGAGGTGCATCGGCTGGCGGAGAAGGGGGTGTGGCAACGGCCGTTCCGCTCCGCCGATTTTCTCGATTTTCGCCATTTTAGTCTGGAACAATTTGTAAAAACGATGCCCGTGCTGGATTTGGGTTTCATCGGCTGGCCAGGGGCGCTGGACGATCCGCTGCTGCCTCAGCTGCGGCAAATTGTGTTTGATTTGGGCAAGCTGCTGGTGGTGACGTTGGGGTCGCGCGGGGTGTGGGTGTGGGACGGCCGTTCCACACCGCAAGAATGGTTTTACAACGTAGACGCCATCCCCGTGCAGGGCAGCACCGTCGGCTGCGGCGATGCGTTTATTGCTTACTTTTTGGCCGAATTTTGGCGCAGCGGCGACCTGAAGGCGGCGGTGGCTCAGGGTAAGGTGGGTGGGGCGCTGGCGACGGGGTGGAAACGGCCGTTGCCCGAAACCGCTTACGAATAGGCCAGCCGAGCCCACTCTGCTAACCACCCACAGCGGCCTGTCCGTTGCATCCAAGATTGGACCAACCTTAGGCAACAACCTGCACTGTTTTCACCCCCTGTGACTGTGCTATAATACGCCTTCGGCATCCCAAGTATTTGGATTGAAATTTGTAATAAATGTTGGAGAGTTACTATGTCTGGACATTCCAAGTGGTCCACTATCAAGCATAAAAAGGCAGCTACAGATAAAAAGCGCGGCAAAATTTTTACCCAGCTGACCAAAGAATTAACAATTGCCGCACGGGAAGGCGGCGGGGGCGATCCCGCGTTTAATACCCGGCTGGCCCTGGCTATGGATAAGGCGAAAGCCAATAACATGCCAAAAGACAACATCGAGCGAGCCGTCAAACGCGGTACTGGCGAGCTGGAAGGCAGTGAGCTGTTTGAGCTGATGTACGAAGCGTACGCGCCCAACGGTGTTGGCTTGCTCGTTGAGGTGGTTACCGACAACAAAAATCGCGCCGTGGCCGATTTACGCCATGCCCTGAGCAAAAACGGTGGCAACATGGCTGAATCTGGTTCGGTTGCCTGGCAATTTACCCGCAAAGGGTACATTGCTGTCGGTGGCAACGTTGATCAGGATGAGCTGTTCATGGTGGCAGCTGACGCTGGCGCGGACGATATTCAGTTTGGCGAAACGGCCGAAGTGTACACCGAGCTGGAAAACTTCCAGGCTGTGCGTGAAGCGATTAAAGGCGCAGGGATGATGGTTGAGGAGGCCAGCATGGTGTATGAACCAAACAACGCCATCGAGCTGGGCGAATCGGATGCGCTTCAGGTGATGCGCGTCATTGAAATCATCGAAGATTTGGACGACGTGCAAAACGTCTACTCTACGCTGGAAATCAGCGATGAAGCGATCGCTGCGATGGAAGCAGCGTAGGTAATTGTGAATTGTGAATCATTAATTGTGAATAGTTAACTGATTCACAATTCGTCATTCACAATTCACAATTCACAATTCCTCATGCGTATTTTGGGTCTGGACCCCGGCACGGCGACCACCGGATACGGCATTGTGGATGTGGAAGATGGGGAATTTACGGCCGTTACCTACGGCGTCATCTCCACCCCCGCCAACATGCCCATGCCCCAACGCTTGCAGCAAATCCACCAGGAATTACAACAACTCATTGATGAATTTCAGCCAGACAGCGTGGGCATTGAAGAAGTCTTTTTTGGCCGTAACGTGACCACGGCGATCACGGTGGGGCAGGCGCGCGGTGTGCTGCTGCTTACCGTGGCCAACGCCGGGCTGCCCATCGGTGAATACTCGCCGCCCAAAATCAAGGATGCGGTCACTGGCTACGGCAAGGCCGACAAAGCCCAGGTACAGATGATGGTGCGTAACCTGCTGGACCTGGAAGAAACGCCCCGCCCCGACGACGCCGCCGACGGCCTGGCGGTGGCCATTACCCATTACCATTACCAGCGGTTTGAAAACCTGTACGATTGATTCCGCCAATTTTCGTGCCAGAATTGACAATTTATCCCCCATTGGCGTATGATTTACGCACTATCATCGTTGCGAGGATGCGATGGTTATTGTTGAAACATCCGTGTTTACCAAACAGATTCAGAAGATTCTTGCGGATGAGGCGTACCGGCATTTGCAAGCTGAACTGGCTAACCGTCCAAACTTGGGAGCAATTATTCCGGGAAGTGGTGGTCTTAGAAAAGTGCGTTGGGGATTGACTGGGCAAGGAAAACGAGGCGGGATTCGCGTCATTTATTATTGGGCCGTAGCTCAGGAACGCCTTTTGATGTTGCTGGTTTATCCCAAGAATATGCAAGATAATTTGTCCCCCGCACAATTGAAGTTGCTGAGACAAACTGTTGAGGAAATGTATCCATGAGCGAAGCGTATATGAATGATGATTTATTTGCTGAACTACTAGAAAGTGTACGTGAAGGCGGCGCAATTTTGCGCGGTGAAAAAGAGGCGTCTCGCACCTTTGCCTTAGAAGCGCCGGATGTAAAACATATTCGTGAAGGATATGAACTGTCGCAATCTGAGTTTGCGGCATTGTTGGGCATTAGCGTCAAAACTTTGCAAAATTGGGAGCAGGGGCGGCGTAGTCCACGCGGCGCGGCCAAAGTTTTACTTCAAGTGGCGGCCAAACATCCAGAAGCAGTCTGGGATGTTGTGGAACCCGCTATTCAAGCGGCTCAAGGTTAAAATATATGATAGCTTCGCTGAGTGGAACCATTCTGAAAATTGAAGATAGCAGCCTGGTGATCGGCGTGGGTGGCGTGGGCATTCGACTTCTGCACCGGGCTGGGCTTGAGCATCGTCGAGGCCGCAATCAAGCCCTGCAAAACATCCCCGGACTTTAAATCCTTTGACGAGCGCGTGCATGGCGCTGCAACGTCTGGACCAGGGATAAGCAAAAAACTAGCGAATTGTTAAGTGCTGAGCAATATTTTTGAGGACGGAGACCAAGCTTGAGGGACAAACAGTTGTTACAGCGAATTACGGCAGATCCGGCAGTTATGATGGGTAAGCCAGTTGTGCGAGGGACACGCCTAACGGTTGATTATATTCTCAATCTGCTGGCACATGGCGCAACTTATGAGGAAATTTTGGAAGAGTATGAAGGACTTACTTCTGCTGATATTCAAGCCTGTATCTTGTACAGAACTGAGAGCATATCATGACGATTTAGAACAAGAAATTTGGGATTTTTTGCACCGGCATATTCAGAGCATTTTCAGCAGGGATGTGGCCACTTACAAAGCAACCACGGCCGAAGATTTATCGCTGTACGAATGGTTTGTCACGCCGCACCGGCAGGATGGCCTGGACTTTCACCTGTTCATGATTGACCACAGCTGGGCGGGCACCGATGGCGATTTTCGCTACGATTTGTGGGAGCCACGGGTGCAGATTTATGGTGAGGGGTCGGGGGTGGTTACGGCCGTTGTCTCCTACACCTTCATGCTCTCCACGGCCACCGGGGCGGGCATCCAGCACCGCAGCCACAACGAAAGCCGCGTCCTGGTTAAGGACGCGGCTGGTTGGAAAGTCGTTCACGTGCACAAATCACCGGTGAGCGGTAATCCGTGAACGGTGAACGGTATTCCGTTCACCGATTACCGATAACGGATTACCGATTACGAAACCCTTGCCCGCTGCCAGGGCCACAGCCCCACCGTCAGGTCGCGGCGCTGGAAGAAGAAGAGGGCCAGGGCAAAGCTCACCAAACCCACGGCCAGCAGAACGAACAGATCCCCCGCCGCCTGACCTTCCATAACGGCCGTTCCCGACGCATCCAAATAGGTAAACAAGAAAAACGGCTCAAATGGCTCCAACGCGGTGGTAGACGCCGCCAGATTGCTGCCGAAGTAGCTCACCACCAACACGGCGGCGGCAATGATCGAGGCAATTCGGCGGTTGGCGCAAAAAGCGGCCAAAAACAGGCTCAGCATGCCCACGGCAAACACCAGCGGCCAGGCCAGCAGAACGGCCGTAAACATATCCGTCCCCACCATTTCCGTGTCGATTTGGCTTTGGATGGCCTGAAACACCAGCAGGGAAACCACCGCCACCACCACAAACATAATGAACGATGAAATTGCCAAAGCAATCGCCTTGGCGGTCACAATTTGCCAGCGGGGCAGGGGCAGCGTAACGACCATTTCCAGACGGCCGTCTTCTTCCTCACCCGCCAATGTGTCCGTGCCGTTGATGATGCCATAGATGGCCGCCACCAGGGGCATAAACACAATCAAAATCGAGCCGACCCAATCGCCAAAGCTGCCCAAATTCATGCCCAGTGCCTGGTAAAGTTCCAGATCGGCAAAACCAGCCATTTGGTCCGCCACGGAGGGGTAGATGGCAATGTACACCAGCGGGAAAAAGCACAGCCCCAGGCTCCAGCTAATAATCGCGCTGCGCCGAAAAAGTAACTCTTGCCACAGTAACCTAAACATGATTGCCTCCATTCCCCTTGCCGTAATAGGTCAGGAAGATTTCTTCCAGACTCACATTCATTGTTTCAATATGCTGAATATTGTTCTCCGCCGCCACCGCCAGCACGTGAGCCAGATTGTCCTGCACTTCCAGCAGTACATCCCGCTCCCCGCGACTCAGCTCCGTTACGCCCGCCATCTGGAACGCGTCGGCGGGCGGTAGTTCGGCAAATCCCAGGCTCAGGCGCGTGACGCGCTGGGTCATCAGCTCTTCTACACGCTGGGTGGTCACCAACTGGCCATCGCGGATGATGCCCACCCGGTCGGCCACCGCCTGCACTTCGGGCAAAATGTGGGAGGAGAAAAAGATGGTACGGCCGTCTGCCTTCGCCTCGCGCACCATTTCCAGCACCGTTTGCTGCACCAGCGGGTCTAAACCACCGGTTGGCTCGTCGAGGATGAGCAGGTCGGGCCGGTTCATGAACGCCGCCACAATGCCCACCTTTTTGCTTGTTACCGCGCGAAAAATTGCCGATTTTGCGGCTGACGTCCAGATCGAGCCGCTTGGCCAGCTCTTGCCAATATCCCTGGCTGCCATTTTCGCTGCGCAGATATTCGTACATCTTGAAGAACTGGCTCGCCTTCATGTTTTTGTACAGCGCCAATTCTCCAGGCAGATAGCCAATCCGCTTGCGAATCTCCACGCCCTGCGTCTGGCAATCCAGGCCAAAAATGGTCGCCTTGCCCGACGTGGGCCGAATAATGTCTAGCAGCACCCGCTGGGTGGTGGTTTTGCCCGCCCCGTTGGGGCCAAGAAAGCCAAACACCTCCCCTTGCTCAACGGTCAAATCCACGTTGACGATGCCGCGGTGACGGCCGTAATACACCGTCAAACCGCTTGTTTCAATCAGATGTTTACGCATAGTCTTCTCCAAAAAAAGTACAAATAGTGGCGAGTTGGTGGTTGCCCAATTGCCCTGCCCCGCTCGCGGAATAGACAAAGAAGAGCCAATCGGTAAAGGATTACCTTTTCTTTAGCTACGAAGCAAGTGAGTCAGGCGGATTTTGCCCGTTCTTCCAGCCAGCGTTCGGTCAGTTTGGGTAGTTCCTCTTCCAGAAACTTGTACAGGTCACGCATCGTTTCTAAACGACTGCGCCGGTCCAATTCAGCTTCGGGCAAAAGGGCCAGACCCCGATCGGCCAGTTGGCGCATGGCGATGGTCTGATGGTTCCGGGCCAACCACGCCTTTACCCAGGCATCGTCGCTGACGCGGTAAAAATCTTTACGCTCGCCAGGAAAGCTTACTTTATTCACCAAACCGGATTGGATGAGCATTCGGCTGGTGGTGCTGATGGAACTTTTGCTCACCTGCAACACCTCCATCAGTTCATCCATCGTTTGGTGTGGTGGGTCACAAACGAGCAGCCAGCCCAGCATGCGTCCGGCCGTCCGGGCCAGGCCAAATTGTTCAAAGAACAGGCCAAACTCTTCTACGTAATGCAGCAGTTGCTCATCTTGATTGCTCAAAAAGCGTGCCTCCTTTTCGCAATTGTGCCTGTCATTCCCGCAAATGCGGGAATCCACTCTTATTTGCAGAATGGATACCCGCCTTCGCGGGTATGACGCAATTTTTGGTAAGGTAATGCTTGAAAAGAATGGCTGAATATTAGTAGATTCTGTTTGTTCGGTCAATACTGAACAAACAGAATATTGTCATATTTGGGACATGACGAAACTCATTTTTGCAGAATGCTGAGGGCGCTGAGGGCGCTGAACCCTTTGCGCTTTTTGCGTTTGTGGGGTTTGAGGTGCTTGCTTTTTTTCATCTGCTGCTCTACTTGGGAGATGAGGTGTGAGTTGGCAGCGATGAGGATGGTGCCGTTGGGGGCGAGCTGTTCAGCCAGCAGATTGAGGCGGGCGATGGCCAGTTTGGGGCCTTCGCTGTCGCGCAGGGGGTGGAGGATGAGGTTGGCGGGCGCAGCCAGCGGCGGCAGCCCGATTTGGTGGTGGCTGTGGATGCGCTCCACGGGGCAGCCGTTTTGCTGCAAATTGTAGGTGGTGGTTTGCAGGGCCAGCAAATCCCGGTCTACCAGGGTGATCTGTTGGGGGTGTAGGGAGAGCCAGGCGGCAACGGCCGTATGTCCCTGCCCCGGATTCACGACCCACAACTGCTCAACTGGCCCCTCTGGCAAATCGTTGAGCAAATTGAAGAGCAGCCGGGTGGCAAAACCGAGGGTATCGAATTCTGGCAGGCCAACGGCCGTTTGCACCCCAAACTTCAGCTTTTTGTAATCAATCGCCACCGTGTCCCGCCAAAATAGGCCGCTGGCAAAGGCAGGCTGCGGCGTGTCATCGCCGGGGGCGGTGAAATGGTAATGGAAGACGGCGTGATTGGCAGTGGATTCTTTGAAGGTAACGACACAATCCGCCATCGCGGCCAGGGTTTGCTCCACCAGCGGCACCAGCGGGGTTACCACCACGATGGCGGCGTGACCGGTGGGGGTGAGGAACGGCCGTACCCCACGCACCAGATGGGCAATCACCTCTTCCCCCGCTTTGCCGGGCACGTTGGAAACAATCAGGTCAAAGTCGCGCTCAGGCACCGCATCGTAGCCCAGGCTGCCGTAAACCGAAACGTTATGTAAATTGTTGAGCGCGGCGTTTTGTTGGGCAAAATCCACCGCCAGCGCGTCGCGATCCACCAGATGGACGGTGCGGCGCTTGTCTAGTCGGGCCAGCGTCAGCCCCAGGGGGCCGTAGCCGCAGCCCACGTCCAGCACGCGCCGCACGTCGGCCATTGGCAGCCGGTCCAGCGTGCGCAGCAAAAAGCGCGTGCCGGCATCTACCTCGTGGCTGCTAAACAGCTCCTGCGACACGCGAAATTGCAGCGTCTGGTCATCGTGCTTGAAGGTGAGCGTTTTTTTGAAGTAGTTCTCTTGCATGAAGGTGCTTTTTTTGAAATTTTATCAACAGATTTCGCAGATTGGACAGATTTTTAGCTGCGTAATCTGCGTAATCTTTGATTTTTAGTTGGTATGATGGCTAGCTTGAATTTTTAACGACTTGCCAAAAGCTGCCGCACCTGGGCCACATCCGCCGCAATTTGAGCTTTGAGGGCGTCCAGGCCAGCAAACTTCATTTCGGGGCGAATGCGGTCGATGAATTCCAGGCGGAGGGTACGGCCGTAAATATCCGCATCAAAATCGAGCAGGTGGGCTTCTACGGTGACTGCATGGCCGTTGACGGTGGGGCGCACGCCGACGTTGGTGGCGGCCAGATGGCGCTCATTGCCCAGCCAGGCGGTGGTGGCGTACACGCCGTTGGATGGCAGCAGCTGCTCGTGCCAAAACCCCACGTTGGCCGTGGGGAAGCCAATGGTGCGGCCCAGCTTTTTGCCCTCGACGACGGTGCCGCTGACGCAGTACGGCCGTCCCAAACAACCATTCACCTCGGCCAAATCACCCTCCAGCAAGCTGCGTCGGATGCGGCTGCTGCTGACGCGCTCTCCCTGCCAGAGCACCATCGCTTCTACCTGCTGTACGGTGTAGCCTCGTTCCGCGCCCAGGGCCCGTAAAAAGGGAATGTCGCCTTCGCGCTTGTAGCCCAGGGCAAAATTGCCGCCCCACAGCTGGCGCATGTCCAGGTAGCGGCACAGCTCATCCACAAAGGTGGCGGCGCGGGTGTGGCGCACAGTATCGTTAAACGGATGGGTGATGATGAGGTCGATGCCCAGGCTGGCCAGCAGGCCCACGCGCTCGTCGAGCGTGCCCAGGTAGTATGGCTCGATCATCTGTTGGAGCACGCGCTTGGGATGCGGGAAAAAGGTGAGAACGGCCGTTCGTGCTCCCACTGCCTTGGCCTCAGAAATCATCGCTTGCAGCACCGCCCGGTGCCCCAAATGCACGCCATCAAACGAGCCAACGGCCACAAAAGTCGGCACACGCTCGGTTACGTCAGAGAGTTGTTCAACACGGGTTACCATAGGAGGGGATTGTACCAAAATGATTTCTCGCTAGACAGTCATGTTAGGGGGAAGAACTTAAATACGAAGGCGCGTAAGGCAGGAAGACACAAAGTTTTTTCTTTTGTTCCTTTGTCCCTTCGTTCCTTCCTATAAAAAATGAGGTCTTTCGCTTAAAAAATGAGGTCTTTCTTCACCCAGTTAGGGAACGGCAGGGAACATTTTGTGGGCGCGCCACTGGTCCCCTTCGGCGGTGACGATGCCCAAAAAGTGGCCGTCTGGCCCGTAGGCGCGTACCAGCTCGGCCGATGGCTCGTTGGTTTGGGCGATGGGTTTGCCTTGCAGGAGGTCGGCAGCGGCCGTTTCTGGCAAATTCAGGCGGGGCAGGTGGCGCACGGCCGTATCTGGCGGCAGCAAGTGAGCGGTAATGTTGTCAGGCGTAAGATCATCCAGGGGAACGGCCGTCTCCAACCCAAAATCGCCCACCGCCAGCCGCCGCAGGCCGCTCAGGTGGCCGCCGCAGCCCAGCGCCTCGCCCAAATCATACCCCAATGAGCGAATGTAGGTGCCGGAGGAGCAGCCAATGCGCAAGGCAAGGTGGGGCGGTTCCCAGCTCAGCAGGGTGAGTTGGTGAATGGTGACGGGGCGATACGGCCGTTCCACATCCGTTTTGCCCTGCCGCGCCAGTTTGTACAGCGGCTGCCCGCCCTGCTTGATGGCGGAGTAGATGGGCGGCTGCTGCAAAATGTCGCCGCGAAACGGGGTTAGGGCTTCTTCGATTTGGGAGAGGGTGAGGTGGAGGAACGGCCGTTCCTCCAGCACGTCCCCCTCGGCATCGTAGGTGGCGGTGGTTTGGCCCAGGCGCACGGTGGTTTCGTACACCTTGTCATGCCCCACCAAATATTCAATCAGGCGGGCGGCGCGGCCCAATGCCAGCAGCAGCACGCCTGTTGCCAGCGGGTCCAGCGTGCCCGCGTGCCCCACGCGGCGCAGCCCCGCCAGCCGCCGCACGCGCCCCACCACATCGTGCGAGGTCAGGCCCAGCGGTTTGTTCACGCACAAAATGCCGCTTAAATCACTCATTGTGAAATCCGTAGGAATCTTGGAACACAGAGCTGCACAAAGGAGCACAGCGTTACACAGAGAAAATAAAATCTGTGTAACGCTGCAAAATCTGTGGATTAATCTTCAGTAAAGCTGGCCTGCTGCTGGCGAATCGTTTCTTTGCTCATGGCCACCACCAGCGCCTCTGCTTTGTCTAGCGGGCCATCCAGCGAACAGCCCGCGGCCAGCGGATGGCCACCGCCGCCCAAATTCAGCGCCAGCTCAGAGACGCTGTAGGGCGGATTGCAGCGGAAGCCCACGCGCACGGTGCCGTCGCCCATTTCTAGCAATACCGCACTGATGGCCGCCTGGTTGACGTTGCCCAAAAAGTTAACCAATCCTCCAGTGCTGGTGTTGTGGTAGCCGATTGCGACTCGCTGGCTGTTGTTGATTTTGGTCCAGATGAGGCCATCTTCCAGGCGCATGTTGTTGAGGCCAATTTGCCACAGCTGGGCGGTGGAAAACGGTTTTGTACTCAACCCCTGCATGGTGATCAGCGGTAGATCGGCCCCGGCGTCTACCAGTTCGCTGGCGATGCGCAGCGTTTTGGCGGTGACGCCTACGGTGCGGAAGCCGAGCGTGTCGGTAACGAGGCCGGTGAGCAGGCACATGGCCAGGTCGGTGGTGATCGTGAGGCCGTTATGCTTGAACAGGTCGTACAAAATCTCGGTGGCCGAGACGGCGTCGGGCACCACGTGCTGAATGTCGCCAAAGTAGGTGTTGGTGACGTGATGGTCGATGTTGATGATGGTGGGCACGGTCTCTGGCAGGCTGGCATAGCTTTGGCCCATGCGCGTCTCGTCGCCGCAGTCTACGGCAATGAGCAGGTCGTATTTGGTAGGACGGTGCTCATTGGGCGGCTGGATTTTGTCGGCCAGGGGGAGGTAACTGAACCGTTCAGGCACGGGGTCATCGCAGAGTAGGGTAGCGTCTTTGCCCAGTTGGCGCAGGGCGACGCCAACGGCCGTAAGTGACCCCAGCGCATCCCCATCTGGCCCGACGTGGGAGATGACCAAAATTTTGTGGGCTTGCTGAACGGCCGTAAAAATTGCTTTCTCAGTTGGGTGCAATGTCAATCCTTTTTTGTGCGTTTTTAGAGAGTAGAGATTGGCGATCGGAAATGCGCCTGCTTAACGGACAAATCTCAGTTTTCTACCGCAACGGGTGCAAAGGACGCAGAGATTTTTCCTTCGTTTTTCTCTGCGCTCTCCGCGTTCTCTTTGCGGTTAAACAAGTTTTGTCGGTCAATCAACTAAATCCCCACTCTCTTGTTCTTCGTCTTCCGCCGGGGGAATATCCAGGTTGTCTAGAATCGATTCCACTTCCTGGATGTGCGCCAGCGATGGGTCCCAATGCAGATGAAGCTGGGGAACCTTCCGCAAGCGAATACGGCTGGCCAACTCCCGACGCAGAAACCCTTCGGCACTGCCCAGGGCGGTCATCACTTCTGCCTCGCGGGATTCATCCCCCAGGGCACTGACGTAAATGTCGGCATGCTCCAGCTCGCGGTCGATTTTTACGTCTGTCACGGTAATACCGTGCAGGCGCGGGTCACTTAATTCACGCAGGAACAGGTCGCTCAGCACAATGCGAAGCTGTTCGGCCGTCCTCTGTTGACGTATCTTACTCATTTTCGACTCGTTCGGTTACATAAAATTCGATGATGTCGCCCTTTTGGTAATCGCTCCAGCCATCAAGGCTAACACCAAATTCAAAGCCGGTGCGTACTTCGCGCACGTTGTCTTGCAGGTGCTTCAAGCTGCCCACTTTGCCATCGAACAAGAGCTTGTTTTGGCGGATGAGACGTGCTTTGGAATTGCGCCGCGCTTCGCCGGTGCGCATGAAGGAACCGGCAATAGCCCCAACGGTGCGGATGCGGAACACTTCGCGCACCTCTGCCCGGCCAATAATGCGGTCGGTGTAGACTGGGGCGAGCATGCCGCGCATCGCTTTTTCCACGTCTTCAAACAGCTTGTAGATGACGTCGTAGGTGTTGATCTGCACCTGTTCACTGTTGGCGGCGTTGCGGGCGATGGGATCGGCTCCCACATTGAAGCCCAAAATCACGGCGTCGGATGCGGAGGCGAGCATCACGTCGAATTCGGTGATATTGCCGGTGCTGGCCAGCAAGATGTCTAGCGTGACTTCGTCGTTGGCTGCGCCAATCTTGTTCAGGCTGTTGACGATTGGTTCCAGGGAGCCTTGTACATCGGCCTTAACGATGAGGTTGAGCGTTTTGCTTTCTCCTTCTTGCAGACGGCTGAAGAAATCTTCGAGGCTCACTTTGCGTTCAACAACAACTTTACCCAGACGGCCTTGCTCTTCCAGGTCGGCCACAATTTTGCGGGCGTCTTTTTCAGACTTGACGATGATGAACTGGTCACCTGCCTGGGGCATGCCGTTGAGGCCAGCGACGGAAACGGGGGTAGAGGGGCCAGCTGCTTTGGTGGTTTGGCCGCGGAAGTCGAACATGGCTTTGATACGGCCGTAATGCTCACCAATCAGCAGCGTGTCGCCATGTTTGAGGGTGCCGTTTTGCACCAGCAGCGTAGCCATAATGCCCCGACCGCGCTCAATGCGGGCTTCTAGCACCGTTCCTGTAGCCGAGGCGTTGGGGTTGGCCCGTGGCCGAATATCTTCTGCCACCAGCAGAATGCCTTCTAGCAGGTCGTCGATGCCCAGCTTTTCTTTGGCAGAGACGGGCACCACCATCGTGTCGCCATCCCATTCGTCTGGCACCAGCCCAATTTCGCTGAGCTGCTGAAACACTTTGTTGGGGTTGGCCGCGGGCAGGTCGATCTTGTTCATGGCGACGATGATAGGCACGCGGGCGGCGCGGGCGTGGTCGGCGGCTTCTTTTGTTTGCGGCATAACGCCGTCGTCGGCGGCCACTACCAAAATGGCGATGTCGGTGGCCTGGGCCCCACGGGCGCGCATGGCGGTAAAGGCTTCATGGCCGGGGGTGTCTAGAAAGGTGATGAGCTGACCGCTTTTTTGGGCCTGGTAGGCACCGATGTGCTGGGTAATGCCACCTGCTTCGCCTTGCTGTACTTTGGCTTCGCGAATAATGTCTAGCAGGGAAGTTTTGCCGTGATCAACGTGACCGAGCATGGTGATGACGGGCGGACGCGGCTCAAGGTCGGCTTCTTTTTCGCTGGCCAGAACCTGACGCCACTTGGGCTGTTCGGCCGCATCTTCTACTTCTTCCACCTCTTCAACCGTGTCAGAAATAACTTCATATCCCATTTCCTCAGCCACGATGGCGGCGGTATCAAAGTCGATCTCCTGGTTGATGTTGGCCATGATGCCATTGTTCATCAACTCTTTGATGACGTTGATTGGGCTCACGCCCATCAGATCCGACAATTCCCGGACGGAGATGAAGTTCGGTAGTTGTATTGGTGCTTTTGTTGTCGTCATTTTCACCCTTCCTCATACAAACTGGTAACCAGTTTTATTGAAACAATTATTTTGGCTCTGTTTGTGGAGCCTTCGCCGGCCGGTGGGTGGCAATGGTTGCCAGGTCGTCGGCGGACAGTTCTGTTTTTAATGCCTGGTTGAGCAAACGGCCGTTTGCCAACACTTTGTCCCAGCAGACCGGGTCAGCACACAGGTAGGCACCACGGCCGTTTTGCTTGCCGGTGGGGTCTACTACCACGGGGCCTTCGGGCGTGCGCACCAGGCGCGTCAGCTGCCGTTTGTCCCGTTTTTGGCGACAAACAAAGCAACTGCGCTGGGGCACATGTTTGGGCCGGGTCGGTTGGTTCTTTTTTTTACGCATCAATTTTTGTTTTGCCACAGAAGCCACAGAAGGTTTTCGCTAGTTTTCGGTGTGTTCCGTGGCTATCAAATAAAGTACGAAGCCACGCAGGTGGGCCAGGTACGGCCGTTTCCTGCGTGGCTTGAGTCAAAGTTGTTCAGGTACAGTGTTGTCTTGGCTAACTGATGCCAGCCGCTGCTTATAGTTTACATCACTGTCTCCAGCAAACTGTAGCGACAAACCAGATCAGAAACATAAAAAACGGCCAGCTGCTGGTTTGCCGAAAAAGAATTTCGCCGGGCAATCCTAGAAATCATCGATGTCGTACTCTTCCCATTCGGGACGGCGGCGGCTGCCTTTCCGCTTGCGTTTCACAACCACCTCGCCAGACTCCTCGTCCAGCACCAACTGCTTGCCTTTGCGGCTGCGGCGACGCTCTTCTTCTGTTTCTGCCGCTGGGGCCGTTGTCGGACGGGCAATAATCACCGGCGGGCTTTCCTTCTCTTTCTTTTTCTTCTTAGGCACTTCGATGGGTGCCGCCTCAATGAGCGATTGTGACAGGTCGTCGATGAGCGGTTCCAAACCTTCAGCCGCTTCGTCCTCGTCGTCCTCTTCGGTTTCTTCAAGTTCGGCTTCTGCCGCTTCAACCGCTTCGGCCGCCGTTTCTACCGCAGCGTCTGCTTCGGCTTCAGCGGCTTCAACCACAGCTTCAGCCTCAGCCTCAGCTTCCTCAACCGCTTCGGTTTCTACGACAGCTTCAGCTTCAATTTCTACTTCGGCTTCTGGTTCGGCTGCCGCCTCAACTTCAGTGGTCTCAACCACGGCTTCTTCAGCCTCAGCTTTTTCGGTAACCCGTACCAGTTCTTCGGTCCAGCCAGCGAAGTTCGCCAGGTGCTCTTGCACCACTTCTAGCGCTACATCGCCCAGCCCCTTGATGTTGAGGAACGCTTCCTCACCCAGGGAGAGGGTCATCATTAATGCGCCGACGGTTTCAATTTCGGCATCCAACAACAAGTTGTGGATACGACCAGGCAGGTCCAGCTCTTCCAGATCGAGTTCCCAGGCCTGGTCGGGAATTGCTTTGCGTGCCTCGGCGCGGGCTTTGCGCTCTTCTTCGTAAAGGGCAGCCCGGGTGGCAATAATGCGCCCTTCTACGCCACCCACCAGGCGGTCCAGGTTGTAGTAATCTTCGGAAGTGATGGGGCGGCCTGCTTCTTTTTTGGCCAGCACCAGCTTAACGGTTTCGATGAGCTTTTCATTGCCTACCACGGCCCGATCGGCGGAGGGATGGCCCATGTTGTCTAGCGATTCAGCGGCAGCTTCTGTCAGGCTCTTGATGTCGATGCGCCAGCCGGTGAGCTTGGCGGCCAGGCGGGCGTTTTGCCCTTCGCGCCCAATGGCCAATGAGAGCTGGTCATCGGGAACAATGACAACGGCCGTTTTCCCATCGGTAAAGCTTTCTTCCAAAAATACGTGAGAGACACGCGCCGGGCTGAGGGCCTTGGCAATAAATGTTTGCTGGTTTGGGTCCCATTCGATCACGTCGATCTTTTCGTCGTTTAGCTCGCGCACGATGCTTTGGATACGCACACCGCGCATACCCACGCAGGCACCTACCGGGTCTACGCCCGGCTGCAAGGCCAGCACCGCCACTTTAGAGCGCTGCCCCGCCTCGCGAGCGATGCTTTTGATTTCTACCTGGCCGTTGTAAATTTCTGGCACTTCCAGTTCCAAAAGGCGGCGCAGCAGGTTGCGGTGGTTCCGGCTCACAAAAATTTGCGGGCCGCGATTGGTGCGGCGCACTTCCAGCACATACACGCGAATTTTATCGTGGGCGCGGTACCGTTCGCCCTGAACCTGCTGGCTCTTGGGCAAAATCGCTTCGGTGCGGCCTAACCCAATGGTGAGATGTTGGCCGCTGACGCTTTGCACCGTCCCGTTTACCAGTTCGCCTTCCCGGCCCGAAAAATCTTCGTACAGCTGCTCCCGTTCGGCTTCGCGCACGCGCTGTAGCAGCACTTGCTTGGCTGTTTGGGCGGCGATGCGGCCAAAGCCCGTTGTGGTGCTGTCTACCATCACCAGGTCGCCATACTGTGCTTCGGTATGGCCTTCGCGCTTGGCTTGTTCCAGCAGCACCTCGGTGCGGTTGTCGAAGATAGAATCAACCACCTCTTTTTCGGTGTAGATGGTTGGTTCACCAGTGCGTGGGTCGATGTCCACCGACACCCTTTGTTGGGTGCTGATGTTGGTATCGCGCCGGTAAGCGGAAACCAGCGCGGTTTTGAGGGCGTCGAAGACCTCGTCTTTGGGCAGGCCACGCTGTTCACAAATTTCGTTAAAGGCTAAGATAAATTCGCTTTTCATTGGGCAAAAACCTTATTTACATTTCTCCATAATTGAGCCAGGAAACAAAAAAAGTGGGGGGTTCCCACTTTCCGCGTTGTGCTCGTCAAATGTGCGTGGAGTATAGCATGGGTTTCTTGGGTTGGCAAAATATTTTGTGTGAGTTGTTGGTTAAAATGGGTGGCCCATTGCCAGCACGATCTTTGCCTTTTGAGGCTGTTGTTCCTGCGAAAGCGGGTGCCCAGGTGGATGGCTGGCCACTTTTGCGGGCGTGAAACGTGAAACGTGACCAGAGCGATATCACGTTTCACGCATCACGTTTCACGCCAAACCCCACGAAATCCTGAAGACCCAAAATTTAGAAACATTATCTTTGCAGATTTTATACCCGCCCGAGGGAGTGTCATACCCGCGTAGGTGGGGGAATGACAAGCAAAAGGGCAAAGATAGTGTGAGGAAGAAATGGGACGCAGATAAACAGGGATGGCGCTACTGAAAAAAGGGTAATTTCACCGCAGAGGCGCGGAGGCCGCAGAGATGTTTCTCTGGCTTTGACTTGGGCAAACGACAGCGAAAGCGCGCTTCGGGTTTTAACGAACTTTGTGTGGTTTGCTACAATTGGGGTATGGATTTGAATTTGTTAGAGAAACGGCCGTCTGAACTGCCAATTGTTGTGCTAGATACTGAAACCACTGGCCTGTTCCCTGGTCTGGGTCACCGTATTGTTGAAATTGCGGCGATTCGCCTGGAGAATTGGCAGGAGGTGGGGCAGCTAAGCACGCTCATCCAGCCGGGGCGCAAAATGGACCCCAAAGCGAGCAGCGTAAATGGCATTACGGATGCCGATTTGCTGGGGCAGCCGGGCTTTAGCCAGGTGGCCGATGATCTGCTGGCGCTGCTGGATGGGGCGGTGGTGGTGGCGCACAACGCTGAATTTGACGCGGGTTTTGTGGGGCAGGAGCTGCTGATTCATGGTTTGCAAACCAGCGGTCAGGTGGCTGCACTGCCGAACCCGTGGTTGTGTACGCTGCTGTTGGCGCGGCGGCATTTTCATTTTGGCCGCAACAATCTGAGCCATATTGCGCGCCATTTGGGGGTGCGTATGGGGCGGGCGCACCGGGCGCTGAACGATGTGTACATGACGGCCGAAATTTTGAAGCGGATGGTGCGCACCTTGGAACAGCGGCGGCTGGAAACGGTGGGGGATTTGCTGCACGCGCAGGGCAGCACCATTTATGCGCCTTCGTTTACGGGGCAGCTGCCGGATGTGGTGGTGCAGGCATTGGGGAACGGCCGTAACCTGCGCCTGCTCTACTTGGGCCAAAATGGTGAATCGAACCGGGTGATTACGCCGCTCTACCCCAGCCAGCACAACGGCGTGGGCTACCTGGTGGCGTACTGCCATCTGGCCAAAGACCAGCGCACCTTCCGGCTGGACCGCATCTTCTCCGCCGAGCTGATCGAATAACAAACGCAAGCCGCCGAGGTTGTCCTTCCTGCGTGGGTGGGCTGACAAGCGTGTCATGAATTATTGGCACGGTTTTGAACCCGAACGTGCGTTGCCGTTTGTATAACCGCAACAGTTTATTGTCTTCCAACGTACCGGGCAGTATGATGTCTGGAAATTTTTTTGCCCAACAGGAACAACGGCCATGTCTGAACCTTCTTCATTTTCTTTAACGAACACACGGAACGGCCGTTTTTTGCTGTTTGGTGCCCTCTATTTTGCCCAAGGGGCAATTGCTTCTTACGTGTTGGTGTTCAACAATTTGTATTTGCGGGCGTTTGGCGCGGCGGCGTGGCAGCTGTCATTGCTAAACGGGCTGCTGGTGGTGCCGTTCATCCTAAAAATTGGCATTGGCTTGATGAGCGATAAGGTGAAGCTGAGCTTGCCGCTGTTGGGGAATGGGTATAGACGGCCGTATATCAGCCTGGGTCTGGTGCTTATTTCTGTGGGGGGGATTGCCGCCGCTTTTGTGCCGCCGGTGGAGATGTACCCGCTGTTTGTGGTGACGGCCCTGTTTATTGCCCTGGGGCTGGCCATCTACGACACGGTGGCCGACGGGTACGCCATCGACGTGACGCCGCCGGAGGAGCAGGGGCAAATTCAGGGGGTGATGGTGGTGAGCCGGGCGATGGGGCTGGTGCTGCTGGCTTCGGTTTACGGCCGTATCATCGAGCAGTTTGGCTGGACGGTGATCTTTGTGGTGGTTGCCCTGCTGACCCTGACGCCCCAAATTTTGGTGCGCCTCACCCACGAACCGGCCGAGCGCAGCGAAACCCAACAGTTTAGCTGGGAAGCCTTGCGCAGCCTGTGGCGACCAGACATCCTCCGCTTTGGCCTGTACGCCATTGTCTATTCTGTGGCGGTTTATGGCGCGAATGCGATTGTGACGCTGTTTGCCAATGAGGGGCTGGGGCAGTCGCTGGTGCAGGTGGGGGATGTGGCGGCGCTGGGTGGCATTGGCATGGTGGTGGGCGGCGCGGTGGCCACCTACACTATTCGGCGGCCCAACATTTCTATCTGGCAGCAGGGGGCGTGGACGGCCGTTGGCGTTTTTTCTATTTTGATGCTGATGGCTCTGGTGGCCGATGAAAGCAATATTATGATCATGTTTGTGCTGTGGGGCATCTGGCTGTCGGCTTCGGAGCTTGTTTACATAACCTTGGCAATGGCCAAAGCTGACCGGCGCATGGGGGCGGGGCAGTATGCCATCTTTATGGCGATTTCCAACATTGGCGTGGGCATTGGGCAGTCGGCGTCTACCAGCCTGGTAGACACGGTAGATTATCGCTGGATTTTTATGGGGCTGGCGGTGGTAAGCCTGCTGTCGCTGCCGCTGCTGGCGGCGATGCGGCAAGATGATGAACGGGACCCCAATCCGCTGTTAACGGCCGTTTCTGGCAATTGATGTTCACCCAGAGAATGCGGGGTCAACCTGTTTTGTGTACCGAAGTAGCCGAATGAACGCGAATTTTCGTGATAAGTTGCGTCAATTCGTGGCACCCCTCAGGAAATCCCAAAGAACCAGAACGCGGAGAGCGCAGAGTTCCCCTTTTTTCTGCGCACCCTCCGCAGTTAAATTTTCTCCCCGAAGAAACTATCCAAATTAGCCAGCAGATCGTGCAGGGAATTGTAGCGGTGGTGGACGTGGCTGAAATCGGCCGTTTTTGTTTGCGCGTTGGGAATGGCAATAACGGTCATGCCCGCGCGGGCGGCGGCCAGGCTGCCGGGGCCGGAATCTTCTAGCGCCAGGCAATGCTGCGGGGGAATGCCCAGCCGGTCTGCTGCCAGCAGGTAGATGGCGGGGTTGGGCTTGCCGTGGGCAACTTCGTCCCCGGCGGCGATGGCCTGGCAGCGGTTTTGCAGCCCGAGCTGCTGCAAAATTTCGGTGGCGTGGTGGTGGGGGCTAGAGGTGGCGACGGCCCACGGTATTTGGCGACGGCCGATTTCGGCGTGGAGTTCGGGCAGACCGGGCATGGTGGGCACGCCGTTGGCCCGAATCTGGCTGTAGATGGCGGCCCGCTTCTCGATAATCACCGGCACTGGTTCGGGCAGATTGAACAGCTCTTTGATTGTTAAGGTGCTTATGTCTGCCCGCAGCCCAATGATGCTGCTGACGATGGCTTCGGTGAGTTGGTGGCCGTACGGCCGTAAATATTCATTCCATGCCTGCTGCGATAGCGGTTCACTGTCAACCATCAGGCCGTCCATATCAAAAACAATTGCTTTTAGCTGGTTCATTGCTGCTCCTCTGAAAATAAACCTCCGGGAGGCTTCAAAAATGGCCTCTGTTACGCACTGAACCTCCCGGAGGTTGGGTTTTCATTCATGGTGGTCGGCGACAGCCGGTGTCGTCTCCTTCATAAATGTGGGTCGGATTGCCAATCCGACCTACGATTTTCATTCGTGGTGGTGCGCCAACTCATGGAATCTCCTGTGAAACAATAATGCGTGAAACGTGGCACCTGCCCAGAAGTGCATTACGTTACGGGTCACGGCCAGCCTTATGCAATCTTGAAGACCCAGATTTTTTGTACCGGCCGGAATTTTACAGACTCTGTGCTTTTGCGGCATCTGGCGTAAAATGGGGGCATGGCTGGAAGAAAAAATTTACTGCAAAAGATCAATACGCGGATTGCAATGTCGGCGGTGGGGGCGCAGGTTTCGGCGCGGGTGATGCACCATTTGGATAAACTGGTGCTAAAGGTGAGCAACGGCCGTTCCACCGCTGCCTCGCTTTTAACTGGCTTGCAAATCCTGACGGTGACCACCACCGGAGCTAAAAGTGGCCTGCCGCGCACCATGCCGCTGGTGGCTGTCCCTTTTGAAGATGATCGGTTGGTCATTATTGCTTCCAATTGGGGGCAGCAGAAAAATCCCGCCTGGTATTACAATATTTTGGCCCACCCAGAAGTGACGGTGACGCGAGACGGCCGTTCCCAAACCTACCTGGCCCGCGAAACTGAGGGCGATGAGCGGACCGCCTGCTGGCAAGCTGCCGTAGAAACTTACCCTGGCTACCCCGCCTACGAACGGCGCACCAGCCGCCGCATCCCCGTCATTTTGCTTACCCCCCAATAATTTCCATCCGTCACTAGTCAGACCCTGTTGTAGTTAAAAAATAATCGCGTAACGCTGCGGCCGCCTCTCAGCCCGAAGGGATGCTCTTCTGCCCGCGCCAGCATCTGGCGCGGCAGCAAACCGGCCGTTTTTGATAGAAAGCTCATTTTGGGCAGAATTATCGCGGCTATAATCAATGCCGGAATTATCAACTCATGTTTCGCAGGGTAGATTTCAAAAATCTAATTTCTCTCTGGTGATAAACCAACTGCCTTGGAGACTTTGGCAATCTTTTCCAGAGTGAGTGCGTAACATCAGTTATCAAAACAGAAGGAGACACAATTGTGACGTTAACCGATCTAGGCCGAGAGCAATATATTTCTTTGGAGACGTTTCGCAAAAATGGGCAGGGGGTTAAAACGCCTGTCTGGGTGGTGGCAGAAGGAGACAAGCTGTATATCTGGACACAGCGCGACAGCTGGAAGGTGAAGCGGATTCGCAGCAACAGCCAGGTACGCCTGGCCAAAAGTGACCAGCGGGGCAACACCTCTGGCGAATGGGTTTCAGCGCAGGCCCGCGTGCTAGACACCCCAGAAGAGCGGGCCAGAATGCGTCAGCGCCTGACGAAAAAATATGGTCTGCTTGCCCGTATGTTTTTGCTGATGGGGCGTTTGCGGGGCAACAATGAGGGTCAGGTTGTTGTCCAAATTGAGGGGGCTCACTAAGTTGGTGGGGTGGCGGGCTTGTTGAGTCGAACGTTTGCAAAAACAAAAAAGCTTCATGCCCTCTGAAAATGGGACGTAGATGAACACGGATGGCTCTACTGAAAAAAGGGTGATTTCACCGCAGAGGCGCGGAGACCGCAGAGATTTTTATCTGGTAATCTTAAAAACGCTGCGTCCTTTGCGTTTTTGCGGTTTGTTTTTTCAGTGGACTCACGGATGAACGCGGATTAAATCTGGTAAATCTGCTGATTTTTCATTCGTGGTAGTGCGCCACGCATGAACGCTCTTGTGGCACGACGTTTTTTGGTTCACCCTGGCTTGCCAATAATTTATTGATCGGCCAGCGTTGCAGCCATGTTGCCGTCTACAAAATAACTCGCACACGCCTCATCAATTAGCTCTGGAGTTAGGCGAGGGGTGGTATTGTCGTAGTTGCAAATGGAAATAACGGTTTTCACAATATCGCGAGGATGCACCGCCTGCATAATCCGGTTAGGGGTGCGGTACCATTTTTGCAGCAGGTGCACAAACGATTTTTTGTCGAAGGGTATGTTGAGTGATTTGCACGCTTCGACAAAGATTTGGTAGAACAGCTTCTCGGTGGGGCCACCGACTTCCACTTTCATTTGAATACGGCGCAGAAACGCGCCATCTACCAGCTGCATGGGGTCCAGGTTGGTAGAAAAAACGATGAGCTGGCGGAACGGTACCTCCAGGCTTTGGCCCGATTGCAGCCGCAGAAAGTCAATGCCGCTTTCCAGGGGGACAATCCAGCGGTTGAGCAGCTCTTGTGGGCTGATCTGCTGTCGGCCAAAGTCATCGATGAGGAACATGCCGCCGTTGGCCTTTAGCTGAAGGGGGGCTTCGTACACTTTGGCAATTGGCTCGTAGCGCAAATCCAGCGAATCCATGGTGAGTTCGCCACCCACCATCACGGCGGGGCGCTCGAAGAGCCGCCAGCGTTGGTCGTACTTGGGTTTTTCGGAACGGCCGTTTGTCAAAAACCCCGTATGCTGCACCAGCTGATCTTCCCCCACAGGCGTGTGCACCAGGGGGTCATAAATGCGGATAATTTGCCCGCCCACGGTGATGGCATCTGGCAGCCAAATTGGCGAATCGTGGCCAATGAGGTTGGCAATTGCCTGGGCAATGGTGGTTTTACCGTTGCCCGGAGGCCCATATAAAAAGAGCGAAGTGCCTGCATTGACGGCTGGCCCCAGCCGCCGGTCGAAATTTTCTGGCAAAATTAAAAAGCCCAACGCCTGCTTCATTTGGGTGGGGGTAATGCGCTGCTCGCGCTTGGATTGCAGCAGAATGGCTTTGGTGTATTTTTCTAGCGAAACAGGGACTCGCCCCACGTACTGGCTGCGTTCAAAAGAATCACGGGCGCGCTTGGTGCCTGCTTCGGTAAGGCCATAGATGAAGCTAAGGCTGCCCAGGCCGCCAGCTCGCTTCACTTCTACCAGGTGTTCCTGCTTCATGCGCGCCAGCAGTTCATCTACCAGGCTGGGGTGAATGCCCAGCACTTCAGAAAAACGGGCAATGCTCACGTCACTCTCGTTGAAGAGCAGGCGAAAAATAATATCCTGAATAATTCCGGGGGGAATTCCTAGATTGTCTAGCTTCATGACGGGTGCCAGAAGCTTCATTAGGTGGCCGCTTGACATTTAATTTCCTGTAGGCAAATAGGCGTTAGGTATGCAGAACGGCCGTATTTGCCAAGCAATCCGCCGCAAAGTGGTCAAAACAGGGGCAAGGCGGAACGTTATCGCTCAAAACGATCAACAACCCAAAGACGGCCGTTGATCGTCCTGAAGTATAAAAGGCGATAGCTGGGAATCACATAGGAAATAGGCGGGAAAACGGCCGTGTTCCGCATCCATCCTTCCCACTGCCCAAAAAAAGAGCACCGCAAACGCGATGCTCTTCACAAAAATCAGGCGCTTTGCCCACTTTAGCCAGTGATATCTCCAACCGGCAACCCCTGGCCGCCGTTATTTGGGCTCGCCGCTGCCCCGTTTTCGTTGCTGCTGGCTGCCTCCGGCTCCTCGCCATTTACCTGCGACAGCCGTCCTTCACGAATGACCGCCACAGAGGCAACCGTGTCTCCTTCGCGCAGGTCCATCACCCGCACGCCCTGGCTAGAACGCAGCTGCTGCGAAATATGGTCTGTAGCAATGCGCAGCATAATGCCATTGGCTGAAATGCAGGTCACCTCGTCGCCGCTGGCCACCACGCGCGCACTCACAATCTTGCCCGTGCGCTCTGGCGTTAGCACCATGGCCCGCACGCCCTGGCCATACCGGTTTTGCTGCCGATACTCTTCCAACGGCGTCCGTTTGCCGTACCCTTTTTCAGTAATTACCAGCAGGTCTTCACCTGGCAGCACCACATCGGCCCCGGCCACGTTGTCCCAACTGTCCAGGCGAATGGCATTTACCCCGGCGGCATTTCGGCCCATTGGGCGCACATCCTCCTCGCGAAAGCGGATGCCCTTGCCCTGCTCACTCACAATGATCAAATCTTGCTCGCCTTCTGTCAGTTTCACCCAGCCCAGGCTGTCGTCTTCTTCCAGGTTCAAGGCAATCAGGCCACTGGGGCGCACATTGGCAAAAACGTTTACCTCCACGCGCTTGATCTTCCCTTTGCGGGTAATCATGGTTAGATATTCGGCATCTTCAAAGCTGTGGACGGGTAAAGCGGCCGTAATATTTTCCTCAGGCATCAACGGCAAAATGTTCATCAATGAGGTGCCTTTGGCCGTGCGATCCAGCTCTGGAATGTTGTATGCCTTTTCCGCATACACTTTGCCCCGGTCAGAGAAGAATAAGATGGTGTTCAGCGAGCCAGCGGCAAACAGATGCTCCAGCTGGTCTTCCTCGCGGCGGCCCATGCCAATTAGCCCTTTACCGCCCCGCGCCTGGATGCGGTAAGCCGCCACCGGCGTTCGCTTAATGAAACCCCGCTGCGTAATGGAAATCAGCACGTCTTCGTCTTGAATCATATCTTCGATGTTCAGGTCGGCATCCATGCCCATCATAATTTGCGAGGCGCGCGCATCACCATATTTTTCTTTGATTTCGATGATATCTTCTAAAATTAGCCCCAAAATCTTTTTCTGGTCTGCCAGTAGCCCTTCCAAATATTCAATATGGGCTGTTACTTCCCGGTACTCATCCTCAATTTTTTGCCGTTCCAGGGCGGCCAGGCGGCGCAGCTGCATATCCAAAATGGCGGTGGCCTGTGCCTCAGAAAGGCCAAAGCGCTCCATCAATTGGGCACGGGCTGTTTCGGCATCTGGTGAGCGGCGGATGGTTTCAATCACGTCGTCCAGGTGCTCCAAGGCGATCAGCAGGCCAGCCAGGATATGTTGCCGCTTGAGCGCTTTGTCTAGCTCAAAGCGGGTGCGTCGGGTAATCACCTCCAGGCGGTGTTCGATGTGAATTTGCAGGGCGCGTTTGAGCGATAGCAGCCGGGGCTGTTTGTCTACCAGGGCCAGCATTTGCACGCCAAACGTGGTTTGCAGGGCGGTGTGCTTGTACAGCTGGTTGAGCACCTTCAACGGTTGTGTGTTGCGCTTTAGCTCAACAACAATGGAAATGCCGCGCTTGTCAGATTCGTCGCGCAAATCGCTGATGTCGGTGATCACGCCTTTGTTTACCAGGTCGGCAATACGTTCGATGAGCATTGCTTTGTTGACCTGGAAGGGGATTTCGGTGATGTTGATGCGCTGCCGCTCTGGGTTGCGTGGCAAGGGTTCGATTTCGGCCTTGGCGCGTATGACCACCCGGCCGCGGCCGGTGGCGTAGGCGCTGCGAATGCCTTCGTTGCCAATGATGAGGCCGCCAGTGGAAAAGTCTGGCCCTTTTACAAACTCCATCAGCTCGTCCAGGGTAACGTTGTCGATGTCGTCGTACCGTTGGATGAGGTAGGCGATGGCGTCGCACAGCTCGGTGAGGTTGTGCGGTGGAATGTTGGTGGCCATACCGACGGCGATACCGGTTGCGCCATTGAGCAGCAGGTTGGGCAGGCGGGCGGGCAGCAGGTCTGGTTCGGTGAGGCTATCGTCGAAGTTGGGGATGAAATCGACGGTATCTTTGTCGATATCTTCTAGCAGTTCGTGGGTAATGCGGGCGAGGCGGGCTTCGGTGTAGCGCATGGCGGCGGCGCTGTCGCCGTCTACACTACCGAAGTTGCCCTGGCCATCAACCAGCATATAGCGCATGGAAAAGTATTGGGCCATACGCACCATGGCGTCGTAGACGGCCGTATCGCTATGCGGGTGGTACTTACCCAGCACTTCACCCACGATACGGGCACTTTTACGGTGAGCGGAGGAAGCACGAATGCCCATATCCCACATGGCATATAAAATGCGTCGGTGTACGGGCTTCAGGCCATCGCGGGCATCGGGCAAGGCCCGGGCCACGATAACGCTCATGGCATAGTCCAGGTAAGAGCTGCGCATCTCCTGGTTGATATCAATATTGTTCACTGTGCCGATGTTGTTGTCGTCCAAAATGGAACCTCCACAGAGGGTTTACAGCATAATGGGCCAGCTTACGGTTTAAGCTGCCAACTGCTGAAGGGTAAACGGCCGTTTTACAACGGCATTTTACGCAATTACCTGCTCAATTTTGCAAATTGTGGCATAGGGTTTAAGTAACAAAAAAACCACCGCGTTGAGGGTGAGAAAATATCTGATTTTTAGGTCAAAACTTAGCAAAATTATACCCTACTTTGGGTAATTAAACGACAAATAAAAGTTGCATAAAAAGCCATCCTGTTGCATCATGGAGGCGTATCATGGCTTCAACTCGCCTCACATTTGTGCATAATTGCGTCAAGCTGGAATCTTTTTGCCATTTGTTAGCTCCGTCTCGCATAAGATTTCCTTATTCTCACCAGAGGTACTCCCTATTCTGCAACGTCTGTCATCATTTGTCAGTGACATTTGTCATTACGGACGCTAGAAACTGCCCGGTATAATGTGCAGGCTACATTAACCAAAGATAAGAACAACTAATACTATTATGTCAAATAAGCAATGCGAAGAGAGAGGAGGCAGTATGCAACGTAAACAATGGTTCTTAATGATGCTTTTCATTACGGCCGTTGTCACCTTTGTGGCCGCTTGTGCCGGGGAACCCGGTGCAGAAGGCCCCTTGGGCCCCATTGGCCCCCAAGGCCCTCCCGGGCCGCAAGGTGCACAAGGTGAACAGGGCGTTCCCGGCCCCGCTGGTCTGGATGGCCTGAGCTATACGCCTCCGACATTTATCGGCAGCGAAGCATGTGCCGAATGCCATGAAGATATCTATGATGTTTTCATGCTGAGTGGGCATCCGCATCAGGTAACGGCCGTTGCCAACGGCGAAGCCCCCCAATTTCCCTTCTCGGAAGTCAGCGATCCCCCGCCCGGCTACACCTGGGACGATATCAGCTACGTCATCGGTGGGTACAATTGGAAAGCACGCTTTCTAGACCAAAATGGCAACCTCATCACCGGTGAGCAAGCCCAGTACAACCTGGATAATGATGAAATTGACCAGGGTGATGAGTGGGTGGCTTACCATACCGAAGACGAAACCCTGGCCTACGATTGTGGCACCTGCCACACCACCGGCTACAGTCCCATTGGCAACCAGGATGGCCTGGATGGCATTGTGGGCAGTTGGGCTTTTGGCGGCGTGCAGTGTGAAGAATGCCACGGCGCTGGCAGCCAACACGCCGAAAGCCCCATCACCGTCCGCCTTACTATCAACCGAGATGGAGAATCTTGCGATACCTGTCATACCCCTGGTGCGCCGCTGGAAGGCGTTATTGCTGAAAACGGTTTTATCTCCCACCACGAAAGCTATGACGATTTGTACCAAAGCCAACATCTGATGCTGGATTGTGTGGTTTGCCACGACCCGCACACAGGCGTGGTGCAGCTGCGCGAGGCCGACCTGGCAACCGTACAGACAAGCTGTGAAGATTGCCACTTTGCGCAGACACAGTATGAAGCTGGGCACAATGAGATTGGCGGCGTAGATTGTATCGACTGTCACATGCCGCGCCTGGTGCAAAATGCTGTGGGCGATGCGGAAATGTATACGGCCGATCTGCGTACGCACGTGATGGCCATTAACCCCACGCAGCTAGAGCAGTTTAATGAGGATGGCACCCTGGCCACCACACGCATCTCGCTGAACTTTGCCTGCCGCAGTTGTCACAACCCAGATGGCCGTGCCCCAGAAGTTTCTGATGAGGCATTGCTGGCCCTGGCAGTTGGCTACCACACCCCGCCCGCCGCGGTGGAAGCACCGGCAGAAGCGCCTGTGGATTCTGAAGCACCCTAACCGTGATTTTGACGAACAGTAACCCGACAAGCATTGGAGGCCACTTTGGAACAGTTGATTAACAAGCGGCGTATGGTTTGGGGCGGTGTGTGTGCGGTTTTGGCTTGCCTGGTCGCTATCTACGTGCTGCCTACCCTGGCAGCGCCGGAACCGGATATTACGGCCGTTATCCAATCCCATCCGCCCATCACAGATGCGAACCAAACGGCCGTACTGGCAGTCAACCAGTTAGCCCATGCCCAAATTGCAGACGACACCGCTTGTCGGCTTTGCCATTCAGATACGGAAGAAAATGTTGTTTTCCCTTCTGGTGAAACCGTCTCGGCGCAGATTGATTTGGCGGTTTTGGCCAACTCTGCCCACGGCGATGCCGCTTCAGACCCAGTGGCGTGTTCTAGCTGTCACCAGCCCATCAATAATTACCAGCAGCCCCACGTGCCTGTTTCGGCCGATACGCTGCGCGAATATGAGTTAACCCAGTCGGCCAACTGTCAGACCTGCCATGTACAGCCGCATATTACCAGCCATCCTGGGCCAGAATCTGAAAATCCAGTGGCCTGTACCGATTGTCACGGATCGCACGATGTGCTGACAGTTGAGGAATGGCAATCTGGCGCAGGTACCGAAGCGTGTACCGACTGTCATGTTGAGCAAGATGTGCCAATTGTAGAGGCCAGCCAGCTCACAGAAATTATTCAGGCAGGGCTGTTTACCCAACAAGTAGACAACAGCTACTGTCTGGCTTGCCACAGTCAGGAAGGGCTAACTTACACCTTCCCCAACGGGGATACGCTGAATCTGACGATTGATGCCAATGCTTTGCACGATTCGGTGCATGGTGACGGCAATTCCTGGCAGCCGCTGGCCTGTACAGATTGTCATGAAGATGTGCGCTTCCCGCACGAGCCTGTGACGGTTGAAAGCGAGCGCGAATATAATTTGCAGCAATATCCACTGTGCGGCCGTTGCCACGAAACAAACTATGATCACACGTTAGACGATGTGCATGGGGCGGCCATTGCAGAAGGTGAACTGGAAGCGGCCGTTTGTACCGACTGCCACGGCGCACACGACACCCCCATCCCCAACGAACCGCGTGAGCGCATTTCTTACACCTGTGAGCAATGCCACAGCACCATCTTCGACGAATACGCCACCAGCGTACACGGCGAAGCCCTGCTTAGCGAAAGCAACCCAGATGTGCCTACCTGCATCAACTGCCACGGCGTGCATAACATCTCCGACCCCACTACCGCGCTATTCCGCATTCGCTCACCCCAACTGTGCGCCGAATGCCATGCCGATGTGGAGCTGATGGAAAAATACGAAATCTCCACCGACGTGTTCGATACCTACGTGGCTGATTTCCACGGCACCACCGTAACCCTGTTTGAACATCAGGACCCGAACGTAGAAACCAACAAGGCTGTTTGCTACGATTGCCACGGCGTTCACGCCATCAAAGCCCCAGACGATCCAGAAGCTGGCATCAAGGCCAATTTGCTAGAAACCTGCCAGCAATGTCACCCGGATGCGACGGCCAACTTCCCAGATAGCTGGACCAGCCATTTCAAACCATCGCTGCAAAACAATCCGCTGGTTTATCTGGTGAACCTTTTCTACCAAATTGTGATACCGGCCACCTTGGGGTTCTTTGGCTTCATGGTTGCGACAGACATTTACCGGCGTGTACGGCTGCGGCTAAGAGGATAAAGCGATGACCAGTACCACACAAGAAGTACCTCACGACGAAAAACAGTATCCTCGTTTCCGAACGATGGCGCGGATTGAACATGCCATTTTAATGGTGAGCTTTACCGTGCTGACCATTACCGGCCTGCCCCAAAAATATGCCCTGCAAGCGTGGGCCGAGTGGATGATTAACGTGATGGGCGGCATTGAGTTTGTCCGTGTTATCCATCGTTGGGCCGCCATCATTCTGGTTATTGGCTCCATCTACCATCTCTTTACTTCGGCTTACCGCTTTTTTGTGAAGCGTGAGCGGATGCGCATGCTGCCAGAGAAGAAAGATTTGCAAGATGTGATTCAAACCATCAAGCACAATTTAGGGTTCACCGATGAAGCGCCTAAAATGGCCAAATTTAACTTTGGCGAAAAAGTAGAGTATTGGGCGGTGGTTTGGGGAACGGCCATCATGGCACTGACCGGTTTTGTGTTGTGGAACCCCATTGCGGCGACGGTGCTGCTGCCGGGGCAATTTATTCCGGCCGCCAAAGCCGCACATGGCGGCGAGGCGCTGCTGGCTGTGCTTAGTATTGTAATTTGGCACATGTATAATGTGCACATTAAACATTTTAATCCCAGCATGTTTACTGGCATGCTGCCTCGCCACCAAATGGAAGAGGAGCATGCCCTGGAACTGGAGCGTTTGGAAGCTGGTGGTGACCCGTGGCCAGAACTCGCTTTACCAGTTTTGCACCAGCGGCAGCGCATCTTTTTTATTGTCGCTGCTGTGGTGGGGATTTTGCTGCTGGCAGGCCTGGTTTGGGCCTTTACTTTTGAGCAAACTGCCATCGAAACGATTCCACGGGTTACCCGCGAGGTCTTTGTACCTTTAAGTACGCCATCACCATAGCTAGCCCGTTTTTCGCTTTTCTGGCTGGCTGTGTGATCTTTTTTTTAAGTCCTTAGGCGATGCAGGGTGTTTCCCTGTATCGTCTTTGAACTATTTTTCAGGGAGGGTGTAGAGGGGGCTTCTTTCTGCATACTTTCCTTGATAGATCCGTTGCAAAGGAGGTTTATATGTTTAACCCGAAGTATAAAAGCGTTTACGTTTTTCTCGGGCTTCTGCTGCTTTTGGGTTTGGTTGTTGTTGCTTGCAGCCAGGAACCGGAAACAGTGGAGGTTACGCGGGTAGTCGAGGTTGAAGTACCCGGCGAAGCGGAAACCGTTGAGGTCCAGGTAGAGGTAACGCGCGTGGTAGAGGTGATGGTAGAGCCAGAAACGGCCGTATCCACCATCCCCTTCGCCGATCAGTGGGCCGCATCTGGTCACGCTGATGCCAGCGCTGAAGCCTTTATTCACTGGAATGAAGACGATCCGGCCGAAGTACCGGCTAGCTGTGCCAAATGTCACAGCACGCCTGGTTTCCTCGACTTCCTGGGGGCTGATGGCTCTGCTTTTGGCGCAGTAGATGCATCAGCTCCCCTTGGTACCACAGTGGAGTGTGAAGCTTGCCACAACAGTGTGACTGTTGACCTGTCCAGTGTCGTCTTCCCCTCTGGGGCAGAAATCACTGGCTTAGGCCCAGAAGCACGGTGTATGCAGTGTCACCAAGGGCGCGCGTCCACCGTCTCCGTCAACGATTCCATCGTCAACGCCGGGCTGGATCCGGCAGCTGACCTGGATACCGTGAGCGAAGATTTGGGCTTCACCAACATCCATTACTACGCGGCTGCTGCCACGCAGTTTGGTACCTGGGCCATGGGTGGCTACGAATACGAAGGCCAGTCATACGATTCCAAGTTTGACCACGTGGAAGGGTACGACACCTGCGTAAGCTGCCATGACCCGCACACGCTGGAAGTTCAGTTCGACGAATGTACCGCTTGCCACACCGACGCCCGTGGCCCAGAAGACCTGGTAGACATCCGTATGCCTGGTTCTTTGGTGGACTACGATGGTGATGGCGACATGAGCGAAGGCATTTACTTCGAAATCGAAGACATGCGCGCGATTCTGTATGCCTCGATGCAGGCGTATGCCACCGAAGTAGGTGGCGCAGGGCTGGTTTATGATAACAGCGCCTATCCTTACTTCTTCATCGACACAGATGGCAATGGCGAAGTTTCTGAAGGCGAAGCTGCGTTCCCCAACGCGTTTAACGCCTGGACGCCTCGTCTGGCCAAAGCTGCCTACAACTACCAGGCTTCGTTGAAAGACCCCGGCCGGTATGCCCATGGCGGCAAATACATGATCCAGCTGATCTATGATTCGATTGCCGACCTGAACGGAGCGATCGCCACCCCTGTTGATATGGAAGCGCTGCACCGCATTGACCACGGTCACTTTGCCGGTTCAGAAGAAGCGTTCCGTCATTGGGATGAAGATGGCGCGGTACCGGGCAGCTGTAGCAAATGTCACTCGGCCGCTGGGCTGCCGCTGTTGGCGACGGAAGGGGTTTCCATTACCCAACCGACGGCCAATGGTTTGAACTGTGCCACCTGCCACAGCAACCTGGAAACGTTTGAACTGTACGTCTTTGATTCGGTTACCTTCCCCAGTGGGGCAACGGTTTCCTTTGGCGAAGGCGAACAAGCCAATACTTGTATCAACTGCCATCAGGGTCGTTCTTCGACCAGTTCTGTTAACCGAGCTACCGGCGATTTTGGTGATGATGAAATCGCTGATGGTTTGCGGTTCCAGAACATTCATTACTTCGCGGCGGGCGCTACGCTTTTCGGCACGGAAGTGCAGGGTGCGTACGAGTTTGCTGGTAATGAATATAATGGCAAGAACGAGCACGTAGGCGCGTTTGATGATTGTACAGAATGCCACAACTCCCATGCGTTGGAAGTGGAAGTGGCCGAATGTACCGATTGTCATGAGAACGTGGAAACGGCCGAAGATCTGCAAGACATTCGCGTTAGTGAAGTGGACTTCGACGGTGACGGCGACGTAACCGAAGGTCTGGCTGGCGAAATCAATACGATGGCTGAACTGCTTTACACCACAATGTCGGATTATGCCGTCGGCGTGGGTGCTGCACCCATTGTGTACGATTCTCACAGCTACCCGTACTTCTTCAACGATGCAGGCGAAGGGTACAGCACCTGGACGCCAACATTGCTGCGGGCTGCTTACAATTACCAATATGTCCAAAAGGACCCCGGCGCATTTGCTCACAATGGTCAGTATGTCATTCAGGTTTTGTATGATACGCTGTCGGAGTTGGGTGCAGATGTTTCTGCCATGACACGGCCAGCTGTCGCTGTTGGTGAATAATTTCGCTGAACGGTAACAGTTGCTAAAAAGAACCGGGGCTGGTTTTCAAAACCAGCCCCGGTTTTATTTTACGGAGATGTTGTGGGGGTGGGGGTGGACGATGGGGTTTCGGTGGGTGAGGGTGTAACCAGATCGCCTTCACTTGTTTCAGAAGGGGTGCTGGTGGCTTCTACCAGTTCGGTTTCTGGCGTGGGGCCGACGATGAGCAGGTTCAGTTCGCTGCTGGCTGCTTGTAAATCTTGGGCGACCATTTCCAGGTCGGTGGCGAAGCCGTCGGCGGCGAGGCTGAGGCGGGTTTGCAGCCGGTTCAGGGTGGCGGCGGCCAGGCTGGCGGGTTCGGTGGTGAGGCTGTCGGCCAGGAGGATGGCCTGGGCTACGGCCGTTTCCGCTGCATCTACATCCTCATCTGCCAGGGCCAAACGGGCCGTGGTGAGCATCCCCACAGCTGGATCTGCGTGAGGCTTTGCTGGAGTTCGGCAGCCTCGCTGTCGCGGGCGGCACTCATTTCATTGCCCAGCGCCACCAGGCTGTCGTCTAGATCGTTCAGGCTTTGGCGCAGCGCATCCACATCGCCACCCAGGGTATCGACCCGGCCGCTGGCGCTGTTGAGATCGCTTTGCAGGGCAACCAGGGCGGTTTGCACCGTTTCTAGTTCATCGGCCAGGTCGCTGTTTTGGGCAACGGCCGTTGCCAGATTCGTTTCCAGGGTTTGGATTTGTTCGGCTTGAACGGCCGTCTCCTCTGCCTGAACCGTTTGCCAGGCTTCTAGCTGGCGGTTTAGCGATTCAATTTCGTTTTGCAACTGGTTGATTTGCACCTGCTGTTCAGGATCGCCTGCGGCAAATTCGGCATTTACCAGTTCGCGCAGCGAGTTTAGGTTTTGCTCATTTGCTTCGATGCGCATCATCAGGCTGTTGTTGGAGCGTTGAATTTCTTGCACACCCAGGTAGCCCGCATAACCCAAACCGCCCAACACCACGACGGAAAGGGCCACTAGAAAAAAATCAGCAGCGTGGTGCGGAAAATCCACCAAAGGCGGCGGCCAAAGCTGCGTGGTTGATTGTTTGTCATTTTTAACTCCTCGTTTGTGGTCATAGCTTGTTTTACGCGCCAGGTTGCTTACGGTTGCGGCGCGGGCGTGTTGGTGGCAAAGGTAAACGGCGTGGCGGTGGGCTGTGGGGTGCGGGTGGGTACGCCGGTTGGGGAAACGGCCGTTGTTGCCTCAGGTTCTGCCGTGGGGGTGCGGCTGCTAAACGGGGTCGGCGTGGGCGTGATCGTTTCGTCTATCGGCGTCGGCGTTGGGGTGGCCGTGCCGCCCTCTAGCTCGTTCAGTAAGCCGCGCAGGCCGTCTAGAAAATCGGTGAACGTGTCGGCCGCTCCCGCTACTTCTTCGATCTGCAATGCGAGAGCACCAGAGCGCGTGGCCAGGTAGCTGATGTTTTCTTCATTACCCGCTACCGCTTCGTTGAGCGTTTCGTTGGCGGTGGCAAACTCTGCTTGCAGCGATTGGTTGCTGACGGCTTCTTGTGTGGCGGCGACGCTAATGCGGGTGGATAGCCGGTTTAGCTCATCGGTACGGGAGACGATCTCCGTGTTTAGCTGCTGGCGCAGTTCGGTGTCGTTGGCTGTAAAGCTGAGCGTGCCCTGGTTGAGCGCCGCCAGAATGGCCAGGGTGAGCACGGCCCCCAAGATGGCCCCGATGGCCCCTCCCAGCAAGCTGTTCAGGCAGCCGCGCTGCCGGGCTTTGGTTTCCCACTCGTCATCGAAGTGCGTGGCAAGGGGGGGCGGCAGGTCGGGTTCTGATCTGGTGGCTCTGGGTGGGTCAGAAAGGGGCAGCGCTTCGATTTCCGGCTGGTTGGGGGGAACGGCCGTTTCTTCCATTTCCTCCGTTTCTTCCATTGTCTCTATGTCGATTGCCGGTTCTGGCTCGACTGTGGCCGTTGTTGCGGCCGTTTCTGCGGCCAGCAGGGGCACGGCTTCGGGCGCATCCAGCAGCAGGGGGGCTTCAGATTCAACGGCGCGGGTGGAAACGGCCGTGTTCGCTTCGGCCGGTTGTACCGTCACCAACGCCTCAAAGCTGCGCACCATCTTTTCTGAGATGCCCGGCACGGCCGTCAGCTCAATCACCTCTTCAAACGGATGCACCGTCTGGCGATATTCGATGATGCGCGCGGCCAGCACCGGCCCAATGCCCGAAATAGATGCCAATGTCTCTGCATCGGCCATGTTGATATGAATTTTTTCACTCATTGCTAGCTCCTTCACGTGCTTCTGGCCAATTTGTGGGGGTGCCAACAATTGGCCTCTGTTCTTTGTTTGTTAGATGGCCCAAACCAGACGCCCTGAAATTGTAACACGATGTGTCACACTCGGCAGAGTGCCAGAAATGATTGCGGTGAGCGCCTCGTATGTTATTGGGAGCAGGTGGTGATGGGTATGCGCCACGCATTGTCGGGCAGCGGCTGGCCGATGGCATCCGTCGCGGGGCTGCGTTCACCGCTGGCAAAATCATACACGCCAACAAGGAGGGTGGTGGGCACGGCCGTTTCCCCCTCAGGCAGCATCATTTGGCGAAAATCAGATAGCAGAGCATCGGGCGGCGCGTTGAGCAAACCGGGGCGAATGCCCAGTGGCGGGCCGTCGGCCTGGGTGAGCAGACGGCCGTCTGCCCCCAACACCTGCACAAATACCGATGTCGTCTCCGCAACCCGTGCCCGGCCAGACAGCCAACCCAGCCGGACACCAATACGGCCGTCGCACACCTGCGCTGTTGCCCCTGTGAGTAGATATGCCCCAAATTGGGCAATTGGATTTGGCGGTGGAATAGGCGGCTGGGCTTGTTGGGGAACAATAAAACCGGTATGCGTGGTTTGTAGGCCAGCTGGCAAATAGCTTGTCACAAAATAATGACGGACGCGATCATTGAACGCGTTCGGCCAATTGTGCTGGGCCTGAATGCCATAGGTGTATGCCTGGCTGGTTTGCAGCTCTGGCAAGCCCACCGCCCACACCGGATGCTGGGCGGGCAGGTTGGCGTTTACCAGCTCTTCGGCAAATAGATAGTCGCCCAGCATGGCGACAAACTCCACGCCGATGGCGTACGTTTTGGGGGGCACGTCTAGCCACTGCGGCAGATTTACCAAGACAATTTCATCCTCAGAAAAGAGGGTTTCTTGCAAAACGGCTACTGGTTCGGTGAGTTTGGCATATTCGCCCAGCTTGGTGCGCACAAATTGGCCGCTGGTGCCGAGGATGAAGGCGAGAACGGCCGTCCAGATTAACCCTCTCCCCAGCCCTCTCCCCTCGGGAGGGGGAGCTTGTTCCCTCCCCTTTCGGGGGGGGGCAAGGGAGGGGGATGACCACACGCCCGCCAGCAAATGTGCCCACAAAAACGCCACGCCCACGCTGCCCAGGTACAGCAACCGCGGGCCGCGCAGCAAATACTCAGTGGGCAGGGTGATGGCCAGCAGCAGGCTGACGGCCCCCCACCAGCCCCCGGCCAGCAGCAGCGGCGCGCGCCAGGCGGGCCTGCGCCACGCCAGCCCGCCGCAGGTCGCTAAGACCAATCCGGCACCGGCCAGGGTGATGAACTGGCCGCTAACGTTGGGCAGCAGGTGGGCAAACCAGGCCAGGGGGAAAACGGCCGCTTGCAGCAAATAGAGCCCGTTCAGCCACAAATCTCGCCCCACCTCGGCCGCCTGCGGGGCGCGGCTGATGGACAAAAATTGATAGATGACCAGGTAAACCACACCCGCCAGCAAAAACCAGCGCCACGGCTGCCGCAGCAGCTGGCGCGGCTGGGTGAGCAGGTCTGGTTGGGCGCAGATGTGCAGCAACGCCGCCAAGCCGCCGAAGAGAACGGCCGTTTCATGCGTCAGCACCATCACCCCAAACAACAGCCAGGTGAAGAACTGCCATGCACGAAATTTTTTATCAACAGAGTTCGCAGATTGAGCAGATTTTTCCCCTCTTTTCTCTGTGGTTCTCTGTGATTCCTCTGTGAAACTCTGTGTTCCTTTTGTTTTTAGAGCCGCCAGATACCCATGCAGCCCCAACAAAACCAGCCCCGTCATGGCCGGATGCACGTTGTGGCCATACACCGCCACCGCCTGGTAGGCAAAAGGGAAGGTGGCAAAAATAGCGCCCGCCGCCACCGCTCGCCGCCAATCGGGCCACAGCCGCCAGCTGAGCCAGGCCAGCAGCACTGCGTTTGCCCCGTGCTGCACCACGTTGTTGCCGTGCAGCAGCCACGCCGGGTAGTCACCAAACAGCTGCCGGATGATCAGCATCGGAAAAAAGGTGAGGGGGCGGTAAAAGCCAAACGCTTCTGTGGGCAGCCAGACGGAGCCAAAATTTAGCCCACCCGCAATGCGAATGTGCAGCAGCGTGTCGTAAATGAGCGGCAGGCGCACGGTGGGCCAATACAGCCAGCCTGCCAGCAGACCAACAGCCAGCAGGGCGAGGGCTTTAAAACGTGTGGTGGATAAAGGGGGCATACTGTTTACTGGCCACCGGTCACTGAAAAATTGTTACGGGCGAGTAAGGTGTTCGATGCCGGTGGGGGTGGCCAGGATGGCGTCGGAGGCCATGTGCAGGAAGAGGCCGTGTTCCACCACGCCGGGCTGCTGGCGGATGGCGGTGGCCAGCTGTTGGGGATTGGCGATGGGTGGCAGGTAGCAATCTAGGATGATGTTGTTTTCATCGGTGATGAACGGCCGTTCCCCACCCTTTTCCAGACGCTTTTCTACCCGTGCCCCCAGCGACCGTAAATAATCGGCGACGGGGCGTTCGGCAAAAGGAATGACCTCTACCGGCACGGGGGCTTTGCTGCCCAGCTGCGTCACCCGCTTGGTATGGTCGGCCACAATGACAAACCGTTTGGTGACGGCAGCTACAATGCTTCGCGCAGCAGCGCCCCGCCCAGCCCTTTGATGACGTCCAGGTTGGGGGCCACTTCGTCGGCTCCGTCAATTGTTATGTCAATAATGGGATGGGTGTCAAACGTTACCAGCGGAATTTGCAGCGATTGGGCTTCGCGGGTGGTCTCCTCTGAGGTGGGGATGGCGACGACGTTTTGCAATGCCCCGCTTTGCAATAATCGCCCCACAGCGCGTACGGCGTGAACGGCCGTACTGCCCGTTCCCAGCCCCACTACCATGCCAGACTGAATAAACTCAACTGCTTTTTCGGCTGCTTGCCGTTTTAAATCTGTGATGTCTGCGGTCATAACTTCCTCAAGTGTGCAAGTGTGCAAGTGGCTGGCCACCGACCACCGATTACCGACTACGGCTCCTCCGGCAGCGACAAAAACCCGGTATCGCGGCGGCGGCGTGCGGCCGTTTCAGAGATGTCATCCTGGCTGCTGGGGGAACTAAGCATCCAGCGGCGGAAGGTGTCGCGGTTGAAGGAGACGACTTTTACGCGGGTAACGGCCGTTACCGTAGCAATCCGTTCGCTCCCTTCCAGCAGCCCAATCTCGCCAAAATAATCCCCCGCCGTCAGGTAAGCTACCTGATGCTGCTTGCCGTTCTCATCTTCATGCGTTACCGAGACAAACCCTTCCACGATGATGTAAAAGCGGTCTGGCTCCTCGCCCTGGCGGATGATGACCGCATGGGGTTCGTACTGTTCGGCAGATTCAACGGCCGTTTCCACAAATTCAGCTGGCATGGGGGGGATTTCCAGCTGGGGGGCTGGTTCTAGCGGCCCGGTGTCGCGGGTGCGTTCTGCCGCCAGCGCCTTAATCTCCTGCGCAATAAGCGACGAGCCTTCGATCCAGTTTTTGAAGGTGGGGTAATCCATGGTCATGACGTCAACGGCCGTTTCCGCCCGCACCGTTGCCATCCGCCGACTTTGCCGCAGCAGCCCTACCTCGCCAAAAAAATCGCCAGGCCCCAGGTAGTTCAGCACCGCATCCAGGCCGTCTGGCGGCTGTAGCACCACCGCCACCCGGCCTCGCGTGATGATGTAAAACTTGTCCGGCACATCCCCTTGTTGGATGATGTCCGCACCTGCAGCAAACTGCTCAGGGCCAAATTTTGGTTTATTCTCAAACATAAATTGGGTACCTGTTGTTGGAGAAGTTCAACTTTTCTTAAAAGTTGAACTTCTGAATGGGCAAATGGTTAATCTTCTGCCTTGACGACGGCGTGGCCGCCGAACTGGTTACGCATGGCGGCCAGCAGCTTGGCCGCAAAGCTATCATCCTGACGGCTGACAAAGCGGGCAAACAAGGAGTGGGTAATGATGGGGGCGGGGATGTCCAGGTCAATTGCCTCTTGCACCGTCCAGCGCCCTTCGCCGCTGTCGGGCACGTACCCTTTAATGCCGCTCAGGTCGCCGTCTTCGGCCAGCGCGTTGGCTGTTAGATCCAACAGCCAGGAGCGCACCACGCTGCCAAACCGCCAAATTTCAGAGATTTGGTGTAAATCAAGGCCAAATTCTTCCTTGGCCTTCATAATTTCAAACCCTTCGGCGTACGCTTGCATCAGGCCGTATTCAATGCCGTTGTGTATCATCTTTACAAAATGGCCAGCACCGCTGGGGCCAACGTGCCCCCAGCCTTGCTGGGCACCGGGGGCCAAGGTTTTGAGGGCGGGGGTGAGGGTGGATACGGCCGTATCTGACCCACCAACCATCATGCTGTACCCCTCTTTTAACCCCCAAACGCCGCCACTGGTGCCCACATCTACAAAATCAATGCCCGCCTGGGCCAACATTTGGCCCCGACGCATCGTCTCTTTGTAGTTGCTGTTGCCGCCGTCTACTACCAGGTCGCCTTCGCTCAGCAGCTGGCTCAGCTCCCCGATGACGCTTTCGGTTGGGTTGCCAGCGGGCACCATGACCCAGGCCACGCGGGGCGGCGCTAAATTTTCTACCACTTCAGCCAGAGAGTAGGCGGGGATGAGGTTGACTTCGGCGGCGAGTTGGTCGGTAACGGCCGTTTCCAAATTGTACCCCACCACCGCATGACCCCCGCCAATCAGCCGCCGGGCCATGTTGGCCCCCATCTTGCCCAAACCAATCATTGCTAATTTCATCAAAACTTACCTCCACCCGTCAGACGCAATCGAGAGATGCAATATTACGTTAGATAAGGAGATTAGAGATTGGAGATTGAGGAAATCTCCAGTCTCCAATCTCCAATCTCTTCTTAACTCGTTTCTTGCCAGGTGCGCAGAACTTCAGCGACTGTCCACGCCTGGGCCACACAGCCCCGGGGCGTAAACGGCGCATCCCCGTCAAAAATCTCGCTCAGGCTGCCCACGGCATGCGCCCGGATGTGGTGCTTTAACAGCGAATCCAGGTAAGAACGGGCCGCCGTTTTATCGCCATACACCCGCAAATGGGCGCTGACAAACGGCCCAATCAGCCAGCCCCACACCGTGCCCTGGTGGTACGCGCCATCCCGCTTTTGTCGATCGCCGCCGTAATGGCCAATATACGCCTTGTCGTCAGACGACAGGCTGCGCAGGCCGTGGGCCGTCAGCAAATGGCGGCCACACGCATCTAGCGCCGAGCGCTGCTGCTCTTTGGTGAGGGGGCTGTGCGGCAGGGAGATGGCGATGAGCTGGTTGGGGCGCAGGCTGCCGTCTAATCCATCCGCATCTGGCCCGTCGATGACGTCGTAGCAATACCCCATCTGCTTGTTCCAGAAGCGATCGAAACCTTGTTTCACCTGCTTGATCATCGTGTCGTATTCAGACGGCTCTTCATCCAGCAGGCGGGCAAATTTGGCCATGATGCAGAGGGCGTTGTACCAAAGGGCGTTGATTTCTACCGGCTTGCCGATGCGCGAGGTGACGACCCAGTTGTCTACTTTGGCATCCATCCAGGTGAGCTGTACGCCTTCTTCGCCAGCAAAGAGCAGGCCATCATTTTCATCCATTTGGATGTTGTAGCGGGTGCCCCGCTTGTGCCACATGATAATCTCTTGCAGCACGGGGAACAACTCTTGCACCAGCCGGTTGTCTTGCGTGGTGGCGTGGTAAGCGCGGATTGCTTCAAAATACCAGAGCGTGGCGTCTACGGTGTTGTATTCGGGGTGTTCACCGGCGTCGGGGAAGCGGTTGGGCAGCATGCCCTGGTCTACAAATTGGGCGTAGGTGCGCAAAATGGAGGCGGCGACTTCGGGGCGACCGGTGGCCAGGGTGAGGCCGGGCAGGGCGATCATGGTGTCGCGGCCCCAGTCGCTAAACCAGGGGTAGCCGGCGATGACGGAACGGCCGTTTACATCCCGCCCCGTAGGCCTTTTCACCACAAACTGGTCGGCCGCCAACACAAGCTGGTTCACTTCGGCAGGCAGCGCCACGGCATGTACCTTGCGCGCCCGATCGAGCAGCTCGGCCTCGTAGGCCTGTCGTTCGGCATACGCTTTGTCGCCATCCAGGTTGGCGTCTGGGTCTGTGCTGGCCACCAGCGTTACCGCTTCGCCGGGGCGGAGCACCGTGCGCAGCAGGGCGGCGTAAATATGGTCTTCCTGCACATCGTTTTGCCCACGATATTCTTCAATGCTCAGGTAAAAATCTTCATACCAATCAAATTGAGGCATCATGCGCATTTTGCTGCTAAGCAAATAAAAGGGGGTGGCCTCTTCATGAATTTTGAGGCTCAGGCCATTTTTAACATCTTCAATTTCCGGTTCCCAATCATTAACAATGGTCGTTTCGTGGTAGTCGCGGTAGTTGACAAACGCTTTGGCTTCCAGGGTTAGCGGGCCGGTGGCGCGAGTGAGTTTGTACTGCATGTAGGTGCTGTTGGCCCCTGGCTGCATCCAGATCCGTTTTTCTAGCAGGGCGTTGCCAAAGGCGTAGGTCCATACGGGGGTGGTGCCTTCCAGGTGGAACTGATTGATGGTTTTATGTCCGTTGCCTTCGACCACGCCGTTGGCCCAACGGTTGACATAAAGTGGATAGAAACGGCCGCTTCTCGGATAAATCCCTTCATACTCCACCGTTTCGTCTACCTTGGCCAGCAGCAGCGTGCGGCCCAGTGGCGGTTGCAGCGCCGCCATCAACAACCCGTGGTAGCGGCGAGTGAGTACGCCCGCCACCGTGCCTGAAGCAAATCCGCCAATCCCGTTGGTAACCAGCCATTCGCGTGATTCGGCCGCTGCCAAATCACCACACAGTTCGCGTCCAAAATCAATAAGCACGCAGTCACTCCTTCTAGGGTGTTTAAATCTCTATCTGTTCAAGTGAGAAGATGAGAGCCTAACTACCTGAAAACCGAAACACCTAAAAACAAAATTTTTCCGCCCATTATACACTTGCACACCAATTCTGATAACGCTAGAGTTACACAGTGATAAAGGGTTAACCTTTGGCAGATTGACCAGCAGCACACAGGATTGCTTATGGCTTACCAAAACCGTCCCCAGAATATGTGCAAACCGTCTTGCAGCGGCTGCGGGCCGCGCACCCAGACGCCCACTGCGAACTAAATTATGAGTCGCCGCTGCAACTGCTGGTGGCTACCATTCTCTCCGCGCAATGTACCGACGTGCGGGTGAACCAGGTGACGCCCGACCTGTTCGCCAAATATCCAGACGTCACCGCCCTGGCCGCCGCTGACCGCGCCGAACTGGAAGAGACGATTCGGCCTACGGGCTTTTTTCGGCAAAAGGCAGAGTTTATTCAGTCAACGGCCGTTTCCCTCATCCAAAACCACGGGGGCGACGTGCCCGAGGAGATGGACGACCTGACCCAGCTTAAAGGGGTCGCCCGCAAAACGGCCAATGTGGTGCTGGGCGAAATTTTCGGCAAGGCCGAAGGCATCACCGTCGATACCCACGTTAAGCGCATTGCCCACAAGCTGGGCCTCACCAGCGACAACAAGGACCCGGTGAAGGTAGAGCGAGAGCTGATGGCAATGATTCCCCACGAGCATTGGATCGACATCTCGCACCTGCTCATCTTCCACGGCCGTCGCATCTGCATCGCCCGCCGCCCCGACTGCCCCAACTGCACCCTTAACGACATCTGCCCGTCGGCGGAACTGTAATTTTGGGGCTTTCAGCGTTTTGCCTGGGTTCCGCCGCGCGTTACGCCTCAAACTATGAGCGATTACTTTAACTTTCAACTGCATACGGCCGTTTCCCATTGGGACCGCCGCACCTTTCTCAGCTACAGCCAGCAGATCTACGCCGATGATCGCCGCTGGACACCGCTGGAAGCCAGCCGCATTCAGGCCGCCCTCAACCCCGCCCGCAATCCACACCTGGCCCGAATGACCCCCACCCTGCTTTATTTTGATGGCTTACGCCGGATGCAGGAACGGCCGTTGCCCGCCACCCCCAACCTGGCCAGCATCGAGGCCCCCCTGGTCACCGCCGCCCTGCTGCAAGACCCGCGCCGCCACGACCGCACCGCCTACCTGGCCCACCTGCACTGCGCCAACAGCAAAAGCGCCCTGCTCGCCTTTCAGGACAAAATTGTGGAAGAATTGAGCAACCAGGGCATCCGCCGCTTTGTGGGGCCGACGGCATTTTCGCCCCACCTGGGCAGCGGGGCGCTGGCCAGCCATTGGCAGCTGCCGCCGCCCCACCTCACCCCGTACAACCCGCCTTACCTGCCAGAGCTGCTGGCCCGCCGCATGACCCCCATCGCCCAGAGCGCCCTTTTTCATGTTGACGTGCCAGCCACAGCCCAGATCGCCCTTGTGGGGCCAGCCGAACTGCGCCCGCTGCACCCGGCCCAACTGAGCCACGAACTGCTGCCGCTGCTGGCCGCGCTGGGCCAAAATCCGGCCGGGTTTGCCCCGCCAGATGCGCTGGAGGCAGATTTTTGGCAGCGTTGGCTGGGGCCAGCGCTGCACGGCTGGGTGGCCTGGGTGGAGAGGCAGCCAGTGGGCCTGGTGCTGCTGCTGCCCGATTTGGCGGCGCGGCTGCGGCGCTGGCGGGGTGGACGTGGGCTGTGGTGGCTGGGGTTAACGGCCGTTCGCCATCAACCCGTTCGCGCGGGCCGGGTTTTGCTGGGCGGCGTTTTGCCCCATTGGCGCGGCCAGGGGGTTGGGCGGCAGCTGTGGCGGCAAACGCTCCTATCCGCTCAGGCAGCGGGTTGGCAAACCATGACGATTGGCCCGGTGTGGGCGGGAAAAGAGAGTACGGCCGTATCCTTCCTGCAAAATCACCACGCTCTCCCCCAACAAACCTACCAGCTTTACGAACGCACCTTTTGACCGGGGGATAAATCCCTCGCCCTGGGGATATTGTGAATAAAAAAATAAATCAGGTAATGTGCTCCGGCCGGTCTCCTGACCGTGCAGGCTGGTGGCGTGGTCAGGAGACCGGCCACAGCGTTACGCGATTATTTACTTAAACTACAAAATCCCCAGGCTATGTTTGGCTTTCATCCCTATCGATCCATTCCGGGCAGAGTTGCGTATAATCAACTAGAACCTTGGTTTTACCAAGAATAAGCTGTGTCGGAGCGTGTAATCCATGAGTGACCTTGTCGTCGAGCGCCAGGCGTGCGCTCGTATCCCCACCGAAGTGGGCGAATTTCAACTTTGCTACTACCAAAACAACCACGATAAAAAAGAGCACCTGGCGCTCGTTTTTGGGGAGATTGCCGCCAGCCAGCCGACGCTGGTGCGCATTCACTCGGAATGTTTTACCGGCGATGTGCTCGGTTCGCTGCGCTGCGACTGTGGCCCCCAGCTGAACCAGGCGATGCGCCAGATTGCCGAGGCGGGCGCGGGTGTTGTTGTTTATTTGCGGCAGGAGGGGCGGGGGATTGGCCTGCTCGACAAGCTGCGTGCCTACAATTTGCAGGACGAAGGGTACGACACAGTGGAAGCCAATTTGATGCTGGGCCACCAGGCGGATGCCCGCGATTACACCGTCGCCGCCCGCATTTTGGCCGATTTGGGCATTACGGCCGTACGGCTGCTCACCAATAATCCCAGCAAAATTGAGAGTTTGGAAGCGTTAGGTATTCCTGTGGCGGAGCGGGTGCCAATGCCCGCGGCGCTGAATGTGGAAAACGCAGCGTACCTGGCCACCAAGGTGGAACGGATGCGCCATTTGCTGAATTTGAACGGCCGTTCCGCTCCCAACCCATCGCCCCAGCCTGAAGCAGTGCCAAACGGCCGTCCCTTTGTCACCCTCAGCTACGCCCAAAGCGTCGATGGCTCCATCACCCGGCAGCGCGGCCAGCCGCTGGCGCTCAGCGGGCAGGAATCGATGACCCTCACCCACCAGCTGCGCACCAATCATGATGCCATTTTAGTTGGCATCGGCACGGTGCTGGCCGATGACCCCCGCCTGACGGTGCGCCTCGTCGCTGGCCCCGACCCGCGGCCAATCATCCTGGACAGCCAGTTGCGGCCGCCGCTGACGGCCAAACTGCTTACCCAGCATCCCCGCCAACCGATTATTGCGACGACAGAAACGGCCGATCCCGCCAAAGAGCAAGCCTTGCTGGCTGCCGGGGCCACCGTCGTGCGCCTGCCTGCCACCGCCAACGGGCAGGTAAGCCTGCCTGCACTGCTGGCCTGCCTGCACAAACACAACATCCGCCGCTTGATGGTGGAGGGGGGAGCCGGTATCATCACCAGCTTTCTGGCGGCGCAGCTGGTGGATCGTCTGGTGATCACCGTCGCCCCGCTGTTGGTGGGCGGCCTCAATGCCGTGGGCAACCTGAACGGCTACGGCATGCCCCAGCTGCAAAATCCGCACACGCAATGGCTGGGCAAAGATATGATCCTCTCCGGCGACGTGCGCTGGCCCGACGAAAACTAATTTTTAGTCACAGATTACGCAGATTGCACAGATTAAAGGTGAAAATCTGCGTAATCTGCGCAATCTGTGGATTTTTAAAAATCAAGGGTGTGTAGATGACTCAGTTTGAGGTGCCAAATCTAGCGTACGAAACGGCCGTTCGGGCCAGCTTTGCCAAACAGACGTTCATGGATTTTTTGGGGCGCGGTTAACGGCCGTTTCCCCGGAAATGTCACCATCGAGATGCCCGTCACCCCCGACCTGCTTCAGCAGCATGGCTTTGTACACGCCGGGGCGACAACGGCCGTGGTCGATTCCGCCTGCGGCTACGCCACGCTCTCCCTGCTGCCCCCCGGCAGCGAAGTGGTCACCGTGGAGTTCAAGATGAATTTGCTGGCCCCGGCGCTGGGCGTGAAGATGATCGCCCACGGGTGGGTGGTGCGCCCCGGCCGCACGCTCACCGTCTGCCAGGGCGAGCTGTTCGGCGAAGACGAAAGCGGCAGCGCGCAAGCTGTGCGCCATCATGACTGCCACCATGATTCGCCGCTGAGGCGGTTTTTTAACGCAAAGGACGCAAAGATGCAGAAGGCGCAAAGTTTTTCTTTGCCTCTTTGCGCCTTTGCGTCAAAATTTCAGGCAATAAACGATAAGTGGCTAGAAAAATGTATCAACAGATTTCGCAGATTACATAGATTTTATCTGCTAAATTTGCTAAATCTGCTGATAAAGAATTTTGAAAACTTTTTTCCATTTACTGAAGCGCATGCAAAGACAAGCCCTCTTTTTTACCGCGCCGTACCAGCTAGAGCTGCGCCCGGAGCCGCTGCCGCCGCTGCCGGATGATGGCCTGCTGGTGCAAACCGTCGTCTCCGCCATCAGCCCCGGCACAGAGATGCTGCTCTATCGCGGCCAGATGCCCGCCGAGCTGATGGCCGATGCCACGATTGCCGCACTGGGCGAAGGCGGCTATCCGCAAAAGTACGGTTACGCGGCCGTAGGGCAGGTGGTTGAGGTGGGCAAACTGGTAGACAACGCGTGGCGCGACCGGCTGGTGTTTGCCTTCCAGCCGCACCAATCCCATTTCATCGCCCAGCCGGACGAGGTGATGCCTGTGCCGGATGGAATGCGGCCGGAAACGGCCGTCTTCCTGCCCAACATGGAAACGGCAGTCTCCTTCGTCATGGACGCGCAGCCAGGGATTGGGGAGCAGGTGGCCGTCTTTGGCCAGGGAGTCGTCGGGCTGCTCACCACCAGCCTGCTGACCCAGCTGCCGCTCGCCTGCCTGCTGACGCTAGACGGCTACCCGCTGCGCCGCGACTGGTCACAAAAATTGGGAGCAACCGCCAGCCTGGACCCAGCCGCCCCCGATTTAGCTGCGCAATTGCAAGCCAATCTGCCCCACGCCAACCACCATCCCGGCCTCGATTTGGCCTTTGAGCTGTCTGGCAATCCGGCGGCGTTGGATGGGGCGATTGGGGCGATGGGGTTTAACGGCCGACTCCTCATCGGTTCCTGGTACGGCCGTAAGCGGGCCAATCTGGACCTGGGCGGCCACTTCCACCGCAGCCAGCTTCAGCTCATCAGCAGCCAGGTGAGCCACCTGGCCCCCCGCTGGCAAGGGCGCTGGAGCAAAAAACGACGCATGGACGTTGCCTGGCAAATGCTAGCCAAAGTGCAGCCCCAGCCGCTCATCACCCACCGCTTCCCGCTGGCGCAGGCGGCTAACGCTTATGAATTGATTGATATGAGGCCGGAAACGGCCGTGCAGGTTGTTTTTTTATATGATGAACAGCTCCGCCAATATGATAAGCAACTGTTATTTTAAATAGAGTGCAAAAGAGATATGCTTCAAGCGTTGCGATACAATGTTGCGGTAAATTGGGGTTGAAATGTTGAGCACCCAATAATCAGCCGCCTTACTTGCCTGACAAAACGGCCGTTAGGCAGCTGATATAGAACGATGCATACGATAAAAACATGGTAAAACCCACGAAACACGCAAAGATTATTGGATTCCCTTCTGAAGTCTCTCTCTCAAGCGGGCGAATAGAAAGTTTAAATGAAGTGAGAAAAAGAGGTTGTTATGATTTCATTCTGGATTATCAAGAATTGAGACCCACTTCGTCACGATTGTCTAGTGAAGGGGAAAAAGTGTTTGAGGAAGTAGAGGGCTATTATCAACCGCAGCGATTGCGTTTTCTCGATGTTCAATTGATCAAGCGTACAGGCCTTTATGAAGAACTTGATTCTTTACCCCCTAATCATACCAGTCGTAGCCTGCATGGTGCATTACATTGGCGACCGCCTAATAACAGAACCTCGCTTTATTTGCTATTTAACAGCGGAGACGAACCGGGAAGTTATTTGTTTTCTGCTCGAAAAAGCAAGATAGAAGTACGAACCGGCAAAACAATAGATGTTGCCTTTAGGCGCGATTGGTCGCCTGCACCTTCATTACCTTTGGGTCTTGTACCAATGCCTAATCAATTACATGAACGGTACGGCGGGGATCCTATTACTATTCGCCTTGGTAAACGCACTTACCACAAACGCCTCTTTATCGGTGGATTGAGTTCCCAACCTGAGCATCGCCCTGACGTGAACGCCGTTCTAAATTTGGGCGAAGAACCCAGTCGATGGGCAATAGCCTCAAATAGTCATTCCGCTGATCGCTGGATAAGTAAAGGTGAAGGCAATGATGGCATGTGTTTAAACGAAATTATTGAGGAGGCACAATGGGCCCTTGAACGCTTGAGAAAAGGGCAAAAGGTGCTTGTTCATTGCGTTGCTGGTTTTAATCGGTCTGTCACTATTTGCTGCGCTATCCTCATGTTCATGGAGGGTCTTCGCGCTGAAGCAGCCCTGGCACGAGTGCGTGAACATCATCCCTGGGCACTTCCTGATTCGCATCATTGGCTAATATTACGCTGGTTGACGCAGCAGTTAAAAGCACAAAGTTGAAATGTGACAAAAAGTAACCCAATAAACACGAGCTTAATCTATAAGCCCGCTGAGTATTTGTTTTTGCTCGTAGCTAGAGATGAAACTATTAAGTCGTAGACATACTTCATCTTAACCAGCATGACAAACTTGATCATTTTAGAAGTTCAACTTCTGCCAGAAGTTGAACTTCTTTTTCACAAAGGAGAATTTATGTACACCGTTGCCGTTAAACGTGATTTTGTGGCCCAGCATTTCCTCATCGGTGGGGATTGGGGGGCGGAGAATGAGTGGCATTCGCACCATTACGTCGTGGAGCTTCAGCTCAGCGGCCCCACGCTGGACCAGCATGGCTACCTGGTAGACATTGTGGACATCGTAGCCAATCTGGAAGCGCTGGTCGCCCATTACCAGGACAAAACGCTCAACGATCTGCCCGAGTTTGCCGGACTCAACCCCAGCATCGAGCATTTCGCCCGCATCCTGGCCACCCAGCTTACCGAACACATCCAGGCGGCAACGCTGAGCGAGCTCACGGTAAAGATTTGGGAGAATGAGATAGCGTGGGCGTCGTTTCAGTTAGCGGTAAACGGTAATCCGTAATCGGTATTCGGTTTACTGATAACCGGCCACCGATTACCGATAACGGATTACGGATTACTATGAAAATAGGGCTCATCATCTACGGCCGTCTCCAAACCATCTCCGGCGGCTACCTGTACGACCGCCAGCTGGTTGCGCATTTAGAGGCGGCGGGCGACGAGGTAGAAATTATCTCGCTGCCGTGGGAAGGATACGGCCGTTCCCTCCTCCACAACACCTGGTTTGCCCTGGCCGAACAGCTGCGCCTGGCCGAGTTTGACCTGCTGCTGCAAGACGAGTTGAACCATCCGTCGCTCTTCTGGCTCAACCAGCGGCTGTGCGGCCACATCAGCTATCCGATTATCAGCATCGTCCACCACCTGCGCAGCAGCGAGCCGCGCCCCGGTTGGCAAAACCGGTTCTACCGCCAAATCGAGCGGCGCTACCTGGCTTCGGTGGATGGCTTTGTGTTCAACAGCCAGACCACGCGGCAGGTGGTCCAATCGCTGGTGGGGGATGGCCAGCCGCACGTCGTCGCGTTCCCCGCGGGCGATCGGTTCCAGCCGGAAATCACGCCGCCGCAAATTGAAGCACGCGCCCAAGAGCCGGGGCCGCTGCGGCTGCTGTTTGTGGGCAATCTCATCGAGCGCAAAGGATTGCACGTGTTGTTAGAGGCGGTGGCGGGTTTGCCAACTGCGGATTGGACGCTGGAGGTGGTGGGGGAAACGGCCGTTTCCCCCCGCTACACCCAAAAAATCCAGCAGCAGCTCACCCAGCACGCCCTCCGTGCCAATGTCACCCTGCACGGCCCCCTCAGCGACGACGACCTTGCCGCCCAGATGGCCCATAGCCACCTGCTCGTCGTGCCCTCCAGCTACGAAGGGTTTGGCATCGTCTACCTGGAAGGCATGGGCTTTGGCCTGCCCGCCATTGCCGGGCGCGGCGGCGCGGCCCACGAAATCATCACCGACGGCGTAACCGGCTTTTTGGTGGATGACGCGGCCACGCTGCGCCACCACCTGGCCAGCCTGCACCATAACCGCACCCAGCTCAGCCAAATGAGCCACGCCGCCCAAACCCGCTTCGTCGCGCACCCCACCTGGACCGAATCCATGTCCCAAATTCGCAACTTTTTACTGGAGCAGTGTGCAGTATAAAAATTTTCATCAAAGATTTCGCAGATTGAAAAGATTAAAAATCAGGTAAATCAGGCAAATCTGCGTCCCATTCTTTTGGAGAAACACACAGATGGTTTACGATTTCCCCCGCTACCTCGCCGCCAAAAAAACGGTGGACGACCGCGCCCTCAATGCTCACGTCTGGCAAACGCTGCGCCAAACTTTGCCCCCACAGCCCCGCATCCTGGAAATTGGTGCAGGCATTGGCACGATGGTTGAACGGCTGGTTGAACAGCAGTTCATTTCAGCCGCAACGTACACCGCCATCGACAACCAGCCAGAGAACATCGCCACCGCCCGGCAGCGGCTGGCCCATTTGCCCACAGGCATCGAACTCAATTTGGAAGCAATCGATTTGTTTGAGTTTATAGCGCGAGAGCAAGGCCAGCAGCCGTGGGATTTGCTCATCGCCCACGCCTTTTTGGATTTAATGGACATCCCCGCCACGCTGCCCCAACTGTTTGCCCTGCTTAAGCCAGGCGGCCTGTTCTACTTCAGCATCAACTTCGATGGCGTCACCACCCTGGAACCCGCCATCGATCCAGCGCTGGACGCCCAGATTGAGCAGCTGTACCACCAAACCATGGACGAGCGCCTCACCGACGGCAAGCCATCTGGCGACAGCCGCAGCGGGCGGCACCTGTTTGGCCAATTGCGGCAGGCGGGGGCCCAAATTTTGGCCGCGGGCAGCTCCGATTGGGTCGTCTTTGCCGGGAACGATGGGTATCCGGCGGACGAGAAATATTTTTTGCAGTTCATTGTGGAGACGATGCACCGAGCGCTGGCGGATCATCCGGCGCTGGACGGGGCGCAGTTTGCGGCTTGGATTGCCCAACGGCAGGCGCAAATTGAGGCGGGTGAACTGGTGTACATTGCTCACCAGCTCGATTTTGTGGGGTATTGGTTGGCGGATCAGGTTGGAAACAGGGGGCCAAATGGAGAGATGAGGTAGGCGGCCACAATGCCGCTGATGAAGCCCCACAAGTGCCCGGCCCCAGATGTGGTAGGGGGCGTGTAGCGCAGGTTGATATAAATCATTTTGCCGTAGAAGAAGACGAGCAGGATGGCAACGGCCGTTTCCCACCCCAACGTCAAAACACCATGCAGCACATCAAAACTGTAGAAGCCCATCACCAAACCGCTGGCCCCAATGTGGTTCCTGTTCTTGCCCCCAAAAAGCCAGACGCCAACGCCTTGTACCACCAGCATCCATAAAAACAGCGGCAGAATCAAGCTGAGCGAGGGCACAATTAGAATGGCGATGGCGGCAAATAGCAGCAATTTTGTTGTATTGTTCATCAAATGGGCTTTGTCTTTGTGGACAAAGTGGGAGCTTACCCAGCCGATGAGGCTAAATGGGCCGCGAGACACAAACCCCAGGTGCTTCTTCAACTTCCCCCTGAAAATCAGATGGTCGAGAAAGCCCAATACCCAGGTTGTTAGAAAAAGCCCGCCGACGAGTTTTACGGCCGTTTCCAGCCGCACCAAAATGTCCCAAACAAAAAAGGAGCCTCGCTTGAGTTCTACTACGAAAGGTTGTTGAAACAGTCTGGTTAGCCCCATCACCACCAACCAGCCCACAATGATGGCGGCGGCAAATTTCAGAACAAACCAGATTGCTTTGGCGGTGTCAGAAATCCAGCGAAACATAGGAACCCTCGCAAACGACAGGTGGATCAAAAAAACGCTGCTAGCCTGATTGTAACTATCAGGCCAGCAGCGTCCAAATATTGCGAAAACTTCAAAAGTTTGGGCTTACTTTTCTTGCCAGAGGAAGATGATGAGGATCAGTTCAATCACTTTGTCTACCAGTCCCATCGGGCTAAAAATGTCTGGCCAGTTGAAGGCGAAGTAGAGGATGAAGGTAACGGCCGTAAACGCCAACAACGCCCACCGCACCATCCCCGCTGCGCGGCAAACTGGGGCAAAAAGTACAGCGCCGCCAGCAGCGCCAGATACCCCAGCCCATTGAGCAAAAATATGATCAGAAACGTGCCGCCAGCCATCACGCCCAGCACAATATGAATGAGCGCCGTGGCCACGGTCAGCCCCACAATCGCCTTCTGCCGACCCGATAAATTTGCTGCCATATCCATTGAAAAAACCTCCTCACGCTGAAATTGGATGAAATAAGTATGGGGAGTTCACCACAGCTGTGCCCTGCCTCGTTTTTGCTTCGATTTATTTTCTGTGGTTGACGCGCCTCTTCCTACAAGCTGCGTTCTGCCCCGGGTTACTTTTACTTACGCATGAATAGGTTAATTGGATTGGATTTCCCCAGAAACTGAATCCAACCTGAATAGCGGAAAGTTTCCGGGGAATGAGAGGCGTTACGGCCGTATCCACACCATCTTCAACCGCTGCCCCATCCACCACAGCCCCAGCAGCCCTAGCAACACGTCCCGCAGGCGGATGAGCAGGCTCAGCCCCAGCCCCGCCGCCGGATTAAAGCCCATCAGCCCCAGTGCCCACACCTGGCTCGCTTCCAGCGTGCCCAGCCCGCCCGGCAGCGGCAGCAGGTACGCCACCCGCGCCGCCGTCAGCAGGGCGATCAGCTGGGCCAACGACAGCGACAATCCCAAAAAAGAGGCCATCGCGTAAAACTCGGCAATCATCACTCCCCAGGTGAGGGTGGAGATGGCAATGGCGCTCAGCAGCGCGCCGGGGTTTTGTTGGCAGAGGGCGCTCATCTGAGCTTCGCTGGTGGCAACGGCCGTTGCCCATCCCCCCAACTTCACCCGCCGCAGCAGCCAGCTCACCGGCTGCCGCCCGCGCCAAATGAGCCACAAATAAACCGTTGGCGGCAGCAGGAGGAGTGTGGCCCAAACGGCCGTTTGCCCCCCAACCGCTTCCCCCAGCAGCCCATTTTGCACCACCAGCAACACGCCCAAAGCGAGGAAGCCAAAATTCAGCAGCAGCTCAACCGTTTTGTCTAAAGAAACGGCCGCAATCGCCGCAGACCGGGGCACGCCGTGCTGCCGTTCTAGCAGCAGCACCTGCACCGGCTCACCGCCAAAGTGTGGCCCCGGCGTGAAGTAACTCACCCCAAACGCCGCCAGCCGGTGCCCCAGCAGCAGCCAAAACGGCAGTTGGTAGCCCAAGCCACGCAGCAGGATGTGCCAACGGCCGTTCAGCCCCAGCAATACCAATCCATTCAGCAAAACCAGCGCCGCCAGCTGCCAGCCGCGCAGCAGCGCCAACGTGCGCCCCACCTCGCGCAGCGGCACAGTCCGCACCACCAGCCACAAAACCAGCAGCGCCACGCCCCAACCCACAACACCCCAAACCCATCGGTGGTTTTTCATGTTTTTAAAACCTGGGGCTGAAGTCCCAGGCTATGCCATTGCCTGGGCTAAATCGGCCATGATGTCTGCTGGATTTTCTGCGCCGACGTTCAGGCGGATGAGGTTGGCTGGCACCGCCGCCAGCTCGCGCCCCGCGTCCCCTTGCTGCTGGTGGGTGGAGATGGTGGGAATGGTGGCCACGCTTTTGATGCGGCCCAAATCGGTGGCCCGCCAAATCATTTGCAGGCGATCAAACAGTCGCCGCGCCGCCTGGTGGCCGCCCGCCACGGTGAAGCTCAGCAAATGGCCGTACCGGTTCACCGGCTCGCCGTACTCCTCCTCCGCATCCACCAGCCACATGTCTCGCTGGGCGATGGTGTGCCCGGCAAAGCTGGCCAACCCTGGATATTGCACCGCTTCGATTTGCGGCTGGCTGGCCAAAAATTCGGCCACCTGCTGGCTGCTGCGGCTCGCCTTGTCCAGGCGCATTCGCAGCGTGCGCAAATCGTTCAAAATCATCAGCGCGTTGAACGGGCTGAGGCCCGGCCCATGATCGCGGAACGGCAGCAGCTTGACGTACATGGCAAAATTTTGCCGCAGCTCATCTGGTCCAAACTTGCTGACGATGTTGTGCCGTGCAATCAGCGCCCCGGCAATGGCGAAGCCGCTGGTGGCCATGCTTTTGCTCACGGAATGGACGATGATGTCCGCCCCCATCGTCAACGGCCGCATCAGTGCAGGCGTGGCCACGGTGGGGTCCACAATTAGCGGCGCCCCGACGGCGTGGGCCAGCTTGGCCACGGCGGGGATATCCATCAGGCTCAGGCCAGGGTTGCTGGGCATCTCGCCAAAAACAAAGCGGGTCTGCTCGTCAATCTTCTCGGCCCATTCGTCGTTGTTCAGCGGATCGGCCACCCAGCGCACCTCGATGCCTCGCTCATGGCCGTACCGCTGGCCAAACAGCATGAAGCTGCCGCCATAACATTTGGCGCTCACTACGATGTTGGTCCCCGGCTCTGGATTGGCCAGGAACGGATTGGTGGCCATAAAAACGGCCGACATGCCAGAACTGGTGACGCAGCTGCTCACCTCGCCATCGTAGCCGTACCCTTCCAGCAGGGAGAGCGTCTCTTCCAGGTAGCCCACGGTGGGGTTGGCGATGCGGCTGTAGGTCCAGGAGGGCATCAGGTAAGCCAGGGCCGCTTCCATGTGGTCGCTGTTTTCAAAATGTTGGGCCGGGCTCAGGTAGGCTGGCTCGATGATGCTGCCCTGGTTGGCCAGGGCAGCTTCGGCATTGTAAACGCCGTGTACGGCGATGGTGTCGAACTTTTTGGCCTTCATGATGGCGCGTTGGTTGGCAACGGCCGTTATCATCTGCTGCCCTTTGGCTACGTACTGCTCCACGCCGGGGAATAGGTTGGGTTACTCATGCGATTGTCCTTTTTGCCGGGCACATCCGGCGGGTGTGTGGGTTTTTGGGACGCGGATTAACGCGGATGTACGCGGATTTGAACTCATTTAATCCGCGTTTTTCCGTGCTTGTCAGCATCCCACAATTTAAAGGGGAACGGCCGTTCCCGACTTAATCTCTGACAAAACCAGACTGGTATAAATGCGCGACACACCGTGCAAGGGTGTCAGCTCTTGCACCACAAAGCGCTCCAAATCTTGCCGGTTTTTAATAACCACCTTGAGCAAATAATCAAATTCGCCCGTCAGATGATGGCACTCCAGCACTTCTGGCTTGGCCTGAATATCTTCGCGGAACTGTTTGGCAAACTCGAACTGGTGCGTTTGCAGGCGAATGTTGATAAAGCAGAGCATGTCGTAGCCCAGGCTGGCGGGGTCCACCAGCGCCACGTAGCCGCGAATCACCCCCTGCTCCTCTAGCCGCCGCACGCGGGCATGGATGGCCGGTGGCGACAGGTTCACTCGCCGGGCCAGCTCTGCGTTGGTCAGCCTGCCTTCTGCTTGCAGCGCCCGCAAAATCTCTAAATCAACGGCATCCAAATCAATCATGATTGTCTCGCGAAAATGGGATACGGATAAAACCACAGATTATGCAGATTTCACAGATTTTTCCTCTGGCCACCTTGGTGGCTTTGCGCCTCTGCGCGCGTTTTTTAGTGGATTCATCTGCGAAAATCTGCGTCTGGTTTATTGAAGATTCTAACATCAAACATGCTGCTTGCTCAATAATCAAAAGTAAATATCTAGAAATGCCGAATAAAGAGAATATTACTTCGACAGCACTTTTGATTCTTCAGTAGTTATAGGCAAATGCTCAGTGTTATCTGAACGATCAAAAGCAGGTTGCGCTTCGCCAGCGCGGCGGAGCAAGAAGCGCTCTTCTGGTTTCCAGCGGGAGAGTGGCCCGGTACCTAAAAGCATGAGGCAAACGGCCGTTACCAACCCCACCCCATTCGCCCAATCCAGCCCTCCCGTCACCATGTCGAAGCCCAGCGGAAACACCAGCCAGAACGCCGCCAGCCGCCCCATCGCGCCCAGCAAAACCAGCAGGCCGCCCAACAGCAGCAAAACCACGGAAACGATGGCCAACAAAGCAGGCAGCGGCAAGCCCCAGCTCATAAATAAATCGACCCAGGCAGGTGGCGGCCACGCCGCAGGCAGCGCCAGGAAAATGGCCGAGACGCAGCTCGCCAGCGTTAAGCGAAACAAAGGCGGCAGCCAGCGGGTACTGGTTTGATAGAGGAATTGCTGGATGCGTTGGTAACGTACATCCTGCGCATCCCATCGCCCCGTCACCAAAAACCAGTCGCGCAAAAAGCCGAGGGCTGTGGGGATGGCAAAGAGCGTGCCAGCGATGGTCGCACCTTCGGAAGGCACAATTGGCCACAAAACCGCGCTCATAAAGCCCATTTGGAACCCGGCAAAAACGCGACGATGGACGCTGGGATGAAGATCATAGCTGGGCAGGCCGCGCCGCGCCCGCAGCCAGAGGCCAAAGACAAACAGGTAGCGCGCCAGCCCCAAAATGAGATACCACCCCGGCAGCTGCCCGTACCACACCGCCAGCAGCGTGACGATGAGCATGCCCAGGCCGTCGTATTCCATGTCCAGCCGCTCGCCGAGCTTGGTGGCGTGGTTGGTGATCCGCGCCAGGTAGCCATCCAGGTAGTCGGCGATGTCGGCGGCGGTGTAGAGCAGCATGGGCAGCCAGGCCAGCCAGCCAGCGGGCCACGGGCTGAACAAAAAGCCCGCCACCATGCTGATCGCCAGCCCGCGCAGCAGCGTCAGCCGGTTGCCCCAGCCGAAGGTGGGCAGCACGGTTGTTTCGCCCGCCCGCCGATTTTCGCCAAGATGTCGCCCCACGACCCACAAACAGTAGAGTAGCGGCGGCAGGGTGAGCAGCAGCCAGCGGTTGGCGGCTTCGATTTGCCAAACTTGGCGTAACCAGAAATAGAAGAGGAGTACGGCCGTTCCCCAACCGCCAACCAGCCCCCACCCGCGTCGTTTTAATTTTTCCAATTGCCTTTTTCCCTTACTCTGTGCTATTCTATAACGCAGTGCGGCATAATTATCTACGGCTGATATTTTACGACAACACGCTGGCAAAATGTCACTTTATTAACTATCTATCCGTCGTTATAATCTGCAAAGCAAAAATGATTGCCGTAATCTAGCAACCATACGCAGAATCGATATCATCAGATTGCAAATCAGTTTTCCCATGACCAGACGCATCAAGATCAAGGTTCGCCCCCAACAAACGATACAATTTCCGGGCATTTGTGTGCATTGCAGCCAACCTGCGCCGGAAACGATGATGCTGCGGCAGCGATACGGCCGTATCACCCGCCTCATCGCTATCCCCCTGTGCAGCCGCTGCGCCGCCGAACTCAACCGCCGCTCCGCCGACGAAGAACGGCTGCAAAAAATCAGCTGGTTGGTGAGCGGCGTTTTGTTTTTGCTGGGGCTGGCCATTGCCCTGCTGCTGACGCCCGCTGCCCTCTCGTTTGGGCTGCGCCTGCTCATTGCCCTGCTGGTGGGGGGCGGCCTGGCGGCTGCGGTGCTGTGGGGCTTTCGTAAACCGATTGCCAACGCCGCCCTGCCGGAAAAACAAGCCATCCGCCAATCCGTAACCATTGAAGCGTTTAGCTGGCGCGCCACCACCTTCGCCTTTGAAAACGATCTGTTCGCCGACCGCTTCACCGAGCTAAACGGTCCGCGCCTGATGGAGATTTGAGATTGGAGATTAGAGATTTTTCAATCTCCAATTTCCAGTCTCCAATCTCTTTTTTAAACCAAAAAATTATTTGTGAACAATCACCAATTGGAGGTTTTTGCATGAAAGTTGTTGTAAGCATTAAGCAAACCCCCAGCACAACGGCCGTTCTCACCGTAAATGGCGGCGTCGTTAGCTGGGATGATCCGGGCGGCAAGCCCAACGTCCTCAACCCGTGGGACGAATACACCGTGGAAGAAGGCGTCCGCCTCAAAGAAAATCACGGCGCGACGGATGTCATCGCCCTCACCGTGGGGCCAGAAGAAAGCCAGGACGCCCTGAAAACCAGTTTGGCAATGGGCTGCACCGAAGCAATTCTCGTCTCTGACCCGGCGCTACAAGGGCTAGACAGCCTGGGCACCGCCCGCACCCTCGCCGCCGCCATCAACAAGATGGGCGATGTGCAGGTGGCCATTTTCGGCCGTCAGGCCATCGACGGCGACACCGGGCAAACCCCCGTCCAGGTCGCCCGCAAGCTGGGCTGGACCCCACTCACCTTTGTCTCCGCCATCAAAGAGATCGGCGGCGGCAAAATCACCGTCGAGCGGCTGCTGGACGACGGCAAAGAGACCGTCACCACCAGCCTGCCAGTGGTCATCAGCACCGTCAAAGAGATCAACGAGCCACGCTACCCCTCCCTCATGGGCATCCGCAAGGCCAACCGGGCCGAAATCCCGGTCTGGTCCGCCGCCGATTTGGGGCTGGCCGACGGCGCGGGCAGCAGCAATGTGGATTGGTCCAACGTCTACGCCATCCCGCCACGCGGCGGCAGCGTGCAGATGATTGAAGGCGATTCTGTTGAAGCACAAGCCAAAACCTTGGCCGACAAACTGTTTGAGGAGAAAGTGATATGAGCGGCGTATGGGTATTTTTGGAAAACAAAGAGGGCAAAATCGCCACCGGTTCGCGTGAGGCCGTTAGCGCCGCCCGCACCGTGGCTGATGGGTTGGGCCAGGAACTGACTGGCTTGGTTTTTGGCGAAGGCGTCTCTGGCGTGGCCGATGCCGCCTTTGATTTAGGCGTCGATGCCGTGCTGGGGGCCGATGACGCCACGTTGGGCCACTTCCGGGTGGAAGCAGTTGGTCCGTTGGTGACCAAACTGGCGCAGGAACACAATCCCAGCGTCATTCTGGCCAGCGCCTCCAGCCGGGGCCGCGATTTGGCCGCCTGGGTGGCGGCCGATCTGGATGCCGGGTTGGTGTCTGACGGCGTGGATGTGGCCGTGGACGGCGACAAGGTAAAAGTGACGCGCCCCGTCTACGCGGGCAAGCTGCTCAGCGACGTGTTTGCCACCAGCAGCACGCAGGTGATCACCCTGCGCAATCGCGCCTTCCCCCAGGCAGAGCCGACGGGCAAGAGCGGATCGGCAACGTGGGTGGATGCGGCGGTGAGCGAAGACGCCATCCCCACCAAAATCGTCGGCTTTGAAGGCAAGGAAGGCACCGTGAGCCTGACCGACGCCAGCATCATCGTTTCTGGCGGGCGCGGTGTGGGTGGCCCGGAAGGGTTTGCCCCGGTGAAAGAGTTGGCGGACACGCTGGGCGGCGCGTTGGGCGCTTCCCGTGCGGCCGTTGACGCGGGCTGGATTCCGTACGAGCATCAGGTGGGGCAGACGGGTAAGGTGGTTAGCCCCGATCTGTACATCGCCGCAGGCATCAGCGGAGCCATCCAGCACCAGGCTGGTATGCGCACCTCGAAGATCATCGTGGCCATCAACAAAGACGCCGACGCACCCATCTTCAAACTGGCGCAGTACGGCATTGTGGGCGACCTGTTCAAGGTGCTGCCCGCACTGACGGCGGAGTTTAAGAAGCGGCTGTAGTCGGTGGTCGGTAATGTCGCTTCGCGACCGCTTCGCGTACGGTAAACGGTTATCCGTAATCGGTAATTTGTGGAGCTGGCGGGTTGGCGGTGAGAATCGCGGAACCTGTCAGCTTTTTTTGTTACCCAAATCAGGTGATTACCGAAAAAATATGCCGAGGACAATGACCGCAGCCAGACGAGGCTTCGGACAGGTCAAAGACTGTGTTGGAACAGGGGGGATTTGGGGCACAATTAATGTGGCGGACCTTTAACTTATTGACTTAGCAGGGTGCCTATTTTAAATTGGGTTATTGTCCATTAAGTTTAGCCATTTTGGAGGAAGATAATGATAAAAAAATATCGAAAAGCCATATTGATCATTGCTGGTCTTTTAACAGTTTGTTGTGTTGGGGCTATAATAATAAGTTCAATTCAACTTAGTACGCCTGAGGGACAAGCAACGGCAACGGCAAGAGCAGAGGAACTGAGTGCTACACAAAATGCCAGAGAAAGAGAAGAGGAAAGCACCGACGAAGTAGCTGATGAAGTCTCAGATAATGCGGAACCAGATGTCTCCCCGGAGCCTACTGAAATTCCTGCTCCTACTGACACACCAACTCCTACCGATACACCGGCCCCTACTGATACGCCTGCACCAGATGGTAGTTCTCCTAGTCAAGCAATTCCTTTTGGGGTTGAAGCAGTTGTGCGGCACTACAACTTGATAATAGAAGAAATTGAACGACCAGCTGACTCAATAATCAAAGAAGCAAATACATTTAATTCTGATCCGGAACCCAATAACGAGTTTGTCATGATAAGATTGCAGATTACCTGTACTCAAGACAGTGATGAAACTTGTTTGGTTTCGCCGAGCCTTGATTTTGAGCTCTTTGGTTCTGAAGGTGTTATAAGGGAGCCCTTAATTTTTGTTGCCGGTGTTCCAAATGTATTAGAGCAGACAGAGTTTTTTGGTGGACGTTCGATTACTGGATGGCTAATATTTGAAGTTGGGCAAGATGAAACCGAGCTTGTTCTAAAATTTGAGCCTTTTATTAGTTTAACACAAGCCGTATATCTAGCGGTTCCAGAAACAGTTACTGAGTGAACGATAATTTGATAAACTCTAGTCCAAGAATCAAAGTTATAAGTTATCCTCTTGGGCGAACTTTCAAGATTTGTTTGTTCGTTGGGGCAACAGTAGCAACTGGATAACAAGGGGCTTGATTTTCAGTGAAGTGCGACGCATCTGCCAGGTGTGTCGCACTTGCATTATAGATATGTGACAATCCAAATGTGGCCCTGCAGTGAATAGGTTATCTCGTAAGCTGTGGTTGGTCTGTGGCCGCGCTGCTTTCTTGCTGGGAACGGCCGTTCACCCCTTCACCCCTTCACCTTGTCACCTCTTCACCCTGTCAAGAAACGGCCGTTGCCCTTCCCCAATTCTCCTCTATCATTCTACTGTGGTTGAAAAATGGTTAACCCAAGGAAGTAAAAGGCTGTTTTTGCTGTTCGGTGGGCTGCTGCTGCCAACGGCCGTTGCCCTCATCTGGTTTGGGGTGGGGAGCAACCAGCGCACGGTTGGCTGGTGGCTGCTGCTGATTGTGGCGCTGCTGGGCTGGCTGGGGGCGCTGTGGCTGGTCCGTTTGCTGCACCGCCGGTCGCTGCAAGCCCAACAGCAGGCGGCCGATCGCCAGCTGCGCGAGCAGTTGGCGCTGGAGCTGCTGCACGAACCGCTGGAAAACGGCAATCTCCCCGCGCTGCTGGGCCGCCATGTACCTCAACTGTTCCCCGCTGGCTGGGTAGAAATTCGTTTGTTGCCAGACACGGTTCTGTTTGCCCAGGGCGAGGGCTGGCTGCCGCTGGCAAACGAGCGCTGGGCCGAACTGCTGGATGGGTTGGACGCGGCCAAAATCGTGCCGGGGCTGCCGGAGGCGGTGGCGCTGGGCTTTGGCGGCGAGGCACTTATCGTGCCGATTTGCGTGCCGCTTCAGGCGGAAAATGTAGAAAATGTTGGGGGAATTTACCTGCTACGGCCGTCTGGGTTAGACGTGCGGGGGTGGGCGGGGAACGGCCGTTCCTTAGCCAGCCAAATCGGGGCCAATTTACAGCACGTGGCCCAGCTGGATGCGGCCCTGGCGCTGCAAGCGGAAGCGTACGAGACGGAAATTTACGAGCAGGCGTACCAGGCGGAAGTCAACGTGATGATGGCGGAGTATGAGAAGGTTTCTCAAGAGCTGGCCATTGCCCGGAAGGTGCAGGCGACATTTTTGCCGCCACAGGTGCCGGAGGTTCCTGGCTGGCAGTTTGCTGTGACGCTGGAACCGGCGCGGGAGATGTCGGGGGATTTTTACGACTTTATTGAGCTGCCGAACGGCCGTATCGGCCTGGTCATTGCCGATGTGGCCGACAAAGGCATGGGCTCCGCGCTGTACATGGCGCTCAGCCGCACGCTCATCCGCACCTTTGCCCCCGATTTTGACACCGCGCCAGAGCAGGCGCTGTGTGCCGCCAACCGCCGGGTGCTGGCGGACAGCAGCAGCGATCTGTTCGTGACCGTTTTTTACGCCATTTTGGACCCCGCGACGGGGGTGCTGACCTACTGCAACGCCGGGCACAATCCACCCTTTTTGTATTCGGGCAACGGCGGCGGGATGCAGCAGCTAACCCGCACGGCGATCCCGATTGGCGTACTGCCGGAGCCGGCCTGGGCGCAGGGCACTGTTCAGATAGAGCCTGGCGATTTATTGGTGATGTACACCGATGGCGTGACGGAGGCGGAAGATGAGGAAGAAGATTTCTTTGGCGAGGGGCGGCTGCAAGCGGTGGCGGAGGCAAATTTGGGGCGATCGGTGGATATTATTGAGAGTAAGGTGGTAACGGCCGTTCTCGACTTCGTCGGCGACGCCCCCCAATTTGACGACATCACCCTGATGCTCTTGGCCCGCGACAGTTAACAAAACCATCTCGCTCTCTGCTATAATTTGCCAATCTAAGCCCCTACACCAATTGGCTGAACAAAAAAATGGTCAGTAAAGAATATTTTGTGATTGTTGAACGTGATGAAGGTGGCATGTAGATAGGCGAGGTGCCTCAATTGCTGGCCTGCTACAGTCAAGGGAAAACCTTGGTTGAGCTCATGGCCAACATTCGTGAGGTTATCGAACTGTGTCTGGAAAGAGGAAATAATATCAATGGAAATGATGATTGAAACGGCCGTACTCAAAAAACTTCGTCAATTGCCAGAAGCCCAACAGCAAGAAGTGTTAAATTTCATCGAGTTCTTAGAGATGAAAGTAGGCGAAAAAGATGTGAGCATGAGCAAGCAATTGGCCATCGCCGCCGAAGCCTTGTTGTCTGACTACCAGACTGATGAAGAATTAACGACTTTTACCGCTTTGGACGGAGAAGCATTCCATGCGTAGAGGTGAAATTTGGCTCATCAATCTTGACCCAACAATCGGCGCAGAAATTCGCAAAACGCGACCAGCCGTTATTGTTAATGATGATGCCGTAGGGATTTTGCCCTTAAAAGTCGTGGTTCCCATTACTGATTGGAAAGAGCGGTATGCAGTTGCGCCCTGGATGAGTAAATTAAACCCTGACGCTGAGAATGGGTTAAGCAAACCTTCTGCTGCTGATGCTTTTCAAGTTCGCTCCTTGTCTCAGGAACGATTCGTGCGGCGTTTGGGGAAGCTATCTCCTGAAAATCTACAAACAATTAGCCAGGCATTAGCTGTGGTTTTATCCATTTGACCTGTGAATTTATTTCTCAACAATCCTGAACTGTTAGCGGTTGCTTACGGGCTGGCCTCGGCGGCCGTGTGGGGCGCGGGGGATTTTAGCGGTGGGTTTGCCTCCAGGCGCGGCAACGTGTACACGGTGGTGCTGTTGTCGCAGCTGGTGGGGTTGGTTTGCCTGCTGGCGCTGGCGCTGCTGCTAGAAAGGACGCTGCCCCCGGCGCGCGATTTGCTGTTTGGCGGTCTGGCCGGGTTGGCTGGCGTGATTGGCATTTTGGCGCTGTACACGGGGCTGGCCCGGGGGCGCATGGGGGTGGTAGCGCCAACAACGGCCGTTCTCTCTGCCTCCATTCCCGTGGTGGTGGGCGTAGTCACCGAGGGCATCCCGTCGGTTTTGGTGCTGGTGGGGTTTGGGCTGGCGGTAACGGCCGTTTGGCTGCTCTCTGGTGGCGGCAAAGCCGATGGCATCCGCCGTGACGAGCTGGGGCTGGCACTGCTGGCCGGGTTCGGGTTTGCCCTCTTTTTTGTCTTCATCGGCCAGATTGATACGGCCGTTTTTTGGCCGCTGACGGCAGCCCGGGTTACCTCGCTGCCGCTGCTGGCCATCTTTTTGCTAAGCCGCAACTTCCACCACGCCCGCTGGGAAATGCCGCCGCGCAGCGTCCTGCCCATCATCATCCTCTCGGGCATTTTAGACACCATCGGCAACTACTTTTTTGCTCTGGCTACGCAGTCGGGTCGGCTGGATATTGCGGCCGTTTTGGCGTCGCTTTACCCGGCGTCTACCGTCCTGTTGGCCCGGATCGTCCTCAAAGAAACGCTGGGGACGCGGCAGTGGCTGGGTGTGGGTGTGGCGCTGGTGGCCCTGATTTTGATCGCGTTATAGCGCTTCCTATTTTCCCCGAATATGATGTTTGTCAATTGCCGACGCTGCCTTAAAAGCTTTATGGTATAGGCAGAAAGTCTCGCCTTCACTGCTTGCTTTGTTGCCCCAGTTCGTCCGATTTGTGAGGCGTACGATGCGGCATAAATGGATTTTATCGCTTTGGGCAAGCTTAGGGTTATGGGTGATGGTCGCCTGTTTTCCCAGCCAAACGGCCGTTCCCCCCACACCCTCAACCAGCGGGCACCCGCCTGCGGAACAGCTGATGCTAGACGCCACGGTGCGCGTGGCTGTGGAAACGTGGCTGGTGAATGAGGGGGAGCGCGGCTACACCATTTTGAAATCTGAAGGGCATGGCACGGTGGTAAACGGCCGTTACCTCATCACCCACAACCACCACACCATCCCCCTGTCGCTGTCCGAAACCGGCCTTGACCCGGACATTTACACCCGGCTTTTCATCTTCAACGCTGCCGGAGAGCTGATCCACACGCTGCCCTTCACCGACTTCCAGATTGGCCTGCGCGAACCACAAATGTTGCTGCTGGTTTACGTGGGAGAGAAAGAGGATCAGCCTTTTGGCACGGCTGGGTTGGGGATTGAGGCGATGGGAACGGCCGTTCCCCTTGCTGGCACCGAGATTGCCCAGATTGATTGGGATGGTAGCACCACCCACGTGGTTTGGACGGAAGTTACGGCCGTTTACCCCCAACACAATCCGCCCTGTCTGGAACTGGCCAGCCAGCCACAATTCGGCGCTTCCGGCGGGGGAATCTTCTGGCAGGGGCAGCACATTGGCAACAACTGGCTCAAGGGCACCCGCACCAACGCCGCCAGCAGCGCAAGCTGCCAGTACAGCAAAGCGGCGCTGAACTCCCCGGAACTGCTGGCCTATTTAACCGCCCACGCCCCACCTTGAGCCTGCGGCCTGGGTGTTAGGGCGTTTGATTTAGCAAATCACGGGCATCGATTAAGGTTTGGGCCGCAAGTGGAGGGAGTTCGGTGACAACGGCCGTTCCAGACCAGTTGACCTCGCTCTGCAACGTTTCTTCCCCTGTGCCACTCACCGTCCAGTTCTGCTGTTGCCGCAGTTCGCCCGTCTCCATGTCGAAAACAAAGTGCATTTTGCCACCGTTTAGCGATTGGCCGGTTGAGTTGTTTTCAGCGGGTATGGGTGAGTTGTAAAGCGTGTCAATTTGGAGATGGTAACGGCCGTCCTCCTCCCAGGCGGCCAAGGTGTGTTCATAGAGCCCGTCGGTTTCGATCTCACGCAAAATGTTGAGTAATCCCTGGTGCGGCGTCAGATAGAGCAATGGCTCATTGAGAGCAATCACCCGACCGTCTACCGTTTGTTCAGGCAGCACCCGTACGCTTGTGTTTTCCAGGATGGCGCTGCGCTCCCATAGCCCGCCCTCCGTGTCATACACCAGCATCACCTGGCGAGAGATGGTGTCCTCCAGGCTGACTTCGATCCAGATTTCCATAATCCACGTGTCTGCCAGCCCTCGGTAAGTGACCAGTTCACCCTCGCTGCTGATTGAATCATAGCTTTCCAACGTGGTGTAAAGCCAACCAGTCTCAGGCGGGAAAGCGGCCAGATAAGTTGCTTCCAGGCTTTCGAGCTGCTCGATAATGGCGTTGACGGAATTGGGATCAACCGGCGTGGCGGTGGGCGGTACGGCCGTACTTTCCACAACACGCTCTTCAACGGCAGGGGCAGGTAAATTGGTTGGGGTAGTGACTGAAACGGCCGCAGCCAAAATTGGGGTGGGCGGGACGGCCGTTTCATTCACCACAGGCGCATCCTCTCGACAGGCAATCAACAAAACCAGCAAGCCAAACAGAATCAGTTTTCGCATTTGTTCCACCTCCACTCAAGTTTAAAAACGCACACATCGCCAAATGCTAAAGCAATGTGCAGGCAAAACCAGATGCCGTCGTCCAACCGTAGGCTAATTCTCAGCAACAACTCATCACGGCATTTCCCCGGAAACTCAAAGTTTCCGGGGAAATTTAGCGGCCGTTTTCCAGCCTGCGCTATAATCCCCACATGGCAGAAAAATTAGAAGGTCGAGTCATCAAAACAATCAGCGGCTTCCACACCGTGGCAATTGACGGGCGCGAGCCAGTCGTGGCCCAAATTGCCGGGCGGTTGAAGCAGGAATGGCAAAGCACCACCCTCGTCGCCGCCGGGGATTGGGTCACCATCGCCCTCAACAAAGACGGCACCGGCACGGTGGAAGCCGTCGCCCCGCGCAAATCGGTGCTGTCGCGCAGCCGCCCCACGGCCGCCCCCACCCGCAAAATGTCCGCCGACCAGGAACAGGTGCTGGTGGCCAACCTGGACCAGGTGATTTTTGTTTTTGCCGTGACAAATCCTGCCTCCAACCTGCGCAAGCTGGACCGCTTTTTGGTGGTGGCTGAGATGAATAATTTGCCCGCCGTCATCTGCCTCAACAAGATCGACCTGGACAAAAAAGGCAAGGTGGCGGCGCAGTTCCAGATGTATGCCGATATCGGCTATCCGGTCCTCCACACCAGCATCAAAACTGGCGAAGGCATCGCCGCGCTAAAAGAGCTGCTGCACGACAAGATTTCGGTGCTGGCGGGGTCGTCGGGCGTGGGCAAATCCAGCCTGCTCAACGCCGTCCAGCCAGGGCTGGGGCTGAAGGTGAGCCAGGTGAGCGGGGCCACAGGCAAAGGAATGCACACCACCCGCTTTGCCGAGCTGTTCCCCCTGGACGATGGCGGCTACGTGGCCGACACCCCCGGCATTCGCGGCCTGGCCCTGTTCGATCTGGAGCCGTACGAACTGGATGCCTACTTCCGCGAAATTTCACCGCTGGTAGAAAATTGTCGGTTTAGCGATTGCAGCCACCGGCACGAGCCGGGTTGTGCGGTACTGGCGGCAGTGAAAGACGGCCGTATCCACCCCGCCCGCTACCAAAGCTACCTCCGCCTGCGCGAAGAACACGAAGCGCTGGACGAAGAGAATTATTAGCCTAGTAATCAGTAATCAGTATTCGGTAATCAGTGAGCGGTATGGTTCACACTGATTACTGATTACCGCTAACCGATTACTGATTACCCCTCCCAATCAACCGATCGGTTGATGTCACCCTATCCATTCCACCGATTCCATAATCCACCCATTGCCAGCCAGTTTTCCATCCACCGATGGGTTACTTTGCCATGCCCAAATTGTAAGATGGTGCCATATTCGCAAAACCAAACGCACAAATTAAGGAGCGGAATCATGAACAACAATTTGGATGATTTGAAAGAAGAAGAAAAAAGCGGCGAGATGTGGAACAACAGCACGGTGATGGCCCTTGTTTTTATTGTCGCCGGGGTGGTTCTTATTACAGCCAACATCACGGGCTTTGAGTTTGACAACTGGTGGGTGATTTTTATGCTCATCCCCATCGCCATTTTTGCCAACAATATTTACTCTGACTACAAGGCAAACGGCCGTATCACCGCCAGCAGCACTGGCAGCATTATCGTCATCCTGGCCATGGGGGCCGGAGCGGCTGTTTTTCTCTTCGAAGCCATCACCTGGGGCATGATCTGGCCCATTGGCCTCATCATCGCCGGGCTCTCCATGTACCTGGGCAGCCGGTCCTAACAAACAACTAACTGGAAAGGGTTTGCAGCAGTCATTGAGTAATTGAGTAATTGGGTAATTACTCAGTTACCTAATTACTCAATTACCCCGCAGGGTCTTATGAGGTAAATCATGAACGTGATTGAAGTACAAAACTTACGAAAGGAATACGGCCGTACCATCGCCGTCGATAACATCTCTTTCAACGTGCAGCAGGGTGAAATCTTCACCATCGTTGGCCCCAACGGCGCGGGCAAAAGCACCACCGTCGAATCGATCATGGGCTTGCGCCAGCCAGACCAGGGCACCATCCGCGTGCTGGGCCTGGACCCGCAAAAAGATGAGCAAGAACTGCGCCAGCGCATTGGCATTCAGCTGCAAGAAGCAGCCTTGCCGGATCGGCTCAAGGTGTGGGAAGCGCTCAACCTGTACAGCTCCTTTTACGAGAAAACGGTCCCTTGGGAAAAGCTGCTGAACGATTGGGGACTCACCGAAAAACGCAACACCCACTTTAAAAACTTGTCTGGCGGGCAAAAACAGCGGCTTTTTGTCGCTTTGGCCCTGCTCAACGACCCAGAACTGGTGTTTCTGGATGAATTAACCACCGGGCTAGATCCACAGGCGCGTCGCGCCACCTGGGACGCCGTCCGCGCCATCCGCGATCAAGGCAAAACGGTGGTGCTCGTCACCCACTTCATGGATGAAGCCGAAGAGCTGGCAGACCGCATCGCCATCATCGATCAGGGCAATGTGGTAGCCCTGGATACACCCGGCGCATTGATTCAAAACCTGCACGCTGAAACGCGCGTCCGCTTCACCACCTACAACGGCTACGATCCGCAGCAGCTGCGCACCGTCGCTGGCGTCACCGATGTGGAGCAGCGGGGCAAGCAGGTGATTGTTCAGGGCAACGGCGCGCTGCTGGCCCATGTGGCCACCGCTCTGGCCGAGCACAACGTCACCCCCACCGACCTGCGCGTGGAGCAGGCCAATCTGGAAGACGTGTTCCTGGCCCTCACCGGCCGCAGTATCCGCAATTAAGAATGTTATCCACAGATGACACAGCTTTCGCAGATTTTGGTTTTTAAGCGTAAGCGTTCAGCTCTCCCTGGAAAGGGCAGCGCCCTCGTGCGGGATACCAACTGAACGGTTACTTTTAATCTGTGTAATCTGCGAAATCTGTGGATTTAAAAAGGAAAAAACAATGAACGCTTTACGAAAAATGACCTGGGTGGAATTTAAATTAACCATTCGGGAACCGATTGCAACTTTCTTCACGCTGGTGTTCCCGGTATTGATTTTGTTTCTGTTTGGCAGCATTTACGGCAACGAACCGTCTGAATTTTTGGGCGGGCGGGGCAACGTGGACAACTCGGTGCCTGGCTATATCGCCATGGTGATTGCCACCACCGGCATGATGAGCCTACCGATTGGCCTGGCCACCTACCGCGAGCTGGGCGTGCTGCGCCGCTACCGGGCCACGCCGCTGCGCCCGCTCACGCTGCTCGGCGCACGCATCATTGTCCACACGCTGATTTCGGTGATTGGTTCGGCCGTTTTACTGATGGCGGGCGTGCTGGTGTACGACATGGCGCTGCCGGTGAATATTCCGGCCATCATCGTGGCTTTCTTGCTGGGTAATGTGGGCTTTTTGGCAGTTGGCTTTTTGCTGGCCAGCGTTTTGCCCAGCGCCAACACGGCAACGGCCGTTGGCATGGCCCTGCTCTACCCGATGTTGTTCTTGTCTGGCGCTGGCTTGCCGCGCGAGATTTTGCCGGACAACCTGGTGGCCATCGGCAACTTCTTGCCGCTGACGCACGTGGTGGATTTGCTCAAGGACGTCTGGTACAGCAACACCTGGAGCGTGACGCCTATCGCCGTCATCGTCGGTATGACCCTCGTGGCCGGTGCCGTTTCAGTGCGGATGTTCCGCTGGGAGTAAAAAACCCCACCCTAACCCTCCCCCTGACAGGGGGAGGGAATCTGGCTCCCTCTCCCTCGTAGGGAGAGGGCTGGGGTGAGGGTCAAAAGTTAGGTTATAATCATGCACATCATGACCGAGCAAACGGCCGTTTCCACCCCCACATACCCCTTCAGCCACCGCCTCAAAACGTGGCTGGCCGAGCTGCGCGATATAAAATGGCCCTGGGTGGTTTTCCCCGGCTTCTCCGTGGCGCTGCTCAACGTCGTGATCATCGGCACCATCATCTCCATTTACGCCTCGGTGGTCTCCGTAGACATGCAATCCCCCGAAGCCACCGCCGCAGCCGTGGCCAATGGCGCAACGCTCATCGGCACCTACGCTTCCCCCGTGGCCCAATTTTTCATCACCATTTTGGTCGCTTTTTGGGTGTGCAAACGGCAGGGAACGGCCGTTACCTGGTATGGCCTGCTCATCGGTGTGGTCAGCGGCATCGCCGCCGCCTTCCAGGTTGCCCTCTTTGCCGGGGTGCCGCTTTCCCTCATTTTCGATTTCACCTTGCTCACCTTTTTGCCCACGCCGATGCTGGCCGGTTGGATTGGTGCCCGCCGCAGCCAAAAAGTGCTGGCTGTGCAGCAACGCGTCTACCTCACCAGCCAGGCAATTGCCCATGCCCCCACGCCGCAAGCCATCGTGAATGCAATTGGCCAATATTTGGCCACCGCCAACGTGCACCAGATTGGCCTGTGGGAAATTTTGCTGCAAGGGGCAGGCGGGCGGCCAACGGCCGTTTCCCTCCTCGCTGCCTGGACCGCCAAACAGAGCGAAAGCTGGCAGCCCGGCCTTCAGCTCACCGCCGATACCACCGCTTCGCTCAGCCGCCTCTCCCCAGACGCCAGCCTGCCCATCAGAGCGATCGATCTGCCCGCTGCCGAAAAGCAAAGCTGGGAAGCGCTGGGGGCGCGTTCTGGCCTGCTCATCCCGCTGGTAACGCCCACCGGCAGCTGGGTGGGGCTGCTCACCGTCACCTCCCCCGCCAGCGGCGGCCTCTCGCGCAGCAGCGAGCAGGATTTTGTAACGATTGCCGCGCAGATAGCCCTCGTTTTAGACAATTTGCGCTTGGTGGCCCAGGCGAAGGAAACGGCCGTTCTCCGCGAACGGCAGCGGCTGGCCCGGGAAATCCACGACACGCTGGCTCAGGGTTTCACCAGCATCGTCATGCACCTGGAAGCGGCCGAACAGGCGCTGCCCACCGACCCGCAGGTGACCGAGCGACACATTGATCAGGCACGGACGACCGCCCGTGACAGCCTGGCCCAGGCCCGCCGCGTGGTAGACGATTTGCGACCGGAACTGCTAGAAAGCACCCCGTTCGATCAGGCGATTGGCCGCGTGGTGGCACAATGGGCTGCCCACAGCGGCGTTGTCGCAGAGTTTAAGGTGACCGGTAAAATACGGCCGCTCCATCCCCAGGTAGAGGTGACGCTTTTGCGCAGCAGCCAGGAGGCGCTGGCCAACGTGCGCAAACATGCCCAGGCCACCACCGCCTGCGTCACCCTCTCTTACCTGGGCGACACGGTGATTTTGGATGTGGAAGATGACGGCGTAGGGCTAGCCCAGCAGGCCGCCGTGCCAGACGGCCTCACCAGCGGCGGCTTTGGCCTGATAGCCATGCGCGAGCGCGTGGAGCAGCTGGGTGGCGAACTGTTTGTGGAAAGTGAATTGGGCGAGGGCACCACGCTTTCGATTTCCTTGCCCTTAGAAAGTGGAGCGGCAACCGAATGAGCGATCTCTTGGCAAAAGTTCAGGCAGATGGGGAAGGGAACGGCCGTTTCTGGCAGCGGTTTCAGCTGTTTTGGTCCGGATTTTTTGTGCTGGCCACCGGTGCTTCAGCCGCCCTCGGCTGGCAGATTAGCGCCCAATCGCCCAGCCAGCGCAGCCTGGGGCTTAGCCTCTGCCTGCTCATGATCGGCTTTCATCTGGTGGTGCAATGGAAAGCGTACCGGGCTGATTTTGGCCGGGCGCAGCTGCACTTCAGCCTGCCATTTGTTATTTTTAGCATCATTGCCTGGTTCATTCTCATTCGCATCAGCCCTATTTATTACCTGGTGCTGTTTGGCCTCTTCAGCCAGATTTATATCATGCTGCCGCTGCCCTACGCTTCGGTGAGTGCGCTGCTGGTGGCCGGGCTGATGGCCTACAACCAAACGGTTGGCTCCGGCGAGCCCTTTTCCTGGCAGATTGGGCTGATTTACCTGCTCGTCGGCGTCGGCAGCGTCATTTTAGGGGCCTGGATTCACGCCATCATCCAAAAGAGCGAGGAGCGGCGCGAACTGCTGGATCAGCTGCAAGCCACCCAGGCGGAGCTGGCCGAAGCGGAGCGCCGCGCCGGGATATTGGCCGAGCGGCAGCGGCTGGCCCACGAAATCCACGACACGCTGGCGCAGGGCTTCATCAGCATCATTATGCATCTGGAAACGGCCGAACAGGGTATTTTGGAACCCGCCAGCGAAACTGCCTACCAAATCCGCCAGGCTAAAGAAACCGCACGGCACAATTTGCAGCAAGCCCGCCGCGTGGTGGCCGATTTGCGGCCAGAAATTTTAGAAAACGGCTCCCTGCCCGCCGCCATCGAGCGCACCGTGCAGCGCTGGAGCCAGCAGCATGGCATCCCCACCAGCATGCACACCACCGGCACCCCCCTGCCGCTGCACCCCGATGTGGACGTGACGCTGCTGCGGGCCACGCAGGAGGCGCTGGCCAACATCCACAAGCACGCCCAGGCGCACGCCGTCAGCGTTACCCTCTCCTACATGGGCGACACGGTGCTGCTAGATGTGCAGGATGACGGCGTGGGGCTGAACGGCGCGAAGCCGTCCCCCTTTGGCGGCGGCTTTGGCCTGCAAGCGATGCGCGAGCGGGCCGCCCAGTTTGGCGGCGAGCTGCTGCTGGAAAGTGAACCGGACGGCGGCACGACGCTGGTGGTTTCTATACCGATTGGAGATTAGAGATTGGAGATTAGAGATTGGCCTAATCTCCAATCTCCAATCTCCCTTTTAGAGAAGCTTATGGACACGATACGCTTAATTTTGGTAGACGATCATCCCGTGGTGCGGGAAGGGCTGGCGGGCATGCTGGCCGGGCAGCCAGACTTTGACGTGGTGGCCACGGCGATCGATGGCTCGGAGGCGGTGCGGCTGGATGCTGAGCACACGCCGGACGTCATTTTGATGGATTTGCGGATGCCGGGCATGGATGGGGTGACGGCAATTGGGGCGATTAAGGGGAAACGGCCGTCTGCCAACATCCTCGTCCTCACCACCTACGACAGCGACGCCGACATCCTGCGGGCCATCGAAGCCGGGGCGACGGGCTACCTGCTCAAAGACACCCCCCGCGAAGAGCTGTACCGCGCCATTCGCGCTGCCGCCAACGGCGAATCGGTGCTGGCCCCGGCCGTCGCCGCCCGCCTGATGACCCGCATGCGCGCCCCCGCCGAGGAAAACCTGAGCGCCCGCGAAATTGAAGTGTTGCAGCTGGTGGCCAAAGGAGCCAGCAACCGGGAAATTGGCAAGAGCCTGCACATCAGCACCGCCACCGTCAAAACCCACCTCATTCACATTTTCAACAAGCTGGGGGTGGACGACCGGACAGCGGCGGTGACCGCTGCCCTGGAGCGCCAAATCATCACCCTGAACAGTTAACCCCCACCTGAACAAAAGAAAAAGGCGAGGCGCACAAGCGCCCCGCCTTTTTTATGTCAATCTGTGGCCACCAAACTAGCGAACGATAAACGGTAAATACAGGCGGTTTCCGTTGCCGCTGCTGGTTTCTGGGGCTTCGGCGTCGCAGAGGAAACCACTGCACAGCGTGGATCCATTTTGCACGGCCCCGACGGCTGGCTGGCCAACGGCCGTTTGCAAACTCAGTCCGTTTTGGCTTACCTGGCCACCACCGGCGTTGATTGTGTCTCGTGCCGTCAAGGGGCCGCCCGCCAACGCCAATCCCACCGAGAACAGCAGCAAAAGCGCCAGGCAGCTCCAAATAATTCGTTGTTTCATGCTTCGAGCGTTCATTTTTTTGGGCTCCTTTGCCTTAATTGCAGGCAGTGGCAGTCGTTGTGCCATTGCTCAAAGCGGCCCAGGTTCCCAGATTGTAGTTGCCCACGCAGCGCAGGCCCGTGCCCGCCCCGGTGAATTTGTTGCCCAGGTAGCTAATGCCGGAGTTGGCTATCGAGAGGCTGCCCGACGCCGTAATCTCGAACAAAAAGGCGCTGCCGGATGTGCTGGCCTTCAAGCTGCTGCTCTCTACGATGGGGTTGCCGTTGGTGTACAACGCAATACCGCGATGGCCACCGCAAATGTAGGTGTAACGTACTTGCGGTGAGGAGTTGCTCAGCTGCATGCCAAATCCCGTGCCCGAAGGATCGTTGCAGTTCTCATTAAAGTTGTTGCTGCCGCCGATCAGCTTGCTGTTTTCGATGAGCGCCTGGGGAAAGCCGCCGCTGATGTTGACGCTGCCGAATCCGGCGTTTACGGCCGTTCCAAACCCCACAGCCCCGCCAGCAAACAAACTGCTGTTGCGGATCGTCGCTTCGGCGTCGTTCCAGTAGGCGGCGTAATGGCCCGTGCCGCCCGTGCCAATTGCCTCGGCCACCACGTTGTCTACCACGGCGTCCCGGCTGGTTTGGGCGCTGTACAGCGCAATGCCAAAGGTGCCGGTGCCGGTGTTGCGCACGGTCGCGTTAGAGATACGGCCGTTGTCCAACAAATCCACCGTCGCCGAGGCGTTGCTGGGCGTGCCGCTGCTGCGGCTGCTGGTGATCACCGTCACGTTTGGCCCAGCCCCCTGCACATGCACATACGATTTCACCGTCACCAGGCTGGCTTCCGTGTAAACGCCCGGCATCACCCGCACCAGATACCGGTTGGTTGAAGAGGAATCCGTAATGCTGCTCAAGGCGCTGGCCACCGATGTAAAATCGCCGCCGCTCTTGGCCACTGTTACCACATGGTCATACGTCGCCCCGTCATCGGTGCCGTCGGCAAACCCAGCCGGCACCGAAGTTAAGCCAGACCAGGCCATCGTTTGCGCTTCGGTTGCTTGTAGCGCAAAGGGAACGGCCGCTAACTGCTGCCGGGGAAACGTGGTGGTGCCGCCGCCCGTGGTAACGCTGGTTTGCAGGTAACGGGTGGTGCCGCTAAACGTGCTGGCCCCCAACGGGCAGCCCGTGGTGCAGCTGCCGCTGCCCAACAAAACCGAAAAATAGCCGCCGCCTACGGCCACACTGGGCTGGGTTTCTTCCCAAACTTTGGTGCCACCGCTGGCCGCTGTGTAAACGGCAAAGCTCATGGCGTAGTTGCCATTGACGAGTGGGGTTCCGCCGCTGTCGGCCAGATATCCCTGGTAACTAATCAGCGACGGTGCCCCGCTGCTCACGTCGGCAACCTCCGCCAGGAGCTGCCTGCCCCCATTTAGGGCAATTACCCCCAAACAAAAAACGATTGCCAATAAGATGATTGAAATTGCTCGCTTATTCATGCTTACCTCCATAAAAAAATAAGGATGGTTCGAAATCGTTTGATCCTTGTATCGCTGCCATTTCCGCAAAAGCGAGAATCCACGCCCACAAACGCCTGGATGTCCGCCTGCGTGGCCTGACAACTGCCAAGAAATCTTTTGTTGAAACGAACCAGCCCAAAAATAAGGTGATGTGCAGGCAGCATAACAAGCAGCTCTCGTTGAACTCTCGCAAGCTGGGGGAAAACAAGACGGTATTGTGACAAACAGGGGAGAAGACACCAACTGTCGCCGACCCCCATGAATGAAAAGGACACAGAGGTCTCTACTGAAAAAGGGTGATTTCACCGCAGAGGCGCAGAGGCGCGGAGAGCGCAGAGATTTTCTTTAAAACGCTGCGTCCTTTGCGGTGAAATTTTGTTCAAGAAGTGATTGACTACTACAGGATTCACAAATTAACATAGATTTCCCCAGATTTAATCCGCGCTAATCCGCGCAATCCGCGGCCTATTTTCAAGGGAGAATTTTGGCTTTAACTGGCCCGCCCGCGCGTGGGCAGCGTGATATTTTCTGTGGCCAGCGCATCCATATCGCGCAAAATGGTGCGGCGGCTGACCCCCAGCGCCTGGGCCAGATCGGCGTCGGTAGGGGCGGCTTCCTGGGCTTCGGCCTCGGCCAGCAAGCGTTGCAAAATGTGGCGGCGGCGGGTTACCGGGGAGGCAATCAACGCATCGGTGGGTTGTGAGATTGTCCAACGAACAGTTTTGTAATCGGCGTCTGTGAGGGCATTGCCCAGGGGGACTGTGGCTTTTACCAAACGCACGTCTTGATGGGTTGCCTGCTGCTTGACTGCCTGGCTGATTTGCTGGTTGATGAGCACCTGCGCCCAATAATTTTGGCGCTCGGCGGCGGGCAGTTTATGGGCAATATCGTTGGTGGCTTGGGCCGCACTGAGCAGGTGGGATACGGCCGTTTCCCCATCCCCCAGCGCCGTGTACACCCGATAAGCCGCAAAATGCACCCAGCGCCGCCAGTAGGGGTGTACCGGGGACCCTTCCAGCAGGTTAAAGGCCGCCGCCAGCTGCTGTTCCGCCGCAGGCAGATCCGCCTCCGCCAGGTGGGCCAGCGCCAGCCCGGCCAGCGTCTCTGACTGCTTAAACCGTTCCCCGATGGCTTGCCACAGAGCCAGGGCATCTTGCAATGAGCGGCGCGCGGCGGCCGGCTGTGCCAGCCCCAGCTGAACCAGGCCAATGCCGTTGAGCGTATTGGCTTCGCCCCGCTCAAACCCTTTGGCCCGGTTCACCTCTAGCCCTTCGGCATAGTAATCCAGCGCTTCCTCCCAGGCGGCCTGCTCCCGGTACGCTTCGCCCAGGTTGTGCAGGTTCATAGCCAGGCTGCGCGGATTGTCGATTTCGCGGCTGATGGTGAGCGCTTGTTGGTACCAGGAAACGGCCGTTGCATACTCCCCCAACTCAAAGGCAATATTGCCCAACAGCACCAGCTGAGACCATTGCGTCAGCCGGTCGCCAAAAGCGGTGGCAATTTCCAACGTTTGCCGATGCGTCTGCCGGGCCTGCGCGTAATGGCCCTGCGCTTTTTGGGCCAGCGCTTCCCCGCTGAGCGCCCGCGCCTCGTAGGGCACCGCCCCCAGCTGCCGAAAAAGCGCCGCCGCCTGCTGGTGCATTGCCACCGACGACTCAAACTGCCCCGCTTCGTACGCCAGATTGGCCAGCTTGTCCAGGGCCGACGCCTGGCCAAACGGATCGCTCACCGCCAGGTAGCGGTCTCGCGCTTGCTCAATCCACTGCTGCGCCTGCCGGTAATCGCCGTGGTTGCGGGCCACGCGGGCTAGCATTTCTAAAAAGATGGCTTCGCTGTGGCCATCTGCCACGGACTGGGCCAGCGTCAGCCCTTTTTGGGCGACCCGCTCTGCCTCGCCCTGGGCGCCGCTGTTCCAGGCAAACTCTGCCTGCATTTTCAGGACGGGAATCTGGAATTCGGCGGTAGTTAACACCTGGTTGAGCTTTTGCAACTGCTGTAAATCTTTGGCCAGTAACTCTTGCTCAGACAACCGGATGTACGCTTTGGCGCGGCCAACCAGGGCGCTGTGTTGCAGGCGTTGTTCATGGGCGGCTGCGGTTTCGATGGCCTGCGAAAAATGGGCGATCGCTTCCCGGTAGGCAAAACGCGCCAATGCTTCTTGCCCGGCCTGGTGAGCGTAGCGGGCAACGGCCGTATCTACCCCCCCTTGCACCGCATGATTGAGCAGCGATTGGGTGGCCTTCGGCTCAAATTCGGCGCAGGCCACCAGCGCCCGCTGGTGCAGCATCTGCCGCCGGTGGGTGGGGATGTCTTCATAGACGCAGGCGCGCAGCGTGTCGTGCGGAAAGCGGTACCCCTGCGACTCTAAAACCAGGAAGCGGCGCTGCTCTAGCTCTCCTGCCAGCACGGGCAGTTCGCTTTCGCCAATGCCGGTGATCACCGATTCCCACAGCGCGTAATCAAAGCGGTAGCCCAAGATGGCGGCGGCTTGCAGACCCAGCAGGGTGGCATCGTCCAGGGCGGCCAGGCGTCGCCGCTGCATGTTGAGCAGTTGGGGGTGGGCAACGGCCGTAATCGGTTCTGCCTGGCCCAACACATTCAACGCCAACAGCGGATTGCCGCCGCTTACCCGGTGCAAATGGGCCAGGTCTGCCGTCGAAAGCCGCTCTTTGCCGCTGGCTTTGGCCAGGTCTGCCAGGCTGTTTGGCGGCAGCCCCTCCAGGTGCAGCACGGTTGCCCCGGTTTGCTCCCAGGCGCGGATTGCCTGCAAGGCCCCAGCTTGCTGCTTTAGCGAATTGGTTCGCCCGCTCAGCACAATCAGCAGCGACAGTTCGTTGAGGGCAGGCTGAAGCGCCGTCAGCAGCGGCCAGATGGCCGGGTCGGCCCACTGCACATCGTCTAGCAGCAGCAGATGGGGGGCAATTTGTTGCAAGCCAGAAAAAACGGCTTGCAGGGCGCGGGGCAGGTCGGCCTCGGCCTGGTCTGTGGCTCCTTCGGGCAGGTGTGGTAGCTTAATCTGGTTGGTCAGATCGGGCAGCAGGCGGGCCAAAAAGGCAAGCCACCAGCCGGGCACCAGGCGCATCAGCTGCTGGACGCGGGGCTGGGGCAGGGCCATTGTTAACGCGGCAATGAGCGGTGCGTACGGCGCGGGCAAGGCAAACTCTTCCCCTGTGCCCCAGGCTACCTGCCAGCCGCGCCAGTTAGCCGATTGGGCCAGCGATTCTAGCAGGCGGGTTTTGCCTATGCCTGCCTCGCCCAGCAAGATGACCAGCCCGCCGCGCCCGGCGTGGGCTTCATCTAGTCGGGCCAACAGCTGGTTGCGTTCGGCCACACGGCCGACAAACGGGGTTTGGTTGGGCTCAACGAGTGCCTGTTTTTGCAGTTCCCATTCGGTTTGCAGCTGCTGGGCCAGCTGTTGGGTGGCGGGTGCCGGGGCGAGATGCAGCTCATCTGCCAGCAGTTGGGCAAAGGTGTCGTAGGCGGCGATGGCTTCTTTGAGGCGGCCTTGCCCGGCCAGGCAGCGCATTTGGCCGCAGTGGGCTGTTTCGTTTAGTTCGTCCAGGGCCAGCAGGCGGTTGTACTGCTGTTGGGCCTGGGGGAAGTGGCGCTGGTTTTCGGCGATGGTGGCTAGTTTGAGGAGAACGGCCGTTATTGTTTCCCGCAGCTGTTCTCGCCGGGGGTGCAGCCAGGCATCTTCCAGTTCGGGCACCAGATCGCCCCGGTAAAGAGCGGCGGCTTCGGCCAGCTTTGTTTCTTCTGTGGCGTGGGCCAGCTGCCAGAAGGCCCACACATCTACCCACAAATCGGGCTGTTTGTGCAGGGTGATCGCTTCGGTTTGAATGGTGAGCCACGGTTCAGGGATGGTTTGGCGCAGCCGGTAGAGGGCATCAGACAGCAGGCGGCGGCCGTGGGCGGGCGGGTCTTCTGGCCATAGCTCGTTGGCCAGGCGGTCGCGGGAGTGGGTTTGGTCTGGCCGCAGCAGGAGGAACACGAGCAGGCGCTGCGCATTGCGCCCAAGAATTTTTAATTGTGGCTTTGTTTGAAGTTCACCGAGTAGGAAAATTTGCTGCGTCGTTGTCACAGGGAAAATTATACAACATTCAGCGGGGGGGGATTACGGCCGTTTCCCGTTAATCAGGCTCAATTTATGGTATGATTGGGACCGTGTGGGGAGAAAATAAGCGGCAATTGGTTAGTTAAAAGTAAAACGTGACAGGTGTAAAGATTCCCTTGCTTGTTATGGACGCAAATCTCCCATCTTTCTAAACCTGTCAGGCAGGAGACGGTACATGAATAATTGGGCCATTGAAACGCGGGGGTTGACCCGCCAATTTGATAAAAAAGTAGCGGTAGACAATCTTGATCTCACCGTAAACGCGGGCGAGTTTTTTGGCTTTTTGGGGCCAAACGGGGCGGGCAAAAGCACCACCATCAACATGCTGGTGGGCCTGCTGCGCCCCACCAGCGGCACCGCGCTCATTGACGGCATTGATATGTGGGCCGATCCGCTGGCGGCCAAAGCGCGCATTGGCGTGCTGCCAGAAGGGATGCAGCTTTACCAGCGGCTGACGGCGCGGGAGTACGTGCAATTTTCTGGCACGATGTACGGTGTGCCCAAAGCTGAAGTGGAACAGCGCACCGATGAACTGCTGGATTTGCTGACGCTCACTGACGATGCGGACAAGCTGATTGTGGATTATTCGCACGGTATGCGGAAGAAGACGGCGCTGGCGGCGGCGATTATTCACGCGCCGCGTGTTTTGTTCCTGGACGAGCCGTTTGAGGGGATCGATGCGATCTCTGGCCGGATTATTCGGGACGTTTTGGGGCGGCTGCGGGAGCACGGTACGACGATCTTTTTCTCGTCGCACATTTTGGAGGTGGTGCAGCGGTTGTGTACGCGGGTGGCGGTGATTGCGAACGGCCGTTTGGTAGCCCAGGGCAGCATGGCAGAGCTGCGCCATCAAGCCGAAACCGGGGATGAAACTACCCTGGAAGAGATCTTCCTACGCGCCGTAGGGGCCTCTAGCGAGCTGGAGTCCGAAGGTAGGTTGTCATGGCTGCGCTAGGTGATTCCCAACCCACGCGCTCGCAGGTGGGGACTTTGTTTCGGCTGCGCGGCAAGCTGACGCTGCGCCAGTTTTCCCGGGAGAAGGGGCGCATCATTGGGGCTATTGTTGTTTTTGTGGTCTTTGGCCCGATGATTGTGGCGGCGGCTATTGGTTCGGCCGTTGGTTACCGCAATTTGGCGGATCAGTGGCCCACCGCCTTGTTTGGCGGCATCATGGTGGCGCTCTGGCTCATTTGGTTGGGCTTTCCCATCATTGCGACCTCTATCAACGAAAGCGCCGACATCACCAGGCTGCTTATCTTTCCCATCTCCCGGCGCGATCTTATTTTAAGCACGCTCTTGGGCACTTTGTTTGATTACCCCACCTACCTGATGCTGCCGCTGTTTGTGGCGGCCTTCATTGGCTTTGGCTTTACCGTGGCCTTCCCTGTAGTCATTTTGGCGATTTTGCTTTGCTATGGGCATATGGTAATCATCGGGCAGCTGGTTTCGGTGGCCATTGGCGGTATTTTGCAAAGTCGCCGCTTTCGGGATGTGGCCATTATCTTTTTCTCGCTGGTGGGCAGCTCGTGCTACTTCATCAATATTGCCTTCCAAAGTGGCATGGAGCGGCTGTTCGATTCGCTTTCGCCTGGTCAAGAGGAAGCGTTTGCTGAATCTTTTGCCACTTTTCAGCCGCTAAATATTTTGCAATGGTTCCCCACGGGGGCCCCGGTGCGAGCGGTAGAGCAGGCGTTGGCGGGTTCCTGGCTAATGGCGCTGCTGTGGTTGGGATATTCGGCCGTTATATTGGCGACGCTTACCTGGCTTTGGTCTCAGTTGCTAAGCCGGCTGGCCACGGGTGGCGGTTTTCTCATGGGTGGGCGACCGCAAGCGCAAAAAGAGAAGCCTGCGGCGCGTAAAGTTCGCCGTGGCTCTGTTTTGGATTTGCTGCCGGATGATCTGGCGGTGCTGGTGGGCAAAGAGCTGCGCTCGGTGTGGCGGGTGCCGCAGCGGCGGGTGAGCTTGCTGCAAGGGGTGCTGGTGCCCTTTTTTATGATGGGGCCATTTTTGCTTTCGGGTGGTGGCAATGTGTCTGGTGGTCTTTCGGCCATCCCTAGCTGGTTTGGCCTGAGTATGCCGCTTTACTCGCTTTTTTTGAACTGGGTTAATTCGCAAAATATGCTGGCCTGGGAGGGGCGCGGCTTGCCGTCTTTGCTGCTGACGCCGCATCCGCGCTGGCGGTTGTTTTTGGCGAAAGGCATTGTCTTTTTCTTCTTAAGCGGGGTTCCGTACCTTATTGTTACCGGGCTGGTGGCCTTTTTTGTGGGCGGCTGGGTTTCTTATATGGTGATTCCAATTGGTTTGGGCATGGGGCTGGCTTCGATTGCGGTTACGGCCGTTACCTCCGTCCTTTTCCCCATCCCTGTCAACCTGGAAGCCAAGCGTACCCGGGGCAACTTTCAGTCTGGCGGTAACTTCAAAACGGGCTGCGCCACTGTCACCATCATTCCCATTGGCATTGCTGTGGTCAGTTTGCCGCCCGGTGCGTTGTTGGGTGTGGCTTACTACTTTAATTTGCCCTGGCTGGGCGTGGTGGCGGCGCTGTTTAGCCTGGTGTATGGCGCGGGCTTGCTCTATGGGGGCTGCCGCCTGGCGGGGAACTTGCTGCAAGAGCGGGAACCGGAGCTGGTGGCGACGATGAAGCTGCCCGAAGAGTAGAAAAGTGGCATTGGCCCGTCTCTCTTGCCGGCTACGGGTTTTGTTCCAGGCTGCGGGGGAGGCGGAGGCTGATTTCGGTGCCGCCCTGGGGGGGACGGTTGAATTTAAGACGGCCGTTTAAATCCTCTTGCACCAGCGCCTCTACAATTTCTAATCCCAGGCCGCGATCCAGCTGTTCTGGCAGGCCGCTGCCGTTGTCTCGGACGATGATGATGATTTCGTCGGGCGAACGGCCCAGCGAAACCTCTATCTGCCCATCCGCCGAGCGATCGGCAAAGGCGTGTTCCAGGCTGTTTTGCACCAGCTCGTTCACCACCAGGGCGATGGCTGTGGCGGGCTTGCTGGGCAGCGCCAGCGCGTCGCCAAACACGCGAATGGTGAGGGCTTGGCCGGGGTGGGTCATGGTTTCGGCCGTGGCCTGGGTGATGCGCTCCAGCACATCCTTCACATCCACCAGACGGAACCCTTTTTCTGACAAAATTTCGTGCACGGCGGCAATGCTGCGAATGCGGTGGATGTTGGTTTGCAGCACGTCGCGGGTGTCTAGCCGGTCGGCATCGCCCAGCTGAAGCTGCATGAGCATGGCTACGGTTTGCAGATTGTTTTTGATGCGGTGGTGCATTTCGCGGACAACGGCCGTATTCGTTACCAATCGTGCATTTTCAATGGCCAGGGCGGTCTGGTTGGCCAGCGTGGCAAACAGGGTTTGCTGCTCGGCGTTGAATTGGCGCAGTTCCGTGCTGTAGCAGTTGAACACGCCAATCACCCGGTCGCGCACGCTCAGCGGCACGGAAAGCAGCGACACCAATCCTTCTTGCCGGGCCAGTTCCTGCCCCCGGTAGCGCGGATCGGTTTGAACATTGGCAATGTAGAGCGGCTGCCCGGTGTGCAGCACGCTGCCAATGACGCTGTTGGGGGTAGCGGGCAGCGGTGGGCGGTGCTGGTAGGGGGTCTGGTCGCGCCGGGCAGAGCGCAGCTCCAGGTGGGTGCCTGCATCATTGAGGAGAAAGATGGCGCAAACGGCCGTATCCATCATCTTCGCCGCCATCTCCGTTACCACATCCAAAATGTCATCCAGATATTGCGGCGACGTCACCACCTCACTCACCTGCGCCAACGCCCGCATCTCCTCAATTTGCCGCCGCTGCTTGTCGTACAGCTGCGCTTTGGCCAGCGTCCCCGCCGCCAGGTCCCCAATCAGCGACAAAAGCGCCACTTCGTCGGCGCTAAAATCGTGCGGGGTGCGCGTTTGCACGTTCATCGCCCCAATCGCCTTTGCCTCAATGTCTAGCGGCACGGCCAGCAGCGAGATAAACGGCGATTCTTCAGCTTCATCTACCCACTTAAAATGGGGATCATGCTGCGCATCGCGGGCAAAAACGGGCTGGTTGCTCTGCACCGCAAAGCCCGTCATCCCTTCCCCCAACGCCAACGTAGATCGCCCCAAGGCGCGATTGGCCAGCCCCGTGCTGGCCCGCAGCCGCAGCGTAGTGCCGTCTGGGTCTAGCAGGTAAATGGTGCAAGAATCCACATGCATGACTTCTGTGGTTTTGCGCACAATGAGGTCTAGCGTGGTGTCCAGGTCCCAGGCGGTGCTCAGGGCGCGGGTGATTTCTCGCAGCGCGGCCAGCGCTTGCGGCCGGGTGGAAGGTGTATTAAACATTTTAAGATTATAGCAGGCGGAAAAGGTGTGAAGAAATGAGCCGAAAAAAGTAAAAAGTGAAAAGTGGTTAGTATGGCCCCACTTTTCACTTTTGTAACGATTCAGACCCTAAGGATTTTCAACTGGAACCATTTATCTCAAAATGTGCCAAACCCTTAGGGTCTTGCCAGTGGACCTGAATCGTTACCTGTTCTTTACCGTTTAATCAGATTATTTGATGTACAGCATTTCCTGGTAAGAGGGCAGCGGCCACAAATCATCGGCGACGATGTTTTCCAGGGCGTCGGCGTACCCACGCACGGCATTCATGGCGGGGATGAGCTTCGCCAGCGCGTGTTCCGCTTCTTCGTGAACCGAATCCCCTTCGTGCGCCAGAACGGTGTCTAATTCGGCCGTGCTGTCTTGCAGGGAGCGCACCAGCTCGGTTACGCGGTCCAGCGTGTTGGTGTCGAAGGTGTACCCGACGGCTTTGAGGTTGGCGCAGGTGGTGGCCAGTTCGCTCTGGTAGCGGATGGCGGCCGGGAAGATCATTGTTTTGGCGATTTTGGCAGTGAGCCTGGCTTCGACGGTAACGGCCATGGCGTACTGTTCCAGCTTCACTTCTACGCGGCTTTCCACCTCACGCGGGGAAAGGACGTTGTACTTGCCGAACAGGGTCACGGCTTCTTCGCTGCCAAATTCAGGAATGGCCGCGACGGAGGTGCGCAGGTTGGCCAGGCCGCGAACTTCTTCGGCCTCTTTGTGCCACGCTTCGGAATAACCGTCGCCATTGAAGATGATACGGCCGTGTTCCATCATGATCTCTTGCAGCAGCTTCTGAATGGCGGGTTCCAGCTCATCAGCCCCTTCCAGCCGGGTGGCCATGTAGTCGATCGATTCAGCCACGATGGTGTTCAATACCGTTAGCGGCGTAGCAATAGATTGGCTCGAACCGACAGCGCGGAACTCGAACTTGTTGCCCGTAAAGGCAAAGGGGCTGGTCCGGTTGCGGTCGCCAGAATGCTTGGGCAGCGCGGGCAGCGTGTCTACACCAATGTTCAGCGTGCTCATCGCCTTAGAGCTCTTCGCCCCGCCCGCTTTGATTTGCTCAAAAACATCGCTCAGCTGGTCGCCCAGGAAGATGGAGATGATGGCCGGTGGCGCTTCGTTGGCCCCTAGACGGTGGTCATTGCCCGCGTGGGCAATCACAGAGCGCAGCAGCTTGGCGTATTTGTCCACGGCGCGAATGACCGCGGCGCAGAAGACCAGGAAGCGGGCATTCTCGTGCGGCGTGTCGCCCGGATCCAGCAGGTTGCCCAAGGTGGGGCTGCCAAAGGAGAAGTTGACGTGCTTGCCAGAGCCATTCACCCCCGCAAATGGTTTTTCGTGGGTAATACAGGCCATGCCGTACTTTTCTGCCACGCGCTTGAGGGTGATCATTAATAATTGTTGATGGTCGGTAGCGACATTGGCATTTTCATACACCGGGGCCACTTCGTACTGGCCGGGGGCCACTTCATTGTGGCGGGTTTTGACGGGCACCCCAAGCTTGTACAGTTCACGCTCGGTTTCTAGCATACAGGCCAGTACGCGCTCGGGAATGGCACCAAAATAATGGTCGTCAAATTGTTGGCCTTTGGCCGGGGCTGCGCCAAACAGGGTGCGGCCAGCGGTCATCAGATCGGGGCGGGCCATGTAGAAGTTGCGATCGATGAGGAAGTATTCTTGCTCGGGGCCAGCGGTGGCGGTGACCAGGCTGCCATCGGCATCGCCGAACAGTTTGAGGACACGCTGAGCCTGGCTGTTGAGCGCTTTCATAGAGCGCAGCAGTGGCGTCTTTTTGTCCAACGCTTCGCCAGTCCAGGAGACGAAAGCGGTCGGAATGCACAAGGTGGTGCCGTTGGCATTTTCCAGAATATAGGCCGGGCTGGTAACGTCCCAGGCGGTGTAGCCGCGGGCTTCAAAGGTGGGGCGAATGCCGCCGGTGGGGAAGCTGGAACCGTCTGGTTCGCCTTGAATGAGCTGTTCACCGGTGAACTCGGCAATAGCGGAGCCGTCCCCGTTGGGCGAGAGGAAGCCGTCGTGCTTTTCGGCGGTGAGGCCGGTGAGCGGGTAAAAGACGTGGGCGTAATGGGTGGCCCCTTTTTCGATGGCCCAATCTTTCATGGCGGCGGCGACGATGTCGGCGGTGGAGGTGTCTAGGGGGGCACCTTTTTGGATGGTGGCTATGATGGATTTGTAAACGGGCTTGGGCAGGCGCTGCTTCATAACGGCCGTACTGAACACATTCGAAGCAAATAAATCTCGGGTTGGGGTGTCGGCAAAGTTCAGCGGTTCCGAAATTGGCTTGTAGTTGATAACGGCTGAAATTGCATCTAATCTGGCTTTGTTTCCACTCATTGTAAAATCTCCTCAAAAAATTTTGGATAGGCAAAATGGCTAAAAAACTTCCCGCAGGCACTAAAAATAATTTGGGTGAAACCTGTGCTGTTTGGTTTTTCCAACAAAAAAGACGCCTACGCACAGAATTCCCGGCTGGGTTTTCTGGCGAGGCGTCTTGGCCTTTCAGGTATTTTGATTACAAGCTGACTATTGTAGCGATGAGGTGGGGGTTCGTCAAACTGTAGTTTGTGGTAAAACGGCCGTTCATTCTTTGTGCAAACTATCCAAATGGCTCAATCATGCTCGCCTAACAAGCCGCGCCGGTGGAAATCTAATTTGATGCGTGCGGCCAGGTCTTCGGCCGAACGGCCCAGGAAGAGGCCAAACCGCTCTTCGTCGGGGCGCGTTTCCAGGGCCAGCCAGTGCAGGCCATCACGGAAGCGGGGCATTTCTGTTTGATCAATCAGCAACGGCCGTTCCTCGTACAAATGTCCCTTCATCTCTTCCCAATGGGTGGCGTACAGCCGGTCTGGGCGCAGATCGAACTTGGTTTGTAAACGGCCGTCGGCAATGAGCTTTTCCGCCACCAGTTCCCACAAATCCAGCACCTCCATGCCGTTGGCTTTGGGTACGGCGCGGCGCTGGTTGACGGCGTAGGTGAAAATGGTTTTGCCATCGGCCGCCTGAAAGACGGGGGCCCAAAAGTCGGTTTGGCCAATCACCCGCTTTTTGAGGTAAAAAATCGGCCGTCGCAGCCCCAGCGTCGATTGGCTGATGCCGCGCACGTGCAGCTTGTCGCTGAGCCCCTTCTCGCCCAAAATACCGACCTGGTGCAAAAAATCGGTCAAATATTCCCGCACCTTGGCCAGCTCCACATGTTTAAAGTACGGACCATTTTTGGTGATAGCCATCACCTCGTTGTCGATGGTGTAGACGGGGAAAACGGCGCGGGCCCGGCGGGCAATAAAAACATAACTGGGCAGGCGAGCGGCATTGACCAGGGCATGGAGCAAACGGGTGAGCGGCTCGATGAGCTGTTGGGGATGTTTGGCCGTTACGCGGAAACCACATACATCCACGCCAAACGTTTTTTGCAGGCCGGTGTATTCCACAAACACGGGAATTTGGTACACGGTGCCAGCATTCATGGTAGCAGAAACAATTTCTACGCGGGCAATGTAGGGATAGGAACGGCCGTATGAATCATCGGCCGTGTTTCGTTCAACAGTTACCTTCATAAGCTCGCCTGTAGTTCGGGCAAATGACGATTCCTCAGCTGAAAATTGTATCATTCCACACCTCCTGACCCAAAAAAAGAAAGAGGCCGAGCATTTAGCAAATGCCCGACCTCTTTGATATGCAACGCAGTTACCAAAAAATCTTAGTCAGTGCTGGGGCTGGGGGCCAGAGAAGGTCCAAATTCTGGGTAATTCACCGCACCGTGCTCGGAAATGTCCAAACCTTCCAACTCTTCGGCTTCAGTCACGCGCAGAACGCCCACCAGCTTCATGAGGTAGAACACACCAAACATCGTGACGAAAGACCAGCCAGCGTAAACGGCCGAACCCAGCAGCTGCACACCCAACGTGGCAGAATCGCTGAACAACCCGGTGGCAATACCCCCCCAGATGCCGCACAGACCGTGTACAGGCCACGCCCCGACCGGATCATCAATTTTCACTTTTTCCAGCAAAAGCATACCCGCCACAACCAGCACACCCGCAATAGCCCCAATGACGAGCGCAGATACGTTGGTTACCACATCAGCATTGGCCGTAATGCCCACCAAACCGGCCAGGATGCCGTTCAGGGCAAAGCCCAGGTCTGGCTTGCCATTGTTCAAGAAGGTGGAAGCGATGGTGGCCAATACGCCACCCGCACAGCCAGCCAGGAAGGTGTTGACGGCGACCGTGGCCACGGCGATGGTGTTGGCCGTACCGTTCATGGCCAGCACCGAACCAGGGTTAAAGCCAAACCAGCCGATGATAAGAATGAATACACCCAGCGTAGCGGCCGTAATGTCGTGCCCAGGCATGGTGTTGGCCGAACCGTCTTTGTTGAAACGGCCGATTCGTGGCCCCAATACAATCGCCCCAGCCAAACCGGCAAAACCACCCACGGAATGCACAATCAAGGAGCCAGCAAAATCATGGAAACCCATTTCAGACAGCCAGCCGCCGCCCCACTGCCAAAAACCGGCAATTGGGTAGATGAGCGCGGTAAGAACGGCGCTGTAGATCAGGTAAGCCCGGAACTGGATACGACCCGCAACCGCGCCAGAAACGATGGTGGCCGCCGTGGCCGCAAAAGCAACCTGAAACAGAAAGTCTGTCTGGAAGTGGGGCAGGTAGCCCAAATCGATAGCGCTCTGCGCCGGAATGCCCATCCCGGCAAAGCCGATGATGCCATTTGCGGCGCCGCTGTACATGATGCCATACCCAACCAGGAAGTAGAGGATGGCCCCTACGCACATGTCCATGACGTTTTTGAACAGAATGTTGATGGTGTTTTTGCTGCTGTTGAACCCGGCTTCTACCAGGGCAAAACCAGCCTGCATAAACAGCACCAGCACCGCGCAAATGAACATTGTCAGGTTGTCGATGGCGAATGCCAGTTCGTCCATCGGCGTAATTTCTTGCGCCATGACCTTGTTGACCAGGGCAAAGCTTAAAGCCAGGGCCAGGGCGGAAAACGCTACACGGCCAAAACGGTGGTGAATCTTATACTCCATCAGTTCCTCTCCTTGTTTCTCGTCTTACAACAACAATGATGAAAAACGGCCGTACCCCCGCTTCCATTCGGGAAATAAAAACGCCCCTCGGGCAAATAGCAAGATTGCTTTCCCAAGAGGCGTCACGGCCAAAATTTATTTGATTGCTCACAACTCTAACTGCCAACGCGCCTCAAGTCAATCCGCCTTTCCCCGGAAAATTAACCGAAACTTTTTTCCCAGCGATTGTGGATACTGTACAAAACCTCCTGTAGAACTTAACATAATGCACCGACTCCACGGGGTTAATTTTACATAAAATGCCATGTATGCGTAAAAATTCACAAATCGCCTAATCATTGTCCGCTTAATCTTGTACAAACTTACCGATCACAAGCGGACGCCTGATTTTGTATACTTTTTTTACTTGCATTTAAGGAAGAAATACCGCTGAGATTCAACAAGGGTAGGGAAGACCTTTCAACAGCGGTAAAAAACCACCAACGGAATCACGTATTTTATCGCAGCAACCTACGCTTTTGTTTTGTTGCCTGCTTTCATAGAAATATTTGCCCACACACCACCTGTGTTGGGCGTTTGGCGTCTTTACCTTTTGGCAGAAGGTGAAGAAAGGCCCTTTTACAAATGAACAGCCGTACTGCACAACAGTACACACGCCGATGAGGAGAGGAAATCATGAAGAAGGTTCAAGCATCACAGGCTTCAGTGGAAACAGGCCAGGTCGCGTTAGCGGAAAGTGACCAGCGTCGATCAACTGGATTTCCCCAAAAGCAAGGTATGTATGATCCCCAGTTTGAGCGGGATGCCTGTGGCATGGGGTTTGTGGTCGATGTGCAGGGACGGCCGTCTCACGACATCATCCAGCAAGCCCTGACCATTTTGTGCCGACTCACCCATCGCGGTGCCAAAGGTGCCGAAGCCACCACCGGCGACGGCGCGAGCGTCATGCTCCAGATTCCCCATCAATTTTTCCAAATACAAACAGAACAACTTGGTTTTACCCTCCCCCAGCCGGGCGACTACGGCGTGGGCATGATCTTCCTGCCCCAAGATGTCGCCCAGCGACAGCAATGCGAACAAGCGCTGGCCCGCATCATCGCCGAAGAGGGACAGCAGCTGCTGGGCTGGCGCACGGTGCCAACCTGTAACCAGGGGCTGGGGGCAACGGCCGTTTCCGGGGAACCCTTCATCCGCCAACTATTCATCCAAAAGCAATATTTAAGCCAGGACGATCCCCTGGCCTGGGAGCGCAAGCTGTTTATCATCCGCCGCCGCGCCGAAAAAGAGATCACCCCCCTCGTCGGTGGCGACAACTTCTACATCCCCAGCCTGTCTGGCCGCACCATCGTCTACAAAGGCATGCTGCTGTCTGAGCAGCTGCAAGATTATTTCCCCGACCTCAGCGACCCGACGCTGAAAGCGGCGCTGGCCCTGGTACACTCCCGCTTTAGCACCAACACCTTCCCCAGCTGGAAGCGGGCCCATCCGTACCGCACCGTCATCCACAACGGCGAAATCAACACCATTCGCGGCAACGTCAACTGGTTTAAGGCGCGTGAAGCGCTCTTTGCCAGCCACCTGTTCGACGACGAGCTGGACAAGGTGCTGCCTATCGTCGATGAAGACGGCAGCGACACCGGGATGCTGGATAACGCTCTGGAATTCCTGGTACTGTCTGGCCGCTCTTTGCCCCACGCTGTCATGATGATGATTCCCGAACCGTGGGACAAACACGCCCACATGTCGCCAGAAAAGCGCGCCTTTTACGAATACCACAGCCACCTGATGGAGCCGTGGGACGGCCCCGCCGCCATTGGCTTCACCGATGGCACGGTGGTGGGCGCGGTTTTGGACCGGAACGGGTTACGGCCGTCTCGCTACATCGCTACCAAGGATGGCCTGGTGATCATGGCCTCTGAGGTGGGCGTGCTGAATATCGACCCGGCCAATGTCGCCTACAAAGGCCGCCTGGAGCCAGGCCGGATGCTGCTGGTGGATACCAGCCTGGGCCGCATCGTCGGCGACGAAGAGCTGAAGAAGCAGATTGCCGGGGAACGGCCGTACCAAACCTGGCTCGCCGAAAACCGGATCAAACTGGCCGATTTGCCCTCCGTGGCCAATTTAGAACAGTCGGAAACGGCCGTGTATTTGCACACCGAAGACGCCGTTTTGCAGCACCAAAAAGCGTTCGGCTACACCTTTGAAGATTTGCGCATGATCATCGCCCCGATGGCCCGCGACGGCAAAGAAGCGCTTGGCTCGATGGGGGACGACACGCCGCTGGCCGTGCTGTCCGACAAGCCGCAGCCGCTGTACAGCTACTTTAAGCAGCTGTTTGCCCAGGTCACCAACCCGCCGCTAGATGCCATCCGTGAGGAGCTGGTGACCAGCACCGAAACCTTGCTGGGCAGCGAAGCCAACCTGCTAAACCCGCAAGCCGCCAGCTGCCGCCAGATCAGCCTGCCGCACCCCATTTTGACCGACGAGGCGCTGGCCCGGTTGAAGCATTTGCAGTCCGCAAAACTGGAGGAGCGGGCATCCTCAGATGCCCGGTTCGCATCTGAGGATGCGAACTCCTCCAAGGGTGGCTTCAAGGCGCACACGCTGTCCATCCTCTACGACGTAGACGAAGGCGGCCACGGCCTGGAAGCCGCTTTAGCCCGGCTATTTATGGCCGGGGACGAGGCAATCGCCAACGGCGCAAATTTGTTGATTTTGTCCGATTTGGGGCTGAGCCAGAGCCGTGCCGGGATTCCGGCGCTGCTGGCCACGGCTGGCCTGCACCACCACCTCATCCGCCAGGGCACGCGCACCCAGGTGAGTCTCATCGTGGAGTCGGGCGAGCCGCGCGAGGTGCACCATTTTGCCGTGCTGCTGGGCTACGGCGCGGATGCCATCAATCCGTACCTGGCCTACGCCACCCTGCGCGACCTCATCCGCAAGCGGCTGTTGGTGGATGTGCCGTACCATGAAGCGGAGAAGAAGTATATCAAGGCAGTGGTCAACGGCGTGGTGAAAATTTTGTCCAAGATGGGCATCTCTACCATCCAAAGCTACCGGGGTGCGCAAATTTTTGAGGCGCTGGGGCTGCATTCTGAACTCGTCGCCAAATATTTCACCGGCATGCTTAGCCGCATTCAGGGGTCAGACATTCACCTGGTGGCCAAAGAGGTGCAGATGCGCCACGAGCAGGCGTTTCCGAAACGGCCGTCTTCTCACAACCACAGCAGCGCCCTGCCCGCCGGGGGCAAATACCAGTACCGCGAAGAAGGCGAATACCATCTGTTCAACCCCACCACGGTACACCATTTGCAGCACGCCGTGCGCAACGGCGATTACGCCACCTACAAAAAATACGCCGCTGACGTCAACGACCGGTCGCACCAGTTTGCCACGCTGCGCGGCCTGCTCCAGTTCAAAAATGCGGGCCAGCCCGTGCCGCTGGACGAGGTGGAATCGGTCGAATCAATTTGCCGCCGCTTCAAAACCGGGGCGATGTCTTACGGCTCGATTAGCAAAGAGGCGCACGAGGCGCTGGCCGTGGCCATGAACCGCATCGGCGGCAAGAGCAACACCGGCGAGGGGGCGAAGACCCGGCCCGCTACGTGCGGGACAAAAACGGCGATTCGCGCAATTCGGCAATTAAACAGGTGGCAAGCGGCCGTTTTGGCGTCACCATCCAATACCTCACCGAAGCGCAGGAAATTCAGATCAAAATGGCGCAGGGGGCCAAGCCGGGTGAAGGCGGCCAGCTGCCCGGACGCAAGGTGTACCCGTGGATTGCCCGCGTGCGCCACTCCACCCCTGGCGTGGGGCTGATCTCCCCACCGCCGCACCACGACATCTACTCCATCGAAGATTTGGCGCAGCTCATTTTTGACCTGAAAAACGCCAATCCGCAGGCGCGCATTAACGTGAAGCTCGTCTCTGAAGTGGGCGTGGGCACGATTGCCGCCGGGGTGGCCAAGGGTCATGCCGATGTCATTCTCATCAGCGGGCACGATGGCGGTACGGGCGCTTCGCCGCAAACCAGCATCAAACACGCGGGCTTGCCGTGGGAGCTGGGCGTGGCGGAGACACACCAGACGCTGCTGCTCAACGGCCTGCGCAACCGGGTGGTGGTGGAAACGGACGGCCAGCTCAAAACCGGTCGTGATGTGGTCATCGCTGCTTTGCTGGGGGCGGAGGAGTTTGGCTTTGCCACCGCGCCGCTGGTGTCGCTGGGCTGCATCATGATGCGCGTTTGCCATCTGGACACCTGCCCGGTGGGCGTGGCCACGCAAAACCCGGAGCTGCGCAAAAACTTCACGGGCGATCCGCAGCATGTGGTGAACTTTATGCAGTTCATTGCCCAGGACATGCGTGAGCTGATGGCTGAGCTGGGCTTCCGCACCATCGACGAGATGGTGGGGCGCACCGACCGGCTGGAGGTGAGCGAGGCGATCAACCATTGGAAGCTGCAAGGGATTGATTTGACGCCCGTTTTGTACCGGCCGAACCAGGACGAGAACGTGGGGCATTTGCTGGCAAACGGCCGCAAACATCCCCAAGATCACGGCCTGGAAGAAACGCTGGACCAGTTGATGCTGCTCAACTATTGCCAGCCTGCCCTGGCAGACGGCACGCCGGTGCGCGGCGAGTTCCTCATCGGCAATGAGCACCGCACCGTGGGCACCACGCTGGGCAGCGCCATTACCCGTCGCCACGGCATGTTTGGCCTGGCCGAAGATACGATTCGCCTCAAGTTCAACGGCTCGGCGGGGCAAAGCTTTGGCGCGTTTATCCCGCAGGGGCTGACGCTGGAATTGGCGGGTGACGCCAATGATTACGTGGGCAAGGGGCTGTCTGGCGGCAAGCTAGAAATTTATCCGCCGGAAGAAGCGACCTTTGCCGCCGAGCAGAACATCATCATTGGCAACGTGGCGCTGTACGGGGCGACGGGCGGCACGGCGTTCATTCGCGGCGTGGCGGGTGAGCGGTTTGGCGTGCGCAATTCGGGGGCAACGGCCGTTGTGGAAGGCGTGGGCGACCACGGCTGCGAATACATGACGGGCGGCCGCGTGGTGGTTTTGGGCCGCACGGGGCGCAACTTTGCCGCGGGCATGTCTGGTGGCGTGGCGTATGTGCTGGATTGGGACGGCCGTTTCCACGAGCGGTGTAATCGCGAAATGGTAGACCTGGAACCGGTCAGCAGCGCCGCCGACATCGACGAGCTGGAGGCGATGATTTTTGCCCACGCCCAGGCCACGCACAGCGACCTGGCCTGGAAAATTTTGTGCATGTGGGACAACGTGGTGCGCCACTTTGTCAAGGTAATGCCGCGCGACTACAAGCTGATGCTGCAAGCGTTCAACCAGGTCCGCCACGACAGCGACCTGACGGGCGACGCGTTGGCGATGGAAGCGTTTAAGGTGAGCCAGCAGCAGTTGGTGAAGATGTAAGTAAGTGATCAGGTGATCAGGTTTTAGGTGTTCAAGTTTCTACGTGAACACCTGACACTGGAATACTTGAACACTTTCCCACCCCGGAGGGGATTATGGCCAAGCCAACAGGATTTTTAGAGTTTAAGCGAGAGGCGGCGGGGGAACGGCCGTTCAAAGAACGTATTCACGATTGGGAGCCCATCCACCTGCATTTGCCAGAGGAAAGGCTGAACCAGCAGGCGGCGCGCTGCATGGATTGCGGCATTCCCTTTTGCCACAAAGGGACGATTTTGAACGGCATGACCTCTGGCTGCCCGATCAACAACCTCATCCCGGAGTGGAACGATCTGGTGTATCGCGGGCTGTGGCGCGAGGCGTACGAACGGCTCAGCCGCACCAACAACTTTCCCGAATTCACCGGGCTGGTCTGCCCCGCGCCGTGCGAAGCGGCCTGCACCCTGGGCATCCACGACCCGGCGGTGACGATCAAGCAGATTGAGTTTGCCATCATCGAACGCGCCTTTGACGAAGGCTGGGTGACGCCCAACACGCCGTCCCAGCGCACCGGCAAAACGGTGGCGGTGATTGGTTCCGGTCCGGCTGGGCTGGCCGCCGCCGACGAGCTGAACAAGGCCGGGCATCATGTCACCGTCTTTGAGCGGGCGGACCGCATCGGCGGGCTGCTGATGTACGGCATTCCCAACATGAAGCTAGACAAAAAGCTGGTGCAGCGCCGCATCGACTTGCTGGCCGAGGCGGGCATCCAGTTTGTGACAAACACAGAGGTGGGGCGAGACGTGACGGCGGCTGAACTGCAAGAGCAGTTCGACGCCATCGTGCTGTGTACCGGGGCCACCCAGCCCAACGACCTGCCCGTGCCGGGGCGGGAGCTGAACGGCATTCATTTTGCGATGGAGTTTTTGCACGGCAACACCAAAATGGTGCTGGATGGCGCATATGAAACACTGCCCGTTTTTGCCGGAGGCAAAGACGTCGTGGTCATCGGCGGCGGCGACACGGGGACGGACTGCGTGGCCACCTCGCTGCGGCACGGCTGCGACAGCCTGGTGCAGTTCGAGATTATGGAGATGCCGCCCATGGTGCGCGCGGCCAACAATCCGTGGCCGCAGTGGCCCAGGATTTACAAGATGGATTACGGGCAGGAAGAGGCAACGGCCGTTTTCGGCGAAGATCCGCGCGAATATGGCATCATGACCAAGCGGTTTATTGGCGACGAGCAGGGCAACTTGCAGGCGCTGGAAACGGTCAACGTGCGCTGGCTCCCGGCGGAAAACGGCGGACGCCCAAAACTGGAAGAGATTCCCGGCACGACGCAAACCTGGGCGGCGCAGCTGGTGCTGCTGGCGCTGGGCTTCCGTGGCCCGGAACAAACATTGGCGCAGCAGTTTGGCGTGGAGACTGGCCCTCGGACCAATATTGAGGCGGAATACGGCCGTTACACCACCAACGTCCCCGGCGTGTTTGCGGCGGGTGATGCCCGGCGCGGGCAAAGTTTGGTTGTGTGGGCGATTAATGAGGGGCGAGGAGTGGGAACGGCCGTAGATGCTTACTTGATGGCTGAATAGTCAAGCTTGTTAGTTTTCTGCCATTACTTGTCAGGTGCAAAAGATATAACGTTTTCTGCGCCAAACCAAGAACTCAGAGTGTCCAGAGACTTTTCAGATAATTCTTGTGTAATTAGCAAGGCTAGTCGCTTTTTGGGGCGTGAACAAGCGACGTAAAAGAGGTTTCGATTTCTTTCATAAGAATCAGCTTTGTCTCTTGGGTATTTGTCGGGAAACCAATCAAAAAATTGATTCCAATTATATTGATTCCATCCTCTTCCCAATACCACCAACACATTTTCAAATTCTGCACCTTTAACTCCGTGGTTGGTAGAGAATGGAGTATGGTTGTTGACGAAGAGAGAAAGAGCTGTTATTTCTTTGTAAGGGATCTCGCGAAGTTTGCTGACTTGGCTTAATTTCTGCGATTCTTTTATATCTTCTGGACTCGTCTCTACCAACTTAGCCTCAGTACTTTGCACAGTATCTGGTAATCTAGGACGGTGTGTCGTCTTCAATAGATCTAAAACTTCACCTATAGTCCCAGTCTCGCGAAGTTTAATTAATGAGCGCATATCTCTTGCCCATGCCTTCTTATCTTCAATGGTTCGGATATAATCAAAGCCAGTTCCAATCACCGAAAACATCGCGCCATAGTATCCACTCTGAAATGCTGTGCACATAGGTTCAACCGTGTCAACTAAAAATGATATATGGGGATCTTCTTTTTTTATGAATAGGTCATTGTAGGGGAATGTACTAGCAATTTTGGAGTAGTTTTGCTCTGCTGCTAAAACCGTATGTGTTAGCATTAGGATTTTTGTTTGGTCTGTTGAAAAATCCCAACCTTCGTTAGATAAACGTTGACGCAGTCTTTCAAGAAAAACATGGGCATTTTCAATTGGAAGGTCCCCTTTCCAATGACTTCCTCCCCTCCTTGTCCCAACCCAGTCATTAGAATGGTAGACAGTTACTGTACCAATTGCCTCAACATCCTTAACGGATTGTGGAAGGTTTGGGCGAATCTTGTTCAGTACATCTACAATACTTTTGGCTGAACGGAAATTTGCCTCTTTACCTATGTACTTAAGTTTTTTGTCCTCAATGAGTCCGGAACCATCCCCATAAATTTTTTGCCAACTGTCACCAAATAGTCCAATTAGAGGGCCAGTTTCGGGAGAGATGAAGTGCTGCAAGAGGCTGTTGGCAAAATTGATGTTCGTATCTTGATATTCGTCAATGAAAAGAATTGGAAAGCGAGCGTTAAGTATGAATCGAAACTTGCGTTGTTCTAATAGGGCTACCATTAGTGTAAGGACATCATCATGATGTAAGTGCAAATGAGTATCATTTATATTTCGATATCATAGATCGTAATGAATTTTTCGTGTTCCGACACCACCTGCTTCCTCCAGTTTGTCGGACCAAGCATCTATTTCAACAACGTTTAATCTGAGATAAGGTTGGAAACTGCTGATCATATTCCAGCAAAACGCATGAATTGTTGATGCATATATCACTGGATGGCCATCAGTTCGCGAGATAATTTCATCAGTTGCTACATTAGTGTACGTAATACAGGCAACCTGTTGATGACTATGTTGCAAAGTTTTACCTTGTTCATTGATAATTAGCTTCAAGGCCTCTATAAGAGAGTATGTCTTTCCGGCACCAGCTCCTGCCTCCAATCTAAAGTTTTTGCGTGTCCGAATGCACTCGAACATCATGTCAAGCGCTCTTTGGGAGGCGATTTCTGCTGGATTTTTCTGCTGTAGATCAAGCATCAACGCTTTCCTCTAGCTCAACTCTGATTATAGGTGAATTTGATTTAGTCTCGGCAATCGAGGAAGTATTCCCAACAAGCCACTTTAATCCCTCTTTAATATAGCGCGGCGTGACCCAATCCGTATCAAGTATTGCGTAATTCATTGCAAAGTCTGTTTTATTGATCTTTGCTGCTAATTTCCAAGATTGATCTTCTCGTTCATCAAGGTTTTCGCCTGTGATTTCAAATTTTCTGGGGTTTGCTAGTAAGAATGCATCTTCAAAACTTCGACCACATGCATCTCCATCAATATGGGGGATCTGAAACGCAATTCGTCGATTCTTTATAATCTTATCTTCCCCAGTTTTTCTTAGTAATTCTTCCTTAGGGTTCAATCAAAAATAACTTTGGACATTAACAATCGAATATCATCCAGAACAAATCTGTGGTTGAAGGATGTAGTTCCAAGTAGGACAAGTACGACAACGCTGTAAATTGAGGTTGTCCCGTTCTTGCGGGTCATACTTCATTCCTTTATCAAAGACACGTTCGACCAGGCACGCTTTGACCTTCAGTCCGGTTTCCGTTGCGGTATCCCGAATGTAATTGAGTGTCGTCTGAAAAGTTCGTAAAGGTTTCCCAGCCCAATTCTTGGAAATCTCGCTGAAAAGTCGGTGTTCAATGGGATTCCATTTGGAGGCCCCGGTGGGATAATGACAAATCATCACCTCAATACCAAAAGCGTCAGCCACTTGCTTTTGTATCTCGATTTTCCAGCGCCAGTAACGGCAATTATTGCTGCCCCCGGCATCACAGAGAATAAGCAGTTTGTCCTCGCGGGCAAAGCGCGGGCGGGCGGGGTCAGCCCACCACTCAGCAATGGCATAAGCCGCGAATTCAGGCGTATCATAAGAAGTGCCGACATAGACAGAGCCTTGCTGATGGACCAGGTCATAGATGCCATACGGTGTTGCCCGACCCACTGCTTCAGAAAGAAAGTCATGGGTATTAACCAATGTGGGCGATTGTTCCCAAATACGTCCGGCATTTTTGACATTGCCAATCAGTTCCTTCTTTTTGGTATCGACACTGATAACCGGCCGACCTGCGGTCAGGAATAGTTTCTTAATCCGGCGGATGAAGCGAAACTGCTTATCCCGGTCAGGATGCCGTGGTGTCAGACTTTGACAATTGCCGAACAAGCGATATTTCAGCTTCTTCAACAAACGGCGCACAGTGGTCGGACCAATCCGAAAACGCCGTTTAACCAGGGCCTGAGCCAAATATTTCAGAGAACGACGTACCCATTTGTGGTCAACCATCGGGTCGCCAGCAATTTCATCATCAATTACTTCTTTGAGGGCGGTGGTAATAGACGGCGTTTTTTCGACTGTTGGACGACCACCACCGGCCTGGCGTACGCGGTCAACGGGTCGGTCCGCCAAATCATTTTCTAATTCGTATCGACCGCGTCGAATGGTTTCCACAGATAGCCCGGTTATCCTGCCTATCAGCGTCGTTCCGCCGTGCCCCAATTTTTGAGCTTCAAGTGCTGCGTACCAGCGGCGTTGTTGTTCATCGAGGCGGCTCATAAACAAGTTCATTCGTTGATGTTGCGCCTGTTCTGGATGAGATTCAGATTGTTGACAAATAGCACATTCACATTGATGGATTACGGTCATATGGCCTCCAATTGGCTAAATTGATTGGCGGCTATTTTACCAAATATCCAAAGTTGTTAACGAACGAACCCTAAGGGTTTTTTTCGACTCATTTATCTCAAGAAAGGCCAAACCCTTAGGGTCTCGCCAGGAAACCTGAATTGTGATGAAAATTTTTAGATTGGAAACGGCCGTTTGTGTTATACTTGTTGACCATGTGGGGTAATACAACAATACCAAACATTAATTTGAGCTTAACCTCCTCGACAACAATAAAATCTGTGTAATCTGCGAAATCTGTGGATAGTTATTTCAAGGGAAAATTGTTCAACATGTGTGAAAATCACAACCAATTTGTTCACCTCCATTGCCACAGCGAATTTTCCTTGCTCGATGGCCTCAGCCGGGTCAACGACCTCGTTGCCCGCGCCGCCGAGCTAGACCAGCCCGCCATCGCCCTCACCGACCACGGTGCCATGTACGGCACCATGCCGTTCTACCGCGCCGCCAAAGCCGCTGGCGTCAAGCCGATCATCGGCGTAGAAACCTACCTGGCCCAGCGCACCATGGCCGACAAAGATCCCCAGCTAGACAAAACCCGCTTCCACATGCTGCTGCTGGCCGAAAACCAGGCAGGCTACCTAAATCTGCTGCAAATTGCCAGCGCCTCCCAGCTGGATGGCTACTACTACAAACCACGCATCGACCGCGCCTTCATGGCCCGCCACAAGGATGGCCTCATCGCCACCACTGGCTGCATGGCCGCCGAAATTCCCCGCGCCCTGGGCGACCGCAATCCCGCGCTGGCCCAAAAGCTGATGGGCGAATATTTAGACATTTTCGGCAAAGATCGCCTCTTCATCGAGCTGCAAGAGCATTCCATCCCCGAACTGACGGATATCAACCGACAGCTCATCGAAATGGCCCTCATTTTGGCCTGCAAAACAACTTCCTGGCCACCAACGACGTGCATTACACCCTGGCCAGCGACGCCGACCCGCATGAAGTGCTGCTCTGCATTCAGACCGGCTCCACCGTGAAAGAGCCCAAGCTGACCTTTTCTGACAAAGAGTATTATGTCAAGTCCCGCGATGAAATGTTCCACCTATTCCAGCGCAACGGCTACCAGGAAGAGATCATCCTGAATTCATTGCTGAACAGCCTGCGCATTGTGGAAATGTGCGACGTGAGCCTGGATTCCAAGGGGTACCATCTGCCCGAATTCGACGTGCCAGCCGAGCATAATCACCAATCCTACCTGCGCCAGCTGTGCGAAAAAGGGTTGGTCTGGCGCTATGGGGCCGAGCGGGCCGAAAACGATGCGGACCTGCGCGCCCGGCTAGACCACGAGCTGAATATCATCAACCGGATGGGGTTTGAGACCTACTTCCTCATCGTGTGGGATTTGTGCGAATGGGCCGCCCGCACCGACGACTGGTGGGCGCAGCACCAGGACCCGTTCCCTTACGACAGCTACAGCCAATGGAAAGAAAATGACATCTGGTGGAACGTGCGCGGTTCTGGGGCTGGTTCCGTTGTGGCCTTCACGCTGGGCATCACCAGCATCGACCCGCTGGCCAACGGCCTCATCTTTGAGCGCTTCCTGAATCCGGGGCGCGTTTCCATGCCCGATATCGATCTGGATTACCCCGACGACGTGCGTCAATGAATGCAAATTGAAGTACTGACCGTAGGTTTGTAACTTCCAACAATTTCCGATTAGTAGAATCGTTTGGATCTTGTGCTTCTACTGTTGCTTCAAACAAGTTAGGAATTCGCTCCTTTAGAGTTTTGAAGAAGACAGATTTGTCTTCGTCCAAATCTGCAAAAAGTGGCTTGATCTTACCTGGGCCAAGAGCGTAACGAATGTTGATTTGTGCGGAAGTACACTCTTCGTTTAAGTCGATAATAAAATGAGCAAGTGGACCAAGATCCTCATCTTTTTCATATTCAACGTACAGAGTCGTTGCGATTAGAGGGAGCGAATTGCGCACATCTGTTTCTTCTTTACCGTTTCTATAAAGTTTGTAGGAATCCCAAAACTGTTCTTGAATGCCTAGTGAGAAATCCTCAAGTTTGAATTTGAGGCTTCTCTCATCAAGAAGGTGACGGAAAAGTTCAGTCAATGATGTCTTGCCACTGTTATTTCGTCCTACTATTACTGTAGTAATATCTTCTAAGCATAGTTTTACATCCTCAAGAAGGCGAAAGTTTTTGATCGATATTTGAGTTATCTTCATTGTTGGTATGCTCTTTTAATTAATGTTTGAGGTTTTGGTTTGTTGAGCTAATAATTTTTAACGCCCTTTGTTTTCAAAGTGCCTTCTAAAATATGACAGCCATTTTTCTCCAAATTAATTAAGAGAGAAAACGGCCGTTCAAAAATCTAATTGTTTTATACTTTTGGGCGAACCGTAGGCGAGTCTATGTTCGTAAACTCACTTGAATTTGCCGCAACATCATAGCAAATCAAAACTTTCGTGGCAAGATGCAGAGAGCCCGTCAAACGGTCTCACATTTGCTTCCCAAGCAAAGTGTATGGGTTTAATACCCGTTCGCATAGAGGTAACTGGAGCAAGGGCAAAGATCGCCAAGCTTTAGACAATTTACTTGAATAGCTGCGTGCAGTGCTATCTAATATTTCCAGGCAACCCACCTGAAAGCGGAATAACAGAGGACGTGTGCACGCCGATATCTTTTGCAAACGACTCCATAATCTTGAGGTAAGCACTGCGAATATCTTCGGGATCCGACACTAAATTACTAAAGCATTTATCCCAATCATCTTCCCATTTATCGCCTAGCGCATCTTTTCTTCGCTTACATTTTGTTTTCAACTTTGCATCTTGACCCCATCCTGTGTGTGTCTCATAACAAAGGTTCTGAAAATCTATGCAGGCTGAGAAAAATGCCTTTGAAAACATTGGGGCGGCAAGATGAATTTTTTTATCGAGGGTTCTCTTTAAGGCTATCATGGCATGTGGGTCTACATCTTTCCAGTGACCTACATAATTGAAGTAGCACAACACATCGTTCAATAATGGCGCAAGATCGTCATATATAGCTATGCGCTTTTCAATAAGTTTCTGGCTTCGCCATTGTATAAGTTCAAAACGTTTGGTTACACGGTGAATGTATATACCAAAGATTGCTAATGCCATAGGTGTAAATAACCCGGCAACCAACTTTGCTACTTCTAACCAATTCCAAGGGCCTGCGTCCATGATTATTCCTTTGTTTCAGTAGGATTTCTAAATGTGACTTCATTAAAATCATCATCTCGGCTTTAACAGGGCACCAACACAAGAGGTCACCTCATACCAAGAAATTCAAGTCCATTGGTGGTCAAGGATGATCTTAGAATTAAACAATAGCTGGGTTACTGTTTAAAGGGACTGGCAATACGGCCGTCCGCACATTGAACTCGCGTAGACATAATAGCAAATGTGGAGGGTAGTGACAATAGAGTGCTTTGCGCTGGCGATGCCCAGCGCAGGCAAAGTTTGGTTGTGTGGGGGTTTCATGAGGGGAGAGGGGGGGGACGGTCGTAGATGCCTACTTGATGAGCGACTAACATTTTGGACGGTGGTTCACTTCTACCAATTTCCCGCCAAATCCATTACAATACGCCCATGATTGAGTCTGGCACCTTAGACGGATTGATTATTAAAGACCCGCAAATGCATAACGGCCGTCCCACCATCGTGGGAACGGGCAATACGGTTCGTGCCATTGCCGTTATGTACAAACAGGGTCTTACCCCCGAAGAAATTTCCGCTGAGCTCCCCTTGAGTCTGGCCCAGGTTTATGCGGCCCTCACCTACTACCACCTGAACACAGAAGAAATTGAAGCCGACATTCGTCGTGATTCCGAAGCCGCATTAAAAGAAAAATACGGCAATTCAATCAATGGCTGAACCCATGTTTCAGATCAACTGGAAATTGGCGTGGTGATCCGCCGCCTTTTGCGGTTGCTGGACGCTCGCTCCGCTGACCAAATGCGAGATTGGCTAGAGTTTCTAGGCAACTGGCGCTGATAAATCACTTTACCGCTCCCCTTGAACCTAAAATTGAATGGCGAACGGCCGTTTCACCTTCTGCGTTACCGGCGTGGGCAAAGTTTGGTTGTGTAGGCGATTAATGAGGGAGGAGGGGTAGAAGAAAGTGCGTCCCAAGGATCAGACAGAAGCGTTCTCCAAACGGTAGGGCATGAGTTGGTAACCCATTGCCCGCATAATGGCGTTGATGTTGTCCAGGCGTGGATTCCCTTTGGCCGAGAGCGCTTTTGCAGTCCCTGCCGGGTCATCCCCACTTCTTCGGCCATCGTTGAAATCCCTTTTACGCGGGCAATAATGCGCAGCGCCGAAAGGAGGGTAGCTGAATCACCATCCTCGGCGTAGTCGGCAAACGCCTCGCTTAGAAAAGCATCGATTTCTTCTGGATGTTGTGTGAAATATTCAATTGTAACGTCATCGAGTGTGCGGTAATTAGTCATGAGATTGGTACTCCTGCCAGTAAGCCTGCGCTTGTTGAATATCCTGACGTTGGCTACTTTTGTCACCCCCGCAAAGCAAAACAACCAACGTATCGCCATCTTCGGCAAAGTAAATGCGGTAGCCTGCGCCAAAGAAGAGTCGCAGTTCGTTTATGCCGCCGCCAACTGATTTAAAATCGCCATAGTGCCCTTGCTCTAATCGCAATAATCGCTTAGAATGCGCCGTCGCGTGGTGGCATCGCGCAGACTATGCAGCCACGCGGTAAATGGTTCTTTTCCTGCTGCTGTACGGTAGACAACGACTTTTTTCGCATTGGTCATGAACATGCCTTTTTCTTGATACGAGCAGTATAGCAGCGCAAACTATAGTTTGCAACTTGCGGATTTTTACACCACCAACGTCCCCGGCGTTTTGCGGCTGGTGATGCTAGACGGGGGCAGAGCTTGGTTGTGTGGGCGATCAATGAGGGGAGAGGGGTGGCAACGGCCGTAGATGCCTACTTGATGGCTGTGTAAGGGCGACCCGGCGGGTCGCCCCTACGCGCAATTGGCCCAGATGTGGGCAAAATTTGGTTATGGGGGTGATAAATGAGGGGCGAAGGGTGGGCAACGGCCGTTTACCCTTCTAGAATGCCAACTACACCGCAGCTTTCAGGCTGGCCACCAGCTGCTGAATGGCGGGCTTGATATGTTGATTGAAGTCTGCGTCACTGCTTACTTTGGGCAGTTTCTGTGATTTTCCAGTCCACACCACAGAACCGGTAGAAGAGCGGATGACCCGTACCTGGAGGAAGAACTCAACAGTGCCAAACTCACTAAAATGGCCCGTGACAATGTCATGAACACCAATTTTCTGGCCAACCTGGGCAACGGCCGCCGGGGCCATATCGCTGTTCAGGCTTAAGCCCATTTCCGCCAACTTCGCCTTGAGTGGGTCACTGCCTACCACCGTGTATTTTCCGGTTTTTACCAATTCCGTAACAAACACATCCTGCGCCCGGGTGGGAATGTTATCCAACATCAATATCTGGCTCGCGTTGTTGTTCAATTTGGCGACGGCAATACTGGACATCTTCGTGTTTTCCTTAATTGGGTGCCCACGTTGGGGCAAGAAGGTGAATAAGCGGAACAGTTGAGGGTGAGGTGGTGTTGGTCGGGGGCAAAAACAGGCCGAGTTGTCTCAGTTTGTTCCGTCAGCGAGTGAACAAAACTCACGCGACAAATACCAAAACCTGCATCCTTAATTGTAAGAGGTTTGCATTGTAGAGTTGGCTTAAAATGAAGTCAACATTGAGAAAAAAACTACAATTGCCCGGTGTGGGGGGGGAAGTGGCAACGGCCGTAGACGCCTACTTGATAGCTACACTGCGTACCCGGGAGGTTGTTAAATTTGACTGTTTACACTGGCAAAGGCGGCCCCAGCAGCGCCATGCCGTGCGCCTGCCACAGCGCCGGGTCCTGCGGCGGCATCGCGTTGGCTTTGGTCACTTCACGGAAAAACGCTTCCATCTTCCCGGCTGGCAGAAAGGTGATCAGCATGCGGCCTACGCTGTTACCCACGTAGGCCCACACGTGGGGCACGTTGCGCGGTGCCAGCAAAGAGTCGCCCGGGTTCAGGTGAAATCGCTCGGACCCCACCTCCACCACAAATTCCCCTGCCACCGCATAAAACCATTCGTCTTGCGCATAATGCAGGTGCCGCGCCGGGCCACCTTTGGCGTGGAACGTGTTTTCGATGATGAAAAGCCCCATTTCATCTTGCGGCACAACTTTGAAGGCAATGGTGCTGATGCCCAAACTGCGGGCTTCGCCAAATTGATCGGCCCCTGCGGCCACCTGCCGCGCTGCTTCTATTTGTGGGTTATCGTTCATACTTCCTCTTTGTGCGGCATTTGCACACGCATGTTGGTTAGTGAATGGCAAAAAGTTTCAAAATTCTTTATCAGCAGATTTCACAGATTTGCGCACAGATTTTTTTCTCTAAATCTGCGAAATCTTTTTAATCTTTGATTGATTGGTTTTCGAAAACTTTTTACTTTACTCAAATGGTTAAAACAAAAGGGAATGATATTGGGAAATTAAATACAAATGGGCTGCGCGGGCAAAGTTTGGTTGTGTGGGCAATGAATGTGGGGAGAGGGGGGCGGTTAAGTAGGGGCGACCCGCCGGGTCGCCCTACCATGACCGTCAATTAGCCGAGGCCGTACTGGTCGCGGACGAAGGGAAGCAGGCCGCGCTTTTCTAGCCGGTCTAGCGGGGCGCGGAAGGTTACCTGCACCACGCCGGGATGACGGCCGATTTCAATCCCACCCGTAATCGTGGCCCGGTTCTTCACTTCTGGCACGCTCATCTCCAGCAGGGCGGCGGCGCGCGCCAGGCCATTGTCGGTGGCCGAGTTCAGGTCTGGCCCGGTGCCGATGACGGAAATGGGGGCCGATTCTTCCAGCTGCGTGCCCCACTGGTCGGCGATAGCCTGAGCCTGGGCGCGTTCGGCTGCGGTTAACGGCCGTGCCGTAAACGGCAAATCTTCCAGCACGGGCAGCAGCAGCGGGCCGTCGATGTTCAACCCCTTGAGCAGATGCACCTGGAGCGTTACCGTGCCGGAAACGTCGCAGGTGTGGCCGGCAATTTCGCCGTCCCCCTGCATGGCGTGCATGTCGCCCAGATAGACGCCGCCGCCGGGCGTTTTGACGGGGCAAATCAGGATCGCCCCAGCGCGCACGGCATCAATGTCCATGTGCCCGTCGGTGCGATGTTTGTCTAGCTGTTCCGGCGTGAGGGCGTATTCATGCGGGGCGCTAATCAAAAACGAGCCAAAGTCGCCTGCGTTGTGGGAATCGGGGATGGGATGCGAGGGGTGGTGCCGATCTGGCCCAGGAACGGCCGTACCCGAGCCACCAACCCTACCAAATCATGCGGGGCAAAGGTAAGGATTGGGTTTTGGATGGAGTTTTCTGGCAGGGCGGCATAGGTTTTGGCGTCGCGGGCGATGGTTTCTGCCGGGTCTTGGGGCAGGGTGACGCCGACCTGGCGGTGGCCATCGAAGGCGATGGTGTAGCCGTTGGTGAAGTTGAACGGGGCGGCATCGGCCCCACAGTTGGCGCAGCGAACGGCCGTTTGCCCAATCCCTTTTACCACCGTTTTGGGGTACAGGATGCCGCACTCAGGACATTTGCCCGCCACGTAGGGGTCGCCCAGGAAACGGCCGTCTAGCATCACATCATTGCCAGAAGCGGTGGCCAGCGACGTGACGGTGATGTTCTTGATGCGGATGGCGATGGCGTCGCCCACTTCTGCCCCGGCAACGGCCACCGGCACCGTTACCTCGTGCCCGCCGCGAATTTCTGGGGTGATCATGGGTCCCCAGCAGCCGGGGGCGGTGTTGGCCACAATGTGCCCGCCATCGCGCACCGGGCCAAGCATCGGCTTGTTGGGGTCCAGAATGCCGTCTATGAATTGATCGACAAACACCGTTTCGTGCCCAGACCCATTGCTGCTGGGCTGTGCGGCTGCTTTATGCTCTTTTTGCAAATTGATTGTCATCGGTTGTTTCCTCCAAAAAATGAAATGGGCTGAAAGGCAGGCGGGCGGATTCCCGCTGCGCTGAAGCTGATTCAGATGGGGTTGTTGGGCCAGGCGATTAGCCGCCCGCCATCGGCAAGAGGAAGGCGACCTCTTGGCCAGCACTTAATGTTTCGGTTAACGTGACGTGGCGGCCGGTGATTATTTGTACAGTTGCTTTGAGTTTCCCGGTGGCGTTTGGGTGTTCCTGGCATAACAAATCCAGCAAGTCACCGACGGTGGCGTGGGGGGGCAGGTTTAACGTGTACCGATGTTTGCCGATGGTTGAGGCCAGTTCGCCACTAAATCTGGTATGGATCTGCATCATTTCACCTACATTTCCTGCATAGATTGTTGTTATCTTAGCATAAGTTACCTGGGCTCGCATTTCATTTTGTGCTGATTTTTGGGGAAACGGCCGTTGCCATCATCAATAAACCTCTTTCCGGTTGGTATAATCTGGACAATATTTCACCAGACCGATACTGACGAGGTGCCTATGTCCGCTGGCAAAATGCACGCCGATGAACTAACTATCACGATACCGCTGGTGCAGCGCCTGCTGGCGGCTCAATTTCCCCATTGGGCCGATTTGCCGCTAACCGCCGTAAAATCTGCCGGAACCGACAACGCCATTTACCGCCTGGGCGCTGAGCTGGTGGTGCGGCTGCCCCGCATTGGTTGGGCTATTGGCCAGGTGGCCAAGGAGCATAAATGGCTGCCCCGGCTGGCCCCCGCACCTGCCGCTGGCCATCCCCAGCCGCTGGCCCCAGGGCGAGCCGGGTGCGGGCTACCCGTGGCGCTGGTCCATCTACCGCTGGCTGCCGGGGAAAATGTGTCGCCGGAAGCGGAGATTGATTGGGGGATACGGCCGTTTCCCTGGCCGGATTTGTGAAAGCATTGCAGCAAATCGATCCCGCTGGTGGGCCGCTGGCGGAAACGCACGGGCTGCGCGGGCTGCCGTTGTTGACGCGGGATGAGGCAGTGCGGGAGGCGATTGGGGCTTTGAACGGCCGTATCGACACCAAACTCGCCCTCAAAGCGTGGCAAGCTTCCCTGGAAGCGCCAGATTGGCACCGTTTGCCCGTCTGGTTTCATGGGGATTTGCTGCCGGGCAACGTGCTGTTTTACCAGGGCAAGGCCCACGCTGTGATTGATTTTGGCGGCCTGGGCGTTGGCGATCCCGCCTGCGATTTGATGATCGCCTGGGGGCTGTTCACCGGCCAAAGCCGGACTGCTTTTCGCGCCGCCCTGGGCGTGGACGAGGCGACCTGGCGGCGGGGGCGGGGGCAAGCCCTGGCGCAGGCGCTCATCTTCTTGCCCTACTACTGGCGCACCAATCCCACCGGTGTGCAGCGGGCGCTGTGGGCAGTGCAGCAGGTGCTGGCAGACTTTCAGGTGAATGGCTAAACGGCCGTTCCCCATGACAAACCGCATTTTTCCACATGACATTCCTCACTATGGCTGAGTTAATATAAGACATATCCTATATAAAGATATTGGATTTGTCTTATATAAATTTGTGAGGAGCAACAAAATGCGTACAGCGGTACCCTTCAAAATTGACAAAAATTTTAGCTGGAAAAAGCTGCTGGTTCCGGCTCTGACGGCCGGGGCGTTTTGGGCGCTGGCGATTGTTTCTTTGTGCTCAGCGGCCAGGTGTTTGCCCTGATCAACTTTGGCTACCTGGGCACGGCGCTGGGCTTGGGGCTGGGGCTGTACGCCATCTTGCCCAAGCCGCAGAAGCCGATCGGGCGGCGCGTCTCGCTGCTGCTGATTGGGCTGTACCTGTTTGGCTTTGTGGGGCTGCTGGGACGAGAGAACATCCAGATGGAAGGGGTGTGGTGGAGCTTGATCAACGGGACGTATTATGCGGCCGTTTGGCATTACCTCGTGGCTAAAATTATTGGGCCACTGCTGTTTGGGCGGCTCTGGTGCGGCTGGGCCTGCTGGTCGGTGATGGTGTTTGACCTGCTGCCGTACAAACGGTCCGCCGGGCGGCTGCCGGGGCGGTGGGATTGGTTGCGCTATGGCCACGTGGCGCTGAGTTTGGTGGTGGCTCTGGTGGTGTGGCGCTTGCTGGGCGTGCAGATTGGCACCAATTCTGGGGCGGCGATTGGCTGGTTTTGGCGGGCAACGGGCTGTACTACGCCGTGGGCATCGGCCTGGCGGTGGCGCTCAAAGATAATCGCGCCTTTTGCAAATACCTTTGCCCGGTGGCCGTGCCGCTAAAGCTCACCAGCCGCTTCTCGCTGCTGAAGATTGGCACCGTGGCGGCCAACTGCAACGATTGCGGCGCGTGCGAAAGAGTATGCCCGATGGACATCCAGATTACCAATTACGTGCGCCAGCCAGCGCGTCCTTTCCACAGAATGCACCCTGTGCCAGACGTGCGTGACCGCCTGCGCCAAAGACGCGCCGAAGCGTTCCATCGGTTTCGACGTGGGTGTCAAAGAGTCGTTGCGGATACGGCCATTCAGCCTGGCAAGCAGCGACACCGCCAATCGTTGACGAAAATCTATAGATTTCACGGATTACACAGATTTTTCTCCTATTCTCTGTGAAGCTCTGTGTTTTCTCTGCGAAACTCTGTGTTCCGCTTTTTATTTTCATGGGAGTTGATGATGTTTAGAACAAAGCGAGTGATTGTCGTTGGGTTGCTGCTGGCTTCTTTTTTGGCGCTGCTGCTGGCCCCCACGCAAATGCCCGCCAGCTACGATTGGCTGCAACACACCACCAGCGAATCGGGGTCGCAGGGGATTGCCGGGGCGTGGCTGGCGCGGCTGGGATTTTTGCTGTTTGGATTGGCGGTTTTGGCGGAAACGGCCGTTCTCCACAAAATTTGGCCCATCCCTGTCCGAATTTTCCTGGGCGCATTTGGCGTGTTCATGACGGCCGTTGCCGCCTTCTCGACCCGCCCCTGGCTGCCCGATTTGCCGTTTGATCCGGTGGAAGATTGGCTGCACTCGTTTGCTGCCAGCGGCATGGGTTTTGCCTTTGCCCTGGGCGTGGGCGTGCGCTGGTGGGGGCGGCCGTGGCAGGCCAAAATGCGGGGGGTGGATTTGGTGGTGGTGGGAACGGTCGTTTTCATTCCCCTGGCTATGAGCTTGTTGCCCAATTGGGCTGGGCTGTTGCAGCGATTGATGTTTGCAACTGCCTACGTCTGGTACGTGCGGGAACTGTTCGACGGTCGGCATAAAGTGGAGCGTGCATCATGAAAAAAGAGCCTCGTTGGATAACCCAACACCCAGTTTTGGCCTATGTGCTCATCGCCTACGGGTTTACCTGGGTTGTGGCCGCGTTTAACATTGCCGCGCGGTGGGGCTGGGGCAGCGCTCCTGGGTGGCTACACTATGTTGCTGCCTACGGGCCGCTAGTTGGTGCCTTCACAGTGACGGCCTGGGCCGAGGGCAGTGCAGGTGTGCAAAAACTGCTGGCTCGCCTGGGGTTGGTGCGGTTTGCGCCGCTCTGGTGGGCGGCTGTGTTTTCACCGCTGATTTTGCTGGGCTGATTGCTGGCGGCGCGTGGCTGATTACAGGCCGTGCTCTGGACCTGGGCGGGCTCGGCGAGGTAGATGGCGTGGGCTATTTGGGGGTGGGTGGGACGGCCGTTTTCTGGCTGCTCACCTTTGGCCTGGGCGAAGAAACCGGTTGGCGCGGCTTTTTGCTGCATCACCTGGACCAGCTGCGGCCCAGCCGTAATAATGCCCTGGTGGTGGGCCTCATCTGGGCGGGCTGGCACCTGCCGTTTTTCTTTTACCAGGAAAATTTCATGGCGCTGGGGGTTTTGGGTGTGATCGGCTGGGTGCTGGGGTTGCTGGCCGGGTCGGTGCTGCTGGCCTGGATTTACCAGGGGACTGGCGGCAGCATTTTGGCGGTGATGGTGTGGCACGCCTTGTTCAACTTGGGCACCGCCGCGCCCATGTCAGGTGAGCTGCTGGCCCCGGTATTGAGCATGGTGGTTATGGTAACGGCCGTTATAATTCGCAACACCAAGCAGGAGCAGGCAAACTATGTCACTTAAATATGCAATTTTGGGTCTTCTCAACGTTTTACCTATGACGGGCTACGATTTAAAACACCAGGCGTTCGACGCCACGGTGCGCCACTTCTGGCCCGCTGACCAAAGCCAGATTTATCGTACGCTCAACCAGCTGGCCAGTGAAAACCTGGTTACCGTGACCCTAGAGGTGCAAGACGAGCGGCCAGACCGCAAAGTGTATACCATTACTCAGGCGGGGCAGGCGGCCCTGGCCGAGTGGCTCAAATCGGACCAGGCGCTGCCCACGCTGCGCGATCCGCTGTTGGTGCAGCTCTTTTTTGGGCAGGAACTGCCACGCGCCGATTTGCTGCGGGTGGTGGCGGCACAGTTGGCGGCGCACCAGGCGCAGCTGGCGGTGTTTGGCCAGATTCCCATTCCCCCGGCCGAATCTCGGCCAGATGACCGCTGGCTGGCGTTGCAGCATCTGACGCTGGATTTTGGCGTGGCGCTGGAGCAGGCGTACGTGACCTGGCTAGAAAACTGCCAGCAGGTGATTGCCAATTTGCCAGATGCAGATGAGGTGCCTGATTTCCGGGACCGGTTTAATTCGTCGCCTGAATAAGTTGATTGTATTCCGCTTCCAGGATGCTCATGAGGATGGCGTTTTGGTAACGGCCGTTCCACAACAACGCATCCCGCCGCACACCTTCACGCACAAACCCCACCTTTTCATACACGTGCTGCGCCCTGGGGTTGAAGTCGTATACCTCCAGCTCAATGCGGTGCAGCTTGAGCGTGCGAAAGCCAAAATCGACAATGAGCCGGGTCGCTTCTGTGCCGTACCCTTGGCCAAACAGCTTCTCGCTGGCCAGGGCAATGCGAAAGCTCGCTGAGCGATTTGTCCAATCAATATCATTCAACACAACTTCACCCAGGTAAGTCGAATCGCTAGGCAGCGTGATGGCGTAATCGACGCGGTCATCTGCCTGGGCCACGCGCTGGCAATGCTGCTGTACCTGCGCCAGGGTGAACGTTTGCTGGGTGCCTGTCAGCCGCATGCTTTCGGCATCGGCCAGGCTGGCAAACATCGCCTGGGCATCGTCTACGGTGATGGGGCGCAAAATGATTTTTTCGCCAGTAAGGATGGGCTTTTCTAACATCTGTCTTCTCCTGAAGGTGGCTGCCTGAAAAATGGTTTTTAGCTGGCAACCGACGAGGGATTATAGCCAGAAGACGTGGCTGGAACACGCTCTTTAAGCATTCGGCCCAACAGCTGCCCGGCTATGAGTTTGGGTTTTTGGTGGGAACGGGCGTGGGGGGCGGGTTCGCCGTAAACTGAATCTGAGGTGTGGGGGTGGGCGGCGGCAGCGGTGTGTTTGTGGGTGGCTGGGGTGTGTTGCTGGGCGCACGGGTGGGCGTGGCGGTAGCGGCTGGGCGCGGCGTGTTGCTGGCCGTGGGCGCGGCTGTGGCTGGCGGCTGGGTGGCGTTTGGTTGGCTGGTGGGCGTGTTGCTGGGGTTGGGGGCCGATACGGCCGTATTCGTCGGGCCAGATTGCGGTTGTGGCGTGGGCGTTACGGTGGGCAGCGGCGTCACCGACGGGGTGGGCTGTGGCGTGGTCGTGGTTGATGGCGTGGGGCTGGGGCCAGGCGTGGCGCTTTCTGCCTGGGCTGTTTCTGTGGCGGCGATGACGGTTTGCACGATGGGCGGCAGCGTTTGGGGGGGGGGGGGGCGTGGGCGTGGGGCAGGCCACCAGGGTTGGGGCCAGATCGCAATACAGCGTTTGGCGGGCGGCGCTAAAGGTAGAAAGGGCGTCGTTTTCTACCGAGCCATATTGCCCGGCGGTCAGGCGCAGCTGGCGGTTCTGGTTGTTGCGCAGCAGGCAGCTGCCGGTGAAACAGTCCATTTCCAGAACGGCCGTTGCGTCATTGTAAATAAGCCCTGCCACGTTGTTGCTAGTGGGCAGCAGCGCCATGTTGCCGTTGGGCACCGTCAGGGCAAAATTATGCGGATCGGCGTTTTTGTAATGGATGAGTAAACGGCCGTACGCCAAAAAGACCTGTGTCTCGCTGTCGCTGTCGGCGGTTTGGTGCACGCCCGGCAAGGCCAGCTCCGCTTCGGGGGCCAGGTACAGCTCTGCGCCGTCGGAAAGCACCACGCCCATGCGGTCACTGCCGGAGCGAATGGCGGCATCGGGGCCAATGCGCACCAGATCGCCTGCGCGGGCTGGCTGCCAATCTGGGCTGCCGCTGGGGCGGAACTGTGCTCCTTCCCCGGCGGCAAAAATAACGGCAAAGCCGGGCTCTGGCACCGCTTCTGGGGCGATGAGCAGCGGTAAGGGGGTTGGCAGGGTGGCTTGCTGGTTGGTGTTGGTAACGGCCGTTGCCGTTAAGCCATTGATGATTTGGGCAATGTGGGTGGCGGTGCCGGGCGCAACCAGGACGCCAGCAGGCTGCGGGCGACTAGACATAATGAGCAAAAGAATAATCAGGAATACGGTGCCAAAGGCGGCGCTGGCTATTTGGAACGGCCGTTGGCGGGGCAGTGGAATGTGAAGTTGGGTACCGGGGGCTTGCAGGATAACGGCCGTTACGTTGTCTGTGACGTTGCGGTTTAGGGCATCCTGCACCAGGCGTTTCGCCGCTTCGGCTGGGGCGTGCTCGCTAAGGAGGCGGCGCAGGCGGCGGCGCTGCCGCGCTGCTGTTTGCAAAGCCACCAGCCCGTCTGAGCAGATGAGCAGCCGGTCGTTGGCTTGCAGGGGCAGCCCCTGGTTTTGGCGAGCGGCGGCGGCATTGTCGCTGCGGTTCAGGTAGAGGCCCAGGTCAATTTGCAGCTCTGGGGTCAGGCCGATGGCGCTGCTGTGCTGGGTGGCGTTACGGCCGTTGCTCGACTGACTGTTTGTGGCAATGGCGGTGGGCGATATGGGGCGGTTGAGCAGGTGCAGCTTACGGTTCCGCAGCAGGTAGATACGGCCGTTGCCCACATGGGCCATAAACAGCCGTTTTTCATGAATAGCCACCAGGGCCACGCTCGACTGCATAACCAGCGGTGCCCGGTGCTGCCGCGCCACCGCAAAGAGGGTGCGGTTGGTTTGGCTGAGGATTTGTTGCAGCATGTCGGGGATTTGGTGGGGAACGGCCGTATCCGCCTGCTCAATCCGGTTAAACAGTTCGTTGATGACCAGCTCGGCGGCCAGGTGGCCGTGCTGCTGGCTGCGGCCACCGTCGGAAACAACCGCCAGCAGCAGGTGCAGACCACCTGCGGTTTGCACGTTGCGCACCCGTAGCCGGTCTTCTAGCGTGCCGCGCGTGCGCGAACGGCCAATGTCTTGTTTGGCACCATAATTGGCCAGCCAGGCTTGCAGCCAGTCGGGCAGCGGCGGTGGGGCGTCTGCGTCGCTGTCGTCATGCAGCGAACTAAACGTCGTGCTGCCGTGGTCAGATTCTGGCTGCAAAATGATGGGGGGCGCGTTGGGGAACTCCACTGGCGGCAGGTTTTCTACCTGGGCCGCTTCAATGAATGGCGCAGCCAATTCTGAGGCTTTGGCAAAGCGGTCTTCCCGATTTTTGGCCATGGCTCGGGCCACAATGGGGCTGATGGCTGGGGATAGGCTGAGGTTGAGGGTATGCACTTCGGGGACGGGGTCTGTGAGGTGCATGAGGGCGATGGGTAAACGGCCGCTTGCCGTAAACGGCAGCCGCCCGGCCAGCATCTCAAACAAGATGACCCCAAGGGCGTAAATATCGGTACGGCCGTCCAGGTGGGGTTGGGCACGAATCTGCTCTGGGCTCATGTAGGCTGGCGTGCCCACCATGCCATCGTTACGCGTGAGCGTGGTGTAGGTGCCTTCGGCAAATTTTGCCAGACCAAAATCGGCCAGGTACGCTTTGCCCTGAGCATCAAACAAAATATTCGATGGCTTTAGATCGCGGTGAATGATGTTGTGGCCGTGGGTGGTGTCGAGCGCTGGGGCGATCTGGTTGAGGATGGTGGCCACTTCCTGAAGGGTCAAGGGGCCGGTGCGCAATCGTTCGCGCAGGGAGCCGCCTTCCATGTAGCGCATGACCAGATACGGCTGCTCCTGAATTTCGCCAAAATCGTACACAGGTACGATGGCGGGGTGGTTGAGTGAGGCGACCATGCGGCTTTCTCGCTTGAATCGCGAACGCAGGTTCTCATCGTGGCTGCGATCTTTAAGCAGCACCTTGATGGCCACAGACCGTTCCATGTACGGGTCGAAAGCCAGGTAGACAACGGCCATCCCGCCGCGCCCAAGCAGCGATTTGATCTCATACCGACCGATGCTGACAGGTAAAAATTCAGTGTTCGATAGGCTCATGAAAATGACGAGTCACCTTTGGGGCTTTAGGCATACCTAGCATTTGTGCTTGAATTCGCAGACGTACGATATTGTAACAAAGAATATAAGCCCGTGCTTTTAGGTTAATGCAGTATTCACGGTTTTACAACGCCGAGAGACCCGCCAGATTTCGGCCTGTCCGTCTTAAAAAAGAAGAAGCTGGCCAAACTCGGCGGGTCTTTTGGGATAGAATTTGATGCTTGAAGAATGGATAGGCAAGACAGCCTGGTAACGGATTACATGGGCAAACTGGTGAACATGACACCCAGGGCGAGGCCAGCCAGCAGCAACAGCAAGCAAAACAGGCCAGCCAGGTTGCGTGTCATGCCGTCGGCATCGCAGGTTGAGAGGGCAAAGCGCAAGGCACCCCAGAAAAGCAGGACACTCATCATGATGCCTGCACCCCACAGAACCAGCATGGAATTTATGGTTAGACTCATTACACACCTCCAGGTTTGTCAAGGAACAGGATGGTTACGGCCGTTTCCAGCCAATCAAGCCACCTCTAGCATAGAGCAAACCGGGCCTGTAAACCTGCCGCGCAGCCCACAGCAACCTGACAAAAAGGTGATAGCCTGGGCTGCTTTTGGAAAAATGTCCTATATCGTGACCCGTACTGATTTGGTAGGATGAACTAGCTGGCTTAGCCAGAGGAATCTGAATGAAGAAAATTGGCCGCTACGAAATTGTGGAAGAGTTGGGCAAGGGCGAGATGGCATCTGTCTATCTGGCCCGTGACCCGTTTATCAAGCGGGAAGTGGCCATTAAGGTTCTCTCTTATGAGCTAACCAACGATCCGCTGTTTTTGCAGTTTTTCTACCAGGAAGCGGAAGCGATTGCTTCGCTGGAACATCCCACCATTGTGCCCATTTATGATTTTGGCCTGCACGGTGTGCAGCCGTACATTGTGATGCGCTACATGCCCAACGGGTCATTGAAGAGTCGCTTAAAGCGGCGCGGCTTGAACCGCCAGGAGCTGTGCGACTTGATGGGGCGTTTGGCTGAAGGGCTGGATGAAGCCCATGCGCTGGGCATTGTGCATCGAGACGTTAAGCCGTCTAATATTTTGTTTAATCAATCTAACGATGCGTTTTTGACCGACTTTGGGCTGGCTAAGTTTACCCGGCGTAAATCGGGGATGACGGGGGTGCTGCTGGTGGGGACGCCAGAGTATATGAGCCCAGAACAGGTGCAGCGCTTGCAGGTAGACGGCCGTTCCGACATCTACTCGCTGGGGGTTATTTTATACCTCATTTTGACGGGTAAGCACCCTTACCGGGCTGCGTCGGCGGCACGCATTACGTCGGCACACGTGCATGCGCCCATCCCCAGCGTGCGCAGCGTGATTCCCGAACTGCCAGAGATGTGGGACGAAATTATTGGCCGGGCGATGGCCAAAGCGCCAGAGAGCCGGTATGACAATACCCAGGCACTGGCCAGGGATGTCGCTTACGCCACCCGTGGCCAATGGCATTTGCGGGCGGTGCAGGCTTAGCTATGGCTTGTTGATAAATGGCAGGTACAAATCGTAGTTGGGCATGTCGTCGTCTTGAAGGGTAAAAACGGCCGTATCCTCCCCCAAAACCCCATTTACTACATTAAACAACTGCAAACTGAACGTTTCATCTGGCTCAAACTGATCGTCAGGTAGCAAGGTGATTTGCACATTTTCGCTGAGGTTCCCCGGTGTAAAGGTGAGCGTGCCGCTGCTGGCGACAAAATCTTGCCCGGCAACGGCCGTTCCCGCCGTCAGGCTGTATTGAACCGTAGCCGTAATGGGTGAGGGCGTGTTCAGGTTGATGATGAAGGTGGTTTGGGTAATGGTTTCTGGAAGCGAAACGGCCGTTGGCGCCACGTTAATCGTCGGGGCAATCTCTGTTTCAATGGCCACGTCCCCCAGCCACACCGTGGCCCCCGCCGAGGAGGTGTCGTCGCCCAAAAAGAGCTGGTTGGGCTGTTCGTACGGGTCTGGCAAAATCATGAATGGCGGAGTCCAATCGGTGTATTGGCGCAAATTGCCGCTGAGCAGCGGCGTGCCGTTGGCTACCAGCAAGTAGGTGTTGCTGATCACCGTCAGTTCATAGCTGGTGAGGGCGTTGGTGGTGTTGAACAAAGCCCCTTCCGCCTGGGTAAACAAGCTGGCTCCGTTGCCTTCCTGCACCCAAATTTCATCTTCCCAAAAGGCCATCTCCACACCATACAAATCCTCGCTGAGCAAAATGACGTTGAATCCCGCCCGATCATTGTTGGCATGATTTTCTGAGACGATGCGCAAATCGAACCGCAGTTGGAAGCCCGCTGCCCGGTTTAGCGTGGGCATGGCGGGCTGGTTTACCGTGTAGCCCACGTACTCGTTTTGGTCGTTGGCGCTGTTCAGGATGGTGACGGGGGCGCTGTATGTCTGGCTGGCCTGTATGCTAAATGGATTGCTGGTGTCGAGTGCCTGGTAGCTGAAGTTTTGCCCGCTGAGCGTGTTGCCCAGACTGCTGTTGTAGAGCAAGGTGGTGGCTTGCGGCGTGGCGGAGGCAGTTTGCAGCAGGCTGGTAAGGCTGAGCAGAGTGGCCAGGCAAACGGCCGTTACCACCCAAATTCTTTGAATGCGCATGGGAAAATCCTTTATGGGTAGATTTGTTCGATGGTGCGGCGCATGACGGCCGTATCCGGCTGCTGCCCCGTCCACAAAAAAAATGCTTTGGCCCCCTGCTGCACCAGCATCCCCAATCCGTTGATGGCCTGGCAGCCTGCCGCTTCGGCTTGCTGCATCAGGCGAGTGAGGCGGGGGTTATACACCAGATCGTAGAGGACGGCGTTGGGCGGGAAGAGCAGCCTGTCTGGCCAGGGGCTACCCTCTTCGTTGGGCGTCATGCCCAGCGGCGTGCTGTTGATGATGAGTGGGGCCGTGACCGTGGCTGCGGCTTCTGGCAGCTGATCCAGCGAATGGCTGGCGAGTGTGGCCTGGGGCAGATACGGCCGTAAATCCGCCACCAGCTGCTCCGCCTGGGCGATGCGCCGGGCCAAAATGTGTACCCGCGCCCCCGATTGGGCCAGCCCGTAGGCCACCGCCCGCGCCGAACCGCCTGCGCCCAGCAGCAAGCAGTCCCGGTTAGTCACCGGTACGTCGTTGGCCTGCAAATCGGCCAAAAAGCCAGACCAGTCGGTGTTGTGCCCGGTGAGACGGCCGTTTTCCCCCACCACAATCGTATTCACCGCGCCAATTGCCCGTGCGCCCGGCTCCAGTTCATCCAGCAGGGGCATAACCGCCTGCTTGTGCGGCACCGTCACGTTGACCCCGCGAAAGCCAAGCGCGGCCAGGCCAGAAACGGCCGTGGCCACCGCCTCCGGCGCGACGGGCAGGGGAACGTACACCCAGTTGAGCCCCAACGCCTCCGCCGCCGTGTTGTGCATGGCGGGGCTAAAGCTGTGGGAAACGGGCCAGCCAATCAGGCCAATGAGTTGGGTTCTGCCATTGAGTTTGTTCATAAGCTGCCTGCCAAAAAGCTGAGATTGGAGACTGGAGATTAGGGATTAAACCAATCTCCAGTCTCTACTCTCCAGTCCCCTTCTAAAGTTGCGCCAAAAATTGCTGAACGGCCGTTACCAAAATCTGATGTTCCGCCTGGTGCAGGCGTGCTTCCAAATCGGCCAGGCTGTCGGTGGGGTGGATAGGCACCTGGGCCTGGGCCAGCACGGGGCCAGCGTCTACCTCTGGGATGGTGAGGTGGACCATGCAGCCGGTGTGCTGGATTTCGCCGCGCTGGTACGCGTCGTAGGCGCGCTGGATGGCGTGGGTACCGGCAAACTGCCCCGGCAGCGCGGGATGTAAATTGATAACCCGGTTGGGGAAATGGTGCAAAAAGGTGGCGCTGAGGATGTGCATCCAGCCTGCCAAAATGATGAGATCGGGGTGGTACGGCCGTATCAATTCCGCCAGGTCCGTATCATAGTCCTCGCGTGATTGGCCCGCCTCACGGTACGGCTTGAACGGAAAGTAAACCGTCGGCACGCCTGCGTTTTTGGCACGCACCAGCCCGTAGGCATCTTTGCGATTGGAGACGACGAGGCTGGGAACGGCCGTAATGCGCCCATCATCCACCGCATCCAAAATCGCCTGCAAATTACTGCCCGACCCCGAAATTAAAATCACCAACCGAGACAAACTCCATTCAGATTCTCCAGTTTTTGAACACAGAGTACACAGAGGAACCACAGAGATGCACAGAGAAAAGAAAAATCTGCGTTTATCTGCGTTCATCCGCGTCCTATTCTTCAAAAATAACGCCCTCAATGTCAGCAACCATTTCGCCGACGAGGTGGGCTTGGGGAACGGCCGTAACCACCAAATCCACCTGCCCACGCGGCACAATCACCAGCATGCCCAGCCCCAGGTTAAACACGTGGGCCATCTCGGCATTGCTAATTTGCCCCTGCTGCTGAATGAGCGCAAAAATGGGCGGCACTGGCCAACTGCCGCGCCGGATGGTTGCGCCCAACCCCGCCGGGAAGATGCGGGGTGGATTGTCCACCAGCCCGCCGCCGGTGATGTGGGCCAGGCCACGAATCTCTACCCCGGCGGCTTGCAGCGCCTGGACGTCTGCCAGGTAGCTGCGGTGGGGCGTTAGCAGGGTATTGCCAATGGTGTCGTTGAGCTGGGGCTGAACGGCCGTCCAGTCCAACTTGGCCAGCGCCCGCCGTGCCAGGGTGAAGCCGTTGGTGTGCAGCCCGCTGCTCGGCAGTCCCAAAATCGCATCACCCGTGGCAATGCGTGAGCCATCAATAAGTTTGGCGCGATCTACCAATCCGACCACCGTGCCCACCAAATCCAGCTCGCCTTTTTGGTAAACGCCGGGCATTTCGGCCGTTTCGCCGCCGAGCAGGGCCACGCCCGCCTCGCGGCAAGCGGCGGCAATGCCGCCCACCACGGTGGCAATCTGCTCCGGGTTGAGTTTGGCTGAAGCCACATAATCGAGGAAAAAGAGCGGCTGCGCACCCTGCACCAAAATGTCGTTAATGCAGTGGTTAACGATATCGTGGCCAATCGTGTCCCAACGGTTCATGGCGGCAGCGACCATCGTTTTGGTGCCCACGCCGTCGGTGGAGGCAACGAGCACGGGCTGCGCCATCCCTTTCGCGGCGCTTATGTCAAATAAACCACCAAAACTGCCCACGCCAGACAGCACTTCGGGGCCGAAGGTGCTGTGGACGGCCGTTTTCATCAATTTGGTCGCCCGATTCCCTGCGGTTAAATCTACCCCTGCTGCGGCGTAGGTGGAGGGAGATTGGAGATTGGCCCCATCGGCTTCGCTCAGGGCAAGGATTGGAGATTGGGCGGAATCACTAATCTCCAATCTCCAATCTCTCCCAATATCTTTACGAAAATGCGCACCATCAAAATGAATCTGCTCCACACCAGCGTAGGCGCGGGAAACGGCCGTCCCCAAATCATCCCCCCGCGCCGTCACCGCCAGCACCCGGCCGCCGCTGGTGACGAGCTGGCCGTCTTTTTGCGCCGTGCCCGCATGAAAAACCAGCACATCCTCCGGCACGGTGTCCAGCCCGGTGATGGGCAGCCCTTTGGGGTAGCTGGCCGGGTAACCCGGCGCGGCCATGACGACGGTGGCGCAGGCGCCCGGATGCAATTGAACCATGTCGGGAGTGAGACGGCCGTTCACGCAAGCCAGCATCAACTCTACCAAATCGCTGGCCAGCAGGGGCAGCACCACCTGCGTCTCCGGGTCGCCAAAGCGGCAGTTGAACTCGATCACCTTGGGACCGTCGGCGGTGAGCATCAGCCCGGCGTAGAGCACGCCCACGTAGGGCGTGCCCAGCGCCGCCATGCCGTCAATCGTTGGCTGGACGATGGTGTGCATGATGTGGGTGATGAGGGCGTCGTCCACGTCGGGCGGCGGGGCGAAGGCCCCCATGCCGCCGGTGTTCGGGCCTTGGTCATGGTCGTAGGCCCGTTTGTGGTCGCGGGCGGGGGTGAGGGGAACGGCCGTTTTGCCATCCGTCAGCACCAGCAGCGACAGCTCTGGTCCGCTGAGCCGCTCTTCGATGACCACTTCGGCCCCCGCTGCGCCAAACGCGCCGTCTACCAACATTTCGCGCAGGGCGGCTTCCGCCTGGGCTGCGTCATCGCAGACAACCACGCCTTTGCCCGCCGCCAGGCCGCTGGCCTTCACCACGATGCCGTTGGGGGAGACGTTGCGGTGCAACGTCTCTACGGCGTCCTCAAAATTGGTGACGGTGTGGGAAACGGCCGTGGGAATGCCCAACTTGTGCATAAATTCCTTGGCAAACGCTTTCGACGCTTCCAACTGCGCCGCCGCCTGGGTCGGGCCAAAAATCGATAAACCGGCTGCTTGGAACCTATCCACAATGCCCAAGGCCAGCGGCACCTCTGGCCCTACCACCGTCAAATCAATTTGCTTTTCCTGGGCAAAGTTGAGCAGTTCGTCAATGTCGCTGTCGCTAATCGCGATGTTTTGGGCGGAAACGGCCGTGCCCGCATTGCCCGGCGCCACAAAAATTTCCACTACCTTCGATGACTGCCCAATCTTGCATGTTAAGGCATGTTCTCTGCCGCCACTGCCAATAATTAAAACTTTTAATCTTTCCATTCCTTCCCCAAAGTTTGCCAGAATCGTTATAATGTAACTTATGGCAACACAACCATTAACTCACGAAAAAATAGTTGAAACGGTACAAACGTGGCCCAATGCCCAACGCCTTAAACTTGTGCAAGATATTCTTAGAGACTTAACTGAAGAATATCAGCCCAAGCCTGCCCCTAAAAACACCCTGGATCGGGCGCTGGGCTTGCTGCGCAAGTACACAGATGCGCCCCCGCCGACAGACGAAGAAGTAGAGCGCTGGCTTGAAGAAGAACGCCTTAGGAAATATGGTAGCTGATGAAAATTCTGTTTGATACAAACGTTCTTCTTGATGTCCTGTTGGCTCGTGAGCCCTGGTATCAAAATGCGCTTACCCTTTGGCAAGCCAATGATACGGGTCTGATTCACGGCCATATTTCAGCGACAACAGTCACCGACATCTTCTACATCTCACGTCGCTACACAAACGCCAAAGGCGCTTTGGAAGCTGTCATAACTTGTTTGGATGCTTTCTCAATCATTGCAATTGGACAAGATGAGTTGAAGCAGGCAACGGAGATGGCAGGCAGCGATTTTGAGGATAATTTGCAAATTGTTGCGGCAAAATCAGTGCATCTTGATGCCATTGTCACCCGAAACGTTGCCGATTTCCAAAACACCCAGATCACTATTTTCACCCCAGAACAAGCCCTCAACAGCCTAAAAAATTAACCATTAACCGTTTACAATTCACCATTCACAATTATCATCCCCACATATCCTCAAAAATCAATTTCTCCCGGTCCCGCTCGTCATCAAACAGCCATTCGGGGATGGCGATGGGATAGTCGCCGGAGAAGCAGGCGGTGCAGTGGCCGGTTTGCTGGCGAATGCCAGAGGTGACGGCCTCGACCATGCCCTCGTGGCTGAGGTAGGCCAGGCTGTCGGCACCGATGCGCTGGCGGATGCCTTCGATGTCCAGCTTGTGGGCGATGAGGTCTTTGCGCGTGGCCATGTCGATGCCCATGAAGCAGGGATGGCGCACCGGCGGCGAGGAAACGCGCACGTGTACCTCCTTGGCCCCGCCATCACGGATGAGCTGCACCAGCGGCCCAGCCGTGTTGCCACGCACAATCGAATCGTCGATGAGGACGACGCGCTTGCCTTTCAAGTTGGATTCCAGCGGATTGTATTTGATGCGCACGCCTTCCTTGCGCAGCTGGTCGTCGGGCTGGATGAAGGTACGGCCGATATACCGATTTTTCGTCAACCCCTCGGTAAAGGCCAAACCAGACTCTAAACTGAAGCCAATCGCCGCCGGGGTGGCCGAATCGGGCACGCCTACGACCACATCGGCGTCGGCAGGGGCTTCGCGGGCCAACATGCGGCCCAGCCGCTGGCGCACCTCGTGGATGACCTGGCCTTCAAAGACCGAATCGGGCCGGGCAAAGTAGACGTATTCAAAGATGCACAGGCCGCGCTGCTGCGATTTGACGCCGGTGAAGGAGGTGATCCCTTCATGGTCCAGCCGCAAAATCTCGCCGGGCATGATTTCGCGCAGGTAATCCGCCCCGATGGTATGCAGGGCGCACGATTCGCTGGCCACGACGTAACCGCCATCGCCCAGCTGGCCGAGGCACAACGGCCGTAATCCCAACGGATCGCGCACGGCATACACCGCCTCGCGGGTGAGCAGCGTCAGCGAGTACGCCCCTTCGAGCACGCCCATCATGGCGCGTAGCCGGGCCACCCAGCGATCATTTTCCTTGCCGTTGCCGTTGGTGGGGTTCCACACCTCGGCCGGGGCGGCGAGCATCTGGGTAATCACCTCGCTGTCGCTGGTGGAGGAAAGACCGACGCCGCGCTTGAGCAGCTGGTGGCGCAGGTGCAGGGCGTTGGTCAGGTTGCCGTTGTGGGCCACACCGAGCGGACCGTAAATCGTTTCGATGAGGTACGGCTGGACGTTGCGCAGGTGGGAGCCGCCGGTGGTGGAGTACCGGTTTTGGCCGATGGCCATGTGGCCGGTCAACGGCCGTAAATTCTCCTCATTAAACACCTGCGAGACCAGCCCCATCCCTTTGTGACTGTAGGCGGAACGGCCGTCGCAGGTGGCAATCCCGGCACTTTCCTGCCCTCGGTGCTGCAAAGCGTACAGCCCAAAAAAGGTCAGCCGCGCCACCTCGCGCCCCGGCGCATACACGCCAAAGACGCCACATTCGTCGTGAAACTTGTCGTTTTCATGAAAATCAAGGTTGTCCATTTCTAACTCTACTTTTGGAAACGATGATTCTGTAATTGGGTAATTGGGTAATTAGGTAATTGAGTCATTGCCCAATTACCTAATTACCCAATTACTAATTACTCAATTACCAATTTCCCTCTCGCTCCTCTAACAATTTTTTCTGCGGCTTCAACCGTATCGGCCAAAGCGGTGATGTGCCCCATTTTGCGGCCGGGGCGGGCGGACTCTTTGCCGTACAGGTGCAGTTTCAGGTGGGGGTGGGTGAGAACGGCCGTCCAGTTTGGTGTGCGATTTTTATCAACAGATTTCGCAGATTTCGCAGATATTTTTCTTTCTCCCTTTTGTTCCTTCGTTTCTTCGTATGAAAAACTCCACAAATCACCCAACAAATTGGCCATTGCGGCTGGACGCAGGTAGCTGGTGTCGCCCACGGGCAGGCCGCAGACGGTGCGCAGCTGCTGCTCGAACTGGCTGGTGACACACGCCTCGATGGTGAGATGCCCAGAGTTGTGCGGGCGCGGCGCGATTTCGTTGAGCAGCAGCCTGCTCCCCTCCCCATTCCAGGGGGAGGGGCCGGGGGTGGGGGTCAAGAAAAATTCGACGCACAACACACCGACAACATCTAACTTGGTAAGCACGGTTTGCACCATCGCTTCCGCCTGGGCCAATACCGGCGGCGGCACGTTGGCCGGGGCTATAGAGACGTCGAGGATGTGGTTGGCGTGGCTGTTTTCGATGAGGTTGTAGTGGGCGATACGGCCGTTCACGTCCCGCGCCGCCACCATCGAAAGTTCACGCTCGAATTCAATCCAGCCTTCCAAAATGCAGTCCACTTCACCCACCGCCTGCCATGCTTCTGCTGCTTCGTGGGGATGGTTGAGCTTGATTTGGCCCTTGCCGTCGTAGCCGGAAACGGCCGTTTTCAACACCGCTGGGCAGCCAATCTGGGCCAAGCCCGCTTGCAAATCAGCCAATGAATGCACGGGCGCAAACGGCACCGTCGGTAAACTATTTTCGGCAAAGAAGTTTTTCTCGCGCAGCCGATTTTGGGCCACGCGCAGCGCCTGCGCGCCGGGTCGCAGCGGCACGATGACGGCACAGGTTTCGGCCGTGGCCATCGGCACGTTTTCAAACTCGTAGGTCACCACGTCCACGCTGCGGGCAAATTCACGCACGGCGTCCAGATCGTCGTAGGCGGCCACAAATTCCCGGTCGGCCACCTGCCCGGCGGGTGAGTTGGCTTCTGGGGAAAAGACGTGGATGCGGTAGCCGGAACGCCTCGCCGCCAGCGCCAGCATGCGGCCCAGCTGGCCGCTGCCGAGTATGCCGATGGTGGCTGGTGGTAGGATTGGTTGCGGTTGCTTGCTCATTTTGTATTGACAACAACGAATTAGAGTAAATAACGAATTTTCTTCATTCGTTGATTACTCTAATTCGTTGTTGCCCTCCTCACTAAAGAAATATCCAACTTTGCCCCATAGAAATTCGCCAGAATGCCCAACTCTTTGTTGTGCCGCCTCAGTTGAGAGCGCAGCCTTGCTTTTAAGGATTCATCGTTTTCTTTTACAGCAAAGGCGGCAACCAGAATATTGTCCTCAACCAGAATGAGCCGGGTTTCATGCTTGCCCAGGTCAACACCTTGATAGTAAATGGGCGACTCTTTGATGTAGCTGAAGCCGATACTTTGCTGACGCAGTTCAACCATGCTGGCCCCGCGATACACTTGATGCAGGAAGCCAGGGCCGAGTGCCAGGTGAACACGATGCAAGCAATTCATGATCTCGGTTGCCAGTTTTGGGAAGGGAACATTGACTGGTGGTTGGGAAGGTGGGGGATGGGGAACGGCCGTTTCGCCCCGCACCCTATTCGGCAACCGCACATCTTCCAGCGACTTGGCCCCAAAATTCACCACCAGCGCCAAATCTGCATCCGTCACCTTCAGGTAAGAAATTGCCTGTGCCTGGTGAATGGGCAAAATCGCAGGCGCAACCTTTAGCTCCAACAGCAGCTGGCCACCTTCAACCCACACATCCACAAAATAACGGCCGACTTCCACCCCACAATAGTGCACCGCAAACCGCTTCTCCGTCTCGCAAGCAATCCCTTTGGCCTCCAAACCAATCGCCACTGCCTCCTGGTAAAACTTCTCCGGCAGCAGCGGCCCAAGCTGGTTATGCACGTCAAACAAAACCCCGCGCACCGCATAACTCAACTCTTTGTGAATAATCTCAGCCATCAGAAAACCTTTCCCAGAAAGACAACAACGAATTTTAGTAACCAACGAATGAAAGCAAGAATTCGTTAATTACTCTAATTCGTTGTAGCTGTTATTTCGCTGAAAAATCATAAATCCAGCGCAGCAAATTGATCAAAATCAGCATCACGCCTTCCCAGCGGTTGAGCTTCCAGCCCACCCGCATCAACACCACCACAAAAATCACCATGCCGCTCAGCACCATCAGGCTGCTCAGCCCGGCCGAATCAATCACCATCGGCGAGGTTTGAATGACGCCCGCCAGACCCAGCACGCCGAGCAAGTTGAACAAATCGCTGCCAATTAGATTGCCGATCGAAATGTCCGAATGGCCGCGCAGCACGCCAACCAGCGAGGTGGCCATCTCCGGCGCGGAGGTGCCCGCCGCCACAATCGTCACACCGATGACCCAGTCAGACATGCCCAGGAGCCGGGCAACGGCCGTTGCCGAATCAACCAAAAACTCACCGCCAACAACCACCATGGCAATGCCCAGGGCAAACAGCGGCACGTCGCGCCAGCGAAAATCGCCGTCTGGGATTTCTTCCAAATCCACGTCGCGTTGGGTGTACAGGTAGAGCAAGTAGGCAAACAGCAGCAGCAACAAAACGCCGCCTTCCCACTGCTGCAATTCCAAATCGCGCATGAAAAAGAGCAAAATGAGCGTGGCCCCGACCAGCATGCCGCCGTCGCGGTACACAATTTTGGGCGTGGTGGCGATGGCCCGCACGGCGACCACGCCGCCCAAAATGAAGCCCAAATTGAAGATGTTGGAGCCAACGATGTTGCTCACGGAGATGTCTGCCTGGCCAGAAACGGCCGCTTTAATCGTCACCGCAAATTCTGGGGCAGAGGTGCCTACAGCCACAACCGTCAGCCCAATAATCAGTTCTGAAACGCCAAAGTGCCGCGCCATGCGCGCCGCCGAGTCCACGATGAACGTGGCTCCGTACGCTAGCCCCACAATGCTGGCAATGATGATAACAATGTTGAGAAACATGAATTTTCCTGCCTTGTTCAGTGAGTTGTTGAAAGCGCTCGAACTTTAACGCAGACAACAGGTCGCGCCAATGGGTGATTTCTGTTGTTAACGAGCTAGCTTTGTAAGCTAGTCATTAGCTACAGCTTTAGAAAACATTTCAATTGTTCTCAAGTCGAAAAATAAAAACCTGATCGCTCGATCCAAAATATACTGCTACCTTATCTTCATCTGCGGCTACAAAAAATGACGTATTAGTTAAATTCTCACCCAGTCCTGGTGTAAACGTAACCTCAGCGATTTTTTCTCCGGTATATAAATCTACAGCAATAAGGCTGGGATTATCGGTCAGGAAGAAGGCGAAATATTCGTTGGTTGTGACGTTGCTCACAAGATTTTGCCCATCGTATTTCCAGGCGATGGAACCATCTTCTTTATTTACAGCCCAAACTTTGCCGCCAAATTCATTGAACCTTAGCAAGAATACAGAATCAAGCACGACTGGCGTTATTGGCGAATAGATCTGTCGGGGTTTTGAATATAGATTAAACTGCCAATTCACCTCACCCTCAGCAGAAACATTCCCGTCATTAGACAGTTTGTATTCAGAATGAGGCGAATAATCAATGAAAAATATTTCTGGGCTGTAGTTCGCGTGTGATGTGTTAACCTGTAAAATCTCACCACTCTCTGGCGCAATCTGATAATAATCGCCGAACCCTCGCTGTGAAGTTCTGGCATACAAATGAGAATCGACCACAGTTAGATAATCTGTTCCTTTGCAATCATCGTTTAGTTCAATACGCCATTGTTCCTGGCCCGACTGTAAATCAATGGCACCAATCCCTGTTGGGCAAAAATCTCTATCCTCCCAAAAACTCTTGGTGTCCATGTTACCAACAGTTTCAAAGTAGAATCGCTCTAAATCTGTTGCAAAATTTCCAGAATTATACGGTGCATCAACTTGCCAGTTAATTGCACCCGTTTGAGCATCTAAACTTATTACCTCTGGATCCTTTCTTAAAGGATCATCGGTATATGTTCGCTCTTCAAAATTTCCAAGAAATAGTAAGTCACCGTTTTTTAGGGAAAATGGTGGTTCATTATTTTCGATACGTCTGGGTACAATAAAAACATTGTAAATAACCAGTTCTAAAGGCATTGTCGGAGAAATCTCAGTCACTCCATGCGTCGTAATACGAGTAGATGTAATTGAATCAATGGCAGTAATTGCAATACAACCGGTAACTCCTAATGTCATAACTATTAGGCTGATAAATATAAATGTGTTAGTACGACAATGTCACATTAAGGACTTGAGCCGCTTCGCAAGCGAGATTTGCGGGATCGCGTCCGATTATCAAGATGTTTAACAACTAAATAAGTAGCCTCCTCCGGCGACATTTGTGGCAACGGCATGGCGGCCGTGAGCATGGCACGCACATTAGCCATCGACAATGCAGGTAGCACTTCGACTTCATAATGGGCCAGTAGTTCAGGGTCGCGGGCAAAACGGCGGGACCAGTCCAGTCGGGTTTCGGTGATAAACCAGCTGGCCAGGATGGTCAGGGCTAAGTGATGTTCCCAGGCCCCAGCTTGAGGGCCTGAAATTCATCCCAGCCCAACTCCGTTTTCACGTCCTGATTGCTGCGTTCGATGAAATAGCGAGCCGATTTGCGTTGGGCCATCGTGACCAACGGCGTGTCAAGGGTGCATTACTCAAGGTGTAGGTGTGGCGTTGGCCATCAGACGAATGAGCAGCCACTCTTCAACCACTCTATAGTCATCACGGACGGTCCAAACACGGCAGCGAGCAAAATCAGCCTGGAGCATGCCTCGTTCGCTGGGACGCGCGTGATGGCCTGCCAAATCATGTCAGGGTCGTGCCGCAGCTATCCCCGCACGGGTAGGACACGTCCTTATGGGCTTTCTTCCCCGCTTGTTTTGGGGATGCCAATCACGGGCGGTTGCAGATAGACTTTCGTGTCGGCGGGCCATCCGCGTAGTATCAGACTGGCCGCCTCATCTGGTCACGAAACCAGGCGCTGCGTCCTAGTGGCTGTCCAGGCGACAGCTACAAAGGGAAAGCCTTCGGCATGCACCCGTTGGATCATCTGCCAGCCCAGTGTTAGCTTGGTCTGAAATTCCCGGTCATCAGGCACCCTGCCTGGGCGTTCGGCCCAGGCCCACTGAACCAACTTCCACCAGGAAGAGTTCGCCATCAATCCAGGTGGATACTGACAACTGGCATCCACACAACTCAGGAAGACGCCGACAATACAGTTGTCAACCTTGCCGCGTCGCCCATTGTATTGACGACCGCTGCCCACCGTATGCGTTCCTGACTTATCATCGCGCTTTCATCCAGGAGCAACATATTGCCGCTTTGGAATTCGTCTTGCGCATCGGCGCGCCCATCAATGTCCCCTGCCAGGGTGAATTGCTCAAAAATGATGCATATTCTGGGTGGGTACATCGGTTTTGCGCCCGATATTGGCAAAATTGCGGTTCGTTTCCATACGCGCAATCCGCTCAGGTAACTAAAGCCATACTGGCTGGTATCTCTGGTCTTGGTTCTTGACCATTGACCAAAGTAGCGCCAGAAGGCAGCTAATCTATCGCTTAACTCTTTGATTTCGTCGAGGGGTAATCCCCATCGTTCGAAGAGGGTAACATCTTTTTTTCGCTATCAATCATGGGCGTTTTTTATCAGAATCGCTCTCATTTGTGTAATGTGACATTGTCAAATTAGCTAATCTAAACTTCGTCATTTGTAGGTAGAGAGTCATTCTGCACTTTTTCGGTTTGAGCTTGGCGAAAATCGTGCAGTTTTTGGCGGAATTCAGGATATTGGTTGCCAACGATGGCAATCGCTAGCAAGGCCGCATTTTTAGCTCCGGCCTTGCCAATCGCCAGCGTGCCCACGGGCACCCCGCCGGGCATTTGCACAATAGAGAGCAGCGAATCCAACCCATTGAGCGCATGGCTTTGCACCGGCACGCCCAGCACCGGCAGCACCGTCTGCGCCGCCACCATGCCCGGCAAATGGGCCGCGCCGCCCGCCCCAGCAATAATCACCTGCAAGCCCCGCGCCTCGGCGCTTTGGGCATACTCAGCCATCAGCTCCGGCGTGCGGTGCGCGGAGACTACCTTGGCCTCATGCGGCACGCCAAACTCGGCCAGCGTCTCCACCGCATGCCGCATCGTCTCCCAATCCGACGTACTGCCCATGATTACTCCGACTAATGGTTGTGTATTCATGTGATTACCTCAAAATTTATACGAAGGGACGAAGATAGTAAGGAACAAAGGTTTTTAATAAAGGTTGGGTACGCGGTGGATGCCATGTTTGACGTATTTTTCGCCAAAATTGATGACAAGTCCCAATCTTAGATTCATCAAACGCAAGTAAGTGAGGGTCTGGGTGGCGTAGATAGAATTGTATTTGGTCATCGCTTTGTTCTCGACAATAATCAAATCTTCAACCAACAAATCAATGCGCAAAGGTGTCGCCAGTTGATTCCCTTTGTAGGTTATGGGAACTTGTACCTGACGTTTCAAATTCAACCCACGCTCCATTAATTCCCAAACCATCGCTTCTTCGTAAACGCTTTCCAACAGGCCAGGGCCGCCTAAAATTTTGTGTACTTCAATCGCCGCCCCAATGATCTGATGACTCAAATCGTCTTCTGGAACCAGCTTCCCAATTACCATATTCCCCTTCGTTTCTTCCATCCTTCGTTCCTTCGTAATACATTCTTTCGACGTCGCACCAATGATTGGATGATCCAAATCATCCTTTTGAACCAACTTCCTAACAACTTCATTCCCCTTCGTTTCTTTCATCCTTCGTTCCTTTGTAATAAATTCTTCCGAATTCGCTCAAGCACAGGCGTTTCGCCAGGAGAAAAACTTTGGTTCGTGAGCTTCTCAAAAGTAGTCAGGTAGCGGGCGGCGATTTGGGCGATGAAGTCGGGGGGCATGGTGGGCGGCGTACCGTCGCCGCGGTAGCCCTGGGCGGCGTACCATTGGCGCATGAACTCTTTGTCGTAATTTTCCGGTTCGGCGGGTGGCGCGGCGGGGACGCTGGCCACAGCAGGTTGATCGGCTAGCCAGTAGCGGCTGGAGTCGGGGGTGTGGATTTCGTCGATGAGGGTGAGACGGCCGTTTACCAACCCCATCTCGTACTTCGTATCCACCAAAACCAGCCCCGCCTGTGCCGCAACTGCCTGGCCGCGTTTGAAGAGGGAGACGGCCGTTTCCCTCACCTCCTCCCACAACTCAGCACCAACCAGCCCCTGTTCCAATATCTCCGCCTCCGTCAGCCGCTCGTCGTGGCCGCCTTGGGCAGCTTTGGTGGTGGGGGTGATGATCGGTTCGGGCAGTGGATCATTTTTGTGCAGGCCGTCGGGGAGCTGGATGCCATACGGCCGTCTCTCCCCCTGCTCGTACAAATACCACAGCGACGTCTTGGTCACCCCAGTGATGTAGCCGCGCACCACCACCTCCACCGGCAGCGGTTGGGCCTCGTGGGCAATCGTCACGTTGGGATCGGGCACAGAAATGACGTGGTTGCGGGCCAGATCGGCCGTTTGGGCAAACCACCAGGCGCTGAGCTGGTTCAACACCTGTCCCTTGTACGGAATCAGCCCCAGCACGCGGTCAAAAGCGCTGACCCGGTCGGTGGTGATGAGGATGCGACGGCCGTTTTGCCCATACACATCCCGCACCTTGCCCTCATATTTTTCACCCAAGCCCGTAAAATCGGTGCTGGCCAGGCAGTTGGGAATCGCTTCTAATAGTTGTTGATGGGTTAGCATTGTTTCACCTTTTTATTACGAAGGAACAAAGAAAGGAAGGAACAAAGGTTTTCTTTGTTTCTTTCTCCCTTCGTCCCTTCGTATTAAATATTCTTCACCCCATTTTCAAACAGCCGCAGCCCCAACATCCCCCGCTCGCCCCGGCTGGCGCGGGGGTGCTGCCAGGGGAAGATATGGTTTTCCGGGTGCGGCATCAGCCCCAGCACGTTGCCCGCCGGGTTGCACAGCGCGGCGATGTCCAGGACGGAGCCGTTGGGGTTATTTGGGTAATCGGTTATCGGTGAACGGTAATCGGTAACCAACTCACCGTTTACCGATAACGGATTACCGATTACCGAATACCGAAGCGGTATCAAATTCTCCGCCTGCAACGCGGCCAGCGCGGCCTCATCGGCCACCATCAGGCGGCCTTCGCCGTGGGCGACGGGGCAGTAAATCGGTTCAGTGAGGCCCTGGGTGAACAGGCTGGGGCTGTGCGGATTGGGTTGCAGGGTGACCCAGCGGCATTCAAATTGGTTGGATTGGTTGTAGGTGAGCGTGACTTGGCGGGGAGATTGGAGATTGCCAGGAAGTAGGCCAGATTTGACCAGAGTTTGGAAGCCGTTACAGATGCCGAGGACGGGACGGCCGTTTCCCGCAAATTCCCGCAGCTCCTCCCCAAACCGCTGCCGCAAATCCAGCGCCCACAGCACGCCCGCGCCCAAATCGTCGCCGTACGAGAAGCCGCCGGGAATGACCAACATGCCATAATCCGCCAGCCGCCGTTCGCCCGCCACCAGCTGGTTGATGTGTACAATCTCCGGCGCGCCGCCCGCCAGTGTACACGCCAGCGCCGCGTCGTGGTCCCGGTTGCTGCCGTTGGCGTGGAGGATGAGGATCCGTGGTCGGTTAGCGGTGGTCGGTAATCCGTGATGCGTGATGCGTGATGCGTGATCGGTTTGCGGCAACCGATTACCGTTTACCGATAACCGATTACCGTTCACGTGTCCGCGCCATGCCGCTTCCATCTCCGCAACGGTCAAATTCAAAATCGGGGAGCCGGTACGGCCGTTTACCACCAATCCCTCCCCGCCCACCACCGCCACGCACTCGTGCGGCACGTCGGCCAGGAGTTCGCGGAAGCGGGGCGCGTCTTCGGGGCGGACCTCCACCAGGAAGCGGCTGAGCGATTCGGCAAACAGCACCACCTCGTCGCTGGAATACGCCGCGTGCCAGTCGCGCGGCACGTGGATGAGCTGCAATTCCGCCCCAATGCGGCCCGCGATGCACATCTCGGCCAGGGCAACGGCGACGCCCCCTTCGGCACAGTCGTGGCACGCCTGCACCAGCCCCGCCTGGATCGCCTGGTGCAGCAGACGCATCCGCGTCAGGCTGTCCGGCACCGGTTGGGGCACGGTGCGGCTGCCCTCGGCCCGGCCGCCCACCTGGTTGAAATGGCTGCCGCCCAGCTCGGCGCGCGTGTCGCCCACCACAAAGATGAAGTTGCCCGCCTGCTTCAAATCCATCGTCACCGTTTTGGCTACGTCCGGCACCATGCCCATCGCCGAAATCAGCAGCGTGCCGGGGATGGCATGTTTTTCGCCGTCGGCCCCGGTGTATTCGTTGTTCAGGCTATCTTTACCGGAGATGAAGGGGGTTTGGAAGGAAACGGCCGCATCGTAACACCCCTGGGCACAGCGCACCAGCGACCCCAGCCGGTCGGGCAAATTGGGATTGCCCCAGCAGAAATTGTCCAAAATGGAGACCTGATCCGGGTCTGCCCCCACGGCGACAACGTTGCGCAGCGCCTCGTCCACCGCTGCCCAGGCCATCGCGTACGGGTCGAGGTCGGTGTAGTTGGGGCAGATGCCGTTGGACAGGGCGATGCCCTTTTTAATGGTTAATGGTGAATGGTTAATGGTTAATTGTGAAGCTTGCGGCACGATAACTGTTGCGTCAGAGGGGCCGTGGTTGGCGATGCCGGTGAGGGGTTTAACGGCCGTTCCCCCCTGCACTTCATGGTCGTAGCGGCGGATGATTTCTTCTTTGCTGCGGATGTCGGGGTGGGCGAGGAGCGCCAGGAGGCGTTGTGACAGGGTGAGGGGGTGACCGGGTGACAAGGTGATCGATGCCGGGTCGAGGGGTTGCCATTGGGCCGTCATGTGGCGTGGGGGGAGGCCGTCGTGCAGGAAGTGCATCGTCAGGTCGCCGACGAGCCGGTCGCCGAAGTAGATGTGGAGACGGCCGTCTGCGCCAAACGTGCCCAATTCCACCAGCTCCACATCCTGGCCGTCGCAAATCGCTTGCAGCGCGGGCAGATTGGCGGGCGGCACGGCCAGCACCATGCGCTCCTGCGCTTCGCTGAGCCACAGTTCCCACGGGCGCAGGCCAGGGTATTTGGTGGTGATTGTTTGCAGCTGCACCGTCGCCCCCAGCTTCTCCGCCATCTCGCCCACGGCGGAGGAAAAACCGCCCGCGCCGCAGTCGGTGATGGCGGTGTAGAGGCGGGCGTCGCGGGCACACAGCACCACTTCCTGCACCTGCTTTTCCATGATGGGGTGGCCGATTTGAACGGCCGTTCCCGCAATTTCACTCGTCGCCACGTCCATCTCCATGCTGGAGAACGTCGCCCCGCGCAGGCCGTCCCGCCCCGTCCGCCCGCCAATGGCGATGATCAAATCGCCCGGCTGCGGCTCGGTGACGTGGCTGCCGTGCGGCAAAATGCCCACGCAGCCGCAGTAAACCAGCGGATTGGCGGTGTAGCCCGCGTGGTAATGGATCGAGCCGTTGACCGTGGGGATGCCCATCTTGTTGCCGTAATCCTCGATGCCGTGAATGACGCCCTCGGCAATGCGGCGCGGGTGCAGCACCCCGGCGGGCAAACTTTCTTGCGGCAAATCGGGCGGGCCAAAGCAGAGCACGTCGGTGTTGGCGATGGGGCGCGCGCCCACGCCCAGCACGTCGCGCACCACGCCGCCCACGCCGGTGTTGGCCCCGCCAAACGGCTCCAGCGCCGAGGGGTGGTTGTGCGTTTCCGCCTTGAAGGCCAGGTCAAACTGGTCGTCAAAGGCGACAATGCCCGCGTTGTCCACAAACGCGGAGCGCACCCACGGTTTGGCCACCGCATCCGTGGCGGCGCGAATGTAGGTGTTGAGCAGCCCGTCGATCGTTTGCCGCTCGCTGCCGCTGGTTTTGCCGGGCAGCGGCCCCTCGTAGTCGATAATCGCCTTAAACGTTTTGTGCACGCAATGCTCGCTCCACGTCTGGGCGATCATTTCCAGCTCCACGTCGGTGGCGTCGCGGGCTTCTTGCTCGTAGTAGGCCCGCACGGCCTGCATCTCTGCCAGGTTCAGCGCCAATCGCCGCTCCTGGCTGATGGCCAGCAGCGCTTCATCAGTCACGCCGCGCAGCACGATGGTTTCTACCAAACCATCGCCTTCGTGGTAGGCAAAAAAGGGCGGGCTGATGGGCTCGTCGATGGCAAAGCGCTGGATGACGGGGTTGGCCAGCAGTTCGGTGGCCAGGCGGTGCTTGTCGCTGGCGCTCAGGTCGCCAGCCAGCTCGAAGTGCTGCCCGGTGGCGACGCGCTCTAGCCCGGCGATGCCCAGCAGCGCGGCGGCGCGGCGCAGGTTGTCGGCGGGCGGGTCGGTGACGCCGGGGAGGAGGGTGGTTTCAATTGTGAATGGTGAATGGTGAATGGTGAATTGTGAATGGTTAATGGTTAAGGGTAAATGGTTAAGTGTAAATGTTTCGGTGACGGGGTCGGCCAGGAGTTCATGAGCCAGGCGGGTAACGTCGGGTTCGGTGAGGTGGCCTTGCAGGAAGATGAGGCGGCTGGGGTGGAGGGTGGTGAGGTGGGTGATGCCGAGTTGGTGGGCGGCCTGGATGAGTTTGGTTTGGTTGACGGCCGTTTTGGGGCTGATTTCAATGCGGTAGGTGGTGGTTACGGCCGTATCTTTTTCTTGCTTCATATCTCTCCCTCTAAAAAACAGGAACACAGAGTTCCCCAGAGAAATCACAGAGCTGCACAGAGAAAACATCTGTCAAATCTGCGAAATCTGTTGATTTTATTCTTGTAATCAGGTGCAAAATAAAAACTCCCCATCTGCGTGTAGGCGGGGAGTTGTGTAAATTATCGGGTATGCGGTTGGTGAAGCAGTTGACCAAACGGCCGTTGGGTGCGTAGCAGGAGCAGGTTTTTCGCCTGTTGGCTCTGCCCGAACAACAATCGGTTTATCGTTTTCATCATGCCCAAAGTTTCACCTCGCCAGCAGATATCTGAAAGGTTTTTCTTCCAAAACCTGTCAGGTCTGGAATGCGTGATGCGTGGAAAAGTGGGATAGCGGCAATTAGCTTGTGGGAATAGACAGGCCAATTTTAGAGTATGTGCGAATAAATTCCAAGGCTTGCGGCCATAGTTCTTTGTGGGCGGGGTCAAACGGCCGCATCGGTTCATGCCCCGCTTCGGGGAAGGTGACCAGCTTTTTGTGCGGGCCGGGCAGCGTGTCGTACAGCGTGTCGATGGTGCCGGGCTTGACGGCCGGGTCGTGCCCGCCCCGGAAGATGATCGAGGGAGTGGTGAATTTGGGCCAGAGGGTACGGCCGTATGCCGCCATCTTCACCATCTCCACCAGTGCCCCCGTGGGCACCCGGCTCACTTTTGCCAGCTCGTTTTGCTGAAAATCGGGATCATCAAAATCGATCGTCGGGTCAAAATCCAGCACCCGCTCGCGTACCAGCTTGCGCATAGAGCGCATTTTGTGCGGGTAAAACCAGGGCATCACCACGCGCAAAACCTTCATCCAGTTCAGCCGGTCGTCGGGCACGTCGTAGATGGGGGTGAGCATGATCAGCCCGCGCACCTCTGGCTGTTTTTGGCAGAGGTCAGCCGCCAGCACCGCGCCCATTGAATGGCCCATCAAAAACAGCTCGTCGTACAAGCCATTGACGGTGGCAAACGCTTCCTGCGCTTCAGCCAGCCACGCCTGGCGGTGGATTTTGTGCAGCTTGTCAGGGTAATGGCCGTGGCCGGGCAGCAGCGGGCAATGCACCGAAATGCCGTGATCGGCCAGATAGTTGGCCATTGGGTGGGAGCTGAGTGGGCTGCCCAAAAAGCCATGCAGCATCAGGAGACCGATACGGCCGTTGCCATTTTCAACGCGGGCCAATTCGGTATAAGCACGGCGCTCGGCGGGTACGTCATACATGGGCGCAAATGGCATGGAAATCTGTCCTTTTCTCCTGTGTAAATGTGGGTCGGATTGCCAATCCGACCCACGGTTTTCATTCGTGGTGGTGCGCCAACTCATGAAATTTCCTGAGAAAGTGGCTAAAAACGGTGCTGCGGGTTGGGTTAAAGCTTGGTCAAATTGTCTTCTGCTCCGCAAAGAAAAATTTACTTTGCTGGGCAATTGTATAAAGAAGCGATAGCGCGGGCAAACAAAGTGTGTTACCGGCGGAGGGTAAGCAAGGCGAGGGAAACGGTGAGGGCGTGGCTGACGATGGCGATACGGCCGTCTAGCAGCGCATAGCGCAAATCGGTGAGGGGCACCCATTTGGCTACGGTGGGGGTGTGCCCGTTGGGCTGTGGGGTGGTGGTTTGCCGTGCCTGTTGGGCACAAAAAAAGAAGCCATTGCCCGAAGGCTGGTCGATGCTCATGACGTGGCTGCCCAGGTAAGCCCAATGGCTGGTTTGATGGCCTGTTTTGTGCAGCAGGGCTGTTTGAACGGCCGTAAATGGATCTGAATCGCAGGGGAGTTTGTGGTGCAGCACATGCCAATACACCCCGCTGCCGCTAGGGCGAGGGGATTCGAATATCAGTGCCTGTCCCGTCTCATCCACGACCACGGCATTGACATAATCTTGCTGCTGGATTTGGAGAACTGGTAAATCCGCTGTGAGCGTAGCCAGTTGTGCCTTTTTCATAGCGCTGATGACCCGGGTGTGGCATGCTGTGGGTGGCATATTTCCCCGGGAATTTGCTCCCGTGATAGTTCTGTACTCAACAAATCTTTTTGCTCAACAACTGGTGGCGTGTCAATTGGCCCGGCATCCCACCCCCGCTGCTGCTGCATTGCCCTACTGTAAAGGGTAAGGCCACACTTTTCAATGTGCCGATTTGCCTATTCAGCGCGTTGGGAAACGGCCGTTCCCCCCACCGCCGCGCCACCACAATCTTAAAAAGTGAATGAATTTTGGCTGCCTCACCGGTAAATTGCTAGACAGAACCAGGTGGCTCCGCTATACTAACTCTCGTTCAGCATACAGCAACCAGCATGAAAAAACAGAGATTTTGCCCCGCACCGAGCGGGGTTCTTTGATTAAATGGTACTCAGTCGGTTGCTTCGTTTAACAATTGGTTTAAGGTCGGTATTACGCAAACGGCCGTTAATAAAAAGATGTGCAGTTGTACTGAAGCAACCTGCATTGGCTAAAAACTGCAAAAGCCATGCTTCAGAACAGGCCAAATAGACGTTTGGGCTGGTTAACTGCCCGGCAATTTTGTCGGGGAGCACACGAGTTTCCACTAAAATCAACCAAGTTTATAGATCCGCGTACTGTTTCCGCACGAAGCGTATCTGCATTGTGTGTGGATGGAGAAAAGGCAATGACGCAAGGTTTTACTGATGTTGTCTACTTAACCGAAGAAGGGTTACAAAAAATCAAAGAAGAATTGGCTTACCTGAAGGGCCCAAAGCGGGAAGAGCTAGCCATTAAGCTGCAAACGGCTATCGCCCAGGGCGACTTAAAAGAAAACGCCGATTATCATGCGGCCAAAGAAGAGCAAGGGTTTGTCGATGGCCGTATCAAAGACCTGGAAGATTCCCTGCGCCGGGCTAAAATCATCCAGGATGTGGGTCCAGCTGATAAAGTGCGCGTGGGCCACACGGTAACCGTGCTGGAGCTGGATGAGGACGACGAGTATGAAGTCACCTACACCATCGTCGGGGCACATGAGGCAGATCCGAGCAACGGCCGTATTTCCAACGAATCCCCCATAGGCCGGGCCATCCTCGGCGCTAAAAAAGGGCAGACCGTCTCGGTACAAACGCCGGGCGGCACGATTCAGCTGCGCATTCAAAAAATCGCTTAAGGCAGCTACCGCTTGTTTTTTTAACGGCCGTTTCCGGTGGGGAACGGCCGTTTTTTTATGCCACCGTGGCCTCCACCGCCTGCAAACAGCTGCGCAGCTGAGGTTCATCGGCGCGCCGCACAAACACGTTCAGCACATCATCCGGTCGCAAAACTGTGTCGCCATGCGGCACCAGCAGCACCCCCTGCCGCCGCACCGAAACCACCACACATTCATACGGCAAACCCGGGGCGATGGCCGCCAGGGTCTTGTTGGCCACCTGGCTTTGTGGCGTGATGGCAATGTCTAAAAAGCACATCTGCGGGTTGGGAAGCGTCGGCAACTTTTCCACATCGGGCTCATGTTCCCGACGGCGCGTCATGGCCACATTGTACGCCTTCACAATGTCGGCACGGCGGATGGCACCCACCACACGCCGCGGATCGGTCCGCGATACCACCGGCAGCTTGTTAATTCCCCGCACCGCCAGGCGCTGCACAATTTCGCTGAGCGGCTCATCTTCGTAAGCTGTCAGCAGGCGCCCCACCGTAGCAATATCCTTTACGCGCAAGGCTGCACTGTTTTCCTTATCAGATACCCGCTCGTAGTCGCGTAAACTCACCATGCCTACCAGGTTGAGGTCCTCATCCACCACCGGGAAGCTGTGGTGATGGGTACGCTGCAGCAGTTCGCCCAGCTGGGTCAGCGGCATACTTTCCGGCACCAGATAGGGATCGGCCATCATCGCTTCTTTTACCTGCAAACTTTGCATCACGTCTAGGTCGCGCCCGCGCTGCAGGCTGATGCCCTTGAGGCGCAGCTTCAACGTGTAGATCGATTCGCGGAATAGATTTTCCGCGAGCAGCGTGGAAAGCACGGTAGCCAGCATGAGGGGGAGGATAAGCTTGTAATCGTTGGACATTTCAAAGACGATGAGTACGGCCGTAATCGGTGCCCGTGCTGCCCCAGAAAAAACGGCCGCCATGCCCACAATCGCATAAGCTCCCGGGTTTACCGCCACCTCTGGCCAGATGGAATGGGCCACCGACCCCACCATGCCACCTACAATCGCCCCCATAAACAGCCCTGGCGCAAACACGCCGCCCGAATTGCCGCTGCCCAACGTAAAACCGGTGGCCAGCATCTTGGTCACCAACAGCGCGCCCATCAAACCCAAAGGCAAGCTAAAGTCCTCAGCAATGGCCTCACCAATAAATTCCAGCCCTGGGCCTAGCGCCTGACGTTCGGGCAGCAGCAGCGCCACCCCCAGCGTCAGCAGCATACCCAGCGCGGCTTTGAAGGCTGGGTGCAGCCGCCAGTGGTCGAACTTCTCCTCCATAAAGTAAAGCAGGCGGATAAACAGCACGGCCACGACGGCCGACAAAACGCCCAATACCACATACAGCGGCAGCTCCTGAAACTGAAAGGGGTAAGCTGGCACCGTAAAGGCCGGGCGATCGCTCAGGTATGCCCGGCCGATGACGCTGGCCGCTACGGAACTGATCACCACCGCGCCAAAGTAGCTGACGGTAAACTTGCCCAGAATGACTTCCAGGGCAAAGATGGCTCCGGCAATCGGTGCGTTAAAGGTGGCGGCAATGCCCGCCGCGGAGCCGCAGGCTACCAGGGTGCGAATTCGCTCGTCGGAGAAGTGCAGCAGCTGGCCAAAGGTGGAACCCAGCGCCGAACCCACCTGCACAATCGGACCTTCGCGCCCGGCAGAGCCGCCCGTACCGATGGTGAGTGAGGAAGCCAACACTTTGATGGAAGCAACTCGGGGCCGAATACGGCCGCCGCGCAGGGCCAGCGCCTCCATCACTTCTGGAACGCCATGCCCCTTGGCCTCTTTGGCCCAGCGGTTGACCGCATAGCCAACTAGCAGACCAGCCGTGCCCATGGCCAACACCAGGCCAACGATATCGCCGGTCCAAAGCTGGAGCTGTTCCGTAAGCTGGTTAATTTGCCGCAGCAGCCAGACAAACACGACCGCACCCAAACCGGTGCCCACACCAACAATAAGTGCCACCAGGACCATGATTAGGGAATCCGGCGGCTGCACCTGGTCAAGGACCTGACGCAGCTTTTGCCCCAAACGCCAGAGGGTGTCAGTGGTGGGGTGGTTACGGCCGTTTGCCATAATTTTGTCCTTCCTTACCAGAAATACGTGGATGATTTGCCGTTATTGTACCGGGTTTAAATAAATGAGCATTGACACCCCTCCGCCTCATTTGCTATCATCCTGCCTCAACTTAAAAATACCAAAAGCGATGAAAGGGACAGGTTAACCGGCCCCGTTGCTGCCCAGAGAGCGATGCAAGTTGCTGTGAGCATCGCCAGCAAACCCAGTTAACGACACCCTGGAGCTGATCGGTGAACGGTAAGCGGTAATCAGTGAACGGTAATCGGTTTTTCCGATTGCGGATTGCCGATAACCAAATAACCGAAACCGGGTGCGCCCGTTATAGCGCCCAGGCTTAGGTGATGTGTAAACGCACACCAGGCCGCAAGAGGCCGTTGCTGGGTACATCCAGCATAGGCAAATTGGTGGTGGCACCACGAGCGCAAAAATTGACGCCCGTCCTCCAAAAGCGAGGGCGGGCGTTTTTTTATGCGTCGGGCAGCGTTTTGGGCTGCCCACGCGCAAACTCGTCCTCCAAACAGGGGACGAGTTTTTTTATTGGGCCGTAGAGACGTTGCATTGCGTAGACGTTGCATTGCAACGTCTCTACCAACAATCGGAGGTTTTTATGAACACAATTCGAACGGTTGAAGCAAGCAGCCACGTGGGGCAGCAGGTGCGCCTGACGGGGTGGCTGCACAACGTGCGCCGCCTGGGTGGCGTCAGCTTTGTGGTGCTGCGCGACGGCTGGGGCACCATCCAAGCCGTCACCGAAAGCGAGGCGGATTTGGCCCCCATCGCCGCGCTGAGCCTGGAGAGCGTCATTGTGCTGACGGGCACGGTGGTGGCCACGCCGCAAGCGCCGGGCGGCGTGGAACTGCACCAGCCCCAAATCGAGGTGATCACGCCGGTGACGGAGCCAACACACATTCCCTTGCAGCAAAAGCGGCTCAAGGCGGGGCTGCCCACGCTGCTGGATCACGCTGTCGTGGCCAACCGGCACCCGGAGCGGCGAGCTGTGTTTCGCCTGGCGGCGGGGGCAATGGCGGGTTTCCGCGCCACGCTGCAAGCCGAGCATTTCACCGAGATTCAGTCGCCCAAGCTGGTGGCCTCGGCTACAGAGAGCGGGGCGAACGTGTTTAAGCTGGAGTATTTTGGCGGCGACGCCTTTCTGGCGCAAAGTCCGCAGTTTTATAAGCAAATCATGGTGGGCGTGTTTGCCCGCGTGTTTGAGGTGGGGCCAGTTTTCCGCGCCGAGCCGCACGACACGACGCGCCACGTGAACGAGTACGTGAGCCTGGATGTGGAGTTTGGCTTCATCGAGAACCATTTTACGGTGATGGCGCTGGTGCGCACCGTGCTGGCGGGCATCTTCCAAACGCTGGCAGAGGAATATACAGCGGAATTGGAACTGTTAAAAGCCAATTTGCCAGAAGTACCAGAACAAATCCCGCACATTCATTTTGCGGCGGCGCAGGAGCTCATCTGGCAGCAACATGGCGTGGACGTGCGGGGCGAGCCAGACCTGTCGCCGCAGGATGAGCGGTGGCTGGGCGAGTGGGCGCAGCAGGAACACGGCAGCGACTTTTTGTTTGTGGTGGGGTATCCGATGGGGAAACGGCCGTTCTACACCCATCCCGACCCGCAAAACCCCGCTTACTCCAATTCGTTCGACCTGCTGTTTCGCGGTACGGAGCTCATCACCGGCGGGCAGCGGCTGCACGTGTACGCCGACTACCTGGCGGCGCTGGCCCAGGCCAACTTGCCGACAGAGCCGTTTGAGAGCTACCTGGAAGCGTTCCGCTATGGCATGCCGTCGCACGGCGGTTTTGCCATCGGGCTAGAGCGGCTGTTGATGCAGCTCTTGGGCCTGCCCAACCTGCGCCTGGCCACACTCTTCCCCCGCGACCAAAAGCGCCTCACCCCGTGATGATGGATGATTGGCTGGCACGAGATAATTTGCTATCGTTGGTTGAACTGCAATCAACGATAGCATTCTCGTGAGGTGTGCCATGGCTTGGATAACGATCCAGAATTTAGACGATGAGACCATGCAGAAATTGAACCAGATACCTTTGGCTCACGGGCATTCTAAGGGAAAATAAAGCACGCAACATCCTGGTCTATATAGTTGGGGGAGGCGACTTGTATGGCTAAAGATTACGCAACAAAATATATAGGTGAAATCGTTACTGTCAAAATGGATCGACCAATGGGTAGCAGACACCCAAGATGGGGATTTTTCTATCCCGTCAATTATGGAGAGTTACCAAAAACAAAAGCTCCTGATGGTGACAGCATAGATGCTTATGTCTTGGGCGTTTTTGAACCTGTAGACGAGTTTACGGGGTTGTGCATTGCTGTCATACACAGGCTGGATGATGATGACGATAAACTCATTGTTGTTCCTGAAGGTACAACATATAGTGATGAACAAATTTTAGCCTTAACGGAGTTTCAAGAGCGATTTTTTACACCGAGGATTGTGCGCAAGAAAAGCCACTGAATCATTTTTTGGCTTCGCAACTACGGTAGCTAATTATCAGAAAGGAACCGCATAATGAAGCGTGATTCAACAGCATGGGAAAAGATTTTTAAGGAGCACGGCAAGGTGTTTCTGGAACCGCATTGGGACATGGCCAATGTGGTAAAGCAATTGCAAAGTATTCCGGCGCAGAATATTTTGGATTTGGGGTGCGGCACAGGGCGGCAGCTGATTTATCTGGCCCAACACGGGTTTTCTGTGTATGGATTGGATAATTCGCAAGAAGGTATAAAGGCTTCTACCCAATGGTTGCAGGCCGAAAAGATAAGCGCTGAGCTTGTGCTGCAAGAGATGACGGAGAAATTACCGTGGGATGATGATTTTTTCGATGCGATTGTCTCTGTACAGGTGATTCATCATGCTGACGTTGCCACAATAAAAAAGATCATTGCAGAAATGGAGCGCGTGCTCGTTAAAGGCGGATTTTTGTTCGTTACCGTGCCAAAAATGAAAAACCAAGCTACCAGATACGAAGAGATCGAACCAAATACCTTTGTTCCCCTGGATGGCTGGGAAATAGGATTGCCGCATCATTATTTTACGCCTGAAGAATTACGGATGTTTTTAAGCAACTTTGATATTGTTGATCTTCACCTTGATCCGGCAGAACATTATTGTGTATCAGCATTTAAACGATAACGTTTTGCAGAGTAGTTTGGTGGGTACTGCCGTTCCCCAATTACAAATCACTCAATTACCCAATTACTCCACCGGCAGCAGCACAAACTCCATCCCTTCCTCCGTGTGCAGGTTTTGGCAGGGGCCAGGGGTGCAGGTGGTGGGGTCGAACCAGCCCAGGCGGAGCTGGGTGGCTTCGCCCTGCGCGGGTGGGGTGAGGCGCTGCAAAATGAGGTCGCCGGGCTGCCAGTGGGGGAACCAGATGCCTTGCGGGTCGGGGGCGTCGAAGCGGTAGGTGTCGGCCAGTTGGCTGCCGTCGGCGGCGAGGCTGTGAATGAATTGTTGGCGGGGGGCGGGGGGAACGGCCGTAACCAACCACCCCAGCAGTAAATCGCCACTTTCTAACCACTCATACCCCAACAAAACAAGCTCATCGCCAAACTGGACGTTCAGTGGGTTTGCCAACTCGATAGTTGGCTGTTTTTGCCTTTCGTAAAGGGTGAAGGGGTGAAGGGGGTGAGGGGTGAAGCCCCAATTTTGTAGTTGGGTTTCCCAGAATGGATCGAGGGGGAGGTCAGACGGCCGTATCACCACCACCGGCTCCGCAGCGGGCAAAATGAGGGTGCCTTCTTGCGGGTCGAAGTGGCTGAGGGGGAGGGCATCGTTTTGGCGCAGGAGGGTCATCGTGGGGCTGTCCATCGTGCTGGGGGACCAACCGGCAACGGCGGCGGATGTGAGGTCGGAACGGCCGTCCAGATACCGCGCCATCTCCGTAAACGCCGCCTGCCACACAAACGGCACGTCACCGCCGTTGGGCCACGTTTGAAACTGTAAAACAGATGTTCGGGCAGCATAAAATAAAAGCAGCGTCAAGACCAATATTTGGGAACTTCTTGTGGATAACTGGCCAATAACTGTGGATAACCGCCCTAAACTGTGCATAAGTAGGGCAGGGAAGATGGTTAGTACAGGTAAAATCAAGATGCTGCGAATGTGGCTGGGGGCGTTGATGGTGACGAGGCTGGGGGTGACCGAGACGGCCAACCAAATCAGCAAAAGGCATAACGCGGCTGTCGCCAACGCCACAGGCAAAGCAGCAATCCCCCATAAAACAGCACGGCTACCACAGGCTCAAACACCGGGGCGGATGGCACCCCTTCGCGCCACAGCGGATCGCCGACAAAGCCAAACATGCCCAGCAGATTGAGGCCGTTGCTCAGCACCGGCTGCCAATCGCCAGAGCGCAGCGCTTGCAGCGGCGCATCCACCTCGCTGATGCGGAATTCGGCGTCGGGAACGGTTTGCAAAAAGATGACCAGCGGCGCGGCCACAACGACAGCCATCACCACAAACAGCACAATCCCCCGCCACCGCTGCTTAAATTCCCGCCAATGAAAGATGGCCAGATATGCCAGCCAGAGCGCGTAGAAAATCGGCACGGCGCGGGCGGCCATGTAGGTGTGGAGGGACAAGCCAGCAAAAATGCCGGAAAGGGTGAAAGGGTGAAGGGGTGAACGGGTGACTGGCTTTTTCACCCCTTCACCCTTTCTCCCTTTCACCCCTTCAATTTCCCACGCTTTCCACCAAAAGTACGCCGACAACCCCGCTACCAATGGCAGGGAAATGGCGCGGAGGGCGAGACGGCCGTAAAACACCGGCCAAAACAGCACCGCCAGCAATCCCGCAGCAATGAGGGCGACGTTTTTGCCAAAAAGCTGGCGCGCCAGCGCAAACGTGACGGCGACGCCGAGCAAGCCGCAAAATGCGGCAGGCAAACGCAGTGCCAAAACGTTGTCGCCAAGCAGAGCGACGAAGCCGGTTTGCAGATAATGGAAACCCGCCTCATGCCCGTAGGCGCGGGTGAAGTAGATGGCGTGTTCGCCCGCCAAAATCGAACGGTCGATGAGCCAGTTGGCCACCTCATCATGGGTGATGCCGGGCGGGGAGAGGTTGTTCAGCCCAAACAACCGCAGCACCGCCCCAGCCAGCAGCAGGGCGGTCATCATCCAGACGGGTTGGCGGTTCAGGGAACGGGAAGGCAAGGGAAGGTTTCTCAAATGAACGGCTTCGCCAGGGGCTAAAGCCCTCGGCTACAAAATGAAAGCCCCTGAGGGGCTTCCACAAATAGCCCAGTCCGTTCACGGCTGGGCGGATCAAACACCATCGGCAACTTCACCGATCAGATCATCAGCAGAATGGTATTGAAATGGTGTCACGTTATAGCGAGAAAGTGCTGCTAAAAATTCGGCGCGTGAGATGCCTGCGATTTCGGCCGCTTTCGCTTGCGAGATGCGTTCCAGTTCGTACCATTTTACGGCCGCAGCCAGGCGCATCTCTCGGACAAAAGCAGCTGGTTCCTGGCGCAGAGCAGAAAATGCATCTTGGGGCAACTCTATGGAGATTTGTATGGTATTCATTGTAAATATCTTCCTCAGTTACCAACTGACTATCAAAATGATGTGTCTGAAAATCGAAGCATATTACGCGGTTTCAAATTGCATGATACGGAGTTTTTCGGGGGAAAATCGGGTACTTAAAGACAAGATTTCAATACCGATGACACGGCCGTTTTCGTCAAAGTCCAAAATAATACCGGGCTGAACTTCTTCTGATTCGACAACTTCGTCGTCATCGAGACGAAAATAGAGTGCATCGCTTTCTTTATCAATTTTTAGTTTCATAGCTGTTTACCTACTTGCTTAAACGGCGATCAAAAAACACGGTCACGATCAGTTGTGGATCAAGGTATGGATTGATGACTACGTGTAAAATACGGCCGTCTCGTTCTCGAATCGGTTTGGTATAGTGCATATTACCATCTTTTCCTTTCTTCTTGCTATTCGGGTTTTCGATTGTGCGCCAAACCCATTCCTCGGCAATATTTCGCTCTTGGAGCATGTACCGGGCATGTGTTGAAAGTGAAAAATCTGGCATTGGACTTTTTCCTCGAAGTTCCTGCATTATAACAAGATTGCTTCACTAGGGATAGCGGCCCACTTCTCCAGCAAACTGGATGACAAATTGGCGCATGGTGTCGCGCAACGGCGGGGAAATCCGCGTTCATCCGCGTTTATCCGCGTCCAATTCTACCAAACGGAGGCGGCGGGCGATGGCGTGGGGCAGGATGTTGCCCAGCACTTTCTTTTCTTCTGGGCCGATGATGCCCAGCAGGAGCAATCCTGCCGGATAAATAACCACGCCGATGAGCAGGCCGACGACCAGATGCACCTGCCCACCCAGCCACATGCCGCCAAACATGAGGGCGGTGAGCAGAAACGGCCGTGCCAACAACCTAACCCACCGAATCCCCGCCATCTTCTGCCGCAGATAATAATCAAACAGCACCAGCAGCACCAATTCCGACAAAATGGTGGTGACGCCCGCCGCCACGTAGCTGTAGCGCGGGATAAAAATGAAGTTGGCAACGATGTTGAACAGCACCGCTACCGTAAAGGCACGCGGCTGCTTGCTCTCCAGCCCCAGGCTGATGAGCACGTAGTTGGTCACACTGTTCAGCCAGCCCAGCGGGATGGACCAGATGACAATTTGCAGGGCAATCGCCCCGGCGGGCAAAAACTGTTCCCCGGCGACGATTTGCACCAGCGGCACGGCCAGATAGTGCGTCACGGCAGCGATGGGCAGCGCCAGGAGCAGCATCAGCTTGAGCGACAGGGCGTACATCTGCCGCGCCGCGTCGAGCGATTCGGTAATGCGGCGGGAGATGATGGGGAAGAGGGCCAGGGTGAAAAACGAGGGCACAATTTGCAGTGCGTTGAACCATTTGTAGGCGCTGCTGTACCAGCCCGCCACCTCTTGCCCGTTGTCCAGCAGCACGCGCAGCAGGTAGCTGTCAATCGAAATAAACACGGTTTGCAGCAGGTGGATGAGCATGAGCGGGAAGCCCGCGCGCAGCATTCGCCGCTGAAGCTGCCAATCGAGCCGCCACGGGCCGCGCAGCGTGTAGCGGCGCAGGGCAATTGCCAGCAGCAGGCTGAGGGTGATGACGTTGGTGAGGATGGAAACAGCCGCTAATCCCACAAAGCCAAAACCCAGCAGCAGCGCCGTCACGCCAAAGCCCACTTTGAGAATGGTCGTCACCGTGGTCATGGCGTTGGGCACTTCCGCCTCTTCATGCACGTAAAACAGGCCGGTGACGCCCTTGGACATGCCAGAAAAGACCATGCCGATCATGATGAAGGCCGTCGCTAAAATTTCTGGCCGGGTGAGGGGGGTGGCGTCGGGCGACAAATTGGTGACGGCGATGATGGCGATGACCGGCAGGGCGGCAACTGCGCCCGCGCCCAGGCGGAGGACGGTGGTGTTGAGCAGGTAGTTGGGCGCTTTGTCGCGGTCGCTGGCCACGTCGCGGATGAGCAGGATGTCCAGGCCGAAGTTGGCGATGATGTCAAAAATTCCGGCGGTGACGATGGCGGTTTGGAAGCTGCCGGAGCCAGCTGGGCCGAGCAAGCGCAAGTAAAAGGCGGCAAAACCGAAGTCGATCAGTTTGTTGAACAGGTTCAGGGCAATCGGGGCGAGGCTGTTTTTGGCCAGACTGCGTGCACTACTGTGCTCGACGCTTTACTGACCATCGGCCCGATAAAAACGCTGCCAGCCCCAGACCACTGCGCCAAAAAGCAAGATGATCCCGGCCATGAAGCTGCCCAGCGCACCCAGCTGGAAGCTCGTCGGGCTGTAGCGGAAGCGCACCTGCCATTCGCCGGGCTGAAGCCCGACGCTACGAAAATTACCGTTTACACGGGTGATTGGTACTTCTACTTCATCACTCTCTTCACCAGATAACGGCCGTATCCAAGCCTTCCACCCCGGAAAATAACTGTCGTTGAGGATGAGCCAGCTGGGTTCGGTAACGGCCGTTTCCAGCACAACTTCTCGGTTGGTGTAGGCGGTGATGGTGGCGGGTTGGTAGGGGGCGGAGATTGGAGATTGGAGATTGGAGATTAGCCCAATCTCCGATCTCCAATCTCCAATCTCAATATTTACGAACTGACGCGGGTCGTATTGGGTGGTCATGGCGGTGAGGGGATTGGCGGAAACGGCCGTTGCCGTGAGAGGCAAGGTGTAGGCGCGGGGAGCTACTGCCGCATTCTCATAAATCCGCACGCCCTCTCCCTGCCATACCTCGGTGAACTTGGGCAGCGTAATCGTCTCGCTGGTGATGACGTATTTCACGCCCAGCACGTCCAGCAGCGGCGAATTGAGCGACTCCCAGTTGACGACAGGCTGGACGCGGTTGAACGGCAGTTCGTTCTGCGGTTCGATTGCCGCCATGTACTCGGTGTATTGCTTGGGAATGATGGAATCGTAGCCGCGCACGTCGGGCAGGTCGAACAGCCAACCGGAGTTGGCATTAAACGGTTTATCGCCGTTGGGGGCAAAGCTGGTGATGCGCCAGAAGCCATGCTGGTCCCCCAGCCGTTGTGCTTCCAGCCACTGCACCATCTCCGGCTTAAAGTCGAGCAGCGCCGGGTCGTTGCTGGCGTTAAAGCCGCGATTGGCCAGAAACACATCAACAATGATGAGGGTTGCGGCGGCGATGATCCAGTACGGCCGTTTCCCCCCTCGTCTACTCAACCAAAAAACAAAAGCCACGCCCAGCAGCACCAATCCCAGCGTCAGCAGCTGCCAAAACGTGTAGCTGTAAAACGCCGTCGCATCGGCAAAGGCGGCGGGTGCGCCTGCCAATCCCAGGAAAATGCGCTCGATGGTGGGTTGGAAACGGCCGTACATCCCCCACGACACCGCCAACCCCACCAGCAGCAAAATCCCACCAACGGCTGGAAATAGATACAATTTTTGACGCAAAGAACGCAAAGCATTTAAAGAGGCAAAGGAAAGTCTTTTTCCCTTTAACCCTTTGCCCCTTTGCGCCTTTGCGTCAAAATTCCCCGCCACACCGACCCGCCAATTCTCCAAACTTTCCACGCCAAACCCCGCCAACACCGCCACCGCCAACGACAGCGGGAACACCCAGCGGAACGGCGTGTGCAGCTGGTTTACAAACGGCAGGCCGTAATACAAAATGGCGTACAGCGGCGTGCCAAAAATAAACGCCAGCGAAAAAAAGCTGAGCACAGCAAAAAAGCCGACGTGCGTTTTGCGCTTTCGCCAGCCAGCCAGCACGCCAATTGCCGCCAAAAAGAGCGGCAAGATGCCCAGGTAAATCGCCCCTTCGACGTAATTTTTGATGCCCCACTCGGTGTTGGTTTTGGCCTCGCCGTAATAATTTTGGCTCAGGGCCACCATCTCACCGCTGAACACGTCGGTGTAGCTGTGGTGGGTGGGATTGCCGAAGAAGTTGGGCAGCGCCAGCGTCAGGATGCGGCGTTCCGGGAATCCATAATCCATTACCTCTTCAAAAGTAGCTGACTCCTGCCGAAAGTTGACCTGCCCCAACTCGTACAGCGGCAGCAGCTGCACCGCGCCCAGCAGGAGGCCGAGGAGGACCATTGCGAGGAGGGAAGCGGCCGTTTTCAGTAATCGGTGAACGGTGAACGGTGATCGGTAATCGGTAATTGGTAATTGGGTAATTAGTCGCCAGGCGGCGTAGGCGACCATGACGAGCAGGGTGTAGATGGTAAATTCGATGTGCCCGGCCAGGATTTGGAAACCCAGGGCAACCGCGCCAAGTCCAATCCACCAGAAGAGATTGGAGATTGGAGATTGGAGATTCGGGTAATCTCCAATCTCCAATCTCCAATTACCAATTACCTTCTCCACACAGCCCAGCAACAAGGGCAGCCACACCACCGCGCCGCTGATCATGGGGAAAACGGCCGCACTAATCACCAAAAACGCGCCACCCTGGAACACCAATCCGGCGATGAAGGCAGCGGGGCGGTGGAGGCGGAGGATACGGCCGTACACATACATCAACACCCCCGCCAACCAAATCTGGCTGACCGTGTACCAGCCGTACGCGCTGGCCAGCGGCAAAATGAGGAACAGGACGCTAAACGGGTAGTACGCCCCGTGCTGCCCCGCCGCCAAAAACGGCACCCCGCCAAACAAATTCGGATTCCACAGCGGAATGTCGCCGGCAAAAACAGTCTCCCGCACAAACTGCTTCCAGGCATAATTTTGGATGATGAGGTCGCTGATGAGGGGGTTTTGCGGCTGGGTCAGGCCAAACTGGCTGGCGTAGGCGGACCAGGGTGCCCACTGGTACAGGTTGTCCACCGGCAGCATTGTTTGGCCGCCCAGCGTCACGCTGCCAAACAGCAGCAGCGGCAGCAGCAAAAAGCCCAACAAGAACAGCAAATCAGTGCGAAATCGTTTCATAACTAAAAAAGAAGTTCAACTTCTTTAAGAAGTTGAACTTCTAGCCATAATTGTTGGGGATTGTATCAAAATGTAGGGGGATAAAAAACGGCCGTACCACCTAAAGCCGATGTTTGGCCAACGCGGCAAACAACTCTTCCATGCTGCCACCCTGGAACTGGTCGGAAGAAACGGCCGCAACGTGAACAGTTAATCTTTCTGATTCCGGTAATTCGTGCAGCCGCTGCCGCTCTAGCGCCGGATAAAAGTATTGGATGGAGGGATGCAGCCGCACCAGGCAGCGTTCCGCCAATTTTTGGCAGTTGTCAGCGGAGGTCAGAATGACGAAGTCGCCGGAATCGGTATGGCCCACAAAATTATCGCCGTCGCCGCTTTCTTGTACGGCATTGGCAATCATCAAGGTGACTGCCCGCGACACATCGTCGGCGGCGACAAAGCCAAACTTGTCGCGGAACTTGCTCAGCCCGCGAATACCCGCCAAAACCACCCCCCAATTGCCTCGCTTTAGCATTTGGGTGAGCTGTTCACGCACCAACTCCCCCTCTGGCAAGCCCGTCACCGGGTTGAGCAGGGTGCTCATCTGGGCCCGGCGCAGCGCATTGCGCACCCGCAGCCGCAGCTCCTGGATGTCGAATGGCTTGGTGATGTAATCCACCGCGCCTAGTTCCAATCCGGCCAGCTTATCTTCGCGCTCTCGCTTTTCGGTGAGGAAGATGACGGGGATATGCTGTGTTTTGCGTGAACTGCGCAGCTGGCGGCACACTTCGTAGCCGTTGATGTCTGGCAGGCGAATGTCTAGCACCACCACATCGGGCACCTGTTCGGCGATGCCTTCTATGGCATCCTGGCCGCGGGCAGCAACTGCTACGGAGTACCCTTGCACCCGAAAATAGGCGCGCAACATTTCGGCTAGGTCATTATCATCTTCAACAATAAAGATGCTTTGGCTCTTTTTATCGACTTCGTTCATAACTGCAATTTGAACATACTTTTGCCGAAGTGACGACGTGTTGGTGAAACGGCCGTACCCCACTACCGGCTAAACAGATTACTTGATAGGCTCTTTGTCAATCTTGAACACGCACGCCTCGGCCCCGGCTGCATGGCAGGCAATCTCTTCCACCCGAAATTCCAGCCCGCCGCTTACCCAGCGCAACGTTTCTTGCAAAATGCCCACGGCAATGTAACAAATGGGCCTGTCTGCATGCTGCCCCCAGCACATCGAGCAGCGGTCGATCGTGTACAGAAAATGGTCGTCCATCTCTTCTACGTGGCTGGTTTGGTCACTAAATTGGGTAAAAATGCGGGCGACGGCTGGAATGCCAATTTTGAGCTTGGTTTTGAGCGGCAGCACCTTAAATGCCAGATCGCTCACGCCAGCCAGTGCGCCAAACTGGCGCAGCCCGCGCGAGAAAATAGCACGCCCGCTGCGTAAAGCCAGGCCCCGGCCACCGCGCGGACCGTAAATCTCTTCCAGGCCTCGGTTGATGTTGCTGATGTTGGCAAAATTAAATTCGCGTTCTAAATTATCTGGGGGTGCATTCTGAATGTATTCGCGCAGCTCGACTAGATTCAACAAAGCGTTTAAGCCGTTGCGACCCATAACTTCTTCGAGCGATGTTAACATAATGCGTCCCATCTTGTTGGGGTAGTAGAAGTTACTCTCTGGGACCAGGTCTTTCACAAAAGCCTCCGAAGCTGCCTCATGTTGGGTAAAGAATGAGCGCTGCACGTTGGGTAAGTATAACAAGCAGGCAATTATTGCACAAAGTTTATGGTGCGTGCAGGGCGTGAAATAGGAGTATTGTCTACGTGAGGATTACGATAACGCTTGCGTTGGGTGAATTTGGCAGGGGGTGGGGGCGTGTGATAATGTTTGGGGCGAGTGGCGAGTGGCGAGTGGCGAGTGGCAAACTAACCACTACCAACCTATCAACCATCACGGAGTGATTTATGGCAAAGGCACAACTATTGTTTCCCCCCGATTTTTTGTGGGGGACGGCAACGGCCGCTTTTCAGGTAGAAGGCAACAATAAAAATAGTGATTGGTGGGTGTGGGAACAGGGAGACGGCCGTATCCTGCAAAACCATAAATCCGGCCTCGCCAGCAACTGGTGGGCCAACGCCGAACTGGATTTGGACATCGCCGCCGAGATGGGCAATAACGCCCACCGCCTCTCGCTGGAGTGGAGCCGCATCGAGCCAGAACCGAGCGTTTTTGACGACACTGCCCTGGGCCGCTATCGCGAAATTTTGCAGGGGATGCACGACCGGGGCATCGAGCCGATGGTGACGCTGCACCATTTTAGCAATCCGCTCTGGTTGGTGGAGAAGGGAGATTTTGGCAGCGCGGTGGTGGTGGATTACTTCCGGCGCTACACGGCCAAAGTTGTGGACGTGCTGGGCGACCTCATTCCCAAATGGATCACCATCAACGAGCCGATGGTGTACGTGTTTATGCGCTATCTGGCGAAAGTTTTCCCCCAGGGTAAGCAGAGCGGCTGGTCTGGCGCAATGGCGGCCCTGCCCAACCTGCTGCGCTGCCACGCGGCGGCGTACCACATTATTAAGGAAAAGCGGCCGCAGGCATTGGTGGGCGTGGCCAAAAATATGGCCGTTTTGCAGGCGCGGCCCGGCAGTTCGGCGCTGAGCCGCTGGTGGGCGGGGCGGTTGAGCTGGTTGTTTAACGGGATGTGGCTGGATTCGATGACAAACGGCCGTCTCCATTTCCCCATCGGCCGTCGCACCATTCCCAATTTGGCGGGCAGCTATGATTTTATTGGTCTCAACTACTACACGCGCTTTTATGTAAACTTTCCCCCGTTTGGCGAACTGCTCTCCCAAGAGTGGGAGCCGGGTGCGGTGGTCAGCGACGGCAACTACGGCGAAATCTACCCCGCCGGGCTGTTCCAGATGATCGAGGCGCTGCTGCCGTACCGGAAGCCAATCTACATTACGGAAAATGGGGTGCCGGATAGTGCGGATAGGTTACGGCCGTCTTTCATCATGACCCATCTGCGGGAGGTGTGGCGAGCGATTAGCTTCAACTACCCGGTGATGGGCTACTATCATTGGAGCTTGGTGGACAACTTTGAATGGGATCGCGGCTGGACGCAGCGGTTTGGGCTGATTGGGTTGGAAGTGGCAACACAAGAGAGGGGCTGGCGGGAAAGCGGCCGTTTGTACGCAGACATTTGCCACAGCCGCAGCCTCACCAGCCGCCAGGCGGAAAAGTACGCCCCTGAACTGCTGCAAACGATTTTCAGAGGCAAGTATCCTCAAACAGAATCGTACAATTAGAGATTCTTTTTACCTTCTTCTCCACATGCCTTACCCCCTTTATGAAGCACCCATAAATAAGCATCTTCCATATGGGGTGTTATAAGCTGGGCATTAGGAGTAGGTTTTGAATCAGAAAGTACAATTGATTTCACTTCATCTTCTACGATTCGTGAAGCAACAAAATCGTTTGACAGCAAAGACGATACCTCGTTTGAAGGTATTGCCCAAGTAGCTTCTTTCGCTTGAGACAATAACTCAATAGTGGTTCCGTGAAAAGCTAACTGACCCTTGTCAATGATTGCTAGTAAATTACAAACTTTGCTTATATCTTCGATTATATGGGTCGAGAGTAAAACAATTTGGTCTTCTCCCAAGCGAATCAATAAATTGCGAAACCGGATACGTTCTTCTGGATCAAGTCCTGCTGTTGGCTCGTCAATTATAAGCAATCGCGGATTGTTCAACATTGTGATTGCGATACCTAGTCGCCGCTTCATCCCACCAGATAGTGTTTTAATCCGTTCTTTTCTTACTTCATTCAGATTAACATATTCAAGAACAACGTCTAATTGTCGCTGCCGGTCTTTCTTAGCAACGATATGTTTCATAGTTGCAAAAAAATCCAGTTCTTGTTCCACGGTTAAATTTTCATGAAATCCAACATGTTGTGGCAAATATCCAAGCATTTGACGAATTTCATCCTTTTCGTCTATACGGCGGTCAAAGATGGTTATTTGTCCCGAAGTCGGCTTGATTAATGTTGCTAACATTCTCATTAACGTGGTTTTCCCAGCTCCATTTGGCCCAACCAATCCAAATTTCCCTTTATCAATTGATAAAGTTAAATTATCAATTGCCTTCTTATGATTATCATAAACTTTGCTAACTTCATTTATTTGAATCATTTTGTGTATTTCAGCCCTTCAACTTTTCCACACCATATTTATCAATAATCTTACTCGCCAAAAGCCAACACAATATCACTTGAATCAACTGACTTATAACAGGCACCCACAATAAATGAGGAGAAATAATTGTCAATATCGGCGTCGAATATTCAATAGTAATATTCTCGATTTCTTGCAACCAAGAGGTGAGCGTATTGACTGCCATTATTCCGGTTGGGAAGATAAAATTAATAGGAATATTAACAAAGGAAACACCGATTAAAACAAATCCTAACAACACGAATAAACCGCGCCCTGCCAGTAAAAACCGCTCAGGCAACATGGCCCCAATCAAAATTGTCATTGCAATAATATAAAAAACTGTAGGAACAATACCTAAGGTAACTATTGCAAGAAAGGCAAACAAGAAAGAAGTTGAGGCTGTAAAAGCAACGTATATGAGGTGAAGTAGTACAGGCAAGCTACCCACTAAAAAAATAAATAGTGTAACGGTCGTTGCCCCCATAATCTTTAGAAATAAATATTCTTTTGGAGATAGATTTGTGAGAACTAAATCATCTAAATTATTTCTCCTTTCAGCTGAGACAAAATTGCTCACAATAAATGCAAGGCCTGGTATCAGGAAAAAAGAGAATAACAAAGAGTATCCCGTAGAGGTTATATAGGCCGGTGGTAGATGTGTGATTGCTGTAACGTCTTTAAGCAAGACTAAGTTAAAAAAGAAAACAATACTGAGCATATAAATAGGTAAAGTTCCATTGAATACAGCAATAAGTGCATCGTAGGCAGCAAGTGAGACAAATCGGGGTACATTTAGTTGAATCGCGTTTTCTCGTTTCCAGGATGGCTTCCAATAACCTCTTTGGCTCTTATCTACTCCCTTTTTATTAGATGTTAGCCGCGCGTGATGACTACCCGTAAGCAGTCGATTCGTATCTTCAACCCCACGAAGACTTTTTATAAAAATCCCTATCCCAGCCAAACTGAAAAACAACCGGAAAAAAAACCAAAGAAAAGGCGTTTCTGTAATTCGATTTATGTTAAATGGGTAGATAACGAACAGCAGTTCAGGTACATTGCTTACAATTAGGATCATAAAGCATAGGAGTCCAACAACTTGACCCACCATGGAATTTTTGCCCGCTACTGTTCCCCATAAACCTATACTACCAAAAAGTATTGTCACTGAGAACACGTTAAAAATAAATCCCCATCCTAATATGGGGTTGAGCGTTTTTGGCCTCAGTATTGTAATAATTGCACCGACAAACAAGGCTAAAACAAATATAAATACCAACTTAATAAGAACTACATTGACAATATGATCAGAATATCGCCGTGGCAAAGGCAAATGAAACTCTACTATTTCAGTTTTTTCTGGTTTGAAACTATTCGCGGTAAGAATAATCGAGGAAAAGGAAACTAAAATGCCTAAAAACACATAAAAAGTTTCCAGGGTCATATTTGTATCTAATAAAACTATTATTCCTAATCCGCAAAACAAAGTTAAGCAAAGGACAATTGGGGAAAAACCGATAATTCTCCAATTAATTAGCAATTTGTCTATGTGTATTTTTTCCAATAGTAATGTTTTCATACACAAAAGGCGGTCACTGTTAGAGTTATTTCTAAATAATTGAACCAGAAATTTTGTGCAAAGTTTCACACAGATAAATTCAGAAAAATTAGGAAGACAAAAAAGGCTGATGTGCTCAGCCTTTTCTTTGATACGTTTAAGATTGACTCTGATTTGCTATTTTAATTGCAGCTGCCAATCCCACAAGGTGCCCAGCTACAACTACCAGTAACACTTGTTTGGTTACCGTTTTTGTCATAGCAAACTTTTAAATTTCCATTATACAATACTCCTATACCACCGGGGCACCAATTAGAGTGGCACCACCCACACTGGGTACTTGTGACACAACAGGCAGTACCAGGATAACAAGGGCTTGCTGCATGAACTGGCTGTACCGAAATAATCCCTAAAGTTAGTAAAGCGAGACTTACAAGCAACATCAATCGAACACTTATCGTGATTCGTTTTTGGGTTTTGGACTCAATCATTATATCCTCCTTATCTCCTTATGTTAGTTTTCACTTACCATTGCCAAAATTTGTTCTAGTGAATTATTGACACCAGAACGACTAATTTGTCCTTCTTTATCGATAAGATAAAAGAATGGCGTTCCAGGAACAGCATAATCAGTTAGGATGGTTTCGTCAGAGAACAGTACGGGGAACTCAAAGCCTTGTTCCTCTCGTATTTGTATTGTTCTTTCCTGTGAACCTCTAGAAATCATAATGACCTGAATTTCATCATCCTCCTCGTCAAATTGCTGGAGGTATGGATACATTTGCTCACAATAAATGCATTCAGTCCATGTAAAGACGAGCAATACCTCATTCCCTTGAAAGCTGGCTAAAGATACTAAATGCTCATTAGTGTCCATCAATTGGAATGCTGGGGCTTGTGTTTCAGATTCTAAACCAGTTAAGGTTAGTCCATCTTGGGGGTCACCCACAAAAATGCCGAAGTTTTGTCGAATTTGGTAAATCTGAATGAAGAGCAAAATTATGGCTGAAATCACCAATGCCTGAATGCCCAATATAGTAAACAATAAATTTTTCAGGTTTGAAACACCAGATTTTTGCTCCTGCATCGGTTCAAACTCCTTAAGATTGTAGGGTATTGTTTACATCTTTTTTCTGCTTGCGGAGATAATAGATTATCAAAACTTAAGACTAGGATAAACCGAAGTTTAAGGGTTGGTAAACTATGGAAATCCACAGGATCAACTATGAAAATCATTAGGTCGGTACTGTGTTGAATAATATGGATTAAATGAGGTGGTTTGTTTTAGTCCAGATAGCCGCTTCTGTCCGTGAACCTACCCCTATCTTCTTGAAGATATTACCTATATGAAATTCAACGGTAGATGATGCAATCTGTAACTGTAAATCAATTTGCTTGTTGGTTAACCCATTAGTTAACAAACCCAGCACTATTTTTTCTCTTGGTGTCAGATTTTCTATACCTCCAGATGCTGACTCGTGTGGCAATTGAGAAAGCAGTTGAGCAACCGATTGACTGTAGCAGCGAATGCCCGCCATGGTGCCGCGAATGGCCGGGATCAGCTCATCAGGGATTTGCTCCCGCACCAAGCAGCCCAATATACTGTCTCCAACTAATTCGGACCGAAATGTACCCGTACAGTTTGTTACCAGCAAAAGAATTTTAGCTTCTGAGCAAATAGTTTCAGTGGCTAAAGGGAACTTCCTTACCATCTCAAGCGAAAGCAGTAAAATGTCTGGTTTATACTGGGTGCAAAGTTGATGGAGAGCCGTGGGGGTGGCAATTTCATCAAGTAGCAGGATGTCTACTGCGCCTAAAAGGACGGCGCGAACGGCCGTACACGTCAATTTGTTGTCATCAACTAACAGCACACGAATCGTCTCACGCACAGAGGCTCTCTCCTGACCAAACTAAAGGCTGTTATGTTGGCATGATGGGGAAAATCTAGAACAATTGCAAAATTTTATATCCCCCCCCCCCCATTTTGTCAACTACCGTCACTGGTTAAATGCGCTTTGTTCAGAATTCTATAATTTTTTTACGGCCAGATTGTTAGCCAAATCTAATCAAACCATTGCGATTTGCAGTTATTTGCAATTATAATGCAGGCAATCTTTTGCTCTTGGAGAATAAATCATGTCTAACGTAACCATTCAGGCGCGGGTGAGCCCGGAATTAAAAGAGGAGGCCGAAGCCGTTTTCAACGCCATCGGCATGACCACTGCCGAGGCGATTCGCGTCTTTTTGATGCAGGCGGTAAACAGCGGTGGGCTGCCTTTTCAGCCATCGGCCAAAATGCCCAATGCTGAAACCGCAGCCGCCATTTTGGAACTGGAAGATGGCGGTGGTGAGCAGTTCCAAACGGCCGAAGATTTATTTGCAGACTGGTAGCGGTAACCCATGTCTCTCACCATTCGGCAATCTATCCGCTTTCGGCGGGATGTGAAGCGGCTCAAGCGGCAAGGCGCAGACCTGGCAAAGTTGCAAACGGTCATCCGGCAGCTTGTTGCCCAAGACCCATTGGCCGACGCTTACCGGGACGATGCCCTCATTGGCAACTGGAAAGGGTTCCGCGAATGCCACATCCAACCATATTGGCTGCTCATTTACCGCGTTGAAGAGAACGAACTGCAACTGGCCCGAACCGGTAGCCACGCAGACCTGTTCAAATAACCTCTAATCTCCAAACTTGGACAAGCTAGAACCAAAAAGATTTTTATCAGCAGATGACACAGATTAACAAGATTTGAAAATCTGCTTAATCTGCGAAATCTTTGATTTTCTTGTTTCATTCAGCATTTATTCGGTAGGATATGCCCCATGTTTCCTAAACCCACCCCCATGCGCCAGCCCAACGGCCGTTCCCACCACGCCTTTGTCACCTTCCTCATGCTCAACGACAGCTACCTGCCCGGCGTGCTGCTGCTGGCCCACGGCTTGCGCCGCCAAAAAACGGAAGCGGATTTGATTTGCATGGTGACGGAAGAAATCAGCCGTCCGGCGCGGCAGGCGTTGGCCCAGTTGTATGATTTTGTGATTGACGTCGAGAAGATTTTTGTACCCCATGCGCGGGTGGGCAAACGGCCGTATCTCCCTTACGTCTTCACCCGCCTGCACGCCCTCCGCCTGGGGGCCGATGGCGATCTGGGGCACCGCTACGACAAAATCGCCCTGCTGGATGCCGACCTGCTGCCGCTGCGCCATTACGACCATCTGTTCACCCTGCCCACGCCCGCCGGAACCATCAACGAGCGCAAAACCCACGTCATGGAGTGGGGCGAGGACGGCAACTTTATTATCCCCGACAGCGTAGCCCAGGACGGTACCTGGCACTGGCACCAGATTTACGCCAACTGCCCGCACGGCCAACCGATCCCGGCCGAAATCACCGACTGCGTCGCCAGCGACCCCAGCAACATGGGCGTCATCAGCTCATTGTTGGTTCTGGAACCGTCTCTCGCCGAGTTCAACGCCATCATGCAGGACATTCAATCGCCAGAAATGGAGCCGCTGGTCAGCGACGCCTTCGACTGGCCAGAGATGCAGTACCTGACGCTGCGTTACTCTGGCCGCTGGACCAATATTGATTTGCGCTTCCACAGCCTGAACGGTTACCCCAATTTGGACGTGCTGTACGGCCTGCACTACACGGGCTTCAAGCCGTGGCAGTTTCGCCGCGAGGGGTCGATGGATCGATACGGCCGTCGCGCCGACTTCCAGCTTTGGTTCAGCCTGTACCGGGAGATGCTGCAAGCCCATCCTCGGCTGCAAGGCAACCGCAAGTTGGGCAATCTTTTGCAGAAGATCAACGAGTTTTTGGGGATTATCTCGCCGCTGCCACAAGGGGAATCGGTAAAAAAACGGCCGTTACCCCCCCAGACAGCTCCCTCTAAACAGCCGCCCCGCCGCAAAACCGGTAAAAAATTACGCAAAAACCGGCGGAACGGCCGTGCCTGACTGTTGCCCTCAATATCGCTTACCACTATAATCTCATCACTTTTACCGGATAAGACAGAGTTTTTCGCTCTGTCAATTGCAAAAGTTTCTTTTGATAAGGAAGGAGAACAAAATGCAAAAATCAAAGTTTTGGTTGTTGAGCCTGTTGCTTATTTTGGCAATGGCCCTGGTAGCGTGTGGCGGTAGTGGCGATGAGCCAGCAGCCGACGAGACCGATACAGCCGCCGAAGACACGACCAGTGACACCGCAGACACCGCAGACACCGCCGAAGAAGAAGCCCCAGCTGAAGAAGCCGAAGCAGATTGCTCCAGCGAAGAACTCTTCTGCGTCGGCCTCGTCACAGACGTTGGCGAAATCGATGACAAATCCTTCAACCAGTCCGCTTGGGAAGGCGTGCAGCGTGCTGCCGATGAGCTAGGCGCTCAGGTTGATTACATCGAAACCAGCGACGCCAAAGATTACGGTGCCAACATCGCCTTGTTCGCCGACGCAGGCTATGACGTCATCGTAACCGTTGGGTTTGCCTTGGGTGAAGCCACGTTAGAAGCTGCCGCCACCTACCCGGACATCGACTTCATCGGTGTAGATCAGTTCCAGGGTGAGGCGGTTGCCAACGTAACGGGCTTGATGTTCAATGAAGACAAAGCGGGCTTCCTGGCTGGTGCGCTGGCTGGTATGCTCACCGAGACGAACACAATTGCGGCCGTTTTAGGCACCGATTTGGTTCCCCCGGTTGTCGCCTTTAAAGAAGGGTACGAAGCTGGTGCCCTGTACGTGAATCCTGATGTTACCTTCATCTCCACCTATCATCCAGGTGGTTTGGACGTTGCCTTCACCGACCCCGAATGGGGTGCCAGCACCGCTGCCCAGGCCATTGGCCAGGGTGCCGATGTTATCTTTGGTGCCGGTGGTAAAACTGGTAACGGCGCGCTGATCGAAGTTGCCGGTAATGACGGCCTCTTCTGCATTGGTGTGGACAGCGACCAGTGGGAAACCGTTCCCGAAGCACACAGCTGCCTTGTTTCTAGCGCCATGAAGCTGATCACCCCCGGTGTGTTTGAACTGGCAAAAATGTCTCAGGACGGCGGCTTCCCCGGCGGTAACTTCTTTGGTGAAGTTGGGCTGGCCCCATTCCACGACTTTGATGGCACTGTCTCTGACGAAATCAAAACGACGCTGGATGAAATTAATACTGGTTTGCTAGATGGATCTATCTCCACAGGTTATGGCCAGTAATTACTCTCCTTACTTGATGCATTAACCGTTAGCTAAAAATGTGCGGCGTGCCTTTGGGTGCGTCGCACATTTTGCTATCAATACCCAATCATCCTCCCCCTGCAAAAGGTGGCCCCATGACAGAAGATACAAGTAACCAGACGCAGACCCGCCAAATTTTCTCCTGGCTGAGACAGTTTTGGCATGGGGTGAGTGTGCCGTTAACGGCCGTTCTGCTAGCAGGCATCATCGGTTCTCTCATTTTGTGGCTGTCAGACGCCAACCCCTGGGAAGCGTACGCCGCCCTCTATCGCGGCGCGTTTGGCAGCGCCACCGCTTTCGGCCGTACCCTGGAAAAAGCCACCCCCCTCATTTTGGGTGGCCTGGCCGTCGCCTTTGCCTTCAAGGCTGGCTTGTTCAACATTGGGGGCCAGGGGCAGCTGCTGCTGGGGGCCATTATTGCCGGGGCGGTGGGTTTTGCTTTTACCGATTTGCCCTTCATCATCCACATGCCGCTGGCGCTGTTCATCGGCAGCCTGATGGGGGCGCTGTTTGCCGCCATCGCCGGGGCGCTGCGCACCTACACCGGCGCGCATGAAGTAATCACCACCATCATGCTCAACTTCGTGGCCATCAACATCACCGATTATTTGGCCGATGGCCCGTGGAAAGATAGTGGCATTGTGGCCCGCACGCCCGCCATCGCCGAATCGGCCGCCATTCCCATTTGGGGCACGCTGCCCGCAGGTTTTTTTATTGCCGCCATCATGGCTTTCCTCACCTGGTATTTGCTTTTCCGCACCACGGTGGGGTACGAAATTCGCACGGTGGGGCTAAATTCACACGCGGCTCATTACGCTGGCATCAAAGTAGCGCGCACCATTATTTTAACGATGGCGATTAGCGGCTTTTTAGCTGGGATGGGTGGCGCGATTGAAACGTTGGGCGTAGTCGGCCGTTTTCAGCCGGGCTTCAACACTGGTCTTGGCTTCGATGGCATCACCATTGCCTTGCTGGCCCGCACCAACCCGCTGGGCGTCATTCCTGCCGCGCTGCTGGTGGGCGCCATGCAGGCGGGCTCCAGCCAGATGCAGTTCGACGCCAATGTTCAATCCCAAATTATTGATGTGATTCAGGCGCTGATTTTGTTCTTTGTTTCGGCAGATATGATTGTGCGCTGGATTATTCGCACCCGTGCCGATGACGGCGGCGGGGTGACCATCAGCAGCGGCTGGGGCAGCAGCTAAGGAGGTTTGTTTACATGGATACAACAGTGACGCAAAACAATCGCAAAAGCACCCTCCTTACCATGCGCAATGTTGGCATTGTGTTGGCTGTGGGCGTAGCGATTGCCATTATTTACGGCTTTATCACCAATCCGAATGTGACAACGGCCGTTCTCGCCTCCACCCTTCGCCAATCTACCCCGCTGGTGCTGGGCGCTCTCTGTGGCCTCATCGGTGAGCGTTCTGGCATCGTCAACATCGGCATCGAAGGGCAGATGCTCATGGCCGCCTTCATCGGCTTTTTGGCCAATGTGTACACGGGGAATCTGTTTTTGGCCGTGCTGGCCGGTGTGGGCGCAGGTGCTTTGATGGGCGCATTTTTGGGCCTCATGTCCATTGGGCTGAAGATGGACCAAATTATTGGCGGCACGGTGATCAACATATTGGCGCTGGGCCTCACCAGCTTCTTTTACCAGGCCGGCCTGACCACCCAGGGCAAGTTGCTGCCCCTCAACTTGGGCTTTTTGGCCGACATTCCGCTGATTGGCCCGATTTTGTTCAACAACCCACCCATCACCTATGCCACGCTCATTTTGGTGGCGCTGGTCCATTTTGTGCTGTTCCACACCCGCTGGGGGTTGCGCACCCGCGTCATTGGCGAGCATCCTAGCGCTGCCGATACGGTGGGCATTAATGTACACATGATGCGTTATGTTAACATAACGATTGCCGGGGCGATTGCGGGCCTGGCTGGTGCCTATCTCACCCTGGAAGCGGTTGGCTCTTTTGAACGGGCGATGACAAACGGCCGTGGCTTTGTGGCCCTGGCCGTGATGCTCTTTGGCAAGCGGACGCCGCTGGGGGCGTGGGGTGCGGCGCTGCTGTTTGGCTTTGCCACCGCGCTGCAAACGCAGCTCCAGTTTGGCGGCGAGGTCAACATCCCGCACCAGTTCATCGGCATGCTGCCCTACGTGCTCACCATTTTGGTGCTGGCAGGCTTCGTCGGCCGCAGCCGCGACCCCAAAGCGTTGGGCCAGGTGTACGAAACCGAATAAGAGTGAACCGCAAAGACGCAAAGAACGCAGAGAATTAAAAAAAACTTTGCGCCTTTTGCGCCTTTGCGGTTAAAAAAAAATAGACGAGTAAGTGACATGACAGAGCAAATTGTGTTGCAGGCAAAAGGAATCACCAAGCGTTTCCCCGGCGTGCTGGCCAACGACAGCGTGGACTTGACGCTGCACAAAGGCAAGATTTTGGCGCTGTTGGGTGAAAATGGCGCAGGCAAGAGCACGCTGATGAACATGCTGTACGGCCTGTACCATCCCGATGAAGGCGAAATCTGGATCAAGGGTGAAAAGGTCGCGCTAAAAAACCCGCGCGATGCGATTGGGCGTGGCGTTGGCATGGTGCATCAGCATTTCCAACTGGTGCCGGTGATGACGGTGGCCGAGAACGTGATGCTGGGGTCCGAGGTGGTGAAGAACGGCCGTCTCGACATGCGTGGCGCCGAAAAACGGGTGCTGGAACTGTCCCAGCAGTATGGCCTGAAGGTAGACCCCACGGCCATCGTAGAAGATTTGCCCGTGGGGGCGCAGCAGCGCGTTGAAATCATCAAAGCGCTGTACCGCAAGGCCGACATTTTGATTTTGGATGAGCCAACGGCCGTACTTACCCCCCAGGAAGCCACCGAACTGTTCCGCATCATGCGCGACCTTACCGAGCGGGGCGTTTCCATCATCTTCATTACCCACAAGCTCAAAGAAGTGCTGGCCATCGCCGACAACATCGCTGTGCTGCGCGGTGGGCGCATGGTGGGCACCGCCGATCCAAAAACCGCCACCCAGGCCACCCTGGCCGAGCTGATGGTGGGGCGCAAAGTGATTTTGCAGGTGGAAAAAGAAGCGCCACAACCCACAGATCTGGTGCTGAACGTGCAAAATTTGGAAGTTTTGGATGATCGGGGGCATACGGCCGTAAAAGGCGTAGACCTCCAGGTGCGGGCCGGGGAGATTGTGGGCATCGCCGGGGTGCAGGGCAACGGCCAGCGTGAACTGGTGGAAGCGCTCACCGGGCTGCGCCCCATCGAGCAGGGGCAAATTTCTATTGCCGGGCAAGACAGCACCCATTACACGCCCCGCCAGGTTACCGAAATTGGCGTAGCCCACATCCCCGAAGATCGCGAAAAGCACGGCCTGGTGATGCAATACACCATCGCCGACAACATGGTGCTGAACAACTATTACCAAAATCCGTACGCCAGCGGCCCCATCATGCACCAGGAAGCGATTGACAAGCACAGCTCGGAGCTGGTGGAAGCGTTCGACGTGCGCACGCCCAGCATCCACACCGCCGCCCGCACGCTCTCTGGCGGCAACAAGCAAAAAGTGATTGTGGCCCGCGAATTTTCTCGCCCCACCAAGCTGCTCATCGCCGCCCAGCCCACGCGGGGCATTGATGTGGGTTCGATTGAGTTTATTCACAACCAGATTGTGGCCCAGCGCGATCGGGGCGTAGCCGTGCTGGTTGTTTCTGCCGAGCTGGATGAGGTGCTGGGGCTGGCGGATCGGGTGGCGGTGATGTTTGACGGCCGTATCGTCAAAACCCTGCCCATTGCCGAAGCTACCCGCGAACGAGTCGGCCTGCTCATGGCCGGCTCCGATGAATAGTTAGACTAGCAGACCCTAAGGGTTTTCTCGCCGTCCCTTTTTCACCGTACGGCCAAAACCCTTAGGGTCTATTTGTGAAAAATAATGACCGAAACCCAACCCATCATCGCCTTCCAGGGCGAACCCGGCGCATACTCCGAGCAGGCCATCCACGAACATTTTGGCCCCAAAACATCCACCCTGCCTTGCCGCACCTTCTCTGAGATGTTTGCCGCCGTGCACACTGGCCGCGCTACCCAGGCAATGCTCCCTGTGGAAAATTCGTTGGCAGGCATGGTCATTCCCGCCTACGACATGCTGGTAGACCACGATTTGCGTGTCCAGGCCGAGGTCATTGTGCGGGTGGAGCATTGCCTGATGGCTCCCGCTGGCACCTTGCTTCAGGAAGTGACGCACGTGATGTCCCACCACCAGGCGCTGGCCCAATGCGAAAACAACATCAAGCGTCAGGGCCTCATCCCCGTAGACCATTACGACACGGCCGGGGCCGCCCGCGACCTGGCCAACAACCCCAAGCCGGGTCTGGCGGCCATCGCCAGTGCCCTGGCCGCCGAAACGTACAACCTGGAAATTTTGTCCCACAACTTTGAGGATATGGATTTCAACTTCACCCGCTTTTTTGTGCTGGGCAAGTTAGACCCGCCCCGGCAAGAGGGGTGTAAGACTTCCATCATCTTTACCACGCGCCACGTGCCCGGGGCGCTGCACATCGTGCTGGGTGAACTGGCCAGCCGGGACATCAACCTCACCAAAATCGAATCCCGCCCCCGGCGAAATCGGCCGTGGCATTATCGCTTCTTTGTCGATTTTGAGGGGCATGAGGATGACGAAGCGGTGCAGGAGGCGATGTTGGGCATCCTGAAGCAATCTTCGTTTTTGCAGGTGCTTGGCTCTTACCCCATGGCCAAGATGCCAACTTACTAATTTGATGCCCCCCCCACCCCCCCCCCCCCCCCTTCTCTCCTCCCCCCCCTTCTCCCCCCCCCCCCCCCCCCCCCCCCCCCCCCCCCCCCCCCCCCCCCCCCCCCCCCCCCCCCCCCCCCTTCCCCCTTTTTTTTCCCCTCCCTTTTTCCCCCTGGTAATCAAACGTTTAGCCGCTTATATTCTAGACATTTTGCTGCTTTTTGTACTGCTGGCACCGCTTGGTTTTTTGCTGCAATGGGCAACTGGCAGCAGCTTGCCGCAGACTGGGCCAGAGATTTGGCGAACCTTGCTGTGGAATTTTTCAATCCCTGCCTGGCTTTATTTTGGATTAAGTGATGGGTCTCAAACGGGGGCCACGCTGGGTAAGCGGCTGCTCAAACTGAAGGTTGTGAACAATCAGAATCAACGATTATCTACGGGGCAAGCTGTGTTGCGAACGGCCGTAAAGCTGGTGCCCTGGGAATTGGTTCATATTTCTGCCTTTGCCTTGTCGGAAGAGATGAGTGCCTTTTCCCCAATGCAAACTATTGGTTTGGCCGCCGCCAATATGTTGACGCTTGTCTATGTTGTTGTTGCTGTTTTCACCAGTGGGCAGCGGAGTATCCATGATTTTGTAGCCCAATCCCGTGTACTGAACCGTTGATGTGATGACGGCCGTTTCACCAACCCCGCAACGCTAATTCCCAATAGACAGAGGATCCAAAAAGAGCACGTCCGCTTCGGGACGATTGGGCTGCTGCACTTGCAGGCGCTGCCCCGTTTCGGCGATGTAGAGGCCAATTTCTAGCTGGTAGCTGCCGGGTGGCGTGCCTGGCGGGATTTGAATTTGGTAACCGTCGTTGACGACTTCACCGGCCAGCCAGCGGCTGGTGGGGTACTGGTTTTGCTGGGGCATCACATCCTGCTGCCAGACGCAGGGGGCGCAGGTGCCGTCCTGTTGCAGCAGGTGGACAAAAACGGTGTAGTCGTGGCTGGGTGGGGTTTGCGCCTGCCAGATGAGGTTTAGCTGGTATTGGCCGGTAACGGCGAGTGGGGTGAGGGTGTAGCCGATCAGGTTGATTTCGTTGCCAAAGGTGGCGGGATACGGCCGTTCCACCCCCGGCACCACAAAATTCCGCTCCGTTGCCGTTACCCGCAGCGGCCCTAAATCGGCCACCGCCAGCGTTGTTTCCGCGCCATCACGGAAGCGGGCAATTAGCCGGTATTCGCCGGTGGGAATATTGTCTGGCACCTGCAGCGATTGCCAGTCGATGAGAAACTGAGGCGTTTCCCAGCTATAAAACGGATACGTATCGTGTACTGGCTGTGTGTTGTTGATGAGGATGCGCCCCACGTTGTTGCCCCCCATCAGCTCTAGCCGAATGGTGGTGTCGGGCACAAAGTCGGTGGCTTGCCACCACAGCGCCAGATGAATGGTTTCGCCTGTGGACGCTTCTAGCGCTTCTCGCTGCACGCCCAGCAGCTTCAGCTGAGCCCGCACCGTCCGGTTGAGCACCGTAGGCGGCTGGGGCAAATCGCGGGGCGGTTCGCTGGTGAGTACGGTGACGTTTGGGATGAGGTAGGTGTCTCCAGCGTAACGGCCGTCTGCATCCAACCTCGGTAAGCGCTCCCCACTGCTGCCAGAGAACAGCCCCACGCGCAGCTGATAGTTGCTGCCCAGCGGCGCACCCAGCGGCACGTCAATCTCCACCCGCTGCACAATCGTTTCCCCCCGCGCCCACTGCGCCGACGGATAGGCAAACGTTTCCACCTGGCTCCAGCGGTGGCCCCAGGCATCCTCAAAATGGATAAACGGCGTGAAATCGGCCGATTGCGGGAAGTTCACCTGCCAGTACAAAAACAGCGGCAGCGATTCCCCAGCGGCGGCCTGGCCCACATCGTACCCCAGCAGGGTGATGGCGTTGCCAAAATTGGCCTCGACGGGCATGGTGGGGGCAATGGCTGGCGTGCCGCGCATCTCGTAGGCCAAAAACGGCAGGCTGCCGTCTGGGGCGAAGGGGCTGCTTAGCAGCGTGGCGTTGGCAAAATAATCGATCGCCCATTTGGGCAGCGGGCTGTTTTGGGGAAAAATATAGATGGCTTCTTGCGCATCTGGGAAGACAATCGCCTGGCTTTCTGGCAGCCATTTTACCTGCCCGTACTTTTCGCTCAGGTAGGCCAGCGTGGGGTGCTGGTAATGCAGCGCCGAGACGTAAATACGCTTGCCCTCGGTGTCTAGTTGGTCCAAAAATTGAGCCGCAAGCGTTAAATCACCATCAGTTTCGTAGAAAACGGCCGCTTCCTGCCCCCATACCCGAAAATAGAGACGTTCTGTCAACAAGCCGCCCGCCATCAGTGCCAGCACGCCAATCACCAATACCGTTTGGGTTAGCTGAATGCGCTTGAACTGCTTGCCCAAATCGCTGATAAACAGCATGAGCCCCACGCCGGGCAGGTAAAAAATGAAGGGGATCAGGCCAATGGCTCGCAGGTTGCTGGGCACAATTTCGTTGACGGCCAGGGCCGTAGGCAGCAGCATGATGAAGGGAGCCAGCAGCAGCAGCAGCCCGCCACTTTTCTGCCAATCGGGCCGCAATGTTTGCCAACGCCAGATGAGCACCAGCCAGCCAACCAGCAGCAGCCCGCCCCAGAACCAGTCGAATAACGGCCGTCCCGGTAAGTTAAAGCGAATATATTCATCCCCCAGCAAAAAGAACATTTCCAGCGAGCGCAGCAGGCTCTCCCCCAGGCTTAGCGCCGATTCGCCGGGTGCCACCTGGCCGATACGCACCCAAAAAGCGTCTGGGTTGGCAATGAAGAAGCCGAGCAGCGGGGCCAACACAATCAGCGCCACGCCACCGACTAGCAGCAGTTGCGGCCAGCGCCGTCGCCAATTTGGCCCAAACAGCAGCGGCAAGCAGGCCAGCAGCAGCAGCACCGGAAACAGCCGCGCCGCCAGGTAAGTGTACGCCGTCAGCCCCAAAAACAGGCCGCTGGCGCTGAGCCATTTGCGTTGGTTTAGGCGGATGCCGCGCAGCAGGGCGGCGGTGGTGAGCGTTTGCAGCAGCGGTTGGGTGATGGCTCGGAAGCCAAGATGGCTAAACAGCAAATGCCAAAAGCTAATGGCCAGCAGGGCCGCCGCCACCAGCGCCACCCGCCGGTCACGGAACAGCTCTAGCCCCAGCCAATAAGTGGCCGCCACCGTCACAATCCCCACCAGCGCTGCCGTCAATCGCAGGGTAAAGATGGAACTGCCCACCAGCCGGATTAACCCGCCTGCCAGATAGAAAAAGAGCACCTCTTTCCCGGTGTAACTGGTGATGAAAAGCGGCCGTTCCCCTTGCAGCCCAATTTCAGCAGCCAAGATGCCGTTAGCGGCTTCGTCGTAGTGTACGCCTGCGGGCACCAGTGGCAGCTCGCTTAGCCGCAGGGTGGCGGCCGTGAGCAGGCAAAAGAGCATGAAAAGCAGGGCATGGCTGTGCTGGATGCGTTGCATGGCCTGATTTTATCTTTCTCAGGGTGGTTCGTCGATTATGAGCCTGTAGAGATGTCGCTTTGCCGCGTTTTTATCGAATTTGTATTGTGAAATAAGGAACTTGCGTAGGTTTTGCGTAGGTTCGGCGTAGGCACGACGTACAGCCTTGCGTAGGTTAATGGTATAAAATGCTTATCGAAGGGTAAAAATCTCTTCTTCTTCTCCTCCTTTTAACGAGGGTCAGGTTTCGGCGTTCCTGACTCTCAAAACAATAACCGGGCTGGCAATTTGCCAGCCCGATTTTTTTTACCCACTGCCTGGCGTATAATCCTCCCTCATGTCTACAAATGGAAACAAGAACGAGCCTGGGCTGGAAACGGCCGTTACCAACAGTCGCTCCCTGGTGATGCGGGCTGCCGGGCTAATGAGCGTGGCTGTGCTGCTCAGCCGCCTGGTGGGGCTGGTGCGGGAAATTGTGATCCGCGCCAATTTGGGTATCACCACGCTGCCTGCCGAAGCGTATGCGATCGCGGCTCGCTTCCCAGAGACGATTTTTTTGATCATTGCGGGTGGGGCCATTGGTTCCGCCTTTATCCCTACCTTTGCCGCTTATTTTGAGCGGGATGACAATGCCGGGGGCTGGCGCCTATTTTCTAATGTGATTAATTTGTTGACGGTGGTAGTAACGGCCGTTTCCCTCCTTAGTGTTTTGTTTGCGCCGCAGCTGGTCATCTGGCTGGCGGCCGAGAAGGTGGCGGCAAACCCGGAACTACTGCCTTTAACGGTGGATCTGATGCGGATTATGCTCATTTCGCCCATCATTTTTGGGGCGAGTGGCGTGATTATGGGGGCGTTGAACGCTCGTCAGCATTTTTTACTGCCTGCGCTGGCGCCTACTATTTACAATCTAGGCATCATCATGGGCGGTTTACTGTGGCCGGGCAATAGTCCAGAGGAAGCAGTTTTTGGCTTTGCTGTGGGCACGGTGATAGGGGCGATAGGACATTTTTTAGTGCAATTGCCTGGTCTAAAGCAGAAGGAGGCGCGGTATACGGCCGTTCTCGATTTGCGTGATCCAGGGATACGCCAGGTGATGCGCCTTATGTCGCCACGCGTTTTGGGGCTTTCCTTTAGTGAAATCAACAAATTCCTCATCATTTGGCTAACAAATCCGCCAATGGCCCAGGGCAGTTTGCCTGCCCTAAACACTGCTTTTCTGCTGATCATTATGCCGCAGGGAATTATTGGGCAGGCGTTGGGTATTGCCGCCTTTCCTACAATGGCTACGCTGGCCACACGCAAGCAGTGGGATGAGATGCGCCAAATTTTTGCTGACTCATTGCGCATTTTATTGTTTTTGGGCTTGCCTTTCTCTGCATTGTTTGCTGTTTTGGCATTGCCGCTTGCTTCCTTATTGTTGAGATGGGGATACACAACGCCCGAAGGGATCCGCTTTGTAAGTGTTGGGTTGCTGTTTTATGCGCTTGGTTTGGTGCCGTTGCTGGCGCTGGAAGTGGTGGCCCGCACGTTTTACGCGTTGAGCGATACGCTGACGCCGGTTTTGGCTGGCGGGGTGCAAATTGTGATTATGTGGCTGCTGAGCTTATGGCTCAGCCAGACGGTTTTCCCGCAGTTGGGCTGGCTGCCGCTGGGCGGTTTGGCGCTGGGCTTTAGCTTGTCTAACGTGGTGGAGGTGCTGCTGCTGCTGTGGCTGCTGCGGCGCAAGCTGGGCGGCATTCAGGGGCAGTCGCTGCTGAACGGGCTGTGGCGCATGGGTGTGGCCACGCTGCTGATGGCGGGGGGCATGTGGTGGGTGCTGGGTTGGTTGGGGGATACGGCCGAACTGATCCAGCTTATTCTGGTGAGCGCCGCTGGTGGGGTGATTTATGTGCTGGCCTGTGCCGGGCTGCGGCTGGAAGAGTTGACCCGCTTTTGGCAATACGGCCGTCGTCGCCTGAACCGCTAACCTGCCATAAGAAACCAAAAGCCCGGCCAATTGCTGGCCGGGCTATCTCTTCTTCCTCTTCTCTTCCCTTCAAAACAACAAATGCAACCGGGGAAGGTTGCACTGTGTTGAATGCAAATTGTGTTAGTTACCGGATGACAAAGTCGAGCCGGTCATGCGCATGTTGGCGCGAGTAAGCAGTTCCCCGTTTACCCAAACTTCTAACGTGTACTGCCCTGCGCGGAATCCATCTTCTGGGTTATAGAAAATGTAGCCGGGGCCGTCGGCACCATAAGACCAATATTCGTTGCCACCGTCTACTACTTCACCATCATGCCGCCAAATCCAGGCCCAGGCCATACCATCTGCCATGCCATCATAGGAGAAGGTGGCGAAGACGGTATAGGAGCCAACTGCAAAAATATTGGTGGGATCAACAGCTACATACGCTTCTGAGATTTTGGTGGAGAAGCTGATCTCGCCCAATTTTGTATTTTCAGTTAACGCAACTTTGGGCTCAAAACGGTTGAATTCTTCGGGGAGTTCTAATCTGGCTTGTACCAGGGATTCGGCATCGGTTAGGAAAACGGGGTCATTGCTAGTAGAAACAATTTGGGTAGAAACGGCCGTTTCTGGCGTATATGCGGCTGCGGCGCGTTCTTGTTGTATAGCCAAAGCGGCCACTTCTTCTGAAACAGGCTTGGTGTTGGTAAGTACAGCTACGAGGGGGGTGTTATCAACTGGGGGACGGAGTGCGTAGAATGCAAAAAGTACAGAAGCGGCCAACAACCCTAAACTTGCAAAAGAGTAGGTTTGTAATCGCTTTTCTGCTTGCAAGCGCATGAAGAAATAAGGAGAGCGCTTCATCTCTTGCCAAGACTTAAACACGACAGCCAGCGCAAGCAGAAGTAATAAAATGAGTGTCCCCAAAATCCAGGGAGTTATTGTTCCAGACAAATTCAATAACAAATTATAATTCCCTCTTCCCAAAGGTTGAGGCGTATTATAGAAGAAATTTCGTGAGGCGTGCAACCTTTTTGTTGACATAACGCCAACAAGCGGGAAATTGTCACTATTCTGCCGCTTTCTTGACCCTTACCCAAGTCCTGTTTTTGGCCAGATTTTTCCTGAATTTCTCTGGAAAAAGGTAAATTGAGGCTTATGCAAAGAGTTGTCGTTAACGGTACGTGAACATTTGCACATATTTGCTTGTGCAGCCCATAAATGTAGGAGTTACGCAGTTGCTCCGGCCGCCTCTCGGCCCCGAAGGGCTGCTCTCCTGACCGATCCGGTGGTGGCACGGTAGGGACAGGGCTTTTCAGTTTTCAAAAAATGGGACGCGAATGTACGCGGATGACGCGGAAAGAAACAAATAATCCGCGTTTTTCCGTGCTTGTCTGCGTCCGTTGGCTTCTTAAAGGCGATTGCTGAAAAGCCCTGACGGTAGGGAAACCGGCCACAGCCCTTTAAGTGCGTAACTCCTAAAATGGTGGGTTTTGTTACATTCCTGGGCAAGCCGTTGCATAGGTATAGGTGTTATGTGTCATAAAAATGGCGGTGACAATCGGCACTTGCCGAAAGCTAAAGAGAACCTAAAATTGGGTGGATGATCCAGATAAGAGGGCTAATCAAACAATATGGGCTAAATCCTGTACTGCGAGGCGTGGACCTGCACGTGCCTGCTGGCGAATTTGTGACGCTGGTGGGGCCAAATGGTGCGGGTAAATCTACGCTGATGCGCATTGTGGCGACGCTGCTAAAGCCAACGGCCGGAGAAGTGAAGATTGGCGGCTGGTTGATGCCGCAGAATAGTGGCCGGGTTCGTCGGCATATTGGCCTGGTATCGCACCAGACGTTGCTGTATGGTGATTTGACGGCGGCCGAAAACCTGCAATTTTTTGCCAAGCTGTACCGGTTGGATAATAGTGACGATCGGGTGGCGGAGGCGTTGAAGCGGGTGGGATTGGCGGCGCGGCAGCGGGATGCCGTGCGCACCTTCTCGCGGGGGATGATGCAGCGGCTGACGCTGGCGCGGGCGACGCTGCATGAACCGGATGTGCTGCTGTTGGATGAGCCGTACACGGGTTTGGACCAAGATGCTTCGGCGTTGTTGGATGATTTGTTGCGTCGTGAGTCGGCAAAAGGTCGTACTATCCTCATGATCACCCACGATTTGGTGCATGGCCTGAATTTGTGCGACCGGGTGGCTATTTTGAGCCGGGGTAAAATTGCCCAAGAGGTTGCGAGTGGGGAAGTGACGGGGGCTGAATTTTTGGACATTTATGCGGCGCAGACGGGTCGCAAGGCAGGCATGACCAAAGCGAATGGATAAAGTAGACACCGCCGTTAGTGCACCTTCTTCAAGTGGTAATCAGTTTGTAACGGCCGTTTGGGCCATTGTCTGGAAGGATTTGCAAATTGAAAAGCACACGCGCCAAACCGTGAGTTTGATGGTGATGTTTTCCCTGGTGACGGTGGTGATGTTTAACTTTGCTCTGGAAACGGAGTTGGATGCGGCGCGGAACGTGGCCACGGGCCTGTTGTGGGCCACCATTTTGCTGGCGGGCACGCTGGGGTTGAATCGTTCCCTGGCTATTGAGCGTGAAAACCAGAACATCGATGCCGTGCTGATTGCTCCGATTGATCGCCGGGCGGTTTATCTGGCCAAGGTAATTAGCGTGACGATTTTTACGCTGTTGCTAGAAGTGGTGCTGGTTTTTGTCTTTGTGATCTTTTTTAATAAGCCATTCTGGCAGCCGGTTGTGCTGCTTGTTTTGTTTTTAGGCACCATTGGGTATGTAGCGGCTGGGGTGCTGATTACCTCGATGACGATGCAGACGCGCGCCAGAGAGGTGTTGCTGCCTATTTTGCTGATGCCATTGGTGCTGCCCCTTATTTTGCCGGCGGCAACGGCCGTTGGCGAAATGATGACTGTTCAGCCCGATATGTCCATCATTCGCAGCATGGTATCCCTGGTGGCTGCCTATGATTTGGTGATTTTGGCTACCGGCCTTTTTACATATCATTTGGTTGTAGAATCGTAAACACCCGAGCGCTGGCTGAAAAATTCGTGATAAATTAAAGATCGATAAAACAAAGTTTGCTATTCTTAGGCAAGAAAGAGAGCTGTTTATATTCAGAAAGGAGTAGATGACATGAGTTTGCCCCGTTTAAATCGCTGGATACCAATCTTCAACTGGCTGGCAGCCATTACGTTGGTTGTGAGCCTGGTAATGAACTTTTATTATGCCCCCACGGAACGGACCATGGGCAATGTGCAGCGCATTTTTTATTTTCACGTGGGTACGGCCTGGGTAGGGGCTGTGGCCTTTTTTGTAGCCCTGGTGGGTGGTGCGCTGTATTTGCGCCAAAAACGAGAGCTTTGGGACACAATTGCTCTATCTTCTGTGGAAATTGGTCTGGTTTTCTTAACGATTGCCACGGCTGCCGGGTCGGTGTGGGGTAAGCCTGCCTGGAACACCTGGTGGTTATGGAGCCCTCGTTTAACCTTGATCACCGTCGCCTGGTTGACCTACGCGGCGTACTTCATGCTGCGTGGCGCAATTGAAGAGCATGAAAAGCGGGCACGATTTGCGGCAATTTATGTGATTGTGGCGTTTGTCACGATCATTATGACTTACATTAGCATTCGCATTTTCCGGGATATTCACCCGGTGGTGTTTGGCGGTACGGCCGAAGCTGCTCAGGGTGCGTCTGAAGGTTTGCAGGAGTTTGAGGCGGGGCTGGAGTCTATGAAAATGGGCATTACGCTGACTGTCAACACGGTCACCTTCACCATCATGTATATTGCCTGGATGTTGAACCGTGTTCGGTTGCAATATTTGATGGATAGGGTGGATTCGTTGAAGATGCGCGTGGCGGCTCGTCTGCAGGGAGGGAATGCGTAATGTTTGCTGCGATGTTTTTGAATATTGCTTTGCAATCTTCGGTGAACCCGAACACGTTTAATAATTACATGCTTCTTGGTTACATGGTGATGGGGGTTATTGGTTTGGTATATATTGTGAGTTTGGCGGTGCGCCAGCGGAATTTGCGTCAGGACCTTCAGCTGATGGAGCGTTTGCTAGAGGATGAGGATGCTGGTTAGCCGCTTTTTAGAAGTGCCGTAACTTTTTGGTGCACTTTTTCATCTTATTTATGGGTGTGGGAAACGGCCGTTTCCCACACAAGTAAGAATCAGCGGTAACCTACCATCTAGAAACCATCATCTTTTTGTCGTAACGGAGAACAGACTATGCTCAAATCAATCACGCTGCCCGAACCGATTCGTGCGCTTTCCACTGGTCAAAAACTGTTGCTGGGGATTGGTACGGCCGTTCTCCTCTTCCTCATCATTGGCAGCCTGGCGCAGGATAGCAGCACGCCCCAGTTTGCCGTGGGGCTGCAAACCCAGCCGTTTGCCGTGTTGGCGCTGCTGGCCTTTGGCGGTGGCATCCTCAGTTTCGTCTCCCCTTGTACCCTGCCAGTGCTGACTGCTTACTTTGCCTTTGCGTTTCAAAGCGGCCGTAAACAAATTGCCACCAACACCATCGCCTTTATGCTGGGGTTGGCCACCACCTTTACCCTATTTGGGGCCGTCGGCTTTGCCGTTGGCAAAACGCTGCTGCGCAACCAGCAGCTGCTCATTTTGGTGGGTGGCGCTGTGGTGATGATTTTTGGCGTATTGAGCTTGCTGGGCAAAGGATTTGGCGGCGTAGACACCAGCGGTACCGGCGGTGTGCAGCCTAAAAGCACCACGGTGAAAGGCTCCTACATTTTTGGCTTGAGCTTTGCCGTCGGCTGGACCAGCTGCATTGGCCCCATTTTGGGCACGGTGCTGACGCTGGCGGCGCAAACCACCTCTGTGTGGAACGGCATGATGCTGCTGTTTATCTACACGCTGGGGTTGGGGCTGCCGCTGCTGGTTGTCTCGACGTTTTTTGGCCGGATGAGCCGCCAGAGCCTGTTTTGGCGCTTTTTGCGGGGCAAAGGGTGGGAGGTAGATACACACACCTTTGTAGTGGCGTTGGTTTGGGCGTTGGCCATCTGGCGCGTGCTGGTCGCTTTGCTGGAGTACGCTTTCTTCAATTTTGCCATGTTTGCGGGCCAAACGGTGACGATAGGGCACCAAATTGGTTTGCTGGTTGTGACGCTCATTGGGGCGGCGCTGTGGGTGTTTACCAGTTCAGAAGAGCGACGGGTGACGGTGCATTTGCATTCTACCCAGCTCATCAGCGGGGCGCTGTTCATTTTGCTGGCCATTCTGATGCTAAATGGCACGTTGACCAGCATCAACTCACTTTTTGGCCAGTATGAATTTTCGGAATGGTTTGTGTTGCTGGAAGAGCGGTTTATTCAGCTGTTCCAGCCTTAAAGAATGAACAATTTTAGTAAAAGCCTCCCAAAGATTTTGGGCTGACGATTAGATAAGTTGAGCAAATGCATCGTCAGCAGCTTCTCTGGGAGGTTTTTTGTTGAATGCGGGGGTTTTTTATGTCAAATAACTCTAATGGGGAACGCTACGGCCGTAATCCGCTACTCGTTCTGGCTGGCTTTGTGGTGTTGGGGCTGGCGCTGACGCTGGTGATTTTTGGCGGCAACCTTTTTGGTGGCCAAAACGAACCGGCTGCCGAACCAGAAGGTTCCATTTTGCAGCAGGTGCCGGCTTTTGAACCGGCCGAAGTCAATATAAACGCGCTGCCAACTGGCGGCGGGCCATTAGAAATTGGCTCCCTGGCCTACGACTTTGCTTTGAACGATGTTGCTGGCAATCCGGTTCAGTTGAGTGATTTTACCGGGCAGCCAGTTATCATCAATTTTTGGGCCACCTGGTGCGGGCCATGCCGGGTAGAAATGCCAGAGTTGGAAGCGGCGTACCAAAAATACCAGGCAGATGGGTTGGTGATTTTGGCGCTGGATCAGCAGGAGCCAGCGGAAGATGTGGCGCTATTTTTTGACGAGCTGGGGTTGAGTTTTACGGCCGTTCTCGACAACGAAGGCACCATCTCTGAACTGTACGGCGTGGCTAACGTGCTGCCCACCACCTTTTTCATCAACCGCGCTGGCGAAGTCACCGCCATTCATCGCGGCCCCATGACCGAATCCCAAATTGACGGCTATTTGGCCGAAACCTTACCGGCCCTCAATTAAAGTCGGCTGGCCTGCCATTCCCACACCAGCGGGAATCCATGATGGTTTACCGATTACAGGTTTCCGTTTGCGCTATCTTGGCTATACTTGGGCTCAGTTTTGGCAGATTTTGACTGTTTTTGGAGAAGGTACCCGATATGACCACGCCCCCCAAGAAAAAAGTAACTGGCCGTACCCGCGATTTTGTCGTGGGGGCCGATAAACTGATTTATAAGTTTAGCAAGCATTGGCTCGGTGTCCTCAACACCATCATCGCCATTTACGTGGCGCTGCCCATATTGGCCCCGGTGCTGATGAACGTGGGAGCCACTGGCCCCGCCCGCGTTATCTACGCCATGTACAGCCCAATGTGCCACCAGATGGCCTCTCGCAGCTTTTTTCTGTTTGGGGAGCAGGCGGCTTACCCACGCTCGCTGGCCGGTACGGAACTCAATCCGCTGGAGAGCTATGTAAACACGCTGCCGGAGTTCAACGGCATTTCCGATGAAAATTGGGCCGAATTTTTTATTGCGGCGCGCGAATTTTTGGGGAATGAGCAGATGGGGTACAAGATGGCGCTGTGTGAGCGGGATATTGCCATCTACGGGTTTGTGTTGATTGGGGGACTGATTTACGGGGTGGTGCGACGGTATCGGCAGATACGGCCGTTACCCCTCATCCTTTTTCTCATCATTGGTATGGGGCCGATTGGGCTAGACGGCTTTAGCCAGCTGTTTGGCTACTACGCCACCCCGCTCAACGGCGGTGACCCGGCAGGCATTCAAGCCTTGCTGGGCAGCATCTTCCCCTTGCGGGAAAGTACGCCCTTTTTGCGCACCTTCACCGGGGCGCTGTTTGGCTTTATGCTCGTCTGGCTGGCGTACCCTCACCTGGACCACAACATGGGCCGCACCGAAGCCGATCTGGAGCGCAAGCTCACCCGCATTGGCGAACTGCCGTAGCCCTGAAAAGTGATATGTGAAAAGTAAAAAGTGGACAGCTAAACTGTCCACTTTTTATTCACCCTAAGCCGCCGGTACTGTGGCAAGATGTTTCTCTAACAAATCCAACTCTTCATTGTAAATTTTGCGCGAGATGGGGGGCGTGATCAGCTTCTCTAGCCAGCCGCGCAGGCCAGGGGCGGTACGGGCACGCGTGTGCAGCGTCACGTTGGCTGCCTGGCCGTTGTTCACCGGATCTACCGTAAACGTGGTGAGGACGCCTGCCGCTTTGTCCTCTTCTTGCAGCACGCGGCCCGGTTCTGGCTCGGTAACAACCATGTTGTACGTTACTTTGGTTCCCATTACGTTCATGTTGACAATGATTTCGGTGCCGGCGCCGTAGCCGCCTTTGGTTACTGTCATGCCGGTAAAGTATGGTTTGGGCAAAACGGCCGTGTGCCCATACGCATAATCGGCAAACACCGCGTAGATGGCGGCGGCCGGGGCGTTAATCACCCGCGAGACGGATAGTTCATACTGGTTCATGGTTACCTCCAAATTGAGCAATCATTTTTTCGACGACCTCTGCCAGTGGGTAGCTGGCCGGGTCTAGTAAATATTGTTGAATCGCGCCTTCGATGAGGCTGTACAGGTAATACCCTTCTAGCTCTGGCTGGGGCCAGCCCGCCTGGGCCAGCTCCACCACAAAGCAGCTGCGCAGCAGCGCCGTGCGCTCGCGAAATGCATCGCCCAGAAGGGCCATGATGGCGGGTTGGGTGCGCAGTATGTAAAACAGTGACCAAAACTCCGGTTCGCTGGCCAGCAGGTCAAAAATGGCGTGCAGCAGGTTGGGGATGACTGTGTCGGGTGGGCTGGTTTGGAGAACGGCCGTTATCCGTTCATCAATCCGCGCCATCGCAAAATCAAACACCGCCCGCAGCAAACTTTCCTTGCTGTCAAAGTAGTGATACATCAGGCCCACAGACAGTCCCGCCGCCGTGGCGATGTTACGCGTGGTGGTGTGAGCGTACCCTTTTTGGGCAAACAGCTGAATCGCGCTGTTGAGAATAGTTGTCCGGGTCGCTAACCGAATCTCTTCGTTTTGGTTTTCTGTTCTTGGCATAGCTTTTCCATTGATCAAGCGTTCAATCAAAAATATACAAGCTGCCCTCTTGTTTGTCAAGGGGGCAGCCAAAGGCGCGGAAATCACCTGATTTTTGCACCTTTGCGTGAGCTATTCTCTGCCGTTCGCCCAAAACTGGCTGAAAAGTAATCGCCTCGTAAAATTGCAGTATGAGCGTGATCACTTTTATTGCCTATGGTACGCGGGGAGATGTGCAGCCAGCGGTGGCGCTGGGCCAGGCGCTGCACCAGCGGGGGCACAGGGTGCGCATTTTGGCGGGCACCAACTTTGCCGACTGGATTCGGCAGCACGGGCTGGTGCCGCTGCCCACGCAAATTGATATGCAGGCGCTGATGGCCAGCGAGGGCGGGCGCGACTGGGTGGAAAAAGGGCACAATCCGGTGCTGCAGCTGCGCATTATGGGGCAGCTGCTGGAGAAGCACGGCATGCAAATTGCCCGCGACGCCTGGGACGCGTGCCAGGGCAGCGATCTCATCGTGAGCAGCTTTACCTCGGATGTGTACGCGGTGGGGATGGCGCAAAAGTTGGGCATTGCGCATGTGAGTGCGCCTTTGCAGCCGACATTGTTTACCAGTAAAGACGGCCGTACCCTCCTCAACGCCCCGCTGCCCAACCGCATCAGCTGGATCAATTACTGGTTTGGCAAATTGTTTATTGAAACGGCCGCCTGGAGCCTGTACGGCAACATCGCCAACCGGGTGCGCACAGAGATGCTGGGGCTACCCGCCCAAACCCGCGCCGAAAACCGCGAGGATCGGCGCAGAATGACGATCATCCACGGTTACAGCCCGCATGTGGTGCCCCATCCCCCCGACTGGCCTGCCAATTTTTATACAGCTGGCTACTGGTTTTTAGATGAAAACGGCCAGTGGCCGCCGCCGGGTGACCTGCTGAACTTTTTGTCTGCCGGTGCGCCGCCCGTTGCCATCGGCTTTGGCAGCATGACGGGGCGCAATCCGCAAAAGATGAGCGAGCTGGTGCTAGAAGCGGTGCAGTTGAGTGGGCAGCGGGCCATTTTGCTGGCTGGCTGGGCAGGATTAGGGGATAGGCAGCTGCCCAAATCGGTGTTTCGGCTGCCGTCGGCCCCGCACGGCTGGCTGTTTCCGCAGATGGCGGCGGTGGTGCACCACGGCGGGGCGGGCACGACGGCGGCGGGATTGCGGGCGGGCGTGCCGTCTGTGTTGGTGCCCCATTTTGCCGATCAGCCGTTTTGGGGGCAGCGGGTGGCGACGTTGGGCGTGGGGCCAAAGGCGATAATGCGGCCCCGGTTAACGGCGCACAAACTGGCCAGCGGTATTGATACGGCCGTTTCCCATCAATCCATGCGCCAAAAAGCAGCCGAACTTGGCCAAAAAATCCGGGCTGAAGATGGGCTTGGCCAGGCGGTGGCCTGGATTGAAAAAGCGTTGTGAGGGGTGTTTACCAGTCGGGTGGTTCCAGCTGTTTGATTTGGCTCCAGCAGCTGGCATGGTATTGCAATGCTTGGCGGTTAATCTGGCTGTACAGCTTGCCAAAGTCGTGGGGGATGCTGGGCACAATTTCTACGGTGTGGGGGATGCCCAGTTCTGTAAGCGTTTCTGAGGCGTGGGTGGTTGCCTCAACGGCGCGTGTATCCAGTTCACCTACCGCAAAAGCGATTTCCAACTGGTAGTACAGTACGGCGGGCACGTTTTGTGACCATTTGAACAAAGCGTCATCGTCGCCGCTTTCGGCCATGATCATGGTGTTGCAGTACAGGTCTGGCCGCTGGGCGGGGTAGGCCATTGCCCCGCCTGCCCCCATGGAAAAGCCAGCGAGGGAACGGCCGTTTTGCTCTGGAATTGTGCGCCAATTGTGGTCTATCACCTGGATAAGCTCTTCGGTTACCATTGTTTTATTCACATTGCCCCAGTAGCCATCAGCATCGTCGGGCGAGACCAAAATGAAGGGGGGCAGCTGGCCGCTGGTGATCAACTGAGCAAGCCAGGCCCCTGTGTCGTTGGCATCTGCTGGCAGCTCTGCGCTGATGCCGTACCAAAACAGGAAATGGTTGCCCTGGCTGCCGTGCAAAAAGTAGAGCACCGGGTAAGGCTGGTCTGATTCATCGTAGCCGGGTGGGGTGAAGATGGTAAAAAAGATGTCGCGCCGCCGGGAGGGGCTGTAGAAGCTGTATTCGGTGACGTTTTCCCAGCGGGGCCAGATGGTGTGCAGGGTTAATTCGGGGACGGGGCCTGGGGTGCTGCTGGGTGTCAGCGTCGGTTCTGCGGTGGGGGAAGGTGTGTGGGTTGACGTGGGCGTGTGGCTGGGAACGGCCGTTGCCGTAGCCGCCAATGTAGCGGTTGCGGTTGCGGTTGCGGTTGCCGTCGGCGTGGGGGTGGCGGAAGGTACGGTCACTATCGATTGTGCCTCTGCCTGGCAACCCGGTAAAAACAGCAACAACCAAAAGAAGAGTAAGCTCCATCGTTTTATCACGCGATCATTTTAAGGGTTTGCCGCGCCTTTGTCAGCAACCCCAGAATGATTCATTTGCTTCTCTCATTTGGTGGTGGTGGGGGGAACGGCCGTACGCTGCCCTTATCGCCGGAAAATACGCAGTGCCAGCCCTGAGCGGCGTAAATAGCTGATGGTGTCGCGAATGCGGGCAGGGCGAAAGCCAAAATGACGGTAAGTTGTGTCGTGGTCGGTAACTTCCGGCACAAAAAAGCGGTCCATGAAGTAGCGGCTGACGGCAGGCCAGTACCACCAGTTGAACAGCATGGGCGTAAGCGGCCGAAACAGCAGCATCGGCAGGGGCAGGGGGATGCGCCGGTAGCCCGCCACGCTGAGCAGCTGCTGCACCAGGGTGGCATAGGCCAGCTGCTCGCTGCCAGCCACGGGGATGGTTTTGTTGATAAGGTTGGGTCGGCTGAGCGACTGCACCAAACAGCGCACAAAATCTTCGACCCACAGCGGCTGCATGCCCATCTTGCCGCCACCGGGCAGCCAGACAAAGGGCCAGGTCCAGATGGCCAACCCCACAATTATTTCAAAGAAGCGGTCGGTACGGCCGTACAGCGTGGACGAGCGCAAAATGGTGTACTCAATGCCGCTGCGCTGAATGATGCGCTCGACCTGCCCCTTGGCGCGCAGCAGCGGATGCATGCTGGCCGGGTCTGCCCCCAGGCGGCTGGCAAAGATGATCCGCTGCACATTGGTGCGGCGCGCTTCTTCCACCAGCCGTTCGCTGCCGTCTACATCCACGTGGTTCAGCAGCCGGTTGCGCCCGCGTGCCTCGGAACCAGCCAGGTGGATCACCGTGGTAATGCCCGCCAATTCCTGGCGCAGAGTAAGCGGATCATTGATACGCCCCTGGTAGGCGCGGGCGGCAATGCCTTCCCGCTCCAGGCAGGCCATTAAAGAACGGCCGATAAAGCCAGTGGCACCCGTGACCAAAATCATAGGAATTCAGGTTAAGGCAGTGGTGGAACTTCGTCTGGCGTGCGGTGGGGGATGCGCTCTTGCTCGATGGTTTGCTTGTACACATCCATCAGCAGGGCGTACTCCTTGTGGCGTGTGCCCCGCTGGTTGCGACGCTGCTGCTCTAGCATATTTTCCAGCTGGGCAAAAATATCGCTTTGAATGACGCTGGGGTAAGGAATGTTCTCAAACACCAGGTTGCTTTCTGCCCCGGCGGTTTCAATTTCCACATTGCCGTAGTTGAAGATGGTGTGGATGAGGCCGGGCGTGTAGGCGTTTACATTTTGGATATTGCTCAACAGCGCTTGTTTGCGGCTTTCGCCAAAGCCAAACGGCTTCCGGTCTATGTCTACAATGAGCCGGTCGGTAAGCTGGAACATATCGTTGCGCCAATCTTCGATGCGCCAGATGAGCCACAGCAGATCCAGCGAGTAAACAAAAATAAGCGCAGGCAGCAGTTGCCGGAAGGTAAATTCGAAAAAGCGAATGAGAATAAAGGTGGTGATGATACCGAGCAGGGCGAGCCCAATAGGAATCACTGATTCGATGATGAGGACGATAAAATGTTTGCGATAGATGATGGCGTTTTCTTCTTCGACGCGCCAGAAGTAGCGCTGGCGCAGCCGCCAAAGCAGGCCTGGTCGCTGCAGCGGCTGGGCGGGTGGCAGCGCTGTCGCTTTTTCGCCAACGGGTTGGTATTGGGGTTTAACGGCAAAGTGAGTGCTAAATGTTTCGCGCAGCAGGGATTGTTCCAGGCTGGCGTCCAGGTTTTTTACCCGTTTGCTTTGCCGGTCTAGCGTCTCTTTCACCTCAATGGGATTGTCGATATTGTCGAACAGGATTTTGCCGAAGGCGGAGGCGGTGGTGATGCGGGCGGTGCCAAAGTTGAGCAGGTTGCTGATAAAGGTGGGTTTGGCAATCTCTACGCTTTGCACCTGGTCGATGCGCGCAGTTTTTATGTCAACCCGGAAGGTGCGCAGATCGAATTCGCGGTGGACTACGCGTTTGTTGGTGATGACAAAGTAGTCGTTTGACCAATCCAGCGTTTGGAACAGCACGACGAGCAGCAAGATGACGAAGAAGAAGCCAGACACGCCAAAGCGCAGTCGGTAGAGAAAGCTATCTACGGGCTGGGCGTTGAAGAAGAGGTAAATAAGGGCGGGCAGCACCAGCATGGCCAGCACGGGGAAGAAAACTTGCACCAGCAAGTAGAGGCTGCTGCGGCGGGAGCTGTATTCAACCAGTTCATCGGGCAAAATGCTGATGACGGTGCGTTTGCGTTTGGCGGTGGCGAACAGTTTTTGCGCTTCTTCGTAGGCGAAGGGGGAGAGCCCGGCAACTAAAACGGTTTGCCCTTCCACTTCCTCTTCTTCAGGCTCTAGCAGGGGGAGGGCATCTGGGTATTGCAGCAGGAAGCGGACGAAGTTGGTGCTGCTGATGATGAGGACGATGGCGGGATTGTCACGGTAGGATTTGGCTTTGACATTGGCGAGGTGCACGTTGGGTTCGAAGAGCCAATCGTCTCCGAAATAGTCGTTGGCCAGGTAATCTTTGGCTTTAACGACGTAGGAGTTGTTTTCGATGTCGTTTTGGCGGGTTTCGGCGTAGAGACGGCCGTTCTTCACAATGTACAAATTGCTGGCCACATCCCCCTGGTAGGCCACCATGCCGCCATTTTCGTACTGCACCTCGTCTGTAATTTGGACCAGGGCGTCGATATGATCTTCGTTCAGATATTTAAAAAGCGGGTGCTGCTGCAAAAACTCTGCTTTTGTTGTCATACATCTTTCCCAGAGTAAATATACATAACGTTGGCAGGGATTTTAACATACTCTCTGGTGGGTGGGAAGTGGTGGGGAAAATCTTATACGAAGGCAGGAAGGAACCAAGAAATTAAAAAGCCTTTGTTTCTTGGTTCCTTCCTGCCTTCGTATAAAAATGGGTCATTAGGATTTGGCGGGGCTACCTGTTTTTGCACCGGATTAGCCCGAATTAACGCGAATTTTCGTGCTAATTTGCGTCAATTCTGTAATGGTCAAGAATTGGTTGAACCGCAAAGGACGCGAAGAACGCCAAGATTAAAGGGTATAACTTTGCGCTCTTTGCGTCCTTTGCGGTGAAATTTTGTTCAAGAAGTGATTGACTACTACAAATTTGCGTCAATTCGTTGCAAACCCCAGGAAATTCCAAAGAGCCATAAAAATTAGAGCCAGATTTTGGGGCCGACGTCGCTTAGTAAGCCGGGGAAGCGGAGGATGACGGCCGTATCTGGCACCGCCATCTCGCCATCACGCACGGTTACCGAGGTGCCGCTCAAAATATCTTCGTACGCTCCGTCTGGCAGCGGTGTCGGCTGCACATCCACCACGCCCGCCACGTTGAAGACGCCGTACAGCCCTTCGCCATCGGCTTGCCATAGGGCGGTGAGGGCGGGTTGGGGGGTGAGCAGGGTGAAACGGCCGTTTACCAGCACCGGCTCTTTCTTGAGTTGACATAACTTTGTCAGGTACGATTGCAGTTCATACGCGCTCCAGCGCACTTTGTCGATGTCGAACAGGCTGGGGGTGCGGGTTTCGGCTGCCTCTTGCCCGGCGTAGAGCAGGAACGCGCCGTCGTTGAACGCCTGGAAGGCGGTCCAGGCCAGCGCCTGGGCCTGGCTGGGCGCTTTGGCCATGATGCGCACCTGGTCGTGGTTTTCTACGCAGCGCATTTTGACGGTGTGGGCGGGGTAGATTCCTTGTTGGTACCAGAGGGCGGTGAGATAGGCGGGAACGGCCGTTGCCTCCACCACTGCTTTTTCCCACAGCGGCCAGATGTCGTAATCGTACGACAAATCGAACGCGTCGTGGATTTCGCCATCAGAGAAGCCGCTGAGGCCACGCGCCCGCCGGTCGATAATGAAGCCGGTGTGGACGCTTTCGGCTAGCCAGAGCACGTGGGGCTTGATGGCCGCCACTTCGCGCCGGGCGCGCCGCCAAAAATCCAGCGGCACCACGGAAGCGACATCGCAGCGGAAGCCATCGACACCCAGCTCGACCCACATTTTGAGTGCGCCAATCAGGTGCTGCCACAGGGCCGGATCGTCGTACGTCAGGTCGATGACGTCGCTCCATTCGGGGACGGTGGTGATGGGACGGCCGTTTTCGTCCTGATGGTACCATTCTGGGTGGGTGTGCACGGTGACAGCATCGTGGGCGGTGTGGTTGTACACCACGTCGATCATCACCTTGAGCCCCAGGGCGTGGGCGTACTGGATGAGCAGTTCAAACTCCCGCTTGGTGCCGTATTCCGGGTTCACCTCGTAATAATCCTGGATGGAGTAGGGGCAGCCCAGCGTCCCTTTTTTGTTGAGCTGGCCAATGGGATGGATGGGCATGAACCAGATAACGTCTACGCCCATCTCGCGGATGCGGGGTAAATCTTGGGTCACATCGGCGAAGGTGCCGTTGGGGCCGTGATTGCGCACGTAAATTTCATACAAAACCAGGTTGCGAACGTTTTTAGGGGTATCGGTAGCCATAAATCCTCTGCGTGAATTTGGAATAGGACGCGGATTAACGCGGATGACGCGGATACAAAAAATCAGCGTTTATCAGTGTTTATCTGTGTCCAAATTTTATCTAGCATATCACGCATTTAGCGGGGCGGCATCGCGGGTTTTGGGGGCAAATGGGGCAGCGATAAGGCAGAAAACGGCCGTTGCCACAAAAAACCACATAAACCCCTGTAAGAAGATTGGATTGTACCCATCGACCCAGCTTTTTAGCTCCGCTTCGGTGCTGTCATCTGGCAGGTAGTAAATGCGCACCTCGTCCCCGATCTCCGTATCATCGTACGTTTGCGCCCCCACGGTGAACCTGGCCCGGCTGAACGTGCCCACGTCAATCGAAAAATCAAAGTCGCCCGTCTGCTGCACAGAGGTATCGTCTTCAGCCTCCGCAGACTTGGCCATGTAGGTGACTTCAAAATTGTATTCGCGGCTGTCGGTGCTGCTGCTGCGCGTGGTGAATTTGTCTACCACCGTGGCCGTTGCCTCGCGCCCCTCGTTGCGAAACGCGCGCACTTCGCTGCCCTGGATGGCCAAAATGCCCCACAGCATCCCAGCAAACATCAGGCCGACAACGGCCCACAATAACCATTCGTTACGCACTAATTTTGGCATTTTTCCTCCTACAAAATAATTTAACCGCAGAGGACGCGGAGGACGCAGAGTTTTGAAGGTTACCAAAGAAAAATCTCTGCGTCCTTTGCGTCTTTGCGGTTTTTATTCATCAAAAAGTTCAGCAAGTTGGCTGAGTTCGGCCGTTTTTAGCTGCACTTCTTCCGGGGTGGGGTTCACTACCTGGTATTCGTACAGCAAAAAGCTGGTGGCCCCGGCCATCACCTCTGGCGCGTTGAATACGTCGGTAGACGCGCCAGCCCGGTCGCCCAGCCAGAGGGTGCAGTCTTTATTCAGCTGGGCAAAATCGAGCAGCGCCGCCTGCTGGCTGCTGGTGAGCTTGCTGCCGTTGTTGGCGTTGAACGCCGTCTCGAAGCTGTCTAGCGGAGCCCGCTTGCTGGACCAGTTTTCGTGGCGGAAGATGTTGAGGTCTAACGGCCGTTCCCGTTTCACCTCCACAATCAACCTGGCCGCCGACACGTGGCTGCCCCGTCGCCGCCCCTCGTGGTCGTAATATTTGCGCTTGAAAATGATAGGCAGGTAGGCGATGAGACGGCCGTTCCCCAACCGACCCTCATACCACTGCATCTGCTTCGCCTTGACGGTGGGCTGCAAAAAGAGCGCCTGGGCAATCGCCGCGCTCGCTTCGCGCCGCTGCTTGTTGCGGTACAGCACATAGCCAATCGGCCCGCCAATGGCCAGCGCGGGCATACAGCACAAAAAGCCAAACCAAAAAATCACGCTAAAAAAATCGTCCATCGTCACATCCTTGGGGATAAATCCCCAGGTTTTCGGATTCATCCCCAGGTTTTCGTATGGTAACGGCCGTTCGATCAGAAATCGATCCAAAGGCCAGTTGCCAACCCCCACCCCCCAAGCTACACTCACACCCAACTTGCAAACTCGCCTACTCGCAAACTTGGGGTCTTCATGATTTCGTGGGGTCTGGCGTGAAACGTGATGCGTGAAACGTGATGCCTCTCTGGTCACGTTTCACGTTTCACGCATCACGGGCTGTAAACCCCCTGAATTCCCAAAGAGCCCAAACTTGCAAACTGGTAATTTATGCACAAAAACCACTTCGTTCACCTCTTCTTCCTCGATGGCGTGGGCTTGGGCGGGGACGATCCCGCCGTGAACCCATTTGTCACCGCGCACCTGCCCCGGCTCACCGGGCTGTTGGGTGCTGGCTGGTACACAGCCAGCCAACCCATCATCACCCAGCGGGCCAGCCTGGTGCCTACCGACGCCAATCTGGGCCTGCCCAACAAGCCGCAGAGCGCCACTGGGCAAGCCACCATCCTCACCGGGCGCAACGTGCCCCAGCTGGTGGGCGAGCATTACGGCCCCAAGCCGAACCCGGCCGTGCAGGCGGTGATTGCCGAGGGAACCTTGTTTAAGGAAGTGGTGGCCGCGGGCGGGCAGGCAGCGCTCATCACCCCGTACCCGCAGGGCTATTTTGATGCGGTGGCGCGGGGCAAGCGGCTGCTCTCGGCGGTGCCGCTGGCGGCGGTAGAGGCGGGTTTGGCTTTGATGACGGCGGATGATTTAAGAAACGGCCGTGCCGTCAGCCCTGGCTTTACCGGGCAAGGCTGGCGCGATCATCTCGGCTACGACGACATCCCGCTGCTCTCCCTGGAAGCGGCGGGGCGGCAAATTGCCCACATTGCCCCCAGCTACCAGTTCAGCTTCTTCGAGCATTGGCCCAGCGACCGGGCCGGGCATCGCGGCACGCTGGCCGAAGCCGCCGCCCACCTGGAGATGATCGACGCTGTGTTGGGCGGCCTGCTAGACGCCTGGGACGACGCCAACGGCCTCTTGATTCTCACCAGCGATCATGGGAATATTGAGGAGAAAGACCAGCGGCAGCACACGCGCAATCCGGTGCCCACGCTGCTGGTGGGCGCGGGCCACGCCGAACTGGCCGCCCAAATCCAAGATTTGCGCGACATTGCCCAAATCACGCGACACTTTTTGGGTTTGCCCGCGCCCGCTTATCTGTAAAAGACCCTAAGGGTCTGTAAAAATTATTGATGCAGGAATAGAAAAAAGACCCTTAGGGTCTTAACGGTAGAAGGATTTTTTATGAGTATCAGTTCTGAACAATTTCGCGAAGCGCTGCGCCTGTTTCCGGCGGGCGTAACGATTGTCACCATCAAAGCCCCCAGCCTGGAACTGCCGCACGGGCTCACCGTTTCTGCCTTTTCCTCCATTTCGCCAGAGCCACCGCTGGTAATGATTGCCATTGATCATCGTGCTTCTGGGCATGAGCTGCTGGAGGAGGAAGGGGCGGTTTTTGCGGTGAACATTTTGTCGCAGGAGATGAGCGAGTTGTCTAACCGGTTTGCCTGGATTAAGGATGAGGATCGGTTTGCGGTGGGGGAGTGGGGAACGGCCGTAACCGGCGCACCCATCCTGCAAAATGCCCTCGCCTGGCTCGACTGCACCATTCACAACCGGTACGAAGCCGGCACCCATACCATCTACATTGGCAAGGTGATGGCTTCTGGCACGCCTGGCGGCAACAAACCGCCCCTGCTCTACTGGAACCGGGGCTACCGCGTCCTCAAAACCAGCGAAGAATCGTAGCATCTACTGAAAACCTGACAGGTCTACGAAGCTACTCGTTACAAGCAAGGTGCCTCGTAGACCTGTCAGGTTTTTAACGCCCAACGTAATGGATCAGAAAAACCAACCCTGGCCCGTCCGAATTGAGCGCAGTGCCAAGCGCAAAAAAACCGTCAGCGCTTCGGTGCAAAACGGGGAACTGGTGGTGCGCGCCCCCGCCCGCATGAGCCAAAAAGAGCTCAACGGCATCATCGAAAAGCTGCAAACGCGGCTGCAAAAAAAAATGGGCCGCACCCCCGCCACCGATGAGGCGTTGGAGGTGCTGGCCCAGCAGCTAAACCAAACGTACTTTGCTGGTCGGCTTAAATGGCAATCTATCCGATACGTGACCAACCAGAACAGCCGGTTTGGCAGCTGCACCCCCAGCCTGGGCACCATCCGGCTCAGCCACCGGTTGGCAACCATGCCCGATTGGGTTCTCAAATATGTTATCGTGCACGAGCTGGCTCATTTGGAAGAGGCCAACCACGGCCCCAACTTTTGGGCGCTGGTGAACCAGTACCCCCTCACCGAACGTGCCCGTGGCTACCTCATGGCCATCGGCCTGGAAGAAGACGCCCCCAATTAATTTGAAAATTTTGCCACAGAGGGCACAGAGTAAAGCGGGAAATCGTAACAATTCAGGTTGCCTGGCGAGCCCCCATTCAAAGTTCTTTGGGGTTTTTACCTGAAAGCATTGGTCAAACACACTAATTAACGAAGCGCCAATTCTAATCATTACTGCAAAACCAAAACGGTAACATGGGCCGTGATGACGTCTTGCTCGCAATCCCGGAAGACGGAAACGCGGTGGTGGCCATCTTGCACGTAGTAGCTGCTGCCAACGCGGACCAGGGAGATGGGGGGCAGGGCGGCCAACTGCTGCCGGGCTTGACGAACGCTGTGTAAACGGCCGTTACTGTGGCTCTTGGTCAAACGAAAGTTGGCATCAAAATCACGGCTGCGGCCGTCGCTGGCGGTGCCTTTGATCTGGCTCAACGGCACCTGGCAGATGCCCTGGTAGGTGGTTTCAGCGATAGCGCGTCCGGCCATTGCCTGGGACAGGGTGGGCAGCGCGGCGGCTTTTTGGGTAAAGCGGGAGACAACTTTATTCATCCAGCTGGTCGATTTTTGGGATTGTGTGGTTGTAGCTGCAAACATGATTTTTTTCCTTTTTTATCAAATTCCGGTGCTGAACGTTATCTGATGCAGAGGATACGGCCGTTCCGTGACACCAACGTGACACAATCTGCCCCATCAGCTAAAATGCAGCCACCCCCGAACAACAGCACATCAATTTGGGCAAAGGACACGCTGTATCATGCACCTCACCCTCAACTTTTTTGGCGGTTTTCACGCAGCAGTAGACGATCAACCAATCTCTGAATCACGCGCTAAGCGAATTGAAGCGCTGCTTATCTTTTTGGCGCTGGAAGCCAATCGCCCCCACCGCCGCGAGGTGCTGATTGGCTTGCTTTTGCCCGACATGCCCGACGAGGCGGCCCGCACCAACCTGCGCCAGACGCTCAGCCGCCTGCGCAAGGCCATTTACGATGCTCAGGCCCAGCCTCCCTTTTTGCTCAGCAGCCGTGAATCGACCCAGTTCAACCCGGCCAGCAACCACGCGCTGGACGTGGTGCAGTTTCAGGCGGGGCTGGCGGGCTGCGCGGCGCACCGGGGTGGGCGAGAGGACGTTTGTGGCGACTGCATGGCGTTGGCGGCAACGGCCGTTTCCCTCTACAAAGGTCCATTTTTAGACGGTTTCTTTTTGGAAGACAGCAGCGCCTTCGAAGAATGGGTGCTGGCCCACCGGCAGCGGCTCCAGGCCGAGGCGCTGGCGGCGCTGGAAGCGCTAACGGCGTACCACGAGCGGCGCGGCGAATATGAGCCGGCGGTCCAGTTTGCCCGCCAGCAGCTGGCCATCGAGCCGTGGCGCGAACCGGCCCAGCAGCAGCTGATGCGGATTTTGGCGCAGCAAGGGGAGCGCAGCGCCGCCCTCATGGCTTACGACGCGTTTTGCCAGACGCTGTTGGATGAGCTGGGCGTAGACCCTTTGCCAGAAACGGCCGCTCTGGCCGAGCAAATTCGCCATTCAGATGAGGAACGGCCCCATTATTTGCCCCCTCGCCAGCAAAATCTGGTGGGGCGCGACGAGGAATTGGCGCTGCTCAGCGCCCAGTTGGCCAACCCAGATTTGCGCCTGCACACCATCGTGGGGCCGGGCGGCGTGGGCAAAACGCGCCTGGCGCTGGAGCTGGGCTGGCAGGCGGCCGAAGCGCACCTGGGCCCTTTTTTGCACGGCGTCTTTTTTGTGCCGCTGGCCGATGTGGCCCTGGCCGATTCGCCCGGTTTTAACCCGCTGGTAACGGCCGTTGCTGAAGCAGTTGGCTTTACGTTTGCCGGTTCAGCTGAACCGCAGGTGCAGCTGGTGAACTACCTGAAAAACAAAAAAATGCTGCTGCTGCTAGACAATCTGGAACATTTGATGGCATCTGGGCGGCAGCTGATTTTGGCGCTGTACCAGCAAGCGCCGGGGCTAAACATTTTGGTGACCTCGCGTGAGCGGCTAAATTTGGCCAACGAATGGGTGCTGTCGTTGGCGGGCCTGCCCACCCAAAGCGCTGATGCGGCTGCCAGCCCGGCGCTGGCCCTGTTTGTGCAGCGGGCGCAGCAGGTGGAAGCCCGGTTTGCGCTGGCAGAAACGGGGGATTGGTCGGCAACGGCCGTTGCCGAAATTTGCCAGCTGCTAGAAGGCATGCCGCTGGCCATCGAACTGGCGGCCGCCTGGGTGCGCTTGCTCTCTTGCCCAGAAATTTTGGCCGAGCTCCAGCAAAATCTAGCGGGATTGGGCGGCAGCCGGGCCGATTCGCCCGCCCGGCACCACAGCCTGCGCGCCGTCTTCGATTACTCCTGGCAGCTGCTCACCCCCGATGAGCAGCAAACCCTGGCGCGACTGTCTCTCTTTCAGGGTGGGTTCGAGCGGCAGGCGGCGGCCGAGGTGGCCCAGGCCCGGCTGCCGCAGCTGTCGGCACTGCTAGACAAATCGTTTTTGCGGCGGCGGGTGGCTGAACAGGCCCGTGCGGTCAGCTCGCGCTACGAAATGTTGACGGTGGTGCGCCAGTTTGCCGCAGACCATTTACCAGATGGCCCAGCGTTGGCGGATTTGCAGGGGGGATACGGCCGTTACTACCTCCAGCTGGTCGCCGCCCAGGGTGCCGATTTGCAGGGGGGCAACCAGCGGCAGGCGCTGGCGTTCATTAGCCAGGAGATTGAAAATATTCGGCAGGCGTGGCGGCTGGCGGTAGCCCACAACGATGTGGCCAGCGTGGATCTAGCAGCGGCAACGCTGGGGCTATTTTTCTACATGCGCAGCTGGTTTCGGGAAGGGCTGGAGCTGTTGGGTCTGGCCGCCAACAGTTTGGCTGGGCGCGCGCCAACGGTTCTGCTGGCCAAACTGGTTGTGTGGCAGGGTTGGTTTGCCTTTTTGTCTGGCCAGCCAGAGCAGGCGGCTCGGCTGTTGGGCCAAAGCCGAGAGATGTTGCCTCCAGACGGCGATGCGGAAACGCTGACCTACGCGCTGAATTTTTTGGCGGTGGTGCGGCAGGCGTTGGGGGATTTGGAAACGGCCGTTGCTCTTTGCACCGAAGCCTTGGAGCTGGCCGCCGAAAATGATTACCGGTACAGCCAGGCGATTAGCAGCAACATTTTGAGCCAGATCGCTTACGTGCAAGAACGTTACGTGGCGGCGCTGGCCCATTCGCATGCCAGTTTGCAGCTAGAGCAGGCGTTGGGCAATCGGTGGAGCATGGGTTTTTCACTGGTAAATTTGGGGCGGGTGGCTTTTGCCCTGGGGGATTACGCCACGGCGCAGGCCCACTACGAGGAAAGCCTGGCGATTCGGCGGGAGATGGGGGATGCGCGGGGGCAGGGATTGTGCCATTTGTATTTGGGGGATACGGCCGTTGCCAGCCAAAACTTTGCCGAAGCCCACAAGCAATTTCAGCGCAGCCTGGCCATCTTCAACCCAATTGGCGACCAGCTCACGGTAGACAAGCTCCACGAGCGGCTGGCGACGCTTCCCGCAGTATAAAATCCACAGTTTACACAGATTTTTCTCTGGCCACCTTTGCGCCTCTGCGTCTTATTTATGAGCGAAAATCTGCGTTATCTGCGTTCATTTGCGTTCCATTTGTCCCGTTCTTGGGCGTACTGCTCTGGGCTGTCCAGGTCGCGCAGGATGTCGTCGCTGGGCACTTGCACCAGGTGCAGCGCGTCGGCGTGGCGGCGCAGCAGGGTGCGCGGGGCATCGCCGGGGGGCAGGGCCAGCAGCTCGGCAAAGTAGCGGCGGCCAATGAGCACCGGATTGCCGCGCCGCCCCGCAAACGTGGGGGCGATGAGGTCGCCGTGCCCTTGCCCGTACGCTTCCAGCAGTAAATCCATCGTTTGGGGCTGCACCATCGGCTGGTCGGCCAGCATAACCAGAACGGCCGTTACCGATTCATCCAGGGCGCGGACGGCCGTTTGCAACGACGAGATCATTTCCCCGGTGGCAAAATCTGGATTATGTAAAGTTTCCGCTCCCGCTGCGGCGGCGATTTGGCGCACTTTTTCTGCTTGGTGCCCGGTGATAACGAGATGATGGTGAACGGCCGTTTGCTGCACGTTGGCAATGGTTTGGCCCAAAACCGTGGTGCTGCCCCAGGGGAGCAGCTGCTTGGTTTGTGCGCCCATCCGCTTTCCCTCGCCCGCCGCCAAAATGACGGTGGCGACCCGCTGATGCACCTCGCGCACTGGCTGTTCTGTTTTGGCCGCACCGATGATGACGCGCTCGATGCGGGGCGTGTGCAGCAGCTGGCGGGCAATCTGGCGGGCGGCGGTGAGCTGAACGGCCGTTTCCACCTTGTTGATAAACGGCACCACCCGCGCCCCGTCTGGCACCCCCTTCAGCCCACCTTGCGGATGGGCCATCAACTGCGCCACGTTTTCTACTGATAACTGCTCACTGATTACTGAATGCTGAAGCAGCTCCTCTGCCAATTCTGGACGATGGGTGATTTGGGAGAAACGGCCGTCTAGCGCATCGATCCCCACCACCGGCACCACCAGCGTGGTCTCTGGCGGAATCACTGGCTCATGGGCAGCGGGCGCTTTGATGGGGCGCATCCGCGAACCATCCGCCTCGATCAGCACAAAATCTACGTCTGGCCGCGCCAGCCAGCGCCCAGGCAGCTCTGGCAGCACGCCCATCGCCTTGTCTCCCGCCACAGCCCCCACCACCAGGCAAATGCCCTTCTGATCCAGAGCCTCACGAATCTCTGCCTCATTTTCCTCTGAGCCTTCTGTGGCAAAAACCAATGCCTCTGCCCGGCTCATTTGCGCGGCAAAAATGCGCGTGGTGGTGCTGAGGATGCGTCGCCCCGGCAGCGCCGCGCCCAGAGCAAACAGCAGGCTGGTTTTGCCGCCGCCGCCGACAAAGGCGATCAGTTCGTTGCGGGGTTGCAAATTAAACGCGGTGGGCAGGGTATAGGCGCTCATCTTTGTTGGTTCAGGTGGCGCAGAATGGCTTCCAGCACGCCGCCGCCAATGGCCAGCGCCTTTTCGGAAATGGTGAAGCAGGCAGAGACATCGGCCCGGGCATCCAGGTCGCCAATTTTTAGCCCGACGGGCACGTCGGTGCCGGGGGCGATGAGCCCGCGCAGCACGCCAGCAAAGGGCGCGGCAATCGTTTCGCCTGCCACATCGCCAATGAGATCGCCTTCTTTTACCAAATCTCCAATCTCCAATCTCCAATTTACCGTTCCTGCTGCTGGGGCACGCAAAACGCGCTCGGCCCCTTTGCCGGCCACAATGCCGGGGGTGCCGGTGTTGGGAATGGCGCTGCCTTGCCAGATGACGCGCCCCAGGGTGTGGCCGCGCATCGTCTCGATGACGGCGTGGCAGTCGGTTCCGGCGGTGAAGCCTGGGCCGAGGGCGATAACCAGTTCGGCCTGGTCGATGTGGGTGTCGATGTTGCGTTTGGCCATGCGGGCGTCGATGAGAATGGGTATTCGGTAATCGGTATTCAGTATTCGGTTATCCGTAATCAGTAACCGCTCACTGATAACTGATAACTGATTGCTGATAACTGCCCAATCAGGGGCAATCATAACGGGGATCACACCAGAATTAGCCAGGTTAAGCGCTTGTTCAACTGATTCGGCGTGTTGGGCGTGGAGGGTTTCGATGGTGATTTGGTTTTGCAGAACGGCCGTTGCCAGGGCCACCTTTCGGCGAACGACAAGCGGCCGTTCCAGTTCCAGAACGATGACGGGGAACCCGGCGTGGTGCAGGCGGTAAGCGACGCCTGTGGCCAGGTCACCGCCGCCGCGCAGAATAACGAGTTGATTTGGAAATAGCATGGGCGGATCTTACCTGAGCAGTGAAGGTGGGGGCAAACAATTCATCCAAATTGGTAACGATACCGCCGCTCTGGCTGTGGCCAGCGCGGTCTGGAGCGCAGCCCTTCGGGACTGAGCGGCGGCCGGAGCACCTGAATAGTTACCCCAATTGTAAGATTCGTGGGGCAAGGTGTTGATTCGACTTTACTTTGCTGGCGAGAGTTCTGTATAATGCCCAGCAGTTGCGCTCGTATCGGTAATAAATTCTAGTGGTAGTGACCTAATTTTATACGCTTTAAAGGCCCCCCGGCAGGCTGTTTGGAATGTTAAAAAACGGCCGTACCGGGCGCAGGTCATTGTCTGCTCTTAGTCGATGGCAGCCTTAGTCTGCGATGGGTCGGGTAGAATTTTAGATCAGCGACACAGCGAAGAGCATTCTTTATGACATTGCAGAAATTTGGCCGGTATGAGATTGTCAATGTGATGGGCCAGGGGGGAATGGCCGAGGTTTATGCGGCACGTGATCCTCAGATGGATCGCCTGGTAGCCCTAAAAATTATTCGCAAAAATTTTTCTGAAGATGAGCGGTTCCGCAAACGTTTTTTGGAAGAAGCCAAGACCATTGCCGGGTTGGAGCATCGGGCTATTTTGCCCGTGCATGATTTTGGGCAGGATGAAAACACGCAAAATTTGTACCTGGTGATGCGGCTGATGCCAGATGTGTTAAACAAGCGGCTAGAGCGTGAGGGAGCTATCCCTTTGGCCGAGTCTAGCCTGATTTTGAACCGGCTGGCGGTAGCGCTGAATCGGGCCCACAGTGAAAAGATCGTGCATCGGGATATCAAGCCTGCCAATATTTTGTTGGACGAAGAAGGCACTGTTTTTTTGGCTGATTTTGGTCTGGCGGCCCATCTGGACAAGATCGAAGCGGGTTTTGTGCCGCAATCTTATGGCGGGTCACCTTTTTACATGGCTCCAGAGCAGTGGCGCGGCGAGACGGTGGGGCCGTACACGGATATTTACCAGCTGGGGGTGACGCTGTTTGAGATGCTGACGGGGCAACGGCCGTTTCCTGAGGCAGACCATCAAACGTTGTTGGAGCGTCATCTGGACGGCCGTATTCCCCACGCTTGTGATCTTAATCCCCGATTGCCGCAACAAATTCAACCTATCCTGGAAAAGGCGATGGCCAAGTCACCGGCTGATCGATACGTCAGTGCGTTGGAGCTGGCAAACGATATGGCCAATCTGCTGCGTCCCCGCCGCGTTAAGCGCCGGTACGAGATCCGGGAAGAGCTGCAACACGGCCGTTTTGCTATCGTCTACCAGGCGCAGGATTTAATCGATGAACGATTGGTGGCGCTGAAGGTTTTTAAGCAGCCTTTGCTGGCCAACCATCGTTACCGGCAAGAGTTCTTGCAGCAGCGGGCGCAGATTTTGCGGTTGCCCAACCATCCGGGCCTTGTGCCAGTGTATGAGGTGGATGTGGATGAGGAACGGCCGTTTGTTGTGATGAAATTTGTAGAAGGGGCGTCGCTGCGCGATCGGTTCCGCAAGGAAAGCGCATTTTCGGTGAACCGCGTTTGCGAAATTGCGGAAAGTTTGGCCGAGGTGCTGGATGCTTTGCATGCCAATGGCCAGGTGCATGGCGACATTAACATGGGCAATATACTCATCAATGCAAACGGCCACTGCTTGCTGGCTGATTTCCACATGACGGCCGTTGCCGAATTGACGACATTTGCCCAGGAGCAAGCCGCGCCGTTGGGTTACCTGCCGTACATGGCACCCGAGCAGTGGCATTTGCAACCATTGGTGCCGCAAACGGATGTGTACCAATTTGCGGCGTTGCTGTATGAACTGTTGGCCGGGCAACGGCCGTTTGAGGATGTCAATCCGCTAGAAATGCAGCAACTGGTTATGAAAGAAGCCCCCCCGCCAATTACGGCCGTTGCCCCCATGCTGCCGGATCAGTTCGACGCCATTTTTGTTAAGGCTCTGGCGAAAGAGCCAGAGCTGCGGTATGCCAGCGCCACCGCGCTGGTTCAGGCGTTGCAGCAGGCTTGGCAGAATCATGCTTTTGCATCTTTTGTCTACGAGGGCGAAAAGAATTACGAGATCAAGCAGTGGGACAAGGCGATTGCCGCCTATAAGCAGGCGCTCAAAATACGGCCGAATAATCAGGCCGTGGTGGCCGCCCTGGCCCGGGCCGAACGTCGTAAGCAAGACGAAATTGTTCTGGAGCAAAGCCACCGGGCCATTGAAAAGGATCGTTGGCGTGATGCCGATTACTTTTTATCGCAGGCTTCGGACACACCAGAAAAACAAGCGTTACAGAAGCTGGTGCAGGCCAAGATTAAGGTAGAGCAGCTTTACAGTGAAGGCAGAATGGCTTTGCAGCAGGAGGATTGGCTGAAAGCGCAAACGTTGCTAGACGAAGCTGATTCGCTGGAGCCAAATTACCGGGATGTGCATGCCTTGTTGGGTGAGCTGGCGGAGACGATAGGGGGGTATCTCCAGCAGGCGCACGAGGCGATGGCCAATGGCGACTATGATCGGGCGTTGTTGTTGCTGGAACCGGTAGCTGAGTTGGAAACGGCCGTTACGCTTCGCCAGGAAATTACTGAAAAGCAGAAAAAAGAGCGTCGTTCACGGTGGGCGGCCTGGTCTCGTCGCCGGGCAGTTGTGGTGGCATTGCTTCTTCTGATTGCGGTGGGCGTCGCTGTAGTCCTTATCTATTTACCAACTTGGCGTGGTAATACAGAGGAGCCTGGTTTTACTGTGGCGGATGGGGTTGATTGTTTGGAAACGGCCGTGCCGCAGCTGCAACTGGTCGATGAGGATAATGACACATACATCATTGATCCGGGTGAAACGAGAGATATTCCTGCGGCCGTCGAATCCCTGAATTTATCCTTGCTTTGGCCCACCGAAACGTTATCAGCATCTTGTGAGGTATTCGTAACGGAGGATGAACTTGTTGAAGTCAGGTGGGGCGCAGATGCAGGAGGTACGCAGCCAGTTGATTTTCGAACGGCCGTTTACCAAAAGTTAGATTCATCGGTTAGTGAGGATACGATTGTCGTTACGCTGTCGTATGACAATCAGCCACTTTCCTACGAGTATTACGTAAGCTTTACGCCATAGCCAATAAACCTCATAGGGAACAAAAACATGAACCAAAAGAAGTATGCAATTTGGATAACAATGATTTTTCTGCTCGCAGCCTGTACCGGTGTGACTCTCCCAGCTAGCCCCGCTCGAACCCAGGCCATGACAAGCTTAAGCTGCCCCGATTCTCTGGAAATACAGGGCAACAGAAACGTGGAGCCCGGTGAAACCATTTCGCTTGCGGTTGCCCCAACCGTCTTTGGTTGGCAATATCAATGGACAACCGTTGATATGCGCTTGCTGAGTACGCCGCAAGAAAGCATCACAGAGTTTACAGCACCTGCTGTTGCGGGCGTCATTGAGGTAACTGTTGCTGTGACAGCACATGAAGGCTGCGCTATTGAGTCCAAAACCGTAGAAATATCAGTCGCCAATCCACCAACGTTTACACCTGCGGCAACCAATACCGCCCAGCCTACAAATACCCCCACCAGCCTTGGGGTTGCTACCGATACCCCAACAATTGAGCCTTCAGCTACCCACACATTGGTTCCAACGGCCGCTTTTACCCATACACCTCAGCCCACCCCGCTGCCATCGCAGACGCCTTCGCCAACGGTACCCGCCTTTGCCATTTTATTGCAAGAACCAAAAGACGATACCTGCGTGGGGTCCGCCAACGCTGTGTTTCAATGGTTGGCTACACGGCCGTTAAATGCCACAGAAGGTGTTAATGGCGAATATTTCGCCTTAAACATTTGGGCCGAGAACTCGCCAGTTTATAGCGTTAGCTGGATTAAAAGCCCAAGGTACGAGATTGAAAATGTGTCTGACCCCATAGCCGTGTATACCGAACAAATTAACTGTAGCGGTGACAACGGCTGTTTTTGGAATGTCGATTTAATTGTTTCTCGGGTAGAAAAAGGCAGTGGCTGGCTCCCAGATAGCTTTACAATTCTTAGTTCAAGTCCAGTTCGTAGATTTTGCACTTTTGTTAATCCACCAACCCCTCAGCCAATACCACCGACCGATACGCCTGCACCACCCTAGTTATTTTAGTGTTTTTTCTTTTTCTAAAATGAAATTTTTTGCAAAGATTAGGCTGCTAATAGTAGTTTTTATATTGGTGATTGGTCTAGATACATGGATCAGTTTCTTTTTGCCTGTTGTTCCTTTCGAAAATTCAGGCGATCTAGGATTTTTTAAAACTCTTTCAAATCACGAATGTAAAGGCTGTCCAACAATGACCCCGATACCAACAGCAACTGAATCACCTTCGCCTATTCCTACAGCAACTTTACTTCCTTCCCCAACGGCAAGTGTGACTCCAATTAACACTGCAACACCAGATATTAATCAGGAGTGGTTGACATTCTCCCCTGTAATTTTCAATGACTTTTGTTCCATCAAATACTTTCCTCAACTCTTTGAAATAGAAGATAATGATTCTTATTCAGAAAGCAATGGCTTGCTTCGTTCGAGTGTAACTTATGAAGGTTATCCAGACGATCTTAAAGATTACTTTAGCTTCTATTTATGTGATACCAAAGATGTGGAAATTAGATTAACGAATTACACAGGAGTTGGTGGACAATTACAATTATTTTATCAAACTACCTCTAATAGACTAGCTTATGTCACGTCCCCTCCATTTAGTATTAGTCGTTTAAATGCCGACCCAGGAATGTATTATGTATATATAAATACACCTAATGGGCAGAACACTACAACAAAATATCAACTTATCGTGGAATACCCATAACAAATTAACAACCTAATCTTTTTCGCGCAGTTTAGCCACTACGCGCGACGGGGTAAGCGGGATTTCGTCGAACCAGACGCCGGTGGCATCGTGAACGGCCGCTACAATCGCCGGGGCCAGCGGCAAGAAGGGCATCTCGGCCATGCCGCGCGCGCCCCACGGGCCGATGGGGTCTGGCACTTCCATGATGACCGACTGCACAATCTCCGGCACGTCTTTGATGCCGGGGATGAGATATTGGCTGAGGTAGGGGTTGAGGATACGGCCGTCTTTCACCACCAAATTCTCCATCAACGCATACCCGTGCGCCTGCACCACCGCCCCCTCAATTTGTCCCTCAATCAGCATCGGATTGATCGCCTTGCCCACGTCATTGGCGCACACCACTTTTTCCACGTAAATATGCCCCGTCTCGATGTCTACCGTCAGCTCCACCGCTTCGGCCACGTAGCCGTAGCTAAAATTGGGCATACATACGCCCGTTTCAGCATCATACGGTTCCGTGCCAGGGGGGATGTATTTATAGTGTCCGATGGCCGGACGATCTTCGCTGGCCCAGGCAGTTAGCGCTGCCTCGGCCGCGCCGCGAATTGCGTTTCCAGCCATAAATGTCATTCGCGAAGCCGATACCGAACCAGAGTTTCTGCTGGTGGCTGTGTCCGACATATCTAATTCGACCAGGTTCATATCGACACCAACGGCCGCGGCCGCCATTTGCTTGAGCGCAGTATGTGTGCCCTGGCCAACATCAGCCGCTGCGTGGCGCAGGACAACGCGCTCAATTTCGGCCGTGCCGTGAATTTCGATGATTGCTTCGCAATTTTCAGGTGCGCCAAATGAAAAACCCACGTTCTTGAACGAGCAGGCAATCCCCCGCCCCTTGCGCAACGTTTGCGGGTTGCCCGGCAGCGATTGGATGCTGTTAAAGGGAGATCGGAAATTGGAGATTGGAGACTGACCACCGTTTCCTGAATACTGCTCACTGTTCCAACCGGCTTCTTGGGCACACCGCTCTACCACCTCGGCCATGCTGATGCCGGGCGGAGGTGGGGTTTGCACGGTGAGCAGGCTGCCTTCGCGCAGCACATTTTTCAGGCGAATGTCCACCGGACTGATGCCCAGCGCCTCGGCCAGCTTGTTCATCTGCGTTTCGGCAGCAAATGCGCCTTGCGGGCCGCCAAAGCCACGGAACGCCCCGCCGGGCACGTTGTTGGTGGTGATGGCGTAGCTGTCGATGTGGGCGTTGGGAATTTCATACGGGCCGGTGACCATCAGGTGGAAGTTGCCCAACACTTTGGGGCTGGTGTAGGCGTAGGCTCCGCTGTCCATGTGGACGGTGGCAGAAACGGCCGTAATCTTCCCCTCTTTTGTCGCCCCCCACTTGGTGTAAACGGTTGCCTGGTGCCGCTTGTGGTGGCCAAAAATACTCTCTTCCCGCGTCCAGATGATGCGTACCGGGCGGTTGATGCCCCGCTCGTGCAGCCGCATGGCCGCCAGGCCCAGCACAATTTGCAAAGACATATCTTCTTTGCCGCCAAACGCGCCGCCAATGGCCGGGTAGATGATGCGCACCTGCTCCTCTGGCAAAGCCAGCGAATGGGCCACCTGTTCCCGATCCTCATGCGCCCACTGCCCGCCAACTTCCACCGTCACGCGCCCCTTGTCGTCGATGTAGCCGATGCCTGCTTCGGGCTGTAAAAAGGCGTGCTCCTGGTAGGGCAGGTGGTAGGTGCTTTCCAGGATGATGTCTGCTTCATCCCAACCGGCTGCCATATCGCCTTTGCGAATCTGGTACTTTTTCAGCACGTTGCTGCCGTGCCACGGCTGGATGATTACCGCATCCTTTAGCGCCTCTTCCATGCTGCCGATGATGGGCAATTGTTCCCATTCAATTTGGATGAGACTGCGGGCTTGGGCAGCGGCCGTTTCCGTTTCGGCAATCACAATGGCCACATGATCCCCTTCCCAGCGGCTGATGTCGGCGTGGGGATTGCTGCTGCCCAACCCCACCAGCACCGGTTGGTCTGGCCCACTAAGGCCATACCCATTCATCGGCACATCTTTGGCCGTCAGGATGGCCACCACACCCGGCACAGCTTCGGCGGCTGAGGTGTCCATAGCGATCATGCGGGCATGGGGTTGGTTGCTAAATACAACTTTGCCGTGCAGTAAATTGTCTGGCGTGATGTCGCCAGCATACATCGTTTCACCGGTTACTTTACCGGGTGCATCTATACGGTAAACAGATTGGGACTTCAACATGCTAATTCTCGATTTTGTGGGTGGTAATCAGGTGATTGGGTAATTAAGATTGCTGTTTGAACAACTACTCAATGACCTGATCACCCAATTACACCATACGTTTCTAACTAAAACGATCGTCAAACGGATCTTTGTTGCGGGAGTACATGGAGGCATCCCCTGTGCGACGACGCCCCTCTGGACTGGCGATAATGTAGCCTAATGAGAAGAAAATTTGCATGATTATCACCAGGCCCAAAACCACAATCAACTTCAGGCCAAGTTCTGGCACCGAACGGGGAATCAACAGTTGGTTATAGAAGAGGCCAACCGTAAGAATGCCCTGACTAAACAGGTATTCGACAAACAAATAGGCCAACCCGCCGGTGACCAACAGATAGATAACTTGAAGGATTGTTTTGCCGGTCAAGCCTTTTCGTTTGGCGAGTTTTTCTTCATTTTTCTTTTCCAGGCGCATGGGGAATTACCTCCGTATGCTAATTTGCAGCTTTTTCCACAGCTTCTATGATTTTGTAGTAGCCGGTACAGCGGCACAGATTGCCGCTAAATGCTTGTAAAATCTGTTCGCGGCTGGGTGACGGCCGTTCTTCCAACAATTTCGCCCCGGCCAGTAAAAATCCGGGGATGCAAAAGCCACATTGCACCGCACCTGTCTCCACAAAGGCTTGCTGCAGAGGGTGCAGGGTAGCCCCGTTGTCCCCATTGGCCAATCCCTCGATGGTCACAATGTTGGCCCCGTGGGCGCGTGGTGCCGGTACCAGGCAAGACATCACCGCCATGCCGTCTAGAATGACGGTGCAGGCCCCACATTCCCCTTCGCCGCAGCCCTCTTTGCTGCCCGTGAGTAGCCCTTCTTCGCGCAGCCAGCGCAGCAGCGTTTTGTGGTTGCCGCCCGTGGCGGTAATCTGCTTGCCGTTGACGGTGGCGGTGATAGGCGTGTCTGGGTTGTGGGTGTGGCTGAATTGGGTGCCGGTGGGGAAACGGCCGTTTGTTTCCCCACAGCATCACCGGATCGTGCGGCCATTGGCTGCGCTCGGTGCCGTCGCGTAGGGCAGTAAGGCCCCGTCGGGTAAGCACGCGCACCATCTCCTGCCGGTACTCAGCCGGACCGCGCACATCGTCAATGGGGGTGGCGGCCGCGGCCGCCAGATTGGCGGCGTGGGCAATCGCCTCATCGGTAAGCGTTTTGCCCAGCAAATATTCTTCCGCGCCAGGGGTGTGGATGATGGTGGGCGCCACGCTGCCCTGGGTGATGGCCGCACTAGTCACCGTGCCATCTGCCGCAAAATCGAGGATGAAGGCCAGATGCACCACCGAAATGGCCTGCGCCCGCCGCAGCCCTAGCTTAACATAAATGCCCCGCGCCGACGCTGGCATCGCGGCAAAGCTGATGTCGGTTACCATTTCATCTGGTTCCAGCACCGTTTTGCGCACCCCCGTGTGAAAATCGGCCAGGGAGACAACCCGCTCGCCGCGCACGGAGGCCAGGGTGAGGCTGGCATTCAGGGCGCGCAGGGGGCTGATGGTGTCGTTGGCCGGGCTGGCGGTGATGAGGTTGCCCGCCACGGTGGCCCGGTTGCGCAGCTGCGGCGAGGCCACCTCCAGGCAGGCCTGGGCCAGCGGCAGCGCCTTGTGCACCAGCAGCGGCGAAGCAACGACCTGATTATGCGTCACCAGCGGCCCCAGGTGAAGGGTGCCGTCATCGTCTTCGGTGATGTCGGCCAGGCCAGGGATGCGGGTGATGTCGATTAAGATGTCCACCCCGGTGCGGGTGCCGCGCTCCAGCTCTAGCAGCAAATCTGTGCCGCCAGCCACGAGGCGGGCGCGACGGCCGTATTTTGCCAAAAGGTCGAGAACGGCCGTTACCGTTGTGGGCGTTTCATAGTGGGAAATTTGGTGGAAATGAGTGTTCATAAGCTAAGTATAATTTTGTGGGGGGGTGGGTAATTCAGTACGTGAGTAATTTGTCCGATGAATTACCCAACTCCCCAATGACGCAATTACTTCGTCGCACGACGATATCGAATAATTTCAGCCATGATGCTGACGGCGATTTCTTCTGGCGTTTCGGCTTCAATTTCCAGACCAATGGGGCCTGGAAGCGCGCCAAATCTTCGGCAGAAAGGCCATCTTCCAGCAGCAGGCGCTTCGTTTCGGCCCAGCGGCGGCTGCTACCCATGACGCCGATGTAAGGCGCGGGGGAGTGGATGATTTGCGGCACGATTTCGCGGTCTACCAGCACATTGCGCGTAACCATGACGATGTACGTGTGGGCGTTGATCGGGTTTTGGGCCAGGGCATCGGCGAAGCTGCCGGGCAGGTGCAGGTCGGCATTGGGAATCACCTCTGGGCTGGCCAGCCCTTCGCGGTCGTCGGTAACGACGACGCGGTAGCCGAGGAAGTGGCCCAGTTCGGCCACCGCTTGCCCCACGTGACCGCAGCCCACCACGAGGAGCGTGGCGGGTGGGGCGTACGGTTCCAGGTAAATTTCCACTTCACCTCCGCAAACGCCGGGGTCGCCTTTTTGAGGTGCCACCAGCGCGTAGGGCAGCACGCGGGTACGGCCGTTTTGCAACGCTTCTTGGGCCGCCATCACCACCCGTGACTCCATCTCGCCGCCGCCAACGCTGCCAGAGATACGGCCGTCTGCATACACCAACATTTTGCTGCCCGTGTGGCGCGGTACCGAACCACGTGCCTTGATGACCGTGGCTAAAACCACGGGCGTGCCCGCTTGCTGTGCCGCCAAAAGTTCCTGAATAATGCGCAAATTATCGCTCATGATTTATGGCAGGTTAACGCAGCTCCCCGCGACCCAGCTGGCAGGACCACTCTCTGGCTGCACGTAAAAAAAGTTAAGGCTGCTCATGGCCCCTGTTACGTCTGAGACGGGGACAGTTCGCTGCTCGATGATGGTGACGACTGCATCATTGGCCAGCAGGGTGTCGTGATTGCGCAGGGTGGGTTGGGCGCTGTGGGCCAGAATGACGACGCTGCTGTCGGCGGCGGTGCCGCATTGCCCCTGGGCCAGGCAGGTTTGGCTGCACGTGAGGCTGCCCGGCTGCCCGGCAACCGCCGCTGGTTCCGCCTGCTCTGGGGCGGCTTCCTCGCCACCGCCAGAGCAGGCGGTGAGCAAGAGCAGCAGGAGCAGCAGCCCAGCCAGCGGCAGAAACCGTGGCTGTCTGAGAATCTTTCTCGGCAAAAGCTGATTCACTTGAACTCCAGTTGGAAAATTGTTTACCCAAAATCGACCACCGCAGGTTTTGGCGGTGGGCTGTTTGGGTTAGCTTGTTAGCGCATTTCCCAGACGCGCTCGCCGTTGAGCAGGCGCTGCACCTGGCTGGCAAATTCGGCGGCCCGCAGCGGCTTGCTGATGAAGCCATCGAAGCCAAATTCGCGGATGCGGGCGGTGTCGTGTTCCAGGGTGCCTGCGGTAACGGCAACAACCAAAGCCCCTTGCAAGCGGGCGTGCCGCCGGACTTCATCCAGCAGATCGAAGCCGCTTTTTTGGGGCATGTTGATGTCTACCAAAAAGAGATCGACCTGGGGCAGTTTTTCGGCGAAGGTGATGGCGGAATCGACGCTGCGGCGGGAGTAACACCGGTTGGCCCCGCCCATGCGCAGCAGGTCTAGCGCCACGAGTTGGGCGTTGGGGTCGTCTTCGACAAGGATGATGGTGGCGTTGGCTAATGGTATAGACATCGGTTACCTGTTTATAGGGTGGAGTGTATCAAAACGGCCGTTCCTGGGCAACGGGCCGATCCTGAGGGGGAGAATGACCATTTGTTTCGCTGGGGTCGGCCAGGGGCAGGGTGATGGTGAAGGTGCTGCCTTTGCCGACCTGGCTGCTTACGTTGAGGGTGCCGTCATGTCGTTCGATGAGGTGGCGGCTGATGGGTAAGCCCAGCCCGGTGCCAATGCGTCGCCGGGCTATCGTCTCATCTAACTGGCGAAATTCTTGAAAAACAGTTTCAAAATGGGCTTCGGGAATGCCGATGCCGGTGTCTTCTACGGCAAAGGTGGCGGTGTGTTGGTGGGTGCGCACGCGCAAGGTAATTTGCCCTTCATCGGTGTATTTGGCGGCGTTGCCCAGCAGGTTGAGCAGCGCTTGCTGGAATCGTTTGGGATCGACCATGACGTGGGGCCATACGTCTGGGTAGTCGCGCACCAGCTCGATGTCTGGATTGCGCAGCAGGCTGCGCACGCTGGCCACGGCTTCTTCACAGACGGCGCGCAGGTCTACCAGCTGCCGCTTGAGCCGAAATTCGCCAGCGTTCATTTGGGCCAGGTCTAGCAGGTCGTTTAGCACGCTCATAGAGTGCCAGCCCGATTTTTCGATGCGGCTCAGGTAATCGACCTGACGCTCGCTTACGGTGCCCAGTTCGCCCTGGCCGATGATGTGGGCAAAGTTGACGATGGTGTTGATGGGGGTGCGCAGTTCGTGGCTTACCTGGTGCATAAAGCGGGTGCGCAGGTCTCGTTCGGCAACGGCCGTTTTGCGGGCTTTTTCTAGTTCTTCATTGGTGCTGTACAGTTTGGCGTTGGTCAGACGTAGCTCTTCTTGAATGGCAAACAGCTCGTCGCGCCGGTGCTGCGCTTTCAGGTGCAGGGCGCTGACCGATTCCACCGCCATCTGCCATTCCAGGGCCGAAAAGTATGCGGCTCCGGCCACAAACAGGTTCACCATCACGGGGCCGATAATCTGCTTGATGAGTTCGATTGTGCCATCTACATGGCCGCTGATGCCGATGGCGGTGAGCAGGGTGGCGACGCCCCAAATGATGAAGCCAAAGTCTGGCTGGGTAAACATGCTGCTCGCGATGATTAGCACGGCAAACAGGTAGGGGACCATGCTGCCCGGCACCCAGTTTTTGCTAATGATGAAGAAGAAGATGAGGAGGTGAACGGCCGTAAACACCACCGTGCCTAAAAACCGCCGCTCTTGCTTAAGCGCCTGCCAGCCAAAAATGCCGCTGGCTGTGGCCAAAACCACGCTGAGCCAAAAATGCCAGCCGGCGGCAAACGATTCAACCGTCACGGCAATCAGCAGGGTGCCTAATGCGGTGGTGCCGGCAATGAGGGGAATGAGCAGAGCGGCCGTATCGGCCCGTAGTTCTTTAGAGTACGCCTGATTCATAATTGGCCATTGTAAAAGGTCTGGTTGAAGATGACCGTATAAATTGTGTTAAGTTGGTGGGTAATAGGGGCTAGTAATGGGGGGGGGCGCGACCCTAAACCAGCCACCCGCCACTAAAACCCGCTTCATTCATCCACGTACCAGCCCAGGGCGTCTAGATTGGTGTTGGCCAGCAGTTCGGCGGGAACGTCGGCCAGGGTCATGGCGGCTTCGGCGGCGACGGTGCCGTCGGGCAGGATGATTTCGCCGACGGCTTTGCCCAGCCGCCCGCGCAGCTTGACGATACGGCCAACGGCCGTTAGCGCCGTTTCGGTGGGGACAGGGTGACGATATTTCACTTCTAGCTTGACGGACATCATAAAATGGTGCGGATCGCCAATCATGGCCACGCGGGCTACCACTTCGTCTAGCAAGGAGGCCACGATGCCACCGTGCACCACGCCAGGGTAGCCCTGGTACGCTTCGGGGATGGTGTGGCTGGCGCGGACTTCGTTACGGCCGTTATCATAAAACGTGACGTACAGCCCATGCGGGTTCTTGCGGCCGCAGACAAAACAGTAATCGGAGTTGGGTTGTTTGTTCATAGTTTTGAATGGTTGGTGGCTGGAGGGTAGGGGATGGTGATTAACCACCAGCCACCAACCACCAGCCACTTTTTACAAAAATTATACCGCACCGATTGGTGCTATACTAAAGCGTATGGACGAGGAACGCCTGATCCCCATTAACGATGCCGTACAGATTCCGCTGGCGGAGTTGAGCTTTCGCTTTTCTACCAGCAGCGGGCCGGGCGGGCAACACGTGAACAAGAGCGCCACCAAGGTGACGCTGCTGTTTGACGTAGCCCATTCACCCAGCTTGTCAGACGAGGCGCGGGCGCGGCTGCTGGTGCGGCTGGCCAACCGCATCGACAAAGAGGGGCTGTTGCAGCTTCAGGTTCAGTCGTCTCGCAGCCAGCATCGGAACCGGGATACGGCCGTATCCCTCTTCCAGCAGCTCCTCGCCGACGCCCTTACACCAAGAAAAAAGCGCCGCCGCACCAAACCTTCCGCCGCCGCCCAGGAAAAACGGCTAGACGAAAAGAAAAAACGCGGCGAGCGCAAACAAGAACGGGGTAAAGATTGGTACTGAGCAAAAGAACCTGATAGGTTTCCCTGGCGTGTTTGGCCGTCAATTATGCTGCTAGTACCGTCCGGCAAAAAATTCATACAACGTTATGATGACAAGTTGCTGGACTGTTTAAGGATTGCGCCCTCATCAATAACCTGATGCGAACTTTTGGGGCGCAATACTAGAAACCTGTCACGTCTAAACAATTACAGTACAACCCCTTCTGGGTCATTGCCAGAATCTAGCATTGCCTTGCGCACGTCCACCGTGCTCAGCAAAATCAGCCCCACCACAAAGAAAATTATCAACGAAACGATGGCAATGCGCTGCGAACCTGTGATCTGCACTGCGGCAGCAAAGGCCAACGGCCCCAACCAGGAAGTGCCCCGCTCGCTGATTTCGTAGAAGCCAAAATATTCAGCTTCATGGTCGGCCGGGATCATTTGCGAGAAGAGCGACCGGCTGAGCGCCTGTGAGCCACCCAGCACAATTGCCACAAACACCCCCATAATGAACAGCTGCGTCTCGTTTTGCAGGAAGGCATAGGCAAAAATCACCAGCCCTGACCAGATGACTAAACTGAACATAATGGAGCGCTTGGCACCAATGCGCTGCGCCAAAAAGCCAAAGGCAAACGCCCCAAAAACGCCACAAACTGAATGATGAGCACCAGCAGCAGCAGGCTGGTTGTTTCTACGCCCAACTCATCGGCGGCAAAGGCAGTGGAGACGATGATGACGGTTTGGATGCCATCGTTGTAGATGAGGTAGGCGATGAGGTAATGCAGGGTGGCGGGGTATTTTTGGCGCAGATCGCGCAGGGTGTGGGCAATCTGGCGAATGCCGTGGGAGAACAACGTGCTGCCCTCGGGCAGTTGCCGGGCGGCGTCGCGCGCTTTGAGGCGGCGCTGCGGAAAGAGGTAGGTAAAGGCCAGCCACCAGATGCCCGCGCTGGCCAGGCTAATGCGCACGGCCAGCCCCGTATCTTCCATAAAGTTGAGCAGGCCGAGGTTGGCCAGCAGCAGCAGGCCACCGCCCAGGTAGCCGAAGGCAAACCCGCGTGAACTGACCGCGTCGCGCTGGTCTGGCGAGGCGATGTCTGGCAGGAAGGCGTTGTAAAAGACGATGGCTGCGCCAAAGCAAAGGTTGGCAATGATGGCCAGGAGGCTGGCCAGCAGCACGGCGCCATTGGTGCCAATGAGGGGCATATCGGCCTGAACGGTGAAGAGCAGGATGGTGGTGATGGCCCCGATATAGGCGAAGGTCATCATCATGCGCTTTTTGAGATTGGTATAGTCGGCGATGGTGCCGAGTAGGGGCAAGAAGAAGACTTGCAGCAGCACAGAGAGGGAGGTTGCTGCGGGGAAGATGGCTGCGGGCTGGATGGGGAACCCGAAAATCATGAGGGGGGTGCTGCTAGATTCGGCCAGGGCGAGGATGTAGGGGCCAAGCAGGGCGGTGACGACGGTGGTGCTGAAGGCTGAGTTGGCCCAATCGTACATGGTCCAGCCGAAGATTTCGCGTTTATCGTTCAAGGGTTCCTCTCCTGTGTGTCAGCGCAGAGACACGCGTAACCTTGGCTTGCCGAGGCAAAATGGGTCTCGCATTGTTGTGGGTTGTAAAACGGCCGTTTCCACCTGCCAGTTTCGCTGCGGATTATGCCTGTGAACGGCCGTTTTCGCAATGCGGAAATTTGGTTATTCCAGGAACTCTTGCGGCTGGAACAGCTGGTTCAGGCAGGGGTTGTAATCTTCACCCAGGACCACCTTGTATTCGTACGCAAAGGCATCATCTTCTGTGAGCTGGATTTCGCTGCGGAACTTGTCGAAAATCCAGCTAATCATCCAGTCGAAGGAATCTTTGAAGTTGGGCCGATAGTAAAACATTTCGGTCACCTCCTGGGTGGGAGCCTCTTCGCCAATGATGGGCACAAAGCCGTACCAGGCCAGGTTGTCGGCCGCCAGCAGGGCCATGTCTGGGTTGCCGCTGGCATTGACAACCTCCACGGTGATGGGGCGGCGGTTGGCTCGGTTGAGAGCCGGCACGCGGAAGAGGCGGCTGAAGGTTTCTTGCAGATGGTCCTTTCCTTCCCAGACGGGCAGCAGCACCTGGGCCCCGCCAGGCGTTTCCCACGCTTCAATGCCGCGCGTCAGGTAGAGGTGCTGGACCCCATTTTGGCGAATGGCGGGGGCCAGGGTGGCCAGCTGCAAAATACGGCCGATATCCATATCGGTTTCCACGTTTTCTTTGTACGCATCCCAGAGTGAGGGGAACTGCGAGAGCAGGCCTAGATCGACGCCTTCGTTGAGCAGGGCGCGCAGCAGCTGCTGCTGGCGGCGGCCCCGGTCAAAATCATTGGTGGTGAGGCGGGAGCGGGCGAACCAGAGCGCCGTGTCGCCATCCATGTGGTAGAGGCCGGGTTCCAGGGCAAACTGTTCCCAATTGTCTTCCTCTTGCGGGTCTAGTTCGGGGAGATGAGCCGCCAATCTTGCAGGCGGCAGCTGACGGCAATGTCTACGCCGTCGATGGCATCAACGGCCGTTTTAAACCCTTCAAAATCGACCCGGGCATAGTAATGGATGGGAATGCCAAAGTTGTACAGGATGGTTTGCTTAAGCAGATCGACGCCGCCAACGGAGAGGGCGGTGTTGAGCCGGTTCATGAGTTTGCCGGGGATGTAAACGAACAGATCGCGGGGCAGGGAGATCATGGAAGCGGTGGGGCCATCGGGGTTGATGGAGACGATGATCATGGTGTCGGTGCGGGTATCATCGGAGCCGATGGGCGTGTCGCTGCCCAGCAGCAGAATGTTGGTGGTGCCGTCGGGCACTTCGAAGGTGGGGACGGCGGTGGGAACGGCCGTAGACGGTGTGGGAATCCCTTCTAGCAGGTTTTCTGGGGCGCTGATGGTGAGCACTGGGTCTACCTGTGGCAGGCTGGTGGGCGTGGCGGTGGGAACGGCCGTGTGGGTGGGTGTGGGTGTGGCGGTCGATTGATCGATTTCGGTGGGGTTGGGGTCTGGAACGGCCGTTGAATCGGCGGTGGGGGTAGGGCTGGGCGTATCGCTAGGCGTATCGCTGGCCGGTGCGGTGGCGGTGCTGCTGTTGTTGGCCACCTGAACGGCAACCGTAGCGGCCAGGGTTGGCAGCGGGCTGCCGTTTTGGCCGCTGGCACAGGCGGCCAGAACCAGCAATACCAGACTCAATAAAATGCCTACCGTCAGGGGGCGCAGGATGAAATTTTTTAGCTTGAGAGACATAGTAGTTACGCTTTTTACAAAAGCTGTTTTTGCGATTTGCGCTACAGCCAAATTTCTTGATAACGCATAGGACAAAAGGCTACCCTTGGTTGCGGGGTATGGGTGATGGGTGTTTGCTTCCGTCTATGCCGGGGGCATTATAACATGGTCGAGCAACCCCCAAAAACGACGTAGCGCGCACGTAGCGATCTGGTAGTGTGCGCGTTGCCTGGGGCCGGGTGGTTACAATTTTTCACCAAAAAGGTGCTCAGAACGGCTAAACACAGCATAGCCGATGATGAAGATGAGAACGGCCGTTATAAACGTCCGCAGCAGCGCCAATGGATCCATCGCCGCTGGCCCGTTACCGCCTACGTTGCCCCACAGCACGGTACGATACCCATCCACAATGGAGGCCATCGGGTTTACCCAACGCATCAGCCGGGCCGGATTAAACACAATCCCCCAAACTTCGGCCTGTGTGCCAAAGCGCTCAAACGGGTAAAAAATGGGCGTCAGGAAAAACCAGGCCAGCAAGCCAACTTCCAGAATCATGGCGGTGTCCCGGTAAAATGTTTGCAGCGCTGCCAGCAAATAACCCAGCCCCAGCATAAAAACGATCTGCGTCAGTAAAATTAAAGGAATCCACAGTGCGTGAATGCTGATCCCTACGCCAAAAACAAAAAGCAGTACCAGCAGCACCAGTGAAGCCAGCAAAAAGTTCACCAGGCTGGCGAGCACGGTGGCCGTGGGCAGCAAAATGCGCGGAAAATAAACCTTTTTGATGATTGGCGCGCTGCCGGTGATGGCATGGACGCTGGCATTCAGCGCCCCTGTGTGCATTTGCCAGGGAATTAAGGCGACCAAAATGAAAACCGGGTAATTTTGAATTGTTTCATCTGGGATGAGAATCGTAAACAAAACCGTGTAAACCATCATCATCAGCAGGGGGTTGAGCAAGCTCCAGATGACGCCGAGAAGTGAATTTTTGTAGCGCACTTTTAGATCGCGAATCACCAGATTCCGCAGGAGGAACCGATAATGGTACAGTTCAACCACGCTCCCCCACAAAGTTTGGGTGTCGTTACTGTCGAAGTGCTCTGGCCGATAGCTGACCATTTGTTTTTCTGTTCTGGTTTCTGTAGCCATACTTTTTTACCAATGCTTGTTTTCGGCTGCCTGGGTTAGCGGCCAGACGGGCTATTTTAGCATCATGTCACTTTTTTGGCTGATGACGATTGGTATTCTTTGGTGATGGTTTGGTAGCGGTGGGCAACGGCCGTTCCATGCTCTGCCACGGTAGGGATTGGGGCGATATTTTGGCGCAGCCGGGCACGCAAGGCCGGATCATCATGCAGGGTTTGCATGGCGTGGGCCAACTGATCGACATCGCCCGGGGCAACCAGCAGGCCATCCACCCCGTGGCGCACCCGCTCGCCCACCACGCCCAAATCAGACGCAATCACGGGCACGCCCATAGCAAACGCTTCTGAAATGACAAAGACAAACGTCTCATACCAAAGGGAGGGCACCACAATGACATCCACCTGGGCCAGCATCTGCCACACGTCTTGCCGGTTTAGCTTGCCTAAAAAGGTGGCGCGTCCCGCTGCCTTGAGTTGCTTAACATAACCAGGATCGAATTCAAGATCGCCCGCCAGCCACAGTTCGGCCGTTTCTGGCAGTTGGTTAAACGCTTCCACTAGCACATGCACCCCTTTTTGCCGGGAAAGCCCGCCGATGTACCCCACACGAAAATGGGTGGGCGCGGGCAGTTCCGGCCTGGGCGGATAATCTACCCCCCACGGCAGCACGTGAATTTTGTTCGCGGCAATGCCCTGCGACACATACCATTGTTTAACAAAGTTGGCCGGGGCAATAAAGGCCGCCGCCTTTTCAACACAGTCGCGCAGCAGTTTGTTGCGCAGCGCCAGCGGCACGGCAACCAGGGGCAACGCTGGGGGGAACAATGGCTGGTTGGCTCGGGCCAGGGCGCATCTGGCGCAGTTGAGGAATGCTTTGGGGCCGTGGCAAATTTCCTGGCTGTCGTTGGTGAGGAGTTGGCTGTTGGCGCACACCCACCAGTAATCGTGCAGGGTAATGACGTAGGGTATGTTTCGCTTGTGCACCTGCTGAAGAATGGAGGCTGGCAGGCCCATCAGGTGCTGCACGTGAACCAAGTCTGGCTGAATGGTTGCTACCACTTCGTTGAAGGCGGCCAGCAGCGGGCCATTGTGGAGGGTGGAGAGGAGGCGGTCGGTGGGTTGGAAACGGCCGTTCCACGCCGACCAAATCACAATCCCATCCTCCTCACGCCGGGCCAGCCCGCTGCCCTCCGCGCTGCGGCGATGAAAGACAGCCACCTCGTGCCCCTGCTGCTGCAAGGCGCGGCTGAGCCAAACAGTATACAATTCGGTGCCGCCCACGTGGTCGGGCAAATATTGGTGAACCAGTTGAAGAATACGCATGATTTTGTCCGGCTGGGGATGGTATGTTAAGATGCCGCGCCTGTCAAAAAAACCGTGATGCGTGAAACGTGAAACGTGAGCTTTTTATCACGCTTCACGTTTCACGTTTCGAAATCCGAATGACCCAAACATGATGGATGTTTCAATTGTTCTCCTGAACTGGAACGGTGCTGAAGATACGATAGCTTGCCTGCGCCCCATGCTGGATTGGCGGCAGGTACGGCCGTTCCTCATCGTCGTCGATAATGCGTCCACAGGGGACGATGTGGCCCAAATCCGGCAGGCGCTGCCCGGCGTGCAGCTGATCGAAAATGCAACCAACGAAGGGTTCTCCGGCGGCTCCAATGGGGGCATAGAGTTTGCTCTGGCCCAGGGTGATGCGCCTATTTTGCTGCTTAACAATGATGCGATGATTGCGGAAACGGCCGTCCACCGCCTGTGCCAAACCCTCGACGAAAACCCCCAAATTGGCATGGTGGTGCCCCAGCTTTTGAATGAGCATGGTGAACTGGTCGCCGTTGGCGGCAAAAACCCTGCCTTTCACCTGCAAACCCGCGTACAAAGCTTCCCCAACGAGGCCCCGGTGCAGGTGGTGGAGACGGTTTCGGGAACGGCCGTACTCATCTGCGCCGCCATGCTGCGGCAGGTGGGGCTGCTGGATGAACGTTACTTCTTCAGCACGGAGATGGCCGATTTGGCGCTGCGGGCGCGGCAGCACGGCTTTGTCTGCGCGGTGGATCGCCGTGCCGAGGCCAGGCACACCATCAGCCGCTCCGCCCCTTTACGAAACTCACTTTATGTCTACTACATCGTGCGCAACCGGCTGTTGTTTTTGCGCAGTCATTACCGCTGGCGGCTTGGTTTACGCGCCTTCTGGCTGGCGTACACGCTGGTCCTGGCGCTCAAGCTGCGGCTGGGTGGGCAGCGCGTCACGGCGCGGGCGGTCTGGCTGGCGTTGGTGGATGGGGTGAACGGCCGTTTCGGCGGCCAAAATGAACGCGTCTTAGCTTATTGCACTGGGAAAGTCGCCACATGAACGTGCTCTACCACCTCACCATCCTGCCGCCCAAAATGCCCCAGGCCGAGGCGCTGTCGCAAGAAATTGCGGCGCTGCAAAGCGCTTTTGGCGGGGAGCTGCTCTATCTCAATCCCAACATTAGCTCGCCCATTTACCTGCCCCGGCTGCTCTTTGGCTTCCACCAGCTGCCGGAGCTGCGCCGCCGCGAGGCCCACATCGATCTACACCACGTTTACAACCCCGACCCATTCCCCTTCCCCATTTTGCGCTTTTTGCGGCGGCCAGTGGTGTATTCGCTTAGCAGCGGCGTGGGCCAGAAACGGCCGAACATCCGCTTTTTGTCTCACTTAACGGCCGTTACCGTCCCCGATGAACGCAGCTATGAGCGGCTGCGCGGCTGGGGGCTGGCCAATGTGCATCTGGTGCGGGCTGGGGTGGCGAACGGCCGTTTCAGCCACACCCCCCAGCCGCTCGACGGCCCGCTGCGCCTGCTGGTCGCCTCTGCCCCGTGGACCGTGCCCCAATTCCAAAGCAAAGGGATCAACGCCCTGCTGGCCTTTGCCGCCCAGCGCCCCCACGTCGCGCTCATTTTTCTCTGGCGCGGCCACCATCTGGCCGAAATGCAGCGGCGCGTGGCGGCGCATAACCTGGCCGACCGGGTGCTGGTGATTGATGAACTGGTGGACGTGAACGGGATTTTGGCCACCGTGCACGCCACCGTCAATCTGGCCAGCGCCGAGGGCATTGTCAAGGCGTACCCGCACTCGCTGCTGGATTCGCTGGCGGCAGGCAAGCCGGTGCTGGTGAGCCAGGCGATCCCGATGGCCGACACCGTGGCCGAAACTGGCTGCGGCGCGGTGGTTGAAGCGGTTACGCCCCAGGCGATTGGGCAGGCGGTGGACCAACTGGTGGCGAATTATGCGGGAATGGTGGCAACGGCCGTTCGCCTCGGCCAGCAGCAGTTTTCCCTGGAAAAGATGATTGACGCCTACCGCACCGTCTACCAAACGGCGCTGAAGGGTGGCGCATGAAAATTTTGCACGTCGTCCAGGCGTACCATCCCGTGAAGGGCGGGGCCGAATGGCTGGCCCAAAATTTGTCGGAACAGATGGCCCAGCGGCACGGCGACGACGTCACCGTGTTCACCGCCGCCGTCACCAAGCCGGGCTACTTTTGGCGGGATGAGGGCGGCCCGCTGCCCGTGGGCACAGAAACGATCAACGGCGTCACGGTGCGCCGCTTCCCGGTCTATCGCGGGCTGCGCGGGCTGCGCCGACTGTGGGCGCACGGGGCGCACCGGCTCAAGCTGCCGTACCACGATTGGGCGCGGGCGATCCAGCTGGGGCCAATCATCTGGGGCCTGGCCGACGAGATTGCCCGCCAGCCAGCGGCGATTGTTATGGCCTCCACTTTTCCGTTTTTGCACATGAATGTGGCCGTGGCGGGCGCAAAGCGCAGCGGCAAGCCGGTGGTTCTGCTGGGGCGATCCACACCGGGGATGCCTGGGGCTACGACCGCAAGCTGATCATCGACGCCATCAAGCAGGCGGATGCGTACCTGGCGCTGACCCAGTTTGAGAAAGAATATCTGCTGGGCAAAGGCGTGACGCCCGAGAAGATTCAGGTGATTGGCGGGGGCGTGGACGTGGCACCGTTTTTGGTGGGGAACGGCCGTACCCTCCGCGACAAATACCAGCTGGGCGACAAACCGGTCATCCTCGTCCTTTGCCGCCACTCCGAGCTAAAGCGGCTGGACACGGTGATTGCCGCCATGCCCCACATTTGGGCGCAGCAGCCCGACGTCCACCTGCTGCTGGCCGGGGCCAGAACCAACTACTCAGCCACACTCGACCAGCTCATCACCGCCCTGCCCCCGGCCCAGCAGGCCCAAATCCAGATTATCAACGACTTCCCCGAAAGCGAAAAGCCGGAATTGCTGGCCGTGGCCGATTTGCTAGTACACCCTTCCGGCAACGAATCGTTTGGCATTGTTTTTGCCGAGGCGTGGGCGGCGGGCAAGCCGGTCATCGGTGCCGATGTGGGGGCGCTGGCCTCGCTCATCGACGCGGGGCAGGATGGGCTGCTGTTCCGCTACGGCGATCCGGCGAGCATGGCGGCGCAGGTGCTAACGCTGCTGGCGAATCCGGCCCAGCGGGCGGCGCTGGGCGCAGCGGGGCGGCAAAAAGTGCTGGCCAACTACACCTGGGATATTGTGGCGGATCGGGTGCGGCAGATTTACGCAGATACGATTGCTCGTTCCAGAGCATGATCTTGGCAAGGAAAACCTATGAGCAACAAACCGGTATCAGACAAGCTGGTGCAAAAGTACGACCAGCTGTACAAAAATGAGCATGTGGCCGCGGATGAACAGATTACGGTTCAGCCTGTCACCTTAAATGGCTGGCCAGCGGATCGCAAACAGGCGCTGCTGCATTTGGCGCGCCCCGGCGGCCGTCTGCTGGAAATTGGCTGCGGTCAGGGGGATGTGCTGGCGGCGCTGGCCCCCCATTACGACGAGGTGGTGGGCACGGAGCTGTCGGCGGTGCGGGCGGCCCGGACGCAGCGGGCGTTGGCTCATTTGCCCAACTGCCGTGTGCTGAGTGAGCCGCTGGAGAGTTTGCTGGAAACGGCCGTTCCCCCCTTCGACTGCATTGTGTGGGCCGACGTGATTGAGCACGTGGTAGACGTGATTGAGGCGATGCGGATTTTGGGACGATTAGCCAAGCCGGGCACGCAGCTGGTAACGGTGACGCCCAACGTGGGCTTCTTGCCGCAGCGGCTCAACATTTTGCGCGGTCGCGCCCCCAACACGGCCATCCCCTGGCTGCCCAATGAAGGCTTTGCCCTCAATCCGCTGGAAACACCGATGCTGGACGCCGGGCATGTGCACTATTTCACCTTTCGGCAGGTTGAGATTTTGTATGAGATTGGCGGCTTTAAGCCAGAGCAGCGGCTGGGCGTGGGGCGCAATTTCATCTGGCTGCGCAACTGGTGGCCGACGCTGCTGAGCGGCCTGATTTGTGTGTCTGGCACGTTCCGGGGCACGCCCGCTGGTTAGTGACCGTCCGCAAATAAGTTTACGGAATTGTGCGGACGGTTTAGCAGTAAGCGGCCACCTAAAATGGGAAGTTATTGTTGGCCGCTTACTTAGGTCTGTTTGGTGATGACCAGGTAAAAGCGGTTGGTGGTGGGGTGGGCTGTTTGGCTCAGGTTGATGGGGTGGAAGAGGGCCATGCCTGAAAGTTGGTTGTACAAATTGGTAAGGCGGGCCAGCAGGCGGGGCTGCTGGTGGGCGCGGACGGCGCGGGCAAAGCTGCGGCCCTGCCAGGTGAAGTCGCCTGCGTAAGAGAGCTGGGTGGGGAACGGCCGTAACGCCTCTACAAACTGCTGCAACTGCTCCGGGCTGGGCAGGCCAAAAGCCACGTGCTCGCTCAGGTACGGATGGGGTTTTCCCACGGCTTGCTGGTACTGCGCATTCAGCGCTTTTTCCAGCTGCATATGCTCTGGCGAGCCATACGGTGCGGCGATGATGACGCACTTTTGGCTCACGCGCAGGCATTCCTGAATGAACGGCAGGCGCGTCTGGCTGGGCAGATGTTCCAGCGTGTCCAGGTTGACCACAGCGTCGAAGCTGTTGTTGGCAAAGGGCAGCTGGCCGCCGTCGCCCAAAAGATGCCCGGTGCCATCCGGGTTGATGGCGGTGGTGGGGAAGGGTAAGAACCGTGCCAGCAGCGCTTTGCGACCGCCTACATCCAGGACGGTTTGGCTGTTGTCGCGGCCCAATGCTTTTTGCAGCAGCTGGCCGACGACGGTGTGGCGTTCGTACAGGTCGTAGGGCATGAGCTTGTTGCGAATTGACATAATCACTCTTTGACTGCTTCTAGCTGGGCGATTTTGGCGGTAAGCTGCTGAATCTCTTCTTGCTGGTGGCGCACCAGGGCGTTGAGGTGTTGCAGCCAGTCGGCATGGAGTTGGTTAACGGCCGTTTGCTGCTTCCCCAATTTGTTGACATAAAATATCACCAGGCTGTGCAGGCCGGTACGCAGCCGTCGGACAAGACCGTTGAGAATGGGTATGGGACGGCCGTTTGGCTGCATATCCATCTGCTGGTGCAAATAGTCCGGGCGGGACGTTTCGTTGAGCGGTTGGGTGGGGCGCAGTTCGGCCGTTTGGCTGGGGGCGGCCATCGCCCGGGCCAGCCGGGCCGCCGTGCTTTGGTCGGTGCCGCCGCGTGCCTGCCCTACCCACTCAATCTGCTGCTGCATATCGCTAAAGCCGCCAGACATCTCTTGCAGCAGCGTCAGCAGCATATCGTTGATTTGGAACTGGCGGCTGAGCGCCTCGCGTAAATCCAGTTCCTGCTGGCCGCTGCCAAACAGCTCTTGCCGCACCTTGCTTTGGTGCTGGCGCACTTCTTGCAGGCTGCGGCCAAACGCATCGCGGGAGATGGCTCCCTGCATCAGTTCAAATTCAATGTCGGCCAGCACATCGCTGGCGGTCAGCGTACTTTTCATGCGCAAATACTCTTTTTGCCACAGAGGACACAGAGATTTATGAGGGTTTCTCTTTTCCTCTGTGTTCTCTGTGGCTAATAATTTTTATAGATGACGTGCCGGTAGGCGTCGGCGAAGCGGCGGGCCATTTGCACGTGGGTGAAGGTGTCTAGCAGCCGCTGCCGCCCGGCCAGCCCCATCTCGCGCAGGCGGCTGGGGTTTTGCAGCATGTTCAGGATCGCTTCGGCCAGGCTGTCTGGCGCTTCTGGCTCGGCCAGCAGGCCGGTGAGGCCTTCGTCGATCACTTCAGGAATGCCCCCGGCGCGGCAGCCGATGACTGGCTTGCCGTAGTTCATCGCTTCCAGGTAAATAAGGCCAAACGATTCGTACAGCGACGGGGCCACAAACAGATCGCAGGTTTGGTAGAGCTGGTTCAGCTTTTCTTCGCTGACCTGGCCCAAGAAGGAAACGTGGCTGGCGAACTGGGCATACTGCTGCTGAAAGTAGGCGGCGTAGGTGAGGCCAGTTTGCTGCTGAAAGCCATCTCGGTGGCTGTTATCGGCCCCGGCGATGATGAACTGGACGTTGGCTACTTTGGCCAGCACCTGGGGAATGGCGGCAAACAAATCCTGAATGCCTTTGCGCTTTTCCAGGCGGCCCAGATACAAAACGGTGAAGGTGGGTGGTGGGTTGTGGGGAGTGAACGGCCGTACCGCCTCATCGCTCACGGGCACAATGCCGTAGGGCACCAGCCGGTAGCGGTTGGGGTCGGGCTGGATGCCGTACACTTTTTGGGCGGTGTCCATGGTGGCCTGGGTGTTGGGCAGCAGGTAGGTGGCTTTTTCCAGCAGGGTTTGCTCCATTTCGCCCACCAGGCGGGCGTCGGCATCCACATCATCTTGCATGGCGGCAATCTGGCGCAGGGCGGTGACCAACCGCACCACCACGGGGATTTCGCCAGAAACGGCCGTGACCAGTCCGTCGTACTGCCACAGCGGCGAATCGACAAGCTGGATACCGTCGTTGAGGATGAGGCGTTTTACCTTTTCGTGGACGGCGTGGCTGTGGTTGAGGCTGTGGTACAGCTTGGGGAACATGCGGTAACGGCCGTACCGGTCGGGCGATGGGATTTTGTGTACGTAAGCGCCGTCGTAAAATGAAACGGTATCTTGCGGCCCGCGGGTGATGACGTGTACCGTGTGGCCAATTTCAAACAAGCCCTGGGCCATCAGGTTGGTCAGCCGCCCGACGCCTTCGTACTGGTCTGGCGGGTAGGCGGCGCTGAGCAGGCAGAGCCGCAGCGGTTCATCGGGCAAGGTAATGCTGGGGCGGCGGCCAGAGACGGGGTCTACCGTGGGTTGTTGGGCGGAGGCGGGGGTGGGAAACGGCCGTATCTCGGTCGCGTTGGCATTTGTCATAGATAAATCACTTTTGCTTAACGTTTGGCGCGGCGTCATCAGGCCATGATACACGCCAATGACCGCGCTCTTAATCTCTTCGCGGCGCATTTTCCACAATTGGCGGGTGGTAAGGTGCCCCAACTGCCGCAGCTGTTGGGCCCACAGTAAATGGCCATGCACGTAATGCAAGCAGCGCAGCGCTATCTCCCGGCGCGATTCACCCGCTTCTGGCCCATATTTCAGGGCAAAATAGATGACCGATTTGGTTTGCACCCACCAGCGGGCGTTGAAGCTGCGCGCTTGCCGGTTGCGGCTGGAGGCGGGCACGTGGTACACCACAGCCTCTTTTACGGGATGGATGATTTTGCCCGCATTCACCAGCCGCATGGCGATGTCGGTGTCATCGTACAGCCATTCAAAAAATTGGTCAAAACCGCCCACTTCCAGCAGATCGCGCCGACGGTAGGCCATGTTGGTGCCCATCATGCGGCCGGCCCACTGCTTGCCATGGCCGGGTGGCACCAGCTGCTCCAGCCAGGAGTTCCGGGTGTCGGTTTGCTCGGCCAGCGAGGAGACGGTTCCCAGGCGGTGCTGCACCACAGAATTGGCGGGATGCACCAGATAAACCATGCCGCCCGTGCCCGCCAGCAGTGCATCGCCAAACAGGCGGGCCAGCTGTTCCAGCCAGCGGTAGCTGGGCACGGCATCATCGTCAATGTAGGCCACAATGTCGCCCCGGGCGGCCAGCAGCCCAATATTGCGAGATTGGCTAAGATTCGCTTGATCGCAGCGCAGCACCTGCACACGCTGGCCGTAGGGAGCCAACACGTCCAGGGTTTCATCTTTGGTGGGGCCAACCACAACAATCAGCTCAAAATGGGGGTAGGATTGGTGTTCCAGGGCGTGCAGCAGGTTTGCCAGCGGTTTGGCCCGGTCGGTGGTATTGACGATGATGGAGATGGTGGGTGGCTTAGCGGTGTTCATAGCGGGTGAGGGTTTCTAGCAGCAGCAGGCGGCGTTCCAGCAGCCGGTTGAGCTTGTTCATCTGGTCTAGCCGGGCTACGTGGAGCGTGTTGAGCTGGGAGAGCAGGTAATAATCGCGGCCAATGAGGAAGCTGAACGGCCGTAACACCAACAGCCGCCACCAGCGCCGCCAACCCGGTTCGTGGGCCGCTTCACCTGGCTTGATGAAGTAAATACGGGCCAGCAGATCATGTTCCTGCTGCTGCAGCGTTTGCAGCCGCTGCCACGTTTCTTGCCACGATCTGTCCAGCGGCGAAGGGGCGACCGGTTCGCGCTGGAGGCTGGTGCTCAGGGTGGCGTCCAGGGCGTGGTGCAGCAGTTCCGTAAATTGTGTTTGCAGGGTACGGGCTTCTTCTGGCGGGCGGGATTGCTGTAACTGCCGGGCGCGGACGTTTTGAATGTCTGGCAAGCTGGGCAGCAGCTGGCGCAAGCCTAGCAGCCTTCCGATGGCTTGTTCGTAATAAATTTCTTGCTGGATTGCTTCGGTTTCTGCCGTGAAAAATGGCTCCAGCTCGGCCAGGCTGAACTGCTTGGCCACAAAGCGGTAGCGCATGGCGTGCTGGTTGGCGCTGTGGCGGATGGGATCGGTTTGCCACGATTTGTTATTGAACAGGTGAACGGCCGTTGCCCCAGCCGCATACCCAACTTCAAAACCAGCCTGCCGGGCGCGGAAGCAGTAATCCACTTCTTCAAAGTAAGCGGGGAAAAAGCCTTCATCGAACTCCCCAACGGTTTCCCAGGCGCGGCGGGTAATGCCGAACAGCGCCCCCGTGACGTACTCGATCGGTTGGTTGGCAGTGGTGAGGTGATGGCCGTAGGCTAACGGCCGTTGCAAAACCGCCCCGGCATGGTTAACGCTGCCATCCGCATTAAAAATTTGCCCACCCACAATGCCCAGGGCGGAATTTCGCAGAACTGCTTGATATAACGCATCTAGCCAGCCGGGCTGCACCACGCAATCCTGGTTGAGCAAGATGAGCAGGTCGCCGCTGGCGGCACGCAGCCCCACGTTGACGCCGCCCGCAAAGCCGAGGTTGGTTGGCTGGGGCAGCAAGCTGGCCTGGGGGAATTGTTCTCGAATGAGGGCCACAGAGTCGTCGGTAGATGCATTATCGACACAAATGAGTTGAAGCAGCGCCGGGCTTGACCGTTCGTAGAGGGCTGTCAGGCATTGGCCGATGACGGCCGCGCCGTTCCAAACAGGGATAATGACAGTTGCTTTCATAGCGTGCTAATCTTACCCGCTAACCCCGTTTCGACCAACCTATAGGCTGTGGTGTGACTGGCTGTGGTGCTAGAAAAAAAGCGCTGGGGAGATACGGCCGTATCTCCCCAGCGCTTTTGCATTCACTCAATGCGGCAGCCAGGGCGCTGCCTGATGCCGCAACGCGCTAGCGCGTGACAAACGGTAAGTAAACTGCGATATCTGTAGGAAAACCAGTGACGCTGTTAGACTGCCCAATGACGCTGTCGCCGCTGTTTTTGGCCTCAATGAAGACCGTATAATTTTTGTAATTGGTTAGTCCAGTCAACGTAAAACTGGTTTGCAAGCCCGCATTGATAGAAGTGCCCTCATTTGGGTTGGCTGCACCGCCTGAAGGCGTAACGCGGATTTGATATTGGGTTACGCCTGTGAGCAAAAGGCTCTTCGGTTCCCAGTTTAATTGAATCTGCCCATTGCCAGGAATAAAAGTGAGCACAATCGGGGCATATTCGTCAGCCCCTACATCCCGCTGGCCAAACTGGGTGCGGTCATCCCCTTCAAAGTCTGATGCGGTGCTGCTGGATACAGCCTTGTTGATTGCCGCAGAGCTGCTTCGCAGCCGGTAATCATAGTTTGGCGCACCCGGGGAGAGAAAATCTGGCGAGCCGCTAAAAATGCTGGCCGTACCGGTAAATGTACCGCCACCACCTGTGTTGGTGCTGTTGCCTGAGAAAAGGTTGTTGTTTAGCGTGATGGAACTGCCCGGTTGGGCATGTACGGTGATGCCGTCTGTATGGTTGGCCAGGATGCTGTGCGAGATGGTGGCCGTTCCCCCATTTAGCAGAACAAGCCCTGAGCCTTGCATTGGTGAGGAATTTAATTGGTTATTGACAAAGGTGGTATGGATCAGATTGACTGCGGCCCCATTCACAAAATAGCCACCCCCACCGCCACCCACGGCGGTGCCGGTACCAGTTTCGGTGACATTATCGGCGACAATTATATTTTCCAGGGTGACGGTTGTGCTGCCCGTGAAGCGTTCTGAATATAAGCCGCCGCCGCCGCTGGCCCCTTCATAGATGGCCCCATTGCCCCCTTGCGCCCGGTTATTGACGATGAGGCCCCGTTCCAGGAGAATTTCGCTGTTGGAGGAGGCAAACCCGCCGCCTTCACCCAGGGAGCCATTGGTATTGGGGTTTTGGCCATTGCCGCCTTGGGCCAGGTTGTTTCGCAGATCGAAGTCAGAAAGGTGAACAGTTGAGGCAATTTCGGCGAAGATTGCCCCACCAAAGGCCCCACCTGCGTTACCATTGGGGGCATTGCCGCCGATTGCCTGATTGTTTTGAGCGGTGATGCCGCTTAGGAAGATGATGGAACCAACCTGGAAGGCTGCACCGCCACCCTGACCATCGGCATAAAGCCCAACGCTTAAACCACTGCCATTGGTGTTGCCGGCAACGGCCGTATTCCCCTCAAAGGTAATGTTGCTCCCGTTGACATGCGCCCCGTAGGTAAACAGTCCCCCGCCAAGCGCTAAACCGCCGCGATCCCCACCTGTGCCGCCACGTGATTCGTTGTTGTCAAACACAATGTTTTCCAGAAGGGTTCCCTCTGGGTTGAGCCGTAGCGCCAGACCACCACCGCTGGCTGAACCGCCATAAGTGGCTGTGCTGCCACCCACAACAAGGTTGTTTTTAAAGATAAGATTGCGCGCAATCAATTGTCCCCGGTCCGCCAACATACCGCCGCCAAAACCAAAAGTAGCGTCGTCGCTGCCAGAAGATGCGCCCTGGAAAAAACCGTTTTGAATGGTAAACCCTTCAATACGCAGGCTGGCGCTGGCCGAATTGATGCCCCATAGCTGAATGCCCCGCCGCACATTTTGACCATCAATAATTGTGACATTGCTGGCCGGATTGGCGACGTTCCAATTGCTGTTACTGTAGCCACCTAGAATTGTGACATGGTGATTGAGTACGCAAACAACCACGGGGGTGCCATTTAAGCAACTCTCGACCGCCTGGTAGGTGCCTTTAGCCACCAGAATGGTCGCTCCAGACGGGCCGTTGTTAATTGCTTGTTGAATGCTGCGGCACGGCTGGGCGGTACTTGTGCCGCAAGAGGCTGAATCTGAACCGGTGGCAATATCTACATATAAAGTGGAAGTGTCAATGGCTGCCGCAACTGGTGCGGCAGATTTTGTATGTGTACTAAATGTGAATAAACCAACACCAACAAAGATCGTTACCAATACAATTACTTTTTTTCTTATATTCATACAGTGAGATTCCTCTTATTGCTATTCCTTTAATGTGGACAAGGCAACACTCTTGGCCATAACGATGGCCAAGGCAAGCTGCACTATGCCCTTAATAATTTACGATAAAAATTACGATTATTGCAAAGGATTAAGATTGTCTCATCTGCATCATTCTTAGGCCGCCCCATCTTGTTTTTTGGTTGGGGTTATCCTCGTTTTCGTGAACGGTGATCTCGCGGGTGAGCGTGCCGAAATCGACCAGCTGGTGGGCATTTTCATTGGCAAACTGGTTCAAACCGCGGGCCACATCGGGGAAATAGCTGTCGTGAAAGAGGATGTAGGCGTTTTTGGTGATATGGGGCAAGACGCCTCTGGCGTCACGCAAAACGCCTTTGTACGTGTGATCGCCATCGATCAAAACGAGGTCGAATTTTCCTTTGGCGGCTTCGACCGCTTTGGGTAGCACGTCGGGGGAGTAGCCTTCGATGAAGGTGGCCCGGTGTTTAATTTTTTCCCAGTTTTCTGGCGCAACGTTCCATTTGGGGTCTACGCAGACCATTTGAGACTCGCTTTGCAGGGCATCCAGGGCGGCGCCCACAACCAGCGCCGAGCCGCCCTGGAAGGTGCCGATTTCCAGGTAGCGAGACGGCCGTAACGTAAAAGCCAACGTATACATCAGCAGCCGCTCGGCGCGTGTCATCCATACCGGGGCATCCTGGATAACCTGCATGGGCGCTAAATCAAATTCGCTGGCAAAAGCCGTCACATCATGGGCAGGCAGACTTTTTTCCTGGACTGCGCCTAGCACAGGGAAAAATCGGTGGAGAACATTTGTTATTCTTGGCATCGCTTAACCTTTTCGCAATTCTTGGTGACAATAAAATTTTATATGCCAGGCAGGCTGCGTCCATTTAATTGGCAGGTGATACGTTTACCCAATCTAGTAGGAAGCCTAATTGGCGCGTATCACCGGTGATTTGTAATTCAGCTGGACTAAACGTTTCTGCCTGAAATAGGAGTTGTGATTTGGGAGCTGATACAGCAAATTCGGTTGTGAAAGCGTAGGTTTGCCATTCAGCAGTAGGCGTAAATTGTCCCACTTTTTGTGCATTGAGCCAAACGGTTACGGCCGTTTCTGGCACACCTTCTGGCCGGAAGATGCGTGCCCGCACTTCAATCGTAAGCGCTGCATTTAGGTTTTCTGTGGGAATGCTTACCTCGGCCTGGGCGCTGGTCCAGCGCATGGTAATGGGGCCGGGCAGCGGCTCTTTGCCATAAAATCCGGCGCGAATATAAGCGGTGTCCAGCGTGCCAATATCGATAAAGCGCTGGGTGGATGGGGCAGTTACGGCCGTTTCTGCAAACGAAACATCGTACAGTTCCAGCCCGTAATAGGCGGTGGCCCGGGTAGTGGGGAACTCGGTAAACGTGTTCATGAGATGCTCAAGCTGGATCGGCACAAAGGCGCGGGGCGTCAGGTGCAGGTTATCTTGCCAAAAGGGGTCCAGAGGCTCTACGGCCAACAGAATTAACGGCCGTTCTTCTGCCGCTGCTATTGTTTTTAGCGCATCAATAAATTCAGCATCCGGTTCCCGAATTGTGGCAATGTCGTGCCCGTAAATGAAGCGCAGGGGAGGGCCGAATGTGTCTGACAATACGGCCGTTGCTGGTTCATTGATCACAATAATTGCCTCGTCTGGAATTTGGGCATGGAGCAACGCCAGCTGGTCAATGGCCCCACGATACTCACGTAAAGGCAAAACAGCCCGGCTTTGATACACCATCCCCCCCGCCAGCCCAACGATCAGAAGCCCAGCCACCGCTTTGCTTCGCCAACCGGGGCGTGTTTGGTACAGCCAAAACAGGCAGGCTGCTGCATAAATGAGCAGCATCGGCAGCACAATCGGCACATATCGGCGCATGGTGTAGATGTGGTAGGGCGTATTGAAAATCTTGTACACATATTGCAAGATGGTTAAACTACCAATACTCAAAAACAGCCCCAAACGGTTAAACGAAACCCGTTGTAAGACCCAGGCCAGCCCCACAGTGGCCAGGATGAGGCCCAACGGCGTGAGATACCAGCCAATGCGGACCCAATTTTCACCATCGAGCGCCCAGGCGGTTGTGCCTGCAGGCCAGGTCAGGTAGGAACGACCCGGCTGGATGATGGGGCGCACGAAGTAGGTGAATACACTTAATAGAACAACACCAGCGCCCAAACTCAGCCGCAAAGAGCGGGTCTGAAGCAACTGGGCCACTCGGCTTTTTTGGAATGAGGCCCAGCCTGTACGCCACATTACCCCCAAGCCCAACATTACCCCCAGGCCAGCAAAGACAAACCCCACTTGCAGAAGCCAGCTTCTGCGGAGCAGGTTAACCACACTCCCATACGTGTTCCACATGTATGGACCGTTCAGTAAGAAGGCCGATAGCCCTGCGTGCGCTGCCAAAATGCCCATCGTCACCGCAAACAGAGACCAGTTCAGGTGCCACCGTTTTTGCCAATAAACGATCAGTAGCCAGCCAACAACCAACAGCGCAACAAGGGGCAAATCAATCCGCGTTAGAAATGCAGAGCCGAACGCTGCCCCACCCAGAAAGCCCCATGGTACGGCCGTTTCTGGCTCGTCCCAAATGGTTTGAAAAGCCAAAAGCCCGGTAAAAACCAGGAGCAGCGTGAGCGGTTCAGTGGATGGATAACGGGAAAAGTAGATGGTGGTGGGCGTGATGGCCAGCAGCGCGGTAGCTAATAAGGCGAGGGGGGCAGACCATAATCGTCGAGTCAGGAAATAAACGGCCGCTAACCCCAGCACACTCCACAAAGGCGTTACCAAAAGCCCGCCCAGCAACCCGCCCACGCTAACGCCAACGGCCATCAACGTGGGATGGTAAGGGAAAAATTGCGGAATCACCCGATCTGGCGTTTGGTCATCCAGGTACCAGCCCACAAATTGCAGGTAGCGGGTACGCCATTGGGACGGCTGCTCGCGCAGCGTTGTTTCGGGGTAAGCACGCAGAGTAGCTGACCAATCATCGGTAATAATAAAGTCGCCGGTTCTGGCTAAAGTGGCGGCAATATTGCTGTAGTTGCCAGGGTCAATGCCGCCCAAAACATATTCATGCGGGCGAAAATAGACGAGGGCTGAACCCAGCAAAAGAACAGCCAGCAGCGCTTCAAATTTGCCTGGGGGTGCGAAAGTGATGCGTTGGAACGGCCGTTGCCACCCCACGATTACCCCACTCACCAGCAGCAGCGACAGCGAGACAGCCAGTAAAGAAAACCGGCCAAACGAGGCCCAAATCAGCGCGACCCAACCAGTCACCAGCACCACGCTGATGAACGACACAAAAAGCGCCTCGGCCCAATCCAGGGGCGGGCTGTGTGGCTGTTGCTGGGTTTTCTTGGACCAAAGGGCAGCTGATGTGATGAGCGCCAGGAGCATGCTTCCCCCAAAAAGCGCAATAACAGTAGCCGGTGCCTGTAAATTCATAGCTTTGCTCACTCAAAAAAATCGAGCAAGCTTATCACATTTTCAGATCAAGCTGTAGCTTGTCCCAGATTTTATTGACTGATGTGAGGCAGCGTAAAATTCAAAAGCCTTACTGGCTGACGAGTTATTCCCAGCGTGCTGCAACTCTTTTGGAACCTTTCACAGAGTGCGCGCTCACTGCTTTATGGATGCCAGGTGATGGTGGGCACAACGGCCGTTTCCGCATAAGGTCCCGCTGCCAGATCGTCAAAGTAGCCGTTGGCCAGCAGGCCGCTGTAAGAAAAGAGGGCGTGCCCCGCCGTGCCTGCCGCCCGCGCCAGATCAATCCGCGCTGCGATTTCGGCAAAGGAGCAGTAGCCTGTGCCGATGCCGGGGATGATGTAACGGCCGTTTCCCTCCGCCTGAAAATCCTCCACCAACGTCTGCCAGCGCGTGCGAACCCAATAATCTGGGGAGGTGGGGTCTGAGTTCTCCAGATAGTTGCCATTTTCATCACAATCGTTGTAGGCGCTGCCCGGGTAAATCATCGGCGAAATGCTGTCGATGTGGCCGTTGGCCAGCCACGCTTTGGAATCCTGGTAGTAGGTGAGGTTGCCCTGCTGCGGCGAGCCGGGGAAGCCCCAGGCCGGGTCTAGTTCATGAATCGGCCAGACGGCGGCAGAGAGCCACAAGCCTGGTTTTAGCGGCACCACTTCTTCATAAAAGCGGCGCACCGTGCCGTTCACCTGATCCCGCTGCCATTGCGCATAGCCGCTGTTGCTGAAACAATCGGCACCGTAGCGGGCCGCGCTTACCGGGTCGCAGGAGGTGTTGCTGCCGCCGTAGCGGATGTGGTCCAGGTGCAGCCCGTCGATGTCGTAGCGGGTCACCAAATCCTGGCCCACAGCGATGAGGTGGTCGTCTAAAAAGATGGAGGCGGGCGTGCCGCGCAGGTAGGCGCCGCAGTACACGTCGCCGCTGGTGGTCCATTGTAGGCCGTTGGGCTTGCCGTCGGTGCTGCCGTGCTCGTCGAGCAGCAGGTGGTAGAGCGGCGTGGGCGTCACGCTGGCGTCCGGCGGCGTGGCGCAGAAGCTGCCGCCGTTCCAGACGGGGTAGACGTTCATGTAGGCGTGCACCTGCACCCCCGCCGCGTGCGCTTTCTCCACCATGTAGGCCAGCGGATCCCACAGCGGGTCTGGCGCTTGCCCGTAGACGCCGCTAACGCGGTCGGCCCACGGCTCCAGGCTGGATTGGTAGTAGGCGTCGGCAATGCCGCGCACCTGGAAGAAGATGACGTTGAAGCCGGCATCGGCCACGTTTTGCACGATTTCGTCAATTTTGGCGGGGTTGGCGGCTTGTCCGAAGCTGGTCCAGTCGAAGCGGGTCACCCAAATGCCGCGAAATTCGGTCATTGGTTCGCTGGGTGGCGGATCGCTGCTGTCGATGATGAGGGGGAGGTAGACGAGGCTGTTTTCCCCAGCCGCTGCGTTTTCACCGGTTTGCAAAACCAGCGTCAAAACAAAAAATGCACTCAGTAAAATGATGGCTCGTTTCATGATTAATTCCTGCGTTGGGTAGTGCCAGGCACCGGGCAAGCGGTCTTGGTAATTGCAGATCGTTCTGCCCGGTGCCTGGCACTTACTCGTTACTTTTGAAGTCCATTGTGGCATAGAAACGGCCGTCTCGCCGCCAAAAACCGATAAATTAACGCCCCCTCCCACATTTATTAACGCAATCTGCACAGGCAGGCGTGGCAGGTGGGCATGTTGCAGGTGGCAGGTTTCCGCCCGATTGATTCCCACTTGCAATTTGCCACCTGCAACTTCTCACCCAATTACCCAATTACCCAATTACCCAATTACCCAATTACCTACTAAAATTCCCTCCATGAAAGCACCACAAAAATTCACAACCAGTGCGGGACGCGTAATTTATTCCTTCCCCGTACAGTCGTTCCCCAGTTTGGTGAACAATATTTATCTGATTAGCGACGGCGATTCGCTGATTTTGGTGGATTGCGGCTCTGGCTTTGCTGAGGCAAATGACCAACTGCTGGCGGGGGTTACGGCCGTTTCCCACCAATTCAACGAAGCGATCAGCCTGGAAGCCGTCAGCCATATCCTCATCACCCACGGCCACATCGACCATTTTGGCGGCTTGCCCTTTGTGCGCCAATTTACGGATGCGCCCGTGGGCGTGCACGTGCTGGATCGGCGCGTGCTGTCTAATCATGAAGAACGCGCCATTTTCTCCTCCAGTCGTCTGGACACTTTTTTGGAAGGGGCGGGCGTTTCCGAGGAGCGGCGGCAGCAGTTGATGCAGGTGTATCTGTTTGGCAAGCAGTATTACAAATCGACGCCGGTACAATTTTTGCTGGAAGATGGCAGGCCGACGGTCGGCGGCATCCAGGTGTTTCACGTGCCGGGGCATTGTCCAGGGCAGGTCTGCCTGCTGGTGGACGACGTGCTGCTGACGGCCGATCACGTCCTCAGCCGCACCACGCCCCATCAGGCACCGGAAAGCATCACCAACAACATGGGGCTGGGCCACTACCTGGATTCGCTGACCAAAATTAGCCAGGTGCCCAACGTGCGGCTGGCGCTGGGCGGGCATGAGGCGCCGATGGGGGATATGTACGGCCGTATCCAAGCCATCAAAACCGCCCACGACGACCGCCTCAACAAAATTCTAGAAATCTGCACCGAGCCAAAATCGTTGTCCGACATCAGCCGCGATTTATTCGGCAGTGTGCAGAGCTACCACGTGCTGCTGGCGCTGGAAGAAGCGGGCGCCCACGTCGAGTACCTCTACCAGCGCGGCGAACTCATCGCCGCCAATCTGGACGAAATCCAAAAAACGCACCATCCCGTTGTGCAGTACCAAAAAGCATAATTTTGCTGCCAAAGACCTCAGAGGTTTGCCAAACCTCTGAGGTCTTCACCGAGCAAACTATGGAAAACAGTAAGCAAATTCAAGACGCCTTGCTCCGCTGGTGGGACGCTGACCACGCCGATTTGCCCTGGCGGCGCAGCCAGGACCCATACGCCATCTGGGTGTCGGAAATTATGCTCCAGCAGACGCAAATTGCCACCGTGATTCCCTACTTTGAGCGGTGGCTGGAACGCTTTCCCACGGTGGCGGCACTGGCCGAGGCCCCGCTGGACGATGTGCTGAAGCTGTGGGAAGGGCTGGGCTACTACAGCCGCGCCCGCAATTTGCACGCGGCGGCCCAGGCGGTGGTGCAGGATTGGAACGGCCGTCTCCCCCCAACCGCCGCTGACCTGATGAAACTAAAAGGGATCGGTCGCTACACTGCCGGAGCCATCGCCTCGATAGCGTTCAACGAATCAGCCCCCGTGTTGGATGGCAACGTCATCCGCGTCCTCAGCCGCCTGACGGATTTGCCCGACGACGTAACCCAAACCAGCACGAAAAACTCGCTCTGGCAGCTGGCCGAACAGCTTGTGCCCACAGACCGCCCCGGCGACTTCAACCAGGCGCTGATGGAGCTGGGGCAGCAAATTTGCCTGCCCGCCAAGCCAATGTGCCTGCTGTGTCCGCTCTCGGTTCACTGCCTGGCGCGGCAGCGGGGCACCCAGCTAGAGCGTCCCGTCCGCCCGCCGCGCCAGCGCACCCCGCACTATGATGTGGTGGCGGGGATTATTTGGGCGCAGGATGCCGTGATTGGGGATTCTGAGAGTAAATTTTTGATTGCGCAACGGCCGTTCGACGGCCTGCTCGGTGGCTTGTGGGAGTTCCCCGGCGGCAAGCAGGAAGCTGGCGAAACGCTGCCCCAGGCGTTGGTGCGCGAAATAGAGGAAGAGCTGGCGCTGCAAATTGAGGTTGGCGATTTCGTCACCCAAATCAAGCACGCCTACACTCATTTCCGCATCACCCTGCACGCTTTTCATGCCCGGCACCTTTCCGGCAGCCCGCAGCATCTTGGTGTGGCCGACCACGCCTGGGTCACCCTGGCCGATTTGCCCAGCTACGCCTTCGCCGTCACCGACCAGAAGATTATTGCGGCATTGATCGCGTGGGGAGATTAGAGATTAGAGATTGGAGACGAGACGCTTTAATCTCTAGTCTCCAATCTCCAATCTCCAATTTCCCTGTAAATTACCAATCTCCCATTTCTGCGCTAAAATGGCTCCCGTGAAGCTCATCATCCAAATTCCCTGTTACAACGAAGCCCAATCGCTGCCGCAAACGGTGGCCGATTTGCCCACGCACGTCCCCGGCATCAGCTGCATTGAAACATTGGTGATTGACGACGGCAGCAGCGACGGCACGGCCGAGGTGGCCCGCAGCCTGGGCATCGACCACGTGGTGGCCCATCGGCAAAACATGGGGCTGGCCCGCGCCTTCCAAACCGGGCTGGATGCGGCGCTGCGGCTGGGGGCCGACATCATCGTCAACACCGATGCGGACAACCAATATCCAGGCCGCTACATTCCTGCACTGGTGGCTCCTGTGCTGGCGGGCAAGGCAGATATCGTCATCGCCAACCGGCAGATCGACAATATTGAACATTTTTCGCCGATCAAAAAGCTGCTGCAAAAGCTGGGGAGCTGGACCGTGCGCACCGTCAGCGGCACCGACGTGCCAGATGCGGTGAGCGGCTTCCGCGCCTACACGCGAGACACGGCGCTGCGGCTGCACATCCTCACCAATTTTAGCTACACGCTGGATACGATTATTCAGGCGGGCAAGCAGGGGCTGATTATCGAAAGCATTTCGGTAGAGACCAATGGGCCGATACGGCCGTCTCGCCTGCAACGCAGCATGGGTCACTTCATTAAAGCTCAAGCCAGCACCATTTTGCGGCTCTATGCCTTCTACGAACCGCTGCGCACCTTCAGCTACATTGCCCTGCCGTTCATTTTGTCGGGGCTGCTGCTCTGGGGACGTTTCTTCTACACGTACTTCACCGACGCCACCAACCAGTTCATCCAGTCGGTGACGATTGGTACCGGCTTACTGCTGGTGGGGCTGTTCATTTTCCTCTTTGGCGTGCAGGCAGACATCACCAGCAAGCATCGGCAGATGACGCAGGAGACGCTGTACCGGCTGAAAAAATTGGAGATGGATCAGGGTCAAACGGCCGTAAACCACCCTCTCGATTCTTAACTTCAACATCCCGTTTTTGCCAAATTTAGTCTCGTTTTTGCCGCCAGCTGCCAAAATCAGGGCCCATTCTGCCTGCCCCCCTCCCCCGCACCAATGATTGCGTAACGATACCAACAACCGTTAAGCCGGTACCCATTTGCAGCAAACGGCTGTTACGCTACCTGTAACAACCCGGCACACAGCCACCCCTCAACAACAAAAGCGTGAAAAAGGAAGGTAATCGGATGAACAATTCTGCGTTAACAATTCGTGTGGGAGCAAACGGCCGTACCGCAACAACCATGCACCTCAGTGGCTAACTAGACGGCACCAACTACCAGCAGCTCATTCAGGCAGCCCAAACGTTGGTTCAGCAGCACCACCAAAAAATCATTTTGGATATGGCCGGTCTGCGCAAAATTACCCTGGCAGGATTTTTAGGATTGCACAGCGTAGCAGCCGTCTTAAATGGCGAAGAACCGCTAATGCCGGAAGCTGGCTGGGCGGCCATCCGCGCCATGAAAAACGATTTAGAGGATGGGTACCACCACCGACTAACCATTGCCAACCCGCAGCCACACATTTGCCACCAGCTATTTCAGGCAGGGTTTACCGATTTTGTGGAATTGAAAGAGGGTTTGGCGACGGAAACGGCCGTTTACACCCTCCCCGCCGCCCAAAAAACGTTAGAAAAAGAGCAGCAGCAGCCCACAGCCCACGTAATACACCACCGGAAACAGCCAGCGGGATACCTTGTCAAGGCGCTGCACTTCATTGGCATTTTGCCGAAAGCGTAAATACCATAATTAAGGCCAAATTATTGACCCAATACTTGCCAAATAAGCGTAATGAGCCAATCTTTTTGAAAGACATCACCCTATTCAAAAAGAGGAGGCTCATTACAATGGCAGAAATTAGCATAAATCAGACAAATGGTCACTATACTCCACGGGCTGCTTTGCTGGCTTTGGGAGTCAAAATGGAACAGTTGGGAATGTTTACTCCCGTCATAGAAAAAGTACAGATTCAGCAAAAGCAGGTCAAAGATAGTCCGGGTGAGAAGCTGTTGGATGCATTGGTAGCCATTCTCGCCGGGGCACATGGTCTGGTGGAAAGCAACAAACGGGTACGAAGTGACCCAGCACTGCAACGCGCTTTTGGTCGGAAACGCTGTGCCGAGCAATCGGTCATCAGCGAAACTCTGAATGCGGCCAGCGAAGCGAATGTACATGAAATGCACCAGGCGATGCAGGCAATTTACCAACGACACAGCCAGGGATACCAGCATGATTATGAGCAAGATTGGCAACTGTTGGATATTGATTTGAGCGGTCAACCGTGTGGCAAGAAAGCCCAGTTTGCTACCAAAGCCTACTTTGCCAAACAGCGCAATCGGCGGGGACGTCAACTGGGGCGAGTTTTGGCCAGTTGGTATCAGGAAGTCGTAGTGGATCGCCTCTATGATGGCAAAACGACCTTGCCTGTTGTCTTGCAGGACTTGATAACGGCTGCGGCGGGGACGCTCCAGCTGGATGAGGCTAAAAAGCAGCGCACAATTCTGCGTATTGATGGGCATGGCGGTTCGCGTGCCGATGTTAACTGGATGCTGGCTGAAGGCTATCAGATTCATACCAAAGAGTATTCGGGACCACGAGCGGTGAAACTGGCCCAAAGTGTGACCACCTGGCATGAGGACCCCAATATACCGGGTCGTCAAGTGGGCTGGGTGCCAACCCCGGCTCAAGAATATGTGCGCCCTGTCAGACGTATCGCCGTGCGGACGCGCAAAAAGAATGGCCACTGGGGATTGGTGTTTTGATTTCCTCGCTCTCCTTTGCGACCGTTTGTTATCTGGCCGGTTTGCCCGCTGACCATAAACCAGAACCGGAGGAGATTTTGCTGGCCTATGTTCAGGTCTATGACCAACGCGGTGGTGGTGTGGAAACCGCCTTCCGCGAGGACAAGCAAGGTCTGGGCATCACCAAGCGCAACAAGAAATCTTTCGCGGCTCAGGCGCTGGTAACCCAACTTAACGCTCTGGCTCATAATCTCATCATTTGGTTCCGCGCGTGGTTGGCTCAACATTGCCACAAGCTTTGGAACCTTGGTATTCTGCGCATGATTCGCGATGTTTTTCATATGAATGCCTGGGTCACGCTGGATGAGTTTGAGTCGGTGCTAGAAATTACCCTGACTCAGTTTGACCCTTTTGCTGTTGAAATTTCTGATGCCCTGCGTCAACTCCTACTTCCAGCTCAAGTTGACGTTAATTTGGGCGAAACTTAGGTAAATACGCAATCACGTTTTCCAACACCGACAGCGACAAAATGACGTAGCTAAACGTCAGCACCGCATCCAGCACCGTTTGGTAAGAAAGCAGCGGCAAATTATCGGCCGTGACAAAATCGAAGGCCACCACCGTCAGCACGCTGGTAAACGAAACGCTGAGCCGGTCGGCCAGGTGCATGTTGCCAAAATCCATCCAGAACACCGCCCAGGAGATCGCCACGATCAAAAAGAGCGGCAAAATGACGTTGCTAACGTAAAACTGGGGCAAGCGGCTAATGTCGATAAACATCGTCGTCGTCGAGAACTCAAACTCGCCGCCGCGATCTACCACGCTCTCCACACCGTCGATCGACCATTCGTTGGTTTCCCAGGCCAAATCTTCCCGCTCCAGCCGCTCGCCCTCCTCCAGAAAATCTTCCGGGCCGAGAAAGGCAACCTGCTCGCTGGTGTAAAAGAAGGGGGCCACCGTAAAGCTGATGGTGTGGCTGTCGAAGGGGAACTCCTCAAAGAAGAACGGCTGCCAGATGTTGGCGTGGAATCGCTCCGTGTACGTCACAAAGCCATCATAACTAATGGTGAGGGTGGTGTGCAGCCGGTCGCGCGGGCCACGCACGTCTACCAGTTCCAGGTCGGGCCACCAAATGTCGGTTTTGAGCAGTTCAACGGCCGTTTCCCCCTGAAATACGTTCGTCTCTGTGCCACCACCGCCGGATCAAACGCCAGCCGACTGTCAAACCAATCAGCATAGATAAACGCTTCAATCTCAAACGTCTCCTCTCGTTCATCAATTGAGAAAATGTTCAAGCCGTACAAATCCACGTACACCTCCACCGGATATTGATCCGGCGGTGGGATGGCCACATTGTTGGGCGGACTGGTTTGAGCCTGAACAGAGCCTGCCGCAGTTCCGCCAGCAAACAGCCACACACCCAGCAGCGCCCCCCGCCGGATGCCCCGTACACTATTCATTTGTCACTCACTTTCTGGAAGTTAGTAGATGCCCCGATTATACACGTTGCTTTGTTTTGCTACAGATGGCACAGAGGGCACAGAGAATTAGGAGAAGACATTGAATGATGGCAAAAATCTGCCCAAATCATCAAAATGTCGGCAGTGGAATTCTAAAATCGATTACTAAAATAGTGTATGCAGAAAAAGCCACCATCAAAAACACAACAATGATTATAAAGTTAAAAATTTGCAGCTCGCTTTTGTGCCTTTTTACTTTTGTTTGCCAATAGATACGATAAAGCAAAAGTGCGAACCCCAAAAATATGACAAACCACCTAAATCCGATGAGTGAAAGTAGCAAAATTTCTAAAAAATACATGACTTACCTTATATTTCAGCACGGTTTTCGACCAACACAAAATTCCAAACGCCTGCGTTTAACGCTAGCTTACAACCGTACCACTTGCCACACAGTCTCCAGTCCAAAAATTTTAGCATATAGACGCAAGGCTACTGCCAGCACCAGGAAAGCGGATCCCATAAGCCGATTGGGTTTTTGCTTAGGACCGGGTTGAGAAATTGTTGCAAAGCGATACCCGCTTCCAGGATTGATTGTTGCTCAAGTTGAACCTCGCTTGCTAATCGCCGAAACGGCCGTTCCCAACCCAATGGCGGCTCTGGCATTTCTATAGGCACAGGATGCGTTTGCCGCGCCGCAAAAGTAGCAGTGATCGCCTCTCGCAAACGACTCCCCTCGATTATTCCCATACCAGCCAAAAGCAGAATATCCACATAATCTTTCACCCGGCTGCTCTCCCCACTTTGAAACGTGCGCGTCCACGCATGCAATTTTTCAGCAATTTGCTGGGTGATAGGGTAACAAGGCACGATTGTAGGAGAAAACCCTGCGAATTCCAGCAGCGAGGGTGTTTGCAAATATTCTACAGGTTCGACCAACGGATCACCTATACCAACATCCAAATGAAATCCCTCAAACCGGCGTCCATCAAGCAAAGAGAGCACTTGATACCGATCACCACCAAAATTTTCCGTTGCCGATAGCGCCATGCGACTAACTTCAAAAGAAAACCAATCATTCAGCACCGCTGTTCCTGCCGCTCTTAACCAGGGATAGACATCCTGCTGGTCGAGCATCAGCAAATCAATATCTTTGGTGGTTCTGGCTCGCTGCCCAAGCCGCAGCTGCAACGCAAATCCCCCTTTCACGACCCATTGGTTTGGCTGTACCTGGACAAGCCTGGCTAGGAAACGGTCGAAGGCAATCATTTTGCGCAGCCGCACCAACGGAACACCCGACTGTAAACCTTGCTGACGCAGGCGGTCTTCTAACGCACGCCGAAATGCGGAAGCGCTACTATATTTCATTGTGGCGTGTTCCCAGTGAGGGTTTCGTAAATGATTCTTTTGGCTCGCCCACTTTGGTAATTTGCCTGGTCCAATAGCGCCTCGCGGGAGGTCAATCCCCGGTCAAGAGCCTCATGAATGGCTTGCACCACCAACTCTTCGGCCAGCCCATCAATGGCGACATCCGCAATTGTGCGAGCAGCGGTAGTCACCGGCAACCCCTCACGGGTCGTGATTTCTTCTGGCTTCAGGCTGTTGGTGTGCAAGCGCAACCCTGGCCGACGACGAGAGGCAGTACGCGGTATGATGACATGGATTTCCCCTGGCAGCAGATCAGAGAGGTTGTACAAGGTAAGGGCGCTTTCGTGAGAGATAACTGCCTGGAGACCTGTTCTTAGCCAGGCGACAAACAAATCTTCATGCGGCGAGCTGGGGAAATGGGTGAGCCGATACACGCCGCGATACAGGCGCATAAATCGGCCGCTTTTCACGTTATCCGATAGGCGTTCCCACGAGAAGCCGCAGTTTTGGGCCTGGCTGGCAGTGAAATAACCGGCCTGGTTTTCGGCCGTTTCATAAAGGTGGTCATAATCTGGTTCTGTACCCATGCGTGCATTACCTTAGCTAAAACCGAAGGTTTTGCACACATTATCAACGATTTCCCTGAATAAGTCCAGAAACGTTCCGTAAAATTCAATATGTGATATTCATTTTTCAAGTTCATTTGAGGAAAATCTGCGAAATCTGTGGTTCTAATAAACCGTATCGCCGCGCACGAAAGCGGCCGTTTCCTCCCGCACCGGTCTGTTAAAAAACTGCTCCGTCTCCGCCACCTCGATCAATTCGCCCGCCCAGAGCAGGGCCGTGCGGTGGGCAATGCGCCGCGCCTGGAAGATGTTGTGCGTCACCAGCACCACCGTCATGCCGCTGCGCTGGTTCTCCGCCTCAATGATCGATTCAATGATGCGCACGTTGCTGGGGTCCAGATTGGCCGTCGGTTCGTCCAGCAGCAGCACGTCTGGCTGGGTTACCAGCGCCCGCGCCAGCGCCACCCGCTGCGCCTCCCCCGCCGACAGTTTGGGCGCGGCCTGATCAGCCAACGGCATCAGCCCCAGCCGCTCCAGCCACTCATCTTCCACCGCTGGCGGCAATTTTTGCCCGCGCAGCCCCGGCCCGTAGCGCAAATTGGCCCGGACGGAGCGCTGGAGGAGCAACGGCCGTTGAAAAACCGTCGTCACCCGCCGCCGCTGCGCCAAGTCCAAATCGGCCGTTACCATCTCCCCATCAAACCGAACGGTGCCCCGGCTGGCGGGTTCTAAAAAGTTGAGCAGCCGCAGCAGCGTGCTCTTGCCCGCCCCGCTCGGCCCCACCAGCGCCAAAATCTCCCCCCGGTGAACGGTAAGTTCAGCCAGATTGAGGACGGTACGGCCGTCGTACACCTTCTTCACCTGGTTTAACGCAAAAATCGGCTGGTTGCTCATCGCGGTGCCCCCCGCTGCTGCAAACGGTACAGCGCCAAATTCGCCAGCAAGGAGAGCAGCAGCAAGATAATCCCCAGCGCAATGGCCAGGGCAAACTGCCCTTTTCGCGTTTCCAGCACGATGGCTGTCGTTAGCACCCGCGTCTCGCCGCGAATGTTGCCCCCCACCAGCATCACCGCCCCCACTTCAGAGATGATGCTGCCAAACGCCGCCACAATCGCCGCAAACACCCCCAGCTTGGATTCCAGCAGCATGGTGCGGGCCAGCTGCCAGCGGGTGGCGCCCAACGAACGGAGCTGTAAGGGGAGCAGCGGATCGTGGGATTGAACGGCCGTTAACGTCAACCCCACCACCAGCGGCCAGGCGATGATCATCTGCGCCAGCACCATCGCCGACGGCGTAAACAGCCAATCCAGCTCCCCCAGCGGCCCCTGGTTACTAAGCAGCAGGTAAACAAAAAGGCCCACCACCACCGGCGGCAGGCCCATACCTGTATAAATCAACGGAATCACGCAGCCGCCACCGGGGAACCGGCCCATCAGCCCCAACAGCGCCCCCACCGGCAGCCCCAGCAGCAGCGCCAACAGCAAAGCAATCCCCGTCACCCGCAGCGTCAGCCCCACAATCGCCAAAAGCTCCGGATCACCCGAAGTGAGCAGTTGAAAAGCGTTGAGGAAAGCGTCTAACAGCGTCTGCATAGATGAAAGATTGGAGATTGGAGACTGGAGATTAGAGATTGGGAGACGCAACATCTCCAATCTCGCAATCGCAGATTGCCAATCTCCAATCTCTTGTTTTTATTGATCGCGCCACGCTTGCGAATCCGGGTAGAACAGCGGCTGCCCGTAGGTGTCGATACCATATTCAGCAATCATGGCTTGCACATCCACGCTGGTGAGCCATTCTGCAAAGCTGTTGGCCAACTCATTGTTGATGTCGCCCTTGTCTGGATTTACGGGGATGACCCCGTACGGATTGTACAGCGACAAATCACCATTTTCATCAATGCTGTTGCCGCCGACCATGATGGCCAGATTGGGCAAACTGTCTTGCTGGCTCAAAAAGGTGCCGCGATCGGTGATGGTGTAGGCGCCGCTTTCGTCGGCAAAGCGCAATGTGTCGCCCATGCCCTGCCCCAGCGATTTATACCAGTCTACTTCTGGATCGGTGGGCAGGCCAGCCGCTTCCCACAGCGAGCGCTCTTTGGAATGCGTACCGCTGTCATCGCCGCGCGAGGCAAAGGTAGATTCGCTCTCGGCAATGGCTGCCAGTGCGTCAGCGGCCAGCGCCATCCCCTGAACACCGGCCGGGTCATCCGCTGGCCCCACCAGGATGAAATCGTTGTACATGACGTCCCACCGCTCGGTGCCGTGCCCGTCGGCTACAAAGGCATCCTCGCGGCTGCGGGCGTGCACCAAAATCACGTCGGCGTCGCCAGCTTCACCCAGCTGAATAGCCGCGCCCGTACCCACCGCCACAACATCCACCTGAGCGTTGTACTGTTCTTCAAAATCGGGCAAGATGACCTCTAGCAAGCCAGAATCTTCCGTGCTGGTGGTGGTGGCCAGGCGTAAAACTTCTGGTTCGTCAGGTCCACAGGCTGCCAAAAGGAGTACGGCCGTTCCCACTACCAAACCCCACCAAAACTTCTTCAACATAGTTACCTCCATTTATTCTGCAATCGGATATTTCGCTATGATGTTTCATCATAGCGTGGTGAAAGTATATGAAAATTCAGGCGAGTGTCAATTGAGGGAATAAAGTTTATTTTGGAAAATTTTCGAGGAGCGGGGCGAGAACGGCCGTAAACCGTTCTTCCATTTGCTGCGCCATTTCCTGGTTAAATTGGGCAAAAGCCACAATAAGATTCTGCGCCAAAGGCGTTAGCGCCGCTCCCCGCCACGCTGCCCCCAACCTGGGTTTCCACCAGCTTCTCCCCAGGCGCGTTTCCATCTCGTTGATTTTTTCCCAGGCGGTGCGGTAATGGGTATCCATCACCGCCGCTGCCCCGCTGATGGAGCCAGTTTCCCCCACCGCTTGCAGCAGCTTCATCCGCCAAATAGAGAAAACAACTTCACCATCATTTTCGAGCCACAGGTTAAGGCAAGGTTTCATAAGCTGGCCAGGTTCATCCTTTTCTCCAAAGACATTACTCTCTTTTTGTCAGGAGGATTAAATCGGGTAGTTGGTTCAAGTTGACCGCCACATTGAGGCGATGAGGCTCATACCCCTCGGCGTCGATGTTGAGAACGGCCGATTTCCCCAAAACTTCATCAGGCAGCCCATCAATCGCAGCCCGCCCATCAACGCCTGTACTGCCCCGGAAAGGCGAAACGCCTGGAACCGTCAAAATTACCACCGCGCCTTCAATTGGGTTCTGGGTATCCGCATCTTGAACGGTTAGCTGGTACAGTAGGCCGGTTTGCGGTGTTGGCTCCGGCGCTGCGATTGATTCATTTGGCAGCGATACCGCCACCACAGCCAAAACAATCACGGCCACAACCAACGCCACCGGATGCCGCAGCCGGGAATTATCGGACAAAAAACGCTCCAGAAGCCACGCTACTAGCTGCTCAACCACCGCAAACAAAATAACTGCAATCACACCATAAACCAATGTATTCATAAACTTCAACGCCTCATCCACTTACAAACTGATTACTGACCGACTGATTACTGCTCACCGGTCACACACCAAAAACATGCGTCAGCACCGTGGCCGCCGCGCCGCCGACGCTTTGCAGCAGGCCAACTTCGGCATTTTTGACCTGATTTTTGCCAGCCTGCCCGGTGAGCTGCTGCACAATTTCGCACGTTTGATACAGCGCCGTGGCCCCGATGGGATGCCCACGCGCCTTCAAACCACCCATCGTGGCGATGGGCACCTGGCCGCGCAGGCCAATCTCGCCAGCGGCGGCCAGCTGCCAGCCGTGGCCAGGTTCGGCAAAGCCTACCGCCTCTAGCAGCAGGCAGGCCATAATGCTGAACGCATCGTGTACTTCGTAAAAGCTGATGTCTTGCACGTTCACATTGGCCAGCCGAAACGCTTTTTGCGCCGACAGCCGGGCCGCTTCCAGCGCCAGCGGCTGGGGGCGATCGTCTACGCGGAAGCGGTCTGTGGCCACGCTGGAGGCCAGGATGTGGACCGGCTTGTAGGTGTAGGCGCGGGCCTCGCTGCGCGGGGCCAGCAGAACCGCCGCCGCGCCATCGCAAATGGGCGAGCAGTCCAGCAGCCGAATCGGCGGCACAATTTGGCGCGACTGCTGCACGTCCTGGGCGGTGATCGCTTTGTGGAAAAGGGCGTTGGGGTTATTGAGCGCGTTTTGGTGGGCGTTGACGGCAAAATTGACCAGGCCATCCTCTGGCATCTGGTATTTTTCCATGTAAAGCCGCATCAAATCTGCATTTTTGCTGATGAGCGTGGCTCCGGCGGCCACCTCTTGCAGGGCGTCCAACGCTTTGGCCAAGGCGGGCGTGGCCGCCCCTTCGCTCATCTTTTCCACACCGACGGCCACGGCCAAATCGGCCTCGCCGCTGGCAACGGCGAGGTAAGCCATGCGCAGGGCGGCGGCCCCGGTGGCCGTGGCGGCGCGAATTTGCAGCGCTTCAATGCCGTACAGCCCCGCCTCGTCGGCGATGAGGGCGGCTATGTGCTTCTGGTTTTGCAGCTCGTCGCTGAGCATGTTGCCGGCAAAGAGGGCGTCTACCTTGTCTACGCCGGCGTGGGCCATGGCTTGACGAACGGCCGTTGCCCCCAACGCCCGCAAACTCTGCCCATACACCTTCTGTACCGGCACCTGCCCGATGCCGACGATGCTGACTTTTCTCATAACTTTAGAAAGTAATTGAGTAATTCGGTAATTAACTGATGTTACGCACTCACTCTGGAAAAGATTTCAAAAGTCTCCAAGGCAATTGGTTTATCACCAGAGAGAAATTAGACTTTTGAAATCTACACTGCGTAACATGAGTAATTAAGTAATTATGTCAATTACCCAATTACCTAATTACCACTATCCTGGGCGTTTGAAGACGCAAAAATATTTATTCGTCCAGCGACGGCTGCCGCCGCCTTCGTGCATCAAAACATCTTCGTTGTTGCCTACGTAGGCGGGTTCCATGTGCACCAGTTCCCACCCTTTGGCACCCAGCCGGTTCAGTTCGGGCATAAGCAGTTTGGGACTGTAAGCCGCTAGCTGTTCTGACTCCAATGAATAAGCCTGCGAATCAGCACCTTGCTGGGTTGCTTCCAAAAATAGCGTGAGATATTCCCATTCTTGCATTTGATTTTCCTCGTGTAGCTGCGGATTTTTTCCGTGCAGGAGTAATTGAGTAATTGGGTAATTAGTAATTGACATAATTACCCAATTACTCAATTGCTCAATTACAAAATCCCTTCTGATTTTAACTGCGCAACCGCCTCATCATCATACCCCAGCAGGGATTGCAGGATTTCGGCCGTGTGCTGGCCGAGGGTGGGCGGCGGGTAGCGCACGCTGGTGGGGGTGGTGGGGATTTTGAGCGGCGAGTTGACCAGCGGCACGCTGCCTGCGGTGGGATGCGGCACATCGAGCCGGGTGTTGCGGGCCTGCACCTGCTCGTTGGCAAATACCTGGGCCATGTTGTTGATCGGTGCAGAGGGGATGCCGACCTCGTCGCAGAGGGCCATCCAGTCGGCGGCGGTGCGGGTGGCGAACAGGTCGTTGAGCATAGCAACGACGGTTTGGCGGTGGGCCAGGCGGGCGGTGTTGGTGGCGAATCGTTCGTCTGTGATCCATTCGGGATGGGAAACGGCCGTACAAAACTTGCCCCACTGGTGATCATTGCCACAGGCAAAAGCAAACTGCTGGTCGCTCGCCTGGAACTCCTGGTAAGGCACAATGTTGGGATGCCCGTTGCCAAAACGGCCCGGCAGCTCGCCAGAGACCAGGTAGTTGCTGGCCACGTACGACATCAGCGCCACCTGCGAATCGAGCAGGGCCATGTCGATGCGCTGACCCTCGCCGGTGCGTTCGCGGGCAAACAGGGCGGCCAGAATCGCGTTGCAGGCAAAAATCCCCGTCGCCAAATCGGCAATGGCGATGCCCGCACGGGTCATATCACCGTCGGCGGGGCCAGTGACGCTCATGAAGCCGCCCATCGCCTGCACCATGAAGTCGTAGCCCGCCTGATCTTTGTACGGGCCATCGTTGCCGTAGCCGGTGATGGAACAGTAAATGAGTCCGGGGCGCAGCTGCTGGAGCGTTTCGTAATCCAGCCCCCAGCGGGCCAGCGTGCCGGTGCGGAAGTTCTCCACCAGCACGTCCCCCTCGCGGATGAGGCTTTTGAGAATCTCCAGCCCTTTGGCCGATTTGAGGTTGAGCGTGAGGCTGCGCTTGTTGCGGTTGGCGGAGAGGAAGTAAGCGGCTTCGCCCCGTTGGCCATCGGGTGCAGCGGTGAAGGGCGGCCCCCAGTGGCGTGTGTCGTCGCCGCGCCCCGGCGCTTCAATTTTAATCACATCTGCGCCCAAATCGCCGAGCATTTGGGTGCAGTACGGCCCCGCCAATACGCGGGTCAAGTCAATGATGCGAATGCCGTCTAGCAGGCCGGGTTTGTGGGTTTGCATGGGTGGTCTCTCTTTGTTTGGTAAACAGTAGGTCAGTATTCAGTAATCAGTGTTCAGTTATCGGACTGAATACTGATTACTGACTTACTGATTACTGATGACGGGTAAGTTTGACAAGATACGGCCGTTCCAAGATAATATTTTTTCCTCTCAACCATTGCGTGAAAGGGTTGCTGCGACCGTAGCCCAAATAATAGGTAGCCCTCGATTTTTACGCAAGCAGATAAGGATTTCTCGCATGAAACCAGCTCCTTTTGAATACGTAGCGCCGGATTCGTTAGATGGTGCGCTGGCGGCGATGCAGCAGCATGGCTTTGACGCCAAACCGCTGGCCGGTGGCCAAAGTCTGGTGCCGGTGATGAACTTTCGCCTGGCGCAGCCGGGTGTGCTCATTGATTTGAACGGCGTGCCGGGCCTGGATGGCATCTGGCAAACGTCCGACGGCACGCTCCATTTTGGCAGCATGGTGCGCCAAAGTCGCCTGGAGCGCGATCCGTTGGTAGCCCAACATCAACCGCTGCTAGCCGAAGCGTTGCCACACATTGCCCATCCCCAAATTCGCAATCGGGGCACGTTTGGCGGCAGTCTGGCCCATGCCGACCCGGCGGCTGAACTGCCGTTGATTTGTGTGGCGCTGAACGGCCGTATCAAACTCCAATCCACTACGGGCGAACGCTGGATCGCTGCCCGCGACTTTTACACCAGCCTGTTCACCACCGACATCGGCGACGAGGAGCTGCTGGTGGAGATTGCCCTGCCGCCCCTGCCTGCGGGAACCGGCACGGCGTTCACGGAGATGGCCCGGCGGCACGGCGATTATGCGCTGTCTGGCGTGGCGGCGGTGGTGACGGTGGACGGCAGCGGCGTCTGCACGGCGGCGCGGCTGGTTTACCTGAACGCGGGCGAGGTGCCGATGGTGGCTGAGCAGGCGGCGCAGATGTTGGTGGGGGAACGGCCGTCTGAGGAGATTTGGTTGGAAACGGCCGTTGCCGCCAGCCAAAACGAAATCGACCCCCGCGGCGACATCCACGCCACCGCCGATTACAAACGCCACCTGGCCAAAGTCCTCACCATCCGCGCCCTCAAGCAAGCATTTGCGCGAGCAGGAAATTGAGTCAATTTTCAGAATAAAATCAAAGATTTCGCAGATTGAAAAGATTTTAGAATCGCTTCAGCCAAAAAATCTGGTAAATCTGTGTAATCTGTTGATAAAAAAACAAAAATCAAAGATTTTGCAGATTAAACAGATTGGTAATAAATGGAAACAAACCGCAATCGCGACCCTGAAACATATGAAGTGATTGGTGCCGCAATGGCTGTCCATCATGAGTTAGGAGCCGGTTTTTTGGAAGATGTTTACCATGAAGCGTTAATGATGGAAATGAACAGTCGAAACATCCCATTTCTGCACGAAGTTGACTTGCCTATTTTTTATAAAGGTCAGCGGATGCAAAAAGTTTATCGCACTGACTTTTTATGCTTTGACACAATTATTGTGGAATTGAAGGCTCTTCCAGCAGTAAGCGGCAGAGAAAAAGCACAAGTGATTAACTACTTGCGTGCTTCAAATTATGATCGGGGTCTGCTCCTTAATTTCGGCTCTGATTCACTTCACTACACACGATTATTCAACAGTAAGAAAAAATCTGATAAATCTGCGAAATCTGTTGATAATAATCCTGAAAACAATGGATCGTAAAAAATGAATATTTCTTTGTCCATAAATACAAAAACGTACGAGCGCGATGTTGAGCCACGTTTGCTGCTGAGCGATTTTTTGCGGCATGAATTGGGGTTGACGGGGACGCACGTAGGCTGTGAGCAGGGGGTGTGCGGCGCTTGCACGGTGCTGTTCGATGGCGAGCCGGTGCGCTCGTGTCTGATGTTTGCCGTGCAGGCCAACGGCCACGAGCTAACCACCGTGGAGGGGCTGGCCGAAAGCCAGGCAGATTTGCACCCCATCCAGCAGGCGTTTTGGGAGGCCCACGGCTTGCAGTGCGGCTTCTGCACGCCCGGTTTCCTGATGACCCTGGTGCCGTTTGTGGCAGCGCACCCCAACCCCACCGAAGCCGAAATTCGCGAGGCGATTTCGGGGAATTTGTGCCGCTGCACCGGGTACCAGCATATCGTCCAGGCGGTGCAAATCGCCGCCCAAAAAGTGCACGGTGGGGCATGAAGCGGATCAATCTTGACGCCTCGCTCACCGTGATTGCCAGCGAACTGCGCAGCGGCGGCTGGTCTTTGCTGGATTATTTGGCCGCGCTAGAGCAGCGCTTTAACGAGCGTGAACCGGCTGTGCTCGCTTTTGTGGCGGAAGACGGCCGTTTCCCCCGCCTTCACCAACAAGCCAAAGACCTCCTCACCCAATACCCCAACCCCGCCGACCGACCCGCCCTGTTTGGCATCCCGCTCGGGGTGAAAGATATTTTCCAGGTGGAAGGGTTCACCACGCAGGCGGGCAGCCAGCTGCCCACCGACCTTTTGCAAGGCAGCGAAGCCCCCAGCGTGACGGCGCTGCGGCAGGCCGGTGCGCTCATTTTGGGCAAAACCGTCACCACCGAATTTGCTTACTTTGGCCCCGGCCCCACGCGCAATCCGCACAACCCGGCGCACACACCTGGGGGCAGCAGCAGCGGCTCGGCGGCGGCAGTGGGGGCGGGCATCGCCCCGCTCACCTTTGGCACGCAAACGATTGGCTCCGTCAACCGTCCGGCGGCGTTTTGCGGCGCGGTGGGTTACAAGCCAAGCTACGACCGCATCAACAAAGCGGGCGTGCTGCCGCTGTCTGTCTCGCTGGACCACGTTGGCTGTTTTACGAATGATGCGGCTGGGATGGAACTGGTGGCCGGACTGTTATGTCAACATTGGCAATTGGTCGTCACCGAAAAGAAGCCGGTGCTGGGCATCCCCGAAGGGCTTTATTTGCAGCGGGCATCTGAAGAAGGGCGAACCCATTTTCGGCAATGGTGCCGTCGGCTGCACGACGCAGGGTTTGTGGTGAAATCGGTTGAGGCGATGCCCGATTTTGACAAGATTTACGAACGGCACAATTTGATTGTGGCGGCCGAGGCGGCGCGCTTCCACGAGGCGTGGTTTGCGGAACACGCCGGGAAGTATCATCCAAAAACGGCCGAATTGATCCAGCGCGGTCAAAAATCAGTGATAACCAGCTCAAAAAGGCGGTTGCCGGGCGGGCCGCGCTGCGCGAAACGCTCATCCAGCAGATGGACAAATACGGCCTCGACCTGTGGCTCTCGCCGCCAGCGCTGGGCGCAGCCCCGACCGGGCTGGACAGCACGGGCGACCCGGTGATGAATTTGCCGTGGACACACGCCGGGCTGCCCACGCTGACGCTGCCTGCGGGCAAAAACAAGGCCGGGCTGCCGCTGGGCTTGCAGCTGACGGGCCGCTGGTTTGGCGACGAAGCGATGCTGAGTTTTGCCAGCCAGATCGAGCCGCTTTTAACCACAGGCTAAACTGGTTGGCGTTGCTGCCAAAAGGTACATAATCAAAGATTGCGCAGATGGAACAAATTTTTAAATCGTGATAATCAAAAATCTAGTAAATCTGTGTAATCTGTTGATAAAAAAACAAAGATTTTGCAGATTGAACAGATTTTCCTTTACGGCGTTGCCCAAATTTTGCCAGTGGGCGCTTTTAATTATTTTGCTGATGGTGGGGTGTGGGGCGGCAACGGCCGTTTCCACCCCCACAGCTCAACCAACACCCACTATGACATCCTTGCCACCTGAACTGCGTTACCTCGCATTGGGAGATTCTTACACCATCGGTGAAAGTGTAGCCGTGGCTGAACGATGGCCGGTGCAGCTGGTCGCCGCGCTGCGCGAACAGGGCATGGCCATTGCCGAGCCGGAGATCATTGCCAAAACGGGCTGGACGACGGCCGAACTGGCGGAAGGCATCGCCCTGGCCCAGCCGCAGGGGCCGTACGATTTGGTGTCGCTGCTGATTGGGGTAAACAACCAGTATCGCGGGCTGAGCCAGGAGCAGTACCGGGAACAGTTTGTGGGGCTGTTGGAAACGGCCGTCACCCTCGCCGACAACAATCCCAACCGCGTCTTCATCGTCTCCATCCCCGACTGGGGCGTCACCCCCTTTGGGCAGCGGCGAGACTTTCAGGGCGTGAGCGCGGCGATTGATGCCTTCAACGCCATCAATCGGGCCGAAACAGAAAGTCGCGGTATCGTTTACATTGACATAACACCAAATTCTCGGCAGGCGATAAACGAGCGTACGCTCATCGCTGACGACGGACTGCATCCCTCTGGCGAGATGTACCGCCAATGGGTTGAACTCATTTTGCCTACAGCAAAATATCTGCTCTTACAGGAGTGATTTTCAAAAAATGGGACGCAGATTCCCCTGATTTTCCTGATCAGGGCGATCAGGGGAATCTGCGTCCTATTTCTTAAGAAGGATTCGCCATCGCGGTACATGATGAGACATTAAGGTTTTTCTCTTAACTCTCTGTGCCCTCGGTGGCCAAAAAAAATTATGCTAACACCAACTGATTTTTTTAACTTTGAAGATGAATTCACCGCCTCATTGTTTGCGGGCTGCACCTACGTGTGGGAGGCGATTCCCAAAATCAAGGAGCATGTGGCGCGACTGGTGGGCAGTGAGCAGACGATTTTGGGGACGGTGATGCCCGGTTCGTACCTGTCTGACCGCCCCATTTTTATTGGCGAGGGGGCGGTGATTGAGCCGTGTGTGTATATCGAAGGTCCGGCCTACATTGCGCCAGGGGCCACGGTGCGGCACGGCGCATTTATCCGCGACAACGTGATTTTGCTGCCGGGGGCCATCTTGGGCCACGCCAGCGAGGCTAAAAACGCTCTCTTTTTGCCCAACGCCCACGCGCCCCACTTTAGCTACGTCGGCGACTCCATTTTGGGGCATCGGGTGAATTTGGGGGCGGGCACCAAGCTGAGCAATTTGGGCATTTTGAGCGACAAGGATCCGGTGACGGGGAAACGGCCGTCTATCCAACTCACCATCGACGACCAAATTTACGACACAGGGCTGGCCAAAATGGGGGCTATCTTGGGCGACGACGCGCAGACCGGCTGCAACGCCGTGCTCAATCCGGGCACGCTCATCGGGCCGCGCACGCTGGTTTACGCCAACCTCAGCCTGCGCAAGGGGTACCATGCGGCCGATTCGATCATCAAATTCCGCCAAAACCCCCGGCGTGTGGACCGAATATAGGAATTTATACAAAGGAACAAAGATAGGAAGGTACGAAGAAAATTAAAACCCTTTGTCTCTTTTGTCCCTTCGTTCCTTCGTCATAAAAAATTGGGAGAGTAACCAATGACCGTCATAAAAAGTGAAGTAAGGCAAGGTGCCTACTATGATTCCGTGGTGCTGATGCAGCTGCAAAAGGCGCTGGCCGAGCTGCCGGGCGTGGCTGATGCCGGGGTGGTGATGGCCACCGACGCCAACAAGGAACTGCTCGCCGCGGGCGATTTGCTGCCTGCCAACGTGAATGCCAAAGCAGATGATTTGCTGATTGTGGTGAAGGGGGAGACGGAAACGGCCGTTACCCAAGCCATCTCCCAGGTAGATCAACTGCTCACCCGCCGCAAAACAGCCAGCAGCAGCGAATACCGCCCCCACAGCCTGGCCGCCGCCGCCAAGATGCTGCCTGAAGCCAGTTGGGTTCTCATCTCCGTGCCAGGGCGCTACGCCGCTGGTGTCGCCGAAGAGGCGCTGGAGTTGGGCAAACATGTCTTCCTCTACAGCGACAACGTGCCGCTGGCCGACGAGGTGCGTCTGAAGCAGAAAGCAAAGGCCAAAGGATTGCTGCTCATGGGGCCAGATTGCGGCACGGCGATTGTCAACGGCGTGGGGCTGGGCTTTGCCAACCGGGTGCGGCGCGGCCTCATCGGGCTGGTTGCCGCTTCCGGCACCGGCTTGCAAGCGGTCAGCAGCGAGATTCACAATTTGGGCAGCGGCCTGTCGCAAGCCATCGGCACCGGCGGGCGCGATTTAAAGGCCGAAGTCGGAGCCATCACCGCGCTGCAAGCGGTCGAACTGCTGGGCAAAGATCGGGCCACGCGGGTGATTGTATTGGTCTCCAAACCGCCATCGCCCCAAGTGGCCACCCGGCTTTTGCGGGCGGCGCAGGCCACCGGCAAGCAGATTGTGGTCAACTTCATCGGCTTCCCGCCGCCGGGGCACAAGGTGGGCAACATCCATTTTGCTACCAGCCTGGTAGAAACGGCCGAACTCGCCGTTCACCTGGCCACCACCGTAGAAACCTCGCTGCTCTCCCCCATGCGCCGCCCTGTGGACGGGTACGTGCGCGGCCTCTTCTCTGGCGGCACGCTGGCGTATGAGACGGTTTTGGGGTTAACGGCCGTTCTCGACCAGCTCTACACCAACATCCCCATCCGCCCCGACCAGACCCTCGAAGACCTCAACCGCAGCCAGGGGCACACCATCATCGACATGGGCGAAGACGAGTTCACCCAAGGCCGCCTGCACCCGATGATGGACAATAATTTGCGGCTGCGACGAATGCGTCAGGAAACGGCCGATCCCGAAGTCGGCTTCATTTTGCTCGATGTGGTCCTGGGCGAAGGCTCCCATCCCAACCCGGCGGGCGAACTGAGCCCGGCCATTGCCGAGGCGGTGCAGGCAGGCAAAAAAGTGATCGCCATCGTGGTGGGCACGGATGAAGATCCGCAAGATTTGAACAGCCAGATTGAGCAGTTGGCCGCCGCCGGAGCCACCGTCTTCCCCAGCACCAACGAGGCGGTGGATTACATCTTCAACCGGCTGCCACAGCCAGAAAGCAGCGCTCCGCCGGTTTCACCAGCCGCATTTGGTGGCAAGCTGGCGGCGATCAACGTGGGGCTGGAATCGTTTTATGAGAGCATTAAGGGGCAGGGGGGAACGGCCGTACAGGTCGAGTGGCGTCCCCGGCAGGCGGCAACGAAAGCTGATGGCCATCCTGGCCAAAATGAAGAGGAACAGTTAGGATGAGCAGATGGACGGAGAAATCGAGTTAGACAATTTTGGCGGGTACGCGCCCATCCAGGCCAAAGGCAAAGTTGGGAAACTCAACTTTTACTTTCGGGCCAGATGGGACACTTGGAGATTTGAAATTGGTAAGCTTGGGGTAGAAGTTCCTGCGCTTAAAGACGACGAGCTGCTTTTTACCAGAGAAGGCGACTTCTTGTCTGGTGATTCTCATGAAGAAATGGCAACTGTCATCGTCAACTGTTTCAAAGAATATTTTGCAGAGACGCAAAACCCAAATGCAGCCAAGCTGCTTTCTGACCTTACGGAGAAGCTTCGAGCAATAAAGATATGAAGCAACATTTTCTAAAAACCAGTCAATCAAAGATTAAAAAGATTTCGCAGATTAAAGGCAATAAATCTGTGTAATCTGCGAAATCTGTTGATAAAAAATTCCCAAAACGGCGCAGACAGCTTCTGCGTCCTCCGCGTCCTCTGCGGTTTAATTTCAGGAGAAAGCAGATGATTGATATTGACAAAGCAAACGAAACGGCCGTAACCCGCATGATGGAAGCGCGACCCATTCTCAAAACCGTCGCCACCGCCCGCGACGTGATTCCGGGGATGCGCGACAATTTGCTGCTGCACGCCGGGCCACCCATCACCTGGGAACGCGCCTCTGGCCCCATGCGCGGCGCGATTGTGGGGGCGCTCATCTTTGAAGGCAAGGCGACCGATTGGGAAAGCGCGGAAAAGCTGGTCACCAGCGGCCAGATCGATTTAGAACCGTGCCACGAGCACAGCGCCGTCGGGCCGATGGCGGGCGTCACCTCCGCCTCGATGAAGGTGTACGTGATCGAAAACGTCACCCACGGCAACAAAACGTATTCCAACCTCAACGAAGGGTACGGCAAGGTGCTGCGCTACGGCGCGTACAGCGAAGACGTGCTGGCCAAGCTGCACTGGATGAACGACACGCTGGGCACCATCCTGGCCGAAGCGCTGGCGCTGAGCGAGGACGGGCTGGATATTCGCGCCCTGCTGGCGGAATCGCTGCACATGGGGGACGAGGGGCACAATCGCAACAAAGCTGGCTCGATTTTGTTCACCGCCAAGCTGGCCCCGCTGATTGTTAAAACTGGGGCGACTGATGAGGAGAAAGCGGCCGTTCTGCAATTCCTGGGTGATAACGCGCTCAGCGTGCTCAATCCCGTCATGGCCGCGTGCAAAGCGATGGCCGACGCGGGTCACGGCGTCGAAGGCAGCACGGTGATGACCGTGATGGCTCGCAACGGCACCGATTTAGGCATTCGCGTCAGCGGCCTGGGCGCACGCTGGTTTACCGGCCCCGTCGGCCAGCCAGACGGCCTCTACTTCTCCGGCTTCACTGCCGCCGACGCCAGCGGCGACATCGGCGACAGCACAATTACGGAGACGGCGGGCATTGGCGCATTTGCCATGGCCTCCGCCCCGGCCATCGTCACCTTCATCAGCGGCACGCCGGAAATGGCCGTGGAAACAACGATGCGCATGTACGAAATTACCGTGGCGGAGCACAAAGCGTTCACCATTCCGGTGCTGGCCTTCCGCGGCACGCCGGTAGGGGTGGATATTCGCAAGGTGGTGGAGTTGGGCATACGGCCGCAAATCAACACCGGCATCGCCCACAAGGATGCTGGCGTAGGCCAGGTGGGCGCGGGATTGGTCCTGCCACCGGCTAACGTCTTCGAAGATGCGCTCATCGCCTTCGCTGAGAAGTATAATCTGATGTAGAGATACGTTTCGTAAATAAGTAGTTCAGCTTACAGGAGGTAATTATGCCGACAGCTCTAGAATTGAGTCGTGAAGAGTGGCAGCCTTACATTGAGGCGGCCAGAAAGCGGTTGGTCTCCCCAAATTTGTCGTTGGCAGAACAAGAACGACGCGAGCAACTTTTAACGCGTGTCCGTGAGGCTGCCAGACAGTTAAAGTTTCAATTTAATGTCCAACGAGTCATTTTGTTTGGTTCTCTAGCCGGTACGGATTGGTTCATCCCCGATTCAGATGTCGATTTAGCGGTCGAAGGATTGACGGCCGACAATTTTTGGCATGCCTGGCGAATTGTGGAAGATGTCATTGGTGATCGGCCAGTAGATTTGGTTGAGATAGAAACTGCCAGCGAAGCTCTGCGAAATGCCATTCAGAAATATGGGCTGGAATTGTGAAGTTACGCTACCAAAATCTAATCGAGCGAATTCGAAACGAGCTGTCTGACTTAGAGCAGGTAATTGAGCGTGCTCAAGAAGGTTGGGCAAATGTTCAAGTCACATCGGCAAAAGAGCGTCAGGCTTTTGTCGATTCGGTTGCTTTGAACTTGCATGGATTCTACTCAGGTCTAGAGCGGTTGTTTGAGTTGATTGCCAGGCAAGTAGATGACAGCTTGCCAGAAGGAGCTATCTGGCACCGAGAATTAGTGGAACAAATGGCACAGGATTTTCCCAACAGTAGACCCGCGGTGATTAGCCAGGAAAACGCTAAAGTTCTTGATGAGTTTCGCCGCTTTAGACATTTGGTGAGAAACGTTTACACGATCAACCTTACCCCGGTAAAGATGGATGGGTTGCTGCGAATATTGCCGATTTTCTGGCCGAAGTTGCGGGCAGAATTGCTTGCTTTTGCTAACTACTTGGAAGCATTGAGTGAGGAATAGGATGCTCAGGCAAGAGGAGTTAGCAAAAAACGATGCCAATATGGAACAAGTAACGGGAAGCAACTTCGACAAGGGCTTTGCCCAATGGCAGGGTTACCAGCAAGCGCCGTGGGGCAGGCTGCGCTACCGAGTGGCGCAGGCCAATTTGCAGCGCCACTTGCCACCGCCACCGGGGCGCATTTTGGATTTGGGCGGCGGCAATGGGCTGGATTCGCTGCCGTTGGTGAAGATGGGGTATACGGCCGTTCTCCTCGACTTCTCTCAAGAAATGATTACCCAGGGACAAAAGCTGGCCGCCCAAGAGCAAGTTAACGACCAAATCAGCTTCCAGGTTGGGGATGCGGCGCAGTTTGTGGCCGACGAGCAGTTTGACATAATCCTGTGCCATAATTTGTTGCAGTACGTGGGGGATGTAACGGCCGTTCTCCAAAACATCTACCAAAGCCTGCGTCCCGGCGGCATCTTTTCTCTCATCATCACCAATCCTCATACCGAAACGCTGGCCTACGCCTTACGCGACTACGATTTGATGGCTGCTCAAGACAATCTGACCCAAACCACCAAATACGTACCGACATTCGACACGCACATCCAGCGCTACACCGACGACGAGCTAAAAACCATGTTGCAACAGTGCGGTTTTACACTGCTGGAACAGTATGGCGTCCGTGCCATTTGCGATTTTATGGCCGACAATGAGCGCAAATTCGATCCTGATTTTTATGAGCAGCTAGAAGCGTTAGAACTTGCTGTCAGTAACCAATACCCATACAAGCTTCTGGCGCGTTTTTACCAATTTATCTGCCAAAAGTGAGATAATCAATTATATGAGTTCCTGTTCCCAACCCGGATTGTGAATTTGCCCGGATATTTTGCCGGGCATCCCCACGATTGTGTACAAAACAATTATTGTCTGTGGTTTTTATCACGACAACAGCGGATGAAGAAAAAAGGTTTTTTCGCTTCTTCTATATCCGTTTATTTTCCAATCCGCTGTCGCCCAAAAACAGGAGAAAATATAATGAATAATCCACCAACTATGTGGGAAGTTGAGCAGCAATATCACCACCTTGTTAAACAAAAGCAGTATGCTGAAGCACATAAGTTGATCACAGAAAATGTTGGAATTTTTGATCACCATGCGCAAAAGATTGTTTACTATTGGCTGTTCTGGACGGCCGTTATGCTAAACGAAACCGATCTAACCATCCAATTATTGGCAAAAGCGGTGGATGACGGCCATTGGTACAGGGGTCTGGCGGAAAATGCAGATTTTGCCCAAGTTCACCAAGACCCCAGGTTTGTCGAGTTGATGCAGACTTGTCAGAAAAGGCGGGAAGAAGTGATGAAAACGGCCGTTCCCACCCTCAAACGGCTGCAGCCCCCAAATCACCCCCAGCCACACCCTTTGTTATTCGCGCTACACGGTAACAGCAGCAATGTAGAAACATTTGCAAAAGAGTGGGAAACGGCCGTTCCGCATGGCTGGCTGGTCGGTTTACCCCAGTCCTCACAAATACGGGAACCGGGCGTGTATACCTGGAATGATTGGGATTGGGCAATCGAAGAAATCCAGCAGCAATTTACTACCCTCTGCGCCGACCATTCGGTCAATTGCCAGCAAGCCGTCCTCGCCGGATATTCAATGGGGGGTGGTTTAGCAGTTTCATTGGTCTTAAGTGGCAAAATCAAACCAAAAGGGCTTATCCTGATTGCCCCATTCCTCAACAACGCCGACAATATGATTCCCTATTTGGAAACCCGGGCAGCAGATGACCTTCGCGCCTACATCGTCGTCACCGAACAAGACATCTACTGCCGTGACATCGGGCAAAGATTGTCACAGCTTCTGCCCCAATATGGCATCCCTTGCCAATTTGAAGTTTACCCTGATCTGGGGCACAGTTTCCCCCCAAACTTTGCCCAAGAACTACCGAAACTTTTAGATTTTGTGATGGTGTGATTTAGTGAATAGTGGATGGTGAGTTGTATAAACCACTAACCACCATCCACTATTCACCAACCACCGCGAATGAAAATCGTAAGCCGGATTGCCAATCCGGCCTACAGATACGAAGGAGTAGCATATGAACTATTACGCCCTGATTTACCATTTGACTGACGATTATTTGGAGCGGCGAGGCGCTTACCGCGCGGAACATTTGCAGATGGCCAAAGATGCCGAAGAACGCGGCGAACTGGTGCTGGGCGGCGCGTACAGCGATCCGGCGGACACGGCGCTGCTGGTGTGGCGCGGCGAGGATGCTTCCGTTGTAGAGAGTTTTGTGAACAGTGATCCGTATGTGCAAAATGGCCTGGTAGTGCGGTGGGAAATACGGCCGTACACCGTCGTCATCGGCACCGCCTATGAAAAATAATCCACAGATTTTCTCTGTGTAACTCTGTGGCTCCTCCGTGTAACTCTGTGTTCCTAAAAATTCTCAGGAGAACAAAATGAGCGAAAAACAAACCATCAACTTACTCACCAACGCCAAATGGTACGATCTCACCCAGGCGTTGAGCATTTTCACCCCGCCCTGGCCGGGCGAGATGCCCCTGCAAGTCCACTTCTTCAAGCGGCTCACCGGCTCCTGGGGCGGCGGGCAGGGGGCCAACGGCCAACTCATCGAGTGGAGCAACAACACCGGCACCCACCTTGTTGGGCCGCGTGCCTTCCATTCCGGGGCTAAAGCCATCGCCGACATTCCCTTGTCCGATTTGTGCGGCGAAGGCGTCATCGTCGATATTTCCGATGCGGTCTCCGACTATTCGCTCTACACGCCAGAAATGATCACCGCGCGCGCCGAAGTGAAAGAGGGCGACATCCTCATCATCAACACCGGCTATCACAAGCACACCTTCGACCAGCCGGACACGCCCAATCCCAACGCCCAGGGCGGCATCGAGAACAAAGAGTTTGGTTACTACGTGCGCCATCCTGGGCCGTCGCCGGACTTTTTCCAGTGGGCGCTGGAGATGAAGCTGAAGCTCATCGGCGTGGACTGCGGCAGCGCCGAGCATCCGATGAACACCAGCATTCGCTACCAGCACGCCCGCGAATTTGAGAAGGCGGAAGCGAAGCTGCGCCAAACGCACGGCAAAAGCTGGGACGAGCTGTTCCCACCAGAGGCGTATCACGAACTTTCCCACATCACAATTCCTAAATCGGGCATGCTGCTGGCCGAATCGCTCGGCGGGCAGATTGACGAGTTGAGCAACCAACGCGCCTGGATTATGGTGGGGGCGATTCCGTTTATGGAGGTGGAATCTGCCTGGGCGCGGGTGGCAGCGCTGCAAGCGCCCGACGGTATGAGCGCCGACGACTTTTTCACCGCCATGCGCGACACCACGATGCTGGACATGACGCTGCCGTTTAGCGTACAGACGCCGCAGTGGGCCAACTACGAACCGCTGAGCGTGAAGTACACCAAGCGGGTGGGCGGGCAAAATTTTGGCCTGGGGCGGAACAACGCCCACTGCCGCGCCAGCTTCCATCTGGCCACGCACATGGATGGCGAGAAGCATTTCCACGCCGCCGGGCGCACCATCGGGCAGATGCCGTTTGAGACGTGGTTTGGCCCTGGGGTGGTGGTGGATATTTCGGACGTGGTGAGCAATTCCAGCGTCTACACACCGGCGATGATTGAGGAGCGGGTGGACATTCAGCAGGGCGACATTCTCATCATCAAGACGGGTTATTACAAATATGGCTGGAACAGCCCGGATTCGGATGAGTTTCGCTACATGATCAAGCATCCGGGGCCGTCGCCGGACTTTGCCGATTGGTGTTTGGCGAAAGAGATCAAGTGGCTGGGGATTGACTGCGTGGCGATGGAGCATCCGATGAACACCATCCAGCGCATTTGGCACCCGAAGACGTTTGCCGAGGCGAACCAGAAGCTGATTGACCAGTACGGCAAGGATTGGGACGAGATGTATCCGCTGGACAAATATTACCAGGATATGCACCTGAATTTGTTCAACAAGGGCATAGTCCATGCGGAGAATTTGGGGGGTGAGATTGCGGGGGCGGGAAACGGCCGTTACTTCATTGCCGCCTTCATCCAAAAAGGGATGGAACTCGCCTCCTGCTGGGGCCGCTTCATCGCCTTCAAAGCATAGCCGCGTTCGGGTTTAGACACGAATAGCACGAATGGTACGAATTTGGGGTCTCGGATGACAAAAATCATTTTCAAAGAGCTATCCTACTCAATTGTGGGCGCAGCAATGGAAGTACACAATGGATTAGGGCCTGGGTATCTGGAAAAAGTTTATCAAACTGCTTTGGCACACGAATTATCATTGCGAAATATAGCATTCAATCAATACCAGCGATTGATTGTGCGCTATAAAGACATTGTTGTTGGAGAGTATGAAGCTGACTTTGTGGTTGAAAACAAAATCATTATAGAAATCAAGGCCTTGGCTCGCCTGCATGCCAGCCATGAAGTGCAAACACTTAATTACCTCACTGCAACCGGATTTAAGCTAGGACTCCTGCTTAATTTTGGAGCACCTTCACTTCAAACAAAAAGAATTGTGAATTAGAATATACAATACAATTCGTGTTTTTCGTGACATTCGTGTCTAGGAGAAGGAATATGGCAGCAACACAATTTTTTGGGGAAAGAATTAAACGGAATGAGGACCCGCGCTTGTTGACGGGGCAGGCGTTGTTTACCGACGACGTGAATTTGCCAGACATGCTGCACGCGGCTTTTTACCGCAGCCAGTATGCACACGGCCGTATCCTCAGCATCGACACCTCCATGGCCCAAGAAATGGCAGGCGTCGTCGCCGTTTACACCGCCGCCGATTTGGGCGACTACTGGCAGCCAGGGCCGCTGCTGGTACCCCCGCCCCCGGTTAAAGACATCGTCTTCAACCAGCGCACCCAGGTGCCTCTGGCCAAAGACAAAGTGCGCTTTGTCGGCGAACCGATTGTGATGGTGGTCGCCGAAAGCCGCTACATCGCCGAGGACGCCACCGACCTCATTTTTGTCGATATCGAGCCGCTGCCCGCCGTGGTCGGTTTGGCCGCCGCGCTGGAACCAGACGCCGCGCTGGTGCATGACGAATTGGGCAATAACATCTCCGCCCACGTGGTGCAGCGCAAAGGCCGCTACGAGGCGGCCAAAGCCCAGGCCGACCACATCATCAACCGCACGCTGGAGTATGACCACGGCATCGCCGCCGCCATGGAAAACCGGGGCGTGGTGGCCCAATGGGATCGCCGCGCCCAGCGCCTGACGATGTGGGACACCACCCAGGCCCCCGTTTTTGTGCGCAACGGCATGGCGGCGCTGCTGGGCCTGTCGGAAAACCAGGTGCGGGTGATTGCTCCCTTCATCGGCGGCGGCTTTGGTCCCAAAATCATGATGTTTTACCAGGAAGAGGTGCTGGTTCCCTGGGCGGCCATGAAGCTAGATCGACCCGTCAAATGGATCGAGGATCGCTCCGAGAATTTTGTGGCGACGACGCACGAACGCAGCCAGACCCACACCGTCGAGGCAGCGTTTAGCAAAGACGGCCGTATCCTAGGCATCCACGATGTTTTTTTGCACGACCAAGGTGCCTACGCCCCCTACGGCCTCACCGTCGCCCTCAACAGCCAGTGTACCCTGCTGGGGCCGTACGATATTGAGAATTATTATTCGGAATTTACGGCCGTTTTCACCAACAAAACCATCGTCACCCCCTACCGAGGTGCCGGGCGGCAGCACGGCGTTTTTGTCGTCGAGCGCCTGCTGGACATCGCCGCCCGCGAACTGGGCATCGACAAAGCCGAAATCCGCCGCCGCAACTTCATCCCGCCCGAAAAATTCCCCTACAACAACGAAATCATCTACCAGGATTTCGCCCCGCTCAAATACGACAGCGGCAACTACGAACCCGTCCTCAACAAAGCGCTAAACATGATCGGCTACGACGACTTCTACCAAACCCTCCAGCCGCAAGCTCGCGCCGAGGGACGCCAGTTGGGGCTGGGATTGGTCGCCTACGTCGAAGGCACCGGCATTGGCCCCTACGAAGGGGCGCGGGTGCAGGTGACCAGCAGCGGCCGCGTCAGCGTGGCCACCGGCATCGGCACGCAGGGGCAGGGTCACTTCACCAGCTTCGCCCAAATCGTGGCCGATCAGGTCGGCGTGGATGTGTCCGAGGTGGATTTGGTGACGGGCGACACCGACCAGTTCCACTGGGGCGCAGGCACCTTCGCCAGCCGGGGCGCCGTCGTCGCCGGCAACGCCATCAACGAAGCGGCCCGTGACGTGCGCCAGAAAATCCTCAAGCTGGCCAGCGATCTACTGGAGGTGGCCGAGGAAGATTTGGAGCTGGGCAACGGCGAAGTGCGCGTTAAAGGCGTGCCGGATCGGGCCATTCCGCTGGGGCAGCTGGCCCAGCAGGCCAACCCCATGCGCGGCGCAGTCAAGCCCGGCACCGAACCAGGCCTGGAAGCGACCAACTACTTCGGCCCAGAGTACGGCGCTACCGCCAGCGGCGTGCACGCCATGATTGTAGAAGTGGACCCAGATACGATGGATGTGCAAATTTTGCGCTATGTGGTCGTCCACGACTGCGGCGAGGTGATTAACCCCCTCATTTTGGATGGCCAGATTCAGGGCGGCGTGGCCCAGGGCATCGGCAACGCCTTCTACGAGCAAATCATCTACAACGAGCAGGGCCAAATCCTGACGGGTTCCTTCATGGATTATTTGCTGCCGACAGCGCTAGACGTGCCCAATGTGGAAATTGACCATGAAACCACGCCGTCGCCGCTCAATCCGCTGGGCATCAAAGGCGCGGGCGAGGCGGGTGCGATCCCCACCGGGCCGCTTTTTGCCCAGGCGGTGGAAGATGCACTCAATCACCAAATTGAAATCCGCGAGATTCCCCTGAGCCCCAGCAAGCTGTGGGAACTAACGCAGTAATTCTTCAGGGTCTTCAGGATTTCGTGGGGTTTGGCGTGAAACGTGATATCACTCTGGTCACGTTTCACGCATCACGGGCTTTAATCCCCCCTGAAATCCCAAAGAGCCATTCTTCAAAAAGAAAAACCCTGCCAGAGTTTGTTGCCTCTGGCAGGGTTCAGGTTCATATCAAGACTGAAACCAGTCTAAACAATTACCATCTACCGGGGAAGAAAGGCCAGTGCGGGAATGTCCGGCAGCCATCTTCGATGCTAATGCAGACATCTTGCCGCCATTCGTAGTCCAGCAGTTCATCTTGGCCCGGGCCACCGTCAATCAAGTCGGGACCGGCACCGCCGCTGAACGTGTCATTGCCAAACAAGCCAAACAGTAAATCATAGCTACCATATCCGTAAATCGTGTCGTTGGTGTTTCCACCAATAATGATTTCGCTGCTGTTGGTGCCATGAATTTCGTAGCAGGCCCAGCGATCGAGCCCCTGTGCTCTACCCCAAAGGGTGGCATAGAAGCGGAAGCCGTTATAGCCAGGGTCGCTTGCTGAAACCGTGGTGGCTGGTCCGTCATACGGGCTGCCATCCAGGGCAACGATGTAGCAACCATCGGCGTTTTGGGCCGGCCCTGAAGACAAGCTCAAGCCGATAACGATCGGATCGTGATCAGATGCCCGGTAAGCGTCTGGCTGGTACAGGGCTGCTTGAGCCGGAAGCTTGAAGGAGGTGTCGTAATCCAGCAGATCGGCTTCGTCGGCGTTGATGTGCCATTCGGTGGCACCGGTTACCTGCTCGGCCAGGCTGCTGTTGGCCAGCGCGTAATCCAGATAGCCCAGCTGGCCATCGAAGACGTAGCTGTAGGCAAACTCGCCGCCAAAGGCAAAGGCCAGGTCGGTGTAGTCATCTTCGGTGCCCAGAAGATCATCTGGCCCGGCCAGGATGGCATCGATCGGGTCTTCTTTGTCGTAGGAGTTCAGGTCACCGATGATGAGGGCATCTGGGTCGCCGCTGCCGGTTGGGTCGGCGGCCAGCCAGTCTACCAGCGCTTGCGCGGCGGCCTGACGGGTGAGGTTACAGTTGCCTGCGCCGTCGCCCAGGTCGGGGTCGTTCACGTCGTTGCAGTCTGAGCCTTTGGACTTCAGGTGGTTGACGGCTACGGTGAAGATTTCACCAGAGCTGTTTTCCATGAAGCTTTGGGCCAGGGCGGGCCGGTTTTTGGTGTCGTCGAAGCGAGGATCGATCGAAGAATCCAAAATGGCGCTGGCGCCTTGTGGCGTGACGGTGCCTGGTTTGTAGATGAGGCCGACGGCGATTTCATCGGTGCCGATGATGGTGACGCCGGGGTTGATGTAGGCGTAGGTGCCGGGTGCGGTGGCATCGTTCAGGCCGTTGACCAGGTCGGCGATGGCGCTGAATTCGCCATAGCCATCGTTTTCGATCTCCATCAGGCCGACCACATCGGCATCAATGGCGACCAAAGCGGCAATGATTTTGTCGCGCTGGCGGGTGAACTCGTTCAGGTCATTCGCGCCGCGAGGGGTGGGGAAGCCGCCGCCCTGGCCGTCGCCGTTGAAGTAGTTGAGTACGTTGAAGCTGGCGACTTTGAGGCTGCCACCGACTGGGTCGGGAACGGCTGTTCGTGGGTTCATCGGGGTGTAGTCAGCGCCCTGCGTTGGCTGGATGCGGTACAGGTCGAAACGGTAATCGATGACACCGGTGACATTGTTAACAATATCGCCGCCGCGGAAGAGATTGGTTTGGTCAAATACCATGCCGTTGGGATGGATGGCGGGATCGGGGTTTTGCGACGTACGGCCGTCATCCAGGGTAATGCGGTTGGCTACGTTTGCGGCTGCCAAAGCGGCTGCTTCGGGGCTGCCTGGTTCGTAAACGGCCGTTGGCTGGTATTGACGGTCGGTGGTGAGGAAGATCTCGCCAAAGCGGTCGAAGTTAAAGAACTCAGAGATGAACATCGTTTGATCCAGCGTAACCAACATGCCTTCATACGGTTCCAGATCGGTGGGAATCGTAATCAGGGTGGGGGCCACGCTGCCGGTGCCGCACAGCAGTACCGCATTCACGTTGGTGATCTCTGTCATCTCGAAGAATTCATCGACCACACCGCTGACGCGCACCAGGTCACCTGGAACCACGTTGATGGCACCTGGGGCAAACACAAAGATACCGTCGGAAGTAGCAGGGTTGCCGTCACCGATGGGGTCTTGCACGTAGAAGCCGTCCAGGTCGGTATGATCGCCGTCATTCTCTTGGAAGTCACCCACCACAACGCCGTCGATGACAACGGCCGTACCGTCCAGGGCGCTGCTGGGGCCGCTGCCCTGAATGTCATAAATCATGGTGGCCACGTTGGGCGTTTCACAGCTCAAAGGCGGTTCCACGATTTCGCAGATGTTGTCGGCACCGGGGGTGGGGGCGAAGGGGGCGTAGGTGCTGGTGTTCAGGCGGCCACCGCTGCCGTTGGCACAGCGCTGGCTAGAGTCGGCGGCGGAATTGCCTGCGCCGCCTTCATTCACCTGGGGCTGGCCGGCATTCAGCAGGGCCAACAGTTCCAGATCGTCAGCGTCGCTGGTGTCGTAAACGATGGCGTCGAGCAGATTGGTGGTGGTAACGGCCGTATTGTTCGGGAAGTTGGCCGCATCATCCTGGTACAGGGCTACTGCGTCGGCCCCGTTTTGCAGCCCGTTGCTGGCAAAAATGATGGATGGTGTAGGCACAACATCGGCATTGCCCAGCAGGAAGTAGCCGTTGGCGTCCGTGCTGAACCCGTCCAGGTCGTAGGCGGCATAAGACAGATCGTTGCTGCCGTTGTAGAAGACCACAGTCAGGCCATCCAGCGGGGTGTTGCCAAAGCCGCCATCGTACAGCTCCACAAACTCCAGCACGTCGGTGCCGTCGGTGTCGGAATCCACTTCGTTGATGATGACTTCTGGTTCAGCGCCGCCGCAAACGGACGTATGGCTGCCCAAATTGTCAAACGTGTTGGTGGCAAACGGTATCCACTCGGCCGACGCATCGAAAGCATCATCGGCAATCGTGTCGCCCGCGCAAACCGTTTCGGCCCGAACCAGGGTGTCGTCTTGACCACCACCGGCCCATTCGGTGCCGGGGTCAAAACCAGTTTGGCCGAAGGCGTCAATCACTGCGCCATCTTTACGCAGCACAACTGCATCGTCACCATTGAAGTTGATAACGCTGCTGTTTTGCAAATCAGCTACCGCCAAAATGGCCGGGTCGGCTGAAGCGTGAGCCAAAACGTACACATCGCCAGCGGCAATGGTACCGGAGAGAACGGCCGTTCCATTCGGCGAAGCTGCTCCGTTGCTGTACAGCTCCAGAGTGTAGTTGCCCGCAGCCAAATCGACATCGCTGCCGGTGCCGTTGTAAATTTCGATCGCTTTGTTGAAGCTGCTGCCTTCAATGTATTCAGACATGAACAGCTCTTCAGCCGTGGTGCCACCACCGCCACCGCCGCCACCGCCGCCGCCATTGCCGCAATCGGCCGTGTGGCTGCCCAGGTTGTCGAAGGTGTTAACGGCCGAAGCAACCCACTCCAGCGAAGCGTCAAAAGCATCATCAGCGATGGTGTCACCGCCGCAAACCGCTGCCGCGCGAACCAGCGTGTCGTCAGCGCCACCCCCGGCCCATTCGCTGCCGGGATCAACGCCAATCTGGCCAAACGCATCAACCACCGCGCCACTGTTGCGCAGCACAATCGCATCGTCACCGTTAAAGTTGATCACGGCGCTGTTTTGCAAATCGGTCACTGCCAAAATGGCGGCGTCCGCTGAAGTGTGGGCTAAAACAAAAACGTCGCCGTCGGCTAGGCTGCCGGACAAGGCGACGCTTTGGCTGGGGCTGGCTGCTCCATTGCTGTAAAGCTCCACGGTGTAGGTGCTAAGGTCTACAGTAGCTCCGGTGCCGTTGTAGATTTCGATGGCTTTATTAAAACTAGAGCCTTCGATGTACTCAGAAATAAACAGATCGCTAGCCGCTGCACTTACTGGGTGGTTGATACTTAATGAAGCCGTCAGTATCAAGGCCAGGAGTGTCAGGCTAACAAAGAATCGATATCGTTTCATTTTTCCTCCAATTGGATTGCTTTCAAAAAGGATATAGTGGTACTGCTTCTATGTTTCTGTGATGTTAGATGGATCAACCTCCTTTCGTAACCTGCCTGCCTGGAACGAAAAAACCAAGCAAGCCAGATCTACCCGCTTAGGGCACTCTTCGCCGCTTAAAATATGTTTTCTATATCCTCCCGGGGAAACTGCAAGGCACACGACTCCACCAGCGCAATTGTACTGTAAACCCACTTACATGCTACCTTACGACATCGCTTAAGGCGGCTCTTTTTTATTTGATTTTGAACCAGTTAGGGGCGGCAACGGCCGTTCCCCACCACCCCCGTTCACCAACCTAAAAATCTGCTCATTTACGCTTTCAATCTCTCTCCTGTTGGGCGCCTGACAGCTTTTGACAGTGTTTCGCCGGTATATTCCCCAATCGGTAGCGGCCAACTGCAATTCGCTGGCAACGGCCGTTTACCCCAAACAGACCTAACTTCAACAATGAGGAGAACCGAGTGGGCGACAAATCATCACGATTACCAGGATTTTATAAACGGCCGTTACCCGAACGCGTTGACATCGTGGCCGAGTGGGCCAACCTGGACGACGACGACAAAACCGTGCTCTTGGGCCAGGGATTGCCTAACGAACTGGCCGACAAAATGATCGAAAATACCCTGGGCACCTTTGCCCTGCCGCTGGGCATCGCGGTGAATTTTCAGATCAACGGTCAGGATTACCTCATCCCCATGGCCGTAGAAGAGCCCAGCGTCGTCGCCGCCGTCAGCAACGCCGCCAAAAAGATTCGCGCCGGGGGTGGCTTCCACACCAGCGCCACCAACCCCGTGATGATTGGCCAAATTCAGGTGCTAGACATCCCCGACATGAACGCCGCCGTCGCGGCCATCAATGCCAACAAAGCCAGCCTGCTAGAAACCGCCAACTGCTGCGACAAAGTGATCGTTAGCCTGGGCGGCGGGGCGCTGGACATTGTGGCCCGGCCGTTTCCGCAGACGCCCGTTGGGCCTATGCTCGTCGTTCACCTGCATTTTGACACCCGCGACGCCATGGGAGCCAACGCCATCAACACGGCGCTGGAATCATTGGCTCCGGAAATTGCCCGGTTGACAAACGGCCGTACCAACCTGCGCATCCTCTCCAACCTGGCCGACCAGCGCACCGCCACCGCCCGCTGCACCATCCCCGCCGCCCAGTTAGCGACCGAGGAGTACAGCGGTCAAGAAGTGGCCAAACTGATCGAAGAAGCCAACGCCTTCGCCGTTGTCGATCCATACCGGGCCGCGACGCACAACAAGGGCATCATGAACGGCATCGACGCGGTGTGCATTGCCACGGGCAACGATTGGCGGGCGGTTGAGGCTGGGGCACATGCGTTTGCGGCGCGGGACGGCCGTTACCAGGCCCTCACCGACTGGCACGTGGACGAAAATGGCGACCTCTACGGCGAAATCACCCTGCCGCTGGCCGTGGGCATGGTGGGCGGGGCCACCAAAGTGCACCCCACCGCCCGCACTGCCATGAAAATCCTAAACGTAAAATCTGCGCCAGAGCTGGCCCAGGTGATGGCCGCCGTCGGGCTGGCGCAAAACCTGGCCGCCATCAACGCCCTGGCCACCGTGGGCATCCAAAAAGGGCACATGGCCCTGCACGCCCGCCAGGTGGCCATGGCCGCAGGCGCACCCGAAGCACTTATCCAATTTGTGGCCGATCAACTCGTTGCCGAACGACGCATTCATGTGGATCGCGCTAGAGAAATCGTAGACGGTAATCGGTAATCGGTTATCCGTAAAGTATACCGATTACCGTTCACCGATTACGGATTACCGGAACAGAGGAAACAATGAGCGAATACAAACCTCAAGATGGCTTAATGAAACCAGACCGCGCCGTGGGCATTGTCGGGTATGGGGCGTACGTGCCCCGCTACCGCCTGCCTGCCAGCGAGGTCTCTAAAATGTGGACCAACGGCACGGGCGGCACCCCCATCGTGGAAAAAGCGGTGAATGGGCTGGATGAAGACGTCATCACCATGTCGATTGAAGCGGCGCGGAATGCGATGCTGCGCGCCCAGATCAATCCGCAGGAGATTCGCGCCGTTTGGGTGGGCAGCGAAAGCCACCCGTATGCCGTCAAGCCCAGCAGCACCATCGTGGCAGAAGCGATCGGCGCGGTGCCCAACACGATGGCGGGCGACTGGGAGTTTGCCTGCAAGGCGGGCACCGAGGCGATGCAGGCGGCGATTGGCTTTGTTGGCTCGGGCATGGCCCGCTATGCCTTTAGCATTGGCATGGACACGGCCCAGGGACGCCCCGGTGATGCGTTGGAATACACGGCGGCGGCTGGCGGAGCGGCCGTTTTGCTAGGCCCAGGCGCCGAATCGGTGGCCATCATCAACGGCTCCTACTCCTTCGTAACCGACACGCCAGACTTTTGGCGGCGCGCCCACGCCGAATACCCGTCCCACGGCGACCGGTTCACCGGCGAACCCGCCTACTTCAAGCACGTCAGCGGCGCGGCCGAAATGCTGATGGAATCAATCGGCACCAAATCGGGCGATTACGATTGGGCGGTGTTCCACCAGCCCAACGCCAAGTTCCCGGAGCGGGTGGCGGCGCAGTTGGGCTTCTCCAAAGAGCAGATCAAGCCTGGCTTGCTCAGCCCCCGCATCGGCAACACCTACTCTGGCAGCACCATGATTGGCCTCACCGCCATTTTGGACATCGCCAAACCGGGCGACCGCATCCTGATGGTGAGCTACGGCTCCGGCGCTGGCTCCGACGCCTTCGACATCGAAGTGACCGACAAGCTGCCCGAAGTGCAAAATCTGGCCACCACCACCGAAGCATACATCAGCCGCCGCACGGAAATTAATTACGCAACCTATACCCGGTATCGGGATAAATTAAAATTGAGCTAATAAAGCCCCCTCCCTAGACCTCCCCCGATGGGGGAGGGAACCCGATCCCCCCTCCCGAAGGGAGGGGTTAAGGGGAGGGAAAGAAATAAGCATATGAACGACGTATCAATCATTGGCATAGGCCAAACCGAAGTAAAAGAGATGTGGAGCACCTCCATTCGCCACCTGGCGTGGTACGCCATCGAGGCGGCGCTGGACGATGCGCATGTGAGCCAGGTGGATGCCCTGTTTGTGGGCAATATGGCCGCCGGCCAGCTGAGTAACCAGATGCACCTGGGTGCATTGGTGGCCGATTTTGCCGGGCTGCGCGGCATTGAAGCGGTGACGGTGGAAGCGGCCGATGCTTCTGGCGGTGCGGCGCTGCGCCAGGCTGTTTTGGCCGTGAAGAGCGGCCTGGTGGAAACGGCGCTGGTTGTGGGCGTGGAGAAGATGACAGATCAGGTGGGGAGTTCGGTAACGGCCGTTCTCAGCAGCACCCTCGACGCCGATTACGAAGCGATTCACGGACTGACCGTAGCCGGCATGGGCGCACTGCTGATGCGCCGCTACATGCACGAATACGGCATTGGCGTCGAGGAGTTCGCCCATTTCAGCGTCAACGCCCACGCCAATGGGGCCGATAACCCCCTGGCGATGTTCCGCAATCGGATCAAAGCCGAGCGGTTTGGCAGTGCGCCGCCGGTGGCCACGCCGGTGAACCTGTTTGATGCCGCCCCCAGCGGCGATGGCGCGGCGGCGGTAATCGTCACCAGCCACGAGCGGGCGCAAGATATGGTGTCGCAGCCGATCCGCATTGCTGGCTCCGCCCTGGCCACGGACACGCTGGCGCTGCACGACCGCAAAAATATGCTGCACCTGCGCGCCGCCGAACTCAGCGCCCAAAAAGCAATGGCCGCCGCAGGCGTCAGCCACGACGACATTGATCTGTTTGAACTGCACGATTCGTTTACGGTGATGGCGGCGCTGTCGCTGGAGGCGGCGGGCTTTGCCGCAGCGGGTGAAGGATGGCAGCTGGCGCGGGATGGGGCGATTGGGCGGAACGGCCGTATTCCCATCAGCACCTTTGGCGGCTTAAAAGCGCGGGGCAACCCCGGCGGTGCCACCGGCATGTACCAAATTGTGGAAGTGGCCCGCCAACTGCGCGGCCAGGCAGGTGACAACCAAATCCCCGACGCCAAGATTGGTATGGCGCAAAATTTGGGCGGCAGTGGGGCAACGGCCGTTACGCACATTCTCAGTAATCGGTAATCGGTGAACGGCAATCGGTCAAGGCTACCGATAACCGATTACCGACCACGGATTACCGGAATTGGTAGCTTTTGACAGTTTTTTCTGGGTCACTGACAGTGAATGAGAGGGTTTTTAGCCATAATAGATTGTGACAAACGGCGCAAACGGCCGTTTAAATAGCCTGATTACGTATTAGGGAGACAGAATAATGGAAGTTTCACGCCATTGGCGATTACAAGAACAACGATACAAATTAGTAGGCGAAACCTGCGACAGTTGCGGCGTTAAACTGTTCCCGCCGCGTGATGTTTGCCTGGAATGCAAAGCACCCGCATACGCGCTGTACACCTTTACTGGCCTTGGTGAACTCTACTCCTTCACCACCATTTACGATGCTCCGGCCGGCTTTGAGCACAGCGCTCCTTACACCGTGGCGCTGGTTAAGCTGGAAGAAGGCCCGATTGTAACAGCCCAACTCACCGACATGGACGAGAGCGAACTGAGTATCGGCATGCCGCTGGAAATGGTCACCCGTAAATTGCGCACCGACGGCGATGAAGGGATGATTGTTTACGGCTATAAATTCCGCCCAATTTTTTCGCAGCAAGTTGCGAACTAGTACAGTCCGGCAGAAATCCATAAAATGTTATTATGACAAGTTGCCGGACTGTTTAAGTATTGCGCCGTCATCAATAACCTGATGCGAACTTTTGGGGCGCAATACTAGACAGTTTACCGTTTCCGCTAGATGTGCTATTGATGCCAAGTAGCGATAGCACATCTAGCTTTAAAATCACCTTCATTCCCCGATTTTTGCCAATTAACACCTTTTCACTATCTTTGCAGATTTTTAAACCCACCAGAGGGATTGTCATACCTGCGTAGGCGAGTAGCCATTTTTTCACTGGCGTGGATTCACACGAAAATTAGCGTTCATTTGCGTCAATTTGGGGCGAAAATTGGACTGACCCCGCCAAATCTGAAAGACCCAACAACTTTAGGGCCAATCGTATCTGGTTTGGCTTCATTGCCGTAGGGGCGATCAATCTGTTTGGGTGATAAGCCCAATCCACTCTGTGTCTGGGGTGAAGGGGGTTCCCCACAGATCGTTCCAGACGCTGCGCACAGCGAAACCACTACGCTCCAATTCGGCCACGATGGTGTCGCGGGTATAATCCTGGAACCAGTTGCGATAGATGGAGATACGGCCGTTCTCCTCTACCACCACCGCCTGATCCAAAAAAATGGATTCCTCAGGGTAAGCAAATCCTTCTTCCAAAACGAGATGCGGCCCTGGCTTCCAAAAGCCCGTTTCAACAGCGTACCAGCCATTCCGGTTACCATACTTTTGGCGATGCAAAGAGGTGGTCACATCCAGCACAAAATAGCCACCCGGCTTCAGCGCTCGCTGGACGTTTTGCAGCAGTCGGCGGCGCTGTTTCGGGGCCAACGGGCAAAAATCGCCATAGATTAGCAGGGCGGCGTCGTACACATTTTCATCCTCAAGCGTCAGGTAATTTTGGTAGCGGTACACGATGTCTAGATTGTGCTGCTGCGCGTACTGGGTTGCATAATCGATAGACCGGCGTGAGTAATCGATGCCGGTAACCGTCAGACCCTGCGCTGCCAGGCGAGCCGCATAAAGCCCCGGCCCACAGCCCAGGTCTAGCACGGCGTCACCGGTTTGTAAGCCCAGGGTGGCAATGAGCCAATCCACCGACTTTTGGATCGTTTCCGGGCGGCGGCTGGCCAGGTCGATATCGGGATTGAGGTGGGTTTTGAGCATCTGGGTAGAGATGTGCGGATCGTCCCAAAACAGCGGTTCGCCAGGCGTAAAAGGAGCCGGTTTTTCTTGCAGAGAAAGCAATGTTTTTAGATTCATATTGGTTTTACTGTGCAAAAGTATTTAGGCCACAGAGCACGTAGTGTAGCATAGGTGGCAAAAGCCATAAAACGTTTTTGCGCTTGCTGGGCTAAAAACAGCTGGCGGGAACCGGGGAATTTATCAGGCGCTGCTTCTGTGGCGTGCCGCCGCTACGGGTCACATCCTCTTCGGCAAAACTTCAGCGGCTCTCCTCAATCTCAAAAATAACCGCATAGTTATCGCGATACAATTCTCGCACCTGGGAAGACGCAGCCAACTGGTCTAGCAGCTCGGTGTGGTGCAGGTCTGAAACGATGTAGTCAGCGCCAAATTGATCTCGAATAACGGGTACCGGATCTGCTACCTGGCCGCGGGTGAGCGCTACCCACGCATCGTACAAAGCTGCATCGTAACGAGACAAAAAGGTTGGGTCTAGCCCCACTGTGTAGTTTGCTGCGCTGTTGTAAAAAAACAGCCGGGTAAAGTCGTCCCAATCGGTCTGGAAGACCATGCTGCCCGGTTCGCTGTATGCGTTTAGCCACAGCGCCGCCGCAGCGTACTGGTCTGCCGGGGCGGAATCAGCCACAGCGGCACGGGCGGCCTGAAGGGTGCGCCAGCCCGGCAGCAGCAGCAGCGCCACACAGCCAGCCAGCAGCCAGCGCTGCGGCCACGGCCGTTTCTGTTCCCACCAGCTTACCAGCAGCGGGCTCAAGGCCACAGCGGCCAAAATGAGCACAAAGGCGGGGAAATATTCAATAAAACGGCGCGCCCGCAGCAGCATCAGGCCAAAGACGGCCGTACACCCCAACAGCGTCAACAACCGGGCATCCGGCCGCTGCCCGCGCCAGTTTAGCAGCAGCAGCGTGCCAAAAAAGAGCGCCAGCGCCAGGCCGGAATTTTCTACCAGCGCCCAGGTGTCGTAAGGATACCATTCGCTGCCCACCGGAATGGCGGTGGTGCCCGCCAGCTTGGCCCACAAATGATGGCCAATAAAAACAAGGTTTTGTGGGAAGAACGGATTCACCACCAGGCCAAGGCCAAGGCCCAGCGCCGGGTAGCTCAGCGCCGACCAGATAAAACGGCGTTCGGTGAGGTAGACGGCCGTAAAATACACCCCACCCAACACCAGCAGCAGCGGAAAGCCATCGTACAGCCAGACGTACACCGCGCCCAGCGGCAGCAGCCGACGGAACTTACCCTGGAGCAACCAATGAAGCCCCACAACCAACACAAGCAAAGAGGCAGACTGCACGCGGGGCATGCTCAGCCGGTAAAGAAACGGTTCCGACAACGCCAGCAGGGCCACCGTCCACAACGCAGGCCAGCGCACGCCCTGCCCGCGCAGCAGCCACCAGATGGCCATGAAGGGCAAGGCGGCCATGAGGGTTACGGCCGTTTTCACCTGCTGCGTCAGCGCCAAACCCCCATCCACAACCGGATCGATCCCGGCAAACAGGGCCAGATAGAGATGGTACAGCAGGTGGTGGTTGTAAAAATCGGCTTCGTTGAGGATGGTGAAGGGCAGCAGGGGGCGGGCCAGCAGCCCTTCCTGGCGGATGAGCAGCGCCATTTTGGCGTGATAGTAACCGTCGTTGCCCACCAGCGCCGCTGTTTCGGCCTGGATGGAGAACAAGACGGCCGTAATCACCCCAAACAGCCCGGCGGCAACGGCCGTTTCGCGCAGCCAGTCCGGCGCTTTTTCGGCCGTCCACCCTTGCTGCCGCGCTGCCTGCCGGTAAGCCAGCCAGACCATGCCGCTAACCACCATCATTTCGCCCCCTTCCTCCAGCAAAATGAGCAGTTCGCGCAGGAAGGGGTACGGTTCTACCGCTGCCTGGCTCATCACCTGCACCATGTCTACCCCAACGCCAAAAAAGATGAGCGCCGCCAGTGCCAGCAGCAGCTTTTGGCTGAAGCGACGGGCGGCGGCTTCGCTGTGCTGGTAGGCAAAAACGAGCGCCGTCAGGAAGCAGAAGCCGCTGACCCCGGAGAAGATCAGCTCGCCCAGGTCTTGGGGGCGCAGGGTGAAGATGGCTGGGAAATCGGCCGTTTGCGCCAGCCATAATCCAACCAGTTCGTGCCAGCGCAGGGCATCGTCTAACAAAAAGTAGCCAAACAAAGCGCCCCAGAACAGATAGAGCGGCTGGCGCTGCCGTTGGAACAGGCTCGCCAGCAGCACCATCAGGCCACCGTATTTGAAATATTGGAACCATTCTCCATAGCCGCCATCGACATCCACAAAAAAGTCGTGGTTGCTCAGCAGCACGCCATACGCCAGCAAAAAGTGGGCCAGCAGCAAAAGCAGATCGCCTGCCAGCAGGCCAGCCATGAGCCGGGTGGCCCGGGTCATTTTGGCCCAGGTCACCCATTTCTGCCGGTGAATTGTGTTTGTTAACCAGATGTTTAGATCAGTCATAATTCAAGAAAAGGGCTGCCAGGCCCATTCGCCTGGAGTGGGCCTGGCCTGTACCAGGCGTTAACCGTTGTTGTTGCTGTTGCCTCGGCCACCGCCGTTGTTGTTACCGTTATTGTTGCCGCCGGGCGGCTGCGGCGCCGTTGGCACCACAATGATAATGGGTTGGTAGATGACAATGATGCGGCCAGTGAGCACAATGGTGCCGTCGAAAGCGATGCAGAGGGGGAAAGTGACCACGCTGTCAATTTCCAGATCGTTCAGGTCGTCGTCGAAGTCGTCGTCATCATCCAGCGTCAGCGTGGGCCAATGTTGCAGCGTGAGCTGGTTGGCCTGCCTGCCTAAAACGATGGTGTTGATGACAAAGCAGCCCAGACCAAAGCGGGGGGTTAACGGCCGTATCCCCACCACCTGCCACGTTCCATCCCCTGCCAGACGAAGCCGCACCCAAACCTGGTCACCCACCCCCACGTTGCCCAGCACCACGGCGTTATTTGTTAGCAGCAGCGGCAGACCGTTTACCACCCACGGATCGATGCTGCTGACCACGCCGACAAAAATGATGGTGTTGTTTTCGTCGTCATCGTCTTCGTCATCGTCGTCATCGTCCCCAAGGCGGCTGAACGGATCGATGCTGGCGGCCACCCAGGTGCCATCGTTCAGGATCACCCCGCGCACCCGCACCCGCTCACCGATGGCCACGCCGGGGGCAACGGCCGTCCATTCTCGCGTCTCGAACCCAATGCCCGCCACCCGCCACGGATCGATGCTGTGCACCTGCCCCGTGAAGCTGAACGAGGGCAAATCATCATCGTCGTCGTCAGCCAGTTGGCGAATTTGTTCTGCCCGCCAGGTGCCGTTGGGTGAGATACGGCCGTCTACCCGCACCAAATCCCCCACGGCCACATCCTCATCCTGCCGTGTATCGTCGTCCACCGCCACCGCCACCCCAGAGATGGTCCAGCTCCCGACCCCCTGAGCTTCTACCAGGCCGGTAAAGCGGAACGGCTGGCCTGCCTGGCTGTTCCGCGCCTCAATCTGTTCCGCCCGCAGTCCGCCACCGGCCACAATGAGGCCCGTCACCTGCACAGCGTCACCCACGGCAATGTTTGGGTCAAGCTGAGTTTGCTCATCTACCAGCACCATCTGCCCGGCCACTGTCCACGCGGTGGGCGTGATGGCGTCTACCTGCCCCGTGAGGGTGAAGCGGTTGGTCACGGCCCGCCGCAGGAGGATGATGCGGTCTGCCATGCGGCTGCCGTCGTCTAGCAGGCGGCCTTCTAGCCGCACCAAATCCCCCACCTGCGCATTGCCCACAATGAGGGTCTGGCTGTTGGTTTGGAACGATTGCCCGCCAATGATCCAGACCGGGCCAACCTGGCTCACCTGCCCTTCCCCAGAGATGCGAAACGCGGGCGCTTGCGGCGGGCTACCGGCCAGAACGGCCGTTGTTTGCCCTGCCACCACCGCCACCACCTGGTTCAAGCCAGACACATCCACCCGCCCTTCCGTGACGGCAAAGCGGGCCAGCAGGCCGGGCGTCACCACCACCTGGAACTGCGTGCCGCGTGCCACGCCAGAACCGGCGGGGGTGTTCACTTCGTAAACGGAGCCGCCGTCGCTGCGGAACTGGACGCTGTGTTCGCTTTCGCCCACGTGCTGCGTCAGCACCACGGTACGAAAGCCCACTTCGGGCGGCTGGGCGTTGAGCTGGTCGATGGAAAGTTCGCTGTTGGCGCTCAGGGTTGCCTGGCTGCCGTCAAAAAAGGTCAGCGTCGCCGAAGAGAGGTCGCCGGTGCGCAGGCGCTGCCCGGCGGTGAGGGTGGTTTGGCGCGGCAGCAGCTGCCAGCTGCCGTCGGCGGTTTGCACTTCGGCTACGCCCTGTACCATTTGCAGAACGGCCGTTTGGGCATTCAGTTGCAGCGGGAATTCAGCCAGCGGCAGGAAGAGTTCGTAGCTGGGCGAGGTGGTGTCGGTGGCTGTGGTATCGGTGGTGGGGGGAGTGGGAGGGGGAACGGCCGTTGCCGACCCCACCGCTTGCCCCCCAGCCACATCAGGCACCTCTTCCGGCCCATCAGCCGCATCTGTCTCTGCAACCCGGTCCGGCTCATCCCGGTCAGCGCGGGGCGTGGGGCTGTTTTGCTGCTGGTACAGCCACACCCCACCCACCAACAGCCCAATGACCAACGCCGCCCCCAGCCCATACGCCACATCGCGGCGGCGCAGCAAGCCGTCTACCTGCGTGCCCAGCCAGATTAAAAACCGCTCCACACGCCCCACCAACGAGGTTGGTTTGGCGGGCGTTACGGTTTTTGCCGGTGGATATAACTGCTCAGCTGCGCTTAATAACTGGGCACGCTGGAGGGCAACGGCCGAATCGTCTTCCACCGGGAAAGCCGTTTTCTGCAAACTGGCTGCCAGATTCAGCAGCCGGGCCTCTTGCTCCGGCAAATCGGCCTCAATTTCATCCAGGGGATAGCCCATCTCCAATTGTGTGAGTTTATGTGCCAGCAGATCTTCTGATTCCATTTTGTTTGCCCTACCATTTAAACTGTTCATTTCATTGCCACTTCCAGCGCAAGCAGGCCCCTGTGTTGCTGTGATTTCACCGCCGTCACGCTTTTATCCAGCATTGCCGCCACTTCTTTAAGCGAATGACCCAGCAAAAAGCGCAAAATGATGACCTCTCGCTGAATTTCATCTAGCCTGGCCAACGCTTGCTGCACTTCTTCCAACACCAGTTGCCGCTCGATAAGAACTGCGGGATTGTCTTTTCGGCTGTTCACCGCTTCGGCCATGCCCAACGGCACATGCTGATATTGGTTCTCTTTACGGCCGATATGGTTCACCACATCATTGTGCGCAATGCGATACAACCAGGCTGAAAAAGGCAGCCCCATCGCCTGATATTCCGGCAGATGGGTTACCATTTTCAGGAACACCTCACCAACCACGTCTTGGGCCAGGTGGGTATCGTAAATGCGCGCCCGCACGTACCGAAAAATTCGGGTATGGTGCCGGTCGTAAAGCATTGAGATGGCTTCGCGTTCACCAGCCTGGGCGCGTTTTACCAATTCCGCGTCGCTCAAATCGTGCATCATATTTCCTTTCCAGTTAGCCAATAATCTCCATAGGGCTTACCCAGCTAATTTTTATGGTAGCAAATTTGCCCGAATTTCCGCGAAAACATCCTGTATTTCGTATCAATTCGCGTTAATTTGCGACCTCTGCGTAACTCCTACGCCGTTGGTTTTTGTGCTGAATAGCCGTCTCCGCATACTCATGTAACAAAAAAGGGACAAAAAGGATTCAAATTGAAGCAATGCATTTTGGCACTTTCGGATTTGGTGGGCGAGGCTGATTTTTGCAACGAATCCCGGTAAAAAGTACACGGAAACTGAGTTCGCCATATTCTACCAGGCTGGCGGCGCGCCCCCCCCCGGCAGCCACCAACGGAACCGGATTTTAAGGGCCGGTTGGAAACGATTGAAAATTGCTTTTGTTGTTTGATTCATCTTTGTCCCTTTTATTTGTGGGGGTGCGGCTGTTCATGAAATCTCCTCTGTAAATAGGCCGCGGATTAACGCGGATGAACGCGGATTAAATCTAGTTAATCTGCGAAATCTGTTGATTTTTCATTCTTGGTGTTGAGCTCACGCTCATGAAGTCTCCCTCCAAAAAAACCCCCCCCCGGGGGGCCCCCCCGCCCCCCCCCCCCCCCCCCCCCCCCCCCGGTGGGGTTTTCTTTCTTGGGGGTCAACGACAGTTGGTGTCGTCTCCTTAGAAAATAGGCCGCGGATTACGCGGATTTACGCGGATTAAAATTTTGTTAATCTGCGAAATCTGCTGATTTTCATTCATGGTGGTCGGCGACAGCCGGTGTCGTCTACTGTGAAAATAGGCCGCGGATTAACGCGGATGAACGCGGATTAAATCTGGGCGCAATCTGCGCAAATCTGCTGATTTTTGTCGTGGTCAAGCCCTTCTTAAACGAAATCTTCACCGCAATGAGAACGCCAAGCGTGCAAAGGTTTCTCAAAAATCTCTCTGTGAATCTCTGTGACTTCTCTGCGCAACTCTGTGTAACTTGTTTTTGATTACCACAAAATCTGCTGATTTTTCATGCATGCGGCTGAGTCTGCGCTCATCTCATCGCCTTGAATTCAACAGTGGGACGTTTGTTTGGGGAAGTTGCGCAAATTACAAAAAGCGGTTTGAAAAACAAAGGGTGATTTTCTTTTGTCCTTCCCAGTGCCCTTCCACTACAATAGATGGCGCTGCGTGAACAGAGTGGTCGCCCTGTTCCGCGCATTTGGCAAGGGATGATTGCCAGATGCTTTACGACAAATCATTTTCAGGAGAAATACCACATGCAACAATCATTAGTAATCACCATCACCGGCCACGACCGAGTGGGCGTTGTGGATGAGGTCACCAAAGTTATTTTAGCGTCGCAGGGCAATGTAGATGCCAGCCGCATGGCCCGTCTGGGCGGGGTGTTCGCTATGCTCATGCTTGTTTCGGTTAGCGAGGAACAGCAGGGCGAATTGGAGACGGCGCTTGAAGGGCTGCGCCAGCAAGATTTTGACCTGTCTATGCGCCCAACCGTGCGGGGTACGTCTAAAAAGTTTGCGGGTTGGCACCGGTATCAGCTGGATGTGCGTGGGGCAGACCATGAAGGCATTATCCACCAGATCACCCACTACCTGGCTCAGGAGGGTGTGAGTGTGGAAACGATTGACACCGGCACGGAAGATGCGCCCTTTGGCGGTACCCGGCTGTTTACCATGAGCGCCAAACTGTTTGCGCCTCCCCATTTGTCATTAGACGATTTGCTGGATGAGTTGGAGGCTGTGGGGGATCAGCTGAATGTGGATGTTGGGTTGGCCCTTTTGGGTGGCTAGGTGGGGTTGTTATAGGCGTGTTTATCAAGGAGAAGGGGAGGCGGCCCTGACTGAATTTTCGGGTGCGGTTTTGGGTGAAGAAGGTGACCTGATTCTGGCCCAGAACTTTTAAACGGCCGTCTCCTTGCCATCTTCTCCACCTTTGCCGCCTAGCCGCGCAGCGCTGCCGAGAGCATGCCGTCGATGTTGGAAAAGCGCACCATGTAATCGTCGTGCGCCCGTTTGATCACTTCTTGGGCTTCGGAACGGCCGTACACATCCACAATTTCGCACGCCACCGCTTCCTTGCCCGGCTCCTGTTTGTACGTCAGAAAATAGTGCCGCAGCCGATCAATGATCGAGGGGGGGCAGTCGGTAATGTCGGTCCAACGGCCGTACACCGCATCCCCCTTCAGCACCGCAATGATCTTGTCATCTGCCTCGCCGCCGTCGATCATGCGCAGGCCCCCAATGGGAATCGCTTGCAGCAAAATGTCGCCGCGCGGAATCACTTTCTCCGTCAGCACACAAATATCCAGCGGATCATCATCCCCCACAATGCCTGTGCGGCCAGTTTGCGCCATGCAGTATTCGGCAAAGGTGTCGCTGCACAGCGTTTGGGGAATGAGCCCGTACAGCGTGGGGCACACGTTGGAAAAAGTTTGCGGCCGATCAACCTTGAGCAAACCGGTGTATTTGTCCAGCTCATACTTCACCGTATCTTGCGGCACGATTTCAATATACACATTCAGCACGTCGGGCTGGTTTTGGCCGATGGGAATGCCGTGCCACGGGTGTGACCGGTACAGGATGCCCAACATTTGCCAGAGGGGTTCCGGGGGAGAAGAAGTTTGCGCCATTTTGCACCTCATCAGGAAAAGGGTATAGGGTATGGTTGAAATATTGTTGTTACCCGATTATTCTAGCAGGTTGCAAAATGGCGCTGGGCGGCACGCGGCCAATATTCACGCAAAATGTTCGGTATTTTCGTACCACTCATTGCGCCAGATCGAGTTCGTAAATGTTGTACAGCTCTGAATTTTGGGTGGGGTCCACGCCAAAGTTGAGCACGTCTGGGCGGGCGGCGGCAACCTTCAGGCGCAAAAACAGGGGCAGCACGGGCAGCTGCTCAGAAAAGATGCGTTGGGCTTCGGCATGGCCTTCGCGGTACGCTTCGGTGCCCGGCAGATTGCCCCGGGCCTGCAAGCAGGCGGCGTCGAACGCGCTGTTGATAAAGCCAGTGTTGTTTTGCCCGGCCCAATCATTTTCGGCCGTGGGAATTTCGCTGGAGAGATAAAATTCGCAAGGGGGCTGCACGCCGGTGCCCCAGGCAAATTCGCTCAGGTCGAAGCGGCGGCCAAACAGCGGGCCTTCGGGGCCAGAGGCGTATAGTTCGCTAGAGAGCAGGTAATCTAGCTGCACGTCGATGCCGCAGGCGAGCAAATTTTCTTTGAACTGCTGGGTGAGCTGCTTGCGCATTTCGTTTTCCAGGGTGGTGATGAGGGTGGGGGCAAACGGCCGTCCCGTTACCGGGTCCTCTCGAATGCCATCTCCGTTGTTGTCTAAGAAACCAGCTTCATCTAGCAGCCGGTTGGCGGTGGTGACGTTGTAGGGCCATTCGGTGAGGCCGCTGGCGTACAGGGGATGGTTGCTGGGAATGTAGCTGTGAATCACCTCGGAACGGCCGAACATAATCTCATCCACCATGCGCTGCCGGTTGGTGCAAAGGGTGATCGCCTGGCGCACCCGCACATCTTCGTACCAGTCTGGGCGGCTGGCGGCGTAGCCTGGCTCTGGATTGATACCAAAATCGATATGCTCCCACACGGTGCCCGTTTGGAAGTAGGGAATGAGCAGGCCGTTGCTTTCTGCCTCTAGCAAAAAGGGCGAATGGTCGGTGCCCAGGGCGTCTTGGGTGCCAATGTCGCAATCGCCATTGAGCAGTTGGGCGATGAGTTGGTTGGTATCGGGGATGAACTTGTAGGTGATGCTGTCTAGATAGGGCAACCCTTCCTGGTAATAAAATTCATTGGGCACCAGGCGAATCTGCTCTCCTGAAATCCATTCTTGAATGGCAAATGGACCATCCCCCACGGGGAGGCGGCTAGAGGCTTCGGCATCTAGCAGCTCGGCGGCGGTGTAGCTGCGCCAGAGGTGCTCGGGCAGTGGCTGCCAAAAGTTGGTGAAGTAGGTGGCGTCGTAAAAGCCGGGAATGCCAATCCAGCGGGTGGTGAGGTTGCCTGTGGCCTGGTAGCTGGTGGTGCGGTTGATGATGAATTTGGATTGTGGCGTGGCGGGATCGGCCACCAGGTTGTAGCTGTAGACGGAATCTTGGGCGGTGACGGGGACGCCATCGCTCCAGGTGCGGGCTTTTAGGGTGAAGTCTACCACCATCTGTTCCATGACAATGGGGGTGCCGTCGAAGGGGACGTTGTTGCCTTCGCTGTTGGTGAGCACAATGCCTGGCTCTACAATGACCAGGTTACCGTCGGCGGCCACGACAATATCGCCGCTGTTTACTTCTACGCTGATGATGCGGGCGTCGCCATCGGCCAGGCTGGGTATGTTGGCCAGCCCCTGTGCCTGGTAGGCGAAGGAGAGGGTGGTCATGTTGTTTTCAAAGATGGCGTGCTGAACGGCCGTAGAGGCCAACATTGAACTGCCGTACGGGTAGAGCGTATCTGGCTCTTGCCCCATGCAGATGATGAGGTCTTTGGTGTTGGCTGCTGGGGCGGCGGTGGGCGGGGCGGGGGCTTCTACCTGTGCGGGGATGATGGTTTCGGGGTTGAGGCGTCCGGTTTCATTGGCGCTCTCAGGGGCGGGGGTGACTGGATCGTCTGTCGGGGGTGTGCTGCAAGCTGCCATGAAAATCAGGCAAAAGGCGACGATTTTGGGTACAGCTGCCCATATTTTGGCGTTGAACATGAAAAAACCTTTCCTCTTGTGAAAACAGGCCGCAGATGAACGCGGATGAACGCGGATTAAAATCTGGTAAATCTGTTGATTTTTCATTCGTGGTGTTCGTCTGCGGTCATGTTTACTCCTCTAGGTTTGTATGGCTGCCCCCTCGGCTACTTATTGTAAGCACATCTTGGTGAGTTTTACAAAATTAGGGGGTTAGAGTGCTCTTTGCCGCAGTTGGGTGAGGTAGGGCAGGTAGGCCGAAACATCCTGGTTGGATTGCTGCCGGGTAAAGAAATCTTGAATGATTTGGGCTTGCTGCTCTCGATTGAATTGGTGAAACGGCCGTCCTTGCTGCCAGCAGGCGTGTAGCCCGGCAGGGCCACCATACTGGTAGCAGTTGCGCTGGGTGGTGATTAGAAAGTAGATTGCTTCACCCAGGTAGCGGGAACCAACGTGATGGTATTGGAAGACGTGGGTGAGTTCGTGCACAAGAAGGGGAAGAGGGTGGCGGCTGGAAACGGCCGTTTGCCCCTCATCGCTTGGTTGGCATGGCCAATGGATGGTGTACCAGGTGGCAAACGCCAGCCCGCCGTTGTAGCGAAAGATCAGGTTCAAAATGCCGCCTGCGGCTATGCGTACATCCTGGTAACGCAGGTTTTGTGGCCCAAAGAGGGCTTGCGCCTGGGCCTGTTCGGCGGCAGTTAGCGGGGTGGTGTGCATGCCCAAATGCATAACAAACTGGCAAATTTCTGGCCCGCCCAGCAGATCAAACAGCTGCACCAGCAGCAAATGCAGCCAGCGGCCCAGCCGCCGCGCTAGGTGCCGCAAGGTAGTGGGCAGCGTCTGGTTTTGCCACCCGCGCCAGACAAGGTAAGGCAGCTCTGGCAGCCGTTGGCCGCCAAGACGTATGGTTTGCAGAAAACGGCCGCTTCGTGCCGGGAAATCTCGCACAAGATTCAGGGGCCACAGCCAGGCGTCGTGCAGACGTTCCTTTAGCCAGTACAACAGGGCTTGCATGTTGTGGGTGTTAAATTTGGTGGGGGTTGATGTTGGCAGCTTGCAGCACGGCCAGCACGGGGGGGGCGTTTAAAAAGGTTTGGCGCAGATGGGCATCTTGCAGCGGTTCGGCCGTTTGGCGAATAAATTCGGCGGCGATGTTCAGGTGGACGGCGGCGATTTGCTCGTTTTCGGTGGCGTGGCTCATGGCGGCGTGCAGTTTCCAGAGGATGCCGCGATCAACGGCCGTTTGCGCTGCCAGCATCGCCAGGTTCAGTTCATTCAACGCTTCGGCCTGCCGACCCTGGTGGAACAGCAGTTCCCCGTGGGCAAACGCCGCCAATGCCCGGTATCGGTCTGCATTGAGCTGCTCGGCTACATGGGTAAGCGCCAAGACAACCTGCACGGCCAACCCGTCGCTGCCATGCTGCAAGTAGGCTCGTGCCAGCTGGTACAGCGTTAGCGCCTCATGCTCCCGGTTGCCGTGCTCCCGCGTGCCTTGCAGCGCCGCCTGCAAATAGGCCAGCCCTTGCTCATACCGGCCCGATTCCACCAAATCTACCCCTAAATTGCGCTTGATTTCTGGGATGAGCAGCCTGGCTCCGGCTTCGGTAGCCATCTTGAGCGCCTGCTGGTGGTATGCGTAGGCTTGTTCCACATCGTACAGCGCCTGGTGGCATTCGCCGAGGTCGTTCAAGGCCTGGGCCACGCGCCAGCGGTCGTTTACCGATTCTAGCAGCGTATATGCTTCGCGATGAGCCGTGAGCGCCTGCTGGTATTCGCCGCGCGCCTGCCGGGTACGGCCCAGGCTGGTGAGCGCCCGTCCTTGTTCTCTGGTTTCGCCACCCTGGCGGAAGATGGCCAGCGCCTGGGTGAGCTGCCGCAGCGCTCGTTCCGTATCTCCCTGCCGACGGTCTAAAATGCCTAAACCGCGCCGGGCACGCCCCACAACAAGCAGGTTTTCGGTGGCGGTGCCTTCTTGTAGGGCCTGATTGTACAGCTCGGCGGCGGCTCCATACTCACCGCGAAAGTCAGCCAGTTCCCCCAGCCGCACGCGGGCGCGTGCTTTTTGGTCGATATTGTCGCTGGTTTCCAGGGATTCTTTGTAATCTTTAGCGGCGGCTTTGAATTCGCCCATGAGCCAAAAACAAAGCCCGCGATATTCAAATACACGGGCTCGAAAAAGGGCAGGAATGCGGTCTTGGTCAAACTCAAGCGCTTCCGAGAAGTATTGAATCGCCTTGAGGAAATCTTGCTCGCTGGAAGCTTTGCGGCCTTCACGGAAGGCGGCTGCGGCAGCTGCCGAAACGCCTGCAAGACTGAATTGACCAGAGGAAATTGTGTCTGACATGGCAATATGATACACCGGAGGTTGGATTTGACAATGAAGGGGACGTGAAACGTATTTGGTGTGTGGGTAATTGGTAATTGGGTGTGTGGCTTACGGTTTACGGTTCTTGGGGATCGTTGCGGAGGATGTCGTCGAGTTCTATCAGGTGGAGGCCTGGCCAGAGGTGGGTGGCAAGATCGATACGGCCGTTCTCATCTACCGTGACCCCTTCTGCCCGCAGCAGATCGGCTTGTTTGTTGGCGGCTTGTTCGCGGTGGCGGATGCTGATGCGCCCCTGGCTGTTGACCACGCGCTGCCAGGGGACGTTGGCCGAGGTGTAGCCGTCTTGGTTGGGGTGGCGCAGGGCGCTGAGGGCGTAGCCCACGGCCCGGGCGGCGTTGGGGTGGCCGAGCATGGTGGCGATACGGCCGTAACTGCTCACCTGGCCCGGCGGAATGCAGCGAACGACTTTATAAACCTTCTCATAAAAGCTGGGGGTTCCTGGTTCCATGAGGTGCGATCATACCGATACTGTGGTAAATTGGCTACTGCGTTAGAAACGGCCGCTTTGTTCACCAATTATTCACGATTCATTTATGTTGCCACGTGTGTGCCAATGCTATAAATCAGGAGTGAAAGTGAGCGTTTGTGGAGCCAAACGTGTTGAATAGGAAGAAAGCCACCACATCAATTTCGCCGCTTCCAAAATAATAGGAGTATTGCATGAGTTGGTCAGTATTGATTGTAGATGATGAACCGTTGACTCAGGATTTATTGCGCCTGATGTTGGAACCCGCTGGCTTTCGTGTCACCAGTGCAGAGCATGGCCTGGAGGCGCTGGAAAAGGTGCATGAAAGCAAACCAGACATCATTTTGCTGGATGTGATGATGCCGCATATGGATGGCATTACCGTTTGCAAAAGAATTCGCAGCAACCCAGAAACGGCCGATATTCCCGTCATCATGCTCAGTGGTAAAACGCACCTCAATGCGGTAGAAGAAGGTTTGGCGGCCGGGGCCAATCGGTATTTGGGCAAGCCCACTTCCCGCACAGACCTGATCCAGAATTTGCAAGAGGTTCTGGCCGAGGCCGCTGCAATTAGCCAATAACTTGTTTTTAAGCACACCCAATTTAACCAGAGAGCCACCTGTACACAGGTGGCTTTTTTGTTGGGCGTGGGGCGAGAAACGGCCGATTTCCAAAGTTCTCAAAATTGGTCCGTTACTTTTTTACGGTTGATTGCACTATAGAGGCAAAGCACATGTGCACTCTAAAAAACATAAACAAAACAAAGGGAGTAAGAAAAATGTCACAAACAATCCGAGCAAAATATGGTGTATCAATTCTGGTTTTATTTTTTATCATGTTGCTGGCCGCCTGTACGCCGACCGGCTCTGAAGCCACAGAGCCCTCACTCAATGATAATGCGGCTGGCCCCGTTGATGACAACAGTAATGATGATGACGGCCAGAATGCCAATGATGACAGCGCCAACAGCAACGACGCCAACGCCAACAGCAATGACGACAATGCTAACAGTAACGACGATAGCAACGTCAATGCAAGTGAAGAAAGCAACATGAATGGCGATGACAACATGAACAGCAACGACGACAACGCCAACAGCAATGACGACAATGCCAACAGCAATGACGACAACGCCAACAGCAATGACGATAACGCCAACAGCAATGACGACAATGCCAACAGCAATGACGACGACGATGATGATGGCAACAGCAACAGCAGCACAAACAGCAACGACAACGCCAACAGCAATGACGACGACGACGATGATGGCAACAGCAACAGCAGCACCAACAGCAACGACAATGCCAACAGCAATGACGACGACGACGATGATGGCAACAGCAACAGCAGCACAAACAGCAACGACAACGCCAACAGCAACGACGACGACGACGATGACAACAGCAACAGCAGCACAAACAGCAACGACAACGCCAACAGCAATGACGACGACGATGATGATGGCAACAGCAACACCAACAGCAACACGAACACGAACACCAATACGAACACGAACACCAACGACAACGTCAACAGCAATGACAACACCAACAGCAATGGTGATGACAACAGCAACGACAACGACGACAGTAACGACAATGACGACGATGACGACGACGGTGGGAACTCCGGCTCTGGTGGGGGCAACGACAATGACGACAGCGACGACGACGACTAAATTTTAGTTGAATGCGTCAGCAGTTGGTGAGGAGGGGGCAAGATGTTTTCTCCTCACCAAATCTTTAACATTTATACTGTCACAGCTTTGGTCTATAATCTAGCATCATTGCTGTGGCAAAATTGTTTTAGTGAGCCACGCAAAACCCTTTGGAGTTGCAAAAATCGTGCAAGATGAATTGTTACTGTTGCATCGAGCAAAGTCCTTGGACCCAAATGCTCTGGCTCAAGTTCACGAACAATATTATGACTCAATTTACCGGTACATGAGTTACCGGGTAAATGATTTACAAACGGCCGAAGATTTAACCAGTGAAGTGTTTATTCGGTTTTTGCATGCAATTCAGCAGAAGAATGCCCCACAAAATAGTATTCGTGGTTGGTTGTTTGGGGCTGCATCGCTCATCTTAAAAGAGCATTACCGGAAGAAAAAGCGGACGCAGCTAACTGAATTGAGTGAGACATTGCCTGGGGAAACGGCCGAACCCACTGAAAGATTAGAAGTACGGGAAAGCAAAGACGCCCTACGCCGAGCTATCACAAATTTAACGGAAGAACAGCAGCAGGTATTGGCATTGCGGTTTGGTTATGAAATGCCAGTGCGAGACGTAGCGGAGATGATGAATAAAAGTGAAGGGTCTGTCAAAATGTTGCAAGTGCGTGCTATTGCCGCCTTGTCCCGAATAATGTCAGGCTCGGAGAGAAGCCAATGAACGATGTATCAGAAAGCGTGCTTCAAGAAAGTTTAGATTTGTTGGAGCAGGGGCTACCCATTGAACAAATTTTGGCGCGGTATCCAGACCACGTGGCTGCGTTACGGCCGTTTCTCCAAACGGCATTGCAGTTAGCTACCGTGGCTCCCCAACCCTCGCTGGCGGCCAAACAGCGTTCACAAAAAGCGTTTTTGGCCCACGCCGAAAGCTTAAAAGTGACACCCGTCCAGCCCTCCGCCTGGTACCGGCTGCGGCAAATTTTGCTGCCGTTGGTTTCGCTGGCAGCTGTGGTGATTTTGTTTGGCGCAACGGCCGTTTCCGTTTCTGGCTCTGCAATTCCGGGGGATACCCTCTACACTGTCAAACGGCTGGTTGAAGATGTGCGGTTGAATGGTGCAGATGACCCTGAAACGGCCGTGGCCCTGGTTGAATCTTACCGCCAGGAGCGCATTCGCGAGGTGCAAACCCTGCTGCGTACCGGCCGTGCCGCCGAAGCCAGCTTCGAAGGTGAGGTGCAGGCCCTCCAGACAGACCAATGGACCGTTGCCGAGATCGATATTCAGCTGAATGCCGCTACCCGCATTACCGGGCAGCCACGGCTGGGCGAACTGGCCCGGGTGAACGGCCGTACCGAAAATGGCGTTTTCACCGCTGAAACCATTGAAATTCTAACGGGTTCGGTGGCCGAGCCAGAACAAGAGCCGACGCCTGAGCCGAGCCCCCCAGCAGCCCCTTCAGCCACCGCCACCGCCACGCTGACGCCGACGCCTGCCCCCACCGAGGCGCTGACCGCCACGGCCACTGCCACCCTTACGGCAACCCCTCACCGTCACCAACGGCCACGGGTACGCCAACCGCTACACCCACAGAGATGCCGCTGCCAACCGCCACGCTGGTGCCCACCCAGCCGCCGCCCAGCAACGACAACAACAATAACAACGGCGGTGACAATAACAACGACAATGACGATGATGGCCAAAACAACAACGATGACGACGATGATGACAATGACGACAGCGGCAACAGCAATGATAGCGGCGGCAATGACAACGATAACGACGACGACGATTAACCTGCAGAAACCTCTGCGGTTTCTCGTTACGCTGGAACATGCTTCTTAAATAGCAAAACCGCACAGGTTTGCACCCCAAACTCAACGTAACGCCCGGATTTCCGGGCGTTACTTTTTCGCGCCAAGGTCACTTGTAGGCAGAATCCAATCGGAGTTAGAAAAAATTATCAAAAATTGCGTGATAGAGGTAAGATGATGCAAATGACAACCCGTATGACCACTCAAATGCAAACTGTAAAAGAACGAATTCAAACGAAATGGGATGTAAAGGTTTTGGCAACGGCCGTACTCCTCTTCTTCGTCTTGATCACCGGTTTTGCCATTGTGCAATATGCCACCCCCAGCCTGGTCGGTAACGACGGCTACTACCATATGAAGATGGGTTACCTCATCCGCACCGAAGGGCTCGCCCCGGCATTTCCTTACCTGCCCTACACCATCCTCAATGAAGCCGCCTACTACGATCACCACCTGCTGTACCACGTCTTCCTGGCCCTGTTTGCCACCACCGACCCGGCGCTGGACGGCGGCCTGGCGCTGACCCAGGGAGCCAAGCTGGCCAGCATCGTTATGCCGTCGCTGGCGTTTTTGGCCATTTGGTGGCTGCTGCGCGGGCAAAAGGTGCCGGTTGCGGCCGTGTGGACCATCGCCCTCTTTGCCGTCTCTGAAGCATTTTTGTACCGGATGAGCATGCCCCGCGCCCAATCTATGTCTTTGCTGCTGCTGGTTTTGGGGCTGCACTGGCTGCTGCAAGGCAAATACAAATATTTGCTGCCGCTGGGCTTCGTTTTTGTCTGGGCCTACAACGCTTTTCCCTTGCTCATCGCCGTGGCGGGCACCTACGCCATTGCCATCTTCATGTTAGAGCGGCGCATCGCTTGGCAGGCGATTGTCTACCCGGCCATCGGCATTGGCCTGGGGCTGATCATCAATCCGTACTTTCCGCAAAATATCGACTTCATCGTGGGGCATCTGCTGCCCAAGGTAGGCGAATCGAGCACGCCAGTGGGCAACGAATGGTCACCTTACCGCACCTGGACGCTGGTAGAAAATTCCGGCGTGGCCCTGTTGGCCGTGCTGGGGGGCATCCTGGCCCTGGGCTGGCGCGAGAAGCGGATCGACAAGGCGACCCTGACGGTTTTGGGGCTGACGGTGCTGTTTGGCTACATGCTGTTTGAATCGCGCCGCTTTATTGAATATTTTCCGCCGTTTGCCCTCATCTTTTTTGCCCTGAGCGCAGCCCCGATTTTGCGGGAGTGGTTGGCGGTGTTGGGGAGAAACGGCCGTATCTCCTCCAACTTGCTCCAGTGGCTATGCTTTTGCTGCTGGCCTACCCCCTCTACGTCGGCCTTAGCGATGGGCGTGAGCTGATCGCCGACAGCAGCCCAGCCGACCGGTACGCCGACGCCACCATCTGGCTGCACGATAACGCCCCCGACGGTACAATGGTGTTCCAGACGGATTGGGACGACTTTACCCGGCTCTTCTTTTACAACAGCAACGCCGTCTACACTGCCGGGCTAGACCCCACCTTCATGGAGCTGGAAGATGAGGCGCTGTTTGAGCGCTGGGTGGCCATCACCCGTGGCAACGTAGAGCAGCCCGGTACCGCCATCCGCGACGAATTTGGTGCCGCCTACGTCTTCAGCGATTTGAACCACGACGATTTCATGGACGAAGCCGCCGCCGACCCGCTGCTGCAAGAAGTGTACCGGGATGATTATGCGGTGATTTACCGGGTCGGTGATCGGTAATCCGTTATCGGTAAACGGTAATCGGTAATCGGTCTGGTAGCTACTTTACCGATTACCGTCCACTGATTACCGATTACGAGAAATTATGTCAACTATCGAAGCCGAACAATTTGATCGCGGGATGCGCTGGCTAGAGCGCTGGGGCATTGGCCATTTGCGGCGGCAGCTGCTGCACGACGTAACGGGCGAGGTGTTGGAAGTGGGTGCCGGGACGGGAGCCAATTTGCCGATTTACGGCCGTTCCACCCACACTACCCTCATTGACATAAAGTCAGACAGGCTGGCGCTCGCTCGCCAAAAGTCAGGCGAACCCGACACGCCTGCCACCTGCGCCAACGCCCATCATCTCCCCTTTGCCAGCGATCAGTTTGATGTGGTGGTGGGGACGCTCGTCTTCTGCTCCATCCCCCAGCCAGAGCTGGCCCTGGCGGAAATACGGCGGGTGCTCAAGCCAAACGGCCGTCTGCTCCTGCTGGAACACACCCGCGGCCACGGCCCCATCTCCCGCCGCTTTACGGATTGGCTGCAACCGCTCTGGTTTGCTTTGCAGGGGGAATGCCATCTGAACCGGGAAACGGCCGTTACCGTGCAAAACGCCGGCTTTACCCTCGAACACAGCTCCGTCCATGGCTACGGTCTGTTGCAAATGATGCGGGCGTCGGTTGCCAGTAATCGGTGATCCGTAGTCCGTAATCGGTAATTGGACAGCTTTTACCGATTACCGTTCACCGATAACCGAATACCGTTCACCGCCGACTAACCGCCACCGCATACCCCATCAACCCCAGGCCAAAGGCCATAAAGACCCAATTGCCATCGTACAGGCCAAACAAAAACATGGCGCTGCCCATGATGCTAAAGAACGGATTGTCGCGCAGGGATTGCCACAGGGTGGGTTGGGGCACGGTGTAGCCCAGGGATTGCAGTTTTTGGCGGAGAACGGCCGTACTCGGTTCCGTCAACGTGCTGCCATCGGGGAAAACCAGCGTGGGCACGCTGGCGTTGCCGTCGTTGATGGCCATGACCGTGCCCTTACCCGCCGCGTCTTCGGCGATGTTGATATATTCAAATGGCGCTTGCGCCCGATCCAGCATGCCGCGCACGGGCGGCACCATCGGGCAGGTTGGCGTGCCGTACATGATTACTTTGTTGGTTGATTCCATTGAGTTTTCCATACCGATTAGAGTACATCAGGTGGGGGAAAGTTACGAGTGACAAGGTGACAAAGTGACACGGTGAAGGAATGTGCACCGGGATCGCTTTCAGTTGACAAATGTAGATGCTCACGCTAAATTCTTTGACTAGGCCTCCATCCTTCTCCGGATATTCATGGTCTGAGGAGATTCAGTTGTCTTCAAATAATCCCTATACAAACGGTTTAGATAAAAATCCAGCCAACTACGTACCCTTATCACCCATCACTTTTATTGAGCGCGCAGCTTCCATTTATCCTAACTATACGGCCGTTGTCCACGGTGAACGGCGCACTACCTGGGCAGACTCATTCAGGCGGGCGCGGCAGCTGGCATCGGCCTTGCAACAGCAGGGTATTGGCCTGGGTGACACCGTCTCGATGATGGCGTATAACACGCCTGAGATGTTTGAGGCCCATTTTGGGGTGCCTGTTACCGGGGCTGTTCTTCATTCGCTCAACACGCGCCTCGATGCCAAAACAATCGCCTTTATGCTGGAGCATGCTGAGTCTAAGGTATTGATCACAGACAGAGAAGCGTCACCGGTGATTAAAGAGGCGCTAACGATGGTTCGGGAACGGCCGTTTGTCATAGACATAGACGACCCCCTGGCCAACGGCGGAGAATTGATTGGCCAGAGTGACTACGAAGCCTTTATTGCCCAGGGCGATCCAAACTTTGCCTGGTCATTGCCGGATGATGAGTGGCAAGCGATTAGTCTCAATTACACCTCCGGCACCACCGGCAATCCTAAAGGCGTTGTCTATCATCATCGTGGGGCTTATCTGAATGCTATCAGCAATGTGCTGGCCGGTGATATACGCAAACATCCCGTTTATCTGTGGACCCTCCCCATGTTTCACTGCAACGGCTGGTGCTTTCCCTGGACATTGGCCGCCGTTGTCGGCACCAATATTTGCCTGCGCAATGTGGACGTGAATCAAATTTACAAGCTCATTGCTGCAGAGGGCGTTACTTTCTACTGTGGTGCGCCCATTGTGCATAACATGATGATCAATGCCCCCGAGGAAGTGCGCGCGCAGAAAAAGCATCGCGTCGAGGGCATGGTGGCGGCCGCACCCCCGCCAGCGACGGTATTGCAGGCCATGGCCGAAAATGATTTTGGCATTACGCACGTTTATGGCCTGACAGAGACGTATGGCCCGGCTGTCTTGTGAATGGCACCGCGAGTGGGATTTGCTGCCCATTGAAGAACAGGCACGCCTGAAAGCCCGGCAGGGGGTTCGTTACCATATGCTTGAAGCGATCATGGTTGCCGATCCGCTTACGCTCCAGCCGGTGCCTGCCGATGGCCGGTCGATTGGCGAAATTTTCATGCGGGGCAACAATGTGATGATGGGGTATTTGAAGAATTCAACCGCCACAGACGAGGCTTTCGCGGGTGGCTGGTTCCACAGCGGCGATTTGGCCGTCATGCATCCCGACGGCTATGTGGAAATAAAAGACCGGGCCAAAGACATTATTATTTCTGGCGGGGAAAACATCTCTACGATTGAGGTGGAAAATGCCCTCTTCCGCCATCCGGCGGTGATGGATGCGGCCGTTGTGGCCAAACCACACGAGAAGTGGGGCGAAACACCCTGTGCTTTTGTCACCCTCAAGGAGGGCGTTCATTTAAGTGCAGATGAGGTGATTGAATTCTTGCGCGGCCAAATCGCCCATTATAAAGTGCCGCGCCATGTTGTCTTTGGCCCCTTGCCCAAAACATCCACCGGCAAAACGCAAAAGGTTGTCTTGCGTGAATGGGCGCAAACGTTGCAACAGGTCTCAGGCAAAAAATCCGATGAGCAGGGTGAATAGAAGGTAGCTTCATAGGTTTCTGGCCCACCTGACAGGCTGGCTGTTCTCGCTACTTATTTTTAGGAGTGGTTATGACTCAGATGATGGAAGCAGAAGAAATTGTTTTATATGAACTGAAGGACGGGGTCGCGACGGTCACGCTCAATCGTCCGCAGCAGTTTAATGCCATGTCCGAGGAAGTATTGGCCGCTTTGCAAACGACCCTGGACACCATTGCGGCTGATGATGCCATTCGGGTGGTGGTGTTGGCGGCCAAAGGCCGGGCCTTTGTGCTGGTCATGATTTGAAACAGATGCGGGCGAATCCAAGCGAGGATTATTACAATAAGCTTTTCGACCAATGCAGCCGGATGATGATGACGATCAATAAAATGCCGCAGCCGGTGATTGCCAGGGTGCAGGGGCTGGCCACGGCCGCTGGCTGCCAGTTGGTGGCCGCCTGTGATTTGGCCGTGGCGGTGGATACGGCCGTATTCGCCACATCGGGTATACGGGTCGGGCTGTTTTGCGCCACCCCGGCGGTGGCCGTCAGTCGCAATTTGGCCCGCAAACAGGCAATGGAGATGCTGCTAACGGGCGAGTTTATTGATGCGCAAACGGCCGTTCAATACGGCTTGATCAATCGTGCTGTGCCAGCGGCAGAGCTGGATGAAGCGGTGCAATGGTTTGTTGAGGCTATCGTTTCAAAATCGGCCGTGGCGGTCTCGATGGGCAAAGAGATGTTTTACAAGCAAATCGAGATGGGCATGGCTGAAGCGTACGAATATGCCAGCACGGTGATGGCTTGCAACATGATGGCTGAAGATGCGGGTGAAGGCATTGATGCGTTTATGCAAAAACGGCCGCCGCAGTGGCAGCATCGTTAGGGAGCTCAAAAAACCTCTGAGGTTTTTCGTTGCCCTGGAAACGTTTCCCTAGATAGCAAAACCTCAGAGGTTTGTACCGGAGCTTGCGCGTCACAGCAGTTTTTAAGCTGTGTCTGGAAATCTCTCTGCCTTGCCGCCAACGACGACAAGCGCGGAACGGCCGTTAAAAATTCCCAATTCAACATGCACAATTCACAATTTAGAAACGGCCGTTCCCTTTGTTTGTTTAGCAACAAGCTGCTACGGGCAGGGGGACAGCTTGTTCCGTTTCGTGCCTGGTTTGTGGGGCGCAGCTGTTGTCTGTGCAGGCAAAGCCATTTAGCGTTTGCAGCAGCTCGCGCGGTTTGCACAAGGTGCGGGGCGGAGCCATTTTGACGACTAGACCCTCTGGCCTGTTTTGCAATTCCTCCACGTGGTAAACGGCCGTTAACCGCTCGCCAGCCCCATACTCCACCCGAATTTCAGCATCCTGGTTTAGAGGAATACGGCCGTCTACAAGATCCCAAATCTTGGCAAACTTGTCGGTGGACATCGGCGCAGCGTCTGTTGCTGCCTCAGCGGGCAGCCAAACCTGCAAGATCACTTCGCGCCAGGTGTGCAGGCTGTTGCCACAGTCAATCGTCTCGAACTGTGCGTTTTTAATTTCGGTGACATGGTAGCCGCCGGGCACCATTTGATCTGCCTCGTACAGGAAGCGCAGGGGCTTGTTGGGATATTCTTGAATGGCCTGCATAAAGTCTCGAACTAACATTGGGTACTCTCCTGTCTGATTCATATTGATATACGTCTATGTGTTTTGCTAAAAAAGAAACGCCCTGAGGCGCTACATATTTAAGTTTATCTATATGTTCTGTTTTGTCAACCCTTTTTCCGTAAATCAGAAATTGGGGCAACCACTGGTAAAAATTCTCAATTCATGAAAGGTCTTCGGAAATAAACGAATTTCACGCAAAGGTGCGAAGTGGCAAAGGAGAAGAACTTGGCGTCTTTGCGTGACTTAAAGTTAGTACCAATAATATCTTCTACTCACAATTTCCTATGATTGCGGCCCCCCCCCCCCCCCCCCCCCCCCCCCCCAAAAAAAAAAAACCCCCCCCCCCCCCCCCCCCCCCCACCTCAATTTCCCCCCCCCCCCCCCACAACCTCCCCCCCCCCCCCCCCCCCCCCCCCCCCCACCCAAACCCCCCCCCCCCCCCCCCCCCCCCTCCCCCCCCCCCCCCCCCCCCCCCCCCCCCCCCCCCCCCCCCCCCCCCCCCCCCCCCCCCCCCCCCCCCCCCCCCCCCCCCCCCCCCCCCCCCCCCCCCCCCAAAACCCCCCCCCCCCCCCCCCCCCCCCCCCTGCTGTGGCGCGGTCTTCGGCAAGCGCGAAACCTCACCCGGCTGCGGCCCGGCCTCTGGCCGCGCCGCCTACTTTGTCATTTGGAACTGCTGAATATTAGCACAAGTTTGGTGGGCAAACGGCCGTTTACCACCCAAATAATTACCGTTTACCCTACAATTTATCCTGGCCAAGAGTTTGGCAAGGCGAGGACGCCTGTCCACAGCTCGCGATTTAGAAGACTTGCCCAGAGCAGGGGATATGTGCGTGGGGAATTTTTAAGAGTAAGCGCGGAAATCAGAAGCAAATTATAGGATTTGTGAAGATTCTTTGTAAAGGAGGGGCGTCTGTTAGGAAGCTGTAAACGGGCTACAAAACTTTGCTGCCGTCCCTCCACCGACGATAAGCGCAGAACGGCCGTTCCCACCATCCCCCATTTCCCCAATGCCTCACCCCTGCGGTAAAAACAGCAGCATCACGCCGAGGAAAGCAACGGCCGTTCCCACCATCCCCCGCGCACTCACCGGCTTTTTGTACACCAAATATTCCACCGGAATCAGCAGCACCGGCGGCAGCGCCATGAGCGTGGAGGCGATGCCCAGCCGCGTCAGCTGAATGGCAATCAATGACAGCCAGATGCCCAAAAACGGCCCGGCAATTGAGCCACCAATCATCGCCGGGAACGCCTGCCGGTTGCGCCACTGCCGCAGCGTGGCCCGTACCTGGCCGCGCACCAGCGCCAGCCCCCACAAAATGAGCAGCGCCACTAAAATGCGCATCACTGTGGCCGAGATGGGGGAGAAGTCGCCCACCAGCCCGTAGCGCGCCGTCACCAGATTGGCCACCTGGCCCAGCGCCCCGCCCAGGCCAAACAAAATGCCGCTGCTCATCTGCTTGTTCTCCACGGCCGTTCGCCCCGGCTGCTTTTCCGTCACCACCCAGCCCACGCCGCCGACCGTGAGGAGAACGGCCGTTAGCTCCACCCCGCTCACCGTCTCGCCGAACAGCAGCCAGCCAAACAGGGTGCTGATAATCGGCACAGTTGACATAAGCAGCATGGACAGGCGCGGCCCGATGAGCACGTACGCTTTGAACAGCAGCGTGTCGCCCACCACCAGCCCCAAAATGGAGGAAATCGCCAGCCAAAACCAGCGGAAGCCCTCAACCTGCATGGGAAATAAGCTGTCTTCCAACGCTAGATGGCTGAGGCTGAGAAAAACGAAGGCAAACAGCAGGCGGCTGCGGTTCACCACATCGGAGCCGATAATTCGGCCGCTGTAGCTAAAAAAGATGGCGGTAGCAGACCAGCAAACGGCCGTACCTAGCGCCGCCAGCTCCCCGGCGTAAATGAATGTGTCCATAGGTTGGTAATCGGTAATCCGTTATCGGTAATCGGTTTACGGATAACCGTTCACCGATTACCGTTTACCGATCAATACGCCGTCTCCGCCTTCTCCTGCAATTTGCGCCAGACGCGGCGGTAGTGACGGCCGTCCATCAGCTCCAAACTGTTGCCATCCGGGTCACGGAAATAAATCGAGTGGGTGCCGAGCGACCAATCCTGCTCGTGCTCAATCTCAACTTCGTGGGCCAGCAGGCGGGCGCGCCAGCCGTCCATCTGCTCCGGCGGCACGGCCAGGCAGGCGTGCCCCTGCCCCCGCGCCCCGTGCGCTGGGATGATGCTCTCCCGCGTCGCCAGTTTATTTATGTCAAACAAAATCAGCGTCGAATTTTGCCCCGTTTGCAGGAAAATGGCATCTTCAAATTCCTGGCTCACCGGCAGACCCAGCACCTCGGTGTAAAACGTTTTGGCGCGGGGGATGTCGGTGACGTAAAGCACCGCCTCGGCCACGCCCAGGATTTCTGTGCCGCCGCGTGCGGCCGTTTCTGCCTCCTGCACAATGCGCACCCCGCTGCTCACCCCCAGCCGATTGGCCCCGGCAGCCACCATGCGCCGCGCATCGTCCAGCGAGCGAATGCCGCCCGATGCCTTCACGCCCATCCCTTGCCCGACGGTGTGGCGCATCAGGGCTACATCTTCCACCGTCGCCCCGCCGCCGCTGAAGCCGGTGGAGGTCTTCACAAAATCGGCTCCCGCTTTTTTGGCAATCTGGCACACGCGCACTTTTTCTTCGTTGGTGAGGTAGCTGGTTTCGATAATAACTTTACATAATGCGCCGTTTGCGTGGCAGGTTTGGGTAACGGCCGTAATCTGCCCCAGCGTAAATTCATCATCCTTGCTCTTCACCGCGCCAATGTTGATCACCATATCAATCTCCGTCGCCCCATTTTCGATCGCCGTCTGCGTTTCCGACACTTTCTCTTTGGTGGTGGTGGCTCCCAGCGGGAACCCAACGACGGCACACACCTTCACGGCGCTGCCTGCCAGCTGCTCGGCAGCAAAGCGCACGTTGGTTGGGTTCACGCACACGGAGAAGAAGCTGTGCCGCACCGCCTCGCGGCAAATTTGGGCAATCATCGCCTCGGTGGCGTCTGGCTTGAGCAGGGTGTGATCGATGAGGCCCGCCACGCGGGTGGGGTCTTCATCAATCAGCTGGATCAGCTGTTCGGTGGTAGCGCTGGTTAAGGTTGTCATACGGTTTTGCCTCTGAATCAAATCCATCATTTTAGAAATCATCCTACATTTTTCATTCTCGTGTTGTTCCCGCGCAGGCGGGTTTGACACGTTGGGTGCCAAGCATAGCACCGGCGCGTTTCTGAGCAAATCAAAGATCGGGCTAATTTGAGTGAAGGCCCTAAAGGTTTATCCTGTAGAAACCAGGCCTTGGCGCTGCCAACCCTTGCGGTCTGTGCCTGCATCTTTTCACCAAATATATGCTTGACCCCTGATCTATCCTCGTGTAGGATTCTCCACACATGAAAACAACCTCCCTTACTGGCTTAGTTCTTACCTTGTTGATGCTGCTGCTGGTGCTGATTGCCGCATTTATCTTTTTGTTTCAGGGGCGGCAAACAGTTATTGAACAGCGGGATAATCTGGAAACAGAAACGGCCGATCTCCAACAAGATTTAGCCCAAACCGGGCTCAACTTGGCGGCTGCCGAATCGACCCGCGCTGTCACTGCCGATGCCCTGGCCACGGCCGAATCCAACGCGCTGCTGCTGGATGGCGAGCTGGTGCGCAGCCAGCAAGAGGTAGACGCCCTCACCGAACAGCTAGATGCCGCCAGCCAAACCATCACCACGCTGCAAAATGAGCAGGAAGCGGTGCTGTCTCAACCGCCAGAAGTGGCAATTTTGTCCCCGGCCAACGGCCGTCTCCCTGCCCCAAGGGGAACCGGTCAACATCGTCATGGTGGCCACCGATCCCAAAGGCGTCGCCTCCGTCAATCTGGCCATCAACGAAGAGCCGTTCGACACCTATCTGCTGGAAAACGAGACGCTGTTTACGGCCGTTGCTCCCTGGCAACCCACCGAACCAAACGAATATGTGATTGAATTAACGGCCGTTAACAGCGAAGGCATCAGCAGCCGTACCGCCACCATCACCGTCACCGTTGCCCTGGCAGACACCGCCAACCGCTCTGTGGGCGATGTCAACGCCGAACTGCGGCAGGATATCGGTGAGTTGGTGAGCGACTTGCGCCAGCTGCCCCTGCCAGACCGCATGATGGAACTTCTTGTGTTTGATGGCCTGCTGCGCGAGGCGCAGGCGGTGGATGCTCAGGCATTGGTGGATAGCGGACCCTGGGCCAATGCCGGGCTGATTGGCCAGGTGTTTGATTTTGCCCCGGCCGATTTTGCCTATGCCGACTTTCTGGCTGTGGCGCGTGGCGCAGTCACCCCTGCCTTTTATCGGCCGCTGACGGGTGACATGCTGCTCTTGGAGCAGACGGAGGCGCTCCCCGCCTTGGCCCAGTTGGGTTATGCCCGCCAGCTAATCTACCAGCTTCAGGACCACAATTTTGGCCTCGATTCTTTGTCCACCAATGAGCTGACGCTGGATGCAGCGCTGGCGCTGGCGGCGCTGAGCGAGGGGGAAGCAACGGTGGTGCAGGAGAATTTTCTGACGGCGGGCTATTTGCCACTGGCTACGGCCGTTATTCCCGAAACGTTTGGGCTGGATACGGCCGTACTCGCCGACACCCCCGCCCCCATTGCCAACTGGCTCACCTTCCCCTACGACGTTGGCGATGACTTTGCCCGCACGCTGTACGAAGATGGCGGCTACGCGGCGCTGGATGCCGCCTGGGCCAATCCGCCCCAATCGACCGAGCAGATTTTGCACCCAGAAACCTACCTGGCCGAGCAAGGCCCCGCCCTGGTTACCCTGCCCGATTTGCAGCCCGTGCTTGGCCCCGGCTGGGCATTGGCAACTGAAAACGTGTTGGGTGAATGGATGCTGGGGCAATATTTGTCGCAGCAGTTGAATGAGACGCAGGTAGAAACGGCCGTTACCGGCTGGGGCGGCGATCGCTTTGTCATCTACACCAACGCCGCCGCTGACACTGTTTTGGTATTAAAAACCGTTTGGGACACAGCCGCCGACAGCACCGAATTTGCTGCCCTCTACCCCAATTACCCCACCCGCCTGTTTGGCAGCAGCGGCGAGCTGCAAGCCAACGGCGGCGAATGCTGGCAAGGCGAAAACGAACGCATCTGCCTCTACCAATCTGAGCAAGAAACCCTCATCGTGCGCGGCCCAGAGCCAGAACTCATCCTGGACGTCGTCGCCGCCATCTTCCCCACGCAATAAACACCCGCAACGCAGACGCCCTGAGGCGCCGAGAAAACCAGAAAGATAAATCTGTGTAACCTGCGAAATCTGTGGTTTTCAGTGGAGTTACGTGTGGATGCCCGCCTGCGCGGGCATGACAGTTTGCTTGGGAATGAGTTTGGGACAGGTTTGGGTTACGTTTGGGGCAGGTTTGAGTTACGCTTGGGGCTTCATAACTTTAGCCTGGGGCTTCAGCCCCAGGACACATCGTCCACAATGCCCACAATGACGGCGCGGATCGGAGCGGTTTTCAGGTTGAGCACCTGGCGCGCGCCGTTGCCTTCATCCAGCACCAGCACCGTATCGCCCACGCCCGCCTGCACGGTGTCTACGCAAATATCGTAGCCGCCCGCGGGCTGTCCATCTTCCCCCAGCTTATCGACGATGAGGAGTTTACGGCCGTTAAACGCCGCATGTTTTATGGTAGCCACCACCGTGCCAGACACTTTGCCAATGTACATGCCCCAATCGTAAATCGTCTCTCCTAAATCGTCAATTGATTGCTTGTCACGCATTCTGGCCTATGCTATCCTGTCACCACATGAGACCCCAAAGGCTTACCTGGAAAGTTTTCATGAGCGCAAGCTCAACACCATGAATGAAAATCGTAGGTCGGATTGCCAATCCGACCCACATTTACGAAGGAACCTTCATGAGCGCAGGCTCAACACCATGAATGAAAAATCAGCAGATTTCGCAGATCATGTAGTAGTCAATCACTCCTTCAACAAAATTTCACCGCAAAGCACGCGAGGAACGCAAAGATTAAAGAGTAAACCTTTGCGCGCTTTGCGTCCTTTGCGGTTCAACCAATTCTTGACCATTACAAGATTTTGCAGATTTGCGCAGATTGCGCCCAGATTTAATCCGCGTTCATCCGCGGCCAATTTTCAAAGGAGTCAACCATGAATAAAAAGTTTTTTGTTTTGATGCTGTTGGGAATCACCCTCGTGCTATTGGCGGCCTGCGGTGGCCCTCGCAAGAATTTCAGCCGGGCGAACGAATGCTGGATGAATCGTTCGATGCGGAAAATGCCTGGGAATCGTATCAGAGCGGTTCTGTTAATTTTCGGGTAGATGATGGCGTGTACCGCGTACAAACGGGCGACGAGGGCTACATCTGGGGCTTAAATAACCAGGAACACGAGGATGTGATTATCGAAGTCACCTCGATCCAGAATTCGACCCACGAAAATAATGCGTACGGCGTGATGTGTCGAGCCGACATCAGCAACAACGGCGATGGCTACTACTTTCTGATTAGTGGTGATGGCTATTACACCATCTCAAAAGGAGAAGGGGATAACGTCAACCAACTGGTCGAGTGGACAAGCAGTTCAGCCATCAACACCGGGCAGGCAAGCAACACCATTCGCGCGGTTTGTTCTGGCAACTACCTGGCACTTTATGTTAACGACAAGTTCCTGGCCGAAACAACCGACAGCGACTACAAGGCTGGCTTTACTGGCTTTGCCGCAACGGCATTTGAGGGTGGCGATACAGACATCAGCTTCGACGATTTAACCATTTCGACGGCCGCTCCTCAATAATGCGGCCAGTCGCTTCAGCTATTTTGTGGGCCTGTTGGCCTGGGTCATTTAGACAGGCATGATAAAAAAAGAGCAAGAGCAAGTTGAGGTAGAAAGCCGGGCGGCTTTGCGCGACTGGTTAACCCAAAACCACACGCGTGAAGCTGGCGTCTGGCTGGTGACCTACAAAAAGCATTGCGGCCAAAAGTACGTCTCCTACGATGACATTGTGGAAGAGGTGATTTGCTTTGGCTGGATTGACAGCCTGGCGCGCAAGCTAGATGATGATCGGTCGATGCTCTGGATTGCGCCGCGCAAACCCGGCAGCAATTGGTCGCGGCGCAACAAAGAGATTGTGGCTCGCTTGAAAGCTGCCGGGCTGCTGATGCCCCCCGGGCTGGCCAAAATTGAAAAGGCCCAGGCAGATGGCACCTGGAACGCGCTCGACGCCGTGGAAAATCTGGAAGTGCCGCCTGATTTAGCCGAGGCGCTGGCCCACTACCCGGATGCCGCCAGTTACTTCGATGCCTTCCCACGTTCGGTGAAGCGGGGCATTTTGGAGTGGATTTTGAACGCCAAACGGCCGCAAACCCGGGCCAATCGCATTGCCGAGACCGCCCGTCTGGCGCAGGATAACATTCGCGCCAACCAATGGCCGAGGCAGCGCTGATGTGCCTTGTGGAAACGGATCGGTTGCAGCTGTGCCATCTGGCGCTGGCGGATGCGGCCTTCATTGTGCAGCTGGTGAATGAGCCGGGCTGGCTGCGCTTTATTGGCGATCGGGGTATTCACACGATAGCCCAGGCGGAAGCGTACTTGCGGGAAGGTCCACAGGCGAGCTATGCGGCCAACGGGTTTGGCCTGTACCTGGTGCGGCGCAAAGCGGATGGGCAGCGGTTGGGGATGTGTGGTTTGGTGAAACGGCCGTCTCTTCCCCACGTCGATATTGGTTTTGCTTTTCTAGAGACGTTTATGGGCCAGGGGTATGCGTTTGAGGCGGCAACGGCCGTTCTTCATCATGCCCAGTTCGACCTCAATCTCAGCCCCGTTGTTGCCATTGTAGACCCCGCTAACGAGCGCTCCATTAAGCTGCTGACAAAACTTGGCCTGGAGCGGCAGGGCAACATCCAGCTAGCCGCGGATCGCCCACCGGTGCTTTTGTTTCATCCCCCCAACGCGTAACCAACCACCAAACTGGCAAAAAAAAGAGCGCACCCCATTGGGCGTGCGCTCTTTTACGTCTTACAGAATTTGATTAGTTGCCGGGAATCTCCAGCGTTTGCCCCACGTAGATGACGTAGGGGGAGGTGATGTTGTTGGCCTCGGCGATCGTTGGCCAGGCAACGCCATATTGCAAGGAGATGAGGAACAGCGTTTCGCCCGGTTTCACCACGTGAGAAAAGGCGGGTGCTGGCCCAGGAGTGTCTACCGGAATTTTCAGCTCGTCACCAGCGGCGATCAGGTTGGGGTTTACCAGCCCGTTGGCCTCGGCAATTTGCACCCAGCTAATGCCAAACTTCAGGCCAATGCGGAACAGATTGTCGCCCGCCTGGACGATGTAGGTTGTTTCTGTTTGTGGCGAAGGTGTGGGTTCTGGGGGGGGGGGGGGGGTTGTGGCGCCGGGCAGCTTCAGAACCTGGCCCACGGTCAGGATGTTGGGGTTCGCCAGGTTGTTTTCGTTGGCAATGGCCACCCAGGAGATGCCGTACTTGAGGCCGATGCGGTAGAGGTTTTCACCTGCGGCCACGGTGTGTGTTTCGGGGATGGTGGTGCTGGTTGTGTCCTGGCTGGTATTGGCGGCACTGTCGTCACTGCTTTGGGTTGTGTCTGCCGCAGCGGTGTCGTCTGTGGTGGGGGTGTCAACGGCCGTTTCATCACCGCCGCTCTGTTCATCTGTGGGAGCCTCGCCTGCACCACCGCCCGCTTCGCTGCTGTCGTCTTGCGGGGTGTCGGCGGTGTCACCGCTTGCGGTATCTTCACTGGGGGTGTCGCCACCGGTGCTGTCTGTTGTGCCTGCGTCAACGGGGGTTTCTGTGGTCGTTTCGGGGGTGTCGCCAGCGGTGGCTTCGCTGCCATCTGTGCCGCCCCCCTGGTCTGGATTGGTGACTTCACCAGACTGATCATCGGTTGTGCCTTCATCTGTGCCGCCAAGCGGCCGTTCACAGGCTACAGCAAAAAACGTGAGAATAATGAGCAATGTTAATAAGTTCAAGAAACGCCGCTGGGAAACCATCTTATACCTCCACAAACATTGATGATCATCTCATTGGCCCATGCGCCTGGGTGCCCAATGAGCAGGCTGGTGCAGCGCTTTTGGCCTGTTACCACCCTTTTTCACATTAACATAACCAATAATATGCTAACTATAACACGTTCCTGGCTTTACGTAAAGTTATTGCGCCATTTTTGGGCAGTCCCGTAAAAGCGAGCCGAACAGTCTGCGTTAACGCCACAATTTTCATCGCCAGCGCCCCATTTATTCCACAACAGAAACGCCTTGCTGCTTTGACGACAATCTGGTGAGTGTGTGCTGGGGTATGCTATAATCGCCGCTTCACCCCATGTAGTAATAGCCTGCGTAAGAATGTTATTTTAGGGTGACTGCCGGAGCATTTGCCGTATTCATTATCATTTGGCTAAAGGTTTGGGGGGAGAGATGATCACAATTAATATTGACAAGAAGATAGTCCTATGAGCGGTGAGTTCATTCTAGTCATCGACGATAGTCGAGAAATAGTGAAGCATTTAACCGAGACGGTACTGCCTAGTTTTGGTTATCACACAATGCATGCGTTTGACGGCCGAAGCGGCCTGGAAGTTATTCGCGACAAAGAGCCTGATCTGGTGATGTTGGATTACAATTTGCCGCAAATGACGGGTTTAGACGTGTTGCAGCAGATGGCGCAGGAATCGTTGAAGACGCCTGTGGTGTTGATGACGGGGTATGGGTCGGAGTTAAGCGCCATTGAAGCGTTTCGGTTGGGGGCCAAAGATTACCTGATTAAGCCGTTTACGGTGGATGAAATTGTAGAGACGATTGACCGGGCGCTGTTGGAAACGCGCTTGCTGCACGACAAGGCAAAACTGGCGGAGGAGATTCGTCGCCTGCGGGTGGAGATGAGCCGGCAGAATAATGAGATGCGTACGTTGTCTAACATTGGCAAGGCCATTACCTCGCTGCTGAGTGTGGATGAGGTGTTGCAGCGGGTGTTGGAAGCGGCCACCTACCTGACAAATGCGGAAGAGGCCACGATCTGGCTGCCGGACAATGAGGGGAAACATTTACGGCCGTATGACCGCCAAACTTCTTACCGCCCCAATGCTCAACCCTCCATCTTACCCCTGGCCGATTCGGCCGCCGGGGAAGTGATGCAGTCGGGACGGCCGTTGCGCCAATCTTCTATGAGCGGGCAGGGGTTGAAGGTGAAAACTGGCTATTTTGCCCATGCGGTGCTCTATGTGCCGCTTCAGCTGCGCGGCATTACGCTGGGCGTATTGGGCGTGAGCAACGGAACGGCTTACCGGGCCTTTAGCAAGCAAGATGAATTCTTGCTCTCCTTTTTGGCCGATTATGCGGCCATTGCTCTGGAAAATGCACGCGTCTTCCAGGCCGCTGACCAGGCGCTGACATCCCGGCTTGAAGAGCTGAACACCCTGATCCACATTACCCAAACCATTACCTCCTCGCTGGATTTGCAGGAAGTGATTCATCTAACCATTAAGCAGGTGCATGACAGCTGGAACATTGAGGCGTCGTCGCTGTGGCTGCTGGATGAAGAAAACCAGAAGCTGCGGGTGCTGACGAATGTGGGAACGGCCGTTGAAGAATTAAGCAAAATTGAGTTAGACATTAACCAGGGCATTGTGGGGCACGTGGTGCGGGCTGGCCAGCCGCTCTACACCAACGACGTAACCAGCGACGAGCACCATTACCGGCAGGCAGATGAACGTACCGGGTTTCATACCCGCTCTATCCTTTGCGTCCCGCTTATTTTTCGGGGCAAGGTGGTGGGGGCGATGCAGCTGCTCAATAAGATCGATGGGGATTTTGACGAGGTAGATCTGGAGCGGGCGCGGGCCATTGCTGCGGCCATTGCCATTGCCGTGAGCAATGCGCTGTTGTTTGATGAGGCGGAATCGCAAAAACAGCAGCTAGAGATGGCCTTGCACCAGCTAGACAACGCCAACCTGCCCTGATGTTTTTGACCCACCCTTTGCTGGAACCCATTCGTGCTTTGCAGGCGCGCATACAAACGGCCGTTATCGCTGCCTGCGAACAAGCTTCCCTGGAACAGTTAGCCGCCGTCGCCGAAGCGGTACTGGCGGAAACGGCCGTTTGGCGCATCATTGTGGACCCCATTGACGGGACCCGTGGCTTGATGTACCCAAAACGGAGCGGCTGGATTTTAACGGCCGTTGCCCCCAATTTAGGCCCCAACACCAGTTTGCAAGATATTGAGCTGGCCGTGCAAACCGAAATTCCGCTGGTGAAGCAGCCTCTGGCGGATGCGGTGTGGGCGGCAGAACCGGCTCACCGCGCAAGAAAGCCCGATGGTGATACGGCCGTATCTCGAACCCCGTCTCGCCCAACAAAACCTGGCCCTGGGCAGCGGCTGAGCTGCCCGCTCGATATGCACACGAACGTGGGTTGGGTTGGCTATGCCAATCCGCGCCTTCAGCAGCAGATCGAACCCTTGTTGCAAAAGGCGCTGCGCCACCGGCCGCTACTGCCCGATTCCCAATAAACCCCCTCATGATCCCTGGAAAATCGCTGCCAGGGTGACACACAGAAATTGTGGAGGCAATAGATAGATGAATTTGCAAGCTTTTTTAATTGGTCTGGCGCTCGGTCTGGTCAGTGCGGTTATCGGCGCAGTTGTCGAGTACTTGATCGTACGGCGGCACAACGAAGAAGCAGAAGAGATGGAGCGGCTGCCGGGCTGCATGCTGCTAGTTTCTGGCGGATTGGGTGGGGTGGGCCTGTTGGCGATTGCTTTTTCTCTGTTGTCTACCGGCGAGGTAGTGCGCATGCTAATCACCGGGTTGGGGGTTACGGTGGGCTTTTTTGCTGGCTTTGTGATGATGATGTTGGTGTGGTTTTGGTGGGAACGGCCGTCTGGCAATAAAGAAAAAGGGTAACTTGCACGCAAATTACCCTCCATGTTTGTTACAGTTGTTTGGGCAAAAAAACTTACCGCAGATTGGCCAACGCTGCAATGACCCGGTCTACCTCTTCTGCCGTGTTGTAATGCACAAAACCAATGCGCACCAGCCCGCCTTCGTTCTGCACGCCCAGGCGTTCCATCACTGCCACCGCGTAGTAATCGCCATGCCAGACGAAGATACCCTGCTCACCTAGCCTGGTAGCCACATCTTTAGGCGACATCCCTGCCAGACTCACGGCAAATGTCGGCGTCCGGTTTTCCAGATTTTCCACATCTGTAATGCCAAACACGCGCAGGCCGGCCACCTGGGTGGCTCCCAGCAAAAAGCGCTGGCTCAACGCCATCTCGTACGCTTTGATGCGGGTTTGGGCTTGCACCAACCGTTCCCGCCGCGTGCCCGTTTCCCCCCCTATAGAGGCGATGTACTCGACAGCGGCCGTTACCCCGGCCAGGCTCTCAAAGCTTTGCGTGCCGGTTTCCCATTTGCCGGGCGCTTTGTTGGAGGCGGGGCGCACTTTGTAGGCGGTTAAGCTGTCTAGAAGCTCATATTTGCCATACAAAATGCCCGTATGAGGGCCGAAATATTTATAAGATGACGATAGAAGGAAGTCGCAGTCGATGGCTTGCACATCTAACAAGCCGTGCGGGGCAAAGTGCACCGAGTCGATTAGCACCAGTGCGCCTGCGGCGTGAGCCAGTTCGGTGGCGCGTTGCACATCGGTGATGCTGCCCACGGCATTAGAGGCGTAGGTGATGGCCAGCAGGCGCGTTTTTTCGCTGAGCAGGTCGGGCAGCAGGTCCAGCCGCAGGGTGCAGTCGGTTGGCTCAAAATCGAGCCAGCGTACGATGACGCCGCTGTCTTGCGCGGCCAGCAGCCAGGGGGAGATGTTGGCGTCGTGGTCCAGGCGGGTGACGATGATTTCGTCGCCGGGCTGCCAGGTGGGGGCCAGGGCGCGGCTGAGGCTGAAGTTGAGGCTGGTCATGTTTTGGCCAAAGACAATCTCGGCGGGGCGGCGGGCGTTGTAAAAATCCATCATGGCGGCGCGGGCGGCGTTGGTGATGTCGTCGGTGTAATGGCTGGTGAGGAAGGGGCCGCCAGAATTGCTGCCGCCGTGGCGCAGGTAGCCGCTCATGGCGTCGATGACGCTCTGGGGGACTTGGGTGCCGCCGGGGCCGTCCAGGTAAACGGCCGTTTCCCCACCAACTTTTAACTGTAGCGCCGGAAATTGGGCGCGTAACGGAATAGGGTCAAGAGGAGTCGCTGATTTCATAGTGGCAAGATTATAACAGTTACAAAAAGTCTGCCGAAATTCTGGTTCTTTGTCTCCACTCAAGAAAAGTCGGAACGATTCAGGCCATCTAGCAAGGCTCTAGACAGCCTGAATTGTTACCAGTCCAGGTTAGTTTTCGTTAAACAGGGGCTCAAATACGGCCGTGTTTTCCTGGAAAACATTGCGTACAAAACTGTCCCAATGGCGGCCATTCACCTCCGTATTGCCAAAGATGTAATCTTCCTGCCCTTAGTCAATTACGCCTTGAACAAAATTTCGCCGCAAAGGACGTAAAGAGCCTGATTGACTGACAAATCTCAGATTTCTACCGCAGAGGGCGCAAAGGACGCAGAGATTTCTCCTTCATTTTTCTCTGCGCTCTCTGCGTTCTTTGCGGTTAAATAAGTTTTGCCGGTCAATCAGCGTAAAGAGCGCAAAGGTTTACGCTTTAATCTTTGTGTTTTTCGCGTGCTTTGCGGTTCAACCAATTCTTGACCATTACAGATTTCCACGAATTGGCGCGAAATTGGATTGAAATTTGCGGCATTGGCGTTATTCGCGGCTTATAGATCCGTAGGCGCGTAAATCCTGTTGTTGTAATAAAACGATCGGGTTGATCGATGGTTAAATGACATATTGATTCGGCTAAGCAAATAACCAATCGCAAAATCAATATGTCGTCAAGATTGTGTAGGCTTTCTATGGCCTACCGGGTCTCCCACCACCACCGGGGCCTTGCGAAACGTAGCTGTCGGTCACTTGCGTGTAGGTGCCATCTGCGTTGAGTATGCGCACGCTGCCCCCGGTTAAAGAAAACGCTGTGTCATAGTCAATGTCTGAATAATCGCGATAGCTGGACGGCGTTTTAACAACGGTGTCGCCTCCGGTAACTGTGATCGTGCCGTTGGCATCCAGGCCATCCCCGTTGCCGCTGGCTGCTGCGGCTATGGTAATTGTGCCGCCGTTAATGGTGATTGTGCCCTGGCTGCTTGAGAAATTATCTTGCCCGAAGCCAGTTGATTCGCTGGCTGCTGTGTCGTTGCCCCCCGCGCCGTTTAGGCCGTCGTCACTGGATACAATATCGACGGTGCCGCCGTTGACGATAACATTGCTGGCTTCAAGACCTTCGTAGCTGGTTAGAATAGCAATTGTGCCGTCATTGATGGTTAAGGTTGCATCGGCATGCATCCCATCATCGCCAGAAGCTAAGGTGAACAGGCCGCCATTGATGGTGATGGTGCCGTTGGCATGGAGGGCGTCATCGGCTGAGTTGATGGTGATGGTGCCACCAGTGATTGTGAGGGCGACACCTGCTTTCATCCCTTTTTCGCTGGCGGTGGTGATGTTGAGGTTGCCCCCACTGATTTGCAGGCTGGTTTCGGCTTGCAGTCCATCCAACTTGGCATTGATGGTGATGGTGCCGCCTTCAATGGCGATGTAGCCTTGCTCTGCATCTTCATCATTGTTGGCCTGCATCCCGTCGCCGTCGGCGTTGATGGTGAGGTTGCCATCCTTGATGGCAATAGAATCGCGCCCTTTGAGGCCATCGTTGACCGCATGGATGGTGATGGTGCCGCTGACGATTTTGAGGTCATCTTTGCTGACGATGCCGTTGTTGTAATTGGCGTTGACGGTTAGTGAGCCGCTGCCGTTGATGGTGAGATCATCTTTGCTGAAGATGGCGGCGTTTGGCTCGTCTGTTTCTGCATCGGCAAAGAGATAGGTGTTGCCGTCGGTGACGACGTTTTCTGTGCCTTCGGCCAGGGTGATGACGACCTTTTCGGCATTGCTGACGTAAATGGGGGCGCTGGTGGCATTGGTGATGTTGATGCCGTTGAGGATGAGCACCACCGGATCTTCATCGGTGGTTTCGACGAGGATTTGGCCGTTGTTCAGGGTTCCGCTGAGCGTGTAGGTGCCTGCTGTGATGATGGTGACGCTGCTGCCATTGACGACGGCTCCTTCACCGGTAACAGAAATGGTATCCCCGGCCAGGCTGATGGTGTTTGTGGCGGTGCTGTCTACGGCCGTTTCCAGGTCTTCGCTGTCGTAAGAGATGATAACGGGAACGGCCGTTGCTTCAACGATAGATGCGGTGCTGGTGCTGGTGGTTTGAACGGCCGTTCCAGAACAGGCCGCCAGCAATGTGAGTAAGAGTGATAAGTGTAAGAATCGCGAGAATTTTTTCATTGTTAGTAATCCATTTTTACGCTGCATTTTTAGCCATTGCGATGCCGCTTCATGGCATGTTAAACTCCATCTAAATTTCTCGTGGCAGATGTTTGGCACTGCCGCGTGTGCTCAAGTTGGAAGAAGTTTAATTAGCAAATGTTTAGTTCTTTTTAAGAACAAATTGGGAGGTTGTTAAGCAAACGACAGAGAAATCGCTCTTTGGTTTTAACGAGCTTTCTGCAAGTTGCTCAGGTGATATCCAAAAAATTGCTTGCCATTTTCCGAAATTCTAGGAGGCGCTTATGCGATTGGTATCTTCAAAGTTCAGGTTGATTTTGTTGTTTTTGCTACTGTTGGGATTGGTTTTGGGGGGAACGGCCGTTTACGAACACGCCACCGCCAGCCCTACCGGAACGGCCGATCTCTATCTACCCCTTGTTATTCGACCCGGCACCCCGCCGCCCCAAATTGCCGGCTGCGACATCTTCCCCGGCGACAACATCTGGAACACACCCATCAACAGCCTGCCCGTGCACCCCAACTCCGCCAGCTACATCAACACCATCGGCGCCACTGCCGGGCTGCACCCCGATTTTGGTTCCGGCGTCTGGCCGCCCGGCTCCAACAGCCCCATCGGCATTCCCTACGTAGACGTGCCCGGCAGCCAGCCCAAAGTCACCGTCAATTTCATCTGGTGGCCCGATGAAAGCGACCCCGGCCCCTACCCCGTGCCTGCCAACGCTCCCATCGAAGGCGGCCCCGATGCTTCTGGTGACCGACACGTCCTCGTGCTGGATCGCGATAACTGCATTCTGTATGAACTGTACAGCGCCTACCCCCAAAACGACGGCAGCTGGGAAGCGGGCAACGGCGCGGTGTACGACCTGAACTCCCACGCGCTGCGCCCCGATGGCTGGACCTCGGCCGATGCCGCCGGGCTGCCCATCTTGCCTGGCCTGGTGCGCTACGATGAAGTAGCCGCTGGCGAAATTCGCCACGCCATCCGCTTTACCGCGCCGCAAACCCAGGCGGCCCACCTCTGGCCCGCCCGCCACGATGCCTCCAGCCTCACCGGCAGCAGCTACCCGCCGATGGGTCTGCGCCTCCGCCTGCGCGCCGATTACGACATCTCCGGCTTTTCGCCGCCGATGCAGGTGATTTTGCAGGCGTTCAAAACGTATGGCCTCATTTTGGCCGACAACGGCTCCGCCTGGTACATCTCTGGCGTGCCGGATGCCCGCTGGGACAACGACATGCTGCACGAGATGGACGTCATCACCGGGGCCGATTTTGAGGCGGTAGACACCTCATCGCTCATGATCAATCCTAATTCAGGACAGGCAGCCCAGCCATAGCCGTGGATTCTTTCTGCGCCTCATTTTCGCGGAAAGAATCCGCGGCTACGGGGAGTTGTTCGACCAGTTAGGACAGGTTATCTTCACAATGCATTGCCAGAACATTTCCCTTGATTTGCCGTAATTATGGGTATGAATATCAACACAACCGTATTGGAAGCAATCATATTTGGCTCAATTTGTTTTTTGAGCATAGGGCTAGGCTTGCAGCAATTAACCACTGAGTATGCTGGATTATTTGGCCCAAAAACGTTCAGTGCCGGAAGATGGTTCTACAAGGAGATTTTTCGACCAAAATGGCTCTTGTGGGTTGTCATTATCATAATCACACTGATCAGTCCTTTTGGTTCAAGCCATTATTATGATTATTACGCTGCCGGATTTAGCTTTTGGCCATTATTTTTTATTTGGCTTATAGCTGGTGGTTTAGGATTAATTTTTGTTGAATTGTTCAACGGAAATAATTTTAGCATTCTTCCTTTTATGGGATTTGGTGTCCTTCTGTTGCTTGGGTTAGTGTTTTTCCTCTTAGTTCCACGTTCGGCCCGAGATTTTCAAACTTTGTGGATAGCGCCTACGATGGCTGAGGGTGTTGTTCAAGACAAATACTCTGGAGCAGCAGCACGAAACCCATCCTATTATATGGTGGTTGATAATACGGAATATAATGTTGCAAAGCGTTCGTTTTACAGAAGTATTCGCGAGGGGGAATATCTTGAGTTTCTCTATAATCCCTTATCTCAACCGTCTCTTGAAGCATTTGATTCCACAAAAGGTGATTTCACATTTTGGGGAGGGGTGATGGTTTTTTGTAACGGTGTCATCTGGCTAACAACACTCTTTTTGGCCTTTACTGGATGGATTTCATTTCTCATAAATGGTTGGTGGGTTGCTAGAGGATATTAACTTAAATTCTATCTGGTCTTTTATGAAGGCGCGTCTGGCAAAAAAGCGCTTGAATAGTTGGATTAGCGAGACGCTTGAGTTTGTAGCGGTGGGGGATGAACGGCCGTTTACCACAAATTAAAAGCGCTCTTCTCAAAATGGGAAGAGCGCTTTTAATTTGTCAGAAAAATTGCCTTAGTCGGCTAAAGCGCCGACGAGGCGGTAAATTTGTTCGGGGGTTTGGCGGCCTTTGACCTTCATTGGTTCCAGCGGCTCCGCCTGCACCCAATCGCGCACCTGCTCGTAAGTGGCGCTGCTGATCAGGATTTCGTCGGCCTGGGCGTTTTCCTGGATGCGCTTGGAGAGGTTGACGGCGTCGCCGATGGCCGAGTAATCCTTGCGCAGGCTGCTGCCTACGTTCCCCGCCACCGCTTCCCCGGTGTGAATGCCAATGCCAAAATGCAGCCGCTTGTCTTCCGACACTTCGGCCAGGTAGCGCTGCATGTTTTTGCGAATCATCAGCGCGGTACGGATGGCGCGTTCGGCGTGGTTTTCTTGCGGGTTGAGCGGCGTGTTGTACAGGGCCATGACGGCGTCGCCCATGAATTTGTCGGTTAAGCCCTGGTATTCGTTGATGGCGTAGACAAATTCGGTGAAGTAGCCGTTCATAATCTGGATCAGCTTTTCTGGATCGAGGTTTTCGCTGAAGGTACTGTAGCCGCGCACGTCGGCGAAGAGCACGCTCATGATGCTGCGCTGCGGCCGTTGGGCGGCGTCGAGGTCGCGAATTTGGTCCACGAGGGCGGGGGGCAGGTAGCGGCGCACGCTTTCCAGACGCTTCTTCTCGGTGACGTCGTCCAGCACCATCGCCACGCCCAGGGTGTCTCGGTCGTAGTCGAGCAGGGGGGTGAGGGTGAGGTTGAGCGAGGTCATGCCGGGGCGTTTGTTGACGATGACGTCTACTTCGGTGTTGTGGGCGCCGCCGTTGGCCCAGATGTCTTGAATGAGCAGCTCGACGGGCAGGCCGAGGGTTTCCATGGCGTTGTTGTAGGTTTGGTGGATTACGGCCGTTTCCGGGAACCCCAATATCCGCTCAGCCGCCCGGTTGTACAAGGCAATCCGCTCCTCTTCATCAATCGTAATCACGCCGCTGGCGATGGACGCAAACACATTGTCCATCAGGTCGCGCATTTCTGTGATTTCGACCAGATTGCCCTGAATCTGGCGGAAGAGGCGGGCATTGTCGATGGCTACGGCTGCCTGGTTGGCAAACGAGGCCAGCAAATCCCGGTCGGTATTGCCAAACACGCCCGCCGCGATGCGGTTGTCGGCGTAGATAACACCGGTGATCTCATCTTTGATTTTGAGCGGGACGCACAAAATGGAGCGCAGGTTGTAGCTGATGATGCTCTCCTGGGCGGCAAAGCGGCTGTCGGATTGGGCGTTCATCGTCACCACCGGTTCGCCCGTCTCGGCCACGGTGCGCACAATGCTGCGGCTAATCTCAAACGCCGATGATTTTTCAATTGTTTCGCGGTCTACGTTGCGGTAAAGGCGCACTTCTTGCTCGCCCGTTTCTTCATCTTTAAGCAGCAAGATGGCTCTTTCAGCTTTGGTCAGGTCGATGATGGAGTCCATCACGGTGACCAGCACCTCGTTTAGGTCCAGCGAGGAGTTAATGACTCGGCTGATTTCTTGCAAGGCCTGAAGCTGTTCTTGCTCTTTTTGCTGGTCCTTGAAGCGACGCTCCAAATCTTCCAGGTTGCGCCGCACGTGTACCAGCAGGCGGGCCAATTCATCACTGGATTGGGTGGCAGCCCGCTGGGCAATTTCGGCGCGGGTGGTGATGAGGGTTTGGTGCTGCTGGTTAACGGTACTACCGAGATTGTCGATTAGTTCCCGGAGTTGGCTGATGTTGGACTGAATTTGAGTAATTGATTGTTGTTCGTTCAACGCTGCATCCTCTGGCTGGCCTAGTGACAATGACAAAATGAGGCTATGACAGACTGCAACCTCAGAAAAACCGCACAGTCGTTTTGCAAGGAGAGGCGGCGGTTTGTTAAAAAGTATAGCAGGTTTTATTACAATCTAGCTGACTTTCCTTAAATAGGCTGTCTGCAAGGCGAAAATTTTTTGTAAACGTTGGGTGAAGGGGTTTGGGTGTTGCGTAATTGGTAATTGGGTAATTGGCAAGGGCTGCCCTGTTACTCAATTACGAATGACGAATTACCCAATTACTTTCCCCTGCGGTATAACATTCCGCATGAACCTATTTCGCTCCAAAGCTACACCAGATGCCGACGGTTATTTTACGACCGTAGCTGCTGATACGGTTCAGGCCGATCAGATGACGGCCGTTTCCCTCAATCGCCACAAAATTATCCTCACCCGCTGGGACGGCACCCTGTACGCCTTTTCCGCTGAATGTCCCCACGCCTCGGCCGATTTTAGCAAAGGGTGGATTAGCCGGTACAAGGTCACCTGCCCGGATCATCAATATTGCTGGGATGTGCGCAACGGCCGTATCCTCTGGCCCGACGATGAAAATTACCGCCTCAAAAAGTACCCCGTGAAGGTGGAAGATGGCATTGTGAAGGTGAAAATTGAGTAATTTGCCCCAGAGATCACCGAGAGTTAAGAGGTTAGAGTTGAGCCTGGTTGGGTTGTGGATTCTTTTTGCTGTGGCGCTGGGGCTGTTGGTGTGGGAGCTGGGGCAAACGGCCGTTTCCGTCCGGGGCAAAAGCGCGCCACTGCCGTTGGAAACCGCCATCACCCAAGAGCAGCAGACGGCACAAACGTTGGCCCTGGCAGACCCGCGTGTGCAGGCGCTCACCAGCGGGCAGCGCAGCGAGGTGTTTGGCGTGCGCCAGATGGGGCAGCAGCTTACCGAGGCGAGTGTGGCTTGCGCTACGGCCGTTTGCTATCAGGTAGAAATTTACAGCTTCGATGACAATTTTACGGTAACGGCCGTTGTCGATACCGCCGCCCAACTGGTGCGCGACGTGCTGCACCAGCCCAACATGCAGCCCGGCATCAACCAGCGGCTGGCCAACCGCGCCCTCCAGCTCGCCCTCAACGACCCCGGCGTCATCGACGCGCTTGGCTTCCAGCCCACTGAAGCCGACATGGCTCCCGTGGCCGCTGGGCTGCGTGGCTCCACTTGCGACCAGGGCCACCTGTGCGCCGGGCCAACCTTTCGCCTGGGCAATCGCATCCTCTGGGCCATTGTGGATTTAACCACCGAGACGGTGACTGACCTGCGCTGGACGACGGTTGCCGATGACGGCCGTTTTGTGCCATACCGGCCCGACGGTGGTTTTTGCCCCGCGCCGGGTACCGCCAGCCGCGACGGTTGGTCGTTGAGCTACGAAACCACCGGCACCGACGGCCTGCGCGTTTACGATGTAACCTACCAGGGGCGCCGCGTGCTCACCAGCGCCAGCTTGCCGGAGTGGCACGTGGATTACAACGGCGAATATTTTTTCCCTGGCTTTTTCGACGTGACGGGCTGCGGCGGCAGCGGCGGCGGCTTTCCTATCCCGCCGTTTGGCGAAACCGAAATACGTGATTTGCTAGACGGCAGCAGCGTGATTGGGTTTGAGGTGGTGCAAGATTTCCGTATGGCGCAGTGGGGGGCGGCCTGTAATTACCGGTATGGGCAGCATTATCAATTTTTTGCAGACGGCCGTTTCCGCATCGTTGTTGGGGCGTATGGCCGGGGGTGTGGCGATGACGTGCAGTGGCAGCAGCCCGTTTATCGCCCGGTGATGCGCATAGACATTGCCATCGATGGAGACGACGGTGACAGCTTTGCTGTTTGGGATGGACAGGGTTGGGTGGGGCAAACGCGAGAAACGTACCGCACGCCGTACGCTGCGCCAGGGGTTGGCCCGCACCAGCTCACCGCCAACAACGAAGCGTGGCTCATCGTAGACGGCAGCGGCCTGGGCTACACCATCGAGCCTGGGCTGGGCCAGTTTAACGACGGCGGCATCGATGACCAGCCATTTGTTTACATAACACAGCACAAGCCCGCCGAAGGGGACACCGATCTGCCCATCTTTAGCCCGCCGGGGCCAAGCTACTGCTGCAACGATGATTACCGCCAGGGGCCAGACATTTTTGTGAACGATGAGCCGCTGGGCGGCAATCTGGTTTTTTGGTATGTGCCGCAATCCACCACCGACCGCGTGCTGCCTGTGGACGATGGCGACGGGCTGTTTTGCTGGACGGTGAGCGGCGAACCGACGCCAGAAACGTACCCCTGCTTTGCCGGGCCGATGTTTCATCCGTTTGAACTGACAGAGAAGAGCTATTTGCCGTTGGTGGAACGGCCGTAAATCTCTATAAATGGGACACGGATGCCACGGATTGAGCGGATTCTTACCTTCTAATTTGTAGCATCCGTTCAATCCGTGGCCGTCTCTTTGCCCTATGCAAACTTGCTATGTGGCGCGTTAGTAAACTGCGGCTATGCCTTTAACCTGAGCAGGTTAAACCGGCATCATTGCCCCCCAAAATGAGCGGTAAATAGATAAACTGATCCAGCACGGCCCCGTCTGGTCGGGTTGTGACACTGGCCTGAATTTGGTAGATGGTGCCGCCCAGGCTGGCCACGTACAGCTCGCCATCACACCCTTCGCCGAAGGTGCTGGGGTTGTTCACGCCGATGCCGCCCAGCGGGGTGATGGTCCAGCTGCCGCTGTTTTGCGCCAGCCAGAAGTTGCTGCTGACGTAGTCGGCATAGATGTAGATGCCTTGCAGCGCGGGGAAATCATTGCCGCGATACACAAAGCCGCCGGTAACGGCCTGGCCATCGCTTCGGGGATAAACGTCGAACGGGAACACGTAATTGGAAATATCGCCACAGTTGCTGGTATTGAAGGTTGCGTCTCCTTCATAGCAACGCCAGCCGTAATTTTCGCCACCGGTGCTGCTGGCTGGCTGGAAATTCACCTCTTCCTGGGCACCCTGGCCCACATCGGCGATGTAGTAATCGTAGGTTTGGCTGTCGAAGCTGACGCGCCACGGGTTGCGCAGGCCGGAGGCCCAAATTTCATTGCAGATATCGTCGCCGCTGGCGATGAATGGGTTGTCGTTGGGGATGGTGTAGGGGGGCGTGCCGCCGTTCACCGTGCCGCAGTCGGGTGCCAGGCCGCTGTCGCCATCAACGTTGATACGCAGCACTTTGCCTAACAACCTGGTCATATCTTGGGCGTTGCCAATGTCGGGCGTATGGCCAGCGTCATCATCGCCCCCGCCGCCGCCGTCGCCCATGGCGATGTAGAGGTAGCCATCTTGCGGGCCAAAGTTCAGGTCGCCGGCGTTGTGGTTGCCGCTGGGCTGGTCGATGCGCAGGATTTCGACGGCGCTGTTGGGGTCGGCCACATTGGGATCATTGCTGACGGTGTAGCGGGCGATGATGGTGTCGCCGCTGCCGGAAACGGCCGTATAGTTCACATAGAAATAAGGCGTGGTGGGGTAGTCGGGATGAAAGGCCAGCCCCAGCAGGCCTCGTTCTGAGTTGGTTTCGCTGTCTACGATGGTGTTGATGTCCAAAAAGGGTGTGGGCATCATGTCGCCGTTGGGGTTGATGATGCGAATGACGCCGGGACGCTCCACAATAAAGAGGCGATCATCTCCGGCGTTGGCGATGTCTACGGGGGAGGTGAAGCCATTTTCTATGGCAACGGCCGTAATTCCCACACCAGTTGGGGCGTCTGGAGAGGTTGGTTGGGCGGAAACGGCCGTGCTGCCCAGTACGCCAGCCAGCAATAACAATAAACCTGCGGTTAAACTCCAATACACAAACTTTTTCATTTTTTACTCCTTCAAAAATAGGCCGCGGATGAACGCGGATTAAATCTATGCGCAATCTACGCCAATCTTACACAAGCGAGCGTCAGAACACAGATCAGAGTAGTTAATCACCCGCTGCATTTATGAACCTGACGAAAATAAATCTAAAACAGCCAACTTATTGTTGGCCACTTTTTGTTGGCCACTTTTTTTGATGGTTAGCGGTTAATTACAGATGCCGTTTACTGTTGACGTGGGTGTTGGAGACGTTAGGCGAGTTGCTGTTGCTGTAGACGTCGCTGTAGCTGTTGCCGTAGGTGTGGTGGTAAAGGTGGCTGTAACGGTGGGTGTGTAGGTGGCTGTTGCGGTGGCTGTTGACGTTGCCGTGGGGGTGAACGTGAAGGTGGGCGTCAATGTAGCCGACTCGGTTGGCCACACGGTGGCTGTGGCGGTGGTTGTACCTGGCGTGGCGGTTGCCGTTTCGGTAGAGGCAGGTGGCACGGGCAGCGAGGGTGGGGTGGTGGGCGTGCTGTTGGGCTGGGTGATTAACGGCAAAAAGGTGAAGCCAGGAATAGATTCGGCAATCCTCGGACTGGCAGTGGCAAAACAGGCAAAATGAAAATTGAGCCCTGTGGCCCCTGTTGTCTCGTGGTATTCAAACCAGCTGTGATCGGTAACACCGCTTTGGCTGGGCACAAATTGATGGCTGATGCCCAGGCTGGTGAGCTGCGGGCTGAGGGCATCGCTGCCGCCACCCATGCCGGCTGCGCCATCACCCGCGCCGTCTACCAGGCGAATTTGCAGGTTGTTGGCCAGGATGGCGCTGGCCTGATTGGCGGCGATGGTAGAAAGGCGGTAGGGGGCGTCCATTGGCCCAAACCGGGGGTGCGCGGCTCCGGCAGCGAGCGGGACTTCTTCGTAAGCTGCCCCGGCGTAGGCAATGGCCGAGCAGAACTGGTCTGGGTAGTTGAAGGCCAGCTTGACGGCTCCGCGCCCGCCCATGGAAAAGCCTTCGATGGCACGGCCGTTTCGGCTGGCAATGGTGCGGAAGTTGGCATCTACAAACGGAATGAGCTCATCCATAATGATCGATTCTGACAAGACGGGGAAGCTAGAACTGGGGCCGTTGCCAGTGCTGTCGTCCCAATCATCATAAAAACTGGCTTTGCCGCCATTGACAAAGACCAGAATGGCTTCGTTTGCCTGCCCGTTTTCGATGAGGCTGGGCAGGCTGCCGCTGCCTGCATTAAAGAAGGTGTTGTTGTTAAACCAGCTGAAATAGTTGTATTCGCTGCCGTTGACCCCATGCAGCAGGTAGATTACAGGATACCGCTGGTTGCTGTTGGCGCTGTAGCTGGGCGGTGTGTAAACGTTGAAGCCCACTGTTTTGTAGGGTATTTTCAGGAGTTCGCTGTCGATGGTGCAATGTTTGATGTCGCCCTGACCGCCAGAAGGCAAATCTCGGTTGCCCCAATTCCAGTAGCTTTGCGGGGCATCGGGAAAGCTGGTTTGGGCCTGGCTTTTCCAGGGGATGATGAGCCCCAGGGTGAGCAGGCTAAGAACGGCCGTTACGCTTAACAAGAATCGGTTGGTCAATGTAGGCATTATTGTTTCTCCTGCTAGCACATTACAGCGCGGCTGGCCAGATTAAGTGTACCGGTTCATTTTACGGCCGTTCTTACGATTGTGTGTATGGATTACGGCCGTATTTGCAAAATCTCTCCCGTGCGGGCCACTACATACAGCTCGCCGTTCACATCCTCCCCAAAGCTGTTGATGGCGATGAGGCCTGCGTTCACCACGGCAGATTGCCAGCTACCATCTGGGTTTTGGAAGACGCCCCAAATGGTGCCGGTGCAAAAGTCGGCGGCAAAGTAGTTGCCATACAGGCTTAGGAACTGTTGTCCTCGGTAAATATAGCCACCGCTGATGGAGCAGCCCTGGGTGTGATCATATTCAAAGATGGCGGGCACAAAGCGAGCCGGATCGCAGTTGGCACGGTAACAATGGTTGCTTTCCATGAAGTTCCAGCCGAAGTTTTGCCCGCCGGGTGCGCCAGAGGGCAGCCAGCTTACCTCTTCCCAGGTATTTTGCCCCACATCGGCAATGAACATCGCCCCCGTGGCCCGGTCAAAGCTAAAGCGCCACGGGTTGCGGAAGCCGGTGGCCCACACTTCTGGGCGGGCGCTGGCGTCGTTGATGAAGGGGTTGTCGGCGGGGATGGTGTAGCTGCCGTCGGCGCTGTTGACATCTAGCCGCAGGATGCTGCCCAGCAGCGTGCCGGGATTTTGGCCGTTGTTGTTGGGATCGCCCTGGCTGCCGCCATCGCCCATGCCCACGTACAGGTAGCCGTCTGGCCCAAAGGCGAGCATGCCGCCGTTGTGGTTTTCAAACGGTTGGGGGATGGTGAGCAAAATTTGGCCGCTGGCGGGGTCGGCGATGTTGGGGTCGCTGGTCACCTGGTAGCGGGCGATGTTGGTACGGCCGTTCACATCTGTGTAATTCACAAAAAAGGTGCCGTTTTCCTGGTAGTTGGGGTGGAACGCCAGCCCCAGCAACCCTTGTTCATTGCTGTTGTACCCCACTGGCCCGGTGAGATCGATAAACGGCGTGGGCAGCAGTGCGCCATCCTGAAAAATCTTAATCAGGCCATCCTGCTCCAAAATAAACAGCCGGTCGTCGAAGGCGTGGGTGAGGTAGAGCGGCTGGTTGAGGCCGCTTACCACCGGAACCAGGCTAATGCTGCTCACCGGGTTTTCGGGGATGGGGGTGATGGTGGGGGTGGGTGTAGGCGGTGGTGTGGTGGGGGTGGCGGTGGGTTGGTCTGGGGCGCTGGTGGCGGTGGCTTCTTCGATGACGGGTGGGGGCGGCGGGGTGTTGGTGGGGGGAACGGCCGTATTGATCACCGGTTGTCCTAAAGTGGGTTCAGGAAGAACCGCCGACTCCGCCACGGGTTCGCTGCTCTGGCAGGCGGCCAAAAAAATTAGGGTAACGCTCAAAAAGAGAACAATGAATTTGCGCATAGATGATTCCATATCAAAACCCTTCACAGGCAAGCATCATGGTAAAAGCGAAGGGGTGGGTGTCGATTCAATAAAGCCGGGCGTAAGTATAGCACAGCCCCCCTACTGCCCGGTGCCACTACTCAGAAACTGATAATCCAAACAAAAAGACCCACAACAGCGTTGCAGGTCTTTAAAAACATCGTAATTATTCAGGTGCTCCGGCCTTTCGGCCCGTGCCGGCCACGGCGAGGCACCGGCCACAGCCAGAGAGGCTGTATAGTTACCAAATATCAACAGATTGCGGATTCAAACTATTTGGGTCTTTCGGAGCTCGTGGGGTTTTGTGTGAAACGTAAAACGTGATTCACCTCTGGTCACGCCTCACGTTTCACGTTTCACGGGCTGTCAACCCCATAAATTCCCAAAGAGCCAACTATTTTTCGGGTTGCCAGCGGTGGCCGTACTGTTTTTGGTAATACGCTTTGAACTCGCCAGATTTAATTTTGCGCCACCACCACTCATTTTCGCGGTACCAAACGGCCGTTTTCCGCACCGCTTCTGCCGGAGTATGTTTTGGCTCCCAGCCCAGCGCCCTGATTTTGTCGATATTCAGGCTGTAGCGGCGGTCGTGCCCCTCACGGTCTTTCACGTGTTTGATCAGATCATGCGGCCGGTTGAGCGTTTCCAGCAAGATTTCCACCATCTCCACATTTTCCATCTCCACGCCGGTGCCAATGTTGTACGCCTCGCCCAACACGCCCTTGTGCAGCACCAGATCAATCGCTTCGCAATGGTCCACCACGTACTGGTATTCGCGCATCTGACGGCCGTCTCCGTACAGCGGCAGCGCTTCTTCATCGATGGCGTTGGTGGCAAACAGCGGCACCACCTTTTCCGGGTATTGGAACGGGCCAATGTTGTTAGAGCCTCGGGTAATGGTCACCGGCAAGCCGTAGGTGATGAAGTAGGCGTTCACCAACAGATCGCCGCTGGCCTTGCTGGCGGCGTACGGGCTGCGTGGGTCTAGCTTGTCGGTTTCTACGCTGGAATACCCTTCCGGGATGTGGCCATACACCTCGTCGGTAGAAATTTGGTGATAGCGCAAGCCGTGCTTTTTGGCCGCTTCCAGCAGCACATAGGTGCCATACACCCCCGTCTGAATAAACGCATCCGGGTTCATAATGGAGCGATCGACGTGCGTTTCGGCGGCAAAGTTGACGATGGTATCGGCGTTGTATTGCTGGATTGTGGCCGCTACCATCTCGGCATCGCAAATGTCGCCCTGCACAAAGGCGTAGCGCGGATCGTCTTTTACATCCAGCAAATTATCCAGATTGCCCGCGTACGTCAGCTTGTCATACACGATAATGTTGTAATCGCTATATTTGTTGAGCATGTGGAGAACAAAGTTGGCACCGATAAAGCCAGCGCCACCCGTCACGATAATATTTTTCACGAGTAGACCCCTTTTGGTTCCTGTACAGGAAGTTTTGGATTATTTACGTTCTTTAGGTTGATGTTGTGTTGTTTGCGTTGCCATTGTAACGAAGGCTATTTTCACAGCCAAGGGACGGTTGTGCTATACTTTTCCTACGTTTGCTGGATGCAACTGTTTTAGATGGTTATCCTTGTTAAGGTATTTGCAGAACGGCCGTACCCATCCCAAACTGTACCTAATCAACCATTCAACTTTGCTTAAAAAATTTCCCCAACTCACAAACTGGCTTTTGGAGTGTGAATCATGGCACAACCGTTTAATTATCTCTTCATGAGCGATTTTCATCTTAGCGAGGGACGTAATCCGGCCAATGGCCTCATTCACCGCAACGAAGATTTTTTTCAGGACGTGCCCTTTGCCCAGCTGATTGCCCATCATGTGCGGCTGAGTCGGCGGGAAACGGCCGTTGAATATTACAACATTCCCTGGAAATTGGTGATCAACGGCGACATCTTTGACTTTTTGCAGGTGGTTTCCCTGCCGCACGAAGGCGCAGACCTGTTTGGCGTCAAGGGCGTGCGCACCCACAAAGAGCTGCGCGACAACGACCGCCAGTTTGGGCTGGGCACCGCTTCCCCAGAAATTGTGTGGAAGGTGACCCAAATTGCCAAAGGGCACCCGCTCTTTTTCCAGGCGCTGGCCTGGTTTGTGGCCCAGCCGGGCAACGAACTGGTGCTCATGAAGGGCAACCACGATATCGAGCTATATTGGCCCGATGTGCAGCTGCGCCTGCGGCAGCTGTTGCAAAAAGCGTATGGGGATTGGCTGGCAACGGCCGTTCCCGGCGATGATCACGCCCTGCTGCCCCATTTTGGCACCATGCCCGAAGCACTCAGCCTGGAGATGCTGCAAAAACAGGTCAGCTTCCCGCCCGCCTTTTTGTATGAAGAAGGGCTGTTTTACGCCGAACACGGCTGCCAGTTTGAGCCAGCCAACGCCTTCCGCAACTTTGAAGACCCCCGCCTCACCCCCACCGAATCATTTGCCGACGCCGCCAAATTCATCGAACTGCCCTCTGGTTCGCTGTTTGTACGCTACTTTTTTAACGATGTCGAACATATTCACCCCTTCGCCGACAACATGAAGCCGATCTCGCGCTACGTCTTTTGGCTGCTGCGCCACGCCCCCGGCGAACTGACAACCTTTGTCTGGAAGCTGCTGCCACAATACCTGCGGGCCCGGCGCGAAGTGAACCAAAAGCTAAAGCGGCGCAAGTACGAACCACCCCAGGCAGAAACGGCCGATCCATTCCTCAAAGCAATCCACGATATTCAAATTCACAGCCGCGAAACCATTTCTACCTCCACCTGGCAGACGGTTGTGCGCCTGGGCGGCAGCATTGTGCTCATTCTGGTGGTCATTGCCCTGCTGTTTTTGGCCGTGCGGGTGATCGCCCTGGGCACCTACTGGCCCGCCATCGTCGCTGTGCTGCTGGCGCTCATTTTTGGCTACACCGCCAGCGGGATGATGCAGTCGCTCGATCATTTGCTGGAGGGGGATTATCTGTTTACCGGGGCGGGGCGCATTGCCCGCCTGCTCAATGGCGGGACGCATCCCGGCTATGGCAGCGTGCGCTACCTCATTTTTGGGCATGACCACGCTGCCAATGTGCGGCTGCTGCCCCCCACAGACAAAGATCGGCCCAATTTTCGGCAATGGTATGTGAATACCGGTGCCTGGGTGCCCGTCTTTAGCGAATCGGACCGGCTGCTGCGGCAGGATGAGCAGCTCACCTTTTTGCGCCTGGTGCCAGGCCGGGTGCAGCAACGTGATGAGGCTAAGAACCAGGATATGCCGGAACTGCTGCAATGGTCGCCCCAGGCCAATGCGCCGATGTCGGTGCGCCTGTTTGCCGATTAACCTGGGGCTAAAGCCCCGGGCTATTTGTTTGCCGTCACAAACGCATCTACCAGCCGCCGGGCAATGCTCATTTTGGAGGGTAAATTGGGCAGCGTGTCGGCGGTAAACCATTGAGCGTCGGCAATCTCTTCTTCCTCTAGCACGATGTCGCCGCTGGCGTATTCGGCCGTAAAGCCGACCATGAGCGAGTTGGGGAAGGGCCACGGCTGGCTGCCAAAGTAGCGCACGTTTTTCAGGCGAATGCCTACCTCTTCAAACACTTCCCGATGCACACAATCTTCCAGGGTTTCGCCTGGCTCCACAAATCCGGCCAGGACGCTGTAAAAGTTGCGCTGCCAACGGCCGTTTCGCGCCAACAGCAGATGCGGCACCCCCTCAATCAGCCGGTCTACCCGCACAATGATGGCCGGGGAGATGCGCGGGTAGGTGGTGAGGCCGCAGGTGGGGCATTTTTTAGCCCGCTCGTGGCCTAAAATCTCGTTGGGCGTGGCGCAGCGGCTGCAAAATTGGTGGGTGCGGTCCCAATCGATAATTTGCACGGCGCGGCCAGCCAGCCATAGATGATCCATTGGCAAACGTAGAAAAAGCTGGCGCAGTCCGGCAAACTGCATTCCGGCAGGCGGCTCGGTTTCTGGGGCAACTTCAGCGGCGTAGCAATGAATCTGTTCCGAATTTTCTTCCAGCTGACCCAAATAATGGTGCCGCAGCAGGGTGAAGTTGTGGTTGGAGGTTGGCAATACGGCCGTTTCCCCCGCATCTGCCACCAGCAAATCGCTGCCACGAAAGATGAACCAGTAAACGGCCGTTGGCGTTTCGGCGGGGGGCGTGAGGGATGGAATGAAGGGTAGTTTCATGATTGCTCCGGAATGGTAATTCGGTAATTAGTAATTAGGTAATTAGGTAATTGTCTCAAAATTACTCAATTACTCAATTACGCATTTACCTAACCTCCTGGGTATGGGGCTGGTGAAGGAGTTGGTGCTGGCGATGTGGGGCCGGGGTAGCCGCTGCCGGGCGTGGCCGTAACCAAAGACGAGTTGGTGGGCGTGGGGTTGGTTGGACCGCTGCCCGGCGTGCCGCTGGTGGTGGGTGTGGGGGTGGCGGTGGGCGTGCCGGAAACGGCCGTTGGCGTGCCAGGGCCAGGCGTGGCGGTTACTGTGGCTGTAGCGGTGTTGGTGGGGGTGAAGGTGGGCGTGCCGAAAACGGCCGTTTCGTCCAAAGTGGGTGTGCTGGTAGGCGTATTGACCACCACCGTACTCACAATGGTTACGTTGGGGATGGGCGTGCCGCCCACCGGGGGCAATGAAGCGGTACCCGTTGGCGTGACGGTGGGAAACGGCGGCGGCGTAACCGACAGCACGCCCACGGGCGTGGCCGTACCCGCCACCAGCGGATTCGGGGCTACAATTTGCGTCACTTCCAGGTACCACAAGCCCCGGTCTGGCTCTTTGCCGCAGCCCGCCGGGCCAGCATAGCGCCGCCAGATGCCTTCTACCGTCATCTGCATGTTTGGCGGCACGATGGGCAGCACAATTGTCTCAAACCCCTGGGCGTTGAGCTGCAACCCTTCGGCCACCAGCCCCCACTGGATGCGCGGCCCGCTGAACAGGGTGCAGTCGGGCGGCTCTAGCCGCAAGTAGTTGCCCGTCACGCGAATGCGCTGGTTGGCAAACTCGGCTGGATTGTTGTTCAGAGCGTCAAAATTGACGAGGAGGGGTTGGGGATTGAGGGTGGCGTTGGGGGAAACGGCCGTATCCTGCCAAAATTTCAACGGACGCGAACCACTCAACCAAACCACCAGCCAAATCAGCAGCACCAGCGCCAAACCAGCCAGCAGCCACCACCAGCGGGAGCTGTTTGTTGTCTGTTCTGAGTCCAGGCTGGCTTGTTCATTCATAAAAAATCAAAAGCGGAACACAGAGATTCACAGAGTTAACGCAGAGTTTCACAGAAAGAAGTTCTCAAAAATTCTCTGTGCAGCTCTGTGGCTTCTCCGTGCAACTCTGTGTTCCAGAAAAAATTCATCAACTATTATTCCGTCTAAAACGATTGGCCGAAACCGTGGGCAATTTGGGCCAGCGGGTGCCGCGATGGTGGACCCACCATTCTACAATCAGCACAACCACGGCGATGGCCAGCAGCCAGGGCCACAGTTCGCGCTGGCCCACGTCGCCTTCGTCTTCGGTTTCCACCTGCGTTTGCCCAATCTGCAAACTTTCTACCGGGCGAATGGCCGATTCGGCCGGGCTGAACAGGTTCACGGCAAAACTGCCTGCGGGCCGGTCTGCCGCCGCGTCGCGCAGCAAGACGGTGTACAAACCGGGCGCGTCTGTCTCCGTGAAGAACAAATCTTCTTCGCCCACTTCGGCTGTCCAGCGGCTGCCGTCTGGTTTTTGCACGAGAACGGCCGTACTGCTCGCCCCCGGCACCACCGCCACCGGATCACCCGGCTGGAGTCCCGTCGGCGCGTCAAAAGCCCGTCCAGGGCTGAGCCAGCCCGTAATATTAGCCATTAAGATGGGAAATGCAATTTGCAGCGGCAGGTCGGAGTCGCGCAGGTCGAAGGTGAGCAGGGCGATGCGGTACCCACTTTGCTCCCCGATTTGCAGCAGCGGCCCGCCTTCGGCGGCCACCAGCGTTTGCGCCCACGGCGCGGCAACCTGCTGCGCCTGCCGCACATCCACCTCGCTCCAATCGACAAATTGCAGCAGCGGCGATTCCTCCAGCCGCGTGGTGATTGTGTTGGAAAAAGCGCCCGTCACGCTAAACAGCCCGCCTTCGCCGCCCGCCTGCGGATTGATGATGAGCATGTCGGCGGCGGGTGGCGGGTCGGGCAGCGCCACGCCATCGAAGATGACCAGATCGTAGTCAAAATCCGCTGCATCGAGCAGATCGCTGTCTGGCGGTACTTTGAAGGCTTCGATGCCGGGCAGGACGGTGAACACCTGCTCCAAAAAGAGATTGCCCTCGGTCACCAGCAGCGTGCGATTGCTGACGCCGCCCTCGTGGACGGCCCAGGCGACATCGTCCAATGGCAAAAAGTCGCCTTCGTTGTCGCTCAGGCGGGCCTCGATGGTGGCGGTGCCGGGTGGTAAATCCCAGGTGGCGTTGACGCTGCTGCCCGCAGGCACCGACAGGCGGCGGGAATCAAACAGCGTGCCGTCTAAATCAATGCTGAGCAGCGTTTCGCGGTCAATGAGCCCCTGATTTTGTACGCTGGCAAAAAGCTGGATGCCCGATTCAGTTTCGCGCGTGGCCAGGGCGGTGATGGCCAGATTTTCGCCGCTCTCGCCAATTGGTAGGTAGATCGATTCCACAGGCAATGGTGGCAAACCGTCTGGCAGGCCGCCATCGGAGATGATGACGATACGGGCATCGCGGAAGCCTTGTGCCGCCCCCGTCGCCAAAGCAAACGCCGCATTCCAGGCGGCAGCTGCCGGATCCGGCTGGGCGGCGTCGAGGGCGCGTTGCAGTTGGGTGCGGTCGTTGCTGGCGGCGGCCAGCACGGTGGGCGTCTGCCCCACCTTGATCAGCGTCATCTGGCTGTCGCCGCCGAGATCGTTAATCAGCTGGGCCACTTCGGCTTTGGCGGCGTCAAAGCGGGTCGGTTCCACGTCGGTGGCCAGCATGGAGGCAGAGGCATCGAGCAAAACGACAACGCTGCCGCTGATGATGGAGGGGGTGGGCAGAAACGGCCGTGCCAGCGCAAACACCAGCGCCGCCAAAATAATCAATTGTAGGATGAGCAGCAGGTTACGCCGCAGTTTTTGCCAGGGGGCATTGGCTTCGCGGTCGCGCAGCAGCTTTTGCCAAAGCAGGGTGCTGCTCACCATCACCTCGCGCCGCCGCAGCCGCAGCATGTAGAGGATGATGATTGGCCCGGCCAGCAGGCCCAGCAGCAGGAAGAGGGGGGTTAAAAAGGACAAAGTTCAGGAAATAGATGCAGCGTAGTCGTGTGGGTCAAGACGATTTAAGGATGATATTTGCTCAAAATGTTTGTCGGCGGTCAGGATTATTTTGAGATTGTTGTTGAGCATGGTGGCCGCGTGGATAGCATCCCTGGATTTTATACCTGGTGCGGCTTCCAAAATCTCAGTGGCTTGCTGCACATCTGCGGCCGTTACGGGCAAAATCTGTATAGGAAAAGAGAGAATACGGCGGCAGAGATGAATCCCTTTTTCTGTTAGTTTTAAGTGGCTGTAGCGGTAAAGAAGCTCTTGGAGTACTTCGCTGCTGGTAACGGCCGTTACCTGTTCCGTTTCCACCAACGCCAGAATTTGTAAACAGGGCGCTTTGTAACGGTGAGCAGCGCCTGCCGCGTACATAAAAATATTGGCATCCAGAAAAATTGGGTTTGTCACGAGGTACGGCCAGCTTCCGTTTCAGTTTCCATTTGCTCCCAGGAACCGATGGGTAAATTCATAGCAGCGATTTGTTCAGTGAGCGGTGGCAATGCTTTTTTGAAGCTTAACAAAACGCCATTATCTGTTAGCTCCATCACAAGCTCAGCTTCTTTTTTAACGCCCAGGGCATCGAGTGCGTCTTGGGGAAGCGTCAATTTACCTTGTTTATCTACTTTGACCGTTTGTAACATTTTCCGCTCCTCTACAAAGCACAAATCTGCTGTCATTGTAGCATGATTTGCCGACAGTTGTTCGGGCAAAAGGATACACAAAAACGGCCGTCCTGCCTACGCCCCTCCCCTTATTCTCAATGGCTGTTAACGGGGAAACAAAAACGGCCGTTCCCAACATTGTGGGAACGGCCGTTTTCAAACTTTGGGAATAGATCGTTATTCGACGATGATCTCGGCTTCTGCTTCGTGTTCTTCTTCGTGCCGATTTTGCATCCAGCCAATTTCCTCGGCGGCCGTTACCCGGCGGGTACTCAGGCTGAGACGCTCCTGCGCCACATCAATTTGCACAATGCGAATCAAAATCACGTCCCCTTCCGCCAGGGAATCGCTGGGGTCGGTATCGCTGGGGATGTTCATCTCGTTTTTGTGCAGCAGCCCTTCGATGCCGTCGTCTACACGGACAAACGCGCCGAAATCGACAACGGCCGTTACCGTACCTTCCAGCAAATCACCCGTTTGCCACTTCTCGGCAAACGTTTGCCATGGGCTAGGCAGCAACACCTTGCGATTCAGGCTGATTTTTTCTTTTTGCACATCGATTTTGTCAACCATCACCTTAACTTCATCGCCAATGTCAAACAGATGTTCCGGGCGATCAATATGCTCCCACGCCATGCGCGAGATATGCAGCAGCCCCACCAGGCCGTCGCCAATATCCACAAACGCGCCATAATGTTTCATATTCACAATGGTGCCTGTGAGCGTTTCGCCCTGGCTGAGATGGCTCAGCCGCTCCTGACGCTGCTCTTTTTGGGCCGATTTGGCCGACAGCACAAACCGTTCTTGTGGCGGATCCACCTCGATGATCTTGAGCTTGAGGGTTTCACCCACCTGCTTGCTTTTGTAGCTGGTGCGCTTATCGTGGCTGTAAACATTTTGAATGGCCGGAACGTGCGAGTTTGGCACAAAGCCCTGAATACGGCCGAATTCCACCACCAGACCGCCCTTGTTGTAATTGACAATCTTCAGCTCAACGGTGGCCTCGTCTTCCTGCAATTTGACAGCCCGTTCCCAATCCATCTCTTGCAGACCCCGTTCCAGCGAGACAAGCAGCTGCTCGCTGCCTACCGGCGTGCGCGTCACGTACACCGGCACCGTATCGCCCGTGGCCAGCGTACTTAAAAACGCATCATCTAGCTGCTGGATTTCCTGGTGCGGCACCATCGCGTCTCGTTTGGAGCCAATATCAATAAAAACAACATCATCGTCGATGCGCAAAATTTCGCCCCGGATGATGTCGCCACGCTTCGGCTGGGGAAAATCATATTCCTCGATAAGGTCAAAAAAAGTGGTTTGATCGTTGCTGTTGTTGTGGGTCGAGTTGGTTTGTTCACTGTTGGCCATTATAAAAAAGTTGTTTGGCATTACGCTCCATCTGCCATAAGTGGCTGGCGCGACTTATGGCCTAAATTTGTTAATTTGTTCATAAAAATGGGTACATTGCCAGTTTGGGCTTACCCCTTTGCGGATGTCATGAGCGGGTGGCGGCGGTAGAAGGCAAGGCATGCGCTTCCAACAGATGGTATAACCGCTGGTTGGCCTGGGTTTCATCCAGGTCCATGCTCACGGTCCATTCGGCAATTAAGCGATCAACCAGACGACGCCAGGCGCTTTCTTCGGTGTTAGAAAGCTGGCCGCGGCGGCTGCGTCTGGCCCATAAATCGCGTACGGTGCGGGCCAGCATTACCGGGTTGCCTTCGCGGCTGACTCTGCGAATGCGGGCCAGGCGGGTTTGAAACTGGGCGTTCATTTGGCGAGACGGCCGTTGCAAAACCTGCACCACCTCAGCAAACTCATCTTCCGAGGCCGCCGGACGCAGCAAATCCGCGCCGCTGCTGATCGGCACCCAAATGGTGCTGTCGTTGTGCGCCGCAATCTTGTAGTATGTCGTCTCTTCTTCCCCAATTGCCTTGGTTTCGACGGCTTTAATTTGCCCAATGCCGTAATGGCGATGGACGATCCAATCGTCGGGGGAATAGGGACAGGTTGTGTGTGTATCGTTTGGGGCTATTTGTGTCATCATGACATTTACCCTACCAAATAAATGCCAATCCCGCCATGTATCTTAGATATAGATGAGAAGCCGGGTAGCGATTAGGAGGAAAAAGCGTAGCTCTGAGGGAATCTGGGAGCGGTTCATGACGCGTGATACGTGAGGCGCATCACGCCTCACGTATCACGTATCATCGCACCACACCCTTCACGCGTAAGGTTTGCAGAACCAGCTTTTCCCAGGGTAAATCGGTGGTGAGGGGAATGTAATGAATGTGCCGATTGGCGCAGTAGGTGGCAATCTCGGTTTGCCATGCTTGCAGCCGCTCCCGGTACAAATCCAGCGTGGCCGGATCGAGGGTGATTTCGGCATCCGCGCCCGTTTCGATGTCTACCAGCTTGAGGTCGCCGCTGACGGGTGGCTCCATCTCGTCCGGGCTGAGCAGGTGGATGAGGCCGACCTCAAAGCCACGCGCTTGCAGGGCATTCAGGCCGTCCTGGTAACCGTTGGGGGAAAGCAAATCGCTGAGGACAAACAGCAGGCCGGGTCGCCGCCCGCGCAGCGCATAATTTTTGAGCGATTGGTTCAAATCGGTAATACCGCTGCCCGCACCCGTCTCCAAAAATTGCAGCAGGCGCAGCGAGTTTTGCTGCCCGCGAAACGGCCCCCAGGTGTGGTCGCCGCTGCTGCTGAGGAGGGTAACGGCCGTTAAATCCCCCGCCGTCAGCCCAATGTGCCCCAACGCCCCGGCCAGCCGCAGCGCATACACCAACTTGTTTTCCGACCGATCACCGTTTACCGATAACCGATCACCGTCCTCTGGCCAGTTCATAGAGGCGCTGGCATCGACGAGCAGGTGGACGGCTAAATCTTCCTCTTCTTCGAGTAGCTTGATGAACGGCCGTTCCAGCCGGGCATACACATTCCAATCCAGCCGCCGCAGGTCGTCTCCCTTGGTGTAGTTGCGGTAATCGGCAAACTCGATGGAACTGCCCCGCTTGCTGCTGCGCCGGTCGCCCTTCATCACCCCCACGCGCACCCGCTCCGCCACGAGGGTGAGCTGTTCCAGTTTGCGCAGGGTGGTTTCGTCAAAAATGGTCATGAGGTGTTATCAAAAACTTGACGCAAAGGCGATTTGCGGCGAAGGTTTTAAGAATAGAAAAAGTCACTTTGCCACTGCAGGCCTTTGCGTCTCTTTGCGTCAAAAATTATTCTTTTGGCACAGCTTTCAACAAATCCGCCACCACATCATCGGTGCGAATGCCTTCGGCCTGGCCTTCAAAGTTGAGCAGCAGCCGGTGGCGCAGGGCGGCCGGGGCCACTTTGGCCACATCCTCGAAGCTGACGTTGAGACGGCCGTCTAACAGCGCCGAAATCTTCCCACCCAGCACCAGCGCCTGCGCTCCGCGCGGGCTGGAGCCATAGCGCACGTACTGGTTCACCAGCGCGGCTGGACTGCTGCCCGGATGCGTCGCCACCACCAGCTGGCTGATGTATTGGCTGACGTGGCTGGGAATGGGCACCTGCCGCGCCAAGGCTTGCATGGCGATGAGCCGCGCTCCGTCGGCGGCGACATCTGGCGCGGGCGTGCTTTTGCCCGTGGTGCGCGCCAAAATTTCCGTTAGCTCATCGGCCGTAGGGAAGCCGACGTTGATTTTGAAGAGGAAGCGGTCGAGCTGCGCCTCGGGCAGCGGATAGGTACCTTCCTGTTCGATCGGGTTTTGCGTGGCCAGGACGAAGAACGGCACCGGCAGTTGATAGGTGTGGTTGGCCACCGTCACCGTCTTTTCCTGCATCGCTTCCAGCATGGCAGATTGGGTTTTGGGCGTGGCCCGATTAATTTCGTCGGCCAGGATCAGGTTGGCAAACACTGGCCCCTGCTGAAAACGAAAAGCGCGGTGCCCATCCGCCTCTTCCATGATTTCCGTGCCGGTGATGTCGGCGGGCATCAGGTCTGGCGTGAACTGGATGCGGCTGAAGTCCAGCTTCAGCACCTGCCCCAACGTGCGGATGAGCATCGTTTTGCCCAGCCCCGGCACGCCTTCCAGCAGCACGTGCCCGCCGCTAAGGATGCCCACCAGCACCGTCCGCACCACGTCGGTTTGCCCGACAATGACCTTCCCAACTTCAGCTTCAATATTTGCCGCTGTCTCCCGAAAATCTGCCACCGAAAGTTCAGCCAATGCTGCTTCATCAATCATAAAAACCTCTTGTTTCTCTCGTTCCCGCGCTCCGCGTGGGAATGCTGGTTCGGGCGCTCTGCGCCGTGCGTGGGACGCCGGAGCATCCCCATCTTCATTCCACGCCGAGCGTGGAACGAGTTGCGATAATAATTAATCCGCAGAAAACCAACCACCATTACCTGTGAAATACCATTCCCCATCAATTTTTTCTAGAGACAGAAAAGCACTTTGAGATGGATGATACCATTGATTCGTTTTGGGGTCTGGCACAATAATGGCTTGGTTTTTACTTTCAATATGCACTGAGTAAGGTGACGAAACACTTCCTGTATTCATTGCAGACTCTAGCCAAGTATGTTGGCGGACTTCTAGATGTTCGTGTGTAAGTTGATAATCAGGAAGCATGAATGTGTTTGCTTTTGCTGTTTCCCCCCTTTTTACCAACTCTATGAACTGCTGATAGGTTTGCAAAATCTGCTTTTGCTCATTGAATTCCACTACTCGAATGCCTGTTATCGCTAAAATAATCAGAGTAACGAGCACCAAATGAATTGGAAATAAGTGCTTGATTTGCCGGCGGGAAAAGTAGCTGACCGAAAAGATAAAAACAGTTGGCAGACTGAGGTAAGCGATGCGATTCCAAGTTAGAAGTGTCGCATTGCCTGAAAAGTCAGTGTAAATGAGGGCAATGAAATAAGCTCCCAGGAAGGAAAGAATTGCAGCAGCCCCAACAAGGAACAAACCAACGATAGTAAAGAGAAGGGATGGTGATGGTTTTTCTTGTATCATGATTTTTCGCGCAAAGAATGCGCGGCTACGGTTCCAGGGAGGAGAAGTAGTCGCGAATGTACCCCTTGAGGCCGAGCGGGATGTAGTCGTCGGCGAGGGCTTCGTTGGCGGCGTTTTGGTAATCGCCAAACACTTGCTCGTACGGCACGATGCTTTGCTCGTCGCCAAACTCGGTGGGATTTTCGCTGAGCAGACCGCCGCAAGAAGCCGGATCGGCCAGACATTCGGCGGGCAGCTCCACCTCTTCACCCTCAAAACCGCTCAAATCTACCAGATCAGGCGCAAACACATTTTCCGCGTGCCCACCGCCGGGACCGGGGCCACCTTGCCCCGTGCCTTGCTCGCTGCCGCTACCCTGCCCAGCGCCTTGGCCTTGCCCGCTGCCTTCGCCAGAACCTTGTCCTTGCCCCTGGCCCTGCCCTTGCCCAGAACCTTCTCCCTGACCCTGACCCTCGCCTTGGCCTTCACCTTGCCCCTGGCCTTGGCCGCTGCCTTCGGCTTGTTGGCCTTGGCCAGATTGGTTGCCTTGACCGGCTTCCGCGACTTCTTGCCGCCCTTCGCCCAGCTGGCTGGCGGCGGCGTTGGCCTGTCCGGCGGCGGCATTGCTCTGGGCGCGCTGCTGGAGGGTGCCAGCGGCTTGCTGCAACGCCTGCTGCGCGGCGGCAACGTCCCCGTTTTGCAGCGCTTCGGCGGCGGCGGCGAGTTCATTGGCCAGTTCACTGTCTACATCTTGGAGGGAAGCGGCCGTTTCCATCAAATCTTCCGCCAACTCAGCCAACTCATCTTCAGACAAGGTCGGTAAACTGTCCGCTAGCTGCGCCGCCGCCGACCCCGCCTGGGACAAATTGCCATTCTGCAAATTTTGCCCCAGCGATTGGCTGTTCTGGTTTTCCGCCAGCGGCTGGCCCGCGTCTTGCAGCGCTTGCTGCAAATTCGATTGGTCGTTGTTAGTCGCCAGCTCCCGCAAATCCGCTTCCGCCTCCGACAGCGTGGCGACCGCTTCTTCCTGGCTCAGGTTGCCCTGCTCCAACCCTTCCAGCGCATTTTGGATCGGCTCCAGCAGCTCTTCTTCCTGCTCATCCGTCAGTTCAGGATTTTGGATAATTTCTTCTTCCAGCGCTTCCAGCGCCTCCACCTGTTCGGCGATGGTTTCCTGGATGGCGCGGCTTTTGAGGAGTTCAGATTCCTGGGTATTGGGGAGGAGTACGGCCGTTCCCAACAAAACCATCGCCAGTAAAATCAGTAACCAATCCTGTCGGTTCACGGTGAAGGGCAGCATCGCCTGGGTGTCTACGCGGCGAACGGCCGTTAACGCATCATCCAGTTGCAATTCAGCCAGGGTAGGAGTGGCCTCTAGCTGCTGCGTTTGGATTTCAACGGCCGTACTCGCCCGCTCCTTCAGCAAAAACTGCCGGTCGGCAAACCGCGCCTGCTGCAATAAATCCCGCCGCTGGCTGATCAGCCAGATGACGGCCCCAAGCAGCCCGACCAGCCCCAAACCACCAGCCACCAACCCCACTTCCTCGTTCGTCAGCAGCGGGCGGAAGCGAGCCACCGTAGCCACAATCACGCCCAGCAGCAGCCCCAGCAGCAGCCCACGCGGCAGCCACAACAAACCATCACGCATGCGGCGACGGCCGTTCCACTGCCTCAACTGCTGCTTCAAATCCTCAAATCGTTCGTTCATCAATAAGAGATTGGAGATTGGAGATTGGAGATTGGGAGCGTTGTAATCGCCAATCTCTAATCGCCAATCTCCCGCATTTACTGCGTCGCGATTTTGCGCACGCGCCGCACGGTTGCGTAAAACAAAACCACTGCCAGCAAAATATACAAAATCAAAAAGAGCGGCCAGGGTGAAAAGAGCCAAACGGTGTGGCTGCTGCCAGAAAATCCGCCAACCGAGGTGCTGAAATACCAAAGCGACCCCTCTTCCACCAGCACAATATCGCTCACAATTAGCGTGGCGGGCAGATTGGTTCCCGCCAGAAACATGAGCGCATACATCAATGCCGCCTCAGCCTGCCAGCTAAAAACGGCCGCTCCCGCAAAAAATGGGCTCAAAATCATGCTAAACAACCCCACCACCACCGGAATGCCCACCGTGACAAACAGCGCCCCGGCAAAGGTCACCACGCTGGCCGAAAGCGTCGTGCGCATGCGCGACGAGGCGTACAATCCCCACAAAGCAAACGTGACGGCGCTTACCAACACAATCACCTGCGACAAAACCAGCTCAATCACCGCCACGCCGCCCATCAAAAAGGCGATGCTTTGCAGCGGGATGGCTACAAAAATAAGCAGCAGCACGTAGCTCAACGCCGACAGCAGCTTGCCCGCCACAAATGATTTGGCCGAGAGCAGCGTGGTGCGCAGCAAATCATACGTCTGCCGCTCCTTCTCGCCGCTGATCGCCCCCGCCGTAAACGATGGCCCCACAAAAATGACCAGCATCACCTGCAACCCCAGCACCGAGCTAAAGATCACCTTGCCCACCTCACGCGAATCGGGGCCAAACGGCCCGCTGGCCGCCGAGGCAAAGGCGGAGTAAACCAGGGTGATAAAGCCGCTCATCACCAGCAGATGCACGGTGAGCACGACAAAGGCGCGCCGCCCGCGCATCCGGCTGCGCAGTTCCTTCACCGTCACCGGATTTTCCCGCAGCCGCTGGATGAAGCTTTTCTTTTTGGTTGCTGGTTCTTGTACAAGTTCGGTCATAATGCCTCAAAAAAGATTGTAATTGGGTAATTGAGTAATTGGTAATTTGCTCACCATAGACTTCAAAAGTCTTGCGCATGTTCTTGCAATTTCCAGCAGCTTTCAAGACTTTTGAAGTCTGGCTCAACTGCTCAGTTTACTTGCCTGCCGCACAATGCCCCACCAGAGGAGCAGTACGGCCGTTCCATACACCACAGCTGGCGATAAAATGCTGCCCGTCAACACCCCGCCGTCATCCACGCCAAACAAACTCCAGATGCCCAGCCAGATGGCGCTGTTGCTAAAAATTTTCATAATCACCACGCTCACGTAGCTGCCCGCCAGCGCCAGCCGGGCCGATTTGACCCAGGTAGACAGGTACATGCCGATAAACGCCGCAAACAGCACCTCTACCCACGGCCGTATCAACGCCCCCAAACCAATGAAGATGCTGGGAACGGCCGTTGTTCCCGCCGTAAAAGCGAGCACCAAAACCAGCATCAGCGCCTGAAAGCCGCTCAGCGCCAGCATCACCCGCCAGATGCGCAGCCGCGCCAGCCCGCCAAACAGCTTCGCCAGCAAAATGCTCGCCGTCGAATGGGGCGTCAGGCGCAAAATATCCCACGTGCCCCGATCCACTTCCATGCTAATCGTCGGTGCCGTCAACGCCGGAGCCATAAACGAGCCATAAATTGTTAACATCGACAGCAGCGCACCCGGCAAGCAGAGCACGCAAATAAAAGCAAACAGCTCATCATCTTCCGTTGCGCCCAGCAGCGCCGGATTGGTGCCCGCGCACAGCCCCAGCACAATCGCCCCCATCACCACAAACGGCGAATAGCGGCGCAGCGTCTCGTAAAACGGATTTGGATTGCCCCAGCTCCCTTTTTCGCGCAGGTAAATCGGGTTCTCGTTCAGCGAGCGGAACCAGTGCCAACCTGCCCGCAGCGTTACCGGGGAAGCCCATCTCAATTCACAATGCCTTTGGTTACCTGCAAAAAGACGTCTTCCAAATCGCCCGTCTCTTCCTGGAAGGCCACCACCTGGAACTTGTTGCCGATCAGGCTGGCCAGAAGCTGGCTCAGCGCCGCATCATCACCCGTAAAATCAAAGCGCAGCGAATCCGAAGGAATGTCCATCTCCTCCGAGGTGATGATGCTTTCCACCGCCTCGTGGCGCAGCAAAAATTCCTGGATGGGTGTCAGATCGCCCAGGGCGCGCAGCTGGATGAGCCGGTGCGCCCGCAGCTGGCGCTTCATCTCCGCCATGTCGCCGTAGGCCACCAGGCCGCCCGCCTCCAAAATGGCGATGCTGGTGCAAATATCCGCCACCTCAGACAAAATGTGCGACGAAAAGAAGATTGTTTTGCCCATCGTTTTCAGCTCGCGCAGCAGTTCGCGCATCTCGATGCGGGCGCGGGGGTCCAGGCCGCTGGCGGGTTCATCCAAAATGAGCACCTGCGGGTCGTGGGCCAGCGTGCGCGCCAGGCAGAGCCGCTGCTTCATCCCCCGGCTCAGGCTGTCTACAAACGCATCTTTTTTGTGGCCCAAATCCACCAGCGCTAGTAAATCATCCACCATGCCCAGCCGGGTAGATTGGGGAATGTCGTAGCAGGCGGCGAAGAAATCCAAATATTCCCACACCTTCATGTCGTCGTACACGCCGAAAAAGTCGGGCATGTAGCCGATGTTGCGCCGCACCGCCCGCGGGTTGTCGATGACCGATTCGCCCGCCACCCACGCCTTGCCGCTGCTGGGCTTCAGCAGGGTGGTGAGGATGCGCATGGTGGTGGTTTTGCCCGCGCCGTTTGGCCCAATAAAGCCAAACACCTCGCCCTCCTGAATGTTGAGGGTCAGGTCGTTGAGCGCGGTCAGGTCGCCGTATTTTTTGGTGAGTCCTTGAATTTCGATGATTGTTGACATAAATATTTTGTGTCTTCTCTAGAAACCTGACAGGTTTACGAGCTGTCTTTGCCTCAAAGTAAGTTTGCTAAACAAATCGTCTACAGCTGGCGTAGGTTCCTAAACCTGTCAGGTTTTGGAACCTACTTACTCGTCTAAATTCCCCGTCAATATTGGGTAAATTTCGCCGATGCCCAGGCCGAATTGGCTGTTGTTGTCTTGCAGGCGCAGGCGCACTTCGTTGTTGGGGCCAATGTACGGGGCAAACTCCTGAATGTTGTTGCGCCCCCAGGCTGCATTGTCGATCAGCTGCCAGTCGCCCTCCTCAAAATCCCAAATGCGTACTTCTGGGGTGAGTTGGGTGGGGTCTTCAAACTGCTGCGTCAGCGAAAAGCCGAGCCGCGTTACGTCCATGCCTTGCAGCTCCGGCCAGGGGGTGTAGGAAAATTCGACCCAGCCGCCGTTGAGGTACAAATCCTGAATGGTGGGATTGTAGACGTTGTTATTGGCCAGCGGCTGCCAGTTGAGCAGGGAGATGGGGATGGTGATATTCCGGCCGCTTACTAAATTTTGCTCCAGCGGAATTTCAATCAGGTACAGGGTGGTGCTTTCGCTGTCGAAGGCGTCCTCTCCCAGGCTGGCGTTGATTTGTGGCTCGGTGGACCAGGCGATGAGTACGGCCGTTTCCGCCGGAATAGCAAACGTGCTGCTGCCGCCAAAATTGCTGCTCTCTAACGCCTGCAAAAGCTGCCAGCGCGGGTACAAAATCCGGTCGTTGTAATAATCGAACGAACCCAGAATGGTCTCTGCATTGGCCGAGAGCGGCGTGCCGGAGGAAAAACCGCCGGTAAACACCGAAGTCGTGGAGCCGGTCACCCCCATCGGCAGGGAGAGGGTGGTGCGCTCGTTGGGGGCAATTTCGCCTACCGACAGGGCGCGGTTGCCCACCAGAATGGAGGCGGTTTCCAGGGTCACATCGCTGTTGTTCAGCACGTCGAGGGCCAAAATCAGGCTGTTGCCCTCGACGGTGAGCGTGGCCGAACCGCTCACATCCACTGCCGGGACGGCGCTTTCGGCCAGGAAGACGGAAATGTCGCCGATGTCTACCCGCACGTCGGAGATGGTAACCTCGTTGCCGTAGGTGATCGCCCCAATATTGGCCTCGTCGCTGTTGAACGGTGCGCCGAAGTTTTGCGAATACGGCCGTGCCAGCGCGTTGGGCGGCAGTACCAGGTCATACGTTTTGCGCTGCGGCGAGTAGAGACCCAGCAGGCTGTACACATCCGCCTGCTCCGCATCCGTCTGGCTGTACGCCACGGAAATTTGGTTGATGATGGTGTCGTTGCCGCGCAGCTGGAAGCCGGTGAAGTAGGTGATGGCGCTAAAAATGATCACCAGTGCCGGAATGGTGAGCCACGCTTTTTCTAGCTGGTTGCGCCGCTTCAAAATCCAGTAGTTGAGCGGCCCCGCGACCACGGTGTAAACCAGCAAAAAGCCGACGAGCTGCAAAATGCTGGGCAGGGCCAGCGTGGGCAGGCTGGAGACCGCTTCGGTGGCGGCATAGCTGTTTTGCGGCCCCAGCCCCCAGCTGCTGACGGCGGGCACCCGGCTGGCGATGGCGGCCCAAATGGCGTCGCTGCCGTCCCAATCTAGCAGGGGTGCCAGGCGTGGATCGAGCGCCAAAAAGTAGACGGAGCCGCGCCCGACCGATTGGCGAGCCAGCAGCGGCAGGTCGTCCTGGCGGAAAATCAGCTCGCCGCTGCGCAGGCTGCTGGTGGCCACCACGTACGGCCCCGGATCGCGAAACTCGATGCCGATGCGCTCGCGCAGGCCGGGCAAATCGTCTACGGAGCGGCTGCCGTCTACGGTGACGGGCAGCAGGTCGGTGAGGGAAACGGCCGTTTTCTGCCAATTGGCCCCACCGGTGACGATGAGCTGGCCGCCGTTCTTCAGCCATACTTCCAGGGCGGTGCGCTGCTGGCTGGTGAGCTGGCTGGTGTCGGTGTCGTTGAAAATCAATACGTCGAGGGCGGCCCAGGCAACGGCCGTTTCTGGCAAATCATCCACCGTTAAAAAAGCAACGGCCGCATCGGTGCGCCCGCCGGGAATGCGCTCTAAAAAGGCAAATTCGGCCGCGTCTGGGCTAACCACGCCGTACAGCAAATCCGATGAGGCATCCAGATTGCTTAGATTGCCGCTGCTGACTTCGGCCACCAGGGAGCCATCTGCTTGATGCAAGCTCAGGTCTACGTTAACGCCTGCGGGTAATTTTATGTAAAGCACAACCCGCTTGTTCGATTGGGTCGGTAGGCTGAGCGGCGTGCGGTAGACAGATGGTTCTAGTCCGCCACCCTGCGGTACGCGAATTTGCACGTACCCTTCTACGGCAGGCCCGCTGTTGGCGGCCGTTACCTGCACTGGAATCCAATGCTCTCGCTTGAAGTAACTGTCGTAGCCAACCGTTAGGTCCAGGGTGATGCCATTTTCCTCGTCCTGGGCGGCGATTGGTGCCGCCAACGCACCGAAAATGGCAAAAAAGAGAAAAAACAGGAGTAAAAGTCGGAGTTTTGAGGCGTTTGCTTTAACCATAGTTTGTATACGTTTTAACGCTGTGGATTGTTCCATGCGGTTGATTATACCGAACCGAGCCGTTGTTCACACGACGGTTGCTGTATGATTGGTAATTGGTAATTGGGTGATTGAGACGTTATTGAAAATTACTCAATTACCAATTACCAATTACATCTTTTCTCAGGCCAAAATCTCAATCTCATAATCCGCAATGGGTACGTCTGGGCGGTGGGTTTCTAGCCAGGAGATTGCTTTTTGCAGCTGGCTGTGCAGGCGGGCGGCGTCGTTGCCTACCATGACCAGGGCGATAACGGCCGTTCCCCACACATCATGCTTATCCACTTCGGCCACCGCCACGTTGAACTTTTGCGGCAGCCGCTTCAGCACCGATTTGAGGATGCTCCGTTTTTCTTTTAATGAGAAGACGTCGGTTAATTCCAGAGTAAGCAGGCAACTCGCTATAATCATGCAGGGAATTGTGAAGAAATGGGCGGGTTAAGTCAAGCACGCGGGTGTTTTTGGAGACCAGTGCCGGGCACAGGGCTTCTGGTCTCAAGCGAACCAGGTTCTGCCCTGTGCCTGGCACTCGGCAGGTAAGTCATCAACAAAAGTTCCGCGTGTGCGGATGTTTTGCCCACGGCTGGATTTAGCCAAAAGTACCAGAATTTGCAACGAAAACGGCCGTTTCCACGTTCTATCAGGTGACGGACGCCCAAATTATGCGTCGAAGAAGTGTAAAAAGCTGCTGGCGGTTAGCTGTTAGTTGCTGGAACCAGCCACTAGCCACCAACCACCATTTACACAGGAGTAGAATAAAATGCTAAGAAAATTAGCTTACCTCTTTTTAATCGTTTTTTTTGTGATGGGTGCGCTTGCCGCCTACACCTTTGTGGCCACAATCAACAAGGCAGAGAGCGTGGCTCAGCCATTTGGCGACTTTGTGCAGCAGCTGGTGCTGCCTGCCACGCCGGTGGTGCTGCCCAGTTCCACCACCATCGTGCGCCAGATCAACGATTTGGCCCGGCTGGAAACCGCTTCGGTGGAGCTGCAAAAAAATGTCATCGCTGAGCGCAACAACGATATTTTGTGGGGGATGATGGGCGAGACGCTTATCTTTGAGGCGCATGGTTTGGCCGTCGCAGGGGTTGATTTCGCCAACATGACCCCCGCCGACATCCAGGTCGTTGATCCCACGACGGTGATGATCCATTTGCCGCCCGCCACCATTTTTGAAGATTTGCCGCTGCTAGACACGGCAGCCTCTCGCGTGCTGGACCGGGACACGGGGCTGTTTGCCAGCGTGGACCCGCAGCTAGAGACGCTGGTGCGTCAGGAAGCGGAAGCCGCTCTGCGCGAAGAAGCCGTCTCCACCGACCTGTTAGAGGTTGCCGACTACAACGCCCAGCAGTTTATGCTGACGTTTATGCAGGGGTTGGGTTTTGAATCGGTGGTGTTTACGGAGGATATTCCGCCAACGGTGGAGCCTTTTGAACAGGTGATTCCGAAGGGGTATGTGTTGGTAACGCCGACGCCTGGCCCGTAATGTCGCTGTGCGACCGCTTCGCGTTCGGTTATCGGTGAACGGTAATCGGTAATCGGTAATCGGTCAGGCAAACCGATTACCGATTACGGATAACGGTTTACCGAACTACTCTTTTGGTGGTGAATCGTAATCCAGCACGTCTTTGCCAGCTTCGGTGGAGAGGATGTCCAGGGCGGCGGAAGCGCCTTCGCCAGCGGAGATGATGGCCTGGCTGCGGTTCATTTTGGTGCTGCGGCCGACGGCGTAGAGATTGGCAACGGCCGTTCGCCCATTCCGATCCACTTCTACACTGCGCCCCTCTTTGGTTAAGCCCAAACTTTGGTTCAGCTTCACCCCTTTGCCCTCGGCCAATACCACATAGTTGGCCGTGTGTGTCGCGCCATCCTCGGTGGTGACGCTGAAGCCATCATCGGTTTTGGCCACTTCGGTAACCAGTGCGTTTTCCAGCTTCGCGCCAAAATCTGTCACCTGCTTACGAGCAATTTCCTGAAAATCGCTGCCCAAGATTTTGGGGATGCCCAGGTAGTTGTGCAGCTCTGCATAATGCATGGCGGTGTTGTCCTGCCCAAAAACGGTGGTGTCAATTCCCTTTTTGGCTAAAAACAGGGCACAGCTAAGTCCGCCGGGGCCATCGCCTACAATAATTGCATTTGTCATAGTTACCTCCAAATAAATTTGTGAATGTGTAAAATAGCGTGTTTATGATACCGCAGTTTACAGATGTTGACTGCCGTCCGTTTTGGTGTTTTTAAGGATTGCTCATGGTTTTTCCAGAAAAAGTTCCTGGTTTGCGGCTGTTGCTGGCGGTGTGGATTGTGTATACGGCCGTCTGGATCAGCCTGGAAGGTGCGTTGGTACAGGTGGTGATGATGGGCACGGCAACGGCCGTTTTGCTGCTGGGGCACGGCTGGCAGCGTTGGCTGGGTGGGAAATCGGTTGGCAAAGGTGTGGGGGTGTTGGTAACGGCCGTTTCCGGCGGATTACTCGGCGCGGGCAGCGGCTTGCTCACTTTTGTCTTCATGGCTGTTAAAACCGGCCTGCACGCCCACGGCCCCGAATTTACCCAGGCGGAGATTGCCTGGGTGTGGGGCGTGCTGCCGTTGTGGACGGCCGTTTGGCTGCTGGTGGGCCTGGGCGTGGGCCTAATTTGGGCGGGAACTGAAGGGGAGATTGGAGATTAGAGACTGGAGATTGGGGGACCTTCAATCTCTAATCTCCAGTCTCCAATCTCTTTTTATCGAAGACGTTTTTCTAATGCTTTTAATGCCTCTTCCAACTGAGCCTGGCGCAGGCTGTTGGTCACATCGCCACGGGTGCGCTCCAGCACGGCGCGCACCGTGTCTGTGCGGCGGCGCAGCCCGCCGGTGATGCTGTCGTTGAAGTCGAAAGTGACCAGCTGGCTGTAGATTTGGTCCATCACGTCCAGCAGCCGCTCTGCTTCATCGCTGTGGCCGTGGCGGATGATGTCTAGAATGCGGCGGCGCAGCTCGGTGGCGGCTTCGGCCAGGCCGTTGAGCCAGGTATTGCCTTCGGTGTCCAGTTCTTCTGGCGTCGGCAGGGGCAGGTCGCGCACCAGGGCGTAGGTGAGGTTGGCTTCCACAAACTCTTTTACCGCGTCTTGCGTGTAGCCCGCGTGGTATAAATTCGGATAGTCGCGCACGCCATCGACCATCACTTCCGTGGCCTTTTTGGCTTCGGCGATGAGGCTTTCGGCACGGGGCCACTCCTCGCGGTGGATGGCGCGGATGGCGCGGGCGCACAGGCTGATAAGCTCGCGGGAGCGTTGGTACGCCTGGTCGCGGGCGGTGTTGACTTGTTCAAATTCGGCGCGAATCTGATCGGCGGTTGTATCGAGTTGATCCACAAGAATCTCCTTAGGAAAAGTCCACAAATTACGCAGATTACACAGATTTTTCTTGAGCAGCTTTGCGTTCTCGCGCGTTTTCAGTGGGTTGTTAATTGCAAGAAAAATTTAACACAAAGGAACGAAGATTGGAAGGAGCGAAAGAAAATACAAAACCTTTGTCTCTTTCTTCCTTCGTTTCTTCGTATAAAATTTAGGCGGCAGCGATGAAGCCAAGCAGGGCGGCGACGCCAGAAGTCGCCCCTTGATTCAGGATGCGTTTGACGGGAGGTTGCCAACCATACCCCTTAAGCAAGGAATCAACTAATTCGTGCCAGGGCAGCCACGCTTCGCCCTGGCCAGCAGCTCGCAGCCAGGTGGCGGAGAGTTGGGTGGTGCGGGGCACGGCCGTTTCCACCACAATTTCTGCCAACTTCACCACCTCATCCTCTGGGCGCGTGGCCCACAGGCCAAACAAAAACCCCACCAAAAAATCATCTCCGGCCGGGGTGAAGCCGGGGCCAAGGCCAGCCAGTTGGGCAACGGCCGTTTGCCAACTGGCACGGTCTGCTGCAAAGCGGATCGCCTGCATGTTGCTGATGGCTGTTTGAAACTGTGCCCCAAAATTGGCCGGACCAGGGTTGCCGAGGTGGTTAAGATGGTGGGTGACGGCCGTTTCTATGCCCGGCAGCGCCTCTTGCCAGGTGGCCTGCCGTTCTTGCAGCCGCTGCCAATTTGGCACGGGGTGCCACAGTTGGGCCGGGCGGCAATCAATTTGCAGCGGGCCAATGATGAGGCGGTTGCTGCTTTGGCTAACGGGAGTGTGGCGCGACAGCGTGTGGGGGAACGGCCGTTCCCCCTCTACCAACAGCGAAAATGGGCCAGGCTCAATTTGCCGCTGCACCACAGAGATGATGTCGCCATCGGCATTTACCAGGTTGATGACCGCATCAAACCGGTGCAGCAGGGCAGCTGCTTTACGCGCTTGCAGCCAGCGCAGAACGTGTGGCGTTAAGGTCATCGCGGTTACCATCATGCCCACATTGTCCACAATTCCGGTTGGCAAACAAGCGAGCCTGTGGCCCAAACCCAGACCGCCGCAAACACCGATTTCCCCCCCATGACCCCCAGGCCAGCGAAAATCTGCGCGTCTGTTGCCAAAAGTCGCCAAAGGGGCACACTCCTAAACCGGGTTTTTGCCGTAAAATACGGCCGTAATTTGCAAACCCCCACAAAAGGATGGCACCATGCTTCACCAACAACGGTTTACCCAACAAAAAATTCAGGAGCGGCTTAAATTGATCGCCCCCTTGGTTTATCGGCAGCAGGTGGCGCTACGGCCGTTTCGCTACCATCCCCTCGACCATGAAGCCATCCCCGCCAGCATCCAGCCCGATTTCGACGACAGCCGCTGGCCAACCATTGAGCCGGGCAGCTACTGGGGCAGCTGGCAAACCAACTTTGTCATGCGCAGCCAGTTTGTGGTGCCAGAGGCGTGGCGCGGCCAGCCGGTGGCCCTCTTTTTGCCGCTGGGCGATGCGGGCGAATTTTGCCATCCTGAGGTGCTGCTGTACGTAGACGGACGGCCGTTTGCCGCCAGCGACCGGTTCCACCAGGAAATTTTGCTGGACGCTGCCTGGGCCGATGGCCAGCCGCACACCCTGGCGCTGCACGGCTGGACGGGGCGGGGCGTGGACCCACTAGAAAAGCTGCTGATGCGCCCTTGCCTGCTGGTGCAAATCGACCAGCCCACGCGCGATTTTGTGGCCCTGGCCCGCGTGGCGCTGGAGGTGGTCACCCAGCTGGCTGCGACCGATCCGGTACACAGCCAACTGCTCAACGGGCTAGACGCCAGCTTCAAAACGCTGCAAACGCAGGCGCCGCTGGGGGATGATTTTTATGCGACGGTGTCGGCGGCAACGGCCGTTCTGCAACAGCATATCGCCCAGGCTGGCCCGCCGCTAGACGTGACCATCACCGCCGCCGGGCACGCCCACATCGACGTCGCCTGGCTGTGGGATTTGGCCCAGACGCGGCGCAAAGCGGGGCGCACTTTCCACACCGTGCTCTGGCTGATGGCCCAGTTCCCCGATTACCATTTCACCCAAAGCCAGCCCCAGCTGTACGACTACGTGCGGCAAGATTACCCGGAACTGTTTGAAGCAATTAAGGAGGCAGTGGTAGACGGCCGTTGGGAACCCATCGGCGGCATGTGGGTGGAGGCGGATTGCAACCTGTCTGGCGGCGAGTCGCTGGCGCGGCAGTTTGTGCTGGGGCGGCGCTTTTTTCAGGAACATTTTGGCGCGGGCACAGAATCCCCCGTGCTTTGGCTGCCAGACGTGTTTGGCTACGCCTGGAATTTGCCCCAGCTGATCAAGCAAGCCGGGCTGGATTACTTCTTCACCATCAAAATTGGCTGGAGCCAGTACAACAAAATGCCGTACGACACCTTCTGGTGGCAAGGGCTAGACGGCACCCAGGTGCTCACCCACTTTAGCCCGGTTAAGCGGCCCGGCCAGCGCGGCGGCGACTACAACGCCCAGGCGACGCCCAGCGAACTGCTGGAAGGATGGCGCAGCTTTCAGCAGAAGGAAACCTCCCGCCATCTGCTTATGTCCTACGGCCACGGCGATGGCGGCGGCGGCCCCACCCGCGAAATGCAGGAAAACCTGGCCGTGCTGGCCAACTTTCCCGCCATGCCCCAGGTGCAGCGGGGCAAAGTGATCGACTTTTTCCGCCAGATGGAGGCGGAGCTGAACGGCAAACTGCCCGTCTGGAACGGGGAGCTGTACCTGGAATACCATCGCGGCACCTACACCACCCAGGCCCGCAACAAAAAAGCAAACCGCCACTCTGAATTTTTGCTGCACGATGCGGAGTTTTTGGCAGCGTACGCGGCGGTGGTCGGTAACCAGTTGTCAGTAATCAGTAAACAGTTACCTGAAGGCAATGAACTGAACAGTGAATACCGATCACTGAACACTGATTACGTTTATCCCCAGGACAAATTAAACCGCGCCTGGGAGCTGGTTTGCCTGAACCAGTTCCACGACATCATTCCGGGCAGCAGCATCAACCAGGTGTACGTGGATGCATTGGTGGATTATGCGGAGGTGCGCCGCCTGGGTGAGCAGGTGCGGGATGAGGCGTTGGCGCGGCTGGCGCGGGCGCTGGGCAGCGATCTGCTGTTGGTCAATGCCACCTCGTTTGCGCAAACCGAGCTGGCGTTTTGGCCGGAGGGGGTGGCTGAAAAATTGCCCGAAAGCGTGCTGCATCAGCCGGTAGATGGGGGGCTGCTGCTGGATGTGGGGGTGATACGGCCGTACTCCCTCACCCCCATCGCCCACCTGCAAGCCAACCCCACCGGCTCGCTGGCCGTCTCGCCCACGCATTTGGAGAATGATTTCTTGCGGGTGGAGCTGAACGCGGCGGGGGACATCACCCGCCTGTACGACCGGCAAAATGGGCGGGAACTGCTGCCTGCGGGGGCCATCGCCAACCAGTGGCAGGCGTTTGAAGACCGGCCGCTGTACTGGAACGCCTGGGACATCGACATTTTTTACGATGACAAGCTGTGGCTGGCGCAGGCGGCAACGGCCGTTACCGTCACAGAAACCGGGCCACTGCGGGCCACCATCCAGATCGAGCGCCAAATTTTGCACAGTCGTTTTGTGCAGCGCATCTCGCTGAGCCACCACAGCCCGCGTCTGGATTTTGACACCTGGATCGATTGGCGCGAGCGGCACACGCTGCTCAAGACGGCGTTCCCGCTGGACGTGCTGTCGCCCACGGCCACCTATGAAATTCAGTGGGGCAACGTGGAGCGCCCCACCCACCGCAACACCAGCTGGGATTGGGCCAGGTTCGAGACCTGTGCCCAAAAATGGGTCGATCTGAGCGAAGGCGGCTACGGCGTCAGCCTGCTGAACGATGGCAAATATGGCCATGACATTCAGGACAAGACGCCAGACGGCGGGCAAATTCGGCTGACGCTGCTGCGCAGCCCCACCGACCCGGACCCGGAAGCGGATCAGGGGGAGCACACGTTTCGCTACAGCTTGCTGCCGCACGCGGGCCGCTGGGGGGCGGAAACGGTCCGACAGGCGTATGCGCTCAACGATCCGCTGCGGGTTTATGCGGCGGCGGGGAGCACCAGCCAAGAGCCAGCGGCGCTGGACAGTTTGGTGGCGGTGGACGCGCCCAACGTGGTGATTGAAACGGTGAAGCTGGCGGAGGATGGTGCTGGTTTGGTTGTGCGGCTGTATGAATGTATGCGGCAGCGGGGCGAAGTGACGGTGCGCTTTGGGGTGATGGTAACGGCCGTTTCCCTGACCAACCTCCTCGAAGAAGCCGAAGCAGAATTGCCGCACCAGGGTCACAGCGTCACCCTGCCCATCAAGCCATACCAAATCATCACCCTGCGCCTGACTTTGAATCCGTGCGTTTAGATTCTGTTTTCAGTTTTGGAACCAAGCCCACCTGTCTTTGATTACCCTTCGTAGTTGAACAGTTCTTGCCAGTTGAGGTCGAAAATGGGGCGGGCGGGATCGGTTTTGACGGTTTGTTTGGCCTGGTGGGCGGCGGCGGCCTGTTCGTAGACAGCCAGCAGCTTTTGCGCCTGGGCATTTTGGCCGAACTGCTGCGCCTTTTGCTGGCCCGCCGCGCGGAACTGCGGCCAGCGCTCTTGATTTTGGGCCATTTTTAGCAGGCCGTTGGCCAGGGCTGCCCCGTCATTTTCGGTGAGGTACCCTTCTACGCCGTCTTCCACGACGTCGGAGGTGCCGGAGCCGCTGACGGCAACCACCGGCAGCCCGGCGGCCATCGCTTCCAGGGTCACAATCCCCTGCGTTTCAGAGATGGAGGCGAAGGTGAAGATGTCGGCGGCTTTGAGGTAGCGGGGCACGTCGTCGAAGGGGACGTTGCCCTTGAACTGCACCTGGGCGGCGATGCCCAGCTTCTTGGCGTATGTTTCCAGCTCGCTGCGCTGGTCGCCATCGCCCAACAGCACCAGTTGGGCCTGGGGGAACTCGGCAAAAACGGGGGGGAGGGCGGCCAGCAGGGTGCGCCAATTTTTCTCTTCGGCCAGGCGGCCTACGGAGATGAGGGTGAGTTTGTCTTGCCAGCCTTGCTGCTGCCGCCAGGAACGGCCGTCTGCCTCTTGAAATGCGGTGGGGTCAATGCCGGTAGGCACCACAGACACCTGGTCGGTAATGCCGTACCGCTCGGCCAGGATGGTTTTGGTGCTCTGGCTGGGCACAACGATGTGGTGACAGTCGGACATGTAATCCCCCACCCAGCGGTCGATGATCTTTTTAACCAGCTCTTTGGGCAGGGGGACGTAATGGCTGTACTCCTGGTAGCGGGTGTGGTGGGTGAAGACGAGGGGGATGTTGAGGGCTTTGGCTTTGTTTACGGCCGTTTTCCCCAACAGCACCGGGTGATGGGCGTGAATCACATCTAGCTTGAGCGCGGGCAAAATGTTGTCTACCGAGGGGGAGACGGGAATGGTGAGCGGGTACGCCTGGAGGGGCAGCTCGATAGCTGGATAGCGGAACACAAATGGCTGCTGGTCGGTGTACCCTTTCACCTGTTGGGCAAAGACAAAAAACGTTGTGCCCCATTTCGGTTAGCGCCTGCCGGAAGCTGCTGATGGAGCGGACGATGCCGTTGGTGAACGGCAGGTAGGTGTTTGTAAAATGGGCAATGTGCTTCCGCTGCATCATGGTGCCTCCTTGAATGGGACGCGGATTAACGCGGATGGACGCGGATAAAAATTTGGGGCGATTGTAACTTGTTTAGGCCAGCGCGGCTTTTGTTTGTTGTAGCACGTGGTTGGCGTAGACGATCATGCCGGCGTTCCAGGTGAGCGGCGCTTCGGAGGTGTACCAGCGGGTGGAGAGGAAACGGCCGTCTTTGCCATACGCCTCGTGCACCACACCATCCCGCACAATTAGCTCGGACAGGCGGCGGAACAACTCGTTGGCTTCCGCGTGCCGCCCCAGCCGGGCCAGGGCCACCACGTGCCAGCTGCCCAGCCACAGCCACGCCGCCGAGGTGTGGTAATGGGGAATGCCCGCCAGCCGGTTTTCGATGCCGATGTACCGGATGGGGTACGGGAAATTGACCACTTGCGTGGGCACCGGATCGGCCATCTGGAAGTGGGCCATCTTGTCTAAAATGAGGTTGCCCTGGGTGGGAGTGGCCAATCCCCAGGCGATGGCCAGCAGGTTTCCGGCGCTGCTGAGGTTGTGAAACTGCTGGCTGGTGATGAAGTAGCCCAGCGTTTCGTCCCAAAAATGGGCCTGGATGTTGCTGCGCAGCTGGTGGGCTTTGTTGGCGTAGAATTCGGCCGTTTCATTGCGGTTGAGGCGATTAGCCGCTTCGGCCATCTCCAGGGTGGCTTTCCAGTAGAGGACATTGGTGTACAGGATGAAGCCGCTGCGGGCGATGCTGTCGGCCCAGTCGGCGTAGGTGCGCTGGTGCAGCAGGTTCAGTTCGCCCTGCTCATGCTCGGCCAGCCAGGTCATGGCACGTTCCAGTCGGGGCCACCATTCGGCTAAAAATTCGTTATCGTTTTGTTCGCTGGCGTAGTGGAGAACGGCCGTTACCAACAGCGCATTGCCGTCTAGCGAGATGGTGTTGTGAGCGGTTTTGTACTTGGGGCGCAGCGGGGCCGTGATGGGCTGTTCGCGGTGCAGCACGGCGTGCAGGACGCGGTTGAGAATATTGGTGGAGTGCACTTTAACGGGGAATTGGCCAGACGGCCGTTGATACTGCAAAAAGACGTCCAGGCACTCTTTGGTGGCCTCAACTTCACCCATCGCCAGCAGGCCAAAGCTGGCAAAGCCAAAATCACGCGCCCACGGTTCGCGGAAGTTGCGCGCCCCGGCGCAGAGCACCAGCTTCTTTTCGCCGTTGCGCAGCACGCGCCGCTCTAGCCCGCTGCGCACGTTAGATTCGGCAATGGCGCTGGCTTCCGCTTCTACGAGGGCATCGGGCAGGCGTGCAATTTGCACCTGCCGCGAGACGAGCCGGGGCTGCCGCCACAGCTGGCGGGCATATTGCCACAGCTGCCACAGCAGGTAGCCAACGGTGGCCAGGCCAATCGCTTCTAAAATGGACCAGCGCCGGCTGGCTGGCCTGCTGTTTTCTGGTGGATTATTTGGTTGGCTTGTTTGGGGTGTTGTGTTCATCGATACATGCCTAAGGGATGAAAGCCGCACGATTGGCCCGGTTAAGGGGCGATGGGGGCGGCGCTGGCGGCGTCGATCCAGCCGGTGAGGTCGGGCTCTAGCGGCACTTTGTACCAACGGCCGTCTACGGCCGTTTCCAAAACCGTGTATTGCGCATTGCCCGGAGCCAGCGTGATCGCCTCATGTTCCATACCCGGCCCAGTACGGACATCTGTTTGGGCTAAAATGCGAATTTTTTGCACCGTGTTGGGCAGGTCGATGGGAACCAGCTCGGGGGGATTGGCCACAGCTGGCTGATCCAGGGACACCGGCTGGATGGCAGGGCTGCCGGGCGTGATGGTGGGCGGCGGGCTGGGCAATGGCTCGGTAAGCGAAAAGGCGCTGATGGCCCAGGCACTGGCAATGACCACCAGGAAAAGGGTGGCGATGGGAATGAGCCAGGCCAGTGGGGAGTGATGCCACGGCTGTTTGGTGACCACCTGGACGCCAGTAAATTTTTGCACAAAGTCGGCGTATCGCTGCACGCGCGGTCGTGAGATGTCGTGGATTTTGGCGTGCGCCACGCTGTTGCGCAGGGCGTTGTACTCTAGCAATGTTGCCCGACTGCTGGGGTTAAGGGTTTGCTTTTCTTCCCAAAAATCGATCAAGTTGGGCCAGGAGGGGCGCTTTTGTTCGCGCTCCTCAAACTGTTTAAGTTCTTCCTCAAGCTGGCTGCGCAGGTATGATTCGACGCCGCTGTGCAGGTAGATCAAAGCGATGCCTAATAAATCTTTGTCTTCTTTGGCGCGGGCCAATAGGTTGATGCCATGTTGCACTATTGCTTGCACACTTTCTGTTTCTGTTTGCATACGTACTTCACCCTCTGTTGCTGAAACAAACTGGATTTGCGTGGCTGAATTATAGTGGAAACGGCCGTTCCCGCCACGCCACACCTTCAAAAACAGGGCTTTTCAGTTTTACTGAATGGAACGCGGATAAACGCGGAGAACAGGGATAAAAAGCGCTTAATCCGCGTTCATCTGCACTAGTCCGCGTCCTTTTTTGCTTGATTTTGATTGACCGAAAAGCCCAAACCTTCAAAAAATGTATCCAGGTACAGAAGGGAACTTATTCCGCTGGGGCAACAGTTGGGCTGCAATTCCTGTTATAATGAACGCAACGCCTTTGGGAAACCGCCAAGGTTACCCACGGTGTATCGGGAACGAAGGGTCGTTTCCGGTTTAGGAGCTAGGCAAGTCATAAAAAGATACCCGAACATAAAAGAGCAGCTTCTACGGATTTGCTCAGGTAAAAGCGGGTTCAACAACGCCTCTCACGCCTCCATTTTCTCGCTTTTGCCTCATGACCAAAAAGGATAAAACCATGAGCGTAAAAGAGCGTTTATCCCCTGCAACTTTGTACCAACAGTGTGACCCCGAGCAATTTTCTTTTGAGACCACGGCCGATTTAGACAACGCCATTGCCATCATTGGGCAGGATCGGGCCGTGGAGGCGATCCAGTTTGGCATTGGCATGGCGCAGGGTGGCTATAATTTATTTGCGTTGGGGCCAAACGGGGTGGGGAAGTATACGGCCGTATCCCGCTACCTGGACCAGCAAGCCAAAGATAACCCTACCCCGCCAGACTGGTGCTACGTGCACAACTTTGAGCAGCCCCACCAGCCCAACGCCATCAGCCTGCCCGCGGGCAAGGCCAGCGAACTGTGCCAGGCTATGGAAAACCTGCTAGATGAACTGTTCACCGTGCTGCCCGCTACCTTTGAAAGCGAAGAGTACCAAATCCAGCGGCAGGCCATCCACGACAGGCTGCAAGCCCGCCAGGAAAAAGGGCTGGAGCAGCTGGACGAGGCGGCCCGCCAGGAAGCGGTGGCGCTGATCAAAACGCCGCAAGGGTTTGCCATTGCCCCCCTTTCCGAAGGGGAAGTGATTCGCACCGAGCAGTTCCAAAAATTGTCTGACGCCGAGAAACTGCGCTACGAACAGATTATCGAGAAGTACCAAAACAAGCTGCAAAAATTGATGCGGCAGATGCCCCAATGGAGCCGCCAAAGCCGCGAAGAGGTGCGCCAGCTAGATCAGGAGATGGCTACATTTGCCATCTCGCCCCTGTTTGCCGACGAGCTGATGAAAAAGTATGAAGCGTACCCCGAAGTGGTAGATTATTTGCAGGCCGTGCGCCAGGATGTTATTCAGAATGCAGATAAATTTTTGCAGTCAGATGATTCTGGCGCGTCTCGGTCGCAAAATCCGATGATGGCGGCGCTTCAGGCACGGCAGCCGCTAACGCCGGAATCGGCCTTCTTTAACCGGTACCAGGTGAATGTGCTGGTAGACAACAGCCAAACGCACGGTGCGCCGGTGATTTATGATGATCATCCGACGTTTGCGAATTTAATCGGCCGTATTGAGCATGAGGCGCGTATGGGGGCCTTGTTTACCGACTTTTCGATGATCAAACAGGGCAGCCTGCACAAAGCCAACGGTGGCTACCTCATTTTGGATGCGCGTAAGGTGCTGCTGAATCCGCAAAGCTGGGAGGGGCTCAAGCGGGCGCTGCAATCGGGCGAGATCAAAATTGAACCGCTGGAGCATTCGCTGGGGTTGATGAGCACCGCCACGCTGGAGCCAGAGCCGATTCCGCTGGCGGTGAAGATTGTTTTGCTGGGCGAACGGTACCTGTATTACATGCTGTACCAGCTGGACCCGGATTTTGGGGAGCTGTTTAAGGTGGCGGCCGATTTTGAAGAAGAGATGGTGCGCGACGAAGCCAACAGCCTGCTGTATGCCCAATTTATCAGTTCGCTGGTGAAGCGAGAAGATTTGCATCCGTTTAGCCGGGCGGCGGTGGCGCGGGTCATTGAGTACAGTTCGCGGCTGGCTGGGGATGCGCAGCGGCTGTCTACGCACATGCAGCCGATGGCGGATTTGATGCGCGAAGCGAGTTACTGGTCGGCCCAAAATGATCATGCGCTGGTGCAGCCTGCGGACGTGCAAAAGGCGATTGAGGCGCAGCGGTACCGGAACGGCCGTATCCGTGAACGCCTGCAAGAAGCGATCCTGCGCGATACCGTGCTCATCGACAGCGACGGGGCTGTGGTGGGGCAGATCAACGCCCTCTCCGTCATTTCTGTGGGGCAGCATATGTTTGGCCGCCCCAGCCGCATCACCGCCCGGGTGCGCCTGGGCAAGGGCGAAGTGATCGACATCGAGCGCAAAGTGGAGATGGGTGGCCCACTCCATGCCAAAGGGGTACTGATTTTGAGCGGCTTTTTGGGGGGACGGTATGCCGAGAAACGGCCGCTTTCCCTCACCGCCTCTCTGGTGTTTGAGCAAAGCTATGGCGGCGTGGATGGCGACAGCGCCTCCTCGGCCGAGCTGTACGCCCTGCTTTCAGCAATGGCGAGCGTGCCGCTTAAGCAATCGTTTGCCGTGACCGGCTCCGTAAACCAGCGGGGCCAGGTGCAGGCAATTGGCGGCGTCAACGAGAAGATCGAAGGCTTTTTTGACATTTGCCAGGCGCGGGGGCTGACGGGTGAGCAGGGCGTGCTCATCCCCACCGCCAACGTGAAGAACCTGATGCTGCGCCACGATGTGGTGGCGGCGGTCGAGGCTGGTAAGTTCAACGTTTACCCCGTAGAAACAATCGACGAGGGCATTGAAATGTTAACCGGTATGCCTGCGGGGGAGCGGGGGGAAGACGGCCGTTACCCCCCCAACACTATTAACCGCCGCGTCACCGACTATCTGGACAGCCTGGCCGAAACCCAACGCGCCTTCCACGAAAACGGCAAGGTGCAAAGTTAAAATTGGCCCAGCGAACACAACGCGTTAAGAGATAGACGGCTTTGACTGCCTCGTCTCGCCTTTTGGTTGTTAAGTGTGAACAACGCGGGTTAAAACGGCGGCGGATCACTGGCGGGGAACGATCCCCAGCTTTGTTCGTCGATGGGATCGTTGGTGTTGATTGTTTCCTGGGGGGCGGGCAGATCGCTGCTGCGCTGCGGAATGAGCAGCAGCTTGCCTTTGGTGCGGCGCCCTTCTATGTAGCGATGGGCGGCGGCGGCTTCGCGCAGCACAAAGCGGCGATCAATGCGCACCTGAAGGGCAGCGGAATCGATCCAGTCGAACAGGTCGTCGGCGCGGCTTTGGAGTTCGGCGTGGGTGGCGGTGTAATGGGCCAGACTGGGGCGGGTGAGGTAGAGCGATCCGTTTTGGTTGAGCAACTGCGGATCAAACGGTTCGACCGGGCCGCTGGCTTGCCCGTACAGCACCATCATGCCGCGCGGCTTCAGGCAGTTCAGCCCTTTGCGGAAGGTGGTTTGGCCCACGCCATCGTACACCACGTTGACGCCGTGGCCGTTGGTGAGGTCGTGTACGGCCGTTTCAAAATCACGCTCCGTATACCGAATCACCTCATCCGCCCCGTACGACTCGGCCAATTCTGCTTTTTCTGCCGTGGAAACGGTGCCAATGACCCGCGCCCCGCGCAGGGCGGCAATTTGCACCAGCAGCAGCCCCACGCCCCCGGCCGCCGCGTGAACCAGTACGGTGTCGCCGGATTGCACCTGGTAGGTGCTGTGGGTGAGGTAATGGGCGGTCAGGCCTTGCAGCATAACGGCCGTAGCCACATCTAGCGGGATATCTTCCGGCACGTTTACCAGCTGCCAGGCGGGCACAATGGCGTAGTCGGCATAGGCCCCCAGCTTCAGGGCATAGGCAACACGATCACCGGGGGAAACGGCCGTTACCCCCTCACCTACCGCATCCACCACGCCTCCGCCCTCTACGCCAGGCGTGAACGGAGGCGTTAACCGGTATGCCCCGCTGCGATGATAGGTGTCGATAAAATTGACGCCCGCTGCTTCTAGCTGAATCCGCGCCTCGCCGGGGCCGGGTTCCGGTTGGGTCACCTCATGGTATAGCAGCGCATCTGGTTCACCCGGTTGCTTCACCTGAATTGCTTTCATGTCGCCAACTCCTTTGCGGGTTTGTTACCTGGATAAATTCTAAATCTACCAAAGGTTAGATGAACAGCCATCTGCCAGCCTATACCCTGGTACATAGGCGAGATACGTTCTTGGCACAAATTTGGCAGAAACCGTTCAAAAGCGTGTTATGGTACGGTTGCTAGAGGCCAAGTTTAAGTAGCCAGCAAACCACAGAAAGCATTTTGAAATCGGTGAAGGAGACTTCATGAGCGCACGCTCAACACCATCAATGAAAAATCAGCAGATTTCGCAGATTTGCGCACATTGCGCCCAGATTTATATCCGCGTTCATCCGCGTTCATCCGCGTCCCATTTTCTAAGGAGACGACACCAACTGTCGTTGACCACCATGAATGAAAACCCAACCTCCGGGAGGTTCAGTGCGTAACAGAGGCCATTTTTGCAGCCTCCCGGAGGTTTATTTTCAGAGGAGTAAAAATCTATGAAACGCAAACTATTGCTATTAAGCATCTTTTTCGGTGCCTTTTCCCTGTTTGTGGGGATGGGCTTTTTTCTTTCGGCCCAAACGGCCGTTCCCGCTGCCGCTCAGAGCGAACCAGACAACGCAACCACGCGCACCATTCAAGTGTCGGGGCAGGGGCAGGTGACGGCCGAACCAGACATGGCGATTGTGCGCCTGGGGGTAGAGACAGAGGCCGATACGGCCGTTGCCGCCCTGGAGGCCAACAATGAGAACATGACGGCCGTTATTTCTGCCACGCTAGAGGCGGGTATCGACGAAAGCGACATTCGCACCGAAGGGTTCCGCTTGCAGCCCGTGTACGACAGCGGCAGCGATGGCCAGACGCAGGCGTTGGTTGGTTACCGGGCCAGTAACACGGTGCGCATCACCGTGCGCGATTTGGCGATGCTGGGCGATTTGTTGGATACGGCCGTATCCGCTGGCAGCAACAGCATCGACGGCATCCAGTTCCAGGTGAGCGACCAGGCAGACCTGGCAGCCGCCGCCCGCGAAGCCGCCATGATGGATGCTATGGCTAAAGCCGAGCAGCTCACCGAGCTGGCTGGCGCAGCGCTTGGCCCGGTACACACCATCTACGAAACCTCCGCTCCCCGGCCGCTCACAGCCGCCGTTGCCGATCAGGCGGTCGAGTCGGCCAGCGTGCCCGTGCAGGCTGGCAGCCAAACCATCCAGGTCAGCGTACAGGTCACCTGGGAAATTCAGGAATAATCGCCATTTATTGGTCTAGACATTGCTGGCCAGGCCAGGCCGCGGCCTTTGGCCCAGCTTTTTTCCCACTCAAACAGGGGGTGAATTAGAGTATGATGCTGCAATGGCAACTGCTGGGCAAAATGGTGCTGGCGATGGTGTTGGGCGGGGTGTTGGGCTACGAACGCGAAACGGCCGATAAACCAGCCGGATTGCGCACCCACATGCTGGTAGCTGGCGCCTCTGCCCTGTTGACCGGGCTGGGTGAGGTGCTGGTTCCCCAACTGGGCATTGCGGAATCGCTCATCCGAGCCGACCCCATCCGCATGATCGAGGCGGTGATTACGGGTATCACCTTTTTGGGCACCGGCACCATCATCCGGCAACGGGGTAAAAACCAGGTGGAGGGGCTGACTACGGCCGCTTCGCTGCTGATGGCCGGGGCGCTGGGCATTGGCGTGGCGCTTAATCAATTTCTGTTGGCCATTGGCGCGGCGGTCATTGTCTTGTTGATTCTGCGTGTTGTGAAGGAGGTGTGATGTGATTCGTTCACCCCAAACCCGTGGTAAAATGGGGGCGGAGGATGACCATGACCCAAGTGAAAAAAATCATTGTTTCTGGGCTGGCAAAATTGCCAGCCTTTTGCCATGCCACCATTGCCGGTGACTTCATTTACGTGTCTGGCACGTTGGGCACGGTGCCTGGCACCAGGGACCTGGCTGAAGGCGGCACTGGCCCCCAAACGACGCAGGCGTTGCAAAATATCGTGCGCATCTTGGAAGCGTGCGGCGCTACGCTGGCCGATCTGGTAAAGGTCAACGTCTTTTTGGCCGACATGCAAACATTCCCGGAAATGAACGAAGCGTATCTGGCCATCATGGGCGAGGATCCGCCGGCGCGCATCACGGTGGGGCGGGCCGAGCTGGCGCTGGGGGCGGCGGTGGAGCTGGATGCGATTGCCTACAAGCCGCAGTTGCCTAAGTGATTGGAAAACTTGCCACATAACTTGCTGCATATCTAGCTACATACCACTTTCTGATATTGGACATTGATGGCTCTACTGAAAAAAGGGTGATTTCACCGCAGAGGCGCGGAGAGCGCGGAGATTTTTCTGTGGTAATCTTTAAAACTCTGCGTCCTTTGCGTCCTTTGCGGTTCAACCAATTTTTGCCCATGCCAAGATTCCGCAGATTGCTTGCCTTTGAAACTTTATGTTAACTAATTGATACGTAGGGAAAGAGGGCGGATTGTGTTCTGTTTTTAACGGCCGTTCTGCAACATTCCCGCCACTTCCCGGTATTAGCCGGTAAATCGACTGCACAAAAAGGGCTGGCAAATGGTGGAAAGTGGTGAAACGTTTTGGGGGCGGGGCATCTGGAACGTCTGGGGGTGGCTGGCGCTGGGGATTGGGTTTAAATTGCTCAACCTCGGCAATGATGCGGAGCCAATATCCCCGTACTGGTTTGCCGAGATTGTGCTGCTGCTGCTGATGGTGGGCGGCATGTGGGCCAAGGCCCGGTTTAGCGGGTGGCCGCGGCTGCCCCTCTCGCGCAAGAGTGCGCCCGCCGCGTATGTTTTTCTGGTCTGGCTGTTTGGCATGATGTACGAACTCAGCCTCACCGTCACCGGGGCGGGCATCGGCGGCGTGCATCCGCAGACGATCCCCTCCTTCATTTTGGCCCAGGGCGACTACCTCCCCATTGCTCTCGTCTCCTACGCGGTAATCCGCCAAACGCGGGCCACGTTCCAGGAACTGTTCTTTTTTGCGGGCGGCAAGAGTTTGACGGAGGGGCTGATTTTTACGGGGGTGTTAACGGCCGTTTTGCTTTCCCCACAGTTTTGGCTGTCGCCGCTGGTGCTGGCTTATTACACCCTGGCCTACAGCAGCTTCATCGCCCTACCGCTGCTGTTTATCGATGAGGCGCTGCTCTGGCGGCCGGGCGAGCGCACCGATAAACGCACCATTCCCTTCTATTGGCTGCTGGGTTTTGGCCTGGCGCTGCTCATCCGCCTGTTTTGGGGGGCTGGTTTACAGCCCGCTGGTGACGCACTGGTTTGGTTTGCCTGCGTAGGCAAAATTTTGGGGAGGAGATGTGGGGGAACGGCCCAGGAAAAAGGATACCCGTTTGCAGCCAGGATTCCGGCTGGTTTTGGCGAAATTGTCTGTTTGTTGGAAGTACAGGGGTAGGGGGTGATTCGGCCGTTTCTCCCCTCGCATCGCCCTTATGCCTTTTAGACATTGACAAGCGTCACGTGACAAAGTACATTTTGCTGTATGATCAAGTCGTTTGCCGATAAGCGCACGCAAGAATTGTTCATCACGGGCCAAGTCAGGCGATTTCCCCCGGATGTGGCCAAACGAGCGGCTCGGAAATTGGAGTACGTTCATTTAGCGAGCAGATTAGACGATCTAAAGGTTCCGCCAGGCAACCGGCTGCACGCGCTTAAAGGCGACCGAGAAGGACAGTATTCAATTTCCATCAACGATCAATGGCGCATTTGCTTTCGTTTCATTGATGGTGATGCTTATGATGTGGAAGTTTGTGATTATCACTAAGGATGCGTTTACAAATAACTTTTGATAAGAAAACGCATCCGCAAGGTTTGTCCGTTTACCAAAACCCAAAGTAAGCGGCCAACAATAACTTCCCTTTTAGAAGGCCGCTTAGAAGATGAGGTGCAAACGATGAGTATTCCAAATACAGGTGAAATGAAGCGCCGCCCCACCCATCCCGGCGAGATGCTGCGCGAAGATTTTTTGCCAGACTACGATCTAACTGTGACTGCTCTAGCAGAGGCAATTGGGGTATCGCGCCAATCAATCAACGAGCTGCTGCGGGAGCGGCGGCGGGTTAGCCCGGAAATGGCGCTGCGATTGGCCCGGCTGTTTGGCAATTCGCCGGAGTTTTGGCTGAATGCGCAACGGGCTGTAGACCTTTGGGACGCGGCTCAGGCGATTCAAAGCGACGTGGCTCGCATCCAGCCTTTGGTTCCTGCATGATTTTTTTATGAGGAACGGCCGTTTCTCGCCACCACCCTCACGCAAAAATCCGGCAAAACCATTCCCCCAAACTTGTGCTAAAATTCAACCGTTCTAGAGTGTGTGGCAAGCGGTACGGCCGTATGCCAACCACAGCCGGTAAGGTTTTGTATTGGCCGAAGACCTCGCCAGAGAAGGAGTTGCCCATGTCCCAGCCAGCCAATTACCGTGGGTAATTTTGTGTTTTGTGTTTTGGGGGAACGGCCGTAGTCATCCGTAATAACCCTTGACGATACTATCGCAAAGGGTTTACAATTTTGCCATGATTCGCACCTTCAAGGACAAAGAGGCAGAAAAAGTTTTCCAGGGACAATTCTCCAAAAAACTGCCTCACGACATTCAGCGAATTGCTGAGCGTAAATTGATTATGATTCATCGTGCGGCAAACCTGAATGATTTGCGTGTTCCGCCAGCTAACCGGTTAGAGGCGTTGAAAGGTGATCGGGAAGGTCAACACAGCATTCGCCTTAACAATCAGTGGCGAATTTGTTTTGAATGGCGCGAAGACGGTGTGTATGAGGTCGAAATTGTTGATTACCATTGAGGTGACAAAATGAGAGAGTATCCGCCAATCCATCCGGGTGAAATTTTGCAGGAGGAGTTTTTGGAGCCAATGGGCATCAGCCAATACCGTCTGGCTCAGGACATTGGTGTTCCGGCCATGCGCATTAGCAAAATTGTGCGTGGTGAACGGGGCATCAGCGCCGACACGGCGCTGCGGCTGGCGCGCTATTTTGGCATGTCGGTTGAGTTTTGGACCGGCATTCAGACCCACTACGAGATTGAAAAAGCCAAAATGTCGCTGGGGAGCCGCCTGGAAAAAGAAGTCAAGGTATTTGCTTCAGCGTAAGACTGAAGTTCCAACTGCGTAAGCGGGCTTCTCCACCACCCTCACCCAAAAATCCGGCAAAACCTTTCCCCAAACCTTATGCTAAAATTCAGGCGTTTCAGCGTGTGTGGCTAGGAGTACGGCCGTACTTCGACCACACCCAATATCAACTATTGCTATTCACTGTTGATCCTTGTATCATCTTTGTATATACATTTGGCGAGGTGAGATATGCAAACGCAAATAAAAAAGTGGGGCAACAGCCTGGCTTTACGAATTCCAAAACTGCTGGCAGAACAATTAGACATCAAAACGGACAGTGAGGTTGAGATTGCGGTTGAGGATGGCCAGTTGCTGATACGGCCGTTGCCCCAACCAAAACTAACCCTCGAAGAATTGCTATCCCAAATTACGGCCGAAAATCTGCATGAGGAAGTTGAGACGGGAACGGCCGTTGGCGGTGAGGTCTGGTAATGGCGTATGTTCCCAACCAAGGCGATTTAATCTGGCTGACGTTTAATCCGCAGGCCGGGCATGAACAGGCAGGACGTCGTCCCGCGCTTGTTTTGTCGCCAGCCAGCTACAACGGCAAGGTGGGGCTGGCCATTTTGTGCCCCATCACCAACCAGGAAAAAGGGTATCCGTTTGAAGTCAAGATTCCGGCCGGTTTAGGGGTGACCGGCGTGATTTTGGCGGACCAGGTTAAAAGCATGGATTGGCGCGTGCGGCAGGCCGAGTACATTGCCCACCTGCCTGTGCGGATTCACCAGCAGGTTCTGGCCAAATTGTCTGTTTTGGCGGAAGTCTAATGAAGCAACTTTGCTAACTATATGATGCGTCTAGCAAGATTTATGTCGATTCTCCGCTACAGTTAAATAGTTAGAGAGCTTCTTGAGAATTAAACTAGATTTGTTTATACTGCCTACATTCGGTACTTTATGCCGTTTGGAGGAATATTCTGCCAGGTGTTTTAGCCTATCACATCTATTTCCATGATGAGCTGAACTTGTTTCATGGATTTATCCATAAACAGGAAGATATGTATAGAAGCGTTCCGCAAATCCTAAAAATTAGAGCATTACATCGAATACTTTTTGGCACGATTAATAGTCAGAGCAGCTTATACACTATCTTTGCAGATTTGAACCTTGCTAGAGAAAGTGTCACACCCGCGAAGGCGGGTATCCATTTTATTTACCATAGTGGATTCCCGCTTTCGCGGGAATGACAATCAAAAAGTGCAAAGATAGTGTTATATAGAGTGGCAATATATCAAAATGAAAGTCACTATAAATTGACGCCATTCTTCAAATAACAATTTTTAGCTGACGCGTCAAAGAAAACGAGCCCGCAGTTAAGGTAACTAAACAGTGGCTCTCTCCTCAGTGTTTCAAGGAGTCAAATATGTCTAAACGAATCGGAATTTGTATAGGTGTTAGTAAGCATGTTCATCGGCCAGACATAGATTTAACTTTTTCAGGTATAGACGCATCAAAAATTGCAGAGATGCTGGCCGATCATGAACGTGGAGGTTTTGATGATGTACATTTGATATTGGATTCGAATGCAACATTGGAGAAAATCAAGTCGAAGCTAAGAGAAGTTTTTCTTAACAGCAATTTGGATAAAAACGATCTTATTATTTTTTATTTTTCTGGGCATGGCTCTGTAGATGCTGCTAATAAATTGTTTCTCGTTCCACATGATATTAAATTTTTCGATTCTGGAAAGGTTGATCCAACTACTGCATTGCTAATAAGCGATTTAGAAGTGTATTTTGATAACACGGACGTCAAAAACATTGTGGTGATTTTAGATGCATGCCACAGTGGAGGTATGACTAATTTATTAGGTCGAATTAAGTATCGAGATGACCGAAATATTGTTATTGTTGGTGCATCTAGATTTTCTGAAAAAGCATGGGAAACACCAGAATATAGCCATGGAAGATTTACTTATTACTTTTTGTCTAATTTGAACCAGTCACCTTCTGAAGGTGAATGGTTAACCTTGCAGCAATTATTGACAGGGATATATAAGGAGATGCAAGCAGTTGGTACTGATCAGAATCTAGAATTAAGCTCGCACCTTATTAATCCAACAATCTTAATTTCCAAAAACCCTCTCTTCACCAGGATTTCGACACAATTGGTAGAAGCTACCAAGAAAGTAAATCAATTGGCAGGTAATGAAATCATCGAATCGCAGTACTTAAAACATTTTCCATTCATGTTTATTAGTCGAGAGTTTCGTTCTTTTGGCAGGTCTGATGAAACACTTGTTATTTGTCAAGATAATTCCCTTGTTCAACTCACGAAAATGGACATGGAACATTACAATAGCCTATTTGAATACTTCAAAATAAAGCTATCAATAACCAATGCTTTGCTCGTCACAAGCATGAGCATCCCAAACATTGATAGAGATCATTTATCGGACTTTATTGATGCTAGAACACTGAACTCGCTTTTTAGAAATCTATTGAATTTCTCTCGTTACATGCAGCATTTAATTAGCGATTTTGAAATAGGAACCTCAAATCGCGATCAAGAACCTGCACTTGGCAAATACTACGTTGAGCTCACTGCCATACCCAGGCTTAACATCCAAGACTATATTGATCATTTAGCATCAGAATTACAGATGGAAGGCACTAATGACATAAATGCTCTCTTGAAGAAATGGTCCGTGGCAAGCAAAGAGGCAAAGAGTAAAGATGACAAGGCAAAGCGTGAATTTGTAACTAGGAAACTTGTCAAAATTCTCGAAACCCACAGTGAGCGTCAAAGTCCAGTAATGCACATTTTTAATGACTGGCTGATGAGTTCTGAGGAGAAAGTTCTTCTAATACTTGGAGGTTATGGTACAGGTAAAACATCATTATCTAGACGAATTGCATATGAACTTGCTAAAAAGATCCGCGAGGATGATTATTCGCACAGTCGAATACCAATCATTATTCCATTAAGACGATTCCCACGAGTTGCAGCAGTAGATATTGAAGCAGCAATAATTGCACTACTCAAACAACATTGCAAAGTTGCCAATCCTGACTTTAATGCTTTACAGGCAATGAATGAGCAAGGCATGCTACTTCTCATTTTTGATGGCTTTGATGAAATGGTAGTAGAAGCGAACGAGGATGTTATAAAGAAAAATCTGTATGAGTTATCACAATTTGCTGCGGCTAAAAATGCTAAAGTAGTGATTACAAGTAGGCCAGAGGTTTTTTTAACAGAGAGTGAAGAAAGAACTGCAATCGGACTTGATAATGACACCTTAACTTATCATATTCCATCAATGAAAAGAATTGATCTGCAACCAATGACAGAAATGCAGATTGAGGAATATCTAAAGAAGAGGATACCTCTTATCCAACACGAGAATGTTCCAACCGATTGGAAATTTTACCAAGAGCAAATTAATAAGGTGATTGGTCTAAAGAGCCTTGCAAAAAGACCTGTGTTACTAGAAATTACGATTAGTGCATTGCCAATATTGATACAAAAGGGGGGTAGCGTTACTCGTTCACGCCTTTATGAAACATATCTGGAAGGTGAGATTGATCGACAACAATTAGTCAAACAGCGTACATTTCTAATCGGTAGTAAAGAGCGGCTTCGTTTTATTCGGAAAGTTGCAGAGTATATGTATATAAATAATCGTAGCGAGATTACAGGAAAGCAAATCCAAGCGGTGCTTAAAGATGAGTTAAGTAGCAGCCAAGTAGGATACTTAGAATCTCGGCTACGAGATTTCATATCTGTCTCATTTATGACACGAGAAGGCGACCTGTACAGGTTTTCGCATTTGTCATTTATGGAATATTTGGTAGCGAAATCAATCGCTTCTCAAATATCTATGAAGCAGAAAACCCTATTACAAACTCGAAAAATTAATGAGGCCATCTCAGGTTTTTTGATTGAATTTGCCGATGAAAATCCAAGTTGGACTGAAAATTTGTACGGTTTGATAGAAGCAACAAAGCAATCCGCAAAAGAAGTAGCTCAATATGTTGGCGCAAATGCTATTTCCTTGCTGAAAGAATTTGAAGGTGATTTTGAGGAAAAAGATTTTAGTGGAACTGTGTTGGTAAGTGCAGATTTTTCGAGTTGTAATTGCAGTAATACAAATTTTTCCAATGCAATGTTAAACGATGCAGATTTCACAAATACGAAGCTTTTCAATTCAAATTTTCGTGACGCTGTACTGGAGAATAGTCGTTTTGGAAATAACGAATTTGATAAGGGAATACTGAATGGTCAAGTCCTCAAAAATTACATAAAAAGTTCGGACACCTTTACTGGGGCTGTTTCAACCAACGTCGTAATTGAAGAAGATATAGCAGAGCACATCAAAAAACTTGAAGCATTGCTTTCAAATATGGATAAAAATGAGTTAACTTCGCAATTTAAATTAGAATTTAAAGCAAGGATCGAGGAATGGAAATCTTCTGGAAGCTTCAATTTGGCTCTTCAAGAATTGTGGGTTCACAAAACAACAAACCGTTCTTCGCTCTCAGAATCTAAGTTAACGTTAAGATTTCTAGAGCATCTATTGCTTCATGTAGCTGCTATTGAGGAGTAAATATGGCAATTTCTATAAACCAATTAATCACCCAGTTAAGACGTGAATTGCTAATGCCATCCGATGCGGAGGATAAGAACCTATACCCTTTTTTGTATGTCAAAAACATCGAACTTGAAGTGTCTGTGAATGTAACCCAAAAATCAGGCATCGATGGTGGTATAAACATTCAAGTACTACAAATTGGTGCAAGTGCTGAAGATTCTGATTCCAGTATACACAAGATTACTCTGAGCTTAGAACCATTATATTCAAAGAAGGAAGTCAAAAAAATACTGGAAGAACGAAATAATCAGCATGTAATGGATCGAATCCAAACTACCACAGTACGTGGGACAGCCAAAGACATCTGATATTCTCCATGAGATAGTAGAGTACTTAAGCTATACAACGAGGCTTGCATCTGACGCAACGAAGATTGAAGCGGGCGTTTGACAGTGTTTCCAAATCACCTCAACAAATCATCACGGCCGTATTTCAGCAATTGGTAGCGAAAAAATGTTCAGGAAGGGTGGAGGAACTAGCCAATGCTCGATTCGTTTAGGGCCTGGAGCATCTTATCGGCGGCATCATACGCATTGTAAGGTGACCAAACCGGGTAAGACATGCCTGGCTGAATGAGCTCGCTTTCCTCTTGGGCCAATTCCGAGACCAGGAATTGCATCACAAACAGCTTCTCGCCCCGGTTTAGCTTGCGTAGTTCTGGCAAAATCTGTTTCATTTCCATAATCGTTTACTCCCGCACTTTACCCATAGCTTACACTATTTTACTGGTTTGATAAACGTTCTCACCACGGCCGATATTCCAACGATTGGTGGCGGAAGTAGGTGGTGTACAGCTCGGCGTAGTGGCCGCCTTGGGCCAACAGCGTCTCGTGGCTGCCTTCTTCGATGATCTGCCCGTCGCGCAGGACGATGATCCGGTCGGCGGCGCGCACGGTGGAGAGGCGGTGGGCAATGACGATGCTGGTTCGGTTTTGCAGGACGGTGGCCAGGGCGTCCTGCACCTGGGCTTCCGTCAGCGGGTCGATACTGGCGGTGGCTTCGTCCAGCAGCAGGATGGCTGGATTTTGCAGCAGCACCCGGGCCAGGGCCACCAGCTGCCGCTGCCCCAACGAGAGCCGCGCCCCCCGCTCCCCCACGTCGGTTTGTAAGCCATTGGGCAAATCTTCCAGCCAGCTGCCGTCGCCCAGCTGCCGTGCAGCCGTTTCCACCTCCAAATCAGTCGCATCAGGACGGCCGTATTTCACATTCTCCGCCACCGTGCCCGAAAACAAAAAGGGGGCTTGCGGCACCAAGCCAAGCTGGCGGCGGTATTGGCTTAAATCGAGGCTGCGGATGGAACGGCCGTCTACCAACAAATCCCCGCCCTGAAATTCGTAAAAGCGCATCAGCAGCTTCACCAGGCTCGATTTGCCCGCGCCGGTGTGCCCCACAATCGCCAGCGTCTCCCCCGCCGGAATGGTCAGTGAAAAATTTTGCAGAACGGCGCTGCGCCCGGTGCTGTAGTTAAACGTCATCTGGTCGAACACGATCTCGCCGCGCAGCCGCCCTACCGGCTCGTTGGCCGTCTGCACCACCAGCGGCTCGTCGTCAATCAGGGCAAAGACGCGCTCGCTGGCGGCCAATCCCTGCTGGAACTGGCTCCAAAACGACGCCAGGCTGGTGATCGGGTAGAAGAAAATCGTCAACCCCTGGACAAACAAATACCACTCCCCCACAGAAATGTCCCGCTCGATGGCCATCAGCCCGCCGACGTAAATAATCACCGAGACGGCGATGCCGGAGACGGTGTTGAGCAGCGGAAAAATGCTGCCAAAGACGGCCACGCGGGTCAGCTGGACGCGGTAGGCCAGCTCGTTGACGTCCTGGAAATCGTCGTAGATGGCTGCTTCTTGCCGGAAATTTTTGGCCACGGCAATGCCGCTGACCGTCTCCTGGATGGTGGCGTTGACTGTGGCCAGGGCGCGCTGCGCCTGCTGCATGGCGTTCCGCGCCAGCCGCCGGAAGACGAGGGCGATGATGACCACCACCGGCCCCACGGCAAAGGTGATGAGCGCCAGCGGCACATTTTGCGTTAGCAGCACCAGGCCAATCACCAGTACCAGCACCAGCTGGCTCAGCAAATCAATCGTCAGGGTGACCACGGTGGCAAAATCTTGCGTGTCAGACGTCACCCGGCTGACGATGCGGCCGGAGGCGAACTGGTCGTAAAAGGACAAATCGCGGCGCATGACGGCGCGGAAGGCGTCTTCGCGCAGCGCCAGCACCACGTCGCCCACGGCCCGCGCCGAAAACCAGAGGCTGACAAAGTTGAAGCCCCAGCTCAGCGCCCCCATGACGGTGATCACCGCCGCCAGCGTCAGCAGCAGCTGCAACTGCGGATTGGCCGCCAGGGTATCAATGCCCCGCGAGATGAGGATGGGCGTGGCCGTGGCCAAAATGGAGATGAGCGACACCATCGCCGCCACCAGCAGCACCTTGCCAATATGCGGCCGAAAATAACGCACAATCCGCCGCACCAATTCCCGGTCGCTGTAATTTCGGTCGTATTCTTCTGGGTTTAAACCGCCGGTGATGCCCATATTGCTCCTTGTATCGGCCCTTTCGGGTTTTGGGCGTGATGCGTGAAACGTGAAACGTGATTTTTTCACGCATCACGTTTCACGTTTCACGCTCCCGACGCATTTAAAAAAGCCATAAACGCCAACTATTCTCGTACAAAAATCTGCCTATAAACCGCGCTCTGCGCCATCAGCTCCTCGTGGGTGCCCTGGGCGATGAGACGGCCGTTTTTCATCAACAAAATCAAGTTGGCACTGCGAATTTGCGACAGGCGGTGGGTGATGAGCAGGGTGGTGCGCCCGGCCAGCACGTTGTGCATCGCCCGCTGAATCTGGTCTTCGGTGTTGCTGTCGATGGCGCTGGTGGAATCGTCCAGCACCAAAATGCGCGGATTGCTGAGGAAGGCGCGGGCGATGGCCAGCCGCTGCCGCTGCCCGCCAGAGAGCATCACGCCCCGCTCGCCAATCTTGGTCTGGTAGCCGTTGGGGAAGCTCATGATGAACTCATGCGCCTGCGCCTGCTGCGCCGCCGCCTCAATCTCCGCCTGGGGCACATCGGCCCTTGCGCCAAAGGCGATATTCTCGGCAATGGTGCGCGAAAAGAGGAAGATGTCCTGCTCGATGGTGCCAATTTGGCCGCGCAGGCTGTCCAGGCTCCAGTCGCGCACGTCAATCTGGTCGATGAGGATACGGCCGTTGCCCACATCAAACGTCCGGTTCAGCAGCTTCGTCAGCGTGCTCTTGCCCGCGCCCGTCTGCCCCACAATCGCCACCGTCTGCCCCGGCTTCGCCCTAAACGAAATCCCTTGCAAAACCAGCGACGTTTCACCGTTGGCGGACGTGCCACTCGCAAACTCGCCACTGGCAAACTGGCCATACCCAAAACTCACCCCCTCAAAAACCACCTCCCCGACCATCTCCTGCGCCACGCCCGCCTCGTTCTGGTCCAGCTCCGTCTCCGTCAGGATCATCTCCAAAATGCGCCGGGCGCTGGCAAAACTTTGCTGGAAGGTGGCAATGTTGCGCAGCAAAAAGCGAATGGGCGAGCGCAGCGTGCCCAGCAAAGCCATAAAGGCAATCACCTGCCCCACCGAGACGATGCCTTGCATAAACAGGTACAGCGCATGGCCAAATCCCAGGCCAATCAGCAGGCCATAGAGCAGCAGCGGCACGTAGCGCGCCGTCACCTCCCCCTCGCGCACGAAGGCGTCGCGGTACGCCCCGGCGTTGTGGGTGAAGCGCCCTTCTTCGGCCGGCTCCTGGGCAAACCCTTTCACCACCTCAATGCCCGAAATTGTTTCCGCCAGCCCGGCATTCATCTCGGCAAAGGTGGCCCGCAGCTGGGTGGCCACGGGGCTGAGATTGTCGTTGTAACGGCGCAGGGCAAAATAGGTGGCGATGAGGAACAGAATCGGCATGATCAGCAGGCGATAATCGAGCGTGGTGATGGTCACCAGGGGCACCAGCAGCGTCAGGACGGATTCCGTGGTGGTGCCCAGCGCGGGGCTGACAAACAGGCTGATCTGCTGCACATCGTTGGTGGCCCGGGCCATCAAATCGCCCACGCGCTGCTGGCCGTGGAACGTCTGGCTTTTGCTGAGCAGGCTCAGGTAGAGCTCGTCGCGGGCGTTGCGCTCTACCCGCTGGGCCAGCACGCGAATCGCCAGGCTGTTCACAATATCGAACAGCCCGTAGCCCACGTAGGCGGCCACGACGTACAGCGCCGCCGCAGTCAGTCCGGCGCGCCCCTCGTTCTGGATGACGCTGTCGAACGCCCAACCGACGGTAACGGCCGTCATGCTTTGCGCCGAGGCCATGCCCAGGGTGGTGAGCAAAAAGGTAAACAGCAGTCCCTTGTAGCGTAAGATGTGGGATTGCAGCCAGCGTAGGGTGGATCGGTGGTCGTAGGTGTAGGCGTCGGCTACAGTGAATTCAGATCGGCTCATGAGTGGGTTCCTTTTCCGAGGGGGGATCGTAGCAGGTTGTGGTTCATTGTCGAGGGGGGATTGTCCTACTTTACATCGTAAATTCTGTGTAAACTTAGAAGAAGTTCCTCAAGTTGAAAAAGTGCAGGTGACTCTATGGAAAAAATTGCGAAATTGCACATCGAAAAGCTGCCTGAGGGTGTTTATCTGGCAACCTCAGACGATATTCCTGGTCTGGTAGCGCAGGGGCGTACCATTACCGAAACTTTGGAAATCGCTCGCGATGTAGCCAGAAAATTGCTAGAAGCCCAAAGCGAACGGAATGGTTCAATCGATCTTGCCAACGTTGATGATGTTTTTGAGTATCCTTTGATTTTGGGAACCTGATGGGGCGTTTAGCTGGTTTTAAGTATCGCCAGATTAAGTCGTCAGCAAAAAGTTTTTGAAAAAAATCCATCAAAGATTCAAAAGATTTCGCAGATTTAGAGGAAAAAATCTGTCTAATCTGCGAAATCTGTTGATAAAGAATTTTGAAAACTTTTTTCCAATCACTTAATTGCCTCACCTTACCATAAGTTTGAACAATGAAGGCAAAGATTGAGGTTTTGCAAGACGGCCGTATCCACCACCACACGCTCCTGGACGGGGAACGGCCGTTTACCACCCAACAAATCCTGCAAAACTGGCAAACCAACGAAAAATTCCGCAGCTTCTTCATCAACCTGCTGGCCAATGCCCCGTTTGAGGCGTACTTTTGGGAAACCCCGCCGATGACGCAAGCGACGCTGGCACAGCCGTTTGAATTTGTTCTGGTTAACGCCCCCCAACTGGCCCGCGTCTCCGCCGATCGCCGCGCTTTTGCCCACTATTTCAACCATGAATCCGTCGTCGATTTTCCCAACCTGGGCGGGGATGCCCATTTGGTGGTGCCCTGCCCGCAAACGCCTGCCGATGCGTTTGCCCATCTGGCGGCGTTCAGCCGCAGTGCACCGCTGGGCCAGCAGCACGACTTTTGGCAGCGGGTAGGGCTGGCGGTTGGGAATGGGGTGGGGGAACGGCCGTTGTGGCTCAGCACCTCTGGATTGGGTGTGTACTGGCTGCATGTGCGGCTGGATGCGCGGCCCAAGTATTACACATTTCGGCCGTATGCCATCTGGCCGCAGGTGTGATAAAAATCACTTGTTCCCCCTCTGCCTCCCTGGCATACTAACAGTCGATAGCAACACTGATTATTTTCCCCAAGGAGAAAACCATGGATAAGCAACAACTAATCGACAAGTTGAATGAAGATTTGGCTGGCGAATTTAGCGCCATCATTCAATACATCACCTATGCCGCCAAGGCCACCGGCCCCTTCCGCCCGCAGCTGGCCCAGTTTTTCCTCACCGAAGTGGCCGATGAGCAGCTGCATGCCCAATTTTTGGCCAACAAGATTGTCGCCCTGGGCGGCGAACCAACCACCCAGGCACACCCAGTGCCCCCGGCCCACAACAACCGCGAAATGCTGCAAGCCGTGCTGGCGGCCGAACTGCAAGCTGGCAAAAACTATACGCAGCGCGCTGAAGATGCCGACGCCTATGGCGACAAGGGGCTGGTAGTGGCCTTGGAAGATATGGTGCGCGACGAAATGGGCCATTCCGAAGAAACCGAGCGCATGCTGCGCGATTGGCCACTTTAGAAGACATCCACAGATTACACAGATTTCGCAGATTATGGTTTGGTGGTCGAGTGAAGGATAAACCGCGGAGGCGCGGAGGGCGCAGAGTTCTAAATAAAAATCTCAGCGTTCTCCGCGTCTCTGCGGTAAAAAATTAGCTGCGGCCGACGACAAGCTGTACGCCATCGAGGACGCTTTCCAGGATGAAGGGGGGGACGGTGCCCACGTATTCCGTCAGGAAGCGGCGGTCTATGGTGATGACCTGGGCCACGTTGGCCACGCACGCTTTGGGCAAGCCGGAATCGGCCTGGGAGATAAGCACGTTGCCGGGAGCGGGGGCCAGCTTCCAATCTGGGCTGAGGGTGACGCAAACGGCCGTTTCCAGCAAACTCCGGTTAAACGCATCACTTTGAATAACGAGGACGGGCTGGGGCTGCGGCATTTCTGGCGGATGGGTCCACCAAATTTGCCCTTGTTTTAGACTAACGTCGGCTACCATGATTCTTTACTGTAGAGGGTGCTCTGCTGGGCCACGCGCCACGCTGCGGGCAGGCGAGAGACGCGGTATTGGTAAATTTCGTCAAGCTGGCGGGCCACCGTTTCACTGTCGGTGCGCTCCAGCTTGCGGCTGATTGCTTGCGTGGTGAGGCGAGATTGCTGCCCGTTGCGTTGGGCGGCCAATTCGGCCTGTTGTAAAAGTGTGTCGAGTAAAGCGGCGTCGTTTTCCATATACTTCTTTGGCAATAATGATTTTTTCAGACGGCCGTTGCCTTAATATGTTTAGGGCCGTTTGGTCACAGTGTAAACAGCTTTTTTGCTTGCCGACATAGTACCAAAGTGCCATCATACGACGAACGGCCGTTCCAATTATTCCGAATATCATAAACAGTCTATAATTCCCGCCTAAAGAAACGACTAAAGACCAACCACCAATGACCAAATACTAATTACCAACCGTGTCTGCCCTAACCCGAACTCCCCTCAGGCAACTTTCTCTTTTAGCGCTGGCTTCGCTGGCCGGTTACCTGATCGTTTGGGGGTGGTTTCCGTTACGGCCGTATTTCAACATTCTCCCCCTGCAAGATGTGCGCAGCCTGGCCCCCTCGCTGCTGGCCGGATTAGGTTATGGGCTGCTGCTGCTGGCCCTGTTTGGCCTGTACTGGCTGGCGTTTCGGCTGGTGCAGGCGGGCAAAGCGCGGCCTTCACTCTGGTTTTTGGGGAACGGCCGTACTCCTGGCCCTGCCCCTGCTGCAAACCTACCCCATCAACGCCAACGATCTGTACCGCTACGTCATTCGCGGGCGCGTCAGCAGCGTCTACGAGCAAAGCCCGTACGCCGCCCCGCCCAACGCCTTCCCCGACGATCCGTTCCTGCCGCTGGCGGGCGAGTGGGCGGGCGAAACGTCGCCTTACGGCCCGCTGTGGGAACTGCTGGCGGCGGGCATCACGCGCATTACCCAGGATAATTTGCTGGCGGGGATGTTGGCTTTCAAGGCCGTGGGCTTGCTGGCCCCATCTGGCTTGTGGCTGGCTCATTTGGTGGCAGTTGGCCCAGGCCAGCCCCGCCCGGCGGCGCGGCCTGACGCTGCTCTGGCTGTGGAACCCCGCCCTGCTGCTGATGTTTGTGGTAGACGCTCACAACGATGTGTTGATGATACTGTGGCAACTGGTGGCGATAGGGTGTTGGCGGCGGGAACGGCCGTTGCTCACCCTCCTCTTTTTGCTGTTGGGGGCGCTTACCAAGCCTATTGGCCTGCTGCCGCTGCCCTTTTTTGCCGTGGCCATCTGGCAGCAATCAGAAAACAGCGGGGCGCGGCTGCGGCTGTTTGGCTGGGCGACGGTGCTGGGCGGAACGGCCGTCTTCCTCAGCTTTTTACCGTTTGGTTCCCCGGCAGATTTGCTCGTGCGGCTGGTGCGCGAGGCGTCTGGTGGCCCTGGTTTTTCACTTGCCACGCTGCTCATTCTGATTTTTGCTCAGCTGAGGGTGCCGATCACGCCAGAATTTATTGATGGGGTGGGGAATTTGTTTCGGGTGCCGTTTGGCTTGCTGGGATTGTGGTTGATTTGGGTGGGGTGGCGGAACGGCCGTTCCCCCCTCAAGCCCGCCGCCGATATTTTGGCCGCCTACAGCCTGCAAGCGCTCAGCTTTCGCCTCTGGTACAGCACCTGGGTCTTCCCCTGGCTGCTGCTAGACGAAGCATCAGCAGATGCCGCCCTCTCTTTCCGCTTGCGGGTGGGGCTGTGGTTTTTGCTCACTGTGCAGCTTTCGGTGCTCATTTACGGCCATTTGCGCACGTACTTGCTGGGCGGCAGCCAATTGGCAGCGCACCTGATCGGCATTCCCTTTGTGTTTGGGCTGCCGCTGCTGCTGGCGGGGCGAGGGCATTTTATGACGCAGATTGCTTTCTTTGACGCAGCCACAAAAAAAGGCCAGAGCCAATAATCCGCACATAAAGCAGCAAAGGAATAATCGCCAGCAGCGCAAAACCTTGCCAGGTGTAGTTTGTGTAAAGCAAAAAGCCCAGATTGCCCAGCAATGGCAGCCAACCCAGCGGCAAAATAAACAGCGCCAATAAATCGGTTTGCTGAAAGTACGGCAGGGTCAGCGTGGCTGTGGCCGCCAGCGCCGTCAAACGCTGTTGGGCTGGCAGCGGCAGCCACAGCGGCGGCAGCCACAAAAGCAGGGCAACTGGCCCCACCCACTGCCAAAGTGAGATATTGCCCAAATTGTTCGGCGGATTTTCCAGAATAATCCGAATAGATTGGAGGGGCCAAAGCGGGTAGAGCAGCAGCGAAACCACCAGCACCAGCGACGGCACCACAACCACCCGCAGACGATCTTGCCAGGAGATATTGGCCATCAGCAGCAAAATGATGCCAAACGAGAGGCCCAACTGATATTTTGTGAGCGCCAATACCAGCCCCAACCCAGCCCAATGCCAGCGCTGATGCGTAACTCCCCACCAGACAAGGCCAAACCGCCCACCAGAATTCCCACAATGTTGCCGTAGTAAAGCACGTAAAACATCTGGTAGGTCAGCAAAGCGGCTGCCCAGCGCTGTTGGCCCCCAAGGATGCGTGAAGCGGCGAAAACGCCTAAGATGTTGAGTACATTCCAGGCAAAAAAACCAAGCATGGCTGGAAGAGATGCCAAAACTTGGAAAATCGGCAATATCCAAAAAGCGTAATAGTGAACCGCTAAATCGCCAGTTCCCGCCAGTAAATAGGTTTCAAAATCGTAAGCATAGGCCCACCCCTGAGACCGGTACCAGGCAAAAACACCTGCCAACCCCAAACACAGCGCCAGGGCAAACATCTCTAAAAGCGAGAGGCGCTGCCTTAGACGCTGGTCCATTTCGGTTATAGAAAGTTGCCACTTGAAAGCAGACATGATCGATGAACCTTTGCGTGCAATGATACAGACCCTAACTGTTTTTTATTCGACTGATTTTTCTCAAAACGTGCCAAACCCGTAGGGGCCTGAATTTTAGCACAAGTTTGAGTGAGATACGGCCGTTTCCCGCCAGGCAAGGTCTGAAAGCGACATCAATTGCAACCAGGTAGGGCAGGTGGCGCGGCCATTCCCCCCACATTTACAATTCACAATTAATTCGGCCGTTTCGATCGATCTATAATTTTGCCAGGCGGTGCATTTAAGAAATTTGTTTGTAGTTTATTTATAGTGCATTTGCAGATACTGAGAAAAATCTGTGGTAACTTTGCGCCACGTTTTTATCGTTACAGTCCCAATTTAGTAAGCAATGGAACAAGATCATACTCTCAAACATGCCTCTATATCCCAACTAATTGCAGGTTGTACCCAAGAGCAGACTTTTGCGACAGCCACGCATGATTACTGTTTTGAGCTGTTTCGCCGCGCTTTGGATCAGGGCAATGAATTGGCCTGGGCAAGCATTCAGCAACAGTTTCATCCCTTGTTTATTCGCTGGGTGCTAGAGTCGGTTACGACGCCTGTAGACCATTTTGTCGTGGAAGACATGCTTCAGGTGGCGCTGGAACGCTTTTGGATGGCGCTTGCAGCACCAAACCAGCCATTGGCTGAACGGTTTCCCTATCTGGGTGCGCTGCTTAAATATATCGAGCTATGCATCAAAACCGCTTGTCTTGAATGGCAGCGGGGTGAACTACGTCAAGACCGCATTCACAAGCGGCTGGTTGCTGCTACATCGTCTGGTTCGGTACAACGGCCGTTAGAACAACTCTGGTCCCAAAAAGCCGAAGCCACCCAGCGAGAAAATCTACGCCACTGGCTGGAAGACCACTGTCAAGATGAGGCCGAAAAGCTCATCTACCAGATAACCTTCGAGGAGGAACTCAAGCCCCGCCAAATTATTGCCCGCCACCCAGAGCATTTCCCCGACGTCAAGGACGTCTACCGCATCAAGCTGCGCCTCTACCGCCGCGTCCAGCGCACATTTGATTGGGAAGAGTAACGGCCGTTTCCCGCCCAAACAACCAAATCATGCCATTTACTTCACAAGGTAACAAATCATCTCAACTCGCTCCTTGTCCCAATTCGCCCTTGCTTTTGCAGATTGACATTCCTACGCAAAATAATATATACTTTTTGATATATACCGCTCTGGTAGAGGTACAAAAATGATTGTAAAGACAGCAAAATTATTCATAAATGGGCGCAGCCAGGCAGTTAGGTTACCTAAAGAATTCCGATTTGAAGGCTCCGAGGTTTACATCCGTAAAGAAGGAGACGAAGTTATTCTTTCGGCAAAAAAACCATCTTGGGATGAATTTTTTAATATGAACAGCGCATTTGGCGACGATTTTTTGAGAGAACGTGACAATGAACCGCCTCAGGAACGAGAATCGTTATCATGATTATGCTAGATACGAACATCTGCATTCATATTCTTAAAGAGCATCCAGAGCACATACGTCAAAAGTTTAGTGAGATAGATGCGGTTCATATTTCGGCAATTGTCTATTCTGAATTGGCATATGGCGTTGAAAACAGTCCCGCACGCCTGCAATCCGCGCGTTGGAAGCAATTAAGGGCGTTTTTAGCACGTCTAGCAATTCATTCATGGGATGAACAAGCAGCAGAGGCATACGGCCGTATCCGTACCCATCTCAGGAAAAATGGCACAATGATTGGAAACATGGACTTGCTCATTGCCGCCCATGCCCTAAGCCTAAACGCAACGCTCATAACCAACAACACTCGTGAGTTTGGACGCATCCCCAGGTTAAACCTGGAAAATTGGTATTAGAGCCCCTGCTTCGGCCTCTGGCCGCGCCGCTTACTTCGCGTTTAAGAACCGTTGAATTTTAGCCCAAGTTTGGTAGCAAACGGCCGTTTCCCCCCACACTCACAATTCACAATTAACCGTTCACAATTCACAATTAATCCGGCCGTTTCGCACAGTGACAACGCCGGAGTTACTTTTGCCGCTTGCCCGCACCTCGTGCAGATTATGGAAAGTGGTACGGTCGGGGGAGCAGCCCTTCGGGACTGAGAGGCGGCCACAGCCCCTGAGTTAGAAGACCCGTCTTAACAGGCGTCGGGGTATGCCCCTCCTAGCAGGGAGTTACAGGTTACGATAAACGCCTCGGCGATGACCGAGGCGGTACGTGTTAATAACTTGATTTTCTTCATCAATTTGATAAAGAATGCGATAGACGCCAACGCGCACACGCCAGAGATCATGTCCTTGAGTTTTTTTGCTGCTCGGCGGGTAAGGATTTAACGCCAGATTCTCAATCGCTTCCAAAATGCGGCGGATATATTGTCTGGGTAAGCGGCGAATCTCTTTTTCCAGGTCTCGATGGTAATTGACTGTCCAATCACTCATCTAATAACCCATCTGCTTCCAGACTAGCGCGTAAATCCGAAATGGGGCGCATCACAGACGGCTCGGTCTCGGCTTCTTTCAGCCGCTCTTTGGCAACGAGGATATCCTCATAATCATCGAGCAGTTCAACCATCTCATTCCATAAATCGGGATGAACCAAAACGCCAGCTCCGTGGCCGCGCTGCGTAAGCAAAATGGGTGCTTTGTGGAGATTCTCTAAGATAGCTGCTTGCTTGGTGCGTAAATCGCTGACCGGCATAGTTGGCATTGCTTTGTACATAGAAGCTCCTATTAAAATACTTTAATTGTACAATTTATGCTTGCATTGTAAGCAGATAAAGAACTTTGTCAACAAGAAGCCAGCGATGCCAATGAACGGCCGTTTCCCTGACAAGGTGAAGGGGTGAGCGGGTGACAGGGTGAACGGCCGTATCCCCTTAAAAATTCACAATTAATTCGGCCGTTTCCCCAAACACCGGTTCACAAATATTCCACACGACCCTGAATTTCCTCAGGGGTTAGCACCTCATAAATCAGACGTAAAGCGGCAATAATTTGGCCAATGCTTCGTGTTTCTTTATGGCAGTACGCAATGCCAGCATGGTTTTCCGTCGCCGCTGCCAAACGCAAAAAATCATCGTCATGTGTGACGATGACCCTTTTTTCTTGCTGTGCATAGGCTAAATGTGCTTCATCATTGCTGCTGCGTAAATTGGCCTCAACTGTCGTTGTTACGTCAATCCCATAACGACGCAGCGCCAACGCCACAACTGGATTGACATTTTCATCCAGATGAAAGCGAATGCTGTCACTCATTTTTTCCAGCGGCTAATTTTTGTTGCACCAAAGAGGGTGTTTTTGCTTTTTGCGCTTCGTAAAAAAGTCGGCCGTTTTCAATTTCGCTATCAATTTCAACTTTGTGGTCCAGATAGTAAGCAATGGCCGCATAAACGGCCGCTAACGGCAAATCATAGGTCACCGCAATCTCATCTAGCGACTCACCCAGGCGGAAATGGCTCAACACAACATCCGACACAGCCATGCGTGTGCCGGTAATACACGCTTTCCCCCCGCGTACGCCTGCTGTTTTCTCAATATGCTTATCCAGTACCAGTTCCATAACAATGCCTCCGCATTTTTGCTGGCTGCATTATAGCACAGACAGGCAGCACATCGGCTGTTTCCCATTGATAACGGGAAAGGGTGACGGCGTGACAAGCTGAAACCACCCCCTTAAAAATTCACAATTAACCGTTCACCATTCACAATTAATCCGGCCGTTCCTCGTCAACAATTCAGCCCATTCGCTATTTACTCAAATTCGTTGCTGCCGCTACCGCTTAACCAGACCTGCAACAGGCAAGGCAAGTGGCACAGCCCACCGTGAAGACCCGACCACAGCAGGGGGAGCAGCCCTTCGGGACTGAGAGGCGGCCACCGCCCGCAATTTAGAAGACCCGTCCAGAGCAGGGAGTGGGGCCACAGCTCGCGAGCATGAAGACCCGCCCGCAGCAGGGGAGCCTAAGAATGTTGAGGCAAGCATATAGTCAACTCGTTTACCTGTATTCGGTAGATGTCAGTACGTCAACTAAATCGTTGTGGATAATAGCATTTATTTTTGCAGTCCCAACGATGCCTTTCCATTTATTGGTACCAAAACCCCAAGTTTCCCAATCTACAAGTTTGTATTCATTATCGTGCAAAAATGCAGCTAATCTCATTAAGCGATATTTCATGTAGCTCCACTTCTGAATAAAAGGTATCAGGGGAAGAGACTGTGTTATTAATACCTTTTTTGCTTGCACTGATTTAACTTCATACATAACCTGATCTCCTTTTGGGCAGAGACAAAGGTAGTGTCCAGAAATAGGTAAATATTCTTCACATGATTTTCCATCTAGCAAAGCAGGGGTATCAAAATCAACATCATAAATTTCTTCTCGATAATTTTTCCCCAAAATTTCTCTACCATTAAATAAGATAGAAATGGCTCCCTCCATTCTAACGAGTTCGTAATTCTTTGATTGCCTCATCCTTTTGAAATTGGGTAAGTCTTTAGCAATCTCAAGCTCATCGAAAAACTTCTGATTAACACGTAGCAAAAAACTAATTTCTAGGTTGTCCATAATACTTGTCGGTCGTTATATTTACGGTAAAGGAGTAAACTGTACTATATGTCCAGCAGCATGAGTCGCGTCTCCTGGGCCAGCTACTATTACTCGATAGCGATTTCCGTTGACTGTACCAATATATACTTGCGAACCATTTCCACGAATCACACGTGAACTATATCCATTTTGTATAGTAGATTGAACCAAACCTGCTACATTGTCAACACTAATGTCGGCATCTAGTGCGTGACTTACCGTTGTACCACCTTGCCAATAATTAGGATGGTGACGTGCCAATATATGTTCCATCCTTTCTTGTGAAAGGTGAAATCCTTCGCCGTTAACACTAAATGTACGTGGTCTAAAACTAGCCACTGCGTCATCAAGAATTGATGGTTTTACTGGTGGCAGCCCCGCTAAATCATCTCCGTAGCCTGCTATTCTCCTGAGAGCAGATCCAGCATCATCCACTAAACCAACTGCCGTTCGAGCGGAGCTTACCCCAATGGGTAAAAATACACTGGCGCCAGCAAAAGCTCTCCACCCCCAACCAACAGGTTCTTCATAACCTGCTTGGCAAGCATAACTACAGCCTGTGAACAGGGTTGCCAAATCATCCCCCGTATCCAAATAGGGAAGCATAGAAGCTCCTGAAAGAGCACCATGCTCAGCGCTTTCCAGAATTTCTTCCGCTTCGTCCTTAGGTAGAAGGATGAGATTTGTGTTATTGGGAGGCCCTCCCCCACCCCCGTCAAAAGGAGTATCTCGATGACCTGTTGGGTCAGTGAAGTTGACAGGGTTGTTTCTCACATAGCTGTATCTATTGAAGCTTTGCGGGTTGGTGGGGTCTGGTACAATTGTGTCGGGAGACAACCAGCGGTTAAGAGTTGGCACATAAAAACGGGCGTTCATGTATATCAGCCCAATGTCGTTGCTGCCGCTGTTGTTCCCCAGGTGGCCCGTGTAGCCCCGGTCCGTGTACTCACCCGTCGGCTCCAGCCGGTAATCGCCAAACGGCGCATACATCGCCCGCGCGTCTGCCACAATATTCGCCGTGCCATCATCGGCCAGGTAGCTCAACGTGCTGGTGCTGCCCAGGTGGTCTGTGTGCATATAATACAGCCCATTGCCCCCGTCTGGGTTGCCCACAATGCGCATGCCAATCGCTTGCCCCGCAATGCTGTACGTCGTCCGCTGCACCCGCACCCCATACTGGAAGTACCCATTGCAATGCAGCCCTTCATTCTGCTTGTAATCAGCATCACAGTTCGTCCCACTGCTGTACGTGCCGGTTGAATACGTCGTCGGCGCTTCCGTCTCATAAATCACACCCCCCACCACAATCTTATCCACATACAAATTGCGCGGGCCGCTGTCATTCACAAACGCCACCTTCACTGTCGTCACATCAACAGGCCAATAATTATTGGTGTAGGTAAACGCCAGGAAATCACGTTGCCCCGGATCACCCTGCACATCCGTGAAGGTGGCCACAGTCTCATCATTAATGCGCAACTCCATCGTCGGGTAAATGCCATCATCCCCCGGCGTCCCCGCTGCATAAATGGTAACCGTCTGCGGCGTTATTGGTGGTTCTATTTCAATGGGGCAGGTTTCATGGTTGGCAAAAACATCTAGATATGGATTAGGTACGGTTGAGGTGATCCGTTCACCGCCATATATTTCTGTACCAATATAGCCGCAAGCAATAACTCGGTAACTTCCCGCTGGCAGCTGAGTGAACTGATAATAACCATTTTCATCGGTAGCCGTCGTTGAGAGCAATGTTGATGTACTATCGTCAAACAACATCACGTTTACATTTTCCCAGCGAATGTAGGTACCACTTAAATACCGGACGATACCACTAAGGTCTCCGGCTGACGGAGGCGTGTTTGTTGGCGTCGCCGTGCTGTTGGCCGTTGCCGTTGCTGTGGGCGTGTGTGTTGGTGTGGCTGTGTTTGTCGCTGTTGGCGTAGCCGTTGCCCCGCCCCCGGTAACCACCACATTATCAAACATGGCCGTAGACAGCGTGCTATAGCTATAAGAAGTCACCGCCATCCCCACATAGATCGTCCCGCTCATCGTTGTAGACAAGCTCTCCAACTGCGTCCAGGTCACCCCATCATCCGACCGGGAGCTAATAATGGTGCTGCCTACGCGCTCCAACCTTAGCCAAATGGGCGCAGCGTCATTAGGGGTCGAAGGATATGTCGTCGTTGTGCCACCAGTCGTACTGCGCTGGAAAGTTTGTATGCGGTTTGCCCGAGACATAACGGCTGCCATCACATGAGGCGAATCGGCGGCAAGGCTCTCCCGCATCATCACCCCGGCACGGCTCCAGTAAGCAGGCGTCGTCTGGCTGGCAACCCGCACCACAATGCTGCCATCACCCGCCAGCGGCTGGTAAACATAGTGGAAGGCATCAGCCGTGCCGCCAATATCAGCCCCAGCACCAGCAACGGTAAAGGTTCCGCCTGCTTCACTGGCTGTACCAACCGCTCCCACATCGCCCATATCACCATTCACCCACGGTTGCGGCACAGAGCCGGATGTTACTGTAGACGTGGCCGTCGGCGAGGACGTAGCAGACGCAGTTACAGAGGGGGTCACCGTTGGCCCTGTAGCAGTAGCGGTTGCCGTAGGTGTCGGTGTTGCCACTAGTTGGATGTCAAAATAGTTGAAATTGCCGCGTTCAGCCTCAATGGTTAAGCGCAAGATGTTGTTTCCCTGAGCCAGGTTAAGGGTCACCACATAGTCTGCCCAATTTTGGGGGTCACCGGTTGCCGCCAAATTCAGCACGCCAGAATCATCAATCACGGTGCCGCCTTGCTCAACTGTCAGGCGAGCCGCCGGTGTGTTGCCTGTTGCCGACGCATAGCGTAGGGTAACGTCATACGCCCCTGCTTGTGTGGCAATAATTTCGTACTCTAGCCATTCTCCCGACCGCGTCCAGCCTAAGTTATAACCACCCCCTACATCCGTTGTGGTTTGTAAATCTGGCCCTGCTGTACTCACATCAGTACGGTAATCTCCACTGCCGGGGCCTGTATCGGCGGCCAAATCTTCATGGAAGCCAACGCTTTCACCGCCACAGCGGAAATTCTCTGCCTCAATTCGGCTGTTTTGGCTCAGGTCATAGGGGCCGTAACTGCAAGCTGGCGCTGTTGGGGTGACGGTGTTTGTTGCTGTTGGTGTGGGCGTGGGCGTTTGACTCACCGTGCCGCCCCCAAAATCATCCTCGATGGCGTTTGGCGCGCTATAGTTCCATAAGCCAATGTAACCCCACTGGCTGCATAGGGCCAGCTGCTTACGTCGCGCGTGCCAATGGAACTGCCATTTTTGAACAGCTCCACTGTTCCATCAGCACTGGCGCGGGCACCAAACTGGTCATTATTGATAAACGTCACCGGCAGGTCAGCCCCATGCTGCACCCAGCCTGTTGAGTTGGCATAGGTCCAAATCTCAACGTACTCATTCCTCGGATCATAAATAATGTTAAGCAGCCCCGGACTGATATCATTATTGCTCTGCGCTTTGAGGATGAGACCAATCTCTATACCGTTGGTATCCACTGTGAGCAAGGTTACAAACGCTTCTTGCTCAGCGCCAAAACTGGTGCTATCCCAATAAATGTCTCCGCCATTGTTAGAGTCTAAACGGCCGTTGCTGATAGCATACCCTGTCGTCACGCCAGACCAGTTGCTGCCAATAGACCCATTGGCCCGGTTAAAATCATCCAGCACACCAGTCGTTGGGAAGCCATTCGGTGGCACCCCAGTCGCCGTAGGCGATGTCGTTGAGGTAGCTGTAGATGTAGGTGTTGCCGTTCCCATCTGTGTTGCTGTAGCCGTGGCTGTAGCTAGCGCAGTGGCAGTTGCTGTACTCGTTGCAGTGCCCGTAGCAGTTGCCGTAGCGGTCGGCGGCATTGATGTATTGGTTGGTGTGGGCGTCGGCGTTTGACCCACCGTGCCACCCCCAAAATTATCCAATACAGCATTCTCGGCACTCAAGTTAAACAAACCAATGTAGCCGCCGTTGGCTGCATAGGGCCAGCTGCTCACATCGCGGGTACCAATGGAACTGCCGTTTTTGAAAATCTCCACTGTCCCATCGGCACTGGCGCGGGCACCAAACTGGTCGTTGTGGGCAAACGTCACAGAGATGTTGCTGCCATGCTGTACCCAACCCGTGCTATTGGCATAGGTCCAAACCTGAACCCGGTCATTCACAGGGTCATACACAAGGTCAATGAGCCCTGAACTGTACCCACTGTTGCTTTGCGCTTTAAGAATCAAGCCGATCTCTGTGCCGCTGTTATCCACAGTGCGTAGGGTTATAAAGACTTCCTGATCGGTGGCATAGCTTGTGCTGTTCCAATAGATGTCTTCATCATAGCCAACGTCTAAACGGCTATTGTTGATTGTATAACCCCCTGTATCACCTGACCAACTGCTGCCAATAGGCCCATTGGCCCGGTTAAAATCATCCAGTACGCCAGTCGTCGGGAAGCCACTTTGCAGGGCCATCGATTGACCCTTGTCCTGAATTTGCCCGGGGGCAACAGCGGCAGAAATTTCCTCCTCATCAAGGGCATTCACATTTGTTGTTTCAACCTCAAGCGCCACAACCTGCTGTGTCCATTTAATCCATCCAGCCACGAGCAGCAGCAAGAACAGGCTGGCCAAGGCTCCTCGTGAGAGCGTCTGGTTTCTTCTTTTGTTTCGCCAGTACCAGCGGCTTAGCTCTGCCAGATATAACATAGAGAGGCCTGCCAGTAGAATCAGCGGGAGAGCAAATTTTATGAAGTCAACGGTTGTTGCCGACGATGCGAGTTCTTCAGTTTGTTGTTTAATTGGTGCGACTGGGCCAGCAAATGCTGTCGGCCCACCATTCAGCGGTGCCGCGGCCATAGTTCCTGCCGAAACAGGTTGGCGCACTTCTTCTTCATAGCCAGGGAAGGGTGTGTATTTAACGCTCTCGCCCCATGTTTGTGTCAGGCGCATCCCGGAGGCGTCATAGGAAAAACCAGTGAAAGGCTGCTCACTATAATTATCAATATAAGCAATATCACGGTAAATCCAATGGTGGAAACGCCAACTCTCACCTTCAGGAAAAGGTATTGATGTTTGATAGTAGGCAGCAGCGGTGTCTGGTGCATCTTTTGGATAAAGATGTAGTGCAAGCCCATTTGTATCATCAACAACAAGGGTAAGGACATACCAAGTATTGGTTTGTGCCGTTAAGGGTAATCTGGTGGAAACAGCGTTATCACTTCCTACCCGTTCTTGCACATCAAAAACGTTGTTGTTGGCAATCAGCGCGAAGCGGCTGCCGTTAACCCCCCAGCCTCCATCTGTTTCTAGGCCAAAATGGGCAAATGTGTTTGTGCCTGTCACCTGGAACTCCAGCCGAACGCTTTCGCCACTCTCTATACTAAAGTCAGTTCTTCTGAAGTTACCATTCCAGGTATTGTCGCCTGCCCCACTACTTTGTATAACGTTTCCGGCACCAGGCAAGTTATGAGGCACTACTTGACTAGAGTTGAATAACCAACTATTTGTGTCTTTGGTATTAAACGAATCGGAAAATGTATGATCTTCATGATCAACAACATAGACAAGCCGATTCTCTTGATCAAAAAGCTGGGTAAATTGTCCATCTTCATCAATACGACCCACCATGTTGCCATTGGCATCGTACCAGAACTTCTGCACACCATTGAGGTCAGTCACGGCATGGACATGATCCGGATCTTCATAACCATAATTGACCCCGGCAAAATTTTCTATGTTGCCGAGCGCATCATAGGTATAGTTGTGGGTATAATTGGCTACGTTGCCGTTGGCAACGGCCGTTACCAGACGGTTCAAGCTGTCATAAGTGAAGGCTTGCGTATCAGTGCCATAACCTCCGGTAGCAGTAGTCATGGTGATGACATTCCCTACATTATCATATTGGTAGGTGAAATCTGGACGGTTGTCTGTGGTGTTCCCATTGACGATCTCTTCCAAGCGGAAGTTGCCACTGGCTCCAGAGTATTCAAAGTTGGTATCCAAATTCCAGGAATGTACGCGGTCAATATACTCTAGCTGGCCCATGGCATTGTAGCGCACGTCGCTAACTAAGGCGTCGGTTCCCGCTGTTAAGCTGTTCGCACCTTCATGGTCATAGGCCATGGTGATGATTTCGCCATTGGGATACTGTACCTGCAGCGGCCGATTTAGGGAATCGTAGCTGAGGGTTTGCATGGTATAGGGACGACCCCCAATCACCCGTTCCTGTCGGTACATGCGGCCCAGCGTGTCATAGGAGAACGTGTCATGATTCTGCGCCGGGTCTGATCCCCAGTAAACCGCACTTAGCTGACCAATACCATTGGTAGCATTATCGTAGGAGTAACTGGCCAGGATGTTGTTGCCGGGGCAGGGGGAACTGCCAATTTCTTTTGTATCGATTCTGCCAAGCTTGTCATAGGTAAAGCAAAGGCTGTTGCCGTTGGCATCTGTTTGCTCAATCAGGCTGCCCGCTGGAGCATATTCATAACTCCAGGCACCCATATCAGGGTCGTCCATGCTGAGTTTGCGGCCAACGGCATCGTAACTTAATGTGGTTTGATTGCCATATACGTCTGTAACGCTGGTTAAGTTATCCAGGATGTCATACTGATAATCAGTTGTTAACAAACTCCCCTTTTGATAATCTGAGAGATAAAGAGTAGTGGTTGTGTTTTGCTCGGAGCCAGATTGAATATAGAATCGGAAGTTGGCATCATCGTAAAAATCACGGCTCGCTGTGGTATTCAATGTGTAATAAAAATGTTTGTCACTGTTATGCGGATCATCTTCTTGCCAGACAAACCAGGTAACGCGTCCTTCTGTATCAATATCAATTTTGGCACGGTACCAAACACCTGCATCTCTGGAAATTGAAGTTGATCCAATAGGAATGTCTGATCCCCCAATATTGTAATCAGCATATAAATCATCAGAATGTGATATGATGCCTATAAAACCACCTTTGTCAGTCAATAAGCCTATGCGACCTGCAAAGTTCGTATCATCAAACTGAAAGCGGAGAAAGACAGTTTCACCTGGTTCAATGTCATACGAATTTTCCCGGACGACGCCCCAGTGCCCCCAATATACATTACCATCAACTTTCAAGACATCTTCACCGTTCAGCGTTGTAATCTCAGTTAACACGTTGTCGCGTGTCCAATGAATTGGGTCATCATCAAACGGGCCAGAGGCAAAGGCATCATATACCTCGTGCATTTCGCCTACTTTAATGAGTCGCCCAAACGGATCCGTTTCAGATAGGGTCATCTGGTTTTTGGCATCGAAGGTCAAAGTCGTTAAGCCAGTGGTTAATGAATAATTTTGAGTTCCATCTGGTGAAGTAACGATTAACGGCCGTCCCAAAACATCGTAGCTCGTATTGGTACTAGCATAGCTTGCACAATCATGCCAATAAAACTGGGCTGTATTTGTACCGCTTGGCAGAATCTGGCAGGTCGGTTGACCCAAAGCATTGTAATGCGTTTCTTGCCAAATCACATTATTGCTGCTGCCGTCAATAGCTACGTCAAACTGTCGCTCTTGTACAACTCTCCCCAAACCATCGTAAAAGCGCCGATTGGTAACCGTTAAATTGCTGTCATTTGGAACGATCGTTTCGTCTATTTGCAGAATTTTATTGATTGTGGTTCCGGGTGGATCAACTAGCGAATAAGCATAAGAAACAGTGGTCAACTCGCCTACACCAGCAGAAGGATTGGACTGTTTGACAGTTAAAAGGCGTCCCGCTAAATCATAACTATACGTTGAGACGATACCGTTTGGGTCTGTTATTCCAGTAACTGCCCAAGGGAAACGGCTATCTCCATAAGCTAAGTTGGTTCTATGCGTAGCTCCCAAAGCATTTTGAACCCAACTCACGGTGAGCCCATCTGCACTATACTGTGTCTGGGCTGTTGCTGGCGCAACACCTGCTACATTCCCGGCCAAGGTGCCTGGCAACCAATTGTTTGGGGTTACCCCATGATTAACACCAATAGTCCCATATTTATCGAAAGTGGTAACTTTTGTAGGCAATCCAAATGAATTGTATTCATAAAAAGTATCAACCGAGGGCCAATTGACAACCCCCGTTGTGTTGTCATCAACTAATACGGAGCGTGTCCAAGTTAGTTTATCCCCCCAATCTATCGACTGATTATCTGGATCTGTGTTAGACCCATACAAAGAAACCGTTGCTTGCTCCTGCATCCACCCTGCACTCCATATCCCGTTGTACCAAGGATAGAGTAGCCATTCATTGTTATCGGCTGCAAACAGATTAAGCGAACGGCGCAATACCTGCCCGGTAGCATAAGGGCCGCTAATCTCCATTTGCCTGGTTAATTGCCCCCACTGTTTTGAACCATCACCTTGATCTTGCGGCAAATATTGATTGACTATCCAAGTTTCGGAGACATCTCCAGTAGCTGGGTTGTGGACAATTGTTTGCTCCCGATGAAGCAGAGCCCAAAATGCGGATAAACCGGTATTTGGACAATCATTAGCACAACTGCCAGTACTGCCACTAGCATATGCACGTTCCCAATACTTGGTCACCAAAGGTGTGTATGTGAGATCGGCGGGATCGAAGGTGTATTGATATTTTGGCGATCCTAAAAGCAAAGATCCATTAGATTGTTTATAAAATTCTGTGTCAGAGCGACTTAATATTGCTGAATTGTCTCCGGTACGAACCTCTGTTCTTACCTTATAAAAACCGACTAATGTACTTCCAAATTCACCATCGCCCTGACAAACATTTGTGTAGTAAGTACCGTTGTAGCGAAAAGATTCATAATGATTGAAACAGGCATCAGCAGGATCATAGCTAGCAAGCTGCCAACTGGTTGCTGGATCAGTACCATAAATATTTTGCACCCCATCCCAGATGCGTAGCCCAGTAACAAAATGAGACAATCCATAAACATTATAATAAGTTGCTCCTTGAGAACAATCTCCGCCGCCCGTATATTTTAGGAATGTATTGCTGCTATAGGTAAACTCAAATGTAGCCCCATATCCATTGTCTACGCGACGCAAATAAGGATAATCAAAAGTCTCATGGTTAGAATCCCAGCAATGTCCTCGATAGCCACTCGACATTTCTCCGACATCTGTATAAGTGAAAGTTATGGGCGGTATTGTAGGGTTGGAGACAGTTTCACCTGGAAAAGTTTTTGTGATGCTGTCTAATGTTTTTATCCGATGATTATCCCCATAGGTCTCAAATACCGAAGCTTGTAAACTATACTCCCTAGGGCGATTGCATGACTTATGTAAATAGCGTGGTGGCGAGAATGAAGAAATGTGGTGAAATACGGGCTAAAAAGGAAAAAGCCCATGAAATCCCCCTTGTTATTAGGTATCGAGACGCATTTTGCGGCGGTTAGCGATCCACGTCAATATGGAAAAGTTGACCACCCGCTTATAAATATCATTTTTATTACCCTTTGTGGCGTCCTGTGCGGCGCCGATGACTGGGTGGCCATCACCGATTTTGCCCAAGCCCAAGAGGGGAGTGGCTGGCCAAGTATCTTGACCTGAAAAACGGGCTCCCTCGCACGATACGTTGGGACGAACGTTTGCCATCATCGACCGCGAAGAGTTCCAACAAGGTTTTCTTAGCTGGATGAGCAGCGTTAGCCAACTCATAGCAGGTGTCGTGGCGATAGATGGCAAACAATTGCGCCGGTCGCATGACAAAGGCATTGGCAAAGAGGCGATTCATATGGTTAGCGCCTGGAGTGTGGCCAATGGCTTAGTGCTCGGTCAGCGCAAAGTGGACGAAAAATCAAATGAAATTACGGCGATTCCCCTGTTGCTAGAAGCGTTAGATTTGACCGGCTGTATCGTTACCATTGACGCGATGGGCTGTCAGAGAGAGATTGCCCAACAAATCGTCGAGCAAGCAGGCGACTATGTCCTGTCCTCAAGGGAAACCAGGGACAGTTGCATCAAGATGTGACCGCAATGTTTGACTACTTTGAGGGTATCGCTTTCAAAGAGATTGACCATGATTACCACAAGACGGTCAACAAAGGGCATGGGCGCTTGGAGATACGAGAGTGCTGGGTGTTTGAACCAGCGGCCTGGTCAGACTATTTCCGCACTCTCGACAAATGGGCTGGGCTGCAATCAGTGGTCATGATTCGTTCACAACGTCAGGAAGGTGAAAAGTCACCAGTGAAACACGCTATTTCATTACCAGTTTAGCCGCCCAAGCCGCCAAGATTCTCCAGACCGCGCGCCACCATTGGGGTATTGAGAATGAGTTGCACTGGGTATTGGATGTTGCTTTCAACGAAGACCAAAGCCGGGTTCGACAAGGATATGCGGCTGAAAACCTGGCTGTCATTCGTCATTTGGTGCTGAATTTGTTGTCTCAGGAACAGAGCCACAAGGTAGGCAAAAAGAACAAGCGATTGCGTTGTGCCTGGGATGTTGCTTATCGCGAGAAGGTATTATCAGGCTTCACAGCATTATGTTAACTTTCATGCAATCGCCCTACTATACTCCCATTTGGTTAAACCATTATGGAGTACATCAATGCTACTTAATTGATATTTACCTGCCGTGTTGGTTAAATTATTATTGCCACAACCACCAGTGATACATAGATTGCTGCCGCTCACCCAGCTAAAAGAAATTTGGCTGGCGTAATTACCAGGCGTTCCTGACGTTGCATTGTTATACTCAATCGTATGTAGGTACTCCATTATCTCTCGACAAATGAAACCGCTACCATGACTGGTACAATTATTCGATTCATATCCAGGCGAATCCATATAGGTATATTCCATAAAGTTGCCGGATGGATCTTCAACACGATCAATAAGCCAGCGCAATACCGCTACGTTTGGTACACTTCCTGTGTAATCTCTGTCTTCTGTTAGACATTGCTCATCTTGCTTGCCTAGATTTGCCATCACTTGTTCAGAATCTGTGTCATAACCAAAGCGATAGATTGTGCCATCAATGGTTTGGACAAGCCAATACTCACCTGTTACATTATCTGGGCTTCCAGAATATCCGTTCCCTGCTCCCATATCGTTGTGCCTAGCAATATACAGGCCGGGGGCTCCCTTGGCTGCATATCGACCGTAGTCAGAATTCGCAACAACCTCTTCAAGGTTATATGATTGGCCGTTCAGAACAAGAATATACTTATCTGGCGTCACCACTTGAGTGGCACTGTTTGGGCAACTTTGCACACCTCTACGGGAGATATATGACATACCGGAAAGATTCCAGCCTTCATAATAGTCCCCACTGCTTTTGGTGTGGCTAATCCCGTCGGAATTCCGGCTGTTGTAGCTAAGGGTTCAATCAAAAATAACTTTGGACATTAACAATCGAATATCATCCAGAACAAATCTGTGGTTGAAGGATGTAGTTCCAAGTAGGACAAGTACGACAACGCTGTAAATTGAGGTTGTCCCGTTCTTGCGGGTCATACTTCATTCCTTTATCAAAGACACGTTCGACCAGGCACGCTTTGACCTTCAGTCCGGTTTCCGTTGCGGTATCCCGAATGTAATTGAGTGTCGTCTGAAAAGTTCGTAAAGGTTTCCCAGCCCAATTCTTGGAAATCTCGCTGAAAAGTCGGTGTTCAATGGGATTCCATTTGGAGGCCCCGGTGGGATAATGACAAATCATCACCTCAATACCAAAAGCGTCAGCCACTTGCTTTTGTATCTCGATTTTCCAGCGCCAGTAACGGCAATTATTGCTGCCCCCGGCATCACAGAGAATAAGCAGTTTGTCCTCGCGGGCAAAGCGCGGGCGGGCGGGGTCAGCCCACCACTCAGCAATGGCATAAGCCGCGAATTCAGGCGTATCATAAGAAGTGCCGACATAGACAGAGCCTTGCTGATGGACCAGGTCATAGATGCCATACGGTGTTGCCCGACCCACTGCTTCAGAAAGAAAGTCATGGGTATTAACCAATGTGGGCGATTGTTCCCAAATACGTCCGGCATTTTTGACATTGCCAATCAGTTCCTTCTTTTTGGTATCGACACTGATAACCGGCCGACCTGCGGTCAGGAATAGTTTCTTAATCCGGCGGATGAAGCGAAACTGCTTATCCCGGTCAGGATGCCGTGGTGTCAGACTTTGACAATTGCCGAACAAGCGATATTTCAGCTTCTTCAACAAACGGCGCACAGTGGTCGGACCAATCCGAAAACGCCGTTTAACCAGGGCCTGAGCCAAATATTTCAGAGAACGACGTACCCATTTGTGGTCAACCATCGGGTCGCCAGCAATTTCATCATCAATTACTTCTTTGAGGGCGGTGGTAATAGACGGCGTTTTTTTTCGACTGTTGGACGACCACCACCGGCCTGGCGTACGCGGTCAACGGGTCGGTCCGCCAAATCATTTTCTAATTCGTATCGACCGCGTCGAATGGTTTCCACAGATAGCCCGGTTATCCTGCCTATCAGCGTCGTTCCGCCGTGCCCCAATTTTTGAGCTTCAAGTGCTGCGTACCAGCGGCGTTGTTGTTCATCGAGGCGGCTCATAAACAAGTTCATTCGTTGATGTTGCGCCTGTTCTGGATGAGATTCAGATTGTTGACAAATAGCACATTCACATTGATGGATTACGGTCATATGGCCTCCAATTGGCTAAATTGATTGGCGGCTATTTTACCAAATATCCAAAGTTGTTAACGAACGAACCCTAAGAGCCAAGGAGGGTTGAAGCCCATTGCGCCCAGGCACGACATCAAAGGGGTAAGTGTATGAAGCTGCGCCAGAAAAAAGAGATAATTCGGGTTCTACAAATTTAGGAGCCCATGCCTCTGGTGCATCGGGAGATTGTACAGCAAGGATTGTGGGGCTAAGCGCACCAACAATTCCTAAATCAAAAGTGACATGTGTATCAATCGTGGGCGAATTTTGTCCACCGCCATACAAACTAATTATTTGCAGCCCACTAGCCTCTGCAGATATATCAATGGCAAAATCCCATTGATATGTTTCATTTACTGCCAATTCTGGGGTTGTTTTTTCTTCATCACCTGTTTGGCTAAACTGTAAATCATCGCTTAAGCCGATCTTTAAAGAGTAGGCAGGTAAAGTAACCTCGCCGCTGTTGGTGAGGGTTGCTGTTATTTGTATGGTCTTACCTGTAGCAATCGTTGTTTCATCTATTTCCAAGCTCTCTTCTACTTGGGGTTCAGGATTAAAAGTGTTTGCCTGTAAAAGTGTATCCTCTTTGTTCGGCCCTTGAGGAATGCTACTTTCTGCAGAGTCATTAATTGTGGGAGGTAAGATTGAAGGAATACTGTTTGCGATTCCTGATTCTTGCAGCATGAAATTAGTATTTATTTGAGCTGCAACTGGTGATGTAGTAAGTTGCACCAGAAAGAAAACTAATATTGCATAGCTGGATAACCGGGCGCAAAGACGAAAATAGTGACTCATAATAACTCTCCTGAAGAACAAAGCTTGTTTGGTAATTCGACAAAACGCAATCTAGTTAGTAAATGTCACACGGCCGTTTTTTCTGACAATAAATCTGACGGCCCCCTAAAACACAGGACTTCCCCCCCGTAGCCATCCCGCCTACCAACCAACGCCCCGTCGTACAGCAGCCCCCGCCCTAAAAAGCGTACCCTGTTCGTAAGCAGTAAACAGTAATCGGTAATCAGTAAACAGTAATCAGATAACCTCAGCGACCACTGAATACTGACCACTGAATACTGACCACTGAATACCGATCACCAAAACCAGGGGGTACAACCATGAACCAGCGCTACCGTTTTTTGCTCATTTGCTTAACCATTTTCATCATTTTGGCTGCGTGCCAGGGGGAAGACGCGCCTTTGCCAACGGCCGTTCAAAGCGCAGACGAAACGGCCGTTTCCACCCCACCAGATCAACCAAACGAAGACCGCACAGAAACGATTGACATTGCCGCGCCAACGGCAAGTTCGGTCGCCGAACCACCCGACTTCCTAGCCTGGGAAGTTGCGGGCGACTTCGATCTGGACAACTACCCGCCCTACGAACCGCTCATCATCCGCTTTAACCAGCCGATGGTGGTGAACGTACCCCGTCCGCTCCACTTCTCCCCGCCCGTTAGCGGCGAATACCGCTGGAGCACCGACCACACCCTGCTCATCTTCACGCCAGACACCGCCTTCAGCAGCAACCGTGACTACACCGTTGAGTTTGATTCCCGCCTGAAAAGCGAGACAGAGTTGGCGCTAACGCCAGCCCTGAGCGGAGCCGAAACGGCCGTTTCCTTCCCCCTCCACACCCAATACAGCCCGCGCGTTTACGGCCGTTCGCCCAACAGCCGCACCCTCACCCAACGCCAGCCCAGCTTCAACCTCACCTTCACCCGCGTCATGGACCGCGACTCCGTGGCCCAAGCGCTGCAAATGCGCCCCGCCGTGCCCTACACCCTCGACTGGGAAGGTGAACTGCTCACCCTCAGCCTGTCCGAGCCGCTGGACTTTGACACCGACTACACCATCACCATCGCCAACAGCGCCGCCGATACCGACGGCTTGCGGATGGCCCAAAATTACACCTGGACCTTCCAACTGGTACGGCCGTTAGACTTCGTTTCCTGGCCCACCGCCACCAACCACACCGCCCCCATCGCCATCCAGTTTAACTACCCGATGAACCGGGCCAGCGTCAGCAGCGCCCTCAAAATTGAGCCAGCCATCAGCGGCAAGCTCACCTGGAACGACGACTACACCCGCGCCGAACTGATCCCCAACGCGCAGCTGCCCGCCGACACCACCTACACCATCAGCTTTGGCAGCAGCCTGCGCGACGCCGACGGTTTCGACATTCCTGCACCAGAAACGATTGAATTCACCACGCCGCCCGTCATCCTCTCCGTCACGCCCACGGGCAGCGGCAACCATCCCGCCGACACCATCAAAATTCGCTTCGACCGGCCAATGGACCCGGCCACCGCCGAAGCCGCCTTCCAGATTGAACCAGCTACCAGCGGCAGCTTCCGTTGGGAAGAAACCACCCTCATCTTTACCCCAGAAGAGGGCTACCTGGCCGAAAACAGCAGCTACACCGTCACCATCGTCCCCACCGCCCGCAGCGCCGACGGCGAGCCAATTATGAACGTGGCGTACAGCTGGGAATTTAGCACCAAGGAATTGGAAGATGTGGCCAATTTTGGCTACGGTCCCAACGCCCAGGTTTTGGATTTAAACGGCCGTCGCGCCATCCAGTTCCAGGCGTTTCGTCGCGGCGAGCTTCAGTTCGATTTTGAGCTGTACCAGCTCACCATGCCCCCAATTTTTAAGCCGGTACGATTCCGGTTTTCACGGCTGGAGCTGGCAGGAGCAGGCCGAAGACCCGATTGCTCTGAGCGGCACCGAGCTGGTGGCCACCTGGCAGATGACCAGTATCGATCCGCTGCAAGAATGGTCCAACGTGCAGGAAACCATCCTGCCCGACGAGATCGGCTCCGGCCTGTACGTGCTCAACCTCGTGGCGGGCAGCGTCAACGACCAGCTCATCCTCGTGGTGAGTGAAAATGTGGTGGCGGTGAAGCAGGCGGACGAGCAGCTGCTGGTCTGGGTAACCGACATCAACGACGCGCCCGTGCCGAACACGGCCGTTTCCATCTACGCCCGCAGCGGCAACATTCTAGCCCAAGGCCAAACCAACGAAGATGGCCTGTTCCAGACGGAACTGCTCTCCTTTGCTGAAGGTGGCCCCGCCGCCACCCAGCCGCTCATCGTGGCCGCCCAGGTGGGCGACGACGTGACGCTCACCGGCCTTTCTGCCGAGTGGCAAAGCAGCGGCGGCTACTACGATTGGCAATCCCGCCGCCCGCAAGACGCCCAATCCGCCGCCTTCGTCTTCACCGAACGGCCGATTTACAAACCAGGCCAACTTGTCTACTTCAAAGCAATCCTGCGCCTGGACGACGACGCCCTGCTCACCGTGCCGCCGGAAGGAACGGCCGTTACCATTCGCATTCGCGACAGCCGCCAAAACGTGGTGCAAACGCAAGAGCTGTTCACCAACGGCTTCGGCACCGTCAACGGCAGCTTCCAGATTGCCGAAGGCGCGTCGCTGGGCGTCTACTCCGTTGAGGCCACGCTGAACGGCACGCCGCACAGCCAAAATTTCAAGGTAGAAGATTACCGCAAGCCCGACTACGAAGTGATCGTCACCACCGACGCCGCGGCCTACGTGCAGGGGGATTCGGTGGACGTGACCGTGGACACCGCCTACTTCTTTGGCGAACCGGTGGCCAACGCAGAAGTCGTTTTGCGCCGCTTCCAGGTGACCGAAGATTGGTACACGCCCGGCCTGTACACCTGGTTTGAGATGTACGGCATCGATGAACTGCGCGCTACTTCGGATGAAAACGGCCGTGTCACCTTCACCTTCCCCCTGCGCGGCGACGGCCTTTACTTTCAGCAAAACGATTGGCAAAGCAGCCTGGGTAAAATCCAGTGGGGCATCGAGGCCACCGTGGACGACGGCAGCCGCCAAACCGTGAGCGGCCACGCCATCATCACCATCTACGACGCCGCCGAATATTTGACGGTGGATGCAGGCGGCTACGTGCGGGAACCGGGCGTGCCGTTTAGCATCAACGCCGCCGTGCAAACCATCTTTGGTGAACCCGTGGCCAATCGCCAGCTGGCGCTGAGCCTGCGCCGCTGGAACCCCAGCAGCTACGAATATGACACGGTGGTGCAGTCAGAAACGCTGCAAACCGGGGAAAACGGCCGTACCAATCTCACCTTCACCATCGAGCAGCCCGGCTATTACCAGATTCGCGTCACCGGGCAAGACAGTCGCGGCAAGCCGATGACCTACAACACCTGGGTCTACGCCTTCAGCGATTTTTACACCAGCTGGTACGGCAGCAGCAGCGGCGAGCTAAACATCGAGCCAGACCAGCCCCAATACCAGCCTGGCGACGTGGCCCAACTGTTGGTGGAAACGGCCGTTAGCGGCCCGGCGCTGCTCACTGTGGAGCGCGGCTCGATCCGTCGTCAGGAACTGGTGCAGCTCACCGCGCCCGTCACCCTGCTCCCGCTCACCATCGAAGAAGGGGATGTGCCCAACATCTACGTGGCGCTCAACGTCTGGCAAGAGCAGGACACGGTCGTGACCGAAAACACCAGCAGCAGCCTGCCAGACAGCCGCCTGCTGACGAGTTATGTCAATCTATCCGTGCCCGCCCTCACCAAGCGGCTCAACGTGACGATTACGCCCGTTTACTATGAACGGAGCGCCACCGTGCGCACCTACAACGGTCTCACCCCCATCCGCTATCTGTGGGATGGCGGTTACGGTGGCGGCGGCGGCGACGGTGGCGCAACGGGTGGCCCGCGTCAGGATTTCCCGGATACGGCCGTTTGGCAACCCACCCTCACCACCGATTTCAACGGTGAAGTCAGCGTCACCACCACCCTGCCAGACAGCCTCACCAGCTGGCGCGCCACGGCCAAAGCGACCACAGCGGACACGCAGGTGGGCGAAGCGATCGCCAACGTCATCACCAGGCAGGATGTGATTATACGGCCGTTGCTGCCGCGTATCCTCACCGCCGGGGACACAATGGCCCTGTCGGCCATCGTACACAATTACAGCGACGCCCCTCAATCTTTGGTGGTTACTTTGGAGATTGGAGATCAGAGATTGGAGATTGGGGGCGAGGCGGCGCAGACCGTGACGATCCAGCCGGGGCAGCAGCGGATTGTGGGCTGGCCGGTTGAGGCAGTTGCGGCGGGGGAGGTTGATGTTTTGATTACGGCCGTTCCCACCACTGGCATTGGCCCATCCGATGCCATCCAGCTGCCCCTCACCATCCAGCCGCTGGCCGTACCAGACGTAACCACCGAGGTGGGTCAGTTCACCGGGCGGTACGAAACGACGGTCAACGTGCCAGCTGACGCCCTGCCGATGAGCGTGGTTGAGCTACAGCTCAGCCGCTCCATCGCCGGCAGTTTGCTGGAAGGATTGCAATATCTCACCGGCTACCCGTACGGCTGCGTGGAGCAAACGATGAGCAAGGCGCTGCCCAACGCCGTCGTCGGGCGGGCGCTGAACCAGCTTGGCGTGACGAATCCCACCCTGCAAGCAGAGCTGCCGGGGCAGATCAACGCCAGCATCCAGCGGCTCTACGGCTTCCAGCATGAGGACGGCGGCTGGGGCTGGTGGTACGACGACGACACCCACGACTACCAGACGGCCTGGGTCATCTTTGGCCTGGCTCAGGTAGCCGATGCAGGCTATGAAATCGACCCCGGCGTGATTGAGCGGGGCGTGAATTGGCTCAACGAGAATCAGGGGCGCATGGATCCGCGCACCCGCGCTTTTGCCCTGTACGCCATGGCCGTGGCCGGGCTGCCCAACGAGGCAGCAACGCTGGGTCTGCACCGCGACCGCATCGCCCTCAACGGCGACGAGTTCAGCCTGGCGGCGCTGGCGCTGACCCTGCACAAAATTGGCGAAGCTGAATTGGCAGCGGAGGTGTTAGCGGAGTTGGGCGAAACGGCCGTTTCCACCAACAACAACGTTTACTGGCAAGGGGCCAATCACGACGGCTACTACGGCGACAAAGTGATGGCCTCCGACATCCGCACCACCGCGCTGGCCCTAAGCGCCTACAGCCAGATTCAGCCGCGCAGTGAGCTGATCCCCGGCATGGTGCGCTGGCTGATGAGCCAGCGGCGCAGCCAGGGCTGGGGCAGCACCAACGAAACCTCGTTTGCCATCCTGGGCCTCACCGACCACCTGCTGGCGACCAGCTTTAATGAGGCGGCGGCCAGCACCAGCTACACGGTGCAGGTGAACGGCGCAACGGTGGCCAGCGGCACGCTGGGGCGCGGCGAACCGGCCGTCTCCCTGATGATTCCCATGGACGACCTGCAAGTGGGCGACAACGAGATTGTGCTGACCCAGAGCGGTGGCGGGCGATTGTACTTTGGGCTGAACGGCCGTATGTACCTCCCCTACGACGAAATCGAAGCGGCAGGCGATGTGGTCGTCACCCGCACCTACCGTGATGCCGAGACGGGCGCTCCTCTGGAAACGATCCAGCCCGGCCAACTGGTGAAAGTGGTTGTGACGGTGGATTTGCCCGACGACGGCAGCTACATCATCATCGAAGATCGGCTGCCGGGCGGGCTGGAAGCGCTGAATGAAGGGTTGGCCACCACCAGCCACGTGGCGGATGCGTACAGCAGCCCCCGTTTTTATTGGCGCGAGCTGGGCTACAACTACAAAGAGATTCGCGGCGACCGGGTCAGCTTTTTTGTCACGGAGATGAGCACGGCGCTGCACACCTTTACCTACTTTGCCCGGGCCACGCAGGCAGGCAGCTTCACCGCCATGCCCGCCGAGGTGTACGCGATGTACGATACGGCCGTTTGGGGCCGTTCCGCCAGCAACCAGATTGTGATTGAATTATCGGAATAACGAAGGATAGCCCAAGAAATTTGAAGAGTTGAGGCGTGAGGCGTGAAACGTGATGCGTGATGTCAATCACGTTTCACGTACGTATCACGTTTCACGCCTCAAGCGCATCATTTGGCGAAGGATGGGATGATGAAATTGAAATTGTTTGTAACCGTGGGTTTGTTTTTGACATTGGTGGCCTGTGGTCCAACGGCCGTTTCCCCCGAACCCGAAACCGCCAGCCGACCCACCGTGATTGCAACGCCTGCACTGAGCGAAGCCGAAGTGGCCGTTGCCCAACCCACCGAAACGCCGACGCAGGAAGAAACGGCCGTCTTTACGCCAACACCGGTTCCGCCACCAACAGAAACGGCCGTTCCCAACCCCACTACCTTCACCCCTCGCTTCGAGCGCTTTTTGCCTTTTGCCAACCCGGAAGGCGGCAGCAACAGCCTCACCGGGCTGGTGCGCCAGGGGGATGGCTGGCAGCTTGAGCGCATTCCTTATCCAACGGGTCTCTACAATGAAGAACTCGGCTACGCCCTCGGTACCGACTCGGTGGATTCCGATTACGCGCTGGCCACAGACCGACTCATCGCCTGGCAGTTTGCGGGTGGGGCGGGGCCGGGCAATTTGGCGGTGGGGCAGCTTTTCATCGTGAACGTAGCCACGGAGGAAGTAGAAATTGTGGCCGACAACGTCGTGTCGGCGGGCTGGGCGCCCAACGGGCTGGATTTTGCCTACATTTTGGCCACCGACGAAACGTACGAACTGCGCTGGCGCACCGCCGCTGGGGAGGACAAACTGCTGGCGGTGGACGTGCCCCATACGTTGAAAGTGTCGCCAGACGGCCGTTTCGTCGCCTTCACCCGCGAATCCTGGTATGAGGTAGACGGTACCCCAGCCGGCCTGTACGTGGTGGAAATCGAAACCGGCAGCGAGACGCAGGTTTCCCCGCTAGACCGGGCTGGCTACGGCGGCACCGGGCCATTTTACAAGCCAAACTGGACAGCCGACAGCAGCCAGGTTTTCCAATTTGCCTATACCAACGATGGCCGCAGTGAGACCCCGTTTGAAACTGGCTACATTTGGGCCGCAGCGGATGGCAGCTTTAGCCACCTTTTGCCTCAGACAGGCTTTACCGCCTTTTTTTTAGATGAGCCGCTCAACAATCCAGAATTGGTGCGCTGTGTCGGTGGACCAGCGCTGGTTGCGCCCAACCAAATTGTGCTGCCGGTGGGGGAATGCCAAGCATTTGGCCCCGCCAACCCAGAGATTGCACAGTTCGCCGTGTTTACCCTTGATCCGCAGAGTGGGGAGGTGGCATTAACGGCCGTACTGCCCACCCCCAACACCGCCCAACTGCTCACCTGGGACGTGCCCAGCGAATCCATCCTCATTTTAGATGATGGTCAAATTATCAGTTTAGAAATTGAGTAAGGGGAAATTTTTTAGGACGCGGATGAACGCCGATGAATGCGGATTTGAAACTTTTCAGCAATTTGGTGGGGACAACTTTAGCCTGGGGATTCATCCCCAGGACAACGGTCAATTCATTTTGGCCAGCAGCGCGGTGAGCGCCCAGTGGGCGGGCAGGTAAAACGGTTCTTCAACCAGGGCTTGTTCAAAATGCTGCTTGGCCGTCTCGTATTGACCTAGATTTTGATACGCTCGGCCTAAATTCATGTAGGGAAACTGGCGCGTTTCGTAGCGGGGGGCTTGGGTCGCTTTTTTCAACCAGGGAATCGCTTCAGCCCACTTTTCCTCATCAATCAGGTACGCGCCGATGTCGTTGTATGGGTTGCCGTAGCTGGGGTCCGTCTCAATCGCCTGCTGGCACAGGGCAATCGCTTCCTCGGTGCGGCCCATCTGGCTGTAAGTCCAGCCGAGGAAGGTGTACGCTTCGGCCGTGGGGAAGGTAGCCAGGAGAGCGTTTGTACAGCAGAATGGCGTCGCCCAGTTCGCCGTCCATCTGCTTGCGGTACGCCTGCTCAAAATAAACCATTGCTTTTTCGCGGATGATATTTTCGTCACTGCTCATGGGGGGTAGTATATCAAATTACGCAATTACCAATTACTAATTACGGGTTGTAATTGAGTAATTGGTAATTACCAACTTGCCAGGTGCGGCGCTCGTGGATTTCGCCGTCGGGCTGTATGCCGTCTGGGTTTTGGAAGCGTTGGCTGGAGGGGAAGTAAATGGTGCGCATCCCAGCAGCCCGACCGCCAACCACATCACTGCCTGGATCGTCGCCGACGTAAACGGCCGTTTCCGCCCCCACGCCCAGCTCAGCCAACAGATGCAAAAACGGGTCTGCATTCGGCTTCCACTTGTTCACATCGGCCGAAAACACCGTCGCGTCAAAATGATCCAGCAGGCCAAACCGAGCCATATCTGCCTGGTGCATCGCGCCGGGGAACATGGTGTTGGAGACCAATCCCACCTTGTAGCCTGCGGCTTTTACGGCCGTTACCGCCGCCACCGCTCCCTCGATGACAAACGCCTGCTGCTGAATCGCCGCACCATACGCTTCTGCCGCGGCCAGCAAATCGCCATTGGCAAAGCTGTTCACGCCAATTTCCGCCAGCGCCTCGCCCAGCAGCGCGTGAACCTGTAAGTTGGCCACCTTGCGCGTGGCCGCTTGCCACATGCGGGGCAGGTGGGCAAAGCCTGCCTGCCGAAAAGCGTCGAACGGCGGCAGTGCCTGCCCACTGTTCGCCAAAACCTCATACGCCGCCGCAAAACCAGGCGTCTCCAGCTCCGGCCAATGTTCATATTGGCCAGCATACTCAATCAGCGTGCCGCCTAAATCAAAAACAACCGTTTCAATCGCCAAAATAAACTCCTAAGAACGTGGTGGTTAGTGGCTGGTGGTTCGTGGCTGGTACCAACCATCAACCACTCACCACCAACCCCCACCTAATGATTTTGCACAAAGTTGAGCTGCAGCAGGTTCTCGTCGCAGTTGGGGCGGGTTTGTACGCGGTAGATTTGGGAAACGGCCGTACCACTCGGCGACTCCAACTGCACGTTGTAATCCCGCATCACTGGCGTGTCGAACACAAACTGCTCCCAGCCAGACGGGCCATAATCTGGGGCACTGCCCACCAGCACCCGCTCGTCGAGGCCGCTGCCCCAGACGTGCACCCGGTAGCTGCCAAACGCTACCGGATTGCGATTCAAATCCAGCACCTCGCCCGCAATGCCCAGCCAGCCGCAGCCCGCATTGTTGGCATGATTTTGCAAATAAAACGGGCTGTTGTCTGTTTTGGTGAAGATGTAAGCCGAGCGGGTGGGGCTGGGCGTGGCCGTTGGCCCCAGCGGCGTGGCCGTGGGCGTGTTGGTCGCCGTTGGTGTGTAGGTGGGTGTTGGCGTCTTGGTGGGGAAGGTGGGCAGCGGCGACGGCGTCACCGACGGTTTGAGCGTGCTAAACGGCAGCGGCGTGGCCGAGGGGCCAACTGGCAGCGGCGTCCAGGTGGGGTCCAGCGGCGGTTCTGTGGGGGTGGGGGTCTGAGTGGGCAGTTCGATGGCGGCTACCAGCGTGGGCAGCGCTTCTTCGGGGGCAAACGCTTGCGGCACGGCAAGCTCCGGCAGCAGGCGATCCAGATCGAGCGAGCCGAAAGTGGGCAGTCGTTCTGGGGCCACAAAAAAAAGGACAATCGCGGCCACAATGCCCATGGAAAACAGCAGCAGCAGGGCGGCTGCCAGGCTCATCAATCGTCCGGCACAGCCGGTTTGTTTTTTGCGTCTGTTCGCCATGATTTGATGTCGTAAACGGTAATCAGTATTCAGTAATCGGTATTCGGTATTCGGTATTCGGTATTCGGTATTCGTTACTGATTACTGCTCACTGATAACTGCTCACTGAACAGTGGCTACGAGCCGCTGTCTACCTCAATAATGCGCTCGACGGTAGCGGCTTGCCATAGGCCATCCAGCCAGGTCTCGAACGCTTCTTGCAGCAAAACAGAGCGGGCCGCGGCGTCTAACGGCCGTTCCGGATCACGCTCAATCAGCTGCACCAGGTAATAAACCGGGTTGCCTTCGCGGTTGGTCGCCGAAATGACTTCGCTGACGCTGCCTGGTTCTGTTAGGGCAAAAGCGGCCGTTTCCACCTCGGGCACCAGCAGCGTACCGGGGGCAAAAAAGCCCAAATCGCCGCCATTTTCCCCGGTGATGCGGTCCAGCGAATGAATTTGGGCCAGAGTGGCAAAATCGTCCCCGTTTTGTATTTGGGCCAGCAAGGTGTTGGCCAACGTGGGATCATCTACCTGAATGTAGCGGGCGTGAACTTGCTCTACAGCCAGGGGGACGTCGGCGGTAACGGCCGTTACCATCTGCTCCAAAATAAGCCCGTACGCCGCCTCATTGCGAATTTCGGCTTCGGTGTACTGGTTGGCTTCCAGCCAGGCGGCAAAATTTTCGGCACTGCCGGCCCGGTTTTGCAGCTCGGCCATCGCTTGCTCCACCATCTCATCGGTGATGACCACGCCCTGGGCAGCGGCTGCCTGGCGAATGAGCAGCTGCTCGATGAGTGCGTTTAGCACCTCATTTTTGTAGTTGGCGTCGGTGGAGGCGTTGCCCAGTTCCGCAACGGCTTTTTCATAGCGCACCAGTTCCGCTTCGTAAGCCGACAGGGGCAGCGGTTCATTGTTTACCAGGGCGGCCAGCGGCAGTTCAGGGGTTGGGGTGAGGGGAACGGCCGTTTCCGTCGGCAGCATAATCGGTTCATCACTAATAACCGGAGGGGCCAGGGTTTCGGCCGTTTGGCCGCTGTCGCTGCTGATGGCCGGGGCCACGGTGGGCAGTGGGTCTTCTTCACCACAGGCGATCAGCAGAAGCGGCAGCAACAACAGGAGTAAAAAGGTTCTTTTCATAAAGGATCCAAGCAGCAAATCAATTTTCACATAAGATTGGGGCGATTATACCCAGCGGAGTAGGGATGCCAACTGTGGGGAACGGCCGTATCCAGATTCTCACAAAAATTTCACTCCACCTCACCAACAAAAAATGCGCTGCCCAGCGGACAGCGCATTTGCGTACAGTGCCAAAGAGTTTGGGTTTAGACGTTGATCAACGAATCTTCCGAGCCATACTGGTTGGCCACGTAAGCATCCGCTTCCCAGTCGTTTTCCCAGCGTTGGCCGTCTAGCAGGTAGCGGAACCGGTACGAGTTGCCCGGTTCCAATGAAAGGGTGATGCTGTAGCTGCCATCTTTGAGCTGTTTCAACGGATGCTCTGTGGGGCTCCATTCATTAAATTCACCACACAGATGCACGGTTTCAGCTTCAACATCAGCGGATAGCTTAAACGTTACCCGGCAGCTTGTTCCTGTTTTTGAATAATTTTTCTTTAGCATGGTTTTTTTACTCCTAATATCTCTGGCTAACGATGAATCTATCTGAAAAAGCCACAGAGGAAAAAGAGAAATCTGAGAAAAGAACCTCCGCCTCTTAGCGCTCTGTAAACTGCTGCGACGCTGCTTTAGACAAGTCTGTGGCAAATATGCAGGCAGATTCCTATTATCAAGGATCGGACTCTGGCGGAGCCTCCTCTAAATTAGCAACATCTTCCAAAGGGGGCAAGCTGTTGGCACCCAGCAAGCGCCGCACCTGCCGCGTTAGCCGAGGCAAGCCCGCTTCCCGGTATTCATCTGCCAGGAATTGGGCCAGGTCGGCCAAATTGTCTACGCGTCCATACTTTTCTTGCAGCCGTTCGCGGTGCTGCGACAGCCAGACAAACAGGTCGGCTTCGGTGCGCCCAGGGAAATCGGCCAGCAGGGTAGAATCTTGGATGATCTGGATGGTAGGGAGGTAAATCATTTCGTACCAGGCGTCTACGGCCGTTTCCCAACTCATCTCCTCCCCATCAATCTGGGCCAAAATCTGGCGCAAGTTGTGAATTTGAGCCAGCAGCTCTGCGTAGCGCCCCGGCGAGGTAAACGTAATGTTGTGCTCCGGAAAGCGCGCTGCCAGCCCCGTCTTGCTCATGAAATTTTGCTCGCCCAGCTGAATAAAAATCTGGTCCAGATTTTCCGTCGGGTCAATCTCAACTTCGACCGGGTACGCCAGCACATGGGCTTCGATGGTGGGCAAATTTAGCTGGCGGGCCACCGATACGCGGTGGTTGCCATCCTTTACAAAGTAGATGTTGCCCACCTGGTACAAATCCACCGGCGGCCAGCCTGTTTGGCTGGCCAGGGCATCTACGGCCACCCAACGCTCCTGTACGCTATTGGTCAGCGGCAAAAATTTGCGGGTGAAGTTCTTATACCGCCCCACGCTGCCGACGATGGCGTCTAGCGGCACCTGCTTTACCCCCACATAGTATGGATTTTGCTGCTGTAGCTGGGCTCGGATGGCCTCAAAGGGCAGCAAGGCAATCTCTTCGCCGGTGAGGCGGGCGGCCATTTGGGCCCGGTTGGCCTGGCGACGTGCTTGTTCAAAGCGCTGTCGGGCTTGCACCCGTGCATTGATAATCTCATTCATAATGGATCCATCTTAGGCTGCGGTTTACGGCCATTCAAGGGTAAAGTTGTTAGAATAACGGCCGTTCCTGCTTGTACAGGTTATCTATGTGGGCAGTATGGCTTCAATGGGCAGGATCACGAACAACATCCATAAGATACCACGAGACGCTGAGGAGAATCAATGCACGATTTTTTACACATTCAACCAGAAGTAGCCGAGGCGCTGGCCCAAAACAAACCGGTGGTCGCCCTGGAAAGCACGGTCATTACCCACGGGCTACCGTACCCAGACAATGTGGCAACGGCCGTAAAAATGCAAACGGCCGTTCGTGACGGCGGCGCGGTCCCGGCCACCATCGCCATTATCAAAGGGCAGGTAAACGTGGGGCTGACAGATGATCAGCTGGAATATTTGGGGCGGTTGGCGGGAACGGCCGTACGCAAATGCAGCCGCCGCGACATCCCCCTGGCCATCGGCAACCGGGAAGATGGGGCCACCACCGTAGCCGGCACCATGATTTTGGCCCACCTGGCCGGGATTCGCCTCTTTGCCACCGGCGGCATCGGCGGCGTGCATCGGGGCCACCCCTTCGACATCAGCGCCGACCTGCTAGAGCTGGGGCAAACCCCCGTCGCCGTCGTTAGCAGCGGGGCCAAATCCATCCTGGACCTGCCCGCCACCCGCGAAGTGCTAGAAACGCACGGTGTGCCCATCATCGGCTACGGCACCGATGAACTACCCGCCTTCTTTGCCCGCAGCAGCGGCCTGCCGGTAGATATTCGCCTGGACACGCCAGACGCGGTCGCCCGTGTCATGCAGGCCCACCGGCAAACCGGGCTGCAAAATGGCCTGCTCATCACCGTCCCCGTGCCCGCCGCCGACGCCTGCGACCCAGACATGGTAGAAGCCGCCATCAGCCAGGCCACCGCCGAGGCGGATGCCCAGGGCATCCACGGCCCCGCCTCCACGCCGTGGCTGCTGCGGCGCGTGGTAGAACTCACAGACGGCCTCAGCTTGCGGGCCAACGTGGCGCTGCTGCGCAACAATGGTTATGTAGCCGCTACCATTGCCAAAGCGTTAACGGCGCTGCCATAAGGTTGCATGTTGCTCCTTTTCCGCAAGGCCAGTTGAAGGTTTTTGTCGTCAAACTGATGAAAAATTACGGGTCTTCAGGATTTCGTGGGGGTCTGGCGTGAAACGTGATGCCTCTCTGGTCACGTTTCACGTTTCACGCATCACGGGCTGTAAACCCCCTGAATTCCCAAAGAGCCAAAATTACCGGCTAGATGTAAGCAAACTGAAACATTGGCGTCAGTTTAGCAAATATTAGAACTAGTACCATCAGTTCACTTTTTTAACGCTCGCTCTATCGTTATTTTTGATCGCTTCTGTATAATTAAAAAGTGAGCGCACACTGTCGTAAATCCAAATTAGAATTAATGTTGTCCAAATGAGTAAGAATTTAGCAGCAAAAATCAAAAAAGAATTTCAGCGGCTTAATTGGTTCATTGTTGCTATCTTTGTGCTGCTAATCGCTTTAATGGTAGCCACGTTTTTTGTGGTTTATTCTGTTATCTATGGCACCCCATTTTTAGATTGGTTGGTAGCAATGGCTATTTCTGCCACCTTCTTTATTTTGGGCATTGTGCTAGCCTATGCCGTCGTCGATCGTACCTCTGAACGCATTCAAACGACCACCTCCCAAATGGTAGATGCAGAACTGCACCAGCTGCGGGCCGCCAACAACCGCGCCAAATCGCTCCAATCTATGGCTTCAGTGATGCGGGCCACGCTAAGTTTTGAGCGCGTGGTGGAAGAAGCGCTGGATGTGTGCAGCCTGGCTATCGAAGAGATGGGGGTGCCGCGACAATCGTTGGTGGGGGCAGTGTTCTTGTTTAACGGTGAAGACCTTGTTCCAGTGGCGACGCGGCGGTTTACGGCCGTTGATTTCGACAAGCAGCTGCAAGGCAAACGGGGCATCGTCGGCGCGGCGCTGACTCAGGCCGAACCAGTGACCACCGACCATCCCCGGCAAGACCCGGAACTGCGCCAATTTGTCGCCTTCCAAAACTGCCTCACCGCCGCCTGCATTCCCCTGCGGGCCGGGTTCCAAATCTTTGGGGCCATTGTGATCGGTTCCGACACCGCCCTCAAGTTCGACAAAGAGCATTTTGAGCTGTTCAATGGTGTGGCCGACCAGGCCGTTATTGCCCTGCAAAATGCCCAGCTGTACCAGCGGCTGGAAGCAGAAAAACTGCGCATTATTGAAGCAGACGAAGAAGCCCGCAAAGAGCTGGCCCGCGATCTGCATGACGGCCCTACCCAAACCATTGCCGCCATTGCCATGCGCATCAACTTCATCCGCTCTTTGCTCTCCCGCGATCCGGAACAGGCGCTGGGCGAGTTGGAAAAGGTAGAAGAGCTGGCCAAGCAAACGTCTAAAGAGATTCGCGGCATGTTGTTTACGTTACGGCCGTTAGTCCTGGAAACACAAGGGCTGGGTCCGGCTATCGAAACCGTCATTGCCCGCATCAAAGAAACCGACGGCTTGAACATCCGCCTCATTGGCGGTGAACAGGGCGAGCTGCTCAATGATCAAGCCCAGAGCGTGGTCTTTTCGATTGTGGAAGAGGCGCTGGGGAACGCCCGTAAATATTCCCGCGCCAGCAAAATTCAGGTGCGTTTTTGGCAAGAAGACAATCTTTTTGTCGCTTTGGTGCAGGATAATGGCGTTGGCTTCGATGTGCAGGCCGTGAACCAGGATTACAGCTCTCGCGGCAGCCTGGGCATGGTCAACATGCGCGAACGCGCCGACCGCATCGATGGTTCCCTGCGGCTAGACTCTTCCCCCGGCCACGGCACTTCGGTGACGCTGGTGGTTCCCCTGGATAAGCACGGCAGCCACGTTGCCGCGTAGTCAGTAAACAGTTTTCAGTAAGCAATATTCAGTGAAAACAGCTTCCAACTGAATACTGACCCACTGAATACTGACCTACTGATGACTTTCCCACCAATTCGTACTCCATTCCACTGCTTTGTGAATCCCTTCCCGTAACGAGGTTGTGGGCTGGTAATCCAGCAGGGCGTGTGCCTTGCCGATGTTGGCCACGTAATGCGTCACTTCGCCCACGCGGGCCGGTTCAATCGTCATGTCTGGCTCAATCCCCAGCGCTTCCCCAATAAATTTGGCCATGTTGACCAGGCTGTTGCCTTGCCCAAAGGCGAGGTTGATGGTGTGGTTTTCGATCTCGCCGCTGACCAATCGCTCTAGCCCCCGCGCCACGCCACCGACGCAGTCGTCGATGTAGGTGAAGTCCAGCACCTTCTTTTCGCCATAGACGGTGATGGGTTCCCGGTTGCCAATTTTGCGAATGAACAGGGGGATGACCCGCTCCATCCGTTCGAGGTCGTTGTCGTAACGGCCGTATACATTGCTAAACCGAAACACCAAATAGCGCAGTCCATAACATTGCGCATAGCTATAAATTAGCGCCTCGCCAGAGATTTTGCTGGCGGAGTACGGGCTTTCCGTGAAGGCAAAATCGGCGTAGCTTTCTTCGGTAATGTAGCGATGGATGTCGCCGTACACCTCGCGCGAGCTGCTGAAGATGAGCGGCAGGTTGTTTTGGCGGCAAAATTCCAGCACGTTGAAGGTCATCGTGATGTTTTCCAGGGCGCGATCTGGCTGCTCTACCAGTTCATGCACCTTGGCATGGGCGGCAAAATGAACCACCGCATCCAGGTCGGGCGGATATTCCGCGTGGCCAATGCCGCGCTCAAAGCTGCGCTGCGGCGTGCTTAAATCTTGCAGCAATGTTTCGATTTCGTTGGTCCAACTGTTCGGCCGTTTATCAATGCCAAACACATAATGCCCCTGAGATTGCAGATAAAGTCCTAAATTGGTGCCAATCTGGCCGCTGGAGCCGGTGATGAGTATGCGCATGGGTGCCTCTTTTGGAAATGATTCGGAGGGGCGAGGCAGGTGGGAAAAATCGTATCGGAGCAAATTCGCATTGCTAACACCTGCCTCGCCCCCTGTTTGTCAAAAATAGATAGTTTGCTCGGAGAAAGTATACCCCAGAATGGAACAACCATTTTCGTAATCGCGGATTCTTTCCGGGCGGGCTGCGCGGAATGAATCCGCGGTTACGGGATGGCAAATAATGCCGGGTCCAGTTCTGTATCTTGCCAGGCGTCGTGCCAGGTGAGGCTGGCGGCGAGCTGGCCGATGGCGTCCGACGATTTGGCGGAGGAGCCGTTGCCGCCGGTGCAGACGTACACCTGCCCCGGCACCACCGCGTCGATGAGCGGCTTGCCGTGCGGCGTGTAGGTGATCAGGCACCGTTTGGTCTGCCACGAGTTTGCCCGCAGGCCGGGAATGATACCTTCCAGCGCGGTTTGCATGGCGGGCAGGATGGCGTCGCTGTCGCCGTGGATGAACCAGCGGCGGATCGCTTCCACATCATGCGGCAGGGTTTGGTCCAGCCGGGTGTCGCAGCCCATTTTGAGGTAGAAACGGCCGTCTGGATAGCGAATCGGCGGCAGTAAATAAATGCCGTCCAGGTCGGGCGATTCAATCTCGTAGATGACCGTGGGCATGTCGTCCAGTCGGGCAGCTTCGGCGGCGTCCAGTTCGGCCAGGATGATCGTTTCGGTTTTGAGGCGCAGGGGGAGCGGCCGTTCCAACAAACCAAAGCAGTTGCTAAAGCCACCGGCGGCGATGAGCAGCTTGCGCGTTTCGTACCGATTGCCTTCGCGAGTTTGCACGGTGAGGTGGGTGGGGTGATGGGTGACGGAGACGGCCGTTTCCCGCAAAATCGTGCCGCCCTGGGCGGCAAAAACGGCCAGCTGCGCCGCAATCAGCCCGCGCGGATTGATGTAGCCAGCCGGGGCGTGCTCCAAAATTCCGGCAAAGCCCGCCGGGAAGTGCAGCCTGGGCAGCCGCGCCGCCAGTTCGTCGGTGGTGAACGCATCGTACCCCACGCCAAAGCGCTGCCCGATGGCCGCCGCCTGCTGCCAGTACGGGTGCGATCCGTCAGCTGGCCCGACGTACAGGCCGCCTGTCGGTTCGTAAAACTGGCTGCCGCTGCGGGCTTCCAATTCGCGGTATTGGGCCATCGAGCGGTCGGCCAGCGTGGCCCACGCTAAATCCTTGCTCAGCCGCCGGGTGATCCGCCCCTGGTCGTAATGGCTGGCGAAGACGCCGTCGTGGGTTTGCGGATTTTGGGGTTCGTCGGGACCGAGAACGGCCGTATTCGCCCCAAACCCCTGCAAATACCGCGCCGCCGCCGCGCCCATCAATCCCTTGCCAACTACCAACACATCAAACATCGTTTGCTCCTTGGTAGACCTGACAGGTTTTTCTCAAATAGAACCTTGCTTTACCAAAGAACCTGTCAGGTCTGTGCTTGACCCGAAATTTAACGCAAAGGGGCAAAGAGGCAAAAGAAACAAAGAAAGGCTTGTCTTTTTTCACTATCCTCGCAAAATAGCCTCATGTCACCCCTTCACCCCTTCACCCCTTCACCTTGTCACCCTGTCAAAAAAGGAGAATCCCATGCCCACCTGGACACCCCCAAAAAATTGGCACCAAATCACAGCCGTAGACGCCCACACCGGCGGCGAGCCGCTGCGCGTTTTCACCAGCGGCATCCCGCCCATTCCGGGCGAGACGATTTTGGCCAAGCGGCGCTACGCGCAGGAAAACCTGGAGTGGCTGCGCACGGCGACGATGTGGGAGCCGCGCGGCCATGCGGACATGTACGGCTGCATCTTCACCGAGCCGGTGACGTCGGACGGCGATCTGGGGGTGCTCTTTTTGCACAACGAAGGGTTCAGCACCATGTGTGGCCACGGCATCATTGCCCTGACGAAGGTGGCGCTGGACACGGGCCTGATCGCCAGGCCGGGCGACGCGCCGGTACTGAAGATCGACACGCCTGCCGGGCGGGTGGTGGCGACGGGGAAAAGGGGTGAGAACGGCCGTATCACCGCCGTCTCCTTCCAAAATGTGCCCGCCTTCGTCCTGGCGCTGGACCAAACGGTTGACGTGCCCGGCCTGGGCACCGTCCGCTACGATGTGGCTTACGGCGGCGGTTTTTATGCGTTTGTTCAGGCCGAATCGGTGGGGCTGGAGCTGACGGCGGCTGATTTTCGCCAGCTGATTGATTTGGGGCGGCGCATCAAGCACGCGGTGATGGCCAGCTTGCCCATTGTGCATCCGTTTGAGCCGGATTTGGGCTTTTTGTACGGCACCATCTTTGTCGGCGCGGCGCACGACCCGGCGCACCACAGCCGCAACGTCTGCATCTTTGCCGACGGCGAGGTGGACCGCAGCCCGACCGGCACGGGGGTCAGCGCTCGCGCCGCGCTGCATTTTGCCAAAGGGGAAATTGGGCTGCACCAGCCGTTTGTGGTGGAGAGCATCATCGGCAGCACGTTCACGGGTGAGGTGGTGGCGACGACGGAATTTGGGGGGTATACGGCCGTTATCCCCCAGGTCACCGGCACGGCCCACATCTGTGGCCTCAACCAGCTGCTCATCGACCCGGAAGACCCGCTGGGGCGGGGGTTTTTACTGCGGTAAGAGGAGATTAGAGATTGGAGATTGGAGATTTGTGCCTTCCAATCTCCAATCAACCAATCTCCCATGATGAATTTACCTACACATTTTGTAAAAACGGTCACGAGTACGTTCACGGGCGGGGCGGAATGGCTGGCGCGGCTGCCGGATTTGCTGGTGGAATGTGAACGGCGCTGGGGATTGGTGGTTCAGCCCACAACTTTCACCCTCTCCTACAACTACGTCGCCCCCGCCACGCTGGCCGATGGCACGGAAATTGTGCTCAAGGCGGGCGTGCCCAATCGGGAGCTGCGCACCGAAATTGCGGCGCTGCGGCTGTACGATGGGCGGGGTTGCGTGCGCCTGCTGGATGCCGATCCAGAGGCAGGCGTCTTGCTGCTGGAGCGGCTGCATCCCGGCGAAATGCTGACCACCGTGCAAGATGACGATGAAGCGACGCGGCTGGCAGCGTTGGCGATGCACACGTTGTGGCGGACGCTGCCCGCCGAGCACAGCTTCCCTTCGGTGGCGGAGTGGGCGGGGGGCTTGGCAGAACTGCGCGAGGCGTTTGGTGGGGGGACGGGGCCGTTTGCTGAGAAGGTGGTGGAAACGGCCGTATCCCTCTTCACCGATTTGCTGGCTTCTAGCAGCGCACCGGTGCTGCTCCACGGCGATCTGCATCACTACAACATCCTCTCCACGGGCGACGGCTGGACGGTGATTGATCCCAAGGGCGTGGCGGGCGAACCGGCTTACGAGGTGGGCGCACTGCTGCGCAATCCATTTACGCTTTTTGACGAGCCAGACCTCAAGCGCATCACGGCGCGGCGGCTGGACATCCTGGCCGAAACGCTGGCTTTGGACCGCGAGCGGCTGCGCCAGTGGAGCCTGGCCCAGGCCGTCCTCTCCGCCTGGTGGAGCTACCAAGATGGCGGCGATTTTGCAGATTGTGAAGCGACTATGCATTTGGCAGCGGTGTTGGCGGCATTAGGATAAGGAACACAGAGGGGCGCGGAGGAGGCATAGAGTTTCACAGAGATTTATTTTTCCTCTGTGTATCTCCGTTCATCTCTGTGAAACTCTGTGTTCCAAAACTGCTTCAGCGACGTTTAATCGAGGTTTTTCCAGGGTTTTCAGAAATCACGATCTTTTCCTTGACAAATATTTTTCCTTGATTACTATTTTGTTCATGATTACGACAACTGTGACAGGAAAAAATCAAATCACGATTCCAGCAAAGTTAGCGAAGCGGCTAGATATTCAGCCGGGCACCCGGATTGTATGGTCCGTTAGCGAAGATGGCGCATTGATTGCCCAGCCCTTGCCACATCGCGGTGTGCTGGCACGGCGGGCGGCGGGTATGGGGCGGGAGTGGCTGCCGGAAAACGCCGACCCGGTTGGCGACTTAATCCGGGAGCGGGCTGGCGAAGATGAAGCAGAGGGTTTAGCTTGATGTTTTTACTCGATTCTTCCGCCTGGCTGGCGCATCTGTTTGGTGAAGCAGGCGCGGAACAGGTCAATCTGCTGTTCGACGATCCGGACAACGAAGTGAGCATTTCTGCCTTGTCTATCCCTGAGGTTTACGGCCGTCTAAAAGCCCTCGGGATTGCCGCCCGCTGGCCAGAAGTGCGGGACAGTTATGCGGCTCTGTTTGCCAAAACATTGCCTGCCGATGAAGTGGTTGCGAATCGGGCCGTGGCTTTACGCGAAGCTGCTTCCGCCCGATTGCCCACGATTGATACCCTCATTGCGGCTACAGCTGCGGTAAATGATCTCACGCTTGTCCATCGCGACCCCCATTTTGCTGCGCTTTCCTCAACCGTGTTGCGTCAGCAGATGTTGCCTGAAAAGTAAATTTTGGTTAAAGGCCTGCGCTTTCTAGCGTTTGCAGGAGCTGCACGGCCGTTTCTTCCCACCCAAACCGTTTCACATTCTCAAACCCACGCTGCACCAGTTCTTGCCTGTACGCCCCGTCCTGAACCAGCCGCTGCATCCCCTGGGTGATGGCTGCCGTGTTCAGCGGATCGACCAGCAGGGCGGCGTCCCCGGCGACTTCGGGCAGGGAGCTGGTGGTGGCGGTGAGAACGGCCGTTCCACACGCCTGCGCCTCCAGCACGGGAAAACCAAACCCTTCGTATAAGGATGGATAGAGTACGGCCGTTGCCCCCGAAAGCAGCGCCGCTTTGTCTGCCTCATCGACAAACCCAGTCAGCACGATTTTTTGGGAGATTGGGGATTGGAGATTGGAGATTGTGTCCAGGATGGGTTGGGAGAGCCAGCCGGGTTTGCCAGCCAAAACCAGCAGGTGCGGCAGGCCGCTGGCGGCGTACGCCTGGATGAGCCGGACGAGGTTTTTGCGCGGTTGCAGGGTGCTGAGGTAGAGCAGGTAGGGTGGTGTGATCTGGTGTTTGTGGAGAACGGCCGTTATCATCCCCTCATCCCTAACTGGCTGCAAAGCGGGGTCTACGCCGGGGTAAATCACGTCGATTTTGGCGGCGGGGATGCCGTCTAGCTGGATGAGGTCTGCTTTGGTCGCCTGGGAATCAGCCACGACGCGGCGGGCGCGACGGCCGTTGTGCCGCGTGCTCCAGCGCAGGTAAGCCAGCTGCCGCCCCGGATGCGCTTCTGGGAAATGGTGGTAGCCCAAATCATGCACCGTGGCCACCGACGGCCCAAAATAGCTCAGCGGAATCACATGCGCGGGCGTAAAAAAAACGTCCGGCGGGCGGCGGTGCAGTTCCGCCGCCAATCGCAAATGCGTCCACAGGCGGGGGAAGGGAATGACGACGTGCTCAATTTGGGCTGTTTGGGGAAATAAGTCGGGCGGGGGTGGTTGGTTAAAGTAGAGCCGAAGCTGGTGACCCTGTGCCGTGGCCAGCGGCAGCAGCGCTTGCAGCAAGAATGTGGCGTACGCCTCGGTGCCGGTGCGCTGCCCGGTAATCGTGCGGCTGGCGTCGATGCCAATCAACAACGGTCGGCTCATAGGAAAATCCGCAGATTTCGCAGATTAGATTTTTACCCTCACCCCAGCCCTCTCCCAGAGGGAGGGCTAGGGAGGGGGTAAGACTTACACTTGCGAAACCAGTGGCTATTTTTAACCTTGCAGCAAATCGGTGACGGTGCGGCCCAGGATGGAGCCTTCGCCAGAGGATTTGCCGCCGCCGCCGCTGGGCTTGGCATTTTGCAGTACGCGGTCGGCCAGGCGGCTGAACGGCAGCGATTGCAGCCAGACGCGCCCGGTGCCTTGCAGCGTGGCCAGGAACAGCCCTTCGCCGCCAAAAATCATCGATTTCAGGTTGCCCGCCCGCTGGATGTCGTAGTTAATGGTGTTTTCAAAGGCAACGATGCAGCCCGTATCGACCATGATTTTTTCGCCATTGAGCCGCTTTTCCACGATGGTGCCACCCGCGTGGATGAACACATTGCCATCCCCACGCAGCCGTTGCAAGATGAAGCCTTCGCCGCCAAAGAGGCCTGCGCCCAGCTTCTTGTTGAAGGCGATGGTCACTTCGGTGCCCAGCGCGGCGCAGAGGAAGGAATCTTTTTGGCAAATCAGCTCGCCGTTGGCCTCGTCCAGGTCGATGGCGATAATTTTGCCGGGGTACGGTGCGCCAAAAGCGACATGCTTTTTGCCCTGGCCGCTGTTGGAGAAGTGGGTCATGAAGATGGATTCGCCGGTGAAGGCGCGTTTGGCTACGCTGCCCAAAGCGCCCAAAAAGCCCTGGTCGGGTTTGGAACCGTCGCCCATTTTGGTTTCAAAGGTGATGCCATCTTCCATGTACATCATCCCGCCTGCCTCGGCAATGACGGTTTCGCTGGGATCGAGTTCGATTTCTACAAACTGCAAATCGTCGCCGTAAACCTGATAATCTACTTCGTGACTTTTTTTCATTTGGAATGCTCCTTTTGCGTGAAAAAACGAATGAAATGTAGCCAAGATTTCAAAAGTCTTGTGACGCTTTGAGAACAACCAAATGATTCGTAAGACTTTTGAAATCTACGCTGTGGACTTTACGCAACGGCCGTTCCCACCGTTGCAGCCCCTATCATACCACGCTCAATTAGTAGCCGCGTGTTAAATCAATTGCATTTGGCAATGGATTTCCCTGGGCAGCCGCGTTGAGCAGCTGTGCCAGGGCGGTTAGGCGCAATGGTTCCGTCTCGGCAACCAGGCCGGTGCGGTGGGGGCTGAGCAGCACGTTGTCTAGCTGGTGAAACGGCCGTTCCCCCGGAAACGTTTTCGCTCGCGCCGCCTCATCTTCAGGATAGTTGTACCAGACGTCCAGACCCGCGCCGTGCAGCTGCCCACTGGCCAACGCGTCGTACAAAGCCGCTTCATCCACAATGGCGGCGCGACCGGCGTTGATCAAAATGGCGCGCGGCGGCAGCAGGGCCAGCTCGGCAGCGCCTAGCAGGCCGTCGGTTTCTGGCGTGTGGGGCAGGCAGATGAGCAGGGCGTGGGCCTGGGGCAGCAGGTCGTGCAGGGCGGTGGCGGGGTGAACGGTGATGCCGTTTTCGGTAATTGGGTAATTGGTAATTGGTAATTTCAGCGAGCGGCGGGTGGCGTGGACAGTCATGCCCAGGGCAAGGCAGAGCTGGGCCAGCCGTTGGCCAATGGCACCGTAACCGAGGATAACGGCCGTTTTACCCGCCAGCAGCAGCGATGGGGCCGGTTTTTGGTAGCGGGGTCGCCAATCCCCCTGCCGCAGGGCACGGTCGAACGGCACCGCCAGCCGGGCCACGCCCAGCAGCAGCAGCAGCATCCCTTCGGCGACGATGGGGGCGTTGTGGTGCAGGTTGTGCAGCTTGAGGTGAGGAAAATCGCGCAGGCGCTGGGCCGTTACCTCCGGCACGCCGGCCCAGGGGATGATGACGGTGTGTAAATTGGGGCTGGCGGTGAGGTCGGTGGGGGAGGGACGGCCGTTTACCAAAATCTCAAACTGGGCCGGGTCGGGCAAATCGCCAACGGTCAGCTGCACGTCGGGATGCAGCTGCGCTTGCAAAACCGCCAAATCATCTGGCGCGGGTGGGTATGAAAGGTGTGCCTGAATCATGCAGGGTATTTGGGGCGGGGCAACCGCCCCTAAACCCCCCCCCCCCCCCCCCCCCCCCCCCCCCCCCCCCCCCCCCCCCCCCCCCCCCCCCCCCCCCCCCCCCCCCCCCCCCCCCCCCCCCCCCCCCCCCCCCCCCCCCCCCCCCCCCCCCCCCCCCCCCCCCCCCCCCCCCCCCCCCCCCCCCCCCCCCCCCCCCCCCCCCCCCCCCCCCCCCCCCCCCCCCCCCCCCCCCCCCCCCGTTTATTTGCCGTGCCAGGTGGCGGGGCGTTTGTTTATGAAGGCGTCCATGCCTTCTTTTTGGTCGTCGGTGCTGAAGAGCATGTAGAAGAGGCGGCGTTCGTGAGCCAGGCCGGCTTGCAGGGAGGTTTCGTAGACGGCGTTGACGGCTTCTTTGGCCAGGCGCAGGGCGACGGGGGCGCGGGCGGCAATCTCGGCGGCAAACTTGATGGCTTCTTCTAAATAGAGCTCTACGGGGACGATGCGGTTGATGAGGCCGTGCTGTTGGGCTTCGGTGGCGGAGAGGAAACGGCCGTTCAAACAAATCTCCATCGCCAATGCTTTGCCCACAGCGTAGGTCATGCGCTGCGTGCCGCCTGCGCCGGGGATGATGCCCAGGTTGATCTCTGGCTGGCCAAAGGTGGCGCTCTCGCTGGCGACGATCATGTCGCAGGCCATCGCCAGTTCACAGCCGCCACCCAGAGCAAAGCCGGAAACGGCCGCAATCACCGGTTTGCCAATCTGGCGCAAGCGGTCCCAGTAGCCGATGAACGGATTGTCTAACATGGTGACGGGGGTGGCGGTGGCCATCTCTTTGATGTCGGCTCCGGCGGCAAACGCTTTTTCATTACCAGTGACCACCATGCAGCCGATGCCGTCGTCGGCGTCGAACGCTTCCAGGGCGGTCATCAGCTCGCTCATGAGGCCCCGGTTGAGGGCGTTGAGCGCTTTGGGGCGGTTGAACTGGACGATGCCCACACGGCCGTTGGTTCGGGTGAGAATAAATTCGTAGGACATGGGATTTCTCCTTTGTTTTTCGCCACAGATTACACAGATTGGTTGGTTTTAATCTGTGTAATCTGCGAAATCTGTGGTTGTTTTTTTGTTAGGGTCGCCGACAAATCGCCTGTATTCCAGGGAAGGTGCGCCGAAATTGAGGAGTAAGCCTTTCGCGAAATTTCCAGCTCTCAGGTAATTGAGCGTTTGGGCGATCTCGTTGTTGCCTAGCTTTTTCACGGCTTTCAATTCTACCAAAATCGTATCGTAGCAAATGAAATCTACACGATAAATGGTTTTGAGAATTTGCTCGCGGTAGGTGATTGGTAGGTGCACTTCTTGCCGAAATGGGACATGCCGTAAGGTTAGTTCAATGGTTAATGCTTCGTGATAAACGGCCTCTAAAAAGCCATGTCCCAGGCGTTGGTGCACCTGCATCGCTGCCCCAATGACATCATAAGTTAGCGGATCTCTCCGAGCCATCATTTCCCTCCTGGTAATGGAATTATCCACAGATTTCACAGATTAAGGCACCAAAAAAATCTGTGTAATCTGTGTAATCTGTGGCTGGTTTAATTTTGGAGAATGGTGGCCAGGGCACGGCCGTTTCCCCCCACCACCTCGTCCTGTAACTGGGCAAACAGGGCGGGCAGCTGGGGCAGGTTGTGTTCTTTTTTGGCGCGGAGCAGGTACGCCTGGGCTTCAAAATCGTCGAGCAGGGCGGCCAGGCAGTGGGCGGCGGCCAGGTAGGTGGCGCTGGGGTGCTGGTCGGCGGAAAGTTGGGCCAGGTCGGTGGCCAGCAGGTGAGGCAGCAGCTGTTCGACTACGGTGGCCACGACCCAGCCGGGATCTTCGTCAAACGGCCAGGGGGGGGATTCGCCGACGGCTTTGGGCGGCGGCAGCAGCAGGGTCAACCCGCCCGCCTGGGTAGCCACGACGGGGGTGAGCATGGGGAATACCAGGTTGGGCATGAGCGATACGGCCGTATCCGCCACTTCCCCCAGCTGCCCCAGCGCCGCCAGCAAATTACCGCGGCCAAAGATTTGTTCCAGAGCAGCTTGGGCTTCTTGCCAGACGGCCGTATGCCGGGGCCAAAATTGGGTGGCAACGGCCGTTTGGGTGGCAAAACCAGCCAGCGATTGCAGCCAATCCTTGATTTTGAGCACGCGGGGCAGCGCTTCTTGCGGGGCAAGCTCTGGCCAGGCGCAGCGCAGGGCGGCGCTAAACAAATCGGCCAGTTCCACGCCGTTGAGCAGCGCCTCGTTGGTGCCGTTGACGGCGGGATGGCTGCCAAACGGCTGCACAAATTGGCGCACCTGCTTGGCGTGAGGATGAAGTGCGTGGGTCAGCTGTTTTTGTTCCTCAAGGGGCCAATCGCTGGCGGCAAGAACGGCCGTTACCAGCCGCATTTTTTCATCAATTGCTATGCTTAGTGTAGACATAATAATCCCGTTTCAGGTAATCGGTGAACGGTAATCCGTCATCGGTCACTGCGCACCGTTTACCGTTTACGGATAACCGACTTACCTACTAAATCCGGTAATCCGCTTCTTCTTTTGGCCAAAGCCGCCAAATGACGACCAAATATACCAGACCAGCCAACAAATAGACCGTAGGCAAACGGTCCGGTGGGGTGAGTGCGGGCAGCGGCCCCAGCGCCACCCAGACGGTGTAGCTGTGCAGCGTTTGCACCAGCATCGCCCCCAAAAAGCTGCCGGTGCGCAGCCGGATGATGCCGTAAAAAATGCCCCACGCGACGAAATAAACCAGGCTGGGCAAATCGCTGGCGTACACTTCCTGAAACAAAACGAAGGCCACTGCGCCAAAGGCGATGCCGCTGCCCACGGCGGCTGTCAGCCCGCCGCGCCATTCGGCCAGGCTGCGGAACAGCAGTCCAAACGCCCACAGCTGCACGGCAAACGCTTCAAACAGCAGCAGGTAAACAAAGCTGCGCCCCGATTCGGCTACGCCCAGATTGAGGGAAATGAAGGTGAAGCGGAACAGCAAAAAAGCGAGCCAGCCCAGCGTGGCAAACCCAATTCCGGCAAATAACGGCCGTCCGCCACGCAGCCCCAGCCCCGGCAGCCCATACCAAAACAGCCCCAAAAACCAGCTGGCCACACCCACGCCCCCTAAAACCGGGGCATTGCTGCCTTCGCTGCTGCCCAAAATGAGCGTGAGCGCAAACGGCAGCAGCAGCGTTAGCAAAATGCGAACAGGAAGCGGCAGCGCCGTTCTGATAGTTGGTTTTGGTTGATTGTGTGTCCGGTTTTGTTTCGATTTTTTCGCCATGATGCTGGATTGTAGCACCGATTTTAGGGGGCGGCATTTGGGGAGGTGGGCAATTGAGTAATTGAGTAATTGAGTAATTGAGTAATTGAGGTATTAGCAGTTGAGCAACCCAATTACCTAATTACCCAATTACATCTACACCGACAAACCAGTTTCCGCTACACTCCTGCCACTATGGAACAAAAACCGATTCGGCTTTCCTGGCAATTGGCGCTTATTTCGCTGGCGCGGCTTTGTTTGAACACGGCGCTGCGCATGGTGTATCCGTTTGCCCCTGCTTTTTCGCGTCAATTGGGGGTGCCGGTAACGGCCGTTTACCGTCTTGTTACCCTGCGTAGTTTGGCTGGCTTTCTTAGCCCGCTCTTTGGCCCACTGTCGGAACGATTCGGCCGTAGAGTGATCCTGTTTGGCGCGATGATTTTCTTTAGCGCGGGCTGTTTGCTGGTTTGGCTGTGGCCCAGCTACTGGTTGTTTGGCGCAGCGCTCATCATCGGTTCTGTGGCCAAAGTGATTTACGATCCAGCGATGCAGGCGTACGTGGGGGAGACGGTGCCGTACAAGCAGCGGGGCAAGGCGCTGGCGATCACGGAGCTCTCCTGGGCGGGGGCGCTGCTGGTGGGTGGCCCGCTCATTGGCATTGCCATCGAGCGGCAAGGCTGGTCGGCGGCGTTTTTTTGGCTGGGGCTGTTTGGGCTGATTACGGCCGTTCTCCTCATCAAATTCCTGCCCAAAGTGCAAAAAAGCGCGCCCGGACGTGGGGCAAATCTGGCAGATTACGGCCGTGTGGTGTGGCAAAACCCCGTCATCTGGGCCGCCATGCTGTACAACATTCTCATCATGGCTGGCAACGAAACCATCTTCCTGGTCTTTGGCGACTGGATGGAGCTGAGCTTTGGCCTTAGCCTGCTGGCGCTGGGCGCGTCGGCTGGGGTCATTGGCGGCGCAGAAATCAGTGGTGAACTGTTTGCGGGCTGGTCGGTAGACCGCTTTGGCAAGCGGCCGGTGGTTATTGCCACGGGGCTGCTCAACGCCCTGGCCTGCCTGCTGCTGCCGCTTACCGGCAGCAACCTCACCGCCGCGCTGGTCGCCTACTTCGCCCTCTTCCTCACCTTCGAAATCACCATCGTTGGCGGCGTGCCGCTGATGACCGAGATTGTGCCCTCGGCCCGCAGCGTGGTCATGTCTAGCACCATCGCCGCCGGGGCGCTGGGGCGGGCGCTGGGTTCCTGGCTGGGGCCATTTTTGTTCAGCCAGTTTGGGTTTTCCAGCAATGGGTGGGTTTCTGCTATGATTACGGCCGTTGCCACCCTGCTGTTGGGGCTGTTTATTCGGGAAGCCGGTGAACGGTAAACGGTGGGCCGATTACCGATTATCGACAACGAGGAACGTAATGGAACTGATACAAAATCTGCAAGGTGAAGACCTTACCCAACTGATTGTAATTGCGGCCGTTTTGCTCATTGGTCTCTTTTTGGCGCGGCTGGCGTTTAAGCTCACCGCCTCGCTGATGCGCATTGGCTGCCTGGCCATCTTTTTTGTCGTGGCGGCCATCGCCCTGCTGCGCATGTTTAGCGGCTGACACCCAATTTAGGCAAACAAGCCAACAAAACAAATAAAACAACCTCAAACTTTAGGCAAACTGACTAACGGCCGTTTCCCGCACCCCGCACACCTGCCAAAATTGGCACAATGATTAAGCCATGTCATAATTGGGTTTCCTAAAGACGCCGCCAGAATAGTCTGGCATTTCGTAGTTATTTCAACCACGAGGAGAAAGATAGATGATGAAAAAACAAAACTTGATTTGGGTTTTGGCTTTGTTCCTGTTGGGGCTGCTGCTTGTCGCCTGTGGCGGTGGTAGCGAACCTGCTACCGATGAAACTGCTGACGCAGACACCAGCAGCGAAACGGACAGCAGCGAAGCCGATACCACCGAAGCCGACAGCAGCGAAGCCGACACTACCGCAGCTGAGAGCAGCGATACGACGACCACCAGTGAATCTGGCCTGCCCGATTTGGGCGGTCGGGAAATCACTATCGCCGTAGAAAACGCGTATCTGCCCTTCAACTACATCGACCCCGACACCGGCGAACCGGCTGGCTGGGATTACGATGTCTGGAACGAGATTTGCAGCCTCATTAACTGCACCCCCGTTTACATTGAAGCAGGGTGGGAAGGCATGATCCAGGCCGTGGCCGATGGCCAGTTTGATGCCGCCGCCGATGGCATCACCATCACCGAAGACCGCGCCGAAATCGTGGACTTCTCAGCGGGTTACATCAACATTGAACAGCGCCTGCTGGTGCGCATCGACGATGATCGCATCGAAAGCATCGAAAGCATTGTCAACGATGAATCGCTCATTTTGGGTACCCAAACCGGAACCACCAACTACGAGACGGCCCTGCAATACCTGCCCGAAGATCGCATTCAGGCATTTGAGCAGTTTCCGTTTGCCGTGCAGGCGCTCATCGCTGGCGACATTGATGCCGTCATTATTGATGAGGTGGCTGGCCAGGGTTACCTGGGCGAAAATGCCGATGCGCTGCAACTGGTTGGCCCATCTATGTCTAGCGACCAGCTGGGCTTCATCTACCCCAAGGGCAGCGACCTGGTAGAGCCGGTTAATGCGGCGCTGGCAGAAATGGCCAACAATGGCTTCCTGGAAGCGGTGAACCTGCAATACTTTGGCCCTGGCTTCAACATCACCTACGATGACCTCTTCCCGCCAGAAGAGGGGGCTGACTTGCCAGACCTGGGTGGTCGTGAAATCACCATCGCTGTAGAAAATGCGTATTTGCCCTTCAACTACATCGACCCCGACACTGGTGAACCGGCTGGCTGGGATTACGACGTATGGAACGCAATTTGTGGCCTCATCAACTGCACCCCTGTTTTTGTGGAAGCGGGCTGGGAAGGCATGATTCAGGCCGTGGCCGACGGCCAGTTTGATGCCGCCGCCGATGGCATCACCATCACCGAAGACCGCGCCGAAATTGTGGACTTTTCCAATGGCTATATCAACATCGAGCAGCGTTTGCTGGTGCGCATTGATGAAGACCGCATTGAAAGTATCGACGACATCGTCAACGACGAAGAGCTGATTCTGGGTACGCAAACGGGTACCACCAATTACGAGACGGCCCTGCAATACTTGTCAGAAGATCGCATTCAGGCATTTGAGCAGTTCCCCTTTGCGGTGCAGGCGCTCATCGCTGGCGACATTGATGCCGTCATTATTGATGAGGTGGCTGGCCAGGGTTACCTGGGCGAAAATGCCGATGCGTTGCAGCTGGTTGGGCCGTCTATGTCTAGCGACCAGCTGGGCTTCATCTACCCCAAGGGCAGCGACCTGGTAGAGCCGGTGAACGCGGCGCTGGCGGAACTGGCCCTCAGCGGCTTCCTGGAAGAAGTCAACCTGCAATACTTTGGCCCGAACTTCACCATCACATACGACGATTTGTTCCCGGAAGAGTAACGGCCGTTTACCCTAAAATCATCTGCTTGTAAACATTTTCAAGCAGGTTAAGATTAGAAGCGCCAGTTATCACCAAATAACTGGCGCTTCTTTGCATAAAAATGGCGACTTTTACAACGACAGGAGGCAACAATGGCTGGTCCCGATCTGGCTTCCCCTTCATCCCTCGACAGCTTTGACAAGCGCAACGGCTCAACCACCAACTGGCGCGACTTCCCCTGGTGGCTTGTGGCCATCTTCTTCTTTCTTGGCATTATGGCCTTCCTCATTATTCGGCAGCCCGGCCCCCATTTACTGGTTCGCATTGTCGATGCAGAAGAAGCGGATGGAGAAACAATCACCGCCGAATTTGATAATCTTAGAGGGGTCGTTAGAGAAGACGAGGCGATTGTCGGTGCACCTTCAAGCGGCGAACCGTTTGACCTGGCAATTGCAGAATTACCAGAGGCGCGCATTCAAACCTTTGCCCAACTTGAGCAAGCTGTACAGCCATTAATTGATGGTGAAATTGACGCTCTCTTGCTAGACAAACAAACAGCCCGCACCTTAGTGGCTGAAAATGAAGAAACGTTGACCTCCGTCCTGGCTGTGCCCAACGCCTACAACGAAGCTTTTATCTTTATTTTCCCCGGTATTACAACCACGTTGTACCTGACATTGGGCGGCTTTGGCCTGGCCCTGGTTTTTGGTTTGCTGGCTGGGTTAGGCCGCATCAGCCAAAATCGTCTCATTCGCAACATTGCCATCACCTACGTGGAATTTATTCGCGGCGTACCCACTCTGGTGCTCATCCTCACCCTGGCTTTTGTCATTGTGCCGGCCGTCAGCGACAGTATCGGCATCGACAACCGGGATGTTTCGATTGAGCTGCGCGCTATTCTGGCTTTGGCCATCATCTACGGCGCTTTTTTGGCCGAAATTTTTCGTGCTGGTATTGAATCTATCTCCAAAGGGCAGATGGAAGCCGCCCGCTCCCTGGGCATGACTGCCCGGCAGGCGATGCAGTACATCATCTTACCCCAGGCCATTCGCAACATTTCCCCGGCACTGGGCAACGATTTTATTGCTATGCTCAAGGATTCTTCGCTGGCCTCGGTGCTGGCCGTGCGCGAACTGACACAGCGCTCGCGGCTGCATGCGGGCAGCACCTTTCGCTTTCCCGAATCTTATCTGGTCATCGTCTTCCTCTACCTGGCTATGACCATCACCCTTAGCTTGTTTTTGCGCTGGTATGAACGGCGCATTCGCGTAGGAGAATAATTTGCCCATGAACGATATGATTGTTATTCAAGATTTGCACAAATATTTTGGCCACATTGAAGCAGTTAAAGGGGTTGATTTAACGATTCGTCAGGGTGAAGTAGTTATCATTATTGGCCCCAGCGGCTCTGGTAAGAGCACCGTTTTGCGCTGCATCAACCATCTAGAAACGCCAACCAGCGGTGGTATTTATATTGAAGGGCTGCACCTGGAAGATAAAAAGACAGATATCAATGCCGTGAGGGCTGAAGTGGGAATGGTGTTCCAGCAGTTCAACTTATTCCCCCACCTGACGGCGTTGGAAAACGTAACCATTGCTCAGCGGCTGGTGCGCAAGCGGGACAAGGCAGAAGCGGAGCGCATTGGCATGGAGCAGTTAGCCCGCGTAGGCATTCCGGAAAAGGCTGGGGCGTACCCGCGGCAGCTTTCTGGTGGGCAGCAGCAGCGGGTGGCCATTGCCCGGTCGTTGGCCATGAACCCCAAAATCATGCTGTTTGATGAGCCGACGAGTGCTTTGGACCCAGAGATGATTAAAGAGGTGCTGGATGTGATGTTGGATTTGGCCAAAGAGGGAATGACGATGGTGGTGGTAACGCACGAGATGGGCTTTGCGCGTTCGGCGGCTGATCGGATGGTTTTTATGGATGGCGGGCAGGTTGTTGAAATTGCCTCGCCGGATGAACTGTACAACAATCCGCAGCATGAGCGCACCAAGCTGTTCCTGAGCAAAATTTTGACACATTAATCTTGTTTGGTGTATTGTTGTCGAGTAGTTGATAGTCCTGTAGAGGTTCTCTAACCACATTTTGGCAAGGCGGTTGGGCGTTTGTGACGAACGGCCGTTCTTCACCCTTATTCATCAATTTCATAACAAAAACCAGGAGGCATTTTCCATGGCAGATGAACTCAAATCCCCCGACCTAGCAGCAAACGCAAGTTTAATTGAAGAGCTCTTTTCTGATGTTACCAAATGGGAAGGTAGCCTGGCTGGCGGGCAAAAGCTGGATGAAGGGGGTGCCGCCCTCCGCAGCCTAAAAGAAACCAAAGTTCAGTTTGGTAATCCCCGCGCCAATTTGGTCGCCATTACCGCCGAGCAGCTGCATGGCTCTGGCATTGAGCTGAGCAGCATTCAAACCCAACAGCTAGAAAGCAGCCACGACTTTTATTTCATGACGATCACCGTCGATATGCGCCCAGAACCGGGGGCGCAGTTTAAAGCCCTGGCCTGTGAGCTAAACTTTGGCCCCAAGGGCGTCGATGAACCGATTGTGCAATCCATCTTCCCCAAAACCTTGTGGAAAAATGTGATGACCTTTGGCGGCGGCATGAACCTGGGGCTGGATGCCGACCTGAACTGGAAAGTGGGCGTAGACGCCTCTAAACTGTCTGCGCTTTCCGACAAAGCGCCAGAATTAAGCGCCAACCTGGAAAACAAAAACGATATGAAATCCCACATCGTCTTGCACGATTTTTCATACGATTTGGGGCGGTTTGATATTGCCGCCTCCGGCGAAGACAACTCAGAATGTTACTGGTACATTCAAAATGCCGAATTGCAGCAAATGCTCACCACCAAATTCAGCCTGGTTTTTAAGGTGCCCAAAGGCACCAAAGAGTTTACCCTTACCGGCAAAGCGTGGGCCGAGCCGTCTATGAGCTGGCTTACGGCCAACGTGCGCAATGTATTTGGCAACCTGGGCGGCAAATTCCAGGATTTGTTCCGCAAGCGGGATGAAGCGGCCAGCGACCTGGCCCAGGGTGCCGCCGAAACATGGACGCTGCCTTTGCCGGGTTCGGCTGTCGGGTAATTTATTTTTGTGCGTTTTTCAGGAAGCCGCCATTTGGCCTGGCGGCTTCTTTCCCCAATTTTCAAGCAACCATAAGAACAAAGAAGGACAATCTGGCAAATGAGCAATGTGTACACTTACCGAATCCTTGTGGCGAATCGGGAGCGGGTTCAGGTTAATAAAGTTAATCCCCAAAAGCAGAATTTAGGCCAACCCAGCGGCGTTTTTGGTTACCGAGATGGGCTCAAAGCGGAAATTGATGGGTACGTAACGAAGGCCCACGCGGAGGAGCTGCGTCAGGATGAGGAGGTAAAGGCGTTGGGTGAAGCGCTGTTTAACGCGCTGTTTGACCCGGTTTTGCGGCAAGATTTTGTGGGGCTTTATAACCAGGCGGTACACACAGAGGGCAAGCTGCTGCGCATTGAATTGGACATTGACGAGCGGGCGCTGCCGGATGTGGCGGCGTTGCCCTGGGAGTTTATGCGCCTGCCGCAGGATGCCAATTTGGGCACGTTGTGGGTCGGTTCTGCGCCTGATTTGATTTTTTCGCGGCGGCGCTCGCAATGGTTTGTGCCGAACCCGATTCGGCTGGAGGCGGGGGAAAAGCTGCGCATTGCGGTGGCGGTGTCTGCGCCCGAGAATTTGGGGCCGGTGCAGTACGACAAGGTGGTGCAGGGGTTGGAAAAGCTGGTGGCAAATCAACCGGATCAGTTTGAACTGCTGCCGGTGCTTACCAACTGCAATGCGTTGACGCTGGATGAACTGCTGGCCAAAGATCCGCACATTTTGCATTTTATCGGACACGGCCGTTTACAAGCCGATGGGAACCATTTGGCAGACGGCCAAATTGCCTTTACCGACGATATTTTTGGCGAGGCCGAGTGGGTAAACGCCGACTTTTTTGCCGATCTGCTAAACACACACCGGCCCGGTGTGGTGCTGCTGCAAGCGTGTGAGGGGGGCATGGCCTCTGCTTCGCAGGCGTTTGTGGGGGTAGCCTCGCGCATTGTGCAGCAGAATATTCCGGTGGTGGTGGCGATGCAGTATGAGGTGTCTAACATAACGGCCGTTCGCTTTGCCCTCAAGTTTTACCAGGAGTTGGCTGCGGGTAGTCCGGTGGACCGTGCAGCGCAGAACGGCCGTCGCGCCGTGGCCCTGGCCACCCAATACAAACGCCGTGACTTTGCCACCCCCGTGCTGTTTATGCGCGTGGAAGATGGGCAGCTGTTTGAACATGCGGGCGCTGCTGGCCAGCAGCCAGCAGCCGTGGCCCAAAACCCGGCCCAACAGCCGCCCCCGGCCAACAACGCCAACAACGCCAACAACGCCAACAACAGCAACATTCCAACGGCCGCTCAGGCACCCGCCCTTTACAAAATCATCGCCAATAACTTTGCTAAGGAGGATTTTATTGACCTGTGCGAACCGCTGGGCGAAGACCCGGAAAATTTGCGCGATTCCTCTAAAAACAGCATGGCCCAAGATTTGTTTGGCAAGGCCCAGCGCACCAGTCGGCTGGATGTGCTGGTGAAAACCATTGCCGCCATGCGCCCAGAAACGGTTGACCAGCTCAAGGGCAATCTGTTTGTCTTTTTGGAAAACCTGCAAGAGTCTGAGGTGACTCAGCTTTGCCGGGAGCTAAATTTGGACTGCCGGGCGTTGCAGTTGGACGAGAACGGCCTTTTGGGCTACACGGCCAACAAATATATTCGCGTAGAGCGGATGCAGGCTTTGCAGGACCACATGGTGCAAAACGGCCGTTACGGCGATCTGGTGCAAGCGGCCAAAAAATATTTACCCCGCACCGACTTTTCAACATTTGAACGGTAAACTGGCATGGAAAATCGGCAAACGCTGAGCCAGTACAAGCTGGCTAACTTTCTGGCTTGCCAGCGCCGCTTCCAGCTGCGCAGCCTGCGCCGTTTGCCCTGGCCCGCCAGCCCGCTGCCAGAGCGCACCGAGCAGGTGTTGCAGCAGGGGCAGGCGTTTCACCAACTGCTGGAGCGTCACTTTTTGGGGCTAAAAATTTCTCCGGCGGCAATTGAAGACGGCCGTATCCAACAATGGTGGCGCGCTTTTCAAACCCACAATCCGGTGCAAACCCTGCCCCCCAACGCCCGCTTTTTGCCAGAAACGGGCCTGACGGTGCCTCTGGGCAACCATTTGCTGTACGGCCGTTTCGATCTGCTCGCCATCGGGGAAGATGAACAAAACCAGCCATTTGCCCACGTCTTCGACTGGAAAACCGGCCGCCCGATCGCTGCCAGCGAACTCAAAACGCGCTGGCAAACCCGCCTTTACCTGGCGCTGCTGGCCGAAGGGGGCAGTGCCTTCTGGTCGCAAGCAGTGCCCCTCGCCCCAGAGCAAATCCGCCTCACTTACTGGTTTGTGCAGGAACCAGATGCGCCCGTGACGATTGGGTACAGCGCTGCTGAACACGCCGCCAACTGGGCCGAACTACAACAAATCGCCGCCCAGCTGGATGCGGCATTGGCGCTAAACACCTGGCCCCTAACCGATGATTGGAGCCACTGCCGGGAATGTGCTTACCAGATTTATTGCGGGCGGCAGGGAGCCGGAACGGCCGTTCCCGAACTAGACGAAGCCGAAGAGCCAGACATCCCCAACGAGCAATTGCTCACCCCGGAACTTCCCTAACCAATGACTTTGGATGACCTCGCATTTTTGCTTTCGGCCGCTGGCCAGCGTTGGCTGGCAGACGTGGGGCCGATGGAAATTACGCCCCAGACGCACCTGCAAATTGCCAGTTGGCTGCGCCAAAAATTGCCCCAAACGCAGGCACAGGCGGTGCTAGAAACGGCCGTACTGCGCCAACACGCCACCGCCAAATTTAGCCGCGCCGGTGAGATGTACTTTGTGCGGGCGGCGCTGGAGCAGGCGTCGGCAGAGGGGGTGGCCCAGCACCGGACGCGCCGCTTTGCCGCTTTGGGCTGCACCCACATTGCCGACCTGGGCTGCGGCATTGGCGGCGACGCCATCGCCCTGGCCAGCCAGGCCGAGGTGACGGGCGTGGAGTGGGACCCGGTGCGGCTGGCCATGGCCCAAGAAAACGTGCGTGTCTACGGTTTTGCCGAACGATTTCACCCGCTGCAAGCCGATTTGCACAGTCTGCGGCCGTTGGCGCAGGTGGATGCCCTTTTTTTTGACCCGGCACGGCGGGATGAGCGGGGCCGGCGCTTTTTTTCGCTGGCAGAATACCAGCCGCCGCTGAGTTTGGTGGATGAATGGCGCAGGGTGGTGGCCGATACGGCCGTAAAAATCAGCCCCGGTGTGAATTATGCAGAACTGCCCAGTGAAGCCGAGGTGGAGTTTGTTTCATTGGACGGGGAGATGAAGGAGGGGGTGTTGTGGTACGGCCGTTTCCATTCCGGCGTAGCGCGGCGGGCGACCTTGCTACCTCACGGCCACACGCTCACCACGGCCGATTTGCCCCCAGCGCCAATCCCCAGCGCTGCACCGCAGGCCTACCTGTACGAGCCAGACGGCGCGGTCATTCGGGCACACCTGGTGCAGGCGCTGGCGGCCCAGCTGGGGGCCAGCCAGGTTGATGAGGAGATTGCGTATTTGAGTGGGGAAACGGCCGTTGCCACCCCTTTTGCCCGCTGTTTTGTCGTCGCCGATTATTTCCCGTTTCAGTTAAAACAGCTGCGGCACTACCTGCGAGAACGCCAGGTGGGCAGTGTCACCATCAAAAAGCGCGGCTCGCCGCTAGAGCCAGACAAGTTGCAGCGGCAGCTGCGCCTGAGCGGCCCCCCAGAAAACCACCGGTTTCTCTTTTTAACACATGTGTTGGGGGAGCCATCGGTGATTGTAGCGACGGCGGTGCTTTGACAAACGGAACCTCTCGCTGTCACTGCTTGCGAGAGGTTCCGTTTAATTTGCCACAGAGGGCACAGCGGTTATAGAGACCCTTCTCTTTTGTATCTGGGTCCTTTGTGGCTAGATTATTGGGGAAACGGCCGTTACGCTACGCCGTTGTTCAAATAAGACCGCAATACTTCACGCAGCTTGCGAATATCCAGCGGCTTGGGGAGGTAATCATCACAGCCTGCCTCCAGGCAGCGCTCCCGATCCCCCACCAGCACCTGAGCGGTAGTGGCAATCAGCGGCACTGGTGCCAACCGATCATCCCCCTTGAATTCGCGCGCCAGCTCCAGGCCGCTTTTCCCAGGCAAGTTGATGTCTAGCAAAATGATGTCCGGCACCGTTTCAGCTAAGATAGCTTCGGCCATAGATGCATCGGTCGCTTTGATCAATTCGTGCCCTTCTGCTTCTACAATGCGGGAAACTAGCAGCATATTGACTGGATTGTCTTCCACACAAAGAACTTTTTTATCTGTTTTAGGCATAATTAAAAACCTTAAGTGATTGGCAAATAGTTTTCAAAACTCTTTATCAACAGATTTCGCAGATTTAGAGGGAAAAATCCGCGAAATCTGCGAAATCTTCGATAGACTGTTTTTCAAGAACTTTCTGCACTTTACTTAATAAAATGTGTCACACTTTTTAATATAAAGAATAGAACGATACAGACCCTAAGGATTGGCCTTGACTCATTGGGCTCTGAAAGCTGCAAATCCTTAAGCAACCGCCTCTGCTGGCTTTGGCCGGGTTTTCGGTGGCTGGTAAGGCATTGTAAAGAAGAATGTACTGCCTTGTCCATAGACACTTTCAATCCAGATTTCACCACCGTGCAACTCTACCAGCTTTTTGGTAATTGGCATACCCAAGCCAGTTCCCCCAGCGATCCGATTTAAACCGCCATCGATCTGCCGGAACTGTTCAAACACCACTTCGACATGCTCTTCCTTAATACCAATGCCGGTGTCTCGTACAGAGCAAAGCAGGTAGGTGGCTTGCGGTTGAAGGGTAATGGTGATACCACCTTTTTCGGTGAATTTGATGCCGTTACCCACGATATTCCACATAATCTGGCGTAGTCTGGTACGGTCTGCCTGAATGGTCGAGACGGTTTCATCGATATCTAAATGCAGGTAGAGGTTCTTTTCTTGCGCCAGCGAAGAAGCGGTCGCCACGAGGTCGTTGGTAAACTGCACCATATCGATCTCTTCGTAGCGCAGATCCATACGCCCGGCTTCGATCTTAGACATATCCAGAATGTCGCCGATGAGACCTTTGAGGTGGTTGCCGCTTTCGCGGATAAGCCGCACATCTTCTTCCATGCGTTCGTTCAGGTCGCCGTCTAGCCCTTCTAGCAGCACGTCGGCAAAGCCGATGATGGAGTTGAGCGGTGTGCGCAGCTCATGGCTCATGCTGGCCAAAAATTCTGATTTTAGCTGGTCTACTTCGCGGAGTTTAACGGCCGTTTGCACCTGTGCCGCGTATTGATTGGCATTTTCTACAGCAACGGCAATCTGGGCGGCCAGGGTCGTTTGTACGTTCAGGTCGTCCTCCGAGAAGAAATCGCGTTGGTCCGATTGCAGATCAAGCACCCCAATGAGCTTGCCACCCACCAGCATGGGCAGGGCCATTTCCGATTTTGTGTCTGGCAGCAGGGGGTGGGGTAAAAAGTCTATTGTGCGGCGCACGTTATTTTCTAGCACACCTTTGCGGCTGCGGGCGGCTCTGGCTACGATAGAATCTTCTTCAAAGCCAATTTCGCGCCCTTCCAGGCTCATCAGGCGGCCGATGTTGCCTGCGCCTGCTTTTAGCAACAATTTTTTGCCGGTTTCGTTTACCAGGTAGATGTGGGCATGGTACAGGTCAAAGCTAGATTTGGCCAGGTCTACTACAGATTGCAGCAGATCGTCTACTTCTAGAATGGTAGAGGCGGCGGTGCTAACCTGGGCTACCGTTTCTAGCTCGGAGGCGAGCCTTTCTTGTTCGGCCAGGGCCATTTGCGTTTGTTCAAACAGGCGGGCAGCTTCTAAGGCCTCGGCGAGTTCTTGGGCAACGGCGTCGATGATTTCGCGTTCTTCATTGGTTAACGGCCGTTCCGGATCATCCTCAATACCGAAATGGCCAATAGCCTCACCGCGAATTTGCAATGTCTTGTTGATCTGCGCCTGTGGCTTGGTAGGTGCAGTCACAGCACCGTTGCCGTTTTGGCGAACCTTTTCTGACAGGTTGCCCAAGGTTTGCAGGCCAGACAGGTCAAACAGGTAGCCAGAATGGCGATCTTTTTGCCGGTATTTGTTCCAGCCTTCGCGGCTCATTTGTCGTTGCAGCAGGCTTAGCTCACGCAGGCGGCTTTCCATTTCCTGGCGCAGCGTGGTGCTTTCGATGGCGATGGCGATTTGGCCGGACAGCCCTTCTAGCAGCAGCTGGTCATTTGGCGTGATGCCGCCGATTTTGTCGCTTTGCACGTCTAACACGCCTAGCACCTCGTCGCGCAGGCGGATGGGTACGGCCAGCTCGCTTTTGGTTTTGGGGAGCAATGGGTTGGATTGCCAGTTGGGATCGTTGCTGACGTTTGTTCGCAAAATGGATTGTTTGGATTTGGCAGCAATGCCGATAAGGCCAACACCCATAGGCATGGAGTGGTTCATTTCTCGCATCTTCTGCCCGATCTCCCCATAGCCGACGACCAGCCCCAGTAAGTCCATTGTTTCATCGTAGCGCAGCAGCTGTGTGTAGTAGTAACCAAATTGTTCTTGTACCTGGGAAACCACACGCTCGTACAGCTCGTGCAAATTGCGGGCCGAGGCGATTTCTTGGGCGACTTCTGTGGTGAGGATGACTTCCTGTTCCCGGCGTTGCAGCGCTTTGCGGGCTTCTTCGTTGAGGATGGCGGCGCGCAAGGCGAGGGCGGCTTGCTCTGCCAAGTCGCGGTAAATGTTGATGTAGCTTTCGGTAAAGTAATGCTTTGCGGTATTGGCCAGAATCATAAGCCCCAGCCGCCGCCCCGCTGCTTTGATGGGGACGATGGCCAGGCTGACGGCACCGAATTGATTGGCCATCATTTTGGCTTCGTCGTTTAGTCGCTCATCTGCGGGGACATCATGGGAAATAAACATTTCATCAGACAAGAAGATGTGGGGCAAGAAGCTGATGGGGACTTCCATGCCTTCGGGCAGGGGGGTGAGGCCGCTTTGAACGGTGTCTGCCTTTTTCAGTTGCAGCATGGCGTCATCCCCCTCGCCTGCGATGGTGAAGAGGGAAACGGCCGTTTGTGGAAAATACCCCGATTGATCAATGATAACGTCGATGACATCTGCCTGGCTTTGGGCAGATGCTAAGGCCTGGCTAATTGCCAGACGGCGCTGGGCCAGCCGTTCATTATTTTGAATGTGCTCTAAACGTTCGGCATTTACCAATGCCAGGCCAATGGTACGGCCGATTGTTTCCAACGTTTCCCGATCTTGTTGCTTTAAATGTTGGGACTCTACGAAAATCAGGTTTACAACGCCCAGAACCTTTGCCTGAAACAGTAGGGGCAGCGAAATGACGTTTTGCAGCCCTTGCTCTACCAATGCCGTGCGCACTGCCGGGTTCAACCGCTCATCGTGCAAAATATCGGAACTGGTAACCAGCTGCTTTTGGGCAATGGTAATGCCAGACAAACTGCCCGCTACGGGTAATAAGGAGCCCACGGCCAGGGTTTTGTCGCTAAAGCCATGCCCGGCCAATAGTTTGAGCTGCTGGCCAGTCTCATCAAGAATAAACAGGGCCACAGAGGGGGCTTCTGTAAATTCCACAATTGCTTCCGTGGCCAGGCGCACAACCGATTGATAATCGGGAGCGCGGTGCAGGGAGTTGGCGATGGCGTTGATGGTGGCCAGGGTGTCTGCCTTGAGCTGTAAGGCTTGTTCAGACTGGCGCAGGGCGGTGTCTGCTGCTTTGCGTTCGCTGATGTCTCTGGCAAAGGCGTGGAAAACGGTTTGCCCGTCATGTTGGCTGGGGGTAATGGTGAGTTCAATAGGAAATTCATAGCCATTGGCGTGCCAGCCGGGCAGTTCTAGACGTTGGTTAAGGATGGGGCCTTCGCCGGGGGAGGGGGGGGGCAGGGTTGGCACAATGGTTTCTGCCATTTTTCGGCCAATAATTTTTTCCGCAGGCCAGCCAAAGATGCGTTCGGCTTCGCTGTTCCAGCCAATGATACGGCCGTCTTCATCCAGACTAATAACCGCATCCAGCATGTTGTCTAGAATGTAGCGGCTGTACGCTTCGCTTTTGGCCAGGGCTTGCTGGGCCTCTACCCGCTTTGTCACATCTTTGCCTGTGGAAATAAGATGGGTGATCTTGCCGGCGGCATCTGTTACGGGCGTGATGGTTTTTTCTTCGTAGTAGAGGGTGCCATCTTTTTTCTTGTTCACAGACATGCCCCGGAAGACCTGGCCAGAGAGGACAATATCCCATAACTTTTTGTAAAACGCTTTGTCGTGCATGCCCGACTTGAGGATGCGCGGGTTTTGGCCTATGACTTCCTCGGCGGTATAGCCAGTGACGGTGGTGAAGGCTGGATTTACATAAAGTATCAAGCCATCTGGGTCTGTTACCAGAATATGGTCGGCCGTTTGTTCGGCTAGCGCACGGTAAATTTCATTATCGAGGCTCATCATGTTGCACCGTTCCGTTTGGGACCATTTCCAGGTTGGTCCTGACCTAATTCAATAAAGGCACGACGCCCCAGTGTACGGCCGATTTCCGTAACGGCCGTTCGCATCACTGTGTCTACATCGACTGAACTGCGTACCTTGGCGGTAATCTCGCGCAAAAGCTGTTCACGGCGGGCGCGCGCTTGCTCCTGCCGGAAGAGGAGCGTGGTTTGTAGCACCACGGACGCCTGGCTAATCAAGCTGCTGGTTTGCCGTCGCTGCACCTCATTAAAATGTACCGGGTTGTTCGATTCCCCTGAAACAAGCCCCAGCCATTGTGACCCCACAACCATGGGGAAGAGCATGAAGCTAGACATCTCATACTTTTGCAAAATTTGGCGGGTAGCCGTGTTTATACGTGGGTCTTCGTCTATGTTGAGGACCAGTATGGGCTGCTCTGGCGAAATTTGGGACAAAAAGGGAACCTGGTCTACTGTAAAGTGGGCGCCTACCTCAATGGTGCGTGGTACCCCTTTGTTTTGCCATACGGCAACGGCCGTTACATCCCGAGCGACGCCATCTTCCACTGGCTGGTTAAACAAGAAGATATTTGCCCGGTCTAACTTGCGCAATTCCGTAGAATAAATCAGCGATTCCAAAATATCTGCTTCGGTGGCGCTAAGGACAATCCGTTCACTACCGGTGTACAGAGCTTCCGTTTGGGCCAATGAGGTTTGCACCTGTTCTGTTAAGCGCAGATTTTCAATGTGTGCGGCTAACTGGTGCATGACAGACTCCACAACTTCTTCAACCGCCGGATCGTTTTCTGCTGGCACCGCCGCAATTTTGCCAATGGTGACCCCGCGCACTTCAATGGGCTGCACCAGTGGGGCATCGAAGATATCGGGGGCATCGGTTGCCAAGGTTGCCATGTTGATGGTGGTGCTATCAAACAAAAAGCGAACTGATTTTTCTGAGGCATGTTCAAAATAATCATCCCATCCTTCACGGGTCAACCGGCGGGTGAGTGCGTTCATTTCAGAAACGGCCGTTTGCGCCTGCTCAAAGGAACGGGCATTTTCCAGGGCAATACTTACCTGCGCCGCCAGCGTGGTTTGAATCTGCACATCCTGTTCTGTAAAACGGTCCATCTGCCCCGACTGCACGTCTAGCACACCGATAACCCGGTCACCGACCATCATGGGCACGGCCATTTCTGCCTGGGTCTCTGGCAGCAGCTTGTTGGCCAACCAGCCAGGGTTGCTGCGCACGTTATTCACCACTACGGCCACACCAGATCGGGCGGCCTCGGCCACCAGCGATTGGGACGCATTCAAACCAATTTGGTGCTTTTGGGCAACCAGTTTGTGGCCCACATCTCCCGCACCAAAAGCCAAAATCAACCGCTCTCTTGTCGCATCGAGCAGGTAAATCTGGGTATGATAAAAATCAAACCGCTCTCTGGCTAAATCCACAACCTCTTGCAGCAGTTTTTCCTGGTCTAGGGTTGTCGTCACTGTGGTTGCCAGTTCCGCCACAATTTGCAGCTCCCTGGCTTGCCGGGCAAGCGCGCCTTCAATTTTTACCCGGTTGGTAATGTCGTGGACAAAGCCGACAACGGCCGTTACCTCTCCATCTGCATCTCGCAACGGGGATTTAATGGTGCTGAGGAATACTTCCTGGCCGTTTACTTCACCCGGCTCCACATCAATCACCTTCATCTCGCCCTTGGCCATCACCTCGTTGTCATCGGGCCAAAAGCCCACGATCCCATTCTCCGGGTCTCCTTTCACAATCTCTTCAGGAAAGCCAATTTCCAGGTCGTTTTTGCCGATGAAGTCGTCTGGGGCCATGTTGAACGAGTTGGCATACCCCTGGTTCACCAGCCGGTAGCGATGTTCACGGTCTTTTACAAAAATCCAGTCCGGCGTAGAGTCAATGATGGTGCGCAGCAGTGTTTCCCGCTCGCGTATCTGCCGTTCTGCATGAATGCGTTCGGTAATATCGTGGACAAAGCCGACAACGGCCGTTACCTCTCCATTTGCATCCTTCAACGGAGCTTTAATCGTGTTAATGAAACGCTCTTCACCTTCAATCACGGTTGGCTCAACATCAACAACCTTCATTTTTCCATTAGCAAACACTTCATCATCATCAGGCCAAAAACCAACGATCCCTTTTTCAGCATTTCCCAACACAATCTCTTCTGGAATATTCAGATCCAAAGCGGTTTTCCCCAAAACCTCATCTGGAGACATATTAACCGACTTTGCATATGCTGCATTGGCTAGTTGATACCGATGCTCACGGTCTGTTACAAAAATCCAGTCTGGCGTAGAGTCAATGATGGTGCGCAGCAAGGTTTCGCGCTCTTGCGTCCGCTGCTCCGTCAGCTTGCGCTCCGTAATATCCTGGTTTGCCCCGTAATAGCGGAATATCTTCCCGTGTTCATCCCGCTCCACATTGATGTTCACCGAAATGTAGCCCACGCCACCATCGGCATACAGAATGCGATGCTCCAACAAACGGGCGTAATGCCTGTCCGTTGAATTCATTGCCTTCTCGATTTCCGTACCGACAATCGGCAAATCATCGGGATGCACAAAGTTTTGGGCGTAATAGTCTGGCGCCAGCCGATAGCCGCCGTGCTGCTCAGCGGTGGTGTGGAACAGAGAATAGAACTGGTCATTGAAGACAAACTGATCATTTTCCAGGTCGAACTCCCAGTAGCCCAATTTGGCAATCTCCAACGCCTGAGACAGGTCCGCCTCGCTGCGGCGGAGCTCTTCCTCGGCCAGACGGCGGTCTGTGATGTCCTGGTTGGCCCCATAGAAGCGAAGAATCTGCCCCTGCTCATCCCGTTCCACATTCACGTTGACCGAGATGTAGCCAATGCCGCCGTCGGCGTACAAAATGCGGTGCTCCAGCAGTCGCCGGTAATGCGGTTCGGTGGCGGTGAGTGCTTTTTGAATTTCGCCACCCACCATCGCCATATCGTCTGGGTAGACAAAATTTTGGGCGTAGTAGGCAGATGGCAGCTGGTAACCGCCATGCGCTTCGGCGGTGGTGTGGAACAGGGCGTAGAACTGGTCGTTGAAGGTGAACAAATCGTTCGCGGTGTCATACTCCCAGTAGCCCAGTTTGGCAATCTCCAACGCCTGCGACAGGTCCGCCTCGCTGCGGCGGAGCTCTTCCTCGGCCAGACGGCGGTCTGTAATATCCTGGTTTGCCCCGTAATAGCGGAATATCTTCCCGTGTTCATCCCGCTCCACATTGATGTTCACCGAAATGTAGCCCACGCCACCATCGGCATACAGAATGCGATGCTCCAACAAACGGGTGTAATGCCTGTCCGTTGAATTCATTGCTTTCTCGATTTCCGTACCGACAATCGGTAAATCATCGGGATGCACAAAGTTTTGGGCGTAATAGTCTGGCGCCAGCCGATAGCCGCCGTGCTGCTCAGCGGTGGTGTGGAACAAAGAATAGAACTGGTCATTGAAGACAAACTGATCATTTTCCAGGTCGAACTCCCAGTAGCCCAATTTGGCAATCTCCAACGCCTGCGACAGGTCCGCCTCGCTGCGGCGGAGCTCTTCCTCGGCCAGACGGCGGTCTGTGATGTCCTGGTTGGCCCCATAGAAGCGAAGAATCTGCCCCTGCTCATCCCGCTCCACATTCACGTTGACCGAGATGTAGCCAATGCCGCCGTCGGCGTACATAATGCGGTGCTCCAGCAGCCGCCGGTAATGCGGTTCCGTCGCGGTGAGCGCTTTTTGAATTTCGCCCCCTACCATCGGCATGTCGTCTGGGTAGACAAAACTTTGGGCGTAGTAGGCAGATGGCAGCTGGTAACCGCCATGCGCTTCGGCGGTGGTGTGGAACAGGGCGTAGAACTGGTCGTTGAAGGTGAACAAATCGTTCACGGTGTCATACTCCCAGTAGCCCAATTTGGTAATTTCCAACGCTTGGGATAGGTCCGCCTCGCTGCGGCGGAGCTCTTCCTCGGCCAGACGGCGGTCTGTGATGTCCTGGTTCGCGCCATAATAACGGACAATTTGGCCGTCTTCGTCCCGCTCCACATTGACACTTACCGAAATATAGCCGATGCCACCATCAGCATACAAAATGCGATGCTCCAACAAGCGTGTGTAATGCCTGTCTGTCGAACGCATTGCCTTTTCGATTTCAGTGCCCACAATCGCCAAATCATCTGGATGTACAAAATTCTGGGCGTAATAATCTGGCTTCAGCCGATAGCCACCATGCTGCTCAGCGGTGGTGTGGAACAGAGAATAGAACTGGTCATTAAAGACAAACTGATCATTTTCCAGGTCGAACTCCCAGTAGCCCAACTTGGCAATCTCCAACGCCTGTGACAGCTCTTCGGTTTGTAGCGCTAATGTTTTTTCTGACTGTTGGGCTTCTTCTAGGGCGAACTGCGCCTTTTGGAACAAGCTGGCATTTCGCAGCGCATTGCTTATTTGTTGCCCAATGGCTGTCAAAAGGGAGATGTTGGTTTGTTCGACCGTGAGTCGGTTTGTGTGGAAGAGGCAAAGCGTACCCAGCATCTCGCCGACGGACTCAAGGGGAACCCCTTGATAAGAACGGTATCCTGATTCTATCAGGCTGGTTACATCAATTGGTGCGTCTTGGGTTAAGTCGGTTAGAACAATTGCTTCGCCCTGACGGAAAACGAGATCGCAAAGTGTGCCGTTGAGGCCATTGGCCTGGAATTTTTGCACCATAGGGTCTGGCAAATGGTGGGCGGCAATCTGCAAATCGCCTGTTTCGGGGAGGCGTACGGATATGAGACCTGCCTCGAAACCAGTGACTGCCAATACTTTTGCTAGCACCTGGCCAAAAATTTTGTCCAAATCCAAAAAGTGGCTGGCCATATGGGTGACTTCTAGTAACGCTTCTGCTTCGGTGAGCAGTTTTTGATTTTCTTCAAACGATAAGGCGTTTTGAATGGCGACGCCGATTTCGGCAGCGAGGGTTGTGTATACCTTGATGCTTTCCTGGGTGAAGTAATTAATTTGATCAGCCTGGACATCCAGTACACCCAGGAGGCGTTCACCTACGATCATGGGAACGGCCATTTCGGCTTTGGTGTCTGGGAGGAGGGGGTGTTGCAAAAAGGCAGGGTTATGGTGCACATCGTTTTCGATGATGCCTTGCCGGGTGCGGGCTGCCTGAGCGACCAGGGATTGTTTCTGGTCGGTGGGAATGGTTCTTGCTTCGGCCACCATCTGCTTGCCGATTTCGCCAGCGCCGGCAACAAGGTTTAGTTGGATGCCTTGTTTGTCTAACAAGTAGATGTGTGCATGGTAGAGGTTAAACTGGTTTTTGGTCAGGTCTACGATGGATTGCAGCAGTTGATCCATTTTTAAGACGGAGGTGGCGAAGGCGCTTACCCTGGAAACGGTTTCCATTTCCTTGGCGCGCTGGGCTAGCTGGGTTTCCGTCATTTTGTGGCGGGTGATATCGGTCATGGTGATGAGGAAGGCTGGCTCATCTTCGTAGGTGATGGGGTGGGCGGAGACGAGTGCCCAAACGGAATGGCCGCGTCGGTTTGTGATGTGAACTTCTTTTTCCTGAATGGCCCCTTCTTCATCCAGGAGGCGGAATATTTCCTGGCGCGTGGCTGGATCGACAAAGCCTTCGGGATTGAGCTGACCGACTAATTTTTCTGCTTTGCTGCCGATGAGTTGGGCGAACTGTTTGTTGACAAATAGTATGTGGTTATCTGTCCTGCGAAAGATCATGATGGGCAGGGGCAGAGCAGAGAGGATGGGTTGCATAGGGTTGGTACTCATAGGTTAGCTTCCATTGTTCTGGGTATGGCTACGGCCGTTTCCCTGTTGCGGCTGTTCGCTGGTGAGTTCGATAGCGGCCGTTTTCAGTTTTAGGGCCTGGCTGAGTTCGGTAACGGCCGTTTGCAGAGCAAATTCAACGGTGGGCGCGGCCAGAATCTTCTGGTTGATGCTGTTGATGAGCGCTTCGCGGTCGGCTCGACGGCGGGTTTGGTTTAGCAAGCGGATGGATTGAACAGAAACAGCGGCCTGGTTTACTAAGACATTGAGCCGTCTCAGTTGTTCGTCTGAGAAAGTTCTCGGCTTGGCAAAGTAACCGTTGATAAAGCCTACGCGTCTGCTACCGATAATCAGTGGTACATAAATAGCAGAATTGACGTTCATCGCATTGATGAGAAGATTGCGGAATTCTTCGTTAATTCGTTCATCTGTGGCAACATCAGAGTGAATCAGAATTTCTTCAGAACTCACCAGATCTATCAAGCCGGGAATGCTATCTATCCTAAACTGAGTGGGTTGACTAATTTCAAAACTACTCCAATGAGCCAACAAGGAAATTTCTTCAGGTTGTTGGTTTTCTTCCCAGGGGCGGTCAAAGAAATTAATCGTCACACTGTGAGAACCCTGACCCAAAACGGTATGTTGACGCAGTGCCGTCAGCACGGCGTCGTAGCTTTGGGCAGAGTTGAGGTCGGCGCTGGCCTGGTAGAGAGCGGCCGTTTCCGACAACGCTTCTTCGGTTTGCTTAAAAAGTACCCGATTGTACACAACCGACGACGCCTGCTGGGCAATGGCCCCAAACAGCCGTTCATCTACCTTGGTAAACGTCTGGCATTTGTTCCAGCGAATGATAATCTGCCCGATGGGCAGGTTGCCCACGTTTAGAAACATGACAACCAGCGCCTGGATGTTTTCTTCCTTGAAGGCGGCCTTGCTTTTGGGGGATAAACGGCCGTCTTCTTCCACATTGCCAACCATGACAATACTTTTGCCAATTTCCGGCCTTAGATGCCCCCAGGCCATTTCCAGCATGCGTAGATTTTTAGCTTGAAGCAGCGTTGGTGTGGGAACCCTGGCTAAAATTTGGGCCGATTGCGGTTGGCTGCCAGAACGATCCTCATACACCAGCAGCATTGCATCTTGGGCCCCCGCCTGGAAGCCAGGGGCAGCGGCCGTTTCTAGCACCAGCTCAAAGTTGGTCGCCGTGTTCAGCTGCGAACTGTGTGCATAAAGCATCTCAGTTTCGGCCAAGGCCTCTTGCGATTTTTCAAATAAGCGTGCGTTTTGAATCGCCACCGCTGCCTGGTACACAATTGTTTCCGCCAGTTGCAGCGTATCCAGATCAAAAGAGCGGTCATCCAAAATGTCCAGGCCAATGGTGCCCAGTACCTCGTCATTCACAACCAGGGGCAGCAAAACCACCGTGTTGATCCCTTGCTCGCGGAACATCGCATGAACAGGTGCCGTGCGTGGGTTATTCTGAGCATCTTCCACAACCACCATTTTGCGCGTTCTAATCACTTCCAACGAAAGCTCATTGCCAGCCAACGGCACCATCATCCCCAGCGCCGAAGGGGCGCTGGGATCATAATGTTCGGCAATGATCTGCAACTCATTACCTTCTGGCTGAAGGAGCGCTACGCGTACTTGATCAACATTTAAAGCGGTCGCCATCTCATCCACAATAATCTGCAACGAATGCTGCAAATCCAAAGAAGCAGCCACGCGGGTGACGATATTGTTCAGCAGCCGCTCACGCTCTGCGCGGGCTTGTGTTTGGTCGAACAATCGCTGATTTTCGATGGTGGTGCCTAAAATTGAGGCAATTTGCATCAAAATTTGGCGATCATTTTCCTTAATTGGTTTGTTTTGCGGCACAGCCATATTGAAGGTGCCAATGGGCTGCCCACTGGCAAACAGTGGGGCAAAGAAGGCCTGCATTTGTTCTTCGCCCCTGTTGAAGTACCCTTGAACGAGTTGGCGGGTTGTCAGGGCTTCGGCCATAGGTGAATCTTGCAGCGGAATCAGCTCATCCTGGGAAACATCGACGGCTTGCCCGGCAACGCCAACCACGCGGAGCATGTTCTTATCGGCGTTGTCAATGAGGTGCAGGCTCAGGCGGGCCGCATCCAAAAGTTCTGGCCCTTTGGCCATCACGTCTTCAACAACGCCTTGTATACTGGTTTGCCGAGAGAGCATCTCGCTCAATTCGTTGAGCACAGCCAGACGGCGGGCCTGTTCGTTGGTTTCGGCCAGGGCTTCTTGGGTTTGCTTAAACAGCCGGGCATTTTGCACCACGGTGGCGGCTTGGTAGACGATGGTTTCGGCCAGGCGCATTTCTTGTTCGCTCATGATGCGCTGGGAATCGGTTTGGTCGAAGCCGACGGTGCCGAAGAATTCGTTCCCCACAATCATGGGAACCACGCCAAGCATGTGTACATTGCGTTGGCGCATCAAATCATGGATAGGCTCTGTGAGGGGGTTGTTTTGGGCATCGTAGGCCATGGCAAATTTGCTGGTTTGGATGGCCTGTTCCGTGAGCGGATTACCCTTGATGGGGATAAGGGTGCCAATGACATCATCGGTTGGTTCGGGGAATTCAGAGACGACTTCCAGATTTTGCTTATCTTCTGTTAGCAGGGCGATGCCGACATGGGAGACGTTGATGGCTTCGGCCAGCTCTTGGGCGATGATTTGCATGTTGCCTGCCAGGTTTAGCGAGGCGGTAACAGAGGACATCATGCGGTTGATGAGGCCGAGTTCGGCGTTGCGCCGCTCGGCGTTGGCGCGGGCAACTTCTGAGCTTTCGGTTAGGCGCAGGTTTTCCAGGTGGGCAGAGAGGCGTTGGGCAACGGCCGTTACAATTTCTACTGTTTCTGCATCTTGTGTTTGCAGGCCGGGCAGGGTCAGCTGCCCGATGGTTTCACCTTGAATTTGTAGTGGTTGGGTGAACGGTGGGTTTTCTGGGTGGAGCAGGCCGGTTTCGCCGTTGCGGTGGCCGTTGCCGTTGAGATACGGCCGTACCTCGCGCAGATCATAGTTATAGGCCAGTTCTGGTTGATCACTCAGGTATTCGCCCCACCCTTCACGGGTTAACCGGCGCGAGAGCGCCTGCAAATCCTTCAACGCTTCTTCTGATCTAGCATATGACCGGGCATTTTGCAGCGCGACAGCAATTTGGGTCGCCAAAATAGTGTATGTCTGAATATCCGCTTCCGTAAAGTAAGCCAGTTTTTCAGAACGCACATCCAGAACGCCCAACAGGTTGCCCCCAATGGCCATTGGCACAGCCATTTCTGAACGTGTTTTTTCTAGCAGTGGATGGGGCATAAACCCTTCGCCAGCCCCTTCATAATTACGAATAGAACCTTGAATTTTTCTGGCTACCGAAGCCACCAGAGAGCCATCGGCCTTCAGGGGAATGCGGCGGCCTTCTTCCACCATTTGGCGGCCAATGTCTCCGGCCCCGGCAGTCAACACCAGCGTGTCGTTGCTATCATTTAGCATGTGGATATGCGCATGGTACAGATCAAATTGTGATTTGATCAGGTTTACCACTTCGTTTAGCAGTTGGGTTGGGTCCAAAATGGTAGCCGTAGCGGTGCCTACCTCGGCCACAGTTTCCATTTCTACGGCGCGTCTTATCAGGTTGGCCTGTGCCTGGCGCTGTTCCGTGATGTCAATAATAGTAGACATAACGGCAGTTTCGCCGTTGAAGGTAACAATGCGGGCATTGAGAGAAGCCCAGAAGCGTTCGCCATTGTTCCGTTTAAGCGCCAGCTCGTAATTATCTACCTGGCGTTCTTCACGTAGTTTTGCCAAAAATTGGGTGCGGTCTTCTACGTTATCGTAAAAATTGAAGGAGGGGCGCCCGGTGAGCTGATGTCGGGAAAGCCCAATTAAGTTCAGAGCTGGATCGTTGAAGTAAAAGAAGGTGCCATCGGTGACTTTAGAAATAAATATGGGCAGGCTAATGGCGTCTAACGTGGCCTGTACCTGTGCTTTTTCTTTTTGGACTTGTTCAAATAGGCGGGCGTTTTGCAAACCGATGGCTACTTGCCAGGCAACGGATTGCAGTAATTCAACATCATCTGGGCCTAAAGAGCCGATTTGCCTGTTTTGAATGTCTAAAACGCCAAGCACTTCGCCTTCCAGGGTGATGGGCACGGCCGCTTCTGCTTGGGTGTCGGGCAGCAGGGGGTTGGGCAGCCAGCTGGGCTCCTGGGTAACATCTGGCACCAGGGTGGGCGTGTTGGTTTGGGCCGTGCGCCCTACCAAACCTTGCCCGGCTTTAATTTTGTGTCCGCTTTCTAGCAGGGTTTGCCCGGCAATGCCGGTACCACCAACCATTTTCAGGTATTCGCGGGCTTCATCGAACAGGTAGATGTGGGCATGGTAGTAGTTGAACTGAACTTTAAGCAGCTCGACAACGGCCGTTGTCAACTCTTCGACATTCAAAATGGTAGAAAGCCGATGGCTCACTTTAGAACTGGTTTCAATGGATTGCGTGTGCTGCTGGAAATCAGCCACGGCTTGCCCCATTTTTTCTGCCATCCCATTAAAAGCCAGCATTAAGCTGCCAATCTCATCTTTAGAGGTGACCGCCAGGCGCGTATTATATTCCCCTTGCCCCAGCTTTTGGGTAGCGCTGTTTAGGCGCAGCAAGGGCTGCACAAGCGCCCGCGCAATGAGTATGGCCAGCACAATGAACACAGATTGCCCAAAAATACCAACTGCCCACAGACTGGTATCGGTGCGTTGTATCAATAATTGTGCATCTTTTTGCACCAACGCTTGCAGGTTGAATCTCACTTGCTCTGCGTCACTTTCCAACTGTTCCAACTGGTCGAGCAGGAGCAATGTTTGGCCGTGGTTGTCTACAATTTGTTCAGACAGGCCCATAATTTCTGTGAGCGTGCCAGAAAAAAACTGTGCATTTAACGATTGTGCCAGGTTATTAGAAGCTAAAGCAGCTTGGGCTGTTTCTAACTCGGCCTGAAGGGTGGCACGGGTTTCGGCTAGCTCGGCCAGCGTGCTGCTGCTGCCTGTTAGGGTGTATTCCAGGGTTTCTGTATGCAGTCGTTCTGTGAGCACAACTATTTGGTTTAGTGAAAGAATGACAGGTCTTATATCGGGGTTATCTAGCAGGGGTCCCCGATCAATGGTGGCGACCAATGTTTCTTTTTCTGTTTCGGCTTCTTCCAGGGCCTCTAGCAAGGATAGGGTTTCGCTGTGGGAGGTGAGGACCGATTCGCTGGCGGTGATGAGTGCCAGGGCGGTGGCTTTAGCGACACTCAGGGCGTTTGCTTTGCCGGAGTCATTGGCCAGGGTGGGTAGTTGATCGGCTACGTCGGCAAGCTGAGCTGCGGTTTGGGCAAATTCTTGTGTTGTTTCGGCTTGCCCCAGGCTCACATATTCTAACGTTTCAGACTGAATTTCTTTGACCAGATAGCCAAATTCGCTAACGACGTTTTGTGTCGGCAGCACATTTTCGGAAAATTGCAAAATAATGAGCTGCCTGAGTGTGAGCAGGCCAGCAACCATCGAAAGGGCCAGCAGCACAAAAACAAAGAGGAGCTTGTATCTTAAACTAAAATCTCTGATGACGTTCATGCCAAATCTCCGGTTAATCAGCGGCAACTGCTTTTTGCTCGTACTCTTTTTGTTTGGGGGCCGCGGTGGTGAGCTTTACCTGGGTAGTGGTTTGTAACGCTTTACCGAGTTCTTTTACGGCCGTTTGCAAAGCCGAATCTATACTGGCGGTGCTTTGAATACGTTGATTGATGATATTAATAAGGCGCTCTTTATCTGCCTGGGATTTTGTTTTGGCAAACAGGCGCTGGCTTTGTACTGTTGGGGCAACGATGTTGATGAGGGCGTTGAAAATTTCTTGTTCTTGTCTGGTGAACGGGTGCGCTTCAGACCAGCTAAAGGTGATAATGCCCACCCACTGTTGGGCGACCGTTAGGGGAATCAGGGCAATCGCTTGAATGCTGGCCTGGGCCATGGCGGCCTGGGTTACGTCATCTATGCGCTCATCGGCTGTTACCTCGCTGATTAGCTGGGGTGCATCTGAACTTTTCAGGAAAAGGCCTGCAAAGGGGAACTGCTTTACCGGGAAATGCGTGCCGACGGGGTAAGCAGGGCGGCCCTGGCGTTGCCAGCCAGCCAGCAGATGCAATGTTTCTGGTTCATTATTTGAGTCTAGTTCTACAAACATCAGGGTGGCTTCAGAAACGGCCGTTGGCAAGATGGGGTTTAATGCGGCGAGCAGAATATCTTCTTCATTATTTGCTGTGTTTAGGTCCCGACCGATGCGGTAGAGGATATCTGTTTGGGCCAGCGCCAGTTCGGTTTGTTGTGCCAGGCGTAGGTTTTCGATGTGGGAACTAAGTTGTTGAGAAACGGCCGTAACCAGGGCCGCATCCTCCAGGTTTTGGGCACCCGCAACAATAATTTCGCCGATGGTTTCCTCTTGCACTTGTAATGGCTGCCGCAGCAGGTCGGCTTCTGGCAGTGCGGGCGGGCTATCTGGTGACAAAGGCTGAATTTTGTTTTGGTCATATACAAAGCCCTGCTGAACTTTGCCCTGCCCGTGTACAAATTCGCGCCACGCTTCACCGCTCAGGCGGCGGGCAAACTTTTCGGCTTCGGTACGGTATTGGTAAGTTTCGGCCAGCAGGCGAAGGTTTTCGGCTTGCTGCCCCACTTGCCGGGCAACGGCCGTTACCATCTCTTTTTCCTCGTCTGTCCAGGTATGCCCCATTTCGGCTTCTAGCTGGATGGTGCCAATCATTTCGTTCGCTACAACAATGGGCACATCCAGGTGGGCAATGCCCATTTCGGGGGCGGGAGGGGACTGTGTTAGCCGTTGCAGCTTTTCGCCGGCAAAGGTAAAACCCAGCAATTCTGGCTGGGTAATCCCATCTTGGTAGTTTTCCCAGCCTTGCTGAACCACCAGGCCCACGTACTCTTCTACCTGGGCGCGGGCTTCTTGGGTTTCGGTAAAGAGATTGGCGTTTTCAATTGCCACGGCCAGCTGTCCGGCTAACGTTTCAAATGCATTGGCGTTTTGCTCTGTTAGCCCGTCTACGGCATCGCTTTGCAGGTTTAGAACACCCATTACCTGTTCGCCCAAGATGAGCGGCACGGCCATTTCTGAACGGGTAAAGGGCAGCAGGCTGTTTGGCTTAAACATGGGGGAAACGGCCGTGTTAGACACAATGACGGTGCGTTTTTCGGCAGCGGCCGTACCGTTGATTGAGCTGTTTGACACCGTAAGCACATGCCCACGCCGTACCAGCTGGCGTCCCACAATGCCGGTGCCTGCTTTGAGCATTAAGGTTTTTTGCCGTTTATCTGCCAGGTAAATTTGAATGTAGTACAGGTCGAACTGCTTCTGAATGGTATTCACAGCATTTTGCAGCAGGGCATCCAATTCACGAATTTGTGATACGCTGCGCCCTACTTCGGCGGCCAGGGCCAGGTCGCGGGTACGTTCCGTGACGGTTTGTTCCAGATGGTCACGGATGCTCAACAGCTCTTTGTTGTTTTGGCGTATGCGGTTAGATGCATTTTGCAAGTCGCGCAGGGTTAAATTTAGCGTAATGGCCAAAATGAAAAAGTTGGCCCCGGTGGATAAGTAGTTGGGCAGTTCACTCCGTACCTGTAATGACAGTTGTCCGGTTGATTCCAGGTACAGAACAAGACTGCTAATCAAGACGGTAAGCACAGCGTAGATATTAAAGATATGGCGTCCCAGCATGAGGCCAACCAATACGCCCAGTGTGAGCAGCGAAGAGCTGACACCCAGATTCATGCCAGAATCAAAAAAGGCAGCGGAGAAGGTGCCGGTGTAGAAAACCAGCACGGTAAGCCAGCTGGCGGCCCGCACATAGCGCTGCCGCAGCACAAACAACAACAGCAGGCTAACGATGGCCACAGAGGCGATGAGCGTGGTGGTGAGTACACTGTTTTCAATAAGGTGCAGCACAATCGCGAGCACCAGGAAGACGGAAAAGAACAGCCACAGCAGCAGGTTGAGCAAGTTGGCAATGCGTGTTTTCTCGTCGTCGTCCGGGAATTGGGGGGGCGCGATGAATTGTATGATTTTGGCTAACATCAGTTTTTCTCCTGGAAACGGCCGTTCCCCGCCTGGCGAGATAATTGCACGGTTGCTCGTCGAACATTTAAGGAATTGCCCAAACCTTTGGCCGCAACTTGCAGCACGCGCTCCATACTGGGGGCTGCCAGAACCTCTTGGTTAATTTGGTTCAACACCGCCTCGTGCCTGGCGCTTTGTTGCGCCTGTTCATACAGGCGCGCATTTTGCAGTGAGAGGGCAGCTGCCGTGGCCACAGATTGCATCAAAGCAACGTCATCTACAGAAAATGCCTCTTTATGATTGTCTTGCACATCCAAAACGCCAAAAACCGTATTGCCAACCGCTACCGGCACGGCCAGTTCCGATTGTGTATTGGGCAGCAGCGGGTTCGCAACCCAGGTCTCCATTTGTGAGACATCTTCTACCAAAACCGGTGTATTGGAAACGGCCGCTTGCCCCACCAACCCTTTCCCCAGCGCCAGCGCGTGGCCACGAGAAAACAGCTCTTGCCCCGTTTGCCCTGTGCCCGCCGCCAAAATTAGTTTTTCGCCAGTTTCATCCACCAGATAGAACTGAACGTAGTTGTAGTTGAACAGCGTTTGAATTTGTCGAATCGTTTCACTTACTAGCTTTTGGCGATCCAAAATTGTGGCAAGTTGGCGGCTGATCTTGGCACTGGCGTCAAGTGACTTTGTGAGTTTAGACAAGGCATCGACCTGGTTTTTTAGCTGCTGTTGGTTTTTTTGCAGGTCTGTTGCCATTCCATTAAAAACCTGCCCTACACGGCTGGCTTCATCTTCACCCCGTACTTTTACCCGAGTAGACAGCTCACCAGCGCCTAGCTTTTCAGCGGCAATGGTTAATTCACGCAGCGGAATACTGATATTGCGGAATTGAATCAGGCCAATTGTCATACCCACAACAATGGCCAGGGTGGCAATGGCACCGGCATACAGCAGCCTGCTGCTGTAGCGTTCAATGCGGTTATTAATGCCCAATTCAAGCGCCGCCGATGCGTTGTTGTAGTAGGCAAGCAGTTGATCATCTGTCGCGTTTTTCATTCGGTACAGATCAGGCTGTGGCGCAATGGAGTCAGCCGAAATAATTTGTAGATCAATAAGCGCCAGGTAGCTTTCAAGTTGGGTGCTAAGCGCTTGTAACGGTGCTTCGGTTAAGGGACGCATCTCAGCGGTGATGTCGTTTTCCCAACTTGTGTTCATGCCTCTTTGAAGTTCGTCTAGGATGGCTTGAATTTGGCTATTCAGGGCAATTAGTTGCAGCTGGTCAGCATCTGATATTTCGTTTTCAATATCGGCATGGTAAATGTAATCAGCTATTTCATTTAGAAGGCCCTGTAGTTCTGGTAGCTTAAGCAAAACGGCATCCATCATGTAGTAGGTATCCAAATCTGGATCAAGAATGAGGAATGAGGTGTCGCCCACGCGGGTAATGAGATCGAGGAGCTGCTCGTTTAGCTGGTTGTAGGGTTCTTCAAAATCATCGGTTTCAGGTTGCTGTATAACAGACTGTAGCTCAAGCCACGATGTTTCAATGTTTGTCAGCTCATCTTCCAGCAATAGTGAATCGGCATACAGGGCATGCCCTTCTTTTAGTTCTGCAAGGCTGTTTTCTACCGCAGTCTGCCGTATTTGCAGCTGCTGCGAGACGTTTTGTCCGTTAGCAGCCTGAACGCCCAACAGATGGTAAGTGTTGATATCTACAAGAAGTTTGGGTAACGGCCGTAAATACAGCGTCCCTTCCAACTCTTTGACACCATACTGTTCACGGCGCAGCAGCTGATCCTGAATCATGGGATAAAAGCCGATTAGGGCCAGCATAAAAAGCAAGCCTATAGCCACAAATTTTTGTGAATAGCTGCGTCGATTAATCCAAGAAAAAATTTGAAAAGGTTTCATATTCTAGAAATCCTTCATTAAGAAGCTCGGAAAACCTGTAAAGAGGTCATTGATTCCTTAAAAGCGGGCGGCGCATTCCGGAAAAGGGTGGTTGGCCGTTATGAACGCTGCCTGTGTGTCCCATTTGCCTGGGCAACCGGTGCTGCACGAACAGGTTCCGGCTCATCCTGGTTAAAGCGGACAATGGTTTGCGAAGCTTTGAGGGCGCGGCCAATTTCACGCACGGCAACCTGCATGGCTTCATCAACATCGGTGGTTTTTAGGATTTTTTGGTTGATTTCGTTCAGCATTGCTTCACGCGAGGCCTGGTTTTGGGCTTTTTCATACAGGTTGGCGTTGCGTAAACCAACGGCAACCTGGCCCGCAATGGCCTCCAGCAAATCCACATCTGCCTGCGACAACCCCATAATGATGTTCTGCTGGACATCCAATACACCCAGAACCTGGTCCCCCAGAATGATAGGCACAGCGGCCTCTGCTTTGGTTTCAGGCAACAGGGGGTTGGGTAACCACGTTTCATTATGCGTTGTGTCTGGCACCAGTACAGATTGCCCTGTTTGGCCTGCGCGCCCTACCAACCCACGCCCCGCCGAAATTTGGTGGTTGTTGGCCAACATCTGCTGGCCCGCCTCACCTGTGCCGCCTACCATGATCAGGTTTTTACCCTGGTTATCAAACAAGTAGATGTGGGTATGGTAATAATCAAAGGAGTCTTTTATCAGTTCGACAACGGCCGTTACCAATGCTTCTTTGTCCAAAATATTTGAAATCTGGCGACTAACATTACCGCTGATCTCTAAAGCGCGGGTACGCACAGCTACGCGATGTTCCAGCGACCCAATTAATTCTTGCATTTGGGTGGCCATTGTGTTGAAGGTGTTGGCCAGTGTGCCAATTTCATCTTGAGCTTCGGCCGTGGCCCGAACCGTCAGGTCCCCAGAAGCAATTTTTTCAGCGGCGTTTGTCAGGCGAATAATGGGTGCTGTTAAACGCTGCCCTACAATTGCGGCCGTTCCCCCAGCCATCATGATAACAATCAAACCCAGCACCGCATTGAACTGCTGCTGAGCCAAAATAGGGCTAAAACTTTCTGTATTGGCCTGGTAAATCAATACCCGCCACCCCAGTTCGTTAATGTCGTTTTCATGGGTAAGCGTTGTCACCGTCGCCAGGGCCATCAGGCTTGGTATTTCGTTATAGGTTGAGTCAAGGTATAACGTGGTTGGGTTTTGCAGTTCTGCCAATACCGCTGGCTCAAGCTGACGCTCTTCCAGCATGTATTCACCGTTGCCCAAAGCTACAAGGGTAACCCCGTTAGGAAAAAGCAGCTCCGCTTTCCCGGTTTCTTCAAATCTTGCAGAGTAGACCACATCGCTTAATGTGCTCAGGGTGAAGGTAGACCGTACGACCCCCACCAGTTCATTACTGGCGGTGCTGCTATGGGCGTATAAGGGCACAGCAATTTGCATAGCCGTTTGCCCAACGCTCTCATCATACTCTGGCAAACCCAGAAAAACGCTACCTTCGCCCCCATTGTAGGCAGTTTGCCACCATTCCTCATCGGCCTGGTAAAAGTCAGTTGTGCGGTTGGTAGCGGCAATGACAGCCCCGTACCGGTCTGTGACAAACACTTCAGCGTTTTCGGGGAACTCGCGGCGGAACTCCAACAGCTCGGCAGCGATTGGATTGGTTAAAAAGGGTCGGATGAGCGCATCATTGTCAGCGCCGCTTTGCCATTCGGCATCAATGGCCAAAAGTTGGGCTTCGATCTCAGCTGGGTTATCAGAATATCGGTCATTGTTTATTGTTGCCCCCGTTTGCAGCGTGCGGTTAAGGGCCAACACTTCTAATGTGTTAATTTCGCGGGCAATCAATTCGCCTACGGCCAACCCCTGGGATTGGGCCAATGTGTTCAGGTTATTGCCCACTTCAACGGTTAGGGCGCGGCGGGTAAGGCTGTTTACACCTACACCAACCAGAACAACAGCCACTACGGCCACCACAAGCGTTGTGCTGATGAGCTTGCCTCGTAAACCAAGGGAGGTGAACTGCTGGTAAATGAAGTAGCTAGAAATTAATAGCAGCAATACAAAGGTAATAATGGTCAGGTTCAGAATGGTTTCACCCACGATAATTCGCTCTGTTGGCCAAAAAATATCGGCCAAAATAAAAAGACCCGCAACAATAAAAGCCACTACCTGTATCCGAATTACCTGGGATGTTTGAGCATACATTTGCGGCACAATCAACAAATACATAACCAGAATGCCAATGGTGAAAAGAAGACCAATGTTTTCTGTTTGGGAAACAACAACAAAGTTCATGATAGGGGGCGATAGGAGGAAGAGGATTCTGCCGATATTCAAACGCCGTCGCCACATGAGAAACACCCCAGTCAGCTGAATAACGGCACTCAAAGCCTTGAACCCAAAAGCATTGGGAACACCGTTGGCTGGCCGAAGAATGGGTAACAGTACACCCACGATCAGGGAGAGCAAGCTGATCGCAAAGGTGATGCGCACGATGTTTTTTCGACGAGTCTCATCGATTTCTTGTTTATTTTTTTGTTCTGATTGGGAAACTGTCATCGGATGCTTCTCCGTCAAGCGCTTTCTTAATTGAGGGGAGTTGTGGAAACTACCCGTATTTCACATGTTGTCTTGGTTGATGTGAACATAGGCAGGCAATTGAGGTTGGACGCAAGAGCCAACCAGTACCCTTATTCTACAGAGTCGTACCTCTGGTTAGAATGGTACTTTCGGCACTGTTTGGTTACGGCCGTTTCCACCCTCAATTGGTAACCCCTAACAAATTTATGCAGATTTTGCTAAATCAGATAATAACATACGCTGTTTTTGCAGCCGTGAAGAAAGCGTAAGCCTGCCTGGAAAATGGTGAGAAAATAGTCCCTTGCCTGGTTTGCCGGCACAAAAAAGCCGCCGATCTTTTTTGATCTGCGGCTTTGGAGGTGGTGGATGATGATACGTGGCTTATTTCTAAGCGTTTAAGGCGGCATCTAATAGTTGGTTTACCAGGGCGGGGTTGGCTTTGCCTTTGGTTTGGCGCATGACCTGGCCTACAAAAAAGCCGCGCAGCTTGTCCTGGCCTTCCAGGTAGCGGCTGACTTGTTCTGGATTGTCGGCCAAAACCTGGTCGATGATGGCTTGAATGGCGGTATTGTCAGAAATTTGGGCCAGCCCTTTGCTTTCCACAATTTGGGCCGGGGCGGTGCCTGTGGCAAACATCTCTGCCAGCACTTCTTTGGCGGTGTTGTTGTTGATGGTTTGCTTTTCTACCAGGCCAATCAGCTCGACCAGGGCGGTGGGCGTTACCTGGATGGCGTCGATGTTCAGCTTGGCTTCGTTCATCAGGCGGAACAGCTCGTTGATCATCCAGTTGGCGACGGATTTGGGGGTGGTGCCTGCGGCGTTGGCTTTGCTTACGGCCGTATCAAACCATTCCCCCACCAACCGTTCCTCAGCCAACACGCGCGCGTCATATTCAGACAGCTCGTATTCCGCCATGTAGCGGGCGATTTTGGTGTCGGGCAGCTCTGGCAGGCTGGCGCGGACTTGTTCCACAAAAGCATCGTCCAGATGCAGCGGCGGCAGGTCTGGCTCGGGGAAGTAGCGGTAATCTTCCGCCTCTTCTTTGGTGCGCTGGCTGAACGTTTCACGACGGCCTTCGTGCCAGCCGCGTGTTTCTTGGATGACCGTGCCGCCGGATTGGAGAACGGCCGTTTGCCGGGCAATCTCAAACGCGGTGCCATCGGCCAGCACGCGGAAGCTGTTCAGGTTCTTCAGCTCGGTGCGGGTGCCAAATTTGGCCGTGCCCACCGGGCGAATGGAGATGTTTGGCTCCACGCGCAGGACGCCTTTTTCCATATCGCCGGAGTTGACGCCAAGGTAGCGCAAAATCTGGCGCACCTTCATGGCGTACGCCCGCGCCTCCTCGCCGGAGCGAATGTCTGGCTCGGTGACGATTTCCAGCAGGGGTACGCCCGCCCGGTTGTAATCCACCAGCGAGGTGCCGTCGTCCTGGTGGGTGAGCTTGCCGGTGTCTTCTTCCATGTGCACGCGGCGAATGCCGATCCGCTTCGTCTCGCCCGACTCCAGCTCGACGTCCAGCCAGCCGTTGACGCCCAGCGGCAGCTCATACTGGCTGATCTGGTAACCTTTGGGCAGATCGGGATAGAAATAGTTCTTGCGGGCGAAGATGTTGTGGTGGTTGATGGTGCAGTTGAGCGCCAGGGCGACGCGCAGGGCGTACTCCACGGCTTTTGGTTAATGACGGGCAGCGTGCCGGGCATACCGAGGCAGAGGGGGGAAACGGCCGTGTTTGGCGCAGCTTCTACACTGTCCACCACTTTCGCTTTAGAAAACATCTTCGATTCGGTCATCAATTCGGCATGCATTTCCAGGCCGATGACGGGTTCGTATTCAGTCATACTCAGTCCATTTTAAATATTTGACGCAAAGGCGCAAAGAAGCAAAGAATTTTTATTTTGACGACCAGGCCATGATAGCATCGCCAAGTTTGATGAGGTCATCCAGGCCATTTTCAATAACTGCTTCAACAATAGCGATGTCCACTTTCTGGTACTGGTGCACGATCATGTTGCGAAAATGCACCATGTTGATGAGCTTTTGTCGCAGGTTGTTATCAATAACATGTTGTTCTGCCAGCAGGGTAAAACTTTCTGAACTGGAGGTAGGAATGCCCATCTTATATGTTTTGATCAGATGATTGGCCAGGTCAATGCTTTGTTCACAAGCACGCAGCACGTTCATAACGGCCGCATCCTGGCGGGTAAAGTTCGTGGCAAAACTATCGGGATCAGCATTAAACTCTGCCCGGGCGCGGGCAACGCAGCGTTGGATGCTTTGGATTTTGTTAATAACGATGTCGTTCATACGTCGTACGCCCGGCCTGATTCTTTAAAAGCGTCCAAGATTTCGCGCCGCTCTTCGTTTAGCTTTTGGTAATAGGAGAGGGTGAGCATTTCAAACTCGTCAGCCGCGTATGCATCGGCGCAATAAATTTGCTGCCCTGTCATTACGATTTCTTTTTGGAAAACGGTGGATACTTGTCGCAAATTGACCAAATCAACTTCCTTGCCTAATAACTCAGCCAGAGCCAGATGCAATTCGCCCAAAAGCAGGCTGCCTGCTGCTTTGGCCTGTTCTGGAGGCAGCAGGATGGCAATGTCTACGTCGCTAGACGGCCGTTCATCCTCCGTGCCATACGAGCCAAACAGGTACACAGCCTGCACCTGTGGAGTCTGGGTCAAAATGGTTTGGACAATCTGCTCGTTCATGTGCATGGCGCTAGTGTAACAAATTTTGGGCTACCAGTTGAAATTCGGCCGTTTCTGCCTACCCGTGCCGCCGCATGAAGCGTTCCAGGCGGTTGAGGGCTTCTTCGATTTTTTCGTAGGCGGTGGCGTAGCTGGCGCGGACAAAGCCTGCGCCGCTGGCCCCAAACGCATCGCCGGGAACCATCGCCACTTCCTCTTCGTCCAGCAGGCGCATGGCAAAGTCGTCGCTGCTCATGCCGGTTTTGGCAATGGAGGGGAAGGCGTAAAACGCGCCGCGCGGCTCAAAGCAGTCCATTCCCAGCGTGTTGAAGCCATCGACAATTAGGCGGCGGCGGCGGTCGTACTCCAGGCGCATTTCCTCGACGTAGCGGTCGCCAGCGGGGGTGAGGGCGGCCAATGCGGCCGCTTGCCCGGTGGTGGGGGCAGACATGATGGTGTATTGGTGCACCTTGCGCATGGCGGCCAAAATCTCGGCGGGGGCGCAGGCGTAACCGATGCGCCAGCCGGTCATGGCGTAATCTTTGCTGAAGCCGCCCAGCAGGATGGTGCGCTCACGCATTCCCGGCAAGGCGGGCACACAGACGTGCTCGATGCCGTACACCAGCCGGTCGTAAATTTCGTCGGAGATGATGAGCAGATCGTGCTGTTCGGCAACGGCCGTTACCGCCAACATCACCTCTCGCTCCATCACCGCCCCGGTAGGGTTGTTGGGATAGCCTAACAAAATCGCCTTCGTTTGGGGCGTAATGGCCGCTTCGATCGTTTCGGCCGTCACCTGGAAATTGTCCTTGACGTAGGTAGGCACGGCCACGGGCACGCCCCCGGCAAAGGTCACCTCTGGCCCGTAGGCCACAAAGCTGGGTTCGGGAATAATCACCTCGTCGCCGGGATTGAGAACGGCCGTCATCACCAAATAGAGCGCCTCACTCACCCCCACCGTGATGATAATTTCCTCGGCGGGATCGTACTGCACGTTGTACAGCTTGTGGATGTGCTGGCTGAGCGCCGTGCGCAGCTCCACCGTGCCGCTGTTGGACGTGTAGGCCGTCTCGCCCCGCTGCAGGCTGTCGATGCCTGCCTGCAAAATCGGTTTGGGCGTCACAAAATCTGGCTCGCCAATGCCCAGCGAGATGACGCTCTTCATGCTGGCCGCAATATCAAAAAATTTACGAATCCCCGACGGCGGCGTGGCTGCCACCCGGTCTGAAATAAAGTTCCGCATGATTTACTCCTTCAGCTGGATAAAAAACTCTCTACTTTTAAGCAGTTACGATTTGGCCGACATGGCCACATACCAGGTTTTCACCTCAAAGGTTAACAAGCCCTTGAGAACGGCTGGGTCAGCAGCAGCGTAAGCCACAAGTTCATCACGGGTCATCGCTTCACTGGCGATCATCATGCCGCCTGAATCTGCCTCTGTAAAGGGGCCGCCAAGAAACAATTTACCTTGTTCAAGCAGCTGCGCATAATGCTGCACATGTTCCATCACACCTGGCTGTTCTCGAAAATCAACACCGTGTGCCCAATTGGGGCCAGGTGAATGAAAAACGACGTTCTTTAATGCCATCTTTTTGCTTTACCTCGTTATCAGATTTCGATTTTTGAATTATCACCCACAAACATCGCTTTGGGCTGGCCGATGATGCGGGCGTTTTCGCCGATGAGTGCGCCGTCCAGGATGCAGTTTTCGATGGTCGCGCCCGCATCGATGATGCTGTTGCGGATGACGCTGTTTTTCACCGTCGCCCCCGCCGCGATGCTGACAAACGGGCCGATGACACATTGATCGATAACGGCCGTTTCATGCAAAAACACCGGGGGCAGCGCCGTAAAATCCTCAGCATAGCTGCGGTCGATGGCATCGTCGGTGCCGTAGCCCAGCGCCAGCAGCTTCTGGTTGGTGCTTAACATAAAGTCTGGCTTGCCCGCGTCCAGCCAGAAAATGGTCGGTTTGGCTTTGATGACCGCGCCTTGCTTCAGCATGACGTGATACGCATCCACCAGGTAAAATTCACCCTGGGTGCGCCGATCCTGTTCGATGATGGTTTGGATGGCGTTGTGGAGGAGACGGCCGTCTTTAAACCAGTAAATCCCCGCCAGCACCTGCTTGTGCTCCATCGTGCTCGGCTTCTCGATAAAGTCGTGTACCACATCATTTTCATCCGTCACCACCACGCCAAAGGTGCGCGGATCTTCCATCTCCTGCACCAAAATCACGCCATCGGCGTCCGCTTCGGGAATATTTTTGTAATCCGCGTCCACCACGCCATCGCCAAAGGCCACCAGCACCTCGCCCTCGTCCAGAAAATCGCGGCACATCCAGATGGCGTGCGCCTGCCCCAGCGCCTCTTCCTGCACCACAAAATGGGCATTCAGGTGCGGATAATGCTCACGAATCCACGCCTCAATCTCGTCACCCTTGTAGCCCACCACAAAAATCACCTCTTCTGTGGTGATTTCCGCCATTAAATTAAGCAAATGGCCAATGATGGTGTTACCCGCCACGTTCAGCAGCGGCTTGGCGCGACTCCAGGTGTGCGGCCGCATCCGGGTGCCAAAACCAGCGAGGGGGATGATGATCTTCATAGTGTGCTCCGTTGTTTGGGGATGTTGGTCGTTAATTTATGAGCTTAGATAGACTGGGTTCGACTCGGGAGATTGGGTCTGCTGCTGCATTTGGGTGATGACATCAAGATACCACCACCAATGCGTAGCGGGGACATCTTCATCACGTCGCCAGCTCGCTAAATCGGCGATTTCCCTGATAGCGTTATAAAATAAATGCGCCTGCTGCCGCAGCAATTTATCTGCTTGCAACAATCGCTGCCGCTCCTCATCAGATAAATGTGGCTCATGTTTGGCAATTTCACTACGAGTCATGAGCATGTCTAACTGCTCCATGCCATTTGCGTCAGGAAATTGAACATCTGCTTCATATGCGGCTAACAATTCCTTATAACTCATGTTGAACCTCGCTTAAAGTCCCGATTTCTTCAAATCCAGGTTTGTTCAAATATTGTTCAGGACGTTCAATGATAAAAGCTGTTTCCATGAGGCCATCATACGAAAACATTACCAACCATTGTTTGGATTGAACGGCCGTTACCAAGGTCAAGTAAGGTTTGCGATTGTACCAGTAGCGAAAAACCTGAGCAGATTTATCTTGCAGAACAGAATGAATCACATGCTCGTAATCTTCCATCGTGGCGGTTGTGGGCAAGTGACCACGAGCAATCCGTTTTTGTAAATGACGTTCAGCGCTATCGGCCTTCCAGCGGATACCTTCACCCATAGCCTTGATTGCTTCAACTATTTGCGAACGTTCAGATGGTGACAGTTCTTTCATAGTTTACCATGAACCGGCAACTGTTTGTGCCAACTGGCAAACTGCTCGTAGGCGTAGGCGGCGTTCAAAATAGTGGCTTCTTGCAGGGCGTTGCCGATGAGCTGGAGGCCGATGGGCAAGCCTTTGCTGTCGAAGCCGCAGGGGACGGAGAGGCCGCAGCTGGCGCTGAGGTTAACGGACAGGGTGAAGATGTCTTGCAGGTACATCGCCAGCGGATCGTCCACGTTTTCGCCGATTTTGAAGGCGGTGGTGGGCGAGGTGGGCGTGGCAATCACGTCTACTTTTTCGAAGGCGTTGAGGAAATCTTGCTTGAGCAGCGTGCGCACTTTGAGGGCACGGCCGTAATATTCATCATAGTAGCCCGCACTGAGGGCGTAGGTGCCCAGCATGATGCGCCGCTTGACCTCTGGGCCAAACAGGGCGCGGGTTTTCTTGACGCTGTCGATCATGTCGCTGCCGGTGACGCGCGGGCCAAAGCGGATGCCGTCGTAGCGGGCCAGGTTGGCGCTGGCTTCGGCGGGGGCGATGAGGTAGTAGACGGGCAGGGCGTAGCTGGTGTGCGGCAGGCTGATTTCCACAATTTCCGCCCCTAGCTCTTCTAATTTGGCGATGGCGCGGCGCACGGCCGTTTCCACCTCCGCATCAATCCCCTCAATAAAATATTCCTTGGGCACGCCCACGCGCAGCCCCTTGATGTCGCCCGTCAGCGCCGCTTCAAAGTTTGGCACCGGCACGTTGAGCGAGGTGCTGTCGTTGGGGTCATGCCCGGCGATCGCCTGGAAGAGGGCGGTGGTGTCGGCCACGGTACGGCCGAATGTGCCCACCTGGTCTAGCGTAGAAGCAAAGGCGATAACACCCCAACGGGAGATACGGCCGTATGTCGGCCTCAATCCCGCAATGCCACAAAACGAGGCGGGCTGGCGCACGCTGCCACCCGTGTCCGTACCCAGCGCGGCGTAGGCCAGACCCGCCGCCACGGCCGCTGCGCTGCCGCCACTGCTGCCACCCGGCACCCGCTCGTGGTCCCACGGATTGCGCGTCGTCACATACGCCGAATTTTCGGTGGAGGAGCCCATAGCAAATTCATCGGTGTTGGTTTTGCCCAGGATGACCGCCCCGGCGGCTTTCAGTTTTTGCACCACAAACGCATCGTACGGCGGCACAAACCCTTCCAAGATTTTGCTACCCGCCGTCGTCGGCACGCCCTCGGTGCAGATGATGTCCTTGACCGCCACCGGCACGCCCAGCAGCGGCGTGCTGTCGCCATTGGCCAGCCGCGTGTCGGCGGCTTGAGCCTGCTCCAGAGCCAGCTCATCGGTGAGGGTGAGGTAGCTTTGCAGGTCATTGTCCACATCTACAATGCGATCCAGCATCGCCTCAGTGGCCGCCACGCTGCTAATCTCGCCACGCCGCAGCATGGCCCGTAGTTCAACTAGAGAAAGTTTTGAAATATCCATAAGAATGAAAATCAAAGATTACGCAGATTTATCAGATTTTTAATCTGCGCCATCTGTGTAATCTGTTGATAAAAATGTTTATCAGCTAGGCGCTCCCGCCGTCGTCGAGCACCGCCTGAACCACAAACTGGTTCTCTTTTTGCTGCGGGGCGTTGTGCAGGAGGTCTTCCATGGGCAAAGATGGCTCGGCCACGTCGGGCCGCATAATATTTTGTTGGGCGATGGCGTGGGAAGTGGGGGGAATGTCGGTCAGGTCCAGCTCGTTGAGCCGCTCGGCGTAGTGCAAGATGGCAGAGAGCTGCTCCAGGTACTGCTTCTTTTCCGCTTCGGTCAGTTCCAGGCGGGCCAGGTTGGCAATTTTTTCAACATCGGCGAGGGTTAGCGACATGGAAAATCCTTCGGAATGGTTAATGGTTAATTGTAAATGGTTATTTTTTGCAGATGCTGCGGTTGAAAATTATTCGTTGGGTTCGGGAGCGGCCGTTTCTGCCACCCCATCAACTTCTTCAGCTTCTTCCGCTTCCATTTCCGCCTGCCGCATGTTGTAATACTCCTCGTCGGTCCAAAAGTTTTCCCGGTCGGTGAGCTTGTCGATGTAGAGGACCCCGTTGAGATGGTCAATTTCATGCTGAAAGATACGGGCCGTCCACCCCTTCAGGCGCAGCTTGAGCGGCTTGCCGCGCCGATCTTGGGCGCGGACGCGAATTGAGTAAGCGCGCTCTACCTCGCCCACGTACCCTGGAATCGACAAACAGCCTTCGATGCCGTCAATCACTTCGCGTGATTCCCAGACAACGCGCGGATTGGCAATCACAAACAGCTCGCGCGAATTGGGAATATCTTCACCCTGGTCATCCTCTTTAGGCAGCGTTTCGATGACGGCCAGCTGGAGCGATTGGCCAATTTGGGGCGCGGCCAGCCCCACGCCATTGGCGGCGCGCATCGTTTCAATCATATTATCAATAAGGGTTTGCAGCTCGTTGTCGAACTTGGTAACAGGACGGGCTTTTTGGCGCAGCACCTCATCGGGTAGGGTCACAATTTGTAATTCAGTCATAGTCCTTAATTATCTGCGGATTAGGAGCAGGGGCAAGTGATGTTGGGGCCTTGTAGTTACGTTCTTTTTAGACATTAAATTTCATAGGGCTTTGCCAAGGTCGCATAGATTGAATCAATAAATTATAATCAGGCGAATCGAATCCAAAAGGCAGAGCAATGGCCCGTCGGTTTCAAGATTTTTCCGTGGTTTGGCCATGGTGGTGAGGTAAATATGGATATCAAAAATAAACGAATCATGGTTACGGGTGGCAGTGGTTTCCTTGGTAAATTTCTTGTGCAGAGATTAAAGAAAGAGGGGTGTGACCAGCTTTTCATCCCTCGTAGTGCACAGTATGATTTACGTCGTCAAGACGCGGTTGAACAAGTTTTCAGAGATAGTAAACCTGAAATTGTAATTCATCTTGCCGCTGTTGTTGGTGGCATTGGGGCAAATCGGGAAAGGCCGGGAGAGTTTTTCTACGACAATTTGATGATGTCTACGCAACTGATGGAAACGGCGCGGCTGCATAACGTGGAGAAGTTTGTTGGAATTAGCACCATTTGTTCATATCCAAAATTTGCGCCTATACCCTTCCGTGAAGAAGATATCTGGAATGGATATCCAGAAGAGACCAATGCGCCATATGGCCTGGCAAAAAAGATGATGTTAGTACAAGGTCAAGCTTATCGCGAACAGTATAACTTTAATGCTATTCATCTAATTCCTGTGAATTTATACGGGCCAGAAGACAATTTTGATCCTGGCAGCAGTCATGTAATTCCGGCACTTATAAAAAAATGCTTTGATGCGATTGAAAATGGGGAACGGGAATTGATTGTATGGGGAGATGGAAGCCCCACGCGTGAATTTTTGCATGTAACAGAGGCCGCGGAGGCGATTGTGCTGGCGACAAAGTTATATGATAAACCTGATCCTGTTAACATTGGTTCTAGTTTTGAAATTGGCATCCGGGAATTGGTTGAAGTAATTACCCAAGAAACAGGGTTTAACGGAAAAATAGTTTGGGATGTAACAAAGCCAAATGGGCAACCGAGGCGTAAACTAGATGTAAGCCGAGCTGAGAAGGAATTTGGATTTAGGTCAGAGATGGATTTTCGTTCAGGCGTTCGCGAGGTTATAGATTGGTATCGTGCGGAACGTGGGCTGATACAAGCATAATTTGGTATTCATGAGACACAACGATTTGGAAGATGGGGAACGGCCGTTACGCATCTGTTTTTTTGGAACTTACCGCGCCAATTATGTCCGAAACCAGGTAATTATTCATGGGCTGCGCTCACAAGGGGCCGTTGTTTATGAATGCCACGCACAGCTTTGGCACAGCGTGGCAGACCGGGTTGCGCAAGCTAGTGGTGGCTGGCGCAACCCAAAATTTTTGTTGCGCGTTTTACGTGCTTACCTGCAACTGCTGCGCACGCACACCCAAATGCCTGCCTATGACATCATGCTGGTTGGGTACCCCGGTCAGTTTGATGTCTTTTTGGGCCGTCTACTCAGCTGGTGGCGACGCAAGCCGATGGCTTTGGACATTTTAATGTCACTGCACTTGATTGCTGAAGAGCGCGGATTAACAAAAAAAAGCCCATTCACGGGGAAACTTATTTTTCTTTTGGAAAAAATAGGTCTTAAATTACCGGATCTTCTTATTGCGGATACGCCTGAGTATCAAGAATATTATTGTCAAAAATACAACCTATCACCAAAAAAATTTAAGCTGGTTCCACTTGGTGTAGATGATCGTATCTACTTTCCACGTCCCGATCTTCATCCACCGACAGATCATTTCAGAGTTCTTTATTATGGGACTTTTATTCCCTTGCATGGTATCGAGACTATGCTTCGTGCGGCTGCTTTATTGCAAGATGATCCAACCATTCAGTTTGACTTTTATGGTGATGGTCAGGAACGCAAAAAAGTAGAACAACTAGCAAAGGATATTCAGCTAAAGAATGTGCATTTTCGTGGGTGGATAGATAAAGAGGATTTGCCAGGTGAAATAGCCAAATCACATATATGCCTCGGCGTATTTGGGACAACTAAGCAATCTCTCTGTACTATTCAGAACAAAATTTGGGAAGGCATGATGATGCAGCGACCTGTCATCACTGGAGATGCAGACACAATCCGTCAGGAGCTGGCACATGGGCAGCATGTTTATCTGGTTGATCGGGAAAATCCCCAAAAATTGGCTGCTGGAATTTTGCAATTACAAGCTTCTTCAGATTTGAGACAAAAGTTAGTAGATAATGCGTACATTCGGGTGCAGCAAAATCGAATTGTGGCACTGGGAGCGCGTTTGCAAAAGATTCTCTTTGATCGTGTTAATCAGTAGGAATAGTATGAAGCAAGCAAAGGATTCTGTCTGAACACAATGAACTTGTATCGCTGGAGAAATTCATTTGTTTCCTATGCCCAATCATTTTGGCATGGGCATCAAACGGCCGTTATCCTGACCGGTTTTATGATTATTGGATTAGCGGTGCGTTTGTGGGGGGTTGGCTTTGGGTTACCTAATTTAGAACATCCTGATGAAGATGCGGTTCTAATGCCGGCTATTACTATTATCAAAACGGGTAATCTAGAACCCGTGCGAATGGAATACGGTACGCTGCATATTTATTTATTAACGGCCGTTTCCACGGTTGTTTATTTGTATGCAGCACGAAATGGCATTTTTACTTCTCCGGAACAGTTAACTGTTTTTGAGCGTGGCTCTTACCCCGCTATCTATCCCCATCCCGAGTTCTTTGTGGGTGCAAGGTTATTATCAGTTATTCTGAGTACCTTACTAATTCTGGTTGTCTATCTTCTTGCAGACAGATTGGGGAATAGAAGGCAAGCTCTCGTGGCTGCTGGGTTAACGGCCGTTTTACCAGACCTAGTAAAACATGCGCATTTTGCCACAACGGATATCGCCCTCACATTTTTTTCAACCATTTCACTTTATTTACTCCTGCGTGCCTACGACAATTGGGACACAGATTCTATGTGGGCCTTTGTCGGCGCATCATTCGTAAGTGGTCTGACAGCATCGACAAAACTTAATGGGATCGTTTTAATCATTCCCATATTGCTCGTAATTTTTTTGAAAGTGAAAAGATTAGATAGCTTGTTATCGTTACGCGTTTTATCTGCACCGATTGGCATGTTTTTTGGTTTTCTTGTCGGCACACCCTACGCTTTACTCAATCTGCCAAAATTTTTATACTGGTCTGGGTACGCCTTCCGTCTTTATAATGCCCCTTCTGTTGAATTATCGCAACCTAGTTGGTTATGGCATCTTTCCTATCACGTAACAAGCCCGAATATTATATTGGTTTTTCTTGGGTTTATTGGCTTCTTTTTTAGCATACGTATATGGCGCGAACGAGGCTTAATCATAAGTTCTTTTGCTGTTTTTCTTTGGATAGCCATCGTTACGCAAACCACACATCAAGCTCGAATGTGGTTGCCCACTGCGCCAATTTTTGTTTTGTGGGGTGTATTGGTTATAGATTTTTTACAGCAGCAACTAAAAGCACGCCTAGCTAACTATAAATTATCACCTAATTTTTCTATGATCCTTCCCCTGTCACTTTTCTTGATTTTGCTAAATAATTCGATCGTTATTTCCAAAATATTTTATGAGCCCGATGTGCGTACCATAACGCAAAACTGGATTGAGCAAAATATCCCCGCTGGGAGCAAGTTGGCGATTGAATATTTTGCACCAAATCTAAACCCCGACAAATGGACAACAACAAGATTGTTTCATCTAGCTGACCAGCCGCTGGAATGGTTTCAGACGGAGGGGGTTGATTATTTGATTGCCAGTGAAGCGGGTAATGACCCGACCCAAATGACTGTTGAGGCATACGACAAAAGAATTGCTTTGTTAGAAAAGGCTTGTCTTATTCAACAATTTGAGGGTCCATTTTTGTCTGCTGAGTCAAGAAGATTTTGGGTATACCAGGTTCCGCCATGTAATTAGTATAGAATTTCCAAGCAGGTACTCCAAAAAATATGTTATACCAAATAAACATACGTCAAAGAATTTTACTTCAAGGCCCAAAGCTGCGGAGCGAAAACGTCGCATCACGATAGCTTTGCTTTTTGCTTGAAGAAAATCTGATTTTGGTAAGAGTCTGTTCAAGAAAGCAAATATGGAAATAAGATAGGTGTAAGATTATGAAATCGGTTTGCGTAATTGTAACGGCTTGGAATCAAGTAGATAAAACTATACCTTGTCTGGCTTCGATATTGGCCCAAACTTATCAAAACCTATTAGTTTTGCTAGTGAATAATAACAGTGAAGATGATACCGTTGAACAAGTTTCAAAAAATTTCCCAATGGTAGAAATTTTAGACTTACCCAAAAATTTAGGCCCTACCGGAGGGTATAATGCTGGTTTTCGTCGGGCATTGAGTAAGAAATTCGATTATATTTTTCTGTTAAACAATGACACATTGTTGGCTTCAGATTGTGTTGAAAAGTTAGTGGATGAAGCTAACGATTCACCTGAAATTGGATTGGTGATGCCTAAAATTTATTACGCTGACGAGCCTCAACGGATTTGGAGCATTGGGGGCTGGGCGAATTCGTGGAATTTAGAAATTGTACGCCCAGGCGATAACCAAATTGACAATGGGCAATGGGAAAAACCGATTGACATTGATGACGCACCTTTTTGTGCCGTATTGCTGTCTCGCAGGATTTTGGAAGAGGTGGGATTGCCTGATGAAGGTTTTTTTCTTTACTATGAGGATTTAGATTTTGTCGTCAGGCTAGATTAGCAGGATTTCGTTTGCGCTTAAAGCCTTCTGCACATATGTGGCATGTGGTTTCAGCAAGCAGTGGGGGAAGTGATAGCCCGAGCGAACGTTACTGGATGGCTCGTTCTAGCATTCGTTATTTTCGGAAGCATACGCGCAATGTACGGTGGCCTATTGTGATTTTTTGGCGTACTGGCAGCGCTATCAAGACGTCATTGCGCTTATTGAGTAAGGGACGTTACAAGGCTTTACACTCGTATTGGCGTGGATTGCAAGATGGCTTGAGAGAGGCATTTTAAGAGAAATGCGTATTTTATTTATTAGCTTTAATATGCCTTGGCAGGGTGGGGGCACTTTTTATCGTGTTTTTGGATTTGCCAGGCATTTGGTTGAGCGAGGTCATGATGTAACGATCATGGCGACTTCTCTGCATAACAAAGTTTTTTTTCAGGAAGACGTGTGGGAGGGAGTGAAGGTGGTGCTTTCTCCTGCGTTGTTGTTTGGTAAACTAAGAACTGGTTGGGATTTTTACGAGGTGGCTCGTCGATGCCTGTGGTTGAACGGCCGTTCCTTTGACCTTGTTCATGGTTTTGAATCCCGACCAGTCGTGATTTACCCTGCTTTGTATGCACACCGTCAAAACAGAGGCGCATCGCTGGTTTTAGATTGGTGTGATTGGTTTGGTCGCGGTGGTTCTGTTGAAGAGCGTTCTCCCTGGGTGCGTTTTTTGCTGCGGCCTGTAGAAACATTTTACGAAGAGAACTTCCGACAAAAAGCAGATGGCACGACCGCAATTAATTCTGTCTTAAAAAAACGAGCGATTGATTTAGGCGTGAAACCCGAAAGTATTCACTGGTTACCAAATGGGGCAGATGTGCAAAAGATTAATGTCATTGCTCAGAAAACAGCAAGGGAACAACTAGGTATTGCTTCAGAGGCTGTTCTTATTGGGCATTTGGGGCAGGCTTTTCCTAATGATGCAGGCCTAATGGCTGACGCATTTCATATTGTTCAGGAACAGATTCCAAAGGCACAGCTGTTGCTTATTGGTCAACACAAAACAAATATAGCTGCACATTTTTCTATTCCAACAGATGTTGTTGAAACGGGGTTTGTATCTCAAGAAGAGATGAATCTGTATTTAGCAGCCTGTGATTTGCTTTGGCTACCACTAAAAAATACGCTTGCCAACAGGGGACGTTGGCCGATGAAAATTAATGACTACATGGCTAGTGGACGGGCGGTTGTAAGCACAGACGTTGGTGATCTGGCTGGTTTGTTTCAGGAACCGTATCCCATTGGTGTACTTTCGAAAGATAATCCAGACCAATTTGCAGAAAAATCTTTATCTCTTTTGAAGAATATTGAAATGCGTCACCAGTATGGTCGAAACGGCCGTTTTCTGGCGGAAACCCAATTTGATTGGTCTCATGTTACCGAACAGTTAGAGAATTTTTATTGGCGCATTTATAAAACTGAGTCATAACATGCTACCTGAATTTGAAGTGGTACATTGCCCTTTCGGGCATACAACGCCATCAAAAAAACTATTTTCCCGTCCAGATTGGTGGTTTCAGCTACCTGGCGACTTTGCGTGGCATCGCTGTCCAGAATGTCAGGTGCTATTTTGAACCCGAGACCGACTGAGTCTTCGATCGAAGCGTATTATCCATCAACCTATGCCGCTTATCGCCCTGCAATTGCCGACGAAAGATGGGTTATTATGCGCTGGAAGCGGCGCTATAATTTGCAGCATCAAATCAGGTCAGTAACGGATCGAGAATTGAACGGCCGTCTATTAGACATTGGTTGTGCTACCGGCAATTATCTTGCAGAAATGCGCAAATTGAACTGGGATGTGAACGGCATAGAACTCCAAACGGAAGCGGCTCAATATGCCCAAAAACGGCTAAACTTGGATGTTTACAATGGCGATCTGCTAACATACCCAGCCTCCCAAAATAAGTTCGATGTCATTACGATGTGGGATGTATTAGAGCATACACATCAACCTTTGCAGGTGTTGGCCAAGGCTCGTAACCTCCTCAAGCCAGGTGGGCTTCTCATTTTTCAATACCAGACCCAAATAGCAAGGAAGCCAGTTCTTTTGACTCCGCTTGGATTGGTTATGATGCTCCGCGCCATTTATATCTCTTTCATGGAGAAAACCTTCAATTACTCTTACAAATAACAGGATTTCACTTTGAGGCACAAGAACATGCTCTCGGTACGTATCACACTTGGGTGGCAAGTTGGCAAACTAAAATGAATAGCAATACAAAATTAAGTAAACCAATCAAGCAATTTCTTTCCAGAATGGCCCACCTGCCAATATGGTCAATAATCACCACCCCTTACTTTTCTAACTTAAATAAGCAAAGCAAAGGAACCGTGCTTACAGTGTTTGCTAGGGCTACGCAATGAAAAGCCCACTAGCCCGTAAAATCTTAGAAAATTCGGTCTTAAATCTTATTGCAGGCATTAGTCAGAGATTAGGCCAAACAATAATTTTCATCTTTCTTGCCCGATTATTAACCCAAGATGATACAGGCGCATTTAAGTTAGCAAACACTTATACAAGTATTTTGCTCACCTTTTCTCTTTGGGGGTTAGATCAGCTGCTTATTCGCGAAGTAGCGAAAGATAAAACCAGTTTAAATCAATACCTGCTTGGTTTTGTGGGTATTCGATCAATTATCGCCGTCGCTCTTTGGCTTTTCTTAGCAAGTGCAATGCCCTTGTTGCCTTATTCAGAGCAAAGTAAACACATTATTTTGCTTTTTACACTGACTATCATTCCTGGCAGTTTGAACAACCTTTACCAAGCTGCCTGGATAGCTCTTGAAAAAATTAAAAAATAACTTTGCTCATTTTGTTTTTTAGCTGATTTAGAGCAATCGTTGGGCTTCTGCTCCTATGGTTCACGCGATCGGTTCTCTATATCTCTTATTTGTTTGTTATTACATATTTGTTAGAACTCGGTGCTAATATTTGGTTAACACACACAGATCCAAATTTTACGCGGTTTAAAATTTTATTCCTGCCTTCATTTTGGATTACAAATCTTAAAATAGCTATTCCCTTCATTTTTGTGTCCCTGATTCTGATTGTAGAGTATCAGTTTGATGTGATCATTTTGTCCTTTTATCGTTCAGAAAGTGACGTAGCGGTTTATGGGGCAGCCTCTACATTAGTCACCCTTTTGCTGTTTGGTACGAGAAGTTTTCAGTTAGCCGTATTCCCAACTATTTCCCAAGCGTTCGAAAACCCAGCCAGGCTCAAGAAGATTTACATAAAGTCAACGCTAGCTATTGTCTCAATTGCCTTAATCGTTATTACAATGCTTTCGTTATTTTCAGAAACAGCTATCAGGTTAATATATGGCTCTGATTATCTGGCAGCGAGTAATGTTTTTTCGATACTGCTTTGGGTACTGCTTTTTTCTGCTCTGAACGTACCTAATTCTCGCCTAATGGTTGTCGCAAACCAACAGCGGGTCATGGCTATTTTTGCCATGCTTAGCATGAGCACAAGCCTGATTTTGAGTTTTTTATTAGTACCAAGATATGGTGGTGTGGGCTCTGCATGGGCACGTGTTGTGGCCATGCCGTTTTACACAGTGCCCACGATTGTTTTTACTCAAAAGAAGCTTTGCCCAATCAAGTGGCAAGATGTAAAAGCTAATATTGTGCCAGACTATTTATTCAGGAAGATAAAGAATAATGCCTAAAAAAATTTTAATTACCGGTGGAGCGGGTTTTATTGGCTCTCACTTGGCGGATAAATTGTTACAAGATGGCCATGACATTGCCGTGTTAGATTGTTTGCATCCACAAATTCATGGGCCAAATCCAAAACGGCCCGCATATTTACATAAAGATGTAGATCTTGTCATAGGTGATATTAGAGATGAGCACATGGTTGGGGCTGCGGTGCAGGGCAAGGATATTATTTTCCATTTTGCTTCACATACAGGTGTCGGCCAATCCATGTATGAAATAAAAGAATATATGGATGTGAATGTGCAAGGAACGGCCGTCTTACTTGAAGCAATTCAAAAACATAATAGCTCTTTACAAAAATTGATCTTGGCCTCTTCTCGCGCTGTATATGGTGAAGGTGCATACCATTGCCATACTTGTGGCGTCGTTTCCCCGAAGCCACGTTCATTATTGCAATTGCAGGCAAGTAAGTGGGAATTGAATTGTCCAAATTGCAATTTGTCGTTGACGCCCATTCCTACACCAGAAACATACCCCACAGACCCCCGTTCCGTCTATGCTGTCAGCAAATTAACCCAAGAGCATCTCTGCACAATCTATGGTGAGACATACAAATTGCCCGTTGTTGTGCTTCGATACTTTAATGTTTATGGTCCTAGGCAGTCGCTAAGCAATCCTTATACTGGGGTATTGTCTACATTTATGACACGACTTTACAATAATAAACCGCTAAATATATACGAGGATGGTCAAGAAAGTCGTGACTTTATACATGTATCTGACATAGTGCAAGCTTGCCATTTGGCAATGAAAACAAACAAAGCAAATGATCAAATTTTCAATATTGCTACTGGGAAATCTATAACCTTAATGGAAATTGCTCAAACGGTAACGCAACAATTTAGAGGTCCATCTCCTAAAACGACAGGACAATACCGTTTTGGTGACATACGCCACAGTGTGGCAGATATTACAAAAGCGAAACAACTTCTCGGGTATTTCCCTCGAGTTAGTTTTGCAGACGGCGTGGTTGAACTAATCGAACAAGCCGAATTTATTCCTAACGAAGATCTTTCTTCAATTGCTGAGAAGGAACTTCAAATCCGTGGATTATCTAAACCAGATTGATTTAGAACTAATATCCTGGCTGAACTGGCTGAAATATAATTCTGGAGAAAAACTTTCGAAACAGAGTTAGCTTACTGGGAACAATAAAAAAACTGCAAAGCAGGTGCCGGCTAAATGAATGGTCCTCGCTTACTGCTAAACCGCTGATTGACCGACAAAACTTATTTAACCGCAAAGAACGCAGAGAGCGCAGAGAAAAATGAAGGAGAAATCTCTGCGTCCTTTGCGCCCTCTGCGGTAAAAATCTGAGATTTGTCAGTCAATCAGGCTAAACCGTCCGCACAATTCCGTTAACTTATTTGCGGACGGTCACTAAGCTCGACTTTGTACAAAAGTAGACAAAATAGTAAAGGTAGAATAAGTTGTGACCAAACCATCACGAGAGGTTACAAATGCTTATTCTACCTGAACCCATTATGACATTGTTAATACCGTTTAAGCCAATTTTCCGGCAAGCAACCTGGATCAAAGCGCAGATACTGTTTATCGGAGCCATCTTGGCCACTGGAAAACGAACCGTGACAGCTGCCCTGCGTGTGATGGGGTTGGGTGACGATCCTCATTTCGCCAACTATCATCAAGTGCTCAATCGGGCCGTTTGGTCACCACGGCGACTGAGCGAGATGTTATTGGCCCTGCTCATGAAATTTCTAGACAGTGATGAAACCAAAGCGCTGGTCTTTGGCATTGACGAAACCATCAAAGACGCTGGGGACCCAAGATAGCCAAACGAGGCGTTTATCGGGATGCGGTGCGTTTCCAGCAAAAGGCACTTTGTCAAAACCAGCGGTTTACGCTGGATCAGTTTAATGTGGCTGACGGTGCCTTTTCTCACCGTCTTGGCTCCGTCAGAACGGTATCATGAACAAGCCGGTCCGCCACAGAACCAGATATTGTAAAAATACCACGGTCTCTTTTTGACCGTCTGGTCGATACAGTTTGTTATTCGACTTAAGTGTACAAAGTCGAGCTTAGAAGTTTTGCCACTTTGCGCGAAGCCACTTTTTATTTGCAATGTAGCTAATCCATATGGCCGATACAACAAATTAAAATATTCAAAGCGTTGTTGTACTTCTATAGGAAGATCTTTTGCAACCGTTTGTTCAAATTTTTCTAAAACAAACTTATATAGAGCTTCATCTAGTGCATTATATTGTCGAATAATATTTTGAGTTTCTGGCTCGAGTTGCTTGCCTGACATACCATCCTTAGCAACATTTCTTTGAATATAATACGGTGTTTTTTGCCATTCAAGCTGTTGGCTCATCAAAAGGATTGTTTGATTAAATCGCTCAGTCAAACCCACAACAGAAAAATGGGATTCTAAATTGTTGATTGCTTGTTTGAGTAAATCGTCCGTGCATTGTCCAAATGGTAAATCTGAGCCAACGCCGGAAATAAGCCTTACTTGCCCATTATTTAATTCTGTAGAGAGGCCACTAGCAACATATTCCTGAATATTCATCTTCCCAGACACAACTGATTTGTGTAAAGCATGCGCAGGGGTTCTGAGTACATAATAGTAATGTGACAAAACACGAGCAACTGGATCTCGTAGGATTGTAATGTAGCGAAACGGCCCGTGTAATCATGTGGTGAATCCCATACTTCACGTGACCTCGCAGCAAACGGTAACTATTGCGTTGTTCTATTGGCAACTTACTAAATTGATCAATTGATTCTGCTAAACGGATCCTGCCTCCTTGGAAAGTATAAATATTTGTTAGCTTATACTCACGATCCAATATCTTAAAAAGAGTTTGTCCGGCTGATTTTGGGATATGTAAAAAATAGTTGTACATTCCCCATTTTCCTCTGAATTTTTAAATTTAGGTGAATACCAATAATGTTTCATTAATCTATATAACCCAATGCTCGAAGATGCGCTAAAATAACTTCATCATCTTGCTCAGAGCGATTATTGTTGGTTAGTTGTTCAAATCTTTTTTTTAAATGGCCTAGCTGCAGCCTAAGATCAGCAACTCTTTTTGGTTCACTCTTATATAAATTGTTAGTCTCACTAATATCATTTATAAAATCATACAACTCCATCTTCTCCCCTTGCAAAATGAACTTATATTTATCATCAAAAATCGCCAAAGATGGCGATTTATACCCGTGGGTAGATACAATACCAGGTTGTAATCTTTCTAATCTAGCGATAGCCCAATTTAAGGGCATGCCTTCTGAAACAGGCAATTCGTTTTTTACACTGGTTTCATTAGCAAGAGATAATTGATGCTCTTTCTGGTTGGCAACTGCTGCTGCACTCACGATTGAATGAAAAATGCGTCGTGTCGAAACTGGTTCATGCTTAACAGCCCCGTGTGAAAAATCGCCGGATGGATCATAAATTAATAATGGAACATTTGTTAACTCTCTATAGACGCCAAAGGCGTGATTAAGCCTCTCTTTTTCGCCAAGGTGATCACCATGATCTGCAACAATGACAACCATTGTGTTTTTCAATAGTCCTTTTTGTGTCAATTGATTCAAGAACCAACCAACCTCTGCATCTTGCGCCGCTACTTCTGCATCATAAAATGCATTTAATATTTCCTGTCCCTCTGCAAGAGGTAAATTATCCATTGCTAGCCAGTTTCGTACATCTACCTGCCATTTGTTCACATTACGTAACAGATTGTTAACATTTTTCCTCATGGATTTGGATAAAAATCTGTTCAAAGCCCAAGACGGAGGTGCATACGGTACATGTGCTCCCATTAAATTGATAAACGTAAAAACCGGTTTTTTATGCTGCCCAATTGAATGATTCTCAATTTCCTTGACGGCTGCCTGTAGTGATGATCTTATTTGACGGTATTTAGATTTTCCACTAACGTCAAGTAACCCATGCCAGAGAGGGAAAACATACTGAGAGAGTTGATGAAATCTCCTGTTTTTACTATAGCCTAGAAATTCAGCTGCATAAGACCGCATTTTCCTACGTAACAATACCGATAAACTTGCGTTGGCTTTTTCCACGCTAAGCTGATAAGTTAATAAACTTGCACCCAAATAATTATAATTCCGAAATTGGTGAAACCCTTTGCATAGCTTGTTGGTTATCTGACCAACAAGTGGGTTATGTGAAAACCCTACAGTTTTATAGCCAACTGCACCTAATCGTTCCGCTAATGTTTCAATTTCTTCAGGCAATGCATGTTCCATTTGAAACAAAGTGTGTTCAGATGGATATAACCCTGTAAAAAATTGAGGCATGTGTCGGAACTGTCCATTGGGCTGGAGCAATTGCATGTTCGAACATCGTAGAAATTTTTGAGAATTGGTCCAGATTTGGGGTTGTCTCTAGTGAGTATCCATAACAAGAAAGCCGATCCGCTCTCTGAGTATCAAGCACCATTAAAACAATATTTTTTTTCATTAGACCTCTTGCAAAAGTCATCTAGCCGCAAGGGACATATTGTACAAAGCGGCAATCAAGTTAAATCGCAACCCAAATCGTTTTCTGCGATTGCGATACCGTTCTTTCAAAATACGAAATATCTTTAGCTTACCAATGACATGTTCACAAAAGATTCGCCTTTGCGACAACTGTCGATTGCGCGCCTTTTCTTCGGCAGTTAAGGGTTTCTTTTTTTGACTTTTTCTTTGGCGTCTCGCTGTTACGATGTAATTTTGCTAATCCTTGGTAGCCGCTATCGGCCAAACAGATGATTTCTGGATCAATGCCTGCGTGATTTGCCTTGAATAGTTTGAAATCGTGCATTGTCCCGTTACCAAACGCCGTGGCAATTATTTCAAGGGTTGCTTGATCAATAATGACCTGCGCTTTTGAGTATGGCATTTTTTCTTACCGCTGTAATGAAACTTCTGTTTTTTTGGGTCGTTCAATTGCCTGTTCAGTGGCGTCAACCAGGATTACCTCTATTGTTGTATCGCTTTCCGTCAATTTTTTCTTGCCTGGTAGCCTGAATTGTCCAGAATCCATAAGCATCTTTTCGATTTTGTGAATGGTTCGACATACCGTAGACTCACTGACACCATAGGTTTCTGCAATGTGGAACTGCGTCCGATATTCCCGCCAATACATTAACGTCAGCAGCAGTTGATCGGCATTTGGCAGTGTTGGTGGTCGGCCAAAGGTCGGGCTTTCTTGGTTCACAATGGTAAGCATCTGTTTAAAAAGTTGGTGCGGAACACCCGTTAAACGCTTGAATTCTTTGTCTCGCTTGTCTTTGATATTTTCGTATTTCATGCTTTCGATGATACTTCATTTACTTATGCAAGAGGTCTATTTGCGTTATCATAATTGGGAGATGACTCGAAACATCATCTCTCCATAATTTATTTTTATCCAAAACTAATAAGGCTAAACAATCTATCACTTCCTAAAAAATCCCTTTTCTGATCGAACATGTGGAAAAGAGTTACCGACTGGCACTGCTTAAAAATTTATCTAATTGTTTGTAACCGTTCAGTTGTGAGCGGAACGCTGTCAACTGCAAAAAAGAGTCATAGCCTAAAAGCAAAAATCAAGCATACTAAATAGAATGGACGAGAAGCAACCACCTGCTGGCATAACTGTGGCCGACTGGCAAGCAACACCGAAATCGGTGCAGCAGTTGGTGGTCGGATTGCTGACAACTGTCGATCAGCTGCAACAAGCGGTGGCGCAGCTGCGTGAGCAAGTGAATAAGAACTCGCAAAATTCATCCAAGCCACCTTCAAGCGATCCTCCTTCGGTGAAACGAAAGCCACCCAAGGTCAAAGGACAACGGCAGCGAGGTGGTCAGCCGGGACACCAGGGCAAGGGAAGGCGTCTGAAACCACCTGACCAGGTAAGTCGATTTGTGGTCAGCCGCCCCATCTCCTGTGGGGCTTGTGGCACACTGTTGCTGGGTGAAGACCCCGAGCCCAGTCGTCACCAGGTGACCGAGTTGCCGCGCATCGAGCCGGAAGTGGTCGAATATCAAGTCCACTGCCTGCGCTGCCAGGCTTGTGGTGAGCCGACACGCGGCCACTGGCCAGCCGAGATGCCAACAGGCTGCCTTGGGCCGCGCTTGCAAGCGGTCACCGGCTACTTGAGCGGCCGGTTCGGCGTCAGCCGACGGGATACTCAGGAGCTGTTGGCCACCTTGTTTCGCGTGGAGGTGGGCTTGGGCACGATTCCGGCACAAGAGCAACGCCTCAGCCAGGCGCTGGCCCAACCCGTAGAGGCCGCGCAAACCTTTGTGCAGCAGCAGCCAGCGGTTAACGTCGATGAAACGGGCTGGAAAGAAGCCAATCAATCGGGTTGGCTGTGGGTGGGCAGTACGCCTGAGGTGGCCGTCTTTCTCTTGCGCCCCAGCCGCGGGCGGCAGGAGCTCACCGGCCTGCTTGGTGCGGACTATGCCGGCATCGTCGGTTCCGACCGGGCCAGTGCTTACAATGCTCTCCCTGACCAGCAACGCCAACTCTGCTGGTCTCACTTGCGTCGCGATTTCCAGGCTTTGGTTGACCGCGGTGGCAATTCGGCTCTTGTCGGTCGTCTGTTGCTGGCCCAGGTCAAGCTGTTCTTTTCCTTGTGGCATCGGGTCCGCGATGGCACCTTGACCCGTCAGGCGTTCCAAGAAGCAATGGGGCCTGTTCGGCGCGAAGTGGAGAGCCTGTTGCAGTTGAGTACGCTCCTGGTCGAGCATCGGCAAACCCAGGCCACTTGCCGCAACATGCTCAAGCACAAAACTGCCTTGTGGACCTTTGTTGATCAGGAGGGCATTGAACCGACCAACAATGCCGCCGAGCAAGCCTTGCGCCGCGGCGTCCTCTGGCGCAAGCGTAGTTTTGGCAGCCAAAGCGAGACCGGCAGCCGTTTTGTTGAGCGTATCCTGACCGTGGTTATTTCTTTGCGTCGCCAGCAGCGCGATGTCCTGGATTTCCTGACGGATGCTTGCCAGGCCTTGGTTTCGGGCATAGCCCCGCCATCTTTGTTGCCTGCTCCTTAGCTCTCTTTCTATCGACATGCTTAACCTACAACTGAACGGTTACAATTGTTTTCCCTTTTGACTTAAAGGCTCATTTGTGGGAGCAAATATCTTACAACTTTTGGTAATTATAGCTCTTTTACTTTGATAAAAACGGAGAATGTCCCCGAGTATTTAGGATTATAACCCTAATGGATTATTGCAATGCATCCGATTGTAATTAATATAATTCGTTAGATTCAAATAAGAACATTTAAGAACATTTTTATAAAGCAATGCATTTGGAGGTAAGTATGAAAAAAAGATTTACGCTGATTTTTGTAGTATTGACGTTACTATTGGTGACATTGGTAGCAAGTGTAAGTGCCCAAGAAGGTCCTGGCTGGTGGATAGGTGCCACTATGCAAAACGTAGGTACTGCGAATGCCACACTTGTTGTTACAGCATATGATTCCCAAACATCCAATCAATATACTTTAAGCCCTGCACCATTAGCCCCTGGTGCATCAATTACTGTTTTACCAAACGGTGTGAGTGGGCAAGATTTTTCTCCATCTTTACCTAGCGGATTTATTGGATCGATTGTAGCTAGCTCTGATCAGCCGATCGCATCTTTGGTCAATGTTACAAACCGTGAAGCAGCTGGGTTTGGTGTATCTGGCGGTACTGCGGCTGCTATTTATGAAGGTGTTAGCGGCTCGCAGGCCGATACTGAAGTCCGCTTCCCACTTGTAAAGCATAATCACTTTGGTAAAACGACAACATTTTATTTGCAAAACGCCGGCTCTAATGCAGCCACAATTAGTGTTGTTATCACCAAAGGTGGAGTTAACTACCCATATACTTCTCCATCGGTTGCGCCTGGACAGATGGTAGCCATTGATCCTGGTTTAGCAGGTGTTCCTGCCACAAATGGGACAGGCTCTCTTATTGCAACATCTGCTGAACCTATTGCGGGAATCATGCTAGAGCATGAGCATAGTGCGTCTGTAGCTACCGTATTGCAAGCAAGTAGTGGTTTTACTACTTCAACTTTAGATGATGTCGTATACTGCCCAAGCGTAAAAGTAAACCATTTCGGACGTAGTAGTGGCGTTCAAGTGCAAAATAATCATATTGCCTCTCAGCGAGTGCGTGTAGTTTATAATGGTGTTAATACTGCAAATACCTATACCTCAGCTTGGGTCACTCTGGCTCCAGGTGCATCGACAACCTTCTTGAATGATTCTGTTATTACGAGTGGATCTTTATTCTCAGCTAAAGTTGAGGGTGAGAATGGCCCTGTTGCTGCTATTGTAAATGAGTCGGAAATTCCTCTGGTAAATCCTGTTCAAACATCTGTTACTTATGCATGTCAGGCAGAGTCAACCGCAACTACTAAAGTGTCTTTTCCTGGATATAAAGAGAATCGCTTTGGTCGTACAACAGCTCTGCAGGTTCAAAATGTTGGTGCATCTGCAGCAACAAATGTTGTTCTGGAATTTACTGACAACAATGGGTTAGTAAGAACGACGCAGCCACAAACAATTTCTGCTGGTGCATCTGCTACATTCCTGTGTGTTAGTAATAATTCATCACTGTGGAATGGCACAAGCTTAGCTAATTCAACAATTTCTGGCGTTATTATTACATCTGACCAACCTGTAATTGCAATTGCAAATGAGGCCAGTTGGTCATCTACGAATCCTTGTACTCCAAATAATGGAAGTGGTTCCTTTGACAAGGCAACTGCTTCTGGTTTTAACTTGACGCCTTAGTGCTTTTTTAAGCAAGTTTTTTTAGAAAAGTTGGTCAAACCCACAAAGCTTCAGTGCTCTGATTGGTTTTGTCTTGTAAATGAATTTAGTGAACAGAGCACTTGGAATTTGCTAGGAAAAATCCATAGCCTAAGAATTGAATTCTTAATGTACAATGGCCAGGGATTTGTTTCTAGAACAAGTTGTTAAGATGAATAGCCGTTTAGTCGAAAACAGTTGATGAATCGCTAAACGGCTATTTTTCTGCTCACTGTCATTAGAATATACTTGATTCAACGTATAGCCATCCAAGAAAAGGGTGGCTTTCTCTTTTTGTGAATTTGGTAGAGGGGAATTTCTTACTTATGAATGCTTCACAAAAATCATATAAATTTGTTTTGTTTTGTTTGTTTTTGCTATTGTTGCTGATTGGATGCGGTCAAGCAGAAAGCACCAATTCTCTAATGCCTTCCTCTGCTGACGGATATCCTAACTCAGTGGAGATTAGGGATATGGCTGCTGAGGGTTATCCTGTGCCTACAAGCAATCCAGAGGGAAGGTCGATTGGTTTAGACAAGCCAATTAGGAAGGGAGATACGGTAGTTTCGGGGTTTGGCCCGGCAGGTGTTCCAATTCGGATTGTTAATATCACTTTTATGGGTGAAGAACTTGGAGCAGGCATAATCGATGATGATGGAACTTTTTCGATAGATGTTGCTCCTATTAGTGAGGGGATTCGCATTGGTCTTTTGGCAAACCTTGATTCTGTAAATCTTACAAATGACGATGTTATTCCTGGAGATGGTGCAATTAATATCCCACAGGTGGGGTATTTTATTGACTCATTTGTCATTAAGTAAAATGAAAGGTGGTTAACGGATCGAACCGATCTCAAATAGATTGGGTTGATGGTTAGGGGCTAGATTGAATTACTCATTACGCTCTTTGAAAGATACAATTCTTCCGTTAGGATAGGACGGAGTTCGCATTCTTTTTTTTTGTACGCCTGCTACAATTGTTTGCGAAGTTCCCAATTTTTACAAGTTTAGAAGCAACTTTTATAACTTTGAAAGCTGCCCAGAACAGGTCGTTTCTTTATGAAGTGAGGTGTTCAGGGCCGCTTTTTTTATGACGGTTACTTCCTGAATCTATACAAAGAGGTCTATACCATTGTTAGCAACAACAGAAAAAAACACACTCATTCCACCGTATGGTGGCACACTTGTAGATCTGCTCGTTCCAGCCGATAAGCTGGATGAACGCATCTCCTATGCCAGCCAGCTGCCTTCTATTCGCCTTTCTGATCGCTCTGTGTGCGATTTTGAACTGCTGGCCGTTGGTGCTTTTTCACCATTGGACCGGTTTATGGGCCAGGCTGATTACCAAAATGTGCTGGATAATATGCGTTTGGCCAACGGCTACGTTTTCCCTATACCTATTCCGCTGCCGGTTGATGATGATGAGACAGTGACTGTCGGGCAAGATGTGGCGCTGCGCGACCCACAGAATGAACTGCTGGCCATTATGCGCGTTGAGGAGGTTTATGAGTGGGATTTGGCAGAAACGGCCGTAAAAGCTTTCGGCTCCACAGATTTGCGCCATCCTATCGTGGCCGAGATGCACCGCTGGGGCAAACGCAATATCTCTGGCCCTATGGAGGTTCTTCAACTCCCAACCCATTACGATTTCAAAGATATTCGCATGACGCCCGCCGAAACGCGCGCCTATCTGGAAAAGTTTGGCCACCAAAACGTTGTCGCCTTTCAAACCCGTAACCCCATGCACCGCGTCCATGAAGAACTCACCAAACGCGCCATCGAAGAGAAGGATGGCGTTTTGCTGCTGCACCCCGTCGTCGGCCTCACCAAGCCCGGCGATGTGGATTACTTCACCCGCGTGCGCACCTACAAAGCGCTGGCCAACAATTATTATGACCCAGATCGCATTTTGCTCTCCCTGCTGCCATTGGCCATGCGCATGGGCGGCCCCCGCGAAGCGCTTTGGCACGCCATCATCCGCCGCAATTATGGGGCCAACCACCTGATTGTCGGGCGTGACCATGCCGGCCCAGGGAATAATTCTGAGGGCAAACCTTTTTACGGCCCCTATGATGCCCAAGACCTGGTAGAAAGCTTCAGTGAAGAGATTGGCGTGGCCGTTGTGCCCTTCCGCATGCTGGTTTACCTGCCCGAAGAAGAGCGGTACGAAGAGATCACCAGGATTACGGATGGGGTGAAGACGGCCAATATTTCTGGGACGCAGGTGCGCGAGGAATATTTGCACAAAGGCAAGCTGCTGCCGCAATGGTTTACCCGCCCCCACGTGGCCGAAATTTTGTCAGAAACGTATCCGCCGCGTCATCGACAGGGGGTTTGCATTTGGCTGACCGGTTTGCACAATGCCGGCAAATCGACCACCGCCAATGTGCTGACGACAATTTTGCAGGAATACGGCCGTAACGTCACCCTTCTCGATGGCGATGTCGTCCGGACCCACTTTTCCGAAGGGCTGGGTTACAGCAAAGAAGACCGCGACGACCACGTGCGCCGCATGGGGTACGTCGCCGCCGAAATTGTGCGGCATGGCGGGCTGGCCGTCTGTGCCGCCGTTTCCCCCTACCGCGCCACCCGCAACGACGTGCGCAACATGATGGAAAACGACCACTACATCGAAGTATTTGTTGATACGCCTTTGGCCATATGCGAAAGCCGCGATACCAAAGGCATGTATGCCCAGGCCCGCAGTGGCAAAATTAAAGGGTTCACCGGCATCGACGACCCCTATGGAGCCCCACGCCACCCAGAAATTCGCGTAGACACAACAAACCAGACGGCCGAACAAAATGCCCACAAGATTATCGCTTTCTTGCTAGACAAAGGGTTTATTCGCGCCCACCAATAAAATCTGTCATTGAGTGATTTATGCAATTACCCAATTACCCCAATACTCAATTACCAAAAGAGGTTTTACTATGACTGAACAACAAGGATTTGTCCTGTGGATGACCGGCCTTTCTGGCGCTGGTAAAACCACAATTGCTTTGGAGATGTTAGACCAACTGGCCGAGCGCAACCTGCGCCTGGAACGTCTGGATGGCGACGTGGTGCGCGAAAGCCTCACCCGCGACCTGGGCTTTTCCAAAGAAGACCGAGAAAAGAATATCGAGCGTGTTACCTTTGTGGCCAAACTGCTTTCTCGCAACGGTGTGGGCTGCATCTGCTCTTTCATCTCCCCCTACCAATCTATTCGTGATGATGTGCGCTCAAAAACCACCAACTTCCTGGAAGTTTTCATTGACGCGCCCCTGGATGTGGTGATTGAGCGGGATGTGAAAGGGATGTACAAAAAAGCCCTGGCTGGCGAAATCAAAAACTTCACCGGTATTTCCGATCCGTTTGAAGTGCCAGAAAACCCCGACATTCACGTGCGTACAGACAAACAAACCGTGGCAGAAAGCGCGGCGTTCATCATCGGCGAGCTGGAAAAGCGTGGCTTTATTCCGGCAGCGCAGCCAGCGTAAGCGATTCGCTTTTTAAATTGTAACTATTCAGGTTACCTGGAACACCCTAAGGGTTTGTAACTTTCGGAGACAAATCAGTCGAGTCAAAACCCTTAGGGTTTGTATAGTTACTTTAAATTTTAAAATTTGGAGATTGGAGAGTGCAGATTAAAAATCTCTAATCTCCAATCCCCTATTTTTTTTGCTTATTTGGGCCACCCACTTTATGCTTCCCCGTTATGAATATTGAGGCAGCACTGGCTTACGGCCGTTCCCAACTCACCCCCTCATCCCCCACGCCCCAACTGGATGCCCGGCTGCTGCTGGAACACCTGCTAGACGTGCCCCACAGCTACCTGATTGTGCACCACAACCAGCCGCTTACAGCCGAACAGACCAACGCCTACCACCAGCTAGTCGCCCGGGCCGCTCAGGCCGAACCAGTGCCCTATATCATCGGCCACGCTCCCTTTTTTGATTTTGATTTGCACGTCGCCCCTGGCGTGCTTATTCCCCGCCCAGAGACAGAGCAGCTGGTAGAACTGGCCGTCACCTGGGCCAAAAAGCGCGGCACAGAGGCTAACCTAAAAGCTGTGGATGTAGGCACCGGCAGCGGCTGCATCGCCATTGCCCTGGCCCACTTTTTGCCAGACTGGACGATAACGGCCGTTGACATCTCCCCCACCGCCTTAGCCATCGCCCAGCAAAATGGGGCGCGCCTGGCACCGGGCCGCCTCCAACTCCGCCAAAGCAATTTGCTGCAAGCAATCGAACAGCCGGTGGACCTGATTGTGGCCAACCTGCCCTACGTCACCAGGGGTGAGTGGCAGGCGCTGGCTGATGGGGTAAAATTGTATGAACCTGCGCTGGCTCTGGATGGCGGGGTGGATGGCCTGGATTTAATCCGGCAGCTGTTGCAGCAGGCAACCACCCGGCTCCGCCCCAGCGCCGCTATTTTTTTGGAAATTGGTTGGCAGCAAGGCAACATCGCCAAACAGGCCGCCCAGGTCCAGTTTCCACAGGCAGAAATTACCGTCTTGCCCGATTTTGCCGGGCATGACCGGATGGTGAAGATTGTTATTAAGTAATTGGTAATTTTGTAATTGGGCAAATTACCAATTACAAAATTACCAATTACCCTTTTAGGAAGAGGAAAATTTGCAGAAGTTAGAACGGCCGTATCCCCCCGACCATACAAAACTGCTGCCTGCCCGCCAGCCCGGTGCCATCGACCACGCTGCCGCAGAGGCGCGTGCCGGTAACCTGATTGTCATCCCCACGGACACGCTGTACGGGGTGGCCTGCGATGCGTTTAATCCAGACGCCGTGCGGGCAATTTATGCGGCGAAACAACGGCCGTACAACAAACCGATCCCCATCCTGCTGGCCGACAGCAGCGATTTGCTCCGCGTGGTGCGCAGCGTGCCGTCCGCAGCCCAAACGTTTATTCACCAATACTGGCCCGGCCCCCTGACCATCTTGCTGCCCAAACATCCCGATCTGCCCGCCGAAATTTCAGACAACGACAGCGTTGCCGTGCGCATTCCCCACAACGACGTGGGGCGGGCAATCATCCGGGCCGTGGGTGGGGCGATGGCCGTAACCAGCGCCAACCTCACCGGGCAAGAACCAGCCGATACCGCCCCAGACGCGCTAAAAAAGTTGGCCGGTTGGGTAACGGCCGTTGTCGATGATGGCCCCTCGCCGCACGGGGCCGCCTCTACAATTTTGGACTGCACCGGGGATGAGCTAAAAATTCTGCGCGAGGGCCCCATCTCTGCCCGAGCGCTGCTGGGCATAAGATAAATTTATGAGTGCACTGATTGTTCCCATCGTCCTGAGCTTTGTTGGGCTGCTGCTGGCTGTTGCCACCTATCAGGGCATCCGACGCGGCGGGGCGCGTTTTTACACCCTGGAGCGCGAAGCCGTTTTGCGCCGCGCCATGCTCACCCTGCTGGGCAGCACCCTGCTTTTCATCGCCGCCGTCGGCTTTATGGCCGCCCAAGAACTGCAATCGCAGGCCGCCGAGGCCGATGCCGAAGCCGTACTTGAGGGCGAGATAGAAGCAACCCCCACGCCCGAACTCGGCGTTTTCCCCCCCACGCCCTCGCCCACGCCCACGGTAGACGCAGCCATTCCCACAGCCACCGCTACGGCGATTTTGTGCCGGGCCATTGTGGAAGGGACATCGGGCAACGGGCTCATGATGCGCGATGCGCCCGGTGGCGCCGAGATGGGCATCTTGCCCGAAGCGACGTTTGTGACCCTCATCCAGGAAGAACCGCCACAAGAAGCCAACGGCTTCACCTGGCGCAAAGTTCGGGACAACATTTCTGGGGATGAGGGCTGGGTGGCCGAAGATTTTCTCTCGCTTGGCCCCGGCTGTGAGTAAATAGATTGGTTTGTTAGCGGGAATCTTTGCGCAGGGTGGCCCATACTTTTTGCAGAACGGCCGTATCCTCAAAAGAAAAGAAAATGGTGCGTGGCTTCAAGCGGCTCAATTCATCCGATGGCCCCCCGCCCACATAATACAGCAGCGACTGAGTATCATCTTGCCCCCACACTTCCAAAAAAGTAATCGCCAGCGTCGGGATTGGTTCCTTGCCGAATAAAATCCAGCCCGGCTGCACTTTTTGCAGGGTGCGCGGCGAAATAAATTGGTACAAAAATCGCTTGGGCCGATACTCCACCATCACGATGTGGTCACCCAATGGCACGTGCCAGTAGTGGGCCGGGTTTTGCAGCAGCACCGTGTCGGCCTTGTCGGTGACGGCGTAACGGCCAGAGGCATACACGGCCGTTTTCTCATTTGGTCCCAGAGTTGCGGCAGTTGTGGGTGGGGAACGGACGTTTCATCCGCTACAAACTTGTTGTAATTCTTCCGCCGCGCCCGCCGATAGACAAAACTCACAATCAGCCACAGCAGCACCGTCAACCCCACGGTCAGCCAGCCCCAGCGCCCCACCAGCGCCGCCGCAAACAACGCAAAAATAGCCAGGCGCAGCCAGCCGCTGTGCGGTAGGCCCAAAAAGGTGCGTCGCTCGCTGCTGTACGCAAACGCATACAGCCGCCCAAGGTAGCTGTAGTAAAAATGTCTGGTCGCGGAAAGATGATCCATTCGGTAATTGTACGGGGGCGCAATGAAAAGTAAAAACGGCGTCAAAGACGTACTAAATTTTTGCCAGATAGACGACAACGAATGGGAGTAAGCAACGAATGGGAATTGTAGGAAAAATTCGTTAGTTACTTAAATTCGTTGTGGCCCCTTTCACCAAAACCCCCACCAAATGAATCTTCCGCCCCGCAGGCAGCGCATCTTCCACCAGGGACATCAGCTTGAAAAGTGGGCGGTTGAAGGCGAGGTAGGTGGGATCGGGGATGGCGTGCAGCTGGGCGAGGTGGAGGCCGTTTTGTGCGGCCAATTTTTCTAGCGCTGCCTGGCTGTTGGCGTGGTAATGGGTGGCAAAGGTGTCGTCGGCGGAACGGCCGTACAGCCCCGCCACCAATCTTCCCTGCCACGCCCCCAGCTTACCCATCGTTTTGTTGAGCAGTGCCAGGGGGTGACGGCCGTTTGGCGTGATGAACACAAAGACGCCCCCCGGTTTTAGCACGCGGGCGATGGCTTGGAAGGTGAGAAACGGCCGTGCCAGATGCTCCAACACCCAACTGGCAAACGCCACGTCAAAACTCTCCGGCGCAAACGGCAAATCGTCGCTGAACGCCACCGCGCCCGTCAGGTTCAGCCGGTGCTCCCGCAGCGACAGCCAATCCGGATCAATCCCCACCACCTGCGCCAGCGGATGATTGAGCTGCTCGACCAAACCGCCCCGGCCGCAGCCAATGTCCAGCACCTGCGCCGCTGGCGTTAGCTGCTGCCGCACTAAATCAGCGTACAGTTCCGTCGCGGGCTGCCAGCCTGGGTGACTGGCGCGATACAGTTCGCGCCACGCATTTTGCTTATCGAGTGAGAGCATCAGAAAAGTTTTTCGCGGAGGCGCAGAGGGGGCGGAGAAGAATAAAAAATCTGCGAAATCTGCGGTTACGCTTTACGGTGCAGGGGCGATGCCCACCAGCAGCGTCAGCCGCGTGGTGCCTTTGTTTTCCACGCCGTGGATTACGCCAGCGGGTGCCCACACCACCTGGCCGCTGCCAGCCACGTGCTGCTCCTCGCCCAGCCAGAACTGCCCCTCGCCTTCTACCACGTAATAAAATTTGTCCTGGTCGGTGTGGTCATGCGGCTTTTGCACCTGGCCCGGTTCCAGGCAGTTCAGCCCCAAAAGCAGGGCATCGCCGCGAAACAAGGTCTCCTTAAAGAATTTTTCCGGGTGTGAGCCAACGTGATCTTGTAAATTTTTGATTAAATCCATGTATTCCTCGCTGAAGACTTTTGAAGTTTTGGAACGAATGCGCCTGTTTTCAGGGGAGTAAACTTCAAAAGTCTGGTGGTAAAAACTGTGTTGGGGATTGGAGATTAGAGATTGGAGATTGGTCAATCTCCAATCTCCAATCTCCCTTTTTAGGCGGGAGTGAATGGGAGTCGAACCCACCGCCGCCTGCTCAGCGCAGCCGGCCACCAATTTTGAAGACTGGGGCGCCCACCGGGACACAATCACTCCCACCCCCAAGTTTAGCGCAGTCGGTGTGATTTGGGTAACGGCAGGTGAATGGTTAATTGTGAATGGTAAATGGTTAATTGTTAACGGGGGACGGCCGTTTCTCTATAAACTGTTTTGGCAAAGAAACTTTATCCGCTCTACTATTGGGGCCATGATTGATTTGGGCAAAAGGCACAACTGGTGGCCGTGGCTGGCCGTTTTGCTGCTGGTGGCGTTGGTCGCGCAGCCGCTGTGGGGGCTGCCGCCGCAGGGGGATGATCTGCTGCTGCACTATTTTCGCATTCCGCTGGTGAATGCGCAGTGGGCGGCGGGCGTGCCGCTGGCTCGCTGGCAGCCCGACCTCATCTACGGCTACGGCTCGCCGCTGTTCACCTTTTACCCGCCACTGAGCGCCTGGCTGCTCACCGCCCTCTACTGGCTCACCGGCCAGCAGGCGGATGTGGCGATCAACCTGCTGTTTGCCCTCTGCCTGCTGCTGGGCGCGGTGGGGATGTTTGGCCTGGGTCGGGCGCTGGCTGGGGAGCTGGGTGGGCTGATGGCGACGGCCGTTTTCACCCTTTCCCCTCACCTGGCCGCCCAAATTTACAGCCGGGGCAGCACCTCGAATAGTTTGGCACTGGGGCTGGTGCCGCTGGTGGCCTGGCTGATTTGGCGGGTGGTGGAACGGCCGTCTTCCCGCAAAATCGTTCTCGCTGCCGGGGCAATTGCCCTGCTGCTGCTCTCTCACGCCGCCGCCAGCTTGCTGCTGCTGGCCCCGCTGCTGCTGTGGAGCCTGCTGTTTGTACTGCGCTGGGGCGGATCGCGGCCGCGCTGGCTGGTTTTGCTGGCTGTGGCTGCTTTGGGGCTCGCCATCGCCGCCTTCGCCTGGCTGCCTGCCTTCAGCGAAATTCAGTTCACCCGCTACGTGGCCGAGGCAGGCAAGGTGTGGTACGGCGACTATTTTGCCACGCTGTGGGATTGGCCGGGAACGGCCGTTGCCGAACTGCGTGGCGCGTATCTGCCCAAAACGGTGGGATTGGTGGCGCTGCTGCTGGGGTTTGGGGGAACGGCCGTTTCCGGCTGGTCGGTGGGGCGCTGGCTGCGCCAACGGGGCGATTTTCCCGCGCACGATGCCCTCTTTTTGGCCGCTGGGCTGCTCGGCTGGGGCGTGCTCTGCCTCACCCTGCCCGCCTCCGATCTGGTTTGGCAGCTGGTGGAACCGCTGCGCGGTTTGCAGTTTCCCTGGCGGCTTTTGGACGTGCCCGCCTTCTTTTTGCCCATTGCTAGCTTGGGGATTTTTTACCGCAGAGAACGCAAAGAACGCGGAGAAAAAGAGAAATCTCTTAAAACTCTGCGCTCTCCGCGTCCTTTGCGGTTAATGATTATCGTGCTGCTGACTGTAATTTTGGCTAGTTATGTCAATCTGGTGCCGTATTTGGTTCCGCCGCGCTGGGTGGGGTTGCCGGAACGGCCGTCCCTCACCGACGTCACCACCGTGCAGCAAACGTACCAAATCATCGGCCTGACGGCGTGGGGCGAGTACAGCGACGCCCGCGTCACGGAGTGGCCCGCTGGCCCCGTTGTGCCTGCTGGCTCTTCGCTGGCGGATAAGTTGGTAACGGCCGTTCCCCAAAACAGCCTCACCCTGCAAAAAAGCGACCCGTGGACAGCTGTCTGGCAAACCAGCTTCACCCAACCCACCACCCTCACCTTCGCCAGCCACATTTTCCCCGGCTGGCAGGCAACTTTGGATGGGGACGATTGGGCGGTGGGGGTAGATGAAAACGGCCGTCTCCAGCTCACCATTCCCCCCGGCGAACACGCGCTCGAACTCTGGTTTGGCCGTACGCCGGTGCGCTGGCTGGCAGATTTACTTTCGGTGGCGGGTTTGCTGGTTTGCTTGTGGCTGGTGGTTTTGGGCGATCGGAGATTAGAGATTGGAGATTGGCATGTAGCACACATCTCCAATCTCCAATTTCCAATCTCCCCATCTTTTTTAGTCGTGGTGCTGGCCATGTTGCTGCTGCTGGGCAAAGGGTTCTGGCTCGATTCGGGCCATTCGCCGCTGGTGGTGCAGGTGGCAGACGGCCGTATCCCCCACATCCCCGCCCCGCCCGCAGGCAACTTTGGCGGCGAGCTCCAGCTCATCGGCGTGGAGACGGCGCTGCCCAACGAGCTGACGCTGTACTGGCAGGCGCTTCAGCCGCCCGCCGCCGCCTACGAGGTGGTGCTCACCCTGCTCGATGGTCGGGGCGTGCCGCAGCAAACCATCGTCAATCCCACGCCCGGCTTTACCGTGTTCAGCAATTTGTCCGCCGGGCAGCTGCTGCGCGACCCGTACACCCTCCCCCTGCCGGAGGCCGCACCCGCCGCCTACACCGTGCAAATCAGCCTGCGCCAGCCCGGCACCGAGTTCCCGCTCTCCATTCAGGATGCCAACGGGGACACGACGATCAACATTGCCCGCTTGAAGACGCTGCCAGAGGAAACGGCCGTTCCCCCCACAGCCACCCCCCTCGGCACCCAATTCGGCGACGCAATTCTGCTCACCCACGCCGATCTGCCTACTACCGTCTCGCTCACCGAGCCGCTGGACCTGACTTTGTACTGGCAGGCGATCGGCCCCATCGCTGCGGATTACACCGTTTTTCTACATTTGCTCACGCCAGAGGGGGAATTTGTGCTGGGGCAGGATGGCCAGCCGCTGGGGGGCCTCTACCCCACGTCGTTTTGGGGCGAGGGGGAGGTGATTTTGGACGGCCGTTCCTGGTTCACAGACGTCCCACCGGGCGAATACCAGCTGCAGGTCGGCCTCTACCTGCTGGCCACCGGCCAACGCCTGCCCGTCAGCGGCCCTCACAGCGCATTAGGGGATAGGGTTTTGCTGCAAACGATAGAGATTGTGCCGTAAAGTTGGCTTGTTCGATTGAAAGTTACGGCTGTACTTCCAGCGGAATCGTGATTGAATCACCCCCGCCAACCAGCGACAGGCGGACGCCACTCACCGGATCATACAGCCCAATTTGCAGACGGTAGCTGCCCGGCAACAAGTTTGGCGGGAGCTGCAGCTTGTGTTCGTCATCGATCCAGTTGTCGGTGCGCCATAAATTGGTGGGGAAATCCCCCTGCACGGGTGGGCTATCCCCAGTGGTCAGTAGATATCCTTCATCATTAACCAAATGAACAAAAATGGTATACGCTTTGTCTGGTTGGGCTGTGGCTTGCCACAGGAGCATCAGGCTAATTTCTTCGCCAGGGCTGGCATTCGCAGTCAGATCGTAGCCAAGCAGCCGAATGCCCTGGTCAAAATCGGCAGAGAGGGTTGTGTCTGGCTGTGGCGGCGGCGCGTCGGGGATGAGCCTGGCAGGGGGGCCTACCAACACGAGTGAAAAAGGGTGCCCATTCTGGCTGGAAGCGGCCGTTTCAACCAACCCCTCTGGATCAAACAGATTCACGGAAACACGCAGTTGGGTAGGAGCAGCAGCGCTTTGCTTGACATAAATGTGATACTCATCCTGCCAAATTTGCCCAACCTGCCACCGGCTGGTTGGTTGTTGCCCGCTGGCCGGATGCCGGTTTACCTGCCCTACAGATTCAAAGTTACGCCCCAAAAGATGGATGCCGGTAATCAGATTGTGCGAGACTGGTTCAGTGAGCTGCCAGTAAAGGGTGACTTTTACAGGCGTTGTTCCGCCTGGCTGCACCGTTTGTTCGGGCTCCATAGCCGTGCCAACCAAATGGATAACGCCTTCTGCTCCGGTGAACAGAATCGGGTCAATTTGGGCCGCTGCGGGCACCTCAGTTACCGGGGTGGGGAATGTATAAGCTGGGCGAATTGTCTGGCTGGCCAACAAAAGCGCGGCTACGGCTAGCAGCCCGGCAATGGAGGGAAGCATCAGCCATTGCCTTTTTGCCGGAACCCAGGCCAATAAACCAATGGCCCACAAAACATTAATGCCTGCCAAAGCGGGAAAAATCAATCGTCCCTGGAAGGCCGGGGAGATCAGGTTCCAGCGAATGAGCAGAGTGAAAACAATGAGGCTCCAGGCTACAACAAGCCAATTTGCGGATTTGACAACCATTTGTTTTGGGCGGTGCAGCCAACCAATGATGCCAATGACGAAGAAGCTGTTCATAAACCAGTAAAAGACGGACGGTGCGGCTACATTAACACCGCCAAACAGTCCCCAATAGCTGCGGAAAAAGGTACCAAATTCAGACACCCAATCTGCCCAGGTGATTGGGTTGGTGCGGGTTCCCTGAACGGCAATAAAAACATTGAGCCCGGTTAAATCTTGATAAAGGGTCCAGTTTCGCCAGAACCACCAGCCGCTAACGAGAACGGCCGTTACCAAAACCAGTGGTCCACCCACCCAAAATAGTTGCCAGCGTTTTTCGCGCCATGTCAGCCAGAGCAACGACAGCCCCGTTAACCCGAGCAGCCCGCCCAGGCTTAATTTGGTCAAAATACCTAGCCCCAATACCAAACCGAGGCTTACATAGCGCCACCAGGCACGGTGAGGGTCTGGCTGCTGCTGCCAAAGCTGAACCAGCAGCAGCAAGCCAAGCGAGCCGAGCAAAACGCTGAGAGAGTCATTGTTGACGGCTGCACTGATGAATAAAAACATGGGGTTGAAGGCGGTTAAGGCGGCGGCCAGCAGCCCGACCTGGCTGGAAAAAAGCTGCTGACCCAGAACGGCCGTAATCCACACCGTCCCCAGACCAAACCCAATAGAAGCCAGCCGAATTAGGTAAATGGCCAAAATGGTTCCCTGCCCAGGGAATTGTTCCCGTTCTGGCTGATGCAGCATCAGGTTTTTATTGCCAATCTGGTTAGGATTGCCAACAAATGCGTGTTTGTTGAGTTCATAAACGTCCGGCAAGTCAGAGGTGTCGATCCAGCTGGTAAGACCTGCCATGAGCCAATAATAAAGTGGTGGTTGTGCGCCTTCTTGCAGCCAACGGCCTGGGTTATCTGGGTCTAGAATGGGCAGTTGGCCTTCCATTTGAATAAACTGCACAACAGGGAAATGTTTATACTCATCCGATGATTCCAGGGGGGGCGTAGCCAGCATGTAAACCAGACCCAGCAGGGCATAAGCCAGCAAAATTGCGCCCAGCCAAAGCCGCTGCCTAGAAGAAAATGGTGGGGAATTGTGTGCTTGGGTCATAGGAATGGATTAATTACTGGGCCGAAAGGGTGAAACCTCAATCGTGCCAATTTGGTAAATTTGGTTGGCTGCTGGTTCGCCGTTGATTGTCAGTGGCAAGCGTGAGCCATCGTTGCTATTGTACATGCCCAGCCAAAGTGGGTAACGGCCGTTGCTCAAACTTTCTGGTACCGTTAAATGAAACTCATCTGCAAATGTTTCACCTGTGGCCCAAATGCGCGTGGGATAATGACCATTCAAGGGTGGGCTGTCTCCTGTCGCTAATGGTGGCTGATTGGGTTGGGCAAGGTGAACGAGGATTGTCCAATCTGCTGGTGGTGGCGCTATAACTTGCCATCGAACATCAATTGTAATGGTGTCTCCTGGTGATGCTTGTTGTGGGCTGATGGAAACTGCCGTTAATTGCACATGTTCATCGATTTCAGCCAACGCTATTGTGTCAGATTCTAACCATTCTGGGGGCGTTATTTTTACACTGCCAATGGGAATTGTTGGAAGGTGCGCTTCTGCATTACTGTTCAAACGCACGAGCAGGTGCGCTAATACTGGCGTCGCTGTTTCTTTTGCCACGCGAACACCCATTCTGTCGGCAACAATTTTGCCGGCCGGCCAAACGGAAGCCGGGAACTGCCCTCGTCCGTGATAACCACGGCTGTTCCCGATTTGCACGAGGTCGCGCCCCAGCAAATCTACAACAAGTTCAGGTGGCTGGAGTGGAACTGTGTTGGCTTGCCAGTACAGGGTAAACCAGACAATGTCATCGGGAACGGCCGTTTCAGTTTCCATTGTCACACCTAGCAGCGTGAGGCCAGCCCCCATCTCTTGCTCCAGAGGGGTTGCATGAGCTGGCAGGTTCTCCATAATGGCAGGCTGCTGATAGGCAGGCATGATCACCCCGAACAAACAATAAATTGTCGTCAGCAAGGCCAAGCCAGGTGCCAGCCATTGAATTGGCCGCCAGTTCCAGTTGGTTAAGCCTAGAGAGATTCCAAAGGCCAGAGGCAGAATGGCAGGAAACAGTAATCTGCCCTGGGCTGCGGGCGTCCGCAGCATAAACAGCAGCAAACCAGCGTAGACGGCCACAAACCAGCTAGCCAGCAGCAAGGGCAAAGAGCGGGAAATAAGCCATTGGCGATTAACTGGCAACGTGATTTTGGGCATGTTAATCTTTTTAAGAACGCCCCCCAGGGCCACAAGCAAGACAGCGTTCCAAATCCAGAAGACCCAGTTGGGTGCAGGCAAATTAACCCAGCCAAAAACGGCAAAAAGTGAGCGCCAAAGCCCGCCACTTTCTGCTAAAACCTGGCCGATTGTAAAGGCTCTGTCGCCGCCTGAAAGACGAATGAACTCCGTGGTCGCAGTCCAGTCGCCATAAAGCTGCCAGTTGCGCCACCAGAGCCAGCCAGCAATGAGCAGAACAGGGAGCAAAATGGTAACGGCCGTCTGTCCTAGCCATAGCCGAATACTTTTGTGGCAGGAAACGGCCGTTTTCAAGTGACAAATTAATAAAAACCCCATCGTAAAAATTAGCAGTAGAATGCCCGCATTTTTGCTTAAGGCGGCTAGCCCAACAGTAATTCCTACACCCAAAAGCCGTTTGCCCGTTATTGAATTTTGCCATATCCAAATGAGCTGCCACAATGCAGCTGTGCAAAGAAAGATGATGAATGCATCGTTACTAATTGTGGCGTGCTGAAAGTTGAACTGGGGTAAAAAAGCAATCAAAGCTGTGGGGAGGAGCTGTTTTGCCGGATTATTTGGCCAAAGCAGTCGGGCGCCGCTGTAGATAAACAGCAGCGTACCCAATCCCAGAAGGGTTGAAAAGATGCGCAGCAGGTGCGCGGCCAACACGTAGTCTGTCCAGGGCCAATGTTCGGTTGTGGTGTGGATAAAAAGGTTGCGGTTGGTTAACGCTTGCGCGTTGCCTAAACCCTGTGTGCCATAAGGGTTGTACCAAATATCCTGCCGAGCTGTGCTCAAATCTATGGGCGAGATGATGACAGCAGACAAAAGGTAAGCGAGGGGTGGTTGTGCAGCCTCCTGGCCCAACAACAGGTCGTGGTTTTGAGCAACGAAGGGCAGCTTGCGGTTTTCTGCTATGAAAGCGGCCGTAAAAAAGTGTCTATGTTCATCTGGCGCTTCAAACAAAGGGTTTATAATGCCATACCCTACTGTAATGAGTAAATAAATTGCCAGGATGAAAATCAATCTTCGGTTCAAGGTCTTATTTCTGGTCCGTTTAAAGTGACCCAACTGGTTTGCTCTGCGCCGTTCAAACGTTGGAGTCGGCTGTCATCTTCTAGACGGTAATAACCAACGTTTAGCTGCGTAGGACCAGCAGGCGCATTTGCCGGTATGATAAAGGTGTGTTCAGTCACAATTTGTTCATCTACGCCCCAGAAATTGGTGGGATATGCGCCTTCACGGGGCAAGCCATCCGCCTGAACGAGCAGATTGCCATTGGCATCTAGCAAATGGGCAAAGATAATGTAGCTGTGTGGCAGTGGGCCGCTGCTGTGCCAGGTTAACTGCACGGTTATGGGTCGATCAACGACCGTTTCCGTTACCGACCAATCGTAAGCCACCAATGAAACGCCATTTTCAAACTGGGCCAGCGTCTCTTCGGGTGAAGGCGTCCGGATTGGGTCGGTTGGGTTCACCTTAATTTGCCGGAGGCCAGTTGGGGCGGGCTGGTTAGGAGCGATTACGGCCGTTAACCGTTCCCCACTAGCCAAATCATAAAATCCCAGATCAACTACCGCCACAGTTGGCAATGCCAGGCTATCATTTACGCGAACCACGTAGGCATCGCAAAAGCGTGTGCCCGGCTGCCAGCCTGCGGTGGGGCGGGTACCCAGCCCGGGGTAAGTATCAATTTGTCCCAGGGAGTTAAATTGATAATCCAGCAAGGCGATATACAAGGTGTAATTTTTATCTACCGGTGCCAGCGCTTCCCAGCAGGCGGTTACGGTTATTGGCTGACCTGCTGTGGCTTCTGGGGTGGAGACGGCCGTACCCAGCAGCCGAATTTTGTCATCCCAAACCAGGTTGGCAGGCTGATCGATCCTGGTTTCAACTTCTGCCATCGTGAGCAGCGGCGGTGGCGCATACACCCAGGGCAGATAAATGACAGAGCTGTAAAGTGCAATCCCTATCAAAGCAAGCGTGATGGGTATCGAGAGGAACGGCCGTTTGGCCAGCGGCTTCAGGGCAAACAAGCCAGCCGTTAATAAGGCGGCCAACGCAGCCAGCGCTGGAAAGGTGTAACGGCCGTTTGCCCCCGTTGGATTGCGATAAATATAATAAAACAAGGCCGCCACGTAGACTCCCAGCGTGACAGTTAACATAATCCATTTGACCGTTTCTGACTTTTCTAAAAAACGCCACCACTTTTTTTGCAGTAATTGCCCGACTCCGGCCAACAGCCCAATCAGAGCAAGCACCCCAAAGGTGATGTAAACAAAAGGTGGCAGCGGCACTTGCCCATAGCCAAATCGTCCCCAAAGATTGGTCCAGCTGTAGCGCACGTCTGCCCAAAGCAGTGCCGCCGTGCGCGAGGCTGGCAGACGTTCCCCCCAGACCTGTAGCACAATGTTCAGCGCCAGCGGATCGCCATAAACCTGAAAATTTCGCACAAACCACCAGCCAGCAACTAAACTGATAATGCCGCCAATCGCCAAAAAACGACTTACCAAGAAACGCCAGGAATTTTTTTGCCAGCTTAACCACAACAGGGCCAAACTCCAGGGCACGAAAAGCATCAGGCCATTTAACTTGGTGAGTAAAGCCAGCCCGCCCACCAGGCCTATGAAAACAGTCAGGTCCCAGCGAAAACTTGTCTTAAGAGCCAAGAGGCTCAGCCAAAGCATCACGGAACCCCACATGAAGATCATACTGTCGTTATTGACGGCACCTGCCAAATAAAGCAGCATGGGATTCAGACCGCAAAATGCCAGCATCAATGCCGTTTTGTGCGGATCTTTTGGCCACAAATGTTGACTGATGCCCCAAACGGCCGTTACACCCAACAAAATCAGCAGCAAAGACCAAAGTCGCAAAATATGCACCACCAGTGCGCCGCCCTCATAAGGAAACTGGTTGGTTGATTCGGGTAAAAATTGACGCTTGTTGTTTTGACTTACCAAGCCAGCCTCAGCGTACGCCCAAAAAGGATTGCGTGTAGGCACCATTTTTGCCGCGTCAATCTGGCTGACAAGCCAGGCCCCGGTCCAGTAATAAAGCGGTGGCTGATGGCTTTGCGATATCTCACCCTCTGGCTCCTGCACTGGCAATGTGCCGTTGGTCACCAGGTGCTGCACAAACTGATAATGTTGATATTCGTCTGGCGGCTCAAAAAGGGGATTGGCCCAATTGGTCATTAACCCCAGGCAACCTGCCAGCAGCAGGCTAATGAGCAAGAGTAGACGTTGGGCTTGTTGAACGTTCATGGTTTATTTGCTGGCAGGGGAAGCGGTTGCAGAATATAAATATTGTTGGGAACGGCAGTTCCATCCACCGTAAGCGGCAATCTAGCGTTTGTATCGTCTACAGCATAAAACCCCACCATTACCAGTAAATCGTCATCATCCTCGATTGTTTTAAGTTGAGACAGCCTGATCTGGTGTGAATCTTGCACAATTTCCCCCACACGCCAGCTAGATGTAGGGCGCAACCAATTTGCTGGTTCATTGCTAGATTGAGCCAACGGGGCAACCCCTGCCTGCCCTACGTGTATAAAGACTACATAATCGGTGTCCAGAGCGGCCTCGCTTTCCCAAAAAAGATCTACAGTCAAAATATCTTCTGAACGATTCAGTTGGTAACTCGCAAGAGAGATCGCTTCACCGAAGGCGATCCCATCCAGCGCATTAACCGCTTCTGGCAAACTGCGCACAATAGGCCAACTGCTAATTTGTACCCAGCCAGCATTTACCCAGTTACCGCTACCAAACTGGTCGGCCTTCACCATACCATTTTCATCGGTAAGCTGAACTTGCAAAAGGTACTGGCCTTCGGCCGTAAAGGGGAGTGGCAAATTTACTGGCGTTTGCCCATAGGCGTGGGGCAGCCATTGGGCAGCTGAGTGGTCTGCACTGCCAAGCGGCGATGTTTGCTCAGCAACTGTACGGCCCCAAAAATCTACCAAACGCATCTGTACGGACAAATTTTCTGGTAATTCGTCTGTGGCATACCACAGCAGATGGCCTATTGCCCACAACCCGGCGCGGAACTCATCGGATTGCCAATTGAGGGAAACCAACTGTAGTTCGACATCATTGTAGGAAGCTATACTTTTCTCTGGTGCCGGGGGTTCCCAGGCCGGGAGTGTTATTTTGCCTACATACACAAAGTCGCTTTCCAATCTCACAGACAAATCATACAAAATGGGTGGCATTCCGCGTGACAGCGGCAACCAGAGCTGTTGCCGGTAATACACCTCGCTGTTTGGCATGGCATTTTGGGGCAGTGCCAGACTGGCGCACCCTTCGCTCCAGACGTTTTGGGTGCTGTCTTCTAGCCGAAGACAAGCGGCTGGTGCTTCACTATTTATTTCTGTTGTTCGCCAATAAAGCGAAACCCACACCCCATCCTCGCTAAAGCGCTCCTCCACGCGAATCGCTTGTAGCCGGTAATTTCCAAAGCTGAGGTCTGCCGGTATGGCTGCTGCTGGCAATTCTGTAATGGAATTGGCTCGTTCTAAAAGATCCAAATGCAGCGACGCCCAACTGGCAGGAAAGTGAGCCGAATCTGCCCAAATGCGTCGACTTTTTAGCCAGGTCGGTACAAGATTCGGGTCAAAATAGGGCGGTGCAGGTGCCGATACAAACCAGATGCGGTCATAGGCTTCGTGTAATTGTGATAATGTTTCCTGGGCAATTGTCGGATCGCCTGTGCCAAATTTGGGAACGGCCGTATACGGTAAATCAGATGCATAATAATCATACGTTGTCATCATAATCGAGCTGTGCCACAAAACCACATCGCCTGGCTGCCGTCGAGATTCTATATATTCGGCCAATGTGCGCACATCATCTTTCACAATGGGTGGCGATTGAATGGTGCGCCACAGCTGCTGCCCACTCAGACTCACAACCACCAGCCCCATCCCCACTGCCAGCAGCTTCTGCTGACGCCAAAGCATAGCCAAACCTTGCCCCATTAACAAAAACCAGGCAACCGATAGCACCGTAAGATGACGCGGGTTGGAATAGTTGGCCTTTAACCAGGAAGCGGCAAAAAAAACAAGCAAGGTTAGCAAAAACCCACCGCTGCCCAGTAAAAAAACCTGCCAGCGCTTCTCCTTGCGAGCAATTGCAGCCGTAAACATCCCCAAAAGCCCCAGTGCCACAAACGGCCACAGCCGCCACCCTGCCTCTTCCAGTGGCCCGGCAGACCCTAAGGAAAAGGTGTTGATCCCTTCTTGAGCCAAAACCCACAGCTGTCGCTGGGAAAAAGCAAAAAATTCTGGCAGCCCTAAAAGTTCTAGCAAGTGGGGTGCCAATATTATTCCACCAACTATCAACAGAATGAGCCCGCTCAGACTCCAACCCCAATGCGGCCGTTTTTTCAGCGCCAGAAATAGCAAAATTGCTGCCGCAAACGCAATAACAAAAAGACCCGTATAATGGGTCATTACCAGTAACAAACCAAAGATTCCCAGTAAAACAAAGTGCCACCAACGACTGTCAGGTTGCAGGACGCTCCACAACGTACGGTAAAAAACAAGCGTCTCCAATACCAGCAACGCGTACATACGCGCTTCGCGAGCATACCAATAAAAAAAAGGAGAAAGCATTACCAGCAAAAGCGTGCCTACAGCTGTCTCTTTGCCCCAAACTTGTTTGGCCAGGTGGTAAAAGAATGCAACAGCCATCACCATAAAAAATAACGACGGTAGACGGTAAGCAAACTCAGTGCGGCCAATGAACTGCTGCCATAAGTGTAGGATGAGAAAATAGAGTGGTGGGTGTAAATCTGGCGAGGAGACGCCTTGCACAATGTTACGGTTGGCAAAAATTTGTCCAAAGCTTTGTTCTGCGCGAATAACAGTGAGTGCTTCATCTCGCCACAGGCTTGCGCCATCTAGCTGATGCAGATAGAGAGCAAAGACCCCTAACAGGAGAAACACCTTTGCCCAAAGGTTAGGCTTAAACAACATTTCCTGTGTGCGTCTATCTTTTTTGGACATTGCCGCAATTTTACCTGTATCCAGGTCGTTCGGCACGTTGACGCCCCTGGCATATTGTGATAAAAAACACAATTGAACAACTCACTCGAACAAAGCCACTCAGAAACGGCCGTTCTCGATTGTGAATCGTTGGACAAATGGCTGGAGGTAAGGTATATTTTCGACGCATTCCAGGGTTCCTGGCAGATATTTCCTGCAACCCCGAACAATGTAGGCAACCGACAAAAAGGTTTTTGATACACTATAAACCAATTTGCCGATTGCTTGAGGAAACCGCACCTTCTGCAGCTGGCATATTTTTGAAAACGACGTGCGGTTTTCCAAACCTCGCTGATGTGGCGGGAAGACCACTCGGACGAAACGCAAAATCATTTTAGTTAACAAGACCCAAAAAACTCTTCAACATATCTGGTCAATGCCTGCATACATTTCCATTGGCCAGCGTATGGACTTTCAATAGGAGGTTGGTGGATGGCAACCCTTGCCCCAGATTTTAAGAACATCACAGATTCACTCTTGCAGCAGATTCAGGACTTTGACCATCAGGTTGAAGCGCGCAGCGTTGGGACGGTAACGGCCGTTTACGACGGTGTCGCCCTGGTAGACGGTTTACAAGCCGTAAAAGCCAGCGAGCTGGTTGAATTCGAAAACGGCGTCGCCGGGCTGGCCCTAGACCTTCAGGACAAGCTGGTTGGTGTCGTGGTCATGGGCGATTATTCCCGAATTGAAGTTGGCGATGAAGTACGCGCCACGGGTCGTATTGCCTCGGTGCCTGTTGGCGACGCCCTCATTGGTCGCGTCGTGGACCCCCTGGGCAACCCCGTTGATGGCAAAGGGCCACTCAACACCAGCAAAATCCGTCCCATCCAGCGGACAGCCCCCGGCGTTATCGAGCGTAAAGGTGTGGATACCCCGGTGCAGACCGGTATCATCGCCATCGACGCCATGTTCCCCATTGGTCGTGGCCAGCGCGAACTGATCATTGGCGACCGCCAGACCGGTAAAACCGCCATCTGCCTGGACACCATCATCAACCAGAAGGGCGGCAACATGCTCTGTATCTACGTGGCCATTGGCCAGCGCGTGGGCCAGGTAGCCCAGGTAGTAGATACCCTGGAACGTTACGGCGCAATGGAATATACCACCGTCGTGGTGGCTGGCGCCTCTGATCCGGCCCCGCTGCAATATTTTGCCCCTTACACTGGCTGCACCATTGGTGAAGAGTTCATGGACAGTGGCCGCGATGCCCTGGTAATTTACGATGACCTTTCCAAGCACGCCTGGGCATACCGCCAGATGTCTCTCATTTTGCGTCGTCCTCCGGGGCGTGAGGCTTATCCGGGTGACATTTTCTCATTGCACAGCACCTTGCTAGAACGCGCCGTTCGTTTGCGCGACGAATGGGTGATTGTTGAAAAAGGCACTGAGGTAACCGCCGAAACCAAAGGGGTGAACGGTGAGGTTTACTTTGGTAACCTGGAAGAAGAACATTACGAAAAAGCGCTCAAAGAATTGGGCGAGGATAAATACGAAGTGGTCAAGGTCCCCGGTACGGGTGGTTCTTTGACGGCGCTGCCCATCATTGAAACATTGTTGGGTGACGTATCTGCTTATATTCCTACCAACGTTATTTCCATCACCGATGGCCAGATTTTCCTGGAAACAGATCTGTTCAATGCGGGGCAGCGTCCGGCTATCAACACCGGTTTGTCTGTATCCCGTGTGGGTAGTGCGGCTCAGAAACGGGCCATGAGTAAGGTGTCTGGTGGTTTGAAGTCTGACCTCTCCCAGTACCGCGAATTGGCAGCTTTCGCCCAGTTTGGTTCGGATCTGGATGCTGCCACGCAGCGTCAGCTGTCGCGCGGTGAGCGCCTGATGGAGCTTTTGAAGCAGCTTCAGTACAGTCCGTGGCCGTTGGAGCACCAGATCATGCTCATTTATGCTGGTGCGCGTGGCTATTTGGACAAGGTGGCCGTGAATGAGATTGCTCGTTGGGAACGGGAATTTGTGCGCTACATGGATACCGCTCGGGCTGATGTGGTTGAACCGCTGAAGACGGGTTCCTGGAATGGCGAAATTGAAAACAGTTTAAAGCAAGCCATTGAGGACTTTAACGCGAACTGGGCGAATTAACTATAGGAGAGATTTGTGGCTACCGAACGCGAGTTAAGTAAGCGTATAAAAAGTATCAAGAATATCTCTCAGGTAACGAGTGCGTTAGCGGCCGTTTCTGCATCGAAAGCAAATAAAGCCCAGCGGCAGGTTGAAGCGACGCGGGCTTATGCAGGTAAAGCGTTTGAAATTTTGAATAACCTGGCATCGCAGCCTGGTGTTAGCCAGAATGGGCACCCGCTGTTGACGGCTCGGGCCAAGATCAACAAGATTTCTCTCATTTTGATGACGGGGAATCGCGGTTTGGCTGGAGCGTTTAATAGCAACATGGTGAGCTATGCCGAGCGGTTCCTGAAGGCCTGGAATGTGCCTGTTGAGATTATTGCAGTGGGTCGAAAAGGGCGGGATTTGATGATTCGGCGCGGTTACAATGTGGTGGCGTCGTTTGATAGCATTCCCGACTCGCCCTCAATTTTAGATGTGACGCCCATTTCCCAGATTGCCACGGATGATTTTTTGTCTGGCAAGGTGGATCTGGTTTTTGTTGGGTACACGGACTTTATTAATTTGATTGCGAGACGGCCGTCTATCAAACAGCTTCTCCCACTCAAACCCACCGATTTTAGCGACATGGCCGTATCGGAATATGTTTCTAACGTAGACCTCACCGGCGTGTCTGACCGGATTTACGGGTACGAGCCAGGGCCAGAAGCATTGTTAAACACCGTTGTTCCCCGCTTTACCGACCTACAGGTGTATCAATCCGTTCTGGAATCGCAGGCGAGCGAGCACAGCGCCCGTTATGTGGCGATGAATAACGCCACAGACAACGCGGGTGAATTGGTAGAGATATTGACATTAGAGCGCAACAAGGCGCGGCAGGCTAGCATTACCAGCGAGATTTTGGACATCGTCGGTGGTGCAGAGGCATTGGCACAAGGCTAAGCAGATGGGTCTGCCCATCGAAGCATAAATTTGGAGGATGACAATGGCTACAGGCAAAATTTCTGCAATTCGCGGTGTGGTAGTAGACGTGAATTTTGCAGATGAAGAAGTTCCTGAAATTTACGAAGCCTTAAACGTCGCGGTAGACGAAGGCAATTTGGTGTTGGAAGTGCAGCAGCATTTAGGTGGTGGCCTGGTACGAACCGTGGCCATGGGTTCCACCGATGGTTTGCCGCGTGGGTTAGATGTGGTGGCAACTGGCAAGCCGATTAGTGTTCCCGTAGGCCCGGTGACACTCGGCCGTATTTTTGATGTGGTCGGCAATGCCATCGATGGTAAGCCCACACCTGAATCGGATATTTACTATCCCATTCACCGGGAAGCACCTGTATTCCAGGACCAGAGCACAACCATTGAAACCTTTGAAACCGGGATGAAGGTAATCGACCTCATTGCGCCGTTTATCAAAGGTGGTAAGACGGGCATTTACGGCGGTGCCGGTACGGGTAAAACCGTAACCATCGCCGAGCTGATTCGCTCCGTGGCGCGTGAGCATGAAGGTGTGTCTGTATTTGCTGGCGTGGGCGAGCGTACACGTGAAGGCACCGATCTGTACTATGAAATGCAGGAGTATGGCGTGCAAGATTCTGTGGCCATGGTGTTTGGCCAGATGAACGAAACGCCTGGTGTGCGTCTGCGTGTGGCCCTCACTGGTTTGGCTATGGCCGAATACTTCCGCGATGAAGGGCGTGATGTACTGCTCTTTATCGACAATATTTATCGCTACGTTTTGGCTGGGTCTGAAATGTCTGCTTTGCTGGGCCGTATGCCTAGCGCTGTGGGTTACCAGCCAACGCTGGCTGCCGAAATGGGGGCGCTGCAAGAGCGTATCACCTCTACAAAGAAGGGCTCCATCACCTCTTTGCAGGCCATCTATGTACCGGCAGATGATTACTCAGACCCGGCACCTGTCGTGACCTTTTCTCACATCGATGCCAGTTTGACGCTAGACCGCGGTGTGTTTGCCAAGGGTATTTTCCCGGCTGTAGATCCGCTGTCGTCTTCTAGCCGCGCTTTGCAGCCGGATGTGGTAGGTGAAGAGCATTACCGCACGGCGCGTGAGGTGAAGCAGGTGCTGCAAACCTACAAGGACCTTCAGGACATTATCGCCATTTTGGGTATTGATGAATTGAGCGAAGACCAGAAGCTGTTGGTAGCCCGGGCCCGTAAAATTGAGCGGTTCCTGGGTCAGCCGATGTTTGTGGCTGAGAAGTTCCACGGTTTGAACGGGCAGTACGTTTCGACTAAAGAAACGGTGCGTGGCTTCCGGGAAATTTTGGATGGCAAGCATGATGATTTGCCGGAACAGGCCTTCTACATGGTGGGTACCATTGACCAGGCGGTTGAGAAGGCAGAAAAGCTGCGCGCTACGGCGTAAGCGGTATTATTCGTGAAAGAACAATGTAATCAGTAGCAGGTAGCCAATCACTGGTTACTGGCTACTGATTACTGTTTTGTAATAAGATGAGGTGGATCAATGCCAATTCAATGTGATATTGTGACACAAGAACGAACTGTTTTTAGTATGGCGGTTGCATCGGTTTCGTTGCCAGGTACGGAAGGGCGAATGGGTATTTTGCCCAATCATTCCGCTTTACTGACGACGCTTGATTTTGGCGATGTTTGGGTACGCCATGTGGATGGTGAAGAAGAGCATTTTGCCATCGGCGGTGGCTATGCCGAGGTGCAGCCAGATAAGGTGATCATTCTGGCGGATTCAGCGGAACAGGCAGAAGAGATTGATATTGAGCGGGCGGAAAAAGCACGCGAGCGAGCGCAGCAGGCGATGAAAGAAGGCGTGACGGATGATCCAGATCGGTATGCGCAAATTCAGGCTTCGCTGATGCGGGCGCAGATTCGTTTGGATGTGGGTCGGCGGCATTCTGGTCGGCGGCGGCGTGAGATGACGCCCGGTGCACCGGCTTCCCGACAGGATGACAATTAGCTGTGGCTATATTCACACCGTATGTGGCCATAGATTTGGGCACGGTGAATGTGCTGGTGCATGAACAGGGGCGGGGGATTGTTCTGCAAGAGCCTTCCGTTGTGGCGATCCAGGAACATGAAAACAAGACAACCATTGTGGAAGTGGGACGTGCGGCGAAGGAGATGTACGGCCGTACGCCCGAATCCATTGAAGTGATACGGCCGTTACGCGATGGCGTTATTGCCGATTACTTTGTCACCAAAGGGATGCTGGAATATTTCATCGGTAAGGTGGCCGGGCGGCTGCGCCTGCGCAAACCTGTGGTGATGATCAGCGTGCCTTATGGCGTGACCAGCGTCGAACGACGCGCCGTCAAAGAAGCCGCCCTGGCCGCAGGTGCTCGCGATCCGGTGCATCTTATCCCTGAACCATTGGCCGCCGCCATTGGGGCGGGCTTGCCCATCGGCACACCCACCGGCAACATGATTATCGACATGGGTGGGGGGTCTACAGAAGCGGCCGTTGTCTCTATGAACGGCATTGTCTGTGCCGAATCTGTCCGAGTTGGCGGTGTGCATCTAGATGAAGCGATCATCAACTACATCCGCAAAAAGTACAACCTGGTCATTGGTGAACCCACCGCCGAAGCAATCAAAATCAAGATCGGCTCTGCAATTGATTTAGACGATCAGCTTGATATGCAGGTGCAAGGTCGCGACCAGGTGGCCGGTTTGCCCAAAACAATCACCATCACCTCTAGCGAAGTGGTGGAAGCAATCTCTGAACCCCTGGCTGCCATTGTGAACGTGGTGCGGGCCGTTTTGGCGAAAACGCCACCAGAACTTTCCTCTGACATCATCGATCGGGGGATGGCTTTGGCGGGTGGTACGGCACTGCTACGCGAGATCGATACCTTGCTTACACGAGAAACTGGGGTCCCCGCGTATGTTGCCGACAATCCCATCGCCTGTACCGCGTTGGGCGCTGGCAAAGCGCTGCGCGAACTGCCCATTCTTCAACGAAGCGTAGAGCTTTAAACAACTTTGTGCGCAATTGAAATAAAAAAAGCCCTGGCTGCAAGCCAGGGCTTTTTCATTTTAATACCATTTACAGGTAATACGTCATCCGCTGTAGCTGAATCACCGGGTCGCTGTAGCTGATCTCTACCCCACTGGGAACGGTAAGGTGAATGGGCGCATAACTAAGAATAGAACGCACCCCAACGGTAACCAGCCGGTTGGTAATTTCTTGGGCGTGGCTGGCGGGCACGGCAATGATGGCCACTTTAATATGATTTTCGGAAACAACTTTTTCAAGCTGCGACACATCTTGCACAATGAGTTGGTCCATTTGCTGGCCGATTTTTTCTGGGTCGCTGTCGAAAATCCAGGAAATGCGGAAGCCGCGATGCTCAAAGCCGTGGTAATGGGCCAGCGCATGCCCTAGATAACCTGCACCTACGACGGCAACATCCCACTCTTTTGTGAGCTGTAAAATTTCCCGTAATTGTTCAACCAAATAGTGGATGTGATAGCCAGTGCCCTGCTTGCCAAACTCACCAAAATGCGACAAATCTTTACGAATTTGAGCCGAGCTGATGCCCAAGCGCTTGCCTAATTCATGTGAAGAGGTATTGATTTTGCCTTCGTCTTCTGTTAATCGGATGAGTTCGCGCAAGTAGATGGGTAAACGGCCAATGACAATGTCTGGTATTTCCCTTGTCACAGCGTATGTTCCTCGAATTCTTACAGTCTACTGGCTGTAAGCAAAAAAATGGAGAATTGCCTGATAGAAAGTTTTGAAACTTATTCGTGTAAGTTTTCACAATTTTAACATAAGAAAAAATGCATAGCAACTGAACCCTAAATAATCTAAAGAATTATGATAATTTGCCGCATATTCTATGCAATTTTTTGCAGTTTCGTATAATTTGATTCAGGCGCTTGCAAAGGTTTTGCCCAGGTATAGATTGGGTAAATAGACAGCACGTTTATCTCATTAGCATTGTTTTACACTATCTTTGCACTTTTGATGGATACCCGCCTATGCGAGTATGACACTCCCTCTGGTGGGGTTGAAATCTGTAAAGATAGTGGTTATAGATACGGTTGGTTACAAATGCGAAGAATTGGAATTATTGTGGGAATTGTTTTGCTGGCGGTGGCTGCATTTTTTGTGGTTCGGCAGCAGCAGCAGCAGGCGGCGGAGAGTGCGCAGCCTGAGATTTTACGGGAAGCGGCCGTTTCTCGCGGTGAGGTAACGGCAACAGTGAATGCAGTTGGCTCTATCGAGCCAGAAGCGTTGCTGTCGTTGACGTTTGGCCTGGGGGGGACCATCCAGCAGGTGAACGTGGTGCGCGGTCAGGTGGTGGCTGTGGGCGATGTGCTGGCCACGCTCAACACCGATGAGCTGGCCCTGGCGGTGCAGCAGGCGGCGGATGCTTTGCGCATTCAGGAGCTGACCTTGCAGCAGCGTCAGGAGGCGGAACCGTCGGTGGCGACGCTGGCCAGTTCTGAAGCGGACATTGCGGCGGCGGAGGCCAATGTGGCGGTGGCTCAGGCGAATTTGGCGTCGGCGGAAGCGGCCGTTTTGCAAGCCAATGCCCAAAAAGCCCAACTGCTGGCCGGGGCCACGCCGGGGCAGATCGCCCAGGCGCAGGCCAATCTGGCGGCGGCTGAACTGGCGCAGAAAAATGCCCAGGATGCCTACGACCAGACGACGCAATGTTTTACCGATCCTACTGGCAATGAAGTGTGCCCTGGTTTGGGTGCGCCTGAAGAAGCCGCGCGGGCGGCGCTGGCCAATGCCAACGCCTCGCTGGCGGCGGCCCAGGCGGCGCTGACCGATGTGCAAACGGCCGCTCGCCCCGCCGACATTCAGCTGGCCGATGCGGCGATTGCCAACGCGCAGGCGGGTGTGCAGGCGGCGCAGGGCAACGTGCAGGCGGCGCAGGCCAACCTGGCGCGGGCGCAGGCGGCGTATGATCGCTTGCTGGAGCCGCTGAGCGAAAATGAGATCGCTATTTTGGCGGCGCAGGTGGCCGCGGCCCAAACCAATCTGGATTTGGCGGAGCTGCGGCTGGCGCAGTCCCAAATCGTGGCCCCAATTGCGGGGACGGTGGCCAATGTGCTCATCAATGCGGGGGAGCTGGCTTCGCCGGGCCAACCGGCCATCACGGTGGTGAATGAAGCGGCGTTCCACATCACGGTGAGCGTGGATGAGATTGATATTGACCAGATTGCGCTGGGGCAGGCGGTGGAGGTGAGTGTGGATGCACTGCCGGACACGGCCGTTTCTGGCACCATCACCGAAATTGCCCCCACCTCCGCCAGCTCTGGCGGCGTGGTGACCTACCTGGTGACGATCAACATTGATGCAGCGCAGGAGATTGATTTGCGGCCTGGCATGAGCGCCAGCGCCTCGATTGTGGTGGATGAGGTAGCCGATGTGCTCACCGTGCCCAACTGGGCCGTCCGCCTGAACCGGGAGACGGGCGAGGCGTTTGTGAACGTGCTGCAAGCGGACGGCACCATCGAAGAGGTGGTGGTGGAGACTGGCCTGCGCAATGAGCAGTTCAGCGAAGTGCTGGCGGGCCTCAGCGCGGGGGACACCGTGGTGCTGACTAACGACCGTGAAGCGTTCAACATCTTCGGGTCGGGAGAATAGTTTTTGGCCACGGAGGGGACAGAGAGGAAAGCGAAAAATCTCTAAAACCTCTGTGCTCTTTGTGGCAAATTAAGGGTAAACATGAACGAAAACGGCCGTAAATCCGTCATCACCATCCAAAATATGACCAAAGTGTACACGATGGGCGAGCACCAGGTGCGGGCGCTGAACGGGGTGACGCTCTCCATTTACGAAGGTGACTTTTTGTCGATTATGGGGCCGTCTGGTTCTGGCAAATCGACGATGATGAACATGCTGGGGGCGCTGGACAAGCCCACCAGCGGCACCTACCTGCTGGACGGCACCGACGTGAGCAATCTCAGCGAAGATGAGCTGGCAGACGTGCGCAACCGCAAGATTGGCTTTGTGTTTCAGAGCTTCAATTTGCTGCCGCGCACCTCGGCATTGCAGCAGGTGGAGCTGCCGCTGATTTACGCCGGTAAGCGACAACGGGCGCAAAAAGCGGCCGAAGCGCTGCAAATGGTGGGCCTGGGCGAGCGGCTGGACCACAAGCCGAGCGAGCTGTCTGGTGGGCAGCAGCAGCGGGTGGCCATCGCCCGTGCCCTGGTGAATGAACCAGCTATCATCCTGGCTGATGAGCCGACGGGCAACCTGGACAGCAAGTCCGGCACGGAGGTGATGCAGATTTTTCAGCAGCTCAACCGGGAGCGGGGCATTACGGTGGTGTTTGTAACGCACGATCCGTGGATTGCTCGCCACACCAACCGGGTGGTGACCCTGGCCGATGGCAAAATTGTGCGGGATGAAGTGATTGAAGATCCGTTGGTGGCGGGGGAGACGAAACGGCCGTCTGATGCCCTTCTCCAGTGATCAGGTGTTTAGGTATTCAAGTGACTGGGTTTTCACATGAACACTTGCCAACTTGAACACTCGCAAACTTGCAAAGAATTATGAACCTACTCGAAAGCATTCGCCTCGCCCTCGTGGGCATTACCGCCAATAAACTGCGCGCCTTCCTCACCATGCTGGGGATCATCATCGGCGTGGCGGCGGTCATTACGCTCATTTCCGTGGGGCGCGGCGTAGAAGCCGTGGTCATCGACGAATTTCAGGGGCTGGGCAACAATCTGCTCTTCATTTTCCCTGGCGACCAGGACCCCACCGACCCGCGCCCGGCCCGATCTGGCGGCGCGGGCCTGACGCTGGCCGATGCCGAAGCGCTGGCCGATCCGTTCCGCGTGCCAGATTTGCTGGGCGTGGTGCCCAGCTACGACCGCCCGGCCATCGTTTCACGCGGCGGGGAAGAGGCGCGCACGACCATTTCTGGCACCAACACCCAGTTCCCCCTGGTGCGCAACTTTTACCCGGCGCTGGGCGACTTTTTCACCGAGCAAGACATCGCCAGCGGCAGCCGCGTGGCTGTCATTGGCCAGACGGTGTACGAAGCGTTGTTTGAGCTGGGCGAATTTCCCATCGGCGAAGATATTCGCATCAACAACGTGAATTTCCGCATCATTGGCCTGCTGGAAGAGAAGGGCGGCTCTGGTTTTAACGACCAGGACAACGTGGTGCTGGTGCCCATTTCCACGGCGCAGCAGCGGCTGTTTCCGGCGCGGCGGGCAGATGGCGAACTGCGGGTGGACGTGATTTACGCCCAGGTGATCAGCGAAGAGCGGCAGGACGCGGCCATCGTCCAAATGGCGGCGGTGCTGCGCGAACAGCACAACATCACCTTCCGCGACGAGGATGATTTTACGATTTTGAGCCAGTCGGAACTGCTGGGCGCGTTTGGGCAAATTACCAGCGTGCTTACCATTTTCCTGGGGGTGATTGCTGGCATCTCGCTGCTGGTGGGCGGTATTGGCATCATGAACATCATGCTGGTGAGCGTGACGGAGCGCACGCGGGAGATTGGCTTGCGCAAGGCGGTGGGGGCCAAGTACCGCGATATTTTGACGCAGTTTTTAGTGGAGGCGGTGGTGATTGCCAGCGTGGGCGGGCTGATCGGCCTGGTTTTGGGGGCGATTGGTGCGGCCATCATCAGCAATTTGTCGCCGCTGCTGGATGCGGCGGTGGATTGGAATTCGGTGGCGCTGGCGATTGGCTTTTCGGCCGGGGTGGGGCTCTTTTTTGGGCTATACCCGGCCACGCGGGCGGCACGGCTGAACCCGATTGATGCGCTGAGGTATGAATGATGACAGGTGCGACGCACTTCAAAAGTGCGTCGCACCTCTGGTAGATGACGATGGTTTTTGAGAATTTGCGGATTGCTTTGAATAGCCTGGGGGCAAACAAGCTGCGGGCGGCGCTGACGATGCTGGGCATTATGATTGGCGTGGCGGCGGTGATTACTTTGCTTTCCATTGGCGACGGGGTGACGCGCTTTATTGCGGAGCAGTTTTCCGGGCTGGGCAGCAATCTGGTGTTTATTATTCCTGTGCAGGAAGAGCCGGGGCGGCCAGGCAGCGATCCGCTGACGGAATCGACGTTGACGCTGCGGGATGTGGAACTGCTAACCGATCCGGCTTTGGTGCCAGGGGCGGCGGCGGTGGCCCCGTCGCTGCTGCGGGATGGCGAGCTGCGTTACGGGGGTGAGGTGCGGCAGGTCTCTTTGCGGGCGTCTACGCCGGATTATTTGGTGGCCTGGGGGTTGGAAGTGGCGTTGGGTGAATTTTTTACGGCGGCGGAGTATAACGGCCGTTCCCGCGTCGTCGTTTTAGGCCCAGATACCGTCACCAATTTGTTTCCTGAAAACGTTGATCCAGTTGGCGAGGATATCAAAATCAACGGGCTGAACTTTCGGGTGATTGGCGTGTTGGAATCGCAGGGGGCCGGGGCGTTTGGCGGCAGCCGGGACGACGTGGCCATCGTGCCGCTGACCACGGCGCAGGATCGCCTATTTAACAACCGCAGCCAGCGCACGGGCGAATTTTTGGTGGACGCCATCCTGATGAAGGCGGTGGACGATGCGGCCATCGACGGGGCAATTATTGACGCCTCGGAAGTGCTGCGCCAGTCGCACGACATTAACTTCCGCGATGCGGATGATTTCCAGATTTTGACGCAGCAAGATTTTCTGGATGCGTTTGGTTCGGTGACCAGCGTACTGACGGTGTTTTTGGGGGCGATTGCTTCGATTTCGCTGCTGGTGGGGGGGATTGGCATCATGAACATTATGCTGGTGAGCGTGACGGAGCGGACGCGGGAGATTGGGCTGCGCAAAGCGGTGGGGGCCAAGCGGCTGGACATCTTGGGCCAGTTCCTGACGGAAGCGGTGATCATGGCGGTGCTGGGGGGCACGTTGGGCATTGTGCTGGGGCTGATTGGGGCGTTTGCGGTGAGAACGGCCGTTCCCGAACTAGACACCTCTGTCACCTTTAACTCTATCGCCCTGGCGGTGGGCTTTTCCGTTGCCGTAGGGCTCTTTTTTGGCATCTACCCCGCCTCCCGTGCCGCCGCGCTAAACCCGATTGATGCCCTGCGCTTTGAATAAATGACTGGGTGCAAACGTTATGGATTCCCGCCTGCGCGGGAATGACACACCATTTCCATTTGCCTGGGCATTTATGCCCAGGACTGCCAAACCGCGTATAATGGGCCTCCTGTAAATTTTGGCATCCCGAAAGTAAGTAAACGCAAACCAGATGACACTGACCGCTCCTGATCCCACGCTAACCGACTTTTTCAACAACCGTTACCGCTTTGTGGCGCAAATTGGCGCGGGGGGGATGGGGGCTGTGTACCGCACCATAGACCGGCTGACGGGTGAGCTGGTGGCCTTGAAGCAGGTGTTGGTCTCTGGCAAGCAGCTTCAGTTTGCCTCGCGGGATGAGTCACGCGATTACCGCGTGGCGCTGGCGGAAGAGTTTCGCACGCTGGCCTCGCTGCGGCATCCGCACATCATTAGCGTGCTGGATTATGGCTTTGATGGGGAGAAACGGCCGTACTTCACCATGGAACTGCTGCAAGATGCCCAATCGGTAGTGGATGCTTGTGCGGAACGGCCGTTTTCCGTCAAGCTCACCTATTTGCAGCAAGCCCTGGAAGCGCTGGCCTACCTGCACCAGCGCGGCATCATCCACCGCGATTTGAAGCCAGACAACATGCTGGTTGTAGATGGCCAGCTCAAACTGCTCGATTTTGGCCTTGCCGTGGAGCGAGATTATGCAGCCCAGGCAGCCTCAGACGCCGTGGTGGGCACCATCAGCTACATGGCCCCAGAGCTGTTCCAATCTGGCAGCGCCAGCGTTGCCTCCGACCTGTACGCGCTGGGCACGGTGGCTTACCAGCTTTTTGCCGGACGGCATCCCTTTGTCGGCGGTTCGCTGCCGATCATGCTCAGCCAGATTATGAGCCTGCCGCCAGACCTGGCAGCGCTGCCCATCGCCCCGCAGCTGCAAGAGATTGTGGGGCGGCTGCTGGCCAAAACGCCAGACGCCCGCTTTGGCTCCGCCCGGGCGGTGCTGGCGGCCCTGGCCGAAGCCGGTTTTGGCGAAACCCAAACGGAAAGCATCGAAATCCGCGAAAGTTATTTACGGGCGGCCGCGTTTGTGGGGCGCGAAACCGAGCTGACCCAGCTGACGGCGGCGCTGAACCAGGCCCAGGCGGGGCAGGGCAGCGGTTGGTTGGTGGCTGGGGAAAGCGGCGTGGGCAAGTCGCGGCTGCTGGACGAGCTGCGCACCCAGGCGCTGGTGAACGGGGCGCTGGTGGTGCGGGGGCAAGCCATCTCTGAAGGGGCCAGCCCGTACCAGATGTGGCGCACCGTTTTGGCGGCGCTGGTTTTGCAGACGGAAATTTCTGGCTTTGAGGCAAGCGTGCTGAAGGGCATTGTGCCAGAGATTGGCAGCTTGTTGGGGTATGAGGTGGCCGATCCGCCCGCCATTGAGGCGCAGGCCAACTACATTCGTTTGCTGAACGTGATTGCGGCCGTTTTTGAGCGACAAAGCCATCCGCTGCTGATTATGCTAGAGGATTTGCAGTGGGTGAGTGAAGATTTGCTGGTGCTGAAGCGGCTGCTGACCCAGGCACCGTCGCTGCCGGTTTTGGTGGTGGGCACCTTCCGGGATGATGAACGGCCGTTGCTCCCCCAGGAACTCCCGCAGGCCCACCTTATCCAGCTCAAGCCGCTGCAACAAGCCGCCATTGCCGAACTCAGCCGCTCTATGCTGGGGGATGGTGGCCAGAAGCCGCAAATTGTCAATCTGCTCCAGCAGCAGAGCGAGGGGAACCTGTTTTTCATTGTGGAAGTGGTGCGCACGCTGGCCGAGGAGATTGGCCAGCTAGACCAGATTGGGGCGGCAACGCTGCCGATGGGGCTGTTTTCGCAGGGCATGCAGAAGGTGATCGAGCGGCGGCTGCGCCGGGTACCGGCCGAGGCGTTTGGCTTGCTGGCCCTGGCGGCGGTGGTGGGGCGCGAGCTGAACGTGCCGCTGCTGCGCCATCTGGCAGGCGGCCCAGAGCTGGATGGCTGGCTGAATGTGTGTGCAGAAACGGCCGTTCTGGAATTCCAGTACGAGCGATGGCGCTTTAGCCACGACAAGCTGCGCGAAACGCTGCTGAGCAGCCTGGGCGGGGCGGAGCTGCCTGCGCTGCACCGGCAGGTGGCCGAAGCGATTGAGCAAATCTACCCAGACGACACCTCGTATCTGGCGTCGCTGGCATACCATTGGCAAGAGGCGGGCGACCGGGAAAAAGAGGCGCGTTACAAGGCGCTGGCGGGGGAGCAGGCGGTAAACAATGGGGCTTACGAGGATGCCATCCGCCTGCTGAACAGCCTGGTAGCCCTGTACGAGGCTGGGCTGCCCGGTACGCCGCTGGAAAAGGCGCGGGCGCAGCGCAATTTGGGCATGGCTCATTTTCATTCCGGCAGTTTGGCCAAGGCGACGGGGTATTTTAGTACGGCCGTTTCCCTGCTCGACCGCAAAATTCCGCAAAAACCGCTGGGGCAGGTGGCTGGGCTGCTGGGGCAGATGGTGCGCCAGGTGGGGCATCGCTTTCGGCCAGAGCGGGTGGCCACCAAATCGCCCAACGAGCGTGCCCGCTACATTGAAATGCTGCGCAGCCTCTCCCAGTTTGGCGAGATGACGGTGTACACCGGCGACATTTTGCTGGGGGCGTTCACCGGCCTGTACGGGCTGAACACCGGCGAGCGGGCTGGCCCCGCGCCGGAACTGGTGCGATCGTACACGGGGATGGGCTGGATTATTTCGACGCTGGGGCGGGAAAAATTGGCGCGGCGCTACCTGGCATTGGGTGAAGCCACCGAGGCGAAGGTAGACAATCCGGTTAGCAGCGCCTTTTTCCACGCCACGTCGGCGCTGCCGTATGGTGGTTGGGGCGAATGGGAGCGCTGCTGGCAGCACAGCCTGCGCGGCGCGGAGCTGGCAGACAGCATTGGCTACTGGCGCATTTTGTCCCAGGCGTACGGCACGATGGCCGACGTGCAGACGGTGCGTGGCCAGTACGAGGCGGCGCTGGCCACGCGTGAAGCGGCGCATCGCGCTGGGGAAGCGACCAACAGCAGCAACCAGATTGCCCTGACGCTGGCGTTTCGGGGGTCGGGGCTGGTGCCGCTGGGGCGCTACGACGAGGCGATTGCTCTGGCGCAGGCGGCGCTGGCGGTGGAGGCGCCGGTGACGCTGACGCAGTTTGCCGCTTACGACACCATCATTCGCAGCCAGCTGCGCCAGGGGGATGTGGCGGGATTGCGGCAGACGTTGGCCAGTTGGCTGCCGGATTTTGTAGACGGCCGTATCCTCGTCCACGTCCAGTTAGCCACCATTGTGAGCTTAACGCAGGCGTACCTGTGGCTGTGGCAGCAAACGACGGCACCTGATGCGCGTGTGGCACTGCAAGCGGGCGCGGCGGCGGGGCTGAAGAAGCTGCAAGCGGCCAGCAAAACGTACCCCATTGGACGGCCGTCTCACCAAATTTGCACGGCGTGGCAGCAGTTTTTGCAGGGGCAAAAAGAGGCGGCGGTGGGGGGGATGCGTACGGCCGTTGCCCTGGCCGAGCAGGCCGAGATGCCGTACGAAACGGCGCTGGCGCAGCTGCATCTGGGCCGGTTTATGGGTGGCCAGGCAGGGCGGGGGGTGTTGGAAACGGCCGTGGCTGCCTTTGGCCAGCTCGGTTTGGCGTGGGAAACGGAACAGGCGGAAATGGCTTTGCAAACGGCCGTTCCCTGATTTTGACTCCGCGCATTCCCAAAGGGCCCTTCTTACGGATTAGTCATTCGACAACTATAAGTTTATGTTATACTTCGGCGGTCTCCGATTCGATGAAGGTTGTGTGCCTGTCCATCCACAGTGAAGAAACAAACAAATGTCACAAAGATTAGAGCGGTACCAGGTCGGTGAACGAATAGGCAAAGGCGCAATGGGCGAGGTGTTTCATGCCTACGACACGCAAACGGAGCGTGACGTGGCCATTAAGATGCTCCCGCCCCGTATGTTGCAGGGGCAGCGCCTTAAACGGTTCAAGCTGGAGGCCCGCACCATTGCCCGCATTGAGCATCCGTTTGTGGTGCCACTGTACGATTACAGCGTGCCGGATACAGATGAGCAGCCGTTCCTGGTGATGCGGTATATGCGGGGGGGCACGCTGGGGGACAAAATAGCCCAAGGCAGGCTGCACAGCGATGAGGTGGCCCAAATTACCCGCCGCATTGCGGCCGCTTTGGATGTGGCCCATGAACGCAATTTGGTGCATCGTGATTTGAAGCCAAGCAATATTTTGCTGGATCAAAATGGGTATTCGTACCTGGCCGATTTTGGCATTGTGAAGGATATGGGGGTGGAGGATGAGCTAACGGATGGCGGGCAGCCGGGCACGGCCCCCTACATGAGCCCTGAACAAATCACTGGCAAAATGATAGACGGCCGTTCCGATATCTACTCCCTCGGCGTGTTGGTGTTTGAAATGCTAACCGGCGTCAAACCGTTTCAGGGCAACCTCAACACCATCTTCCAGGCCCACATCTATGAAGATGTACCCAAACTGTACAACTACGTCCAAAATATTCCAGATGAAGTGGATGATGTGCTGCGCCGGGCTATGGCCAAAAATCCAGAAGATCGCTACCGCAAAGCCAGCCAAATGGCCCAGGAGCTAGAAGCTGCCCTAAAATCCCCCCTGGCGTACATGCGCGCCCGCAGCGCCTCTGAGCTTGGCGGCGCTGGCACACCGGCATTGGATGCATTTCCCGCTCACCCGCCGCCTACCTCTGGCGAGTGGCAGCATGAGCCCCCGGCGACAGCGGGGCAGGCGGCCAATGAGCCCATTACCTACCTGAATTATCCGCTAGATTATCTGCCCGAAACGCAACCCTTGCCGCCCCACTCCAGGATGAGCTACCGGCAAAACCACGCGTTTGTCAATCGTTATGGCGAACTGCAAAAAATAGCTCAATCGTTAAAAAATGGGCAGGTTGTGGTGGTTTCGGGGTCTGGTGGCGTGGGCAAAACGCAGCTTTCGGTTGAGTTTGTTCACCGCTATGGCCACTATTTTGTAGGCGGTGTTTTTTGGCTCAATTTTGCCGATCCTGAAAATGTTCCCTCGGAGGTTGCTGCGTGCGGGGGGGGCGAGGGGCTCAGCCTGACGCCAAAGTTTGACAAGCTAGACCAGGATGACCAGATTCGACTGGTTCAGCAGGTGTGGCAGCAGCCGATGCCCCGCCTGCTCATCTTTGATAACTGCGAAGACAAAACATTGCTGGAAAAATGGTGGCCCAAAACCGGCGGTTGCCGCGTCATTGTAACCAGCCGCCAGACTCGTTGGTCACGCGCCCGCAGCATTGTTAACCTGACACTTGAAGCATTGCCAGTATCAGAAAGCGTGCTCTTAATTCAAAAATATGTGCCCGACTTAGCTCAAGATGAGGCAACTGCCATTGCGGCCGAGTTAGGTAATTTGCCGCTGGCCTTGCATTTGGCGGGCAGCTTTTTGGAGCGGTACCAGGGGGTAGTGACCCCGGCAAAATATTTTGCACAGCTGCGGGAGCACGGGTTGAAGCATCCATCGCTCACCGGGCGAGGTGTGCAATATTCCCCCACAGACCACGAACTGAACATTGCCCGCACGATTGCCTTGAGCTACGAGCAGCTTCACACGGCCCACGAAGTAGACAAAATAGCGTTGGCTTTGCTGGCACGGGCAGCTCATTTTGCGCCCAATGAGCCAATTCCGCGTTACCTGCTTTTTGAAACGATCGCTTTGGCGACTGACGATCTTGACGCGATTTTGCTGGCTGAAGATGGTTTGGTGCGTTTACAAGATTTGGGGTTGGCGGCTCAAACTGAGCAGGAGGCAATTTGGCTGCATCGGCTGGTGGCAAAATTTGTGCAGCAAGCGGAGCCTGAAGCCACGGCTGTGTCTGATGTGGAAACGACGCTTTGGCAAAAAGCGAAAACGTTGAATGATTTGATACGGCCGTTAGCCATCAACGAGTGGCAAACCCACCTGCGCTACGTGACCAACCAGGCCCTGGCCCAAAAAAGCGAACGCACGGCCGATTTGTGCCACGAATTTGGCAACTATCTCCGCCTTACCAGCCGCTATGATGAAGCGTATACCTGGCTAGAACGCGCCTGGGAACTGCGCCAGCAGTTGCTCGGCCCCGACCATCTGGAAACAGCCAGAAGCCTAAACGACATGGGCGTGGTGCAGGCAGAACGGGTGCAGCTAAATGAAGGTTTGGTCAAGATCAAAGAAGCGTTGGCCATTCGAGAAAAACTTGCACCGATGCACGTAGATACGGCCGAATCTTACGTGAATCTATGCAATGTTCTGGTAAGCCTCAACCAGTTGGAAGAAGCCCGTTTGTGTGGCGAAAAAGCGTTGGCAATTTATGAGGCCCTGCCTGAGACTTCACCCTGGCAAAAAGCCCAGGCGTTGAACAATCTGGGTGTTGCGCATCTAAAGTTGGGGAATATGGACAGCACCCAATCATTTCTGGAGATGGCTAAAGATAACATGAAGCAAAGTTTAGACTTGGAACATGTGCTTATGGCTCACGCGGAAATTAATTTGGGCTCAGCTGCCTGGGTAAGGGGCGATATGGCTAGGGCGAAACAGCACTTTGAGGAAGGGGTCGTTATTGGTCAAAGGTCTTTGGGCGAATGGCATTCATTTTGTGCAATAGCACACAACAACCTAGCAACAGCCCTGCGTGAATTAGGTGATTTTGAGGCTGCCCAAATTCATATAGATAAGGCGATCGGCATTTTTCAGGAGATGGAGCCTGGCAGTACCAACCTGGCCAATGCCTTGCGTAACCTGGGCTTGCTGTACCAAAGGCGGCAAGAGCTGGAACCGGCTAGAGAGATTTTTGAACAAGCTTTGGAGACGATGGAAACGTGGCAAGGCAGCCACGGTCCGCACCCCATGGCTGACCTGATTGCCAACCATTTAGCTGCGCTGCCAAAAACAACCGACGCGTAAGAAAAAGAATCACCGGATCTTTGGGTGAATGGGATGCGAGTCAGACGGCGATTGCGTAGACAGCGAAGTGCAAAATCCGTCTTGCTTTTGCTGGATTTCGCCATGCTTTAACGACACTGAATCTAGAATAGATGGAGGGCTAGATGAAAGTAACACGATGGATGCCAATTGTAGGCTTTATTTTTTTGTTGGTAATGATTTTAGGGGGACGGGGGCCAATAAATCGGGCTGAGGCGGGGGACATGAACCGCCTGCGTGACCTGCGCAAAGTGATTGTGCCGTCTGATGCGCAGCCGCCAGATGGGGCGGTGCTGTGGCAGGATTACGGCTCGTTTGCTTTGTATGGCCTGACGGATGAGGCGTTTGACCAGCTGCCGGTGCAGCAGCGGCAGCTGGTGCAGGCTACAGAAGCTTTGGATACGATTCTTTTTGATGGCTACGCTTTTAACCCCACAACGGATGAACTGGCGTTGCCGACGGCGCTGCGAGTGGACGATCCCCAGGGGAAGGGGCTGCACATTATCCAGTTTGTGGGGCCGATAAAGGATGAATGGTTAACGGCCGTTTCCCAAACCGGCACCATCCCCATCTCCTATATCTCCCACAATGCATACCTGGTGTGGACCGACGCCCCAGGACGGCAGCAGCTGCAAAGCTTGACCAGCAACGCCACCTTTTTGCAGTACAGCCAGCCTTACCACCCCTTCTTCAAACTCAGCGCCGCCCTGCGCGGGCAAACACTGACGCCAGCCGACCCCAACCAGCTGGTGACCGTGACCGTGCAGCTGTACCAGCATGACGCCGTGGCTGAGAGTGAGGCCGTCATTCGCCACTTGAGCCAGCAGCAGTTGACTCCCTGGTATGCGCTGCTCAAATTCCAAAACAGCACGGTCACCGTGCGCCAGGGCGATCTGCTGCAAATTGCCCAACTGCCCGACGTGGTGGCCATTGGCGAAGCGATTGAGATCGAGCTGCTGGACGAGGTGCAGGGGCAAATTTTGGCAGGCAATGTAGACGGCAGCCAAACCGGCCCGTCTGGCCCTGGCTACCTGGCCTGGCTAAACAGCTACGGCTTCAGCAACAATCCCGCCGATTACCCCATCATCGACATTACCGATGGCGGGGTGGGCAATGGCACCCTGAATTCTGGCGATCCCACGCTGCACCAGCTGGGCAATGTGGCCAATCCTAGCCGCCTGGCATACATCGAAAACTGCACCTCGGCGGCCACGGGCGGAGATGTGGGTGGGCATGGGCACATAAATGCCAGCATCGCCGCCGGGTATGACCAGCGGGGCGGCTTTCCTTTTGAAGATGGCGATGGGTACCAGTATGGCTTGGGGGTGAATCCATACGGCCGTTTAGCCAGCACCCGCATGTTTATCACCGGTGGCGATCTTTCCAACTGCTTTAACGATTTTGGTTACCTCGTCTGGCAAAGCTACCAGAACGGCGCGCGCATCAGCAGCAACTCCTGGGGGTGCAGCGCTGAAGCGGACAGCTGTTTAAGCACCTACACGGCCACCACCCAGCTGTACGACGCCGCCACGCGCGATGCCGACAGCGCCCTGCCGGGCAACCAGGAACTCATCTTTATCTTTGGGGCGGGCAACAACAGTTCGGCCGCCAGCATCAACACGCCCGCCAATGGCAAGAATGTGATCACCGTGGGCGCGTCGGAAAATGATCGGCCGTCTGACATTGACGGCTGCGGCTACAGCGTGACTGCGGCCAACAATTTGATGGACATGGCCACCTTCTCTAGCCGGGGGCCTGCGCCGGGTGGGCGCATCAAGCCAGAGATTGTGGCTCCGGGCACGCATGTGGCGGGCACAACGGCCGTTAATTTTGATGGCACCGGCGTTTGCGGGGGGCCAGGCAATCATGGCTTGTTTGGCTCTGGTTTAAACCCGTACTATCCGGCGGGCCAAACCTTCTTTAGCTGGTCGAGCGGCACCAGCCACGCCACGCCCGCCATTTCTGGCGTGGCGTCGCTGTATTATTACTGGTTGGAAAATGAATACGCGCTGGCCCAGCCCAGCCCGGCCATGATCAAAGCGTACCTGATGGCCCACACCCGCTATCTAACTGGCCTGAGCGCCAACGACACGCTGCCCAGCAACGCCCAGGGATACGGTATGCCCGACATGAGCGTCGCTTTCGACGAGACCGCCCGGCGGTTGGTGGACCAATCGGTACTGTTTGATGGCAGTGGCGAGACGTGGACCTTGAATACGGCCGTTGCCGATCCCACCAAACCGGTGCGCATTGTGCTGGCCTACACCGACCAGCCCGGCCTCATTGGCACCAGCCCCCAGGTGAACGACCTCAACTTGCAGGTAAGCCACAACGGCAACAGTTACCGGGGCAACCGGTTCAGCGGGCAGTGGAGCACCACAGGCGGCCCGTTTGATGCGGCCAATAATTACGAGTCGATCTTCCTGCCGCCGGGCACGACGGGCAACTTGACGGTGACGGTTACCGCCTTCAATATTGCCGGGGACGGCGTGCCTAATCATGGCGATGGCACCGACCAAGATTTTGCGTTTGTCTGCTACAACTGTGCCGAAAGTGCCGATTTTGCCCTCCAGGCGGCACCTGCGGATGTGGCGGCCTGCACCACCAACAGCGCAGTCTTTACCGTGCAGTTGGAGGCGTTTGGTGGCTTCAACCAGTCGGTGAACTTGAGTGTGAGCGGGCAGCCTGCGGGCACAACGGCCGTCTTCAGCCCCAACACTCTCGCCCCCAACGGCAGCAGCACCCTTACCATCAACAACACGGGGGCCGCCGCGCCCGGAAGCTACAAGTTGACGATTACCGGCAGCGGTTCCGTGGGCAGCCGGACAACAACCGCCTGGCTGCACCTGGGCAGCAGCGGCCCGTCGGCCATCAACCTGCTGTCCCCCGCCAACCAGGCCACCGAGGTGCTGCCTGGTTCGCCCACCTTTACCTGGCAGGCAGCGCCAGCGGCCAGCAGCTACGCCTTCCAGCTGGCGACGGACGTGAATTTTACAGATGTGGTGTACCAGACGGCCGTTTCTGGCAGCAGCTTTACGGTAGACGGCCGTTTGTCTTTGAACACCACCTATTATTGGCGTGTGTTGGCTGCCAATGCGTGTGGGCAGGTTCAATCGCCCACGCGCAGTTTTAGCACGGCAGGCACCCTGCCCCTGCTGCTGGTGGATGACGACAACAGCGACGGCTTTCTGTTTGGCGATGTGCGGCCCGCCTTTACGGCGGCGCTCAACAGCCTGAACATTCCTTATGATGTCTGGCAGGTAGAAACCGGCAGCGAACCCACGGCAAACGATCTAAGCCTTTACGATGCGGTTATCTGGTTTAGCGGCGATACGCCGGCCGGGCCTAGCGCCGCTGGCGAAGTGGCCTTGAGTGGCTTTTTGGATGGGGGCGGCTGCTTGCTGATCAGCAGCGAGGGGTACCACAAAACGTGGGGTCTCACGTCGTTTATGGGGAATTATTTGGGGGTAACGGCCGTTACCAATGATGTGAATTACAACAATGTTACGGGGGCCGGTCCGGCTTTTGCGGCGCTGGGCAGCTTTGCCCTAAGCGACAATACCTTTTGGAATGCATCCGCCGCGATTACGCCCAACAGCACGGCGGAGGTGGCCTTCACCTACAGCGGCGGCAGCGCGGGCATTAGCAAGGAGACCAGCCTGTACCATTCGGTGTATCTGGGCTTTGGGTTGGAGGATATGGCGCTGAACGGCCGTACCGCCATCCTGGAATCGTTTTTCAACTGGTGCAACGGCATCGTTACGCCGCCTAGCTCGGTGGATTACCTCTATTTGCCGTTCATTGTTCGGTAGATGGGGGCGATTGGGGCAGGGGGAACGGCCGTTCCCCTTGCCTCATTTTGGCTTCATCTAGGGATTAGGGGGTGGGAAACGGCCGTTGCCCCAAAAACATAAAAAACTGCGAAGTCGAGCGGAAGCCGGTTTCTGGTTCCTCGTACGTGTAATCAATGTGCTGCGACGCTAAAATGGCCCAATCTGGCCGGTTTTGGCTGAAGAATGCTTTCAGGCGCTGCTCTTTGGTTTTGGATTTGTGCACAAAGCAGCAAAGTAAGCCCCCCGGATTGAGCTGTTCCGTTAGCGTTTGCAGCAGGGCCAGGTCCCTGGCCAAATCCTTCTTTTGAAAGTGCAAAATTGAATCCAGCACCACCACGTCATACGTTTGGCTGAAGGGATAGCTGTAAAAATCGGCCACAATGCCCGTGAGCGTTAGATTTTGCGTTTCGGCGGCAGCCACCATTTGCTCAATGCCCAGCGCGGAGGCGTCGATGCCGGTGACCTGGTAGCCTTGGTTGGCCAAAAAAAGCGCATCCCGCCCCTGGCCACAGCCCACGTCCAGCACGGTCCCTTTTGGCTCCCAATCCGCCATAAAAGCGACAAATTCCGGGTACGGCGCACCAAATAAATTTCCTTGCTGATAATGTTTGTCGTAAACGCTCATCGGTTTTCCTGTAACTGGTAATTGGGTAATTAAGTAATTGAGCGAATTACCCAATTACTCAATTACTCAATTGCCTCATCTAAACAACGCCCGGATAAAACCAGCCGTGATAATCAAACGGAATGCGGAAGTTGAGGTCGCCCTGGGCCATTTGGGTGAACGATTGGCCGTCTAGCACCAGCAGGTAGGATGAATTGCTGTTGGCGTCGTAGACGTTGGCCAGGACGACGCCGTCGTCTTCGGCGGTGCCGTTGGGGTTGGGCACAAAAACGGGTTCGCTGGGATATTGCAGGGGTTGGTGCCAAACGGCCGTTTCCCCCGAACTCACATCAATTTTCACCAGCTGGTTGGGAAAGTCCGGCAAATTTTGGTACAGGCTCACCCCGTAAGTGTAGCGATACGGCCGTGTGTTGTACCCATAATTGATGCGCGGCAGCTCCATGTTTGTCTCCGCCAGCCGCTCCCCGTCGATGCGGCTGTGGGGCTTGCCCAGTGGAATGCGGTAGCGCGTGGCCCAGGCAGGCGTGTGCGGAATGTTCGTGTCGGAGCGCAGCCGATTTAGGAAAAAGTCTGGCAGCACGCTGGCGTTGGGGTAAGCGGCCAAATCCATGATGATTTCCCCATTTTGCTCGTAGGCGTTCAGCTGGTGGAAGACAAAAAAGGCATCTGTCTCGGCCTGGGTTACCACGGCCCCGCTGTTCCGGTCAATCACCTGGAACACGGTGGGCTGGCTGCCGTCCCAGACAAAGTTTTCCATGAACGGTTTGTTGCCAAACGCCAGGCCGAAGACGCCACGGCCGTATCCCGGCAGCTTCAGCGGCTGTTCTGCCAAAATGACGTAATTTTCCGTCAGGGCAAAGCTGTGCATGTAGGAGGGAGAGGTCACCGGCACGCGGCTCACCTGCTGGTACGCCCGCCCGCGCACGTTGAACACCTCGTAATAGTTAAACAGGCTGATTTTGAGCATGTAGTTCACAATCAGGTTGCCCTTGTTGGGGTCGATGTGCGGGTGGGCTGTTTGCATGGTGGCGTTGATTTTTTGGTCGTACTCATATTTGGCCACCGTTTGCAGGCTGATGGGGTCGAGCTGGTACATGTGCGGCAGCTCGGTCATGATCACAATCGTGCCCTGATCATCTACGGTTTGGATGTTGCAGTTGTCGGTGACGTCGTTGATGAACAGCGCTTTGATTTTGTCCCAGAAGGTGCGCTGGGGGTCCACAAACACGCCGCGATAGTTGAGCGTGCCGCTGGCGTTGTCTTTGATGTACGCCTGGCTTTGCAGGAAGCGGTTTTGGAAGGAGAGACGGCCGTTGTTAAACGTATACCGGTGCGGCATGCTCAAACCATCGAACCAATGTTTGTAGGAGGCGTGGGTTTGCTCAAACTGGCCTGGGCCGCAGCGGATGAGCGTGCCGTTGAGCCAGTTGGGCAGCGTACCGGTAAGCGGCACGTCGGGCAGGTGAACTTCTGCTTTTTGGGTGACAAAGTTTTGCTTGAAATGGTTGGTCATGGGCTAACTGCCTTTGGTTTTACCGCAGCGTTCGCAGAGATCGCGGAGGGGGAGGTAAAGATGTTGCGTGATGTTGGGTGTTTACGGGCAATCTTACTGCACAGGTGGGAAATGGTCTAATGGTTCGGCTGCCATTTTTTGAAAGTGCCTCTCACCTTGAATCTCACTATAATCGGCGGTACAAGAAAGGATTTTGTTATGCATGTAGCGATCAATGCCGCGTTTTGGAACCGGCCGAATACGGGGAGCGGGCAGTACACCCGCCAATTGGTTTATCAGCTCAACCGCCTGGTTTCTGACCTGACGATTACGCTGGTTTACCCGCAGGTGGCGGGGGAGCCAGAGCCAGAAGCGGTGCCGCCGAGCGTGCGGGTAAAGCGGGTGCCGGTGCGGGCTGGCAATTTGGGCAAGGTGTGGTTTGAGCAGCGTCTGTTTCCCCAGGCGTGCCGCGAAGTGGGGGCGACGGTGGCCCACGTGCCGTACTGGGGCGGGCCGCTGCAATCGCCGGTGCCGCTGGTGGTGACGGTGCATGATCTGACGACGCTGCTGGTGCCTGAGTATAGACGGCCGTTTCGCACCCGCCTCTACAACGCCCTCGTGTCTGCCTCGGCCCGGGGCGCTACCCGCATCATCACCGATTCCGAAGCCAGCAAGCGAGACATCATCGCCCATTTACACATCCCCGCCGACAAAATTGAGCGCATCTACCTGGCCGCCGGGGCGCAGTTCAGCCCGCAAGACAGCGGCCTGCTGGAGATGGCTGTGCTGCGCAAGTACGATTTGCCCGAATTTTATGCGCTTTACCTGGGCGGCTACGAGCTGCACAAAAACGTCACCACGCTGCTGCTGGCCTGGACCTACGTGGGGCAGGCGCTAGGCGAAGATTATCCGCTGGTGCTGGCGGGCAAAAAGCCCACCCAAACCAACGAAATCTACCCAGATTACGATCATTACATTCAGCAGCTAGGGATACAGGAGTACGTGCGCTGGATTGGCTATGTGGACGAAGAAGACAAGCCGGTGCTGTACCGGAATGCAGAAACGTTCATCTTCCCCAGCCGCCGCGAGGGGTTTGGCCTGGGCGTGCTAGAAGCGCTGGCCTCTGGCACGCCGGTGGTGACCACAACCGCCTCTTCGCTGCCGGAGGTGCTGGGGGATGCCGGTTTTGCCGTGGAGCCGGACGATGCCCGGGGCATGGCCGGGGCGATTATTGCCACCATCATTCAGGATAACTTGCGGGCAGAACTCAAACAAAAGGCGGCTGAGCAAGCGGCCGTCTTCTCCTGGGAAAAGACGGCTACGGAGACGCTGCTGGTGTATGATGCGGCCGTGAAAGGGTAAGCAGTTTGTCAGTTTTCAGTAATCAGTGGCATCGTGGGTGAACTTTTTACTGCTCCACTGAATACTGCTCCACTGAACACTGATTACGGGGTTTCTCCACTAAGTTGGATCGAATTGACGATGTCGGCCATGAGCTGGCCGTATTGGTCGTTTTGGTTGGCATCGTGCACGGCGGCGACAACGGCCGTTACATTCACCGTCAAATTTTCAATGACCATATAGCGCAAAATAATTTCGTTGCCGTTAATGTCGGGGCCACGCAGCACGGTTTGCACGGCCGTTTGCGCGTTGATATTGGTCGGCTCAATATCCTGAATAATTTCGGTCTCTTCCTGGTCGCGGAAGTTGCGAACGGCCGTATCAATGACTTCGGTGGCAACGGCCGTTCCCGTAAAAAATGAAGGAGCCACCGTGATGTTGATCCGGGCACCGTTCGTCATCATCCCATCGAGCAGTAACGCTTCACTGGAGGCAATCGTAATTGAATCCTCGTTGTCTTCCACAACCCAGCTTTCAGGCAACTGAAACGTGATGGGGTAGTTGGGGCTGGTGTAGGGCACCAAATTGACTTCTTTGGGGCCACAGGCCAGCAAAAAAAATGGAATAAATAAAATTAAAACCAAACGCTTCATGCAAGAAACTCCTTGTAAACAAGACGCTGATTTCCCCGATAAGCTTGATAAAAAAGATGGGCTCTTTGGGATTTCCTGGGGTTGGCAACGAATTGACGCGAATGATCACGAAAATTAGCGTTCATTCGGGCTAATCCGGTGCCCAAAACAGGTTGACCCCGCCAAATCCTAAAGATCCAAAAGATGAAGGGAATGTCGCCGGGCAACCGCTGCCTGTACAGGAAAATCTGCGTTCTATTTTCATTCATGACGGTTGGTGACAGTTGTGCCTGTCACCATAAAACTGCGCATAACTCTACTCATTCCAGCTTGACTGAACAAGCTAACCAAGCCAATTAAGCAGAATTGGCGCAGTTTTCACCGGTACGGGTTGCGATCCCACCCTGGGGCATGTAAAATCCGCCGAATTTTGGTGCAAAAGCACTACGGAAAATGGAGTTTTATGACTGTACATCATCAATTAGCGGCCGTTTTGCAAGAAGCAGTTCAGGCCGCCCAAACGGCCGGGGCCTTACCCACCTTTGATCTACCCGAAATTACCATCGAACGGCCGCGTGACGTGGCGTTTGGTGATTATGCCTCGCCCACGCCGCTCAAGCTGGCCCGTGCTGCCCGCCTGGCCCCCCTCAAAATTGCCCAGGCCATCGTCGATCATCTGCCCGCCACCAGTTACATCGAAGAAGTGACCGTGGCGCCGCCCGGCTTCATCAACATTCGCCTGACCGAAGCGCGGCTCCAGCAGGTGTTGGTGGCGGTGTTAAGTGAGGGGGTGGAATACGGCCGTATCCACCTCGGCGACGGCAAAAAAGCCCAAATCGAATGCGTCAGCGCCAACCCAACCGGGCCGATCCATATCGGCCGTACCCGGGGCGGCGTCATGGGCGATACCCTCGCCCGCGCCATGCGCCTGGCCGGTTACGATGTTGTCCTCGAATATTACTACAACGACGCCGGTCGCCAGATCACCATGCTGGGCGAATCCACCAAAATTCGCTACCTGCAACTGCTCGGCCAGCCAGCCGAGCTAGGCCCCGACCATTACAAAGGCGACTACATCATCGACATCGCCCGCCAACTGTATGAAGCTCACGGCGCTGCCCTGGAAGCGGAACCCACTGAATATTTTGGCAGCTACGCCAAAGACAAAATCTCCCAAAGCCAAAAAGAGACCCTGCGCCGCATCAACATCGTCTTCGACGTCTATTACAACGAGCAAAGCCTCTATGAAACCGGGCGCGTTTGGGAAGCGCTAGAGACCCTGCAAGAAAAAGGGTACGTCTACGAACAAGACGGAGCCCAATGGTTCAGAACCACCGAATTCGGCGACGAAAAAGATCGCGTTCTGGTTAAAAAAAGCGGCGAGCCAACCTACCGCATGCCCGACATCGCCTACCATTGGGACAAAGCCCAGCGCGGCTTCGATCTCGTCGTAGACATCTTCGGCCCCGATCATCACGCCACCGCCCCCCAGGTGCTCATGGGTGTGCAGGCACTCGGCTACCCCACCGATTTTGTGCGTACCGTGCTGCACCAAATCATCAGCATCATCAGAGATGGCCAGGAAATGAAAATGAGCACCCGCGCCGGCACGTTTGTGGCCCTGGATGACATTGTGGATGAAGTTGGCCCCGATCCCATCCGCTACTTCATGATTTCCCGCTCCGGCAACAGCCCCATCGACTTTGATCTGGACCTGGCGCTGGAAAAATCAGACAAAAACCCCGTCTACTACATCCAAAACGCCCACGTGCGCTGCGCCGGTATCTTCCGCAAATGGGCCGAAGCTGGCGGCGACCCCAACGCAGACGCCGATGCCGATCTCAGCCTGCTAACCCATGAAAACGAGCTGGCCTTCATGCGCAAGGCAATGGAGCTTTCGGCCGTCATCGAACAAATGACGCTTACATCCGAGCCGCACCACATCGCCTTTTACGCCTACGATCTGGCCGCCGCTTTCCACCCCACCTACGAAAAGTGCCGCGTCCTCAACGATGACGTGCCTGAGCCGCTGCGCCGGGCGCGGCTTCATTTTTACCGGGCGGCCAAGCAGCTGTTTGCTCACGTATTAAACCTGATGGGGATGAGCGCCCCAGAGGTTATGTAAATCTATAATTTTTTGTAATCATCAAGTAAAGGAAAAACAATGGCAATAAAATCAGACAGTTGGATTCGCCGCATGGCAAAAGAACACAAGATGATCGAGCCTTTTGTGGATGGGCAGGTACGCGAAGGCGTTATTTCTTACGGGCTATCATCCTACGGGTACGACATTCGGGTAACCAACGAGTTCAAGATTTTTACCAATGTACATTCGGCCGTTGTTGACCCCAAAAACTTTGATCCCAAATCATTTGTGGACTTTACAGGCGATGTTTGTGTCATTCCCCCCAACTCATTTGTATTGGCGCAAACTGTTGAATATTTCCGCATTCCGCGCGATGTTTTAACCGTCTGTTTGGGCAAATCAACCTATGCCCGCTGTGGTCTTATTGTCAATGTGACCCCCTTTGAACCAGAGTGGGAAGGATATGTAACGCTGGAAATTTCTAACACCACACCGCTGCCCGCTCGTGTCTATGCCAATGAGGGTATTGCCCAGGTACTCTTCTTCCAATCCGACGAAATCTGCGAGACTTCCTATGCCGATCGCAAGGGGAAATATCAGAAGCAGCAAAGCATAGTATTACCCCGCATTTAACTCGATCCCCCCCCCCCCCCCCCCCCCCCCCCCCCCCCCCCCCCCCCCCCCCCCCCCCCCCCCCCCCCCCCCCCCCCCCCCCCCCCCCCCCCCCCCCCCCCCCCCCCCCCCCCCCCCCCCCCCCCCCCCCCCCCCCCCCCCCCCCCCCCCTTCTTGTTTGGGCTCGCCGATTTGCTTGTTAGACAACACCCGATATAATTCGGGTCTTCCCTGATTTAGGGCGCTTAGCTCAGTTGGTTAGAGCACTTCGTTTACACCGAAGGGGTCGGGGGTTCGAGTCCCTCAGCGCCCATTTTCTCCCCTTGTTATCCAAACACATTTTGCTATAATCCCGATTGTGACAAAAAGCACACAATTTTGTTTGTTGTTTTTGCGTTACAATGAGAAGAGTTGACTTTGAGTTCGCTGAAAAAAGTAATCTCACAAAGGTTCAATTTAGTAGGAGAATAGCCTCATGGCAAATGCAGCCGTAAGCGCCGAAGCAAAAAGCGGCGGTATCTCAAGACGAGAATTTCTTTATTACATTTGGGGAGCTTCAATTGCCTTGTACGCTGCCCAATTTTCCGGTTTATTGATTTGGTTCTTATTGCCTAAGTTCCGTGAAGGTGAGTTTGGTGGCCGATTTATAGTTTCCGTTGACCAGGTGCCGCAAGTCAATGCAGAGCCAACCAATGTGCCCGCTGGGCGTTTCTGGCTGGTGAATCTGGATACGAGACAGCCAAACGAGCTGATGGAAAAAGCCCCAGACGAAAATGAAGATATTATTGGGGTGGCCGCAATTTACAAGGTGTGTACACATCTTGGCTGCATCTACTCATGGACTCCAGCCAACAATCGGTTTGAGTGCCCGTGTCATGGTTCAAAGTACCGGCTAGACGGCCGTCGCATTGAATCACCAGCCCCCCGCGCTCTGGATCGTTTCCGTATGGAATTCTTGGATGCCGATAGAAATCCAATCCCCGGTACCCAGTCGGAACTGGTAAACGATTTTTATTCACCAGTCTTGTTGCCAGACAATGCTGCATTTATCAGTGTAGATACTGGTGATCGCAAAATGGGTCTTTCTGAACCATTGCTTTGCAGTTTTTCAAACGAGTGCCCATAAACAAAGAGGAATTAAGGAGTTAGAGTATGGCTACCTTTTTTGAACAAGTCAGCGAAATGGGGGTCAAACAGGCCATCATTACCAAAGCCGATGATGTGGTAGAACGGTTGACCGCTGGTATGAATATCAGCGATATTCGCAGTGCCCTCAGAGGCGATGAGCCCCGTCGCCCCAACCCTCGCTTACGTCCTCACGCAGATAGCTTCTGGTTCCATATTCGTCCCAGTTTCTATCACACAGAGGTTACCCACATTTATCCTACCTTCCGGCTTGGTTGGCTTTCCACATTCATGTTTGTCTGGGAAACCATTACTGGCATTATTTTGATGGTGTTTTACACGCCAAGCCCCCTGGTAGCATATGACAACATGTGGAATATTTTGAGCAACGTGCCGCTAGGCCAGCTGATGCGCAACATGCATCGCCTGGGTGCAGAAGTGATGGTCCTGGTGGTGGCCTTGCACATGCTCAGGACATTTATAACTGGCAGCTATAAAAAGCCACGCCAGTTTACCTGGGCAACCGGCGTGATTTTGCTCACCTTGACAGCCTTGTTGAGCTTCTCTGGGTATTTGTTGCCCTGGGATCAATTGGCTTACTGGGCTTTGACGGTATTCCTCTCAGGTGCTGAAGCTGCCCCTGCCCCCGCTGAGTTTAACGCAAATGTACTCCTGATTCTCCAGGGCGCGCCGTCGTTGGGTGCGGGTGGCTTGCTGCGTTGGTATCTCTTCCACGTTTTGTTGCTGCCTCTCATTACAGCGATTTTCTTCTTTGTGCATTACTACAAAGTGGTTCTGTATGGCATTTCGTTACCTCCTGGTCGTGAAGAGATTGGTGAGGATACAGCCAAGCGCGTTCCAAAGAACGAGCGCACCTACTTCACCCCTGACATTTTGACCAATGAGTTGATGTGGACCGCGCTTACCACGCTGTTCCTGGTTGCTGGGGCGCTGTGGTTCTGGGATGCTCCTTTGGAGCATCATGCAGACCCGATTGTGACGCCTTTGCATGTGGTGGCCCCGTGGTATTTGTCCTGGTCGCAGGGTTGGTTGAAGCTGGCGGACAAAACAATTGTTATTGGGTTTATTCCCTTGCTTATTGTGATGTTCCTTGTAATGCCCTATGTTGAAGTTGGCAAAAGCCGTCGTTACGCTGACCGTCGAGTGGGTTTAACAGTTGCTTCGCTCTTCTTTGCCTTCATGTTGATTTCCAACTGGATGGGTACGCCGGAATTCCGTGTCGCAAGCTCTCCTGAGCTTGAGGTGGCGCAAGAGATTATGCCACAGGAAGGTGCGAACGTTTTGTTAGGTGTGCCGTACGAATATCTTGATACCGGCCTTTATGTGCCTGGGGAAGAAATTCCGGACAATCCATATCTGACGCGAGCCCTGGAAGAGTTTGAAGCGGCTATGCAAAATCATAGCTGTGTGCTGAATGGCAACCCAGACATGCCGCGCCAGGGCATTTGGGATGATTGCCGGATTTTGGATGGCGAACGGTATGGTAATGGGTTCGGCGACAACGCGATGCCTGATCCATACGCCACGCTGCGGATCACCGTGGAGCAGGCCAACATGAAGCGGTTGACGCTTCATTTTGAAGTACCCGACCCCAATAACCCTGGTGAGTTGCTGGTTGATTCTGGTGACAGTATTTATGCATTCCGTCATGAAGGCTCTTTCTATGAAGAGGAATGCCGATTTTTAAACAAAGATTGCTAGAATGATTGATGCTGGCTTGCTTCCTCCCTCTATTTGTTGGGAAAGGTTGGCCAGCATTCATACGTTTTGAAGCAATAGGAAGCGACACGAGGATACGCTTATGCAAGTAAAAGTTGTAATTGGAACGATCGCATTTATGCTAACGATGATTATTCTGGGTTATGCTGCGCTGCGTGAGCCAGAGCGTTTGGAGCATTTTTCGGCCGCTAGTGAAGGGCGTTCGATTGAAACCGGTGCGAAATTGTATTATGACAATTGTGCAACCTGCCACGGTGTGGATGGTAAAGCCCAGGAATGTTATGACGCAGCTGGTAATTCGATTTCTTGCCAGGGGTTACCGCTGAACAGTTATTTCTTGGTTTGTGGTGATACACCAGCTCGCCTGGAACAAACGTTGTTTGAGGGTACAAAAGTTCAGTTTATTGAACGGACAGTTTCAGCTGGCCGCAATGGAACGGCGATGATTGCCTGGTCTGAGCGTTATGGTGGCCCAATGCGTGATGATCAGGTGAAGAATGTGGCTGCTTATGTGCTTAACTTTGCCAATGAAGAGTTTTGCGCTGAGGAGCCAATTTCCTTTAATTGGCCAGATGCTTATGAAGATTTGTTGACGTTGGAAACTGAGGATTTTGTAGCGGCCCCAGGCGATCCGGAAAATGGTGCGGCTGTATATACCAGTTTTGCTTGCAACAGCTGTCATGGCAATGTGGACGAAGCTGGCTCTAACCAAATCGGTCCCTGGCTGGGTGATATTGCGGAAGTTGGTGCCACGCGTGTAGAAGGGCAGACTGCTTCGCAATATGTGTATCATTCCATCTTGTATCCGAACAATTTTATTGCGCCGGATTGTGCTACAGGTCCTTGTGTTGGCCCGCCTAGCGCAATGGTTCAAGATTTGGCCTTCCGTATGTCTACAAATCCGCAAGATATGATTGACCTTCTGGCGTATCTGGTTGGTGAATAATTTTTCTTGACGAAAACGTTTAGCTTTTAATTGAAAAGACCCGGTCTTAATGGCCGGGTCTTTTTTATTGTTGGGTCTTTAGGTTTGCAGAGGGTTGGTAGTTGTAGAATTAAGATTTCATGCTGCGTTTAGTTAAGCTTTGGTAACTCAGGTGTCGTGCTCCGGCGGCTTCTGAGCTGGATGGGATGCTCTCTTGACCGTGTTCGCTGGGTGGCGCGGCGAAATGCCGGCCACAGCTGGAGCGGCCGTATCGTTACAAGTTAGTTAATTGTTTTCACCTTGGTGCCACAGCCTCGGCAGAATTTATCGCTGGCGGTGAGCGATTCGCCACATTGGTGGCAGAAGTTGGCCTGGTTTTTGGTTGTGGGCGGTGGCGTTGTTTTTGTTTTTGGAGGAGTGGCTTTAACCTGACGCTGTGGCTTGGGTTTGGCTGGACGTTTGTTTGTTTGGCGGTTGCCAAACAGGTACCACACGGCCGTTCCCCCCAACACCAGCCCTCCCAGCACAATCAATAACAATTGCCAATCAAAACCGCTATCTTCTACCGGTACTGCATCCAAAAATGGTAAATCAGCGCCGCTAGAGACGGATGAATCTTCGAAGGTGATGGTGAGCGCGCCAGAAATGAGCGTGTAATTGACATCCAGCGTGTAGGTTTCCCCAGCCGGAACTGCCGCACCTGGAAAGCTAAGATAAGTCAGCCCGTCTTGGCCTTCTCCTTCGGTGCTGGCCTCTGGCACGGTATTGAGCTGTGCGGTGTCGAACGGCCGTTGCAGCGTCACCGTAAGCTGATCGACCGAGAGCGTGTCCGATTGCCAGCTGAAGGTAAAGTCGCGCTGGAGATCGGTAGCCGTGTACGGCTGGTAATATTCCACCCGGAAACGGCTTTCGCTAAGGGTGAAGGTGACCTCATTTGCGCCAACAGTGGGCGTCATGTCCTGGTCGGTCATCACATTGTCTGGCGTGATGCGGGCCGCCACGTGAAAATCTGCCCCGTCCGGCAGCGGCACTGTGAGGGTGACGGGCAGCGTTTGGCTGGCGGGCAGCGTGCCGGTGAGCAGCACCAGCACGGCTTGCTGGTCATAATCGGGCCACAGCTCCACGTTTAACGATTGCAGGGTAACGGCCGTTTGCCCCTGAACCAGCGTCGCTGGAAAAAATAAAAGTGCAATCAGTAAAAATAACCGTCGTTTCATAAAAATCCTTCCGTTTGTTAGGCATGCCCCCGCAGCCGAATGCGGTTGGCGCGGCAGTGCGGGCATTCCAATTCTGTATAATCTCGGCCGCAGGTACGGCAAGTGCGCGTTTCCACCGGGCGTTCATCTTCCAATAAACCGAGAACCAGCACCAGGTCTTCCCCCTGGTGGCGCTCCAAGAAAGCGGTGAGATCGTGACCACCAACGTGCCAACGGCCGTCTTCCGTCTGCCTCACCGTCCCATTCATCACGTCCAGCTTCATCTCGTAAGCCGCAGAAGCTAATTTTAAGATGGCTGCGCGTCGTATTGCTGCCATAATTTTTCCTTTGGCCAATTGGCGCCTCACGGGAACGCCATTGCCTGATTAAACTGTGTGGCCTATTATACCGGAGCAAATTAGTTGTGGCTGGTGATTAGTTTTTAGTGGTTCGTGGCTGGTGGTTCGTGGCTGGCATCAACCCCTATCCACTAGCCACTCGCCACTATTTAAGGAGAACGGCGTGATGGAAAGCAATGAGAAACTGACCCACGATTTGGCCATTTTGCAAGAGATGGCCAGCCAAATGGCTGATTATTTGAAGAGCGAAACCCTCTTCTGGCCGATGGGGCACAGCGACATGCCCAAATTGACGCTGGGGGGTTACTGGCTGCGGCAGCACCGGCTCACCGCACTGCACACCTTGCTGGATGGTGACCAGCAGGCCCAGTTAGCGGCGGTGGTGAAACTGTTTGAAACGGCCGTATCCCCCTGGGTCGTCCGCACCGAGCAGCGCGCCCACACCGAACTCGCCGCCCGCATTCGCCAATGGGATGAATACCTGCGCGATTTGCGCGAAAAGCAGAGCAACGGAGCTTATGCTGTCCAGGTAGAAGTCCGCGCCATCATCGCTGCCCTGATCGAACAATTGCAACAAGCACCCTACCAGCTCGATGAAAAGTTGCTGCATGCCATCCTCACCCAAGACAAAGGGCTCCGCGCCCGCTTCGCCAGCGGCGATTTTGTCTGGCCAGAAGAATGGCAACCCGCTTACCCCAAACCTGAATTTTGGTGGCTATACGGCCGTCCCAAATAACTTACATCACACTGCCACAGACCACCTCTAAAATCTCTGTGCCCTCTGTGGCAAAAACAAAGAGGAAACCATGACCAAACCAACCTTCAAATGGGCCGATCCCTTTCTGCTCAACGACCAACTCAGCGACGAAGAGCGCATGATTCGGGACTCCACCCACGACTACTGCCAGGGCAAACTGATGCCCCGCATTTTAGAGGCCAACCGGCACGAAACGTTCGACCGCGACATCTTTTACGAGATGGGCGAGATGGGGCTGCTCGGCGTCACCATTCCAGAGGAGTACGGCGCGGCAGGGCTGAACCACGTTTGCTACGGCCTCATCGCCCGCGAAGTGGAGCGCGTGGACAGCGGCTACCGCAGCACCATGAGCGTGCAAAGCTCCCTGGTGATGTACCCCATCTACGCCTACGGCACCGAGGAGCAGCGCCAAAAGTACCTGCCCAAACTGGCCAGCGGTGAGCTGGTAGGCTGCTTTGGCCTGACGGAACCCAACCACGGCAGCGACCCCGGCAGCATGGAAACCCGCGCGACCAAAACGGCCGATGGCTGGACCCTCCACGGCAGCAAAATGTGGATCACCAACTCCCCCATCGCCGACGTGTTTGTCGTCTGGGCCAAAGCGTACGGCCACGATGCCACCGAAGACGGCACCATTCGCGGCTTCATCCTGGAAAAAGGGATGCCTGGCCTCTCCGCCCCCAAAACCGAAGGCAAGTTCAGCCTGCGCGCCAGCATCACCGGCGAAATTGTGATGGATGAGGTGCCCGTGCCCGATGAGAATCTGCTGCCCAACGTGCAGGGGCTCAAAGGCCCGTTTGGCTGCCTGAACAAAGCCCGCTACGGCATCAGCTGGGGGCACTCGGCGCGGCCGAATTTTGCTGGCACGCCGCGCGCCAGTATACGTTGGACAGGACTCAGTTTGGACGGCCGTTAGCCGCCAACCAACTCATCCAGCTCAAATTAGCCAACATGATGACCGAAATCAGCCTCGGTTTGCAGGCGTCGCTGCGCGTGGGGCGATTGTTGGACGAAGGCAAAGCGACGCCGGAAATGGTCTCCATCGTCAAGCGCAACTCTTGCGGCAAGGCGCTGGACATCGCCCGCGTGGCCCGCGACATGCACGGCGGCAACGGCATCTCCGACGAATTCCACGTCATCCGCCACGTGATGAACCTGGAAGCCGTCAACACCTACGAAGGCACCCACGACATCCACGCCCTCATTCTCGGCCGTGCCCAAACCGGTATTCAAGCATTTATGTAAACCTTTCTGGCAATGAAGCGTGAAACGTGAGCAGAAAGGAATCACGTTTCACGCTTCACGTTTCACGCCGCAGCCCCAAAGAACCAAAATAATCAGTGTCCCATTCATAAAAAAGGTGAACCCATGACAACCAAACCCAACTGGCAAACCGTCAAAGAGTACGAAGACATTACCTACAAAAAATCCGACGGCGTGGCCCGCATCGCCTTCAACCGGCCCGAAGTGCGCAACGCCTTCCGCCCCAAAACCGTCGCCGAACTGTTCGAAGCGTTCCTCGACGCTCGCGAAGACACCTCCATCGGTGTGGTGCTGCTGAGCGGCGAAGGGCCGTCGCCCAAAGACGGCGTCTACGCCTTTTGCAGCGGCGGCGACCAAAACGCCCGCGGCCACCAGGGCTACGTCGATGACGAAGGCATGCCCCGGCTCAACATTCTCGAAGTGCAGCGGCTGATGCGCTTCATGCCCAAAGTGGTGATTGCTGTGGTGCCTGGCTGGGCGGTCGGCGGCGGTCACAGCCTGCACGTCGTCTGCGACCTTACTCTGGCCAGCAAAGAACACGCCATCTTCAAACAAACCGACGCCGACGTGACCAGCTTCGACGGTGGCTACGGCTCGGCCTACCTGGCCAAGCTGGTCGGCCAAAAACGCGCCCGCGAAATCTTCTTCCTGGGGCGCAACTACTCGGCGCAGGAGGCATACGAGATGGGCATGGTCAACGCCGTCATTCCGCACGATGAGCTGGAGGATACGGCCTACGAGTGGGCGCAGGAAATCCTGGCCAAGTCGCCCACCTCCATCAAAATGCTCAAATTTGCCATGAACCTGACGGATGACGGCATGGTGGGGCAGCAGGTATTCGCCGGGGAAGCCACCCGCCTGGCCTACATGACCGACGAAGCCAAAGAAGGCCGCAATGCCTTCCTGGAAAAGCGCAAACCCAACTTCAAAGACATCAAATGGATTCCGTAACGATGTGACCAACCTCCCGGAGGTTCCTTTCGAGGGCCAGGTTGGCTGGCGAAACCTCCGGGAGGTTTTTCGAAACGAGGAATCTTTCAACGTCATTGGTAGAAAGATTTCTCACTTCGTTCGAAATGATAATTGAGGTTGGTCTTGTAATTGAAGAGTGCTTCAATTTTTAGTTGTGTAGCTATAGTCACAATAAGTTTGCATAAGGAATAAGAACATGAATAACATTGCATCCATTATTGCCGCTATTCTCGTGGTTTCTATGGCTGTTGTATATGCGGGAAATGATTCCCGGCGAGTTGCCAAATATTTGAGTAAAAATCACACTTTTCGCAAGCTATCTAATGATTCCATAGCAGTGATTGTTGCCTTGCTTATCTATTTGCCACCCCCTTGGTTTGTTTTTTTACCGAGCATAATTTTTAGGATGGACAGTGAAATATTGCTTTGTTCAGGTGCAATATTAGGTGCTCTGTGGATTTTAGTAGGTTACTTGTTGACTGGGGCCAAGGGAGTTTCTGAGCTTTAGATGTCTCACTTCGTTCGAAATGACAATTGCGGTTGGTTTGTTTAGCCGAGGGTGCCGTAGCGGAGGGTTCAAACGGTGAATTATGAGAGTAACATTGTGGATGCTTGATCACTCGCTTCGTGGATTGATTGAGCCTATTTTGACCGAAAATGGTTATGATGTTGGCTTGGTTGACGATCAATCTTCAAATGTTGAAGAGGATGAGGCTTTAAGGGGTTTACAGCTTCTCATAATAGAAATGGATGTGATAGTAAATCAAGCCGATAACATCGTGCCTTTGTTGGAAAGGCTTCGTGATTCGAACAATTGTAAAATGCTAATTCTATCAAGGCGTGAGTATTACCCTATGATAAAAAACAATGAGCTAAAGGTTACTCAATTTGTTGATCATATAATTAACCTTCCGCTTGATAAATATGAATTACTAGGAAACGTTGAACGTTATTTGCAAACATAAGCATAATGAAACCGCGAGGGAACTTTGCCTGTTCAAAATCGGACTTTTGCCAATGTTAAAAGTGGGCAAGGGTCCGATTTTTGTGCTTTACTCTGGTTTTCTTCACAAACATTCACTTTGTCTTAACATCATCTCAACATCTTCCACTATAATTAGCGGCGTCTTGTTAATTCCCTGACCCCTTTGTGAGTTGCTAATGGAAGAGCAGCCCCGTTCGATAACAACAGAGACAAATTCCCGCCTGAGGCGTCTTGGAACGCTGGCTAAAGTCTGGCTGCGGCGCGGCTGGCCGTTTGCGGCGGGCATTGTGGCTGCTTTTCTGGGCTTGCTGCTTTATTCCAACCTCTACCCTGACCCCCTTCCCCTGACAGATCAACAAGTTGACCAGATGGTGGTGGACGCGATGGCCTCAGCCACGCCGCCGCCGTCGTATTCGTCGCAGGTGTACCAGGTGATTTTGCCCTCGCTGGTGCTCATTCGCACCACGGGGCAAAATGAGCAGGGTGAAGAAGGTAACGGCGTGGGTAGCGGGGTCATCATCAATGCTGATGCCGCTATTCTAACGTCGCTGCACGTGGTGGCCGGGGCTACAGAGATCGAGATTTTTTATGCGGATGGGACGGAGACAACGGCCGTTCTCCTCACCGCCGATCCCCAAAACGACATCGCCGTCCTCACCCCCGCCCAGCCACCCGAAATCATCGTGCCCGCCGTGCTGGGCAACCCCAACGCCATGCGCGTGGGGGATGAGGCATATGCCGTGGGCAACCCGCTGGGGCTGGCTGGCTCCATGAGCGCAGGCGTCATTTCCGGCTTCGACCGCACCCTGCCCCTTGATGATGAGTTTGAGTTAACGGGGCTGATTCAGTTTGATACGGCCGTAAATCCCGGCAACTCCGGCGGCCCCCTGCTCAACCGGCGCGGCGAAGTCATCGGCATCGTCACCGCCCTGGCCAACCCATCTGAACAAAACTTCTTCATCGGCATCGGCTTTGCCGTACCCATTACCACGGCGGCTGGCGCGGCGGGCATGCCGCGATATTAACCCACCTGGGGCTTCAGCCCCAGGCTAAAAATTAAAAGCCCCTTTGGGGCTTCCATAACTAGCCCGGCCATTTATGGCCGGACGGACCGGAGCAAACCATGACTTTTACTCCCAGACCAGACAGCGACAAACCGATGGAACGCGTGCTTTACGAGGTCAAAAAGATCATCGTGGGGCAGGATAATTTACTGGAGCGGCTCATCGTCGCCCTGCTGGCGCGGGGGCATATTTTGGTGGAAGGGGTGCCCGGCCTGGCCAAAACGATGGCCATCAAAACGTTGGCCGGGGCGATTGGCGGCGAGTTTCAGCGCATCCAGTTCACCCCCGATTTGGTGCCTGCCGACCTCATCGGCACGCGCATCTACAACCAGAAAAGCGGCGAGTTCAACACCTCGCTTGGCCCCGTCTTCACCAACCTGCTGCTGGCCGACGAGATCAATCGCGCCCCGGCCAAGGTGCAAAGCGCCCTACTGGAGGTGATGCAGGAGCGGCAGGTGACGATTGGCCGCGAAACGCACAAGGTGCCGCATCCCTTTTTGGTGATGGCCACGCAAAACCCCATCGAGTCCGAAGGCACTTACCCGCTGCCGGAGGCGCAGGTGGACCGCTTCATGCTCAAGGTGCTGGTGGGTTATCCCAGCCCGACCGAGGAATTTGTGATTGTGGAGCGCATGACCAGCGCCGTGCAGACGGTGCAGCGCATCATCAGCACCGAGGAGCTGGTGGCGCTGCAAAAAGAGGTGGATGGCGTCTACGTCGATCCGGCGCTGATGGAGTATGCCGTCAAGCTGGTGACCGCCACCCGCCAGCCGCAGACGGTGGGGCAGGGCGATCTGGCCCAATATTTGACCTTTGGCGCCAGTCCGCGCGCCTCGATTAACCTGATTTTGGCGGCGCGGGCGCTGGCCTTTTTGCGCGGGCGCGGCTACGCGCTGCCGCAGGACGTGAGCGATTTGGCGCTGGACGTGATTCGTCATCGGCTGGTGCTCTCTTACGAGGCGCTGGCGGATAACGTGACCAGCGATGAGCTGTTGAAGCGCATTTTAACCGTTGTGCCCCAACCCCAGGTGCCCCTGCATGAACGTGCCAACAGTCGATCCTACGCTTAAGCGCGTCTCGCCCGACGAGATTTTGCAGCGGCTGGAATGGCGCGTCATCCGGCGGCTCGATGGCCTGATGCAGGGGGATTACCGCACCCTGTTTTACGGCACGGGCATCGACTTCGCCGACATTCGCGAATACCAGGCGAACGACGACATCCGCCACATCGACTGGAACGTGACGGCGCGCATGGACAGCCCGTACGTGCGCCAATTTGTGGAGGATCGCGACGTGACGGCCTGGTTTTTGCTCGATTTGAGCCCGTCGATGGGCTTTGGCCCGGCGGCCCGGCCGAAACAGCTGGTGTTGGCGGAGTACGTGGCCACGCTGGCCCGGCTGCTGGTGCGCGGCGGCAACCGGGTGGGGGCAATTTTATACAACCGGCAGGTGGAGCAGACGATTCCACCGCGCGGCAGCCGCAACCAGGTGCTGCGCCTGATGCGCGCCATTTTGCAGCAGCCGGGTGAGGCCAGCGGCCACGCCACCGATTTGACCCAGCTGCTGCAAGCGGGGCTGAACACATTTAAGCGGCGCTCGCTGGTGTTTGTGATTTCGGATTTTATCAGCGAACCGGGGTGGGAACGGCCGTTAACCCTCCTCAACCGCCGCCATGAACTGGTGGGCATTCGCCTGTATGACCCGCGCGAAGTGGAGCTGCCGGACGCGGGCATGATTGTGGTGGAAGACGCCGAGACGGGCGAGCAGCTGCTGGTGGACACGGGGCATCCCGAATTCCGCCGCCGCTTTTTGGCTGCCGCCGAACGGCGCGAGGCGGAACTCAAGACCACGCTCAAGCGGGCGGGCGTCGATCTGTTTGGCATCTCTACCGAAGAAGATTTGGTGGGGGCGATTGTGCGCATGGCGGGCCTGCGCAAAAGGCGGCGGCGATGATTGGAACAATCACAGTGCTGTGGCCGGTGTCCTCACCGTGCCACTTGACGAGGCAGCAACGATGACATTCATCTGGCCGATTATGCTGCTTTCGCTTCTCCTGCTGCCGCTGCTGGTGTGGTATTACCTGCGGCAGGTGAAGATTCGGGATCGGGGAACGGCCGTTCTCGGCCCATTAGGTATTGTGACAGGGGGGGATGGAACGGCCGTTGGCCGCCGTCGCCACGTACCGCCCAGCCTGTTTGCTGTGGGATTAACCCTGCTGCTGTTCAGCCTCTCCCGCCCAGAGCTGCCGGTGAGTTTGCCGCGCATCGAAGGCACCGTGATTTTGGCGTTTGATGTTTCCAGCAGCATGTTGGCCGAGGATTTGGAACCCAATCGCATCGAAGCGGCCAAAGAGGCGGCGCGGCTGTTTGTGGAAAACCAGCCCAGCACCGTGCGCGTGGGCGTGGTCGCCTTTAGCAATGGCGGATTGGTCGTCCAACCGCCCACCGACGTGCCAGCGGATGTGTTGGCCACCATCGACCGCCTGACGCCGCAGGGTGGCACCTCGCTGGGGCAGGGCATCTTCACCGCACTCAACGCCATCGCGGGCGAGGCCATCGTGCTGGATGAGGCGGCGCTAGAAGCAGGCAATCTGGCGGAAAGCGTGGACGCGCTGCAAATTGACGACTTTTCTTCGGCGGTGATTGTGCTGCTGTCTGATGGTGAAAATACGGAGTTCCCCGAGCCGCTGGACATTGCCCAGATTGCCGCCGAGGCGGGCGTGCGGGTTTACACGGTGGGCATTGGCAGCCCGGAAGGGGCGCAGCTGGAGCTGGACGGCTTCAGCGTGGTGACGCAGCTCAACGAGGCCACGTTGCAAGAGATTGCCAGTCTAACCAACGGCCGTTACTACGTGGCCACCGATGAAGAGGAGCTGCGCGACATTTACCAGAACATCGATTTGCAATTGACGATTCGCGGCGAAAGCATGGAAGTGACCTCAATTTTGGCCGGGATTAGCCTGGTGTTTATGCTGGTCAGCGGGGCGCTGTCGATGCTTTGGTTCGGGCGGGTTCCGTGATGTTTGGATGTACTCTTGCTGCGGCCGGCGTCCCCGCCGTGCCGCTTAGTGGCACGGTCTGGAGACCGGCCACAGCCCAAGGGTGAGTGTAGTTGATATGAATTTTCTCTGGCCCTGGTTACTGCTATTTTTGCTCATCATTCCGCTGAGCATCGCCGCCTACATTTGGATGCTGCGGCGGCGGCGCAAGTTTGCCGTGCGTTTTTCCAGCCTGTCGCTGATTCGCGAGGCGCTGCCCAAGAGCGCCCGCTGGCGGCAGCATCTGCCCTTTGCCCTCTTTTTGCTGGGATTGACTAGCCTGATTCTGGCCCAGGCGCGCCCGATGGCCCAGATCGAAATTCCGCTCAGCCGCACGACGATTATTTTGGCGCTGGACGTGTCGCGCAGCATGTGTGCGACGGACGTCGCTCCCAATCGTCTGGCGGTGGCCCAGGATGCGGCGCTGGCGTTTGTGGAAGAGCAGGCGGACGGCACGCAGATTGGTCTGGTGGCGTTTGCCGGGTTTGCCGAACTGGTGGTGCCGCCGACCAACGACAAGGATGTGCTGCGTGACGCCATCGCCAATTTGACGACGTCGTTGGGCACGGCGATTGGCAGCGCCACGTTGAAGTCGATTGACGCGATTTCTGAGGTGAATACGGCCGTTCCCCCCAGCGGCCTCAATCTGCAACCCGACGACACGGCTGCTGAGATTGTCGAGACCTATCAACCCGACATCATCGTCTTGCTCACCGACAGGGCCAACAGCCAGGGACCGCTGCCGCTGGATGCCGCCCAGCAAGCGGCCGATCGGCAGGTGCGCGTTTACACCATCGGCTTTGGCACCGATGAGATTCCCGAGATGGTGTGTACCCAGGCCCAGCTCGGCGGCGATGCTTTTGGCGGCGGGTTTGGCGGTGGTTTCGGTGGTGGATTTGGCGGGGGCGGCGGCGGGGGCGGCAATTTCCGCCGCTTCCTGGTGATTGATGAAGAGACGCTGCAAGGCGTGGCTGACTTGACTGGCGGCGAATATTACCGTGCCGAAAGTGCCGACCAGCTTTTGCAGGTGTTCCAGGAGCTGCCGACGCAAATCATTCTGCAGAAAGAGGCGATTGAGATCAGCGTCTTTTTTGTGCTGGCGGCGGTGGTGTTGGTGGGAACGGCCGTGTTCCTCTCCCTCAAATGGCGGCGTTACCCGTAAAGCAACAACGAATTGGAGTAACTAACGAATTTTTCTGTTCTAACAATTCGTTGATTACTCCAATTCGTTGTTGTCATCTGCGTAATCTCTGATATTTTTCCTTTGCATGTTAGACACACGGGCTGATGCAAAGGAACCTCACTTGAAAACATACGAACAACTGACACTGAAAGGGAAGCTGCGGCGGCTGCGCGGGTTGGCGGTGGATGCGCTGCGGCAGTTTGGGGTAACGGCCGTTTCCCTCAAACTGATCGGCACAGACACCAACCTCATTTACCGGGTCTGGGCGGCTGATGGGCGGCAGTTTGCCCTGCGCATCGCCAATCCGAAGTGGCGGGGGGTGGAAGCGGCCGTTTCCGAAGCGATGTGGCTCGATGCCCTGGCCCGCGACACCAACATCCCCGTGCCGCAAATGATGCATACCGCCACGGGCGACGCCGTCGTCTTCCCCCAGGCGGCGGGTGCGCCCACTGACCGCCACGCCGTGCTGATGAACTGGCTGCCCGGCGTGCTGCTGGGGAAGCGGCTAACCGTCAAAAATATCACCAAGATGGGCGAACTGTTTGCCAAACTGCACCAGCACGGGGCCAGCTGGCAGCCGCCCGAAGGGTTTACGACCAAAAAGTTCGACCAATTCCTCTCGCGGGGCGAGGAAAATGCGCTGTTTGCCGAGGCCAGCCTGGCGGCTTACGACGCCCAAACCGAGGCCATGCTGCGCCAGATGAGCGACGCCGTCACCCAAGCCTACGCCGCGCTCGACCCGGCCGATTTGCGCGTCATCCACTGCGATTTGTGGCACGACAATATCAAAATCCACCGGGGGCAGCTTTATCCGTTTGATTTTGAGGACACGATTTGGGGCTACCGGCTGCACGACATGGCGATGGCGCTGCTGGATTTGTACGAGGAGGTGGGCGATCCAGCCGCGTATGCCCACCTTTTAGCCGCCTTCCGCACGGGCTACGAGGCCCATCTGCCCTGGCCCGAAGGCGAGATAGAATTGCTGATGTTTGGTCGGATGTTGTGGAAGACCAACTGGATTGCTCGTTTTTGGCCGGAGGGATTGGCGAAAACGGCCGTTTTCCACACCACCCTCTACGCCCACTACCGCCAAACCGGCGAACTCCTACCACCCAGACTGCCCCGCTAAATTTTTTACCGCAGAGACGCAGAGAGCGCGGAGAAAAATAAAAACTCTGCGCTCTCTGCGTCTCCGCGGTTCGTTTCTTAGAGGGGGTAACGGCCGTATTCCTCCACCGCATCCACCATCGCCAGTACGTTTTCCGGGGGTACGTCGTTCATGATGGTGTGGACCGAGGCCAGCAAGTAGCCGCCGCCCGGCCCCAGCGCCTCGATCACCCGCTTCACCTCGCGGCGCACGTCGTCGGGCGTGCCGAAGGGCAGCACCCGGTGCGTGTCAATCCCGCCGCAGAACACAATTTTGTGGCCAAAGCGTTGTTTCAGCTCCGCCAATTCCGACATGCGCCCGGCGGAAGTCTGGATCGGATTCAAAATATCCACCCCCATCTCCACCAAATCATCAATCAGCGGAAACACGTCGCCATCGGTGTGAAACAGCACCTTGGCCTTGGTGCGTGCTTTAATGAAGGCGATGTAGTCAGCGTGGAACGGCTTCACAAATTCGCGGTACATTTTGGGCGACATCAGCAGGCTGGTTTGCGTGCCCAAATCGTCGCCGATTTTGATGATGTCCACGTTATCCCCCAACTCCCGCAGGAAATGGCCCATCAACTGTTTACATAACTCAGTGATTTTGGCCAGCAGCGCTTTGGCAAATTCTGGCTTTTCCACCATCGCCATCATGAAGGTGTCCATCCGCTGCATTTGGAAGGCGCGCTCCAGCGGGAAGAGCAGCCAGGGCGTGGCCATGATGGCGTACTGGTTTTCGGCGGCCAGCGCGGCAGCTTCGGCGCGCACGTGGGCCACCCGGCTGGGGTCATCCATGTCTGGCCAGCTGAATGCTTCCAGGTCGGCGATGGTTTGGGCGTTGGCCAATGGGTTGATGTGGGGGAACCAGTCGCCCGGAGCCAGCTCCACCTGGCCGATGCCCCAGGAGTCGATGAACGGCGTGCCTGGTTGGCGGCTGGCGTTGGCCTGGAAGTTGGCCGCCGGGTGGCGATCCAGCACGGGGCGCACGTCAGTGCCCAGGCGTTGGAAGATGGCTTCGGTGGGAACGGCCGTTCCCAATTCCGGCCAATCGTACAAATAGCGATCTTCACCCTCCACGCCAAGCAATGTTTTGAGCTTCTGGTACGTCTTCATTTTGATGCCGGTAGCGTTGCTGACGCCCAAAATAATCGGCACCCGGTCGGGTTCTTCGTGGTTGATGGTGGCTAAAACGCGCTCACGTGGGGTCATGATTGTTTACTCCTGATTCTCTCGTTCCCGCGCCCGCGTGGGAATGTGGTTTGTGGCGCTCTGCGCCGTTGTGGGACGCAAGAGCGTCCTGATCTTCATTCCACGCGGAGCGTGGAACGAGGTGTAGCCTGGGGATTTATCCCCTGGTTTGGGGGATATTTGTTTATTCGTTCGATGGCGGTTACCATACCAGCAATCTATAGCGCGACAACAAATTTTTGACCCAATTATGCCTGTCATTCGTCCTGATTTCCCCCTCATTGAGCTGCATCGCCACCTGGATGGCAGCGTGCGGCTGGAAACGATCCTGGAAGTGGGCTTGCAGCATAACTTGCCCTTGCCCGCGAAGGATTTGGAAGGATTACGGCCGTTTGTTCAAGTCACTACCCCTGTCCCCGGACTGCTCGCCTTTTTTGAAAAATTTGAATGGATGGTGGGCATCCTGGTGAATTACGACGTCTGCCGCCGCATCGCTTACGAAAACGTGCAGGACGCCCAGCGTGAAGGCATCGACTACATCGAGCTGCGCTTTAGCCCCGCGTTCATGGCCCAGCCGCACGGGCTGGACCCGGCGGGCATTGTGGAAGCGGTGGCCGATGGGGTAGCTGCCGGGCAGCGCGACTTTGGCGTGCGGGCCAACCTCATCGGCATCATCAGCCGGACGTTTGGGGTGGAAGCGGGTTGGCGCGAGCTGGAGGCGCTGCTCAGCCAGCGCGATCATCTGGTGGCGCTGGACCTGGCCGGGGATGAGGTGAATTACCCTGGCGAGCTGTTTGTGGATCATTTTAAGCGCGGCCGCGAGGCCGGTTGGGCGATTACGGTGCATGCGGGGAGGCGGGGGGGAGTACGGCCGTTTGGCAAGCCATCCATGAGCTAGAAGCCACCCGCATTGGTCACGGCGTCCGGGCCATAGACGACCCGGCCCTGATGGCCTACCTGGCAGAAAACCGCATCGGCGTAGAGATGAACCTGACCAGCAACGTGCAAACCAGCACCGTGCCCGACTACGCCAGCCATCCCCTCAAAACAATGCTAGAACACAACATTCTGGCCACCATCAACACCGATGATCCCGGCATTAGCGCCATCGATTTGCCCTTTGAGTACCAAATTGCTGTAGAAAAAGCAGGCCTTAGCCAGCGGCAGGCAGCCCAAGCGCAGCAAAATGCCCTCGATTTAGCATATCTTTCTCCAGCAGAGAAAGCCGCGCTCCTGGCAAGCAAACAAATGCCCTGAACCCGGCATGAAAATACAGTAAAAAAAACAGTCCCAAAAAGATGCTCTACAGTGAAATAGCTAGAATTAGGTTGGTATCATGTATGATGATGCTTGTTGCCAATAATGGCACTTAGGATGCGTTTACAAATAACTTTTGATAAGAAAACGCATCCGCAAGGTTTGCCCGTTTACCAAAACCCAAAGTTAAAAACGGGCAAACCCTTATCAGTAAGAATCTATCCCAAAAAGCCACAGAGGAAAACGGGAAATTTAAGCAATCCACCTTCACCTCTAAGCTCTTTGTGAACTCTGTGTCAAATATTTGGACAGGTAGTAAGTAACCGCCCACCATAACTTTCCTTTTGGGAAGGACGCATACGTCAATCTACCCACACATTTCCGCTACCTAATTTGTGGACGGCCACTAAGTGAGACACGATGACCCTTGCAAGCAAAATTCAACCAATCCCCCTGCTGCTGGCCGATCAGGAAGAAGAATTAGAGCTGAAGCGCGGCTATCAGTTAGGGGTATTCATCCTTTTAGAGCAGATTGGCAAGGGTGGGGAAGCAGTTGTTTGGTCAGCTTTTGACATTGTGCGGAAACGTTTGGTCGCTATCAAGCTTATTTCTACCGATGAAACTGATCCGGTTGCGGCTTCCATGTTGCCCGCTAATTTTGAGCGAGAGGTGCATCTGGTTGCCAGTTTGGAGCATCCCCATATTTTGCCCATGTATGAATTTGGCATGGCGGAATCGTTTGCCTATTTTGTGATGGCCTACAAAGGGTTGGGGACGGTGCAGGATTGGCTGGCTGGTGGACCGCTTTCCTTATTAAAAGTGGCCCAAACAGCCAAACAGATTTTATCGGCGTTGGCTTACCTGCATGAGCGGGGTATTGTGCACCGAGACATTAAGCCAAGCAACGTGTTGCTGGACAGCCAAAAGCGCGTTTACCTGGCAGATTTTGGGTTGGCTAAACAGCTGAGCCAAAGCACAATGGCGCTGCACACGGGGCGGGGGACGGGGCCGTATGCGCCGTATGAGCAGCAGGCGTATCATGGCATTACAAAGCAGTCTGATTTTTTTAGTTTGGGCGTGGTACTGTACCAGATGTTGACGGGGGAACTGCCGTGGCAGGGGCAGTACAGCCTGGCGACGATGCAGAAGCATGAAGGGGCATTGCTACCAGATATGCTTGACACGGATGTGGAGCGCCCAGAAATCATTACGGCCGTTCTGCAACAATTCACCGCTTTTCAATGGCAAGACCGCCACCAAACCGCCGACGTGGCTTACCAGCTTTTGTATGAGGCGCTGCCTGAAGAGATTCAGCGAGAGATTGGGCCAGATTTACAGCCAATCAAGCCGATGGAAGAAAAGTTTTTGGCCCAGGATGTGGCCTACCTGATGGAGAGGTACCAGCGGCTCTGGCAGCCGTCCCAACCGTTTGTCGCCAGTCTGACGCACCTGGCGTTTATTTCCTCGTTTTACGGCCGTTCCCCTGAACCCATCTCCACCGAAACCTACCAGTTTTTACTGCGCGGTGCCCTGACGCACGATTATGAGCTGTCTTATTGGTGGGGAAACAGCCCTGAGCCCAACTTGCGCTGGCAAATTTGCCTGGCGGCTCTGGCGGCTGAAGACGACGTTGTGGTAGGGCGCGTGTTGGCGCTGCTGCTCCAGGCTCCGGCTGGTTCGCTGCCCACGGCGCTGTCGGTGCGGGCGTCGCTGGAAAAGCTGGTTGATTTGGCGACCGCTTCCACTGAGTGGCGGGTGCGCCGCGATGCCCTCAATGCGCTGTGCCATCTACTGCCGCTTGCCGAGGCGTGGCAGCCAGCAGGCATTTCGGCCGAGGCGGATGCCACGCTAGCCCGGCTGGCACTGGAAAGAAGCAGCCAGGGTAAGCAGGCGTTGGCTATTTTACAGCGGCTGCGCAGCGAAACGGCCGTTCATACCCTACTAGAAGCATACCAAACCCACCACGCGCCAGAGGTACTGGCGATTTTGCAGCAGTTTCAGGCTCAGGTGGGCAGCCTGCCCGATGGTGTGTCGGGGGCCGTGCGTCGCCGCCTGCTGGGGCGACGGTTCAAGGCACAATTTTTAGAAGATCGCGAGGGGTTGTCTTTGGGACGCAGTGTGCTGGGTTTGGCGGCGGGCTTGTTGATGAGCCTGCTGTTTGCCCTGGGCTATTTTTCGCTGCCCGCCGCCCAGAGGCAGGATGTGCTGCTGGTTCCTTACCCTGTGAGTGACATCGTAACGATTGTAGCGGTAGATGATGACAGTTTGGCGCAGTACGGCCGTTGGGACCAATGGCCCCGTTCTTTGCATGCGCAGCTGATTCAGCAGCTAAACGCCGCCGGAGCCCAAACCATCGTGTTTGACTTTGTATTTGAGGCAGAAACGGCCGATGATGCCGCGCTGGCCCAGGCCATGGCGGTGGCGGGCAATGTGGTGCAGCCGGTGTTGGTACAGGGGGATGCCTACCATGATTTAGAGGGCGAACTGCGCTACGAGGGCGTGGTGCTGCCCCAGCCTGCTCTATTGGCGGCTTCGGCAGCGGTTGGCCACACCGGCATTTTGCATGATGAGGATGGCTATATTCGTCGCGTGCCCACCCTTGTTTCGGCAGATGACCAGCGCTACAGCAGCCTGGAGCTGGCGGCGCTGGCCAATTATTTGGGTGGGGGGCTGCCAGCGGGGGTGGCGGTGAACGGCAGTCTGGCTGCATTTGGTCGCCAGATTCCGGTGGGTGCCGATGGCGAGATGCCCATTTACTACGCCGGGCCTCCAGCCCAGCCAGAGCAAACTACCTACAACATGGTGCGCTACCAGGATGTACTGGCAGGCACCGTGCCCCAGGCGCTGCTGCGCGACAAGATCGTGCTGGTGGGCATTACGGCTACGGCTGAGCCAGACCGCTACCTGACGCCCGTCAGCGATGGCCGTCCCATGTATGGCGTGGAGATTTTGGCCAACGTGATCGAGTCTGTCTGGGCTGAAAAGTTTATTCGGGTGCCGGGAACGGCCGTACGCAGTCTTGTTTTGCTGGGGTTGGGGCTGCTGGTGGGCTGGTTGTGTACCCGGCCTATTGTTGGCTTGCTGTTTACGCTGGGCATTGCCGGACTGTATTTTTTGCTGGTTGGCTGGCTGTTCGATGCTACCGGCTTGATGCTCGATTTGTATTATCCCTTCCGGGCGGCCATGCGCAGGTAGGCGAACAGGGTTAGCTTGTCGGGGTTGTATTTTTGAGGGGCGTGGTGGTAAGTGAGCAGGGCGTCGATTGCGGCCGTTTCGTGCAGGTGCGGTTCTGCCTGATGAAATTCTTGCTGCAAAAAGTGAACCAGATGCGGCAGGGCCAGTTCAGCCAATTGGGCGAAGGCTGTCGGGCTTTCCCCGTTTAAGATTTCTTTATGCTTCTGGGTTTGCCAGGGGCGTGATGGCTCAGAAGCGGACATGGTTGGTTTCCTGACATTGCATTGCGCAGTTAAACCTTTATCTGAAGCTCCACAGATAGAAAAGGTGCCGGGTTTTGGGGTTCGCAGAGCTGCCTCAAAACGGTGTTTGCACGCTGTCCCTGACGTTCAGACAAGTGATTAGTATAGCAGTTCGGCGGGAGCAAAAATAGCAATGGCGTGTAAATTCGCGTAATCTTTACGTGCTTTTTGTACCGGTCAGGCGCTATTTTGGATGAAGGTGGCCAGGCTGGTGGGGTTGTGGCCCAGCAGGCAGCGTAGCACCTGTGGATTGCCTGCCATACCGCTTTGGGCGTAGTAGGTGAACATGCGTACGGCCGTTTCCACCCCATACTCATTGCCATTGCCCGCGCGGGCCTGGGTTTCCCAATGGGCTAGCGGGATAGTATGTACTTCAACAGGGCGGCGCAAAATTTGGCTGAAGGTGTCGGCAACGGCCGTTTGCGTCAGCGGTGCGGTGCCTGCCAGTTCGTAGGTGGCGTATTCATGCCCGGCTTCCGTCAGGATTTTGGCGGCGGCGCTGGCCACATTTTGCAAATCCACCAGACTGAGGCCGGTGTGGGCCGGGTAAGGCAGGGCCAACACGCCTTCATTTTGGATGGCGGGCAGGTAGGCGAGCAGATTTTGCATGTATGCAGTGGGCTGCAAAATGGTGTAAACCAATCTGGAGTTGAACAGCAGATTTTCTACCTTGAGCTTTTGCCAATGGTGGGGCATTTCCTGGATGTGGGGGTGAATGACGGAGTGGTACACGACGCGACAGTTGCCCAGCGCCTGCGCGGCGGCAATCATCTTTTGGCCAATTTGCACTTCTTGGGGGTGCATGTTGGGGCAGATGTGGTAGATGTGGGAAACGGCCGTTGTGGCCAATTGCCAATCTGTCGCATCGAGCAAATCGCCCACGACCACTTCATCTGCCCCGGCCTGGCGTACCAGGTTAATTTGGTCGTCTCGCTTTACCAGCGCGCGCGTCTTGGCCCCTTGCTGCTTGAGGGCGGCCAGCACAGCCAACCCCGTCTTCCCCGCTGCGCCTGTCACTAAAATCATGATACTTCTCCGCAAGAATGTTTTTAGGGACTTTAGGATTTGGCGGGGTCAACCTGTTTTTGGCACCGAATTAGCCCGAATTAACGCTAATTTTCGTGATCATTCGCGTCAATTTGTTGCACCCCCCAGGAAATCCCAAAGAATCTGTTTTTACTGCCAATTTTAGCCATTCTCCCCAAAACCGCATCTGCCAGGGGAAGGAATGGGACGCGGATAAACGCGGATCAAAAAAATAAGCGTCTATCCGCGTTCATCCGCGTCCTTTTCCAAAGGGGGCGGGGAAATTGCCGCGCAGCAGGCCGCGCCAGGGCACAAAGAGCAGCCAGGCGATGAGTGGGGCGACCACGCTGCCCAGTTCGCCGATGGGCAGCTGAATGTACAGCACCAGGAGGATGACAAACAGGGCCAGCTGCCAGCGGCGATGCATGGCCATTAGCCCCAAAATGGGCAGCAGCAGAATGCCGTCGTAGGCGCGGGTGTAGGGGGTGATGATGAGAACGGCCGTTAACCACCCTGCCCACCACAGCGGCGATGTTCCTTTTTGCCGCCAGGCCCAACGCGCCATCACCAAAACCACCACAACCCGCACCACCTGGGCCAGCCAGAGCGGCCAGCCCCACAGCGTCAGCTCCCGCTCCAGGGTGGATTTCCACAGTGGGGCGGTAATCTCCTGCACCGCCGCTGCCTTGCTGATGAGCCAGGGCGGGGTGATGAGCAGCGTACCGCCCAGCAGCAGCCCGCCGACGAGGGCCAGGCCAATCAGCCGCCGGTCGCGCCGCCAAAGCATTTCCAGCAGCAGCGGCGCGGCAATAAAAATGCCCAGCTGCGGCTTGATGCCAATCAGCAAAAACGCCAGCACCAGTTGGGCGGTTTGCAAACCGCCGGGGAAAATCAAAGATTTCGCAGATTTATCAGATTGCTCATTTTCTCTCTGTGTGCCTCTGTGACTCCTCTGTGTCTCTCTGTGTTCCGCTTTTTCCCCCTCCCTAAAAACCAAATTCAACGCCCAAATCGCCCCCAGCAAAATCAGCGGCGTCACTTGCCCAAACAGCAGGGTGATGAGCGCCCAGGGGAGGAGGATGAGGAGCAACGGCCGTAATCCCCTAAACCCCCACGCCTGCATCTGCAACAGCGCCGCGCTCGTTACGCCAACTAAAAACAGCACCCACACCGTCCGCGCAATCTCCTGCGGCAGCAGGCCAAAGGGCAGCAAGATGGGCAGCAGCCAGGCGGGGCTGAAGAAGTCGGGCGGGGCACCCTGATCGGTTTCGATGTATTCGGCCGTGTACGGATTTTCGCCCGCCAGCGTGTAGCGCGCCGCGGGGTAGAAGGTCTGGTCGAAGTCGCGCAGGCGGGGCATTTGCGGGGCAATGATGATGACGGCGGCAATGAGCACCGCCAGGGCCAGGAGTAGGATGAGGAGAAGGTGGAGAGGGGAACGGCCGTTCTTAACCATCAGTTCAATTACCTTTAAACAATTGCCCACACCTTACAAATCATCATAAGCTGCATCCTCATCATTTTCCCAAACGCGAGAGAACGCTGTCTCTGACGAAGCCGCGCCAAAGCCCGGCCACAGTTGCGGTTCCCATTCATCCTTGACTGGTCGAAACCCAATATACCCTGGCATTGGGTCTGGTTCGTTAACAAACACAGGTATGAAGTAAAACCAGGCTGGATTATGATACTCTCGTTGGGTTTGGCCTTTGTGGCTATATCTGTCGAGCCACTCTGGCAAATTCCCCGCCATATCCCAAATACTAAAAGGGCTGACACCATTTGGATAACTATCAACTGGCGTAACTGAGCTGGCATCTTTTAGATGTTCAGGACGAACTGACAAATCTAATGTTGGAAAGAAGTTCCCTCTCAATGGATCCCATTCATTGCCCCAAGGATAAAATAAGCTCTCAGAGCCACGAGCAGCATATTCCCATTCCAGTGCGGTTGGCAAACGTCCTCCTATCCACTCACAATACTGTTTAGCAATTTCCCACTCTACCGGAATAGGATCGTTTTGCTCGTATCTGTTGATTTGCCGCTGGTGAATTTCTTCCAAGGGGAACTTATTAAAAAAGGGTTGGCCTTGTACTTTTGTGATAGGAAAACGCGCCATATAAAATGATTTCATGGTTACCGGTTTAGCTGTAGCGAAACGCTTCACTCGTCCTGGTTCAGAGGTTTCCGTAAAGGCCTCCATTTGGGTAAGTTCCCTTTCAATGGTTAATGTGTGACTGAGTTCACGATATTTATCTTCTAAGGCAAGAACTTCATCTGGATCACCTCCATCATAAGGCCATTTTGAATTTTGCGGATCAATCTCCAACATCTTCCAATAGGGGCGTACTTTGGCTAAGTAATCATCTAGCGTGAAGCGTTCTTCGCGGCTCCAGCTATCAAGGCCCACCATTTGATACGCTTTTTCGCGGATGTGTTCCATCTGCTGCTGTGAAAAGGCAGGTGTAAATTCACCTTCAGGAATTTTTACCCAATCAATTTTCTTCATCATTAGGTTGCCCTTTTTGATAGCTTTGGCCCTTGATCATCCCATTAACAATTCACGATTCACCCTTCACAATTCTCAATTCATCTCCCCACGCCAGCCACACCAACCCAAGCAGCAGCCCAATCGGCAGGGGGAGGTAAGTGACGGGGTGCTCAAAATCCCCCTGGATGGTGCTGAGGAAGAGCGCCCAGGTACCCACTAGCAGCGCCAGCAGCAGCCCGGCAGCCCACCCATTGCCGCTCCGCCAGCGCTGGCTCACCGTGTGCAGCAGCAAAAAAAGCGGAATGTACATGATAACGTAATTGGTCGTCGCCGTGCGCACGATGATGCTGTTGGTCACAATCAGCGTCAGGCCGATGATGAAGAGGAACTTGGGCGTGACGGCCGCTTCCCGGCGCAACTGCCACCATTGCCACAGCATCACCCCCAGCAGCAGACCAATCAGCACGACTTCCACCGGCTGGCCGAGCTGCGGGAAAAAGGTGCCGGTAATCACCCGCAGCGGCGAGGGGGTGACGGTGTAATCCGGGTAGTACAGCACCTGGTCGATGAAGCTGGCGAGCCAGCTGGGCAGCAGCAAAAACGACAGGCCGGCCAGCAAAGCCATCGCCCCGGCAAAACCAGCGACGAAGCGCCACCGTTTATGCCACACCGCCCACAGCAGCAGCGCTGGGATGATCAGGTAGCTCATCTGCGGCTTGAGGGTGGTGAGCGAGAGCAGCGCCCCGGCCAGCACGGCCTGCTTGTGCTTGAGCGCCAGAAGGGTGCCCGCCAGCCAGAGGAAAATCGGCCCGGCAAACTGGCCCAGGATGATGGTGCGGGTGCTGTTGTACATGACCACCGACCAGAGCAGCGTAATCGCCAGCAGCCAGGGGGGCTGCCGCCATTCCAGCAGGCGCAGCGTGGCAATCACCCCGCCGATGAGCGAAAACTGCACAAACACCAGCCAGATCGCCTGCACCCAGGCGTACTCCAGACCCACCAGCGGCCAGAGCAGAAAGACGGTGTAGAACGGGTAAACAAACAGCACCTGATCCTGGTCAGGGCGGGCGAGTTGGCCACCGTACAGCACGCGCTGAATCGCTTCCGTGGCGGTTTGGGAGTACGGATCGATGCCCTCCTGCCAGAACAGCTGTGCACCTTTCCAACGTGGGAAAAAGTCGTTGGCCCCCGGCACTTTGGAGGTGAAGAAGGTGTACATCCCCACCACGCTAATGCCAAACAGGAGAAGGATGAAAAGGAAAATGAGGAGGTTTTTGCGGGTGAGTAGATTCATGATGCGGTAGGGGCGACCCGCCGGGTCGCCCTTACTCCTTATCGTAGTTCGTACAGTTGGTAATCACCCCAATCGGCGACGGGTTGCAGGTGGGTGGCGGTGAGGTCGTCCATGAGGTGGGTGTTTTGCGGCGAAATCCAGGCCATTTGCTGCTCGCGCACAAATTCGTAGCCGGTTTCAAACAAGAGCACGTGCGTAATACCCTCGTTGCGCCACGCCTGGGCGATGCCGTCTGCGTCGTTATGTAAATATTCGAGATGAGCGAAGGTGTCGAGAATGGAGTCGGGACGGCAGTCGCGGTTGCAGTAGTAGCTGCGTGGTTCGTACAAAAAGAGCACGACGGCGTCGGGCGGGGTTTGGGCGTTGATGCCCTGCATGGCGGTGTAGTGGCTGCCCAGCCAGTGGGTGAGAATCTCGTCCCGGCTTGTGCTGCCCGCGACGTAGGTGAGCGGCACGCCGGGCAGCCAGTTGAGCAATTGGCCGACCAGGTTGAAGGCGAGGGCGAGGATGATGACCAGTCGAACAAAGCGGCGCAGCGAAAATTGGGGATGATCCCAGCGGGCCAAATCGTTAAAAATCCAGGCGATGATGGGGCTGAGGGCGACGAAGGCGGGCAGCAGCAGGCGGCTTTGCCACAATCCCCCGGAGAAGATGACGCCGAAGACCCAGAAGATGTATTGGGCTAAGACAAAAATTAGGAGGAGGTTGAACGGCCGTTCCCCACCCCAACCTTTCTTCCACCGACTAAACGCATAAACCAGCACCGCTGGCAAAAAAATCAAAAACAGCGGCCCCGGCTGGCCGTCCTGGCTGGCGTCGTTGAGGCCCAAAATCAGGTCGTGGGGCAGGCGCAGCAGGGCAAGCGGATCGAAGCCGATCCCGGTGCCGGTGCCCGCGTAGGCGGCGGCGCGAAAATCGTCCCAAAAGTGGCCGCCGAAGACAAAGGGGTAGACTGGGTTGCCGGTGAAGGCCCAATTTTTGAGGTACCAGGGCAGGGCGATGAGAGTGGTGACGGCGGTGAGGATGAGTAGTGGCTTGAGCGATTTTTTTAACGCAGAGGCGCGGAGGCGCGAAGGCGTTTTCTGCGCTGTGGCCGGTCTCCTGACCGCGCCACCAAGTGGCGCGGCGGGGACGCCGGCCACAGCACGGGATTCTTTTTGCCAAAAATGCCAAACAACTGTGCCCGCCAGAAGGAGCGGGGTGACGAAGCTGGTGTATTTGAGGCCCATCGCTAGCCCGGCAAAAACGCCGCTGAGGATGAGCCAGCCGGTTTGCTCGTTTTGTCGCCAGCGCAGAATGGCCACCAGGGCGGCCACCTGGTAGAATGCCAACGGCAGATCGTTGTACGCTTGCGCCCCCAGGTTAAGCACCATCGGCATGGAGATGAGGATGAGAACGGCCGTCCAGCCACCAGATTTGCGCTTTTCTGCTCCTGCCGATTGTGGCACGGTGGGGACACCGGCCACAGCGCTATACGCTATCTCCTCTGTGGCAAAAAATCTGGTTGAGATTAGGTAGACGAGCGCCATCAGCCAGGGGATGAAGCTGAAGTGCAATAATTTTGCGGCCACATCACCGCGCAGGCCCATCGCCAGGGTGAAAAGCATCTCGAACAGGGCGGGGAAGCTGAGGTGGGGGATGTCGATGCCGCCGACGATGCGCCCGGCTTCTAAATAGAGCTTGGGGCCGTTGAGGTGGTAGAACAGGCCGTCCCAATCGGTGGGCGGCAGCAGGGCGAGGATGAGCGCCAGGCCAAGGACGATGAGCAGGTAGAGCGTGATGCTGCGTGAGGGGAAGTTTAACCGCAAAGGACGCAAAGTGCGCAAAGGTTTAGAAGAAAATCCGCGTCATCCGCGTTTATCCGCGTCCCCTTCTTAAAGATTTGCCAGAGGGTGAGGGCGAGGGCGACGGCCATAGTGGCCCAAAAGATGGCGGAGGTGAAGCCGCCGATGAGTCCGAGGAGGAATATCCACAGCCCCAGAACACCAAAGCCGAGACCTGTGCCGAAAACGGCCGTTTCCAACCCATCCATCTTCAACTTAACATAACTTAGGATCGTTGCCCCAATGCCCCAGGCGGCGAGGTTGATGAGAACGGCCGTACCCACATCCAGCAGCGACCGCCCCACGGAGGACCAGGCAAAATCCAGCGTCAGCCACGCAGACGGATTTTCCAGCAGCGCCACCAGCTGCGGCACGCTGAACGGTTTTTGCACCACGTAATAGGCGCTCAGTCCGTAAAATAACCACAATACAAAGAGAAAAATGATGCCCCATTTGAGCCTGGAATCACGCATGGAGGTAATCATACGGATGTTGGTTGTTCAGCACAAGAACCGGTTTTCCTAAAACAGTCAAACGCGCTCAATAAATGTACGCAAACGCCACCGCCCGCCAGCGCATGTTGCGAACGGCCGTATTGTATTTTTGCATAATTGTTTGTTGATCTTCCTGAGCGGAAAAGTCGTCCATTTTGTATCCTCCGTTTGGAGCGGCTGGGGTTTTACACAGTAACAAGTATCTGTTTTGCGTAAACGGCCGTCTTTCATCGCAGCACAACGGGCAAGAAAACCGAATTGGCTTTTGTAACAGAGACAGTGATAGTGGCAACTTCCGTTTGGGTTTGGTGGGTGGCGGTGAGAACGGCCGTGAATACCCCACATCGCTGGTACACATGCTGCGCAGTTGTCCCTTCGCCACTGCTGCCGTCGCCAAAATCCCATTGGAAGGTTGCGCTGGATTCACTGCTGGCCGTAGCCGTGAACACAATGGGCACACCAAGATAAGTTGGGCTGCTGTGCGTTGCGGTGATGGTTTGTGCGCTGTTTAGTTGATTCAGCCAGATCCCATTGCCATCCGTGTGAAAAATACTGGTGACGAAAGCGTCAGGACGGCCGTTTCCGATTAAATCCCCTAACGCGGCAAAGTAGTTGGCGGCATCCGTTTCCAAAATATTTAGTCGCTCGTCAAACTGCCCTGTGCCGTCGTTGAGCAATAGGTGCACCCCATTTTCTCCAGAATAGATGGGCAAAAAAATGTCCAGATCGCCATCAGCATCAAAATCGGCCGTGGCTGCGCCAAAGCCACTGTCTGTATCCAGGCTTTGGCTGTTGAGTTGGAAGGTGGCGTCTCCGTTGTTCAGCCACAGTTCATCCGTGTTGGCGTTGGCCACGTAGGCATCCAGGTCACCGTCGCGGTCAAAGTCGCCCAAAACCGGCGTGTAGCCAGGGGCGGCACCCAGTCGCTGCTCGCTGTCGGTGAACTGCCCCGTGCCATCATTTAGCCAGACCTGATTGGCCAGTGCCGGACTGTAATTTGTCACAAACAAGTCCACATCGCAATCCCCATCCAGATCGCCAAAGGCGGCGCTGTAGCTGTCCAGATTACCCAGCATTTGTGGGCTTTGGCTGAACTGGCCGGTGCCGTCGTTGAGCCATAGGACGTTGGCTTGCCCGTAGTTGGCCACGTAGGCATCCAGGCTGCCATCCTGGTTGACATCGGCGAGCAGCACGGTGTGGCTGTTGTTTGTCCCCAACGACTGCCCACTATTGCTAAAGCTGCCCTGACCATCGTTGAGCCAGATGGTGTTGGCCCCGTCGTTGGCCACAAAAGCGTCCAAATCATCATCGCCGTCCAGATCGCCTAAATGCCACTGCGTAGCTATCTTCATTTCCCAGCAATTGGCCGCTGTCTGTGAACTGCCCATTGCCGTTGTTGAGCCACACTTTATTGCTGTTGGTCGGTGCCATTTCAAAGAGGACGTTGGCGGTGAAGGCATCCAGATCGCCGTCGGCGTCTAGATCGCCCAGGGCGACGCCAAAGCTGGCGCTGGCCCCGATGGTTTGAGTGCGGGTGAAGATGGAGGTTGCGGTGGATACGGCCGTTTCCCCATCAATCTCTTCCGATACCGCTGATTCTGAATTGGCGAGTGAGGTAAAAAGGAGCCAGATTGACATAACAATTAGGACTAAAAGGGTTGGTAGCGACTTTTTCAAGTTGACCTCCTCAAACTTTGGCACAGTTTTTAGATGCGTAACGGCCGTAATTCTACCACATCACCTTCCCGCCACATTCACTCCATCCTAATCTAAAATTCACCCTTTCTATACCGCACATTTATAGGGCTGTTGTTAAGATGCTTTTGCTGAGGGGAGAAAAGTTAGTAGTAAATTCATTCCTTGCGGGAGCGAAAAGATGTACAAAACTGTAAAAACCATCTCATTTCTTACTTTATTGACCCTGCTCGTGGCTGTGAGCTGGCCCAAAGCTGAAACCACGGCGGCCGCCCCCATCATGCAAAGCCTCACCTGGCAGGGCGAAGATTTTGCCCAGGGTGCCGGGGCAGAGACGGCCGTTTCCCCCACCGGCCTCACGTTAGATAATGCAGCATTTACGGCCGTTTACTTCTCCGACCCCATCCAAACCCCCATCAACTTCAACGCCCTCGTCACCAGTTGGGAGGCCGATGTGCCCGCCGACACCAGCCTGGAAATCCAGGTGCGCACCCGCAAGGGCAGTGGCGACTGGTCACAATGGTTCCACCTGCACAGTCATCTCGATCTGGTGCAAGAAGATGACCACGAAAACCTGAGCGACATGATCATCGTGCCCGACGCAGATGGCACCCACGACACCATTCAGTTCAGCGTTAGTTTTGGCCGGTTCAACAGCCTGGTCGCCCCCGAACTGCACAGCATCAGCTTCACCTTTATCGACACCACCAACGGCCCCACCACCGAAGAGCTGCTGGCCCAGCAGGCGGTGCTGGATGCGGCCCAGGGCAACCGCCCCAGCGGCACCGGCTACCCCCGCCCCACCGTCATCAGCCGCGACGTCTGGTGTACTTCGGTGGATTGTGACTACACCGCCGGGCTGGCCTACGACGATGCCAGCCATCTGATCGCGGCACCACACCGTTTCCAGCAACAGCAGCACCAACTGGGCCGCCGTCGTGCGGGCTATCTGGTCTTTCCACACCTACCCCGCTTCCGCTACCTGCACCAGCTGCCGGGGCTGGGGCGACATTGGCTACAACTATCTCATCGACCAAAATGGCGTCATCTACGAAGGCCACATGAATGAGGATTACGAAAATCTGGACGTGGTGGGCACGCACGCCTCTGGGGCCAACACCGGCAGCATGGGCGTCTCGCTCATCGGCACCTTTACTGGGCCAGATTATCCCGGCCTGCCCGGCATTGCCCCGCCCGAACCGATGAAAGCGTCGCTGGTGGAAATTCTTTCCTGGAAAGCCGACCAGCGGGGCATCAACGTCTACGAATCGGAGGCGACGATGCCGTTTGTGGAAGGGGGTCGGCCCAACCTGATGGGCCACCGGGATGCGTATGGCACCACCGAATGCCCCGGCGATCAGGTCCACGACTTGCTGCCCTGGCTGCGCGATCAGGTGGCAGCCAAAATTGGCACGGTAGATGAACACATTTACGTGAATGAAGACAGCGCCCAGTTTACCAAGAGCGTGGCTAACTGGTACGAAGGCAGCAACGAATGCGGCCATAATTTGCACAGCTACTACACCTACTCCACCACCAATCCCGCCGAGAGCGCCAACTGGGGCACCTGGCGACCCAACGTGCCGGAAAACGGCCGTTACCGCATCCAAATGTACATCCCCTACTGCGCCACCGGAAAATCAGAAACCGACGGAGCTACCTACGAAATTCACCACGCCGACGGCGTAACGACCGTCGTGGCCAGCCAGCAGGCCACCCTGGGCCAATGGCTCACCCTGGGCGAATTCAACCTGACGGCCGGAACGGACAATTACGTCTTCCTGGACGATCTCACCACCACCGACAACGGCCTGGGCCTCTGGTTCGACGGCATGCGGCTGCTGAAGATGTCCCCGCCACCAGACACAATGAGCGCCACCGACCCCACCGCTGGCACCTGGTTCAACGATCCGCAGGTCGGTTTTAGCTGGGAAATTAGCACGACAACCAGCCAGGTGCTCACCACCACCTTCACCGTGAGCACAGATATCAGCCAGACCAACAAGCTGGTGGCGGAAGCGTGGGATACGGCCGTTCTTAGCCACACCCACAACTTTGCCAGCGAACAACCGGCGCTGTATTGGCAGGCAACGGCCGTACTCAGCACCACCGACGCCCTCACCCAAACCATCACCACCCCGCTCATCCAGTTTGGCATCGACATGACCGTGCCTACCGCAACGATTACCTCACTCTACCAAATGCCCGATGGCCACTACCTGCTGCGCTGGAGCGGCAGCGATGCCCTCTCTGGAATTGCCAGCTACACCCTGGAATACCGCGCCCAGGCCACGCTCGATTGGACCGCCTGGGTGACCAATACCACCGAACTGCAAACCTTCTTCATCCCGCCCGATCTGGCCGAAATTTACGAATTCCGCATCGTTCCCAGCGACGTCGCCGGCAACCGCCCTCCCAGCGACGCGCCGCCCTCTAGCAGTACCGAACAGGCAATTCCCCTGCCCCATGCTATAATGTTGCCTATGATTACGCGGTAATCAGTAAACAATGATCCGTAAACAGTAATCAGTATTCAGAAAGGTAATCCAACTGAATACTGATTACTGAAGACTGATTACCGACCACATTGGAGGCATAAGGAGAAAATGACGCAGATTCAACACGTCGATATCTTGATCGTGGGGTCGGGGCCTTCAGGGACATCAACAGCGTTACATTTAGTCAAAAATAATCCAGCGTGGGCCAGCCGCATTGTGGTGGTAGACAAAGCAGTTCATCCCCGTGAAAAGCTGTGTGGCGGTGGTGTGACCCACATTGGCCAAAACATTTTGGCCCGGCTGGGGCTGCCCTTTGAGCCCAAAAACTTTGAAGTGCGCGAAGTGCGCTTGCTGTACCAGGACCAAAGCTACTCTTTTTTTGGCAACCCGGTTTTTCGCATCATTCGGCGGGATGAGTTTGACCATTGGCTGGTAAAAACGGCCGAATCCCTCGGCATCACCATCCGTCAGGGTGAAGCCGTCACCGATGTGCTGCCGCATGACGATTTTGTTGAGGTAATCACCGAAAAAACCACCTTCCACGCCCAAACCGTCGTCGCCGCCGATGGCTCCCGCAGCTTTGTGCGCCGTCGCCTCAAGTGGGACGATGATTCCCGCGTCGCCCGCCTCATTGAAGTGCTCACCCCAGAAAACGCCCACACACAGTCAGAATTCCGCGATGGCGTGGCTATCTTCGACTTCACGCCGATGACCGACCACCAGCTGCAAGGCTACTACTGGGACTTTCCCAGCTATGTAGACGCCCAGCCGTACATGAACCGGGGCGTCTTCGACAGCCGCGCCCAGCCAGCGCGGCCCAAAGCGGACCTCAAGCAAACGCTGGCCGATTCAATGGCGGCGCGAGATCGGGAGATGAAGGCGTACAAGTTAAAGGGGCATCCGATAAGGTGGTGGGATAAGGACGGCCGTTTCGCCCAACCCCGCATCATTCTCGTCGGCGATGCCGCCGGGGTAGACCCGCTCATGGGCGAAGGCATCTCCTTTGCCCTGGGCTACGGCGAAGTTGCCGCCGCCACCCTGGAAGACGCCTTCAACCGGCAGGATTTTAGCTTTAGCACCTACAAAACCCGCCTGAACCAGCACTCGCTGTTCAAACAGCTGCGCCTGCGCGTCTGGTTGGCCCGCTTTGCCTACATTCTAAAATACCCGCGCTTCTTCCGGGCGGGCTGGTGGGTAGCCCGCCATCTCATCAAGCTCACCCGCTGGCGCGACCCCAACTTTGTCCCCGCCGAGCTGCCCAAAATGCACCTGACAGACCGCGTACAAACGACCTGAAATCTACTTGCTGCGAACTTCACTATAAGAACCTATCCGTAAATTGCTAAATCGCACAAGATATGCGCACAAGCGAACTGCACAAAGGCCAACCAATTTTCACTTTTCTTGCACCACCGAGTGCGAATACTACGCCTTTTGGCCAACCAACCAAACGTCCTTTCCACGACCCATCGTCGTGCCGGATGCTTCTGATCTTCAGGAATTGGTTCTGGCAATGGTTCGCCACGACGCCGACGGTGGGCGATATGTTTCTGATAATTGACTTCGGTAACAAAACGGTGGACATCGTCGAAATCATACCCTTTATCCAAACAAAGATGCTGTTCTTTTGTCGGACGTGGGACCACAATGGCGAAGACCAGGTCGTCCACCGACCATTTGTCGTGCTGGTTAGCACCGGTAAGATGCACTGCCAGCGGCGCGCCTCGCTCATCAACCAGGATATGAATCTTGGCCCCCGTTTACCCCGGTCAGTGGGATTGCGTCCCGTTGCTTCTCCGCCCAGAGGTGCAGGTACCGATTTGCTATCGATAGCTTGCCATTTCCAGCGAATTCGGCGCTGCCGATTGTAAAAGCGAACCATCGTTTGCAACACCTTGTCCCAGATACCCTGCTGTTGCCAGGTTTGGAACCGTTCGTGCAGGACACTGCTGGAAACGCCGAACCAATCTCTATGGATTGCTTTCCATTGGCAGCCTGTCCACAAAATGTACCAGAGGCCATTGACAACTGCCCGATTGTCAGCCCGGGGGCGGCCTGGTCCGCGTCTTTGGGGCGGTTTGGGCAGATGTTTTTTGATGCGACGCCACAGTGGCCTCGGGACACGGAAATAGTCGACATTTTGGGGTTTTTGTTTATCCTTGTTTTTCAAGATGCACCTCGTTGGACGTTTGTTTTTGGTCAAACTAATTGTCCACAAGGTGCATCTTTTGTTTAGGTCAATTTATTTTTCGGATAGGTTCTAACTGAGATTGGAGATTGGAGATTGGAGATTGCCTATCTCCAATCTCCAATCTCCAGTCTCCCTAAATTTCTTGCCTATCCCCCCCGCTTATGGTAACTTTTGTACAGAAGAGAACAACACCCTTTGTGCAAACAACATAAACCCAGAAGAAATTGACTCGGCCTCACACAGCCGGTGTCCTGCGCCACACAATACAAACTAGAGGTTGCATGAGTTCAAACGCCGTCCTGCTGGATGTTAAAAACGTTTCCTTGAGTTTTGGGGGCAACGCCGCCCTCTCAGACGTTAGCTTTGGCGTGAAGAAAGGCGAAATCAGGGCCATCATCGGACCAAATGGTGCGGGTAAAACGTCTATGCTCAACTGCATCAGTGGTTTTACCGGCCGCAGAAGGGCCAAATTCTTTTCACAGAGGCCGACCTCACCAAAACCCCCACCCACAAAATTGCTTCCCTGGGCATTGCCCGTACCTTCCAAAATATTGCGCTCTACACTGGTTTGAGCACGCTAGATAACCTGATGGCGGCGCGCCACATCCACATGAAGCAGAACAGCCTGGCCAGCATGGTTTACTGGGGCGGCGCCCAGCGTGAAGAAGTACAGCACCGCGAAGTGGTGGAAGAAATCATCGACTTTTTAGAGATTGCCCACATTCGCAAAGCCACCGTTGGCGCACTTTCCTATGGGTTGCGCAAGCGGGTGGAATTGGGGCGTGCGCTGGCCATGGAGCCACAACTGCTGCTGCTAGATGAGCCAATGGCGGGCATGAACGTGGAAGAAAAAGAGGATATGGCTCGCTTCATTTTGGACATTCACGAGCGGCGCGGCGTAACGATTGTGCTGATTGAGCACGATATGGGCCTGGTTATGGACATCTCTGACCGGGTGGTTGTGCTGGATTTTGGCGTCAAAATCGCCGATGGCGTGCCGGATGCCGTTAAGCAAGATGCCAAAGTGATTGATGCATATTTAGGCAAGGCGTAAATAGACCTGTCAGGTTTTTAAAAACGAGATTTTCAGAGCTTCCGGTTTCGCAAACCTGACAGGTCTGACCAATAGAACCCATGAATAACCCGCAAACACTCCCCAATATTTTTTGAAGCAGGTGCAGGTGCATGGCACCAACAAGGTGGCGCTGCGCCAGAAAGAGTTCGGTATTTGGCGCGAGTTTAGCTGGCAAGAGTCGTATGAAAATGTGAAGCTGTTTGCCCTGGGGCTGCTGGCGCTGGGCGTGCAGCGGGGTGATAAGATATGCACCATCGGTGACAACGACCGGCAATATTTGTGGGGCTACCTGGGCTTGCTGGCAGTGGGGGCTACGCAGGTGGGCGTGTATACCGACGCCATCGCCAAAGAGCTGGCGTACATTGCCGCGCACAGCGATTCCACCTTTGCCATGGCCAAAGACCAGGAGCAGTGCGACAAGATGCTGGAAATTCGCGCTGAGGTGCCTGGTATCAAGAAGGTGATTTATTGGGAAGACAAAGGTTTGTGGAGCTATGATGATCCGTGGCTGATTTCTTATGAAGAGGTGCTGGAATTGGGTCGCCAGATCGCCGCAAAGGAGCCAGACCGGTTTGATACGGAGGTTTCGTTGGGGCAGGGTGAGGATACGGCCGTTCTCTGCTACACCTCTGGCACCACCGGCCTGCCCAAAGGGGCGATGCTCAGCCACAACAACCTGATCCACAGCACCCGCCTGTTCAACGAAATTGACCCCCGCTACGACAGCGACAACCACGTTTCTATCTTGCCGCTGGGCTGGATTGGTGAGCACGCCCTGGGCATTGCCCCCCACGTCTACTCTGGCATCGTCATGAACTTCCCCGAAGAGCCAGAAACCGTGCGCGAAAACATCCGCGAAATTGCGCCCGAAGGGCTGCTGTACAACTCTCGGCTGTGGGAAAACCTGGTAGGCATGGTGCAGGTGAGCATTAGCGAAACGAGCTGGCTCAACCGCAAACTGTACCAGACCTTCTTGCCTGTGGGTTACCAGGTGGCCGACAAGCGGCTGCGCAACGAGTCGGTGGGCGTGGGGCTGAATCTGGCCTACAAGCTGGGCAACCTGACGGTGTTTGGCCCCCTGCGCGACAAGCTGGGCCTCTCTCGCATTCGGGCGGCGTACACCGCCGGGTCGGCCCTTAGCCCAGATGCGATGCGCTTTTTCCATGCGTTGGGCATTAATCTGAAGCAGGTGTACGGCTCCACCGAGGTGACGGGCGGCATCACGCTGCATCGGGATGGCGACATCAAGTTTGCCAGCGTGGGCAAACCCATTCCCGAATCGGAGGCCAAAATTGGTGAGGATGGGGAGATTTTGCTCACAGGCCCCATTCTGTTCCAGGGGTACTACAAAAATCCAGAGGCTACGGAAAAATCGCTGTTGGTGGATGAAGACGGCCGTTCCTGGTTCCGCACCGGCGATGCAGGCTATATCGACGAGGATGGCCACATCATTTATCTGGACCGCGTGAAGGAGATGTTGACCCTGGCCAACGGCGAAAGTTCTCGCCGCAATTTATCGAAGGGCGGCTGAAATTTAGCCCGTACATTCGCGACGTGATGGCTGTGGGCACGGAGCGCGATTTTGTGACGGCGCTTATCGTGATGGATTACGGCAACGTGGGCAACTGGGCCGAGCGGCGCGGCCTGGGGTACACGACGTTCATCGACCTGTCGCAGAAGCAGGAAGTGTACGATTTGGTTCAGCAGGCGGTGTCTGAAGTGAATGAGAGTTTGCCGCCAAACGGCCGTATCCGCCGCTTCGTCCTCATGCACAAAGAGTTCGACGCCGACGAAGAAGAGATGACCCGTTCGCGCAAGCTGAAGCGCAGCGTGCTCTACACCAAGTACGACGACATCATCACTGGCCTGTACAACGGCACCGATCGCGTCGAGGTGCGGGCCACGGTGCAGTATCAGGATGGCAGTACGAGTGTGGTGGAAACGGCCGTAAAAATCGCCACTTTGTTTTAAGTGATTGGAAAAAAGTTTTCAAAATTCTTTATCAACAGATTTCGCAGATTAGACAAATTTTTTTTCCTCTAAATCTGCGAAATCATTTGAATCTTTGATGGATTTTTTTTCAAAAACTTTTTGCTGACGACTTAAGTAAAGTGCAAAAAGTTTTCAGAATTTAGAAAGTGAGGCATCATAGACAGATGCCAAAGAAAATCAATTACACCTTAACAACCGAATCTCTTGGACTCATTGAGCAAGCGATCAAAAATCACGAGGACCTTCGCGTGCGCCATCGGGCTACCCTGATCCGTCTGCTCCATCTTGGCCAAAAGCCCGCTGAGATCGCTAAGCTCCTAGCGATTCAACCCAGCCAGGTTTACTATTGGCATAAACGTTGGCGGGAAGAGGGCATTGATGGACTAGCGGACAAACTACGCGCGGGCCGCCCAAAAGCAGCCGATGCGCAGTATCGCCAAATCTTAGAGGAGACGATGGCTAAAGAGCCGACCGAGTTAGGCTATGCCTTTAACGTTTGGGATGCAAAGCGGCTTATGGCTCATCTAGAGCAGGCGACGGGGATTCGCGTTACGGAACGCACCTTCCTCAATATTTTAGCTGAGCAAGACTATGTTTATCGTCGCCCTAAGCACACCCTTGACCCCCTGCAAGACAAAGCCGTCAAAGCCAGAGCCGAAGCGACGCTAGAAGAGCTGAAAAAAAAGCTGAACGCGCCGAGATCGAACTTTTCTTTGTGGACGAAACGACACTGAGACTCCTGTGTACTCATAAAGTGTTGGATGAAGCGCGGTCAGCAAAAGCGGGTAGCGGCACCAGGACCGGCTCAATGGCATCACCTTTTCGGAGCCTACAACTGGCGCACCGATGAAGTCATCACCCTGCCCGTAGCCAAAAAGAACTCGGCTTCTTTCTCCAGCTTTATCCAACTTCTGATGGCGACTGCGCCTCAGGACCGACCGGTTGTGCTCGTGATGGACAATGCCTCTTACCATCATAGCCAGGCTTCCGAAGCACTTCTAGCCTTTTTTGAAACACGTTCGACAGTCTTCTGGTTGCCCCCTTACTGTTCGGACTTAAATCCCATTGAGCGCTATTGGCGGCACCTGAAAGAGAAAGCGTGTGCCAATCGCCTGTTCAAAACGATTGATGAGATGATTGATTCGGTTGATAAGGTACTGACTATTCAGAACGAGATTGCCCATTCTGACAGATTCTTATTTACGAAAACTTTTTGCTGACTACTTAGTAATCAGTAAAAAAAGTAAACAGTAGGTCACAGCACCCAATAATTCGCAACCAACAAACTAGCAACTAATAAACTAGCAACCAACAAACTAGTAACTACCAACGGATAAGCTTATGAACTGGCAGCTACTTCCCCCAATTTGCAATTACCGGCCTTCTCAACGGCGGGCCGATCGCCTTGATCGCCCTGGGCATTGTCCTCATCTTCAAATCGTCTGAGGTGTTCAACTTTGCCCAGGGGCAAATGCTCCTCATCGGCACGATGGTCACCTGGTGGTTTGCCTCCGACGCCGGGCTGGGCCTGCCCCTCTGGCTGGCCATCATCTGCGCCCTGGGCGTCTCCGTGCTGCTGGGGCTGCTCATCGAGCGCCTCGCCCTGCGCCCCATGACCGGGCAGCCGCTCCTCTCCATCATTTTAATGACCCTGGCGCTGGCCCAATTTTTACAAGGGCTTACCATTCTTGTTTTTGGCACCGTGCAGCGCAGCTTCCCCGTCATTTTCGACGTCACCAATCCGTACCAAATCACCCTGCCCTTCACCTACAACGACAACCCGATGATTTTGGTGCTGCGGCAAAATCTGGTCTGGTCCTTTGTGGTGGCCATGATTTGCGTCACGCTGCTCTGGCTCTTTTTCCAATACACCACCACCGGCCTGGCCATGCGCGCCACCGCCGAAGATCATGAGACGGCGCAAAGCGTCGGCATTCGCATCAACCGCGTCTTTGGCATCTCCTGGGCCATTGCGGGCATCATCGCTGCCGTGGGCGGCATCCTCATCGCCACCGCTAAGCGCATCGAGCGAATTTAGCGCAAACGCTGCCAAGCCGCCGGGGGTTTCAACCCCCGGCTAAAAATTAGCCCGGCCATTTATGGCGGGGTTTTCGGAGAAACAAATGGCTGTTTTACGACCAGCGGGTGATTTTGACCGCTCATACGAACAAGATATGGCCGTGCTGCGCCAGCGGTGGCAGTATGTGTTGCTGATCGGCTTTTTGCTGCTGCTGTTTGCCTTGCCCTACGTCGCCTCCGAGTCATTGGTCTCGCTGGTGAACCGCATCTGCATTTTCATGATTGCGGTGCAGGGGTTGAACATTCTCACCGGCTACACGGGCCAAATTTCACTCGGCCAGGCGGCGTTTATGACCGTGGGTGGTTACATTTCGGCGCTGCTGGTGGGGGTGGCTGGCTGGAGCTTCTTTTTGGCGCTGCCGGTGGCTGGGCTGGGCGCGGGATTGGTGGGGTTGCTGTTCGGCCTGCCCTCGCTGCGGGTTAAAGGGTTTTATCTGGTGATGGCGACGCTGAGCGCCCAATTCATCATTCCCTGGTTTACACGCAACCTGTGGCCCGACGTGCTGAACGGGGCGCAGGGGATCAACGTGCCCGTGCCGGTGATTCAACTGCCGGTCATCAGCAACACCTGCTTTTTGGGCACGACGTTTGATGCGGAAACGGCCGCTTGCCTCTACCGTTTCGCCACCCCCACCCAATTTATCCACATCACCCTCGTGGTACTCATCATCAGCACCATTGCCGCGCATAACATTGCGCGCAGCCGCCTGGGACGCGCCTTCATCTCCATCCGCGATAATGATTTGGCAGCAGAACTGCTGGGGATCAACCTGTTTAGCTACAAGCTGCGCGCTTTCTTCATTGCTTCCGTGTACGCAGGCGTGGCGGGGTCCTTACTGGCGCACAATTTGCGCCACCTCAACTCAGAAACGATTGGCCTGAACGACTCTATCATCATGCTGGGCATGTTGATTGTGGGCGGGCTGGGCACCAGCGTTGGCCCCATTTTTGGCACCACGCTCATCATCTTTTTGGAAGAGATTGCCACGTTGTTAACCCCACCCATCATTGCGCTGTTTCCCGAAAATGCGGGGGGGATTGGGGCGGCGTTACGGCCGTTTATCTTCGGCCTCGCTTTAACTTTATTCCTGATTTTTGAACCGCGCGGGTTGGCGTATCGCTGGCGGTTGATTAAGGCGGCTTGGCGATTACGGCCGTTTGCACGCTAGCGGTTGGTGGTTAGCGGCTAGTTGGTACGAACCATTAGCCGCTAACCACCGGCCACTAAACCTTTTGGCCAAGGAGGTGAAATTTCAATTACCATTTCACATTAGTTGACAACACTTTATTTACCCACGAAAAGGAGAGAGTAAACCCATGAAGAAATTGCCCGTATTCACATTGCTGTTTTCCTGCTAGGTGCTTTGTTCCTCGTTGCCTGTGGCACGCCTGCCGAAGTGCAGGAAACCGTTGAAGATGCCATCAATGAAGTCGCCCCCACGTTAGAAGCAGCTGCCGAAGAATTGGCCCCTACGGTGGAAGCGGCCGTTGAAGAAATCGCCCCCACCGTTGAAGCCGCCGCCACCGATGTGGCCGAAGCCGTCGAAGAAGCCACCACCGAAGAGCCGGCCGAAGAAGCTGCTCCCGAACTGCGCACCGACAACCTGGAAGGCGAAACCATCACCTTCTACCACTTTGGTGACCTGTCCGGCCCGCTGGCTGGCATCACCGGCCCGCTGATCAACGGGTTCAATGATGCCGTTGCCGCTGTGAACGCCAACGGCGGTATCCGTGGTGCCCAGATCGAACTGCAATTCACCGACACCCAGTCCAGCGTCGATGAAGCCGTGGCCGCCTACGACCGCTACACCAGCGAAGACGACAACGTTCTCGTCATGTTCACCTACGGCTCCGGCGATGGTGAAGCGCTGGCCAGCCGCTTTGTGGAAGACCAAATCCCCAACCTGGCTGCCGGACTTAGCGCCGTTGACTTCTACGGCCCCGAATCTGGCTACACCTTTGGTTATGCCCCATCTACCCCGACCAGTTTGCCCTGTTCATGGATTACATCAGCGCCAACTGGGATGCCGTGAAGCCCGAAGGCGCAGGCGACGATATCAAAATCGCCTACATCAGCTGGCCCACCGCTTACGGGCAGGGTGCCTACACCGATGAAACGCTGGCCTACGCCGAATCGCTGGGCATCGAAATTGTAGCCAATGAACTGGTTGAGCCCGCTCCCACGGCCGATACCACCACTGCCATCCTCAACGCCCAGGCTGCCGGGGCCAACGTAATCTACACCAACTCCCTCGCCTTTGGCCCAGCCTCGATCCTGAACGGTATGGGGGCATTGGGTTTGCGTGATTCATTCCTGTTTGGCGCCAACAACTGGGCGATGGACATCTCCATCTACGCCTTCGTGAGCGATCCGACATTGGTAGAAGGCATGATTGCCCCCTTCCCCTACCTGTTCTGGAGTGATGAAGATAACACCGGCGTGCAGTTCGCCGCCGAGCAGTTTGCCGCCAACGAACGTCAACCAGCCGAGCGGGGTGTGGGTTATCTGCTCACCTTTGCTGGTGTAGACCTGGCCGTGCGGGCCATTGAGCTGGCCATCGACAACGTGGGCTACGACAACCTGACCGGTGCCGATGTGCAGGCAGCCCTGATTGAACTTGGCGCGATTGACGTGCTGGATGGCGTGATGCGCGTGGACTTCTCCAACGACAGCCGTTCGCCACACGAAGCGCAGCTGCGCCAGGTGCAGGGCGGCCAGTTTGTGCTGCTGCAAGATTGGACCGCCACGCCCGATCTGCGCCCGGCAGACAACTTCTCTGGTAATTAACCTTTATTTGCCACAGAGGGCACAGAGATGAAGGAAATTTGGATTTTCGGAGGGGGTTGACAAGGTATGATGCGTGAAACGTGAAACGTGACCAGAAATAGATCATGTTTCACGCATCACGTTCCCGCCAAGCTCAACCAAATCTGAAAGGGCTAGCAATTTTCTCTAAATTCTCTGTGTTCTCTGTGGCTTTCATTCTTATGCTAAAAATCAACAATATCGAAGTCGTTTACAGTGATGTCATTTTGGTACTGCGCGGTGTGTCGTTGGAGGTAAGCCAGGGCAGATTGTGTCGCTGCTGGGGGCCAACGGTGCGGGTAAATCCACCACGCTCAAGGCCATTTCTGGCTTGCTGCTGCGCGAAGATGGGGCGGTGACGCGGGGCAGTATTGAGTTTGACGGTGAGCGGCTCGATAAGCTGCCCGCCGAGGAAGTGACGCGGCGGGGCATTGTGCAGGTGCTGGAAGGGCGGCGGCTGTTCCAACATCTCACCGCCGAGGAAAATTTGCGGGTGGGGGCGTTGGTGAACCCTAGCCAGTCGGATACCAAACGCTTGCTGGAGCAGGTGTACGATTATTTCCCGGCGCTAACCTCGCTGCGCCACCGGACGGCCGGTTATCTTTCTGGCGGTGAACAGCAGATGGTGGCGATTGGCCGCGCCCTCATGGCCAAGCCGCGCCTGATGCTGCTGGATGAGCCATCATTGGGTCTGGCGCCGCTGCTGGTGCAAAATATTTTTGAAATTATTCGGCGCATTAATAAAGAAGGGGCGTCTCGATTTTGGTGGTGGAGCAGAATGCCAACGTGGCGCTGAAAACGGCCGAATATGCCTACGTGATGGAAAACGGCCGTATCGTCCTCGATGGTGAAGCCAGCCAACTGGCTCAAAACGCCGACATCAAAGAGTTCTACCTGGGCCTCACCCAGGTGGGCGAACGCAAAAGCTACCGCGACGTGAAGCATTACAAACGCCGCAAGCGGTGGATTGGGTAAACGGTAATCGGTAAACGGTAATCGGTTTATAGCCTGGGCATTCATGCCCAGGTCTTCGAAATGATGCATAGCCTGGGCATTCATGCCCCGGTCTGTAACGGAAAAAATTATGAGCAACCTGGACCAGAAATTACGAGAAGCCATCAAGCACGCTTACGCCAAGGCCCCCGCAGTAAAAGCGCGTTTCGACAAAGCGGGCATCACCCCCAACGACATCCACGGCGTGGCCGATTTGCCCAAGATTCCGGTGCTGTCCAAGGATGAGATTGTCGCTTTGCAGCAGGCCAATCCGCCCTTCGGCGGCATGTTGGGCATCCCGCCGGAAAAAGTGACGCACATCTTCTTCTCACCCGGCCCCATCTACGAACCCGCCCCCGAACCGGACGAAGGGGCCTGGGATACGGCCGTTGGCGCCCTCAAAGCCATCGGTTTCAAACCGGGCGATGTGGTGCTCAACAGCTTTACCTACCACCTGGTGCCCGCAGGCTTTTTGTTCGACAATGCGTTCGTGCGGCTGGGCTGTACGGTGGTGCCTGGCGGCACCGGCAGCGCCGAACTGCAAATCAAAATGATGCAGGATTTGCGGGTGACGGGCTACAGCGGCACCCCAGCTTTTTGATGAGCCTGATCAAAAGATCGAGGGGATGGGGCTTGATTTTCAGA